>CAWKBP010000018.1:0-119523 GCA_963847905.1 uncultured Planctomycetota bacterium | reverse complement strand
CATCGATGTCGGGCGGCACGTCGCAGCCAAACCTCAATACACTGGTAGAAAGCCTGCGGAACACTCCGCGTGAAGGCAGCCTGAACGGCGCAGTGCTCGATTCCATCTCGGAATATTCGCGCGAGGCGCGCGAGTTCTACACTCCGTTTGAAAGCCCGGTGCTCGCGGCCGGATCGGATCTCTACCAGCACGAGATGCCGGGAGGACAGTATACGAACCTGTTTCAGCAGGCTTTGGCCTTGGGATTGTCGTCGCGTTGGCCGGAAGTGTGCCGTATTTATGCGGATTGCAATCAACTCCTGGGCGACATCGTCAAAGTCACACCTACCTCCAAGGCTGTCGGCGACATGGCGCTGTTCCTGGTGGCGAACGACTTGAGGGCCGCCGACGTGATGAAGGGCGAGCGCGGCTCGCGTTTCCGTGGCGGTCCTCGACCTGCTGGGAGGTCGCATGGGACAGGTCGACGGCGGCTTTCCGCGGGTGCGCGACCGCATTCTGCGTGGCGAAAAGCCATTGGAAGGTCGCCCCGGTGAAAGTATTCCGCCGGCTGAACTCGCCGCGACACGGGCAAAAGTTGCCAAAATGATCGAAGGAGAACCGACGGGGCAGGATGTCGTTTCCTACCTGATGTACCCGCAAGTGTTCGAGCAACTTGCCGAGCACCAGCGGCAGTTTTCCGACGTCAGTGTGCTGCCGACGCCGGTGTTTCTCGACGGCATGATTCCGGGCGAGGAGATCGCCGTCGACATCGAGCCTGGCAAAACACTGATCATCAAATTCCTCACGGTTGGCGACGCACATCCGGATGGCACGCGCAGCGTTTTCTTTGAGTGAACGGCCAACCACGCGAAGTCACCGTCATTGATCGCTCGATCAGAGTGTGGATGTGGGGCGGCAAAAGGCAGATCCCAAAAACGCGAAGCAAATCGGAGCGATGTTTCCGGGCTTGGTAGTAATGGTCGCGGTGAAACCGGGCGACCAGGTCGTGGTCGGGCAGAAATTGGCCATGCTCGAAGCGATGAAAATGGAATCCACCGTCAGCGCGGAAATGGACGGCGAGGTCGCAGAGGTTCACGTAGTCGCCGGCACCCAAGTCGAAACAGGCGATCTCCTGATCACGCTGAAGTAAAACTCCCGTGTGGTTGGAACGCTGCCAGAGGAGCGCGATCGGCTCTGTAGAAAACCTCGACATAGACCAGAATCATGACGTTGTGCGTGAGGGCCATCAGTCGTAGGTCGCGGCACTGGCTCCAGTATTTGTGTCCGCGCACTTGAGAACCTTGTCGCCTTTTGATCATCGACATGACCGTCTCGACCTGCACTCGGTTACGGTAGGTCTCACGATCGAAGCGGGTTTGCATCAGTCGCCGATAGCGACCGCTGGCTGGCTTGTCGGTGGGTCGGCCATGCTTGGGAGGGATCAGCGTGCGAATGCCGTGTTCATCGCGCGCGAACTCGTGATTGGGTTCGGAGTCGTAACCTGCATCCGCAGCCATCAGAGAAAGCCGCACCCGCCGAAGCGCATCAGCCACCAGTGGGCGAAACTCGTCCACATCCGGTCGCGGTCCGCGTCCTGCGTGGAAAGCGAGAATGAAATGATTGCTCGTATCGCAGACCACACCCAGCTTGGGATATCGATGATAAACCACCGTTTTCCAAGGGCTTCCCACCTTTTTGCGTCGACGCACGAAGTACGCGCTCGCTGTTCCGCATTGCAGGCCAGTCGAATCGATTGCCGACGAGCGAACGCGCTGACGTCGTCCCATTTGTTGCCGGACTGTTGCGTCCAACAGGCATCTGGCCGGCTTGGCAGCCAGCAATCTACGGGCCCCCTTTTGCAGCGTTGTGAAATGGGGGATGCGTTTCAGTTCCAATGCTTCGACCACCGTAGGATGATCAATCAGGTGAGCGACCACGCCCCGATAGTCCGTCTTGAGAAAGTTCTTCAACGTCAAGCAGGCGAAGAGTTGATGCTGCGTGAACTTCTTAGGACTACACACGTGTGAGTAAGCCGGCAACGCACGCCGCGCTGTCGAAAGCGCGGCCAATACAACGGCTCGCGGAGATTTGCTGGTAACCGACACCCTCTTCGTACGAATGCAAGCGGCATGAATGTTTAGCTAGCAAGAGGAGTTTTCTACAGAGCCTTTCATTGGGGCAACTCGGTCGGGGGAAATTCTACTACGGCCGCTTGCCTTGGAAGAGGTGGTAGCCTTTGCGTTCGGTGAGAGCGACGTCATCGAACCATCGAGGCATGTTTTCTTCGTACCAGGCGGGGTGCTTTGTGACGACGTGCAGTCGGCCGCCGGGGCAGGGGGCTTGCGGCCGGCGGTGAGGGGATGCGGGCGATGCGGTAGCCGAGTAGTAAGGCGGGTTGGCCAAGCGCGAGGTCGTAGCCGCCGGCCCCCGTGTAGTTGCCGTCGGGATTCAATTCGGTTGTGAGATTGGTGAGGCCGTTGAGCTCGGCGCGCGGGCGGTGCATTCTACGGCACGGGCATTCGAGTCGACGGCGTGGACGGTGACGCCTTCTGGCGCGGGGGCGGCGGCCAGCGCGCGCGCCGGTGCGCAGCCGATGTCGAGGATACGGGCGCCTGTTCGATCCGCATCGTGTCGATCAGGTGGCCAGCGCCGGGGTCGATGTGCCGATGGGAGAAGACGCCGGGGCGGCTAACGCGCCGGATCAGGCGGCCGCGGTCGCGGAAGGCGAACTCGCAGGAATAGTTTTTGCGCTTTTTGAGCGGCTCGGTCTTGGTGGCGACGTAGAGCACGGCGGAATCTTGCTTGCGGCGTTTGAGCTGGCGGAAGATTTTGGCGAGCTGTTCGCCGAGCCAGGTGTCGTCGCGGTTGGTGGTGGAAGCATAAAGTTTGCCGCCGATCCCCAGTCGTTCGTGGGCGGATTGGACGAGGTCACGGGCGAGGTCGGCTTCGCCCGTGGCGGAGAGCGGGAGGGCGACGACGTCGGCGGTATTATCCTCGGCCGCATTCTGGTCATCGGCCGGGTCGCCTGGCAGATCGGTGCATTGAATCCGCAAATTGGGCGGGGCATCTTGCCAGTGTTGCGGAGGCGAGGCCCGCGCGGTAGGCGTCGAGATAGGTGCAGGTGACGACGGCGATTGGCAGTTCGCTGCGGCGGGCGCCCGCAAACTGGGCGAGTCCGGGGGAGGTGCATAGGATTCGCTCGGCGGACATTTCCGCCACCACGTCGACGAGTAGTGCCTCTTGCGGATAGGGCGCAATCCTGTCTTCGTCGGTGTACGTTGCTTCGTCGATGTTGGTCGAGTGATCAGCGGTCAATGTCGCCTCCGGCGGTCCGGCGGATACAAGTCGGTCCTTGGCTCATGGCGATTAACTGCCACGCCCGACAACCGGCAGCTCGAAACGTCCGGCGGTCGGTTCGGACAAGTGGGACAATTGGTGTGGAAGCTCGGAGATTTCTGCATTTTGTCCGGGCGTTTTCTTTGGCCTCCTCGTAACTCATGCCTGGCACGTCGGTTGCGCCGCCCCTCGACGGACAAACTCGATTCGAGGTGACAATTTGCGATGAATTGTCCACTGCGACCATCAGTTGGCCGCGGATAACGCGGACAACTTGCACACTGCGACGGACAAAACGGCCGTACAACCTGTCCGATAGAGTCCGCCCGAGGCTCCCCGCCCACATGAGACGAGAGCACACGGAAGGTATTGCAATCGAAATGCCACTAAAAATGTCGGTCATAGCTCTACCGCAGTACGGCTTGGCGCGGATCCCCGGCCCTCGTTCGCAAGCCGGCGACAGTATGCGTATTTGTACAGTGCCGTTCTAACAATCGGCGACGGGGAATTCAACAACTATTTTTGGCCAGGTTGGGAAAGCGGGGTGTAGTGAGTGAAGAGCCGGATGGATTTCGACTCTCGACTCTGAGTGGCCAAGTGATTGGGATTTCTGGAAGACCGTCGCGGCTTATTTGCCGCATTGGTTTAAGCGTATAGTAAACTTGCGTTGCGAGGTGAACTATGGCCGCGACGACTCAAGTCCGCGCAAGGCAATTCGTGAATCGTTCTGAGAACGTCAAGTCCTGACCTGAATATCGAGCGAATTAACGCGTTGACCGGGATTCCGATCGCTCGCCGAGGAAACTCGCTGGGTGGATTTACGTGCGTCAGTTGCTACTTCATCCACTGACGGCGTTGACGGCGTTCTCGCTGATTTTCGCTGGCGTGGTCTCGACCTATGTGATGGCGGCCGTACGCCGTCGGCCACGCTGGAGGTGGTGGCGGCCGTTTTTTGGTCGTATCTAGTCTCGAGCAAGAGAGCAGGTGGCATCTCTGCTTCAAACAATCGTTCAGAAGCACCATTGGATCGAAGTGCCAACCACCTAGCTTTCACCGCAGAAGGAGAAGCGATGAACAACGCACAAATTCAAGAAATGGAAGAATGCACGCACAAGGCTCTCTTTCCGGAACGCTAACTTTCCCGAGGTTGTGGGTCGTCTCGCTGCCGTCGGAGTCGAGCAGATGCATACCGACTACAGCCGGCAGGATATCACGTACTATCTGACCAGCGGAGAGTCGCACGTCGTTGCCCTGCCCCATCCGCCCGCCGATGCCGGCTGACTGTGGCGGCATCCCTTGCTTTGATTTCAAAGCCAGGGAAGAATTCTTACTGCTATTTGTTTCCTTCCACTGGCCGTGCTGTGGTACTGTTTTTGGTCACGCGGGTCGGTTGGATCACTTTGCTTGGCGCTGGCGGATCTCTCGTTGAATTGTTTCCGGGTAGATGCTCTATCCAGCGGGCGTCGCTGGAAGTTGATGTATGGGTAGCCTGAATTCGTGGGCCTCGAGACAGTCAACCTTTGTGGCCAGCGGCAGGTGGGGCGATTGCAAAATGAGAATCCTGCGCAAATTGCAGAATGATGAGTGCCCGATCAAAAAAAGTCTCCGCCGAGGGCCTGTAAGCCGGGTTCTGTGGGCGGCGCGGCCGAAGCAGCGTCGTCGACGGCCATTCCTCTAGGACGGCGGTTGCCCGCCGCCTCCAGCAGCCTACCCGGGAGTCGTAGCGAGCCGGACCGACTCTGCTCCCTGTTTGGCCTTGCACCGGGTGGGGTTTACCGAGCCAGGCGAGTCGCCCCGCCTGCTGGTGCGCTCTTACCGCACCGTTTCACCCTTACCGGGGAAGCTGTTAGCCATTAGCTGTTAGCCGTTAGCCGAGAGCGTGACTTGGCTAAGGCTAACGGCTAAAAGCTAACAGCTCCCCTTAGGCGGTTTACTTTCTGTGGCACTTTCCCTGAGCTTGCGCTCGGTGGACGTTATCCACCACCCTGTCCTGCGGTGCCCGGACTTTCCTCCCGCGTGATCCCGAAGGACCGCGCCGGCGACCGTCCAGCCCTCGGCGGAGACGTGTATTATTCTAACAACCAATTCGCCCCGCGATCAGCCGCCCCAATTTCCGCTATAATCTCAGGCCAAGCGTCATGACATAGCATCCGACACTGCGACAGAACTTGCGGTTCGCCCGCCGCGCCTCCATCAGCCGCCCGATGATCGCCGCCCCTCCACCCCTTGCCGATTGGCAGTTTGTGATGCTTGCCATTCCGCTGATGGCCGGGCTTTGGAGCTTGGTGATCGCGCTGGTCTCGCTCATCGGCGGATGGCACAGTCTGGCCAAGCTGTACCGACGCGAAGAAACGACGTTCACGATTGGCGACGGCGGTCCTGTGGAAAAGTACCGCTGGGCATCGCTCAAGTTGGGACCGAAGTTTTTCCCTACGAACTACGGCAACTGCACCACCGTCAGCCTGAGCGATCGCGGCGTCGGACTCAGCGTTATGCCGCTGTTTCGGAGTCTGCACCCACCGCTCTTGATTCCGTGGAGCGCCATCGAGAGCTGCCAGTCTGGCAAGGAACTCCGAATCTTCGACCGCGCTGTGATTCAGGTGCAGGGCGTGGCGAATCCGATTCGAATCTTTGGTCGCGCTGGCAGGGCTGTTGCGGAAGCATGGGGCGGCTTGGCGGGTTCCGGCGACGCGTAGGTCGCCGGCTATTGATGACGGGGGAGCTGAATTTGGGCGGCTAGCCGGGGAGCTACGTCTCGCCGGATTCGAAGTTGCGGCCCTGCCAACTGCCGCGGCGGGCGAACTCGGCGAGGACGGCTTGTTTCACGGCCGGCTTGTCGAGGCACCAGGTGGGGCCGATGAAATAGTCGGGCGGGGCGTCGCCGCAGATGCGATCGACGACCATTGTGGGCGGCAAGAGTTCGATGAAGTCGACGAGCGTCTCGATGTACTCGGCCCGCTCCATCAGTCGTACTTCGTCCGCTCGCCACTTGGTCGGCCAGCGGCGTGTCTTTGACGCAGTAGAGGTTGTGGATCTTTACGGCGTCGAGGCCGAGGCGGCCGACTTCGCGGGCGGTGGCGAGCATGTCGGCGTGGGATTCGCCGGGGAGGCCGAGCATGATGTGGGCACCGATTTCGAAGCCTCGGCCGCGGCTGCGGTTCAGGGCGTCGAGCATGGCGTCGTGGTGGTGGCCGCGGTTCATCCAGTCGAGCGAGCGGTTGTGGATGGTTTGCATGCCGTATTCGACGGCGACGTAGGTGCGCGACGCGAGTTCGTGTAGCAGATCGAGCACTTCGTTGGGGACGCAGTCGGGGCGGGTGCCGACGACGAGGCCGACGACTTGTGGATGGGAGAGGGCTTCTTCGTAGACGGTGCGCAGTCGCTCGACTGATGCGTAGGTATTGGTAGCGGGCTGGAAGTACGCCAGGAAGTCGTTGCACTTGCGATAGCGGAGCTTCATCCGCTCGAGGCTTTGATCGATTTGGCCGCGGATGCCGGCGCGTGGCAGGCGGCGGCTGGGGCTGAAGCTGCGGTTGTCGCAGAAGGTGCAACCGCCGGTGGCGACGCTGCCGTCGACGTTGGGGCAGGTAAAGCCGGCATCGATGCTGACCTTTTGGACACGGACGCCGAACTGCTGGCGCAAGTGGAAATTCGCTGCAAAATAGGGCAATCCGGCCGCGCGCCACCCCGGCTGCAAGTCATTTCGCGGAGGCGGTTTAGTTGACGCCATGTGGGTGGCAACGTAGATTAAGAAGTGGTAGTTAGGCGGCCCTTGGGCATCATAAATCCATTCTGTTGAACGCTGCAAGTGAGGCCCCCATGTACGGTGAACTAGTTCCATTAGGCGGCGGCGACCCGATTCCGCTTCTGAAACAGCAGATGCTGGTCGGTCGACGCGAGAGTTGCGACATTATTCTCCGCTTTGCGAATGTTTCGGCGCATCATTGCACGATGTCGATCGAAGACGGCTATTTGTACATTCGCGACATGCAGAGCCGTAACGGCATCAAAGTTAACGACGTGAAGGTGTCGGAGCGGCGGCTTTCGCCCGGCGACGTGCTTTCGATTTCGAAGCATCGTTATCGGGTCGACTACGATCCGGCCGAGCTGGGCGCCGTGGGTCCGCCGCCGGCCGACAATTTGTCGAAAGAAGTGATGAAAGAATCGCTGCTCTCCCGGGCCGGGCTCGATAGCCGATCGTTTGGCGGGGGGCGAAGTGGCGGTGGGGGAAATAGTAGCGGCAGCGGTGCCCGGCGCTACGACCCGACGAACCACTCCAAGGGTCAGATCAAATTGCCCGATGATGCCCTCTGATCGGCGTCTTCTGATCAGCGTCCACTGCTCGGCATCTATCCAGCTCGGCATCTTCCATGGCAGGCAAGAAGCGCAAGGTGCGGGCTGATTTTCGCAAGAACCGCGAGGTCCGCGCGCGCGACAAGCAAGGCATCCACCGGCTGGTGGATGAGACCTCTTCGCTAGCCGACGCGCCGCAGGGCGAACGCGTTAGCGGCAAGGGAGCCATCTCGCGCAAGCGAACGCTCGCCGGGGGCGAGATCGTCGAGGACGAATCGGGCACCTCGGTAATGCCGGACTTTGACCGCTCGGTTTGTCGGCTCGGCCGAGTGCTCCGCGGCCAGGGGCTGCACAGCACCGTCCGCGACGAGGCGGGCGAGCTCTTTCAATG
Source organism: uncultured Planctomycetota bacterium (assembly GCA_963847905.1). GTDB lineage: Bacteria > Planctomycetota > Planctomycetia > Pirellulales > Lacipirellulaceae > DASYDU01. The sequence goes on along the minus strand of CAWKBP010000018.1, from coordinate 111,524 downwards.
TGCCACGCGCCGCCTGCTCAAAACGCTCGCCACCGACCAGCGGCACGTCGTGATCGCAGGCGATGTTGTTTGGTTTCGCCCCGAAGGGAGCGACCAGGGGATCATTGAGCGGGTCGAGCCGCGACATGGAGTGCTCAGCCGCACGAGTCGCAACCGTCGGCACGTGCTGGTGGCGAATGTGGACCAGGTGCTGATCGTCACCAGCGCCGCCGAGCCACGGATGAAGCCGAACCTGATCGATCGTTTTCTGGTGTCGGCGGAGAAGGCGCAGATTCGGCCGATCATCTGCATCAACAAGATCGACCTGGTGAACGCGGCCGACCTGATGCCGCTGGTCGGCGTTTACGCGCAGCTGGGCTATGAAGTGCAACTCGTCTCGGCGGCGACCGGCTTTGGCGTTGAGGCTTTGCGCGAGCGGGTGGCCGGGGCGGAAAGTGTGATCGCGGGGCAGAGCGGCGTGGGCAAGTCGTCGCTGCTGAACGCGATCGAGCCCGGCCTCGCGCTACGCGTGCAGACAGTGAGCGAGGAGTCGCAAAAAGGACGGCACACGACGACGACGGCCGAGCTGTTGCCGCTGGCGATCGGCGGGTTCGTGGTCGACACGCCGGGGATTCGGCAGTTTCAACTGTGGGACGTGATCCCGGAGGAAGTTGCGGGCTATTTTCGCGAGCTGCGGCCGTATGTGAGCCGCTGCCGCTTTCCCGATTGCACGCACACGCACGAAGAGCCCTGTGCCGTGAAAGACGCGGTCGCCGACGGTTGGATCGACGCGCGGCGGTACGAGAGCTATGTGCAGATTCAGGCGGGCGACGACGAGCCGCCCCGCTAGTTCTGGGCGAGTTCTTGCAGAGTGCCATCCGAACGGTTGCAAAATGGCCGTTCGCGGGCGGTTTCCAGCCTCGCCGCATTCGCCTAATCGGATTCGGCTGGATAAACTGAATATGGGACGCCGCTTCCGGTACGCGGCGTCGCGGGGCAGGTCGCGACTGCGAAAACGTGGTCGACAAGGAACGAGGCGGCGATGCGATTTCTTTCGGCGGTAACTATTTGTCTGACTATAGGTTTGCTCGCACACACTCGGGCTTCGATCGGCGTGGAGTACTATGTCGCACCGTCGGGCGGCAGCGACTCGAACAATGGCTCGATCGGCACTCCCTTTGCGACGTTTGGTAAAGCGATCGGTCTGGCAACGGCCGGCGACACGATCTTCGCCCGCGGCGGCACCTACAATTTGTCGTCGAGCCGACTGTCGATCAGCAGCAGCAGAAACGGCACGGCCGCCAATCCGATTAACTTGCTGGCCTATCCGGGCGAAACGCCGATTCTTGATTTCCGCGGATCAGCCGTATAACAGCAGCAATGGCGGCATGCAGGCATGCAGCCTGAACGCCAACTGCTGGCACGTCAAAGGCTTGACGATTCAGTACGCCGGCAGACAACGGCATTAGCGATCGGTGGTTCGAACAACGTCGTTCGAGCAGGTCGTCACGCGCTAGAATCAAGACTCGGGCTTCATCATCTCCTGGAACATGCCGTCGAACAATTTGCTTTTGAATTGCGATTCGTATGCAGAACTTCGACTCTGGCAAACCGCGGAGAGAATGCCGACGGATTTGCGATCAAGTTTCGCAATCTGGGACCTGGCAACGTCGTCGTGGCAGCGCGCGCGTGGGACAATTCCGACGATGGCTTCGACTTGTGGGACAGCCGAGAACGGATTGTTCGTCCGCAATTCTTGGTCATTTCACAATGGCATTACGTCCTGTGTTCAACAATCCGGCTGGGTTTCAGGGCGATGGCAACGGCGTTCAAGCTGGGCCATGACAGCGGGCACACATCCTGGCCGGAACATGCTCGTGTGGGGCAATCGCGGCACAACGGCATCGACGTCAATGGGAACGCCACAACTACGTTGGAGACACGCCGAACGATCCGATTCGCCCACGGTGTGCAAATCTACAACGTGACGGCGTCGAACAATGGCAGCGGAACTTCCAGTTCGATGAAGACCCAACCACCGCCTCGCCGCCTACGAGCCATGTGTTGCGAAACAACGTCGCGTACCCGGGCCGCACGACCATCGATTCGGGAAACACTGCGGACCATAATTCTTTCGCTGGACCTAATGGATCACCAGCTGGATTGGGCGTTTCGGCCGCTGACTTTGTCTCGACGGTCGATCCGATTGTTCACGGCGGGGAGTTATCATCCAGCCGGTAGTGGCGGCGACCGCAGTGGAATTACCATTCCCGTTCATGCGACTGGTCCGGCAGTCGGCGCGATTGGCTGATGGCAGTTTGCCGTTTCTCGATTTCTTGCGGCTGGTGCCGGGCAGCCATTCGATCTGACGCGGGAGTCGACTGTGGGCTTGCCTTTCAACGGCGTGGCACCCGATCTCGGCTGGCTGGAAACGGCGGCGGCCGGGCCCGCACTTCCGGGCGACTACAACGGCGACAACGTCGTCGACGCGGCGGACTACTCGGTCTGGCGCAACTTCCTCGATACGTCTGCGGAATTGCCGAATGATGAGACGCCCGGCATGGTCGATGCCAGCGACTACGAAGTTTGGAAAGCTCACTTCGGCGAGTCGCTCGACGGGAACGGCAGTCTCTCGGCTGGAGCGGTACCCGAACCGGCGGCCGTTCTGCTGCTATTAATCGCCGCCGCGACCATGCTGCTTGCATGGCGCAACTAGAATGTCACCGACCCCGTCAGTCCTCGTCGCGGTGGACCGTGTCCGGGGCGAAGGCCGGTAGGCAGACGGCGATATATTCCGCTCCCTCGGCCCCCGGCGTGCTGTAGCGAATCCACTCGCCCGGCTCGCAGACGACCGCCTGGCCGGCGCTGACTTCGAGGACGCCGCCCTCGTGCTCGACGCGAAGGGTGCCGGAGAGGACGACGGAGACTTCCAGAAACTCGGGCTTCTGCCCCGGTTCGACCCAGCCGCCGGGCGACTTCATCTTGGCGACGCTCAATTCGTCGTGCAACGAATTGACGCGGCCGATGTATTCCTCGATTAGCTTGGGCTTGTTGCCGGCGGCCACGATGCGGGCCGGCTGTTCGATGAGTCGCGGCATGGCAGATTCCTCCTGATTGGAACTGCTGAGGATAAGCCACGTCCGCGCGTTCGGCAAGGCTACGCGGCCAGATGGACGCCGCCGACGGCCGCGCCGAGGATGTCGCGGATCGCGTCGGTGATTCGTTCCGCGGCATCGGGCTGGGCGAGCATCTGCATGTTGGTCGCCATCAATTGGCGGCGCGATTCGTCGCAGAGAAGCGGTGCCAAATGTTCCACGAGCGCTTCGCTGAGCGGTTCTTCGAGCGACGATTCGTCGATCACGGTGGCGGCCCCGGCGGCAGCGACCACGTCGGCGTTCGCAAGTTGATAGGCCTCGACGTCGCGCGGATAGGGGACGAGCAACGCGGGCACACCGGCCAGCGCCAGTTCGGCAAGCGTCGTGCCGCCCGCACGGCAAACGACCAGGTCGCTGGCGAACATCACGGGAGCCATCTCGTCGATGAACGACACGGTCAGCGCGTCGACGCCAGCCTCGCGGTAGCGGTCGATCGTTTGCTGTAGCTGGCCTTCGCCCGATTGGTGGACGATTTGCCAACCATCGAGCTGGCTGCCGAGCCGCTGCAGGGCTCGCGGCATGAATTCGTTGATGCTCCGGGCACCGTCGGCGCCGCCGATCACGACCAGCCGCCGCGGGCGGGGACGAAGAGCAAGGGGCAGGGAGCAGGGGGCAGGGAGTGAGGAACCGCAATTCTCGTTGCCTTGGTCCGCACTCCACGCTCCATGCTCCTGGCTCCGAGCTTTCTGCTCGCGATACATTCGCTCGAAGGTGGGGCGGGCGGGGTTGCCGGTGATCGTGAGCGGCGTATTCGGGGGGAGGTGGGCGCGGATCTCTTCGAAGCCACAACAGACGACATCGGCCGACCGGGCCAACCAGCGGGTGACGTGGCTGGGGACGGCGTTTTGTTCCAGGAGCACTGTGGGGATGCCGCGCGAGTGGGCCGCCCGCACCGTGGCCGCGCTGGCGTAGCCGCCGAGTCCGACCACCAGCGCGGTGCGGTGTTCTTTCAGGTACCAGCGCGAGGCCCAGTAGCCGGCGACGTTGTCCGTGACGAACCGCATCGCCAGGAACGGATTCCGCGGAATGGGCTGCGAAGGGATCGTGACGTAGTTGAACCCGGCAGCGCGGACTGGATGGCGCTCGATCGGCTTGCCACCGCCGACAAAAGTGATGCCGATCTCCGGGAGCCGCTCCTTCAAGTGGGCGGCAACCGCCAGCCCTGGCCCGAGACGGCCAGCCGAACCGCCACCGGCAAAGACGATTTGAAGCGGTGAGCGAGTGGCCATGGGCGGGAAAAAAGTAAGTAGGTAAGGAAGTGAATAGGTGAGTAGGGAAGAAGTGGCAGCTACCTGCTCACTTACGAACCTACTCACCTACTCACCCGGTGATCCGCTGAGCAACCGGAGCGGCGAATAATCGCCGCCCCGGTGCTCAGACATAGGCTTCATCGTGAAGCACCTGCCGAAGCGGTTGACCCAGAAACCGCACGTTCGGCAAGCTTAATGCTCCTACCCAGGGAGGGCGGCCGCGCGGGACCCCGCAATCTCACGCGACCAACGATGAAACCTCAGCGTGTATGGTGTGTCAGCGCGGAACTCTCCGCGACTTTATCTCCTTGCGATTCGATCCGGCACCGGCGGCAACGCCTCGCAGTGTCATTGCCGTTGGCAGTCGGAGTGGGACGAGTATTTTGCGATGAGTGAGTTTGGATTGGAAAAATCGATTAGTTGGCGTGCCTCAGGCGGCGATGCGAAAGGGCAGCGTGGCGGCAATTCCACCCGAGAGGACCTGGCGAGCAACGTCGCAGTCGTCCCAGGGGAGTTCGGTGGTGTTTGAGTTGGGGTAAGGGCGATCGCCCATTCCGGCGAGCACTACGGTGTCGCCTTCGGACGCTTGGTCGAGTCCCCAAGCGATGGCCTGGGCCCGGTCGAGGATCACGTGGGCTTTGGCCGGGTCGGCGAAACCGCCGACGATGGTACGTGTGAAGTCGCGGCTGCCGCGTTCGCGTGGGCCGGTGGTGGTCACGATCGACATGTCGGCCAGCGATCCGGCAACTCGGCCGAGCGCCGGCAGCTGATCGCTTTGCATCTCGCCGTGAGCGCCGAAGACGCAAATCAAGCGACCGGTCGTCACATTGCGAGCCGCTTTGAGGCAGGCCCGCAGCGTGTCGGGCGTGTTGGCCGCGTCGACCAGCACGGAAAACTCTTGGCCACAGACAACGCGTTGCATCCGGCCGGGAAGTTCTTCGACGGCCTCGAGTCCGCGGGCGATCGTCGTGAGCTCGATGCCGTAGGAGAGGCACAAGGCAGCGGCGGTCAGGCAATTGTACACATGATGGTCGCCGACGATCGTTGTCCGCACGCCGACCGAATCGTCGCCGGCCGTGAGCACGAACGTCTGTTCATTGACATGTTGTTCGATGACCTCGGCGCTGATCTCGGCCGGTTGACGGAGTCCGATCGTGAGCGCCGGCCCATCCAGCTCGGCGAGCATCCGCATCGAGGGCTGGCAGTCGGCATTGAGGATCGCCACTCCTTCCGGGCGGAGGTGGTCGAGGATGCGGCGTTTGGCCTGGCGGTAGTTTTCGAGCGAGCCATGCCAATCGAGGTGGTCGCGGCCGACGTTGGTCACACAGACCGCGTCGAGTTCCACGCCGGCGAGCGCTGATTGGACGAGATCGCGGCTCGAGACTTCGACGAACGCGTGCGTGAGGCCGTTGGCGGACATCTGGCCGAGCCAGCGCGCGAGCATCGGCGGCGTGAGTTCCGCGTCGGACGGCCGCTGACAATCGAGGCCATCCCATGAGGTGAGCGAATCGATCGCGCCGGCATCGTAGCCGGCCAGGTTGAAGACCGAGGCGAGCAGCCGGACGACGGTCGTTTTGCCGCTGGTGCCGGTGACGCCGATGACTTTGAGTTGTTGCGACGGGTTGCCGACCAGGGCCTGGCAGAGCTTGCCATAGGCGACGCGGCTGTTGGCGACGACGAACTGCGGCACGTCGAACACGGGCAGCATCCGCTCCGAGACGACCGCGATCGCACCGCGACGGACCGCTTCCGCAGCGTCGTCGTGGCCATCGCTCTCGGCGCCGGCCAGGGCAACGAACACGTCGCCGGGGCGAACCTGGCGATAGTCGTTCGTGCAGCTCGTGGCGCGGACATCGCGCGGGCGGGCGGTCAGGTCGTCGGCGAGTGCCTTGCGGAGCGAAACTCCGGGGGCACGTTTTGGTTCGGGCTTCACGCGAAGGCCTCCTTGCCTGCGGCGTGTGCGGTGTGCGAGGCCGAAATAATGACCTCGCGCCTTGATCCATCAAGGTGGCGGATATTTGTTGTTTTGCACGGCGGCGTCAAGGCGGGTTTTCGCGGCGAGAACGCGGGGTATCAGAGTGCCGTCCGGTTGAGGTTGCCACGCTGGCAGTGCTGCCGTACCGTTTAGCCTGGGAATACAATATCGCCAGGGTGGCACGCCAGGAGCTTCCGGCGACGGGCGTGGAAAATGGCGTGTCGGTAATGCCACGCCCTTCGCTGGAAGCTCAGGGACGTGCCACCCAAAGTTCTTCGATGGTCCAGAACCGTCTGGGGTCTCACCACTCATGGCCGACGAAGATTTTGACGTCGATCGGCTGGCAGTCTATTTGCATCGGATGCCGGCCGAGATCGTGAAGCTTGCCGAGCGTGGCAAGTTGCCCGGTCGCCGCGTGGGCGGTGCGTGGCGATTTTCGGCCGCGGAGATCCACCATTGGATGGAAGAGCGGATCGGCCTGTCGGACGACGACGAGCTGGCATCCGTCGAAGGACATCTCGACCGGCACGGCAGGCACGAGCCGGACGACGAGGTTTCGATCGCCGGGCTGATCCATCTCGAATCGATTGCCGTGCCGCTGCTGGCACGGACCCGGGGCAGCGTAATCCGGGCGATGTCGAAGCTAGCAGCGGAGACCCATTTGCTGTGGGACGCCGATGCGATGGCCGAGGCGGTGCGGGCCCGCGAGGCGATGCATTCGACGGCCCTCGATAATGGCGTGGCGCTCTTGCATCCGCGGCGGCCGCTGACGAATATCCTCGCCGAGGCGGTGCTCGCGCTGGGAATCACGCCGAGCGGAATCCCCTTTAGCAATGACGGGCGGCTGACGGATGTGTTCTTTTTGATCTGTTCCACCAGCGAGCACGAGCATCTGCGGATACTGGCGCGGTTGAGCCGGGTGATTAGCGACGTGTTTTTTCTGTCCGACCTGCGGGCAGCGCCTGATGCGGTCGCGGCCCGCGACTTGATCGTGGCTCGCGACATGGCGATTCGTGATATGGGAAACTGATGACGCGAGATTCGGTACAACACAAGCCTGGCGTCTGGCTGGTCGGCGACGCGGAGCACGCCGACTTTGCGGAGGCGATGGCGCTCGTGCGCGCGACGGCAAACGTCGGGCCGGGGTTGCCGGAGGTGATCGTGCTGGCGCAGAGCCGGCCGGGCGTGCTGCGGCTGCGCGAAATCGAGCGGCTGCAACGGAGCGCGCCGTTGGCGGCAGTTGTTTCACTCGCGGGGAGTTGGTGCGAAGGGGAAACGCGGACCGGTCGACCCGCTGCTGGTGTGCGCCGCGTGTATTGGTACGAGTTTCCCAGTTGGTGGCGGCAGCAGTTGCGTTTGCGTGCGGCGGGGCTCTGTCCAGAATGGGTTCGGGCGGAAGATTTCGGCTCGCGGGCTGCGGATTGCGCGATTTCAATCGCACGTGTAGCGATTGAAACCGATTCGTGGGAAGCGGCAGCGGCGATAACGGACATTTTAAGATCGGTTGGTACGCAATCGATTTGGTCGCGACCGGCGCGGATGGCCGGCGAGATCGGCGCCGTGTCGGCGGGGATCTGGGAAGGCGGGCAGCTGAGCAACGTGGAAATCGGGCGGCTGGCTGCATATTGTGAGCGGTTGGCGGCGTACAATGCGCCGGTCGTCGCACTGTTGGATTTCCCGCGGCGTGATCGCTGTGAAGTTGCACGGCAGGCGGGGGCGGCGGCGGTGCTGGGTAAACCTTGGCGGAGTGCGGAGTTGGTGGAGACTTTGCAGCAGGTCGTGGACGTGCGCGCTAGAATGACGCGTGCTGCGTAGTCCGGCGAGACGTAGCTCGCCGGCTAGCGCGCCAATCAATAGCCGGCGAGCTACGTCTCGCCGGAACCGGTGCAGCGCCGTCTATCGGAGCAGCCCCCGTCGTTCGCTCCACTTCCAGCCGTCGTGTTTGGGCAAGTACTTGTTCATCAAGTACTCGAAGTGCGCCCGGTCGCGGACGCGTTTCCGCGACGCGCCTTCGGAGAGCCACGTCCGTCGTTCGCACTGGCGTTTCAATTGAATCGTCAGGGAGCGTTTGATGCTGTTGCGGTTTTGCTCCCACGTCCGAGGTCCGACCCAACTCACCAATGCATGAATGTGCGTCGCGTCCGTTGACGCGAAGTGGAGCCGGCAGGCGATGTGCGTGACTGCTTCTTGGACCGTGGCAATCGCGATCCGTTGGTGTTCGGCGTGGAACTCTACCAGCTCCTCAACTGCGTTGCTCGCATATTGATTCGCCATCCGGAAGTCGGTTGGTAGAATTCCTTCTTTCCGACGGACGTAGCCTTGCCGACGATTGGGGAGCCAGCTTCTGTAGGCGTGGTAGGTGAAGAGGTAGCAGGGCACGGAATGGTTCCTGGGGGGTGGGTTTTGACGTTCTCGCTTGCGGTCCGGCGAGGCGTAGCTCGCCGGCTATTTTGCTTTGTTCGAACAATAGCCGGGGAGCTACGTCTCGCCGGAATTACCACTCGGCGATTGCCGTGCGCAGAATCTCGCGTTTCCACTCCACTTCGTGGATCGGCCAGCAGTGGACCGATTCGAGCCCGGTGTTCGATGCGTCGAACGTCGCGCTCGCCGCTGTGCCCGACTCGTGTGCCGCGCGCCAGACATTGGTTTCTTCCGGCAGCAGGCGCGGCGGGCGGCCGCCCGTGTTCGTGCGGCGCCAGCGGACGCGGCCCAGGTCGCAGAGTGTGACCACGATCGGCGGCGACATTTCGAGCATTCGGCGGGCGATCAGTTCGTGGCTGGCGGTTGAATAACGCTCTTTGAGTGCGACGAGATCCCATTCGAGCAACGGGCCGTCGGCGGCAAACCATTCCCGCGGCAAAAGCAGGCAGCTGGCCAGGTGATTGGCAACCTGCTCGCGGGCGTTTTCAGGTGCGTCCTCCGGACTCACACCAAGCGCCGCGAAAACCCGATGAGCCACGCTCTCGCCAATCTCATGAGCGACCGCCCACTGAAGCCGCTCGGGCCTCTCGGCCGGGCCAACAACGATGGTCCCCTGCCCTACACTACCTCCGCGCGGATCGGCGAGCTCGACGAGCCGGCCACGGGCGGCGAGCGCCTCGTTGTGAGTGACGACTAGCCCGATTCGCTCGGCCACCAACATAGCATCGATTGGTGGCTCGGCGACGCCCGCTTCCCAAAGCACCTCGGCGGCGACGCCATCGAGCGCGGCGGCAAACTGGTCGACGGGGATTTCGGAGAGCATGGCAAGCTCCGCGGACCTGAACTGGCACGATTAGTGTGTATGCGTACACTATATCGCGGGGCGCGGAGATTTCAAGCCGGCGAAGCGCTGAAAAAATGAGCAGGCGGCAGATTTACCGAAAGAGCGAGTCGGCCGGCAAACGGCGGCCGAGATGGTCGATCGAGAGCCGTTCTGCGCCGGTTTTCTTCGCCAGCAGATCGAGGCTCTCGGTGGCGTCTTCGAGCTGCGGCTCGAGGGCCGACTGGGCGTCGGCGATTTGGTGGTCGAGTTCGGCGAGGCACCGGTCGACGCGCTGGTGTGACTCGGCGAGCACGTCGTTCGTATAGCCCTTGATCGTGCGAACCAGCGCCTGATTGATTGCCTCGGCCACGGCCGGCCCCAGATCGGAACTCACCTGGCATTGGGGCCGCTCGAGCGTACCGGCCAGGGTGACGTGTGTGCTCAAGGTGTCCACGTCGGCGAGCGCTTTGCCGAGCTCCATGTCAAAGTTGCGGCGGACGAGGGCGTCGCCCACCGTGGGCGTGATCTGGACTTGCCGTTGCACGAGTTCGACGTCGCCCGAAAGTTTGTCGCCTTCGAGCGTGATCCGCACGTTGAGCGTGGCGATGGTCGGCGCGAGCGAGAGCCGCAGCTTCTTCGAGCGGCCGAGGCTGATCTTCGGCAGCACGATACCGCCGCTTTCGACCAGCAGCTGGTCGCGAGCGACGGGCCCGGTGCGGTCGATCGTGGCGTCGACTGCAAGCGGAAGCGGGCCGCTGGCCGAGAGCTGCAGATGGATCGGCCGATCGTGGAGCGCGGGTTTGTCCGTAATATCAGTCAGTGTGCCGGCGAGCTCGAGCGACTGGCCGCCGAATTGCGTGGTGCCTTGGAGCTGGAGCTTGCGGATCAAGAGATCGGGCACGGGCCGGCAGCCGGTAAAGAGGATTTCGCGGCCGCGATGGCGATGGCCGTCCCCCTTCGACTCGGCAGACTCCGCATTCTCCGGGACGACGCGGCGGACGAACCGCAGCCAGCCCACGAGGTCCGAGAGCGGACCGCGGAGTTGCTTCTGCAGCAGGTAGGCCGAGAGGACGTTGGTATCAATCGGTTCGAAATGCAGTTCCTCACCGAGAAGCTGTTCGTCGTGCTCGCGGGCGGCGACGATCGCTCGACGGTCTTCCTCCGCGATATTGGGCAGGTCAACAATGTCTTGGCCGATCGCGGCCACCTGATCGCGGATCCGGTTGATTTCGCGGGGCAACTGCTGGAGGAAGTCCACGTTCCGCAGCGGATTCTCCTGGGCGTCGCGGATCTGTGTGTGAAACGCGCCGGTGCGCTTGCGAAGCTCGGTAATGCGCTCGTCTAAGGCGATGGCGTGCTCAGGCCAGCGGGCGAGCAATTCGTCGGCCAGGCGGATCGATTCGAGCTCTTCGAGGAGGTTGCGGTCGAAGCGTTGGTGGAGCCGGTCGAGCCACTCTTGCGCCTGCTTCGTCGCGGTTTCGTCGAGCCAACCGTCGATCGTGGTGTCGCTGGAAACTTCCATGTTGGGCAGCGCACCGCTGGTTTCGCGGGGCGTGCCGAAACGGAGGCCGGAAATCACGCCGTAGCGGACGACGGCCCGTTTGTGGAGCATGGCGGACTGATCGAGCTGGACGATACAGCGATCGGCTTCGACGAGGTTGCGGAGCGGCGCGAGCGGATTGGCGACTTGGATCGCGTCGAGCGAGACGCGGCTGCCGAGGAGGTTGACGCGAGTTTGGCCGACTTCGACGCGGGCCGCGAGACGGCGCTCGCCGTGGCGAACGACTTCATGCTCAATCGCCCAGGCGACGATCAACTGCGCAGCGGCGAACACGGCGATGAGTCCGAGGGACCAGGGGAGAACCGTCTGCCAATGGAACCAACCGGCGCCCTTGCTCATCACGCGGCCCTCCGGTCGGCAGGATCGCGGACGATCGAATCATCCACATGGAACGGATCGATCACATGGCACCGGGCGGCGGCCGCTTCGTGAGCCCGTTTGTGATTCCATTCAAAAACGAGGTGGCTGAACCAATATGCCGGATACATGGCCCACAAGCCGATGACCAGCGAGCCGACGACCACCGTGTTGTTCAATTCCGCCCAGGGGCCAAGCGGCATCTGGAAGAGCGAGGCGTACGTTGCTTGCATCGAGGGAAGCGACAGAACGTAGGCGCCGACCTTGTCGGCCAGCGGGTCGACGAGCGGGCCGCACCAGGAGAACGCAAACGCTGCGACCAGGCTGATGCCGGTATTCACGCGGAGCGAGAAGAGTAGCACGAACAGCGAGACGGCGATCAGGTTGCCCTTGGGCATCAGCCCGAGGACCATGCCGAGCGCGAAGCCGAGCGCCAGCTGGTTGGACGCATCGTGAGCCAGGAGCGCCTGAACAATCCGGCGAACAGGTTGCAGCCCACGAGAGAACACCGAAGCAAGCATCAACACTACCCCGTTACGAGATGAGAGGGTCAGCGCCAGCAGGCGCACGAACCCTAAACGCTTATCGGCCTGGAACGGACGCCTGCTTGATTACGAACGGCCGAGAGGTTGGTTTGTCGCACTCGATGCCAGCAGTGCGGGCGCGGTCAGCGATAGCATCAGGGTGTTGGCGGGGTAGCAGTCGCGGCTTCTTTCGCTTGGCGCGTGGTGTTGAGTCGGCTGAGGATCTGAGCCGTGCGGGGATCCTTGGGGCGGAGCTCGACTCATCGCCTTTAAGTGAAGCCACGGCGGCATCGAAGTGGGTGATGTCGCCGTCGCGCTCGTACCACTTCTCCTCCAGCAGCGCAAGCGTCATGCGATAGTCGAAATCGCCGGGCACGAGATCGCAGGCTCTGCCCGAGGGCCCGGGAGGCGGCCGTGTATTCGCCCAGCAGGTAGCGGAGCAGGCCGAGCCGATAGAAGACGTCGGCATTGTCGGGAAGCAGTTTGGCATCGCGGTCGAGCAAGTCGGCCTCCTCCATACGAAGCCGCTCGATTTCGGCCGCGTCGCCTTGTTGCTCAGCAAGCAGGTTGGCCAATTCGGTTCGTGGACCGGACAGGTAAGGCTCGAGGCGGATGGCGGTGCGAAGCTCGTTGGCCGCGTTGGCGGTGTTGCCGAGTTGGCGGTCGAGCATGCCGAGATTGATGTGGGGCGCGGCGCGCTCCAAATCGAGCTGCTGGCTCGCGCGGTACTCAGCAAGGGCCTTATCGAGTGGCGCGTGATAACGGGAATCGAGCTCGGCGCGGGACGGGCGCGAGACGGCGTGCGGCGGCAAGGCGGACGGTTCGGCTGCGGTCGCTGAGTCGGTCGCCCAGCCGCGCGAAGAACTGCGAGATCGGCTCAGTCGGCAGCAGCGCGCGAACGGCCGCCACACGCACGAGCGGATCGTCGTTGTCGAGCGCCTTCTGCTGGAGCTCGGCGATGTCGGGCGTCGGATACTGGCTCGTGAGGTTCAGCGCCGTGGCTTTGACGATCGCGGGCGTCGCTGGCCGATGGAGCAGTGCGACCAGCAGCTTTTCCCCTTCCGGGTCGCCGCGATTGGCGGCGGCAAGGGCGGGGGCCCAATGGGGATCGTCGGGGCGAGTGTCGCCATACCAGTTGCGCACGGCCTCGGCGGCCCACTCGGGCGTCTCGTGCGGCAGCGTGTGGCAGTCGTTGCAGGTGTTCGGCGTGCCCAGCTCGACCGACAGATCGGGACGCGGGACGCGGAAGCTGTGGTCATGGCGCTCGTCGACGACCATGTAGGTTCGCCTGGGCATGTGGCAGGCGACACACGAGGCGCCGGTCGACTCGACGGGATGGTGGTGATGACTGGGGGTGTCGTATTTGCCGGGGATGTGGCACTGGGTGCAGAGCTGGTTGCCAGTGAACTTGAGCTGCAGCGAGTGAGGATTATGGCAGTCGCTGCAGCGGACGCGGTTGGCGTGCATCTTGCTCTCAAGGAACGAGCCATATTCGTAGACTTCGTCGAGAATCTGGCCGTTGTCGTGATATAAGCCGGCGGATAGGACCGCGGGCTCGTAGTAGTCGAGCAGTGGCTGGCCGGGGCGGAAGTCGGCATGGAGCGAGTTCCGGCGGGAATGGCACTTGGCACAAGTTTCGATTTGCGGCGTGTTGTCGGTGCTCTTGAGATTCACCAATCCATAGCCGACGTCGCGGTCCCAGAGTGGCGACCAGCGGTTGGCCAGCTCCACGTGGACACTGCCCGGGCCGTGGCACTCTTCGCAGCTGACGTCGATCTCTTCGTATGTCGTGCTGTAGGTCTCGGTGGCGAGGTCGAAGTTCTTCTTCAGGTCGGTCGAGTGGCACTCGGCGCAGGTGGTGTTCCAGTTCTGGGCGACGCCGGTCCAATGGAGCGGATCGTCCGGCGCGAGGCGTTCGTCGGGGGCGTCGGGCGGCGTGACCTCGAACCAGCGTTTGCGGTGGGTGTCCCAAGAGACGCGGAGCACTTGCACCTTGCCCTTGGGGAACTCGACCATGTACTGCTGCAGCGGGTCAATTCCGAACGTGTATTTGATTTCGTAGTCGTGCAGCTCGCCGTCGGGGCCTTCCGTGTTGACGAAGAACTTGCCGTCGCGGCGGAAGAAGCGGGTGGTGACGCCGAGTCGCTCGAACGTCGCGTCGTTGAAGTCGCCTATGACCGATTCTTCGCTGGCGATTTCCATCGCGCGGTCGTGGTGCGAACCATGCCAGAGATCGAATTCGCCCTGGTGACACTCGGCACAAGTGTGGCCACCGACGTAGGTCGCCTGCCGCATCACGCCGGGCGGCAGCGGTGTAAACCAGTCGTACGCTGCGGCGGAGATCGCCAGCAGGGCAAGCGCGGCAAGAATCGCGTAGGCAAGGGGCCGCGCCATGAAGGGTTCCGACGAAGTGGGTTCCGAAAGGTGATGAGAGACCAGTATCTCCAATTTGATCTTCGCTGGCGGATTTGGCAACAGGCCGGCGCCGCTAGGCGACGCGCTGCGCCCGCCGGCCCGAGTCGAAAACGATCGATCCACCGGCCAATTTCACAGTTCGCGTGGCTCGTGAGGCCGTGACCGGATCGTGCGTCACGACGATCACGGTGCGACCTTCGCGGCACAATTCGGCGAAGAAATCGAGCACTTCCTCGCGGGTACCCGGATCGAGATTGCCGGTCGGTTCATCGGCCAGGATGACGGCGGGGTCGTTCGCCAGGGTTCGCGCGAGGGCCACGCGTTGCTGCTGGCCGACGCTCAATTCGCTGGGCTTGTGCTGCAGCCGATCCTGCAGCCCGACCCGTTTGAGGAGTGCCGCGGCGCGATCACGCTGGTCGGCCACCTGCTTGCTCGCCAGCATCGCGGGGACTTCGACGTTTTCGAGCGCCGTCAGGTACGGGATCAAATTGAAGGTTTGAAATACGAAGCCGATTTGCCGCTGGCGGATTTCGGCGCACGCGCGGGCCGAGGTGTCGTAGAGCGAGCGGCCGTCGAGCCAGACTTTGCCCGTGGTGGGCGCGAGCATGCCGCCAAGCGTCGAGAGGAGCGTCGTCTTGCCGCTGCCGCTAGGACCGATGATGGCCAGGAACTCACCCGCGGCGACATCGAGCGACGTTGGCTCGAGCGCGATCACTTCGCTCGACTTGTGGCGGTAGCGTTTGGCGACCTGTTCTAATCGAAACATCGTTTATACCTCACGGAAGCAAATGCAGGGGTCGATCATCGTCGCACGGCGGGCCGGCGGATAGCTGGCCACGAGCGCCACGACCACGGCGACAAACACCGCCAGCGCCGCGAGCGACGGCACGGGCGCGACCGCGATGCCGGCTAGCTGCGGTCCCAAACCGACGGCGAGCGAAGTGCCGCCCAAGTAGCCAATCGCACCGCCCACCAGACCGATGAGAAGCGCCTTTCCCAAGAACAACCGAGCCACGAGGCTGGGCGTCGCGCCGAGCGCCATCAGGGTGCCGATCTCACGGCGGCGCTCGGTCACGTTGGCGAACATTGTGCCGGCGATGCTAGTGATGCCGACCACCAGCAGGATGGCGAAGAACAAGTAGGAGAGCTGCGTCATCAGGCGGTTGACGGCGACTTGCGTGTCGACGACCTGTGTGATCGTCACGACCTTGGCATCGGGGAACGTGTCGGCAAGTTGTCCGACGAGTCCGCCGGCCGCGTCCTGGCAGCAGGCCATGACTTCGATCACGTTGACGGTTTCGCCCTTTTTGGCGATCCGTTGGACGGTGTGGAGGTGAGCGAAGACGCGGCTGTCGTCCACGGTGCCGGTGGCCGGCATCACGCCGGAGATGCGGAACAGGTAACCAAGCAACGTGACGCGGTCGCCGACGGTGAGTTCGAACGATTGGGCGACGTCGGCCCCGATCACGGCTTCGTTCTCGGCCAATTCATCGACGTAGCGGCGATGGGCGAGGCTGTCGGTCGTCGATTGGTGATCGTCGCCGACCGTGGTGCGTTTCTTACAACCGGCGTGGGCATTGCTGAATGCCTGGACGCTCTGCCACGAGGCGAGAGTCTGGAATTCGCTTTGCGGGAGGACGCCGGTGAGGGTGACTCGTTGGCCTTTCAGTTCCGCGGGAACCGACAGCTTGGCAGAAATGTGTTCGACGCCCTCCAGGTTGGCGAGCACGAGCTGCGAGGCAAATTCCTCGGGCAGCGTCGCGCCATGGGCATCGGCGGCGTAGTAGTTTTCCAGGCTCACGCCTTGGGGCAGCAGCAACACGTTCGCGCCGAGCGACTCGAGTTGCTGCGAGACGGCTGCCTCGGAGAAAATCGTCACGCTGCGGACCGCCACCAGCGCCGCGATGCCCAGCGTGATCGCCATCAGGCAGGTGATCATCGCGGTGGGCCGCTGCCAGAGTTCTTTCCAGATTAGTTTATTGGGCGTCATGCTTATTGGCCCTTCTGGTTGTGTTCGCAGTTGGGGTCGTCGCAGCACTTGCCGGCGGCGTGGAGCTTGCTGGCGATCTCGGCGGCGGTCGCCGTCGCGGGAAACTTGCCGACGAGCATTCCCGGCGGGGCGAGCACGACCACAGTCGAACCGCTGACCTGGGCCGGATCGAGTTCCATGTCTTTCAGGAAGCGTGTTTCGGCCGGATCGCTGATGACGAAACTCTCGCTGGCCGAACGGTTCACAAACGCCGGATCGGCGAGGAACGCGACGGCGCCGGCCGGCAGCGGCGCGGTTTCGTCCGATTGCACATGGACGACGACGATCTTGCCAGCCTGCAGCGACTTCATGCAGCGGGTCATGGTCGGCGTGACCAGCGCGGCATCGACACCGGCTTCGGTAACGCGACCCGGCATCACGCCCGTCACCGCACCGTTGGGCGCGACGCAGAGCACGAGCGGCATCGGCACGCGGCCGAGCTGATAGCGCTCGACGATCGCGCGATTCGCCGGATCATTGACATTCAGCGCGGTCCATTTGGCGCGATCGGCGCGCGGGGCGAGGGCCGTGGCGAGTTCGGTGGAGGCCCGCTGGGTGTTGGCGTTGTCGGCCTTGAAGAACAGCAGGAACGTGAATTTCGTCTCCGCCTGGGCGTCGGCGGGAGTACTGGTCCGCAGCGCCACGCGATTGGCGTCGTTTTGCGCCTGGCTCGGCTGGGCGGGGATGGCGAAGCCGCATGCGGCGGCTGTGAGGCAAAGTGCGATCGAATGTCTCATGGGTCACCTAAGCTGATTCGAGCGGAGAGAGGTCGGAACGCGATCGGCGGCGACGTTGTGCGGGGCTAACGTAGCGGTTCCCGATCCAACAAGGCGAAGGATTGGCAGCAAATCGGCGCAGCACGGCGCGCGCATTGCGCAAATTAGGTGCCAACAGGCCAGCAGTCAGATCAAGAGAATCTGATGCAAAAGATTCAGCCGCAACGGCGGCGGCGAATCGTCGAGTGTGAAGATACTGCCAGTAACCATGTCGGATGTGGCAGCTGGACTGAAGCTGTGCGTCGGGATCGCGGTGGCGATATCGAAATCGTTGCCGCCGGCGAGCACATCGAGGTCAACTCGTTGCGTTGGCAAGTAGGTGCAAACGCCGTGGCATTCCTCCCGACCGTCGCAGGGAACGGGACTCTCGTCTGCCGATTCCTGAGTGGCGCAGTGGTGTTCGCAGCAGCTACACGTGGCGACAGGATTTGCTGCTGCGCGCTCCTGGTCAAACTGCCAATGATGATGACAGCAGCCGATCATCGCGTGGACGATCAGCAGGAAGGCTGTCAGATTGGCAATTGTCGCGCGCATAAAACCTATCACCTCAATGCTCTACCTGTTCATCGACGAAAGCAGCAAACGAGCTTGGATGAAATTTGAGAAACCGGAGAGTCGAGGCCAGCAGTGCTACCAAATACCGAACGAATCGAATGGGAAACTCAGTTGCCGGTGGCCGGCAGCGGGCCGACTAGCAGGCCGTCGATCTCGGCCCATTTTGTCCAGGCAGCGCCTAGGTCGGCGAGATACGCCAGATTCTTCTCGGTGTACGTTCGCTGTGTGTTCAAGAGGTCGAGGTACTCGAGTTCGCCTTGCTCGTAAGCCTTCGAGGTTAGATCGAATGACTCACGCGCGGCTGGCAGAATCGATTCGGAGTACTTGGCGACGCGGCGCGTCGACGTGTTGTAGTCGCTCATCGCGGCGGCGAGTTGCTGAGTGAGTGCCAGTTCGCGGCCGTCGAGCGCGGCCTGGGCCGACGTCAGCTGGCCGATTGCCTGCGCGATTCCGCCCTGGTTGCGGTCGAAAATCGGCATCGGCACGCTCAGCTGCACGTTGGCCATGGCGAATTCCGAGGCGTTGTCGTACTGGGCGCCCGACAGCAAGGTCACGTTCGGGATCCGGCCCGCGTTGGCCCGCTGAACGGCCCACTTGGCTCGATCGACGTTGAACCTCAATTCGGAAAGCTCGGGGTTCTCGGCGAGCATGCGGCTCTTGATCGTTTCCCAATCGAGGGCTGGCAGTTGGTCGGAGAGCGTGTCTTCCAGCGGCGGCGGATCGGCCGACTCGAGACCGAGGACCGACGCCAACCGGCGGCGGGCAGCGTCGCGGCGATAGGTCGCCTGATCAAGCAAGAGCACAGCGCTATCGGCCTCGACCTGGCTCTGCAGGACGGACGACTGCGTACCTTCAAGCGCTTTAAGCCGCAACTGCGAGGCATCGAGTGCGTGCGCAGCGATCTGTTGGAGTTGATCGGCAAAGGCGACCGACCGCTCGGCCGCTAGCAGTTCGTAGTAGTAGATGCGGACGGTCGTGATGACTTGTCGTCGGGTGCGTTCGAGCCGCTCCTGCGCAGCAGACACGCTGCGGTTCGCCACGGCTCGGCTGAGACCGAGTTTGCCAGCGGTGACAAATTCCTGGCTGATGAAGCCGCCCTGCATGCCGGCGCGGCCTTCGTCGCCGATTTCATCGCCCATGTAGCCGAGTTGCGGATTGGGACGCAGGCCGACTTGGACCCACTGGCCGCGCGCGGCGTTGATCATCCCGCCCGCTTCACGCATCGCGGGATGGTTGGCCACGGCGATCGACTCCGCGTCGGCCAGCGTCATCATGTGGCGGCTGGCCGCGTCGTCGACCGGCGGCAACGGAATCGGCTCGGGAGGAATCCGCGCGAAGCGCACCGGTTGCGTCGGCGGCAGCAGCACGGGCTGCGATTCGACCGCGCACACCGCTCCCGCAAATGCCACAACAGCGGCGCAACCGAGAGCGAAAACGGGAATCGTGCGATGCATCGAGCGGATCGGACGCGAAGGGCCGACGAATGGAAAAGTGCGCAACACTAGTTGGTCTATCGGCCGAATGGGCGCGCGGAATCACGCATAGTGATGACGCGCCAGCGCTAGCAGTGGAAGCGGAACCGACTCACTCGCCGGTGACGGGGCTGGCGACAGGACTACCAACAGGGCTAGCAACATGAATCGGCGAGTCGAACACGGTGAGGACCGGCAGGGCGTTGTCCTCCTCGTCGAACATTCCGCGACTGGCAATCGGTCCGCGCGAGACGGCGGGCTCCCACCAGAAGATGCCTTTGCCGCGACCGTTGGGAGTGGCGCGCACCGCCTGGTCGACGTCGGCAAGAAACTGCCGCTGGCCTTCCGGTGTCTCGGGATAGGGACCGGGCTCGCGGCGATACTCGGCCCGTCGCCAGTTGTAGGCGACTTCGACGAGGTAGATGTCCTTGTCGTATTCGTTCGCCATGAAGGCGAGATTTGCGCGGAGGTCGTCGAGGCTGCCGTGCCACCAGGGATAGTATGACTGGCCGATCACGTCGTACTCGACGCCATGTTCGCGGCAGTGGTTGAAAAACGACTCGGTCGCGCGGCGATCGCCGCCGCGGTCGATGTGGATCATGATCAGCGGCCGTGAAGCAACCTGTCCATTGGCGTCCACCAGACCGGCGTCGACGCCACGAATGCCGGCTTTGAGCAAGTCGGCGAGATTGTCCCAGTTCTTCGGCAGCTGGCCATCGGGCCAGAGCATGCCGCCGATGATCTCATTGCCGATTTGCACCATGTCGGGCGTCACGCCGGCGTCGCGGCAAGCCGCGATCGTGTCGCGAGTGTAGTCAAAGACGGCCTGCTCAAGCTCGTCGTGCGACATGTCGCGCCAGGCGCGGGGAATGTGCTGCTTTTGAGGATCGGCCCAGGTGTCGGAGTAGTGGAAGTTGAGCAGGAATTTGTACCCCTGCGATTTGGCGGCCTTGGCCAAGGAGATCGTATAGTCGAGGTCGTTCGGCAACTCGGTGGGCGTATGGAACAGCCGCAGCCGGATCCAGTTGTAGCCGTGGTCCTTGAAGATCTCAAGCCCCGGTTTCGAGACACCGCGGTCCTTGAATGCGCGGCCGCCCTGTTCGGCCGCGGGCAGAAACGACAGATCGGCGCCGACGGCGTATTCGTCGGCCCGCGCACTGGTCGGTGACCAAGGAACTACAGCGGCGAGTGCCACGATCAGCGACGAAACTGCGAGGCGCGTTAGCGTGATGCGATGCTTCAATTCCTGCTCCAAGAACAAATCGAAAGCGCCTGCGCCAGACTGGCTGGCTCGATCGAGACATTTCTTCGACCCGATCGAGCCAGCTGTGCTGGTTAAAACCGATACTTCATCCCCCTGTGCAAAGAGGATCGACATTACTTCTTACGACGAACCAACAGCCCCGCGGGAATGCTGAGCACCAGCAGCAACAGCGCCGACGGCTCAGGAACTATACCGCAGGTGATCCGATAGTCGGCGAAGTTCCAAGAAGAAAACGCGGTTGCATTGCTGAAATCTTCCAGCGGAGCCGGATTTGTGACGCTCATGAGGACGCCCACGCCCGTGATCAACAGTCCGCTCAGATCGGGCGAACCACCGGTGTTGACAGGCGCCGTTGCGTTCGTCGTGTCGACGGTCAGATTCTCCCAGTTGCCAGCTGCCGGGTTGTAGAGCAGAGAGCGCAAGTTCATGGCCGTACCTTCGTTCACGGTCGGCGCGGCCATGGGCGTCTTGGAGATGTACCATTGCGACGGGTCGCGACCACCGGGCCCGGCTTGGACGACAAAGTAGCCAAAATCGTCGGCTCCACCGGCCTGCGTGTTGGCGAAAACATTCAGATACAGATCGTCGGGGCAATCGGCGGGATTGATCGTCTCGAAATCTGCCTGACCATCGACCGTATACATCAGCCGCATGTTATTGGTAATGCCGGGGCCACCGACCGAGTCGCCAATGCCGGTGTAGACGCCGGTGTTACCGTTGATCGGTTGGCCCGAGTTCGCGTCGCGCAGGACATCGGGCAGGGCGAAATCATAGTTGAAGGTCCCCAGAAAGCCGCCGACCATATTGACCGACCAGGGGAGAATCTCGCCGCTTTGACCGCCTGGAGGCGGATTGAAGGTTTGCTCGTAGAGCAACATGGGTGCAGCGCTCGCGCTGGAGGCGAGGAGGCCGACAGCCAAAAGGGCTGCGACGAACGTGCGGTAACAATTCATCAGACGAGTCCTCTCAAAAGGTGGAAATTGGAACCAGACGAAGCGATGGACGTCGGATTGCACACCAAGTCCGACGGGAAAGAAGCAGAAGTCCGCAAGCAAATAGTAGGAGCAACGCGACGCTCGCAGGCTCGGGAACTGGCGCAGTGGCCAACGGCCCCGCCCCACTCCCAGCGCCGAGAACCGCGCCAAAGTTGCTCTTCCACGAGGCGTAGTCGGCCGGGCCGATCGGGCCGCTGCCATTGGCTGGATCTCGATTGGGCAGCAGGTTACCAGCCTGACCCAACCGATTGCGCCAGATCGTGTAGTCCGCAGCGTCGACGACTTGATTGTTGTTGTAGTCGCCGATCAGGACGCCGGAGTTGAAGGCCGCGTAACGGACCACGCCATTCAAGATGCCAGTGCCCGGACCCGTGCCGGGGACGCGAAACTGGAACGCGAGATCCTGCGTACTGCCAACTGTCTTATACAGACCGGTCATGGTGGCCGCGGTTTGTCCGGCATTGACTGTTTTAGTCGATCCCGTGTTCAGCTCGGCCAGCGAGTTGATGGTCGGTGCGGCCTCTTCCCAACCGGTGATCGCCTGGTCCTGAAAACTGTTCCAGGACGCCAGCAGCGAACCGCTGGCGGAAGTGATCTGATACCCGTCAAACTGAATGTTGCTGAACACCGAATCGTTGACGATGCGGGCCTTGCCATCGCTGGGATCGACTTGCAGGACAAACGTGTTCGCCAATCCGGTGTTGATGTAGGTCACCGGGGCATTCACCGTGCGACCGTCCGAGCGAGTATAGGAGAAGGTCAGATCCGAAACGGGCGTCGTTCCGAAAGTCGTTTGTAGCGATACGGGATCGTACACGTTGCCGAGCGAGGCACTCGCGCCGAGACCGACCACCGAACTACTTGCGGGATTGAGTTCGCCGATTGAATTGGCGGTGAGATTTGCCGACTGCCACGCGCCGCCAAACGCTGAATTGAAGCTGGACGTTCGCAGCGCCCCGGCCGGCGAACCGACTTGATAGCCGGTGATCGTCACTCCGGGGCCGATCGGTGGTGTTCGTATTGCGGATGCTGACCTGTCCGTTGGCTCGATTGACCTCGGCGGTGAGGAAGTTTTCGACGGTCAGCTGCCCTTTGACGCCGCGAACGCTGCCGACTTTTGTAGTCGTGATCGCATAGCGAAGCCCAGTGGCCAGGGCGGCTCCGGCTCCCGTCGCATCGGACGCGGCAAAGTTGCCCTGCTGCTGAGCGGCGTCCCAGAGTGTCCAAGTGTCGCCGAGCTGTGGCACGACACCATTAGTGAACTGCGGCCGCAAGGTGCCGTTCAAGGACATGCCGCCCGAGACATTGATCACCGAATGGCCAGTGCCAGCAGCTACCGCGGCATTCGAGATCACGGGACTAAACACCGAAGTGTTCGCCATGCTGACGCTGGCAGTATTAAAGACGACGCTGGGCCCGGTGATGCTCGTGGTGCCGTTGAGCACCGCGCCGCTAGTCAGATTGACATTCGCACTGCCGAGCAAGCTGAGCGAACTATTGACGCCGGCCTGTCGGATGTTGCCGGCCGTGAGATTTCCGCCCGCACCGGCGCCGCCGACGGTCACGGAGCCGCTGTTGATGATCACATCTCGATTGGCGTTGAGCGTCCCACCGGGCTGGACTGTGAGTTGACCGAAGTTGTTGAGAATAGCATGCCCCGTGTTTGCCGAGGGCAGCGTGCCCGGCGGACCAGGAGCAACGACTCCGGTACCATAGGTCGTCAACAAGCTCAGCGTCCCACCGCTGGCGATGTTGAGCCTCGAACCGTTTCCCGGGGAAGCGATGCCGTCGATGGTGACGCCAGCGGCGGCCGCAACATTGTTGGCGGCCGAGCCGTTGAACTGGGTTTGCGAGGTCGTCACGTTAACGACGTTCCCGTTATTGATCAGCCCCATCTCTTCGTAATAGGCGCTGGGCGTAAAGTTGTTGGAGCCGAGATTGGCCGGCGGATTGAGGCCCCAATTGGTGCCAACGCCCCAAATGTTACTTCCAGCACCGTTGTCCCAGCGATAGAAATACGGATTTTGTGCCGACGCGATCGACGATGTCGCGAGCAGCAACGCTGCCGACGCGACAAGTCGAATTCTAATGGTCCTGGCGGAGTACATGTGTGATTCTCTCAAGCGGGACTTTGCATTGCGTTTGAAGAGGGCCTAGCGTTCGATGGGGAGGCGCAGCGGTCGAAGAGCAACTCACGCCGAGCGGCGAACTGAATTTTTTCTTCGGACTCGCAGCAAGCTCCAACCGAACGGTACGCAGAGCGCCAGCAAAGCCGCGCTGGCCGGCTCCGGGACCAAGAGGCTGTCAAAATAGGCCATGCTGCCATCCCCGCCCGCCGGGAATGGATAGTTATTTTTCCACTGGGCGAAGTCGAACAAATTGACGACGCCGTCTCCCGTGACGTCACCGAGCAGTCGCGACGCGACGTTGGTGCCGAAATTGCTGCGGATAACCGCGTAGTCGTTTACTAGATCGACGATGCGATCACCGTTCACATCACCCGGGACCGGCGGAATCCCGACATCCACAAAATCGATGTGCACCGTCGATTGCGCGACGAACGAGGCGACGAAGCCAACGCCGGTAATATTGCCAGTCAAGTCGAGTGCCGGCGTGGCGCCGATCGTCACGCCCTCGGCCGCCGTGGCGCCGAGCGTGAGGTTCAGCCAGTTGGCCTTCGCCGGGTTGTAGAGCAGAGCTTGGGGATCGTAGTTGCCCTGCGAGCCTTGCCCGACGGTGCCGGTATCAAAGATGCCGTTCGATGCGTACCAGTTGCCGCCGGCTGTCTGCACGGCTACGCGTACGTGGACCGGGTTGCCTCCGGCATTCGCTTCGAGGTGCTGCGACCAGGTGATTCCTAAACCAGCATTGGCCGGCAAGGTCGGATCGATTCCAGCAGCTGGAAACGTGGATCCAGGAGTTGTGGTCGAGGTAAACGTCGAGGAGTTTTGATCGGCGGCTCCAAACAAGAACACGAAGGCCCGATTCCCTGGATCTTCCGGGGCGCTGCCGGCTGCGTTGGGAAAGAAGACACCCGGCCGAGCCTGCTGGCCATGTGTCTCGTCCCAACCGAAGCCAGGCATGGCAAAATTCGTGGGGCCGATGTTCAACTCGCCTTCCACCAGCCCGGGACTTGCCGGGTTGAAATCAGCCGGCTTAAAGTCCATGTGATACAGCGACACTTGTGCCGCCGCGGGGATCGCCCCGATCAGAAACGTCGCCGTCAAAACAGAAGCTGCGACCGCCACCATCGACGACGCCGCTGAGCCAAATTGCTTCAGCATCAAACACCTCACGATTAAAAGCTCCGCAGTGCCGCCGGATCGTGCTCGAATACACGAGCCCCGCCGGTCAGTCGCCGATTAACAAGGCAAAGGGCCCCAACTTACTCAAGCTGCGACTCCCTAACATCAATTCGCAAACGCTAAACGGATGAGAAGAGTTAAATTCTGTAGAACGAGAAACTGCGGATAGCGGGCGACCGGCGAACACCGACATTCCACTACCACATTCCCCAACCACCCAGAAGTCCGCCGCCATCCGGTCGCCGACGGCCCAATTGCAGCGAAATCGCGCATCGAGACCGGCGAACAACATGATGTCCTGCGGGTATTTACCAATTCGCCGGCGATTCTTACCGCGAAATTCTTTGGATTTGTCAAAAAAAGAGGTGCGCCGTCGCACACCCCCAGCCGCCCGCCTCTCAACAGGCGGGCTCGGCAGTTTTTGGCTAAGATTCTAGAGGCGACGGGAAACTATTGTAGGAGGGGACGGTAAACAGGGCGTCAGGCTGCCTCTATTCGTGCGCGAAATGTCGGTCCCTCCAGTTCCGTGCGATCCGTTCGGATTGGCAAGGATAAGTACCTGGGCGCTCTGCAGCTGTTCGGCCCCGAGCGGCCAGCGACGGAATCGCAGTCGTCGTTGTTGAAACTCGCGAAAAGCGTTCGCGGCAATACACTTATTGGATTGCCTTCCGAAAAAAGGATTCGTCGATGTTCATGACGGAGTTCAAGACGGAGTTCAAGACGGAATTATCACCGCAGTTCCGATCGGACTATCCTCATGCGCTCGTCCAACGGATCTGCACGGGACGTCGAGCGTTCACCCTGGTTGAGCTGCTCGTGGTGATCGCGATCATCGGCATTCTCGTGGCGCTCTTACTGCCGGCGATTCAATCGGCCCGTGAGGCGGCGCGGCGAGCGGATTGCATCAGCCGCATGCGTCAAATGGGCATCGCAGCCCACAACTACCACGACTCGAGACGCCATCTGCCGCATCACGGCGGAGGCAAACTTCGCCCCTCGACTCGCACACCCACCCCGAGCACCACTGACACCAGTGGCTTGAGCAGCCAGGCCCAACTGCTCCCGTACATGGAAGATCAGGCCGTCGCCAATTTGGTCGACGTCGGTGCGCATTGGCGAAATCAAGCGATCGAGGTCAAGGAAACGCCACTTCCATTCTTTAAATGCCCCAGCCAGGACGCGTTGGAAACCACCGATATACTCGCCTCCGGGCAGGTCGTAGAAAGCCCACTGCGATGTCACTATTTAGCCATTTTTGGCGCCAAGCCGGTCAGCTGTGGCCGTGGTGGCTCGATCGCCAACCAAGACTATCCTGATAGCACCTATACGATGATTCGTTGCATGGCCACTGGTACGGGACTTCCGAATGAAGGCGGAGGAATGGCCACCAACGGCGCTATGTATTTGGACAGCGATTTGCCGTTCAGTCGATTTACTGACGGGCTTAGCCATACGATGCTGTTTGGCGAGTATGCATGGGACGCCGGGATCAACATGACTTGGTTAGCGGCAGACGACAATCTTGGTAAAGTGGCAGACGGCAATTGGGTTTTTAACGGAAAGAACATTGCTGCCGCGATCAATTCAGCGGCTTTCCCGCGTGATTGGTCACTACAGGGCGAAGCCACGGTGAACTATCACGACGTCAGTCTCGGCAGTAAGCACCCGGGCGGGTGTAATATTCTTATTTGCGACGGCTCCGTGAGCTTTGTCAGTGATTCGATCGAGCTGGCGGTCCTCAAATCGATGGCCAGCCGTGCTTCGGAAGAAGTAATCCAAACTCAATAAAACTCGTTTCTGTTGGGACTCCGTCTGAACCAGCGGCCGCTCAGTCTTATGCAAGATGGAAAGTATCGACCAATGGGAGATCACGACGGGCATATTTGGCGACGGGTGTTACGGGTATCGTTAGGTCACGTCTTATTGATTCTGATCGTCATCCTCCCAGGATGCGGTCAAAACGAGAAACTTGGCGGCGTTTACGGAACCGTACGACTCGATGGGAAGCCGCTTGCCAAGGGGACCGTGCGATTTACCCCCGCAGCCGGCCGAGCCGCGACCGGTAACATCCAATCGGACGGCACCTATACCCTGGGTACCTACGGCGAGTCCGATGGGGCGCTCCTTGGCAAGCACCAAGTCGCGGTGATTGCCTACGACGCGGCGGCGGATTCTCGGCCGGCGTACGAAATCCGGAACGTCAAAAGCACCTCCCTGGTGCCCGATCGATACATGTCAGTTGGCACGTCCGGGCTGACATTTGACGTGAAACCGGGTAAGAATCAGGCCGACTTTGAATTAACGAGCCCGTAATTCGCTCGCCGCGGCGCAAACAGAGCCCCACCCCAAACGCGGGGTTTCCCCGGCGTTTTTCGGTTGTCGAGAATGAAGAGTTGCATTCGACGGGCAGTCCAGTTCCACCTGCTGGGCCTGAGAATTTGCTAACTCGTTCTGCGATGGGGAGTAAGGATTTGGGACCAGCGGGGAATCCATTGAGTGCAGACTGTCGTCAGGGACTAGAACTAAAGCCCGATTCATCGGTTAACGGGCGTATGGACCGAGACACTCGCCGCAACCTCGACACCGAGCCGATGCGCGAGTTGGCCCGGCTTTGGATCCAGTCGCAGAGCGCGATCTCCGCCTATCTGACAGCCAACGTCATCGACGCTCACCACGCCGAAGACCTGGTCCAAGAGGTGGCGCAGGTCGTGGCGGAGAAGTTTGTCGAGTACGACCGAGAGCGGTCCTTCACGTCGTGGGCCCTGGGGATCGCGCGGAACCGATTGCTGAAGTATTACCGCACGAAGTCGCGGGACCGGCTGGTACTGAGCGAGGCGGCGCTCACGCAGCTAGGCACCGCGCTGGAGCGAGTCGAACATGAGGCCGAGGATCGCCGCATTGCGCTGCGGACTTGCCTTGAGCGAATCGAAGGTCGGCGGCGGCGGGTGTTGGAAATGCGATATGGTGAAAACGCGAAAGTCACCGACATCGCCCAGCAGCTCGGCATGTCGTCGGACGGCGTGTCGGTGATGTTGCACAGAATTCGCAGTGTGCTCTATGGCTGCATACAAAAACAATTGGTGAAGTAAACGGGGCAGCAAGATGTCGGACTATCCAGAACTCGATCGACTATTGAGCCGATATCTCGATGGCTCAGCGACGGCCGCAGACATGGCGACGCTCGAGTCGACCCTTGATGCCGAGGAGGAGTTTGCCGAACACTTCGCGCTGGTGCCTGGCTCATCGGCAAATCTCCGATTTGCTCACCGAGAGCAAACTCCATCATTTGATGGATCAGTTTGCCACGAGCTCGCCCGGATTGCCGAGGGAGACTTTCCGCGAACAGCGCGAACGCAAGCCGCAAGCCCGCGGTCGTCGACGTAAGCTCCTCTGGTCCTCGTTGGCTGCTGCACTGCTGACGGTCGCGGCCTGGCAAGCGATCGATCGATCGGCGTCCTGGCTGCCGTCGTCGATCACGGGGCAGCCGACGATCACCGCAACGCTCACTCAGATCGTCAATGGTGTTTGGGCCAAGGGAACTCCGCCGCTCCATCACGGTCAGCTGCTCTACGTGGGCGACCACGTTGCGCTCGAGTCGGGCATGGCGAAGATCACCTACGATTGCGGCGCGGAGGTCGTCCTCGAGGGGCCGTGCGATTTCCATCTGCGCAGTCCGATGGTCGGATATTTGGAATCGGGCCGGATTACGGCTAATGTGCCCCGACGGGCGTTTTCGTTTGCCATCCTCTCGCCGCAGGTCGACATGGTGGACCTGGGCACTTCGTTTGGCGTCGAAGTTGGCGCACAGGGCCGGACCGAACTGCACGTCTTCGAAGGCGAAGTCCTTTGCAGCGAACCGAACAAGCAGACAGTCGGGCAGCGAAACGAAGTGATTCACGTCACGGCCAACAAGGCGATGGAGTTTCGTGCCGCCGCCGGGCAGCCGAACGACATCGCCATGAATCAGCAGCAGTTCGCCGGGCTAATTGCCTTGCGACGAGCGGCGCACGTCGAGGCCGGACACCTGGCCGACGACAAATTGGCCCTCTGGCTCGCGGCAGACGTCGCTGTGACAACGGATGCCAGCAACCGCGTGATTGCCTGGCAGGACATCGTCTATGGCAACAACACGTCGGGCGAAGACGCGATCCAGGTAGACGAAAACTGCGCGTCCGCTGTTGGTGAAAGACGCGATCCACGGCAAGCCCGGCATTCGCTTCGATGGCGAGTCGGACTACCTGCTCACCACGCCGCTCGAGACGACCGACGATCAGACCGTGATGTTCGTCTGCCAATTTGGACCCCAAGCGTTCCGCAAGGATCGCAAGTGGGGCGGGCAAATCATCAACTACGACGGCCCGCCCAACCGCTACTTGAGCGACACGCTTGAGCCCGGCGTGCTGCAAATTGGCGAGCCGCTGCTCGAGCAGGAATTTCAGCCGTCGCTGCTGACTGGCCAGGTGTTTGCCGGCTTCATCGGCAGTGCCACCGTCGAATCGGGACGAGTCGACGCATCGCCGGTCGGACGCGACGAGCCGGTCGTCGTGGCCTATGTGTACGACTATGAGTACGAACACGGCAAATCGTACTTGATGATCAATGGCCGGAAGTATGGCGAGGCGCGGGCCTTTGCGCCGCAGGGCATCACCTCACGGAAGATCATTGGTCGGCACGCCTGGATGGAACTCTATTTTGGCGGCGATTTGGGCGAGATGCTAATCTACAACAAGGCTCTCTCCACCGAAGAGCTCGCGCAGACGACGACCTATTTGGCCGACAAATACAAGATCAAGCTCGACGAGTGAACCGACGGGGGCCATTCGTCGAGGCGCAACTTTTCGATCGCCGCCCGAGCTCGATAGGAGCGAGAAACGATGAAGCACAAGGCGGAGATACGATGCTTGCGCAATCTCTCTGCCCTGGCAGTCGTCTGGTCGGCAATCTCTTTGGCCCACGCGGAGCCGTTCATGGCGGGGGCCGACATTTCTTCGCTGCCCGTTCATGAAGGCCGCGGTGCCGTCTACCGCGCGAATGGCGTAGCAGGCGACGCCATCGACATCCTCAGCAACGCGGGCGTCAACTACTATCGCCTGCGGCTGTTCGTCAATCCGCACCAAACGAACAACTACAACGGCGGCTTCGACCCGTTTGTCGTCCAAGATCTTGACTACACGATTGCGCTCGCGCAGCGGGTGAAGCAGGCGGGCGGCAAGGTCCTGCTCGATTTTCACTATTCGGACACCTGGGCCGATCCGGGGCATCAGTGGAAGCCGGCTGCCTGGGCGTCGATGACTATGCCCGAGTTGGAGCAACAGGTCTACGACTACACCAAGCAAACCATCGAGGCCTTTAAGGCCGCCGACGTGATGCCGGGCATGGTGCAAATCGGCAACGAAATCGCGTCAGGATTACTCTGGAACGGCACATTCCCGTCCACCGTGAATGAATCGACGGTTGGAGGTGCAAACACCGGTTATCCCTGGACAGGCGGCACAAACAATGCGGGTTTCGACCGGCTGGCCACGTTACTTTCTGCGGGCACAAAAGGTGCGCGCGACGGCGCCGATCCCGGCGAAGCGCCGCTCGTCATGATCCATCACGACCAAGGATCGAATTGGAACACCACCTCGTACTACTTCAACCGCTTGCTGCCCCGAATGCAGGCCAATGGCGCCGACCCCGACGTACTCGGCTATAGCTACTATCCGCTCTATCACGCCGGCGGCCTCGCGGCGGTCGCACAAAACCTCAACAACTCGGCCAATGCTTTTGGCAAGCCGGTGGCGATCGTCGAGACCGGTTTCCCCTTTCGCAATCCGCAGTCGGACGAACAGAGCCTTGGCTTTCCAGTGACGCAAGCCGGCCAGCAGCAATTTCTCGACGCGCTGGTCGACACGGTGCAGGCGGTGCCCAACGACCTTGGGCTGGGCGTCTTCTGGTGGTATGCCGAAGCGCGGCCGACGACCGGGCTCAATGTCTTTGAAGGCGGCCGCTACGGGCTCTTCGACCAGAACGGAAACGTGCTGCCGGCCGCAAGTGTCTTCGAACAGTTCTTGCCGACGCCGGGCGACTTCAATCGCGACGGCTACGTCGATGCAGCGGACTACACTGTCTGGCGGGACGACCCGCTCCGCGAGGAAAGTGGCTACCTCGACTGGAAAGCGAATTTTGGCACCGTGCCGAGCGGCAGTGGCTCGCTCAGCCCCCTGCCCTCGACGCACAACATCCCCGAGCCGTCGGCGCTCGCCCTGCTCACCGCGATTATCGCTTGCTCGGCATGCCGACGATCGAGAGCTGCTTGTCGTATTCGATCTGCATGGTGTACCGCAGCACGTATTTCTTAGGACCGACCGCCTGGGCCGGTACTTCGACGTCCCAGCGGAGGATGCCGTCCTTGCGGTCCGATTTCTGATACGACTCGTCGGAGCTAACTGGCACATCGCTCTTCACCAGCGTGACTTTGATGTCGTCTTGGCCGACGGTCGGCAGTCGATCGAGCAGCCGCACTTTGGCCGGCTCGGCGCCGAAATTCTCAATAGCCAGTTCGTAGGTGAAATCGACGACGCGATTGCCGCCCTGCACGCGCTCTTCCTTCGTCACGACTTCGCGCTCGGCCCGCAGCGAGGGGACGATCCCCAGACCGACGGTGAAGCTCTCGCCGATGGTAACGGTTGGCAACGATCCGCGTCCGACAAACTGCCCGCCGACAAACGTCGCGGCCGGCCCGGCGAGAAACACGCGCTCGCTAGAGTTGGTGAGCTGCGCCTCCTCGTAGACAAAGCTGGTGAGCACCGGTGTGGCCAGACGGTAGAAGTCGCCCTTGAGCGGCACCGACGCGATTTGAATCAGCTGATGGTCGGAGCGGCTTGGTAGGCTGGTGCGATTGGCGAGCACGTAACTGACGCTGACGCCCTCGGTCGGCTTTCGCTGACGTGCGACGCCTCACTCTTGAGCTCGCTCAGGGAGTTGTTAAAATCCAAGAGCTGCAACTCGCAGGCGGCCCGATTGAGACTTTGGTCGGTGTTGGCGGCGTTGGCCGCGGAAAAATCCCATCCGCCGACCCCTCCCGCTCCACCACCCATCGCACCATTTGGGGCGCGACCGCTGTAGCCGAAGGCAACTTCCTCCGTGCTGGCGGGAGCCGCTCGGCTGACGCGATCAACATCTTGCATTCCCCGCTGCCGGCCCAGTTGGGCTAGATTCTCCTGCACTTGCTTGTAATTGAGTGCCGCCGATAGAGGCTGTTGCGCCGGCGACTGCGGGATTTGGCCGAGCTTGATCGTCAGCGGATCGAGTTTCGGCGCGGTCGCCACGAGCGAAGGCGTGGCGGTCGAGAGCACCATCTCGACGTCGTTCCAGTCTTCGCCGCTCATTTGCTGGATCGAAGCGTTGTACTCGACCGTGATCTCGTCGCGAGCGTCAGTCGCACGCAGATTGTACGATGGCGACCAACTGGCGTTGTTGACCAGGTAGCTGAGCCGCAGTTTCGCGGCGCCCGCCTGCGGCGCGTTGATGAACACAATGGCCTCGCGGGCGGTGCGGGCCGAGCCGGCCGAAATGGTGTCTTTCTTGCGGACCAAGAGATCGCGCTGCTCGTTGTGGCTCCGCTCTTCTCGGGCGAGTTCCAACTGGCGTTGCGAGATGGCGTCGCGCTGGGTGAACAGAAATTGGGAGAGGTCCTTGAGCGTCTCGGCATTCAGCACGCCGCTCTTGAGCTCTAGCTGCGAAGTGGCGGCCGAAAACTTTTCCAGCTGAGCTAAGTACGCACTGCGCTGATTGAGCAGCGCATGCTCTTCGGCGATGGCGGCCAACTTGTCGGCGACGTCCTGAATTTGCTGATCGAGTTCGCGAACTTCCTTCCGCACGTCCTCTTCGATCGGCCGCGCGCGATAGCGGACGGAGCGAATCTGCACCCCGTCGGCCGGCTCGGCAAACAAGCTGCCCGGCAGCACATTCTCGGGCAAGTTTGAAACCACCACTTCAAGCAACCCCTGCGCCTGGGGCACGTCGATCTCGCGCGTGACCAGCGCCTGCCCCTGATAGACAATGACCGCGGCCACGCGCCCCTCGGTGACGACCGGCTCGGCGGCCTCGGCAGCTACGGAGATGAACGCAAAACCAATCAGCCAGACTGCAATCAATCGTCGACGAATCATGCCTGTTCTCCAGAAATAGGGAAACGCGCAGCCTCAACCCGCACACCAATCTGCTGCGCAGACACGGGCTAGCTCTCAACGCCTTCGACGCAAGCCGGCCCGAAAAGATTCCCCAAGATGCGACGAGTTTATTGCCGACCAATAGAATTTCAAACGACGGCGAGGTCGAATGCGAGTTTTGTGCGACGCTTTTCTCGGCGAAATCGCTCTCGGGGCGAGGACCTTGCCCAAGTGAACCAAACCCCTTAATATGCAGCGGTTCGGCGGAGTAGCTCAGTTGGTTAGAGCAGCGGAATCATAATCCGCGTGTCGGGGGTTCGAGTCCCTCCTCCGCTACTTTTTACGGAAGTCGCTGGCCTTCCTTGCGGGTGCGCCGTACTGCCGGCAGGGCGCAGGCGATCAGCAGAAGCGTACTTGGCTCTGGAACAGCTGGGGCTTTGGTCGTGCTGGTAAGCGTCGCGCCTAATTTGGCGATCATTCCATCACCGCTCGCTGCTCCACCCGGTATCGAGGCGCCGAAGAGCGTTTTCCATTCTGCGTACTGCTCCGGTGCTCCACTGTTGTTCCGCCAGACGGTGTAGTCGGCGGCGTCGACACTGCCATCGCTATTGAAGTCGCCGGGCAGCGGATCGGAGCTGCGCGCGATTGCCCACGCGGCGGCAAAATCGTCCGTCAGATCGCCGTAGAACTGTTCGATCAACGAGAGATCGACGTAGTTGACCACGCGATCGGCGGTGAAATCGCCAGCAGCCCAGGTGCGGTTGGTCGCCCCGTAGTTGGCCGCGAGCGCGACCAGGTCGGCGAAGCTCGCCACGCCGTCGAGGTTCGCATCACCCACCAGCGCCGGCGCGACGAGGAGCGAATCGCTGGTGACGTCGCGGCCGAGGAAGCTGGTGAGTCCGAGGGCTGCGTTATCGACCACCGCGAGGCCGTAGTTAGGATTCGATTGGATCCAGCTACTCACCAGCCCTTTGCCGGTGTTCGAGCCGGCGTCCTGCCAAGCCAGGAGCGTGGCCAGCGAGTTGCCTGCGGACTTCTTGGCGACAAAACCACCGCTGGCGACGTCGATCGTGCCGCTGGGATTGTTCGTCGAGCCGCTAATTCCGACCGACTTGTACAATTCGAGTGCGTCGCTTGGACCGGAATCAATCCGCAGCACGCCACTGCTCACCTGAATCGAACTGAAGCCCGCCGCCGCGCGGCTGGCCATCACCAGCGTTCCGGCCTGGACATCGGTCACTCCGCCGTACGTATTGAAGCCGCTGAAGATCTGCGTGCCGGTGCCCACCTTGGTGACGTTCAGCAACTGCGTGCTGCCGCCGCCGCCCGTATTGCTCACCACACCGCTGAAGTCGCCGTTGGCGTTGGCGTTGCCGAGGGTCAGCGTCCGGGTGTTCGTGCGGTTCTGGATATTGCCCGCGCCGTACAGACCGTTGATCGACATGTCGCGGCCATTCATTTCAAACTGGCCGTCGTTGATCACGAGGTTCCCCTTTCCTGCGCCGAACGGCAGCCGCACGTTGCCGTTGATGATGAGAATGCCGGCGTCGATGATCGTGTCGCCCGAGTAGGTGAGCGTGTTTGCCGCGCCGTTCATGATCCAACGGCCCCCTTCGTCCTTGCGGAACGAGGTCTTGCCACTCGTTGGATCGCCGAGCGCGAAGTTGAATTCACAGTCGGCGTTGACGCCCATCAGCGTGAACGTGCGGTCGCCCGTGCCACTCTGCACGATGCTGCCCGTCGCACTGAGCACGACTTTGCCCGTGCCGGCGGCTTCGAGCGTTCCGCCGTTGGCCGTGACGGTGAAGAGCCGGTTGGTGGTACCCGTGGAACTGCCGGTGTAGGTCAGCTTGCCGCCGTCGAGTACGAGCATCGACGCATTTGCGCCCGTGCCGAGCGAGCTATTCGAGCCGGCGTTGGCCAGGCTGCTCACCGCAATGACGCCCTCTTGAATCACGATCGGCCGGGCATAGGAGCTGCTGCCGGTGAGCGCGAGTGTGCCTGTGCCAACCTTGTTGAACTGACCCTGCGCCTGGTTTGAGCTGATCGCGCCGGAGTAAGAAGTGTCCTTATTATTCCCGCCGACGTTGACCGTGAACCCGTTGAGTGCGAGCGCCCCGACCCCTTGATGCCGCCGATGTTCAAGGAATTTATCGACACGACACCGAGGGTTCCGCCACCCGGCACAAGCGTGGTTTGGGCGAGTGCATCCTGATGCGCGACGGCCAGTGTTCCCGCGGTCAAGTTCGTGTCGCCCGAATAGTTGTTGGCGACCTCCATGCGCAGCGTGCCCGAGCCGAGCTTGGTCATCGAACCCGTCCCGCCGATCGTCTGGCTGAGCGTCAGCGTGGAGCCCGACGAGGAGATGTCGAATCCGCCGTCGAAGGTCGACCAATTGACGTCGTTCGTGGCGAGCGAGTTGATCGCGGTGCCGCTGGTGCGGAGGATGCCGCCGGCGAAGGTGATGGCCGCCGCGGAGCCGCCGATATTGGACAGCTGCGAGATTTGTAGTGAGCCATCTTCGAGCCGGGTGCCGCCCGTGTAGCTATTGCCCGTGCTGCTGAGCACCAGCCGGCCCGCGCCGCGCTTGGTCATCGAGCCGGTGCCGCTAATCGCCTGGCTCACGGTGAATGTGTTGTTTGAGGTGGCGATGTCGAATCCGCCATCAAAGGTCGACCAATTCACTGTGTGGCTGCCCATCGACGTGAGCGACGTGAGCGACGTGCCGCTAATTCGCAACAGCCCGCCGCTGAACGTGATGGCACTGCTCGATCCGCCGATGTTGGCATCGGTAGTGATTCCCAGCGCGCCGCTCGCGCAGGACCGTGCCGCCGGTGTACGTGTTCGCGCCGGATAAATTGATCGTTGCCCGTGCCGACCTTCTCGACCGATCGCCACGCCGCTGCTGCTGACAATGTTGCCGGCGTAGTTCGAATCCTCGTTGCTGCCGCCGAGTGTAAGCACCGTGCCCAGGAGGTCGACGCTGCCCGTGCCGGCCAGTCCGCCGACCGACGCCGCCAGGTTGTTGAGATCCAGCGTGCCGCCGCTGAGTGTGACGGTGCTATTTTGCAGCGCAAGCGGATCGGTGATCCGCAGCGTGCCGGCCGCGATTGTGGTTCCGCCGGTGTGAGTGTTGGCGGCGCCGAGGATCAGCGTGCCGGCGCCGGCCTTGGTGATCGATCCGGCGCCCGTGATCTCGTGCGACATGGTGATGACGCCACTCGCGGCCTGCACGTCAATCGTGCTGGCGCCCGTGAGTGTGGTCGCCCGCGCGACGTCGCTCGCGCCGGACGTGGTGAAGCGGAGCGTTCCGCCGGCCAGTCCAAGTGGTGCCGAAGCAGCGCCAAGACGAGTGTCGTCGAGCACGCTCAGCACGCCGCCCGCCGCGACCGTTCCGCCGTGATTATTGGCCGCGCTCATGACGAGCGTGCCGCTCCCCTGCTTGGTGAACGTGCCGCTGCCATCGAGCGTTTGGCTGATGGAGAAGGTGTGACCGGCCTGGGCGACATCGATTCCGCCATCGAAGCTGCTCCAGTTCACGTTGTGATTGTCGAGGTTTGCGAGCCCCGTGCCCGTCACGCGGAGCGTGCCGCCGGCGAAGTTGATCTGCGAGCCGCTGCCGCCGATGTTCGCGCTCGTAGCGATCGATAGCGTGCCGCCGACGAGGGTGGTTCCGCCGCTGTAGCTATTTGTATTGGTGAGCGTAAGGACACCCTCGCCCGTCTTGACCAGGCCGCCGCCGCTGATGGTGGACGATACCGTCGCACTATGCCCCGCGGTGTCGAACGTGCCGCTGCCGACCAGGCTGATCGGCGCGGTAACTGTGAGATCGCCGGCGGCCGCAAGTGTACCCGATTCGAGCGTCACGGTGCCGCCCATGCCGTCCGGCGCGATGAAGCGCGCGGCGAGCACGCCGCCATTGCTGACGTGTACGCTGCCACCGAAGCCGAACGAACCGACGACGACGTTCTGCGCCGTGACCGTGCCGCCGTCGACGTTGAGCGAGCCGGTGCCGGCATCGCCGACGAGCAGCGTATTCTTGACCCTTAACAATCCGCCGCCGACCACCGACAGGCTTGCCGCGCCGTCGCCACCGATGCGGACGTCCCACGCGGCGGCATCCGGCGTTGATCAACGTGGACATCGCCAGGGCTAAAGCCTGCACGGATAAAGACGTGTCATCATCGGTGGCACGTCCAGCGGCGACTCCAGCCTTCCGGAGCCGTCGCCATGTGCCGCTCGAGCGTTCGAAGTTTCTCGCGGTGTGCGCCCCGCCTAGATCGTTGATGTATTCCTCAAGGCGAGTGTAGCCGAAGAGATTGAAGTTGTTGCGATCGGCGGCGTTATTTGGGTTGAGCCCGCGCGCGGCCTCCCAAGCGTCCGGCATGCCGTCTTGGTCGGTGTCGAGCGGCGCCGGTCCGCCGGAGAGCGTGCCCCACCCGCCTACAACCGCTGGGTCGCTGATCAGCATACCGGTCTGCGTGCGCACACCGTTTACGAGCCGCGTGTCGACCGAATCGCGCGCGAGCGATGCGCCGACGTTATTCAGCACCTTCTCGTACGCCCGCGTGGCCGTGTCGGCTACCACGAGCGGGTAATCGAACCGCTCGGCGACGTATGTCAACTCGTCGTCGACGTCGGCCTGCGTGAATGGCGCGCCATCGACCATGCCGTTGACGGTGCCGTCGTAGTAGTTGCCGTCGAGGTACATGCTATAATTGCGGTTGCCACGCGAGATGGGGTCGTGCAGATCGCTGCTACTGGGACCCGCGATGAAGTAGTTGTTGACCACATTGCCGTAGCTCAGGCCGGCCGAGTCGCCCGCGACGTAGGCAAACGCACCCCAGTTGTAGACCACGTTGTTGGTGAAATCGAGGATCCCCTTGGTCTTCGGATTGCGGTCGTTGTTGCTGACGTACAGGCTGTGGTGAATGCTGATGCCGTCGTTCCATTCGATCAGCCCGCCCATCGAATGATTGAGCAAACCCTCGGCAACGATCGAATTCTGGATCGTGATGTTGCTGCTGCTCGTGATGCTGAAGTTCTCGTCGCGGCCCCACGACAGCCGAAATGTGATCGAAGATCACGTTGCTCGCCCCCGTCGCGCCGACAGCATCGCGGCCGATCGAGTCGACATACGGCCCCTGTCGCACGCGCAAATGGCGGGCGATCACGTTGTCGGCGTTGCTGAAGCTGAGGCCAAAGTTCTTCAGGCCGATGCCGTCGCCCGGCGCGGTCTGGCCGGCGATGGTGATGTTGTCCTTGACGCTCACCGGCGACGCGAGTTCGATCCAACCGCCGACGTCGAACACGACCGTGCGATTGCCGCTGCTCACCGCATCGCGGAAACTGCCGGCCCCCGAGTCACCGAGATGGGTGACATGATAGACGCTGCCGCCCCGTCCGCCAGTGGCGTTCGCGCCGAAGCCCTCGGCCTCCGGAAATGCTCGCAGCTGGCCGAATGCGTTGCCACTGCTGAGCAAAGTAGCCGCCGTCAGAAATCCTACTATCGAGGTCGCGAGGCGCATTGCCAAGGACCGCTGCGTGTCTGAGAAAGTCAAAGATTCGCCCCATCCGAAGTGTGTCTGTTCCGCCGCGGACTGCACCTGAAGGGCTCCGACCGCACTAGTACCATGTTACCTGCCGGCCCACGCCGCAAGCAACAATTACGCTCCTTGCTTTGAGTCACGAGTTGCGAGATTCGTCGGACTGAAGCATAATTCATGGGTGGGGGTTCGCCGCACCCTTGCCTCTTTTTTAGCCGCGTCGCAGCCGCTCGGCGCCCTTCGACTTCAGGACCTACGCGTCATGATCGACCAATGGTATTTCGAAATCGGTGACGGCCAGACCTATGGTCCCCACACGATGGAGAAGCTGCAGAAGTGGGCCGAGACCGGCGACCTGATGCCGACCCACCGCGTCCGCAACGCCGAGTCGAACGAGTGGCTGATCGCGGCCTACGTGCCGGGGCTCGAGCAGACGATGGCGGCGAGCGTCGTGGTCGAGGTCGACGAGGAGGACGATTCGTCCAAGTCGCTCGGCGCCCGCATGTTGCGGATGGGGCGGAAGAAGAAAACCGGCAAGGGGGGCAAGCCGGGCGAAGAGGGCGTCGAGAACATCAAGATCGCCGATCCGACCGAGATCATTCCGCTCTGCGACGAGATTCTCGAGACGGCTTTCGCCCGCAAGGCGTCGGACATCCACATCGATCCGGAAGAGAACATCGTGCTGGTGCAGCTGCGGGTGGACGGGTCGCTCGAGCCGCTGCGGAAGCTGCCCAAGTCGGTACACAACGCGCTGATTGGCCGCTACAAAGTCCTCTCGCGGATGGACATCGCCGAGCGGCGGATGGCTCAGGATGGTCGCTTCTCGCAGATCCTCGGTCCCGACGAGCGGAAGATTCATTTCCGCACCGCCACGCTGCCGACCACCAACGGCGAGCGGATGACGCTGCGGCTGTTGGCCACCGAGACCGACCAGCTGACGCTCAACAAGCTGGGCATGTCGCCGTCGCAGATGAAAATCTTCGCCGACCACACGGGCGAGAAGCAGGGCATGATCCTGCTCTCCGGTCCCACGGGCAGCGGCAAAAGCACCACGCTCTACGCCGCGCTCCGCCACCGGCTCGCGCACCATCCGGGGCGGATCATCACGGTCGAAGACCCCGTCGAGTTCGACATCGTCGGCG
This sequence comes from uncultured Planctomycetota bacterium, assembly GCA_963847905.1. Classification (GTDB taxonomy): domain Bacteria; phylum Planctomycetota; class Planctomycetia; order Pirellulales; family Lacipirellulaceae; genus DASYDU01. Next base: position 71,824 of record CAWKBP010000018.1, on the reverse strand, counting down.
TGGCCCAGTCGGAAGTCGACTCGGCCGACAAGCTCCGCTTCGACACGGTGCTCCGCAACATCCTGCGCAGCGACCCCGACGTGATCATGATCGGCGAAATCCGCGACTTCAACTCGGGCGACGTGGCGATCAAAGCGGCGCTCACGGGCCACCTCGTGTTCAGCTCGATCCACACCAACTCGGCGGCCGGCGTGGTGACGCGGTTTATCGACATGGGCCTGCAGCCTTATCAGGTAGCGGCGACGCTCAAGCTGTGCATCGCTCAGCGGCTGGTGCGGCGGCTTTGTCTCCATTGCCGTCGGCCGCGCGAGTTGACTGCGGCGGAGGCCAAAGTCATCGGCCGCCCCGGCGCCGCGGGGACGCGGATCTACGAACCGAAGGGCTGCCCGATCTGCAACGAGCGCGGCTACCGCAGCCGCGTCGGCATTTTTGAAATGCTGCCGATCGACGACGACCTGGCCCGCCTGATCGTCGAAGGCTGCGACGAAGGCTCGCTCAACCGCCGGGCCCGCGAACGGAAGATCCCCTCGCTGCGGGACGACGCCGCCGAAAAACTGCTGGCCGGGCTCACGAGCTATGGCGAGCTGGTGGGCGTGGCTGCTTGGTGAAGCGGCGCGGCGGACTCTCAATATATCTGTTAGCGTATCTCTCGGCTCGATTCGTGAGCTTTGCGGCGGTCGACGCGAAAACTGTTTTTGTGCTGCAAAATGGTTAGGTTTTGCAGCAGGGTCGGCTCGCAGGGCCTGGCAATCGCGGTGTTTTTCGTTTGGCCCTGCTGCAAAATGCGGGCCATTTTGCAGCCAGTGGCTATTTTGCAACCACTGCCGGATGCTCGCCGCGGGCAGCGAAGATGAGATCGCATCGCGAACAGCCGCTTATGCGCTGACGCCGACGGCTATTTACGGATGGCTGGCGAGTTTTCAAAGAGCGGAATCGTGTACGGTACATGTGTATATGCGATCTAGTCGGCCATGTCAAGGGATGAAATTGGGCGGGGTGGGCACTGCACGCAGAAACTCAGGTGGGAGCAACCAACATGTGATTTCGTTCCTCCCAACTTTGATTCACCCTGAGGGAGCGGGGAAGCAACCACGAATGGCACGAATTGGACGAATGGGAGCGGGGCGGAGGCGAAATGGGCATTCGTGAGATTCGTATGATTCGTGGTTCGTTCCGCCTGATTGGCGCGGCGTAAAGTCGGTTCGAGTTTGGTCGCAGATATTGCCGATGGGCACAGGGGCCCGGCGTTGGTGCGCGAATCCACTCCCGTCCCCTATGGTTCAGCCAAACACTGATCCGTCCCCGGGGCCCTAAATGATCCAGTGGCCAGCCGGATGTCTCGGGTATCCAGATTTGATCGACTCGTACTGATCCGACTCATCTACCAGATGCATTTCATATGCCCGTTTGCAAACTTCAAGATTATTCGGGTGTCATCTACAGGCCCGCAAAAAGTAACCTCCGAGTTGATGACGCCGCGGAAAGTGGGGCATTTCCTTCTCCTTCAATTCGCAATCAACTTGGCCCAGACTTCGTAACGCACGGTTGCCGCCCTCCTTCGGGTACGATGAAAACTTACATTCAGGTGATCCAATCGCAAAATCGATTTTTCTTCGAATGTGAACTGGAGTATCGAACACGGGTTCGCTGATGGCTTGAATGCTGAACTCTTCTATGAGCAAACTATTGCTCTCTTTAACCAGAGGATTACCGATCTGGAACTTGCAGGCCACGACTATGTCGCGTCTACGCTAGAGTTTGACCGCGATCATTTGCGTGGCTTCCGTTGATCCAAGGTGGGGTGACCGGCTGGCTACGATTGCCTGACACCGCACCAGCCAATCGGGAAAGCTACGGCTGTCTCTTGTCACCGTGTACGGTCAATCGGGCGAACCGCGTCATTCTACTTTAGACGCCACCACTTTGTCGCGCGGATTGCCGGCAGGCTCTGCCGCGCGTTTGAACGTAAATTCTTCGCCGTCGAAGTCGATTTTCACCGTGTTGCCTTTGGGGTATTCGAGTAGCGGGTAGCCCCGGTTGACTCAACCGGGGTCGCGCAGCGAGCAGGAGGCAGTTGGGCAGCGTCTTTCCATGTCGAGGGGCTGTTTCTCGGGTGATTGCGTGATCGGTGCCTCTGGTTGCTGCGCAGTGTGGGCTTGGATTGCTTCGCGATTCCGAACAGGTTGGGACAACCGGTGGTACCCGGTTTCGTCACAGCTTTTTTGTCCCGCCGCATATAGTTCACGTTTTGTGGGGAGTCGCCTGGTGCGTTAGCTAAACCGCAAGCGGTGTGGGGACGCAGTACGCGGAAATTCGTCGTGGGCGACGACGCTAATTTGTTGTGCGTGACAGTTTTCGACGCTGCCCGTTGCGTCTATTTCACGTAATAAAACAGCAGCGCGAGTAGGATCACGCCGGCGGTGGGGCCGAGGATTGTTAGTAGCGATTTGTTGAGGGTTCGTTCCAGCAAGCGGCGGGATTGTTGGAATTCGCAGAGGTCGGCGGCGACTTTTTTCCATTCGCGGACGTCGGCGTCGAAGGAGGTCAGTGCCTCGACGAGGGCGTTCTTGCCGGCGTCGGCGAGCATTTTGAGGCGTTCGTTGCCCATCATGATTTTGCGGGCTTGCATCATCTTGAAGCGCCTTACCGTGGCGTCGCCGATCGACTTGAGGTTGTCGAGCGTGATGCCGTGCTCGGGGTTGAAGCGGAATTGCCGTTCCATTTCGGCTCGCCATTGGATCAGGTTGATCGACATCGCTTCGTCGATGGTGGGGATGCCGTAGAGCTTCATCCGCTCGGCGTCGAAGGCGGACTCGACGCCGAACGACTCGAGCAGGGTCACGTGCGAGAGGGTCAGGCCGGGGATCGAGGCGACGTTGTCGCGGATCGAGACGTTGCGGAGGTATTCGTCGAGTTGCGAATGGCGGCTGGCGACGATCACGCGGACCAGGTCGTCCCCCTCGGCGACGTAGTTCTTGCGTTCCTGGACCTGCTCTTCGGCGGGTGTGACGAAGCCGGCCAGCCGCGTGCGGTGCCCCACTTCGAGCTTGCGGGCTTTTGATTTGAGGGCGTTCCACTGCTTGTCGAGCTTTGCCATGAAGGCGTCGACGGTCGCCCGGCGTTCGCGGCTGGGTTTGGCGGCGACGCAGGAAGCCGGCGCTGGCGAGCGAGAGCGTGACGCCGGCAGCAAGCACCGCGGGCGAGACAAACGCGCCGACGAGCGTCACCACCCACGAGCCGACCATCGCGGCGGCGACCCAATCGAGCAGCGGTCAGCTTGGGCCGCGGTTTGACTGGCTTGAGCTTCGGCAGCGTGGGCAGCGCGATCCGCTCGGGCGGCAACGCGGGGAACTCCACTTCCGGCAGATTCGAGACGGTCTCGTCGAGCCGCGCCTGGCGGAGCGAGGTCACGGTGCTCGGTACGTCGGAGGGCACGAAGAAGGAGGGGCCGCCGATGTCTTCGATCCAGCACCAGGGGCAGCGGCCGGCCTCCGGCGCGAACACATGCATCGGATCGATGTTGCAGGCCTTGCGCCGCTTGATCAGCAGCTCGAGTTCTTGGATCCACTGCTCGGGCGACGGGCGGAAATTGCCGCGCATCACTTTGGGGCGGAAGGCGGCTTCGAACAGGTTGGCCAATCCTTGGGGCAAGTCGTCGAGCAGCAGCGAAGCGGGCGGCGGGTCGACCTGAGTCTCGGCCTTGTTCGGCGAGAAGGCGAAGCGGCTTTCGGCGATCGCCTTCTCGATCGAGAGATCGCCCTGCCCGCGGAACCGGCCGGCGAATGGATGGCGGCCAACGAACAGCAGATGAAAGATCAGCGTCGCCAGGCCGAAGCGATCGTGGTTCACCGTGCGGACGACGTCGCGGAGTCGCTGGCCTTGGAGCTCGGGCGGCGTGAAATGGGGCGAGCCGACGGGGCAGTTGAATATTTTGCCTTCGCGCACGATTTGGAACGAGTCGCAATCGATCATCCGCACGCACATTTTTTCGTCGACGAGCAGGTTGCCCTGGTTCACGTCGCCGACGACGATGCCCACGGCGTGGAGCGTGTTGAAGGCGGCGGCGGCGTTGCGGGCGGCGAGGACCAGATGGTGCCAGCCGACATCGGGAAAATGGCGGCGGCGAGCGGTGGTTCCGTACAGTTCGTGGAGCGGTCGGGCGCCCTCCATCTTCGACATCAACAGGCCGCAGGGCTTCCGCTGGATCGGATCGAAGAGAATCGTGCGCGGCCAGGCGGAGATTTTTTCCAAGTTGGCCGACCAGACGGCCGACATCGGCCGCAGCTTGGCCACATGGTCTTCGGCGAGCGGCGTCTTGTGGTAGACCTTGGCGACTAGAGACGGGTTCCCCTGGACTTCGAACACGCTGCCTTCGCCGCCACGGCCCAACTCGTCGCCCAAGTCGATGGGTTGGCTAATGGCGTCAAACAGCGTCTTCGGTCTGGTCGATGAACGAGGCGAGGATGAGGGTCTTGTCGTCATCCGATCTTTCCCGGACAGGTTGGCTTCCCAAGAAACTTTGGAGAGCGTCGTTGAGGCCTGTGTAATCTTCGGCCGCCCGGAGGGCGCGGAAAAAAGGTGCAAAAAAAGGTTCGTGAGGAGTCTGGGTGTCGAATCGCAGCGCGAGTCGTTCGAGTCCGTCGGTCATCAGGGCGATGTCGTCGCAGGCCGAGTCGACGGAGAGGAACTCGAGCTGCGATTCGAGCTGATGCGAGGTGAGAAAATTGGTGGAGTTGGCATATTCGCCGGATTGCGGCCAGAAGACGACGCCATAGACGCCGCTCCGCCGCAGGACCATCACGCCGTCGCCGATCTGAAAGAAGCAGGATCGAGCGGGCGAGACGATCGCGGCGCAGAGCGTGGAGGCCAGCTCGCGGACTTCGCAATTGAAATTGGCCGCTTCCCGTTCGAGGCTGCATGCGGGCTTCGGCGCACCAGCGGAGGACGTCGTTCGCGCTGGAGTTTGTCCAATTCGTCCGCCCGCGGCCAGGAACGCTTCGGCACATTCGACGATCGTACTGCAGACGATGGAGGAGCCGACTTCGCTGTGTTCGGCACTGCCGGCGCCATCCGAGACACAGGCCAGCAGCGTGTGGGTTGAATCGCCGTCGAATACGCGAAGCGAGAAATTGTCCTGACACGGGCTATCGTCCGCGGCGTGACTCGATCCTTGCAGGCTCTGAGCGATGCGTCGCCACACGGCAGCTTCCTAGACTTGTGCCCAGCCTTTGGGGCCCGTCGGATCCTGGAGCGGCACTTCATCGCCCGGCGAGGAACGGGAAACGGCCTGCTGCGAATTGGAGAGCCAGCTGAAGAGCTCGCGGAACTTGAGCCCTTCGAGCCGCAGCGGAGTGCGGACGCAGATCTCGGCGAGCGACACCATGTCGGCTCCTTCGACGCCGACGGCGAAGAAGGAGAACGACTTCTGCCGTTCGCCGTCGCGGACGCGCGGAATCGTCGGCTTCCAGTGGTCGTTGGGCTCGCCATCGGTGACCAAGAACGCCCAGGGCCGGTAGTAGGCGATGCCATGCTCGCGATACTCGGCCTTGCGCTCCTCGATCATGTCGAGGCCTTTGTTGATGGCCTGGCCCATGGGCGTATTGCCACGGGCGACGAGCGTGGGCGGCTGGAACTTGTGGGCGGTGACAAAGTCGACAGCCCGTTCGACGTCGCCGCCAAACGTGACGATCGCCACCTCGACGCGTTTGGAGGCGAGCGGATCGGCGAGCAGTTCCTCTTTGTAGAAACTCAGGCCGGCGTTGAGTTCGTTGATGCGGCTGCCTTGCATCGACTGCGATGTGTCGAGAATCAGCACGCAGGGGACGCGCGGCTCGGGATTTTCGGCGAATTCGACCGAACCGAAGGCGTCGTCTGCGGAAACTTGGTTCATGAGTAGATTCGATTGGGGCTGAGATAAGTAATCGGAACTCTCGCGGGCGAAAGTGGCCTCCGATTGGGGGTGCGCCTAACTCCATTTGTACCAGCGCAGCGAGGCCATTGCAATTCGGCGTTTGTTCCCGGCAAAGGAGGCACTCGACGCGGAATCGTCGCTTGCGATAGGGAGTTTCTACGCGTGGACGACGTCGGCTGGCGGGTTCTTGGCGTCCGCGTCGGCCGCAATGCGAGCACGCATCATCATCGATTCGGCCGAATCGCTGGGCCGGAATTCGGCGATGCCGTGCGTCACGCTCAATTTCACGCGTTCATTTCCCAGACGGGCATCGCAATTGGCGGCCGACAGATGCAGACGTTTGGCGATTTGATTGGCCTCGTTGCGAGTGCTTCCCGGCAGTAAGACGGCGAATTCACCGTCGTCGAGTCGCGCCAGAGATCGATTTGTCGCAGCACCAACTGGGTAAAAGCGGCCACCGCGTCGAGCGTCGTCCGCGCCGCCTCTTCGCCATACTTCTGGCTGAGCGTCGCGTAATCGGCGACGCGCAGCTGAATAATCGACAAGGGAATCCCGAACCGCTGGCTCTCGGGGAGTCGTCGGCTCAGCGCCTCGACGAACGCGGCGCGATCGGCCAGCGAGTCGAGCAAGGGCCCCTTGTTCGCCGCTGCCGCGGCGCCGGCCGCCGTATCGTCTAGCGGTTTACATTCATTGCCGTCGTGCCAGTGGCCACAATTGCGACCGGCGTCCTTGGATTTGTAAAGCGCTTCGTCGGCGCGTCGAACGAGCGAAGTGACGTCGTCATTGACGCCCACTCGCGAGATGCCGATGCTGCAAGTCATCGCCACCAGCTCGTCGCCGACTCGGACCGTGATTTTTTCAATCGCTTTGCGAATCCGCTCGGCGGCAATGCGGGCTTCCGGAGCGCCGGTATCGGGCAGGATGACGACGAATTCGTCGCCGCCGTAGCGACAGCGGAAATCCATCTGTCGGGAGCTGTCGACTATGACCTTGCCGATTTGACGCAGTACATCGTCGCCCTTCTGGTGGCCGCAAGTATCGTTGACCCGCTTGAAGTTGTCCGCATCCAGAATCATCACGGTGAATGGCGTGCGGCGACGTTGCCACTCCGCGAACCGACGCTCAATCTCATCGTCGAAAGCGCGGCGATTTGCCAGCCCGGTGAGCGAATCGGTGCGTGCTTCGCTGCTGTAGCTTTTCAATTCCGATGCCTGCACCGCGATCTGCTTTTCGATGCGGGAGAGCCGTTGCTGCAGCTCTGTGTTCGCACAGGTCATTTGCCCGATTGTCATGAGCAGCGTCTCGGTAGCGATGGTTTCTTGTTGTCCGACCAGCGCCCGAATATCGGAATCGAAGGCTTCGACTTTGGAACCGTGGTCGCCGACGTGACTCACCACGTTCTTGGCGAGGTCGTGAATCCGCTGCGATGCCATCATCGCGCGTTCGACGGAGCGCATGAAGGCCGGGTCATTCTCGCTCGGCTGCTTCGAGGTGCCCGCTGGCGCCGCGCCGGACCGGGTGAACCAGGCGCCGATGACGCAGCCCATGACGAAGGTTGCCACCGAGAACAACATGCCGAGCGCCAGTAGAGTGCCGATAGAAGTGAGCGAGTCGAACATCGCGGATACCTGGTCGTTGGGGCCAGTTTATTCTGGCCGGATTGTCAAATGCTGCTGCGTGCGAAAAAACGTCGTGGTGGTGTGAGTCAATGGTGCGGCTGGGTCGCCGCTCCGGTTGGTTCGGGCGCCCTCATGTTCGCAAAGAGACTGAAAAGTGTAGGTTTCGCCGAAAGTGGGTCAAAGGCGGAGTTGCGCAATTTGTGCCTCGCCTCATCCTCCCAGGGGGCGATCGTCAGCGGTGGCAGACGGCCACGATCGTTGTCGTTGATACAACCGACATACGCGGCGGGGAAAGTTCCATTTGGTGATCGATCCGCAGGCGGACACGTGCCGAACGATTGACAACACCGGCGGGGGGCGAGTAATGTGCATGAAAGCGCTGTCACTTCTGTGGCCCGATGCCGCCGGGGCTGCGCGCTCGGGGGTCAGTATGCCAGCTTCGATTGAAGACGTCGCCAGAAAAGCCAATGTCTCGATCAGCACCGTGTCGCGCGTGATCAACCGCCGCGAACTGGTAAACATCAAAACGCGCGAACGTGTCGAAGAAGCGATTCGCGAGCTCCACTATCGGCCCAACGCGTTTGCTCGTGGACTGATGCTCCGCAAGAGCGGCATCGTCGGGCTTGTGCTGCCCGATCTGCACGGCGAGTTCTATTCGGAAATCATCCGCGGCGCCAACATGCAGGCCCGCGAGATGGAGACCAATTTGCTGCTCTCCTCGGCGCAGCCGGGTGATGATGCGCAGCGCTGGTTAGCGGCGCTCGGGCAGCGGGCGCTATTGGACGGTCTGGCGGTGATGGTCTCCGACACGATGGCCTCGGGTATCGGACCGGCGCTGGCCGAATTGAGTCTGCCGATTGTCGTCTTGGACGGCGAGATCGTCGGAGTGGAGCACGACACGGTGGTCATCGACCAGCGGCAAGGCGCCGCGGCCATGATGAGGCACCTGCTGGAAGACTGCTCGAAACAGCGCATCATCTTCGTCGGCGGACTCAAGACCAACATCGACACGCAGGCCCGCTACAAGGCCTATTGCGAGGCGCTCAAAAAGGCGAACCGCAAAGTCGATCAGGAGGATGTCTATTATCTGGACTACACACACGAATCGGCGTATCGACTGTCGATCGACAAAGTCGGCCGGTGGGCCGGGAAAGACTCCGCCGTGTTCGCGGCCAACGACGAGATGGCGTCCGGGATCATCGCCGGGGCGATCGCCCAGGATGTGTCGGTGCCTGCCGACCTGGCCGTGGTTGGCTTCGACGACACGCGGATGGCACAGATGACCAAGCCATTGCTGACAACGGTCCACGTGCCGATGTCGAACATGGGGGCTACCGCGATCGAGCTGCTTTGCCAGCGACATCGCCGAGCCGGAACGAGAAGCCAAGACGGTTTCTCTGCCGGCCGAGCTGGTCATCCGCGAATCGAGCGGCAGCCCGTCGCGCGTTTGATGGTGGATTACGCAGGCATGGCCGCCGATTCCGCCCGCCGCCGCTTGAGCGCTTCTTTGATCTCGTAGCAGCGTGCCTCGGTAAGTGGATAGCGGAGCGTGAGCCACGAGCGAAAAGACGCTCAGCAGCGAGCGGAACCCAATTTCCAATGGCTCGCAAGTCGGTAAACAACGTCGTCGGAGCTCTGCCGCTTGAGCGAGTAGGCGTCTTTGCGAACATCTCATTGCCTCGGAGATTGAAGCTTTAGGCGTCGTCGCGTGAGCCGCGTTCTTGGATCCGGATGCGCCTCGGCCTTGATCGCGCACTAATTTCAAGCCGATCAATCAGTCTGCGCACATGCTCCATCTGATCGTGTTGAAACTTGATCGTTTGTCCAAATGCCTGCTTACGCTTATCGATGCTCTTCGGCATACTGTCTCGAGAGCCTTGGTCGAGCTTGATCCGAGACTTGCAGTTCGCCGGCCTCTTTTGCCAGCCATAATTCCGCTTCGGACCCGAATCACGGCCACGTTCGACTGGACCGCGTCCACCGAACACTCTGGTTTCGTCAAATTGCGTGTACAGCAGCAGCAATCCCATGACGAAGCTGGCGAACGCAGCGCCCATCTTGATGAACCACCAGATTACCGAATAGTAAACGCCCTCCGATCGTTTGCCAGTTTTCAATTCGTCCTCGTCGCAGACGTCGCCGACCATCGACGAGCCCAAAGTGAAAAACATCAACATGCCCGCGGAGAGCAGGACCGTCGGAACAAAAATTAGGTAGGGGAGTTGCGGGTCGTAGCAAACGATTTTGGACAGTTGTGCGGCACACATCAACAGAATCGACGACGATCAGTGTGTGGTTCTTGCCAATGCGCCGGCTGAGCCAATTCAAGGGAACCACGGCCAGCAGCCCCGTGACAGCCCACGCGGTACCGTTCAATCCCAAGAGTAGCACCGGCGGCCACGGCGTCGTTCTCCCCCGTACAGGTAAAAAATTGCGATGTAATAGCTGAAGATGTTGAACGAAATTGAATCCCATTGCCAGCGTGAAGATGATCGCCACCAAATTGATAAATGTGCCGTTGTCAATCGCGGTCGCCGCATGTCGCTGAGAAATTCGGCTTTCGACGCTCTTCTTGCGGCGAATTTCCGGTGTTCTTTCAGACTCCAGGAACCACCAGACAGAAAGCGGTACTAGCACTGCGGCGATGAACATGGAAACCCAGCGCATGCCATCGACGAGGTCACCACCTGTGCCACGAAACACCTGCAACCCCGAAAGAAAAATCAGCCACGGAGTTCCCATCGCGAACAAATTGCCCAAAAAGCTCTTCGCGCTGAAGAGTCGCGTCCGCTCATGGTAGTCGGCCGACATTTCCATCCCCAGCGCACCGTGCGGTATTTCAAACACCGTGCAGGCCGTGAAAAACACGAGCACACCGACCAGGATGTACGACAATTGAAACCAGTTGTAAGCCGCGTCGCTAGGAAACAAGCCTTGGATCCACTCGCCGCGCGGCACCCACCATATGGCGACGAAGCTGATCGCGGTAGCAATCCCGCCGACCAGGATGAACGGACGACGTCGCCCCCAACGCGTCCGCGTATTGTCCGTCAAGTAGCCAACCACTGGATCGGAAAGTGCATCCCAGAGCTTGGGGGCGATAAGGATGACTCCCAACCAGAAGGCACTCAGCCCGAGCGATATGTTGCCGAGCAGCCCGGTTAGTTGGCCGGCGATGTTGAACAGTGCCACTGGCACGAGCCCGCCCATCCCGTAGGCAATCAACTGATTCCACGGGACGCGATCCTCCACCGCCGTCGTGTGCCGTTGGTGGGTCGACATCTTGAACCAGCCCTTCCGCTTCAGGCCAACTTCCGCAACCACTCTAATTTCGAACAGCCAGGCGCTCGACTTGACTTTCCAGCCTTGCCCTGGCGACTCTGGCGGTTCGATTCTGCCAGCGATTCGACAAGAATTCCGAAAATCGGCGCCCAACCCTCCCCTTTTCGGTAGCCTTAGATTACACTAAACCCGGCGACTGAAAGCGCTTGCTGTCCGGGTTTTTCCACTTTTTTGCTCTCAGGCGGATATCTGTGTCGATCGATCGTGTGCAATTGGAGCAGCGCCAGAGAGAACGGCTTCGCCCGCTGGGCGTGCCGATCCCGGGCCTTTCCGCTCAGGAAGTCCAGCTCTCCAACGGCCAGTATTCCACGACGATTACCGCCGTGGGAAGTGGAGTTTCGACTTGTCGCGGGTTCGACGTCTCGCGGTGGACGCCCGATACGACATGCGATTCCGACGGCTTCCACGTCTACTTACGCGACCTGGACGACGATTTCGTCTGGTCGGCGGGATTTCAGCCTGTGCGGGCGATACCGGACGCCTACGAGTTCCAGTTTTCCCGTTCGGCGGCGGAAATCTTCCGCCTCGACCGCGAGATCGAGTCGCACCTGACGGTTTGTGTCGCTCCGGAGCAAAACTTCGAGCTGCGCCGCTGCCGCCTGACAAATCGCGGCAACCGGCCGCGGCAGATCGAGCTCACGAGCTACGTCGAATTCGTGCTCGCCAGCCGCGATGCGGACGCGAGCCACCCCACGTTTTCGAAACTGTTCGTCGAAACGGAGTTTCGGCCGGGCCAGTCGGCGATTCTGGCCCGCCGCCGTCCGCGCGGCAACGATGAGCCAGAGCGATTCGGCTTCCATCGCCTGCTCGCCGCAGATTCCGGCCGCGGACCAGTGCAATTCGAGACCAATCGCAAGCTTTTCATCGGCCGTGGACGGAGCACGGCCTCGCCGCAAGCCCTTGATCCCGGCAGCAAATTGGCGGGCGACGCGGGACCCGTGCTGGATCCCGTCGGCTGCCTGCGAACTATCCTGACGCTTGCCGCCGGCGAAGAACGCGAGATCGTCTTCCTGTTGGGGGCCGCAGTAGGGCGTGACGCGATCGAATCTCTCGTTGCGGCCATCGACGATTTGGACGCCGCGAACGAACTAATTGCATCTCTGGAAGAAGCTCACGCGGGCAGCAACGGCGACGCCCGGCGGTGGATCGCCCATGCGGCGCACAAGCAACCTGAATCGAGATTCGAGGAGGCCGCCGCGCGGCGACTCTACCTCCCCGCGTCGGCGGTGCTGACCGAGAACCGACGACTCTCTCGCAGCACGAACGCGAACCGCTCCTTTTCGAAAACTCATTCGGCGGCTTCACTGCGGACGGAAGTGAGTACGTGATCCGGCTGGAACCGGATGGAGCAGGCCAGTTGCGGCTACCGCCCCAACCATGGGTCAATGTACTGGCCAACGAGCAAGCGGGCTGTTTGGTAACGGAACGCGGCGCCGGCTACACCTGGGCCGGCAATAGCCGGCACAATCGGCTCACGGCGTGGCACAACGATCCCGTCTCCGACCCCCATGCCGAAGCGATTTGGATTCGCGACGATGAAGCCGATGTGTTCTGGTCGCCGCTGCCCGGCCCGACGCCAGCGGACGCGGCCTACGAGGTGCGGCACGGCTTCGGCTACACGAAGTTTCGCCACGAAAGCCTTGGTTTGTCGCAAGACACCACCATCTTCATGGCACCGACCGATCCGGTGAAGCTCGTGCGGCTGCGGATCGAGAATTCTGGCCCGGCGACGCGAATGCTATCCATTTTTGCCTACCAGCATTGGCTGCTCGGCACGCAGGTGGGCGAATCCGACGCGATCGCTACCGAGTTCGACGCAGCGCGGCAGACGATCTTCGCCACGAATCCACTGCCCGGAATCTACCACGATGCGGTCGCCTTCTCCTGCCTCGCGACCGACGCCAAGCCAATCGAGCGGTTCCACACGGGCGACCGCGCCGCGTTTATCGGTTCGCATGGCGACCTTGCCGCGCCGGCAGGCGTCGCCGAAGGCGAACAGCTCGACGCCCACACTGGCGGCGGGCTCGACTCCTGCGCTGCCTGGCAATTGAGTATCGAGATTCCAGCTGGCGAGACGTTTGAGTGTACGCTGATCCTTGGCCAGGCGGCGGATCGCGACGGCGCCGCGCAGCTCGTGGAGAAGTATCAAACATCCGCACAAATCCAAGCTGCTTTCGAGGCAACGACCAACTTCTGGCGTGACACGCTCTCGGCCCTGCAAATCGAAACGCCTGACCGCGAGCTCGACCTGATCGTGAACGGCTGGCTCTCGTATCAGAATCTTGCATGCCGGATGTGGGGCCGATCGGCGTATTACCAGCCGGGAGGTGCGTTCGGTTTCCGCGATCAACTGCAGGACTCGGCCGCCATGGTCTACCATCGCCCCGATATCACGCGGCAACAAATCGTGCGCCACGCCAGCCAGCAATTCGTCGAAGGCGACGTGCTGCACTGGTGGCACGCCGACACCGGTTTCGGTCTGCGGACGCGATTCTCCGATGACCTGGCCTGGCTGCCGTTCGTAACTTCTTCGTACGTCGCCACGACCGGCGACGAGGCCTTGCTCGATGAATCGGTGCCCTTCATCCAAGGCGCCCAGCTGAAACCGGGGCAAGCCGAATTGGGCATGACGGGCGAGAGAGCCGCGAGCTCCGCCACGATCTACGAGCATTGCTGCCTGGCTCTCGATCGCGCGCTCACATCCGGCTCCCACGGCCTGCCGTTGATCGGGAGCGGCGACTGGAACGACGGCATGAACCGCGTTGGTCAACTGGGCCATGGCGAAAGCGTTTGGCTCGGCTTCTTTTTGCACACCGTGCTCGGCCAGATGCTGCCGCTGTGCGAGGGCTGCGAGGACCAGCTGCGATTAGCGAGATACACAGCCGAGCGCAAGCGGCTGGCGAAAGTCCTCAACGACGCCGGTTGGGACGGCGGCTGGTATCGCCGCGCTTATTACGACGATGGACAACCGCTCGGTTCTGCCGAGAGCGACGAATGCCAGATCGACGCGCTCGCGCAAGCGTGGGCCGTACTCTCCGGAGTCGCTCCACGAGAGCGCGCCGATCTGGCGATCGACGCGGTGGAACAGCGACTCGTGGACGAAGCGGCCGGTCTCATCCGCTTGCTCGACCCACCGTTCGATCAAACACCGCACGACCCCGGCTACATCAAGGGCTATGTCCCCGGTGTACGGGAAAACGGCGGCCAGTACACACATGGCGTGCTGTTCTTCATTCGTGCGCTGGCCGAAATCGGTCGCGGCACGCGAGCGGTCGAATTGCTCAAAATGCTCAGCCCCGTCTCCCACAGCGCGACCGCCGAGCAGGTCGCGATTTATCAAACCGAACCGTATGTCGTCGCGGCCGATGTCTATTCGCAGCCGCCACATGCGGGCCGCGGCGGTTGGACCTGGTACACGGGGTCGGCCGGCTGGATGTTCCGCGTCGCGGTCGAGTCGATCCTCGGTTTCTCGATCGAGGGTGGCAAGACTTTGGTGCTGCGGCCGGCAATCTCGTCCGCCTGGCCCTCGTGTCGCGTGAGTTATCGTCTGCCGGATGGCCACACGCGGTACGAAATCGTGATCGAGAATCCGAACGGCAAGGAGAGCGGCGTCACGGCCGCAACGCTCGACGGCGAGCCGGCTGCCGTTGTCGAAGGGGCCGCGCGCGTCGATTTGACACGCGACGGCGAGCTCCATCGCGTCGTCGTAATGCTGTAGCGTGGTTCGAGCTCCGCGAGACCCACGAATGTCGCTGATTTAACTTGGTGGGTCTCGCATAACTCGACCCACCCTACGTGAGGCGTTCGCCGTGCCTGTATCCGACTTTCCGCCTGATTTCGTCTGGGGCGCGGCGACGTCGGCCTACCAGATCGAAGGCTCGCCGCTTGCCGATGGGGCAGGGGCGAGCATCTGGCATCGCTTCGCCCACATGCGGCGGCAGCGATTCAAGGCGGCGACCACGGCGACGTGGCTTGCGACCACTACCACCGATTCGCCGACGACATCGCGCTGATGCGCGAGCTCGGCATCCAATCGTATCGATTCAGCACCGCTTGGAGCCGCGTGCTTCCGGACGGCACCGGCCGGGTGAATCCAGCAAGGTCTCGATTTCTACTCGCGGCTGGTCGACAAGCTGCTCGAACACGGCATCACTCCCAGCGCGACGCTCTACCATTGGGACCTGCCGGCGGCCCTCGAAGACCGCGGTGGCTGGGCCCATGCCGATGCACCGAAGTGGTTTGCCGAGTACGCGCAGGCTGATGTTTCGCACGCTGGGCGATCGGGTGCCGATGTGGGCCACGCTCAACGAACCCTGGGTCACGATGGACAATGGCTACATCGCCGGAAACCACGCGCCGGGACGCCGCGACTGGCGCGGAGGCCGTGAGGGTCTCGCAAAATCTGCTGCGGGCGCATGCGGCGGCTGTCGCGGTGTATCGCGCCGAGGCGAAGGGGCAAATCGGCCTCGTAGTGAATCTGGTGCCGGTACATCCTGCGACCGAATCCGACGCCGATCGGGTGGCGTCCCAGCGCATGGACGCGTACGTCAATCGCCACTTCCTCGACCCCGCGCTGCTCGGCTCGATCCCCGAGGAACTGCCGGAAATGTTTGGCCCATCGTGGCATTCCATCGACAGCGACGACTTGGCCAGATTGCGGCAGCCGATCGACTTCGTCGGCGTCAACTACTACTTACGAATCCACGTCCGTGACGACCCGACCGCCGGTCCCCCGCGGGCTCAGGTCGTCTCGCCACCCGACAGCAGTTACACCGCCATGGGATGGGAGATCGACCGCGCGGATTGACGGACATTTTGACGTGGGTCCGCAGCCGCTATGGGGAGATCCCGCTTTACATCACGGAAAACGGGGCCGCTTTCGACGACGTGCCGCAACCAGATGGAAGCGTAAATGACAACGGGCGTGTAGAATACATCCGGGAACATTTGCAGGCGGCAGGGCAGGCTCTACGGGCAGGAATCGATCTGCGCGGCTATTTTGTCTGGTCGCTCTTCGACAACTTCGAGTGGCACTTTGGCTACTCGAAGCGGTTCGGCATCGTCCGCGTCGACTTTCCGACGCAGCGGCGAATTCCCAAAGCGTCGGCGCGGTTCTACTCACAAGTGATTCGCTCCGCCGGCGCTAATCTTGAAGACTGAAAGTGATTGATATGCTTCGTCGTTTGCTCGTTGTGTTGTTCCTGCTGCATTCCGCTCGTCGCGAGTGTGGCCGCTCAGGATCTCAATACGGTTCGCGACGACCAGATCAATCGCCTCAAAGAATTATGTCGTCGCCGCAATCCAGCCGTCTGGGCTGGTGCGCGATTCGGTGGTCCTCAACGGCTCCAGCTTCCACCCGGCCACGCCCGACGCGGCCGGCTTTGCGCTGGTGTCGCTCGGCGCCTTCGACCACTTGGACAAGCTGCCGGACGCGGAAGCACGCGTCGAGCAACATTCTCTCGCGCCTATGCCGGTCAGACGCCCGGTGTTACTCCCGACCGCTCTGCCGACGGGCATTTATCCACTTCATGGATGTTACGAATGGCGCCTATGCCGACGCGGCTGGGATGCATTCCTACACGCCGATCGGCACCGCCCTCTTGGTCGCGGGTGCCCAGTTCGCCCAGCGAATCATTTCCCCGACAACGCCACTATCGCGGCCCTCGCCGAGCAACTCACCAATAGCGTCAATTTCAACAATGCGATCCATCCCGCCTAAGCGGCCGCATTTTTCTCGACATGGGCAAGTCGGGCGGCGGCACCGGCGGTACAGTCACGCCCTGGAACGAATTCATGCTGGTCGAAAGTCTCGCCCTCCGCGAAACGAACAACGCCCGGGCACTGGCCGTGAAGCATCGCTGGCTCGACACCGACTTCATTCCCAAAACGTCGTATGCCGGAATCCCTACGCTGACCGACAACGTCAATGCATTTGCCTCCGGTTTCTGGGTGCAGCAGATGCACTTCTTCAACGGCGACTTCCGGCAGTGCCGACTTCGAAACGTTCTTTGAAAATCACAGCGACAGGCCGACCAACAATACTCGGCGGTCGTGCTCGGCGAGGCATTTCGCTATGGGCTCACGGCCGGGCTCGTCCCGAGCCCCGAGGTCTACCACGCCGATCGCATCGGCAATCATCCGCACGATGTCTTCTCGCCGGAAGCCGTCGCGGCCTGGGGCGACATGGAGACGCTGCTCCGAGTTCTACAACGCACCAAGTTCTGTCCGCCAATGACCCGCGCTACAAGTACGGACATGGTGCGCGTCTCGGACGAGCAGCCGAACTGGATCCCGGCCGACGCCGGACTGGTCGACCATCTGTTCCTGCTATTCGGCCTAGTCGAGAGCCTAGACGCCGACTTTTTCGCCGACCGCATGTTCCAGCACTCGAGCCGGGCGACTACAACGCCGACGGCGTCGTCGACTTGGCGGACTACGATCTCTGGAAGTCGAGTTTTGGATCGACGACCTATCTGCCCGCAGATGGCAACAATAACAACCGGATCGATGCCGGCGACTATACGGTCTGGCGGAATCACTATTCGGGCGGGGGAGCGGGCCAATCGCTCGGAGTGCCCGAGCCGAGCACGCTCTTCCTGTCGGCATCGTTGTTGCTGTTAATGTGCTCGCGAAGTGAAATTCCAGCGGCAAGGCGGCGGTCCAGGAGCTCTGTACCGCGCCACGAAAAACGTTTTATGAAAGCGCTTGCAATCCTGGAAATAGCTGATAAAATCGGAAGCAGTGGGGTTGGAGTGGCAGTTATTGCCAAGGGTCGTGCGACATTCGTCGCCGGCCCGACAGGAGGCGGAGATGTTTGATTCGACGAATCGGTCGTCACGACCACGCGGTCGATCGGCGTTCACCCTGGTCGAGCTATTGGTCGTGATTGCGATCATCGGCATTCTCGTCGCCCTTCTCTTGCCGGCGATCCAAGCGGCCCGCGAAGCCGCACGACGCTCGCAGTGCAAGAACAATCTCAAGAACATCGGTCTGGCGGTCCATAACATGACCGACACGTACAAGTTCTTCCCGACCGGCGGAACTTCGCCGAATCCTAAAATCGAAGTCTACCTGCGCGACACCTATACCCAACCGCAGCCCAGCAAGCGCGTCGGACCGCCGAACGGGCCGCTGGAGCAAGGTCTCGGATGGCTTTATCAGATCTTGCCTTATTTGGAAGAAGGCGCAGTTCAGAACGTGATTTCGAACGATGACCTGACGAAAACGGGAATCGCGCTCTACAACTGCCCCTCCCGGCGTGGACTTACTTTTCACCAAGTTTCCGGAATATCTCTCGTCGATTATGCAGCGGCTGTAGGTGGCCCTGCCCGATCCGAAGCTGGAGATGTAGTTTTCAATCAGCTGATGACCGATCCAAGTTATTTCAAGTCTCGTCAAGCGGACTATTTTTGGGGCTGCCCAGGCTGTCCGCAAAATGATGGCCGTGGAATCGACCAGTTGGAGACAAAATTTAAGGCGGGACAAATCCCCACTTTCCGGGGCATTATTCAGCGAGGAGATTTCGTCGCTCCAACTGCCCAGCCAGGCAGGCACATTGGCTACATGAAAAAGATGACGTACGCCAAGATTACGGACGGCACGAGCAAAACGTTGTTAGCCGCAGACAAGTGGGTTCACACGACGTTGTATCTTGGCGACACGAATGGCCAGGCAGACGATCGTGGGTGGAGTGACGGCTGGGACTTCGATCCACTTCGAAGCACCCTAGTACAGCCACGTCCCGATAGCCAGGATCCGCCTCCTGACGGTACTCAGCTCGATGTTTTAAATTACACCTTTGGATCGGCTCATCCGGGGGGAATCAATGCATTGTTCGCGGACGGCTCGGTAACGGCACTCAGTTTCGATGTCGATCTCGAGACGTTCAATCGACTGGGAAACCGACAAGATGGCGAGACGATAACGCAAAGTTTTTAGGTTCCGCATGACAGAGCCGGAAATCCCGCGGTGAGAAACAAGTAATTCGATATTTTTTCAGTGATTTTGTTGCAATTTTCGCGTTTCTTGATTAGCTTGAAGTGGGGTATGAAAGCGCTTGCATAAACGGCGCCCGGTTGCTGCCTCTTCGATGGTAGACGGAAGGCGATTTAGGCGGAAATTCTTCGGGTTGGATCCATCCATTCGTGATGGCCTGTGCGCTACGTGCGAAGTGCTTTGTGCGACGGAGGAACTAGTGATGAGACTCTCAGGAAGTAAGATAACTTTAGGGACCGTCGCGATGATTGTCGTCGCGGCTGCCGTGGGAAGTCCATGGGCGCAGGCGGGTGAGGTCCTTCAAAACGGCAACCTCGACACGGGCGCTGATCCTCCCAGTTGGACCGTGCATACTTTCCTCAGTGACGAGCCGGGCACCGCGGTTCCGAATGTTTACGAGCACAACGACGGCTCGAACAATCCCGCGGTAGGTGGACTGGGGATCGTCCTCCACGCGCAGGTGGGAAACCAAGGCATCTACGCCGGCCAGGATCGTCGCGTAAACTTCGTGATGGAACAGGTCTACACCGGTGCCGCCGTCTCTCTCGTCCAGAACCGAACCTTCACGTTCAAGGGAGACGTCTCGCTGCAGAGCGGCTATTCCGGAGTCGTTGAAAACTTAAATCCCCTCCATCCGCTTGCCGACTACAACAACAACTTCGCCGTCGACGCGGCCGATTATACGACTTGGCGAGATCTACTGGGCCAGGAAGTGATCTTACCCAACGAAGGTCCGACGCCCGGGATCGTCGATCAGGAAGATTACACCGAGTGGAAGAATCGCTTCGGTCAGGTTGGCCACGATGCGATCCCTTCTCCCACCGTGACCACATTTGAAATGGCTTTTCTCGATGTGAATAACGCCGTGCTCGGATCTCCCGTCGTGTGGAATCTCCGTGATGGCGCCGGCCTGGATGCCTACCGGACGGGTATCGACAAGGCGATGGGCGTAGCACCAGTCGGCTCGGCCAAAGTGCGCGTCCGAGTTTCCGCACTCGACATGCAGGACAATTGCTGCACTGGCGGTCAGGATGTGCTGTTTGATAACTTTTCGCTGACCGACGGTGTGGCAGGCAGCAACCGGCTGGCAAACGGCGACTTGAACATTCCCGGTGCGCCAGTCGGCTGGACGCTCGTCGAAGGCCCGACGGTCGGCAGCATCACCGCCGATTCGGCGGCGTTTATCGGTTTCGCCAATCGAAAGGTCGAAGATACGACGCCGCCAATCGATCCGCAGGGTACGCCAACCGGACCTCAGGGGCTTTGGCTACGTCCGTTTGTGAACGAGACCCAGTTTGACCCGGATATACCTGACGTTTTCGCCACGCTATCGCAAGTGGTGCCGGGGACTGCAGGCGCCACCTATGACTTTTCGGCCTGGTCGGCGTGGGAAGCGGGATATTGTGGCGGCTTGTTCAACACCGAGACGGTGACCTTTCTCAAGGTCGAGTTTCTCAACGGCACCAACGTGATCGGCACCCAAATGCTTGATCTAAAGACCGCTGGGCAAATCAATGACGACGCAGGGAATTTGGAACCAGACGATTGGCGTCAGTTTACGCTCAATGCCCTAGCACCCGCCGGTACGACGAATGTGCGCGTCTCGGCAGGTGCAACAGGCATGTATAACAGCGGGCTGGGTGCCCAGTCGGCGTTCTTCGATGAGTTTTCGCTGATCGAAACGCTGCCGGGTGCCGGGGGACTCGCGGCGGTGCCAGAACCTGCCACGATTGTGTTGGTTGGAATCGTGCTCTGCTTCTTTGGTCGGGGGAGACGCAGCAGCTGAAGCGAGAATTTGGTCGATGGGGGACATCGCACCGCTGGGTGCGCAGAGTTCGGTGATACGAGGAAAGAGTAGAACGTGGGGATCCACAACTGTGAGTGGATCATGGGCAGTACATTTTTCGAGACACCCGGGAGAAGTTCTAATGAAACGATCTTTAGGTTTGCTCTTTGCTTTGGGCTGCATCAGTTGTGCAGCCAGCCTGGCCAATGCCCAAGTGATCATTGGCGGCAGCGTTAATAATGGCAATTTGGACCAGATATATGGGCAGGAAATCACGCCGGGTTTCTTCCTGCCTAAGCCAGATGTTTGGCAGAACACCGGTAGCCGCACCATCACCGGGGCCTACGAAGATGAAATGTCGTCCGAGCCGTGGGCTGGCCCGGCGCCGACGCCGGTGACAACGGACGGCACGGGATTTAACTTCCCCGACGGATGCGGTGGCACGGACTGCGCTGTTTTCTTCAAGCCGTTTTCCGGCGATTTGGTGACCAATGGACTCGCCACTGGCAATTTGTTCCAGGACAATCCGGCCGTACCGGGCACGAAGTACGTCATGACCGGCTGGGCCGGCGGTGAAGCAAATGCGCTGCTGACGGATATGGTCTTCGCCGTCGAATTCCTCGATGGTGGCGGTGTGGAAATTCCGGCCAGTGGCACCGAGTTGAGTTTGCTGCCGACGCTGCTCACCCCGAACGGTCAGTCCTTCAACTACAAGCAGTACACGTTGTCGGCAATCGCGCCGGCCGGTGCAATTTCGGTCCGAGCACGTGCTTCGATGATCGGCGCCCAGTCCAATCCGGCTGGCGGCGGTCAGGCGCTTGTCGTTGACGACTTCACGCTGACGGCCGTTCCAGAACCGGCCACGCTAGCGCTGTTCGGCTTGGCTGCGGTTGGTCTGATTGGCATCCGTCGGCGGAGCATGTAGTTTTGCATCGAGGCCCGCGGCACCACCGGCTGCCGGCCTCTTGGGGCAGGTTTGCTCCGTTGTCCCACGGGACGTCGGCCACCCAAGGCCGGCGTCCCGTTCTTGTTTCGTGACAGCGTGTATCATGAATGCCGGGCATTTGTGGCTAAACATTGCTCGGGCGGGCAGTCGATGAATATGGCTGTTACCAATCTATTCCGACTGACCTGTCTGGTATCCGCGATGGCCCTGCTTGCGCCGCTGAGCGTGGCTGACGAGCCGGTCGCTCTCGAGAAGAGCGACATTCTGGCGTCGCCCGAGAGCCTGGCCGCCTGGAAGTACGATTTCTCGCCCGCCGACGAAGCTCTGCTCGACGAGATTCAGAAGGGCTGCTTCCAGTATTTCTGGAACGAAGTCGGCAGCGGGGCCTGCCTCGCCAAGGACAAAACCAGCGACACGGTCTGCAGTATTGCCGCGGTAGGTTTCCAGCTCTCCTCGCTGCCGATCGGCGTCGAGCGCGGCTGGATCACCCGCCAAGAGGGGCGCCAGCGGGCGCTCACCGTGCTCCGTGCGCTTACCCGGCGCGACGACAATAAAAAGGATGGCATCTACCTCCACTTTCTCGACGAGCAAACGGGCGGGCAGCCCGACTACTCGCGCACCAAGTATCGCTACGAGTTGCAGGCTAGCACCGTGGACCACGCCCTGCTGCAAGCGGGCGCGATGACGGCGGCCGTTTACTTCGGCGGCAACGTGGCAACGGCGGCCGCGCCCATCATCGACGAGGCCAACTGGCGGGCGATGTACGACCAAGAGGCCGGCTTCATGACCATGGGCTGGAAGGCATCGACCGATCGGGGCGTCGCCGGGCCGGGCGAAATCAAGCCGAACTACTGGCAATGGTGCAGCGACGAGGAGCGGCTGGTCGACTTTCTCGCAGTTGGTGCCCCCACGGATCACTCGGTCGAGCCGGCCGTGTATTACCGGCTGAAGCGAGTCGTGAAGCAGAAGGACGATATCCCACCGTACGTCGTTTCCTGGAACGGCTCGATGTTCACCTACTTCTTCGCCCACTGCTGGATCGGCTATCGGGATCTGGCGGCCGACGATCCTACGCAGTTTGGTGAAGCGGGGCCAGTCGTTGATTGGTTTGAGAATTCGCGGCGGGCGACGCTGGCCCACCGAGCGGAGTGCATTGGGGCGAGCAGAAGATTTCCCACGCTGGGCGAGAACCGCTGGGGGCTCGCGCCGTGCGAATTCAAGGATCAATATCTGGTCGCCGACGTGCGGCCAAACATCAGCGACAAGAACCGCTGGCTCGGCGCGATCGTGCCTCCCTATGGCGCCGGCTCGACGATCATGTTCACGCCGGAAGAGAGTCTGGCGGCGCTGTGCGAATACCGGGCGCTCCAAGGTCCGGATGGCAAGCCACTCGTGTGGAGCGACCCGGAAACTGGCGGTTACGGATTCCTCGACTCGTTCAGCCTCGACCCTCCGCATGGCCACGAGGGCAATCTGGGCATTGACCAGGGACCGCTGCTGCTGGCCATCGAAAACGCGCGGACGGGCCTCATCTGGCAGCTGTTCATGCAGCATGCGGTCGCGCGACGAGCGGTCGAGCGATTGAAACTGGAGCCGCGAGAGGAAGCCGATCAGCCACAAATCCGCCGGCGCGGGTTAGCTGGCGATCCCGCTTGCATCCGTCAATCGGCGACACCGCGGTCGCGCGTGAACGCCTCGACGAACCACGTCTGCACCGCGGCTTCCTGTTTGCGAACTCGCGTGACGAACGCAATCCCCGCATCAACCAAAGCCGTCATGTGCTTGGTGATCTTTTCCTCGTCCGGCTCGAATTTCGGCGCGTGTTCCGCAAAGCGATGGATCAGCCGGCCAAACTCTTCCGCATCCTCCTCGATCGCCTCATCTTCCGTCTGCAGCGTTTCAGTCCGTGGCAAGAGTTCCGGATCCTCCTTCGAAATTTCGCCATATTGCCGCCGGTGGAGCTCGCCGACGTGCTGCCGAACCTGCGCGACGAAATCGCCCCAGGCAGCCTGCGCTTCGTCGACCCAGGAAACCAACTCGCCCGACATGACCGGCGTGACAATACACTCCTCAAACCGCTCCATCGAGGTTTTCAATTCTTGTTCACAGTGCGTGGTGGTAGCCATAAATCTCACTCCTTCAACAGGGCGACGAATTGACGGGGCAGGTGCGGCTCACGCTCACCGGCCAGTAGCTGGGTCTCTTAGGATCAAATCCTCGGCAGCCCCGCTCGCGATCTCCCATTTAAATTGTACGTCCCTGGCGCGAGCGGGGCAGCGAAGATTTAGCGACGCAATTGTCGTACCGCGGCGCCGGAGTTAATTGAATTGCCGTAGGCCGCTCGGGCATGTCATTTGCTCGCATCGCGGACTGCCGTGTTGTGAGGTTGGGATTCGGCCGAAATTGAAAGTGAATAAATAAACATCCACGGGCGAAGAGTTGATTGGAGCGGCGACTCGTGGCCGGAGTCAAATAAAACAGCAACAATCCCGGGGTGCGTGCCGGCTGATTGGCGCCCACACTTGCCGATCATAAGGCACGCGTCCCCGGGGTAATTTGCCGGTTACATTTTGGATGGCGAACAACGAGAGAGCTGGGCGGGATGCCTGAACAGCCCGAAATGCCCGGAGCTATGAGTTCTTGGAGGGCGCGATCAGCCGCTCGTCGACCAAGCGCAAAATCCCGGCGGCAACTTTCTCTTTCGTGCCCGTAAGCGAGGCGAGCACCTGACCATCGGGAGCAAGAACCTCGACCGTGTTGTCGGGCGATGCGATTGCCGCCGGGCCGTTTGATACCACCAAGTCACAATGCTTGCGTTCGAGTTTGGCCAACGCGCGGAGCCGATGGTCTTCGGTCTCCAGGGCGAAGCCGACGACCCAGCGTTTGTCCTTGATCTCGCCAAGCGAGGCGACCACGTCTTCCGTCTCGATCAAGTGCAAGTCGACAGGCTGACCGGTCTTGGTGATCTTGTGATCCTCGACGCGGACGGGCCGGTAATCGCAGGGAGCGGCGGCGCCAATCAAGCCATCGCACGCTTCGAATTCACGTATCGCCGCGGCCAACATGTCTTCGGTCGAAATCACGGGAACGACCCGAGCCTCGCGCGGATAATCGACTTCCACTGGCCCGCTCACGATGACGACTTCGTGCCCCAGGGCCAGTGCCGCCTCGGCCAGCGCCTTGCCCATCCGGCCCGTCGACGCGTTCGTGAGATAGCGCACCGGATCGAGGTACTGGCGCGTGGGACCGGACGTGATCAGAATTCGAGCCACGTTAATTCACCACAACGGCACGACGAGCACGACGAGATAAAAATGCAATTCGGTCCGACATCGGGCGTTGTGTCCGTCGTGACGTCGTGGTTCATTTTGACTTAACATTCAGCAGTTGTTCAATCGTCGCTTCGATATCTGCGGGTTCGGCCAGTCGACCCATGCCTTTGCGGCGGCAGCTTTGCCAGCCTTCTTGCGGATCGACAAAGTGGACGCCGTCGCCGCGCAGGGTTTCGACATTCCGCTGGACCGACGGTTTCTGCCACATCGCGGTGTTCATCGCGGGTGCGACTAACAGCGGGCCCTCGAAACTTAGGACGAGCGTGCTGAGCAGGTCGTCCGCCAGTCCGCAGGCGGCCTTGGCCAGGAAGTCGGCGCTAGCCGGGGCGACGACCATCAGGTCGGCTTTTTCGGCGAGCTCGATATGGGCGCCGAGCGGGAATTGGCCGCGTTCGAAAACATCCGTCGCCACCGGCCGGCCGGTGAGCGCGCGAAAGGTGGCCGGGCCGACGAACTTCCGTGCGGAGCGCGTCATCACGACTGTGACGCCGTGTCCCTGTTGGACCAACGAACTCACCAGCGCCGCGGTTTTGAACGCCGCGATGCCGCCAGTAACGCCAACTATCAATTCGCTGGGCATGGGAAAAGCAAGGAGCAGGGAGCAAGGAGCAAGGAGTCAGCGATCGCCGATTCCCACTCCCTGCTCCGTGCTCCCTGCTCCGTGCTTCTAGATGCTCGACAGATCAAATTCGAGCGGGCTCTGCGGCTCTTCGCCGGTGATTTTCAATTCGTTCGACATGTCGAGATAGATTTTGTCCTGCAGGATTTCCTGCACGATGATTTCCATCTTGTTTTCGTCCGACGCGGCGTTGACCAGCGGACGAGCGCCCGCGTTGAGCGCCACCAGCCGCTTCTGAATCAGCGTCGATAGCTTGAACCGGCCGCCGACCTTGTTGACGATTGCTTCTTCTTTGAGCGCCTCGATCATGTCGCGATTCCTTCTTGTACTAGTATGTCGCCAATTCTCTGAACCGCTCGATCGAGCGAGTCGTTGATGACGGTGTATTGGTATTCTCCGGCCCGTTCGATTTCGCGGCGAGCTACCTCAAGCCGGCGCTGGATCGCTTCTTCCGACTCGGTGGCGCGGGACCGCAGCCGCCGTTCGAGCTCCTCTTCGGAGCCAGGGTGGAGGAAGATCGACAGCACGCCCGGCAACAGGTCACGCACCTTGGCCGCCCCGTCGACGTCGATATCTAAAATAACCCATTTCGGGTCCTCTCGGCTAGGCGTGACCTCCGAGAGCAGGGTGCCGTACCAGTGCCCGCGGCCGAAAACCTCGAAGCATTCGAGGAATTCGCCCGCCTGACGCCGACGTCCAAATTCCTCGGGCGAGAGGAAATAGTAGTCCGCCCCCTCCGCCTCGCCCGGCCGAGGCGAGCGGGTCGTCGCCGAAACGCCCACCCGCAACCGCTCGGGAAACCGCTCCAGCACCCGCCGCAAGAGCGTACTCTTGCCGACGCCCGAAGGGCCGGAGAGGACAACGAGCTTGGCGGTGGCGGGCGGGACTGACATATCAAAAGGCGGAAGGGGGAAGGCGGAAGGGGGAAGGAATATGCTCGCCTTCCTTCCCCCTTCGTCCTTCCGCCTTCCCCCTTGCTCCTACTCGACGTTCTGAATCTGTTCGCGGATACGTTCCAGGGCGCTCTTGATTTCGACGACGTAGCGGGAGATCTCCGCGTCGTTCGCCTTCGAGCCGATCGTGTTCACTTCGCGGCCCATTTCCTGGACGATGAACTCGAGTTTGCGGCCGGAGCTTTCTTCGAGCATCAGCGCTTCGGCATACTGCTGCAGGTGGCTGGAGGCGGACGGCCTCTTCCGAGATGTCGCTGCGGTCGACAAACAAACTTACCTCACGCACCAGGTCCGCCGGTTCGAGCGTGACGTTCAGCTCGTTGAGCGCCTTGTTGACCCGCTGCTGCAGCCGCTCGCGGTACGACACCGAAACCGACGGCGCCCGTTGGATGATGTCTTCGAGAAACTTCTCGACGGCTTGTCCGTTGGCCGAGAGATCGGCCAGCAAGGCCTTTCCTTCTTCGATCCGCATCTTGTTGACGGCGGCGAGCGCCTCGCGGAGGACCGGCTCGATCGCCGGCCAATCTTCGTGCGGCTCGAAGCTGGCTCGGACTTGCTCATCGACGGTGCCGGGAAGCTGTAGCAAGACTTCGAGGCCGACTTGCCCTTCCAGCCATTGCGACCACACAGCGCTTCGACCTTGCGCGGTAACTTTCGACGACGGCCGAGTTGATCCGATAGTTGTCGGGCGTAAGCTGGCGATCGACGCGCATATTGATCTGCACGGTGCCGCGACGCATCACCTGGCGGACGACGCTTCGACTTCGGGCTCCAGGCTCGAATAGCCCTCCGACGAGCGATAACCCAGCTTGAAGTGCCGATTGTTGATGCCCCGCACTTCAACAGGTACGGTCACGCCCGCCGATTGGCCGCGAGCTTCGCCAAAACCGGTCATGCTTGCAAGCAAGGTGGCAAACTCCTGGTGAGAAGTGGGGGGAGGGATTACTTGGTCTCGCCGGGGGTCGCCGGGGCGGGCTTTCGCTTGTGGCCGCGGGAGCACTTGTGGCGACCGGCGCGCTGCCGGTGCGGCCTCTTATGCTGCCGTGCGATGTGGACTCTTCCTTCGTTACTGGACCGTCGAGTCCAGGGCCGGCGGGCTCGCGTTTGCGTCGACGATTGAGCCGGACGTACCGACCGCCCCGAGCCGGTCGTCTTGGTGATTTGCCCAAAACACGGCCCCCGCACAAACGCAATCCAAATCCCTGCGGTCACGATCGTGATCCGCGTGAATATGTCGCCGGCCTTCGGGCTGAAACCGCCCGATCCACCCATGCCGCCGAGTGCACCCGTCAAACCGCCGCCGCGGCCTGGCTGTACCAGCACGAGCAGGATCAAGAATATCGCCAGTACCGCCAACAATGTGCCAAAAATTGTGCTATGATAGGTTTTGACGCGTTCTTACTCCCCCGCCAATTGAGCGGCCAAGTAGTTTGTAGTAAGCGACTAGGGCGATGCCCAGGAAGTCTTCGACTTTCAGGCTCGCGCCGCCGACCAAAGCGCCGTCGATGTTCGGCTGGGCAAGCAGCTCGGCGGCGTTGCTCGCCTTGACGCTGCCGCCGTAGAGAATTCGCACCTTGGCGGCGATCGTCTCATTGTATCGCTCGGCGAGCAGCCTGCGAAGGTCAGCATGCACCTCTTCCGCCTGGTCGGGCGTAGCGACTTTTCCAGTGCCGATGGCCCAAACCGGCTCGTAGGCGATGACGATCCCCTCGATCTGCTCGGCCGACACGCCAGCCAAGGAGCCGTCGAATTGGCGGCGGATCACCTGGCGCCGTTTTGCCGGCCTCGCGCTCTTCGAGCAGCTCGCCGACGCACACGATCGGCACCAACCCGGCCGCCAGCGCCGCCAGGGTCTTCTTGTTCACGTCGGCGTCGGTTTCGCGGAAGATGTGCCGCCGCTCGCTGTGGCCCAGGATGACGTACTTGCAGCCGACGTCCTTCAGCATCGCCGCACTTATCTCGCCGGTGAACGCGCCGTTCGCCTCGGTACATGTTCTGGGCGCCGACCGCAACGGGCGTCCCCGATCGCTTTGGCGACGGGCACCGAATACACGCCGGCGGACAGACCAGCAGATCGACGGTCTGCACTTCGCGATTCCGCCGACGATTCCCTTGGCAAGTGCGACCGCCGCCGCGGTCGAGGTTCATTTTCCAATTGCCGGCAATGAGTTTGCGCATCGCATCGAGAGTCTTGTTGTTTGTTGAGAGTTGAGGCGTCTCGCCTTTTTTTTCAAAAGTGGCGAAATTCGCGTGGCCGGAGTCTCGTGAGTGTCGTCGCCACATTAATCCGCGCGACGCAACTCTCCACTCTTCCACATTCAAGGACCAACCCTTTCTAACCGACCAATCTACCCACCGGCTCGCCCTGCGCATAGGAGCCGAGAATCTCCAGGCGGAGGGCCTTTTTAGTCAGCGTTGCGATCGCCCGGCGGGATTCGGCTCGCCTGATGACCAACGAATTCGACGAAAAACAAGTATCGTCCCCGTTGGCCGGGAATCGGGAACGATTCGATCCAGGTCATGTTGAGCCGGTTGTGCTTGAATATGGCCATTGCGTCGGCCAACGCGCCCGGTTTGTGGGAGATTTCGAGCATCAGCGCGGTTTTATCGTGGCCCGTCGCCGCGCGGCCCGTTGGAGATAATGGCAAACCGCGTGATATTATCCGGGTTGTCCTCAATGTTCTGCACGAGCACCGGCAGCCCGTAATTCGTCGCCGCCTGAGCCTCGCGACTGCGGCCATCGGGATTTTCATGCGCGATTGGGACCGCTTCGGAAGTACTCGACTTACAGAGTCGCCTTGGCAAGTGCGTCGCTAACCAATTACGAGACTGCGACAGCGGCTGCAGCTTGCTGTAGACCTTGCGAATCTGGTCGCGAGAACCGGTCGAAAGCAGGCAATGATGAATTCGCAATTGCAGCTCGCCGCAAATCGCATGTGCCATGCGAGAAACAATCGAGCGTATCGGAGACGCGGCCGTCCGTCGAATTCTCCATCGGCACGACGCCGAACTGCACCTGCCGCCGCTCGACCTCCTCGAAGACCGCGGCGATCGTGCCTACCGGAACGAGCTCGGCCTATGACCGAACCGCTCAATCGCGGCCAAATGGCTGAACGTGAACTCAGGTCCGAGATAGGCAACGCGAATCGGCGTTTGCAGCGCCCGCGTGCCGCTGATCAATTCGCGAAACACGGCCCGCACGGTTCGGCCGCGAGCGGACCGGCGTTGTCGCGGCCGTCCGCTCGATCACTTCGGCCTCGCGATGCGGCGTCGTAGACGCATTGCTTCGGCCTGCTTTGCGTGGCCGATCTCGCTGGGCGACTCGGCCCGCGGCGATTGATCGCCGCGAGGATTTCGCTGGTCGATCGCGTCGAACTGCCGGCGCAATAGACTGCGACCGACTCGCCTAGAGCCGGGGGCTGTAGCTTCCCCGCATGACGGATTAGTCAGCTTTTTTCCGTTGCCCTTGGATTTTTTGTACTCTGCCTGTATTGTCACCGTCCAATCCGGTTCCGCGCCGGCCGGCTGCCATTCTGACCCGCGCCAGTAGCAGGCGTCGCCGGCAATTCTCGAATCAGACGGCAATCCGGTCATATTGGCAGCAGCGTCGCCTCGCACCCGAACCCGCGTTCCGACCGCCATCCGCAGCTGTAACCTACTATTTTACAACGCCTTACGCCACCCTCCCGTCCCAGCGGGCCAGCCGGGCACGGCCTTTGCTATTACATGCTCGGGCACGGGCTGCGCCTGCTGGATCGAGCGCGGTTCGACGCCGATTTCGCCGCCACCCGCCGCGACTCCAATCAACCCGATATCAAACCAAATAATCAACGAACGATCGCCCAAAGTCAGCGATCGCGAAACACAAAGGAGCAATAACCATGGCAGCTGGCGAAAAAATTATCGGCATCGACTTGGGCACCACCAACTCCGTCGTCGCCGTTATGGAAGGCAAAGAAGCGAAGGTCATCCCGAACGCCGAAGGCAACCGGCTCACGCCGAGCGTCGTCGCGTTCACCGACAAGGGCGAAGTGCTGGTCGGCGAGCCCGCCCGGCGCCAAGCGGTCACCAACCCGAAGCGGACGGTCTACTCGATCAAGCGGTTCATGGGCCGGCGGCACAACGAAGTCGCCAGCGAAGAGAAGATGGTGCCCTACGAAGTCGTCGGCGGCGCCGAAGACTACGTGAAGGTCAAGGCCGGCGACAAGGAATACACGCCGCCGGAAATCTCCGCCAAGATTCTCCGCAAGCTCAAGGAGTCGGCCGAGGCGTACCTCGGTCACAAAGTGAACAAGGCCGTGATCACGGTCCCGGCCTACTTTAACGACGCCCAGCGCCAAGCCACCAAAGACGCCGGCCAGATCGCCGGCCTCGAAGTCGCCCGCATCATCAACGAGCCGACCGCGGCCTCGCTCGCCTACGGCCTCGACAAGAAGGGCGAGGAAACGATCTGCGTGTTCGACCTCGGCGGCGGTACGTTCGATGTCTCGATCCTTGAGTGGCCGACGGCGTGTTCCGCGTGATTTCCACCAACGGCGACACGCACCTCGGCGGCGACGACTTCGACGAAGTGCTGATCAACTACGTCGCCGACGAATTCAAGAAAGAGCAGGGCATCGACCTCCGCAAAGACCACGATGGCCCTGCAGCGGCTGCAAGAAGCCTGCGAAAAGGCCAAGAAGGAGCTCAGCTCCGCCCAGACGACCGACATCAATCTGCCGTTCATCACGGCCGACGCCAGCGGTCCGAAGCACTTGCAGATGACGATCTCGCGGGCCGCAGTTCGAAAAGCTCGAAGATCACGCTGATCGAACGCGTGAAAGGCCCCGTGCGCCAGGCGCTCAAAGACGCCAAGCTCGACCCGTCGCAAGATCGACGAAGTCGTGCTCGTCGGCGGCTCGACCCGCATCCCCAAGGTGCAGGAAGTCGTCAAAGAGTTGTTCGGCGGCAAAGAGCCCCACAAGGGCGTCAACCCGGACGAAGTCGTCGCGGTCGGCGCCGCGATCCAGGGCGGCGTCCTCTCGGGCGAAGTGCAGGACATCCTGCTCCTCGACGTCACGCCGCTCTCCCTTGGCATCGAAACCCTCGGCGGCGTGATGACCAAGCTCGTCGAGCGCAACACCACGATCCCCGCCGAGCGGAAGCAAGTCTTCAGCACGGCCGATGACAACCAGACCGCCGTCACCGTGCGCGTCTTCCAGGGCGAACGCGAATTGGCCGCCGACAACCGGCTCCTCGGCCAGTTCAACCTCGAAGGCATCCCGCCCGCGCCGCGCGGCGTGCCGCAGATCGAAGTCAAATTCGACATCGACGCCAACGGCATCCTCAACGTCGCGGCCAAGGACCTCGGCACCGGCATCGAACAGACCGTCCGCATCGAGCAATCGAGCGGCCTCTCCGAGACCGAAATCGAGAAGATGCGCAAAGACGCCGAGTCGCACGCCGACGAGGACAAGAAGAAGCGCGCCCTCGATCGAAGCCCGCAACGAAGCCGAGTCGCGCAGCTACCAGCTCGAAAAGCTGATCAAGCAGCAGGGCGACAAGCTCAAGGACAGCGACAAGACGGCCCTCGAATCGGCCATCGCCAAAGTCCGCGAAGCGGCCAAGGGCGAAGACGCCGACAAGATCAAGACCGCCATCGCCGAACTCGAAGCCGCGTCGCACGCGATGAGCGAAGCGCTCTACAAATCGGCCGCGGCGCAGTGCCCGGAGCGACGGCCGCCGACGGCGCCGCGTCCAGCGGCGGCAGCGTCAACCGCCGACGACGACGCGATCGACGCGGAGTTTGAGGTGAAGAGCTAACACGCCGGGTGAATGAAAAGATTCCCTCACATTGGCGCACTATTGTAGAATAGTGGGGGAGTCCTATTCACCGTGGGAGGCTTGACCATGACCGAGATCATTCTCACTGGCGACCAAAGCCGTTTGTTTACGGTGCGCGACCGACGGAGTCGTGTTCTGCGACCCGGCCGGTAACGTAATCGGGCGTGTACCTCCCGTTCTCGATGCCGAAGAGGCCGCAATCGTCGCGGAAGCCCGACGACGGCTCGCGTCCGATCAGCCGAGAGTTCCGTATTCCGAGGTCGTAGCGCGGCTGGAGTCACGGGAGACGTGATGGATCGATACACGGTCGTTTATCTCGCCGACGCCGAGGCAGAGCTCGCGTCAATTTGGAATGAGAAAGACGATCGAAGTCGAGTTCGCCTCGCTGCCGATCAGGCAGAGCAGTTGCTGGCTGCTAACCCAGAGACTCGTTCTGACTTCCTTAGCGAAGGCCTTTGGCGGCTGCAGATTGAACCACTGCGATTCTTTTTTTCGAATTCGAGAAGCTGATCGAATTGTTGAAGTGTCGAACGTATTCCTCATTGAGGGTTAATACGGTCGCACAATATTTCGCACGGGTCCAAGTTTTGGACGCTCGTGCCATGAAGGAAACCAACACATGCCATTCCGCTTCGACAAACTAACCATCAAGGCCCAAGAGGCCGTCGCCCGCGCTCAGGAGCTCGCCGCCGAGCGGGGCAATCCGCAGATCGAGCCGATCCACCTGCTCTCCGCGCTGCTGGCCGAAGACGGCGGCATCGTCCGCCCCGTGCTCGAAAAAATCGGTGCTAACACCACGCAGCTCGAACAGATCGTCGACGCCGAGCTCGCGCATCAGCCCAAGGCCACCGGCGGCGCCACGCCCGGCGTCAGCCCTGCCCTCTCCAAAGTGCTCGACGCCGCCCAGGCCGAAGCCGACGGCATGAAGGACGAGTTCGTCTCGACCGAGCACCTGCTGCTCGCGCTCGCCGGCACGAAGTCAAAAGCCCAAGACGTCCTCAACCTCAACGCGATCACCAAGGACGCGATCCTCGGCTCGCTCCGCGCCGTCCGCGGCTCGGCCCGCGTCACCGACCAGGCGCCCGAAGGCAAATTCCAAGCCCTCGAAAAATACGGCATCGACCTCGTCGAGCGGGCCCGCCAGGGCAAAGTCGACCCCGTGATCGGCCGCGACCAGGAAATCCGCCGCGTGATCCAGGTCCTCTCCCGCCGCACCAAAAACAACCCCGTCCTCATCGGCGAGCCCGGCGTCGGCAAAACCGCCATCGCCGAAGGCCTCGCCCTCCGCATCGTCCAGTCCGACGTGCCGCAAAGCCTCAAGAACCGCCGCGTGATCGCGCTCGATATGGGCGCGCTCGTGGCCGGCACCAAGTTCCGCGGCGAATTCGAAGAACGCCTCAAAGCCCTGCTGAAAGAAGTCCAAGACGCCGGCAACGTGATCCTCTTCATCGACGAGCTCCACACCGTGATCGGCGCCGGTGCGGCCGAAGGGGGCGCCGACGCGGCCAACCTCCTCAAGCCCGCCCTCGCCCGCGGCGAGCTCCGCTGCATCGGCGCGACCACCCTGGACGAATATCGCAAACACATCGAAAAAGACGCCGCCCTCGAACGTCGCTTCCAGCCCGTCCTCGTCGGCGAGCCCAACGTCGAAGACACGATCGCCATCCTCCGCGGCCTCAAGCCCCGCTACGAAGCCCACCACAAGGGCGTCCGCATCAAAGACTCCGCCCTCGTCGCCGCCGCCGAGCTCTCGAACCGCTACATCGCCGACCGCTTCCTCCCCGACAAGGCGATCGACCTGATGGACGAAGCCGCCAGCCGGCTCGCCATGGAGCTCGAAAGCGTCCCGGCCGAGATCGACCAGGTGCAACGCCGGCTGATGCAGCTCGAGCTCGCCGCCCGCCAGCTCGAAGACGAAACCGAGGAACACGCCAAGGAACGCCTCGACGAAATCAACGAAGAGATGGGCGAGCTCAAGCGCCAACTCGCCAGCCTCCGCGAACAGTGGGAGAGCGAGAAGATGGGCCTCGGCGACGTGGCCGACATCCGCCGCAAGCTCGAAGACGCCCAGCGCAACTACGACCAACACGCCGCCCACATCAAAGACCGGCAAGCGATGGGCCAGCCCGTCGACGAGTCGGCCTACCAAAAACTCTACGAACTCGACGTCGCCCGCAAACAACTCGCCCAGCTCGTCGAAGACGCCGAAGCCAAACAAGCCGCCGAAGGCGAGCCCGCTTCAGCGGGCGGGAACTCAGCGGGCACGCGCCGCCTCCTCCGCCAAGAAGTCGGCCCCGAGGAAATCGCCGAAGTCGTCAGCGCCTGGACCGGCGTCCCCGTCACCCGCATGATGGAAGCCGAAAAGGCCAAGCTGCTCGTCCTCGAAGAGCGCCTCCACCAGCGCGTCATCGGCCAGGACGAAGCGGTCCGCGCCGTCGCCAACGCCGTCCGCCGCAGCCGCTCCGGCCTGCAAGACCCCAACCGCCCCATCGGCTCGTTCATCTTCTGCGGCCCCACCGGCGTCGGCAAAACCGAGCTCTGCAAAGCGCTCGCCCAGGTCCTCTTCGACGACGAGCACGCCATGATCCGCATCGACATGAGCGAGTTC
Source organism: uncultured Planctomycetota bacterium (assembly GCA_963847905.1). Lineage (GTDB taxonomy): Bacteria > Planctomycetota > Planctomycetia > Pirellulales > Lacipirellulaceae > DASYDU01. The sequence continues at coordinate 36,890 of CAWKBP010000018.1, read as the reverse complement.
ATGGAAAAGCACACCGTGAGCCGCCTCATCGGCGCGCCCCCCGGCTACGTCGGCTACGAAGAAGGCGGCAAGCTCACCGAAGCCGTCCGCCGCCGCCCCTACTCCGTGATCCTGCTCGACGAAATCGAAAAAGCCCACCGCGACGTCTTCAACATCCTGCTGCAGGTGCTCGACGACGGCCGCCTCACCGACAACCACGGCCACACCGTCGACTTCACCAACACGATCATCGTGATGACCTCGAACGTCGGCAGCCAGATGATCCAGGAAATCTTCGAAGGCGGCGGCACGTACGATGAGATGCGCACGAGCGTGATGGAATCGCTCCAAACCCGCTTCCTGCCGGAGTTCTTAAACCGCATCGACGAAATCATCGTCTTCCGCCCGCTCGACCGCTCGCAGATCCGCAAGATCGTCGACCTGCAAGTCGACCACCTGGCGAAGCTGCTAGAAAAGCGCAGCCTCGGTTTGGTCGTCACCGACACCGCCCGCCAAGAACTAGCCAACCGCGGCTACGATCCGCAGTTCGGCGCCCGGCCGCTCAAACGCGTGGTCCAGCAACAACTGCAAAACCCCCTCGCCGCGGAGCTACTCAAGGGCCAATACCCCGAAGGCAGCACGATCAAAATCGACTTCGACGGGGAAGATTTCACGTTCGAACGGGCAGCCGGAAGCCGGCAAACCGCGCGATAAGGTGGTGGCGTCGAAGGTCGTGAAGTAAGAAGGCCACGAGTACCACCGCGCTGGCTTGCCCAGCAGTGGCACCGAGCGTGGTCTAGCTGCGAATTGCAGCCAAGAATTCCTCAACTGGAATCGGAGACGTTACCCGCTCACCTGCCTGAATTGTGTCGTACAGAATGAAGGTCTTTCGGTCGGTTTTGGCATTCCCAACCAGATGTTCCACGAACGAACGCAATACTTGGAATGTTGCGATTTCCTTAATCTGCACAGGCACTAGATAGTGCGGAAGATGTTCGGCGGCTATTTCCTTGCTTCCGAGAATTGGCAGAACGTATCCAACGTCCGTCGTGATGATGATAACATCACTCTTTTCTTGCGAAACAAGGACATAGACTGGCACACGAATGTCCGTGCAACTTCTTGAATTCCAAGTTGTTCTTGCAGTGCCTTTGCCTCTTCTTCAGACACATAACTCAGTGAGTTTGGATTGGTCATTCCCAGGCAGCGCAGAATTTCCAGGGGGCACTGCGGAATTAGCATGTAGATTTCCCGCCATGCCTATTTTTAATTTCTGGTTTGTCCCGCGCACATTTGAATGACGGTTCGCACCATTTCCTGAATCTTTAGTCCGCGTACCAGCACTTGCCTTTCATCGTCGAAGTATTCTACGGCAAGCCAAACGTCCTGTGATTTTGCTTTTGGAACCAAAATCAAGAATGGCGCAGCGCTGGAATTGCAAACCGCACTACGTCATCTCTTTCCAGAATAAAGCCGTCACTACAGTCGGGCTCTTTCATCGGAATTAAGTCAATTGTGGCATACGGGGGCGGCGAACCCTCAACGGGAACGTATCCAAAGCTTGCGCCAAACGCTTCCTCAAACTTCGGAATCAAATTGACGCTATCAATACCTAGAATTGCCTTGCTGATTTTCGCAACTCGTTGACCTTTGTTTTTGACCGTAAGAATCACGCAGTCGCAACCGATCTTCTGATGCACGTCCAATCCATTGATCGTATTAGCGCCATTGTGAGGCGAACACGGTCGTTCCATCGCTTATAGCAAAGACTGCATACGCCGAGGATTGCCGCCGTCACCAGTGAACTAACGACCGCCGCCATAGGTTTGCCACCGTTTTCTCTGAACTTGCGTTTGGTTACAGTTGAAGAATTCGAATTGTTGTAGATCTAAATGGCCACTTTTTTGACACTTTAGATCAAGGCATTAAATCAAGTGAACGGGAGTCGTAGTGCCAGCGATTATCCTTTGCCGACTCCTTGAATCGATTCTACCAGGCGTCGCTGCGCATCGATCACAGATTCCGTTTTGAGACGAAAGCCCTGTTTGGGCGACCCCGACCGGTTCCACGCAAATCCACGCCACAACACTAAAACCGCAGGACCATTTGCAGTTCCTTTCACTCGCTGGCGCAAATCGTTTCCGTATGCGACGAGACTTGCATCTTCGTGAACTCGGTCGTCGTTCAGGAGTTCCGCAACTTGTTTCTCGGTCACTTCCAGACCACGCTCGGCGACAATGCTTAAAAGGGCATTTTCAAGCATCGTTTGAGCTCGACGCTTGTCGGCCAACTGCACTTTCTTCGTTTTGAGATTCGGCGCGTCGATTAGCCAACTACACATCGGGCAGAAACAGTGCGCGTCGGGCGAGTAGAGTTGTTTCCCAGGATTGGCGACCAAGTCGAATGAATTGGTCAGGTAAGTCGAGAAGAAAATGCAAAATGGCTGCAAGTCATCGCGACGGGGGCGAGCGATCTCGGGAATATTCAAATAATGCTCGGCAATCCAGCCCTCTGCCGCTTCCGGCAATTCTGAGTATTTGTGGGCCGTATCGAAGCTGACAAAACCGCGCTTCACAGCATCCGCCAACCACTTCAACAGCCGATAGCTGCGATGCTGCATGTCGACGAGAAGTTCAATCTCTTGCGGATCAAGCATGGCACAATTGTCGCTGCATTTTCGACGAAGGCCAACGGTAAATTCTTAGAAATACGTAAAACCAGTCCTCTTCATTCAGCTTTTGGTGAATCAAAGGCGTGAGAATCAATCGAGCCGAAGCCAAATCACAGTTTGGTTTCTCCCTCTTTCGATTCCTCGAGCAACTCCCGCCCCGGCCGATTTCATCCCTTGACATTGCCGCCTAGATCACATATACACATGTACCGTACACGAAACCGCTCTTTGAAAACTCGCCAGCCATCCGTAAGGACCGTCTGCCCTCATGTACCGCGAGGAACTTGACGCGGGCGCTCGCCCCCGCTGCGCTTTCACGCCATGGCGAACGGCATCCGGCAGTGGTTGCAAAATAGCCCGCTGGCTGCAAAATGGCATCGCATTTTGCCGCCGGGGCTCACGAAAAATGCCACGATTACCAGGCCCTGCGAGCCAACCCTGCTGCAAAACCTTTCCATTTTGCAGCACAAAAACCGATATCGCATCGACCGCCGCAAAGTTCACGAATCTTGCCTGTAGACGAAATCGAACGACAACAATCCGGGGGACAGCAATTTCGGCCCAAACAGAAGCGGAGAGAAATGCGTTTCGCCACGGATCACGCCGATGTCGGCAGATGCCCGTCAAAAACATCTGCGCTGATCTGCGCCATCTGCGGCAAAATTCCAAAACCTAAACTGGCCAATTCTGCATGATTGACAGTCGTGCCCTAATGACGAGAATCGGGACTGCAGCTCTTGGACCAAGGGATCGCCGCCATGCCACCCGCGAAAACTAAAACACTGCTGTCGGCAAAACAGCAGGCCCAATTACACGCCACGCTCCAGGCCCGCTTCGACGAGAACATGGACCGCCACAAGGGGCTCAAGTGGGCTCAAGTCGAGGCCCGGTTTGACGCCAAGCTCGACAAACTTTGGTCGCTCCAGGAAATGGAACGGACCGGCGGGGAGCCGGATGTGGTGGGTCTCGACAAGAAGTCGGGCGAAATCATTTTCTTTGACTGCTCGGCGGAAACTCCCGCCGGCCGACGCAGCGTTTGTTTTGACCGCGCAGGGCTCGAGTCTCGGAAGGAACACAAACCGAAGTCGAGCGCGATCGACCTGGCCGCCGATATGGGCGTCGAACTACTCACCGAAGACGAGTACCGCCAGCTACAAAAGCTGGGCGAGTTCGACTCGAAAACGTCGAGCTGGCTGCAAACGCCGGCTGCAATTCGCCAGCTCGGCGGCGCGCTGTTCGGCGACTATCGCTACGGCCAGGTCTTCGTCTATCACAACGGCGCCCAATCCTACTACGCCGCCCGCGCATTCCGCGCTGCGCTGCGGGTGTGAACCAGAGTTAGTGACCTCGGCGAGTTCGTATCGCCTCACGGCACGATCGTCACGATCACCCGCTCGTACCTCGAGAGCGGCGGCTCCCCCTTGTCCGTGAGGCGTAGAATAAAATGGGCCGTCTCCTCCTGCTCGACCTTGGGAGCAACCACGTACACCCCATGGGCATTCTCCGCCGAATCGATCTTGATCGGCTCCCGATACGTCCCCGCCTCCGGATAGTGGAACCACAAATAGCTCAGATTGTCGCCATCCGGATCGCTGCTGCCGCTGGCGTCGAGGCCAAACCCTGCGCCCGATTTCACGGTGAGCTGGTCCGCATGGCTGAGCACCGGCACCGGCGGATGATTCGCCCCGGCAACCGACTTCGTACACCAGTCCATCCGGGCCGCGAAGTCGCGCTGAAAGTCGTCGCGCCACCGCCACAGCGAGACCTTGTTGTTGTAAAACTCAGCCGCACCACGTTTCACCGCTCGACCATACTCGTTGGGTTCGTAGGGCGTGTACCGCTCCTTGGCATCGGTCCAGATGGGCCGTGTTTCGGCTTCGAGCGGAACAATCGAGCCACCCTTCTTGATCGTCGCAATGTCCGGCTGCGACAGCTCATACCGGCCACCCCAACCGCCCCACTCCGGATGCTCCGGTTCGCTGAGTCCGTTGGGGATCAACGCCAGGTAGGCCGGCGAATCTCCCTCCATTCCATAGGCCACATCGGGATAGGCGGCTCCCAGCGGCCCGTGCCCCTGCTGAATGTTCACCGCGAGCCAGCCGTTGCTGATCGTCGTGTTGTCGATGCCGGCGACGTGCGTGTTGATCGCGCTCCACGTGGCGGTGCCGTAGTTGTCGCCCGGACTCACGATGTAGAACAGGCTGGGAAACGTCTTGCGGATCCACGCGCCACTGTCATCCTGGTCAGAGATGGTATAGACGCGCAGCTTGGCGATCAGCCGCGCCGCTTCTGCTTCCGATTTCGTCTTCTCGATTTTATGAAGTGCCTGAGCGAGCGTGTTCGCACCGCCCCACACCGAGATCCACAAAGGTCGCGGGTCGTCCTTCTCGAGCGATTGGATGATCCAATCCGACCCGGCGGAGTCCTTCCCGTCGCCAACTCCCTCCATGCCGTACTTCGGCAACCCCTGAGTCACGTTCGCCAACAGCTCTTCGGCCGCGGGGAAGCCCTGCTCGTGCTGATCGAGGTTCGGCCGAACTTCGCCATACGCCCGAATGACCTTGCGAATCGATTCGGGAGCAACGCTCGACTTCTTCCAACACGACGTCGTGGCGATCAGTCCCTCGATGTCGATCTGATTGGAATACAACAGCAACCGAACCAGCGATTGCGTATCGTCCGGGTCGGCCTCGATGTCCGTCAGCACGATCAGCCGCTGTTTCGGCATGGTCTCGGCAAGGCAAGAATGCGCGGAGCATGCGAAACACAAGGCAATTAGCAGTACGAAAGCTCTCATTGACTCGCGCCTCGGTGTTAGCAAAGCAAAAGGTCGGCGCTATTGTACAATGAAGCAGACGACGGGATGGGGTTTGTCCAAATAGCCGGTCCCTTCGCGCGATATTAAGACAATGGTCCCTGGCATTGATGGATCAGCCAGCGGCAGTCATCCACCGGGAATGCGTACCGTCAATTCGCGCAGCAGAAAACGTCGTGCGAGCAGTTAGAGTGCAGAGCGCAGCGCCTGCCTACCGGTCGACTTCCATCAGATTCCATTCGGCGATCAGAATTTCGGCGCCGGGGGTCATCGTGCGGAGCTTGCGGGCGATTTCGACCTTTTCGCTCTTGGTCGCCTTGGGGAGCCGCTTCTTCAGTCGGGCCACTTGTTCGCGCCGCTTGTGCCGCTGCTTGAGTTCTGATTTTCGTTCGCTAAGTCCCAAGGGAGATTCTCCGCCGGTCGGTGACGCTGATTGGCCAAATACCAAGCGTTCTTTGTACCGGCGGCCTCGCACGGGGTCAATCCGGCCCCCAAATCGAGGCGCAAGGCGAACTCCGCCTCAAGATTGACACCGTTTTGCCTGCCGAATAGAGTCAGAACGACGGGTCGGGTGGCCGAGTGGTTTAAGGCACCGGTCTTGAAAACCGGCGTGCACGTAAGTGTACCGGGGGTTCGAATCCCTCCCCGACCGCTCGCTGGGAGACCAGCCGCGGGGACGAAGCGACGTGGCAGACAGACCAATCAAGCGAAGCGGCTGACATCCGGAACAGGTTCTAGCTGGCACCTCCTAATTTCGCCGCCGGGCGAACCTCAGGTTCGTCCCGGGCGTCGTTCTTCATTCCCAGGATTCCCATTTTTGGGTTCTCGCCCCTTGCTAGGCACGGCGGACATGGCGGATAGTCCCCCAAAACTCGCAGACGACCTCTCCCGCTGGGAACGCCCTGGCGGAGTGCGCGAGGTGATGCGCGTCGCCGCGCCGCTGGTGATCTCCAGCCTCTCCTGGACCGTGATGAATTTCGTCGACCGGATCTTCCTCAACCGGGTCTCCGGCACGGCGATGTCGGCAGCGTTCTCTGGGTCGATGGTTTGGTTCACCGTGCTCTGTTTGCCGCTCGGTCTGTGCATGTACGCCAACACGTTTGTGGCCCAGTACCACGGCTCGGGGCGGAAACAGCAGATCGGGTTGGCAGTCTGGCAGGCGATGTGGATCGCCGTGGGCTTCCTGCCGCTGATGTTTGCGGCCATCCCGCTCGCGCCGAGCATCTTTGGCTTCGCGGGCCACAGCCCTTTGGCATTTGAACTCGAGGTTGAATACTTCCAGATCCTCTGCCTCGTGGCGCCGGCGATGCTGATCGGGCAAGCCGCGGCGTCGTTCTATAGCGGCCGCGGCGAGACCTGGGTGTTGATGTGGGTCGACACGGCGGCGGCCATCTTGAACCTCGTGCTCGACTATTTTTGGATCTTCGGTTACGGCGGATTCCCAGAGTGGGGCGTAGCCGGGGCGGCCGCAGCAACCAGCGTCAGCATGTGGATCAAAGCGATCGTCTACGTGCTCTTGCCGCTGCAGCGCCAACATCGGCTGGCCTACGGCACCTGGAGCGGCATGCGGTTCGACTGGCCGCTCATCCGCCGCATACTCTACTTCGGCGGCCCTAGCGGGCTGCAAATGCTGCTCGACGTAGTGGGCTTCACGGTGTTCATTCTGCTGGTGGGCCGGCTCGGCGAAGTCGAACGCGATGCGACGACCATGGCGTTCAGCATCAGCTCCGTGGCCTTCATGCCAATTTGGGGGCTGGGCACCGCGGTAAGTATCCTGGTGGGTCAGCATCTGGGCGAAAACCGCGATCACGATGCGGCCCGCGCGACCTACACCGGCTTGGGCCTGGCCTGGACCTATATGGCCGCGATTTCGTCGTTGTATCTATTCGCGCCCAGCCTGTTTCTGCACGGCTTCACGGCTGATGCCGCGGTGGCGGGGGCGGAAGCGGCGGCCGTATATCCGCTCGCCGTGACACTGTTGCGGTTCGTCGCGGCCTACAACCTGCTCGACGCCACGTTCATGACGTTTGTCAGCGCGATCAAGGGAGCAGGCGACACGGTGTTTGTGCTACGCGTAAGCGTCGTGCTGGCGGCGCTCCTGGCGGGTCTGAGCTACTTGAGCGTCGAGGTCTGGCAGCTGGGCGTGTACGGCTGCTGGGCACTGGTGACCGGCTGGATCTGGATCGCGGCGATCGTGTTCTTCACCCGCTTCCGCCAAGGCAAATGGCGATCGATGCGCGTGATTGAAATACGCGGCGAAGGCAACGACGACGCCAGCACCGAACCGCTCGGATTCGCGGCCGCGGACTAGGTCGGGTATCGTAAGCGGCATTCGTTACAGAGCGTAGCGCCAGTCGCCTTCGTCCTCAAACGCGGCGGCGAGTACCAGGTCCAGATCGCCGTCTTGCTCACAGTCGTGGCCGAGTTGCTCGACGTCGGCGGCAAACGAATCGTCGTCCGACGGGTTGTGCAGGCGTTGGAAATTTCCTGATGCCAGGAGCAGCATTGCCAAGTCGGCGCGATCGACCGTCGAACTCGCCTGACGCCACGCGGCACGGGCCTCGACCGCGTGGCCAACCGACGCGGAAAAATGCAGCTCGGAGAGGTCGAACCGCCGGTTGAGGTTGTTCGCCACGGAAGTTTCCGCGGAAGCGGGCAACGGATCGGTGCTGAACGCGCCGGAGCCGCCAACTTGTTCCGCAACCGGTGCAGAATCCGTAACGCTATTGCCGCCGACGGACAACGAGACCGTTTCCGGGAGCGGTGCAATGGCAGCAGATTCGGCCTCGGGCGGTTCGATCGACGCCAGGGCCGCGCTGCCGCCGCCGGAACTCTTACCATTTCGCCAGATCGTATAGTCCGCGATGTCGATGATACCGTTTTTATTGCCGTCGGCCCGCAGGTCGGCCGTCGACCCGTAAGTCGATTTCCAGATGCCGTAGTCCGCGTCGTCGACGATGTCGTCGAGGTTGTAGTCGCCTGGCAGTGCGGCGGCCTTGGTTTCGAACAAATAGTCTTCGACTTCGCCAATGATATCGGAACCAAACCACGTCTTGCCGAGCGTTCCCCAGCGGAAGCGGGCCGCGACGTTCACGCCGAGCGGCATATCGTTTGGAGCCGTGACATTCAGGTTGTGGAGCCCCGAATCCAGATCGAGATTCGTGAAAACCTGCTCGCTCATCCTCGAACATGCCGTTGTTGTTGAAGTCGATCCAGCCCTGCAGATATCCGCCTTCGCCATTGAGCGTGACTTGGAACAGATTGAGTCCCCGCCGGAGGGAATCGCCGACCAGAACCACGCCGTCCTCGTCATTAATGACCATGTTCATGGCGTCTTTGCCGCCCGCTTCATCGTCCCCCTTGCCATCCTTGGCCGGGTCAAGATTGGCGGAAACTTCGGCATCGACGCGGGCACCGAGCGAGAAGCCCTGCACAACAAAGTGACGCGGACCATCGTCGGCCAATGAACTGCGGAAGCCGGCGCCGACCAAGTCGCCGAAATCGAGCGTCCGAAGATCGCGAATGCCGAAGAAATTGCCTTGCGATACCTGCCCGGCAGAGACCGTCACGTTGGCCTGTCCCGTTGCGGGCACCGTGAGTTGGAAGGCATTGGAATCGACGTCGACTCGAATCTTGACCGCACCCGGGGCTACGTCATTGAACACATAGGCGCCGGTCGCGGTGGTAGCTGTGTAAACGTCGACGTTTGGATCAAAAACGCCGTCCCCATTGTCGAGGTAAACGATCAGACCCGAGATTCCCGTCTCGAATGAGTCCTTGACACCATTGCCATTAGAATCGTTGAAAACGAGTCCGTAAATCGTGGCATTTCCCACGCCTGTCGGATTCGTCGGCGGCTTGACGCCGAAATTGGCAACGATCGGTGCCGTGCTATTGGGACTCGCCAATTTGCCGACCGTGCCCGACACCGGATTCGTCACTTGCCATCCCGGTGGTGGCTTGATGCCGACCGTGATGATCGTGGCCTGGGTGACGTTGTAGGGTATCGAATAGGTACCGTCGGCAGCACTGAGAACATTTTCGGCTCGGCGCTTTCGAATTGACCGTTGTGATTGATATCCAAATAGACAACGAAATTCTTCACCCCGGCATCGGTCGCGTCCTTAATCCCGTTGCCGTTCAGGTCGGCAAATATTTGACCGGTGAAGCTCACGTCCGTTTGCTGCACCACGAGAGGCTCGATGTGGAAGATGTGGCCGTCCTCGAGCGGGACTTCTTTCATCTCGCCGTCTGCCAACTTGTACCCGGCCGGAATGTCGACGCCGAGCGTGTAGTTGGTTCCCATTCCGATGTCGAAATAGAAATTACCATCGGCACCCGTGATAAATTGCGAGACGCGATTTCCAGCCGAGTCCTTCACATAGACCGTGACATCGCTACCGTGATTGAGATAGCCACCAGAGTCTTCGACAAAGCCGAGCATGCGTTCTGACGGCCCGACATCCTGGCCGTGGAAAATTAACTGCATGTTGCCGAGCACGAATCCCTCGCCGCTGTAATTCTCCATGTAGATTTGCCAATCGCCCTCCGATCGCTCGCCCCAATGGCGATTGAGTGTGTACGTCCATGAGAATACATCGTTTTCGTCAGTATTTGAGTCGAGGGTTCCCGGCGGATCCTGCACCCGAATCACGTTATTGCCCGCGCGGGTACAACGCCGGTAAAGCGATCATATTGGCTTGCCGGACGAGCTACGTGCCCGGGTACTGGTAATGTGTCAACTCGGAATGCGTGCCGTCCGGAGAGACGAGTGTGATACGGAGAAAATCCAAGTTGTTGGCGTCGGAATAGGGGATGTCCAACTTCAACTCGACCCATTCGAGTGACATGTTTGCCGGTCCCTTGACCGTGAATCGAAGCTACCCGCGGTTATTGCCAGGAGGATTCTCGCCGCGGAACGGTAGTGTGTCGGCCTTGATCGTATCGGGAGTCCTTCGCGGGTGTATCCGGCTTCCTGTCAGGTCCTCGCCCGGTTCGATCGATGGGACCTTGAAAAACTCCTGGAAATAATTGATGAATCTCGCATGCGGGCTCGAAGGCAGAGGTGACTCCCACCCGGGACGAATGTTTCATCGCCGGGCGCGGGAGTGCCCGCAGGAATAATTCGAGCCGCCTGAACCTTGAAGTCGGCTGGCAACAACACGACGACTGTCTTCTCCGGCGCGAGAGTTTGATCTTTGAGATGCCACTCGCTGGCGAGAATGGTGATCAGGGAACTCCAGCGGCACGAGATTCCACACCTCTGGTCGATCGATCGCGCCGAGGTGATCGACAAGGTCTACCGCTGCCGTGGCAGCGAGCTCGTGCTCGAGCCCGAACACCACGACGTGAAGGGCTGGCCGCCGGGCGAGCCGGAGCGCAACGATGCCATCCTGCGCGATTGCTTCGATCACGGCGGCACGTTCTACGGAGCCTTCGAGGGCGACGCCTTGATCGGCGCAACGGTGCTCGAAAGCCGATTCATCGGGCGGGACCAGGACCGGCTCCAGCTCAAGTTCCTTCACGTGGGCCGAAGGCAGCGCCGCTCGGGACTGGGCCGCACGCTCTTCGACAAGGCAGTCGCGAGAGCGAGGGAACTCGGCGCGCGCCGACTCTACGTCTCCGCGACGCCGTCCGAGAACACGGTTCGCTTCTATCTCCGGCGCGGGTGCCGCCTGGCGGACGACGTCGACGCCGCGCTGTTCGAGCTCGAGCCGGAGGACATCCACCTGGTCTTCGACATCCCGGTTCGAGTCGAGGGAAGTGCGGGTCACCCGGTGGTATAAGTTCGTCGAACGGCCGGCAGCTCATCGCGATGCCACCGTCGGCGCATCCGAACCGCAACCTGTCGAGGAGAGCAAGACAACCATGGCGAACGAGGGCTTTCACGAGGAGGTCGGCGACCTCAGCGACGCAACGCGCGACATGCATCGAGCCATCCAGTCGCTGATGGAAGAACTCGAGGCCGTGGACTGGTACAACCAGCGAGCCGAGGCGTGCAAGGACGAAGCGCTGAAGGCGATCCTTGCCCACAACCGGGACGAGGAAAAGGAACACGCGTCGATGCTGCTCGAATGGATCCGGCGCAACGATTCGCGGTTCGCGAAGGAACTCAAGGACTACCTGTTCACCGACAAGCCGATCGCTGCGCTGGAATCGAAGCACAAGGGGTAGCGGGGCGGAGTTCCACGCAAGGGAGGTGACGCATGGCGGTTTCCGGCGCTTGTCTGTGCGGGGCGGTTCGCTTCGAGATCACCGGCCCGACCACCGACATCGGAATGTGCCACTGCTCGCTGTGCCGCAAGGTGTCCGGGGTCGCGTCGAATGCGACGCTGATCGCGGGCCTGGATCGCTTCCAGTGGATCCGCGGTGCGGACCAGATCGTCAAGTTCGAGCTTCCGTCGGGTTGGGGTCCGTGGCGTTGTGCGATCTGCGGATCGCCGCTCCCGAAGCTGCGGCCCGACGGCGGGGCGTACTGGATTCCCGCAGGCCTCCTCGACTCGGATCCCGGCGTTCGCGTAGCGGGCCACATCTTCGTGGATTCGAAGGCACCCTGGGATGAGGTCGCCGGCACCGCACCGCAGTACTCCGAAAACTTCGGGAGCACGCGCTTGAAGTAGGCGGGCCCGCCGCGCCGGCCGCTGGAAAACGTTTCTGAAACGTGTTCTAATTCCGCGATGGACTTCCGCGACTCCGAGAAAGAAGCTGCGTTCCGCGCGGAGGCGCGGACGTTCCTCGAGGCCAATAAGCCGGCGAAGTGGGCGCACCCGTTCGACGACGACGTCGACGAGCACGCGCTGCTCACGGGCTCGAAGGCCTGGCAGCGCACGCTCTACGAGAACGGTTGGGGCGCCATCCTCTGGCCGCGGGAGTTCGGCGGGCGCGGGCTCGGCCCGATCGAGGCAATCATCTGGAACCAGGAACTGGTTCGCCTCGGTCTCGGCGAGTCGATCTTCGTGGTCGGCACCGCGATGGCGGGACCGACGATCATCGCCCACGGCAGCGCCGAGCAGAAGTCGCGCTATCTCGAGCCGCTGGCGCGCGGCGACGAGATCTGGTGTCAGCTCTTCAGCGAACCGGGCGCGGGCTCGGATCTCGCAGCGCTCGCAGCGCGCGCGGTCAAGGACGGCGATCACTGGGTGGTGACGGGGCAGAAGACCTGGTGCTCCGGCGCGCACTACGCCGATTTCGGCATCCTGCTGACGCGCAGCGATCCCAGCGTGCCGAAGCACGCGGGCATCACCTACTTCCTGCTCGACATGCGCGCGCCCGGCGTCGAGATCCGCCCGCTGCGACAGATGTCGGGTGGCTCGCACTTCAACGACGTGTTCCTGAACGAAGTGAGGATCCCCGACACGAGCCGGCTCGGCCCGGCCGGCGCGGGTTGGGGCGCCGCGATGACGACGCTGCTCAACGAGCGCATGGCACTCGGCGGTACCGGCGGCTTCTTCTCGTTCGACGATCTCGCCGCCTTCGCGCGCGAAAACAAGGAGCGGCTCGACGGCGTGACGCGCGACCAGCTCGCGCGCCTCTACACCTGGAACAAGACGCTCGACCTGCTGAATGCGCGCGTCGTCACCAAGCTCGGGCGCGGTGTGATGCCGGATGCCGAGTCGTCGGTGATGAAGCTGGCGCTCGGCCGTATCCTCACGCTCGGCGCCGAACTCGGCCTGCGGCTCGCAGGTCCGGATGCTTTGCAGCGGGTCGGCGCCTGGCAGCACCAGTTCTTGATCGCGCCGTCGCTGCACATCGCGGGTGGGACCGACGAGATCCAGAAGAACGTCGTCGCCGAACGGGTGCTCGGACTGCCGCGCGAACCCCGCACGGACCGCGACGTCGCCTTCGAGAAGATCCCGCGCTCCTGAAATCCCCAGCCTCAAGGCAGGCCTGCGGCGAACCGATGCACGTCGCGGAGACCCGATCTTGGGGATGCTCGCGATCATCGGCTTCGGTTCCTTCGTCACCGCGAGTTTCGTGGTCGGCCTGCGCTTGCTCGCGGTCGCGATGCGAACCGGCGAGACGCCCGAGTTGGCGATCGGCTCGGCGTTCTTCGCGGGCGGTGGCTGCGGCTATGGGTTGATCGTGCTCGCCTTCGGACTGCGCGTCTTCCCGCAGTCGATGGTTCCGATCGTGATGCTGATGGGTGTCACGGCGGCGAGTGCCGGTGCCGTCGCGCTGGCGTTCGGCACCTGGCGCATCTTCCGACCTTCGGATCGCTGGCCGCTGTTGGTTCTTGCAGCCGTCGGCGGGATGCTCGCGGCCTCGCTCGGCAGCCGCGTTCTCCACCTCGCGCAATTCCCGGCCAGCAACTTCGTGTTCTGGAGCTTCACGGCCGGTAGTAGCCTCAGCTACGGATGGAGCGTCTACGAGTCGTTTCGCTTCCACGCGATGCTGCAGCGTCGCATGCGGATCGGTCTCGGCAGCGCGGAGATCGCCCGGCGCTTCCTGCTCTGGGGCATCGCGGGCAGCGGCGCCGTCGGCATCCATCTCCTCGGGGTGGTGAACCGCTTCGTCGAGCCCGAGAGAATCCATCCCGTGCTGCTGTTGCTGCAGGCCGCCTTCGGCCTCGCCGCCGCGATCGGGATCTGGTTCGCGTTCTTTCCGCCGCTGCGCATGCGCCGCGGTGCGACCACTGCATAGCGACGGACGATCCATCGCTATCTTGGCGCCGTGCCGGTCTACCGCCTCGGCGACGCGCTCGCGTTCCCTCCGCCCGAAGAGGCGGAGGCGTCCGGGCTGCTCGCAGTCGGCGGTGACCTCTCGCCGGATCGCCTGCTGCTCGCCTATGCGAGCGGCATCTTCCCGTGGCCACTCGTCGAGCGACCGCTGCTCTGGTTCTCGCCCGACCCGCGCATGGTCCTGAAGCCGGCCGAACTCGTCGTGTCGCGCAGCCTGCGCAAGACGCTGCGACGCGGCGCCTTCGAGGTGCGACTCGATACCGCCTTCCAGCGCGTCGTGGACCGCTGCGCCGAAGTTCCCCGGCGCGGCGAAGCCGGAACCTGGATCACCTGTGCCATGGCCGACGCCTATGTGCGTCTGCACGAACTCGGCTTTGCGCACTCGGCTGAGACCTGGCAGCAGGGCGAACTCGTCGGCGGTCTCTACGGCGTCTCGCTGGGCAGCGCGTTCTTCGGCGAGTCGATGTTCGCCGATCGACCCGACGCCTCGAAGATCGCGTTCGCGGTGCTGGTCCGGCAGCTCGCCGCGTGGGGATTCGACCTGATCGATTGCCAGGTCCACACCGACCACCTGGCGCGCTTCGGCGCGCGCGAGTGGACGCGCCGGCGCTTTCTTGCCGCGTTGCAGCGCTCGCTGACGGCGCCGACGCGGCGCGGCGCCTGGAAGCTCGACCCGTGGGCCGAGGAGGAAACATGACGCGATCGATGCTGGCCGTTCTGCTGGCGATGGCGATCGCGACACAGGCCCGTGCGGCCGGGTATCACGTCGTGCCGCCGCCGCTGCCCCCTCCGTCCGGTCCGATCGAAGCGCAGGGTGAAGCTTGGATCGCCGACTGGGCGAGGGAGTTCCACGAGCCGCCGGGCCGGTATGACGCCAAGGCGCTGGCACTCGCCGCAAAGGTCGGCGCGCGACCGAACGAGCCGCGCGAGGCGTACTTCAATCGGCTGATGGACGAAGTCCGGGCCGCCGACAGCGACTTCGCTCCGCTGGGCGCGGTCCACGACGACAGCGTTCGCTACCGGCTGCCGTTCCCGCTCGAGATGCCGAGCATGGTGTCGCAGGGTGTGAACGGTCCCTTCACGCATCAGGGCCAGGAGTCCCAGGCCTTCGACTTCGCGATGCCGACCGGTTCGCCCGTCGTGGCTGCGCGCGATGGCACCGTCGCGCGCGTGCACGACGGATTCAGCGGGGGCGGCCTCGAGGATCGCTTCGCCCGGCATGCGAACAACGTCATCGTGCTGCACGCCGACGGCACCTTCGCGGTCTACGAACACCTCGCGAAGGGCGTTCCGGTGCATGTGGGGCAGGCGGTGAAGCAGGGCGACACAATCGGACGCAGCGGCAATACGGGTCTCACCGCAGGACCCCATCTTCACTTCGCGGTGTATAAGCGCGATTCGAACACGACGATCTCCTCGGTTCCGATCCGCTTCGGCGTCGGCTCGCCGAAGGGATTCGTACCGGAGCAATACAAGTTCTACGGGGGCAAGCCGAAGCAGACGGTGGGGCTGATCGTGAACAGCGGCGGCGCCCCGCTCTCCGAGGCGAATCCGCTGCGGCTCGCAAAGGGCGCGCGGGCCTCGCTCTCGGTGGCGATGGTGCCGCCGGGGCTCCCGGCCGAGGACGTGACGCGCGCGGCCGCGACGCACTTCTTTGCACCGACGGGCTGGAGCATCGTCGTCGACACCAGCGGCAACGTCACCGCCAAGCCGACGGCGGACTACGCCGCCGCTCTCGCCAAGATGAGCCCCGCCGAGAGCCCGCCCGGTGCCACGAACTGGGGAGTCGTGGTGGTGAGCTACGAGGACGAACCCAAGGGACACTTCGGCTTCTTCAGCGTGCCGGTGCTGGTCGGCGATGCCGCGCACTAGCGCGCCGCGCGATCTCGTCGCGGTTGCCGACGAGCTGCGGCGCTCACTCGCGAAGCTGCGCTTCGCGGCGCCCGTCACGCACGTCTACCAGCCTCTCGAGTATGCGAAGGCGTCGTACCGCGAATACGTCACGCGCTACGGACGCGGTCCGAAGGAGGTCGTGCTGTTCGGGATGAACCCGGGCCCCTTCGGCATGGCGCAGACAGGTGTCCCGTTCGGCGAGGTCGAGCTGGTTCGCGATTGGCTGCGGATCGAGGCACCCGTCGGCAGACCCGCGCGCGAACATCCGAAGCGACCCGTCGAGGGATTCGCGTGCAAGCGGCGCGAGGTCTCCGGCCAGCGGCTCTGGGGCTTTGCGCGCGATCGCTTCGAGAAGCCCGAGCGCTTCTTCGCGCGCTTCTTCGTGGCCAACTACTGCCCATTGCTCTTTCTCGAATCGAGTGGTCGCAATCGCACACCCGACAAGCTGCCCGCTGCGGAGCGCGCCCCCCTCGAACGCGCGTGCAATCGCGCACTGCGCCAGACCATCGAGATGCTGCAACCGCGCATCGTGGTCGGCGTCGGCCATTTCGCCGAAGCCCGTGCGCGCGAAGCGCTTGCGGGCCTCGACGTTCCGATCGGGCGGATTCCGCATCCGAGCCCCGCGAGCCCCGCAGCCAATCGGGATTGGGCCGGGCAGGCCGCGCGCGCATTTGCGGCGCTGGGCGTCGAGGTCTAGCCGGGTTTTCGCGCGAGGATCCGGCGCTCGTCGCAGCGCGCGATACAGAGCGTCCGTGCGTGCAGCGCGCCGATCACCGCCTCGGCGAGCGCGTTCTCACCCGCATCCACGTCCGCTCGGCTCTCCTCGGAGCGAACGGAGCAGTGCTCGATCGGGGCCTACGACTCTCGCGGCCCTGCGCGCCGCCGCGCCACCGCCGCCAGCGCTGCCAGCGCCGTGCCCACGGCGGCGACCGCAGCCGGTTCCGGCGTGACCACGACGGGATAGGAAGCGATCGCCCCAACCAGCGCCGCCGAGGCCGAACTCGCGCCCGACGCCGCCTCGTGTCCGTCGATCGCGAAGGCGTAGACGACGTGCTCGCCGGGCGTGAGCGCCGCGAGCGTCGCGCTGCCGCTCGCGCCTTGCGCCGCCGCCAGCCACGGGCCCATCCAGGAGTCGACCTGGTAGTAGATCCCGCTGATCGCGGGTGCCGTCGGCGCGAACGTGCTCTCCGCGTCGAAGTGGAGTTCGGGAGTCGTGCTCGCGGTGATCGAGTCCATGACGCCCGATACGTCGACGCTGAGCGGGATCGGCTGGCGGTTCTCGGAAATCACGGCAACCGCGCCGCCCTGACAACCCGGAATGTAGACGTTGCGCGTGACCGGGTTCACCGCCGGCGTCAGCGGGATCCCGATGCAGCTACCGACATCCGAAGCGACCGACCGCGAGGTACGCGCGACGCCGTCGATCAGCGAAAGCCCGTCTCGCCGCACCACGAAGATGCGATTGCCCGCAGCCTCGACGGCGATCCCGACGGGACCCCGACCGACGCTGATGTCGATCGTCGAGTCGGTCGCGCCGTCGATCATCGTGACGCTGCCCGCGAGCGAGTTGGCGACGTAGATGCGATCGAGCGCCGCGTCGACCGCGACCGCTCGCGGTCCCGCGCCGACGGGGATCGACACCGTGCCGAGCGTGTCGCCGGCAAGCCGGGTGACGTCGTCGCTGCCGAAGTTCGCGATGTAGGCGGTTCCGGTCTTCGGGTTCACCGCGACGCCGGACGGCGCGTCGCCGGCCGCGACAGTCTGCGTGTGGAGATTCGCGCCGTCGATCACCGTGACGCTGTCGGAGCCCTGGTTGGCGACGAACACGCGGTTCGCGGCGGAGTCGACGGCGAGTGCAACGGGCCGGTCGCCGACCGCCACGGTGGCGGTGGTGAGGCTGCTACCGCGGATCACGGTGACGCTGTCGTCGTCGGTGTTGGCGACGTAGGCGATCCCGCGCGCCGGATCGACCGCGATCGAACTCGGATGGTCGCCCGTGGCGATCGTCGCCGTCGCGAGCGCGCCCTCGACCACGGTGACGGCGTCGTCGTCGTCGGAGGCGACGTAGGCGCGGCCGGCGACCGGGTCGACTGCGACCGCGATCGGGTGATCGCCGACCGCGACCGTCTCGAGAGAGTTGTCGCTGGCATCGATGACTGAAACGCTGTCGCTGCCGCTGTTGGTGACGTAGATCCGGTTCGCGATGAGATCCACGGCGACCGCGTTCGGGCGCACGCCCACCGCGAGGGAAAGCGACTGGAGCACGCCGCCGTCCAGGATGCTGACGTCGTCACTGCCGGCGTTGGCGACGAAGATGCGGTTGTTCACCGGGTTCACCGCGACGCTGGACGGCGAATTGCCGATCGCCGACTTGCTCACGTTGGTGCCGTTCACGACGGCGATCTGGTTGCTCCCGGGCGTCGCGACATAGAGCTGACCGGTATTCGGGTTCGCGGCGACGGCGCCGGTCGCCTCCCCGATCGAGGCCGTCTGGGTCGAAAGATCGCCGGCGATCAGCGTCACCTCGTGGCTCACCGAATCGACGACGTAGGTGCGCACGGCGATCGGGTCGATCACGACGGCACTGGGATCGCCACCCGTCGGGATCGTCTGGTCGAAGGCCGTGCCGAGAATGCGCGCGATCCCGTCGTCGGCCGGTGTCGCGAGACAGACCTCGTCGTTCACCGGATCGAGTGCGATCGGGCCGGCAGCCGCGGGCACGACGACGCTGCCCATCGCGAGCGTCGAGCCGTCGAAGATGTCGGCATTGGCGGCGCCGGCGGTCGCCCAGACGCGATTCGCGACCCAATCCACCGCGAGGAACGGGCTGCCGCTTCCCGTGACGGCGACGGCAGGCTGGACCTGGCTGAGCGTTGCGCCGTCGATCCGCACGAGTTTGGGCCCGGCGGCGTCGTGACCGACGAAGATGTCGCCGCTGGTGGGATTCACGACGATGCGGCTCTGCGCGCCGCTGAGCGCGATGGACTGGACCCCGAGATCGTCCGCATCGATCACGTCGACGTCGCCGCCCCCGTTCACCAGGAATACCCACCCGCGCGCGGAGTCGATGGCCAGCCCGAGCGGCTGGTTCCCAACGTCGATCGTCGCCGAGTCCCAGGTGACCGCGTCGAACGCGGTGACGGTGTCGTCGTCCTGGTTGGCGACGAACACGCGGTTGGTGAGCGGATCGGTCACCAGATCGACGGGGTTGTCGCCGACGGGCACCTGGGCGGCGGCCGGAACACCGGTCGCCGACGCCAGGGCAAGGAGGAGAACACGCAAGGCGGTTGCCCGCCGCGTGAATGAGCCGCGCTGGTCGCCCGAAACGCACATGTGGCGCTCCCTTGAGTTGGGGCGGGAACGTACCAAGGGCGCAACGGAATTCGCAGCCCTTGCAGGGGCCGCGCACCCGTTGCCTGTCCCTAGGGCGGGCGGGGGCTCAGAAACCGAGTTGGTCGGCGAGTCGCGCGCGGTGCCAGATCGGATCCCCGAACAGGAACTCCGCACTCTTGGCGCGCCGGTAGAAGAGATGGCAGTCGAATTCCCAGGTAAAACCCACACCCCCGTGGATATGGACGTTCTCCGCGGCGGCGCGCAGAAAGGCGTCGTTGCAGGTCGCCTTGGCGACGCTCGCGGCCTCGGCCAGGTCCGCTGCCGCAACGCCGGGCTGCGCGGCCACCCACCACGACCAGTACGCGGCCGAGCGCGCCGACTCCAGCTCCAGCATGACTTCGGCGGTCTTGTGCTTGATCGCCTGGAACGAACCGATCGGGCGCGCGAACTGGAACCGGGACTTCGCGTAGTCGACCGCCATTTCGAGACAACGCGCGGTGGCGCCGACCGACTCGGCCGCCACCGCGATCGCGCCGAGGTCGAGTGTGCGCGCGATCGCAGGCCAGGCAGCACCGGCGTCACCGAGAAGAGCCGCCGCGGCGTCGGCGAACTCGACTTCGGCGAGCTTGCGCGTGAGGTCGAGGCCGTCCGTCACCTTCACGTCCACACCGTCGGCGTCGGATCGCACCGCGAATAGCGAAACCCCCGCCTCGCCCGCGCTGCCGGCCTCGCGCGCGGCGACGAGCAGCAGGTCCGCGTTCTGCGCGTCGAGCACGCCGATCTTGCGACCCGTGACGCGGTAGCCGGCGCCGTCGCGGCGGGCCGTCGCGGCGATTCCGGAAGCGTCGTGGCGCCCCGACGCCTCGAGCATCGCGAGCGTCGCAATCGTCGCGCCGCTGGCGAGATCGGGCAGCAGCTCCGCCCGCTGCGCTTCGCTCGCGGCGTGCTCGATCGCATGCACCGCGACGACGGCACTGGCGAGAAACGGCCCGCCTGCGAGCTGTCGCCCCATCTCTTCGAGGGCGATGCCCAGTTCGAGGAAGCCGAAGCCCTGTCCTCCGACTGCCTCGGGTAGCGCGAGCCCGTGCAGCCCCAGCTCCTCCGCCATCTGCTTCCAGACGCCGCGGTCGAAACCCGCCGGTGTCTCGGCGAGCTTGCGCCCGTCCGTCGTCGACCAGCGCTCCTCGATGAAGCGCCGCACGACGGCCCGGAATTCGTCCTGTTCGTCACTGAAGGCAAAGTCCATCTCAATGATCCTCGCCGCTCGCCTACGGCTCGCTACGCGGGAAACGGAATACCCGCTTCGAAGTTGCGATGCGCTCCGGTCTCGGTCGCCGCTCGCCTGTTGCTTTGGGGACGTTCCTCGAAGCAACAAAAGCAACGGGCAGGAACGTCCCCAAAGCAACGGTCAGATGCTGCGTTCGCGGCCTTGCCAGTAGGGGTCGCGGAGTTTGCGCTTGTAGAGCTTGCCGTTGGGATCGCGCGGCATCTCGGCGATGAAGTCGATCGTCTTCGGGGTCTTGTACTTGGCCAGGCGGTCCTTGCACCAGTCGAGCAGTTCGCGCTCGAAGTCGGGGCCGGGTTTGACACCGGCCGCGGGCTCGATCACCGCCTTCACCTCTTCGCCCCATTCCTCGTGCGGGATGCCGAAGACCGCGACGTCGCCGACCTTTGGATGCGACAGGAACTCGTTCTCGATCTCGGCGGGATAGATGTTGACGCCGCCCGAGATGATCATGTCGGCCTTGCGGTCGCGCAGGAACAGGTAGCCATCCTCGTCCAGCACGCCGATGTCGCCGACCGTGAAGAAGTTCTCGATGCGGTTCTTCCGCGTCTTGTCCTTGTCCTTGTAGTACTCGAAGTCGGCCATGCCGAGCTTCATGTAGACGGTGCCGATCTGCCCGGCCGCGAGGACGTTGCCGGCGTCGTCGTAGATGCGGATCTCGGCGCCGGGCCAGGCGCGACCGACGGTGCCTGGCTTCGTCATCCACTCTTCGGCCCCGACCAGCGTGCCGCCGCCCTCCGTCGCGGCGTAGTACTCGCAGATCGCAGGGCCCCACCACTCGATCATGCGCTTCTTCACGTCCACCGGGCAGGGCGCCGCGGCGTGCACCATGCAGCGCGTCGACGAGACGTCGTAGCGCGCGCGCACCGCCTCGGGCAGCGCGAGCAGGCGGTGGAACTGCGTCGGCACCATGTGACTCGTGGAGACGCGGTACTTCTGGATCGCCTCGAGGCAGCCCTCGGGCGTCCAGCGCTCCATCAGCACCACGGCGTGGCCGAAGTGCAGCGACGTCGACGAGAACACCAACACCGCGGTGTGGTAGAGCGGCGAGCCGCAGAGGTGGACGTTCCCGTCCTCCGCCTTCACCCCGAACATCGCGAAGAAGCCGGTCCCGAGCGTCGCGGCCGTGTCCGGGTCGATCGGCGGAAGCGGCCGGCGCACACCCTTGGGACGACCCGTCGTGCCCGACGTGTAGTTCATCACCGCGCCGGCGACGCGATCCGACGGCGTCGTGTCGGGCTGGCCGGCGGAGAGTTCGGCGAAGGGACGGAAGCCGTCGATCGCGCCGACTGCGAAGCATCGCTCCGCGGCGAAACCCACTTCGGCCACGGCCTTCGTGCAGGCGTCGCCGAAGCGCTCGTGCGCGACGAGCACCTTCGCCTCGGAGTCCTGCACGATGTACGCGATCTCGGGCGCCGTCAGGTGCCAGTTGATCGGCACCAGGTACATGCCGGCCTGCGCGACGGCGAGGTAGAGCTCGATGATCGCGGCGTCGTTCGGCAACACGGCCGCGACGACGTCGCCCTTGCCGAGACCGAGCGCGCGCAGACCGTGCACGATGCGATTGCACGACGCGACGAGTTCGCCGCGCGTCCACTCGCGACCGTCCGGTTCGACCAGTGCCAGCGCCTTCGGGTCCTTCGCCGCGTAGTTCCAGAATCCGTGATCCGCCATCTTTCCTCCGGGTCTCGACCGGGCGCTACGAAGTGCCGCTCCGACCTTCAAAAGCGTTGCGATCGGGGTTTGCGCCGGCGAGTGCCGAGTCGAAGTCCTCGGAACCCGCACCGCTGAGATCCGCACCGCTGCCATCGTCGATCGAGAGCAGCACGCGCAGCTTCGGCAGCCGCGCGCGCGCGGCGGCGAGTCGCGACGCGAAACGGCGGTGGTGGATCACGGCGACGGCGCCCGCGCCGTCGAGCTGCGCGTGCAACGCGTCCACCGCTTCGCAAGCTTCCACGTCGAACGGGACCGCGTGGATCGCGAGACAGCCGATCGTTGCCTCGGCACAGGCGGTACCGCCCAAGAGGTAGAGGCCGACGGCGTCGCCGGCGGCGACGCCCCGCGCGCGCAGCGCGTTCGCGCATTGGTTCGCGCGCCGCTCGAGCGCGGGAGCGCCGGCGATCGCAGTGCGGAGTTCCGTAAGGTCCAGGTTCAAGTTGCGGCGCTCCGTGTCAGAAACGCGGGACGAACACGATGCCGGCCTCGCTCCGGCCGATCCTTCAGGGCTTCTCGGCGCCGACGATCCACATCGAGAAGAACTGCGAACCGCCGCCGTAGGCGTGGCCCAGCGCGATCTTCGCGCCGTCGACCTGGTGTTCTCCGGCCTGACCGCGCACCTGCATCGCGGCTTCGGCGAAGCGGATCATGCCCGACGCGCCGATCGGATTGCTCGAGAGCACGCCGCCGGAACAGTTGATCGGCATGTCGCCGTCGAGCGCGGTCGCGCCCTCGTACGTCATCTTCCAGCCTTCGCCTTCCGCCGCGAAGCCGAGGTTCTCCATCCACATCGGCTCGAACCAGGAGAACGGCACGTAGATCTCGGCCATGTCGATCTGCTCGCGCGGATTGGTGATGCCCGCCTTCTTGTAGAGGTCCGCCGCGCAATCGCGACCGGCTTGCGGGTTCACCTTCTCCTGCCCCGCGAACTGCGTCGGCTCGCTGCGCATCGAGGTGGCGTGAATCCACGCCGGCTTGTGTTGCGTCTTTCGGACGCTGCGCTCCGACGTCAACACCAGGGCGCAGGCACCGTCCGAGGACGGGCAGGCTTCGTGCAGGCGGATGGGATCCCAGAGCATCGGCGAACCGGCGATCGCGTCGAAGCTCATGTTGGGGTCGCGCAGATGCGCGTATGGATTTTTCAGCGCGTTGCGGCGATCCTTCAGCGCGACGCGGATTCCCGTGTCGTCGGGCGCCCCCGACCGGTTCATGTACGAGCGCACCAGCGGCGCGAAGTAGCCGCCTGCGCCCGCGACCACGGACGCCTGGAGCGGCGTCTTCACCGTGAGTGCCCACATCGCGTTGCTCTCCGACTGCTTCTCGAACGAAACAGTGAGCACGCGCTCGTGGATTCCCGCCTGCACCA
Source organism: uncultured Planctomycetota bacterium (assembly GCA_963847905.1). Taxonomy (GTDB): domain Bacteria; phylum Planctomycetota; class Planctomycetia; order Pirellulales; family Lacipirellulaceae; genus DASYDU01. The sequence goes on along the minus strand of CAWKBP010000018.1, from coordinate 13,154 downwards.
GACTCGCGGCGACGATCGCCGTCGAACCGCCCACGCTGCCGGCTGTATGGACCCGCAACATCGGCTTGCCACTGCAGCCGAGGGCGTCGGCGAGATAGAGCTCCGGCATCATCACGCCTTCGAACATGTCCGGCGCCTTGCCGACGACGACGGCTTCGATGTCGGGCCAGTCCATGCCGGCGTCTTCGAGTGCACGCGTCGCGGCCTCGCGCAGCAGGCCCGCGATCGACACGTCGTCGCGACGCGCGGAGTAGTTGGTTTGTCCAATGCCGGCGACGGCGCAGAGTTCGGCCATCACTCTCCCTCCAGAACGCAGACGAGGTTTTGTTGCAGGCACGGACCCGAGGTCGCGTGCGCGACGGCGCGACGAGCACCGCCGGCGCTGATGCGCGTTGCGGCTTCGCCGATCCGCGCGAGGCCGGCCGCCATCATCGGATTCGCCGTGAGCGCGCCGCCCGACGGGTTGATCGCGACGCCGGCACCGAGCCCGAGCGCGTCGCGCAGGATCGCCTCCTGGTGCGTAAACGGCGCGTGCAGCTCGGCGATGTCGACGGGAGCCTTGCCGACGCCCGCTTTCTCGGCAGCCATGCGCGTCGACGCGGAGACCGTGAGATCGCGCATGCCGAGTCCGTGCGGCTCGATGCGGTGGTCGATGCCGCGGATCCACGCCGGTCGCTTGCACGCCTTGCGCGCGCGATCGCCCGCCGCGAGCACCACGGCGACCGCACCGTCGCAGATCGGCGCGCAGTCGTGCGCGCGCAGCGGCGCGGCGACGTACGGCCCGCCGAGCAGCTTCGCGACTTCGTAGTCTCCCGAGATCGTGGCGTTCGGATTCGCCTTGGCGTCGCGCCGTGAGCGGACCGCGATCTCGGCGAGGTCGCGCTCGCTCCGCCCGTCTTCTCCATCCATGCGCGCGCCTGCAACGCGGCGAGCGACACCGCGTCGGGCCAGAGCGGCGCGACGACGTACGGATCGAGCTGCGTCGCGAGCACTTCGGGCAGATCGCCGGGGGACGATTTGCCGAACGCGTAGACCAGCGCCGTCTCCGCCTGCCCCGCCTGGATCTTCACCCATGCCTCGTAGAGCGCCCAGGCACCGTCCATCTCGACGTGTGATTCGGCGAAACCATCTCCGGCAGCCCGACGGCCTGGCTCTGTGCCCAGCGTGGACCACCGGGACTCGAGCATGCCGTCGACGAGCTCGGACGTCGCGGGCCAGTCCCGCACGGAGCACTGCACGTCGATCCGGATGTGGTCGCCAGCGATGTCGGCGAACCGATACTCGCGCACGACGACGTCATCGGCCTCCGGCAGCGCCAGCAGGATCCGGTCGGTCGTGGCCTCCAGCAGCATCGCGTCTGGCCGAGCAGCCAGCACCCGACGTGCGTCCTCGACGGGCGACCCGGACGTCGCTCGGAGACCGATCGACACCGCGCCGTCCACACGGTCGAGCCGCACGCCGCACGCCGTCGTCGATGCCGTCCAGCCGACCGGGACCTCGACGACCAGGGCCCCGACGATGACGAGCGCTTCCCACCGCGGGTCGGGCCACGGATCCCACGGCACGTGCCGGGTCATCGGTGCGTCCGTCGTCGGATCACGCGTGGCGAATCCTCTCGCGCCCTACCGAGTGTCATGCCGATCCCCCGAGCATCACCAGGTCAGTACGAACCGTCCCCGCGTCCCACCTGCCTCGAGGCGCTCGTGCGCCTCGGACGCGCGGGACGCCGGCAGCGCCTCGGCCACCCGCGGCGTGATCGTGCCGCCCTCGACGCGCGTGCCGCAGCCGCTCGAGCTTGTCGAACGAGCGGTACTCCCCGAACACCATCACCTGCTCGAACCGGACGCCCTCGGCGCCGTTGCCTTCCCAGCCCCGCACGTCGATGAACGCACCACCGTCACGCACAGCGGGCACGACGACGTCGCGCTGGACGGCAGCGTCGGCGAGTGCGTCGACGCCCTCGGGGACGATCGCCAGGACGGCGTCGGCGAACCCGTCTCCGCGCGGCACGACGTGGTCCGGCCCCAGCGAGCGGACCAGCGCCTCGTCCTTGGGTGCGGCGTCGGCGATGACCGTGATGCCCTCGGCCTTCGCGAGCTGCACCAGGTAGTTGCCGAGCAGGCCCGCGGCACCGGTGACGGCCAGGGTCCCGCCGCGCTGCACCCCCGCGAGCTCGAGGATGCGGATCGCCGTGAACCCGTTCATGGGCACGGTCGAGGCCAGTTCGATCGAGGTGTCCTTCGGCACGTGCGTGAACGAGCCGACCGGGGCGACGAGTTCTTCGACGTAGGCCCCGCCGTGCGTGCTGAGCGGCAGCGCCATGGCCATCACCGCGTCCCCGACCTGCCAGCCGGACACGTCGGGTCCGACCTCGTCGATGACCCCGGCGGCGTCCATCCCGGGCACGTACGGCGCCGACGCCTGGGAGCTGTCCCGCTCCCCCGCGCGGACGCCCGTGTCGGTGGGGTTCACCGCGAACGCCTGCACCCGGATCCGGACGGAGCCGGCTCCCGCGTGCGGCTCCGGCACCTCGTGGACGGCGAGGGCCTCGGGCCCTCCGAACTGCTGTACTCCGACGACCTTCACCCCTCCGTTCTACCGGGCGACCGCAGGCGGCTCCCAGGCGTCCACCCAGCAACCGCCGACCTCACCGGGGTGTAGCGTCACATCGTCAGCATGCTGAGCATCTGGAAGGACCCCACCGTGACCACCACACCTGCACCGGACCGCCGCCGCTGGATCGGCCTCGTCGTGATCAGCCTCGCCGTGGCGCTCATCATCGTCGACTCGACCATCGTGAACGTGGCGATCCCGAGCATCGTCGCCGACCTCGACATCGGTTCGACGCTCGTGCAGTGGGTCCAGGAGAGCTACACGCTCGTCTTCGCCGCCCTGCTGCTGGTGTTCGGGGCCCTTGCCGACCGCTACGGCCGCCGTCGTCTGCTGGCGACGGGTGTGATCGTCTTCGCCGTGGCATCGGTCCTCGCCGCACTCTCCCCCACGGGCGACCTGCTCGTCGTGTCGCGCATCCTGCAGGGCATCGGCGGCGCCATGGTCCTGCCCACGACGCTGTCGATCCTCAACGCGACGTTCACCGGGCGTGAGCGCGGGATCGCCTTCGCCGTCTGGGGCTCGACGATCGGGGGCATGGTGGCGGTGGGTCCGCTGCTCGGCGGCTGGCTGACGACCGACTTCTCGTGGCGCTGGGCCTTCGGCATCAACGTCCCGATCGTCGCCGTCATCCTGGTCGGTCTCGTGTACGCCGTGCAGGAGTCCCGCGACACCGCACACGCCGGTCGCATCGACGTCGTCGGCGCCGTGCTGTCCGTGGTCGCGAGCGCCACCCTGGTGTTCGGCCTGATCGAGGGCCGCACCTACGGCTGGTGGACCCCGTCGTCGACCCCGCTGACCATCGGCGACTGGTCCTGGTCGACGGGCATCTCCCCGATCCCCATCGCGTTCCTCGTGTCCGTCGTCGCCGGCGTTGCCTTCGTGCGTTGGTCCCTCCGCCGCCAGCGGTCCGGCCGGTCCGCACTCATCGCCCTCGACCTGTTCCGCATCGGCTCGTTCCGCAACGGCTCCATCGCCGCGCTCATCGTGTCGCTCGGCGAGTTCGGCATCATCCTGTCGCTCCCCCTCTGGCTGCAGAACGTCCTCGGCTACTCGGCACTCCAGACCGGCCTCGTGCTGCTGGCCCTGGCGATCGGCTCGTTCGTCGCGAGCGGGTTCGCCGCGACCGTGGGCCAGCGCATCGGAGCCCTGCCCATCGTGCGCATGGGCATCGGCGCCGAGATCGTCGGTGTCGCGGCGATCGGCTTCGTCATCAGCGCGACGACCATGTGGTGGGCGATCGTCCCCTGCCTGTTCGTCTACGGCTTCGGAGTAGGCCTCGCGACCGCGCAGCTCACCGGCGTCGTGCTGCAGGACGTCCCCGTCGAACGCAGTGGCGAGGCATCCGGAGCCCAGAGCACGGCGCGCCAGATCGGTTCCGCGCTCGGCATCGCCGTCCTCGGCACCGTCCTCTTCACCTCCACCGGCACCGTTCTCGAGAACCGCCTGCAGGACGCCGGCGCACCCGCAGCCGCTGCCTCGAAGGTGGCAGACGCCGTCGTGCAGTCCTCGGGCGGTGCGATCGGTTCACTCACCGGAGACACCCGCGACGCTGCGGCCGTCGCCTTCTCGGACGGCACCCGCGCCGCCGCGTTCTCGGCCGCCGGCTTCCTGGTGATCGGACTCGGCGCGACCCTGCGCCTGAAGGCCCCGCGTCGCAATGACGAAGCATCCCACCAGCACACGAGGGCCGCAACGACCTCCGAGTAGCCCGGGCCGATCAGCTCTTGGCGACGCTCAGGAGCTTCGTCCAGGGGCTCCCGAGCAGCCGTCGGCTGATCCGGTCATGTGCAACGACCAGACATCCTGCTCGATACTGCAGCTGCACGGCGGACACGCTCAGCTGGAGGTCCAGGCCGACCGCGCTGGCCTCGAGATCGACGATGGCGCGTTCGGCGCTGGAAGGAGGTCCACTTCGAGCGCGCTCGTACCCGTCCCGGTCCCACGTGGACAGTCGCCCCTCGACGATGCTCGTCAGGCCCGTCCCGTCCAGGTACCAGTGGTGACGCAGCGCCGGCGTGCTCGTCAACCAGTCGACGCCAGCGCGATGGATGAACGGCGTGACCGACGGGATGAGGTTCCAGGCCACGTACCGCAACCCCTGACGCCGGATCTCCTCGTTCAGTGTCTCGGCCTGCTCCATCGCGCTGGACAACGCCGTCGTGTCGGCAAGCTCGGTTGCGATCGGCACAGCCCGGCCCCGGAACCCATCGCCGTCTCGTGAGTCCGACAGCGTCCCCATCGAGTACGACAGCGTCGGGACCAGGGCAGCACACCGTCCATCGACGATCACACTGCTGAGTCGATGGACGTCACGGCCTCGTTCGCGCGCGATCGAGGCGAGCTCGGCAGCGGCGAACGACCACCGCGCCAGCAACCGGTTGGCGTCCTTGGCGGCCTCGTCCCGAGCGCGTATCCGATCGAGCAGCGGCGTCCGAGACCCCACCACGACGAGCCCGACCAGGACGATCGCGATCGGCAACGCCCCCCTGAGGTCGTCCCAGTCCGGCACGAATCGAACCCATCGCTCCCAGACGTCCACCGGCCGCCAGGAAGAGAGCGCCGGCCAGGACCAAACACTCACGACCAGTCCCAACCCCAGAGCCCCGGGGCGGAGAACTGGAACGGGTTGATGCTGTGCGGGAAGAAGACAGTGTGACCGCCGAACACGTCCAGCACAGCCACCGTGCGATCAAGCGCACTGGCTTCGCGCACCGCACGATCCGCCAGTCCGTGCGCGCCGTCGTTCGAGACGACCCCCTGCTCGCGCGTGAACAGGGAACGGTACCGCCGCTCAAGCCGCGACTCCGTTCCGTACAACGCAGTACGTGCGACACTCGCCACGACCGAAGCTGCGATCGACACGATCAACGCCCAGGCCACGACGACGAGCACGAACGACACTGTCGGAGGGAGGCCATCGGCATGGTCGAGCACCAGCGGTGTGAACCAGGTCAGCAGCATTCATCCCCCATGACGCACCACGATAACGCCCGGTGAACGCAGAAAACCCCTGACCAGTCATGGTCAGGGGTTCCCTGGTGTTACCAACATTGAGTCCGGCGGCGTCCTACTCTCCCACAAGGTCCCCCTTGCAGTACCATCGGCGCTGAGAGGCTTAGCTTCCGGGTTCGGAATGTGACCGGGCGTTTCCCTCTCGCTATGACCACCGGAACACCTTCGACCCAAACCTGGATCAAAAACTCGTTCCTTCAGCTAGCTGAAGTATTCAGTTTGATTCCCGATCATCTGTCGGGAACCACAAAGTGGACGCGAGCCCTGACCCGAAGGCCAGGAAATAGTTGTGTTGTCAAGTCTTCGGCTTATTAGTACCGGTCAGCTCCACGGGTCGTTAGTCCCCGCTTCCACATCCGGCCTATCAACCCAGTAGTCTGCTGGGAGCCTCTCACACTCAAGGTGCATGGAAATCTCATCTCGAAGACGGCTTCCCGCTTAGATGCTTTCAGCGGTTATCCGGTCCGAACGTAGCTAATCAGCGGTGCCCTTGGCAGAACAACTGACACACCAGAGGTTCGTCCATCCCGGTCCTCTCGTACTAGGGATAGATCTTCTCAAATTTCCAACGCGCGCAGCGGATAGGGACCGAACTGTCTCACGACGTTCTAAACCCAGCTCGCGTACCGCTTTAATGGGCGAACAGCCCAACCCTTGGGACCTACTCCAGCCCCAGGATGCGACGAGCCGACATCGAGGTGCCAAACCATGCCGTCGATATGGACTCTTGGGCAAGATCAGCCTGTTATCCCCGAGGTACCTTTTATCCGTTGAGCGACAGCGCTTCCACAAGCCACTGCCGGATCACTAGTCCCGACTTTCGTCCCTGCTCGACCTGTCAGTCTCACAGTCAAGCTCCCTTGTGCACTTACACTCGCCACCTGATTGCCAACCAGGTTGAGGGAACCTTTGGGCGCCTCCGTTACTCTTTGGGAGGCAACCGCCCCAGTTAAACTACCCATCAGGCACTGTCCATGAACCCGATCAGGGTCCTACGTTAGACATCCAAAGTGACCAGAGTGGTATTTCAACAATGACTCCACGAACACTAGCGTGCCCGCTTCACAGTCTCCCACCTATCCTACACAAGCCACTCCGAACACCAATACCAAACTGTAGTAAAGGTCACGGGGTCTTTCCGTCCTGCTGCGCGTAACGAGCATCTTTACTCGTAGTGCAATTTCGCCGAGTTCGCGGTTGAGACAGCTGGGAAGTCGTTACGCCATTCGTGCAGGTCGGAACTTACCCGACAAGGAATTTCGCTACCTTAGGATGGTTATAGTTACCACCGCCGTTTACTGGGGCTTAAATTCAGAGCTTCGCCCAAAGGCTAACCCCTCCTCTTAACCTTCCAGCACCGGGCAGGCGTCAGTCCGTATACATCGTCTTGCGACTTCGCACGGACCTGTGTTTTTAGTAAACAGTCGCTTCCCACTGGTCTCTGCGGCCTTCAACGCTCACGGAGTCAAGTCCGGTCACGTGTCCGGCCCCCCTTCTCCCGAAGTTACGGGGGCATTTTGCCGAGTTCCTTAACCACGATTCTCTCGATCTCCTTGGTATTCTCTACCTGACCACCTGAGTCGGTTTCGGGTACGGGCGGCTGCAACCTCGCGTCGATGCTTTTCTCGGCAGCATAGGATCACTGATTTCCCCTCACGGGTACGCGTCGGATCTCAGGCATACAGACGACGGATTTGCCTATCGTCAGCCCTACATCCTTACACCAGGATCACCTTACGGATACCATCGCCTGGCTCAGCTACCTTCCTGCGTCACACCTGTTCATACGCTAACCGCACCAGCATGGGGTCGAGCGTTAGACCGGTCACCATCACCCCGAAGGGATCCGGACATACCGGGTTAGGACTCTTAGCACCACTGGATTAGCTTGGGCGGTTGTTCGCCGGTACGGGAATATCAACCCGTTGTCCATCGACTACGCCTGTCGGCCTCGCCTTAGGTCCCGACTTACCCAGGGCGGATTAACCTGGCCCTGGAACCCTTGGTCTTTCGGAGGACGGGTTTCTCACCCGTCTTTCGCTACTCATGCCTGCATTCTCACTCGTGTAGCGTCCACGGCTGGATCACTCCGCCGCTTCACTCGCCACACGACGCTCTCCTACCACTCCGCACGACTGAACCACGAAGGCTTGTCTATAGTGCGAAATCTACAACTTCGGTGGTGTGCTTGAGCCCCGTTACATTGTCGGCGCGGAATCACTTGACCAGTGAGCTATTACGCACTCTTTCAAGGGTGGCTGCTTCTAAGCCAACCTCCTGGTTGTCTGTGCAACTCCACATCCTTTCCCACTTAGCACACGCTTAGGGACCTTAGTTGGTAGTCTGGGTTGTTTCCCTCTCGACGATGAAGCTTATCCCCCACCGTCTCACTGCTGCGCTCTCACTCACCGGCATTCGGAGTTTGGCTGACGTCAGTAACCTGTTGAGGCCCATCGGCCATCCAGTAGCTCTACCTCCGGCGAGAAACACGCAACGCTGCACCTAAATGCATTTCGGAGAGAACCAGCTATCACGAAGTTTGATTGGCCTTTCACCCCTATCCACAGCTCATCCCCTCCATTTTCAACTGAAGTGGGTTCGGTCCTCCACGACGTCTTACCGTCGCTTCAACCTGGCCATGGATAGATCACTTCGCTTCGGGTCTAGGACATGCGACTCAATCGCCCTATTCAGACTCGCTTTCGCTACGGCTGCCCCACACGGGTTAACCTCGCCACATATCACTAACTCGCAGGCTCATTCTTCAAAAGGCACGCCGTCACACCAACAAGGGTGCTCCGACGGTTTGTAAGCAAACGGTTTCAGGTACTATTTCACTCCCCTCCCGGGGTACTTTTCACCTTTCCCTCACGGTACTTGTCCGCTATCGGTCATCTGGGAGTATTTAGGCTTATCAGGTGGTCCTGACAGATTCACACGGGATTTCTCGGGCCCCGTGCTACTTGGGATACACATCCGGCCATAACACCATTTCGTCTACGGGGCTGGCACCCACTACGGCCCGGCTTTCAAACCGGTTCGACTATGATGCGCTGTAACCGCCCCAGTCCGGCAGAACTGAGCGACGTGTCCCACAACCCCGACCATGCAACGCCCGCCGGCTATCACACATGATCGGTTTAGCCTCATCCGCTTTCGCTCGCCACTACTCACGGAATCACATGTTGTTTTCTCTTCCTGTGGGTACTGAGATGTTTCACTTCCCCACGTTCCCTCTACCCGCCCTATATATTCAGGCGGGAGTCACCAGGTCGCAAAACGCCTGGCGGGGTTTCCCCATTCGGAAATCCTCGGCTCACAGCTCGATTATCAGCTCCCCGAGGCTTATCGCAGATTTCTACGTCCTTCTTCGGCTCCAGATGCCAAGGCATCCACCGTTTGCTCTTAGAAACTTGACCACAAAGATTAAAATTGCGATCGACTCGTCAACCACACCCACCCGAAAGGTGAGCATGCTTGCGAGCGATCTAAGATGCTCGCGTCCACTGTGTAGTTCTCAACATACGATCGGCACCACACTCCCCCAGCAGAACCCGCCGGCTTCATGTGGCCCATCGAAGGACCCCCACAGATCATCACGACCCGTACGGCCCAACCCCGGCAACCCGAAGGTCACCAGCAGCCTGGTCCCTCAGGACCCAACAACGTGCACCAGCAGGACCCTCCACCCCGACCCGTCCCAACCACACCCGAAGGCGCGGCGTACTGAGAGTCGGAAGCATCAGCTCCCCACTGCACTGTCAATGTTCCACCCATGAGCTACCCGTCGGACACGGTCGGTCCGAATCGGGCGCCTGGACCAGCGACCACCCACCATGACGGTGGACAGCACTGACCAGATGCTCCTTAGAAAGGAGGTGATCCAGCCGCACCTTCCGGTACGGCTACCTTGTTACGACTTAGTCCTAATCACCGATCCCACCTTCGACGGCTCCTTCCACAAGGGTTAGGCCACCGGCTTCGGGTGTTACCGACTTTCATGACTTGACGGGCGGTGTGTACAAGGCCCGGGAACGTATTCACCGCAGCGTTGCTGATCTGCGATTACTAGCGACTCCGACTTCATGAGGTCGAGTTGCAGACCTCAATCCGAACTGAGACCGGCTTTTTGGGATTCGCTCCACCTTACGGTATCGCAGCCCTTTGTACCGGCCATTGTAGCATGCGTGAAGCCCAAGACATAAGGGGCATGATGATTTGACGTCATCCCCACCTTCCTCCGAGTTGACCCCGGCAGTCTCCTATGAGTCCCCGGCATAACCCGCTGGCAACATAGAACGAGGGTTGCGCTCGTTGCGGGACTTAACCCAACATCTCACGACACGAGCTGACGACAACCATGCACCACCTGTACACCGACCACAAGGGGGCGACCATCTCTGGCCGTTTCCGGTGTATGTCAAGCCTTGGTAAGGTTCTTCGCGTTGCATCGAATTAATCCGCATGCTCCGCCGCTTGTGCGGGCCCCCGTCAATTCCTTTGAGTTTTAGCCTTGCGGCCGTACTCCCCAGGCGGGGCGCTTAATGCGTTAGCTACGACACAGAAACCGTGGAAAGGTCCCTACATCTAGCGCCCAACGTTTACGGCATGGACTACCAGGGTATCTAATCCTGTTCGCTCCCCATGCTTTCGCTCCTCAGCGTCAGTTACGGCCCAGAGATCTGCCTTCGCCATCGGTGTTCCTCCTGATATCTGCGCATTCCACCGCTACACCAGGAATTCCAATCTCCCCTACCGCACTCTAGTCTGCCCGTACCCACTGCAAGCCCGAGGTTGAGCCTCGGGATTTCACAGCAGACGCGACAAACCGCCTACGAGCTCTTTACGCCCAATAATTCCGGACAACGCTTGCACCCTACGTATTACCGCGGCTGCTGGCACGTAGTTAGCCGGTGCTTTTTCTGCAGGTACCGTCACTTTCGCTTCTTCCCTACTAAAAGAGGTTTACAACCCGAAGGCCGTCATCCCTCACGCGGCGTTGCTGCATCAGGCTTTCGCCCATTGTGCAATATTCCCCACTGCTGCCTCCCGTAGGAGTCTGGGCCGTGTCTCAGTCCCAGTGTGGCCGGTCACCCTCTCAGGCCGGCTACCCGTCGTCGCCTTGGTGAGCCATTACCTCACCAACAAGCTGATAGGCCGCGAGTCCATCCCCAACCAAAAAATCTTTCCACCACCAGACCATGCGGCCGGCGATCATATCCAGTATTAGACGTCGTTTCCAACGCTTATCCCAGAGTCAGGGGCAGGTTACTCACGTGTTACTCACCCGTTCGCCACTAATCAACCCAGCAAGCTGGGCATCATCGTTCGACTTGCATGTGTTAAGCACGCCGCCAGCGTTCGTCCTGAGCCAGGATCAAACTCTCCGTAAAAAATTACAACCAACACCGAAGTGTCAGCGAGTTGATTCTGACTGTTGACTGTCTACTGACAATCTTCAATCCAAAAGGAATTGTCTCCGAAACCCCCACCGAAGTGAAGAGTCACGAGGTCAATAAATTGGCATTGACAATGTGCACGCTGTTGAGTTCTCAAGGACCAGACGCACCCCCCGCTCGACCCCGTGAGAGGTTCCGCCAGAGAGGCATTCGTTCTTGGTGTGCCACCGGAGACGAACTCCGGAGCTGGTTGCCTGAGCGGGACCCCGTCCGGACTGCGTCTCGGGGTTTGCACCCTGTGACCGTCTCGGCCGTTCCGTTCTCCGCCTCAGCGGCAACGAGTGATTACTTTACACAGGGCCCAGGGGGCCCGCCAACCGTGGTTCCTCCCGGGCGTGTCGCATCGCGGGTGAACGCCGTGCATCCCTGCGGTGACGGGGAACTGGCCGGTCCGCGGCGTGCCGGGGCGACCCCGGGAACGACGGGAGGCACGGTGCGGACCCGCACCGTGCCTCCTGTCCGTGACGGACGCCGTGTCTACTCAGCCGCAGCGAGCTGACCGCAGGCGCCGTCGATCTCCTTGCCGCGGGTGTCGCGCAGCGTGGTCGGGATGCCCGCGGCGTTGAGCCGGCGGACGAACTCGTCCTGCACGTGCACCTCTGATGACGTCCACACCGAACCCGGCGTCGGGTTGAGCGGGATCGGGTTGACGTGCACCCAGCCCTTGCCGCGCTTGTTGAGCTTCTCGGCGAGCAGGTCGGCGCGCCAGGCGTGGTCGTTCATGTCCTTGATGAGCGCGTACTCGATCGAGACCCGTCGGCCGGTCTTGACGTAGTAGTTGTGGGCGGCGTCGATCGCCTCGTCCGCCTTCCACTTCGAGTTCACCGGGATGAGCTCGTCGCGGAGTTCGTCGTCCGGCGCGTGCAGCGACAGCGCGAAGGTGATCGGGATGCCCTCGTCGGCGAGCTTGTTGATGGCGGGCACCAGCCCCACGGTCGACACGGTGATGCCGCGCGCGCTCATCCCGAGTCCGTGCGGCTGCGGGGCCACCATGGTGCGGACGGCGTCCATCACGCGCTTGTAGTTCGCCAGGGGCTCCCCCATGCCCATGAACACGATGTTCGTCACCCGCTCGGCGTCGACACGGTCCTTGCCGCCCTTGCGCGGATCACCGCCGAGCTCCCCCGCCGCGATGGCCGCGTTGGCACGGACGATCTGCTCGATGATCTCGGCGGTGGACATGTTGCGCGTCAGCCCCTGCTGCCCGGTGGCGCAGAACGGGCAGTTCATGCCGCACCCCGCCTGCGACGACACGCAGAGCGTGATCCGTCCGGGGTACCGCATGAGCACCGACTCGACCAGGGCGCCGTCGTGCAGCTTCCAGAGGAACTTGATCGTGTCGCCCTTGTCCGTCGCGAGACGCCGGGTCTCGGTCAGCAGGGGCGGGAGCATGCCCGCGACGAGCTGGTCGCGCTGGGCCGCCGGCAGGTCGGTCATCTGCTCGGGGTCGGACGTGTAGTGCGTGAAGTAGTGGGTCGACAGCTGCTTGGCACGGAAGCCGGGCAGGCCGAGTTCCTTGACCTTGGCCTCGCGCTCGGCGACGGTCAGGTCGGCGAGGTGCTCCGGCGGCTTGCCGCGCTTGGGCGAGGCGAACTGCAGGAGCGGGCGGCCCTCGCCGTCGGTGGCCTGGGTCCAGCCCTCGGTCCGCGGGCGCACCTGCGGGCGGGCCGAGCGTGCCGCCTGCTGTTCCTCGAACGGGGTGCGGGTCTCGGTGGCCATCACTCCAGGATACGGGACGCGCCGCCGGGCGCGGGCGTCCGGCGTCAGGAGCCGGCGGGCAGCAGTCGTGCGAAGTGGTGCGCGGCCGAGTACATCGGCACGATGTCGACGACCTCGCCCGGGTGCGGGGCCTGCAGCACGAGGCCGTCGCCGAGGTACAGGCCGACGTGGTCCTCGTTGTCGTAGACGACCATGTCGCCCGGCTTCGCCTCGGAGTCGGGGATGGTGGTCGCGGCGGCGTCCTGCGTGGGGACGTAGTGCACGAGCTGGATGCCGACCGCCTGGTACGCGACCATCGTCAGACCCGAGCAGTCGATGCCCGCGTGGCTCGCGCCGCCCTCGACGTACGGG
>CAWKBP010000017.1:0-159390 GCA_963847905.1 uncultured Planctomycetota bacterium | reverse complement strand
CAGGAAGAGTTTGAATCGCCATGGTCGCCGAGATTTTTTTCCGCAGATGACGCCGATCGGCACAGATTTTGAATCATTCCATTTTGAACAGGAGGGAGCAACTGAGGCCGCCGTCGACCAAGCGTCCTGCTTGGTGCCCGCGGGGAGAACAAAGGAGACCGCCGAGCTAGCGAGGAAGAAAGGGCGACTGCGGTAGTCTTTTTCCCGAGGCCGAAAAGGCGGTAGTGTTTTAAGTTTTTTCACCACAACGACACGACGGGAGGACGACGACACGAAGGGAATAGTGGAGCCTTGATTGGCTCTCGACCCTCAACTCTAGACTCCGGACTTTCGCAATGATTGAACCGCCGAGGTCAGCCAAGATTTTTTGCCGTAGATGACGCGGATTGCCGCAGATCGTGGCTTGACTTTGTTCCCAGCACTCTCGACTCGAGTTTGGCTGATGGCTGGCGAAGCACCTGTGACACTTCGACGTTGCTCGGTGTCGATCGGCGACGCGAGCACGCATCCTACTCGGTGCCCGCCAGGCGGTTTTCGACACGCGGTAGGGATTGCGGTCCGAAATCGGCGGCGTGACCACTACGAAAGAACGTTCCTGTCAACTTGTCCCTTTTCCTGCGCGATGCAGGACTCAATGTCACTGATGGGATCCCGCTCCGCGGCGAGCGGTATCCGGCACCTAAACCACGTCGCAGTAACATCTCGGTGATAAACATTGGTCGCGATTATGTTTTTCCGGCCAGCGAATCTGGGCGAACACATCTGTCGCTTCGCTCATTGCCTTACTGTCGATCCAAGCATAATGACCTACAGCTCCGCGGAGGTGCTGCCGGTACCGAAGGCACACGCGATTTGCTAGTCCGGTTTCTCCTAGTGCGACGCAACGTTCTACGATCCGCATAACGTTTGCAAGATCGTCGTCGCTCACAGTGGCTCGACCGTTACGCACAATCAAGCCTGGAAGCGGTTTATCTTCATTTGGTGGCACCAATTGCGTTTTGCTCGCTCGAATGCGAAATCCCTCGGTCTTAGCAATTCGCAGAAATATTGACTTGTGGCCTCTTATCGCCGCATTACCCAAAATGCAGATATTGTCTCCGTATATCGTCGTCATTGCCCCCATCTTTGAACATAATGTCGTTAGGCGTCGCGAGCCAACATCGCAATGGCGGCTATCATTGGTGAAATTGGCGCTCCTTGCGGGACTCGACCGTTCACGGTCGTAAGGCGGGTCATCAACCGAGCAACGTCGGGCGGCACGTAAGCGATCTGAGTCCAACGTAAACCTTCTGCGGGCGAATTGTTTTGTAATAATTCGCCAAATCAAACGTGAGATACCAGGAAACTTTGCAATGCGGCTTAGCATTGGACAAGATCGAAGTGCACGAGTATGAGCCGTGAAATACGCCGGGCAAGCTTAGGCGTTGCAATAGGCGATTGAGACGCCGCTGCACAAACTTTAGGCGCAGGGACCGGATGTTCGATTAGACGTTGGCCACCGGTACGTTTGGGCTCGTACCAGCATCATATGAGTCAGATACATCACATATCTCAACTGCGGTATCGAGCTCAGCCGCTTCTTCGGGATCCGGCAGATCATATCACCAACGAAGCCTTGGATTCAAATCCAAGGCCGCTAATCGCTAGATTGCCGCGATTGTTTTTTCGGTCGTTTTCCTTCATTGGTTCGAGTTGATTTGCTGGACATCGCCTTCATGAGTGAAATCAAAAGCTCGCGTCCCGATTCAAATTGACGTTGGCTTGTTGAGGTGGCGTCAGAGCTCGGTTTTTGAATGGGAATTAGGAAAAATTCCAATGGCAACCCTAGTGCGTCCGCGATCCTCGCCAAAAGGATTACTCCCGGGTCTTTCTTTCCGCTCTCTACAGTGAAGATCAGGTTCTGGCTGCGGCGGACTTTGACCGCGAGCTCACGCTGCGAAGCCACGACCTACTGGCTGCGCAATCGAACCGCAAGCCCTAACTGCCCCAACAAATCAGTATTAAACCACCGCCCGAGGTGGACAATTTACGGGCGGTGGCGGCCCGCTTTTTCGTACCACAACCACCTCCTTCGTAAACAGTTCAACGAAGCCGGTCTAAAATATTCTGCCAATAGATCCCAATGCACTGAGTAGTTTCTCCATACTTCTGCACCGTTGACGCTGTTGAGGCGTTTCGCACGAGCGTTCTGCATCTATGTAAACGGTTCTCGCCACCTTTTGGCGCCCGCTGTTTAGCTCAGCCACTTTACGGCCTTCGCACCTCGCGGACAACCCGTCTCTCTTACGTTTGCATGCCATTGGTTACCCTCCTGGTTAAAAAATGAACTGAACAAACATATGGGTGACATGACCCCCTTACCGGGAACACATCCACCGCCCGGCGCCCGCAGGCCGTCGCCGCCATGTGGGGGCACGACCTCGCAGTTAACGCAGCACAGATTGCGAGGTGTAGTCGCAAAAACCGATGTACCCTCAGGCACAACCAATGCTTCGCGGGGACGCGGAGCTTCTCGGTCGGCATTGCTTCCAAACGGAAACAGCGTGTGCGAGACGGACCGAATTGCCAAAGAACGTGTCAACCAGTTGACGATCATCAGAATACAGCGGCGTTCCTATGTGTCAATCCAGTAACCCCATTTCGGGTCATAATTTCCGAAAATCAGTAAGACTCACAAATATTAAGGTTCTTGATTGTGAAACGAGGCAACCCTGATAATTTGCGGTACAGACAAACGCACGGCACCAACGGAGAATTGCGGCGGGAATGGCAGGTGACTGGATCGCAAGCCTTCGATCCCCAGACGTCAATGACAGAGCCAGTGGCATCCTGCAATATTGTTCGAATTGCTAAGCTTTGGAATCGCACCGTATTCAGGAACAGCATGCCATGGCTGACGAGCTTTCATCTTCCGCGTCTGTGTCCGCCAGCAGATCGACAGCGGCCGGCAAATCGGCTCCGCTGGCGCATATTGTGTTTTTCACGCTTGTGGAGTCGAACGATGCGAATCGGGCGAAGCTGGTTGAGGCGTGCAAGAAGTATTTGGCCGACCATGAGGGCGTGGTTTATTTTGGCGTGGGGGTTAATGCGCCGGAGTACGATCGGGCGGTCAATGACCGCGACTACGACGTCGCGCTGCACCTGGTGTTTGAGACGGCCCAGCACCAGGATGTTTACCAGACGCATCCTCGGCACTTGGCGTTTGTGGAAGAGTGTAAGGGGATGTGGAAGCGGGTTCGGGTGTTTGATTCGAGGCTGGAGTAGGTGAGTAGGGCAGGGGGGCAGGAGGGTGGTCGGTTGCACGGTTACTGTTGCAGCTTGAATTCCAAGATATCTCCGGGTTGGCAATCGAGGGTTTTGCAGATTGCTTCTAGCGTGCAGAGGCGGACCGCTTTGGCTTGGCCGTTTATCAAGAGGGAGAGGTTGGCCAGGGTGATGCCGACTCGGTCGGCGAGTTCGGTGACGCTCATCTTTTGTTTGGCGAGCATGAGGTCGAGATTGGTGATTGCCATGCTCGGTTCGTTCGAGTGGGACTGGAGAACTTCTGGTTTTTGGTGAAGCAGAGTGTCGCCAATTTCGACCGAAGTCGCCCGGCTGGGCAAACAGGCAAGCGGCGCCCCGACGGAGAGACACGCGAAATCAAGTTGGTTTATATTCCAGAACATCGCCGGGTTGGCAATCGAGGGCTTTGCAGATGGCTTCGAGCGTGGAGAGACGGATCGCTTTGGCTTTGCCGTTTTTCAAGATGGAGATGTTGGCCATGGTGATGCCGACTTTTTCGGCGAGCTCGGTGACGCTCATCTTTCGTTTGGCGAGCATGACGTCGATGTTGATGATGATTGCCATGCGGGGCTCGCTATACGGTTAGGTCGTGCTCGGATTTTAGATCGACCGCGTTTTGCACGATCCGTTCAAACATTGCGGCCCCGGTGGCGACGACGATCGAAGGGAAGACTATGAGGATTCCCATAAAAATCGGGGCTCCAGGATTGTCGTTGTCCCCTTTGCTCATCAACAAGATGAAGAGTTCCTCGACCACCACAAAGCCGATGATGGCTAGTGCGCAATACCTGATCGTCCGCAGAGCTCTTACGACTTCCGGAGAGAATGCTTATTTCGTCCGACATGTCCCAGTACTTTGATCGCCTGATAGAGGGCCATGAAGAACGGAATGGAGCCCACATACACTAGCGCCAGAAGTGGATCTTGGAAGTAGATTTCAAAATTCGTGGCGTGCGCATTGCGACCCTCGACGCGTGGTTCCAAAAGCAGCAGAGCAAGGGCGACAATGCCGATGAGCACGACGACGATCTGAAGAAAGATGGTTGAGCTTCGTTTCATGGCTGCCGCTCCTACGCGGATGTGCAAGAGATCTGGGTCTGATACCTGCAACTTAGCCTAAATTTATCGTTTGTCAATAAGTATTTATTGTTACAGACGACCGGATTGGGGTTCTCGCGGCGGCCCGCCGCACGGGAAGGGCCGCGAAGAAGCACGGGAAGGCGCCAAAGCAGAGCCCTTGGAGCGGGAGAGAGGGAGATAATGGCGGGAGCGAGCGAGGCTGGAGTGGCCGAAGGCTAAGGATCAAATGGCTGCACGCCGAAGTACGTTGGGGCTGCAAACCGTGTGGGGCCGGCGAAGTGGCCTACGCCGCAGATCAAGTAAAAACCTGAGCGGCGACTAGCTGGCCTGCCTCGCCCACCATGGCCCGCGTTCGGACGTCATCTCGAGGATCGCTTGAATCTCGTCGGTGGACTTTCCCTGAGCGAGTAAGTCGCGTTTCAATTGGTAGTCCAATTCGGCCTGGTGGATTTTTCGCCGGTGCTCCGCGACGATCGCGACGATTGGGATGAGGCAGCCAACCGCGGTGACAACCATCAACATTGTCCAGAGATTAGCACTGAAGAACTCTGACATGACGGGGGCTCCTGGTACAGCGTTTGAGATGAATGGCTTGGACCGGACTGCATGAGGAGTGAGGCCGGCGGCCTGCCAAGTAGCCGCCACTTAGTATATCCGACCAACGGCGACGTTTGCCAATGTACTTCGCCCGAGATTGGCGGTTCTTGGCGTTTTTTTGCTGAAAACACCGGAGAATTTCCATGCGCGTCTTTCCATGACGACGGATTTAGCTGCGCATCATGAGCAATCGGCCGGATGAGCGCGCAGCCGTGGATGGATTTGGCTGCTCAAGCAGTTGGAGGAAGTCGGCTTTGTTGATTCCGCCTTGGACCTGCTGGAGGACGTTCCCCTGGGAATCGGTGATAATCGTGGTGGGCGTCGCGCCGATGTTGTAATGCTCTAGCGCCGCGGCGGCCGCGGGATCGTCGACGTCGATCAGCACGGGGATGAAGCCGGCGTTGACCGCCGCCTCGACTTGATCGTCTGCCCAGACGGTGCGTTTCATGATTCGACAGGGAACGCACCACTTGCCGGTGAAGAAGAGGATCATGGGTTTGCCGGATTGGGCGGCCTGCTGTTGGGCGGTGGCGTAGTCGTCGGCCCAGGCGATGTTGTTCGCGGGGACGTAGAACGAGTACCAGGCGTAGGCGAGTGAGACGACGAGGAAGATGAGCCAGAACGCTTGCCACCACCAAGGGGATTTGCGGCGGCGGGGCTGGGTCGCGGCGTCGGCGGGCGATGGTGAGGGGGACGGTGCGTCGGTCATGGATTTAATCATACAGGATACAGCGAGCAGGAGGCAGGGGGCGAGGTCAGAGGCGTTTTTGGGCTACGGGGAAAAAAGAAAATTAGGTGGGGCGTGTGTCGAAATTGGGTCTCGCCATACGACTACAGGTGTCAAACCAATCCACACACGAAGGAGAACAACCATGCAATTCATGATGCTGATGATTCCGAACGTCTACCGCGGCAATCAGAAATTGGACGGCGGCTTTGCTGCCCGATCCGGCAAAGCTCGCGGAGATGGGCCGGTTCAATGACGAATTTGGCAAGGCGGTCAAGATTCTCTCGCTCAACGGGCTGCATCCGCTCAGCAGCGGCGTGCGAGTGGCCTATGGCAAAGGGAAGCCGATGGTAACCGATGGGCCGTTTGTGGAAGCGAAAGAAGTTTTGGGCGGCTACTGGCTGGTGGAAGCGGAATCGAAAGAGGAGGTTTTGCAATGGGCGTGTGCCGCGTGGGCCGGAAGATGGCGAAGCTGATCGAGATCAGGGCCAGGTGTTTGACGTGGCTCGGACTGTCGGGCCGACGTAGCGAAATAGGGATTACCGCTCGGCAGCGTGGATGCGGGACGTGGCGTGTGATCGGGGGGCAACTCTGCTGTCAACTTATGCATTAGTGGCCTAGCCGGATGTGAATCAAGTGGTTAAGCATGTGGTTTGTCTGTGTGTGCACCAATTACGTTGCTTCCGAGATGGTCACTCTGGCCGGAAGTCGGGAGATGTTTCGTCGGCGAATGCGACTTCGCCCAACCTTTATCTCGATCGATTAGCCAAGACGTACAACAGCAAGCACTGGCCGGGGGAAGAATGCATCGCGATGCGGCGGGAATGCGGACGGAGCTGATCTGGCTTTCAAAGATTACGGACGATTCAGGGCGCACTTGTTGGGGGAATCGCAGCGTCAATTGCGCTGGCAGGTCTTCATTTGTCCGATCGCGGAGTCAACTCATTTGTATGGCCGTTTGCCGAGTGGACTTCGAGCTCGGACATCAGCAGCAGGTCGAGCACGCTGTACCCTTCGTCGGACTGAAATACGATCGCTGTTCGGCCTGACGGTGATTGGGCGACGAAATCGCGATGCGCAACATCGAACGAGCGTCCATCCGCCATACGGATCGTAAACGGCCGAAAGGGAGACTGGTGAAGCGTTTCGCGAAATTGGTCGGTGGTCATATCTGCAATTTTACCCCCTCGGTTGAGGATTGCAAGAAATGGCGGGGAGGGCGGTGGAATATTGGAGTAGGAGGTCGGAGGGCGCAAAAAATCCTCGGCCGGGTTTGGGACTCTGACCGAGGATTTGAATTTGCAGTGGGGTGATTCGGCCCGCCGCGGCGGATAAACTCCAGCCGCCGACGCGAACTACTCCTCGGAGCTGATGTAGCCTTCCTTTTCGAGCCGCAGGTAAATTTCCTGGGCGGCTTCTTCGGCGGAGAGCTTGAGCGTGTCGATGACGACTTCGGCGTCAGCGGGCACGTCGTACGGATCGCTGATGCCGGTGAACTCTTTGATGATGCCGGCGCGGGCTTTGGCGTAGAGGCCTTTGCGGTCGCGTTTTTCGCATTCTTCGACGCTGGTGTTGACGTGGACCAGGATGAAGCCGCCGTGGGGCTCGACCATTGCGCGAACATCTTTGCGGATGTTGTCGTACGGGGCGATCGGGGCACAGACGGCGATGCCGCGGTGCTTGACGATCTCGGCCGCGACCCAGCCGATGCGGCGGATGTTGATGTCGCGGTGCTCCTTGGTGAAGCCGAGTTCGCTGGAGAGGTTCTTGCGAACGAGGTCGCCGTCGAGGATCGTGATCGGCCGGCCGCCGAGTTCGAGCAGCTTCGAGAGGAGCACGTTGGCGATGGTGCTCTTGCCCGAGCCGGAGAGGCCGGTGAAGAACACGCTGAAGCCTTGCTTGCCGCGGGCCGGGTGGCTGCGGCGGAGTTCCTTGACCACGTCTGGGTACGAGAACCAAGAGGGGATGTCGGTGCCGAGGGCGAGGCGATCGCGGAGCTCGGTGCCCGAGATGTCGAGCGTCTTTTTGTCCTTCGGCACTTCGTCGATGGGGTAGTACTTGTCTTCGTCCGGCACGAAGACCATCATCTTGAAGTCGACCATCTTCACGCCGAGCTCTTCTTCGTGCTTCTGCATCAGCTCTTGGGCGTCGTACGGGCCGTAGAACGGCTTGCCCTCGGAGTCCTTGCCGGGACCGGCGTGGTCGCGGCCGACGACGAGGTGTGTGCAGCCGTGGTTGCGGCGGATGATCGCGTGCCAGATCGCTTCGCGTGGGCCGCCCATCCGCATCGCCAGCGGGAGCAGCGAGAGGTAGGCCGTGTTCGCGGGGTAGTGGTTCATGATCGCCTGGTAGCAGCGGACCCGCGTGTAGTGGTCGACGTCGCCGGGCTTGGTCATGCCGACGACTGGGTGGACGAGCAGGTTGGCGTCTTGCTCTTTGGCGGCGCGGAGCGTGAGCTCGTGGTGGGCGCGATGCATCGGGTTGCGGGTCTGGAAGGCGACGATCTTGGTCCAGCCCTTCTTGGCGAACTCTTCGCGGAGTTGGGCCGGTGTGTGGCGGAGCGAACGGTAGTCGTAGTGGAGCGGGGCTTGGAGGGCCTCGACCTTGCCGCCGATGTAGACCGGCTTGCTTTGGTTCATCAGGTAGGCGACGGCCGGATGCTTCTGGTCGGTGGTGCCGAAGACGGCCTTGGCCTCGGCTGCGCGATCGGGGGTCCAGATGTCTTCGACGTTGATCACGGCGAGCATCACGCCCTCGGCGTCGCGGAGCGCGAGCTTGTCGCCCTTCTTGAGTTTGTCGCCGAGCTCTTGCGAGACGTCGAGCGTGATCGGCATCGGCCAGAGGGTACCGCTGGCGAGCCGCATCTTGTCGCAGACCGAGTCGTAGTCGGCCTTGGTCATGAAACCAGTGAGGGGCGAGAAGCCGCCATTGCAGAGTAGCTCCAGATCGCAGAGTTGCCGGGGCGTGAGGTCCCAAGAGGGCCAGTCGCGCGATTCGGCTTTGATTTCGGCGGTACGTTCGGCAGAGGCGGTGAGATCGACGAGGGTTCCCCCATGCGGGGCAATCAGATGGCTGGTCACGCTTGTTTCTCGCTTCCTATAGGTGGGATTGGGTAAGCGAGCCAATATAGAGCAAACCGGCCGGTTGCTCAACGGCAGCGGTCGGGCCCGCAGCGAAAACTAGCGTTCGCCTTTGTGTTCCGGCTGCAGGCAGAAATGCCAGAGCACCCACACGAAGATTAGCAGTAGCAGACCGGCGGAGGCTAAAAAGAGGCCTGTGCGATCTCGAGTTGTTCGAGCCTGCTCAAGATCGCTTTTGAGGCTATCGTAGCGACGGCGAGCGGCGAGGAACTCATCGGCGCCGGGATCGTTCGGACCGTGGGGCGCCTTGTCTTCGGCCGCGTGCACAGCACCAAATGCGTCGACCAGCGATTGCGCCTGTTCCTGACTCCAATACGACTCGGGCGGATGGAGCCACTTCCAGGCGATGCCCAACACCACGAGAGCGATGCCCAACAGACCCAATGCTGGCAAGAGAACTCGTTGGGTCATGGCGAACGCAAGCTAAGTTTATCGTCAGGTAATGCCGGCGGAAGCGGCGCGAGAAAGCACGACGCCAGGAAACACGGCAGCATTACTTCCCATCCACGGGATCAACCATGTGCAACATGACGTATTCGTCGATGTCATTTTGGAGGAAAGCGACGTGGCCATCGAGAAATACGGAGTTCACACCGCCTGGATGGAGGCTCCGCGGCGCGGCGGAGATGTAGCCCCAGTATTGGGTTGTACAAGGCATTTGGTCGAATTGTTCGCCGACGAGATCAGGGCACTCGTAGAGCACGTCGGGATTCGGTCCATTGGGATACTGCGTGTAGCCCAGGCTTTGTGGCCATGGGACATAATCGTCGGCCTGGATCTCTTTCCCACTGTCCGAGCTTTCGGTGGGCGACGGATGAAAATCGAAGGAGAGCAATGTCGAACCCGACCAGGGCAACGCCCACGCGCCGCGTTGATCATGTGGATGTTCGCGGGTACGAATCTCCGCGAATACAAGCGTCGACGTCGTTCCATCCGTGATCTGTCTCAGTTGCTGACCGTAAAGGCGGATTGCCGCCGTGTAAAACCAAGCGTCGATGTGATACACGTTGGCAAAGGCCGCGTAGTTGCATTTGCCAAAGGAGACGCGGCGGTCGCCGTCAGGCTCCACAGATTCGAACTGCCGACCGCGCGCATCGTCGCTGGGGCACAACAAGGAGGCAGGCTGCTGAGCTTGCGGATCGCGCGGGTTGTTTGTGACTTTAGTGGAAAGATTGAACTGATCGAACAACGACTGCTCCTCCATGAAAGGCAGTAGCGACACCAACCAACTGTAGTTCGTGCCCGACTTCAAATCGATCCGCCAATATGAATAGCTGAAGTGCAGGTTCGGAGTCTCTGGTTTGGCGTAGGTCCCGGCCGCCGGCAATCGCTTTTTGGTCGCCTCGAAGTTGTGTATCGCGACTCCCAATTGGCGGACGTTGTTAACACAGCTCACTCGCCTGCCCGATTCGCGGGCTTGCTGGACCGCGGGGAGCAGCATGGCGATCAAGATGCCGATAATCGCGACCACCACCAGCAGCTCGATTAGTGTGAAGCCACTAACGAGGCGGCTGGAGTGCGCATTGCCAGGGATGCGACTCGATTGCGTCATCGGTACTCGGAAAGTTCCTTGGGAACGACATGCGTTCCCAGCGGAGAAGGGCGGTTCCACCGGCCGGATTCGTTCCAGCCAGCCGTTACCGCAGCTTGTCTTTGCCCATTTCTAGTATAGCGAGGGGGCGGAATTTGCCTACAATCGAGTCCGGCAAAGCCGCAGGCTTTTCTGCCGGATATTCCGCTTAGTCCACGCAAGGAACGATTTCAGATGAACCGTCTGATGAAAATTTTGCTCACGATCCCAACGATTTTGCTCGTTTTCGCCGTGACCTCGGCCTGGGCGCAGAACGGGCTGCCGCAAGGACAACCGGGCCAAACTCCCGCCGGCCCCGCCGCAGGGGGTGCCCTCGACGACGCCACCTACAAGGCACAGATCAGCTACATGCTCGGCCAGAATGTCGGCCGGGACCTGAAACAGAACGAGATCGATTGCGATCTAAAAAGTTTCATGGAAGGAGTCATGGGCGCTTACCAAGGCCAACAGCCGAAGTGGAGCGACGCCCAGATGCAGCAATGCCGCACCCGCTTTGAACAGGAGATGAGGCAAAAAATGGAGGGACGGATGCAGGGCGCCGCGGAAAAGAATCAAAAGGAGGCCGAGGCCTTCTTGGCCAAGAACGCACAAGTCGAGGGCGTGCAGTCGACTCCCAGTGGAATGCAGTTCAAAGTCCTCAAACAGGGCACGGGTGCAACGCCTTCGATCAACGACACGGTTCGCTGTCACTATCGCGGTACCCTGCTCGATGGCACCGAGTTCGACAGCTCCTACGACGGCGAGCCCGCCGAGTTTCCGGTCAACGGCGTGATCCCCGGTTGGACCGAAGCGCTGCAGAAAATGAAGGTGGGCGACAAGTGGCAGCTCTTCTTGCCAGCCGACTTGGCGTACGGCCCGAACCCGCCACCCGGCTCGCCGATCGAACCGAACAGCTTGCTCGTGTTTGAAGTCGAGCTGCTGGGAGTGAATGGCAAGTAGCAAGTATTCGCCGAGCGTTTAATCGACCGCAAAGACTACCCCCGGTAGAGCCGGGGGTTGATCGGCGGAACCAGTTCGCGCTAACACCAGCTCACGACGACCAGCCCCCGGCTCTGCCGGGGGTTTTTTCGCGCCGCTTCCATCGCAATGACAAATCGCCGCGACTGGCCATGTGAATTTTGGGGTTTTTGCTCGCAAGTTACTTCCAAACGCCTGGTAAGCGGGGTATTTTAGGTTGACTTAAACACTCGGCGAGCACGGTTTGTAGCTTTCGATTCGGCACGGTACTTCGCCGATGGACGCCATTTAAGTTCCTCTTCTGATGTTGTGTTTGGTTGAGAGCAGGTTGCCCCTGCCTTCGTAGTTGGTTCACGAGAATGGAGGACCCCGATGATGCGTCAATTCACGGCTCCACTTGCGCTGTTGATAGCGCTGGCGATCCTGATTCCGGCCCCGGCATGGGCACTTGGCTTTCGCAGTCACAATGGCTGTGCCGCTTGCGGCTCGGCCTGTGGCGGATCTAGCGATTGCGGTTGCGCAGAAGCTGCCAGCTCCGATTGCGGCGGCACCGTTGTTCGCACGATCTATGTGCCCGAGTGTACGACCGAAATGCGCACGGTCCACCGTGTGCGCTACAACCAGGAACAACGCGAGAAGACGATCACCGTCTACAATCGCGTGCCCGTGACTGAACAACGAACTGCCAACTACACGGTGATGGTCCCCGAGACACTTACCAAGACGGTGACTTACAACGTCTGCAAGCCGGTCTGGGAAACTGCGACCCGCGAGTACACGGTCAATGTGCCGTATACCGAAGCGGTGGAGCAGAAATTCAATGTCTGCGTCCCCTATACGGAGGCCGTCGAGCAAACGTACACGGTGTGCACGCCCTACACCGAGGAAAAAGAAGTAACCTACAAGGTCTGCATTCCTTACACCGAGCAAGTTCAAGCGACGCGGACCGTGTGCCGATGCGTCCCCGTGACCACGACCAAAACTGTCAATGTATGTGGCGGTCATTGGGAAACGCAGCAGAAGGAAGTGCCGTGTGGCGGCTGCGGTAGCTGTGGCTGCGCTGGCGATTGCGGCGATTGTGGCACGCGGACCGTCTGCTGCCGCGTTTGGGTGCCGACGATGGAGACCAAGGAAGTCGCCTGCACGACCTATGAGCGCCACACGGAAGAGGTGCCCTACTCTTACAACGTTTGCAAGTACCGGACCGAAGATCGCACCCGCACCGTCCAGCTATGCAAGTACAAGAACGAACAGCGGACCCGCACGGTCAACGTCTGCAAATACAAGACGGAAGAGCGGACGCGGACCGTCAACGTGACCAAGTGCCGTCCCGAAACTCGCTCTTGCGAATACAAGACCTGCCGGTACGTTACCGAGCCACGGACTAAGGAAGTCCAATACACGGTCTGCAAGCCGGAGCAGCGAACGCAGACGTTCACGGTCTGCCGCTACGAGTGCCAGCCGGAAGAAAAGACCGTTACTTATACGGTCTGCGTTCCCGAGACCTACACGGTCGAGGTGCCGGTGACCGTCCGCCGGATGGTGCCGAAGCAGGTCGAAGTGCCGGCTTGCGGCGGCTGCGGAGGTTGCGGGTCCTTACTCCCCCCACCCTACTTCTTTCCCTCTCCGGCCTGCTGGAGACATGATGCCGGCTGCGGCCTGAGAGATGTCATTGCTGGCGCAGCTGTTCGTTGGTGGCAGTAATCCGACCGCGACCTCGTCAATGCTCCATCCACGATCCTTACGCTGAAGACACATCAAATCGACAGGCCGCGCAGGTCGAAAGAATTCTCCAATTTTGACGGCCGGTTCATCACTTGCACCGTCACGATGCTCAATAAGCAAAATCGACTCAAATCGAAATGCTGTTGCGCTGCTGCAAAAACCGCGAGTCTCGCAGCGTCATTTTGCTGCGAATCGATCCGAGCCGCATCGGAGCACGGTGTAGTTGCCGGTCAGGTTTCCGTGTTTATCGCAATTACTCGCGTTCTTTACATCGCTTCCAGCGGAGCCCGACCTTTTCTGCATTTAACCTACGCATTGCCGCTCGGCGACTATCAGTATGCCTGCGCCAAAGCCACGGTACTTTTTTTTTTTTTTTTTTTTTTTTTTTTTTTTTTTTTTTTTTTTTTTTTTTTTTTTTTTTTTTTTTTTTTTTTTTTTTTTTTTTTTTTTTTTTTTTTTTTTTTTTTTTTTTTTTTTTTTTTTTTTTTTTTTTTTTTTTTTTTTTTTTTTTTTTTTTTTTGCTTCCAGCGGAGTCGGCCGTTTTGCATTTAACGCGTACGCATTGCCCTCGGAGTGTGCCTGCGGTTTTTGCTGGCATTTCTAGAGGGACTCGGTTGATTTTTTTTTTTTTTTTTTTTTTTTGCTTCTCCAGCGGAGCCCGGCCGACGTGGCGCTCGCCATTTTTTTGCATTTAACGCGTACGCATTCCCTTTCAGTTGCCTGCGGTGCTGGCACTCGAGGGACTCGGGTTGAACGCGTCGGCCTCGCCACCGCTATAAGTCGCTGCAATGTCCGGCCGCGGCCGACGCCCGCATCTCCCTTCTGTCGAGTACCCGACCGATGACAGCGTTGTTCACTCGTGCGATGTACGCGCTAGCGACCGCGGTCGCGGCTGCTAGTCTCGCCATCGCCGCCGAGGAACCACCTTCGACCCCTTGGTCGCCGCCGATTCGTCGACGACGCCCGCGGCCACGTCGTCGGATTCGAGTCCCACGCCGGCGGGCGAAGAACTTCCAGAGCCCCAAGTGGAACACAGCAGCGCCAACCTGTTTGGCGGGCCGGTGCTACTTGGTGACGATCTGTTCGACGAAGACGAACCGGCCGGAATGAACCGGGGCATTGGATTTCGGGAAAATCGTGGGACACGGCCATGGAGCTCGGCATCAACGGCTCGAGCGGCAACGACCAGTCGTTCAGCATCCGCACCGGCGGCTACGCCAAACGTGAGTCCCGTTTTTCAAAGCTTGATTACCGCATCTATTACAATCGCACCACGACCAACCAGGCGACTACGCAAGACAACGCCACCACGGACATCCGCAACGATTGGCTGCTAGACGACAGCTCGCCCTGGTCACTGTTTGCCAAGGCCAATTTGTTTTATGACCAATTTCAGGTGTTCGACTTGCAAACGAACGGCAGCTCCGGCGTGGGTTTCCAAGTCTTCAAAGACCCGGCGGTAAAACTGGCGACACGGGTGGGTGCCGGTGCGTTGTGCGAGTTTGGTGGTCCGGACAATGAGTGGACGCCGGAACGCTGTTTGGATTTGAATACGAACAAAACGTTTCCGACAGTCAGAAGTTTAGTGCCACCTTTGAATACTATCCGCAGTTCGAAAACTTCACCGAGTATCGCATGGTGGCCGACGCTGGCTGGGAAATCGAGCTCGACAAGCCGTCGAATCTAAGCCTAAAAATATCGGCCAGCGACCGTTTTGACAGCACGCCGAACGGAGTCGAGCCCCACTTGGTCAACTACTCCGTGCTGCTACTACTGAAGCTTTAAGGGCAGACTCCTGGCGACTCCTGGCCCTCCGGCTAGTGAATTCCCGCCCCATCGACTACGATGAACGCAGCCGTTCGCGTCTCCTGGATCTCCCGCTTCCCATGCCCGACGTCACCGCCAAGCCGAGTCCTGCCCCGCTCGCGTCGGAGCTGCTTGCGCTTCAATCGATGATCGATCGAGAAATCCCGATGTGCCCGCAGATGGGCATCTCGGTCCACGGCGGCGGGCCGGACGGCCTCGTGATGCGGTTGCCGCTCGGCCCCAATCGCAACCATCAGCAAACGGCCTTCGCCGGCAGTCTCGACGTCCTCTGCACGATCGCCGGCTGGGGAACCGTTTTCCTGTTACTGCGCAACTCAACCGTCGTGGTAACGTTGTCATCCGCCGCGGCGGATTCGCTATCAGGAACCAGTCACGACGCCGGAAATTCTCGCTCGCTGCCAGCCGATCACCACCGAGGCTCGGCAATACTTTCTCGAAATGCTGGACGACAAGCGACAGGCGAAGATCGATCTGAACGGTCGAAATCCCCGGCCCGACCGGCCCGCTCGTCTCCTTCAACGGCTCGTATGTCGTGATGCAAGACGCCGCCGCCAGTTAGCAGCGCCGGCCACGACGTTACTTAGATCGAACTTCCTTCAGCGATGCCATTTTGGCAGTAACGATCCGCGAATATCGAACGACGGTGCCACTCTTGCAGCCGTCAATCTGGCAGTCAGCGAATTAGTCAATTTGGGGCCAAAATCGCAACTCAAATTTCTTCAACGAGTTACGATTCCCGTTTTCGGTCGAACCAGTGTGCCTCAGGAAGTTGGCACGGCCGTTGCGTTTCACTGCTCCCGTGGTTGGCGGTGAAGTTTTCGCCGTCGATCCCAGTGCAAATACACTGCGGGCCGACCGGCACGGGGCCGGCGGGCGGCCGCAACTATATCGTTTCATTCGGACGGAGGTACGTAGCATGACCACTCTGCAAAGAAATCGTGTTGGCCAATTGTTTCCCGGCAGCTTGCGGAGATTTTACAGCCTGATGAATCAGGCGCTCGGCAGCGAGCGTGCCTCTACGTGGCACACGCCAGCAACCATTGGGGAAGCGGACAACACGTTCCACATCGAACTCGACGCACCCGGCGTCGCCAAAGAGAGCGTCGACTTAACGTTCGACAAGGGTACGCTGCAAATTGCGCTGATAAGCACGGTGCCGGAAGGCGAACGCACGAACTGGCACAACGAACGCGGCTTCGGCAAAGCGACGCGGAGTGTCTCGCTCCCCGACACAGTTGATCCCTCGACAATCACGGCCGAGCTTGCCAATGGTGTGCTCCACGGTATGATTACCAATGGCCCAGAGTCGCAACCGAAGAAGATTGAGGTCAAAGTCAGCTAAACGTCGAACAGACGCCAGATGGCCGGGTTTCCTCCTATGTCCCGGCCAAGCGACGCTCCCTCCCAAGACGTCGCATGGGGCCGCGAAGGACGCGGCCCCATTTCTTTGCGCCGACTTGCTACGCACTCGCCATGGCGACGTGCACTTGTGACGGATTGTCCTAGCATGGCGCGGTTGTTCAGCACGGCCATTTTTGCGATATCTCCTCTGTGCCCTCACATCTTTATGGCGGGGAGGTGGACCAGTTACGATAAAGTGCTCGCGTCCCGTAGAGGCAGTGTCCCTAGAAAGTGAGATAGCGCATGAGTAGTGAGTCCAACTCACCCTCGGACGAAGTGATCGCAACCTGCGGAATTGCCGGGCTCGACGAGATCCTCGGCGGCGGCTTTACCCCGCGGCGTTTGTACTCTGGTTGAAGGGGTGCCCGGTTCCGGCAAGACAACGCTGGCGATGCAGTTTCTGTTGGAGGGTGTCCGTCGCCAGGAGCCGGTGCTCTACGTCACGCTATCCGAATCGAAAGAAGAACTCACCGATACAGCTGCCTCGCACGGCTGGACGCTCGACGGCATGTCGATCCACGAAGTTGTTCCGGGCGAGACGAGCTTGCACGAGGACGAGCAATACACGATGTTTCATCCGTCGGAGGTGGAACTGAGTGAAACCACGCGCTCGATATTGGACGAAGTCGAGCGACTGAAGCCCCGACGAGTCGTGTTCGATTCGCTCTCCGAGCTGCGATTATTGGCGGGAAATCCGCTTCGCTACCGGCGTCAGATACTCGCACTCAAACAATACTTTGCCGGTCGCAATTGCACGGTCTTGCTGTTGGACGACTTGACTGCCACCGATCCGCGATCTTCAGGTGCAGAGCATTTCGCACGGCGTGATTTTGCTGGAACAACTCAACCCGGATTATGGATCGGATCGGCGTCGTTTGCGGGTGGTCAAATATCGAGGCCGACAATTTCGCGGCGGCTTCCATGACTATGAGATCGTGCGCGGCGGTTTGACGGTATTTCCGCGACTGATCGCGGCAGAACATCGGAAACACCACGACCGCGTAACGATGCCAAGCGAAATCGTGGAGTTGGACGCGCTCCTTGGCGGCGGCATCGAAAGCGGATCGAGCACGCTCATCGTGGGGGCCGCTGGCACCGGCAAATCCAGCTCAGCCTGAACAATTTGCCGCGGCGGCAGCCGATCGCGGACAACGCAGTGCGCATGTTCATTTTCGACGAAAGCCTGGACACACTGCTCGACTGTGCACGGCAGGGCTCGGCATCGAACTGCAAAAGCACTTGGACTCGGGGAGAGATCACGGTGCGGTCGTGGATCCAGCGGAACTTTCGCCCGGCGAGTTTGTTCATCGCATTCGAAATGCCGTCGAACGCGAAAAAGTGAACATTATTGTTATCGATAGTCTGAACGGCTATTTGAATGCGATGCCAGGCGAACGCAATCTGATCATTCAATTGCACGAGCTGTTGATGTATTTGGGGCAGCGCAATGTGGCGACAATTCTTGTCTTCGCACATCAGGGTCTGATCGGCGCGAGCATGAGCAGTTCGGTGGACGCGACCTATCTGGCGGATGCGGTGGTGTTGTTGCGGTACTTCGAGGCCCGCGGCGAAGTCCGCCAGGCGATTTCGGTCATGAAGAAGCGCGGTGGCCGACACTAATGCATCATCCGGCAGCCCCGCCTCAGCGAGGCTCGAATTACAGGGGGCTTAACTCGTTTCGAATTTCCGGGGTGTACTTACAGGCGTGCCGACCTTCGACGGTACCACGGAAGCCCCGGCCGATAAGCGTGGGGCGTGAAGCCATGCCAAGCGAACTGGAACGGCGGTTCCTCGTCTATGTGCTGACTAGCAAAGATGCGGAGATCACTTGTAAGGTACTGCGCGATACCGGGATCCCACCGGTCGTTTGCGACACGCTCCAATCGCTGATTTGCGAGATGCATCGAGGGGTCGGCGCCGTCCTGCTCGCTGAGGAGGTGTTTGTTCGTGACAATACACGATGCTCGCCGAGGTCATCGAATCGCAGCCCCCTTGGTCCGATCTGCCGATCATTCTGATCACTCAACAAGGTGCCGATTCTCCGGCAATTGCCGACGCGATCGATACACTCGGCAACGTGATCCTGCTGGATGGCCCCACGCGGATCAATGCTCTGGCGAACGCGGTGCAGAGTGCGCTCCGTGCGCCTCGACGTCAGTTTCAAGCCCGCGATCTGATCCACTCGCGTGAACAGGCGGCAGAAGCGCTGCGAGAAGCGGACCGGCGGAAAGATGAGTTCTTGGCGACTCTGGCCCACGAATTGCGCAAATCCGCTGGCGCCGCTGTGCAGTCTCGGTCCATATTCTGCAGCTCACCTCGGCGGACGATCCCACGACAGAGCGACTGTGCGAGACCATGGAACGGCAAGTTAATCACCTGGTTCGGTTAGTCGACGATTTGCTCGAAGTCTCTCGCATCACACGGGGTCGAATCGAATTGCGGATGGAGACGGTCGAATTAGCGGCTGTCGCGCGAAATGCGATCGAGACCAGTCGGCCGCTCATCGACGCGGCAGGGTTGCAACTCGCCATCTCGCTCCCACAAGATCCGATCATGCTCGATGGGGATCCGATTCGGCTGGCCCAGGTCTTCGCCAATCTTCTCAACAATGCGGCGAAGTATACCGATCGCGGCGGTCAGATTTGGTTTTCGGCCAAGCGGGGAAGAAAACGACGTCGTGATCACGGTCCGCGATCTCAGGCATCGGCATTTCAGCGGAGCTGCTCCCTGAAAGCTGTTCGACATGTTCATGCAGGTCGACCGCTCCACGGACCGTTCGCAAGGCGGCCTGGGCATCGGCCTCACGCTCGTTCGCAGCCTGGTCGAATTGCATTCGGGGTCGGTCGAGTGTACAGTGCTGGCCCCGGTTGTGGCAGCGAATTTCGCGTGCGGCTGCCGATCCAAACACCCTCCCGTCATGTGCATCAAGGTTCATTCCGCCAGCCGCGGCGAGTCAACGTCTTGCCGTCGCGGAACCCATCTTGGTCGTCGACGATAACGTCGACTCGGCAAAAACTCTCGGAATGTTGCTGAAATACTTGGGCGGGGATGTCGTCGTTGTGCATGATGGCCCCGCGGCTCTGAACGCCATCGACGATTACCGTCCCGCGGTGGTTCTGCTTGATATTGGCATGCCCGGCATGGACGGCTTCGAAGTGGCCCGACGCATTCGGCAATTGCCAGATACCCACGAGATTAAGCTCATCGCGGTCTACCGGATGGGGACAGGAAGACGACCGTCGCCGCACGCGGGAAGCCGGATTCGATCATCACTTGATCAAGCCAGCCGATATCACCGCCCTGCAGTCATCTTGTAGTTTTTTGGATTGATGAGTTTGGCTTGGCGATTCCTACTGTACTCTAGCCCCGCCGGGCGAGCTCGTGCAAAAGCGTGCTCCAGCAATCATTTCACGGCAGTCTTTTCGCTTCTGCGGACTTCTTCCTGGTGACCATCGTACTATGTGCGTCGAGCCGTCGGGCATAGTCGATGCATTTATCAGCTATACCGCGGCTGTGTAATGGTACTCAACCCCATGTCCACATCATGGCCGACACAACCAGACTCATCACACCTGACCGCTGACTAGACTACGACAAATCGACGATGGCAATGCAGCTGATCGCGGCCGTCCGTCGATATCCGCCCACATGGACAACAGATTTCCAATGATGCGGCGCATTTCCTCATTGACGAGGAGGCGTTTCCAGCGGATCCGTTTGGATCGGCCAATTGGGTTGCGTGTGTCCGCATCGATTCGGGGGCAGGACAAATGGATTGGGGCAGAAATTTACGAGGAATCGGGCTGTGTCTTTTGATATTGGCTGAGAGTCAGGGGGTGGCATGGTCGCTGGCGGCGGAGCGACCGAACGCCGACCGGCTGCTCCTGCGCGCTGCGGACGTGACTGATGCGGTCGCACGTCCCGAGTATCAGCGGGCATCCGGAAGTGAATGCGCAGGGCTCGCGCCGGATTGCGACGATTCGTATTGCAATTGCTGCTGCTCAACTTGCGCCTGCAAGCCACTCTGGCAGCCGCTTGATCTTTGCTGCGACCTGGAAACCGGTTGGTGCGAATCCTTCGCCGGCAGTCCCAGCGGGTGCAGCGGTGCGCCCGGCAAGGCTGGCTATCCACGCCCGACGGCTTCTTCACGAAGGAATTTCATCTCTACTACGGCCTCACCAACATCGACGGCGAATCGACCGATGTCCACACGGGCATGTTTCAATTGCAGTACCCGCTCTCGCGCCGCGTCTGGGTCGGTCTCGACGTCCCGTTTTCGAGCATGGTCGATCGCGGCCCCGGCCTGGCCGACTTGACTGACTTCGACGACATTCGCGTGACGGGCAAACTGCTGCTCCATGAAACGCGCAATCTGGGCCTGACGGCCGAACTCGGCGTCCGCATGCCGACGGGCGACGACGACATGGGGGGCGGAATCACTGCCCTCACGCCGGCGTGCAATTGGTGGTCCGACGTCGGCGGAGGCTGGTCTTGTCGTGGCGGCGTAGGCGTCGACGTCGGCACGAGCGGCCTGCCACAGAACAATTCCGACACCGACATGCTCTATGCGCTGGCCCTCGGTCAAACAATCACACCCCACGACGACACGCCATGGGGCGACTTCACGTACTATCTTTCGGTACATGGGCGCAGTGGCATCGACGGACCGGAACCGCACACATTTCTGTTTCTCGGCCCGGGAATGCGGACGCATCTTGGCCACAACTTGTTTTTCCTGACGGCGATTCAAGTGCCGGCCACCGGCCCCAGTTCGTTCGACCAGCAACTTCAGTTCATGCTGGTGAAGGGACTCTAGGGCGAAGGCGTCGCTTGATTTGGCCCTCGATCCCGTGTAAGTCGGTGCGCGTGGTAACAGTGCATGGCCGCCTCATTGTCGGCCGCGCAGATAGCACATTCGCCACAACTGGCCGGTTGCTGTTCGCTCCTCTAGCAATTCTCCGCCTCCGCCCCCCTGTGCGAGCTACGTTTTATTGCTCGGTATCACACCGAAATAGTTGGGGCAGAACATGGGCAGGGTCTTGTTTGAACGACGAGTGCGGGGCTGCGCCGAGACATTTCGGCAGTCAGTCGCGCTCGCAGTCGTCGGTCCGGATAGCATATCGCCGTTGGCGCCGGCGCGCCATGGCCCATCGTTTCTCGTCCCGTCTTGCTCGGCCATACCGATCCACGATTCGCCTTGGCAGCCCCCCCTTGCGCGCTCTCCACCGACTTCGTTCTGCAAGGATCTGATCGATGACGACGCAAGCGACAATCGAGCCACCAGACGATACGATCGCGCAACCGCCGCCCACGAGCAACTCACTGGTCGTCGGACGGCTTCCACTGGACGACGACGTCCCCGCCGTCAAGGCATCGACGGCGAATCACCGCGTCCCGATCTACGTCGCGCTGCTGTGCGCCTCGATCTCGATCCCGGTGAGTCTTTGGATCGGGTTTGGAATGCAACACCGGTCGTCGCGCGGCGGCTTGAGCCTGGAGGACAAATCACGTCGCCTGGCAAACACGCGCGTCGGCGAGCCAGTCCAACCCATCGTGCCACTCGACACTCTGAATCCCGATCTCGTGGCGCTCGGGGAACGACTGTTTTTCGAACAGCGCATTTCGGACGACGGATCCGTTTCCTGCGCCTCGTGCCACCTGCTGCACCAAGGCGGGGCCGATGTGCGGCGTTTTTCTATCGGCATCGGCGGGCAACGCGGCGAAATCAATGCGCCCACGATCTACAATTCCGCGTTCAATTTCCGCCAGTTTTGGGACGGACGCGCTGCAACATTGGAAGAACAGGTAGATGGACCTCTGCAAAATCCGATCGAAATGGGTTCAACTTGGGAGCATGTGCTCTCCGAACTAAACGCCGACCCGTCGTATGAGAGGCGGTTCCAGGCCGTATTGGGCAGCGGCATCAATCGCGAAAACGTCCGTCGCGCGATCGCCGAGTTCGAGCGGTCGCTTACGACCCCTGATTCGAGATTCGATCTCTGGCTGTTCGGCGACGACCGTGCATTGACGCAGCGCGAATTGCGGGGCTACAAAAAATTCAAGGATTTCCAATGTACGAGCTGCCACCAGGGAGTCAATTTGGGCGGTTCGATGTATCAGCGACTCGGTGTCATGGCCGAATACTTCACGCAGGATCGCACAGAAACCGCCAGCGATCTCGGCCGATTCAACGTCACCGGCGAGGAGCGCGATCGTCATGTCTTTCGTGTTCCACCGCTGCGCAATGTAGGTCTCACCGCCCCTTATTTTCACGACGGCTCGGCGAAGACATTGTCGGACGCCGTTCGCGTGATGATTCACGACCAACTTGGACGCGACGTTAGGGACGAGGACGTGGAAGACATCACGGCGTTTCTCAAGACATTGACTGGTAAATTGCCAAAGGTGGGACCGCCATGAGGGCAACCACTCGAATGATTCTGCCGCTGCTGGCGATCATGGGAGCATTCGTCGTCATCGTCGTGTTGCTCGCGCGCACGTCTCGCTTGGACTACGGCGTGCTGGCCGGCCGCCTGCACCATCTGAAGAACCACCATGCCGTGCTCGCCAACGCCGTACTTCGAGTGAGGCATGGTCATCCCGAGGAAGTCGCCACCGTTGTCACGGCGCAGGATCATGTGGTCGCCGACACAAAGCAACTCCAGGACTGGAACGGGCGCGATCGCGCTGCCGATGCCAAATTGCGATCGCAACTGACGGCCTATACCGAGTCGGTTGCCGAGCTGATGGACCATGTGGAACATTTCAAATCGGCGAACGCCATCGAACACAATTCGCTCCACTATCTGCCGCAGCTGGCAGATTCCATCCACACTAACGCGACCGACGAGGCCAATGAAATCTCGCGGAAGGTGGAAAGGCTGCTGCGGGCCGTCGCAGTTCAACTTATCGATAGCAGCAACGACAGCCGAGACGACGTGGCGAAGTCTCTGCGAGAGTTCAAGGCGATGCAGTCGACTGCGCCGAAGGCACTTGCCGCACCGCTGAATCAATTTGTACAGCACGCTGAAAAAGTCCTGGAAACACAACCACTGGTCGATCTGCATCTGGACGCGATCGTCGCGTCGCCCGCCGAGAATCATCTCATGGCGGCGTCGACGTCCGTCGCCGACAAAAGTGATCAGGTACTCGACCGACAACAGTTGTTGCAACTCGCACTCATCGTGATCGGAGCGATGCTCGTCGGTTACTTCGGCGCACTGCTGTGGATGTTGCGTCTTTCGGTGCAGGAGCTCGACGCGGCCAATCAGGCCCTGGAGGAAACAATCAACCAGCGAGTTGCCGAGCTTGAACTCAAGAGCCATCAACTGTTTCAGGCCCAGAAGCTGGAATCGATCGGCCAATTGGCCGCCGGCATCGCGCATGAGATCAACACCCCGATGCAGTTTGTGTACGACAATCTGGAATTCCTGAGCGAGTCGGCCGAGAAACTCTTCCAGGTGTTGGAAGTCTACGACCGCAACTTAAATGCCTCGGGCCCCGAGCGCTCTTGGCAGGAGCGATCGGACGAGGTCGCCAGTTTCGCTCAGAGCACGCGCTTCGAACACATCCGCGCCGAAACTCCCAAAGCAATCCGAGAGAGCATCGAAGGCATCCTCCGCGTGATCGACATCGTTCGCGCCATGAAGGAGTTCTCTCACCCCGGGCAGGAGGAGTTGGTGGGAGTCGATCTAAACAATCTGGTGCACATGAACGCGACCATGACGCGGAATCGCTGGAAGTACGTCGCCGAAGTGGAGTTCGATCTCGACCCCGATTTGCCTACGCTCCGCTGCGTCCCGGGCGAAGTCAATCAGCTGCTCCTCAATCTGATCGTTAACGCAGCGGACGCGATCGCCGAGAAGGTCGGAAACGACATCGACGAAACGGGCACCATCACCATTCGCACTCGTCACAATGCGGAGCAGATTGTTATCGAGGTGGTGGATACGGGCTGCGGTATGCCACCTGAAATCCGCAATCGAATCTTTGATCCCTTCTTTACCACCAAGGACCCGGGTAAAGG
Source organism: uncultured Planctomycetota bacterium (assembly GCA_963847905.1). Classification (GTDB taxonomy): domain Bacteria; phylum Planctomycetota; class Planctomycetia; order Pirellulales; family Lacipirellulaceae; genus DASYDU01. The sequence continues at coordinate 135,037 of CAWKBP010000017.1, read as the reverse complement.
AACCGGCCAGGGTTTGTCGATCTGCTACAACGTGATCGTCAACAAACTGCATGGAACGATCAGCGTCGACAGCACGCAGGGCGTGGGCACACAATTCACGCTCACCATCCCGCTCCCGGATGGCGCCGCCCCCCTTTCTACCGCGGCGCCGTCGCTCAGCAGCGATCTCGAGTTGGAGCCGCAGGCCTGTCTGGTGTGAATCGGCCCAATTTCCCGTACGTTCGGTACAATAGCGCCACCCGCGCGACGGGTCAACCTCGCAACGATCTCGGCCGATTCGATAGAATAGGCAAACTAGTCGATCGCCCGAGGAGAGTCTCATGTCGAAGGCATGTGTGGACGCAATCGTCGTTGGTGCAGGGCCTGTCGGTCTGACGATGGCCGCCACGCTCACCGCGCACGGCCTCAAGTGCCGCATCATCGACAAGGCTCCGGCGCCAAGCGACAAATCGAAGGCCCTGGTGGTGTGGAGCCGTACGCTCGAATTGCTCGATGATCTTGAGCTCGCGCCGCGGTTCATCGCCGACGGCATGAAAATCAATGGCGGCAGCATCTACGGCGATGGCAAGCGGATCGTGCATGTGACCATGGCTGGCGTGGACAGTCCTTTCGGATTTCCGCTGATGATCCCGCAAAACGAGACCGAGCGATTGCTGACCGACCATCTCGCGCGGAAGGGCGTGGCGATCGAGCGGCAGATCGAGTTGCTCGCGTTCAGCGAGAAGTCCGACTCGGTGGTCGGCAAATTGCGGAATGCTGACGGCACGGAGGAGTCGTTCGAAACACCCTGGCTGATCGGCTGCGATGGCGCGCATAGCACGGTCCGCCACACGCTCGGTTTCGAGTTTACCGGCTCATCGGAGCAAAACGACTGGCTACTGGCCGACGTGCATCTCGCGGGCAACTTGCCGAGGGACGAATTCAGCGTCTTCTGGCACGAGGCGGGCGTACTCGTGTTCTTCCCGATCACAGAAACGCGGTTTCGCGTCATCGCCGACCTCGGCGCGGCGCCGGGCTCCGGGGCGCCCCCTGCTCCGACGCTCGCCGAGGTGCAAGCCATCGTCGATCAGCGAGGTCCCGGCGGGTTGACCATCTCGGAGCCGATCTGGCTGGCCGGCTTCCGCATCAACGAGCGTAAGGTTTCGGACTACCGTCGCGGCCGAGTGATCTTGGCTGGCGACGCGGCCCACATCCACAGCCCCGCCGGCGGACAAGGAATGAACACGGGCATGCAAGACGCCTTCAACCTTGGCTGGAAGATCGCCTTGGCTCAGCGCGGGCAGGGGCAGGCCGAGCCGCTGCTCAATAGTTATTCGGTCGAACGCAGCGCCGTCGGTGATCAGGTGCTTCAAGATGCCAGCGTGTTGACGAATCTCGCCACGCTCCGCAACCCGGTCGCTCAGTTTGCACGCAATCACGTTGCGGGACTTCTAAGTTCGTTCGGCTTCGTCAAAGACAAGTTCCGCAACCAGCTTTGCGAACTCTCGATCAACTATCGCCACAGTCCCGCTCTCGGCCAACGATTGGCCACACCTCACGGGCGGCCTGCACGCTGGCGACCGACTCCCCGACGCACCACTCACCAGCGCGATCGATGGCAGCAAGACCACTCTCTTCGCCGCGATCCGCAGCACGCGACACAAGCTACTTTTGTTGCCCGGCGTGAGCGATCCGCTAGGTGTCTCGCCCATGATCGCGATCGCCACCGATGCGCAGCAGGCTTTTCCCGATGTGCTCTCGCCGCATCTTATCCTACGAAGTGGCGAGGAGGTGGCCGGTTCCAAGTCGAGTTTCCCGGTGTGGCTCGACACGGCGGGAAAACTACACGAGCAGCTGGCCGCCACCCATAACACGCTCCTGCTCGTGCGTCCCGACGGCTACATCGGTTTCCGTTCGCAACCGGCCGACGGCGCGGCGCTCGCGAAGTATCTGGGCGGATACCTGACCGGCAGCGGTTCCGCTTCGAAAAAAGATGGTCAGTCCGCGGTCGGCGGCGCCGCGCCCGCGTTGTGTCGGTAAATCAACACGTTCACTTTCTCCAGCGTGACCATTCCTTCGGTGACCATCGCGTCGAGAGTCGGCAGAAACGCCTCGATCCGCTCCGCTTTGTCGGCGATCTCGATGATCATCGGCAAATCTTCCGAAAGTCGGAGGATTTTGAGCGTGTGAATCCGGCTGTTGGCGCCGAATCCCTCGACGCCGCGGAGCACGGTCGCGCCCGCCAGTCCATGTTCCCGGGCCGCGAGCACGATCGCCTCGTGCAGCGGCCGCCCCTGCCACTGGTCGCTCTCACCGACGAAAATCCGCAGCAACTGGCCTTCGCCTTCGATTTTCATGTTCATTCGCTTTCGCTAAAAAAGCTTCGCCAGAAACCAGCCGGCCGCCACTGCCGCCACCCCAATCACCACGTTCGCCGTCACGTTGCCCAAGGCCAACAGATGTTGCTTGTCGCGGAGCAGGGCGAAAGTCTCGAAGCCGAAGGTTGAGAAGGTGGTGAAACCGCCGAGAATTCCCACCGTGAGAAACAGCGCGCACGTTGGGCCCGAAGAGCTGCCGGTATTCGACTAGGCCGATCACCCAGCCGATGACGAGGCAGCCCAGCAGGTTGACGGCCAACGTGCCGTAGGGGAAGGACTCGCTGCCGGAGAGTCGCTGCACGACGCCGGTCAGCCAAAAGCGGGCGATCGACCCCAGGCAGCCGCCGATGCCGATGGCCAGATAATAGTTCATTGTGGCTCCCTCGTTGATCGAACTGCCGTCTTGCAGCCCTCGATATCTGGCCGCCCGCACCGCAACCCAGCGTACATCCGACCGGCGGCCGATGCTAGCATCCGACTTTGCCGCGCCGAGAACTCACAATTTACGGACTCGGCCGATGCTACCGATCTTAGCTGATAGCCGGATTCTCTGTCTGCCACTCCGCATCGGGCGGAAACGGGGGCACTGCGCGCGGCGAGGTCCAGTTCGGGCAGGAGTGGGGAGCAATGCAAATCGATCGCCGTCCAAATCGCGGGCCCTATGTGGCCGCGCTCATCTGCCTGTTGATGCTTTGTCTGACAATTCCTCTGTATTGGCAGTCGAGCGCTCGCCGGGCCTTGGAGCAGGATGACGATGCCCACTCGAGCACGAGTGGCGGGGGATTCTTCCGCATCGATCGCGATTCGGTCGGCCTTCGCCCCAGCTTCGCGATCCGCCGGCCCGGCGACGAAGCGATCGACACTCTCGACGAACTCCTGTTTCAGCTGGCGAACCGCCCCGGCGGCATCACCAGCAACCAGCCGGACGTCTTTATGGAACTGTTGGGCATGTCGGATTCCGACACGGCCGAACCGGCCGAGGAAAATTACGGCGTCGTTTGGCAATACGCAAGCAATGCCCTCCGCGACGCGGGCCAAAAGCTGGGCGAACTCGCGCCGGGCGAAAAATTGGTCGCGCTCGCGGGTCGTTGCGCCAGTGGCGTCCGCGAGGAAGAACCGCGATCGGAACGGCTGCCGATGCATTCGCTCCTGCTGACCAATCCAAAAGACCGCCTCGCCATGCTCCCCTGCGCCAGCCGCGAGTGGCGCAGCAGACAGTTGACGCTTTCCCAGCTCCCTGGTGCCTGCCCGAGGTATTGATCGAGCGGCTGGAAGTGCTGGCAGCCCACCCCTACTCCGCCGACTGGGCGCATCAAACGATCGACGAAGTGCGTTCGCTCACCGAAAATGCACGGCCTAATACGGCTGCCGTCGCCGCTCAATTGCAGCGATTGAACGCTCTCACCGAGCGCGCGTTCGCCCTGGCGAACGAAACGAATGACGACTGCTTGCGCCGAGCTGTTACGGGCCCATTGGGGACTCACGCGCCGCTTGGAGTGTTGGTCGCTGATGCGCGACATCGCGGTCGCGTCGGTGGCGGAAAACCGGTTCGCCGCCCGCGAGGTATGGAACTCGACGTCGAGTCCCTATTCTGGCCAGGGCAGCGTTACCGCCGACCTCCAATCACTTAGCGGTGATCTGGAAGCGTACGAGCGGAGTCGGGCACCCCGCGTCGCCCGCGCGATCCTCCAGCGGCAACGTCTGTTGGCCGAAGCAAATGACGCCCGCGGACATGAGCTTGCCAATCAGATCGAACAGAATTATCGCAACGCCAACGTCCGATTCGCGCTCTCGGCCGAGTTACTCGAACGATTCTTGCCGAAGCAACAAGCCGAAACGAGCCCCGTTCGCGACCGCATCGCGGGCACGCCAGTTCGCGGCCAATCGATCACCAGCTCCGAAAACAAAGTGACGCTCCAGCGCGATGCCGAGCGCTGGCACGTGAATCTCGAATCCGACGGCACGGTCGACTCCGACACGCTGGCTGACGGCGGCCAGGTCCGGCTGCACACTCTCGGTTCGACCAGTTTCACCGCCGCCAAGTCGATCGTGGTCGAGCGCGATGGCGTCGAATTGGGTGCGACCACGGCCGACGCACACAACACGAGCCGGCTGGTCGGAGTGCACAGCGACTTCGACTGGATGCCGATCGTTAACGACGTGGTCCGTAGCCGAGCAATCGACGAATATCAGCAGAAGCGATCGCGGGCCCGAGCTGAGGTCGAATGCAAAGTTACCAGCCGCGTCGAGCAACAACTCGACGATCGGGCCGCGGGCGCGGTGGACAAGGTGCAGCATCAGCTGCGCGAGCAAGTGACCGGGCCACTTGAAGCTGCCGGCGTTGAGCTCACCCCGATCGAACTCTCGACGACGGAACAGCGTGTGATCGCCCGCCTGCGTGTCGCCGGAGCCGAGCAGCTGGGCGGCCACACGCCGCGTCCCCGGGCCCCCGCCGACAGCCTGGCCAGCATCCAAGTTCACGAATCGGCGCTGACCAACGCGTCCATGAGCCTTGGCCTCGATGGCCAGCGGTTTACCGCGCCGGAACTGCAAAAAGTCCTTCGTGAAAAGCTCTCGCGTTCCAACGATCCCGACCGGCACGCTGGTCGAAGCCGACACGGTGTTTGAGTTTGCGGAGCACGATGCCGTGCGGTTTCGCGTGGCCGACCAACGGCTCGAACTGATCCTCTCGATGCGCGAGGTGAGCCATGAACGCAATCCCGTGAAGAACTTCCGCGTACACGCGTTTTATGTTCCCGTGCTTAATGGCCTGGAGGCGGAATTCGTTCGCGACGGCGCGTTGGGGATCGAAGGTCGCATCGGCACGGGCGAACGGGCCCGCATGCATGCCGTGTTCAACAAGGTGCTCACCGAAGATCGCAAGTTGCCGATCGTGCGACTCAACGACGCGAACGACGAGCGGCTGGCGGGCCTGATGATCACGCAGCTGGTGCTGGAAGACGGCTGGATCGGGCTGGCGATCGGCCCCGGCATGGCCGAGCGGACTGCCGAACGCACGCGGATGCTACGATAAGGCTGCCGCTCGCCGGCGGCAGACTACGCCACGTTCGACGCACTGACCAGATTGCTCGCGTAGTTGTCGACGCTCCAGGTGGGCAACGCACACAAGCCGCCGCCGCAGTAGAGATGGTGCCAGAGCTGCGTCGAAACGACGCCCGCCAGTCCCATGTCGAAGGCGAAACGGCCGACCGACTCACGCCCGGCGCTGGCTGAGCATCGCCCGCGATTGCTCGACCGCGGCGTGGATCGAAGTATCCAGCCGATGCGAGCGATTCCGGGCTGAGCAGCTCGTCGACCCACGTCGGCCGCTGCGGGCCGAGGAATGCCGAGCCCATGTTAGCACGGAACATGACTTTGCGGCGCGCTTTGATCTGCTGCGGCGCGACCCGCTCGGCCACTTCGCGGAGCAGCCATTTGTCGGTCCAGCCACGGAGCTTGTATTCCGGCGCGATCCGGCTGCAAAATTCGATCACTTTTTCGTCGAGAAATGGATAGCGACCCTCGGTCGACGCGACCCGCAGCGGGCGATCGCCTTTGGCAACCATCAGCAGCCCCGGCAGCATCACTTTGTAGGCCGCGTAGAGCGATCGATTGAGCGGTGCCCACTTATTCACTCGCTCCGGCAGCGGCGGCAAATCTTCGTACGCGTTGTAAGTGCCGAGCCGATCCCACATCGCCGCGGAGTAATACCGCTCGCGCGATTGGGCCAGCATCTCCCAAGAAATCTGCTGCGCGAAGCGGACGCCTTCGGCTCCGTGAAACGACGGTCGGTGGGCACTGCCGCCGCCGATCAGGCGCGAGAGCATGACCTGACGCGTGATTCGCTCAATCGGATTGCCCAGCAAATTCGAAAGCGGCCGCGAGCGGCAAAACTTGAACCACACGTAGCCGGCCATCGCCTCGTCGGCCCCTTCGCCGGTGAGCGCAACGATGTTTCCCGACTCTCGATTCCTGGCCGCGAGCAGCAGCATCGCCGCACACGAGGTGTCCATCACCGGCCCTTCCGTGGCCGCGATCAAGCGGGGATACGCGGAACTAATGTCGGCGTCCGAGACGTTGACGATCGTATTTTTGGAGCCAAAGAAGCGAGCCGATTCGGCGGCTTTCGCACGTTCGTCGAGCGGCCCCGTGCGATCCAGGCCGATGGTGAATGAATCGAGCGGCTCGCCTCGTTCCTGGCAAGCCAGCGCCATGATAACCGTCGAATCGAGTCCGCCGCTCAGATAGCAACTCACGGGGACTTCGCTCGCCAGCCGACGTCGCACGGCACCGCGCAACAATTCTTCGAACTCGGACACGCCTTGCGATGGATCGCTGAAACGAGTCTCAGAACCGGCGTCGGGAAAGTCGAGATCCCAATACTGGCGGATGCGAAATTCGCCATCCTTGACGACCGCGTAGTGCCCCGGCGGGATCTGACGTATTCCGGCGAAGCATGTCCGTTCGTTGGGCAGCGAGAAAAAATTGAAAGCGTAGTCGATGCCGCGAGGATCCGCTTCCGCTTCGATCATTCCCGACGCCAAGAGCCCCTTAATCTCGGAGGACCAGAGCAGCCAGCCGTCACGCTCTGCATAGAACAAGGGACCGATGCCCACTCGATCGCGCGCGAGCATCAGCTTCCGCTCGCGCTGGTCCCAGAGCGAAACAGAAAACTGCCCCTCGGCCTTGAGGAACACGCCTTCGCCGAGTTCTTCGTAGAGATGGACCCAGGCCTCGGTATCGCAGTGCGTCGAGAGTCGGTGGCCGCGCTCGAGCAGGCCCTCGCGTAGTTCCGGGTACTCGTAGAGTTCGCCCTCGAAAGCAACCCAGACATCCCGCGTTTCGTTCGAGAGCGGTTGCCGGCCGCCCGCGACGTCGATGATCGCCAGCCGGCGATTGCCGAGGGCGACGCCCGGCTCGATGTGAATCTGCTCGTCGTCCGGTCCGCGATGCGCAATCGCGGCCGTCATCCGCAGAAGTCGATCCGCCGGAAAAAGCCGCCGTCCCGTCAGGTCGACCGCGCCCGCAATGCCACACATGCCCCTGCCCCTACTGTTAGTTCCTTCATTGCCACTCGAATCGTTCGAGTTGGCCCAGTTTTGTAATCCAACATGATACCGCAATGATCGAGTTGGCGGGATGGGCTGGCAACGAATTGGTTGCCGGGAGACTTTTGGCCCCCTAAAATGCAGGTTTCCGCGTGACGTTGAAAACCCCGTTTCGAGCTCTGTAGCATGCGCTGGCCGCTACGATATCAAATCATGGTGCCGATGGCAGCGGTCATGCTGTTGGCGGTGATTTTCGTGGAAGGTGTCGGCGCACTGCTTTCGGTGCGTGACACGGAGTCGAAAATCGCCGGGCAGATTCACGAGGTCGCGCGGATCGCTGCCGAAGCTAATTTTCCTCTCACCGCGCCCGTGCTGCAGCAGATGAAGGCCCTCTCTGGCGCGGAACTTGTCGTCGTCGACAAGTCAGGCAACACCCTGGCCACGAGCGGCCCGACGTTGGACGCAAGCACACGAGCCCAAGAATCGACGCCGCGCGAAGCAACCGATCTCGTTGGCAGCAATCGCGTCGAGCTCGACGGCCGCAGCTTTTTTCACACGATCGTGGCGACGCGACCGGCCACGGGAAACGGAGGGGGCAATGCTCGATTGCATATCCTGTTTCCGGAAGAAGACTACCAGCGGGCCTGGCAGCGCGAAGTGTATCCGCCGATGGTTTTCATTGTAGTCGCGCTGCCGATTGTGCTGATCTTGTCGCACTTCACCGCCTCAAAAATCGCCGCCCGCGTTGGCAGGCTTCATCAGCAAGTCGATCGGATCGCACGCGGTGAGTTCCACGAAATGGCTCTGCCGCAAGGGGACGATGAGATTCGTTCGCTCGCTGGCGCCGTAAATCGCATGGCGACGATGCTCGCCGGCTACGAGCAGGAAGTCCGCCGAACGGAGCGAATGCGAACCCTGGCTCACTTGGGCGGCGGCATCGCCCATCAACTGCGAAACTCCGCGACCGGTTGCGCGATGGCGGTTGACCTGCATGCCGATGAATGTCCGCTCGGCGCGGCCTCGGAGACGCTCGCGGTGGCCAAGCGCCAGCTGCGATTGATGGAAGAGTATATCCAGCGATTTCTGCAACTCGGCAAAACCAGCGAAACGCCCGCCATGCAGTCGGTTGATTTGGCGGCGCTGGTCGACGACCTGGTGCCACTCGTCGCACCTTCGGCTCGCCATGCGGGCGTCGAACTTGTCTGGCAATCGCCTGACGGCTCATTCACTATTTCCGGCAACACCGAACGGCTCAGCCAGACGATCATCAACTTGCTGGTCAACGCCATCGAAGCCGCCGCTCACGGTGATTCGCGCTCGGGTTCAGTCGCTCGCGTTGCAATTAAGATCGTGCCGAAATTGCCAAATCGCATCGTGCTTTCGGTCGCCGACTCTGGTTCCGGTCCGTCGGAGGCCGTACAACAGAATCTGTTCGAGCCATTTGTGACCGGCAAGCCCGACGGCGTCGGCCTCGGTCTATCGGTTGCCCGCGAGATCGTCGAGGATCATGGTGGCCAACTCTCCTGGCATCGTGACAGCAACATGACCCATTTCACCGTGGAATTACCCACCAAGATTGCGGAGGCTCACTTTGTCGAAATTGCTGGTTGTCGATGACGAGCAGTCGATCTGCTGGGGTCTGACGCGGCTCGGCGAAAGCCTGGGCCACGAGGTGGTCGCCGCCTCGAGTGCCGAGCAGGCGTTCCACGAAGTCGAGCGGCAGCGGCCTGACGCCGTGATCCTCGATGTGCGGCTCCCGGGCATGGACGGCCTCACCGCGATCGAACGTTTTCAGCGCCAGCTCGGCAACGTGCCGATCATCGTCATCACGGCCTATGGCGATTTGCGCACGGCGGTCGAAGCGGTTCGCCGCGGCGCGTTCGACTACATCGCCAAACCGTTCGACGTCGAGAAAGTGAAAGTCGCTCTGGTGCGCGCTTTAGTCAGCGGACAGGAAAAAACGGTCAACACGCCGGCACCGGCCCGCGTCGAAGGTATGGTCGGCAGCTCGCCCGCGATGCAGGAAGTTTATAAACGGATCGCGCTCGCCGCCGCCTGCGATGCATCGGTACTGCTCACCGGCGAAACCGGCACGGGCAAGGAACTCGCCGCCCGGGCCATCCATCGCTACAGCCGCCGCGCGAGCGAGCCTTTCGTCACCGTCAACTTCGCCGCGCAGTCGCCGCTCGCCGCGGAGAGCGAGCTGTTTGGCCACGTTCGCGGCGCGTTTTCCGGAGCGGACGAGGATCGGGTCGGCCGACTTGTGCAGGCGCAAGGCGGCACGGCATTCCTCGACGAGGTGTCGGAAATTCCGCTGCCCACGCAGGTCAAGCTCCTGCGCGCGCTGGAGAACCATGAAGTGGTGCCAGTCGGTGGGAGCCAGCCCGTGTCGATCGATTTTCGTGTGATTGCCGCGACGCGCCACGACTTGATCGAGCGCGCCAATGCAGCCCAGTTTCGCCACGATCTGCTCTTTCGCCTAGGTGCGTTTCAGATCCACATGCCCGCGCTCGATGAACGTCGCGAAGACGTCGCCGACCTGGCCAGCTACTTTATCGAGGTACTCACCGACGGGGCGAACGAACAGGCCGCGCGGCTGACCGCTCAAACGCTCTCTGAGCTGGAGCGCCGCCCGTGGCACGGCAACATACGCGAATTCCGTCACGCCATCGAACATGCGCTGATCGTGGCGCGGGGCCCGGCGATCCTCCCGGAACATTTGCCGCCGAGCGTGCCGGCCGAGATTCCCGCCGCTCCGGAGGGTGACGACGGCAACTCGATGGCCTTGGCCGTGCGGCGCTGGGCCGAACGATCGTTGAACGACTCGTCGCTCAACGGCCGGGTGTACGACGAGCTGCTCGACGCGATCGAGCCTCCGCTGCTGGACACGGCTCTGCGCCGGCATCGGGGCCAATGCGCGGCCGCGGCCCGCACGCTCGGCATCCACCGCACGACGCTGCGCAAAAAGCTCACGCGGCATGGCCTCGGCGACGACGAGGAAGGCGACGACTGAGCACCCCGACGGAGCACCCCGACTGGGGGCCAGACGGGGCCGATTCTGCTACAATACTCGATAATCCAGCGGTTTCGTCCGTGGTATTTGCAAGGTTTTGCCGCGGCGCGACATCTAGAGAGTATCCAAGGGGGAGCTATGATCCGAATTGCATCACGATCTGTTTTGTCGGTCTGCTTGTTGGCCTTCTCAAGCGCGTGGGCGACTGCGGCCGATGAGGCGCCGCCCGATTGGGAAAACCCGGCCGTCTTCGCCCGCAATACCGAGCCGCCCCACGCCACGTTCTACCCTTTCGCAGACGAACAAGCGGCGCTAGCCGGCCGGGGAAGCGACAGCCCATGGTACGAGTCGCTGGGCGGCAAGTGGAAATTCCGCTGGTCGAAGACTGTCGCCGAGCGACCCAAAGATTTCTTCAAACCCTCGTACGATGTCTCCAGCTGGCCGGAAATCAATGTGCCCGCCAACTGGGAATTCGAGGGCTACGACACTCCGATCTACTCAAACATCCGCTATCCCCATCCGAACAATCCGCCCAAAGTCGGCCGCCTCTGGCAGCCGGTCGGATCGTATCGCCGCACGTTTGAAGTGCCGGCCGATTGGAAAGGCCGCGAGACGTTCCTCCATTTCGACGGCATCATGAGCGCCGGCTACGTTTGGATCAACGGCGAAATGGTCGGCTACCACGAAGACAGCATGACGCCTGCTGAGTTCAACATCACGAAGTATCTGAAGCCAGGCGAGAACGAAGTCGCGGTCGAGGTCTATCGCTGGAGCGACGGCAGCTACCTCGAAGACCAGGACATGTGGCGGCTCTCCGGCATCTACCGCGACGTGTATCTCATCTCGCGCGCACCCGGAGTACATCCGCGATTTCTTCGTCCTGACTGATTTTGATGATGACTATCGCGACGCGGAGCTCAAGCTGAGCGTTAGCGTCCGCAACTTGTCCGACAAAGACGGCAAGTTCACGGTTCAAGCGAAGCTCTTCGATGCGGACGGAAAGCTGGTGCCAGGCGGCGAGTTGGAGCTTCCCTGCGAAGTTGCCGCCGGCCAGGAAACCACGCTCGATAGTGGCAAAATGAAGCTCGCCGCACCGCTCCACTGGACCGCCGAGACGCCCAATCTCTATCGGCTCGTGCTGACGCTCGCTGGCGCCGACGGCAAGCCGATCGAGTCAGTCGCGACTCGCGTCGGCTTTCGCGAGGTCGAAATCCGCGGCGACCGGTTCTTGATCAACGGGGTACCCGTGTTGCTCCGCGGCACCAATCGCCACGAGCACGACCCCGACCACGGCAAGACGGTTTCGGAAGAGCGGATGATCCAGGACATCAAATTGCTCAAGCAAAACAACTTCAACAGCGTTCGAACGTCCCACTACCCCGATCATCCGCGGTGGTATGAGCTCTGCGATGAGTACGGCATCTATTTGATTGACGAAACGAATCTGGAATCGCACGAACTCCGCGCGGGCGGCAACACCTTGCCCGGCAATCGGCCCGAGTGGTTCGCACCGTCGGTGGCGCGCATCGTCGACATGATCCACCGCGACAAGAACCACCCCTCGATCATCATGTGGTCGCTCGGTAACGAAGCGGGTGGTGGCAAGACGTTCGAAAAAATGCGCGAAGCCAAGCAAGCGATCGACAAGTCGCGGCCGATTCACTACCAGGACGGCAATCAATACGCCGACGTGATCGGCGTCTTCTATCCCCGGCCGGAATGGCTCGAGCGGGCCGGCCAGGACGACCGCGACAAGCGGCCTCTGGTACTGACCGAATATGCCCACATGATGGGCAACTCGGGCGGCAATTTCGCCGAGTATTGGGAAGTGATGGAGCGCTATCCAAAGTTTGCCGCCGCGTACATCTGGGATTGGGTCGACCAGGGCCTCCGCCGCCACACCGGCCGCGAAGAGGAATATTGGGCCTATGGCGGCGACTTCGGCGACAAGCCGAACGACGACAATTTCTGTTTCAACGGCCTGGTCAGCGCCGACCGTGTGCCGAACCCCCATCTCTACGAAGTGAAGAAGGTTCAGCAGTGGGTCAAATTTGCTGCCGAAGATGCGGCCGCCGGCAAGATTCGCATCACCAACAAGTACGAGTTCCAGGACCTGAGCAAATTCGAACTTAAGTTGGCGACTCGAAGGTGACGGTAAGCTGCTCAAAGAAGGCCGGCAGCCGGCGCCGGACGTTGCGCCAGGCAAGTCGGCCGACGTGACGCTGCCGATCCAGATGCCGCCGGCCCGTGAGTATCGGGAAGTTTTCCTGACGGTCGAGCTGAAGCTCAAGAATGAGACGAGCTGGGCACCTGCCGGTCATATCGTCGCCTGGGAGCAATTCGCCGTTCCGTATGAGGGAGCGCCCGCCGCGCTTTCCGAGGCGCCAAAGGCGGTGAACTTTGACAAAGGCGACAACCGCATTTCCGTTCGTGCCGGTGCGACCGCCTACATTATCGACACGCATCGCGGCGAGCTGACGCAAATCATCTCGGCCGGCGAGCGGCTACTGAGCCGGCCGCTGGAACCGAATTTCTGGCGGGCATTGAACGACAACGAGGCCAAGGGCGGCATGGACGGCGACGCCTATCTCTGGAAGACCGCTGCCGGCAACCGCCGACTCGAATCGATCGACGTCGAGCAAAACGGCCCGCAAGAAGTCGTTGTCACGTCGCGGCTGCGGCTGCCCGTGTGGAACGCCTCGTACGTCACCAAGTACACGATCCGTGGCGACGGTTCGCTCGAAGTCGCCGCCACGCTCGAAAGCGAACAGGATTTGCCGGAGCTGGTCCGCTTCGGCATGCAGCTAGGCCTGCAGCGTGAAATGGATCGTGTCGCCTGGTTCGGCCGCGGCCCGCATGAATCATACTGGGATCGCAAAACCAGCGCCGCCGTGGGCCTGTTCGAGAACACGGTCGCCGGGCTACACTACGCCTACGGCCGGCCGCAGGAGAACGGCAATCGCACCGATGTCCGCTGGGTTTCGTTCACTGACCAGGAAGGCAACGGACTCCAGGCGACGGGCGAGCCGTTGCTGGATTTCAGCGCCTGGAATTACACTCAGGACCAGCTGGAACACGCCCGGCATGATTACGAGTTGGCGAGCAGCGGTTTTATCACCGTGAACCTCGGCTGGCGGCAGCGGGGCGTCGGCGGGGTCAACTCCTGGGGCGAGCACACGCTGCCGCAGTACACGCTCCGCGGCAAGCATTTCGAGTACAAGTTTCGGTTGAAACCCGTGCGAGGCGAGTAGGCGGATGTCGACATTGTTGGATCAACTTGTGGCCAAGACATCCCGCCGCTTTGCCGATCGATTTGGCGAGCCGCCGCAGTGGGTCGTCGCCGCTCCGGGCCGCGTCAATCTGATCGGCGAGCACATCGACTATAGCGACGGCTTCGTGCTGCCGATGGCGCTCGATCGCTACACGGTGATCGCCGCGGGGCCGGCAGCGGGCGAGCAAGCGACCTTCGCCAGCGATCTGGCCGACGATGAGGTGGCGATCTCGCTGGCGGCGCCGAAAAAGCACGCCTCGCAGGGCCACTGGTCGAACTACGTCGCCGGTGTGATCGCGGGCTGCATCGCGCGGGGCATGCGGCCGGCAGGCTTTCGGGCCGTGATCGGTTCCGACGTGCCGCTCGGCGGCGGGCTCTCCAGCAGCGCGGCCTTGGAGGTCGCCACGGCCACGCTCTTGGAGACGATTTCCGGCGTGACCCTCGACCCGGTCGGCAAGGCGCTCCTCTGCCAGAAAGCGGAGCACGAATACGCCGGCATGCCCTGCGGTATCATGGACCAATTTGCGTCGACGCTCTGCCAGGCCGACCACCTGATGCTGCTCGATTGCCGCTCGCGCCAGGTCGAGGCGATCCCTTTCACCGACCCGGCGCTGACGGTGCTGATCATCAACTCGAACGTGAAGCATGAACTGACGGGCGGCGAATACGCAGAACGCCGCGAACAGTGCGAAGCAGCGTCCCGCAAGCTGGGCGTCTCCTCGCCGCGCGATGCGACGCTCGACGCGCTCGAGTCGGCGCGCGATAAGCTCTCGCCGCTGGAGTACCGCCGGGCCCGGCACGCGATCAGCGAAATTGCCCGCACCGCCGCCGCAGCCGAAGCGATGAAAGCAGGCGAATTCAATTCCTTCGGGCGGCACATGGCCGCCAGCCATGCTTCGCTCCGCGACGACTACGACGTGAGCTGTTCGGAACTCGATCTGCTAGTAGAACTCGCCGATGGCATCGGCCGCGCCGGGCGGCGTGTATGGCTCGCGGATGACCGGCGGCGGCTTCGGCGGTTGCACGGTGAGCCTCGTGGAAACCGCTCACGTCGACGCGGTCGGCCAGAAAATCGCTGCCGCGTACCAGCGTGAAACCGGCATCGAACCCTCGGTGCTTACCAGCCGCCCATCGCGCGGGACGCATGTGGTCTCGGCGAGTTCATAGCTAACTTCAGTTGACTTGGTTCGAGTGGCTGGCGATATTAGCAACTTCTGTGGTCCGACAATCGTCGGGCGACAACAGGCGGACCCTGGGCGGCCAAAACGCTGGCCGCCCAACAACCGAGGACACTTATGGATTCATTTCCCCTGCTCGACGCGGTGGTCTTCTTTGGTTTCATTTTCGCGGTCGTTGCCGTCGGCATCGGCATGAGTCGCGGTGAAAACGATAGCGAAGACTACTTTCTTGCGGGCCGAGATCTGACCTGGTGGCTGATCGGCTTCTCGCTGATCGCCGCGAACATTTCCTCGGAACAATTCATCGGCATGTCGGGGCAGGCGGCCGGCTATCTGGGGCTGGCGATTGCGAGCTACGAGTGGATGGCGGCGATCACGCTGATCGTCGTCGCGTTTTTCTTTCTACCCAAATTCCTTCGGGCCGGCATCTATACCATCCCGGAATTCCTTGAATATCGCTTCAACCATACGGCGCGGACGCTGATGTCGGCAATGATGGTGCTGGTGTGTGTCCTGGTGTCGTTCACGGCGGTCGTCTATTCCGGCGCGCTCACGGCCGTTGTGCTCTTTGGTGACCAACCATTATTTGGCGGCTTCCAGCTCACGATCGCCAACGCCTCGTGGATTATTGGCAGCTTGGCGGCGATCTACGTCGTGGCCGGCGGACTGAAAGCCTGCGCGTGGGCCGATTTGCTCCAGGGCTCCGCGCTGATTGTGGGCGGAGCGATCGTTTCTTATCTCGCTTTTCAAGCGCTGGGGACCGCCGAGCCTGCATCGATCGGGCTCTCGGCCGAACACGCTGCCTCGGGTGCGTTGGCACGGTTCCAGGCCCTCAACGGCGGAAAAATGCACATGGTGCTGCCCGCCGCGGACCAAATCATCCCTTGGACCGCGCTCGTGCTCGGGTTGTGGATCCCCAATTTCTATTACTGGGGCCTGAACCAATACATCACGCAGCGGACACTCGGCGCCAGTTCGCTCGCCGACGGCCAGAAGGGCGTCGTCTTTGCTGCCGGCATGAAATTGATCGTTCCCTTTATCATCGTGATCCCTGGGATCATCGCGTTCAATCTCTATGCCAAGGAAATGCAAAACGAAGCCGGCCGCGGGAACCAAAACGTGCTCGACCAGCTCGACAAGGCACAAGCCGACCCGATGGCCGCGAAAATGGCCTTTCAGTTCGATCCCCACTTTGCGGAACTGAATCCCGACGTCGCCCAGCGGATGGTCGACACGAATCGCGCCGTCGCGGGAGCAAACGCAGATGCTGCCGCGGGAACGAATGGTGATGTCGTCGCGGACTTGAATGCCCAGAATTCCGCGCTGCTAGCCGAGATCAAACGTGCGAATGGTGAGCGTCCCGCCGCCGATCGAGTCGAGGTACAGACATCCGTGCTGGGCTACAAGTTCGATTCGGCGTTTCCACTGTTGATGAAGCACTTGATGTTTCCCGGCGTCCGCGGCTTTGTCTTCGCCGCGTTGTTCGGCGCGGTGATCAGCTCGCTGGCGGCCGTGCTCAATGCCGCCTCGACCATGTTCACGATGGACCTCTACAGCCAGTACCTGAACCGGAATGCGACCCAGGGTAATTTGGTCTTGGTAGGACGGATCTGCGTCGCGTTGTTTGCGGCGGTCGGATGCTTTATCTCTCCTCTGCTAGGCAACCCGCGCTTCGGTGGGATCTTTACCTACATCCAGGAGTTTCAAGGATTCATCTCGCCAGGAGTGCTGGCGGTGTTTATCTTCGGACTGTTCGTGCATCGTGCGCCTCGAGCTTGCGGCGCGGTCGGCTTGCTCATTTGCCCGATCGTTTACTTGGCTCTGATGTTTGGTACACCCAACATGGCGTTCTTGAATCGAATGGCGATCACATTCGGCGGGACACTGGCAATTCTGGCGCTGATGACGATCACGAGCCCACTGGCTCAGCCCGTCACCCTGCCGGAGCAGAACAAGATCGCGCTGGTAAGTTCACCATCCGCCAAGTTCTGGGGCGCGATCGTGGTGATCGCGACAATCGTGCTCTACGGGATATTCTTCTAGCGGCCGCTGGCGGCCGTGGTCACCGGCTCCTCGGCGTAGGAGAGGCCGAAACCAAAAGCGAATTGCGGGT
The DNA here is from genome assembly GCA_963847905.1 of uncultured Planctomycetota bacterium. Taxonomy (GTDB): domain Bacteria; phylum Planctomycetota; class Planctomycetia; order Pirellulales; family Lacipirellulaceae; genus DASYDU01. Next base: position 118,057 of record CAWKBP010000017.1, on the reverse strand, counting down.
CATATTTCGCGTCGCCGACATTGATCGGGAGCTGCTCGACTGACTTCGGCCAGGTGTAAGCGAGCTTCCCGGTCGGTGCATAGTCGCCGAAGAGCACGTCGGCGACGCCCTGCCCTTCGGTGCCCGGGAGCCAGGCGGCGACGATCGCGTCGGCCTCGGCCAGGATCGGCTCCAAGATAAGCGGCCGGCCGGAGACCAGCACCACCACGACCGGAATGCCGGCAGCTTTCATGTTCTTAAAAGCGGCCACGTCTTCGTCCGCCAGCGCCAGCTCGGCCGTGTCGCCACTTCCCTCAGCATAGGGCGGCTCGCCAATGACCAGCACGCCCACATCGGCCCCTTTTGCGCCACTGCCGTCTTTGGCAAATGTCACTTTGGTGTTGCCGAGGACGGAATCCTCGATCGCATCAAGGATCGTGGTGCCGCCGGTCGTCACATCGCCGCTTTCACCCTGCCACTGGACGGTCCAGCCGCCGCACTGGTTGCCGATGTCATCGGCACTTTTGCCGCCGACGTGGATTCGCGTCGCCTGTTTGGCTAGCGGTAGCACGTCGTTTTCGTTCTTCAGCAGCACCAGCGATTTTCGCACTGCCTCGCGGGCTACGGCCCGGTGCTCGCTCGAGCCAAACGACTCGTGCAGGCTGCGATCCGCCAACTGCGAGCGATTCTTGTCGAGCAAGCCGGCCGCGGCCTTCACGCGCAGGATCCGCGTCACTGCGTCGTCGATGCGCGACTCGGGCACGCGGCCTTCTTTCACCAGTTCCAGCAGCGTTTCGTAAAACTGCTTGTAGGTGTTGGGCGCCATGGCCATGTCCATTCCGGCGTTGATCGAAATCTCGACGGACCGCTTGTAGTCGGGGTCGATCTGATCGATCGCGTTGTAATCGGAGATCAAAAAGCCTTGGAAGCCGAGCTCGTTTTTGAGCACGTCGGTGAGCAGAAACTTATTGCCGCTGCACTTCACGCCGTTCCAACGGCTATACGAGGGCATGATCGTGGCCACGCCGGTTTCGATTGCCGGTAGATAAGGCGCCAGATGGACGCGCCGCAATGTAGCTTCGTCGACTGCGGTATTTCCCTGGTCGAGCTTCATCTTGAGGTGCGCTTCTTCGTGGTCATTGCCAAAGGCCGTCTCGCCCTGCTTAAACTCGCCGGTCTGGGCGCTGGTGCCGCCGTCGCCGACGAAATGCTTGGCACACGCCACGACCGACAGCGGGTCGCTCAACCGCTCTCCTTGCAGACCACTGACCATCGCTTCACCGAGCTCGGCGACGACATCCGGGTCTTCGGAGAATCCTTCGTAAGTACGGCCCCAGCGTTCGTCGCGGGGCACCGTCACACACGGAGCGAACGTCCACTGGATGCCCGTGGCACGGATTTCGGCGGCCGTAACGCGGCCGACTTCTTCCACCAGTTCCGGATCGCGCGTGCAACCCAAGCCGACGTGATGCGGAAAGATCACGGCGCCGATCACGTTGTTGTGGCCGTGCACGCCGTCGATGCCATAGAGGATCGGAATCCCCAACCGCGACTTGAGCGCAAGTTGTTGACAAGCATCGTACGCGTTGGTCCAAGCTTCGAGGCTGTTGCCTTCCTGGGGATCGGAACCGCCGCCGCTGAGCACCGAACCGACGTGGTATTTCTCGATGTCCTCCATGTGGTCCTTCAGGTAACCCAGTTCCGGCTGGGTCATTTGGCCGATCTTTTCTTCGATCGTCATTTGCTCCAGCAGCGGCCGAATTTGCTCGTCGTAGGAAGAATACGATTTGGGTTCTGCAGCGGAACTTTGCACCGCTGGCAAATTGATAAGCAAGAGGAGCGATGCGGCGAAACCAATCCGAGCACGCAAAGAAAATCCGGCATCCAGCAACGTCGACATCAGAGGGCCCCTCTTGGCGGTGACAAATCCGATAAACCTCCATTTTGCCTTGTTTTGGTCGACTGGGCAACTATCGGGAACAGAAGGATTTGAGGCGGCTGCGATTGAGTTTTTTGACGCGGCTCGCATATCATGGGGCGAAAGCAACCGATTTCGAAGGCCTAAGAAACTGTTCCCGGAGGTAAGTTTGCTCCCGGGATTCACGGCAATTCAGCCCTTGGCGGAAAGACGCAATCCGATGGCGCAACCTCGATTCCTCGACGACCCGGCTTTTAAGGCGTTACGGCTTAGCGACTTCGAGGCGTTTAATCGCCATGTAGTCGGCCATAAGCTCGTCGACTTTTCGAACGCCGACCTGCGGGGAGTCGACTTTCGCGGCGTCGCCGAACCGGACAAGATCACCGTGCAAGGTGCGTACATGCGCGACACCGATCTGCGCGGCCTCGATATCCGCAACTGGGACATGGAAGGCTGCTCGCTCTACCACGCGAAGATCAGCGGCACATACTTACCAGCCAATCTCTCGCCGCAGGAAATCAGCAACAGCATTCAGCTCGGAACGCGAATGCGCACCGCATAGTAGACAAAGGGAGGGCGAGGCTCCCGCCGAGCTTTGCATGAAGTCGCGCGGCGGCTGATTTGCCTACAGCTCGCCCAGGATCTTCTTCCACCGCACCCACGCTTCGTTCCGCGCTTTGCGGTTCGGGTCGCTGTCGTCGGTCGATTGTTCACCGGCCCGCATGAAGCCGTGTCCCGCACCCTTGTAGATCACTGGCTCGTACGTTTTCCCTGCCTCTTTCATCATTTCTACCGTTTTGGGAATGGTCGAATCAATGCGGGCATCGTTCTCGCCATAGAAGCCGTAGACAGGGCAGTTGATCCGCGCGATCGCGTCGGCGCCTTCGGGAGGCGACCCGTAGAACACAAACGCGGCTTTGAGATCTTTGTTGTTGGTCGCGTAGCGGAACGATTGGCCGCCGCCCCAGCAAAAGCCGCTCACCGACACGGTGCCGTCGGCCGCTGGCAGCGTCGTCACATATTTCGCCACGGCATTCAGATCGGCCGTGATCTGGTCGGGCGGCAACTTGCCGATCACGCCGCGCACACCATCCGGACCACCGAGCGCATCGCTGCCGCCGCCGTCCGGCCCCATTCCCGAGAGCAAATCGGGAGCGATCGCGATGTAACCCGCTTCGGCCAGTTGATCGGCCACGCCGCGGACCCAATCCGTCAGGCCGAAAATCTCGTGAATCACGATCACTGCGTGGGCCTTTTCCGGCACCTCGGGGTAGGCGATAAACGAACGAACGGTGCGCTCGCCGTTGGGCACGTCGACCCATTCCAGGTGTCGCGGCGAAGTCTCCAGGCGATTCTCTTGCGCCGAAGCCGCCCGGTTCCAGCCGCTGATGACCAGGTTCAGCACAGCAATCCAACACACCATTTGTTTCCGCATGATCGTCACCCTTTCGATTTGCTGCCCCAGTCGGTTCGATTCACTTGATTCGATTGCCTGCAAGTCGCCAGATCCCAACGCGAGCAGGCGGATAGTCGCGGACGTCCCACGACGAATTGTTGTCGCCGATCAGTCCGCCAAAGTCAAATTCTTGGTCCGACTCGATCACCAGCGTGCTGGTCGGCGGCGCGAGCTCCGCGATTCGTCGGATGAGGTCCAACATTTCCGCCTCCCGTTCAATAAAGAACGAATACGGCGGGCTGCAAAATACGAGCCAGGGCAGATCCCGCGGCAAGCCGTCCGCTTCGGTGCCGAGATCGCGTTTACTCCACAGAAACGTACTTGTCGTCCGCAGCGATACCCGGTCGGCGATGTCGAGCGCCGCGACATTTTGTTCCACCACCTGCGAAGTGGGGATGTGCCGCTCGATAAACGTCGCGCTCTTCGCCCCGCGGCTCAGCGCCTCGATCCCCAGGGCTCCCGTCCCGGCGAACAAATCGATCACGTGCCGGCCGGCCGACTCGGTGCTGATCAGGTTGAAAATCGCCTCGCGGACGCGGTGCTTCATCGGCCGCACAATTGGGTCGCCATGATAGCGGAGCTTCCGCCCACCAAAATGTCCCCCGATCACCCGCAGCTCCGTATCGCCGGTCGCACTGGTCTGTGGTGAATCTCGGCGGGGCTTGGCTGGTCGGCGATGCTGGCCCATGCTGTTGTTTCTCGCGCAAGTGGCACTGCCAAAATCGGGCCGTTTGCCGTATGCTTTTCTGGGTGGAAAGACTTCAACTGTAATACAGCCGATGGAGATTCGGATGACTCATTGTATCGTATTTGGGCGGGGCATGTTGGTGGTGTTGGCGTTGGCTATTGCGGCCTCGAACGTCATGGCACAGGCTCCGGCGGCAGCAGATCCCGCGGCGGATCCCGCGGCAGTTCCGCAGACCACCGCGCAGGCCAAGGCCAAGGCCGACTTCGATCAGCGATTCGCTGCTTATGGCGCGACGCTCCGTGAGATCGAAAAACTGCGGACCGACTATCAGACGGCCGGCGCGTCGGGCCGGAAGACGATCAACTTCCAACTCCATGAGAAGCTCGTCCTCGCCAAGCAGGAGCTCGACGCGATGGTCGCGGCTGGTATCGAATGCTACCGCCTCGCGCCGCAGGACAATCCGCAACTTGGACAATTGCTGATCGCGGTTGCCAAGCACGACACCGTCGGCGAGACGTCGCGCGACAAGAGCGCCGCCGTGAACGGAGGCGACAATTACGAAAAAGCGCTGCCGATTATTCAATTGCTTGCGGAAAGCGGTGCCGACGAAAAACGGCTCCCGCTGTGGGGCTTCCTCGCTGCCTTCGCCACGAACGATTTCGATTTGGCCGAATCGTATCTCCAGCAGGCACAAGCCAATGGCATCCTCGCCGACCCGAAAGGCATGCAGGACCCGGCCGACCAGCAGCTCCTGGGCCTCGTGATGAACTACGCCGGCTCGATCGACAAATATCGCCAGCTCTGGGCTAAGGAGCAGGAGATTCGCGCCGCCGAAGCGGCGGCCGACGACTTGCCTCGTGTGAAATTCGAAACCAGCAAGGGCAACGTCGTGATCGAGCTATTCGAAAACGAAGCGCCCCAGGCCACGGCAAACTTTATCACACTGGTGAAGAGCGGTTTCTACAACGGACTCTCGTTCCATCGTGTGTTGCCGCAGTTTATGGCCCAAGGTGGCGATCCCAAGGGAGACGGCACCGGCGGCCCCGGCTACTCGATCCGCTGCGAATGCTACGAGCCGAACTACCGCCATCATTTCCGCGGAAGTCTGAGTATGGCGCACGCCGGCCGCGATACGGGCGGCTCGCAGTTCTTCCTCACGTTTATCGAAACGCCCCACCTCGACGGCAAGCACACCGTCTTCGGCCGCGTGATTGAGGGCTTCGACGTACTCGGCGAATTGCAGAAGCGCGACCCCGGCGGGCCCAATCCTCCGGCCCCGGACAAGATCATCAAGGCCGAGGTCCTCCGCGACCGTGGCCATGAGTACAAGTTCGATAAGCTTCCCGCCCGCTGAAGGGGAACGCCTCTCACTTCTGCAAGATCAGCCGATCATTGCGCGTGATTAGCAGCCGGTATTGCTCGCCGGCATGCTGAATCAGCACGAGGCGTTCGCCGGCGAAGATTTCCTCGGAGCGAATCACCCGCGCGGTATCCCGTTCGGCGGTATCTCCAGGCCCATCGGCCCCGGCTTCGCCCTCCAATCGTGTGGACGCGTCTGTCATGATCAGTTCGCAACTCCTCTCCAGGCCATATCGCTAACGAGAATTAGTCTCAATAGTTGGCGTTGGCGTGCGGCGGTCGCCTCCAACGTGATACAGGGAACCTATAAACAACACAAGGTATAGGCGAAAACTTTTTTGAAATACCCCCTTGTGAAAAAGAGTCGATCGGCTTAAATTCTTGCTGTTGATTGCGAATCTCAACAGACGACTCTTGGTCGGTAGAGATGTTGGGTCATCGCAAATCGGCTCCTACCCCTGTGCCGCGAGCGCAGAAACGTCCCCACCTTTGAATTGAGGCTCTGAGAGTAATGAACCTGAAGTTCCGAACTGGATTAATCTGCGCGGTGCTTTCCGTTTCGCTGGGCAACTATTGCCAGGCTGTCGTTGTGCCGTTTTTGGAAGACTTCACATTGGACGCCGCGAACTGGGGAGACATCGCAGAGAACCCGGCGACGCATGTCCCCTCGGGCGGACCGAGCGACGACGCATACATCACCAGCAGCGCTGCATTTTCCAGTGCGCCAGTCAACGCAAATGGAATTGCAACATTCCGCGCTCACAACGCATACAACTCAAGTGCCGATGCCTTTGTCGGCAATTGGCAGACATCGAACGTGACCAAGATTTCCGCATATTTCCGTCACCACGAGACCGAAGCCGGACTGGATCTCATCCCATTCGTGCGCGTGGCCACCACGAGTAATTTTCCGGCGTTCGCCATCGAGGCTCCCGGGACGATCCCGGCCAATGAGTGGACGAAAATCGAATTCATCGTTAGTCCGGGAAATCCGCTGCTGACTGTTGAAGGGCCGCCACAGTTCTACACATCGGCAATCACTAACGTAGGCAACGTGCAGTTTGGTTTTTCATTTCCGGAATCTTTTGTCGGCAACGAGGTGATTCGGACGTTCGACATTGACCGCGTCGAAATCGTCCCCGAGCCGGGCACGATCGGATTGCTGATTGCCGGCATCGCGTCGATGTGGGTATTCCTACGGAAACAGGGCAATTAACACAGGACCGCGGCGGACAGCAACGATGCAGATGGATGGGCACTTGCGAATATTACGCACCTCATCCGGCCTCCGAGCCGGATGCCGGTGTGTTTTCGCGATTTCGTTGGTCACGTGGTTGTGTCCGATGGCGAGCGCCGACCTATCGAGCGCACATTGGACCGAGCCGCTGGTTGACGGCGAATCGTATCTGCGGATCACCAGTCCCGGCACGCGGGCGATTGGAGCCAGCTTTGCCGGTGGTTTGTCGGTGGTCGGCGGCGAATTTGTACCGATGACATTGCCCGATGAGCCGGCACGCGGCGGCACTTCTTATTTTGCCTTCAACACGTCGCCTCAAGTAACGAGCGGCAAGCTGCCAGCGAGTTACAAGGTTCACTCGGTTTCCTTCCAGGTGACAATGAACGATGCGGGGGAAGAGGACGCGACGATCAATTACACGACCCAGCCGGTGACGATCGCCGGTTTGCGCGATGAGATCAGCATGGGGCAAATCACCAAGCAGCGGCCAATCGAATTGTGGGGCGTTGGGTTCCGCTCTGGCTATACGGGCTGGGAGTTTACTGGCACGGGCGCGACGCTCGGCCCTCCGCTCATGGATGAAAAGACGCATCCCTACACGGCGTCCGACGGTGGATACGTCATCTACCCGATTGCCGACGTGGCAGGCTCGCCGGGCCAGTATGTGGACGTATCGAACAACATTACCGGCGGCTTCAGCGCAACGGAGACGGACTCATACACCGAGCCGTTCGACGCCGTGCCATGGGCGATCGGCACGCTGCCACTCGCGGAGGGCGACATCGTGCCCGCTCGCACGACATTTACATTTAACCTGAATTTGGAGCGGGCCGGCGTCATCGAGTACGTTCAGCATTCGCTTGCCAGTGGCGGCCTGGGTTTCATGTTGTCTTCGATGCACGCTGTGGAGCAAGAAGGGGTAGGGGGCGGATTTCCTCACTGGCAACTGCGAGAATCCAAGAACAACATCTTTTATCAAGGGATTCCCGCGGCGCTCGACATCGAATACGAGATCATCGAACAATTTCCGCCGGGCGACTACGATCGCAATGGCCACGTCGAGCCGGCCGATTATGCGAAGTGGAAAGCAGATTTCGGCAGCACCGTGCCAACGCCAGGCGAAGGGGCGGACGGAAATGCGGATGGCATCGTCGACGCGGGCGACTATACGGTTTGGCGTAATAACATGACCAGCGGCGGCTCCGGCTCGCTCGCCTCGGTATCGGTACCGGAGCCATCGACTTTTTCCCTGGCCGGATGCTTCAGTTGGATTTGCACGATGCTGGGCGGAAGTGGGTTGAGAAAGCGCCGAACGTTGCGGCGGGGCGTCGGCGACTCGCACGTTGCGGTGCAAGATGGGCAGACGGCGATACGAAAGAAGCTACGCGTCGATCTGAGTGCTAACCGCGCCACACGAAATCGGGATCGAGGTCAGCTCGCCAACTCGGATCGTTGCGGTTTCACGCTGATCGAACTCTTGGTGGTGATCGCCATCATCGGCATCCTGGTGGCAATTCTGCTGCCGGCAATCCAAGCGGCGCGCGAATCGGCCCGACGCATGACTTGCCAGAACAACCTCAAGCAAATTGGCCTGGCCACACTGGGTTATCACGATGCATACGGGCACTTGCCGCCGCCGAAGGTGATCGTCCCCGGCCAAGCAGCTACGGAAAATGCCGCGGTTCGCCAATCTGGAAGCACTTTTGTGTTGCTGTTGCCTTTCTTGGAAGAGGGCAATCGATTTGCAAAGTTCGCCATCGACAAGACGGTCATCGACCCACAAAACTTGCCGATCACCAGCAATCCGATCGACGTTTATCTTTGTCCTTCGATGCAGTTGCCGCGAACGATTCCGCAATCGCCGTGCGAGACGCTCGGGCCGGGGAGCTACATGATATCGGCCTCGACGGACATCTCGGGGCCGAGCTCGATTCTAAATGGCGCATTCACTCGACCGTCGTCCGTCACCGTCGGCGGCAATAAAATCGATAAGCCGTACACCTTGGGACTCAAAGACATTCTCGACGGGACGTCCAAGACGTTACTCGTCGGCGAGAACAGCTATTCCGTCTCTCAATATCAATGGGAGACATGCGGCGAACTCAATGGCACGTCTCGCTGGGGCGACCAAACCTGGGCCGAGGGTTATTGGTTTTATGCTTGGGGCCATATCCGAGCGGAGTTCTACGAGGTGACTGGACGCGGGGTCTACAACCGTGCGACTTTTGCCGACGATGAGGTTTCCATGTTAAATCAATTTCTGCGAGTCTTTCGCAGCGATCATCCAGGTGGTGCTCAATTTGTATCGGTCGATGGCTCCGTGCAATTTATTTCCGACTCCGTCGACTATACGATTCTACGTGCCCATGTGACGCGCGCTGGCGAGGAACCGAGCTACGCGTTGCGATAGTTGTGCCAGGTGTTATTTTCTGAAAGTGCATTCGTTAAAAGTAAAAGGTTTGTCATGAAATCGTCGGCCCGCTCCCATGTTCTAATTGCGGTATTTTCGATCTGCATTGCGATTGCATCGCAGGCCAGTGCCCATTTCCTCTGGCTCAAGAGCGATGCACCGAACGACAAGCCGCAGGCGGTTTTGATCTTTGGCGAGAGTGCGGCCGACGAGGCCTATCATCTACCCGAGTCGCTGGCCGACATCGAGATCTTCTGTCGCACGCCAAGCGGCGAGCGCACGGAACTGAAGACCGAGAAGGTGGACAACGACGACCGCGTCGGACTGGTCGCCCCGCTCCCCAATGCTGAGTTTCCCGAGGTGCTCGAGGCCACGCGCGTCTACGGCATCTATGGCGACATGCTGCTCACCTACTATGCAAAACACATTCGGGCCAAGTCGAACGATCAATTGTCCGCGACCGGACCTTCGACCGATTTGCAGCTCGACATCGTGCCGAAGGCGACTGCGGACGGACTCGAATTGACCGTCTTGTGGGACGGCAAACCGAAGGCCGACGTCGACGTCAGCGTCAAGGTTGACGGCGAGAACGAAGACGCGGAATCGCAACAGCATAAGACCGATGCCGACGGCAAAGTCACGCTCCATCCGAATGGATCGGGTTTGGTGGCCGTGCTGGCGAATTTCTATGACACCACGCAAAGTGGAGAACTCAAAGGCAAAAAGTATGCCCAAGCTGCCCAGTACGCATCGCTCACCTTCCCATGGCAAGCGACTGGTGCTGTGAAGGCCGACTCCGCGAAAACTAGCGGAGTCAAACCAAAGGCTGCGAAGTCCAACGTCGCGACATCGGACGAAGCGAAGTCAGTTTCGAACTCCGGCATCCCGCCGCTCCCGGAGCCGGTCTCCAGTTTCGGCGCCGTCGTCGCGGATGGATATCTCTACGTCTACAGCGGCCACACGGGCACCGAGCACGACCATTCTGCCGCGAATCTCTCGCAACATTTTCGTCGCTTCAAGCTCGACGGTGGTAAGAAGTGGGAATCGCTGGCGATGCAAACGCCGCTGCAAGGTCTGCCAATTGTCGCCCACGGAAGCAAGATCTACCGCGTTGGCGGCTTGAACGCCCGCAACGCCACGACCGACGACAAAGAAGATCTCCACTCGACGAGCGAGTTTTCGGTTTATGATCCCGCGACTGACCAATGGACCTCGCTCGCCCCGCTGCCGGCGCCCCGCTCGTCGCATAACGCGGTCGTAATCGGCGACAAGCTCTACGTCACCGGCGGCTGGACGCTCTCTGGCTCGCGGAAGGGCGCGTGGTTGACGGATTCTCTCGTGTACGACTTCGCCGACCCCAGCCAGGGTTGGCAACAGTTGCCAAAGCAGGATTTCCAACGCCGCGCCCTCGCGGCCAGCCAATGGAACGGCAAGCTCGTTGCATTGGGCGGCATGGATGAAGACGCCGACATCTCGCGCCGGGTCGACTTCTTCGATCCCGAATCGGGCAAGTGGACGGAAGGCCCGGAACTCCCCGGCACGGGCATGAGTGGCTTCGGCGTCTCGGCCTGGAACCTCGACGGGAGCGTCTACGTTTCGGGCTTCAACGGCCGCGTATTTAAACTCGCCGATGACGGCTCGAAATGGGAAGAAGTCGCCAAGCTGATTCAGCAACGGTTCTTCCACCAGCTGGTCCCCGCCGCAAAGGCCGATGCCCTGCTAGTGGTGGGCGGCGCATCGCGCGACGGCCACCTCGCCGACGTCGAACTCGTTGATGTCAGTCCGGCCGCCGTACAGAAGTCGTCCGCCGCGAAAGCCGACTCCAAGCGCGCCGCCGACGCCGGCTCCTATCATCACGCCACGACCCACGCCGACCCGAGCTGAGGTCTAATTCGAATTGGCTCGAGATTCGAGATTCATTTCGTTGCCAATCTGACCTGCTGTCTGCAGCATGATCCCGGGTACAATCGTGCCCATGGATGATGCCGATATAGTCACGAAGTATCCCCGCCGCCTCTTGCGCCGACTGCTCGCGGCGTTTGGCGGTTTCAGCGAGCATGACGGCTCGCTGATGGCGGCGGCGATGGCGTATTACTTTGCACTCTCGCTGTTTCCGCTGTTGCTGGTGCTAGTGGCAGGGCTGGGCGTTGCGCTGAGGTTCACGGCCGCTGGGCAGGACGCGCAGGACCGCTTGCTCGTGGCGATCGAACAGCAGGTGTCGCCCGAGCTTAGCGCGCAGATCGGCCGGGCTCTCGAAACTGTGAGCGAGAACGCCGCCTCGCGTGGGCCGATCGGCTTCGTCGTCCTGCTCGTCACGGCGATCATGATCTTCACGCAAGTCGATCACGCCTTCAATCGCATCTGGAAACTTCCGGACGACGAACGGGGAGGCTGGAAGGACTGGCTCTGGCGGCTGATTTTCCAGCGGTTCAAAGCGCTGTTGATGCTGCTGGCCGCGGGGGCGTTTGTATTGGCGGCCACGCTGACGTCGCTTGTTTGGAGCGCGGTGCAGGCGGCGATTCAGCCGACATTGGAGCTCGCGCCGGACGATGTGCGCTGGGTTCCCGGGCTGCTGATCAATGTGTGCCTCAACTTTCTGCGCCTTCACGCTGGTGTACCGCTTTGTACCACGCGTTCGCATTTGTTGGGGCGAGGCGCTCCGCGGAGCGACCCTGGCCGCCATACTTTGGGAGGTTGGCCGCCAGCTACTGGGAATCTACCTGATCCACCTTGGCTACTCGACGGCCTACGGCGTGATCGGCTCGTTCATCGCGATCATGCTCTGGGCCTACTACGCAATGATCGTGGTGTTTCTCGGTGCAGAATACACCCGCGTCGTGCGCGACGAGAATCAAGTCGCAATGTAGTGACCGCTTTATTTTGCCGCCGCGGCTTTCTTGCGGCCACGCATTTTAAGATTCAACATCTCGACGAAAATGCTGAAGCCCATCGCGAAGTAGATGTACCCGCGCGGAATATGCTGGCCCAATCCTTCCGCTACGAGGATCATGCCGATCAGAAGCAGAAACGCGAGCGCTAGCATTTTCACCGTCGGGTGCCGTTCGATGAAGTTCGACACCGGGTTGATGAACCAGACCATGACCGCCACCGCACTCAGCACCGCCGAAGCCATCAACAGCATCGCCGGCCAGGGGACGCTGGTGCCGGGGATCGGCGCCGAGGTGAATTTCTCCGGCTGGACCATGCCGACGGCCGTCAGCACCGAGTCGATCGAGAACACCAGATCGAGCAGCAGGATCTGGCCGATTACATTGGCGACGCTCGCCGTCGTCGCTGTGCTGGCCGACTTGGGGTCGTGGAGCTCGCCTTCGAGATTGTTGTGAATCTCCCAGGTCGCTTTGGCCAATAAGAACAAGCCGCCCGCGATCAGAATCAATCCGCGGGCCGTCAGCTCCCACTCGCCAACGGAAATCAGCTTTGATTCGTCAAGTGTCATCACCCACGACGCGGCAAACAGCAAGACGATTCGCCCGATTGCCGCCAGTGCCAGGCCCACCTGCCGACCCATCGCACGCTTTTCCGGCGGCAGCCGGCCCGTGAGAATCGCAATGAACACCAAGTTGTCGACGCCCAGCACGATCTCAAGGGCTGCCAAGGCCACGAACGCGATCAGTGAAGTGAGGGTCAGCAGCTCAGTCATGGCAGATTCCGCAATTTTCTCGGTGAAGCAAGGCAATCGACGCGGCGATTCTATGTGTCGCGGCAAGCCCAGCAAACGCCAGCGGGAGCAATGACATCAAAACCGCCCCCGTATTAGCCAGGTTTCTACCGCTTGCAATCTGGATCATGCCCGCTAAACTGGCCCCAATACTTATTTGCTGCCTCCGCTGGCAGTGCCGTCATCCTCCGACATACGAAATCCGCGGGATTTCGGGCCCAATTGACAAACTGACGGCGTATGACTACTCTTGTATCTCGATTTCGAATTTCGTCCTGCGGCGATATTCGGATTGTTGATGCAGTCCCGAGAACCTTCTTTCCGAACTAGCTCCATGGGCGGAGTGAGCCGGTTGGGGCCCCTCGGCCGCGTTCGGTCGCAATTTTCTTCGCGGCCGATTCACGCGCGAAACCAATTGCCGCCCAGCACTACAACCTGATTGCGTGACCTTTCCGCCACAACCTATGCATACACACTGGCTCAAAATCTTCTGCGACGTAGTCGACCATGGGAGTTTCTCCCATGCCGCCGAGTTGAATGGCGTATCTCAATCGAACGCCAGCCAGGTGGTCCATCAACTGGAAGAACGGCTCGAAGTGCAATTGATCGACCGCTCGAAGCGTCCGTTCCTGCTCACGCCGGAAGGCCACAAATTTCACGAAGGCGCCCGCGTCATCGTCCAGCGGTACGAAGACCTGGAGCGGGAAGTCCGCTCGCTGCACGAAGCGGTCGTCGCGCGGCTCACGGTGGCGTCGATCTACTCCGTCGGACTGGCCCACATGAGCCGCCACCTGCGCGAGTTCCTCGGCGAGAACCCGCAAGCCGACGTTCGGCTGGAATACTTGCACCCCCATCGAGTTTACGAAGCGGTCGACAGCGGCCAGGCCGATCTCGGGTTGATTAGCTATCCGGAGGAATCCAAAAGCCTCGCCGCCACCGCCTGGCGGACCGAGCCGATGGTCTTAGTCTGTCATCCCGAGCATCCGCTCGCCGGCAAGTCGAGCGTCGCGCTCAAAGAGTTGCACGGCGAAGCGATGGTTGCCTTCCAAAGCGGCCTGGCAATCCGCGACGAGATCGACCGCGTGCTCGAGCTGGACGAAGTGTCCGTCAACATCGCGCTCGAATTCGACAACATCGAAACGATCAAGCGGGCAGTCGAAATCGGCTCGGGCGTGAGCCTGCTGCCAGAGCCCACGATCGAGCGCGAGCTTGCCACTGGCACGCTGGTACAAGTGCAGCTCGTCGGCCGGCCGCTCGTTCGCCCGCTGGGGATCATCCATCGCCGCGATCGCGAGCTGAGCACCACGGCCCGTCGCTTCGTCCAGTTGCTCCAGATGCGCGCGGCCGAAACGAACCCATCGCCGACCAACGGCCACATTACCTGGCAAGCGGAGTTCGCCGGTCATGCCGTCGGCTCGGCCAGCCAGGTTAGTTGACAGGAGTCACCACTCGGGTGGCACGGAGACCCTTATCATGTCCGATCAAGAAACACCACGCTGGCCATTCACGTCGCTGCCAACCAAGCAGGGGCTGTACGATCCCGCGCAAGAACACGACTCTTGCGGCGTCGGTTTCGTCGCCCACATCAAGGGCAAGCGGAGCCACCAGATCCTGATCGATGCCGAAGAGGTCCTCCGCAACATGGACCATCGCGGCGCTTGCGGTTGCGAGGCGAACACCGGCGACGGCGCGGGGATCCTCACCGCGTTGCCCCACGAATTCCTCACTCGCGTCGTCAAACAAGAGTTGAAGTCCGACCTGCCTGGCCCGGGCGAATTTGCCGCCGGCCTGGTCTTCCTGCCGACCGACGCTGCCGAACGCGCCAAGTGCAAGGGCGTCGTCGAGGAACTGATCACGGCCCAAAAGCAGCGGCTCGTCGGCTGGCGCAAAGTGCCGACCGACTGCGCCAAAGCCGACATCGGCCCGACCGCCAAGGCCGGCGAGCCCTGCATCGAACAACTCGTGGTCGCCGCGGGCAAGGGCATCTCCGGCGATGCCTTCGAGCGCCAGCTCTATTTGATTCGCAAGCAAGCCAGCCATCGCCTCCGCAGCGATGCTTTGCTCAAGCAACGGAAGATGTTCTACGTCTGCTCGCTCTCGACCAAAATCATCATCTACAAGGGCATGCTCACCACCGAGCAGCTCTTCAAGTACTTTCCCGACTTAAGCGCTCCCGACTTTACCAGCCATCTGGCGATGGTCCATTCGCGGTTCTCGACGAACACTTTTCCCTCGTGGGACCGTGCGCAACCGCTGCGGTACATGAGCCACAACGGCGAAATCAACACCGTCCGCGGCAACATCAACTGGATGCACGCCCGCGAAGGCGTCGTCGAGAGCGACCTCTATGGCAACGAGCTGAACAAACTCTTCCCCGTCACCGAGCCCGATTGCAGCGACTCCGGCACCTTCGACAACGTGCTCGAATTCCTGTTGATGAACGGCCGTTCGCTGCAAGAATCGGTGATGATGATGGTCCCCGAGGCGTGGCAGAACCACGACTCGATGTCCGAGGAGAAGCGGGCATTCTATGAATATCATTCCTGCCTGATGGAGCCCTGGGATGGCCCCGCCTCGATCGCGTTCACCGACGGCAAGTGCATCGGCGCGGTCCTCGATCGCAACGGTCTCCGCCCCTCGCGTTATTATCTCACGCACGACGACCGCGTGATCATGGCCAGCGAAGTGGGCGTCCTTCGAATCGAGCCGGAGAATGTCAAAGCCAAGGGCCGCCTCCAGCCCGGCCGCATGTTCCTTGTCGATTTCGAACGCGGCTGCCTGATCCCCGACGAAGAGCTTAAGCGCGACTTCGCCAGCCGTCGCCCCTATGCCCAGTGGCTCAGCGGAAGGTCGCATCAATCTCAACGACCTAGAGCCGGACGAAGAACCACACGGCTTCGAGCCCAAAACGCTGGTCGAGCGGATGCAGGCGTTCGGCTACACCGTCGAGACGATGCAATTCATGTTGCTGCCGCTCGTGCGCGAGCTCCGCGACCCGGTCGGCTCGATGGGCAACGATTCCTGCCTGGCCTGTCTCTCGGACAAGCCGCGGATGCTCTACGACTATTTCCGCCAGCTCTTCGCCCAGGTCACCAATCCCGCGATCGATTCGATCCGCGAAGAAGTGATCATGTCGCTGGAGTGCTACATCGGTCCGGAAGGTAATCTGCTCGAAACGTCGGCCGCCCACGCCCAGCGGCTGCGAATTCCGCATCCGATCCTCTCCAACGAACAGATGGCCGCGCTCAAGCACATCGACCTCCGCGGCTGGAAGTCGAAAGTGATCGACATCACCTGGCCGCGCAGCGAAGGCAAAGCCGGCCTCGCCAAGGCCCTCGACCGGATCTGCGCCGAGGCCGAACTGGCGACCGATCAAGGTTTCTCGTTGATCGTCCTGTCGGATCGCGAGATCGGACCCGATCGCGTGCCGCTCTCCGCATTGCTCGCCACTGGGGCCGTGCATCATCACCTCGTGCGTCGCACGAAGCGGACCCGCATCGGCATCCTGGTCGAGACCGGCGAGGCTCGCGAGGTGCATCACCATTGCCTGTTGGTCGGATACGGTGCTGACGCGATCAATCCCTACCTGGCGTTCGAAGCCCTTTGGCATTCGCGCCGCGAAGGAATTATTTCCCGGCCGGAAGGCGTGGGAATCAAAGGCGACGAGGGGGGCGAAGGCAAGGCACACCCGGCGATCGAACGCGGTGCAGACGGCGAGCTGATCGATCCCGTCA
Source organism: uncultured Planctomycetota bacterium (assembly GCA_963847905.1). Lineage (GTDB taxonomy): Bacteria > Planctomycetota > Planctomycetia > Pirellulales > Lacipirellulaceae > DASYDU01. The sequence goes on along the minus strand of CAWKBP010000017.1, from coordinate 101,597 downwards.
CCAAAGAGGACCACGACCTGGTCTACGCTTATCGCAAGGGCGTCGCCAAGGGCATGCTCAAGGTCATGGCCAAGATGGGCATCTCCACCTTGCAGAGCTACAAGGGTGCCCAGATTTTCGAAGCGATCGGCCTCCGCGATGAAGTCATCAACCGCTCGTTCGTCGGTACGGCCAGCCGCATCCAGGGCTGCGACTTCGACGTGCTGGCCGAGGAAGCACTCCGCCGACACGCGATCGGTTTCCCCGAACAAGCGACGGACAGGCTCGCGGTGCTCCCCAATCCGGGCGAATTCCATTGGCGTGCCGAGGGCGAACGCCACATGTGGGATCCGGCCGCGATCTCCGACCTGCAAGTTGCTGCTCGCAACAACAGCGCCGACGCGTACTACCGGTTCGCCGAACACACCAACGCCGACTCCCGTACCCGCTGTGCGCTCCGCGGTCTGTTGAAATTCAAGCCCGGCGCCAATGGCGGCCCGATCCCGATCGACGAGGTGATGCCGGCCAAGGACATCGTCAAGCGATTCTGCACCGGCGCGATGAGCTTCGGTTCGATTTCGGCCGAGGCCCACGAAACGTTGGCGATCGCCATGAATCGCCTCGGCGGCAAGAGCAACACGGGCGAAGGGGGCGAAGACCCAGCGCGGTTCACGCCGATGCCCAACGGCGACTCGAAACGTTCGGCGATCAAGCAAGTCGCCTCGGGCCGCTTCGGCGTCACGATCTGGTATCTCGCCAATGCGGACGAGCTGCAGATCAAAATCTCGCAAGGCGCGAAGCCAGGCGAAGGGGGCGAGCTCCCCGGTCGCAAGGTCGACGACAACATCGCCCGCATCCGCTATTCGACACCCGGCGTGGGCCTGATCAGTCCGCCGCCGCATCACGACATTTACTCGATCGAGGATCTCAAGCAGCTGATCCACGATCTGAAGAACAGCAATCCCTCGGCTCGCGTGAGCGTGAAGCTGGTCGCCGAAGTCGGCGTCGGCACGATCGCGGCCGGCGTGGCCAAGGGCTACGCCGACCACATTCTCATCTCGGGCGACGGTGGCGGCACGGGCGCCTCGCCGCTCACCAGCATCAAGCACGCCGGCCTGCCCTGGGAACTCGGCATCGCCGAAACGCACCAGACGCTCGTACTTAACGACTTGCGTAGTCGCGTGGTGCTGCAAACCGACGGCGGACTCAAGACGGGTCGCGACGTTGTGATTGCCGCGATCCTTGGCGCCGAGGAGTTCGGCTTCGCCACCGCGCCGCTCGTGACGCTCGGTTGCATCATGATGCGGAAGTGCCATCTCAACACTTGCCCGGTGGGTGTCGCGACCCAGGACCCCGAGCTGCGGAAGAAATTCACCGGCGCGCCGGAGCATGTCGTCAATTATCTGTTCATGGTCGCCGAAGATGCCCGCGCCCTGATGGCCGAGCTCGGCTTCCGCACGATCGAAGAGATGGTCGGCCGCGTCGACTGCCTCGAAACCAATGACGCGATCAAGCATTGGAAGGCCGACGGCCTCGACCTCACCAATCTGCTCTCACCCGCCAAGAAGTCGCGGCCGGATGTGGGTACCTACTGCACCCAGGGCCAGGACCACGGCCTCGATCTGTCGCTCGATCGCACAAAGCTGCTCGATCTGGCCAAGCCGGCGCTCGACGAAGGCAAACCCGTCCGCGCCGAGCTCGAGATCATCAACACCAATCGCACGGTCGGCACGATCCTCAGCCACGAAATCGCCAAACGCTTTGGCGAGGAGCTGCTCCCGGACGGCACGATCCATTTCAAGTTCGACGGTTCGGCCGGCCAAAGCTTTGGTGCGTTCCTCGCGAAAGGGGTCACGCTCGAGCTCGAGGGCGACGCAAATGACTATGTCGGCAAAGGGCTCTCCGGGGGTCGGGTGATCATTTACCCGCACACCAAATCGAGCTTCGTCGCCGAGGAAAACATCCTCATCGGCAACGTGGCCCTTTACGGCGCGACCCGCGGCGAGGCGTTTTTCCGCGGTCGAGCGGCCGAGCGGTTCTGCGTCCGCAACAGCGGTGCGAACACCGTGATCGAGGGCGTCGGCGATCATGGCTGTGAATACATGACGGGCGGCCGGGTCGTGATCCTCGGCCCCACGGGCCGCAACTTCGCGGCGGGCATGTCAGGCGGAATCGCTTATATTCACGACCCCCACGACCGGTTCCTCGCCAACTGCAATCTCGGTATGGTAGAGCTGGAAAAAGTGGTCACCGACGAGGACGCGGCCGAGCTGCGCGAGCTGATCGAAAAACACGAGTCGCTCACCGGCTCGACCGTCGCGGCAGCGTTGCTGAAGAATTGGGACGAAGCGGTCCCGCAATTCGTCAAAGTCATGCCCACCGACTACAAACGAGTCCTGGAAGAACGCCGGCAACATGCGGCACAAATCCAACCGGCCGGCGTGGCTTGAGAAGTTTTGGCGCAAAGTCGCCAAGGGGCAAAGATCGCAAAGAAGAACGAAATATGGAATCACGAGATCGATTTGATAGCCATTGCGGTATCGGTCGGAAAACGGAAGCAGAGCAGTCTTTGCTCCTTTGCGTCTTTGCGCGCACCAAATTGTAAAGGCGAGTATTGCGGACATGGGTAAGCCCACGGGATTTAAAGAGTTCGAACGGCAGCCGGTGCCATACCGCGATCCGCTCGTGCGCGCAAGACTTCCTCGAGATCTACACCGAGCCGATCGACGCGCAGCTCCGTACCCAGGGCGCCCGTTGCATGGATTGCGGGGTCCCTTTCTGCCAGAGCTCGTCTGGCTGCCCAATCGACAATCTGATCCCCGAGTGGAACGACCTTGTTTATCAGGGTCGTTGGCGGGATGCCCTCGATCGGCTCCACAAAACGAACAACTTCCCCGAGTTTACCGGCCGCACCTGCCCCGCGCCCTGCGAAGGCGCTTGTGTGCTGGGGATTAACGAGCCGGCGGTCACGATCAAGAACATCGAAAACGCGATCGTCGACCGTGGCTTTGCCGAAGGTTGGATCGCCGCCGATCCGCCGCCGTCCCGCACCGGCAAACGCGTCGCCATCGTCGGCAGCGGACCTGCCGGGCTCGCGGCCGCAGCGCAGCTCAACAAAGTCGGCCACATGGTCACCGTCTACGAACGGGCCGACCGCATCGGCGGGCTCCTGATGTATGGCATCCCCAACATGAAGCTCGACAAAGGCGTCGTTCAGCGACGGGTCGACCTGCTAGCCGCCGAGGGCGTCGAATTCGTAACCTGCGCTCACATCGGCAAGGAAGAAGATTTCCCCGCCGGCCACATGACGCAGATCATGGCGGAGCGGGGCTGCAAAATGACGTTCATTGATCCGAGCGACCTCGCTGCAGATTTCGACGCCGTGCTCTTGGCGACCGGCGCCACCAAGTCGTTCGACCCCACCGGTCGCTGCGCCGGTCGTGACCTGGCTGGCATCCATTTGGCGATGGATTTCCTCACGCGCAACACCAAGAGCCTGCTGGATGACAACCTCGCCGCCGGCAATTACATTTCCGCCAAGGGTCTCGACGTGATTGTGATCGGCGGCGGTGACACGGGGGCCGACTGCATCGGCACTTCGCTCCGCCACGGTTGCCGCAATGTCGTCAATTTCGAGCTGCTCGATCGCCCGCCGGCTCACCGCGCGCCACATAACCCCTGGCCTGAGTGGCCGCGAATATATCGCGTCGACTATTCCCATGCCGAGTGGAAGGCCAAGAGCGGCCAGGATCCGCGCGAGTTCAACTTGATGACCAAGGAATACGTCGGCGAGAATGGCCGCGTCACCGGCGTGAAAACAGTGCAAGTCGATTGGTCGAAGCCGGCCCAAAAAGCGCCGTTCAGCGAAGTCCCGGGCAGCGAAAAAGTTTGGCCTGCTGATCTCGTGCTGTTGGCGACAGGCTTCCTTGGTCCGGAACTGGGGCTCGCCGCCGAGTTGGGCATCGCGACGCAAAAGCCGCGCGGCAACTGGGAAACGATCCAAGCCGAACACGGCCCCTTCACCACCTCGACCGCCGGTGTGTTCGCCGCGGGCGACTGCCGCCGTGGCCAATCCCTCGTCGTCTGGGCCATCAATGAAGGCCGCGGCGCCGCCCGCGCCATCGACGCCTACCTGATGGGCGCTAGCACGCTCCCGGCTCCCGGGATCACGCAGGGTATGATCGCGGTCTGACGGAGCCGACGCCTCTCAACTGGCGTTCGGATTGTATAGCCGGACGCCGATCTTTCGTTCGTACAAGTGAAAATCATTGTCGGTGGTAAACACCGCCGCATCGCGGCGCAGAGCGACCGCACAAAGTAAAAAATCGGTCGACGAGCCCTGAACTCCCTGTCGGCGGCAAACGTTGTGTAGTTCGGCAGCAAGTTCGAAGTCCGAAGTGGCGATATCAACATCCGCAAAGGCTCGCAGTAACGCACGCAATTCGATGAACTGGCGCGATTCGCTAAATCCTGAAAGAACTTCTTGCCGAACTGGACCGATCAGCCAAGCGCTTTGGCGGGCAATCAAGTCGCCGAATGCATCAACTGCGCCTGCTCTTGTCGGTTCCGCTTTCCTCGACGGTACGCAAACGACCAAATCGGCGTGTCGACCAACACGCTCACAGCTTTGCCCCACCACGCTTGCGATTTCGCTCGCGCTTATAATCGTAGTCAGGGTCCCAATCAAACTTGCCAAAGCTTTCGATGGCTTTCAATTGCAGTAGGTGTCGAATATATCTGCGCAGTGCTTCATTGACCGTGGCCTTCTTTGTCGCCTGGCCGCTGAGGTTTTGCGCTTCATTGAGGAGCTTTTCGTCAATTCCCAGATTCGTCGCCATTGCCTTGCCTCCTACGGAATAGGGACTGCGAACTCCCTGGCTAATTGTTACACAAAGACTTGTGTAAGTCAATTCGAGTCGCCGTGGCTGCGAGATTTCGCAGGGAAAGCTGTCTATTTAGCCGCCAGTCCAGGCACCACCGCCGTCGTCGGAGCGCGCGGCGTATTGTCATGCACCAGCACCCCGCTCTTGCCGACGAAATAGGTGTTGAAGTCGGCAACGATCAAGTTAAATGCCTCGCACTCATCCGCGTCGGTGAACTCGTCGACGTGCATTGGGCCGTTAACGCCGTGGAGCATCGCGTCATCGGCGAGTTCTTTTGTCATTTGCCAGCCAACTCCGGTCACCCAGAAAGGATGCCCGAGCGTTGTCTGGATTTTGTCCTTGCCGATCGCTAGCGCGCGCGTCGGACTCGGCGGTCGTCTGGTGCGGCCAATGACCGGCTTGTAGGCCAACTCGCCTGTGTCGACGTTCTGCGCGAGCACGAGGTCGCCGATCTCGAGCGTCTCAATTTGCCGCTGACCGGTCTTTGTCCAGACAAGCGTGCCCGCGGCGAAGCAAGAAGACGGGAGGATGGGGAGACGCTTTAGCTGGCGCGGATATCGCTGCTCTCTGCGTGGATTGACAATCGGCGGATCATAGTGCTTCACCGGATCCGGGACCGGCCGCACGACAATCGTCGTTTCCTTCGGCAGCCGATAATAGCGATGCGTGGAATCTGCGTAGCGCTGTTCTTGTACCGGTCGCTCGTTATCGCTCATGTACTCATTGTAGCGCCACCACCAATCCCACCAGGCGCGTGGATTGTCCCCGAAATCTTCGCCCGTCGTGGCGGTGAGCAAAGGAATCACGACTGCGTTGGCCGCCTCGGTGGCTCGATTCGCCGCGGCGATTTGCCGCTGGGCGGACATGGCGCGCGAACCAAATTGCTGTTGATTGCCGCGAGCAACGGAAGCCATTTCGGCACGCACCAGCGGATTATTTGCCGCGCCAATCTGTTCTTGTATCACCTCTCCACGAACTCGATCATCGATCGTGAGGTCGGTCGGCCCTTGCAAATCGTGCTGCATTGCCGAAAGCCGTCCCTCGAAGGACCAATCGGCCAGCGGCCCCTCACGATACAGCGAATGGAAATAATGAACGCTGCCATCCGTGTCGGTCACGATCCGATAGGTCGACTCGATCGGCATAGCAAGCGCCGACAGCAGCTGCGGCACAAAATCGTGCAGAGGCCGATCTTTGAGTGCATCGGTCGCCGCCGCGCGAATACTCGACAGCGGCGAAAACGCGGCATGTCGGGCCAGCGAAAGCGCCGCTTGTTGTTCGGGCATTTCCTCGAGCGCGATCAGCCAGGCCTTGCTGAATTTCAAGCACTCTTCGAAATCGTCGTTGGTTGTCAGCTTAGCATCGAGCGTAATCTCCTCCATCGCAGCAATTGCGTTGACATCGCGCAGTTGGCGAATTTCTTCCAGTGCTTGATCGCGCGACTTGATATCTCCCGCCGACAACAGGCGCTGCCAGCGAGAAACCTGCTGCGAGTATGCCTTGGCCGCTTGCTTGGATTTGTCGATGTCTGCTTTGGCCGCGGCAATCTCGGTCTTGGTCATCAATCGGCCCTGAAACCAACGAACGCCGAGCGCACGCAGCGCTTCTTCATTTTGCGGTTCAACGGCGAGCACCGACTTCCAATGAAAGCTAGCCTCTTCTTTGAGCCCATTCTTGCGACACCAGCGGGCAAGAGCGAACTGAGCGGCGGGCTTGTCTTTCGCCGCCGCGCGGAGCGACTCATACTGGGCACGCTGCGGATCGGCCGCCGCGGCTTGCTGCGCCTGCTCGACCGGCAACCACTCGCCGTCTTTCAACATTTGCCCGCTCTGCCATCGCGCCGGCTTGTAGTCCGGAGCAGCATCGACCGCTTCACTCAGCAAGACCCTGCGTCGCGCGGTATTGCCGTCCAACTCGGCCTGCAAAGCGTCGGCCACCAGCCGCGCAGCACTCTCTCGCGCCCTCGCCCGATGCGCCACAACACCGACCGCCATCAGAACCAAGGCTGACGACGAGAAAAAAATGCCGCCAACTATTCGCATTTGCATGACCAGCTCCTCAATTCTTAGCGTGGTGCGCCGAGCGACTCCCGATCGACGGACAAAACGCTCGGAACGAATGCTCCGTAGATCAACTCTCAATTCTCTTCGCTAGTTATTCCGGAATTCAATCGTCCGCCGACGTTTTGGCGAAAAAACACGACTTTCGCCAAATTTACCCAAATTGCCAAACGTCCCATACGACCGGCTTTGCTCGACCTTGACTTTGCCCCCACCAATTCGCTTCAATGACGGTTTGCAGACGTCTCAGGCGACACAGGCGCGTGGGCAAGTCCGCTGATTGCCAGCCAAGAGGAGAATCGCCATGAGTAGTTCGGAAAGCGCTGTATCAACCGCAAGCCAGGTGTCTACGGAAGAAATTGCCCGCCGGGCATATGAAATCTGGGAAGCTCGCGGCCGCCCTGTGGGCGACGGCAGTCAGGACTGGGACGCCGCCGTCGCCGAACTCACCTCCCGCCGCAACGGCACTGGAGGCGGCCTGCGGCACTGGTGGGAGCGAATGCGACGTTCGATCGTCGGAGGCGATAACTGAAGCCGCCGCGCCTCGATCTCGATCCGCACGAAAAGTGGCATTTCCGCGCTCCGGCGCTCGATATCCGGCTAGACTCGGCCCGTTGTGACCGCCCCGCGCCAGCGATATAATTGCCGATTCGGTTGGAAATCACCATCCACCCCGCGCGATCTGCCGTCCCTGGGAGCACCACTTCCGGGAAGCCGACATCCGGGAATCTGACAATTTAGTGCTGTAGGAGTTGAATCATGTCCATTCGTGTCGCCATCAACGGTTTCGGTCGCATCGGTCGGTTGACGTTCCGTTTGCTCAGCTCCCGTCCCGAGGAGTTCGAGGTCGTCGCCATCAACGACCTCACCGACAACAAAATGCTCGCCACGTTGCTCAAGTACGACAGCAACCACCGCCGCTTCGAAGGCACGGTCGAGCACGACGCCGAAAGCCTCACGGTCAACGGCAAGAAGATCCGTGCGCTCGCGGTTCGCAACCCGGCCGAGCTCCCCTGGAAAGAGCTCGGCGTCGACGTCGTCGTCGAAAGCACGGGCATCTTCACTGCCCGCTCCAAAGACGGCAAACCGGGTTACGACACCCACCTCGCCGCCGGCGCCAAGCGCGTCGTGCTCAGCGCCCCGGCCAAAGACGGTGCCGACCTCACCTGCGTCCTCGGCGTGAACGACGATAAGCTCACCGCCGACCTCAAGTGCATCTCGAACGCGAGCTGCACCACCAACTGCCTTGCCCCCGTGGCCAAGGTGCTCAACGACAACTGGGGCATTGAAAAGGGCCTGATGACCACCTGCCACGCGTACACGAACGATCAAAACGTGCAGGACCTCCCGCACGCCGACGCGTATCGTGCCCGTGCCGCGGCAATCAACATTATCCCCAGCACCACCGGTGCCGCGAGCGCCGTCGGCCTCGTGATCCCCGAGCTCAAGGGCAAGCTCACCGGCATCGCCCTGCGGGTGCCGGTCTCGACCGGCAGCATCGTCGACCTCACGGTGATCACGAAGAAGGAGTGCACCAAGGAAGCCGTCAACGAAGCGATCAAGGCCGCGGCGGAAGGTCCGATGAAGGGCATCCTCGCCTACTCGACCGACCCTTTGGTCTCGACCGACATCATCGGCGACTCCCACAGCTCGATCTTCACCGCCGACTGGACCCAGGTCATCGGCGGCAACATGCTGAAGGTCCTCAGCTGGTACGACAACGAGTGGGGCTACAGCTGCCGCACCGTCGACCTGATTTCCCGCATCGGTAAGTTCAAATAGAAGAATTCCTCAGTCCAAATTTAACGGCGGCGGGCACCATCGCGCAGCGATGGTCGGCTCCGCGTGTCCCCCAAACGCCCAGGCCCCACCAATTCCCCGGTGTGGCCTGGGCGGTTTTGCGTTCTACTGGCGCCGCAAATTACCAAAGTATCTGCTCTAATTAAGCAACCAAGTCAACTTTCCCACCCGCCGACCCGCCTTCCTCTCCTTTCAGGAGCCTTCCCGTGGATCTCGTTGAAGCTGTCGACGTCCGCAAGCAATACATGTTGGGCGAGGTCACCGTCGAAGCCGTCCGCGGCATCGATCTGGTGGTCCGCCAGGGCGAATTGCTCTCGATCATCGGCCCCTCGGGCTCCGGCAAAAGCACGCTGCTGAGCATGCTCGGCGCGATCGAGACGCCGACCTCCGGCAAAATCCTGCTCGAAGGCGTCGATTACACCAGCCTCGATGATGACCAGCGCACGCTACTCCGCCGCCGCCGGATCGGTTTCATCTTCCAAGCCTACAACCTCATGCCCACGCTCACGGCGCTCGAAAACGTCACGCTGCCGCTCGAGCTCGACGGCGTGGCGGAACCCGCCGCTCGCAAGCGTGCCGCCGAAATGCTCGCGCTGGTCGGCATCGCCGGCCGGCAAGACCACCTCCCCAGCACGATGTCGGGCGGCGAGCAACAGCGCGTCGCCGTTGCCCGGGCACTGGTCATCGAGCCGGCCCTTGTGCTGGCCGACGAGCCCACCGGCAACCTCGACAGCGTCGCCAGCGACCAGGTGATGGCACTGCTCCGCGAATTGGTCGACCAACAGAATCAAACCGTCGTGATGGTCACCCACGATCTCGATGTCGCCGCGCTGGCCGACCGCGTCGTCCGCATGCGCGACGGCCACGTCGTCAACGACGAAGCCCCCGCCGGACAACACTGGCTCACCGCCGCCGGCCAACACTCATAACATTCCCACTTTAGCCGCGGAGCTTGCTCGGCGCGTCCCCACCCCCATGGTCTACTTCCGCCTCGGCCTCCGCGAATTCCGCCAACGTCCGGGCCGCGCGCTCCTCACGCTCCTCTCGATCGTGATCGGCGTCGCCGCTGTTGTCGCCGTGAGCCTCGCCACGGACACCACTCGCCGCGCGTTCGACGAAATCTTCACCACCGTCGCGGGTCGCGCCGACCTCGAAGTCACCGCCTCGGTCGGCACAACATTCGCCGCAAACGTCGCCGATTCGATTCGCGCGGTCCCTGGCGTGGCGGAGGTTTCACCAGTCATCGAACGAATCACCGTCCTGTTTGTCGGCGATAAGCGCATCAACTTGACCGTGATGGGAGTCGAACCTGCTCGCGACCGAGCAGTCCACGAATACACGATCGTTGCCGGAAAACCGCTCGGCGAGACTCCCATCATTCTCGACGCATCCTTCGCCAAGACCGCCCGCCTCGCCCTGGGGGACCGCTTCGGACTGCTGACAAAGCGTGGCACGGTCGATGCGCGGGTCGGAGGCCTCTTCACGCGAGAGGGAACGGCAACGACCGGCCAGGGAGCTGTCTTGCTGATGCAGCTCAATAATGCCCAATACTATTTCAAAGCGCCGAGGCAAGCCGACAGCGCTCAAATCGTGCTCGCCGACAACGCCAACGAAAACACCGTCCGCGAAGCAATCGCCAAACTCCTCCCCGCAGGCGTTTCCGTCGGCAGTCCCGCCGCCCGTAGCGCCATGGCGGAGGAAACTTCCCTCTCCACGCAGCGAGGCATGGAGATGGCCCGCAGCTTCTCGCTGCTCGTGGCCGTCTTCATCATCGCCAACACCTTCCTCATCAACATCACCCAGCGCCGCAAACAGATCGGCATCCTCCGCGCCATCGGCGCCACGCGAATGCAGATCGGCATCATGATCTACGCCGAAGCAATCCTGATGGGTATCCTCGGCAGCATCCTCGGTTGCCTCGTCGGCATCGCGGCCGCGCGCGTGCTCACGCGTGCGATGGGCAGCCTCTACCAAACCACGCTCCCCCACGTCGCCCTCACTTGGCAGCCGTTCGCGGTGGCCGGACTCGTCGGCATCGGAATCTCGTTCCTCGGCGCCGCCCTCCCGGCCCGCCGTGCTCGCCAGCTCTCGCCAATGGAAGCCCTGCGCGACGTACTTCCCGCCGAAATCGAGGGCTTTTCCTACTGGTTGAGACGTCTTGGCGTCACATTCGCTGCCCTCGGCAGCATGGCCCTCGGTGCTGCGATCGCCGGCCACATTCAATCGTTCTACGCCGTCTGGGCATCGATCTTCCTGCTGATCGGCCTGATGCTGCTACTTGCCGCTCGCCCTCCGGCCACTCTCCGCGATCGCCGCCACCATCATCGCGGCCGTTGATGCGGATCGAAACCCGCCTCGCCCGCCGCCAACTGCTCCGCAACTACTCTCGCTCGACCCTCACCATCATCGTCGTCTTCATCGCCATCAGCACCGGCATCGGGCTCGCCAGTTCCGTGCTCGACAACGTCAACGACGTTAAGCAGTGGTACCACAAGGCAATCACCGCCGACTTCTTCCTCCGCGCGATGGCCCCTGAAATGGCCACCGGCCTCGCCGCCGACTTGCCCGACGACGTCGACCCCGAAGTCCGCGCCGTCCCCGGCATCAGCGACGTCGAGGCGATCCGCTTGGTGCGTGCCAAGGTTCGCGACGAACCGACGATCCTTGCCGCCCGCGATTTCTCGCCCCACATGATCGAGTCGTTCGACTACGTTGCCGGCGATCCCACCAGGCTCCTCGACCAGCTTCATCAGGGCGAGGTCGTCGTCGGCTCGGTCCTCGCTCAGCGACTCGGACTCAAGGTTGGCGACAAGGTTCCGCTCGGCGTCGGCACGGCCGCGCACGACTACACCGTCGCCGCCATCGTCAACGACTACCAGGCCGGCGGCTTGATCCTCTACATGGACCGTGCCGTCGCCCAACGCGATTTCGGCGTCGAAGGCATCAGCGCGTACGCCATCCGCGTCGACCACGCCCACCTCGCCGAAGTCCGCGCAGCGCTCGAAAAGCTCGCCGCAGAAAACGGCCTACTCCTGCAGTCCTTCTCCGACGTCCAACACAAGATCGACGGTATGATGGCCGGCGTCGTCGGCGCACTCTGGGGCATGGTCTCGCTCGGCCTGTTGGTCGCGGCCTTCGGCGTCGCCAACACGCTCACGATGAACGTGCTCGAACAAACCCGCGAGCTGGGCCTGCTGCGGATCATCGCCATGACCCGCAACCAGGTCCGCAAAACGATCTTCGCCCAGGCCCTGATGATCGGCCTCTTGGCTCTGATCCCCGGCATCGCCGCCGGCGTCGGCATCGCCTACCTGATCAACCTCGCCACGCTCCCGGTGATCGGCCACCCCGTCGAACTCGAGTTCCACCCCTGGCTCATGGCCGGCTCCCTCGCCATCGGCCTCGTCGTCGTCACCGCCGCCGCCTGGCTCCCCGCCGAACGCGCCGCCCGCCTCGCCCTCACCGAAGCCCTCCGCTACAGCTGACGGCTGACTGGTGGCTTCGGTGCCCAGTTTTGTCGTTCTGGCAGAGATTTCCGCCATTTGGCTCGTCTCCCCGCCAATTCCGTCCAATTGGCCGCCACCGCCGCAACGACTACAATCAAGGATTCGCATCGACCCCATCCTTGTTCCCTGAACCTGACCGCCGGCCATCCACTTGCCTGAAACTTTCACCACCAAACTCGAAACCGCCGCTGCCAAAGGCCGCTATGCCTTTGTCAGCCTCGGCTGCCCCAAGAACCTCGTCGACAGCGAGCGGATGCTCGGCATGCTCCGCCTCGACGGCTACGAGCTGGTGAACGACCCCAAGGGGGCCGACTTCGCCGTGGTGAACACCTGCGGTTTCATCGAGGCCGCCCGCACCGAGTCGTTCGCCGCCATCGACGAGATGCTCGCCCTCAAGAAGAGCGGCCAGCTTCGCGGCCTGATCGTCTCCGGCTGCCTCGCCGAGCGGCAAAAAGAATCGCTGCTCGTCGACCGCCCCGGGATCGACCACCTGGTCGGCGTCTTCGCCCGCGAAGAAGTCACCAAGGTCGCCGACCGGCTCGTCGGCGGACTCCACGAACAACGCAGCCTGTTCCACCCGGCACCCACGCATCCGCTCCCCGACACGGCCCGCCTGCGGATCACGCCGCGGCATTTCGCCTTCCTCAAAATCTCCGAAGGCTGCGATCGTCTCTGCACGTTCTGCGCGATCCCCAAGATGCGCGGCAAGCACGCCACCAAGCCGATCGAAGAAGTCGTCGCCGAGGCCCGCGAGCTGGCCGCCGACGGCGTCCGCGAGCTGGTGATCGTCGCCCAGGACACGACCTACTACGGCCTCGACCTCTACGGCGAGACCCGGCTCGTCGAGCTGCTCCGCGAGCTCGACCAGATCGAAGGCCTCGACTGGATCCGGCTGATGTACTTCTACCCGATGTACGTCTCCGACGAATTGATCGACACGATCGCCCAGTCGAAGCGGATCGTCCCGTACCTCGACATGCCGCTCCAGCACGCCAGCGACCACATGCTCCGCCGCATGCAGCGCCGCGTGAACCGCGCCGACACCGAATCGCTGCTCGCCAAGCTCCGCGAGCGGATTCCGAACCTGGCGATGCGGACTACCTTCATCACCGGCTTCCCCGGCGAGACCGATGCCGACTTCGATGAACTGGTCGAATTTGTCCGCGTCCAGAAGTTCGAGCGGATGGGCGTCTTCACTTATTCGTTCGAGCCCGACACGCCCGCCGCGAAGCTCCCCGACCACTTGCCGGAAGAAGTCAAGAACGAGCGCCGCGAACGCCTGATGGCCGAGCAACAGCAGGTCGCCTTCGCCTGGAACGACGCCCAGATCGGCCGCCAGGTCGACGTGCTGCTCGATTCGGCGGTGCCCGGCGAGAAGAACGCCTTCATCGGCCGTTCCTACGCCGACGCCCCGGATGTCGACGGCGTGGTCTACGTCAGCGGCGAAGACTTGCACGTCGGGGCGATTGTCCCCTGTGAAATCGTCGGCTCCAGCGAATACGACCTGGTTGCCGCCGCCGTCGGACAATCGCGGTGAAATGTGGAGGCCCCTCATGATTTGCGGGAGGCTGCACATGATTTGTGGGAGGCGTCTCCGACGCCGATTGAAGTTCGCCTGCTGACAAATTCACTCTGAGCTACAATTGTTCCATCGGGGTCAGAGACCCCTCCCACATTCTCGAACGGGCGAGTTATGGATCAAGCCGACATCACCAAGCCGGCCGCACCGACCAACCTGCTCAACGTACCGAATCAGCTGACGATCGCCCGGCTCATGCTGTCGATCGTCTGCTTCGTCTTCCTGGCGATCGACTGGTATCTCACGGGCCTCGTACTGTTCGTGATCGCCGCCGGCACCGATTGGGTCGACGGCTACTGGGCCCGCAAATACGGCCAGGTCACGCAGCTCGGCCGCATGATGGATCCCTTCGCCGACAAGATCATCATCTGCGGCACGTTTATTTTTCTCGCCGCCGTACCCCGCGTCGGGGACGATTGGCTCCCCGCTTCCGGCATCGCGCCCTGGATGGCCGTGCTGGTGGTCGCCCGCGAGATGCTCGTCACGGCGATCCGGGCGTTCTTCGAAGAAGGCGGCACGGACTTCTCCGCCAAGTGGGCCGGCAAGTGGAAAATGCTTTTCCAGTGCTTCGCCGTCGGCTTCAGCTTGTATCGCCTCGGCAACTACTTCGATCCGCGCTATCCGGTGATCGACTGGATCACGCCACCGCCCGAATGGCTCACCTGGTCGCTCCACGCCTTGGTCTGGACCTCGATCGTCTTCACCGTCTATTCCGGCTGGGGTTACGTGGCGACGGCGCTCCGCATCTTGAGGAAGTAACGCGAGCCCATGGAGCCTGAACCCTCCGATCCGATTTTGGGCGCGGTCATCCTCTTGCTGGCGATTGCCAGTGTCGGCACCTGGTTCGCGCTGGCCGACCGACTCCGGCGCGGCCCAATCCTCGCCTACGAGCCGCGCCGCCCCGTTCCCTGGCACGGCGTCTGGATCCTGCTCCCGATCCTGTTGGTCGCTTTCGGTTTTGTTCTCCGTGATCTTCGCTGGCGATCCCGCGGCCGAGGAAACCGCCGACGTCCACAAACGATCTCGTCGAGCGGCTAGCCCTCGGATCGTTCAGCAAATGGCCCTCGTCGTCGCTTTTGTCTCAGTGATGATCATCGCCTCCCGGGCAAACCGCACTGACCTCGGCCTGCCCAAGAACTTCGCCGAATTCGGCCGCGACGTGCGCATCGGCATCATCGGCTGGTTGGCGGCGCTGGCGCCCGTGTACGGCATGCAGCTGCTCCTGATCCTCTCGTTCGGCCCGGCGGAAGGCCATCCGCTCATCAAAATGGTCGAAGAACATGGCAGCCCTCTGCTCTTCGCCGTGGCATTCGCCGCGGCAGTCGTCGTCGCGCCGATCTGCGAAGAACTGCTGTTTCGTCTGGTGCTGCAAGGCTGGCTTGAGAAGTGGGAAGACCGGCCAAATCGGCTGACGAACGCCGCATGTCAAATGACACATGAACTAGACTCTGGGTCCGACAATTCGTCATTCGTCATTCGTCATTCGTCATTATCGCCTCCCCCAGATCAGCCGCCGCCAACTGGCCTCTTCGGCCTGCCGCATGGCTGGCTGCCGATCGGACTCAGTTCGCTGCTCTTCGCCCTGGCCCACGTCGGCTGGGGCCCGGATCCCGTCGCTTTGTTCGTGCTGGCCCTGATTCTCGGCTATGTCTACCAGCGCACTCATCGCATCGTGCCGTCGATGGTGATCCACGCCCTGTTCAATGGCATGACGCTATTCATGCTCTGGCGTGTGACGTCCACGGCCGTTGCCCCCTAGTCACTCGGTCGGCGGCGGAAACGCCTGAGGAGCCACGCCATATTCGCCACTGATTCGGCCAAACGTCGCGTTGCCGCGCACGTCGCCGCGAAACTCTGCATCGTGCCGCGGATCGGCGAAGCCCATTTTCTTTTTTTCTTCGAGCAGTTCGTCGACCTTTTCTGGCGGAAGATAGCGAAGCGGACCGAGTTGCCGGGTTAGCAGCAGAATCCGGCAATACTGATCCAGGATTTCCGTCAGCCAGAACGCCCGCTCGGGCGTTTCGCCGTAGCTGACCGCGCCGTGGTTGGCGAGCAATATGATGTTCGTCTTCGCCACGAACGGCAGCACCGTCTCGGCGAACTTCCGGCCGCCCGGCGTTTCGTACTTCGTGATCGGCACCTCGCCGAGGAATACTTCGACCTCGGGCATCACCGCCTGCGGGATCGGCTCGCCGACGATCGCAAACGCCGTCGCATGCGGCGGGTGGCAATGCACCACGCAGGACACATCCGGCCGGGCCTTGAGAATCTCGAGGTGCATCAGCACTTCGCTCGATCGCTTGCGCTTCCCCGCGAGTTGCTTGCCCGTCATGTCGACGACGCACAGGTCGTCCGGCCGCATGAAACCTTTGCTGACCATGGTGGGCGTGCAAAGGAGCTCATCCTCGGTCAGCCGGCACGTGATGTTGCCCGCGTTTGCCGCGACGAAGCCGCGCTCGTAGATGCGGCGGCCGATCTCGCAGATTTGCTCCTTTAATTCGCACGCACCAACCATGTAAATTGCCCGCTATTTCAGCATTTTGACAGGATTACAGGATTTTTTAGGATCGACACGATTCGTATCGGGATCGAATCCTGTCGATCGATTTCCAATCCCGTAATCCTGTCAAAAAAAGTTGTGGTCAGTCGACGGGGATATCGCCGCGACGGCTGCTGTCGCGAATGCTTTGCGGATCGTCACCCGCCCGCCGTCGAGCTCGACGCGCCCCGCCGCGAGCAGCTTCAGCACGTGCGGATAGGCTTCCATCTCCGCCACAAACACGCGGGCGGCGAGCGTGTCGGCCGTGTCGTCGGCGAACACGGGCACCGGCTGCTGCCAGATGATCGGGCCGTGGTCGTACTGGTTGTCGACAAAATGAACCGTGCAACCAGTCACTTTCACGCCGGCGTCGAGCACCGCCTGATGGACGTGGTGCCCGTACATGCCGGGCCCGCAGAACGCGGGGATCAACGCGGGGTGGATATTCACGACGCGACCGGTGAAATCGTCCGGAACAGGGGCGAGTTTCAAGAAGCCGGCCATCGCAACGTAGTCGGCACCAGCCTCGCGGCAGGCGGCGAAGATCGCGTCGCCGTAGGGTTTGTCGCCCGCCGTGCCTTTGGGAAAGTCGCCCCGGTTCACGACAACGGTTGGAATCCCCGCCGACGCCGCGTGCTCCAGGCCCGTCGCCTTGGCGGAACTCGAGACCACGAGGCGGATGTCGATCGGCAGCTCGCCCTCGGCGGCGAGGTCAATGAAATTCTTGAGCGTGCGGCCCGAGCCGGAAATCAGCACGGCCAGGCGGAGCGGTCCAGCGGCCGGCGGCGATTGGCTCATCGGACGACCTCGACATAGAGCGTCAGCTCATCGCCGCCGATTTTGGCGGTTGTCGGTTTGACCTTCGCCAGTGGCTTGTCGACGATTTCGTTGGCAAGCGTCTCTTGGGCGATGAAGTTGCGATGGGCGACGATCGCATCGGCAAGCGCCGTCGATGCCGTGACCAAACCAACTTGAATGCGATCGGTGTAGTCGCAGCTGGTGTCCTTGCGTTGGTCCTGAATCAGCCGCACGATGTCGCGGGCCGCACCCTCGGCGATCAGCTCCGGCGTGAGCTCCGTGGCGAGCACGACCACGCTGCCTTTGCCCTGAGCGGCCGCCCAGCCCGGCTTCGCTTGCAGGCGGACTTCGATGTCTTCGTTGTCCAGCTCGATCGCCGTGCCGTCGGGAAACTGGAGCGAGTACTTGCCGGCCGACTTCAGCTCGGCGAGCAGCTTGGCAGCGTCAATCTCGGCGAGCAGCTTCTTGCCGGCCGGCATGTTCTTGCCGAGCCGCGGGCCGAGACGTTTGAAATTGGGGACGACCGAGTAGCTGATGTACTGCTCCCCCTCGGTGGTGAAATCGACCGCCTTGACGTTGAGCTCGTCGGCGATCAGGTCGGCATGCTCCTCAAGCCATTTTTGGTGCGTTGTGTCCGCGAGCACGACTTCGACCTTGGCGAGCGGCTGCCGCACCTTCAAGCTCGCGGCCATGCGTGCGTTTCGGCCCAGCGACGAAATCTCGCGGACCAGATTCATACGCGCGGAGAGCGCCTCGTCGACGACTGCCGCGTCGCCGACAGGATAATCGCACAGATGGACGCTTTCCCTGACTCCCGACTCCTGGCTCCCGACTCCTTTTCCGAACACTCCCGCCAAATTCTGCCACAGCGTCTCCGCCAGGAACGGCACAAACGGGGCGACCAGTTTTGCGGTCGTGACCAGGCATTCGTAGAGCGTCCAATAGGCATCGAGCTTTTCGACGGCGCGCTTGTCGGCGGACCAGAAGCGGTCGCGGCTGCGGCGGACGTACCAATTCGACAGTCGCGTCGACGAACTCGGTGATCTGCGCGCAGGCGCCGAAATTGTCGTAAGCGTCCATCCGCTCGACGACGGCCGCGACGGTGCGGTTGAGCTCGCTGAGGATCCAGCGGTCGAGTTCGCTGCGGTCTTTGACGGGGCGGTACGACTTCGCCGCCGCGAATGCTGTCGAATCCAAATTCCTGAACCCTGAACCCTGAACCGCCGACCCCATTCCGCACTGGGATCGAACCCGTCGATGTTGGCGTAGATCACGAAGAAGCTGTAGACGTTCCACAGCCGCAGCAGGAACTCGGGGATGCTGTCCTTGATCGCCTGCTCGCTGTAGCGGATCGAGGTCCACGGCGGCTGGTTGGCGAAGAAGTACCACCGCAGCGCGTCGGCCCCGTACTTGTCGAAGATCTCGTTCGGCGGCAATAGTTCCGCTTGCTCTTCGACATCTTCTGCCCGTCTTCGCCGAGCATCAGGCCGAGGACGATGCAGTTGCGGAAGGGGTGGGGGAAGCGGAAGGCGGAATGGGGAATGTCGGAATGGCGGAGATTCTGCTTTCCGTCATTCGCCCTTCAGCCTTCCTCATTTCCAAACATCAGCGTGCTGATCGCGAGCTGGCTGTAGAACCAGCCGCGGGTTTGGTCGATGGCTTCGCTGATGAAGTCGGCGGGGAACTGCGACTTGAACTGTTCCGCGCTGCCCGTCGGCATGCGGATAGCCCCATTGGGCGAACGGCATCGCGCCGCTGTCGTACCAGCAGTCGATCACTTCGGGCACGCGCTGCATCCGCGCGCCCTTGGCGAACGGCGAGTCGTAAGTCACCGCGTCGATGTACGGCTTGTGGACCTGCAAGATCGTCGGGCAGCTCGGGATTCTTCGCCTTCGCCGCGGCCCAGACTTCGGTCGCCGGTGAATGCCGGGCTTGGCGAGCAATTCGTCGTAGCTGCCGACCGCTTCCATCTTGCCGGTCTCGCTGCACTCCCAAATCGGCAGCGGCGTGCCCCAGTACCGTTCGCGCGACAGGGCCCAATCGACGTTCGATTCCAGGAACTTGCCGAACCGGCCGTCCTTGATGTGCTCGGGGAGCCAATTGATCTTGGCATTGTTCGCGAGCATCTGCGTCCTTGAACTGCGTCGTGCGGATGAACCAACTCTCGCGCGGATACTGGATCAGCGGATCCTCTTCGGCCCGCCAGCAGAACGGATAGTCGTGGAGGTATTGTTCCTGATGGAACAGCAAGCCCGCGCTGCTTCAGATCGCGGATGATGTCCTTGTCGCAATCCTTGACCCAGCGGCCGCGGCAGTATTCGGGGGCTTCGTCGGTGAACTTGCCGTCGGGGCCGACGGCATTGATCAGTGTCAGGACTTGGTCATCTCGAATGTTGAGCTTGCTCGCTGTCAATGAGAACTTCGTAATCGTCTTCGCCAAATGCAGGAGCAATATGCACGATTCCGGTACCGCTGTCGGTTGTGACAAAGTCGGCGGGAACGACGCGCCAAGCAAGTGTCGTTGCTTCGACGCTCATCCTGTTCTTGATACCTTCATCGCCGTACCGAGCAATCGCTGTAATAAGTAGTCAAACGGCGGCAGATAGCGCCGTCCAACGAGTTCGCCTCCCTGAGACTGCTCGTCGACCATGCAATTTCGTGTTTCGACTTTGTCAGCGATAGCTTCTCGACCAGAGCCGACGCAACGATGAGTATCGTCGGTTTGTCATCGATGCTCGTGCCACAACTTCGAGTACTCAAGCTCGGGATGCACCGCCGCAAACTGATTGCTGGGCAGCGTCCAGGGCGTCGTCGTCCAGACCAAGCAGCGATCGTCGATCTGTGTCAGTTCGCCGTCGTCATCCAAGCAGCGGAAACTTCACATACACGCTCGGATCCGCCACCTGCCGGTATCCCTGCCCCACTTCGCCCGCCGAGAGGGCCGTGCCGCCTTGGGCCCACCACCAGACGATTTTGTGGCCCTGGTAAAGCAGGCCGCGGTCGAACAGCTTCTTGAGGCTCCACCAGACGCTCTCGACGTAGCTCTGGTGGTACGTGACGTACGCATCGTCGAGGTCGACCCAGAAGCCGAGTCGCTCGGTCAGCCGTCGCCACTCCTGCATGTAGCGCCAGACGCTCTGCTGGCAGTGCTGGATGAACGGCTCGATGCCGTAGGCTTCGATCTCTTCCTTCGAGTGGATGCCGAGTTCTTTGCAGACTTCGACTTCGACCGGCAGGCCGTGCGTGTCCCAGCCGGCTTTGCGCTCGCAGAGGTAGCCGCGCATCGTTTGGTAGCGCGGGAAGAGGTCCTTGATCGCGCGCGTGAGGCAGTGGCCGGGGTGGGGCATGCCGTTGGCGGTCGGCGGGCCTTCGTAGAACACGAACGGCTCGGCGCCGGCCCGCGCGGCGAGCGACTTCTCGTAGATGCCTTGCTCTTTCCAGAACTTGCCGACGGCGAGCTCTTGTTCCGGAAATTTCACATTGCCGTCAACAGGCTGAAACATGGATCAAATGACGAATGACAAATTTCAAATGACGAATTCCCGTTTCAGAATTCGTCATTCGTCATTCGTCAGTTACTCGTTCCCCCTTCATTCATCATCAAATTCCGGATCGTCGCTGAAGGGGGCGTCTTCGGTTTCGACTTCGTCTGGTTCGAATTGGTCGGCGTCGCCGGGGAGGTCATCGTCCCATTCCTCCTCGAAGTCATCGTCGAAGTCGTCGTCGAAATCGTCATCGTCAAAATCGTCGAACGGATCGGTCGACGCGGCCTCTTCCTCGGGTTCGGGCGCCGGTGTAACCAAGTTATCGTCGCTCGTCTCGGAGTTGTCTTCCAACTCGTCCGGATCATCCATTCCCATATTCCTCGCCCCCATCTTTCTCGCTTCGGTCTTATTCGCTGCAGTATTTCTCGCTTCGGTCTCACTGTTACCGCATCGACATACGCGGGTCCCCCAATTCACCAACCTATGGACGCCCTGCCCTGGATACCCATTGGCTGGGGTATTGGAGGGTGGCGTACGCTTCGGCCGCGAGCTCGCGCGAGCGCGGGGTAGCCCGGAATTTTGAAGCGCAGCGGGGCAGCTTGTCAAGAAACGATTCGTCCGCCGCTAGCCGCTGCGGCCCATTTCGGTCAAAATACGTCGTACGTCAGGCATTCCCGCCTGACCATTTCATCAGGAAGATTTAGGCAAGACTGCCTAACGTACGCGCCATGACCCATTCTACGCACGAACAGCTCGATGTCATCGCCGTCGGAGCCCATCCAGACGATCTGGAGATCGCCTGTGGCGGCACCCTGGCCCGTCTGGTCGACGCCGGCCACAAGGTCGGCATGATTGATCTGACAGACGGCGAGCCCACACCGCTCTCCCCTGGGCCGGAGGTGCGGCTGGCCGAGGCCAAGGCGGCGGCCGAGGTTCTGGGGGTCCATCGGCGGATTACGCTCGATCTGCCCAACCGGCGGCTGTTCGATTCGTTCGAGGCTCGCTGCAAACTGGCGATCGAATTTCGCAAATACCGCCCCCGGCTGGTGATCGGCATTGGCGACCGGACGCCGATGGCCTCGCCCGACCATTGGCAGGCAATGCAGATTATCGACGCGGCCGTGTTCTACGCCCGGCTCACCAAGTGGGACGAGCATTTCGAGAATTTGCCGGTCCACACGATCGATCGGCAGATTTATTGCATGCTGGCCCAGCCGCTCTCGGGTGTGCCGGCGCTACCGGGACACCTGGTGGTCGATATCAGCGACACGCTGGAACGCAAAATTGCGTCGATCCGCTGCTTCAAGACGCAGTTCCCCGCGTCGAAGCACCAGCTCTTCGCGCGGATCGAATCGATGGCCCGCTATTTGGGCAGCACGGCGGGCGTCGACGCGGCCGAGATGCTGGTAAGTCCCAAGCCGCTGGTGACGCGCGATTTAATGACTTCGCTGTTCGAGTAGATCTGCCGGGTGTACCGCCGCCGGTATTATGCCGCGATCCCGGCTTCCTTCTGAAACGCGTAGGTCGTCTTCGCCACGAGCGAGCGATAGCGACGGCGGGCGTCGGCGTAGCTCATGCCGAGAAAGAAATTCGCCCCCACCGAGCCGGCAAGCGCGAGACTCACGGCCAGCAGCGGCTTCCAGGGCACTTCTTCCGCCCCGGCCCCGGTGGTTTGTCGCGTCGATTGCGTATCGGGCGGCTGCGTGCCGATCGTCGCCTGGGTGATCGAGATCCGCGGATCTGGTTGTTCGCGTTCTGCAGCGGCGTGCATTGGTGGCTGCGACGCTGGCGGCGGCGAATGCTGCTGTGAGTTTTCGAACGTAGAAGTTGGAGAGCGGCCGAAATTAGCCCAGTCGTCGGCTGCCTGGCTCGCGGTCTGATTGGGGGGAGCGGGCGGATGATAGCGGTCGTCGACGGGCGGCGCGGGAGACGAGTTGGCGGTGATTGCAGCCGGCGTCGTGGTACGTGGCCGCGGCGGCACGGGCACCAGTCCCACACTGCCATCGTCACCCGATGCACTCGCCGCAGGGCCGGTGCCCCAAACCGACGACCAATCTTGCTCCGCGGCGCTGCTCGTCGTTGAGGGTGTGGCCAACACACTATGGAGCGGCGGAGCGTTATTCGATGGCGGTGGCGGGAAGGAGGGGCCCGCCGAGGCGCGTGTCGTCGAAGGATTGCTGGCCACTCGCATGCCGTTGGGCATCGGCGGAGTCGCCAATCGTGGCGGAGCAAGTTCCGGACGGATGCTGGTCCACGAGTCGGGAGTGATCGCGCTATTGGACGCAGCGCTCGACAACGGCGGAGGCGGCGACGATCTGCCCGCGGATGTCGCAGCCGGAGTTGTCGGCGAGGAGCTGCTGAATCCGCTCATGCTTTGCAGTTGCTGGCCGAAGTCGCTGCCGGCCTTTTGAGCGCCGTCGAGTAGTTGCTGCCCCTGCTGATTCATTTGCTGAATGCCGGAATTGACCGAATTGCGGAGCGAATTTCCAGCGTCTGCGGCCGATTGCTGGGTGCCGTCGAGCGTCCAAGGATTCGATTGGGCGGTGCGGATCGGCTCTGCGCCAATGGTTGGGCCACGCTGGTCGAACTGGTTGCTGCTGCCTGCTGTCGGAGAACCCCAACCGTCGTCGCCTTGAAAGCGGGCCGTGTGTTCGAGCGGAGCCGGCTCTTGTCCGCGGACGATGCGCGGCGATTGCGACTTTGCCTCGTGGGAAGTTGAAATTGGCGTCCGCGGCAGCTCGTCCGTGCCGACGATTACGCGGATGTTGCGGATCGGCGTGACGCTCGCGGGCACGTGGCTCTCGATCGGCACCTGCCGGCCGTCGGCGAGCACGTCGACCAGTTCCGGCTCGACTTGCATCAAGACTTCGTAGGCCTGCGGATCCTCGGCAGAAGGCTGCCAGCCGAAGTTCACGCCCAATGCCGCTACCACGAGCGCGACCGATGCAACATTCATCGCGAAGTCCTTTCCAGCAAGAATCCTGTGGCCGGCGGAATTCACCGCACGCCTGGCCGCAGCCCATTCTAAGCGAGATTCGCGCGAATCGACTAGACAAGTTGCTAGCGTCGGCAAGGCTTTAGCGACCTTTTTTCTTGGATGGGGTGGGCTTGGCAGCTTTTGTCGCGGCGGGTTGTCTCGGACTCTTCGTCGTCGTCGTCGACCGACGGCCTCGATATGCTCGGCAAGCGCTTGGGCATTGGGCGAAAGCTTGAGCGACTTCTGCGTGGGATCCTCCCAGCGCTCGAGTTCCCGGCGGAACATGGCCAACAGGGCCTGCAGGAATGAGACGAGCATCGGCCCGATCAAAATGCCGACCGGCCCCAGCACCTGGATGCCGCCCAAAATGCTCAGGAGTGCTAGCAGAGGGTGGAGATTCGCCTGGCCATGCAAGACCAGCGGTTTGATCACGTTGTCGATGCCCGAGACCACGACGGCGCAATACACGGCCAGCACCGCGGCAACCTTCCAATCCCCGCCGTCAACGGCCTCGCCCCCAACGATGAAAACCTGTGCGCCGAACAAAAAGATGATGATGCAGGTCGGAATCCAGACGCCGGCCGCCCCGACGAAAGGAATAATAGCGAAGACCATCGTCAGTGCCATCAGCAAGAAGATCGGCGCGCCGCTAGGCAAAGCGAAGTAGAATCCGGCGCCGGCCAAAACACCCTGCACGATCGCCGAGAGCATCGTCGCCACGACGACCGAGCGGCTGATTTCGGCAAACCGCGCGAGCAGCTCCAACTCGTGCCGTTTGTCCATCGGCGAGATACTCATCAGGCCGTTGATCATGGCAGGGCCGTCGGCGAAGAAATAGTAGAGCGCGATTACCGTAATGATCAGCCCGACGACAATGCGGATCGTGGCACCGGCAATCAGCGGCAGCAAGTTGCCGACCCAAGAAACCGCGCTCTTGAGTACGGGCTCCAATTCGCCGACCGTCAGGCCAGTCTTCGCTTTTAATTCCTCGCCCCACTCGTTGCCCTTCTGAACGAGGCGGTGGTAAAGGCCATTCTGTTCTTCGGCCACGGTGGTGCTGGCCGCGGCATTTTCGTTCGTAGTTGCCGGCGGTCGCGCAGCAAGCTTCCGCAGCGGCGAGCTCGGCCGTGGCACGCTTTCTCTGTTCCGACTTTTTGCTGACTTCTTCGATGCGATGTGCACACTCGGAATATGCGTTGATTCCCAGATAGATTGTCGGCACCAGCACCGTGAGCATGACCGTGAACGTCGTCAACAGCGCGGCCAGGCGCGGCCACCGCGGCGTCTTGTCGAGGAACCAGAGATGCAGCGGCTGAAACACGACCAGCAGCACGCACGCCAAGAACAACGGCACGATGAACTGCGCCATCACCTGGAAGAACACGATGCCGACCAGCAAAATGATTGCCAGCAGCACAATGAACGAGACGACGCGCGGAACGTAGAGATTGCTGATTTTATTCGGGCGGGTCGCGGCCATGAGCCTCACCAGGGAAAGATGCCTGGATTCTAACAGAGTCTATTCGCTCGGCCCATGAGCAATCTTGTCAGCCGACCGCCCGCTAGGCGACAATGCGGCGGTCGTATCGCGCCAGTCCCTACGTCTTAACAGCCGCCTGTGACCGAACATCCCGCTAAACGCCGTCGCTGGTGGTTGCCCATTTTGAAATTGGCGGTCGTGGTCGCGGTTTGCGTTGCCGTTCAGGGGACAGTCCGCGAGGCGTTCGGGAAGCTCTCGCGAGTACACATGGCAGCTGGACTATGGCTGGCTGGTGGTCGCCGGTGTGTTGTACGTCGTGGCGTGGATGCCGATGGGATGGTTCTGGGGACGAGTGCTCGCGGCGCTGGGTCAGCCGCTGGGCCTGCTCGACACGCTCTACGCCTACTTCGTCGGGCACCTGGGGAAATATGTGCCCGGCAAAGCGCTGGTGCTCGTGATTCGCATCGGGCTGATCAAGCCGCGCGTGATCTCGATCCGGCTTGGCGTGGCGAGCGTGCTCCTGGAGACGCTCACACTGATGTCGGTTGGCTCGGTGCTCGCGGCGGTGCTTTCGACGTTTGTGCTGAAGCATGATCCGCGGCTGGCAATCGCGGCGACGATCACCGCCGTGATCGTTGGCCTGCCGACGATCCCCGTAATCACGCGGCGACTGTTGCGGCGCGCGACCGGTTGGAAGGTGGCGAATTCCACAGACGGCTCGGGCGTGAACGATACGCAGGTGATTGAGCACGCGGATCACGGCGCGACTGCTGTCCCAGGGTTGGCTCGCGTCGATTGCTTGCTGGGTCGTACTGGGTTGGAGCATGTGGGCGACGCTCCGCGCGATCGGCGTGACGGCGGTCGACCCCGTGGCAAACCTGCCGCTGTTGGTGGCGGTGGTGGCCCTGTCGATCGTGGCGGGATTTGTCTCGATGTTGCCGGGCGGAATGGTCGTGCGGGATGCGCTGCTGTTCGAGTTGCTCTCGACCGTCTGCGGCGAGGCCGACGCGCTCGTGGCGGCCGTATTATGGCGGCTCGTTTCGCTCCTGGCCGAGCTAATCATCTGTGGTATCCTAGAAGTAGCGAAGCGCGACTACGAACGGACTCGCACCCCGCCACCCGGACCACCGACGACAGTCTAGTCCCATGCTCTCGGTCATCATCCCCGTTCTCGACGAAGCGGAAAACTTGCCGCAGCTCCATCGCGAGCTGTCGGCGACCGCTGGCGTCGAGGGCTATGCGCTGCAGATGATCTTCGTCGACGACGGCTCGACCGACGGCACGTGGGCGGTGATCGAGCGGCTGGCGGCCGAGGATTCGCGTGTGTTGGGCATCCGCTTTCGCCGCAATTTCGGCAAGGCGGCGGCCTTCAACGCCGGCTTCAATGCGGCCGAGGGCGACCGCATCGTCACGATCGACGGCGACCTGCAGGACGATCCGGCCGAGATTCCCCGATCTGCTGGCGAAGCTCGACGAAGGCTTCGACGTGGTGAGCGGTTGGAAAAAAGTCCGGCACGATCCGTGGCACAAGGTGCTGCCGTCGCGGGTCTTCAATTGGCTGGTCAGCAAGCTCGACCGGCGTCGTGCTGCACGATCACAATTGCGGCCTCAAGTGCTTCCGCCGCGAGGTAATGCTCGAGATTCGCCTCTATGGCGAGCTGCACCGTTTTGTTCCGGTGCTCGCGGCCGCCCGCGGATTCAAGGTCGCCGAGGTCGTAGTCCAACATCGGCCACGTCAGCATGGCCAGTCGAAGTATGGCGTCTCGCGGATCGTCACCGGGCTGCTCGACCTCTTGACGGTCAAGTTCGTGATCGGCTACGGCCAGCGGCCGCAGCACTTGATGGGCACGATCGGACTGGGATCGTTCGCGCTGGGCGGAGCCGGGATGTTGTACCTGGCGATCCGTTGGTGCCTCTCGCGCATTGTCGACGGCTGGGTGCCGATCCATCTGCACGAGACGGCTGCCCTCTACTATTCGCTCGCACTGATCGTGATCGGGGCCCAGTTCATGTCGTTCGGCTTCCTCGGCGAGATGATCACCGCCTTTTTGGTCCGCGAGTCGGATACCTATTCAATCAAAGAACACACCTCGCCGGGCCGCACTTCGCCCCAACCCGCCCCGACCGGCAAAGCGAGCGATACGCCATGACGGCCGCGAGCGACGACCAAACCGCGCGGCTCCGCTGGGGCATTTACCTGGTGCTGATTGCCGTGGCGACGGGGAACATGACCGGTCGGCTGCTGGCCGTGAATTCCGTCGACAAGGTGGCGCTCGAGCGCAGCCGGGACGGCAAGGAAGTCATGCAGCGGCCGTTTCTCAGCGCGAACGATCGCAGCCGCTGGATGACGATTCGCTCCCTGGTCGAGCTTGGCACCTACGAAATAGACGACATCGTCGGCCAGCCCACTTGGGACACGATCGACATGGTCCAGCACCGCGGCCGCGACGGCGAGCTGCATCTGTATTCGAGCAAACCGCCGCTTTTGGCGACGATTCTTGCGGGCGAGTATTGGATCGTGAATCGACTGACCGGTTGGACGCTGGGCGAGCAGCCCTATGAAGTCGGCCGGCTGATGCTGTTCACGATCAACATCCTGCCGCTGGTGCTGATGTACTTTCTGTTGGCGAAGCTGGTCGAGCGATTTGGCGTCGACGGATTGGGGCCGCGTGTTCGTGATGGCGGCCGCCACGCTCGGCACGCTGATCACGACGTTTGCAGTCGTGCTCAACAATCATCTGGTGGCGGCCGTGAGCGCGGCTGTCGCACTCTATGCTTTCGTCCGCATCTATTGCGACGGCGAGCGGCGCTGGTAGCTATTTCGCCGTCGCTGGCTTGGCGGCGGCGTTCACCGCGGCGGACGAGCTCCCGGCGCTCGCGCTGCTGGCGGCGCTCGGGCTGCTGCTGTTATTGCGTGCGCCGCGCGAGACGCTGCTGGCCTTCGCGCCGGCCGCCCTGGTGGTCGTCGTCGCGTTTTTCTTCACAAACTATCTCGCCCACGACAGCCTGCGGCCCCCCTACATGCATCGCAGCGCGACCGACGCGGACGACAATTGGTACTCGTATTCCTACAATGTCAATGGAGTCGAGCGAGACAGCTACTGGCTCGACCGACAGGGCATCGACCGCGGCGAGCCGACGCGGCTGGTCTACGCCGTGCACGTGCTGGTCGGCCACCATGGCATCTTCTCGCTCACTCCGGTCTGGCTACTGAGCGCGTGGGGCCTGCTGCTGTGGCTCGGCTCGGCCGACACTTCGCGGCGCGATCTGGCAGCCATGATCGGCGCCCTGACGCTCGTCTGCCTCGTGTTCTACATTGGGCTCCGGCCGCAGGAGGACCGCAACTACGGCGGCATGACCAGCGGCTTTCGCTGGATGTTCTGGTTCACGCCGCTGTGGCTGGTGGTGATGCTCCCGGCAGCCGATCGCCTCGCGCGATCGACCGCGGGAATAGCTCTGGCCTCGATCTTGCTCTCCTTGAGTGCACTCTCGGTCAGCTATCCGACGTGGAATCCGTGGACGCATCCGTGGATCTACAATGGCTCGAGTGGTGCGGCTGGCAAGGATTCTAGGTCGCGGGAAGTTCGAACAGAAGAAATTATGCGCTGCCCCATCTGCAAGAAAGAATTTGACGCCGACACTGTCGACTGCCAAGCCGTTCTGCAGCGATCGCTGCCGCTCGATCGACCTCGGGCCGCTGGCTCGACGAATCATACAGCCTGCCGGTAATCCCCGACCCCGAGGCCGACGAGCGACCCGAGGGCGATGCTGCCGACTCCAGCACGAATGGCGAGCCGCACGATGATTAGGCTCGGACGAAATGTCCGCATCGGCGCGTCGGCTGCCGAAGGTATGTCCGCTAGGCACAACGGCGACGCCCGCCTATAATCGGCACGCTGCCCCAACCCCGCCTCTTGCTCACTCATCCCCCACGGGCCGATGATCAATCAACACGAAAAGTTGCGTGAAATTTCTTGGAATGAGTTATTTCGCTGGCTGGTATTGTTGCGGGCTGTGCGGATCGCTTTGTTGGCACGCGTGCTCATGTCTCGGCGCGATGGGGCTGTCGCCACGTCGCTCGGTTGGTGGGCCATCGACTACGTCGTTTTCGGCGAGCCATGATCCGGTCGTGCACAGGGCCGAATGGCAGCAGACGGTCAGCGACTGGCTTTGGAACTCGTCGCCCGAATTTTCAATCGTCACCTCGGCACAAAGTGCCGACGCCCTGTTTCGCCAGGTTTCGATCGGGCTTGGTCGAAGCCCCGGTAAGCCTGTGGCTGTTTCTCACGCGGCCGTTCATCAACTTATTTCATGGCGATCTGACGCCACTTGGCTTCGTTTACTTTGCCTGTGCGGCGTTTGGGAGCTGTTCGTATGGGGCTTGTTCGGCGGGGCGATTGCGCGGATCGCCGCGCTGAAGTTCACCCGCGACGAGGCTCCCGATCTCCCCGGCGCGCTGCGACATGCCGCGAGCAAAATGATCGTCCTATAGCTTGGCTCCCCTCTTGGCGCTGGCCGGGGCGGCTGTGTTTGGCGTGCAGTTGGCCGCCCTCGGTTGGATCATGCGGCTCGATTTTCTGGCGATGGTGGCCGGATTTCGCTTGGCCGTTTGCGTTGCTGCTCGGCCTGTTAATGGCGATCCTCCTGATCGGAGCGCTTGTTGGCTGGCCGCTGATGTGGGCCACCGTCGCGGTCGAAGGGACCGACGCCTTCGATGCACTCAGTCGCAGTTATGCCTACACCTACCAGCGGCCACTGCGGCTGTTGTGGTATGTGGTGCTGGCAGCAGTGTTGGCGGCCGTGAGCATGTTCATCGTCAAGCTTTTTGCCACTTCCGCGATTTCGCTCGGCAATTGGTCGATCAGCTGGGGACTCGACAAAGAAACGTATCGTGCAGATCGTGGCGCCGCTGCCGGGCACGGCGGTCGAACTCGTGCTCGGTTGACGCCGGCTCCGGTGACGACCACTACCGGTTCCCTGCAGGGCCCCGTCCTCGCACTAGCTACGCCGCCGCGTCGAACTAAGTGGCACGCGTGTGGGTGGCCGACAAGGCGATTCGCTTTTGGAAATCGCTCTTGGGCGCACTGGCCGCCGGATACCAGGCTGGCTTTTTGTTCGTCGCGGCGGTCGGCGTCTATCTCGCTGCTCCGCAAGGACATCGACGGCGCGGAGATGGACGAGGTCTACGTCGAGGATGAGCCCGAGTTTGGCATGCCGCCACTCGCGGACGACCATGTGACCGGCGTTCCCGAGGTGCAAACCGATTTGTCCTCGCCGGAAAGCACGACCGTCTCCTAGGCAGATCAATCTGAATCGGCAGCGGCGTAGTGAGCGATGATCGCCGCCGCCTGGGACATGAACTGCCCGCGGCTGAATACCTGGTCGCAGCCGGCCTGCTTCGCGGCTATCGAGCACCGCCTCGTGGACGTGCGGGCCGTAGGCGACGATGGCCGGCACATTGCTCGACCTGCCTTGGAGCCGCTCGACGAGGGCGGCAACGTCCAATGCCGGCCGTCGCCAGATCGACCATCACCAGCGGCACCGGCTTCGCCGCGCAACAATCGATCGCCGCGTCGGCACTGCCCACCATCTGATAATCGACGCCCGCCATTCGTGCCGCGCCTTCGATGCGCGAGGCACCCATCAAGTCGCCAGAGAGCAGCACCACGGCCATGGATTTCGCCTAGATGGCCCCTTGGCCGCGGTAGCCGTCGCTGATCTGGATCGACTCGTCCATCGGCACGACGAAGATCTTGCCGTCGCCGATGTGGCCCTCGGCCGTCGTTCGGGCGACGTCTTCCAGACATTCGACCGTGCGATCGACAAAGTCGTCGTTCACGGCGATTTCGAGCGCGACTTTGCGGAGTAGATTGGTCTTGTATTCGTGGCCGCGATACGTCTCGAGCTGGCCGCGTTGCCGCGCGTAACCCTGCGCGTCGCAGACCGTCATCCGGGTCACATCGAGCCGCTCGAGTGCTTGGTGCACTGCATCGAGCTTTGTGGGCTGAATGACTGCAATTACCATCTTCATGAAACGCCACCTGGCTGACATTGAATAGCAAATCGCCCAACCGAAAGCAGCGACTCGGAGGCGAGATTCTACCAAACCAGCCAAATCCTATAAAGGCGGCCTACGGCCCGACGACCATCGTCGCGTCGAGCACTTTTTGAATCTTGGCGGACGACTCTTCGAGGTGGGCCTGGCTGTAGGGGTCGAGCTTGAAATCGCCATTGACGATCGTGTCGATACGTCCTTTCAGATTCTTGAGCTCGACAAAGGCGATCGTCTCGCAATCCTCGGGCGCCGTGGTCTGCCCCATCGCCAACCGCGAGAGCCGCTCCAGATAGGCTCGCTGCAAGTTCCGCCGCAGGCTTGAGATCGCCGGCTTGCGGGCCGTGTATTCGCCCGCCTTGAAATCGCTCGTCTCGAGGAAGATCGAATTGGTGAGGCTGTCGAGCAATTCGGCCGTGGTGAGTACATCTTCACTCTCCGGCACCTTGAGCTCGGAGTCGTGAATCCGCGCCAGCGTCAGCGGCGACATCAACTTGCTCAAAATGCGGTCCTGCCACATCATGATCACGTCGTGTGCCGGGTAGTCGTACCGCTCGATCGGCTCGGTGCCCCAGTGGTCCCACTGCGACGCGGCGAGATAGCTATAGAGCTCCGGCGGAAAGCCGAACGGCTTGTCGCTGAAGACTTGCTCCTCAACGAGCTCGAGGGCCTCGCGCTGCTTCTTGGCCGGGACGACCACCAGCGGCTGCCCGGCCTTTTCATCACCCTTGTGGCTGCGATTCACGTTGAGACCGCCCACGTAGCGGGACGCAGCGAACATGACCTGTCCGTGCCGGGCGATCAGCATGTTGAACGCTTGACGTGCTTTCTCGTATCCATCGCCGTCTTTGGTCAACTCTTCGACGATCTTCGGCCAGCTCTCCGCTACGAGCTTCGACTCCGCCTTGGCATATTCCACGATGTCGTTCGAGAGGTCATAGCGCGAAGTGAGTGGATCGGGGTCGATTCCGCGGGCGTTGCCGTCGGCGCCGTAGGCATAGCGTGGGTCGCCGCTGCGAGCGGCGATCTTGCGGAGCTCCGGCAACTCGCCCTCGGGCGAGCCGCCTTTGAGGGGCTTGTAGCCGTATTCGATGGCCCACTTGTCGTAGGGGCCGATGGTTTGCGAGAAATAGTCGCCTTGCGTCATGCCGGACGGCATGATGTTCACCGGGTTGTAATCCATCACGCTCATGCCGAGACCCGTCTCGGCCGTCTTCTTCGTGTCGTTCAGATCCTCCAGCGAGTAGTAACCGCTGGCGCGGAAATTGTGCGTCAGACCGAGCGTGTGACCCACTTCGTGCATCGTGCATTCCTTGAGCCCTTGCTTGATCAACTTATCCATTTCCTCCGGGCTGCGGCGACTGGTGGCCATCACGGTGGCGCCGACGGCAAGCTGCCGCGACATGCCGTTGAGCAGGAAGCAACTGGCTCGGTCATTTTGCAGGTACGCAGGACGGTGCTTCATGTCGGCCCGATACTGCTCGATGTCGATCGCCCCGCCGGTCATCATGGCGACCGATTCTGGGCGTGAACGTTTCGTGCTCCTGCTTCCAATATTGGAGGAAGTCGGCGTCGAAGATGATGTCGGCGTCGAGAATCTGGCCGGTCGACGGATTCACGCGCGATGGTCCCATCGCGAACCCGACGCCCGCGGTGATCCACTGAAATGTGTTGTAGTTCACGTCGCCCGGGTCCCAAGTCGCGTCGTCGGGCTGCTGGCGAACTTCGATCGCGTCGTAGAAGCCGGCTAGCTCGAAGGCCTTGTTCCATTCGAGGATGCCGTCACGGATCGGCTTGCGATATTTGAACGGCACCGTCTTTTCCAACCAGAAAATGATCGGCTTCTTCGGCGTCGAGATGTCGGCCGAGGGGTCGGCCTTCTCGAGGTTCCAACGTGTGATGTAGCGGACGAAGCGGTCGTCGAGGTCCTTTTTTGAAAAGTCCTTCTGCACCGCGAGGAAATAGCCGACGCGGTCGTCCGCCAGCCGCGGTTTGTAGGATGTGACTGGCAGCTCGCTGATCGAATAATGAACGTTTACCGTCACACCGCGGGCGTCTGGCACCGAGTCGATGCTTGAATTACCGTTCGAGGCGTAGGTCGCCGCTACCTGCAGTTCGACATTCTTCGGGTAACCTTCAATCTCGGCCCATGTCGATTTCGTTTCGGAGAACGTGAAGCCGGGCATCACGTTCGAGATCTGCGGCAGGTCGCTCATGAATACCGGCGTCAGGTCGACCACATAAGCGCCACCTGGGCTCCGCGTGATGATCGGCAGGCTGTAGAGCACGCTATCGGTGTAGGCCACCTCGACGGCCTCGGCATCGGGGCTGCCCTTGTCGGCCGTGAAGCGGACGTTGCGTCGTACGAGGTGGATCCGCTCGCCGGCGCGGCGGAACTGCCAAACTGCATCGTCGCCAAATTGCCAACTGAAACCCCCGACGATCGGCGTCTGGCCGATGCCGCGGGCGATCGTGATCAATACGATCAGATCGCGATTGAGATTCTTCGCATCGAGTTCCGCGAGCAGCCGGTCGTCTTTTCGATAGAGCGTGAGCAGCCCGGTGATTTTTTGGGTGTCCTTGAGGACCTGTTCGTAGGGAGGGTATTTCGACTTGGGTTTCGCCGGAGTTGCTGCAGCCGCCGCCTGCGGTTTGTCGTCCGACTTCGCCGGTGTCTCGCCCGCCGCAGTTTCCGCCGGCGTCTTCGCGGCCTCTTTGGTCTTCACGTTGTCCGTCGCCGCCCCTTCCTTGGCCGCCTCGGCAGCTCGCACTTCCGCGAGCGCCCGTCGCAACGATTCTTCCAAATCCTCCGCTTTCGCGGGTGTCGGCCAAGCGGCAACCAGGAACAATGCACCTAATGAAAAGGCGGGCACGAGAACGGCCCAATAGGGACGACGAAGCATGTTAACTTCCTTGAGGGCTGGGAGTTACGATCGGCGAGCGAAGGTCGCGGCGGGGTACCGCGTGGGGTAGGTCTAGACCGAGCCGCCTAAATATACCCCATTTTCTCTGAGTTCTACGTTCGGACTAGTAGGAAAAGTTTGCCCGCTATATGCAATCAATATTCGCCGCGTGGTGCCAAGTCCAGTTGGATGGGTCGCTAGTGCGGCAAATTGCCCGGAATTCCGAATGGACGAAATCTCAAAAATTCTGAAATCTTACCCACTCGATTGCTGGCCGGAGTCAATCGAACCGCTCGGCTCGGCCGGCGGGCTGAGCGGGGCGCAGTTCTGGCGAGTTGTCGCGCCGCGCGGCACCTTGGTCCTGCGGTGTTGGCCAATCGAACACCCGACGCCTGCGGGATTGCGGTTCATCCACGGCGTACTCGGTCACGCCGCCGCACGCGGCATGAATATCCTGCCTGTGCCGATTCGTGCGTCAAACGGCGCGACGTTCGCCTCCCACGCCGGACACCTCTGGGAACTCGCCCCCTGGCTTCCTGGCGTCGCCGACTTCGAGACATCGCCCCGGGTCGAAAAACTCGCAAACGGCGATGAGAGCACTCGCGCAATTCCATCTCGCCGTCGCCGATTTTCCTGCATCGCCAGCGATCGCGTCCCGACGCGGGGCAGCGCCTGCTATCTCCCAACGCCTCGAACGTCTCGTTGAACTGCAAAACGGAGACATCGACAAACTCGCCCATGCAATCAGCGATAGAGTCTGGCCGAAACTCGCACCACTCGCCCGCGAAGTCATCGCCGAGCTTCCGCGGGTGGTACCGATTGCCATCGCCCGTCTTGCTCCGCTCGCCAACGAACCGCTGCCGCTCCAACCTTGCATCCGCGACGTCTGGCACGATCACATTCTATTCACGGGCGATGTGGTCACTGGCCTGATCGATTTCGGCGCAATGCAAATCGATACGCCCGCCACCGACATCGCCCGACTACTGGGCAGCCTGGTGGGTGACGATAATGCCGATTGGCAGAATGGCCTCGCCGCTTACTCCGCGGTCCGACCACTCTCGGAGAACGAGTCACTCAGCGGTCGCCGCGCTCGACGCAGCCGGCACCATTCTCGCCGGATGCAACTGGATCCGCTGGATCTACGTCGAGGGTCGATCATTCGACAATCCTCAACAAATCATAGAGCGAGCTGGCGCGACTCGTGAGTCGACTCCACTCGATTCCCACTTCCGGTAGCTAAACTGCCAGTCGTATCGGCATTTGCCGCACGCGCTGGCCCGTCGCGTGAAACACCGCGTTGGCGATCGCCGGGGCGACGACGATGATTGGCGTTTCGCCGGCGCCGACGCTAGTGAGATCAGGGCGATCGACGAGGACGGTTTCGATCTTCGGCGTGTCGTGGAAATGGGGCACACGATAGCGGCGGAAGCTGGCGTTGGTGATCTGCTTCTCGTCGAACTTCATCTCTTCATTGAGCGCCGGCCCGAGGCCCATCACAATCGCCCCTTCGATTTGGTTTCGCAAATTGTCGGGATTGAGAACTTTGCCACACTCGAACGCTTCGCAGACTTCGAGTACTTGGATCGCACCGGACGCGGGATTCACTTCGACTTCCACGCAGCAGGCCACGACCGAGCCTTTATCCCAACTGCATGCCAGGCCGACGCCACGATTGGGCTGCTTGTTGGTGACGCGCTCACGCCAACCAAACTTCTCCGCCGCCGCTTCGAGTACGGGTCGCAGCCGCGGCTCGTCCAAATGGGCCAGTCGAAATTCGAGCGGATCGACGCCGGCGAGCGCGGCCAGCTCGTCCATGAACGATTCGCGAGCGAACGAATTGCCCGTCGACGCGAGCGCCCGATACGAACCCTCGCGAAGCGGCGGTTGCGAACGCACCGAGCGTTCGTCCTTCTTGCCGACGTTGTAGGGCGTGTTGATCGAATTGCCGCCCGAGCTGATGTTGAGGTGACGCCAGGTAGCGATTCGATTTTCGGCGTCGAGCGAAGCTTCCATTTCCATCACGCCGGCCGGCCGGAAATACGCCCAAGTGAATTCCTCCTCGCGCGTCCAGCGGAGCATGACCGGTTTGCCGGCCGTCTTTGCCAGTCGGGCCGCTTCGACGGCGACTTCGCCCGTGTGTTTGCCGCCGTAGCCGCTGCCGAAATCGGGCACCACGACGCGCACGTCGTCGTTTCCCAACCGAAACGCGCCTTGCAGTTCGCCCTTTACGCGGAACGGCCCTTGGGTGCCGGTCCATACGGTGAGTTTTCCGTCCCTCCATTCGGCTAGCGCGGTCCGCGGTTCGAGCGGCGCATGCTGCACGTAGGCGATTGAGTAGGTTTGCTTCAGCGACTTGGCTGCCGCGGTCATCTCCTCGGCATGTGGATTCTCGCCAATTCCTTGCGCATGCTGACGGAGATAATCGTGCAGCGTCTCGCTCGGCGGCAAAAGCGACTCTTCCCATTTCGCCGTTTTTCCAAGCGCGTCAATTGCTTGCCGCGCGGCGAATGAAGTCGGCGCCGCCACTCCGACAAAGTCGCCGTCCTTCACGACTACGACTCCGGGCAGCGCCTGTGCCGGCGCAAGATCAACCGACGCGAGCTTGCCGCGATACATAGGCGACCTCAACACGGCCCCGTACAGCATCCCCGGTCGTTTCGTGTCGCTAGGGAATTGATGAGCGCCGGTGACTTTGTCGCGGCCGGTGACCGCTAGTTGCGGTCGGCCGAGAACTTGCCATCGATCTATCGCTGTGAGTTCCGCGTCTTGCGGCGGTCCTTCCGCAAGTTTTGCCTTCACGGCAGGATCGCGAACCAGGTCGGCATACGAAGCACTCGGATGCGCGGCCTGGTATTCCTCCAAAAGTTTGCGCACCGCGGCCGCGGCCTGCCGAATGCTCGGAATGGTGCGCGGCGTTGTGCCGCTGCCGGCTGTCATGCCATCGTCGGGCACTGCCGCCGTGTCCGCCAAGACGATTTGAATTTCCTCGAGCGGCAAACGCAATTCTTCCGCGGCGGCCATCGCGATCTGGGTCCGCGCGCCTTGTCCGGCGTCGACCTTACCGGAGAGCACGGTGACTTTGCCATCCTCGCCAATATGAATCCGCGCCGAGAGTACCGGCGGCGGTCCACCTTGAAATCCACCACCACGGCGACCGCGTCCGCCGCGCCGCTGACCGAGCGCCGGACCGACGACGACGCTCACCACGAGCCCCGCTCCGAGCAGCTGCACGAACTCGCGTCGCTGGAGCGCAAAGTGAAAACGCACCGGCTCGAGCAATTCTTCGTAGTCGATCTCGGGCGGCACAATGTTAATCGGCTCATGTTTTTTGTGGAGAGTGCTCATGTCGCACCTCCCGCCGCCCGCTCGACCGCGGCGATGATTCGCGTGTACGTGCCACAACGGCAGACGTTCCGCTGCATCTGGTCGCAGATTTTTTCCCGCGTCGGGTGCGGATCACTGGCCAACAGGCTCACCGCCGTCATGATCATGCCCGGTGTGCAATAGCCACACTGCGCGACGCCTTCGTCGACGAAGGCTTGTTGCAGCGGATGCAGCGTGTCACCGTCGGCGAGGCCCTCAATCGTTTCCAACTTCCGATTGACGACGGTCGCGACGCGGGTCGAGCAGGAAAAAATCGGCCTGCCGTTTGCGAGCACAGTGCAAGCTCCGCACTGCCGCTCGCCGCAGCCGTACTTCGCACCGGTCAAGCCGAGGTCCTCGCGCAGCACATCCAAGAGCGGCCGGTTTGGATCGGTCGTCACGGTTTGCTGCTGGCCGTTGATGTTGAGCGTGAGCGTTTGCTCCATGATCCGCCTCCAACGAAAAGAATCTCCCAGCCGGCTCGCTCCCTATTGTTGCGATATATGCAGCTGGCGTCCAACTTCCGCGACGACAAATGGTGATTCGGCAAACTTCGGCCGAAGTCGCCGCGTAGGGAATAGCGGTGACTTCTGCGCGCCCGCGGCCGATACTAACATTTTCCGGCACCTCGACTTACGGTAGAATCTCGGCATGCGTTGGAAATTGATAAATTTGATGATGGCGGCGATACTTTGCTCCAGCGGGCCTGCTCTGGGCCAGATTCGCCTGGGCGACCAGTTGGGCGGTCCGAGTCGCAGCCCGCTCGCGGGTCTGGAGGGCGACTCACAGTTTAGCGATCCGGTCACGCTCACGGCCCAGTTCACGGCCGCAACCGCCGATCGCCCTGCGGTGCTGATGATCACCGCCGACATCGCGTCGGGCTGGCACGTCTACTCGCTCACGCAACCGCCGGGCGGACCGACCAAAACCAAAATCGAAGTGGCGGATTCGCCGCAGTTCCGCGTCGAGGGTGAGTTCCGCTCGTTCCCTGAGCCGACGGAGCATATCGACAACGAAGCCTGGATCGGGCTTTCGATCGAAGAACATGACGGGCAAGTCACTTGGTACGCGCCGATCGAATTGGCCGAGGGCGTCGATCCGGCCACGCTCACGATTTCGGGAAAGGTGCGGATGCTCGCTTGCCAAACAAGCTGCATTCCGGTGAACAAAGATTTCACGGCGCGGCTAGGTCGCGGAGTACCGATCGGCGAGCTGGCTCCAATTAGCGGAAGCGCAACCAACAGCGCTGCTCCCTCGCCTGCGGCTGCCTTCCAAGCGCAAGGCTCCGAAGTAACAATCACCGGCCGCCTGATCCCCGCCGTCGTCGAACCTGGCGACACCGCCAAACTCGAGATCACGCTCACACCGGCCGCCAATTGGCACATCTATGCCTACGCCGACCGCGATGACCAGCCCGGCAGCAAACCAACCCTGATCGCCTTTGAACAGCTCTCCGGACTCAAAGCCACACGTCCAGCCACTACCGCGACAGTGACGACCGACGATTCGATCCCCGAATTCGGCACGATGCACTATCACGAGAGTCCGGTGACTTGGGAGATCCCAATCAAAGTCCCGGCAGACGCGACGCCCGGCGCGCATCCGATTGCCGGTGTGATCGGTTACCAAGCCTGTGAAACCCGCAATGATGGCAACGGCAGCTGCGAGCTACCGATCGCGGTGCAGTTCACGGCCACGCTCCAAGTCGGCGATGAGGCCGGATCGGCAGTCCCGTCAATCACGTTCACGCCAACAACTTACAAGGACGCGGCCGCGGTGGCAGCGAACTGGGCCGCCGATTGGAGCGAAAGCTCGCCGGTCGCCGCCACCGTCGCAACGCCCCTTACACTCCGCGCTCCGGCCGCTCAGTACGACTTGAGTCGCATCGAAGTGAACGACTCGAAGGGTTCGATCGCTCACTACATCCTGCTGGCATTTGTCGGCGGCATCATCCTCAATCTGATGCCATGCGTGCTGCCCGTGATTGGCCTGAAGGTGATGAGCTTCGTCCAACAGGCGGGCCATAGTCGCTCCCACGCACTGATGCTCAACGTCTGGTATTCGGCGGGAATCGTGTCGGTCTTCTTGCTGCTCGGATTCCTCGCGGCGTGGATCGGCCTATCTTGGGGCGGGCAATTCGGAAACACCACGTTCACCGTCACGCTGGCAGCAATCGTGTTCGCCATGGCGCTGAGCTTGCTCGGCGTGTGGGAGATTCCCATCCCTGGCTTCTTTGGCAGCGGAGCACTGCAAGACGTCGCGGCGAAGGAGGGGCCGTTCGGTGCATTTGTCAAAGGTGCGATTACGACCGTCCTCGCCACCCCCTGCACTGGCCCCTTCATGGCCAGCGCCATTGCATGGGCGGTCACGCAATCGATGTCGACGACGCTAATCGTCTTCGGCACGCTCGGCCTGGGCATGGCGAGCCCGTACCTATTGATCGGCGTATTTCCCGAGTTGCTGCGGTTTCTGCCGAAGCCCGGCGCGTGGATGGAAATGTTCAAACAAATTACGGGCTTCATCCTGATGGGGACCGTGGTGTTCATCCTCTCGTTCATCGAGCCGGCCGCGGTGGTACCCACCATCGCGCTCTTGCTGGGCGTTGCCGCGGCCTGCTGGATCGTCGCGCGAACGCCGCTCACCGCGGCACTCAACGATCGCCTGCAAACGTGGGGGTTGGCCGGAGCGGTCGTGCTGCTCGCGGCAGTGGTCTCGTTTGGCTGGATGTATGGCGACGATGAGAAAGTCGCCTGGCAGCCGTTCTCGCTCGAACGGTTGCAGCAAGTCGCCGTCGAAGAGGGGCGGACGGTGCTCGTCGATTTTTCGGCAGAGTGGTGCGTCAATTGCAAGTTCTTCGAGAAAACGGTCCTCCACACCAAACCGGTCGAAATGGCGATTGCCGATTCCGATGCAGTGACGATGTACGCCGACTACACCGACTATCCACCCGAAATCGAGCGCACGATCCGCGCGCTCAAAGCCAACGGCGTCCCGGTGATTGCGATCTTCCCCGCCGGCCGGCCCTATGAGCCGATCGTTTTCCGCGACGGCTACACGTCGAAAGCCCTGATCGCGGCACTGCATCAAGCTGCGGGCGGCGGTGCGAGCACGGAAGGCGCGGCGGTCGCCTCCGCTGGTTCGCCGCTGAATTGACGAGAGGTTCGATCCGCGCGACGGTCAATCGTTCTGGAATCGCACGTTTTCTGCGTCGTCGTTCCGACCACCAAGCCAAAACCAAACGCGTCCGCTCACGCCAAACTCGATGAAATGCACCGAGCCGTCGCAATAGGCCATGTGAAGCCCTTCGCTATGGTTGCTGCCGAAATAATGGACGGCTCGCTGGCCAGCGAGATCTTGCCTGGGTGTGAATGAAGCCGCAACGCCCGCCGTGAGCCGACCCGTATAGCCATTGTTGTCGCTGTCGTGGCCCGAATACACACATTGGTTGTCGGCACCATCGGCGCCGGTATAGTAGTTGTTCGGGTCTTGATATTTCTCGCCGACCATCGCTGTCTTGGAGGTGCCGTCGGTTAGATCCTTGATCCGAACCTCGCTGCACTGGTAGGAAATACCATTCTGCACGGCAGAAATCATCCCGGGATGATACCAAGGAGGAGCAGCCGGCCTGGATGGACCATTCATGTCTCCTACCCCGATGCTTCCGCTGTTCACCAAATAGTCGCCGCGGGCCACTGCGACATTGCGTCGCCGCGGTACAATTGGGCACATTGTGTGCCAGATCGTCCGTGGGTTGAATTCATCGGATAGAGTTGGGCTTCACGCTTCGAGGGGCAGTTGAATAGAGGCACCACTGTCGTTACCAATCGCTGAAGCGATTGAATCGACGGTTTGTCGGGGTAGATTCCGAAGATACGACGAACGTCGGCGAGCCGGTTGCCAGCGTCATACAGCGTGTCATAGCCCATGAAAGGCAGGATACTATATGCCCAACCGCCCGGCTGGGTCGCCCCGAATCCGCCGTCTGGATCGCCGATCCACTTGTTGCCCCAGCCGCTTGAAGGCAAAAATCCCTGCGCGCTCTCGTGGTTGAGAAAGCCGAGAGCCATCTGTTTGAGGTGATTCTTGCACTCCGTCTTGCGCGCCGCTTCACGCGACGACTGAATCGCCGGCAGCATTAGTGCGACGAGAATGCCGATCACGGCGATCACGACTAACAGTTCGACGAGCGTGAAGCCACGATCGGTATTTCGTTGGAATGAAGTTTCCGTCCTGCCATTTTCCGCCCAAACAATTCGCTTCGCCCTACAGATTCTGCATCTTCTGCACCTGGTAGTCTGCCTCGCGCTTTGTCTTGCAGATTTTGGTAAAGAACTTGGCCTTGTCGTTGGCCGCTTCTTCGCTTTCTTTGAATGCGCGGGCGGCGGCCGGCGAAGTCGTTACAAACATCGCGATGTGGAACGTGCGTCCTTGCTTGATCGACCGCTTGACTACGTAGTGCGTCTGGTAGACTTCGGGGTCGCGGTACTCGGCCTGAATTTGCTTGCTGAGCAGATGCTGCTGCACGCCGGCTTCGATCGCGGCAAAGTCGTCGCCAAAATGCTTGACGAATAGCGGGTCCACTCGGCCCGCGAGCGCTTTTTGCGAGTCGTCGAGCGGTTCGCATTTGCTCACGTCGGCAAGATACGCCTGGAATTCCGCTGGCCGCTCGTTCACCAAATAGTGCACCAGCCCCCAGGCGAGCGCGTATTCGCGGCTCCCCAATTCGCTCGCCTGAATTAATTCACGGGTCACGTCACCGCCGGCCACATTGGTCCGCAACAACGCATACATGCGCAAATCGTTCACCATGCCAGCCTCGGTCCACTTGAGCGTTCGCGTGGGCAGCTCCGCGTTGCGGGTGCGGACGATCCGCGAGCTCACTTTCAGCGGGCAAAAGTATTCCGGCACCCCTTCGCAAATCCACATCGGCCAGCGGGCCAGCCGCTGCTGGATGCCGGCGTTGGCGAGAATCTGGTGTACACCCTCGTGTGCGACGATGTAGGCGCCTTGCTTGAGCGCGAACTCGGGAGCCGCGTCCCACAGTTTCTGATCTTCGTACATCACGACGTAGTTGGTGAGCGTGTTGTAATAGGCGGCGATCTCGGGGCTGGTTTTATCGTAGGCGTCGAACTCCGCTCGGCTCGGCATGATGATCACCACCAG
This sequence comes from uncultured Planctomycetota bacterium, assembly GCA_963847905.1. Taxonomy (GTDB): domain Bacteria; phylum Planctomycetota; class Planctomycetia; order Pirellulales; family Lacipirellulaceae; genus DASYDU01. The sequence goes on along the minus strand of CAWKBP010000017.1, from coordinate 59,027 downwards.
CGGCACCTCCGGCTCGGCCGGATCAAGTCCCCAGCTGGTAAGGGTTCCCGTCACGCCGGAGTACATCGACTCGAGGATCGAGCGCGTGTGCAGATAAAATCCTTCGCTCGACGCATAGACATAGAGGTAAGGCGGAGCAGAGACCATTTTGAACTTGCCGAAGCCGGCGGCCGCGAGCGCCTGCTTCATGGCCGCTTCGTCGGCTTTGACAAATGGCTTGTCCGTGGGGCTGGTCATGGTCCGCGGCACCATCGTCAACTCACCGGTCGGCAACATCACGAGCAGTTGGATACCGAAGTCGCTATGCAGCTTCACCACCTGGGATTCGCCCGTTGCACGGCGCAGTAACAACCTGGCACCATGTCCCGATTTTGATTGGACACCGCTCGGCAATTGGAGCCGTTCTTCGCCCGATTTTTGCGCCGGCTTCAACTCCGGGGCAGCTTCCGGCTCGGGTGGCTGCGCGTGGCAATAGGAGCAGGCAATCGTCACGAAGATTCCCGCCAGCAGTTTCATCATTCGCCGTCGCGGGAAAAGCATCGGATCAATCTCGTGGAAAAGCCTGCGTCCAACTCCATACGCAGGTCGATTGGGGCCGGCATATCGCATCGGCCGATCATCTGGATTATAACCGAGTCCACCGCCCGGGGCACGTCGGACGCACCTCACATCCGGACACGACGCATCGGGACACAGTGCACAACCGGCCCAATGCGTCGGAAGCGGCCCACGAATAGGGCCAGGAATCTGGCAACCACACGACTTTCGCCCGCCGGCACACGATACACTTTCTGGGGAGGGGCGGTCCGACTTGTTTGCGGGCCGATCTTTCTCAAAATGACAATCAAGTTCGATGTCAGCTAGGGCAGGGATATGTCGAATCGGCCTCATGAAGGCAAAGCGACCGCAGCGAGCGTCGATCGGTGGGTCATCGATCTGCCCTCGGAACTTCGTGACAACCACGCGCGACTTCGAGCCTCGGCGGCCAATTTGCTCGAACTGACGCATGTCCGCTCCGTAATAATTGAGCGCGACCACTCTCGAGCTGTCGTCCGGTTGCACCGAAATCGACCAATCGCTGCCGACGTCGGATCGATTCCGTTCCTCGCTGCGACCGATCCGTCAAGTATCGTCACTGCGACCTCCTCCCCGACGCTGACCTCAATCGTTTCGTGGATCGATCCGCGCGATCAATCACTCTGCTTCATCAAGCTGCCAGCGCGAGCCGATGGCTGGCGAAGGGGATTGCTTTTGGTCGGGGCCGCAGGAGCACTGATGCTGGGGCTGTTGGGCGTGTTGTTGCCTGGATTGCCAACGACGCCGTTTGTGCTCGTGGCGAGCTACTGTTTATTACGCAGTTCGCCGCGACTGCATGCACAACTTCTCGAAAATCGCCTCTTCGGCAACGTGCTCCGCGATTGGCATTTGCATCGCGGCATCCGCCCCCATGTGCGATACAAGGCCACGGCCGTCATCGCATTGGTGCTCGGTACGTCGCTTGCTTTTACCGCGTTGCCGCTTGTGGCAAAGCTTTTGATCCTCGCCCTGGGCGCCGTTGGCATCGCCTACGTGTGGAGATTGCCCGATGCGTCCGAGCCAGTGTCCAGCGAAACACTTTAGCAGGGCGCGCTGCGGCATAATAGAAACAGCAAATCAAGTAGTCAACACGCTTCAAGATGTTACAATTCGAGTGAAAGGATACCATCATGCACGTCCAGGTCAGCACCGACAACAACATCAACGGTAGCGCAAAACTCATCGAAAACGTCACAGCAGAGTTGACCGAATCGCTCGCGCGGTTTGGCAATCAAATCACCCGCGTCGACGTCCATTTGCGCGACACCAACGGACCCAAGTCAGTCGGCGACGACAAGAGCTGCCTGCTCGAAGCCCGATTGGCCGGCCGAAAGCCAACAGTGGTGAGTCACGAGGCTCCCTCAATACGGCAAGCGATCGACGGAGCGAGCGACAAACTCGAGCGCGCGCTCGACCATCTCATTGGCAAGCTCAGCGAGCGGAAAGGCCGCGCGTCATTTGCGGAGAGCGAAGTCGACAGCGCAGAAATAGAAGATTAGTTCCGTCGGCCGTTCGCTGCGGGCCGCTATATCTGGCAGTTGCGGGGCACGACTTGCACTGCCGTGACACGTGATGGGGTCATGCAAGGTGTCCGAGTTTACGCTGGACAGCAGTGTGGGCGGATGAGTCCGCATTGGCGGATTAAGCCAACTCCGCTCCCGGTCGACCGGCCTCAACCGCGAACGTCGCGCGCGTGACGATCGGTGCGCCGGGCCGGCTGACATAGGGCACCGTGCGGAAATCGCTCCGCCACTCGTGGGGTGTAACCGTGCAGCGGATATAGCCGCGCTCGCCGTTGAAAAAACGAACGCCAGGATTCTTGGCCAGAGTTGCTTGCCAATCTTTGGGGAACCGTGCGCCGTTGCCTTCGCTCGAAATCGACGTGCCCACGAATTCCGTGGCAACCACGGGCGCTTCGCTGCGACGGTCGTCGAACCGGAGGTTGTTGACCCAGTTGGAATGATAGTCGCCGGTAAGAACGACGGGGTTCTTTACCTTGTTGATCGGCGAGAAACTTAATGAGGCGCTGCCGCTCGCTGACATATCCGGGCCACTCGTCCATATAATAGCGTCGCGCCTCGCCCGGCTCGACGTCGACCTCGCCCATCATCACTTGTTGAGCGAGCACGTTCCACGTCGCCGGCGACGCCAGTAGCGACGACTCAAGCCACTCACGCTGAGTAGCGCCCAGCATGGAGTTCTCCGGAGCACAGGCCGCATCGTTGATATCGCAAATGCCGTCTCGATTACATTGATTCGTGCGGTACTGGCGGGTATCGAGAATATTGAATTGCGCCAACTTTCCAAAGCGACAGGTGCGGTAGAGCTGCAGATTTGGCCCGTTGGGAAGCGAAGTTTTTCGCAGCGGCATGTTCTCGTAGTAGGCCTGGTAGGCCGCGGCGCGGCGAACAAGAAACGCCACCGGATCCACACGCCTCGTCCTCGGCCACGTCGTTGGCGTAGTTGTTCTCGACTTCATGATCGTCCCAAGTGACAAACCAAGGACAGCGGGCGTGCATCGCTTGCAGAAGCGGGTCGGAGCGGTACTGCGAATGGCGCACGCGATAGTCGGCCAGCGACATGATCTCGCCGCCCGACGTGCTTGCGGACGCGGCCATCCTCGCCGCCATACTCGTAGATGTAGTCGCCCAGGTGGAACACGAGGTCGACTTCCTCCTCGGCCATGTGCTGGTAGGCGGTGTAGAGTCCTGCCTCGAAGTGCTGGCAAGAGGCCACCGCGAAACGCAGCTCAGGCGGCGACGACTCGGCGGTTGGCAATGTCCGCGTGCGACCGATGGGGCTCTCGGCGTCGCCGGCGCGGAAACGATACCAGTACCAGCGATTCGGCTCGAGGCCTTCGACTTCAACGTGCAGCGAATGGGCCAACTGGGGTGTGGCGATTGTGGTGCCCCGCTGAACGATGCGGCTCATCGACTCATCGGCGGCGAGTTCCCAAGCAACTTCAATGTTTTCCGGCACGACACCGCCATCGGGATCCAATGGTCGCGGTGCGAGGCGCGTCCAGAGAAGCACTCCCGTGTCGGTGGGGTCGCCCGACGCGACGCCAAGCTGGAAGGGATCACTGACGAACGCCGCGCGGCGAGTCTGCCCAACGGCCCGAGCGCCGATCCACGGCAGCGCCGAGAGGCTTGCCGCATAGGCCAGGAATAGCCGCCGGCTGACGCCACCTTCGTGGTGAATCGCATCAGTGAGTCTGGCGAGGTCGAGCATGACATTCACAAGTCAGAGAGGTCCGTGACAAAATAACGATCGCATTGTGCTCAGCACAATGCGATCCGACTTTGACAGATCATGCCGAGTGTTTCGAGCCGCTGTCTTGCGGGCTATGCATCGACAAGTCGGCAAGTATCGTCGCCGAATCCGGGTGCTGCGGATCGAGTTCCAGCGTCCGACGAAAGTGATGAATCGCCTGCATCGGTCGGTTGATTCGCCGGTATAACTTTGCGACCTTCGAGCGAACCATCGCGCTTCGCGGATACAAATTCAACACGCGTACAAGCATTCTCTCCGAATCACTTAGGCGACCGCGCAGCGCGTAGGCACCCGCGAGGTCGAACAACAACAAATGGTTGTTCGGATCACGAACGAGAGCGCGTTCGTACAGCGAGATAGTCTGATCGCCCTGGTGCCGGTCCCACAATTCGACAGCGGGCCGCCGCTGGGGAAGGACGGCCGGAACGCTGCCGAGCCGAAACGATTGCTCTGAACCGGTAAAGTACGGAAGACTCACGGAAACTCTGCAAATGATTTGAATGAAATTGGCAAATTAGCTTCGCGGCGCCGGCAACAGTCGCCCGGCTACGTCGAGCCAGCATGGCAAACGCCGAAGCGGCAATAATCAACAAGGCGGAAGTCGGCTCAGGAACCGAAGCACTCGCACTTCCCGCGCCGGCTCCGCCGTTGGTGCCAAACTGCGATTTCCAGAACGCGTAATCCTGGTCGTTGACGTTACCAGAATTCGATGGATCGCGTCCATTGAGTGCAAATCCAGAACCCAAGTTATCACGCCAAATGGTGTAGTCGGCGGCATTGACGATGCCGTCGCTGTTGTAGTCGCCGGGAGTAACTTGGACGGTCGGATCGAGGATGTCGAAGGAGAAGCCGCTGACGCCGGCGCTGTGGCCGCCTCCGAGCTGACCGCGAACTCCAAAGGCAAACTGGTCGCCAGCTTGGGCGTCGGTGATATCGAAAAAATGCATGTCGACAAATCGGTTTCGTCCGTCGGGGCCCTCCGAAGCAGGCGTAGGAAGTGTGCCCGTCGTCACCGACGAAATGACCGTCGGAGCTCCGCCGGCCGTGGATACTTGTTGCATGATAACCTCGGTGGGCGTCCAGACCGTCGAATCAAGCCCATCGGTAATCACCCCGATGCGAAAACTCTTCGGCACATTGGCTCCGACCTGAAAGCCCCAGCGATACGAAATAAAGCTGGTGCCCTCCGGTTGCGACGGATCTTGGACCGTCGGATTATTGCCGAACACGTCGAGTCCATCGATGATCCCGAGCTTCACAAAGGGAACGGTCCCAGTGCCATTCATGCCGTTCGCGGGCGGATAATTCGTGCCGTCAAACGTCCAATGTCGAATCCCTTCTTGCATCCGAGGATCGTCAAGCAGCGCGTAGCCCCAGCCGCCTGCGATCCGCTTGCCGAGCACTTGCGAGTTCGTGATAAAATTCGGCAAGTCGATAATATCCGGGTAATTGGGATGGGGCATCGTTGGGTCGATGTTGGCATTTGCAGGCACGCCTCCAACTGCTGGATCATGAGTATCGGCATTGGGAAAATCGAACCGAGTGCCGAACAAGGCATAACCTGCGGTGCCGTAGTATCGGTGATCGATTTCGCTGGACACGCTGTAGAAGTTGGCCTCGCTGTCGCTGCGCCAAGGAACGATATCGACTTGCGGGAAATTGTAACCGGGAAAGAACGTGCCGCCCAAATCCCACTGGCTGGCGGTAAACGATACCGCGGTCGCTCGAGCCACGCCCGCACCGGCGCTAATCGCACCAATCGAGATTACGCCTACGGCTAAAAGTCTTACACTGTTCATGCCTGTCCTCGGTGTTGGTAATTGTCACTCATTCCAATCGCCGACTGCGATTCCAGCCTGTCACTTCGCCTAAATGGAATTGAGTGCAAAGTCATGGACTTCGTTGTTTGTTGATTCGATGACGACGTCAAGTTCGGATTGTTGATTGAATTTTTGGGGAACGAACTGTTCAAAGACGTCGACTGGCGTCTGGTCCTCGGCATAAACGGCTGCCTTGAGCTTCTTTCCTGTTGGTCGCATCGCCGTAATTCGCACGACGTATTTCCCCGCAATCGGCCCCTGTTGTTCAGTGATCGCGTACGATCCATCGATGATCTCGCCAACGCTCATTTTGCCGGAACCGATTGGCTCGAAAACGATTTTCCCCTGCTTGATTGCTTGCCCGTCAAAAGTGACTGTTCCATTTACCGCGACTTGAGTCGGTCCGCGCGAACCGCAACCGATGCAAAATGCAAAGCACATCGACAGCAACCACGCTCGCGACAGCTCCGATCCATTCAAGTCAAGGGGACGTTTCATGTATCACAAAAACTATTCGCCAACGACTTCTTCTCCAGCGCGAAGAAATAGCGTGCCACACTTCGATGGACACATCATTGCTTGCGAGGCTCACATGTCCGTCGCAGTAGGCCAAATTGACGACGCCCGGGTGCCGGCTCCTGGAAGTTTGGACCCAAGGTCCGCGGGGTCCCGCGTATGCCTGACTGCACGGCGCATCGGGATTCACAATTCCGACTGGATCATCGACCTTACCCGGCGCGTTGTCGCAAAACTCCAAATAGTCGACGGCTGCGGTATTTGCGCAAACTCATGTGAATAAAAACAACTGCCCAAATAGATCAATCCGCGCGAATCTTCGCCAGGGAATTGCCGTCCTTCTCCGAGCATAACGGTCGCGCTCGTGCCGTCGGTGATCTTGGCAAGCGGAATCCCTTCGTTGCGCGTACTGAAAACTTTTTCAAACGGTCCCCTCCGGTCCGGAGACCCTTCTTGCGCGATCTCAAATAGGTGTCCCTCGAGCAGCTCCGCTTGCCGCCACTCACGCCAACCCTGGTTGGCCAGATAACTTCCGTGTGCAAAACTCTCCGCAACGCCGGTATGAATGTTTCTAGGTTGATCGGAGGGGCAGAGTTGCACGTCTAATTGTGTGTAGGTCCACGGTGCGTTGGCTGGCGGTTTTTTCCCGGCCTCGACCCAAGGAGCCCAAGATGGTTTGCTGAAATCGATTTGGTCGAAAACTGCCGCTTCCTCCAGATAGGGAAGCACGTACGACGCCCAAGTGTGTAGAACGTCCAAACCCGGAGCGGGAGTCGACGTGAAGCCCGCGGGAAGTGCCCCGTGTGAGCTCTCATGATTGAGACAGCCGAGCGAAAGTTGCTTCAGATTGTTCTGACACTGATTACGCCGCGCTGCCTCGCGGGCGGCCTGAATCGCCGGCAACAGCAATGCCACCAGGATGCCGATGATGGCGATCACCACGAGAAGTTCGACCAAGGTAAATCCCAAGGTCTGTCGAGGTCGTCGCTGCTCTTCAAATGCCCACATCAACTCCGCCTCTCGATCCAAACTCGGCCTAAATTCTGTTCCAGTTCCTAGTTTAACATCCGAGGGAGTAAAAACGAGCTTTCTACTCTGCCCCGCACTATCTGTCCTGACCACTCCTGACCGACAAATCGGCCAGGAGTGAGTTCAGGACGGCGTTACCACTCATTTCGTTCTCGAACGCGGCTACGGACGAGCCCGCCGCAGGCAACCAGTGCGATGGCGAACATCGAAATGCTGGCCGGCTCCGGCACCGCAACGTCAAACGTCACGCCCGCAATCGCCCCGAAGCCGTCGTTCGACGCTTTTGCAAAAATGGCAAATTGGTCGCCCGGCTGGGCCCCAATGATGTCGAACGAATGAATGTCAACAAACCGGTTGCGAACTAGCGTGCCTGACGTGGCCGTGCCCGTAATCGTCGATGTACCGACCACTTGATGGAGGAGTACCTCAGTCGCGGCCCACTGAGTGCCATCCAAACCGTCCGACATCACGCCGACTCGAAACTTTGACGGAACGCCTGCCCCGACGGTAAATAGCCACCGCCCGGCCCCAACGGCCGAAGTACGCGGATTGAGTCCCAAAATATCGGTGCCTTCAAGACTGCCAATTTTGACGTAGGGGGACTGATCGGGACCTGGACGCGGCGGAACCTGGGTCAGGCCCCAGTTGTAGTCGCGGTATCCGTTTACCAATTCTGGATCGTCAATCAAGGAGTAACTCCAACCGCCAGTTTTGTTGTTGACCAAATTCTGCGATGACGTGACGAAGCTTGGCAAACTGATCTTGTTCGGATAGGTGGGGCTCGCAAAAGGCTGGCTTGAGCCACAGCAGGCAAACGTCGGATAGGAAAACTGCGTCCCGAACAATGCATATCCGGCGCTTCCGTAGACATTATTTCCATCGATGTCGTACGCTTTCGGATCGGCCTCACTTCTCCAAGGCACAACAACATACGGCGGCGCACCACCGGGAAATCCGTCCAGGTCGCTGTCGCTGCCGACAAAACTCAGTGCTGCCGCTTGCGCGTCCCCAGTTCTGAGTCCCAAACACAGTGCGGCAACCGCCGCCATACCGAACAACCATCGCGTCTTCATTAGCCTAGCCCTCATAAGTAGCTGGTATTGGAACGACCTAAACTGATAAGCGACCTACAACCGACACTGAAAAAAAGCGGGCAACTCCACAGCGAACAGCGAGGCGAATGCCATTGCTTTGGGCATCCTGAAACCCATTACCTTGTTTCCACAATCGAAAAGAAAAACGAATTCTGTTTGCGAAAATTCGGAACGCCGACTTATCCGTCCTTCTGCCTTCTGCCAAACTCAGGTGCGGACCCGCACCACGCCACGATGCCAATTCATCTCGCCTTTGTGCATTCGACTTGATCGACACCAGCGCGGCGATCAGTTACACCCGAACTCGAGATTAGATACTGCCTGTCATGTCTCGAGGCCGCGGTAAATTATCATGGGACAAGACAACTCTTGGGCGCCCATGATCGCTCAACCTCTACTACCTTATAATGGCGATTCTGTGCAAAACGTCAATTAAGAAACACTGCCCATTAACCGTGTAAAATATCACGGCGGGATGTAAAAAATCAAAGATGACCTACTTCGATTCTTCACCCAGGCCGGCCAGCCCGAGGCGCAGCCAGCGAGAATCGCTGCTGCTCGTCATGCGACGCGGCATCTACGGAGCCGGGACAATAACGCGCTTTGTCACTAAGATTCCATCGAGTCCAAGCCGACGCCCGACGACCCAAAGGCCCCAACCACAAGGTTTCCGTCGTCGCTCGGGTGGGCCGATGATCAGCTGGACAATTCCGGGTAAATACAAAGTGCGCCGCTTCCATTGGGCACAATGCATCGAATCTCGCTCACCCTTCGCCCGGCCCAATCGTGCCACCGGTGAACTTTTCATCCTCCGCCGCATGGCCAGTCAGCACTTGAGCCTGGTATCCGCCCCGCGTTCGGAAGTACAGGATCAGCCCCAGGTAGCAGAAGCACATAAACACTGGCAAAATGGCGATCTTCGCTAGCGCATGCTGCTTGGTACCCCGTTCGATGGCGTTGAGTGTTGCGACTTCGGCCGGCGGGAGCTCGGCGAACTTCGCTTTGTCGACCGACTCATAGTCAAAGAATGCACCGTCGCTCTCGCGGGCAACCAACGCATGAGCATCAGGAGCTTCGACGGCTACGGCGCGGTTAAAGTCGATGTCCTGCAGCGTGCCGATGGCGGGTCCGCCAAGCGTCCCCACCGCAATCATGCCGACGCCGCTGATTGCATTGAGCAGCAGTGCCCCACCCTTCGGATATTGCTCAGAAACAACACCCAGGGTGGTCGGCCAGAAGAATGTCTTACCACAGGCATAGAGAGTCGCCGCCAGGAATAGAACGCCGACGCTCGGGCCCGCATTGCCGAGCCACGCCAGTCCAGCCGCCGCAATCGCCGCCGACGCGGCCAAGAGCCCCAACGGCGAAATGCGGTGTACGATCGGCCCGGCGAAAAACCGCAGTACAAACATGATCGCCGCCGTGTAGACAAAGAACAGCGTTCCCTTCACCGGGTCTTCCAATACCGACCCCATTATGTCTTGAATCCAGCCGTCGGTGCCGAGTTCCGTCGTGGCCAGCGGAATCATAATCAACAACAGGAACACAAACATCGGCCGTCCAAAAGCGCGAATCCAAACCGCAAACAGCGCGGCTGGGATGATGGCCCACAACAGTGCATGAGTAACCTCGATCGGCGCGATCTTGAACACGGTCAGCACCTGGCTAATGCCCATGATGATCAGAAACGACACTACGTAGGCGCTGCCCCAGCCAAATTCACGAAGCATTTCTCGAAAGGAGACGCCTGCCGCAACTCGCTCCTGAGTGGGAAACTTCTGGCCAAACAACAGGAATCCGTAGATCAAGATCGGAATAAAAAGCACACCCATCCGCCACTGCCAAATCTCGCCCGGTAGCCGCGCACCGAGAGTGCCCCCCAGTTTGAGCACACCAATCGACAGCAATCCGGCGAGTACCAGCCCGCCGGGCCAACCCGCATGCAGGATATTTAGCCAGTGGGTTTTGTTGTCGCGATAGACGGTGGCAACCACCGGGTTAATCACCGCCTCAACCGTACCGTTCGAGAGCGCGTAGATGAACGTGGCGACGTAGAGCACCTCAAAACTCGGTGCGAAGATGGTCAGGACCGTCGAGACAACGTGGCCGACAAAGCCAAGGAAGATCGCCGTCCCGTAACCGATCTTGTCGACAATCAGACTGAAAAGGATGATCGAAATGGCGAAGGGATAGAGGCCCACGCCGTTGATGATTCCTTTTTGTTCCTCGGACAAACCGAATTGAGCTTCCCAATCCCCGAGCACGGCACTGCGGACGGCAAATCCGAAGGCCGTTGCCACGAGTGCCATGAAACAGCCCAAGAACAACCGCCGCGATTGCTGTCCGTCCGCCATAACTGCCTCGCCAATTGGATGAGTCGCAGCGATCTGCTGCACCGAGCGCGAAGACCTCGCCTACTGGTCGGCTCCGTTATAGATTGCCGGCGCGATCGGGAAAAGTCGATTCCGGAAAAATCACAGCAACCGCGGATGGCCAGCCGCCGGCGTGGCTCCCGAAGTCCGCATCTCGGCGCGATAGGACCGCGGGGCGACTCCCATCTGCTTTTTGAATGCCACCGAAAGATAGTTGGCGTCGGCAAAACCGGCACGATTGGCGATTTCAGCCAGTGACAGATCGGTTTCGCGCAACAGTCGCGCGGCTCGTTCCATGCGAATGCGGATGATCTCGGCATGAGGCGTGCGACGGACAAGCTTCAGGAAGCGATGCTCGAGCATCCGCCGCGACAGAGGCACGACGCGGAGCAAGTCGGCCACGGAAATGCCCTCGCAGGCATGTTCGCGGATGAAACGGAGGGCGGAGGCGATGTCGGCGTCGTCAATCGCGTAAACATCGCTCGATTGCCGCTCGGCGATCCCCATTGGCGGAATCAGCACGGCGTCGGTCCCCACCTGTTCGCCCCGCATCATGCGATCCAGCAGCTGCGCCGCTTCGTAGCCGGTGCGGTGTGTATCGGGAATCACGCTCGAAAGCGGCGGTGTGCAGAGCCGACAGAGGCGAGCGTCGTTGTCCACCCCGATCACCGCAACCTGCTCGGGCACCGCAATATCCAGCTCGCGGCAGACGTCCAGCAATTGCTGCCCTTTGAAGTCGTAGCAAGCCATCACGCCGACCGGCTTGGGGAGTTCCTCGACCCACGTTTTGAGCCGACGTCGCTCGCGTGTCCAAGAATAATCCTTTTCGCTGGGCGACTTGCCCTGAAAAATCTTGCACACACAGCCAGCATCCTGCGCGAAAACCGAAAATTGCTGCTCCCGCCAGCGCGACCAGTTGTAAAGCGGCTCACCGCAGAAAGCGAGCGTGCGAAATCCGCGGTCGATCAGATGCCGGGCGGCGAGTCGGGCAAGCTCGCGATCGTCCGTTTCCACCCAGGGAATGCTGCGGACTTTGCGGGCCGCACTGACGTCGACCACCGGCAAATGCGTCCGCCGCACGACCGCTGCAATTGCCTCGGTTTCGATCCGAGCGATGATGCCGTCGCCTTTCCAATTCCTCAGCCAGGCGGGCGGTTTCGCGCCACGTTCCTGCTCGCCGACGTAGATTGACCACAACTCGTGCTCGCGCTGATAGGCGATAATGCCGTCCATCAAGCCTCGCGCGTAGGCGTTCGAGGTCTCCACAAGCAGTGCTACCGAGCGTCGATCTCGCATGCTGAGCCGATCGTTTTTGGGCTGCGCGCCGGCAGTGTAAAATAACACATATGTTGTGCGCTTATCTTCATTCTATCTTACGCGAAGGGAGTTAGAATGAAAGTGTAGAAACGCACCGCGGCCGCGGTTTCTGCACGTCACTCGCCGTAAGCCGGCCAGGCATTGGCTCTCCAGGACAGGAAGAGATATTTCATGGATACCAGTTCACGTCCGCTCAACGCCGCGATTGTCGGGCTGGGCTTCGGTGCGGAATTCATTCCGATTTACCAGCGCCATCCGCTAGTCAATGTTGCGGCAATCTGTCAGCGGAACGAGGCCCGGCTCAGCCAGGTCGGCGAGGCGTTTGGCATCGATAAGTGCTACACCCGTTTCGAAGATCTGCTCGCCGATCCGACGATCGACTTCGTCCACATCAATAGCCCGATCCCCGACCACGCCTGGATGAGCATCGAGGCTCTACGGGCTGGCAAGCACGTGATGTGTACCGTGCCGATGGCGACCACCATCGAAGAATGCGAAAAAATTTGCCAGTTGGTCGCCGACACGGGCCTCAAATACATGATGGCCGAGACCGTCGTCTACAGCCGCGAATTCTTGTTCATTCGCGACCTGTACCAAAAGGGCGAGTTCGGGCGCATTCAGTATCTGCAAGCCTCGCATCCGCAGGACATGGACGGATGGCCCGACTATTGGGAGCGGATGATCCCGATGCACTACGCGACACATGTCGTGAGCCCCGTACTTGGCTTGATGGATAGCCGGGCGGAATACGTCTCGTGCTTCGGCTCGGGCCGCGTGCGCGACGATATACGCGAGAAGTCGGGTAATTCGTTTGCCGTCGAGTCGTGCCACATCAAGATCGCCGACAGCGACGTGTCGGCCCATGTCTGGCGTTTTCTCTACGACACGGCGCGTCAGTACCGCGAAAGCTTCGACGTCTACGGTTCCCAGAAGTCGTTCGAATGGACGCTGGTCGAAGGCGAATCGCACGTACTCCACACGGCCAAAAAGCCGGAACCGGAGATCGCCCAACGAATCGAGATCCCCGACTTCGGACACCTATTGCCGACGGAAATTCAGCAGTTCACGCGGTCGATCGTCGACGCCGATCACCTTTCATTCCTGCAGGGATCGGGCCACGGCGGCTCGCATCCACACTTGGTCAACGAGTTCGTGACGGCCTTGGTCGCCCAGCGCGACCCTTGGCCAAACGCCGCGACCAGCGCAAACTGGACCTGTGTCGGCATCCTGGCTCACGAGTCGGCGGTTCACGGTGGCGAAATCCGCTGGCTCCCCGAGTTCACGTTCACGCGCGGCGATTCGGCGCCGGCCGTCGAAGCAGCCCATGCGAGCGGTCCGCCGGCACCGCACATTGAAGTCGGAGCGCGCCGTCAGGCCGTCGGGCGATGAAACTCATAGGACGCGTCCTCTGCGGGCTGTTGCTCATCGCCTGCGCCGCCGCGTGGTCGTGTGCTGCCGAAGAAAGCACGCTCCATTCGTTTCAGCGCGTGCCGCTGGCCGACAAGTTCTTCGCGGAAGGCGCGACATTCGCCGACTTGAACCGCGACGGCAAAATGGACGTCGCCGCAGGTCCCTATTGGTACGCGGGGCCCGATTTCAAAAAGCGATTTGAAATCTATCCGCCCCGTCCGTTTAATATCAACAGCTACTCGGACAATTTCTTCGCCTTCGCCTACGACATCGACCGCGATGGCTGGACCGATTTGCTCGTCGTCGGCTTTCCTGGAAAGGAAGCATTTTGGTACCAAAATCCGGCAGGCAAGGTCGGCCCTTGGGAGCGGCATCTAGCGTTCGGCACCATCGACAACGAGTCGCCGACGTTTGCGGACCTCACGGGCGACGGTGTACCTGAACTGGTGTTTCACACCGCAGGACGCTTCGGCTACGCCGAGATTCCGTCGAACGACTCGACGCAGCCCTGGCCGTTTCATCCCATCTCAGACAATCGCGGATACGAAAAATTCAACCATGGCCTGGGTGTCGGCGACTTGAACGGCGACGGCCGCGCCGATGTGCTGGAGAGAAATGGCTGGTGGGAACAGCCGGCCGCCGGTGCGGAAGATTCTGAGTGGAAGTTTCATCGTGTTCCGTTTGCCGCGGAGGCCGGCGGAGCACAGATGCTGGTCTACGATTTCGACGGCGACGGCGACAACGACGTGGTCACCAGCAAAAACGCCCACGGCTACGGTCTGGCGTGGTTTGAACAAGTTGGCGGCAGCGACGGCGGCGAAATCGCCTTCGACGAACACCTTATCATGGGCGAGCAGCGGGGCGACAACGACTATGGTGTTGCCTTTTCCCAATTGCACGCATTGGCACTTTCCGACGTCGACGGCGACGGTATCCAGGATGTCATTACCGGCAAACGCTTCTGGGCGCACAGCGAACACGACCCAGGCTCGCTCGACCCGGCAGTGCTCTATTGGTTCAAAACCGTCCGCGAAGGCGGCAGCGCGCGGTTCATTCCTTACCTGGTCGACAATGATTCGGGCGTCGGGACGCAGGTCGTCGCCGGTGATCTCTCTGGCGACGGTCGCCCGGACGTTGTTGTCAGCAACAAAAAAGGAACGTTCGTATTCCTGCAACGCACCGAAACCGTTGACAAACTCGCTTGGCAGGCGGCGCAACCGCGACCACAAGCGCGTTTGATCGAGGCCGCCGCCGAACAAATGAGCAAGACGATCGGTGGAACGATCCCCAAAGACGCGACCGGCAAACCGCTAAATCTGGATTTCGAAACCGGCGACCTGAGCGACTGGACGGCCAACGGTCCCGCCTTCGCCGGACAACCAACTCGCGGCGACACGGTCCGCGTCCGCCGCGGCGACATGCAGAGCGGTCACGCCGACAACTACTGGGTCGGCACATTTGAAATCTCGCAGGACGAACCCCAGGGAACGCTCACCTCGGCCAGCTTCGAGGTCACCCAGCCGTTCGCCAGTTTCCTGCTGGGTGGCGGTTCGAGCGACGCCACACGCGTCGAGATCGTCCGCGAAGACTCGCAGCAGGTCGTATTTAAGGCCAGTGGGGACGACAACGAACGGATGCGACTTGTGGTTGCCGACTTGCATCCGCAGCTGGGAAAGCGTGTCTTCGTGCGTGTGGTCGACGAATCGAGTGGCGCGTGGGGACACATCAACTTCGACCATTTCCGCCTCCACGACAAACGACCCGAGATCACCGAGGCCGCCCCGCCGACCACGCAAGTCGGCGCGAAGGATGAATATCCCTATGCCAAATTGCCGGCCGACGAGGCGGCAGCGGTGATGAAACTGCCGGAAGGCTTTTCGGCAAACGTGTTCGCCGCGGAACCCGACGTCAAGCAGCCGATCGCCATGACGCTCGACGACCGCGGTCGCGTTTGGATTGCCGAGGCCTACGAATATCCGGTACGCGTGCCGGGCAACAAGGGCCGCGATCGAATTCTCATCTTTGAAGACACCGACGGCGACGGCCATTTCGACAATCGCAAAGTGTTCGCCGAAGGGCTCAATCTGGTGAGCGGGCTAGAAGTCGGCTTCGGCGGCGTGTGGGTCGGGGCGGCGCCATACCTGATGTTCATCCCAGACCGCGACGGTGACGATCGACCCGACGGCGAACCTGAAATCCTGCTCGACGGCTGGGGCTGGCAGGACACGCACGAAACGCTCAACACTTTCAATTGGGGACCCGATGGCTGGCTCTACGGCTGTCACGGCGTGTTCACCTACTCGCGCGTCGGCAAGCCGGGTACGCCCGACAGTGAGCGGGTGCCGCTCACCGCCGCCATCTGGCGCTACCACCCGACGCGGCATAAGTTTGAAGTGTTTTCCGAAGGCACGAGCAACCCCTGGGGGGTCGACTTCAACGACTGGGGCCAGGCGATTTCCACGGCCTGTGTGATTCCGCATCTCTGGCACAACATCGAGGGCGGTCGCTACCAACGGCAAGCGGGTGAACACGAGAATCGCTACACCTACGACGACATCAAAACGATCGCCGACCATCTACATTATCTGGGTGGCAACCCACATGCCGGCAACGAGCGGTCCGATCAGGCGGGCGGCGGTCATGCCCACGCCGGCGCGATGATCTACTTGGGCGGTGCCTGGCCGGAAAAATACCGCAACCAGATCTTCATGAACAACATCCATGGCCAGCGGCTCAACATGGACATCCTCGAGCCGCGCGGTTCCGGCTACGTCGGCAGCCACGGGCCCGATTTCCTGCTCACGCAGGACAAAGCATCGCAGATGCTCAACTTCCGCTACGGGCCAGACGGGCAGGTGTACGTCATCGACTGGTACGACATGCAAGCCTGCCACGATCCCCACGCCGACGCACACGACCGCACGAATGGCCGGATCTACCGAATCGTTTATGGCGACACGGACGCGAAGTCGCCCGCCGTGAATCTAGCCAAGTTAAGCGACGTCGAATTGGCCGAGCTTGCGCTCAACAGTAACGATTGGTACGTTCGCCACGCACGCCAGCTACTGCAAGAACGCGCAGCGACCAAAAAGATCGACGCAGCGGCGCTCGCCCGACTGCAAGAGATCGCCACGACCAATCCGGACGAAACACGCCGCTTGCGGGCAATGTGGGCGCTGCACGCCACCGGCAACCTCTCCGACGACTTGATCGCCGCCAAGCTGAAGGACGAGAATCCGTACGTCCGCAGCTGGGCGATTCAACTCGCGCTTGACTGCGACGATGCGAACGCCGAGCAGTGGCTCGCGCCGTTCGCCGAAATGGCGGCCAGCGATGCGTCGCCGGTGGTGCGATTGTATTTGGCTTCGGCGTTGCAGCGGCTGCCGCTCGACGACCGCTGGACGATCCTCGCTAGCCTCACCAGCCACGCCGAAGACAATGGCGACCACAACTTGCCGCTGCTGTACTGGTATGCTGCCGAGCCGCTCGGCGAAGCGAATCCTCAACGAGCGCTCGCCTTCGGCCTCTCGTGCGGCAAGACCATCCCGCGGATTCGCGAGTTCATGCTCCGCCGCATCGCCAGCCTCAATTCACCGGCCGCCCTTGCCGCGCTCGTCGATGGTCTGGCGAAATCGGCCGACACCGACGAGCAATTGGCGATCCTCGACGGCATTCGCCAGGCCCTGCGCGGACAGCGGCAAGTCGTTCCGCCGGCAGGTTGGCCGGCCGCTTACGCCCAGGTAATGTCGGGCGGGAATGAACAGGTGAAAAGCGCCGCGACCGGTTTGGGCGTCACGTTCGGCGATCCGAAAGCAATGGAGTCCTTCCGCCAGCTGGTCGCTTCGCCCACGGCCAACGCGGCCGCTCGCCACGCAGCTCTCGAGTCGCTCTTGGGCGCCAAGGACGCCGAGTTGCCGCCGGTGCTGCAGTCGTTGCTGGATGATCCGCTGCTCCGCGACCTCGCGCTCTCGGGCCTCGCCCAATACGACGACCCGAATACGCCAGCCGTTTTGCTGGCGAAGTACTCGCAGCTTTCGCCATCGGAGAAACGCACCGCATTGGCGACACTCTGTGCCCGGGCGTCTTCCGGCTTGGCGCTACTCCGAGCGATCGATGCGAAAGATATTGCCGCGTCCGATCTGTCGGCCGACCTCGTACGTCAACTTAACAACCTCAAGAATGACGAGCTTGATGAGCTGCTGGCCAAATCGTGGGGCACCGTGCGGAACACGCCGGCCGACAAAGCCGAGCTGATGGCCGAGCTGAAACAGAAGCTGGCCGCGCCGGCCTCTTCGCCGCCCGATGCGTCGCTCGGACGGGCCGTGTTCGCCCGCACCTGCCAGCAGTGCCACACGCTCTACGGCGTCGGCGCCAAGATCGGTCCGGATCTAACCGGCTCGAATCGATCGAACATCGATTACTTGCTGTCGAATGTGGTCGACCCCAGCGCGATCATGGCAAAAGAGTATCAGCCATCGTTAATCATCACGGTCGACGGCCGCGTGGTAACCGGCATCGTTTCAACCGAAGACGACAAATCGGTCACGATTCAAACCGCCACCGAGTCGGTCGTCCTGCCGAAAGATGAGATCGAAGAGCGCGAGTTGAGCGAGGTATCGATGATGCCAGAAGATCAACTCAAACAGTTCAGCGACTTTGAAACGCTCTCCCTGTTCGCCTATCTCACCGGTGCATCGCAGGTGCCGATGCTCGCGACCAAGGACAACGCCGGGGCGCTCTTCAATGGCCGCGACCTCACTGGCTGGACCGGCGACTCGGAATTGTGGTCGGTCGAGAATGGCGAGATCGTTGGCCGCAGCCCGGGCCTCGAACACAATTCGTTCCTGCTGAGCGACCTCCAGGCCGACGACTTCCAGTTTTCGTTTGACATCAAGCTCAACGGCAATCGGGGCAACTCCGGCGTTCAGTTCCGCACGCTTTCGCTCAAGGGCTACGACGAAGTGCAGGGCTACCAGGCCGACGCCGGCGCCGGTTGGTGGGGCAAGCTCTACGAAGAGAACGGCCGAGAACTGTTGTGGGACAAGTCGGCCGAGGAATTTTTGAAGCCCGGCGAATGGAACCACTACGAGATTCGGGCCGAAGGCAGCCACATCCAGACCTGGTTCAACGGCCACCCATGTGCCGATCTCTACGACCCGAATGGCAAGCGGCGCGGCATGTTCGCCCTGCAAATCCATTCCGGCGAGCCAATGGAAGTTCGCTTCCGCAATCTCAAGCTCGAAATGCTCAGCCCCAAGGCGGCCGAGTAGGCAGCCGTCCGCTCCGCTTGGCAGCCAAGGGGCGACGCTCCCCCGCCCAAGCTTCCCAGGGCGAATTCCTGCCCAAAGCATCCGCCGATTCAGGAACGACAACGAACCGCCCCTCGGTTTTGGCCCCCAAGTATTGGCTGCACGGTCAGTTTGAGTCTATAAAGCAAGCTGAAATAACACGCCCTCGTAGCTCAGGGGATAGAGCAGCGGTTTCCTAAACCGTTTGTCGCAGGTTCGATTCCTGCCGGGGGCATTTGCAACTGATTCGATCGTCACCATTCGGCAGCCGATCTGAATCTCGAGTTGCCTACCGAACGTCGACTGCTAGCATCCATCGCTCGCGGCGGCTCGTCTTGACCCTGTTTTGCGATTGGACGATCATGGCTCGCTCGCTCGTGGAACGGGCGATGGCCGCCGATGATCGCTCCCGCATATCGTCGAGTCTGCATTAGGCCTCAAGGAATCTGACCCCGTGCAAATGGAGGTGCACTCGTGCAACGTGACATTGATCTCATCCGTCAACTACTCCTGGACGTTGAACGCCGTGGCGCGACGTCTCCCATCGACACCCTGCCGATCGACTCGCTGCGAACCGACGCTCGGCACGATAGCGATGAGCGCGTTCGTTACCATCTGCGGCTGCTCACCGATGCCGGCCTCTTGAAAGAAGTCGGGCTGACGTCCGTCGGCTCGCCCTGCGTGCGGCTCACCCATGAAGGCCAGGAATTTCTCGAGCTGGCGCGCAACGACGCCCGTTGGCGGGCCGCGAAGGCAGCCGTCCTCGCGTCGACCGGCGGCCTGCCACTCGCGGTGCTCAAAGCGCTGCTGTCCAAGTGGGCCTGGCGCTCGGTTGTGCGAAACGAGCGCCGTCGCGTGGTTCGCCCGCGTCGCCGTGTGCATCGCTACGTCGAACACGTCGAGCCCGAGGTCTGGCTCGATGCGTATGCGACCGATCCGGATGCGCTCTGGGATGATGACCAGGCGCGGATCGCGCGCGAGCGCTCGTCCCGGCGGCGAAGTCAGCGGATACCGGCCGGCTGGGAAGCGGATCTCTATGGCGAGGTTGCCAACGAACTGGCCGACGGTCCGGAAAGCATGCCGTTGCCAGAACATCTCATCTAGCAAAATTTGCTATTTCGCACAAAGTAACGGCGGTCGGTGTCGCGGGACACCGACCGTTTTTTCATTTCCAGCCGTTTAACGCGGGTGGTTTCTGCGTGACACAATGTAAATCCGCGCCAATCATCCAGACTGCCTCTTCACATTTGACTTCCAGACCTCCGATCAAAGGTGTCGCTTAGCAAGTTGCATCCGCCCCGCATTAGGGGTAGAACATCAGCCAACGAGATACTGTTGCGCCGGGCGCTCTTTACGGCCATAACGCCATCGGTCTCTCAGCTTGCATCTTTTCTTTAGCCAGTCGGCGCGGAGTTGGAGGGGAAGTTGTCGGTGTCAGAAGCCGGGCAGTCATCGGTCGATGTACTCGAGGTCATCGTTGCCGTCCAACGGCAATTCATTGCAGAGCCGAGTTCCATGCTGGCCTTCGAGCGGGCGATCGAATGGATCGTCGAGCGCTCGCAAAGCGCCTTCGGCATGGTCGTCAAACTGCAACGGACGTCTCAAGGCGAAGCAACCATTAAAGTACTCTCAAAGTCCAAGCGTTGATCGAGACTATCTCTTCCACGGCTACGGTCAGCAAGTGGGCACCAACGGGCAGGAGTTGCACGATCTGGACAACGCTTTGGGCGAAGTCATTCGCACGGGCAAAGTAGTTGTTTCCAACGTGGCGCCCAACCGTGTCGCCGCAAAGAAGAGTCGTTCGCCCGGTGCCGCCTCGAAATTGACTTCATCATTAACGTCGTTCTTGGGCCTGCCTTTGTTCGCGGCAGACGGAGAACTTGTGGGCCTGGTCGGGCTGGCAAACCGCCTCGAGGGCTATGATCTCGCCGGGGCCGCGCAATTGCAGCCGATGTGCGACGTGCTGGGCGCGATGGTGGCAGCGGCCCGACGAGAGCAGATACGCCGAGAGTTGGAGTCGGAGCTTCGCGCCAGCGAGGTCCGTCGTCGCATATTCGCCGACCACGTCAGCGAAGGAATCTTCCTCCAGGACGAAGAAACTCGCGTTGTTGACATTAATCAGCGCGCCTGCGAAAGCCTCGGTTACGAACGCGAAGAACTGATCGGTATGGTACCGTTTGACTTTGATGCCGAAATCACGATGGAGAAGGTGGAAGAGTACCGTGGGCGACTGGCGACCGGCGAAACACTGACGTTCGACACTCGCCATCGTCGCAAGGACGGCTCGGAGTATCCTGTCGAGGTTCGCGTCCGTCCTCTCGTGATCGACGGCAAGAGGCACACGTTGGCTCTCGTTTGCGACATCGCGGAACGAAAACTCGCGGAGGCGCGATTGCAGGAGAGCCAGCTCCGACTCCAACTCGCGCTGGCTGCAACCCGCATGGGTGTTTGGGAGTGGGATGTCGTGACGGGCGCCTTGTACTGGTCGCCCGAGTGCGCCGAGGTCTATGGAATACCACTCGCGGACCTTTATTCCAAGGATTTCATGAGCTTTGTGCACCCAGAGGATGTCGATCCACTCGGCCGCTGGGTCGAACAAGCGATACGCGATGGCACCTACACCTCCATCGAATTTCGCATCTGCTATGCCGGAAGCGAGACGCGCTGGATCAACACTTGTGCAACTGTCCGCCGCAATGAGACAGGGCAAGTTCAGACAATGATCGGGTCGGCCCGCAATATCACGGCAGCGAAGCTCGCGGCAGACGAGGTGCGCGAACAAAATGCGATCCTACAAACGATCCTCGAAAGCACGACGGACTTCATCTACATGAAGGATCGTGAGGGGCGCTACGTCACGATCAACGCCGCCGCGGCTGCGTTCATTGGCAAACCGGTAAATGACATTATCGGCCGCCGCGACTCGGAACTCTTCCCCGCGGAGGTAGCCCGAGATATCGAGGCGCGCGAGCGGCAACTATTCGCAGAAGAGAAAGAGCTGCGATTTGAGGAATCCATTCCGACCGGTCATGGTTTGAGCCATCTTTCCACCGCCAAGAACGTCTGCCGCGACGCGAACGGTGATGTGATCGGTCTAGTGGGCATCACCCGCGACATCACGGCCCACCTCGAAGCCGAGGAAGCGCTTCGGCATTCAACGCTGTTGTTGGAGAACATCGTCGAGAATATTCCTCTAGGAGTCTTCGTCAAAGATCCCAAAGACGAGTATTGCATCCGCCTTTGGAATAAGGCAGCCGAGTCGATGTTCGGAATCCCGCGCCAAGACATCATTGGTCGCAAGGTCTCGGACTACTGGCCGAAGGAACAGGCTGACTTTTTTCATTCCATTGATCAGAAAGTGATGGATGCTGGAATTCTTGTCGACATTGCCGAGGAGCCGAGCAGCTTACACGGCGGGCCGCCGATCATCCTGCATACACGGAAAATGCCGCTGTTTGACCGTAATGGCAAACCGACGCTACTGCTCGGCATATGCGAAGACATTAGCGAGCGTAAGCGGTCCGATGAAGCCTTGCGCGAAGCGCAACGACGCCTCGAGTTCACTCTCAAAGGCGCGGACGTCGGGCTCTGGGACTGGGACCTCGTCTCCAATGAGGTTGTATTTTCCGAGGAGTGGAAGAGCCAGTTGGGATATCACGGCGATGAAATTGCAGCCAGCAACATGGAGTGGGAATCACGCGTCCATCCGGACGATCTTGCACATGCTTATGCCAATGTCGAAAACGCTATCCAACGGCTCACTCCCGAGTACCGCTCGGAGTTTCGCATGCGACACAAGGATGGATCCTGGCGCTGGATCCTTTCCCGTGGTGCCGTAATCGACGATCCGCAGGGAAAGCCGGCACGCATGCTCGGAATTCATATCGACATCACCGAACGCAAGCGAGCCGAAGAAGCGCTCCAGGTCAAGCGAATCTCGCTATCGCAGCTTCGTCGACCACGCAACCGATGCATTGTTCCTCCAGGACCGAATCGGGACGAATTGTCGACGTCAATCAGCAAGCGTGTGTAAGTCTCGGCTACGATCGCGACGAATTGATCGGCATGATGCCGATGGATTTCGATCCAAATGCCAATCGCAAATTTACTAGATGACATTTTGCAGCGATTGGACTCCGGCGAGACACTTGCCTTTGACTCACATCACCGCCGCAAGGATGGATCATTGTTTCCCGTAGAAGTCCGCTTGCGGCCCTTTTGGATCAAAGACGAACGATTTCACATCGGCCTGGTTCGCGACATCACCGAACGCAAAACGTACGGAACAAGCGCTGCGCGAAAGCGAAGCCCGCCTGCGAACGCTGCTGGAGAATCTTGACAAAGTTGCCGTCCAAGCCTACGAGCCTGATGGCACGATCACGTTTTGGAACCGGGCCAGCGAACTATTCTACGGCTACTCGGCGGACGAAGCACTCGGCCGCGATCTGGTTGAGTTGCTATGGGGCGAGCACACCCGCGAGTTCGAGCGACAAATCATGACCGACGCTCTCCGCACGGGCAAGCCGCCGGGTGCCGAAGAAGTTGAGATGGTTCGTCGCGACGGGTCGAAGATCACCGTGTTTGCCAGCCGCGTTGTACACCCACGCGCGGGAAAGCCGGCCGAATTCTTCTGCTTCGACGTCGACGTCACCGACCGCAAACGCGCCGAAGAGGAATTGGCACTCGGGCGGGCGGAACTGCTTCACGCCTCACGGCTTTCGACGGTCGGCCAGATGGTCGCCGAAATCTCGCATGAAGTCGCCCAGCCGCTCAACGCGATCGGCAATTTTGCCGCCGCCAGTGAACGGATTTTGGAAATGGGGCCGGATGGCCAACTGGACACTTTGAACGAGTACATCCGTGCGATTCTGGAGCAGAATCAGCGCTGCATCACCATTCTCGGTCGGCTTCGAGACTTCAGTCGTCGAGCGCCCTCTTCACATGTCCCCTGCCATGTCGACCAGTTGCTGCACGACTCGGTCGACTTGATGCTGCCGGAGTTGCGCCGGAACAATGTAACGGTCCAGTTTCAAATCGCGGGCAATTTGCCGCCCGTGAGCGGCGACCGGATTCAGCTCCAACAGGTCATCGTCAACTTGTTGAGCAATGCTCGTGATGCACTCGAAGGACTACCCGTCGATCGTCGCCTGATCACAATTCGCGCCAGTGCCGAATCCGACGCGGTCGTGTTTGAAGTCGAGGATGCGGGATGCGGACTCGCAGGCGACGCCACCATTCATCTTTTCGACCCATTTTTTACGACCAAACGCCACGGCATGGGGATCGGCCTGAGCATCTGCCAGTCGATTCTTAAAGACCACGGGGGCCGGATCGACGCAATCGCCAACCCGCGTCACGGCGCTACTTTTCTTGTTCGACTGCCACTCACTCGGAGGAAGGGCCATGACTGAAGAAAACGTCATCTTTGTCGTCGACGACGACGAAGCCGTACTACTCTCGGTTCAAGCGATGCTCAAACAGCATGGATATGCTTGCCGCTGTTACTTGTCCGCTGACGAGTTTCTGCGCGACGCTCCCCAAGACCAGCCCGGTTGCGTCATCACCGATCTCCAAATGCCACGCCTCAGCGGTATCGAGTTGCAACAGCGACTCATTGCCGACGAAAGCCCTTTGTCGGTCGTCGTCGTCACGGGTGTTGCTGACGTGCCAACCACCGTCGCGCTCATGGAAAGAGGTGCAGTGACATTGCTCGAAAAACCCTACAATCATGACGATTTGGTCCACGGCGTCGAACGCGCATTGGACATCAGCCGAAATCGTTGGCTCCAGAAGCAGAATCGCCAGACAGTCCACGAGCGGCTAGCCACGCTTTCTGAAGATGAATGCCGAGTGATGGAATGTATGCTGACCGGCCAACCAAACAAAGCCGTCGCCCACCGTTTGGAACTAAGCATGCGAACTGTCGACCGGCGGAGGCAGTCGGTACTTGAAAAAATGGGCGCACGGACAGCTCCGGAACTAGCTCTACTTCTAGGAACGGCCGGGATCGCGTTTCCGCCGACGGACAGCACCGAGCGTCCGTTGGAAAACGAGGCTGCCACATCCTAACCGAGATCTACTGCGCACTTGTCGAGATGGCAGACGCCCCATGTCGACGACGCAGATAAGTTTGGCATCTAAAGTGACATGAGTGTGTCACCGAACTCCCTCTAATTCACTTCGACCAATCGTTACATTTAAATTCCTGGTCGCCGTTATCCGTCGATGTCACGAAGTTCGGTTCGTGCGTCTACGTCAGCGAATCCCCAGCGGACGCGGTGCGCATTTCCCTGCGTTGTTGGTTAAAAATGCACTGCATCATTTCGCTGACCGCGGGGAAACGCTAATTCCAGAGCACTTTTCGACAATTTGGCTTGACGCCACCAGTGCGGCGAAGTTGCGCATCTTGTCCTAGCGAGTTAGAGCCAATGTTGGCCGCTTGTCGAAACAACTCTATGATTAGTTAGAGAGTTCGCGTGGCGATTGCGGACGCGTTTCGCAAACTGGGCAGCGTCAACGTGACTGATATGATTCGGTCGGATAATTCGCATTCTGTTACGATCCGCCTGGTGGTGGTCGCTCGTCGCCAATTGGACGGAGATGCTCTTGCCGCACTCTTCCGTGCTGAGGCCGATTTTCGAGTTTTATGCACCGCAACCAGCATCAAGGTCGCTTCGGTCGTCAACCAACATCGCCGCCCCGATGCCGTGCTACTTGACGCCGACTTGATTCATCGAAGCGGCGAGAGTTTTTCGAATGTCGCTGGGCAATTGGGCGATGCGCCGATACTCGTACTCGACGACGAAGTGAACAATGGCCGGTTGGCAGAAATCCTCAATACGCCTTCCACCGGGTACTTCACGCGAAACGCAATGTTTACCGAGCTTGCCGACGGCATCCGCCTTTTAGTGCAAGGCGAGCGGGCATTCGGCCCTTCGGTCCGTGGAAAAATCCACCTTACGTCGAGTGGCTGGCAACTTCGCCGCGAAGTAAATGGATCCCATTTGGCGATTCTCACGCCCCGTGAGATAGAAGTTCTCAAACTTGTCGCCATGGGCAACTCGGTGAAGACCTGCGCCGAGATGCTCGATCTCGCCCCCAGCACCATCGATAATCACAAAGCCCGACTGATGAAAAAGCTGGGAATTCACAAAGCGCTTGACCTCACACGGCTCGCCATCCGCGAAGGATTGGTCACCATTTAGACTCCGCCGCACTCCAGCGCACCCGAGTCGACGCCGTGTAAAGGTATTATTTGTAGCGATTCTCCTCGTCTGTCGGCATTCATCGCGGCACGGTATACTTTGAAGGAGGTGCCGTCGTTGGCTTGCGAGACGACGTCTCTCCAACAACGTCCAATCCCCGGCCCATGCCCGTTGTCTGATGCCGAAATACGTCGTCCGCCATGGAGTGATGCGAAACCTGGGTGTGTTTTACACCCGCGGCAGCGATGCCCATGCGCGCGGCGAGCAAGTGATTGCCCGCACCCATCGCGGCCTCGAAGCTGGCGAAGTACTCTGCGAGGCCACCGAAGACGCCGTGGCTCAACTCGTCGATCCAAAGCAGGGCCAAATCCTCCGCCGCGTCTCCGAAGACGATCTCCGCGAGCTCCGCAAAATGTTCGAGCAGGAACGGCGGGAATATGCGATCTGTCAGCAGCGAATCAAAGAACTTGCGCTCAACATGCAGCTGGCCGACGTCGAGCACCTCTACGGCGGCGAGCGGGTCGTGATCTACTACCTTGCCGAGGACCGCATCGACTTCCGCGACCTCGTCAAAGTGCTCGCCAAAGAATTTCAAACGCGGATCGAGATGCGGCAGATCGGCGTCCGCGACGAAGCTAAATTGCTCGCCGACTATGGCGACTGCGGCAAACCGGTTTGCTGCAACACCCACCTCAGCGAAATGCCACCCGTCTCGATGAAGATGGCGAAGCTGCAGCGGGCGACGCTCGATCCCAGCAAGATCTCGGGGCGCTGTGGCCGCTTGAAATGCTGCCTGCGCTATGAATACGACACCTATCAAAGTCTGCAACGCGACTTGCCGCCGATCGGCGCCGACGTCGTCACGACCACCGGTCGAGGGCGCGTGCTGGCTCAGGAAATCCTTGCGGCACAAGTGTTGATCGAAACCGAAGACATGCGACGAGTCGTTATCAATGCGGCCGACGTGCTCACGGTGCTATCACGCGGCAAGCAGGATCGGCCCGCCCGGGAAACTTCTGCCGACACGAGCACCGCCCTCGCCGTCGAGGAGGAACCGGCCGGCGAAACGTCGATCGCCGACGAGTCGACCGCAGCAGCGTCGACCGACGAATTGTCGGACGAAAAAGCGGGAAAATGGACAGAGGAAGAGTCGGGCGAATGAGCGGAAACGCTTGGCGAAGCCGTGAAAAATCACCACAGGCAAAACTCACCGGCGCTGCCGGTTGCCTAAATCGCAGCCAGCGCCGACAATAGAAATATGATTGATCCAGCCCATCCGTTGGCCGAATTGCTTCGGCGCGACAAACGATATCATCTCGACGCGTACGTTTTCGTATTCGACGCGTTGCGCTACGCCCACGAACAGCTCGGCATGGGAAGTTCGCCCGGCTCGATCGAAGACACCGTCGTCGACCGACCGACCGAAGAAGAGCGGCACATCTCCGGCCAACAGTTGTGCGAGGCGATCCGACTCTACGCGGTCAAGCAATATGGCGGGCTCGCCAAAAGCGTGCTCAACCATTGGGGCGTCCAGTCGACCGGCGACTTCGGCGAGATCGTGTTCAATTTGATTACGATCGGCCAGATGCGCAAGACCGACAGCGATCGCCGCGAGGATTTCGACCAGGTCTTTAATTTCGACGAAGGGTTCCGCGACACGTTCGGACCTCTTACCTCGGATACCGGTAAGGGACGCAACACATGAAGCCGAGTCGTTGGCCGCTGGTGGCCGCGGCAACGCTGCTCGTGGCGTGGAACCTGTTCTTACTGACAATGGTGCTCTGTGGCAAATAGTTCTCAATCGTCCATCGTTCGCTCATTGATTCTGACGCTTGGTTCGCTCGTCCTCTTCGCCGTCGCTGGACAGTCATTTGCTGCCGGCGACGCTGGGTCGTCGATTGGCCCGGATCATGCCGCCTACCAGCAATCTGTAGCGAGCGCTCAGAAGTATCTCGCCCAGTCTCAGGCGGACGACGGTTCCTACAGCAGCGAAGCCGGCCCCGGTCTTACCGCCATCGTTGCCACCGCCCTGCTCCGCCACGGGCATAATCCAGACGAGCCAACCGTCGCCCGCTCGCTCAAGTATCTCCAAGGACTCGTGCACGACGACGGAGGCATCTACGCTCCCGGCAGCCGTTATCAAAACTACGAAACGTCGCTCGCCATGCTCTGCTTCCACGAAGCCAACACGGATGGCCGCTACGACCAGCTGCTCAAAAGGGCGGAAGCCTTCGACAAAAAAATCCAGTGGGACGGCGACGAAGGGCACGATGAAGCGAGCATGAACTACGGCGGCGCCGGCTACGGCTCGCACAGCCGGCCGGATCTGTCCAACACTGTCGTTCCTGATCGAAGCGCTCCACACGGTCGGCGCCGAAGCAAACGACGAGGCCCTCCAAAAGGCGCTCGTCTTCGTCTCGCGTTGCCAGAATCTCAAGTCGCAGTACAACACCACCGAGTTTGCCGACAAAGTCGACGACGGCGGCTTCTACTACACCATTGCCGCAGGCGGCTCCAGCCAAGCAGGCCCCACGCCGGACGGCGGCTTACGGAGCTACGGCTCGATGACCTACGCCGGCCTAAAAAGCATGATCTATTGCGGCGTTGGCCCCGAGGATCCCCGCGTCCAGGCCGCGACCAACTGGATTCGCCAACACTATTCGCTCGTCGACAACCCCGGCATGGGCGCCGACGGCCTGTACTACTACTATCACACCTTCGCCAAAGCACTCGCCGCGGTTGGCACCGATCAGTTTGTCGACGCGGCCGGCGAGTCGCACGACTGGCGTCGCGAGCTAGCCAACCGGCTCTTCGAGCAACAAAAGGAAGACGGCAGTTGGGTCAACACCAGCGAACGCTGGCTCGAGAACGACCCCAATCTGGTCACCGCCTATTCGCTGCTCGCGCTTTCCTATTGCGAACCAACAGCATCCACCCAACCATAGCAGGCCGATTCAAATCGGAAACGGCTCGTCCGACAGCGCAATTTGAATAAAGCGGTCGATCTCTTCTGCACCGCCTTCCCAGGTGAGGCTCGCCAGCCTTTTCAGGTCGTCCCGATTTAGTCGATCAGTATTTGCCGTTGCAATCCTCCGAAAATCGACAGCGTCTTGCTCCTTTTTGTCTCGGTCGCGAAAAGGCGAAAGCATCGACGCATACTTCGACACCAACGCCGCTTCTACCGAGGGTATGCGGTGTTGAGTATCTTTGTCGACGGTTACAAACTCTTTGAGAATCAACTCTTGAAACTGCCCCCAGGGGTGCATGAGATCGATCGCCGGCTTTGGCTTTCCGTCGAAGTCCAAATCAAGCGGGTCGAGAAATCGTGTGACTTGCGACAACTCGTTAATTTGCAGTTGCGGCCACTTGTTGGCAATTGCCTTTTTCGCCCGCGAACGCTCGCTGTACGGAACCATCACGTCGACATCTTGCGTCGCCCGCGGGCTGGGCATATAGCCCACGTAGCCATGCAGCCCCATCAACACCCAATTCTTCACCTTCGCATCGACCAACACGTCGATCACTTCTTGCGGCGTGATATCCATGGATGCCTTCCGCTGATGGCGCTTTGTGTAGCTCGTGAGCCGTGTGCTGGTGCGGATGCCGTAAGCGTGGCCCGAGGGGCCTTTCGGGTCGAGCTCATCAATTCCATGAAAACCTGCCGCATCCGCCGCCGCTTCGAGTGCGCGACGGCGATTCGCTAAATAGGCAGGCGAAAAGAACTCCGCATTCGCTGGTGATGCGGCAGCCTGGTTCAAGTGGTTGGACGCGTCGGCCATATCTTCCATTGTACCGCAAAAAATGGGACAATGCATACGTCAACCGAGCGTCGTGAATTTACAGCGAACGCAGAAATGCCACTGCGTTCGCCGCGTCGGTCACCGGGTCTACCGAATTCGGGCACTCGATCGTGACCCAGCCGCGGTAATTATATTCCTCGAGCTGCCCCAGCAGCGCAGGCAAATCGGCGGCGCCCCTGCCCAGCTCGACGTCGAGCACTTGGCCCCGCGACAAATCGCGCACAGCGTCGCAGGCATGCACATGCAAAACATGGCGGCCAAGCTCGGCAACGGCCTCCGCCGGGGAGTGCCCGTGATGGATTAGCGCGCTAGGGTGGAGATCGATGCCGATCGTCTGATCTGGCACTGCCTCAAGCAACCGACCCAACTGCAGCCCCGTTTCACGACCGGTCTGCGCCGCCAACCGCGAGCCCACACGATCGCCATAGGCGCCCAGCCCGGCGAGCACTTCAACCATCGCGGCAAATCGCGGATCATTCTCATCCTCTGGCACATATCCCACGCGATTGATCACCACGTTCGCCCCCAGCGTCTGGGCAAACTTCATCGCATTCTGCGTCGCCATCACGCGCCGCTCCAACTCCTCCGAATTATCGTAGCCACGTCGAGTGATAAACGACACCGCCGAAACGCCCAGATTTCGATCAGCCAGTAGCTTGCGAAATTGGCGTATTCCGGTCTGCGAAAGCTCGCCCGGCGGCAATTCCGTACGGGCGTCGATCTCCACACCGTCAGCCCCCAGCTGCGCAGCGGTTTCGATCGCGCGGCGAAGCGGCTGACGGAGGCTACGGGTTTGAATGCCGATTCTGAGGGCTGGCACGATTGTAACGCGATCCGAGATGGTTGGTGCCGCGTGGCTGGCAGCTCACTTTTTCGCTCCATTTCGCGGATGCGATGCGGTGCCCTTTGCCATGCGGTAGATTTGCTGATGAAAGAGTATCGCCGATTTCTGGGCATTTGTCACTCGGCACGACCGCTGCGGATGCTGGGGGTCGCGTGCGCACTCTGGTTCGTCGCCCGCCCGGCACAGGCCATGAAAATCGAGCGGCCCGCCGACGCCATCGAAGTCTTCCACTGTGCCTTCGACGAAACTTGGGACGCTAACTACGACGAATGGCCCGATCGCTGGACCCGTCGTACCGGAGCAGATTACCCCCACTACGTCGACATCCGCATGCGTGAAACCGACGACCCGCAAGCTTCCGGCGGCGAGCTCTTGCAGATCGACTTGGACGGCGCATCCGCTTCGGTCTCCAGCCCGCCGGTCCGCGTCACTTCCCGGTTCAGTTACCTTCTCACCGCCCAAATTCGCACCAGCGGACTGAAGCACAGCACGGTCACCGTTTCAATCGATTTCTACAACTCGGCCGGCAAAAAGCTGCAATCTCGCAAACAGGCACTGAAGTCCCGCCGCGACGGCTGGCACACGATCACGATCGAATCGATCGACCCGGGCGACGAGCAAATTGACCGAGCAATCATTGGGCTCGAAGTTCGTCGTGGCCGCCGTGGCGACCTCCAAGGAACCGTCTGCCTGGACGACGTCTGGCTCGCCCGACTGCCGCGAATCACGGTCTCCACCAATTGCCCCTACAATGTCTACAGCGACAAAGACGACGTCGTCGTCCGTTGCGAGCTTTCGGGCATCCGCGAGCAGAATCCGGAAATCCGTTTCCAACTGCTCGACGCTTCGAGTAATGAGTTGCACGGCGGCAGCGTGTTGCTCAACGGCCGGTTGATCGAGGAAGATACCCGCAAAGCATCAGACATCGTCGACGGCATCGGCAACGCCCCCAAAGGATACGAAGGCGTCACCGAGTGGCGTCCCAACATCCCGCAGCACGGCTTCTACAGCGTCGTCGTCACGATGCTCAGTTCCGATGCGTCAGGAAAACAGACCGAGTCCGAACGAAAAATGGACCGCCGAGTGATCTGGCTCGCCGTAATGGCGCCGCTACCTGCGTCGGCCGACGGCGACTTTGGTTGGTCGCTTCCCGAAGTCGATGCCCCCCTTTCATTCGAGGAATTGACCGGCCTCTTGCCCAAAGTCGGCATCAACTGGGTAAAATTTCCCGCCTGGTACGACGTCAAAATGCCGCGCCGCGGTGACGAAATTATTCGCTTCGTCGAGATGCTGGGCGCGTCGAACATCGAAGTCGTGGGCGTAATCGATCGGCCGCCGACCGGTTCCGATATCGCCGAAAGGCTGGGGCCCAATTCCTCAATTGCCGACCTGCTTGCATTCGACCAGTCGATCTGGTTGCCGGCACTTGACCCCGTCATGTCGCGACTCTCGATGCGGCTACGCTATTGGCAGCTTGGCAACGACCAGGATACGAGTCTCGTCGGTTTCCCCAAGCTGTCGGAAAAAATAACGGAGGTCCGCGGCCGACTGTTTCGATTTGGCCAACAAGTGAAGCTGGGCTTGCCTTGGCTCTGGGATGGCGCCAACCAACTCCCCGCCGAGTTGACCTGGGATTTCGAACAACTCACACCCGATCCAACGCTGTCGCTGGAAAAATTTGCGACCTTTGTCGCACGGCCCCGTAGCGGTAAAACATTTCGCTGGATCACGATCGAACCGCCGCTACATCCCGAAGAATCCGTTGAAAACGGCCTCGAAGAATTGAACGCTCGCGCCACCGAGTTCGTCCGCAAGCTCGTAGCCGCCAAGCAACACGGTGTCGACGCGATCATCATCTCGCGGCCATTCGACGACAAGAACGGCCTGATGCGAGCCAATGGCATGCCCGCCGAGCTATTGCTTCCCTGGCGGACAACGGCCTCCATGCTCAGCGGTGCAAAGTACGTCGGCTCGATTCAATTACCTGGCGGCAGCGAAAACCACAACTTCATTCGCCCCGACGGCCGAGTGGTGATGGTCGCCTGGAGTCCCCAGCCGACCGAAGAGACGGTCTTCTTCGGCAATGATGTTCAACAAATCGACGTCTGGGGTGGCGCGACGCCAATCGCGGTCCACGATCACCTGCAAACTATTCGTGTTGGGCCGGTGCCTACGTTTGTATTGGGCGTCAACGAATCAATCATGCGCTGGAGAATGGCGCTGCGATTCAAGCACGACCATGTCGAAAGCATTTTCGGCAAAACCCATCCCAACGCGATCTACTTTCAGAACTTCTTCCCACAGGGCGTCGGCGGGACGATCTCGGTCGTAGCGCCTCAGTCCAATGGCGAACAAAACGCCGCCGACGGAGCGACTCCCGAAGGGTTGATCCGCGACTCCGAGCGTTGGTCGTTTGAGCCGCCCGACGGCACGTTCAGCCTGGCCGCAGGCGAAGCGGCCACATTCCCCTTCGACATCCGTTTGAAGAATGCCATGTTTGGCGAGCAACCGGTGCGCGTCGACGTCGTCGTCGACGCCGACGAACAATATCATTTCAGCATCTACCGCACCATGTTCGTCGGTTCCGGTAGCATCACCATCGACTTCAAGACACATCTCGACAAGGACGGCATCCTCGTCGTCGAGCAGATCATGACGAATAGCGCCGATCAGCCGGTCGACTTCAAGTGCTTTCTCTACGCCAAGGGCTATCGACGCCAGCGAGCGCAAGTGTATCGCCTGGGCGCCACGCCGGACCGCACTGTCTACCGCTATCACAATGGCCAGGCACTTTTGGGCCGAGAACTCACGCTCGAAGCCGAAGAAATTGGTGGCGAACGCGTACTAAAGTGTCGCTTCATGGTGAACGACGACCCGTCACTCGAAGAGACGCCCTCCCCAGGGGTCAAGCCAATACCAAACGGCAAGCAGACTCACCAGGACTCGCACGACCGGCAGCCGGGAAATGCTTGATCGACCGCCGAAACCGTGACCGGCTGCGTCCCGCCAGATCGTAGCGATAGGGCAAAGTTGCGCGATGCCGCGGCATATGATTATACGCCTACCGCACCCCGCTGGTTCGGCTGGTTGACCCGACTTTGTGCCCGCCTAAAATGGATTACTTGTAGGAACACATCGACACCGGCAATTAGATTGGGGGCAGCCTCGACCATGACTGACCAACCGTTGCGTTATCTCACCGCCTTGCCCGTTTATAACGAAGCCTCCCACGTCGACGCAGTCCTGGACGAAGTCGCGCAACACGCGGGCGACATCCTGGTCGTTGACGACGGCTCGACCGATGGCACCGCGGAGCGACTCGCCGCTCGCGACGACGTGTTCGTCGTTCGACATCCGAAAAATCGCGGCTACGGCGCCGCCCTCAAGACGGCCTTCGACTACGCGGTCCGCTTCCAATATGACGTGCTCGTGACGATCGATTGCGACGGACAACACGAACCGCAGCGGATCGAGATGCTCGTCGAAGCCTGCCGCAATGCGGACATCGTTTCTGGCAGCCGCTATCTCGCCGCCAGCGACGCCAAGAGCCAAGCGCCGGCCGAACGGCGGCAGATCAACGAGATGATCACCCGCGAAATTAACGAACGGCTGGGCCTGTCGATCACCGATGCCTTCTGCGGATTCAAGGCATACCGAGTCTGTGCCCTCGACAAACTCCAAATCACCGATCCAGGCTACGCGATGCCGCTGGAGCTGTGGGTGCAGGCCGCTTACCTCGGCTTGCGCATCGTCGAAGTCCCCGTGCCGCTGATCTATCTCGAAGAAAAGCGGAGCTTCGGCGGCAGCCTCGACGACGGCGCCAAGCGGATGGAATACTATCACCAAGTGCTCGATCGCGCCGTCGAAGCAACTAAACGAGACGTACGCCTCCAGGCAGCTCGTCAGACTCGCCAATGCGAATATACTCCCGTCGCCAGCAGGCAGCCTGTGGTTGAAGACCTTTGTCCATTTTTCCCATGCTGATGGTCGACGCGCGAGAGAATCGGCGTTTCCGAGCGCCTCCAGAAGACGGCCAGACGCTCGTCGAGCCGCCCAAGTCGACGTTGGCCGACGTCATCGCGCAGTCGTGCTCACCTCGCCGCGCTCGAATATGACGTCCAGGGTCGGTCGCTCGCGATTCTCTCTGCCAGCGCGCGCCGTTCGCTGGTCGACCAGGCATTGGCGTTCACCAGCCAATATCGCGACGTCTCGTCCCGACATCGCCAGGCCGCCCAGAGCGACGGGCCGATCGTCCTCTCTGGCCACCAGCCGCAACTTTTCCACGCCGGCGTGTGGTACAAAAACTTCGTCCTCGGCGACGTGGCCAAGGAAGTCGACGGGGCGGCAGTTCATCTGCTCATCGATAGTGACCTCTGCCGCGCCGCGTCGATTCGCGTCCCGACAGGCACCGCGACCGAACCTCGGCTCGAAACCGTACCGCTCGATCGGGCAGCGGCGGACGTGCCCTACGAAGAACGGCGAGTCCACGATGAGGCAACTTTCGCGGCATTTGCCAGCCGCGTGACCGAACAAATCCGCCCGCTGATTGCCGGGCCACTTGTAGAATCACTCTGGCCGCTTCTGCCGGCCGCGAGTTCCGACCAGCGAAACCTCGGCTTGCACATCGCCCAAGCGCGCCACCGGCTCGAAGCCGAAATGGGCAACGACACGCTGGAGCTGCCGCAAAGCGGCGTTTGCAACCTCACCGAGTTCCATTGGTTCGTGGCCCATCTTGTCGCCCACCTGCCCCGTTTCCACGCCGCCTACAACGACTCGCTCTCCGCCTATCGACACGCTCATCGGCTGCGAAATCGCGCCCATCCCGTGCCTGATCTTGCCGACGACGACGGTTGGCTCGAAGCGCCCTTTTGGATGTGGACGACCGACGATCCACGTCGGCAACCTGTCTTCGCCCGCGTGCGCGGCGACGAAATCGAACTCTCCAACCGTCACGACCAGACAATCTCGCTGAGCCTCTCCGCGGAGCGTGACGCCGACCGCGCTGCCGAGCAACTGGCAGACGCCGCGGCGCGAGGCATCAAGCTCCGCACACGGGCACTGGCCACGACGCTATTCGCCCGGCTGATGCTCAGCGACCTGTTCCTGCACGGCATCGGCGGTGCCAAATACGACCAGGTCACTGACGACATCGCCCGCCGCTTTTTCGGCTTCGAGTTGCCCGAATTCGCCACCGCCTCCGCCACGCTGCGGCTGCCGATCGCGCATCCCGCGGCACGCCACGATTCGATCCGCGACGTGCGGCGGCAGCTCCGCGAGCTGACCTACCATCCGGAGAAATTCTTGTCGACCAATGGCTCCGCAGCAGCGTCCGCAGTCCAGGAAAAAGCACGCTGGCTCAAAACCGACCAGACTCCGCAAAATGCCCACGCCCGACACCAGGCAATCGCCGGAGCCAATGCCGCCCTGCAGCCCTTTGTTGCAACGCGCCGCGATGACCTCGAACGAAAACGCCGCGACATCGAGCATCGATTGGCGGTCGATTCGATCTTGAACTCGCGCGAATTCTCTTTTTGCCTATTCCCGCGCGAGCATTTCGAGCGCCTGCTCGAGCGATAGTTCTTTCTTCTCGCGGGAAACGACCAACTACTAGACGGCCGCGCCGCGATTCCCTAATCTACCGGTAGGCCGATTCAACGGTGGCGACTTCCAATGCGGGCGGTAGACAACTGCCACTCGGAATTGTTTGAGGCGGGTCTGTTTCGACAGCGATCGTTTCGACAGGGATGGCGGGCGAACATGGAGTTCGACACGGGCGAGAATTCGAGAGGCCTCGCCTCACGCGTGCCGTGCGGTACAGTCGCCGGTCCGCTACAACTCACCGCCGGCAACGCGGGTGACCACCGGCTGGTCCACGCCATGCTTCGCGCCGCCAACCAGGCCCCTTCCTACGAAGACTTCCTGGCCTGGCTCGACGAACCGATGTACGAGCCAAGCGACCGATTGCTCGTCAAGCTCGACGGAGCGATCATCGCCCATGTCCAGGTCCTCAAGCGCGTGGCTTGGTTCCACGGCGTCAAGCTGCCGATAGGAGGCGTCGATTGCCTGGCAACCCTCCCCGAGTATCGCGACGCCCCTTACGAACGCTTGCTGGTCGCCGCGGCCGAAGACGCCCTGCACAACGCCCAGGCGGTCGTCGCCTTCACCCGGACCGACCGCTTCGATGCGTTTCGCCAACGCGGGTGGAGCAATATCGGCTTTCCGACCTATACCGAGGCGAATGTCCACGAGGTGATCGCCCGGCTTTCGGTGCCCGCGACGGTCGAACCGCTCGCCCCGCGTATTAAACCCCTGCGAATCCGGCTCTGGCGACACGTCGAGCTCGATGCTCTGCTCGAAGTTTATCGACAGGCCGCGGCCCCGACATGGGGCTCCCTCGATCGCAGCGAAGCCTATTGGCGGTGGCTCGTCGGCCGCCATGCCCACGACGATTTGATTGTCGCCATCGACGGACGCGACGATTGGGAATCACTCGAGTCGCCCTCCCACATCGTTGGCTACGCCATTACCCGCGGCTCGCAAGTCGTCGAGCTCGCCACGCTCCCCAAGTTCCGCCGCGCCGCCGAGCCACTGCTGGCTCGAGCCTGTCAGGACGCCGTCGAACGCGACCATCGCAGCATCTCGCTTCATATCCCCCTTACCGACCCGCTCCATGAGCTCATGCTCTCCGCCGGCGGTCGAAGCCTGACTGGCGAACGACCTGGCTGCGGCCCCTGGATGCTCAAGCTGCTGGACCCGACCCGCTGGATCGAGAGTCTTTATGAAGTGTTGCTTGAACGGGCCCGAACGGCGGAAATCGCGCGGCCGCTCGCCATCTCCTTCGACACCGGCCGTCACCAGTACCGCCTGGAACTGACCCGTCGCAGCAGCCACTTCGCCCGCGCGGACGGAGCATCGGCGGACGTAAAATGTCCCGCTGAAACACTCGGCGCACTCTTCTGCAGCACGCTCGATGTCACCGCCGCCACACAATCCGGCAAGCTCGATTTTCGCAATCCCGACGCTGCCGCGCGCGTTGCTGCCTTGTTTCCGCAGGTTTCGTTCTGGCAATCGCCGCTCGATTCGCTGCGGCTGTAGCCGCGGCTGGTTACAATGGTGCGGGGCGATGATTGAACTGGGGCCAGCCGACCAACGGCGGCAAGCCTTGCACAGCGGGCCGCGTCGAAATGTTCTTTTTCTTCCCCTACACCACCGACGCCCCCCTCTACCACCTGCCGCTGGCCACAATCGGCCTCATCCTGGCCAATATCCTGATCTACGTCGGCATGTTCACCGGCCAGATTCACGATCCAGAGAGCTGGATTCTGGCTTACGGCCACGGGCTGCATCCAGCCCAATGGCTAACCTCGATCTTCAGCCACGCGGGAATCCAGCACCTCGTGGGCAACATGATCTTCCTTTGGGTATTCGGCTTGATCGTCGAAGGCAAGATCGGCTGGTGGAAGTTCCTCGCCTGCTACCTCGGCATCGGCATGATCCATTCGATGCTCGAGCAGATCGTGATGCTCGGGTACTCAGGCCAAGTACCTGGCGCGCTCGGCGCCTCGGCGGCGATCTTCGGCATCATGGCGATGGCCGCTGTCTGGGCGCCGCTCAATGTCATCACATTCTACGTCTTTGCTTTTGCGTATCGCGTTTACTCGGAAACTTTCGACGTGAGCGTCTACGTGATGGCGGTCTGCTATGTCGGCTGGGAGTTTTTGATGGTGGCTATTTTCGGCGGGAGCGCCGCTAGTAGTTTGCTGCATGTCTCCGGTGCCGCGGTTGGCCTGCCCGTCGGATTCGCGCTCCTCAAGTTGAACCTGGTCGACTGCGACGGCAATGATCTGCTGCACATCTGGAGCGGCAATTACGGAAAAATCACGACCGCCTCCGAAGTCGCCGCGAAAAGTGCTCAGCACGCCGAACAGTTGGCAACCCGCGATCGCGATCAACTCCAAGCAGCGAAGGTCCAGTTTCGCCAATCTCTAAAACAAGGCAACGTCGCGGTCGCCCTCGCGCTCGATCGCAAGATGAAGTCGGTTGGCGGTGGACTGGTGCTCAATCGCGACGAACTGGCGGCCACGATTCGGCTGCTGCATGCAGCTGGCCGCTGGAGCGAGTCGGCCCCCTACATGGCCGAACTCATCGAGAAGTTTCCCGAGATCGCCGACCCGGTGCGGATCAAGCTGGCTCAGATTTGCGTGGTCCAGCTCAATCGCCCCGGCAAAGCGCTCGATCTCCTGGCCGACGTGGACGCCGCCCGCGTGCCGGCGCCGCAAGTCTCGCTGGCGCGAAAGATTGCCGCCAAAGCCACGCAAATGCAGGCCGATGGCGAATACGAACTGGAAAGCGACGGCTGGTGACCGCTCAATCGCTGCGCCGCAAGTAGCCCGCGCTCGATTGGAAATAGCGATGCCGACGCTGTTCATTTTGCGCCGCTTCGGCGGCAGATTGTTGACTGCGGAGGTCGATCAGGTTTGCCGCGCAGTAGCGGCATTCGATCACGTCGACGTGAAACTTCACGTAATCCGCCGCGCCAGCCGGCAGCACGCCGAGCAGATAGCTACCAAGTTCTTCGCGCGACGGGCAACTCAAGCGATGCCGTCGCCAGATCTCACCGATCGAATGCACGCCCGCGTCGCGGCGGCCGTTGGTCGCGGCGAGCTGCTGCCGCAGCGCAGAATCCTTCCGCAACGCTTCCTCGACCGCCGTCATCCGTTCGATCGGCAGCGATTCGTCGAGATAGGCTTCCAACTCAGCACTGGTAAAATTGTCATCCATGGTCGGCAATGCATCGCGATCACTTGTGGAGCCATCTTGAGTAAGTGAGTCATCGCTCAGCTATCACCTACTCACCTACTCACCTACTCACCTACTCACCTACTCACCCTCCGCATACAACTCCGGAAAGACATCTTCGCTCAACCGCTGCTTCTTCACCAGCGTCCGCAGACGGGCGATAAAGTCGAACTTGAAATTGGCCACCTGCTGCTCGCTGATCCCCAGCGTCGCGGCGACGTCCTTATTAGCCTCGCCCCGCGTGAACAACAGCTCCATGCATTTAATTTTCTGCCAATCGCCTTTCTCGCGCCAGCCGTCGAATTGCTCGGCGATCCCCTGAGCGATCGCTTCCTCCTCGAGCCCGCGCCGCTCGCCGCTGCGGGCGATGCTGCTCGCCGGCCGATCCGAGCCGGGCATGTCCCATTCACCGCCGCTCTTGGCCGTTGACGAAAGCGGCAGCGCCGGTCGACGCCCTTCGCGCCGCAAATAGTCCGTGAGCTTATGAGCTGCGATCGAGAACAGGTAGCTTTCCAGCGGCCGCCGCGCGTCGTAGTTTGGCAAGCTGGTAAGAAAACCGATGAATGTCTCTTGAACGACGTCTTCGCTGGCCACTCGCTGCCGCAGCCGACTCTCGACGAACGACAACAGCCGTCCCTGGTACTGGCCAATCAGCGCATCCCACGCCTCCGGCTTGCCGGTGCGGATCTGCTGAACTAACAGCACATCGGGATGAAGCGTATCAGGCATAATTGGGAGCCAGGAGCGCGTAGGGTGGGTCGAATATCACGAGGCCCACCAACTAAAGCCAAGGTGGGTCTCGTGGACCTCGACCCACCCTCCATCTACCCGACTGCAAACCTCAGCAGCGCGAGTCCCCCGATTATCGCCGCCGGCACTCCCAAAAACAACCGCTTCGTATAATAGCCTTTCGTCCAGGTGTCCACCTTCAACATGCCGAACACCAGGCCAATCAGACCCAGCACCGAGCCGGCCCCCGCCCCCACGACCGCAAACCGATCCTCACGCCGCAGCTCGTCCCACCGCCGCCGCAACTCGGCGTCGACGCTCGGCGTGAACTCGAGCATGGTGTAGACCTTCTTCATCGGGCCGAACGATCTCTCGACCGTCTCGTAATACTCGCGATTGGCCGGCACAACTTCTCGTCGAATGAAATCGATTCCCACGCCCATCTTTTGCAACGTCAGGATTCGATCATCTGACCAGATGCCCGAGTTTCCGCTTTGAGTGTAGATCGTCCGACCGTCCGTCGTCGTAATGGCATTCCCGTGGAAGGTCAGCGAAGGCAGCGTATTGTCGCCGTGAGGCATCCCCCACAATTGCTGAAAGTGCTCATACGTTTTGAGCAAGAGGTAAACATCCGCCGCGCGGGCACATTCGTCGGATGTGGCATACTCATCCGTCGCCACCACCTCACGCCACACATTCCCAATCCGCTTCGGCGGCTCGTCGGTCCAGGCGGGCCGTGTCCTAGTATCTTGTTCGGCAATTTCCACCCCCTGATCCGAGCTAACCGTCGCCACGTCACTCAGATGCAGCGGGGTGCTCGTGCGGCCCACGGTGCCAATCAACGTCCGCTTAAGGCGAGTTGTGAAATCGTCGTCGAAATTGCCGCTGACAACGATCCGGCGTTCGTTGGGAACAAAGCGGACCGTAGTCCCGCGCCAGAAACCATCGCGACTCAGGACACCTTTGATCTTTTCAAATGACAGGCCGAATTGATTGAGCTGCTGCTCGTCGAATGCGATCTCGATGGTTTGCTGTCGCGGGATTTCGACTTCCGCTTGCACCGTCGATGTGGCGGCAGGCGTGTGATCTGCAACGACCTTGGTCGCTACATCCCTGACGGCGACTGCCGCCGAAAGACCACCCTTCGCATCCGCTCGCGAGTCGATCGAATCGCTCAGCGTGATCATCGCTTTGCCGATCATCGTTCCCGTGTCGGAAACCTTGTCGGCCATGGCCGAAACCTGGGCGACCATCCGCTCGAGCCGTTCCAGCGAACGGGCGAGCGCTTCGGGAGTTGCTGCCGGCGTCGGCGATTCCTCGCTAGCCGCGTCCGCGAGGGGAGCTTCTGCTGCGATTGGTTGCGCTCCACCGTCCACTTTCATCGAATCTTCGAGTTCGCGGGCCGCGAGTTTGATCCGCGGTTTGGTGACCTTGTCCCACATTTCCTGCATGCTCATCTGCTCGACGCGCTGCGATATTTCCTGCTTCATTTCCAATGCTTGAGCGGCAGCAGCCTGCTCCTGTACCTCGCGGATATCCGACGACCGAGTTTGTCCGGCTTGTGTATGCCTCGACGAACGAAATGTTACAGTATTCAGCAACACCACCAGCATCAAAGCCGCGACAACGGGCACACTTAAGCCTTTTCGCCGCCCGCTGTTACAACTGCTGCCCCTGCGGATCAACCGGGCGACAATCGTGATTACCAAAATCACCAGCGCCAACTTGAGCCAAGCCGGAGCCGTACTGGCGTGAAAATCAATTTGAGGCATGGCGGGAATCGCAGGAACAGGCGGCGCGGGTGGCATAGAAATATTGATTTGCCGAGTATCGGATGAATCCGGCCAAGTTTGTATTCCGTCGTGCCAGGTCGACGATTGGACGATCTCGCTCCGAGTCGACCGCGAGCCGAGAAATAACAGCGTGGCAACGCCAACGGCCAGCGCCACAGGCACCAGCAACGATGCTATTGCCACACCCGGACGTTTGTTGGCAATTGCATACACAACTCCGATCACGACGGCCGCCAGCGTGCCGAACCCGAGAAATGCCAGGAGTAGGATAAACCAGACTGCGAACATGTTGCGTTTCTCACTTAGGCGTGGCCCACTCTAAACAGTTTGATCCGCTTCCACCGCGAGTGTCCGCCGACGGCTTGGCGGCAGCCAGGGGCTCGCCAATTGCGTCGCAAAGGCGGTCACGCCAGCGACCATCATTCCGGCCGGCTGCGGGAACTGCCAAAAGAACTGCATCAGCCAGGCCCAGAACACGCACACCGCCACGCTCCACATGCTCAACCGCTTGTCGCGCGTGAATTCCGCCTGACGCCACCAACGCAAGATCACGAACAGGAAGGCAAAATAGGTCACGTACATCGGCAGCGAAGGATTGCCGCTCTGCTCCGTGCTCATCCGCAGCCACTCGTGCGAGATCATGCCCCAATTGGCATCAATCGGCTCGCGTCCGCTGGGGACGTGAACGATCAGCGATTCGGCCAGGAACCAGGCCGCCGCCCCCACCAGGCCGCCCAAACCAAGCAGCAACATCCGCAGCGGCCCTTGATCTTCGACCCTGCCTTCGGAAAACTTGGTCGGCACCAGGATCGCCCAGCTGCCGAGCGTCCCCACGATGGCCAACCACAAATAGACAGCCATACTCGCCGAATTGGTCGCCACTCCGAGCACCACCGGCGCCACCAGCGCCGCCAGCGCCGCAAACATCGCCGCGGCCAGCATCGAGCCCATCAGCTCGCCAAGCTTCTCGCGCAGCGGTTGGGCCGCGAGCTCCTGATGCGCCCGCTCGCGCCAACTCGCGCGAATCCGCCGCTCGCGCACTTTGCGTTCGTAGCGAGACACCGGCGTCGCTGGAGCCGCGCCCGGCGGATTCCACGCGGCCGTCATTGCATCCGGCCGCGACGGCATATCGCCGCGAACCCCGGCCATCACTTGCCCGTCGATGTCGCGGACCGCCTTCGGTACGCCGCTCGGCTTGATCACCGAAACCCAAATGACGTAGTAAACGCCATAACAAATCAGCACCGGTATGGCGATCCCGAACAGGTCGCCACGGAATGAAATGATCGCCCACACCACGCCAAACATAATCAGCGCCTTGACGATCGGCTTCAGCCCTTGCGGTCCGTCACCGTGCCACCTCGCCACGAAGCCATTCCAATTGTCTCGCACCGCCCGCCAGATCGGTTCTTCAATCTCGGGCCTGTCGGCGCTCGGCGTGGCGGCTGACGCAGGCGCGGCGAAATTTGCCGCAGCGAACGGATTCCCGCTGCCCTTGTGGGGCGACTCGACGTCGTCCGCGAAACTCTTCTTCGGTGAAGAAGCCAGCGCCGCATCGGCCACGCTCGCCGGCGCGAACGCGCTCGCCGACGCATCGTCCGGCAACATCGCCACCAGGTCGTTCACCGTCTTGAGCCGCGCGTCGGGGTCCTTCGCCAGCGCCCGCTCGACGATCGTCCGATACGGCTGTGCCAGCCGCGAAAGGTCGGGCGTCGCCGTGAGATGCTTCATCAGCACCTCGCCGACGCTTTCTCCCTCAAAGGGCACCGTGCCGGTGAGCATCTCAAACAGGATGATGCCCAACGCGTATGTGTCGATCTCGCGGCCATAGCGGCCATTGGCGATCTCGGGCGCCATGTAGTGGACCGTGCCGACGCTCTCAGTCTGCCCGCTCCGCCGGCTACAGGAGATGAACTTCGCCAGCCCGTAGTCGCCAATCTTGACCGTGCCCTCGTCGAGAAAAATATTCCCCGGCTTCAGGTCGCGGTGCACGATGCCGTGATCGTGCAAATACG
The DNA here is from genome assembly GCA_963847905.1 of uncultured Planctomycetota bacterium. Lineage (GTDB taxonomy): Bacteria > Planctomycetota > Planctomycetia > Pirellulales > Lacipirellulaceae > DASYDU01. The sequence goes on along the minus strand of CAWKBP010000017.1, from coordinate 15,147 downwards.
CGACGCCCGCACAAATCCCGCGCATCCAACCGAGCACCTGGTCGATCGGCATGCCGTTCGGATAGCGCGCGATCGCGTCCTCGAGCGATTCGCCCGACACGTATTCCATGATCACCCACTGATCGTCGAGTCCGTCGCTGCGGATGTCGTAGACGCCGACCAGATTCGGGTGCTTGAGATTGAGACACTGCGTCACACCGCGGAGTTCCACCTCCAGATTGCGGCGGATCAGCTTGAGCGCGACTTCCTTGCCCGCGTCGCTGGTGGCGAAATAGACTTCGCCGAATCCCCCGCGACCGACGCCACGCTTGATCGTGTAGCCCTCCAGCGGGCGCGAACCGCTCGGGTAGGTGAATTTCATTCCACCGGCCCGGGGTCGCTCCGCGCTGTCTTGTTCGGATGCAGAGAGTGGGGACGCAGGAACATTCATGGCAGTTTTTTGTGCTCTTTCTAGCGTAGCTGTGAGATTACCCATCTGTCTAGCTGCCCGTAAGTTAGGCTTTCCAGCCTGACTTTGCACGCTTTCTTGTACGCTGCTGCCTCTGCCCGTTCCTCTGCCCCTTCATTCGCTCAAATCAGCTCGCTATTTCCCAAGTAAATGAAAAATTTTCGCCCTCCACGCGCTCGCCAGCGACCACGTCGATCGGTCCGCTGCGGGCCTCGCCCTCCACTACCAGCGGCGCAGCCGAACGACACTGGAAGCCCTCTCCGCTGCGATAGAGCACCACGTCCTGCTGCGACTCACGGCAGCGGACGTGGCAGTGCGAATTCGGCCCCATCACGCAGCTGTCGGCCATCAGCAGCACTGCGTCCGCCGTGGGCTGCGATTTGTGATGGCTCTCGAAGTCGAGCCGCGCCGTAGCGCTCAGTGCATGCGGTCGCGTGAATCGCAGCCGCACGCTATCACCCAGCTGAATACGCTGGCCGTTCGCCAGCACCGTGGGTCCATTGATCTCGCGCCCATCGATCCGCACACTTTGCAACGGCTCGATCACGTACGCGCCCGCCTCGCGGCGAATCACCGCATGGCGCCGCGAAAGATCGGCCAGAATCGGCACCGCGATCGCGCCCGAAGAGGACGGCTGACCGATCACGACCTGATCGTCGAGACAGACCAGGAACCCGCCGACCGCGTCGACCCACAATAGCGCGCGTTTTGGCGTTTCTGTTCCACTCACCGTATCCACCTCACTCGATCGCGCTCCGGCGCGCGTCGACCGCTTCCCGCCCTGCATACGCCGCCCGATTCCAATCGAGCGAGACCTGTCGGCCGATCTGGCCCCGCTGCATCGCGTGCGTGACATCCATCCCGACGGCCTTCCAAGCCCGTCGCCGCGCTTGCCGGGCCGCCTCGTGATGCGGCGCGATCGCCAGCATCGCCTCGGCCGCCGAGAGCACCGCCGACCAATCCTTTTCGCCCAGCCGCTCGTGCAGCTCCGCCGTGAGCCGCTGGCCTTCCGTTTGACGCACGGCCAGGGCGCGGCTTTGCGATTCGAGCTGACGGGCAATTTCCATTGTACCCGCTCGGGAGGACCCGTCCGCGGCCAGTTCCTTGGCCCGCTCGATGGCGGCCGCCGCTTCGGCGAAATGGCCGTGTCGGGCCGCGTTTTGAGCCTCGTGCATCGAGTTGGCGATTTGTTCCAGCATCCTGCCTGCCTCGCCCAAGAGTGCTTTGCGGTGAAGTTTCGCCAATTGAGCCCGGGCCGCCGCCGATTCGCCCGCCGCCAGATAGCGGCGGACCTCGTCCAGCGATTTCTCGGCAATCTCGTCGCGCAGCTTGCCAATCGCTTCCGTTTGGCCGCCGAGCCGCTCGGCCACTTGCAAGATCCTGCCAGCCGGCCGCCGAGTCGCCGCGGGCAATTCGCTCGCCCGCCCGTGCCACCATTTTCCCGGCCACTTCCTGAGCCAGCTTCTTCGCCGGCAAAAACTCGCGGAGCGAATCCCGCTCCAGGAGCGCGATCGCATCCTCATAGCGGCAGCTGTCCACTGCCACTTGCACTTCGCGAAGTTTCAAACGCCAAGTGGGGAACATGGGACAGGCCGGAGGTCAGAGTTCAAAAAAATACCCGGCGAGCCCGCTTCAGCGGGCGGGCACGCCGGTGCAATCTCCCAGCGATGTTTCAAGGACTACTTCTGCGGATAACTCGCCGTCACCACAACCGGCGACTCCATTTCCACCGCAGCAACCTCCGGCTTCGCATGCCCGCCCAGGCTAAAGTATTCCGCCACCTGGTCGGTAATATCCGACGGCGACGTCTCATCGAGCGGAATTTCCGTTTCGATGTTGACGTCGGCGTTGGCCAGTTTCGCGGCCACGTCGAGTTGCGTGCGGATGTCGGTGATCAGTTCCTTGGCGCGGGCCAGTTGGCTATCGTCGAACACATAGTCGCTTGACGCCTGGGCCACTTCGACCAGCTTGGACTTGGCTTCCAAATTCTGCACGTCGACTTCCAGCTTCCGCCGCGCATTGATCATCGCAGCAAGCTTCTGCTGAGCCGCGTCGAGATTCCGCTCGCGGGCGTCACGCATGCCCTTCAAGTTCGCGAGCGTTTCGTCCGTCACCTTGAAACGGCTGAACCGCCGCGCCAGGTCCTGCTTCACTTGCTCCGACGTATAAGTCCGGCTCGCGTATTGATAGACGCCTTTGTTCTGGCCAAGGTCGGCCTGCAGTCGCAGAATCTCGCTCTTGTCCTTCTCGACCTTTTGCTCGTTGCCCTGGATCTGAGCGTTGAGCTGTTCGAGCGCGACTTCTTCCTTGGCAATCACGTGCATCGAACGCCGAATTTCCGGTGCGAGGTCGCGGACCATCCCGCGGGCGCGGTCGATTTGAAATTCGACCGGCACACTCTCCTTCACCGAGCTCGTGAGCCGGTGGTACGTCGTGCCGACGTAGCTGGCCGCGTCGCGGCCAAACAGGACCACCGTGGTCAGCCCCAGGGCAACCACCGTGAAAAGTGCTTTCTTGATCATGACGAGCTCCTTGAAAAAAAGGGGGGACGCCGCCGGGCAGGCGAAGATGGGTGGGGTAGCCGGGCGGTCGTCCCCTGAGAATGTGAAAAACTCCCGTGTAAATTTGCGGCGGGCGGCAAAAAACTGCCCGTCCATGAAAGCATTCGCGGCTCGGCAGGCATTCTTGGCAAATTCGGTCAAGATTTTTTCCCATGGCCCAATCCCCTCGTTCCCGCCGATAATCACGCCAAATAATCACGTACTTTCTCCCCAAGTCGACCCGACCGCCGCTTGCGGTTTAGCAAACCAAGACCCGTCCGCCCCACTCAGGATCCCCCATGCCCATCTCCGGCCCGCCGCTCGCCCAGCCGATCAAGCTCACCGAAGTCCTCGCCGTGGGCCTCGCCACCAAGCCCGACGACCTCGCGCTCGTCTCGAACGAAAGCCGCTGGACCTGGCGCGAGCTCGACGCCGCCTCCAGCCGACTCGCTGCCCACTACCTCGCCCTCGGCCTCCAGCCGGGCGATCGCGTGGCGTCGCTCCTGCCGAACCGCGGCGCACTGTTCGTCCACTACCTCGCCTGCCACCGGGCGGGCCTCGTCGCCACACCCGCTCAACTACCGCTACCAGGCCCCCGAGATCGACCACGCCCTCGAAGTCAGCGGCGCGCGAATTCTCGTCGCCCACGTCGAACGCGACGCCGACCTCGCCCAGAGCAAACTTGCCGGCAAACTGCCGCTCGGCCGCATCGCCTTCGAAGCCACCGACGGCCGCCTCCCCAGCTTGGAACACTTCCTCGCCTCGCCGCCGCCCGCCGACAAGCTGCCGACCGTGCCCCCCTCGACCAATGCCTTCATCTATTTCACCTCCGGCAGCACCGGCAAACCCAAAGGCGTCACCCACACCCACGAGACCTATCGGCTGGATGCTCGCCAGCACCGCCGCCGCCTTTGAACTCACGCCGGACGATATCTTTCTGCCCGGCTGCTCCGCGTCCCACATCGGCGCGTCGCTCTTTTCGCTCGCCGCCCTGGGAGTCGGTTCCCGGGTGGACATCGCCCGCACCTTCGACGGCGATGAGGTCCTCTCGCTGCTGCGCGGCACACGACCAACGCTCCTTTGCATGCTGCCGGCCGGGCTGTTCGGTGTCGTCCGCGACCACAACGCCACACGCGACGACTTCCGCTCGATTCGGATGTGCATGGCTGGCGGCGACAAAGTCTCGGCCGAACTCGATCGCGAATTCGCCGACCTGGCCGGCTTCGAGATCGAAGAAACCTACGGCATGAGCGAAATCGGCCTGACGACGAGCAATCCGCCCAGCGGCATCAACAAGGTCGGCTCGATCGGCCCGCTCTGCCCCGGCTTCGTCGCCTCGATCCGCGATGATGACGGCGTGGAAGTCGCCACCGGCACCGAGGGCCGCATGTGGATCAAGTCGCCCTCCAACATGGTCGGCTACTGGAACCGCCCCGACGCCACCGCCGAAACCATCGTCGACGGCTGGCTCGACACGGGCGACGTCGTCTCGGCCGATGAGGACGGCTACCTCTGGTTCCGCGGCCGCAAGAAGCAAATCATCATCCACGACGGCTCGAACATCTGCCCGCAAGAAGTCGAAGAGTCGCTCGCCGAGCACCCAGCCGTCGCCGAAGCCGGCGTGATCGGCATCCACGACACGGTCCACGGCGAAAACGTCCGCGCCTACGTCGAGCTAAAATCGGGCATCGCCAAACCAACCGCCGCCGAGCTGATCCAATTCTCCCGCGCCCGCGTCGGCTACAAAGCGCCCAGCGAGATCGTCTTCCTCGACAAAATGCCGATCAACGCCACCGGCAAAGTCGACCGCGTGGCCCTAAAGAAACTGGCCGAGGCATCGCTGACATCCATTTCGTAGAATATCATCGTGCGTGAGCATCAAAGGTGCGGATCCTTCAAAAAGTTCCGCCGCCGCGAACCATTGGTAGGTTGAGAATTGGACAAACCCACTTTTCGCCCAGGCTTCCGGATTTCATTGCTCGACGTCCTTGTGCTCCTGTGCGGATACATCACAGCCGTCGATCTTGCTCCGGTGGCATTTTGGCCGGGAATCGCCATCCTTTTTGTGATCGCGCACTTCTTTCTATTCTGCAACGTGATTCGGATGGATCGGCCGAGAGAATTGATTTGGGCCGCCATTTTCGTCACGTTCGCAGTCTCGACGATCGTGGTCGAATGGCCGAATTGGCCAATCGCATTGGCCTTGTCCTTCGCGGCGACGATTGTCTTGGTTACGTTGGAATTGCGCAAAGCCTCGTATCATGGCGTCTTCTGGCGATGGATAAACCCGAATCTGCCCACATGGTGGGAACAAAACGGTGAGCCTCGAGTGTAAATGCGGCTCAGTCCGCTCAAGTCCGCAGCGCCGCCACGATGTCCGCCCGCGACGCCTGCCAACCCGGCGCCAGCCCGGCCAGCATCCCCACCACCCCAGCCACGACGATCCCCATCGCCGCGAGCGGCCAGGAGGGCTGAAACGCGATCGTCACCGCCTCGGCTCCCACCGAGAGATGGCTCCACGCCAGCATCAGCATCGCCGCGCCGACGCCCAACACGCCGCCCGCGATACTCAAGAGCGTGCTCTCGACCAGCACCAGCCCAAATACACGCGATCCCGTGCAGCCGATCGCCTGCAGCACCGCGTGCTCCTTGATCCGATCCTGCACGCTCATCACCGTCGTCGTCGCCACCAGCGCGAGCACCAGCCCCACGCACGCGAGACCCAGGTAGTGCGCGAGCCCGATCAGCTGCGCCAGGTCGCCCAAGCTCTTGGCTTGGAACACGCCCTTGGGCCGCGTGTCGGTTTCCACCGGCCCGCCGCGGAACAGCGCGTCGATCTCGGCCGACTTCGCGTCCGCGTCGACGCCCGGCGCCAAAAGCACCTCGTGCTGGGTAACCGTCCCAACCTGGTCGGTGGCCATCCCGCGCTGCAGGAAGTCGAGGTGGGAATAAATGTAATTCTCTTCCGCCGCGTCGTCCGACTTGAAGATACCCGCCACCTCGACCGTCAAATCGCCGATCGAGAACTTTTCGCCCAGCTTCAGTCCCCGGCGGCTCGCCACGGCCCGCCCCACGACGGCCGCGTCCTGGTGCTGCTCAAACGTGCCCCAATCGCCCGCCACGAGTTGAAAATTCCGCGCCGCCCGCAGCTTCTCCGGCGGCAATCCATAGAACACGATCACATCGAGGCTGGCCCGGCAGTTGTTCGTGAATACCTGGATCGGCACAACGTCGCGCACGCCGCCGATCCGTTTGATCTTCGCATCGTAGTCTTGCGGCAAATGGCTGGTCGCCGGGCAAAACTTGTTCGCCTGAAAAATGATGAGCGATTGCTTGGCTTCTTGCCGACCGGCCAGATTGTCGAGCCCTTGCTGCACCGCGCCGACGAACGAAAACACGAACAGCGCGACCGCCGTGCCGCTCACCGTGAGCATCGTCCGCGCTCGATGCCGCCACAACGTCTTCACCACATAGGGCAGGAATTTCAACATACCGATCACTGCAACCTTTCCGACTTACGCCCCGCGAACACCGGCCGCGGACATCGGCGACGACGCCTCGTGCAACTTCCCGTGCTCCAGCCGCAACTGCCGCGAGGCAATCGCCGCCGCCTCCGAGTCGTGCGTCACCATCAACAGCGTCACGCCCAATTCCTCGTTGATCCGGCCGAGCAGCCTCAGAATCTGCGCCGACGTGTCATCGTCCAGGTTCCCAGTCGGCTCGTCCGCCACGACGATCGTCGGATGGGCGACAATCGCCCGCGCCACACCCACCCGCTGTTCCTGCCCACCGGAAAGCTGCCGCGGAAAATGGTCCGCCCGATCGACGAGGTCCACCGCCGCCAGCGCCACTTCGACTCGCTCCTGCCGCTCGGCCCGCGACATCGGCAACAACAGCAGCGGCAGCTCGACGTTTTCGTACGCGGTCAGCACCGGAATGAGATTGTGCGTCTGAAAAATGTAACCGACGTTGGCCGCCCGCCAGGGAGCCAGCTTCGTCCGCGAGAGCTTCGTGATCTCGGTGCCGCCCACGGTGATCGTGCCGCTCTCGGGTCGGTCGATGCTCGCCACGACGTTCAGCAGCGTCGACTTCCCCGTGCCGCTCGCGCCCATCAGCGACACAAACTCGCCCTCTTCCACGTCGAGCGACACATCGTCCAGCGGCGTGATGGTCTCGCCCCCCTTGTGATATCGCTTCGTCACGTTGCGCAATTCGACCAATGACATGTTCATTCTCCCGCGTGTGGCAGCCGATGCAGCGGACTCGAATTCGTCCCGCTCGCAACTCCCGCCGCCATGTGTTCTGCATCTTCGCTCACCATCCGAACCCGCGCGCCGTCAGCGAGCCCTTCGTAACCCGCGCGCGATTACCCGCGACCCCGCATCCAGTCCGTGTTCGATCTCCACCAGCCCACCGGCCGCCACGCCGCCGAGCGTCACCGCCGTCTTCCGCGCAACGCCCGCCGATTGATCCGCCACCCACAGATACGCCCCGCTCTCGTCCCGTTGAACCAGTTGCTGCGGCACATAGAGCCGCATTTCCTCCGACGTGGTACTTTCGTCCGCCGCGGCCTTCGGCGCCAGGTAGGTGACCTCGACCAGCATCTCCGGCTTGAGCACGGCCGCCGGTTCGTCGAGCACCACCTTCACCTCGAGCGTGTTCTTCTGGATGTTCGCCTCCGAGCCAACGAACAACACCTTGCCGCCGACTGGTTCCGCCAAAGCCGGATTGTTCACCTCGACCGACTGCCCCAGGCTCACTTTCGGAATGTCCTCGAACCGCACGTCGGCCCGAATTTGCAGCAGCTCCGGTCGATACATCGTCACCACCGTGCTGCCGTCCGAATTCGGCACTGGCCCCATCCCGCCCGCGAGCGTCGACCCCGGATACGCCACCAGCTGGTAGACGCGTCCATCGACCGGCGCTCGCACCGTCATCCGCTCCAACCGCAAATTTGCCTCCGCCAGCGCGATCCGTGCTAGCTCGACTTGCGCCTCGGCGCCTTTCACCCGCGCCTTGGCCGCATCGCGCCACTCTTCGCCTCCTGGATCGAGCGAGCCGCCACCACACCCGTCGACGCCTGCTTCGCCTCGAACACGGCGATCGCCGACTCGAGATTCGCCTGCGACTCGGCCTGCTCCGCCTCGCGCAATTGCAGCTGCGCCCGAGCGCTGTCGCGCGCGAGCTCCGCATCGGCCTTCACCAGCTCGGCCACCGGCTCGCCCGCCTGGAGCGCCTGGTCCTCAACGACCAACAACCGCTCGACCACGCCCGGCGCAATCGCCGCCACGCGGATCGGCGTCGGCCGCGGCTCGATCCAGCCCGCCGCCTGAAACAGCGGCGTCCCTTCGTTTTGCACCGTCGATTGCGACGCGAGCACGGGCACGACCCACACCGGCTTGGACGGCGCGATCACATCTCGCGCCGACCACGCCACGAGCCCGAGAAATCCGGCCACCAGCACGCCGGGAATCACAAACCGACTCACGACGTGCCGCTGCCGCGCCGGCCGCGCAGTGGCCGCATGCTCGCCGCACAATCGCCAAACGCTTAATGTCGACTTCCGCGCTCATTTCGTCGTCTCTTTCTCCGGCGACGGCACGAACACCTTCGACGCCATCACCGTCACGTTGCCGGCCTTGTCGCGCTTCGCCTTGCCCACGATCGTCAGCGTATCGAGTTCCTTCACGCCCAACAGCTCGCGCGCGTCTTGCTTCACGATCTTGCCCTCCTCGTCCATGAACATCACCAGCACCGTCGCCTGCGGCAGGTTGCTCTCGCAGCAATAGTCCCACGGCGTCTTGCAGGTGTCGCCCTCGATCTCGTTGCACGGCTTGAGCGAGCGGTCGACGATCGAAAACGCCGCCGCCCCTTTGATCCACGGATTCGGCCGCCCGCCGATCCGCCCCACGACGACCACGTCTTGCTTGTCCTTGGCCTCCTTCCGCACCGCGACCACATCCTGCGCATCCTTCGGCGGCTCGTCCAGTTTGTAAGCGTCCCCCGCATCTGCGGCCGAACACCGCGGTCCAGTCACCGCACCAAACACTGCAACGGCAAACATCGCCAACACGATTCCCAACTTTCGTCGATTCATCTCCAAACTCCTTTCAAAAGTAATACCTACTCACTTACCGACTACTCACTCTTCCCAATCACGTAGCTTTCAATCCATCCACCAGCGGCATCCGCAACGCCCGAATCGCCGGCGGTACCGCGCCGATCACGCCGAGCAGCAAACCGATCGTGCATCCAACGAGCACCGCCACTTCGTCGATCCGCAGCGAAAACGCGCCCATCGTAAACCGCACCGCCGCCCCGTTCACCAGCACCAATGCCACCAGCGTCGCCAACAGACTTGCCGCCGCTGCCAACACGATTCCCTCTTGAATCAAGTTCACCACCAAAGCCCGCCGCGCGAAGCCGATCGTCTGCAGCGTCGCCAGCTCGCGGATTCGCCCCACCACCGAGCCATACATCGTGTTGAGCCCCGCAAAAATCCCGGCTCCCGATACCAACAGCACCACAAACCACGCCAACATCCGCACCGGTCCGTAATCCTTCTGCAGCGTCGCGTAATAATCGGACTCAGCCATCGTTTGCAACTCCAGGTCGAGTCGCTCCATGCAAAACAACTCGAGATTCGTGGACTCGGCCCCCGACGCCAGTGTCACCGCCACCAAGCTCAAATCCTGCCGCTTCATCGCCTGCTGCAGCTCATCCAGCCGGCACCAAATCTCCGACTCAAACGCCGCCCCGCCCGCCGAAAACGTCCCGCTCACGCGCCACTTCCGCCCCTCGAACTCAATCGTCTGGCCCACGTCGAGTTCCTCCTGGCGCGCTCCCAGCTTCGTCGCCGCCAACCGCCCCGCGAGCACCTCGCCCGCCCGCGGCCACGTGCCCGATCTCCAGCTCCACCTCTCGCCGCACCAGCAACACCGCCGGCGTCACGCCGCGCACCAGTCCCATCTCCGGCTCGCTCGCGCCCACCGACTTTCACGTCCGTGCCCAAATACAACTCCGGCGACACGTACTTTTCGCCGTACCGCTCCTGGATCCCCTCGACGCTCGCCGCCACCAGATCGCTCGACGCCATCTCGATCGACGAATACTCCAGGTTCTCCCCCATGCCCAGCGAAAACACGAGCGACGTATCCGTGTCGCCGCTCACGGCGAGCGATCGCTCCAGCCCACGAATAAATCCCACGACCACGCACACCAACAGAATCACCGTCGTCAAGCCCGCGAACGTCAGCGCAGTCCGGAGCGGCCGGCGAAATAGATTTCGAATGGCATACTCCCAAGGGAGCAAGCGGAAGAACATGATCAGCTGATTCCGTGTTCGTGGGTGGCTGGGGTCAAGCGACAACGAGCCCCCGGACCTAAACGCGCATCAACAAGCGCGCAACACAAGAAGTGCGTCGAACGAGAATCAACACAGATACGTGTTGTACAGACAGCACAGCGCCCGGCCGTGGTTCATTCCTACGTCGGGCCAGGGTGCCGCCGCGACCGGCTGAACGGCAACGTCGTGAAATTGGGCGATGCAGGTCGCCACCGGAACAATTGGCACCGACCAACCCCAATCGAAGGTAACGGTCACCGCACCCGCATCATCCAGGACCGCACCACCGCAAATGCACTGGCAAGAATGGCCCGAACGGGGTGCGTGGCGATCGCCACCGGACCGATTCGCGCCATTGGCCGCTTGATGTTCCTCGCAGCAGCCGCAACACTCTTTGGCTCGATTGCCCGCCGCGCCAGCCGACGAATGCCCCGACGCGCACACAAGCGGACAGCTCAAAATGCTCGCAACCAGCAGGATGGCAATGCCTCGGCCCATATTTCTATTATATGCCAACATCGCCGTGCCGACCAACCGCACAATCCCGCGGCAAAAGTCGCCTGCTTCAGCCAAAGTGTTCATCCATCCGCATGCCGCCCGCCGGCAACTCCGTGATTCCCGGGGCCCGCTCGGTCCAGGCGGTCGTTTGCCAATTGTCGGCACGCGGGCCGTCGGGAAAGAATCGCGGCACCCGAAAACTCAGCCGCTCCGCAAGCGCCGCGAGAAACGGCTCATAGAGCACGCGCAATTCCGCCAGCCGCGCGGCCTGCTCTGCGCTCGCCGCCCCCTCGTGCCGTCGCCTGCGAAAGCAGCACGCTCGCTTCCTCCGCAGTTAGCCGCTCGCGTTCCGGCGACCGCGGCGGCAACCAGAGCACCATACACAAATCAACACACGCATGTCGCGCCATCGCAAAAGTCATTTGTGCCCGTCGCCGCCCCCGGTCGTCGCCCGCCACCAACAACACCGCCGACGCATCGAGTACCACCGCCAGCGCCGCCAACCAATTCTGGTTGTCGTGCTGCGAACGATAGAAACTCAAAATCGGATACGACAAGTGACTCTCAAGCAGCTCGGCCGCCCACACCTCCCACTCGCCCATGAATCGCTCCACCTCGGGGCAATCGCGAAATCCGTCCGCGCGTCGAAACAGCTCGCCCACCGTCGGCGGCGAACCGGCCCGCGCGTCCAACAGCGCGATGTTCAGCTCCCGCCGCGAGAATGCCTGATACAGCACGGGCAAGTAGCCGATGATCACCGCCATGAAGCCAAAGCCCGTGCCCGCCTCGATCACTGCCAATGCCTTGCCGAAGTAAGTGTCGGGCGTCACGTCACCATAGCCGAGCGTGAAAAACGTTTCGCCGCTCTGATAGAGACATTGACGAAATTCGCCGCCCAGCTCGCCCGGCAGCGACCGCGCTCCCCAGTGCACGAGCGCAAATCCCACGATCAACGCCGCCACCCAACAAGCAAACAAGCCAAACAGTGAAAGTGGCCCGAAGATGCTCAGGGCGTTTTCGCGGTACTTCCCCGCCGGCAGCAGCCGACAGGCAAATCTCCAGAACGTCCATCCCGCGTTGAAGTATATTTTCGTCAGCCGCAGCCGCCGCGTAATCCGCCGCGGCAAAACTAGGCTCTCGAAACAATCCGAGAGTGTGACGACAATCAACACGAAGCCTAAGACGGCAACAACCATCGATCCCTCAGCCGCACGAGCAGTCACCTGGAGCCAGAAGTCTGGCCGCTATCACTGTAGCGTGACGGCCGACGCTCCAAAAGCCGTGCCGGCCGCCAAAACTCCATTACCAGCGAGAGCGCTGCATGTGGATCATGTCGATCATCAGGTCGTTGCTGCGGCGCTCAAGGATCGTGTCGGTCCAAGGCCGCTCGTTAGCGAGGATTTCCTCCACGATGCCGCTGTCGTCGCTCGCCAGGTCGATTACCGCCGGAGCGCGGAATGGCATCGCGTCCGGCAGGCAGTTGTCGCGCATCCGCTCGAGCAGGTTGATGATCCGCGGATCGTTCGAGTCGCAATCAAAACTGTCCAGCCGCCGCCACCACCAATCGTCGAGCCGCGGATGGACGCCCCCCTCGTACCACGAAGTCCGCAGCGCCCAGACCGAGTCGATCACCGAACTCGCAGTCACTTCCACGCGACGCGAATCAAGCGAACCAGAATTCACGGAATTCGCCGCGCTGAGCGCAGAAACGATGCTGCTGCGCAGCCGATAGCGCCGAGACTCCCGACATTTGGAGTGCCTCCAAGGGCTGGAGAAAAGCAGGCGAGATGAGACGACCGGAGAGAAGACAATAGTAAGCGTAGCTCACGATTTCACGCCGTGCGGAGGCCGGACCAAGAATTCCGCCTTTCTGCCGCCGATGTGGCAAAAAAGCAGCACCCCGTGTGGCACGCCTGGAGCCCCCGGCGATCGGCGTGGCCGAATCTTCAGCGTGCGTCACCCAGCACAGCCCGATGAAACTCAGGGCCCGCCCACGAACGCGAGACCGCGTCCCCGAGTGCCCCGGCGACAATTGCGCCACATGTGGTGACGACGGAGCAATTCTGACCTTTTTCCTCGCATTATTTCCGCTCACAAGAATTAGTTGACATGTTTGGAAGATATGAGACAATCCCAATGGACATTCAGGTGCATCCCGCATCCCCCGACAGATCGAACAGCTTCGCCCCGTACGAAAATCCAACCATCCTAATCTCGCTACCAGGAGAGGAACTCATGAACCGGATCCTTCTTGCCGCGGCACTGGCGTTGATGGCGTCGACGGCTCAGGCTCAATTCTATGGCAATGAATTTGCGGGCCTGTTGAGCCAGGTCTCGGCCTGGAAAGGCGATATCCCTGTCGATCCGAACGCCTTTCCCTACGTTTTGCCGTTTCGCATTTACGAGCGCGACCAGCCGGTCGTTGCATTCGAGTGGCTGGCCGGGCCACTTGAGCCAGTGCCCGGCGTCAACCGCACCTACACGCTTGGCAATCGCCTCTTGAACGCCGCCAATGCCGCCTCGCAAGGCGTTGATTGGCCATCGCTCGAAGATATCTTTCGCCACGCAAACAACTATCGATTCTTCAGCCCGACGGCCGAGCCCGGATTGTTAAACGCCCGCGACTACTTCATCACGTTCGGCCCCAACAATCCTGAAAATGCAAACTACGCTCGCTTCTTACCCAGTTCGTTGAGCAGCATTCAGCTCAACGTCTACGGCAATGACCGCAATGACCCGGACCAATCGCACTGGGTATTCTGGGCAGTAGCAGACGGGCAATTTACTCCGGTTCCCGAGCCAGCCACAATCGGCCTCGCCGGCTTGGCTGCTTGCGCGTTCTTCCTTGGTCGACGGCAACGAAGCCTCGGCGGCTGACGGATGCGCTGCCAGCGCGGGGCCACGTTAACAGGGTCGCACTGCGACCCTGTACACCATTCGCCGGTGCGCGCCATCTACCAGATCATCGAAAAAGCCGGGGCCAAAAAGGTGTCAGGAACCTTTTTTTGACATGTCGTTTGTCCTCTTACTTTTGTATCGGCATGGGTCGACCTCTGCGAGCTGCTGAAGGTGGCTATGTTTATCATGTGTTGAACCGCGCGAATGCGCGGATGACGATCTTTGAGAAGGACGGCGATTACGAAGCCTTCGAGCGCGTGCTGCCGAGGCGGTCGAGCGGACCGAGACGCGGCTGCTGTCCTACTGCGTGATGCCCAACCACTGGCACTTCGTCGTCTGGCCGCGGGAGGATGGCGAACTGTCGCGGTTCGTCGGCTGGCTGACGCTCACCCACACCCAGCGCTGGCACGCCCATCGCCACTCGGCCGGCAGCGGCCACGTCTACCAGGGCCGCTTCAAGTCGTTCCCGGTGCAGAGGACGAACATTTCTATACGCTCTCGCGGTACGTGGAACGCAATGCCTTGCGGGCGAATCTGGTGCGGCGGGCCGAGCATTGGCGGTGGGGCAGCCTGGCTCGCTGGCTGCGCGGCACGAAGGAAGACGCAGCTGCTCGCCCCTTGGCCGCTGTCGCGGCGGCCGATCTGGCTCGAGCACGTCAACCACCGCAGACCGAAGCGGAACTCGCGGCGCTTCGACTGAGCATCGATCGCGGCCGCCCTTACGGCGACGCCGCCTGGACGAACGGGCCGAGCAGCTCGGCCTGGAAACGACCCTACGGCCGCGGGGCAGACCCAGAAGTCGAAAAAGGTTCCTGACACCTTTTCCGGCCCACCTTTTCCGGCCTCATAAAAACTGGTACAGGATTTTAGAGCTTGTCAGAAGCAGTGGCTGTCGCATTCTAGAGTCGTTGACGATGCCACTCCTCACACAATGCGTCCGCCTTTACATCCTGCGTTGCGTGTTTGAGTTCTTCCTCACTCTCAAGGTTCTCGATAAACGACACAGCAATCAGGTCGCGTAATGTCCTTTTCTCCTTTTGTAAATCTATCATCAAGAAAGCGTACGAGTTCGCGTGCTGAATACCATCCGCAAGTACGTACCTCGTGACATCCCCTAAAAATACGTGTGGGAGGATTTCATCATTGTCGGAAACGTGTTCGATTAAGATAGGGCCAAGGTTGTTAAAATTTTGTACCAATTCCTCGCAAAACTGTTGAGTGTTATTCGCCATGTCAGTTCCCCCCGAGAGCCGCAGCGAAGATCATCCAGTAGGCTCTGGGCTACTAAGCGATCGCTATGTGAGGCTGTTGGATTCTTACGTAACCAATTGGTGAGAGCATTAACGTATTGCTGAGCCTTTGACGAATGGGGGCCAGAAAAGGTGTCATGGCCAGAAAAGGGCCAGAAAAGGTGTCAG
>CAWKBP010000016.1:0-108407 GCA_963847905.1 uncultured Planctomycetota bacterium | reverse complement strand
TGCTGGAGGCAGTAGTAGTCCCAGATTGCGCCGGCAGGCATTGTCTTGGTCTCTTCCAGGAGGGCGAGGCGGCCGGTGTAGTCGCCCGATTTTTCCAGGTCGCGGAGTTTGGCGGTCGGTTCGACCAGCGCGAAGAGCAGCGCCTTGATCATCGCTCGCGTGCCGATTACCCAGGCGGCGACGCGGTTGATGCTGGCGTCGAAGTAGTCGAGGCCGATGTGGGTGCGGGCCAGGTAGTCGCCGCGGACCAGCTCTTGCGCGATTGCTTCGAGCTCGTCCGTGAGTAGCACGACGTGGTCGCTGTCCCAACGGACGCCGCGGCTTACGTGCAGCAGGATTTCGTCGAGCCAGGTGAGCACGGAGGAGAGCTTGTCGCTGATCGTTTCGGTCGGGTGGAAGTGGCCGGCGTCGAGGCAGAGCAGCGTTTTGTTGCGGATCGCGTAGCCCATGTAGAACTCGTGCGAGCCGACGACGTAACTCTCCGAGCCGATGCCGAACAGCTTGCTCTCGACCGCGTCGAGGTTGTGTTTGGCGTCGAGCTTCTCGGCGAAGATCGCGTCGAGCGATTGGGCGAGTCGCTCGCGTGGGCCGCGGCGGTCGATGGGCAGGTCCTTATAGCCGTCGGGGATCCAGACGTTGGTGACGCAGGGCGAGCCGAGCGCTTTGCCGATCGCGGCGCCGATCTGGCGGCAAACGACGCCGTGTTCGATCCAGAATTCGCGAATTCCTTTGTCGGTGCTGGCGAGCGTGAAGCCGTCGGCGGCTTTGGGGTGGGAGAAGAACGTCGGATTGAAATCCATGCCGACCTTTTGGCTCTTGGCCCAGTCGATCCAGCCTTGGAAATGCTCGGGGCGGATCTCGTTGCGGTCGACGCGGCGGCCACCGAACTCGCCGTAGAAGGCGTGCAGGTTGAGGCGGTGGGAGCCGGGGATCAGCGCGAGGGCTTGATTCAGGTCGGATCGCAGTTCGTCGGGTGTGCGGGCCTTGCCAGGATAGTTGCCCGTGACCGCCAGGCCGCCACCGAGTTCTTCGCCGGCGTTCTCAAAACCGCCCACGTCGTCTCCTTGCCAGCAGTGGAGCGAGATTGGAATCGCGGCGAGCCGCTTCATGGCTGAATCGGTGTCGACGCCTAGCTCGGCGTAACGTTCTTTCGCGGCCGCGTAGGCCGACTGAATGGATGCTTCGTTCGTCACGCCGGATGTCCCCCAACAGTCAAAAAGTGATTGTGCCCAAAAACTCTATTCCGCCAGCGGTGTGAGCGTCACCGGCCCCAACAATCCCGCCTCGCGCACCGGCCACTTCGAGGCGTCGAACGGTTTGTAGTCGATGCCCACCAAGTTGATGTCCTTGAAAATCCGCCACTTCACTTTGCGTCGATCGAGATCGCGGATGCGGTTGGCCGCGGTGCTGGTGACCTCGATCGTGAGCAGATTATTCTCCGCCAAACGCGGCTCGATTTCTACCCGGTAGGGCGGGCCGATGAGGGTCGCCACCGGCTTGCCATTGAGCAGGACGCGGGCACTTTCGGCGACGTTGCCCAAGTCGAGCAGATATTTTTTTGCGTCGGCGTCGGGCGTGAAGTGAATTGTGTAGCGGGCGGTGCCGCCAAATCGCTCCCCCTCGGGACCCGCAATTTCGGACCAGCTGGCGAGGCGATGCGTGTTCACTGGCGGCGGCAGCACGGGTCCGCCCTCGATGAATTCGACGCCCCACAAGCCGTCGAGCGGAGTGGGTTGGCCGACAACGGACTGATACTTCCATTCCGGCGAATCGGCCTTCCGACGATACGTTTTGACGATCATCGTCTGGCCCGGGTTTAGCTGTAGCCGCATCGCGTTTGACGTCGCCTCAACATCGGCCAGGCCAATCTGACCGCTGAGCGGATCCATAAGTACGGCCGCAGTAAACTTGACGGCCAGTTCGATACGCCCATCGAAAGGCTGTTCGGTGTTGTTCTTGATGAAGTAGAGATGACCATCGCCCCAAGCACGCCGCTGAAACCGCAGATGCTTATCTTCGCTCCAAGCTTCTTGCCGAATTTCGAGCGCGGCAAGCGTTCGCGGGTAAATCCGTCGCCTTCATGACACCATGGTGGCCATCCGTATTGGTCGCACGCCTTCCTCTGATCCACGAATTAGTCAAGTCGCGAAATTCCTGCTGCTTCTCGGGAGATTGCAAGCCGGGTGCTTCGCTTGGAAATCCTCGAAATGCTACTAGTCCCCCGGCTTCGGCCAGCTCGCTCAACTTTCGCGCGGTCTCAAGTGGCATTCGTTGCGTCCCCGGGACCAATACCATTGCGTAGGTCCCGCCCGGGGTTCGGATTTGACCATCCACGACAGTGCACTCCAATAGTTGCCTGTCGGATACGTAGTCGAACGAATAACCTCGGTCATAGAGCCACTTTGCGATGCGGCCAAAATCGCTGCGTCCAGCCAATCGCGACTATTGTGTACGCGGAGATCCTTGCGCAAACCCTTTGGGGTCCTGCCAATAATCATGGATTGGCCAGTAGAGCAGGATGTCGTTGTCCGGTTTGGTGGACTGCAACACGGATTGCACGCGAGTGACATACTGGTTGAGCGCCACGAAGTCGCGCCAGATCGGGTTCTGCGGATTGAGTTCGGTCGAGGCATAGAAGAGCCAGCCCGGCCAGGCGGCGTCGGCGGGCGAGTAGGCGGTGCCGTGGTAGAAGATGTGATTGACGCCGCCGAGGAACAAGCGGTCGACGATCTCTTTCACCTCGCCAAGCGTCTCGTTGAAGTGTTCTTCGAGCCAGGTGGCCGACTCGCTGGAGACGAGCGGCTTGCCGGTGACGTTTGCGGCGGACGAGGCGAACTTGAACACGAGCGGATTGGTGTCGCCACCCTTGAGCCGACCAAAGCTTTCGATCTCGGGGATGTCGCAGGTCGCGTAGAGATCGAGCCAATTGGCCGGCGAGCCGTGCGACTGGTTGCGCGAGAGCATACCGTTTTCGTGTGACCATTCGGTCCACGGGCCGATCATGTTGTCGCGGATCAGGTCGGATACGGTCTCGCGGTAGTCGTGTTTGACGCGGGCGACGTCGTCCGGATTGCCATCGCCGTGGAGCGCCGGCAAGTGGTCCTGCAGCCGGTAACCGCGTCGCGTCTCAAACTGGGCGAAGAAGTCGTCGCACCAATTGCCTTCGTACTCGTAGGAATCGTGGAACTGGGCGCGAATGCCCGCGGCCGGCACATCGCCGAGCGCCTTTCCGAAAAAGTCGAGGAAGTGTTCGATCGAACGCCGGGAGAGTGGGTTGATGTTTTTGCCCTCGCCGCCGGGGGCTGGGCGTTTGACATTGTCCTTCGACCAGCGCTGGCTCGCGGTGTAGAGCGTCCATTTGCCCGGGGGCGTTTCCCATGCTAGCTTGCCGCCCGTGATTTGTTCGCTGAGGTCGACGGATTGACCATCGTCGCCGACTGCCACGAGCGCTTGGGGTGGATTGTCAAAGGTGAGCTCGACGAGTTTGCCGCCATCGATCGCGCGGGTGGTGAGAACTAGTTCGGTGTTGGCGTCATCGTCGGTGACGCTCGGTCCACCGGTTCGCCAGCCGGAGCCGGTCGGCAGATCGACCCCCATGCCGAGCCGCTTGGCTTCGAGCACCGAGTGCCGCAACGCCGCGACCCACTCCTTCGAGAGAAACGGCAGCTCCCGGTCGTCGGCTCCTTGTACGCCATAGATCGATGTGATCTCGACGCCGCCCAGGCCGGCCGCCTGATAGGTCTCGAGGAGCCGAGTGAGATTCTCGTCGTCGACGGCCGAGCCTAGCCACCACCAGCGGGTCCAGGGCTGCGAAACATTGGTGGGTGCCGGCCACTGGGCGGGAGCGGACATCGCGGTTGGGAGTGCGTTGGTTTCCTCTGCCAGCACCGTCGGGCTAACAACCCAAACTACCCAACCGGCAATGATCGTGAGCAAAAACTGTCGCATCGGCGTTCCACCTGAGATTTCCGCGCGGGAGGACAAGCATCTCGCCAACCAACTCACCGGGCGAGGTAAACCTCAATTATTACCGCTCCGGTGGCGAATTGCCATGACTGGCTAGCTCGCCTCGACACACGGTGGTTCCCGGGTTTAAGATGGTAGCGTCCCATTAACCGGCAGATTTCCGGCACGAGCGAGCCTCGCGCTGGCGTTCAGGATCGAACGCCAATCGGTTAGTGTTGATGGACGACGCCAGCAATCGTTCCATTCTTCGTGTCCTGGCCGGCAAGTGTCCGGCCAAAACTTGATCTGTCGCCAACCGCAGGACGCGGCGGCACGACGCCACACGCCCCGCGACCCCCGAGCAAACGCGAAATGACTAAATCGAAGCCGTTTTTCGCGCGGTACTCGCTGCTGATTCTGATGTTGTTCGCCTTCGCCACGCCGCTACTGCTGCAGGGCGCCCAAAAGGCGATCAAGAGCAACTCGAATAAAGTGCAGGATTGGC
The DNA here is from genome assembly GCA_963847905.1 of uncultured Planctomycetota bacterium. Taxonomy (GTDB): domain Bacteria; phylum Planctomycetota; class Planctomycetia; order Pirellulales; family Lacipirellulaceae; genus DASYDU01. The sequence continues at coordinate 103,957 of CAWKBP010000016.1, read as the reverse complement.
TCCCCAAGGATTTCACCGAAACGACCGAGCTCCGCTGGTTTCGACAACACTTCATCGCCGACCAATTCGTGCTGATCAGTTGGGACGGCTGCACGATTGGCGACAACCCGGAATTCCCAGATGCCAAGCCTGACGATCCGCGGATCGAGCGACTGGCAAAATTTCTGCTCGGTCCCAACGGCGACGTCAAACCGCTCCCCGGCCAGCCAGCTGGCTACAAGGGCATGTTCCAGGCGGTGACCACCGCCCGGCGGCTGCTCGACGATTTGACGTCGAAGCCGTCGGAGGTTCCGTACGCCGAAGCACATGGGCGATTGAAGGGCGTGCTGATCGGCCCCGATGACAAGCAAACCTGCATCGTCGTGATGCTCTCCGACACCGCGATCAAAGACTTTCGCGGCGTGCTCGCGCGGACTGTCGCTGACGGCAAACTGCCCTGGCGACGGAAGCCGGGCATACTTTGGGAAGCGCTCGACCAGTGTGGCATTCCGCAGGATTCGGTCCATTTGGGCGGTCCGCCGGTCGAAAACGTGGCGATCGACGAAGAAGGCGGCCGCACGATCGCCCGCCTGGGCTCGATCTCGGGCGTGCTCGGAATTCTCCTCGCCTGGTGGTCGCTGCGCAGCGTGCGACTCACGGCGATCGTGTTTGGCTGCGGCATGCTCAGCGCGGCGGCCGGGCTTTCGATCGTCTATTGGTCGGGCAACACGATGGATGCCGTGCTGATGTCGATGCCGTCGTTGCTCTACGTGCTGGCGATCTCGGGCTCGATCCATCTGATCAACTACTATCGCGAGGCGCTCAAAGAACACGGCCTCGAAGGCGCGCCGGGGCAAGCGCTCTGGCTCGGTTGGAAACCCGCACTCTTGTGCTCGGTGACGACCGGCATCGGGCTCGGCTCGCTGTACGTGAGCGACATCGAGCCGATTCGCAAGTTTGGCGTGTTCTCGGCAATTGGCGTGCTCGTGATGCTCGTCATGTTGTTCTTGTTGCTGCCCGCGGCATTGCAAATGTGGCCGAATCGGAGTTGGCTGCCGAAGAAGAAAAAAGACGACGACGAGCACCACAATCGGCACTACGATCCTCACGCCGGCACGATGTGGTCGGAGGATGTCTGGTCGGCGGTGAGCGGCTTCTTGATCCGCTATAACCGGGCCGTGACGATCGGCTGCGTGCTGTTCATTGGCTTTGTGGGGTATGGCGTCACGATGATGCATACCTCGATCGACTTGCTCAAACTCTTCGATAGTCAGGCCCGCGTGCGGCAGGACTACCGCTGGCTCGAGCAGAACGTCGCCCGGCTCGTGCCGATGGAAGTGGTCGTCCGCTTCCCGAAAGACATGATCCGTCCCATGGAAGGCAACGTGGCGATCGAGGATGTCCCCGAAACGCTCTCCTTCCTGGAACGGATGGAAGCCGTCTCGTGGATTCAAGAGTCGATCGAGCGCGAGATCGGTCCCGAGGGCCGCGACTTCGTCGGCCCGGCGATGGCCGCGGCGACCTTTGCACCGTCGCTGCCCGAGGGGCGCGATGTGTTTGCGGTCGGCCGGCGCACGACGACCAATGCCCAATTGGAAGCCAGCCACAAGAATCTCACCAAGAGCGGCTATCTCGCCACCGACGGCTCGGACGGGGCCGAGTTGTGGCGTGTGAGTCTGCGCGCGGCGGCGTTCCGCGATCTCGACTACGGGCTGTTCGTGGAGAATGTGCGAGCGATCGTCGAGCCGGTGCTGGCGGCTCAGCGGCTGCGGCAGCTGGTGTTGCGGCAGCTCATTGCTCAGCATCCCGGCAAATCGTTTGCCGGCGATACTGTTTGCATTTGGGATCCGCGCGGTGCGGAAGTCGTCGAGAGCGACGCGAAGCCAGCCGGCCCGATTGTCCCGCAACAGGTCTTTGCCGACTCGTGGAAGCTGTTTCTGAAGAATGCCCGGCTGAAGTTGCAATATGCATCGTACGACTTGGGCACGCTCAATGCGGAACAGCGAACCAAATTGTTCGCGGCACTCAAGAAGTTTGACAGCGTGGTGCTCACCGGACCCTTCACCGACGCGCAAGTCGACGAGCTGAAGCAGGCGGGAATCAATTTGGTCGATGCTCGCGGCGTCAGCCCGGGCGAACTCGGCTTCACCGTGAGCCACGGACCGCCGAGTGCGGACACGGTCTCGGCCGTGTACACCGGTGTCGTGCCGATCGTCTACAAGGCGCAGCGGGCGCTCTTGGAAAACCTGATGCAGAGCTCCTTCTGGTCGTTTGTCACGATCACGCCGCTGTTGATGTTCGTGTCTCGCGGCGTGCTGGCGGGAATGGTGGCGATGCTGCCGAACGTGCTGCCCGTGCTTGTGATTTTTGGCGCGATGGGCTGGTTGCATATCAACATCGACATTGGCTCGATGATGGCTGCGAGCATCGCGCTGGGCGTGGCGGTGGACGACACGATTCACTATTTAACTTGGTATCGGAAGGATTTGTTCCGCCTGCGCGACCGCCGCGCGGCGATCCGATCTGCATACCGGCACTGCGCCGCCCACGATCCAAGCGGCCATGATCAGCGGTTTGAGCCTGTCGGTGTTCGTTTTCAGCACGTTTACGCCGACGCAGCGGATGGGCTGGCTGATGCTGTCGATTCTCACAGCCGGCATGGTCGCCGAGCTGGTGATGCTGCCCGCGCTGTTGGCTGGCCCGTTGGGCAAGGTGTTTCCTGTTCCGCCGCCGCGTCGCAAGCCGGAAGACGGCGAACTTCCGCCGCATGATGGCAGCGGTGCGCCGCGCGTCGAGAAACCGCGCTCCAACGAGATCGAATCGCCGCCAGCTCGGAAAGAGCCCGCTCGCGCACTCGTCGATTCCAGCCAGCCGGAGCATTCGGCCGGCCTCCATCAGCCGCACGCCTTCTCGCTCCGCGATCGACTCGCGGGCCTGCGCCGCTCGGCTCGCGACGCGGGGAAATAGTAATGGCTCGGTCCCGCGACGGGTGGCACGTCCCTGAGGTTTCACCGAAGGGCGTGGTTGTCTGTACCAGGATTCCGCCACGCCCGTCGCTGGAAGCTCCTGGCATGCCACCCCAGCTACGATCTGCATTCCGGAACAGCGAAAGGCCGCTACTTGATCGCTGGTAGCGGGATCATGTCGACGCTGACTTTCATGCTATGGTGCCCGCCGCCAACGAAGACTCCCTGGATCGGGCAGATGTCGCCGTAGTCGCGGCCCCAGCCGACCGTGACGTGCAGGTCGCCCACCACCGCGTCGTTGGTGGGATCGAAGTCGACCCAGCCCAAGGGGCCGCAGAATACGCTCACCCAGGCGTGCGACGCGTCGGCCCCCGCGAGCCGCGCCATGCCGGGCGGCGGAGTCGTGGCCACGTATCCGCTCACGTACCGGGCCGCGAGCCCGAGCGAACGCAGGCATGCGACCTGCAAGTGGGCAAAATCCTGGCACACGCCCCGACGCAACTCGAGCAGCTCTTCGGGCGGTGTGTGGACGGTGGTCGCTTTCGCGTCGAACGTGAAGTCGTTGTGGATGCGGGCGGTGAAATCGAGCACGGCATCGAAGATCGGCCGCTGGGCCGGAAAGCTGGATCGCGCGTAATCGGCGAGCCCTTTGGACGGACGAATCCTCGGCGAGGGCAGCGTGAGATAATAGACGGCTAGTCCCGGCGGACTCAAGTTCCGCGGAATTCCGGTAACGACTTCCTCCCAGGCCGGCGTCTTCACGCCTTTTTTCAGCACGGGCGATGCGACATCGACCAGGCTCATCGCCGTGACGCTAAGTCCGTCGTGCGCCTCCTGGATCGAAAAGAACTCAATGTCGTTGCCGAAGTAGTCGCGGCGTTTGGCGCGGATCGAAGGTTGCGGCTCGATTGCCAGGCGGTGCTCGCGACACGACTGGGCCGGCGTGTCGCGCGGCGTGAGATGGACCTGGTTATGGCAGACGGGCACCGGGTCGGTGTACGCGTAGAGCGTGGTGTGGCGAATGTTGTAACGCATTGTCGATGGCTCTATGTCAGCTCTACATTGTTGGCTCGCGGTGACCCTCGTGGGGCTGCTAGTCGGCCAGTTCTTCACGCGGCACGAGGTCGGCGTCGCCGATTTCCGCCAGCCGCTGGGTGGGTCCCACGTGGATCAAATACCGATGCGATACCGCGTCGGACAACTTGGGTAGCGTCGATTCGAGTTTCATGAACAGCCAGTCGAGCTGCTCCGTGTCGCCCTCGATATAGTCGCGGGCCAGGGTCTGGCTGTCAACGCCGCGGATCATATCGACCAGCGCCGTGACCAGTTGTTGCTCGGGCGATTCCGTCGCTCCTTCCGCGTCACGCGGTAGCTGCGCGACGTGGGCCGCGCAGTTCGCCAGTTGAAACGCCACGGAACGCGGATTCGATTCGTCGGTGAGCAGCAAGTCGAGCACGGGGCCCAATTGCAAGCGCGCCAAGTACCGCGAGCGATAGGTCATGATGCTGTCGGCCGCTTCCAACAGGGCCTCGAGCACGGCATACTCCGTCGCACCACCGGACCGCAGCATGATCCGAATCAGGCTCGACGTTTGCAGCCCCCGTTCCATCCGTCGGCCCAGCTGCAAAAACTGCCAGGCCTGCGTGCGGGTCATGTTTTCTCAGCGCTAGCCCCGTGAAGGCCGAGAGATTCCGCAGCAGCGCGTCGATCTTCTCGAGCATGTCGGCGAGGTCCGCCTCCGTGGACGAAGGCCAGAATTGCTCGTCCATCTGCCGCAGGATTCGCCAGGTGTCGAGCGAGATGCGATCGCGGACAATGGCGCCCAGGTGGGCGAGGCGGCTCACCATGGACCGCAGCGTGTGGGACTGTTGGTCGTCGAATACGGAAATGGGCAGCACACGCTCGATCGCCGGCAGACGCAATTTGATCTCGTCGACGACGAAGCCCGGCTCGATCTGTCCCCCTTCGGCCAGCACGCGCAGCAAGCTCGGCAGTTCGGCTAGCGACGCGCTGTCGGATTCACTGGTCAAGCGGATGGTGATGGTCCGCAGCAAGCGCGCGAGCGATTCGGCCCGTTCCGCCTGGCGACCAAGCCAAAAGAAATCCTCGGCCACGCGGCTAGGGAGATCCACGCCGCCGCGCCGCAGCGGCACATCATCGTCGGAAGTCTTGAGCAGCGTGACCGGCATCACCGGGCCGTCCGAGAGGACCCAGGTGTCCTTGCTGTGATGGCCCTCGACGAGCGACAGCCGCAGTGAATCGACGGAGGACGAAACGCGCGTGAGGCCGCCGGGCATTACCGTGTAGCCGTCGTCGCTCGCCACGACAAACACACGGAGCGACACGTACGCCGGCTGGGCTGCGCCGCCATTCCAAGTCGGAGCGGTGGAGCGGCTCACGCGCTCCTGGCCGATGTAGTCTGCCGGGCTGGCGACGATGCGGTCGCGCAGCTCCGCGGGCGTCAGCCCGACGAGCGCTTGGGTCGAAGAAGTTTCGGAGCTCCGCCGACGATATGCAAATTGGATCTCGAGCTGGTCGACTCGGCTGAGCACATATTGTCGCCACTTCTCGTCGCCACACCACCAGCTGGCAACGCCCGGCATCAAGAGTGGCTCGTCGAGGAGCGCCTGGCACAAGTTCGGCAAGAAACCCATGAACGCTGGTGACTCGACCAGGCCGCTGCCGAGCGTGTTAGCGACCGCGATGCGACCGGTATGAGCCGAGTTCATCAGCCCGGCCACGCCGAACGCCGAGCGCTCTGAGAGCTCGAGCGGATCGCAGTCATCGCTGTTGGGACGCCGCACCAGGACGTCGACCGGGAGCAGCCCGCCGAGCGTTTTCATGAACACATGGTTGTTGCGAACGGCGAGGTCGCCCGCCTCGGCCAGCGTGTAGCCCAGGTAGCGGGCAAGATATGCGTCTTCGAAATAGTTATGTCCGCCCGCTTCTTGCGTGAGGATGACGATCCGCGGATCGCGAAAATGTTGCGGCGCCAGTCGGGCCAGCACTTCGCGCACGGCGACGAAATACGGCGCGAGTCGCTCGACCTGGCATTGGCGAAAGACTTCGGGCAGCATCCGCGAAAGTGCCAACCGGTTCTCGAGCGCGAAGCCGACGCCGGCCGGCGCTTCGGTGTGGTCGGCGAGTACCCACCACTTGCCATCGGGCGAGCGCGTAAGATCGGCCGCGTAGAAATGGAGGAAGCGCCCGTGGGGCGGCGACTGGCCGCAGTACGGCAAGCGAAAGCCGGGGTGACGATAGACGAGCTCCGGCGGGAGCAGGCCGCCTTGCAACAGCTCCTGCGGACCGTAGACGTCGCGGAGCACCGTGTCGAGCAGTGTTGCCCGCTGACGCAGCGCCGCCTCGATCGAACGCCACTCGTCGGCCGGGAGCAGAAACGGATAGGGATCGAGCTCCCAGGGCCGCCGCTGGCTGGACGGATCGCCGGGGTCGGGGTAGGTCAGCCCGTTTTGTTCTAGTAGTCGATGGGCCTGGCCCCAGCGGCGACCATATTCCTCGCCGCCGAGCGCGCCGGTCAGTTGAGCAAATCGACGCCAATGCGGTCGGAGCTTACCGGGAGCGGCAAGCACCTCGTCGTAGTGATTCGGAACGCCGGCGTACTTGCCGAACAGTCCAATGTCCGAGCGCATCTCCGAAACTGACACGTAGGTTATCCGCCTCAAGCGCCTAGAAGGTTAGTCGTCGAGATGAGACATTTCCACCCCGAATACCCTCATTCTATCGGTTCCGTCCGCGGCGGAGGTCGAGCGTCATCGGGAAATCGGAATTTAGCTCGTCCGCCGGCGTCGCCAGGATACCACCTTCGAAGCCCATCCGGAAGAACCGCGCCGCCCGCCGGCTCTCCGCCTCAAAGGCATTTACCGGGAAGGTGCTCGGGTTGAGACCGCCCGGGTGGCCGACATGATAGGTGCAGCCGGCCAGCGATCGGCCCTGCCATGTGTCGATCAAATTGAAATTGAGCGGTGCGTCGACGGGGATCGTCGGGTGGAGGCAACTCGGCGGCTGCCAGGCCCGATAGCGCACGCCGGCGACAAATTCGCCTTGTGTTCCCGTCGGATGGAGCGGCACTCTGCGGCCGTTGCAGGTGATGATGTGTCGCGACTCGGTCATTCCTTGGACCTTCACTTGCAGCCGCTCGACGCTCGAGTCGACGTACCGCGCGGTGAAGCCGCCGGCCGGCTCTTCGCCAAGCACATACCAGGGCTCGATTGCTTTGCGCAGCTCGAGATGCGTGCTCCGCTCGGCGAGCTCACCCATCACGGGGAAGCGGAACTCGAAGTGGGGCGCGAACCAACTCATGTCCAACTCGAAGCCGGCGGCCCGCGTCTCGGCGACGACGTCTTCGAAGTCTTGATAGACGAAATGGGGCAACATGAAGCGGTCGTGCAGCGTCGTGTCCCAATGCACGAGCCGCCCGCGATACGGCTGCTCCCAGAACCGCGCCACCAGCGCCCGCAAGAGCACCTGTTGCGCGAGGCTCATCCGCGCGTGCGGCGGCATCTCGAACGCGCGAAATTCCACGAGCCCCAGGCGGCCCGACGAGCTATCCGGCGAAAACAGTTTGTCGATGCAGAACTCGCTGCGATGCGTGTTGCCGGTGCCGTCGACGAGCAGATGCCGGAACACGCGATCCACCAGCCACGGCGGGCAGTTGCTGCCCGGCGGAACCTGTTCGAATGCGATGCCGAGCTCGTACGTCGAGTCGCGGCGACCTTCGTCCACGCGCGGCGCCTGGCTGGTCGGACCGATAAACATGCCCGAGAGCAAGTAGGAGAGCGACGGGTGATTGTGCCAGTACGCCACGAGGCTTTGCAGCAAATCGGGGCGGCGAATGAACGGGCTGTCGGCCGGCGTCGGTCCGCCCAACACGACGTGGTTGCCGCCGCCGGTGCCGGTGTGGCTGCCGTCGAGGTCGAACTTTTCGGTGCCCAGCCGCGCGAGCCGGGCGTCTTCGTAGACGCTTGTGGTAATGTCGACCAGCTCTTCCCAACTGAGCGCCGGGTGGACGTTCACCTCGATCACGCCGGGGTCGGGCGTCACCTTGATATGGTCGATCCGCGCGTCGTGCGGTGGGATGTAGCCCTCGATTACCACGGGCATCGACAGCGCCGCGGCCGTGTCTTCGATCGCCGACACGAGCTCCAGATAGTCTTCGAGCCGATCCAAGGGGGGCATGAAAATGTGGATCACGCCGCCGCGCGGCTCGATGCACAGCGCGGTGCGGACCACGTTCGATGCCTCGCCGCCTGGAGGCAGTGAGGAATCAGTGGAATCACGCGGATCCGCAAACGGATCGTGCGTTTTGCCATTACCGCCCGGGAAGTGCCCTTCCCCGCCGTGACCTGAACCGCCATCGCTCGAACCGCCGCCCACGAGCACCGGCTGCCGTTTGTGGGCCCAAGCCGCACTGCGAGCAAACAACTCCTCGCGGAGCCGATCGTGCTCCGGCAGCGGCAAGCGGGCTTCCATCGGGTCCATCGCGTAGCCGATCAGCTCCTGCTTGATTCCGCTGTACCACATCAGCGATTGCAGCGGCAAACGGAAGCCCATCGCCGAATCGCCGGGCGTGAGAAACATTTCGTCCGACCGCACGACCCAGGTGCCGCTCTCCCAAACCGGCTCGGCGAGCCACCACAATTTCCGCAGCGGCAGCACGCAGCCGACCGGCGCCGTGATCCCTTGCTCAAACACGCGGGCGATCCGCTCGCGCTCCTGCTTGTCTTCGAGCTTCGAATCGCGAACGTCGACGTTCGTCGGCAGGCGTCGTTCTTTCCAGGTGTAGTAGAGCGCATCTTCGTAGCAGTGCGATACAAACTCGGGATTCACGCCCAACCGCGCCGCCAGCTCGCGGCCGAAATTGCGGGCGTCATCTGCGGTGTGTGGCCCCTGCACGAGCGGATCGGCAAACAGCGATTCGTCGCGCCACATCGGCTCGCCGTCGAGTCGCCAATAGCATCTCAACGCCCACCGTGGCAACTGCTCGCCGGGATACCATTTGCCCTGGCCCAGGTGCAACAACCCGCCCGGTGCCCAGCGGTTCTTGAGCCGACCCATCAGATCGCCCGCCAGGCGCCGCTTGTGCTTCCCGACCGCGGCGGTCCGCCACTCGTCGGCTTCCATGTCGTCGATCGAGACAAACGTCGGTTCGCCACCCATGGTGAGCCGCACGTCGCCCGCCGTGAGATGCTCGTCCACCTTGTGGCCGAAGGCTTGAATCGCTTGCCATTGGTCGTCGGTGTAGGGGAGCGTGACGCGCGGGTCTTCGTGAATCCGCGCGACGCTCATCTCGACGTGGAATTCACATTCCGCCTCGGACGTGGTGCCCGTGATCGGCGCGGCGCTGATCGGCTCGGGCGTGCAGGCCAGCGGAATGTGCCCTTCGCCGGCCATCAGACCGCTCGTGGGGTCGAGGCCGATCCAGCCGGCACCCGGCAGAAAAACTTCGGCCCAGGCGTGCAGGTCGGTGAAATCATTCTCGGGCCCACTCGGCCCGTCGAGCGACTTCACGTCGGCTGTGAGTTGAATCAAGTAGCCCGAGACAAACCGGGCCGCAAAACCCATGTGGCGCAGGATGTTCACCAGCAGCCAGCCGGAGTCGCGGCAGGAGCCGGTGCGCTTCGCCAGCGTCTCGTCGCATGTTTGCACGCCCGGTTCCATTCGGATCACGTAGCCGATCGCGTCCTTGAGCTGCATGTTCAGCTCGACCAGGAAGTCGATCGTTTTGCGCGGCGTGCGATCGATGGTCCGCATGAAAACGGCCAGCGGCGAATCGTCCATCACCGGCCCGACGTGCAAGAACGGCATCAGGTCCTTGAGCAGCGTCGGCGTGTACGAAAACGGAAACATCTCGGCCGTCGGTTCCAGGAAAAAGTCGAACGGATTGATGACCGTCATCTCGGCCTGCACGTTCGACCTCGACCACCAGCTCGGTCACCTGTTCGTTGAACACGAGCCGCGCGAGGTAATTGCCATACGGATCCTGCTGCCAGTTGAGGTAGTGACCCGGCGGGGAAATCTTCAGCGAGTAGGCGCGGATCGGGGTCCGACAATGGGGCGCCGGCCGCAGGCGCACGACCTGGGGGCCAAGCTCCGTGAGACGATCGTACTTGTACTCGGTGCGATGGTGGAGCGCGACGCGGATCGACATGGTAGGCTTCTTCGCTAGTGTGTGCTGATGACGGTGCTGATGACGGTGGGAGTAGGCGGGTCGAACCGACAATCCGCCCGGCTGCTGCGCCCGGCGAACCGGGTGCGCGGATGATCGGCGCCCTATAATATAGTGCTGGCGAAATGGTAAAGAGACACTCCGCCTGGGCGCCGGCAAAGTCACCGGCCTACAAGTGTCAATGCTCTATCGTAGCATACGCGGCGCCAAGGGGGAAAAGGGCGCCGAAGGGCCGGTTTTTGCGCATATTTCGAGCCGGCAAAGTCGGACGACCCGGCAGATTGCAGTGCCGCAGCGGTGGTCCGCCGGGTGGTTCTGTCGGCTAGTTCAAGGCAATCAGCCGATCCTGCGCGTTCTGCAGCGCGATCAAGTCGAACGAGCCGTCGAACGGATTGGTGTCGCCAAAGATCAGATCGCGCCCGCCGCCGCCGGTGAGGATGTCGAGGCTGTTGTCGTTCAGCACGTTGACATTCGCCTGCAGCAGACCGCCGCCGCCGGTCAAAGCGGCGACCCGATCGTTGAAGCTGGCGCCAGACGTCCAGGTGGCCATGATCAGGTTCAGTGCGTTGACGTTGTTGTCGTGGACGGTGGTGCCGCCGATGATGATGTCATCATCGCCGCCACCCAGCAGGATGTCGTTCCCCACGCCGCCGATCATCAAATCGCGTCCGGCGCCACCTTCCATGATGTCGACTCCGCCGCCACCGACGAGCGACGTCGTTGCCACCGCCGCCCAGCAGCAGGTCGTTGCCCGCGCCGCCCAAAAGGACGTCGTTTCCGCCGCCGCCGACCAGGATGTCGTTGCCGTCGCCGCCGTCGATCGTGAAGTTGGTGGTGACATTGGCCGCGATTAGGACGACGTCGTTACCGCCGCCGGTGCGAATCTGCACATTGCCGACCGAATCCGACGGGGAACAACACGGGCGTGCCGTTGCCCGTTTGGATGCTGAGGTTGCCGCCGCTGAGCGTGACCGACACATTGTCGCCGAGCGTGCTGCTGCCGACGACGTGCAGATTTCCGTCGACGACCAGTGCGCCTTGAGCAAGCACTTCGACAGTTGAAGTCGACTCCTCGCTGGTCGTGTTCGAAGAGTCAGTAACCTTGAGACGCACAGTCCGGGTGCCGGTGAATCCGTTGGGATTGAAGACCGGTGCGGCGACATTTTCATTGCCGTTGCCAGCCGCGCCGCCCGTCTCGCCATAGATTCCATCGCCGTCCAAATCCCAGGCAAACGAGTAAGGCCCGGTGCCGCCCGAGGCCACTCCCGCGAGCGTGATCGCCGCGCCGGCGATTGTTGTATAGGGGCCGCCCGCGTCGGCCGTCGGCACGGAGCCTACCGTTACTTCGTGGGCGTTGCTGAAGGCCTGGAGGCCGTCGTCGTTAATGGCGAATGCTACAATTGTGTGTACGGCGCCATCGTCTGTGTAAACGTGCGTTGCAGTCGACGGATCGCCGAAGATAATCTCTGCCCCGCCATAATTGAAGGTAGCAGCCGGATTGTTTACATCGCCGACAAAATCCCAATCGATCACCCATGCCTGGGTCTGATCGACGCCCGGATCAATCGTCGCGAGATTGAGCGTATACACGTCTCCCGCGGCGACGCTGCTGGCACCGCCAATCGTGAAAATCGGCGCTACGTCGTTGACCGTGAGTAAGACCCCGCCGTTGCCGAAGTAGGTCTCGCCGTTGCTGAGCGTGGCAGCAACAAACACCTGATATTTGGTTCCACCAAATACCTGATTACCGATCCAGGACGACAGCATTTCGTCATCTGCGTAAGTGTGGTTGACCGAGTTGCTGCTAACCCCGGTCTGAATCTCGTCGCCCCAACTGACTCGATAAGAAGTGACGTTATTTACGCCAAAGTCACTCAGAATCGACAACGTGTACGGACTCCCTTCGTTCGTTGCAGAATTGCCACTTACCGAGAGCTGCTCGGGGGTCGCAAATGGGAAGACTTCAATCCCAAACTCTTCCATGTCGGAACCGCCCAACCCGTCGAAAAGGGTCAACGTTACGTTATAAGTGCCGCTGGCCGCGTAGATATGCTGGGCCGTGACCTGACCGCTGATCAAGGCACCCACATCGCTCGTCGGCGAGGTGTAAACCAAGCGGCCATCACCTATACCCGTCGCGTCGATGTTGGTGATCGCAGTACTATCCCCCCAATCAATCGACGCCGTGAACAACTGCGTGTCCGTGTCCATCACGTCCGTAAATCGGGCAAGAAAAGGAAGGGTCTGTTGGAAGCCCTCTGCCATAAACAGATTCTGGGTGGGCGTCAGCACCGGATTGGCGCTCAACACGACGCGAGATTCCAGGCACTCCAGCGAAAGGTGCGTGCGCGACGTCATCCAAGGCGTACCAAGACGAGTCCCGCCCGAACGCCTGCTCCCTCGGCGAGGCGCCTTGCGAAGTGGGGCCGAGTTACCAAGACCAAACGCGGAAAACAATCGGCGCATCATAGGATTCGTACCTTTCTCGAATGGTCTGCGCGGCGACGCGCGGCGTTCACCAGTGCAAAATTGTGATGCGGCCAGTCCGCTCGGAACAGGCCGTTTGAGGCGCCCACCTGCGGGTGCCGACACACCTTCCAGCTGCTGACTTGCTTCGATCTGGAGCGACTAATAAGGAAAAGAGCGGGTCGCTGCAACGTCCATTTTGCAGTGCGAAGTGTTGAGCCTATCCATTGCAATCTGGAAAGTCAAGTAAATTTGTTCGGATTGCCAGCCGGGCGGCGGGTGACGCTGGGACCCGAGCGAAGCGGCGCACTCTTTGACGGTCGCGGAGTTTGTACCGCCGCGCCGCCGACGCCGATCGACGCAATCACTTGACGAGTTCCCTGGCAAGTGATACCGTACTAGTACGGTAGTACACACGCCGGTCCCGTCGACCGGGCCATTCGCTTCGCGCAACCTCGCGGTGACCCTGTGTTTTTCCAAATCGACGCCCACAACGGATTGGCGGTCTACGAGCAAATCGTCCGCCAATTGAAATTTGCGGTGGCCGACGGTGCGCTCGCCCCCGGCGAGCTGATCCCCAGCGTCCGCGAGCTGGCCCGCGAACTGGCGATCAATCCCAACACCGTCGCCCGCGCCTATCGCCAGCTGCAGGACGATGGTGTGCTCGCGGCGATCCGTGGGACTGGATTGGCCGTCGCCGACAACGCCCGGCGATTGTGCCAGTCCGAACGAACCAAGCTGATCCGCGCACGCCTGCGGATGGTTCTCGAAGAAGCCGCCAATAGCGGTCTCGAGCCACAGGAAATCGAACAACTAATCCGCGCCGAATCGATCGCCGCGCGACGCAGTAAACAGAAAGGTTGATTGATGATCGATGATTGATGATCTCGCCTCCAACATCATCAATCATCCATCAACAATCATCAATTCCTGATTTGGGAGTCGAACATGCAATCCGTCATCGAACTCACCAACGTCACTAAACGCTACGGCAAACACACGGCGCTCGACGACGTCTCACTCGCCGTGCCGCCTGGCGTCGTCTTCGCCCTGTTGGGCGAGAACGGCGCCGGCAAAACGACCGCCATCCGCCTGATGCTCGGCCTCACCGACGCCACCGCCGGCGATGTCCGCGTGCTCGGCCTCGACAGCCGCCGCGAGGGCTTTGAAATTCGCCGCCGCATCGGCTACCTGCCCGAACGGCCGACGCTTTACGAATGGATGACCGCCGCCGAAATCGGCTGGTTTACGGCCGGCTTCTATCCCGACGGCTTCGAGTTCGAGTTTCGCCGCCTGGTCGAGGGCTTCCGCGTCCCGCTCGACCGCAAGCTCAGCCAGATGTCGAAAGGGATGCGGGCCAAGGTGGCCCTCTCGCTCGCCATGGCCCACCAGCCCGAGCTCTTGATCCTCGACGAACCCACTTCGGGTCTCGATACGATGGTCCGCCGCGAGTTTCTCGAGAGCATGGTCGACGTCGCCGCCGCGGGCCGCACCGTGCTGCTCTCCAGCCATCAAATCGGCGAGGTCGAACGCGTCGCCGACATCGTGGCGATCGTCCACGCCGGCCGCATCCTGCTGGTCGACCGCCTCGAAGAAATCAAACGGACCACGCGCCAGCTCACCGTCACGCTCGAAGCCCCCCACACCGCGCTGCCGCCCATCGCCGCCGAGATCATCCACCAACGCCACCGCGGCCGCCAGCACGAAATCATCCTCCGCGGCCTCGACGAACCCGCGCTCGACGCCCTCCGTTTCGCCCCCGGCGTCACCGCGATCGAATCCCGCACCCCGTCGCTCGAAGAAATCTTCGTCGCCCACATGACGGGCACCGAGTCCGGCGATCCGAATCAAATTCGGACTGGTCGCTTCAGCGACCAGTCGATCGGCGTGAGCGAAGGGGCCGAACGATGAGCGCAACCACCCTCTCCCCCATCGCCAAGCGCTTCGCCTGGAAAGAATACCGCACGCTCCGCAGCTTCTGGCTCGCCGCCTTCGTGCTCGCGGTGCTGGTCCAAGCGGTCACAATTGCGCTCCGGCCGCGCAGGCTCCGATCCGGTGACGACTGCGTTCGGCATCGCCTTGGCGGCGGCCGCCCTCTACGCCGTCGGCGTCGCCGCCACGACGTTTTCGATGGAGCACGAAGAAGAAACCTACTCCTACCTCGACCGGACTTGCCCACGCGCTGGTTCCCGCTCTTTGCCGGCAAGCTATCGTTCGCCATCACCAGTTCTCTCGCGCTAGCCGTGGCTCTCACGATTTGCGGAACGATCCTCAGCGGCGGGAATCTGCCGAGTCGCGATTTTACGCTCCTGACTCTCGGTGTTTTCGGCTTCGCGATCGTTGAATTGATCGCCTGGGGAACGTTTTTCTCGCTGCTCATCCGTCAACCCTTGCTCGCCGCGCTCCTGGCAATCGGCGCCGAGTCGCTAACACTCAGTATCGCCGTTAACGCCGACGCCTACTTCGTTCAACCTGCGATCATACTCAGCGCCTATTTCCGAGTTCTGCCGCTCCGCCTCGCCATCGCCGCTTGTGTTTTCGCGATCGACATCCTCCTTGCCCGCCGCTGGCTCACGAGCCACGAACCGCGCTCGTCGATAAAACATTGCATCGGCAACGAAATCAACATTCGTCGTCAAGATGCTTAGAACATTCTCGCTGTTCGCACGTTGGCCTTTCGCCAAGCTAATGAAGCAAATCAGCGCCCGTGTCCTCGGTCATCTCTGCTGGCAAACCTGGCGTCAGTCGTGGCTATCGATGTTCGCCTTGCCGGCCGTCATCGTGATCATCTGTCTTACGTTCTACTCTTTTGCCAACGGAAGAAATGTTTTCTTCAGCGAAAGCCAACTCACCCTGCTTCCGTTTGTAGCAGGCCTGTTCGCATCGGCTCTCTATGCGTCCGTTGTCTTCTGCTCCGACCAACACGGACAAAGACATCGCTTTCTCGCCGAGCACGCCGCTTGGCCACGATATGTCTGGCTAGCGCGGCTCGCGGTTTGGCTGCTGCCCATCATCGTGCTGCTGGCGATCGTAGCCGCGCTCGGCGCAAGCGGTATCTACGACCTGCAAAGGGAATGGGGGCGGCAAATTCAACGGTTGTTCGGTGCCAATAATGGAATCGACTTCCGCTACATGACAAAACGATTGCACGACGCGGGGTTCTACAGTCGAGGACTGCTGTTCGGACCGTGGGGAGTTCTTACTGGCCTGGCTCTCGGTCAGGCATGTTCCCTCTTCTTCCGCCGCGCCTTGGTGGCTGGATTCGCCGCGATGGTAATTGCGATCCCGTTATGCGTCTTGGGGCTTGCGATCTGGGCCTGGGAACTATCGGCCGCCACGTTCTTGTTGCCGCTGGCGATCGGACTCTTCGCGGCGACCTGGCTCCGCATTCCAGACTGGATCGTCGACCGCAATTCACCTTGCGCGTGGCTCAAAGTGGCCGCCGCAGCATTGATCCCGCTTCTGTTCATTTCCTGGCGGTTGCCGGCGGAACGTAAATTACCTCTCGGCAAAGATCGGATAGGCCTGGCTCACATCGCGGATGGACTGGGTACTCAATTCTCGTTTCACGGCAACTCTGTGCCAGTGGATGCATCGGCTGTCATCACCAAGTGGCTCGCCCGCGACAAGTCCGAAGTCACGGCCGCCGACCGCGCCACTGGCGATCGACTGGTTCGCTTGGCCGAGATGATCGAGCTTCCTTCACGGCCCGTTCGGAGCAGTGCTTCAGCGGAACCGACCCCTGCCCAACAAAGTGCATACCTGCGCGATCGCATTGAGATGAACCGCACAGTCCTCGACGAAGCTGCCTCGCTGAGCAGCGAGCATGCCGTCTTTACAAATTTGTTCGACGATCTCGATCCAAAGACAAGAAACACCACTTATGACCGCCTCACCTCGCTTGCGGAGATGTTGAGTGACGCCGGCGAGCAGGCAACCGATCAAGACCAACTTGACGATGCGTGAAGTATCATCTCGCGGCGTTGCAACTCTGGGAACGAATCATGGCTCGGCGCCAACGTACATCGTGCCGGTCAACTGGAATAGCAGCCAGTTCCAATCGCGCCTGGTCGATTGGGCCAGCGTCCCAGGCCAGACCACCGAGCGCATCCACAAGGCGATCGCGTCTCTCGACGTCATCTATCCTCCGGTCTTCGACGCGGCGACAATCAAAGGGGAATACGCTGACGGCAATTCGATTTCTCGCCGACTGGTCTCCTCCCGAGCCTTTGGTGACCGACTACCTCGCTCTCCGCGAGATTTTGCTCGGTAAGCAACCATCCACGCTGCTCACTCGCACAGCGAGCGTCGCCGAGTACCTTCCGGTCATTGCCAACCAGTTGCCTTTCGAGCGGGCCCGAGCGTTGGATCTGTTGGACTATCTGTTCGTGATCCGAACTGCCCAGTGGTACAACGTTGTCGCCCACATCAATCAAGCTCGACTGCACGCTCGGCCAATGTGACAATCACTAGGCGGGAGCGACGATGTCACTCCACGACGTCGGCAATTCGATTCGCCGCTGGGTTCAAGTTGCGTACGAATCGAGCTTCGATCGCGATCATGACATCGCCACGGATAACTACCCTCCCTATTCCTGGCTGCGTACGACCCTACTGTTGCGTGAAGAAGTGGAGCGACTCGGCTCCTTTGGCCGTTGGCTAGAAAGTCGTGGTCAATGCACAGGTCGCCAGCTTGGGTCTGCGGCAACAGTTGGCATTGATCGCCTATAGGATCGACCACGGGAATTATCCAGAATCTCTCGACGCACTCGTCGCCCGACTACCTCTCCTTCGTGCCGATCGATCCCTATTCGGGCCGGCAGTTTGAGTACCAACCCAAGGGATTGCCGCTAGAACTTCGCGGTTACCGCATACCAATCAAACATCGCTGCGAACACACCTATTCCTTTGGAGCGTCGGGGCCTTGAACGCAAAGCTGGAACTGCAGACGGTTCCTGACGTTGTCAACCGGAACGCCGAGCCCTCCGACGATACTCCCGAAGTCTACCGCGATGTGTACGAGCTAATGCGAATTGCGGCGGGACCGTGGGACTACGCTGACGACTCCCTAGTCTTCCCACTGCCCAAATTGCCCGCCAAAACTCCCAGTTTGCCGCATCCATAGATCCGCTAAATCCACGCTCTCTTTGCCGATCTATGGCGAAATCCCGCGGAAAAACGCTCCCTCGCCGACACGCACATTTTGCGTATCTATGCCGGTAACACTTTGCCCCTGGCCCGTATGAGAAGGTGTCGAACGCAATGCGAACCCGCTAGGAGCCCAACCAAACCTATGACGACCTTTTGATCGATCTCTTCTCACCCTCCAAACTCTCCCATGCCGCCTGCCGGAATTTTTTTTCCGAACAGGCGGTTTCTTTTTTGTCCTGTCCCACGCCCGGCCGGTTCCGGCCAAGATGGCCGGGCTAACTAGCCGACCCATCTTGGGTCGGTTGCCATGCTCTTGCGTTCCGCCACCGCCAACATCGACGACGTGCGGGGCACTTGGCGCCGCTCGGGCGACGAGCGTGGGGAAGAAGACACTGGTTTCCGCGGAGTGATCCCGATCACGCTGCCGGCCTGGATGACCGCGACGCCAGCGGCAGCACGCACACGGGAGACGATGATTACCAGTGAGGCAAGCTTGCTGACGCCACTTGTCGTACTCAATTCGGTGCCTTGGGACGAGCTATCTGCATAGGACAACTCTGCCTTGTAGACGAACGGGGAGGCTGCGAAATTGGCGCGTCTGTCGACCGCCGTCGAACGAAATCCCGGTAGACATGCTCAGTCGCATGCGCCAATATATTGGTGCTCGCGCTCACGGTGCGGGTGCTGAGAACAATTCGTCGAATCGCGACCTTGAGCAAGCAATGCAGGCCACAAGCAAAAGCAGATGCACGCCCGAGTGCGGACCAGGAACCTGCACGGCCGCCGCACCCCCCTGATCAATAAATGCGCCGAAGTTTGATTTCCAAACTTCATAGTCAGCGAAATCAACGACCTCGTGGCTCTCACCGGTGTCATCACCATTGGCACCAAATCGGTTGTCGACCCCAGCGTGTTGCGCCAAACCGTGTAATCTGCTGCGTCGACGACGCCGTCCTGGTTGTAGTCGCCGTCAGGTAGAAAGTATGCGTCGGTGATTTTGTAGACGAGAGTCCGTGAGTTTCTCAGTCCGATGACGTACAACTCGCCATCGTCGTCGACCGCAAAAGAATTCACCACGCCATCAATCGCGCAATCGCCCGGGCTATTGTACGATTCCGCACAGCTAGAGGGCCCGACTGCGATTTCGTGAATCCGGTTTTCTGATAAATCCTTCACTTCACCGGCCTCATCGTACGGATCAATCCAGAACAATCGACCCTGATTATCTAATCGCCCGTTTGGTCCATAGCTTAGCTCGCCGAAAATATACTTTCCTTGTAGTGCCGGAATCGATCCGCGGTAAACGTATCCTCCGATAATCGAAACTCCATCGGCATGGGTGTACTCAGCGATCGGCCCCACCATTTCCGGAGGCGGATTTGGCAGGGAGAAAAACGGAGCAGTTCCTTCTAGATAGGGCCATCCCAAATTGTCGCCCGCACGCACAACGTCGACTTCCTCACGCGACGCTTGGCCCACGTCACCTAAGAACAAGAGTCCAGTCTGAGTGTCGATGCTGAAGCGGTATGGTGATCGAATCCCGGACGCATGAATTGCGCTCAGAGCGTTTGGGTCATCGACATATGGGTTGTTTGCCGGAATGCGATACTTGCCGTTGGTGCTCACGGGATCCTGACTCGACGGAGTCACGTCCGGTGCCACTGGGTCGATGCGAAAGATCGTGCCGAAAATATTAGAATTGTCCTGCACCGATAAAGCGAGAGGGCCTGGACTGCCAATGGATCCGTACAAGTATCCGTCCGGACCGAACTAACGTCGCCACGTTCAATGGGCCGTCATGACCGACTCAATGGAATGATTTGAGGCACGTTGCGACCGCTTCAATCTAAGGCTCCGTAGATTGCGTCGACGCAGAATGAACGTTGAATGAAGCAAAGCATGACCGCCATGAGGACGTGCTGCCATCGTACTTCTAATCCTAAACCCCGCATTGTTTGCCATCTCCTCAAAATGGTGTGCTAACGATAGCATGAGACGGACGCCCACCTCACGATGCAACAAGATTCAGACTAACCACTCTATTGGCGGGATGCAACGAATTTGCCCAGCCAATCGAGGGAATTCGCTAAAATCGCGACGTACCGCATTGTGTTAGTAACTACGCGACCAGTGGTTGCCGCCGACGGGTACCGTATTGATGAATCGTAATCCTCCGACAGCCCGTCCCAGGCCTTGCATCGCGTCCAGTCAAGCGTTAGAGAATTGACGATGCAACACTCCAATAATCGTTGGGACATCGTGCCGCAAGGCTTGTTCTCGCGCCACTTCAATCTCGAGCGCGACGGTGCGCTGGTTGCCGCGCTGCGGATGTCGCTGCTGACCGAAGGGTGCGAGTTCACGATTGCCGGCCACGAGTTCAGCGTCCGCCGCGTGTCGATGTGGAAAGACGGCTTTCAGTTGTTTGCCGGCGACGAGAGCGTCTGCCATGTGAAACGCGGCTTTTGGTCGCGGCGATTTGAGCTCTCGGCCACGCTGGACGACGCCAGCGAAAACTGGGTGCTGCAGCCAGCCGGCTTCTTCACGCGAACGTATCAACTGCTTTGCCGGGGAGCGCGAAGTCGGCAGTGTCCGCCCCACCGGCTGGCTCACGCGCGAGCGCGTCGCCAATTTCGCCGACGAAGTGCCGCTACCGGTGCAGGTCTTCGCCATCTTCCTGGTGCTGGTGGTCAGCCAGCGGCAACAAAAGCGATCGACCACCAGCGGCGGCGTTTAGGGCAGCTCGTCGAGCGCGGCAGTCACGGCGGCGAGTCCGATCGCCGGCTCCTGGCAGGTGAAGTTTTCGCACACGTAGAGCACCGGCTCGCCGCTCGCCGACTGCCGGCCGGTGAACAGCTCGTCCAAGAGCTGGCGAATGATGATTGGCTGCCGTTCGCGTCGGCAAGTCGAGTTGCGAAGACCGAGCGTGGCAAGAAGCGATGGGCGATCGCTGCGTTGGCTGCCTTCACGTCGGCGCTGGTTCGCACTGCCGACTAGGACCAACTCATGGCTTGGCCCGAGCAGCCGATCGAGCGCGAGCAGCATCTGGCCGGCCGCCATCGGAGCCCGCTCGAGGATCGGTGTGGCCGCCCCGATCGTTTTCGTCGCCGCGTCGAGATACTCGTTGCGCCCCAGCAGCTTGCCCAACCGCAACAGAGCCGTGGCCGCCAGCGCGTTGCCGCTCGGAACGCTACTGTCGGTCAGCTCTTTGGTCCGTGCGAGCAGCTTCTCGTGGTCGCTGGCCGTGTAGAAAAAGCCGCCGCCGGCCGGGTCGGCGAATTTGTCGAGCATGACGTCGACCAGCCGCACCGACTCGTCGATCCAGTCGCTCGTTGCCGGTCGCTTCGTAGAGCGTCACCAGCGAATTGGCGAGCGCCGCGTAGTCGTCGAGATACGCGTCCAGCTTCGCCTTGCCGCCGCGCCAGGTGTGGAGCAGCCGACCGCCGCTTCCTGCATCGTCGCACTGCATCTTGCCAAGATAAACTCGGCCGCCTGCTCGGCCGCGACGACGTAGCGCGGTTCGTCCAGCGCCGCTCCGGCCCGGGCCATCGCGTCGATCATCAGCCCGTTCCAGGCGACGATCACTTTGTCGTCCTTCGCCGGATGCACCCGCTTCTCACGCACGTCAAACAGCTGCTGTTTCGACTTCTGCAATTCCGCCGTCAAATCCTCCGGCGTCCGCTTGAGCAGCTTCGCCGATTGCTCGATCGTTTTCGGCAGGTTGAGAATGTTGCGGCCTTCGAAGTTGCCGACGTCCGTCACGTCGAACACGCGGCCAAACGTCGCGCCCCGCTCGTCGCCGAGCACCGCATCGATCTCGTCCGGCGTCCAAGTGTAGAACAGCCCCTCCTCGCCCTCGCTGTCGGCGTCTTCGGTGCTGTAGAAGCCGCCGGCCGGGTCGGTCATGTCGCGGAGCACGTAGTCGAGCGTCTCGCGGACCACGCGGGCATAGTTCGCGTCGCCCGTGACGAGATAGGCGTCCGTGTACGCCCGCGCGAGAAGCGCGTTGTCGTAGAGCATCTTCTCGAAGTGGGGCACCAACCAGCGGGCGTCGACCGAGTAGCGCGCGAAGCCGCCGCCCAGGTGGTCGTAGATGCCGCCCGCCGCCATTCGGTCGAGCGTCGTAGCCGCACCATGTCGACGAGGGCCGGCTGCTGGTTACGCGAATAGACCGCCAGCAGCAGCTGCAGATCCATCGGGTGCGGGAATTTCGGCGCCTGGCCGAAGCCGCCGAACGTGCTGTCGAAGGCGCGGGTGAGCTGCGTCACCGCGGCGCTGATCATCTCGTGCGAGAGATCTCCCGTGTTGCCGCCGGCGCCGAGCGCCGACTTTTTGAATCTCAGCCGTGAGCTGATCGGCGGCGGTGATCGCTTGTTCGCGGCGGTTCTTCCAGGCGTCGATCACTGCCGTAAGTATCTGGTCGAAACCCGGCATGCCCTGCCGGCCGGTCGGCGGCCAGTAGGTGCCGCCATAAAATGGCTTCAAGTCGGGCGTCAGGAAACACGCTCATCGGCCAGCCGCCGCGGCCCGTGAGCATCTGCACCGCGTTCATGTAGATCTGGTCGAGGTCGGGCCGCTCCTCGCGGTCGACCTTGATCGAGACGAAGTTTTCGTTGAGCACCGCAGCAATCGCTTCGTTCTCAAAACTCTCGTGCTCCATCACATGGCACCAATGGCAGGCCGAGTAGCCAATGGAGAGAAAGATCGGCTTCTCTTCGCGGCGGGCCTTTTCGATCGCCTCGTCGCCCCAGGGATACCAGTCCACCGGATTGTTCTGGTGCTGCAGAAGGTAAGGACTCGACTCGGTCGCCAAATGATTGGGCATGGAAGTGTTGAGGGTTAAGTGTTGAGAGTCGAGGGTCGAAAGTCGATGGTTGAAAGTCAATGTCGGGAAGTGAGCGTAGTTTTACTCTCAACCCTCAACACTCGACTCTCAACTTTATTCAATCCACGCGCCGCCGAGCACGCGCCGGTTGTTCGGTTCGTCGTAAATCACTACCGCTTGCCCGGGAGTGACGGCAAACTGCGGTTCGTCGAAGACGACTTGCACCTGGCGATCCGGCAGGACGGTCATCGTGGCTGGTTGAGCGGCAGCGTTGTAACGAATCTGGGCGAAGCAGCGTTTTGACTCGATCTCGGGCACGAGCCAGTTCGCACCCTGGGCCGTGAACTCGCGCAGATACAATTCGTCCCGATCGCCGATCACCACGCGCCGCGATTCCGGCTCGATCCGCACCACAAACTTCCGATCGCCGAGCGCCACGCCGAGCCCCTTCCGCTGGCCGACGGTGAAGCCCTCGATGCCGCGATGCGTGCCGACGACTTCGCCGCCCGTCGTCACCAGCTCGCCACTGCGATCGTCTTCCGCGTGCCGTCGGACAAATTCGTCGTAGCGATTCTGCGTCACGAAGCAAATCTCCTGGCTGTCTTTTTTGTCGGCGACGCGGAGGCCCAAGTCGGCGGCCATCGCGCGAATCGCTGGCTTCTCGAATCCGCCCACGGGCAGCATCATCCGCGGCAGCAACTCCGGCCGAATGCCGAACAGCACATACGATTGATCCTTCGCCGCATCGACGCCGCGCACGAGGGCGACGCTGCCGTCGGCCTGCGCTTCGAGCTGCGCGTAGTGCCCCGTCGCCACGAACTCGGCGCCGACGCTGTCCGCATAGTCGAACAGCTTGCCGAACTTGATCCAGTTGTTGCACTGCACACAGGGGTTCGGCGTCCGCCCGGCCGTGTATTCGGCGACGAAGTAGTCGATGATTTGGCCGAACTCCTGCTCGAGGTTGAGCGCGTAGAACGGGATCGCCAGCTTGTCGGCCACCCGCCGCGCATCCTCCGCGTCGGCCGCCGTGCAGCACCCCTGCTTATGGTCGAGCCGCGAAACGATCGGCAAGCTCGGCGAGCTAGCAATAGCCGGGCCGCTACGCGGGCCGGACCCGGAACCGGCGACGCGTAGGTCGCCGGCTATTTCAGCCGTTGGATTCGACGCGCAGGCGACCGGCGACTGTTCCCCATGGCGCATGAAGACGCCGATCACGTCGTGGCCCGCTTGGGTGAGCAAGTGGGCCGCGACGCTCGAATCCACTCCACCACTCATGGCCAATACGACGCGCGACATATTCTTCGAGTTTAAGGGCCCTTCCCTTGCCGCGACAAGCGCCCTCGTCCGCCCGAACCCCCGGGCCTATAATGATTTCCCACCACAGGAAGGCATATCTACTATGGAAAAAGAATTTATCGATCGCGCCAAAGCGATCCGCGAAGGCATTCTCCAGCTCCGAGACTCTCTTTGACTATGCGGCCAAGAAGGACCGCATTGCCGCGATCGATGCCCGCATGGCGGAGGCTGATTTTTGGGGCAATCAGGAGAAGGCCCAGGCGATCGTCGAGGAGCGCAAGTCGCTCACGTCGGTCATTGCGCCCCTCGACACAGCGATCAAACGCAGCGGCGACCTCGCCGCGATGATCGAGATGGCCAGCGAGGACCCGTCCTTTGCCGCCGAGGTGCCAAGCGAAATCGCCGAACTTGAAACGCTCATCGAGCAACTCAAGCTCAAGGCTCTGCTCAACGGCCGGCACGATGCAGCCGGTGCGCTGCTTACGATCAACGCCCGCGACGGCGGCACCGACGCCAACGACTGGGCCGAGATGCTGCTGCGGATGTACACGCTCTGGGCACAACGGAACGGCTACTCGGTCGAGCTGATGGAGCGCCAGGACAACGAAGAGGCCGGCATTACGCATGCCGTGCTCGCCATCCGCGGCCCGATGGCCTACGGCTACCTCCGCGGCGAAACCGGCATGCACCGCCTGGTGCGGATTAGCCCGTTCAACGCCGAAGGCAAACGGCAGACCAGCTTCGCGGCGATCGACGTCTCGCCCGAGATTTCCGACTCGGTCGAAATCGAGATCGACCCGGAAGACGTCCGCGAGGACGTGTTCCGCGCCAGCGGCGCGGGTGGCCAGCACGTCAACAAAACATCGAGCGCGATTCGATTGACGCATATCCCGTCGAACACGGTCGTTCAGTGCCAGAGCGAGCGCTCGCAGCACAAGAACCGGGCGTCGGCCTGGAAGATGCTGCGTGCTCGCATGGCCCGAGCCGAAGAAGAGAAGCGCGAAGCGGCCGAGGCGGCCAAGTATCAGCAGCAGGCCAAAGTCGGCTTCGGCTCACAGATTCGCAACTACTTCCTGCACCCCGACCAACGAGTGAAGGACGCCCGCACGAAGTATCAGCAGGGCAATTTTCACAACGTCCTGGACGGCGACATCCAAGGCTTCCTCGACTCGGTGCTCCGCTGCGCGCGGGCCAGCCCGTGGTCGATGACGGTGAGGATTAGTCCCTAAACGCACAACTATTTTGACTTCAAGTCAAAGTTCAACTTGTTGGAACCTTCGCGAACTCGACAGTCAATCCAGATACATTCGCGTCTTTGTATTTGTCCGCAACGAGAGGAGATTCAGACGTTGGAATCGACACGTTGAAGGTGCCGGGTTTGGCATTCTTGATTTGGAATTTTCCATCTTTCACCGATGTGCGAAAAACTGGAGTCTTCGATCGGTCACCTTTAGAGAAAAAACTTATCGTCGCATTAGTAAGTGGCTTCCCATCGACTGTGATTTCCCCATCTACGCCGGTCGTCGCCGGCGGCTCGCCGCCTTCGCTCACGAGCCACTCTTTGCCGCTGTCGTGGTCGTGAAACTTGGGCTCCGCGACGCGTTTGCCTTCGAGCGGCTTGAGCTCGCGGACCCAGATATTGCGGAACCGCACGGGGTGGCCGTGGTCCTGCAGCCGTAGCGGGGCCGGGCCGTGGGCTTCGTACTTGGGCACGTTGGGCCAGGGCGTGTCGCCGAGCACTGCGAAGTGATCGAGAATCAGCACGCCATTGTGGAGCGCCGTGACATACGCTGGCGACTTGAGCGTGCCGTCGTCGTTGAATCGCGGCGCGGTCCACACCACGTCGTACACATTCCACTCACCCGGCGGACGCATCGCGTTGACCATCGGCGGCGTCTGCTTGTAGATCGAGCCGGCCTGGCCTTCAAAGTAAGTCGTGTTGTCGTACGAATCGAGCACTTGCAGTTCGTAGCGATCCTGGAAGAAGATGCCGCTGTTGCCGCGGTCCTGGTCCTTGCCGCGGGGCGGATTGGGCGACGACCACTCGATGTGGAGCTGGATGTCGCCGAAATTCTGTTTCGTGTGGATGTCGCCGTGCCCTTCGGTCAGCACGCCGTCTTCCATCTTCCAGGTGTCGGACGGTTCCCAGGCCGAGAGGTCCTGGCCGTCGAACAACACGATCGCATCGGAGGGGGGACTGCCGTTTTCGCCCGGTGTGATGATCGGTGGCTCGGGCCACTGGATCCCCGGCAAATACTCGCCGGTTCATGGCGACGACTGCCGCCACTGTCGACACTAGAACTCCCACCGCCGCCAACGTCGCAAAAATCCGCCTGGATCGCATGGAGAAATGCTCCTGGTTGTAGGAAACTTTCGGAGCTTGATTATGGGCTCCCTCGCCGGTCGCGGCAACTACCGAGGCCGTCCTTGTCGGCCAGCGAACTTTGGGCGACAATGGCCGTTTCGCGGTTAATCTTGGCTGGTTTTAGGGAGCTGTTTCGCGCGATGGTCGACCAAATTGACGAGCTCAAGCGGAAGTACACGGACAAGTACGTCGTGGTCGATGGCGGCCGGCCCGAGTTGGCCCGCTTCCGCGACACGTATGGCACGGTGCGGACCGTCAACATGAGCGGCCGGGCGCTGGTCGAATTCGCCGACTACCATCTCAATATCGGCTGGTACGACATCGACCCGTCGTACTTGAAGCTGATCGACGCCCCGCTGCCGCCCAAGGTAAAGGAAGCCGCCCCCGCCGCCAAAAAGCCCGCCGGCGAGCCCGCTTCAGCGGGCGGGAAACCAGCGGCCAAGGCCAAGCCCGCCGCACCCGCCGGAGGCAAACCCTCCACCGCCGACATCCTCGCGAAACTCCGCGGCGGCGGCGCCGCGACACCAGCGGCTGGCGAAGCAACTGCCGGCACCGCGCCAGCGAAACCCAAACCTGCCGCAGCAAAGCCGGCCGCAGCACCTGCCGGCACGGTCGATCGCTCGAAGATGAGCGTCGCCGACATGCTCGCCGCCGCCCGGGCCGGCAAAGCCGCAGGCGATGCGCCAGCTTCAGCTGCACCGCAAGCGGCGCCAGAACCCGTCGAAGAACAAGCCGTCGAAGAAACGCAAGTCGGCGAGAGAGCCTCAGCGGGCGGGGAACCCACCAAATCGCCCCCCACTTCCTCCGGCCCACTCGACAAGTCAACCATGTCGATCGACCAGATGTGCGCCCTGGTGCCGCGAGCACGACACGAAGTAGTTTCACCGCCACTTCAAAATCACGTCTTCTTCGTAGCCGTGGCCGTGGTCGTCGCGACAGGTTCGTCATCCACTTCCGCGCGTTCCGGAGTACGGAGCCCGGCCATTGCCGACCGGAGCAGCCCCACTCTCTTCGCCCGCCAGCTTGGCCAGACTTTCCGGAATCTCGATCCCGCCGATGTCGCGCATCACCTGCAGCATCGGCGGCAGCGTGCCGGCCATCTTGTGCAGGAAGTCGGCCGTGTTCGAGCGGCCATTCGCGCCGCCATTTTCCCAGACGACGACCTTGTCGAACTTGATGTTGCTGATCGCCTTGGCCGAACTTTCGGCCAGTGTATCGAGGTGCTCGAGCATCATTAACTGGAACGCTTCCTTCGCGCCGCCGCAGGCGTCGACGATCATTTTCAAACCCTCGCCCTTCTTGGCTAGGATTTCGTACTGGCCGCGGGCCTCCGCTTCTAGCTTGGCGTAGATGGCGGACGCCTCGCCCTCGGCTTCGAGCCGGCGCTTCTGGGCCTCGGCCTCGGCGTCGACCAGGATGCGTGCCTTCTGAGCCTTCGCCGGGGCTTCGAACTTGGCCCGCTGTTCGGCTTCGACGCGATCTGCCTCGGCGAGTGCGGCCTTGGCCATCGCGCGGTTCTGGACCTCGATCACCGCCGCCTCGGCCTCGCGCTTCCGCGACTCGCCGCGCTCGTACGCCAAGGCCTTCTGCTCGAGCAGCGTTGCCTGCGACTGAGCGATCTTGCCGTCCGCGATGTTTTCGCCTTCGACGGCTTGCGCGTTCGCATCGGCGATGGCGATACGCTTTGCCTGATCGGCTTGCTTGACTTCGACGTCGCGCAGGTACGCGGCGGTTTGCTCGCCAACCGTCTGTTCTCTTTCCAGCGTGGCGATCCGCACCGCCTGCTCACGCTGGGCCTCGCGGGTGCCGATCTCGCGGAGCTTCGTTGCGCTGGCGACCATCACGACCTTCTCGCGCTCGGCGTCGGCGACGCGAATTTCGCCCTGCTTCACTTCGTCGGCCACGTCGCCGCGCGCCTGCTGGATCGCCTGCGACGCCGCCTTCTGGCCGATCGCGTCGATGTAGCCGCTCTCGTCCGTGATGTCTGTGATATTGACGTTGATCAGCACCAGGCCGATCTTTTTGAGTTCCGGCTCGACCGAGTTCTGGATGTGCTGGAGGAACGTATCGCGGTCGCGGTTGATGTCCTCGATCCCCATCGAGGCGATCACCTGTCGCAGCTGACCGAAGATGATCTCCTCCGCCTGCTTGCGAATTTCCGCGGTCGTGAGCTCGAGCAGGCGGATCGAAGCGTTGGTCATCACGTCCGGCTGCGTGCCGACGGCCACGGTGAACACGCTCGGCACGTTCACGCGGATGTTTTCCATCGACAACGCGCCGCGGAGCGGGATTTCAATCTGGATCGGCTCCAGGCTCAGGTAGCGATAGTCCTGCAGGAACGGCAGCACGATGCCCGCACCGCCGTGGATCGTCTTGGCCGTGCGGCCCTTGCCGGTGAGCCCGCCGTAGACCACAAGCACCTGGTTACTGCTGCAGCGACGGATCGTCGATTTGACGAAGCCCACCAGCATCAGCAGCACCACGATGATGCTGACGATCACGAGGATCGGCCCGACGAATCGCCAGAATGCGGCATCTTCCAAATTTAAGCCCTGAGCCAGCAACAAGCTTGTGACGTTCATGTTTTTGCCTTCGTACGTTGGTTGGTGTATTCAATGTTAAGCGGAGACTTGTTCCATCGCCGGCTGCGTTTCACGCGCCACGCGGACGGTCCCGGAATTGACGATGCCCACAATCACGACCTTCTCGCCGGTGGCGAGCCGAATCGACTCGTTGGTCACGGCCACGTATTCGACCAGCCGATCCTGCATTTGGAAAGTAACTTTGCCGGCCCCCGAGCGAGCCGCGGGAATCGGCACATAAACGGTGGCCGGCAGGCCAATCGCGCGGCGGACGTTTTCGTTGCCAGAGTTCTGCAGTCGGTAAACTTGTTTGAACAGCCAGTAGACGGCGTACATCGCCGCCAATCCGGCCATGCTCGCGTATACAAACGACGCGATCGGCGTATGTCCATAGGCGAGCAACGTTTTGCCTACCAGGCCGAAGAATGTGCCGGCCGCGCTGAGTGTGCGAATCGAAATTACTTCGTAGAACCAGAACGTGCCGTGGTGGGCGATCGTGGCGTCGTGATCGACGGACATGTCGCCGTCGACAGTGCCGTCGACCGTGCCATCGAAATCTCCATCGAGCGAACCGTCAAAACCGCCGTCAATCCCACCGTCGACGCCGTCGGTGCTGAGGTCGTGTCCACCCGAGAGGTCGCCGTGGCCATCGTGGCCGAGGCCCAGCAGCATCATCACGAACTGGAAGCCGAGCACGGTGCCGCCGACGAGCGCTGCGATCGAGAATAGGTTGTCCAACATGGCGGATGCTCCCTAAAAAACGGTGCTGCCGAGGCGGACGTTTCACCGTCCGAAATTGTAGCTTGTGCCGCTCGCCGCTGCGAATCACGCGAGGGCCCCACGCCCTCTAACCGGCACAACCGGTCGACCGGCCGCAAGCAGCTGCGGCGCGTCGTGATCAATTGAGAGTATTTCGCCGGCGTGGGGCGAATATTGCCCGGAAAAGAAGTGCCTAAATCAAGGCTGCGGCGAGCCCGCTTCAGCGGGCTGGGACCCCGGCATAGAACTCTGCCCGGAGAATTTCGCCACCAGCCGCCGCCTATTCGTCTTCCGGCTTGCCGACATCGACCTTGGACCAATCGACGTCTTCCTTGTTTTCCTCGCCCAGGCGAACGACTTCCTTGGCGCGAGCCAGGTCTTCTTGGGCTACGAGAACTTGCACGTCACCCGGAACACCAACGCGGAAGTCGGCCGTAGCGGCGCCCGACATCGAAGACTTGATCCCCGCTTCTTCCAGCGCGGCGACCATCACGCCCGCTTCAAGTTCGTTCTCAGCCGTCGCAACAACGACGATGTGGTCGGGATGTTTCGGGTGCATGGTCATCGAGGGAACCTCCTAGGCGATTGGACAGCAGCGAAGCCAAACCAGTTTTCGACAGGATAACAGGATCGGAAAGGATTTACAGGATAGGAGGACGGAACGAATCTTCGTTTGTTCCTATCCTGTCGATCTCTTCACATATCCTGTCATCCTGTCAAAAAATCAACGGCCTCAAACACAAGTCTACCTCATGCAAACAGCTCGCCAATCACGCGGCCGCTGTTGGCGATTTTCATTGGTCGGCCGCTGGGCGTCGTGAACGTCGTTTCCAGAGATATATCGAGCGCCCGGCAGACCGATGCCATCAAATCCTCCGACGAAAACGGGTCGCTGTCAACGGCCGTGCCGTCGGCGTTGGTTTTGCCGATCGCCCGGCCGCCCCGGATGCCCGCCCCGCCAAGCACAGCGCTCCAAGCGCGGGCAAAATGGTCGCGGCCCGCCTCGCCGTTGATCCGCGGCGTGCGGCCGAACTCGCCCATGCACATCACGACCGTGCTCGAGAGCAGCCCGCGCTGGGCGAGGTCTTCGACGAGCGCGCTCATCGCCTGGTCGAGCTCGGGTAGTTTCCGGTCGAGCGTGGTGAAGCAGTTTTGATGCAAGTCCCAGCCGCCGAAGTCGACTTCCACAAACGGCACACCCACCTCGACCAGCCGCCGCGCCATCAAGCAGCCGCGGCCGACGTTGGTGTTGCCGTACTTCGTTTGCATGTCCTGCGGCTCGCTGCGGACCTGGAAGGCCTTCATCTGGTCGCTGGTGAGCAGGTCTTGCGTTTTGGCGAGCACCTTGGCGTGTTCCGCGGCCGCGCTGCCGCGGCGCTCGTTGATGAACCGCGCCTCGACCGCTTCGAGCAGCTTGAGCCGGTCAGCCATCCGCTGCCAAGGAACGCCCATCTGCGTGTCGCGGACGTTGCCGTTGGCGTCGACCTGGAACGGTGCGTAGGCCATGCCCAAGAAGCCGGGGCCTTCGCTCGGGCCGCCAATCGACACGAACGGCGGAATCTCCAGCTGCGGCACCAGATCTTCGAGCTCGTGCGAAATCACCGAGCCGTAGCTGGGATATTCAACGCTCGGGTTCGGCACGTAGCCGGTGTGCATGTAGTATCGCCCGCGCTCGTGGTCGGCCTCGCGGGTGCTCATCGAGCGGACCACCGACATGTGCTTCATCTGCTGGGCCAAGAGCGGCAGCTTCTCGGAGATCTGGAAGTCGCCCGTCGTGTTGATCGGCTTCGTCGGCCCGCCGGTCGGCGTGCCTGGTTTGAGGTCCCACATGTCGATCGTCGGCGGCCCACCGCCGAGCCAGATCAAAATCGCCGACTTATTGGCCCGGCTCATCGCGGGCGCATTGGCCCGCAGGGTGCGCGTGAACGCAAATGCCGGCAACGCCAGCGCGGACGCACCGGCCAGGTGCCGCATAAAATGGCGACGCGACATGCCATCAGGAGTGGGGCAATTGCAATTCATGGTCGTCCTCCGAGTCGCGCTCGTGTTAGCCGCGACGCGCAGCGGAGCGCGTGTCCGGTCAGTGAATCAATATAAACTCATTGCTGTTGAGCAGCGCCACCAAATGTCCTGCAGCGCCGGTCCAACTTTTCCTTCGCGGGCGGCGAGCAGTTCGTTCGAGAGCGAAATTTCCTGCCGCGTCGGCCGACGCGAAAACGCCGCCAGATACAGGTAGCGGATTTTTTCAGCGTTGTTCAAGTTCTGGTTCGCCGCCACTTGCGCGAGCATGCTGCCGCGTCCGTTGCCGGTCGCCCGCTTCACCAGTGGGCCGTTCATTAGCGTCAGCGCCTGCGGGATCGAGCCGTTGAAACTAGTCGCTTCGCCACCGTCGTCGGTGCCGAACGCCGTGTTGAACTGCCGCAGCCAGCGCTCGCGGACCACATCGCGCTGCTCCGGGTCCTTCACTGTTTCGTCTGCCGCAGTGGCCACCAGCAGCGATTCATATAACTGCTCGGCCTCCATCTGCCGCAAGTAGAAGTGGCTAAACATCGGCTGGGCGCCCAGCGTCGGGTCGTCCGCCTCGTTCTTTTTGGTCATCTTGCTCGACAGGCTGTACGGCTTGGAGAGCACGATCCACCGCATCAGCTGCTTGAGATCGAACTCCGAATTGCGAAATGCCAGCCCCAGCTCGTCGAGAAGCTCGGGATGCGACGGTGTGTTGTGCGGGCCGATGTCGTCGACCGGCTTGGTGAAGCCGTGGCCGAGGAAGTGGCCCCACATCCGATTGGCGATCGCCCGGTCGAACTCCCGCGACTCGACGATCAGCTTCGCCAGCTCGTCGCGGCGATTGACATCCTTCAGTTGGCCGCTGTCCCCGAAATCTTCGACGCCGAAATGCTCGTCCTGGTCTCGGAACACGCCGCCAGCGACGTGCCGTCCACAAATACCGGATAGGCCACCCGCATCTGCCCATTGCGCAGCTCGTAGAACAGGTCGGCCTTGTTGGGATCGCCGGTCTCGCCGCGGAAATTGCGGTCGACCACTCGGCCCACAAACAGCTTCCGCTGGTCTTCGTCGAGTCGAGTCCGCTGCACCCGCGTCTGCCGGAAAAACGCGTTCAGCTCCCAGAACTGATTCTGCTGGTGCTCGTTGAACGGATGGTTGTGGCATTGCGTGCACTGGACCGCCATGCCGAGGAAGATTTGGGCCGTCTTCGCCGTGGCCTGCACACCGTTCTCTTCCATCTTGTCGGCGAGGAAGTTGGCCGCGCCATTGAAGTCCTTGTCGCTAGGCCGGCAACTGCCCGTCGCGGTCACCAGTTCGCGGGTCATCTGGTCGAACGGCCGGTTGTAGGCGAGTGCCTCGCGGAGATACTGCTGCATCCCCTCGCGGTCCACCAGCGAACGCCGCTCCGTGCCGCCCGTGCGGCCAATTAGAGTATTGGTCCAGAGCGTCGTCCAGTTCCGCACGTATTCGTCGCGGTACTCGCTGCCGAGCAGGCGCCCGACCAGCCGCTCGCGTTTGTCCCGCTTGCGGTCGCTGGTGTAGCGGCGCAGCTCGGTCACGGTGGGCACGCGGCCAATCACGTCGAGATACACCCGCCGGCACCACTCGCCATCGGTCGCGGCCGGCGATGGCACCAAGTCGTGATCACTCCAGGCCGTGGCGATCCGTTCGTTAATTTGCTCGATTTCATTCGGTCGAGCTGCGGGCGGGCGAGAACTCTCCGCCGGGACCGCGGCAACCGGAGTAGCGCTGGCGACGACTTGTTCAGCGGCTCGGGCGGGAAAAGCGTACGACGCGAGCCAGATCGCGCTCCACAGTGCCAATGTCAGCAGCGCCATTGAGAGTCGCCCGCTTCGCATAGCCGATTTCGCCCCATTCCGTCCTGGCCGCACGTCCTGCCGCTAAGTCTTACTGCATTATGATCGAATCCTGCGACCGCGCCTCACGATTGAACGCCGAGGGAATCGGCAAAGTGTCGGTGAAAACCCACGCGGCTCCAATTCGCCCGCTCTCACTTGCCGAAGGGTGGCAAAAAGCGGGCGAAAAAACTTGGGAAAATCCTTTGGATTCGATTTCGCGGCCGCGGCCGCAAACCGGCTCGATCGGCTGAGTGTCCCGAAAAGATGTAGCGTAGTAATACACGTGTATTATTTTGCAACACACCAAAAAAGATGGGCGAATCTGGGTCCAGCCTCTCGGAGGACCCAGATTCGCCCGTGACGTGTCAGAATTGCGCCTGGTTTGCGAGTTCCGTGGGAGGTGGGCAGATCTCGCTAACTTCTTTCCTGATATGCAATTCCGATCACGGCAGATTTGCCTCTTCGCCGACCGACCCCAAAGTAAATGCCTCTTCTCTGTTCGGCCCCGAGCGTTTGTTCCGAACGCTTGTGGCCTGATCGTTCAGGCGACGCACCCTACTAGATGCAAGGGCTGTGCCAAAGGGGAACGTGGCCGAGGATTGGCGGGACCGGCGGAATGCGCCACACGCACGTTGCCGAATTGAACATGGCTTCGGAATACGCGCCTCGTAAGAATAGCAGTCATGGTGTTCCGACTGACTGCAGTTCTCGTTGTAGCTATCGCGGCAATTGGCTGCACGTCGAAAACGCCGTCGCACGGGGAACGGATGGCCATCGAGTCGGCGAAGAACTGGCTGATCGCGAACGGCTATGACGTGAGCGACGTCAAGTTCGACGCCCGCTCATCAGAAAGCGCGTGCGTGGTCGAGGCCGAATGGTGGCCGGCCACACCAGGTGACCACGCGACCTTTTACGTGGACGCCGAAGGCAAAGTGACGAAAATGGTGCCAGGCGCTTAATGACGCTTCAGAGCTATTTCGCCAAATCTATTTACGCTGCGGCATTTTGCTTCATTGGCAGTTTTTGGTGAATAGGAGAGTAAATGGAATACCTCCCCAGGGAACCAAAGATGCCGGTTCCAAGCTGGCGTAAGATCGTTGCCGTGGTTTTCCTGATGATTGCGATACTCGTGGTCGTTAGAATCGCCACTGGACCACGCCACTTGGACTCCGGTGCGTACCGTCAAGGTAGAATTCTAGCCCAAATCTCCGAAATCGCGATCCCATTATCGCTATCTGGAGTCTTTTACTGGCGCGAGCGGGCGTATAGGCGGCGCTTACCGAAAAGGTAGCTAGGTTCGAGGCAGCGAATTTTGCGACCATCTGCACCACGCCGCATCGGGTGAACTATTAGGGGGTAAATTTATCACGGGATGGGAGTCATTGTTTTCCCTGTGCAATCTCAGGATGGCCGATAGTTGATCCTAGAGAAATTAAATGCCACTCAAAGTCACAGAACCTGGTCAGCTGCGCCGGGCGATCTGTTCGAGGATTGCCGATATCACCCGAGTTTTTGCATCGATGGTGACTCGCCGGACGACCCGGATGGCGTGTATGGCATATCGTTGGTCGATGGATCGCCGTGCGGTTGCAGCATTGCCCACTGCAATATCCGGAAACTAACAATTGAGGAGGCCGTTCAGTGGAAGCATCATGGCCCTTCCGACGTCATGCTGCCACCTGAAGAAAGATGGTGGAAAGAGGGCGAATCATAAAGGGGACGGGAGCAATCCTGTTCGGCGCGTCGATTGCGGCGGGCTTCGCAGCGCTGAGTTCAGTGCGTTCGACGGTCGTCGTTGAGTTGACGATCGGCTGGATGTCGAGCGGAAAATGGCAGAAGAGGCGGCGCTTGCGCAGCATGAAGTGACTCGTGTCCGCTGGCGGGAGTGCGGCCGAGCAAGTCAGGCGTTGTGATTTTTCAACTTCGCCAAGTGGGCGAGAAGCTCGTCTTCGTCGGCCAGGCCGGTGAAGTAATAACAGATCATCTCGTACGTCCGCAGCGTCGGCTTGCGGCCGGTGGTGAGGCTGATCAGCATGCAGGCGATGATCGCCATGTAGGTTTGAATCTCGATGCCCCGGCGATCGTCGCTGAGCAAGTGCCGGCAGCCCAGTACGTGCTTGAAGAAGCGGAAGAACAGCTCGATCGTAAAACGGTGCTGATAGAGCACGGCAATGATCTCGGCCGGTGGGTCCAGCAAGTTGGTGGCAACTCGTAAAATGCCATCGCTGGGCCCTGCTCCCGTGTTGCCTTTGCGGTTGGAACGCTTCTCGTGCGGCTCGATGCGGACCATCACCAGCCGTAGCGAGTGATCGGGTCGGGCGGCGGGACGCTTCGATAGTCCGAGCCGCACAATCTGATCGCTCAGTACGCCCGTCGCCAACGCGTCGTCCGAAAGCGGACGTTCTTCAACGACCTCCGGCACCGTGTTGTCGCGGAGGCGGCAGACATAGCTACTGCCGACGCTATGAATGTCGTTGAACAGCGTGAACTGGGCGTACCAACGATCCATCACGTAACAGCGGTCGGACTCGAGGTGCTCCCGCAGCACGGTCTTTTCATCCGAAGGGCCACTGTTGCGGCCGTTGGTGAGGTCCATCCGCAGCGGCACGTGCTTGTCGAGTTCGAACTGCGTGTGCAGCCGCCAGGCATGGTGCTTGGTGCCGGTCCGAGTGGTGAGCCACATCGCCTCGGTAATCCGCGGCAAAGCCTTGAGCAGTGTGCCATCGACCAGCGTTACTGTGTGCTTGATCTCGGCGAGCCGGGCGTCGGCCGCGATGGGCTGCAGCTCCTTGCCCAGTTCGCGGACAATCTCTTGCAGCAACTCGGGGTCAAACACATGGCTCGATTCCGAAAGCGAACCGAGCGACGCCCGCGCGCAACCGAGCTTCTTCTGCACCTTCCTCAGCTCGCTCGCCTGCTGCAACGAACGCAGCGAAACCACGACCGGGTTGAACAAGTAGAGCAACACCAACGAGCAGTACTGATCCATGTGGAGCGTGCGATTGCCGGCCAGATCGCGCTGGCAGCCCACCTCATGCAGCCGCTCAAACAGCGGCAACAGCCGTCGAAAATACTTCAGGCCGGTAATGTCCTCGTCCGTGACTCGCTTTCGCTTCTCCGCCATGAAACGTAAGATGCGCCAAATCGAACCAGGGCGCAAGTGCAAAAATCAACGCGCAAATCTCGTGCCGAACAGGATTGGGACGGGAGTCATTGTTTACATATGCCACTTGCTGAGCAAGGCGAGATTCGAATTCCTAGCGACGGCTCCACAGCCTACGAATCAGTTGTACGTCGGTCATTGTCGCGACCTGTTTTTCCGTGGTCCCTGCCGCGGCTGCCAATTGGCCTGTCGTCAGTGCAGGGTTTGTCATCACTGCTTCCAGCGCCGCAATCGTTCTTGCGCTGACAGTTGTAGGCGTCCCCGATTCTATCTGGCAATGGTACTGCACGACCATGGCGAGCGCCGACCAGACTTGATGGTCAGCGGCAAATACTGCTCCTTTTTCACATCCGCGATCGACGAAATACTGACTTAGCGCAGCTTCAACCGATTCGTCTGGCTCGCGAAAAAAATTTCGCCCCAGCTTGCGTCCGAGCCAATAGCGCAAGTGCACGTCAGGCCCTCCCATCCAGGAAATACTTTGAAGCTCCTGGTCGGCAGGTGACCCGATCGGTTGTTCGAATGCTTCAGCCAATGAGTCCATAGTTACCTTCGTCGTAACTTAAGTGAATAAGACATGAGCGAACAAGACGTAGGAAGGGCGTAACAAACTTTCAAGATTTGTTCGCAACTTGCATCACCACCAGCCATCCGGCACCGACCAGCCAAACGCCGTGAGAGACTGGATCGCCTCGTCGCGGATCGCGGCGGCTGACCCTTCTCCTTCGGCCACGATGTTCAGCCGGTATTCGAGCTGCTGCAGGCGACGCGATTGCTCGGCCGAAAGCGGATTGCGTCCCCGCCGCATGTACTCCAACCGACACGCCCGAAACGAAGCTGCCAGTTGCCGCGCTTCCGGTGACGACAACTCGCCGTCGACAAACTCCAGCTCCGCGAGCGTCTCCAAAAACTCCCGCAACGATTTTTGCGACTGACTCACGACCGCCTCCACACCTACCTCAAACTTTCATCGGACGATGAAGCTGGCCACGAGCAAGCCCATCGAAATCAAGAAGAGCACCTGGAGAACACGGATCGCGCGGACAAGCGCCCGGTCATCCAGTCCTTGCCACGAACTGCCATACAGGAAACGAATGAAAATCCAGATGTTGCTCATCGATTTGCTCTTCATGATCGACGCTATTCCGCTGGACGCGTAAAAGTCGGTGTGCTTTTTCCGCAGTCGGCGAGTCACCCAATCGAGCAAGCCGATTGTCAAAAGAATCGCTGCGATGAGGGCGGCAAACACAAACATGATACGCCAACTAGTCGGATCTGAAAGAGCGGGAAAAGGACGAGATGGTTTGCTCGCATTCTGCAACTGGCGAGGTACTCACCCAAAGAACGTCCACCACAACACGGCCAAGACGACGAGAAACAAAATGAAGCCAACGAACGTGCCTCCGCAGCCGAGGTCGCTGAGATTCGAAAAGTCGTGTGGCCATGGACCCAGCGGCCCGCCGTCGAAGAGACTCATCGGATTCAATTAACTCCATTTAAGTCGCGGCTCGAGGAATCTCATGCTGCGATAATACCGCGGGCGAATGGCGAACCTCGGAAGACGAAAAAACGTCAGAACTATAGTCAAATCACGCATGCCTTCGCGGCCCTCGCCGGCGGCCCATGCGTCGATGACCTAGACTTAGTGTAGCGAGGTTTCGAACTTTGGGCAGCAAGAACTATCCAGACATGGTTCCTGATTACGGCGAGCCGAAGAAAGGCCGCGGCCGGCGTACGATTACTGAGGCCGATCTGGGGCTCTTCTTGAAGCAGTACGGTCGCAAGGCGCAGCCCGCGGTGGAACCGAACGATCGAAGTTATAGCCGTCGACTTGAAAAGAATCTCAAGCGTATGCCGCCGGAAGACCTCGACCGGCTGATGCGGGGCGAAGAGACGCAAGAATAAATGCCGGTGTCGAACTATTGAAAGACGCAATTAGAGGCCACGGATGATTTCGGTTGCGGACCGGCTTCCGCACAGTTGCTCGGCACTTTCAAAGGCGTGATTCGCCCCGTCGTGCCGCAACTACGTGCCGTAACAACGGGTTCCTCTTCTCTAGTTTCGATCGGCCGAACGGACTTGCCGGAGAAACGGAACCGGTAGGTCGCCGGTTGTTAGAAATGGGCCCCGCCTAATCGATAATCGCGGCGGCTGCTTCAGGTGGCCGAAAAAAGTTGTTGAATCTGGCCATCTGTTCCGCTACAACGAGCACTGTACAAAGCAGCAGTACGTGCGCCGCGTCGAGGCCAATCCTCCGTCCAGTGCGACTGCTCCGCGATCTTTGACAAGCGAAGTTGCAGCTACTGCTATTAGCCGTTCGCTATTAGCCGGGAGTCACGCTGCGCGATTGTCAGACGGAGGCACTCAGGCGACTCGGGGACGCCCGCGCGGACAATTAGGGACAAATTGCAGGTCCATTCTGTCCGCATGTGCAAGTCGCGCAACCTTGATTTCATGGCGAATCGAGTGATCGCGGCGGACAAAATGGAAGCGAATTGTCGCCTCCGAACGATGTTTCGATTTCCGGGAGAGGCCGCAATACGCGACCGCCACACGACTTGCGATCCGAGAGGCAAAAAATGTGTTGGACAAAATGCGAAAAAGCTCGAGCGCCAGCGCCTATTGTCCGAGAAGTCAGCGAGGCCATTGGACAGATTGCGAGCCGGGACATCACTCCGCGGCCGCGGAGCCCGGAGGGATGAGCGTCGGTTGTGGTCCTATTTGCGCGGGAGAACGAACCTTGACCGTGGACGTCCAGGTTTTCGATGAGTACGCGGTCGGCCTGGCCGTCGGGTGCGATTGAGAAGCGGACGCCGCTCCTGCCGCCGGCCATTTCGCCCGTCGGTTGGTAGGTGAAGTCGTCGCGGCTCCAGTGTTGTAGGGGGAAATCGAGCGGCTTGGGACCGAGCCGGAGCGTGAGCGCGCCGTCCGTTTCGGCGATTTCGATCGTGCCGAAGAAGTCGTTCGCGTACTTGCCTGTGTACGCCGAGAGAGCGAGTGCGGGCGAAGGTTGCGTTGGCGGGTGGGTGTAGTCGCGTGTTTGGCCCAACTCTTTTTGCAATTCTTCGTCCATCATGCGGTTGGCGAACTCGAGCCAGTCGCGCTGGAGCTTGCCGTCGAGTGCCAGGTCGAAGAAGCTCTCGACGAGGCTTTCCGGGATGCCGGTCGGCGCGGCGTTGGAGAGGACCACGATGCCGAGATCTTCGGACGGAAGGAGCGCGATTTCGCTGCGCACGCCGAGCGAAAACTCGCCGGAGTGTTTCCAGGTGGTGCGGCCGCCCCGTTCGACGCCGACGATCCAGCCCAGGCCGTAGGAGGAGATGCGGCCCCGAGCGGGGTCGAAGCTGGTCACGATTTGGGGCGTGTGCGTTTCGGCCAAAGCGGCGGCGTCGACGAGCTGCCGTCCCTCGAACTTACCGGCATTCAATTGCAGCCGCGTCCAGCAGGCGAGGTCGCGGAGCGTGGAACTGACGCCGCCGGCCGGAGCTTGGGCGTCGGGCTGACGCGTGTTCTTGGCGACCCACTTGCCGTCGACCTTGACGTGCAACAGCGCGCGGTTCTTCGCTTTGGCGTAGTCGGAGAAGCGGTAGCTGGTGGAGTTCATACCCAGCGGCGCGAGGAGTTGCTCATGGGCCAGGTCGTCCCAAGAAGTTTTCATCGCGTCGGCCGCAGCGTATGCGGCTTCGCTATAACCAAAATTGGTGTAGGCAAACTCGGTGCGGAAGCTGCTCGACGGCGGCTGGTAGCGGAGGCGATGCAGAATCTCGTCGCGGGAGAAGCCCGCGTCTTCGAGCAGATCGCCGGCGTGGTCGGGCAGCCCGCTGCGATGGCAGAGCAAATCGCGCAGCCGCAGCTCGCGTGTGACGTAGGGGCTGAACATGCGGAAGCCGGAGTCGTGGTCGATCACTCGGTCGCTCCAGTCGATCTTGCCTTCGCCGACGAGGGCGGCGAGTACGGTCGACGAGATCGGCTTCGACATCGAGGCGACCTGGAACACCGTGTCGGCATCGATCGGTTCTGGCTTGCCGGCCTCGCGCACGCCGAAGCCTTTGGTAAAGACCACTTCGTCGCGATGGACAACCGTGATCGCGATTCCAGGCACACCGGTGCTCTCGAGTGTGTGGTCGGCAAGCTTCTCGAGTTCGGCGAGCGCCGACTTGAGCCGCTCTGAGGTCACGGCCGTGGTGGCTGGGGCTTCCTGCGCGCTTGCCGTCGTGTTCAGCGAGCATAGCGTCAGCAAGATAAGGGCGTACTTCATGTAGATTCACCGTCAGAAATCGAGATGGCAGTGCAGGGTGCTTTTAAGTTTTCTGCTCAAGAATAGCATGTTTGCGACCGGCATGCCCGCTTTGCTTGACTTGCCCGGCGAACTAGTGTTACAATTCGTAACATTACAGGATGTAACGTAGAACTTGGCTTGAATTCGATATTGATTCGACGACGGTCGGAACATGGCAAAAAAGCGTGAAAAACCAGCCTTGAGCCCGCTCGAAAACGCAGCCATGTGCGTGCTCTGGGAACGTCGCACGGCGACCGCTGAGGAAGTGCGAACCGCTCTTTCCGCTGCAATTTCGACTGGCCAGCCGCTCAAGGATTCGACCGTGCGAACGATTCTTCGTCGATTGGAGTCCAAAGGCTACGCGCGCCACGAAGCGGCGGGCCGGACCTACGTCTATGCGCCGCGGATCGATTCGCGGCGCGTGGCGGCCGACGCGGTGCGGAGCATCATCGACCGTTTCTGCCAAGGCTCGGTCGAGAATCTGCTGGTGGGCATGGTCGATGGCGAGCTCGTCTCGTCGCAGAAGCTGAAACAGTTGGCTGATCGCATCAGCCGCGCCGAAGCGGCCGACAAACTCAAAGGGAGCACCAAACGGCGGTGAACGAACATGACCACGACCACGATTGTGTCGAGCGATTGGTTTGTCTCTCTATTGTTTGATGTCTCGCTCAAGGCGATCTTGCTCGCTTTGTGGGCGGCTGCCGGAATGTGGGTTTGCCGCGTGCGTGCGACGAGCGTGCAGCACCGGGTGTGGACGGCGGTGCTGGTCGGCATGCTAGTCATGCCGCTGCTGGTCGTTTGGACGCCGACCGTGACGCTGCCGCAGTGGGCCTATCCGGATTTGCAATTTCAAGGCGGCCACGATTTGAATCTCGTTCGTGAAGTCGAGTCGCCGGTTGCGATGCGGCCGGTTCCCGACGAAGCGCCGCTACTCAAACCGGCCGCCGCACCAGGGGGCGCGGCGACGATGCCAGCGACAACCGTAGCTGAGGAGCTAGGCGATTTTGCGATTGCCGAACCGATCTTCGTCGAGCCGCCGGTACAAAGTTGGACCGCTCGTACAATTTGGCTGCTGGTTATGTGTTACGCGTTCGGAGTCGTACTGTTTGGCTGCCGGCTACTCATCGGACTCCTGGCGGCGATGCGACTGGTACGCACTGCAACGCCGATCGACCTTCCAGCTCACCACGCGGCCGCGATCGGCGCGACGCGTGTGCTCCAATCATCGAGCATCCGCGTGCCGCTGACCGTCGGTTGGTTGCGGCCGGCGATCTTGCTGCCGAGTGATTGGTCGTCGTGGAGCGGCTCGATGCTCGAGGCCGTGCTCGCGCACGAACAGGCCCACGTCCGCCGCCGCGATCCGTGGGTTGCCCTCTTGGCCCAAGCGAACCGCGTGATTTATTGGTTCCATCCGCTGGCTTGGTTCCTCGCCCGCCGACTGACCGCGCTCTCCGAATCGGCCTGCGACGACGCCGTAATCGAGTCGCTCGGCGACCGAACCGGCTATGCCCGCCATTTGCTCGCCGTCGCTGGCCGCCTCGCGGGTCAGCCGCGGCGCGTGGAGCCGCTCGGCGTGTCGATGGCGGCGCGGCCGATGGTCGAGCGGCGGATCGAGGCGATCCTCGACGACCGGCGTCCCTTGGCGCGACGGGTCGGATGGCTGGGAACGCTCTTGCTGCTCGTTGCCATCACGCCGGCGATTTTGCTAGCGGCGGGAATCACGGCCGAGAGCGAGCCGGTCGATGTGGGCCAGTTGGCGCTCGAGGCGCTGAAGGTCGCCGAGCCAACGGCAAAAGCCTTGGCCAGCGAGACAGGGTCGCTCGAATTGTTGGTGGTCGATGAGCACGACGTGCCGGTGCCCAATGCCCAGGTGAGGATGCGGGTGCGGCAGGTGTTTATGGGGACGGATGACTTCACGAACCATAAGACCGATGCAGGCGGCCGGCTGAAGTTTGCGGTGCCGAATCCGACGCCCCATTACCTGTCAGCGTTTGTGAGCACGCCGGGCCATGCGCCGTATCTGGCGGAATGGGAGAACCACGAAACGCCCGATCCGATTCCGGCTGAATACCACTTGCGACTCGATCCGGGGCGGACGATCGGGGGCATCGTGCGCGACGAAGCAGGCAAGCCGATCGAGGGCGTGAAGGTGAGGCCGCAATTCAATCTTGCGCTGCGCCCGGAGCGGACTTATCCGATGGGTTCGGGCGCTAGCGTGACGACGAACTCGCGGGGTGAGTGGATCTACGAGAGCTTGCCGGCCGACCTGCAGCAAGTGCCGTTGACGTTCGCGCACTCCGGCTTTGTGCCGTCACGGGGGACGGAGTTGGCTTCGCGGTTGGCAATCGCCGGCGGGGCTAAGCCGACGGTCGTGACCAAGTTGCAGCACGGATTGCCGATCGAAGGTCGCGTGACCGATGCAGAAGGGAAGCCGCTCACAGGTGCGGTAGTGACCTATCGCAAGGCGGAAGGTTATAGCAGCAATTTGCCGACGGTGAAGACGGATGGCGACGGCCACTATCGGATTACGAGTGGCGAGGCGGGCGAAGCGATCTTGACTGTTTCGAGCGAAAATCTCGCGCCAGCGCTGCGTGCGGTGAGAGTGGACCGCGAGATGGAGGCGGTCGACTTCCAACTCATGGTGGGCCGCAAGTTGCAGTTGCGAGTCGTGGGACCAGACCAGGAATTTGTGGAGGGCGCCTACGTCGCGTTTTGGAATTGGGATGGAGAAATGGTGGCTGGGGGCATTCCTGGGAGTCGGGGAAAGACTGACGCGCGAGGCATCTGGAGTTGGGGCCATGCGCCCGCGGGGGAACTGGAGTTCTCGGTGTCGGCGAAGGGCTTTCGCTACGTTCCGAGCGAGCGGGTGACGCCTGGCAGGCGGAATACGATCGTGCTCGCACCGGAGACGTTGAAGCAATCCAGGATGCTTCGATTCGCGGGAAATGTCGTTGACGCCGAGACGGGGAAACCGATCGCGCAGTTTCGCGTGACGCCGGGTTGGAAGCGGTCGGCGCACGAGCGGATTTTTTGGAACGGCGAGAGTCAGTCGAAGGGCCGCGAGGGAAAGTACCGGCGGGAGTTCGCGCCGAATGACTTAGCCGACGACGCGGATATCATCGTGCTGCGGGTCGAGGCGGAGGGTTACTGCGCCTCGGGTTGTTCGGACGACGCTTTCGGATAGGGACGAATACACCGCGGATTTCGCGCTCACGAAGGCAGCGGATGAGAGCTACGAGGTGTTGACGCCGGATGGCAAGCCGGCGGCGGGAGCGATCGTGGCAATTGCCACGCCGGACCTTGGGCCGACGATCAAAGACGGCATGGTGGCTGATTACTCACCTTGTGAGCGTGCTGTAAGCGGCGCGGATGGACGAGTGAACATTTCGCCGCAGAGTGGGTTGTTCGGGTTGATGGTGGTGCATGAGACGGGCGCGGCGTATGCGGCGCCGGCTCCGCTGGCGAAGACGCGGACGATCCAACTGCAGCCCTGGGCTCGCGTCGAGGGGACGTTGCGAATGGGCGGCAAGCCGGCGGCCGACGAGCAGGTGACGCTCCAGATCGATGGCCTGGAATCGGGCATGCCGCGACTTAACTACGACTACAAGACGAGGACTGACGGCGACGGCAAGTTTGTTTTTGAGCGCGTTGCGCCGGGGAACGGATATGTTTCGCGAGTGTCGGTGACGCGGCTGGAAGGCGGGATGACGCGGTGGACGCCGACGCACACGGCGAACGCGACGTTTGTGCCGGGC
Source organism: uncultured Planctomycetota bacterium (assembly GCA_963847905.1). GTDB lineage: Bacteria > Planctomycetota > Planctomycetia > Pirellulales > Lacipirellulaceae > DASYDU01. Next base: position 59,322 of record CAWKBP010000016.1, on the reverse strand, counting down.
GAGACCCTGCAGGTGGCGCTGGGGCAGTTGGGGCGGAACGTCGTGGGGCGGCTGAAGCTGGCGGCGGACGTGAAGCGGGGCAACGCTTGGCGGCATGCATCGGTTTCATTGCAGTCGGTGCCGACGAACTTGCCGGAGAGGCCGAAGGTGCCGTATCCGCTGGGCATGGATCCAGAGAAAGATCAGGTTGCCGCGCGAGTTTGGTGGGAGGATTGGTCAAAGACCGAGGCAGGTAAGGAGTGGCGCGACGAATTTCAGCGGTATGCGGAGGCTTTCAAGGCAATCAAGCCCGAGCGCTATTGCGCGGACGCCGCGGAGGATGGCGGGTTCCGATTCGAGGATTTGCCGGCGGGGCGGTACCGTTTGGAGGTGCAAGCTTATGCGCCGCGGCCGGAGCTGCCGAACCTTTCGGGTGAATTGTTAGGCAGGCTGTCGCATGAGTTCACGGTGCCGGCGGTAGTGGAGGGCGGGGAGAGCGAGGCGGTCGACCTGGGCGAGTTGGTGTTGGAGGCAGAGAAGACAGCCAAGGCAAGGGAGGAGTCAAAACCTGCGCCCAAGTCCGAAGCGAAGCCTGCGGCGGAGGAGGCCGCGAAGGCGCAAGCGGAGGTGACGCCTGCCGCGGTCGAGGCGGAAGTGAAGCCAGTGGTTCGCGGCCGCGTGGTGATGGAGTCGGATGGCAGTTTGGTATTGGGGCCGAGGTGCGGCTGGTGACTTGGAACGAAGGCCGTACGCGGTACGACATTCAGAAGAGGGTGAGTGACGATCTGGGGGAGTTCGAGTTCGACAACGTGGCGGGCGGCCAGAAGGAACTCGTGGCGTACTACAAGGATCTCGCGTCGCGGAAGTCGCGCTACAAAGGCGAGCCGGTCGAGCTGGCGGCGGACGGGAAGACGTACCCGCCGATTACCCTCAAGTTGGTGAAGACGCCGCGGATTGTGGTCCGTGTGGTGAACGCATCGGACGACAAGCCGGTGGCCGACGCGCTGGTGCATTTGGTGTGGAGCGACGGTGAGCGCGACCAGCGCACGGATGCCGGCGGCGAGGCGACGCTCGTGCGGCTGACGCATGAAGTTTGGCACGTTGAAGTGAAAGCGAAGGGATTTGCCCAGCAAGTGCAAGCGATCAATCTTGCGGAGACTGAAACGGCACGGGTGACCGTTGAATTGACACCGGGGGCCGTGCTCGAAGGGACGGTACGCGACGAAGCGGGCGCGCCCGTGGCGGGCGCCGGAATCAGCGTTTTTCCCGCCGACTTCCAGGGAGGGCAAATCGAGTATCTGACGACCGACCCGTCCGGCAAGTATCGCTTCGACTATTTGCCGGTCGACAAAGGGCTGCTACTGATGATCTCGCATGACGGCTTTGTCGACGCGCGGGAGCCAGTGACACTCTCTGCCGCGGCGGCGGGTGAAGCGAGCGAAAAGTCGCTCGACCTGGTGTTGAAGACCCGGCCCCATGGCGGGACTGTGAAGGGGACCGTGACGGACAGGAATGGCAAGCCGATCGCGGGAGCGACGTTGCGGAATTCCGGTTGGTCATCCAGGGATGTGCGTCGAGCCACGACGGACGCAAGCGGTCAATTCATTCTCGACGATGTGTTCGAAGGGCCGCGGAGGCGCGAGATGGTTGTCAAGGCGAAGGGGTTCGCGCCGAATCTATTTTCGCTTGAGCCGGGAACGCGAGAAAAGCCGGAAGTACGGTCGATTGTGTTGCAGCCTGGTCACCACATTCGGGGGCGGGTCGTGGATGCCGATGGACGACCGGTGGATGGTGCGCGTGTTTCCGCGTCGGGCGGCGACGGCGGAGACATGGACATTGGAGACTATGTCACAACAGATTCTGAGGGTCGTTTCACGTTCGATTCGCTGCTGCCGGACGCGACGTTTAGGATCTCAAAAGATGGCTACTCGGAACTCGACGATCAACACCTTGTGCTCGATGGTGACGAGGAGATTGTCGTTACGTTGGAGAGCGCGGCGGTGATTCACGGACGGGTGGTCGATGCGGCGACCGGTAGGCCCGTCCCGGTGTTCAATGTGATGATGACGTTCTCGCCCGATCGCCAGGCGGGCGATCCGGGGAGTCACCTGAGCGGAGCGCGGTCGACGTCGCCGGAGGGTGAGCGATTTGCGCCGAGCGATGGGGCGTTCGTGCTGGGTGATTTGGTTCGTGGGATGCCACTCCAGGTGATGGTGGCGGCGGAGGGATACGATCGGGTGACGATGCGGCGCGTGGTGGCGCGGCCGGCGGAGGATGCGGAGACGGTCGAGTTCCGTCTCGCGCCGGTCGACCAGGCCGGACTGTTCGAGATCAAAGGGCGGATAGTCGACAGCGAGTCGCGGCCGATCGCGGCGGCCGAGCTGCGACTGATCGTCGCCGAGAAGCGGTCGTTTCCGCGCGACGCGTTCCCGTTCAATTGGCAGATGATCAAGTCGGGGCAGGTGTCGAACAATGATGGCGTGCAGCAATACCTGTCGACGACGAGCGATCAGGACGGCAATTTTGTCTTCCGTGGCGTGCGGCCCGGCAAGGACATCGAGCTGATCTATTGGGGTGACGGGATATCGCAGGGACGCATGGAGCGCGTCGAACGGCTGACGCCGGCGGAGCGAGGGGCGATGAAGATTGCGGGGGTGACTCCGGGCGCGCTCCGCGGGCGGGTCGATCGCCAAGCGCTGCCGGACGTGATTGCGGTAATGCTGATGCCGCGCGGCGGGACACGCGGGTCGGACTACTATCGGGACGCGGTGTCGTCGAATGACATTGACTACGAGATTCGTAACGTGCCGCCCGGTGGCTACGAATTGCAGGTATATGGTAAACCGAATCGCTCGACCGGCGGTGGCGAATCCGATCGGGAGACCGTGCTGCGGCGGGAGCGCGTGGAGATTGCAAGCGGTGAAACGCTGACGTTTGATCTCGGTGCGGAGCCGGCGGCGACTGCGACTACTTCGGCGGCGGCGCTGGAGAAAAGAACTGCAGAGCCAATAGCGGTTCCAATTGATAACAGGCCGCTGACTTTGAAATCGACCGCAGAGGAGATCGTGATCGCGGGCCGCGTGGTGGATAACGCGGGTCGGCCGGTGGAGGGTGCGCGGTTGTGGTTGCCGGTGGGTGCGAATGCGGAGTTAAGCGATTCAAATTTTGCCGAAACGTCGACCGACGAACAGGGTAGGTTTACTTTGTCTGTGCCGCGCGAGTGGCTGGAACCGGACGCGTCCACGCCGAGTGCGACGATCTGGTGTTACATGCCCGGCAAGTGCATTGCCACGGCGAGCGCATTCAAGCAACTCCGACGGAATTCAACGGAGCCGATTGCGATCGTGCTACCTCCAGCAAGCGACACGGGTTTTACGGTGACAGACCCCAAGGGAAAGCCGGTGGCCGGCGCTCGGGTCGAGCCGTGGCATTTTCACGCTGGTTCGTATGATATCGTTCCCACGCCGCTACGTGCGATCATCGGTAGCGAAACGGACGGCCAGGGGCAGGTAAAAATGTTTGCGATGTCGCGTGACGGCTTCATGACGGTGCAAGTGACGGCCGATGGATATGGAACCCAGCTGCAGCGGCTCCGCGATGTGGCAAGCGAGCCAGCGATGCGGAACATTCAACTGCGGGTGACTGGTCGAATCGAGGGTCAGCTTGTGTCCGACGATGCGACGGCGATCGCTCGTCTGCGGATTTATGTCTACCAAGAAGATTTCATGGGTGAACACACGGCGGGCTCCGCGATAGTTCCTACCGACGAAGCAGGCAAATTCGAAATAAAACATTTTGCCGAAGGGCCGATCCATCTCATAGTTCGCAACGACGACAAATCGCCCCTCCGGCCGCAGACTCCCGAGAAGTTGGAAGTGTTCGCAGGCGAAACGACCGACGTTTCGATCCCGCTGGTGGTTGGTGTGCCAGTGCAGGGAGTTGTTCGTACCAAGGAAGGACATCGGCCGGTGCCGGGGGCGCTCGTGAGCGTGCAATACGGATCGTTCCAACAGGGCGACCAAATGCGAACGGATGAGAAAGGCCAGTTTCGCACGACCGTTCTGCCGGGGCAGATGCGTCAGACTCTGATCTCACGGCCTGAAAACTTCATCCATTGGGTCGCAGAAAAAGTGGGCTGGGAGGCACCCGTCGAAATCTCCGCCGGAGCGTCGGAAGTGGAACTGCCGCCAATCGAGCTGATTGAGACCGTCGAGCATCGCGGAAGACTGATTGACCAGACTGGGAAGCCGGTGGCCAATGGCAGGCTGAGCGCGGTGATTGGAAATCGCAATCTTGCCATGGCCATGACGGATGATGATGGGGCATTCGGAATTTGGCTGCCCAACGAGCCAGCGATCGATTCGTACAACGTGCATCTGTCGCGTGATGAACCTCGGTACGAGGTGAGAATCGTCGATGAGGATCCGCTTGTGCTGCAAATCGAGCGGTGAGTTGGATTGGGATATCGCTCGATGCGGGTCGAAATCGGCGTCCGAGACGCCTCCCACAGGAGATCAGACTTCGATCCGCTGCCAGCCGCCGTGGAAGAATCGCCAGGCGAGCAAGATCGCGCGGACGACGATGTCGGTGACCATGGCGTACCAGGCGCCGACGACGCCCAGGCCGAGGCTCATGATTGGGCGGTCGATCAGCGGCGGTACGCTGAATTCGCCGTTGGCTCGGTGGATGCGGTTCGGTGTGCAGGTGGTCCTGTTGGATTACAATGGATCCATTCACGCTTGCTCGATTACGCCTGCTCATTGATGCGAGTGCAGGGGCGAGGGGGCGCTGCTTTCCAAGGGACGATTGTGACATGATTTCTCTCGCTAATCCCGCGCGACTAATTGGTAGGGTTGGGAATTTGCTCATGCGCTCGACGTTTTGGCTGGCATTGCTGTGGCTTGGGATGTCAGGATTGGCTCCCGTGTGCAACGCCGAGCGGCCGCTAGTTGCCTACGTCGGAACGTTTAGTTCTCCGCTTCGCGACGTGCTGTCGACGCAGGTGGATCTGCCGCCAGGGAATGGTCGTGGGATTCACATTTTTGCGGTCGATCGAGCGAGCGGGGCGATGACACCGATCGGTGTGACGGAACTGGGCACGAGCCCCAGTTCGTTGGTGGTGAATGCTGCCGGAACTCGTTTGTACTCGGCGAATGAAACGGACCGGCTGGGCGACGCCAAAGAAGGCACGGTGAGTGCCTTTGCCGTCGATCGATCAAATGGAAAATTGGAGTCGCTCAACACGGTGTCCTCGGGCGGTGCGGGGCCCACGTACGTGAGCATGCATCCGAGCGGTCGGTTCTTGCTGGTCGCCAACTATCTGAGCGGTTCGGTGGCGGTGCTCCCAATTTTGGACGATGGTCGGTTGGGGGAAGCGTCGGACATCGAGCGCGAAACCGGCGAGATCGGTCCTACGAAAGCTACGCACGCACCTGCGGGGAGCTTCGCGGTGAGTGGACACGATACGGCGCACGCCCACATGATTCAGGCCGACCACGCGGGGCGGTTTGTGCTGCACGTCGACTTGGCGCAGGATCAAATCTTGGTGTGGAAGTTTGACGAGGAGCGGGGAATGCTGGCGCCGAGTGATCCGCCGCGCGTTTCGCTGCCGCCCGGCGATGGGCCACGCCATTTTTCGTTTCACCCCAACGGCCATTGGCTGTATTCGATTCAGGAGGAAGGCTCGACGATTGTGCTGTTCGATTACGACGCCGAGACGGGGCGGCTCGCCGCTCGGCAGACGGTCTCGACGTTGCCGCCCGACTTCGCGGGCAGCAATTTCTGTTCGGAGATTCTGGTCTCGGCCGACGGGCGTTTTGTCTACGCCGGCAATCGGCTGCACGACAGCATTGCGATTTTCGCCGTGGGTGCGGACGGCGAGTTGACGTACCGCGGCGAACAGTGGACGCACGGCGACTATCCGCGGAGCTTCAACTTCGACCCCGCCGGAGAGTTTCTCTACAGCTGTAATCAACGGGGCGACAATATCGCCGTGTTCGACGTGGATCGCACCACGGGTAGCCTCGAATTCACGGGTCACTATGCGGCCGTTGGCAACCCCTCGTGCATCGTATTTCTCGATCTGGCGAAGCCGCAATGATCGACAGGACTGGTCGGAGCGTCACACCTCGATCCGTTGCCAGCCGCCGTGGAAGAATCGCCAAGCGAGCAGGATCGCGCGAACGACGATGTCCGTGACCATGGCGTACCAGGCGCCGACGACGCCCAGGCCGAGGCCCATGATCGGGTAGTCGACGATCGGCAGTGTGAACTGGCCGTCGACGAGGTAGATGGCCAGCGGGATGCGGACGGCGAGGAAGCCGAAGAGCGAGATGGCGAGTGGCCAGCGGGTGTCGCCCGCGCCGCGGAGCGCGCCGACGAGGACGATGGTCACCGAGAGCGGCAGCATGGCGAAGGCGATCACATGCAGGATCTGGACGCACACCGGTACGACGTTCGACTGGTAGCCGCCGAGGAAGAAGGCGGAGAGCGGTGCGGCCGCGACATAGAACAGTACGCCGGCGGCCGTCATCACGAGCGCGGCCAACCCGCAGGCGACCAGCACGCTGCGCCGGGCACGGTGCAAATCGCCGGCGCCGAGATACTGGCCGGTCATGGTCGAGGCCGCGATTTGAAACGCTCCGCCGGGCATGAAGCCGATCGCCTCGACTTGGATCGCCACGCCGTGGGCGGCCGCCGCGACATCGCCCAATTGCAGGATCACACGGAGGAAGGCCAAGTTGCAGGCGTTGACCGAGACGGTATCGACGCCGCCGGGGATGCCGATGCGGAGGATGCGGCGGATGAGAACGCGGTCGGGCCACATGGCGCGGAACCGCAAGTGAAATCCGTAGCGGCCGCCGACGAGTAGCGCGAGAACCATCGTCGCGCCGCAGCAGTGGCCGATGGCGGTGCCGAGCGCGATGCCTTGCCAGCCAAGTTGCGGGAAGGGGCCGAGGCCGGTTGCCAGGGAATAGCTCGCCGCCATGTTGATCGCGTTGACGATGGCCATCACGACCAGGCCGCTGACCGTGTCGCCGGCGCCGCGGAGGCAGGCGATGCCGACGCGTTCGACCATGATGGCCGGCAGCACGCAGAGTTCGATGGTGAGATACTGCTGGGCGGCGGTCGCGGCGGTGCCGGTGAGGCCCATCACGTGGACAAACTCATGGGCCAGCGGCAGCGTGATGATCATCAACACGACGGACCAGAGCGCCCCGGTCGTGATCGACTGGTTCATCACGCGGTTGGCGAGCGACTGGTCACCGGCACCGACGAAGCGGGCCGTCATTGCGGTGGCGCCCAGCGACACGAACGCGAACAGGTTCGCAATCATCCAGAGCGAGTAGATCATGAGGGCCATCGCTGCGACGTAGGCGTCGGCTCGCAGCAGATTTCCGGTGAGCCACATGTCGGTGAAGCCGACGAGCAAGTGGAGCAGCTGCTCCGCGAGCACGGGCAGCGAGAGCCGCAGCATGGGCCGAAACGTCCCCGGTGAGTCGATCAGCATGCTCATGGGGAGTGGGGGGAGAGTTTAGTGTTGAGGGTTGAGAGTTGAGGGTTGAGAGTTGAGGGAGGAGTGCGAGAGTTTGTCGGGGGCGATCTACACGAGACGTGCCGGGCGGCCTGGGTTCGCGTATCGGACGGAGGTGGCGGGTGGGCGTGGCAATTGGTGTGTGGGGCGGCAGTTGGTATAACAGTCTCAAAGTCGACCGCTTGGTGCAAGCACACTTGTAGTTCCGCGGCCAAATTGCGACCGCCGGTCGCGCAATCCGTTGGCAACCTATGGACGATTTAGTTCAAATCACGACTACCACCGGCACGCGCGAGGTGGCGGAGCGGATTGCGGCGGAACTGGTCGACTTGCGGTTGGCGGCGTGTGCGGAGGTGAGCGGGCCGATCACGAGCACGTTTCGTTGGCAGGGGGCGATCGAGATTGCCGAAGAGTGGCGTTGCACGGCGAAGACAGCGGGGCAGCATGTGGCAGCGATCGGCGATGTGCTCAAGCGGCTGCATCCGTACGAGCTGCCGGAGCTGGTGGCGACGCCGATCGTGGGCGGCAGTGAGGCGTATTTAATTGGCTCGTGGACCAACTGACATCTGAATACTAATACTCGGGGTCGAGGACGACCCGGCTCGCTTTGCTCGCTGAGAATCAGCTTCATGTGTGGTCGATTTACATTGCGAAAGCCGATGACGGTGCTGATCGAGCATTTTCAGCTGGGGCTCGATGCGGCGCGGCAGCTGGCGCTGTTCGAGCCGCGCTACAATATCGCGCCGACGCAGGAGATACTCACGGTGCGCGTCGAGCCCAAGAGTGGCGAGCGAGAAGCGGCGATGCTGCGGTGGGGACTGATCCCGTCTTGGAGCAAGGAGCCGCAGGGTGGGCCGCCGATGATCAATGCCCGCGGCGAAACGATTGCCGACAAGCCGAGCTTCCGCACCGCGACGCGCCGCCGCCGCTGCTTGATTCCCGCCGACGGATTTTATGAATGGCAGAAAAGTCGCCGGCAGCACCAAAAAGCAACCGTTTCTGATCCACTATCGCGACGATCGGCCGTTTGCGTTTGCCGGCCTGTGGGAATCCTGGACCGCCAAGGATGCACCGAGCGGGGAGGCGCTCCAGATCGAAAGCTGCACGATCGTCACCACGTCGGCCAGCAAGGCGCTCGAAACGATTCACGATCGGATGCCGGTGATTCTCGAGCCGAGCGACTACGCGCTGTGGCTCGATCCGCAGGTGCAGGATCCGGCCGCGATCGGGCCGCTCGTTGTCGCCAATGACGATCCGACGATCGTCGCCGAGCCGGTCTCGACGTACGTCAATCGCGTGGCCAACGACGATCCCCGCTGTGTCGAAGTGCAGCGGGCGCTGTTTGATTAAACTTTGGGTCGACAACGGAATGTCTCAACGCCTTCGCTATCTGTACCGCGTGTACCGCTATCGCTATCGCGTCGATCGCGCGGAGATTCGGTTTATGTGTGAGCGACTGCGAGCGGGCGAGACGGCGGTTGACGTGGGCTGCTTCAAGGGGGCGTATACCTATTGGATGCGGCGATGTGTTGGTGCGGGCGGGCAGGTTGTCGCCTTTGAGCCGCAGCCGGGGCAAGTTGCGTATCTGCGCAGCGTGGTCGCGGCGATGAAGTGGCGAGAATGTGACGATCGAAGGGCAGGGCGTTGCGGACGCGGCGGGCGAGCTCACCCTGTTTCGACCGGCGTCGGGTCACGAAGCGAGCTTCGTCGACCGTGACGCGCGTAAGTCGGCGTGCGAGACGTTCCGCGTGCCCGTGACGACGCTCGATGCATATTTCGCCGACCGGCCCGCGCGGCCAGCCTTCATCAAGATCGATGTGGAAGGGTTTGAGTCGGCTGTCCTCGCCGGGGCACGCGAGACGCTCGAACGGAGTCGGCCGACGGTGCTCGTGGAATGTGAGACGCGGCATCGCGCGGATGGGGATGTGCGGCCGGTGTTCGATTTCTTCGGCGTCGCTTGGCTATGAGGGGAGCTTTTTTCTCGAAGGCGCGCGGCGGCCGCTTGCGGAATTCGACCCGTCTGCGCCACCAAAGACTTGAGGCTGGCGGCCAATTACCACGGCAATACGCCAATAATTTCGCTTTCGAGCACCCAGATCGGCGCAAATAGTCGCAATATGCCAGTTATTTTATTTGCGTTATGGCCCCCGATTGGAGAGAATGGAGAATCAGCAGGCGGGGCATCTTGGCTCCGCCGATCGATCGCCCATGAGTCATCCAGCCGGAGAAGAGGACTAATGAAAAACTGCGCATTTGCCGTCGCCTTGACGCTGATTCTGACCGCCACCACCGCTCACGCGTCAGATTCGCATCACTGAATGGGAATACAACGGCACGGGCTCGTCTACCGCCGGCGAGTTTGTCGAATTGACGAACATTGGCAATTTGCCGATCGACATGACCGGCTGGAGCTTCGACGATTCGAGTGCAACGGCCGGCAGCTTTCCGATCGGCGCCTTCGGCGTGGTCCAGCCGAAGCAAATCGTGATCATCGCGGAGACGAACGAAGCCGACTTCCGGGCCAAGTGGGACCAGCTGCCTGCCTCGGTTAAAGTGATCGGCGGCAGTGATCAGAATCTCTCGCGGAACGACGGGATCACTATTTTCGACAGCGCGAACGTGTTGGTTGATTCGCTGCTGTTTGGCGACCAGGACTATCCAGGCTCGATCCGCACCAACGGCATCAGCGGTAACCCGATCTCGCCTGCTGCGCTCGGGGCAAACAATCCCGCGTTGTGGAAGCTGTCGGCTGTTGGCGACGAATTCGGCTCTTACATGTCGACGGAAGGCAACATCGGCAATCCGGGGGTCTCTGTTCCAGAACCGGCTGCGATGGCACTGATGTTGGTGGGCCTGGCCGGCTTTTGCGCCCGGCGCCCCACGCGTTAACCTGCAGTTGCCGCGACCCCGTTCTCGAATTCCATAGTTTCGGTATTCTGGGCCGACTGGGGTCGCAATCCGCTTTTGCGCAAGCAAAGTTTCTCGTGAGTTTTATCTGAAGCTCATACGAACTTAACTCGGCCCCGACATGATGTCGGCCGACGTGATCGAGAACGAAACTCGTCACTACAAATCAGCGCAGCCTGTTTGCCTGTCTGAAACCGCAACTCGAAAGAGCATCAGGCGAACCTCAGGCGGTCGTTCACCCTCGGGCGGACGACCGCCTGCTCTTTTTTGACGACCGCCAGTCTGCCAAGGCTCAATGCAGCAAGTCAAACGAAATCAGCCCGTGACACGATTGTCACGGGCTGATTGCATTGAATCATCAAGAATTTATCTTCGTCATCGCATTAACGGATGCGACGGGCGCCAAGCAGACCTACCAGTCCAAGCGAGATCAAAGCGATCGTTGCCGGCTCGGGTACTGGGGGAGCTCCCGGCGAGCCAATGTCGCTGGGACTGCCGCTGGCGGCAAACGCTCCGAACACGCCAACTTCGCTGCGATGAAAGTTAGGGTTGAATGCGTCGAAACTCTTGCCTGCGTCGGCGTCTGCCGCGCTCGGAAAGCTAACTGGTCCGGCGGCAATTGCTCCACCTGCGTCGAACAGAATCAATCCATCGCCACTCGTGCCACTGAGACCGACGCCACTCCCGGAGTAAGTGCCGATTTGCACGCCAGCGAGTCCAGAGGTGCTCCCGGTCCAATAGTTGCGAAAGGCCGGGACATCGGTTGCCGCATCGGAGCTTTCGAGAAATACGACCGCTTCGCCCGCGCTGATTGTGCTCACACCCAGCAGTGGGACGGCATTGGCTAGCGCAAACGAACTGTCGTCGAATTTGTAACCGGTCAGGTCGACCGCGCTCGGTCCCGTATTGGTTATTTCCCACCAGTCGGCCGTCGTGTTAGGCGCTGACATGGCCTCGGTGAAGACGAGGGCGGCAGATGCTGGCGCGCCGGCGGCAATTGCCAGGGCAATTGCACAGGCAGCGAAGACAAACTTTCTCATTAGACAATTCTCCTCAAGTAGAAACAGGACACATGGTGCTTATTCCGTTGACGACAGCCTCTCTGCGCCACTTTGCTGCACACCGTAAAGCTTCTATTGTGTGGAGCAATATTAAGAAGAGATGAAGAACGCGCGAAAACTTGAATTGGCCGGGGTTGCCGATATTAGGGGCGCCAATGTTTCGGCCGCGATTCGCGCGTCCACGAATGCATTTCCGCATTTGCCGGAGATGCGTCATTTTTGGCCAAACTTGGCGATATCCTGGGAAGTCAGATGGACGTTGACCTCGTTGTCTTGGCCCGCCAGTACCTCCACCGCGCCGCTCGGCACGGTGATGCGGCTAAAACCTGGTGCGGCCGCTGGCGAATTGCTGGTTCGATTCAGGGCCGGCTGGGAATTGTCCTGACTCGGTGCAAAAACGGTGATCCAATGCGTTCCGACGACGGCGCCGTCGTCGTCAGAGACGGTGCCCAGCACGAAACCACCATCGGGCTGAATGGCTCCGAAAGCTCGTTGTCCCGCGTCGGTGCCGCCCGCCTTGGCAACGGGGGCAAACATAACTCGGCCGCCGGACATCGCCTGGCCATCGATGGTCACCGATCCATGGACCGGCGCGAATTCATACGGCGATTTGCTGCAGCCAACTGCCGCTAAGAGCAGCATCGGCACGATCAAGTTGCGCAGTACGATGGGAGAAATTCGCGGCACCATTGCCCCACTTGTTTGTAGTTCGCTGATTCTTATCAAGGCACTTCGTTGATCACTCGGCCGTCCATGCGATCGCCCAGCAGAGCGTAAGTACGGAGATCGATGCTGGTGCTGAGGAAGCGAGCCGAGCCGTCGACAAAGCCAAAATAGACGCCGCCGGGGTGCCAGCCGAACGCGACGTCGTCGGCGTAACTGTCGGGCGGAAGCAGCTGTCGAATTTCGTTGTCGGAAAGCGGAAATGCCGCCTTTGCCGACACGAATGGATCGTGTGTCTTGAATAAGATGGCGCCGTCTTCGACGACGGTTCCAATCCAAATCGGGAAACTCTTGCTGTTGACAAAATACGCAGCCTCGCCGATGGCGATTGTCTTGCTGGTGCCATCGAGCACATCTTGAATACGGACCCTGGTGAAGGGAACTTTGTCGACGCGATCGAGGGATCCATCGCCATCGAAATCCATGTCGATCAAGGTCTGCGGTTTGATGCTCTCAGACTTCCGTAAAAACATTCCCCGATCGCAATAGCCGCGCGAGGCCTTGTAGTGAGAAGTGCCATATCCTGTGGTGACGGGATCACTCGGCAGACCGAAGTATCCGCCGTTCGGCATGGTAGTCGGCAAATCGGCCGATGGGCATAAGAACGCGCCGATGACGGCGGTCCCCCCGGCAATTGGCGATTTTCCAGCCGAAATCGCAGCCTTCATGATTCCAGGCTTCCAGGGAGTACCATCGTAGCCAGGAATGCCATTGTGGACGATCTGGTCGTAGATTGCCTGTTCTTCGATGTAGGGCAGAATCTTGGTTGCCCAACCGAGGCCGTCTTCCTCATTATTCTTCCAATTTGGCTCGGGCAGCGCTGCGGTATACGCGCCACGGGGAAACTCTTTAAGAGAATCGTGGCGAATTTAAAAGCGCGAGTGTGATTTGCTTGACGTTGTTCGCACATTGCGATCGCCGTGCCGCTTCACGAGCCGCTTGAATTGCGGGCAGCAGCAGGGCCACCAGGATTCCGATGATTGCAATCACGACCAATAGCTCGACCAACGTGAATGCTTTAACTTTTGACAATCGCTTGTGCATAAATCCCCTCAGTCGTTGTGCGGCGCCTCGTCGCTGCCGCATATGTTACGTATCGTATCGCCGCCATACCCTGAGGAAAACGAGTGAGCGAGAATTTAACACTGTCTTAACTGTTTCTTCACAATCCGTTGGAAGATAGTTGGAGTGTACAGATCGGGAGGACAATCTATGTCGGAAACAACGGAGATCAGAGAACAACATGGTGTCAGGACATTGGAAGTGGGCGGGATGGTTGGTGCTGGCAATCGGTATCGTTTCTGGAGTCGGCAGTAGCGCCTGGGCCGAGCTTTACATCAACGAGATCTTTCTCGATCCACCAAGCGGCGGCGACACGACGCAAGAATACATCGAGTTGCGTGGCACCCCGGGGATGTCGCTGGCGAATCACTACTTGATTTTTGTCGAAAACGAAGACAATTCGATTCACACCGGTGCTCCTGGGGAAATCGATTTGATCTTCGACTTGGGGAGTCGTTCGATTGGCAGTACTGGTTTCTTGTCGCTGCGTCAGAACGGCAGCCCTTATACCAATGTTCCGGCTCAGCCGTGGAATTTAATTAACACGGGACCGGGAGCAAGTTGGGGCACGATGCCGAGCGACAATTCGCTCGGAGTGAGCAGCGCGACCGGAGGAGTCATTGAGAACAGTGGCTTCACCGCGATGTTGATCCGCAACGACTCCGGCGTGGCACCCACATTGGGGCTGAATCTGGATTCGGTGGTGGACAACGACAACAACCCGATGACCGCGCACGACGGCCTCGACTATCCCACCGGCCAGCCGGGTTGGACGATCCTCGATTCGATTGGCATCTTTAGCGAGGTTCACGAGGCGATCTTCGGTCGCACCTATGCTGCGATCAATTTTGGTCCGGAGCTCGACGGCGAGACGGCCGACTATATCGAATCCAGCACGCTGCTGCATGTGGGCCCACTGACATTTCATCCGAATCTCTCGGAAGGTCAAACGTACGTTGGAACCGGGTTTTGAGATTGAGTACGTGGGGCGTTACGGCGACTCCACCGGCCAAGGAGACTCATGACTGGCATGTGTCGAATTTGACCAACAACGGACTGGCCGGTTTTCTCGGTGCGGCGGACGGATTTCGTCAGGCTGGCGGCGATCCGCATGGGTTTCCGCGCCGGACGGAGAGGAGGTGGAATCGAATCAATACGTCCCCTATGGGACGAATTTGAATAATACAATCGGCGCGGCAAATTATCCGCTGAACCAGACTTCGCTGCCCTGGGATTACAACCATGATGGAGTCGTCGATGCGGCTGATTACACGGTGTGGCGTAACACACTTGGGCAGACCGATCCAAATCCTGGAACCAATCCCCTGGCGGCCAATAGCGATCGCGACTCGAGCGTGGACATCACCGACTACAACGCCTGGAAATGGCACTTTGGCGAGTCATTGCCTTTGCAATCAGGCGCAGGCAGCCTCGCGGTACCCGAACCTGCTGCGTTGCTGCTGATTGGCATTGGATCGGCAATGTTTGCCTTGCTGCGGAGTAGACGCTAGCCTGCCGCTCGCTTTGGAATTACAATGCAAGCGATGGATCGGTCTCGCCAGCTACTCATAATTGCGATTTTTGCGATTCTCGTCTCGCGGAGCGGCGTGCAACAGGTACAGGCCGTCACGATAGGGCCGCCGCAGCAGGTAGGTACGATCACCAGCTCGATGCTCAAAGAGGTATCGGGCCTAGCGGCTAGTCGCTCGCTCACTGACGTCCTGTGGGTCCACAACGATAGCGGCGACTCGGCCCGTTTTTTTGCGATCAATCCACAAGGCAATTTGTTGGGGACGTTTCCGCTCGCCGGCGCTCGGCGCAAGATTGGGAAGACATCGCGATTGGGCCCAGGGCCGAGGGAGGCAACTATCTCTACCTGGGCGACATTGGCGACAACAAATCCGTTCGCCCGTTCGTGACCGTCTATCGAACAAACGAACCCACCGCGAGCGCCGGAGCGACCATTCCATCAGGCGGCTACTCGGCGGCAAATTTGCAGTTTCCGGGCGGCCCGCGCAACGCGGAATCGCTATTCGTCGACCCGGTCTTCGGCGATCTCTACATCCTCAGCAAGTCGAATTCGACGCAAATCTACAGCGCCCCGGCAAGCATTTTCGAGAACCCCGGTCAGACCACAGTGATGACGTCGCTGGGAAATCTCGGCACTCCATTTTCGACCGCGACCGCCGCCGACATCTCGCCGGACGGGCGATTCATCCTGATCCGCAGCAGCAGTACCACGACCGGATATCTGTTTGAGCGCGGATCCGGCCAGACGATCGCCGACGCGTTGCACGGACACGGGTATCCCGTTTCCGCTTGGTTTTGAGTTGCAGGGAGAGGCAATTGGCTGGGCCGCTGATGGGAACGGCTTTTATACCACTAGTGAAATTCACGGTTCTAACTTCGGCACCGATCCATGCGTACGCGTTCTCCGCTTCGCCGCCTCTGCTGCCCGGCGACTACAACGACGACCACGTCGTCGATGCGGCCGACTACTCGGTCTGGCGCAACCAGCTTGGAGCGGAAGTTGCAATGCCCAATGAAGTGGAGACACCCGGCGTAGTTTCCGAGGAGGACTACGCGGTGTGGAAAGTGCATTTTGGCGAATCGCTCGACGGCGGCGGAGCAGGCACAATCCAGGTTGAAACCACGCCGGAACCTGCCAGCTGGTTGGTCGCATGCTGGGGAATTGCCGGCCTCGCAGGATGGCGACGCAATCGGCGCTGTAGCACCTAAGCCCGGCAGCCAACGTCGAGCGGCGGCGTGTCCTGGTGCTTGTACATGACGAAGTACTCGCGGTGGCCGAGTCGCTCGGGTTTGGTCGGCGTTCCGCGGGCTACGTTGATCGTTATTTCCAGCAGTTCTTCGCCGAGTTGGTCGAGAGTGCGCTCGCCGGTGAGTAGCCGGCCGGCGTCGAAGTCGATGTCGCCCGAAAGGTTGCGGTAGGTTTCGCTGTTGCCGGTGATTTTCACCAGCGGCGACACGGGCGAGCCGATCACGCTGCCGCGGCCCGTGACGAATAGCAATATCTGGCTTCCCACGGAAATGAGATCCATGATCCCTTCGGTGTCATTGGGGTTGGTGTAGCCGTGCTGCATGAAGTGTGGATCCGGCACGGTGTCGAGTAGCCAGAGTCCGGGCCAAGGGGGCGACTGAGCGACCTTTAGCACCCCTTGGATCG
The DNA here is from genome assembly GCA_963847905.1 of uncultured Planctomycetota bacterium. Taxonomy (GTDB): domain Bacteria; phylum Planctomycetota; class Planctomycetia; order Pirellulales; family Lacipirellulaceae; genus DASYDU01. The sequence continues at coordinate 42,872 of CAWKBP010000016.1, read as the reverse complement.
GTCGGCTGCCGCTCTTGGCGAGTGCGCCGAGACTTTTCTCCTCGATCGTGGTGAGTCCGCCGGCGAAATTGCCGGGTGAGATCGAATACTGCCGCACACTTTCCGAATAGGCGACCGCTTTGTCGTAGGCCGCGGCGACCTGCATGCGCGCCGCTTCGTTGGCGGCGCGATCCACGAGGACATCGCGGAGGCCGATCATTTCGACCACTTCCTCGAACACGGCCGACCCGCCCGCGTCGACGATCCGGTCGAACACGCGGCCGACCGCCGGATTGCCAGCCAGCCCGGAGGTAAAATCCGATCCGCCACACTCGCTGCCGACGACCAAGTCTGCGAGCGACATCTCGACGCGCGGCGAATTTGTTAGCTCCCCGCGGAAGCCGGCGATGATCGCCTTGCCCTTTTCGATACTCTCGAGTGTGCCACCGCTTTGCTGGATGAAGAACCAGTCGGCGAGTCGGCCCGACTCGCGGACGCGGTTGGCCAATCGCTCCGGCTGCGTGTATTCACAACCGAGACCCACGGCGAGCACGGCCCCGACGTTTGGATGTCGCCCGAGGGCGAGCAGCAGCCGGACAGCGTATTGGTTGTCGAAGCAGCCAGGAAAACCGATCACGTGCGTGTCGGGCTCATTTGCAGCGATCGCATGGGCGACATGTTGGGCACACTCGACGGTGTAGATCACCAGCACGATGTTTCGCACGCCCTTGCGGCCGTCAGCACGCAAATAGCCGAGCCATCCTGGCTCGGATTCACCGGCATCTCCAAGCGTTACGACTTCACTCATATTTCGTATCCGTCGGCGCGCCGGTGTGCCGATCGAGGGTCGCGGAACGGGCGTCGAGCGGGCTTGCGCAGTTATGCGTGTGGACCCAGGCTCCGACTGGAATGTCGCTGGTGGCGTGGCCGATCGTGACGCCATATTTTATCACGGTCGCACCCGCGGCGAGCGGCAGGAGCGCGACTTTATGGCCGCGGGATACCGGTTCGATCACGTGGACGATTGCGGACGAAGCTTCACCCAGCAGCGAAAGCGGCCCGGGCACGGCATCTTCGAGGAGCGTGGCCACGTTGTCGTCGCGATGGATCGAGAGGGCGAGCGACATCGGGTTCACCGAACGTAGGATGGGCAATCTTGCCTGTCTTTGACTTTCACCGTCGAGTCGACCCGCTGGATCACCCATGCTATCTGGTCAAGCAGACGGGCAGGATTGCCCATCCTATTCGTCTACAAACTTCCATCCTAGTGCTTCCCAGCTTGGGTCGATCCAGCGTTTCCACTGTGCCTGCGGCAAACCCGCTTTCGCTGGGTTGCGTCCAATATACTGGATCACTCGCCACAAATGCTCTTCGTCGCGCACGATTCGGTCGTAACTCTCCTGCTGCCATCGCGCTCCCCTTCGACCGAAGCGAGTATTGGCTTCCCGTGCAACAGTCCCTTTAATCCCTCGCAGAAGTACTTCAAGTTTCCAGTCTTCACAAGGCCGCATGACGAGGTGGCAATGATTGGGCATGATCGCGTAGCACGAAACAAAACACCGTTGCTCGTGGAAGTGTTTGATTGCTCTTGCGAGAACTGTTGCAAATTGCGAGTCTCGAAAGATGCAGGAGCCGAATCCTGCGTCGAGCCAGGTTTCTTCCTGCTGAAATAACGTTCGCGTAAGTTCATCGCACTCTTCGCGTTCACGTGGTTCCGGATGCTGTCGCACCCATTCTTCGCGCAGACGCTTCAGGTAGTGAAGCTTTTCTTGCGGCAGCGCATCGGCGAGTCGGAACGTGACAAAATACGTAGCACCTGTTTGTCGCCAATGCGGCAGGTGACGCCGATAAATTGTAATTGGACGAGACTCGTCAAGTCCACGGAATCCAGGCGGAGCTGCAAGGTTGAACATCGCGCGATTCAACTTGAGAATCGGATTGGCGCGTCCCTGCAAAAAATACTGGGAAGACGGCAGGATCGCCCTTCCTGCTGGTTACGTCCGCGGTTCGGTCATCGAGCGGGCGTGGCCGTCGAGCATTTCGCGCACATCGCGGCGAATTTCTGCTTCCGTCGCGACCCAGCCGGCGGCCGCCAGATCGGCGTACTTGTCGGCGAGCACTTTGCCGATGATCGCGCGGCTGTGGTCCCATTTGTAGACCAGCTGTTCAAGCACGCGAGCGTCGGAGTGCTGTGGGATAAAGGAGGTGCCCAAGAGCTCGACCCGCATCCGGGTGATCTCTTCGACCAGCGATGGATTGTTGAGCCACCACCAGCAGCCGAAGATCATCAAGTTGCCAAACTTCCGCGCCAGCACGCAGAGTTCTTGTTGATTCTCGCGGGCGAGCATCGTCACGAGGAACCGATTGTTCGGGAATTCGAGGCACATGTTGGCCACGCTCATGATGTCCGACATGCCGACCATGTCGCCGGCGAGCTGCAGGTCGGGATTCAGAGTTTTTGATCGAGCCGATCATCATGGCAAACGGCAGGCCCGGCTTCTTCAAGCACCGGCAGGACGATCTTGCGCAACACGACGGCAGTATCCGATTGATCATCGGGCCCGCCGTAGCGGAATTCAGGCGGCAAGCTCACGGCGCCGTAGACGCTCTTGGTCCGCTTTATCCAATCGCGCAAGAATCGCTGGGCGCCCTCGATGCTCTTTTCGCCGAGCTCGGCCGTGGTACCGTAACCCCAGTCGCTAAGATTCTTGGACGCGGCAGGCCAATCGCGAACCAGCCGATCGAATCGCAACACGGCCGTGAATCGCGGGTCGTCGCCGATCGAGGCGTCCGTGAGCCAGCGCTCGCGCTCGTTGTCGTCGAACACGTCGTTGGTCATCGTGATCCGCGTCACGCCGCCCAATTCCATCACGCGGTCGATATGCTCGTCGATTGATTGCTCGGAAAACCAGCGGCGATAGCCATCGAGCGACCGCTCGGCCGGATCGAGCCCGAGCAATTCGAGCGTGGTGACCACTCCGCGGCATGCTTCGGAGATCGGCGAGCGTTCGAGGAACAGCTGCTGCCAGATGTGGTCGGCCTGGTCGGTCTTGTTCATCGCCCAGTACTTCTCGTAGGGCAACTTCGACGCCGGGAAGACGCGGAACACCTCGCACACCAGATAGTGGTAGGTGATCAGTTCGTCGATGCCCCAGAGGAGCAGGCCGTTTGGGTCCGCCGTGGTTCCGCGGCCGGCCAGCGGGCTGCCGAACGTCGGGGGGCAGAGATGCGTATGAACGTCCACGAGCGGCTGACTGGCGACGACGTTGCGGACCAACTCTTCGAGCGAGGGGGAGTCTTCGCGGGAGGGAGTCCGGGATAACCGGTCTTTCGACATGGGGCGAGGCACAGACCGGGTAGACATGGGAACCGCTCTTGGCTTGTATTAAGAGAAAAGTGTACCGCTTGACCGCTCTCCGCGGCAATCTATCATCTTAACCCCGGGCAAATTATGCAAATAGGCAGTGATTGCGCAGGGGATTACCCCAAATATTGCATTCCTCGATCGAGAAAACCTCGTCTCAAATCATGGGACGGCCCGCCGATTGGACCCGGATTGCCACCATTGAACGAAACTTTCGACGAATTCTGACACTCAACCCGCGGGAATCGGCTCGTTTCGTGCCGGCGGAATCTTGGTGGGAATTGCGCTGGTGCGCCTGGCTGTTTTCGGCGGCATTGCTCGCCATGATGACGGCCTGCTACTCCCAGCGGTACGATGCGTGTGCCTTTGTCACGCTGTTTCCCGCGTGGTGCGGGGCGGTGCTCGGCCTAGCCGCGGCCTGGGCTGGCTTTTCACGTCGTCACCGATTGCCGAGCACGTTGCTGGCCGTACTCTGGCTTGCGTTTCTGCTCGCATTTGCCGATGGGCCAATGAGCCTGGCCCGCGGTTGCTTGCCGGCGCCAGAGCGCGGCAACCAGCTGCGGGTGGTCTCGCTCAATTGTGCGGGCAACTCGGCAGCGGCCGGCGAAGTGCGTCCGATGGATCCCGACATCGTGTTGCTGCAGGAGTCGCCGTCGGCCGACACACTCGATGCGCTGGCCCGCGAGATGTATGGCTCGAGCGCGAATCTGGTCCGCGGCTACGACGCTTCGATTTTGGCGCGGGGGCTCGTGGAGGCGGTGCAAGTGCCACCGGAGCACCGCGGGAATTTCGTCCATGCGCGGGTCGAGTTTGACGGCACGATGATCAACGTGATCTCGTTGCGGCTGCTCCCGTGTCCGATCCGGTTCGATTTCTGGTCGCCCGACTGTTGGCGGTACTACCGCAGCAATCGCGAAATGCGCCGGCAGCAGCTCGCGCGGATCGTCGCTTACGTGAAGACACTAAGCGTGGATGAGCCACTCATCGTTGGCGGCGACTTCAACTGTCCGCCCGGCGACGCAGCAATTCTCTTGCGCGAACCACGACTCCAAGACGCGTTCCTGATCGCCGGCCGCGGGTGGGGCGCGACGATCATCGACCTTGCTGGCTGGCCGCTGATTCGCATCGACCAGATCTGGACCAGCCGCGATCTGGCGCCACGTGCGTCGTCGCCCGCCGGGCGTACTCGTCCGACCACCACATGGTGATCGCGGATTTTGAGCTCGAACGCTCGAAAAAATAGTGTTTTGTGGTTTGAAATGGCAGACGAGGACGGCTGGGCAAAAAAGTTTTATCGGGGAGTTTTGCAGGGCCCGAAGTCTGTGAAGGACCTCACTCCGCCCTCCACCCTTCCCCGCCCTGCCCCGCCGTGCTAGCACTTTCTGGCCAACACGTGATGCTAAGCCTCGCTGGCGATCGCCGCGTCGATCGTTCCGCAGTTCGGGTTCGCGGTCGAGGCGCGGATCGACCGGCCCAACCAGTATCCATCGCCAACCGTCAAGCAGCCGGCGGGGGACGAGGCGTTTAGCGATGAATATCCCTGGTGGGAGAACACACTCACCGGCGACTGGGGCGGCTGGCGCAGCGAGCTGGCCGAGCGGGGCGTGGTGTTCGACATCCGCTATGTCTCGCTGTTGATGCAAAACACTCACGGCGGATTTGACACTGGCTTTCTTGGCGCGGGTCCCTTGGGTGTCACGGCGACCATCGACATGGAGCGGCTCTGCGGTTGCGAAGGAGGCACGCTATTCGTCGATTGGGAATTCAACCATTGGTACAACCACCGCTACCCGCCGACCGAAACCTTTGATCCCACGGGCTCATTCGTCGGCGTGAACACAAACTTCACGGAGAACGATATTGCCGAGCTGAACCAACTCGCCCAGTTGTTTTACGAGCAGTCGTGGCTGGACGATCGGGCGACGCTCGCCTTTGGCAAGATGGATGCCAACGTGCGATTCGCATCGGTTCAGGCGGCCGGCCCGTTTCAAAACAGCATCGCCATGTTCACGCCGACGCTCAATCGCTTCATCCCCACCTATCCCAACGAGGCGACCGCCCTGGTCGCAACGATCGGAGATCAAGAAGGGCTCGTCGCCAACTTCGGCTGGTTTGACGGCACGAGCGCCGCATACAACCCGGCGACCGGCGCAAGCGGCCCCGAGACGGGTCCGCGCGGGCCAGGAACTTTTTTCAACAACGACGGCCATTGGTGGCTGGTCTCGCAGTTGGACGCGGCTTGGAATTTGAATCCGACGCAGCCGGGATCGGCGGGCGTCGGCGCGTGGGTGCAGACGGGCCGCACCGCAACGCTCGGCACCAACGTCGACGGAGTGACCGACATTCCCGGTGCGTATTTACAATGGCAACAAATGCTTTGGTCGCCGAGCGCCGATTTGGCCGACGACGGTGGCGGCATCGTTTACTTCGGGCAAGTCGGCTGGAGCGATCCGCACAAAAACCCCGTCGAGTGGTCGTTGATGACGGGCTTCTCGGCGACGGGCGTGATTGCCGATCGGCCTGCCGACGCGGTGGGCATCATGTACGCGCGCACGGAATTCACGAACGATCCTGGCGTTTACCAATCCACTCAGCGGAGCGGCGCGGCCGGTCCCAGCGGCGGCAGCGAGTCGTCGCTCGAAGCGTTTTACATTTGGCAGTGGCAGTCGTGGTCTTATTTTCAGCCGGGCGTGATGTGGATCATGTCGCCCGGTGGCGGCGATCCGGCGCCGCTCGACGATGCGCTACTGGTGTATGGTTTGGTGGGCGTCGCATTTTAGACGACGCCCTCGCTGCTGGACGCCACCCGCGAATCGCAGTAGCATCAGCGGCAGCGGGCAGTTTTTTCCTCGTGAACGGAGCGACTTCGATGACACGACGATCCCCCGAATTCACCCGCCGCCAACTTCTCGGTGCCGGCGCGGCGCTGCCGCTCGCCTGGTCGGCTGCGTCCCACGCGGTGGCCGCGGATGCGAAGCCTGCCGTCGGTCCGCCGACACAGGCCCAGCCCGACTACACGCTCAACATTGCCGCGAAAACCATTGCACCGCTGGGCACGCCGAGCGAAGCGACGCTGGTGAACGGCACGTTGCCCGGACCGGTGATCCGCTACCGCGAGGGCGATTCATTCCGCGTCACCGTGAACAATCGCCTCGCGGTGCCCACGACCGTGCATTGGCATGGGATGATCGTGCCCAACACGATGGACGGTGTGCCCGGCATCACGCAAGCGCCGATCGCGCCCGGCGCGTCGCTGTATTATGAGTACCCGCTGCGGCAATCAGGGACCTATTGGTATCACTCTCACTTTGAATTTCAGGAGCAGACGGGCCTCGCCGGCCCGCTGATCGTCGAAGCCCGCGACGAGCCGCACGCCTACGAACACGATGTGATCGTGTTCGTGTCCGATTGGCTCGATCAATCGCCGGAGAGCGTGATTCCGCAGCTGCGGATGGAGCAGCCGCCGACCGCGGCCACGAAGATGCGAAAAACGCCGGGCGGGTTCCCGCTGCCGAACGGCAAACCGTTTGAGGTCGACGTCAACTATCCCGGCTATCTGATGAACGGCAAGCCAAATAGCGAACCGTGGTCGCTCAAGGTCCGCGTGGGGGACCGATTGCGGTTGCGGATTATCAATGGCTCGGGCTCGTCGTTCTTTCGCGTGGCGCTGGCGGATCACGATTTGCAGTTGATCGCGGCGGACGGCCAGCCGATCGTCCCGATCACCGCGTCGAGTGTGCTGTTGGGGTCGGCCGAGCGGTACGATGCACTGGTGACGATTCGGCAGAGCGGCAGCTTCACACTCCACGCCGCGGCGCTCGGCACCGAGGGTCAGGCGCTCGGCGTGATTCACACCACGAACATGCCGCGACGGCCGAGCTCGAAGACTCCTACGTTCGACGGCCCGACGGCGGGCTTCAATAATTACGCCGGCCTCAAGTCGCCCTATCCCACGACACTTCCGGCCGGCCCGACGAAGACGTTCGAGATCGACCTGGGCGGCCAGATGATGAAATACCTGTGGTCGATGGAGGGCGAGTATTATCCCGAGATGTATTCTCCCGACGGCAAAGCGCAGCCGCTGAAGATTCGCTTGGCTGATCGCGTTCGTATCCGCTTCACCAACTCGACGATGATGTACCACCCGATGCATCTGCACGGGCATTTTTTCCGCGTGCTGCCGCAGCCGGGCCAATGGGATGCGACCAACGCGCCGATGAAAGACAGCTCTGGCCGTCGGGCCGAAGGAGAAAATCGACATCGAGTTCTTTGCCGACAACCCGGGCCGCTGGTTCTTCCACTGTCACAACATGTTCCACATGCTCGCGGGGATGGCTCGCGTGGTGGAGTACACGGTGTGATCGGTCCTGCATTTCTTTAGCCGCATCGCGCGGAGCCATATGACGCGAAACCTTTCGACGCCTCGGGATGAACGCCGGCAATTTGCCAGCGACAACTATGCTGGTATTTGCCCCGAGGCCTGGGAGGCGCTCGCCGCTGCGAATCGCTCGCATGCGCCGGCCTATGGCGACGATGGGCTCACCAAGCGGGCGTGCGACGCCCTGCGCGAGCTGTTTGAGACGGATTGCGAAGTGTTCTTCGTCACCAGCGGCACCGCGGCCAACGCGCTCGCGCTGGCGTCGCTCTGCCAGTCGTACCATGCGGTCGTGTGTCACGAGCTCGCGCACATCGAGACCGACGAGTGTGGCGCACCGGAATTTTTCTCGAACGGCACCAAGCTGCTGGTGGCCGGTGGCGAGGCGGGGAAGCTCCAGCCGGAAGCGGTCGAGGCGCTCGCCGGCAAACGCTGCGACTTGCACTTTCCGCGGCCGCGGGTGCTGAGTGTCTCGCAAGCGACCGAGCTTGGCACGGTTTATCGGCCCGACGAGCTCGTGGCCCTTGGCGACACATGCCGTCGCCTGGGGCTCAAGCTGCAGATGGATGGTGCGCGGTTCGCCAATGCGGTGGCCTCGCTAGGTGTCGCGCCGAAGGAGATCACCTGGCAGGCCGGTGTGGATGTGCTCTCCTTCGGAGGCGCGAAGAATGGGCTGGCACTCGGCGAGGCGGTTGTGTTTTTCAAGCGCGAGCTGGCCGAAGGGTTTGAATTTCGCTGCAAGCAGGCGGGGCATCTCGTCTCGAAGCTGCGATTCATCGCCGCACCGTGGATTGGCCTGCTGGAATCGGGTGCGTGGCTGCGCAATGCTGAGCATGCGAATCAAATGGCGGAGCTGCTGGCCGACAAAATCCGCGGTATCCAAGGGGTCGAGATCATGTTCCCGCGCGAGGCAAACTCGGTGTTCGTCCGCATGGCGCCGCCCCACCGCGACGCGCTCGGCAATCGCGGCTGGCGATTCTACGACTTCATCGGCGCCGGCGGGGCCCGCTTCATGTGCTCCTGGGACACGACGGAGGCGGACGTCGAGGCGCATCGCCGCCGACCTGCTCGCGGTCACGCAGAACTGAGCTGATATTCCGCTTGGGCGGCGGCTCGCCAGGGGGATGTGGCGGCGCAGAATCCGACAAAACCCGCGGCGACGTGGTCCCACACGAGCGGTACGAATCCCGCAGCCTGCTCGTCTACAAACAGCGTCTGTCGAGTCAAGCGCTTCGTATCCTGTTTTGATCGCGAATCCGGCAAGCAGCAGCGTGGCGGCTAAGGCGAGAATTCGATTGTTATCCCGCCGCGCGTCGCGAATCAAATCGATTGCCAGCAGCGTGAATAGGGCCGTGTCGATGCCCGAGAGTCCGCGATACGACGTGATTTCGGGGAAGCAACCGACCACGAGCGCGGAGACGATCCCCGCGGCGATCGCGGCGCACCACCGCATCTGTCGCGGATTTCTCCATTCGCAGATGGCGCCGAGTACGATGAACATGAGGAAGTCCCATTGAAAGTGTTCCATGTTCCAATGCGTTAGATGGCAAGTGGCCAGCCGCCAGACTTCGCCCGCCGCGAGTGCGGCGCGTTCGAATTGTAGCGCCGTTGCGGCCGCCGGCACGAATGCAATCACTAAAGCCGCAGCGCCAACCGCGATGGTCGCCGGTATGCGAACCAAACCGTGCCTGGCAAGTTTCGTCGTCTCCAGGATTGTCGAATGAATAGCGTTCATGATTTCCTCGCCGCCATAAAGGCAAAGAGCGGCCGATCACCTTGATCGACCGCTCCACAAACGAACCATTATTTCACATCGTCTTGCCCAGCCTTCTTTCGCCGCCGTGCGGCGAGGGCCGACGCCCCGGCGAGTCCCAGACCAATCGCCGCGGAGATCGGGTCTATCGCCCCGCCGCCTCCTCCGCCACCGGTCGGCAGATTAAGATTGAAGCCGCGGTCGGGGCCGAGGTTTGGCTGCAACCGGGGCATCGGCGTCATGGGAGCGGGTGCACGGTTCGCGTCGGTGACAACCTTCGTTGCGTCCCGGGCTGATGGCCCCAGCTTCGAGAGCGATTCGTTGCGAATCGATTCCAGCTCACCGCGGAGCCGGCTTTGCGCAACCCGATCGCGCTCGAGCCGAGTGAGATTCTTGCGATCGATCTTCCAACGTTCGTACTCGGCGTCGTTCTCGAGCACGATGAATGACGCGTACTCGCTCACGATCGAATAGTTTTCACACAGCTTGACGACCTCACCGACGACCGACTCCGTTTCGCCGCGCGTCCGCGCCGCAGCGAGCAACTGGTCGACGCGCTTCCAGGCCCACATCCGTTCGATCTCCGGGTTCGAGTCGTCCTTGCTTGGCAGAACGACGTCGACTGACTGTTCGAACGGCCGGCCCTGTACGTCGCCCTTGATCGTGACTTGGGTCGGACCGCTCGTGCGATACCGACCGTAAACGCGCAACGGCACGCCATGGTACAGATTCGGCAGCACCACCGGCTCAACGTCGTAAACGTCGCAGCCGGCAAATATCAGCTGCAAATTGCTGGCGGCCGGTCGCGTCAGCTTGCGGCGAAACGCCTCGGCCTGACGATTGAAATCGTCACCCTGCGAGATGAACGCCGACAGTCCGCCGGCCTCGCTTGCCATCTGCTCGAGAAGCGGACGATTTACCTCGTTACCGACGCCGATCGAGAACACGCGAGCACCGGCAGGACGCGACTTGATCAGTCGCACCAGCTCGTTTTGCTCCGCCTGTTCGGTCATGCCATCCGAAAGGATCACGACGTTCAACGTGCGGTCGGGGTCCTGGTACTTGTACGCGGTTTCGATGGCCGGTCGCAAAACCGTGCCGCCGAGCGCCTGCTGCGAAGCGAGGAAGTCAACCGCCTGCTTGAAGTTTTCGTCGCTGGCGGGTCGCTTCTCGTTGAACAGGGTCGTTGGGGAGATGTTGAACGTAATCACTTCAAACCGGTCGTCCGGCCCGAGCGAATCGATGAAACTGCGGACCGACTCGCGCGACAAAGGGAGTTTGCCGCTGTTGGCCATGCTGCCCGATACGTCGAGCACGAACACGTAGTCCATTCCCTGGTTCAGCGATTCGAGCTCCTTGCCGGCCGTGAGCGAGAGTTGCAGGTAGCCGTCGTCGCCGGCTTCTTTCGAAGTGATGATGTCGAAGCCAGTTTTGGCGCGCTCACTGTGCACCGCGAGGACGACGTCGCGGTCGAGCGAACCGGCCGAGTTTTCCATGCTGGCGCGCCAGTAGTGATCGCCGTGTTTGGCGACGACGATCTTGTCGGCGTGCGAGGGGCTCTCCATGCCGACGATCGGCACCTCGCTCTTGACGTCGACCGTGACTGCGAAGTGGCCCTTCGTCTGCGCGTCGACGCCGCTACGCGAGACCGTGGCGAGCGGGTAGACGTAGGTGGCCCAGTCGGCGTCGTTGTCGAGCTCTTGATAGTACGTAAGCTTCACGCGTTGCTCGGCCCCCGGCGGGATCGGAAAGATCCGCATCTCAAATCGCTTATAGTCGACTTGCTCCAGCAGCCCGGGATCGCGCCGCGTTTGCTTGTAGCTTTCGTAGATCTCGCGAGCGCGCTCTTTCTCGACGACCTCGCCGATCATTTCCTTGCCGCCGATCCACATGCTGAAGTTGCTGACGCTGGCGGCCTTGGGGACCGGAAACGTATAGAGCGCTTCGACCACGCGGTCTTCCGTGTTGACGAACACTTGGTCGATCTCAGTGACGGCGATGCCGTTGTTGATCGTGACGTGGACGTCTTGATCTTTGATTTCGAGCACGCCGCCGAAGCCGCCGTCGGCGATCAACAGGCCGGCCGAGTGAGCCGGTTGGCCGACCAGCATGGCGGCTGCCACCACGGCCAGTATCAGGCACAGGTTTTTCAGGGGGCGGAACATTTCATATTCTCCTTTTTCAAAATGGGACGCGGGACAGAAACGAACACGCCGGCACCCATTGCATTACTTAGACCGTTGGCGAGGAGAATGCTGTAACGTGCATACAGCAAACGTGTTACATCGATGCCAGCTGACAGGAAGTCGCCGACGATCGGCCAGGTATGTACATCTACTGCACAGACGATATACACTGGATGTACATATTTAGGCCCTGGAGTTAATCAATGTCCTTGCTCTCGATTGTGGAACGTGAGTTCCTCATGGCCGTTTGCCGAGTGGCGTTCTCCAATCCATTTCTTCCGGAGCGGATCGAATTCGAGCAAGCGGCACTAGGTGATGAGTTTGAAGCCGGCAAGTCGCGCGTTTGGAGTCGATTGGCCGACGTCGAACAAGTTCAGCCGAACGTGGAGCGGCTCGCGGCCCGTGCCGCGGCAATCATTGATGAAGTCCGCATCCGGCTAGCCAGCGGAAAGCGCGGCAACGCGGAAGAGCTCGCGCTGTACGAGGATGCGACGCTCTATGTGCTCTACGATCGATTCCGGCCACAATTGCAAGCCGCGCTGCGGCCCGCTCTCGACGGGAGTCCGCCCGCAAAGGTCGCTTGTTGGGGCGAATTCCGGCTGGCGTTCGAACATTATTTGGCGATACCCGGGGTGCCGTTGCCGAGCGACTATCGGCCGGCCCACATCTTCGCGGGTTTCTTTCAGATTCGCCGCGCATTCCACCACATCTTCGAATACATCGTCGGCCAATCGCTGCCGGCTGCGCGATTGCGGGCGGCTGTTTGGCAGTCGATCTTCACGCACGACCTGCGCCGTTACCGCCGTTCGCTTTATCTGCGAATGAACGACATTTCGACGTTGATCTCAGGGCCCACGGGCACTGGCAAGGAACTCGTGGCCCGCGCCGTAGGTCTGTCGCGTTACGTGCCATTCGACGAGAAAAAGCAGAGTTTTACCGAGGACTTTCTCGGTTCGTTTCACGCGGTCAATCTTTCGGCCATGGCGCCGACGCTGATCGAATCGGAGTTATTTGGGCACGCAAAGGGCGCCTTTACTGGTGCGACCGCCGAGCGTCGCGGTTGGCTCGAATTGTGTCAGCCCCAGGGCACGGTGTTTCTCGACGAGATCGGCGAATTGGATCCGTCGATCCAGGTGAAGCTGTTGCGTGTCGTGCAAGGGCGGACGTTCTCGCGTTTGGGGGAGACGCAAACGCGAGAGTTCCCGGGAAAGATCATTGCCGCCACCAATCGCGATCTGGCGGCAGAGATGCACGCCGGCCGCTTCCGCGAGGATTTGTACTATCGCCTCTGCTCCGACTTGATCGCGACGACGCCGCTGTGTGAGCAACTGGCCGACGCACCGGAGGACTTGCATCAGTTGGTCCTATTTGCCGCCGAACGAATTGCCGGTGCCGACGCGGAAGAACTTGCGATTGAGGTCGAACATTGGATCGTTAAGAATCTTGGCTGCGATTATCCCTGGCCGGGGAATTTCCGCGAGTTGGAACAATGCGTGCGGAACTGCCTGGTTCGCGGCACGTATCTCCCGCCGCGATTAACCGCGTCGCCCGCGGATGCGGATCGCGCTTGGCTCGCCGCGGCAGACGAGGGGACGCTCTCCGCCGACGAGCTGGTCGGCCACTACTGCCGCTGGGTTTATCGCCAAATCGGTACCTATCAAGGCGTTGCCGAGCGAATCGGCCTGGATCGCCGAACGATCAAACGAAAGGTTGCTGAGGGCTGACTTAGCCCATTCGCCCTTGTTAAGGTGCTCGATTCGGCCGCAACCGGCCCGCTGCACAATGCGAGAAAATGATCTAAAATCTAGTGGCGCACCAGCAGACGGACTTTTCTGCTGCGGGCCTCCAGGTTTCGTCTCCCTTTGATCCGACTTCGATCGACTCCTATGCTCGACTTCTTCATCAACTTTTTTCTCAATCTGGATGCCGAGCTGGCGAAGTTTGTCGCGCTCTATGGCGTCTGGGTTTATGCGCTGTTGTTTGTGATTATTTTTGCCGAGACGGGGCTGGTGGTGACGCCGTTTCTGCCGGGTGACTCGCTGTTGTTTACTGCTGGGGCGTTGGCGGCGGTGGGTGTGCTCGATGTTCGTTTCATTGTGCCGCTGCTACTTGCCGCGGCGATCCTGGGCGATGCGGTGAACTATGCCGTGGGACACTTTCTCGGCCCACGCGTGTTTCGCGCCGAGGGATCCCAGAGTCTTTGGCAGCGGCTGTTGAATCGCAAACATTTGCAGCAAGCCCACGAGTTCTTCGAGCGCTATGGCGGCAAGGCGGTCGTGCTGGGTCGCTTCGTGCCGATCGTGCGGACGTTTGTTCCGTTCGTGGCGGGGGCCGGCTCGATGTCGTATCCGCAGTTTGCGTTTTACAACGTGACGGGGGCGATCCTCTGGGTTGGCCTGTGCTGCGGGGCCGGCTACGGTTTCGGCAATGTGCCGATCGTGAAAGAGAATTTCGAGCTCGTCGTCGTCGGCATCGTCTTCATCTCGGTGTTGCCGATCGCTTGGAGCATTCTCATCAGCCGGCTGAGCCGCTCGGGAGTCGCGCCGACGGCCCCGGCAGTTGACGCCGAAGTCAAATAGGCTACTCCAAGCCAAAACAAAAAAAGGCAACAGCCGGCCCACGGGTAGCCGACTGTTGCCTGGAGCGAGGCACCCAACCATCGCTCGGGAGGCTTTCACTTCAAGACTTAGCGTCTGCTAGTTTCGAGCCTGACGCGTATCAGCAGATTCGAGCTCCTTCATTAGCTTCTCAGCATGTTCGAGATGCTGCTTCACGGTCGACTTGGCGTCCTGGGCGATCTGTTGAAGCTCGCCCGAAGCCTGGTCGGAAATGACTTCCAGGCCGGCCAGCATCTGCATGTGTGCGCCGATCTGCGAGCCGATGAAGCACTTGTCGAACTCTTTTTCCGAGGCATCTTCAAGCTTGGCGCGAGTCATCTGGCCGCATTTCTCGGCGATTTGACGATCGATGGCGATCAACTGGTTCAACGCCGCGTCGCGGTTGGCATTGCGATCGTTGTTGGCGAGACGCTCGAGTTTCTGCCCCAGCTGTTGATGATCCTTGACCATCTGTTGGGCAAACTCCTTTACATCATCCTTCTGCGCCCGACCCTCGGCGAACTGATTCAATTCAATTTCGCCGCGATTCTTGATCAGCAAGCAATTCGCCAAGTAGTTGTCGACGCTGGCGCTTGCATTGCGATCGTTCGAGCCGGCTGCCTCGGGACCACGAAAATACGTCGTGTTGCGTTGGCCCTGAGCGTTCGACTGCCCGGGTTGTTGCTGCCCAGTCTGTTGTTGATCTGCCACCGGTTGGCCGGTGTCCTGATCAGCGTATTGGGTCGGTTTGGTTAAATCTCTCGTTTGCTGTTGTTGCGCCTGAGCGTATCCCGCCAGCATGAGGCAAGATAGCCCGGCGGCACCTACGACAGATTTTGCGCGTAGAGCGACGGACATAATGTACTCCTTTGATCGATCGAATTCTCGAAATTGCGAGCGACAACACGTCGCTCTCGACGCCAGAGAAGGGTGCAAACCGAATGCCGAAGCGATTGCGTCGAATCGTCGTGCGTGACGAGAGCGCTCTTCGATCCCGCTTTTAGCCTTCGACAGCGTGCGCCTGTAGATCGTCGAGATTGCAGTAGGCGAGCGCCGCTTCGTGCGTCGCCGCAAGATAGACGTTTGGCGCGAAGCCGGCGTCGAGTGCTTGTTGCCAGCGTGGGGCGCAGAGGCACCAGCGATCTCCCTCGCGCAGGCCGGGGAAACCGTATTGCAGCATAGGTGTGGAGAGGTCGTTCCCTGCGGCCTTGGAAAACTCCAGGAAATCGGTGGTGACCTGGATGCAGACGGTGTGCGAGCCGACGTCTTCCGGGCCGGTGTTGCAGCAGCCGTCGCGAAAAAAACCGGTCATTGGCGAGGTGCAGCAGCTCTCGAGTTTGCCGCCGAGTACATTCTTCGCCTTCGGCAGGCGGGCAACATCGTTGGTGGCAGCGCGAATCATGTAAGTTGTCTGGCCTTTCGATAGGATCGCGATATAGTCTAACGTTGCGACGGACGGGCGTCAAAACGATAGCTCGGCAATTTAAGAGTTGCTGTCGAAACTGCCTACGGCTTCATGCAGCGGATAAAGAATCATGCTGAACTTCGAACTGGAAATCTTCGTCGACGACCTGGCGCGGATCGGCGCTGCGGCCTTGCTGGGCGGGATGCTGGGATTGGAACGCGAGCTCAACGGCCATTTTGCGGGGCTGCGGACCCACATGATGGTTGCGATTGGTTGCTCGGTGTTTGTCGTGGCTGGCCTGGTGGTCGTGGGGAACCAGATGGAGTCGATGACCCGCGTCATCCAGGGCGTGGTGACCGGCGTGGGATTCCTCGGCGCGGGGACGATTCTCAAGCTCGATGAAGAGCGCAAGATCCGCGGCCTGACGACTGCTAGCTCGATTTGGCTGGCCTCGGCGTTGGGCACGCTAGCCGGGCTCGGCGAGTTCGTGCCGGCCGCCGCTGCCACGGTGATTGCGATCGTGATCCTGGGGGTGCTCCGGCCGATCGAAAAATTGCTCGCACACTACTTGGGCACCAACCGCGCGACCGATACGCCCCGGCACAACAAGCGACCGCCCAACTCTGGGTGAACGCGGCTACGGTAGCTCGATATCCTTGAGCTCGAAGTCGACCTGCGTTTCGGCGATGTCCGCCGGCGTTTCGTAGACCCACGTCAGGCCGTCGAGATCGTCGGTGAC
This sequence comes from uncultured Planctomycetota bacterium, assembly GCA_963847905.1. Classification (GTDB taxonomy): domain Bacteria; phylum Planctomycetota; class Planctomycetia; order Pirellulales; family Lacipirellulaceae; genus DASYDU01. The sequence continues at coordinate 26,474 of CAWKBP010000016.1, read as the reverse complement.
GTCGAAGAAATAGGCCACGCCCACCTCGTGTTCGGCTTCGGAAGTGGTTTCGAAGCCGGCGTTTTCGATCTGCTCGCCTTCGGCGTCGAGGAGAAATGAGCGATTGTCGAACACCCAGCCGCGCTGGCGGTCAAGGGCCGAATTGCGCGGATCGAGCTTGAGCCGCATGTGGATTTCCCAAATCTCGCTGTTCTTCCGCACGTCGTCTACGATCACCTCGGTGTCGTCGATCCGCTGCGTTTTGCCGGCCGCGTGGGCGAGGTCGGTGAACTCGAATCGTGCTTGCCGACCGGGGACCAGCACGCGCAGCTTGCCGCGCAGCGACGTGATCTTCGCCGTTCGACGGGGTGGCAATTCGAACGGCAGCGTCATGTCGATGGCTTGCGTGCCCTGTGGCACCTCGGCCGTGAAGACAGCTTCTGGATAACTGGGTACGAGCGGCGCGGTGGTGTCGATCGCGCCGACCACATCGGCCGCGGCTTGCGACACCGCGAGCGGATGTAGGCGCGGTTCCCAAGCCACCTCAAGTTGCAGTTTGAGCGATTTCGATCGCGTGTCGCGCGAGTTGCGCTGGGCTTGGATCTCGAGGGCTTGCACGCGGAACGGTCCCGCGTACGCAGCGGAACCCACACGCGGAGCCGCACTCCGCGGTCGGTCGGCGATGGCCAGCGCGTCGCTCCCCGATTGGTTCAACACCGTGACGTTTGTCGCGTCGAGCAACTCGTCGATGGCAGCCCAGTACGGCGTGTCTTTCAATTGGATCGTCACGCGCGGGTCGAGCTGCAGCTTTCCACCGGCAGCCGATTGCCGCTCATCGGTCGATTGGTTGCCCGTCTGTTTTTCGATCTCGCGGAGCACCTCGGCGAGCGGCATGTCGTGGACGTTGAGCGTCACTTTGGTGGCCGGAATCGTCCGGCGAGGCACGGCCGGATTGGGGAGTTGATCGACGAGCTCGCGGATGCGGACGGCGCGAGTCTCGACGGTGCCGTCGTCTGCGGGGATAGTCGCGGGTGACAACATGGCCCAAGCGAGAAAGAGCGGCAGGAAGTTCGGTCCGAGCAGTGGCATAGGTCCCTCGGCCCCATTGTAGCAGCGATCCGCCCCCCGCAAGGTGGTGAGCTAGACTTTCAGTATCGGCCTAATTCACCCCAGGGACCTCCGCGCGATGCCGAGCCACCGCCGCCATTCGATGCTGTTATTTCTGCTTGCGATGTTCGCCTGCGCCGCGCCGGCGGCCGCTGCGGACTTCATGTTCCAAGGAACGATCGACGGCGAAGAATTTGAAGGTCGGCCGCTCGCTTGGACCGACGACGTCATGCACCTTTTGGCACGAGACGGCCGCCACCTCAGGTTCGATCCGCATGAAGTCAAGAACGCGAAAAAGACCGCTAAGGATTTCGCCGGCTACTCCTTCCCAGAGATGCGGCGCGAGCTCCAGCGTGAATTCGGCGACAAAATGGAAATCACCACCACGAAGCACTATCTCGTCGTGCACCCGCGTGGTACCTCGGCTAAATGGGCCGATCATTTCGAAGAACTCTATCGCGCTTTCCTCGCGTATTTTCGCGTGCGAGGTTTCACGGCGGAAGAACCGAAATTCCCGTTGGTGGCAATCGTCTACAAAAACCAGGCCGAGTTCGATCAGAAAGTCTCGTCCCAGGACGTTTCGACCAAAGGTTATCTCGGCTTCTACTTTCACGACAGCAACCGCGTGGAAACGTACGACCTCACGGCCGACCATCCAAATGCCGATTGGTCGAAAAATGCCGACACGATGATTCACGAAGCGACGCACCAAACGGCGTTCAACGTAGGAATCCACAATCGGTTTGCCATACAGCCGCAATGGCTGGTGGAGGGCCTGGCGACGATGTTTGAGGCCCGCGGCGTGTGGAATTCGGCGGCGTTCCATTCGATGCACGACCGCATCAATGAGGGTCGCTTCGCCGATTTCCGCGCCAACTTAAAGAAACGCCAGCCCGGAACGTTTGGCAATTTGATCGCGTCCGACCGCATGTTCAAGACCGATGCGTCGGCCGCTTACGCGGAAGCGTGGGCGATGATGCTGTTTCTCTGTGAGACGCGGCCTCATGAAATGGCAGACTATCTTCACAAGGTCGCCGCCCGTGCCGACTTCAGCGACTACTATGCCACGCAGCGGGTGAATGACTTCGCCGAGTGCTTCGGCAGCGATTTCAAGATTCTCGAGGCCAACTTCCTCAGCTGGATGTCGCAACTCAAGTAGATTCGCCGGCGCCGGCGGCAAAGCGGGCCAACTGCCTGCCAATTACAGATCGAGGTCCGTTGCCGGCGTCGAATCGGCTGCGGGCGGCGCGGACGTATGGTCGCTGGTGGATGGGGCGGGCTGCTTCTCTTCCTGATGCTGGATTTCGCGGACCGGCTTGCCAGATTCGTAGCTGGCAAGCTCTTTCTTCAACGCCTCGTTGGATTCCTTTAAGGTGGCGCGAGCCGTGTCGTCCTTGGCAGCGTCCAATTCCTGTTGCGAGACCTCGATCGCTTTGGCGGACCACTTCTTGGCATTCTCGAAGTCACCGGTCTCGGCATAGGCCGCGGCGAGCGTGCTGAGGATGTGGGGCACATTGTAGGACGAGAGCTCGGCCGCTTTGGTGGCGAGCTCGACGGCCCGCTTGCCGTCGCGGACCTTGTCGTCCGGCGAGGTGGCCAAGACCCAGGCAAAATTGTTCAACAGGCCGTCGTCCGCTTCGTTGTGCTTCAGGGCCGCGTCGAAATCGGCCACTGCTTCGGCGTGCTGACCAATGTTCAGGTTGGCATCGCCGCGAAAACGCAGCGCGCGGTAATTCTCCGGCTCCAGTTCGATCAGCTTGGTAAAGGTCTCGATGCTTTTCCGCGGATGGCCGCCGACGAGATAAAAGGTGGCCAGCGGCTCGAGCAAGCGGGGTTGATTCGGCGCCATCTGCACTAGTTTTTCCAGGTTGGCAATGGCTTCGTCGCTGCGGTCGGCAGAAGCGAGGATCTCGGCCTGCATCAAATGGGCCAGCAGAAGTTGTGGCTGAGCCTTGATGGCGGCGTCGACGTCTTTGAGCGCGGCGTCGGTCTCTTCGAGCTGCAGCAGCACATTCGCCCGCAACAGTAGCGTCGCGGCATCGTTCGGCGAGAGCTCGAGCGCTTTGGACAGCTGCTCGGCCGATTTCTTTAGGTCGCCCTGCTGGCGATAGACTTCGCCCAAGTGTTGATGCGGCATCACCGCCTCGGGCGCCAGCTCGCTCGCTTTGCTGAAGGAGGCGAGCGCTTCATCGAATCGCTTTAGGCCGAGCAGAATCAGACCCCGGAGTTCGATCGTCGCGGCATGATCGGCTTCGAGCTCGAGTGCTTTGTCGACGTCGACGAGGGCCTCGTCAAACTTGTCTTGGCTATATCGATACTGGGCCCGCACGCGATAATAGTCCGGATGGTCAGGCACCAGCGCGATCGCGGCGTCGAAGTCGGCGCCGCGCTTGGCTTCTTCCGTTTGCATCGTACCTCGCAGCGCGAGCGATCGCGCGCGATCGTCGGCCGGAGCCTCGGTCGCGTCGATCACCTTGGTCAGCTCGCGCTTGGCCGTTTTAATGTCGCCCGGCGGCAGCGCTTGGAGCCGGCCCATCAGCAGGTGGGCTTCCCAGACGTCGTCGTCGAGCGAAACCACGCGCTGCAAATCGTTGATCGCAAATTGGCGGACCTGCATCCAACGCGGATCGCGGCCCGGATCCGCTACCGGGCGATCGAGAACCGCCGCCGAGAGGACCGTCGCCCGCTGCAATAGCGCGGAAAGCAGCAACTGGTCGGCAAACGCCTGATTATCTTTGTCGAGGCCCTTTTCGATCGCCGAGTCGAGCTTGTCGACCACGTCATTCACATCGGGCAGGCTCTCGGCCGTGACCTTGAGCTGGGTGGCCTTGTCGAGATCGGCGAGGCCCGCGTTTTCGTCCGTGGGCGTTTCGGTCGCAGGTTCCGTTTCGGCAGCCGTTTCGGCGGTGCTATCGTCGGCGGCGGCGGGTGCCGCGTCGTCGCTCGTGGTTTCGTCAGTCGTGGTTTCGTCGGCGGCTTCGCTATCGATCGGCTCGGCCGATTCTTCGACGACCACCGCAGCGGGCGGGTCGTCGGCGGCCACGACGGCCGGCGCATACGAAATCCAAGTTCCCAACAGCAACGCCAATCCAAGGAGACGCAATTTCATCGCGTTAGTTCTCGCAAACAGGTGTGGGGCCGCAAACTTGACCCATCCGATCCAAACGTTCGATTGGTAACCGGTCGCCGGGCCCGTCGCCCCCAATTATTACCGGTCCGGTCGCCCTAGACCATGCGGGAATTTGGCCCCCTCACGCAAGCCGCTTCCCTGCTGTATTCTAGGACGCCATGGAAGCAGGAATCGTTGGACTACCGAATGTCGGCAAAAGCACGCTGTTTAATGCGCTCACGGCGGCGGGCATTGCCAGTGAGAACTACCCCTTTTGCACGATCGAGCCCAATGTCGGGGCGGTGGCCATCCCCGATGGCCGGCTGGCCACGATCAACGGCTTGATGGAAACGCAAAAGATTATCCCCGCCATCATGCAGTTGGTGGACATCGCCGGGCTGGTCCGCGGGGCCTCGCAAGGGGAAGGACTGGGTAACCAATTCCTGGCCAACATCCGCAATGTCGATGCCATCCTGCACGTCGTCCGCTGCTTTGCCGACGAGGACGTGGTCCACGTCGAAGGGGCGGTCGATCCGATCCGCGACATAGAGACAATCGACACGGAACTGATGCTCGCCGATCTGCAGGCGGTCGAAGGGATGCTGCAAAAGGCCCAACGCACGGCCCGCACCGGCGACAAGGAAGCCAAGGCCCGTGTCGAAGTGCTCACCGCTTGCGAAGCCCGGTTGGCCGCGGGGACTCCGGTACGCGGCATCGCGCTCGAAGGCGCGAATGCGGCGAGAATTCTCGATGAGCTGACGTTGATGACGGCCAAGCCCGTGTTGTACGTCGCCAACGTCGACGAGTCGGACCTGGAGGGCAAAGGCCCGCTGGTGGAAAAGGTCCGGGCGCGGGCCGCGGCCGAGGGAGGGCAGGTCGTCGCTGTCTGTGCCCGGCTCGAGTCGGAAGTCGCCGAACTCGACGAACCGGACCGCACCGAGATGCTCCAAAGCGTCGGTCTCGAGGAGCCGGCCCTGGCGGTGCTTGCTCGGGCGACCTACCGATTGCTTGGCTATCAGAGTTATTTCACGGCAGGGCCGAAGGAAATCCGGGCCTGGACGATCCCCGTCGGTGCGACCGCGCCGCAAGCAGCCGGCGTGATCCACAGCGACTTTGAACGGGGCTTTATCCGGGTGGAAGTCTATTCGATCGACGATTTGGTGCAGCACAAGAGCGAAAAAGCGATCCGCGAGGCGGGCAAACTCCGCGTCGAGGGCAAGAATTACGTGATGCAAGACAGCGACGTCTGCCATTTCCTCTTCAATGTCTAGCGGTTTTGCCCCTTAGCCGCGTCGGGCACCGTCGCGCAGCGATGGTCGGCGACGCGCGGCAAGCGCCAACCCACTCTTGCGTCGCGGTTACATCCGCCGATACAATGACGAGTTCGCCCGATTCACTTCGATTTGGGCGGAGGTTGGTGCATCTCTAACAAACACGGAGTCCGTATTGGGAACAAAACGCTCAGGTCGTGGTCGGCGGAAGCAAGGACGCAAAAAGCGTCGCATGCGTGCTAAAATTCGCCACCGCAAAAAATAATCTTTGACGGGCCTGCGCTTCTTTCGCGGCTCGTGCGTCTCCTCGGCAGCGATCTTGGTTCGACAAGTGTGGCTTGCGCTGCGACTCGGCAGCTAACTCGCGGCCGGCAAGCGAACGCGCGTGGTGCCATCGCCGGTTCTGCGACGAATCGGTAAACTGCCTGCATGGAGAGCATTCGCACCAAGTCGGCGCGGTACAAATTCAAGGCCGCCCGCGATGAGCAGGGCGTGCCGCACGTCCATGCTCAGTCCTGGCATGAAGCCCTCTACGCCTGGGGTTACCTGCATGCCCTCGACCGGCCCACGCAGATGTACTTTCGCCCGCGCGGTGGCCAGCGGGCGGTCGGCCGAGGTGATCAAGAACAAGCCCGAGCTGTACGAGATGGACCTGTTCATCCGGCGGGCCGGGCTCTATCGCAACCTGGCCCGCGAGATCAAAAGCCTCTCCGACACGACGCTCACCCAGCTCGAATTCTATTGCGAGGGCGTGAATGATGGCCTGCTCGACGCGGGCCGGACGCTGCCGATGTGGGCGACCGGCTTTCAACCGCGGCCGTGGGATCCGTATTCGGTGCTCCTGATCGGCAACCTGCTGAGCTTTGCTGGGCTCTCGGTCGTCGAGCAGGAGAGCGAACGGCTGATGTTGGAGCTGATCCAGCTGGGCATCGATGATGAGCGACTGCGCGAGTTGTTCCATCCCTACCTGGATGGCGTCGATTTCGAGCCGCTCCGCGAGATACGCGTCGCCAAGCGGCTCTCCGATGATGCGCTCGAAATGCTGGCCGATTTGCCGCGGCTCGCCGGCAGCAATGCCTGGGCGGTGAGTCCCGCGCGGAGCGCCAGCGGGCACGCACTCCTGGCGTCGGATCCGCATCTGGAAGTGAATCGCTTGCCGGCCATCTGGTACGAGGTCGCGCTCCATTGGGGCGAGGGCGAGTACGCGATGGGGGCGACGCTACCGGGCACGCCGATCATGGCCGTCGGCCGCACGCCGCGGTTGGGCTGGGGCGTCACCTACATGCACGCCGACACGAGCGATTTCTTCATCGAAGATTGCCGGCCGGGCGGCGCGACGGGCTGGCAGTATCGCCGCGGCACGCAATGGTTCGACTTTCAACATCGCCAGGAAGTGATCAAACGCCGCGGCTCGCCGCCGACGATCCTCGACGTCTACGAGAACGAGCAGGGCACGCTCAACGCGTCGCCGGCGGAACAAGGCGCCGGCAAATACCTTTCGGTGAATTGGATCGGCGGCGAATCGGGCGGCGGCCGGTCGATCGGCTCGTGGCTCGACGCGATCGGCGGCGCGAATGCCGCGGCCGCGATGGACATCGTCAAGCGTTGTCCTCACCCGTCGCTGGTTTGGATCTTTGCCGACCGCGAGGGACACATCGGCATGCAAGCCAGCGGTTGGATTCCGCAGCGCGGCGGCGGCAATTCGGGGATCGTGCCGATCGCGGCTTGGGATCCGCAGAATCACTGGCACGGCCGAGTGAGTGCCGATTTGTTGCCGCGCGAATTCGATCCACCATGCGGCTTCGTCGCCAGCGCGAACGAAGAACTCTACCGCAGCGATGGTCCGCCGCTGCATGCCCACGGCCAACCGGACTACCGCAAGCGGCGCATCGTCCAGCGGCTGACCGAGCTGCCGCAGGCAACGATCCAGGACATGCAGGCGCTGCAATACGATGTGCAGAGCACCCAGGCGCAGGATCTGCTCCCCGTGTTGCTTGCGCTGGTGGAGGACGGTCCGCTGAAAGAGAAGCTCAGCAATTGGGACTGCCGCTACAATCTCGAGAGCACTGAGGCCACGCTGTTTCAACATTTCTATCGCCATGTGGTGCTGGAGATCTTCGGCCACGAGAAGGGGATCGGCTGGCGGCCGATGTTTTATCTTTGCACGCGGATGGGTTACTCGACGATGGTGCTGACGGCCGTTGACCGCACGCTGCGCAAAGTCACCAGCGCCTGGTGGCGTGGCCGCGACAAGGCGGAACTCGTCCGCCGGGCGGCCCGTCGCGCGGAAAGGGAGCCCGTACAAAAATGGGCGGAGTTTAATTCGTTTCACTTTACGAACCGCTTCTTCGGCGCCGACAAAGGGCGGGCCCGGCAGTTCCTCGGCTTCCGTTCGAAGCGGATCGGTATGCCTGGTTGCGCGGCGACGCCGTTTCAAGGCCATCTGCTCACCACGGCCACGCGCGAGTCGAGCTTCGCCCCCAGCTACCACTTGGTGACGGACCTCGGCACGGACGAAGCCTGGACCAACCTGCCGGGCGGCCCGAGTGAAAACCGCTTCTCGAAATGGTACAAAGTGGATATCCCGCGCTGGCTCGCGGGAAAGTACAAGCGGCTCGCTCCGCGGAGCTAGGTTCGAACCACGATTGGTCGTGCAGGCGATGACGGTGACCGAATCAAATTTGTCCACCTCCCGCGCGCGTATCGCCGCCGCTTACGACCCCGCAGCATTCGCGTCCGCCGGCGAGCGACTCATCGCCACGCTCACCGATCACTTGCGGCGAGTTGAGTCCCGCGATGGTCACGTTCTCAATTGGAATCAGCCCGCCGATCTGGTGAATGTGGCGGCTGCCTCGCTCGAGCGCGGTGGTGAGTCGTGCGAGATTGCCGATCGTGTAAGCGAACTTGCCCGAACGTGTCTTGCCCGCGGTCAGAATCTGCATCATCCGCATTACCTGGGCCATCAGGTCCCGCCGCCGTCGCCGCTCGCAGCGCTATTCGATCTGGTCGGCAGCGTGACCAACCAGGCGATGGCGATCTACGAGATGGGGCCGTTCGCCACCGCGGTGGAGCATGCGGTTGTGGCGGCGGTCGGCGAGCAACTTGGCTATGCGGCGGGCACGTTTGCCGGAGTTGTCACTTCAGGCGGTTCGCTCGCCAATCTCACGGCCCTGCTCACCGCGCGCAATGTGGTCCTCGGCGACTCCTGGACGGCCGGACTCGGCGGGCGCCGCCCTGCCCCGGTGATCGTCGCCCATAGCGATGCCCACTACAGCGTTGCCCGCTCGGCCGGCATCCTCGGGTTGGGCACGGATAATATCCATCCCGCGGCGCTCGACCTACGCCGTCGGATGGACGCCGATCGGCTCGACCGTCAGCTGGCCGATTTGCGTTCGCGTGGCGTGCCGATCATCGCCGTCGTCTCGGCGGCTTGTGCGACGCCGATCGGGGCGTTCGATCCGATCGCGGAAATTGTCGACGTTTGCCGCCGACATGAGGTGTGGCTGCATGTCGACGCGGCGCACGGTGGTGCGGCCGCGTTTAGTGCCAAACACCGCCACCTTGTGGCCGGCATCGCCGAAGCGGATAGCGCGATCTGCGACGCCCACAAGATGTTGTTCGTGCCGGCGCTCGCGGCGATGGTCTTTTACCGCGACCGCGCGCATCGGCTCGCCGCGTTTCACCAGGATGCGCCGTACCTTTACGATCCGATCGCTCCGACGCTCGCCGATTACGACAGCGGCCTAGTGACGATCGAGTGCACGAAGCGGGCGGCGGCGCTGGGGCTGTGGGGGATCTGGTCGCTCTTCGGGCCGGAGCTATTTGGCGATCTGGTCGACGTGACGTTCGACCTGGCCCAGCAGCTTCACGCCCTGCTCGCGGCGGCCGACGACTTCGAGGCGCTTCACGAGCCGGAGTGCAATATCGTTGCCTTCCGCTATTTGCCGCCGGAGCTCCGCGACGCACCGCGGGATCGCGTCGACCTGTTCCAGTTGCAGCTCCGCCGCGCCGTGATCGAGTCGGGCGAATACTACCTGGTGCAAAGTCGGCTCGACGGCCGCACGGTGTTGCGAACGACGATCATGAACCCGCTCACGACCGCCGATGACCTCCGCGGGCTGCTGGATTGCCTGCGAACCTATGGTCATCAATTGCTCCAAGTCAAATAGGCGATTTGCAATTGCTCGGCGAGTTTTCCCGGTTGAATTCTTGGCAGCGACCACCGCCGAACTCGTGTCCGCGATCTATAATTCCTTGTGCCAGCGGAATTAAAACTCAGCGGAGAGTGATCATGAAAGTCGGCATTGTCGGAGTGGGGCGAGTGGGAGCGACGTGTGCCTTGTCACTGGTGACGCGCGGTTCGGCGCCGAAGTGGTGCTGGTCGATTTGAATCGGGCCCGGGCCAAAGCGGTCGCGACCGACTTGCGGTATGGCGCGCCGATGTGTCCGGAAATGGAAGTCCGCGACGGCGACTATGCCGACCTTGCAGGAGCCGAGGTGGTGATGATCACGGCCGGCCTCAACGAAAAGGGTGGCGGCGCGACCGATCGGGGCGACTCCACTGGCCGGCTCAAGTTGCTTGACACAAACGTCGGCGTCTTTCGCGACATGGTGCCGCGGATCGTCGCGGCCGCGCCGGACGCCGTGCTGCTGGTTGTGACCGATCCGCCCGAGCCGCTGGCCGAACTGACTCGCCAGCTCGCCGGGCACGATCGTGTGCTCAGCACCGGCACACTGCTCGACAGTTTGCGTTTTCGCGTCCACCTGGCCGAACGTCTGGGTGTGAGCGCGAATTCTGTCGACGCGCTGGTCGTCGGCGAACACGGCACGTCGGAGGTGTTTTTGTGGTCGAGCGTACGCGTGGGCGGGACGCCATTGCAAGCGGCACTGTCGGCGAAGACAAATTTTGATGAGTTTCGCGCGTCTGTCGAACGCGACGTGCGCTATGCCAACATCACGATCATCGAGGGCAACGATGCGAGTCAGTTTGGCATCGGCATCGTGTCGACGCGGATTGCCGAGGCGGTGCTCCGCGACGAACGAGCCGTGCTGCCGGTCGGGACATTTAGCGCCCGCTATGGCGTGACCTTGTCGCTGCCGTGCGTGATTGGAAAGGATGGAGCCGAGCAAATCCTCGAACCCGCGATGACCGCCGACGAACGCCAGGCCTTCGAGAAGAGTGCGGCGGTGCTCCGCGAGGCGTCCTCGAGATGCTCAGGAGCCGAGGTAACCGGCCGCCAGGCTGAATTGCAGCTGGCTTAGCCGCACCCCTGCATGCAGCGCCAGCGGCGGCAAAATCGTCACCAGCGGACGATTTTCACTCGACCTCCACCCCAGCCATTGTCGATGACAGATTTCGACGATCCGTCGGCGTACGCCCGCGGTGTCGTTCGATTCACTTGTCTGACAAAACTTTTCTTCTGCGAGCCGTGACTGGTTCGCAGCGTCATTTCGACGACGATGGGGGGCCATTCGATGTCGCGTCTTCTCGCCCGGTCGTGCTGCGCGCTCGCGTGCGTGTGTGCATTCATTACGAGCACATCACCTTGCCATGCGCAGGGAAAGCAGGTCTCGCTGCGGATGAGCAGCGTGCCGCACCAGCCAGTCTACGACTACGTGCCAGTTGGCGCCAGTTCGACGCAGGGCTTGGGCTATTGTGGCCCGGTCAACTGCAGTGCGAACTGCGGCCCGGGCTGCACAACGTGCTCGGATGGCGGCGATTGCGGTTGTGGCGGTTGCGACGGTAGCTGCGGCTGCGGGCCGGGTGCGTGCAATTGCGGTGCAGGTGGCTGTAATTGTGGTTCAGGCGGCTGCGGTTGCTGCGGCGATTGCGGAAGCGATTGTGCGGGCCGCTGCGACTGCTCGGATATGGGCTGCACTTCGTGCGACATGGGCTGCGGTCCGTGCGATGGATATTGCGACTCCGATTGTGGAGTGGCGTATGAATGTGTTCCCGAGTGTTGCAGCCCGCGATTCACGATGTTTGGCGAATTCCTCTATCTGCAAGTGACCGACGCCGACGTGACGCACGCCCAACAGCAAGACGGCCTGGGCGGCCCGGGCACGGTGCCGTTTGGCGAGATCGGCTCGATCGGGCAGGATTTTAATCCGGGCTTCCGCGTCGGCGGCAGCGTCGCCTGTGGGCCCTGCACGAGTGTGATCGTGTCTTACACGTTCTTCGAGAGCGATTCATTTAGCAGCCTCGCCCCGCCATTTTCGACGAGCACGGGTGCAGTCGGATCGCTAGTGCAGCATCCGGGCGCGGGCCTCACCGCGTCGACTGGCCCTGTGAACGCGACCTACGACGTCGACTTCCAACTCGGCGACGTGATGTGGCGGAGGATCGTCCATCAGACGTGTCGATACGAGTTGGCGTTTTCCGCCGGCGCCGAGTACGGCCATTTGGAACAGCAGCTTCTCACAGAGCGGAATCTTCGGCGGCGGTGCGGGCGGCGCGATCGACACGTCGACCGGGATCACGTTCGACGGCGGCGGCATCAAGTTCGGCGTCGACGGCAATCACCAATTTGGACATGGCTGTGGAATCTACGGCCGCGCTACGGCCGGCGCACTCACCGGCCGCTTCAACAGCCACTACGCGATGTTTAACGAGTCGACCGATCAGATGCTGGCCCAGGCCGACTGGAAGGACGACCGCGTGATTGGCCGGTTCGAATACGAAATTGGCGCAAGCCTCACGAGCATGAACAACCATTGGCGCACCTCCGCCGGTTACATGTTCTCTTACTGGACGAACACGATCACGACGCCGGAGTTCGTCAACGCCGTGCAGGCCAACAACTACACCAATGTGGGCGACACGCTAGGCTTCAACGGGTTGGTGGGACGGGTGGAGTGCGTCTGGTAGAGAACGACGCAAACACCCCATATTGCCGATATTGACACTATGCGCATTTACTTAGGAAATTTCTTGGAAAGCCGCAGATACTCCGTTGACCGCTCAGATTGCCAGTTTTAGCATACGCGGATAGCCATTCTTTATCAGTTTGGCGACTGGATCTGCAGGATTTGGAAGCGGTCGGCTTGGCAGGGAAACGCTGCCCTTGGTGGCCGACCGTAAAAGTGCTTCGCGGGACGAACACGGACGCTACTCCCCAGCAACTTTGAATTTGCACCTTGGGAGTTCTACCGATGTTTCGCCGGCCCCGCTCCGGTTCTCGGCCTGCGCCGAAACCGCACCTCTCGCCCATCGTTCACTCGTCGCCGCAAGCCGCTGTTTGAGCTGCTCGAGGATCGCCGCCTTCTGGCCGCCGAGAGCGAGCCGAACAACACGTTGGCGACGGCCGACGTGCTGGGCTCCGAGCCGTTCGTGACCGTGAGCAATGCCGTGATTTCGATCCTGGGCGACCAAGACTTCTATCGCTACACAGCGCACGATACCGGCAAACTCGTTACCCGGTCGATCTTCGACCATGCGGCCGGCAATCTGCGGATGTCGGTTCTCGACTCGACTGGCGATGTAATTGCCACGTCGGATAACTCGTCGGGGACGATGAACTTCGAGCAGATCATCATTCCTGTCGTTGCCCAGCAGGTTTATTACGTGTTGGTCCAGGATGTGGGCGGCGCGGCGAATACGTACGATTTGGAAGTGGAAAACTTCAAAGCGCCCGTGCCCACGGGAGTACATCTCGACCCGGCGAGCGACACGGGCGCATCGAATAGCGACAACGTCACGAGCGACATTACGCCGACGTTCTTCATCCAGACCGACGTGCTGGAATTTGTAGATGCCGACAACAGCGGCACCGCAAATGCGAACGAAATCCATGTGCTCACGGCGGCCGAAGCGGCGGCCGGTGTGACGGCGGGTATCGCAGTGGAAGTGACGCTCGTGAATACGACGACGGGCACCTCGACGACCGGCTTTGCGAACCCGCTGATCACTGTCGTGCCGGAAGTCTATTCGTTCACTGCCCCCGCGCTGCCAGCCGGGGTCTATTTGGTCTCGGCGCGGACGAAGGTGTTCGACGGCCGGCAGAATCCGCCGGGAATGCCCGCTCCAGCAATGGGCCGCAGCACGGCTTCGCCGCCACTCTGGATGACGATCGAAGTGAACGGTCCGGCGGGCGGATCGATGGACTTGTTGCCGTCGAGCGATACGGGGATGTTCTCCGACGACCGCGTGACGGCCAAGTCACAGCCGGCATTTGCGGGGACGGGGCCGGTGAACAACATCGTCCGCGTCTATGCCCAACGGATCGATGGCAACCCGAACAGCGCGACCTACGGCATGCCGATCGGCACGCCGTTGTTTGTGGGCATTGGAAACGTGGGGAGCGACGCGACCAACGTCACGCTGGGCGACGGGCTGGGCGCGTGGGAAGTGACCGTCGAGCCGCTGGCCGAAGGGAAATACAACTTCTTTGCCCAGTTTGAAGACGCGTCTGGCTCGATCAGCGGGCCGGTGGCCGTCGGCTCGGTGTTGCCAATGAATCCGAACCTGGCCATACCCGACATGGGCCAGATCTCGGTGCCCTTCGATTTGCCGGAGTCGCTTGGTCCGATCATCGATCTGAACATCACGATCAACATCCAGCACCCGAACATGGGTGATTTGGAAATCCAGTTGGTCAGCCCTGGCGGGACGACGATTTTCCTCAGCGACAACCGCGGCGGCAATGGAGCGAATTTTACCGACACGACATTCGACGACTCGGCGGGGACGAGCATCGTCTCGGTGACCGCGGCCAACGCGCCCTTCACCGGCCGATTCCGACCGGAACAGCCGCTCTCGATGTTCAACGGCAACGAAGAAGAGGGCAATTGGATGCTCGTGGTGCGGGACACCTCGAACGACGAACAGACCGGCACGCTACTGAGCTTCCAGGTGAACGTGCAGTATCCACTGATGGTCGTGATCGATAAGACGGCGCCGAATACGCCGTATTTGGATCTGGATGCGACGAGCGACACGGGGCGCAACAACCAGGACAACATCACCAAAGACAATACTCCATTGGTGACGATGACCACAACCGATCCGAACATCGCGCTGGCCAAACTGTTGTTCGAAGACAATCTGAAGTTTCGGATCTACGACCGCTTCGAATTCACAAGTGAGTTCCTGTTGTTTGATTCGGCGCTCGATCCGGGCTTCGACGCGTCGAATACCTTCGGCGACATGTTCACCGCGCTGGAGCTGTTGTCGGTGCAGCTGCCGGACCAGTATTTTGCGCTGTTTGGCACGAACAACGCGGTGATCGATCAAGGGGGAGTCGGCGTGCTCCGGGACGGCGTCCACAACCTGAAGCTCGAGGTCGAGGACCGGGCGGGCAATATCAGCGAGGATTTTCTGCTCTCGATTACCATCGACACCGCGACGCCGCTGGCATGGTTCGGTTTGCCGGACCCTACCAGCGAAATGGATGGTCTGGCTGCCTCCAGCGATACGGGCGTCACGACGATGCCGGCGACGTATGCCGATCGGATCACCAGCGACACGACGCCGACGCTCTGGGGGCGCGCCGAAGCAAATTCCATCGTGCGCGTGTATCTGGATCGCAATTACGACGGGAACATTGATCTCACCACCGACACGTTCCTGGGCCAGACGGTTGCCTTGCCTTATGACGGAAATGACGCGTATCCCAATGGATACTGGGAGCTGACCTCGGCGCTCGACTTGAACCAGATCCTCGGCATTCCGAAGGACGGCTTGCGTCGACTACTGATGACCGCCGAAGACGTGGCCGGCAATCCGATGGTGATGTTCAACGCGCAGGAACGGCCGGTTATTGTGCCGGGTGACGAGCTGCAGATTTTTATCGACACGCAAGGCCCGCAAGTGACCGACGTGACAATCGGTGACTTCCCGGAATATGACCTCTTCGATCCGAAACCGTCGGTCAGCGGCTATACGCCGCCAATCAATGGACTGACCATCGCTTTCCGCGATCTGCCGAGCCGCGTGGATCAGTTCAACCCCATCAATGACTTTCTGTATGAAGCCCTCAAGGCCGATATTGCCGGCACGCCGGGCAACTACCTGCTGGTGGGCGACCACGTCGGCGTGATTCCGATCCAGTCGATTACCGTCAACAATGAAATCGCCGCCGACTACATCTTCAATGGCACGCTGACGGGGGTCGTCAGCACGAGCGTGATTCGCAACGCGAACTTTGTCGGTGCGGCGGAGCAGCCGATCGTCGGTGACTACATTCTGATCGCCGGCGGCGCGGCCGCCGGCCAGGTGCGCCGCATCGTGGCGTACAACGCGGCCAACGGCGAAATGACGCTCGACGTGCCGCTACTCAATCTGCCGGCAATCGGCGATGCGATTTCGATTACGACCTTTGCCGAGGCTACAGTGACGCTGAACTTTGCTTCACCGCTGCCGGACGATCGCTATACGCTCACGGTGCGCGACAACCTCGTCGATCCGGCGAACAACAGGCTCGACGGCGAATCGAACGGTGCGGAGCCGCTCGACGATCCTACGTTCCCGAGCGGCGACGGCGTGCCGGGCGGCAATTTTGTGGCCCGCTTCACCGTCGACTCGCGGCCGGAAATCGGCAGCTACGTCTCGCAGAACATCAACATCGACATCAACGGCAATTTCGTCTGGGACCCGGCTAGCTCGCAAATCGGCGGCGATGCGACAAACGTCGACATCAGCTGGACGCTGCCTGTACAGAATGCCAACGGTACGATCGGCCTGGGTGGATTTAACGTTCACGATTTGCTTTTCGCCGGTAAATTCCGTCCGCTGATCCAAGCCAACACTGCTCCTGCCGGTGGAATTCCGATACCCGTGCTCGGCCCGCGCTATTTCGACCAACTGGCCGCGTTTGGAAACTCGGCGCAAGATGGCGGCGTGTTCCGCTGGATCATCGACACCAACAGCGACGGCGTGGTGACGCTCGGCACCGACATCAAGACGTTCCAGCCGCTGTTGGCGAACTTCAACGTCGCAGGAGCGATTCCGGTGGCCGGCAATTTCGACGGCAATCTCGCCAACGGCGACGAGGTCGGCCTCTATTATTCCGGCAAGTGGGGTCTCGACCTGAACCACAATTTCGTGATCGAGGCGAACGAGATCTTCACGACCCAGTTGTTCGGTCGGCCAATCGTCGGCGACTTCGATGGCGACGGTCGGGACGACCTCGCGGTGTTCAACAACAACGTGTTCTATTTCAACCTGGCGAACGACGGTTTCGACGACGCCAACGACCGATCGCTCGTCTGGGGCTTCCCCGGCGTGCTCGATCAGCCGGTGGCGGCCGACATGGACCAGGACGGCATCGACGACATCGGCCTGTGGGTGCCGCGCGACAGCGCCACGCCGCCCGCGCCGCTCTCCCAGTGGTACTTCCTGGTTTCGAACGATCCGCGTGGCAACTTGCGGCAGACGGGCAACGTCAATCGATTGAACCACGCCTTCACGCCCGTGCCGTTCGGTTCGGATCTGTATGCCGAGTTCGGCGACGACCGCGCGATGCCGATTGTGGGCAACTTCGATCCGCCGGTGGTTCAGAAGGCGGCTTCGGCAAGTCTTCTCGCCGGCGACTACGATGGCAACGGACGCGTCGAACAGGCCGACTACACTGTCTGGAAGAGCAACTTCGGATCGCATTCAAATCTCAAGGCAGATGGCAACGGAGATGGTGTGGTCGACACCGCCGATTATTCCATCTGGCGAAACAATCTGGGCGCGGTGGGGGCGGCTTCGCAATCGCTGGTGGTTGCCGGTGCCGGCAGCGTCGATCAAGGTGTCATTTTCGAGAATGGTGGATCAGCCAGCATGGAAGGCGGCAATTCCGAAGTGGGCGGCACGGGAATAGGTCTTTCCTATACCTACCAATCGTTGGCAACCGTTCTGGCGTCGCCCGCGCAACCGGTAGCCAGCGCACCCGAAAGAGACGGAGTTCGACGAAGTTTCGTTGCTGCTGGTGCTAGATCGCCCGACGGCGACTTCGGCTGACGAGGCGCTGGAAACGTTGCACGTCGCCGGTTCCGCCGAGGAGGAAGAGCTCGTTGTGGCTTCAAGCGACGGCGCACTTGCCGCGGCCTGGCAGGCCTGGGGCGAACTCTGAGCTCGTTGTCGTTTGTACCGACAGTTCGGTCAGCTTGAGTCGATTGTGCCTGTTGCGCCGCCGCGGCGCGAGCGTAGGTACAAATAATCTGCCCCCGCTACGGCACTTTGTCCGGTTTCGCTTGCATCTCTAAGCTACGTTTCCTATGGCGGAGGATGCGCTGGATCGATGCTCCAACAAGGGCAACCGGAAGCCCGCACTACTCGCCACACTTTTCCAACCAACTTTTCCCGCCTCGAACCTGGTCCCTTGTTCGCGATTCCCCGCGGACATCGTGTAACCGGCAGTCCGCGCAACACGGACTTGCTCCACATGACGAACTTCTTGACACGTCTGCGACAGAATCGCTCGCGCCGCGGCACCACGGTGGTGGAAACGGCGCTGGTGTTGCCCGTGTTTCTGCTGTTTGTCCTGGGACTGATCGAGCTCGGGCACGCTCAGATGGTGAAAAACGTGCTCCGCTGTGCCTGCCGCGAGGCGGCTCGCATGGGCTCGACGGAAGGCCACACCACGGCGCGCGGTCGACCCAGCGCGTGAAGGACGTGATCGGTTCGGCGTGTGACGTCGCGGCCGTGCAAGTCTTCGTCAAAGACGCCAGCGCGTACGACGGCGGTTCCAGTCCGGCGACCGACTCCCAGTCGATCGAGAGCTTGCCGAGCATCCAGCTGTCGGATGCCGCGCCGCGCCAGCTGTTTCTGGTGCGCGCCAAGATTCATTACAACGACGTGGCCATCGTGCCGACACATTCCGTACCTGGGCAACTTTCTCGACGATGTCGTGCTCGAAGGACAAGCGTTCATGCGCCATGAGTAAGTGGCAACTCGACGCGGAGACATCCAACTATGAAAACCATCCGACCAATCGTGGCCAACGCGAAACCGCCGCGGCGCCGTAGCCGTCGAATTTGCCATCGTGGCGCCAGTCCTGGTGGCCGATGGTATTCGGCCTGATCGAGTTGGGCCGGGCCTTCGAAATGCAGAACATGCTCGAAGTGGCCGCCCGCGAAGGAGCCCGCTTCGCCTCGATGGATCGCGACGGCCTGCTCACGCCGGGCGAAAGTGCCAACGACAAGATGGTCGAGGACGTGAAGACGATGCTCGCCTCGAACGGCATCCCGGAAGACAAAGTCAATGGTCGAAATCAAGGATTTCGAAAACCCCGAGCGAGGATTTCGACCTGGACGATCCGAGCAACGATCTCAAGTTGTTCGAAGTCAAGGTCTCGGTCGATTGGTCGTCGGTGAGCCTGACGCCGGTTGCCGCGAGCAGCGATCACCCGATGACGCGCCAGCGTGGTTTTCCGTAACGGCCGGGCGACGATCTCTCGACTAGCTGCGGCTTGAGTTTGTGTACCATCGCGCCACCCGCGCTTTAAAAACCTGTTTCGTCGGATTCTTCGAGGAGAATACACACATGACTCGCCAAAAACCACAATCTGCCGGGCCGGCGATGCGACGTCCGGGCGATCGAAGGGGCGTGATCGTCGTACTGACGGCGTTTCTGCTTGACGGTGCTGTTCGCGTTCCTGGCACTCTCGGTGGATACGGGCCGCGTCGTGTTGACCGAAACCGAAATGCAAAACGCCGCCGACGCCGCATCGCTGGCCGCCTCGCAGGAGATTCAAGCGGCCGTCCATGCCGCGGGCCAGGGCGTTGGTTCGGCAACGATCGACGCCAACTCGATCGCCGTGACGGCGGCCCGCACGATGGCCGCCGAAGTCGCGCAGACGCCAACGGCGTATATCGTCGACCCCGACGTCGACGTCGAGTTCGGCAAGCGAATCTACAAT
This sequence comes from uncultured Planctomycetota bacterium, assembly GCA_963847905.1. Classification (GTDB taxonomy): domain Bacteria; phylum Planctomycetota; class Planctomycetia; order Pirellulales; family Lacipirellulaceae; genus DASYDU01. The sequence continues at coordinate 7,164 of CAWKBP010000016.1, read as the reverse complement.
CCGGCCGCCGGCGACTGGAGTGTGCAATGGGGCGGACGCCGTACAACGTGGTCCGCGTGACGGCCCGCCGCGACGGCCCGGATACCACGCGCCCGAACGGCGAGTTTCCGCTGGCGTTTGGCTGGGCGATCGGCAAGGACAGCGTGCCGCTGCACGTCTCGTCGACGGCTTTCACCGAGGCCCGCGACCTGGTGCTGGTGCTCGACTGGTCGGCGTCGATGAACGACGACAGCTCGCTCAATTCGTCGCTGAGTCTAGAGCACCGTCGAGGATCTGCTCGACGGGATGTGGAATTCGCTGGTGGCGGCCGACCCCAAGTGGCCGGGCACGTCGACCTCGAAATTTCCCAGTCGACCGGTTTCGGCTCGATCAATTCCTACGCTGGCACGTACGTCTCGAGCACCGACACGGCGACGATTCGCAACACGCTCGGCTTGAACACGCAACGTCGGCACGAATCGCAAGTATCCGTTCCCGCAAGTCGGGCCGCGACTGCAACGACCAGCCCAAGTCGAAGCCGAGCAACTCGACCAGCGACTCGGCTGTGGGACGGCTACATCAACTGGGTGAAGAACCATAGCAACGCTACCTACAAGAAGCGTTACGGCTATCGCACGTTGATGGACTATCTGCAGCAGAACCGCGAGGACCGCGACGAGTCGGAAGACCTGTGGCGGACGCCGCACTACCCGTTCACCGCGAATGTGAAGGGTGCGTCGCTGTTCCTGCAGTTCCTCGACGATCTGGATTTTGGCGACGAAGTCGGCCTGGTCGGCTATGGCCAGTGGGCCGTGAAGGAAATGTCGATCGACGACGGCGAAGTCTCGATCGACATCTCTGCCGATCCGATCACGCCCAACTTCAGCGACGATCAACGAGATCCAACGGCGCCATCAGGCCGGCGAGTACAACGGCTGGACGGCGATGGGCGACGGCATCCTCAAGGCCCGCGAGTTGCTGGTCGGCGTGGCCAGCGACCCGAACGACGAAGGCTACAGCCGCTATGGCGCGCGGCCCACGATGATCGTGATGACCGACGGCCAGACCAACCAGAAGCCGAGCAACTGGAGCCTGCCTGCGAACTTCAAATGGAAGGATTGGACCGACTACGATGGCGACGGCGTCGCCGACTACACGACCAGCGACAACTACAAGCGCTATGCGTTCTGGGAAGCGACGGAAGCCGTCAAGCGCGGGATCACGATCCACACGATCGCGGTCGGGGCCGGTGCGGACCGCGGCCTGATGAAAGCCATCGCCTTTGCGGGCGGCGGCGTGTTCATCGACGTGCCCGTCCACTCGTCCGCCCAGGAGATCGAAGAGCAACTCAGTGCGGCCTTCTCGCAGATCGCGGCGAAGGTGCCCGCCGCCCAGTTGCTCTACGAACAGTAATCGCTCTTTCGCAGTGGGTTTTCGCCGCGACGCGCCGTGATGCGTCGCGGCGGACAAATCGCACCCTTGCTCGTGGCCTAGCGAGCACCCCCTGGGCCGCCGGACTGACCCCCCGGCGGCCTCTCTTTTTTGCGCGAGGAGTCGGGAGTCGGGAGTCGGGAGCCAGGGCAGGGGGCAGGGAGGCTGGCACCCGAGACCTGAACTGTCCTCCGGAGGGCTTGGACACTGCGGACAAATCGCTCCTGCGCTCGGGGTTTTTTGCGTTTTGTCCGGGCCTGTTTTCTGGGCCCGTTCGCAAGTCGTGGCCGGCACATCACTTGCGCAGCGCCGCAAAACGCGGACTCGATTCGAGGCGACAATTGGCGCTCGAATTGTCCGCTGCGACTCGCGGTTCGGCCCAGAAATCGCGGAGATCCTGCGCCACGCAACCGACAAAATGCTCCTGCGAATTGTCCGATAGAGTCCAAGTCAACAGGGAGCAGGGAGCAGGGAGCAGGGAGCAGGGAGCAGGGAGCAGGGAGCAGCGGAGCAGGGAGCAGGGAGTGAGAAACGAGCGCGATACGAGCGCGAACTCGCCCGCTGGCTAATAGCTAATCGCCAATAGCTAACAGCTTCTCTTCCAAATTGTCAAAGATCTGCACCATCGCCAACCGGTACGGAGGATTTGCTGAAACGGCCTGCTGCAGGACGGAGGAAACGCCTCACACGCCCGGTGCAGGATGGCCTCACACGCAGAGAGTCGCCGATGATGTACAGGTGTTTATATCAGGCCTGGCGGCCAAATTCAAGGATTATTTTTGGCCAGAGCAAAGGAGTCCGCCGAGCTGGCGAGGAAAAAAGGGCGACTACGGTAGGGATCGCGGTATTCGGATTTCACCACAGAGGACACGGAGGCAATTGGTCTGAGTTCCTGCTGATGGCTGAGAGCTGATGGCTGTTTCCATGGCCACGACGAGGCACGACAAGGCGCGAAAAATGAACAGGAGCGAACGGAGAGAACGGAGGAGGAATGCTTGTCTCTGTTTCCTTTGTTACTTCATGTTTCCCGGATCGCTGGATTGGCTCTCCGCTCCGCCTGGCTGATGGCTGAGAGCTGAGAGCTGTTTCCATGGCCACGAAAAGGCACGACAATGCACAAAAAATGATATTGAACAACCGCCGAAATGGCCAAGTGTTTGCCGCAGATTGCGCAGAGGGACGCGGATGATTTTCGACATCTGCGAATATCTGCGTCATCTGCGGCCAAATGACAGTTGGGTCCGCAAATGATTGTTCCGACCGGTTTGATTCTCCGAAGAGTCGCGAAAAATGGATTGACCTGGAGGGAGCAAGGGAGGCCGCCGAGCTCGTGAGGGTGAAGGCCGACCGCGGTAGTGCGTTACGTTGGGCGGGGTGGGGGAGACGCGGCAGATTGCGGATTGCCGGGAAGAGCTGCCTGTCATCCCGCTGTCGCTAGCCATCAGCGTGAGTGGTTATGCAAAAAGGTTCCTGACACCTTTTCTTCTACTACGGTAGGGATCGCGGTTTTCGGATTTAGCCGCAAAGGCGGCGGCGCATTGACCGCGAAGAGGGGTTGATTGCGGATTTCGGATTGGCTCTCCGCTCCGCCTGGCTGACGGCTGCTTCAATGGCCACGAAAAGGCACGACAAGGCACAAAAATGATATTGAACAACCGCCGAAATCGCCAAGTTTTTGCCGCAGATTGCGCAGAGGGACGCAGATGATTTTCGACATCTGCGAATATCTGCGTCATCTGTGGCCAAATGACAAAAGGGGTCTGTAAATAATTGTTCTCGCCCGTTTGATTCTCCGAAGAGTCGCGAAAAATGGATTGACCTGGAGGGAGCAAGGGAGGCCGCCGAGCTCGTGAGGGTGAAGGCCGACCGCGGAGTGTGTTACGTTGGGGCGGGGTGGGAGACGCGGCAGATTGCGGATTGCCGGGAAAGGCTTTTCGAGGAAGACGGGCGAAGCCGAAAGAGGATTGTCGGTTTAGGATAGCTAATAATTTGCAGCACGACCGGCCTTTCCGGATGCACCCATCAGCCGGGACCCGCGCAAAGTGTCCACTTGGCCAGATGCGGTCCAACCTATCTCTGATGCAGGGCGCTTTAAGCTGATTTGGCCATTGCTAGCAGAAGCGATTCGCTCAAAACCGCCGCCAGAGCCACTAATTTACGGTCGCCTAAGAATTGTATTGCGTAACGCTACACGATACACTTCTGCGGCGAGAGTGATAATAAGTGATTGGGTATGGGGATCCTTTGGGGTCAGGTAGAAACGCCACCAACTTTTTATGAATGGGAGTCGATTTGGCCACAAGTGAAGAAATCCCTCATCCGGGCACTCGTATCAAGGCCCAGGTGATCCCGTCTGGCATGTCGGTCACGAGAGCCGCGCGACTGATAGGCGTGGTCCCGGCGTTGTCGAACCTGCTCAACGGTAATGCCTCGTTGTCCCGAAGCACTGCCGCCTCGAAAAGGCGTTCGACAAGTATCCGTTCAAGGATCTTATGGCGATGCAAGTTCGTTACGACGGTGTACAAGCCAAGCTGAAGATCGCACCGACCGACACGAAGTCTTATGTGCCGCCATTCTTGTCGATCAAGGCCAACGACATCGAAGATTGGGTCTCACACAATATACCACGCGGAGCCGGCTTGCCGTTTTCTTGCGAACGCTGGTGCACTCGACTGGCAGCGGACTTACGAAAGTTGACTTTCCCGGCAATGACGATGCGGAGCGTCCCGGTTGGGACGGCTTCGTGAGGCGAGCGAAGGCACGCCTTGGATTCCTGCCGGGCGCTCGGGTTGGGAGTTTGGCACTAACGAAGATCCCAAGGCGAAGGCTGAGAGCGACTTCAACAAAAGCGTGAAGGCGATCGACAAGAAGGAGCGAGCAGAGACGACGTTCGTGTTCGTTACCCCGCGCCGGTGGGCCGGAAAAGGGGCTTGGGCCGAAGCGAAGAAGACTAAACGACTTTGGAAAGATGTACTCGCGCACTATGACGCGAGCGACCTTGAACAATGGCTTGAGCAGTCGCTGCCTGCGCAGGCGTGGTTCGCCAACGAAACACACATCCCCGCGCAGCACGTTCGCTCACTGGACAAGTGCTGGGCCGACTGGGCCAACGTTTCGACACCGCCGTTGACCGGCACTCTGTTCAGTTCGGCGATCGAAGCCACCAAGCGCACTATGTCTGTCGCGTCTTTCCAAACCCTCCGACGGGCCGATCACTGATCGCGGCGGATTCGACCGAAGAGGCACTTGCCTTCCTGGCGCCAACTGCTCAGCGAACGTGGGGGCGAGGAGCTCGCGATCATATCCGCGACCGCGTTCTGGTGTTTGACAAGCCAGGTGTCTTGCCGCGCTTGACGGTGGGCGCGCAGACTTTCATTCCTGTTGTGTTCACGCGGGAGGTCGAACGCGAACTCGCACCCTATGCAAGTCAATGCACACCATCGTCATTTACCCGCGCAACGCCGCGACCGCCGAACCCGATATCGTTCTCGAACCGGCGAACTACGAGACCTTCAAAAAGCACTTGAAGAGATGGGCAAAGACCGGGACGAGATAAATCGCGTCTTGCCAATGATTCAGGCCGTTCGCTGACGGTTCTGCGCCGTCGTCTGGCGACGGTCCGACGCCGTACGGACACCGCATTGGGCGGCAAACCATAAACCGACGGCAACGAGCCTTGTGCCCTTCTTGTTCGTGGGCGCATGGCAGAGCACGAACGACGCCGACCGCTGCGGGATTTCTCTTTGGCGGGCGACCGGCCGTATGTCGAGCTTGAAAAGGAGATTCAGAGTCTGGCCCAGCTTAACGATGCGCCGGTCTGGTCGATCGGTACCGATCGCGGCATCATCTCAAAGATTGATTTGCTGTACGCCATTGCAGGCGTCGTGACGGCTGACGATTTGAATCGCTATTTTCGACTTGGCTCGCATTGTCCTTGGCGAAGACGACCCAGCGCTGGACCTGGATGAAGACAAGCGTTGGGCAGCATCGATCTACGGCAGAACCCGCAAGTTTTCGGGCGGCTTTCCGAAGCGGCATTTCCGACACGCTGGTTTTGCTGGCTGTTCATGGCAAGCGACTGTTCAAGACGCGTCTTGGAATAGATCCGGAGGTCGAAAGCTGCGCAAGTGGTGCGAGATTTGTTGCCGACGCCGCTTACGACGCGCGTCCTTGAAGCGAACGACCGCGATCTACCGACCTACGCGGAAGCAGCCCCCGAAGAATTCCTGTCCATACTCGAAAGTGATTTGAAGGCGGACGGACCAGCCGTTCTTGGCTCTCCTACGCCCGGCGGACGCAAGTTTGTTCGGGAGCCCGAAGCGGACAGGGCTCCTATGGGCGTTGGAGGGGTTGTCATGGAATCCTTCAACTTTGCCCCGAGCCGCTTTAATCTTAGCTCGTCTCGCGCAGGTCGAGATCAACGACAATTGGGTGAACAAACCGATGCACTCGCTAGAGTCAATCTTCCGATCTTGGATGCCGCAGACTGCGGCGAGCCACCAACAGCGCGTGGACCTGATGAAGAAATTGGCCACATTGTTCCCAGACGTTGCGTGGAAGCTATGCGTGGCCCAATTCGGCACGCATCATCGAGTCGGCGAATACAGTCACAAGCCTCGCTGGCGTACGGACGGTGACGGATTCGGCGAACCTCTTCCAACATGGGGGCCGATCCTCAGCTTCAAGCGGGAGATGGTCGAGTTGGCGCTGAACTTGGGAACACCACACTCTTGGCATGCTTTGCGATCTAGTCGAGTGTCTGCACGGTTTCAGCGATGTCGACCAAGGCCGCGTATGGGCGTTCGATCGAGTCATGGGCGAAGACCAAAGCGAGCGACGGCGAAAAGGGAGAAGATGCGCGAGAAGATTCGCGTCTCAACTCTGTCGCGGCGTGCAGCCCGACGCGCACAACACGACGTGAAAACAACGGCGGATTTGATGGCTGCGGGCAAGGCCGCTTATGCTGCGCTTGAACCGAGCAATCTACTGAATAAACACGCTTGGCTGTTCCGTGATAGTTGGGTGGAGGAGTCCGCCGATGAGGTCGAAGATATCGAAGAAATCGACTTCCAAAAGCGAGATGAGTGGATTCGGACGAAGCGTGTTGATGCAATGAGTGAGATTCGCGACCAGCTCGGCTTGCCGGCCTTGCTCGAATTGGCCGAGCGAGGCAAGGCGTCGTGGGAGATCGGCTTTTATGCCGTGCGCGAATTGCTCTCGTCCCCTGAACTTGTGGAATTCTTGCGGCTCGCACTCCGGCCGATGTTGGACGGCAAGGAGCTTACATTCCCATCCAAGAACGTCATCGGTGGCGTTCTACGAGCGACACGCGACCTAAATCGCGAGTGTGTTTTGGAAGCAATCTCGGCGGATTTGTCGGAGGAGGACAGAGCGAAGCTGCTCCTGCTTGCGCCTTTTAATAAAGGTACTTGGAAAATGGTCGATGCGCTCGGAGAGGAAGCGCAGGCGAAGTACTGGTCCGATGTTGGCCTGGACTCAGTTTACGATGCGGACGCCGAGAACAACGAGCGTGTTGAGCGGCTTCTCACGGCCAACCGCCCGCGGCGGCCTTTGCATGCGTCCGGTTCCACCCAGAAAAACTAGATGTGCCGGTGCTATTTTCCTTATTGTCGGCGATGGCTGCGGGCGGAAATGATAAGCCAAGTGAATACTTGGTTGAGCACTATCACGTTGAAAAGGCGTTCAAGTATCTTAGCGACAGCCCGGAGTTGACGCTCGATCAGAAAGCAGCTC
>CAWKBP010000015.1:0-988794 GCA_963847905.1 uncultured Planctomycetota bacterium | reverse complement strand
GCAGAATTTACTATCTTGGCGAGAACGGGCTGGCTTGCGTCAACACCCTCTTCGATGCTCAGGACAATAATCTCGGTAATCGCGCTTCTACTTCACCTTTGCCGATGGACTGAAAGACTTAGGCTCACTAGTTCAAGGTGGCTTGTCCGAAAGCGGCTGGAGTTATCCGGCACCGCCGTAAAGGCCAATGACCTTGGACAAATTCTCGGCTATGGCAGGCTCACATCCCGATCGGGCGGACAAATGACTTTCGACTCATGCCGGTGCCCGACCCTGCACGGTAGTCCTCCTCGCCTGGGTCTTGGCGATCGCATGCGTATCAGCACGCCAAATCAGAACTTCGATTAGCACCGCTTCGGCGCTAAAAGCGACCGCATCGCGTACACCCACGGCGTGCTCTCGCCGCAAACGTGGAGCCAACACCTGGGACTCGACTACGATCAGGAGCAGAAGAACCTGGCGGGGCATCGGGGGAAGTAGCGGATGCTGATGAGCGAAAAGAGCCCTTTCTCGCGCTTTCTTGAGCAAGGAAGGGGCCTCCGAGCCGAAGTACATCGGTGTATGCTTATCTTTGTTTGGCGTTCAAAGCGCGTGATCCCGACAAACAGGGGGCAACATGAAACACCGGATCGACGCCGACCGCAAGCGGGAGATTCAGGAGTCGTTGCTCAGCGCCAACGCGGGCTGCCTACTGATGTTTGTGCTGGTGGTCGGCCTGCCGCTGGTGGGAATCGGCGGGTTCTTCGTCTACCTGGGCCTGAGCACGATGCGCGACCAGGCCCGGCTGAATCAACACGGTGATTAGCGTCCCTGCGACCATCGTCTCCAGTGCGGTCCGACGGTCGACCACGAAACTGAAACCGGGCAGCACGGCGACTTCCTATTGGGCGCACGTCGATTTCACCTACGAGTACGACGGCCAGACGCGGAAGTCGGACAAGGTCTGGCCTGTGGGCGAAAGCCGTAGTGAGGCGGACGCGCACGCCGTCGTCGAGCGATTCCCGCCGGTGCGCAAAAGTCGCGGCGTTTGTGGATCCAGATGATCCGGCCATGGCGTTTCTTGAAAAGCGATGGAGCCAAATGCCTTACGTCTCGGTGTGCGTCGGTTGCCTGCCCGCGGTATTCATCGCCTTTCTGGAATTTGGTTTCCGGCTGGAAGCGCCCGGAATCGCGCTGCTGAGCGGGCTGGCTGTCGGGGCCGTCGCGCTCTTCTTGTTGGGGCTGACCGGCGAGCACTATCTGCGGTATGTGCCCCCAAGCGAGCGCATGTGGTGGATGTGGGCATTACTGGTTGGGTCCTGTGCGCTGGCGCTTGGACCGCTGGCTGCGACGATCAAGGCGAGGCAGCTCAACCGGCTTTATCGGAAGGCCGTCGCGGCGGATCAGTCGGGCGGAGGAAACGCCTGACACCGACACGGCCGCTCCGCGACATGCTGCGAACCAACCTGAGTAGGCTCCCGACAGCGCGGTCGATCGCATACGACTGTGTCAGGGACCCAATTCGCGGACCGACCTCAATCGGCGAAGCGAGCAAGTAACGCATGCAACACGCGTTCGCTCACCGCAATCGGTGGAGCCAGCACTTAGGCAGCGATTACGATAGAACAATGAACCTGAATCACCGTGGCGAATTAAGTCCATTAGATTAACTTCGATCGTCCGCCTTTTTGGATGCATCTGCCTTGCTGTGTACGCCATTTGGGCAAGCGAACATATCCCGGCGTCCGAATTCGGGCGTGGATTTCGAGATGGCTTTGTCGCCCGCTACGCGAATCCAGAAACTGGCGTGTTGGCCCTCGCGAATCCGGTGCTGTCATCGCTTATCTAAGTTTCATTTTTATACCGGCTTCCCTTATCCTCGTCTTCATTGCTAAGAGAAGCTTGTTGGGCGTAAGGACTGTCTTCGCGGTTGAAGTATTGTTTGCGCTTTTCGAGAGGAGCATTGCCGCTTCTCTCATCGATATTGCTCGCACTAACGTTTTTTAGATCAGCGAGAAGGTTTTTTACCGATAGAGTTTCCAATAATGTGGTCCAGCCAACGACCGGTAGCACTCCCGGCTAGGCGGCGATTTCGTCTTCTCACGTCGCAAGTCGCAGGTGGCCGAAAATAGTTGTTGAACTGTACAGATGAATCGCTATAGTGAAACCCATGCACGCGACGCTGGATGCAACGACGAAGACGAATACCAAGGCAAGCAAAGCCGAGCAAGCCGAGGAGGCGTTTGTCCGGCTTTTGGCCGACGCCTCGCGGCGGGGCTTTTTTGGCACCGCCGGCCTGACCTTGAGCATCCAGGACGGACAGGATCCAGCACATTCGCGTGGCGCTGGAGAGAATGATTAAGTGAGAGTCGTGAGTCGTCAGTAGTTGAGTCAGTCGAGTAGTTTGACTGAACACTGCAGACTGACTAACTGCTACAACTACCACCAGGTATCGAATCGAGCTCGGTTCACGCCGGGTATCAAGTCGAGCCCACCGCAAGGCAATCGCGCCTTTCGGTGGGCTTTTTTTGTTGCACACCGTGGGAGGGCGAGCTCCTGCCGAGCCGGAATGGCTTCAGCAGGAGCTTGCCCTCCCGAAATGCACGAGGATCACCATGTCGGAAATGCTGCAAGAGTATGTCGATTCGGGCAATCAGCAATTGCGGGTCGACCGCACGGCCGGCGTCATCCGCGGCGTCAAGCTGCTCGGCCTCCGCTCGAAGAACGGCCGCCGCTACCAGGAAAACGCGCTCGCCGAGGCAGTGAGCCTCTACGAAGGTGCGAAGGTCAACATCAACCATCCCAAGGGCCATCCCCTCTCGCCCCGCGACTACCAGGATCGGCTCGGCGTGATCAGCGGCGTCGAGTTTCGGCCGCAGCATGGTCTGTTCGGCGACCTGCACTTCAATCCGAAGCACACGCTCTCCGAGCAGTTGATGTGGGACGCCGAGCATGCCTCGCAAAACGTCGGCCTCTCGCACAACGTGCTCGCCCGCACCACGCGACAAGGCGACGAAACCGTCGTCGAGGCCATCACCAAAGTCCAAAGCATCGACCTAGTCGCCGACCCCGCAACCACGCGTGGCCTCTTCGAACAGGACGCGTCCGCGATCGCCTGGGACAGCATGACGATCGACCAGCTTGAGCTACACCGCCCCGACCTGCTCCACGAACTGCATGATTCCCACAAGATTCAGCTCGAGCAAGTCCAATCCCAATTGGATGAGGCGACTGCGCGGGAAGCGACGTCACACCGTCGCGAGCGAATTGTGGAGCTGCTTCAAGAGCACAACCTGCCCCTACCCGATGCCGGCGATGAGGCGTCGCGCCGGATCACGAGCGACCATTTCGTCGAGATGCTACTCGGCGCGGCCGACGACGAAGCATTGAGGCATCTCGTCGAAGAGCGAGCAACTCTGATCCAGTCAGCCAATCGCTGGAACCACCAGCGGACGAGCGGCAAGCCGCGCCCCGTATCGCGCGACCAGCTGGCCGTCTCGCGCGGCACAAACGGCGTCGTCCGCGATGCCCGAGAATTCGCCGCGGCGATCTGCGGACGCTAACCTACACCTACTCACCTACTCACCTACTCACCTAACTTCAGGAGACTCCTCACGTGGCAAACACAATGCGATGGCGATATGGCGACACTTCACCGGTGATGTTGCCGGTCGACGCGACGACAGTCGTCGAAATCGGCGACCTGATGTACCTCGAAGTCGACGACGCCCGGCCAGCTTCGGCGCAGGCCGACGCGGGCACCGAGGCGGCGAACCAGGAAGCGTTTCACGACAAATTTGCCGGCGTGGCGATGCAGGCCTCGCGCAACGGCGACACGCAACCGATTCGCGTAGCGACGTCCGGCGTGTTTGAGTTCGATTGCCTCTCCGGCACCTACGAAGTCGGCAAGCTGATCGGCTCCGACGAGAACGCCGGCGGCACCGCCCTCGAAAAGCAAATCGTCACGCCCGTGGCGACCGCAAACCTGGCCATCGGCCGCTGTGCGAAGCGCGTCGCACCCGCCGCCACGCGCGTGCTGATCGACATCGTCAGCACCGTCCAACGCGGCGGACCGCAAGACATGATGTAACCGCAGTTGCTCTCTCAACTGACGACTGACAACTAACAACTGACATTCAAATAGGAGTTTCCAACGTGACTTTGAAATATCGTGAACTCAAACGCCGCTACGAACTCGATGGCGGCGAGCAAACCGTCAGCCATCTCTCCGAGGCCCTTCGCGCCGGACACCTCAAGCCGGAGGATTTCAGCATCCGCGATCTGGCCGAGGCGCTCGTGCCCGACGGCCGCGAATGGGTCCGCATGCTCGACCCGCGCAGCGCCGGCAACGTCTGCCTGATGGAAGCGGGCGACGGGCTCGACGTGACCGCGTTCCTCAACATCACGGGCCAGGTGATCTACTCGAAGATCATGGAGGCCTACACGCAGGAGGCATTCGTCTGTTCGAAGCTGGTCGACACCATCCCCACGCGGATGGACGGCGAGAAAATCCCCGGCATCGGCCGCATCGCCGAGCGGATCGAGGAAGTCGCGCCCGGCATGCCCTACCCGCACCTGGGCTTCAGCGAGGACTACATCGAAACGCCCTCGACCACCAAGCGCGGCTTCATCGTGCCGGTGACCAAGGAAGCGATCTTCTTCGATCGCACCCACCTGGTGCTGAGCCGAGCCGCCGAAGTCGGCGAGATCCTCGGCCTCAACAAAGAGAAGCGGATCATCGACGTCGTGATCGGTGCCACCAACAACTACAAATGGAAAGGCACGACCTACAACACGTACCAGGTAGCGACGCCGTGGATCAACCAGATCACGGGCAACGAGCTGGTCGATTGGTCCGACGTCGACGCGGCCGAGCAGTTGTTCGCCGACATCCTCGATCCGAACACCGGCGAGCCGGTGCTAGTGAGCGGCACGACGCTTCTGGTGACGCCCGCCTACCGACATGCGGCCCATCGCATCGTCAATGCCACGCAACTGCAGTTCGCAGCGGACGGTTCGCCATCGGCCACCTTCTCGGCCAATCCGCTCGGCAACTACCGCGTGTTCGACAGCCGGCTCGTATATCGCCGGATCGTGGCGGCGGGCGCGGCGGCCTCCGACGCAAAGAAATGGTTCTTCGTCGGCGACTTCCGCCGGGCATTTGCCTACATGGAAAACTGGCCGATCACGGTCACGCAAGCGCCGCTGGGCAGCGAGGCCGATTTCAACAACGACATCGTGCTGCGGTTCAAGGCCAGCGAGCGGGGTGCCGCCGCTGTGCTCAATCCACGGTACATCGTCAAGAGCACCGGTTAATTCGAAAGGGCCTCGGGTCGTCGGTGGTCTGCTGCCCGTATCGTTCTGCTTTCATCGGGGGTGCGCTTTCTTGGCGTGATCGAAGCGAACGAACAGCGGCAGGCAGACGCGGTTTGGGTGCGCGGGGGACATCCGCACCCAAACCGCACACCGACCCTACTCACCTACTCACCTACTCACCTACTCACCTACTCACGACACATCATGGCAGCAAACGAAACTCTAGCGATTTGGGAAGCGATCGGCGGGACGCCCCCAGCGGCGTCCGCGGCAACGCTCGACATTCGCAACGGACACGTGGTACTCGACTTCGACGCGGACGCCAACGAGACCAGTTACTTTTCGTCCGTCCTGCCCAAGCACTACGCGGGTGGCAGCATCGCCTGCAAGCTGCATTGGATGGCTACTTCGGCCACTTCCGGCAACGTTCGCTGGAGCGCCGCGTTTGAACGGCTCGAATCGAACGGACCGGATCTCGACACGAACGGTTTCCAAACCGCCGTTGAAGCCACCGCTGCGGCCAACGCCACCAGCGGCAAACTCATAGTCACGACGTTGACCATCACCGCGCTCGACGGTGCCGTCGCCGGCGACGCCTTTCGCATAGCGGTCACTCGGATTGCCACCGACGGCACCAACGACACGATGACCAGCGACGCCGAGCTCCTGCAACTTGAATTGGTGGAGGTGTAGTCGTGGCCTACCAGTGCGTCAATGCATCGAATCAGTATTTCACGGTCCCAGCGCTCGAATGTCTCGGTTCCGCCCGTGACCTTCAGCCTGTGGATCAACACGGCCGCAATTGTTGCCAAGAGCACCGCTTTGTTCATTTGCGCGGCTCGGTCAACACGGGCGTTTTCCTGATCTATTCGGCTCCGAATTGGGAACTGCGTTACTATGTCAACAATGGCACGCAATGGCAAGCGGCAACCAGTTTGTTCGTCGCGACCGGCGCGTGGCAACATGTGAGCGTCGCCATCAGCAGTTCGCAGGCGCGGCTGTATCTCGATGGCGTGAGCTTTACGAACAACGTCAGCCACTCCACGGTCAATGTCAACGAAGCCGGTGACTTGGCTCGCGACTCGCTCGTCGATGCGTTCCACACAACTTTCAACGGCTCAATCGCGGAGGCGGCGATTTGGTCGGCCGCGCTCTCCGACGCCGAATGCCAAGCACTCGCCAAGCGTCTCTCGCCGCTTGCGCTTAAGCAGCACTTGCACAATCTCGTGCTCTACAAGGATCTGGTCCGCGATCTGAACCGCGGCGTTGGGCCGGCCCTCACCGCAGTGAACAGTCCTGCCGTCGTTCAGCACCCTCCCCTCATTTACCCTGCGAGCCGACGGCAGCCGACCTACTCGCAGGCTCATTTCGACCCTCCGTTTCGCCCATCGGCAGCGCTGGCCCAAGCAAATCTCGTTGCCCGCGGCACCGCAGAACTAGCCGGCGCCGCACGCGGCACAACCCATCCCATCGGCGAGGTATCCACCTAATGCCACAAGCGAATGATATTTTCGGCACCGCCTTTAAGAACGGGTCCGCTGTTTTGATGGCCCGGATCGTCGACGTCGTGGGCACCAATGTGCAACAAGCCGGCATCGCGGCGATCGAGTATTCAATCTTCGAGCTCGATCCATGCCGGCCGGACAACCTCACACCAATCGCTGGACACGATGGCAATTCACTCGTGGTGGCAAATGTGATCTTCAACGCGCTCCAGACAGGCGGGCTGTGGACCGTCGACGAAGTCGGTTACAACTTTCGCCACGAAATCGACGTCACGGGTTCGGCAGCCTTCCCGAAGGCGGGCGGCGCAGTACCAGGTCCGTTACGAGCTCACGCCCACGTCCGGCCAGAAGTCGATCGTCCGCTTTCAATTGAGAGTGATTTAAACATGACCGAAATCCAACAAATTCAATCGATCCGCAGCCAGTCGCTCGCCCAGCTTGATGAACTGCGGGCGAATCCCAAGCCGACTTACTGGCTCGACGGGCAGCGCGTCCACTGGGAGCAGTACGCTGAATCGCTCCAGCGGACCGTCGATTGGTGCGACCGCAAGCTCGCCGAGTGCGAACCGTTTGAAGTCCGCTCGCAAGGAGTCAGCTGATGGCCGTCGAACTCGACATCGCCGACGATTTTGGCACGATCCTCGACGTCACCGAGTCGGTGACGCTCAAACGGCACGGGAGCGCGACGGCGATCGCCGTGCCGACGGCCTGGCGTTACTCATCGCTCGCCCAACAAGCAGAGACGGGTGTGTCGGGCGTCGTGCGCAGCGACATCGTTTGGCAATTCGGCTGGCCGGCGGAGGTCGATCTGCCGCGAATTGGCGATTCGATCATCGATGCGGCGAACAACTGCTGGACGATCCTGTCCCTCGAAGAACGCGGCGCCAAGACGCGGCTGCGATGCATGACGCGCAATCTACAGATCGTCCACCAACTCGACGATCGGATCGATATTCAAGCGGCCATCTGGGAAGACAGCGGCTCCGGCCCCGAGATCGTCGGCTGGACCACGCTCCGCGCAGCCGTCCCGGCCAGAATTCAACCTGTCCGGACAACGATCGACGAGTCGGCCGACCCGCCCACGTCGATTTCCACCTACCGCATGCTGCTCGCCGACGACACGCCACTCGACCACAACCACCGCCTCGTCGGTCCCGACGGCGCGATCTACCAGCTCACCGAATACACCCAAGCCGAACGCATCGACGCGCTTCCCGTCGCCGTAGTAGTGGAGTTATCCAATTAAATGCATTAAGGCGTGGGAAGCGAGACGTCAACTGTTTCGATTTGATCGAGAGGCGTGCGATACATCCAATAGAACGCTGCGAAATTTCCGGAAGGTCCGCCTCCCTGGCTGCCACTGAGATTCCGGTTGCGGCTCGTCGCGAGCGGTGACCGCTTTCCCGGAACGAATTGGAGTTGTGGACGGACCGGTACTCCTCGGCTATTGCAGACGACGGTCAGCGAATGATCCAAATTGGTGACATGCGCGCTTTTCGTGACCGTTACTTGGCCGCTTCCGATGCGGCTTCCGCCGGCCCACTCGCCGCGGTGAGTGGAGACGCGAATATCCAGAGGAGCGAAATCCGCAATCGTCTTGTCGATCTCGCTGCCCGCGATCTGAATTCGTGCGTTGGGCGGAGCAACGAAAGGCTTGTTCGACGGTGTTGGCAGCGTCACGGCCTCGAAGAAGAACCGCTCGCGCCCACCGAAGGGTCGAATCTCGAAGTGTTTCACTTTGGAAAGGTCGGCGTGGAACGAAACCAACTGGCGCTGATCTGTCGCCAAGGCATGACGCCCTATGTAGTCCATACCGTGAGAGTGAACTCTTTCGCCCGATTTGAGGACCGCCACGATTTGCAGGGGCGGCATTTCCCGTTCCGGGTGGGAGATGGTGAAATCCATCCAGACCTCCCCCTCATCGGTTACTGGACTCGCCAGAAAGCCCTTCGCACTCGACCAACCTCCCTCCAAGCTGGCGCGAATTTCGTTGACGTTGAACCTCGTGCCATCTGGGAGCATGCAAGCCGCCTGCGGTGTTGGAGCGAACGTGCCGATCCCGCCCTCGTTTTTCGAATAGCTGCTGATTCGGAACCAGACATCGAGTTTCTCAGGCAGTGCCTTGCCAAGCCCGTAAATTTGCAACACGTCCGGCGCAGCCATCCGCCAACCGTAGGCCGGATCAGTTTCACTGAGGAGCATCCGCGTTTGGTGATCGAAGACGCGAGCTTCGATTGCGTCGAGCCGATCGGGCGTCGGCGAAAGCTCGATTTGCGCCACGTCGAGCCAAGGCGCAGCCATGCCCAAGGTTTGCGCATTTTGCGGCGTGAGATTGCCAAGGACCGTGCCTCGGCCATCTTCATGAATCAGCGAGCCGTCGCGATCGTTGCGCGTGACGAGTCGCATCTGCACGCGATTCGGCCCAACGTCGAACGAGCTGCCGCGGGTACTGGGGGCTTTCTCGTATGCCGGAATGCGGTCCGTAATCGGCTCATACGTGACCCATTTCCCAACCCAAAGCAGGATGGCACACACGGTAGTGATGAGCAGCAAGGTGGCCAGCGAGAATCGCTTAAGCCGATTCAAGCGAAGACGATGAGTTATGTAGGAGATTTTCAAAGGCAATTTCCCGACGCACGAGCCGGCGCGGGACGTGCCGCCGAGATTCACGTCAACCGGCCGCTGTCGGTGTATTGTCCGCTCTTGCTTCGACATCCGCAACACACCCTCCAAAGCCACTTCCGCTCACCGTCACCCGCCGGTAGAGCAGCTTCACGAAGTCGGCCAGCAGTTCCGCTTCGCTCGATTCGAGAATCACCGCGGCTTTGGTGAGCAGCGCACGTTTGGCGTTGATCGCTTCGGCGGCGGTGACGACGCCGGCTTCGCTCAATGGGCCGCCGTGGCCGAATTGGCTAAAGAGTTCGTCGAAGTCGGCTGGGGACCAGGCAGAAAACAGATCGGCGTTCGCCTCGACCACGCTCTGGACGACCGGGTTGGTCGCCCGGTCGAATGCTTGCCGAGTCCGCGTGCTGACGGCCTGGAACAGCTCGTCGATCGAGATGCCGAGACCGTGGGCAAACTTGTGGAGCGTGCGGGCGTGCGGATTGTTGGCACCGCGGCACCAGGCCGCGGACGGTCCGCTCGTCGAGACCGGTCGCTTCGACCACGTCGGCAAACGTGAGCCCGTCGCGGGCCATCAGGCGGCGGACGTTGGTCGCAATCGTCTGGGCTGTCGCGTTCGACGGGGCAGGCCCGTTCGCTGGGGCGAGCGGACGCGGGGAAACACCCGCCTGGGGAGCGAGACGGTCCGGGGAAATAGCCCTACTGGAAGCGATCATGTACTTCCGTATACTACATCCCGGGGCCGCCTGTCAAGAGGAACGGGAGGCGAAATTGCCACGCCCTTGCGGCTGGAACTTAAGGCGCGTGCCACCCCGGCTACAGTTCGACGGTCGTCATCGCCGGCCGTTCCACGGGGTAGAACAGGTCGCAAATCCCGTGCAGCAGGCCGATCGCCTCGGGCCGCGACGTGCCAAACCGCGTCGTCAGCGGAGCGAGCAGCCAGCGCCCCTCCGGCCAGCGAACGTCCATCACCTTCGCGCAATCTTCCAGCAACTGGTAGACCCGCGCCCGGGTGACGCCGAGGTTTTCCGCTTGCTGCTTGACGCTCGGTGCGTTCTCATCGAGGCAGAGTCGGGCGGCGGCGAGCTCGGCCACCTGGTCGCCGATGTCGATGCGGATCTGAGCGACCAGCGGCCGGACGATCCGCTCGTGCAGTTCGTCGACCTCGGGCAGTTCCGGCTGGCGAATCGTCTCGTTGAGCCAGCGCACCAGCGGCGGCAAGAATCGCGGCACGATCACCACATCGACATTCTCTTCGAGCGTCGCGGTGGCGAGCGCTTCGTGGATCGTGCAGAAGATTTCCAGCACCGCGTTGACGCGCTTCTCGCCGTGCGTCTTGAGCCGGCGAATTTCCGCCAGCGAGCGATCGGAATAGTCCTCAAGCCGGGTGTGCCAAATCACGGTGGGCAACGCCTGCAACGAAGGGGCGATGCGGCCGAGCTTTTCGGGACCCAGGCGGAAGTGATGCACGGTCTCGCACCAATTGGTCCACAACGCTTCGGAAACAATCGACGCGTCGAAGCCGACCGTCGGCGCGGCGCTCTTGGGCTTCACTTCCACCGGCCCCATGCCGAAAGGCGCATCGGGCGACGTGGCCTTCGAGGCCCGCTTCAAGAGATCGAAAAAGCCGAGCACCTTCTTCTGGCCGACGCCGGGCGTGGTCATCAACTCGTCGAGCGGCCGCGCCAAGAGGTCGCGCAGCGTGCGATCGAGAAACGCAATCGGCAGGCGGCGATCCGTGGGCAGCACCCAGTAAGAGAGCGACTTGTCGAGTCGACCGTCGTCGGGCTGAGAGAGCAGAGATTTACGAAGTCGTTCGTACGTGCCGACGAGGCGGTACCGGTCGTTAGAGATGGCTTTCCTGGCCATTGGAGTTATCTCCATGAATGCATGCTTCACCTTCCTGGACTGTCAAACGGGTGTAGGACAAAGATTCAAGCTGGGAGAATGGGGGAGCTGACGCCCATCCCAGCGAAATTGCCACACCGGTTCATCACCCTTTCCCGTTCCACGGCCTCGACTTATGCACATTCGTCAGACGACGTGAGACCCGGTAGCTGCAATTTCTTTTGAATTTTTTACGTATCTGGCTCGACTGTCAAGGGAAGCGGCCGTTTGACTGGCAATCGTCGCCGAAATGCATGGCTGCAAGGTTCCAATTTATGGCGCGGCGTCGCATCGCAAAATCGGCGAATTCTGGCGAAGATTCTTGGCAAACGGGCGACGGAAATTCGCCGTCTCAGCGTTTTTAAGCGTCGCCGAAAAAGCGGCTCCGCGTTTGGACAGTCGCGCCACACCGCATCGTCGGTCCGACAACGAGCACCCGACAGCCCGACGAACGCTATCATGGGACGATGCTGCCGCACACGAGCCATCGATCGAGCCTATCATCCGTAGCCGACTACTGCCACCGCGGAGAAGTTCTGCATCCTCGGCGCGGGCTCGTCGGGCCTCGCGGTCGCCAAGAGCTTCCGCGCGGCCGGCATCCCGTTCGACTGTCTCGAACGCGAGAATGACATCGGTGGCAATTGGTACTACGGCACATCGGCCAGCAGCGTCTACCGCTCGACGCGGCTGATCTCGTCGAAGCCGCTCACCGAGTACACCGACTTCCCGATGCCGGCGCACTATCCCGATCACCCTGATCAGGAAATGGTCTGGCGGTATTTGCGGAGCTACGCGGATCACTTTCAGCTTGATGACGACATCCAGTTCAACACCAGCGTGCAGTCGGTCGAGCCGGCGGGGGAAGCAGGGAGTGACAAGGCCGGAAGCGGCTGGCTGGTGACGCTCGTCGGTGGAGAGAAGCGACAGTATCGGGGCGTCGTAATTGCCAACGGGCACAATTGGGATCCGCGCTGGCCCGACTATCCGGGCCAATTCGACGGCCGGCTGCTCCACTCGTCGCAATATAAAACGCCCGACGTACTCGCCGGTCGCCGCGTGTTGGTCGTCGGCGGTGGCAACTCGGGCTTCGATATCGCCAGCGAGAGCGCGCGTCATGCGGCGGCAACATTCCACAGCCTGCGCCGCCGCTATCCGCTGTTGCCACGCTATTTCCGCGGCCGGCCGGTCGACGAGGGGGGCGAGTGGATGCTCAGGTGGCGGATGCCGCTGTGGTTGCGACGGCTGTCGATCGCACGCGTTTGCCGCTCTGCCTGGCCGTCGCAGGAGCCGCTGCCCGCGGATCATGCTTTCTTTGAAACGCACCCAGCGATCAATGGCCGCTGGCCCCTCGACGTGGAGCGCGGCGCGATTGCTGTCAAAGCGGACATTCGCGAATTGCAGGGCCGCGAGGTGTTATTCTGCGACGGCACGCGGGAAACCGTCGACCTGATCCTCTACGCCACTGGCTACAACATCTCGTTCCCGTTCCTCGACGTCGAACAGCTCAATTGGCACCGGCGGCCGCCCGGAGCTGTTTCTCAACGTGTTTCATCCCGAACGCGACGACTTGTTCGTGGCCGGCCTGATCCAGCCCGACAGCGGCCAGTTCGGGCTGGTCGATTGCCAGGCCCAACTGATCGCTGCGTACTTACAAGGTCTGAAGCAAAATCGCCGCGGCACACGCCGATTTCAAACCGCAAAACGGAAAACAACTGGCCACTCCAATGGCATCCGCTACATCGACACGCCGCGCCACTTGCTCGAGGTCGAACACTTCAGCTACCGGCGCACACTCGAGTCGTGGACGCGTCGATTGCGACGCGCGTAGCTTGGCAAAGCAGCTCAGAACTCGATCTCCATTCGATCCGTGCCGAGCATCGTCGCTGCGAAGATCTTCTTGGCGGGCCGCAGATCGAGGTCCGAGTCCTGCTTGAGATTCGGATCGACGTGCACCAACACCAGCAGGCCAACCTCGGCCGCGGCCGCTACCCGCGCCACGTCACTCAAGCAACTGTGGCCGGTGAGCTCGGCCATCTCGTCGGCACCGTCCGGGAAGAATGCCTCGTGCACCAAAACGTTGACCCCGCGAATGTGCTCGATGTAGGTGGCATCGGCGGTGGCCTTAGTGTCGGTCACGTAGGCGAGCGAACTTCCCGGCCAGTCGAGTCGGTAGCCGATCGAGCCGCCCGGATGCACGAGTGGAAAGTACGAGAGCTTGCCCCCTTCCGGCAGCGGCACGTCGCCCGTGAGCGGCCGCAGTTCGAATTTCGGCGGGACCGGGAAGAGGGGCTCCGAAAACAGATGCGTCCGAATCGCGGCGAGCTTCTCCGCGTCTCCGTACACAATCGAACGCCGCAGTACATTGTCCGGCAAAATGCCCAGCAGATAGGTAAGCCCGATGATGTGGTCGAGATGGGCGTGCGAGAGAAATACGTCCAGCCGTCCGGTCGCCAGGAAATCAGCCGCCAGATAGTCGGCCACGCGGTACATTCCCGTCCCCGCGTCGAGCACCACACCCACTTCCGGCAGCATCATGCAGGCCGTGTGCCGGATGTCATTTGCATAGTAGCCGCTGGTACCGAGCAAAACGAGCTTCATCGGGCCACGCTTTCCGCAAAACAGAGCGAATCCGAAAGCTATAGTTTACCGTGGGAACGCTGCGGTTGCCGCCGGACGACCGAATAAGACGAATTTAGCAGCGCCCCGTGGGTGGGGCAATGTTTGCCGAGTTTGGTGGGTGATTGGCGATGAAAAGCAATATAGCAATGCGGCATTGGCTCTCTCGATGCGCGATGATGCTTGCCGTCGCGATGGGAGTGGCTGGCTGCGCGGAGCATGTACCGCCGCAAGTCGTGATCTACACCTCAGTCGACCGCGAGATCGCCCAACCGATCTTCGACAATTTCGCCAAGACCACGGGCATCAAAGTCCACCCGGCCTACGGCACAGAACCCGCGCGATCCAGGTCGCTCGCCCGCGAGATCGTCGCCCATCGCGCCCAGTCGCGTTGCGACATCTACTGGAACAAAGCGATCTTCGACACACTCTGGCTGGAGCGCGAGGGATTGTTGCGGCCCGTCACGCCGCCGGCCGCGAGCGACTTCGCCGCCGCATCCCACTCGCCACGGCACACTTGGTACGGCATCACCACCGACGCGCGCGTGCTGGTCGTCAACACGCGTCAACTCGCCGAGTCCCGACAACCCAAATCGATCGAAGATCTCACCGATCCACAGTGGTACGAACGCGTCGCAATCGCCCGGCCGGTCCAAGGCGCATCGGCAACCCACGCCGCGTGTATCTTCCAGGCCTGGGGCGACGCGAAGGCCAAAGAGTTTTTCCTTGCCGTCAAACGCAACGCCCGTATCCTTGAGACCGATCGCGACGTCGCCCACGCGGTCGCCACCGGCAGCCTCGCCTTCGGCCTGGCGAACGCAAGCGACGCGGCCCGCGAGCTGGCAGCTGGCGGACCGATCGCGATCGTCTACCCCGATCAAGCAGACGACCAACTCGGCACCCTGTTCATCCCCAGCACACTTGCCGTACTGAAGGATTCGCCCGACGTCGAACCGGCCAACCAGCTGCTCGACTATTTGCTCTCGATCGGAAGTGGCCCAGCGACTGACCGAAAGCCCGAGCGCCTTGGTCCCATTGAACACCGGCGTCCCCGCGTCGGTCCATGTGAAGTCGCCCGCCGAAGTCCGCACGATGCAGGCCGACATTCCCGCCGCCGCAGAGAACTGGGACACCACGGCCAAATTCCTGCAGGCCGAATTCATCGGCCAGTGACGTGGCAACCGTTTGCGTTTGATGCGCCACGCCGTTGGCGTCGTCGGCCACGACGAATCTGAAACCAACACGCGACCCTTGCTGGCGATCACTCGTCGGCACTCTCCTTCGCGCTTGCGGCCGGTCGCATCACCAGACCCCGCACCAACCACACAACCACCACAAAATAGACGCCACAAGCAATTACCAGCCCATAAATCAAATTCGGATATGCGGCGAGCAAACTCTCTGCCAGCCAAGCCTGAGCAAAGCAGAGCGGCGCCATCCCTGCCGCGGTCGCCAGCATCACCGTCCGCACAGGAATCTGCGTGAGCCCCGCCGCATACGACACCACGTCGGACGAAGTGAGCGGATTGAGCCGCAGCAGAAACACGAGCCACCCACCGTATTGCTCCAGTCCCGATCGCACTCGCGCCAGCTTCTTTGCCTCGAACCATCGTTCTAACCGCTCCGGCCGCAAGCTCCGCGCAATCAAACATGCGACTCCGGCACCCGCGACGTTGCCGGCGAGCGAAATCGCTCCGCCCCACCATGCTCCAAAGATTACGCCTCCGGGAGCATAAAGCATCAGCCCCGGAATCGGCGCAATAACCACCTCGGCCACGACAAGAAAAAAATAAACCAGTGGAGCCGCTGCACCGAACCCCGCGAAAAACTCTCGCAATCGCACGATCTTCACCGCCGCGGCCAGATCGCTCCGCACCAGATCGAAAACAATCCCGCCACTGGCCCACGACCAACCAGTTGCCAGCACGCTCGCCACGAGTACCGTCCAGGCAAAGGCGGTCGCCAAGCGGCGAGTTGTCGTCGATTGCCTAGGCGAATCCATCAATCAACTCTCTGGTTCCGACAACATCTGCTTAAACTGCTTCGCCTCTTCGGGTGACATCGATTTGAAGAGAGGGCGAATTGTGTAGTTTCCATGCATCTTCCCGTCGCGGATGTACAGCCAATCCGATATATCCGCCTCCGGGATGCTTCGCCGCTCACCCATCTTCACATTGCCGACTATTTCTGGTTCGTTGTTAACCGTGCCGAAAATCTTGCCGTCCTTCCGCTCCAGGTCGGTCAGCCAAAAATGTTCGCCACCTTCGCCATCGACTATTCGCACCTTGAGCGCGAAATCTTGTTCCCCATTCTGCGGCTGGCTGAATATTTGCCAGAATTTCGGCAAAGTATCGCGCGCCTTCTTGATCGCCGCGTTCATCTCTGGATCGTCGTCGCCGACCATCACTACCGGATCGTTGACGGTGGACTTCGAGCAACTTGCAGCCAAGCCCAAAGCCGCGATAATTGCCGGCCACCGATACAGACAGTTTCTCATGATCACGGTTCTCCCACCAGTTGCTGGACCGAAACTCTCGACAATCGTAGTCAAGTGAGAAGATTGCGCCGAGTCGAGCCCACCGCCATTCTGCGAGACATGCCACAAACAGGCTGCGCTAATCAGGCAATTGCGGTCGCGATTTCAAATAGTCGGCAGACCGTCCGCCAATTGCGTGCGGTTGCCGCCACGCCCAGCTTCCGCTCGACATTCGCCGCAAGTTTCGAGCGACCGATGCCGTCGGGGGCGTGGAGATAGAGCACGCTCCCGCGCACCTCAAAGCGCTCGCTCTTGCTTTTGATCTCCGCGAGCAACGTCAATTTCGCCTTCGCCGGCTTCGCATCGAGAAAGAAGGCATGCAACGACTTCGGTTCGGCCGCCGCTTCAGGATATGGATTCTGTGTGACGACTTTCGCTAGCTCTTTCGCCTCCAGCAACAATACGCGCGGCGCGAAACCGCGGCTCTTGGCGATCTTGTTGGTCAACTTGCTAGCGATCTCGGATGCGGCAGCGTCCGCGTGCTGAAACACCGCATTGCCGCTCTGGATATATGTCGCCACGTTCCGGCAGCCGAGCGATTCGAGAATCACCACCAGCTCCTTCATCGGCAACGTGCCTTTGCCGCCAACATTGATGCCACGCAGTAGTGCGATGTATGTTTCATCCGATCCGGTCCAATGTGACATTTCGAGACCAGTTCCACGAAAGCTGAGTGCCATTGTTCGGTGTGCAGGCTATAATCATGATATGGAAGCTTTTGTCTCTAGCAATCCGAACGTGCTTGGTGGAACCCCGGTGTTCCACGGAACTCGCGTACCTATAGAATCGCTATTTGACTGCTTGAAGCGCGGTCGCTCGATCGACTATTTTCTTGAGCAGTTCCCGACCGTCCAGCGAGTTCAAGTGGAACGGTTGCTCGACGATGCTCGAGCCAAGGCAGCTATCCAGTATGCTAACTCATGAAGCTGCTCCTGGATGAAAACTTGCCCCATCAGCTGCGGCACGAGATTCTCGGCCACGATTGTAGTACCGTCGCATTCATGGGCTGGGGTGGCGTCGAGAACGGTGCGCTGCTCCAAAAAGCTGCCGGCACCGGATTTGAAGCCTTACTCACCAAAGACGCCAATCTTCAATACGAACAGAATTTGGTGAATCTTCCCTTAGCGGTTGTCGTACTTCATGCCGCAACCAATGATATCGACGACATTCGCCCCCTGATCCCCTCACTTCTCAGTGCGCTAGCTGCATTGCCGCCAAAGCAATTGACGTACGTTCGATAGGGACGGGCTACAGCCCCTTGCGATGCCGCTTCCGCGGCCGGCCACCAGGCGGCGTCTTTTTCGGCGGCGGCGGCGGTTCGGGTTCGCCCGATGTTTCGGGCTCGCCGTCCGCGGCGGCGGACGGGGCTTTGTCATAGGGCACGACGGTCGACACCGCCATGAAGCCTTCCATCTCGTCGCGCTTCAAGAGGCGGTTGATCAGCATTTCGATCCGCGTCAGTTCGCCGCCTTCTTCGGTCGTGACGAACGTATACGCCACTCCTTCGCGGCCCATCCGGCCGGTGCGGCCCACTCGATGGACGTAATCGTCCGACGACTGCGGCATGTCGAAGTTGATGATGTGCGAAATGCCCGACACGTCGATCCCGCGGCCGACCACGTCGGTGGCGATGAGAATCTTCACTTCGCCGGCGCGGAACGATTTCATCACGCGATCGCGCGCCGTCTGCATCAGGTCGCCGTGAATCACGTCGACGCCCTGCATCTTCTTGCTCAACCTCCGCCAGGTGCGGTCCGTCCCGCGCTTCGTCCGGCAAAAGACGATCGCCTGCGCCGGCTGCTCGCGCTCGAGCAGCTTCACCAACAGGTCGTACTTTTGATCTTGGTCGACCGTGAAATAAAACTGTTCGATCGTGGCGACGGCCTTCCCCTTGGGCGAGAAGTCCATGATCTCGGGGTCGCGCATGTACTTTTGCGCTAGCCGCTCGACGCCCGGAGCGACGGTCGCGCTCAGCAGCAGCGTTTGCCGCGACTGCGGACAGCGGCGGAGGATTTTTTCGATGTCGGGTCGGAAGCCGATGTCGAGCATCCGGTCGGCTTCGTCGAGCACGACCATTTTGAGGCCAGCGAGTCGAGCGAATTGCGGCCCAACAGGTCGAGTACGCGGCCGGGCGTGCCGACGACGATCTCGGCCCCCTGCTGCAGTTTGGCGATCTGTGCGCGAATCGGCTTGCCGCCATAAACGGGAACGCAACCAATCCGCCGACCATGCGCAAGCTTCTCAATCTCCTCGCGGACTTGCACTGCAAGTTCCCGCGTCGGCACGAGCACCAGCGCCAGCGGCGCCCGCCCTTCTTGCCGCGCTGGATCATCTCCAGGATCGGAATGGCGAACGAGGCCGTCTTCCCGGTGCCGGTGCGAGCCTGGCCAAGCACGTCGACGCCGGTCAGTGCGCGGGGAATCAACCCTGCCTGGACCGGCGTGGGCGAAAGATACTCGGCTCGCTCAAGCGACGCGAGCATGACGTCCGATAGACCAAGCTCAGCAAAGCTCAACGTCTCGGGGGCCGAAGGGTCAGCAGCGGTTGCAGTTTGGTCGTCGGACAAAGCAGAAAAACAACGTGATCGGGAGTGAGAAACGAAAATCAGCAGCCGCGCGGTCCACTGCCGTCACGACATAGGGCCCAAAATGGCCCGCCTGCAACCGGGCGTCCCGGCTGCGACTGTCTCTTGATGATACCGTGGCGAGGTCGACTTGGCCATTCGACCCGCGGCCGTCCTGCCTGTTGGGCGTCTTTCCCGCGGCATTCGCCCCGAATCAATGCAAACCGGCTGGCCGCGGAGTCCCCGCTACCAGCCGGTGGCACAAATCAAGCAGCCCGCTTAACGGGCCATTTTCTAGCCTGCACCGGGACCTCAGCCCCAGGGGCTCGTCGGCGCCGAAGCGGCCGGCTTCGAAGCCGGCTTCTTAGTCGACTTCTTAGCCGTCGACTTCTTAGCGGTCGAGGCCTTCTTCTTCGGCGACTTTTTGGCGGTCGACTTCTTAGCCGTCGACTTCTTGGCCGCCTTGGCGCCCTTCTTCTTCGGCGATTTCTTGGCGGCCGGTTTGGCGGCCTTTCTCTTCTTGGCCATTTCGAATGACTCCTTCAACTCGAAGCGCCCGAGTCACAGTTGGTCCTCTTTCCCGTGGGCGCTACAGTACGGGCAGAGACATCGTCGTTGCGAACGACTGTCCGCGATGAGTCTCCGCAAACGTGCGGCACTCAATGTTCGCGCGGGCATTGTTCCAAGTCGCGACGATTTAAGTCAAGGCGAATCTGTGAAAAGCCGCCCAGAAGCCCGATCGATTTCGCACCTCTAAACGGCTCGAGCCAACTCACCGTGCCTGCTTCGCCGCCCAAGAATCGAGCAGCGCCGACTGGTGGTCGAAGGCGTGGTTGTCGAGCCCCAACGGGCGTTTGAAGAAGCCGCCCAAGTGGCTCAAGAGGCCTGTTTCTCCGCGGCGATTCGACAATTCGACCAGTCGCACGAGGTCCAAAACCAGCGGCGCCGCCAGCAGCGAATCGCACCCCTGCCAGGTGAATTGCATGGTCATCGGCGTCCCCAGGAAGCCACGAAAATGGATGTGATCCCAGGCCGTTTTCCAGTCGCCCATGCTCCGAATATATTCGATCGTTACCAGGGTCTGGGGGTCGTAACCGAGGATATGGCCCAGCAACTTGTCCTTGCCCTGGATCTTTGCCGACTTGTTGATCGGGTCGTCCAGCACCTGGCCATCCATGTTGCCGAAGATATTGTGGCCGACCCAGCTCATGACCTCGAGATTACGGGCGGCAAACATCGGCGCGAGCACACTTTTGAGCAGCGTTTCCCCTGTCTTGCCATCCTGGCCAGCGTGGCAGGTCTTGCGAAGCGCGGCCAACTCGCCGATCGCCGGCGGCGTCGCCCCGGGCGAGGGCGTGAAATTGATGTACGGCATACCCAGATCCAGCGCCGCGATCGCGTAGAGCGAGCTGGCCGAAATCGGCGAGGCGGGTCCTTCATCCAGCAGACGGTCGAGATCCTGCCACCGCGGCGGCAGGTCGACATAGTTTGTCGCCGGCTCGGTCGAAGACACATTGACCACCATCACGCGATCGAGCCGCTCGTTTTGCTGAAACGCCTTCAAGTCCGCCTGTAGCCTCTTCACCGCCGCGCGCGGAGATTCGTGTGCCAAGCCAAGCATCGAATCGTCGGCCAGCTTTTCAATCGTCTCGCCGCAGCGAAACAGCGTGCCGGGCCGAATCCGTGCGTCGACCGCCGATAGTTCTTCGCGGGCTGCCTCGATAAGTCCGCCGTCGAACACGCGGCTCTCGCGATGGAGCCGTTCGATCGACTCGACCAGCGGCATATCACGGATGTCGTGCCCGCCCACCACGAGCGAGCTCCAGTCGACCAGCGGCAGAGCGGCAAACTGCGGCAATTCGCTCACCAGCCCAACCGTGTCGGTCAGCTGCTTCTGCAGTCCAATCAGCCCCAGCGTGGCCGACGAAGCAACGCCCCCGCGGGCGCCAATGAACCAGATGCCGGTACGAGATTCTGCCATAGCTGCAACATTCAGGGTGGAGCGTTCGAGCGGATTCCGGCCCCATCCACTTGGAAGCGAACCGTGCAAGATTTATGATTGTCCCACGGGTGCGGCGCAACCGTCAAGCGAGCCGCCCGCGATCGATTTCGCAGCTTTGTACCAAGCACGAGAAACAGCGCTAATCATGACCATGTTCGAAACCATCCAGGCAGCTCCCGCGGACGCGATTCTTGGCCTCTCCGAGGCATTTCGCGCCGATTCGAATCCCAAGAAGATCAACCTGAGCGTCGGCGTCTATCAAGACGGCTGCGGCAAGACGCCGGTGCTCGAATCGATCAAGCGGGCGGCGCATCAGGTGGTCGAGAAACTCGCCTCGAAATCGTACCTGCCGATTCCTGGTTCGCCCGCCTATGCCGCCGCCGTGCAGAAGTTGATGTTCGGCGCCGGACATGAAGCCGTCACCTCCGGCCGCGTCGCTACGAGTCATACCCCCGGCGGCACCGGCGCGCTCCGCGTCGCAGCGGACCTGATCCACACGAATCTGCCCAAGGCGACGCTCTGGATGACGAATCCGACTTGGCCCAATCATCCACAGATTTTCGCCGCCGCCGGCGTGGCTACAAAGACTGTCCCCTATTTCGACGCCAAGACCAACGCCCTGGCGTGGGACGAGTTTCTCGCCGGCGTGAACCAGATCCCCGCCGGCGACGTGCTGCTCTTGCACGCGTGTTGCCACAATCCGACCGGCATCGACCCAACGCCGGAACAGTGGAAACAATTGGCGGACGCAATCGCCCAGCGCGGCATCCTGCCGCTCTTGGACTTCGCCTACCAAGGCTTTGCCGACGGACTTGAGGCCGACGCCGTCGGGCTCAAGGCGCTCGCCCGCCCGGGTGCCGAGATGATTATCTGCAGCTCGTTCTCGAAAAATTTCGGGCTGTACTGCGAGCGCATCGGCGCGCTATCGATCGTTGCAGCCGACAAGAAAGCCGCCGACACGGTGCAGAGTCAGGTCAAAGCCACGATCCGCTCAAACTACTCGAACCCGCCGGCCCATGGCGGCGAATTGGTCGTCGCCGTGCTCAGCGATCCCGAGCTCGAAAAACTCTGGCGCGGCGAAGTCGACCAGATGCGCGACCGCATCAACGGCATGCGAAAGCTGCTGGTCGAGCAACTCAAGGCGAAGGGCGTCCCCGGCGACTTTTCGTTCATCACCCGTCAACGCGGCATGTTCTCCTTCTCCGGCCTCACGCCCGAGCACGTCAAAGCCCTCAAAGAAAAGCACGCGATCTACATCGTCGGCTCCGGCCGAATCAACGTCGCCGGCATCACGAAGGACAACGTCGGCCCACTCTGCGAAGCGATTGCGGACGTGGTGAAGGGGTAGCGGCCGGGAAAATTTCAATTTACTACGAGTTTTCGCACATGCTATAATTCAAGCATGTCCCCCTTCGAAAACATCGTCGACGCGATTTACGGCCTCAGCGATCAGGAAAAATTCAAGCTGCGCTTGTTACTGGATCAGGAGATCGCGCAGAAACATCCCAAGAACGGTGACAAGACTCCCAGCTCTCTGATCGGACTTCTGGCCGATGAACCGGAACTTGCCGACCAGATTCTCGAGTCCGCAATGACCACCCGCGAAACTCGGCCTCTTCGATTGCCCTGTGGATAAATCTCTCCTTGACACCGATACCATGTCGGAGATCAACAAGGCGCGCAACGCTCAGTTGGTGGCCAAGGCCGAGCGGTATCTTGCCACATTCGAGTACTTCACGTTTTCGAGCGTGACGGTGATGGAGGTCGTCAGGGGCTACTTTCTTGCCGCCAGGTTGGACAAGCTCACGGAGTTCCAACGCAGCCTGGTCGATCACGAAGTGATCCCGTTCTCCTCATCAACGGCGGAACTGGCCGGAAAAATCGATGCCGATCTGATGCGAACGGGCCAGCCGATCGGCCGCGCCGATCCCATGATTGCCGCTACGGCGCTAGAGTCTGACCTCGTTCTCGTCACGAATAACACCAGCCATTTTGCGCGGATCCAATTGCTCGGTTATCCGCTGCGGATAGAAAACTGGCGTGGAAGTAGCCGCTGACACACGGAATCACGAGCGATCCGGGATGAAGCGACTTGAGCACCGCGCGCGGGTTGGCGTAACTATGGGGCGCGATTGGCGTCTCGTTGAGCTTGAACGTCACATCGTATGGCGACAGCTCCCCATCGGCCAGCCAATACTTTGCATGGGCGACGAAATCGTTCTGGAGCCCGGTGACACTGCGATTGAGCGCTTTTGAGAGTTGCACGGTGCCGGTGGCCGGCGCGACGAATCGCAGATAGAAGAATTCGAGCCTATCGTCCGCCATCACTTCACGGACCTGACTCAAACCTCTCTTGATAATTCCGTCCCAAGATGGTCCCCGCCCCGTACAAAACGGTCGAGTAAAGCGACGCGGTATTCGAGAACAGAATGTACTGAGTTCGGTCCGCCGTGAACAAATGAGCCGACCAATCCGCGAACGGATTCGCATCGAGCGGCAGCACCCGTGTGGGCGTCGTCTTGACCTTCTTGGCGAGTTTTTGGGAGAGGCGGAGGATCATGGGGCACTCGTCCGTCCGTCAATTGTGCTCGACCCTCACGATATCCATGCCGGCATGGCCAGCAAACCTCTTAGGCGTAACACCGTCGCCACTACGGTATGTTGCGACCGTTGCGGAAAGGCAACATGCAAGGCGACACACTTCTGGAGTTAGAGAAACGGTACCGATTTCCTTGTAGAACGGCGAGGGGCGGCCCGCCGACCGCACCGCGGGGGGTGAGCTAGGGTTGTATGAAGTCCTCGCTGCGAGATCGTATCGTCGATTAATACACTAGGAAACTCGTTCGACGGGACGTGAATACATGCCAATGTCGATGTTCATTGCATTAAGGGCGGAGTCGCCAAAACGACGAATCCGTGGCATATCCGGATTTCTCGCCGAAGCGGGGCAATCGCGTCCTCTTGATGATGCGGATAATCAATGTGCGGCCGGTACGAAATATTGGTTGGAGATCGTCTTGGAAAGATGCGGTTGGAGCGGTCAACGCTCCACGACCTGCTCAATGAGATTGTTAAGGCTGACTACAGCCGCCGAAGTGTTCGCCAACTATATCCGTCCGGCCAAATCTGTTGGAATTGATCGTGGCGCCGGCCAACTTTCGGTGCTCCCAAGCTCGCTTCGTATTGACGAGTTCCACAACACATACAACGGGGCACGCCAGAACTTCCGCACGAATGACGACTTTCATTCCGTTCTCAATCGACGGTTTCGCAGCTTCCGAAAATGGTTGACGGCGAACTTCGACCACACAATCATCGACTGCCCGCCCAGCCTGCCCATGCAGATTCAGCTACTCGTAAAGACCGCAGACGCGTACGTCGTTCCGTGCATTCCCGATAAGCTTTCAGTGCGGGGATCACACTATCTCGTCGAACGACTGCGCAAGAAGAACTACAAGCTGCCACGACTGGGCACCATTTGGACGCTCTATCGGGAGCAAAATGAGATTCACCGAACTGGTTGAATTAGCCACGCACCGCAAGGATCTCTTTGCCGAAATCCCGCAAGTCTTCGCAACCATCATCCCTAATGCCACAGCAATCGCGCCACACGATGAAGTCGACGGATTCATCGCTGAATTCAAAGTATTCGGCTGCAATCGCAGACCGCTATCGATCTTTGGTGTCCGAGATTGTCGAAAGATGTGACTCGACGTTGGCGACATCTGCCTAGTTTCAGTCGTGTCGATCTTCCGCCAGTCGAGACTTTTTACCGGCCTCTGCGAACCAGGATGCCGTCGTAGAGCCGTTGAAGTCCTGATAGGGCGGTATTGATTTCGTCCGCCGATATATGAGTTTGACGACGATCGCACTGGCTTCAATCCGGACACGTATCCCGCCCTTGCAGGGCGCGGACGCGATCGACCACAATGCATTTCGGCAACATGCGGCCGGCAACATCGAACTAATTCGAAGTACCCGTTTGCGCCGACCGGTATTCTCGTGTGATCGCGGATGCTATTTGGGCCGGAGCATCCTCCGCATGCCTTAGGCTTGATGTACACCACTCGAATGGCGGCTGGGAGCGGACGTCCGAAACGGCGACTGCCGCGAAGTTTACGCAATCGAAAGCTGCGAGCGAATATGAGCACGTCAAATGAATCCACTGACAATCGTACTGACAATTATCTCAACGCGTTGATACCAACGGCGATTGAGATGGGCAGTAAATTAGACGCCGTCCATGGACCACTTTGGTCGGCCGAGAGAGATCTCGCAAGAACTTTATTGACTCTCGCGTCGAGCACCTTGGTGCTGACGGCGACGTTTAGCGAACAATTTACATCGTCGGGTGCGTATTGCGTCCGCCCGTTGTTGATCGCCAGCTGGCTGTTTTTTCCTTTACGTTGATTTTTGCACTGATGGCATTGTCCAAGGCCATCGATCTCACGGCAATTCCGGCGAAGTTGTTAAACGAACTTTGGCATGCTCAGGAAGACATCCGCGATGCGGAACACCGATCACAAATCATCGAGGCGCGAATTTCTCAACGTAATGAGGCCCCTGCCATCTGTCGAACACAAGGTAAGGCGACTAATTAAGTGGTCTCGATGGTGTTTTGGCATCGCTGTTCTACTTCTCGCAATCGTCGCCGGGAGTAATTTCGTCGAAAAAAGTTCTGCGATTGATAACTCCGACCAGTCGAAGGCGCCGCCCAATGCGGTGACCGGAAGGGAGGCAGGAACACTTCAAAGCTAAAGCAATTGATGCTCAGAAGGGTTGCCGCTCGTCCGCGACGCAAGATTCGGTCCCTGCCGGTGAATCCGATGAATCCTCGGGAACGAAGGGTGGCCCGTGAGAACCAATTCGGTTTCTCTCGGTCGTGGACAAGAATGAGTGGTGGTTCGGCGACCAGGCAACGCTCAACAATCGGCTCCGGAATCTCCGCCGCTGTGGCGAAGCCAACGGCGGCCTGCCGCGGCTTCCGCCCAACTGCTCTGGCTGCGAATCAAAACAATGATCGCGGTAAGATTGGCCGGCCGTTGGTTGCTATCTATGGACACACCACCAGACGAGATCGACGAAGTCGCCCTCAACGTGCTGCTGGCCGAAGGCGTCGATCTCCCGACGGCAATTGAGGCGAGCCGCCGAAACCCTGATGGTGCGGCCAATAATCACGGCTGTCTTGGTGCGGCGGTCATCGTTGCAGCAGCCACCGGCGCTGCGTTTCTCTGCCTGCAAGCGGCCCTGCTCGCTATTTGCGACGTAGATTTGAGCAGTTCAATTCCTCGACCTGCCGCACATCACTCAAGCGTTTACAAAATACTAATGGCAAATCGCATTCTTACCGCACTCGTCATTGTATTCGCGTTGGCAAGCTTCGCTCAAGCCGCGGACCCGCAGCTCGTTCAAGAACTCAAGGACATGGGCCAGGCCGTCGACAACATGTCGATTCATATCTCAACGGCCACGTCGGATGCGGATGCGACCGTGATGGCGCAGGCCGTCCAACAGACGTTTGCCGCAAATCTGGGCGGCAACCCGAAACCACAAGTTGCCATCACGGCCAGCGCCGGCCGATGCGATGTGCTGATCACCACGCCCCTCTGGCGACTCTGGAGCCAGGCCGAAAACGGCAAGATCATCGACCACGGCGCGACGATCCATTGATGTCCTGCCGCAGTCCAATCGGCCGACGTTACCTCACGCTCGCAACACGCGAATCGCGTCTGGAGAGACAACGACTATCGCGCCAGAAACATCCTCCAGCTTCAACCGCGTTAAGAGGTAGTTGGCGAGTCGGATGTAACCGGCACGCGACTCATGTGGCAAGCGAAAAAGGACGATTCCCGCATGGGAACCGGGCGGATGAGACCGAGCATTGGCAAATCCCTTGTCGGCCGTGACAAGCATTCGCTGCTCGCGCTGTACGATCGGCCACAACTGGTCGTCGGGCAATCCGACATGCCCTTGCTCATACACCGTCTTGGTCTCGTGCCCCGCGGCACGGAATATGCCGGCGATGTCGGCCGGCAGGTCCTCGTCCACTTTGACCACGATGGGCATGAATCGCTCATTCGACCAGTGGAATCATTTCAAACCGATTGACGGCCTCGGCTGCATACTTGAGTGCGGCCTGGATATCCTCTGCCTTGAGCTGCGGATAACTGAGCAAAATCTGTTCCCATGTTTCGCCGTCGGCCACACTGCCAACGATCACGCTCACTGGAACTCGCGTGCCGGCGATGCAAGCATCACCATGATGAATTGCCGGGTCAACAACGACACGTCCCCGCCAGTCTGAAGTATCAGCCATTCTGCGCCTCCATAGCCATTATACCACCCGAACATTACAAATGCGAACCGCCGTTCGGGTGACGGACTCGCAAGAAGTGGGTTCGCTTGTTCATCGGTAGCGCGAGCAAGCGGCGGATTTGTTCCACCAGGGCGCGATCGCTCTCCCGGCGGAGCGCTGAGTTCGCGCCTCGCTTCGCGTCAACCTTTTTAACCTTTTTCTTGTTCATCGAGCGTCTTCTGCAGGATGTCGAGCACTGCCCGGTCGCGTCCGCGTCCGGCGGCGCGCTTGCTCTTGATGGTATCAGTCAGACACGCGATCGTCCGTGCATGTTCACCCAGCCCAACCAAGATTAGAATCAAATCGGAGTAATAATTCTACGCACTAGAACGGCATCTCATGAACGAACTCATCGCCTGCGAACATGTTGGATACCGGCAGCAGGATGTCGACATTCTCACGGACGTAGATTGGCGGATCGAGCGCGGCGAACATTGGGCGGTGCTCGGGCCCAATGGTTGTGGCAAGACGACGCTGCTGCGGATCGCTAGCGGGTATGCCTGGCCGACCAGCGGTCGCGTGCTTCGGCTCGGCAAGGAGCTGGTCGATCTGGGCCAGTTGCGGCGTAGCATCGGTTGGGTCTCGTCCGATCTCGCGGGCCGCATCCCGGCAGAGGACACGGGCCTCGAAACCGTCGTCACCGGCCGGCTGGCGATGATCGGCCTCAAGCGATTCTTGCATGTGAGTCCCACCGAGGCCGACTTCGCCGACGCCGCGACGGAGCTCGCGCGGCTCGGCTGCGACGTCGCTCGCCGACAAACCGTTTGGCGTGCTCTCGCAAGGCGAACGGCAACAAGTGCTCGTGGCCCGGCGCGGATGGCCGGACCGCTGCTGTTGGTGCTCGACGAACCGTGCGCGGGAATGGACCCCGGCGTGCGCGAGCGATTCTTGAGCTGGCTCAACGAGCGCGTGACGGCACCCGACTCGCCGACGGTCGTCCTCGTCACGCACCATGTGGAAGAAATCGTGCCTGGCATTGCTAAAACACTCATGCTCCGCGCCGGCCGCGTGCATCGCGCGGGGCCGACGCGCGAAGTTGTCACCCGCGACACTATCGAAGAGGTATACAACACGCGGCTCGCCCGCATCGAAGAAAGCGGCGGCCGGCTCTGGCCGATCTGGGGCGAGTGAATCATTTTTTCGGGCGCGACCAGCTCGACATGCGTCGGCGCGTCGCGGTCGCAGGTTAGCCAGCCGTCCTTGACATCGAGCTCAACCACTTGGATCGAACTGCGGCGCTGTTCGGTGCCATCGCGTTCGGCATCCGCTCCGCGGCGGCCGGGGTGGGTGAAGTAGAACAAGTACGCCGCGATCGCCCGACACCAACACGTCGGCGTGCTGGCCTTGCACTTCGTCTTCGTTGCCGGTGCCCGGCGCCTGCAACAGGTTCTCCGGCTGGGCTTCCCAATGCTCGGCGTCCTCGGAGCGAAACACGCCCAGGCCGCGCCACTGGTCGACGACCATCCAATACTTGTCCCGCCAGCGAAACACCTTTGGGCCTTCGCAGCGTTTGCCGACTCCTTCGGCCGGCCCGCGATCGGTCCACGTCGCTAGATCCGGGCTATCGGCGAAGTAGATCGCTTTGTCGTCGCGCTCGTTGTTGTACCACATTCGCCAGGCGCCCTCGGCGAGCTTGACCACCGAGGCATCGATCACGCGATCGGTCGCCAGCGGGATCGGCCGCGGATTGCCCCAGTTGCGGAGGTCGGGGCTGGTGTAGTGGACGATCGAGCGTGGATGGCCCCAATCGTTGAACACGCCGGGCACCACCGTAAGGAACATGTGCCAATGGCCATCGTCGCCGCGGACGACGTCCGGCGCCCAATAGGTCGGCTCCTTGATCGCCGTGTCGGGCGATTCGATCTCCGCATCGCCGACGTACTTCCAAGTGGTGCCACCGTCGGCCGATTCGGCGATGCCGATCGGCGTGCCGTGCACCCAAGAGACGCCGCGCAGATCGGGCACGTTCGCCCGGCGGTTGGTATAGAACATCCACCACCGCTTCACCTGCGGATTCCAGATGACGACCGGGTCGGCCGCGCCATCGTACACAGGATCGCGGTAGAGCGGCTTCGGCGCCGCGGCGCCGGTCTCGGCACCGCGCGATACGTTGGTCAGGGCGACCAAGCACCAAGCGACAAATAAGAACTTCCGCTGCATGTTCAATTCCCCTGGGTTGGATCGGCCGCTTCCGCTCGATTCTCGGCCGTTCCGATTCTAACGCCTCGACGAAAAAGTCTCACTCCCCGCAGAGGCCGCCGAAAGCACCAAAGCGGTAAAAATGTGCTATTTTATCGTATAGTCCCGCTTGCGCTCCCGCGCATCCCGTCCCCCCGGCAGGAAGCTCCCGTGAAAATCCTCTTTGCGACGACCGAAGCGGTGCCATTCGCCAAGACGGGCGGACTGGGCGACGTCTGCGGCAGCCTGCCGCTCGAGCTGGCCAAGTTGGGCCACGAGCCGGTGATCGTCATGCCCGCCTTTCGCCAGGCGATGCAATCGGGCCGACCCATCGAGCCGACCGGCGTTACTTTTGAAGTGCCCATCGGCCGCAAAATAGTCGGCGCACCTTCCTCCGCAGCTCGCTGCCCAGCGACGGATTGCAAGGAAACAGCGTGCCCGTCTATCTCGTGCAGCACGACGCTTACTACGACCGGCCCGAGCTCTACACCGAGCGGGGCAAGGACTACAAAGACAACTGCGAGCGGTTCGTGTTCTTCGCCCGGGCCGTGCTCGAAGCGATCACGAAGCTCGAGCTCGGCACCGAGCTGGTCCACGCCCACGACTGGACCGCGGCACTGGTGCCCGCCTACCTCAAAACGATGTTCTGCGGCGTGCCGCCGTTCGATTCGCTCGTGTCGATGCTGACGATCCATAACATCGCCTACCAGGGCAGTTTCTGGCATTGGGACATGGAGCTCACCGGCATCGATTGGAAGTACTTCAACTGGCGGCAGATGGAGTTCTACGGCAACCTCAACTTCCTCAAGAGCGGCATCGCGTTCGCCGACGTGATCACCACCGTCAGCCCGCGTTATGCCCAGGAAATCCAATCGCCGACGCTGAGCTACGGTCTCGATGGGATCCTCTCCCACCGCCACAACGATCTGTTCGGAATCATCAACGGCGTCGACTACAGCGTCTGGAACCCGGCCAGCGATCCGTATTTGTCGACCGCCGACTTCGCCGGCCAAAACTATGGCGTCGACAATTTCGTGCCCGGCAAATTCGCCTGCAAGGCGGCGTTGCAGCGTGAGTTTGGCCTGCCGCAGGTGCAAGGCCAGCCGCTGGTGGCGATGATCGGCCGGCTCGCCGACCAAAAGGGCTTTGACCTGGTCGCGGAGGTGATCCGGCAGTGGGCCGAGACGTCGAGCGTCCAATGGGTGATCCTCGGCACGGGCGAGCCGCGGTATCACGATTTGCTCGCCGACCTGGCCAGCGCCATCCGGACCGCGTCGCGGTGCGGCTCGATTTTTCGAACGAGCTGGCCCACCGGATCGAAGCCGGCGCCGACATCTTCTTGATGCCGAGCCGCTACGAACCGTGCGGGCTCAACCAACTTTACAGCCTCAAGTACGGCACGGTGCCGGTCGTCCACGCGACCGGCGGGCTGGCCGACACGATCACCAACCTCAGCGACGAAACGCTCGCGGCCGGCACGGCCAACGGATTGAGCTTCGACAACTACTCGCCGATCGCCCTGGCCCAAACGCTCGAACGGGCCTGCCAGACGTATTACAATCGCCCGGTCTGGGATCAGCTGGTTCGCACGGGGATGAACCAAGATTGGTCGTGGAACCACAGCGCCCGCGAATACAGCCGGCTCTACGAACTCGCGCTTTCGCGGCGGGGCACGGCGGTGTGTGAAGAGGCGGAGTGACCTGTTCATTGGATTTTTGGAACACCCGCGCGAAACGCGATTCACTGCTCCAAAAATCGGGTTCATTGTCACACTCGGGTCGCGCAACGTCTTGCTTCTCCATGACTTGCGATTTACCGTGTTCCAAAATTCCTCGAATTCGCGCCGAATCGTCTTATCCGACAGTTCCAAAATTCCACACCCTACACTCCGTTTTTGCTCACCGCTGGATCAAGTCGGGCATCTCCGGAATCTTTTGCAGAAATCTCGAAGTCGACGACACATCGACAATCGGAGATTTCTCCGAAGGCGACAAGTGGCCAAGTTGAAGCTCCCTGGTTTTTTGAAAACCTCAAGTTTCTGCCGAACGCGACCGGATTTTTGAGCGGGGAGACTGGAGCTCGGAGCAGGGAGAAAATCGACTATCTTGTGCGCAGTGGTAGCGCAGGCGGCCGACTTTTTCGACGGCACAACGTCAAACCAACTGGCTGATCCCTGGCGGCTAAAAGCTAAGGGCTTCTTCAAATTGCCAATGAACGGGGTACACAGCTGTCAGCTCTTAGCTTCTAGCCATTAGCCAATCTGGCCAATAGCTAATTGCTAACAGCTAACAGCTTCGTATGTACATCTGTATCTACCCTATTAAATTGCGGCCAGATTCAACGACTATTTTTTGGCCGGGCTCGCATGCTCGCGGGAGTACCCCCGGTTGTCGG
Source organism: uncultured Planctomycetota bacterium (assembly GCA_963847905.1). Taxonomy (GTDB): domain Bacteria; phylum Planctomycetota; class Planctomycetia; order Pirellulales; family Lacipirellulaceae; genus DASYDU01. The sequence continues at coordinate 956,841 of CAWKBP010000015.1, read as the reverse complement.
CAACCGGGGTGTGCAGTCCGCAAGAGGCAATCGTTCCAGGCCGGCGTACTCACTAGGAGACCTTATCTTTAGCAACGCGTCGCCGCGGCCTCCGATTGCTACTGCAACACCGGTTGAGACAACCGGTGTGGCCCGCCGCCTTGCCCATCAGCGCCCCTGTTCTCGTTCGCCAGGTGCCTCGCCCTGGTCGCCGATTTTTTTTTTGACGCTTTCGCGCAGCTGCCATCTTTATTTGCCGTCCTGCTACCGCAAGTTCGGCGTTTTCACACTTCTGGACTCCCCACCCCGTTGCGAATAGAATGCTTCAAGCGGGCAATTTCGAATTTAGATTTGCGAGTAGGCGACGACTTAGCAACATTTAACAAAAGACCACCATGAAGAATCAATTCATTCACATCTAAATTCCTCGCACTCATTCTCGCCGGCCTACTGTTGCGGTTCCATTCGCCCCACGTCTGGAGACGATTCGATGGACATGCTGTCGTCGCCCTCTCGAGAAATACGTCGCCGGCAAATCGGTCGGCGGGCGGCCGATCGATTGCGAAGTGTTTGGCGATGGGCCGGACGTGTTGATGGTGATCGCCACGATTCATGGCAGCGAGCCGGCCGGGCACGCCGCTGGTGGCGGAGTTTGCGAGTGGCTCGTCGCGCATCCGGCGGAGCTGGCCGGCCGCACCGTGGTGATCGTGCCGGTGGCCAATCCGGATGGATTTGCGGCGGGCGAGCGGTTCAACGCGCATGGCGTCGATCTCAACCGCAACTTCCCGGCCGGCAATTGGGGCGTGCCGCAGGACAATGGAGCCCTAATTCACGGCTGACGAGCCCGGGTGGCGACACGTTTGCCCAGCGGCCGGTCGTTCAAGCCGGGCGACACGCCGCTCTCGGAGCCGGAGTCGCGCGTTGATGCAGCTGATCTGCCGCTACTATCCGAATCGGATCCTCAGCCTCCACCAACCGATCGGCTGCATCGACTACGACGGGCCGGCCGAAACACTCGCGGCGGCGATGGGCGCGAAGTGCCCGCTGCCGGTCAAGCAAGTCGGCAGCCGCCCCGGCTCGCTGGGCTCGTTCGTCGGCAACACGCTCCAGCGGCCGATCATTACCTGGGAGTTGCCGGAGGATGCGGGGATGGATGGGGAGGTGTTGTGGAAGACGTATGGCGAGGCGCTGGTGGCGGCTTTGCGGTTTGAGGATACGTCGAAAGCGAATTAAGTAAGCTGTCCTCTGCGCCGAGGTGAACGAAAATCTAGGCAATGGGGTTGTCGGTTGGCTTCGCCCCAACCCAGGAGGCGAGTCTCGCCGAGCCTCGTATTTGGGAATCTCGTTTTGGCTCGTGACTCGGCGTTGGCGTGATGGCATTGTGGCCGTCACGCTCCGCGGGACGACTTGAGCCTCTTGCGGGCAGAGGGGTACTCCATCGAGGGATCGCGTTTCGGAGAGACGCTGCTACGGGAGTAGTTTCCGTTTCATCGCAGCCATCTATGGAGAGTTCGGCCGGGGGCGGTGGGGAGTGAGGCCGAGGAGACCGCAACACAGTCGGTGTCTGATCGGTTCACGAACACGTCCCTCCGTGGTCGTCGGCCTCTGGTAGTGGCTCGGAGGTATGGTAGCCATCGGGTGTGGTCGTCATCGGCGTTCCCGCCTCAGCGCAGCGGTACACTGTCTGGGGCATCTGTCTCGTTGATCTCCCTCCCAGAGCGAGTAGTGGTCTTGGGCGCTCTGTTGTCCGTTGGGGGGGTGTGGAGTCGTTTGGTTGGGGGTCAGGCCATTTTCGGTTTTTGGGGGCGGGGCACGGGGGGGTCGTCCAGTGGTTTTGCGTTCACGGAGAGGATTTCTTGGGAGTCTCGCAAGCGGGCACACGTATGGCCCGATCAGGCGGCAATCGCGAACTATGGGTGGGCTAAATTGGCGAGCGGGGGGGGGTAGTGGGGAGGGGAGGGGTGAGGCACGTGGTGATTGTCGGGGGGGGTTTGGGGGTGGGGGGGGAGGATGGGGCCTTAGGAGGGGGAAGGAGGGAGGGGGGGGGGGTGGTTCGTATCCGCGTGCTGAAGCACGCTCGTCGGACGGAAATCGCGGTTGCGGTGACGCACTGGGTTGTGGGAGGATAATTCTGGCGGCGAACGACGGAGTTTTATTTTAGCAGCTGGAGGGATTGCCCGATGAAGCGATTGACTGAGGCGAAGTGAAGAGCGTCATCATGGCGTTTTGGGGCTGAACGCTAGCCGGGGCCAATCAAGGCGTTTGAGGAGATCTTCGATTGTGAAAACGTGGAGATTATCGTCCGGGCTGACCCGGACATCGTGTTCAAAGGGATTGCGGGGTTTGCGGACCATCAGATCGGGAAGCTGATTTTTTTGATCAGCGGGTGGAGCTCAAATCGATCGACACGAGTTGCTGGCAGACGGGCGGGCTGTGGCGAAGACGATCGGCGCGGGCTTGCCAGCTACTGTAAGAGTCCGGCGGCTAACGGTCACCAGCTCGATCTCCGACTTGAAACATACGTGGACGGTCGTCCGCAGCGAGAAAACGGTGGAGCGGTGCCGGACGGGACGTCTGCGAGCGGCCGAATTATCGGCCCGGCGACGCACCGATCGCGGCCACGCTAGATTTTCACTCGGATCGGCGGGGCGGGGAACTAGATCTATCGACGCCGGCTCAGACACTTTCCATTGCCTGCGACTGGCGATGTAGCACACTCCGGTCGCGGCCGAGCCAAGCGCCGTGATAATCACGAAAAGCTCGCACTCGACTACTCACGGCCTTCTGGATGCGGCTTGGTGGTGAGTACGAAAATCAGTGAGACGAGGGTGATGATCGTGACATACCACGCTGGTGCCGCCAGATCGCCGGTCTTGGCGATCAACCAGGTGGCCACGAGCGACGCCGTGCCACCGAACAGCGCGAGGGCGAGATTGTAGCCGACGGCGGTGCCGCTATAGCGCAAGCGTGGCGGGAACAACTCGGCCATCGCCACCGACATGGCCGCCTGCGGGCCGGCGAACAGCACGGCAAATACGCCCATGGCCGCAATCGCCGCACCGCGCGATCCGCCGTCAATCCAGCGGAACAGGGGATAGACCGCGAGCGCCAGGCCCAGCATGCTCAGCGCGATCACCGCTTTGTAGCCGATGCGGTCGGCGAGCCGTCCGGCGGGCGGCATCAGCACGAGCAGCAACCCGATGGCAAGCGTATTGATCAAAAACGCATCGTCGATCGGCGGCTTGACGAAGTTCATCAGGTAGGTCGGCATCCAGACAAACAAAGTATAAAAGGCCGCGCCGAAGGCGGACACGATGCCCGCGGCCCGCACCACTTGCAACGGTGTTTCCTTGAGCGCCTGGATGACGGGCTGTCGCTCGACTTCGCCCTCGCGCTGGAGTTCGACGAACGCCATAGTCTCGGCGAGTCCACGACGCATCATCCAACCAACGACGCCGATCAACAGGCTGCCCAGAAAGGGCACCCGCCAGCCCCAGCGCTGATCTGGGCGTCGGTGAGCAAGTGGTGGACGAGAGACGCTGCCGCCGAGCCGAGCAAAATGCCGAGCACCGCACCGAAAAACGACCAGCTGCCCGAGGACGCGCGACGATTGGTTTCGCCGATTTCGACGAGATAGGTCGAGGAGCCGATCAATTCGCCGCCGACGGAGAGTCCCTGCATGAGCCGCAGTACGACGAGCAGCACCGGGGCGAGGAGGCCGACCTGATGGTGCGTCGGCAGGATTGTGATCAGCGACGTGGGAATCGCCATCAGGGCGACCGAAAGCTGCACTGCCCGCTTGCGTCCGAGGCGATCACCGATCTGACCAAACAACACGCCGCCGATCGGCCGGGCGAGGTAGCCGGCCGCGAACACGCCAAACGTATTGACGAACGCCGACGTCTTGTCGGAGGCGGGAAAGAACGGTCGCTCATCAGCGGCGCCACGAATCCGAACACGGCAAAGTCGTACCATTCGAGCACGTTGCCGATCGCACCGGTGAACGAAGTCTTCCATCGAGTCGATTCGCATCGTAATCTCAACACCCGTCGACTCGATTCGAGGGTAATTGCCGGACCTCATTTGAGAGCCGATCCAATTCATTGGTCAGTCGTGCAACCTGGAAGAAGAGCCTCTCTGCGTTGGCGCCCAACATCGCGGCGGCGTCTCGCTGCGTGGCCGCCACTTGGCGAATCGCGCCGCTGCAGGCCTCCGCGTCCGCGATGCCGAACGGATGGTCCGTCCCAAACATGATCCGCTCCGGCCCCACCAAATCCAGCGCACAACGCACGGCCGGCGCATGGTAGGCCACGCCGTCGTAGTACATCATCCGCAGGTATTCGCTGAATGGCTTCCGCAGATTCCGCCTGGCGTTCTCGTCCACCCGCGTACACGCGTCGAGTCGACCGGCCAAAAACGGCAGCGTCCCGCCCGAGTGGGCAAGAATCAGGCGCAGCCGCGGGTGCCGCTCCAACACGCCGCCCAGGATCAGCCGCGTGACCGCGGCCGTCGTCTCGAACGTAAAGCCAAGTGCCAAGAGCGGCGCATGCCCGTAGCCTGCCATCCAATCTACCCCGAGCGTGTAGTGCGGGTGGATGAAAATCGGCAAACTCGTTTCTTCGGCAGCGGCCCAGAATGGTTCCAGCGCGTCGTCATCCAGATGCCGCTGGCCCGGACGCGTCCCCAGGATGATCCCGCGAACGTGAGGCAACTCGTCGATCCGGCGGGCGGCGTCGCACGCCGCCTCCACGGAATGAAACGGCACCACTCCGAGCCCCAGAAACCGCGGCTCCGCTGCGCATGCTTGCTCGACTTTGTCGTTGAGCCGAGTCGCCCAGCCTGCTGCCTCCTCGCCATCGAGAAAGTCGACCCAGGGATTACCGATGGAAATCACGGCCCGATCAATGCCATGCTCATCCATGAACTCGAGCTTCTTCTCCAGCCGAAAGAATTGCTCGCCCACCGGCCGCGCCGCACCCGCTATTTTTTCCTCGTTGGCAAAAATAACGAAGTGGTCGCCCTCAGCGTCGCGCACCACCTTGGGAATCTCCGACCGCTGCGCGAGCCGGTCGAGATAATCGCGCGGATAAAAGTGGGTATGGATATCGACGAGCATGAACCTGCATTCGCGATGGGCTGACAAATGCGGGAGCAAGACGAGTAAGCAGCTCGCGACGTTTCTGGACGCTGCAGGGAGGACGCTTCCGGTGGACCGTCCGTGGTTAACCGACCAGGCCCAGCCCTTCCAGCCAGCTGTACTTGTCCCAATCGACCCAGCTCTCGACTAGCTTGCCGCCCTCGTAGCGATCGGTGTGCACGCCGGTCCAGGTAGTCGTTTTGCCGGTGGGCGCGAGGCCTGCGAACTCGCCCATGTGCTTGGCCGTCATGCGCCACCGCGAACAAACCAAATCCCCCTCCGCCACCTGCTGCAAGACCTCCATCTTCACGTCGGAGAAGCCCTTGTGAAAGTTGGCGACCAGGGTTTTCCATTCATCGAACGATTTGGTCGACCGACTTTCCGCGGCGTCGGGCATCTGGTGATTCTTGTAGTTCGCGGCAATGAAGTCGACCCCCTTGTGGACCGTATTGTCGCCCCATTGTTCAAGAAGCTGTTTCGAGGTCGCTTTGTGATTGGTGGACATGCTGTTCTCCTTGCGCCTGGATCGAGTTTCGCATGAGAGAGCGACCAAGTGCCGCGATGTGCTCATGGTAGGGGCATGCTTCCGGGGCGACAACCGCTGATGCAACTCGCTCACATAGTCCCTTGCGTTGATTCGAGTACAAGGATCTGCAACTTTATGCAGGCTGTGACATCTTTGGACTCGCCATGACGGATCTGCGTACCGATTGGCTCACGGGGCGGACGGTGTTGTGGGCCGAGCATCGGCGCTGCGGCCGAATGAGTTTGCGGAGGCAGGCGGCGAATGCGGATCTGCGCTGCCGGAGATTCTCTCACCGCCCCTGCCCTTTTTGTCCGGGGCAAGAAGCGAGGACGCCGCCGGCGGTGTTGACGAAGACAGACGTGGCGGTCTCGTGGCGGGTCCGCGTGGTGCCGAATAAGTTTCCGGCCGTGGCGTGAATGATTCTAGGCACATCCTCAGCGGCGGTGCCCACGAGGTGATCATCGAGTCGGCGCGGCATGTGGACCGGATGTCGGAGCTGTCGGCCGCGGAGTTGGCCGACGTGCTCGATGCCTATCGGGAGCGGCTGGGGCATTGGCATGAGGCGGGCGATTCGAATATGGTCTGGTGTTCAAAAACCTTGGCCGGCGGCGGGGGCATCGCTCGCCCATGTGCACAGCCAGCTCATGGCGTTGCCGCAGTGCCGTCGCCAGTGGCCGCGAACTCGCGCGGGCCCGGCAGTCGTTCGCCGAACAGGGTCTGTGCCTACTGCCGGCTAATCGACGAGGACGCCGGACGAGGAGCGAGTTGTCTGCGAACGCGACGGACTGATCGCGTTCTGCCCCTATGCGAGCCTACAGCCGTGCGAAGTCTGGCTGATGCCGACGGCGCACGGGCCGTGGTTCGAGCGGCGCGCGGAATGGACCGGCGCGATCTCTCGCGGACGTGCTGCACTCGCTGTTGGTGCGGATCGAATCGGTTTTGCCGCGCCGGCGTACAACCTGCTCCTGCGCACCACCCCTTGGCACGAGGACGCGGCCGCAGCAGGCCATTGGCGGATCGAGATCGTGCCGCGGGACAATCCGCTGGCCGGCTTCGAGTTGGCGACGCAAATTGATATCAATCCGATCTCCCCCACCCGCGCCGCACAACAATTAAGGTTCGAGCTAACTTTTCTGTATTGCCCGCCGGCCAAGATGACCTTAGGTGAAGCTACGATCAATAAGGTCGCGCTAGCATCACGGGTTTGCCGGGGGCGGCGACGAGATTCGGGAGCGGCGATCTTTTGTCGATTAGAGCGGTTGGTCCGGATGGACGTATTGGGCGGAATTGCGGTAGGATCGAGGGTTCGACCGTGTCGACCTCACCGCGAGACGTCGCCTTCTGCCGCTGCCCACATCAGGCTGCACACCGATGACTGCCGCCGCGAAAAATTTTCCCGGCAGGAATTTCCATCATGACCCACTCGCTGCGACTCGTCCTCGTATTCCACAACCATCAGCCAGTCGGCAATTTCGACGGCGTCTTCGAACAGGCCTACCAGGACAGCTACCTGCCGTTCCTCGACGTGTTTGAGCAGTACCCGAGCTGCCGATCGCGCTCCACACCAGCGGCTCGCTGATGGAATGGCTCGTCGAGCGACATCCGGAATACGTCGAGCGGCTGGCGGTGCTGGCCTCGGCGGGGCGGATCGAGATCGTCGGCGGCGCGTTTTACGAGCCGATCCTGACGATGATCTCGACGGCCGATCGCGTCGGCCAGATCTCGCGCTACTCCGAGTGGCTCGGCGAACGGTTTGGCGTGCCGATCAACGGCATGTGGATTCCCGAGCGGGTCTGGGAGCAATCGCTCACCCGCGACATCGCCACGGCCGGCATCCGCTACACCCTGCTCGACGACTTCCATTTCAAAAACGCCGGCCTCGGCGCCGACGAACTGCACGGCTACTACGTCACCGAAGACGAGACGAAGCTGCTCGCCGTGATGCCCGGGCAGCGAACGGCTGCGATACCTGATTCCCTTTGCCGAGCCGGAGGAATCGATCAACTACCTGCGCGGCGTCGCCGAGCAGCAGCCGAACGCGGTCGTCGTGTTCGGCGACGACGGCGAGAAGTTTGGCACTTGGCCCGGCACGAAGGAACACGTCTACACGACGGCTGGCTGCGCGGTTCTTCGACGCACTGTGGCCAACCGCGATTGGCTGCAAGTGGTGACGCCCACCGAAGTGATCGACAAGTGCCGCCCGCGGCAAGATCTACATCCCCGAGGGCAGCTACCGCGAGATGACCGAGTGGGCGCTGCCGGCCGAGCGGCTCGTCGAGTTCGAGACCTGCACCATCGACTCGAGCACGAAGGCCGCTGGCAGGAGTTGCGCCGTTCGTCCGCGGCGGCTTCTGGCGGAACTTCAAGGTGAAGTATCCCGAAACCAACGAGATGTACGCGCGCATGCAGATGGTCAGCCGCCGGATGCAGGAAGCCGAAGCGGAGCACGGCTCTGGCAGCAGGCTCGAACGGATCGCTGCGGACTGGTCGCTTCAGCGACCAATCGCTAGTCGATCAAGGCCCGCACCGAGCTCTACCGCGGCCAGTGCAATTGCGCTATTGGCACGGGGCGTTCGGCGGCACGTATCTGCCCCACCTGCGCAACGCGATTTTCCAGCATTTGATCGCCGCCGACAACCTGCTCGACGAGGCGCGAAGGCCGCGGCCTGGCCGAGGGCGATCGACCCTGGGTCGAAGTCACCTCGGGCGACTACAACCTCGACGGCCGGCAGGAAGTTCGGCTGGCCAGCAACCGGCTGATCGCGCTGGTCGCGCCGGCGCAAGGCGGGCAGATGTACGAACTCGACGTTCGCTCGATCTGCCACAATCTGCTCGCCACGCTCGCGCGCCGCGAGGAAGCCTATCACCACAAAGTCCGCGCCGGCGATCGGCCGCGGGCGGCGACGTCGCCAGCATCCACGACCGCGTCGTGTTCAAGCAGGACGGCCTCGACCAGCGGCTGCAATACGATCGCGCACCGCGCAAGAGCCTCTCGACCACTTCTATCCGCTCGACGCGACGATCGCGGCGGTCGCGGCCGGCACCTACGACGAGCTGGGCGATTTCGTCGACGGGCAGTACGAAGCCAAGCTCCGCCGCGGCCCGGATCGGATGCAGGTGCAGCTGATCCGCGAGGGCCACGCCGACGAACGCACCATCCGCATCACCAAGGGCGTCACGCTCGAAGCGGGCGACGACACGCTCGAAATCGCCTACCTGCTCGAAGGCCTGACGCCCGGCGAGACGCTCCACTTCGGCGTCGAGTTCAATTTCGCCGGCATGCCCTCCGGCGCCGACGACCGCTACTTCCGCGACGGCGACGGCAATGTGCTCGGCCAGCTCGGCACGATGCTCGACCTGATCGACGTCGACGCGCTCGGCCTGACCGACGGCTGGCTCGGGCTCGACGTCGACCTCAAGATCGACCGGCCCAGTTGCCTCTGGACGTTCCCGATCGAAACGGTGAGCCAATCGGAAGCCGGTTTCGAGCTGGTGCACCAATCGGTCGTGGTGCAGCCCCATTGGTTCGTCGAAGCCGACGCCGAAGGCCGCTGGAGCGTACAGATCCGCCTCTCGATCGGCACAGCAGCCGCCGACAGCCGCCGTCGCGCGACCGAAAAATCGGCGTCGGCGTGTAGCGACAGCGCCAATGAATGCGTCATGGCTCGTCCGGCGATTGAGTCTACGAACACTTGGGAGATCCCCCTCCCATTCGCTGAACTTAATTGTCAGCATTTTTGTGGCAGCTTGGCCTCGCGAGGCTTGGACTGCGGCTAGAATCGGCGCGCAGAGAATTCCTGGCCGGATGTTTGGTTCGCCGTGATCGCAGATGTCGGGCGGGATTCGCCTCCAGTTATCGAGCATTCGCTGCGCCACATTGCGCAGGCCTCCCGACAAATTGCGAGCCGATTTGCTGCTAACCTCAACGGGAGCCAATTTCTATGTTCCGGTTCGACGCATCCGCGCCACGTGCTGCGCAATTCCTCGGCCCGTTGGCGACGTTCTTGGCGACGTTCCTCTTGTTGGCCGGCACGGCGGACGTTATGATATTCAGCTTCGACTATAGCGGCGATGTGCCAGGAGAGGGTTTTAACGATCCCGCAAATGGGCCAGAGTCCGACGCACTCGTGGAGTGTACCGACGAGACGTGTGGCCATTTGCTCCGTCGGCCTACGCAGGCGAAACCCTATCAGCATACGAGCGGTCGTGGATCCAATCGGCGGACCCACCGGCAAAACAGACGATTTTTTTTCTGGCATCGGCGCTCGCAATTCGTTCTACCCCTTTTATTTTGGCAGTTCCAACTCGCAATACCAGGTCGACACGCTTTACGCTCAAAAGCTTAGCCAATCACCTCAAGGGTTCTGAGACGTCGATCCTCGGCGCAGTTTGAGATCGGCATCACATTCAACGCCAATGTCGGCGTCACGGGCACCCCTCGCCGGGATCGGTCCTGGTACTACGGTACCGACGGTGCGCCGCCGGCCAACACCGCAACGACGCTTTACCGCGACTTCGTGACGGTCGCTCTACACGAAATTGCTCATGGACTCGGTTTTAGTTCCTTTTTGAACGCCCGATGGAACTTTCGACTCCCCGGTCGATGAAGCGGATCATCCAGGCGTATATAAAACGGCAGTCTTACGGCTTACGATTCCTTCAGCACCGGGGGATCAAGATGCCAATGGTGAGTCTGAATCCTAGCCAGAGCGCAGCGGCGGTGAGCGGCGACAATCTGTTTTGGGACGGCGGATGGCGTTGCAGGCAATGGAGGCAGCCAGCCAAAGATGTATGCGCCGTCCCCATTGTACGGACAGCCCAGCCATGTAGACGCGACCGTGCATCCAACTGAATCTGATCAGCCCGTTCTACAGCGGACCGACCATGTGCCAGGCGCCATCGAGCGCAGGCATTTTCCGCGACATGGGTTGGACAATCTCGGTCATGGCCAGCAATGTGACTTGGACCGGCGTAGGCCCGAATAACGCGGCCAGCACCGCCGCCAACTGGTCACCAAATTTGCCCTTCCCGGGCGACATTCTCGTGTTCGGCATGTCTCCACAGACAAATGTCAATTTCGATTATGAAGTCGAATCTGTTGGTTCGCTGACATTCGTTTCTGCGGCCCCCAGCTACACGTTGACCATGCGTGGCTGGATCGATCTCGACGTCGATGACGTCGGGGCCGTCAATAATTCTGGAAACGTACAGACAATCGTTTTGGAACCGGGACAGGACAGCAATGTGGCGGGGCCTCGGCGGCCGGCGCCGGCTGGCGTTCAACAACAGCGCAACTCCGGCAGCGTGACGTCGAAGTCCGCGGCGGCGGAGCATCCCGGGCAACATCGTCATTGGCATGCCGATGGTCTACCAACGATACGCCGCGGGCACGCCGAATTCAACGACAACGCAACGGCCGGCAACTCGGAGTTCAACGTCGAAGGCGCCAGTGGCAACGGCGCCACCGGAACCCCGGCCCATGTCGATTTCCGTGATAACTCGTCCGCCGCCAACGCCGCAATTTGGAATAAGGGAGGCCGCATCGGCGGAGATTTTGGCGGGGTCTCGATCAGCGGCTGGGGTGGGCAAACAAATTTTTATGACAATTCGTCTGCTGGTTCCGCGACACTTCGAAACGATGGCGAGAACGAGTACGTCAACGGCACCGGCGGACTCACGACGTTCCTCAACGAGTCAACAGCGGGAAACGCCACCTTCATCAATAACGGCGCCGGCTACTCGAATGGCAATGGCGGGGCGACGCAGTTCGTCGGCAATTCCAACGCGGCAAGCGCACACTCACCAACTTCGGCGGCTCGACGGTGTTCGGCCGCGGCGGACAGACCACCTTTGGCGACACTGCGAAAGCGGGAACGGCGACGATCAACAACTCCGGCCCAGTGGGGCAATTTGCCGCGTCAGGTCGCACGCTGTTCTTCGGAACTTCATCGGCCGACCACGCCGCGATCACCAACCTGGCCTCCAGCGGCGGAGCGACCACGACGGACTTCTACGCCAGTTCGACCGCCGGCAGCGCCACGATAATCAACCAGTCGGGGGCGTATCCAAGTGCGGCGGGAATCACGACGTTCCACGACACGTCCTCCGCCGGCAATGCGACACTGACGAACGACTCCACTCTCGCCAGCGGCATTGGAGAGTTTGTCTTCAAAGACTCGTCGTCCGCCGGGCAGGGAACCTTCACGAACGGCCCCTACGGCGGCATCGTGACGTTCAACGACACCTCGACTGCCGGTCAGGCCCACTTCTTCCTGCGGTCGACGGACAATTGCCGGATAAACTTCTTCGCGAATTCCAGCGCCGGCAGCGCCCATATCGACGTCGGACCTGTTACCCCCGGGCCCACCAACGAATTCAACGACGTGAGTTTTTATCAAAACTCGACTGCGGCCAACGCGACGATCACCGTTCGCGGCGACGGCGGTCGAGTGATTTTCGCCGACGGTTCGGCAGGCAATGCGACCATCGCCGTCTTAGGGAGCACCAGGCCGGGCAATATCCCCGGCACGGCCGCCGGCCAAGTTGTCTTCGATACCGGAAGCGACGGGGGAACAGCAACCATCACGGCACAGCCCTCAAACGTCGCCGGTGCGCCGGGCGGTTTGATTCAAGTTCACAACAGCGGACACTTGGGCTCTGCCACGCTGATCGCCAATGGGGGCGCCACCGCGGTCAATGGGGGGCGAATCCTCTTCGGCTCGGCCGGCGCTGGAGATTCTGCGCGCCTCATCGTCAACGCGGGCGCTAATGCCGACTTCAGCCTGAACGCCCCCCATGGCGGCACCGCCGTCGGTTCGATCGAAGGGGCCGGCAGTTTTTATCTCGGCGCCTCGTTGCTGACGGTCGGGAATCGCGACACCAACACCACCGTCAGCGGAACGATTAGCGATGTCGGTGGCTACACCGCCGGCACCGGCGGTAAGCTCACCAAAGTCGGCACCGGTGCGCTGACGCTCAGCGGAGCGAACAGCTATACCGGGCTGACGACCGTCGATGAAGGCACGCTCGTCGTCAACGGCTCGATTGCCGGCGGAGTACTGGTGAAGGACGGTGGGATTCTCAAGGGCACTGGATCGATGGGTATTCCCACGGTCGAATCGGGCGGAATTTTCGCGCCGGACTTTCGCCCGGCACGATCACTGTCGGCGGACTGAATCTGATGAGCGGCTCGACACTCCAATACGAGTTTGGGCGACCCGCGATCGCATCGTCGTGACCAACAACGGCAGTGTCACGTTGGGCGGACTGCTCGACCTGTCGATCCTCGCTGGCTTCAATCCCGCCCCGGCGAGACTTTCCAATTGTTCAAGGGCGCGATCGGCAGCATCTCGGGCATTTCTCGGCCGTGATCGCCCCGGTCTTCCAAGGACATACGCTCGATTTAACGTATAGCGCCAGCCAGGTGACGCTGCACGTCATCGACGCAATTCTTCCCCCGGGTGACTACAACTTGAACGGCATCGTCGACGCCGCCGACTACACGCTTTGGCGCAACAACTTCGGTAGCACCACGTCGCTTCCCAACGACCCGACCCTCGGCGTCGGACAGGACGATTACCAGCGCTGGAAGGATCACTTTGGCCAGACAGCTGGCAGCGGTGTAAGTAGTGGCGTCGCGCCGTCGGTGCCCGAGCCAACGACATTGGTACTGATCATCGTGACGGCGATTGGCATGTTTCCTTGGCGCACTCGGCATGCCTGGCATGCGTCACAATCCAACAATTTGGGTCGGGTTATCTAGGCCCCGCGAGTGCCCACCAGCCGACTTCGGTGCTAATTCGTCCGCGATACCGCCCCGCATCCGCCGTAGACAGTCGAGGTGCATCGGGTAAAATGGCGGCCCGTCTAGTCTTCTTGAATCGGCAGCGGCGATCCCGTGCAGGCGTTTTTCGGTTCGTGTTTCGATCGTTCATGAAAGGGTGCCGATGTCGGCCGCCAGCACATCGCAGGGTTTTATTCCCACGCTCGGTCGCGACGCGATCGCCGGGATGGTCGTCTTCCTGGTCGCCCTGCCGCTGTGTCTCGGCGTGGCCCAGGCATCGGGCGCCGATCCGATCGCGGGGCTGATCGCGGGCATCGTCGGCGGAATCATCGTCGGTTTCTTCAGCCGCTCGCACACCAGCGTGAGCGGTCCCGCCGCGGGACTCACGGCCGTCGTCGCTGCGCAGATCCAATCGCTCGGTTCGTACGAGGCGTTTCTGTTGGCGCTGGTGGTCGCCGGCGGACTGCAAGTGGTGCTCGGCATCGCGCGGGCGGGCGTGATCGCCGTCTACTTTCCGATGAGCGTGATCCGCGGCTTGCTCACCGCGATTGGCGTGATTCTGATTCTCAAGCAGTTCCCGCATCTGTTGGGAATCGACGCCGATCCCGAGGGGGACATGGCATTCGCCCAACCCGACGGCGGCAACACGCTCTCCGGCATGCTAGCCGCCGTCCTACGGTTTCATCCCGGCGCGACGTTGATCGGGCTGGCGTCGATCGCCCTGCTGGTGTGTTGGGATCGGGTCAAACTACTCAAGAATTCGATTGTACCCGGACCGTTCATCGTGGTGATCTTGGGCGTCTTGCTGAGTGAGTTGCTGCGATCGTATACATCGCTCGGCGCTGCTTGGAAAGTTAACCTTAGCCAACTGGTGCAGGTGCCCGTGACTGAGACCTGGGCCGGCGTCGCCAGTTTTCTCCGCTATCCCGATTTTTCACAGATCACTCAGCCGGCGATCTTTGTAGCCGCGTTTACGATCGCCATCGTTGCCTCGCTCGAAACGTTGCTCAATCTCGAAGCGGTCGACAAGCTCGACCCGAAAAAGCGATTCTCGCCCCCCAGCCGCGAGCTATTCGCCCAGGGCATCGGCAATATCGCCGCCGGCCTGATCGGTGGCATCCCGCTCACGTCGGTCATCATCCGCAGCAGCGTCAACATCAACGCCGGCGCCCAGACGAAGCGGTCGGCCATCTTCCACGGCGTTTTACTGCTGCTCTGCACGCTCACCCTGCCAACGATGCTCAACCGCATCCCGCTCTCCTGCCTGGCCGCGATCCTGATGGTCACCGGCTTCAAGCTGGCCAGCCCCAAGATTGTGCGGGCGATGTGGGCCGAAGGCTTGAATCGCTTCCTGCCGTACGTCATCACGGTCGTGGCGATTGTGTTTACCGACCTCTTGATCGGCGTGATTATCGGCTTGATCGTGAGCACGATGTTCATCCTGGCCAGCAATCTCAAGCGGCCGCTGCGGCACATCGTGGAAAAGCACGTCTCGGGCGACGTCCATCGCTTCGAGCTCGCCAGCCAGTTGAGCTTCTTCAACCGCGCGATCCTCGACGCGGCGCTGCGGAAGATTCCGCGCGACGGACATGTGTTGCTCGACGCGCGGAACACGGTCTACATCGACCCCGACGTGATCGACTTCATCAAAGAATACCGCGACCAGATCGCGCCGGCCCGCGGCGTCAGCGTGAGCCTGCTCGGCTTTCAGGATCGCCATCGGATTGACGACGCGATCGAGTACGTGGATTACGTCAGCCGCGACCTGCAGCAGAATATGAAACCGGCACAGGTGTTTGAAGTGCTCAAGGCAGGCAACGTCCGATTCCGCGAAAATCGCCCGCTCACGCGACTCAGCCGACAGCAGCTCGCGTCTTCCGCAGCGGGACAGTTTCCATGGCAGCCGTGCTCACGTGCATCGACTCGCGGACGCCGTCGGAATTGATTTTCGATCTTGGCCTGGGCGACGTGTTCAGTGTGCGGATCGCCGGCAACATCGTCAGCGAAGACGTGCTGGGCAGCCTCGAATACGCCTGCCAGGTCGCCGGGGCGAAGTTGGTGGTCGTACTCGGGCACACGCAATGCGGCGCGGTCACCGCGGCCGCCGAACTGCTGGTCGCGGGCAAGAGCAGGTCAGAGCAGACTGGCTGCGAACACCTCGATTCCACCACAAGTCAGATTCAAGAGGCGATCGACGCTACGATTCTGTCCCAGCTGAAAAAGGCAACCGGCGACGAGAAATCGGCCCTCGTCACGGAGGTCTGCCGCCGCAACGTGCTCCGCGTGATCGGCGTGCTCCGCACCGAGAGCAACACGCTCGCCCAACTGGAGCGCCAAGACCGCATCGACTTCATCGGCGGCGTCTACAACGTGGCTGCCGGCGAGGTCGAATGGCTCGTCGAACCGAACGGCACTCTGGCGGGAAGTCGACCCTGATTTGCCCTCGCTCGAATCGCTAGCGTTCCGCCCAACTGATCGAAATTGCGGCAACGCGATGCCAGGGGGCAAAAGACGTTTCAGCATTGGCAAGTAGTTCGAAAATCTGATATTTGCTGCCATTGCCAGTCGTGTCGTATAATAGTTTTATGAGCACCCGCGAACTTATCGAACGAGAACTTGATATTCTGCCTGAATCGCTGCAACTCGAAGTCTACGATTTTGCTCGCTTTCTCCGACTCAAGTCGGACGGCAAGGAATTCAATGGTTTGATGGCCAGTGAATCGGTGCTGGCTCGCGATTGGGATACACCAGAAGAGGACGCGGCGTGGGCAAACCTGTAGCCGGCGAAATCGTCATCCTGCCCTTTCCGCAGACCAATCTGCAGCAGGGCAAACGTCGCCCGGCCCTGGTCGTCGTCGATTTAAGTGGCGACGACTTGATCCTCTGTCAGTTCCGGCCAAATTCGTCGCGACTCGTACTCGGTTTCGTTGGAAAGCGGCGATTTCCAAAGCGGTCAATTGAACGTGCAGAGTTATATTCGACCCAATCGATTGTTTACCGTGGAGAAATCGGTCATCCTCTACACCGCTGCACAATTGACGAACAATAAGCTCGACGAGACTTTGGCAAAGCTCCGCCACTTTTTTCTTGAGCTGTTAGGACTAACGCGACCTACGACGTTGCAGCAAGCGCCCACCAGTCGACATCCGCATCCATTCCGCCGTCGTACTCGATGTTCGCCAACAAAGGCTGCACACAGAGTCGGGCGAGTTCGTCGGCGTTGCTCTCGGTGCTAGGATCGTCGGCGAGATGGCTGGGCGAGTTGAGCACGATGCCGGCGACTTTGAGCGGCTCGGGCTCGCCGTAGGGGCTATATGTGGTCGCTGCGATCAGTGTTTGCCGTGTGGCGTTGATCGTGCCCAATGCATTTTCCGATACAACCACTAGCGGATATCGAAATGCGTGCGCGAGATCGATGTTATCATCGACATCGCTGATCGGTGACATAAGTCCGCCGGCACCTTCGACAACGACTACCTCATAGTTCCGATGCCAGTAGCCGATGCCGTTCAGTAGAAGTTTTATATCGACACGCTTTCCCTCAGCCCGGGCGGCGAGATGCGGAGCGAGCGGCGCGGCGAACAATTGCGGACAGACTTGCTCGAGCGTCCCCGGCTTGCCGGCCCCTTCCCAAAGGGCGATCGCGTCGGGCGAGACAAGTTTGCCGTCGCGGAGTTCGCAGCCGCTCGCCACCGGCTTGTAAACGCCGACGCGCTTCCCCGCCGCGCGGAGCGACTTGGCAATCGGCGCAGCAACGTAGGTCTTGCCGACGCCTGTGCCCGTTCCGGTGATGAAGAGTCCGCACGCCATCCGCTTCGAGCCGCTACAGTTCCAAAAACTCTTCCGCGGCCTCACGCATCGCCGACTTTTCGGGTTCGACCCCGGTCCAGGTGCTGAAGGCGAGCACCGTCTGTTCGACATAGAGATCCACGCCGTCGATCACTTTGCAGCCGCACTTGGCCGCCTGCTGCGTGAGCCAGGTGCTCGGCGATCCATACGACACATCGACAACGACGCCGCTGGCACTCTGGGCGGCCAATTCGATCGGGAGCGGCGCGTCCGGATCAGCCGTGCTGAGCGACGAAGCATTGATCAGCAGCGAGACGTCGGCGGCGATCTTGATCGGCTCGCGTTCGCTGAACTCGACGAGCGACGAGGCGGCCGATGTCTCGCCTTCGATAAAGCTCACCAACCGCTGGCCCGAGTCGGGCGACCGGCTGGCAACCGCGATCGACGCAACTCCTGCCTGGGCGAGCGCGACGGAAATTACCCGCGCGAGCCGGCCCGAGCCAATCACCAGCGCCTTCCGGCCAGCGAGGTCGCCATGCATCCGCACGAGATCCACCAGCGCGAGTCCCTCGGTGTTGTCGCCCAACAGCCGCGAACCGTCCGATGTGACGCAGTTGACCGAGCCGGAAAGTTTCGCTCGATCAGTGACCTCGTCGAGGTATTCGAGCACGCTCACCTGGTGCGGCTCAGCCACTTTCACGCCGCGAAAGCCCAGCGCCCGGATGCCGCGCATCGCGTCGCCGAGTTCTTTGGGGTCGACCTCGAACGACATGAATCGCCAATCGAGCCCGGCCAGCAAAAACGCCTGCTCGACCATGAAATGGGTCGGATTGCCGGCCACCGGGCTGGCAATCAGGCAGCATTTTTCGATGAGGGTAGCGCTGGTCACGGGCGGAAGGCTCTGCGGGCAAAGCGGGTCGCAAATATCCAAGCTCGCCCCGAACGGGCGAACCGACTATTCTGACCGGTGCATTGCTCCTCCGCAACGTCAGCCGTGTTTTACCGTGAAACAGCAATCCCAAATAATTCTCTGGCTCCTGCTGGCAGCGACGGCGGCGGTCGACGCGGTGGCGATCCAATGGCTGCGCGAAAGCGGCACCATGTCGCAGGCAGTGTTTCTTTACGATGCAATGGTCACGGCACAATTGTCGATTGTTTGCATCTGGTGTGTACTGGGTACCGATCGCACTTGGGCAGCGTGGATTGCTGCAATCGCGGCTGTGAGTGGGGTGAGTATCGTCAACGCTCGCATCCTCGAACTCTCTCTGGCGGAAGCCGCGGGAATCTATGGCAGTTACTTCGTGCTGCTGGGCGTCGTGCTCTGGGCGCTGAAGCGGACCCGATTCTGGCGGCAATTGGTCGGCACCGAGGGGAGTGCCACGTGGCAATACTCACTTAGTCACCTGCTGATCGCGATGACGGTGCTCGCGCTGCTGATCGGCGCCCTGCGTGGTTCGTCGCTGCTGCTGGATTCCGCCGACTCGTGGAAGTCGTTTGTCGTGCTGACCATTGGCGACGTCCTCCTGGCGACATCGACGCTCGTCGTTTGGCTTTGGACTTCCTGGCGGCCACAGTGGTGGCCGCGACTAGCTGCTGTGTCAGTCCCCGCCATGGCGATCGGTGCGCTCGAAGCACTGCTGGCGTTTTCAGGCGCGTCGGCGAAGACTATGCAAACGTGCAGGCTTACTCTCCCTTTGGCATGGTCGCGTACA
Organism: uncultured Planctomycetota bacterium; assembly: GCA_963847905.1. Lineage (GTDB taxonomy): Bacteria > Planctomycetota > Planctomycetia > Pirellulales > Lacipirellulaceae > DASYDU01. The sequence goes on along the minus strand of CAWKBP010000015.1, from coordinate 937,915 downwards.
CACTCATCGCGTCCGGCACGATCTTCATTTACCTTGAGTTGGCGCCACTGATTCTGCCGCACTCGTCCGGCGACTTCCCTGCCGCCGATCGAGTAAACGACTCTCGGCGACTAGCTACTGCGTCGCCGTCCAAATCGAGCGGCCAGTCCGATCGAAGTCATGGCAACTAACAGGAGAGTCGCCGGCTCGGGAACCGTCGGCGCACCAATCGCGCCGCGGGCAATCGAGACGGCGTCGAGTTCGAACACTACGAGATCCAAATCGCCGGGTCCGTATGGCGCGGTGGGAAGTGCGCTTTGCGGCACGCTGAACCGCAGGTAGCCGACTTGCGTCAAACCGGTCGCCGAGAGATCGAGCCAATATCCGCCAGCCGAGTCGCCGAGCGCCGCGAGCATTCCGGCTTCCGATTGGCCGGCAAAAACCCCGAGGTCCGGAGCGATTGGTAGTTGAAAATCGGCCGGCTGCGGGTTGGCGGGAGGCGCAGCGTCAAACACGCCCGCGTTCTTGTAGTAGTTGGCCGGCATATTGAACAGGATCGGCGAACCATCGTTCAGCGCGACCCAGGTGTTGCCGTCCTCGCTGACTTCGAGCATTGCCGACTCGGCACCGAAAGTACCCGCCGGATTGGCGACGCCCAGGAACTCGAACGTCACCGGGTCGTAGTTGCCGATTAGCCCGGCATTGGCAAAGACGCCCAAGCTGTATCCGGGCGCGGCGAGCGCGTAGTGCGAGAGCCGCAGGGTGAGATGGCCGCCCGGGCCGATCTCAACAATTTCATCTGCTTCGTAGGGCGGGCTCAGCGGGCTAAGCACGTTGGGAAAGATGCTGCCAAACGGGTTCTGACCCGTCTCGCCCGAGACATCGTCGGGCAGGCCGAGCGCCGTGGCAGGATTGTTGTAGAGCGGCGGGCCAACTTCGCCCGCGGCTTGAATCACGCCGGGATTGTAGCTAATTACAACGGCCGCCGACTGGCCGTAAGACCGAGGGACGAAAACGATCAACACCGAGGCGGCGAGGGCAAACATGGGGACAAGTCTCGTGCTCATTAGAACTCTCTCTCCTTTCGCAGTCGGAAATCTGGGAAGTACATCCATAGCCAAGTGCTCAAAACTAAAACAGCCGCGGTCGGCTCGGGCACGCTGATGAAGCCGGCAACCGGCTGCAATGAGGCAGCCACCGTGGTGCAGCAGTTGTCGCGCCAAATGGTAAAGTCAGCCGCGTCGACGATGCCGTTGCGACTGCCGTCGATTGCCGGGTCGCTGGTCGAGCCAAACTTGCTCTTCCAAAGGGCGTAGTCGAGCGCGTCGACGACCTTGTCACGGTTGAAGTCGCCGGGCGGATAGGGCCAGGGAGCGGCGATCGGGTTCTCGGCGAACGCATCAAACGGAGGCTCGTCGCGATCTTGAAACGCCCAGCCATCCCACACGCCGTTCGCAAGCTGCCGGTCGACGATGCCGAGTGGGCTGCTCAGCCAGTGGCCGCCGTTGAATGGATTGCCGACTCCGACACCGTAGTGCCAGAAGTCGAACTCCCAACCCTCGGTGTAATAGTCGCCGTCGTCCAATGCCGGGGTGCCAATGAGCGGCGCGGAGCCGTAGGCGATGCCGTCGGCATCGAATTGCGTGAGACCTTCGTCGTCGAGCGCGAACTGGCCATCCTCACTTGCATCGTAGCCCAAGCCATACGCTCGGATCTGATCCCCTTGCATGCCGAGCTTGGCGAAGAGCCGATCGTCGGCGGCGACGACTGCGAGCAACATGTCGCGGCCGTAGGCGATGCCGTCCCAGCGATAGCCCCAGACCATCGCGGGCGGATCGTTCAGCTCGCGGTGCCAGTCGATTGCCATCGCGGCGCGGTTCGCCCCGCTGCCGACCCAGAAATCGATGTCGTCGAACGTGAACGCTGCAGCAGCAATCGGCCCTGCACAAAGCGCGATTGCCAGCACTGCGACGAATTGCGATCTGCTCTTTCGGAACGTCATCATTCGCCTCCCGCCTTGGTGAGCAGCGCGTTCAGCACGTTCTGCTCGGTCGAGTCGGCGATGAATGAAACATGGGCGTCGGAAAACGCGACCAGTGCTCCGCCCGGATGCGGGCTACCAATTTCGTTGCTCAGGCCGATGCCGTTGACTGAAGTCGTGTGTTCCTGGGCGAAGATGTTGAGGCCGTTGGCCCATTCACGCGACGGCATGCGACGATCGCGAGCTTCGGCGACAATCACCGTTCGCGAAGGCCATCGGTCACCTGCTTCGGCGCGATCGGCTCCTCATAAAGCGCCACGCCCAGCGAGTCGTCGCGGAGCGATTGCTGCGATGGCGGCTCTTCGTCGACGGACCGATTGCGGTCGGCGCCTTCGACGCCATAGATTCCTCCGTAGTCGCTGAATGCGGCGCCGCGGAAGGTGGCGTCGCTGCTGAAGAGATCCACGGGCACGGTGCTCGGGCAGAGGAACACGGCTAGTTGCGTGTCGCGGACCGGCTTGTTGTCGGGATGGTACGACGGCAGGGCGAAGTTGAACTGTTCCTCGAGATCACGCATCTCCAAATACGGCAGGAGCTGCACATTCCAGGAGATCAGCAGTCGGCCCGCTGCGTTGGACCGGCCGATGCAGCCGACCGGAAATGCGCCTTGGAATTGGCATGCAGTGCTAGGGCGACGCCGATCTGCCGCAGGTTGTTCTGGCACTCGGTACGGCGCGCCGATTCGCGGGCGGCTTGGATTGCGGGGATCAAAAGCGCTACCAGCGCCGATGATCGCGATCACGACCAAGAGCTCGACGAGAGTAAAGCCGCGCGTGCGGAATTCGGTGCGCATGAGGAGCTTGCGGCTGGGGGCGCGCATGCGGGTGGGCATGCTTACACGTCGGAGCCGCAATACATCGAGAACACACTGCTCGCGGCCGCTCTCCCTCGAAGCGATCCGCATGCCACGTGTTGGTAGGTCTTCTGACTCCCGAGCGTCTGCAAAATCGGGCCTTCTCGTCTGCCTCGGTGAACTGGCCGCTGAAGCGACCAGTCCAACAAAGACGGACAATGGCACTCAAAGAGGATTTCGCAGTTTGAGCTCGGTTACAGCGGCGGGGCCGTCCCGGACTGGGATTCATACTGAATCCGGCACCGGAGTTCCCTGTTTTGTCGGCAGCACCAAAAATTGCCACCGACCACCAACACACGCTTAACCACCAGCCACGTTAGCCGAGGCCCAATCACTTGTAAAGTACCACGTCAAAAAACTTGAATGCCGTGAGCCGCGGGTTAGGTTGGCTGGTACGAAAGGGTTTTTGCGATGCTTAATTCGGTTTTCGGGCGTGTTTCCATCAGGATCGTTTTCGCGGCCAGCTGTCTGGCAGCGGCGACTATCGCGTCGGCGGCAGACCTCCAGCTTTGGTACAAGCAACCGGCGCGCGCAGTGGGTGGAAGCACTCCCGGTCGGCAACGGTCGTCTCGGCGCGATGGTCTTCGGTGGCAACGCCGAAGAGCGGCTTCAGCTCAACGAAGACAGCCTGTGGCTTGGCTGGCCCGACGCGAACGACAATCCGGCGGCGCTCGCGGCCTTGCCGAAAATTCGCGAGTTGCTATTCGCCGGCAAATACGCCGAAGCGCAGAAGCTCACCAATCACACGCAAATCTGCCTGCGGGGCGAGAATGGTTCCTTCGGCTCTTACACAACGCTCGGCGATCTCACTTTTGATTTTCCCGGCCACGAATCGGCAACCGATTATCGCCGTAAACTCGCGCTCGACGATGCGATCGCGCGGGTCAGCTACCGCGTGGGTGACACCCATTTTGTGCGGGAAACATTCGCCAGCTATCCCGACCAGGTGCTGGTGAGCCGGATTGCCTCCGACCATCCAGGCAGCGTGACGTTCGCGGTGAAGCTGACGCGTCCGGAAGCGGCCAAAACCATCGCAACCAAGGACGGGCTCGTCATGAGTGGACAACTCTATCACGCCGACAAGCAAACGGGCATGAAGTTCATGGCCCGCCTGCAATTCGTCGCGGACGGCGGCGAGGTGCAGGTTGACGGCGACACGGTGTCGGTTCGCGGCGCGAATTCGGCCACGCTCTTGCTCGCCGCGGGGACTGACTTCCGCGACGCAGCTTTTGAAACGACGACGGCCAAACAACTCGCAGCAGCGGCGGCCAAACCGTTTGTGGAACTGCAAAAACGACATACTGATGACTTTCGTGCACTCTTTTCCCGTGTGTCGATCGACCTCGGTCCAGAGAATGTAACGCCGATGTCGACCGACGAGCGATTGTTGTGGATGGCGGAAGGACATGACGATCCGGCATTGGTGGCACTCTATTTCCAACTCGGGCGTTATCTATTGATCTCCAGTTCGCGGCCGGGCGACATGGCGGCGAACCTGCAAGGCATCTGGGCCGACGGCATCACGAATCCCTGGAACTGCGACTATCATGCGAACATCAACGTGCAGATGAACTACTGGCTCGCCGAGACGACGAACCTCGCCGAGTGCGTCGAGCCGCTTGAGCGGTTGATCGACGCGATGCGCGAGCCCGGCAGCCGGACCGCGAAGACGCACTACGGCGCCCGCGGCTGGACCGTCCACACGATTCACAATCCGTGGGGCTTCACTTCGCCCGGTTACGAAGCGCGGTGGGGGCTGTTTCCGATGGCGGGACCGTGGCTGTGCCAGCATCTGTGGGAACACTTCGCGTTTGGCGGCGACAAGGACGAGCTCCGCCGCAACTGGCCCGCGATGAAGGAGTCGGCCGAGTTCTGTCTCGATTGGCTGGTCGAAGATCCCGAAACGGGGAAGCTCGTCTCGGGGCCGGCCAACTCGCCGGAAAACGTGTTCCTCAGTCCCGAAGGCGAGCAAGACATACTTCAGCATGGGTCCGACGATGGATCAGGAAATCCTCTGGGACCATTTCACCAATGTGCTCGATGCGGCCAAGGCGCTCGAGATCGACGACGATTTCACGCAGCAGGTGGCGGCGGCGCGCGATCGGCTGCTCCTGCCCAAGGTCGGCTCGGACGGGCGGCTGATGGAATGGGCGCACGAGTTCCAAGAAGTCGATCCGCACCATCGGCACGTCTCGCACTTGTTCGCGCTGCATCCGGGAAAGCAGATCACGCGGCGCGGCACGCCGGAGTTGGCGGCCGCCGCGCGGAAATCGCTCGAAGTTCGCGGCGACGAAGCGACCGGCTGGAGCATGGCCTGGAAGATTTGCTTCTGGGCCCGGCTCGGCGACGGCGACCATGCGGCGAGGCTGATTCACAACCTGCTGCGGCCGAACAAGCTGCCCGGCACGAAGTACGCCGCCGACGGGCCGGGCGTCTACCCGAACCTGTTCTGCTCGCATCCGCCGTTCCAGATCGACGGCAACTTCGGCGGCACGGCCGGCATCGCGGAGATGCTGCTGCAAAGCCACGCGGGCGAACTCGATCTGCTGCCGGCGCTGCCGAAGGCGTGGCCGACGGGCTCGGTCAAGGGCCTCCGCGCCCGCGGCGGCTTCGAGGTCGACCTCGAGTGGAAGGACGGCAAGCTCGACGAGGCGGTGATCCGTCGAAGCTGGGCGGTAACCTGCAATGTGCGGTACGGGAAGTTCACGCGGTCGATCGAGATGGCGGAAGGGCAAACGATGCGACTCGATCCGCTGCTCTCGCCGCGTAGGTAAGCAATATTGTAGAATGAGCGCTATGCTTCGCAAATTCCTGATTGTGGGGTCGGTGGTTGCAGTTGGCGCAATCGTGGTTGGATTGATCGCGATTGGAAGATTTGCCGATCGTTTACTGCCCGCCCATCAACAGGTCGATCACCAAGGAAATTGCAGCCTGGGGAGATACCTACTCCAATATTAACGGACCAGATGAAGCGGCGAGAGCAAAAGAGATGGTGGAATATATCCGAAACTACTACGTGGTCTCGGAAGGCTATAGCAGCGATCCGCAAACCGATAAAGCTTTGGAAGATCAGCGTCGCGAAACAATTGAACGGATCAACTCTGCATTGCGGAAGTATGAGGAGCGAATCCTCCAAACGAGTGACGTCACTCTTCCTTACGTTCGCTTCAGAATTGCAAACGCTCGACGATAATATCACTCGCTGTACGTTTTTGTGAGCGGCCATTCTGCCGACGTTCTGCCGGTGGTATAATTCACTTCCCGCCTTTGGAATCAAGATTCCCTCCCCTCACCACCGCCCGCCCCATGCTCCCGATCCCGCCCGGCACGGCCGCACTGTTGTTTGATTGTGATGGCACGCTTGCTGATACGATGTCTCTGCATTTCGCCGCCTGGCACGAGACGCTGCTCGAGCATGGGATTGATTGCCCGCGGTCGTTCATCGACACGCATGCCGGCGTGCCGACGCATGGCATCGTGGCGGAGGTCAATAAACTTTGGGGCACGAGCCTCGATGGTGATGCGATCACAGACGAGAAAGAGGGCCGGTTTGCCGCGCTGATTCATCGGGCCGTGCCGGTGGAAGAAGTGCTTGCCACCGCACACGCCTACTATGGCAAGCTGCCGATGGCGGTGGTTTCCGGCGGCGGGCGGGAGATGGTCCATGCGACGCTCGAGGCGATCGAGGCGATTGATCTTTTTCCGGTGATCGTCACGGCGAGCGATCCGGTGGCGCCGAAGCCGTCGCCGGATGTGTTCCTCGAAGCGGCGCGACGGTTGGGCGTTGCGGCCGACAAATGTCATGTGTTCGAGGATGGCGATCCGGGGATTGTGGCCGCGGAGCGTGCGGGGATGACGTTTACCGACGTGCGACTGGTGGTCAAGGCGCGGACTTCGTAGGTGCGGGTTTCTGGAGCCGATCGAGGAGGTGGCGCTTGGTGGTTAGCTAAACCGCAAGCGGCGGAAATGGCGTTTCGGCGGTTCGCAGGCCGGTGGCTTGGCGGTTGCTTCTTTGACGCCGGGTTAATGACTTTGTACCATTGGCCGCATTCGCCGCGCTTCACGAATTGTGAGAACCTTGCATGCGACCACGTCCCCTTTCGATCACGATCATCGGCTGGTACTTGCTGGTGGTTGGGTTTTTGACGCTGCCGGGGGCGTTTGGTCCGGGCGACGATCCGCAGGTGCAGGCGATGTTTGCGCGTCAGCGGGTGCCTGTCGCGGTTCAGCAGGCGGTGATCCTGGCCGGGTCGGTAGCGAATCTCGTGAGCGGATATTTTCTCTTACGCGGGCAGAACTGGGCCCGGCATCTGTACGTGGCCTGGACGCTTGTGCAATTTGGCTACGCGTGGCTCGCAATCCCGTATCGGTTGGTGATCATACCCGGGGCGCTGCTGTTTCTGCTGATCGTTTATTTACTGTTCCGACCGCGGGCGAATTCGTTCTTTGCCGGCGGGGAATTGGTCGACGTCGTGGCGGGCAAGATTTCGCCGCGACGAGTGTTTGGCATCGGCGCGTACGTGATGGCCGGATCGTTTTTGGTGTGCAGCAGTTTTGTCGGCATGATGGGTGTGACCTGGGAAACGAAATGGGGCGCGCTCGCGACGATGCTGCTGCCGGCGCTGCTCTTTCTCTGGATCGGGCGCGCGTTGTCGGGCACGCCGCGTTGGTTACGGGACGTGGGCGTGGTGCTTGTGGCGTCGGCGGCGGTGAGCGCGTGCATGGCGCTCTCGATGAGCCTGCTCTCCGCGGACCCGGAGTTTCAAAAGCTGATGCCGCCCGAGCCGCTCGATGCGTATTGGACGGGCGGGGTGTGGATTGTGCTGATGGGTTTGGCAGGGCGGCTGGGCGCTGTTGTGACCAAGCGCGATCGCTGAGTCTTCTCCGTGACGACTCGACGATGGGTCGGCCCCGGGCGTTCGGCGGCAGGACCGCCGAATCACCCGGGGCTAAATGGGTGGGCGCATGAAAAAACCGGGGCGTGCGGGAACGCCCCGGTTTCGTTGAACGTCAGGCTCGAAAGCCTCACGTACTTAGTCCAAAAATCCGATCAGTTCCGCGCTGCGGCTGGGTTGCTGCAGTTTGCGGACGGCTTTGGCTTCGATCTGGCGGATGCGCTCGCGGGTGACCTTGAAGATGTGGCCGACTTCTTCGAGCGTGTAGCTGTAGCCGTCGCCCAGGCCGTAGCGAAGCTTGATGATCTCGCGTTCGCGGTAGCTCAGCGTCTTGAGAACCTTGTGGATCTGGCCGCGAAGCATTTCCTGGGCGGCGCCGATTGCGGGGCTCTCGGCACCGGAATCGGGCAGCAAGTCGCCGAAGTGACTGTCTTCGCTGTTGCCGACCGGGCGATCGAGGCTGATCGGGTAGCGGCTCATCGCCAGCACGCGACGCGCTTCGTCGATCGAGCATTCGGCGGCGCGGGCCGTCTCTTCGATCGAGGGCTCGCGGCCGAGTCGCTGCAACAACTGTCGCGAGACGTTGCGGACCCGGCTCATGGTCTCGACCATGTGGACCGGGATGCGAATCGTGCGACTCTGATCAGCGACGGCGCGGGTGATCGCCTGGCGAATCCACCAAGTGGCGTAGGTGCAGAACTTAAATCCGCGGCGATATTCGAACTTGTCCACCGCCCGCATCAGGCCGGCGTTGCCTTCCTGGATCAGGTCGAGGAACGACAGGCCGCGGTTGCGATACTTCTTGGCGATCGAGACCACGAGCCGCAAGTTACCTTCCGAGAGGCCACGCTTCGCGCGTTGGTACTCGGTGTAGATTCGCTTGAGGTCCATGATCCGATTGCGGAGGCTCGACGGCGTCTCCTGCAGCGCGCGGAGGATGTTGCGATACTCCACGAGTAGCGGCTTCCGCTCGGCCAGCGAACGCTTTTCGGCCTTCATGATCTCGAGCTTGCACTTCAGATCGTCGATTCGATCGCTGAACTGCTCGAGCTGCGAAATCATCGGCTCGATCCGCTGGGTGCGGAGGCCGAGCTCTTCGACCAACAGCACGGCGCGGCAGCGGCGTCGGCTGAGGCGATGCCAGGCGGCACGGCGGACCTGCGACTTGTAGCTCTTGCTCGTGGCGACGCGGTAATCTTCAGCGTTGCGTTCGAGCAACCGCTCAAGCGTCGCCAAGTTGTGGGGCAGGCGGCCGAGGATCTGCTCTTTTTCGAGCCGGTCGGTCACGGAAACCTGCACGGTGCGATCGAACGGCAGCTCGCCGCGATGGACGCGGTTGAGCACCTTCACGGCGCTGCGGATCACGTAGTCGCAGGCCAGCAGCTTGCGGCGGAAGGCGGCGCGGGTGATTTCAATGCGGCGGGCGAGGCTGATTTCTTCTTTCCGCGTCAAGCAGCGGAATCTCGCCCATCTGGGTGAGATACATCCGCACGGGATCGTCGGACCAGGATTCGGTGTCGGTCGAATCGAGCATCGATTCGGCGTCGCCATCGGCATCGTCGGCGGACTCGGCCGCACTCGGATCGGCGTCGTCGCCCAGCTCGTCGGTTTCGGTATCTTCTTCGTCGTCGACCTTGGATCCGATCTCCGTGGCAACGTCGCCAGCAGCGCCTACTTCGTCTTCAAGGTCGTGTTCCAACAATGAGTCGTACAAGATTCACTCTCCTACCAAAATCGTGGACTAACGTAATATTTGACGCACGGCCAAAGGATCGATTCACTCTGCGGGGAAGACTCTCGCGTGGTATGGGATTGTTTGACACGGTTTGAATACGTCGCGTCGCGGTGTTTGTTTACACGGATTCGTCGCCCGGGTGTCCTGGTAGGTAGGAGCTCCCCTCGAAGGCTTGCGAATACACTGCTGGGACAAACACTGTCGGGACAAACTCCTGACGACACAAAAGTGCCGGAACAGGCGAGATTCAACCGCTCCCTAGCGGCGATGAGTTACCTCAAGATCTTTCTTTTGCCAGGTGCGTTAAAAGACAACCAATTCTAACACCAGCTAGCGAGCTGTCTGGCGTCGCGCGGCATTTGGTAAAAGATAGCGCCGCGCTTCGTTCAGACTGCTCACAGCAACGTTTTACTAATCGATACGGTTTACTAATTCCGTTGTTCGTCCGCGCTCGTTTACCGTAAGCGCGAACGATTTGGTTCAAGTCGACTGCATTCAAGTCGGGATGCATGCGGAGCGCGAACGCTCGCTTGTTGGCGGGACAGTTGGCGGTGACTATCGGGTACACAGTTTCCCTGGCGAACGGTCTGGCAAGCGCGGCGCATTCCCACCGAGTGGACTCGCGACATCGCATCCAGTCCTCGTTCGAAGCCGATGGAAAAAGGTCGTGCAACCACGCTAATCCCTAATCCCGCCGACACGTTCGATCTCGAGACAATTGCTCTCAAGACTTCGTACCCAAAGACGGTGAACCCCGACGGTGTGCCAATGCCCGGCCAAACCAAAACTCCGTACCAAAATGCTCTTTGGCACGGCTCCCTGGCACACCCACCCAAAGCCAGTTCCCTGGCCGTTTTTCGATACCCCCTTGGCCGGGAGTTCGAGCCTTTCAATTGTAAGCAGCCCTAAAATCGGGTCCATAGGCAAAGGCCGAAAAATCACTACGATCGAGGAAAGTCGGCCCCCGGCGGACTAACGCGGCGGCCTGATTGCTGTTATCGTGGAGATACGGCGCCGGACGCATTGCGGGCGCATCTCGTTTTATATCAATGGTTTGCAGCGGGCGACGGCCGTGCTGCGACGCGGACCAATCTCGATGGCGAAGTACTTACTAGCTTGTGCATGCGGACGGCAGCACATGGTGGAAACTCGGCAGGCGGGCGAGTCGATCGCGTGCGACTGCGGCGTCAAGCTCGCCGTGCCGACGCTCCGCCAGCTCCGCGAGTTGCCCGAAGTCCAGGGGGGATCGGCGGCCGAGGCGGCCGGCCCCGTCTGGGGATTCCGTCAGGGCGCGATCACGGTGAGCCTGCTGTTGGTGGCCGCGTGCCTGGCGATCGCCGGGGTGAGTCGCTTCTCGGAGCGGCCGGTGCCGACGATCGATCCGGTCAAGTATACCGACTCGGTCGATCGGCTCGTGAAGAACATGACGCCGCTCGAAGGTTGGCAGCGGTGGATCGACACCTACGAGCCGCTCTCGACGAACGGCTTTGAAGTCTACCAGCACCCAGCGACCGCGGCGATGCAGATCGCGCTCGATTGGCATCGCTGGATTCAATGGGTCGCGCTGGCGATAGCGGCGGTCTTCGCGGCGGCGGCGCTGGGGATGTGGTTTTCCGGCGGGAGCGGAGCGAAGCCTTAGCTAAGCCGCAAGCGGCGCGTTGACCGGGAGAGTGCATTTGACACCGCTTGCGGTTTAGCTAACCAACACGGCCGCTACTTCGCCCCATACGGATTGAGCGATATCTTCTTCTTGATCTCTTCCTTGAGGCGTCGGAGCACCGATTCTTTGTCGGTGTTTTCGAGGATCCGCGAGACGACGCGTTTCGGCCCTTGTTGGCCCCAGCTCGCGCCCTGCTCGAAATAAATTCGCGGCTGCCTGGCCGACGATGTACGAGCCGTAGCCGGCGGCCGCGCCTTGCGGCAGCGCCGTGAGCACCGTGCCGTAGCCGACCGTGAGACCTTTGAAGAGCGACGAGGCATAGCTCACGGCCGCCTCGCCGAGCATCACCCAACCGGCCGCCTTCAAGATCGAGGTCACCAAATCGCGGGCGTTGGCCATCGTGATTTCGATGCCGTAGATCTTGCCGAGCGTCACGACCATCGTCACGTCGACCGCCGTGCCGCCCAACACGTCGAGCACCGCGCCGGGATTGAGCGCGACGGCGAGCGACTTCATCACCGCGTAGCTCCAGATCGTGGCGGTCGCCTTTTCGTTCCGCAGCCGGACGCGCAGAGCGCCCATCCGATCGCTCTTGTCGGCGGCGTACATCGCGGCGTTTAGCGCCACGAGCGCTTTGCCTTCCGTTTCGAGTACTTCGAGGATCCGCTCCCGCAGATTCTCGACGTCGGGCTTGGGCTTGCGCCACTCGTTTCGCGTGCGACCGTCGGCCGACTCGATGACATATTCGACCTCGCGGGGGTCGGCCTTCACGGTGAGGATATTCTCGGCGTCGACGATACCGGCGAGCCGTGGGCCACGGAGGTTGGCGAGCAGATCGGCGAGCTCGGCCCGCGAATAGAGGTCAGCTTTGTTCACGACCAGCACAATCGGCTTGTGGCTAGCGGCGAGCTCCACCAGTGCCGAAAACTCGACTTCGTTGAGATCCGAATCGGTGACGAACAGCACCAGGTCGGCCCGCTGCGCCGCTTCGCGGGCCATTTCGCCCGCGCCGCGCCGTCGACTTCGTTGAGGCCGGGCGTGTCGATCAACACGAGCTCCGAGCTGGCGAGGCCGGGCAGGCAGTAGCCTGCGCCGCTCCAGGGCACATGCCAGACGTCCTTGGTCCAGCCGCCGCGGACGTTCACCTGCGCGACCGCGTCGCCCACCAGTGCGTTGATCAGCGCCGATTTGCCGGTGCTGATTTCACCGAAGACGACGATCTCCACGCGGCCGGCTTCGAGCTTCTCGACCATGTCGTGGAGCTGCTCGAGATCGTGCTGGAGCGTGGCCCGTTCTTCGACGCTGCAACCGCTGAACGCGTCGATCGCATGGCGGACCGTGGCGATGGCCGCATCGTAATCGGCATCGCGCTCCGTCGGCACGACAGGCGACGAAGGCATCGTAGGCGCAACCTCATCCGGCGGCAAGAGGCCGGAGAGTTTGTACCAGTCGCTGGCAAATTAATCGCTCACAGGTTTAAAGTCCTACCGAAATGGAATCTTTGTCCGAACAACACGGGCAGCGAGTAGTCCCCCGCTATTGAATACCCGAATCTCATATTCTGCCGCCTCCGGGATCCAGAGAACAAAATCGGCTTCGCCTTGCCGCAACATCACTTGGTCAAGTGGAATCGCATTGACCGGCTCGCTTTTATTGTACCGCGCTGACGACCACGGGCCATTCATTCGCTGTCCAGCGTCCGGCGAGCTGTTGCATCGCGTCGGAAAAGAGAACGGTTCGCTTCGCCGGGGCAACGCTATGGTCCGGCGGATGCAGAACAATGGCGTCTACACTTGCTAGACGATAGGGCGAGTCTTGCAGGCCGCTGTCCAAGGCAGGAGGGGGCATTAGCAGCATGGGCTGATTGAACTTAATGCCCCGTGCCTGCAACACGCTCACGATCATTTCGTAGTCGTGAGCGTCATATTGTCTAGACCACTGCCAAATCGTGAACGGCTCGATGCCAGTTTTCTCCCACAATCGCGATGCCTACCAGTGCCCGCCGCCCTCAATTTCGTGCTTTAACACGTGCGCATGACCAGCATGTACGAGTAACTTTGCTCTTGGGTTCTTCTGTACCTGCTCGGCCAGCTTCATGGCGGCAAACTCTTCTCGCTCATCATGTGTCGTCGAGCGAATGTCATAACCGAGAACCGTGAAACCCAAATTGAAAGCTGCGCCGCAGCACATTGCCGAATTGCGCATCGGACGCGTACACACCGGTACCGCTCGTGGGATAGCGGCGTTGTGCAAGGAATACATCCGACGGACTGATTGCTTCCGCGGCATAATGCGTAAAGCCGGCCGCTTTGAATGCCGGCAACGTCGCGCCGATGAACTCGCGATGTTTCGAGACGAAGTGATCTTCCATGATCATCCGATACGGTTGTTGGCGAACGCGGTAATTTTCGATTCCACTCTCCTACGGCACCACGGTGAGTTTTAAATCCTCCGCCGCGACCGTGGAACGCGGCGATTCAAACTGAGGGTGAAAATCCATCGTGCGCACCTCATCGTCGCGGCCAAGGATCGCCAGACTCCATCCCAGTGGCTGTATCGAAGCTTTGTCAACACCTGCGTGTTCGATCTGCTCGAACAGCGCCAGGTGCTGCCAGGGCTTAAGACCATAGCGCGGAAACAGACGGTATCCCACCGCAGCGACCAGTAGGATAGTGGCAAGCAATGTCAAGGCGATCCAGCGGATTCGTCGACGCTTCATTTATTCCCTACCACCACGGTTTGCGACTTCCTTTGAATCTTTCACTTTCGTGCAGGATCTTATTTGGTAAACTTGGCGATTTGTGGCAGACTATAATCGATGACATGAACGCAGGGAGTTCGAGTAGATGCTGCCCGCATTTACCGACAAAGGCCTGCTTCCCGCAGGTGTGCATCGTGCCACGTTGGAAGAATTTGAGCAACGATTCATTTATTTCGACCATTCCGACCGACGGTATCGCCTGTTCGATCAATTTCGCGAATTGCATCGCCAAGCCAGGGGCTCTGGCATTGTCCAGCGGATGTTGGTGGGAGGAAGCTTTGTCACATCCAAGCCGGAACCAAACGATTTCGATTGCATTCTTGTTGTGGATCCGGCGGTTCAAAACCGCAATTTGCTACCGACAGAGTATAATCTTTTATCGCGTACTCGTGCCCGCCGGCTATTCGGCGGCGACGTAATCGCAGTTGTCGAGGGCTCGGTCAACTATCACATGTACATGAGTTTCTTTCAGCATACACGCGAGCAAGTGGGCGTGGGTATCGTGGAGGTTGAATTATGAACGACAGCGTACATCGAGCTCAGATTACCTTTGGCGCGATGAAATTGATGGTCAATTCTCTCGAGGATGTTGTCCGGCAGTTGCCCAAGAATCCGGAAGTTTACGCTGCGCTGGCTGAGTCCCCTCTTGAGGACTTGCGTCGCCTGCGCGACGAACTTGATGCGCACCTCGCGCAACTCAAACCAGCCTCTGTTATCTCTTCGGTAGCACCGATCGCTCAACATACTAGTTCGAATCCAGTCGCTCCCGGCCCCATTGAATCAGCTTCTTGAGTTGGTCGGGCGTCGTAAGTTCGGCCCACTCGCGGCGGGCGAGTTCGGCGAGGCCGCCGGGGGGCGGTTGCATTTCGTTTTTGAAGTATTCGCGGAAGACGCGGCCGATCCAGCGGGTCACCAGCGCCTGGACCAGGCCCTGCACGATGCCGCCGGCGATCGTGCCGATGCCGGGGACGGTCTTCAAGAGCGAGCCGATGCCGGCCGCAATCGCAGGCGTCGCGGCGGTCGCGCCGACCATCGCCAGCAGATTCTTGCCGAGCTGACCAAGCAGCGTGACGACCGTGTCGGCGTCGATCCGCTGCTGGTAAATCGCCGCCAGGTCGAGCACCATTTTCACCGTGATCGCGCTGCCGCCCGCCAGATCCAACAGCGGGATCGGATTGATCGCCGTCGCTCCGCCGGCGGCCCACATGTATTTGGCGATCACCGCGTCGGCCCGTTCGTCGAGGGCGGCCAGCACGCGCTGCTTCGATTCGTCGACCAGCCCGCGAGACTGCAGCAGCAGATTCGCCAGCAGCAGCTCGCGGCCGTCGCGCTCGACGATCGACATCATGCGGCGCGCCGAGCGGGCTGATGTCGGCCGGCACGTTGGCGGTCTCTTCTTCCTCGGTGCCGTCGGCCAGCACATGCACGCGCCGCCGGGCGACCGGCTGCGAGCGGACCGCGACCACGTCGGCCGCCTTGACCATCGGCGCGACCTGTTCGACGATCTGGCCGAAGAGCTCGTCGCGCTGCCGGTCGTCGTACCAATCTTCCTTGTTGAGGCAGACGACGATCCGCTTCTCCATCTTGGCGAGCACCGCGACGAGGTCGCGCTCGTACGCCTTGAGCGGGCCGTCGACGACGAACAGCACGAGGTCGGCGTTCTTGGCGGCGACGGCCGACTCGGCGGCCCGCGACTCGCCGCGCACCTCCGCGAGGCCCGGCGTATCGACGAGCACGATCGAGTCGCCGGCCGGCCA
This sequence comes from uncultured Planctomycetota bacterium, assembly GCA_963847905.1. GTDB lineage: Bacteria > Planctomycetota > Planctomycetia > Pirellulales > Lacipirellulaceae > DASYDU01. The sequence goes on along the minus strand of CAWKBP010000015.1, from coordinate 922,234 downwards.
GGGAATTTCGCTGCGCGTGACCGTGGTGCCGCCCACCACGCTCGAGCGAAACACGTCGCGGCCCGCGAGCGCGTTCAAGAGCGACGACTTGCCGCTCGAGATCGTGCCAAACGCGACGATCTCGAGCCGCTGCGACTGCGCGCTTGGCTTCGAGGTCGGCGACTGCGGCTTCGATCTCGCTGCGCAACTTCGGCGAGACCCCGTCGCCGACCGCGTACTCCTTGCCGGCAGCCAGGTTGTCGCCCAGCTCGCGCGAGCGTTCGCCGGACGACATTTCGCTGGGGCTGAGGTTGCGGCGCTTCACCTCGGCCGTTTTCTTCCGCGTGTTCTGCCAGACGCGGGCCAGGATGCCAGACCGCCAGGCCGAGCAGCACCAGCGCACCAGTTCCGACCACGGCGAGATACGCATAGCCGGGCCAAGTGCCGAGCTTGGCGGCCGTCTCGTAGTGTTCGAGCACCTTGGGCGGCAGCGTGAACAGCAAGTAGCCGATCACGGCGAGCGAGACGACGACGAGCAAACCATTGGTATGACGCGAAACGGGCATGTGCTCAATTATAGGCCGCTTCCGGGAACGACTCCATTGCGGTAGGGAGGCCGATGGGTACAAAGAAAGAGGCGATGAGATTCCTGTTATTCGCCGAACCTCTCGCCTCCTTGCTCCCCATGCCGTTGTCTTTGCCATTTTTTAGAAGGAGCGACGCATCATGAAAGCCGCCTATATCAACCAACCCGGCCCGCCAGAGAGCATCATCTTCGGCGAACTGCCGACGCCCGACGCCCAGCGAGAGCCAGGTGCTCGTGCGAGGTGGCCGCGGTGGCCGTCAATCCGATCGACACCTACATCCGCAGCGGCACGGTGGCGATGCCGCTGCCGAAGCCGTTCGTCGTCGGATGCGATCTGGCGGGCGTCGTCGAGGAGCTGGGCCCGCACGGCGAAGCGATTCAAAGTCGGCGACCGCGTGTGGGGTTCGTGCCAGGGATTGTTGGGCCGGCAGGGAACGTTCGCCGAATATGCCGCCGTCGACGAGAGTTGTCTCTATGCGATTCCCGACGGCGTGAGCGACGAGACGGCCGCCGCCTGTGCGCTGGTCGGCTCACCGCCCACCTCGGCCTGGTCCGCGATGCCGAGCTCAAGGCGGGCGAGACGCTGTTCGTCAACGGCGGCACCGGCGGCGTCGGCTCGATGGTCGTGCAGATGGCCAAGGCGATCGGGGCCCGCGTCGTCACCACGGCCGGCAGCGACGAGAAAGTGGCCAAGGCGCCGCGAGCTCGGCGCCGACCTGGCGATCAACTACAAGACCGACGACGTGCCGGCGCGGGTGAAGGAGTTCGCGCCCGACGGGATCAACGTCTGGTGGGAGACACTCCGCGAGCCGGACTTCGACCGCACGGTGAGTCTGCTGGCCCCGCGCGGACGGATGATCCTCATGGCCGGCCGCGACGCCCGGCCCCCCTTCCCCGTCGGCCCGTTCTACGTGAAGGGCTGCAAGCTCTTCGGCTTCGCGATGTTCAACGCCACGACCGACGAACTCCGCGCCGCCGCCGACGACATCAACCGCTGGCTCGCCGCGGGCAAGATCAAACCTTGCATCGACCGCGTGCTGCCGCTCGCCGAAACCGCCACCGCCCACAAGCTTGCAGGAAGAAAGCACCGTCGGCAAGAGCGGTACGCTCGCGGGGAAGATCGTGCTGAAGCCATCGCAAACGTAGTCCTGATATTCCTCGTTCGGGTCATTCGTTGCTTCGAGCCGGACAGCTCGATAAACTGCACGCATGGCAGGGCTTCCTACAGTCGATGATCGAAACTACGGTGATCGGTCACCTAGTAGGCCGCATTCTCGCGAGACCACGCTGTTGCCGGTCGTCAGTCAGTGACGTGCGATTAGTGGCCAAATGGCAATAATCAGAATGTATCGCCTCTTCGTTTCGCAGCTCGGTACGCTGACGATAAATTGCAGTGCTGGAAACCTGACTACTGAAGGCGGACATAGCTGAGCATACGTCGCGGTGCTTGATCCCCTTGAGTTTCCTCGCAGCTTCCGAGGGGCAGACGAGTTGGCCGAGCGACTCATTGCTGGCCGGGCAATTCCCGTATCCGAACCTCGTGTACGCGCACATTTCCCTCGCTGCTGTTAACGGAATAGAATATCTGGTGACGTGGAATTTCAAGCACATTGCCAACGCGAGCACATGGCGCCGCAATCGAGTCGGTCTGCCGATGCTGCTGGCTATCGATCCGCCAATTATTTGTACGCCGGATGAACTTATCAGGAGGTTTAAAGATGTCAGAGCGATCCCGATTACCGAAGAGCATTCGCAACATCCGGCACAAGTCTGGCCGCCCAGTTCGACAACGACGTCGCACGGATTTTTGCCGACGTTCGACTGCGTGAAGCGGCGGATGGGCGCACGTACGTGTCGCTCCCGAAACGTCCGGCACCTGCGCCACGTGGGTTCAAATACTTGGTCCGACTACGCGACGGTCGGCGAGAACGGCCGTAGACCGACCTTCAAATCGTAGCTCCGCCCGAATCGATTCGGCCGGAGCGAACGACGGGTCTCACGACTCCAGTTCCACCCCGCCCGCGCTGTTGACGAACAACACCCGCGGGAGCGTGCCGGCGATCGACTTCCATCCGTTCGAAAAACGCCTGCTCCTCGCTCTCGGCCGGCGTTTCGCAGCCGAAGAAGACGACCGACGCGTGAAGCCGTAGCATCCACATCGTTTCGCCGCCGAATTCGTGGTAACCGGCAGCCTGTGATAGAATGACTGGGGATCCATCGGCGTAGTTCCCCTGCACCGATTTCCGCTTCCCAGAACCACGAGTCGGAAATCATGCTTCAAATCGGCCGAGTGCGAGATTTCCTCTTCCTCGGCGAGCTCATCGCCGTGATCGCGTTGGCCCGCTCCGCGGCCGCCGTGCAGGTCGATTTCGCTGCCCAGGGGATTCAGCCGAACGATGGCTGCTCCGGTGACACGGCGGACTTCTGCGGCCTGCGCATCTACCAGGTGATGGTCGAGTCGTTTGTCGACGGGGATCCGAATCGCAACTACAACGCCGGCTACGGCACCAGCCACCACAAAGGCGACCTCCGCGGCATCATCAATTCGCTCGACTACATCCAGAGCACGGGCATGAACGCGGTTTGGTTGACGCCGGTGTTCGACTCCTACGCCGGCCAAGCCTACGAAGGGGGCGGCACAAATCTGAAGCTCGATGCAACCGGCTACTTTGCCCGCAACTATTTCCAAATCGATCCGAAGTTTGGCTCCTTGGCCGACGCCCAGGAACTTGTCGACACGGCCCACGCGAAGGGGATGTACGTTTTCTTCGACGGTGTCTTCGGCCACCACAAAGGCAATTTAGCGCCCTCGCCCACGGGCAAGTTGCCCGCGAGTAGTTCCCCTGGAGTCGTGAATTACAACGCGCCGGCCTCGCTCGACTTCTACAAGGAAGTGGCCACCTACTGGATCGACGAGTTGGGGATCGACGGCTGGCGACTCGACCAGGCGTACCAGGTTCCCCCAACGGCCTGGCAAGGAATTAAAAGTGCGGTTGAAACGACGAGCGCGCAGCGAGCGGCGGCTGGCGAGCAATGGGGCACCCTGGGCTACATGGTTGCCGAAGTATGGTCCGGCGCCGATTACATCTCCGACACCGCTTTCGGCACCAATGCCAATCCGATCCTCGACTCGGCGTTCGACTTTCCCGTTCGCTACGCCACGGTCGGAGTCCTGGCGGGAGAGGAGAACGGCCTGTCTGGTCGGCCGGCCTCCACGCTTGCGGACAGCTGGTCGTATGGCGCCCACGACCAGACCTATCCCGATCATGCGCTCCCCAATCTGATGCTGGGCAATCACGATCTGGTCCGGTATGGAGACTTGTTGCAGCGAGCCGGCATCGCCAACCCGACCGACGCGGAATATTGGGCCCGACACCGCCTGGCGTTCATGGTCCAGGGGGCCTACAGCGGCCCGATCACGCGATACTATGGCGAGGAAATCGGCGACGAACTGCCCAACTTTGCCAACCAGGTCACCAACAATTGTGCGAACCTGGGATTGTGCGACGACCACGTCGCACGCACGAGCGCAAAGATCCTGGGCGTGACGGTCACTTCCGAGCAACTTTCTTCCAACCAACACGCACTGCTCGAGTTCCACGAGGAGCTGATGGCGGTGCGCAGTGAGTATCCCGCCCTGTCGCATGGCTCGCGTCAGCACCTTTTCTCGGACGACACGATGTACGTCGATTTGAAGACGTATGGTGATCAACAGATCGTGTTTGCCATGAACATCTCGGCCCAATCGACGATTGTGGCGATCAGCGAAACACTGTTTGCAGCGCTGCCTCCCCACGCTTGGGACATTTTGAATGCCGAGCAGATTGACTTTACGGGCGGGTACCTTGAGTTTTCTTTGGCCCCCTTATCAGGGCGATACATCCTGCTGGCCGAAGGCCCGCTGACGCTTCCCGGCGACTACAACAACGACGGATTGGTCGATGCGGCCGACTACACCATTTGGCGAGACCATCTCGGTAGCAGCAATTCGCTCCCGAACGACGACACGGCAGGCGTGGGACAAGACGACTACAACCGCTGGAAATCGCATTTTGGCGAGATGGCTGGTGTGGGCTCGTTGGCGAACCACTCCATCCCCGAGCCATCGACCTTGCTGCTTTTGGCACTGACGGCGACTGGCATCGGTGCTCCGCGGCGCCGCGCACGATCGGCTTGAACGATTGGCCTACGACTCCAATTCCACCCCACCCGCGCTGTTGACGAACAACACCCGCGGGAGCGTGCCGGCGATCAACTCCATCCGTTCGAAGAATGCCTGCTCGTCGCTCTCGGCCGGCGTTTCGAAGCCGAAAAAGACGACCGAGGCCTCGCGCGACGTCGATTGAATTGCGCGGGCCACGTCGGCAGCGACGATTACGACCGGCTCGACGCGGATGCGGGCCGTGGCGGCCATCTCGATAATGTGCTTGCGAACTTCTTCTTGAGCCTCGGCCTTGGGAACGATGCGAATCACGCGGAGCGGATTGCCGCGCCAGTCGGGGTTTTGGTGCAACAGATGGGCCAGCAGCATCATCAGCGCGCCATTCTTGCGGCCACGCCACCAGACGTCGATCGTGCCGGTGGGCACTTCCCAAGCTGCCTCGGTGTCGGCCGCGGTCCGTTCTGTTTCGGCCCCGTCTTCCGATTCCAGCAGGCGGGCGGCGATCACGCTGCGCTGCAGGCGCGTCACCAGTCGGAGCGATGCGCCGAATGATTCCGCCTTGCCGGCAGACTTGGGCCAGCCGAACATCACCGTGTTCGGTGTCACGCCGCCGATGCCGTGGCACTGGACCAGCGCTTCGATTCCGTCGGACAGATACTCGGCGACCACCACGGCGGGAAAGGCCTGTAGTTCTTCCTTGGCGATGAACTTGCGGAGCGCATGTTCGTAGTTGTCGCGCCGCTCGGCGTGAACCTCGACGTCGCCTTGCACGATTTGGGCCAGCGTGAGGATGCCGTGGCCCGACGTGAGCCAGTACCCGTAGATCGGCAGATTGGGCCGCATCCAGGCGCTACCCGAGAGGGCCAGGATGATCGGCCGCCAATTCTTCGGATGGTAGGACGATTCTTCCAAACGCAGCAAGCTCTTGCGGGCCCGCTCAAAGATCACGCCCCCCTGCAAATCGCCCCAGCGGGCTTCGATCTCGCGATAGCGAATGTACGCGTAGACCAACGCTATGACGATGGTCGACGTGATTGCCCAGACCCAATTGATCAACAGCATCACCGCCAGGCAGCCGAGCGCACCGGCCAGCGACAGCGACCAATGGCAATAACGAAACGTCGGCCGGTAGCTGGGGTTCTTCGTAACCGCTTCGTAGTAGGTGGCCAGATTCAAGAGGCCGTACGTAATCATGAAAAACATGGTGATGATCGGAGCGATCGCGTTGAGGTCGCCCAGCAGCACGGCCATTTGCGCGATGACAAACGTCATTACGGTCGCCCGCCGCGGTTCGAGCGACCGACCGCTGCCGGCGCCGAAGAACGACAACCAGCCAAACACTTCGTCCCGCGCGAGCGCCTGCAGGATCCGCGGTGCCCCCATCATCGAGCCGAGCGCGCTGGAGAGCGTCGCCGCGAAGACGCCGGCCGTGATCAACAGCGGCCACTGGGAAATCGAACGGATGACGAGGTTGTCGCCGATCAGTTCGCTGCTGGGGCGGGCGCCGGCGAGGCAGACCGTTTGCGACAGGTAAATCAGCGCCGTAACGCCGACCGCGGCCAGCGTGCCGATCGGAATCGAGCGGGCCGGGTTCTTGAGGTCGCCCGACATGTTGGCCCCGGCCATGATGCCGGTCACGGCGGGGAAGAAGAGCGCGAAGACGGCGAAGACATTGTCGCCCGCGACGAAGTCGGGCTGTACGTTGGCTTGAAGAACCTGCAGGTCGAACGCGAAATAGGCGCCGACGTAGAAGGACGCGAGCGCGCCGCCGAGCACCGCCAGAATCACGTACTGGACTTTCATCGTCCAGCCGGCACCGATGTAGACGCAAACGAACGTGCCGAGATTCACCAGCGACGCGACCGCCACAAAATGGGGCCGCGTGGCGGGGAATGTGTCGACGATCGCCTCGGTGAAGCCGATGACGTACATCGCCACCGAGATCGCTTGGGCCAGAAAGAAAACGACGCCGATCGCGCCGCCAAACTCGACGCCCAGGCTGCGGCTGATGAGATAGTACGCGCCGCCTCCTTTCACCCGCGTGTTGGTGGCGATCGCCGAGAGCGAGAGGCTGGTGAGCAGCGTAATCGCGTTGGCCGCGAGCACGATGGCGATGGCGTAGAACAGCCCCGCCCGGCCGACCACCTGGCCGAACCGCAGGAACATGATCACGCCCAGAATCGTCAGCGTGCAGGGCGTAAAGACGCCGCCAAACGTGCCGAACGTGCCGCCTTTCCTCGAATTGCTGGAGTCGACGGCTGGCATATCCGTGCCTGAGCGGCGAAGCTAGTTGAAGATTGGAACTAAAAAAGAAGGAACGACGCGAGCTGCCCGAGGCAAGCTACGACAGCTTACGCGATGGCGCCGATGAGCGACTACCGGAGAATCTTTCCAACAGTCGGCAACCCAGCGGAGGCAGCGAACCGAATATGCTCCAGCGAATTCTCGAACCCGAAGTGATGGACACCGACGAAGACGCGCGCGAATACGACGCGATGGACCACGCCGCGGTGAACGCGGTGTTCGTAGTCGATCTTGGTAAAAGCCCTGACGGACTGGTCGCTTCAGCGACCAGTCACAAGTGAGCTGCGAATCCTCGACCTTGGCGCCGGCTCCGCACAAATCCCCATCGAACTCTGCCACCGCATGCCAAATGTTCAAGTCGTGGCGGTCGACGCCGCCGCCAGCATGCTCGCGGTCGCCCGCGCCAACGTGGCCGCCGCAGGCCTCTCCGACCGAATCGAACTGGTAAACGCCGACGCGAAACAGCTACCGTTTCCAGCCGCGTCGTTTCCAGTCGTCATCAGCAACAGCATCCTGCACCACATCCCCGAACCGGCAGGCGTGCTCGCCGAAGCGGTGCGCGTCGCCTCACCGGGCGGCTTTCAATTCCACCGCGACCTTGTCCGGCCGCACGACGAAACGGAACTCGCACAGCTCGTGGCGACATACGCCGGAGGTGCGCACACCGTATCAGCAGAAAGCTCTTCTCCGAATCGCTCCGCGCGGCACTGACGCTGGAAGAAATCCAATCGCTGGTTGCCGATTCGGTTTTCTGCCCGAAACGGTTAGTATGACGTCCGACCGGCATTGGACGTGGATGGCGAATCACTAGGAGTGGTGTATAATGATAATATCACTCATGGAGATTTCGACATGCAGCTTACAGCGGTATTTATGCAGGTGCCGGAAGGCTACATTGCGTTTGTCGAAGAGTTGCCTGGGGCAAATACCCAAGGTGTCACCCTCGAAGAAGCACGCGAGAATCTGACTGAAGCGGTTCAGCTAGTGCTCGAAGCCAATCGAGAGTTGGCAGAAAAGTCACTCATCGGTCAATCTGTTGTACGCGAGCCGTTTGAACTTGCCGCACCATGAAACGAGTCGATCTTGTTCGACATCTCGAACAGAGCGGATGCTATCTCCTCCGAGATCGCGGCCGCCACAGCGTCTATGTCAATCCAGCAAACAATCAGACGTCTGCAATTCCTCGTCATCGCGAAGTAAACGATTTCCTTTGTCGGCGAATTTGCCGCGACCTGGGAATTCCAATCGCGTAGCACCTAAACCAATCCCCACCGCTTCCGCAGGTACCATTCCGTGCCCAGCAGCGTGACGAACGCCAGGAAGAATGGCCAGGTGTCCCAATAGGTCGTTTTGGCGACGACTTCTTCGTGCAGCTTGGGCGGTTCGGCGGCGAGCGCGGCGAGTAGTGCGGGGAGTTCTTCGGGGGCGAGCGCTTTGCCACCGGCGGATCGCGGTCATTTCGGCGAGCTGGGCCATCAGACTCGGCTCGGCGGCCGGACGGTCGAGTTCGATGTCTTGATTGGGGACCAGGAAGCGGGCTTCTGCGGTGCCAAGCTGCTGCGCGCCGTCATTGGCAGTGACCTTGATTCGGTAGTCGCCGGGCTTGTCGGTCTCGCGGAAGATGGCGGACCAGTGGTCGCCGCTGCGGGTGGGACGAACGTCGACCGTGCGGCCGTCGGGCGTTTCGATCGCCACGGTCGGGCGGGCGGCGACGAGCGGTTCGCCGCTGGAGTTTTCGACGCCGAGCGTGAAGTCGACGCGCGTGCCGCGCATCACGCGGCGACCGGCGAGCTTGATCCAGACCTGGCCCTCGGTTTGTTCGTCCTTCTTGGCAAGCCACAACACGGCCTGTCGCCAGAAGCGGCGATGCGCTTCGCCGAGCCCCTGCATCTGCCACCGCCAGGTCGAGTCGCCCGCGAACGCGAGCACGCGACCTTCGCCCGGCTGGCCGGCCACGAGCAGCGGATGCCGCCGGGCGTCGTCGGCTTCGGCCAGCACGGCGGCGTTCGGCTTGAGGTCGCGGCGATCGATGAGGTTCGCGCCATCGAGCGGCGGGAGCGCAGACCAGGGGTTCAGGGTTCGGGGTTCAGGGTTCAGTTTATTGGCTTGGGCTGAACCCTGAACCGTCACCTCTGAACCCTCCAACTGCATGATTGGATGATTCGTGCCGAGCGGCGCGGCGGGACGCATCCGTACCGGACCGGGGAGTTGCACGTCTTTGCGGAGCGGTTCGTCGAAGCTCTGCCGTTGGGCTGGTCCGATGTCAAACGGCAGGATGTCGGCGAGCGGCGTTTCGCGGAAACCGCCAGGGCCGAAACTGTGGTAGCCGCCCGACATCATCAGGCCCGCCCCGCCACGGACCAACTCGGCGAGCGCCTGCCAACTCGAGAGCGATAGTGCCCGCGCATCGACGTCGTCGAGGATCACCACATCGAAGTCGCCCTTTTTCAGCACATCGCGGAGATCGACCTCCGGCGGATCGTAGTCCAACAGCCGCCGCTCGACGACGACGTCGGGCGACTGGGCGAGCGCGGCCCGCACGAACCGCTGCTCCGGCCCCGGTCCGCCGCCAATCCGTTTGGCGCCGACGAGATAGAGCACATTCACGCCCCCTTTGCGAACCGTGACGAACGTGCTCGCTTCGTTGTTCGTGGTGACCAACTCGCCCTCGCGCGGTTCGACGCGGAGGGTGACTTTGTATTCGCCGGGTGTCTGAGGCGTGTGCCGCAACTGGATCGGCAGCGATTGGTTGCCGCTGGGCGTGTCGACCTGCACCGTGTCGACGACCTCCATTTTCCTGTCCGCATTCTCCCAGAGCAGCTGCACGGCGACTCGTTGGTTGGCGAAGCCGGCGGCCGAAAGCAGGCCCCGCACCTCGGTCGGCGCCTCGGCGAAGATCGATTCGTTCGTCACGAGGTCATCGATCGCCAGGTCGGCCCGGTCGCTGCCGCCCGACTTGCCGAACGTGAACGTATAGAGCGGAATGTTCTCGGCGACCATTCGCCGCGCGGCAACCTGCGGCGGCAGATCATGCGGCGCGACGGCCCGCTGGGCGCCATCGCTCAGCAGCAACACACCAAGCACACGCCCCGCGGCGTGGCGATCGAGCACGTCGCCGAGTCGCCGCGCCGAGCGCGGTCTGCTCGCCCAGCGGCGTGGGCGGCAGGTCGATCTCGCCGTCGTTGATCGCCAGCGGGGCGGTCGCGGCGTCGAAACGGTAGGCAATCGTGTCCCAAGTTTCCGACAATTGCGCGAGGTCGTCGGCCGAGCCGGCGAGCAGCGTCTTCACCGTCTCCCAGCGCGGCGCGTCGCCGAGCGAATCGGCCACCTGCATGCTCCGCGAATCGTCCACCAGCAGCACCAGCGACGCCTTCTGCGGCGTTTGCTTCGTGTAGACCCGCTCGGGCCGGAGCATGGCGAAGAGCGTCAATAGCACAACCGCCAGCCGCAGCGCCACAAGCGTCGCCCAACGCCCACGCGTCAACTCGCCAAACCGCGGCCGCAGCGACAACAGCGCAACGAGCCCCAGCACGACGATTGCAATCGCCAGCGGGTCCATCACCGGGTGGAAGCGGATCTCGTTCATGCGGTGTTGCGGTAAAAACGGTTGGCGAGCAACTGTTCGATGCCCAGCACGATCGCCAGGGCGACAATCAACGACGGAAACAACTCGCGGCCGACGCGCCCCTGGCCCACGCGAACTTCGATCTCTTCGCGGAACGGGCCAGCTGGACGCGGTCTTTGCCGAGCGCCGCCGTGATCGCGGCAAAATCGATCCGCGTGAGATCGCTGATCGTGGGCGAGCAGTTCACGCTGAAGCCGCGGTCGAGTTGGCCATCGCGGCCACCCGCACGGACGCGGTAGTTGCCGAGCGCCTCGGTCGACGCGACGGACAGGTCCAGCTGGCCGGGCGTGAGCGATTGCCGCACGGGAGCGGCGCCGGGGATGTCGAGCACGTAGCTGGCGACTTGCTCGTTCGGGCGAAAGCGGCAGCATCGCCGTCTGGCCGGCGAGGTAGTTGAGCTGCGAGCCGCTCGCACCGACCAGGTACTCGGCCACGCCGTTCGACAGCGCCAGGAACGGCCAGGGGTCGGGGCCCGTTGGCAGAATATTCCACGGGTCGTCGTAGGCCGGATCGGAAACAGGCGTGGTCATCGTGATCACGCGGCCGGTGCCGACGCGCCGCTCGACCAGCGCCGGCTGGCCATTGGCAAACGGCGCGAGCACATAGACGTCGTCGGCCGGCGATTCGAGCTCCCAATATTTGAAGACGGGAAACTCGCTCCAGGGTACCGCATCGCCGAGCGCCGCGAGCTCGTGGAGTGCCGGATGTTCGGTCGCCGTGGGCCGCAAGTAAGTGGCGTCGCGCGATTGCCAGCGGAGTTTTGCCGGGAGCAGCTGCTGCGGGGCGGGTTCGTTGAACGGGTCGCGCTTGGCGTTGCGGCCGAGGAAGATGCCGACGCCGCCGCCCGAGTGGGCATAGTCGGTGAGCGATTGCCAGGCAGCGGGCGTGAGATCGACGGGATCGACGAGCAGCACCGCGTCGAAATCAGCGAGCGGCGTGTCCTCCAGCTGGGCGAACGCGCGGGCCTCGCAGACGAAATTCGACCGCAACAGCCCGGCCGACGACACCGGCGCGAGGGCTTCGCGGAGGAAGATCGTGTCGGCGGCCCGCTGGCCGAGGAGCAGCACTTTGCGCGGATCGCGGACTTCGACCGTGAAATAGCGAACGTCATCGCAGGCGAGCGGATCGTCGGCGACGATGCGAACGAAACCCTGATGCGTGCCGAGCGGCAGGCCGGAGAGCGAAAACTCGACGGGCACAGCGTCTCCTTCGGCAGCGGTCTTGACCACTTGCTGGCCGCGATTCTGCGTGCCGCCGCTCGCTTCGATCGTGTGCAGCTCGACCGTCAGATCCGTCTGCGCGGCGGTCGGGCCTGTCGCCGAGAGTTCCGTGTCGATCTGCAACAGACCGCCGGGGGACAACTCCTGGTTCGACAATCGCAGCGCAGCGAGCGCGAGGTTATGCGGCTTTTCGACGCCGACGTCGACGACGTAGACGCTCGCACCGGGCAGCTCGTCGAGCCGGGCCTGAAAAGCGGCAAGCGCGTCGGCCGACCAATCGGCGCTGGCCAGGTCAGTAAACACATAGATTTCGCCGCGATGGTCGGTCTGCATCTTGAGCCAATCCACCGCGTCGCGCAGCGAATCTTCGAGCGGCCGAACCACAGAGCTGGTATCGAGCCGCTCCAGCCGGAGCTCGGCCCCGCTCCTATCCGACTCGCGTCCACCGTAGCGACTGGCGCGATCGATCACCGTGACCGGAGCTTCCGTGGGCAGCTGCTCAATCAGCCAGAGCGCAAGTTCGCGGGCTTTTTCGAACCGCGTCTGGTTCTCATGCACGTAGGTCATCCGCAGCGAATTGTCGATCACGAGGGCTGCGGCGATCGGGCTGTCTTCCCCGCCGGTCGCACCGGAACCGCGAAGCGTCGGCCGCGCGAGCGCAAACGCCAGCAAACAGATCGCGACGCAACGCAGCAGAAGGAGCAACATCTGCCGCAGACGCAGTCGATGCTGATTGACACTCTTCCGCTGCTGCACGAACCGCAGCGCCGGAAACACCAGTTGCTGCACCTCGCGGCGCATCACCAGATGCAACACAATCGGCACGCCAATCAGAAGTGCGCCGGCGAGCAAGGCAGGTGTGACGAAACCCATGCTGGTATCCTCACACGTTATTATGCCCGTGAGCGTCGCATCGCCAAATACTCAGTGAGCGCCTTGTCGAACGGCATGCTGGTGTCGAGGGCTACGTAGTCGATGCCGCTCTGAAAACACTCGCGGCGATAGTGTTCGCGGAAAGTCTCCAGCTCGGCGAGGTAGTCGCGGCGGAAGCTGTCGGCGTCGACTTCGAGCCGGGCGTGCGTCTCGGGTTCTTCCAGCTCCACCAGTCCGTTGAACGGGAAGTCGACTTCGGCCTCGTCCAAAATCTGGAACAAGATCACGTCGTGCCCATCATGCCGCAGCCGGCGAAGCGCGGCGATAATCGGGTCGGGCTCGGCAAGCAAATCGCTGAAAACCATCACCAGGCTCGAATGCTTGAGCATCGCCGCAAGCTGGCCCAGACTGCGGGCGGCGTCAGTCTGGCCAGCCGGCTTCAGCTTCGCAAGCATCGACAGGACGTTGCCGATCTGCTGGCGCTTCGACTTGGGCGGCAGGTAGTTGTTGATCTGGTCGGCAAAAGTGACCAGGCCGACCGGATCGTTCTGCTGGATCATCAGGTAGCAGAGCGCGGCGGCGAGACAAATGCCGTAGTCAAACTTGGTAAGCTCCTGACGATAGGTGTAAGCCATCGACTGGCTCAGGTCCATCACGAGGTAGCCCGTGATGTTGGTCTCGGCTTCGAACTTCTTGACGTAGTACTTGTCGGTCTTGGCGTAGACCAGCCAATCGATGTCGTGCGGATCGTCGCCCGGTGTGTACTTGCGATGCTCGCTGAACTCGACCGAGAAGCCGTGGTACGGACTGGCGTGCAAGCCGTGCAGGAAGCCCTTCACGATGAACTGAGCGCGTAAGTCGAGCCGCGCAATTTGGCGGATGACCTCGGGCTTCAGGTATTGCTCAACGGCGGACATAGGCGTAATGACGAATGCCTAATTTTTAATGACTAATGCTAGGATTTTGGAATTTCATTCGTCATTAGACATTCGACATTAGTACATTCTCGTTCGTGTGGCTCTACCCCGCGAACTTGGGAATCTCTGGCACCGGGATCTCCCCGAGCAAGCGGGTCACCACATCATCGGTCGTGAGTCCTTCGGCTTGGGCTTGGAAGTTGGTGCTCAGGCGGTGGCGGAGGACGGGGATCGCGACGCGTTGGATGTCTTCGATGGCGACGCTGAAGCGGCCGTCCATCGCGGCGAGCGCTTTGCCGCCGTGGATCAGGAACTGGCCGGCGCGGGGACCCGCTCCCCAGTCGACCAGGTCGCGGACAAACTTCGGCGCCGAGTCGTCCTTCGGGCGCGTGGCGCGGACAATCGCGGCGACGTATTTGATGATGTGCTCGCTCACCGCGACTGAGCCGACGAGCTTTTGCAGGTTGAGGATCGCGCGTTGCGAGAGGACCTTGGCCACTTCGGGGCGGTCCTGCCGCGTGGTGGCGGCGAGGATTTGCTCTTCTTCACCCTTGGTCGGGTAGTCGACCTTGATGTTGAACATGAACCGGTCGAGCTGGGCTTCGGGCAGCGGATAGGTGCCTTCCTGCTCGATTGGGTTCTGCGTGGCGATCACAAAGAACGGCTCGGGGAGCGGGTAGGTCGACTGGCCAACGGTTGCCTCGCGTTCCTGCATCGCTTGCAAGAGTGCGGCTTGCGTCTTGGGCGGTGTGCGATTGATTTCGTCGGCGAGCAGCAAATTCGTAAAGATCGGCCCCTCGACAAACCGGAACGACCGTCGGCCATGCTCGTCTTCTTCCAGGACGTTGGTGCCCGTGATGTCGGAGGGCATCAGGTCGGGCGTGAACTGGATCCGCTTGAACTGCAGATCGAGAATCTGGGCCAACGTGCTGACGATCAACGTCTTGGCGAGGCCCGGCACGCCGACGAGCAAACAATGGCCGCGCGTGAAGATGGCGGCGAAGATCTGTTCGATCACCGCGTCCTGGCCAATGATCACCTTCTGCAGTTCGCGCTGCATGATCTGCCGATGCTGCCGGAATTCCTGCAACACATCGCCGAGATTTCGCGTCTTGCTGGTGGACATGGGGAGGGAAGCTGTTAGCCGTTAGCTCTTAGCTGTCAGCCAATCCGATGAAGGTGTACAGGTCACGCGGGAATAAAAGGGAGCACTTCTGGCTAATAACTATTGGCTAAGAGCTAACCGCTTCTTCCCCCGCATTCTATCGGTCGAGGGCAGAACGGACAACGAATTGCGAGCCGCGTCGTTGCCGCCGCAACTTCTGCATCGTAAACTACTTAAGGATGGCTTGTCATTGGTGAGGGGAAGGGATCCTCGAAGGGAATACGCATGAGACGCTGCGCTCGATCGGTGTGGCTCACGACCGTACTGATCGTAGCGGTTGTAGCGACCGACGCAAACTCGGCCGCGGTTCCGGACGGGCCCGTCGACGCGGCCCAGGTGCTCAATTCGATCGACCGCGGCATCGCCTACCTGAAGCGCGAGCAATCGCCGCGCGGCAACTGGAGCGAGATGGCCGGGTACACCGGCGGCGTCACCGCCCTGGTGACGCTATCGCTCCTGAACGCTGGCGTCCCGGCCGACGACCCGACGATCGAGCGGGCGCTGGAATACTTGCGCGGGCTGCCACTCGAACGGACTTACGTCGTTTCGCTGCAGACGATGGTCTTCGCGGCCGCCGAGCCGAAGAAGGACATGCTGCTCATCGACCGCAACGTTCGCTGGCTCGAATCGAAGCAGGTCACCGAGGCCGATCGCAAGGGCGCGTGGTCCTATCCCGGGCCGGGCGGCGACAACAGCAACTCGCAATTCGCGGTGCTTGCCCTCTACGATGCCCAACGCGTCGGCGCAAAGGTAAAACGACAAACCTGGCAGCTCGCGGCCGACTATTGGCGGAACTCGCAGAACGACGACGGCTCCTGGGGCTATGTGCCGGGCGACGCGGGCTCGGGAAGCATGACCTGTGCCGGCATCGGGGCGCTGGAGACGTCGACCGCCGCGCTCGAATCGGGCGACGCGACGGTCGAGCGCGGACGCGTCATCTGCTGCCGGCCCCATCAGGAGGACCACGCGCTGGAGCGAGCCGTCGATTGGCTCGCCTCACATTTTTCGGTAAATCGCAATCCGCGTCCGGAAGGCTCCGGCCAGAATTGCCTCTTTTACTATCTCTACGGAATCGAGCGGGCCGGCCGGCTCACCGCGCGCAGGTTCATCGGCGATCACGATTGGTATCGCGAGGGGGCCGAGTTTTTGGTCCGCGATCAGGACCCACTCTCGCACTATTGGAAAGGCTCGTGGCACGCCGAGCAGCAAGAACACATCAGCACGGCGCTCGCACTATTGTTTCTCGCCAAGGGGCGGCGGCCCGTCGTGATGGCCAAACTCGAATATGGCCAGCCCGAACATTGGGACCAACATCGCCGCGACGCCGCCAACCTGGTCGCCTACACCGAAGAGAAATGGAATCTCGGGCTCACCTGGCAATCGGTAAATGCCGAACGGGCTACCGTCGAGGACCTGCTGCAGTCGCCGGTGCTCTACATCAGCGGCAGCCGCGCGATCGGGCTGTTGCCCTATGCGGACAAACTCCGCGACTACGTCGATCGCGGCGGGTTCATCTTCGCCGAGGCCTGTTGCGGCGACTCGCACCGCTTCGACGAGAGCTTTCCGGCAACTGATGGCCGCGGTCTTCCCCGAGCCAGAGTACAAGATGCAGCAGGTCACGCCCGGCCATCCGATCTGGCACATGGAAGAAAAAGTGCGGCCCGATTCGCCCTATTTCGGCAAGCTCTGGTCGATCGAATACGGTTGCCGCACATCGGTGATCTATTCGACCGAGGACCTGTCGTGCTATTGGGAGCTCGCGCAGCCCGGCCGGCCAACGAAGTATCCCGAGGCGGTCGACGAACATGTCGACGATGCACTCGCCGTCGGCATCAACGTGCTGACCTACGCCACGAACCGCGAACCGAAAGGCAAGGAACAGAGCTTCGAGCTGCCGCTGGCCGGGCTCGACGCCGACAAGCTCGGCGCGCGAGGCGTCATCGAGATCGCCAAGCTCTATCACGGTGGCGGCTGCAACGATGCGCCGGGCGCGCTGTTGAATCTGGTGCGAACCGCGGCGGGCGGCGAGCTGAAACTCGACGTGCGGGCGGCGCCCGAGATGATCGGTGTCGGCGACGCGAACCTGTTCCACTACCCCCTGCTCTTCATGCACGGACGGCGCGAGTTTCGCTTCACGCCGGCCGAGCGAACGCGGCTGGCCGAGTACCTGGAGCGCGGCGGTACGCTGCTGTCGGACGCGATTTGCGCGTCGAAGCCGTTCGCCACTTCGTTCCGCCGCGAGCTCACCGCGGCGCTGCCGAATCACCGAATCGAACGCATCCCGCCCGACGACCCGCTCTTCACCACAGCCTTTGGCGGCTACGACATCCGCCAGGTGATGCTCCGCGATCCGGAGACGGTGCCCGGCGCGCTGCCGACCGCGGCCCGCACGCGCCAGACCGAACCGCAGCTCGAAGGCATCCGCATCGGCGACCGCTGGGCCGTGATCTTCTCGCCGTACGACATCAGCTGCGCGCTCGAGGACCACGAAGCCTTCGGCTGCCGCGGCTACACGCGCCAAGACGCGGCCCGCATCGGGCTCAACGTGCTGCTGTATTCGCTGAATCAGTAGCTGCTCCTGATCGTGCCGCTGCAATGTATTGACAATGTATATACACTGTCGTATACTTGGTGTGTACACAGGACGACATTCCATGTCAGCACAACCAAAATCCGGCGGAAGCTCGCAGTGCGACGGTGAATCTTCGGCTGCAGGCAGCTGCCCGCGACTTGATCGATCGAGCTGCCGCCGCGGCCGGCAAGAGTCGAACCGAGTTCATGGTGGAGGCGGCTCGCCGCGAGGCCGAATCCGTCTTGGTCGATCGCTGCTATTTCGCGTTGGATGACAAGGCGTTCGCGGCGTTTTCGGCCGCGTTGAATCAACCGCCAGCGGATAATCCGCGCTTGCGCAAGCTGCTGCGAACTGCGGCACCTTGGGAATGACGCGCGGTGGCAATCAAGAAAAGGCCTGTCGACTCTTTCAATCCGCCAGAGCCGATTCAGGCGGATCATGATCTCGATCACTTCGAGTGCGGTGAGCCCTCTTTAGACGAATGGTTGCGTCGCCGCGCTCTCCGCAATGAAATGGGAGGCGGTTCACGGACGTATGTAGTTTGCAGTGGATTCAGGTAGCCAAGTCGTCGCGTATTACTGCCTCGCAGCCGGTGCCATTGCTCACATCGGCGCACTCAGGTCGCGTGCGACGAAACATGCCCGATCCAATTCCTGCGATGGTCGTTGGACGACTGGCTGTCGATCAAAAGTTCCAGGGTCGGGGACTTGGTGGAGCGATGCTCCGAGATGCAACTCTGAGAACAATCCAGGCGGCGAGCATTGCTGGAATCCGGGTGATCCTAGTTCACGCGATCTCGGCCAGTGCCAAGCGATTCTATGAACGATGCCGGATTCCGTTCGTCGTCGATCGATCCCATGACGCTGATGGTGACCCTCGAAGAAGCAGAGCGGTCCCTCGCCGGCAAACGCTAATTGGGAGCTGTCGGTGAGTGCAATCCGCGGCCATGCTCAAGTGCGCGGATTCCAAGGTGACAATTTCACATGCTATCATGCGGCGCAAGTTGTTTATCAATCGTAGTTTGCAATGTTCGCTAGCAGCGCCGAACGCGGCTTGACCCTGCGCGCCGGCCGCTCTTATAATCCGCCGCAATTTTTGTCGTGGCTCTTTTCGTAATTGCTGGCCACGCTTCGGCTTGTGTCGAGGCGCGGCGGCGAGGGCGGGGACCACGCCGCAGAGCTTGCGCGCTTTTCACTATCTTGGCAAGGATGCCAGTCTGATCGTCGGATTGCTACGCACGTCGTTCGCGCTTCATTCGAGGCGATGGAAACTCCGCGCTCGCGGTGCGCGCCGAGCCATGCTCGCCGCGTTAGCTGACGCTGATTGCTCTCGAGCACGCGCTCGCCCAGGAAGCTATCACGCTGCCAGCGCCGAAGAGATCGCGCCGATCCACGTTGCTGCCGACGAAGCGGAACACTGGCGGCAAGGTGCGTACGACGTCTGGCATCTCCACGGCAACTGCCAGGTCCGCCAGGGCGAGACCGATATCCGCGGGCCGGAAGCGGTGATCTGGCTCGATCGCGGCGCAGCGGCCGAAGACAACGAGCCGCTCACGTCGAAAAAGCTGATCGCCTATTTCGAAGGCCAGCGCGGGCAAGCGATCACGCTCGCCCAATCGCCGACGCCCGCCAACCCGCGTGGCGATAAGCTGCAAACGCCCGACTGGTTCGGTCGGCTCACGACCAACGGCGAAGTCGAACTCACGCTGCCCAAACTGGAACCAGCGCCGGCCATCGCGCCGCCGATCGTCGCCCGCGGTCTGGCTCGGTTCGGTCCGCAGACGCACGTAGCCCGACTGCCGGACGCGACCGAAAACGTCGCCATGCAAGACGCGTCGGTCCAGCAGGCTCAATTCACGCAGTCCGTGCCGCCGCCGACTTCGCTCGTCCCGGCCGGGGCCGCTCCGTTCCGCCGAGTTCGCGTGTTGCAGCGGAGCGACGTCGGCTTCCACACCGAATTCAAGCAGTCGCAGGGCGGCGAGAGCGTCGTCGTCATTAGCGGCGGCGTGAATGTGATTGTCGAAGGACTCAACCCCGATGGCTTGCCCGCGGCGTTCGGTCCGCTGGGCACGGTCGACATCGAGACCGACCGAGCCGTGATCTGGACCGGCGCGCTCCCCGGCGGCAACGTCGGCGAAGTCACGCAGCAGAACGACGCGCCGCTCGAGATCTACATGGAAGGCAACATCGTCTTCCGCCAGGGCGACCGCATCGTCTACGCCGACCGCATGTTCTACGACGTCCGCCGGCAAGTGGGCACGATCCTCAACGCCGAACTGCTCACGCCGCCGCCGCCGGTGGCCGGCTTCCAATACCAGGGGCTGGTGCGGCTCAAGGCGTCGGCCATCCGCCAGCTCGACGCCTCGCGGTTCGTCGCCAACGACGCGCTGCTCACCACCAGCCGGCTGGAAGACCCGGCCTACAGCTTCGAGTCGCAGACGATCATGCTCACCGATCGGCCGCGAGCCGCTGGTCGACCCTTACACCGGCATGGTCGGCGTGAATCCCGCGACCGGCGAACCGGCCTACGGGCACCAATACCAAGTCGAAAGCCAAAGCAACTTCCTCCGCGTCGCGGGCGTGCCCGTTCTCTACTGGCCGACGTTCGCCACCACCCTCGACAAGCCGACGTTCTACGTCAACAGCGTCCGCGTGCGGAACGATTCGATCTTCGGCTTCCAGACGCTGTTCGACCTCGATGCGTTCCAACTGCTCGGCTATCAAGACGCGCCGCAAGGCGTCGAATGGAACCTGGACCTCGACTACCTGAGCCAGCGCGGGTTCGGCTTCGGCACCAACGTCGCATACGACCGCGAGGGTTTCTTCAACCTGCCCGGACCGACCTCCGGCCGCATCGACACCTGGTTCATCAACGACCGCGGACTCGACAACCTCGGTCTCGGCCGGCGCGATATCCGACCGGAAGAAAAATTCCGCGGCCGCGCCTATTGGAACCATCAACAAAAGCTCGCGGGCGGTTGGCTCGACGATTGGACGTTGCAAGGCGAAGTGGGCTGGCTCAGCGACCGGACATTCCTCGAAGAGTACTACGAGAACGAATGGGACAACAACAAGGACCAGCTCACCGGCCTGCAGCTCAAGCGCGTGTTCGACAACAAGTCGCTCTCCGTTCGCGGCAATGGCCGGATCAACGATTTCTTCACGCAGTCGCAGTGGCTGCCGCGGGGCGATTTCTATTGGCTCGGCGAATCGCTGTTCGACGATCGGACGACGCTCTACTCGCACTCGTCGGCCGCGTACGCCAACATCGGCATCGCCACGCCGCCCTCGAATCCGACGCTCCTCTCGCAGTGGACGCTGCTGCCCTGGGAAGTCGACAGCCTCGGCAATCCGACCGACGCCAAGGGCGAGCGATTCGTCACGCGGAACGAAATCGATTTCCCGCTGGAGTTCGATCCGGTGAAGGTCGTGCCCTATGCGATGGGTGAATATGGCCATTGGGGCGCCGATCTGGAAGGCGACAGCATCGATCGACTCTGGGGGCAGGTCGGCGTGCGGGCCAGCGTGCCCTTCTGGGCCGTCGATCCGACGATCCGCGATCCGCTCTTCAATCTCAACGGGCTGGCCCACAAGGTCGTGTTCGATGCCGAGGCCTCCTACGCCGACGCGGATCAGAACTTCACCGAGTTTCCGCTCTACGATCCGATCGACGACGTCTCGGTCGTCGAGTTCCGCCGCCGGCTGTTCTTCGCTCCGGTCGGGAGCCCCGCGCTCGCCGGCCAGTTCAATCAAAAATTCGATCCGCGATATTGGGCGATCCGCTCCGGCATCCAGGACGACGTCACGGCCACCAGCGCGGAACTGGCCGACGACCTGACGGCCGTGCGGTTCGGCATGCGACACCGGTTGCAAACCAAGCGCGGCGCGGCTGGCGAGGAACGGATCGTCGATTGGATGACGTTCGACTCGAACGCCACCTGGTTCCCCGATCCGAATCGCGACAATTTTGGCCAGGACATTGGGCTGATCGACTACGATTGGCGGTGGCACATCGGCGACCGCTTCAGCATCCTCTCCGACGGTGCGGCCGACACGTTTGGCAACGGCTTCAAGACCGTCTCGCTCGGGGCGCTGGTGAATCGGCCGATGATCGGCAACGCGTATCTCGGCTTCCGCACGATGGACGGTCCGCTCCAGGCCAACCTCGTGCTCGGCTCGATCAACTACCGGATGAGCACCAAGTGGATCGGCTCGGCGAACGGCTCGATCGACCTCGGCAACTCGGGCAACATCGGCCAGTCGTTCTACGTGAGCCGACTCGGCGAATCGCTCATCGCCACGGTGGGGAGCAGCTACGATCAATCGAAGGGCAACGTCAGCTTCAGCTTCCTCGTCGAACCGCGATTCCTGCCCAATCTCAGCGTGACGCGCCGCACGGGCATCGAAGTCCCGCCGGCGGGGACGTTTGGGTTGGAGTAGAAGGCAGGGTTCAGGGTTCGGGGTTCGGGTGTCATGTTTCGGGAGGGCGAGGCTCCTGCCGGCTTTGCGCTAGGGAGGGCGAGGCTCCTGCCGAGCTGCCACGAGATTCGATTAATGTGCGGCACAATGGATGTATTTCGCACCAGCAGTGTTAAACAATCGCTTGATTTGCGGGTGTTTGCGCCCGCGGTGGCTGCAAAATAGGGTTCCATTTTGCAGCCACTCACTGATTTTGCAGCCATGTCGATCGTGGAAGTCGTTAGCTGTTAGCCGTCAGCTATTAGCCGTCAGCCGCGGGGATTAGATGTCCGCTATTGGCTATCAGCTGTCAGCCAAGCCAAGAACTAGCGCCTCGCGCCTGCCAACTAGCGCCTCGTTCAACTTTCCCTTTGTAACCAACTGGGATCGGCTGGATAGTCCCGACTTTTGGCCAGTGGCTTTTCCTGTGGCCCGAGCGATCGGGCCCGAGACGGGTGCGGGATTGGCTGAGGGCGGAGGGCGGAGGGCGGAGGGCCAAACAGCTGACGGCCGAGGGCTGATCGCTTTTCTTGAGGGCCGCCTTAGGGTGCCAAGTTTTTTGCCGCAGATGTCGCGGATGGCCGCAGATGGATTGGGGATTGGCGGATGGCCCTGTCCCGATTGGCTCTCCGCTCTTGGCACTTCGCTCTCTGCTTTTCCCCGACCGCGGTAGAGTATTGGCGATTGCGGATTGCCGGGACGAGCTGCCTGTCAGCCCGCTGTCGTCAGCGATCAGCGTCGGTGGCTGTGCAAATGGTTCCTTGCAACTATTCTCAGAACCATGCACTAAGCAAAACATGGCGATAGAGCGCCGACTACTTTTGTCCGATGCACGTGCGGCTCGCGGCCTTAGAGACCAGCCGCATTCGGCGCAGGTAATTTGCTCGCCATCCTGGCCAATCTTCCTCGCTCCAAGTACGGAGCCGCACTTGTCGCAGCATTGCGATTTCTTAGACGGCGGCGTCGGAGCCTTTTCCTCAGCGCGTCTTCCGGGTCCATTCCGTAGAGCGAAACCGATTTCTTCCCCGTCCGTATTGAGAGGCACATTTGCCATACAGGATAGTTCGCATCGTATCGTCCAAATATACAACGACTTACGTCGACGAAAACAGGTCTGATTTTGTGCCAGTATGACTAGACTCAAATTCTAGTATGCGGCAAAATGACACGAGCCTCGGAGCTGCTAACTCCAAGGCTCGTATCAATTGAAACTTGTGGCGACCGACGAGGTCGCCGGAAACCAGAGACAGACGAACGGACGCAACCAAAGGTGACGCCCAACGAAGCTAGGACCAATTTAAACGCCCGTGGCGATCCCAGTCAAGGCGTTTTTCACAGCGATTTCTTCGCATGGTTTCTGCTTTGGCGCGCTAATGGTTTGCCCAACAATGGAAGGGCCTCCAATGGCAAACGCGCGAAGATACCGCCTCTATATTGATGAGAGCGGGAACCACCAGATCGGAAAAGGCTGCGAGCATTATCTTGGGCTACTTGGGGTTAGTGGCCCCGCAGGATACGTATGTTTCAGAATTCAAGCCGTCGCTGCTGCAAATCAAGCAGCAGCATTTTGACAGCGATCCTGATTCTCCAATCATCCTGCACTGCGAGGACATAGCCCAGCAACGAGGAAGTGTTTTCGGTTCTTGCCGACCACGATTGCCGCCAGCGATTCAACGAATCAATGGTGGATTTCTATAGGCAGCAGGAATACGCACTAATCGCCGTCGTGATCGACAAACACTCGCATGGAGATGTATACGGATCAGCAGCCAAGCATCCGTATCATTACTGCGCAGAGGCAATGCTTGAGCGGTACTACTTTTACCTCGCGGAGAACAATGGGTCTGGAGATGTATTTGCTGAATCTCGAGGCGACGCCCAGGATAATTTGCTTCAGGCGGAGTGGGGAAGGCTTTGCCGCGACGGGACGTATTACGCACCTAGGTCTAACATTGCAAGTCGCTTCATCAACCGCAGTTGAGTTCCGGAATAAGGGCCACAACGTATATGATTGCAAATAGCTGACATGTTGCAAAAGCCGCAACGCGAGATGTACTTGTCGCTCACGGACAAGCCGCGCGGTTTCGCAGCAGCTTTGAGCTTCGAGTAGCAAACTCCATCGCCGGTAAGTACCGCCGAAAGTGGGATGGAACCGTGGAAGGTTACGGAAAGAAACTTCTGCTAGCGCAAAAAAAACCGGCCCCTTTAAGAAAACGCCTGTTGAGCGCGAGCTCCCGTCATCCCAGGGCCGGGCGACCACGGCTGAAGCCGCTGTCCGCGTGTATTCTAGCAGGCTGACACCGGGGTCGCGAAGCCCAAATAATCGCCGAAATTCACGCAGATGTTTTATATTTCAACCGCTTTCCGGGGGCATACTTGAACGCCTCCTCGCGGCGATCCGCATCGGACACCTTGCGATGATTCCAGCGGAAACTGAATTCGGCGCAGTACATGTGCAGGTGACCCTTGCTCATCAAATGATAAACGCCGTAGTGGCCACGCTTGATTAAGGCGAAGTAGCTTTCGACCGTGTTCGTGTGCGCGAGGAAGCCATTGGGCTCGCGGCGAACGTATTCGCGGCGGGTGAAGGCCGACCGCGGTAGAGTATTGCCGAGAGACAAAGGGACATTCTACTTTATTAGAAAAGTACAATACTCCCATTTACCATCCCAGACAGGTATTACCCAAAGACAAATCCGGCATCGCCAAGTAAGGTAACCAAGATCACCGATGGCAGAGGTAAAAGGTCAGATTGTTGCCATGGGAGGTGGCGGGTTTTCGATGGAACCCGACAATCCTTTGCTGGATGATTTCGTCCTGTCTTTGGTGCCGCAAAGTCCGGCCAGGGTTTGCTTCATTCCGACGGCGAGTGCGGATTCGGCTCCGTATCTCGTGAAGTTCTACCGTGCCTTTAGCGGTCGCGCGATTGCCAGCGACCTTACGATTTTCGATCCCGCGGGAGTGCCCCGGCGTCCGTCTCATACATCCGAGATAGCCGGCTTTTTGGCCGACCAAGACATTATCTATGTGGGCGGCGGAAACACGGCCAACTTGCTCGCCATGTGGCGAGCGCACGGAATCGATCGCGTGCTTCGTGAAGCGTGGTGTGCTGGAAAGATTCTTTGCGGGGTTAGTGCCGGGATGATTTGTTGGTTCCGCGACGGTGTAACGGATTCGTTCGGGGAGCTTGCGCCGCTCGGGGATGGGCTCGGCTTCCTCGAGGCGAGTGCTTGTCCGCACTACGACGGCGAGCCTGGCCGTCGTGCGGCGTTTCATGCGGCGATTTCCCAGGGAATGGTTGGTGGCTATGCTGCCGATGATGGGGCGGCACTTCATTTTCGTGGCAGCGAATTCGCCGAGGCGGTCGCTTCAAGAGCAGGCGCGTCAGCGTATCGTGTGGACTTGATTGATGGCCGCGTGGAAGAAACTAAGCTGGCCACGCGTTTTCTTGGTGACTCGCAATCGGCGGGTGCGATACGGCAAGGGCTGGGATGAAAAAGAGGGCAGAACGAATTGTTCGATGATCGTTCTGACCACTTTGTTCTGCATCTCTCGTTTCGGAGGGGACGAGAGGCACGCGTGGACAAACGTGTAATCGGTTGGGAGGCCGACTTCTACAATTCTGTGCAAGCCTTCGATTGGGAAGAGCACTGGCGGAGCCAGTGGCACCCTGCGGGAGGCGTGTGGGCAAGCATTTGGCTCGGCGGGAGCCTCGCCCTCCCAAATATTGACGCCTTGCCCTCCCATAATTTGAAGCCCTGCCCTCCCATTATTTGAAGACCTGCCCTCCCATATTTGCCTCGGCCTTCCGAGTGTGGTTGTAGACGCATTGGATGGGCGCTGGCCGGGTAATGGCGAATATTGACATAAAATAGGGCGTGAGCTAAACTTCCTGGCGGAGAAATTGCGATGGCGAATACTCTTAATCTGTCGCTCACCGACGAGCTGCGTTCTTTCATTGATGAGAATTGCGGCGACGGAACTCTGTATGCGACGCCCAGTGAGTTCGTACGTGACCTATTGCGGCAAAAAAAGCTCCAGACAGAAGCAGCGCGGGTTCGCGACGCGATACTGGTCGGATACCAAGATGCCATCGAAGGTCGTGTGGTGCCGTATGAGGGAAATCTGCGGAGCCTGTTGAAAAAGGCCAAGGCGAAACAGTGAGTCGCCGCCCGACGACGAAGCTGCTGCTCACGCATCGTGCGCTCGACGATATCCAGGGAATCTTCGACTATTCCGAGGAACGCTGGGGGAAGCGGGTCGCGGAGAAGTATCTCGACGCGATTGAGTCCGGGCTGGATCGTGTGAAGGCGCAACCTGAGCTGCTGAGGCCCGAGCCAGACTTTCACAAGTCGCTGGCGTTCTACCGGATCAATCAACATTTGCTGGTTTGCGACGTCCGACCGGAATCGATTATCGTCTTGACGGTCGTTCATGCGAGCATGGACATCCCGGCTCGACTCGCCGAGCTGGCACCCACTTTGGCTGCTGAGGTGGAGCTGCTGCGTCGCACGCTGCGGACAAAATAGCTGGCCGGCGGGGATGTTTGGCCTGGAGTAGCGAGTGGAGCTGTTAGCTGTTAGCTTTTAGCTATTAGCCAGCGGCATTCTCCTGTGACTGGCTAAAGGCTTACGGCTAATAGCTAACCGCTTGGATTTCTCACCATGAAAATCGGCATCGGCTCAGATCATGCGGGCTTTAAGTACAAAGAGCTGCTCAAGGGGCATCTCGCCAAGCTCGGCCACGAGACGGTCGACTATGGCACCGACTCGGAGGCGATGTGCGACTATCCGCTGTTCATCCGGCCGGTGGCCGAGGCGGTCGCGCGGGGCGAGGTCGAGCGGGGGATCGTGCTCGGCGGCTCGGGCAATGGCGAAGCGATCGTCGCCAACCGCGTGCACGGCGTCCGCTGCACGCTCTGCTGGGACACCGAGTCGGCCCGCTTCGGCCGCATGCACAACGATTCGAATTGCCTCTCGATGGGCGAACGGATGGTGAGCGAAATCGACGCCCTGGCGATCCTCGAAACCTGGCTGGCCACGCCCTTTGAAGGCGGCCGGCACCAGCGGCGGATCGAGATGATCGACGCGTGAATGAACCGCTGATGACGCTAATGGACGCTGATGATCGAGGTAACGTTCCGGAATGAATAATTGAGTAACCGTTTGCATTAGCGGTTGTTAGCGAAGATTAGCGGTATCACGGTTCTGGACGATCGCTGCGGCCGAGTCTTTTCGATTGGCGTTTGGGTCAATCGAGCGGTAGAATTGATGGTGCCGCTTGCGTCAACCTATTAGCGAGGTGCCCGCGTGATCCCCGATCCGGCAATTCAAAGCGAACTTCTCAGCTACCTGGGCCAACTCCCGATCGTTGACCAGGCCCGCGTCGTCGACTTCGCACGTTCGCTTACGGATGCGGATGTTGCCCCGCCGCTTCGTGGCACGCCCGGCAAGGAACTGCTCCGAATCGTCGGCACGATTTCGCACGATGACCTGGAGTTGATGAAGCAGGCAATCGAAGAGGAATGCGAAGGGATCGATCCCAGTGAGTGGTAGACATCTCCTGGATACCAACGCAGTCATTGCGCTGATCGGCGGCGATCTGTCCATGCGATTGATCGCGCAAGCCGACGCGATTTTCATTCCTACGCCAGTTCTTGGCGAGCTCTACTTCGGCATCGATCGGGCCGGATAAATGCAATCTCGAGCAGATCGACAATCTGGTCCGTTTATGCGATCCTGCAATGACGAGTTGACCGCCAGATCATACGGTCTGTTGCGACAACAGTTCGATCTTCGGGACGCCAATTCCCAACAACGATCTTTGGATCGCGGCTGCCCATCAACATGCCGCAACGATTGTCACCCGAGACTCTCATTTCGACCTAGTACAGAGTCTGCGTGTTCTACGCTGGTAGTTCACGCGCAGACGTAGATCGACTGGGATTCTCTCCAGCGGATATTCGTGATGATGGTCAGGCCCAACCCGACCGCGAACAGCCACAACGCAGTCGGCTCGGGAACGGCATCGCCACCGCCTGCAGCCGCGCCGCTCCGCCATCTCCAAAGTTTGACTTCCAGAGATCGTAATTGGCGGCGAGATACGCGGCGCCGAGGCCGTTGCGCCAGACGGTGTAGTCCGCGGTGTCGACGAGGCCGTCGTTGTTGAAGTCGCCTGCCAGCCCGGTTTCAAATGCACCCAGGTCCGGTGCACTGCCGCCGAACGACTCGCCCAGGTTCTGGCCGATGTTGACCAGGTTGCCGATTGGATTGAGACGCAAGAAGTCGAGCACCGGCAGGCTGCCGTCCTCTTGCCGCGGACCGTCGACGCCGACGCTGGAGAGGCTCAAGAAATCGCTGGCCGAGCCGCTGCCGCCGCGCAAGTTCCAGGAATTGAACTGGCTGTCGATGTCGGCGAGCGTGGCGTTGGCAAGATTGGTGCTGTTGGCGTAGGCGTTGTTGTTGCGGAGGTAGTGGTCGGCCGGCCACGTTTGCGGCATCGACGTCGGCCAGCAGGTCGAAGCCGCGCGGGTTCGCGTAGGCCGTGTTGCTGATGAAATCGAGCCCGCCCGGGTGATGGTTGGCGTAGAACCCCTGGGTGCGATTGTTGAACGCGACGTTTCCCTCGACGAGATTGCGGGGCACATTTTCGGGAGCGGGAAACGTGTTCGAGTCGAGCCCGAATCCGCCTGCCTTGAAGCCAGCCCCGTTCCCGGCGCCGCTCTGTGTGCCGGGGACGTATCCATTGCGCCACGACCAAGAGTCCATCACCACGACGTTGCCGCGCGAGTTGATGAAGTCGAAGCCGTCGTCGCTGTTTTCCCAGGCGCGGTTGCCGATGAACATGTTGCCGTTGTCGTTCGAGTGGCTGCCGAAGCCGTCGGCATTCTCGCCGCCGCGATCCGGGTCGTAGTTGTGATGCGAGTCGGAATTCAAGACGAGATTGTTGCCGCCGTCTTGAATGAACAGCCCGGGGCCTTCGTTGTGATGCAGATTGAGCCGCTCGAAGATGTTGTTGTCGGCACCGTTTTCGACGCGGATGCCCCACGACTCGTTGACGTTGGTGATCGTTTGCTGCACGCCGCGGAGCTCGATCCCGCGGAAGTGGAGCCAATCGGCCCGCACACTGAAGCCGCGAATCCGCTCCTGCGGCAGATAGTTGAAAAAGTCGAACGCCGGCGTCTCGCCGGGGTAGGCCCAGTACTTGATCGGGTTGGCGCTCGTACCGCTTTTGTTGAAGAGCACGGCGTTCGCACTGCCGGTGGTGCCGGTGTATTGGTAGGTGCCGCCGCGGAGCCAGACGGTGTCGCCGGCCGAGGCGGCCGTTTGTCCGCGGGCGATGCTGGCGAAGGGCAACGCCAAGGTGCCGGGATTGGTGTCGCTGCCTGTGGGTGCGACATAGTATTCGGCGGCCGAGAGCGGAACGACTCCGCAACAGAGCGCGAGCAGAATAGCCGCGCCAAACCAAACAAACCGTCCCATCTCCGCCTCCGCCCCGTAAAACCGACGGCCTCTCGGTTCGACAATTCCTGCCGCGGGCCGATTGCCGCGCAACCCCGCCGCCGCGGCCGATCTCCTTACTTATGTTATAGTGATTGCCTGAGTTCCGCAAACTTCGGCGGCCGCTCGACCGCCTGCCCACCGGCGCTCTGCGGGTAGCAAAACGGCTCCCCGGCCATTACGATGGATTCCATCGGCCTTCATCTATCTATTCGCATGCCCTCCCAAGGAACAGAGCCATGACGATCCGGGCGGAACGTGATCCGCGGTTTTACTTGCGATTTCTACTGATCGGACTCGCCGCCTGGGCGTTTGCTTGCTGGGCGCTGTACGACGGTTTCATCGCCTATCCGCTCGCGCAAGATCGAGGCGCTGGTGTTCGAGAAGCTGCTGGACGAAGGGCGCGGCGACGACTGGGATACCGAAGCCATCGAGCGCGGTTGGTCGACTTCCCCGCCGACGAAGTCCAAGACCGAGGAAGAATTTGAAGTCGATGTGAAGATGCAGTTCTGGATGGCGGGGCTGGCCGGCGTCGTCGGATTCTTTCCGCTGCTCGCCGTATTTCGCTCCCGCGGACGCTGGATCGAGCTCGACGACAGCGGCCTCACCTCAAGCTGGGGCCAGAGCGTGACATTCGATCAGGCCGAGTCGCTTGAAAAGCGGCAGTGGCGCAACAAGGGAATCGCCAAGCTGCGATACAACGACGGCGGCAAGAAGCGGACGTTCGTGATCGACGACTTCAAATTCAAACGCGAGCCGACCGACAAGATCCTCGCCGAGCTGGAAAAGCGAATCGGGATCGACAAAGTCACCGGCGGCCCGCCCGAGGGCTTCGAGATCGCCGAAGCCGAAGCGATGGCGGAGGCCGAAACGGCGGCCAACGGCTGACAACCGCCGGCCAATAGCTGACTGCCGAAAGCCGACAGCTTCCTAATCTACTTCCGCGCTTCGTACACCACGTGCGCCAGCTCCGGCAGGATCAGCTTGTCGAGCGCCAGCCGGACCGCCGCGGGGCTGCCCGGCATCGTCAGTAGCACCACCTGGCCGATCACGCCGCCGATCGTGCGGCTGAGCATCGCCGCGGGGCCGATGTCCTCGTAGCTCAGCATGCGAAAGATCTCGCCGTAGCCGGGGAGCGTCTTGGTGAGCATGCTGCTCACCGTCTCGAATGTCTGGTCGCGGGCCGCGATGCCTGTGCCGCCCGTGATGAGGATCGCGTCGAGCACTGCCCCGTCGGCCAGCTCCTCCACCAGCGCGCGGATGCGGTTCGGATCGTCCGGCACGATCTCGCGGCGGCTGATCGTGTGGCCGGCAGCAGCGAGGCTCTCGGCCAGCATTTGCCCGCCGCGATCGTTCTCCAGCGTGCGGGTGTCGCTCACCGTCACTACGGCACAACGGACCGCTTTCGGGGCCTCGGCACGATGTTGTTCGGTCGATTGGCTCATGGGGTATAATAGAAGGAGCTATTAGCGGTTAGCCGTCAGCTGTTAGCCAGAAGACCAGAATAGCGGATACCCATGCGTGCTGCATCCATCATTTGCCTGTCGCTTGTGCTCGCCTGCGCTGCGGGTGTGGCCCGAGCCGACATCGTCGAGCTCAAGAGCGGCGGCAAGCTGCATGGCAAGGTGACCAACGCCGGCGACAAAACCGCAACCAGCGTCGAGATCGCCACCACCGGCGGCGGCCGCGTGGCCATCTCGCGCGGCGAAGTCGTGCGGGTCGTGCCGCAAACCGAACAGCAAGACGAATACTACCAGCGCTCGCTCGCGGTGGCCGACACGCCCGACGCCCATTGGCAGCTCGCGGACTGGTGTCGCCAAAACAAGCTCGTGCTCGAGTATCGCGACGAGCTGGCAAAGATCCTCGAGCTCGATCCGAACCACGAGCGGGCCCACCTCGCCCTCGGCCACAAGAAGGGCAACAACGGCTGGCAGTCGCGCGACGACGTGATGGCCGCCCGCGGTCTCGTCTGGTACGACGGCAAATACTACACCCGCCAGCACATCGAGCTGCTCGAACAGGCCAAAGCCGAGAAGAAGACCGACGCCGACTGGCGCAACCAGCTCGAGCGCTGGCGGCGCTGGCTCACTGGCCGCCGCAAGGACCGCTCCGACGAAGCACTCGCCGAGATTCGCGCGTTGAATGATCCCGCAGCCGCCCCGGCCGTCGTGGCCCTGATCGACGAGGAAAAAAACGCCAACGTCCGCCGGCTACTGATGGACGTCGCCGCCCCGATGGACACGCCCGAGGTGCTCGACAAGCTGGTGCAGATGTCGCTCCACGACCCCGACGAAGACCTCCGCTTTGCCGCGCTGCAATACCTCCTAGCCACTGGCCGCCCCGGTCTCGCCGGCCCCTACGTCCGCGCCCTGCGCAGCAACGACAATCTGATCGTCAACCGCGCGGCCGAGGCCCTCGGCACCATCGGCGACCGCGACGCGATCGGCCCGCTGATCGCCGCGGTCGTCACCAAACACAAGACGGTCGAAGGGGGCGGCTCGCCCAACCAGCACTCGTACATGTTTACGCCCGATGGCGGCACGTCGATGAACTTCGGCAGCGCGCCGCCCAAGGTGGTCTCCCGCCCCGTCGAGAACCCCGCCGTGCTGGCCGCCCTCCGCAAACTCACCGGCGCCAACTTCGGCTTCAACCAGGAAGCCTGGCGCAACTGGCTCACCGCCGAAGCGAAGGCCCACCCGGTCGACTTGCGACGGGATCAATAGCTGCCGCGCGGCGAACAACGTCGCCGCCCAGGCATGCATCGCCAATCACGTCTGTGGGAGCGGTCTCCGACCGCGATTTCGGATTCACCTCGAGTCAGTTTTTTCGCGCGATCCGGCAATACTGATGACGGGCATGCATGCCACCGATCTAGTTTTAATGCACACCCGCACTGAAATGACCACTCTGTACGGTCGGAAACTTGCTTTGACTTGCTGAATTGCTCGATGTTACGATGTAACGCGGGAGAACTCCGATGCAACTCGATGGATTCAATGAGCAGTTTGTACTCGATCAGGCGTTGGCTGCTGGATTTGCGAGCGTCGAGCTTTACGTCCAGAATTTACTGGACCGTGACGCGGAGCGGATTGCGATCCAGGAGGGACTGGAGGATTTGAAGGCGGGCCGCGTACGCCATTTCGACGAGTTCGATCGCGAGTTTCAGGTCGCGAAACGACATTGCCGCAGGGAACTGATGTACCCACTCCATATCACGCGACGAGCGGAGGCGGACATCGAATCAAGTTATCATTGGTGGCTGACGAATCGCTCGGCGGAACAAGCGAACCGATGGTATCAAGAAATCTGGATGGCGATCCGTTCTTTGAGGCAATCGCCTGAGAGATGTCGGCACGCGAGCGAAAGTGACTTGCATCCGACGGGGCTGCGAGAACTGCTGTTTGGCATCGGCCGTCGCCCGACCCATCGGATCGTGTTCACGATCGAGGAAGGTGAGATTCGCATCGTTCGAGTGCGACACACTTCACAACGAGTATTGGGAGAGGATGATTTAACGTAGATCAGCCTGTCTCAAACGAGGTTTATCATTGTGGATGGCATAACGATGTACTTCCGCCGAATGCTCTATCGGAAATTGGATTCGGCCAGCTAATCCGAGGTCGTGTCAAGGTACGGGCGGAGCAGTGCTTTGAAATCTTCACAGTGGGCCCGATGACAGAGGCTAGCTAGGTGGACGATTGAATCGGGATTGAATCGGGGACACTCACCCATCACCACAAGCGAAGCGACTAAGTTCGGTTTTAGGGGTTACCAGAAGAAGACGGTTTCCTAGCGTCTATTCCACGACGGATGTGGAGTACAGGGGCAATCCGGCAACACTCACCCTTCCCAATCAGAGGGGAAGAACCCGTATTCTTCAAAATGCACTCGCGGCCGACTGCCTAACTGACCCATCATTCCATCTGCGCCCCTTCGGCGTCATCTGCGGCATACTCGCTTGCCCCCCACCGCATGACACACGGAAAGCATGTCACCGTCGGCCCGACTATGACATCTTCCGCTCGGCGACCTTGGCGACCTTGGCGGCTCCGGTCGGTAGGCGGCGAGTGCGAGCGCTACTTCACCACGGCGGTCGCCACGCGATCTTCCAGGTTGGGGCGGAAAACGGTCAGCAAGAGGAGCGGCAGGTACCAGGCGAGCGCCACGCCGCCGCCGGTGTGGGCGTGCCAGAATTGCGTGCCCAGCATCAGCGCTGCCGAGCAGCTCAACAGGGTGGCCAGGTTTTTCTGCGCCGGCCAGATGACGAAGCTGATGCTCAGACCGATGAAGGCGGCGATGATTGGGAAGCGGTAGACCGTGTTCCAAAACTGCCAAGCACCGCGGAGGTCCTCGGCGATCGGGAATTGCACGCCGAACATCTGCTTGAGGCAATCAAGGAACATTGGCATGCCGCTCGACGAGAAGGCCAGCGTCACGATCAGCACGACCACGGTCGCCGCAAAGCCGAGCAAGAAACGCACCACGCCCTTCTGCCAGTAGAAGCTGATCCAGAGCGGCAACAGGAAAATCGGATAGTAGATCGTGCCAAACGCGAGGCCGAGCATCGCGCCCGACAGCAGCGGCCGGCGATAGAGCAGCACCGCCCAAACCAACAGCGCGGCCGGCAGCGCATGCGTGACCGCCCCGGTCCACATCGCGGTGTAGGGCAGCAGCAGGTAGAACGTCGCGGCGGCGATGCCGGCACGGATGTTGTCGAAGTGCCGCAGGCCGATCAGCACGATGCCGAGCACGATCGCCAACTGCGACAGGATCGCCATCACCTGGGCGGTGACGACATTGACTTTGCGAACCGAGTAGAGTGGCGTGTCGGGCACACGGCGGATGTCCTCCGCCCGATCGCCGAGCAACGACTGGGTCGAGATGTGGGGCAACAAATAGATCAGCGGGAAGCCGGGTCCGTGGGTCTTGAGCGAGGTCAGCTCGGTCTGAGACGACTCGAGGTTCTGCAACTGATCGGCCCGCTGCGAGCCAGCGATGTCGGTCGCGCCGGGCGTGCCGGTGACGACGTTGCCCATTAGAAACAAATAGAGCGAGATGCCGAGGAAGGCGAGTCCGCCAACCGAAAGATTCGGTTCCAGGAGTGGCCGCCGGACCATCGCGGCATCCAACAGCAGCCGCAACAGCAGGCAGCCGTTGGCGGCGAACAGCCAGATGTAGCCGACGTGCTCGATCAGCCGGGTGTGGTCGTTGGGGAAACGCTGGTCCATGCCGTATTGCACCAGCAGCAGGCCTGGCCCGAGCAACAGCAGCATCAAGAGGTCGAGATTCCGCACACTCCAAAAACGACTGAACTTGAAGTAGAGCGCGATCGTCAGCAGCGACGACAGATAGGCCCAGGTCGTGGGCGCCACCTGTTCATATTTAAAGAGGATCTCACTCATCGCGCGGCATCAATGGGTGAATCGGCCGAGAGCACCGCGCCCGTGCGATCGAGCGCTTCCTCGGCCCAGGGGCTGGCCGGTGCGAGTTCCAAAAAGCGCCGCCAATGGTGCGACGCGGTGCGCGAGTCGTCCTGAGCGTCGAGCAGGCGGGCGAGGTGAAAATGGGCGTCGGCGAAATCAGGGTGATATTCGAGCGCACCGCGGAACGCAGCCTCCGCCAGCGCGTTCTCCCCCTGCTCGGCCAACAGGCAACCCAAGTTTGCTCGGGCCTCGACGTAGTTTTCGTCCAGCTCGATTGCGGCGTAGTAGCGTTCGCGGGCGGCTGCCAAGTCGCCGCTGCGATAGAGCAGGTCGGCGAGCGAAAAGTGGTCTTCGGCCGTAAAGTCGCCCGACATCAAGATCGAGCGATAGACTTCAATCGCCCGGTCGGACTCGCCGCTTTGTTCAAAATCGTCGGCGAGCGAGCGGAGGTCGTCGGTGCCGAAGGCGCTGGTCGACGCTGTATCCTCTCGGGCCGCGGTGGTGA
This sequence comes from uncultured Planctomycetota bacterium, assembly GCA_963847905.1. GTDB lineage: Bacteria > Planctomycetota > Planctomycetia > Pirellulales > Lacipirellulaceae > DASYDU01. The sequence goes on along the minus strand of CAWKBP010000015.1, from coordinate 886,947 downwards.
AAGGCAGAGTCGCAGCCTCGGCGTCATCCGTTTGGTCGAGCGGCTCTCGCGGCGCGTCGAAATCGATGAGCAGTTGGCCGCTGGGCTCGGTGAGTTGTTCGCCGTGGCGGACATAGAGGCGACGACCGACGACGACGACCGACGTGTCGGCGAGCGGCCGCAGGGCGTCGGGCTGCAGTCGGGCAAGTTCGTCGAGCTTGCGATCGATCTGCGAGAGCGAGCAGCCGGCGGAGAGCAACTCGGCGAGCCGCTGAGCGACGCGGACTTGTTCAAAGTGGAAGTACGGCAACCGGCCAACCGAACGCTCCGCGTCGAGGTGCCCCTTGCGGTGCCAATGGCGGACTGCCCGCACGGGCACGCGAACCAGTTCGGCGAGCATCACCGGCGTGTAGAGTCGTTGCACTTCGGGTCCCGCGTCGACGAGCCCGAGCCGCGTCCAGAGTTCTGACTCGCGGAGAATCTCGAGCCGACCTTCGTGCCAGGCGAGGCGGGCCGCGTCGTCGAGCGCCGCTTCGGTCGCGGCGATGGTCTTTCCGCCGGGCGCTTCGTCGCCAAGGATCACCAGCGCCGTGTCGGCGCTGATCTCGGCATGGATCGAACCGCCATGAGAGCGAATCAAATCTTCCGCTTCGCGGCGCGACATGCCGGCGAGCTTGCCCACGAGCGCGACGCGGCAGCCGTCGAGCAGTCGTTCGTGTTTCTCGCTATTACCCACGCTCACGCTTCGTCCTGGCCTTGGAGTGGCACCGTGCATGGCCCGACCGCCTGTGCACCAGCGTCGGCCGCGGTTCGATGCCGCCGAGCACGAAGGCCGATGGGTGACTGGGGGCCGCCTTTTCCCACGCAGCTAGCCCTTTAGTCTCACCGGCTGATAGCTGGATGTCAACGAGGCCCGCGGGGTGTTTCGACCGGTTCGCACAGGCCGCCGCCGGGACCGGACAAAATGACAAAGGGAGACGTCTACCGCAGTCGGTAAACGTCTCCCCAAGGAATTGTGGAATCAATGGACTCGAGTCAATTTCTAGCCGTCGCACGGCCTCAGCCATCACAAGGATCTACCGGCACTTTCATGACGATCGTCTTCGGTACGCGGTAGGTGTAAGTGACCGGCACCTGCTTCGTCACCACGCGCGGCACCTCGACGGTCTCCTTGCGGGTCTCGTAACGGCAGACCTTCACTTCATACGGCTCGACGTGCTCTTCGCGGACGACCTTGCAGGTGGTCACGGGAATCTGCCGGACGCGTTCTTCGGTGACGTACTTGCAAACCTGCACCGGCACCTGGCGCTCGACGCGTTCGACTACCTGGCGGCAGGTGGTGACGGGCACTTTGCGAACTTGTTCTTCGGCGACCATCTTGCAAACTTGCATCGGCACCTGGCGAACCTGTTCCTCGGCCACCATCTTACAGACTTGCACCGGCACACACTCGGCCACCTGCTGGGCGACGAACGACGTCTGCGGCACTTGCACAGCAACGACGTTCGGCTTCCAGACGCGGTTGACGACCTGGGTGGCGGGCGTTGTGGTCTGCACCCAGGCCAGGCCGCCGCGGACGGTGGTCGCGGCGCCGGTGGCCGGATCGCAGAACGTCTGCGGCTGGCCCCAGGCAAGCCGCGGCCAGGATCTGGTCCCCGGCACGCAGGCTGACCTGGTCCTGGAAGCAGCCTTGATCGGCGTATTGGGTGGTGTAGGTCGTGACGGGGCTCATCACGGTGCGATACTGCGTTTGCTGCACCGTCTCGGTGACGGGCCGCTGGACGACGTACCGCTCTTCACGCATCACGGTCTCGGTGACCGGGCGCTGGACGACAAATCGCTCTTCGCGCTCCGAGGTTTCGCTAACGTTGCGGACGACGTTGTAGCTGGCGTCGCGCATCACGGTTTCGTAGACCGGCCGCTGCACGGTGTAGCGTTCTTCGCGCATCGAGGTTTCGCTGACCGGCTTGAGCACGGTGAAGCGGCGCTCGCGGGCCTGCGTCTCCCAGACGGGCACCTGGCGAGTGACCTCGACCTGGTCCATCACCGTCTCGCACTCTTGCTTATAGGCGGTGACTTGCCGTTCTTCGTAGACCGTCTGGCAAACGATTTTGTAGACCGCGGTTTCGCCGCACGACGCACATTGTGCATAGGCGCCCGACGCGGCCGAGCCGCACAGAGCGAGCGCAAGCAGTCCGACCCAAGAGCGAAGAGAGCTGTTCATGATTGACCCGACCCGTAAGGAAGTTGGAGAGTATCTGCACTCGAGGCGCAACGGCGATTCAATCTGGACCCAGCCGGAGCGATAGTGCCTCAATTGGAGTTTGCGTGACAAAACAGCTTGGGGCAAATGACTGCAAAAGCGTGATTCTCTGCTGTCAGCGGTTCAAGTGCTCACCAGGCAACGGTTTAAGGGGGCTTAAAAAAATTCAAGTCCCACTAATTGTCTGCCGACACGTTGCCTGAAAGCAACGGTTGTTGCCGGAACTCACCGTGAAAAATCGCGGCCGCGCGATTGCCTAAACGGCATAACCGCTACAGGCGGACCTTCGAGGCTGGCACTTTTCGGGTGGAGTTTTCATGGGCGCGGAGGAATCGATGAGTGATGATTGTTGATTGATGATCGGGTAGGAAGGCGACGGGTTGTTGATTGTCGTCTTCGAAAATCTCCGGGGTTTTTGCGATGGCGTCAAGTTTCGGGCGAAGACGCCAGGTTTTTCTCTCTGCTTCCTCTGCGGCCTTCTGTTGTCAAAGAAGAATTGGAACAGGAGGGAGCGGAGGTAGCAGAGAAATCGATGATTGATGATTGTTGATTGATGATCGGGTAAGAAGGCGACGGGTTGTTGATTGTCGTCTTCGAAAATCTTCGGGGTTTTTGCGAAGGCGTCAAGTTTCGGTCGAAGGCGACTGGTTTCTCCTCTCTGCTTCTTCTGCGGCCTTCTGTTCAAAGAAGAATTGGAACATGAGGTAGCGGAGGGAGCGGAGAAATCGATGAATGATGATTGTTGATTGATGATCGGGTAGGAAGGCGACGGGTTGTTGGGCAGGTTTTGTTCGGCGGTTTTGCACGGGCAGAAACAAAACGCCGCTGCCGCTCGGGGATTTTTGAGTTTTGTTTTTGCCCGGCGCGACGCGACTCTCGCAAGTTGTTTTCTGGCTGCGAGTTGTGAATTGTCGCTTTTTCAATAATTGCCGAGGAGGCGACAAAACGATTTAGTTTTATCGCCTCGTCGTTTTCGAAGTCTCGCGCTCACTCGCGGAGTGCGGAGAGCCAAGTGCGGAGAGCCATACCATGACTCCCTGCCCCGTGCTCCATGCCCCATGCTCCATGCTCTCATCCTGCCTATTTGTACACTGCCCTTTGTATCGCGCGGCGTGGGTGGATTCAACGATTATTTTCGGCCAGCAAGGGAGTGCGCCGAGCTGGCGAGGAAGAAAGGACGACCGCGGTAGTGGCTTGGAATTCTCACGACCGAGGTCACGACGATACGAAGACAGCCACGAAGAGGCACGAGAAGGCGCGAAAAGATTGAACCGCCAAGGCGCCAAGGACGCCAAGGGGGACAGGGGAGCCACTTCGATGCTGCTCAGGATAAACCGCCGTCGACCAAGCGTCCTGCTCGGTGCCCGCGAGGAAGAGTGGCCGACGGCGGGATGGGCGGAGAGCGGAGGGCGGAGAGCCAAACAGCTGACGGGCTGATGGCTTTTTCTTGGTGCCGCCCAGGCCGCCAAGTTTTTCTTGCCGCAGATGGATTGGGGATTGGCGGATGGCCCTGTCCCGCTTGGCTCTCCGCACTGGGCTCTCCGCACTGGGCACTTCGCTCTCTGCTTTTCCACGATCGCGGTGGTGCCTTGAGGATTTAGGATTTCACCACAGAGTTCACAGAGGACACGGTATTGGGGGCAGGATTGGCGGAGAGCTGAGGGCTTAGGGCGGAGAGCCAAACAGCTGACAGCTGACGGCTAATGGCTAATGGCTTTTTCTTGGGTGCCAAGTTTTTTGCCGCAGATTTCACCGATGGCCGCAGATCGATTGGGGATTGGCGGATGACCCTGTCCCGCTTGGCTCTCCACTCTTGGCACTCCGCTCTTCTGCTTTTCCACGAACGCGGTAGAATTCTGGCGATTGTGGATTGCCGGGACGAGCTGCTGTCGGCCCGCTGTCGTCAGCGATCAGCGTCATTGGCTATGCAACAAAGCTCCTTTTACCACCTTTTCTGGCCCACGGCATGGTTATGCACCGTCGTAGTTGTAGAACAAGCAATCCACAAATTTGATTATGTCCAATTCCGCCTTCCCACTTTCTGTTGTTCCGTTGACCATGAAGGCGAATCATCGCACCAATGAATAATGCAATCGATCGGCTTGTTCGGCGTATACGTGCTCTAATGCCGTTGCGTGAATTATCTTGTTGCACGCCTCGCGAGGAGGGAAAGTCGTTCGTTTGTATCGTCAACCACGTTTGGCCAAAAGAGGCCACAGTCGTTGTGCCAAGGATTGGCGTTTGACGGCCCAGTTTGACCATCAATGTTCGGTTGCTGACCTTGTTGGACGCGGAATCCGGCAGCGAGTTTCAGAAGAGTACTTCGTGGATTTCTGCCTTTTCGCATGTCGCTCTCAAATTCTCGATCGATGGATATTCCATGTCGAGTTCATCTTTCATATGGTAAAGCGTGGGACTCGCATGGAAATATGCAAGCAGTCGATACAGATCGAGCCAAATCCGAGATTCGGTCCACTCGTATCGCTCTGATTTGGGATCGTTGCCGTTCATACTAATGAATAACGACTAAGGTAACCGGCAGCGGTCAGGAAGCGTTGATTTCAGAACACGCTTAAAATGCGCCAGCTCGGGTTAACCGCCTTGTTATGCGTTGCTCATCACGTGTAGTCTGTCATGACACGAGTGATAAATCCGAGGGAATCTTTGACGTCATTTGGTACTACCGCACCCGCGTCGCCGTGGGCTGCGTGGTTGCGAATGTCTGTGATGGCTTGAATACGTCGCCAAACGGTTTGCGGATACACCGAGTCCTTGAGTAGATCGTTGTATTTCGACAATGAGCCGCTGCCACTGCATGTGAGGCTCTGGTTGATTACGAGTTTCCGCAAATGGTTCTCAAGGACACCGCCGCCGATGACCATCGCGGCGACGTGGTAATTCGATGTTAGCAACGTGCGGGCCTGCTCAAGCAAATCATCGTGAACGTTTGCGGTAAGACGGGCTTCGAGCGATTGCAGGTCAGCTCAGCCCGCACCGAATCACGCAAGGCGATAAGAGCGCCGGTCACTCCGGGAATGAGAGATGGATGAGCTCCGGGTTTCGAAACGACCCCTTGGTCGGCAATTCCGGCACCGGCACGATAATAGTCGCTGTCTTCTCCGGCAATACGGCCAATTGCAGCGACGGCACCTGTATAGAACGCACGTAGCGACGTTTCAGACTCAGATGACGCATAGCTGATGACTAATTCGCGGCCGTCCCGATGGTATGACGCACTGAGCCGCTCGCCGATTGCGATCAAGGCCTCGAGTTGCTGTTCGATTTCGGTCTTGACGGTCATGGCAGCGATCCTTGACGCATAACAAGGATTCTGCAGTCCTTGAATTTCACGGGGGCGGGAGCCATCTTGTTGACGAAGTGACGTCCCGTCTCCTTTAATTTCCGCTGGCCCCGATCAGTCGTATTGGTTCAATGGATTTGATATTTCGTCAAGTAGCTCGTCTCGATTTAGTCGTGATAGGGCAAAAAACTGTGATCTATCGACGATTTGAAGGGCGCTGCTGATTCGAATCGTAGTACAGCAAAGGTGGTTGCATGTCTCGTTGGTGATCAGGAGAGGCACTTCAAGAGATGCGAAATGTCCGAACCACGGATCGTATCTTTTTCTGTCCGATGGTGAACCGAACGGATTCGTTCGAGCAACCCCTGACGCCTCATTCCTTCCTGAAGTTCGTTAAGATTCGTTTTAAGGAGCGCCTTTTGACTAGGTAGTACGGCAAAATCAACGGGTCATCTCCGTCCGTACGGCTGTTTCCGGCGATGCCTTGCAGCACCTGCAAAAGTCGACCACGCTGCGATGCGAGCTTCTTCGCAAATGTTTGTTCGACAATTGCTCCATTTCCAAGCCGTCGAACTTCTGTCAGCGTCTCGGTGATTTCATTTATCTCACAAAAGACCTTTAAAAACTCCTGCAACATTCCTACGTTTCCGTACGCATTTGTTTTGAATTCCGCGACGGCGGTAGGCGGTATCTCTATATTCAGATGACGGCTTCCCGACTGTATGACTCGATCGAAGTCAATTTCAGTCCAAGGTTCAACCGGAATATCTATCACGCGTTCGGCGAGATCGCCGTTGTGAAGAAGGAGAAGATTGGCCTCTTGCCATATGCCCAAAACAATGAAGCGAATCCCAACTTCATGAAACGTCTTCAAATCGAATGCAATCGCTTTTTGTATATCGATTGAAAGATAGTGAAAATTCTCAAGGACTACGAATTTCGAATACCTTGCTTCCTTTAGCAGCTCTGTGATCGCTTGGCCATCCGCAAAATCATAACCTACAAACTCAGTTTGCAAACTCGTCTGGGACCCTCCGGTGACTCACGATGACCCTTCGACTTCTGCTTTCGCAACCCACGGAAGAAACGCTTTAAATCCAAGTTTTGCGCTGACGGAGCCTTCAATAGTTTTGGTAGCCGTCTCGAAAGTTTCGATTCTAACACCGGCATCACGAAGGATACTTTGATAAATTAGCTCCGTTGTGGTTTTCGGGCCGCAACGAATAATTGTGCACCGGTCCTCCGCGAGGTGTTTTTGACGTAGTGCAGTCTTGCCTTGTTTCGACGAGCCATAAATGACGATGTGATGGTGTTCGCCAATGGCGGAGATAAAGAGATTGTCAACTTGGGGCCGCTCGACATAGCTCAAAACGGGCCGTATTGAAATTCCGAACACTTCGCCTAACTTTGCCATTAGTCAACACTCCAATGAATCGGCGTCCGTGGAAGGCCATTTCGCGCTGCGCCAACCAGTATGGTGGTTTGAGCATCTAGGGACAAGGACGCCCTCACCGAGCGAATATCGATCGATTGTAGCTGTGAAGCACTAAGGCCGGCGAGTGTGTGTTAGCGAGGATTCCGATCAGTGCGATGGCTTGAAATCAGCAGCGGGCTCCTGACTTGCATTTCGGCTGTCGGTTGTGGGCCAAGTGGCAATCTGGCCGGAGTCGAGGACCCAGGATAGTTGAAAGCTGAGAGGCCTGAGTCGAAGGCGGGACGGCGACGGGGCGGGAACGGTTTCGGCCTCGGCCCGGCGTATGAGCTGGCGGTGCGGATGCTCAGTCAATGAAGAGTCGAGAGTCGAGGGTCGAGAGTTGAGAGCCGGATAAAAGCCTGGCGTATGGGGCGGGTTCGAACGTTGAGCGATTTGGTTGGTTAGCCTGATCGGTGCCTCTGGTGCTGCAGCACCCGATTGAGGGCAATCGGTGGTACCCGGGAGTCGAGGGTCGAGAGTCGAGAGTTGAGAGCCGGACGAAAGCCTGGCGTATGGAGCGGGTTCGAACGTTGAGCAGATTTGGTCGGTTAGCCGTGATCGGTGCCTCTTGTGCTACGCAAACCGATTGAAGGCAATCGGTGGCGACCGGTGAGACTCGGATCGAGTCGGAGTTGAGAGCCGGCAATAGCTCCCGTGTCGAGGCGATCGGCGGTGCCTGTTCCCGGTCGCGATCCAGCTGGACTTGGGCTGACGGGGAATCGAGCCCACCAGTACGCTAGAATAGAGCAACGGCCCGGCCGGATCGCGTCGCGTAGTCGTTGTGGACCAGCTCATGATTCAGTTCGAGTCCGGAACAGCGTTTCGTCTGCCAGCCGCCAGATACTCGCTTCCCGAGCGACTCCGCTTGCTATTGAACCGGACAAATGTCCGCCGACGAAATCTCGTCGATTGCCGGTGAGATGCGAATGCGATCTCACTTGCCCCGAGCCCTGGCGGTGGAGCCAGCGGATCTCTATAGATCGCGCGAGCCTCTTCCAGGCTGCTGCTGCCAACTTCGCCACGACGGTAGGACTCGATCCGTGCTCGCAGCTCGGCGCCGAATTCGTCCGCAGAGATTTCGTCGCCCGGCTGCTCGAGACTTTGCAGCAGCTGAAATGCCAAGTCCGCGCGATCTGGCTGGGGCAAAGAAAGTCGCGGCATCGAAGAATGGATTTTGCGAAACGCTCATCGCCCCATTTTCCTACGAATCGTTTGAAATCGGCAATAGTTCTCGATTGACTTGGACTATTGAATTTGCTTTTCGGCAGGCGCGAGGAGTTTTAGCGTCTCCTCGGCCCGCGGGACGATCGTTGGGTGGAAGCGGGCCTTTTCGAGGGCGGCGGGGTCGGCGGCGATGATTCTTTGGAGCGAATCGATGACCGGGGTGAAGTCGGCGGCGGGATTCGCCTGGTGGAGTTTGTCGACCTCTTTCAGGCGTTGGTGACGATGAGGGAGCGTTTGTAGAACTGGGCGGGGACGCTCGGTTCTTCGCGGATGCTCGACATCTCGTCCGGGTCGAGCATCTCGGCGAGTGTGGGGATCGCGGCCACGTTGCCATGCTTGGAGAGGGCGAGCGCGGCGTTGTAGCGGGTGTCGGCGTGGGGTCGCCGACCACTTTCTCCAGCTCGGCGAGTGCCGTCGGAGTGCCCATCTGGCCGAGCACAAACGCGGTCTCGGAGCGGACTAGCGGATTCTCGTCGGTGGCGAGCTTGAAGAGCGTTGGCTCGAGGTTGGGGTCGGCGAGCGTGCGCGGCGGATCGAGTTGCGAGAGGTTAAACGCGCGGATCGCCAGCGCCTGCAGTGCGCCGCGGCGGACGAGCGCTTCTTGCGGATCGCGGTCGGCCGTGGCGGTCTTCAAGAGGATGTCTGTCCCCTCGTCGACTTGAAATTCGCCGAGTGCCCGGGCGAGGAAATAGCGGAGATTGACGTTCTCCTCGTCCATTCGCTCGCCGCCGCCCGCCGCGTCGACTTCGCGGTCGAGGACCGCCGCGAGTTGTGTCGCCGCCTTGCCGTTGTTGCGGAATTCGGCGAAGCGTTCGTTTCGCAGGAGGTCGGCCAATTCGCTCGCTCGTTGCCAACGGGCCACGCTTGCCGTCTGCAGGCCGTCGATGAGATCTTCCGGCTTCATCGTCGTGCGGTGGACGAGCCAGGTGACGACGATCCAGACGCCGACGACCAGCATCACGATCAGCGCCGGCACAACAAACAGCTGAATGATGAAGCGGGCCGAGGGGGGCTCGACCGGCGGCAGCATGTCGTTGCCGCTGGCGGGGCCGGGCGCGGCGGGCGGCGCGGCGGGATAGGGCTCGTGGGCGCCGAATTCGGCGGTTGGTCGGGTCGGGGTTGGTCGGTCATGGGGGGCTCAAGCAGGATGGCGAAACATCCAGTTTCCCGCAGACACCGGGCCGTCGTCAACCGGATGCCAAACCGTGCGGAAGCGGCGGTTCGGCTTGCATCGGCCGGGGTGGGTATGCGAGAACGATCCCACAGAAGGAACGTGCCAGAAAGAACGATTGAGGAACGGCGCCAGAAAGAATGATGCCATGCAACGTCTGTCGCTTACGCTCGCTACGCCCGCCGAAAATCTCGCGCTCGACGAGGCGCTGCTTGATGAGGCGGAGGCGACGGGGCCGGACGCCGAGTATTTGCGGATCTGGGAGTCGCCGGAGCCGGTGATTGTGCTGGGGCGGTCGTCGCGTTTTGCCGAAGAAGTCGACGCGGCCGCGTGTGCCCGGCGCGGCATTCCGATCTTGCGTCGCTCGAGCGGAGGAGCGGCGATCGTCGCGGGGCCGGGGTGCTTGATGTACGCGGTGGTGCTCAGCTACGACCGCCGACCGGAAGCCCGCGGCATCCACGCGTCGCACGGCTACGTGCTCGATCGGCTGGTGACGGCGCTCGGGACGCATCTGTTCGGCGTGTCCCGCGCGGGGACGAGCGATTTGGTACTACTCGCCGCGGGCGGAGATCAGGAGGCGGCCCGCAAATTCTCCGGCAACAGCTTGCGCGTGAAGCGAACGCACTTTTTGTATCACGGGACGCTGCTATACGATTTCGACCTGGCGACGATCGCCGCTTGTTTGCGGACGGCACCCCGGCAGCCGGATTACCGACGCGAGCGCGAGCATGGCGATTTCGTGGCGAATCTGCCGCTGGGCGCGAATCGTTGGAAGGCGCGATCGAATCGGCGTGGCCGACTGAGTGTGAACTGACGGATTGGCCGCGAGCGCGAGTCGGCCAATTGGTGAGCGAGCGGTATCGACAGGACGCCTGGAACGTCGGCAGCTGATCGGGTTCAGGGGTCGCTCTTGCGGCGGCGCTTCTTGCGGCGGTCTTCCGCCTTGGTGCGCTCCTCTTTGGCGCGGCGATCTTTCTCGGCGTCGCGCTTTTCGATGAGCCGTTCGAGCTCCTTGGGGACTTGTAGATGTTTGGCCATGCTGGTACTCACAGGATGGTTACGGTTGATCGCTGATGATCGAGTCGTTGCCGACGTCATAGCTGCCTGGGGAATCATAGCTGCCTTGGGAACCACGGCCGCCTTGGGAATCATAGCCGCCTTCGGCGCCGTAGCCTGCGTCGTAGCCGGGGACAAACTCGCCGGCGACGTCGGGGCCGCCCCACGCATCGGGTTGGCTGAGGCCCGTGTCGCCGCAAAATTCGCCACCGTAATCTCCCCGCCCTTCCGCAAGATTCTGCTGCGGGAACGGTTTGTTAGGCACGTAGTAGCGCGGCCACGGGGCTTCGCAGTAGTTGCACGGTCCGGGGTAGGCCTCGGGCAACACGGTGCGCGGCGGGATGTACGTCTTGGCGACGCGTTTGCCGTCCGGCAAATGGGATTCGTAGGGCCGATCGACATAGCAGAGCGGCCCCTTGAAGAGCGGCGTGGCCGCACGGACCCATTCGCCTTCCTCGAAGTCCTGATAGTCGGGCTCGTAGGGTTGAATCCGCGGAATGAGGGCGATGATTACTTCCTTGCGTTCTTTGATAACTTCCGACTTGCGGAAGAGGAAGCCGACGCGCCACATATCGCCCAAGTAGGGCACCTTCGATTGGTTGGTCAGGTCCTGCTCGTCGATCAGACCGCCGATGACCATGCCTTCGCCGTTGTTGAGCATGACGTCGGTTTCGAGCTCGGTGGTTCGCTTGTTGGGCACCTGGGTGATCGGGTCGATCGCACCGGTGGAAACTTCAGGTCGCACATGGAGCAGGACGCGATCGTCGCGCGTGATCCGCGGCGTGATGCTCAGCAGCACGCCGATTTGCAAGAACTGCGGTGCTTGGGTCGATTGCAGTTCGGAGGTGACGGTCGTCTGGTAGCCGAGATCTTCGCCGACGTGGACCGACGCCTCCTGCTGGTTCAGCACGAGCACCTTGGGCGAGCCAAGCGTTTTGGTATCGTTGGTCGTCTGCAGCAGCTCGATGACGGAATCGAGGTCGGTCCCATCGATGGTCGTAAGAAAAGCCGGCGTGGCGACCGGATTGGCAAAGCCGACGGTCTTGATGTTGACGCGCGCCGGCGATCCGGGCCAGGGCATTAAAATTGACGCCGTTTCTTTCGTTGTCGCGGAGCGTGACTTGCAAAATATGCGCTTCGATCAGCACCTGCCGGGGTGGACAATCGACCTGGTTGATGTAATTGGCGATGCGGGCGATCGCCTCGGGCACATCCTCCACGACGATCATCTCGCGGGTGCGACGGTTGTCGGTCGGATCGCTTTCGATCACCGTCAACTTGCCGATCGACGAGAGGAAGTTGGTGACTGTCTCGGAGATCACGGCGGATGACACGAAATCGAGCTCGAAGATTTCGGTCACGCGGCCCTGGACGCCCGGGGCCAGCCCGGTGTCGGAGAGCGAGGTGATGAGGATGATGCCGTCGCGATTGACCCAGGTGTAGTTGGCGACGGAGAGGATCGCCGTGAGCGCTTCCTCCAAGGCGACGTCGCGGAGCGTGATCGAGATCACGGCATCGATATCGTTGGCGGCCACGATGTTGAGGTGATAAGTCTGCGCGAGCAGCGCCAGCACTTTGCTGAGCGAGGCGTCGCGGACCACGAGCCGGTCGATGCGACCGTTCGCACCTTGAGCAATGTCGACATCGGCATCCCAACCGGACATCGGCAACGTGCCTTCGATGCGTGAGGAGGCTTGCGGCGGCAGCACGGGCCTCGACGTTCCACGCGGTGGCGGTAACGATTCCGGCGCACCTGGTGGCGTGACGGAGCCACCCTGAGCTTGCGCGAGACGGAGCCCACCAGCATAGCGGTTTGGCAGATTCAACCGCCGATCGGGAGGCGGTGCATGGGCCACCGCCGGCGTGTCGGTTCCTCGTTCCACGCCTGCGAACCACTGACCTGTGCCGGACTGCTGGGCCGGCGCCGGCGCGCCGAGGACGAGCATCGTTAGGAGCGGGCCCCCCAGGACCGCGCAGCACCGCACAAGGCGCGTTGCTACGCGATCACTGACCGCTCGAAATTTTTGCCGCATCCGACTCATGGCCTCAATTCCTTCACCAACTGCACGCCATTAGCGTCGATGGCGATTACGGTAAATCCGTTGATCTCGTCGCCGACGCGAACTTCCTGGTCGCCGACCATGGCGACAAATTCTTCCTTCTTTTTGATGATGACGCCGACTCCCTGCTTTTTGAGTCCCTGCAATTCGCTCTCGCTTGCCGTGCGCTCCACTTCGATCGCAGCCAGCCGGTCGCGTTCGGCTTGTTCGAGCGCGGCCATCTTGGCTAGCGCGGCATCCTTGAGTTGTTTGGCACGTTCGGCGGCGGCCCTTGCTTTTTCGGCTGCTGATTGAGCCAACTCCCAATCCCGGTCCGCCTGGCGCAATGATGCCTGCAAACGGAACGGATCGTAGTCGACCACCGATGCCAGGTCGGGCGACTGCCAGCTATCGGTTGTGCCAGTCTTCTTCCGTGGTTCGCTCGCCGCCGCCGCGGGAACGCTCAGAGTTTCGACCGTTTTGGGTGCAGGAGTTGACGGGATTCTCGGCGCTTGTCGCGGCGCCGCTGGCTGCGCTGTTTGGACGGTGGTGCCTCCATACTTGGAATAGATCACGCCCAGCAGCACAACCGCGAGCACGCCGACTAACGCCAGCTTGCCGGGGGTTGCGCCTGCCTGTTGCGCCGAAGATTGTTTGTTAGCCACGGGTCGTCTCCTCGTCACCGGGTGCGGCGCGCTCGCCGACGAGGCCGAAATAAATTTCGATCGTCGCTTCCACCGGGTATTCGTCGGTGTGCGAGTCGATCGTCACGTTCAGATCTTTGACTTTGGAGAGCCGCTGCAGTTGAGCCAGCCGCGAGAAGAAGCCGCAAGTGTTGGCAAAGCTTCCTTTCCCGTCGAGTTTGAGCGTGATCGACGAATAGCTGGGTCCAGCGATCGAATCGAGCTGCTGAACAAGGTTGATCGCGAAGTGTTCTTCGCGTGCCAACTCGATCAGAGAATTGCGAAAGCCGCGGACCTGCTCGCGCATGGGGACGCGCTGGCGGAGTGCGGAAAATCGCTGTTCAAGCTCGTGCAGCTTGCTTGTCAGTCGCGCATGCTCGTCGCGAATCACTGCGGCGTTTTTCTCGGAGATTCCCATCTCTTCGATCTTCATCTCGGTCTCGAGAATGTGCTTTTCCACAGGCAGATAGAGTGCGTTATAAGCAATGGCGCCGACAACGAGCACCGTCGCCAGGCCCCCGTAATGGAGCAAGCGCCCGAATTGCAACGTTTTGTCGTCGATAACTGCAGAACTCATGACTTAGTGCTCAATGGCTATAATTCGCAATGGACTTCGTAGTCGTACAACTCGGGCCCGGCTCCGTCGCGCCTCGTCGAGTTCATCAGCCTCACGTCGGCGAACAGTTCGGATTGTCTAAGTGCTTCTTGGAAAGTGATCACCGTCTGACGATCGAGCGCCAGGCCGGAGAGCGACACGGTGCCATGCGGCAAGGCATCGCCGACGTGCGTTTCAGCGACTTCGATCGCCTGCAGATCGACCACTCGACAGGCCGTGACGCGCAGCTTGCCGTCCGTCTGGCGGGCAGCCGCGCTCATCGCGCCCAGCAACGTGAGGACGGGTCGTTGTCGCTCGATTTCCACGGCAATTGTTTCATATTGTTGCAGTCCCTCGATTTGCAGTCGCATGTCCGTGATCTCGCCGAGCATCAACTGCATGGGCCTGATTCTGCGGGCGACGGCCTCGCGTTGCCGCTCGAGCCGTTGAAATTCGTGGTGCTTGTACCAACTGGCGCCGCCAATCGCGACGAGTGTCAGCAACAGCACGCTGGTCCACTGGATGGCGCGTCTTCGTACGAGCCGCTGGCGGCGGTAAGCGGGCGGCAACATGTTGATCGCGGACTTCATGCGGCCCTCCAGGCGAGGGCGGAAAGAGCAAGCGCCGGCCCAAACAACGCGGCCTCTTGAGCCGAGATGCTCGTGTCCGCGTTGCGAGCGGCTGGCACGTTCCAACTCGAAGTTGGCAAATCGAGGGCAGCGGAAAGATAGGGGCCGATGTTGCGCAAACTTGCTCCGCCGCCCATCAACCAGAGCGACGTGGGATGTTGCTGTCGGCGCTGTACCTCGACGAATTTCAAGGTCCGCTCGACCTGCTCCACCAGCGAAGCTGCAATTTCGGCGATCGCGCTGGTGATGGCGGCCTGGATCGCCGGGTCACCGGTTGCGGGGCCGTCGGCCGAGTCGCCCGGCGCCGTGACACCATGGACGGCCACCAGGTGCTGGGCATGATCGCGCGACACGCCGAGGGCGTCGCCGATCGCCTCGAGGCACTTGCGGAATTGGCAATCGTGCAGCCGCCGCGCGTAGAGCGTCCGCCCCCGCCCGATGACGGCTAGTGTCGTATTTGAGAAGCCCCAGTCGATGGCGACGACGCGGTCGTTTTCGCGGGATCGGCTTGCCAGCCCGACGGCGCGAGTCATGGCCAGCGGCGTGCCGTCGATCGCCCAGCAATCGAGCTTCACCCGCTGACAATCGTCGGCGACCTGTTCGATCCAGGGTCGCGTGACCGACATCACGTTGACGTTGAAGCCCTCGGCCGTTTCGATGCCCTTTTCACCGCCCAGTTCCCAATAGTCGAATTCCCTCGGCCCGGTCGGTTCCCCTTCGTCGTCGGCCAGCTCGCTGGCGATCATTGCTCGCCGCTCATCGACATCGCCTGGCGGCACCTTCAGTCCGCGGAGCTCGCAGACATTCATCGGCAGCAGGCAAGCGGCGTCGCGGCCACGGAAGTCGCCACACTCGAGCGCAGCGAGGATTTCGGGCCACGAGGGGTCGGGCTCGTCGAGCGCCAGGCCGTCGGCGTCGGGCCACGGGTTGGGGCGCTGGATTACCGCGGCGCGGCGCAGGCGGATGCCATCGGCCGTGCGCACCGCCTGCGCGAGCTTGACGGTGTGCGTCCCGAGGTCGACGCCGATCCAGCCGATGTTATTTGCGAGCACCAAAGGGGCGACTCCTCCATGAGTCGTAAACCCGGCGGGACAAGCCCGCCGGTTAACTTCCTTGTTTTAGTCTCTAGCGTTTGTTGCCGAGTTGCTTGGCGAGGCTTTCCATCCGTGACAGGCGGCCGTCAATCTCTTTGAGCGTGGCCGAAATATCTTGCAGGATTGGCACCGACTGCTGTCCGCCGCTGAGCATGTGCTGCGGCTGCGGCGTGGTGACAATCTGTCCCCAGGCGATCGAGGGCATGGTGACATTCGAGCCGATGAACATACCGGCGCCGATGAGGGCCGCGGCACACAAACAATTTCGAAGCGAGGTCATGTCGTGTTCCTTTCCAATATCTGGGTCAGTGAGCCAGGTTCGCAATGTCGAACATCGGCAGCATCACGGAAATAACAATCGTGGCCACGATCACGCCCATCACGACGATGATCATCGGTTCGAGCATCGTGGCGAGCTCGCGGAGTCGGGTTTCACCTTCCTCCTCGTAGTGGGCGCCCATCAATTCGGTGACCATGCCGAGCGTCCCGGTGCGTTCGGCCGTGAGGACCATTTCGGCAGCCACGGCCGGCACGAATCCCGCTTTGATCAGCGAGCTGGCCAGACCGCGGCCGTTGAGGATCGCTTCTTCCAAATCGCGGAACAAGTCGCGGTACAGCGAATTGCGAATGGCGTTGCGCGTGAGCTTTAGGCCTTCCAAGAGCGGCACGCCACTCTCGATCATGAGGCCCAACAGGCGGAACGTCCGACCGATGTAAAATGCCCGGGTGATGTCGCGGATCACAAACGTGTTGAGCATCGCGCCATCCCACCAGCGGCGGCCGGACTTGGTGTAGCGCGACGTGATGATGCCGGCAATCGCAGCGACCAGGAGCGGCGCCCAGATCCAGATAAAATGGCGAATCACGTCGGACACCGCGACCAGGACTTGGGTGACGGCAGGCAACGGCACTTCGAACTGCTCGAATATCTTCTGGAACCGCGGCAACACAAACAAAACCAGGCCCGTCACGACCGCGGACGAAATCGTGGCCAGCAGGATCGGATAGGCCAGCAGCGTGCGAATTGTGGCGCGGTTGCGAAGCTCGGAGCGTTCCAATTCGGCCAACCGGCCGAGTACATCCGGCAATCGACCGGCCGCTTCGCCCGCAGCGACGCTGGCCACGTAGGCGTCGCCGAAAACTTCTGACTGAGCCCGCATGGCCTCGGAGACCGCCTTGCCGCCCGTGACATCCTCGTGAATTCGGCCGAGCACCTTGCGAACCTGTGGGTTGCTCGATTGATTGGCTAGCGACTCGAACGCGCTGGCGAGATCGACGCCCGACTTGGTCATGATCGCCAGTTGCGTGGTGACCGTGAGCAGATCACGTTTTCGCATCGCCGTTTTGGCGGCGCGGCCGCTGAAAAATGGCAATCCCGAGGAGGCGCCTTTTTGGCGAACGTCTATCGGGAACAGTAATTTTTCCCGCAGCGCGCGCTTCGCCATGTCGACGTCGTCGGCGTCGATGTGACCGGTCTGGATTTCTCCAGAGTTCGATTTGGCGGTGTAGGTGAATTGCATGGGGGCGGAGTGAGTAGGTGAGTAGGTGAGTAGGTGGCGTATACAGAGTTCGATACCTACTCACTTACCTACCTATTCACCTACTCACTTTGGTTCTTCAAGTATTGCTTATTCGAAATAGGCGACGCGCATAACTTCATCGAGGCTGGTTTGTTCTTTTTCCGCCAGGCGGATACCCTGCTCTAGGAGCGTTTTGCCGCCCGCACGGCGGTAACAATCGCGGATTTCGTCGGAACCGCTGCCGCGAGCCACCAGCTCACGGATGTCGCGGTCGACGACCATCACTTCGTAAATACCGGTACGACCGACAAAACCGGTATCGTGACATTTCGGACAGCCTTCGCCGCGGACAAAGCTGCGGCGCTGGTCGCCTTTGTAATGAATCGTTTCGAGCAGCTCGCGCGACGGATAGGAGAATGTCTTGCACGACTGGCAGACGGTGCGGATCAGCCGCTGGGCCATCACTCCGACCAGGGCGGCGGCGATCTTGAACGGCTCGATGCCCATGTCGATCAGGCGGTGGATGGCCCCCGCGCAGTCGTTGGTGTGGAGCGTGCTCAAAACGAGGTGGCCCGTGAGCGCGGCCTGGACCGCGATCTGGGCGGTCGGCACGTCACGGATTTCGCCGATCATGATGATGTCTGGGTCTTGCCGCAAAATCGAGCGGAGCGCCACGCTGAACGACATTTGCCGCGAATCGTCGACCTGGATCTGATTCACCAGTTCGACCTGGTACTCGACCGGGTCTTCGACCGAGACAACGTTGCGATGGACGCTCTTGATCAGCTCGAGCGCCGAATAGAGCGTGGTCGTTTTGCCGCTGCCGGTGGGGCCGGTCACGAGGAGCAGTCCGTAGGGCTTGGCCAGCAACCCTTTGAGATTCTTGAGCATATCGGGCGGCACGCCCAACAGGTCGAGGTTGAAGCTGAGATTGTCCTTGTCGAGGATACGCAGCACGATCTTCTCGCCCAGCACGGTCGGCAGCGTCGAAACGCGGAAGTCGACCTCGCGGCCTTCCACCGTGACCTGGAAACGTCCGTCCTGCGGCTTGTGGTGCTCGGCGATGTCCATCTTGCCCATGACCTTGATGCGCGAGACGAGCGCCGGGTGCATGTCGCGTCGCGGGCGGAGGGCTTCGTACATCTGGCCGTCGACGCGGAAGCGGACGACCGAGAACTTGCGGCTCGGCTCGATGTGGATGTCGCTCGCTCCGGCCTTGATCGCCTGCATGAGCAGGTAGTTCACCAGGTTGATGATCGGGCTACCGTCGACCAGGGCTTCGACGTTCATCAGGTCGACGTCGGTGCCGTCGGCCTGCAGCTGGACGGCGCCTTCGTCGATGTCGGCGGTCACGGTGTCGACTTCAAAGCCTTCGTCGTAACAGCGCGGCAAGGTCCGTTGGATGCTGCTGCGGAAGGCGAACACCGCGCGGACGCGGAGTTGGGTCACGCGTTCGAGTTCGTCGACTTGCTCGAGATTCTGCGGGTCGGCCATGGCGACGCAGAGCGAGTCGCGAACCTTGAACAGGGCGAGCGCGTCGAGCCGCTCAGCGATCCGCCGCGGAATGAGCCGCACCGCGACCGGGTCGATGATGCCGTCGCGGAGGCGGGTCGCGGGCATGCCGAGGTGATTTTCGATGAATGGCAGGATGGCCTCTTCCTGGACCATTCCCATGTTGACCAGTGCTTCGCCGAGACGCAGGCCTTTTTGCGAGCCTTCGGCCAGGGCCTGGTCGAGCTGTTGCGGCGTGATCAGGGCGGCGCCGACCAATAGCTGACCAAGCGTGCCAGTGCGCGGAAGGGGCGCAGTGGCAGCGGCAGTTTTGGACGTGTCAACCGTGACCGAACTCATAGCAAAAAGCTCCGAATGGCGCTACCCGTGTCGCCAAAAACTTCAAACCTTGCACCGACGCCGGTCACTTTGAGCACTTCGCTGCAAAGCGCACCGGGATTCGCCAGCTTCATCGCGCCGCCCATCCGTTGACACTCGTCATGCGTATCGAGCAACAGCTCCAGCCCGGCGCTATCCATCAAGGCGATGCCCTGCAAGTCGAGCACCACTCGCGGCTGGCCGCGCTTGAGGCAGTCCCCCAGCACCGTGGCCAACTCCGAGACATGCTCACCGCTGATCCGATCGCCACCGCCGATGACGTCGATTGCTCCTTGTCGTTTTTGTTCGAACATGGTGGGGAAGGCGCGAGTTGGGAGGCGCTAGGCGCGAGTCGCGCCGACTAGCGCCTGACAACTAGCGCCTGGCGCCTCTCTTATCCTATTGGCAACACGATCTGGAACGTGCTGCCTTTGTCAATTTCACTGTCTACCGAAACGCGGCCGCCGTGCAGCCGCACCACTTCCTGCACCAGCGCCAGTCCCAGGCCGGTGCCCTTTTGTTCCTGGACACGCGGGTCGTCGCTGCGGAAAAACTTGTCGAACACCTTGGGCAGCTCGTCCTCCGCGATGCCGACGCCGGTGTCCTCGACGTCAATCTCGATGTTTTGGTCGGTGGCGTGGACGCGGAAGGCCACACGGCCGCCCGCCGGCGTGTATTTCACGGCGTTGCCCAGCAGATTCACGAGTACGGTGGAAATCTTGTCCTTGTCGATCCGTGGCTCGGGCAGCTTTTCGGCGATCGAGACCTCGAAGGTCAGCCGCTTCTCTTCGATCTGCGGTTTGATTTTATTGAGCACTTCGTTCAGCATCCGGTGCAGTTCGGTGACCTGCTTGGTGAGCGTCATCGAACCGACTTCCATGCTGCTGACGCTGAGCAAGTCGTCGACGAACCGGGCCAGCCGGGTGGCTTCGGAGTTGATCGTGTTGAGGAATTGCTTCTGCTGCTCGACGTCGATCATGTCGGCGAGCGCGAGCGTTTCGGCATAGGCCTTGATGTTTGCCAGTGGCGTCCGCAGTTCGTGCGTCGCGGTGTCGACGAACGAGTCACGCATTTCCTCGGCCATCTTTTGCTGGGTGACATCGCGGATGATCCAGACATGACATTCATTGTGGACGCCGCCCACGATGCAGATCGGATGGCGGGCAACGCGGACCACTCGGCGCTGTCCGTCTTGGACGCGGGAGAGTTCGGTCACGACGGGCCGATCCTTGTTGTCGGACGATAGCAGCGCGTCGCTCGGCGAGAGCTGCCAGCCTTCGATCAGCAGGTCCGTCAACTTCGGGGAACTGCCGAGGCTGTGGTTCGCGTCGGTGGCGCCGACAATGTCGTTCATGCCCAGGATGGTGGCCATCGGCAGATTGGTGTAGGTCAATTGGCCAACTGCATCGGTCGTGGCGACGCCGTCGGGGATGCTGTTTAGCACACCGTCCAGGCGACCCTGCCGGCCCTTGGCGAGGGACTGTTGAATCTGCTGGTCCAGCCCGCCAGAACGACCACCGGTGGCTCGATGGTTGACGACACGATTCCAACCCATCGCCGCGGCGCCGATCCCGGCCACCGGCATCAATTCGCAGCCTTCGACCGACGCGCTGGTCGCCAGGCGGGTAAGTTGCTGCTCGATATCGGCCACAGGTCGGACCATGCGGTTCAGGAGTACGGCCCCGAACACCATGCAGAACGCCGGGCCGAGAATCGCCAGCGGTGCGTGGCGCGGCGCCGAAGACATAGGTCCACAAACTGGGTTGCATAACGCCGTAGACGAGCATGCCGAATTGCCGGCCGCCCGCTATCAACGGCGCCCGGTATTCCTCCACCTGGTCGCCATTCGCGTCAACATACTCGAGCCGTTCCGTGTTGTCCCACTGTTCAATACTTCCTACGTGCTCGGCGGCAGATTTGCCAATCAACTCGGGGATGGAATGGGCAAGATAAATTCCGGTCTTGGAGAGAACGGCGCAATAGGAGGCGCCGCTTTGCGTCTTGAGTTCATCGACAATTGCCTGAAACTGTGCATCGCCGTTGCGGACGTACTCGAGGTTCAGCCGCGAAGTGGCTCGTCCCAACCAGCGGAGGCTGGCGCTTTCCGAGTGAGCCTGATTCACAGCCTGCGCAATGTAGAAAGCGCCGCCGCTGAGCCAAATCACTGCTGTCAAACCAAACAGCAGAAAATAGGCCGTCACGCGGCGCGGCAAACGAAGCTGTAAAGCGCTCTTCGACATTCGGATTCCGTTCCGAGAGTCAATCTGAGTAATTGCAACGACGAGTTATCAGCTGACGTTCGACGCCAGAGATTCTTCAATGCTGTTCAACAGTTCGCTCGGGCTAAATGGCTTAGGCAGTGCCGCCGACATGCCCAGCCGCTGACGCAAATGGGCGACATCGATCTCCATGCACTTGGCCGTGAGCAGGATAAATGGAGTGTTCAAGTGGTCCGGCATTTCGCGAATATGCTCGCAGAGTTGAATTCCCGTCATCTTGGGCATTTGTTGGTCGGAAAGCACCAAGTCGTAGCGGCTCTGGCCAAGGGCATCGATCGCCTCGCGTCCGTTGCTGACCGCCGTCACTCGGTAGCCGGCCCGGGTCAGGTTGAAGCTGATCACGCCGGACAGCGCGACGTTGTCTTCTACCAACAGGATTTTTGCCTTGTCGCCACTCATGGGAATACGTCGTCCTTCGTCGGACCTTCAACAAATGCTAGCACAGCGCTACCATGCGAGAACTTTAGTTCTCCAAAACATGTCTATCGGCGGTGTGCGGCCGCAAACTTTCGGTAATCGGAATAAATCACCCATTCAGCAAACAGGCCGCATTCATCCCTGTCAACGCATACTAGCCAGTCCGCTGCATGCAGTGTGGATGCTAGTACGTGCTATAGGCGACGGCGGGTGTGCTATTGTCGTTGCTCGACGAGTTGACGATGAACTCCCCCGTCGTGCTATTGAATAGCCAGCCCGTCGTTCCAGTTGGTGTACTCGAGGTGCCATAGACGACGTCGGCATCTTTGTTGGCGCCAACGGGGCACGTTGGAAATTGGCCGCGCAAGTAAGGCAGTAGAGCCGTCTTGAACGACGCAGCATCCGTACCGGGAAACTCGCCGCCATTTTCCGCGGCAAAGCGCTCGATCGAATCGCGGACGACAGCAAGCGTTTGGCGCAGGCCGTTGTCCGTCGCAGTGCCCGAGGTACCAAGTAATTTCGGCGCGGCAACCGCGGCGAGGATGCCGAGGATCATCACCACGACGACCAGTTCAACCAGTGTAAAACCCTGACGCTTTTGCATCTCAGTATTCCCCCAACGAACTCGAAGCTGACCCATTCGAGACCTATTCGCGTGCAACCGCTGGTCCGCCAACACGGCGACCGGACCATCGCTGGCCCCGTCCTCACGAACGGCTGGCATGCGCTATCTTCTGTCCATCTCTAGGAAACCGTAGCTTGCGAATAGGCAAGCGCGGCTTCCGAAGATCGGAATTCTGCCGTCTTTCGGGGGGGACCAACCTAAGCCGCAAACGATTGAGGGCACGTCGCGACTTGGAATGTCGAGCCATTGCCGCCAAGAACAGCAAACGCTGCTCAGCACAACCGGCACGATCCGCAATTGTTGAATTGATTTCGCTCGCCGGATTTTTTTACATTGTGCCGTTGGCATTGTGCCCAGGTGCAGTCGCGGCCGTGCGCAGCAATATCAGCTGAGAAGCTCTGGTATCTGCGGCAGTGAGCTATGTTTTCAATAGCCCCCAGGAAGGGGCGAAGGGGCCCGACTCGCCATAGGTGGCATGATGCGAGAGCAGTTCAATCGGCAGGCGCCGCGACGCGGATCGATTGCTCGCGTGCGCGCGGATCTCTCCCCGCGAAAGCCCAACGGCTTCACGATCATGGAATTGATGGTCGTCTTGCTGGTGATGGGCATCGTCGCGGCAACTGCTACCCCCAGCTTTTATGCATCGCTCCGATATCACGAGATTGAAACCGCGGCGCGGCGAGTAGTGCTCGATCTGAAACAAGCCCAACACGCGGCTCGCGTGAAGAGCCTGCCGCAGACATTGGCGTTTAGCAATGCCACCACCTACACGCTCTCATCCGGCGGGAGCCTCCAAGGCTCGAGTCAGGCCTATGCGGTGGATCTTTCCAGAACACCCTACGAGCTCGACGACGTCACCCTCAATCTCGGCGGGCCGACGTCGGTCGCCTTTGATGGCTATGGAAATGCATCCGTCGGCGGCACCATCGTGCTCCGAATCGGCGACAAGACGCGGACCATCACGATCAACCAAACCAACGGACAGATTACGGTCGCCAACCCGTGATCCACAAGTGCGTATGTCGGCCAAGCGACGATCTCCAAAATCACTTCGAGGCCACACGCTGGTCGAGCTCGTCACCGCAATGGTGTCGAGCGCGATGCTGCTGGCGGGCTTGGGGTCGGTCATGCTGATCGCCAGCCAGGTGGCCAACGCGCCGATCGCTTCGTCCCAGCGACTCGACGCTTCCGAGGCGCTCAACGAGTTCTCCAACGACTTGCGTTTTGCCACGTTCTTCCACGAGCGATCGGCCCGCGTCTTGGATTTCGTCGTCGCCGATCGCACGAACGACGGCACCGCCGAACGGATTCGCTACGAGTGGTCGGGCGTGCCAGGCGAATCCCTGTTCAAGACCGTGAACGGTGGCACGCCGCGAGAGGTGATCCAAGGAGTCGACGATCTGCAACTGACGGTAGCGACGCAGAGCAAGACCGACACCTACACGACGACGATCGAATCGGCGGAGACGCTGCTGGCCAGCAATACCGCGGGATCAGGCAACGTCGAACGCGACATCGACTATACAGCGGCAAACGTTGGACAATTGTCGGCGCTCCGTCTCGACCCGTCTTCCTACAACGGCGCTCCGGCAGGCGCTACGAGCTGGAATCTCAGGCGCGTCGAGTTTCAAGGGCGCAGGAGCGGCGGCTCGTCGGAGACTTTTCGTGTACAGCTTCGCTCGAGTGGCGATCCGTCTTTTCGACCCACTAGCGAAATCCGGGGCGAAGTCGTGATCCCGGAGGGCAACCTCACGAGCAGTACCGATTGGAATACCGCGACTTTCAGCAGTCCGGTCCGGGCACTGGCGCTCCACCGCGCATACGATTTGGTCTGGAGTGGCACGATGAACGAGTCGGGCAAAGCCGGGCGGGTCGTGTATTACGACATCGCCAACAACACAACTCGACATGTGAACGAATCGAGCGATGGCGGTTCGACCTGGGTGAGCATGCCCGGTCGGCGAATTTACTATCGGCTCTATGGCACCTACAACTCACCAGGCGCGACGTACAACGTAACGCGCACGTTTGCGTCGCACGTGAAATTGATGTTGCGGACGGGCGACGCGAGCCTGTCGCGGGTCAACGTCAGTGTGCCGCTGCTCAATACGCCTGAGTTATTGAGCGCCTATTGGCGAACCGATTTTGATCGCAGCCCGACCAGTGACGACGTCACGCGGGATGGCACGACCGACTGGGTGATGGCGAACAGTGGCACGTACTCCGGCGGTGGAGGGGGAATTTGGCTTGCCAACGGTGCGCTCGAATCGCGTGCGAAGAACGATTTTGCGTTGGTGACGACGATCGAAGCACGCTGCCGCAACATCAGCCAAGGTGGCAAAGGAGCCGTGTTGCGAATTAACGCCGACCGGCAAGGAGGCAACCACGGACCGCTCGAAGTCCGCGTGCAGCAACAGGCGGATCTTTCGCAAACCGTCTCGCTCTACGGCAAATCGGATGACGCAACCGACGTCAAACTGTTCGAGCGCAAGAATTTATCCAGTGATTTCGTTCGCCTTCGGGTCACGATTCTGCCGACACCCAACGTCGTCAATCTCACGATCAACGACGTCGACGAAGGGACGTATTCCTATCCGGTCTTCACCGCGACCAACGACAATCGATTCCTCACGTTTTTAGCTGACACCAGCAATGCCGAGTATGACTATGTTGAAATGCGGGTCGCGGAATAGCGGTGCGCAGCAATTGCCGCGCGGGCGGCGGGCGCTAACGCTCATGGAAGTTATCATCTCGACGTTGATCGTCGGCATGATGACGGTCGCTGCGCTCGACGGGCTTGGCTCGACGACGCGCTCGAGCGAGTCGGCTGGAAACCGCGGCATCGCGCTCGGGCTGGCAGACGAACTGATGGCCGAAATCCTCGTTAATCCGTATCGCGATCCGAACGGGGCGGCCGTGTTTGGTCTGGAGCCAGGCGAAGCGGCGCCGCGGGCGAATTTCGACGACGTCGACGACTACAACGGCTGGAACGAGCAACCACCCAAAGACGCGGACGGCACCATCAAACCCGACCGGGCCAATTATCGCCGACGCGTCACGGTCGAGCGCGTCGTGCCCGCCAATCCCACCCAGGCGACGGCCGGCACCGACCAAGGGGCCAAACGAATCCGCGTGACCGTCGAATACAACGGCGTGGTGCTCGCCGACGAGTACGCCGTGGTCACCGATGCCGACCAATAGAAGGCTTCACCAATGACTCCCCTGCGAATCAACTCAAACCGCCGTGGCAGCGTCTATCTGGCCGTGCTCGGCACGGCGATGATCGTCTCGGTGCTTGCGCTTTCGGCGCTGGCGCTGCAGCGGGTGCAGAACCGGATGTTGACCTGTTCGGCCGATATCCGGCAGGCCCAACTCAACGCCGAAGCGGCAATCGAGTTGGGGATGCTCGCCATCAAGAACGACCCGAATTGGCGCAGTTCCTACCCGCACGGAACCTGGTTCACCGGCCGTCCGCTCGGCATTGGGAACTGTACGCTCAAAGTTGAGGACCCGGATGGCAGCCTGGCCGACGATCCGACCGACTCGATCGTATTGACTGGCATCGGTTCGGCTGGCTCGTCGGAACAGCGGGTCGTACGTACAGTCGACTCGTTCCCCGAGCCGCTCGGTTGTCTGCGCGAGCATTGCGGCCGGTGACGCGATCAGCGTGACCAGCGGTGTGCTGCGGGCAACAAATTCGGGATTGATCTCGGCGGGCACGGCAAGCGCCACGGGATCGACAGTGCATGGCCGCGTGCAGGCGACGACGGTCAGTGGATCGACATACACAGGCACGACGTCGCAGGTCGCCGCCGCGGAGCGTCCTTCCATGCCCGACTGGGCGACGGTGTTCGATTACTACCGTGACAACGGATCCAGAATCGACTACGCCTTGTTGACGACCCAGTTGCCCAACGTGGGACGAAATGTCGCCATGGATCAGAGCACCGACAATTGGGTCGGCAATCCGCCGGGCGTCACGCCCACTGCCCGGCTCACCGCGTCCTCCAATGTGTTGGGCCATGGCACGACAATCCGCGTCGACCGGCGCGGGGACAATACCGCGGGCGGCGACGAAGACTGGTACGCCGGCGCTGCACAACGAATCGATGACTTCGTAAAACCGGGACAGAACTACTACGTCGAAGCCTATGTCTATTGTGGCCTTTCCATTCCAGCGCGCAATTTCGTCATCAGCTGTTATACCAAAGGCGTCGGCAATGGCTCCCCATTGATCGACGGCGGTCCGTCCTACCCCAATCAGTCTCCCACGATAATGCTGCCAGTTTGGTCAAAGATATCTGCCACCGTCAGGGCGCAGGCCTGGAGCGGCGATCTCGAGTACGCCTTTATCAAGATCGGTGGCAGCGACTCGAACAACGTCGGTGATTTCTACATCGACGACTTTTATATTCGCGAAGTAACTACCGGGGCGTACATCTATCGCAAAGCGATCGGGCCTGGCGTCAATCCCTTCGGTCCCACCAATGCCCAAGGGCTCTATTGGGTCGATTGCGGTGGAAACAAGATCGTGATCGAGCGCTCGCGGATCAAGGGTTCACTCTTAATACTGAATCCGGGCAGTGGTTCGATGATTGGGGCCGGGCCGATCCACATGTCGCCGGCCAAGCCGGGCTATCCTTCGCTACTCGTTCACGCCAACACGCCCGCCAACGCCGACTTCACGATCGCGGCCACCAACCGAGCGCTGAGCGAGGCCGAGGAAGGCTTCAATTTCAACCCGGCTGGCGTGAGCCACGAGAGCCTCGGCACGGACAGTGATACCTACGACACCTACCCTTCGGAGATCCAGGGCCTCGTGCTCGTGGAAGACGATCTCACAACGCAGAACAGCCCCCTCATCCGCGGCTCGGTGATCACCGGGGGCGACGTCACAACGTCTGGCGGGAGTCTGGAAGTCGATTACCGCCCCGACGCTCTCTACAGTCCGCCGCCCGGGCTGACGGGAACGAACAAGCAAGTCAGCCGCCCGCGATCCGTCCGCAAGGTGGTGTTGCCGTAGGAAAAAGTCGTCAGTTGTCAGTCTTTAGTTGTCAGTTGCAGGGGATTTCCTCGATAATAGCTTCCGAACACCTGACTCCTGACTCCTGACTCCTGACTCCCGACTCCCGACCCCTGACTCCTGCCCCCGCCATGCATCGCCGGCCGCTTTTGAATCTGCTTGAGTGCTATCGGCATACCTTTCCTGCCGATTCGGCCGTCGTCGATCGGATTGTCGCGCTCGTTGAGGCGCATGCCGATTGCTTCGAGCGGACCTGCCGGCCAGGCCACATCACGGGTGCCGCCTGGATCGTGTCTGCCGATCGGCGGCGTTGCCTGCTCACGCACCATCGTAAGCTCGACCGCTGGCTACAGCTCGGCGGCCATGCCGACGGACAGACGCAGATCGTCGACGTCGCGCTCCGCGAGGCCTGCGAGGAATCGGGGATGACGGGCTTCGACATCGTGCCGATCGGCGGTACGCTGTTGCCGTTTGATCTGGATGTGCACCAGATCCCCGCGCGCTACGACGAGGCTGGCCGGCAAATCGAAGATGCCCACGAACACCACGACGTGCGGTTCCTGCTCGTGGCCCATGCCGGACAGGAAATTGTCGCCAGCGACGAGTCGCATGAAGTTCGCTGGTTTACCAATGAAGAAGTGCCGCGGCTCACCGACGAAGCGAGCGTATTGCGGATGCTCTACAAGGCGGCAGAGATTTTGGATTGATGAATGATGATTGATGATGTTGGAAGCCGCTTCGCCAATCGCCTTCTGAAATTCATCAATCAACGATCATCAATCATCGATTTCACCGCCTGCCACGCCTTCAGTTTCTCTTCCAGCGACCTACCCGCATGCGCCGGACTTGTCGAAGGCAGGCGCTCGAAGCAAAATTCGCGATGGAGCACCGCCAGCCCGCCCAGCACGTGGCAGCGAAAGGCCGCCTCCGCCTTGGTGCCGTTGAAAAAGACGGTACCGATTCGTGGGTGCTTGCGGAAGAACGTCACGAAGTCGTTGGCTTGCTCCGAGTCGCGGTCGATCGCCGTATCGAGGCTCCCCTCGCGGCGGCAGGCC
This sequence comes from uncultured Planctomycetota bacterium, assembly GCA_963847905.1. Classification (GTDB taxonomy): domain Bacteria; phylum Planctomycetota; class Planctomycetia; order Pirellulales; family Lacipirellulaceae; genus DASYDU01. The sequence continues at coordinate 858,651 of CAWKBP010000015.1, read as the reverse complement.
TGGAGCACGTCCCAGACGGCGACGCCCGCGGCCCGGAGCACGTCTTCTCGCTCGGCATACGGACGCCCAGGCCCCGCGCCGAAGAGCCGTCCCATGATCGGCCAGAAGGCATTCCGGGGGTGGCCGTAGTACTGCCCGCAAGCGAGCGACGCGACACTCGGCATCGAGCCGAGCACTAGGACACGAGCATCGCGCGCGGCGATCGGCGGAAAGCCCGTGAGCAGCGTCAATTTAGTCCGTGGTTTCGCCATGAATGCGTCGCGGCCCCTGTTCGATTGTCGCCGAGCGCGTTAAGTTGTCCAGCGGTCGAGGGCCGCCGGTCGCGGCCCGTCCACCGAGGAGAAACGAGCATGTCCACCGCCCTGGGAATGAGCAAAATGCGCCGCGAAGATGTGCCGGAGGGGCAAAGCCTCTGCGAGTACTGCACGGCAAAGTGCTGCCGCTATTTTGCCCTGCCGATCGAGACGCCCGAGACGTTCGAGGACTACGAATTCCTCCGCTGGTTCCTGCTGCACGACCGGGCGACCGTGTTCCGCGAGGACGACGATTGGTACCTCTTGGTCCACACCGAGTGCGAACACCTGCAGGCCGACAATCGCTGCGGCATTTACGAAACCCGGCCCCAAATCTGCCGCGACTACACGACCAAGGAATGCGAATACGACGACGACTGGACATACGATTTCTACCTCGAGACGGCCGACCAGGTCGCCGAGTTCACCGAAGCGGTGCTCCCCAAAAAGGGCAAAAAGATGCGCAGCCCGAAGCCGGCCTTGCTGCCGATTATTTGATCGATCCCGTGTTCGTTCCCACACCAATCGGCGCGCCAAGACGCAAAGGGGCAAAGGTCGCCAAGGAATACTCGGCAAGAGATGATTGCTGGTGAACCTCGAACTTGCCATTAATCTCTTTTCTTTGCGTCCTTTGCTCCTTCGCGTCTTGCGCGCAAAACAGAGAGACGCCGTGCCCGCTGATCGCATTCAACCTCGCACCTTAAAAGGCTTCCGCGACTATTTGCCGGAGTCGATGCTGCCGCGCGAGCGGATCATGGAGACGGCCCGGCGGGTGTTTCGTTCGTATGGGTTCAGTCCGATCGACACACCGGCGCTGGAGTACCTCGACATCCTGCTCGGCAAAGGGAGCGACGAGACCGACAAGCAGCTGTATCGCTTCCAGGACCACGGCGGCCGCGACGTTGGCTTGCGATTCGACCTCACGGTGCCGCTCGCCCGCTTCGCGGCTCAGCACATCGGCCAACTCGGCACGCCCTTCAAACGCTATCACATCGCCACCGTGTGGCGCGGTGAGAATACGCAGCGCGGCCGCTACCGCGAGTTCATGCAATGCGACTTCGACACGATCGGCACGACGGGAGTGGCGGCCGATGTCGAGACGATTCTGGTGGTGAGCGATTTGCTCACCGCGCTGGAAGTCGGTGGCTTCAAGATCCATGTCAATCATCGCGGCATCCTCACCGGCTTGATCCAGAAACTGGGGCTGGCCGAGAAGACCGTCGAGGTGCTCCGTTCGCTCGACAAGCTCGGCAAGATCGGCCGCGACGGCGTGGCGGAGGAGTTGACCCGAGTGGCCGGCACCAGCGTTGCCGATAACGATCAGCTGCTGACCCTCACCTCACTCGACGGTACGAACGACGCGATGCTCGCTGAGTTGGATCGGCTCGTCGCAGGTAGCGAAGTTGGCGAGGCGGGCGTGGCGCGGTTGCGCGAGATCGTCACCGCGGTGGCCGCCGTATTGCCGTCCGCTGCCGTCGACCGGGTGCGGATTGATCCGTCGATCGCCCGCGGTCTCGACTACTACACCGGGCTGGTGATCGAGACGACGCTCGACGCGCTGCCCGACTACGGTAGCGTTTGCAGCGGGGGCCGCTACGACAATCTCGCTGAGCTCTACACGAAAGAACAGCTGCCAGGCATTGGCGCATCACTCGGTCTCGACCGGCTGCTCTCCGCGATGGAAGACTTAAAACTGATCGAGCCGGTCCGCACGCCGGCCCAGGTGTTCGTTCCCTATTTCGCCGCCGCGCGGCTTGCCGACTATCTGCGACTAGCCGCGGAACTACGTTCCGCCGGCCTCGGCGTCGAAGTCTACCCCGAGCCGAAGAAGCTCGGCAAGCAGCTGCAGTATGCCGACAAGCGCGGCTTCCGCGTGGCCCTGGTGGCCGGCGACGACGAGTTCGCCGCCGGCAATTGCCAGGTAAAAAACCTCGCCAATGGCGAAAGCACGACCGTCTCGCTCGCCGGCGGCGCAGGGGCCGTGATCGCCGAGATTCGCCGCATCTTGGCAAGTTGAGATGCAAGTAGTAAGCTGTAAGGCGTAAGTAGACAGAAGAACACGCCTTCGCTTACGACTTACGCCTGATAGCTCTCCGATGGCCAATCGCGACAATCATTACGAAGCCGCTTTCGAGGCCTTCCTCCGCCGCGAGCGGCTGCCTTACATCGCGGTCGACGAAGCGCGGCGGAGCCTGGTGCCCGACGGGTCGCTCAAGAGTCTGGATTTCATCGTCTCGCCGCCGGGCGGACCGTCGTGGCTGGTCGACGTGAAAGGTCGCCGATTTCCCTCGGGCGACGAGCACCATCAGTACTGGAAGAATTGGTCGACCCGAGACGACTTGCGGAGCCTTGCCGCCTGGGAGCGACATTTTGGCGCCGGCTTCGTGCCGCTGTTGGTGTTTGCCTATCACCTGGTGGGCCGGCGATCGCCGCTGCCGCCGGAGCAGCTGTTCGAGTTTCGCGGCGCCCATTACGGATTTATCGCGGTGCGGCTGGCCGATTTTGTGCCCCATGCCCGGCCGCTGTCGACGAGTTGGGACACGGTGGCGATGCCGACCGGCGAGTTCCGTCGGGCCGCCCGCTCGCTGGCGGATTTGCTCCATTCGCCGGGCGACGCGGCCGCAACCGCCGCCACGGCCATGACCTCGAACGATTGGCAACCGCTTCCCGCCGGATTAGAATAGCAGCAGCTATTCGAATTGAACCGCGGGAAATTGATTCATGATCAGCCGATTGCTCGAACAAAGCCTGCTCTTCGGACAGAGCGCCGTCCACGCCCCCTCGGGCACCAACAGCCTCTCCTGGTTCGTGGTCATCTTCTGCGTCGTGCTGGGCCTGATCGCCGCGCTCAATCCGACGCGCCGCACGACGGAAATCAAGCGTTCCAAGGACTAAAGTCTGGTCAAGCCTAACTTTGACAAAGCTCTAGCGCGGTATCGCGCTGGCACCGGGGCCGAGTCCAGCCCCGGCCGATTCGCTTACGCCGCGCTCGTGGCGGGCATGCGGCTCTTCGCCTGGCAGAATTGAGTGACCGCTTCGATCACCGCACCCTGTTCGTCCGCCGTCAACTCCGGATAGACCGGCAGCGAGAGCACTTCGCGGGCGGCCCGTTCGGTCACCGACAAGTTGCCCTCCCGGTAGCCCAAGTTGGCAAAGCACTTCTGCAGATGGAGCGGCACGGGATAGTAAACCGCCGAGCCAATCTGACGTTCGGCGAGATGCTTCTGCAGCGCGTCGCGGCGTCCGCCGGTGACGCGAACTGTGTACTGATTCCAAACATGGCGTTGGCCATCGACGACCTTGGGTGTGACGAGCTGCGCTCCCAGCCCGCGATCGTTGAACTCCGCTTCGTAGCGGGCCGCATGCTGCTCGCGGGCGTCGGCCCACTCGTCAAGGTAGGGCAGCTTCACGCCCAGCACGGCCGCTTGCAGCGTGTCGAGCCGGCTGTTGATGCCGACGTGGTGGTGGTAGTAGCGCGGTTGCTGGCCATGATCGCGCAGCACCCGTAGCTTCGCCGCTAGGCTGGCGTCGTTCGTGGTGATCATGCCGCCGTCGCCGAAGCCGCCGAGATTCTTCGTCGGATAGAAGCTCAAGGCACCAAACATGCCGAGCGACCCGGCGCGCCGGCCGTGGTATTCGGCGCCGATCGCCTGGCAAGCGTCTTCGATGATCGGAATGCCGCGGGCCGCGGACGCAATTTGACGGATTTCGTCCATCGCCGCGCACTGCCCGAATAGGTGGACCGGGATGATCGCCTTGGTGTACTGGCTGATCTTGCCGATCAAATCGCCGGGGCTCATGTTGAACGTCACCGGGTCGACGTCGACAAACACGGGCCGCGCGCCGAGCCGCGCGACAGTCCCCGCCGTCGCAAAAAAGGTGAAGCTCGGCAAGATGACTTCGTCGCCCGCACCGATGCCTAGCGCCATTAGCGGCAACAAAAGAGCGTCGCTCCCCGAGGCGCAGCCGACGGCGTGTTCAGTACCACAATACGCGGCGATCGCCGACTCGAGCTTGGCGCAGGCCGGGCCATGGACAAATGCGCCGCTGCGGCAGACTTCGGCAATCGCGGCGTCAAGTTCGCTCTGGAGTCGGTTGTTCTCGCGCGAGACGTCGAGCATCGGGACGCTGGTGACCGACGTGGATGAATGATTGGCAACTGCTAGCGTGGCGGACATGATGGAATCTCCTCGGCCGAACTGGGTCAAATCAGGCGGCCAAGGGTACGGAGAAACGGGCATTTCGGTCAATGCCGTTCGTCGTCCAATGCGCGGTGCTATCAGCGGCGTCAGAATGGCGGCTTCAATCGACCAATTGCGGCAGCCGGAGCGCGTCGTCCGCAAGGGTCGCCAGCAAGTTATCGTCGCCGCTGGTCGAGACAGGCGAAAAGTCGTCGAATGCCTGATCGTGAGTCGCGGCTCGTGGCCGAATTGCGGAGTAGCGCGTGGCGGAGAGGAGCAAATTGTCCGCCGCCGGCCGGACCGCCGTCTGCCGCGAATACGCGGCAAACTTCGTCGATTCACGGAGTGTTGGCAGGCTGTCGGCCGCGACGTAACTTGGCAGCGTCGAAAGTGTCCGCGTGACAGTCTGCTCCGCCGGCGATTCGGCAAATGGCTCCGCCGTCGCCTCCACCACGGGCTCCGCTTCGGCCATTGCCCCTGCCCCACCGCCCAGGCCAAGCGACATGCCGAGTTGGTTGCGCCACACCGAGTAGTCGGCTGCGTCGACCATTCCGTCGCCGTTGCCGTCGGCTCCACTGCCGGCCATGACAGATTCGCCAAAGTTCGATTTCCAAACGGCGTAGTCCTCTTGCGTAACGTCGCCGCTGCCGTTGTAGTCGCCTGGGAGTGTGACCGTCGCAAAATTCGCTTCGACGAGTCCCGACCACTGGCCGCCCGCGGTCCGCAGTCGCGCCATGACGGTCGTCGTGCCGGAAATCGGCACGCTCCCGGAGTAAATTTTGACGCCCGCGGCAGGATTCACACCGCCGCCGATCATCCGCGGGTCAGTCACGCCGTCGGTCGTGTAATAGATGGTGCCGGCCGAGGCGGTCATCGTGAGCGGATAATTATTCGGCACGCTGCCGCCAAACTGGCTGAAGCTGGGCGCGGAAAACGTCGTGTAAAGGCCATCCGCGCGAAGCTGGGCGAGCACCGTGTTGCCGCGCGTGGGGAAATAGGTGTTGACGAGCCAATTGACTTCGTTTTGCCAGGTCGTCTTGTTGTAGGGAGTGCCCACCTTCGAGTCACCCCAGCGTGCGGCCTCGGCAATAATCGCCGGATCGACCTGGTTCTTCCGGTCCAACAGCCGGGCGATGCTCTCGGACGCCGTCAGCGCGCCACCGTTGAACATGAACTTCTGCACGCGATCGATGAACAGCTGCTTGTATTCCGGCGACGCGAGCAGATCCTGATGCAGGAATGGCGGCGCAAACTGAGCGAAGTTGTTCTGATTGCCATTGTTGAACGGCCCCGTGCGGTCGATGTTCTGCGTACCATGCACCGTGCCGCCTTCGGCGCCGAGCGAGTGCTCGTTGTCGTGAATGAAAAACTGAAAACCCTGGTCCGCGGTAACGCGGTTGTAGATGCCGAACCAGTTATTAGCCACGTTGTCGCCGATGAACCGCGAAATGCCGGTATCGTATCCGCCCGTGTAGAAGATGATCAGCATGTAGTCCGCGAGGTTCTCGGCGTCCAAGAGCACCGGGAGCGCCGGGTTGCGGGTGCCGTCCGGATTGAGTCCCTGCATCGTCCAGTAGAGGTTGGCATTGGCGGTGGGATTGGCCGCGAGCGCCTGGCCATAGTCGAACAATTGCCGCCAGGCGACGTCAGTGCCCTCGGAAAGTTCCGTCCCACCGACGTCGCCGAGGCCCGACTTCACGATGTCGTAGTCGTCTTGATCGCCGCCGAAGTAGGTCTCGCTATAAAATTCTTCGACCCGTTCCTGGGTCATGAAGACGCCCCAGTAGACGCCGTCGACGTAGAGATGGTGGTAGCGGCTGCGGGTGTATTCGCTTCCCATGTCACCCTGCGTGTCGCGAGCGAAGACCTCGCGGAGGAACGAATTCTGCGGATTTCCCTCGCTCGACCACGAATAGTTTTGCTCGGTCCGCAGATCGAGCACGTCAAATTCATCCGTTCCTTCGTCGCCAAACAGCGGGTAGTTGAGCTTTGAGTCGCCGTACTCGCCACGAAAATAGAAGCGGAAAGCGTGCTTCGGATTGAAATCGTTGCGGCTATATCCGCCGCGAATTCGCAGGCCCGCGTTCACTTCGAAACCGGCGCTGCCGTCTGGATTGATCAATTCGACGTTCGCCAGCCGCTCCCAGGAGTCACCGCGATTGTTCGCGTTGACGTAGATGCCCGTCGTCGGATCGAACAGGTTGGCCAGGTCGGTGGTGATCGAAAACGTCGAGAGCGACAGCAGCGAGTTCTTCACCGCCGTCGCGCCGTACAGATTGATGATGTCGGGGTCGATTCCGTAGTTGATCTCTTGGCCATTGACGCCGCTGGGCGCCCAACCGGCGGGCACCTGCCCGTTGGGCGACTGATTGATCACGTCGTTCACGAAAATATACGTGCTGGCCTCGACGAACGACGGCTCGAAACCGGTTTTGAACGCACTGGCGCGGACGGTCGTCGTGCTGGAGATCGAAAGCGGGGCGGTGTAGAGCGTACCGTTGGTGACATTGAGGTTGGCGTCCACCAGCGGCGTCGAGCCGTTAGTCGTATAGACGATGATCGCGCCGGGCGTCGAGGTGGCGATCGCCACCGATTGCGTCGTGTCATAGTAGCCGTGTGGCGTGCCGTAGGTAGGTTCGGCGGCGTATCCCAGCACGTTGTCGCCGTTGCCGTAGCCGGGCGTCGGTATACTGAAAAAACCGAGTCTGTCGGGTGCCACCAGCTCCCTGGGCTGCGCGACCAACTCGGGCACAATCAGCATGTCGCTGCCCGTAGGTTGATTGAGCGCGTGGATCGCCAACACGTTTTCGCCGACGTGGAGCGAGCGGATCGCCGCGCTGACGTCGAATTCTTGGAACACGATCGCGGCCGCGTCGTCATGGTTGCCCGCGGTGGCGGAGTCCCATTGCAGAGTCTCCGGCGCATTGGCCGACGCCACCGGCACGCCATTGATGTAGGCCGCGAAGCCGTCGTCGTACTTCATCCGCAATTTGAGCCGGCCGATGTCGGCAAGCGACGTCAGGTTGAACGTCACACGGATGTAGGCGCTGGCAGTGCCGCTCGGCAGCTGCGTGGAGATCAGGCTGGTGTAATTGATCGCGTCGCCGGGATTATTCTCGTAGCCGAGGCCAGTCGCACCGGAGATCGGCCAGGCCGCGTCGTTGTAGCCGACGTTGCGCCAGGCAGCGCCGAGCGCATTGCTTGTCGGAATGATGGCTTTCGCATTGGCACCGGCGGCGAGTACCGTTGTCGGTGCGCCGGAATCCTGCATTGCGCGGCCATAGGAAATATCTTCCATCTGGGCCGGAAAATTCGGCGTGTACTGGTCAATGATCGTCGTGCCGTTGGTGCCGACGAGCGCCAGAAACTCGCCGCCAGCGGAGAGAGCAAAATTCGTGTGCAGCTCGCCACCCGCCAGCACGCCGTTCTTGTTCGACGCAAAGACAACCATGTATCCGCCGGCAGCAAGATCGACACCGCTGGGAATCTTCCACTTCGTAAGATTGCTGGCGTTGTCCGTCAGGTACATGCCCGCGAGATTCACCAGGTCGTCGCCCGAGTTGTAGATCTCGAGCCAATCGGAATGGTCCCCGTCGGCGTCGGCGAGGCCTTTGTCGTTCGACGCAACCAGTTCCGTGATCCGGAGCATCGAGGCATCAAGCACGAGCCGCGGCTCGAGCGCCTCAAGATGCAGTCGGCACCGCTGCCGGCCGCGACGACCTGCTGTTCCCGCCATACGACCCCATTCCGCCCAATGGCCAGCCCCGGGAACGAGCGGCGGATAATTCGGCACCGTGCGCCGGAGAATTACCACCGAGACTCGGCCGAATCCGACCTGTTTAGAACCTGCCCAAGATGAAGATTTCGTGAAGACCCCAGCTTAACAGCTAATGCAGAAATGTGCAAAGAAGCGGTAAAAATCCGAATCGGCCCCCGGGCTGCTGTCCATTTCGCCATCGACTTCGCCGATAGCGGCTGGTAATATCTCGGGCCTTTTTTCTTTTGCCCCCCTTTTCCGGATGCGTGCCATGCCGTCGGCCCGTTGGCGTTGGAAGATTCTGCTTGCAGTGGGAGGCCTCGCGCTGCTCTCGCTGGCGGCATACAACTACGCCGTCTGCTATTGTCGTGCGCCGATTCACTTGACACTCAGCGGCGGCAATGTCTGCCCGTTACGAAGTGAAATGGCGAAACGGATTTGCAGCGAAGTGCAAGCCGACGGAATTCTGATCGACGCACAGTTCGACACAAACTCTGCCGCGATCGGTGCCGACGTCAACGCCCGCCAGCTTGATTTGGGGCTGGTGCTGGGCGGATTTTCGCCGGACGAATTTCCAAACGTGCGACAAGTGGCGACGCTTGGCGTCGAGCCACTGCACCTCGTCGTGCGTCGAGAACTGCTTGAGCAGGGCGCACCGTCGCTTGAAGTGTTGCGTGGCCGGCGAGTTTCGCTCGGCGAAGCAGGCACCAAGGCAGCCCAGTTGACGTTGGATCTGCTGCGATTCGCTGGCATGCGTCCGGCGTCGGCGAATGCACCCGGCGATTTTGAAGCGGTTTACACGCGCGAAGCCGAGATGGTCGCTCAGCTCAAGACTTGGAAACGGGCCGCGGCGCCGGTGCGCAATGTTCTCGCCGAACGCCTGCCGGACGCGTTTTTTGTCCTCGATAGTCTGCCGGCGCCGCTGGTGGACGAACTGGTCAAAACGGCCGGTTACCAATTGGTGCCCCTGCCCTACGCGACCGCGCTTCATCTCAACAATCGTCGGGACGAAGCGCATCAAGACAATAGCGTGCCCACCAACCGACTCGAAACGACGACGATCCCCGCCTATACGTACGGCGTCTCCCCCGCCGTCCCGGCCGAGGATTGCCCGACGTTCGGTCTGCGACTGCTGTTGATCTCTCACAAAGACGTACACAGCAATTCGGTCCTGCGGCTGCTGCGCGCGCTCGACAAGGGGATGGCCCAACGCTATCACGTCGATCTCGATGCGGTGGGTGAGTCGAACGAGTTTCCGCTCCATCCTGGCGCGACAGCGTTTGCCCAGGGACGCCGACCGATGGCCGTCAACGATCTGCTCGAACCGCTCACGAATTTCTTGAGCGTGCTGGGTGCCGGTGCGGCCGGCGCGTTTGCGATCTGGGGCTTCTTGCGCGGGTTGAGGGCGGTGCAGCCAGACGTCCACCTGCGCCAGCTCGATCGCATCGAGCGGCTGCTGGCCGGGAGTGAGCTCGATGAATCGGCGCCCACCCTACCCCGCGAGTTTCTCGACTTCCTCGAAGCGCGGCTCGCGCACATCAAACAGGCGGCGATCGACGACTATGCCACGGGCCGGCTGGCAAACGACGAAGCGCTGGTCGGCATCCTGACGCTGATTTCCGATACACGGCACGTACTCGCCCAACGGCGGAAGCAGTTATGCCAGGAGGGCGATCAGCCGGGCGGCGCAAGTCGCTACATCGCGGCCGCCTAGCTGCGGCGGCGACCAGCGAGGGTGCCAATCAGCATCAATCCGCCGACAATGACCAGGCTCGTGGGTTCCGGCGCGGGATTGACGTAGGGCAAATCGCCGGTGAACGCGAAGTTGTGAAACTCGCCGCCGTTTTGCTGATGCGCGCTGGCCGCGATGCCGTTGCCATTGATGCCGCCGCCGCTGATCGTCAGCGCGGCCTGGGGTGCGAGCACGCTTCCCAAGACGGCCATGCTGCTGATGTTAAGCGTCGTGGCATCTGCATAATTGAAGAGGACATTGGAGTGGGCCGAGCTGGGAGAACTGCTGCCGTTGTAAGACATGCCATTCGCCTGCGAGATGTCGGTGCCCAGGATGTTGATTAACAGTGTGGCGTTCGGATTCGGGTTGAGGATTACTTTGTTGCTGGTGACTTCCCAGAAATTTTCCGGCACGTTGAACACGTTGAGTCCTGGGTTGGTGGCCGTGAGGGTGAGCGTCGAGTAGCCGTCGTAGACGACGGACGCATTGGTCGGCAGCGTTGCCCAATACGCACTCTTGGCGAGAAGATCGACTTGCGCGGCGGCGAAGTCGACCGGCGTACCCTGGTAGGTGATTCCGTTGGCCGTGGTCGGTGCGGCGGTCAGGCTGGTGCCCCAGACCGCGTTGCCATTGAAGACCTGCCACAGGCCGATGGCGTTCATGTCGCCGCCAACGACCAGCACGTCAGTCCGCGGATTGGTGATCGGCACCGCGGGTCCGATGCCACCGCTGCCGACGGCATAGTTCGACGCGGTGAAATTGCCACCGACGGCGAGGCGGCCTTCGGTGTCCTGTCCGGCAGAAGTCAGGTTGCCGAAGACGAAACCGTTGAAGTCGCCGGCAACGCCCAAGATCGAGGCGTGGGATGGCGCAATTTGGAACAACAGCGCGACGGCCATCGCCGCGCAAATAATCGAGAAACGCATTAGCTTACTCCAGACGCAAAATCAAAGTGGTCAATCAGCAGGAGCCAGCAATCCAAGGTGGGACGAAGCGGACGGAATGGAAATCCGTCGGAGGGAATCTGCCCAATCTCTAGTGCCTGTCCGGCATACTCTACTACGTCAGTATGAATACGATTTGTTTGCGCCACTAGCGGAATTCTTTCCCATTTGCGAGGTGTCCAATTTGTTTCGCGGCGGAATGCGTCGAAAACGCCTGCGCAACCCGGCAGCGATCCCCTCCCCTGCGGGTGCTGCGGACGATCGACAGGACGGGCCGCGAAGGAATATATTGATCTCCAACGCAGCAGGGCGCTGATGGGTTTTGTCCTCTTTCTGAAGCGAGGTTTCTATGAGCGTGATCAAATCTTCGGTTGCCGCACTGACTGTTTTGTCATTGACGATCCTGACGTCGATCGTTGCGAATCGCGCGGTGGCGGCGCCCCAAGGCGACGATCCGTCGCCGGTCATCGTCACGGTGTCGGAGCTGCATATTTGTTGCGGCGCGTGCGTGAAGGCAATCGAAAAAGCGGCCCGCGTCGATGGCGTGCAGGCCGAGGTCGACGAGGACGAACGAACGGTCGTGCTGACCGCAGCAACGTACGCCGACGTGCAGCGGTCGCTCGACGAAATCGCCAAGGCCGGCTTCTATGGCAAGATCGAAGACGACACGCAGGCGGGCAAGGTGAAATTCCCCGAGATCAAAACGGCCGATGGCAACGTGAAGAAGCTCGCCGTGCGGCACATCCACAATTGCTGCCACGGCTGTTCGGATGCAATCATCGAAGCGATCGAAAGCGTCGACGGCGTGACGTCGAACACCGTCAAGCCAAAGGAAGTCGAGTTCGTCGTCGAGGGCAATTTCGATCCGGGCGAAGTGGTCCAGGCGCTGGAAGACGCGGGGTTCTATCCTGAGATCGAGTAGCGGCGCGAGCGGCGACCCCTGGTGTCCGCGCTTCGCGTGGCATACGCTCGTGGGGTGCCTGCGAACAGTTCCGCGGCCCGAACCAGCGATACTCGCCCGCCACAAACGCTACTCCTGACGTGCCGACCATCTCTCGCTCCGCCTTGATTCAGCGCGCTCGTGGCAACCTTGCTGTTCGGCAGCGTGCCAGCGTGCATTCGGCTCGTGCATCTCGACTCGATCGCGATCGGGATCGTGCGGCTCACTCTTGGCGCGGCCGGTATGGCGGCGATCATGGCCCTCCAGCGGCGGTCGACGCTCCGCCAGTTCTTCGCCCAATTGCGACGCGAGAGGTGGGTGCTGGTGGCGATCGGCATCTTGTTCGGCCTGCATTGGCTGACGTACTTCATTTCGATCAAGCTCTCCAGCGCGTCGATCGGCACGCTGGGCTTCTCGACCTACGGCGCACAGCTGCCGCTGTTGGGATGGGCGCTGGGTTTTGGGCGACCGACGAAGGCGGCCTTTGTCGGCGTGGCGCTCGCGCTGGTGGGGACGTGGATGTGCATGCCGGCGGATGATATTGCCGGAGTCGGCGGCTGGGCGGGCAGCGTCGCGACTGGGACTGGCAATCGGAGCCGTGAGCGGCACGTTCTACGCCTTCCTGCCGCTCTTGCATCAGCGGCACTCCCACATGGACCACGAGATCCGCACCTGGGCCCAGTTCGCCTGGGCCCTGCCCGTATTCCTGCCGCTGGCACCGTGGGGCACATGGACTTTCAACACAACAGACGTGCTATTGCTGATTCATTTGGGCTTGGTCGTGACGCTCATCGGCCACTTGCTGTGGGTCAAGGCGACGACCGAGCTACCGATCGAAACTACCAGCATCCTCTCGTACCTGCAGCTACCGGTAACGTTGGCGATGAACTGGCTGATTATCGCCGAGGGATTGACACTCTCGATGCTCGCCGGGGCGACGCTGATCGTGGCTGGCCAACGCGCTGGCGCTGGGTTGGCGGAGTCGGGCGGTAGAGGAGTTGGCGGAGGGACAGTAGGAAAGGAAGCCTCGCGCCAAGGCGACAAGGCGCAACGACCTCGCCGGGTAACTGAATTTTGACGCATGCCTGCCCATGTGATATTCTTTAAAGAAGGAGTTTAGTGGTGCAAATCGAGCTTTCAGACCAAACTATTCGCGACGTGCAGGCATTGCTCGCCAAACGCGGCGAAGGAGTCGATGTCTCGACATTTGTGGACCGCACACTGCAGCGAGCGCTGTTCTTCGAGACGGTTCGCGAAGTGAAACAGCAGAATACGGGAACCGATCCCGACGAGCTTGATCGCCTGATTGATGAGGCGGTCGAGGCGGCCCGTGCCGATCGCAGAGGGACGCATCCTCATGCGAATGGTGCTTGACACGAATGTGTTGGTATCAGCACTTATCACACCCGGCGGTTTGCCGGATCGACTTGTCCAGCACTGGGAGGCAGGCGATCTTACGCTCGTCACTTCTAACGAGCAACTCGCCGAAGTGGAACGAGTTCTCGGGTACGTAAAGCTCCAGCGTTTTATCCGGCCCGAACAAGCGGCCCTTCTCCTAGCCAACCTGCGCCGCCTGGCGGTCATTGCCGACAAGCTGCCTGATGTGAGTGCTTCGACGGATGCCAGCGATAACTTAATCCTGGCAACAGCGATCGCGGGCAGGGCAAGCCATTTGGCAACCGGTGATCGCGGTGATTTGCTCATCTTGAAGCAAGTCGAAGGTGTATCGATCGTGTCGGTCCGCGAGGCAATCGATTTGCTTGTAGGTCAGCAGCGCGAGTAGCCACCTTGGAGAATAGGCCCTGACGGTTTTATTCGGCGGCGAATTCCGGACGGGCGTACCACTCGAGTTAGCCGCATGCCGTACAGTGGAACGTGCCGATGGGCAATGAGCCGTCGGGTAGTTTTGTCCTCATCCAAATCGAGACTTGTGGCTTCCCTGGCACCCAGGTGCTGACAAATCGTCCTTGATGACTATTGTCAACAATGAAGCCCTGTTGCATCTCGCCGTCGCATTTGGGGCAGGATTGGGGAGGGCCAGATGATTCTGTCATGGCAATCTTCCTCCTGCTTGCAGGTAGCTCGATGTACAAGGACTCTCGCAGACACGCAGGGGCCGAGGAGGCTGGCGGCGTCGTGGGCATGCCGCATCGCCAGAGGGCGTGAAAAAAGCTGCTCGCGGGCGTCGATGCCCTGATGCTTCCTGCTACGAGCAGCTTTTGAAAGTCGTAAGGTTTTGGTCGTAAGTCGTAAGTGGTCGTCGACTGTCGTTTCCTCCTTACGACTTACGACTTATACCTGGTTCAACTGCAGCCCATGCTGGAGCCGCAATTGTGGCATAAGTAACAATTGCCGTTGCGGACAGTGATTGCGCCGCAGTTGTCGCAGGCCGGGGCGTCCGATTGGAAGTCGGCGAATTGTTCGCTGCGGGCGGTAGTTGGGCCGCCGTCTTTGAGCATCACGCCGGCTCGGGCGAGCAGCTGGATGTTGAGATCGCCATTGCCGTTGGCACTGCCGTTCGCGTGACCATTGCTGTGGCCGTTTGAATGGCCGTTGGCGTGGCCATTCGTTTTTGGCGGAGCGAGTGTGGCGGTTGCGGAGCCCGGGTTCGATTTGTCCTTCTTTTCCGAGGTGGCCGGCTTGGGTTTTTGGGACGACTTCCTGAATCCGCTAACCCTGAACCCTGAACTCCAGTTTCACTCGGGGTCGAGGACGACCCGGCTCGCTCCGCTCGCTCGCCCGGCTCATCGTCCTTGCCGGGAGTGATGCCGAGGCTGGCTTCCTTGAACCCGGGCAGGAAGGTGTTGCCGAGCCAGCGGAAGATGTAGTCGATGAGGCTCTTGGCGATGCGGATGTCGGGGTTCTTCGTATAGCCCTGCGGCTCGAACCGCATGTGGCTGAACTTGCGGACGTAATCCTCCAGCGGCACGCCGTATTGCAGGCTCATCGAGACCGCCGTGCCGAAGGCGTCCATCAGGCCGCCGATCGTGCTGCCTTCTTTGGCCATCGTGATGAACAGCTCGCCCGGCCGGCCGAGCTCGCCCGGCTTGCTCGGGAACAGGCCGACCGTGATGTAGCCTTCGTGGCCGGCGACGTTGAACTTGTGGGTGAGCGACTGCCGGGTGTCGGGCAGGCGTTCACGGCGCGGCTTGGCGGCGACGGCAGCTGCCGCGGCGGCCGCCTTCTGGCCTTCGCTGCTGGTGTTGAGCGGCTGGCTTTCCTTCGAGCCGTCGCGGTAGATGGCGAGCGCCTTGAGGCCCAGCTTCCAGCCGTCGGTGTAGGCGCTGGGCGATGTCCTCGGGCGTGGTTTCGCGCGGCATGTTGACCGTCTTCGAAATCGCACCGGAAAGGAACGGCTGGGCGGCTGCCATCATTTTGATATGGGCCTGCCAGGCGATCGAGCGTTTGCCGTTGCGCGGCGAGAACGCACAATCGAACACGCCGAGGTGCTCGTCCTTGAGGTCGGGCGAGCCTTCGATCGTGTCGTGCTCGTTGATGTAGGCCAGGATCGAGCCGATCGTGGGCTCGTCGTAGCCGATCGTCTTGAGCGCGAGCGGCACGGTCTGGTTGACGATCTTGAGCATGCCGCCGCCGGCCAGCTGCTTGTACTTCACCAGCGCGATGTCCGGCTCGATGCCCGTGGTGTCGCAATCCATCATGAAGCTGATGGTGCCGGTGGGGGCGAGCACCGTCGCTTGCGCGTTGCGGAAGCCGTGTACGCGACCCGCGGCGAGCACATCATCCCAAGTGCGACGAGCCGACTCGACCAGGTAGGATGGACACTCGGCGTTGATCTCTTCGACCGCGTCGCGGTGCATCTGCATCACGCGGAGCATCGGGTCGCGATTCATGTCGTACGAATCGAACGGCCCAACCGCTTCGGAGAGCTCGCTGCTGGTGAGGTTGGCCGCTCCGTGCAAGAGCGCCGTGACCGCACCACAGAGACCGCGGCCCGCATCGGAGTCGTAGGATGTGCCTTCGCTCATCAACAGGCTGCCGAGGTTCGAGTAGCCAAGACCCAGCGGCCGGAACAAGTGACTGTTGCGGGCGATGTCCTCGGTCGGATAGCTGGCGTGGTCGACCAGGATTTCTTGCGCGATGAAAAAGATCCGGCAGGCGGCTTTGAAGCGGTCGGCATCGAACACACCGTCCGGCTTGCGGAACTTCATCAGGTTGATGCTCGAGAGATTGCAGGCCGTGTCGTCGAGGAACATGTACTCGCTGCACGGGTTCGACGCGTTGATGCGGCCGCTGTTGGGGCAGGTGTGCCAGCGGTTGATCGTCGTGTCGTATTGCACGCCGGGATCGCCGCAGTGCCAGGCGCACTCGGCCATGCGGTTGACCACTTCGCGGGCCGGGTAGGTCGGGCCGGGCTGCTGGGCGTTGGTGACCCAGTGGGTGGTCCAATCTTCGTTCCGCTCGACGGCCTGCATGAAGTCGTCGGTGACGCGGACCGAGAGATTCGCGTTCTGGAACATGATCGAGCTGTAGGCTTCGCCATTGAAGTTGGCCTCGTAGCCGCCCTTTTCGATGAGCACGCGGGCCTTCTGCTCTTCCTTCCACTTGCACTCGATGAATTCCATCACATCCGGGTGCCAGACCTTGATCGACTGCATTTTCGCGGCCCGGCGCGTTTTGCCGCCGCTTTTGACGACCGCGGCAACTTGGTCGTAAACGCGCATGAAGGAGAGCGGACCACTGGGCCGGCCGCCGCCGGCGAGCTTCTCGCGGTGCGAGCGGAGCGTCGAGAGGTCGGTGCCCGTGCCGGAGCCGAACTTGAAGAGCATGGCCTCGCTGCGAGCGAGCTCCATGATGTCTTCCATGTTGTCTTCGACGCGTTGGATAAAGCAGGCCGAGCCTTGGGGATATTCGTACGGATTCTCAGGCTGCACGACGTCGCGCTCTTGCGCGTCCCAGCGCCAGTTGCACTTCGAGCCGGTCACGCCGTATTGGTGGTACAGGCCGACGTTGAACCAGACGGGCGAGTTGAACGCGCCGTGTTGATGCAGGCAGAGCCAAGCCAGCTCGCGGTAGAAGCGCTCGCCATCGGCGGGCGAGGCGAAATAGCCATCTTCGAGGCCCCAATCGGCGATCGTGCGGGCCACGCGGTGGACCAATTGGCGGACGCTGTACTCGCGCTCGGGCGTGCCGACTTCGCCGTAGAAGTACTTGCTGCAGATGACGTTCGTGGCCAGCTGGCTCCAGAAGGAAGGGACTTCGCAGTTGGTCTGCTCGAAAATCAGCTCGCCGTTCTCGCCCTTGATCTGCGAGCTGCGGACTTCCCAGTCGACGGTCGAGAAGAGATCGTCGACATCGGTGGGGCAGAACGCGGCGTCGATCTTGAGCCGGCCGTGGAAGCGTTTGGCCGTCGCGTTGGTCGAGTTGGAAGGAGCGGATTTCACAGGACGTGCGGCTTGAATATTAGCTGTGGCCATCGCGGCAACTCCTTTGCGGCTTGAGAGGGGCATCCTACCAGTATGAACAATTGTACATTGTCTGCCCAAGAGGAATCGGTTTCCTCCCGGCAGGCACTGCACCAGATTTAGGGCCTCGATTGCCCAAAACCCGAATTTCGGGATCAGCGTCGCCCGAAAACCACTATATGTTGTGCCCGATGCCCTCGTGACTACAACATGCCGTGGTTAGGGAGTCTGATCTTACTCGTTTCGCTTAGGCAGTCAATGCAATTCCTTGGGCATCGTAAGTTGCTAGCACACAATGGGTTGTGGCTACTGTTAAATTCTAGCGATGCTTGCATCAAGGTCCAGTGAAGATCAAAAAGGCCTGGAAAAAACGGGCCCCGGCGCGATTCGCGGCAGGTCGCAACTGGCGTCGCGGGAAGCGACAAGATTTTGCAAAATTGTGACGGTAGGATGCGGGGACTTTGAGGACGGGGTAAAGATCGGGCGAACATCCGTCGCCCAACGCGTGTCGATTGCCATTACTATGACGACCTATCGATGGAATACGAGTGCAGCGGCGGAAGCTTTTGACGCGGGTGCGCCCGCGATTCACCCGTTTTATGTTCGGGTGCAGGACGAAATTGTGTCGCTTCTTGCGGGCGACGGAGCGAATCCGCAGTGCGTCGTCGATCTCGGCGGTGGCTCGGGACGTCTGTTGGAGCGTGTGCTCGAGCGGTTTGCCGACACGCAGGCCGTGCTCGTCGATCAGTCGGCGGCATTCCTGGCGATTGCCGAGCGGCGGCTGGCGCGATTTATCGATCGCGTGACGCTCGTTGAAAGCAAGCTGCAAGACGACTGGACCGCGAAACTGCCGACGGCGCCCGATGCGCTGGTGAGCACGTCGGCGATTCACCATTTGGAGCCGGCGGAGAAACAAGCGATCTACAAGCAGTGTTATGATGCGCTCGCTCCGGGCGGACTGTTCATCAACGGCGACGAGTTCCGGCCCGCGAGCGATGCGGATTACCTCACCATGCTCCAGTGGTGGTCGGACCGCAAGGACGTCGACACGGCCGAGGGTCGCATCCCTGAATCGTTCCGCCCGATCTTCGAAGCCTGGTACGATCGCAACATCCGCCGCTTCGGCGAGCCGAAGAAGAGTGGCGACGACTGCCTCGAGACGGCCGCGGTGCAGGAGGAATACTTGCGTGCGATCGGTTTCCGCGACGTCCGCGTCACTTGGAACGAGCAGCTGTGGGGCGTCCTCGTCGGTCGAAAGTAGACGCTTGACTTGTGTGGCACGCCAGGAGTTGCCAGCGACGGGGGTGGTTCCACCGAGCGTGCGCGTCAATTTCCACGCCCTTCGTTGAAACTCAGGGACGTGCCACCCACTTGCGCCCTACTTAATCTCCGCCAACAACTTGAGCAGCGCGACGGGGTCCACCGGCTTGACCAAGTGCAGGTCGAAGCCCGATTGTTGCGACTGGCGGCGATCTTCTTCCTGGCCCCAGCCGGTGATGGCAATCAGAATTACCGACTTGCCGTCGGGCAGCTGTCGAATGCGGCGGGCGACGTCGTAGCCGCTAAGCCGCGGCAGGCCGATGTCGAGGAGCACTACCTCCGGTTTGAATCGCGCGGCCACGTCGACCGCCTCAATGCCATCATAAGCCGTGGCGACTTCGTGTCCTTTGAGCTGGAGCGTGCGGGCCAGGATGTCGACGGCGTCTTGGTTGTCATCGACGGCGAGGATGCGGTGCGTGCGAACTTTGGTTTCGGCCGAGGAGGCCAGCGACTTTGGCGGGGATCCATCGGTTGGCACTTCGGTGACGAATGGAAGGCGAATGATGAACTCGCTCCCCTTATCCGGGCCGGCATGCGGGCCTCGATCGTGCCGCCATGTAGTTCGATCAATCGACGCACGAGCGTGAGCCCGATGCCCAATCCGCCCGACGAGCGCTCCAGCGAGCGATCGACTTGGGTGAACATCTCGAACACCTGGCCAAGCATGTCGGCGGGGATGCCGACTCCGTTGTCGCGGACATGAATCGCTACATCCCTTTCGCCTTTGGTCACTTCGAGAGCGATCTTTCCGCCGACGGGCGTGTACTTCGCGGCGTTGTTGAGCACGTTGAGCAGCACTTGCGCCAGCCGAGTCGGATCGGCGTGGACCCAGATCGGCTCGGCCGGCATGTCGACCGTGAACTCGTGCTCGTAGTCGGCGATGATTGGCCCACTGGCCTCGCGCGCGGCGGCGACCACTGACTGGAGCGTGACAAACTCCTGCCGCAGCTCGATCTTGCCGCGACTGATCCGCGAGACATCGAGCAAGTCGTCGATCAGCCGCACCATCTGGGCGACCTGCCGGGAAATGATCGTGCGGCTTTCCTGCTGAACCGCCGGCTCGTTCTCGGAGAGTTGCATCAGCTCGAGCGAATAGCGAATCGGCGCGAGCGGGTTGCGGAGCTCGTGGGCGAGCGTGGCGAGGAATTCGTTCTTGCGGTGGCTGGCCGTGCGGAGCTCTTCGTAGAGCTGGGCGTTTTGCACGGCGACCGCCGCCATGTGGGCCAGCTGGGTGAGGATCGCTTCATCGTCTTCCGTGAACTCGCCGTTGTTTCGGCCATCGAGCTGCAAATAACCAAACGGTTGGCCGTTGCGAGCGATCAGTGGCACGACCAGCCCGGTGGTCGGCAGAGTCGAGCGCCGATCGATTCGACTCGCCCTCGCCCGAACCGGTGTCGCTCACCGCCATTTCCGCCCGCTCCGCATCGAGTACCAGCCGGGCTTCGGCCTGGACGACGCCGACGACGCTCTCGCGCGTGGTGGCCGAGTTGAGCGTGAGCGCGGCGTCGGTGAGCTTCCGCAGCTGCTCCGCCCGCCGTTTCTCACGGGCCAGCAGGCGATTGATCTCGCTCTCCGCCCGCTTGCGTTCGATGATGTCGCGAAACACGAGCACGCAGCCGGTCACGTCGCCTTGTTGATTGCGGATCGGAGCCGCGCTATCGTCGATGGGAATCTCGCCCCCGTCCTTGCGAATCAGGAGCGTGTGGTTCGCCAGCCCGACGACGATTCCCTCGGCGAGCACGCGGTCGACCGGATTCTCGGCCGGCTCGCGCGTGGTCTCGTTGATGATCCGCAGGACGGTCTTGAGCGGCTGCCCCCGGGCGTCGTCGGCGGTCCAGCCGGTAAGCGAAGAGGCGACGGGGTTGATAAATGCGATGCGTGCCTCGGTGTCCGTGGCAATCACCGCATCGCCAATGCTGGCGAGCGTGGTCCGCAGTCGCTCGCGATGGTCGAACACCTCCTGCGCCGCCCGCGTGCGAATCTGCGAATTGTGTCGCAGCATCCACAAGAAAGCCGCAATGGCCAGCAGCCCCAACACCGTGCCGAGCAAGATCGTCAGCAGCGTCGCGTAATACATATTCGCCGCTTTGGTCGAACGCTTGATCAACAGCGACCGCTCGGCATTCTGCATTTTGTCGATCGTCGCGCGGAGGGCGTCCATTGCCCGCTTGCCCTGGTCCGTGTCGACGGCGTCCCGAGCTGCGGCGTAGCCCCGCTCCTGGCGAATTTTGGCGGTGGCCATCAGCCGGTCGAGCCGGTCGGCGATTCGTCGGCGCAGGTCGGGAAGTTGGGCCTGCTGCTCGGGATTGTCGTCCGTGAGCGAATCAACCTGCTGGACAAAGTCTTCGGCGATTGTGTGAGATTCTCGGTAGGGCGCGAAATACAATTCGTCGCCGGTGATCAGGTAGCCTCGCTGTCCGGCCTCAGCTTCCTGGACGGTCTCCATAATCGATTCCAGCGCGGTGATCACTTGGTGAGTGTGATCGACCAGCCTCGAATCTTGATGCAACTGTTGGACGTTGTAGGCCGAGACGAGGGCGCTGCCGATAATCAGCAGCACTACCAGCACGATGCCGAGTAGCAGTGGGCGATCGACGCCTTGATCGACTTCGCTTTTGGATTGGATCATGCCCACAGGACCCGTTGGCTGCCAGCGACTTCCTCGGCTGGCCGGTCGCCGTGGGGATTCACGGCGCGGAATGACGTCCCTGCTGCCAGACGGCCGGCAGCCCCTCAAGTATGCCTAGCAATACGCTAGATTCGCAACGGGTGCGACAAAACGCCACGCGTCGGCTGCCAATTGCTGGAAGCGGATTGCTGGTTATCAGTCCAGGGACGCGATACTCGTTGGTTCCGACTAGCCCAACAGCTGCGGGTTGAGCCGCCAAATCGCCAGATTGAGCACGGCGGCGAACGAGACCCAAGCGAGATACGGCAGGAGTAGCGCGCCCGCGAGCGGTCGCACACGCCAGAATGCGACGACGGTTGCCACGATCAGCAGCCACAAGATCACGATCTCGAAAAACGACAGCGCCCCAAGCTGCCAGGCGAAAAAGAGCCAACTCCAGAGGGCGTTGAGCGCGAGTTGACCAAGGAAGAGTCCCAGAGCGATGCCTCCGCCGCGGAAACCGCGCTCGCGCCAGACAAGCCACGCCGCGATGCCCATCAGCAGATAGAGCAACGTCCAAACGGGCCCGAACAGCCACGCCGGCGGCGACCAGGTCGGACGCACGAGCTCGCCGTAGAATTCCGGGGCGTTGGCCGAGGCGACCGCCCCGACGGCCGCGGCGGCGAAAACCAGCAGAAGCCAAACGATGAGGCCCACAGTTTGTCGAATCAATTTCTCGCCCGTAATTTCGGTTGCAGCAAACGCTTAGCATAACTGGCAAGTCCAAACACGCAGTTACACCACAGTATAGCGGCGGGACGAGAGTCGCCGCCAACAATCGCACCTGAACCAAATGGTCGGACAGTGCGTACTCCCGTGGGGCCGCCTGTCGCTGAAATGTAACGTCTTCCTGGGGGAACATCGCGATGCCTCGTTTCCGCGGCACGACGTCTCGCATAGCCCCATCGGTCAATCTCTCTATGGCGCTGGGCGGTGCTGCGGTTCTGGCCCTCACGCTCGCGGTGGCGGTCGGCTTGGCCAGCGACGTGGGAGAGTTACTGGTGAGGAATACGATTCGCCTGTCGCTCACTTGGTATGGGGTGGCGCTCCTGGTGATGATGCGGCTCGCGCCGGCCGACTGGGCCGCGAATGCATATGTCGGTCGCTTAGCTCGCTGGTGCTGGACCTGGGCCTGGGCCTGCTTCGTCGTCCACGTGGCATTGGCATTCCATTATTACGATCATTGGTCACATGCGGCCGCGTTCGAGCGCACACGCCTGGTGAGCGGCGTGGGAGAAGGGCTCTATGTGTCGTACGCCTTCACCCTGGCGTGGACCGTCGACGTGTGGTTGTGGTGGCTGCGGCCCGCCGACTATGCCACGCGCCCCAAGTGGGTCGGGATCGTGCTGCATACCACGATGCTGTTCATCGTCTTCAATGGCATGGTCGTCTTCGAGACGGGGTTGATTCGCTGGGCCGGAGTGATCATGTTTGTGGTGCTCGCGGTGGCCTGGGTGCTGACGCGGTCGAATCGGGTTTCGCAGACCGCCTGACGAAGGGATCGATACATTACCGCGGGACCTGATCCACCACTGCCGTCGATCGACCGCCAAGGCTTGGCGAGTCGCTTGCCGTTTTATTACGGTTGGGTGATCGTCGTGGTGGCGGCATTGGCCATGCTTGCCACGCTGCCGGGGCGGACGCAGGGATTGGGGCTGATTACCGAACCGCTGCTGGCCGACTTGGGGCTGGGCCGCGACACTTACGCGCGGATCAACTTCTGGGCCACGATCCTCGGCTCGCTCAGTTGCCTGTCGGTCGGACGCTGGGTCGATCGATTTGGGGCGCGGCTGGTGCTGGTGCTGATTTTGGTGGCGCTCGGGGCGACGGTGGTCGGAATGAGCGCCGTGGTGGGTGCCGCGTCGCTGTTTATCTTTCTGACGCTCACTCGGGCGATTGGTCAAAGCGCGCTATCGGTCGTCAGCATCGCGCTAGTCGGCAAGTGGTTCCACCGGCGGATCAGCCTGGCGATGGGTGTGTACGCGGTATTGGTGGGCCTGATGTTCGCGACGGCGTTTGGTTTGGTCGGATACGCCGTGAGCGAACAGGGTTGGCGGATCGTCTGGCGAGGCATTGGTTTGGTGCTGCTCTTCGGTTTCGCGCCGCTCGCTGCATGGCTCGCGCGGAGCACGCCGGAAAGCTGCGGGCTGGCAGGCGATCCGATCGAATCGTCCGACGATTGCCAGACGACCGGGATGTCGCTTGCGGCCGCGCTGCGAACGCCGGCGTTCTGGGTGTTTGCCCTGGCCACGTCGCTCTTCGGCCTGGCGGTCTCGGGGATCGGGCTGTTCAATGAGGCGATACTTGGTGAGCTGGGATTCGACGCGCGGACGTATCACATGGTGCTCGCGGGCACGGCGCTCGTGGGCCTGGTCAGCCAACTCGTGTCCGGCTGGATCGGTTGGCGGTGGTCGCTCCGCGGGTTGATGGCGGTGGCTCTCTTGCTCTACGCGACGTCGCTCGTGTGGCTACCGAACGTTACGAGCCTCGCCATGCTGTGGGGCAACGCGGTGTTGATGGGCGCGGCCGGCGGCATGATCACGGTCGTCTTCTTCGCCATCTGGCCAGCCATCTTCGGCCGGGCACACGTCGGACGAATTCAGGGTGCCGCTCAAATGCTCACCGTCCTCTCGTCGGCGGTGGGCCCAGTGCTATTCGCCGAAAGCGCCACGCGCACCGGCTCGTATGCCCCAGCGCTCTATGGCCTTGCACCGCCCGTGCTCCTGCTGGCGATCGCCGCTTGGTGGATGCCGCTGCCGCAGATTGGATTAGCCGGATCAAGCCGCACAGAGTAACGCGACGACCAACCGGCTTCACCCAATTGAATTGGCGATGTCGGTCAGGAACGCGGAGCCAATTTGCTACGCCGAAATCTCGGCGATCCGCACGCGCGTGAACATCGCGCGGAAGCCGGTTTTCTTGCGGAAGTTTTTGCGGCGGCGCATTTTTTGGATGACGTGCTTTTCGCCATGGACCGGGCCGAGGACTTCGGCCGTGACGCTCGCGCCCTTCACGAGCGGCGAGCCGAGCTTGGCGCCGACGCCATCGCTGCCGCCGATCGCCAGCACATTCTCGAACTTGAGCTTCTCGCCGGCCGGCGTGTCGCGGTAATCGACGTTGAGCTCCTGGCCCTGTTCGACTTTGTATTGGCGGCTACCGTCGGTGATGATCGCGTACATGGCTCGAGACTCGCTGAGTAACTGGGTCGCAAACGGGGGCAATTGAGAATCCTTAAGTGTAGCAATCGCGCGGGCGGGCCGTCGACCGCTCTTAGACCGCGGAAATGGGCCCATTCTTGGGGCGAAACCCGGTCGATCTGCCGGGCCAAGACGAACCGGGGCGTGTGCTCTAGAATCGGGGCGGAAGGATTGAATTTCGACAAGTATCACTCACATAGAGGAGAAGCAACGATGCCAGAACGTTCAAGTACAGCGGTGTGGGAAGGCGACATCATGGGCGGCAAGGGGACGATGACCATCGGCAGCGGTGCGTGGGTCGGGCCCTATTCGTTCAAGTCGCGGTTCGAGGATGGCGCGGGCACGAATCCCGAGGAGCTGATCGCGGCCGCGCATGCCGGCTGCTATTCGATGGCGCTCTCGGCGCGCTCGGCCGCAATAGCACGCCACCGAAGAAGATCGAGACCAAAGCCAAGGTCGATCTGATCAAAGAAGAGGCCGGCTTCAAGATCTCGAAGATCCATCTCACCACGACGGCCGATGTGCCGGGCCTCGACGCCGCAAAGTTCCAGGAGATCGCCGAGACGGCGAAGAAGAACTGCCCGGTGTCGAAGGTGCTCGCCGCCGCCGAGATTTCGCTCGACGCGAAGTTGGTTTAAGCGTTCACGGGAGGGCGAGGCTCCGGCTGAGCTGCATGCCGCAATGAAGCTCGGCGGGAGCCTCGCCCTCCCATTTTCTGTTCTATTCCGGAAACTTCACTTCCCGGCTGTTCGCGTCGAAGCAGTCGAGCTTCAGGTATTCGGGCGAGAGGCCTTCGCCGCTGACGATCTGGATTTGCACCGTGTTCTCGTCTTCGATCTTGGCCAGCTCGCGGCGCTTCTTGTTGTTGAGGTAAAGGGCGACTTCCTCTTCGACCGTGACGGTGACCTTCGAGACTTGCTCGAGGTGCGTCCGCAGCAGCAGCTTGCGGACGACTTCGATCGCCATGCTCTCGGCCGACTTGACCTGGCCGCTGCCGGCACACGAGGGGCACTCCTTGTAGACGCTCCGCTTGAGACTTGGGCGAATCCGCTGCCGCGTCATTTCGATCAAGCCGAAGGGGCTGGTGCGGAGAATCTTGGTGCGGGCGCGGTCGCGTCTCACGGCGTCGCGCAGCGTCCGCTCGACGTCGCGCTGGTGGCGGTCCTTGCGCATGTCGATGAAGTCGTTCACCACCACGCCGCCCAGATCGCGCAAGCGCAGCTGCCGGGCAATTTCCTTGGCGGCGATCTTGTTGAGCTGGAAGGCCGATTCCTCGGCCGAGCCGTCGGTGCGGAAGTTGCCGCTGTTGACGTCGATCGCCACAAGGGCCTCGGTCTGGTCGATCACCAGCGAACCGCCGCCACGGAGCGGCACTTTGCGTTGGTTGATCTGGGCGATCGCCTCGTCGAGATTGTAGCGTTGGAAGAGGGGCTCTTTGCCTTCGTAGTGCTGCAGCCGGCTGACGTAGCGCGGCATGACGATCTGCAAGAATTCCTTCGCCCGCTCGTGGGCGGCCGGCTCGTCGATGTAGATCGCGTCGACGTCGGCGGTGAAGATGTCGCGGATCGTGCGGATGATCATGTCGCTTTCTTCGTAGATGTCGATCGGGGCCGGGTGCTTTTTGATCCGGCGGACGATCACCTTCCACAGCCGCAACAGATACGCGAGGTCGCGCGAGAGTTCTTTCTTGGTTCGATCGGTGCCGGCGGTGCGAACGATGAAGCCGACGCCGCGGGGTGGGTTCAATTCGCGGAGGATGTCGCGCAGGCGGCGGCGATCTTCGTCGCTCTCGATCTTGCGCGAGACGCCGATCCGGCCGAGCGCGGGCATCAGCACGAGGTACCGGCCCGGGATGCTGATGTAGGTCGAGAGGGTCGGGCCTTTGGTGCCCATGCCTTCTTTGATCACCTGGACGAGCACTTCGTCGCCGCGTTGGAAGATGTCTTGGATCGGCGGCTTGATCCGCGGGCGGACGCCGAGCCGCTGCGCCGAACTTCGACCGCCCTGCCGGCCACGACCCCCATCGCGACCGCCGTCGCGCCGACCGCCACCATTCCCGCCACCGCCATGCTCGGCGTGCGCATGGGCCAACTCGTCTTCCTGCGACGACTGCGAGCCATCGGGGTTGATCGGTCGATTGGGATCGAAACCGCCCTGGCGGAAGTACTGCGGCTCGACGTCGCTGATGTGCAAAAAGCCGTTGCGGCCGACGCCAAAGTCGACAAACGCGGCCTGGATACTTGGCTCGAGATTGACGATTTTGCCTTTGTAGATGTTGCCGACGAAATTTCCCTGGCTGGTCCGTTCGACGTACAGCTCTTCGAGCATCCCGTCTTCAACGATCGCGATCCGGCACTCCTCCGGCTGCGCGACATTGATCAGCATTTCTTGTTTCATAGGTGGTTGGTTGCCTTGTGCTAAGTGTGTTGGGAGGAGTCGGGAGCCAGGAGCAGGGAGTCAGGAAGAATTCTTTCCCGACTCGTGGCTCCCGGCTCCCGGCTCCTAAATTCGTATATCCGGCACGACTTTGGAAAGCTCTTCCTTCAAGTACGTGCGGACGTGGTGGGCGCTGTCGAATTCGAGCGCCCGTTTGGAAACTTGTTCGCACTGCGGCAGCTCGACGCTGCGGCAGACGCGCTTGATCTCGGGGATCGCGGCCGGCGTGACACTCAGACTCCGCAGGCCCATGCCTAACAGCAGCATGGTGTAGAGCGGGTTGCCGCACATCTGGCCGCACATGCTGATCGGCACGTCGTGCTCCTTCGCCGTTTGCACCGCCATGTTGATCAGCCGCAACACCGATGGATCGGAAGCCGTGTAGAGCCCGGCCACGTCCTTGTTGCTCCGGTCGACGGCGAGCGCGTACTGAATCAGATCGTTCGTGCCGATACTGAAGAAATCGACTTCCTGGGCGAAGTGATCCATCATCACGACCGCCGACGGCACCTCGACCATCATGCCGACCTTCATGTTACGGTCGAATTTGACCCCTTCTTCCATGAGGTCTTCCTTCACGTCTTGGAACACGCTCTTGGCCGTGCGCAGTTCCATCAACGTACTTACGAGCGGAAACATCATGCGGATGTTGCCTGCGACGCTGGCTCGCAAAATCGCCCGCAGCTGAGTACGAAACATCGGGCGATGCTTGAGCGCGAGCCGAATGCTGCGGAGGCCGAGGAACGGGTTGCGCTCGTCCTCGGGCGCAGGAAGATTCGGGATCTTGTCGGCACCCAGGTCGACCGTCCGCATCACAACGGGCTGATCCTTGAGCGCTTGCGCAACTTCCGAATAGGCGGCAAACTGCTGATCCTCGGTCGGCTGCTCGTCGCCGGCGAGAAACAGGAACTCGGTGCGATAGAGCCCAATGCCGTCGCTGCCACGCTCTTTGCACTGTTCGACTTCGCTGGGGAATTCGATGTTACCCAAGAGCTGAATCCGCACACCGTCGAGCGTCTCGGCGGGCAGATCGCGGAAGGCTTCCAGTTTGCGAGCCTGCGTGCGTTGCTGATCGACTTCGTGGCGATAGCGGGCGATCGTCTCTTCGTCGGGATGGAGGATCACCAGGCCCTGGTCGCCGTCGATGATCACCGTTTCGCCGCCGGAGACTTCCGTGAGGAACGGTCCCGTGCCGACGACCGCCGGGATGCCAAGCGCCTCGGCGACGATCGCCGTGTGGCTACCGGGTCCGCCGATTTCGGTGACGAAGCCGCGGACAAATTTTGGATTGAGGTTCGCCGTCTCGCTGGGCGTGAGATTGTGCGCGAGCACCAGCACTTCGGAAACGATGTGCCCCAACTCTTCGCGGCGGCGGCCCAACAGATGCCGCAGCACGCGCTTCTCGATGTCGAAGATGTCGTTGGCCCGCTCGGGCATCGCTCCTTCGAGCGACTGGAACACCTTGGCATAGTGACGCAGCACCCGGCTCACCGAATACTCCGGCGAGTAGTGTCGCAGGCGGATCATCTCCTCGAGCTTCTCGCGGAGCCCGGGGTCGTTGAGCATCTGGACGTGGGCGGAGAAGATCGCGCCATATCGTGCGCCGAGCTCGTCGGCCACTCGGTCGCGATTGCGCTCGATCTCGGCGGTCGCCGACTTGATCGATTGATCGAGCCGCTCAAGCTCATCCTCGACGGCGTCGCGCGGCAAGAACCGGCGAGGGATGCGAAATCCCTCGTTGTCCATGACGAGCGCCTCGCCGATCGCCACGCCGGGCGAAACGGCAATTCCTTGGAGATGTTCCATTGCGTACTAGCGGGCACACCGGCCAAGTCGACAAGTTGTCGCCGGTGCCACTAGCAAATCGAGCGGTGAAGCGCAGGCTCTGCGATCAATCATCCGAACTCGCTCCGCGGTGCGCCGCCGGCGGATGGATCGCGTTTGGTTCCGCTGCCGCGTAAATCGCCCGGGGATGAGGTCGCCGCGGGCGCCGAATGGTAGCTGGCAGTGGGTAGTTAGCGATCGATCGTTCGAGCGGCTGATGTGCCCAAAATGTTCTGGTGGTGAATGTTCAAATCGCGGCTCTGACGTCCCACGAGGACGTCGCCGCGGACAAAATCGCGTTCCAGCGGAAGGCGGCCGAACTGCCGGCAGGCGACACGCCGAAATGCGTCGTTGTCGAGTCTCTGTCGTTGTTCTCTGTCAATTTGAATCGTTTGCGCCCCCGTTCGAGGCGCCAGTGCGTCTGTTTCTCTCTTACTGCCCGTCGGCCGGCATGTGCTCTTCCACAAAGCCGCCGGCCACGAGGTTGGCCAAGGTGTTGACCGCTTCTTCGGCGTCGTCTCCCTCGGCTTCGATCATGATTTCGGTTCCTTGCGTCGCCCCCAGGATCAACAGGTTGAGCGTGCTTTTGGCGTCGACACGTTCACTGCGACACTGGACCTCGATCCGCGACTGGTACTTGAGGGCCGTGCGGGCCAGCATGTCGGCCGGCCGCGCGTGCAGCCCCTCGGTGTTCACGATGACGACGGTTCGGGTAACTCGGAGAGTGCTCATGACGAAAGGTTCATGACAAAAAGTGCATGAGGACGGCCCGTCTGCCACTATCCGCCAGTAGGTCGCGATCGGGGTGCGTAGTGACTGATCTTGTTGCCTGTTCGACCGCCCATGCGGCGCGGGGCATCAGGAGGCAGTCTGGTTGTTGTCTCCTTCTTCCAACATTTGCCAAACGTCGGCCGGCTCCTTGCTCTGCTTGAGGAAGCGGCAGAACGTGTCGTCGCGTAGTTGCCGCGAGATGTTCTCCAGCGCCCGCAAGTGGTCGCCCGGCCGATCGGGAGGCGAAATCAACAGGAACAAGAGATGCACCTTCTCGCCGTCGAGGCTGTCGAAGTCGACTCCCTCGTCGCTGATCGCCACGGTGCCCACCAGCTTATCCACGGCCGGGTGCTTCGTGTGCGGCACCGCGACGCCGCGGCCGATGCCCGTGCTGCCGAGCTCCTCGCGCTTGAGGATCGCGGCCACGATGCTGTCAAAATCTTGTTCTTTGATTTTTCCCGCTTCCACAAGCGCCTTGCCCATGGCCCGAATTACGGTTTCTTTTTCGTCCGCCTCCAAATGCGTCCGTACGGCTTCTTTGCAAATAAAGTCTGAAAACTTCATCGTCTCACATGCCTCGTCAATTGCGTTGATTCGTTTCAGGTCGCGTCGGAATTGAATCCGACTCGTCGCGACGCGATGGAATGTTTTATTATTTCTCGCGGGGCAAGCCCCCGCCGCTGATTGGTTGATTCGAGATCGCTAGTCGTCGACGGCTTCGGCGTCGGTGATTGGCACCGCCCCGTCACGCCGGGCGTCTGGATTGCGGTGGCGATCGGTAATTTTTTCCTTGTACTTTCGCATCTGTTGCTCCAACCGGTGGAGCACCGTGTCGATCGAGGCCATCAGACTCTCCGATTGATCGTGGGCGATGAAATCGTCCCGATGCTCGGCCGAGAGTTTGGCGTCGACCCGCGGCAAATTCGAGTCCTTGAGGTCGATCGTCAGCTCGATGGCCGTGATCCGGTCAAAGATCCGCAAGACCTTCTCGGCTTTGGCTGAGATATTCTGCTGCGACGCTTCGCTTAAATGGCCATGCCGAGTAGAGATCTTAACCAGCACCGATTGCGCCTCCCCAGAAGCTTGTCGAACTTGACCGCGACCGCCGGACCAAACGAGACCGTCTCGGTACGTCCGCGGCCAAGCTAGTGATTTTAGCCTTAACGGCCCGCCTGTACAAACGGGGTTTCTGGGGGAGCAGAATGCCCGATTTCGGCCTCGTATGCAGTAAGATGGACATTCCTGTCCGTCGTTTGTTCCACAGTCCTGCCCGTCAGGCCATAGCATCGGAGGCGGAAGTCGGACAGGATTGTCCATCCTACGGCACCACTCTAAGGCGTCACCGGCCTACGGCGTCACCGGCGCGACTTCGCCCGACTTGATCCGCTGCCGCCAAAGTCGGATGCCGCGGCCTCGTTCGCTCGGTGCGCCGGCCGGATTGGGCATCAGCCGCATGCCGCTGATCTCGCCCATGTCCTGCACCGCCAGCACACGGTAGTCGAGGCTGTCATTCTCCATCCAGTCGACCAACTGCGTGGCCAGTCCGCTGCGAAACTCCTCGGGCGTGCCGATCTGTTCGGCGCCGTAGCCACAGAGCATCTGGTACAAGTCGGCGGCAGCGGTTTGACCGCGCTGGTCGACCAGTGTTTGGTAAATCCGCTCCGCACTCTTGGGGCCCAATGACATGGCAGAACGGAGCGTATCGATGTGCGTTTTCCAGGCCGACTTTTGATCTGAATCGCGCAGCGCCTCGACAAATGGCACGAACAGCCCCGCGTACACGCTGCTCCTGGCCACGAGCGACTTCACCTCGCGTCGGCGGCTGCTCTGGTAGAGCTCCAATAACTGCTCCTCCACGGGCCGCGTCGGATCGAGCGCGGCTTCGACCGCCGGCGCGCCGAACAATTTTTCGCTCCGCTGCTCGACCGGCTCCTGATCAATCCAATCGGGGAACTTCCCTTCCGCCGTCAAGGTCGAGGGCACGCCCCCTTCGATCTTCCACTCCGCGGGAGCTGAGACCTTTTTCGCACCGGCAGCGTCGTTCCAAACGACTTCGCCATCGCGCGCATAGAGCTCGGCGACGATCGGCGCAGGGGACTTACGCGGGTCCTCGCCCGGCACATACTTCGGCACGACGTCGACCGCCAGCGTCGCATTGCGGCCGAATTCGACGTCCGCGGTATCGCCGCCGATCGTGAGCTTCATATTGCTCGGATCGTTGGTCGTATTGACGATCACTACTTGGCCGTAGTCGACCGAGAGCGCGGGCGTGTTCGAAGCGTCGACCGCACCGAAGGTGACCATAGTCCCGCCCACGAGCTTCAAGTGGAATCCCGAGGTAAGCGTGAGCTTGGGAAAGAATGCTGGCAAGGCGAGCAGCTTGTCGCCTGGATAAATCGCCGCACGGGGTGACATCCGGAACCAGGCACCGGCCTGCGCGTCGAACCGCAGCAACACGCTCTTACCGTCGAGGTAGGTGCCGATCTCGACGGGTTCAGCGGCGACAGCGTCCGCCACTTCAGAACTCGCCGCGTCGGTGATGTCCGTTTCCGTGGCGGGCAAACCGGCCGCCGGCAGCGCGACGTCTCTTGCCGGGGCCACATCAACCGCAGGCGGAACAACTTCCGGCATGGTCTGCGGCGGAACGGGCGTCGAACTGGCTAAGTCCGTTGCCGCTGGAGCGATATTCGAAGTCGCCGTCTCGGGGAGGGCAACCGGCTCCATAGGTTCTGCGCTCTCGAAAGTCTCTTCCACCGTGGCATCACCGTAGCCATAGGCCGTTTCGTCGGTAGCAACGACCGCGGGCGTCTCCTCGGGCATCGCGGGCGCGGGCTCTTCCATGACAGGTGCCGATACCGCACTGGTCATCGCGGGTAGTTGCAGTCGTGGCGGGGCACCACTCATCGACGGCGAGGCACCAATTTCTTCAATTGTGGTTTCGACCGCTTCGGCCATCGCCGCCTCCGCAGCTTCCGCCGGAACTGCCGGCGGCTGCAACGGCGGTACGGCAGGCGGTTCGAGGTCTGCCGCCTTGTCGTTCGCCGATACGGCCGCAACTTGCTGCGGGCCGCCAAACCAACCAGTCATGCTCGTGTAGATCATCCAAGAAATGGCAAGCAGGAGTACCGCGGCACACGCGGCGATCAGCGTGCCGTGGCGAGTCCAGGCCGAAGCGCGCAAGTAGTCGGGGACCGCTTCGCCGGCCGTATGCGTCGGCCGCGCAACGCTGTTCGGCGGATAGACATGCGGCGGCGGCGTGACGGCCGAATAGTCGTGGGCCGCGGCCGGTGCCGTATACGTATGAGCCGGCTCGACGCGGTGGTGCTTTCGCTCGTCAAGCTCGGTCGGCAACGCGTACATCCGCTGCCGCGCGGCCGGGTCGACCTCCGCTGGCTCGCCGAGCACCATCGTCAGCACGTGATGAGCCGATGCTACCTCCGCCAGATGGACATCCGACTCCAGGCAGATTCGTTCAAAGTCGGCCACACTGTCCGGCGGCAACATGTTGTCGAGATACTCGGCCACCGTGTTCGGATCGAGACCCATGCCGGTGCCGACCACTTGCGGAGCGCTGAGCCGCAAACGGCGCATCGTGTCCTTCGTGCGATGGATCAGGTCGTGAGCGAACTCGCTCGACTCGACCTTTTTGGCCAGCTCCTCGCGGTCGCCTGGCTCGAGGATTTCGTCCATGTAGGCCAATAGGGTTCGCAACGTCAGTCGCATTGTTATCTCACTCCAAGAGCCGGCAATTGATGGTTTTCTAGCGGTATTACCATTCGTTATTTAATAGTGGCCGCTCGCCGCCCAATCCGTGCAAAGATCTGGACGCAAATCCGAAGATTCTCGTAAGCTGTGTCGCGACCGCTGGTTGCGACGCCGCACAACGAGAAGAATCTGGCCGCCTCGATGCTTCGGCGGAGACTATTCGCCCGACGATTTACGGTCGCTCGGAGTGGCGGCCGCGGCTAGCGCAAATAAGGAGATGAGAGTCTGTCCAGCCGCAATGAGTAGCGGATGGACCGCCGGTGGTGCGGCGAGCGAGGGCCGCCAATTGTTGCGGGGCTGCTCCCAGCCGTCCACAGTTCGCACCCACTCCAGCGGCGACTGCCCTACCGCGAGATCGGCCTGTCGCCCCTCGATGCGGAACGACACTAGTCCGATTCCCAATAGTAATAGCAAGATGCCGAATATCGAGCGCATGGCGGGGACCGCCGAACTCGCGACGACGCCGCAAGTCGAACGGGAGGGAGAGGAGAGCGAGGGAGGAGAGATGCCGGGGGAGCGTGGCTCGTTGGCCGCACGGTCGGCTTCATCCGCAAGGTTGATGCCGCGCCGGGCGATCGCAGTGGGGAAGCGTGAAATCGCCGAGAAATACAGGGGGATTTATGGCAAACAGCCGTGGAGCCAGCGGCGCGATGTGGCGAAAACACAACACTTCGGCTGGCTAGGTGTGGTTCCGTGTCAACAGACTCGACGGCAGTTTAGGCCGCCGTTATTTGCGATCTCGAAAGCGAGGGCCGACAGAGGGGCATTGATTGTCGCGTTAGGTGCGATAGCGGTCATGCCAGCAGTCGTCGTCCGCCGGCAGAGTCTTCCTCAGCCGATCCACCGCGCCGCATGGCCAAGTCGACCTGCGCAATTGGCTACTGTTTTCGCAAACAAGGGAAACAGAATCAGCAAAAAATCATTTGGGTACTCCACAATAGCCGAGTACAATTCAGTAGTAGCATGAACAGGCGCTCCCAGGCGAAGAGCATCGAGGAATACGACGCGTGTCTCGCAACCGACTACAACTGCGACGTGCGATTGAAGAAGCCGAGGGCTATCTCGAGCTCGGCATGCGCGAAGACGCGCTGTCCGCCCTCGAACGCCGCCAGACGCTGGTCCACGCCAATGGCCGGGCCTGCTATTTAAAGGGCGAAACGCTCCGCGAACTCGCCCGCTACGACGAAGCGCTCTCTCCGCTCGAGCGCAGTGCCGACCTGGTGCCCGACGACATCCACGTCTGGCTCGCGCTCGGCTGGTGCTACAAGCGGACCGGCAAGCTGGCCAAAGCGATCGAAGCGCTCGAGCACGCCGTCGAGGTCGATCCGGGCGAGGCGATCATCCACTACAACCTGGCCTGCTACTGGTGCCTCGCGCGGAACCGAGTGCTAGCACTGCGATACCTTTCGCACGCACTCGAGATGGACGCCAACTTCCGCGACGTGGTTCTCGACGAACCCGACTTCCAACCCCTCCGGCACGATCCGGAATTCTTGCAGCTCACGGGCGTGGAAAGCTATTAGGGACGCTGTTAACCGTTAGCTTTCGAGTCTCACGAGACCCGACAGCTAGCTCGCCAGCTCTGGCCATCCGTGCGCAATTCGTGCCCGTGCAATTCGCTGGATCTCGATTGACTACGACCCACCCTACGGCTAATGGCTAACAGCTCAACAAAAAACCTCGGCCGGCGCGTGGGCGCCGACCGAGGTTTGCGTTTTCTACGATCTCGATCATCAGTCTAGTAATTGCACTCGATGCCGGCTTGGATGCCGTGGATGATGATCCCGCCGGTCGCGTCGATCCGAGCCGTGTCGGCCCAGTTGTCGTATTCGGGCTTGATCTGATTCGGCGCGAGCCCCACGCCACTGATGCCGATCGCCCGGTAGGCGAGCGTGCCGCGCCAATTCGGCGTGAACAAGTAGCCGCCGCCGAGCCGCATTTCGCCCAGGAAGGCGATGTCGTCCTTCGACGAATTGACGTTCGCCTCGCGGCCTTCTTGCGTAAAGGTCGCGTTACCCAACAGCGGATTGTAGATCCGTTGGGATTGCTCGATGTGGTTGTTGTAGACGCCGAAGTTCGTGTCCCAGAAGAAATTCCAACGGGTCGCGACGCAGTAGTTCATGTTGGCACCGAGCTGGAAGCCAACGAGTTGGTTCTTCATCTGGATATCCTGGAACAACTCGTTGGTGCCGTTGCTTCCAGCCATCGAATGCGGATTGCCGACAGTCCCATTCGGTGCCGAATTCAAGGTCATCGTCCATGCGGAAATAACGCACGCCGCACAAACCCGTCAGCGTGAACGGCGAGCCGCAACCGTTGCAGCCGCAACCGCCCGTGTAGAGTGGCAGCCGCAGGATGTTGAGTTCCAAGTTCTGGCACCAGAAATTGGTCCGCACCCGCTGGGCGAGCACCGTCTCCGTGCCGGGGCCCGTGATCGGGCTCTGGTAGTTGTAGAAATCGTTCACCGGCTGCGCACCACCGCCGTCGTCGTATTCCAAGCCGGCGAAGTTGACCATGCCGTAATAGGCAAAGTTGCCGCCACCCAGGGGACCGTCGACGTACTGGTCTTGCACCTCGGTTCCGAGGCCCCAGTACGCTACTTCCCAAGCGAACATCTGCTGGCAGCAGGGTTGGCAGCAGGGCTGGCATCCGCAGGCGTTGTCGCCGCAGGTATTGCAGCCCGTGTTGCAATCGCCATAGTCGCAGCCGTCGCCGATGCCGAACGTCGCACCGATGCGAGCTTCAATGCCGCCACGCCAATGGGGCACGAGGAAGGCGCAGTCGCTCTCGTTCTCGGTATCGCTCGCGGCCGGAAAGTAAGGATTCGTCGGTGGGTCGACGCCTACCGTGTAGCGTTGATAGCCGGGCCGCGTGCGCGTCATGTACAGGCCATAGATGCCGCCGAACCATTGCGAACCGCCGCACTCGTCTTCGCAACCGCAAGCGCCGTAGCCGTAGTCCTGGTAGCCGCCCGTGTAGCCGGGGTCGCTGGCCGCATACGAATTGAGCGACGTGGAAGGATACTGCGTGCCGTTGTAGCCGGCCGCCGGATCGGGCGTCGGCAACATTTCTTTGGGTTGGACGCCCGGCGTCAGCGTGCTCGACGGCTGCTGGGCCAACGACGGGTAGGTCGGGCGAGTTCCGGGTGCCTGATAGCTGGGCGCCTGATAACTGGGCGGCTGGTATTGCGGCTGCGCATTGCGCGGTTTGCGGTGCAGGCGAGTAGCGCTGTTCGTGAGCGGGCGGATTCGCCGGCACCGTCCCATAGGGCGTCACCGCAGCCGTGCGATATTCCGGCGCGGAAGTCGTCGGGTAAGCGGGCTGCTGCGCCGATTGAGTCGCTTGAACGCCGTAGGGCGTGACGGGCGTCGAGGTATAGGGCGACTCCGAGTAACGTGGCGGCGAGTACTCGGTCGCTGTGCTTTGGGGTGCTGTGATATCTGGGTTGCCGTATTCTGGGATGCTTGGTACTGCGGCGTCGCCGAGTAGGGCCCATACTGGCTCTGTCCGACGGCGAGTTGTCCGCCCAACGTTGCGGTCACGGTCGCCGCCGCCGCGGTGACACGAATCCACGCCAGCTGCATTCTCATCTCGAATCTCCTTCTTCCCTGAAGGGTGCACGCAATCGTGCCGAACCCCGTCGCTTGAGAGTTCTCTGTCGGCCCACCAGCCGGCTGGGGCGGTGCGGCAACATCCTTGTCACCACGGCTCCCGTGCGCACGAATTCCGGCGCGGGCCGGGAGCGCTCGCCAAAGTTACCAATCGACGGAGCGAACGGTCGTCGTCGCTAGAATCCGCACAGAGTCACGCCGATAATTCCCTGCCTGCAACGGTGCGACCGGCAGGACACACAGGGCTTTTGCTAGTTACCGGGAGCGCCCAGGCCGCAAAGTTTACCGGACCGAGTGAGGCGAAATGCGCGACCCGCTGAAAACTCCCATAAAGCCGCGACCGCTGGTCGCGGTCTGGGCGTGACAGCACCGCCGCGCATATCCACGACATTCCACGCCAGCCTTAACGCGCCGCTCGGACGGATTTCCGCGGCGTCGTTTGCTGATCGGCTCGAAAGGACGATTCGTCCGGAGAATTGGCGAACACGGGGCACCCCCGATCAAAATACAGGACGGGTTGCCCAGAATGAAACGGATCGGCTGCGCAGGTTCGCTTCGAACGCAAGAAGCGTCACGCAGCTTCAATTGCCGCCGATGTGGGTCCAGAGGTCTAGTGCCGGCAACGGCACGACATGAATTCCCGGCATCTGCCGGAAGTCCCTTGTCCCAACGTAACGGCCTCCGGCACGCGAAGTCGTTGCATCAAGACAAGACTTGTACAGTCAGTGAAGCTCCACCGCTTGTCGATGTACTTTGCGAACACCTGGTACGCATTCAAGAGATCAGGCAGCGCGAGCAACTCCACTCGGACGACGCCCGTGACCAGCAAGTCCCTGCCAAATTTGATGGCCCGACTTCGTTCGCCCCGTGCCAGCATCAACGTCATTGTCTCATCGACGACAAAGTCCGACGTCACAAAGGATCTATCAACGCTCCGCAGGAGTCGTGAGACAGTGTGATGCAGGGGATCCGAAGGAACGTAGGCCGCGTACCAAGCGCTGGTATCAACGAAGGTCACTTCTTCCACCCATAGAGGACGAGATCATGGTCAGCGCCACTGAAGCCGTCGTCCGGACTTTCCAACGGCATGTGATCTACCTCATCGAGAGCCTCGCGCAGTGATTCCCGCTGCCGCGCAGCTTTGCGTCGTCCGCGGACGATGCGTCGACTGTCGGCAGCACGATGACCAACGACACCTGATCGTGATCTGTCAGCGTCACCGGATCGAGGGGCCGAAAAAGGCCGTTTTCATAGATCGCGCGGATTTCCTGGCTCATGCTGGTAGTATACCCCGGTTTGGCCCACCGAGCCAAGAAACTGCTGTCCACAGGAGGAAATGCCTCGATTCGGATAGCGGCAACGGGGCTACGCAGCCGCAATCGCCGCCGGGGCGTTCGCGGCGTCGAGCATCGCGCGGCCGGCGTAATAGGCGAGCATTTCGCCGCCCAGGGCGCGGTAGTCTTCGGCGCCGGGGAATTTGCGGCGTACCCGAAGATCGATTCGCCGAAGCTCGGCGCTTCGGCGAGGCGGATGTTGCGGCGGATGCGGGTTTCGAACAAACGGACGTTCGCCCACGCTCGGCCGCCCTTGCGGGCCTCGCGGAAAAACTGCTCGACGTCGCCGGCCACTTCGGCCGCCAGCCGCGTGCCTGATTCGTACAGACAGAGCACTACGCCCGCCAGCTGCAGGCGGTCGTTGAGCCGCTCGTTCACCAGGCCGATCGTCTTGAGCAACTTGCTCAGGCCGTGCAGCGCGAGAAAGTGTGGCTGCAGCGGCAGGAATACATCGTCCACGGCGGACAGCGCATTAATGGTGAGGATGCCGAGCGACGGCGGGCAGTCGATCAGCACGTAGTCGAAGTCGTCGGACACTTCGTTCAGCTTGTCGCGAAGGATCACCTCGCGGCCGACCACGCCCGCCAATTCGACTTCCGCCGCGGCGAGGTCGATGTGCGAGGCAGCGACTAGTAGATTTTCTTCCGGCGCCGTCTCCGAACCGGCCGGTTGCCAGAGATCGGCCAGGCGGGCGTCATCCGTCAAGAGATCGTAAACGGTCGGCGTCTTGGCAGCGGGATCAAGTCCCAAGTGGAGCGACGCATGGGCCTGCGGATCGATGTCGATCAGCCCAACGCGGAGTCCGTCGCGCAGAGCGCCGCCGAAAGATTCACAGCCGTCGTCGTTTTGCCGACGCCGCCCTTCTGATTGATGATGGCGATGGAGCGCATCGATCGGATTTGTAAAGTGTTAGCGGTTAGCTCTGGCAGACTTGTTCGCGCCGTGATTCCGTCGGCGAGACGAACTCGCCGGCTAACAGCGTCACGCGGGGCGCGGATTATAGGGAACTCGCCCCGCACGTCCAGACGACTGCCCGCTAGCAGTGCTACTGCTCCGGCGGGGCGGAGCCGGCCTCATCGGCGAAGAACTTCTTCAGCCCAGCGGCGAATTCGGCCGTCGTCGCCACGACGCTCTTCGTCGGGTCGGGTGCCGTGCCGCTCGAGATCCATTTGTAATCCGGCGAGAACAGCACCACGGCCCGCGGCTCGGCCCCATCGGCGGCGGCAAACGCCAGCGAGTTGGACCAATTGGTATCGGGCGACCCGGCCGCGGTCCAATCGTAATCGGTCATCCTCCAACAGCGCGGTGCGAAGATGGGTCAGCCCCTTGGCGTTCGAGATATTGCGGGGTACGTCCGCCTCGTCGGCCGCGGCGCCATCGGCCGAAGGCGTGTTCGACCGCAGTGTCACGTGCTCGGCGTCGCGAATCAGCTCGACCGCTTGCGAACCCCAGAATTGGGCCGCGTGATGGGTTTCCGAATAGCGGAACCACCAGCTCGACGCGGCGGCCACGAGGCCAACCGCCAGCACGGCCAGGATCAGCCGTTTTCCAGATTTTTCGTTGGTTGGCATCGATTCGTTCGCGGGCGTCGACATTTGGGGGCCACCTTTTGGTTCGGGTTGGGCTGCATTATACTGATGAGCCACCAATGCTGGTAGAACGATCATGAAATGGTGGGTCTCGCAGCACTCGACCCACCCTACCCTGAACTATACATCCCATTTCCATGGCCGATAAATTCGATCCTTACCGCGAAGCACTGATCGTCGAGACCGAGACCCAGTGGCCCGAAGAGTATGACGACTGGGAACCGCAAGAGCGGGCGCGGGTCGAGTATTTGCTCCACGAGAAGCCGGCCCAGGCGTCGCAGCTCGAATACGTCCGCACCCACACCGGCTTCTGCCGACGGATTGTCGTCACGCCCGACGATATTCAGCGAGTGACGGCATGAGTCGCGCGCCAGAAAACAGCCAAAAAGTTCACGTCGACCTCGGTCCGCGCAGCTACGACATCGAAATCGGAGCCGGCAACCTCGACCGAGTTGCCCAGTTCATCGACACCGAGGCGGACGACGCCCACGCCGTGATCGTCACCGACGCCAACGTCGACGAGCTCTACGCCGAGCCGGTGGCGAGCACGCTCTCCGACCTGGGCTGCGAGGTCGACATCCTGATCATCGACGCCGGCGAACAGAGCAAATCGATCGACGTGGCGGTAGAACTCTGGGAACGGATGCTCGAAGAGGGGACCGATCGCAAATCGAATGTCGTGGCCATCGGCGGCGGAGTGGTCGGCGACCTGGCCGGCTTTGTCGCGGCAACATTTGCCCGCGGACTCGGCTTCATTCAGGTGCCGACGACGCTGCTCGCACAAGTCGACAGCTCGGTCGGGGGCAAAGTCGGCATCAACTTGCCCGGCGCGAAGAACATGGTCGGCTCGTTCTGGCAGCCGCGCGGCGTGCTGATCGACGTCAACGTACTGCAATCGCTCCCCGAGCGCGAGTTCAGCGCCGGCATGGCGGAGGTTGTCAAATACGGCGTGATCCAGGACCCCGATTTCTTCGCCTACCTCGAACGCGAGATCGACGCGATCAACGCCCGCGACGCCGCCGTGCTCACCCACATCGTCCAGCGCTGCTGCCGGCTCAAGGCCGACGTCGTCGAACAGGACGAGCGCGAGGAAACGGGCGTGCGTGCGATTCTCAACTACGGTCACACCTTCTGCCACGCACTCGAAGCGGCCACCGGCTATGAACAGCTGCTCCACGGCGAAGGCGTGGCGATCGGCATGCTCTGCGCGTCGCGGCTCGCCGAGCGCCTCGGCCGAGTCGACGCGGCTTTCACCAAGCGGCAGCAGGATTTGCTCGAGTCTTTCGCCCTGCCGACCACAGTACCCGAAGTTTCGCACGAAGAGCTAATCGAGCTGATGTACCACGACAAGAAAGTCGAGCGCGGCAAGCTGCGGTTCGTCTTGCCATCGCGGCTGGGACACGTCGAAGTGGTCCGCGACGTCGCGATCGACGACATCCGCGCTGCGTTAGGCGCCAGCACGTAAATGCGACCGCCCGACGGACTGGTCGCTTCCGTGACCAATTCAGCCCCTAACCTCCTCAATCGCGCCTCCTCCGCGCCGCCATCGCAACAAAGACACATCGTGTTTTTTTGGCCGGCTTGGTCATCTTTTTGCATCTCTTCGCTATGATTCCACTCGGGTTGTGGCAAATAGCCGTGTCACGGCCGGTTTCTCGACCTTGCCCATCGCATTTCGCGGCAGTTGGTCGACAACCAGCAACCTGCGCGGGATCTTGTAGGACGAGATACGATCCTTACACCACGTGTGGAGTGAGTCGGGGTCGAGAGACTCGCCAGATCTAAGAACGACTGCAGTTGCCACCGTTTCTCCCCATTTCTCGTCGGGAAGGCCTACCACGGCGCACTGAGCAATGGCCGGGTGATCGAGCAGGGATGCCTCGATTTCCAGAGCCGACAATTTGTATCCGCCGCTCTTGATAATGTCGACGCCGCGACGGCCCATGATTCGATAGTAGCCGCCTTCGACGACCGCCACGTCGCCCGTGCGGAACCAGCCTTCAACGAATGACTCGTCGGTCGCGTTGGCTCTGTTCCAATACTCCTTAAATACGCCGGAGCTGCGAACCTGAATTTCGCCGGAGATGCCTTCGCCGATGACCGGTTCTCCAGACTCGCTCTGCAACCGAATCTCAACGGAGGGAAGCGGCTGGCCAACTGTGCCGGGTCGACGTTCCCCGTCGTAAGGATTTGCTAGCGCCATTCCGATTTCCGTCATACCGTAACGTTCAAGCAACGCTTGGCCGGTCAGTTCCATCCATTTTTCATGGACGCTGGAGGGCAGCGCGGCAGAGCCAGAAACCATCAATCGCATCTTGGCAAATCCTTGCACGATCGGCTCACGTTCGGCGAGTGGTAACTCCTCCAACGTTCTCAATCAGCTTCACGTAAATCGTCGGAACGGCCATGAACAGTGTGTACGCGCGTTCCGACACACGCTTGAGAACGGCATCCAGATCAAATAGTTGGAAGGCCTCTATTTCCGCTCCCGACCAGAGTGCACACAACATGACGTTGATGATGCCGTGGATGTGGTGCAAAGGCAGGAACAGTGGAATCCGATCGTCCGGTTGCCAGCGCCATGCGGTGATCAATGACTCTATTTGTGCTTGAATGCACGCGTGCGTGGTGACAACCCCTTTTGGTTTGCTGGTAGTTCCGCTGGTGTAGAGAATCATCGCGCGGCGCTCCGTTGCGATTTCCGGTAAATCAACCGCCGTCGAGGGTCGATCGCCCGTACTGACAATCCGGATGCCGAGTCGATCGCAGATCGTGGCGACTCGTTCCGCGAGTTCGCTGGTCACGATTAAAGTGTCTGCCTGCGAGTCGGTCAGCGCGTATTCCAGTTCCTTTTCGGTCGCAGAAAGGCCCAGCGGAACGGCGATGCCACCAGCTCGCCAAATCCCCCACTGTGCCTGGATGTAATGTTCGCCGGGTGGAGCCAGATACGCGACACGTGTTTCCAGCAGGTCGTCTTTGCCGCTCAGTAAGGTTGCCGCGATCGTGGCCGAAGCCGCGACAAGGTCGCTGTAGAGGTGTGTACCCGCTGGTGAGCGGAGGGCTGTTCGTGCGCCGTGTGCCATGGCGCGTTCGATGATTGGGAGTTGTGCCATCTTCATGCTTTCAAGCCGTAACTCACGCGCCAACGACGGCTCGGATGGCGACATACACAGCCGACGGTCCCATCAGGCATCCCAGTCCGGTGTAGAACGTGGCGGTCATTGCGCCGTACGGGACGAGCCTTTCGTCCGTGGCCGCGAGCCCCCCGGCGACACCGCTTGTCGTTCCCATCAGTCCCCCAAAAATGATTGCCGAACGTGGATTGTCTAGCCCAATCCACTTGGCAATAAATGGCGTCAACGTCATCACAAGAATTGACTTTACCAGACCGGCCGCGATGCTCAATGCCACGACATCGCTCGACGCCCCAAGAGCAGTTCCCGTCACGGGCCCAACGATGTAGGTCGCCGCTCCACCGCCGATCGTGGTCATGCTCACCGCGTCTCGATACCCGAAGCCGTACGCGACCAGTGCACCGATCAGAAAGGCCAACAGCACGCCAACAAGTAGGGAAATAACTCCACTCAAACCGGTCTTAAGAAATATTTCCAGACGCACGCCAAACGCGGTAGCGACAATCGCAAGGTCCCGCAGCATCGTCCCGCCCATCAGTCCAATTCCGGCGAGGCATTCAAAGTCAGCGACTCCATTCTTTCCCCCAGTTGCCACTCCTCCGAGATAAGCCACCAACAATGCAATCAGGATGGCGATTGCCGAACCTTGCATCCATCCGCGAGTAACCCGCCTTGAAATTCCCGCCGACAGCCAAATGAGGAAGCCGACCACCGCAAAAGCTGCCACCAGCGAGTAATCGATGAGCACGGAATCAATTGCTTGCCAGACTTCACTCACGGCTCATCTCGCACCGAATCAGCGTCAGTCAAACAAATACTGCCGTCGGTTGCTCGCCCGATGCGACTAACCAACGGCACTACGGCGAAACTCACTACCACCACCACCGTCCCAGCAACGATCGCCACTGCCCCACTGCTGACAGCATCGCGCACGTTTTGGCATGCAGCCATCGCCACTACAATCGGGATGTAGATGGAACTCCAGAAAAGAATACCACTTTGCGTTGGCGGTGCCATCAAACCCAAGCCCTGCAGGCGACTGGAAATTGAAATCAGTAGCAGCATCGCAATGCCCACGCCGCCAACATTCGCGTCGATGCCGATAGCCAGTCCGATCAGCTTACCCGCAATCAGACCGCAAATCAGGCAGAACGACAACAATGCTGTTCCGTAAATCGCCATCGGATGTTTCTCGCATTCAGACGCACAATCTTACTGACTACTCTTCGACGATTCGCCGCCGAATATTGCCACGAGATCTGCGAAGCGTTCCCCCTGAATCAGGATGTGATTTCTAACGCGCTCTTCTGCCTTGGATTCATCGCCTGAAACGATGGCACTCACAATTCCTTCGTGCTCCTCGTAGGAGTCACGAATTCGTTTCGGAAATCGTAGCTGCATTCGTCGATACGCTTGAAGACGGCGACGCAACGCCCGGGCCTGTTCGGCGAGAAAGCTGTTTTGCCCGCCGCGGTAAATCACATCAT
Source organism: uncultured Planctomycetota bacterium (assembly GCA_963847905.1). Classification (GTDB taxonomy): domain Bacteria; phylum Planctomycetota; class Planctomycetia; order Pirellulales; family Lacipirellulaceae; genus DASYDU01. Next base: position 814,245 of record CAWKBP010000015.1, on the reverse strand, counting down.
GAAAAGCTTGGTTGCGGTAGTAATACTCATCGGCATCGTCATCTCGCTTCGCAGCACCACAGGCCTTGTGGGCCTGCGCAACTCGACGCTCAATTCCGCGGTGATCCGCCGCGCACATAGCCGACCACACATCGCCTCTAGCTCAGCCATCACTTCGAACATCTCGATCAACTGCGGTATGCGCACCTCGACGACAAAGGCGCCACGATTGCGGATCAGTTCTACCATCCCACGTTCCGAAAGGAACCGCAAAGCTTCCCGGATCGGTGTGCGAGACACTTCGAATCGCTGGCACAGACTTGCCTCATCGAGCTTCATGCCCGGCGGCAGCTTGCCAGTCACGATGTCGTCTTCAATCGCATCGCAGATGTTACGCGATGTACGTAGTAGCGGCGGTTGTCATCGTTGTCCGCTTTCCCTTTGCTTTACGGCTTTAAGAGCGTGGAATTCGCCAGTCCCTTTTGTATACAAAAATGCTTGACATGAATACAAAGAGCGCATACACTGCGACTGTGATTGTATACAATCTCATTATACTTGCTCGTCATTCATAAGAGAAACGCTGGAAAAACCGGCCTTATCCCTCGAAACCAAGCGGATCGACGCATTTTCTTTTGCTTCAGCACTTTGCCGTTCGGCAAGGGCATTCAGTCCTTTTTTGGGAGGAACGTCTAATGAAACGCACGAAGTTCATCTTGGGTTTGGCTCTGGCCTGCAGTGGCCTATTCTTTTCGTCCAGCGCCATGGCGGCAACGACAAGATATCTCGTCGATTTCGGCCGCAACGACGTAGCCACCGGCGGCAACCAGGGAGCCATCACTCCCAGCCCAGACGTCAATGGCAACTATTGGAACAACTTTAACAAGGAAGCCTTCAACGCGGATAACAGTACGGACGTCCCGGAAACCGCGTCTATCAGCGGGCTGGTCAATGTCGCCAACAGCGCGAGCGGAATCGGCATTCAACTCCTCGATTTGAACGGCACCAACGAGTGGGAGGCCAACGGCGCGGCCAACGGCGGTCTGCTGGCGCCCAGCCCAGCCTTGCTCGGCGATTTCGCCATCGAAACCGCGACTCGCGACTACTTCTTCACCACGCAGTCGTCGGCCAGCTTTGTTCTCAATGGTTTGAATCCGAGCCGGCACCTACGATCTCAAATTCTTCGGCACGCGTGACACCTCGAGTATCCGCCGCACTCAGTATCGGGCCACCGGCGGCAATGGCGCGATGCTCTCCGCGATTCTGCAGACCTCCGGCGCGGGCTCCGGTTCCGCCGCCCATCCTAACGGCAACGACGACGACACCGTCAGCATCCTCGGCCTCGTGCCCAATGGCAGCAATTCGATCAATGTCGACTTGTTGACCATCGAAGGCGGCTTCTCGTATGTCGGAATTCTCCAGATCACGGAGAATGTCGTACCGGAACCCGCCACGGGTGTGTTGCTCGCGCTGGGCGCGGTGCTCGCCGCGACGGGTTGCGGTCGGCGTGCCAAACGCTGAGCCGCGGCGGCTTTCATCATCGCAACCGCGGAGTCATCTAAGTCGCCCGGTCCCTCCTGTCACACAGGAGGACCGGGGATCGACTTGCGCGTGCAACCACAATTGTCGCGGCCCTTTGCCGGAAAACCGCCCGCGCGGGCCTATTTCAACACGTCTCAATTACCATTCATCTCCTTTGCAACTTCCGTGACTACGTGCCAGCTTGGCGACAAGACCCGGCCTGAAATTGGAGACAGCCATGACTATCTATTCGTCGAAGCACTTCCGTCGTTTGTCGTCGGTGGCCGCAGTCGCGTCCCTCACGCTCATTGGCCTGCTCGCCGCGCCGGCCCGTGGGCAATATGCTTCGCAGGTGGCACTCTGGAAAACGCAAGACGCTGCCGACCCCGTCGCCACGGGCGGGATCGTCTTCGCCGGCAGCTCCTCCATCCGCCGCTGGGAAGAGCTCACGCTCGACTTCAACGACTACGACGTCCTCCAGCGCGGGCTCGGCGGCGCCACCTTCGCCTCCTATCAACCGAATGTCAACGACGCGATCATCGCCCACACACCCCGCGCCGTCGTCCTCTGGCTCGGCACCAACGACATCGCCGAGGGCCTTTCCGGCAACGGCGTCGTGAATGCCTTCACCACTTTCAAAAACACGATTCATGCTTCCTTGCCAAATACCGAAATCTTCTACCTCGGCATCATGCCCACGCCGGGCCGCCAAGGTAATCGCGCTCAGGAAAACGTCGCTAACGCCGGCATTGCCGCCATCGCCGCCGGCGATAGCCGCATCCACTATGTCGATCTGCCCGCCGTCTTCGACGGACTCGGCGCCTACAACGGCGCCAACTTCACCAACAAATTCGTCGATTCAATTCACCTCAACCGCAATGGCTACGACCTCTGGGAATCAATCATCCGCCCCGCGGTGATGGCCGAGTTCGCGCCCGATAAAGTCTTCTCCCTGAACCCCAAGACCCTCAAATCCGGCGAGCGATTGCTCTACGACTTCGGCACGATCGACGGCGAGGACGGCAACCTCACGACCGGCCCCGACGTCCGCGGCAACTTTTGGAATAGTTGGCCCACGGCCGACGGCGGCATCCGCGTCGTGGCGGGCGAACACCAGGGCCACCTCGTCAACACCGCCGGCCAGGACACCGGCATCCGCATGACGATCACCGCGGATTTCGACTCCAACGGCAAACTTCACGGCGGACTCTTCAATCCGAACCCTAGCCTGCTGGGCGATCTCGCAGTGCAATCCGCGACGGTCGACTTCTTCTTCAGCACGGCGGACAACAAGCAAGGTGGCGGAGACGACGACATGCCAGGCGGGTTTATGCTCGACGGCCTCAACCCGAATCTCAGCTACAATTTCAAAATCTTCGGCAGCCGCGACACGACGGAAACTCGGATCACCGAATACAAAGTCACCGGCGCCAACGCCCAGTCAGCCTTGCTGAATACCTCGGGCAACAACATCGGCTCCAACGGCACCTACGATGGCAATGATAACCACGTCGCCCAAATTCTCGGCGTGCGACCCGACGCGTTTGGCCAGGTCTTCGTCGACCTGACGCTCATCCAAGGCAGCTTCGCCTACATCAACGCGATGGAAATCACCGCCACTCCGGAGCCGAGCACTCTGCTGCTCATGCTAATTTGCAGTGGCGGGTTTGGATCCCTGCATCGGCGACGCACGTTTGGTGCCACTCGCCGCTAGACGGAACCGGCCCCCGTCGGCGCTAGTATGACCAGACCGCGTCGATCGCAAACGTGTCTTCGTTGAGGCCGACGCCCGGGGCCCAGTCTTGTCGCCATTCCGGCCGAATCACCAGGTTTGCCAGCGCGTTGTAGTTCCAGCCGATCGTGAATTCATTGAAGCTCACGCCGTCGGCCTTCCACCATTCGATCCGGCCGCCCAACTTCGACTTCTCACTCGTGTTGTAGAACAGATAGTTCACGGCGCCGATCGTGTCGTAGGCGCTCACGCCCGGGTTGTCGGTCCGCACGTTGTCGCTCTGGAAGACATATTGCAGGTCCTCGCTGAGGTCGGCCACGAGTACGATGCTGTGGTTGTAGCTGTCGCTCGAGCCGCCGTCGCGCCAGCCGAAGTTGCCGTAGGTGCAGATGTAAGTGAAGGTCACCGAATCGTTGAGCTCGGAGGAAAAGCCGCCGAGAAAATTGCTGCCGCTGTTGAGCTGATCGAAGCCGGTGTCCCAGCCGAGCGACCAACCGCCGTACAGCGTGAGGCCTTCGTAGCCGTGTAGGTGGCGAGCGCCCCGGTATGAGTGAACGGCTCGCTGTTGAACATCGTGTAGGAATGGGTGTAGAAAAAGTTGCCGGTGGCGGGAATCACTTCGTAGCCCATCGGCGTGAAGAAGTGACCGACCTTCACCGCCAAGTCGTGGTAGGCGACTTCGCCGTACAACTGCGGCATCGCAAAACCGTAGATGCCGTGGTCCCAAGAAGCATCGAAGAACCCGCGATTGCGAATGCCACCCTCCGGATTGCCGAACGACTGCGTCTTCTGGGCGTCGGTGCCGTAGACCGCATCGACGCGGCCACCAAGGTCCCAACCGCACGTGCCGTCGACCGTCTTTTCAAGGAACATCCACTGCTGGTTCAGGTTGACGTTGTCCGGCACGTCGCCAAACGAGAGCAGATCGTCGTAGGCTTGGGAGAGCGGCACATTGTTCGATGTGTAGCCCATCTCGGTCCAGCCGCCGATGTTGTAGGGGCAACACTCCCAACCCAGCGCGCCGTCGAGCGTGAAGTCGCCAGCACAATCACACCAGCTCTCCTCGCGGCAGCAGTCGCAGCTATTGCAGCCTCCGTTACTGCAAACGCCCGAAATGCTGTCGCTCGAAATACTATCGGGTGAAACTTCGTCCTCCCTCGTCTCGCCGACTGCATCGTGCTCTGGCGCCGGGTCGTTCGCTTGCTCCATCTCTCGCGTCTCGTTCAGCGCGGCGTTCGAGTCGACATCGTCATCAGCCTGCTTTTCGGCCGGGACATACTTCTCGTCGAGGTCCTCTCCGGCGTCATAGACGTAGTCGATCTGCGCTATCGTCGGGGGCAGAACACCGGCCGACATGGGCAGAACGCCGGCCGGCTGAGCGGGGCCGCTGCCGACTGCGAAAGAACTGCTTCCGGCAACGATGGCCAGGATCAGGCAAACAATTGCTGTTTTACGCATGGCGCGGCTTCTAAACGGGCGGATCGAGCAGGCGGAGGGCGAGCGGGGAGACGGACCGCGCGAGCCCGCAGGCCCTACGTCCGCCACAAGCCCTATCGTCCCGCCGCACAACTGGAACAAAGCGGAAAGTTTCAACCAAATTGGCCACGGGAGCGTCACTTGAGAGTTTTTGACGCCTGCGTCGAGCTTGCCGCATGAATTGATCGGCCCAAATGGGTCGCGGTGCCCGGTGACAGCAGCTTTCGGGGCAAAACCCGCCTCGATACCATAGGGGGGTCCCCGCCGACGCTCCGTGTTAGAATTTCAGGTATGAGCACGACCTCGCAAGTCACCGCCGCCGAACTGCTCGCCCTGCCCTCCGGCATGGGCCAGCGGTACGAACTCGTCTTGGGAGAACTCCGCGTGATGTCACCCGCCGGCTGGCGACATGGAAACGTCATCAGTAATCTGCACGGATTGTTAGAGAACTTTGTACGTCAACGCGATCTCGGCATGATGTTCGGTGCCGAAACGGGCTTTCGCCTCGCCCGGAACCCCGACACGGTTCGTGCGCCGGACATCGCGTTCCTGGCAAAGCAGAGCTTGCCCGCCGAGTTGCCGAGCGAAGCGTATTGGCCCGGTGCTGCCCGATCTCGCCGTCGAAGTGCTCTCGCCCGGAGATCGCACGGGCGAAGTCGACGAGAAGATTGAAGCCTGGCTCGACGCGGGAACCCGCGCCGTGTGGGTAGTCGACCCCAAGCTGCAGACGGTGACCATCTACGAAGCCAAAAACAAAGTGAGCGTGAAGTCGATGGGACAAACTCTCGACGGCGGCACGGTCGTCGCTGGCTTCTCCTGCGCCGTTGACGAACTGTTTCGCTAAAAGCGATGGCTCGATGGCCGAAACACAATACGCCACTGAGCTCATCGACGCCGTGCGACTCGCGCTCGTCTCCGGCGTCGGGCCGCGGCATCGGCAAGATCTACTGACCCATTTCGGTTCGCCGGCGAACATTCTTTCCGCCAGTTCCACCGAACTGCAATGCGTCAGCGGCATCGGGCCGAAAATTGCACAGCGGATTGCGGCGGCGCGGCAGGAGGTCGATGCAGAAGGCGAACTCGCCCTGGCCGCCGCGCATGGCATCGACGTGCTCGTCGAGACCGATGACGCGTATCCGCAGCACGCTCCGCCAGATCCACGATCCGCCCGGCGTATTGTTTCGCCGCGGTACATTCCTGCCGCAAGACGAGCTGGCGATCGCCATCGTCGGCACGCGGCACGCTACGCGCTACGGCCTCGCGCAGGCCGAGCGACTCGCCGCCGGCCTCGCGCGGGTCGGCTTCACGATCGCCAGCGGGCTGCGCGCGGCATCGACGCGGCCGCCCATCGCGGCGCGCTCGAAGCCGGCGGCCGCACCATCGCGGTGCTTGGCAGCGGACTCCTGAACATCTATCCGCCCGAACACGAATCGCTCGCCCGCGACGTCGCCGCCAACGGCTGTGTGCTGAGCGAAGCACCGCCGCGAATGGTGCCGCTCAGCGGCGCGTTCCCCCAGCGAAATCGCATCATCAGCGGACTCTCGGTCGGCACGATCGTCGTCGAAGCAGCCAACCGTTCGGGCGCACTGATTACGGCCCGCCATGCCTACGAACAGGGCCGCGAGGTGTTCGCCGTCCCCGGACCAATCGACAGCCGCCTCTCACACGGCTGCCACGCGCTGATCAAAGACGGCGCGAAGCTCGTCGAGTCAATTGACGATGTACTCGACGAACTCGGTCCGCTGGCCGAACACATCCAGCGCGACGACGGCACCATCGTCGCCCAGCCCGCCGAACTCCTCCTCAACGAAATCGAACAGCAAGTGCTGCAGGCCATCGACGGCCAGCCCACCTCGCTGGACGCGGTGGCACTCTCCTGCCGACTGCCGATCCACCGCGTCCTCTCGACCGTAAGCGTGCTCGAAATGCGCCGGTTGGTCCAGCGCGTGAGCGGTACACAAGTCGTGCGGGCGAATGCCGGCTCCGCCAAACCGCGCTGAATTAGTGTTTACGTGCGGTTTCACTCGCAGTGGGACACAATCCTTGCCTCCCGGTAACACAGCGGTAACGTCCGTTCGGTAGCATTAGGATCGCGGCCGAGATCATGTTGCCTGTTCCAGAACGAATTCGAGGGGAAGCACGATGAAATCACTCCCACGTATCCCTAGCTTGGTCCGAGTCCTGGCCGGGTTCCTGGCTCTGATGCTGTGCTGTCAATTATCGGCCTTTGCCGAATCGCCCGCAGCTCCCGCCGGCTACTGGGAGGGCGAAATCAAACTGCCGGGCACCAAGCTGGCGATCCATGTTGACCTCCAGAAAACGAGTGACGCCTGGGCGGGAACCATCGACATTCCGGTGCAGGGACTCCGCGGGTTCCAACTAGATTCCGTGACCGTCGATGGCCCGAGCATCCACTTTGCGATGCCAAATATTCCTGGCGATCCCACTTTTAGCGGCAAACTGGCGGCTGACGGCAAACGTCTCGCCGGCGACTTCACCCAAGGAGGGCAGAAGTTCCCCTTCGAACTTGAGCAGAAGGAGCGTCCGGCGGCGAGCGCCGGCCAGACCCCGGAGAAAGGCGTGCCCGGAAGCGGCCTGGACTGGATTCTGGCAGGGATCGCTTCAAACCATCGCCGATCATCACGCTGCGGCTCGCGCTCGAAATCACCGGCCAAGGAAGGCGGCGAACTCGCGGGCGTGACTGATCAGCCTTGACCAAGGCGAAGCACGAATTCCGCTCACGGCAACGACCGACGAGGACGGGCACCGTCGAAATTGACCATCGCCACACATCGGCGGCTCGTTCGACGGCAAAGTTCAGCGCCGACGGTTCCGAGATCGTCGGCGAACTGGCAACAGGGCAAGTGGAAAAATGCCGCTCGTTCTCAAACGACTCGCTCAAGCCGCCCGCCTCAACCGCCCCCAGGATCCGAAAAAACCCTATCCCTACATCGAAGAAGAAGTGATCGTGGAAGCAAGTCCGCCGACGTGAAACTTGCCGGCACACTGACGCTCCCCAGCGGCGTCGGGCCCCATCCGGCAGTCGTGCTCATCACCGGCTCCGGACCACAGGATCGCGACGAAGTCTCTGATGGGGCACCGGCCGTTCCTCGTGTTGGCCGATCATCTCACGCGACAGGGCATCGCCGTTCTGCGCTACGACGACCGCGGCATCGGCAAATCCACCGGCAATTTCGCCGAGGCGACGCACGCAGATTTTGTCGAAGACACGCTGGCCGCCGTCGACTGGCTGAAATCGCGCAAGGACATCGATCCCGCGGCGGATCGGTCTGGTGGGCCACAGCGAAGGCGGCGTCGTGGCGCCGCTCGCGGCGGTCAAGCAGCCGGACGACATCGCGTTCATCGTGCTGCTGGCGGGCGTCGGGGTGCCGATGGAGGAACTGCTCATCCGCCAGGGCAAAGACATTGGCCGTGTGCATGGGCCAAAGCGAAGACCAGACTCGAAAAGGTCGCCACAGCCAGCGCGAATTGTATGGCCGCAGTTGAAAACAGACTGACCGACACCGCGGCCGCCGAAAAACTCGTTCGCGAGGCGATTAAAGCAACAATTTGCCGCGAGTACACTCCCGAGCAGCGCCAGGCGATGGGTATGACGAGACGATGCAATCGAAGGTCAGTCCAAGCTCGTCGCAACGCCGTGGTTTCGGCAGCTTGCCGCCTACGATCCGCGTCCCATCTCTGCGGCAGGTGAAATGTCCCGTGCTGGCCATCAATGGCGAGAAAGACCTCCAGGTTGCCGCGCGAGGAAAATCTCGCCGGAATCCGCGACGGGCTCGCCGCGGGCGGCAACAACGACGTGAAGACGGTCGAGTTCCCCGGTCTGAATCATCTGTTCCAGCATTGCACGACCGGCGCGGTCAGCGAATATGGCGAGATCGAAGAAACTTTCTCGCCCGAGGCCCTGGACGCCATCTCCAATTGGATTCGCAAACACACGAACCAATAACCGACTGGTTTCACCGTTCGCTTGTCAGACGCCGGCACGCAAGCCACCACCCTCGCCAATTCATGGCAAAATAGGATGCAAACCGGACAGCACCGTGACAAATCGGTAAAGTTGACCCCCTATCCTTTGCTTTGTGGTTACGGTGTTCCAGGTTACTCTAGGCAAAGGAGACAGATCATGTGTACGAGAAGTTCCAACTCGGCGATCAGCGGCCTGCTCGCGCTGATTGCGATGTCGTTCGCAATCGCGGCCACGCCGGCGACGGCCGCGACGCCCAGCGAGCTGCTGCAAAAAGCAATCTACACCGAAGAAACAGTCGGCAACCTCGACGAGGCGATGAAGCTCTACGAGCAGGTCATCGCCGACGGTAAGGCCGGCCAGGAAGCGGCGGCCCAGGCCCAGTTTCGACTGGCCCTCTGCTACCAGAAAAAAGGCCGCGACGCCGACGCCAAGGCGGCCTTCGAGGCGCTCATCGAAAACTTTCCGAACGCCAAGGACCTCATCGCCGAAGCGCGGAAGCATCTGCCCGAGCAAGGAGCTGAATCTGCTGCCGACGCCCTGGGTCCTCGGCGAGCGAGCTCAATACGACATGAAGATGCCCACAGGACTTCCCATCGGCTCGATGATCTACATGGTCGACGCGGCGAAACGCGACGGCCAGGACATTACGCGCTGCTCGTCGCGCGGCATCGTGACCATCAGCAACGCATCGAGCTACAGTTGGGTGCTCTGCGAATCGGAGAGCTTCCAGCCGATCTCGAGCTATTGGAAGCACTCCCTGCTCGGCGAGGCGTCGGCCAAGTATGGCGATTCCTCCGTCGCCATCGAACTCGTCGGACGAAAGGACCCGGTCGACCTCGACTTCACGCCACCTGTCTTCGACAACGAGCAGGGTGTCGAGTTGTTTCGTCGCCTTCCGCTGGAGGTCGGCTACAAGTCGACGATCACAGTGATCTCAACTCTGGTGGCCACGAAAATCGAACTCGGCTTGGAAGTCCCCGAAAAGGAATCGATCACCGTACCGGCCGGCACATTCGAGTGCTACAAGCTGGTGCTTAACATCGGCCAAACGTTCTGGATCTCTGCCGACGAGCACCGCTATCTGGTGCGATTCGTCGCCGGCGGCGTGTCCGCCGATTTGACCAAGGTCTGGCAGGAAGCCCCGGGGCAATCGACTCCCCTCGACGGCGAGGACTATTCGCTCACGCTCCCGGCAGGTTGGCTCTCCTACGCGCCGTCAAGCGATTCGGAGAAAGACGAGAAGTCGATGATCCTTCTGCTCGATCCGCGTGCCGAGGCCGACTCGAGACTGACCATCGCACCGAAGGATTCGCTCGACGAATCGCAGCGGGCATCGAGCGCAGCCTGGACCGAGTCTTTTATCGACACGATGAAGCAGCGTTATGAGGACTTCGTGGTTCGAGAACCGGGCGTCCAGGAAGTGACGGTCAGCGGACTTCCGGCCGCAAAGTTCATCGCCGACTTCACCAAGGACGGCAAGAAAATGAGCCTGCTCGGTATTGCCGTTATCGGCGAAAAAAACGCCGCCAGCCTGAACCTGACGGCGAGTGCTGAACAGTTTGCTACTCTGGAGCCCGAATTCTCCAAAGCGGTCATCGACAGCTTTAAGTTGAAATAGGGACCTTCATGCCTCGGCTATTCCCCGGCACAGGCCACGACTCCGCGTTGTGGCCTGTGCTGTTGCTACTTCTGATCGTACTCGTGCCGTCGGCCGGCGTGGTCTGGATGATGCGCGCCGCGATGCAAAACGAACGGCTCGCGGTGCGGCAGCGGCTCACCGACGCTTATCAAGCGCAACTCGAAGTCGCGCATCGCCGTATCGACGAGCAGTGGCAGGAAAATCTCTCGCGGCTCGACTCGATCGTGGCCACCGCGCCGCCAGCGCAGGCATTTATCGACTGTCTTCGCAGTGGCGACGTCGATAGTGTCGTAATTCTTGACGAGCACGGCGACATTGCTTATCCCAATTCTGCCGCGCCCAATTTGTCGGCCAGCGAACCTCATACCGAATGGCAAGCCGCAGAGCGGTTGGAATTCAGCGAAAGGCGACTCGACGAAGCGGCTGTCGCCTACGGGAAGATCGCGGTCGAAACTAAAGACGCCGCGATCTCCGCCCGGGCTTACCAGGCCCAGGCTCGCGCACTGGTCGAGGCGGGCGATGTCCCTGGAGCGATTCGATGTATTGCAAGGCATGCGTGAGAATCCAACGGCGACCGACGTGCATGGCCGCTTGCTCGCTGCGGATGCGGAACTACGACTGCTCCAATTGCTGACGCGCGATTCAGACGAGTGGCACAAAGTGGCCATGAATCTCGCGAAACGCCTCAACGACTATCAGGCGCCATTACCAGCGGCGGAGCAACGTCGGTTCCTGATGCACATGCTCGCAGCTCTCGATTCCTCCGTTTTCTTCCCATCGATCGAAGCCGAAGACCTAGCCGCAAATTTTCTAGCCAGACCGACCCAAACCATCTCCGCCGGGCGTAATCGCCGCGACTGACAATCCAAACCTGTTTCAATGGCGTTCTCCCTCCGGTCGCGTGATCGCACTCATTTGTCGCCCCACGCTACAGCGATCAATCGAACAGTCGCTTAGCCGAGCAACCCTTTCCTTCCGGTGTGACTGCCACCCTTCGCGGTCCAGGTCAGTCCGCGGAACCATCCGGCGACTCCGTAGATGTCTCGTTGGCGCCGCTGCTCCCAGGCCGAAAACTCGCGCTCGCGCTGAATGATTCTACAACACTCGACGCCGAGTCAAACGCCCGAATGGCATTCTTTCTCTGGACCGCCATCGTGATCGTAGCAATTACCGCCGCACTCGCCCTGCTCGTTGCCCACATGCTTCGCGAGCAATCGCGGCTCACGCGACTCAAAAACGATTTGGTGGCCACGGTGTCGCACGAACTGAAAACGCCGCTGGCCTCGATTCGGCTGCTCGTCGACACACTGCTCGATGCGGAAGGTTCGCCCGGCGCACCTTTCGGTGACGCCGCACGGGCTCGCGAGTATCTCGAAATGATCTCCCGGGAAAACACTCGCCTCAGCCGCTTGATCGACAATTTCCTTACCTTCTCGCGGATGGAGCGCGGCAAACATCGGTTCGATTTTCAGCCGACCGACGGCGCCGCGATCGCCGACCAGGCCGCGGCAGCTGTGGCCGATCGGTTCGACGGCGTCGCCAACACGCTCTCCATTCAAATCGAGCGGCCGCTCCACCTCGTCGGCGACTGCGACGCGCTCGTGACCGTCGTCGTCAACCTGCTTGACAACGCCTGGAAATACTCCGACGAGCCGCGAAACATCGCCCTGGCAGCCAAGCAGACAGGCGACGAAATCGTAATCTCGGTCGCCGACAATGGCATCGGCCTCTCCGCACGAGCCGTCCGCAAGGTGTTCGACCGCTTCTACCAGGTCGACCAGCATCTCTCGCGCTCGCACGACGGTTGCGGCCTCGGTCTGAGCATCGTGAAATACATTGTCGAAGCGCACGGCGGCGAGGTTTCCGTCGAAAGCCGGCTCGGCCAGGGCAGCACGTTCACCATCTCGCTGCCCGCCGACGCATCCTTATATCCGCCCGCCAAATTAGGAGCGTTGGCAACATGACGAACGCCGCAATCCTGATCATCGAAGACGACCCGACTTTGCTTCGCGGGCTCACGGACAACTTCGGCTTGCAGGGATACGTCGTCCGCTCGGCGACGGACGGCAACGCGGGCTGGCGTCGGTGCTTGCCGAGCCGCCCGACCTTGTGCTGCTCGACATCATGCTGCCCAAGCTCAACGGTTACGAAGTCTGCCGCCAAGTCCGCGCCCGAGGGCTCGAGCTGCCGATCATCATGCTCACCGCCAAGGGCCAGGAAGAAGAAATCGTCCGCGGACTGGAACTCGGCGCCGACGACTATGTCACCAAGCCCTTCAGCATCCGCGAGCTCGCGGCCCGAGTGAAATCGCTGCTCCGACGGCGGGGCTCCGACGATGAAACCGTCCACCAGATCGGCGACGCAACGTTCGACCGCGTCTCCCACAAGCTCACCCGCGGCGGCGAAGAGATCCCGCTCACGACCAAAGAATACCGCATGCTCGAGTACTTCGTCTCGCGGCCGAATCGGGCCCTCGCGCGTGGCGACATCATTGACCACGTCTGGGGCCGCTCGATCATCGTCACCTCCCGCAGCGTCGACCGCTGCATCACCACGTTGCGCAGCAAGATCGAACCCGACCCGCGCACCCCGACCTTGATCCACACGATCCGCGACGTCGGCTATCGGTTCGAGTTGCCGGAGTGACGGCGAGAATTGCGGGGCTGAATTGGCGCCGATTCAGCCGGGCGCACCTTCTTCGTGTCTCGCCCGCGCCAGCCCCGTCGCGGCGGCGGGGAGATGAGAATCAGAAATGTCAGCGATGATGGAAGCTGCCCCGGCACCCACATAATCAAAGTGTAGGTCGCCGCGACAAATCGGGCGCGGCTATTCCGCCAGTTGCTCAAGTTCTTCCCAACGGGCGTACGCGGCAGCCAGCCGCTGATCAAAATCCTTCAGTTGGGTCGACTTCTCGGCGATCGTCTGCGGCGGCCGCTGATAGAACTCGGGATTGGCCATCTCGGCGTGTAGTTTTGCAATCTCCACGTCGAGCTTGGCAATTGTCTCCGGCAGCGATTCGAACTCCAGTTTCTCTTTGTAGGTACGCCGCCGAGAGGTTGCCGCAGCTCCTTTCTCCGCTGCCGGCTTTCTTTCCTTACTCAAGGTGACTGCCTGTTCCGCAGCTTCCGCCACCTCCGCCGACCGCTGCCGCAGCCAATCGTCGTAGCCGCCGACGTACTCCCGCACGCCGCCCGGCTCGAACACGATCGTACTCGTGACCACATTGTTGAGAAACGCCCGATCGTGGCTCACCACCAGCAGCGTCCCGGCGTATTGGACCAATTGCTCTTCCAGTAATTCAAGCGATTCGAGATCGAGATCGTTAGTCGGTTCGTCGAGCACCACGACGTTCGCCGGCTTCGAAAACAGCCGCGCCAGCAGCACGCGGTTCCGTTCCCCGCCGGAAAGAAAGCGGATGGGTGTGCGGGCCCGCTCGGGCGTGAAGAGGAAATCCTGCAAATAGCCGAGCACGTGCCGCGACTGGCCATTGAACGAGATCGTCTCGTTGCCGTCGGCGATGCTGTCGGCCACCGTGGTATCGTCGTCGAGCTGCTCGCGGAGTTGGTCGAAATAAGCGACTTCGATGTTGGTGCCCAGGCGGACGCTCCCCTCCTGGGGATCGAGCTGACCCAACAGCAGCCGCAATAGCGTCGTCTTGCCCGCACCGTTCGGCCCCACCAGGCCGATCTTGTCGCCGCGCATGATCGTCGTCGTGAAGTCACGGACGATCTCACGTTCGCCATACGCGAACGAAATGTCCTTGACCTTCGCCACCAGCGCCCCGCTCCGCTCGCCCGTCTTGATGTCGAGCTTTGCGGTGCCGACCTTCTCGCGCCGTTCGCTCCGCTCGACGCGCAACTTCTTCAGCGCCCGCACGCGACCTTCATTCCGGGTGCGGCGGGCCTTGATGCCCTGGCGAATCCAAACTTCCTCCTGCGCGAGCTTCTTGTCGAACAGCGCGTTCTGCTTTTCCTCGGCCGCCAGCGCCGCTTCCTTCCGCACCAGGAATGTCTCGTAATCGCACGACCAGTCGAACAGCCGGCCGCGGTCGATCTCGAGAATCCGCGTCGCCAAATTCCGCAGGAACGCGCGATCGTGCGTGACGAACAAAAACGTCGCGGGCCAGCGGCTCAAAAAATCTTCGAGCCAGCCGATCGCGTCGATGTCGAGATGATTCGTCGGCTCGTCCAAGAGCAGCAGGTCCGGCTCGGAGACCAGCGTCCGCGCCAAGAGCACGCGCCGCTTCATGCCGGACGACAAGCTGCCGACCTCCAAGTCGCCCGCCAGGTTCATCCGCCCGAGCAGCCGCTCCACCTTTTCTTCTGCCTGCCAAAGATGCGAGTAGTCGCGGTCCTCCTCCGGCAAACCATGCAGCACCACGTCCGTGACGGTGCCGACCAGATCGTGCGGCACCTCCTGCGGCAACAGCGCAACTTTCGCGCCGGGCGAGACGACACACGCCCCGTGGTCCGGCTGCGCCTCGCCCGAGAGAATCCGCATCAGCGTCGTCTTGCCCGAGCCGTTCCGCCCCAACAGACCGATCCGCTGTCCCGGCTCGATGGTGCAAGTCACACCATCCAACAGCGCCGGTCCGCGAAAGGTGATCGAAATGTCGTTGAGTTGAACGAGGGCCATGGCGCGAGACTGGGAATAAAGGGGAAGCGAGTGGGCGGGGCTGTCAAAACGGCGGGCCCCTCATTCTAATGGAAAATGGCCCGGCGACATACGGCATGAAGCATTGTCCGGGTGGCACGCCCAGAGCTTCCGGCGATGGGCGTGGTGGATCGACGCGCAGAGACCACGCCCTTCGCTGGGGCTCAGAGACGTGCCACCCACAAAGTGATTCAACAATTTCAGGAGATTCACCGATGACCGTCGAGCAATTGATCTTCGTCGGCCTCAACGGCTATGCACTCGCGCTGGACCGCGATTCGGGCGAAATCGTCTGGTCCAACTCCGAAATGAAATCGGGCTACGTCACGCTGCTCTTGGACGGCGACCGGCTAATCGCCTCGACCAACGGCTACATTTTCTGCCTCGACCCCCTCACCGGCGCGATCCGCTGGCACAACCCGCTCAAGGGCTACGGCATGGGCGCGCCGACGTCGCTGGTCTCGGTCCGCGGCCAAATCTCCGACGTGGTACTCGAACAAGCGGCCCACGCAATCGCCGCCGCATCCGCTGCGGCTGCAACCTAAGGAAAGAACAACATGACAGAGCAAGGCAAAATCGACCAATTCCTCGCCGGCAAACGTTTCGCTGTCGTCGGCGCATCGGCCAACCGCGACAAGTACGGCAACAAGGTCCTCCGCGTCTACCAACAGAACAAGCTGGAAGTCGTTCCCGTGAACCCGGGCGGCGGTGAGATCGAAAAACTCGACGCGTATATAGATCTGCCCAGCGTCCCCGGCACCATCGACGGCGTCTCGATCATCACGCCACCCAAGATCACCGAGCAAGTCGTCGCCCAGGCGATCGCGCTCGGCATCAAGAACATCTGGATGCAACCCGGAGCTGAGAGCCCGGCCGCCGTCGAATTGGCAGAGCAAGCCGGCGCCAACGTGATCGCCGGCGGACCGTGCATCCTGGTCTCGCTCGGCTTTCGCGAGCAGTGATAGCTTGCCGCGGAGGCCATTCAGTCGTGGGCGCTACACGCCGAGTCGGCGTTCAGTGCAGGAACTCAAACGTTTGCCACCGCTTTGGCACGAACGCTGCAGGGAAAGCAGCCGCAAAGGGACCCTGCGCCACAAACTCGATCTCGGAGTGTCCGCGATGAAAGTTTATTTCTCCACCAGTGCCGTGCTTCTCGCCATGCAACTGCTCGGCTGCAACGTCGATGTCCAACAGACGGACGACGGAGTCACGATCGCCATCAGTTGCCAGGACAATTCGTCCGACGAAGAGCCCTCCAACGAAGAGCCGAGCGTGGAAGATCCAACGGAGGATCCCAGCGCCGAAAACCTCGCTATTGACGACCTTGGAACGGACGATCCAATTGCCGACGAGGGTGCCGAGTCGCCACAGCCGTAGAACGATTGATGGCTTGATGAGTTGACTCGACTACATCATCCTCGTCGCCAGGCCGCACGGTTCGGCACATCTCCGCCGCGCTAGCAACCTTGACTTCGGCCAAAAATTCGTCAAAATGTGCGGCTGGTCGGACTCTCTGCGAATTAGCACACTTTGAGGAGACTGCTCATGAGTCGTTATTTCGTCGCGTTCGTGCTGCTGCTGTTCGTCAACTCGGCTCGCGGCGACATCTTCCAGTACGTCGACTGGACGGCCGCCGATCCGGCAGCCGGCACCGCCAGCGGCACGATTTCACTCCCCGATTCGTCCTCGGTTGGCGTGACGTTCGAGGTCCTGAATTCCGATGGCTCGCCGGGCAACTACTTCTTCGCACAAACGGCCGGCGGGACCAACTATTGGAATCCCTCGGCTCCATATATCAGCGCCGAAGTTGAAAACGCGCCGCCCACCCCAGATATTCTCGCGCTCGTCGGCGGCACCGACCAAACCTACAAGGTCACGCTCTCCGAGCCGATCAAGGACCCCATCATGGCCATCGTCAGCCTGGGGCAACCCAATGTGATCGTCGACTACGATTTTGATTCTCCATTCACCATCGTCAGCCAGGGCATCGGCTACTGGGGCGGCGGTCCGGCCGCTCTCACCCAACTACCGGGCGACATCCTCCGCGGCACCGAAGGACATGGCACCATCCGCTTCAATGGCACATTCAGCTCGTTTAGTTGGACCGCCCCGTTGGGCGAAACCTGGCACGGCTTCACCTACGGCATCCGCACGACCGAAGCCATCGAACCGACGATCCCCGAGCCAGCGACAGGCGCGCTGCTCGCGTTGTCCGCTTTCGCCTGCCTGGTCGTTCGCCCCAAAAAGACTGCTCTGCGAAGTTAGCTACAACATCTTCGCCGCCAGCCCGTGCGGGTCGAGGATGTATTTCACGCTCGCGCCGCGGTCGAAGTCCTTGTAGCCCTGCGGGGCCCCGTCGAGCGGAATCAGCTTCGCGTTGACGTTCTTGGCGATCGGCGCCCGGCCCGAGAGATCGCCTGCATCAGTTGGTCGTTGTACCGCATCACGGGGCACTGGCCGGTGGTGAAGTGCTGGCTCTTCGCCCAGCCTTTGCCGATGCGAATCGAGAGCCGGCCTTCCTTCGCATTCGCGTCGCTCGCACCGGGATCGCCGGTCACGTACAAGCCCGGGATGCCCACGCCGCCGCCCGGCTCGACGATGTCCATCAACGCGTTCAAGACCGCGGCCGGCTTCTCCTCTTTCGACTCGGCACCGTGGCCCGACGCTTCAAACCCGACGCAGTCGACCGCGCAATCCACTTCCGGCTGGCCGAGAATTTTCGCGATCTGCTCGTCGAGCGGGCCCTTCTTCACGTCGAGCGGAATGCAGCCAAACGACTCCGCCTGCTTGAGCCGCTCTTCGATCAAATCGCCCACGATCACCTCGGCCGCACCGAGCAGAAAGCATCCGGTCGCACACGCCAGCCCCACCGGCCCGGCACCCGCGATGTAGACCCGCGTCCCCGGCCCGACGCCCGCGGTGACCGCGCCGTGGAAGCCCGTCGGAAAAATATCCGACAGCAGCGCGAGGTCCATGATCTTCGACTTCGCCTCGTCCGTGTTCGGCAATTTGAGGCAGTTCCAGTCGGCATACGGCACCATCAAGAACTCGGCCTGCCCGCCGATCCAGCCCGACATGTTCACGTAGCCATAGGCCGCACCCCAACCGCCGACCGCATTCACGCGCGCACACACGCCGGTCCGCCCCATCTTGCACATCCGGCAGCGGCCGCACGAGACGTTGAACGGAATGCTCACCAGGTCGCCGACTTTCAGCGTCTCCACGTCGCGGCCGACCTCGACGACGAGCCCCGTCGGCTCATGCCCGAGCGTCTGCCCGGCCACCGCAGCGGTCCGCCCGCGAACCATGTGCTGATCGCTGCCGCAGATGTTCGTGGCCACCAGCTCGATGATCACGCCATGATGAATCGCCCCGCCGCCCAGCTCCTTGGGAAACTGAAACTTCGGATAGCCGATGTCGACCACCTCGACCTCGCCCCGACTCTTGTAAACAACGCACTTGTTGTGATCGTGTCCGGCCATGTCGCTCGCGCCTCCAAATGCAAAGAGTTCCCGAAGTGAAAAGCCCGCCACTCCGCGTGATCGTACCGCTCCCGCGACGATTACGCAAACGGCCGACGACGCATCTGACCTGATTCAAGGGCAAAAGGACGGAGCGGGAAGTATGGAACAGACGGTTCGCCTGACTGGTTATCCATTCCGGTTCGCGCCATAATCGCTCATCGACTTCCATTGTGCGCGAATCTGTGGGAGGCGTCTCCGACGCCGATGGAGGTCACCTTCGGCACTGGATGCACATTCGGTTAAGCAATCGCGGTCAGAGACCGCTCCTACAGTTTTGGAGCAAGGCCGATGACGGAATACTTCAAACAGGTTCTCACCACCCAATTCGAAGCGGCGCTGTCGATGCTCCACCACGCCATCGCCGCCTGCCCGCCCGAACACTTCGAAGGCAAGATCGCCAGCGGCACATTCCGCTGGGTCGCCTACCACACGCTGTTCTACGTCGACTTTTATCTGTCGACCGTCGGAAGAGGCATTCGAGCTCCGCGAGCTGCACCACCGCGGCGGCGACGAACGGGGCGACGCCCTCAACAACGGCCTCGACCAGGACGAAGCGCTGGCCTTTCTCGACCTCTGCCATCAAAAAATGCTGATCGCAATCGCCGCCGAAACCCCCGAGTCGCTCGCCGGCCCCTCCGGCTTCCCCTGGTACGAGATCACCCGCGGCGAATTCCACCTCAACAACATCCGCCACATCCAACACCACACCGGCGCCCTCTACGCCTACCTGCGACGAGTCGACAAATCGTTCCAAGAACCCGTCAACCCGCTCCCCTGGATCGGCAGCGGCTGGCAAGTGTAGCGAGTGCAATCGATGGTAGGGCCGTCCGAATTCGGAAGACGTACTCGTCTGCCAGAATCGAAGCAGTTTCAAATCTGGCTGCGAAAAGTTGAATACGGTCTATGCGTCGCGAATGGAGCGATCTATGCCGTCGCAACCAGGGCATTGAAACCGCTTTGAGATTGTTTGCGGTTCGCCGATGGCACGCCTCCGGGCCGACAGTAATTCAGAGATTTGTTGACGATGCTGATACGCCCCCCTATACTCGGGGATATCTTCGTCGCGAAAAGTCTAACTCAGCACCGATCGACCGCGTGAGGTCGTTCCAATGATATTTGATCGCGTGCGCGTTGCCGCTTGAGCTGGACTGATCCTTCTGGGAACTGAATTCCGCAAGCCCAGCCTCCCGTCGGCGTACTGGGAGACTACAACAGCAATGGCCTGGTGGACCACGCCGACTACAGCGTGCTAGGCGATCTTTTCGGATCCAATCTCGCTCTTCCAAACGACGCGACGCCGGGGTCGGTCACGCTCAGTGATTTCGACGATCTACGTTGCGAATTACGGCGGCACCGTGTCGCCTGGAAACAGCTTGCCGCTGGCGGTCGTGCCCACGCGGCTGCCGAATGGATCACTGGAATGGATCTTCACCTTTGCCAATGTGAACGGTTCCTTGGCGGGCCATTTGAACATCGATTCCGATCAGACGATACTTTCGGTCACCGGTGGCCCGGCGTTTCTCGATAACGGCGATTCCTCGGTTGGCGTGCCAGGTCTAAATGCTTCAAACGCTGTCGAGCAGGGCATTTCATTTGGCGTCGTGCACGCCTTCGCGGCGCTGGGATCCACTTTGACGTCGCCGCCGACGCTGCCGAATTCCGATTCGACGCTCGAGTTCCTCCGCGTGGTCACGAAAGGGTCCCCTTTCACGCCGACGCCGACAACGCTGACATTCGCCGGCGAATTCGGCTATCTGGGAATCGACGACGGCGTCGAGGGTTCGGCGTCATTTGTACCAGAGCCGGCAACGTCGATAATTCTGTGGCCCGCCCTCGTGTTCCTTGCCGCGGGACGAAGCGAACAGCGTCGACGCCGCTTTCGCTTCGCCTGAAGGCAACTGCCCACCAAAACCCAGTTGCTCCCCAACGGGCGCCGACACGGGACGGTCATTTCTTGGTCAGCGTGTCAGACACGGATTCTTAAGCACATCCAGCACCAGACCGGCGTCCTCGACGCCCACCTCCGCTGCTTCAATAGAATCCGTCCAGGCCCCCACCAACCCGCTCCGCTGGGTCGGCAGTGGTTGGCAAGCCAAATAGTCACATGCTATCGGTCAGTCAACGACAGCCGCTCAGCAATCGGCGGGGCAAAAGCAACGAAGGACGCCGACCGCAATGCTTCTCGCCCGAGCTGCCCTGAAAGGGCTCAAGAACATAGCCCGGGGCCAGACGAGGCGAGTTCCACGAGCGTCGTCGCCGCCCCGGGAAAACATCCCCACAATTCCTCGGCCGAGCGACGATCGCTGCCAGCACGAACGCACCTACGAGGCCGAAACTGCGCTCGGACTGCCGTCAATCAGTTAACCTCATCAACGTCCGCCACCTCCAACACCACACCGGCGCCCTCTACGTCTACTGCGACGTACCGACAATTCATTCCAGACCCGCGAACCCGCTCCCCTGGATCGGCAGCGGCTGGAGCTAGTTACTGCGGCGTGTCGTACGAGCCCTAAAACAGTGCTTCTTTCCGTTCATTGCCGCAGCGACTTCCCTATCATGAATCGTCGTTGCGAGTGTTGGCATATTCAAGATTCATTTCGACAGCGATCCAATTAAATGGCCAAGTGCTTAGGCGACCCAGCCGGTGTATTAGAAGGCGAATGGGCCAAGCACCTTGTGTGCTCCGTCAACATGCGAGTGAAGAATGACGGCAGATCGGCGGGAACCTGCCGGATGTATCTTGCGACGTCGACATTTCGATTCATTAATGTAATAGCTATTGCTCTCGTTGTTCCCGCATTCAATCAAATTCGGCGGAATCGAACCACGCGTATCGGCGGCAAACGTATCCTTGATATTGTGTCCTGATGGCCGCACCGTCGTTTTTCTCTCCTAGCTAGTTTTTCCTTCGCCGTGTTAGACTGTATTCTTAAGCACGCCGCATTTATCGGCTTCGGTTGCACTCTTCCCGAAGCGAGTATATTTCTTCGACTAATCCTTGACGCGAATTCGTCGAACGGTGCCGACTCCGCCGGGGCCGGCATCTTCGCCGGGTTATACCAGAAGAACTCCTGACAAAGGTTGAATCCGACCCGGTCGCAAAGTGCCAAAAGCAGGCGATAATGATACAGTGAACGCAAAGGGTTCGCTGGCAGTCGACCACCTCGTCACAATCGAACACGAACTGCCTTCCTTCAATCTTAGTCATAATCTGCTCGTCGCGGCAGAAACCATTCCCGTCCTCGGCTTGATCTGCGTTGCCGTACTCTTTCTTGAAATGAAGTGCGTATGGTGGCGATGTTAATACAAGATCGACGCTCCCCCTTCCTCAGCGAGCGCACCATCAGCTCAAGACTGTCGGCACAATAGGTCCTTCCTAATTCCGTTTCGTAGAGCCCTTTCGGCGGCATGGCGGATCATCCACGTGGGATTACATCCACGAGGTCAGCATTCCCGGCTTCAATTCCATTATCAGGCAATGGAACTCGCTGCAACACCTTGAGCTTTTGTGAATGCCAGGCGTGCCGTTCCAGATCGACAGTCCGGACGAACAAGAAATCCGACCAGTTGCCAGTCTTCTTACCTAGACAGACGCCCAGTATATGGTATTGCTCGAATCCGTAAAAGCGGCTGGTCGGATCTCCCTTCGCGGCGCACGTTTTTTGGGTCTCCACCTTGTAAGCGACGATTTGACCGCGGACACGGTACGCCTCGCCGCCCGGTTTCTTGCTCTCACGAACGTTTTTGCATTCCGCTAGGAGAACTTTGGATCGGCCAGGAATCCAAATCGGAGAAGTCCGGACGACCGTCCGAGTCGTGCTGTTCGTAACGACTCACCGTCGACCCAACGAGTCTCTCGAGGTGCTTCGACATATGAAATTCCGCTACGGCACCTTCCACGGCCACTTTGAGTCGAAACCGAGCATTCACCGCGTCGAGAAGTTCGCCCGCCGTAAGCCCATACTTTGTTTCAAGCAGGTGTTTCGCCATTTGCCGACTCCTGTAAAGTGTTCCTTCACCTAATATCGGGCGGCAATGACAGTAAATCGTAGCCTGTGCTCCGAATTGACCGTTTTTGGCTCAATCGTTGCCGGGGATCTCCAGTATTCGCCCCTCGAACCTGAACTGTCGAGTCTTCTTAGATGGCCGAAAATAGTTGTTGAAATCGGCCGTTCACTTCGCTAGAACGATGATGTGAACATGCGGATAGTAAGGGAAGCTGTTGGCTTTTAGCCCATAGCTGTTAGCCAATCCAAGATTCGAAAATGACTCAGCTCACTTCCAAATGCTTTGTGCCCTGCGATCTTCCCTCCCAGCGGACTCTATCGGACAATTCGACGACGCATTTTGTCCTTCGCGGCGCACAGGAAGGCCGGGATTTCAGCAGCAAAGCACGCCTCGCAGCGGACAATTCGAGCGCGAATTGTCACCTCCGCGTGAGTTTCGTCGACGCGCGGCCGAGCGCAAACGCAGTGCCAGCCATCGGTTGCGACTCGTCTCCGAAAAACTCGCTCGGACAAATCGCAAAAATCTCCGAGCGAAAAATCGATTTGTCGCGTCTGTCCATGCGACCCCCTGGACAATTGCCGTTCAGCTTCGAATCAAGCATCGAGCGTCAAGTGCCCGGTATTCAGCCATCTCGTCATCATTCATCGATCATCATTCATCGATCATCTTCCTCAATCCTCCTTCACTCAATCCTCAATCAACGATTTCTCAACCCTGCCCTCAATCCGCCATCGCCAGCCGCTCTGCGATCGGTGGGTGCGAGTGCAAGAGAAAGACCTCCACCGGGTTTGGCGCGGGGTCGTCCTTGTTGAGCCGGGCCAGCTTTTGGAACGCGCTGCGATACGCGTCGCGGTGGCCGGTGCGCGTCGAGCGCGTAGCGGTCGCATTGCCGTTCGTAGTGGCGGCTGATCACGTTTTGCAGCGGACTCATGAGCAATCCGAACACGCTCATCGCGAACATCACCAGCGGCAGGCTGCTCGTCGGCGCGTCGGCCGCGGTCGGCACGCCGGCCCACCACACCAGCAACTGATCGAGCAGCCAAAAGCCGACCAGGCTGAACAACACGCCCGCGGCGATCATCTTCGGGATGTGGCGATGCACATGGTGGCCGATCTCGTGGGCGAAAATGACTTCGATCTCGTCGGGCGAAAATTTCTCGAGCAGCGTGTCGCCCATCAATACCCGCCGCGTCCGGCCGAGGCCCGCGAGCATCGCGTTCGCTTTCACCGTGTCGGCCGAGAGGCCCATCCGGTAGACGCCTTCGATCGTGAGCCCCGTGCCGGCCGCCAGCTTGTCCATCCGCTCGGTGAGCGCGGCATCATCGAGCCGCTCGATCTTGTAGAACAACGGCAAGAACACCACCGGCGCGAGCTGACCCAGAATCACGCTGAACAAGAAAAACACACCCGCCGCGATCAGCCACCAGTAACTGCCCGTGTGCCAGATCATCCAGTACAGCCCGGCATAGATCGCCGCGCCGAGCACGATGCCAAACGCGTTCCGCTTGAGCCACGTCGTCACCCACCGGCCGAGCGACTGGTTGCTGAGCTTGAACCGATGCTCGACGACGTAGCCCGCATAGAACGACAGCGGCAGCGACACGAGAATATGAATCCCGACCACGACGCCAAACAGCGCCATCAGCCGCAGCAGCGAATCGTCACCGGCAAACAGCGGGAAGCCCGCCAGCCAGGTGTCCAGCGGCCGGGCGAATACAAACGCCATGATCGCCAGATAGACGACGTCGAGCGCCATGTCCGAGACCGCGAGCACCAGCGACGTCCGGCCATAGCGCTGCGCCTCGGCCCGTTCGGTCGGCGAAAGCTCCCCAGCCGCGTCACCCATTGGCGAGTCTGCTGCTTGAATATCGTCCGTTGTCACGCTGCCTCACTAATTGGAATATTCGATACTGCCGGCGTTGCTGCGGACACTTCCGCCTGCGATGCGATTTCAGTGCCTCATTCTATGCACAGGCAATGGCAGCGTTCCGGCTGCTTGCGATCTGGTTTCGACCATTTCGGCGAGCCGCTGGCGACGGAAAATGGCCAGGTATCTGCCACAAAAAAACTGGACGAAAAGTGTCCGATTTTCGTACATCCGCCTGCTCCAGGCTAAGACGTTTTTTGGCGGCTGGCAGACAAAGAATGCAATTTTGGCAGGTCCACCCAGGTGTCCAAATCGTCAAATCTTAGCTTCCTAACGTTTTTACCATCGTCGAAACATGTTATACTATAAGTACTTAGGTGAAACGAGCCGCCGCCGCTTCCCGCTGATTGCACTCCCTTTGGCATACATGTTGCAATAGTTCAGGCCGTGACGGTGGCTCCGGGGAAACGCCCGTAAACGATTACGGGACTTTTCCGACTAAGTCTCCATCACCCGCGACCCAGGGACGACCGCTCGGTTACAATGCGGGGGTCGACGGCAACTATTCCAGACGACTGGGGAGAAGGACAACTCCCCTTAGATTGCGTCGAACTCTCGAGGTTAGGAGTTCGTAAAGATGAAAGACATTAACATGGAAGTTCGCGCCAATTCGTCGATCGCCCAGGCAGCGGTTTCACATACAGCCGCCGCCAAGGTAATCGAATCGGATCACATGACCGATGAAGAGTTGATGGCGGAATACCGGCTTGCCGGCAGCCCGCAGATTTTCGCTTCTTTGGTCAAACGGTACGAACGCGAGCTTTACAACTATTTGCGTCGCTTCCTGGGCAACACGGTTTTGGCCGAGGACGCGTTCCAAGCCACGTTTATGCAAGTTCACCTCAAGTGCCATCTGTTCGATGGTACCCGCAAGGTGCGCCCTTGGCTGTACACGGTTGCGACCAATCAAGCGATCGACATCCAACGTCGCAATCGCCGGCATCGGCTGGTGAGCCTTGATCGCGTGAGCCGTGCAGACCATCAGGAACTCGGCACACTCGTCAATTTGCTCCGCAGCCGGGAAGAAGATCCTGGCGATCAATTGGAGCATGGAGAACGTAAGGAATGGATACGCGAAGCCGTGGCCGCTCTGCCTGAGCAGCTACGCACCGCCGTGGGTCTCGTATACTTCAAAGGGATGAAGTACCGCGAGGCAGCCGACGAATTGGACGTTCCGGTGGGGACCGTCAAGAGTCGGATCCACTCGGCGGTCAAACGGCTGACCGAAGCTTGGGATTTGGCCCAGGCCGGCGCAACCGAATAACGAACCGCGGCCGCCACTGGGACTGCCGCGAGCAGTAGGTGGCAACATGTCGCGGGGAACCGCTGAGCAATTTTCTCGAAGCCTGCCAACTTTGGCAGGCTTCGCTTTTGGATTCGACTGCCGGTTTTTTTGGGCGATTTTTTGGGCGTTTTCTTTGGGACATTCGCATGCGTGAAATGCTAGTTCGCTATCTGCTGGGCGAACTCAACTCCCAAGAAGTGGAGCAACTTGAGGCCCAGCTGCGCGACTCGCCGGAACTGCGCCGCGAGCTCGACTATCTGCAGTCCTGCCTACCCGGCGTGGACGATTGCGGCGACGTCGACTTCGAGCGCCCGGCCCCTGACGACGCGCCGTGCGGCCTGGCCGAGCGAACGCTCGATAGCGTCTGCGGCGACGCGCCTTGCGGCGGCATCACCCGCTCCCCGAACGAAATCGCCGCGGCGTACGACCAACCGGCGGGAACTCCCAGCTGGAGCCTCGCCGATCTGACGGTCGCCGGCGGCGTGTTCCTGGCGATCAGCATGCTGTTTCTCCCCGCCTTGCGACAGAGCCGCGACGCGGCCCGCCGCACCGGTTGCGCCAACAACCTCCGTGAACTGGGCGTGATGCTGGTGAGCTTCTCCGAAACAAAAGACGGCTTTTTGCCCACCCCCACTCGCCACGAAAACGCCGGCATCTTCAGCGTCTTGCTACTTGAAGAGGGCTACGGTGGACGGGACGAGCTGACGGGATTGCTGCTCTGCCGCTCGTCGCCCGCAGCTGAAAAAGCGACCGATAAACGGCTCGTGGTCCGAGTGCCCACGATGTGCGAGCTCGAAGCGGCGACCGCCAAGGAACGCTGCATGTGGAAACGGGCCATGAGTCCGTGCTACGCTTACCTCCTGGGCTTTGTCGAGGGCGATCGCCATTGCGCGGTCCGCAACCAGCACTCTTGCCGCAAGGCCGTAATGGCCGACACGCCGAGCGAAAAGAATGGCAACCTCACCAGCGCCAATCACGGCGGCTGTGGACAGAACGTGCTCTATGAAGACGGCCACGTGTGCTATCAGAAGCGTTCGACCTTGCCGGAAAACCAATTCGATCTGATCTATTTGAACGACAATGGCAAGGAAGCAGCCGGCGTCGGCCGCGACGACGTCGTGCTCGGCCGCAGCGAGGTGTCGCCCGGCCGAGTCGAAACACTCCTGCCGTAATTTCCGGCCAACCCACGCTGGAAATGATTACGCCGCCCCACGCGAGGCCCCACCGCGTTGACAAAACGCAACCTCCGGCCGCGTGCCCCTTCGACTACCCCTTCGCCCGCCATTCGGCGCAACTTCTTTCCCGGCAAAGGCTTGCCACCTCAAATCGGCCGCTAATTTGCCCTCGTTCGGCGTCGCGGCACGACCCTTGCCTTAGTCGTCGGCATCTCCTCCTCCAGTGTGCTCGTCGCCGATCGTTGGAGCCCAAGTCCCCCCGGGCTCCAACGGTCGGCCGGCGAGCCACGCTCTGCCTGAATCCTGGCCCCCGACTCCTGGCTCCTCTCTCTGCCCATGCACGCTCACGAACTCGCCGATCTCGCCGCGACGATGGCCGTCCACGGCGAACAGCTGATCGACGCCGATGCCTCGCTCGTCGACCGCTCGCTCGCCGCATATTGGAAGGCGTCACGCTGTCGGCTCGACCGCTGGTGCCGCAGCCTGGCCGCCGCGACTCGAAATGGCGACGGCAACGACTGGACGAAGGACGACATCGCCACCGTCGAAGAGATTCTCGTCAGCGAGATTCTCTCGCGTGTCGTCGCCGCAATCGCGGTGGCTCACGACCTGCGCCACGCCGCTAGCGAATCGGCCCCCGTGGCCCGCAACATCTTCCACTCCCACCTCGATGTCAAACGCCGAGCGATCGCCCTGTTCGTCGCGCCTCACCGCGACCAAACCCAGGCCGACGATTTCCTCGCCCTGCGCCGCCAATGCGACCGCTGGACCGACCTCTTGCTCGCCTACCTGGCGCCACTCACCGCAGTCGAAGAGTTTGCCGCCGACGCCGCCCGCGTCGGCGACTTCGCCTTCGACACGCGGGAACATCTTCGCTCCGGCGCGTCGAGCAACATGGCCGTGACGATGGTCGTCGCCGGCATGCGTTCAAATTTCCATCCGCGCTCGATGGGCGACTCGCCGAATGCCGACTTGAATCTCGAAATCGCCACGGCACTAGTCGGCTGCTTCGACCCCGACTTCTTCGACTCCCACGGCCACCTGCAATCCGCCTGGCTCCAGCGCCTGCGCAAAGTTCCGAACGAATCGCCGCTCAATAGCGACAACTGGTGGCACGTCACCGCGCACGGCCCCCACGACAGGCCCGCGCCCCGCGCGGTGGCGGCGGTAAATCAAGTCGATTCGTGTCCACCAGTCTCACTGACCCCAAGCGACAAATTGCCGCAGTTCTGGATTTCTTGGATTTTGTCCGCGGGGTATTCGATTCCACCTCTGCCGCAAGTCGCTTTCATTGTCACAGGTTTCTCGGCGGCTCAAAAAACGCGAATTCGATTCGTGTTGAAAATTGGTTCGCGTTTTGTCGCCGCCGGTCGCCAGAGCGCAGGTCAAAACACGGTCCAGCAGCCGGCACGGTGTCGACAAAATGTCCCTCGACTTTGTCACCGCAAAAGTCCGATCCAATGTTCCTGCGTCGGCCCGACGTTCTACTGTCGCCACAGACCATACTCATCGCCATTTCCGCGGCGCACCGCGATCGCCGGCTAAGAGCGAACGGCTAATAGCCAAGAGCTTCTTCATCCAAATTGCCAATGAGCGCACACCGTCGTTGACCGATTGCGGAGGAATCGCCTCGCACGCGATGGGGCACCGACGATGCACCCTTGTATTTACCAAATTGCGGCCGGAAGAAAAGCCGCTATTTTCGGCCACTGGTTTTCCCCGTGGCCCTTGCGATCGGGCCCGAGACGGTGCAGCTCACGCCGCGAGACAACCAGTGAATTATTGGTAGGCTGTTGGTTGACGTCAATTCAGTGGGCGGTAATGAGTTGACCAATTGACCTGCCGATACGAAGGAGAGCTGTCCGCCCATCCCGTGAAATTGTGCTCCGCATTCTCCCCCACATCGTGGTGATGATTCTCCGGAGAAAATGGCTTTTCTGCTGAGCAAGAATTTCCCCGTTTCAGCCCCTGCGAGCGCTCAACTCCACGAATCGCCGCTTGTAGGCGCTCCGCGTGGACTTCAGATGCCGGACAAATGCGACGACTTCAGGCCGCCTGTTGCCCTGTATGTTGAGCGGGTAATGATACTTACCCTGAAGCTCGCTACGTTCTACGCCACGGCCTCATCACGGGTGTTAGCTGCTTTCCAGCCAATCGAAAGGCTGTTGAAGAAGTCGTCGATCTGAGACGACCCGCCCAAGTAGTCGAAGTTATTCAGAGCAAGGAGAGTGAACCGGAACGTCGAGAGGAAACCCGATTCCAAACACTTTGGCGTCAGCTTCTGAGCCGCGTGCCATTCGACTCGCTGTGCGAGGTTGTTGGCCATCCCATGATAGAGGCACACTTTCCCGTCCAGCGCAAATCGCAACTGTAACCGGGGCACGTCGCACAATTCGGCCACCCGTAAGCCGTCGAGTTCGGTTCGCGGGAAATACCACCAGTAGACGCCGGGCGAAGACGGAACCCCCGACCAGCCATTCGCCCGGAGAGCCGATAGTGGTTGGGGCTCGGTCATGGCATCAGCGTCTTTCGGCGAATAACCCGCGGTACTCGGCGGCGGGATTGGATTTTGATTTTACAAACTGGTGGCTATCGCCGCCCCAGTGCATGCGCTGGTTCTCCCTTCCGTCATGTGCGTGATTCAAAGTTCACGAAGGCGATTCGGATGTCGGGATCAATTGCCACCGTCATAGTGATCGCGATCGGAAAACGTTCCCGGTCAAATGGATCGCCAGCGTCTATATACCAAAAGCGATTTGGTGCTACGATACAGTCGGCAATTTCGAGATACCGCCCTCGTTGGTCGTTTACGAATCGAGCACCGCCTCTTACGTAGGCAGCAAATGTGAATAGCGCATCGTTCGCATCGATGCGAAAGACCGACCCCTGAACCACGCTTTCGAGTTGCCAAACGGTGAACAACAGGCGAAGCCCGTTCCTTTCGACCACATAGTCATGGGAAACAGCATAGTCTTCAGCGGTCGGCTCAACCGCGAAGAAGTCCAGAAAATCGATATCATTCCATTCCAGTTGAGGCATCCGCGTGAACCAAGTATTGCAGTGAATCTATTAGTTGTTGTCCAGCAGATATGCCATCACCAGTTTTCGCGCTGTGGCAGGTCGCCTTGAGCAGGCCGCTCGAAATCGTCTGCGTGAATCTCAGTTTGCCAGCAACGATAGTTATAAAGCGCCTGTAAAACGCCACCCAACGTAGCCACGACCACAATCGCGCATATCAGCCAGCCACTCATATCCGATTGGAACGTCAACACCACGATCCAGATAGGAATGGCGATGATCGTGCTCCAAATGGAGCGAATGAGCTTCCTTCGGTACGACAACGACCAATACGAAAAGCAAAAGCCCTGATCGCAACCCCCGTACATTGTACTTTCCTCCAGCCGAGTATACGGTGCAACCCGGAAGCATCTACCTTCGCTGCACCAATTGTAACGTGAATTCAACAAATGGACACCGCAACGGCTGGGAGCCCAGCGCACGGCTGTAGGGTTCGTCCGAGTCCGTTTCTCACTTCGTCTCCGCCCTCCGCTCACAAACTCGCAACTGGCCAAAAATAGTTGTTGAATTCGGCCACGCGGCGTGATAGGGGAGCCCGGGGGACATCCACTTCTCGCAAAAGTAGCCTGACTGGGGCGTGGTGGCAGAAGGACGGTAAAAGCGAGTAACTTTTTCTCAGCCGGCGCAATCGTCGTGTCGTATTGCCGTCGTGGTTCAGAATTCTGGTGTTGGCCCGGTGGGGTTTCGGCCTCGGTGCTTTAGCAGTCGCGAGTCCAGAGTTTAGAGTTGAGGGACGGAATCAGAATTGAAATCGGCGTAAGAGCATTTCGGCCTCGGTACACCGAGTGCGCTGGCGGCGCGGGTTGCTCGGCCGAGGTGGGGTCGTGGTCGTTGACCCAGGGCGGCGACGGTGCTCGTTGAACTCGCGTCGTCTTGCCCTGGGCTATGGTCTTGAGCCCCTTCAGGGCAGAGCAGAGCGTCGCGAGGCTGCCTCAACCGGGATTGGCATTGTGCAGCAATCCGACGTAAGGAGCGCAGCAATCGGAGGCCGCGGCGGAATTCTGAGGTGTTGGACGGCCGAACTAAGGGACAACCCGAGTTCAATTGCCTCCTGCCGCTCCGCGGCCCCAGTTGGGACAACTGGGGCTACCCGATTCGGCATTCTTTATCTCGCCTTGCGCAGGGCTTGACATCTATTCCTAGCTTGTCTAGGATTACGACATGAAGGAAATTGCTGGAGACAAGTTGCGCGGGCATCTCGAGACGCTGATCCTGGCGACGCTTGAGCAAGGCGAGGCGCATGGGCTGGAAATCCTGAAGCGGCTCGAGCTCCGCGGCTGTGGGCTGTTGCGGCTCAAAGAGGGCTCGCTCTATCCCGCGCTCTATCGGCTCGAAACGTCGGGCGAGGTGCAGGCCGTGTGGGAAACGGAGCAGCATGGGCGGCGAGGTGCGCGGCGGCGAATCTACCGGCTCACGACCAAGGGCGGCCGCAAGCTCAAGCAAGGCCGCGGCGAATGGCAGACGTTTGTCCAAACGCTCGGCGGAATCCTGGGGGCACCGGCGTGAACGCGAATATCGAACGTCGATTGGAGCAGCTGGTCGCACGAGCGGTTCGGCCGCTGTGGGCGAGCCGATCTCGGAAGCGCGCGATGCAGGAAGAACTGCTCGCGCATGCCGCGGATGTGTTCGACGAGGAATTTGCCCGGCTGGGCGACGAGCGGGCGGCCCTCAAGGAAGCCTGCGATCGTTTTGGATTCGGCGATGAGCTCGGGTTCAAACTGCAAGAATGCATTCCTTGGCTGGAACGGTTAATACTCATTTCGGAAAGGGAGATTCTCATGTCACGCTGGTTCTGGCTGGTCGCGGTGGTTGCGGTGTTTGTCGGTCCGGCACTGGTGATGCCGGCGGTCGCCCACTTTAACCAACAAGGCATAATGCCCTGGGCTCCGCTGATGCTCGGCGTGGTGATCACGCTGGCCGGACTGGGCGGCGTCGGCTATGGCATCATGCGGCGGTTTGTCGGCACGGCCTAGACACCATTGGAACATCAAGCGATTGCGCGAGAGCTCCGGAGGGCCACGGTATGCTGCCTCGATTGTCCGATACTGTGCGGCAGGCGATCTCCCGCGCGGATGAAGTTGCCCGGGACCTGAACCACGAATTCATCGGCACGGAACATTTGCTGTTGGGCCTCTTGGAAAGTGGCACGAGCGCTCTTGCCGCAACGCTTCAGTCCTGTGGCCTCAACACCCGCCAGATTCGCGCGCAAATCCTGCGAATGGTCCAGGCTGGCCCGCAACCCAGCACGGAACGCAATTTGCCTTTCACGCCGCGAGCCAACCAGGCCATCGAATTTGCCGCGCAGGAAGCATGGGGCGTCCACCAGGAACAGATCGGCCCCGCACACCTCCTGCTCGGCCTGTTGCGTGAAACCGATGGCGTCGCCGGCCAGTTGCTATTGGGCCTCGGCCTCTCGCTCGATGCCGCACGCAGCCACCTGCTCGCAGGCCGGCTCGAACAGCTCAAGTTCGTCGAACGGATTGTCCGCGACATCCCGGCCGGCTTCGCCTGCAAGCGCAAACTGCGCGAAGAGCTGCTATCCCACCTGACCGAGATCTACGAGGAAGAACTCGCGCGGCTCAAGATTCCCGAAGCGGCCTGGCAGAGTGCAGCCGACCGATTCGGCAAGCCAACGGAACTCGCCCGCGAATTGCGACGCTCGCTGTCGCTCCGCGAGCGAATCAACGACTTGATCGAGCGCCGCCTCGGCATCGGCTGGCGCCCGCCGGAGACGGCAACGCATTGGATGGCACGCTGGGCACTGCAAATGGCCGTTCTGCTCGCCGGCCTGAACGTACTGGCCGCGATCTGGATAGTCGCCGCTGCTGGCATCAATCCCGGCGCGTGGGCAGCGATCCGAGCAATCGGACTGATGTCGCTCTGCCTTCCACTCCTGCAATTCATCGTCGGCACGGCCTTCTTCAAAATGCGCGACGCCTTGTTCGGCGTGTTTGGCACCCGCAAATCCAACCTCACCGCCGCCGCGATGGCCGCCCTGATGAGCCTCGCCATTGCCGCCACGTTCACGGCGTTCATCACACTTACCGTCGGCAGGATCGACGATCCGGTACAGCTGGCAGCCATCGCCCTGGCCAGCATCGGCACGCCGCTCTTCGCGTTTTTCGTTATCCGCACCGACGGCCCCCAAGAAGTCCGCGATACGCTTTGGGCCTGCCTTGATCTCGACGAATCGAGTGGCTGCGGTGCGGCGCCCGCTGAACCCGCCAGCTGACAGAGCCTTCTCGACTCAGATTTCGGCGAACGTCACCATCCGCTGGCGGCGTTCGTCCCAGAGTTTGACCGACGTGCATTTGAAACTCTCGCGGACGCCGAAGGTGACGGCTTCACGGAGTGCCGGTTCTTCGTCGTAACAAGCGTTGAGGTTGTAGTTGGGGATGCGGCTGTCGAGATGGTGGATGTGGTGGAAGCCGATGTTGCCGGTGAACCACTGGAGCAGGCGCGGCAGGCGGTAGTACGAGCTGCCTTCCATCGCCGAACGGGTGAACTCCCACGACTCGTGCGGCTGCCAATAGGCGTCTTCAAATTGGTGCTGCACAAAGAACAGCCAGCTGCCCATCGCCGCGCCGAGCATCACGATTGGCAAGTGAACCATCAAGAACGTCGGCAGGCCGATCGTGTACCAGCCGAGCCCAACGATCGCCGCGATGCCAAGGTTTGTCAGGTGGACGCCGCGGCGTTCACGGTGCCAACCGCTGGGGATGCGGTTGGTAAATCGATGGCGCAGAATGAACAAGTAGCTGGCGCCGAAGACGAACATCAAGAAACGGATTGCGATAGAGGCGATACTTGAGGCGGCCGAACTTCGAGAGGCCTCGATACTCTTCGACCGTGAGTACGCCGACGTCCCCCTGGCCGCGATGGCTGAGGTCGCCGCTGCTGGCGTGGTGCCGTGCGTGGCTCCGGCGCCAAAGATAGTAGGGCGTCAGCGTCAGAAATCCGCAGGCGAGCCCGAGGATGTCGTTTGCGCGATGGCTGCGAAGAAACGAATGGTGGCCGCAGTCGTGCTGGATGATAAAGATCCGCACGAGGAAACCGGCGGTCGGCAGCGCGAGTGCTAGCGTGAGCCAGTAGGACCAGAACGTGCTCAAGTACATCAGGTACCAGAAGGCACAGAACGGGACGAGCGAATTGACAACTTGCCAGCTGCTTTTGAGTTGGTTGGGAACCTTGTACTTGGCTAGCGTCGCAGCCCAAGGGGCACCGGCGACGGCGTGTTCTGGTGTAGGACACGTCGCTGTTGCATAGCTCACTCGGGCCTCGGCTGTTCGTCGGCGGGTACGTCGGCAGGCAGGTCGCCAGACTCGACGACAGGAACATTCAAGGAGGCCGACTCTACCACTACGTCCGACTCGGGTAAATGGACGTTTTGACGCTCCGCGGCCGGGGAGCCTTTTTTACCATGTGCGCCATCCGAATCGCGGCGATTCGTCACGAAGAGTCGCCTTGAGATCGGGCTTTCGAATCGCGTGCTGGAGCGAGCCGGTGAGGGTCACATTGCCCTGCTGCACGGAAATATTGCCTTTCGACTTCGCGGGTTTTCGGTGCGTGCCAGCCGCCAGTCGATCCCTTCAAAAGATCTTATCCGAATTTGTTTTTTCCGAACATCGACATAATTCGATCCCCGCTTGAGACGGAGCGACGACGCGGGAGAGCCGTCGGCGTTCGGGGGGTCCATCGCGTGGCCTGGCCGCTTCCAGTCGAGGAAAGGATCTCCGGTCCGGATGCATTGTACGACGATGGGACGGTAATAACGTTCGCAATTCGACTCTGCAGGCGCGATTTCAGCGAAACGTGACGTCATAAATCGTCGCCCGTATCACGCTCAAACGCTGGGATATTCGCCCGGTCGAGCTCCTCCGGTAAACTCACCACCATCGAGCCGAGCATCATTTCGTCCCACGTCTGGTCGCCCCAGCGGACTTCCTTCGTCGGATCTGGGTTGTTGAGGTTGTCCTCCGAGTTGTCGAATATGCCGTGGCACATGACGACCGTCCCGCTCGGCAGCCGCTTTCGGCTCGGCCAGCACGTAGGCGTTTTGCCAGTTGAAATCATAGTCGCGGCACGTCGAGCAAAATCTCTTCTGTGCCCGTCGGGATACTTTGCCGTGAAGCGGAATGATTTGCCGCGGAAGTGCATGTGGGGGATCATCGCGTGCAAGCAGCGTGTCCGTCTTGAAAGTTCGTTTGCCCCGCGGCGATTTCATCAGTTCGCTTCGCCGGGCGGAATGCGGAACTCCGTGTTCACCGCCATCTGCGAACTTGACTTCCCTCGGCTGCTCGCTCGCGTCTGCAAAAACGAGTCCCACTTCGCTCTGGTCCATCTGTTCGCTGCCGTTGGGCGTGTAGTGCATCTGGAACACGAGCCGCGACCCGGCCGGCACCCGCCGGGCGTAGCCGTCGCCCCAGAGCGACGGCGGCGACCCGGGCGCGAACCCGGCGATCGAATTGACCAGCGGATCCTCGGCGCGAATCTTTTTCTGGCCGGGCGGCATGAAGAACAGGAACGCATGATGCACGACCGCCGCGTTGCCCGGTCGCACCTCGGCCGCCTTGATCCAAACATCGTGGTCGAACGGCGACTCGATCTCGAAATATTGGTACGGCACGATTCCCTTGGCCGGCACGGTGAACGGCTTTCGGCATCTTGACTCACTTGGTCCGGCGTCGGAATCTGCCAGCCATCGGGATACTTGGTCGGCTCGGGCAGATCGGCAGCGTCGCCCTCGGGCATGCCGTTGTCGACCCATTGGCGAAACAGCTGCTTGTCGCCCGGCGGCATGCTGGCGTCGTTCGAGAAGTGGCCGAAGTCGGGGTTGGCGTGCCAGGGAGGCATGCGGCCGTCGTCCATCACTTCGCACATCGTCTCGGCCCAGGCGGAGACGTCGTCGTACGACGTGAGCGTGAACGGCGCGACCTGACCCGCGCGGTGACAGCGGACACAGTGCTTGTCGACGATCGCGGCGATGTGCTTTCGTGTAGGTGATATCACCAGTCGCGGGTTTCTGCACCGCCCGGCCGATGAGGCAACCAACCGGCTCGGTCGATGCGACGGTCACGTCCTCGCCGGCGAGGATTTCGTCGAGGGCGTTGGCCAGATCGGGCTGCACGCCCTTGGCCCGCTGGTAACCAATGCCGAACTCGTCGTCGATGCGACCCCGATAGAGGATTCTTCCGTCTCCGCTGAGGACGAATGCCTCGGGAGTGCGCGTCGCGCCAAATTGATCCGCGACGGCTGCCTTAGCGTCCTTGAGAATGGGAAAGTCAACCTTGTGAACGCGCGCGTAGTTGCCGATCTCGAGCAGCGAATCTTGCGAGTTGGCATCGATGCCGAGGAAGGCGACGTCTCGATCACGATACTGGCGTTCCAGTTCGCCGAGCCGGCCGCCGTATAGTTTGGCCAGTGGACACTCGGTGCCGAGAAACACGACCACCGCGGCTCGCTTGTCGCGCAGGTCACTGAGCGAATGGCTCGCGCCGAGGTGGTCTTGGAGCGTGAAACCGTCGATCTTGGTGGCAACTTGTGGGTCGCCATTCGCCACGCCGGCGAGGAACGAGAGTACGCCAATGAGTAGCAAAGCACGCAACCGACACATAGAATCTCCCTGTTCCTTCTGCCCGCTTAGTCTAGCCACACGCGTAGAAGGGGTCAAGAAATGAGTGGTTTATGCCGCCTCGCGCGTGTCACGCGTAAGGAGCGACACCACGATCAGCGTCAGGAATCCGAGGGGGATCGTGACGATGCCGGGCTGGCCAAAAGGCATCAGCGCCTGGTCGGCGGGGAGGCCGTAGACTTTTTCGAACGTCTCGCCGCTGAGCAGGATCCAGGCGAGCGAGCTGACCATACCGACGATCACCGCGGCAATGATGCCTTGGTGAGTGGTCCGCCGCCAGAACAGTAGCATCACTAGCGCCGGCAAGTTAGCGCTCGCCGCGACGCTGAACGCCCAGCCGACGAGGTAACTCACGTTGAGCTCGCTTGAACACGATGCCGAGCACGATGGCGATGATGCCGACCACGACGGAGGCGATCTTGGCGATCCGCACGCGCTCGTGGTCCGTGAGCTCGACGCCGCCGACGCTTTCGAGCAAATCGTGTGTCACGGCGCCGGCCGAGGCGAGGATCAATCCGCTCACCGTGCCGAGCACCGTCGTGAAGGCAATCGCCGAGATCACCGCGAACAACAGCTCACTAAAGCTGCGCGCCAAGAGCGGCGCGGCCATGTTGCTATCCGTGGGATCGAGCGCACCGCTAGTCATCGCGCCCAGACCCATGTAGAGCGTCAGCACGTAGAAGAAGCCGATGCAGGCGATACCGACGATCGTGCTCTTGCGGGCGGCCGCTTCGTTCTTGACCGTGTAGTAGCGGATGAGGATGTGGGGCAGCGATGCGGTGCCGCAGAACAGGGCCAGCATCAGCGAGAGGAAGTTGAGCTTGTCGAACAGCTTGCCGCTGCGGATGCCGGCAAATGTCGGGTGCTCGCCGGGGCGAAGAACGTGGCTGCCGGGCGTTGGCTTCGGCGAATAAGTAATGGTGGTCGAGCCGTCGGCCTCGCGCGTGGTCTTGGTGGTGGTGAGCACAACTTCGCTTTGCTCGAGGACGCTGAAGAATTCGAGCGGACCGAGGGGGCCTGTCTTCTCAACGCCGCCGGGCAACTTTGTGACAAAGCCGACGGGGGCGAGTTGGGCATCGCCGGGGCCGGAACCTCGGGGTCGACCGTTGACGAGGACCTGTCCATCCGCGCGCTTCTCGATAGTCTGTGATTCAATCGGGCTCGTCGTGGTGTGAAAGCCGCGGGCGAGAATCATCACGGTGAGCACGGCGCTGAACGCGACCAGCAGCGAGCCCTTGATGAACTGCACCCAGGTGGTCGAGACCATGCCGGCCGTCACCACGATCAGAATCACGACCGCCCCGACGAGCACGACGCCCACCCAGTGCGGCAAACCCAAGAGCGGCTGAACCAGCACGCCGGCACCGACCATCTGCGGGATGAGATAGAACATGCTCACGGCCAGCGTGCTCGTGCCGGCGGCGAGCTTGATGCCGCGCGAGTTGAAGCGGGAATTGAGCGCGTCGGCGAACGTGAACTTGCCCAGCCGCTTCATCGGCTCGGCAACCACAAACAGCGCGACAACCCATCCGGCCAAATAGCCGATCGAATAGAGGAAGCCGTCGTAACCGTAGAAGGCGATCATGCCGCAGATGCCGAGGAACGACGCGGCCGAGAGATAGTCGCCGGCAAACGCCACGCCGTTCACAAACCAGGGGATCTGTCCGTGGGCAGCGAAATAGCCGGCCGACGACTTCGCCTGCTTGCCGAGGTAAAAGCTGATGCCGAGCGTGATCGCTACGAAGCCAAAGAAGATCGCAATAGCCAGCCACGAGGTCTCGTAAATCACGACCGGCCTCCCGGCTGATCGCGATCGGTCCGCTGCGCCGCATCCTCGGCATGGCAGGCCCAGCCATAAATGAGCGCGAGCACCAGCGCCGCGACGATCAGTCCGAAGCCGTACCAGATGGCTAGATTCACGCCCGCAAACGGCAGCACGGCGAGCGAGTCGGGCGAAAACGCGGCAACTAACACGAATCCGCCATAGAATAGCAAGTAGATCGCGAACAGCGCGAGCCCCAAGCGAGTGTTTCGCGTCTGCATGAGAGATGAATACCAAATGTCCGTGAAAAGTCCGCCCCGGGTTGCGCAGGGCGCGAAAAACAAAACCGTCGCTAAATGGTACCCGTCGCGACCTGGTCACGAGCCGTAGGTCCCTTGAGCGTTGCCTGGCTGCGTACGTTCCGAATGACGAAACGACTCCGCGGTAAGGCGGGCATGTGCGTCATTTCCAAGCTCAAATCCTGTTGCGGGACATCGAACTGGATATCCTCGGTCAAGAAGCGGATGGCTGCCTTGGTGATCTCGGCCGAGTAGCTATCGCCCGGACAACGATGCCCCGTGTCGCGGTCGCCGCCTCCCTGCGGGACAAAGCTCATGGGATCGAACACCCAGTCGCGGAACCGCTCGGGTCGAAATTCCTCGGGCTTGTCCCACAGCTTGGGGTCGTGGTTCGTGGCGTGCAGGCCAAAGATCACACGGGTGTCTTTGGGAAAGTGATAGCCGCGCCATTCGAAATCCTGCCGCACGCGCCCGCAAACCGCCGGAAAGAACGGACAGTGGCGGCGAACTTCCCGCACAAACATTTCCAGATACTCGTCGCCACCGCTGGCCAGGGGTTCGCGGCACTCCGGATGCTCGTGCAGCATCTTGGCCGCATACACGACGAACACCGAAACGGCGATTGTCGGACGGACGATGTTCTGCAACTCGACGCCTGCGACCATCGCGGGCAGCAAATTGCCCTCAAGGTCCCGATGATTGGCGACCACTTCAAGCGCGGTGCCCGCGGGGGGCTTGATGTTGCCGGAGCGAGTGTCTTCGATCACTTGCGCCGCCCAGCGGTCTGCCACCTTGCGATAGTAGCGTGCCCGCCAGTGCCGCCAACCAATGGCGACCGGGAATTCGTAGAGCAGCGAAAGAATCCAAGTGATCCGCGGCAATTCTGCGTCGGAAATTGGCACGCCAGCCCAATCGCATACGGCGCGGCAAATCACTTCGCGCGTCTCGTTGTAGAAATTAACCGAATCCTGCTTCGCCCAGCGTTGGGCCCGCTTGCGCCATTCCGCGACACAGCGATCGGCGACGTCAGTCGCCGTGTGCGGTCCGACAACCGAGGTAAACATCGCCTTACGATGATGATGCGGCTCGTGGTCAAGGCCCTGCACGCCGCCGCGGCCCGTGAGCACGATTTCGGCCCGCGGCACCACAGCGCCGGCGCGATAGAAGCGGTCCTGATCGTAGAAGATTTCCGCCGCATCGCGACCGCGCATGCAGATGTTTTCTTTCATCAACAGGTGCGTCCGGAACAGGTCGGCCCCGACGCGGTCGCACCGTTTGCCGATGAACCCATAGGGGTCGGCAAGAATTGCGAACGAGCTGTCGAAAAGGTGGTCGTGCGGAATTTCGGCCATCGGAAGTCCTCGCCTGCAGGGACGGAGAATGAGGCCCCGATTCTACGATCAAACGCCAGCCCAGGCTACCGTATCGCCCCAAATTTCTAGTTTCAAGCTCTACGGCAGATTCGCCAGCATCCGATCGTATTCTGCATGCGTGCCAATGAAGAACCAAGTGATGGAGTCGTCACGACGTACGCCGACCGCCCGGTAGAATCAGTCACGCGGACGCTCCACAGCGGCAGCGTCGAATGCAGCGGCTTGAATTGCAGCCCCGGATGGGATGGATCGGCCTGAAATCGCCGATACGCCTCTCGTGCCCGCCGTTAAATCTCGCCGGGCAACTTCGCGAAATCGCGACGAAAGGATTTGTGCAGATGTGAGATCACAATTGATCCGGTTGGAGCGGCTCACATTCGCCTTGATCGACGGCCGAGAGAACATCGCGGACCAGACCCTGCAACTTGCCCGCATTCGCCGCGGTGGACTGCTGCCAACGCTCGTCTTCTTCCATTTCGTGCAGCATAAAACGCGCCAGAGAATCCTGACGCTCTTCCGGCATCTGTCGCAACCGTTCGATGGCGTGATCTAAGATTTGGCTCATAACGAAATTATAAGCTATGCGTTGCGAAATGTCTGCCTTGAGCTGGGTCTGGTTTTCCCGGCAAGGTTCCTCGGAAAGAGCCAATCATTCACTGCGGCGCGATCGCCGAGCCGGCGCCGCCTTGGATGTATGAGCGCATGTGATGGTTTTCCATCTCCAGCTCGTCGTGCTGTGCCTTGACGATGTCGCCGATCGAGACGAGACCATGCAGCCGGCTGTCCTGGATCACGGGCAAGTGGCGAATGCGGTGGGTCGTCATCAAGCCCATCGCCACGGTGATGTCGTCGTCGGGGCCGGCGGTGATCAGCTTGCTGGTCATGAACTTCGCGACCGGCAGCTGTTGGAGCGGCACGCGATTGGCCGCTTGGGCCTTGAGCACGTCGCGCTCGGTGATGATCCCGAGTATCGGCCCGTCCAGCGTATCGCGGACGATCAGCGACCCGATGTTGCAGCGGACCAATTCGGTCACCACATCGTCGCACGTCGACTGGGAGGAGATCGTACGTACTTCACTATTCTTCTGATCGAGAATCTCTTTCAGGCGCATGAACAAGTCCTCCAAACTTCGCGACGAATAGCAACGCCTGCTTGGCCAACACCAGACCAAGACCGGCCCGACCAGGACGCACAAGACAAGCTAAGTTTTCCGCAGTAGCCGACAAAAGACAAGAGTGATCGCGGAACCAAACTGGCATCCAGTCTTAATCTTACGCCACGCGACCTGGCCGGGTCAAGAATTGCCGGCCGCAGCCCGCGTTTTCTCACGTTCCGCGACTCTCTGGCGGATCAGCTCGAGGTCGTCTTTGGGCGTCGCGTCGATCAGCTTGCGGGTGTAGTCCTCGTGTGGGCGGGCGTAGATCGTCTCCGACGGGCCGAACTCGATGATCTGGCCCTTGTTCATCACGGCCATCATGTCGGCCATGAATTTCACGACGCTCAGGTCGTGGCTGATGAAAATGTACGTCAGCCCGTGCTTATCCTGCAGGTCCTTGAGCAGGTTGAGCACCTGGGCCTGGACCGAGACGTCGAGCGACGAGACCGATTCGTCGCAGATGATGAAGTCGGGACCGGTCGCCAGCGCCCGCGCGATGCAGATCCGCTGCCGCTGGCCGCCGGAAAATTCGTGCGGATAGCGACGCAGATAACTTGAGGCGAGGTCGACTTCTTTGAGCAGTTCGACGGCTCGATCGCGGCGCTCGGCCCGGTTGCGGCCGATGCCGTGGATTTGCATCGGCTCGGTGAGCGCGGTCTCGATCGTCATCCGCGGATTGAGCGAACCATACGGATCCTGAAAGATGATCTGGAAATGCTTGCGCAGATCGCGCAGATCGCGGGTGCCGATCGAGGCGACGTCGGTGCCGTTGTAGATCACGCGGCCGGCGGTCGGCTCGATCAGCCGCAGGATCGCGCGGCCGGCGGTCGTCTTGCCGCAACCACTCTCGCCGACGAGGCCCAGCGTCTGCCCGCGATAGACGTCGAAGCTGATGCCGTCGACCGCTTTCACATGGTCGACGACGCGGGCCAGGATGCCGCGGCGGACGGGAAAGTAAACCTGCATGTTTTCGACGCGCAACAGCGGCTCGGTCCCCTCGGCCACCGACTGCGCATCGGGGCCGTGTTTGCCTTCGTCCCAGGGATGCCCCATGGCGGCGAGCGCCGACTTCGGATGCAGTAGCCGCCCCCTCCCCTGCTCCGATAGTTGTTTCAGCCGAGCCGCGTCCAGCTTTTTCTCGACGACGCGGACCTCACCGTGTTCGGTGCGTGTTTCCATGAAGTCGTCGACTGTCGGCAGCCGACGAAAGGTCGATTCGAGCCGCGGACGACAGGCTAGGAGACCCTTCGTATAGGGATGCTTGGGCCGCGAGTAGATGTCGAGCACCGGGCCGTACTCGACCTCTTTGCCGCGGAACATCACCAGCACATCGTCGGCAATCTCGGCGATCACGCCCAAGTCGTGCGTGATGAACACAATCGCCATGCCGCGTTCGTCGCGGAGCTTGCGCAGAATTTCGAGAATCTGTGCCTGGATCGTGACGTCGAGCGCGGTCGTCGGCTCGTCGGCAATCAGCAGCTGCGGATTGCAGGAGAGGGCCATGGCGATCATCACGCGCTGCTTCTGCCCGCCCGACATCTGGTGGGGATACGAATCGACCCGCTGCCCCGCATCAGGGATGCCCACTTCGTCCAATAGTGCGATCGTCCGCTCGCGGGCGACCGCCTTGGTCACGCGCTGGTGGAGCATGATCGCTTCCATGATCTGCGCGCCGACCGTGAATACGGGGTTGAGCGAAGTCATTGGCTCTTGAAAGATCATGCTGATATCGCGGCCACGAATCGCCTGCATCTGCCGCTCGGGAAGGGTCACCAGATCGCGACCCAAAAGTGCGATCTTCCCCGACTCGATCCGCGCGGTCGACGCCAACAGCCGCATGATCGACAGCGACGTGACACTCTTGCCCGAGCCGCTCTCGCCGACGATTCCCAACACGCGACCTTGCTCGATGCGAAACGAAATATCGTCCACCGCCTTCATCACACCGTCGTCGGTATGGAAGTAGGTGCGGAGCTGATCGACTTCGATGACGGGTGGTGAAGACATAAATATGGCCACGAAAAGTCACAAGAAGGCACAAAAACGAGAACGTCGGCGCGATTCCTTTGGTTGGCCTGCGAATAACGATACAGACCGAACCCACAATCGTTTAATGGGCGTACATATTCAATCCCTCCGAACTAGCATTCTCTTTGTGCCTTCTGCGACTTTTTGTGGCCATTCTCAGGCACCAGCGCAGGAGAGCTTGAATTCACAGCGACGGGTACTCCTCATCAATCGTGAGGATATATTTCTTTACGTAGAGCCGCGACGCTCCGAAATTAATGAGCAAACCGTGCTCGATTCTCGATGAGCGCAAGTACCCTAAGAGTTGCGCGACGTGGTCATTTGTAATTGCGCTGCACGCCTTTAATTCAATCAGCAGTTGGCCCTCTATCAGTAAGTCGGCAAAGTACTCACCAAGCAGAGTTCCATCCTCATCATACACGTTTAACGGTGCCTGCGGCCGCACGTCTAAGCCCAGCTTTGTCAGTCGATTCACCATCGCTCGTTCGTACACCTTCTCCATATGGCCATGTCGAAGGTATTTGTGAATCGCAAAGCTCGTCTCGCGAACAACATCGCACAACTCATTGACATTGGACCAAGCTTGAACCATCGCAGCATGATCTCTTTCTTGCCCCAGATTTTGTGATCTTTCGTGCCTTTTTGTGGCTGTTTTGGCTTCAATGGGCTGATTGACGCAAGCGCGGGTCGGTGGCTTCTTGCAGTCCCTCGCCAATGAGATTGTACGCGAGCACCGTGACGAAATATCGCGACGCCGGGGAATACAATCAACCACCACATGTTCATATTGCTGCGACCGTCATTGAGCAGCGTCCCCCAGCTGGGGTTCGGTGGCGGTGCGCCGAAGCCGAGGAAGCTCAGGCGCGCTTTCGATAATAATTGCCGACGCGATGCCAAAACTGATCGGTACCAGCA
The DNA here is from genome assembly GCA_963847905.1 of uncultured Planctomycetota bacterium. Classification (GTDB taxonomy): domain Bacteria; phylum Planctomycetota; class Planctomycetia; order Pirellulales; family Lacipirellulaceae; genus DASYDU01. Next base: position 770,095 of record CAWKBP010000015.1, on the reverse strand, counting down.
CCGGGGCCAGCGCATTGCGGAAAATGTGGCGGTACATGATCGCCAGCTTGTTAACGCCCAGCGCGCGGGCGGCCGTAACGATAATCGGCCTCGCGGAGACGTAGGAACTCGCCCCGCGTGAGTCGGGCGATGCCGGTCCAGTTCGTGATGCCTAGCACCGCCATCAGATGCCAGATCGTCAGTCGTTCGAGCATCAGCCAACAGTGCCAAGATTAGCACTAGCGACGGGATGCACATCACCACCTCGATCACGCGGCTCAAGCAGCATATCGACCCAGCCGCCCAAGTAGCCGGCAAGTCGCGCCGACGGCGATCCCGATCGCGCGCCGCGATGCCCATCGAAACAAAGCCCACCAACAGTGCCGATCCGCGTGCCGTGGACCATCTGGGCGAAAACATCGACGCCAGCCCGATTGGTGCCAAACAAGTTGTAGCGACTCGGCCGGCCTACGCCCTGGGCTGGATTGGCCGGCTGCTCGGGCCACTCGCCCTTGCGAACTCGCCGCCGCGGGTCCTGGTAAACTAACGGAAAGATCGCCCAGCTATCCGGGTCCTTCAGCTTCAAGTTCTTCGGGTACACGTCGCGGAAGCGGTCCGTGCGAAAAATCGGGTTTTCCCAACGCATGTTGAAATAGCCGAGGCGGGAAAGTAGATGAGTCCCTTGTACTTGCAGACGATCGGCTTGGTGCCCACAATCGCCGGCGAGAAGATCGCCACCAGCGCCATCAACATCACATATCCGAGTGCGAGCAACGACAACCGATGACGGCGAAACTGTCGCCACGTTTCATACCAGAAGCCACGGCCTTGTTCTGGCTGGATCGGATCATCGGTAATGAGGACGGGTTCGGGCATTTGCACGGATGGAGCTCAATTGTAGGTAACGCGTGGATCGACCACCGCGTAGAGGAAGTCGGCCAGCATCTGGCCCAACAGCGTGAGCACCGAGAACATCAAGCGCAGGCCCATCAGCGTCGGGTAGTCCCGCTCGCGGATCGACTCGAAGAACAACTTACCCGATGCCAGGCCAGCTAAAAATCTGCTCCAGAATGATCGAGCCGCTCAACAGCACCGGCAGCGTCAAGCCGATCATCGTCACCAGCGGAATCAGCGTGTTGCGAAACGCATGGTGCCAGAGCACGCGGCCGCGGGGCACCCCCTTGGCGATCGCCGTGCGGATGTAATCCTGGCGGACCACCTCCTGCATGTTCGCGCGGATGAACCGGCTGTAGTAGGCTAAGCTGCCGTAGGTGTAACACACGATCGGCAGCAGCGCGTGCTTGAACAGTCCCAGGCCTGCCGCAAGTAACTCATCTGGTCGATAGTTGTCGCTCGTCATCCCAAACAACGGCAACTCAAACATCGTCCCCCGCAGTTTTATTGCGAAAAGGATTTGCAGGTACAGCGCCGCCACAAACGCCGGCAACGAATAGAGCATGTAGAGAAATGTGCTGCTGATTCGCTCATCGAGCTTGCCGCTCCGGGCGGTCGCGTAGAGGCCAATCGGAATCGAGAGCATGTAGGTCAGCAAAAGAGCACGCCAATCTCCAGCGATAGCGTCGGCATGATCCGCTGCTGATGAGTCGATCACCGGCTGATTGTTCCTCGAGATCGAATCGCCAAAGTCGCCACGCAACACTATTCCAGAGCCAGTGCAATAGGCGGTATACCAGGCTTGTTGAGCCCGTAAATCTCTCGCATCCGTTCGATGTCTTCAATGCGGAGCTGCCGATCGGGGCTTGCCGCTTCGAGCTTCATCAACAACGGATCGCCCGGCATCAGCGATCAGACCGTGCACTGGGAATGTAATGAACAGCAGCGTGAGCAGCCCCAACAGAAACCGTCGAATGAAGTAGCTGGTACATGGCAGAGCGATCGGCGTAAGCGGCGGGCGGATCGAATCAAGCGAGCAATCCGCCCGATTTGGCTGGTTCTGGATGAGTCGCGCAGTTCAGGCTTCATCACCGGCCAAATCGAGCTGATGCCTGGTGAATAGTGGTATGGCCCGCGTCGGACTAAATTGATAACCTCGCAGTTTCTTGTTGAACGCATAAAACGAATTGCGATCGAAGAGGTACATATAGGGCTGGTCTTCGTAAATCAAGTTGTGGATGCGACCGTAAATCGCCGCCGCTTCTCGCGGTCAAACGTTCTCATCGCCTCCTTGATACAATCGATCCACTTCGGGATTCGAATAGGTGCCGAAATTGCGGCCTTCGCCGGTACCATAGATGTTGACGCTCCAACGTCGGATCGGCCCCGACGCCCAGCCCGCCATCTCCGCTTCAATAGTTCTTCTTGAATCGACCCGTTCCGAAACACGGCGAACTCCGTCGGCTTCACATTGCAGATTACGCCGATGTTTTCCAGGCTTCTTCAACGAAATAGATTGCAAATGCAATGCCGATCGGGCTTATTGTTACATAGTTCAGGGTGAACTCGAAAGGCACCACTCGGCCATTGATCTCTTTGTCGCGGATGCCGTCGCCGTCGCTGTCGTCCCAGCCGGCTTCGTCCAGCAAATCCTCAGCCTTGTCGAGGTTCTGAGCAATAGGGCTTGGCTGGGTCCTTCGGGATAGGTCCAGGTTCGTCGGGGTGATTAATGGACCGGTGCACTGCGCTGTAGAGGCCGAAGCAAAGATCGTTTCGAGCATTTCTTTGTAGTTGTAGGCCCAGGACATCGCCTGGCGGACTCGCAGATCGCTAAAGATACGGCACCTTGTTCGTGTCCATGTTCCAACCGATGGACATTATTTCCATTCGGCAGCGTGAACCTTCGTGTTGTAGCGATAGAACTCCGGTCGTCGCTGGTCTGCGTGAACCATTGCTCCGGCCTGGAGATCCGTTTCTTCGATATCACCTGCCTTAAGGCCAACAGCTGGCCGTATTGCCGTCTTCGATGACCTTTGCGGAATCTCATCTGGAAATGTAGGCTTTTCGGCCGGACCTCCTTGCCGTCGTGCATGTAGTAGCTCTCACGCCGCTTGAGCAGCACTTCTTGTTCCGCGACTCCAGTCGGGCATATTCGTATGGACCGCCTGTCACTGGGTTCTTCTCGAGATTGCGAGTGATATGTCGCTGCTGCGCAATCGTCGGGTCTTCGGCGGTCGACTTCTCGAACACATGCTTTGGAACCACCTGGAAATTCAGGTTGAACATCGTTCGTCGCCAATTCTCGTTTGTGAAAGATCGACCAACGTGTGATCGTCGTACGCTTTGACCCATGCAAATCTGGTCCGTACCCGTCCGCAGGGCCAGCACGGGCACGGCGACGGACATAATCGACTTTGAATGAAAACTCCACATCATGGGCAGTGATCGGCTTGCCGTCCGACCACGTCCATGTCGTCGCGCATGACCAATTTGTCCAACATGTGGTCCTTGCTCGTCTGCCACGAGACGACATACGTCCTGCCGCGCAAAGTAGTTCATGTTGCGATCGTTGACCGAACAAGCCGTAATGCGGTCAGGCTGTTCATTTCACTTTCGGAGATGCTGCTGGAAGGAGCGGGTTCGTGCTCTTCAGATCGCAGCGTAAACGCCCGATCGAAAGTCGACTTCCTATTGACGCCCTTTCCGTCCGGCGGTGCGAGCGCGACCGAGCGCGTTGAGAATCTTCTTATTTCTTCGACGGCGGATCGTGTTCGCATCGCCAACGCTTCGTCGACCGGCACCGGCGGCGGCTCATTCGCTTTCGTGCTGGCCCGCAGCCGTCCATGCCGTCCACCACCGGGCTATCGACCCACTCGGTCTTGGCGTCGAGTTCCGCAAGCGTTGGCACGTCGAACGGCTCGAGCAAGTCACCCAACTTGAAAGGTTCGTCACTCGCGGCAGGCGGCGAATCGTCCGCAGCATCGGCATTTGTCGCTGGCTCGCTGCCAGCATCGCCCGCGCGATGTTCCGACGAGCAACCAACTGCCAACATCGCCAAGGCCGCCAACCAACACCATTGCCTGAGTAGATTCAAGTTCATTTCGATGCACTCGCACTAGAGCTTTCAGCCTGCCAGCATTCGACGGAAAGTTACGCTACCCAATGACTTGCGAGAGGTCAACGACAATCGCATGCAAGTGACTAGGTGAGTCAGTGAATAGGTGAGTAGGCGAAATACGGACCCCTGCTAGCAATACGCAAATCGCTCGCCAGAAGTTGTGTTGCCCCCAAAGGGTGACCGCTGCTAAGCTCCCCGCCTATTTTCCGCGGGATCGTGTGCGCGAATATGGCTGTAAATATTTATTATGAGGCTACCAAGATGAGCCAGTGGTGTCGTTCGTCCTTCGCTCTGATAGCGATTCTTGCACTCGGCGTGGTTTGGTCCAGTGGAGCGGCCGCACAGTCGGCGAGCACCCAGCGACCTGGCTCTCGCCAGTCGATGTCGGCCGCCCAACGCCGAGCGGCCCAACAACGCGCCGCGAATCGCACGCTGTCGGATCGCAACGCAGGCCAAACCGGCCAGGCGGCTGCTGGACAGTCGACTTCCGCGCCGCAAAAAACCGACGCCGAAACCAAGGCCGAGTTCCAAAAACTGATCGGCGCCAATTGGGTCTGGTCCCCCGCCTACGACAAGGACAAGGTACCGGCCGGCGAATGCTACTTCCGCAAGACGATCATGACGGGCGGCGAAGTCGAGTTCGCGCAGATTCACGCCGCCTGCGACAACAAATACGAACTGTTCGTCAACGGCCAGCCGGCCGGCAACGGCGCCGACTGGCGCAAGATGGACGTGCACGATGTGACGAAACTCTTTCGCCCCGGTGTGAATGTGGTGGCCGTCAAAGCGACGAACACGGACGAAGGCCCGGCGGGCATTGTGATCCGCGTGATCGTCAAAGAGCGCGGCGGCACCTACGAAAACTACTCGACGGACGAGTCCTGGCGCACGAGCGTCAAGGAAGCCGCGAATTGGAAAGCGCCCGAGTTCCGCGATCGCTCCTGGCTCGCCGCGAAAGTCTACGGCCCGCTCGGCGGCGTGCTGCCGTGGGGCGACGAGGTGGTGATCTCGAACGAGGGCTCGCGGTTCATGATCGATCCCGAGTTTGCCATCGAGCGGATGGTCACCGACGAGCAGTCCGGCTCGCTGATCGCCATGACATTCAATTCGCAGGGCAACATCCTGGCTTCGCAGGAAGGCGGACCGCTGCTCCTCATCAGCGACGCCAACCGCGATGGCACGTTTGAAACGGTGAAGCCGTTCTGCGACCAGCTCAAGAACGTCCAGGGTATCCTCTCGATCGGCTCCTACGTGATGGCGGTCGGCGACGGGCCCGACGGCGGTGCGCTCTACCGGCTCACCGACAAGGACGAGGACGGCACCGCTGAAGAAATCAAAGCGATAGTGAAGTTCCGCGGACTGATCGGCGAACATGGTCCGCATGCCGTGCAGATCGGGCCCGAGGGTTTGATCTATGTGTTGTGTGGAAACTTCGCCAGCGCCGACGCGACCCACGATCCGAAGAGTCCCTATACCGATCCCTACGAGGGCGATCTCGTCGTGCCGCGATACGATGATCCGAACGGCTACGGAGCCGGCGTACCCGCGCCGGGCGGGACGATCGTCCGCACCAACACCGATGGCACGTTTGTCGAGCTGGTGGCAGGCGGCATGCGGAATCCGTACGACCTCGCGTTCAATGCGGACGGCGAGCTGTTTACCTACGACGCCGACATGGAATGGGACATCGGCACGCCCTGGTACCGGCCGACGCGCGTCAACCACGTGCCGCCGGGTGCGGAGCTGGGCTGGCGGAGCGGCTGGGCGAAGTGGCCCGAGTACTATCTCGACAGCTTGCCGGCGACGCTCGACGTCGGCGCCGGTTCGCCGACCGGTATCGAGTCGTACGACCATGTGATGTTCCCCAAGAAGTTTGAGAATGCGTTGTTTGTCGGCGACTGGGCGTTGGGGCAGATCCATGCCGTGCAACTCACGCGCACGGGAGCCAGCTACTCGGCCCACATTTCGACCGTTCTCAAAGGGCGGCCGCTGAACGTAACGGATCTCGCCGTTGGCCCGGACGGGGCGCTCTACTTTTGTACCGGCGGGCGCGGGACCGATGGTGGCGTCTACCGATTGAAATGGAAAGGCACCGTCCCCGCCTCGGCGCTCGACATGGGCCAGGGCATTGACCAGGCATTGCGGCAGCCGCAGTTTCAAAGTGATTGGGCACGGCGGCGGATCGCCTTCGTGCAGCGAAATCTCGGCGACCGTTGGGCGACCGAGCTCGATCGGGTGATCAACGATCCGCGCGGCAAGCGGAGCGATCGGTTGCGGGCGCTCGACTTGATGGTCTTCTTTGGCCCGGCGCCGACGGTCGATACGCTGGTGTCGCTCGCGCGCGATCGCGATCCGGAGATGCGAGTCCGCGTGGCGCGGCTGATGGGTACGCAGGATGATGCGGCGTTTTCGTCGCCGCTTGGCGGGCATGCTCCGCGATCCGGATGCTTGGGTCCGCCGCGTGGCTTGCGAGGCGATCGCGCATCGTGGCAATCCGGCAGGCTCCGATGCGGCGCCGGTCGACGACCTGGTGCGGCTGCTCGGAGACGCGGATCGGTTCGTGGCCTACTCGGCGCGGAAGGCGCTCGAGCGATTGCCGGTCGACCAATGGCAGGACAAAGTAGTTTCTGCCACTTCGGCGCGAATCTTTTTGCAGGGCGGGACGGGGCTCTTGGCGGCGGCGCCCTCGAAGGAGATTGCCCAGGCGTTGCTCGACGGTTGCGAGACGATGCTCCGCGACAACATCGACCAGATCGACCGCTCGCCGAGTCCGGCGCAGCAGGCGGAGTTCCGCGATACGCTGCGGGTGATCCAATTGGCGCTGGTGCGCGGCGAGCTCTCGCCGGCCGACGCTGCCGTCGCTGGCCCAGGAGATTCTCGATAAGTATCCGACTTCCGATTTGCTGGCGAATCGCGAGCTGGTGCGGCTGTTGACTTATTTGCAGCCGCCGGAGGCTGCGGCGGCGCTGGCGGCGCAGCTGGCGTCGGAGGATCTGCCCGATGAAGAGAAGCTGCACATTGCGGCGCATGCGGCGCGGCTCAAGACCGGCTGGAACACCGATCAAAAGCTGGCGATGCTGCGGTACTTCGAGGCGATCCGCGGCGCAGACGGCGGGCATAGCGTCAACGGATACATCGAAAACTTTGCCCGCGATTTCTTTACCAATCTGACGCTCAAGGAGCGGAAGCAAGTGATCGCGGCGGGGGAGAATTTCCCGACTTCGGCGTTGTCGATTCTTGCCAAGCTGCCGGCCAAGCCGGGGCCGGAGTTGTATGCCGAGATGCGGGCCCTCGACCAGCGGCTCGACGGGCACGAGGGCGAATCGTTTGACCGGCTGCGCGTGGGGCTGACGGCCGTGCTGGGTGCGAGCGGCGAAAAGGAATCGCTGGCGTACCTGCGCGAGGTGTATGCGAACAATCCGGACCGGAAGTCGCCGGTGGCGATGAGTTTGACACAGTATCCTGGCGGCGAGGATTGGGGTGTGCTGGTCGACTCGCTGCGGATCATCGATGGCATCGCGACGCCGGAGGTGCTCGCGGCGCTCGCGCGGGTGCGGCAGGCGCCGAAGGAAGCCGATCCGTATCGGAACGTAATCATGCTCGGACTGAAGCAGACGCCGTCGGCCGGTGATGCGGCAGTGAAGCTGCTCGAACATTGGACCAGCCAGAAGACGCCGGCGGGAACGACGACTGAAGAGAAACTCGCGGCCTGGCAGGCGTGGTACGCGGAGCGGTTCCCCGATGCGCTGGCCGCGGAGTTGCCCAAGGATTCGGAAGAGAACAAGTGGAGCTACGACGAGCTGCTGGCGTATCTCGACGGACCGGAAGGGAAGACGGGCAATCCGCAGAGCGGGGCGCACCTCTTCACCACGGCCCAGTGCATTAAGTGTCACCGCTACAACGGGACGGGCGAGAGCGCGGGTCCGGATCTCACCACGGTTGGCCAGCGATTCCAGCGGAAGGAAGTGCTCGAGTCGGTCGTCTTCCCGTCGCACGTCGTGTCGGACCAGTACGCGAGCAAAATGGTGCTGGCGAACGGCAGGGCGTACACGGGCATCGTCGCCCAGCGGCCCGACGGCAGCGTGACCGTGCTGCAATCCGACGGCGGCAAGGTGACGCTCGCGGCGGACGAGGTCGAAGAGATCGAGCCGAGCAAAACGTCGACGATGCCCGAAGGGCTCTTGAATCCGCTCACCCTGGAGCAGGTGGCCGATTTGTTCGCGTTCCTGATGGAAGGGAACAATGCGACGATGGCGGGTCGGGTGACGGTGCCGCAGCGGTGAGGAGGCAGGAGCGGGGAGTCGGGAGCCAGGAGCCAGGAGTCAGGGAATGACCAAGCTACGGCCGGGCGTCGGCTTCGTGAAATCCTCGGGGATTTGTCGAAGACGCCAAGTTTCGCTCGAAGGCGTCAAGTTATTTGATGGCCCTGTGCCAGTGTGAGGCTGGCTGATTCGAGCGCGAGGTCGGCGCGCACCGCGAGCGCTGCCGCGGCCGGTTTTGGTCACGGCATACTGCGAGCGCGAGTCGTCCAGCTTGTCAGTCGGCGACTTGGCGATCGGTTCAGGTTGCCAAAGAGCCGTTCGAAATCTTCTCGGTTGTCGACCTGTGCGGAGGAATCGCCTCGACGCACTCGCGGAGGATTTTATCACGTTTTCGCCTCACACGCGATGGTCACGCCGTCTATCTTACCGGTATGTGATCGGATGTATAGATCCTGTTTTCGGCCGGATGGATTTCACCACAGAGGACACGGAGGGCACAGAGACGGTAGCGTTGTTTTCGTCGTGCCGTCGTGGTTTAGATTCGAATTGAGGGGCCGATGGGTTTCGGCCTCGGTGGGGCGATTGCGTCGGCGATGCGTGTTGCTCGGCCGAAGGAAATGGGGTGTCGGTTACCCAGGGTGGCGTCGATTTTCCTAGGGGAGCATCGGGCTCGTGGGACTCACCTCGACTGACCCTGGGCTATTGTTCTTGAGCCCCTGCGGGGCAGTAAGAGTAGCGATACCTTTGGCGATATGCGTGCGCGGCGCATATACTGTACGCGATCCAGCTGACGGATTCGTTCATCACTACAACCATACCGTTGAAAGTGCAATATGTTTGCACGCAACTCATGTGACTTTACTTCTTTGAACTAAAATGACAGCGCAGCCCCAGACCCAAGGTCGATCCAGCCCGTGAGGATCGGATCACGATGGAAATTGTCGTCGACGCCTACAATGAACAGGAACGAGCCCTCGGCTGGTATTGCTATCTGCAGGACCGCCTTGGATTTCCGTTTGCGGCGACGTGCATTGTGGAGCGAGACATCTCGCCGCTGCGGATCAACGACGAAGTCGAGGCGATTGGAATGCCGAATGAAGAGGAATGTGAACGGGAAGTCTTTGTATCGATTGCTTGGAACGACGGCTGCCTGGCGATACCATTGTCCCAGTTGAAGCCAGTCAGGGGTTTGGACAAAACCACCAAAATGGCCGTCGAAGATTGGCATTACTGGTTCAACATGGGCTACCGCTTTTGACTCCCAGCGTCTGGGCTATGTTGTTAAGCCCGTGCGGGGCGGAGAAGTATGGATGGCGACTTACAGCCCTTCGCCCATTTGGCCGGATTCACGTTGGACTAATTCTGGCCGTGTGTTATCATTTATGTAAACACTCGCCGAATGGTCGCCATGCCCTATTTCTTGTTTGTCTGGAATGACAAGATTGAGGAGCATTTGGCCGATCTTGCCGGTGACGGCGTACGAGGTGGCGTGATGGGGAAGCGCAGTAGCAAAACGAGTGCGGCGGGAATTGACGCCGGAGGAGAAGCGGCGTTGGCAGAAGGCCGTCGTGGAGTCGGCCGCCGAGCGGGAGTCGAAATCGTCGATCAAGGCCGGGCCGTGCTGAGTGCGCGGAAAGTTGCGCGGCAGATGTTGGGGGAGTTGAAAGCGGAGCGGGAGCGGCGGGGATTGAGTTTGGCCGACATGATGCGGCTGACGGGCATGAGCCGGGAGTCGATCTCGCGATTGGAGAACGACCCGGCGCCGAATCCGACGATGTTGACTTTCGCGCGGTATGCGGCCGCGTTGGGTTTGCGGTTGCAGTTCTCGGCGACGAAGGGATCGTAATTGCGGATAGCAACGTCAAGCGGGCATAAGACGAGTCGTAACCGAAGTCGGGTCTTGGCTTATGCGTTGGATTCAGCCTTTTTTGTATCTTTGGGCGGGGCCGGCATCTTTGATCGGCCTGTCGATGATTCCGATCGCGCTCTTGCAGGGTGGTCGGGCTCGGGTCGTGCGGGGTGTGGTCGAGGCGCATGGCGGGATAATTACGCGGATGCTGCGGGCGGGTTTGCCGTGGGTTGGTTCGGGTGCCGCGATCACGTTGGGCCATGTGGTCTGGGGTTGCGACGAGACGTGCCTTGATTTGAGCCGTGAGCACGAGCGGGTGCATGTTCGTCAATACGAGCGTTGGGGGCCGCTGTTTATTCCGCTCTATTTGGCGTTCGCGGCCATTGCGGCTGCCAAGGGACTGGATCCGTATCGCGACAACCCGTTTGAACGGGAGGCGTTTGGCGAGGTGGATGATGACTCGTAGTCGGTTACCCCGGGTGGATTCGGTGCTGTGTCGTTGAGCCCCTGCGGGGCGGCGAGGGAGATTTCCCGTGCGGCAGCCCAGGTGCTGTATCAACGCTTGATTTCGGGTCAGGATGGTGGGATGTCGATGTCGCTGCCTGAGTAGCAAGTCGTGGCACGCGAACTTTTGGCTTTGTCGGCGCACTGGAGTTTCGGTTTTGAGAGATGCTCCGCTCTTGGGCGACTTCAGTCGAACACGGAAGTTGGCTGGCCCTTGCGTCCTGCTCTCTCGACCGTGGGGGACCGGGCAGGAAATTGGCTTGAATGTCGTCGGGCGAATCGTCATGATTCTGTTAGCGATCACCTTATCTATCTGGTCAAGCCTAACTTTTCGGGTTGGGTGCGTCGGAAGTACCTAGCAGTTCATGCCTTGCCAGGCACCCAACCCGAAAAGATTAGTTTGACAAAGCACTAGCTTCAGTGAGCCTCCTCGACGCACCTTCTCCGACCGCACGCGAGGTCGCTTCCCATCGTTCAAAAACCAATAGGAGACAGGCGATGAAATGGCATTTGCCGGCGACTATATTGCTGCTCACAGTTTCGAGCTCGCAATGTTTTGCTGAAGAGAACGCGTCTGCGGAGGCGAATGACTGGAAACCCGCGTCGACGAATCAGCCTGGCCGGGATATCCGCAAGTGAATTCGCAGCGCCACGCTCGATTTCGCATCGAGGCCCCCGACGCTGAGCACGTCATGGTCAGCCTGGGTGGAAACAATGGTACCGCGCTGACCAAGGGCGAGGATGGCGCTTGGGTCGGTACGACGGCGGGACCGCTGGACGAAGGTTTTCACTATTACCATCTCACGGTCGATGGCGGCACGTTCAACGATCCCGGCGCATTGAACTTCTATGGCTCGACGCGCTGGGAAAGCGGCATTGAAATCCCCGCGCATGACGAGGAGTTCTACGCGCTGAAGGACGTGCCGCACGGCCGGGTCGAGCAGATCCTCTTCCCCTCGGAGAGCACCGATACGGACCGCCGCGCTTTTGTGTACACGCCGCCCGGCTATGACGACGATCCGACGAAACGCTATCCCGTGCTCTATTTGCAGCATGGTTGGGGCGAGGACGAAACGGCCTGGAGCAACCAAGGCCATGCCAACCTGATCATGGACAACCTGATCGCCGAGGGGAAAACCAAGCCCTTTATCATTGTGATGACCTACGGCATGACGAACGAAGTCCGCTGGGGCCACATTCGAGACTTCAAGATCGACGACTTCGAGACGGTTCTGGTCGACGAGCTGATCCCGTATGTCGACGCCCATTACCGCACTCTGTCCGATCAGCCCCATCGGGCGATGGCGGGATTGTCGATGGGGGGCATGGAGACGAAGCAGATCACGCTGCGGAACTTGGACAAGTTTTCCCAGATCGGGCTGTTTAGCGGCGGGACGATTTCCCTGGAAGACGTGGATAAAACGCCTGATTTTGAGAAGCAGGTGAAGCTAGTATTCGTCAGCTACGGTAGCCGCGAGCTCGATCCCGACCGTAGGGGCGGTCGCCGCGGCTTCGGCGGCGATCCGAAGAAGAATGCGGAGGCGTTGAAGCAAGCCGGAATCAACAGCGTTTTTTATGTTTCACCGGACACGGCCCACGAGTTCCAGAGTTGGCGGCGGAGCTTGCGCGAGTTCGCCCCGCTGCTGTTCCAGGAAGACTCGGCTATGGCTGCGCCATCTGCGGCGACCGAGCCGACCCGCGGTGATGCATCCGCCCAAAGCGCTCGGGCCGGCGGCCGACCGGGCGGATTCGGCGGTCCGATCGAGTTGGGCCCCGACGACAAGCCTGCATTTGCCGATCCGCCCGCCGGATACGACGTCCCGCGCGACGACGTTCCTCGCGGGGAGGTGGCCGAAGTTGAGTACGACTCGCAGACGCTGGAGCTCGTCGGCGGATGCGCGTTTACACGCCCCCCGGCTACTCGGCCGACCGGAAGTACCCTGTGCTGTATCTCCTACACGGCGTCGGCGCGGACAACCGCCAATGGCCGGATTGGTGTCACGCGAATACTGTCATCGACAACCTTTTGGCGGACGGGACAATTCAGCCGTTTCTCATGGTCTTCCCCAATTGCGATGCCAACATGACGGTCGAGCACCCCGTCTCTGAAGGTCTGTCCGGCGCGGAGGGCCGCCCCGGCGGACGAAGCGCAGATTTGAAGGCTATGGGAAGCCTTTCGAGAACGACCTGCTGAAGGACATCATCCCGTACGTCGAATCCCACTACAGCGTGATTGCCGACCGCGAACACCGCGCCCTGGCGGGACTTTCGATGGGCGGCGGACAGTCGCTGAACATCGGCCTGGCTAACCTCGCGACATTTGCGTTCCTGGGCGGGTTTTCTTCGGCACCGAATACGAATCAATTCGGTGGGATCTCGCCCGACGACAAGCTCCTGCCTGATCCGGCGGCTGCCAAAGAGAAGTTGCAGCTGCTGTGGATCGCTTGTGGCAACCGGGACGGCCTGATTCGCGTCAGCCAGGGCGTCCACAATCACCTGAAGCAGGAAGGTGTGCCGCACGTTTGGCATGTGGATACCAATGCCCACGACAGCACCGAGTGGGCCAACAATTTGTACCTATTCGCCCAACACATTTTCAAATCGTCCGACTCGAAGCAAGTGCCAGAATAAGAAACATCGACGAGTCCGGGAATTGTAGTGGAGTCGGAGGCTACTCGGAATTGAACCGTTAGTTGATGGCAGCAGGAATTGGATTTTTCTCTTCGCAGGGTCGAACGAACATGGCGCGTCCATTTAACGTTAAGCGTGTGCTGGTAGCGCTCGCCGTCGTGCTGTGTGTGGGCGGTGCGGCGATTTTGTATTCGGGGGTGGTGCCGTGGCGAGGTTTGCGGCCGCCGCAGAATGCGATTTTGGTGATCGCGCCTTATCAATACAACGGCACCTGGGTTTTCGACGATCCGCGGTTTGGATTGGTGCGCGAGCCGTTTGTGGCCGGTGTGCCGGAGATGATCGACGTGTTGGTAGCGGACATTCCTGATGCCGACAAGGGATTTCGATTGACGTTTTCGGCGCGGGCGTTTCCGGGTTTTCAGAAGAAGCTCGACTGGGTGCGCGGTGACATGGAGGGCAACTACTACAAGATCGACGATCCGCCGATGGAGGGTTGGATCTGTCCCGCGTTGTTCAAGTACTACGACGCGCCGCCGGCGGAGTTGTATGTGAAGGCGGAGGCGATACCGGTGGAATAGTGTGTCTACAATTTTGGCGTATGTTGTTGTCCCAGCGGCAGAGAGTATATTTCGACATGTGGATTCGTGGGATCATGATCGCAGTTGTCGTCGGCCACTTCGGAGGCTGCCCCACTGGTACTGCCCAAGGCGGGGTGCCCAAAGTCGATGGCCCGTCGCGCGGTAGAGCGATTCGTTTCTCAGGTTCGGCCGGTGGGGAGGAGCGGGAGGTTGGTGGCGTACGGCTCTGCTGGTGCCCGGCCGGGCGGTTTCGCATGGGGAGCCCAGCGGATGAACCGGGGCGCCGTGCTGATGAGGCACAAGTGGACGTCGAGTTGACGCGCGGATTCTGGATGGGGAAGTATGAGGTGACTCAAGGGGAGTGGAAGCAGGTGGTGGGCGAGATCCCGGGGCCTTTGGTGGCGGGCGAGGGCGATCGCTATCCGGTCTACTGGGTAAACTATCTTGAGGCGGAAGAGTTTTGCCGGAAATTGACCGAAAAGGCGCGAGCGGCGAATGAGTTGCCCGAGTGGGAATTTCGCCTGCCGACGGAGGCGCAGTGGGAATATGCGTGCCGGGCCGGGACGACGACGGCATTCTCGTTTGGAAGCACATTGACCAAAGCGCAGGCGAACATCGGAAAGCTGTATGATGGACATCCAGACGGCACGCCGGGCGCGGCGGCTTGCGAGGTGGGCGCGTATCCGGCCAACGCTTGGGGTCTCTGCGACATGCACGGCAACGAGTTTGAGTGGTGCCGAGACTGGTACCACGCGCAGCTGCCGGGCGGGAGGGATCCCGATTTGCACGATGCGCAAGGCGTGCCGAATGGCGATGGAACGCACTCGCGCGTGCGTCGAGGCGGCGCGTGGACGGATGACGCCGGATTTTGTCGATCGGCGCTGCGGCTGCGATATGAACCGCCGCGGCGAGCCGATCATATTGGGTTTCGCGTCGTGGTCGTAAAGCGCTAAGTGCATTGACATTTTTATTCTTTGGAATCGGAAGCGAGTAATTGTATGGGTCTCACCTTGGCGAAGAAGCGGGCGTTTGTTACTGGGGGCGGGCGTGGGATTGGGGCGGCGATTGCGTTGCGGCTGGCGCGGGAGGGGGCGGATGTGGCGATCACTTATGTGAGTCGGCCGGAGGAGGCGCACAAGACGGTCGATGCGGCGCAAGAGAATGACGTGCGGGCGCTGGCGGTCGAGGCGGATGCGAGCGATGAGTTGGCGGTGACGGCGGCGGTCGAGCATGCTGCCGACGTGTTTGGCGGGATCGACATCCTGGTGAACAACGCGGGGATCGCGGTGATGGCACCGATCGACAAGATGACGCTGCACGATTTTGATCACACGTTCGACGTGAATGTGCGAGCGGCGTTTGTGGCGATCCAGGCGGTGCTGAAGCACATGCCGGACGGCGGGCGGATCATCAACATCGGCAGCTGCAACGCGGAGCGGATGCCGCTTGCGGGCGGGGCGGCGTATGCGATGAGCAAAGCGGCGCTGCAGGGCTTGGTGCACGGGCTGGCGCGGGATTTGGGACCGCGGGCGATTACGGTGAACAACGTGCAGCCGGGGCCGGTCGACACGGAGTTGAATCCGGCGAAGGGCGAGCATGCCGAGGTGCTCAAGGCGCTGATGGCGCTGCCGCGGTATGCTCACGCGGACGAGATCGCGGCGATGGTGGCGTATCTGGCCGGGCCGGAGGCGGGGTTTGTGACGGGGGCGAGTCTCACGATTGATGGCGGGTTTACGGCGTGAGAGACCTCGCAAGAAAGCCTGAGCCCCGGGCGTTCGGCGGCAGGAGCACCGAATCGAAATGAAGGGCAGCCCCGGGCGTTCGGCCGGTGAACCGTCCGAATCACCCGGGGCTAAATATTTTTGAGAGTGAACCGGTGGGTGGATTCGTGCGTAGCGGTGTTACGGGATGCTATCGGCGCCGAACGGTGCTTGACCCCATGGCGGGGATTGCATAGTATTCGCGGCGCAGCGTATTGCGGCCAGGCGATTTCAATTTGCCGGAAGATTGCCATGCACGAAACACAATTCCAGAGCGGTTTTACGAGCCGTACGCGTCGGGCCCGCGGCCGGGTGCAGGATGTGTTGCTCACTCTGCTAGCGGCATTTCTGCTGGCCGTGCCGATGATTCGGACGAACGAACTGAGCGAGAGTGGCGCCAACGAACGGGTCGAAAACGTCGCGTTTGCGACGCGGACCGTGAGTTTGATGCGGACCGCTCTGCACGGTCGCCGCGAAGCGATTGTATTTACGTCATCTATCCAAGCCCGGCTGGGCCGCGAACCGCAGCACCAGCCTCTCTTGCTTGCCGGCCATCGCCTGCCAAATGGGCTGATGGCACCGATGACGTGTTGATGCGCGACTTAGTTTAGGTCTCGTGCACGACGGCTTCGCGCAAATTCTCTGCGACCGCTCGACGACTTCATTCGTTGCGTTGCGTGGAACGACTGCCGGCTGATCCGTGCTTCTTACAGGCGTCACTCCAGTATTTCATTTTGTCCGTCGTCGCGCGTCGACCTGGATCGGTTCGTTTCGTCGGCAGAGTGCGGGCTGGATGGCGATCACGAACTACATGGAGCGAGAATTATGCGAGAGCTACTTCGCGGGGTACAGATTTTTCAGCATCGAGTGTTTCCGGCGTGCCGGCTTCAATTTGAGGAGCTGGCGAAGGGGCAGACGCCGGCGACGCTCTTTATCACTTGCAGTGACTCGCGGATTGTGCCCGAGCTGGTGACGCAAACGGCGCCGGGCGAGCTGTTTGTGTTGCGGAACGCGGGGAATCTGGTGCCGCCTTGGACCTCGGAGCACACGGGCGAGGCGGCGACGATCGAGTATGCGGTGAAGGTTCTCAAGGTGCGCGAGATCGTGGTCTGCGGGCATTCGCATTGTGGTGCGATGCAAGGGCTATTGAATCCGGAGTCGGTGGCCGAGCTTCCGGCGGTGAAGCAATGGCTGACGCACGCACGGCGGACGTTGGAAGAAGTTGCCAACTTGCCATTGGAAGGCGAGGGTTCGGATGAGAGCGACGACTTGCTCACGACGGCGGTGAAGTGCAACGTGATCGTGCAGCTGGCACACTTGCGGACGTATCCCGCGGTGGCGGAGGCCGAGGATCGCGGCGAGCTCGTGCTGCAGGGCTGGTACTATCGCTTCGAGACGGGCGAGGTATTGGGGCTGGACGGAGCAGCGCGGCAGTTTGTCTGCATGCATGATCGAATGGAAGACGAGCTGCCGGTGGCTTAGTGCTTCGCCATCGACGCTGTAGCGCACTTACAAACCTAGCGCAGTTAGAAACACTGAGAAGTAAATTCACACGAGGCGATAGACATATGGATCAAGGAGTTGTGGCCGTGATTGGGGAAAAACCTCGTTGGAAGAAAGTGGCGTCGAGTTTGCGGGCGGATCTGCTGCCGAGCGTGGCGGTGTTTCTGGTCGCGCTGCCGCTTTGTATGGGAATCGCAATCGCTTCGGGTGTGCCGGTGGCGGCGGGCCTGATCACGGGGATCGTCGGCGGGTTGGTGGTGGGCTTTCTGGCGGGCGCACCGCTGCAAGTGAGCGGGCCCGCGGCGGGGCTGACGGTGGTGATCTATGAGATTGTGCAAAAATTTGGGCTCGAGTCGTTGGGGGCCGTCGTCTTGATGGCCGGGCTGGCGCAGGTGCTGGCCGGGACGTTGCGATTGGGGCAGTGGTTTCGGGCGGTTTCGCCGGCAGTGATCAAAGGGATGTTGGCGGGGATCGGCATCTTGATCCTGGCGGGTCAATTCCATGTGATGGTCGACGACAAGCCGAAAGAGAACGGCGTGGCCAATCTGCTGTCGATCCCGCAGTCGATCGTCAAAGGCTTGCCACTGCCCGAGTCGAGCACGATGGAGCAGCGCGAACGGCGGACGGCCTATTTGAAGGAAGTCGGCGCGCTGCACGAACGGCAGACGCAGGTTTATGAGGCGCTCGCGTCGGCAATACCAAAACATGCGGCGCCGAATGAGGCTGCGTCGAGTGGGACGAATCCGCCGTCGATTCCCGACAAATTGGTCGTCGCGCAAGAACAAATCACGACCGAGTTGCGGGCGCTCGCGGCGCTGATCGCGAAGAATCACATTAGCAAGACGAATACCGGCGAGCCCGCGCGGGCGGCCGATGCGGCGCTCGCCGAAAGCGAAGGGGCGCTCGAGAAGATGCGGTCGACGGATGTGCCGGCCCTGTTTGAAGCGCAAGCCGCCGCGGCGGGTAGTTTGCAGCAGTTGGCCGGTACACTCAAGAGCCACCCCTGGGCAGCGAAGATCGGCATGTTGACGATCGCGGTATTATTGCTTTGGCAGGGCTTCGCGCCGAAACAGCTGCGCTCGGTGCCCGCGCCGTTGGTGGCGATTGTGGTGGCGACTGGGGCGGCCGTGATTTGGAGTTTGCCGGTGCTCTATGTCGAGGTGCCGGACAGTTTGCTTTCGGCGGTGCATGTGCCGACATTGACAGTGTTTCAGGACTACTCGTGGACGGCGCTGGCGGGTGCGGCGCTGGTGGTCGCACTGATCGCGAGCGCGGAAACGCTGCTGTGTGCGACGGCCGTCGATCAGATGCATACCGGACCGCGGACAAAATACGACCGCGAGCTAGTGGCCCAAGGGATCGGCAACTCGGTGTGCGGCCTGCTCGGTGCGCTGCCGATGACGGGCGTGATCGTGCGGAGCGCGGCCAATGTGCAGGCGGGCGGCACGTCGCGGGCCTCGGCGATCATGCATGGTGTGTGGCTACTGGTGTTCGTGGGGCTGCTTGGGTTCGTGCTGCGTTCGATTCCGATCGCCAGCCTGGCCGCGGTGCTGGTCTATATCGGTTACAAGCTGGTGAATCTCAAGCAGGTGAAGGAGCTGGCGAAATATGGCTGGGGAGAAGTGGTGATCTTTTTTGCCACGATGATCGGAATCGTGACGACCGACTTGTTGACGGGCGTGCTGGTGGGGATCGGTCTGTCGGCGGTAAAGCTGCTCTACAAATTTTCCCACTTGCAAGCGAATTTCAAAACGGGAACGAAGTCGAATCAATCGGTGCTGGCACTGGAAGGCGCCGCCACGTTCTTGCGATTGCCGCGATTGGCGGCGGCGCTCGAACGGGTGCCAGGTAGCGCGGAGCTGCACGTCGATTTCGAGCATCTCGACTACATTGACCACGCCTGTCTCGACTTGCTGATGAATTGGGCGAAGCAGCACGAGGCGAGCGGTGGGCGACTAGTCATCGATTGGGAATCGCTGCATGCGAACTTCCGCGGCGAGCTTGTACCGCAGCGGAGTGTGGCTTAGTCGGCTGCATCGATTGCTAGCAGCGGCAAACACGCAATAACTCTTCGACTTCGCAAGCTGGCGAAATTCTGCGGCCAAAGTGCGCGTTAAGCTGTAACGCGCCTACCGCTTCTATTGGTCGCGCCGAATATGCGCGGCCGATGCAGAGTTCTGGCCCACGCCCCGGAATTGGCGACGTCTTTTTCGAGGTCTTGCCCCTTGTCTCGCTGCGGTTCGCGCGGAATTTTCGTCCTGGCGACGTTCACGTTGCGATTTGCCGGCTCGCCTCAGCTTTTTTCTGCAATAAGATCCTCTCTTCATCGGACAATGCGCATGGAAACAAGCCGACTTGCAAATAGGTGTGGTCGAGTGACTACGCGGGCGGCAGTGACTCGCGCTTGGGGTGCGATTGCCGTGGCGCTACTCGCCACAGGGGTGACGTGGGCGGAAGACATGCCCACCGATTGCATGATCGCCGAATCGTTTGGCGAGGAATTGTCCTTGGAGCGATCGAGCCAGCAGCCGAGCTGGCCGATTGGCACCGTGCATGCTTCCGAGCCCACCGCCACTTCACCGCGACCAATTCAAGCAGCATTTCAAGATGCGCCTGAGCCGCTGCCCCACCCGGGCGAATTGTCAGGGCCGGAATCTGACTCCCAGATCATGCAGCGACTTGTCGATCTGGAAGCCAAGTACGCCCAATTGCAGGATGACCAGAAAAGCCTGGCCGGGGACTTGGCCTACTACGTCAAGCCGAAGTCAGAGGACATCACACTCGCGCTCAGCGGACGGATCCACATCGACGCCTGGACATTCCCTGCCAGCTCGCCGGGGGTCAACGGCTTCGAGACCGGCGATAACGACTTTTCGCCGCAGGACCGAGTAGGCTTTCGTCGCATTCGCTTAGGCGCTAGCGGCAATATTTACGATACAATGCTCTACAAAATGGACTTGGAATTCGCCGATTTCACGCGTATCACGCCGCGCGACATGTACTTCGGCTTCAAGGATTTGCCGATTCTGCAGCGATTGCAAATCGGCAAGCAGAAGCGCCCCTTCGGCCTCGATCATTGGAATAGCAGCAATTATAACGTCTTCATGGAGCGGCCGTTCATCGTCGAGTCGTTCGATGCCGACGCGCGTCGGCTGGGCGTGGAATCGTGGTCGCATTCGGAGGACCTGGCGTACAACTGGCAGTATGGCGTATTCAATCAGTCGGATCTGGAGCCGAGTGGATTCTACACCAGCGACCATTGGCAAGCGCAAGTCGCCGGTCGATTTGCCAACACGCTGTGGTACGACGAGGCTTCGGATGGTCGCGGCTTCGCTCACGTGGCGGTCGCAGGCATGTATGCCAACGTAGACGGCAACGCACAGACGCCCAACTACGCTCTGTCGGGACAAAACCAAGCACGCTTACGTACGCGGCCCGAAGCTCGCACGTTCAAAAACTGGCTCGACACGGGACTGATCGCTGACGCGAGTCATGTGACCGAACTAGGGCTAGAGCATGTCCTCAATCTCGGTCCTACGCAGTTTACGGCCGAATATCAAAACACCTGGGTCGATCGCGACGATGCGACGCAACTTCACTTCCACGGAGCGTACGCCTATCTCTCGTATTTCCTTACAGGGGAAAGTATGACCTGGGAGCGCGACTCGGGTCAGCTGGGGCCGGTCACGCCTTTCGAAAACTTTTTCCTGGTCGACACCTGCCGAGATGGCGTGCAGGGCGGCTGGGGCGCGTGGCAAGTGGCAGTACGTGGTTCGTACGGCGACCTGTCGGACGATGACGTGCAAGGCGGCAAGGGCGAAAGCGTCACCTTTGGTCTCAACTGGTACTGGAACCAGAACGCCCGCATGCAGTTCAACTACATCTATGGCAATATTTACGACAACGCGCTGAACGCGGTGAATGGCATCGACTACGGTACGTACCAAATACTGGGTACCAGGTTCATGATGTACTTCTAGAGCAGGCATTGGGTCGAATCAAATTTGCTTTCACAGAACCTATTGAAGGATCAGAGAATGAATCGCCGCGCAAATCAGTTGCTGGTTCGAGCCGTACGTCTGGGCGCGATCCTGGGGATGCTGTTCGTCGCATCGCAGCACACGCTGGCGTCGCAGCCGGACTGTGCGGCCGACTGCGGTTCCCAGGCGGGCAATTGTTGCTGCGGACGCGGCGTGTGCTGTCCCAAGACCGAAGTGGTCGACGAACAAAAGTCTTGCGCCATCGTGAAGTGTGAAGAAATCGCCGTGCCGGCGATCACGCTTCCTTGGGAGCAAGGCGGCTCGCCGTTGACTTTGTTCAACTGCCTGCGACACTTCACGAACTCGCACACCGACCGTTCGCAATGTGCGTGCGCGACGGAGGTGGATTGCTGCGACACCTGTGTTAGGGGGGCCGACTGTTGCTGCACTCCGCAGCGTTGTGGCACGGTGCGAGTCGTCCGAGTACTCGGCAAAGAAAAGTACGATGTATCCAAGTGTGAGACGAGCTGGGAAATTCAGTGCGTCGCACCCTGCTGCAACTGCGGCGGCACCTCGTGCGCTGAGTAGCACGATTTAATCTGACGAGCACGGCGACGCCTTGCCCGCTCAGCTCGACTCGGACGACAACGTGAAGTCGCTGAGCTGGATGTCTTCGATCGGCAGTTCCGGAAGCGAACGGCGCAGTCGCAAGAGAATGCGCCGGCGGAACTTCTTCAGCTCCGGGTCGTCGTAGTCTTCGATCGGCACCAATCGCGTGGCGACGACGATCTGGTCCCGGGTCTTATTCTTGCGATGAATGTAGCCGTGCTCGAACTCCGAGAATTTGTCTTTGGCTACGATCGCGTGCAGGATGAATGTCACCGTGTCCTTGCGGGAGGAGACGGTGTGGTAAACGCGGATGCTGAACTCGCCCAGCTTGACCGCGCGCGTGCCGTCGGCCGACTCGGAGCTGACTTCCAACGCGTCGGCCTCGGCAGCGCTGCTTCGCCGCCATGGCCGCCGGAGGCCCAGCTCGGCGAAACGCTCGGACCGATGAGCGCGAGTAAGAACGCGATCGCTGGAAGCAATTGGCGCAACATCTTGGGGCGCGTTTTTAAATCGGCGACACGCATGGCGGCTTCGACCTCGACCATCAAAGTTTGCGGATGACTACCTCGGAGACCAGCAGGCGTCGAATGCAGTTCGAGCCGAACTCCGCGTGCACGGCGTCGGTCAAATGCGATTTGAGTGTGGCGAGTTCGGGTTCTTGAAGTTCCTCGGCCGTCGAGTTACGGCAGACGAGGATGATGCGGTCGCGGAGCTTGCCTTCGTGTCGCTTCCATTGCCCGGCGAGGCGTTTCTTGCAGTCGGCGGTGACCAGGGCGTAGAGCGAGAACGAAAACTCGACTCGGTTCCGCTTGAGGCCTTCGTCCAAGGTGGTCGACTGCAGGAGCGGAACGGGAATCATGTATTTGCCCAGCGAAAACTCGATCAGCTCGTCCTGGGCCGGCGTGAGATCGAGCTCGTCGAACGCGAAGTCATCTTTCGGACCGCAGCCCGCACACGCACAGACCGCCAACGCGATAGCAACGATCGCCGACGATATGGTGCTGCGGTAGTTCATGCGACGACTCTTTTACTGGCCCCGGTGAACGAAAACACGAGCGTTTCCGCTAAAACATAGGCCGAGCATAGACCGGCTCCGCGACCTATATTTTCGCTGGGTGCGGACCAGCAGCAGACGCCAACGCGGCCGCAACGATTGTGACGAATGGAGCGGCAGCGAGGACCGGCTGCCGCACGGATAGGGCAAGCATGCAATTTGAATCAGCGACGAGTGATGCGGGGAAGTGTGGCGGGCTGGATCTGCTGCGCGCTGGCTCTCGTCGTCGCCGGCGGCTGCTACAACTCGGCCGCACTCGTCGACCAGGTGCGTTCCGACGCGCTGCGCGGCCAGACGCACGAGATCGATCTGGGGCTCTATCGCACGACGATGCCACGCGACCCGATCACGGGCACGCTCACCGAGATCGAACTGCAACTGTTCGGCACCGTGCCACAGTACAAGATCCCTGCGATCAACAAGCAACTCAAAGCGGACGGCTACAAGCTGCGAAGCGACACGCTGGTGGCGATCCGCAAGACCACCGCCGAAGAACTCGGCGAGCCCAATCTGGGCCAACTCCGCACGCGGCTGATGCAAGTCGCCAATGGCGTGGTCAAAGACGCGCCGATCCAGGCGATCGGCGTGGAAAAGATTCGGATCGTGGAGAAGCGGTGATAGTCGTCACTCTACTGGTTAGCGACGAACTCTTGGTTGGAGATCTACCGGCGAAGGATGATCTCCGAGGGTAATCCAAAGTCCGCCGCGTACGGACGAGTTGTGGTCGATTCATCCGCAGCGCATCAATTGTCGCTCTACCGGCTGGCGTGAGTCCAACTAGCACGCTGCCATCGACACTCCAGGCGAAGTGCTTCTTCCATTTTTCACGATGGGGATGAAACAATTGAGTAACATTGCCCCTGGTTTCGTCGATGGCTGAAGTTCGATCCGCCTTGTGGCGATTGCACATCGGGCAGGCCAAGCAGAGATTATCGAATGTTGTTGGTCCGCCCGCCGAACTTGGCGATATATGTTCGATTTCAAACGTGACGACTGTCAGCCGTTCAGCCGTATGACAATAGGCGCAGGACTCCGCAAATGAACTCGCGTACTCTGCGTCGTTAATCGGCAGAAATATACCGGCTCACGGATTGCTGGCCTTCGCGACCAAGCTGATCGATCGTAAAGCGAGCGAGCTGCGCCTTGAGGAGTAGATTGAGCTGGTCGACCTTGTTGAGCAGGCCGTCGAGTTCGGCCGCTTCGTTGGCCGAAAGTGAATCGTGCTCCGCACCTGCCATCAATTCTTCGAGTCTGCCTTGGGTCGACGGAACGAGCATCCCTGCCGCGAGCACTTCCAACTCGTCGATGCTAACGCCGGCTAAGAGTTCGGTATTGCTGGACATGGTAGGACGAGCCGATCGAATTGCCGGACTGATAGCTATAGCTAGCTTTGCCGAGGATTCCCCTTCATTTTAGTCAACCATGAGAAAGGCGACAACACGAGGATCCCTCGACAGTACCTATAGAGTTGCGATTTCCTGCTGCGTCCTGCGCCGAAGTTGGCCGCAGGCGGCGTCGATCGCGTCGCCTTTTTTGTGGCGGAAGCGGACCGCGAGGCCGTGGTCTTCGAGGATGCGGCGGAACGTTTGTTGAGCGCTCGCGCTTGGCGTGTGGTATGGCAGGCCGGAGACGGGGTTGAACGGGATCACGTTCACTAGCGCCGTGCGGCGGCCCAGCAGGCGAGCCAGTTCGTGGGCGTGTTCCGCGTGGTCGTTGATGCCGGCGAGGAGTACGTACTCGAAAGTGAGTTGCCGGCCGGAGAGGTCGAAATAATGGTCGGCCTCGGCCAGGATGTCGGCGAGCAACACCTTTTCGCCCACCGGCACGATCTGGCGGCGGATCTCTTCGTTCGGGGCGTGGAGCGAAACGGCGAGGCGATACTTGGCTCCGGCCTCGGCGAGGCGGCGCATCGGTTTGGGCAGGCCGACCGTCGAGACTGTGATCCGCCGGGCGCTGATGCCGAGTCCATCGTCGCGGCTGGCCTCTTCGAGCGCGGGGAGCAGATTGTCGAGATTCGCCAGCGGTTCGCCCATGCCCATCACGACGATGTGGCTAAGCCGCTCGTCCGGCGCGAGCAGTCGCTGCAGCAGGAGCAGCTGCTCGACGATCTCGCCGGTGGTGAGATTGCGTTCGAGGCCGTCGAGTCCGCTGGCACAAAAGACGCAGCCCATGCCACAGCCGACTTGCGTACTGATGCAGATCGTGCGGCGGACCTCGTCGCGCAACAGCACGCACTCGATCTGCCCGCCGTCGGCGAGCGCAAGCAGCAGTTTTTCGGTGCCGTCGTCGGCCTGGGTGTGCCGCACAACGCTGGTGGTCCAGAGCGTAAATTCGGCGGCCAGCTCGTTGCGGAGCGTTTGGCCGAGATCGGTCATCTCCTGAAAGTCGCCGGCTCGCCGCGCGAAGAGCCAGTTGCGAACCTGCTTCGCACGATAAGCCCCTTGGCCGTGCTTGGCGAGCCAGGCGGCGAGCGAGTCGTCGAGGGAGTTAAGGAGATGGGGCACGGGAAGTCTCGGAAGCTTTCAGCGCAGCATACGTCAAAATTCTTGCCGATCAGAAAATTGGACCGACGTGCCGCTATAATATAAAATGTAATGTGGAAATTGCGCCCGGGGCAGATTCGGGTTGAGGAAAACGTGATGAATGAAGAAGAACTCCGTATTGCCGTTCTGACTGAGCCGTTCGAGCCAAAACGATTGCACTTAAGTGATGGAAGGACCGTGGATATCCCGAGGTCTGGATCGATCGCAATTGGAAGAAGGACTTCGGGTGTTGTGATCGACGGGAGGATTCACACAATCGCCAACCTGCACATCACGCAAATCGAACCCCTGCCGGCCGCGACGTCGGCATGAGCGTTTCTATCTTATCGAGAATTTGACGAGCCCACCGGCAGCATCGTCCACAAATAGTACGCGCGCGGGGCTGCCAGATCGAGCAACGACGCCGCGTCCAGCGAGTAGCCGGCGGGCGACGCCGAGCGAGCACCCAACAATTCGCTGACGAACGTCGTGCGGGGCATGTATTTGACGCAGCGGACGTTGTCGGTCGAAACGCCCGCCAGCTCGGCCGAGCGATTGATCGCGTCTTCGAGGAAGCCGATCTTGTCGATGAGGCCTTTTTCGAGGGCCTGGCTGGCGGTGAAGACCTGGCCGGTAGCGATCGCGTCGAGTGCTGGCGGATCGGCTTTGAATCTGGGCCGGCCGTACATCACCACTTCCTTGAAGCCGGCAAACATGTCGTTGAGGATCGCTTCGAGCGCCTTGCGATCTTCTTCGCTCATCGGCTTGGTGGGGCTGCCCATCTGCTTGAGCGGGCCGGTGGCGAGCGAATCGTCTTTCACGTTCCACCGGCTGAGCAGTCCGGAAATATCGTAGTGTGGCATCACGACGCCGATCGAGCCGGTGATCGTGGTCGGCTCGGCATAGAGGGCGTCCGACTCGTCGCCGACCGCCATCGCCACGTAGTAGCCGCCGCTCGCGCAGAGGCTGCCCATGCTCACGACCATCGGCAGCTTCCGGCGTTCGACCAGCTGGCGCAGATGATGGTAGATGAAGTCGCTGCCGGTGACGGTGCCGCCGGGCGAATTGACGCGGAGCACGATGGCGACGACGTTTTCATCTTCCGCGACGGCGTCGATCTGCCGTTTCACAAAGCCATCGCCCTCCATGATCGTGCCCGCGACGTTGATGATGGCGATCTTCTGCGTGGCGTGGCGAGCGAGCGAATGGTAGCGCTCTTGCGGCTTCTCGGGGTCGTTGAAATAGCTGTGGTAGCTGCTGACGAGGCCGATGATCACGAGCACCAGGATACCGACCAGGGCCAGCAGCAGCTTTCCCATCCAGCCGAACATGCTCTGTTGGAGGATGATCTGCGGCGGGGGGCTGCCGGGCGCCGGCTGGATGATGGTCGGCGCGGGAGTGGCATTGGGGGCATCGTTGGGCATGTTCGGGTTACCTCGGGGGTCGGTGCCGCGTGCTAGCAGCGGCCGTGTGGCCGGTGGGTGCGACAGTCCGTCAAGCGACATTCTAAGGCATCGGGCCCGGCAAACAAACGGCCTCCACCCCCGCGCGACGGCACACGGCGGTTTCGCCTGAAAAGCGGCGAGGACGGCGAATTGCCAGCCAGCGGCTCGCCGTGCGGGTGTTGCCACGAACGGCCGAATGCCGGTAAAGTAGACGCGACCCGAGGTGAGTAAGTGAGTAGGTGAGTAAGTGAGTAGGTCGCATAAGTGGCTTCTATTTACCTACTCATCTAGTCACCGACTCGCCTCCTCACTTCCCCTTGAAGGAGCAACCAGGTGTTTGTCTGTGCCTCGACCGAATGTTTTCCCGATCTCTCGCCGCCAGAAATTCTGGAGGCGATGGTCGACCTGGGCTTCACGTCGCTGGAGCTGCCGATCCATGAGCAGGATGGCTGGCTCAAGCCGTCGGACGTCCTCGCCGACCTGGAGCGAAGCGTTCACTTCTCGCGCGACACGCATCGTCTCGACATCGCGGCGCTGTCGATCGAGCTGGGGCCGGATCCCGAACTGTATTATCCCCACTTCACCGCCTGCTGCCGGCTAGCCAAGGCGATCAAGGTGGTCACGATGGTGGTGCCGGCTGCCGAGCTGGGCACGCCCTTCAACGAAGAGATCGAGCGGCTGCGGAAGCTGGTCGAGATTGCGTCGCTCGAAGGTGCGGTGGTCGCGCTGAAGACGACGATCGGTTGCATGACGCAGGACCCCGACACCGCAGTCGTGCTCTGCGACAACGTGAAGGGTCTGCGACTGGCGCTCGACCCGAGCCACTACATCACCGGCCCGCACCAAGGCGGACACATCGACAAGGTGATGAAGTACGTGCAACACGTTTACTTGCGCGACTCAACGAAGCAGAAGCTGCACGTCCGCGTCGGCCAGGGCGAAGTCGACTACGGCAAACTCATTCAGCAGCTGGAGCGCGTGAACTACGACCGCGCCCTCTCGGTCCACATGACGCCGCTCGAGGGCTTCGACCACCGGGCCGAAATGCGGAAGATTCGGTTGCTGCTCGATAGCCTGTTGTAGGCGATGGCAGATTGATGATCCCATCGCGATCTGTACTGCTTTCACGAGAATAAAATTGCGAGCGCCTCTGAATTTCCAGAGTGCTCGCATCGTTTCTAAATTATCTTTAGTCGATCGCTCGACCGCCAATCAAACACCACTATGGCACAAGCCACAGCGTCACGACCAGGCCCATCGGCACGGTGCCGGTGTTGACGGATTTGACGTCGATCCGTAGCCGGTCGTTGGCTTTGATGCGCTCGCGCTCGTTGTTCACCAGGTTGGGGTACGTATCGGGCGGCGTCACGCTGGATTAAAGGCGTGTTGCCGTTGGTGACGGTGCCCTGCGTGATGGCGACGGGCGTCGAGAGCAGATTCGCATAGGAGCCGCCACCGCTCGCTTTGGCGATCTGAACCGTGGTGTCGCCAGTTCCCGCCCCCGCCGTGGCAACGTCGGCCTGAACTTTGGCGATGCGGTAGCCATCATAGGCTTCCGGCACAACGTACATGGCTTGCGCGTCTGCGACGCCGACGTTCGTAATTGGCGCCACGACTGGAATCTGGATGATCTTCTTGCGTGTGCCGAATTTGACTTCGGTCGCGTCATCGAGTCCCACGATGTCGAGTGCAACGTCGCGGAATTCCGAGTCGTAGACACCCGCATAGCCGAACGGCCAGGCCGAGTAGTTGACGAGCGGTTGGCCAAAGTAGTTCATCCATCCGGCCGGCGCACGTAGATTCTCGTTGGCATAGGTGATGATACCGGTCATGCGAATCTTGGAGCAGACCGCTCGATACGTGTCGAACAGGCGGAAGTAGCCCTTGGTGTTTGCCAAAGTGTACGAGCCGCTGGCGCTCGTATAGGCGACGCGATCGACCGCCTGGTTCCGATGCGCGGCGTCGTGCGTGTTGGCGAGATAGGCGGTCCAAGTTCCGCCGCTGAAGCTCTTCCCGGCCACGTAGTACAGCTGTTTGAGCGTAATGCCGCCGGGCGCGGTCGTGGGAAAACAGACGCGGGTGCCGTTGGGCCAATCGGTACTGCCGGTTAGGAAAAGCTTTCCGCTGCTATTGGAAGCGGTAACCGACTGGGTTGTCGGCGCCGATTTGGTGGCATTGGAAAGGCTTTGTCGACGTGCAGGTGTCCGATCTGGAATTCACCCAAATTGCTGCCATTCTGCGAATTCATCTGGCAGACGGTCACACCGCCATCACCGACGATGCTCAGGTGATTGACGTTCCAGATTCCGCCGTCCTGGAGATTAAATACGGTTCCATTGTCATTCAAGGGTACGTAGTAGCAAGCAAAGTTGACCGAGTGGCCGATGCTTTGGTTGTTGCTCTCGTTGGTGATCATGGAATAGCAGTCGCGCGTGAAGAGATATGGGAACGACGTTTCGTCTGCATACCCGTTCCCGCAATTGTCGATGCGGATTGCCGATTGGAAGCCGGCGGCGTCGAGCGAAATCTCGTGTCGGCCGGATTCTCCGGCATTGCGACCTTCGTCGAACATTTGAATGGCCGCGCGAGCATAAGGCCGCGTGGGAGAGTAGTTTCCCACCCACGGATTGGTCATGATGTTGAGCCGGATCGTGTTGCCGTGACGCGCAAGGCGAATCGGTACGTCGTCCACGTTGGCAGTGCCAGGTTTCCAGACGATGCCGCCGCAAAGATTGTTGAGGAAGTTGCCGACCAGGTAGGTGGTATTTGCCCACCCACCGCCACAGATCAACGAAAAATTGGATGGCAGCGTGCGATACATCAGCGTGCTGGTGCCCGAGTGTGTGAAGGCACTCCAGGCAACGAAGACTCCCGCACGGGCGTTGTCCAACGTGGTCGCGAGCTTGTACCCACCGCCGGAACTTACAACATAGTACCAGTCACCGCTCGTGAGATTCGGCGGCTTGGTGCCGCCGGTTTGCGTGAATTGCACGCGAAGATAGTTGGGAAATCCATACGCCAAGCCTCCCGTCGGAGTAAGGTTCGCCAACAGGTCGCCTGACGCGTTGGTCCAACTGGTGACGTTCTGAACCGTCTTGACACCGATTGGCTCCGCCAGGGCGATAAAGCCGTAGGGAATCACCAAAGTATTCTTGGTTTTCATCCCGTCCCAGACTTCGCCATTGGTCGATGAACTGGCGTCGAACCAGTTATTGATTTTGTCGGAGTTGCCTTGCGCGTCGGCAACAGAATCTCCGCCACTCGATCCCGGCGGGGCCGCGACATAGAACCAACGAACGCAACCCAGGTCGCTATACACATCGACACAATTCGGCCCGCTCTGGGCCAGCGCTAGCTGAGCATTTGTCGACAAAATGCTGGCTAGGGTCAACAAAGCAATAGAAACGCGTTTCATCGCTCGTCCTTTTCTGCAGATTTTTCCGGTCGCTTTACTTTCAACACACGGCAAATTTCATCGTCCCAAATCATGCGATCAAGCGTCACCTCGCTTTCGAAAATGCGAAGAATGGAAGTCCTGCGGCGTCCCACGCGTTCGCGAGTATAATGTTCTTATGTTCACATGTGTACACATTATGCGATTTGCAGGGCGCAATTCAACAACTATTTTTGGCCACCCGCACGCCGCCCACTTCAAGCCACAAGTCGATCGCAAGTGCCGAGTTGCATTGCCCGGTCGAAGATGAACCTGCTGACGTGGGGACGGACGAGTCACGCTTCGACGGATAGGAGCCGGCCGCTCGGCGGGGTCCTTTTTGTCGCGGGCTTTTGGGAAACGACAGGAGTTCGAAGAACCCGATGCATAAAGTGCGAAACTCCCGAGCTGAGCGGGGGTTATAATAATCGGGGCGTGGCGAGGGTCGCCCGCCCTTTTGGGGCCGTGTAAGCTGGAAGTAGACCGCGTTGGAACGGCGGTCCGCCTTGAATCCGATCCTCCCGGCCCGATCCTCCCGGCAACCCCTTTGGCGATCACCGAGTCCACCGCCGAACGATATACGCTGGCCGACCCCGATGTGCGGCTGATGCTGTTGGTGCGCGATGATGATGCGCGGGCGTTTGAGGAACTGATGTTGCGGTATCAGACGCGGCTGGTGTCGCTGCTCGCGCACCTGACGGGGCAGCCGGACGTGGCGGAGGACCTGGCGCAGGATGTGTTCCTGCGGGTGTACCGGGCGCGGAAGCGGTATGTGCCGGGGGCGAAGTTTTCGACGTGGCTGTTTACGATCGCGGGGAACGTCGCGGCCAATTCGCAGCGGAGCCGATCGCGGCGGCACGAAGTGAATCTGACGCCGTCGACGAACGACAGCTCGGCGATGCCGATGGAGGCGGTCGCGGTGGCGGCGAGCGGGATGATGCCGACGCGGCAGCTCGACAAGTCGGAGTTGCGCGACGCGGTGCAACAGGCGATTGCCACGCTCGGCGAGCGGCAGCGAATGGCCGTGTTGCTGTCGAAATTTGAACACTTTAGTTATGCCGAAATTGCCGAGATCATGGACCTGACGCCGGAAGCGGTGAAGTCTTTGTTGTCGCGGGCGCGGACGCGATTGCGCGAGGTGCTCGAACCGTATTTCGAACGCGGCACGCCGGTGACCAACGCGCCCCCGACTCCTGACTCCTGACTCCTTTACCACCATGTCTACTTCCCCAACCCAATCCGACACGCCCGACATCAGCGAGCTGGTGGCGTATCTCGACGGCGAGCTGACCGCCGACGAGTGCCGGCGCGTTGAACGGCGTTTGGCGAGCGACGCGGACTATCGGCAGAAGCTCACGGAACTGGAGCAGGCTTGGACGGCGCTCGAGTCGCTACCGACGACCAAGGTTGACGACGACTTTGCGCGGACGACGATCGAGATGGTAACCGTGGCGGCGGTGCGCGAGGCGAAAGCCCAGTCGACATCGCAGGCGGTGATCGGTCGGCGGCGGAAGTATTGGATGGCGGCTGGCGGGCTGGCGATTGCGATGGCGTCGTTCGCGGCGGCGCGGGTGTTGGTGCCGAGCCGCGACAACGCGCTGGTGGCCGACTTGCCGGTGATCGAGCAGCTGGACGTGCTCACCGAGATCAGCGACGTGGAGTATCTCCGCGGGCTCGCGCGGCTCGATTTCGCCGGGAGCACACGAGGAACGAGTTCCGCGACGACAACAACGACGACAACAACGTCGGCGGCGACGGCAAGCGACTGGCAGTCGTTCGACGATCGGGCCGACTGGATCGAGTCGCTGCCGGCCAAGGAGAAGGCCGATCTTTCGGCGAAGTTTGAGCGATTTGAAAAACTCATGCCGCGGCCGGAGGCACAGGATCGGTTACGCAGCCTCGAGCGCGACGTGGCCACCGCCAGCGACCGCGACCAACTGGAAGCGACGCTCGCGGCCTATGGCGAGTGGCTTCAATCGCGCACGCAGGGAGAGAAGCTGAAGCTACGCGAGCGCGATATCAGCACGGCGGAGCGGCTCGAGCGGGCGAAGAGCCTGTTGGCCGAGACACAGCTGGCGGCGCGGCGGCAGTTGTCGCTGGAGGATGAGAAGGCATTGCAGGACGCGATTCTGAGTATCGTCGAGGAACGCCGGGGAGAGCTGGTGCAGGAAATCGGTCGGCAGGGCAATCCCGATCCAGAGCGGCGACTCGGCGGGCAACCTGCGGCGCGGGTGGCGATGGTGATCATCGGAGGCGACCTGCGCAATGAGGAGCGACGAGGGCGGACGATCGATCGGTTGTCCGCGCACTTGAGTCCGGATGCGCAGGAGTATCTCAACGGGCTGGACCGCGGCCAGCGGGGGTGGCAGCTGATGCGATGGGTCTATGAGGCCGTGGGCTCGAACGTCGGGCGGCAGAACCTGGAACAATTTTTCGCCAGCGGGCTCACGGACGATCAGCGCGAAATTTTGCTGGGTCTGCCGCTTTCGGAAATGAACGAGCAGCTCGAGCAGATGTACATGCGGTCGCAAGTGGGGTTGCGCGAGGACGACTCGCTGCGGCGATTGTGGCGCGGCGGATTCGATGGCCGCGGACCTCAAGATCGAGGTCGCGGAGGCGACGACCGCGGTCGGCGCGATGGGCGGCGTCGAGAAATGGATGGGGAACGATTTGATGGACCGCCGCCGGGACCGCCGGGACCGGGCGGACCAGGCCGAGGCGGGCCGGGACGAGGTGGGCCGGGTGGTCGACCGCCGGGACCGCCACCGCCGCGCGATGGTCGCGATTGGCGGCCGCCGCCGGAAGGTGGGCCGCGCGATGGGGGACCGCGGCCGGAAGATCGGCGCGAGGAGCCAATTTGAGGCGGGGTGGCGCGGAATGAATCGGGGGGGCGGCGCGGCGGGGTTAGCTAAACCGCAAGCGGCAGGTTAGCTCAACCGCTAGAAGCGATGCGGCGAATGCTTGAGGCGGTGCGTTCCCATCATTCAGGGGCGGGTTAAACTTGGTAGCCGTCGCGGTATTCGCAGTGGACGATCCGCTCGAGAGCGGGGTCGTTGGACTTGAGATTCTTGGGGTCCCACTCGACGCGGCCGCGCTTCCAGATGGCGAGGTTGCCCAGCAGGATCGTCTCGACGAGCGGGCCGGCGTAGTCGGGGAAATTCGACATGGCGGGCTGCTTCGAGTCGCCCATGGCGATGAACCATTCCTTCTCGTGGCCGGGGCTGATCGGATATTCGGGATCGAGCTCTTCGACGTCGCCGATGATTTGGATGCCCATCTCGGCGTAGTCGCCGGGAGCATACATCTTGGCGCGATCGCCGATGATCAAGCTGCCGCTCTTGTGGGGCGGCGGGACATCCTTGCCGTCGTCGTCTTTGGTTTTGAGCGTCACGCCAGTGAACAAATCGGCGGAGGGCATGTTGCCGCCGTCGTACCAATGGAGCGTGAACGGCGCGCGGCCGGCGAGCTCTGGAAACTCGTACTTGATCTGCGAACGGTTCGGATAGCCGTCGCCGTCGTGCTCGGGACATTCCGCCTCGACCGAGACCGGGTCGCGCATGTTGAGGGCCATGAAAGGCAAGTTGCAGGTGTGGCAGGCCATGTCGCCGAGCGCGCCGGTGCCGAAGTCCCACCAACCGCGCCAGGCAAAGGGATGGTAGCCGTCGCCGAACGGCCGGAAGGGAGCCGGGCCGAGCCAGACTTCCCAGTCGAGCGATTTGGGGACGGCTTCCATCATCGGGCGGCGTTCGCCCTGCGGCCAGATTGGTCGGTTGGTCCAGACGTGAACTTCTTTCACGGTGCCGAGTTGGCCGGCTTTGATTTGCGCGGCGGCTTTGCGCATTGGATTGAACGCGGTGAACTGGTTGCCCATTTGCGTGGCGACGCCAGACTCGCGGGCGATCTCGCCGAGTCGGCGGGCTTCCCAAATCGTGCGCGTGAGCGGCTTCTGGCAATGGACGTGCTTGCCCATCTTCATCGCCTTGGAGGCGATCACGGCGTGGTTGTGGTCGGGCACGCTGATGACGACCGCGTCGATGCGATCGCCCATTTGGTCGAGCATGTCGCGATAGTCGGTGTAGGTGTGGTCGACCTTGTAGGACTTGGCCATGCCCTTGAGGAAGCGGGAATCGACGTCGCAGAGGGCGAAGATTTTGCCGTGGCGCGACATGTTCTGGACGTCGCTCTTGCCCTTGCCGCCGACGCCGATGCAGGCGACTTGCACCTGCTCGAGGGCGGACTTGCTCTCCGCGGCCCGCAGGGAGCCGGTGACCCAGTAGCCCATGCCCGCCAGCGCCGAAGCCTGCAAGAACTTACGGCGATCCGCTTGGATCTCGAACGACATCACAAAACCTCCCCCTAGAAGGACCCCTCACCGAACACAGGAAGAACTTTCAGCATAGCGGGCGTCGCAGCGTCGTTCAAATAGTTTGGCCGGGAAATTGACGCTGCCCCCCGAATGCAACTACGCTGGAAGGACGCTGGCAGTTCAATTCGAGCAGAAACAGGCTTTCCATGAAACAGATTCTCGCAATCCGGACCGCGTTCGTTTGGTGCTCCATGGCGTTTTTCGCCGTCGTTTCGCTCACTCCGACGTGGGCTGCCGAATCGCCCACCGCGAGCGAGCTGGTCGCGCGGATCGATCAATTGGCGGGTCGGATCGAAAGGGGCGAGGACGGGGCGATCGTGGCGATCGATCTTTCGACGCGACCGGCCACCGACGACGACTTGCGGCTGCTGGCGGCTGCGCCGGGGCTCAAAGAATTAAAGCTGTGGGGTCCCGATATTAGCGACGCCGGGCTCGATCACTTGGCGTCGCTCGACCAGCTGACGGACCTCGGCCTCGACAACACGATGGTCAGCGACGCGGGACTGGCGAAGCTCGCCGAGCTGGCGAGTCTCAAGGCACTCGTGTTTCAGCGATCGATCAATGTTACGAACGACGGTATGGCGGAAGTGGCGAAGCTGCCGAAGCTCACGCATCTGACGCTGCTGTACACGCGGATCACCGACCCGGGAATGGCGCACTTGAAGGAGGCCAAGCATTTGCGGTTGCTCGACCTGCGCGGCTCGAAGGTCGGCGACGAGGGGCTGGCCGATTTGAGCGGCATGACGAGCCTCGTCGCGCTCAAGATGCGGAGCGCGTCGGTTAGCGACGAGGGCGTCGCCCATTTGAAGAATCTCACGCAACTCCGCGGGATTGCGGCCGAGGATGCAATTCTCACCGACGAGGGAATGGAGGTCTTCGCGGGGCTGATGAATCTGGATGATGTTGACCTGATGCGGGTGCCGATCTCGGACGACGGCGTGGCGCAACTCGCGTCGCTGGTGAAGATGCGGCAACTGATTTTGCGGGGCACTTATGTCGGCGACGACGGGCTCGCCCACCTCGCGGGAATGAAGCAGCTGCGCAAGCTCGATCTGAGCGAGACGGGTGTCGGCGACGACGGCATGGCACACCTGGCGGGACTCGAACTGCTCACCAATCTGAATCTGTGGAACACGATGGTCGGCGACGACGGCGCGAAGCAGATCGCTCAGCTGCAGAATCTGGTCTGGCTGAATCTGGACACGTCGAGGATCAGTGACGACGGCCTGGCCGAGCTAGGCAAACTTCCGAATCTCACCACGCTGAGTCTCAACGAGACGGGCGTGTCGGACGCGGGGCTCAAACATCTCGAGTCGGCGAGCAAGTTGCGGCAGCTCAATCTGCGGCTGACCCAGGTGACGCCGGCGGGAGTTGCCGCGTTACAGGCGGCACTACCGGAGCTGCAGGTCGCATTTGACCATTAACGTACGTTGGAAATTTGCGATGCGATCAGTGGGCAATTAGCCTGGAAGGATGGACGCACCGGCCCTCCAAATCTTTTCTGGCGACGATTGTGCGCTAGCCCCCTTGCCGGTGCGCGGCGTGGGCTGGGTGCTGCGGTGGGCGGCGTCGCTCGCAGTGCTGGCGATTGCGACGATGGTTCTCGTCGCGTTCGCCTATCAGATGGCGGCTGAACGGGCGCTTGTGCGTGCGGCCACCGCGGGGCTGCGCGAAGCTGCCCTGCCCCGCGCGACCAACGCGAGCGTCGAGGCTGCGATTCGCCGTCGACTCGCTGGGACGACGTCGCTCGACGGTGCGACGCGCATGAGTGTTGCCAAAGCGGGGAATCGACTATCGGTTCGCCTCGCGGTGCCTGTTGCGGCGATCATGCCACACTGGTTGTTCGTCGCGCGCTGGTTCGACGGGGCTGAGATTCTTGTGCAGCGGGATGAGTGAGCGGCGACGACCTTAGCGGAGTGATGCGTCGACCGCTTTAAATTTCCGCCGACGCCGCTAACAGTCTACGTGGCGGCGGCGTAGAGTTCGGCGTATTCGAGTACCCATTGCTCGGTCAGTTCGCGGAAGCGTTCGAGATCGACTTCGTTGAGTTGCTGGTAGAAATTGCGGCTGAAGACTTCTTTGTTGCGGATCGTGCCTTTGGCGACCACGTCGATCACGTGGTACTTGCTATAGGGACTCACCACCAGCTGCAGGCGACTGAAGAAGTTGTCGCTCCGCCCGTGCGCGATGCCGACGTCGTCGCGCTTGGCCACAGAGCCCCAGCCGTTTTCTTCCATGACTGTTTCGACACGGAAGCCGGGAAAGTTGTCGGCCAGATCGTGGAGGCACTTCTCGATGTGGTCGAGCAGCGCCATGCGATTGGTCGAGTGGAGGCGGCGGCACTCTTCTTCCGAAAGGGCCCTGGCGGCAGCTTCGCGAGCTTCGGCATCCCTGGCCCGCTGGCCTCGTTCGGATGCGCGTTGGAGTCGCTCGCGGAAGTCCATGGGCGGTGGGGTGCTTGGGTCGTGGGGTGGTGGGGTGGTGGGTCAGTTTACTGGTCGCTGAAGCGACCAGTCCGGGGAGCGAGCTAAATTTAGTTTTCGGAAGGTTCGGTTGTGGAGGTGCCTTCGGCGTCTGGATTGGGTTCTTTTTTCTTCTTGTGAAATTGTAGCAAGTCGCCGAAGGAGCGGAGGTACTCTTTGCCCTCTTCCATTTCCTTGGTGATCGGCTTGAGCGTCTTCGCGGCGCGCTTTTCGTAGGCGCCGGTCCGTTGGGGCGGGCGGCGATCGCGCTCCTCGCGCCGTTTGGGCCGCTCGGTCCGCGGGCGATCGCTGCGGGGTCGGTCGGTGCGAACCTGCTGCGGTGGCGCGGCTTGACCTTCGCCGGCGGCGACCGCGACCCGCTGTTGCTGCGGCTTGCGGCGCGGCTTGCGTTCGCGCGGCGGACGCTCCTTCTCGGTGCCGGGCTCGATCATGGTGAGCGCCACGCGACGGCGCTCTTTGTCGATCGTCGCCACCCACACGCGGACCTGTGCTCCCACGGCCACCACATCGTGCGGACTGCGGACGAAGCCGGCGCTCAATTGGCTCACGTGCACCAGCCCGCTATCGGAGAGACCGACGTCGACAAACGCGCCGAAGTCGACGACGTTGAGCACCGTGCCGCGGAGTTCCATGCCGACGGCGAGGTCTTCAAACTTGACGACGTCCTTGCGGAAGATCGGCAGCGGCAGGTCGCTGCGCGGATCGCGGCCCGGCTTCGAGAGGGCTTCGATCATGTCGTCGACGGTGAGCCGGCCGAGGCTCAACTCGTCGGCCAGCTGCTGGCGATCGAGCGGCGCGGCGAGCTCGCGGATGCGATCGGCGGTGCCCGGCTCGGTGAGCGTGGCGGGTTCGACGCCGAGCTTGTCGAGCAGCTTGCGGGCGGCGGGGTAGTTTTCGGGGTGGATCCAGGTGGTGTCGAGCGGGTCGTCCCCTTTTTCGATCTTGAGGAAGCCGGCGGCCTGGACGAACGTTGCCTCGCCGAAACCGCTCACGTCCATGAGCTGTTGGCGGCTCTTGAAGGGGCCGTGTTGCTGGCGATGTTCGTAGACGCGGCGGGCGGTGAGCTGGTTCATGCCCGAGACGTATCGCAGCAAGGCCCCGCTCGCGCTGTTCACGTCGACACCGACAAAGCTCACGCAGAGCTGCACCACGTCGTCGAGCGTGTCGCGGAGGTGCTTGGCGCGGGTGTCGTGCTGATAGAGGCCGACGCCAATGCTCGCGGGGTCAATCTTTACCAGTTCGCTCAGTGGATCTTGCAGCCGGCGGCCAATCGAGATCGCGCTCCGTTCGAGTGCGTCGCACTGCGGAAACTCCTCGCGGCCGATTTCGCTGGTCGAGTAGACGCTCGCGCCCGCTTCGTTGACGACGACGTAGTGGACGTCTTCACCGGCCAGCTCGGTGCTGAGGATTTCGGCGAGCAGCTGTTCCGTCTGGCGACAGGCAGTACCGTTGCCGATGGCGATCACGCTCAGGTTGTGCTTCTTGATCAGTTCAATGAGCTTGGCACGGTCGGCGGTCTTGACCTCGTCGCTGCCGACGATGTGAATCAACCCGTGCTCCAAGAGCGACCCGAACTCGTCGATCGCGGCGAGCTTGCAGCCGTTCTTGTAACCGGGGTCGATCGCCAGTACGCGTTTGCCCGTGAGCGGCGGCTGCAGGAGCAGATTGCGCAGGTTCTTGGCAAACGTTTCGACCGCGTGCACCTCGGCCTTCTCGGTCAGGTCGCGGCGCGACTCGCGCTCCAGGCTGGGGAGCACAAGCCGGGCGAGCGCATCCTTGACGCAACCGGTGAGAAAATCTTTGTGGGGATGTTCGGGCGGCACGAGGAGCTCGAGTGCCAGCTGCTCGATGGCGAATTCGTCGGACTCGATCTTGATGCGGAGTACACCGGCTCGCTCGCCGCGATTGATGGCAAGGATGCGGTGGGGTGGGATGTGGTGGATCGCTTCGCGGAAGTCGAGGTAGTCGCGGAACTGGCGGTTCTTCTTTTCGTCGTCGACGATCTTGGTGCTGAAGAGACGGCCGCTCTTGCGGTAGATTTTGCGAACTCGTTGCCGCAGGTCGGCTCGCTCGCTGAATTCTTCGGCGAGGATGTGTCCGGCGCCCAGCAGGGCGAGCGCGGCATCGGCGACCCCCTTGTCGGTGTTGACGAAGTCGGCAGCCCGGGCGTCGAGATCGGCACATTCTTTGGCCCCGGCAAGGATTTCGTCGGCCAGCGGTCCGAGCCCCTGTTCGCGGGCGCGCGTGGCGAGCGACTGCTTCTTCGGCCGGAAGGGAAGGTACAAGTCTTCGAGCCGTTTGATGCTGTCGGCGTGTTCGATCTCGCGGCGGAGTGCGTCGGTGAGTTTGTTCTGCGATTCGATCGAACGGAGGATCGTTTGCTTGCGCTCATCGAGCTGGCGGAGACGGGTGACGCACTCACGGACGCGGGCGATCTGCTGTTCGTCGAGACCGCCGGTTTGGTCGCGGCGATAGCGCGTGATGAAGGGGACGGTGTTGCCATCGTCCAAGAGCGCTACCGTCCGCGCGATCGCGTCGGCATCCAGCTCTAAATCGCGCGCGAGGCGTGGGTAATCAATCGCAGTCGCGGATGGCATAAAAAGCGGCCAGAGTGCCGGAACCGGAACAGAAGCAATGCAAGCTGTCAAGTTTTAGCAGGCACGGTGGCCGACGCCAAGTGAGCGGATTACCCAATTTGACATTCTCCGCGCTCCAAACGCGGATGGCAGCTTGCGGGTGAAGGTGTCCGCAGTGTTTTCCTTACGAAAAAGTTACCACTTTCGGACGGATTGAGCAAACCCTCTACGTCGTTCGAGCCGATAGAGAGCGATACGATCCGAGGCGCACCAGCGTCTCGGGCGCGGCAGGATGCCGCGCAGCAGTTTCCCCCCAAGGTATGTAAGGATGCATCCATGGCTCATCATTTGCGCATTTATCGCGGTCCGGGCGAGGACACGCTCGTCGATCGGCCGGTTCACGCGGACGACCACAGTCAGGTCACGGTGAGCGTCGGAGAAGTGTTGCCGCTGCTAGCAGATGCCTTGGCCAGCCGGCGAACCTGGCTCAGCGATTTCGAGCAGGAAGACATCACCATCTCGGCTGATTTGTACGACGTGTTGCTGGCCTACCGCCACTTCCGCCGTCCGTCGGCC
This sequence comes from uncultured Planctomycetota bacterium, assembly GCA_963847905.1. GTDB lineage: Bacteria > Planctomycetota > Planctomycetia > Pirellulales > Lacipirellulaceae > DASYDU01. The sequence continues at coordinate 729,973 of CAWKBP010000015.1, read as the reverse complement.
TGATGTGGCGACAGCTTGCCGCGGTCGACCTCGACTGCGATCATTTGTCTCAGACGATCTTTGATTTCCTAGCCCAATGTGGATCGCCGCGGCGGGCTATTTTGTTGCGCGGATTCGTACGTCGGGCTTTCCAGCCTGACTGTGATCGAGCCAAGAAAGTCAGGCTGGAAAGCCTAACGTACTTTGAGTGATCTCGGCTACAACTCGCACTCTCCGACCAATGATGGCGGGGAATCTGCGCGCGACAAACTTCGCGGAGTGGCCGAGCGATTGCGCGAGGCGTCCGAGCCCTTGGATACCCGACGCATCGCCGACCACGATCTAAAACTTCTCAGCCGGGCGATCCGCGAGCTGCGCAGTGCATTCGCCGTGTTCGAGCCCTACCGCACGCAGCGGAAGGTGACCGTGTTTGGCTCGGCCCGCACGCCGCGCGACGCGCCCGAATATGTGCAGGCCGAAGCGCTCGGAAGGAAGCTGGCCGAAGAAGGTTGGTTCGTGGTGACCGGCGCGGCAACGGGCATCATGGAGGCCGGGCATCGGGGGGCGGGCCGGAAGAACTCGATGGGGCTTAACATCATGTTGCCCTTCGAGCAGGAATCGAACGAGATCATCCGCGGCGACGCGAAGCTCGTGACGATGAAATACTTCTTCACGCGGAAGCTGATGTTCGTGAAGGAATGCGACGCCGTGGTCTGTTTGCCGGGCGGATTTGGCACGATGGACGAAGCGTTCGAGGTGCTCACGCTGATGCAGACCGGCAAGCGCGAGCTCATGCCGCTGGTGCTCTTGGACGCGCCGGGTGGCTGCTTCTGGCGCGATTGGCTGGCATTCGTGCGGAAGAATTTGCTCGATGGCGGGATGATCTCGGCGGACGACCTGTCGATGCTGCTGGTGACCGATGATGTTGACGCCACGGTCGCCGACATCGCCCAGTTCTACCGCGTCTTTCACAGCATGCTTTACGAGTCGGACCGGCTCGTGTTTCGATTGCGGAAAGCGCCGAATGCGGCGCAGCTGGCGGAAATGAATCGCAAGTTTGCCGACATTCTCAGCGACGGCGAATTTCAATTGCAGGACGCGAGGCCGGTCGAAGCAGCTGAACCCGATCTCGACGCACTCGCGCGGCTGGTGTTCCGCTTCAATCGCCGGAATCATGGGCGGCTGCGGTTGCTCATTGATTGGATTAATGCGGAAGTGGTGTAGACGGCGCGGGGTAGTTAGCTAAACCGCAAGCGGCGCTTCGGCCCTGGACATGGGATCTGGGCGAATGCGATTTTCGTGGCATCTCATCTTGGGCCGGCGGATGTCGAAATGATGACATCTTGGCGGGCCTCCTGGACCGTGCCAGTTTCCGACAATTCTCGCCTAACTATCTTTTTAACAACGACTTACGTCGATCTCTGGCCCGTCGCCTTCTCGGTCATGGCATGGCCATTGCGTTTGGTAGTCCTTCGTCCGGACAACTCACCAAACCACAAGTTACCCACCGCCAGAAACATCCCACCGTTACCGAGGAGACCCAAGTCATGTCCACGATCGCCCGCAACACTCTGTTCGCCCTGTTGGCCAGTCTGACCCTGATCACGATTTCGTCCGCGTCGGCCGCTCCGCCGAAAGCCATGCTGCTCAACCCGAATCCCGGCAACGGCGGCGGACACAGCGACGAACTGCCGAAGTTCGGCTTCAGCAGCTTCACCATGGATGGCTATGGCGAGCGGATCACCGGCGTTCGCTGGGGCGGCATCGCTCAGCGGATGGGCCTCGAGAGCGGCGACGTGATCTTGAGCCTCAACGGCTTCCCGCTGAATTACCACGGCGCGTGGAAAGACGCGTTGCATCAGGCCGTCTACCATGGCAACGGTTATGTCAATCTGCGGGTCCGCGACGTGCGAACCGGCAACGTCGCTTTCCGCCAAACGTATGTCGGCGATATCTGCGGGCCGATTGAATACAACAACTACAACGGCCCCGTGACCTACAAGAGCAACAAGTATCCGGGCAACCAGCACAACTACGATCACGTGAGCGGCCCCGAGCAAATCAAGCAGATCGTCGAACTCTTCAGCAAGAAGAGCAACCCGTAGTCGACGGACACGACACGGTTCAAATAACTCCCTCCCCGAAGAAGCCACGGCACGACGCCGTGGCTTTTTTTGTGGGCACCGCTAATCGACGCTAATAGTCGCTAATGTAAAGCGTGCAAAGCCGTATTGCTATTCATGGGGAACGAAATCGGAAATCACGAACCGTTTCCACTCCAACTTCTTCATTGGCCCGAAGTTAACCAAGTAGCCGACCGGTTTTCGACAAATCCGCAGGTAGTTTAAAAGTTGAGCTTCGTGATCCGCAATCAAGGCTTTGCAGGATTTGATCTCAACCATGATTTGATCTGCCACTAGCAGATCAGGTACGTACAGTTTCTTGAGTCGTTGGTCCTTGTAGTAAATCGCCAGCAGTTGCTTGGCGGCGAATTGGATTCCGCGAATCGACAACTCCAGCTCAAGACTCTCCTGATAGATTTCCTCGAGCAGCCCGCCACCCAGAATTCGATGCACTTCAAAGCAAGTGCCCATCAAATCGTATCCCAGTTGCGCAAACGGCTGGTTGGCATCGACCGGATCGAGTTTGTCGCTCATCAATCCCCCTCCCACAAGTGCATAAACGTAACTCTCAAACTCTCCTATTCTAATCACCTTCTATACACCTGTTGGCGCACGCGACGACAGGTAACAAGAAAAACATTAGCGGCCATTAGCGACGATTAGCGGTGCAGTTACCGACGGGCGCTGTGTTCGTGCACGATGTCGACCAGCGCGCGGGCTTGGTCGACGGGCGTCTGGGGGAGGACGCCGTGGCCGAGGTTGAAGATGTGGCCGGGACGGCCGGCGGCCTGTTCGAGGACTTCGATCGTGCGGCGGCGCAGCTCGGTGTCGTCGGCTAGCAGAGACATCGGATCGAGATTGCCTTGGATCGCGCGGTCGTGGCCGATCATTTGCCAGGCATCATCGAGCCGAATGCGCCAGTCGACGCCGATCACCGCCGCGCCCGCTTCGGCCAACAGCGGCAGCAGTTGCGGGTTGCCGGTGGCGAAGTTGATCACGGGCACACCGGGCGTGATGCCACGGACAACTTGCGTGACGTAGGGGAGCACGTAGCGGCGATAGTCGTCGACGCCGAGGCAGCCGACCCAAGAATCGAACAGTTGCACGGCCTGGGCCCCGGCGGCGATCTGGGCATTGAGATAAATGATGATCGAGCGGGCGAGCCGCTGCATCAGCTCGTGCCAGGCGCCGGCGTCGCGGAGCATGAGCGTTTTGGTGTGCAGGTAGCTGCGGCTCGAGCCGCCTTCGATCGCGTAGCTGGCAAGCGTGAACGGTGCGCCGGCGAAACCGATCAGCGGCAGTCGCGGGCGGCAAGTCGGCGCGCGTCTGCCGCACCGCTTCCATCACGAAGTACAACTCATCGGCGTCGGCGAGCTCGATCACCCGGTCGACGTCGCTCGATTCGCGGACCGGATTGTGAATCTGCGGCCCTTCGTCCTGCACAAACTCGAGTTCCATGCCCATCGGCTCGAGGATCGGCAGCAGATCGGAAAACACAATCGCCGCGTCGACGCCAAGCTGCTCAACCGCCGTGCACATCACTTCGCTACAGCGCTGCGGGTCGCGGCAGAGCTCGAGGAAGCTCAGCTGCTTGCGGATCGCGCGATACTCGGGCATGTAGCGGCCGGCCTGGCGCATCAGCCAGACTGGCGTGAAGTCGACCGGCTCGCGGCGGCACGCGCGGAGAAACATGCTGTCGTGCCAGGGCGCGGATTTTGGATCGATGATTGATGATTGATGATCGCGGACGTTGAAGAGCTGGCGTTTGCGGGAGAGGAGCGAGGCGGCCTGCTCGCTTGCTTCTTGGACCAGGTGTCCCATCTTGGGATGCGACGGCTCCATGTCGACCGGCAGTCCGTTGCGCGCAGCGTCTCGCTGGTGGTCGGGCCGATCGAAGCGACGACCAAGTTGCGGAATGCGTCGCGCAACTCGTCGGCGAGTCCGAGGTCGTCGGCGAGCTTGAGCAGGTGGAGCACCTGCTGAGCGGCGGTGAACATCGCGACGTCGATCTCGCCGGCGACAATTCGTCGCAAATTGGCCTCGAGTGGGCCGGTGTCTTCGGGCAGGTCCCAGTCGTAGACGTGGATGCGGTCGACCACGGCGCCGCGGGCTTCGAGTCCGGCGATCAAACTGGGGTTCGTGACGCCATATTCCTGCAGCCCGACGACGAGATTCGCCACCGGCAACCGCTGGTCAAGCGTGGTCAGCAGCTCGCGCCAGGTGTTCGGCTCGGGCACGATGATCGTGGGCGTGATGCCGACTTCCTTGAGCGCGGCGAGCGGCTTGGGGCCGCGGACGACCGATTTCGCATCGCTCACGGCGGCGAGAAACTGGGCGCGGTCGACGTGCCGTTCGATCTGCGCGATGAGATGTCGTGTGCCGACGCCGGTGAGAAAAATCACGGCGTCGATTTGCCCAGTGATCAGTCGATTGGCGAAATCAATCGCCGCCTGGTTGTGCGCGAGCGGCACTTCGCGCATTGATGGGCTGACGAACGCTACGCCATCGCGACGTTCGATCAGTCGCGTCATGTCTGCGGCGCGGCGGCTTTCGAATGACGCGACGCGGAGGCCTGCGAAGGTGGTCGTATCGGTTGACATGAAAGCCATTGTACTTCGATTCACGCAACGTCGCTGCCGACGTTTGCAAAATGATAGGTCTTGTGGATTCGCTGCGCGGAACAAACGCTTCAACGAACGCAAGTACCGTTTTCCACGAAACTTGTTCTTGAAAAAAAGTTGCTTGACATGGCGACCGCGACTTGGACAATGGCGTGCTGTTGATGTCGGGCGGACGACGATTCTCGCTGCTGAATCGTCGGAGTAGTTTGAGCGGATGCGGTTTGAATTGATGGCTTGCATGGGAAGCCAGTCGGTTCTGTTGATTGACGGGTCAGTCAACCCAAATTGCCAGGCGGCTTTTTTGTCGCGGGCGAGTCATGCCGGGAAATCGCGGACAGCGAATCACGTAGGGGGAAAGTTTGCCTTCGGTTGCTAGCAGTGTTGTCCTCTGCGCCGAGGCAGCATCTGTTGAATTTGCGGACGCTCGGCCATTGATGGTGTGCGGCTGCGAACCAGGACCCATATTTGTAAGCGACGATCTTGGGAGGCGCGACTGACGGAGCGAATGCGGGCGACACCAGTCGCGGCCCGGGATGGTCCCTCCCAAGTGCTATATTTTCCACCAATTGTGGAGCGAAAACACGGCAGAACGAGCATGAGCTTGTTCTGCCGTATTTTTTTTGCGAGGTGCCTCAAATTCATCTCGAACAGGAACGAAGCGAATACAATTCGAACAGGAGGGCGCAGAGGTAGCAGAGTCTGATACCTGCCTTTCTCTGCTTCCCTGCCTCCTGTTCGCCCTCCTGTTCAAATCTTCTTCCTGCTGCGTGGAAAAGTCCGTCCATGACAATGTGTCTGATCGCACTGGGATCGAACTTGGGGGATCGGGCGGCGACGCTTGATGCGGCCGTCGAGGCGCTCGCCGGTGCGCCAGATGTCGAGCTGATTCGACAGAGTGCATGGCAATTGACGCTGCCGGTGGGTGGCGGCCACGAGCGACCGGCGTTTCTCAATGGGGCGGCGCTGGTGGAGACTTCGCGCGAGGCGGTCGACTTGCTCGGGCTGCTCGAGCAGATTGAAGACCGTCATGGCCGCGAGCGGCGCGAACGCTGGGGCGATCGAACGCTGGATCTCGATCTGTTGCTCTACGGCGACGCGATTATCGACACGCCCTTGCTCACGGTGCCACATCCGCGGCTGTCGTTTCGCCGTTTTGTGTTGGAGCCGGCGGTCGAAATTGCCGCCTCGATGGTGCATCCGACGATTGGCTGGTCGCTCGAGCGACTGCTGGGGCATTTAGACGCAGGTGCCGATCGTGTCGCACTCGTTTCAGCCGTTGATTCTGCCCGGCGGACATTGGCAGCGGCGCTCAGGGAACGGTTTGGCTTGCAGGATTGCCCGCCGTCGGTGGTCGATTCTCCGCTTTGGCCGAGAGCGTTGACCAATTGGCTGGCAATTCCGGCTGGCGACGTGTCGAGCGGACAGCCGAAGCTCTCGATTTTGCTCGACTGCGCGGAGGCGAGCGAGCTGGGACGAGGTCCGACGCTGCGAATTGCTGGCGTGGACCGAGGCGAGATCGAGCGCGATGCTTTTGCGGCAATCGAGGCGGTTTGGCCTCGGCTAGGCCGGCCTGGCGATGTGCGCCTACAATGAGCAAGATGATGGCACAAATTGCTAGCACGACGTTAACTTCCGACCTCCCGCTGCCGAGCGTGATCTCCGAGTTGGACTCGATCCACGAGGCGGTCCAAGTCGCCCAGGCTGCGGGGAAGCGCGTCGGCCTGGTTCCCACGATGGGGGCGCTGCACGAGGGGCATCTCAGCCTGCTCGATACGGCCCGGGCCGAATGCGACTTGGTGGTGGTAACGATCTTCGTGAACCCGATGCAATTCGGGCCGAAAGAGGATTTGAACCGCTATCCACGCGATCTCGATGGCGACCTGCGGCTGCTTGCCGGCCGGGGTTGCAAGCTGGTGTTTGCGCCGTCGGTCGACGAGATGTACCCGGCGGGATTTGATACGTCGGTCGACGTGGGCCGACTGGGAAGCGAGCTGGAGGGCGAATACCGGCCCGATCATTTTCGCGGCGTGGCGACGGTGGTGCTGAAGTTGTTTCAAATCGTACCGGCCGACGTTGCCTATTTTGGCCGCAAAGACTATCAACAATCACTCGTGGTGCGTCAGATCGTGGCCGACTTGAACGTGCCGATCGAGATTCACGTCCTGCCGACGGTCCGCGAGGCGGATGGCTTGGCGATGAGTTCGCGGAACGCTTACTTGAGCGAGGACGAGCGGCGGCAGGCGTTGGGGATTTCGCAGAGTCTCACGTTGGCCGAGCAGCTCGCGCGAGGGGGTGCATGAGGTGGCAACGATTCGTGGCAAGATGGAGGAACACCTGCGCGAGGTTGGCGGCGTCGACGTGCAGTACATCGCCTTTGTCGCCGAGGGCACGGTAACGCCGGTCAAAAAAATCAAGGGACCGACAACGGTGGCGATCGCGGCGCTGGTGGGTAAGACGCGGTTGATTGATAATCTGTTGTTAGGTTGAACGAAGAAAACATGCGGAGCAAGCTCCGCCGCTAAATTATGTGCAGCGAGCTGTTTCGCATTCCGTATTCGTGGGGAGGCGTGCCGATCTTTGGGTTCGGCGTGCTCTTGGCGATCTGGGCGCTGGTGGGAATCGGCAGCTTCCTGATCACCGTGCGACGACATGGCTGGAATGCCGAGACGCTCAGCTTGCTGCCGCTGCTGCTCATCACCGGCGCGGCGATCGTCGGCCTGCCGCGCGTATTTCCGAGCGGGCTGCCGGTCCGCGGTTATGGCGTGATGGTGCTAGCCGGTGCGGCCGCCGGCGTGTGGATGGCGACCTACCGCGCGCAGCGAGCCGGCATCGAACGCGAGCTGATCTGGTCGATGGCGTTCTGGCTGTTCCTCGGCGGCATGATTGGCGGCCGCGCGTTTTACGTCGTCGAGTATTGGCGCGAGCGGTTTCTTGCCACGAGCGTCCGCGAGACGCTGCTGCGGGTTATCAACTTTCCCGAGGGCGGGCTGGTGGTCTATGGCGCGCTGTTTGGCGGCGTGATCGCGGTGCTGTTTTTTATTCGCAAGCACAAGCTGCCGGCGCTGGCGACGTTCGACCTGATCGCGCCGAGCATGTTGGTCGGCCTGTCCCTCGGCCGGATCGGCTGCTTTCTCAACGGCTGCTGCTACGGCGGGCCAACGTCGCTGCCTTGGGCCGTGCAGTTTCCACCACACAGTCCTCCGTATGCGGATCAAATGAACAGCGGCCTGCTGTCGTCGACCAGTCCGCCGCTATCGAGCCTGCCGGTGCACCCGGCCCAGCTTTATAGTTCGATCACGGCAGCCCTGATTGCCTGGCTGCTGTGGTCGTATTACCCGTTCCGCCGGCGGGACGGGCAGGTGGTCGCGCTGATGCTGCTCGCCTACCCGATCAGCCGGTTCCTGGAGGAGATCATCCGCACGGACGAACCGGCAGTTTTTGACACCGGACTGAGTATTTCACAAAACATTAGCCTGGCGGTGTTCGTAACAGGAATAGGGCTGTGGTTCTATCTCTCGAAACAGCCCTCCCGCGTGGCTTGGCCGGCGAAAGCGTCGGCGTAAATCCTTGTCGCCATGCGAGATGCGGATTCTTGCCCGCATAATTGGATTGCGAGAGTGGGTTAAAGCGGATTACCTGCTGACTCATTGGATCCTGTTTCTAGGGTTAAGGAGAGTGCACATGAAACTCACTATTTTTCGCGGTTCGTTGAAATGGCTGTTGATGGGATCGATCTTGTTGGGCGTCGGAGCGCTGGCGCAGGCTCAATTCGGAGCTGCCGGCCCGGCCGACAACGAACCGGCCCAGGGAAAAATCGTGCCGATTGGTCCCGCCGGCGGTAGCGACATCGTCCTCTCGGAGGACGCGATGGACCAGTCGCAGCAACCGGAATCGCCGAGACATTGGATCGGCATTTTGGGCGGTCCGGTGACCGACGCACTGCGGGCACAAATCGACATCCCGGCCGACCAAGGAGTGTTGGTGCGGCAAGTGGTGCCGAAGAGTCCGGCCGAGAAGGCGGGGCTGCAAGTATTCGATATCCTACTGAAGGCGAACGATACCGCCCTGTCTGACATCGGCGATCTCTCCGAATTGGTTCGCAGCCAAGGTGACGCCGGCGGCTCGATCTCGCTCGACGTGCTCCGCCGCGGCCAGCACCAAACAATCTCCATCACTCCCGAAGCGCGGCCCGACGAGGTCGCCGGCTTCGGACCAGGCGCGGCCGCCGGTCAAGGCACACCGGGAATGGGATTTGGCGGCATGGGACCTGGCCAGCCGCCGTTTGGTTTCCGCCCGGGCGGGCCAATGCAGTTTCGCGCGTTCGGCCCCGGCATGGCAACGGCGCAGCAGGGGCTCGGCCTGAGCCAGATGCCTAACGGCGTGTCCCTGAGCATTCAGAAACAGAACAACGAGCCGGCCCATATCACGGTCCAGCGCGGCAACGACACGTGGACCATTGTCGGTGACGATCCCAGCTCGCTTGCCCAATTGCCGGACGATGTGCGACCCTTTGTAGAGCAGTTGCTTGCGGGCGGCGGACAGATGACGATGGGCACGATGCCCATGATGCCGGGCATGCCGCGAATGCCGGCAGGGTTTGAGGACGATGCGATGCAACAGCGGCTTCTGCAGCTGGAGCAGCACTTACAACAGTTGCAACAAAGAATGCAGCAGCAATTCGATCCGCCGCCAGTGGCGACGCCTGCCGAACCTGACGCGGACGAAACAGACTCGTTTTAGAAATCCCCGAAGTAACGGCTAGCTGTCCCCAACCTCCCCCTCCCTCCGGCCGCAGGCTCGAGCGAGGGCTGAGGCGAGGGCCATCGCTATTCAATATAGAAAAAACCAGCGGCCCGCCCCGACTCCGTGAGGTTAGTCGCATCACTAGGTGTTCTTCTTTGCGGGTGGGTCATCGCCGCAATGAATAACGCCCAGTTGCTTGTCGGAAACGGACCACTGGTTGTACGGTGGATTCAATCTCGAAAGGCGAGCCTACCAATAGAAACGTAAGCCGCCGCCGCGTGCTGCGCCGTTTGGGTAGCGATAGTAGCCGGGGTAGTATCCCGGGCGACCATAGTAGCCGCCACGATACCCAAAGTTGTTGTCGTATGGGTTGTAGTAGGCGCCAGGATATCTTGCGTAGTTACGAGCGCGCGCCGGGCCACCGTAGTAGCCGGGCCGATAGAAGCGCCGCCCCCAGGCGACGGTTTGAATGTTTGGCTGATCAATGCGAGTTGCTACGGCAGTTTGCACAACCAGCGGCCGCGATTCTAGAGCCTGATCAATACTTGACTGCGCATTCGCACTGCCAACGGGAGCAACCAGCGCGGCGAGCAAGAAGCCGCCGATGGCCGCCGTTTGATTTCGGAGTGACTTTGTTGTTTTAGGCATGTGTATGTCTCCACGACGAAAGTGAATCACGACGATGAATTCCGTCGCTCGTCCTTGCAACGACATCATTGCAAAGAGAATGCCAAACCGAGAAACCCGCCAGAATCGCGCCCGGTGGGCCCATGATTCGGGACGATGTCGACGCAGTATGGCTAGCTCGGGTCCAGGCTGCTTGTCGAGCAACCGGCAATAACCAAAGGGGGGTTGGACCTTTGGCTCGCCGCCCGAAAAACGCGCCCATTTGCGGTCTTCGACCGGTGTTGATGGCCTCTGGCGAGCGGGCTATAATCCGTAATTCGCTATTTCGCCTAATCCGCCGACTCTTTCACGCGCCCTTACCGAATATGCGGCGTGGGCAAGGAGTAGGGCGGCTTTCTGCGGTTGCGGCTCGCTGCGTCCGATATGGACTAAGTGGACGTGACGCGGACCGGGCGCGAATGCGACGCACGACCCGCGCACGATTGAAACCGGGTTTGCTCGCTGAAGGAGTGGAATCGAAGCGATGCGTTTTTGGTTGCTGGATGCGATCCGGTCGTACGAATCCGGAGTTCAACTGACGGCTACCAAGAACGTCGCGCTGACCGAGGAGTATCTGGCCGACCATTTTCCGGAGTTTCCGGTGCTCCCCGGTGTGTTCATGCTCGAGGCTTCGACGCAGGCGGCGGCGTGGCTGTTGCGGTTGAGCGAAGACTTTGCGCATAGCATCATTTGTTTGAAGGAAGCGAAGAACGTCAAATACGCCGATTTCGTACCGCCTGGCCAAACGCTCACGGTGACCGTGAGTGTGGTCAAGCAGGACGAGCGACTGGCGACGTTCAAAGTCGAGGGACGCATGGGCGAGCACCCGACGTTGAGCGGCCGCCTGGTGATCGAACGATACAACCTTGCCGAGAGCGACCCGACGCAGCGGTCGACCGACGAGGATTTAAAGAACTACTTCCGCAAAGTAGCCAAGCTGCTGCTACCGCGGGAACTTGCATTACCGGTTCGCTAACCGCCAAGGGGCGGAGGACCGGATATCAGAACCGACTTGTTGAAGGAATTCACGACAATGGCAACGGCGACGAAAGAAGAGATCTTTTCCAAGGTGCAAGAGGCGCTCGTGGACGCGTTGGGCGTGGAAGACGATGAAGTCAAGCCCCAAGCGACGCTGCAGGGCGACCTCGACGCCGAGTCGATCGACTTCCTCGACATCGTATTCCGGCTGGAAAAGGCCTTCGACATCAAGATCGAGCGGGGCGAGCTGTTCCCGGAAGACATTCTCACCAGCACCGAATACGTAGAAGACGGCAAGGTGAATTCTGCCGGCATCACCAAGCTCAAAGAGCGGATGCCGTTTGCCGACCTGACGAAATTCGAGCGCGACCCGGTCGTGCAGAAACTGGGCCAGCAGCTCACGGTGCAAGACATGTGCAATTTCGTCGAGCACAAGCTGGCCGCCGCAGCCTAGGAGAAGCTGTAGTGAGTAGCTGTGAGCTATTAGCCAGAGCATCTCTTCTGGCTGATAGCTAACGGCTAGTGCTAATAGCTGGTTACCTACTCACTTACGGACTTTAGCTGCAACCGTTTCGAGCGCGAACTCCCATGCGTTGGTTCTGGCTCGATCGATTCACGGAGTTCACCAGCGGCACGCGGGCCACGGCGGTGAAGGGCATCGCGCTGAGCGAAGAGCATCTGCACGACCACTGGCCCTCTTACCCCGTGATGCCCAATTCGCTCGTGGCGGAAGGCATGGCCCAGGCGGGCGGGCTATTGGTCAGCGAAATCTACCGCTTCAGCGAGCTGGTCGTGCTGGCCAAGTTTTCGAAGATCGCTGTTTCACGGCCTCGCCCGGCCGGGAGACGTGATCACCTATCGCGCGACGGTCGATCAGGCCAAGGACGCCGGCGCCTCGGTCACGGTGACCGCCCACGTTGGTGAACGACCGCAAGCCGAGGCAGAGATCTTTTTCGCCCGACTGGCCGCGGATTCGCCCGACCTGCCCCAAGGCACGAGGCTGTTCGACCCCGCCCACTTGCTCCACTGGCTCAAATTGGTAGGCGTCTTCGAGATCGGCACGCGACCGGATGGCACGCGGCTGAAGATCGAGGATTACAACTTCGGCTGATTAATTTTGGCAGGATTACAGGATCGGAAACGATCGACAGGATGGATTGTTTGATGATCCTGTTGATCCCTAAAAAATCCTGTCATCCTGTCAGAAAGAGTTAGGGACTGTCATGAGAAGAAGAGTTGTGGTGACAGGTGTCGGTTGTGTGACGCCGCTGGGTACGACCGTACCCGAGCTGTGGGGCAACTTGAAAGAAGCCAAGTCGGGCGTCGGGCCGACGACGCTGTTCGACGCCAGCAATTTTCCGACGCGGATCGCCGCCGAGGTGAAGAACTGGTCTGTGGCCGACGTCGGCGAGGACGCGGCGAAGTGGGAGAAGCGCGGACGGCATACGCGGTTTGCCCTTGGTGCGGCGAAGCAGGCGATTGGCGAGTCGGGCGTGCTCGACGGTGTGGAGCCCGAGCGTTTCGGCGTGTACCTCGGCGCCGGCGAAGGGCAGCAGGACTTTCCAAATTTCAGCCGGATGATGGTCGCGGCGCTCAAGAATGGCGACCTCGACCTCGGCACATTCATCCGCGAAGGACTCGAACGGCTCGATCCGCAGCTCGAACTCGAGCAGGAGCCTAACATGCCGGCCGCCTACCTGGCGACGCGATTCAACGCCCAAGGGCCGAACGTCAATTGCCTCACCGCCTGTGCCGCGAGCAGCCAGGCTATCGGCGAGGCGACCGAGATGATCCGCGCGCGGCGACGTCGACGTGATGCTCTCCGGCGGGGCCCACAGCATGATCCATCCGTTTGGCGTCACGGGCTTCAACCTGCTCACCGCGCTCTCGGAGAACAACGATGCGCCGGAAAAAGCGTCGCGGCCGTTTGACCTCAACCGCGACGGCTTCATCCTCGGCGAAGGCGCGGCGATGGTCGTCCTGGAAGATTACGAGCGGGCCAAGAAACGCGGGGCCCCGATCTACGGCGAGATTCTCGGCTATGGCACCACGGCCGACGCCTTCCGTATCACCGACACGCATCCCGAAGGCCGCGGGGCGATCACCTGCATGAAGATGGCCTTGAAGGATGCCGGCAAGAACCTCGACGAGATCCACTACATCAACGCCCACGGCACGAGCACGCAGGTGAACGACCGGGTCGAGACGCTGGCGATCAAAGAAGTGTTCGGCGAACAGGCCTACAAGATTCCCGGTCTCCAGCACCAAGAGCATGAGCGGCCATCTCATTGCCGCGGCCGGCGCCACGGAGCTGATCATCTCTCTGATGGCGATTCGCGACGGCGTGGCCCCGCCCACGATCAACTACGAAACCCCCGACCCGCAGTGCGACCTCGACTACGTGCCGAATGCGGCCCGGCCGACGAAGATTCGCACGATTCTCTCGAACAGCTTCGGCTTCGGCGGGCAGAACATCGCGCTGATTGCTGGAGCGGTGTAGTACTCGTCGTGGAAGTACAAAATAGCCGGCGACCTACGCGTCGCCGGAGAAGCTTGTGTGCATCAACTGCCGCGGGTCCGGGTCCGGCGAGACGTAGCTCGCCGGCTATTGATCGCACCAAGCAAAATAAAACCAGCCGCCCGTGCGCATCCTTGCGCGGGCGGCTGGTGAATTGGCGTGAATCCTTTCACGCGGTGCGAGTTGTATAGTGAACTCTGGCGATTGGGAAGACCGGGGTCGAGGACGACCCGGCTCGCTAAGCTCGTTCGCCGATCAATACGGGCCGATCGACGGCGGATTCTTCAGCAGGAAGTCGCGTGGGCCGCGGGTTGTGTAGTACGGATACGCGGTCTGACCCACCGGCGGTCCTGGGGCGAAGTTGTAGCGATTGTCGCCCGAGGCACAGCAGCCAGGGCCTTGCGGTTGGCAGCAGCAGCCGCTGTAGGTCTCGCAGCAACGGCCGCAGCAACCACCGGGACACCAACCTTGGCCACAGCCGCCACATTGATTGCACGCGCCGTAGTCGTAGTCGGCGCCGCAGGGGCCGCCCTCGCAGCCACACTGATCGTAGCCACAGGCCGCACGACCGCGACGGAAAAGCCGGCAGTTGCGACAGTCCTGGCAGATCGGGCAGTCCTGGAACGCTTCGGCGCAGGCCTCGCCGCAGCAGCAGCTAGCGGGCTTCCCACTGCCACAGCCACAGGTCGGCTCGCAACCACATTCGCCACAGCAGCCGGCATCACAACAGCCGGAATCACAACAACCCGTGTCGCAGCATTGGTCGCCACAGGCATACGGGTCTTCGCAGCCACACCCGCTATCACAACAAGTGTTTCCACACCCAGCGCCGCCGCCAAATAGGCCGGCACATCCGGGTCCACCGCAAGCGCTGCAGCCCACACACGAGACAGCTAGCGCCAGCAAAGCAAGCAAGCGAACCATGGTTTCCCCCCTAAGTGCGCAGTCGCCTCGGCGGATCGCGATCGGTCCCTCGCCGACGTCCCTCGATTGGAACGACGAGTGAATCGCGCACGCTGAGCGACGCTCGCTGATAAGATCCTGGATCACACGCCGCGCGGCGCAGAAAAGACGCGGGTTGCGCTCGCGGTGGTGTCGGTAAGATTGGTATCGGCGGCATAATCGGTAAAATCCAGAAAATCGTTAGTTGGCGGCGATGGCGTGGAAGTCGCTAGTGCGGATCAGGCTTGGACGACTTGGCGAGTTCGTCGTGGCCGACGACGCAAAACTGTTGGACCCGTCTTGGAGCGGTGGCCGCGATTTGATACAACCCCTGGCCGGCCCAATGGATAGGCCCCGCCGCATTACCACTGTCGAGTCACGGAAGATCGTATGAATCACTTCGGCCGCGCCCTGAAGATGGCGTTTCTGCATCGTTGGAATGTCATTGGCTGCATCCTCACGTCGCTAGCGGTGGCCGTGCTGTGGGGTGGCAATCTCACGGCGGTTTGGCCGGTGGTCGACGTGATCATGAACGACAGCTCGCTCCCGCAGTGGGTCGATCAGCAAATCGCGGTGAGCGATCGCGAGGTGGCCGACTCGAAACATTGGCTCGGCGAACTCCAGGAGCTCTCGCAGGACGATGCGGCGGTCGCCGAGGAGCACGTCCAAGGCGAGATCAAGCGCCGGCAAGTGGCTATCGAAAAGATCATCGCCACCGCGCCGGAAAAAGGCGAATGGAGCGACGCCCGGATCGCCGAACGCACGCGGATGATGAATACGCTCAAGCGGCTGGAAGCACTCCGCACGGCCTCGCCGAAGGAACTCCGCGGCATGCTTGCCGGGGAAGAGGAACGCGCCGAATCGCAAATCAAACTCCACGAAAAACGAGCGGCCCGCTATCGCTGGGCATCGCCCTTCGCCCATCGCTGGTTGCCGACAACGCCCTTTACGACACTCGTGCTGATCTGCCTAGTTGTGTTCGTGGCGACGGTGGTGAAATCGATCTTCAAAGTCTGGAATTCGATCTTGGTCTCGCAGATCGGCAACCAGGTATCCTTCGACCTGCGCGACGATTTCTATCGCCAGATCCTGCGACTCGACATGGCTCACTTCACAGAGCAGGGCCGGGGCGATTTGATGAATCGCTGCACTTCCGACTTGGGAACCGTCGGCCAGGGTGTGCAGCGCATCTTCGGTCAGGCGATGTTGGAACCGTTGAAGGTGCTGGTCTGCCTGGCAATCGCCGCCTACGTGAGCTGGCAGCTGCTGCTGATGACGATCATCATCGCGCCGGTGGCCGGTTACACGATTTACTGGCTCGGCAAAGTCGCTCAAGCGAACGCACAAGAAAGCAATGCAGGAGCTCTCGGCGATTTTCGAGACGCTCAGCGAAACTTTGAGCGGCATGAAGCTGATCAAGACATTTACGATGGAAGGGAGTGAGCAGAAGCGATTTCAGGAATCGTCGAAAACGCTTTACCGCCGCCAGATGCGGATCGTCACTTACAATTCGCTGGTCAGCCCGCTCACCGAGTCGCTGGGCCTGGCGATGGTGCTGATCGCCAGTCTGCTGGGCGGATACCTGGTGTTGGGCCAAAACACGCATGTGTTCGGCATCAAGATCAGCGACATCGCGCTCACCCACGGCGACATGGCGATTTTCTTCGCGATGCTGGCCGGCATGGCCGACCCCGCGCGGCGGCTGTCGAACGAATTCAGCTACATCCAGAGTGCCGCGGCGTCGGCCGACCGCGTCTACGAGGTACTCGACCTCCAGCCCGCGATCACCGACCCGCCCAATCCCCGGCCGCTGCCGCCGCTCGCGCAGGGAATCACGATCGACGGCGTCGATTTCTATTACCACGCTGACAAGCAAGTACTCCACGCGATCCGGCTCGAAGTCCGCGCGGGCGAGACGCTGGCGATCGTCGGGCCGAACGGCTGCGGCAAAACCACGCTCGTGCAACTGTTGCCGCGACTCTACGACCCCAACCAGGGGCGGATCACCTTCGACGGAGTCGACATCCGCGACGTTCGGCTCAACGACCTCCGCAAGCGATTCGGCATGGTCAGCCAGGAGACGCTGCTGTTCAACGACACGGTGGCCAACAACATCGCCTACGGCGATCCGACCGCCAGCCGGGCCACGATCGAAGCGGCCGCCCGCAAGGCCCACGCCCACGCGTTCATCATGGACAAGTTGCCGAATGGTTACGACTCGATCGTCGGCCCCACCGGCAGCCGACTCTCCGGCGGCCAGCGACAGCGGATCGCGCTCGCCCGGGCGATCCTGCGGAACCCCGAGGTGTTGATCCTCGACGAAGCCACCAGCCAGATCGACGTCGAGAGCGAGCAGTTGATTCACAACGTGCTCGAAGAGTTCACCCGCAACCGCACCACGTTCCTGATTACCCACCGGCCGAGCACGATCGCGCTGGCGGATCGGGTGCGTCGTGATGGACAAAGGCGAGATCGTCGACGTCGGCACGCCGAACGAACTGGCAGGCCGCTGCGAGCTCTATTGTCGCCTGTGCCTCGCCGGCTATCGCGAGCAGCGCTTGGCGGTGAGCACGACTGCCGTCAGACTTCTTTCGACTGGCCGTCTTCGAGATAGGCCACTTTGTAGATGTCGCGGCGGCGATCGTTCCAGTTCTGGGTGTCGCCGTGGAACTTGTGGCGCCGCAGCAGCTCGACGTCGACGTCGTGGATGATCATCGTTTCGTTGTTGGCCTGGCACTCGGCGCCGATCGCGTCGCGGGCAAATTCGGCGTCGGCCGGCGTGAAAACTGCCGACTGGGCGTAGTGCAAATCGGCATTCTCGACAAACGGCAGATTGCCGACACAGCCGGAAACTGCCACATAAATGTGGTTTTCCACGCAGCGGGCCATCGCGCAATTTCGAATTCGCAAATAGCCATGCCGCGTGTCGGTATTGAACGGGCAGAAGATGATCGACGCCCCCTTTTGGGCCGCAATCCGCACCACCTCCGGGAACTCGATGTCGTAGCAGATCAAGATCGAGATCAAGCCGCAGTCCGTGTCGAACACTTCGACGCGATTGCCCGGACTCACGCCCCACCACTGCCGTTCGCTCGGCGTGACGTGCAGTTTGTACTGCTTGCCGAGCGTGCCGTCGCGGCGGAACAGGTACGACACGTTGTAGAGCACTTCGTCTTCGACGACGAATTGCGAACCACCGATGATATTGATGTTGAACTTCAGCGCCAGCTCGGTGAACAAGTCGAGATACTGAGGCGTGAACGCCGCGAGCCGCCGTGCCGCCTGGCCCGGTCGCGTGGCCTCGACGAACGACAACAGCTCGGTGGTAAACAGCTCGGGGAACACGATGAAATCAGCGCGGTAGTCGGTCGACGCGGCATCGATGAAAAAAGTGCATTGCTGCGCAAAGCCGTCGAAGTCCTTGAGCGTCCGCAGCTGGTACTGTACGACAGCCAACCGCACCGGCTCAACCGCGTGGTGGAACCGCCGCTTGGCACCGCGCTGATAATCGAAATTCAGCCACTCCAGATGGGTCGCGTAGCCGCGCGATTGCTCATCATCGGGCACATAGTTGGGGATCAGCCCCTTCAGTGCAAAGCCGTTCGCTACCTGGGCAGTGAGCACCGGGTCGAAGGCGGCCTTGGCCATCACCTGCTCGACATACTCGCGGGCCGACATCTTGTCGGCGAATTTGTGGTACCCTGGAATCCGCCCGCCAATAATCATGCGTTCCAGATTTTTCTCGCGGCAGATCTGCTTGCGGACGTCGTAAATCCGCCGCGAGAGCTTCATGCCGCGAAACTCGGGGTTGACCATGATCTCGATGCCGTAGATCGTGTCTCCCTGTGGATCGTGGTTGCGGATGAAGCCATTGTCGGAGACTTCTTTCCAATTGTGCCAGGCGATTTGCGGATCGTACTTGATGATTAAGCAACTGGAGGAAGCTGCCAGCTGGCCATCGATCTCGACGCAGATTTGCCCTTCCGGGAAGAGCTGGAGTTGGCTTTCGATTTGTGCGCGCGACCAGGGTTGGAGCCCTGGGAAGCAGCGCAGGTGCATCTCGACCAGCGCGTCGTAGTCGTCCATCGTCAGCGAGCGGACGACGGTGTGGCGTTCAAAATCCTTTAAGTCTAGCATGGCCATATTCGGATTTTACCATGTTGGCACGCCGCCAAACAGGCGAGATAGCTGACAACTCGTCGCACGAAATGCACTATTTTTCGCAATCGATGTAATGCCCGAACCCGATGTTTGCGATCGTCGCCCGCTCTCGCCCATCTGGCGCGGAAGCTGTTGTTCGCCGCTTTGTACTTCAGCGAGGGCGGGCCGATCGGTTTCATTTGGCTCACGATCCCGGTGCAGCTGCGCGTGGCCGGCGTGCCGGTCGAAAAAGTGACGTGGCTGGCGTCGATTCTGATTCTGCCGTGGACATTGAAATTCCTTTGGGCGCCGCTGATCGACACATTGCGGTCCGAGCGCTGGACATTGCGCCATTGGATTTATGCATCGCAAACGCTGATGGCGGCCGCGCTGGTGCCGCTGGTGTGGCTCGATCCGGTCGAGGACTTTCGCACGCTCGCTGGCGTGCTGCTCCTGCATGGCTTCGCCGCCGCGACGCAGGACGTCTCGATCGACGCGCTCTGCATGGCGACGACCACTCCCGCCGAGCGCGGCGCGTACAACGGCTGGATGCAGGTCGGCGTGCTCCTCGGGCGGGCGACGATGGGCGGCGGTGTGCTGGCGGCGTTTAGCTATTTGGGCAACGAAGGGGCCGTCTCCCTGCTGATCGCCACGATTCTGTTCTCAATGGGGTTGCTGTTCGTCATCCGGCTGCCGACGACGGCCTACTCGCGCAAGCCGCCCACGTTCCGCACTCTCGCCTCCACTTACCGCAGCGCGTTCACCGAAAGTTCGACCTGGTGGGGCGTGGCGTTTGCGCTGGTGGCGGGCGCGGCGTTCAAATCGTTCGAGGCGGTGTATGGTCTGTACCTCGTCGACCTGGGCGTGTCGGAACGAATCGATCGGCATGTTCACTGCTGGGCCGATGATCGGAGCCTTGGTCGTCGGCTCGATGCTCGGCGGCTACCTGACCGACCGCGTCGGCAGTTTCCGGTTCGTGCGGATCACGCTCGTGACGATGGCCGCGCTGATCGCCGCGCTGGCGTGGCTTGACATTGCGTTTGAGCAGATGCCCCGGTTGCCGATGTTCGCGCTGATGGTGCTGATCGGCGTGGGCATCGGCGTCTTCACCGCCGCGAGCTACGCGATGTATATGAATCTCACGCGGCCGGCGATCGCCGCAACGCAATTCAGCACGTTCATGGGGGCGATCAACGGCTGCGAGTCGTGGTCGGTCTACCTGCTGGGACGGCTGATTGCCGGCTGGGGATACGGGCCCGGTTTTCTGGTCATGTGCGCCGTGTCGCTGCTGGCGGTGCCGATGCTGCGGCGAATGTCGCGGGAAACAGGGGAAACGCCGGCCGCGGAGTGACCTGTGGTGGCCGCGAACCGGATGGATGCAAAATGCGTCCCTCGACCTGACTGGCCGTGCTTCTAGGATGGTGGATAATAGTAGCGGCGGCGGACGTGTTCGTCGTGGCCGACGACGCCAACGCACGCGGGAAAAACCATGTCTCTCACGCTCCATTCCGATCATGCCCGACTCTTCGAGCGCAACCGGTTCGTCTACCCGGTGCTCAGCCGCCGGTCGGGCGGGATTTCGGTCGGCGTGAACCTCAACCCCGATAAGGTTTGCAACTTCGACTGTATCTACTGCCAGGTCGACCGCACCCGGCAGAGCGAAACGCGGTTCGTCGAGACCGACGCGCTCGTGGCCGAGCTGCGGGCGACGCTCGACTTTGTGTCGTCGGGCGCGATCTACGCAACCGAGAAATTCCGCAGCGTGCCACCAGAGCTCCGCCGGCTGAACGACATCGCCTTCTCCGGCGACGGCGAACCGACGACGTACAAGAATTTTGATGAGCTGATGCAGCAGTGTGCGGAGATCAAAGCGGCGGCCGGCCTCGACAAGTTGAAGGACGGTGTGAAGATGGTGCTGATCACGAACGCCAGCATGTTCCACCGACCGCACGTCCAGCGCGGGCTCGAAATCCTCGACCAGAACAACGGCGAGATCTGGGCCAAGCTCGACGCTGGCACCGACGAATACTATCACCTGATCGAACGGACCCCGATCCCCTTTCGACAGATTCTCGACAACATCACGGCGGCGGCGCAAGTTCGGCCGCTGGTGATTCAGTCGCTCTTCATGCGGGTAAACGGCGAGCCGCCGACGCCGGCCGAGCTCGAAGCGTTTTGCGATCGGCTCAATGAGATCACGGCGGCGGGCGGGACGCTGAAGCTGGTGCAGATCTACACAATCGCGAGGCGCCCGGCGGAGTCGTACGTGGCGCCGCTGGAGGACGAGGAGGTCGACGCGATCGTGGCACTCGTGAAGCGGCGGACGGGGCTCAATACGATTGGGTACTACGGCAGCGCGGATTACTGAAATTCGTCGTGGCCGACGACGCGAATTCTTGGCAGTCTTGCGTCAACGAATGGGCTGCTCACTCCATCGTGCGCCACTTCCGTGGCGCGAGGCCGTAGTCTTTGGCGTCCTTGAACTCGCCGCCGTCGTCGACGCCGTTTTGCATTACACTGTAGATCACCCAGCCGCCGTCTGTATGCTTGAGCTTGAGCGGTTCGCCACTGAACGGATCGATGGTCGACTCCTTCGGCAAATTCAAGTCGGCCAGACCACTCGCCTCGCAACTATGCTGCTGGCGATACTCGGCCAGCGCGCTAGCAATTCTTAGCGACCGCATGACGGCCAGGTTCCGCGCGTGGGCGATACAGGCCGCGCCCAAGGCGGGCGCGAGCAATTCACCCATGACCCCGTGCCCGGAAACACTGAACGATCCATTGGCGTTGAAGCGATCTCGGATCTCATACCACGGCCGCGGCGCCAGCTCGAACTGCTCGTCGAACACACCCAGTGAATTGACGAACATCGACTTTATCGGCCAGCCCACCAACTTGATCCAGACCGGACTAATCCCCTCCGACTTCATGACAAACCCCTCACTTGCCCCGGATATACAAAATGCCTGCTCGGTTATCAGCACGCGGACAAGTTGCTGCGGATCGTCTTGCAACGCCAATTCCTGATCCAACGCTGCTAACGTCTCGGGAGAAATGATTCCATTTGCCTGCGCATCGTAGATAGATTGTGCGGCAATCGAGCGAACGGCGATACCGACCAGATAATTCACCAACAGAGGCTCGTCATTATAGAGTCGCGCCAGCTGCAAAAGTTCTATTCCCAAGCGAACGGCCGCGTCGGTCTGGCCGTCATTCCCGAGCACTTCCATCCGCCAACTGGCGAAGCGTGCCGCAGTGCGAATTCGTTGCACGCGGTTGTCGAGACCCTCCTCTAGAAACTGCTGATGGCCAACCGAAAAGTCGGTGACGGACGCATACTGCGTACAAGCCGCAGCCGCAGCAATCCCCTCATCAAGATCGGGATACTTGTCGACGATCGCACGAATGGCGACGATCTGCTCAGGAGTGGGCGGCTCGCCTCGATCTCTTGACTCACTATATGCATTGCCAATCGGTGTATTGAAAAACCGGCCGTGCTCCTTGGCAAACTCGTCCAGCCGTGGCGCGATTTTCTCCAGGTAGGCCGCTGCGTTCTGGTCGGCGGGGATAGGCTCGGGCGCGAGGTCGGCAATCGTGGCCGGATCGCCGGCCGCGCGAATCGCATCGATCCTGGCCTGTAGCTTGCGGTCGGTCCGCCAAACCATGAACATATTCGCCGTCGAGTAAGATTGCGACAACGCACAGCAATCCGATCGCCAGTTGCTTCCAGCGTCGCTTGGAGGGCCAGATTCGCATGAACGTGCCTCCCCTTGCCCTTCGGCGGCGTCGATGTCGTCCAGCTCCTCGATCCGTGAGTATCCGCCGCTCGACGGCCGCGATTTGCCGGGCGAATTGCCGGCCGGTCTCGGCGTCGGTTACTTCGGCAACGACGATCGCCGTTTCGATTAGCGATCCTCGTGCGCTGTCACTGTCGAATTGGCCAACCGGCTGTTCGTTCGCCCGCGAATCACACAGAGCCGGCGATGCATTCATGCCGACGCCGACACCAGCGAGCAACACCGCCGCAACCCGGCGAGCCGCCGATCCCATTGCGCCGCGCGCAGTCTCGCGAATCGACGTCGCTCAACACCAGGCGACGCAGTTCGACTGGTGCCTTGGCAGATCCCGCGCTGCACCAGCTGCTGTGCAATTCGTCGAGCGGTTCTGCATCCATAATGTCACCGATATTGTTTGGTCAGCCACTCGCGGAGCGACTCAAGCGCCCGGCGATAGCGGTGGCGACCGTCGCCGCCGGGCGGTCGACGATCGAGGCAATCTCGCGGAACGTGAGTCCCGCATAAATCTTCAGTTCCACCAGCTCGCGGTCGTCGGCCGCAAGCCGGGCGAGGGCCGCAGCGATTGCCTCGGCGTCGTCCGTGTTATCGTTCGCATCCGCATAGGGTTCTCCGGCCGGCAGCGATTGCACCACGATGCGTCGCTTCCCAAATGCCCGCGCCGCTTCGTTCCGCGCGATCTGAAACATGTAAGCGACGGGACTCTCGACGCCCCGGAACCGCCGGCGGCTCTTCACCGCCCGCAGAACGCGCTCTGTAGCACGTCGCCGGCTGCATCCTGCGAGCCGAGCCGGCCGCGAGGTAGCCGTGCAACCGGTCGGCACAGGCATCGTAAAGCTCGGCAAACGCGGCTTCGTCGCCGCGGGCCAGTCGCGCCGCCAAATCTTTCGAGGGGGAGTCGCTCATCGGCATTTATTATAGAGACCCGCCGTGGGCGAACTTTTATTCAAAATTCGGCGTCGTTCCAAAAATCGAGTAATTGGCAGTGACTTCTCGGCCGGTTGTCCCCGTTTCGCCTGTTCGGTATTTTACACTGTTTAGGCACGTTTCGCACACTCAGGACAATAACGCCCCAATGTCCGACCCCTACTTTCAATCCATGTTCGCCGAGCGGATCGGTGGAGCCCAGTTTGGCAAAGGCACCGCGATCTACAAGTTTGAAAAGATCAAGCGGGCCAAGCGGAAGGCGCTGGCCGACCATCCGGAGCGGCAACTGCTCGATTTTGGCATCGGCGAGAACGACGCGATGGCGCCCGAGAGCGTCCGCCGTGTGATGGCCGAGGAGATCAACCGGCCGGAGAACCGCGGGTACGCCGACAACGGGCCGCCGATGTTCAAGGAGGCGGTTGCGCGGTTGATGCAGCGGGAGTATGGCGTCACGCTCGATCCCGTGACCGAGGTGAATCATTGCATCGGTTCGAAGACGGCACTCTCGATCCTGCCGGCCTGCTTCATCAACCCGGGCGACGTGACGCTGATGACGGTGCCCGGCTATCCAGTCGCGGGGACGCACACGTCGTTCTACGGCGGTGTGGTCTTCAAGCTGCCGCTCTTGGCCGAGAACGATTTCTTCCCCGACCTCGAAGCGATTCCGGCCGACGTTGCCCGCAAGGCGAAGCTGTTGGTGCTCTGCTATCCGAACAGCCCGACGGGCAAGACCGCGACGCCCGAGTTCTACGAGCGGGCGATCGCGTACGCGAAGAAGCACGAGATTGTCATTATCCAGGACGCGGCGCACGGCATGCTCAGCTTCGACCGCGAGCCGAATAGCTTCCTCGCGGTGCCGGGGCCCGCGACGTCGGCGTCGAGGTGCACTCACTCTCGAAGGGCTACGACATGATCGGCTGGCGAATCGGCTGGGTCTGCGGCAACCCGCTGTTGGTGCGGGCGTTCGCCGACACGAAAGACAATTTCGACTCCGGCCAGTTCATCGCCATCCAGAAGGCGGCCGCGGCGGCGCTCGACGATCCGGAGATTCCGAAACGGACCCGAGCCAAGTACCGTCGGCGGATGGAGAAGCTCGTGGCCACGCTCACGCGCTGCGGCTTCAAATGCGAGATGCCCGGCGGCACGTACTTCCTCTACACGCCGTCGCCCAAGAGCTTCGCCAGCGGCGGCCCCGGCGGCTCGGCGGTCAACTTCGAGAACGCCGAAGGCGCGAGCCAGTACCTGATCACCGAGCAATCGATCTGCACGGTGCCGTGGGACGATGCGGGTTCGTTCTTGCGATTCAGCGTCACGTACGAAGCGGCCGACGAAAAAGCGGAAGACGCGCTGATGACCGAGACCGAGTCGCGGATCAAGAACCTGCAGCCGGTGTTCTAAGTCCGTATCGCAAGTTATCGCAGGCGAAACGGGAAATAACTGGACACGTCGCAGCTATACAACGTAGAATTTGTATATGAGTCAAGAATTCCACGCTATCTACGAACACGGCATTCTGCGGCCACTCACGCCGCTCAATTTGCCGGAATCAGCTGAGGTTACTGGCTTTGTGCAACAGAAAAACGGGACGCTCGGGGGGACGAATGATGATCCGTTGCTGGGCCTCATGGCCGACGAGCCAGAACTGGTTGACGCGATTGTCGAGGAGGCCATGATCGCCAGAGAGTCGCATCCCCTGCGGGCGCACGGTGATGGAACGTGCTCTCCTCGATACAGACACGTTCTCGGAGATCATTAAGGCGAAGAATCAGAACGTCGCGCAGAACGCCCGCGCCTATCGCCTGCAGTTTGGCTGTTATACGATTTCGGCCGTTACGATTGCCGAAATGGTTAAGGGGCTTCAGAAGCGACGCCGCGACGATCGGATTAGAGGCTTGGTCGTGGCAATCTCGAATGAGGAACTCCTGCCGCTTGATCTCGAAGCTGCTGTTATTGCAGGTCGCATCTATGGTGAGCTAGAAGTGGCTGGTCAAACCATCGGCCGCATTGATCCATTGTTCGCTGGCACTGCGATTGCTCACAATCTTGTGTTGGTGACAGGTAACATCAGGCATTTCGAGCGCGTAGTCGCCCTGGGGTTTCCACTCAAAATTACCGATTGGCGAAACTAGCGACTACGTGACATGCCACCATGACCGACCCCGATGTAGCGCGCGTGAAAGAAGTCTTCGAGCAGTGGGCGATGTATGATGCCGTGGTGCAGGCCGACTACATGCGACATGCGGAGTTGGTGCGGGCGCTCGGTGAGTGGGCGAAGTCGTTCGGCGGGCCGATGTCGATTGTCGACCTGGGCTGTAGCGACGCCTGGCTCGCCACGCATGCGTTTCGATTGGCGAATGTAAAGCATTATCTCGGCGTCGATCTGGCCGAATCGGCGATTGAGCGGGCCCGTGAGAATTTGGTGATTTGGCCCGGGCGATTCGATTTGGTTCGCGGCAACCTGGCCGACGTGCTCGCCGCGCAGCCGGATGGCTCGGCGAACACGGTGCTCGCCAGCTACGCGCTGCATCACTTTTCGACGGCCGACAAGTTGAAACTCCTCGACGAGATTTGGCGGCTGCTCGTGCCGGGCGGGGCATTCCTCTGGATCGATGCGGTCCGCGACGATGGCGAGGGCCGCGATGAGTACATCGACCGGCTCACCCAGGTGATGTCGAACGATTGGGACGACCTCACCATCGAACAGCGCGAGCGCGGGGTGACGCATGTGCGGACGTCCGACTTCCCGGAAACCAAATCGTGGATGCTCGAGCACGTCGAGGCGGCCGGCTTCCGACTCGGCGCGACGTTCCTCGAAGACGAATTCTTCGACGGTTGGGAATTTATCAAGCCGTAGTCGGTCGCCTCAACCAGCGCTTGCGGATTGCTTTGCGGGGACAGGCGGCTGATAAATGCCGACTTCCGGCCGGAAGCTGATGGCGAAGCGATTCCAAGCGTTGATCGTCACGACGGCGAGCGTCAGATTGGTCAGTTCCTCGTCGTCGAAGTGTTGGTGGACCCGGTCGAAGACATCGTCGGGCACACCCTGGTCCGCAATTCGTGTAAGCGTTTCAGTCCAGAGCAGTGCGGCCCGTTCGCGGTCGCTGAATCCCGGTGCTTCGCGCCAGACGCATACCAGGTTGAGCCGCTCAACGCTCTCGCCGTGGGCTTTCGCGTCCTTGAAGTGCATGTCGACGCAGTAAGCACAACCGTTAATTTGCGAAGCTCGCAACTTCACCAATTCGTGGATCGAAGATTCCAGACCCGATCGATTCACGGCCCCTTGCAGGTTATACATGGCCTTCAATGCAAGCGGCGAGGCGTGTTCGTAGTCGATGCGCGGTTTCATTGCTGAACTCCTTGGTTCGTCAACCTCCCAAACCATCTTAAATTCTAGAAGCACTCACTCGATGCGTCGAGCGACCGGCAGACCAGGGGGCAATGGATGAATTGTCGGATGTAGAGCGTTGGCGAGAATCTCCAGCGAATCGACCAACCGGGGCCCGGGGCGGCTGAAATACGCCGATCCGTCGACTGCGTAGACGCGCTCGGACCGAACGCAAGGCAGTTCGCTCCAGCCGGAATAGCCGCGGAGGATGGGCAAGTCGGTGAGCGTACGCGAAATATCGAATCCGCAGCAGGCGATGAGCAGCACTTCGGGCGCGGCGGCGACAATTTGTCGCCAGTCGATCGAGCGCGAGCGCTGGCCTGCCGCGCCGATCACTTCCTGGCCGCCGGCGAGATGGACAAGCTCCGGGCTCCAGTGGCCGCTCGAAAACGGCGGATCGATCCATTCGAGCACCACGACAGGGGGGCGGTGCGCGATTTGACGCGATCGCGCTTCCACGGCAGTGACGCGATCGCGCAATTTACCAATTTCTGCCGCGGCGCGCTCCTCCCGGCCGGTTGCCGCGCCCACCTGACGCAAACATTCAAACACGTCAGCAAGACAAGTCGGCTCAAGATTGATCACGCGCGGCTGGCCTGGGAGCGAGCAGGCAGCTGCGCGAACCTCGTCTTTGGCGACCGCACACACGTCGCACAGCGCCTGCGTCACAATCAGATCGGGCCGTAACTCGGTGAGCATTGGCATGTCGAGTGAGTAGAGTGCCCGCTCCGTTTTTAAGCGCTCGCGCACCAATTCGTCGATCTCGCGGCTCGACGCGGCCGCGGGAATCAGCGTTCGCGTCACCTTGGGTAGATCGCACACGGACGCCGGATAGTCGCACTCGTGCGTCACGCCGACGAGCTCATTCTCGAGCCCCAATTGGCAGACGATCTCTGTGGCGCTGGGAAGTAGCGAAACAATGCGCATTAGAGTGGTTCGTCGCGTTGTTCGTTCGTGCGTCGACCAAGATTGCCGTAGCGGTGGTACATGACGGAGAGGCTTTGCTCCTGGAAGTACCAGAGCAACTCGACTCGGCCGTGGGCCACTGGCGGCATGTCGGCGATGTATTGCAATGTGTCGGCGGCCGTCCGGCGGATCGACAGTGGTACGCGATCCGGCGCGGCATAGCGGACGCGGTCCGTTTGATGCGAGGCGATCACGGCGGCCAGTTGCTCGTCGCTCTCGGTGACGAACTCGATTGCGGCGCCCCAACTATCGGTTAGATCGTCGAGCAGCTTCACTGCTTCGCGCGCCGACTCGGCAAGCTCCGGCGGCGAGCTGACGGTCGTCTGGCAACCGGCTGCGCGGGCGGCTACAGCGCGGGCGAACACGTCGAACACCGTGTCGGCATCGGCGACGCGAATTCGCAAATGCCCAATAGGCTGATAGCGGCGGAAGTTGTCCTCGCCCAACAGGCGAAAGTGGTCGTGGGCGGCGTGAAACTCCTCGGTCGCCCAATGCTGGTAACTTTCGATTGATGTGACAATGTGTTCCAGCTCTTCGGCAGCGAAAGGCGATGATGCGGTGACTGCGATGTATTCGCGCAGCGCAGAATAGAGCTCGGCCAGCAATTCAGGGCGGTGTTTGTCCGTGGTGCTGAATCGCCATTCGGTGGGCGGACGCGACGCTTTCGAATCTGGTTCGACATCACTAAATCGCATCAAGGGAGCAACATAGTTTGGGCCGCCGGCTTTGATGCCAGGGCCGACGGCGCTCTTGCCGAGGCCGCCAAACGGCTGGCGGAGGACGATCGCGCCGGTCGTCGGGCGGTTGATATAGAGATTGCCCGCGCGGATATGCTGCTGCCAGCGCCGTTGTTCGCGGTCGTCGAGGCTTTCGAGGCCTGAGGTGAGACCGTACCCGGTCGCGTTCACCAGGTCGATCGCCTCGTCGAGGTCGCGGGCTTCCATCACTGCGAGCAGCGGGCCGAAGAATTCCGTGCAGTGGGTGACACTATTGGGTTGGACGCCCCATTTCACGCCGGGGCTCACGAGGTTTGGGTTGCCATCCACATGCAGCCGCGGCATCACGGCCCACTCCTCGCCCGGCTCGAGTTCTTTGAGCGCCGATTCGAGTGCGCCCGAGGGCGGGCGGATCAGCGGGCCAATTTTTGTTGGCAGGTCCCAGGCCGAACCGACCGCGAGACTTTCGACCGCGTCGCAAAACTGGGCCCGGAATTTCGCATCGCGATAAACTTCACGCTCGAGGATCAAGAGCGATGTGGCGGAGCACTTCTGGCCGCTGTGGCTGAAGGCGCTATGGAGCACATTTTTGATTGCCTGGTCGCGGTCGGCGAGCGAGGTGACGATGGTGGCGTTCTTGCCGCCGGTTTCGGCAAGAAGATTCATCGTCGGTTTGTGGGCGAGCATCTTTTCCGCAGTCGAGGTGCCGCCGGTGAGGATCACGGCGTCGACCCCGTCGTTGGCGACGAGATGCTGCGCGACGCTGTTTCCGGCACAGGGGGCGAATTGCAGGGCCTTTCGCGGCACGCCGCCACGCCAAAAGCATTCGGCGAGTCGATAGGCGATCAGCACTGTGTCCGAGGCCGGCTTCAAGATGACGGTGTTGCCCGCCGCGAGCGCCGCCGCGACGCCGCCGCAAGGAATCGCCAGAGGGAAGTTCCAGGGCGAGACGACGACCACCACTCCCCTGCCCTCCGCGGCGAGGCCCGGCAGATTCGCAAAGACGCAAGCGGCGTCGGAGTAGAAGCGGCAGAAGTCGACGGCCTCGGAGACTTCGGGGTCGCCCTCGGCGAGCGTTTTTCCCCCTTCGGCGAGCATCGCGCCGAGCAAGTCACCGCGCGCAACAGCGAGCTCGTCGGCGACGCGGTGGAGGATTTCTTGTCGCTCGCATGTTGAAAGCCGCCGCCAGCCGCTTGAGTCTTCGCGGGCGGCAACCACCGCACGATCGACGTCGGCAACGGTTGCTTGGGTGTAGCGGGCGACAACGACGCTTGGCCGCGAGGGGTCGAGCGACTCGCGCGGTTCGCGCTCGGCCGTGATTTCTTCTCCGGCGATCACTAGGGGTACGCAAGCGGCTTGATCTCCACAGCGTGGTCGCCACTCGTTGATGATATCCTTGGCCCATTCGCCGTTTTGAGCGAGCGACCAGTCGGTGTCGGGTTCGTTGCGGAAGCGAGCCGGGTCGTCCTCGACCCCGAATGTTCGAGCTTCATTGGAGACCGGCTCCAACGCAGCGTTTGCGCTCGGGGGCCGACCATTGCTGCGCAGCGGTGCCCGCGCCCGGCTCGCGCGGCTCGCCGATCTTGCGTTCGTCGTGGCGCGACACTGACCGAGTTCATCATGCCGAACGACTCGATGAATTGACGTTCGAGCTTCTGCCAGGTTTCGCTGCCGACCTCGATGCGGAAGGCGTGCCGCAGGAAATTATCGGGGCCGGTGTTCTCGTCGAGCCGGCGGATGAGATAGCCGATCGCGGTGGTGAATTCGTCCTGGCGGCAGGCCGGGGCGTAGAGCAGCATGTTTTGGGTGAGCTCGAATAGGGCCCGCCGCTGATGGTTGGCCATCCCTTCGAGCATCTCGAACTGGACGCGGTCGAAAGCGCTGGCGCGGGCGGCGAGCACCAGACCATAGGCCAGCGAGAACACATTGTGCGACGCGATGCCGAGTCGCACTGCCGCGAGGTTTTCGGGCCGAAATCCTTCGGTGATCATCCGCAAGTAGTTGGCGTCGGTCTCGAGCTTGGTCTTAAACGGTGCCTGGGGCCAGCCGCGCAAGGAAGCCTCGACGCGCTCCATCTCCATGTTCGCGCCTTTGACGACGCGAATCGTCACCGGTGCGCCTCCCCGCTCGACTCGCCGGCGGGCCCATTCGCTAATTCGTTGTTGCGTCTGGAACGAATCCGGGATGTAGGCCTGTAGCGCGATGCCGGCGGTGGCCTGTTCGAGCCCGGGCCGATCGAGCGTCTGCATGAACACGTCGGCCGTGAGCTCTTTGTCGCGGTATTCCTCCATGTCGAGGTAGACGAACTTTGGCACCACGGTACCATCGGCGCGCGTGTAGCGGGCCTTGGCCGCCGCGCGATAGAGCAACTCCAGCCGATCGGTGAGTACTTCGATCGTGTGCTCGCGCGCGAGCACCGAGATTTGCGAATAGATCGTCGAGATCTTTACGGAGATGACTTCGATCTCCGGCTGCTGGAGCGTGGCGAGATACGAGGCCAGCCGCGCACGGGCGTCCTCCTCGCCAAGGAGCGCCTCGCCCAGGTAGTTGACGTTCATCCGCACGCCCTCACTGCGGCGGGCCGCAAGGTGAGCGGCCAGCAGCTCCGGTTCGGCCGGCAGGATAACGTTCGCCGTCTCCTGGTGCATCTTCTCCTCGACCAACGGCATGGCGACGCCCGGCAGATAGGCCCCGAACGACTGGAAGCCCTTGAGTAGCGTGCGGTCGAGCGGCGAGAAAAACCGCGGCACGCCCTGCACGTCGAGGATGTGGATCAGCTGGTCGGCTGCCCGCGGCGGGCGCTGCGATCGAAACGCCTGGTCGGTGAGCTCCATCAACGTCACCTTGTCGCCGGGCGAATTGATCATGCGATCGAGCTCGGCTTGCTGCCGCCGTTCGACCGGCGTCTGCAACTCGGCCGCCCGCCGACCTAGAAGTCGCGCCAGCTGCACCGCCTGCTGCACCTCGACCGGATGCGCCGACGCGGCGTCGACGGCGAGGCGGGCGAGGAGTTCGTCCTCCGTTTTCTTTACACGCGATTCCTTTGACATCTAGGCGACTCCCGAAGTGATGCAAAACGTTATTGAACTATACCGCCTTGGCCTCGAATTGCGATGCCCGCCATGTCGGGCGGTAGATACTGCGAATCCTTTCAGTTTGGAGTCGGCCTGCCAATGTGATAGAATTCAGGTAGGTGGGCTACATCCAGAATTGGCAAAACCACCGAAGGAAAAGCGATGTCGATGCCTTCCGATCTAATGAGCCATTTGTTCTCGCTGCCGCCGGTCGAGCGATATTCGCTTGCGCATCAGCTGCTCGACAGCATCGACGACACGGCGTCTTCTGAAATCGACAATCAATTCCTCGCGGAATTACGACGTCGACGCGAGGAAATGTTGCAAGGGCGGGAGATCACTGTCGATTGGCGGGGTGCGTTAACGGATATAGAGAGTTCGCTTTCCAAGTAGCGCGATTTAAATGCTCCGCCTACACAAACTTGCGCAGGAAGAGATCCGCGCAGCCGCAGCGTGGTATGAGGAGCGTAGCAGCGGCCTGGGGAAGCGATTCGTCGCCGCAGTCCGCGCAGTGCTTGAAACCCTTGAGGCGACCCCGGCTCAATTTGCGTCGCTTGAGACTGCCACCGCTGAGCTTCCGATCCGTCGTGCCCTGATCGCCGAGTTCCCGTATTTGGTGATCTTTGAAATCTTCGAGAATGAAGTGTTTGTTTACGCCGTGGCGCACGCAGCACGCCGCCCAAACTACTGGCGACGAAGAAAGCGCGGAGACACGACCAAGTGACACGGAAGTAGCAACGGTTTTCACCGCACCGGCTTGGCTACCGCGATCCGCTCGGTGAGATACCGCAGGATGTCGCGGATCGAGATCACGCCGGCCAGTTTGCCGTCGAAGAGGATCGGCAGATGGCGGTAGCCGCCGAGATTCATTTTATGCAGCGCGAAGGCGATTTTGTCGCCCGTGTCGAGCGTCACCGGCTGCTGGGTCATGTACTGAGCGATCGGCCTGGAGAAAAACTTGGCCGCGTCGACGTTGAGCTTCATCAGCGCGTCGCGTTCGCTGAAGATGCCCACGAGGTTGCCGTCATCGACGACCATCACGCAGCCGATCGTCTCGTCGACCATTTTCTTGAGCACATCGCCGACTGGCATACTGGAGGGCACG
Source organism: uncultured Planctomycetota bacterium (assembly GCA_963847905.1). Taxonomy (GTDB): domain Bacteria; phylum Planctomycetota; class Planctomycetia; order Pirellulales; family Lacipirellulaceae; genus DASYDU01. Next base: position 697,296 of record CAWKBP010000015.1, on the reverse strand, counting down.
GTCGACGGCGTCTTCGGCCAGAGCCGCTCGATGCGATCGCGAATCAGGTCCGCCTCGACCGAGGTCGCGGGAACGCGGATGCCCATGTCGGTGAGTGGCTGGCTGCACTGGGCGCACTCGTCGGTGCCTTCGATGTTCTCAGCTTCGCAGGAGGGACAGATGATCATTCGACTTGCCCCGATCAGGCTACTTGCCAGGTGTCGCCGGAGTGGAAGAGCTTGTTCAAGTCGCCCACGCCACGCTCGGTAATTGCCTGAGAAATCTGTTCGTTGACCATCACGTCGTACCGCGGTCGATCGACGCAGCGGAACACGCCAATCGGCTCGGGGAAGCCGTCTTCGTGACGCATCCGCGAGAGCAGGTAGGCGAGACTTGGCTCGGCGCCTTCTCGTCGTGGAAGAGGAGGTCGTCTTCGGTGATGCCCTTGCCCAGCTCGACCACTTCGGGGTCCATGCCGTTGAGGCGGATGCCCTTGTCGCGGTTCTTGCCGAAAATTAGCGGCTTGCCGTGCACAAGCTCGAGCGTTGTGTCGGCCTTCGAATCGCGGTCGGTGGCGTACTCCCACGCCTTATCGTTGAAGATGTTGCAGTTCTGGTAGACCTCGATGAAGGCCGTGCCCTTGTGCTCGGCGGCCCGTTTGAGGATTTCGCCCAGGTGCTTGATGTTGACGTCAACGCTGCGTGCGACGAAGGTCGCCTCGCAACCGATGGCGAGCGACAGCGGATGGAGCGGATTGTCGACCGCACCCATCGGCGTGCTCTTGGTCTTCTTACCGAGCGGCGAGGTGGGCGAGTACTGGCCCTTGGTGAGGCCGTAGATGCGGTTGTTGAACAGCACGATGTTGATGTCGAGGTTCCGGCGGATGGCGTGCATCAAGTGGTTGCCGCCGATCGAGAGGCCGTCGCCGTCTCCCGTGATCACCCAGACTTGCAGGTCGGGCCGCGCCGACTTGAGCCCGGTCGCCACCGCGGGTGCCCGACCGTGGATCGAGTGCATCCCGTAGGTGTTCATGTAATACGGGAAGCGGCTGGAGCAGCCGATGCCGGAGATGAACACGATCTTCTCGCGCGGGACGCCGAGGGTCGGCATCACTTTCTTCATCTGCGCGAGGATCGAGTAGTCGCCGCAACCGGGACACCAGCGGACGTCCTGGTCGCTGGCAAAGTCGGCCGGCTTCAAAACGGGTAAGGGGATGTCGACGCTCATGGTTAGTTGTGCCTTGCTAGTATTCTGGATGACTTGATGATTTGTAAAATGTTTCAACCGGTCAGGATGACCGGGCCACATGGTTTTCAACCGCCGCCGTCGGAGACGCTGGCCATGGCGGCCTTTGGTTTTGGTGGCGAGTGGCTCGACGCGTCGGCCTTTTTGCCTGTGAGGAGCTCTTCGATTTTGGCTTCGACTTCGGCGACGCTGAACGGCTTGCCCTGCACCTTGTTCAGGCCGATCGCGTCGACGAGATACTTGTCGCGGATGATCGTGCGGAGCTGCCCCATGTTGAGCTCGGGCACGAGCACCTTCTTGAACCGCTTGAGGATGTCGCCCAAGTCGGCTGGGAGCGGATTCAGGTAGCGGAGATGGCAGTGAGTGACCGCGTGTCCACAGGCTTGCGTCGTGTGGCAGGCCGTCGCACACGCGCCATAGGTGCCGCCCCAGCTCAACACGAGCACGTCGCCGGAGGCCGGCCCGTCAAGCTTCTGCGGCGGGATGTCCTTAGCGATGTTGGCGACCTTTTGAGCCCGCGTGTGAATCATATGTTCGTGGTTCAACGGGTCGTAGCTGACGTTGCCGGTGACGTCCTGCTTTTCGAGACCGCCGATGCGATGCTCGAGTCCAGGCGTGCCGGGGATCGCCCAGGGCCGGGCGAGCCGCTCGTCGCGCTCGTAGGGCATGAAAGCGTCGCCGTTTTGCGGCGGTCCCGGATGCTTGACCTCGATTTTCGGCAGCGTGCTCGCGTCCGGAATTCGCCAGGGCTCGGAGCCATTGGCGATGTATCCATCGGTGAGCAGCATCACAGGCGTCATGTATCGCACTGCTAGCCGCCAGGCCTCGATCGCGGTTTCGAAACAATCGGCCGGGCCGCTCGCCGCGATCACGGGCATCGGGCATTCGCCGTTGCGGCCGAACATTGCCTGAAACAAGTCGGCCTGCTCGGTTTTGGTGGGGAGACCGGTCGACGGACCGCCGCGCTGCACGTTGATGATGATCATCGGCAGTTCGGTGATCACCGCCAGGCCCATGCCTTCGGCTTTGAGTGCGATGCCGGGCCCGCTCGAGGCAGTGACGGCCATCGCCCCGGCAAACGCGGCGCCGATCGTGGAGGTCATGGCCGCGATCTCGTCTTCGACTTGGAGCGTGAGCACGTCGAAATTCTTGCGACCGGCCAACTCCTCCAAGATGCCGCTGGCGGGCGTAATCGGGTAGGCACCCAGGAATAGCCGCTTTCCGCTTAGGCGTGCCGCCGCGATTAATCCCCAAGAGAGGAGCGTGTTCCCCATCATGCTGCTGTAGGTCCCCGGCTGCAGCTTCGCCTTGGCGACGTGATACTGGGTGTTCACCGCTTCGACCGTGTCGCCGTAATGGTAACCGGCCTTGAGCGCGGCGGTGTTCGCCTGCACGACTTCCGGCCGCTTGCCGAATTTCTCGTTGATGAACCGCAGCGTCGGTTCGAGCGAGCGATCGTACAGCCAAAACGCGAGTCCCATGGCAAAGAAGTTGCGACATTTGTCGCCATCTTTCTGGCTCAGGCCCATGCCTTCGACTGCCAGGCGAGTCAATTTGGTCATGTCGACGGACAAGAGACGGTACGACTTGAGGCTGCCGTCTTCGAGCGGACTCGTTTTGTAGCCGGCTTGTTCGAGGCCCTTCGGGTTGAATTCGTCGGAATTGACGATCAAGATACCGCCCGCCCGCAGATCGCTGATATTGGTGACCAGCGCAGCGGGATTCATCGCCACCAGTGCGTCGACCGTGTCGCCCGGCGTGTAGATATCTTTACTGGAAAAGTGGACTTGGAAACCGGAAACACCTGCCTTGGTGCCGCGCAGAGCGCGAATTTCGGCCGGGAAGTCCGGGAAGGTGGCGATATCGTTACCCGCCAGCGCGCTAGTGTTCGTAAACTGACCGCCGGCCAGCTGCATGCCATCGCCCGAGTCGCCGCAGAAGCGGACGGTCGCGTCGTCGATATTTTGGATAGATTTCTGAGTCGAAGGGGCTGCGGTAGCGGTCGTGGACATCGTAGGGAGCAATTCCTTCTTCGGACCCGGTTATTGAACGAGCGGTGGGTCCACTAGGTATTGTTAATGATTCCGTGTCGAGGACAAACTGGATCGGATGTAAGTAAGGCAGGCACTCCGGCCTGAAATGGTTGGTGTCTTGCATGCTGTCAACCTGCAAAGGCCGACGTATGGGCAGCTTACGCGCCTTCGCGCTCCTTGGTCGAACCTCTTGGGTTGGGCGGCAGGTTGTACACGGTCGCCGGGAAATGATCCACCAGATAATGGACAATACCGTTGACGGCCACCACGCCAGTCGGCCGACCGTCGCTCTCCACCATCGGCAGGTGCCTGTAGCCGCCTTCGGCCATGATGCGGATCGCCTCGGCGACCGTGGCATTGGCGGGGATCGTCGCCGGCGGACAGGACATGACTTCGCGGACCGGGCGGGAGAAATCGGTACCCGCCGACATCAGCTTCAGCGCGTTGCGCTCGGTGAGAATGCCGACCAGCTTGACGCCCTCGCAGATCAACACCGCGCCCGTCCGCTGCGCACGCAATAGCTGCAGTGCCTGTCCGACCGTTGCGTCGACCGTAGTGGCCAACGGCTGGTCCGGGTAAGCAGAGGCAACGCCTTCGCTCTCTAAGCTAAGCTGGAAGTCCACGGCAAATCTTTAATCGGCGAGTCTCGAACGCGGCTGCGATCTCGAGCACGCCAAAAGCGCGAACAATTCGGGCGGGGTACATTGCGGAACTGCCGGCCACTGATCCCGGATCCATCAAGATCCCTGATCCATCAAGGTCCTCAATCCATCAAGGGCAGCCAACGTCTTACCAAGCAAAACCGACTTCAAATCAAAGACACTGACTCCGGCATGTCGCAATGAGCAGCGAGCAAATGCGTCGCTCTGGGGATCCACCAACGGGCGTTTTTCCGCCTTCCCGTCCGGTGCCAACTTCCTGTTTGTCCCGAGCGCAAAGCTACTCGACTCGTGCTACCTCTAAATTTAGCAGAAGCGAGCGGCGGGTTGAACCGTGATTTTAGGGCGATTTTTCGGTTTCCCGTAGCGAAATCGCTCCTTTTTTCCGGACGCGACGCTCTCCGACTAATCGTCGGTCTGCTGTTGGTCCGGTCGCTTGTAGAACTGCGTGAGGTCGATGCCGCCTCGCTGCTCGTCTTCCACGAGCTTCAACCGCGCTTCAAACTGTTCCAATCGGCGCGCCAATTGGGGGAGTTGCATCTGCTCAGTCTCCACGGGCCGCGGCCGCGGGACCTCAGGGTAGCCCAGTTGCCGATGGAGCGACGCGAACAGGAACAGGGGGTCCTTGCGGCGGTTGGCCAGTGCAATGCGGCCTTCGCGCTCGCCAAAGAGGACGATGCCTCGCTCCGCGTCCGAGTCAGCACCGCGAGTGTCGCGAGCCGGGTCGTCTTCGGCCCCGACCGAGACCGCTTCATTTAGGACACGTTTTCGCGCAGCGCTTCCGCTCGGGGTCGAGGACGACCCGGCTCGCTGGTAGTAGTACTCGCTGTGGACGTAGATCAGGTCCGCCAGATCGACCATGCCAATTTGTCGGCGCATCGTGCGAATCCAATTGCTCCACATAGGGTCGAAGCCCGGATCGCGGGCCACCGCCTCGAGGCCGCGATCGTAGCCAAGTCGGTTGCGACTGATCGCTTCGAGCTGAAACAGGAACAGCCCCTGCGGCGTCGGCGACTCGGCGCGATACTCGGCCTCGCGCCGCAGAATCTCGAGCCCAATCCGCAAATCGAAACGCCGCCGCTCGGCCTCCGATTCTTGGATCACGAAGATCTGAAACGGCGTGAAGTAATGCTCGAGCCGGGCCATCGCCGAGCCGAGAATGCCGGCGTGTCGCAGCTCGGCCAGCAGAAAGTCGATCGCCATCGGCAGCTTGGTCGTGGCGAGCACTTCTTCGCGGACCGAGCCCAGCACCTCCTGCATCGGCACATTTTCGCGGAGCTGTTCGGCCAGGGCGCTGAAAAAATGTGCCTGCTCGACATATTCCTCCCGGCCCAGGGGGGCAAATGAAGATCGATTCGCCTCGGCAGCGTCCGCGTCGGTGTGCTTCGGGTCACTGGCCATGAGCGGACGCGCTCCCGGTTGCGGCTTTCTCTCCATTGCCGTCATCGCCAACCGCTGCCGTCTTCGCGTGCAGATTCCGCTCGACAAATGCCAGGGCGTGCAGCAGCGCGTCGCGGTCGGCCACCGCGCCCATGTGCCCCGCACCGGCAATTTCATAGAACTCCACCGGCACGCCCGCCTGCTTCAACTCTTCGACCATCCGTTGCGGACTGCGGATCGGCACGATGTCATCGTCCGCACCGTGGAAGAAAAACATCGGCGGGTCGTCCGACGTGACATATTTCGACGGCGATGCCTGCTCGTAGGCGTCGGGCTTTTGGGCGGGTGTGCCGCCCAGCCAGTAGGCCAGCCGTTCGCTGTCGGCCGGCAGCATGCGGAAGTCGCACGGCGCTCCGCCCGCGATGACGATCTGCAGCCGGGCGCTCGGCGCGTCGTCCGGAATGCCCGGTTCGCGGAAGTCGTCATCATCCATCGCCCCGAGCATGGCGACCAAATGGCCGCCGGCTGAGTAGCCGTAACCGCCGATACGATCAGGATCGGCTTTATATTTGGCGGCGTTGGCACGCAGCCAGCGGACCGCCGCCTGGCAATCATAGACTTGGGCTGGGAAGGCATCTTGCGGGGCGAGCCGATAGCTGATCGCGGCGGCGGTGTAGCCGAGCTTGGCGAGACCCTGGGCAATGCCCGCGAGTTGCGACTTGGTGCCGCTGGCCCAGGCGCCGCCATGGACGACGATCATCGCCGGGAACGGGCCTTCGCCGCGGGGAACGTAAACGTCGGCCTTCAACGGCCCCGACTCTCGTTCCATGTAGACTTGATCCGAGATCACGTCGTACGCTTCGTCGGCCATGGCTAGCGACGCCGCGAGCAGCACGCCGACAGCTGCCGCCAGAGAACCTGAAAACCACCGCGCGTGTCTATTGATCATCTGTTTGCTCTCCGCTTCCGCCCAAAATCGTGGCCGTTGGTGGACCCTTCCCCGAACCCCTATAATAAGAGTCCGCGGTGCGGGCGAATAGCTCGGCCCGATTGACCGTGTTTTGGCCCGATTGTCGCAATTTGAAAGGGGTCGGCGTGCCCAGCCGTTTTTCCACGATTGAAGAAGCCGTCGACGCGATCCGCGACGGCCGGGTGGTGATTGTCGTCGACGCCGAGGACCGCGAAAACGAGGGGGACTTCATCTGCGCGGCCGAAAAAGCCTCGACCGAGACGGTCAACTTCATGATCACCTATGGGCGGGGGCAGCTCTGCATGCCGATCCTGCCCGAAGTGAGCCAACGGCTCTCGCTCCACCCGATGGTCGAGGCCAACACCGCTCCGCTGGGGACCAACTACACTGTGCCGGTCGACCACCGCTCGACGCGGACCGGCATCACCGCGGCCGAACGCTCCAAGACAATCCTCTCGATCTGCGACCCGACTTCGACCCCGCTCGATTTCAATCGGCCGGGACACTTGTTCCCGCTCGTGGCCAAAGAGGGCGGCGTGCTCCGCCGGGCGGGACATACCGAGGCGGCGGTCGACCTCGCGCGGATGGCGGGGATGATGCCGGCCGGCGTGCTGTGCGAAGTGCTCAATGAGACGGGCGACCGGGCCGATCGAGACCAACTGGCGGCACTGGCCCAGAAGTTCGAGTTGCCGATCATTTCGATCGAGCAGTTGATCGCCCACCGCCGCGTGCGCGAGAAGCTCGTCTACCGCGAGGCCGAGGCACTGCTACCGACCAAATATGGCACCGGTAAGATCATCGCCTACGGAGTGAAATACGAAACGCAGCAGCCGATGGTGTTCGTGCTCGGCGAGCCGGAGAAGTCGGCCGCCCCGCTCGTGCGGCTGCATTCCTCCTGCTTCACGGGCGATCTCTTGGAGTCGCTCCGCTGTGACTGCGGCGACCAGCTTCACATGGCGCTCGACATGATCCAGAACGAAGGAGCCGGCGTGCTGGTCTACTTGCCGCAAGAAGGTCGCGGCATTGGGCTCGTCGAGAAGATCAAAGCCTACGCCCTGCAAGATCAGGGGCTCGACACGGTCGAGGCGAACATCGCGCTCGGCTACAAGGCCGACCCGCGCGACTACGGCGTCGGTATCCAACTCTTGAAGGATCTCGGTTTGCGAAAGGTGCGGCTGCTCACCAACAACCCGAAGAAGACCGACGCCTTCATCTACGGCGGCTTCGATCTGGAGGTGGTCGACCAGATCCCGATCGTCGGCCCGATCCACGAGCACAACGCGGAGTACATGGCCACGAAGCGCGACAAGATGGGGCACAAGCTGCCGGCTGATTAGCCGTGGGCGCGAGCCGGGGCGTCCCCGCCCCCGAGAAAATGTTGAGTTGAGCCGACACCGCCATGCCACAAGAATTCCCACGCCAAACCCTCGACTCCGCCCATACGACCTGGCACATCACCTTCGGCACCTACGGCACTCGCCTTCACGGCGGCTCGCGCCCCAACGTCGACAAAGAGCATAATGATCGCGGCAGCGAGTTCGTTCCCCCGAAGATCGAGCGCGAAGACTCGGCTCGTGGCCGAATGAAGTTTCCGCCGCGATTCCTCTCGGTCGAGCAACGACAATTCGTTGAGACGGCTTTACCGCAAATCTGTGTCCGCGGAAGTTGGGGTTATCGCGTCTGCTCCGCTGCACCCGATCATGTACACCTATTGTGCGACATCGTGCCCGAAGTGCATGGCGAGAAAGTACGGCGACTCGTGAAGCGCTGGCTGGGACAGGCACTCAGCGACAAATGGCCGATTCAAGCAGGGGCCTCGTGGTGGGCGGAGGAAGGCTCCAACCTTGCCATCCATGACGAGCCGTATTTGAACAATGCGTTTTCGTACATCGCCAGGCAGCGTACGATAGTGTGGATGCCCTGATCGGGGTCGAGGACGACCCGGCTCGCTTGCGCTCGCCAAATGAATTCGATGTATCACTTCCACGTCAATCTGTTCGCCGATCCCAAGGAGGCATCGTTCGCGTGCACTTGGGAAGATGCTGCGTCGGCGCTTGAGCAACTGCCGGGGATGATCTTCGAACTCGATGGCTCGTTTGTCGTCTCGGGCGATGCGAGCAAGTGAGCCGGGTCGTCCTCGACCCCGATGCATCCAATCGCTGGCACGTCGACGGCCACCTGTTCGACTTCGCCGGCCGCCTCCACCGGCTCGAACTGCACGGCGAATGCCCCCAAGACGCGTTCGACGAGCTACTCCGCTCCGTCGGCTGGCCCACACAGCCGCTCCTCGTCGAGCTCGTCCGCGAAGGCATCACGATCTCAGAACCGGAGTTTCGCCGTTGCTGCTCGTCGTAAGGCTAAATGCCCGGGCCGTTCCAATCGACGCCCGATATCTTTGCCATCGCCAGGATCAAGGCATGGGTGCCGTGGCGTTCCATTCCCTGGGCGGCCACCTCGCGGTACAACTGCTCCGCCAGTTCGAGGCCGGGCATCTTGAGCCCCATTTTCCGCGATTCTTCGAGTGCGATGCCGATGTCTTTCAGGATGTGCTCGACAAAGAAGCCGGGATCAAAATTGCCATCAATGATCCGCGGGCCGAGGTTCGAGAGCGACCAGCTGCCCGCCGCGCCGGAGGCGACCGATTCGAGCACCGTGTTAAGATCGAGGCCCGCTTTGTAACCATACAAGAGCGCCTCGCAGACGCCGATCATGTTCGAAGCGATGAGCGTTTGATTGACCACCTTGGTGTGTTGGCCGGCGCCGGGACCTCCCTGCCGGATCCATTTCGATCCCATGAGTTTCCAGAGCGGTTCGAGTGCCGCGACCGTGTCCGCGTCGCCGCCGATCATGATCGAGAGCGTGCCGTTCTTGGCGCCGACGTCGCCGCCGGAAACCGGTGCGTCGATGCTCGTCACGCCACGCTTGGTCGCGGCTGCGGCGATCTCGATGGCGAGCGCCGGCTCGCTGGTCGTCATGTCGATCAGCACACTGCCCGTGGCGGCGCCGGCGAGCACGCCCTTGTCGCCAAGAAACACTTCGCGGACGTCTCTGCGGATAGCCGACAATCGTAAACACGATGTCGCTCGCCGCCGCCACCTCGCGCGGCGAGCCGGCCCACCGGGCGCCGCGCCCGAAGAGGCCGTCTGCTTTCGATGTCGTGCGATTAAAGACGGTGACCTGATAGCCGGCGTCGAGCAGATGGCTGCACATCGAATGGCCCATCACCCCGGTGCCGATCCAGCCAATGCGCGTTTTCTGCGGCGAGATTTCGAGCTTCATGCCTTTCAAGTTACTCGCTGGGCTCGCTGCGGTCGAGCGCCGCGACGAGCACGCTGCGGACGAACGCGGCCACGAGCGGCTCTTGGGATTCCCGCGGTCCTGCGACATTCAGCCGCGTCACCTCGTGCTGGGAGATGAAGGCGAGGAGTTCTTCGACAGGATCGGTCCCGACCGCTGAAGCGGTCTCGCCGGACAGATGCAGATACGGTTTGCCGGCCCGCTCGGCCAGGGCGAGCGTCAGCGCCGTGCCGCCCGTCGCCTCGCGCTGGATCGTGAACACGACGGTCGCATCGCTATCGCGGACGTTCCAGCGAGTCCGCTGGTCGTAGCGTCGGGAGGGAGTCTCGACGAGTTGGTAGCGCTCGTCGATCGGACCATCTTCGGCGACGCGACCGCGCGGGCACCATCCGCCGTGCACGAGGCCGAATTCGATGGCGAAGTCGAGCGCGGCCCGGTCCGCGCCGGTCTGGCCACCGGAGAGAATCGTGACGTCTCTCACTTCTTCAGTCCGCTCGGCACGCCTTCGGGAAATTCTTCGGCGATCACCTGCTTGATGTAGCCGACGCGATTGGCCGGCTTGGGATGCGTGCTGAAGAATTCGGGTGGACCTTCGCCGCCAGCCGCTTCGAGGACTTTCATCACACCGATCATTGCCTGCGGATCGTAGCCGGCCAGATACGTGAGCCGCACGCCCCACTTGTCGGATTCGAGCTCGTCGCCCCGTCCGTATTTCATTTGCACCATTTGGGCGACGGCCTGGGCCATTTGCGCGCTTTGCTGATCGCCGCCCGCAACGCCGCCGGCCGCAGCGAGACCTTGCAGCAGTTGGCCCTGCGCCATCCGCTTGTTACCGTGCCGTTCGATGACGTGGCCCATCTCGTGACCCAAGACGCCCGCCAACTGACCTTCGGTCTCCAGATCGCGAAACAGCGCCGCGGTGATGAACACCTGCCCGCCGGGCAAAGCAAACGCGTTGACCGTTTTTGGATCGGCCAACAGGGTGAAGCGGAAATTATTGCGATAGGGATTGGTGCGTCCTTCCTTGGCCAGCATCTGGTCGAGCCCATCCAGCAGTTCGTTGCCGATCTGCGAAACCTTCGCCTGGGCCGCGGCGTCGCGCGAGGGGCCGCCGTGCATCTGGATCATTTCCGGGGCGGCCTGCAGGCCCATTGCCACTTCGTCCGCTTCTTCGTTGAAGACAACGCGTTCTTTTTCGCCGGTGATCTTGTTCTCGTCGCCCGGATTGCCGTAGTACGAGACGAGGGCGAAAATGGCGATGATCGCCGCGATGATCAGACGGGTCTTGAAGCTGCTCCGCTGGGAGCCGCCAAATGCCTGCCGGCCGCTGGGGTCGCCGCCGCGATAAGAGGACGAATAGCGACGCGGCAGCGGAACGGGAAAGCGTGACATAGTCGCACCTAGTCTAAGGAAGAGTCCGGCGATAAAACAAGCGGACGACACGAGACTGGTGCGGTCCGCAATTGCTTCGCATAATTTACCTTCCCGGACCACCAGCATGCAAACGATTTTCCGCCCATGACGAACATATCTCCCCACAAGTCCCTGGGTGCCACGCTGTGGAAGGTGCTACTGGCGGGCTACGTGTTTGTACTCGTGACAAGCACGCACCTACCGCCCAGCTTTCCGCTGCTGCCTCGCAACCAAGCCGACAAGCTGGCCCATTTCTTCGCCTACATGGTGCTCGCCTGGCTGCTGGCGATGGCCTGGCAGGCATCGACCGGCTGGCTTAACGGGCGGCATCTGCGATTCGCCTGGCTGGCGATCATCGCGTTCGCAGCGCTGGACGAAGTGACGCAGCCCCTGTTCGGCCGCACTGCCAGCGTATGGGATTGGCTGGCCGACGCCGCGGGTGCGGCACTGGGTATCCTCTTGTTTACACTGATCCGGTCGGGGCTCAAGAGCATGAAGTTCGACAAGTTCAAATCGTGAATGACTGCGAGGAAATAACATGCCGAAAATTACCGCGAGTGCGCCGGTTTTGTTGGTGAGCGACGTGGTGGCGTCGGCCAACTACTTTCGCGATTGCGTCGGTTTCAGCTACGACAAGTTTTATGGCGACCCGCCCCACTTCTGCATCACGAATCGTGACGGACACTACTTGATGCTCGCCAAGGCCGACGACCCGAGCAAGATCACGCCCTATTGGAAGATCGTCCACCAGATGTGGAACGCGTACTTCTGGGTGGATGATGCCAAGGCATTGCACGATGAACTCGTCGCCGCCGGGGCGAAGATCGATTACGGCCTGGGTGTGAAGCCCTACGACATCCTCGAATTCGGCATCCAGGACCTCGACGGGCACGACATCGGCTTCGGCCAGCCGATTTGAAAGCGAGCAGGAGCTTCCCACTCGATGCTCACTCGGCCGCCAAATCCACTGCGATGCATTCCTTGTCGTTGCGGACGTACATGCGTTTGTTGGCAAACGCCGGTGAGCACCAGACTACATTCCGGCCGAAGGCGTCGCCCGTCGGTTCGATCACATGGGCCCGACCGAGTTCTTGGTAGCCCTCGGGCGTGAGGTTGGCGAGAATCAAGTCGCCGTTCTCGGTGAACAGCCAGTAGCGATCGGCCTGGCGGATGATGAAGGCCGTGCCGCTGCGGGGCGGCCGTTCGGCCAGCGGCTCGCTGGTATTCCACAGCCGCTCGCCGGACGGAAGCTTGACGCCATAGAGTTTGCCATCCTGGTCGAATCCATACATCACGTCGCCCTCAAGCGTGGGCTGCACGTTGATCGGCGACAGGGCATGCAGCGAACTCTCGTTCCAGACTGGCTCGGCGCTCTGGCCGTCGGCCGCGAGCTTAACCAGCATATTTTTGTCGGAATAGCCGCCCACAAACAGGTGGTCGCCCGCCAGGATAGGCGTCATCACCACCAGGCCGTTGTCCGACTGGTACGGAACGGACCAGATCTCTTTGCCCGATTCCGGTTCGAGCGCGGTCACCGCGTCGGACCGCAGCAGCACGAGTTGCCGCTGGCCGGCGATTTCGAGAATGGCGGGCGGCGCGTAGCCTTGCAAAGGCGAGGTGAGATTCTTCCAGATTTCCTTGCCGCTATCTTTGTCGAAGGCGACCACCAAACTTCCTTCGCCGCCGACAATACAGATCAGCTTGTTGCCGTCCACGAGCGGATGGCTGGCGTAGCCCCAGATGTCGGTCTTCGCGCCGTACTCTTTGCCGAAGTTATGCGACCAAAGCTTTTCGCCGGTCGCCGCGTCGAGTGCGTAGAGATCGCCTTCGGAGCCGAGCGTGTAGACTTTGCCGTCGGCGACCGCGGGCGTGCACCGCGGTCCGGCCGGATAGGAGATCGTGTACTTGACCGGGTACTCGAACTTCCAAAGCTCCTTGCCGGTGGCTTCGTCGAGGCAGAGCACGCGTTCGACGCCGGTGAATTCCTTCCGCTCGAAGTTGGCGACGTTCACGTTGTCGCTAGTCGCGTAGTCGGTGACGTAGACCTTGCCGTCCTTGACCGCCGGCCCGGCATAGCCGCCAGCCACCGGCGTACGCCACGCGATTTTCGGCCCGCCTTCCGGGAGCTTGGTCAACAATCCCTTCTTCGCGCCAGACGTTGTCGCGCTCGGGCCCCATCCACTGCGGCCAATCATCAGCGCAAGAAACAGACGCAAAGACGAGCGTGATTGCAATGAATAAATGCAGCCTCATACCGTTCCCTCGCTATATTGATGCTTATTGCGGATCCAGCACTGCAAATAGATCGCCGACGCGACAACTAAATCCGGAAATCACACCATCACCTTCGAGTGTGTCCGTCTCCGTAAGCACTCGGATGTCAGTTAGGCCCCTGTAGACAGTTACAGACCGGCCAGTCGGATAGACAACCCAAGCCAACTCCACACCCGCGGCAAACCAGCGACGCATTTTGTCGTCGACTTCCTCAGCTGTATCACTCGGAGATACTACCTCCACGACCAATGCGGGCGCTTCAGGATAAAATGCGTTTGGAATTCCAGTTACGGAAAGCCGCTCTTTCCGAATGAAGGCAACGTCGGGCGCGAGTACAGTATCGGGATTGCGACCAATTTGAAATCCGGTTTCCGCGCCGACGACACCCCCTAATTTGTGTTGATGCGAGTGTTCCCGCAACCGGGCAGAAATCTCGACCGTCAGAAATCCGTGAACACTACCCGCCGGTGTCATTGGTCGAAGTTCCCCTTCGATCAGCTCCAGCCGATATGCATTGTTCGGCATCTGGAACAGATCGCTAGCGGTCAATATGCGAGTGAGGGTACTCATATCGCTATTCTACCACGCCGGCAAATGAGGTAGCGGCTGAATCTACACCATCGCATAGTAGCTGGAGAACTTGTCGATCGAGACTGGCTTGATCTTCGAGCCCCAGCCGGCCTGGCCGAACGAAGTCATGCGGGCGACGCAGACTTTTTTCATCGCGTCGCGGGCCGGCTTGAGGTAGTCGCGGGGGTCGAACTTCTCGGGCGTTTCGGCGAGCACCTTGCGGATCGCGCCGGTGATCGCCAGCCGGTTGTCAGTGTCGACGTTCACCTTCCGCACGCCGTGCTTGATGCCACGCTGAATCTCTTCGACCGGCACGCCCCAGGTCTGCTTCAGCTTGCCGCCGAACTGATTGATCACGTCCTGCAAATCCTGCGGCACGCTGCTCGAGCCGTGCATCACGAGATGGCAGTTCGGCAGCCGGCGGTGAATCTCTTCGATGCGATCCATGGCGAGCACTTCGCCGGTCGGCTTCTTGGTGAACTTGTACGCACCGTGGCTGGTGCCGATCGCCACGGCCAGCGCGTCGACGCCCGTCTCGGCGACAAACCGCTCGGCTTCTTCCGGGTCGGTGAGCAGCTGGTCGTGCGTGAGGACGCCCTCGGCGCCGTGGCCATCTTCCTTCTCGCCGCCACCATGCTCGAGCGAGCCGAGACAGCCGAGTTCGCCTTCGACCGAGACGCCCATCGCGTGGGCCGCTTCGACGACTTCCTTGGTCACGGCGACGTTGTAATCGAAGTCGGCCGGCGTCTTGCCGTCAGCCTTGAGCGAGCCATCCATCATCACGGAAGTGAACCCATTGTCGATCGCGCTCTTGCAGGTCTCGGGGCTGTTGCCGTGGTCCTGATGCATGGCGATCGGAATCAGCGGGTAAAGCTCCGAGGCGGCGATCATCAGGTGGCGCAGGTAGTTGTCCTGGCAATAGTTTCGCGCCGCGCGAGGCCTGGACGATGACCGGCGAATCGGTTTCTTTGGCCGCTTCCAGAATCGCCTGGATCTGCTCCATGTTGTTGACGTTAAATGCAGCCAGACCATAGTCATTCTCGGCGGCATGATCCAAAAGCAAACGCATGGGGACGAGCGGCATGGTGTTTCTCCTCGAACGATATGTTGGCTCGGCCGGACCGAGCTAGTCAAGAAAACAGGGCCGGCCGAAAAAGGGGCCTGTAAAACCGGGAGCAACCATTCTAGCGGGGTTTTTCCCCAGCGGGGAGCCCCCACTCGCTTCCCACAGCTCCGCGGCGAGGCCCGCCAATCAGTCGGTTCCGAGGAGGGGCCAGACTGCACTTTCTGTCGCGTGCCACTGGTCGTTATGTGCCTTCAAGACGGCTCACCTACTGACCAGGCCGT
The DNA here is from genome assembly GCA_963847905.1 of uncultured Planctomycetota bacterium. Classification (GTDB taxonomy): domain Bacteria; phylum Planctomycetota; class Planctomycetia; order Pirellulales; family Lacipirellulaceae; genus DASYDU01. The sequence continues at coordinate 682,129 of CAWKBP010000015.1, read as the reverse complement.
CGAACGTGTCGCTCTGCGGCACCTGTGCCAGCCGAATCAGCACGATCTTCTGTTCACGTCCGGCCGCCGAGTCGGCACTGTGGAAATAGTACCCCGGCCGACAATCGGACTCGGGCAGCATGGCAAGCATCAACATTTGGCCAGGCGCGAGACGAATGTCGAATCGCATTGATTCGAACACCTCGCGCTCGCGCGTCGGCATTTGCCGCAACACAACGTCCATTCCGTCCTCGCCACCCGACCAGCGCATTTGCGATGGGCCCGAATGAATCTCTGGCGTTACTTCCACCTTCACGCTCTGGTCCGGCTGGGGATCGATCGTGAGTGCGTAGATCGCCTGGGCGTCGCGGAACGTGCGGCCGCCCAGCTCCCGACCGCGACTGAGGAGCAACGGCATCGAGTCCATGTTTTCCGAAGCGCGAATCTCCATCCGCTCGCCGCGGCGCAGATTGCGGCGGTTGCCGTGGATCTTGCTCTCGTGAACCAGGTCGAGCGACTGCAGACCGGGATTATCCTGGGCCGTCGGCGCGTCGGCGGAGCTCATGTTGAGCACGCGGGCGATGGCGTCGGGCGGCGTGCCTGCGATCACGCCGACCCGGAAACCATTCCTCGCCAGCTCGCGATGCACGTCCGGCGCGACTTGAGTTTCGTCAATCTCTGCCCAAACCGTGTCGTTCATCTCCTCGTCGTTGAGTGGACAGCGTGCCCAGATAACCTCCATCTGCATACTGTCGGGCGACGACCTGGCTGGCTTTAGCGGCGACGTACCATGCACGACCGCCTCGTCGCTGAGCAGGCGGCAGCCGCCGGCGAGCGTGAAAACAACGATCGCGATAGTGAGATAAGCAATTCGCATTTCGATCCGCATAGGCAGGCGCGATCGGCACCGCCGCGCGGCCGCAGAACGTGATTCGGTCGAGGAGGAAGAGGGCCGCGTAGGGTAGAAAATCGCATCGCTAGCGTCAATGCGAGAGGGGCGACGGCGGGTTGAGAAACCGCGGGATGGCAATCGCTAGCACGCGCGAGTTGGCTGCGGGCTTGTCCTGGCGTGACTCCACGCCATTTTGCGCCGGGACAAGCCGGCCGGCTAACTGAGAAATGGCTTTGGCCGCATCAGGTAGCGGCAGCGGCCGGTTCGGGCTCGCTTTCAAACGACGGACGGACGCTGCGTTCAATAACGCGGTCCCGGACGCCGACCAATTCGAGCATCGCCCGAGTGCCAGCATCGCCAAGCCGCGGCTTGGCCAGTCGCACGATGCGTGTGTATCCGCCCGGCCGATCAACGAACCGCGGGGCGATTTCCCGGAACAAGACGCTCACGGCCTGCTTGTCGCCGATCAGCATCAGGACCCGACGACGTGCCGCCAACGAGGGCGCGATCGCCGCGTTCCATTTTGACCAGCGCTCGCTCTTGCGCCACTTCTTCCACTCGTCGCTGCCGCGATCCGCGGTGGTGCCGAATTCGCGGGCAGCGTCTTCGGCCAACTGCGCGCGGCAGGCCAGCGTGATGCACTTCTCGACCAGCGGGCGGACTTCCTTGGCCTTGGAGATCGTGGTGATGATCCGGCCCTTGACCTTCGGCTTGTTGTCGTCGAACTCGGCGTCGCGTTCGGTGAGAAACAGCGCGCTGGTGAGGAACTTCAACAGGGCCCGCTGATGGCTCGGATTGCGGCCGAGGATCCGGCCTTTACGTCGATGTCGCATGGTGGCACTAAGTGTTTGATGTTTGATTGAAGATCGATGATGCCAGAAACTCTGGGTTCTGCCATCAACTGCTTTCGATCTGCGATTTCTAAACGGCGCTGACAGCTGCCGCCGCTGACGGCAACCGCATTCCCAAGTGGAGACCCAATTCGCGCAGCTTTTCTTTGACTTCGGTGAGGGTCGTCTCGCCGAAATTGCGGACTTCGAGCAGCTGGTCTTCGCTGCGGCGAACCAGGTCGCGGACCGTCATGATGTTTTCCGATTCGAGGCAGTTGCCCGCCCGCACCGAAAGCATCAACTCGGCGAGGCTCATGTTCAACTTGGCTTCCATCGCGGCGTCGATGCCGGTGCTCATACCGCGGGCCGGCGAACGAACCTGTGCACCAAGCTCCGTGTACTGCACAAACGGATTGAGATGTTTGCGGAGAATTTTGGCCGCCTCGACCAGCGCCATCTCCGGCGCCACCGAACCGTTGGTCCAAATCTCGATCGTCAGCTTATCGTAGTTCGTCTTCTGGCCGACGCGGGTTTCTTCGATGCCGTAACGCACGCGGACAACCGGGCTGTAGACCGCGTCGATCGGAATGATGCCGATCTCCTGGATATTCTGGCTGTGCTCGGTCGAGGGGATGTAGCCGCGACCATTCTCGACGACCATCTCCATGACGAACTTCACGTCGTCGGTGAGCGTGGCGAGCAAATGGCCCGGATTGAGCACCTCGACCGATTCGTCGGTCTCGATATCAGCCGAAGTGATCGGGCCGGCGGTGTTCTTTTCGACCCGCAGCACACGCGTCGAATCGCTGTGGTTTTTGACGATCAGCGACTTCACGTTGAGCACGATGTCGGTAACATCCTCGAGGACGCCCTTCATGGTCGTGAATTCGTGCTGGGCATTATGTACTTTGATCTGTGTGACCGCGCTACCCTCGAGGCTCGAGAGTAAAATGCGGCGCAAGCCGTTGCCGATCGTCGAGCCAAATCCTCGCTCGAACGGTTCGACGACGAACTTTCCGTACGTCGCGCTGAGCGTCGACGCATCGCAAACTACGGTGCTGGGCAATTCCAATCCACGCCATCGGATATGCATGAGGTTTCTCCTGGGGAAGGGGGCTGTGCTACGGACGGTTGGTGTATCGGCGAGTAGGTGAGCAGGCCGGGTCGCTCGACTCCTATCTCTCCCTCTGCCAACCGGGGAACACAACTCCGAAACTTAAGCGAGCAAAACGCGGCAACGAACGCGAGCAACACTCTGCAACTAACGCGAGCGAAGCTCCGAATATTAGCGCGAGCAAAGCGTAAACTACCGCGAGCAAAGCTCGGTACACTACCGCGAGCAAAGCTCGACGATCAACTGGGTCTGAACCGGAATGGATACTTCATCGGCCGAGGGCAACCGGCTAACAATGCCTTCGGGGATTTGTGAATCGCTGCGTGTGAGGAAATCGGGGACGTCGCGGTTCGACTCGGCCATCGCGCCGCGGACCAGATCGAGGCTCTTGGCCCGATTCTTCACGCGGATCAAATCGCCGATGCGAACCTGATAACTCGGGATGTCGACCCGGCGGCCATTGACGGTGATGTGGCCGTGGCAAATCAACTGGCGGGCCTGGCTGCGGCTCTGACCGAAGCCGAGCCGATGGACGATGTTGTCGAGCCGGCACTCCAAGAGCGCCAACAGCTGGTTCCCCGTATTTCCTTTGCTCCTGGTCGCGTGGTGGAAATACTTGCGGAACTGCCGTTCCAGTACGCCGTAATAATGCTTGACCTTCTGCTTCTCGCGCAGGTGGACACCATAGTCAGTGAGCTTCGTGCGGCGCTGGACGTGCATTCCCGGCGGGGCCTCGCGGCGCTCAAACTGCGCATTTCGGCGAGTCGCAGCGCGTGCCCTTGAGGAACAGCTTCAAGCCGTCGCGGCGGCAAAGTCGACAAACGGGACCGGTATATCGTGCCATGAGTGGGTGGGGTTCTGGTGGTTCGTAACTTTATGAATTGGGCTACTTTACTCGTACGCTGGTGAGTAGGTGAGTAGGTGGTAGGTGTTCGTCGACTGTACCTACTCACTTATTCACCGTACTCACTTCGCCTAAACGCGGCGCTTCTTGCGGGGCCGACAGCCGTTGTGGGGCAGCGGTGTAATGTCTTCGATGGATTTAACTTTCAAGCCGGCTGCCTCGAGCGACGTGATGGCGCTTTCGCGCCCGCTACCCGGGCCCTTGACCCGAACTTCGACTTCCTTGAGTCCGTATTTCTTTGCTTTGTCAGCTGCCTGTTGAGCGGCACACTGACCGGCGAAGGGCGTGCTCTTGCGACTGCCCTTGAAGCCGCTTGTGCCGGCGCTGGCCCAGCAAAGCGTGTCACCCTTGGTGTCGGTGATCGTCACGGTCGTGTTGTTGAACGTGGCTTCGATGTAGGCGATGCCGATCGAAACACTCCGCTTGGCCTTCTTCTTGGCGGCAGGTTTGTCGGATGTCTTTTCTTTACCCATGAAACATGTCCTGAATCGTGAACTCGAGGCTTTTGATGATGATGCGTCGAGCGAATTGGTGAGCTAAACCGCAAGCGGACGACGGGAGCACTTCGGAAATAATTGCAACTCCCTGCCGCTAAATTGTATTACCGCAAATCCTTCACGCCCTTCTTGCCGGCGACCGTCTTCTTGGGTCCCTTGCGTGTACGCGCGTTGGTGCGTGTGCGCTGACCGCGTACCGGCAATCCGCGACGATGCCGCACGCCACGGTAACAGGCGATGTCACGCAGACGCGAAATATTCTGAGCGACCTGGCGTCGCAGCTGTCCTTCGACGACGTAGTCCTTGTCCAACAATGCCGCGAGCCGCGCGACTTCGTCTTCACCCAATTCGCGTGCCCGTACCTGCGGTTCGATGCCCGCCTTGTGGCACAGCTCGCGCGCCGTCTTCGGCCCGACGCCGTATAGGTAGGTCAACGATATGACCATCGGACGATCTGGCGGAATGTCGACACCTTGCAAACGTGGCATGCGATTAAACTCCCCAACGAATACTAAACCATCTCAAACACGATCGACTTCCAGCAGATCAACCGACGAGTTGAGACGCTATAAGCCGAACGAGGCCGTCCGCCGAATAAGACCACTTGCCGATAAATGCCGCTCGCCGACTAACCCGTCTGCCGATTAACCCTGCCGCTGCTTGTGGCGCGGATTGCTGCACACGACGCGGACCACACCTCGGCGGCGCACGATCTTGCACTTATCGCAGACACGGCGGACGCTGGCACGGACTTTCATGGCAACTCTCACTCGACGAAACGAGACACAACCGGCACGAACGGAAACCCACCGGCCGCAAGCTGGTGGGACATTCTTCTCGGACTGGTGGAAAACGATTGAGTATACGGGGGCCGGGCGGGGTCCGACAAGGGCTCCTGGAATGGAATTTGCCTTGCGGCTTGGAAGTTCGCCAATTGCCCAAAAACCCCTGCTTTCGACGGAAACAATCCAGTCACTCTACCGCTGAATTGCCACCGGAGGACGCGACGGGACGAGCCCGCCGGCTAACGGAGGGCGGCAAGCAGCGAAGTTACACCACCAGGCTCGCGGCTTCCGCCGGAGTCGGTGCTTCGGTCAGCCGCAGCGGGCCATCGCGGGTAATGGCGATCGTGTGCTCGAAATGGGCGCTCGGTTTGCCATCGGCTGTCGATTGGGTCCAGTGATCACGCATCAATTTGACGCGCTTGGTGCCGACGTTGACCATCGGCTCGACCGCAATCACCAGGCCCGGCTCGAGGCGGAAATCGCCGCTGCCGCGCAAGCCGCGACTCAAAAAATTCGGCACCTGCGGATCTTCGTGCATTTGCCGGCCAATACCGTGGCCGACGAAGCACTCCACCGTGTGGTAGCCGTGGTCGCGGACGTAGATGTCCATTTCGCGGGCCACCTGGCTCCACTTGCTTTTGGTGCCCATCAATTCGATCGCCAAATCGAGCGTGCCGACGGTCACGTCCAAAAGCCGCTGCACGGCGGGCGAAATCTGGCCGACCGGATAGGTCCAGGCCGCATCGCCACACCAGCCGTTAAGTCGGCAGCCCGTGTCGACGCTGACGACGTCGCCTTCCAAAAGCGGCTTGTTGTTCGGAATGCCGTGGACCACTTGCTCATTGACGCTAGTACAAGTGGCGGCGGGGAACGGTACTTTGCCCACCTCCTGATTCGGATAGTTGAGAAACAGCGGCTCGGCACCGCAACGGGCGAAATAGTCCGTGATCGCAGCGTCGATGTCGCCGGTCGTGGCGCCGGGACGGACAATATCGCGAACAAGCTGGTGGGCCTGCCAGACGCAGAGCCCCGCCTGCCTCATGAGGCCGATTTCACGATCCGATTTCAGATTCAGCACCTTACAACCACTCCGTCGCCGCCAGCACTTATGTTGCGAGCCCCCATTGTACCCAATCACCGCCGCGAGATCGAACCGGCGTTAATTCGACGGCTGGCGGGCCGCTTCGACGACCTGCTTGATCCGCTCAAAAACCTCTTCCGGCAGACCGGTCCCGTCGATTCGGCGGAGAATTCCTTGACCCGCGTAGTAATCGGCCAGTGGCTCGGTGAGCGTATGATACTGCTCTAGCCGCGCGCGGACCGTGGCTTCCGCGTCGTCCGGTCGACCACGAGTTGCCAGCCGCGTGTAGACGACGTCATGCGGTATGTCGAGGGCTACGACCAGATCGAGCGGCATTCCCTGTTCCGCCAGCATCGCGTCGAGAATCTTCGCTTGCGCCACGGTGCGGGGAAAGCCGTCGAACAGGCAACCGTCCGCACAATCTGCCTGGGCCAACCGCTCGGCGACGACGCCAACCACCACCAGATCCGGCACCAACTTGCCAACTTCAAAATAGCTGGCAGCCTGCTTGCCGAGGTCCGTGCCACTTTGGTGGGCCTCACGGAGCATGTCGCCGGTGGAGAGGTGCGTGACGCTGAGATAGTCCCTGAGCCGTTGGGATTGCGTCCCTTTTCCAGCACCCGGCGGACCCAAAAACACGATGCGCATGATTCGAGGGTCTAGAGTCAAGAGTCGAGAGTCGAGAGCCAGAAAACTCTAGCTCTCAACACTGGACTCTCGACCCTCGACTATTCCAGCAGCCCTTTGTAGTTGCGCATGACCAAGTGGCTGTCGATTTTCTGCACGAGATCGAACGCTACACTCACGGCAATCAGCAAACTGGTACCGCCGTAAAAGCTGGCCAGTACATAACCTACGTCAAGCGAAGTGGAAATCAGCGTCGGAATGATTGCCACGACCGCCAGGAATCCGGCCCCGACGTACGTAATCCGGACCATAACTTTTTCGAGGTAGTCGGCGGTCCGCTTCCCCGGCCGATAGCCGGGTATAAAGGAGCCGAAATTCTTGAGATTGTCGGCCATGTCTTTCGGGTTGAAGGTAATTGCCGTCCAGAAATAGCAGAAGAAATAGATCATCACCAGGTAGAGGATGTTGTAGATGAACCCACCCCGATGAAAGACCTCATGGGACCAGTTGATGAAATCCTTGAAGTAACCGTCGCTCCACTGCACGTTCTGCAGGTTCTGCAAAATGATCAGCGGGAACATCAGTAAACTGCTGGCGAAAATGATCGGCATGACGCCGGCCTGATTCACTTTGAGCGGCAAATACTGGCGGGTGCCGCCGTAGACTCTGCGGCCGCGAACGTGCTTGGCGCTCTGCATCGGGATCCGCCGCTGGCCCAGCGTGATAAACACCACGCCCATCACCACCGCGACAAACATGCAGGCGAGCAGCACAAGTCCTTCGATGCCGAGCTTGCTACCGCCGCCGCCCAATTCGAGCGACGCCTTTTGGAGCAGCTCCCAGCCGGCCCCCGGCATGTTGGCCAGGATGCCTGCCATGATCAACAAGCTGATGCCATTACCGATGCCAAACTCGTCGATCTGTTCGCCGAGCCACATCAGGAACACCGTGCCGGCCGTCATCGTCAACACGGAGATCACTTGCCAGCTCATCAGCATCCCGCCATCGGGACCTTGAAAGCTTTGCAGGACAAACCCTTGCGGAATAATGAACGATCGCAAGTAGAAATAGCTTTGAAACAAGCAGAGTATCACCGTGGCATACCGGGTGTACTCGTTGATTTTTTTACGCCCCGCTTCGCCCTCCTTTTGCAACTGCTCGAGCGGCGGGTAGACGCTTCCCAAGAGCTGGAAAATGATCGAGGCGGAGATGTAGGGCATGATCCCCAGGCCGAAAATCGTCACTTGGTCGAGTTTCGTGGCACTCAATACCGCGACAGCCGCCAACATGTCACTCAAGCCGCCGGTCTGGCTGCCAAACTGCTTGACCGCGGCCTGATCGATGATCGGCAGCTGAATCTGAAAACCGACGCGATAGATTGCCAGCATCAAGAGCGTCAGCAAGATTTTCTGACGCAATTCGGGAATCTGCCAGACGACGCGAAGCTTTTCCCACATAGTCTCGATCCGTCCTTGCTAGTTTGCCGACGACCGAGGCCGCTGGTTTGCACCGCCATTTCACGGTGCACGAGTTGTCGGCCAGGTCTTCCTTTACAAGGTGATTCTTTCGCCGTCCCTGGGAGCGTACTACTTGGCCGCTGCCGGAGTCTTCTTCTTCGTCCGCTTGACATTCTTGACGACCGGTGCCGGGCCAGGAAGCACGATTACCTGTCCGCCAGCCTTTTCAATTTTCTCTTTGGCCGACTCGCTGAAGCGATGGGCCGAGACCTTGAATTTCTTGGTCAATTCGCCATCGCCGAGCAGCTTCAACTGGTCGAAGCGACCCTTGGTGAGGTTCTTGGCCACGAGGGTCTCGGGCGTGATTTCGTCGCCGGCGGCAAAGTGCTCTTCGAGCGCGGCAACGTTCACCGCCGCAACGCGAATCGCCCACTTATTATTGAAGCCCCGCTTGGGCACTTTGGTAACCATCGGCGTCGCACCGCCCTGGAAGGCGGGCGAATAGGAGGTGCCGGCCCGCGACTTCTGGCCCTTGTGGCCTTTGCCCGCGGTCTTGCCGTGCCCCGAGCCAATGCCCCGGCCGAGCCGCTTGGGGGCGCGGTGCTTGAGGACTCCACGATGTACGTCATTCAGATTCATGACAGCGTCACTCCACGCAGGCGCTCGACGTCTTGCTTGGGTCGCAGCTGAGCGATCGCCGCGAAAGTCGCTTTCACAAGCGACACTGGATTGTTCGAACCGAAGCTCTTGGTCAGGATGTCGTGGATGCCAGCCGACTCGCAGACGGCCCGCACGGCCATCCCGGCAATCACACCGGTACCGGGCGAAGCGGGCACGAGCACCACATGGGCCGCGCCGTAATAGCCATCGACTTTGTGCGGAATCGTCGAACCGTCGAGCTGCACGGTGGCCATGCTGCGCATCGCTTCCTTGCGGGCCTTTTCGACGCTGGGCGGCACTTCATTGGCCTTGCCGTAACCCCAGCCAACTTTGCCTTTGCCGTCGCCGACGACAATCATCGCGGCGAAACTGAATCGACGACCGCCCTTGACGACCGTCGCACAACGGCGGATGGCGACGATGTTCTCGCCAAGTTCACCCTGAACACGATCTCTAGTAGGGGCTGCCACGACGAATTTCCTTAGTTAAGCGATGAATTAGGTGAATGCGGGGTGTGGGTTGTTCGTTTAGAACTGCAGGCCAGCTTCGCGGGCGGCGTTCGCCAGCGCGGCTACACGACCATGATACTTGTACGGACCACGATCGAAACAGACCGCCGTGATGCCGGCTTGGGTAGCCCGCTCGGCCAGCGCCTTGCCGACGATCTGAGCCGCCGACTGATTGCCGCCGTACTTGAGCTTTCCGGCAATTTGCTTGTCGCGCGTCGAAGCGCTGGCCAGCGTCTTGCCGTCCAGGTCGTCGATGATCTGGGCCGAAATGTGCTTGTGGCTGCGGCTGACGCAGAGCCGTGGTCGTTCTTGCGTGCCACGCGTGCGCTTGCGAACGCGAAACGTGCGACGTTGACGCTGGGCGGCGATTTTTTGTTGATGTTCCATGGTCGATCTGAGTCTAGTGTCGAGAGTTGAGAGTCGAGAGCCGGAGTTCTTGCTCTGGACTCTAGACACTTGACTCTGGGCTGAATTACGTTGCCGTCTTGCCGGCCTTGCGGCGGACGACTTCGCCGTCGTACCGAATGCCTTTGCCTTTGTAAGGTTCTGGTTTGCGGACCGCACGGACTTCGGCCGCGAACTGGCCCACTTGTTGCTTGCTGGTGCCTTTGATCACGATGTGAGTCTGGTCGGGGCAAGTCACGTTGAGCCCCTCGGGGATCGGCTTCTGAATTTCGTTGGCAAAGCCAACGCGTAGCTGAAGCACCTTGCCTTGGATCGCGCCCAAATAGCCAACGCCTTGGATCTCAAGCTTCTTCTCGTAGCCTTCCGAGACACCCTGGATCATGTTGGCCACGAGCGCCCTGGTCAGCCCGTGGTAAGCGCGAATCTCGCGCTCCTCGCTGCCGCGCGAGCAGACTACGGTATTGTTTTCCGAGTCGACCTTGATCTCGATCTCGGGCCGATGTTGGTACTGCAATTTGCCGAGCTTGCCTTCGACGGTAATTTCGCCATTGGCGACATTCACCTTGACGCCGGCAGGCAGCGGAATCAGTTTTTTGCCGATACGGGACATGTTAATAGCTCTTAGCTGTTAGCCATTAGCTTTTAGCCCAGCTGTCGCCACCTCTGGCTTACAGCTAATAGCTAAGAGCTAACAGCTTCGTCTTACCACACTTCGCACAACACTTCGCCGCCGAGATTGCGTTGCCGCGCTTCGCGGTCGCTGATTACACCGCGGCTGGTGCTGATAATGGAAATACCCAAACCGTTGAGCACCGGACGCAGGCGCGTGGCGGGGCTGTAGACCCGGCGGCCTGGCGTGCTGACCCGCTTGATATGGCGGATCACGCGTTCACCGTTCGGTCCGTACTTGAGCTGTATCGACAGCTGCTTGCTGCGGCGCCATCTTCCTCAGCTTCGTGCCAGTCCCAAATGTAACCTTCACGCTTGAGCACCTCGGCCAAGCCGCGCTTCACATTGGAGAGCGGCATGTTTACCTCGGGATGCTCGATCCGCACCGCATTGCGGATGCGGGTTAGCATGTCGGCGATCGGGTCGGTCATCATGTTGTCATGAACTCCAGGATACGTGAGCAAGCTTGCTCGCTTGCCCACCAATTCTTATCTCTTCTCGGCTCACCAACTGGCCATCCGCACGCCGGGAATCTTCCCCTGATCCGCCAACTCGCGGAAATGAATTCGGCACAAGCCGAACTTACGGTACACGGCCCGGGGCCGGCCGCACAAATTGCAGCGGGACTCGGTACGGGTACTGAACTTCGGCGGACGCTTGGCCTTGGCAATCTTGGATTTACTAGCCACAGGGTGTCTTTCCCTAAAACGGCGTGAAAAAATCGTTACGCGGCCGTACCTTCACGTTGGAACGGCAAGCCCAGGTTCTTGAGCAGTTCCCGCGATTCGTCGTTCGAATGCGAGGAACACACAAATGCAATGTTCATCCCCTGGACCCGCGTGTACTTGTCCGGATTAAGCTCCGGAAACACCATCTGTTCGTTGAGGCCCAGGCTGTAGTTGCCGTTGCCATCGAAGGCATTCGGCTTCAGACCGCGGAAGTCGCGCACCCGCGGCAGGGCCAGCGAAATCAAACGGTCGAGGAATTCGTACATCCGCCGACCACGCAAAGTCACTTTCGCACCAAGGTCCATGCCCTCGCGGACGCGAAAATTGGCGACGCTTTTCTTCGCTTTGCAGCGGACCGGCTTCTGGCCCGTGATCTCGCCCAGCGCGTTGACGGCTTCTTCCATCAATTTTTTGTCGGTCACCGAGCTCGACACGCCCATGCTCACGACGATCTTCTCGAGCTTGGGAATCGAGTGGGGATTCGTGCGGCCGAGCTGCTTGGCGAGCTCGGGCACGATCTCCTGCTGGTAACGCTCCTGCAACCGTGGGGTCGGCGCGGGCGAGGTTGCCGTGGATGCTTCTTTTTTTGCCATGACGTCACACGTCTCTTAAACTCGTGGAGCAAGCTCCACCGCTAAATCTTGTTTTGCGAATTCTTGTTCGTTTGCTACTTGGCGGTCGCGTGAGCGGCCTTGGCGGGTGCAATCTGTCCGACGCCTGTGCCGCACTTGCGACAGTAGCGCTCCTTGCTGCCGTCTTTGACGAACCGCGCGCCAAGCCGGACGCCCTTGTCGCACGTCGCGCAGTAAAACGCGAGGTTCGACAGCTGGACCGGCATCTCTTTGCTGAGCCGGCCACCCTGCGGGTGCTTCTGGCTGCGGCGCACGTGCTTGTACACGCGCGCCACGCCTTCGACGATGGCCTTGCCGGCCGCGCGATCGATCACGAGCACGCGACTCTTCACGCCCCGGTCTGCACCGGTTATCACTTGGACGGTATCACCGCTTCGAATCAACATGGCTTAAATTTCAAATGACGAATTTCAAATGACGAATGACCAAAACTTCACGACTCATTACCACAGTCAGAATTCCACATTCGTCATTCTGGAATTCGACATTCGTCATTCACTCTTACACCACCTCGCTGGCGAGGCTTACGATTTTCATGAACCGGCGGTCGCGAAGTTCGCGGGCCACCGCGCCAAAAATCCGCGTGCCGCGCGGGTTCTTGTCGGCGTCGATCAGCACCACGGCGTTCGAATCAAACCGCACGTAGCTGCCGTCGGGCCGCCGCGTCGGGTGCTTCACTCGCACGATCACGGCCCGCACCACGGCCTTCTTCTTGACTTCGCTCGTCGGCATCGTGTTCTTCACGCTGCAGACAATGACGTCACCCAGCCCGGCCACCCGCTTGCGGCTGCCGCCGAGCACTTTGATGCACATCACCTCTTTGGCGCCGGTGTTGTCGGCGACATCGAGTCTACTTTGCATTTGAATCATGTTATTTCACCGCGGCGTGTGTTCTGTTCGCCGCCCAAACGCTTGTCTTGGCATTGCTCGCACGACTAATCAAAGCCTGCGTAACTAAACCTGTCCCTCGGCCGCGGCGGTTTCCTCAAGCTTGGCGGCCGCTCGCATCGCCGCAATGTCTACCTGCTGGCTCTTCGACACGACCTGCACCAGGTCCCAGCGCTTTGTCTTGGAGCGCGGCTGCGATTCGATGATTTCGACCGTGTCGCCAATCTGCGATTCGTTGTTCTCGTCGTGGACATGGCAAACCGTCCGGCGACGGAGAAACTTGCCGTACTTCGGATGGCGGACCAGCCGCTCGATCTCGACGCGGCGCGTCTTCTGCATCTTGTCGCCGGTCACCAGACCGATGATTTGTCGTTTGGGCATGGTAAATCTGCTTGTCTAAACCGCGGCTGCGGCCGCTTTCTTCGCTCGTTGGTTTTGGATGGTCTTGATCCGGGCCACAGTCCGTCGGTTCCGACGAATTTCGGTCGGCGCGTCGAGCCGCTCGGTCTGCGACTGAATCTTCAGCCGGAACAATTTGTCGACGGTTTCCACGAGGGTGAGCCCGAGTTGCTCATCGCTCATGTCACGGAGGTCTTCGCTTTTGGCCATAATTGGTACACGGCGGGACAAGCCCGCCGGCTAACTTTTCTTCGTATTCGAATTAACCCGTTCGCCGAACCATTCGCACGCGGATCGGCATCTTGTGCGCCAGTCGCGCCAGGCACATCTTGGCCGCCGCTTCGGTGACGCCGCCCAATTCGTACAGGATCGTGCCCGGCCGAATCACCGCCGCCCAATACTCGGGCTCGCCTTTGCCCTTACCCATGCGGGTTTCGAGCGGAATCGAGGTCACCGACTTGTGCGGAAATATACGGACGTACAAACGCCCTTCGCCGCGGATGTATTGCGTTGCCGCAACACGTCCCGCTTCGATCGTTTGGCGCTTACCCAGCCGCCCTGCATAGCCTGCAATCCGAACTCGCCGAAGACGACGCGGTTACCCCGCGTGGCGTTACCTTTTATACGTCCTCTTTGGCTTTTTCGGTGCTTGACCCTCTTGGGCATCAGCGCCATCGGCCTGGTCCTCGTATTCGCCTTGATTGACCCACACTTGAACACCAATATTGCCTTGAGCCGTCTTCGCTTCGACGAAACCGTAATCGATTTTCGCCCGCAACGTGCTCAATGGCATCGACCCGGCAATCTGCTTTTCTTGCCGAGCCATTTCCGAACCGCCAAGGCGGCCCGAGATTTGAATCTTGATTCCTTTTGCGCCCGCTTCCATCGTCTGCTCGATCGCGCGCTTGAGCGTACGGCGGAAGCTCGACCGCTTCGAGAGCTGCTCGGAGATCTCCTCAGCCACTAGGTGAGCCTGAATCTCGGGTCGGGCAATCTCTTCAATCTTGATGTTGATTCGTCGACCCACGAGGCTCTGCAATTCGTCCTGCAGTTGGTCGACCTGCTGGCCCTTGCGGCCGATGATTACACCTGGCCGGGCTGCGTGCAGCACGACCTTCACTTCGTCGCGGGTCCGCTCGATCTCGATCGTCGGAATGCCGGCGAAGCGATATTTGTCCGTCACGTACTTGCGGATCTTGAAATCTTCCATCAGCAAGTCGGAGAACTCGCGCTTCGAGGCATACCAGCGGCTCTTCCAGCCCATCATGATGCCGGTGCGGAAACCGATTGGATTGACTTTTTGACCCATAACAAAAGCTCTTAGCTGTTAGCTATTTGCTATTAGCAGTTAACTCTAAGCCGCCAACTTCTGGCTAACAGCTAAGAGCTAATGGCTAACAGCTTCTTCTATTCCACTTCCACGGATATATGTGCAAACCGCCGCTTCACGACATGCGCCATGCCGCGGGCACGCGGCCGGAGCCGCTTGAACATCGGACCGCCGTCGATCCGAGCGTCGATGATCCGCAAACCCGCCACGTTCGGGGCCCGCCGATCCTCGGCGTTACCCAAGGCACTCTTGATCACTTTTTCCAGCATCCGCGCGCTGCGCTGGGGCTGGTATTTCAGGATGGCCAGGGCATCGTCCACCCGCTTGCCGCGGACCAGGTCCGCCAGCGGCCGCACCTTGCGGGCGCTGATCTGAGCATGTCGATGTGTTGCTTTGTATGCCATGGCACGTCACCTGAAAAAACTACACCCAAAACCTGCTGCCGAGCAAACCGCTCGATTAGCAACTCTTATCAATCACTTTTTGCCCGCATCCTTCGCCTTGCCACCGTGACCGCGGAAACTTCGCGTGAGCGAAAACTCGCCCAGCTTATGACCGACCATGTCTTCGGTGACAAACACCTTGATATGCATCTTGCCGTTGTGGACCATGAACGTGTGGCCGACAAACTCCGGAATGATCGTGCACCGGCGCGCCCAGGTGGTGATCGGATCCTTGATGCCGGAATCGTTCTGCTTCTCGACCTTGCCATACAGCTTGGGGTCGATGTACGGTCCCTTTTTTAGTGAACGGCCCATGTTTTAGCTCTACTTCGTATGTAATTTCTGTACGCCGTATCGACGCGAACGGCGGCGGCGGACAATAGCTTTGTTCGATGCTTTGCGGCGATTGCGCGTCATGCCGCCCTTGGCGCTCTTGCCCGTCGGGCTGACAGGATGGCGACCGCCCTTGGTACGACCTTCACCACCACCGTGCGGATGGTCGATGGGGTTCATCGCGGTGCCGCGGTTGTGAGGCCGGCGGCCCAGCCAACGCTTGCGGCCTGCCTTGCCGATCACCACCTTGGAATGATCGCCATTGCTAGTCGCGCCGATCGTCGCCCGGCAAGCGGACGGGATGCGGCGAATTTCGCCACTGGGAAGCGAAATCTGCGCCCAACCGGCTTCGCGGGCCATCAGCGTCGCGTTCGTGCCCGCACTTCGACAGAGCACGCCGCCGCAGCCAGCCTGCATTTCAACGTTGTGGATCACTGTGCCAAGCGGAATCTGCGCCAACGGCAGGCAGTTGCCAACTGTCGGCGGAGCGTCCTTGCCGCTCATCACCGTGTCGCCCTGGTTCAAACCCGCGGGAGCCACGATATAACGCTTTTCGCCGTCGACGTAGAACAACAATGCGACGCGGGCCGTCCGATTCGGATCGTACTGAATCGAATCGACCTTGGCGGCAACGCCGTCCTTGTTCCGCTTGAAGTCGATCAACCGGTAGCGACGCTTGTGACCGCCGCCACGGAAGCGCGACGTCGTCTTGCCCTGGTTGTTGCGGCCGCCGGTCTTGTGGATCGGGCGCAAGAGCTTCTTGTGCGGCTTCGCGCCGGGGTGAGCTCGGCAAAGTCGCTCACACTCGCGCCGCGACGGCCGGGTGTTGTCGGATTATATTCGCGTATGCCCATGGTTCTATAGCTCTTAGCTGTTAGCCTTTAGCTCTTAGCCAGACAATTTCTCAACATGCGCTCAACTGTCTGGCTAACAGCTAACGGCTAATAGCTAACCGCTTCCTCTTAAAAGAAATCAATTCGGTGTTCGGGATCCAGGCTGACGATCGCCTTTTTCCACGTGGCCGTGTGACCCAAATGGAACTTTGTTCGCCGCGGCTTGCCCTTGCGGTTCTGAATGTGAACCTTGAGGACCCGCACTTCGAACAACTCTTCCACCGCCCGCTTGACATCGCCCTTGTTGGCGAGGCGATTTACTTCGAACGCATACGCGTTGTTCCGCGTCGAACGGTGCATTCCCTTTTCCGTTACCAGCGGCCGAAGCACGATCTGGTGCGGCTGGAGGTCGAGGCTCGTTGCTTGTGGTATATGGCGTGGCATGATGTTTTGTGTTGTTCACGGCAAGATGCCGCGGCTATATAGCCCGGCCATCTTGGCCGAGGACAGGGTTACTCGGCGGCTTTCTTCTTAGTCGCCCGGCGTGGCGTTGAGCTTTTGGTCGTGACGCGTTTGGTGCGAGTCGGCTTGGCCGCGGCATCGCCATTCTCGCCGCCGCCGTCTTCCCGAGAGCTGACATGAGACTTTGCCGAAGCCACCAGGGCGTCGAGCGCGGCCTTCGTGACCAACACCCGCCGCGAACGCAACACGCTATACGCATTGATCTCGCTCGCCGGGGCAATCGACACACCCGTCAAGTTGCGGGCGCTGCGATACACTTTCGAGTCGTAGCCGGCCGTGGTCACCAGCAGCGAGCCTCCTTCGCAGCCCACATGCTTGATCACCGAAACCATGTCTTTCGTCTTCGGTTCGACGAACGACAGCTCGTCGATGATCACCAACTCTTCGTCGCGGACCTTGGCCGCCAGCGCCATCCGCGTGGCCGTTTGCAGGGCCTTGCGCGGGAGCCGGTAGCCGTAGTCGCGGTTGACCTTGGCGAAAATGTGACCACCGCCGCGACGGATGCCGCTACGCTTCGAGCCGGCCCGGGCGTTGCCCGTGCCTTTCTGGCGGTACATCTTCTTAGTCGAGCCAGCGACCATGCCGCGGGACTTGGTCTGATGCGAACCCTGCCGTTCGTTGGCCTGGTACATCACCACCGCGTCGTGCAGCAGCTGCTTGCTAATGCGCGAAGCGAAATCGGTGGGCTCGACGTTGTACGTCCCCACTTTCTTTCCCTTGCGATCCAGGATATTCAACTTCGCCATGTTTCGCTCACAAATTTCGGACTGGACGCTTCAGCGGCCAGTTACTTCAGCACGCCAAATTACTTCAGCATATTCGTCGCTTGAATGATCACAAATCCGCCCCTCGGCCCTGGGACCGAACCGCGGATCAAAAGCAAATTGTTTTCGGCGTCGACGCGAACCACCATCTGGTTGCGGGTCGTCGACTGGGTGTTGCCATATTGGCCCGGCATGCCGGCACCTTTAATGACACGGCTGGGGAACGCACTGCGACCGGTGCCACCAAGTGCGCGATGGCACTTCTTCACACCGTGCGTGGCCCGCTGGCCGGAGAAGTTGTGCCGCCGCATGGCACCGGTAAAACCGCGGCCCTTCGAGGTGGCCGTGACGTCGACACTCTTCACCTCGGCGAAGACGTCAACTTTGATTTGAGAACCCACCGCCAATTCGCCGGCGGCACCCGTGATTTCGCGGACGAATTTCTTCGGCTCGCAATCGGCCTTGGGGAGGAGCTCGATGCCGGCCGCAGATCGCTTCTTCGAGCGTTTGCTGTCGAGCTTGGCGACTTGACCCCGGTCGCTGCGATTGGCCAGGCGGCGCGGTTTATCGGCAAAGCCGAGCTGAACCGCTTCATATCCGTCCCGATCCTTGGTTCGGACCAAAAGTACGTCGCACGGGCCAGCCTCGATCACCGTTACCGGGACCACCTGGCCTGCTTCGTCGTAAATTTGCGTCATCCCGACCTTGCGGCCGAGTATTCCGATGGACATCGCAATGTACCTTGAGTCAAGTTGCCGGCCGGGAGACAAGAGCGTTGCCTCGCTTACCCGACCGACTTCCAATCAAATGTGCTAAATCTCGCTGTATCAATTTCGGTCTATGAACTGGCGAGCCGGGCGGTCCCCCGCCCCGTTGGGACATTGAATCCCGGGGCCGAGGACGACCCGGCTCGCACGTTCACCTATCAACCACTCGTCGCCTTAATCTTGATATCCACGCCCGCCGGGAGGCTCAGCTTGTTCAGCGCCTCAATCGTCTTGGCGGTCGCCTGCACAATATCGATCAAACGCTTGTGCGTGCGAATTTCGTATTGTTGACGCGATTTCTTGTCGACGTGCGGGCCGCGGAGCACTGTGTAGCGTTCGATCCGAGTCGGCAATGGAATCGGCCCGTGCACAACCGAGTTGGTCCGTTTCGCCGTGTCGACGATCTCGGCCGCGCTCTGGTCAAGCACCGAATGGTCGTAGGCTTCCATCCGGATCCGAATTACATCTTGCGATGCTGCCACGCTCTCAGCTCCCTATCTTCCGACAACCTGTCGTCCGAAAAATCCTATCCACGCCGCCAATTACCAAACAGCAAACTCTTTTACAGCTCAATCGACGACAGGGCCGCTATGGTTCCTGAACGCGATCGCGGGCCGGCTAACCGCTTGCCAACCCATCAGACACGGCCCCCGTGTTTCTCGTCAAACCAGAGGCCATGCTACCGATACCGTCTCGCCTGCAAATTTATGGCGAACTAGCGATGATACGCGCGACCGGCCGGGGCTGTCAACGGCACGAATTTGAGAATTCCACTTCGAATTTCCTCCGGCCGACGCCGCACCGTCGGGCAGCCATCACGACCAATGGAACCGCTACCTTTTGCCATAAATCCGCCTGAAATATCTATTCGATCGCCCCATTTTCCGCATTGTCTCGCCTGCCTTCCTCCGCAGCCCGCCGCTCCGCCCGGGCCCGCCGCAGCTCCTGAATCTGCGAGCGAATCTGATCTACCGTGTCGCCAATCCGCTCGGCGGCGTTCGGCAACAGATTCGTAAACGCCTGGCCCGACGCCTGAGCGAACACGTCGGCCAGTCCAGCCGCCAGCGGCGAAAGGTGGCCGCGGAACGCTTCCTTGCTCATCGTGACGTCAAACTCGATTGGCAGCCGTGCGTTTGCCTTGTTGAGTGTCGCCAGGGTCGGTTCGATGACTTTCTCCAGCACCTTGAGCTGCTCGGGCACGTCGGCCGCGAAGCCATGGGCGATCAAATGGCAGTGCATTTCCAGCTCCGCGTCGTTGTCGACGGGATGCCAGCGCGTCGTCACGTCCACGTCGAGCCGGCCGTCGACCAGCCACGCCAGCGGCCCGGCAAAATAGCCGCTGAGCACGTACACCGGCAGATCCCGCGCGGTCCACCGCGTTTCGCGTGCCGCGCCGTCCTCGATCGGGTGAGTTTCGACCGTAAAGGGCTGGCCGTCGACCAGGCCGCGGCAAGTCGAACGGAACAGCATGTCGAACGCCGCCCACGTACTCCGAAAATCGGCGATCTGGAGCGATTCGATCTCGACCGGCACGCTCACTTCATGCGGCGGCCGCGAATGATCGGCCACGGCGAGCGACACGTTGGCCACCGTCAGCTCTTCGATCGTGAACTGCCGCCGCGGCAGGTCGGGGTCGCGCTTGCCATTGCGTGCGAACTGGCCCGTCACCCCGTCGACATTCACGGTTTGAAAAACAGTCTGGCCGCCAAGCAGCTTCCAGACATCGGCATCGACGTCGAGTTCGCCCACCGCCATGTCAAAATCGGCCACGGGATGTCCCTGCCGTACGAGCCTCGCATTTCGCAGATTCACGCGGCCGACGAACAGGTTGCCGTCGGCCGACTCGAAATCGGCCGCAATGCCGCTCTTTTTTTCGCCTGCAGCCAGCGCCCGTCGCACGGCCCATTCGAAGGCGAAGGTGTTCAGCGCGATCAGCAGCAACACCGTCGCCGCGACCAACGCGCCGGAAAATACGACCACCCACCAGGCAATGCGGGCCACGAGTGCGGGCATCGGCCGGGCGGCGGGCGCTGCACCCTCTGCCGCTGGTTCCGCCGCCGGACGCCGCTTCCCCGCCGTGGCCAGCTCCACGACGCCACTTGCGCCGAAGACCGCACCAGCCGCCATCAGCACCGCGAGGGGCACCAGCAACACGGCGAGCGCGGCCAGCACAGCAACCAGAACTTCCATATCAGGGCCCTCTCGATGGGTTCAGTAGCTCTCCCACGAGCGATTATGATAGACCAGTTCCCCGCGTCTCCCAAGCAGGTGCGACCGATGAAGCTCCTCCGCGTCCGCCAGAAGCTGGTTTCAAATCCGATCGCCAATGTGCCGGCCGCGGTGCATGCTGCGCTCGACGGGCTCAACCTCAAAGTGCCGCAGGGCGAGGTGGGCATCACCGCCGGCAGCCGCGGCATCGCCAACATCGGGACCATCACGCGGGCCGCCGGCGATTGGCTGAAGAAACAGGGTGCCCGGCCGTTCCTGTTCCCCGCGATGGGCTCCCACAACGGCGGTACCGCCGAGGGCCAGCGCGAAATGGTCGAGTCGCTCGGCCTCACCGAAGCGGCGATGGGCATGCCAATCCGCGCGTCGATGGACGTGGTGAATCTAAGCGAGCCGGGTCGTCCCCGACCCCGGACTGGCACGGGCGACGTGTGGATGGATCGCAACGCCTTCGAGTCGGCTGGCGTGCTCGTTCTGAACCGCGTCAAGCTCCACACCTGCTTCTCCGGCCCGGTCGAGAGCGGCCTCACGAAGATGATGGTCGTCGGCATGGGCAAGATCCCGTCGGCCGAGACGTTCCACTCGGCCCCCACGCCGACGATGAAAAACATGCTGCTCGAAATGGGCCAGGTGGTACTCGACTCGGGCAAGATCTGGGCCGGCCTGGCGATCCTCGAAGACGGCTACGACCAAACCGCCGAACTGCACGCGGTCGCACCCGGCGACATCCTCACCCGTGAGCCGGAGCTCCTGACCCGCCACCGCGAGTACTTCCCCCGCTTGCCGCTCGACGACATCAACGTGCTCGTGGTCGACGCGATTGGCAAGACCTATAGCGGCACGGGCATGGACACCAACGTGCTCGGCTACCGCGGAGTCCGCGACGGCGAAGACCTCACCAGCCCGCGGATCCACGTGATCGCCGCCCTCTCGCTGGCCGAGGCCTCGCATGGCAACGCGATCGGCGTGGGCCTGGCCGACTTCATCACCCGCCGCTTGCGCGACGCGATCGACGAACAAAAAACATTCCTCAACGCCTTCACCACCGGCCACATGGAACGGGCCAAAATCCCCGCCACCTTTGCCGACGACGAAGAACTCATCTCCACGATCGCCCGCCGCTACGGCGAACGCCGCTGGCTCTTCATCCCCAACACGCTCCACCTCGACACGCTCTACGCGAGCCAGGACTTGGCGGAGGAGCTGGCGGCACATCCGCTCTGCGAGGTCGACAAGACGGCCATTGAGCTAATGTTCAGAGTCGGCCAGCATCAACTTCCATTTGATGGTTGACGATGCAGGCACCCGACGGCCGTTTACGGCCGTTTCTCCCCAGTATTAGCCCCGGCATTCATGCCGGGGTGATCGACCGCAATCGCCCGCGACCTACCGAGGCCCGTTCACGGGCCTTCTCGCTGTTCCGGCTTGAGCCACCGCTATCCTCACCGCCTACAACCGAGCCAAAATCCGCTTCTTCTTCGGGCGGCTCGGTCGGCTTGTCGACTCACTCGGCGTGGCGGCGCCGTTCGACGCGGCTGCTGCCGGGCGATCGCGGCTATCCGTGCGACGGCGAGGACGCTTGCCGCCACTCGCGCCGCGGGGGACGTTGCCTGAGCTGCGTCGCTGCCCATTTCGGTTTCCACCGCGATTGCCGCCGCCTCGGGAACCACCACCGGACGAGGGTTCATTCACCCATTGCGGTTCGTCGCCGTTCACAGCCAGCTTCCGCTGCATCAGCCGTTCGATCTGCCGGAGCAAATCGCGCTCTTCGCGGCCGACAAAGCTCGTGGCGATGCCCTTGGCTCCCGCGCGGCCGGTCCGGCCGATGCGGTGCACGTACACTTCCGGCACTTCCGGCAGGTCGAAATTCACCACGTGCGTGATCGCGTCGACGTCGAGGCCGCGGGCCGCGATGTCGGTCGCCACCAGCACGGGCGGACGATTGCCCTTGAACTGCTCGAGCGTCCGCTGCCGGACGCTTTGGCTCTTGTTGCTGTGAAGGGCCGCCGAGCGGATGCCGCTCTTGGTGAGCTGCTTGACGATCTTGTCGGCGCCGCGCTTGGTACGCGAGAAGACCAGCGCCCGCGTGTAGGCCGTGTTCTCGAGGAAGTGCTGCAGTTTTTCGAGCTTGTCGCGCGGCTCGACGTAATGGACCGAATGCTCCACCAACTCGGCCGGCGTCGCCACGGGGGCCACTTCGATGTACGTCGGATTGCTGAGCCATTCGTTGGTGAGCCGGCGAATCTCGGGCGGCATCGTGGCCGAGAACATCAGCGTCTGCCGTTCGCGTGGCGTCGCGCCGACGATCCGTCGCAACGGCACGATGAAGCCCATGTCGAGCATCTGGTCCGCTTCGTCGAGGATCAGGATTTCGACCTTACGCAGGTCGATGTAGCCCTGCTCCATCAGGTCTTCGAGCCGGCCCGGCGTGGCGACGAGGATGTCGACGCCGTTCTGCAAGGCCCGCACTTGCGGACCCTGGCCGACGCCGCCATAGACGACCGCGTAGCGCAGCCCGGTGAATTTGCCGTAGGTGGCGAAGCTGGCCCCGATCTGGGCCGCCAGCTCACGCGTCGGTGCCAGCACCAAGGCGCGAATCGGGCGATTCGACTTCGCCGGCCGGCGGTGCGAATCGCGGCGGCCGTTGCTGCGACGATTGTCGTTGTCGTTGTGATTATTGTGGTCCTGGCTGTCTTTCTCGACGGCCAGCGCACTTGCGCCGACGCTCAACCGCTGCAGCGTGGGCAGCGCGAAGGCCGCCGTCTTGCCGGTGCCCGTCTGGGCGCAACCCATCAGGTCGTGGCCCTCGAGCAGCGGCCCGATGGCCTTGTGTTGGATGGGCGTGGCCGTCTCATAGCCCTCGGCGCGAACGGCGCGGAGGAGCGAATCGGCGAGACCCAAAGTTTCAAACGAAGTTTCCGTACTCAAAGAACTCTCTCTTTCATTGCAAACAGAACTGTGCTGCCTAAGCGCACGCCGAGCGGAAAACAAATCGCGCTAGCGAAGCATGCGTGAGGCTCGACCGCCGAAACACTCGGCGGGAACCATCAGGAGCAAGAAAATCAGTCGCGGTCGTGAGCTAGATATCGGGGCAATTTAAGGAAGGGGCCCCGATGGCCGCTGCAATCGAATTTGAATGAACCTGGACCAATCGCTCCCGGAGGGAGTCAGCCGGCACCGGTCTCGCACCTAAGTTGTTGCCTAAGAATACCACGCCGGGGTGGAAGGTCAAGGCCAGCACAAACATGCTCAATCGCTTTACCAGCTACCATTTGCTTCCGCGGGCCGAATTTTGTGGGTACAATCAGTCCTGGCGGAACAGTCCAGTAGCCATTCATCTCGGCAGGCAGGCGACGTGAAGCAGGCGATTCTCATTGCGACGGCGCTGTTGGTTCAGCTGACTTCACCCTCGGTCCGCGCCCAGAACTACCGCTTCGAGGCCGAGCAAGGCACCCTCAACAGTTCGTTCTTCGCCAATTCGACGCCCGGCTACTCCGGGCACCGGCTACGTCAGCTTCAACAATGCAACTGCCCAGTCCGTCCAGGTCCAAGCCAACGTGCCCGACGGGCTCTACGAATTGTGGATCGGCTACAATTCGCCCTTCGGCTTCAAAGGTTACGACTATCAGGTCGACAGTGTAAGCGGCAGCGGCGGATTCGACGCCACCTCGACGAACGGCTGGAGCACCGACCGAGCCGGGTTGTTCAATCTCACGGGTGCGACCAACTCGCTGGCCATCAACCGCGGCTGGGGCTATTACAACGTCGACTATTTCGAGCTCCGCCCCTACACGCCGCCGACGCTCTTGCCGATCACCAGCGCGCTGGTCGACGCCCAGGCCGACCGCCCCACGCAGATGCTGTGGAACTATCTCAAGAGCGAGTACGGGCACAAAACGCTCGCCGGTTTGCAACACAACAGCAGCGACAACCTGGCCTTTCCGGTGGCGGACTATCTCAGCAAATCGGGCGGCGTGGTCCCCGCAATTCGCGGCAGCGATTTGATCGACTATTCACCGTCGCGCATCGACCTTCGGCGAGAACCCGCAGATAACGAAACCGAGCAAACGATCAACTGGGCCAAGCAAACCGGGCGGCGTCGCGTACCGTGATGTGGCATTGGAATGCTCCGGCCAACCTGATCAACACTCCGTGCGGAGGCGGGCCAAATGACATCCGTGGTGGCGCGGATTCTATACCGACGCGACCAACCTTCAATCTGCCAGCTGCCTTGGCGAATCCCGTCGGAGCAGCGACTATCAACTCATCCTGCGACGACATCGACGCCATCGCGGTCCAACTCCAAAAATACGAAGACGCTGGCGTCCCCGTCATCTGGCGGCCGCTCCATGAGGCCCAAGGCGGCTGGTTCTGGTGGGGCGCCCATGGCTCCGAGAACTTCAAAGAGCTCTGGCATGTGATGTACGATCGGCTCACCAACCACCACGGCCTGCACAACCTGATTTGGGAATTCACCTCGATCGGCGTCAACGGCGACGAAGACGATTGGTATCCCGGCGATGATGAAGTCGACATCGTCGGGCTCGACATCTACACCCAGCCGACCGACAATATGAGCGGCCAATGGACCGATGCGTTCGACGCGTACAACGGCCGCAAGATGATCGCCCTTTCGGAAACCGACACGCTAGTCGACCCGGACGTGATGGACCTGTGGGGCACCAAGTGGGCCTATGCCGCGCCCTGGGCGTGGGACTATGTCCGCGGCGAGTACGTCAGACGCCGGGTACAGCCAGTCTCAAATCGCCGCGCTGCTGCAAGACTACCTCAACGATGAGAGCGTGATCACGCTCGGCGAATTGCCGATCCTGCCCTGGAATCAACTCGCTCCGGCCTTGCCTGGCGACTACAACGACGACGGCACAGTCGACGCCGCCGACTTCACGGTCTGGCGCGATTCGTTCGGCCAAACCGGCACCGGCCTTGCCGCCGATGGCAACGGCAACGGCAAGATCGACGATGGCGACTACGCCGTCTGGAAACTCTACTTCGGCGAAACCTCTCTCAGCGGAGTTGGCGGCGCCCAGGTGCCTGAACCATCGGCAATCGTGCTCTTCTGGTTGGGCTTCGCTAGCCTCTCGGGTCATCGCGCCGTTCGCTCTTCGCGCTGACGCAGGAGCGCACGATAATCGCTCTGCCAATAGGACTCCATCCTTTCGCACGAGCGAATCATGAACCCGATTCTCTCCGCCATCCTGCTGCTCATCGGCTCGAACGTCTTCATGACGTTCGCCTGGTACGCCCACCTCAAAAACCTCTCCCACAAGCCGCTGATCGTGGCGATCCTCGCCAGCTGGGGCATCGCCCTGTTCGAGTACATGCTGCAGGTGCCCGCCAACCGCATCGGCTTCGGCCAGATGACGCTGCCGCAGCTGAAGATGCTGCAAGAGGTGATCACGCTCGCGGTGTTCGTGCCGTTTTCGATCTGGTACATGCACCAGCCGGTGCGAACCGACTTCCTCTGGGCCGCGCTCTGTTTGTGCGGCGCCGTCTACTTCATGTTCCGCGGAGCGACCGGATCGTAGAAGGATCGCAGATGGTTGATTGATGATTGATGATGTCAGAATTCGATCGGACGACGCCAAGTTCTGAGATCATCAATCATCGCATCATCAATCCAACATTCCTCACGGCTGATCCCAGGCCCGCTTCTCGGCCATCACCAGATCGAGCACCTCGGCCCAGTTATTTGCCCGCGGTGCTGGCAGGTGCTCGTTGGTCGAGTTCGAGAAGACGATCGTCTTGAGCCCCTCAGCCCGCAGCCGCTCGATGTTGGCGGGTGAATCTTCGATGTAGAGGTCCGCCCCGACTGCCGTCTTCTGCTGCATGAAGCAGAGGTCCCAGTAGGGGATGTCGTGGCGGTCGAGCCACTGGATCGTCTGCGACACCGCGATCTGGTGAAAATACTTGATGAACAGCCGATGCGTGATGATCCGAATCCGCACGCCCTCCTTTCGACAACCGTCGCAGTGTCTGCGGCGCCCCGAGCCATCGGCGGCAGCTTCAAGAACAACTCCCGCTGCATCACCGCAAACTTATGCAGCGCCTCGTAGCCGCCCGGCGCATTGTCGACACCCCACTCCACAAGCCCCCACGACACCCGCTCCGGCAGCGCCTCCAGCTCGACGCCCAGCCACTCCGCCGCCACCGGCCGCAGCCCGGCATAGAAATCGGCCACCACGCCGTCCAGGTCGACACCGAATACAAAGGCACGATCGGTCATGGAGAGTCCATTTTTTAACAGGATAACAGGATCGTAAAGATTTACAGGATAAATTGAAATGAATCCTGTCGATCTGATGAATATCCTGTGATCCTGTCTAATTTACGTTTCGCCCAGAAACTTCTGCAGCACATCCGGCGGCGCGGCTGCATAATCGCTCGGTTCCATCGAGCAGCTGGCCCGACCTTGGCTCAAAGAACGCATCGCGCTCGAGTAGCCGAACAGGTTCGCCAGCGGTGCTTCGGCATGCAGCACCGTGTTCATGCCGCGGGATTCCGTCTGATGGATGATCGCGCGGCGCTGTTGCAGGTCGCCGACCAAGTCTCCCACATGCTCGTCTGGCGTGCTGATTTCCAGCCGCATGATCGGCTCCAAGAGCACGGGATTCGCTTCGCGGAGCGCGGTGTCGAAGGCGTGGTTGGCCGCCGTGCGAAAGGCGATCTCCGAGATACCGGCTTCGCCCACCTGGCCCCCGAGCACCGTCGCCTTGAGTCGCATCAGCGGGAAGCCCAAGACGCCGCCCCCCTGCCCCGCGCTCTCGAGTTCCTCCAGCACCACCGTGAGCATCTCGTTCGGCAAGCCGTGGTCGAGCGAGTTGGTCACCGTCACCGGGTGGATTCCCTTGGCGAACGGCTCGACGCGAATTCGCACCTTGGCTGCATGCTGCACGCCCTGGATCATGCGGTTGCTCTCGCCGGTCACCTCGACCATCCGCTCGACCGTCTCGCGGTAGCTCACCCGCGGCTTGTGGACCTTCACCTTGAGATTGAAGTCGCGGAGCAGCCGGTGCTCGATCACCTCGAGGTGCAGCTCGCCCATGCCGCTGATCAGCGTCTGGCCCGTCTCTTCGTTCTCGCTCGCGCGGAACGTCGGGTCCTGTTTGCGGAGCAGCTCCAGCGTCTGGCCCAGCTTCTTGCGGTCGTCGGTGCTCTCCGGCTCGATCGCCCGCGAGATCACGGTCTCGGGGAACTCGATCGACTCGAGCAGGATCGGCTCGCGGGTGTCGCAGAGCGTGTCGCCCGTGACCGAATCGCGGAGCCCGATCACGCCGACGATGTCGCCAGCCCGGGCTTCCGTGACTTGTTCCTCTTTCTTCGACGCGTGGATCCGCCACAGCTGAGAGACGTTTTCCTTTTTGTCCTTGCCGGGGTTCAGCACGCGGGAGTTTGGCTCGAGTGTGCCGGAGTAAACCCGCACCCACGACAAGTCGCCCGTCTTATAGGGAAGAATCTTGAATACCAGGCCGCAGAATGGCTCGGCTGGATCGGGCTTTCGCTCGATCTTCTTCAGCTGCTCGCCCTCGGCCGCGACAGCCAGCCCCTTGTGCTTGCCTTTCGTTTTCAGGTCGAAGCCCTCGACCGGCGGCATGTCGAGCGGGCTGGGCAGATAAGCTGCCACCGCGTCGAGCACCGGCTGCACGCCCATTCCGTGTAGCGCCGATCCGCAGAGCACCGGCTGAATCTGCAATTGCACCGTCGCCTGGCGGACGACCTTCACGACGAGCGCCTCGGGGATCTCTTCCTCCGCGAGCGCCAGCTCCATCAGCTCGTTGCTGTAATCGTAGAGCGACTCCAGCAGCCGCTCGCGCCAGTGCTGCGCCTCGTCGGCAAGGTCGTCCGGAATCTCGGAGCGGATGATCTGGTTGCCCTCTTTCCCCTCGGGAAATGAGAGCAGCTGCATCTTCACCAGGTCGATGACGCCGCGAAACGGGTTGTTCGTGTGGGCCGGGCCCTGGCCGACCGGAATCTGCAGCGCCACCGGCCGGGCGTGCAGCCGGTTTTCGATCTCGGCAAACACCGCCTCGAAGTCGGCCCCCTCGCGGTCGAGCTTGTTGATAAACGCGATCCGCGGCACATGGTACTTGTTGGCCTGCCGCCAGACCGTCTCGCTCTGCGCCTCGACACCCTCGCGGGCGCTGAAGACGACCACGCCGCCGTCGAGCACCCGCAGGCTCCGCTCCACTTCGGCCGTGAAGTCGACGTGCCCCGGCGTGTCGATGAGATTGATCACGATGTCGTTCCAGGGAAACTGCACGCAGGCCGAGTAGATCGTGATCCCGCGCTCCGCTTCCTCGGCATCATCATCAGTCGTCGTGGTCCCCTTATCGACCTCGCCCGCGCGATGCTTCGAACCGCTAGCAAAGAGCATCCGCTCGGTGACGGTCGTCTTC
Source organism: uncultured Planctomycetota bacterium (assembly GCA_963847905.1). Taxonomy (GTDB): domain Bacteria; phylum Planctomycetota; class Planctomycetia; order Pirellulales; family Lacipirellulaceae; genus DASYDU01. The sequence goes on along the minus strand of CAWKBP010000015.1, from coordinate 653,441 downwards.
CCCGCGTCGATGTGGGCAATGATCCCGATGTTGCGGATTTTTGAAAGAGTCATCAGTTTTCAGTCTTCAGTCATCAGTGGCGGTCGGTCCGTCTTGGCCCCGCTTGCGGGCCGTCTGTAGCAACGACGTCAGCATTCGTTTGACTTCTCGAATTGCGTTCAGAGCTACATCGGAATCCGACTCCGCGAGATACCCCAGATCATGTGACAGAAGAGCATGATATTCCGTTTCTGCTGCCGAACCTAATGCGATTTGTACGAATCTACCAAAGTCTCGCGAACCGCCTCGCCCACATGCTTCGGCAAGATTTGCCGGAATGGACGCCGCCGATCTCCGGATCTGACTGATCAAACCAAATCGTTAATCGACCGGGAAACGGTTGGTGAATCGATACACGCTCAACGTGAACGCATGCGCCTTTTGCCAAACCAACAAATTACGAAAATCTTGCATGTTTGTCCTCCGCTCGCCCCGTTTTACTGAAAACTGAGAACTGACGACTGAGAACTACCTGCACGAAAAAGGGCCGCGTTCCAAAAAGCGCGGCCCCAATGTTCGTTCCTACTACCAAGCGAAATGCGCAAACGCCTTGTTCGCGTCCGCCATGCGGTGGACGTTTTCGCGGCGGGTCACTGCGGCGCCTTCGCGGTTGAACGCGGCGACCAATTCGTCGGCCAGTTTCAATGCCGTGGCCCGGCCCTTCTTTTCGTGCACGGCGAGTAAGAGCCAGCGAATAGCCAGCGACTGTTGCCGCGTGCGATTCACTTGCATCGGCACCTGGTAGGCCGCACCGCCGACCCGCTTGCTGCGGACTTCGATCGATGGCTTGATGTTCTCGAGCGCCTGCGTGAAGACCTCGATCGGCTCCTTGTCTTGGATCCGCTTCTTGATCAGGTCGAGCGCATCGTAGAACACGCCCTGGGCGACGCTCTTCTTGCCGTCACTCATCAGGCAATTGACGAACTTCGAGGCCAGCAACGATCCATAACGGGGATCGGGCTTGAGCTGTTTCCGACTGGCTGTAATGCGGGGCATGTGGGTGAATTTCCGAATGACGAATTTCTAATGACGAATGGGGGAGAACGACTTTTCCTGTGACAACAACGAGTAATCGTCATTCGTCATTCGGAATTAGTCATTTCCTACTGACCTTTCTTCGCGCCATAACGGCTGCGGGATTGCTTGCGGCCCTGGACGCCGAGCGAATCGCGGGCTCCGCGGACGACCTGGTAACGCACACCGGGCAAGTCGCGAATTCTGCCGCCGCGGACCAGCACGATGCTGTGCTCTTGCAGCGTGTGGCCTTCGCCCGGGATGTAGACCGTGACTTCCTTGCCGTTGGAGAGTCGCACGCGGGTGATCTTCCGCAGGGCCGAGTTCGGCTTCTTGGGGGTCATCGTCCGCACGAGCAAACAAACGCCACGCTTCTGCGGGCATTTGTCGAGCACCGGCGACTTGCTGAACTTACGCTTCGCCCGCCGCGGCTTGCGAACGAGCTGATTTACTGTTGGCATGCGAGACCCTTTGGAAACACGAACTAACGATCCGCCTGAGGACGTCGAACTATTGAGAACCAATCAGTTTACGCGATTGACGGCGACCGTCAAGGGCGTTGAATTCGGGGAAGACCCCGCAAAACAAGGCGAATTCCACCGAATCTCACGGAAGCGGGGCAATCTTTCCCGGAGACTCAAGATTCGCCGCCAGGGCAAATGCTTCCCGCAATTCCTGTTGATGGAGCTGCGCCCACATCTATGACGAGCCCCATCGCCCGCGCCGGTAGCTGGCCTTCGATGGCCGAAAGCGTCTCGATATCGATCTTGATAGCGTGTCCGGCATAGCGGGCGTGGAAATGCGGCGGCGGATGATCGCCGAAGTAGATCTGCAAGACGATGCCGTAGAACCGCGAAATCTCAGGCATGGGAAAGCCGATTTTGCAGAGCGGGGAAAACGTCCTCCGCTTTTCTTCCGGTCATCAGCAGGTAGAGAGCGTCGGGGCAGAGATCGATTTCGCCCGGCCATTCGACGGCACCCTGGTGGGTAATCGACACTCGGTCAAATTCTCCCACTTTCTCCCACGATTTGAAAACACCCCGACCCGCTAGGGCAGCAAGGTCCACGACTCCGGTTTCACCGGTGTCGAAAACCAGTTCCAATCGGTAACTTGGCAATGGCTTAACCTGTGGGATTTTCATATTAGTATTCTACCATGCTGCGGAAGACAACCAACCTGGATCGCCTGGTTTAGTTTCTAGCCGACGCCGTCCCTTCCGTCCCCGCGTCGATAAACACATCCAGCTGCTGCCCCACGAATAATCGCCGGCCCCCGGTGTCGATCGCATAGATCACCTGCAGCACCCGCGTATCGACCCGCTCGGTATTGTCACCGGTGAGCGATTTTTTCGGCACCACATACGGCTCGATCCGCACGAATCGGAGCGGGAAGAAATCGTCGGCGTGGCCTTTGAGCGTCGCTCGGGCCGGGGCGTCGGCGATGAATCGCGGAATGTCGTATTCGTCGATGTCGACGCGCACATGCAGCTGCGTGACGTTCCCCAGCACCACCAGCGCCTGGCTCGGCGGAGCGCCGACAAACTCGCCCGGCCGCACGTTTACTTGCAGCACCTCGCCGTCCACCAGCGCACGAATCACCAGCCGATCGAGCTCCGTCTGCGTCTCTTGCACCTGGGCCGCCGCCTGGTCGACGGCAGCTTGTGCCACGTGCTTGTCCGGCTCCCAGGCACCTGCCTTGAGCAGATCGTAATCGGCGACCGCGCTGTTGTACCGCTCGCGGGCCTGGATCGCTTGCTGCTTCCGCTCGGTGAATTCCTCCTGCGACATCGCGTTCTTGGTCACCAGCGCCTCGCCGCGCGACCACTGCTGCTCCCAGTTTTCCCAGTCGGCCTTGGCCTCGAGCACCTTCGCCTCGACGCGCGGCAACTCCTCCTTTCGCGGCATCTGGTCCAGTCTTTGCAGCTGGGCCTTGGCGTCTTCGAGCATCGCTTGACGAATGGCGAGTTCCGCCCGCCGCTGCCGGTCGTCGAGCCGGAATAGCGGATCGCCCTTCTTCACCTTCGCGCCAACCTTCGCCATCACCTCGACGACCACGCCCGGCATCGGCGAGCCGACCGAAATGTTCTCCGTCTCCGGTTCGACCATGCCTGCGCCCGCCACCGTATTCGGGAACGGACTCTCGGCCGGCTGGATCGGCGGCGGCATTTCCGGCATCCGCGTCTTCGACTGCAGCAGGAAATTCACCGAAAAGGCGATCAACCCCAGAGCAACAATCGGCAATCCAATTTTCGTTAACATAACAGTTTCTGCCTACTCTCTTCGTGCCTATAACGTATCTAAGCGCGCTGTCGCTTGGCGATTTCACCAGCAACGATCACCGGCTCGGGCTCGCGCTCGCTGCGGCGCTCCAGCGATTCGATGTGGCCGTCGTCCATGCGGGCCATCGTATCGGCGAACTCAAAAATCCGGCTGTCGTGCGTGACGATGATCACGGCCCGGTCGCCTTCCACGGCCACGTTCCGCAGCAGCTCCAAAATGGTGTGCCCCGTCTTCGCGTCGAGCGCCGAAGTCGGCTCGTCGCAAACGAGCAAATGCGGATGATGCACCAGCGCCCGAGCGATCGCCACGCGCTGCTGCTGACCGCCCGAGAGCTTGCCCGGCAGGTTGTTCACGCGGTCGCCCATGCCCATCTTGTCCAAAAGCTCCTTCGCCGCAGCCACCGCCTTCCGCTTCGAGTAGCCCTTGATCACGAGCGGCACCGCGGCGTTTTCGGCCGCCGTGAGCGCCGGCAGCAAGTTGAACTGCTGAAACACGAAGCCGACGTTGTCGCGGCGAAAGGCCGTCCGCTGCCAGGACGAGAGCCGCGTCAATTCCGTGCCCAGCGCGTCGACCGTCCCGGCGGTCGGCCGCAGGATGCCGGCGAGCACCGACAACAGCGTCGTCTTGCCGCAACCACTGGGGCCAACGAGCATCGTCAGTTCACCCGCATGCACGTCCAGGTCGATGCCCCGCAGCGCGTGCACCGCCGCATTGCCGCTGCCGTAGACTTTCGTCACGCCGCGACAGGTCACCAGCGGATTGTCATCAAGCATCGCCATCAAATCTGCCCTGAAATCCCGTTACCCTTGAAAAACAACCGCCGGCTCCACAACCATCACCCGCTGCATACTCAGCAGACTCGACAACACGCTGATCGCCGCCACGGCAAGCCCCACGCCAACAAACACTTCCAGGGGCATGTAAAACGCTAGCCGCGAGCCAGGCGCCGTCGCAATCTTGCCAAACCAAGTCGCCGCACCGATACCCAAACCGAAACCGATGAAGCTCACCAACAGCGCCTGCAGCAGGATCATGCTCATCAGCGACACATTGCCGGCACCCATCGCCTTGAGCGCACCGTATTGCTTGATATTCTCGATCGTGAACAGGTAAAACGTCTGCGCCGCGATCGCGGTCCCGACGATGAACCCTAGCGCCACCGTGATGCCGAAGTTGAACGGAATGCCGGTCTTCTTCATGAAGTAGTCCATCGTGATCCATTCGAACTGCGGCCCGGTGACCGCCCGCATCCCCGTTTGCGCCTCGATCCGCCGGCAAACCTCGTCGACGCTCTGGCCCTCGATCGCATCCGCCAGCACAAACGACAAGACCTTCCGTTCCGGCGGCACAAACTGGAGCGCCTGTGAGTACCGCGTATAGACCACGGGAAATGTTTGGAACGTGCGGCTCGCCTTGCAGATGCCGACGATCTCCGCTTCCTTGTCGTTCATTTCGAATCGCTTGCCGATCCGCGGCTCTTCATTTGGCCAAAGCAGCTTATAGCCTTCGATGTCCATGATCACCGCGTCCGGCTTGCGCAGATCGAAGACGCTGCCCATCAGCATGTTCGGCGGCGCTCCAACGAATGTCGCGTCATCGAGGCCGAGCAGGATCGTCTGCTGAAAATTGCCGTCCTCGAGCCGCGACCGCGTCAGGCCTTTGAAGAGCGGCACCGCCCAGGCCACGCCCGGCACGCCCCGCACGCGATACAGATCGCTATCCGAGAGCGGCTTCACGTCGTCCGAAAACTGCACATTCGGGTCCATCACCCAGATGTCCGCCCCTTGGATGTCGCGAATCTGGCCCGACGTCTGCAGCATCAGCCCGCAAAAAATCGACGCCTGCTGCGCGATCAAGAGCGTGGCGAAGGCAATGCCCAGGATGATCCCCAGGTACTTGCCCTTGTTGCCGGTCAGCATTTTCAGCGCGATCCAACTCATCGCCGCGCCCTTTCCGTTTTCGACGATCGCGCAACCCGCGCGTCGATCGCCCCCAGCGCGAACGCCGTGACATGCGCGGCCAGCTTCTCGATGTTGTATGTCTCGTATTCGCTCGGCTCGACCAGATTGCAAATGATCGGGTTCGCCACGTGGTAGAACAAACACTGGCCGACGATGCTGAACGACACCAGGTGCAGCTCTTCGTCGCTCGTGTCTGCCGGCAGCAGTTCGCGGAGGATGCCCTGCAAGATTTCAAACTGCGGTCGGATGTTCGAATGCGCAATCTCGGCGCAAGCGGCCGACGGCTGCATGATCTCGCGCATCACGAGCCGAGTTCGCCAAGTATCGTCGGGCCCACCGAGCACGCGGCGGAAAAATGTCTCGATGAAATCCGCGAGCTTCTCCCGCGGCGGCGTGCTCGCGTCCCAATCGGGCAGCTGCGCCTGGTCGAGCCGCCAGCGATGCGCCCGCACGACCGCCTCGACGTAGAGTCGCTCCTTATCGCCAAAGTAATAATTCACGGCCGCGACATTAGCGCCGGCCGCCTGACAGATGTCGCGGACCGTCGTCGACTCGAATCCCCGCTCGGCAAAAATCTGCCCCGCCGCCTCAAGAATTCGATCCCGCGTCGTATCTAAGTCGTGATCTGCCATATGTTTATCGCCTTACACACTCGTTTCAAACGACTGTTTCAATCAATTGTATCATGGTACGGGGCGGAGGCAAGGGCGGTTCGTTTGGGAAACACCGGCCTGAAAGCCGCCGGCGCGTTGGGAGGCCAGCCCTTCTCACTACAACCGTAATCGTGCGCAAAAAAAACCGGCGACCCGTAGGTCGCCGGTTAGGTTTTTAGAGCAAATGACGTTGTAGCGAGTGAAGCCCGCTATTCCTCGATGGGCGCCGGAGGAAGCTGTTCCTTGTCCACCGATTCGATACGTAGATCGCCGAAGACGGCCGGGTATTTTCCGCTCTTTGCATCATGGGACCAGAACACGATTTGGTCTGCTTCGCCCAGCTTGTGGCCAGGATAATATTGCCAATCGACGCCGCGGATCCCTTTGCGCATCGCCGCATGCATCGCCGCGGAGTTGAATGCCAATTGCATCATCTCATCGCTGGGCGGCTGATTCGTCTCTGGAGTGCGCAGCTTTTTTGCCAGCAGCGGGACCGCCTCTTCGATCTGCGGTGGAAACTCCCCATCCATGTGTTTCGCATAGATTTTAAAAAACTCGGCGACGTAATGAGCCGACGTTGCGTTGAAGTCGACCGGCAAGAACGGTGTCACCGCATAGCCCGGCGGCGGATCGGAAACGAACAACTGAGGATCGAGCGGCTCGTCCAATTTGATGTTGCTCCAGATTTGCGAGGCGGGTCCCTCCGGAAAATCTTTGTGGAGTATTTCGACGAGAATCGGATCGCCACTCGCGGTGCTCGCCCAGACGGTCGTCGTTTCCCTGTCGCCTTCGATTTGGAATCCCTTCACCTGGACGCCCTCGATCTGTTTCTCTCCGAGCGGTTGCGTAGCCCGCTCATCAAGATTCCGCAATGCCTCGATTTCCTTCGCGGCTAAATCCTTGTCGGCGCCACCCTTGATCGAACTGACACGGGCCGTCTTGTGATTCTCGTCGACCATCAACACTTTGCTGCCAGGTGTGTCGAACACGACGTAGCTCCGCTCACCATTGTCTCCTTCGTACTCGATTCGAGCTTTGCCGGGCACGACGTAAAAATTTCGTCCCTTGCTCAAAACCTTGCCGTCGGCGTTTCGTTTCGTCACCGAATCGAACGTCAGTGTCTGGGCCGCGCGGAGTTTTTCCGCGACCTGCGCAAATGCAACCGAGCTTCCAGACGCACTAGTCAAGGCCATGTATGCGACGAGAACGCTGGCCGCCAATCCACCAATCGCAGCTGCCTTCGATGTCCAGGACATGTTATTGATCCTTTCCAAAAGACTTCGTTGCCGCTCGACGCGGCGCAACTTGGCCGCCAACGTCCCGGGCTCACCAAAACTGGGCGATGGCTGGCGCAGAGAAAGTGACTTCAAACGCTTTTCAAAGGGATCCATCGGCGACCTCCACTTTCCGGCGGAGTTTGTCCAGCCCTCGGCGATACCAACTCGTAACCGTCCCCAAGGGAGCCTTGCGAACTGTGGAAATCTCTTGAAACGTCAGCTCGCCATAGAGATGCTGCACGATCGTCTCCCGCTCGTCCGGGCCGAGTTCCTGAAACAGTTGGGCGACATGTTGTTGAAACTCCGCCATTTCCGACGCCAATTCGGGCTGGGGATGTGGATCGAAAATGAAATCCGGCAGCGGCTCTTGAGTCGCTCCGCGGCAACGCACCTGATCGATCGCGGCGTTGCGAACTGAGCGAAAGGCATAGGCCTTCAATTCGCGCGGTTGCGAGCCACTTTGTAGCATTCGACAAAACGCTTCGTGGACCGCGTCTTCCGCTCCACTGGGAGACCCCGTGATTGCGAGCGCGCAGATGAACAACTGCCGGCTGCACTGGCAGTAGAGTTGTTCCAACTCGCGGCTCGGATTCGGCACGAAATGCTCCGCGAACAGGTCGTCGAGGTCGTTGCTATTAGTTAAGACTGCCGGGACGCTCGTTTTTATGCACCGGCTGGTGATTTTTTGACAGAAACACGACGATTGCGCGTCATCAAGTGCCGGCGCAAAAAAACCGGCGACCCGTAGGTCGCCGGCTAGTTAAGCTATTTACAGATGTGTCCGCTCGGCGATCAATCCAGTGGTGGCCGGTCTTCGGGGCTACCCTCAAATCCAGCCTCGACGTTGCCGGCGCTGTCTACTTCGCCACTCGCGTCGTTGCCATTCACATCGTCCTCGAAGCTCGGAGCGGCCGCGCCGCCCGCTGCGCCGAACAGGGCATCGAGGCTGCTGGGAGCTGCCGGTTGCGGTGGGGCGACTGGAATCGCCGCCGGGGCCGGAGCCGACTCGCCGTGGCCGTGGCCATTGCCGCGATCGCCCGCCAACGCCGATTCCAACAGTGGGAACGAACGTTCGAGTGTCCGCTCTTTCTCCGCGGCCAAGGCTTCGAGCGCCTCGGGTCGGATGCGAACTTCCGCTTCGTGGATCGTGCGGAAGCCGGTACCGGCCGGGATCAAGTGGCCCAGGATCACGTTTTCCTTCAGGCCCACCAAGTGGTCCGTCCGACCGGCCAGCGCCGCTTCGGTGAGCACCTTGGTGGTTTCCTGGAAGCTCGCCGCCGAGATGAAGCTGGAGCTTTGCACCGACGCCTTGGTGATGCCCAAGAGCTGCGTCGCGGCGGTTGCCCGCTTCGGCCGAGTCCCCTTGGCGATCGTGCCGCCCAGGGCCTCGATCTGCGAGTTGGCCTGCTCGAGCACGTCCTTCGGCACAATCGAGCCGATGGCATACTCGCTGTCGCCCTTTTCGGTGATCTTCAGGCACTTGGCAATCGCGTCATTCGACTCACGGAAGTCGAAGCGATCCATCACGCTGCCGGCCAAGAGATTCGTGTCGCCGGGTGTCTCCACGCGAACTTTGCGGAGCATCCGGGCGACGATGATCTCGATGTGCTTATCGTTGATCTCGACCCGCTGGCTACGGTAAACGTTCTGAATTTCACGTACCAAGTACTGCTGCACGGCCTCTTCGCCCGAAATCCGCAGAATATCATGCGGCACGAGCGGACCGTCGACCAGCGCATCGCCCGCACGCACGATGTCGCCCGAGTGGACACGCAAGTGCTTGTTGTGGGTGATCAGGTGCTCGCGTTCGATGCCGCTCTCGCTCTTGACGATGATCGACCGCTTGCCGCGCTTCTTTTCGGACAGCAGCTCGACCGTGCCGTCGATCTCGGCGATGACGGCTGGATCCTTCGGCTTGCGAGCTTCAAAAATCTCCGTCACACGCGGCAGACCGCCCGTGATGTCCTGCGTGCCCGAAGCCTCGCGGGGCGTCTTGGCAACCATCGCACCGGGCGCGATGATTTCGCCTTCGTCGACTTCCAAGTGGGCCCGCTCCGGCATGTAGTAGAAGTCAAGAATCTTCCCGTCGGCCGGGTCCTCGACAACCACCTGCGGATGCAGGTCGCCCTTGTGTTCCATGATCACGTAGCGAATGTGACCGGAGGGGTCCTTCTCGCTACGCATCGTCTGGCCTTCGATCAGGTCTTCGAAGCGGACCTTGCCGCCCGTCTCGGCGAGAATCGGGATACTGTGCGGATCCCATTCGCAGAGGACAGCTCCCGCCTCGGCTGCTTGATTCTCGTCGACCTTGAGAATCGCACCGGCGGGCACTTCGTACTTCTCGACTTCGCGGCCCTTCTCGTCGACCAGCGAAACTTCCCCGTTTCGCGTAAGCACGATTTTGTCGCCGGCTTCGTTCGTCACGACCTTCAGCCGCGTGTACTTGACGATACCGCCGCGCTTGGCCTTGATGTCGCTTTGCTCGACGTCGTGCTGACCGACGCCACCGATGTGGAACGTCCGCATAGTGAGCTGAGTACCCGGCTCGCCGATGCTCTGGGCAGCGATGATACCGACCGCCATGCCCTCTTCGACCAGCGCACCGGTCGAAAGGTCCATACCGTAGCAGCGTCTGCAGATGCCGAGCGGGGCGTCGCACGTCAGCCCGCTGCGGACCTGGATCTTCTCCAGGCCCATCTCTTCGATCTGGCGGGCGATGTCGGCCGTGATGAGCTGGCTATCGCCGACGATCTGTTCGTCGGTAATCGGGTTGACGATGTTCGCCCGGCTCACGCGGCCGCGAATCGAGTCGGCCAGACCCACTTCGACCTTTTCACCGCGGTAGATGATCCCCTTGGTGATGCCTTGTGTGGTGCCGCAATCTTCCATCGTGATCACGACGTTCTGGGCCACGTCGGCCAGCTTACGGGTGAGGTACCCGGAGTCGGCCGTCTTGAGGGCCGTGTCGGCCAAACCCTTACGAGCACCATGCGTTGAGCTGAAGTACTCGAGCACCGTCAAGCCTTCGCGGAAGTTTGCCTTGATCGGCGTTTCGATGATCTTGCCGGACGGCTTGGCCATCAAACCACGCATGCCGCCGAGCTGACGCATCTGCTCGACACCACCACGAGCACCGGAGTGGGCCATCAAGAAGATCGGATTGACGTACCCGTCGGTTCTGAAGTCGACCTCCAGCGCCGCCATCATCTCGGTCGTGATCTGCTCGCGGGCGTGCGTCCAGGCGTCGAGCACCTGGTTGTAGCGCTCGCCCTCGGTGATGATACCGCGTTGATAGAGCTTGTTCTTGCGGAGCACTTCCTTTTCGGCAGCCGCAATGATTCGGCCCTTCGCTTCGGGCGTGATCAAATCGTCCGTGGCAAACGACAAACCGCTCCGCGTCGCCTGGCGGAACCCGAGCTGGTTCATGTCGTCCAAGAGCGTGATCGTCCGCGACCGACCGAGGAACTGGTAGCAGTCGCTGATCACCTTCGCCAGCGCGCTCGACCGCAGCGCGATGTTGTAGTACGGCATCCCCTTGGGCAGCACCATGTTAAAGATCACGCGACCGACCGTCGTGTCGATCAGCGTGCCGTAGGCTTTCTCGTTGTCGATTTCTTCGCGCAGGGCGCGATATTTCGGCAACCGGACCTTGATCCGGGCATGCGTGCCGACTTTACCGGCGGCGTAGGCCATCTCGACTTCTTCCATCGAGCTGAAGATCATGTCGTCGCCCAGCGAGTTGGGGACCGTCATCGTCAGGTAGTAGCTACCCATCACGACGTCTTGCGACGGGCTGATGATCGGCGCGCCGTTGGCCGGGCTGAAGATGTTGTGCGTGCTCATCATCAGCGTGTGGGCCTCGACCTGGGCCTCGATCGAGAGCGGCAAGTGGACCGCCATCTGGTCGCCGTCGAAGTCGGCGTTGAAGCCCTTGCAGACCAGCGGATGGAGCTGGATCGCGTTGCCCTCGACCAGGATCGGCTCGAACGCCTGGATACCCATGCGATGGAGCGTCGGAGCGCGATTCAGCAGCACCGGGTGATTGCGGATCACCTCTTCGAGGATATCCCACACCTCGTCGTCCTTGCGCTCGAGCATCTTCTTCGCACTCTTGATCGTGTCGGCGTGGCCGAGCTCCTTCAAGCGACGAATGATGAACGGCTGATAGAGCTCCAGCGCGATTTTCTTCGGCAAGCCGCACTGATGCAGCTTGAGGTACGGACCGACGACGATCACCGAGCGAGCCGAGTAGTCGACCCGCTTGCCCAAGAGGTTTTCGCGGAACCGACCCTGCTTGCCCTTGATCATGTCGGTGAGCGACTTGAGCGGGCGATTCGACGAGCCGAGCACCGGCCGCTTGCAGCGGTTGTTGTCGAACAGCGCGTCGACCGATTGCTGCAGCATCCGCTTTTCGTTGCGAATGATCACTTCCGGCGCGTTGAGGTCGACCAGCTTCTTCAGCCGGTTGTTGCGGTTGATGATCCGGCGATACAGATCGTTCAGATCGCTCGTGGCAAAATTGCCGCTGTCCAAGAGCACCAACGGACGCAAGTCCGGCGGGATCACGGGAATCACGTCGAGGACCATCCACTCCGGCTTGTTGTCCGAATCGCGGATCGCCTCGACCGTCTTGAGCCGATTGATCAGGTCCTTGGCCTTCTGCTTCGAGCCGGTTTCCTTGAGTTCGACGCGGAGCGTCTCCGAGAGCTGCACCAGATCGAGCTGCATCAGCAGTTTGCGGATGGCCTCGGCACCCATCGCGGCTTCGAACGAACCTTCGCCGTACTGCTCGCGGGCGGCGCGGTATTCTTCTTCGGTGAGCAGCTGCTGCGACTTGAGCGCCGTATCGCCCGGGTCGACCACGACGTAATCCTGGAAGTAGATCACTTTCTCGAGGCTGGTCGTCTTCATGGCCAAGAGGCTGCCCAGCCGGCTCGGCATCGCTTTGAAGAACCAGATATGCACCACCGGCGCGGCGAGCTCGATGTGGCCCATCCGCTTGCGGCGCACGCGGCTGTGGGTGACCTTCACGCCGCAGCGGTCGCAAATCATGCCCTTGTACTTCATGCCGCGGTACTTGCCGCAGGCGCATTCCCAGTCCTTTTCCGGTCCGAAGATCCGCTCGCAGAACAGACCGTCCTTTTCCGGACGATAGGTGCGGTAGTTGATCGTTTCGGGCTTCTTCACCTCACCGAACGACCAGCTGCGGATATCGTGCGGTCGGGCGAGGCTGATCTTGACCGACGCGTAGTCGTTGATGCGATCGTAACTGGTGGTTTCTAACATGCTCATGGGAGGCGCTCCTGGGACAGGGCGATGATGATTTGGTTGGTAGGTGAATAAGTGAGTAGGTGAGTATGTAGCGAAGCGGCTGCTTGATCACCTACTCACTTACTCCACCTACTCACCTACTCACTGTTTTTGATTTCTTACACGCGGCGTTTTTCGAGTTGCATATTCAAACCGAGGCCGCGGATTTCGTTCGTGAGCACGTCGAAGCTCGCCGGCGTGCCCGCTTCAAGCGTGTTTTCGCCTTTGACCATCGACTCGTAAATCTTCGTGCGGCCTTCGACGTCGTCGCTCTTGACGGTGAGCAGCTCCTGCAAAATGTATGCGGCACCGTAGGCTTCCAGCGCCCACACTTCCATCTCGCCGAACCGCTGACCGCCAAACCGTGCCTTGCCGCCCAAGGGCTGCTGCGTGATCAGCGAGTAAGGGCCCGTGCTGCGGGCGTGGACCTTGTCGTCCACCAAGTGATGCAGCTTGAGCATGTAGATGTAGCCGACCGTGGTTTCTTGCTCAAAGGCGTCGCCCGTACGGCCGTCGTAGAGCTTGGCCTTGCCGTGCCGAGGCAGGCCTGCCTCCTCGAGCGCGTCGTTGATCTGATTCTCGTCCGCCCCGTCGAACACCGGCGTGGTCGCGCGGAAGCCGAGCTTCGCCCCGGCCCAACCCAGGTGCGTCTCGAGAATCTGCCCCACGTTCATGCGGCTCGGTACGCCCAGCGGATTGAGCATGATCTGGATTGGCGTGCCATCCGCCAGGAACGGCATGTCTTCCACCGGCAGGATCTTCGAGATCACGCCCTTGTTACCGTGGCGGCCGGCCATCTTGTCGCCGACCGAGATCACGCGCTTCGTGGCGATGTAAACCTTCACCATCTGCAGCACGCCGCTCCGCAGTTCGTCACCACGCTTCATCGAGTTAAGCTTGCGATCGCGGGCGTCGATCGCTTCTTCGACCGCCGGCCAAAGCTGCTTGTAAATCCGTTCGGCTTCCTTCTTGCGTTGCGGGCTGCGGACGTCGATCGCGTCGAACTTGAAAGTGTTCGCCCGTTCGGCGACAAATTGCGGATCCTGCTCGTGAACGAGCGAGTTGCCGTCGTCGTCGGTCAGCTTGCGGTCGAGCGCGACTTCGAGCTCGGTCACCATCGCACCGAAAGCGTGAGCGATCGCTTCGTTGCCATCCTTCTCGGCCACCTTGAGCGAACGCTCGAACTCTTTGCGTTGATCTTCCGAAAGGCTCATGCGGCGCGAGAACCGCTGCGTGTCGATCACGATGCCCTCGACGCCGGACGGCACCTCGAGCGAATCGTTCTTCACGTCTTCGCCAGCGCGGCCGAAGATCGCGTGGAGCAGCTTTTCTTCCGGAGTGAGTTCGGTCTTTGACTTCGGCGAAACCTTGCCGACCAGGATGTCGCCCGGCTCGACAAACGTGCCGATCTGCACGATTCCGTTCTCGTCGAGGTTGCGGAGCATCTTTTCGCTGACGTTGGGAATGTCGCGGGTGAACTCCTCGCGGCCCAGCTTCGTCTCGCGGATTTCGACGTCGAATTCTTCAATATGGATCGACGTGTAGGTGTCGTTCTTCACCAGCTCTTCGCTGATGATGATCGCGTCTTCGAAGTTGTAACCTTCCCACGACATGAACGCGACCAGCACGTTGCGACCCAAGGCCAATTCACCCTGGAAGGTCGCCGCACCGTCGGCAATGACCTGGCCCTTTTCCACCTTGTCGCCGACCTGGATGATCGGCTTCTGGTTCTGGCAGGTCCGCTCGTTGAGTCCCACAAACTTGCGCAGCTTGTGTACTTCCGGGCCAATTTCGATCCGCTCGGCGTCGACATACGTCACCGTGCCCTTGTGGCCGGCGCGAATGATCATGCCCGAGTGGAGCGCGACGTCGACTTCGAGGCCCGTGCCGACGATCGGCGGCTCGGTGATCAACAGCGGCACCGCCTGCCGTTGCATATTCGAGCCCATCAAGGCCCGGTTCGCGTCGTCATGCTCAAGGAATGGAATCAAGCCGGCCGACACGCCGATCATTTGCGATGGCGTGACGTCGATGTACTCGATCTTGTCGGTGGGCACCAACACGAAGTCGGCATGCTGCCGCGCGACGAGCGTATCGCCCTGGATCTTGCCGTCTGCAATTGGCGCGTCGGCCGAAGCAACGACCGCGCTGGCCTCTTCGTCGGCCCGAAGCCAGACGACCTCTTCCGTGAGCTTGGCGTTTTTGATCTTGCGATAGGGCGTGATCAAGAAGCCGTACTCGTCGACGCTGGAGTACATGGCGAGGCTGGAAATCAGACCGATGTTCGTGCCTTCCGGCGTCTCGATCGGGCAGATGCGGCCGTAGTGAGAAATATGCACGTCGCGGACTTCGAAGCCGGCTCGCTTGCGATTCAAACCGCCCGGGCCCAAAGCGGAAAGCCGTCGTTCGTGCGTCAGCATCGAGAGCGGGTTGGTCTGATCGACCACCTGCGAAAGTTCGCCGCGGCCGAAAAAGTACTCGATTGCCGCCGAGATGCTCTTCGGATTGATCAAGCTGCGGGGCGTCATGTCCTCGATGTCTTTGAGGCTCATGCGTTCCTGCACCGTGCGGCGGAGCTTCAAAAAGCCCTTTCGCATTTCGTCGCAAGCCAGCTCGTCGATCGTCCGCAGTCGCCGATTGCCCAAGTGATCGATGTCGTCGACCGCCGCGTTGTTCTCGCCCGTCGCGAGCGCCAGCAGATACTTGACCGCGTTGATCAAGTCCTCCGGACGGAGGACCATTTCGTCTTCCGGCACGTTGAGGCCGAGCTTGCGGTTGATACGGAAGCGACCCACGCGGCCCAGCCGGTAGCGGTTCGTATCGTAAAACTTTTCGTGGAACAGGGACTTCGCCTTTTCCAACTGTGGTGGATTGCCAGGGCGCAGCCGCTGATAGATCCGCAAGAGCGCTTCTTCATGGCTGGCCGTGTTGTCGTCGGCCAGTGCATTCAAGAGGAGCAGTGTGGCCGGCGTATCCATTACCTCGACCAACTTCACGCCCGAAGCGATGATCGTCTCGGCCGTCGTTTTTGAAATCTTCTGGCCGCTCTCGACGATGATCTCGCCGGCCCGCTCGCTGCCCACCGGGTAGACGATATCGTCGACCGCATATTTGTCTTCGATCTTGGCGGCGCTGCGGCCGTCGACGATCTTCTGCTTCGTGGTTTCGTAGAACGTGCGGAGGATTTCCACGTCCTGGCCATACTTCGGATCCATCGCCCGCAAGAGCGTCATCACGGAAAACTTTCCACTCTGGTCGATGCGGACCGTGATGCTGTCCTTCTTCGTGGTGTTGATCTCGATCCAGCTGCCGCGCTCCGGAATCACGCGGCAACTTTGCATCCGCCGCTCGCCCGCCTCTACCTCGGAGACGAAGTCGATACCGGGGCTGCGATGCAACTGACTCACCACCACGCGCTCGGCACCATTGATGATGAATTCGCCGCCGCCGAGCATGACCGGCAGATCGCCCAGGTAGACCTCTTCCTCGATCGGCTGCTCTTTGTTGAGCCGCAGCCAGATGCGGAACGGCCGGCCATAGGTGAGCCGCAGCTGCCGGCACTCGTCCGGCTCGTAGCGCGGCTTGCCGAGCTCGTAGCGCAGGTAGTCGAGCGTGAGCTTCTTGTCGTAGCTCTCGATCGGGAAAATCTCGCGCAAAACGCCTTCGAGACCCTCGTCTTTGCGCTTGTCAACCGGAGCATCGTTCTGTAGAAACCGCGCATAGCTCTCGGTCTGGATCTTGGTCAGATCCGGAATCGCAAAGTGCTCGCGCTGGCTGCCGAAGCGGCGGGTCGTCGTGGTTTCTAAACGTCGTTGGGCAGTGACTGCCATGGGATTCACTCACTTCCAGGCCAATGGATGGAAACCTTGGGATCGATGTCTGTCGAAATCGATGCCTGTCGAAACGAAGGCGCACACACTCGGCGCATGGCGCAGGGGCGAACGCTGCGCTTCGGCCAACAGGCAGAAATGATGTTCAAGCGAACGAAAGAGGCTCATGCAACTCGCTAGCCAAGAAAGGCAAACCGAGCGGCTCGCGCCACACAGCTGCGCTGAAAAAAACGGGCAAACGACGGACACCCTGCCGAACCGCGACACGCCGCGGAACGCCGGGACACCGCCACGACGATTTCGATCACTACTTGATCGAGACCGAGGCTCCCGCTTCTTCCAGCTCCTTCTTGAGCTTCTCAGCATCGGCCTTCGAAATGCCTTCCTTGATCTTGCTCGGAACGCCTTCGACCAGGTCCTTGGCCTCTTTGAGGCCCAAACCGGTAGCGCTGCGAACCACCTTGATCACGCCGATCTTCTGATCGCCGAAACCATCGAGCTGAACCGTGAATTCGGTCTGCTCGGCCGCAGCTTCCGCACCGCCGCCACCGGCGCCGCCGGCGACCATCATCACGCCGCCGCCTGCAGCCGGCTCGATGCCGTATACGTCTTTCAAATAGTCGCTGAGGATCTTGGCGTCCTTGAGCGTCAGGCCCGCGATCTGGTCGCCCAGGGTCTTGGTGGCGGCCGGAAATTCAGCTGTTTCAGTTGACATCGCTCGTGTTCCCTCTCTTTTAAAAAGGGCCCTTTCTTCTCGTTACTGGGTCTCGTGTGTGTGGTGTGTTCGCAGAGCCGGTGAGTCGGTCCGCATACTGGTGTGGGTCGTCTTGTCTCTAAACTCACTTACTCAGACGTGTTCGGTTTCGTGTAGGGTGGGTCGAGTGTCACGAGACCCACCATTGTCTCGGTGGGTCTCGCAAGACTCGACCCACCCTACGATTGTTTCATTTCTACTCGGCCGCAGGCGCCGCGGGCGGCGCCTCTTCAGCCGGCGCGGCAGCCGCTTCGGCAACCGGCGCCGCACTGGCTTCCGCAGCGGGTGCTGCGCTGGTTTCGGCGGCCGCTTCTTCTTCGGCCCCTTCGCCCTTCTTTTTGATTTGGCTGTTGAGCATCTTGCCGGGGCCGAGCAGCAGGGCCGACAGGTTTGCACCCGGGCTCAAAATCTGTCCGACCAAAATGCTGAGCTGTTCCTGGCGGCTGGGCCACTTGGCAACCTGCGTGACCTCAGCCGACGAGAGCTGCTGGCCGTCCATCACACCGCCTTGCGGCGTGAAGGGCGCGAATTCTTTTTGACCGGCGATACGGACCACTTCCTTGGCCAGCGAAACCAGGTCCTCGCCGCCCCAGACGACCGCGAGCGTTCCCTGCACTCCTTCGAAAGCCGGCGCGAGCGCCGTTCCTTCGGTGGCCCGGCGGGCGAGGCTGTTCTTCACCACGACCAGATTGATCTTCTTCTGGCGAAGTTCGCGCCGCAGCGCGACGTTTTGTTCGTTCGGCATCCCGACCACGTTCACCAACAGCGCTTCTTCCACGCCGTCGAATCGTTTTTTCAACTCAGTGGTGATCAGGTCTTTGACGTATTTGCTCATGGTCGGGAAAGCTTTTAGCTGTTAGCTAATAGCCGTTAGCTCCAAAATTCGTTGTCTTCTGCCTGGCTAATAGCTAAGAGCTAAGAGCTAACAGCTTCTCCTACTACACCGCCAGCCGCACGCTCGGACTCATACTCGCACTAATGTGCGCACTCTTGACGTACACGCCTTTGACCGCATTTGGCTTCAGCGCGAGCACTTTGTCGACAAACGCCTGAATATTATCCACCAGCTTCGCGGCATCGAAGCTGAGCTTGCCGACCGCGGCCTGCACGTTGCCCGATTTGTCGTTGCGGAACTCGACCTTGCCGGCCTTGTATTCTTTCACGGTCGCGGCGACGTCGGGCGTCACCGTCCCGGCGCGGGGCGATGGCATCAGCCCGCGCGGACCGAGCACCTTACCCAGCGGTCCGACCAGCTTCATCATGTCGGGAGCCGCGATGCACACGTCGAAGTCGGTCCAGCCGCCTTTGACTTTATTCGCCAGCTCTTCTTCGCCGACAAAGTCCGCACCCGCGGCCGTGGCCTCGTCGGCCTTGGCGCCCTTGGCGAACACCAACACGCGTTGCTGCTTGCCGAGACCGTGTGGCAACACAATCGACCCGCGGACGAGCTGATCGGCCTGCGCCTGGTCAATTCCCAAGCGGACGGCGATCTCGACCGACTGATCGAACTTCGTGCCGGCATAGCCCTTGAGCACGTTCACCGCGTCGACAATCGCCACCGCGTCGTCTTTTTTCTTTTCGATGAGCTTGCGGAATCGTTTGGACTGATTGGGCATGTTTGCACCCGACCTTGCTTTCGTGCGGAACAAATTCCGCCGCTAAATGTCTCGTAATGAACTAACCTTCGACGTTAAGACCCATGCTGCGGGCCGTGCCGGCGATCATTCGCACGGCATGCTCCACGTCGCGGGAATTGATATCGTTGATCTTCAGCTTGGCGATCTCTTCCAACTGGGCTTTGGTCACCGTGCCCACCTTGTCCTTGTTCGGCACCGCCGAACCCTTCGCCAGGCCAACCGCCTTCTTCAAGAGCACCGCGGCCGGCGGGCTCTTGGTCACAAAGTCGAACGAGCGATCGTTGTAGACGTTCACCACCACCGGGATCATCATCCCGCCGGCTTCCTTCGTCCGCTCGTTAAACTGCTGGACAAACTGGCCCAGGTTGATGCCGTACTTACCGAGCGAAGTACCGACCGGCGGCGCAGGCGTCGCCTGTCCACCCGGGATCTGAAACTTCGCGTTGCCGACTAATTGTTTTGCCATTTTTTGCGAGTCGTTAGTTTTCAGTCTTCAGTTCTCAGTCAATTCAACTGAAAACCGACGACTGAAAACTGACGACTTCTCCTCTACATTGCCTCAATCTGCCAGTACTCGAGTTCCACCGGCGTGCTGCGGCCAAAGATGTTGATCATCACCGTGACGCGGCCGCTGGCTTCGTCGATTGTGCCGACTTCGCCTTCGAAACTCTCGAAATTGCCTTCTTTTACCTTCACCTTGTCGCCAATGGAGAACTTGATGTCCAACTTCGGCGATTCGGTCGTCTCCTCAGCATCGGTCTGCACGATCCGCGACACTTCGCTCTGCAGCATTGGCGTCGGCTTGCCACCCGCACCCGTGAAATCGCCTACGCCCGAAGTCTCTCGCACCGCAAACCACGTGTCGTCATTGATGTGCATGTGCACAACGATGTAGCCCGGATAGAGCTTCCGCTCGACGATCTTCTTCTTGCCGCCCTTAAACTCGGTCACCTTTTCGGTCGGCACAATCACCTGGTCGAAATAATGGCCGAGCCCCTCGACCTTGATCTTCCGCTCCAGTGCTTCGGCAATCGACCGCTCGCGGTTGCTCTGCACCTTGAGGATGTACCAATCCATGTGGATCTCATCATCATCCGGCGGAGCCAGGTAGACGGGACCCTTGTTCGTCTCGGGAGCCTCCTCCTCGACGATCTCATCGTCCGCAGACTCATCGTCCCCAGCAGATTCGTCCGCAGCCCGATCGTCGGCTGCATTTTCCTCGATGGCTTCTTCCGCCTCGTAGGCGGCCGCTCGATTGGCGATTGACTCCTCGACCCCCGACATCTCGATGTCGCTGTCGTCGGAATAATCAGACGGGTTGAGATCGCTGACCGTGTCCGTCGCGGCCTGCGACTCGGATGCAGCAGCCGACTCGGCAGCGCCATTGCTGGCGACCTCTTCGGCTTGCTCTTCGGCCACTTTGTTCGGCTCGTCGGTCACGATGTTTTACCCAGCGGGCGAGTTATTCGGCGGACGCTACTTCAAATGCAACACGCGTTCGAGCAGGAACTTCCACGCAAAATCGTAGAAAAACAAAATCGCCGCCAAGAAGAAAATCATCATGATCACGACCATCGACGAGCGAAACAGCTCGGTCCAGGTCGGCCACGACACCTTATTCATCTCGGCTTCGACGGAAATCAAAAAATCGGCAAATGTCGGCAACTGCACGAGGCGGAAGCTCAGCCAAAGGCCGCCGATCAGCACCGCCAACGGCACCCCGATCCGACCGATCTCCGAGGCGCCTTTGCCCGTGTAGTAATCGTTCAAGCACCAGGCCGCCAAAGCGACGATGATCGCCAGCGCAGCGAACGTCACCTGCCGGGCAATCTTACCCTGGCTTCGCTTGTACAAATCGAAGCGAAACAATTCCTGGACTATGGCGGCCACGCAGTAACCTCACAAACTCAGCGATTCCATGCCACTCGAATCAACTCACTCAACAGCAGGGGCGGTGGGACTCGAACTCACAACCCCCGGTTTTGGAGACCGGTGCTCTGCCAATTGAGCTACGCCCCTAGGCGGCACAGAGCCCGGAGCAGGGAGCCAGGAGTTCTCACTCCGTGCTCCCCGCTCCTTGCTCCATGCTCTTTTATTCCAGGATTTTCGTCACCACGCCCGAGCCGACCGTCTTGCCACCTTCGCGGATGGCGAAACGCACGCCTTCGTCCATCGCGATCGGCTTCGACAGCTCGACGCTCAGTCGGGCGTTGTCGCCCGGCATGCACATCTCGGCGCCACCGAGCAGGTTGGCCGAGCCGGTTACGTCCGTCGTGCGGAAATAGAACTGGGGACGATAACCGCTAAAGAACGGCGTGTGTCGGCCACCTTCCTCTTTCGAAAGCACGTAGACTTCGGCTTCAAACTTGGTATGGGGCGTGATCGAACCCGGCTTGGCCAGAACCTGGCCACGCTGAATGTCTTCACGCTTGACGCCACGCAACAGGCAACCGACGTTGTCGCCGGCCTGACCTTGATCGAGCGTCTTATTGAACATTTCGACGCCCGTGCAGGTCGTGCTCTTCGGAGCCGCCTCGAGGCCGATGATGTCGACCGTGTCGCCGACCTTGACGATTCCGCGCTCGATACGACCGGTTGCCACGGTACCGCGGCCTTCGATCGAGAACACGTCTTCGATCGCCATCAGGAATGGCTTGTCGACTTCGCGTGTCGGTTCGGGGATGTAGCTGTCGATCGCGTCCATCAGCTCGCTGATGCACTTCGACGCTTCCGGATCGGAAGGATTATCGTACGCACCCTTGGCCGCACCGCGAATGATCGGCACATCGTCGCCGGGGAATTCGTTCTTGGTCAAGAGTTCGCGGACTTCGAGCTCGACCAGGTCCAACAACTCTTCGTCGTCGACCAGATCACACTTGTTGAGGAACACCACCACGCGCGGCACACCGACCTGGCGAGCCAGCAGGATATGCTCCCGCGTCTGCGGCATCGGACCGTCGGCGGCCGACACGACCAGGATCGCGCCGTCCATCTGGGCGGCACCGGTGATCATGTTCTTGATAAAGTCGGCGTGGCCCGGGCAGTCGATGTGGGCGTAGTGACGCTTGTCCGTTTCATACTCGACGTGCGCGACCGCGATGGTCACGGTCTTGGTCGAGTCGCGGACCGTACCGCCCTTGGCGATGTCGGCATACGACTTGAAGTTCGCCAATCCCTTGGCGGCCTGAACCGCCAGGATCGCGCCCGTGGTCGTCGTCTTGCCGTGATCAATGTGACCGATGGTGCCGACGTTCACGTGCGGCTTTGTACGATTGAAGTTGTCCTTGGCCATGTTGCTCCCTAACTAACAACAACGGTTAAATGAAAAACCACTACCAACTGCCTATGGCAATCTCTTCTCGTTCTCGATGAAGCGGCCGTCCGTTGTCCTTCCGGCGCGCTGATATTTCGATGACTTGCCACCAACTGCTATGCTACTCAGCTCTTATTTCCTACTAAATCCTTCGCTACCAAGAGCTGCTGATCAGACTTGAACTGATGACCTCGTCCTTACCAAGGACGCGCTCTACCAACTGAGCTACAGCAGCGGGAAAAAAGCTGTTAGCTATTAGCCCCTAGCTATTAGCTCAATTCGGTTTCTTCTGTCCTTCTCTTCTTCTGGCTGTGAGCTAAAAGCTAATGGCTAACAGCTCCTCACAAAGCGGGTGAAGGGAATCGAACCCTCGTCATCAGCTTGGAAGGCTGTTGCTCTACCATTGAGCTACACCCGCCCAGGAAAAAATGTCGAATGACGAAGCTCGAATGACGATTCAACTCGTCCATCTCGCCCGCAATTCGTCACTAGGTATTCGTCATTCAACATTCACTCAATGGGGAGTGCAGGATTCGAACCTGCGAAGGCATAAGCCATCAGATTTACAGTCTGACCCGTTTGACCGCTTCGGTAACTCCCCGCGTACTTCGCTTTTCCAGCCAACCGGTCCAGCCATTCACCGCAGCGATCCTGCTGCCCAGGTCACGATCCGCTCGGTCCGCATCGCGACGACTAGCGTCCGATACGATTTTGACCGCGCGACCGCAACGAACTTCGTTACGCGAAAGTGGTCCGAAACAGCTGCCCGAGGCCCCTCCTCATACCAGCAACCGCTGCCGGCAAAAACGTGCCGGCCACGCGCGCTCCGTACCTCCAAAGGCTAGCTACAAATGACGACGAGCTAGCGAAGGGACTTGAACCCCCAACCTGCTGATTACAAATCAGCTGCTCTACCAATTGAGCTACGCTAGCCGATGGCGGCGACCGAGTGCGAATCAGTTAATATAGCGGTCTTGGGCTCTGCCGCAAGGCCGCCTAAACGAGGATTTCTTCCCAATTTCCACGGCCCCAACACCTTTGGCACCAAATTCGCCCTGCCCTGCCCATCCGGACCACCATTCCCCCAAAAGACAGCCATTTCCCGCCGCCGGTTCGATCCCGCTGGACACCCTCGAAATACCCCAGTGTGAAAACGCCGTTGGACGGCGGGCTCGTCCCGCACGCGTCGGATTCGGCCGGACTACGCCCCCATCGAGGCAGATCCGCCAGATGTTCCTCGGACGAGCTCGTCCCACCGGGCCACTCGAGGGTCGCGCGGTCCATAGATCTCCAGGATTCGCTGCCCGACCCAGTTTCGATCGAGCCTATCGCCCTGAACCCGCAAAATCTCTTCCACGTCGGCAAAATCTTTTAGCCGAAAGAACATCATCTTGAAGACGCACAACGTTTCCGCGTCCCATACCCTCACCGGCTGATCTCCAAACTCGACCGTTCGCCGTCGCTTTCGTGCTTCCTCGTAGAACGGAATCAATGGGAGAAAAACATCGACCCGACCGCCGCCAAATTGCACCTGGCAATAGCCATGCTCAGTCAACTGGCGAGTGGCTTGATTCATCGAGAACGTGCACCCGATGGTTTGCAGCAATCGCACGCACGTCGATGTCTCATTGGACGGCAGAAACAGAGTGACGTCCACGTCCAACGTGCCGCGCGGTTCGCCCAGAAGCCCAGTGCGATGGCTCCGCCGATCGCATAGTCGCAGCCAGCTGAATCGAGCGCCGCCGCAATCTCGCGGGCGATCTGCGGTGCGCTGGCCGGCTTAGCTTGCTTTCCTTGCACGACGCGTCCACTCCGCCAGGTAATTCCAGGTCGATTCCGGCCAGGGCGACGGCGTCGACGCTGGCAAGCCCATGCGAATTCGGCTGCCCTCGATTTCGCTGGCACCGTCGCAGGCAGCTTCAATCAGCGCCGCCCGCTCACGCAACGACAATCCGCGCAGCCGATCGGCATCAGACCTTTCCAAGGCAATGGCCGCGTCAAAATCTGGAATTCGGGGCGAATTCATGGCGGCGATTCGACAATACATTTCCAGAGCACAAAAGCAATGGGCAACGTCCCAATACGAGTATAGCGTCCCACGCCAAAGCGAAAATAGCTCGCCCCGGCACAAAAACACCGTTAGCCGGTGGGCCGGGCACCACGAAATGGTCGCCAACGCGTTTTCACGTTGGAGCCAGGCAAACCGGTTAGCGGCTCGTTCAGTTTCACGGCCGCGACTATCCTCATTGCTCGGTGCCAGTCACAGCTTATCGATGCCCGGGCCTCGTTCTGCCGGACTCGCTTTGCGAACCCCAATTCCGCTTGCGCGAAAACGTCCCGATTAGGCGAAAGCGGTAAAGTATTCCGATTATGACGACGATACACACCTTACCGGGTGGTCAGCCATCCACAATTCCGCCCACAGTGGTGGCATGGTCACTTTCGACGAGGATGGTCGCATGGCCACCGTTTACCCGCTGCGAAAAGTGATTACTCGACTGCTGTTCGCAGTATTAATCGCGGGCATCATGAAAACCCCCGCTATTCGGGCAGCCGATTTCTTCGTGTCGAACACTAACGACTCTGGCGCCGGTTCGCTTCGCCAAGCAGTCATCGACGCCAATGCTAACTTTGGATTCGACACGATCGCCATCCACCCGACCCTGGCAGGCTCTACGATCTCTTTAGCGTCTCCATTGCCGGCGCTCACCGAAAGCATCGCCCTCAGCGGTCCACCGGCGGGTAGCACGGCGATCACTTCCGCCACCACGATCTTCTCCGGGGGCGGCGCCATTACGAAACAAGACGACGGCAAGCTCACGTTCATCGGAGCCAACAGCTATTCGGGCGGCACAACAATCGATGGCGGTGCATTTCAAGGCAATACCGCCGGCATCCAGGGCGACATCACGAACAATTCCAGCGTGGTCTTCGACCAGGCAACCCCAGGCACCTACGCCGGTGACATGAGCGGCACGGGCAATCTGACCAAGCTGGGCGCCGGCACTCTTATTTTATCTGGCTTCAACTCGTACTCAGGCGGCACGATCGTCAGCGCGGGTACCTTGCAAGGTGACACTACCAGCCTCCAAGGCAACATCACGAACAATTCTTCCATCGTCTTCGATCAAGCCATCCCCGGCACTTACACCGGGTCCATCTCCGGCAACGGCAGCATGACCAAACTAGCCGCGGGGACGCTCACTCTTACTGGAAACAGCACCTACATCGGCGGAACGACCGTTGCCGCCGGCGAGCTGGCCGTGAATGGCAGTATCCTGGGACCAGTCTTGCTGCAGAGCGGCGCCACGTTGAGCGGTTCCGGCCAAGTAGGCTCGCTCACTAGTCAAGGAATCGTAGCGCCCGGCGGCACTTCCATCGCTACGTTAACCGTCAACGGCGACTACGATCAAACTGGCAGCGCGACTCTCCGTGCGCAAATCAACCCCGCTGGCCAAGGCGATCGTATTAATGCAACTGGGAGCGCGGCCGTCGATGGGGCACTAATCATCACGGGCGCCGGCAACTTCAACGCCGGCACCACATACACCCTTCTGTCTACTTCCAACGGCGTGAACGGGACCTTTAGTAGCAGGCAATTCCTGTTCGGAAGCGGCGCGTTCGAGGACTCTCAAATCATCTATGGATCGACCGAGATTCAGCTCTTGCTGCTGCGCAACGCGACCACGCTGGCGAACCTCGCAGAAACTCCAAATCAAGTGGCGCTGGCCACCACACTCGATACTTTGAATCCCCTCGCGACCGGCGGTCTCGCAGTAGCGATCGATCAGTTAAATGTCCTCGACCCGTCCGCGGCGCGAAACGCCTTCGATCAGCTGAGCGGCGAGGTGTATGCCAGCCTCACCGCGGTCGAGTTTGAAAACTCCACACGCTACCTGACGCTGCTGGCCGAGCGCGTCCGCACGAGTACCTTCGGTTCCATGGGCTGCTGCTCGATCGACGACTCGGGTGAAGACGACCGCCGCGAGACCGAACCGCCTTGGAATGGCTGGATCTTGGGCTACGGCATGGGAGGCGCCGTTTCGAGCGACGGCAACGCGGCCGACGTCGACTACACGCTGATGGGCACGGCCGTCGGCTTCGACACCGACTTGGACGACTATACGACCCTTGGTGGGGCCTTTGGTTACACACCGTTCATCATGGATCGCAATCACGACCGGATCACTGCAGAAAACTACCAGTGGGGCGTCTACGGGAGTCGCATCTTCGGACCGCAGTATGTGCTTGCCGCGATTTCGTTCGGGCACAGCGATTTGGAAGCCTCGCGTCGCATCGAGTACGGGCAAATCAATCAAACGGCCGAAGCCGATTTCGGCAGCAATCAGTTCTCGATGTACGTCGAAACCGGCAGCCATCGAAACTGGGGCAGCTACGTCCTCCAACCACTAGTCGGTCTGCAATACATCAACGTCGATCGAGGAACTTTCCAAGAGTCAGGCGCCGATGCGCTTGATCTGGCCTTCTCGAAGAGCAACGCCGGCTCGCTGCGCAGCGCCCTGGGCGGACGTATTGCCCGGCCATATTTCGCCAATTGGGGCGGCCTCGTCGCGCCGGAAGTCCGCGCCCGCTGGATGCACGAATTCATGGATGACACGCCGTCCGCAGAGCCGCGATTTGTCGAGGCAAGCGGCGCGCCCTTCACCGTGCAAGGCGTCGAATTGGGCCGCGATTTCCTCGTCCTCGGGGCCGGATTCTCCGCCGAACTAACGCCCACCATCAGTGCGTTTGTCAACTACGACGCGCAAATGAGCATGAACGAACAGGCCCACGGCGGCAACGGCGGGCTGGAATTCATTTGGTAGGCGATGAGCCTCCAATTGCGATCCACATACAAGGTGCGGCGGTCCCTTGGATCGTCGCCACGGCAACAAAAACACCGTTAGCCGGCGGGCTCGTCCCGGCGCGTTTTTCTCGCGTCGGGCCAAACCTACCGGCTAACGGCTTCTACTATATCCGTCGCGCCATTACTCCAGCGCGATCTTTTCTTCCTGGGCCGCCAGACGCAGCTTGTTCAGCGCCCGAGCTTCAATCTGCCGGATCCGCTCCTTGGTGACGCCCAACGAAGCGCCGACCTCCTTGAGAGTCTGCGGCTCATGGCCCCGCTCCAAACCGAAGCGGCCCATGATGATCTTTTGCTCGCGCTCGTCCAGCCGGCGGAGGATCTTCTCCACCTGCGCCTCGCGCGTGTGCTGGGCGCCTTCCTCGAACATCTGATTGCCCCGATATTCAGGCGTCGCGGCAAACAGCTCGTCCTGGCTCGTGCGGTAGCGATCGCGGTGCTTGAACTCGCCCGGAATCGTCCGGGCGAAGTTCTTCATGATCGCCCAGCTGGCGTAGGTGCTGAACTTGTTGCCCCGCGCGAAGTCAAACTTCTCCACCGCCCGCAGCAGCGACACGTTGCCATCGCTCACGAGCTCGAAGAAATTCTGATCCGGCGTGACATGCCGCTTGGCGATCGACACCACCAACCGCAAGTTCGCCCGAGCGATTTCGTTCTTGGTCTCAATCGCCTGCTGATAGAGCGCTTCGATCTCGTCCATCAGCGCCGCCTTGGGGGCGGCCGGATCCAACTCCTCGCGAAGCTTGCCAGCGCGGTACTTGAGGAAGTTGTACTTGCGGAACACATGCTGCTCTTGCTCACGGGTGAGCAGCGGCATCTCGTACAGGCTCGCCAAGTAAGGCGGCAGCCCGGCCGGACGTCGCACCTTGCGGGTCGGCGTTTCAGGTTCCGGCATCGGCGCGAGGCACGCGGCCTCGGCTCCCTTCCGCGCGAACCGCGGATTCGGGATCAAGTCGAGCGGCAGCTCCATGATCCGCTGGGCGCGAACTTCGTTCAGCACCCGGTAGATCGTCGTCTTCGTACGACCAAACTGCTTCATCAACTTTTCGACGCTCGTACCCCGCTTGAACGCCTGGTAAATCCGCGTCTTCTGCGCTTCGTTGAGCGGGCCCGTCAGGTCCGGGAACACCGCCAGCTCGGGGTTCTGCTTGTCGAATTGGCGAATCGTCGAACGGATCGTCTCGACGCTCCGGCCGCTCCGCTTCGCCAGCCGACGCGCGATCTCCGACTGTCCGCCGCCTGCGCTCGCCATCCGGCGGGCCCGGTCGATGATGTCTTGCCGCTGCTCTTCGGTCAGTTGGCTGAACCGCGAACCGCGAACCACGCGCTCCTGGTTGTTCTTCACGAAGCGATCGACGCTCGAACGCAGGAAGCCGACGCGCTTCCGACCGTCGAACACCAGCCGGCGGCTCACTAGCCCCAGCTCGCGCCAACGGGCGATCGTCTTGGTCGACACGTTGAACTGCTTGGCCAGCTCTTCCACCGTGAGCACTTGCTCGCCGATGTTCTCGACCTTTTGTTCTGTCGCGTCCGAGAGATCCTCGACGAACAGATGCAGGTCGTGGAGCAGGTCTTCGCCTGTGATCTGCGTCCGGGCAAAAGATTCCGGCCGATAGCCGGTGATCCGGAAGCAGATGTATTCGTAGGTATAGATTTTCTGCGGATCGATCTCGCTAATCAGTCGCTCCGCGACCTCTACCTGTTGCAGGCGCTGGTCGGTCGGGGCGAAACGGATTTGCTGATCGCAGAGATCACGCAAAACTGGGCAATTGTAAATTCGTTGCATGGCACACCTCTTTTCTCCTGCTACCGTCCTCGCTCGTGTGGTGTTCCTTGCGAATCCATCGCTCCACTGGCAGTTGCCTCTTCGGTTTCCGCCTACGTGCTAATTCGTAGCAATAACTGTTCCGGACTTAAATCTCCTTCCGTCTTTAATACGGCGAATTTCCACCGCGGTTGTCACTCCTGCCGGGGAATAGCTCTTCGTCGAGCCCAGACGTTTCTTGGCCAATTCGGCAAAACGTCCGGCAAAATTGCCGCGCCCGCCGCGGTTTCCCGCAGCCGACCAGTGGATAAGCTGCTGCCCCGGCGGAGTCAAGTCTTCCACCGCCACCATGTTGTACGCAGTTAAGTCGTATTAGATCGAGAGAAAGTTCGCGCTATTTGGGAGGTTTCGCGGGCGGCGCCCGTTCTTGGCCTCCCCATCTTGCAACGTATCCCATTCTGAGAGAAGAACTTACAACGATCCGCCAGGCCCAAATCGCCCCTCCAGGCCCTTTTAGCCAGCCGCTCGCCGCATATTACCAAGCTTACCCTATTATCCGCCTCGACTTTCTCGGACATTTCGCCGGCCGTTTGCGCTGGACAGTCGGTCGGCAAACGGTCGATTTTAGCGAATATCGAGTTTGCCGCCCCATCGCGGACGCTCGTCACTTTCAACCGCGACCGCTCGCTCCTATTAACTAAGGGTTCGCCGATGGCCGTTGTCACTCACCGTATGACACTCCTGCTGCTCGCTTTCGCACTCGCAACGCCCAATCTCCGGGCAGCCGAACCGGTGGCCGAAACCACTGTCAACCTGACGCCGCGGGTCGGCGCGAACGACTTCGCCCAGGTGACGATCGAGCTGGATTGCGGCGGCACAATGCAGGTCCGCGACGAAAGCCAAGCCGGCACAGCCGCCGCTGACCAGGCCGCGCCGCAATCGCTGCCGATGAGCGTCTCGGCCAAGCTGGTCTACGATGAACATCGCGTCGCGCCCGCCGCCGGCAATCTTGCCACGCGCTCGATCCGCTACTACAGCGAAGCCGCCGCCGTCCTCAAAGTCGAGAAAGGCGGCCTCGCGCCCAAGCTCTCCGACGAACACCGACTCGTCGTGGCCGAAGCTGCTAATCCGCAGACAGGGGGCGGCCGACTCAGCTTCGCCGCTGCCGACGGATTGCTCGACCGCGAAGAACTCGACTTGATCGACATCACCGGCGACTCGCTTGCCGTCGACAGCCTGCTCCCCAATCGCACGGTCTCGGCCGACGCGACCTGGCCGGCCGACCCCACCACGATGGCCGCGATCCTCTCGATGGATAGCGTCGCCGCCTCCCAGGTCGAAAACGTCCTCGACAAGTTCAACCGCGACTTCGCGCTGATTCGGATCGCCGGCGCCGTCGTCGGCACCGTCGACGGCTCGGCCACGGAGATGGAAGTCCGCGGCGTTTACCTGTTCGATTGCAAGCTCCAGCGCGTCACCCGCTTCAACCTGGCCGTCAAAGAAAAGCGCCGCTCGGCGGCGCGACGCCTGGGCTCGACGGCGTCGCCAAGCTACGGATGAACGTCAAGCCGCTCGATTCGTCACCCAACCTTCCGCCCTCCAAGATCGCCAGCCTCGAATCGACCAACCGACTCAAACTCGACATGCTCCAGCTCGAACCGGAGAAGCAGGGCTATCGCGTCTTCCACGACCGCCGCTGGATCGTCACCAACAGTGTTCGCGAAAGCACCACACTCCGCCGTGTCGAACGGGGCGACGTGCTGGCCCAATGCACCATCACCAGCCTGCCGCCCAAGAGCGCCGGCAACCAGACCACGCTCGAAGAATTCGAACGCGACATCCGCATCTCGCTCAAAGAAAAATTCAGCGAGCTCGTCTCCAGCCGCCAATGGACCAACTCCTTCGGCCACCATTGCCTCGAAGTCGTCGTCCGCGGCAAGGCCGAAGAAGTGCCGATCGAATGGCACTATTATCTAGTCGCCCCAGAAAGCGGCAACCGCGTCTCGATCGCCGTCACCATCGAAGGCGAAATGGTCCAACGCCTCGCCGCGGCGGACCGGTCGCTGGTCAACGCGGTGGAGTTATTGCCGGCCTCCGGCAAGACCCAAACGGCCGTGCGATTTGGCATCAGCCGCGGAGACTCACCTTCGCGCTGATAGGTAAGCGTGTGTGACAAAAAAGGCCCGGCCACCAAGTGGGCAGCCGGGCCTTTCGTCATCAAGTTGTGAATCTAAAGCTTGAACGCTTTGGTTCGCCGCAACTCAGTCTTGCAACGATCTAATTCCGCAGTCGCGGCAACAGCCGACGTCCACTCGACCGATTGGAATAGTCATCGGTCGTGCGTTGTCCGCTATTGCCGTACTCGCTCGGAGCGCGATTCTCGAACTCCTGGTCGTAGCTCGACTGCTCGATGCCGTCGTACTGGCCGCCTTGGCGACTTGAATCCGACGAGCGATCGTAGCGAGCCGAGGCGACGTCGCCTTGCCGGTTTTCGAGCACCGCTTGCGTGTGATTCTCAACGCGACGCGAAAACTCGATGTCCACCGGTCGCCTGGCTGCATTGTGGAAACAATCCGCGTTACTTCGCGGCCGGAATTCACCTCGCGGCCATTGATCGCCACGAGCTCGTCGCCCGCCTTCAGCCCCGCCTGTTCAGCAGGACTGCCGTTGACCACGTCCGATATCACCGCGCCGCCGCGAACCCGATTTCGCGTTTCAAACCGCACTCCCAAAAACGCCTGCGAATCGTACGACTGCTGTCCATAACTTTGCGTACCTTCGTAAGACTGTCGATTGCGATCCTGATCGTAGGTAATATTGATCGTCTCCCGACGTCCGTCCCGCAACACGGTCACGGGAATTCGCTGTCCCGCGCGGTACTCGGCCCAACGACCAAAATCGTCCTGGTTACGGATCTGCCGGCCATTCCACAGGACAATCACGTCGCCCTGACGCAGGCCGCCACGATAGTACGGCGTGCCTCGCTCGATGCTCGAAATTGCCAGCCCGCGATCCGAACCGTCGCCAAAACGAATTTGCGACTGCCAATCGCGCTGGTCGCGGTTGCGGCGCGAATCGTTGCGATCGCTGGCCTGATCCCGAGCACGATCGTTATCGCCGTCGTTCCACGACTGCTTCTGATCATTCGACCGCTGCTGATCACTGGACTGCCGATCGTTTGATTGACGCTGCTCCGATTGCTGCTGTTCGCGCTCGTCGTTCGACTGCCGATCCGTCATGTTGCGGCCCCGATTCGCATCGTTTGTCGTCGCGTAATCTGGGTGGGCGGCATCCGTTTCGCTGTTGGCCGCGGCATGTTGCTCCGACGAGTCTTGAGCCGTCGCTTGCAAAGTGCTCCAACCGACCAATCCCCAGGCGGCAACCAGCGCCGCCCCAAATAGTTTTCCTGTCATGGTTCCATCTCCGTCATCTTGTCATGTACATTGCCAGCCGACACTCGGCCGAACCGATACGGCGACTACGAGGCAAGCTGTATGCCATGACCACCAATTCGCATAATCAAACACGGAGAAAGCGGCGCACCCGCGCACCACAGCCCGATCATTTCAAAAGAGGAGAATGCATGGCATCCGATCCGCGCAGCGAACGACCAGATGTGTCGACAAGCCGTCGCGCTGATCGCAACACAATCAATCGCCAGCATCAACTGAAATGCTAGCAGCTACGGCGCAATCAATTGCCTCGCGGCCCGCACGGGTCATTAGCGCCCGCACCACCAGGGGATTGGTATCGTCTGAAATGAACGTGACGTGCGCGTCAGCAAACCCGGCGAGGAATCCAAAATTTCGCAATTTCCCCAATCCTCGCAGCGGATCGGCCGGATCAAATTGCCAATCCTCCGGCTTGGTCCATTCGACGCCCTGGTCGGCTTCCACCAGCACGATCGTGTTCGACGTGCCATCAGCGATATCGCGGAATCCACGGCCTACCTCTGGATCGTCAAACACCGTGCCGGGCCCGGTCACCGCAAGATACGATGTGTGACCCTCCGGCAAATTGCCGTTCGGACTCTTGAAAACGTCCGGCATCTTCGCCACCAGCGCCCGGTTGTGCTCGCTGTCCCAGGGCTCGTCGAAATGGAACTGCGAATACAAAGCCTGCTGCTCGATGTAGGGCAAGATGCGCACCCGCCAACTCAATTGCGAACCGGCCGCGCCGCCGCCCGCCGCTGGCAGAACACCGCGCGCATCAGCGTAATTGAGCATGCCCAGCGAGATCTGCTTCATGTTATTCGTCGACATGCTGCGCCGGGCCGCCTCGCGCGCCGCCTGAACCGCCGGCAGCAACAGCGCGATCATGATCGGCAGAATAAAGAACGTCGTGATCCCCCCAGTCACGATCCCGCCGATCGCCAGGCCCTCGCCCGTCAGCTGGCCCTGGCTGCGATAGATCTTCCGCAGCGAGAGCGCCCCCAGCACCATCGCCGGCAACCCCGTGAAGATCCAGCACATGAACGACGCAACGCCCAGCACCAGGCTGGTGATCGCCATCGGGCTAACGCGCGGCCCAGCGGAAACGGGCGGTACGGCGGGCGGCACACTTATGGTCCATGAAGAGAGTCTCCGGTTACGGCAAACCAATTGTCTCGCGTCCGGCGCGGGTCATCAGCGCGCCGACAACCGCCGGCGGCGTATCGGCCTGGATAACCTGCGCGTGGGCGTCCGCGAACGCGGCGACAAATCTGCCGCGCCGCTTCGTCCCAAGGCCTCGTTTCGGGTCGGCCGGGTCGAATTCCCAGTCCTCCGGCTTAGTCCACTCGACGCCCTTGTCCGCTTCCACCAACAAGATTGTCCGCGAAGTGCCATCGATGAAATCGGCGAAAAAATGGCCCTGTTCCGGATCGTCAAAAGCAGTCCCGGGACCGGTCACGGCCAGGTAGGGAGTCTGTCCGTCAGGCAAATCTGCAGTGGGGCTTTGGTAAACGCGAGGCATCTTGGCAATCAATGCACGATTGTGTTCGCTGTCCCATGGCTCCTCGAGACGAAATTGTGCGTAAAGCGCCTCCTCGCCAAGCATCGGCAAAATGCGCATGCGCGCAGCTCAACTGCGCACCTGGCGCCGAGCCACCCCCGGCCGTCGGAAATACCCGATTTGCGTCGACGTACGATAGGGTTGCCAACGCAATTTGTTTCACCTGACTCAACGATTGATTCAAGCGTGCAGCCTCGCGCACTGCCTGAACCGCCGGCAACAGCAAGGCAATCATGATCGGCGAAACCAGGAACGTCGTCACCGCGCCGGTCACGATCCCGCCGATCGCTAGGCCCTCGCCCGTCAGCTGGCCCTGGCTGCGATAAATCTTTCGCAGCGAGATCGCCCCCAGCACCACCGCCGGCAACCCAGTAAAGATCCAGCACATGAACGAGGCGACGCCCAGCACCAGGCTCGTGACGGCCATCGAGCTAACACGCGGTCCACCAGAAACAAGTGGCACGGAAGTCCGCGTACCTGCGGAAGGAGGCACAGAAGGAGGTATGGACGAGGACATGAAGAGTCTCCGG
The DNA here is from genome assembly GCA_963847905.1 of uncultured Planctomycetota bacterium. Classification (GTDB taxonomy): domain Bacteria; phylum Planctomycetota; class Planctomycetia; order Pirellulales; family Lacipirellulaceae; genus DASYDU01. Next base: position 619,222 of record CAWKBP010000015.1, on the reverse strand, counting down.
TTGATGGACGCAATCGAACACCCAGAGCAGGTCTATACCCTATCCCCCCAAACACACCATGTAAAGCGATCTCCGTCCGCAGGCCACCTCACCGATCGCGTCACTCGCTCAGTTTGTCGATCGGGGTGAGCTCCAACTTACGGAACTCCACTTCCGACCCTTCCGCCTGCAGCGCGATCTGCCCCTTGGTGGCCGTACACTTCGAGCCGTGATTCACCAGCTCGTCGTTGACCCAAACCTTGATCTCATCGCCGACACACTCGATCACCATCCTGTTCCACTCGCCCGGCGGCTTCTCGGCACCGTCGGTCAGATTGAGGATCCGCCGCTGCTATCCTGCCGTCGACGCCCCACTTCTCTTTCGGACCGCGGCGCTTTTCCATGTCCGGCACCGTGATGTCTTCCTTGATGCACCAGAAGTCGCCCGCATCGCCGCTCTGCATTTGCACTTCAAGCGACTGCGGAAACATCCCGTACAGCGCCCGCGGCTTCGACGCATGCACCAGCACGCCGCAGTTCCCCGGCTTCGCGGCAAACCGATACTCGACCTCCAGCCGATAGTTTTCGAATGCATCATCCGTAATCAGATGCCCGCCCGGCGTGCCCAGGCTCACCAGCATCCCATCGCGGACCACAAACGGATTCCGCGCCGCCGAGTCCTTGTCCATCTCCGGCACATCCGCATGCCAACCCGCAAGGTCGTGGCCGTTGAACAAGGACCGACTCTCCGTGGTGCGTGCCGCCTCATCCGCGGCACGGCAAAAGCCAAGCCCGGCAAGAAAAAACACAGCGCAACACACAAGTTTGAAACTCGACCGTACAAACACATTCTTCATAGCACTGTCTCCTGGATTGCGTTAGCAACATGCTTAGTATAGCGGACGGAGCGGGTTCTTAAATCGAAGATTGGCCCTGTATGCCCGGCAAGCCGATTTCTCCTGTACAATCGAGCCGTCATGACCGGTCCCACACGACATCCGCTTTCCTCCCGCTTCGAGCGATTCGCCCACGAGTGCTCGACGCTCGGATCAAATTTCTATGAACGGCTTTCGACTTACGTCTCAGGGGACGCCGCCCTGCTCGAGATCGCCGACGACGTGCCGCGTCAGCCGGTCCCCAATATTTTCTTCGGCGCCATCCACTACCTACTCCTCCAAGGCGCGGACCATGAGCTCCGCGATTATTATCCATCGATCAATCCACAACCGCGCACCAGCGACGCACTCTTCCCCGCCTTCTCCGACTTTTGCGTCCGCTCGCGCGACGAGCTTATCCCCCTGCTCACATCCCGCCTGACCCAAACTAACGAAGTGAACCGCTCGGCCGTCCTTGCCCCGGCATTCTCGGTCGTCGCGCAGCTCGGTAATCGCCGCCCCTTGAGTCTTGTCGAAGTCGGCACCAGCGCCGGCCTCAATCTCTTCTGGGACAGATATCGAATCGCCTATTCCGATGGCGTCGTTCTCGGCGACCCGCAATCCAGCGTGCATCTTACCTGCGAGATCCGCGGCGCGCCGCTTCCGGTTGACAATGATTCCACGCCCAACATCGGCGATCGCATTGGCATCGATCTCAATCCCATCGACATTAACGACGCCGAATCGCGGCTTTGGCTACGCGCCCTGGTCTGGCCCGATCACCCGGAGCGCGCTCGCCGACTCGACGCGGCGATTAAGCTCGTCTCCCCTCGACGCCCAAAGCTATTGCGTGGCGATTCCCTCAAGCTCTTGCCCGCTGTCCTCCGGCAATTGCCGCGCGAGTCCACGCCGTGTGTCTATCACAGCTCAGTGCTCTATCAGTTTACACCCGATGCCAAGGCCCAATTTACATCGCTCTTGGGCGACGCCTCCGCCGACCGCCCAGTCTGGCACGTCTCGGCGGAAAACGAAGAAGGCCTGAAGCTCTTCACCTATCGCCACGGCCAACTGGCCGACGAACAGTTGCTCGCCGATTTCGATGCCCACGGCCGCTGGCTCTGTTGGAAAGCAAACTAAATTGAAAAAATGCAGTGGCGGTATGCGGACCGATGCCGCCGTCATTTTTCTCGTCGATTCAAGCCTCGACCTGCCCTTCAGCCTCGCCCGCCCCTCTGCTATCCTCTCTCCCCATTTCGATTCGCCCGATTGCATCCGCCCCTTCACGTCCCCTCATACGCCGGCCCTCCACCATGGCTGTCAATCCCCTCTCTCCCGTGACCGACTACCAATCGATGCTCAATCGCATCTTCTGGTTCACCTCGGCCTCGGCATTAGTCGGCGTGTGGATGCTGCGACTTTACATCCCGCCGCTCGACCGACTGCTCAGCGAGATCGACTTCACGCTCGCCTTCGGCCGCGACAAGATCCTGCCCGTACCCGGCGGCTACCTCTTCCCCGCGCTGGCCGTCGGCCTGCTCACGCGCATCTACCGACTCCACGCCCGCATCTCCGATTGGCTCTCGATCCGTGAATGTTTCGACCTCGACGTCATCATCGCCGAGCTCGCCGCTCAGCTCGGGCTCGACCTCTCGCTCACTCCCCACGACGAACTGCTGAAGTCCCGTCACCAGATCATGCGACACGCCTTCTACCCATTCGTCAGCGGCCCGCAACCGACGATCGATCAGCAGCTGATCCTGCAAGCGCTCGACGCCTGGAGCTGGTTCTGGATCGGCACCGAAGCCACTCTCGTCTTCACGCTCGTCGGCCTCGGCCTCGTCGCCGGCGGCGCCTACGAACCCGGCTTTCTCACGGTCGGCGGCACGATCCTGCTCGCCGCGATCGGCCTCCCCGCGATGCGCGGCCAATGCGCCCGCTACGCCACCGCCCAAGTCCGCGCCATCCTCGCCGACCCCGCGCGTGCCAACACCGTCCGCGCCACCTTCGCCGAACTCGCCGGCGATCGCCCCCCGATCCGCCTCGCCGCATAGTATCGCCGCGAACCCAATGTCACATTCCGGTGACCTGCTTCCACACCCGCTCGTTCCGTCGACCAACCCGCTGCAGCGCGAACCCCATGGACAACCACTTCAATGAATTCGGCCAACCGATCGGCTTCCCCGTCGTCGACTGGACCGCGCCTCCACGCCCGCCGCGAACGCCGCTCAATGGCAGCTACTGTCGCCTCGAACCGCTCGACCCAGACCTACACGCCGCACCGCTATTCACCGCTTACAGTTTCTGACGCCGACGCCCGCCACTGGACCTACCTCGCCTACGGTCCATTTCCAGATGCCGCCAGCTATCGCGCCTGGTTGGCCGCCCACGCCGCCGGCGACGACCCGCTGTTCTTCACCATCGTCGACCGTTCAGACAACCAGCCGGCCGGCGTCGCCAGCTACCTCAACATCGTCGCCGGCCGCCGGCTCGATCGAAGTCGGCCACCTCTACTTCGCGCCCCGCCTGCGCCGCAGCCGCGCGGCCACCGAAGCGATGTACTTGATGATGCGAAACGCGTTCGAGCTCGGCTACCGCCGCTACGAATGGAAATGCAACGCGCTCAACGCCCCCTCCCGCACCGCCGCCGACCGGCTCGGTTTCACCTTCGAAGGCATCTCACGCCAGGCCACCGTACCCAAAGGCCACAACCGCGACACCGCCTGGTACTCGATCATCGACCGCGAGTGGCCGGCCCTCCGCACCGCCTTCGAAACCTGGCTCGACCCCAGCAACTTCGACGCCAACGGGAAGCAACGCGCTCGCCTCGCCGCGCGCTAGAACCGGGAATCGCTACGCGTGAGAATTCGCATGCACATTCGCGTGCGAGTTCGTGTTCGTGTTGTGGCGATACACATGGACGTCGCTCTGCGGATACGGGATCGAAATCCCCGCCTCGTCGAATCGCTGCTTCACCCGCCGCGTGACCTCCGTCTTCACCTTCCACCAATCGCTCGTCCGCGCCCACGGCCGGCAAACGATGTTCACCGACGAGTCGCCCAAATCAAACAGCGCGATCTCCGGCTCCGGATACGAGAGCACCAACTCGTGATCCTCGACGATTTCGCGGATGATCCGCTCCGCCTCTTCAAAATCGTCGTCGTAGCCGATGCCAAATTCGAGATCGACGCGCCGCTCGTCGTTGGCCGTGATGTTCGTAATCACGTTGCCCCAAATCTCGTTGTTCGGCACGTGGATCGTCTGGTTGTCGAAGGTCCGAAACGTCGTCGAGACCAAGTTCATCTCGTGAATCTTCCCGGTAACACCGCCCGCCGTGACGGCGTCCCCCACGTCGAACGGCCGATTGATCAAGATCATCAGCCCGCTGGCAAAATTGCTCAGCGTCCCCTGCAAGGCGAAGCCGATGATAAAGCCCGCCGCCCCGATCGCGGCCAGGATCGGCGTGATGTCGATCTCAAGCGCGGTCAGCGCGATCGCGAAGCCGATCAGCAGAATCACATTCTTGATCGTCCGCGAAATCAAGTTCTCCGCCAGCTTGGAAAGCTTGAGCCGCCGCTCGAGCAGCCAATTCGTAATCCGGGCCACAAACTTCGCCGCCAGCCAACTGATGGCGAGAATCAACAAGAACTTGCCGAAGTTCCACGCCCAACGCTGTCCGCCTTCCTGCGAAGTGACCCAACCGGTGATCGCCGACCAGCTGGCGCTGGCGTCCTGCGCATCCAATTCGATGCCGGACACTGCGCTGATGTACTTGCGATATTCGGCGGGGTCTCCGCCCTTGGCCTCCAGCGAGTCGAGCACAATCTTCAATCGATCCGCGTGCGACGTTCTCTCATCCTGGAGCTTGTTGACGGTGACCAGTAGTTCGTTCTTCTTGGCCGACGCGACTTGTGTCATGTCGCTGTCGTCCTCATTATTCGCGTCTTGATTGTCGTCGGCCAGCTTTTGGTCCTCGTTGGCGGACTCATCGTCGTTGGTATTCACAACCCCCAACTGCCGTTTGGCCTTGGCGGTGAGCTCCTTCTCGGCAGCGGCCGAAGTCTCGGCCGCTTTGGCTTCCATCGACCGCGCTGACTCCACGGCGGTTTTGGCCTGTTCGACAGAATCCGTTGCCAGCGCGGCGTTCGTCTTCTTGACCCCCAAACGCACCGCGGCAATCTCCTTCGCCTTCTGTCGCAACAACTCGAACCATGCATCTGCCTCGACCTCCAACTCCGACCGCGTAAGCGGCCGGACGAGCACCCGCAGCTGATCGAGTGGTAGCTGAGTATTGAACGTCGTCACGGGCTCATACTCGGCCGACTTGCTCTCGGCCTTCGTGCTCTCCGCGGCCTTTTCGTCCGCCGGCGCTGCGGCCCACACGATCCGCGGCGCCGCTACGATTGAGATGCACACCACGAGCGCGATCCAAGAAACGCAATTTCGTGCCAGCCAGGTTTCTGTTCGCATGTTTCTCGTCTCCTATTCGCGCAAACTGCCGGCTAAAAAAACACAATGGCCCTGCCCATCGACCAGGACCTCCCTGTGTTCAGTTTAGAAATCTGCGGCGACGAGACAACCCGCAAACAGCAGCGTGCATGTACTGAGGTGGACAGATTTGCGCTTAGCAACAAACGTGCGAAACTAAATCAAACTCGTTGCAAGTTATTCTCCCCGCCGAGAATCGACAAAACGGCGCAACCCAAACTAGCAAACCAACCGCAGCCGCGACCCCAAACGCCAGCGGCCAACTAAAACCATCAGGCAACGGAATCGGCACGCCAGCGAACATCGCGCACCTCACCCGCCCGTGAAACAGACCAGCCCCAGCAGGACGGCCAGCATTGCCGCAATGAATAGCGCGGTTCGGCTGAGCAGCCGGGAGATCTTCGGCGGTTCGAATTTTGGCTGTTCAATAATCACCAACATGCCCTCCGCAGGACCGCTTACCTCAAATCGGCGTGTCGCTGAGTAATCATTTGCCGAGGCGAATTCTATTGGCCCGGTAAAGCATGGCTACGAGAAATGCGAATGCCAGGAAGTTGAGAACCGTTCCGATTAGCCAGTTGGCTTCGCCTCGCTGCGACCACAACCAGAGAGTCCACAAACCCATGCCCAAGGCAACGACCGCAAGAATCGCAGGCCGCGTACGAATGCTCAGTGGGTGATCTCTCATCTCGCCAGTCATTCTGCCAGACAGGAAAGCTAAGAAGCGAGCCTAACAACGAACCCGCGATTCGCAGTTTGCAGCGCATGTCCAATTCCTCGCGGCTCACAGAATTCCTGGACGCCAGAGCCCATAGCACGCCAACAATCCGACGAACAGCAACAGGAATCCAGCAACAACGAATCCGGTGTGTGAACGGGCACCGAACTCCATCGACCTGAGCACTCGGTCGGGAGCAAGGAAGCAGAGCATCGCCTTCGCCACCAGCAGCCAACCTAGCATGGTGAGCAATACCCACGGCCACGACCATACGCGATGACCAATGACGATGATCAGCCCAGGCACCCCAGCAATGGCGCCATTAATATCGGCGCCCGTGCGACCCAGGCGTGCAAAGATCGAAACAACCGCATCCATCGATCAGGCTCTAGAGCGTGAGAAGCACCCACCACAACACTCCCAACGGCAAACATCCATTCAATCACTGCGGCCAATTTGCGTTGGCGATATCTTGACAATCGGGTATTGCTGTTCGCTACGGGAATCATCGTTGCAAAGTAGCTCCGTACCCACAACACGCACAACGCTAGTGCCAGCATCCCAAAGAACACCGACACGGCGATTCGCGTTCGCCAGAATTGCCGCGGCGGGTTGGTGGACACATCGGCATTTGGCGTCGCGTCGGACATAGCGAATAGCTGATCCTGCGGGCGCAATTTGTAGCTGGGGCGAGTTTTTCAGCGGGGGTGCCAAGCGGGGATTGTCAGAAACCACCACAGGAACAGACTGCAGTTCACCGTGGCCATTAGCATTTCGGAGATCCTGAATTTCCAGCCCCGGCTCCTCACTTTCATTATAAGAGTGGCAGCGGCCCAAAGAGCGGCGTACAGAACCAATGATCGAATATCGAAGTCCAAAGTCTCTCCCACCGGACATTCTACCAAACTGGAAAGCCTAGCGAACCAGCCAGACGCCGAGCCCCAGCACGACCGCCACCAGCGTCGTCGCGATGAGCAGAGCGCGGAGGGAGAATTGCCAGCGATCGATCACCGCCACGCGTCTGTACGCCAAAATCAGTAGCGGCATGGAAAGAACGGCAACGCCAACTGCCAGGTTAAAGAACCGAACGACGGGATCGCCGCCCATATTTCCCCGTGTCTGGCACCACGAGCGCCACGGCCAGCAGACCAAAGTACACCGACATGGCAATCGCCATTCCCCGAAATCGCCGCGGCGGCTTGGCAGGATCGTTCGTCGATGAGCGTCGCATCAGTCAATCGCGGTATCCGCAATCCGGAGTATTGGAGCAGCTACTCATCCCGTAGGAATTCATGCGATAGATCACAGTAGACGAATGGACACAGCGTCGGTGCATCGGCACGCCAATCGAGATCGTCATCCAATCACCAGCCCCACGAGCCGTTCCACCGGACCGATTCCGAACATGCGTTTTCCTCCCACGGGTACTGTGTGCGAAGTGCGTTGATGAGAACTATTTCACCGCCCGGCGGCTAAGAACAGGACAAGGAATGCGACGTCCCAAGCAGCTTGCGACTGCCGGAACGATCATGCCCAGGCGACGATCGAGCCGGAAACCAAAACGATCCGATAGCCAATGGCTATGAGCACGACACCAGCTCCCAAATGCGACGTGCCAGCGCCATCTCTTCAGCTGGTGCAACATTCATCGCGTCCTCCCGCCGGACATTCTACCAAACGGGAAACCGAGTGTGTAGAATCGGAGCGAAGGCAAATGCTGATCTAATTCGCCGAATGCACCACATAGCTGGACGATGTATGATCCGGGAAAGTTGATTCCAACCGAGGTATGGAGAAAGCGATTCGTGTTTCATCTGAACGGGCTGGAGGCCCTTCCATACCAAACAAGAAAGACACCGAAGAGCCTTTGCCACGAGTTGGTAACGGCCGATCTTGGGACGGGGCCGAGCAATTCGAGTGCAGTGAAACCGTTGCGGCAATACTTGCAGACTTTCGGGCGTTGTCGTCGTCACTTCCGAGCAATTGTAATTCGCCGAGCCCTTCCATGCCGCAGCGCTTATATACGGTACTGGTCGATAATCGGCCACTGATAATGAACCGCGCCGTGACGTTCTGACCGACGAGAGACGGTATCGGCGCGGAGTTCATGCTCGTGACCCAAGTTTATTGAACGACATCCATGGCGAATCCTTGCGGGACACTTGGAATTGAACCATCGCTCGATCCAAAACATCGCACTGCCGCGCGATGCAATCCGCCACGAATTGATTCAAGCTCATACCCGTGCGCGGCGATCGTGCTGGCTCGTTTGTGCAGCTCCCTGTCTATTCGCAGCATGAACTTGCCGGAGTACGGCTTGTCCGGAGCTTCGCCCCGCGATTCGCAGAATGACAGGTAATCATCGATCGACTCGGGAAACGACTTCTCGAGTTCCGTCGTCGACTTGCCTTGGAACGTGATGACGTCCCGTGTGCCAATAATCGCCCGTGGAACAGATGCGCGTCCGGATCGTACTGGTGCGACCATAAAACCCTTGGTAATGTCCACAGACTACAAACCCTTCTCGAATCACAGCGTCACCCCAGCTTGGCTTAAGAACTCGCGCACCGACTGGAGCTGCCCCTTATCAGTATCGGGCTGGGGTGCGGCCGGTGAAAGACCGCTCGCACTCCGTTCAAGGCGACCCGCACCCGCGAGCCCGATCCTTCTGAGATCTCAGCGCCCGCATGCACCAGGAAGGACTCGACGTCTTTCCATTTCACGTTCGCCCTGACGGGATCCGCGAAAATGGCGGCGAGCGTGTTTTCATGCTTACTCAACGCCACCCTCCAATAGTATCATCGGACGGTACCATTGTCAAATCGCAGCGAAATTGGCCGTATTCGCCCCCGCGAATCAGAAACGGCGACGAGATCCTCTGACCGTGAACTAGCCTTGGCTCCCCAGATTCCCCGTCTAAGTGGCCAATTCCGACTATTGAACATCCATACACTATCTGCTAGTGTATGGCATGCCTCCTCGCCGAACCTCCGGCGACGGTCTGTCGTTCTTTGACAACTTGAAAAGCTTGTCGGTCGCGGCAATCGATCCGACGATCTCGCTTTACGCTCCTTTGCGCCTCCGCGAAACGATGCTTCAAAGACGCGCGTGAGACTACTCCGCTGGCTCCGGCAGGGTACGTCCCAGCAACCGGAACACATCCGATCAAAACGTGACCAATACTCACCGAGTTTTGAACAGTGCAAAGTGTGCGGCGCTCGCTGGAAAAAGCGAGAGATTTCCGCAACACGACTGATCAAAACGAAAGAGTTTTGTCGCTAAAAATCGTGTTTCCAGATTTCGGTCAAATCCGAAACCCGTTCACGCCAACGAGTTGCGACCAAGCCATCGCGACGGAGCAAAAACAAAACTCAAAAAACCCCGAGCGCCAGAGCCTGTTTTGTTCCCCGTCCGATCAAAACGGAACAAAACAAAGCGACAGTACCAACCCCCGCCCTACTCTACCTACTGACCTCCGACCTCTACATATTATCCGCCATCACCGGCTCAAAGCTCTCCGCCTTCGCAATCACCACCACGCCGCTCGGCGTCACGGTGAAGCCCTGGGCCAGGTCTTCTTCCTCGTCGAAGCCGATTCGCATCCCCTCCGGAATCACGACGCCCTTGTCGATGATCGCCCGGCGGATCTTCGCCCGCCGGCCGATGTTCACGCCGGAAAAAATGATCGAGTCTTCCACTTCCGCGTAGCTGTTGATGCGGGTTTGCGAGCCGACGATCGTTCGGCTGACGCTGCCGCCCGAGATGATCGCCCCCGAGCAGACGATGCTGTCGTGGGCCGTGCCGCAACGGTCCTTCGAGTTGAACACAAACTTCGGCGGCGGCAGGTTCGGCTGATACGTCCGCACCGGCCAGTGGTTGTCGTACATGTTCAGCTGCGGCTCGACGCCGGTGAGCTCGATGTTCGCCTGGAAGTACGAATCGATCGTGCCGACGTCGCGCCAGTACGCATCCTGCTTGCGATTCTCGTCGAGGAACGGGAACGCAAACACCCGCCGCGTCGCCACCAGCGACGGAATCAAATTGCGGCCGAAGTCGTGAGCGCTATCGGTGAGCGTCGCGTCGCGGCAGAGCTGGTCGAACAGGAAGCGGGCGTTGAACACATAGACGCCCATCGACGCCAGCGCGTATTCCGGGTTGCCGGGCATCGTCTTCGGCACGGCCGGCTTCTCCTCGAAGCCGACGATCCGGGCCGTCGGGTCGATCTGCATGATGCCAAAGTGGCGCGACTCCTTGGCCGGCACGCGGAGGGCGGCGATCGTCAGGTCGGCGTTCTTCTCCTTGTGGAACGCGATCAGCTTGGCGTAGTCCATCTTATAAATATGGTCGCCGGCGAGGATCACGACATACTCGGGCCGCTCCTTTTCGAGCGTGTAGATATTTTGGTACACCGCGTCGGCGGTTCCCTGGTACCACTTATCGTCGACCCGCTGTTGCGGCGGCACGACGTCGATAAACTCGCCCAGCTCGCGGCAGAGATAGTTCCGCCAGCCGAGCGTGATGTGCCGGTCGAGGCTCATCGCTTTGTACTGCGTGAGCACGAGGATCCGCCGCACGCCAGAGTTGAGGCAGTTGGAGAGCGTGAAATCGATAATTCGATAGATTCCGCCAAACGGCACAGCCGGTTTGGCGCGGTCGCGCGTCAGCGGTCCGAGGCGTTCGCCCCGCCCGCCAGCCAGCACCACGGCAAGCACATCCTTCATCAACACCGAATCCTCCCAGCTAGCCACTCGTTGCCGCCTGTTCCGGCTGCCGACGCCAGCACGAGGCCCCGCAGCAACAAAAAGTCGCCGGCTCTCGGGCCATGCACGATCCTCGGCAGATATAGCCGGTCCATTCTACCCGTTTGGGGAAGAAGACCAAAGAGTAATCGGCGAGTGTCTTTCGACGTTGACTCGCGATTTTGCGACAACTGCACTAGCTTTCGCTATGGCAACCGCTCGTGCCAAAACTCGCTCGCGTCCTCCAATGGCAACGAGACACGCGGAGCGGCGGGACCATCGAGCTTATGCAGATTGGCCAGCGGATCGTCCTCCAAACGCAAAAACTTGAAGCCCACGAGCCGCGGTTTGCCCGCCGCGTCCAATTCCGCGACGTTCGCCGTTGAACGAGCGATGTACTCCGCGAGCGGTTCCTCGCGCACATTGGGGGGCGTCGAATGAATTATGTGCAGCGTGCCATCCGGTCCATGAGCGACAAAGCCGACGTGTCCGACAAACACGCTGCCGGGCACTGCTTCGTCCGGTGAACCGCCAGGCTTCACCACGCCACGCACCACGTTCACGAAGTCGCCGTCCTCGAGATGCTCGGCCGCTCGATCGACCTCGGTATAAGGAAGGTAGAGGTCGTGATGCGTTTCCACCGGGATGTCGACCGTCAGACCGTACCGCGCTTTGAGGAATTTCGCCCGGTCGATCCGCTCGTCGAACGCGATCGCTTTGTCGTCCGGCGACTTCCGCCGTGATGTCATGCACCAACCAGCGATTCGACTTGGCCCAGTCGGACTCGGTGTAGTGGTTGCGCGTGGCGACGCCCATCTGGCCATCGCGGTAGCGAATCCGCTGCAGCATCTGGATGAACGCGGGCCAGTCGCTCCGTGAGCGCCATCGCATAGGTGTGCTCGGCGAAGACCACGCAATCGCTTTTCGTGAGGCAGTAGATCGGCTGCGGATCGTACGTTTCGAACGGCATCTCGCCCAAGAGATAAAGGTCGTACGGCTGGCCGAGGTTCTTCCGCGCAAGCTTGACGATCCGCTTCCGCAAACTCGGCTCAGTCGCCTGCAGCTGCCCGAGATACGCCCCGACTTCCGCTTCGCTGAATTCGTAGAGCGGCTTGTTCTCAAGCTTCGCCAGATCGACCGCCGCAGCGGGAGCATCCGCCATCGCCTGAGCAGCCAGCGCAGCGCCGACCAAGAGCGCCGCCAATCAAGAACCGAAACTTCAGAATCGCGATCCACATCGATCTACCCCAGAGACAACCAGAACTCTAATCGCCTACTGCATCATTATAACCGCCCAGCGAACCCGCTGCGGCGAACTTCTAGAAATCGGTCAAATCCTTCGGCCGGATCGCCACGCGGAGCGCATTCACCACTGCCACCACATCAATCACTTCCTGCACGATCGCCCCCGCGACCGGCGGCAGGTAGCCACCCGCCGCAAACAGCATCCCCACGATGCTGGCCGCCATCCCGCCAATCGCACTCTCAAGCGCGATCCGCCGCATCCGCGCACTGATGTGCATGAACTCGTCCACCTTGGCGAGCGAGCTATCCATCACCACCACGTCGGCCGCCTCGGTCGTGACATCGCTGTTCTGGCCAAAGGCGATGCCGACCGTCGCGGCCGTGAGGGCCGGCGCGTCGTTGATGCCATCGCCGACGTAGATCGTATGTGCCCGCGCCGTCTCGGCCCGCACGATCTCGAGCTTCTCCTCCGGACTCTTGCCGCCCAATACTTCCGGAATGCCGACCAGGTCGGCGAGATACTTCACCTCCGCCGGCCGGTCGCCCGAGAGCAACATCACGCGGTCGATGCGATGCCGCGGTTTGAGATGGCCAATGAACTCACGGCCCTCACGCCGCGGCCGATCGCGGAATCGATACGTCGCCACATACCGACGGTCCACGAGGATCAAACATTCGAGCCCGCCCACAGCGACCGGCAACTCTTCCGCAACTTCCGGCTGCTCTTTCGTCAACTGTTTTCGGCTGGTAAGTCGCACCTCGCGGCCGATGACCTTACCGCGCAGCCCCTGCCCGGGCGGCTCGCTGATCTCGGCCACCTGGTGAATCGCCGCCCCCTGTTCGCGCCCGCGCGGACGATCGCCTCGGCCAGTGGATGTTTCGAATACTGCTCCAAGCTCGCCACCAGCGAGAGCACTTCCGCCGCGTTCGCACCTTGAACCACATTCTGCTCGACGAGCTCCGGTTCGCCGTAGGTGAGCGTGCCCGTCTTGTCGAAGATGATCGTGCGGCAGGTGCTCACCGTCTCGAGCACCGCCGGATCGCGGACGATGATCGCCCGCTTGGCCGCGAGCGAGATCGAGCCGATCACCGCGACCGGGATCGCGATCAACAGCGGACAGGGTGTCGCCACCACCATCACCGCCAGGAATCGCACCGCCTCGCCCGTCGCCAGCCAGGCCGCGATGCCAATCGCCACCGCCACCGGCGTGTAGTACGCCCCGAGCTGATCGCCCAGCCGGCGAATCTTCGGTTGATGCTGCTGCGACGAGAGCATCACCTCCATGATCTTCGCATACCGCGAATCGACGGCCAGCTTGTCGGCCCGGATCGTCAGCGCCGATTCGCCGTTGATCGCGCCGGAGAGCACCGTCGAGCCGGGCGTCTTCGAGATCATGTAGGGCTCGCCGGTGAGATACGATTCGTCCATCACGCCATGCCCCTCGACCACCGTGCCGTCGACCGGGCAGACCTCGTGCGGAAACACAAGCACCGCGTCGCCGACCGCCACCTCGGCCAGCGGCACATCGGCGATCGTCGAGTCTTCCTTGCGATGAGCAAGCGACGGCATCCGCTTCGCCAGCGCCTCAAGCACGCTCGACGCGCTGCGGACCGCATAAGCTTCGAGCGTCTCGCCGCCCGAGAGCATCAGCACCACCAGCGTGCCGGCCAGATACTCGTCCAAGAGTACCGAGGTCACGATCGAAATGCCGGCCAAGAGATCGGAACCAAACTCCCGGTGCCAGAGCTTCACCAGCAGCTCCCACACCAGCGGCACGCCACCCAGCGCGAGCGCAATCCAGAGCGGCACGTTTTGCGCCACCGCCGACGCCGAAGTGCCAAATCGCAGCACCAGATGAACCGCAATCGCCACCAAGGCCAGCACCGCAATCGCGGCCTGCTTGCGGCGGATGAGCGATTCTTGTGACATGATCAATGAAGCGAACCAAGAACTTCGCGGTACAACTCCTCATATCGTCGCACATTCTCGTCGACGGCGAAATGCGCGCCCATCCGCTCACGTCGCGGCCGCGCCGAGCCGCGCGGCGAGCGCCGCGTCATTGAACAACTGATCGGTCGCGCGGGCGCGGGCCGCACGGCCCGCGATCGGTACCAGGTAACCGGTCTCGCCGTGAACCACCAGCTCGCGGTTGCCCGGGATGTCGCTGGCCACCACCGGCACGCCGGCGGCCATCGCTTCCATCACGGAGTTCGATTGGCCCGCGTACCCGCTGCCGTTCCACAACACGTCGAGGTGGGGCATGATCCGCCAGACATCGTCGCGACTGCCAAGGAAGCGAACATGATCGAGGTCACTCGCCAAACTCGCGAACCGTTCCAGCGTCGAGCGCTCCGGCCCGTCGCCGATCACCAACAGCCGCAGGTTGTCGTGCAACACGCGCAGCAGGTCGGCCGCCCAGATGAGATCTTTCACGCGCTTCTCCGGCGCGAGTCGGCCGACGACGCCGACCAGCCGGGCATCGGGCGGGCAGTTCAGCTCAGCGAGCAACTCCGCCCGCGAGACGTCGCTCAGCCGCGCCGGCTCGACGCCGTTGGGGATCATCAGGAACTTTTCGCTTGGCAAACCATGCTCTATGCAAGTGTCACGAATTGCCTCGCAGTTGACGACGTAGCGGTCCGTCGAGCGGGCCAACCGGCGATCGACGAACCATTGCCAAGAGCTCTTCCAACGGTCCACTCGTTGCTCGCCGGCGACAACGTGCTTCACGCCAGCCCAACGCGCGGCGAGTCGGCCGTAGACTCCCGCGGCGAAGTTCCAGGTATGAACCAAATCCGGCCGCACGCGCCCGACATGCCGCGCGAGCCGCGCCAACGCGACCGGATCTGCGGCGAGCCGTTTACCGATCACGGATGTCGCAGCACCCGCCTCCTCGAAGTCGTTCTGCAGCGGCCCACCGCGCGAGAGTGCGGTCACATGCACGTCGAACCCATCGTGCACCAACCCGCGCGCCAGCAAGAGCAGCTGTTTTCCCGCCCCAGCCCGGTCAAACGTCGGCAGGATGTGAAGGATACGAGGCAAGGCGTGACTACAATTCCACGGGGGCCAATTCGGACTGAGCCGCCCAGCGACGGCGGTGCCCATTTTAGGCTGCCCGTCCATTCGCCACTAGACGCGCGTCCCCCCAGCGAGCAGCATACTTAGCATGGCCGAGCCAAGCGGAGAATGGACGAGAACCAAAGTCGACGGGCACACGTGCTTCCTGTTCGAGCCCGAGCGGCCCAGCGAACACGGCTTCACCGTGATTTACCTCCACTGCAGCCACGCCGCGAAGCTCTCGGCCTTTCCCGCTTTCACGCGAGAGTTTGCCCGACACGGGCTGCGAGTGATCGAGCCAATCACCGGCCTCTCCTGGTGGACCGACCGCCCCTGGACAGGCTTCGACCCCGACGATCACCGCCGAGCGCTATGTGCTCGATCACATCGTGCCGTTTGTCGCCGACCGCTGGAACGCCCGGCCGCCCCAGCTGGCGCTGTTGGGGGTGAGCATGGGGGGCCAAGGCGCGCTGCGGATGGCCTATAAGTACCCGAATATCTTTCCCACGGTCGCCGCGATCTCCCCGGCCGTTGACTTCCAGAAGCGGATCGTCGAGGGCATCGACCCCGGTCTCGACGAGATGTACCGCGACGCCGAAGACGCCCGACAGGACACCGCGACGCTCCACATCCACCCGCTCAATTGGCCGCGGAACCAATTCTTCTGCTGCGACCCAACCGACACCCGCTGGCACGATTCGGTTGATCGGCTGCGGATGAAACTCTGGTCGCTGGGTGTGCCGTTTGAATTCGACCTGGAGACGATCGCCGGCGGTCACAGCTTCGAGTATGCGTCGCACATGGCCCCGCGGGCCGTCGGTTTCCTCGCCGAGCGGCTCGAGCGCGATCGACTGCCTTGACATGAGGGTGCGTGATCTGACGGTGCATGGTTGACCCGCCGCCGAACTGCCGCGAATCACTCGAGGCCGCTGCGACCCAACCGGGCGATGAAATCGACGCCCGCCCCGTAGCAGCCGACGTCGAGATAGCGGCTCCAGACGATACGGCCAACTAGCTGAATCGTCCGCTGGGCATTTTGAAATTGCGTCAGGATCGCTGGCGCGTGCAATTGCTTCGTCGTGACCAACATCTGCCCGTGGCGTGAGAGGTTCGCCACGATACCGTTAAGCGGTTCGCCATTGATGACATATCGCTCGTCGAGGCACAAGGCCACGACCTCGCGCTGGCCGGCAATGCGGTGGCTGCGCCGAATTTCGCACATCGTGTTGCGCTGCCCGCGCGAGGCGGTGCGCCAAACGACTTGCAGCACAGCATCGGTAAGCGGCTCAGCTTGTTCTGCGTCGAAGTGGAGTGAGGCCAGGCGGATCCGCTTCGAAAGCATCCGCATTATTTCCGGGGAGAGGACGCCGGCAAATGGGGTGTGACAATGCACGCACTCCCACAGCGATGCTTCCTCATCCTGCTCCGTCAGATGGAGCGGTAGCCGTCGGCCACAACCGTTGCAGGCGGTGCCGACACCGCACTGCACTTTGGAAGGCACATTGATCGCCATGAACACCAACAGAGCCCGCAGGCCAGCCGCATGTTGATTGCCCCAAACCAGGGCCTCACCCGCACAAGTAGCGGGTTCGTGCCTCAAATGCTGATATCGGAACTGTAGTTTACAACGCCCCAGTAAAGCGGTTCACCGGCCAATGAAATTGCGGCAAATAATGATCGTGATTGAGTCCACTGAAAGCGGTTCGAGCTTGCACAACCCGAACGACCGGACGCCTCCACTCGCACTGAAGACACTTTGACGCAGCTCGAACGTGCAAAAACTAGCGGCTAGAGAATACGCCGAGGGGCATGACGCGGATCGCCTCGAAGGCCACCCCACCTTCATGAAGAGTGGACGTCGCCCCCGCATCCAACGGCAATGGCAAGTTTTGGACCAGGCTGGTGGATGCGGCCGGCGAAGGCAGCAAGACTCTCGCTATTCTCAAACGATGATTGCTCGCGTCGTCCGGCGTCACTCCGTTCGACGAGCGACGGCTCTGGATAATACGCCGAGACAATTGCCGGACGCGAATCCGATGGGTACTACGCAATACTTGGGTTCAAACGCGGCCGTCGAGATGAGCGGGAAGTCCAGTCGTGGCGACGATTGCTTGCGAGCAGCGGCACCGCTAGTTTTAAGTCTGCCATCTCCGCCGCATGAATCTTCCGCGGCGCCGATGGCGGCCGAGATCAACCCCGCCGACAGGAACACAAACCTCAAGTATTAAGCGATTCATCGCACTTGCCCCTGCTCTCTGGACCTCAATCCGCTCGCACACGCAAGATAACGACACGTAGAGCTTGCCTCGGGCAAGACGCGTGGCTCGCGCAGGATGCTGTGGGCGAATTGAAAGATAACGGTGTTCGACGCTGGCTACCGCCGCACATCGCTGGCCGCGATGCGTAACCGTCGTTTGGAATCATGATAGATATTGCAAACGCCGGGCCAATCCCTTTCGGCGTCCTGCCGGAGTACGCCGACCTAGGTGCGACGCACTGGCCGCGAGCGGGGAGCGATGACGCAAACACGCCACGAAATACGTAATTTGCAGCGGACCGACGGAAACAACCAATCGACGCCGCAACCTCGCGTTGTCGCACCCGCTGCCTAGCCGGCGGGACGCGCATGCTTAATCGCTGAGCATTGTCCGCTGAAGATCATTGCCACGATCTATTGCCGCGCAGCCCCCGGACCCAAGGCATTTTTGAGCGGATTTCCACCGCCGCTCCCAGGCGTAAACTCAAACGATCGCACGGTGTCCCATTGAGCCTCGCCAGTGAGACGGTTGTAGATAATCTTGCCGGCCGAGTTGTCGATCTGCTGGCCCGACATGGGGTCGAGATGCCGCAGCGTGGCCGGCAGCCGATTGCTCCCCTCGAGAATGAACTGTTCGGTGCTCTGGTTATACGAAACGCGCTCGGCGGTGGCGCCAAACATGCCCTGTTTGGGCGATTGGCCGTCGATCTGCACGTTGCCCTTCGGCCGTCATCTGCACCTTGCCCAGCGGCGACTTGTTCAGCTCGGCCATCGCGCGCAAGCGATGATTCGCGGAGAGCGGGTCTTCGTTGATCCGCAGCTTGTCGCTGGTCAACGTGATCGCGTCGGGCGGCAGCAGCTCGGGGCGATTTGCGTCGAGTTCCTGCTCCCAGCTGTCGACAGAACCGTAAATCGTGCGGACGCGCGTCAAGAACGTCATCTCCCGGTTGATGAGATTACCTTCGAGTCCCTGCTGGAAATCGACGCGCAAGAAATGCAGCTTGGCGTCGCTCGACGGGAGCGGCGTGGCGGCCGTGCCCGGAACAGTCAGTCCCGGCAACTGCGCCGCATAGTGGGTCGAACGGATCACACCCGGCCCCGTGCCGCGAATCGCGCCGGAAAGTTGATTCACCGCCAGCTGCGCCAGCTCCATCCGCTCGTGCGAAGTGACTCCCACCTCGTCGCGGCCCTTGTGATCCATCGACACGCGACCGCGACACTCGACCTCTTCGATCTCGAGCGCATCTTGGTCGACGGCCTTGCCGAAATTGATTTTCCGCGAAAGTCGGGCCGACAGCCGGTCGCAACGCAAGTGATCGTCCGCGCCGTCGATCTCGACATTCCGGTCGACCACCATCGTCAGGCCGTCGAACACGAGCCCGCCCTGCCAGCGGAACTCAAACGGCGTGGGCGTCGACATCGCCTGGCCATCGAAACCTCGCTTGAGAATCATATCCCCTTCGCCCGGTCCATCGATCCAGAGTCGGTTCTGGCCGACGTCGAGCTTCACATCCGCAGCGAGGACCGTCATGCCGCGTGCACGGATTTGGGCCAGGGCATCCTCGACTGGCTGGCCCGCGCCTGCCGGAGCGGCTCCGCGAATCGTCACGAGCGCGTCGGTGTCGAGGTGTTCGGCGGTCAACTGGCTGCCGCGCACGTCAAATGGCTCTTCGCCGCTGGGTGGATCGCTCGGCAATTCGCGGAACGCCACATTGCCGTTGCAGGCGAGCGTTGTCGGCGCGGCGCGTTTGCCCCGAAGCGCCACTTCGAGTTGCATGTCGTCCGATTGCACCTGATACTGTCGCACCGCGGGTCCCGCACCACGATCCAGATTGAATCGCGCCAGGCCGTTCGGTTGCGCGGGCCCGCCCGTTGCAGCGATTGGCGGCGGCGCGTCTTCCACGCGGAAATTCGCAACCAGTTGCCGCGTCCGCGCCAGCAGCTCGCGCGAATTGATCTCGACTTGCCCATTCGCATTCATCCGATCGGGCAGCGGCTGCGTCTTGCCGTCGACTTCGACCTCGCGCAAAAACACGCGGATCTGGTCGGCCGTGAGCATCCCCGTGTTGGTCATGCTCAGCCGCGGCCGGCCGGCCACCGTGAGCACCGGCTGCCCGTTGTGCCGGCCCAATTCGACCGACGCCTGCCATTCGGCCTGAAAGACTTGCTCCGGCTTGTTGACGTCG
The DNA here is from genome assembly GCA_963847905.1 of uncultured Planctomycetota bacterium. Classification (GTDB taxonomy): domain Bacteria; phylum Planctomycetota; class Planctomycetia; order Pirellulales; family Lacipirellulaceae; genus DASYDU01. The sequence continues at coordinate 599,683 of CAWKBP010000015.1, read as the reverse complement.
GGCACATAGTTGAGCGTGCCGGGGCCGCTCGCGCGAAATGTGCCGATCTTGGTTTCTGCATCGGCCGGCGGATGCTGATACTGAATCTGCGGCGCCCGCAACACATTCGGCCCGTAGGCAATCGACACATCCTCCCCGCCTTCGACCGTCGCCATCCGCTGCCGCAGCATGAGCTGCACGCGCCGGCCGCGAATTTCCGCGCTCCGCGAGGGCGACGTGATCACCACCGGGTAGCCCTCGGCTATAATCCGGTTCGGCTCAAGCCAGCGAACGTCGGCCCGTTGCTGGCTCGACGTTTCCGCCTCCGCGCCTGCCAGCGGCGCGCTAGCATCTTGTTTCCGCGCGAAATACAAATCGAGCCGATCGCAACTCATCTGATCGGCCGGACCCTCGGGGTTCACCTGCCAGACCTGGACGTTCTCGTCGAAGCCGGCCACGTATTTGATGAAGTCGAAATGAAACGGCCCCGTGCAGGTCACTTCCACGGGCGGTTTCGACGGATCGCCCAGCGGCGACGACGCTTTTGGCTTGTCCACTGGCTCGTCGCCCGGCAGCAGACTCGCCGCACCCAGATACAGTCGCAAGCGGACGTCGCGATAGATCTCGATCGAATCGACGCTGACCACCTTCATCCCCGCGCGCGACTTCGATGTCTCCTCCTCCAGCAGGCGAATCTCCAGATCGCGCCCACTGCCGACGTTCGGACCGAGCCGAAAGCGGACTTCGTTCTGAGTGAACAGCAGCTGCGAGTTCATCTCCAGGTCGGTCGTTTCGATCAGCAGGTCGTCGTCGGGCCCTGGCTCGCGCATGTCGCTACGAATCGTGATCCGACCGGGGAACATACCGTGTTGGATCGCGCCGATCTCGCCCCGCTCGGGGCGAAAGTTCTTGTCGAATTGCAACTGAGCGCCCTGCGGCGCTTCGAGAATGATCGCGTCCCGCGGCGGCGTGAACGACTGCTGCCGCGGCGTCGGGAAAATCAACAACGCGAAGTGCGAGAGATCGACGCGGCCGTCGTCGTGGCGATCGTAGTCGTCGAGCACAAACATCACCGAGCCCGACTCGTTTTCGATCACCTTCGGCGGGCGGGTCTGCGACCAATGGTCGGCGGGAAAATACGCGGCGAGAACCCGCTGATACTTGCTGACCGACGCCCCGCCATCCTCCTCCGAAAATGCAACGCTGTCCGAATTCGAAGGCCTCACGGAAAGCGGCGGCTCGATCCACGGCACCATCGCCAGCACGTAGGCCTGGTACGCGACACAAATCGCAACCAGCATCACCGTGCTATGGAGTAGGCGTCGCAGCATGTTGGGTAGTTATCGTGTGAAGGCGTTGGTAAGTTTGCGTCGTCGGCCATGACGAATTGATTAACAACAATGGTCCGAAGCATCACTTCGCACGAACATTGTTCCTAGCGATTGAAGGCGATGTTGAAGGTAAAGTTTCCCCACGCTTCCCGACAGGGTGTCTGACTCGATCGGCCAAAGCGAATCGATCAATGAATACATCGGATTCGGCGTCAAAACCGGGGTCGGCAACTCTTGCCCAAAATTTACAGAATCGACGCCCATCTCCTGTGATCCCGATAGAAGCCACTCCAACTCTTCAAAACGAGGTGCTGTAGCAATTTTGGATTTCTCGTTGTCGCCCGAATTCCTGACTTCGCCGAATTCAAGAGCAAATGTAGACTTCTTGTGCGTCGCTCCACATTGGCATGAGGGCCAACATCAAGGTTAAGACAATCCAGGGCATTCGCATTGTTCATCCCCTTTACTAAAATCGGCGTGGCCGCCGACGCGAATTTACGTTCACGTCGCCCCACCGTACCGCCGCATAACTTCTTCCCACCGCCCCGTGTTCTTGAGGATCACTTCCACGAGCTCGCGGACTGCCCCCTCGCCGCCGCGAACGCTCGTCGTGTACTTCGCCGCCTGCCGCACTTCCTCGGCGGCGTCCGCCACCGCGACGCCCAGGCCGACCGCCTGAATTGCTTGCAGGTCCAGAGGTCGTCGCCGATGAAGCAAATTTGCTCGCGTTCGAGGCCCAGCTCCGCCGCGATCGCGTCCACGGCCGGCAGCTTGTCGTCGATGCCCATGCGAACGACGTCGAATTTTAGATCTTCTGCTCGGCGGCGGACTGCCGGCACCTCACGGCCCGTGACGATGCCGAATTTCTTCCCCGCCTCGCGCCACAATCGCACGCCCATCCCGTCGCGGATGTGGAACACGATCATCTGACGGCCATCGTCCAGCAGCCGAATGCCGCCGTCGGTCATCACGCCGTCGACGTCGCTGAGAATGAGCTCGATCTTGCTGCACGTTTCAGTAAACGACATTCGGGAACCTACGCCGCCCCTTTGCCCTTGAAGATTCGCACGTTTGCCTTCGCGGGCTTCGCCAGTTTGGCGGCCGCCGTCGCAGCTGCTTCTTCGGTCGCCTCGGCTTTGAGGCCCAGCACGTCGGTTACGTCGACCAGACCAATCGGCCGGCCGTTGCGGTCGACCACCGGCAGCTCGCTGAATTTCCGCGCCGCCAGCAGATTCACCGCCTCCGCGACACGTTTGCCGGTGAGCACCGTCGTCGGGCTGGCGACCATCACCTCGGCAATCGGTCGGTCGAGGGCCGCTTCGTCGCGCCGCTCGAACAGCCGCGCGAGGTCGCTATCGGTGAACAAACCCGTGAGCCGATCGTCGGCGTCGACCAGCATGATCGCCCCGGTCCGCCGGCCCGGCTTCGTCGAAGCCGACGATCACCTGGCGCACGGTCTGGCCGTCGCGCGCGGTGCGGCATTGGTCGAGCGGACGCATGATGTCGTCGACGCGGCTCAGTTTGCGACCCAGCGCGCCGCCCGGATGGAAACGGGCAAAATCTTCGGCCCGAAAATCTCGCAGTTTGCTTAGCACCAGCGCCAGCGCGTCGCCCACGGCGAGCATCGCCGTCGTGCTGGTGCTCGGCGCCAAACCGAGCGAGCAGGCTTCCTCGAGCGCGCCCAGCTCGAGCACAATGCTTGCGCACCGGCCGACCGTGCTGGTTTTCGACGCGGTCACGGCCACGAGCGGCACGGCAAAATCTTTAAGCGACGGCAGCAGCTGCACCACTTCGCCCGTCTCGCCGCTCTGCGTGAGCATCAACACGACGTCGCTGGCGTGGATCCGCCCGAGGTCGCCGTGAAACGCTTCGGCCGGATGCAAAAAGTGGGCCCGCGTGCCGAGCGACGCGAGCGACGCGGCGATCTTCTGGCCGATGATGCCGGCCTTACCCATGCCGGTGACGATCACGCTCCCCTGGCAGGCAAAGATGATTTGCACCGCCTGGCAAAAGCTGTCATCCAGTCGGTCGGATAGCTCCCACAGCGCTTTGGCTTCGAGGCGCAGGATCTCGCGACCGGCGCGCAGCTGGTCTTTGGGGGTGAGGGTAGCGGGCGCAGCGGGCCGCTTACGCGGATGCGAATGGCTCATCGACACGTCGTCCTTGACGGAGTGAGCGCCTGACTCAAATACAGCCGTGGCCACAGCGGCCACAGCCGCGACCTTTCGATCGCCGGGCGGGGTCGCGGAGTGTACCGAAAACGGCCCCCGGCCACAACGCGATTCACGTGCTAGCAGGCGATGCTGGAGACGCAGCGCCGCCGGCCCGCCGTCTGTCCGGCGAAAATCAAAAGGCCCAGCGCTAGCGGCACCGCGACCTGCATTAAATGCCGCCAAGTTCCGCCGAAATACCAGCCAATCCAGCTGGAGAGCGACGGCATGTCCAGCGGCAAGCCCAGCTGCAACGTACATCGCTGATAGTCGACGTTGAACTGGGTCAATCCGAGGAATAGTGCCAATTGCACGCCGACGACGACTCCCCACGCAGGTGCCAGGCCGCCGCGCGCGCGAGTCTGGCAAACAGGGCGGCGATCAGCATTGGCCCGAGCAGAAACGTATAGCCCCACATGGTTTCGACGAGGCAGCGCTCGAAGAGCGAAGTTTTGCCGTCGACCTGGGTCACTGCGATGCCAATCCATTCGCAAAACGATCCAACCCCTGCCAGAACTGCCGCCGATGCCAACCAGAGCAAGCAGAGCGCAGGAATCGGCGCTATCACAAACGTCAATAGTGGCCAGCGTCCGCACCACTGGCGACGCTGGTATTCTCGCACCGTTTTCTTCAACAGCATACGCTGCGGACCCAGGCGACGCGCGGCTTCTTGCGACGCGGCCGTTTCATCCAAACCAGATGCAATTAACTCTGCCGCCAAGTCGCCGAAGTGATCGGCCAGCTCGGTTCCAGCGCGCTCGGCATAGTCGACCGGCAATCCGCGACGAACCAGGTCGGCCGCGAACGATTCAAGCACTGCGGGCGTGACGGTGTTCATGCTTGCCTCCTTGCAAGATGTTTCCAACGGCTGAAACCACGGCGGACCACTTAGCCGCCGACTCGGCGAATTGTTTCGTACCCTTCGGCGTAACGCGATACACCACGCGGCTCCGCCCGCCGACTTCGATCCGGCGCGACGCCAAGTCGCCGCGCGCTTCCAACTTATGGAGCAGCGGATAGATGCAGCCCTCGCCGAATGCTAGCGCCCCGGCGCTCTCCGCTTGAATTGCTTGCACCAGCTCGTAGCCGTACATCGGCCGGCGGCCGAGCAGCTCCAGCACAATCAGCTCGGGCACACCGTTGAGATAGTCGGGATTCGTAGTGCGTCGTGTCATGGCGGCGGAGGATACCTATTGGTTCGAGGTATGACAAGAGAGATCGGCGCCAGGACGCTGTGACTTGAATGGCGGCTGCGAAAGATGAAACCGCATTGGCAAGCATGTTGCCAGCGAATCGCGATTACGATTCGCAAGAATTTAGTCACGCGACTCGACCGAAGAAATTATGCTAACGCGCCGCAAGACTGCAAGCAGTCGGGCGAAAGCGTTGCGCGAATTCGGGTGATCTTCGCGGCGTGAACAGTCGCTGCGGGTTTCTCGTAGTAGAACCCGCTATGAAAAATCGCTCGCTCTCGACCGGTTCTCCACACCTCTTTTTGAGACAGTGGACCGTCGTGGCTCGCGCTGGGCGCATAAAAAAGCTCCCAGAAAAGCACACGTCCCAGGGGGGCAAAGGACGTAGATACCTTTCCGGGAGCGATTGGACGCAATAACGCTTGCGTGCGGGCGGACGCCTATCGGGTCGCGAGGGGGGAGGGCGACCGATATGCGTCGGGGAGTGTAGTCTAGCGGAAAACAGGCTTCCGTGCCATGCCAGCCGCTATGGGGGTTTGTGAGTACCTCTTGCGAGACACCCCGCTCTCCCCTCCCACATGTTCGATTCCGGCCCTCCTAACGCACTGGCTTCCTGGCTCCGTCCAAAACCAATGCAAGCATTTTAGCAGCATCAATTCGGGTCCACGACGACTTGCCCCTTCGAGGCCTCCCATGTGTTGTCCGTCGTGTGCGGGGCGGAGAATAGGGCCGCGGCCCAAGCCGGTCAAGGGCGGTTTTCCGGCTCGCTGCGAAAAATTTTTCTGCCAGCACCCAATTTTTTCCTAGCAGCCGGACATTTGCCCGGCCTTGCGGGTCTCGCAGTGCCAATCCGGCAAGTTTCGAGCGACCTCGGCCACGCTCAAATGCCGCCGCAATGTTTCGACGACGACCGTAAGCGGTTCGGCGTGAATCTCCGGAAACGTCGCTTCGCCGGGGAACTGGATCGGGAACGCGAGCCGTTCCGTTGTCGGCGTAAACTGGGCATTGATGCCCGGCTGATTGCCGGGGGCCCGGTTTCCACGAGCATCAATTCGATACCAACCGTGTGCCGGCAGCAGCACCGCATTGAACCCATGCAAAGAGAATGGCGGGCCCTCGCCATCGATCGACAGCCGCTGATAGCAGAACCCGGCCGGCAGACCGTTGGCTCGCAGCAGGGCCGCCAGCAGATGGCTCTTCGCGTAACAGAATCCCGTCCGCTCGGCGAGCACTTCGGAGGCGCTACAGGTCACCACGGTATCGCCCGCATCGACAGAATGCCGAATCTCATCGCGGACCCACTCGAAACAACGCCGCGCAATCTCAACCGCGTCGCTCTCACCGCCGGCCAGATACCAGGCCAGCGTGCGCACGTCGGCATGGTACCAGTCGACCACGTCGGTCGAGGCCAGAAAATCCGCCGACAGTGCAGACTTTTGCAATCGTGCCGGATTATGAAAATGAGCACCCACCGCCGAACCCTCCGCGCGAGAGGACGCGAGTTCCGGTCAGAAGGTTCACAAAAGTGACCGCTTGCTCGCGGCAAGGCTACGACTCGCCCAGCTCTGCGTCGACGGTTCGCCAGAACGCTGTCAAGTCGATTTCGAGTTCGGGACAGGCTGGCGAGCCGTAGCGATTATCGCTCTGCGGCTGGACTTCAAATTTGCCGCCACGATTGATGAGGAAATCGAATTGCCGCTCCACCGGATCGACGATCCAGTATTCGGCCACGCCGAATTCGGCATACAGGCTCAACTTGTCGACGCGATCGCGGCGCGAGTTGTGGGGTGAAACTACTTCGACTACGAGGTCCGGCGCGCCCACTACGCGATTCTTCAAAATGCCGCGACGTTCCTTGCGAACATAGAGCACGTCCGGTTGCGGGATGGAATGGTCGTTGAGTTCTACATCGGTAGGGGCAACGAATGCGCGACCACCAGTTGCACGGGCTATGTTGCGCAACAGTACATACAAATTACCCACGATTGTTTGATGGGTCAGGTCCGGCGCTGGCGACACGACAAATCTCCCTCGCAATAGTTCTACCCGCTCACCCTCCGGCAGCTGCCAGTAGTCGGCAGCGCGGTAGGGGCCGAGCGTCGAAAGCGGCGTGAAGCCGGTGAGCGTTTCGTAGTGGATCGCGTCGGTGCTCATGCCTTAAGTATAGCGGATTAGGAAAACAATCCCAAACGTCGCGGTCGAGGCTTTCGGCAAGCTCAGCCGAGCGGACGACCCGGCTCGCGGTGCTCGCTCAAAACACTAAGAATTCGCGGCGAACCGATCCTGCAGCGCCTGCACCTGCATCTCTTCCTCGCGCAGAGCGCCGATCGCCATCACCGCGGCGGTCGCGGCTTCCATCGTCGTCACACACGGCACGCCCGCTTGCACGGCGGCAGCGCGGATGCGGCCTTCGTCGGTGCGGGCGCCTTTGCCGTTCGGCGTGTTCACCACCAGCGCCACCTCGTGGTCGGCGAAAAGATCCAGCACATTTGGCTGGCCTTCCTGAATCTTCTTCAAGCGGCGGCAAGGGATGTTCCCCGCCTCGAGCGCGTTGGCCGTGCCGCTAGTCGCCAGCAGCGAAAAGCCGAGTTCAACCAACTTCTTTGAAAGCTCGACCGCTGCCGGCTTGTGCCGATTGGCGACGCTCACGAAGATGTTGCCCGACTGTGGCAGCACGGTGCCGGCGGCCAGCTGGCTCTTCGCGAACGCCATCGAGAAGCGCTCGCTAATGCCCATCACTTCGCCGGTCGAACGCATTTCCGGCCCGAGCACGATGTCGACGCCGCTAAACTTGATGAACGGGAGCACTGCCTCCTTCACCGACACATGCGATGGAATCGGGTCCGACGTGACTCTCTGCTCCTGGAGCGACACGCCCGCCATTACCTTGGCCGCCACCTTCGCCGCCGGCAGGCCGGTCGCCTTGGCAACAAACGGCACCGTGCGGCTCGCGCGGGGATTCACCTCGAGCACGTAAACATCGTATCGCCCCTCTTCCTGCTTCACGGCGAACTGCACGTTCATCAGGCCGATGACCTTCAGCTCCCGTGCCAGCGCGATCGACGACTTGCGAATCTCGGCCACCACCGGGCCAGGCAAACTGTAGGGCGGAATCGCACATGCCGAATCGCCCGAGTGGACGCCCGCCTCTTCGATGTGTTCCATCACGCCGGCCACGATCACATCGGTGCCATCACTGATGCAATCGACGTCGACTTCGGTGGCCCCCTCCAGGAAGCAATCGATCAGCACCGGCTGCCCCTCGGCCGCGATGAACGCCTCGGCCACAAACCGCTCAAGCTGCGCCGGATCGTAGCAGATTTCCATCGCCCGGCCGCCGAGCACGAAGCTCGGCCGCACCAACAGCGGATAGCCGATCTTCTCCGCTTCGCGGCGGGCTTCGTCCATCGTGCGAGCGATGCCGTTGGGCGGTTGCTTGAGATCGAGCTTCACGAGCAGATGCTGAAATTTCTCGCGGTCCTCGGCCGCCTCGATCGCCTCGACACTGGTGCCGATGATCGGCACGCCCGCCTCCTGCAATCGCCGCGCGAGATTCAGCGGCGTCTGCCCGCCGAACTGCACGATCACCCCGTCCGGCTGCACTACATCGCAAATGTTGAGGACGTCCTCTACGGTGAGCGGCTCGAAGAACAGCATGTCGCTGGTATCATAGTCGGTGCTCACGGTCTCGGGATTCGAGTTGACCATCACCGACTCGATGCCCAGCTCGCGGAGCGCGTAGCTGGCGTGGCAGCAGCAGTAGTCAAACTCGATCCCCTGCCCGATGCGATTCGGCCCGCCGCCGAGGATCATGATTCGCTTTTGGCCGGTCGGTTTGGGCGGCACTTCGCTTTCGTCCTCGTACGAGGAATAGTAGTAAGGCGTGTAGGCCTCGAATTCGGCGGCGCAGGTGTCGACCGATTTGAAAGTCGCCCGAATGCCTCGCCCCAAGCGATCGGCGCGGACCGCGGTGTCCGTCGTACCGAAGAGGCGAGCGAGCTGGGCGTCGGAGAAACCCTGACGTTTGGCGGTTCGCAACTGATCGAAGCTCACTTTGGCGAGCGAACCGACCTGGCGAAGCATCTCCTCGGTCTCGACGATCTCGAACAGATTGTCGAGGAACCAGGGATCGATGCCCGTGAGCTCAAAGATCTTCGCCGCGCTCATGCCGCTCTTGATCGCGTAGCGCAGGTACCAGACGCGCTCGGCCCCCGCCTTGGAAAGTTTGGCGACGATCTCGTCTTCGCTCGGCTGGGCATCGGTGCCCCACAAATCGAGCCGATCGCAGCCGAAGCCGTCCGCCCGCACCTCCAAACCCCGCAGCGCCTTCTGAAACGATTCCTTGAACGTGCTGCCGATCGCCATCGTTTCGCCGACGCTCTTCATCTGCGTCGTGAGATAGGGATCGGCCTCGGGAAACTTTTCGAACGCGAACCGCGGAATCTTTGTCACGACGTAGTCGATCGAAGGCTCAAAGCAGGCAGTCGTCTCGCGGGTGATGTCATTCGGCAACTCGTGCAGCCGGTAGCCAACCGCCAGCTTGGCCGCGATCTTGGCGATCGGAAAGCCGGTCGCCTTCGATGCCAATGCGCTTGAGCGGCTTACGCGGGGATTCATTTCGATCACGATCATCCGCCCCGTCTCGGGATGGATCGCATACTGAATGTTCGATCCGCCAGTCTCGACGCCAATCTCGCGGATCACGGCGAGCGACGCATCGCGCATCCGCTGATATTCCTTGTCGCTGAGCGTTTGCGTCGGTGCCACCGTGATCGAGTCGCCCGTGTGGATCCCCATCGGATCGACGTTCTCGATCGAACAGATGATCACGACATTGTCGTCCTTGTCGCGCATCACCTCCATTTCGTACTCTTTCCAGCCGAGAATTGACTCCTCGATCAGCACTTGAGTCGTCGGCGACAAATCGAGGCCGCGGCGCACCAATTCGTCGTATTCGCTGCGGCTGTAAGCGATCGCCGAACCGCTGCCGCCCATCGTGAAGCTCGGCCGCAACACCGCCGGCAAGCCGATCTCTTCGATCCAGGCCCGCGCCTCGTCGAGCGTCTGCACGGTCTTGCCGCGCGCCACCTCGAGGCCAATTTTTTGCATTGCTTGTTTGAAGCGCTCGCGGCTCTCGGCCTTGTCGATCACGTCCGCATTGGCGCCAATCATCTCGACGCCGTACTTTTCCAGCACGCCATGCTTGGCGAGGTCCATCGCCACATTGAGCCCCGTCTGCCCGCCAAGCGTCGGCAATAGCGCGTCGGGCCGCTCCTTCTCGATCACCTTGGCGACGATTTCCCACGTCAAGGGCTCGATGTAGGTGCGGTCGGCCGTCGACGGATCGGTCATGATCGTCGCCGGGTTCGAGTTCACCAGCACCACCTCGTAGCCCTCCTCGCGGAGCGCTTTGCAGGCCTGGGTGCCGGAATAGTCGAACTCACAGGCCTGGCCGATGACGATCGGGCCAGAACCAATGATCAGAATCTTCTTGAGATCGTCGCGTCGGGGCACAGTTGGACCAAGTGGTTGAAAAAGTGGAACGGCGAGCGTGCTTCAGCACGCGGGAAAGCACGCGGGAAAGCACGCGGAATACCCACGACCCAAGACGGCGAAGCAGGTAAAATCGCTCAAGATTAACACGGCCCCAAACGGCGCCACAAGGGCCGGCCCGGACGCGACTTACATCGCCAGGCCCTCGAAGCCAACCTCATCGCTGCGGAGCGGACCGCCGGTTTTCAAGCTTTTTGCTTGAAAAAGTGCGGATTCCTTGCCATACTGGGAATTCAGGAGACATTTCATTTTCTTTCCGCCGCGAGTTGGATCACGCGAATCTTGATCAATCGGTAGGGCCGCTGCCTGCAGCTTCCGTTCGCATCCAACCTTTCTTGCCGCAACCCCCTGGGAGTTACCTCGTGTACCGAGCCGATTGTCTAAAAATATCGCTGCAACTTGTCCTGGCCATTGGACTGCTGCCGTCCATAGCAGCGGCGGATCCGACCGTCTGGTCGGGCCTCACCAAGTCGTTTTCCAAAGCCGGCTTTGCCGATTCGACCGACCCCGCCTATTGGGACCAGATCACGCCGAACGTGGCGCTGACTCGTGGCAACCAGGGAATGATTAACGCTGTCTACGAGTCCGGATTTGATTTGTCGAAGAGCCCTGAATTTACTGAGTGGGCAACCGACCTCACGAGCCCTGGGGAAACGATCGAAGCGGAGAACTGGAGCAACCTCACATACACCAATTGGCTCGATGCATTTGGGGGATCGAATTCCAGTGGTACCGGGATCGTCGATCGCCCGGCCGTGTTGTATCTCCCGCTAGACGACATTTATTTGGATATAAAGTTTACGCAGTGGGAAACAGCCAGGCAGGGCGGCAGCTTCGCCTACCTGCGAGCCGAGCCGGTCCCCGAGCCGACCGCAGGTCTGCTGGCCGTCGCCGCGTTGGCCGGGCTGGGCATTGGCCGCCCTCGCCGATTCCCGCGGAAATCGACAAATCCTTGAAATCGGTCGGGTTTTCGGCGATACTCAAGCATTCTGGGGCGACCACTCCGTGCTGCGAGGCCAGTCCGCCAAAGCGGTTCAGCCGGAACCATACCCGCCCAATTCTCAGGGGTTGGTAGTTAGATTGCAGCGGAGATTCACATGCCTTACCGATTGAGCAGCGTGGCCACGGTCTGTCTGAGTGCGGTTGTTTGCTTTGCGCTCCCGTCGAAGTCACAAAGCCAAGAGATCTGGTCCGGGCTGACCTTCAGCTTTACGAAGGCACCGGAGACGCGACTACACCCTGCCGGAAAACCAAGACTATTCTCAGCGGCGACGTCGCGCTGACCCGCGGCAGCGCGGGCGGACTGATCAATGCCGATCTACGAGTCGGGCTTCATCATGTCCATCAGCCCAGAATTTACCGAATGGGCCACCGACCTCACTAGTCCTGGTGAAAAGATCAGGCCGAAAACTGGAGCAATCTCACGTACACCAATTGGCTCGACGCATTTGGCGGACAAAGTTCCGGCGGTACGGGAATCGTCGATCGACCGGCCGTGTTATATCTCCCGCTAAATGACATCTATCTCGATATCAAGTTTACGCAGTGGGATTCGCTCCGCGGTGGCGGCTACACCTATCTGCGGGCCGTGCCGCCATCGTCCGGCCCGACTGGCGACTACAACGGAAACGGCTTCGTCGACGCCGCCGACTACACCGTCTGGCGCGACACCTTCGGCCAAACTGCATCGCCTCAAGGCAGCGGGGCAGATGGAAACAGCAATGGAATGATTGACGAAGAAGACTACGATTTCTGGAAGTTGAACTTCGGCAACCCGGTGTTTGCGGCGGGCTCAGCGAGCGGCGCGGCGCCGTCGTGCCGGAACCCACATTGGTTGCTTCCCTTGCCGGCATCGCCACGCTGGTGCTGGCTGCAGTCCGCATTCGACGGCCACGCGCCGCGCTCTAATCGATCCGAATTAACGCGCCTGTTCGTCCATTCAAGCGTTTAGAATATAGTAGTCGAATCCGCACCAACCTTTCGTTCCTCGGCTTGCTCCAAGTCGTGTCGAATCGCCTACTTGTATTGACTCTTTCCTTCGTCGCCATCGCGGCGGCTCTGCGCACGGCCGACGCCGGCGTCTTGTTCGGCAACGACGGCCTCATCGGCGGATACCGCTGGGACGCCGCCCCGCGCATGATTGACGGCAACGAACGCTCGCTCGACGGCGGGCTGCGTTATTCGCTCCAGGGCGGATCGTTCGCGGCCTATCGCGACCAATTCCAGTGGTTCGAAACGCCTCCGAGCGTCGCCGACTTTCAACTCGCCGTCGAACAAGCCTTCGCCGCTTGGACGGCCGTCGATCCGCTAACCGGCCTCCACACCAACATCTCCTTCGTCGCCGACCCCGCAACGCCGGTCGCCGGTTCCGACGAGTTCGCCAGTTCAAACCCCAGACGGCGCGGAAATCGACTTGCTGGCTTTCGACGCGGGCGACACGCAAGTCAAAGCACAAACCGGAGTCAATGCGATTGGCGATACGGTGATGCTCACTTCGGGCACCACCAACTACCCGGGTACCTATGCGATTAGCGGCATCGACATCACGATCAACAACAATGCCGGCCCTGCACCGACTCCCACAATTCCGCCGGCTGCTGACGCACGAGATCGGCCACGCACTCGGACTCAGCGACGTCGAATCTGCCGACGACCGAGGCGGTGTTCATCGACGACAACTTCGACGGCGCCACCTCGGCAACCGCGCTGGCCACACTCACCAACTCCTGGGCCCTCCGCGTCAATCCCCACGATCCGGCCGCCTCGCCGCTCGCCCTCTACACGGTGGCCGATGCCGACCCGGGGATCCGCACGCCGGGCGTCAACCTGCTGATGGAATCGAACGGTCTGGGAATCTCGAATCCCGGCAATCCCGTAACGAATCTCGTGCCGCTCACCAACGACGAATATGCCACGCGGCAGTTTCTCTATCCATCGCTCACGCGCGACGTCGTCGTGACCGGCGACTACAACGGCAACGGGATCGTCGACGCCGCGGACTATACCGTCTGGCGCGATACGTTTGGGCAGACCGTGTTCTGGAAGGGCGACGGAGCCGACGGCGACCAAAGCGGTGAGATCGACGCGGGCGACTACGAATTCTGGAGGGCACGCTTTGGCGACGACCTCACCAGCGCGTTGACCGCGTCGTTTGCGGTGCCTGAACCGACTTCGCTCGTGCTCTTGGTGGTCACACTCCTCGTTGCTGGAACCGCTGGCGCTCCCAAGGTCATGTGCGGCGGCACTAATCAAACCCAGCGAATAAGCCGCTCTATCGATCCGCTTTCGTACTGCAGGCGTTGCCCAGCGCAGTCAACAATTCAGATAGGTCCTCGGTCTCGATCTCCGCATTGGTATCTCGGCCGCTAAATGTGCACCGCGCCTTGAAAAGCGTATTCTTGTGCGACCACACGTACGTGTCCGATGTCATTTCATCACCGTCGACGTTGAGAACATGGCGCGACCACAACGCTCGTTTGGTGGACGCGCCGAGCCGAACAATCCCGCTATCCGTCTCCTTGGCGCTCTGCCAAAAACCCGCCTGAATTGCCAGTTGGATCCCCTCTTTGGCGCGTTTCATTTCAATCTGAATCGGGTCGCTCCGCAAATCGTCCGGGATGTCGCGGAGCCCGCGCGTAAATTGGTAGAACGTGACGGTCAGACCCTGCGGATGATGGAATGCCATCGAGAAGCCGTGGTCCTCGGGCGGAAGCGACCGCGCTTCCGATCGAGTCCAGTCGTCCAAATCTGGCAGCTTGATGACTGGCGCCGGCGGTTTTGTCGCCGCCGCAGCCCGTTCGTATTCGGCAAAAGTACGCAAATCGCCGTCGCCAGCGTCCGCTTCCGCCGCGGAACCAAGCTCCCGATCCGCAGCCCCCTGCTGCGCCCAAGCACTTCCGGAAATGATCGCCAACAGCAACGTCAGGAATCGTGTTGCGGGCATACTCTCATCTCCCTCTGGGTGCTTGCACAGTAAAGAGTCGACCCCGTGCCCACCACTCTACCAAAAAGGCGCGACCAGCGGCACGCGTCCTCAAGCCGCAATTGCGCGACGCGGTTCGGATCGATGCCGACCGATCAATCGCAATCCACTCAGACGTCGGGCCGACCTCCGCGGCGGCCCCACTTCTTCGAGCCGTTCGCCCAGCGTTCCAGAAAGTCGTTCGGCGGCGAAGCTTCGACCACCTGGGCCACTTCGTCGGCGTTCATCCCGCGGTCCAACAGCTCTTGCTTCAGCTCGTGGTCCAGCCGGCGGCGGTGGACCGAAGCGATCGTGCTCGACACACAGCCGACCACCGTGCAGATCACGCCCGTAGCACAACCGATCACCACGATCAGCAACACGAATCGCTGATCCTGATCCAAACCGAAAAACGCGTCCGACCAGCGGTCGCTCGTTTCAGCAAGCAACGGCATAATATGTGATAGCAGGTACATGGCTCAGCGGCTCCGATTTGAAAAATCTTCTTAGCTTGGACCAGATTGCCTCGACTGCGATTGGACGATCCGTTCGATCTCGTCGGCTCCCAGTCCGCGGTCCACCAGCTCGCGCTTGAAATCAACGTCCTGGCGGTGTGTGCCATATTTGCGAATCTGCGTGGCAACGCCGGTCAGCACGCCGGCCACGCTGCCGAATAGCACAATCAGCACGACCATGTTGAACGGGGTCGGGATGCTGAGGATGCCTTTGAAGAGTTCGAGTATCATGATTCGACATCCCGCTGTTAAACGTCGTAAGTGCCGCCAGGAACCCATCCTACCCCGACCCAAGCATCTATTCGCGGCCCAGGACCCAATCTTGGACCGGCGCGGGGCCGGCGGGCCATTTTTGCGGCGCCCCTCTGGCACAACCCTCACAATCTCGCGGCAGAACGCCTTCCGGCCCCGCGGGACTGCCTAATTCTTGGGCGGCGGGTGCTTGCGGCTCGTTGACATTTTGCCGTAAGCTGTTTACTGTAAACATGTTGGCTTGTTTTTCCACCCACCCGCGGCGTCGCGCATCGGCGCCGCACCAATCCCTCCGGAAGCAAAATTGTCCAGCAAGCCTTGGGGCGGTGTGTTTGACCAGGCGACGGACCGCCGCGTCGAGAAGTTCACTCTTAGCGTGAACTTCGACCACCGGCTCTACGCGCAGGACGTCCGCGGCTCGATCGCCCACGCCCACATGCTCGCCAAGGTCGGCATTCTCACCGACGACGAGCGGCACCAGATCGTCACGGGCCTGGAGCAAATCCACGACGAGATCGCCGCCGGCAATTTCGCCTTTCGCGACGAGCTCGAAGACGTCCACATGAACATCGAGCGGACGCTGGTCGACCGCATCGGCGACGTCGGCCGCAAGCTCCACACCGGCCGCAGCCGCAACGACCAGGTCTCGACCGATTTGCGGCTCTGGGTCCGCGACCAAATCGACCACCTCCGCCGTGAGCTCCGTGAGGTGCAACGCGCGTTCGTCGGCCGGGCCGAACAAGACGCCGGCGTCATTCTGCCGGGGTACACACACATGCAGCGGGCCCAGCCGGTGTTGGCGACCCACTATTGGCTCGCCTATTGCGAGAAACTCGAACGCGACCGCCAGCGGCTCGCCGATTGCCGCCGCCGCGTGAACCAACTTCCGCTTGGCGCCGCCGCGCTTGCCGGCACGACGATCCCCATCGACCGCCACATGGTCGCCCAGGAGCTCGACTTCGAAGGCATCGCCGCCAACAGCCTCGACGCCTCGGGCGACCGCGACTTCGCCGTCGAATTCACGTTCTGCCTGACGATGATCGCCGAGCATCTGAGCGGTTGGGCCGAGGAATGGATCCTCTGGTCGACCACCGAGTTCGGCTTTCTGCAATTGCCGCAGGCGTTTTGCACTGGTTCGTCGATCATGCCGCAGAAGATCAACCCCGACGTGCTCGAGCTGATCCGCGGCAAGACGGGCCGCGTCGTCGGCAGTCTCACGGCGCTGCTTGTGTTGGTGAAGGGCTTGCCGCTGGCCTACAACCGCGACCTGCAAGAGGACAAGGAACCGCTGTTCGACGCAGCCCACACCGTGCGGGCATCGCTCCAGTTGGCAGCACCGATCGTCGCCGGAGCCGAGTTGCAACGCGATGCGATTGCCGCCCGCCTCGACCGCGGCTACCTCGATGCCACGACGCTGATGGAGCACCTGATCAAGGAAGGTGTCCCGCAGCGCACGGCCCACGAAATCATCGGTCGGCTGGTGGGCACGGCGATGAAGCGCGGGCTGCCGCTCGCCGAGTTGCCGCTCGCCGAATTCCAGGCAGCCCACAACGCGCTCGATCGCCGCGTATTCGACGTGCTCGGCGCCGAGCACGCCGTTGCCGCGTTTACCAGCTACGGCTCGACGAACCCGGAGCAAGTCGCCCACCAACTCGCTCAATGGCAACAACAATTGGGACAGGACAACTAGCGGCCCACTTAGCCGCGGAGCTTGCTCCGCGTGATTTCGCACCATGATCCGACCACGATTGATACCTTTGTTGCTCGTCGCTGCGATGTCGACGCAGTGCGTGCCGGCATCTGCGCAGCAAACGCCCGCTCGCCCGCCCGCTGAAGCGAGCTCGCCAGAGGACTCGCTTGCGCTGGAAACCAATCCCGCCGTGCTCTCCGCGCTCGAGCTGCCGCGGACCGAGCCGCAGCACTATCTCAGCGCCGTCCTCGCGCTCGTGAATCTCAAGCGCCCCGAGCTTGCCGCCCCGATCCTCAAAGAACTCACCGACCTCCAGCTCAACCAAGATCAGCTCGCCGCGCTGGTGGACCAATTTGGCTCCCATCGCCTGCTCGAACTGTCGCGGACCACCGCGCTCGCCCCCGCCGCACAAGAATTTGCCGACGCCGCGATGGCCGCCGCGGCCGCCCGCGCACAGGATCCGCAGCGCATCGCCAAACTCATCGCCGATCTCGCCGCCCCCTCCGATTCGGTCCGCAACGCCGCCCGCTACGATCTGGCGGCCACCGGCGAACCGGGCGTCGTCGCCGCGCTCGAAGCGCTCGCCCGCGAGACCGATCCCCAGCGCCGCCAGGCAATCGCCGCCGCGGTAGCCATGATGGATCCGCTCGCCGTCAATTCGCTGCTTGGAATGCTCTCGACCGACGACCCCGAACTCCGCCGCGACGTGATCCGCATCCTCAAAGCGATGCAGGTCTCGCTCGCCAAGCCGTTCATCATCAGCCAATCGTCGCCTGCTAGCGCCCAACGCTTGCTCGACGAAGCGATCGGCCGCAGCCAGCGCGGGATGCGAAGCTTTATCACCGACCAAAACGACGAAGTCACCCTCTGGCAGTGGGACGACGCGACCAAGAAGCTCGCCTCGACCCGCTACCCCAGCGAAGAAGCACAAATCATCTGGGCCGCCGAGCTCGCACACGAATACGCTCGGCTGCGTCCCGAGGAGCGGCTGGCCCGCTGCCAAGCCCTCGTGCTCGGTCTCGAAGCCGACGCACTCACCAGCGGCCGCCCCTCTCCGGCGACCGTGAAGCTCCTCGCCGCGGCCGATAGCGACATGCTCAATATGATTCTCGCCTCGGCGATGAAGCACAACTTCCCCCACACCGCGGTGGCGGCCGCCAAAGTACTCGGCCGCCGCGGCGACACGGGAGTGCTCTACGCGGTCTCGCCCAACCAGGCACCGCTGGCCGACGCGCTCGCCTTCCCCGATCGCCGCGTCCGATTCAACGCCCTCGCAGCAATCATGAAGCTCGACCCGCCCGCGCCATTCCCGGCGCAAGCCGCGTGCCCGAAACGCTGGGGTATTTTGCCACCAGCGCATCAGCCCGACGTGCCGTGGTAGCGATGCCCGTCGCCGATCACGCCACAACGCTTGCCGGCCAACTCGCCGCACTCGGCATCGAAGGCCAGCCGGCCACGCGTGGCGGCGCTGCCGTCGCACTCGCGCAGAAGTCGGCCGACCTCGAAATGGTATTCGTCGACATGGACCTCGACCGTCCCGGCATCCGCGACGTGCTCTACGGATTGCGCACCGAGCCGGCAACGGGGCAAATCCCCATCGGCCTGTTGGCGACCGGCGACCGGCTCGACGCGGCCCGCCGCCTTGCAGACCAGCACCAGCGCGTGGTCGCATTTCCACGCCCACAATCGGACGCTGCCCTAGCCGAACTCGTCGCCCGCCTGGGCGAAGTCTCCGGCCGCCAGGAGCTGTCGCCGAAGGACCGCGCCGCAATGGCCGGCAAGGCGATCCAGTGGCTCGCCGAGCTATTGGCTCGAGACCACACATTCTACGACTTGCATCGCCAAGCACCGGTCATCGCCGCCGCACTCTACACGCCCGAGATGACCACGCGTGCCATCGAGGCACTCGCCCTCATCGGCACACCCGATAGCCAGCGCTCGCTGGTCGAGTTCGCCAGCCTGCTGAGCGTGCCGGTCGGCACACGGCAGCAAGCGGCCCGCGCGTTCGCCACGAGCATCCACCGGCATGGCATCCTGCTGACCGAAGCCGAAATCCTCCGCCAATACGATCGCTACAACGCCAGCGAGTCACTCGACGCCGACACGCAGCAAGTCTTTGCCAGCCTGCTCGACAGCCTCGAGTCGCTCCGCGCCCAAGCGGACGCCCGCAGCATTCGATAAACCCTCTCCCGGGCCCTCACCTGGGTGAGGGCCCGGGAGAGGGTAAAATAAACACCATGAGCCAAATCATCCGCAATACCCCGAGCGCCACGCCGCCGGTCGAACCGTTGCCGGGAATCATCGGCTCCGGCGCGGCGATGCAGGAGGTCTATCGCGTCACGCGGCAGGTCGCGCGGAGCCGCGCGTCGGTGCTGCTGTTGGGCGAAACCGGCACGGGCAAGGAGCTGATCGCCCACGCGGTCCACGAGCTCAGCCAACGCCGCAATCGGCCCTTCGTCCGCGTCAATTGCGGGGCCCTCTCCGAAAGCCTGCTCGAGAGCGAGCTCTTCGGCCACGTCCGCGGCGCGTTCACCGGGGCGATCGAAAACCGCACCGGCCGCTTCGAAGCCGCCCACACCGGCACGATCTTCCTCGACGAAATCAATTCCACCACGCCCCACCTGCAGGTGAAGCTGCTCCGCGCCCTGCAAGAACGCGAGTTCGAGCGCGTGGGCGACACGCAAACCATCCGCGTCGACACCCGCGTGATCGCCGCCTCGAACCGCGACCTGCTCTCCGAGGCCAACGAAGGCCGCTTCCGCGAGGACTTGTACTACCGGCTCAACGTCGTGCCGATCCCCTTGCCGCCTCTGCGCGACCGGCGGGAAGACATCCCCGAGCTCGTCGCCCACTTCCTCGACGTCTACAATGAACAGAACGACCGCTACGTCGCCCACATCGAACCGCGGGCGATGGCGGCCCTGCAGGAATACGATTGGCCGGGCAACGTCCGCGAGCTGCAAAACTACGTCGAGCGAATCGTCGTGATGGCCCCCGGCGACGAACTCACGTTCGACCTGTTGCCGGAGGTGGTCGCCTCCGGCCGCCAGCCGCGAACGATCGGCCTCCGCCGGCTCGATTTCGACTCGCTCGCCGAGGAGCTGGTCCACATGGGCCTCGCGGCGGCCGACAAAACCGCCGAAGATCTCCACTCCCGCGTCGTCGATCGCGTCGAGCGCGAAGTCATCGCCCAGGTACTCGCCGAGTGCGACGGCATCCAGATCAAGGCCGCCAGCCGGCTCGGCATCAATCGCAACACACTCCACAAAAAGCTCAAACAGTACGGCCTCGACGGTGAAGAGTCGCCGGGGACGTAAAGCGTCATCATGTTGTCCGGCATTTGGATCGTCGTGCTCGTGGCCTGCTATGCGGTGGCGCTGTGCTGCTCGAGCTCGGTCGGGCTCAATTGGCGGTTCACCGGCCGAAGGGTCGCCATGGCCGCCGCCGCGCTCACCGGCTTCGTCGTCCATGCCGTCATTCTCGGCAGCAGCTTCGCCAGCGAGCCAGTGCCCCTCTCGTCGCCCGCCGAATGGCTCTCCGTGGCGGCGTTTGCCCTGGTGTTGGTCTACCTTGCGGCGATCGTCTACTTGCCTCGCTCCCCCAGCGGCCTGTTGCTGTTGCCGCTCGTGCTCGGACTCGTCGCCGCCTCGCAAGTCGCCAGCCACCAGCCCTTTGCACCCGACCGCACGTATTACTTCTGGGGGCTCACGCACGGACTGTTGCTGCTCTTGGGCACGGTGACGATGTGCATCGGCTTCCTCGCCGGCGTGATGTACCTCACCCAAAGCTACGCCCTGAAGCACGCCCAGTCGTTGTCGACCAATTGGCGGCTGCCGAGTCTCGAGTGGCTCGAGCGCGTCAACGGCCGGATGCTCGCCGTCTCGACCGTGCTGATCCTGCTCGGTTTCGGCTCCGGCGTGGTGCTCAGCATTTTGAGCCATCGTCACGACTCATCGCCGCTGCGTCTCTGGAGTGACCCCGTCGTGCAGAGCTCGGCCGCGATGCTGCTCTGGCTCTTCGCGGCCGAAGCGTTCCGCATCGTATACCCCGCCGCCCGTCGCGGCCGCAAAGTTGCCTACCTCACGCTCGCGTCGTTCGCGTTCGTCGTGATCACTGTGCTGGCCCTCGCGCTGGCCGATTCAAGCCACGGACTATGAGAAACCGCCTAACCAGCTGCTGAGGACTCGTTAGCCGGCGGGCTTGTCCCGCCGTAACCCGGATCGCATGGAAACCTCGATCAAACTCGCGATGGTCGGATGCAGCCACCGGCATAGCAGCCTCTCGGCCCGGGAGCGGCTCGCCTTCAGCCCGACCCAAACGGCCGACGCGCTCGCCGCCTGGCGCGTGGGCCATGCCGAGACCGAGGCCGTGCTCCTCTCGACTTGCAATCGTGTCGAGCTCTACACCGCCACCGACGCCGACGATCCCACCTCCAGCATCGAAGCGGCGCTCGCCCACCTGGCCGATTTCCACAACGTGCCGATCGACGACGTCCGCCGCGATCTCGTCACCCTCGAAAATGCCGAGGTCGTGCGACATCTGTTCACCGTCGCCGCCAGCCTCGACAGCATGGTCCTCGGCGAAGCCCAGATCCTCGGCCAGGTGAAGCAGGCCTACGAGCTCGCCGGGCGGATCGGCTGCACCGGGCCGCTGATGCACCATCTGTTTCAATCCGCGCTGCGGGTCGCCCGCCGCATCACCAGCGACACCTCGCTCCACCGCCACCGCGTGAGCATTCCCAGCGTGGCGATCGCCGATTTCGCCTCGCGGATCTTCGAGCAGTTCGACGACAAACGCGTGCTCGTGATCGGCGCCGGAAAGATGGCCGAGGAAACGCTCCAATATCTCACCGATGCCGGAGCCCGCCGACTGGTGATTCTCAACCGCGACTACGATCGGGCGCTCGAGCTGGCCGAACATTGGCATGGCATGCCGGCCACCTGGGCCTCGCTCAACGACGAACTGGCATTGGCCGACATGGTGGTCAGCACCACCGGCGCCGACCGTCCCATCATCAGCCTGGAAGAGCTATCGACAGCACATTGCCCGCCAGCGGCACCAGCGGCCGTTGTTTATCCTGGACCTGGCCATGCCGCGGGATTTCGATCCGGCGATTCGAGAGGAGCTCGGAGTGTATCTCTACGGAATCGAAGATCTGACCGAAGCGTGCGAGCGAAATCGCGTCGAGCGGAGCAAGGAGCTTCCGGCCGCCGAGGCGATCGTCGATGAAGAAACTCGCCGCTTTGTCGCCGAGACGCGGCACCGCGCCACGGGGCCAGTCATCGCTCGCTTCCGCGAAGGCTTAGAAAAGTCGCAATCGGCCGAGCTCGAACGGCTCTTCACCCGGCTGCCGGAACTCGACGAGCGCTCGCGCCGCGAGATCCAGCAATTTGCCGACCGCCTGGTGGGCAAGATGCTCCACCCGCCACTGGCCTCGCTCAGAGACGAATCTCAAAACGGCCCGCCGCATGGCCTGTTGGAAGCGCTGCAGCGGCTGTTTCAACTGAAAGACTGAGCGCAAATGACCAATTTCTAATGACGAATGACTAATGGGATTTTGCATTCGTAATTAGACATTCGAAAATTCGTCATTTACTCCTCGTCCTCGTCATCCTCGAATTCGTACTCGAATTCTTCGTCGTCGTCTTCCTCGTCGTCGTCGAGGTCGTCGTCTTCTTCGTCTTCTAATTCGTCATCGAGGTCGTCATCTTCGTCGTCGATGTCTAGATCGTCATCGTCGTCGTCTTCATCATCTTCGGCCGACAGCTCGTCGTCGTCCTCGACCTCTTCCCATTCATCTTCTTCGAGGTCATCGTCGTCATCGTCATCGTCCTCTTCGTCGTCGTCATCATCTAGATCGTCGTCGTCCTCTTCGTCGACGTCGTCATCTTCGAGCGCATCGTCCTCAAAGTCTTCGTCGTCGTCTTCGAGGTCATCATCATCCTCGTCATCGAAGTCGTCATCGTCGTCTTCCACGTCGTCATCATCATCCTCGATCTCCTCGTCATCGACGTCCTCGTCTTCAAACGCGGCGATTCGCTGGTTCCCGAACAATGACACGGCACGCAATTCTTCCAGGCTCATCTTGGACCTCTCCAATGACTGACAAACACCAACCAACGCGACCTCTACGCGAACACCCATTCTAGGCAGCGTCCATACGCTCTGCACCCTCGGCGGCAATCTCGGCGACAACTTCGACCGCGGTTTCTTTGTTGCCCGCCTGTGCCCCTGCACTCGCGCTCCGCATCGCGCCGCAATTGCGCCGCGAAGCGGGAGTTCCGACCAGGCTACACAAACCAAACACTTCTAGAAACCGCTTTGTCGTTCCATACCACAGGGGACGCCCTAATTCTTCCGAACGCCCTACGATACGCAAGAGGTCTCGCTCCATCAACTGCCGAAGTATTTCTCCACAGGCCACCCCGCGGATTGCCTCTACATCGGCACGCAGGACCGGTTGTCGATAGGCAACCACCGCCAACGTCTCCAGAGTCGGCGGAGTGAGCCGAATTTGCTCACTTGGCGGCACCAAAGGCCGTAACCATGCTGCAAATTTGGGCCGGGTACGCAATTGATACCCCCCAGCAAGCTGTTCCACCTGAAATGCACAGCCCCGCGAATCGTAAATTCCTCGCAATTCAGCCAAAAGCGTGCGGGCTTCGGTGGCATCGGCAAGATTGGCCGACTGGGCTAACTTTCGCAGTCCCACCGGTTCGCGGGCCAAAAAAAGCACCGCCTCCAGCCGACTCCGGCGGATCGAGCGATCCGTTCCCTGGGGTGTCGCTCCGGCCGTGGCCACGCCTAAGTAGCGATGGATCCCCTGCCGCACGGGGGCGGCAATTTGCCCGCCAAACGGCCGACCGCTCGCGGGCACCATCCGCACCGGCGGCCGCATCAATGAATTTCGCAGCGATTGGCCTCGGCTGTTCATGAATTCGTCGCAAAAAAAATGCCGACGGACGCCAAAACTCTCGACCCCCTACTAACGCTCCCGCTCCCGGCTCCCGACTCCCGACTCCCGACTCCTCTTAACGCTGCCCGCTCTGCCACGCCGCGATCTCCGCGGCCACTTGTTCCACCGCGGCCACAGGCGTCGACGCCACCGCTTCAAAATGCCGACTATAAGCCGGCGAATTGGCCCACGGCATATTGCAGCTGAAGCGCATCAATTCGCCGCGACTGCCCCACGAAGACAGCTCTTGATCGCGGACACCTAGTTGCGCGAGTCGCTCGAGCAGCGTCGAAAGCCGAGAATCGGTTGGCGCGGTGGGGGCCAGCGGCGCCTGGTCATTCGGCGGCAAACGGGTCGGTTGTGGGGGCCAGGCGGTAGACGGCCCGGCCGGCGAAACGGGAACAATCTCCGCCGGCATGCCGCCCGCGAGTTGCACCCCACCGGCGGCGCGCGGATCGGCCGCGTGATTGGGCCCGTGCGGCATTGGCTCGATCAGCGTCCCCTGCGGAACAAAGGGGGCAGGAGCGGCTCCGACGGTTGGCACACGCGGATCGTCGGCGAGCGCCCCCTCGGACGGCTTTTGCCAATAGTCCGTCCACGCTTGAGAACTAACTTCGGCCACCCGCGTGCCGATCGTTTTCATCTCCTCGACACTGGGGCCGTAGAGATACCAGACCTTCGCCACAATGCCCAGCGTGGCGAGCATGATCACGGTGCGGAAAAAAGTTTGGAACGAGGCCATGACGGGGAATCCTCAAATCTCGGGCGGACAGCGCGGGGCGGATGATAGCTCGACCAATTCCCCGCCCGCAATGGCGATTTCCCCTCCCGAAGCGAAGTGCAAGCAGTTTTGGCGCAAGACGCAAAGGAGCAAAGGTCGCCAAGACTACCGTGAGTTTTGCCTTCTTCTACTTTGCGATCTTTGCCCCTTGGCGACTTGCGCACCCCCTTTGGTGTTGCTCTGCTAGCAGGGCGAATATCATGAGAGGATGGATTCGCCGATCTATCTCGACCACAACGCGACCACGCCAATGCTGCCAGCGGTGATCGAGGCGATGCGCGCCTGCTATGCCGAACCCTGCCTCAACCCAGCCAGTCAGCACGAATTCGGCCGGCGGGCCCGCCGCCGGCTCGAAGACGCCCGCGAACGGATCGGCGAGCTGGTCGGAGCGAAAACCTCGGGCCGCGACGCCGATACCCTCCTGTTCACCAGCGGCGGCACCGAATCGAACAATCTCGCCATCCACTCGGTCACGGTGGACCGACCACCGGGGCGGCTCGTTATTTCCGACCTCGAGCACCCCAGCATCACATCACTTACCGATCGATTGGCCCGCACCGGCTGGGAAATCGATCGCTTGAGCGTCGATCGTCGCGGCCTCTTCCGCGTCGACGATTTGCCCTACTTGCTCCGGTCCGACACCTCAAGACTGCGGCCCGATACGGCAGCCGTCTGCGCGATCCTCGGCCAAAACGAAACCGGCGTGCTCCAGCCCGTCGCCGAGATCGCCGCCATCGCGCGCGAACACCAGGTTCCGCTCCACACCGACGCCACCCAAGTCGTCGGCAAGCTGCCTGTCGACTTCCGCGCGCTGGGCGCCGCGACGATGACGTTCGCCGCCCACAAATTCCACGGCCCACTCGGCATCGGCGCGCTCGTCGTCCGCCACGGCGTCACGCTCGCGCCGCAATTCTTCGGCGGCTTTCAACAGGCCGGCCTTCGCCCCGGCACCGAATCGGTCGCGCTCGTGGTCGGCATGCTCACCGCACTGGAACTGTGGCACGCCGAACAAGCCGAGCGGATCGCCCGCCTCACGGCGCTCCGCGACGAACTGGAGCGCGCGATCCTGCGCCGGCTGGCCCGACGCGATCGTCATCGGCGCCGACGCTCCCCGCCTGCCGCAGACGTCGAACATCGCGCTGGTCGGTCTCGACCGGCAGGAGTTGTTCATCGCGCTCGACCAGGCCGGCATCGCCTGCTCAACCGGCTCCGCTTGCGCGAGCGGCTCGAGCGAACCCTCGCCGGCGCTGGTGGCGATGGGCCTCGACCCGGCCGTCGTTTCGAGCGCATTGCGGTTTAGTTTGGGTGCGACGACCACTGCAGCCGAGGTTGCCGAAAGTTCGCGTCGTATCGTCCAAGTGTGCAACGACTTGCGTCGACGAAAACAGGGCTGATTTTCGCCCGCGACGGCTCCCGCTAGCGAGCCCGTTCGGGTAGAATTTCGGGGTTGTTTGACGAGTGTTTCTGAGCGGCTATTTGGCATCCTCCGCGGCCTGTGAATTGGGCCGCAAAATCCGACCGCCGGCTCGGCCTCGTCGCCCGATTTTTCGCCCCTTGCGGGCCCCATTTTGCGGACGGAGCCGACGTGGTCGACCACGTGACCGAAATCCCCCTGCCCGGCCGGACACTCTGTGCGGCGCCAGCCGACGGCCACACCGCGCCGCCGCGCGTGAGCGTTCCCAAGTTCGTTGCCGGGCCGGAGAATCGTCTCGCCGCCAGCGCCGTCAATCGACTGCTCGATTCGCCGGAGGTTCGCTCCACGTTTGGCCTGCTCGCCATCTGCGGCGCGAGCGGCACCGGCAAAACACATCTCGCCCGCGGACTCGTCCAATCGTGGCAAGAGAACGGCGGTGCGGACTGTGCCGAGTACGTGACCGCCGCCGACTTCCGACATACACTCGCCGACGCCGTCAAGAAAGACACGGTGAATGAGTTCCGCCGCCGACTTCGCGGCCGCAAATTGCTCGCCATCGACGACATCGACCGGTTGCCGCGCGACGCCTACATCCAACAAGAGCTGCGCTACACGATCGACGCACTAGAAGAATCCGGTGCGATGCTGATCGTCACTTCGGCGACGCCCGTGAGCGCCGCTCGCAACCTCTCGGTCGACGTACGCAGCCGGCTTGCCGCGGGGCTCGAGTTGCGACTCGCCGCGCCCGAGGAAGCTGCCCGGCAAAGGCTGGCCCACCATGTGTCGGCCGCGCTGGGTCGGCCTCTTTCAGAGGAAGCCTCGCGGCGGCTCGCTGCCGGAATCACCGGCACCGCGGGCGATGTATTCGGGGCTCTTTTTGAACTCGAAAACGAGACCTTGCTCCCGATCGGCAGCGACGTCCGAGCGGTCGAGAGGCTCCTTGCCAACCGCGCCGCCCGCCGACCCGCAATCCGCGACATCCTCCAAGCCGTGGCAAAATACTACCGAATCACGCAGAAAGTGCTCAAAAGCGGCTCCCGTCGCCAGTCGGCCGTCACCGCCCGAGCGATGGCCGTCTACCTGGCCCGCGAACTCGCCGGGCTCAGCTACGAACGCATCGGTCAGGCCCTCGGCGGTCGCGACCACACCACGATCATCCACAACTACCGAAAAACCGTCGGCAACCTCCAGCACGATGCCGCCACACGAGACGCACTCTCGGACCTGCAACGTCACCTACAACTCACAACCTGACCTGGGGAAAACCTGTTCGCTCGCTGTCGAGCAGCAGCGGCTCGCGTCGACAACTTGGCTCCGTCAATCGCTCGCTTCGAATTCGCACCAAACCCTCGACACTCGACCAACGCTCAGCCAACAACCAACGAACACATAATCCCCACTCGACCGAACAACAGAACCACCGAGCTGACAACAACTTCCGACACCCAGTCCCGCGTCGCTCGACACTTTCACGCCCCATACAAATACTGATACAAACTTAAATAAACTATTACTCTTTCGAACCACGCTCCGCTCACTGCCGACCGGCAAGCGACCTCGAAATCAGAAAGTTCTGCGATGAAGATTACCTCGAATCGTGAAAAACTCCTGCACGCTTTCCAGACTGTCGCGGGCATCGCGCCCGTTCGCAGTCCCAAGCCCGTGCTCCACAACGTCAAGCTCGACGTCACTGAAACCACCGCCACGCTGATGGCCACCGACCTCGAAGTCGGCATCCGCTACGACGTGACCGGCATCGACGTCGACGCGCCTGGCTCGGTGCTGCTGCCGGTCGACAAGTTTGGCTCCATTCTGCGTGAGAGCAGCGACGACACTTTCCGCATCGAGTCGGATTCCGCCGGCACCACCGTCCGCGGCGAACGGAGCCAATTCAAGCTCCCCGTCGCCGACCCCACCGAGTTTCCCGCGATCGCCCAATTCGGCGAATCGGCCTGCTACGAACTCTCGGGCCGCCTGTTCCGCGAGCTGATCCGCCGTACCGTCTTCGCCACCGACAACGAGAGCAGCCGCTACGCCCTGGGTGGCGTCAAACTCGAATGGGAAAACAACGTCCTCACCGCGGTCGGCACCGATGGCCGCCGGCTCTCGAAGATGGAGGGCCCCGCCCAAGCGGTCGGCAGCCCACCACCGATCGGCGACGTCACGGTCGTTCCCACCCGCGCGATGAATCTCCTCGATCGCGCCCTGGCCGAAGATGGCAGCGAAATCCAAATCGCCTTCCGCCAGAACGACATCCTCGTCAAAAGCCCGCGGGCGACGATCTACTCGCGGCTCCTCGAAGGCCGCTTCCCCCGCTGGCGCGACGTGTTCCCCCGCCGCGAAAAATCGCTCAAGCTCGATCTCTTGGTCGGCCCGCTCTACGCCGCAGTTCGCCAGGCCGCGATCGTCACCAGCGAAGAAAGCCGCGGCGTCGATTTCACCTTCGGCGATGGCACCTTGGTCCTCTCCGGCCAAACCGCCGAAGTCGGCCAGTCCCGCGTCGAGCTGCCGATCAGCTACGCCGGGCCCGCCCTCACGATCACCCTCGACCCGCGGTTCGTGGTCGATTTCCTCAAAGTGCTCGAACCCGAAAAATCATTCACCCTCGACCTGCAGGACGGCGACGGCGCCGCAGTCTGCACCACCGACGACGGCTACGGCTACGTGATCATGCCGCTCGCCCGCGATCGATAAGCAGCAAAAGTTTCGCGTCGGCGGCCACGCCGAAGTTTTCACCGGTTGAGAATAATTTTGTACGACGATCCCCAAGCCCGCGCCGCCGACTATGCGATCGACTTCGCCGCCAAATGCGAACGCGAAGCTCGACGTTCCTACGCCCGGCGTCCCAAAAAAATCGCCGACGTGATCGCCCAACTGATCAACAAGCGTGGCTACGGCCGGATCCAAGCCAACGAAGACCTGGCAGACGTCTGGGCCGCCGCCGCCGGCGAACCGCTCGCCACCTTTAGCCGCGCCGGCAAAATCCGCCGCGGCACACTCGAAATCACCGTTACCAATTCCACCATCATGCAAGAATTCACTTTCCAAAAACAACGCATCCTGGCCGAACTCGGCCGCCAACTCCCCGACGCCAAAATCCGCGACCTCCGCTTCCGCGTCGGCACCATCAAATAGCCGCGTCGATTTAGCGGCGGAACTTGTTCCGCGCTCCCGACGCCAACTCGACAAATCGCACGCAAACTTCAAGGCAAGTAAACCAAAAATGTCCGAAGAATCCGAACAGGCTCCCGAAATCAACCCGACGCCGCTCCCTCTCAAGAAGGACGAAGGCACCTACACCTCCAAAGACCTCGAGCATCTCTCCGATCTCGAGCACGTCCGCGAGCGGCCGAGCATGTACATCGGCGACACCACGGTCCGCGGCCTCCACCATCTCGTCTTCGAAGTGGTCGACAACTCGATCGACGAAGCGATGGCCGGCCACGCCACCACCGTCTCGGTCACCATCAACGTCGACGGCTCCGTCACGGTCGAAGACGACGGCCGCGGCATCCCCGTCGAACGCCACGCCCAGCTCTCCGAAGAAGCCGGCCGCGACGTCTCCACGCTCGAAGGCGTGATGACCGTCCTCAAATTCGGCGGCAAATTCCAAAAAGGCGCCTACCAAACCTCCGGCGGTCTGCACGGCGTCGGCGTCACCGTCGTGAACTTCCTCTCCGAGTGGTGCGAGGTGGAGGTCGGCCGCGACGGTTCGATCTACCATCAGGAATACGAGCGCGGCGTCCCCTCCAGCGAAGCCCGCCGCACGGGCCAAACCCAAAAACGGGGCACCAAAACTACCTTCAAGCCCGACCCCAAAATCTTCCAGACCACCAAGTTCGTCTACGCCACGCTGGTCAAGCGCATCCAGGAGCTCGCCTTCCTCAACCAGGGCGTCCGCATCACCATCGCCGACGACCGCTCGAACGAGCGCGAATCGTTCCAATACAACGACGGCCTCCGCCAGTACATCGAGTACCTCAATCGCGCCAGCGAGCCGGTCCACGCCGACATCCTCTACGTCAAAGGCGAAGCCGAAGAGGTCGTGGTCGAGATCGCCCTGCAATACTCGACCGAGTACACCGAAAACGTCCACTCCTACGTCAACAACATCAACACCACCGAAGGCGGCACCCATCTCACCGGCTTCCGCACCGCCCTCACCCGCTCGATCAACAACTACGGCAAGAACGCCGGCATCTTCAAAGACCTCGTCCCCACCGGCGAAGATTTCCGCGAAGGCCTCACCGCCGTGATCAGCTGCCGCGTTCCCCATCCGCAGTTCGAAGGCCAGACCAAAACCAAGCTCGGCAACAGCGAAGTCGAAGGCATCGTCAACTCGTTCTTCGGCGAGTACCTGGCCAAGTACTTCGAAGAGAATCCCAAAGCCGCCAAGGGCATCGTCAACAAAGGCCTGCTGGCCGCCGAAGCCCGCGTCGCCGCCCGCAAGCAAAAAGAGCTGATCCGCGAACGCAAAGGCGCGCTCTCCGGCGGCGGCCTCCCCGGCAAGCTCCGCGACTGCTCCAGCCGCGACGTCGACAAGTGCGAGCTGTTCCTCGTAGAAGGCGATTCGGCCGGCGGCTCCGCCGAGGGCGGCCGCCAACGCGAGTTCCAGGCGATCCTCCCCCTCCGCGGCAAGATCATCAACGCCTACAAATCGCGCGAAGACAAAGTCCTCGCCAACGAAGAAGTCCGCAGCATGATCTCCGCCGTCGGCATCGGCATCGGCGAAGACCAGGACCTCACCAAGCGCCGCTACGGCCGCATTGTGATCATGACCGATGCCGACGTCGATGGCTCCCACATTCGCACCCTGCTGCTCACGTTCTTCTACCGTCAGATGAACAGTCTGGTTGCCGCCGGCCACGTCTACGTCGCCCAGCCGCCGCTGTTCCGCGTCGTCTCGAAGAAGAACACCTACTACGTGCAGACCGAAGAGGAAATGCGCGCCCAGCTCCTCGAAGTCGGCCTCTCCAATTCCGCGCTCGATGCGGGCGACGGCAACGTCGTCGAAGGCGACGCGATGTCCGCCCTCGTCCGCAACCTCGCCGCCCTCGAAGAATCGCTGATCGCGCTCGAACGCCGCGGCATCTCGCTCAAGATCCACGCCGAGCGCCGCGACCTCGCCACCGGCAAGCTCCCCGTCTTCCACGTCATCGTCGACACCCGCGAGGAATGGTTCGTCAATCGCGAAGCCCTCGACGCCTTCGTCGCCAAAGAAGAAGCAGCCGCCGACGGCAAGCTCAACGTCGACTCCGGCACCGTATCCGCAGCACACATCGGCGCACCAAGCATTGCCCCGAGCGCCAACGGCGACACCACCACCGAGACGACCCGCCTCCGCATCGTCGAGCTCCACGAAGTCCGCACGCTCAACACGCTGCTCGCCGACCTCGAAAAAGCCGGCTTCGGCATCGACGCCCTGATCCCGCAGGAACGCACCGGCGAAGAAACCTCGCGCTACACGCTCCGCCGCGGCGAAAGCGAAACCGGCCTGGAAGACCTCCGCGGCCTCCCCGCCGCCATCCGCTCCGCCGGCGAAAAAGTCCTCCACGTCACGCGATTCAAGGGCCTCGGCGAAATGAACGCCGAAGAACTCCGCGACACCACCCTCGACCCCGCCGCCCGCACCCTGATGCAAATCCGCATGGACGACGCCGGCGCCGCCGCCGACCTCTTCAGCGTCCTGATGGGCGACCAGGTCGAACCGCGACGAGAATTCATCCAGAAGCACGCGCTGGATGTGCGGAATTTGGATGTTTAACCCTCTCGGCGAGACGCCGAGACTACATAGCCCGGCCATCTTGGTCGGGCAGCACTGCAATGCCAACTTACGATTTCACCCTCGTGCTCAGCGGACCGATGGAGCTCACCGACGATCTGACGGACAAGCACTTCGCCGCCGGCTGTGATGACGCAACGCCGAGCGGATCCGGCGGCATCGATATGAACCGATTGCAATCACATTGTCGAGGGTTTCGAATCGGCCTCAAATCGACCGGCGCGAACATCCTCACGCTCACAGTGTCGTGGCTCAAGTGGTTTCCGCATCTAACGCCCTACCGTGATATGAACGCAGTTCTCGCAGAGGATCTCGACCGACTTCGAAGCGACTATACAAATGTCGTCGGAACGCACTTCGACTACTTCTACTGTCCAATCTTGCTTGAGGACTCGAAGTCGGAACTCTGTCTAGGTCACGTTGTTAACAAATCAATCCCAAACTGTTCGCGGAAGCAAGTGGTTCAACGAAAGGATGTCGATGGATTCTACGGGAGCGTAGTAGAAAAGAGTTTTTCCATACTCGTCCGCGGCAAGAGACTTGGCCTGTGGCAGACGATCTTTGACAAAGAGCTATCAAGTGAATTGAGACCTACTTTAGAAGTCGATGGAAACCCGGTTGAACACTATGTCGTGTCCGGTTCCAAATCGCGTTCTGACCCGCTCCTCAAGAT
Source organism: uncultured Planctomycetota bacterium (assembly GCA_963847905.1). Classification (GTDB taxonomy): domain Bacteria; phylum Planctomycetota; class Planctomycetia; order Pirellulales; family Lacipirellulaceae; genus DASYDU01. The sequence continues at coordinate 567,394 of CAWKBP010000015.1, read as the reverse complement.
GACCAACGATGCGGGCGAGTTCATCGACCTTGCCTTGAAGGTGTCCGAAGACTTGGAGCTCGACAAGTGCCAAGTGCAATTCGTTACCGAGCGGGACTTTTTGCCTGAGGCGACAGCCTCGCTTCTCAAGGCTGCTCATCTGACAATGTTCGTGCTATGCGGCTACAAATACGTTTTTCATCCGGCCGGATACAACCTTGCAAAACTGCTTCAGCGATTTTACTCGGAGAATAAGGGACGCTCACGAAACGCGCAGCGCGCGGCAATGCGAAAATACTTTGAGCCGTTCGCCGGAATGATTGTTCCCTTGGAGGAGTACAACAGATCGCTGATAGCCGGAACGATCTCAGACCGGCGTGTGATTGCATGCATCGGCTCGTCGGGTCATCCATTTGCGGTGGGCATACTGGTTCGAACAAATCTAGACATGCACGTTGTGTTCATTCCTCCTGATCGAGCCGAAAGTGCCGATACGTATGACAGTTTCGTCCGAAACGAAAAGACATCCTTCATGGCGAAGATTTATGAATATCAGCCCGCGAGCATGGACCAGCCAGCGAAATGGTTAACCAATCCGGGCCCGCCGTTCCGTATGAGGTTGGCGCCGCAGTACTGCATCGAAGACAAATGACGCTTGATCAGAGAGAGTTCTTACCATGAATGAACGAGAACCAAATCATCACCGGCCGCTGGTCAAACGACGAGTCGCAGCGTCTGTATCAGCTCCATTGGCCCGATGAGCCGGCATTGAAGAACCAATACGAAGAAGGCCACCAATGTGGCGGCTGTGCCTTTTTCGTCCCCTTTAATCACGATTGGGGCCTCTGCTGTCATGCCAAGTCGCGCCACCATCTGGAAACGGTTTTTGAGCACTTCACGTGCGAGTCGTTTGTCAACGAAGGCTGGGAAGCGCACAGCTTCCGCGAAGTCTCAATCGATGAACTGTTCGACGGCGATTCGACCATCGAACCGTAGCATGTGGTAGATGGTGGACTTCGTCACTGTCTTCCGGACGGCCGTTTACGGTCGTTGCTCGCCGCAGGCGATATTAGCCCCGGCATTTATGCCGGGGTAACAGATGCCGAATGATTTCCTGCCGAATAATTTCCCACCCCATCTGCCCGCGGCGACGCCGCGGGCAGATGGGGTGGGATTGCTAGTTGGCCGGCCCTGTCACCCCGGCGTCAACGCCGGGGCTATTAAGGAAGAAGCAGCATAAATGCCGCTGAGCCCTTCCGCACGCGTCGCCCTTGGCACAATCCCCTACAACATACTCGGCGTCGGATTGTGATCCACCGCCCCGGCATCCTCGTCGTGAGCGGATGGTCCGAGCTCTCCCAAGCATCGCTCGTGGCGAGCGAACTCCCCTGTTCGAACTTCCCGTGGTGCGGATCCTCGCTCTTGAGCGTCGCCCACCGCACATACGCCAACAGCTGCTGCTCCGATCCAAAAGTCGCCACCAGCCGCAGCGGCCCCGCCTTCTTCGATCCATAAAGATAATGCATCGCGATCTCCTTCGTAGGAACCCCAATCCTTCTCTATCCTATCTGCGCCCATCCGCGAAATCTGCGGCAAAAACCTCGCCTTCCCTTCGCGCCTTCGCGCCTTGGCGTGCAAATTCCCCAGTTCGCATCAACCAATTTGACGCTGCCCGCCGGTCACCCTACGATTGCCTCACATGCTGTTCTACCTATTCCTCCTGTTTACCGTCGTCCCGATCCTCGAGCTCACGCTCCTGGTCTGGATCGGCACCGAGACCCAGTGGTGGGTGCCGGTCGTGGTGGTGATCACAACCGGCATGGCCGGCGCTGCGCTCTGGCGGCAACAGGGGCTGCGCATCATCCAGCGGATCCAAGGCGAAATGGCCGCGGGCCAGATGCCGGCCGATGCCCTGGTCGATGCCCTGTTGATCTTCCTCGCCGGCGCGTTCCTCATCACGCCCGGCGTGATCACCGACGCGATCGGCGTCGCGCTCCTCGTGCCACCCATCCGCGCCGTTGTAAAACGCCTCGCCAAACTTTGGTTCCTCCGCCACGTCCAAGTCCGCACCGCCGCGTTCTACCCCAACGGCACGACGCCCGGCGGCCCGACCAACGGCGAGTCGATCCGTAGAATCCAAGATTATCGATGCCCGAGTCATCGAAACCCATGTGGAGGATGCCTGACATTCGATCGCCCGCCAACCTCTTCCGCTGGGCTAAAGGGCACACCGCTGTGCCCGCATTGCACACCGGGCACCAGAAGCGCATCATAAGCGGTGCATTTCCGGCATCGGCACAGCGTTCGCATTAACCAATAGGCACTAGCCAAGCTCGGTCTCGACTCAGCCTCGGCCGGTCCCAATTCCAACCCGCCGACAACCCAAACTACCGCGGAGAATTCCCCCATGCCCTCGACCGTCGAACTCCTCGGCAAAGACGCCGACTCGCTCCTCAAGCACACCTGCACCACGATCCCCAGCGAGTCGCTCCACCTCCCCGGCCCCGACGTCGTCAACCGCATCTACTCCCAGAGCGACCGCAATCCGCGCGTGCTCAACAATCTGCAGCGGCTGATCGGCCACGGCCGCCTCGCGAACACCGGCTACATGTCGATCCTCCCCGTCGACCAAGGCATCGAGCATTCCGCCGGCGCGTCGTTCGCGCCGAACCCCGAATACTTCGACCCCGAGAACATTGTCAAGCTGGCCGTCGAAGGCGGCTGCAACGCGGTCGCTTCGACCTTCGGCGTGCTCGGCATCGTCGCCCGCAAGTACGCCCACCAGATCCCCTTCCTCGTGAAGATCAACCACAACGAGCTGCTTACCTATCCCAACAAGTTCGACCAGGTGATGTTCGGCAACGTCGAAGAGGCGTACGAGATGGGCGCCGCTGCCGTCGGCGCGACGATCTACTTCGGCTCCGACGAAGCGACGCGGCAGATCGTCGAAGTCGCCCGCGCGTTCGCCCGTGCCCACGAGCTCGGCATGGCGACCGTCCTCTGGTGCTACCTCCGCAACCCCGCCTTCAAGGCCGACAAGGACTACCACGTCTCCGCCGACCTCACCGGCCAGGCCAACCACCTCGGCGTCACGATCCAAGCCGACATCATCAAACAGAAGCTCCCCGAAAACAACGGCGGCTACAACGCGCTCAAGTTCGGCAAGACCTCGCCGCTCGTCTACTCGAAGCTCACGACCGACCATCCGATCGACCTCTGCCGCTACCAGGTCGCCAACTGCTACATGGGCCGTTGCGGCCTGATCAACTCCGGCGGCGCATCGAGCGGCGCGGGCGACCTCGCCGAAGCGGTCCGCACCGCGGTGATCAACAAACGCGCCGGCGGCATGGGCCTCATCAGCGGCCGCAAAGCCTTCCAACGCCCGATGAAAGAAGGCGTCGCCCTCCTCAACGCGATCCAAGACGTCTACCTCGACACGAGAATCACGGTCGCCTGATCGCCGCGCATCGTTCCATTCTTACCGTCCGATTCGCCGCTTGCGGTTTAGCTGACCGGTTCGGCCCGCACCCGGACAAGTGCTCGCCTCCCCATGTACCCCGACCCCTTTACCCCCGCTGATCTCGCCGACATCGCAGCGGAGACCTTCATTGACGAAGTCGATTTTCACGACGAAATCGAATCGACCAACACCCGCGCCGCCGCAATTCCGCCATCGCGTCGTCGCCGACCGAGCGGTCGACGCTCCTCGTCCTCAGCCGGCCACCAAACCGCCGGCCGCGGCCGCGGCGCGAACCAATGGTGGTCCGCACCCGGCGCGCTCACCTTTTCGGTCCTGCTGCGCAACCCGCAATTCACACTCCCCAAACACCGCTGGCCGCTGGTCGCGCTCTCCACCGGGCTGGCAGTCTGCCGCGCGATTGACCATGTCTCTGCTTTCCTTACATCAGTCCTCAGCCCCCGGCCCGCAGCACTCAAATCAAATGGCCCAACGATGTGTACCTGGGCGGCCGAAAACTCGGCGGTGTCCTCGTCGAGGCTGCGACAGGTCAGCAAGGCAGCATCGTCGTCGGCATCGGACTGAACGTCAACAATTCCGCTGACACTTGCCCCGCCCGAGCTCCGCAAGAAAGTCACTGTCCCTCCGTGACGCCGCCGGCCGAGAAATTTCGCGCATCGACGTGCTCATTGTGCTGCTCCGTGAACTGGCCGATGGGTTGAAAGAACTCATCTGCGGCGGTACGCATTGGCAGAATCAATTTGCGGCACGCTCCCTCCTTACAGGCCGTAAAGTGGTGATCGACCTTCCTACCGGCCCCATCGAAGGCATCTGCGAAGGCATCGACCAGTACGGCGCGCTCCTCGTCGCCACGCAGGACGGCCAGCAGCGCATCGTCTCCGGCACCGTCACTCGTTTCGCGTGAGACACAGGTCAATCAAACTTCGGCATCTCGTCGCCGCTCGGTCCGTAGCTCGACGGCACCGCCGCGCCCATCAGCCGCAGATAGACGCCGAGTTGCCCGCGGTGATGGTACCAGTGATTGAGCATGATGCTCCGCAAGAACGCCTCGCGCGGCAGCGACACCAGCGGCTTGCCGCCCTGCGTCACGTGAAACGTTTCGTGCATCCGCGCATCATCAATCGCCGGCAACTTTTCCCGCACGTAGGCCGCGCACCGATCCAGCGCCGCGAGCACTTCGCCGAGCGACTGCGGTTGCGGCCGACCGCCGCCGAAATTGGGCGCCTCGGCAGTATCCGGTTCGCACAATCGCAGTACACCCTCCGGTGCCTCGGCAATGTGCAGCGCGAGCTCCCCCGCGGTCATCGATTTCTCATGCGGCCGCCAGCCGAGCTTGTCCTCCGGCACACGTTCGAGAAACCGCCGCGTCGTCTTCAATTCCTGTTCAAACTCGGCGAGCAGCCCCGCCGCAATCTCGTGACCTGCCATCGTTGCAATCTCCAATAAAAAGTAACCGCCTTATTTCTTCGCCTTCCGCTCGGCATGTTGCCGAATCTCTTCAAGCCAACTGCTCCAACCCTCGGGCATCCCGTCGCGATGCTCAGGCTTGATCAGTCCCATCGCTTGATGTGTAAACGTGAGCAGCGTCTTCCCGCCAGCTTCTTTCAACCGATATTGCACATGGTTCATCGCCGGATACGACATCGGCATCGGCCCGATGATCTCCAACAGCGTCGGCGGCTTGATCACCTGCACATGCCCCCACAGATGGCCCGTGTTGTTGCCCAGGTCCCGATACCACCGCCCGCCCGGCCAGGCCTCGAACTTCATCGCCAGCGACTTCCCGCTGCCGTCCGGCATTTGCGCTTCAGGCCCCAGCTCCTCCAGCACCGCCTCAAACGCGATCTCGATCGGCGCGTCGATCTCGATCTCCTTGCGAATCTCGAACGCGCCGATGTCGGTCCGCTCGATCGTCTTGAATCCCATCGTTTCCGTTGCCGCAGTCGTAGTGGTCGCAGTTCCAATTGTCATAGTGCACCTCAAAATAAAACGTAATTGCGATCAGCGTCGCTGTTCCTTCGCCCGCTTCTCCGCTCGCCGCTGAATGCGATCGAGCTGATGGCTCCAATGCCGCTCAAATGATTTCGCCCATTCGAAGACCGGTTTCAAAGCACTCGCCTCCAGCTGATAAAGTCGCTGCTGCCCTTCGCTCGTCACCGAGACAACGCCGACCTTTCGCAGCACGCCCAGATGTTTCGAAACCGCCGGCTGCGGCATACCAATCGCGACCACAATCGCCCCCACGGCCAGCGCCCGCGCCCCGCGAGAAATTCGACAATCTGCCGCCGCCGCGGCTCCGCAATCGCATTGAACACATCGGTAGTCGTCGCTGCACGTGCCATGTCGAGCATTATATTCCCATATAGGAATATGTCAACGCCGACAGTGCAACTTTTTTCTCCGCGACCAAGTCCATCCCAGCCGTCAACCAATAGTCGAGCGACCCCGCCCAGAATCGACACGGCCCGAAAAAGATTTTCCACCCCACATTTAGCCCCGGGTAGCAACGTCGTCCGCCGAGCGGTAGCGAGGAAGAAAGGACGGCGGCGGTAGTGCCGCCCCAAAACGTCCTTGTTTCAGAACCGCCCGGCTGATTTTCGAACCGAAGCGGCGTCTTCACAATAGTTCAGATTGAGGTCACTATGAATCGCACCCTCACTTTCGTCGTTCTTTGCGATCCTCCTCGGCGCCGGCGGCGTCGCACTCGCCCAAATGCACCACGGCCACGAAGACGGCGAGTCGGTGCGAGTCATCTCCACCCAAGACATCCAGGAGAAGCTCGACGGCAAGGACGCGAAAGTGACCGTCGTCGAAGTGACCATCGAGCCGGGCCAGGCCGGCCTGCCCATCGCCACCCCGGGCCGGGTTTCGTCTATGTCCTCGAAGGCGAATACGAACTCGGGATCGACGATCAGCCCACGAAGCTATTCAAGGCGGGCGAAACATTTTACGAACCGACCGGCTGCCTGCACCGCGTCTCGCGGAACCCGTCCGCCGAAGGCACGCACCCGCCTGATCGCCTTCGTGCCTCCACCGCGACGCGAAGAGTCGCGATCCCGAAAGCGAATGAAATTGCCCGATGCCCGAGCCAAGCGCTGGCGCACGACGTGAGCCGACTGCCATGAACTACAATCCGAACGAGCTTCGGCCGCGGATGATGTCGGTCGCCTACCGCATGCTCGGCAGCGTGGCCGACGCCGAGGACGCCGTGCAAGACGCCTTCCTGCGCCTGCAGACGGCCGATGACGTCACCTCGCCCGGAAGGATTTCTCGTGAAGACCACCACCCGCCGCTGCATCGACCAACTGCGAGCGGACCGGCGTCGCAAGCAGTACATCGGCCCCTGGGTCCCCGAGCCTGTCGATACCAAAGCCCGCACACAAACGCGCCCTGGCCGACTCGCTGAGCCAGGCGCTTCCTTCTGATGCTCGAGCGTCTCTCGCCGACCGAGCGGGCGGCCTTCCTGCTGCGGACCGTGTTCGACTACGAGTACGCCGAAATCGCCGAAGTGCTCGGCAAGTCGGAAACGCACGTCCGCCAGATCGTCAGCCGGGCCAAGGCGCCGCTTGCTGCAGCGATACGCCCCGCTTCCGCTCCGAACCCCAAACGGCCGCCGGCATGGCCGAACGCTTCGTCGCCGCCTGCCGCGCGGGCGACGTGAAGCTGGTCGAACAGCTGCTCACCGACGACGTCGAAGTCCACTCCGACGGCGGCGGCAAAGTCTCGGCCGCCCGCGTCGTCATTCGCGGCCGCAGCCGGGCCGCCCGCTTCCTCGACCGGCGTGTTCCGCAAACGCGGCCGCGACCACGAAATGCACGCCACCACCGTCAACGGCGACCCGGGCGTCGTCTTCACCTACGGCGGCGCGGTCGTCCACGTCGTGTCGCTGCGCATCGAGGACGGCGTGCAAGGCCGTCTACATGACGCTCAACCCCGACAAGCTCGCCCGCTGGTCGGTGGCGGAAATCGATTAAGTTTCGCAACGGCAACGATCCCGTCGCCCCCTTCGCGGTGTCGGCCACGACACTTCGATCAGCAAACGCTCGGCCGCACGAGTCCGCAACAAACGCCCGCGAAAAGCCCCATCCAAGGAGAACCAACATGAAGATCGTCGTCATCGGCGGCAGTGGACTGATCGGGAAAAAGGTCGTGACAGAATCTGCGCGACCAAGGCCACGACGTCGTCGCCGCGTCGCCCTCGACCGGCGTCAACGCCCTCACCGGCGAAGGACTGGCCGAGGCCCTGCCAGGCGCCGAGGTGGTCGTCGACGTTTCCAATTCGCCCTCGTTCGACGACGAACCGGTGATGGAGTTCTTCGAGACCTCGGACCAGAATCTGCTCGCCGCGGAGAAGGCCGCCGGCGTCCGGCATCACGTCGCCCTCTCGGTCGTCGGCACCGAACGCCTGCAAGCGAGCGGCTACTTCCGCGCGAAGCTGGTCCAAGAGAAGCTCATCAAGGCGTCCGAGATCCCCTACACGATCGTCCGCGCCACGCAGTTCTTCGAGTTCGTCGGCGCGATTGCCCAAGGTTCGACCGACGGCCAAACCGTGCGACTGCCATACGTCATGATGCAGCCCATCGTCTCGGACGACGTCGCGGCCGCGCTGGCCGACGTCGCCCTCGCCGCGCCCCTCAATGACATCGATCGACATCGCCGGCCCCGAACCGATCCGCATGGACGAGCTGGTCCGCAAGTTCCTCGCCGCCAATCACGACGACCGCGAACAGTAGTCACCGATCCCGCCGCCGGCTACTTCGGCACCCCCGTCGACGACCACAGCCTCACCCCGCTCGGCGAAGCCCGCCTCGGCCCCACCAAATTCGCCGACTGGCTCAGCCGCTCCCAAGAATAAAGATTCGTCAAAATATTTAACCCCGGGTGATTCCGTCGTCTCAGCGACGAAACGCCCGGGGCTGTTTGTTCTCACCCCCGCCCCACCCCGCCCCGCGTGAACCGACACCACTCCCGTTAACCGCGACGCGGATCGCAGCGCGTAATTCGCGTTGTTCGTGCCCCGCCGACAATTCCCGCAGAATGGGCAATCCTGCCCGTCATGTTATCCCCGTCCGGACATCAAACTCCACCAACCCACAAACCACTGTCTCCGCAATCGAACTCCCGAGAACCGGCAAACTAGTCGGCAGCGACCTCGCCTACTTTATACACGACGGCGACCACGGCACCGTCCCCTCCAATCCGTCCCCACCGACTGGAACGTCTACCTCGACTTCTTGGACCAGCATTTGAAACCGCGAGACAAATCAGCTCCGTCGGCAACTACACCTCAAATACACTGATCGATGACGGGCCTCTCCGATCCCTTTAGCGACTTTCCCAGGCTTCGGCGAATATCAATGTCACTGCCCCAGGACACGCCCTCGAATGGCACGTAGTTCTGTCGTAACGTGTTGCCCTGAATTGATATAGATGAAGAAGGCCTCTCTTGCGTAGATGGAGTTGTCACACACCCATCCCGGCAAGGAGGCCTCACGATGTCGTTTTCTACCCACGGACGGTTTCGCCAACAAGTGCGTTTTCTGCGGCGGCAATTCCTGCAAGACGGCGACCTGCCATTCACCGATGTCTTGTCTGAGAGTACTGTGGCGCAAGCACTGGCAGCATTGAATGTCGTCTGGCTGGATCGGATCTATTCGCCGCTGGTGACGCTGTGGGTTTTCCTCGGGCAAGTGCTGAACCAGGATCATTCCTGTCGTGCGGCTGTTGCGCGCTTGATCGCTCACCGTGTCTCGCGCGGCCAACAACCCTGCTCGGCGGAAACGGGCGCCTACTGCCAAGCCAGAAAGCGATTGCCGGAGGAGTTCTTTGCGGCCGTCGCTCGCAAGACGGGACAGGCGTTGGATGAGGACGCCCGACAAGCGTTGGCTTTGGAAGGGGCGTCGCGTCCTGGCCTACGATGGCTCGACCGTGTCGATGCCCGACACTGCGGAGAATCAACGAGCTTATCCGCAACCGCCTCAACAGCAACCGGACCTTGGCTTTCCGCTGGCGCGGATGGCAGCTTTCTTTTCGCTCTCCTGCGGAGCCGTGCTTGATCTGGCCATCTGCAGCAATGCGGGCAAGGGCCACAGCGAGTTGGGAATGCTGCGCAAGCTGTGGGACCTCTTGCGTCCAGGCGACATCATGCTTGCCGACCGTTACATGTGTGCCTGGCACGAAATCTATCCTGCTCCGGCAGCGCGGGATCGACTCAGTCACCCGTCTCCATCATTGCCGTCAAGCCGACTTCAGGCGGGGCGAGCGTCTGGGCAAAGGCGACCACATCGTCGAGTGGCCGAGACCTCAGTTCATTCGTTCGATCGATTGGCAAACATTGAAGGCACTTCCCGAACGGCTCACGATTCGCGAGACTCGCATCCAAGTCGAGCAGCCCGGATTCCGCAGTCGGACCATCATCGTCGTCACCACGTTGCTGGACGCCGAAGAGGTGACCGCCAGCGATCTGGCGGGTCTCTACCGCGCCCGCTGGAACGCTGAACTCGATCTGCGGTCGCTGAAGCAAACGATGCAGATGGACATCTTGCGTTGCAAGACGCCGGAACTCGTGCGGAAGGAAATCTGGACGCACGTCCTCGCTTACAATCTCATCCGCACCATCATCGCGCAGGCCGCCAACAAGCATCACCTCGAACCCCGCACCGTCAGCTTCAAAGGAGCCATTCAAACGCTGGAAGCCTTTCAACCACTGATCGCCATGCAAGGCGACCGTGATCGAGCGCACCGACTCAATCTCTACCATCAGCTGCTCGACGCTGTCGCTACTCATCGAGTCGCCGATCGGCCCGATCGCTTTGAGCCACGGCAGAGGAAACGCAGACAAAAGAAGTACGATCGAATGATGAAACCCAGGAACGAACTCAAACGTGAAATGCTGAAAGGAGTTAGGTAGAACTACGTGCCATTCGACACGCCCTCCTATGCCGTTTCGACTTGAGGAGGTAGCAGCTCACGTCCTCCAAAAAGGTTTGGTCGCTAATCCTTAGTGCACTGAGCGCGTAGATCGAACTGTCCGAAGAGACCAGATTCGCAATGCGACGTGTCAGTCGCATCGACCGGCAAAGTCATCCGCGTGTCGGCTCACGAGTTCCGGCGGACTAATCTCTTTTCGGTATCCCGACGAACTCGTTTCCTGATTGGACGCCAAGCGGAGATGGACCATGCCGCGATGCTTAGCGTCGCGGTCATAGGTTCTGGAACGGCGACGAGGTTGGATACAAACGCGCCTGAGTTGATGGTCGTTCCCCCCACTTGAGCCCAGAAGGCGACGTGGCCGAAGTCATTAAAGCCACTGGCACGGCCGTCTTGATTGCCGCTACCACCACGGAAAAAAAGATCAGTAATTGTACCCAAATTGGTTACATCGCCCTCGCCTGCCATGAGCGGGCTGCCTTCGCGGGCGATGAGTTGAAGCAAACCGCGATCGTCGGTTGCCCAGATTCCGCTGTCGTTTCCCGAGTGAACACCAGGGCCGCTGAGCGATGCAGTAAAAGCTATCTGGCCGCGGGCGTTGAGCACGGGTTCTCCGGCAGAAGCGAACACTCCGCTTGTCCCAGGCGAGGTTGCTCCTGGTACCGCAATTGGCCTCACGGTGCCATCAGCATCGGCGATCCAGATGCCGTAACCGGCGTCGCTGCCGCCGTCGGGAATATTGCGAAAAGCGATTTCTCCGGCCCCGTTGATTGTAACACCGGCGAATCCACGGCCAAAAGTAAGGCCAGGCGCGCCTGGCGCTGAGTCGCCCGAGCGGACGGGAGAATAAAGATCCGTGCTGCTCGTGCCAATCCAGATCCCGGCACGGCCATTAGCAGATCCGCGAAAGGCGATGGTGCCCGCATTGTTAATTCCGAGCTGCGACGCAAAGTCCCATATCTCACCCGGTGATCCAGGCACGGCACCATCCGGGACAGCGATCGGCGCAACTCATTCGGCGAGCGCTTCAAAAAAACCGCCGGGCGGTTTGGGCCGGTGGGCTGGTTGACTCTCGCGGTAAATGCGATTTGTCCGGCATCGTTGAGCACAAACGGAGTTGCGACAGATGTCGAAAGCGTGTGGGATGAAAAATGAACCAGTGTTGCCGGCGAGATCGCCGGCATTCGAGTTTGGCCCGAGGCCGCCGGCAACTAGTCGAGGCGGCGAGGTGGCACCAGCTGCGAAGAGGCCGGAGTTGTAATCATTCGAATTCGTTTTAGAACCGACGTGGCTTTCAAACAGTACGTCGCCGTTGGCGTTCATAACCGGTGGACCGTATATCCACAGGTGTTCGCGGCCGGGTAACTCAGGAACCGGTTGGGTGGAGATCGCCACCGTCCGAGATATCCCGGCGTTCTCGGTCCAGACACCTGAACCGGTGCTGGCGGACGCTTGAAAGGCGACGGTTCCTTCAGCATTGGAGAAAGGATCGCCGTATTTCTTGGAAAATAGGATACCTCCGGACTGCGGTAAGAACGTGTTGAAAGTCGTGCCATCGCTGATATCGGAGGGCGATAAACCTCCACGGGCCACAAGATGCAACCCGTTGTCGCCTGCCTCGGTCCAAATCGAATCGTACGTCAAACTCGAACCGCTGACGAGGTAGCTGGCGAATGTGACTTGCCCGAGTGCGTTGATCGAAGGCGTGCTGACGAATCCAAAACGTTGATCGGGCAGTCCGACTGGGGCGAAGTCGTGCTCAGCACGACAGTACGCACAATAGTGGCGCCGACTACAACAGGCATGTGCGCGACGTGGAACAACACGACTGCCAGTTGCGAAAGCGATCGAACGGTGGTTAAGTTCATTAGCGGTTTTGCCGAATTGAGTTGGCAACATGATGCTATCGAAATACACACCTGGTGCGTTCGTGGAGTCTATACGATAGCACCGCGGCAGCCAATCACCAACGGCAGATTGAGGGCGGTCGAAGACAGTCTCGGACCATTAACTGGTCCGCGGTTCCTCGGCTAGCAATTGCCGGATACGAAGTCCATGCGAGTTGCGATTGATACAAATTGCTTCGGTCGCATCGACTGACGGCAGTTCGCTACTGCATCAGCACGAACCGTCCTTGGCGCAGCGGACTTCGCTCGACTCGTGTTCAACGTGGCAAAAAGTGCTCTCTTGAATTCGTCGCGGCAGTGTATTAACGTACGCATGACGAAAAGCGGGAGTCTCAGCTCTCAGCTCTCAGCCGTCAGCCAATTGGGTGACCGGCCGGGCTAACGCTGCGCTGGTGCGAACTCGACTTGAACTGGGTTTATGAATTGGGCTTATTGAGAATGGGGCGCTTATTGAGAATGGGACACCGTGAAATAACTTGGCGTCTTCGGAGAAACTTGGCGTCTTCCGGGATTATCGAAGACGACAAACCACCCTTCTTGAGACCAACATCGCCTTGACAGAACATGCAGTCCCACCGGTGGACGAGCACTTCTTCCTGGGTGGCCAAAAATGCTCTCTTGAATTCGGCCGCGGTAGTGTATTAGTGTACACATGATGAAAAGCGGAGAGAAAGGCCCTCAGCTCTCAGCCGTCAGCCATCAGCTCTTAGCCAGCAGCCGTTAGCCAGCGGGCGCACGCGTCACGTACTCAACACTACTCACCTACTCACCTACTCACATGGCTCTCTCCGGACACTATCGGACAAATCAAAGGGGCATTTTGTCCGGCAAAGCGCAGCAGGCAGCACGCGATTTCAAGTGTGGACCGCGAACCACGGCCGACAATTCGAGCGGCAATTGTCACCTCGAATCGAGTTCGCGTTTCGCGGTGCTGGCGCAAACGAAGGGCCCGCCTCGACTTACGCGAGGGAGCAAAAAACACGCTCGGACAAAACGCGATGAACCCCGAGCGCCAAGCACTATTTGTCCGCTCTGTCCAAGCGACCCCGTGGACAAATGTCCCAGCCGGCCTTCCACCTTCCGCCTTCCGCCCTCCGTCCCATGCTCCTTGCTCCCCCGACTTTTGCGGACCTATGATCAAATCCCGGAGAAAACAACGCGGCCGCCGAGTGTGGCATTCTGCGGATCTATGCGGTCAGCGTGGATGCTGTCTCTCAACTCTCAACTCTCAACTCTCAACTCCCCCCTGCAATCGTTGCCAGCAGAGCGATTGGACAAATCCGAGAAATTCTCAGAACCGCTGCAACCCCGTTTGCCGATATTCGCTATTGGTCCCACTTGTTCCATGGGTCTTGGCCGACTCCCAACGGGCTGGCGCGACGGCGCGCAGACGCGGCCCGCAAAGAGACCTGGGAGTGGCGACCGGCCGCGGTCGTGGGTCGATCGATTCAAACGTATTTCGGGGAGTCCCGGGGGGAAAACAATGGAAATCAAAATGTATGTGCCGAAGGTCGCTGAAATTCCCAGCGAGTACCTGGCTCCGCTCGCGCAGCGCGCCCGCGATAGCCTCGGCGACGCCGCCAGCACCACGCCCGCCACGCGCGGACACCTCGTCCGCCAGGCCATCAAAGACGGCCTGCTGCGCGGGATGGACAGCCTGATCCGCGAAGACGGCTCGGTCGACATCGTCTGCGATCCGCACCACGAGATGCCGCTCGAGGTGGAGAATCGCCCGCTGTCATTAACAGAGCTGCTCTCGGCGATGGCCAACAAACGCAGCCTGTCGTCGGGCGCACCCGTCGACTTCCAACAAACCGAAGCCGACCTCGCCGGCAAAGTGATCCCGATCCGCAAAGCCGCCTGACTGACCAGGCCAGCAGGACCGAATCACTCGGGCGTTGCGGCGCGCGTGATGCGTGCAGCTGGTGGACGCTGCGCTTGATCGCGACGGCGCGAACGCAGCAGGGCCCGGTCCGATAATTCGTTCGACAAATCTCTCGACTTCCAGGCGCTTGCGTGGAGCGGTCTCGGTGCCTAGTTGGTGGCCGTCCACCTCTCATCTTTCTTCGCCGGCCCAATTTAGCGGCCCGACGCGTCCGCCCCTGGATCTGCCCATCCTCCCAATTCGCCGCCACGAATCGGGTTATGACGAATGTACGGCAGTGCGCAAATATGACGCTGGCCGCGATCGAACCACCTATGACGGCTGCCGCCATTCCATGCACGTTGTATGCATTGGAAGGCCGATTCCACTTTTGAACCCTGTAGCTGATTTTACCGCTGCAACCGTCCTGCCAATCGATCGACCTACCTCGGTTCTATCAGCTTTGAGACCTATGGCGACACCAGGCTCCGTTCCAAAAACTGCTGCGAGTGGATCGGCGGCAAGGCGTTGTCCCTTGTGTGCCGGCGAACTGGCGCTGCGCTCCGACGGGTCGGTCGGCTCGAGCAGCTGCCCAAGTTGCGGATTCGACGTCGGCCAGGTCGGGGCTGAGCGGCGGAAGCCGGCGCCAACTGCAGCGAAACCGGCCGCACCGCTCGACCCGCTCGACCGCTGGCTCGCCGGCGAAAGCATCGTCCCCAAGGAACCGACCGATCGCGAACGCCTGGCCGGCTGGATGCGACGCCATCCGCGAGCGACTGCGCTGGCAGTCGCGGTCGCAGTGGCGGCGATCGTCGTGCCCATCGGTACGCTCACCGCATACCGGCAGTCGACCGCCGCGCTGCGGCAGGCCCAGATCGAGCGGGCCGCCGCGGAGCAGTCACAGCTAGTGCTACGCGCCGCGGCCGCCGAGAGCGCCGATGCGCTCCAACAGCGCGAAACCCGGCTCGCCCAAGAGCTCCGCGAACGGCAGCAGTTGGAAAAGTCGCTCAGCGAGCTGCAAATCAGTTTCGACGCCAGCCGGCAAGAATGCGTGGACGCGAAAGTGCAGATGCGAGATGCGCTGCGTGCCGAGCGGCTGGCGATGGCTGAAGACTTCACGCGACAGGCCATTGAGCTGCAAAAGGGCATGCCGGAGATCAGCTTGGTGCTCGCGGCCAAAGCACTTTCGATCACGCAACAGGATGGCTTGCCGCCGATCCCCAATGCGATGCAGCAAGTCCGCGATCTGCTTTCGCCGACCGACGGCGTGGAACTGCGAGGCCACGACGGACCGGTCGCCCAATTGGCCGCCAGCCGCGACGGCAGTTGGCTCGCCAGCGGCGACCACCGGGGCGTGATCCGGCTGTGGTCGACCACGTCGCGGGCGGGGCTCGAGACTCCGCGAGTGCTCGACGGGCAGTGGGGCCGAATTACGCAACTTGTGTTCACGGGCGATAACCGTTCGCTGGTGAGTGGCAGCACCGACTCGACCGTCCACCTGTGGAAGCTCGATTCGAGCGACCGCGATCGGGCGCCGCTGTCGCTGAAGAACAAGCAAGGGCGGTTCGTATCGCTCGCCGCGAGCGATGATGGACGCTGGCTGGCGATCGCGGGAGCGGGACACGTCACCAACGAAGTGTTCGTGCGGCTGTGGGATCTGCGGGCGGAGGACGTACTGGCGAGCTTTGTTGATCTGCCGACGTACCAAGGCCAGCTCTGTTCGCTTGCGGTGAGCCGCGACGGCGACTGGATCGCCACAGGCAACGAAGACGGAGCGGTGCGGCTGTGGCGGATCAGCAAGTTGACGCGGGCGGTCACGGCGACCGACCTGCGGATGCACAACGAACCGGTCCGCGCGATTCGCTTCGCCCCGGACGGCAAATCGCTGATCTCTGCCGCGGGCACGGGCACCGGCAAAGGAACGGTCCGCGCCTGGAACCTGGGCAGCGGCAACGCGTCGGCTGACGTGGTGCTGGCCGACAGTTCGCGGGCGGTCGCGCTGTTTGCACTCACCACCGACGGCCGCTGGTTGTTCACGGCCAACGAAGAGCCGTCGCTCCGCGTCCGCGATCTGGCCGCGCCCGACCAGGACGAAGTGGGCATCGCGCTCGACGGGCAGACGTGTGCCGTGCAGGCGATGGCGATCAGCGCCAACAATCGCTGGCTGGCGACGGCCGGCACCGACAACGTGGTGCGGCTGTGGTACATCGGCCCCCAGGGTCCAACCGCCACGCCGATCACGATCCGCACGCCGCACGGCCTGGTGACCGGCATCGCGTTCGCGGGCAAAGGCGACTGGCTGGCCACGGGCAACGACCGCGGCAACGTCCAACTCTGGAACCTCGACGTCGACACGCTGATCGGCATGGCGAACGCGCGGCTGGTGAGGTGAAAGAGTTGAGAGCCGAGAGTTGAGGGTCGAGAGCCAGCATCCAGCTGGCTGCATAGATCCGCAGAATGCCACACTCGGCGGCTGCCTTGTTTTCTCCGGGATTTGATCATTGGTCCGCAGAAGTCGGGGAGCAAGGAGCAGGGAGTCGGGAGTCGTGGATCGGGGGTTGGTTGGTCTCAAGAAGGGCATTGGTCGTCTTCGGAGATTCCCGGAAGACGCCAAGTTTCTCCGAAGACGCCAAGTTATTTCACACTGCCCAATCTATAGCCCCATTCTCAATAAGCCCGATTCATAAACCCAGTTCAAGTCGAGTCCGCACCAGCGCGAGCGTTAGCCCGGCCGGTCACCCGGATTGGCTGACGGCTGACTGCGGAGAGCTAAGAGCTAAGAGCTGAGAGCTAAGAGCTTATCGCCTCCACGCCTTTCGACATGTGTACGTTAATACACTATATGGCGAATTCAAGACAGCGCTTTCGGCCAGCAGTTTGGTGAATCGAGGATAACGGAATCGCACTATGTCGTCAGTAGGCGGTGCAGGCCGGCTTGCTCGAAGTGGCGGTCGGTGGTGAGGGCCTCGCCGATTTGGCGGTGTCGCATGACGACGAAACTCACGGCGTCGCAGAGGGAGTACGATTTGTCCAACTGTTTGGCGAGCAACTGCATCGCGTCGGCATGAAGTGCGGTATCGACCCAAATGACTTCGACCTCCGCATCGTGCAGGATGCCGTCGGCGAAAGCGAGGGCCTGCTGGCGGGCAGATTGCGTGCCGTCGCGAGGGCGACGAACTCGGCCAGAATGTAGTTGTGGGTCAATCGCCGCGGCGCTTGATCGTAGAGTGCGACTGCCGCCGCGTGCCGGTGTTCGTCCGCATCGAAGCAGCAGAGCAAGCCCGACGTGTCGAGAAGCATGGCATGACTCAGCGAGTGGTCGGATGATTCTCGCTCGTTAGGTCAGCGTCGATGCGATCGTTGTCGGCGGCGTGGGGATCGCCGCCGCGGACGGACCCAAACTGCTTGCGGAAGCTGCCCTGAACGTCGGAAGTCCCATTCGTCGCCGAGGCGTTCTGGGGCGACACGGTGTCTTTGGGCGATACGATGACCTGGGGCGATACGGTGACCACGACCTCGGCGGAACCGATCGGCATCTCGGGCGGCAGCGCCACGATGAGGCGATGGTCGGGTGTAATTTCGGTCGTCGTGCGAAAGGTATTCATGGACGAAGCCTCGGCCGCCAGGAGGGTGGCGGACCGAATCAATTATAGCGGACGGAGCAATGTGGTGGAAAGGAATTTACCGCAGCGGGCCTGCGATTCTTGCCATGACCTGTTGCACTCGGCTTCGCCCGGCCGACGGCTAAGGCTGAGGGCTTGTATTATCTTCTCCGCTTTTCGACATGTGCACGTTAATACACTGCTTCGGCGAATTCAAGAGAGTGCTTTTGGCCGGTGCGAACGCGGATGACATGTTGCTTTTGATGCTTCAGTGCCGGAAATCCCGATGTGGAGGCCATCCGGTCGACACTGCTGATATCTGCAGCTTCGAAACTCGATTCGACATTGGACACAAAGGTCGCCCGATTAAATGTGGTCGCCGACGACACAGCAGCCCAACGACAACGCTCGCGAGGAGGGAAAGTGTGACAACTGTGAGGACATCGCGGTGATGATATTCAAACACGGCGCCATGCAACGAGCATTATTATGGTGAGGCAAAGCATCGCCGCCGTACTCGCTTCCGGAACCGCCTGGACGGAATCGATTCGGAACGTCAGCCGCCCAGTTTCTTCGAAGTTATCATCGGTGATGATCACGAGCCCGAAGCGGCTGTCAAACGATGAGACCGCCAGACCTGATGGCAAAGCCTGCGAATCGAACAGATCGCCGGTGGAGTCGACGAAAAACAAACTCCCGCTCGCAGATTGGAATAGTTCGGCTTGGCTGAAGTCGAAGAGCGTGGAAGAGTCGTCCAGGGTGTCGACATAACGAAACGAATCCCCAATCGGAAAGTAAGGCGGAAACTCATCGCTGGGATTGCCATTGCCAATAATCATGTTGGAGAGCGATGCAGCGGACGAGTGCACCGCAGCGCCGCCTACGGTGAGCACCATTCTGGTGTCGGCAGGTGTCTCGGTATGCGAATAGTTGGTGAAATTATCATTGAAAGCGAAGGAACCTTGATTGGGACTGTCGGTGTAAGTGAAGGATCCCGTAACCGCAGCGCCGACCGAAGCGGAGCCGGTGAACAAACCGTTTGGGTTCGAAACATCGGTCACCTCGCCAGTAAAGTTGTAGGTGAATAAGTTCGCCTGGGCGGCTGGCGTCGCGAAAGACGAAGCTAAAACGGTGAGGCAAGTGATCAACGGGATTTGCTGGATGACGCATAAGGGGCGGCGACGGTGACGCAGCGCGAACGCTCCAATGGCAAGTAGTAAAATTGATGCGGGCTCGGGAACGCCATCGGGGTTCGGCGGGAGAATGGCGATGGCGCGATCGCCTGTCGCGTTGCTGATGGGCGGGAATAGCGTCTGGCCATCTGGCGTGCCAATATAGGCGAGGTCCCCGTCGATCTCAGCGCCCAGAGCAAGGACATCTGCCCATCGGCGTCGGTGAGAACGGGATTGGCGGAGCTAGTCGTGGCGCCGATGAGTGCTGTGATGTTCAACGTAAATGCGCCGCCGACTCTGCCGGGAATCGTCGCGACAGACTCGTTGGCGTAGGGATTTCCCGCAGCATCAGGGTCGACCAGGGCTGGGGGCGCAAAGGTGCCGGTCGCGGAACGCGTCTTGGGATTGTAATAGACCTGGGCGGCGTCGAAAGTCCCTCGGAACGAATTGGAACCTGAGATGTCGGTGTTGAAATTGACCTCCGCCTCGCCATGGGTGGCGGCGTCGCCATTGGAGACCGGGACAAGTTGATCGACCATCGCCCGGTAGGAGCGAGCCGAAGCTAGCTTGAAGGTGATCGCGACAGGCGTCCCTACGGAGAGCGTATCGGATTGAATGATGAATTCTCAAAGTAAATGACCTTGCTGTTGGAGTTCGCATGACCAGGCGGCAATCCCGGTATTGGACCAGAGCACGCGTGGGAGTTGAGCGTCAACGAGCCCGACGTACCACCAAGCATGGCAGAGGCGATCGCCTCGTCATTGGCGATGTTTAGATTTAGCGGGTCGGCGGTGCCGTCTTTGGTGTCGCTGGGGAGAATGTTGGAGACGAAGGCCGAATTCAACACCTTCCCATTCGTTTGGACCTGCGTAATTGCCCCCTGCACCGATTGCGCAGCGGACAAGAGCGTTAGAGCCACGAGAGCGAGGCGGAACCGTAAAGCGAGTTGCATGGACATGATGTGTTCCTTGTGCGGCGTTGGTGCGATCGCCGTGCGAGTAGATTTGGGGGTGACGACGGGCCTCACGCAAGTGTGAGCTCCCAGACGCCCCGTCCAGAACTAGCCGCCCGGCTAACTCCCGATAGCCCGTCGGGATTTTGGGTTAATGCTGTCGTCGCCACCGCAGGATCACGACGCCGCAAGCCGCGAGCAGCGATAGCGTCGCCGGTTCGGGTACCACTTGCGTCACCGTCAGAGCGGTGATTTCGTACTCAATTTGCACCAGGTTGTACTGGTACGGGTTGACCCGATCGATGTAGTCGCCGTCGCCGAACTCTAGTAGCACGTCGAAGATCCGAAAGGGAAACGACAGATAGACGTCGGGATCCGTGGGAATGCCGAGGTCGCTCGTATAGTTGGTACTCGGGTCCACGGTGCCGGCGAAATTGAGGCCGGCGACCGAGATGTAGTCCGGCGGCAAGGTGTACAGTGGCGTTGGGATAGCAAGTCCCGTGATGGTGCCGATCGTAGACGTGAAGAAGTCCTGGTCCACGCGGAAAGGTATGGAACCGTCGTAATCCTGCACGTAAATGTCATTTTCGGTGGGATCGCTGCCCGTATGGACAATAGCGCCGAGGCGTCGAGAAGCTCGAACGAAATAAACCCATACGAAAAACCCGGCATGTAGCTGGTCGCCTGGCCCTGCGGAGGCGTGACCATTGGAAAGCGGTAGGTAGCCCGGAAAGAGCCGCCCTCCACACGCTGCAGATCCAGCAGTGGAGGCATGGTGCCGGTGTTTGTGCCATCGTACGTAACAGCTTCGGCAAGCGTTGAGTTGTACGGCCCGCTGGCGACGATCTCGTAGTCCGCCGCGCCTGCCATCGGGCAGGCGATACCGAGGGTGACGAGAGCCGCCCCAATCAGAGTTGCATAGCGCATTGTGTTCTTCATCTTCTCCGTCCAGACCATAGAAAGTCGTGGAATGCACGAGCTTCGAACGCGCCGCTTGAAGGGCGTGTCGCTCTGGTTTGAGTCCACCGCAAGAGACGGCGTTCAGAAAGCAGAAGGAACCGGCTAATCCAAGAGTCGCCCCGAAGGACGATTGCACTCCCAGATCCAAGCCAATCGGTCCGGCAGAGCACCATGGCTCTGCGAAGGGCGAAAAGAATGGTTTGAACTTAGAAACTATCCGGTAAGGTTGACGCTATTTTTTCCGAGGTGAATTGATCTTTACGCGGCTTGGGCATAGTTAAATGGGGAGAGGTGCTTGGCGGGTGCCAGTCGGCGGATCATCAAGCCGATCGCGCTGATCTTGACCATCGCCTCGCTGGAGTCGGTGCGTTTTTCATAGTCCTTGCTGTGTCGACGACATCGATCGTGCCAACTGAAAGTCCGTTCGGCGACCCACCGCTTGGGCAACAAGACAAATCCCTTCGCACCGCGAGGACGAGAAACCACTTCGAAATCCCATGCCGGTCGTTCCTGTTTCATCCACCGCTTGAGCTCGTGATTATGATACTTCCCATCGGCCCATACTTTCTTCAGCCGCGGAACCGATTCGGGCGTGACTTTGATGAACAGCGACGGCACGGCCGCCGCGTCGTCCAGGCTGGCGGCGGTCACCGCCACGGCCAGCAGCAACCCCAGAGTATCCACGAAAATATGGCGTTTGCGACCTGTGACCTTCTTTCCGCCGTCGTAGCCTCGCTCGCCGCCGGTTGCGGTCGTCTTGACGCTCTGGCTGTCGACGCTCGCCGCGCTGGGAGTCGGCTCACGACCGGCAGCAACCCGAACCTGCACCCGCAACGCGTCCATCATCCGCTGCCAGATTCCGTCGTCGCGCCACTTGGCAAAGTAGTCGTACACCGTACTCTTGGGAGGCAGGTCGTGCGGCAGCATGTCCCATTGGCAGCCACTCCGGTTGAGATACAAAATCGCGTTGATCACTTCGCGGAAGTCGACCTCGCGTGGCCGTCCCAAACTTGGCTCCTCCGCTGGCACCAACGGCTCCAGCAACGACCATTGTTCCGAGGTCAGGTCCGAGGGATAAGATTTTCGCGGCGGCGTGGCGAATCGCATGGCACAACACTCCCTAGGTGGAATTATGGGACTATCCCAAAATTCTCGGCGGCCAAGCCAAATTCACCAATGCCAGTATCCGGATAGTTTCTTAGTCGTAACGCTATCCGACTCTTCGCGCGTTGTCAATCGGCAGTCTAGTAAAGGCGGAAAAAGCGGTCAGTGAGGTCTATACAAGCCCTACGAACCACAGGAGTTTTCTTACTGCCGCCATTGCAATCGCTCCCTAGCGGTAGGTTAAGGCATGGCAGCTGTAAGGCCGTGAACGAGTTGGTGAGTCCACCCGGGCGACTTTGCCGCCGTGCAAACGAACCGCTTTGCGGAGTGGTAAAACTGAACTGAATGACCTGAGAAAAACCTCGGCGTTTGCAGAATGAATTTGACGGCACGAACCACTTGCCGGTAGACGTGTCACCCCTTCCTCATCGAAGTGCGTAGTGAGAGCGCGTCCTTTGCATCCAAACAAGCTGCTGAGGTCGAAATCACCGCAAGAATTTTGGCAATCTCTGAAGTGCGATAAGGTGGACCAATTTCAACGGCGTAGCTGTTCGCGCATCTGCAAGACGGTCAGGAAGAACCGCTGTAGCTGCGCCATCACATGGATGACAAGAAATCCTAGTCAGCAGGGCCGCGATCTTACTGTATCTTCGCAACCCATGTGGGCGTGTCGTGGGGCAGTGCGTTTTATGTTCGCGGGGGCCTGGGAAAGTCAACGAAGAGACGAGAAGTCCGTCATCTCCCAGTGTATTTGAGGTGTTGTCCCAGGCTGACGGAGCTGATTTGTCTCACGGCTTCAGATGGTCGTCCATGAATTTGAGGTAGACGTTTCAATCGGTGGGGACATATCGGAGACGACCGGGCCGTGGCGGATCGCTACTCGGTGCGAAACCGGCGTTTGGTTTTCGAGGACGGATTTGAAGAAGCGGCCCATTTTTCGGTCGCGTTCGCGGCGTTCGGCCAGTGACCGCGAGTTGTGGGCCTGTTCGGCGTCGAGCTTTTGAAAATTGGCGAGTCGGCGTGGGTCGAGGTCGCCTGACTCGATGGCGGCCGTGACGGCGCAGCCCGCGTCGCCGTTGTGGTTGCAATTGCTGAAGCGGCAGCCGGCGGCGAGGCGGACGATATCTGCGAACACGTCGAGCAGGCCGGCCTCGCAGGCTGGCAATTGCAGTTCTCGAATTCCGGGGTTGTCGACGAGGACGCCGCCGCTGGGGAGCGGGTGGAGCGAGCGCGACGTGGTGGTGTGTCGACCGCGGCCGTCTTTCTCACGAATCTCGCCCGTGGCCAGGTGGCCTGCGCCGAGGGAGTTGGCGAGCGTGGACTTGCCCACGCCGGAGGAACCTAAGAGGGCCACGGTTTGGCCCGGTCCGCACCAGGCGGTGAGCACTTCGGCCTGGTCCGGCTGGCGGGCGTCGAGCGTTTCGACCAGGAGTCCGGAGCGAATCTGTTCGACCTGTCGACGCAAAGCGGCAATGTCGGCGCAGAGGTCGGCCTTGGTGAGAACCACCACGGGAGTCGCGCCCGCTTGAATGGTGAGCGGCAAGATACCGTTCGATCCGCGAGAGGTTGAATTCCTCGTTGCAGGAACTGACGATGAAGATGGTGTCGACGTTTGCTGCGATGACCTGTGGTTTGACTTCCTCGCCGGACGCTTTGCGATAGAGCAAGGTCTGTCGCTCGAGCCGCTGGAGGGCACGGTGGTCTTCGGCGCTGAGGAGGAGCCAGTCGCCGACGGCGATTTCGCCGGCCGACTCTGCGAGCTGGACGGGGACGCGGAATTCGCCGGCCGCGCCGACGAGGAGGACCTGGCTGCCGAAGTGGGCGGAGACTCGGGCGACGACGAGAGGCGCGAGCGTTTCCGGAGCGACTTGCTGCTCGAAGAAGGGCTTCCAGCCGACGGCACGAAGTTGGTGGTTGTCCATAGCACGCGGTCCCTGTTGGTGTGGCGCGACCCGTGTGGGTCGAAGACACGGCGGAGGACCGCGAGGTTCGCGCTGTGGGGTGGCTATTGCTTCATGGTTTTTTGTCTCACGGCTTTTTCAAATGCCGATCCATGAAGTCGAGGTAGATGTTCCAGTCGGTGGGGACGAGGCCGTGGCCGCCGTCGTGCATGTAGAACGCGAGGTCGTTGCCGACTAGTTTGTCGGCGGGTGGGAGTTCGGTGGTGTCGATGCCTTGTTTGCCGAAGAGTTCGTAGACGGGGGTGGCGTCGAGGGCGGCGAGGAATTCGCCTTTGGGGTCGGACCATTTGTCGGTGGTGCCGGTTTGCAGGAGGAGCGGGCGGGGGGCGATGAGGGCGACGAGCAGGTTGGCGTCGACGGGGGATTCGTTGGGGTCGTCGCTCCACTTCGAATAGTTGGCGGCGAATTGGTAGGGGTAGCGGGTTGGGGCTGCGAGGTGGGCGATGGTTTCGCCGTAGTTGCGTCGGCTTAGTGCGGCGCCGCCTTCGCCGGAGCAGCTGGCGATCACCAGGGCGATGCGCGGGTCGTTGGCGCCGGCCCACATGACCGTTTTGCCGAGGCGGGAACAGCCGGTGATGGCGATTCGCTGGGCGTCGACTTGCGGATCGGTTTCGAAATAGTCGACGACGCGGCTGATGCCCCAGGCCCAGGCGGCGATGGTGCCCCATTCGTCGGCAGCGGGTTCGCTCTGGCCGGGCTTCAAGTATTGTTGGCGGACGCCGTGTGCGATTGCGCCGGGTGCGTCGGGGTCGACGTCGGCGTAGTTGAAGGTGGCGATGCCGAAGCCGCGGGCGAGGGTGGGGAGGACTTGGAGTTGGCCGAAGCGGCGGCCGGCGTCGGCGGGGACGCGTTTGTTTTCGTCGCGGTTCCAGGTGCGTCCGACTTGGACGCCGGGGTCGTCGACCATGAGGTTGTTGGCGGTGAAGTTGATGTTGAGCAAAAGCGGCACGGGACCGGTGGCGTTGGGTGGGAGATAGACGAGCAGATCGAGGGCGGGGCTTGATTCATCATCACCGAAGTGGATGCGGATTTGCTTGCGGATCGCTTGGCCATCGAAGGCGGGCGTGGCTGCTTCGAGGACTTCGAAGCGGATTGCTTTCGGCTCGGCGGGTGCACGGCCGTACTCGTTCTCTTCGAAGAGCTTTATCAACTCGGGGCGGCGGTCGGTTTGCCAGGCGGCGGCGCTGTCGATCTTGGTGCCGGCGGTGGTGGTGAGCGGGTCGGGGAGCGTGTATTCGGCGACGTTGGCTTCGGTGTAGTTGACGGGGATGCCGGCGACTTCGTCGTCGGGGTAGTCGGGGAGTTGGGCCGCGGTGTGGGCGGATTGCAGGAGGAGCAGCGCGAGCGAGGCAAGCACTAGTTGAGGGAAGCGGTGCATGGTCGATCTCCTTGTGATTCCAGGTTGCGGAAACTACTCCGCGAGGATCTGAACGGGTCCTAGCAGGCCGGAGGGTTCGGGTGGGCGCGGGGGGCCGAAGCCGGGTTGCACGTCGGAGAGGACGCGCTCGGCGGGGGGCGCGGCGCGGTCGCCGGCGATGCGATTGGTCCACTCGTTGGTGACGCGGACTTCGAGTTGGTTGGCGCCGGCGTGGAGGGTGGCGGTTGCGTCGACTCGGTATGGCGGTTTCCAGAGGATGCCGAGCGGCTGGCCGTTGAGGTTGATTTCGGCGAGGTCGCGGACGTCGCCGAGGTCGACGAGCAGGCGGCGGCCGGGTTGGAACCAGTCGGCGGGTGCGTCGACGTCGATTGTGTAGGAGGCTGTGCCGGAGAAGTACTCGACGCCGGGAAGTTTGTGATTGGTCCAGGATTCGAGGGTGGGCAGCGTGATGTGGTCGGGTGCGCCGCGGTTTGGTGGGAAAGTTACTTTCCACTCGCCGGAGATGTCGGCGAGCTTTGTGGGTTTCGTTGGAGTTGAATCGTGGGTCGGCGATGCAGCCGCGTCGCGGAAGACGACGAAGAGCGTTTCGTTTGGTGCGAGGTCGAGCGGGACGGTCGAGCGGTCGCCGTCTTGCGAGTAGGTGGCGGGGCTGATCTGGCCGGAGTCGGGTCGCCACAATTCAGCGGGACGATTTGCCACGCGGAAGCGGGCCTGCAGTTGGACTGGCTGGTCGGTGAGGTTCGAGACGTAGTAGATGTCGGCAGTCGGGAGTGCGGCGGTGTTTCCAGGCGACGTCGGCGTCGAGCGGGCCGGTCCATTCGAAATCTTGCGGCACGTTCAAGCGGGCGAGTACGTCGGCGAGTGGCCGGCCCCAGACGACCATACCGCGGCCGACGTAGTTGATTGTTCGCGTGGTGCCGTTGAGGTCGCCCCAGAGGGAGTCGGCGAGTTCCGCGACGCGCTGGTCGGCGGCGGGTTGGCCGGCGAGGCTGGGCGAGGCAGTGGGTCGGGGTCCGACGATCGTCGCACCGCCGGCGACCAGCTCGTGGAGTTTTTCTAAAAGTTCGGGCCGCATCTTGGTTGACTCGGGAAGGACGAGCAGGCGGTAGCTCATGCCATCGGGTAGCGTGAGTTGTCCGTGGCCGTCGACGCTGAGCCGATGGAGCAGCACGTCGGCGTTGATGAAGTCGTGGTCGTAGCCGGCCGGCGGGGCGGGAGTGGTGCCCGCGCCCCAGATGGGCATCGTCGACGGCGCGCCCTCGCCGAGCAGATAGGCAATGTCGGCGACCGCCCGGCCCTGCTGGAGCATGTAACACGTTCGCGCGAAGTAGGTGTTGAGTGGTTTGGCGAGCTCGGCCCAGGTGATGTTGCGATGGAGGTGGGTGCCGACCATCGTGTTGCCCGGCTTGGTGTCGAGCGGCTGGTGGGCGGAGGTGTGGAACACGAGCCGGTTGATTCCCTGGGCGAGCCAGTAGTCGCTGACTTTTTTGAGCGTGAGGGGCGATTCGTAGCCGCCGCCGGTGAACGCTTCGGCGGCGACGATCGGTTTGGCGTAGGCGTGGGCGGCCGACGCGGCGCCGCGGACGTCTTGCAGGTACATCAGCCGCGGGTGGAGGTCGCGGACCCAGAACTCGCCCATCGGGATGTCGACCTTGCTTTTGTTGAGCAGCGTGTCTTCGGGGATCTCGAGCGACACGCCGGCCGCTTCGGAATAGAGCTCGAGCCCACCGCGGTGGAGGCGTTCGCTGATCACGGCGTAGTGGTTGTCGGCGAACATGTCGGCGAGCGTGCGGCGGAAGTCCCAGAGGAAGCGGTCGCTGGCTTGCGAATTGTCGACGACGCGGCCGGCGAGCGCGGGCAGAAAGGGCGTCGGGTCGTAGCCGCGGCGGCGGGTGAACTCGGCGATCATGTCGTCGGTCCAATTCTGTTGGCCGGCTTCCCAGCTGTCCATCATGAAATAGTGGAGGCGGTCGCCGTAGAGTTTGCCGAGGGTGCGGGCGATCGGCTGGGTGTAGGCGTCGTAGTAGGCTTCGGTGTGTGCGCGGCTGAGTTTGTCGACTTCGTAGCCGGAGCCGGCGGGTGTGGCGGGGCGGTTTTTCGCGCCGGTGAGCGAGTAGCCGAGCCGCAACACGGTCCACTGGCCGGCGGGGGCGTCCCAGTTGAGTGTGCCATCGGGCGACATGCGATCGGTGAGGTCGATGACGTCGCGGCTGGCGATGCTTGCGGCTTGCGGCACCGCGGGGCTGGCCACAGTGTCGTATTCGAAGAGGTGGCCGAAGCCGGCTTTTTCTTCCCAGCGGTGGACCCGCGCCGGTGTGTAGCTTCCACTCGAGCAGCGAAAAGCGATCGGCGGGGAGCGGCGGATCTTCGCTCATCGTCCGGTCGGGGCGGAGCGGTGCGGCGTCCATTTCGAAGCGGAAGTGGCGGGCGGTTGTTTCGGGCACGGCAAATGTGCGGACGCGGCCTTGTCGATAGAGCTGCGAACCGGGGAGCGTGACGAGCGTGCGAAAAGTTTGCCCTTCATCACTGGCTGCTATGCGGCCGACGGGGATGCCCGCGCCGCCGGCGATGGTGATCGCGCGGATGGTGGTGGGCTCGTCGAACGTGTACTGGATCCATGCGGGGCCGCCTTCCGTGGGAGCCGCGATGGTCACGTCGCGATCGTAGCGGCCGTCCATGAGCAATTTGCCGTTGAGCGAGGGGCTGCTCGAGGTCACTTTGGGAGTCGCCGCGTCGGATTGTGATTCGGCCGCGGGAGTGCGGAAGGCGAGGACGCGCGAGTCCTTGTAGAACTTGGCGCCGCCGCGGCCGGCGCCCATGTCCTGAAAGGTGCCCGCGTTGTCTGGCGGTTGCGGCAGCGCGAAGTGCACGGATTGCGGCCCCTCGATTTCAGTTTCGCTCCAAACGAGCTTCTTCATCGCTTGCGCCGGCTCGACCCAGGGGCCGCCGGTGAGACTCCAGCCGGGCGAACTGAAGAGGGCCATTTCGAGACCGAGCCGATCGGCCTCGGCCGCTGCGTGCCGGACTGCATCGAGCCACTCGGGCGAACCGAAGTCGAGCGGGTGGTCAAGCGTTTGCCCGCCGCCAAAATTCACGTCGGCCAATTGAAAGCCGGCAATCCCAACGCGCTGCATCCACTCCAAGTCTTTGGTGATGCCCTCGTGGCTGACGTTGCCGCGCGTCCAGTGCCACCAAGTGCGCGGCCAGGCCGCCGGGGGCGGATCCGCGAAACCCTGTTGCAGCGAGGTGTCAACGTTTTCTGTCCCGGTCGGAGCCGCTTGTGCAGCGATCGCCAGAGCCGTCAGTCCGACACAAACGAAGCATCGCCCAAATCGCATCGGTAGTCGCCTTTGTCGAGAGGTGTGCGATGAACCTGCCCCGAACCTGATTGGGGAGGCTGTCCATCATAGCACACCGCTCGGCGCGGGATTTTTTGGGCGGCGAGAGCGGGGCGCGTACGGTCGGCTCAATAGACGTCGCGGACGTAGCGCTTCTGGCTTTTCAGCGCTTGCACGTAGGCGGCCGCTTGCTCGGGGGATTTTTGGCCTTGATGGGCGATCACTTCGTGCAGCGCGCGGTCGACGTCGGCGGCCATTCGTTTGGCGTCGCCGCAGACGAAGAAATACGCGCCCTCTTCCAGCCAGCGGAAGAGCTCGCCGCCGTGTTCGCGCATGCGGTCCTGCACGTAGACCTTGTGCTCCTGGTCGCGGCTGAAAGCGACGTCGAGGCGCGTCAAGCGGCCGCTCAATTGCATCGCGGCGAACTCGTCTTGATAGAGGAAATCAGTCGCGGAACATTGGTCGCCGAAGAAGAGCCAGTTTTTGCCGCTCGCTCCGGCGGCTTGCCGCTCTTCCAAGAACGCGCGGAACGGGGCCACGCCCGTGCCGGGGCCGACCATGATCATCGGAGCCGTGGGATCGGCGGGCACGGTGAAGTCGCTGGCGGCGTGGATGAATACGCCGACCGCGTCGCCCGTTTGCACGCGATCGGCGAACATAGTCGACGCGACGCCCAACCGCTGCCGGCCGTTCATCGCATACTCGACGCGGCCGACCGTGAGATGCACTTCCTCGGGATGCGCACGGAGCGAACTGGCGATCGAATAGAGCCGCGGCGCCAGCGGCGAGAGGCATTCGAGCAACTCGATCTCGGTCAACTGAGCTGACGGAGCCAATTGCAAGGCGTCGAGCAAGTCAAAACAGTCGCACGATTCGTCGGCGAGCGACGCATTGATCGCGGCGCGGTGGGTGTCGTCGGCGGCCTTTTGAGCAAGCAGCGTAAGGAGTTCTTCCGAAGCGCCGTTCAAGCAGTAGTGTCGACGCAAGGCATCGCGGAACGTGACTTCGCTGCCGTTGGACGCCGTGACGGACTTGTCGGGATTGAGGCGCGCGGCGGCGACGATCGCATCGACGAGTTCGGGCGGGTTGGTCGGATAGACGCCGAGCGCATCGCCGACGTGGTATTTGAGACCGCTGCCGGCGAGATCGATCACAACGTGGGCGGTGTGCTTGGCCGATCCGGTGCCGTTGAGATTACGCGTGGTTTTGAGTTTGGCGAGGAACGGATTGGTGCGACTGTAGCCAATTTCGCTGGCTGCGTGGCCATTGGTGGCGGCCTTCGCTGCGCCGTTGCCGTTCGTGCCGCCGGAGTCTTTGAGCAGCTGCTTGATTGCTTTGGCCGTGTTCTTGCCGCCGGGCGAGCAGAGCGTGAGATTCTTCTCCGATCCGGCGACGATTGCTTCGGAGTAGGTTTTGCAAATGTAACCACACGCGCCGCAATCGAGCTGGGCCATCGCAGCCATCATGCGGCGCTCGAGCGGCTTGCCTTCGGCCAACTCAAGCCGCTCGACGATCGTGAGATTCGGGTCGTGCCAGGGGAAGGATTCATCGGGCTCAGCTTCGGCGGGTGGCGACGGCGCGGGCAGCGCGTCTAACACGGCCGCTGGCGGCAGCCGATTCGCACCGCTAGTTTGCATGCCGACCCAACCGGCCAGGAATCCATTGAGCCACGCCCGTTGCTCGACGTAAACGGTGCCGATTCTGGTATGAGGGAGACAGTCATCGTGGCCTCGACGCATCAAACATGGATCACAACGGGCGTTTGAGAAAACATCGCGCGGAGCTCGTCGATCTCGTGGCGATTGGTGAAAGCGGCGAACCCTTCGTCGGGTGACTGGCGTTGTTCGAGATAGACTTCGATCATCCGGGCCACCATCTGGGGAAGTTCGTCGCCGGGCGTGGGAGGATAAAGCTCGCGAGCGATTTGGCGTCGTTCGCCGTAACCGCCGCCGACGAACACCTGGTAGCCTTCGACCACGTCGTCGCCCACTTCGACATTCGCCCCCAACAGGCCGATGTCGCCGATGTAATGCTGGGCGCAGGAGTGGCTGCAGCCGGTGACGTGGATGTTGATCGGCTGGTCGAGTTCGAGCCGCTCTTCGACGTAGTTGGCGATCGCCATCGCGTGGCGCTTGGTGTTCGAAGCGGCGAACTTGCAGCCGGCGTTGCCGGTGCAGGCGATCAGCCCGGCCCGCGGACTGCTGGCTCGCCAGTCGAGGCCCATCGTTTCGATGCGGGCCTTCGCCTCTTCGACACGCTCGTCAGGAATGTTGGCGATGAGCAGGTTCTGCCAGGGTGTGAGCCGGATGTCGCCGTTGCCGCACGAGTCGGCCAAGTCGGCCAGGTCGCGGAGCTGCTCCGATTGGATACGGCCGACGGGGAGCACCACGCCAATGTAGTTGAGGCCGGGCTGCCGCTGGGGATGGACGCCGACGTGGGCATGGCGATCGTCGGGCCGCCGCGGTTCGAAATCGTCGTTCGACACGCGGCGGAGCGGCTGGCCCAGTTCCTTTTGTGTCGCGGCGAGGAACTTCTCGAAGCCCCAATCGTCGAGCACGTATTTCAAGCGGGCCTTCTTGCGGTCGGTGCGGTCGCCGTGGGCGATGAAGACCCGCACGATGGCGGCCGCGAGCTCGACGCATTCTTCCGGCTTGGCGACGACGCCCGTGTCGCGGGCGAAATCGCAGTGACCGGTGATTCCGCCGAGGGCCAACTGGTACAACACATCGCCGGCGTCGCCCGCGTCGTTCGAATTGGTGAGCCGCACCGCGTGGAAGCCGATGTCGTTGGTATCTTCGAGCGCGCTGATCGCGCCGCCGCCGTCGAAGGCGATGTTGAACTTCCGCGGCAGGCCGTACATCTCGCGGTGGTTGATAATGTAGTAGTGCATGTCGCGGGCCAGCGGCAGCGTTTCGATCAGCTCCGTGGCGTCGATCCCGCTCAGCGGGCTGGCGGTGACGTTGCGAATGTTGTCGGCACCGGAGCCGAGGTTGATGATGCCAAGATCGCGGAGTCCCATGATCACGCGGACCGCGTCGCGGGCGCCGATTTCGCGGAGCTGCAGATTGGCGCGGGTGGTGACGTCGGCGAATCCGCCCGCCAGATCGTCGGCCATGTCGGCCAAGCCGCGAAGCTGCCAGGCGCGGACCGCACCCCCGGGGAATCGCAGGCGGCACATGTACGAGTCTTGTGCCGGCGCGACGTAGAACAGCCCTTGGTATTTTTGGAGCAATACATCGGTCCCCTTGGGGAATTCGCCTCGCTGTGCCAGAGCAGTGATTTCATCCCAGCGGTCAAGCGGATTCTTCGCGCGCTTGGCTTCTTCTTCCGCACAAAGTTTGCCGCCCTCCGCAACTTGCCGGTCTTGGGCGTCCCACTGCAGCTGGTCGGGACCAGTGTGTACGTTTCTTCCATCGGCCGACGGACCCAGTCTGATCGTCGCGCCGTTTGACTCGCTGACGCCGGATGCGGCAGAATTCGAGATCACCGGCAGCCCCTGGATCTTGCGGGCGACGTCCGATCCCAGGGCAAATCCCTGCAGATAGAACTGCTGCTCGGCGGTGAATGGGTTCGATTCGCTCATAGCGGGTGACTCTTACATTCCTTGCGCGCCGACGGGCATGATGCGCACGGCACAATCCTTGTAGGACGGCTGCCGCGAATAGGGGTCGAAATGGGCCAGCGTCAATTTATTGGTGACTTCGTAGTGCATCGAGATGAATAGCTGGCCGCGCTGTACGGTCGGCGTGACCAGCGCGCGGACTTCGATCCGGCCCCGCTGCGACTCGACGCACACATTCTGATTCGGCGCGATCCGCTCGCGGCGCGCATCGTCGGGGTGAATCTCGACGTAGGGCTCCGAGGGATAGAGGCGACGCAACACGGCGGATTTCGACGTGCGAGTTTGGGTGTGCCATTGCGATGCGGAACCGCGACCCGTGAGCAGAATGTACGGATACTTTGTGCTGGGCGGCTCGGGCATCTCGCGCGGCGTCTCATAAATGAATCGTGCGCGTCCGTGCTCGTGAAAGAACATCCCATCCTCGAACAGCCGCCGCTCGGGCCGCTCGTCACCGCCCTCCTCGGGATAGGGCCACTGCACGCCGCCGCGCTCGTCGAGGAATTGGTAGTCTTCGATGCCGCTGATGTCGCAAGGCTGGCCGCGGCTGAGTTCCTTGAGCGAGGCGAACACGTCGGCCGGGGTTTTCCACTTGGCAAACATCTGGCCGCAGCCCCAGTAGTCGGCGATCAAGCGGAAGATGGCGAAATCGGAGAGGGCCTTGCCCGGCGCGCGGGCAACCTTTTTCACCACGCCGATGCGCCGCTCCGAATTGATGAACGTCCCTTCCTTCTCGCCCCAACCAGCGGCCGGCAGCACCAGGTCGGCGAGCTGCGCCGTTTCGGTGGTGTGATACATGTCCTGGACGACGAGGAAATCGAGCCGATCGAGAATCTCGCGGCACGTGTTCTGATTGATCCACGAGTGGGCCGTGTTCGTGCAGACGACCCACAGGCCTTTAATTTCGTCGCGGAGGATGCCTTCGATGATGCGGTCGTACGACCAGCTGTTCTGGTCGGGAATTCGCTCGACGTCGATGTCGAGGATGTTGGCGACTTTTTCGCGGTGGGCCGCCTTGGTGAAGTCGTGACCGCCGAGCAGGTTCGTCGTGTTGCTGAACAGCCGCGAGCCCATCGCGTTGCACTGGCCGGTGATGGAATTGGCCCCCGTGCCCGGCCGGCCGATGTTGCCGGTCATCAGTGCGAGGTTGATGATCGCTTGAGCGGTGCGCACGCCCTCGTAGCTTTGGTTGACGCCCATCGTCCACCAGAACGAGACCCGCTTGCCTTCGTGGATCGTGACCGCGAATCGCTCGATTGCTTCCGGCGCGAGGCGGGTCTCGGTGGCGACGCGCTCGAGCGCGTAGTCTTGCACAAAGTGGGCGAAATCCTCGAAGCCCTCGGTGTGGGCGGCGATGAAATCCTGGTCAATCCAACCGCGCTCGATGAGGATCCGAGCCACACCGTAGAGGAGCGATAGATCGGATTTGGGGTAGATCGCCAGATGCTGCGTGGCGGCCATCGTGGTTTCGGTCGCCCGCGGGTCGATGGCGATAATCTCCGGACTGTGCGGATTCCGCATCACACGTTGCCAGAGGATCGGGTGGGCGATGCAAAGGTTGCTGCCCACGAACACGAGCACGTCGGACTCTTCGAAGTCGGCGTAGGTATAGGGCGGGGCGTCGAAGCCGAAGGATTCCTTGTAGGCGACCACCGCGGTGGCCATGCATTGTCGCGTGTTGCCATCGCCGTGGAGCATGCCCATGCCGAATTTGGCGAGCGATCCGAGCATCGCCATCTCTTCGGTAGACGATCTGGCCCGTGCTCAGGAACGCGACCGATTGCGGCCCGTGCGCCTGCTGGATCGACTTCATGCGATCGGCGAACGTGCCGAGGGCCGTATCCCAATCGACCGGCTGCAACTTTCCGGACGCGTCGCGCAGGAGCGGCGTCGTGGCGCGATCGGTGGCGTCGAGCACCGTGAGCGCTTCCCAACCCTTGGGGCAGGCGATACCCAGGTTGACCGGATAAGCGACGTCGGGCGTGACGCAGACGGCTTCGCCTTCGCTCAGATGGATGTTCAGCCCGCAGCCGGTGGAGCAGAAACCGCAGACGCTGGTCGTGACGGCGTCGGGCAGCCGCGCTGCCGGAACGAGACCGAGGCCAAACTTCGCCGGCTCGAGTAGCAATTCGGCGGTGAGCGGGCCGTTGCGATCGACAATCGGCGGCATCAAATTCAGGGGAAATCTGGCAGGAGACTTCAAGGTGGTCGACATCAGCGTGGTCCTCCCGGCATGCGGGGTGCGGCGCAGGCCGCGAAGAATAGGTAGCGTTCCAGCATTTCGCCCGTGAGGCAGGCGGCGAACAACAGGCCGCTGGTGATGACAAATTGCGGCAGCACGCCGGTTCCCGCCTGGCTCACCAACAGCGCGGGCATCAGCACGCCGCCGAGAATTCCCGTGGCGAAGCGGGCCAGCGTCGCGTTGGACAATTCTCCCATCATCAACATCGCCGAGCGGCGCAGTGGCGTCATTCGCTTGGGGAGCAAATGGCGGAAAATGGCTGCCTCCCACGCCAGCTTGACGATCATCAGCACGACGAGTGCCTGGCACAGCGCGGGGCCGGCCACTTCAACCAACGCGAATAACTCCGGCGAGGGACGGACGAGCGTGGCCACCAGGATGCTCAGCCACACCGCGGCGACGCCGAGTACGCGCACTCGTGAGGACGAAGCGCACTGCGACACGGATCAAGCTCCAGCATTCTCGTTGGGTGAAGACGTAGATCATCGTCGAACAGAAGACAGCGACGACGCCCGTCGCGGCGACGCCCCAGCCGAGCCAGCGCGACCAAGGTCCGACGATCACCACGCTCAACGCATAGAGCGATGCCAACCCCGCGAATGCGCCGAAAGCGACAATCTCGCGGCTGAGCCATGAGTGTCGCAGGCCGAGCACGGCGCGAAAGGCAAATTGCGGCCGGCCCAAATGGAAGGTGCTGGCCGCGAGCGCCAAGAGCCCGAAGCCGAGTGCCTCGACCGCCAGCAACGGCCGCAACACATCAACGAATGAGTCGGCGAGCCAGTGTTCAAGGACGAGCCCGACGAGGAACGCGCCGACCGATAGCTGCGTCAGCACGAGCATCATAATCAACGGGGCATGAGCATGTTGCGAGTTGACGCGGTAGTAGTCGGCCGGCAGCAGATTGCGCGGGAACGGCCGCTTGGTTCTGTAGGTGGTGGTCGGCAGCGTGATCTGGGGATCGGGCGCGGCGGGGAGGAATACGGCCGCTTCGACGTCGTCGATGACCTGGGCGACGTCGACCAACTGGATGCGGATCGCTTCGTGCGGACAGGCTTGCACGCAGGCCGGCGCTTCGCCGACCGCGAGCCGCGTCGAGCACATGTCACACTTGCGGACGATCCCCTTGGCCGGATGGTACTTGGGCACATCGTACGGGCAGGCCATCGTGCAGTACTGGCAACCGAAGCACTGGTCGTCGAGATGTTTGACGATGCCGGTCGCGGCGTCCTTTTCGTAGGCGTTTACCGGACAGGCGATCATGCAGGCCGGCTCGATGCAGTGGTGGCAGGCCGCGGTGACGTGCTGCATCACCGGTGCCGACTTCGAGCCGCCGACGAGTAGGCCGACTTCGCGCCAGATTTCGTTGTCATCGAGGCCGTTGAGCGTGTGGCAAGCCGCGACGCAGGCTTTGCAACCGCTGCAACGGTCGAGGTCGACTTCGAAGGCGTACTGTTGGCCGGGACCGGGCGGCGTCGCGGGGAGCAGCGAACGGTAGCGGGGCTCAAGAGACGGCAACGAGGCGCCGTCGCCATTTGTACTTGTGTGCCAGCGGCTGAAGTGGTCCACCGCGGAGAGCGATTGTTGCTCGTCGAGCAGTTGATCGACCAACCCAGCACCACTGGGGTCGACGTGCGCGTGACCGCGATCGGCGACGACGGGCAACTGGATCATGGTGAACCTCTTCGCATGGCACCGCTAGGACGCAGTAGCCAATTCCAACGCGCCGCCACGATTGATGAGCGCCGCTTGGGTATGAGCTCGAACTTCCGACTCGGCGGCTTCAGTGAACGTCACCGCGAAGCTGGCGAACGAACAGACGGTTACGGCCGCTCCGAGCATGAACAGAGCGGTCGACCAACTGAGCTCCGGATTCTTGAACAGGAATCCGCCCATGACGGCACCGACATTTCCGCCAGCTCCGACGATGCCCGCGACCGAGCCGAGAGCCCGGCGATTGACGAACGGCACGACGGCAAACGTCGCTCCTTCGGACATCTGCACAAACAAGCTGAACAGGATCAAAGTCGGAATGGCGAGCGCGAGCACCGTCATCTTCGAGAAGAGCATCAGCGCAAGGCCTTCGCAGAACAGCACCACGAACAGCCACTTCACGCGACCCGAGAGGCCCCAACGTTGACCGAACCAGTCGCCGAACGCTCCGCCGAGCGTGCGGGCAAAGATGTTCATCAGGCCAAACAGGCTAGCAATCAAGCCGGCCCACTTCAGCGCGGTGACCGGCTCCATTTGCTTGAAGGCATCGAAGTAGTCGACGAAATAGAGCACGGCGATGTTGTTGATGGTGAGCTCGATGCCGAAGCAGGCGCCATAGACAACGAACAGCGCCCACACGCGATAGTCGCGGCAAGCTTCGAGGAATGTGCCTTCGGCGCTCTTCTTCGAGAGTTTTCCGGCGGCACGCAGCTCGGCAAAATTGCCTTCGGGCGTGTCCTGCGTGAGGAAATAGTAGGCCACGCCGACCAGAGCACAGACCGCCCCCGCGACGACCATCGACAATCGCCAGCCGATCGCCTGCGAGAAGCCGAACAGCGTGACAAACATCGCGAACAGCAGCGGCATGACAAATTGCGTCACGCCGCCGCCCAGGTTGCCCCAACCGGCCGTCGTGGCGTTGGCCGTGCCGACGCAGTTCGGTGCGAACATCAGCGACGTGTGATACTGCGTGATCACGAACGACGCGCCGATCGCCCCGATCATGACGCGGAACAGCAGGAACGTCGAAAACTCGTGCGCCAGGCCAATTCCCATGACTGGAATCGAGCCGAGTATCAGCAAGCAGGTGTAGGTGAGTCGCGGACCGAAGCGATCGCAGAGATAGCCGACCATCAACCTCGCCAGCACGGTAATCGACACCGAGCCGATCACGCACCAGCCGATTTGCTCTTTGGTGAGCTGCATCTCTTCGCGGACGATGGCCATCAGCGGCGCGATGCCGAACCAGGCGAAGAAACAGAGGAAGAACGCGAACCAACTCATGTGGAACGCGCGCATCTGCGGCGTGGAGAAATTAAATAGCGAGATGCGCGTAGCTTTGGCGGAGGATTCCATGTGCGGCTGTCCCAAACGAATTTGAAATGAAACTAACAATTCGCGGACCGCCGCCTCCGGCCACGAGCGCGACCAGATGCAATGCCCATGCCTGAGCTGCCAAACAGGCTTCCTTTTTCGGAAAGCCGAAGCAAATAACCGATACACCTGTGATGCGGCTGCACCCACCCTGCCGCCACACCGGGCACCCGTGCCTAGCGACCGCGCAGGTCACCCCAAGTTATGTTCGGAATACCGAAGGCCGGATCGTCGGCGACTGTCCCGGCAGTTTTCCGACGCGTCCCTAATTGGCGGCGCGGCCGGATTTCGATCAGCGTGAAAGAAGTAAGCTGGGTTGTCGGCCCGTCTCTCGCGTTAGCGTATGGGCCGGTTCCTTCCGCGGCGCCGGTGCTGCGCAACGGCCCAGATGCGGAGCTCGCCGAAAAGTGTTGCGAGGGCGGCGGGCTGATAGTGGGCGTTGAGGCCGCTCGGATTGGGCAGGACCCATGCGTGGCTGCCGCCGAAGGGCTCCTCTTGGAGCCCGACGCGGGCGTCTTTGATGCCGGAGATGATGCGGTAGGGGCCGATGCCGACGAAAGCGACGACGGTAGGGCGCCAGCGACTGACCTTGGCCTCGAGACGCCGGCCCCCGGCGCGAAGTTCGTCGTTGGTGAGTTCATCGGCTCGCGCGGTGGGGCGCTCGACGACGTTGGTGATCCCAAATTTGAGGTCGAGCAGGAGCGCCCCTTCAAACGGTGAGAACAGCCGCGGAGTGAAACCGCCGTCGTGGAGAGCGGGCCAAAAGCGGTTGCCGGGGCGGCCGAAGTGGCGGCCAATCGCGGCGGTGTAGAGGCCGGGGTTGATGCCGGCAAAGAGGACGATCAGGTCTTTGGCGATGAGATCGGGGACGCGCTTGTTATGCGCGGCCTGCAGCTGGGCCTTGGTTGGTTTCCAGGGGGTGGGCGATGTCCGATTCATGAGGCGTCCTTCCTGGAATCTATTTTGCCGGCACACAGATGGCTGCGCCAATAAGCAAATCGCTTCGACGTGCTCGCCGAAGAGCTCGTTGCGAAAGAAGGGGGAGGCGGCGAGAATCGGATGGGAGCGCGGTTTTCCTTAAGTGCCCGCGTTGCAATAGATTGCTGCAGGTCTCGCTGGCGGCCGCAGTGAGTGAGCAGCGCGTTGAATAATGACCTCCGTCAACCTCCGTCATCGAGAGTCGGAATCACCTGTTACCGCGACTGTGAAGCCAATGCTTGTCGAAAACGGGACTACTGAGTCAATTGAAGGCCTGCTCATTGAACGCAAGTGTGTTCCAACAGTCGTGTTGATCACATCATGATGTTGGCGACGCAGGCATTGATCAGGGCGACGAGTGTGCCGCCGAGCATGGCGCGGAAGCCGAGGCGGGCCAGGTCTCCGCGGCGCTCGGGGGCGATTCCGCCGATTCCGCCGAGCTGGATGCCGATCGAGCTGAAATTGGCGAAGCCGCAGAGGGCATAGGTCATCACATGCTGACTTCGCAGGGAGAGTTCGGCAGTATTGCCGGCCTTGGTCCACTCCGCCAGGCGGCCGTAGGCGACGAATTCGTTGGCGGCCATCTTGAGCCCGAGCAATTGTCCCGCATTGCGACAATCGTTCCATTCGATGCCGATCAGCCACGCGAATGGTTGAAACAACCAGCCCAGGAGTCCCTCGAGGGACCACATGTAGCTGACTTGATCCCCCTCGGTGATCACGAAACCGAACTGAGCACCGAGCCAGCCGAAGATCGAGTTGATGAGTGCGATGAGCGCGAGAAAGACGAGCAGCATGGCGCCGACATTCAACGCCAGCTTCAAGCCGCCGGTAGTGCCGTTGGCGATGGCCTCCAAGACGTTGGTGCTGGGATCCGCGATTTCGATGCTGACGTGCCCGAGAGTTTTGGGAGCGTCGACTTCCGGTTGGAGGATCTTGGCGATCATGAGTCCGGCGGGTGCCGCCATGACGGATGCCGAGAGCAAGTCCTTTGCGCCGATGCCCATATCGACGTAGGCCGCGAGGACGCCGCCAGCCATCGTGGCAAAGCCTCCCACCATGACGGCATTGAGCTCGGAGATCGTCATGCTTGCAATATAGGGTCGAATCACGAGTGGCGCTTCGGTCTGACCGACGAAGACGTTGGCTGCCGCCGAAAGCGTCTCCGCGCCGGAAGTGCCGAGTGTAAGTTGCATTAAGCGAGCGAACTGGCCGACGACCCACTGCATGATGCCGTAGTAATAGAAAATCGACATCAGCGCGGAGAAGAAAATAATCGTGGGCAACACCTTGAAGGCAAAAAAGTGTTCGGCATAGACTTCGCCAAAAATGAACGTGGACCCCACGGAAACACAGTCGAGTGCTTTGTTAAACGCGGCGTCGAGCGCGTCGAACAGCCGGCCGCCGTACGATGTTTGCAGGATGAAAACCGCGAACGTAAATTGCAGCACCAGACCGCCGACGATGATTCGGAGGCGCACTCGTTCTCGATGAGAACTCATGAGCCAGGCGATGCCAATAAAGACAGCAATTCCCAGCACACTGACCAGTCGATGCATGGCAGGGCATTCGCAATGTGAGTGAAGGATCGCCTGATCGATTCAATCGAGCTATGCCGAGCGGACGGGAGTCCTGCGGCGCTGGCGACAGAGGCTACTTCCTGTCATGGCAACGAACATCAAAATGGCCGCTGCGGGTTCCGGTACGGTGTTCGATTGCAGCGCCGCCGCACCGGTGTTCGTCATTCCGAAATGGGTTTTCCAAGTCGCATACTGCGCGGATCCAATGGCGCCTCCATCGACGTCGTTCGGCAGAGTCCCCGCGGCCGCGCCGAAGTTGTTGCGCCACAGCGTGTAGTCTGCCGCGTCGACAGTACCGTTACTGTTGTAGTCGCCTGCCAACAGCATGGGAGCGGCAAAATTTCCGTTGGTGATATTTCCCGACAAGAGAGTCGGCATGCCGGCC
This sequence comes from uncultured Planctomycetota bacterium, assembly GCA_963847905.1. Lineage (GTDB taxonomy): Bacteria > Planctomycetota > Planctomycetia > Pirellulales > Lacipirellulaceae > DASYDU01. Next base: position 526,881 of record CAWKBP010000015.1, on the reverse strand, counting down.
GAATCGCGATCGTACATCTCGACGCGGAAGGTACCGGCGGCGGTGTCGGAGGCGTAAATGCGGGCGGCGATGCCATTGTTCGTGGCGCCGCCGTTGGCGGTGTCGAACCAGTCGTAGGTATGGTCCATGCCCGGAACGAGCGGACTATCTTGATCAAACAGGTTGATTGTTGGAAAGCCGCCGCCGGCGACGTAGGGGATCGCCAACCAGGAGTCGTTGGGCCCGCCCAATTGCTGCCACTCGTTCGTCGCACCGGAGACAGTTGGGTTGAGCAGCGAACCGGCCGTCAGCTGGATCGTGATCACGGCGTTTGTCCAGTCATTCGTCATCGATGTGTAGAGCGTATTTTGCACGCTACCGACGACCGTCGGATCTCCATCGAGGGAAGTCCAGTGAATATCGGTAATGGTTGCCTGGGCGGCGCCCGCCAAGACCAGATGGGCCACTGCAATCAAAACAGTCCGACTCAACATGGGTAGGTCTCTCAAAGATTTACTTCGGAACAATTGAGTTAATTTCGTTTGGCCGGCGGGCGCGATGAGACGCGCGATCGGCCGGAGCGGAATCTATTCACGAATGCGATAGCCCATGCCCCGTACGGTTTCGATTTGTGCGGCGGCCGTTCCGAGTCGGCGGCGCAAATGGGAGATGTGGGACTTGATCGATTTTTCGTCCGGGTTGCCGCCGTGTCGCGCCACGGTTCCACGCAATTGAGAGTGCGAAAAAATCCAGCCGGGCCGGCGGGCCATCATGTAAAGCAAATAGAACTGGATGCGAGTCAAGTTGAGTGGCTGCTTGTCGACCAGCACGCGGAATTTCGCGGGGTCGATAATGATATTCCCGATCGAGACGCCTTCGTCGGCCGACGACGACTCGGTCGCTGATCGGCCACGACACATGCGCAGGAGGGTTTGTATTCGAGCCAGGAGTACGCGCGATTCCAGATGGGGACCGGTCACACAATCGTCGGCGCCAGCATGGAAGCAGCGGACCACTTCGTCGGGGTCGAATCGCTCCGCGAGAAGAACGATGGGAATCTCCTCCAACTGATACTGCCCGATCCTCGTCTTCAATCGATCGCAGAGGACCTCCGGTGTCATATCACGTACATCCTGGAGCAACGCCAATGAGATGGATGATCGCTCCAGCAACCGCAGCGCCTCGGCCCCGGAAGTAGCGGAGAGCACTTGATAACCGCTATGGGTCAGCAAAGTCTGAAGGCGTGCCAAATGTCGACCATTCGATGCCGCGAGGAGCACCGGGAAGGCCCGGCCTTCGCTAACTACGGCGCGCGATCACGGGCGGCATTCGCATGACGCGGATGTTTACTCCAGTCACTCGTTTCACTCTGTGCCGAGTCACCTTTTTGCGATCGAATTTGGACCAATAACGGAATTGCGGACGTGGAATCGCCCGTGAGGCGGGTTACGGCTGTTCCTATCATCTCGACATCTCTTTCACAGGCGCCAGGGACATGCCTGGCAAAACTGAATGAAATCGTGACGCCTGCAAGCAACTATCTTAGTGGCAAACGTGTAGAAGTTTGGTGGAGATGAGGTAAAGATATGGTTAAACATTTCAATTTCTCGAGAGCGTATTCACGCGCTATGTAGCACGTGACGCGACAATCGTGTCAGTATTTCACTTGCGGCAACATAATCTGCGCAAATAGGTGTCATCGAATGCGCAGATCGCGATCGCGAGACTTTAACAACTAGTGGCCAGCCGCGCTCTCCCCGTTCGTGGGTGATACGTTCAAACAGCGAACGAGTTACCTTCGCGCCGGATCTGCAGTATCGCACGGTAGAATCCTGCGAGGGCCGCGAACATATCGCAGCGGGCGAAGGCGGTATCGGCATGCCCCTAGCTTGACTCCTAAAAGACCGAAGGTGGCCATCACGACGGTCGATGGCTCGGGGACGATCACGAAATCGACGTAGACGGGCAAGTGGTCGCTCGCGCTACTCGCAACGACCTGCGGATCGCCGCGCCGATTGGGCCAAACGACGGCCGAACCAGTAACGTGAAGATCTCGGGAAGGCAGCACATAGTCGGCGCGGAGCCCGAACGTCGAGGTGGTGGTGGGTTCAATGCCAGGGATTGGCATTTCCTGCATCGGCACGAACGAGTTGTTGATGTAGGGGCTCTCGGTCAGTTGATTGGCGGCGCCGGGATAGCCATCGCCGCGGTTGGGGTCGGCGTTGAGGTCACCGAGGATGACGAACGATTCGCCGGGGGCGAGGCCGCCTTTGGTGATGTCCGGAGCTTGTCTTCCGGCGGCGACGAATTCTTGGTCGTCGTAGATGTATCCGTTTTTCCCCGGCGCGATATAGTCGGCCCAGAAGCGAATTTCGTCGTGGTTTCGCGTTCCGTTACGATCTTCTTCGTCGTCGAATACCGGCGGAGTAGGATGCGAAACGAGTAGATGAATCGCCTTTCCGTCGATCATGATCGGCACGTCCCAATGGTTCTTGCTGGAGAGCCGAAAGACGTCGAGTTCCGCGGGACTGTACCAGTCGGCCGGCGTGCCCGGCGTCGTTGGGTCGTCGGGGAGCAGAGCTCCTGGCATGTCTTTCCAGAGAAAGTTCTGAAACGTCCGAATCTTGTCGAATGCGATCGGGTATTTCGACAATACGAGCATGCCGTATTGGCCCGGGAACTCGCCGAAACCAAAAGCATCGTCAGCCTGGTCATTCGAGCCGTTGTGGTTGAAGTCGAAGTCGGCTGCTGGGCCATGTACGTCTTCCGGTTGAATTCCCGTGTTGGACGCAGCGGTGTAGACGTAGGGATACTGGACTGGACTCAGCCCGTTTTGCGAGACGCCCAAATAGTTTTTCTGAAAATCGGCTGCCGACTTTCCGGTTGGATCGTAATCGAACTCATTGAGGAAGAGCACGTCGGGATGGACGCGTTGGATCATCTCGGCGATGCGGCTGGGCTGCGTACTGCCGGGAGTGCTCAACTCCGCAGCGAGCGCGCCCGACGATGCGCGGTACATCGATGTGTTGTAGGTTGCAATTCGAACCGGCGTTTCCGCTTGTGCGGGAATCGACGAACTGACCATGAAGACAAGACCCAGGGCCGCGAGCGATCGTCGTCGCCACGTCATGCAGGTTGCGATCGCGCATCCGATTAGCATGAGGGAAGAGGGCTCGGGCACGCTTTGGAGGGAGTCGAGCATCCCGCCGAGTTGAACTCCGTAGTTGGTAAGCAACAGGTTGAGGTCGCTGCTGGTCACGGCGCCGTCGCCGGTGAAGTCGCCGCTGCCCCAGTCGGCGCCGCTCGACTGGCCGTAGTGGGATAACAACAGATTGAGATCGCCGGCGTCGACCTTGCGGTCGAGGTTCACGTCGCCGTCGATGCCGACGTAACCCGTGAGTTGCAGCACGAGGTCGGTGCCGGCAATTGCGCCAAGCAGGTCCTGGTCGGAGACTCCGATCGTGTAGGTAGCATTGAACAACCCCTGCGCGAAGGAAGTCACCAGTGAGGCCTGGAACGACGCGCTGCCGCCGGCCAAGATGCTGGTGGCTACAAGATCGGTCGTGAGTGCGCCGGTGTCGCCACTGGCGAAGATCGAGTCGACGTCGAGCGCGGCCGTGTATCCGGCGGTCGAGAGCAGATTGTGAATTTCAAAATCGCTCGATTGTATCCCTGTCCCGGGCAGGAAGCTGCCCAGATCCAAGGCGAGCAGATTGACGTCCGTCGCGGTGGCGAACGAGCCATTCGAGTGGTCGAGCACGTTGAGTTGCACCGCTTGGCTGTAGCTGCCGTTCTGGACGGCGGGCGACGAGCTGTTGACGAGCAGCTGTCCGCTGCGGTTGCCTGCGAGGGAGGTGTCGAGCGCGATGGCGTGCATCTGGCCGCCACCCAGCGCTGGATCGATGCCGCTGGCGGCGCCGATCACCACGCCCGTGCCACTGATCGCGTAGTCCAATTCGTCGGCGCCGGCGACGACCGTCGCGGGGGCGATGTTTTCGACGGTGACGTTCACCGAGGCGTTCGCGCCGACGATCACCGCTCCCGGCACGCTTGCCACGCTCGCCTGCTGCCAGGCAGGCACCTGGTAATCCGCAATCACCGGCAGATGGTCGCTGGCGAATTTTAGCGCGGAAGGGACAACATCGTAGCGATTGAGCTGTGGTATATAGGTCGGCCCGACCACTTTATACCCACCATTCATCAGGTCGAGACCTTCGCCATCGACTAGCTCCTCGGTGACGAACTGGTAGTCGAGCCGACTTCCGCCGCCGCCGGTCGAGGGATAGGTCCCGTCAAAATATCCTTCGGCGCCGTTTGCGGGATCGACCGCCTTGCCAGGCCCAGGGCTCAGCATCACGCCATACGCCCGTTCGCCGTTGACGCCCTCGGTGAAATTGAAATCGCCGGCATAGATCACGTTTGCCCCGTTTCCGAGGCCGTTGTCGCTGTTGCTGCGGAGCGCTTGCGCTTCGGAGTAGCGACGCGATTCGCTATCTGGATATGCTTTTAGATGGACATTGTAGACATAGAATTCCGCTCCCGGGCTGGTATAGCCGACCGGGCGGAATTTCAACCGGACGGCCGGACGCGTGCCGATCGAGACCATCTGCGTTTGCAGGAGTTCGACGGTTGCCGTATTCCACACGTAGCCCTGGGTGTTCCAGCCGTCGCCGTATGATCCGGTCATGTGTGAATACGTGCTGACGCCGTTGAGATTGTTGAGCAGCGTGGCGATGTTTGCTGGCGAATCGAACGGGGCCTGGCCAAGTTCTTGGAACGCCTGCGACGTGTAGGGGATTTCCTGAAGGGCGATGATGTCTGGCGCGCGTGCGACGCCGGCATCGGTTTGGCTGTTGCTAATGGCTGTTAGCGCGCCGATCCAGTTGGCCGCATCGGTATCGTTGGGGTTCGCAGTGGAAGGGCGCTTCTTCGTGTTGTAGGTGGTAATGCGCAGCTCGGCCGAAGCGTGGGTCGTCGTAAAAAGGACACTCAACACACCCGCTACGAGAGCCGATTTCCGGCAACGGGTGAGAATTCGGCCGATGATCATCGTTGCATCCCCAATCTTTTCTGTCCGTTCGTGGTGACTATTGCTTCCTGGTGTGGATCACAGAGCGAGCGATCGTCGTCGCCAAGTCATGCAGGCAGCGACGGCGCACCCGAGGAGCATGAGGGAAGAGGGCTCGGGCACGCTTTGGAGGGAGTCGAGCATCCCGCCGAGTTGAACTCCGTAGTTGGTAAGCAGCAGGTTGAGGTCGCTGCTGGTCACGGCGCCGTCGCCGGTGAAGTCGCCGCTGCCCCAGTCGGCGCCGCTCGACTGGCCGTAGTGGGATAACAACAGATTGAGATCGCCGGCGTCGACCTTGCGGTCGAGGTTCACGTCGCCGTCGATGCCGACGTAACCCGTGAGTTGCAGCACGAGGTCGGTGCCGGCAATTGCGCCAAGCAGGTCCTGGTCGGAGACTCCGATCGTGTAGGTAGCATTGAACAACCCCTGCGCGAAGGAAGTCACCAGTGAGGCCTGGAACGACGCGCTGCCGCCGGCCAAGATGCTGGTGGCTACAAGATCGGTCGTGAGCACGCCGGTGTCGCCACTGGCGAAGATCGAGTCGACGTCGAGCGCGGCCGTGTATCCGGCGGTCGAGAGCAGATTGTGAATTTCAAAATCGCTCGATTGTATCCCTGTCCCGGGCAGGAAGCTGCCCAGATCCAAGGCGAGCAGATTGACGTCCGTCGCGGTGGCGAACGAGCCATTCGAGTGGTCGAGCACGTTGAGTTGCACCGCTTGGCTGTAGCTGCCGTTCTGGACGGCGGGCGACGAGCTGTTGACGAGCAGCTGTCCGCTGCGGTTGCCTGCGAGGGAGGTGTCGAGCGCGATGGCGTGCATCTGGCCGCCACCCAGCGCTGGATCGATGCCGCTGGCGGCGCCGATCACCACGCCCGTGCCACTGATCGCGTAGTCCAATTCGTCGGCGCCGGCGACGACCGTCGCGGGGGCGATGTTTTCGACGGTGACGTTCACCGAGGCGTTCGCGCCGACGATCACCGCTCCCGGCACGCTTGCCACGCTCGCCTGCTGCCAGGCAGGCACCTGGTAATCCGCAATCACCGGCAGATGATCGCTGGCGAACTGCACCCCTTGGTAGCCCGAGGTGCTGCCGTTGCGATTGCCGTGGGCGTGTAGTGAATCGCGTCCGTTGTACGAGTTGATGTAGTCCATGCCTTCGCCGTCTCCCAGTTCCGTGCTGGGAAACTGGAAGTCGATCCTCGACCAGGGGCCGGTCGAGCTGTAGGTGGAGTATGCACTCGGTGCTCCGCCGCCATAAGGTGGATTCGACTTGCCGGCCAGCGGATCGAACGCCACGCCGGGGTTCGGCGCACCGGGATTGGGGTTGAGGAGCAGGTCGTACCCGGGTTCACCGCCGCTGGTGGTGAAATTGAAGTCGCCGGCGTAGATGATGTTGGCGTCCGACGGCAGCTGATTGGCTGCTCCACCGGCGCGAAACAGCATCGAGCCGATTTCGGCCTGTCGAGTCAGTTCTTCACCGGGATAGGCCTTGAGATGGATGTTGTAGACATAAAAGTCGGAGTTCGTGCTGGTATAGCCGACTGGTCGGAAATGGCCTCGCAGAACAGGGCGATAGCCGGCGGCGACTTCCATCGTGTCCAACAGTTCCACTTTCGTTGTGTCGTAGACGAAGGCGTAGTCTTCGTATCCGCCGGCGTGGATTTGGGTGCTCGCGTAGTTCGCGCCCTGGCTGCCGTAGATATTGTTCAAGATCGTTTTGACGTTGACCACGGAGTCGGGCTCACCCTGCAGCGAGGTGTTGCATTCGGTCAGGGCCATGATCGTGGGACGCTGCGGAATGGTCCCGTAGTTGTTGACGCCGTAGTAGCTGTCGTGCCACGACTTGCTGCCGTAGTTGGCGAGCTGTTGGTTCCAATAGGGGTCGCTCACGCTATCGGGATTGTGGAGCACGTTGTAGGCGACGACTTTGATCTGCGCGAACGAGGGCCTTGCCGCAGCAACGACCAGTACGAAGACCGCAATCCGCACGATTCCCGCAAGCTTCTTTTCATCCACTCAAGCACCTCCTAATTCCTCTGCACCCTGTCGAGACGTCGGGCGACAACATAGTGGCCTGCTAGTAATCTCCCAGCAGCACTTCCCCGTCGTTACGCGTGCCGAGATTGATATAGACGGTTGGGTCAATCGTCTCGGCGAGGAAGTGGACCGAAGCATCGGCGAAGACGAAGTAGGCTCCGCCCGAATGCCAGCTGAACGCGCAGTCGTCGTCTTCCGGGCCGCCCTGCTCTTTCTTGCTGTTGAACAAGGCGGTCGATTTCGAAGCCATTTGGCAATTGATTGGGTTGACGCCCGTGGTGTTGCCAGAGCCTTTGTTGTCTTCGGATCCTGTTTTGAAGAGGACGGACTCGTCCTTGTAGGGAGCGCCCAGCCAGGTCGGCCAATTGTCCGTCCCAAACTCGTCGGGATTGTCGCGTCCGCCACCGCCGACGATGGTGCCAACGAAGTAGGACGATTCGCCTATGGCAATCGTCTTGCTGAGCCCGTCGGTCACGTCCTTGGGAAAGACACGCGTGATAGGCGGAGATTGGTTCAGTGCATCAGCCTGGTTAAAAAACGTTCCGCGGTCGTTGAAGCCGGTGCAGGCCTTGTAGTCATTGGTGGCATATCCTTTGCAGAACTCGACGTGCGCGGGTAGATTCCATTGACTGTCGAGCTCCGTGGTCGGGCAGCGAAACACTGGCAACACCGTGTCTCCACCGGGGATGATCTCACCCGTGGCTTTGAAGACGTCTTCGAAAATCGTCTCGGTCTGGAGTGCGTATTTCTTCCCATTTTTCGGGATGACTTTCTTCACCTGGTCGTAGACCGCCTGCTCTTCGAGAAATGGGAGCAGCTCTTGTCCCCAACCGTAGCCTTGTTCGTAGCCGCGCACGCCGTAGGGGTACTGCTTGTTCTGCGCGGAGAAATTGTTGAGCGCGAGACCCATCTGCTTGAGACTGCTTTGACATTGCGATCGCCGTGCGGCCTCGCGGGCGGCCTGAATCGCAGGTAGCAGCAGCGCGACGAGGATGCCGATGATGGCGATCACGACCAGCAATTCGACCAAGGTGAAACCATTTAGGGGCCGGACCCAAAGGCGCCGTCTGCGCCCGTGGACACCTCGCCATTTGCTCGCCGGCCAGTTTTCCAACGCGCTACTCGATGACAAATAGAAAGTGTTCAAGGACTTCCCTCCAAATGGCAATTCGTGGAAAGGCCCGAAGACCTTTCCACGAATTGAAAAATAACTCAGGCGGCTCTCGAGTAAGGTCGCTACTCAAGAGCCGCCCTGGGAACTAGCTCTTCCTTCTGCGACGCAGAGTCAACAGGCAGGCTCCAACGCTCATGCCCGCGAGCACGACCGTGGTCGGCTCAGGGACGCTGGCAAACGAACCGCCGGAGATGATGCCGCTCAATTGCGTTGGCACGCCGGCCGAATCGCGGTCGTACATTTGCACGCTGAAAGTGCCCATCGCCGAGGTGGAAGCGTAGATGCGAGCGGCGATGCCGTTGCTGGTTGGGCCGCCATCCGTGGTGTCGAACCAGTCGAACGTGTGGTCAACGCCTGGTACGAGCGGACTGTCCTGATCGAAAAGGTTGATCGTGGGAAAGCCACCGTTGGCGACGTAGGGGATCGCCAACCACGTGTCGTTGGGGCCGCCCAGCTGCTGCCATTCACTTGTAGGGCCAGATGGACTGGGGTTGAGCAAGGAACCGGCCGTCAACTTGATAGTGACAACCGCGTTGGTCCAATCGTTGGTCATGGAGGTGAACAGCGTGTTTTGGATGCTGTTTGCCACTGCGGGCGCTCCATCCAGGGGTACCCAATGGACATCCGTGACAACTGCACGTGCAGCGGTGGTGACAGCGAACAAGGCGACGACGAACGCGAAGGTGAATATGTGTTTCGACATGGGAACTTCTCGTATTTAATTGGAGATTGGATTTAGATAGTTAGTTGGCCGACACGAGTTCCGTATTTCAGGGAAAGGTGCGGCCCAATCATTTGCTCAGGTCCCGGCGGCAGGATCCGTAATCCAGCGAGGGAGTATTGATGCTGCACCGAGGCACGGTTGCTTGCGAACTATCGGGATCGACGTCTGACAAAAGCCAACGCACTTCCGAACAACAGCAGCAAAATCGAAGTCGGTTCTGGAACTGCACCGCCAGCTGAGGCGACGATGACAGAACCGGCACCCGGTCCGTAGCTCTTGTTGTAGTCGGTCAACAACAGGTTCAGGTCTTGCGCACTAACGGTGCGGTCGTTGTTGAGATCGACGGCGAAGCCGGTGGTTGCATCCTGATGCACGTTGCCGTTGTAATTGGTCAGCAGCAGATTCAGGTCAGCAGAACCAACCTGGCCGTCGCCGTTGACGTCGTACAAGACATCGACGCCCGCGGCCACGTCCATGCCGCCGAAGCCACCGAAGTGGTCGCCTACCAGCGGGTGCGATACAGACGAATCGACGCCGAAGTTGGCGGCAATGTTCGTGATCTTGACAAACCCGGCGCCAGAAACGGAGCCTGGCGGTGGATTGCGGTAGCCGCCCACCCACAAGTTCCCCTGGGAGTCGAAGCCAATCTCGCGCGGCTCGGTGATGTTGCCAGCCACGTCCGGCAGGTCCCAGCTCTCGGTCGCTCCAAAAGCGCCGGTTGTCGGGTTGTACGCGACGCGGTGAAGCCAACCGTCAAAGCCGGCGTTCTTCGTTTCGGCACAGTACACGTGGAACGGATCGAGTTCCGGGTTGTACTCGATGTCCGTAAACTGCGAACTGGTCGCGACCACATTCTTGGCGATCGTCCAGTTGCTGAACTGCGTCGGAGCCATGTTGGGTTGCGACTGGTCCGTTCGGTCGCCCGTCGTTGTTTGGCCCTGGTTCAGGCCGCCGGCGACGTGGCTCACATCGGCCGTCACAATTTCACCAAAAGCGGTGAACGCGGCGATCGTGTGATTGTTGAGCCAGGTCGTACCCTGGGTGGCGCCGGTCTTGCCGGCCTGAAAACCGAGAACCGGAGCGGTAACGCGCGGATTTCCCGCCCACGCGCCGGCATTCGCGACCGGAGTCTGTCCCCATTGGGCCGTACCTGTTCCGGCAGCCGTGCCGCCGTCATAGTAGTCGAGCACCCACACGGCACCCGTGTCGTAGGAAAGGAAGGCGACCTTGTCATTGAACGGACTGACCGAGACGCCGCCTGCCCGTGTGTCGAGGCTGGCGTCGTAGGTCGGTCCCGATGCGGCGCCGTAATCACCACCCGCCTCGGCGTGCGATGACCAAACGCTGGACCACTTGTCGCCGCTGCCGTTGGTATTGATCGTGTACAACTCGAAACCACTGAACGAGTTGCCGAAGTTCGCCGACAGCAGGTTGCCCTGCGGGTTGTGGCTTGTGCCACCGTGGTTGTCGAATTCCATCGACTGTGCAAACCACGGGCCACCGGCCGTGGGCGTACCGGTCGTACCCTGATTCTGGTAGTTGTCGGTAATTACTTGCCAGGTGTCGTTGCCAGGGATGCCGTCGTCGTCGTTGTTCTGGCGGTAGACGTGAAAGTTGCCCCCGCCGCTTGAGTCGGTCGGGTGGTAGAACTCGTAGTCGACGTTGCTGACGTTTTCAAAGTTGCCATCACTATTGCCTTTAACGACGATGTCCTTCACCATCGTTGGCATCGTGGTATATTCGCTGCCGTACTGTGCCAGCGCGGCGGATGCTAGCGCGAGCATAGAAAGGGCAGCTGATCCAAAAATCCGAATATTCTTCATTGGGTCTGACTCCACTGACTGTGTGTAAATTGATTGTGTGCGTTTGAGGCAGCCCCGTGGACTTAGGTGCCCGGAGAGGCTTTCGCAAAAAGCGCCTCACAAATCGTCGTGTGATTGAGAAACTACTTCGCGGCCAACGATCCTCCTTCGATCGCAATCGAGCCGTATTCGCAGTGCACGTGGCGTTTCAACTCGCCGACCGTTAGTGAAGCTGCCCAGCTTGTCGGAATCTAACCCCGTCGCCATGCGGCGAGAGGTAGTCCAGCATGTGTTTACTGAGAGTCAAATCTAACGATGCAACGTGGAAGCTAGGTGGAAGCGCCGTAAACTTTGAATGAACGACTCGAGACGGATTGAAATTGGGAAAACGATTTATCGGATAGCGGTCTATGCCGGTGGGAGTTTGGGTTGATGCAGGTTCACAAGCGATGCTCGCGGCAGTTCGGTTGGTCATCGTCGGGACGACGCATGTGTCAAAAGTTATTGCTGAGAAAACGCGGAACATTTGCGGAGAGTTGTCGAACAGTTCGCTCGATCGGCTCCCGCTTCGCACGGAATATCTAGGCCAGGCGAGGGTTCAGACGGCGACGCCGCGAGACCACGCCCAGCGATCCCACGGCACCCAATAGGGTCAAGGCGACGGTCGCCGGCTCGGGAACCGGGACACCCTCGACAAGCAATCGAGCGCCGCCAATGACGTTGCTGGTATTGCCGATTCCACCCCAGGTGGCGGCGACCGTAGCGTTTTCGGGGATCCAGGCGAGGGCCAGCGTCCCGTCTTGCACAGAGGATGCCAGTTCGCTGAAGCCAGCATCGCCTGTCTGCAGAGTGAACACGTCCTGGTAACCGTTGCTCACTTGAACGAAGTCGTAGTCGAGCAAGTGGGTGCTTTGCGGTTCAATCGAAGTCCACGAATCAAAGTTGAGGGCTCCGGCCTCTTGAAATTCGGGGGCGTAGCTATCAGGGACAACCCACAAGCTGACCGGTCCGTTCGTGGTGAAACCGGCATTCCACTGTCCAAGGGCGACGCTGATTTTGTCGAGTACGACCGGGTTCGGTCCCAAGTTGATGCCGGTCCAGCGAGCACCCGCCCAGGAAGCAAACGCTCCGTTGCTTGAGCCTTCGACGTTTAAGGAGAAGTCGCTTCCGGGCCGCTCGCCGCCGGGCTGAAACGTGGCGTTGCCGCTTGTTTCCTGAGAGTTCACGATTACGTCGGCATCCGCGGTGCGCGCCAGCGGCGAGGCCAGGATGGCGACGGCCGCCACCAGGCTAAGTTTTTTAACGCGTGTCATCATTAGTTCCTCCTTAATAAAAAAGTGAGACGGATACGCACCGGTTGGAGTGACCGGGCGAACCAAAAGTGCGCGACTACTTCGTCGCACCCACTCCGCGACGAAATGCGCGCCGCGGAACAATGAACAAAGTTAATAGGGCCAGTACGATCGTCGTCGGCTCGGGAACGCTGACGACGTTTCCTAACAAATTCAACGCAATCTGTTGTCCGCCCAACGCGCCGCTGAGGCTCGTGTCATCCGACAGACTTAGAAAGTAGGTGGCCGAGAAACTGCCGATGGCCGCCGTGTCGAGGCTGGCGAAAAAGCTTTGCGCACCGCCGGCCGCGAGGTTGTCGAAGAGCGACAGGTTGGTTCCGAGCACACCAGTGTCGCCGGAACTCGCGATGGTTAAGAGATCGAGGGACGCCGTGAATCCGGCGGTCGACACCAAATTGAAGACGTCGAAAGGTGACTGATAGGTGCCGCTGCCCACTTGCAGGGAGCCAAAGTCAATCGTCAGGGAATTGACGTCGCTGCTGCCTGCGAAGCTTGCATTGGAATGGTCGAGGACGCTGAGACTGACGTTGAACAAGTCGTTGGCGTCATTCGCTCCCAAGCCAGCGCCACCCTGGGTGGTCACGTCCAGATTGTCTATCGTCACGGTGCCGCTGCGCAATCCGGCGGTCGCCGTGCTGGTCAGCAGGCCAACGTCGATCGATCGGCTATCGGTCATACTGGTGCGGAACGCGTTGTACCGTCCGTTTACCGAGCTGTTGGCGTCGCCGGTCGTGGAGACTTCGTAATAAGTGCCGTCGAGCCCACCTTTGTTGAGCGTGAACGATTGAGACGCGGGCACCGGGCTGCCTACGAGCACACTGCCCAAGTTGACGCCTCGCGTCGATCCGCCATTGCCGGTCGGTGTGCCGCCGGCAATCGTGATCTGACTGTCGTTCATTTGATCGACAAAGACGCTCCACACGTATTCCGGGTGGTCCACGTAGGCGTTGCGGTTGTTGGTGTAGTACGACGGATTGAGTGCTGAGCTATACACCGCCTGATTCCGGCGCCGTTCGAAAGTGTCCGGCACATCGCTAAAGTTCCAAGCTACCAGCGAAGACAAATCGCCGAATTGATAGCCAGTCGGGACGGAGTCGACCAGTGTGAAACCGGAACTGGACCAGCGCGTCGCGGCATAGAACATGGTGCGCGCCATGTCGCCCTTGTCGGCGTCGCCGGGGAAGTAGTATCCGCCCGACACCGCGCCAAAACTGCCGGTCGAGTTGTCCAAACCGTAAGGCTTGTTGCTGCGCGATCCATTGATGCTGGGGTTCGCCGGCCGGAGCATGTGTGGATCGGCGATGGCGCCGGTCGAACTATTGCTGGCATTCTGGGGCTGGTGCGAGTCGGGCCAGGTGTGCTCTCGGTTCCAGGTGCCGCCGCCGTCCCAGGTCGCGGGAACAGAAGCGCGATTGTAGACGAGCAAGATATTGCCGGGGATGTTTGGATCGGCGTCAGTAATCGCCGCCGATTCCCGGAAGTCGCCATACGACCGCAAAATGTGGCCGGTGCTCATGATCGTGGTTAGCTGACTCTTGAGCGTCGCCCCCGTGCCCGTGGCCGAGCTGTAGTAATTGGCGGGCGGGTCGTAGGCGTCGGCCAGGGCGAAGCTGGTGGCGATTGCCAACCAGGCGACGACTGCCAAGCAGGCGGCCAGGCACAAAGTTTTCAGTAGCGATTGCGACATGATGTATTCCAGTAGAAGTTGATCAATTCAGAGGTGGCGCCGTCGGCCGCCGCGCTCGATGGGCGAGAGCGCGGCGGCCTCGGCTAATTCGCTCACCGGAGAGTCCGGCGAACACCTGCTAGTGAAAGTACTGCGACCAGAACAAAGACCAACGAAGTTGGTTCCGGCACGGAGACCGAAGTTGTGCTCAGGCTGAAATTGTCGATCGCTAGGCCGTGGTCGTTGCCAAGGTCGTTGACTTCCGCCCAGCGGACCCACAACGTGTCGCCAACGTCCCAAGTCAGATTGGAGATGGTGCCTCCCAGGTCAGCCGTACGATTCGCGGCCGCGTTGCCATCCAGGGCCGCAGCGCTGGAGCCAACGGTGGGCGACGTGAAGTCGTATGCTGGTCCCGGGGCGACCCAGTTCGCAACTGCGGCAAAAGTGTTGCCAAACCCGTATTCGAGCACCGTCGTCTGAGAATTCGTATTCCCACCATTTCGCCATTGCTCGCCGTCATATTCGACCGTAAATGAATCGAATGAGGCAGCAGACGCATTGGTGAACGCGGCAGCAATCCAACCTGCGACGGAACCACTGCTTGGTGAACCGAAGTACGACCCGCCGGAGCCGACGCCGCCCAGTGCACGTTCGCTATTGCCGGATGCGCCGAAACTATTGAATGCCCCGGAGTTGCTGCTGCCATCGGCGACACCGATTGTGGGAACTGCTGTTCCAGGTGCCGGCTGACGGAACAGGGACCAACCGGGCAACGTCGAATCATTGGTCCAACTCGGCGTGCCGCTACTTGGCAGCGAGTCAAAGTCTTGAGTGTAGGTCGAACCCGAGAGCATTACGGCTGCGTTGACCTGCGAGCAGCACAATGCCGCCGCGCACAGAATCAACCAGCGGTCGAAACGTAAAATCTTCATTACATCTTTCCTTTCCTGTGGTGTGTGACGCCGTTGCAAATCGAGCCATACGAAAACTCTGGGAAGTTCGCTCTAGCGTCGGACTACAAATTTCAATCGATCACTGCACTTTGCTGGGTGGCCGGGCATGACCACGGGTGGGAACGTGGTCATCGGGAGGGAGGGTGGAAGAAGGCCCGGCCACCCAGCGCCGATTGAGTCGTTTAAGCGATGGTTCGTCGGTCGGCGAGTATTGCCAGGATCGCGCGTCGGGCTCCTCGATACGAACCGAGATCGTCGGAGCAACCGGGGTCGCGATCGGACCAGCAATTACCTGCGATGAATTCAGCAGCCAGTAACACGACAGGCCGACTAAGGACCAAGTCCGCATGAATCGAGACATTCTGATAATCGTTGTCACGCGCGTCTCCATTCGATGTTTTGAGGACTGGCCCTAAACTCTCAGCTCACACTCGGCAGCTGTCCCGCGCCGAACGCGGATTCCAATTTCTACGCACTGTGCATGCCAGCCCCGGAACGGGCCAGCATGCCGGCTAGGCGGCTCGCCGAAATCGTCCTTCGACGACCGTCGTGCGCGACTTCTCGACCGCGCGCCGCAGCGTCTCGATCGTGGCTTTTCGGTTCGAAGTGCGGACGCGAACGGCCGCACTGATGGCGAGTTGTTCCATTTCTTCGGGCGACGGAACATTGGGGAAGTAGTAGGTGGCGCCGAGCTGGCGAAAGAGCTTCTCTTCGCGCTCGTCGTCGGTGCAACCGATGATTGCGACGTGCGTGTTGCGATCGGCAAGCAGCTGGCGACACAGCGCGACGAATTGTCTGAGCTGCGATTTCTCGTAAGCCAGCCGGAGGTCAAGCACCGCCAGCGCCGGAGGCGAGAAGAGTGCTGCAAGTGCCGCCTCCTCCGCGTCTCCATAGTCGTGGACCTCGAAGCTACGGTGTGATGCGGCGGCATCCATGGCGGCGATTAGTAGCGGATCGTCGGAAAGGACGAGGCAATTTCGCTCTTGGTCAGCCGGCGGGATATAGAATTCGAGAGCCTGATTGTTTCGGCTATCACGGGCGAACGAAGTCGGACAGGAGGCAAGTGTGGCCATTAGTCAATCTCCTTGTGCTTGATGCGAATCACATCAGCGCGCACTTCACCGTTGAAGTGCGCGCATCTCGGGAAAAAACTCGTCGTCCTCGATCAATTGCGTGCACAAACTCAGGTACGAATCGATCACGGCCCGACAGCGCTCTTCTACTAGCGGCTTGACGAAATACTGGCAGGCGCCACTGGCGAGTGCTGCCGTTTCGTCTTGAGGCGAATAGGCGCTTCCGACCGCCACGATCATCTTGTTGCCCGTGAAACCCACGAGCATCTCGATGACCTGGGGTCCCGACAGGTCGGGCTGGTCGATTGACACAAACCACACACCGTCGACGTCGCTTCGAGCGCGACGAAGTGCCGCGCTCGCAGTATTGAAGAATTCCAACGACAGATGACCCTCTTTCAGCAACTGCTGAAAGGCGGCGCGATAGGGTGACTCAACAGCGTCCACGACATACAGGGTGCAAGTCGCTGGTTGTTGCTTATCGCTGATCATTAGTGCTCCTCAGGCCAGTCCCGGAATTCACTCAAGGCGTATGGCGGCATCTCTTAGCAGGGCGCGTGCCGCGAGAGATTAAGAATGTCCGCGCGTTCGATAAGCGTTCTGGCTGCAACGACTTGCGAGTTGCGAGATTTGTTTCGACCGTGTTTCGAGGGTGTTTGGCCGTGAACGCCAGAACCGTAATTGGGCGTCTGCGAACAGAAGCTCGCGCCAGAAACCATTTGAATCTGGCGAAAGTGCGTCAAGCGGCGCACCTTCGCCAAAAGTAAATGGCGGAGATCAATTCACCGCGAATTGTGGCCAGGGAGATCCAGGCCCAATCAGAAGTCGTTGGTGGTGGCAGCGACGCCACGGCGACTATCACACACGAAGCACAATCAATGGCCGAGGGAGAGGCCGATGAACGCTACCGCGGCTTTCTCGGGCGCCTGCGCTTCGTTTGTGGAATCTCCAAACCGAGCTGAGCGATTCGGCGACGCAGCACGGAGCGATCGATTCGCAGCAACTTTGCGGCGGCGGATTGGTTGTAGAATGTGCGCTTCAGCGTGAGATCTATGTACTTGCGCTCCAAATCGTCCAACGAGAACCAAGCGTCGGCGTCCGCCAGAACTTCGTCCATCAAATCGTCGCTGGGGGGTTGTTCATTAATGGTGGCGCTCGCCTGCATCTCGAACGCAGGCGGATCGACCACCGTCTCGGCGTGTTCCTCGCGCGGTCGTCGGGCCCCTGCACCGAAGCAGCGAAACACGTCTTCCTCGGTGATTTCGTCGTTAACCGTGAGCAACGTGAGCCGCTCCAGCAGATTTTGCAGCTGCCGAACATTGCCCGGCCAGGAGTACTCCATCAACGACGCCATTGCTCTCGCGCCAGCCGTTTGCATCCCATCCCGTGCCGAAAGGCCAGCTCCTCGAGGAAATGGGTGGCGAGGACCGGGATATCTTCCGCTCGTTCGGACAGCGCGATGGAATGCAGCTCGACTACGTTGAGGCGATAGTAGAGGTCTTCCCGGAAATTGCCGCGCTCGACCTCTTCCGCCAGATTGCGATTTGTCGCGGCGATAATACGTGCGTCGATCGGAACCTCTTCGTGGCCGCCGACGGGCACAACCGTGCTCTGTTGAAGCACACGCAGCAGTTTCGCTTGCAGCGCGGGCTCCATTTCCCCGATTTCATCGAGGAATATGGTGCCACTCTCGGCAGCGCGGAAGCATCCCAAGGCCGCATAGGTCGCGCCGGTGAAGGCGCCCTTCAAGTGTCCAAACATATGCGAAGCGAAGAGCGAGCCCGTCACAGCCGCACAATCCACCGGGATGAAGGGCTTGTCGCGGCGAGGGCTGGCGTTGTGGATTGTCCGGGCGATCACCTCTTTTCCCGTACCCGTTGGGCCGGTGATTAGAACGCTGACGGAAAATGGGGCCACGCGGGAGATCTCCTCGCGCAACGAACTGACGGCCGGAGAAATGCCGACAACCTTTTCGAGCACATGCCTGTCAACTTTAGAACCAGACGATTGCTGCCAATGCGATGCGATTTCCACGGTGCAACTCCTCGGGGCGGATGCTGGGCTCGCGATGGTGGGCGGGAAATGTCGGAGGCGAGCTGGTCGGGAAGGTCATGGAGCCTGCAGTTGAATTGCACCCATTCTGGCAAACTCAAGTCCAAGGAATGTGCAAGGTTCGTCAACTTTGGATGATGGCGACGGTCAGGGTGCGGGGGGCGGAATTGGCTAGCGCGAGACAGCGGGCCAGCTACTTCGGAGGAAAGAACACGGCGGGGAATACGCCCCTCCCCCCGAAATATCGTGAGGCCGCCGAACTCGTACTCCGAATCGTTCGCAGCCGGAAAGCGGAACGCTCGGCGGCGAGATACGATGCCCGACAATAAGAAAGCCCTTCGACGTGCTCGCCGAAGGGCTCGTTTCGAAAATAAGTGGAGGCGGCGGGAATCGAACCCGCGTCCCGAAATAGCTCCACGCAAGCTTCTACGTGTGTAGTCGACTGTTTATTGTCGCCGCCGAGCGCTCCTGTCGACCGGATCGCACCGACGGCCAGCCCGGAACTTTTTTAACCGCGAACGTACTAGGCGTTGACTCGCGGCGAGTCGGATTTAGCGACGGACTTTTGGACCACTCCGACTACAGTCCTCAATCCGGGCTACCGTTATTAGGCAGCCAAAGCGAAATTGCCGTTGGCAATTAAAATTGTGATCAGCTTTTAACGTGGCCCACTGATCAACCACGACACGCCACTTGTGCTTCATCTACCCGGTCGAACCCTGTTCGCCCCCGAATTGAATCGCAGCACGAAGTGCAATCCATCTGCAAGTAATTATAGTCGACGCGAACAAGGGCGGAAAGCGAGAGATATTGGCCAGGGTGGCGCTATTTCACGACAATTCTGTGTTACGGCAAGCCGCCGCCGCTCCGCACGATAACCTCGAAGTCCCAGAGTGCGTGTGCAAAAGCGAGCGGCCACAAATGTCGAAAATGGGCGAATGTGATGCCGAAGATCAGCCCCATGCCGAGTGCGTTCCAGACCGAAAGAGGTCCTTGAGTCCAGTGCATCGTCGCAAAGAGTGCCGAGGAGAGTAGGACGCTGGCCCCGGTCGAGCGAAAAAGTTGCTCGAATCGGGGAATGAAAAAGCCGCGAAATATCAGTTCTTCGGCGAATCCGACGCTGAGTGACACAGCCAACGCAAGCAGCACATCGATGCCGCCTTGTGGCGGGATCCAGCGTGCCTGACTGGTTGAATAGCCGATGGAAATCTTTTGCAGGTAACCATTCGTGCGCAGATCGTAGAACAGGCCATTGGACATTGAGACGGCAAACAGGGCTACAATGCAGAGTAATCCCGCTCCAAACAAATCCTGCAGCGGTCGCAGTCGATGGAGTCCAAATGTGGACCATGGCTGATCGCCAAGTGCGATAAACAAGAGTGCGGCAACTTGCGATGAGCAATTCGACAACGATAAAATAGATCGACTCACCGGCAAAAGTTTCCCATTCCAGGACCGGCGTGAGTGGCGAGAACAGCAATGTGCTAACCCACCACGGTTGTGTGATCGCGAGCAAGGCGATGATCTCGAACCAGAATCTGCGTTGAGCCTGTGCCGAGAGTTCGGTCCGAGCCAGAATCGGAGCAGTCGCCCATTTCTTCCGTTGAGGTGGGTGAAACAGCCGCCAGTGCGGCGGGCAATTTGATCGCCGGGCCGTCGATCAACTCGGGTCGCGGTGCTTCACACTTCCAGCAGATTTCAAATTGCTCTTCACCTATTTCACCGCAATGACTGCACTTCCATGTGGTGCGTCGAGTGGATCGCTGCTTCCCGGTGACGTACTGCTCGATTAGTTCTGCCGCTCGCTCGACATTTGCATCATCGACAGCGACACCTGGTTCCGACGTCGGCGTAAAGGCAAAATTCGGAAAGGCAACGCTCTCGCCGACAACCGCCGCTTGGATATCGTGCGACTCCAAGAGAATCCGCACATCGTGCGCATCGAGCTCGGTTCGAGCGGAATAGATTCTTCGCATCCGGCGATTATGGCAAGATGCGACCGAAAGTCATAGTAGAAAATGGTAACCGTTCACGCCCTGGGCAGTAACGAAGGGGTGGTTCGTCCTGCGAAGCAGGCTTCGATGGCGTTGGTGAGGTAGGCGAAGACGTTGCGACGTTGCTGGCGGCAGGTTTCGACGACGGTCAGCATGGTCTCGACGAAGCGGCTGCCGGCGGCGCTCTGTGTGCCGAACGAGAGCTTGCGCCAGATGACCGCGTGTCGCAACGCCCGCTCGCTGGCATTGTTGGTTGGTTCCACGTCCGGGTGGCGAGTAAACGTCCAGAGCCAGGTCCGATGCTCGTATAGTTCCCGACACATTCCCACCAGCGACCGGTTGCCGCTGTGGATTCCGCGCAGCAAGAAGCGTTCCACCGCCCGGCGGACCGGCGCCATCCGACGCACCAACGCCGCCCAGTGGATGGTGCCGTCGCGATAGTTGGCCCAGTGTTCGAAGAGTTGGTAGGTCTGCCGGCGGAGATCATAACCCAAGCGTTTGGCCTGACCATCCCCGCCATCGATGAGCGCTTGAAAGTCGCGTTTGAGATGGGCCCAGCACCATTGCAGCCGCCCAACTTGCCAATACATCTTGGCCCGGTCGCAGGTCACCACGCCGGCGAATGACGCGCCGAGCAGGGCGGGCACGGCGGTCCCCTCGCGCGACGGCCGCACGGCGAACGCCGTGAACCGCGCGGCCGCGGCGGTCCACAGCCAGGCCTTGCCGTGGGCCTCTTTGGTCGGCGTTTCGTCCATCCCGACGACCGGTTCCTTGGCCAGCGCCGCGACCAGCTCGTCGTACGCCGGCCGCACCGCCACCGTCGCCTGGTTCTGCAATTTCACGACCCAGCCGGGCGAACAAGGCTGGCCGAGAATCTGTTCGAGAAACAGCGCCGTTCGCCGCTTGCTCTGGCGAAACGCGCCCAAGAGCAGCGCGACCAATGCCACCAGCCGCGGCCCGGCCTGGCTCGCAGTCACACCGACTGGCAACGCCGCGCAGGTCGTTTCGCCGCAGCTCGGGCAGGCGAGCCGATGCCGCTGGTACTCGGTCACGTGCGGCTCGATCGGCGGCAATTCCCAGACCTGATGCCGCAGCGGCCTGGGGTCGCTGCCGCGGAGCCGCTCGCCACAGCGGCGGCACTCGGTCGGCCGGAGCGTTTCGACCTGGTCGCACCCGTCGGTCGGCACCAGCGGCCGTTCGTGTTTCGCGTGGCCCGGTTGACCACCCCGTTTCTTTTTCGACTTCCCCTTCCTGGCTGCCGGTCGGGCGTGCGGATGTTGCGTGCTGGACGGCAAGGAAGAATTCTGCGGCGTCTGCCCCAGCCGCGCTTCGAGTTCGGCGACTCGCGCCGACAACTCCACGATCTTCGCCAGCAACACGCGAATGATCGCCTGCGCCTCCGGCGGCTGTCCGGCAATCAGTTCTTCCGTCACGTCCAGCGGCATGCCACAGGTGTCGCCGAAATCAGACCGTGCGCAAAGAGCAGTTTTTCAACCCAGGGCGTGAACGGTTACAGAAAATGCAGCTACCAATCGGCTTTGCTTAGAAACATGATTCGAGACTTTGAAGCCCATCCGATTGCCGCTTCTTATTGGCAGATTGCAAGAATCCTTCAAATGCCGAACCCTATCTCGCCGTCGGCCTGTTGCAGACGCTCGAAGACTTGATCGACGGCCGAGAGGTGGGGCTCCGACGATTCGCTATCGTTGGCATTCCTGGCGTAATCGTCGTTAGCCGCTTCTACCTGTTGCCCGCGATTCGCTTGCAGAAGAGAGAGCAGCAGATCGGTTGGCGGAAGCGCGACGGAAGATCGCGGGATGGCGGTCACGGTGCGCGAGCGACCGGCGTTGTTGACGCTTGCAAGTTGTCGTTCGTCGAACAGCAACACGTTCGTCGCAGAGGGCGGCGAGTCACTCACGAAGGAGATACCGGCAGCGCCGCCAGTTATTCCATACAGTGTGGTCGAGTCGCCAAGGTGATTTCGCCACACGGTATAGTCCGCGGCGTCGATTCGGCCATCGCCATTGCCGTCGGCGCCGAAGCCGGGTTGTTGAGTCGTTGTACCGAAGGCGGTTTTCCAGCTGCCATAGTCGGCGGCGTCGACGATGCCGCTCGCATCGTAGTCGCCCGAGATCGGCAAACCAGCGGTGCCGGGCGAGCCGAGGAAATATAAACTTGCCCGCCAGTTGCTTGGATCGCTGGAGTTCCCCAGCGGGTCGATGATCTCGAGCGATTGTCCGCCGCCGTCGGGTGCGGTTGGCCAAGGGCTGACGTCGTCGTAGGTGAAGCTCTGTAGGATTTGACCCAGCGGGCCACGCAGAATTACCGACTCACCGCCGTTGCTCAGATTGCTGTCGAAGTACCCCGACGGCGCGAGGTTGATCGCGATTCCATAGACGGACTGAAAAACGGCGGGGCTCCGCGTGACGACGATCCGTTCGCCCGGCATCAAGATCTGGCCGTTGTCAAACACATACGGATTCGAGGCGAAGCCGCCAATCTCGACGCCGTCGAGGCTCACCGCCAAGCCGCCCGTGTTCAGCAGTTCGATGTACTCGAGGTCCTCGTCGTCGACCACGCCCGGGAAGTTGGCCGGGTGATACTGCAACTCCGTAATGCGCAGCTTCGTCACGTCGCCAGGCACGGTGGTGGTAAAGTCTGCTTCGTTGAGTGCGGACCATTCGCCTCCGTTGAATGCTCGAGCTCTCACCGTGACGTCGCCGGTGATCGAGATGGGTGCGCCCGAGTAGACTGAAGCGGCACCGTTGTTCACCGCGCCGCCCACCAGCCGCGGGTCGCTACCGTCGAGCGTGTAATAGATTGTTCCGGCCGCCGCGGACATCGTCAGATCGAATCCGCTGGGCACGTAGCCGCCGAACTGGTTAAAGTTCGGTGCGTCGGTCGCGGGATAGAAGCCGTACTCGCGCATTTCGTTCATCACGATCGCGGAGCGCTGCGGCAAGTAGGTGCCCAAAAGCCAGTTGCGCTCGATGGTCCACTCGGCCAGCGTGAGCGGTACCGCGGAGTGGATGTCGCCCCAGCCGCGCCGACTCGGCGACGATGACGTCGTCCACCTGGTCGACGATTTCCTGATAGCGGGCCATCAAGATTGTCGGGTGTCAGCAGGCCATCGTTGAAGAAGTACTTCTGCACCTGGTCGGCGAACTGGAGCTTGTACTCGGGATTGTTCTTGAGATAGGCGTGCATTTGGCCGACGTTGAAAGTCGCCGGTGAATTCCCTGATTGAAGGTCTTGGTATCGAGCGGCGACCAGCTGCGGCTGTTTCCCATCACGCCGTCGAAATCCCAGAGGAAGAACTTGGAAGCCTTCGGTGGTCAGCCGGCGAGCGATCGCGGCCGGCCCAGAAATTGTGGTGTGGCCAATCGTCGTTCCCGCCCCAGACGTTGATGATCAGATAGTCGATGTAGTTCGTCGACGTCGAGCAGCGGCGCGATTGCTCGGGCTCGGCGTGCCGTTCAGATTCTTGCCCTGGAGCTCCATGTACTCCGTCAGCGAAGAGCCGGCCGCTTGCGACTGGGCGAGCATCTGAAACCAGGCAGTGAAGTCGCCGCTGTCGGCCTCGTTGTCGTGAATCGCGTCCCAATTGTCCGGATTGATGCCCAGGTAGCTGGCGGCGAAATCGTTGTCCGGCCGCTCGGCCAGCGCTGTACAAGCCCCCAGTACATTCCGTTGATGTAGAGATGGGCGTAGGTGTCGTGACGAGCTTGGCTGACCCATTGCCTGTTGCAGACTGTGACCGAACTGGTCGCGGGCGTATTGCAGCGTCTGTTGGCCGGCGTTCCACGAGTAGCCGTCGTTGGCCGTCGCTTTGCAGCACGATCGTGTTGAACTCGTCGACGGCCCCGTCATCGAACAAGGGGAACGTTGAGCTCGCTCGGTCCATACTCGTCCTTGAACACGAGTCGGAACGAATGCTTTTGTGTCAGAACTGGGAACGAAACGCACCGCCCTGCATCTGGATGCCGGCGTCAACCTGCATCTCGGTCGAACCATCGGGGTGATCCACTCGATCGACGTCGCCCGCTCCGGCTCCGGATTGCGGTCCTGGCGGGGATCGATGTAGATTCCGTCTGGGCTGCCGAAGAGGTCCTGGCCGAACATGTCGTTAGGATCGAGCACGATCGAAATCGTCGGAATCGCCAGCAGGTCGTCTTTGATCCGGTCGGCGTAGATGCCGCCGAACAAATCGCCGCCCAGCGGATTGCCGTTCGCGTCGAATGTGCCGATTACGTCCGGATCGAAGCCGTAGTCGGCGGTGAAGGTGCCATTGTCGGCATTCCAAGTGCTCGGATAGCCGGCAGCGAGGGCCGTCTGCACCGACTGGCTTACGATGTCGTTGAGGAAGAGATAGGTCTGCGTATCGACATTGGTGGAAGGTAGTTGCTCTTGGTGGCGATCGCGCGGACGACGGTCGTGTGGTCGATCGTGATGCGGCGCCGGTGTAGAGCGTGCCCGTGCTGGGCGTCGGTGCGGAGCCGTTGGTAGTGTAGTAGATTGCGGCCGCCGAGTGTGTTGGTGGTGATCGTCCAGTTGGAACGGAGCGTCGTAGAAGCCGCGATCGACGCTGAACTTCGTGTCCTCGACCACGCCGAGCAGCCCGGCCCCATTGGTGCGCCCGGCGTCGGCATGTCGAAATAGCGCGCGCATGCCGTCGCTGGCGATTCCGTAGGACATGTTGGGGAATTGGTCCGGAAATCCGCCCGCGTACTCGTGGACCAGCGAAACGAGTTGCGTCGTCGGATCCTTGTAGGAGAGCACGAGGTCTTCGCCTTCGGCAGTCGAGCTTGAAGTTTGTGTGGTACTTTCCCATGGCGTCGACGTAGTTCGAGAGCACTTCGCCCTGCGAGTCGAGCGGCGCCGACGCATACACGACGCGGATACGCTCCGGGCGCCAGAGTGTGATCGACGGGAACTTCCACTTCTCGAGGTTAGCGTCGTTGTCGGATAGATAGTAGTTGCCAAGATTGACCGGCACGGAGTCGGCGTTGTACACCTCGATCCAGTCGCCGTAATTGCCATCGCCGTCTGGCACCAGCCCGGCGTTGGTGGCCATGAATTCGGTGACCAGCAAATTCGCGGCCGCGAGCAACTGCCGCGGTTCCAGCGACTCGAAGTGCAGCCGCCGCCGCTCTCGAACACGAGGCCGCTCTCGAACGCGCGCTCGTAGCGCCGTACGCCAATAGTGAGAAGTCTGTCGAGACAATGGCAACGCTCCGCCTCACGTGATGAAGCCCCTATTCTATCACGGATGCGGCAGATTTGTGGGACAGAGCGCCCTTGGATTTGGCCACATTGCCCTTGAGCAGTCAGCGGCCGGCCACCATGGCGGCTAGCGCGACGCGATTAAACCTTGCCGGACCGAGATTCCGCGAGGTGTCGGATGTCGTCCAGATCGTCGCCCATGCATTTGCGCATCATCTTGCCAAACATCAGGTTGCCGATCGGCGACATCAGCTTGGCGATCAGCGAGCGAGCCTCCGTGCGGGCGTCGAGCGTGACGAGCGTGCCGTCGCCGTCGCGGTCGAAGCGGAACGTCGTCTCGAAGTACGCGCCACATGATTCGCAGCCGATCGTGTAGCACTTCCACCGCTCGAAGCCGACCACTTCCATCGTCTCGGTCGACTCGCTACCCATCATCTTTCGCGTCTCGCGCCAGCGGGTGCCAACGCCGACCGGCCCACCGGTGAGCAGTTCGATCTTCTCGATGCCGCGGATGTTTGCGGCCGCGTTGGCAAAGTCGGTCGCCGCAGTGAACACCGATTCGACGGGAGCCGCGATCCGTTTGGTCATCGAGAACTGGGCCATCTCAAAAATACCAGTGTGTAAACACGACGGCACAACGACACGACGAGAGACTATTAGACCGCCACGGGCGTATCTTAGCAATTCTTTTTCGTCGTACCTTCGTGTCGTCGTGGTTGATTTACGGCTGCTACAAATCCCGTAGCATCTCTTCGGCCGCGTTCTTGCCGCAGGCGCCCAGCACGCCGCCGCCGGGGTGGCTTGCCGCGCCGCATAGATACAGCCCGCGGATCGGGGTGCGGTGGTCGGCCCAGCCGGCGACGGGGCGGAAGCAGAATAGCTGGTGGGCGCTCATCGCGCCTTGCATGATGTTGCCGCCCGTGATGCCGAATGTCCGTTCGAGGTCGAGCGGCGAGAGAATCTGCCGGTGCTCGATTGCGTTCGGCACATTCGGCGCGTATTCGGCGATCGTCTCGATGCAGCGATCGGCGAACCCTTCCTTGATGTCGTCCCAATTCCCTTCGGCCAGCTTGTAAGGTGCGTACTGCACGAAGATGCTCAACAGATGTTTGCCCGGCGGGGCGATCGTGTCGTCGACGCTGGTGGCCATCGTCATTTCGAGGATCGGCCGCTCGCTCGGCCGGCCGTACTTGGCATCGTCATAGGCCCGCTCCAGATAGTCGAGCGACGGACCGATGTGCATCGTGCCATGGTGGTGCGGGCCGACGCCGTCCGTGGGCAGGCAGGTGAACCGCGGCGGCTCGGCGAGCGCGAGGTTGATCTTCGCCGAGGCCGACGCGTAGTCGATCCGCGCGACCGCTTCGCGGAAATAGGCCGGCAGCTCGTCGGTTGTGAGAAACTTTTCGAACGTCAAATGGGCGTCCACGCTCGAGGCCACGTACTTCGCGTCGATTTGTGTGCCGTCTTCGAGCCGCACGCCGATCGCCCGGCCATTGTCGGTGAGGATCGATTGCACCGGCGACTCGCGGCGGACATCGACGCCCAGGTCGTGACACGCCTTGCCGAGCGACGCCGCCAGGCCGCCCATGCCGCCTTGCACGTAGCCCCACACACCGTGCGCTCCACCTGCCTCGCCCATCACGTGGTGCAGCAGCACATACGCACTACCGGGCGAACTGATCGAGAGAAAGGCGCCGATGATCGCGTCGGTCGCCAGCGTCGCTTTCAAAACGTCGCTCTCGAACCAGCGATCGAGAATCGGCCGGGCCGGGCCGGTCATTAGTTCGACGGCCTGCGGTAGATCGGCACCGAGCTCGCCGAGCGCGCGGTACAGCTGCCACATTTTCTTACCATCGCGGAGCCGCTTGCTCATGCCGATGTGCCGCCACTCGTCCGGTAGCGGCAGCGGGTCGGGGGCCGACTGGCTTAGCACCGGTTCGAGCGCCTCGGCGACGCGCTCCAGGAATCCGTTGTAGCGCGGATACGCGACCGCGTCTTTCATGCTGAACTTGGCGATCTCGCGGTGGCAGAGCGAGAGGTCGGCACCCATCAACAGACTGCGGCCGTCTGGCAGCGGCGTGAAGGACGAAGGCGAACGCGGCAGAATCTTGAGGCCATATTCTTTGAGCTTGAGCTCGCGGATGATCTGCGGCAGGAACAGGCTGATCACGTATGCAGCGGTCGAAACCTTGTACCCCGGCCAAAGCTGTTCCGTCGTGGCACAGCCGCCGAGCACATGCCGCCGCTCGAGCACGCAAACGCTCTGCCCTGCCCTGGCCAGATATGCGGCACAGACGAGCCCATTGTGCCCGCCGCCGATTACCACCGCGTCGTATTTTTCCGCCGGCTTCATGCCGTGCCCCGTCCTGAGTTACGTCCTGAGATTCTGCACCCTAGCGATTATACTCCAAGCAGCTTCGCGGTCGCCAGCCAGTAGAGCTCGCCGCCGCCGGCGTACACATCCGCGTGAAACTCGATCGCGGCGACCGCGCCCTTCGCGAAACGGATGCGGGCCGAGGTGTCGCCCACCAGTGCCGCGACAAAACGCTCGACGTCAGGGCTGTGGCCGACCCAGCACACGTCGACTCCGCCCTGCTGGTTGGTCCAATCGATCACCGGGTCGAGATACGAACCCGGCTCCAAATCCTCGAGCTCGACAATCGGCGGCTTGTCGTCCAAGCCCTTGGCGAGCAAGTCGGCCGTCTGCCGGCAGCGGACATAGGGGCTGGTGGCGATCCGCTGCGGCGCCAAGCCACGCGTCACGAGTTGTTGCACCACGCGTTCGTACCGCGCTATGCCCTCCGGCGTGAGCGGGCGGAGCGAATCGTCCGGCCAACGCGGATCGCCGCGCTCACCGGCCCAGGCATGGCGTGCAATGTAGACGAACATGGCTAATCGATTGGCGGGATGAAGTTGAACCGGCGCCCCCGCAACGCTTGCGGTTTAGCTAGCTCTCACATCATACCCCATCACCGATTCCGCCACAGCAGATGATCATCCACGCCCAGCTCGCGCTGTACCGCCGCGATCGCTTGCTTGAACCGCGGCGCGTCGGTCGGATAGCCGGCCGTGGGTCGCAGCCCCGGCACTCTGGCACACCAGAACTCGTTGAACGCTCGCATCGAGAGTTCGCGGAGGTACTTGGCCGTCATCGACGCCAGCGCCGTCGGCAGAAACGCCTCGCCCTTCATCCGAAACACACACTCGACGCGCGACTCGGGCGGTCCCCATTGGTAGCGGCTCTCGACGTGCCCTTCGCACACCGGCTCGATCCAATCGCTCGGCGAAGTGATGCTGCAGCAACGCCGCATAACGATTCCGCGCCCGTGCTTGTCGCACACGACATACACCGGCGAGCTCGCTTCAGCGAGCGGGCGCGTCAGAGCTCGCGCCACCCCCATCACCTCCCGCAACAACTCAATCGTCACATGCGACAGCGCCGCTCCCTTGCTCTCAAACTTTTCGCACAGCTCATTAAACTCCGCCGGATACACGAGCCGCGCCCGAATCGCCAGCGGCCTCACCCCCGCCCCGTCGCACGCCGCCGTTAACCGACCGCCGAGCGGCAGCAGCTCCTCACAAGTGGCATCGACGGGCAGCGGACAATCGAAATCATCGTGCCAACACAGCTGTCGACATGCGCCATCCGCATCGGCCGCAAAGTAGTCCACCGCCTCAGACCAACACGCCGCCGGCCGCCCGATCGCCGCCAACATCGCGTGGACCCCGCGCTCGAGCTGCCGCAGTCCATTGCCGGGTTTGTAGAGCGCCTTCGAATCGGCAATGGCGATGCACGTGTTACTCGGGGCAACCGATACGACGCGGCGCAAGCGACGATAGAGATCGAACTCGCACACCTTCGGCGTGGCCGCCGACGCTAAGGAAACGCCGCCGCCCGCGGATGCCCTTGCCGCCTTACCCCGACTCCTGACTCCCGACTCCCGGCTCCTTCCTCCAATTCCCACGCCGTCGCCGCGACCACGAGCGGCCCCAAGTTCGGCCCATAGCCGGCTTCGTCCATGCCGATGAGGATTCCCATGCATGGCAGTATAGCGGATGAGAATTGGCTGTCACGATACCCTGCAGTCTAGAAACTAGAACTTTCCCTTGTCGTACATCACGGGAGGATAGGTTGCAAAACTCTCATCGCTATATGCATCGCCTAGATCTGGCTCGTTGCGAAACGACTTTGCGCCAGGTCGGTCAAGGAATTCGCTTAACAGTGGCGGGTCTCCAGTAATCCTCGCGCTGGCTAGGAGGGCCGGTACGAATGCCGTCTCGCTTGTATCGATCAATTGTTCAAGCGTCGGCACGGCCGCTTTGGCCGGGGGACCGATCGCGGCCAGGGCACGTATCGCTTCAATTTGCTTCCAAGCGTCCGGCGTCTCGTCGATCACCTTTAACAACTGATTGACGACTGTCGGCACGTCGTCCGCCTGAAGGTAACGCATTGCCAACCGCGCCGAGCGACGGACTTGTTCGGAAGCGTTGAACAGGTTGGGAAATAGCTCGGGAAGATAGTAAAGCGTGGTCTTCTCGCGATCGATTTGACCGTTGATGTCATACCGATAGTGGATGAGTTTCATGATTAAAGTATCCAACTCCGGCGTATGCTCGTCTGTCAACGCTTGGCGAATCAGCTCGATCACCTTTGCGTTAGGAGCGCCAGAGTTCACTTCAGGAAGTCGCATCAACACACCTAGGCGGACTTGAGTATCCGGATCATTCGCCAACTTCAAGAAGGCCTCGGCCGCACGTGGATCTGAGATCCTGGGCAGCACCCAGGTGAGAAACAGCTTCTGCCGAGGGCTTCCGCTCTTGGCGACGTCCAGCAGCACCGGCAGGGAGTCCTTGCTTGGAATCTGATATGGCAATTGCTGGGCGCTGTCTCCAGAGTGTGGTGTCGCTCCCAACGCGCTCGCACACGCGTCCAGCAGCGTCGTATTCGCCCGATTTTCGCTGGTCGTTGTCCAGTCATATTGCCCCGCCAGGTCGACGATCGACTCGGCCGCTCGTTTGCCATAGCCGTTGGCCCCAAAGGCCGCCAGCGCCTTCACAACCTCCAGCCGTTTCTCAAGACTCAGTTCGGTCTGCCAGGCGGTCCGCCATTCGTCAAAGGTTTTACCATCGTAGCGGAGTGTTGGCTTGCCGTTCGTTGCGGCCCGAGTGGGCGGTATTTCCTGTTCGCTGTAACGCGGTTGAGGAGCGCTCGCGACCGGCTCACTTGGCCACTGCGCCGCCTGGGCCGGGCTCGCAGGCAATCTAGGCAGCTCGGGCGCAGCGACAGCTGTGGGCCATGGGTGCGCCGCGTCTTGCGGTGCAACGGCGTTCGGAATTGACGGTACCGGCAGGCCTTGCGACTTCGGGACGCGACGCGGTTGTTCACGCAACTTTCGACGATACTGATCGATCGCGTGACGTTTTTTGGCGATCATAGATTTGAGCTGGTCACCCTCTATCGAGCGGCCACCATTCATGGCGCTGTCTTGGATGTTGAGCTGATAATGAAGCTGCATCAATTCCTGAATCATCATGGTTAGTTTGGGATCCGCCGGCAACGCCTCGTCGACCTGTTCGTCGGTTGGCGCGTCGCCAGACGACGACTTCATCGACCCCAGGGGAATCGGGAGCGGCGTCGCCGCGACCACGCGCGGCGGCGAGAGCCACCGCTCCGGGCTTGGCCCTTGGTCGATCGGGTCGAGTACAATCTCTCCCGGATCGATCACGACTTGAGCTATGGGCGCCTCGACCGAGGGATCTCTGCTCACCGGTTCGACTGCGTTCGGAATCGTCGGGACGGGCAGGCCTTGTGCTGGCTGCGACGCTGGCTGCGGCGCATAGATTGTTGGAGCCGGTTGCGGCGCCGGTGGGCGCGGCAACACGGCCGGCGGAACCGAAATCCGACCAGATACGACGATGTCTCTCGGCTCCGACGCTGCCCTTCCAAATCCGCCGTCCGCTTCCGATTCGGACCGCACGAGGTAATACTTCAGCGGATCGAGTTCGGCCAGGTCGTCGCGATTGAGCACCGCAAGCAATTGTTGGATGCTGCTCGTGGGCCAGACATGCAGTCCGACTAGGATGTCGCCCTTCTTCACTTCGTCCCATGTAAATGGCTGGCCGCGATTTGCCGTCACCAACAGGCCGCCGTCATAGCCAAGTGCTCGAACACGCTGGAGGTCCTCGGCACCGACGGCTTCGAGTTCCAGCCCAAGCCGCTTGTACGCCGCATCCGCTAGCTTCTGCTCTTCGAGCGAAGGGAATTTGGCAGTCGAATTCGCATCGCCGGGATGAGTTGATATGAACTGTTGCGGCATTCCGGCCAATTGAATGAGCGGTTCAAACAGCCCTGTTTGGGCCATCCTTGGGGCGGTGATTTCTACGTTTTCATGCTGATCATCCCATTTTTCTTCGAACTGGATCTGAGCGGTCAGCGGATTGCGCTTAAGTTTTGTTAAGAATTCCGTGTACGCCTGTTGCTGCTCCTGAGGTATGTGGTAGCTCCGCGTTTCGATCGGGTTGACGACGCCAGCCGTTGCAAATAATTCGGCCAGAGTGCTCTCGTCGTTCTCACTCAGTTCGCCGAGCGGAATAGATAAAGCTTCTGTGGCGGCTGGCTCTTTCGAATCCCACCACTTTTTGAGCACCGAATCACCCGTGCCGAAGTAGACGCCGCCGAAACCCTCGCCGCCGTCGGCCGGATAGAAGCTCACATGCGGCCAGCCGCGGACCGTCATCGGCATCTCCAGCATGAACGTCCCGCTCCCGCCTCGATTTTCATCGACTGGTTCGGGGACGTCGCGCTGATGCCTTCTTCGGCGATTTCTTCGCTGTGACGTACGCCGACGAGCTTTGCGCGAGTCCCGCGACGCCAAGGTGTACGTTCCCTGGATCTGATATATGTTGCCGGGTTCAAACGTCTCCGACGTGCCTTTGATCTCGGTGATTGTAATCGCGTCGCCCGTCGCAAACCGGCTCGCGCCCCTTCAAATGGGACCCGTGGAATACCGTGAAGCCCATGGAGCGCCGTGGTGCGTCTTCGCCCAGGGGGACTGAAGTTGGCCAGCGAACTTGTGCGTTCTTGATGATCGTGTTGACGTATTCCTGGCCCTCCCTGGGGGCAGTGATCTCGAGCCGCGTCGAGTCGTTCGTCCAATTGTAACCAAAGGATGGTCTCGGTTCCGATGGATCGCGTTTTAACATCTCGACGATCCATTCCAGCCGTTCTTTAGCGACTGGAGCGTCTGCTATGTTGTAGGCCCTCGTTTCGTAGCGGTTCGTGTCGCTGGGGATGAACTTCGCACGTAATGTATCGACGGGTTTTGTTGCAGGCTTCAGGCCCCCAATGGCCAGCTCGTCGCCGTCCAATCCACGTTGACCGGCGGATTCGCTCAAATTCTTTGTCTCCCCGCCGGCGCGCGTGAACTGAATGCCGACTTCGTCGGGGGGATTTCTGGTTATCTGACTCACAGCTAACGCTACCGTCGACCCGGATGCGCGAACCAATGTCCGTGACCACAGTCGCCCAAGGCCGGCGGTCGGCGTTGGCGATCGAACTCCCAGTCTTGAGGTTTCGTCCACTCGACGGCCAGATCGGCGTCGGCTTCGACGAGGGCGATGTGTATTCGCGGCCCCGTCGGTGACCTGGGAGAGTCGAATGCCCTTGCCCGTGCCATCGAACATGCATTCACTCCCCACGACCGCCAGGTAGTTTGTGAAACCGGTCCGATTGATCCGCGGGTTCTTGAATACCTTGGGCATCTCGGCGATGAGCGCGCGGTTGTGCTCGCTGTCCCAGGGTTCGTCGAGATGAAACTTTTCGTAGAGCTTCGCTTCGCTTGGATCCAAATGCCCAGAATCCAAATACGGAAGCACGAGTACCCGCCAACTCAACAGCGGTTTGCCATTCGAATCGAATTTGGCACACGGCGGGAACGCGCCCTTTGAATCTTGATAGTTAAGCAGCGCTAGCGATAGATTCTTTAGATTGTTCTGCGTGGCGGCCCGATCTTCGCCCGCGTCGCGAACCGATGCATCGGTCTTCTCGAGGTTTTCGGCGATCTCTTTGGTCGATTCTTCCGCCTCGGTGCGAGTTGGCAGATTCAGCACGACCAGCGTCGCCACGAGTAAGAGGCCGCTCATCACCACGCCTAGTGACTTGCCGGAGATCAGCATCGGGTCGTCTTGCAGTCCGAGGATTTGGCGGATTCGACCGCGCAACGGGCCGGCTGCCATCGCGCTTGAGACGAGTGAGCTGGGTCGGGCTCGGTCGTGTGTGAAACCGCCAGCCCGGGGGCGGGGACGCCCCGGCTCGCTTTGCTCACTGAGGCGCGCTGCGAATGCGACCAACATCTCTGCATAAGCATGTGGGCGGTTTGTGCGACCGACCACCACCGCGTCGCAGCACGCTTCGCGTTCGCGGCGGACCCAAGTCGACATCAGCCACACCGCCGGATGGAAGAACAGCAGCGACTCGATCACCCGCTGCAGAAGATTTACGAGGTTGTCCCAGCGACGCACGTGGGCCAGCTCGTGGAGCAGCACCATTTCGATTTCGTCCGGCGACCAGCCGGTGAGCGCGGCCGGCGGCAGCAGGATGATCGGCCGCACGATGCCCACGAGCACCGGGGCCGCGATCCGTTCGCACACGGCGATCGTCACACGCCGACCGATCCGCAGCGATTCGACCAGCCGCGCGCAGGCTTCCGCGATCGGCCCATCATCGATCACGCGACTCGTCCGCCGCAGTCGTTCCGCACCGACGACGCCCGTCGCCAGCAAAATAAACGTCAGCGGAGTGCCGATGATCCACACCCATGGCAAGTAAGTCGGGATAAGAGCGATTACGTCCGTCAGCTCCCGCGGGGCACCCAGCTTCTGGGTCGGCCGGGGGTTTGAAATGGTGTTCGTATCATCGGCAGATTCGCGCAACAACCGATGCGATTGGAACCGAACCGTCCGCGCTCGTAACTCCGGTTAAACCCCCGGCAGAGCCGGGGGCTGGGGATGCAATTCTCGTCGGCGGCACGCTTACAGGGCTCTCCGCTATCCGCATCGCTTGCGGCTTAGCGCTGACCCACGCACCAATCCCCACCGGCAACGCGACAATCACCGCCAAACAAACCACCGCCGCCGAATACCGCACATTCGCGCTCGCGCGCCGCAGCAGGATTCGGCACACGCTCGCCGCCAAACCCGCGAGCGTTCCGAGCCACAAAAAATGCAGCATCGTCCAACCGGCCACTTGCCACACGTCGATCCCGTCGAGCCGCAGAATTGCGATCATGATTTGATCTCGCTGAGGGTTTAACGTTGCGCCTTCGCGCCTTTGCGTGAGACATTGTTTGAATTGTCGTCGATGAGCTGGCGTAGCTCGGCAAGTTCGCCGCTGGAGAGTTTCCCGCCTTCGACGAGGTGTGCGACCAGTCGACTGGCCGAGCCATCGAACACGCCGTCGAGGAGTTTGCCGACCATGCCCCGCGCCGCGGCATCGTGCGTGACGGCGGGCGACCACAGATTGCCGCGTGGGCCTTTCTTCCGCCGCACGAGACCTTTCTCGAGCATCACGCCGAGCATCGTGGCGACCGTGGTGGTGGCCACGTCGCGGTCGGCGCGGAGCGCTTGGCAAACTTGGCCAAGCGGCGCCGACTTGTGTTCCCACAAGACGCGCAGAATCTCGAGTTCGCCGTCAGTTGGATGGTTGTTTGCGGGTCGGGCCATGGATGGACTCCTTTCGAGTTCGTCGAGCGGCTCGTATTCTAAAGAATTAGAACGATGCGTGTCAAGCGCGGCGGAGGGAGATTTTGGTCGGATGGCGCTGGTGAGCGAGCCGGGCCGTCCCCGGCCCCGTGATTAAACTCGGGGCCGAGGACGGCCCGGCTCGCGAGTCGAGTTTCTTTGTGCCAGCTGCTACTCAAAAATCAGCAGCCCAAACCGATCGGGCGAATCGTCCGAAGTTGCATCGCCGGACCAGTTTTCGTCGCCGACGCGGGGAATCGACCGCACGACCGACGCGGCCCAAACCTGCTTCGCCGCCGGCGGTTCGTGGGCCAGCTCTGAGAGCGGAATCGCGGCCTCGACGGTCCAGGTCGACTCGTCGGCCGCTGCCGCGACAAACCACTTCGGGTTCCAGGTCGCGTCGTTCCAACAAGCGTCATTCGTCCAGCCGCGATGGTCGACAGTCAGCTCAAACGCGGTGGTGTAGTCGCGGTCCACATCGAGCCGCACCACGACGCGATCGTGGGCCGACAGATCGGCGTCGCGTGTCCGCGGCCGGTCGTCGAGTGTGTAGTCGACGCCTTTCACTTTCGGACACTCGACCGCGAGGTAGAGGAATTCGTGGTCGATGGTGAAGCGGACGGTCGCGGGCGGCAAATCGTTCTGACCCCTTTTCAGGAGGAGGCGGTCGGCGGATTGCCAGAGTGGCTCATCGAGATTGCCGTCGAGGTGGGGGCGCTCTGATGCACGGCGGCAGTTGCCGAGCTTTTTCTGCGGCGGCGATTCGTTCGGTTTGGCGAACCACTCTTCCGTCTCGCCGCTCCGGCGCCAGGGATCGTTTTCGGGCAGCGACCGCAGCGTGAGAAAATATCGCTGGGCCGGATTCGCATAGCCGAGCTGCCGCTGGGCCACGACCAGCGGAAAGCGAACTCCGGGCTCCGCAAAGAGTGACGGCCGGGCCTTTTCCAAATACTGGCCGAGCGCCGCGGCCCGCTCGAGCCGCTTGTCGCGCGACAAGCCGATCACCGGCCCTGCATTGGCGACCGCGCTGGCTTGTTGCACGGCGTTGGCAGACGTAATTTCCGCCGGCGCCGGGCGATAGTTTTGCGCGTCGCGGTCGGCGAGCCGCTGGGCAGCTTCGCCGCTGGCATAAAACTGCACCAGCCACCGCAGTGCCGGCTCGACGAGCGGATGGTCGGGCTGCTGGCGGGCCAGCGAAGTAAACGTGTCGGCCGCCATGTCGAGCTTGCCCGCGGCGCGATAGCCTTCTGCCAGCTCGAACAACAACTCGCCGGCGCTCGCGGGGTCGAGATCGTCCGTGAGGTGCGCGACTTGTCCGGCCCAGGCCGCGTTGCCTTGTGATCGCTCGATGAGCATCCGCATCTGTCGGCGGCGGGTGGCGAGTTGGCGAAGCTTGTCGACGTCGTCGCTGGGCAGATTTGCCAGCCGTCGCCGCGCGTCTCCGCCCGGCGCGAGACGAATCCCGGCAAACACATCGCGCGTTTCGTGCGGCTCAAGATCGCCGCCGGTGATTTTTAGCTCGAGATCGATTGCATCGGGGGCGGCGGTTTGCGCCGAATGGACGAGTCGCCGCGCCGGTTCCGCCCAATCGGCGAGCGTCGCTCCGAGTCGCGGTGCAAACTGGCCCGTTGTGACGCGATCTTCGCCGCGCCAGCCGACCGGGAGCACTCCGTAGACCTTCTTGGCGAACCAAGGATCGAGGCCCACCTCTTCGGTCAGATCCGTATACTGAGCCGGATCGCCGGCAGCGCGGAGCGACCGGTCGACCATCTGTTCGACGATCGATGAGAGCGGATCGGTTTCCGGCTGGGCGATGCGATGGGTCACCACCACGTCGGGCCGCCACATACGCAGTTGGCGGACCAGGTAGCGCTCGAGCCGTTCGACGGCGCGGCCGTCGTTCGCTCGATTGAGTGCCGTGAGCAGTTCTTCGGCCGAGAGTGTGTTGTCATCAAGCGGCCGTGGAAATTGCCAGGCAAAATTGGCGGCCGTCGCGCCGGCGAGCAGCATTGCTTCTTGCGATCGCACATCGGCCGCGTCGATCGTCGGATGCAACAGGCTGACGGCCGTGAGATATCCCTCTTCGGCGCCGAGCTTGGCGACAAGTTCGAGCGGCACGTCGGATTCGCCCGCCAGCGCCAGCAGCATCGCGGCCCGCTCGCCACCGCGGCGCTGAACTTGCCAGGTGCGGCCGCCATCGCCGGTGGCGAGGATCGTGCCCAAGTCACCGACCGCAAAGCCGGTGTTTTCGTCGAGGAACGAGATTGCGCGGAGCGGCGCATTCTGGCCCGTGGCCAGTGGTTGCCACGTGTGGCCGCCGTCGGACGAATGAAACACGCGCGTGCCGGGTGAGCCGGCGACCCAGACGTGCGGACCGGCGGTTGCCACAGCTTGGAAATCGAAATTCTCGCGGACGAAGGCGGGGAGCTCGCCGGGTGGCGTTTGCCAACTATTGCCCAGGTCGCGGGTCGTCATGACGAGCCCGCCTTCGCCAACGAGCCAGCCATCGGTGGGCGGCGAGAGCTTGAGCGCGCGATAGGCCCGAATGCCGCCGATCGCGCCGGGCGAATTCACCACGCGCCGCCGCATCAGCGTGCCAAAGTGGCCGGCCGCTCCGGCCACGGCGCCGGTTTCAGGGTCGGGGAAGTCCGCAGCCAGCCACTGGCCGCCGGCATCCGCAGGGAGCGCCTGCCACGTTTTGCCGCCATCGCCCGTCGTAAACACTCCGGACGGATACAGGCGCTCGAGCCGCCCGCCGCGATCCCGTGAACGGCGTCGAAGAATTTCAGGCGCGAGATCGTGGGAAGCGTCGCCTGCTCGACTTGGTTCCAAGTCGCCCCGCCGTCGTTGGTGACGAGGAGAACGCCGTGCGAAGATTGGGAATAGGGCCGCATCGCCCCGCCGGCGGCCCAGCCGCGGGACTGGTTGAGGAAGCAAACGGACGTCAGTCGGCAGGTGACGCCCGACGCTTGCAGCTGCCACGTTTTGCCGCCGTCGGCCGTGTGCCAGATGACGCCCCGATCGCCGACCGCCCAACCCGTGTTGCGATCGACAAATGTCACGTCGGCAAGCGACGCGTCGTTCTGCATCGTCTGTCCGACGGTCACTGGAACGTCCGTGGCAACGACCGCCGGCGGTTCGGCCCGACTCACTTCGACGAGCAGGCAGCACGCGATTGCAAATAGGTATGCAGACAAGAAATTGGATCGATCGTTCATCGCCGAGACTCCCTCCGTGGCCCTGGGGACTCCGTCCCCAGCGAGCGATTCTAACCGCTGTGGGCCAAAGAACCTATCGCGTCTGGAGATCGCGTGCAGAAGGGGCGTGGGGCCGGGAATAACGGCTCTGCCGATCGTGCTAGCAAATCGCATCGTGCGTGTGGTGAGCTAGACTTGCGCTACTACCCGCCGTCGCCTCCCCTGCCCCGATCTAGCAATCCTGCCCGCGACATTGAATCCCCACGACCATGAACGAAGTCCTCTCGCGCGTTGAACAAATCGCCGCTCGCACCGCGGCGCTCTATAGCCGCCCGACGGTCGCGCTCGAAATCGTGCGTCTCACCAACGAGCCGCAAGTCGATCCGCGGCTGCTCCGAGAGCTGCTCGAACAAGATCCGGCGCTCGTTTGCAAAGTGCTTCGCGTGGTGAACAGCTCGTTTTTTGGGCTGCGGCGGGAAGTGGCCGACTTGAATCAAGCGCTCACCGTACTGGGCAACAAACCGTTGCGGCTGTTGGTGCTCGGATTCAGCCTGCCCGACGAGTTGTTTGCCGATATGGCAGCCGAACAACTGAGATGGTATTGGCGGACGACGCTCACCCGCGCTGTCGCGGCTCGCCAGCTTGCCACCGAGCTCTGGAAGGAAGAAGGCGACGAGGCGTTCATTGCGGGCATGATGCAAGACATCGGCATCCTGGCGCTGTTGCGCGATTTGGGCGAGCCTTACGCGAAACTGCTCGCCAGCGTGATCGTACAACGGTCGGACCTCTCCGCTCTCGAGCGCGACAGCCTGGGCTTCGACCATGTCGAGCTCAGCGCTGGCACTGATGCGCCAGTGGAAGCTGCCCCAGCGACTCGTCGACGCGGTGGCAGCGCCCAAGCAAATCGAACGGCTGGTGCGGACGATCTCTGCCGACGCCGATCTGGCGCGGATCCTGCACCTGGCCGACCTGCTCGCGCAATTGGTCGGCCAAAGCCGCTTCAACGTGTTGCCGGAACTGCTGCAGGCGGGCGGGGCGTACCAAGATCTTACCAAAGGTCGGTTGGGGGTGCTGGTGGAAAAGCTCCAGCCGCAAGTTGAGCAGCTGGCCGGCGTGATGGCGGTTGAGCTTGCGGGCGACGAGAACTACGTCGAACTACTGACCACGGCCCACGAGCGGATGTCGACGTTGTCCGAGGAATTTGCCGCACAATCTCGACCGCATCGTTCGGAAGACGAGGTCTACACAGAACTGTTGCAGGAAGCCCAGGAGCTGACGATTGCCATGAGAGCCTTTCTCGAAGGAAAATCGCAGTGTGAGCCGATCGCCGAACCGCGTCCCAAATGGAATCAGTGGCACGCGCCACACGAACGAACCGAAGGAGAGCAAGCCGCTGCCGAACCGATTGGCGATAGCGGGATCGGCATCGTCGCGTTATTGAACAGACTCTCGGCCGCCGTGCCGCTCAGCCGCGCGCGACGGCAGGAGCTGAGCCTGCTACTCGTGGAAACAAACTGTCCCACCATGTTGGCGACCGCTGACAGCGAAGCCACATCCCACTTACGGCAGGCGCTTGAGCGCGTGTGTCGCTCGTATGGGGGTGAGGCGACCGTGCTCGCGATCACCGCCGTCCAGTTGGCGGCGATTCTCCCTGATTGCGAGCGACGCCAGGCAGTGGCTTTGGCGAACGAGGTGCTTGCCGATTTGGGCGACGTCGCCGAACGAGAGGAGGTGGCCTCCGCAGTCCATACGGCCACGATCAGCGCCGGCGTTGCCACGGTGGCGGCCGTGCCCAAGAACTTTGATCCTTGGCGGCTCGTAGAGAGTGCGGAGCGCTGCCTCTACGCCGCCCGCTCGTGCAACACCAATGCGGTGAAGAGCATCGAAATATAGGGAAGAGTGAGTCGCTAGTGGATTCCTGGC
This sequence comes from uncultured Planctomycetota bacterium, assembly GCA_963847905.1. GTDB lineage: Bacteria > Planctomycetota > Planctomycetia > Pirellulales > Lacipirellulaceae > DASYDU01. Next base: position 486,926 of record CAWKBP010000015.1, on the reverse strand, counting down.
GTACCGCCGACTCACTTACTCGCCTACTCACCTTCTGCTACGATTAACCGCATGAGCACGACGCCACCTTCTGAGCCGCGACCGCCGGAACCGTCGCAGCCCATTCTGCCTGCTTCCCCCTCCAATCTGCCGATGTCGGCAACCGTTGCGATCGAACGCGCCGCGAAGCCGCCGCAGCACGCGCAGCTCTCAGCGGCCCATCTTCATGCGCGGCCGAAACGCCGCCGGCTGGTGCCGATCCTGTTGTTCATCGCCACCTGTTTGTCGACCTATTGGGTCGGGGCTGCCAACTGGAAGCCGCAGCAGTTTGGCTCGACCGACCAGATGTGGCAGGCGCTCACCACGAACTGGCAGCAGGGACTCCTATACATGGGCTGCGTGATCGCGATCCTGCTCACGCACGAGATGGGCCACTTCCTGCAGACCGTCCGCTACCACATCCCGGCCAGCTACCCGCTCTGCATCCCCGTGCCCTTCAGCTTGATTGGCACGATGGGCGCGGTGATCAGCATGGACGGCATGCGGGCCAATCGCAAACAGATTTTCGACATCGGCGTGGCCGGGCCGCTGGCGGGGCTCGCGGTCGCGTTTCCGATCCTATATCTCGGCGTGATGAAGCTCGATCTCTCGACCGCGCCGCCGCCGCAAGATATTCAGCTCTACAACCCCGTGATCGTTCGCTGGATGATCGAGTGGTTCCGTCCCGAGTGGGCCGACCGCGCGGCATGGGTCTCGGTGTCGCAGCTCAATCCGTATTTCATGGCCGGCTGGGTCGGCATGCTGATCACGGGGCTGAATATGTTGCCGGTGAGCCAGCTCGACGGCGGACACGTAATCTATGCGCTCTTTGGTCGCGACGCCTACAAGCTGGCCCGCGCGTTTACGATCGTGGCGATCGCCTACGTGGTGCTCAATCTCGAGCAGGCCGCGATCTGGACGCCGATGCTGATCCTCGTGATCATCATGGGCATCCACCATCCACCGACCGCCGACGATACGGTTGAGATGGACGACTTCCGCTGGATCCTGGGCGTCGCCTCGATGGCGATCCCGGTACTCTGTTTCCCGCTCGAGGGGCTCAAGCAATAGTCCTAGGCGAGCTCGCTTCAGCGAGCGGGAATTTTGTTGCATTCTCATCGCAGGGTGGTTAAAATCCCACCCATGTCCAAACATGTCGAGAAAACCTCGCGAAGTACCAACGCGACGCGCGGCGAGCAACACCGCTTCGAGCACTGGCTTGCCGACAATCAGGTCTACTTCATCACCGCCCGCTGCCGCGATCAATATTCCGCGTTCGCATCCGAGCCAGCCAAGGCCGTCTTCTGGACGCAATTCGACAAATACGCCGCCGAGTTCGGTTTCACGCCTTGGGTCACTTCGCTGGTCGACAATCACTATCACACGCTCGGTTACCTGCGCGTGGGCAACAACTTGCCAATCATGGTGCAACGGATCCACGGCTCGGTCGCCAAGCTCGTGAATGATTTGTTGCCGGCTCGGCATTTGCCCTTCTGGCGTGACGCCGAGGGTAAGGGCTACTTCGACGGCTGTATTCGCGACGAGAAGCAGGGACGGTTAGCGTATCGATACACGCTGCTGCAGGCGGTTCGCCACGGCATCGTGCGCGATTGGCGGCTTTATCCGCACACGCATGTGAATGTCGAGCTGGAGCCCGCCATTCGCCGCTCGCATGAACTCAAGGCATTCTTGGAAGGGGTTCCGTACAAACGGTACCAAAAGCCCAAATAACTCCCCCGCTCGCTAAAGCGAGCTCGCCTCAGGCGAGCGTGCTTCAGCACGCGGGGAGTTGGTTCACGGTGCGAGCAAAAGTCGCCCCGGCGCCGCGAGGTACCCCTTCACCTCGTTGAGAAACCGCGCCGCCGCCGCGCCATCCACCACGCGATGGTCGTACGTGATCGAGAGCGGCATCATCAGTCGGCCTTCGACCGCGCTGCCCTTCATCTGTGGGACGATCCGCGAGCGGCCGACCAGGAGAATCGCCACCTCGGGCGGATTGATGATCGGCGTCGAATAGGTGCCGCCGATCGCACCGAGGTTGCTGACCGTGAAAGTGCCGCCTTTCATGTCGTCGAGCGAGAGTTCACCGTCGCGGGCCTTCTGGGCGATTCGATCCAGCTCCGCCGCGATCTGGGCGATGCTCTTGCGGTCGGCGTTTCGCAGCACGGGCACGACCAGCCCCCGCTCCGTGTCGACCGCCACGCCGACGTTTACGTATTCCTTGTAAATGACCTGGTGACTCTCCATGTCGACCGACGCGTTCACCACTGGGTGCTTCCGCAGCGACGAAGCAATGGCCTTGATCAAGAATGGCATCGCGGTGAGCTTGACGCCGCGAGCCGCGTAGTCGCCTTTGCTCTGCTCGCGCATGTCCTCAAGCTCGGTCACATCGACGTCGTCGAAATTCGTGAGCTGCGGGATCGTCGTGTAGGAGAGGACCATGTTGCGGGCGATCGCTTGCCGCATCCGCGACATCTTCTCGACCCGCACGCCGCCGAAATCGTCCGACGCGGGTTGGCCCGGCGGCGTGACGCCGCGCGAGCGCCGGCTGCGACGCTTTCGTTCGTCTCGCGGACGAAGGCTTGCACGTCGTCGGCCGTGATGCGACCGCCGTCGCCCGAGGGGCGTACGTAGCGCAAGTCGACGCCCAGCTGCCGCGCGAGGCGTCGCACGGCGGGGCCAGCCGCCGAGGCGGCTTGACCATCGCCCGGAGTATCTTCGACGGGCTCGGCTACCTTCACTTTGGGCGCAACCGCCTTGGCAGGAGCAGCGGCCTTCTTGGGCGGTGCTTTGGGCGCCGGTTCCGGTTCGTCCTCTTCGGCTTCCGGCTCAGGAGCCTTCTTTTTGGCTGGCGCTGGGGGGGCCTCTGCCGTCGGTTCTGCTTTCTTCGCGGCCGGCTTTTCCTCGGCCTTGGCCTCGCCGTTTCCGCTCGCGGCCGAGTCGATCTCCATCAGCGCCGCGCCGACTTTTACGGTGTCTCCCTCGGCGATGAGAATCTTGACGATCTTTCCGGCCGACGGACTCGGCACGGGCATCGTCGCCTTGTCGGTCTCGACTTCGATCAAGTCTTGATTCTTCTTGACGGTGTCTCCCTCGCTCACCAGGATCGAGAGCACGTCGCCGGATTCGATATTCTCGCCCAAGTTGGGCAGCGTGATTTGATTGGCCATGAACGTCAGATATTCAGCGGAAGTATTTTTTGAAGGAAATTGAGAAATGGAATAGTTATTTTTAAATTTTGTCTCCCGCTTATCTGTCGGAAAATTATGCGTAAAACGCGGATTGTTTGTCGGGGTCAATGCCCAGCTCGGCGACCGCGCGGGCGACACATGCGCCGTCACACTTGCCCTGTTTCTTGAGCTGGTAGAGAGCGGCGATCGTGATGCACTCGGCGTCGACTTCGAAGTGTCGCCGCAGCGTCGAGCGGTTTTCGCTCCGACCCATGCCGTCGGTCCCCAATGCGAACAGGCCGCCCGGCACCCAGGGATCGATCTGCTCGGCGAGCGCCCGGACGTAGTCGCTCGACGCGATGCAAGGACCTTCGACGCCGATCAGTTGCTGTTCGACGTAGCTGGCTCGGGCGGGCTGGTTGGGATTAAGCATGTTCCAGCGCTCGCATTCCTGCGCGTCGCGGCGCAGTTGCGTGTAGCTGGTCACGCTCCAGACGTCGCTCGCGACCTCGAACTTCTCGGCGAGGATCTTCTGGGCCCGCAGCGCCTCACGCAGGATCGCACCGCTGCCGAACAGCTGCACGCGGTGCTTGCCGGGAGCGTCCAAACTGGCCACCTTGTACATGCCGCGGATGATGCCTTCTTCGCAGCCAGCCGGCATCTCCGGCATATCGTAGTTTTCGTTCTCGAGCGTGATGTAGTAGATTGCCGTCTCGCCTTCTTCGTAGAGCCGCTTCAGGCCGTCGAAGACAATGACTGCTGTTTCGTAGGAATACGCGGGGTCGTAGGCGCGGACCGTTGGGAACGCGATCGCGTTGAGCAGGCTGTGGCCGTCTTGGTGTTGCAGGCCCTCGCCGTTGAGCGTCGTGCGACCGGCCGTGCCACCGAGCATGAAACCCTTCGCCCGAGAGTCGGCCGCGGCCCAAACCAGGTCGCCAATCCGCTGGAAGCCGAACATCGAATAGTAGATGAACATCGGGATCATGTTCACGCCGTGGGCCGAGTACGAGGTGCCGGCCGCAATGAAGGAGGACATCGAACCAGCCTCGGTGATGCCTTCTTCGAGCAGCTGGCCGTCTTTCGTTTCGTTGTAGAACGCGATCTGATCGGAATCGACCGGCTCGTACAACTGGCCGCGGTGGGCGTAAATGCCAACCTGGCGGAACAGACCTTCCATGCCGAAGGTCCGCGATTCGTCGGGACAGATCGGCACGATCTGCTTGCCGATTTTCTTGTCGCGCAAGAGGTCGGTCAGCAGCCGCACGAAGCCCATCGTCGTGGACATCTCTTTGCCGGGACCCTTGCTCACCAGCTTGGCCATCGTTTTTTCATATTCGGCGAGCTTCGGCACCTCCATCGTCACCGGCTTCGGCACGCGCGATGGCACCGGTCCGCCCAGTGCCGCGCGACGCTCGCGGAGATACTTCATTTCGGGGCTATCTTCGGGCGGCACATAGAACGGCGCCTCGGCCACGCGCTCGTCCGAGATCGGAATGCCGAATCGCGAGCGGAATTCGCGGAGCTCCTGCTCGTTGAGCTTCTTCTGATTGTGCGTGACGTTGCGGCCTTCGCCTCCTTCGCCCAGGCCATAGCCCTTGATCGTCTTGGCGAGGATCACGGTCGGCTTGTCCTTGCAATCGACCGCTGCCTTGTAGGCTGCGTAGACTTTCTCCGGATCGTGGCCCCCACGGCGCATTTTCTGGAGCTTCTCGTCGGAATAGTTTTTGACCATCTCCAGCAGCTCGGGATACTTGCCGAAGAAGTCGTTGCGAATGAAATCGCCGCCCGAGACGACATACTTCTGATATTGGCCGTCGACGACCTCCATCATCCGCTGCTGCAAAAGGCCCGTCTCGTCATTCTCCAGGAGCGGATCCCAGTCGGCGCCCCAGATCACCTTAATCACATTCCAACCCGCGCCACGGAACGTACCTTCGAGCTCTTGGATGACCTTGCTGTTGCCGCGCACTGGGCCGTCGAGCCGCTGCAGGTTGCAGTTGATCACGAAGATCAGGTTGTCGAGATGCTCGCGCGAAGCGAGCGTGATCGCGCCGAGAGTTTCCGGCTCGTCGCATTCGCCGTCGCCCAGGAATGCCCAGACATGCTTATCGCCGACGTCGCGGATGCCACGGTCCGTGAGGTAGCGATTGAACCGCGCCTGGTAAATCGCCATGATCGGCCCGAGGCCCATCGACACGGTGGGGAATTCCCAGAAGCCGGGCATCAGCCAAGGATGCGGGTACGATGACAGGCCGCCCCCTTCGGTAAGTTCGCGGCGGAAATTGATCAGATTCTTCTCTGTCAGTCGGCCTTCGAGAAACGCCCGCGAATACATGCCGGGCGACGCGTGCCCCTGGAAGTAAATCTGGTCGCCGTCGTAGCCACTCTCGCCGCGGCCGCGGAAGAAATGGTTGAAACCGACTTCATATAAGTTGGCCGACGACGCGAACGTCGAGATGTGACCGCCGATGCCAGCGTGGTCGCGGTTGGCGCGGGTGACCATCGCCATCGCGTTCCAGCGGATGAAACTTTTGATCCGTCGCTCGAGTTCGCGCTTGCCGGGATAGGGCGGCTGCTTGTCGGCCGGGATCGTGTTTACGTACGGAGTGGTCGCCGTGAAAGGCAGTTCGACCCCGTTGCGAATCGCCGCTTCCTCGAGTGCCGCGAGCAATTGCTGCACCCGCTCCGGCCCCTTGCTCTCCAGCACGTAGTCCAACGACTCCAGCCACTCGGCCGTCTCGGACGGATCAACGTCATTGGGGATCGGCGAATGCACGTTGAAAGATTTCACTTCGGCCATAGTTGTTTTCCCTGCACCGCTCCGTGGCTATTGTTTCAGGTCTCTACTTCAGCCTGCTTACGTTTCGGTCGATAAACCTCGGTCGCAGTCCCCAAGTATACCTCGCCCGCAAAAGCGACGGTTTCGCTGAGCGTCGGGTGGGGATGGATCGAATCGGCGACGTCGCGGGCCGTACAGCCCATTTCGATCGCCACGACCGCTTCGGCAATCAGCTCGCCCGCGCCGCTACCGACGATCCCGCAACCCAGCACGCGGTCGCTTGCCGGATCGATGATCCACTTGGTGAGCCCGTCGGTGCGGCCGATTGCGATCGCCCGTCCGCTCGCTTGCCAGGGGTATTGCGCGATGGCGACCTCGCGGCCCGTTCGCTTCGCTTCGTCGGCGGTCAGTCCCGCCCAGGCGATTTCGGGATCGGTGAACACCACGGCGGGAATCGCCTGCGGTTCAAACGCGGCCGGTTCACCCGCGAGCACCTCGGCCGCCACTTTGCCCTCGTGCGACGCCTTGTGGGCGAGCATCGGCTCGCCTGCGACGTCGCCGATCGCCAGGATGTGTGGATCCGTGGTCTGCTGCTGCTCGTTGACGACGACGAAGCCCTTTTCGTTGACCTTCACCTGCGTGTTCTCGAGCCCGAGCCCGGCCGTGACTGGTCGGCGGCCGATCGAAACCAGCACGCGGTCGTAGAGGAAGGTGCCGCTGGTCTCCGGTCCTTCGAGCTTGACTTCGACCTGTCTGCCGGAATTTGAGCCGCCGGCGTCTTTCATTTCGACGACCTTCGTGCCCAGGTGGATGCCCGCGAACTTGGTTCGCAGGCGCTTCTCCAGCGGCTTCACCAAATCGCGGTCGGCGCCGGGTAGCAGTCCATCGAGCATCTCGACGACGGTCACGGCGGAACCGATCTCGGCGTACACGGTTCCCATTTCGAGGCCGATGTAGCCGCCGCCCACCACGAGCAGCGACTCGGGAATGTCTTCCAGCGCCAGCGCCCCGGTCGAATCCATCACTCGCGGCGAGACTTTGAATTGCTTCGGCATCGCGGGGACCGAGCCGGTCGCCAGGATGCAGTGGTCGAACGTGATCCGTTCGCTGTCGTAGGTCGAAGTGTCGCCGCCCTCGAGCTGGAGCGTTTGCGAATCGACGAAAATTCCGCGGGCATTGATGACGCGGACCTTGCGGCGCTTGGCCAGCTGGGCGAGTCCGCCGGTGAGCGTGGCGATGACCTCGTCTTTCCGCGCCCGCATGCGGTCGACTTGCAGTTTGGGCTTGGAGAACTCGACGCCCCACTGGAGCATCTCTTCCGCTTCGCTGATCACCTTGGCGACGTGCAGCAGCGCCTTCGAGGGAATGCAGCCGCGCAACAGGCAGGTGCCGCCCAGCCGCGGGTCGGCCTCGACGATCGTGACCTCGAGCCCGAGATCGGCGGCAAGAAATGCGGCTGCATACCCACCCGGCCCACCGCCGAGAACTACGACTTGCGATTGCATCGCCATTAGGAGACTTTCATCCGGAGCGTGGTTCGCGCGCGGCGCGAACCGCCCATTCGGCCGCAACATTCGCCGTTACATTGCGGGGAAAGCAAAGACTTTCACCAAACAACTAAGTTTACCCGCCCCGCGGACAACGGCCAATGGGGGCTCAATCGTCAGTATTTGGCCGGTTAATAATCGAATCAGCGAGCCATATCCTTCGGCGGGGCTGGTGGCCTAAGTCGCGCTCACCGGGCCGCGAGCGCCGTCGAACAATTCGGGCTTCTTTGGCGTCTTTCCGCGGTCGGGGGTATACTAGGCGCGATCCGCTCCTTGGAGGGCGGACAAGCGAGTCCGGTCATTCGGCTCGATCCTGCCGGCACCGATACTATCCGGAGGTTGGACAATGCGCATCTCAGCTCTCTTCGCTGGTAATTGTCTTGCTGTTGATCGTTCCGACTCAGGTTCAGGCCGAGGGGCCTGCGGAAAACCAATCCAACCCGGATCGCGTCGTCGGCAGCGTGCTGGGGAAGAGCGTCACGGCGGCTGACGTCGGTCTCACCGCTCCGATCGATACCGGGCTTACGTTTGACTCGCGCAATACACAACAGTGGGAGCTGATGGGGCGGATCACGCTGGCCTTTGACAAGCCGATCCGGGATCGATTTGTGCGGGAGCACCAAATCGAGGCGACCGACCAGGACATTGCCCAGTTCAAGCGAACGTCGCGCGAGCAGCGGCAAAATCACTTGCAGGAAACGGAAGATCGACTTGTGCAAGTGAAAGCTGAGTTGGCGTCGCCTAACCTGTCGAGTGAAGCAAAGAACAAGCTGGTCGAGGAGCAGGCGCTGATCGAACGCGTGCTGCCCATGTTGCGCAATTCGGCCGGTGACGAAGTCCCCGATGAATTGGCGCGGCATGTTCATCGTTGCCCGCAAGACCGAGCGCGAGTTACAGCGGACCTTATGGCGGCCGAGTCATCTTCCAGCAGGCAGGTCCCGAGGCGCTCGATGCCCGCCGCTCGCTGTACGAAGAAGCAGAGAAGATTGGCGACCTGAAATTTGACGATGCCGGTGTGCGTCACCTGTTCTATTACTATTTCAATATGACGCATGTTGTCACCGACGAGAAAACGCTGGAGCAGTTTCTCGCCTCGCAAAGTCCTCGCCCGCGGACGAGCGGATTTCAACCCGCGGGACCCCAACCAGAAATCCCTGCGGAAGCGCCTCGGGCGGAAAAGGAATGGGTGATTTCCAAGATCGCCGGCGAGCCGAGGGAACTCGCCCCTGGTCAGATCGTGCCCGTCGAGTCGGGCGTTTGGTTTGGCGGGCGGCTTCCCGGCAGCCGTTCGGCGCCGATTGGTTTTCTCGATCTCAAGTCGGGGCAAGTCACTCTGCTATTCGAGAACGGAGGTCCGAATTGGAACGCGGTGGGGATAGAAGCGATCGCCATCCAACTCGATCGCAAGAGCCTCGTCCGGCTTAGCGCCGCGGATCAAAGCGTCACGACGTGGGAAAAGCCCCCAAAAGATTGCCGCTACTTCAGCCAAGTCGCCGCCATTGGACAGCACTTCTGCATCAGCGCACCCTACGAGCCGCTGCAAGTTTTTGATACTTGGCTGAAGACCTGGCAGCAGATCGAGCTCAACCCGGTCACCGACGCGGACTCCGAGAGGTTGGGACCTGGCTACTATCGACCCTCGATGAACCGATTTGTGATCGGGCCCGACGGCGAGCTCTGGGGATTTCAGGGAACTCACGACGCGCTGCGTGGAAACGCGGTTTGTCATTACGTTCCAGGGCAGTCCAGGTGGGAACACTTTGGGTTCCCTTGGGCCATGGCCCGCGGCGACGATCACTGGCCGATCGGCGAGACTAGTTCCGTCGTCTTATTCGCTGGGCGAAAGGACCTATTGCTGTTCGACAAAACGTTTCACCGCTGGAGTAGTTCCAAGCTGAATCTGCCCACGGCTGCATTGGATTCCGCCGCATTCACTCCACACGGAGTGTTGATCCCTGCCGGCAACGAGGTGCGGCGGTTAACGGACGACTTGTCGGCCTGGGATGTCGTCGCCACGCTCGACTCGGGCGAACGGATCACAGCGATCGGCAGGTTGCGGGATTCGCTCTACCTCGCCACCGCGGCCGGCATTCACCGGTTCGCCAAAGGGGACGCCAATCGTTTCGCGGAGCAGGAATTCTATCCTTGGAAAATCACGGATCAGACAAAGACTTACAGGGCCGTGTTCGGGCTAGCCTCCCAGGATCGCGCTCTCGCACTTGCCGACAAGCTCTGCGACGCATCGGCCAAGGGCGACCTCGAACGCGTCCGGGGCCTCCTTACCGAAGGGGCGGATTTGGAAACCACCACGGATCCCGCCGGAGCAACACCGTTGCTGTTGGCCTGTGCCAATGGACACCTGCGCGTCGCCGAACTGTTGATCGAGAAAGGGGCCGACCTCCAAGCGACGAATTCATCGCGGCAGAATGCACTCACCCTGGCCGCACAGGGCGGGCATCGACAGCTCGCCGACTTCCTGATGTCGCGGGGAGTAATGAGGTAGGTGCTCCGCGTTAAGCGAGCTACTTGCCGAGCAGGTGCCTTAGCGCGGGTTCCAGTTCCGGAAAAGCAAACGGGAAGTCCGTTTTTATGAGCTCGTGCGGCGCGACGCGCACGCCGCCGAGCAGCATCTCGTCCGCCATTTCGCCGAAGGCCAAGCGCGCGGCAAACGCGGGCATCGGGAAGATCGTCGGCCGGCCGAGCACGCGGCCGAGCGTTTTGGTGAACTCGCGGTTGGTGACCGCGCCGGGGGCAACGGCGTTCACCGGGCCGACGAGCGACTCGTTTTCCAGGGCGAACACGATCGCGCTCACCAGGTCGTCGAGCGCGATCCAACTGAAGTACTGCCGGCCGCTGCCGATCACGCCACCGAGGCCCAGCTTGAACGGCGTGAGCATTTTCGCCAGTGCTCCGCCCTGGGGGCTGAGCACGGGGCCGATCCGCAGTTTTACCAGCCGGATGCCCGCGTCGTGGGCTGGCTCGGCGGCCATTTCCCACTCGCGGCAAACCTCGGCCAGGAATCCATTGCCCGAGGGTGCGAGCTCGTCGACCTCCTCGTCGTGCCGATTGCCGTAGTAGCCGGTGGCCGAGGCGCTGATCAAAACGTTTGGCTTCATCTCCAGGCCGGCGAGCGTGTCGGCCAGTAATCGCGTTCCCTTGACGCGACTCTCGAGGATGCGGCGTTTGAATTTTTCCGTCCAGCGCGCACCGGCAATGTTCTCGCCTGCGAGGTGGACCACCGCGTCGACGCCATTGAGCTCCGCCGCGTCGATCTCGCCCGTGTCCGGATTCCAACGGATCTCGTGATCGCCATCGGTGATCTCATGCCGCACCATGCGGCGGACCAGGTGGTCGCGTGCTTCGAGCGCCGCCACCAATGAGGAACCCACCAACCCAGTCGAACCGGTGACGGCAATGATCATTGGAATAGCCTTAAGCTGTTAGCTATTAGCTGTTAGCCAAAAAATGTGATCAATGGAAAGCTGTCTGGCTAAAAGCTTACGACTAATAGCTAACAGCTTTCGCCCTAATGTCGCCGCTTCTGATATTCGCGGCTGGCCTCTTCTAAGATACGTCGTTCCTGACTGGTGAGGCTGTCTTGTCCGTGCTCGCGAATCTTGCGGAGGATGTTGTCCACGACGTCCTCCGTCGCTTCCTCGACGTCGTCGGCCGGATCATGCACGCGCAAGGGCGGCCGACGACCGAGCTTGGGTATTTTCAACCGGCCGGGCAGCCAATTGCCGAGTCGCATGCCGAACTTGTAGTAAACCAGTGCAAATACCGCCCCACCAATGTGTGCCGTATAGGCGACATGACCATCGCCGCCCACGGTGCCGAACAAGTTCATGCCGAGGAATATCAGGGCAAACACCCAAGCCCGCATCGGAAGCACACCCCAGATGTAGATCTGCTGCTGCGGGAAATTGAGACAGAACAGCAGCAGCACGCCGGCGATGCCGCCCGACGCACCTACCAGCGTGTAGCCCACCAATTGCCGATTGACGACCCATTCGCTCCCTAACCAGCACAGGCCGGAGACCACCACCGCTGCCAGGAAGAAAGTCAAATACTCTTTCGGTCCGTACCGTCCTTCCACCGAGCGACCGAACATCCACAACGCGAAGCAATTGAAAAGAATATGCTTCAGGTCGTTCACATCGTGCAAGAAGCCGTACGTGATGAGCTGAAACGCCATCCAGGGCTGTCGCGGCAGATTGCCGTTGAGCGCGAAGAAATCGGTGAACCAACCTTCCCCGCTCGGACCGCCAGACTTGGTGAGCAGCTGCACCACGTAGACGATTCCCATCACGATCACGAGCTTGGTGGTCCAGCTCATCTCGCCGCCCAGGTGGAAACCGGGCGAGTCGTTGTAGTCGCTGCGTTGTCGCTCGTAGTCTCGATCGTAGATGCCCATGGCAGCGCCTATGAATTTAGCGGCGAGGCTGGTCTAGAACTCGGTTGGCCCCGCACTCTTACTTACTGGAAGAACGACGGCATTGTACGCGGCCGCGGCGGATAAGACACCGCCATTTGGCGGCAAAGTGCTCGCAATCAACGAACAATCAAGCGAAACTCCGCGGCGGCCTACGGACTTGCCGCCAGCGGACCGGGGCTCGCCGCGTTGCCCGATCGCTCGGGACGCGACGCCGCGCGACGGGCCAGCTCGTCGGCCAAGCGACGGTTTTCGGCAATCGCCTGGTCGACCAACTTGCGGGCCGTCGCCAGCTGCTGCTCGACGGCCGCCAGATGCTGCTCGATCAGCGCCCGTTCTTTCGTGACGCCGGCCAGATCGATCGTGAGCTTGCGAATTTCGTCTTCGCGGAACGCGCCAGCTTCTCGGCGCTGGCGAGCGCCGCCTTCAGCTTCACATTGTCCTCGGTCACCGCCTCGATATTCGCCAGCAAGAGCACCCGCCGCCGGTTCAGTTCGGAGAATTCGGTCGCGTAGTCGCGCAGCCGCCGCTGGTACGTCTTCTTCACGGCCTTGGCGAGATCGTCCGGGCCGAGCTGGTTGCCATCCTCGTCGTAGCCGACCACGTGCCATTCATCGTCGTCCGGGCCGGCCGGTGTGCCCTGACGCACATACTCTTCGACCGACTCTTCCGGCAGCAGCTTGCCGAGCTCGTCGGCATTTTTGCCGGCGAATAGGTCCAGTGTGTCGACCGGCATGGTTTCGTACATCGCCCAATTGCCAGGACTCTTGGTGATCCGTTCCTTTTCGACGCTGTCGAGTTCGTTGACAGTCACCAGTTTCACCTGCGGGCCATCGGACTCGGTGACGCGGAATTCGCCCAGGTACTGCGGACCCTCGGTCGGTTCCGGATGGGCCGGCTTACCGTCTTCAAACAGAAACAAAACCTTGTTCGGCTCGATGCCCGACGGCTGCGGCTGCTCGACGTTTACCGTCAGCGTGCCCGTCTGCGGATCGAACCCGGTGGGTGCGACTTTCCGCCACACTCGGCCGCGGAGCCGCGTCGCCAAATAGAGCTCGTGTTCCAGCTCGCCGGCGCTGGGGACCTCGTCCGCCTCTTCCGACACTTTCACTTCGAGTCCCAACAGCTGATTGATGACTTGCGAATTGCGGGTGCCGCGATCGAGCGCTTCGATGTTGGTCTTGGTCTGCGTGAGCTGAGTTTCTAACTGATTGGCCTGTTTTCGCAAGACGGCATTGATTCGCAGTGTCTCGGCCGCCAGCACGAAGAAGCCGACCGCCGTCATGAAGATCAGCACCACCAGCGTCACATGGGCCCAATGCCAGTAGCGCGAGCCGAAATAGGCGGCGACGATCGACGCGAGGAACAGCAGCAGGATGACGATCCAGATGATCAAGCGTCGACTCGCGGGGAATGGTCTTGTGGGACTGAATCTCGGGCGGGCGCGGTCGGAGCGAGGGCGGCGCAAGGTGCCACTTCGTCCGACCGGAAAAGCTAGGCGATCTGTACTATCTCGATGATAAATGGGGCTCCGAGGTGGGTCAAGCAATTTGGCCGCCCGCAAACAGCCATAACCCGTTGTTTTTCAAAGGTTTGCCGCCACGAGCGGGGACCGGCCGCACGACCGCTGCGACCGGCGATCAGTTCCGGCGAAAAACGGGGTGCGGTTGGTGTCCGGCGTCGAATGAGCCGCTGCGTTAATTTGGCCGTGCGCCCGCCGAGAGTAGCGTTGAAAACCTGGGCGACAAGCACGATCATGCCGTCGCACGGGTCATTGGCAAGAAGATGTCGCGAATCGCATTCACTCGAGCGTGACGAGCCTCGAGCGATAATCAATCATTAGCTGGCAATCGAGAAGCAGACCCACGCCCAACAACGGGTGCGTCCCTTCGTTAGCAACCACTTCGAGTCGTTTCGGCGAACCGAACCAGATCACAAAGCATTCATAAGTCGCCAATACAACTTGCGACCCGTCTGCGAGAACGGCGCTCACGGTTCCGGTCAAAGTTAAAGATAGATCTGCTATCACCGACTGCGGCAGCACAAGCTCTCCTGTGAAGCCGGTATCGATCCATGCCGTGATCAGTCGCCCCGGCATATCGACGGATGGCCGCAGCTCAATTTCCACGAGCGCCGCGCCGGAAGTGTTGACTCTCCCAATCATCGCAGGCTGACGCCGAAATGTAGTGCGGTCGGGTGTCCGACTCGCATCGCGTGAGACAGCCGATCGGGATGGGCGTCGCGCGCGGCACCCATTGCCTCGCTGAGCGTCTTGCCCAAATAGAAATCTCCTGACTCTGGTTCCACCGCCACAAATTCGTCGCGGTGATTCGCCTCGAGTTGGCTACGCAATTTAACCGCGTAGACCTCTTCGGCGCGTCGCACCAGATCGTTCAGATTTGCTGAGACCATGACTTTCTTGTGTCCCGTACGAGAACTCGCCGTCTCCGTAATTCTAGGTTGGCCGGAATGGCCCAGGCAACTCGGATTCGCGTATTTTTTGCCACAAGTTAGCGAAACGTCGCCAAAGTATTCAGCAGCCGATCGATCATTGCCGGCGAGTGGTGGTAGCAGAGGCTGATCCGCAGCAGCGATTCGCCCTCGAGGACCGTCGGCGGGCGGATGCCGGGAAGAAAACAACCGAGGTCCAACCAAGCCGTGCGGTTCACGTATTCACTTCCCCAACAGGGGAACTCCGAGCGTCTTCGCCTCACGGCGCAGGTCCTCGTCGAGCGACGCCAGTGGAAGTCCGCGACGTAAAGCCAGATCGAGGTAGACTGCGTCGTAGCTAGTCAGCTTATGGGTTCGGCAAAGTGGTAGGATGTGGGTCAGCATCCGGTCGGTGCCAACTTCGTCAATCTCAAAATCAAACGTTTGCAGCAGAGCCAAGAACGTGTCGCTTTCGGCCGCCGTAATTCGTTTGCGTTTCTCGGCCATGGCCAGCACATTCGTAGTTTCGAGAAACCAGAGCGGCGGAACCAGGGCGGTCTCTTCGCCAAGTCGGTCGAGAATCTTCGTCGTCTGGGGGGTTGCTTCATCGGCAAAGCACCAAGCCATCGTAATCGAGCAATCGATGATGAAGGCGGCGCTCACCGACGGCCCTCAGCGCGAAGTTGTTTGACCGTCAGATTTCCCAGCGAAAGCCGCTGCCGAAGCTCGTTGATTCGAGCGATCGCGGCGTAGCGTTCGTGCGACGTGGCCTTCTTGTGAACTGGAACAAGCCGAGCGATGGGGGCGCCGTGACGCGTGATGGTCAATTCCTCGCCATCGGCAACTCGTGCCAGTAGCTCGGAGAAGTGCGTCTTGGCCTCGTAAGCCCCGACGGAATCGGAAGGTGATCGATCGGTCGCCATAGCGCTCTAAATTTAGACTAGTCTTCGACTAGTTTACTTCGGCGAGCGCCGAAAGTCAAATTCTCGTGTTACTTAACGGAAGCTTTTGAGTGCGTCGAGAAAAGCATTGATCATCGCCGGCGTGTGGTGGTAGCAGAGGCTGATTCGCAGCAGCGATTCGCCCTCGGGGACCGTCGGCGGGCGGATGCCGGGAATGAAATAACCTGCTTCGCGGAGTTTTGCCGCTAGGCGCATGGTGCGCTCCGGGTCGCCGAGGTAGAGCGGGATGATTTGGCTTTCGCTGGTGCCGGTGTTCCAGCCTTGTTCGCCAAGCCGCAGGCGGAGGGCGGCGGCCCGATCGAGGAGCTCGCGACGGCGCTCGGGTTCGGCGGCGACGATGTCGAGGGCGGCAATTGCAGCAGCGCTGGTGGCGGCGGGTTGGGCGGTCGAGAAGACGTAAGGCCGCGCTCGGTTGGCCAGCCAGTCGATGAGCGCTTGCCGCCCGCAGACGAAGCCACCGGCCGTGCCGAGCGCTTTGCTGAGCGTGCCGATGCGGATGTGGACCCGATCGTGTAAGTGGAGTTGTTCGGTGAGTCCGCTGCCCCTTTCTCCCAGCACACCCGTGGCGTGGGCCTCGTCCACGAGCAGCATCGCGTCGTATTTCTCGGCCAGCTGGGCGAGCTCAGCCAGCGGGGCGAAGTCGCCGTCCATGCTGAAGAGCGTGTCGGTGACGATCAGCCGGCGGCGGAAGTGGGCAGCGTCCTGGAGTAATCGCTCTAGCGCGTCGCAATCGCAATGCGGGTAGATGAATCGCTCGGCCCGCGTGAGCCGGCAGCCGTCAATGAGGCTGGCGTGGTTCTTGGCGTCCGCGAAGACCGCGTCCCCTTCGTCCACGAGCGTCGGGATCGTGCCGGCGTTGGCGGCGAAACCGGAAGGGAAGACGAGCGCCGCTTCGGTCCCTTCGAACTCCGCGAGCCGGCGTTCGAGTTCCGCATGGCTCGCCGCGCGGCCGCTCACCAGCGGACTCGCCCCGCTGCCCCACCCTTCCCGCTCAATGGCTTCGCGAGCTGCCGCCGCGAGTCGCGAATCGGCAGCCAGGCCAAGATAGTCGTTCGAGCCGAAGTTCACGAGCTCGCGGCCGTCGAGCGAAACGGTCGCCGACTGGGCACTCTCGCGCACCGCCAGCCGCCGCCGCAGGCCCGCCCGCTCCAAGCCGGCAAGTTCTTCTTCAATCCAGGCCAACGGATCGTGCTTAATCGTCGACATCACAACACATTTCAGCGCCAAGTCGCCAAGGGGCAAAGATCGCCAAGGAGGAAGGAAGATGACAATCTGGATTTCACCGACCGCCAGCGGACCATCGCCATTTATGCCGACCATATTCTACATGCTTTCTTTGCGTCCTTTGCCCCTTTGCGTCTTGGCGCAAAAACAAAAAGGGAGGCCAAAAGCGAACTCGGCTTGCCAGCCTGTCGTACCGATATTGGACCGGATTTGCCGAGTTTGACAACTGCCCGCACGATCCGGAACAATGGCCCTTTGCGGGAACTTTTTCTGTCCTGGTCGCATCCAATGGAACGAGAGATCGCTTGAGCGACAACGCCCTACGCGACGGCTCCCCGGCAATTGGCTGCCGGGAAATCGACTCCCAGCTCATCGGCCGGACCCTCGCCGGCGAGCCCGCGGCGTTCGGTGAGCTCGTGTTGCGGTATCAGGATCGACTTTACAACAGTCTGGTCCGCGTGCTCGGCTCGGCCGAAGATGCCCACGACGCGGCCCAGGACGCTTTTGTACAAGCATTTGTCAAACTCGACACGTTTCGCGGCTCCAGCGCGTTCTACACTTGGTTATATCGAATTGCGTTCAACACGGCCATGAGTCATGCCCGCCGCAAACGCCCGACGCGCTCACTCGACGACGATCGGGCCGACTGCGGACGCGAGCCGGTCGATGCCGAGCCGACGCCCGAGGCGCGGCTCCACCTAAGCGAACGAGCCGTCCAAGTGCACCGCGCACTAGCGGCGCTTTCGGCCGAGTTTCGCGAGGTGATCGTGCTCCGCGAGATGGATGGTTGCAAGTATGAAGAGATAGCGGAGATATTGGAGCTGCCGGTCGGCACGGTCCGCAGCCGACTGTTCCGCGCGCGATTGGAGCTGCGCGACCGCTTGGCGAAAGTGATGAACGACGAAGCTGCCTCGATTGCAGATTGACGTGAGATGACGGTTACCGAACAACCCTTTGAATTCGACGACGAACTGCTCAGCGCGTATCTCGACGACGAGCTGCCGCCGGACGAGCGTGCGCGCGTCGAGGAGCGGTTGGCGGCCGATCCGGCGGCGCGGCGATTGCTCGAGGAGCTGCGGAGCGTGTCAAGGGTGATGCAGGAATTGCCTCCAGAGAAGTTAAGCGCGGACCTCCGCGACTCCGTGTTGCGACGCGCCGAGCGAGCAATGCTGGTGTCGGGAGAGCGTGCTTCAGCACGCGGGCCCGGCGATGTCGTACGATCCATCCCCTTCGGCCGCTCGAAGCGGGCCTGGCTCTGGGCCGGCGCCGCCATTGCGGCCGGACTGATGTTGATGATCTTCGAGCGGCGCCCCGACGAAAACGGTGATCTGCCTCGCCAGGTCGCACTCCAAGATCGTGTGGAGCGGGACCGAAGTGATGCGGACAAGAGCTTGGAAATGCGGGCTCTCGAATCCCCCAGTTCGCCAGCAGCGGCAACGGCCTCGGACGGCATTGTCGCGCTCAAGCCGGAATTGCAACCGGTCGAGGAGCTCGAGTCGACGGCTGTTCCACCCTCGGCAAGCATGGCCCGGCGTGCTGTGCCGGCCCCAGCGCCCGCACGGGAGAACGCAGTGATTCGCGACGAGGTCGCTTTTCGTAGTGGTGGCGGGGTGGGAGGCAGCCGTGTAAGCCGGAGTGAATCGACGGTCCTTGACGCGGTGAAGCCCAACGAAACGGCCGGCTTCGCGTCGATGATCGTCAACGTCCAGTGCAGTCCCGTGGCGATGCAGAATCGGACATACGACGCGCTCTTGGAAAAGAATCAAATCGACGTAGATCCGCCCGCAGCCGACACGTCAAAGCCGAGCGATCTGCAGAACGTGGACGTGCTCGTTGTCGAAGCCCAACCGGCGCAGGTTTATTCCTGCATCAAGGATATCTCGGCCGATCAGTTGAACTACGTCGCCATCAACGTCGAGGAGCGATCACCGACGTCGCAAAAAGATCAGGCGGCCAAGGAACCGACGCTCGACGTCCAGCAATACAATCGCGGCCGCTTCCAGAACCAGCAGCAAGTCGAAATGGCGCCATCCAACGATCGCTACTATTATTCCACGAACAATGGCGGGCCGCAAATCGGGCTGCGCTTTAAATCCGAGGAGAAAACTGAATCGCCGTCAAGCGACCAGAGCGCACTTGCCTACGGTTTTAAGGGCCAGGCGGAACAGGCTCCCATGGCCAAAATGTCCGCATCGGCGGCCAAGCCTTCGTCCGCCGAGGGGCCAGCCGGCGGCGCGGCCATCGAAAGTCGCGCGGCCGACAATTACTTGGGCGGCGAACTTCAAGAGAATCTTGCCCGGCGGGCCAGTCAAAAGCTGGCGACCAAGGCCGACATGCTCCAGGTGCTATTTGTGTTTCAATGTCCCACGGACTCTCCAGCTCCCGAATCCGGTTCCGCCTCGGCCGCCGCGCCGGCCACGGCCGCACCGGCGGAAAAGGGGATTGAAGAACAGTGATTGATGATTGATGATTGAAATCTTGCTGAGCCGTTGGTTCCAGATCATCAATCTACAATCATCCATCAAACATTTCCTTGGAGTCTTCCCATGGCCGAAGTCAAAATACGCATGCGTCCCAACGGACCGCTCGTGATCGAGGGTCCGTTCGAGCTGGTGGACTCGCGCGGCCAGTCGTTCACAATCCCGGCCGACAAGCCGGCGATCGCGCTCTGCCGCTGCGGCGAATCGGCCCGCCGCCCATTCTGCGATGGCGCGCACAAGGCGTGCGGCTTCGAGTCGGACGAGGCCCCGCCAGAGCCTGTGGCGAGTTAACCCAAACTACGCTGGCGACCAAAGGCTGCCATGCCAATGCAGCCGACGGCCAATAGCAAGCTCGTGCCTGGTTCCGGCACAGCAACTGAGACAGCGCCGCTGCCGAGCGTCATGCCAAAATTGGCTTTCCAAACGGCGTAGTCCAAATCGTCGACGCGGCCGTCGATGTTGCTATCGGCGTCCAGCCCGGCGCCGGTCAGACCGATGGAGTCGCGCCACACCGTGTAGTCGGCAGCGTCGACCGTGCCATCGAAGTTGAAGTCGCCGGGCAGTAGCCTGGCAAAATGATCGTCGAGCACGCTCAGCGCTGCTCGGTCGGATCTGATTGGGTTGGCCAAGATTGTCGGGCTCGAGCGAAAACTGGTAACTGGTATACCACGGCCCGGCCGCCCACCAGGTCCAACCCAACCAAACGTCCTCATTCGCTTCCATGTAGTCGAGCATGTTGTCGATCGCCTCATCGCCGATCTGAGTGACGCCGCTGCCGACCCGCGAATTGGCCACGGCAAATTCGCCGAGAAACGCCTTCCGGTCGTTGGCGTGGAGCCAGTTCGTGAAGTCGGTGAGGCGTTCGACGCCGATGTTCGGATTGTCTGGATTGCCGTTGGTGCCGATTTGGTCCGAGTTGCCGGAGGAGTTATCGTCGAGGTATTGGTGGACGTCGTACGCGAAATTATTCAGCGGATCCGTGATGTTCAGCATCACCTGCGCGTTGGGTGTGCCGTAGTAATTTGCCGACCAGCTATGCGCCCCGTGTACCCGTTGCCCGGCACCAGGATCAGGTTCTTTGCGCCGGCGTTGCGGATCGCATCGATGGCGGCCTGGGCGGCACCGAACCACTGCTCCGTCGGCATATTGGCAGGTTCATTCATCAAATTGAAAATCACGTGGTCGTTGCCTTTGTACTGGTTGGCCATCCGTGACCAAAAATCGGCGAACGAGGAGACTGGGACGTCGCTGCCGACTAATCCGACCGTGGACCCCTGCGTGTTCGACGCGGGCTGTGGGAAATAACGTGCGAAGTTATGAGGGTCCACGATCACGTAGGCGCCTTTCGACGTGGCGTCGCTGACGAAGCCATTGAGCCGGCTCAGCTCGGTCGCGTCGAACGCCGAATTCTGCGACTGTTGAAGTCGTTCCCAACGAAACGGCAGCCGGAAAGTGTTCATCCCTTTGCCTATGAAGTAGTCGACTTCTTGGGAGGAAGGATACCGATAGTCGACGAAAAACGTTCCCGGCAGATTTTGCTCGCCGAACTCGGCGCCGAAGAGATTGACGCCCGTAAGGCGGATTTCCGCGACGCACCGTTGCGTCTGCAGCGTATTGGACCCTGCTAGCGCGGCAAGTGCGATCGCTACCCGCGAGAAGGAACTGATGGACGGACGCTTGCGCATTCTCTGTTCTCCGTTGATTGCCGGCCTCGATGCCACGCATCGGGGATGGTGAAACCTGTCAACGAATTCCGCGCCGAAACGCTCGAACGATGTCTACGACGGCAGTGCGCAAGCAGTCTGTTCCGCCGACACCGCATAGCGCGGAATCGGGTTCCTTCACCTATGTTAGTCGCGGGCCGCCGCGGCCCGCCACTTTTTCTCCCCAAGCGACGCTAACCGCTGAAATAGACGTACGCGGCGATGATGATCGCCATCACGACGCACGACGTGACCACGTCAATCTGCGACCAGCTGGAGCGCGTCTCGCGTTTCTGTTCCTCGGTCACGGTGCCGTAGGTGAGGCCTTCGATCTGCGCGGCCGATGGCTCGGCGGTGAGGTAACTCACCACGATCATCGCCGCCGACGATACCAGGAAGATCAGCAAGCTGTAGTACTGGAAGTAAATGTTGTTGACGATCCACAAGAAAGTGTTGGGCGTATAGCCGTCCTTGAAACTGCTCAGTCCGAGCGTGATCGGCGTGTCGACGGCGAGTCGAAACATTCCCATCAGGAAGCCGATAATCAGCGCGGCCATGCAGCCCGGCCCGTTGAGCCGCTTCCAAAACACACCTAAAAAGAAGACGACGAAAATTGGTGGTGCGAGGTAGCCTTGGATACCCTGTAGATAGTCATACAGTCCGCGCGGCGCATAACGAATCACTGGAATCCAAATGAAGGCGATGATCGTCATGGCGATCGTCGCCATCCGCCCGACCCACACCAACCGGCTGTCGGAGGCGAGCGGATTGATTTTGGTTTTGTACAGATCGATCGTAAAGAGCGTCGACGACGCATTGAACGCACCAGCGAGCGAGCTCATCAGCGCGGCGAGCAGGCCGGCCACGACCGCGCCTCGAATGCCATCGGGCAGGATGGTCTTCACCATCAACGGGAATGCGGCCTGGGCTTCGCTGGCAATCGCGTTGCCGTTCGAGTCGACCAGCGGCGCCAAAGCGGCGTAGTTCCCCTGTTTGGCAAGTGCCAGGCAAATGATGCCCGGAACGATAAAGATGAATACCGGTAATAGCTTCAGATACGAGGCAAAAATGGAGCCTCGCCGGGCCTGCGTCTCGTCTTTCGCACCCAGCGCCCGCTGCACGATGTATTGATCCGTGCACCAATACCAGAGACCGATAATCGGGGCGCAGAACAGCATGCCCAGCCAAGGGTAGTTGCCATTAAAGTACCAGGCCTGGGCGACGACTTCGCCCGCGTCGTTGACTTGCTTGATGGGTTCCCAGTGCAATCCGCCGGGCGGCACCACGGGCTTCCACAGGTTAAACATCTCGGAGCCGACGATATTTCGCAATTCGGCCCAGCCACCCACGGCTTTGAGGCCGAAGTACGTCACCAGCGCCGATCCGATAATGAGAATGACTGTTTGCAGTGCCTCGGTATACGCTACCGCCCGCATGCCACCGAGCACCGTATAAATACCGGTCAGCAGGACGACCAGAATCGAGCCGATCCAGAAGCTGTCGACTTCTAGCCCCCCTAGCGAAAAATGCAAATCTGGTAGCAACGTCGCCGCTACGATTCCGCCCGCGTAGATGCCGACCGCGATCTTGGTAATCACATACGCTACCAGCGAGATCACCGAGAGTAGTGTTCGCGCAGCCGGCGAGAATCGCCGCTCGAGGAACTCCGGCATCGTGAACACCTTCGACCGCATATAGAACGGAATCATCACCCAGCCCAGAACCAGCAAACACCAGGCATGCAGTTCGTAATGCGCAAGCGCCACGCCGCTGGTGGCGCCGGAACCGGCCAGTCCGACCAAATGTTCCGAGCCAATATTCGATGCGAAGATCGACGCGCCGACGACGAACCAACCTAAGTGGCGGCCAGCCAGAAAGTAGTCGCTAGCGGTGTCCTTCGCCTGCAGAATGACCCACCACGCGAGGCCGAGAATAATCGCGAAGTATCCACCAACCACTGCCCAATCGAGCGTTGTCATGCCGCCGCCTTTCGCGATGAGATCGATGCCGAGAATAGAAGAAACGAGATCGAGAGCCGACGCAATTCCTACAACCGAGCACAGTAATTGCGGAATTAGTCTAACCTCGCGACAAACGCTTCGCAACTGTGCTCGTGCGACGATGCGCAGCGGCTCGGTCAACGTTTCGCTGACCGTCGCGGCGGGTGTTTTCGCTCGCCTGTGCAGAATCGGATTGTTCGCTAGAACCGGCCGAGTCGCGCTCGGGCCGCCATCGTTGGAGGCAGTGGTCCGACCGAGTCGATATTTGTCGATGGACGGACATTCCCGTTCGCCGATAACTCGTCGGAGCGTTTTGCAATGTGGCGATCCTTCTTTCTCGCAATTGGCGTTTACGTGTGTCTCTTAGGGGTCCAGGCGCTGGCAGTCGAGCGGGCGGTGCTCAAGGCCGACGTGGCAAGCCAGGCCGGGATGCAGCGGGAGATCGTGCCGCCGGAATGGGCCCCCTGGAGTTTGATCGGGGGCGGGGCCGTGGTCGTTCTCTATTCGTTCACCATCCCCCGCCGCGTGGCCGCCTAAAGGGCCGAAAATAGCCGGCGAGCTACGTCTCGCCGGAACCCCACAATTTCGCTGATATAGCGCCAATTCGGCCTTTCCGGCGACGCGTAGGTCGCCGGCTATTGGGCCGGTAAACCTTGAGTTTCACCCCCGAACCGCCTACGATAGATAGGTTTACGGCCGGCCGCGGAGCGAACCGGGCTTCGATCCGTGTGTCACTCTCCAACACGCGACCGAGCGAGCCGTCCGACTACTTAACTTAACCCACCCGAGAATAGCCGTGGCCACAGCGACCGAGCCCAAGACCAAACAAGAAGTCATTAGCGGCGCCGACATCCTGGTCCAGGCCCTAGTGAACCACGGCGTCGACACGATCTTCGCCTACCCGGGCGGCTGCAGCATGCCGCTCCACCAAGCGCTCACCCGCTTCTCCGACCAGCTCCGCACCATCCTGCCGCGCCACGAACAGGGCGGCGCTTTTGCGTCGCAGGGTATCGCCCGCAGCACCGGCAAAGTCGGCGTGGCCATGGCCACCAGCGGTCCCGGTGCGACGAATCTCGTCACCGCCATCGCCGACGCCAAGCTCGACAGCATCCCGCTGATCGCGATCACCGGCCAGGTGCCCACCTTCTGGATCGGCAACGACGCGTTCCAGGAAACGCCGATCGTCGAGGTCTGTCGCGGCATCACCAAGCACCACTATCTTGTGACCGACGTGAACGATATCGCCCGCGTCGTCAAAGAGGCGTTCATCATTGCCACAACCGGCCGGCCCGGCCCTGTGCTGATCGACATGCCCAAGAATGTCCAGCAGGCGAAGACCGTGCCCGACTACGACGCACCGGTCAACTTGCCCGGCTTCAAACAAGAAAACCCCAAGGCCCGGCCGGAACAGATCAAGCAAATCGCCGCGGCGATCAAGCTCGCCAAGCGGCCGGTCATTTATGCTGGCGGCGGCATCATCAGCGGCGAAGCCAGCGAAGAGCTCCGCAAGCTCGCCAAGAAAACCGGCATCCCGGTGACCATGACCGTGATGGGCCTCGGCGCCTTCCCGGCCGGCGATCCGCAGTGCCTCGACATGCTCGGCATGCATGGCTCGGTGTATGCAAATTATGCGGTGGAACAAGCCGATTTGTTGATCGCGCTGGGCGTGCGGTTCGACGACCGCGTGACCGGCAAGGTCGAGGAGTTCTGCAAGCACGGCAAGATCGTCCATGTCGACATCGACGCCTCGGAGTTGAACAAGAACAAACCGGCCCACATCCCGGTCTGCAGCGACGTGAAATACGCGCTCGCCGAGCTGAACAAGATCGTCGAGAAGCCCGAGGACATCTCCGGCTGGGTTGAGCAATGTGCGAAGTGGAAGGAAGAGAATCCGTACCGCTTCAACCAGGACTTCGCCGGCATCACGCAGCAGCTGGCGATCAGCGAGCTCTACAAGCTCACCAAGGATCTCGACCCCGTGATCGCGGTGGGCGTCGGCCAGCATCAGATGTGGGCCGCCCAGTATTACAAGTTCACCAACCCGCGCACGTTCCTCTCCTCGAGCGGCTTGGGGACGATGGGCTTTGGTCTGCCCGCGGCGATGGGCGTGCAGAGCCAGTTCCCCGACCGGCTCGTGATCGACATTGATGGCGACGGTAGCTTCCAGATGAACATCCAGGAGCTCGGCACCTGCTTCTGCGAGAAGCTGCCCGTGAAAGTGCTGCTGCTCAACAACCAGCACCTCGGCATGGTCGTGCAGTGGGAAGACCGCTTCATGCAAGGCAATCGAGCCCACACCTATCTCGGCCCGATCGACAATCCGGAAGCAGTCGGCAAAGGCGACGGCCTCGGCCCCAAGGAGCGCTACCCCAACTTCGTCCAGATCGCCAAGGGATACGGCTGCGGCGCCGCCTACGTCCGCAACAAAGCCGACCTGGTACCGGCGCTCAAAGAAATGATCGAGTACGACGGACCCTACGTGCTCGACGTCGAAGTTCCGTACCAGGAACATGTGCTGCCGATGATCCCCACCGGCATGACGGTCCGGGACATCATCAAGGAGTAGGGAAGCTGGATTAAATGGTTCGGGACTGCGGAACCCTAGCGATCCCGTTCAGCCGTACCCTCCGACAATCTGGGGACGACCTGATTGAATCGCCAGCAAGTGGGCTCTGCTTTTGCACGCACTTTGTTTTACTTAAGTCTTTCTGGGTAAACGCTTTACGTTCAAGTCGCGACCGTTTCCCTGTCGCTCCCTGCCCGGTGCGAGAAATACTCCAATGGACGGGGATCGATTGTCAATTGTTTTAGCAGTCGGATCTTGCATTTCATTAACAGAAGCTGCATAATCTACGTTGCCCGCGCAAGGTGCTACGCGCTATTGAGCAATCCTGATTGGCCCTCCCATAAATTCGTGGCAATGAAATCTCTCCTAGCCACAGTCGCTCTGTTGGTCGTGGTCTGCGCCAATGCCCTACCGGCCAGCGCGTCGGTCGAGGTTGCAGTCGGCGACAAGCTCAACTTGTATCGCGGCCACGGAACTCTCGGTGGCGAGTTTTACGTCGACGTATTGGATCAAGGAAGTGCTTTGACCGCTCCGTACGACTTCGGCACTTTTTGCGTTCAGCTCAGCGAGTCCGTTAAGGTGTCGACTGGCACGAGCGCCAGTACAGGAACGAAGCATACGTACGAAGTGCTGGATATTTCGTCGTCTACCAATGATGGCGCGACCCTTGGCTCCTTCGCGGCTTGGCTATACACCATGTATTGTGACAATCCGGCGATGATCGCGGCAGGGGACGTGGGCAGTGTCGTTAAGAACAAGATTGGCAATACGCTGCAGGCCGGCATTTGGCTCAGCATGGGCTACACCTTGCCTTCGAATTTTGCGAATTACGCCACCAGTGCGACCCTCATGGCTTGGCACTCCGCCTATGTGGACGATGTCACGAACAATGTTTGGGGCACCAATCCAGGCGGTACTTTCGACGCGAGCACGTTGAATTTTGGAACGTACACGGGCGATGTCAAAATTATGAGCTTGGGCACTCGCTATTCCAGCGGTCGCCATGCAGGCGAGATCAAGACCTACAATCAGGACCAACTGGTCAAAATGCCTCCGTCGCGCAGGTGGCAATCTGCACGCCGTTCCTGAGCCGACCAGCGTCGCCGTTTGGGGCTGCTGTCGATCTGCGTTGGTTGCGCTTCTTCGGTGTACAGCCGAAATCGCTAGTAGAAGTTTTTGCCTTCTCGAGCCGCCTCCTAGTCGTAACGTCTTTGCTAAGCGGCATTTCGAGCCACTCGCGGGCTCCAGGAATTGCGACCCGACCGCTCTATCTGGCCTGACTGCGCTGTCTGTCAATTATTTTCCTGGAAATATCTTGCGGTGCGGCATTCCGTCAGGCATAATCGCGGGTGGCTCGCGCAAGGCATGGAGCGCAACGAGCTACGTCATTCAACGCCTTTGGACTGACCTACTATGAAATTGCATCTTGCGGCTACTGTCGCTGCGCTGGTGTTGTGCAGTTCGACTTGCAACTTTGTTCAAGCTTCCATTGTGAATCCCGTCGACGGCTTTAACACGGTCAAGCTATACCGTGGTGTCGGTACGACCGGCGGGATTTTTCACGTCGATCTGAATCCGAGCGGGCCACAATCGCTCGACTTCGACACGTTCTGCATTCAGACACTGGAGACAATTGGGTTTGACACTCAGTACAACGTTTACAACGTCAGTAAGCAGACGTATGGCAGTGTGCAGAATGGGCTGAATCTTAGCTCCTATGCCGCTTGGTTGTATTCCGGTTTTCTCGGGCTCGATGATGACATGAACTTGGCGTTGTTCACGGCGACAGGTTTCGACGCCTCGAACACATCGAAAGTCAATGCTTTACAGGCTGGCATTTGGCTAAGTATGGGCTATGCCTTGCCTGGGGGTTTTTCTTATGACGGTGCCGCTGCAACTCGCTTTGGCGGCTGCCTTCGCGGCCGACACTGAATGGGCCAGCCTCACGCCGGACGTCGGCACTGGAATTATCACCGGCAACATTAATGTTTTGAATCTTGTCGGAGCCACGAGCAATATTCACCATCAAGATCAGCTGATTTATATCCCGCCACCGCCAGGCGACGGCAACTTGCCGGTCCCCGAGCCGATGAGCCTCTTTGTTTGGTCGCTGCTGGCGGGCTGTGTCGGCGTCTCCATTAGCCGCCGCCGCGCTGCCTAAGCATTCAATTTCAATACGCCGGCACGCATGTCGATTTCTGCGACCTGTGTGCCGGCTGTTTTTTGCGCGGTAGGTCGTACGGACAAAAGAAATCTTGGTCGCCCGTATTGTCATCCAAGCGATGCGCTCAGCGGATCGTCACCCCAAAGTCGCGATCGCCAACCGCAAGATCGTCATCGCAACAATGCTTTGCTTGCCTCCTCGGCGCGTCAGCTCGCTCGCTCGACGTAGCGATCGATGATCGCCGCTCCGACCATGTCGCTGTAGACGTTGTTCACCGTCCGCAGGCGGTCGAGGAACCAGTCGATTGCCAAAATGAGACCGATGCCCGTGATCGGTAGCCCCACGGCCGTGAGCACGATCACCATCGTCACCAAGCCCGCCTCGGGGATGCCGGCCGCGCCGATCGCCGCGAGCGTCGCCGTGAGCACGATCACCACCAGGGCCCCGAGCGTGAGCGGCATGCCGATCGACTGGGCGATGAATACGGCCGCCACCGCCTCGTAGAGCGCCGTGCCGTTCATGTTCACGGTGGCTCCCAGCGGCAAGACGAAGCCGGCCACGCGGCCCGACACACCGTTGTTCTCTTCCGTGCATTCGATCGTCAGAGGCAGCGTGGCCGAACTGCTGCCGGTGGTGAGCGCGGTTAACAAGGCTTGCGCCGATCCCAGCAAGAATCGCAGCGGGCCGCGTTTCCCCATGAGCCAGAGAATCAAACACAAGAAAAGGAACTGGATCGTCAGTCCGATCGACACCGTGGCGACATACTTCCCCAGTTTGAGCAATTCGGTCAGAAACGCCTCGCCGCCGCCCTTCTTGGCAATGTTAAACGCCACCAGTCCGAAGATGCCCACCGGTGCGAACCAGATCACCAAGTGGACCATTTTCATGATTGCGTCGTTCATTGCATTGAAGAAGTCGACGACGATTTTGCCTTTGTCCCCCAGCGTTGTCACGGCCCCGCCAAACACCAGTGCAAACAAGATCAGCGCCAGCACATTCATATTCGCCGCCGCCGCGATGATGTTCGAAGGGATCATGCCCGAGTTCGGATCGTTGGGCCGCCCGCGGACGACGTCGAGCAGCGTGCCGATCGCTGTGGTGTGCTCATTCGCCTGCACGTTCGCCGAAACGTAGGCAAACGTGTCGTCGGCCCCGACCCCCGGCTGAATTGTTTCCACGAGCACGATACCGATCAACACGGCTACCAGCGTGGTCGAAAGGAAATAGAGCACTGTATAGCCGCCCACCCGGCCCACGTGTCGAATGTCGCCGAGCGACGTAATGCCGCAGACCATGCTGGTGATCACCAGCGGAATCACCATCAGCCGCAGCGCCTGCAGGAACAGCTCACCACAAAACTTCGAAAACTCCCACGCCGCCACAGCCCAAATCGAGACGCCGTTCACCGCGACCTGCTGCTCGAGCTTGCGGACCTCATCCAGCCGCGCTTCGATGAGGGGAATATGACCGCGGAGCCGCGCCGCTTCTTGCGCATCCGTGGCGTCGAGCGCCGCCGCCCGCTCGGCCTTTTGTTTCGCAGTCGCTTCGAGCCGCACGATCTCTTCTGCTGGCCCGCCCCCGGCGAGCCACATCTGCCGGCCGTAGAATACTCCCAACGCGGCCCCCAAGATCATTGCCACAATAATTGCAACCAGTCCGCCCACTTGACCGCGCCGTCGCCGTGTCTCGCTGACAGTTGCCTTTTTGGTATGGCTCAAGTAAATACTCCTCGCGTTAACGGCGTCGTCAACGACGCACTAGCTTATAAAAGGCCTGCCACTACCACACGACTCGAATATCGAGACACCGCCATCGCTCCCATCTTTCACCGCACAGTGTAGCAGACCAGCCTTTACGCGAGGGCGACGGACCGCCGCGGTGATCATGCGGGGTGATTTAACTGAGTAGCAATAGCTGCACACCCGCTCGCCGCCGCCGCTTGGAATGCAGACCGAGCATGGACCCTCGATTTGCCCCAGCGCATTTTTTGCGCCTCAGGTTTCTAGTGCGTCCGTTTCGAATCGCTCACCTTATCTCTACTTTTTCCACAAACTTCCCAAAGTGCGCATCTTATCGATCCGATGATAAGTAATGCCTGGGACGCAGTTTGCGAATTTGGCGAGATAGTTGACGCTTGCGGAGAGTTTGCCGATTGATTGTGAGCAGCCATACGCCGCCTGCCCCGTCGACTACCAATGACATAACTGCCGACCTCGCCGCTGGTTACATCCAATCCCGTTTCATGGACGAAAGCAGTTGCCGTGAGTACTACCCTTTCATTGCGAAGTCGAACACCCGTCGCTAGCCCGAGCCGCGGATCCGATCCGTCGCGGCCGGGCGGAATCTCGCGGCCAGCGTTCGCACCCCTGTTGGAAGAGACGGAGTTCGCCGGCTGGTCGTCGCACCGCAATTTGGTGGCCGGCGGCTTCTTCGATTGGCGGTTGCTCGACGACGGCCGAGTCTTAGCGTGCGTCGCGCAAGTGGCCACGCTGCTGCCCAGCGATCGGCTCAGCCTCGCGCTTTCCGCCCAAGCCGCGCAAACGGCGATCCGCGCCCACGCCCTGCACACGGAAGACGCCGGCACGCTGCTGCAGCTTGCCGCGCGGACGCTCGGCATCGTCGATCGCGACCAGCAGGTATCGCTTGCCGTGGCGCTCGTCGACGGAGTGGGCGGGTCGGTGAACCTCGCCATCGCGGGTGACTGCCTGGTGTGGCGTGTGCGGGCGGCCCGCTGGGAACAACTGCCGTCCGATCAGCCGCCGCTCGGCGTTGAAACCAATTTCGCGTACGCCGCCCACGACTTCGCGTTGTCGCTGCGGGAACGCTTACTACTGGCCGCCGACAACCCGGCCCATCGCTCACCGCGCTTCGCCGATTCGATCACCGGCCAGTTCTCGCGCCTGGCCGCCGAGGCCCACCGCCGCATGACCGCCGCCGATGCACTGGCCATCGTCCAAACGCGCGTGGAACAAGAATGGGCCAGCAATCCCAAAGCATCGGCAAACGTCGTCGCGGTCCGCCGGAGATAGCGCGGGCTCGTTGTGGGAGGTCTCGCCGAGACCAATTTAGCTGGATTCTGTCTGCGCGCTCCGAAACCATAATCGGCGTCGGAGACGCCTCCCGCAGGGAGCGAACCGCTCAGCTAGCTTCGCCGCGAACCGCATACGCAGTTTGCAGCACGCGGTCGAGCCCCTGCCCCGTGACGGAAGAAAACAAGAGCACTTCCTTGCCCGTAGCTGCCGCCAGCCGGTCGCGGACTTCCTCCGCGCCGGGGAGTTCCGCTTTGCTCACCGCGATCACTTCGGGGCGCTCGGCGAGCCCGTGACCATACTCTTCGAGCTCACGGCGAATAGTGCGATAGTTTTCAACGGGATCGCTTTCATCCATCGGCATCGGTTCCACCAGATGCACCAGCACGCGGGTCCGCTCGACGTGCCGGAGAAATTCGTGGCCCAGGCCCACGCCCGCGTGCGCACCTTCGATCAACCCCGGGATGTCAGCCATCACGAACGAGCGATCGACGTCGACTTGCACGATGCCGAGGTTGGGGATCTTCGTGGTAAACGGATAGTTGGCAATCTCTGGCCGGGCCCGCGACACGCGGCTCAAGAGCGTGCTCTTGCCGGCGTTGGGCATGCCGATCAGACCGACGTCGGCGATCACCTTCAGCTCAAATCGCAGGTGCCGGCTCTCGCCTTCTTCGCCGCGGGTGAAATCGCGCGGGGCCTGGTTGGTGGACGATTTGAAGCGCGTGTTTCCCTTGCCGCCCCGACCGCCGCGAGCCGCGACGACGCGTTCGTCCGGCGTGGCCAGATCTTTGAGCAACAAGTCGTGCTTGTCGTCGAACACCATCGTCCCCGGCGGGACGAGGATCACTAGGTCGTCGGAGCTCGCTCCGTGGCACTTCGAGCTGCCGCCCGCTCCGCCCGGTTTCGCCCGCCAATGTTTGCGATGCACGAGTGCCGACAAGCTATCGACGCCCGGCTGGGCGATCACGATCACACTGCCGCCATCGCCGCCGTCGCCGCCGTCGGGACCGCCACGCGGCATGAACTTCTCGCGCCGGAAGCTAACGCACCCGTCGCCCCCTTTACCGGCTTCGACTTCAATCGTGATACTGTCGACGAACATGGGAGAGTTGAGGGTCGAGAGTTAAGTGTTGAGAGTGCGACCAGGACAACAAAAAAAGGGATGCCGCTGGGGGCATCCCTGTCGGTGGTTCGAATCCAGGTCGGAGTTAGTTGTCCGACGGGACCACGTTGACGCGACGGCCTTCGCGGTCGAACTTGACCTCGCCATCCACCAGCGCGAACAGGGTGAAATCTTTGCCGCGGCCGACGCCCTTGCCGGGGTGGACCACGGTGCCCAGCTGGCGGACCAGGATGTTGCCGGCGATGACTTTCTGACCGCCGTAGCGTTTCACGCCGCGGCGCTGGCCGTTCGAATCGCGTCCGTTGCGGCTGGAGCCTTGACCCTTTTTATGTGCCATGGTGAGGACCCTTTGATCGTTCGATGCTCGACCACAGGTCGAGTTTTTACTTGTGCCGAGGATGCAGGATGCGGGGGTCAGGGAAAGTCAAAAACTGCGGAGATTTCCCTCCGCCCTGGCTCCCGACTCCTCACCCCTCCTGCGTAGCCCGTCAAGTTTAGCGGTACACCCAGCGGTAGGCAACCCCTTCGGAAACGTCGTATAGGTCGCCTTTTCCGCGAGCCACGCCGAAGCGAACTTCCTGCTCCTGTTGCAGGTGTTCGTCGCCCGGACGCCAGAAATTGAGCTGCAGCGTCTTGCGGGTAAAGGTGCGGCCGGCACCGGGCGAATCGCCCGCCTTGTACGCCCCGGCCGGGTCGTCCCAGCGATAGGCGTTCGAGAGCCCGCCCACGTAGACCGAGAAGAAGTCGATCCGCGGATCGACGTCGGTCCAGGTGGCCACGCCCCACACCCGATTGTCCGCACGGCCGTCTCCAGGCTCGAGTACCTGCTCGGCCATCTCGGCGCTGTTGAGCAGGGTTTGCCCGCGTGTTTCGCGGGCACGAATTGCCGACATTGCAGCCGGGATGATTCGGTCGAGATACGACTTTTGGATCGGCTTCCCTTCCGCGGTGAGGTCGTGCGACTCGAGCACAAAGCTGGGGATGAATCGCACCGGTCCGCCCTTGCCCGTCGCCGTGCTAAACACGCCGCCCTGCCCTTCGACCGGCGTCATGGTCTCGCCCGTGTTGCGGACCGAGTAAACCAGATACCAGACCAGCTTCCGCTCGAGCTTGCCGTCGGCGCCTGGCACCTCGACATGGATCATCCGCAGCGGCTTGAACGCAAATTCAAGGCAGGAAACATCGCGGCGAAACTTCACGCCCTCGGCCATGCCGTAGAGCGTGCGGCTATCGGTCATCAGCTCGGGCTGCCACTTGGCATCGGCATTCGCCCGAATCTCGACCAGGTCGTGGGTGCTCACCGTTTCTTCCGGTTCGAAATTCGGCGCGATCGTCGTCACGACGCCGGCGGCGAAATCTCGCTGGGCCGCATTCTGGGCCAGCGCCCGAGTGGAACCGAAACCCGCCAGCGCAACCGCAACGAGCATCAAAAGAGAGCACAGCTTCAATGGCGAAAGTCGCATCGTGGGGGCCCGGGGCGCGGCGATAGATGTGCCGTAAAGGGGTTCGGCACCACGACTTCAGTATAGATAGAGGCCGCAAGCCGGGCAAACAATTGCCCCCGCGGCGAGCCGCCCGGAGCGGCGTTGGCCCTCAAAACGAGGACAATCGGCAGTGACGTGGGAGCAATCGCCCAAAAAAGGAAGCCCGGCCCCGCGCCGGCTGGGAACCATGACGCGCGGGACCGGGCGCTAACGGACGATCAAAAACTGCCTCAAATAGGGTCTTCCGGACCTTCGTCCTCGGCCGGCGGCGGACCCGGAGGTCCGTCGCGCCGATCACCGCGACGGCGACCTTCGCCACGAGGCGGCGGGCCATCGAATCCACGACCATCAAATCCGCGACCTCGGCCGTCTCGCATTCCCATCGGCGGTCCAGGGGGACCCGGTGGGCGATTCTCGCGGACAAACTCACTCAGCGCGATGAACTCGTCCATGCTCAGCGAGCCGTCTTTGTTTTCATCAAAGCGATTGAAAAGTCGCTCCGGACGGGGTGGCGGTGGCGGGCCATCGGGACCACCTCGGCGGCGACCTTCAGGGCCACGTGCATCGGGACCGCGACCCTCGGGACCGCGGGCTCCGGGTCCACGATCGTCCGGACCACGACCTTCCGGACCCCGTGCATTCTGTCCACGACCCTCTCCGCGCCGCGGTCCGCGTGGACCACGATCACCAGGAGGTCCATCTTCACCGCCGCGCCCGCGACGGGCCTCGGGACCCTGTCCATCGCGTGGCGGCGGGCCATCGGGCCGCGGACGACCTTCCCGTCCGCCCTGCCCCGGCCCGCCTGGGCCTGGTCCAATGTCAAAGTTTTCACGCAACGCCCGGCCGATCGCGCGGGCTTCGTCCCGATCGAGCTTGCCGTCGTTGTTCGTGTCAAAATTGTCGAGCAGTTTCTGTTTCATCGCCGAGTCGCCCGCGGGCGACTTGTCTGCCGGTTTGTCCGGCGATTGGGCGAGCGCCGGCCAGGCCAGCAGTCCTACGCCCAAAAGTGCTAGGTAGTTCAACCGAAAACGCATGACGTATCTCCCTAAATGGTCGTGCCGCAACCTCGGGGGTCTTGGCAGCGATCGGATTTGTCGCATGACTGGTTATCGTGTGCGAAACGGAATCGCACACGGGATCAATTGGTGCCGCCTCGGGCTCGAGCACTCCGACGCGGTTAGGTGACATGTCCCTCTACCCACATACAACCCGGCGGTTTTGTCGGGGTTCCGGCAAAATTCCGCTAGCGAGTCGGTTTTTTTCCGCTGCTGGCAATCGCGATCGCCGCCAATGGTCTATTTGTCGTAAACTGGGCCGGCTTGCCGCTGTTGTTGACCGGCGTCGGACGGCCGTCGATCGCCCCATTTCGCCTACTTGGCCAGACTGCCAACGGAAACTATCGCTTGCTCCACGAACCTGCCGTTTATCTCGCCGCGATTCTCGCCTTGGGAATGGTCGCCCAATGGCTGGCTTGGGTGCTGCGCGTGCCAGCGATCGTGTTCTTGTTGCTCTGCGGTTTCTTGTGCCGATTCGTCGCCGGACCACCGACCGAGATCATTCCCCGCGACCTGCTCTTTCCGCTGGTCTCGCTTGCGGTGGGCGTCATCTTGTTCGAAGGGGGGCTGACCCTCCGCTTCCGCGACATTCGCGACACGCACCGTGTCGTGTTGCGATTGGTGACGATTGGCCTGCTAGTGAGTTGGGTGCTGGCTGCGCTCGCGGCCCACTACGTGCTCGGGCTCTCCCCTGAAATGTCGACGCTCGTCGGCGCGCTGCTCACCGTGAGCGGGCCCACCGTGATCATGCCGCTGGTGCGCCAGGTGCGGCTCAAGCGGCGCATCGGCTCGACCGTCAAATGGGAAGGCATTGTCAACGACCCCATCGGTGCTGTGCTCGCGGCGCTGGTTTTCACCGCGTTCTTCCGGGAAGCAGGCGTGTCGACTCCCGAGGGCTGGGCCCTCGAACTGGCCACGACCGTACTCGTCGGCGCGGTGCTCGGCTCGATCGCGGCCTGGGTGATCATCCTCTTGTTGCGGCGTTTCATGTTGCCCGACTACTTGCAGAGCCCAATCGTTCTCGCCTCCGTCGTCGTGCTCTTCGCGTTGTCGAACCATTTGCAGCGCGAGTCGGGACTGGTCACCGTGACGCTGCTCGGAATCCTGCTGGCGAACCAGCGGTCGGCCTCGCTCAAGCACATCATCCAGTTCAAAGAGAATCTGAGCGTGCTCCTGGTGTCGACGCTATTTATTGTGCTCGCGGCGAACATCGATGTCAGCCTAGAGCAGCTCACGTCGTTCGGCTGGCCGATGGCCGCGTTCCTGGCGATCTTGATCGTCGCCATCCGACCGCTGGCGGTACTCGCTGCGACGCTTGGCAGCGTGCTCAATTGGCGCGAGCGGTTGCTCCTGG
Organism: uncultured Planctomycetota bacterium; assembly: GCA_963847905.1. GTDB lineage: Bacteria > Planctomycetota > Planctomycetia > Pirellulales > Lacipirellulaceae > DASYDU01. The sequence continues at coordinate 451,406 of CAWKBP010000015.1, read as the reverse complement.
CGTGTATTCACCCGCGCGGCATCGTGGCCGCGGCGGTCGCTTCGCTCCTGGCGCTCGAGTTGGCCGATTCGCCGTTCGCCGACGAGGCCAGTGAATTCATGCTCGTGACCTTCATGACCGTCGTCGTCACGGTGCTGGTCTACGGGCTCACCTTGCCGACGATCGCCCGCTGGTTGCAGCTCTCGTCCCCCAATCCCCAGGGAATCCTCTTCGCGGGTGCGTCGCCGTTGGTGCGGGACATCGCCGCAGTGCTCCAGGACGAAGAGATTTCGGTGATGGCGGTCGACACGAATCACCAGCAGGCGGCCGCCGCGCGGATGGCTGGCATCCCGGTCCATTTTGCCAGCATCGGCAGCGAATTTGTCCGCGAGGATATCGACCTGAGCGACATTGGCCGCTTGCTCGCCATGACGCCCAACGACGAGGTGAACACGCTCGCCGTGATGGAGTTTGTCGAGCAGTTTGGCCAGGCCGGAGTGTATCAACTCGCGGGCGCCGAGCCGGACCACGAGCGCCGCGACCGGATCGCCGCCCATCGCCGCGGTCGCACGCTCTTCCGCCGCGACGCCACCTACCAGATGCTTGCCGATCGCCACGCCTCCGGAGCGATCGTCAAGAAAACGCAACTCTCCGGCAACTTCACGCTCAAAAGCTTTCTCGACCACCACGGCCCGAATGCGATCGTGCTGTTCCTGATCGACTCGGCCGGGAAGCTCGTCGTCAAAACGACCGACGACGTGGCGACCACCAAAGCCTATCCGAAAGTGATCGCCCTGGTGGATCCGCCGACGCCGGAAGAGAACGGAACGAAGCCAGCGAAATAGCGCAGCAGCAGTGAGCTAACAGAGGCTGTCCTGGTATTCCGATTGTCCTGGGGTGGCACGCCAGGAGCTTCCAGCGACGGGCGTGGTTGATTAGCGGTTCATACCACCACGCCCTTCGGTGGAACCTCAGGGACGTGCCACCCGCGATTCCTGGACATCCTCAGCTATCTTGGCTCAGTAGTTCGGAGTCGGCGCCCGGTAGGCGTCCCATTCGATCGAGCGGAACCAATCGATCGTCTTCTGCAGGCCTTCTTCGAGCGGCACCTTCGGCTCCCAGCTGAGCTGTTTGCGAGCCAGCGCGATGTCGGGCTGACGTCGTGTCGGGTCGTCCTGCGGCAGCGGGCGATGGACGACTTTCGATTTGCTGCCGGTCTGTTGGATCACCAAGTTCGCCAGTTCCAGGATCGTGAACTCTCCCTGGTTGCCGAGGTTCACCGGCCCGTGGAAATCGGTGGGACCGTTCATCATCCGGATGATCCCCTCGACGAGGTCGTCGCGGTAGCAAAACGAGCGGGTCTGGCTGCCGTCGCCAAAGATCGTAATGTCTTCGCCGCGCAGCGCCTGGCGGATGAAGTTCGACACGACGCGGCCGTCGTACGGATGCATCCGCGGCCCATAGGTGTTGAAGATCCGCACGATCCGCACGTTGAGCTTGTGCATGCGGAAGTAATCCATGAAGAGCGTCTCGGCCGCCCGCTTGCCTTCGTCGTAGCAGGCCCGTGGGCCGACAGTGTTCACCGCGCCGCGGTAGTCTTCGCGCTGCGGATGGACTTCGGGATCGCCGTAGATTTCGCTCGTTGAGGCCTGCAGGATCTTCGCGCGGCAGCGCTTTGCCATGCCCAGCATGTTGATCGCGCCGAGGACCGAAGTCTTCATCGTCTTGATCGGATTGTATTGGTAGTGGCCCGGCGCGGCCGGACAGGCGAGGTTGTAAATCTCATCGACCTCGAGCGAGATCGGCTGCGTGACGTCGTGCCGCACGAGCTCGAAGTTCTCGCGCTTCCAAACAGATGGGCGACATTCGACTTCTGGCTGGTGAAAAAGTTGTCGAGGCAGATCACATCGTGCCCCTCGTCGACCAGCCGCTCGCAGAGGTGCGACCCCAGGAACCCGGCCCCACCGGTCACCAAAATACGTTTTACTTGCGGCATGGAATGAAACTCTCGCGCGGCCTGCTGGAATCAATGGACTATCTATTATGGCTTACAAATCGCGGCACTTCCATCGCCGCATTTTGCTCGATGAATCAAGGGATCGGACTGCCGACTCGTAATTGGTCCAGCCGCACCGTCAATAAGAGAAAGTACTGCAGAGTCGCTGACTACAAAAGCGAATTGACGTCACGTCGGCCGTGAACGACACGAATAATCTCAAGTGCATCCGACTCCACGCGAAAGAAGATGACGTAGGTCCCATGTGTGAAGCTACGAACCGTAGGCCGGATCTCGTCGCGAGACTCGCCGACGCCTGGATTCTTGGCGAGAAACTTAAACAGCTTTCGAGTTCGTTGGACCCAGCGAAGGGCTGCGGAAGGCTTGTCGGCCGCGATTTGATCGTGAATCTGGTCAACGTCCCATTGCGCAAGCCGAGTGACTCGAAGTCGCATTAGGAGGCGCCCTTAGCCTGCGATTGACGCATTGCTGCCCTCGCGATAACGTCGTTGAAGAAGGCATCGACGTCATCATCGGTTTCGAGTTCGATGCAATCACCAGTGTCGATTTGGGCGATACCAGCATCGATATCGGCGCAGAGCGCCGTCAATCGCTCTTCACGCTCACGCAGCAATCGGACCGCATCACAAACCACGTCCTGTGTCGAGTCGTACTTGCCCTGCGCCAGCTGATCGGCAACGAATTGCATTAAGTCTGGCGGCAGCGAATCAGCAGGCACGGATGCCATAGCAGAGTCCCTCGAAGGCAAAGTCTCAAGACAATTCCATGTTAGAGCGGGCATGGTGCTCGGTCAACTTTTAGTTCCGGGCCATTGCCGGCCGGCGGCCATTCGGCGGTGGCGGAGCAGTGCGCTGCCCGCCGGGAATGAACTTGAAGTTCGCCGGGCCGAGCAGGTCTTCGATTCGGCGGCGCAGTTCGGGATCGATCGCCACGCTGTAGTTCGGGCAGTCGATCGTGACGTTGCCGCCGTCGGCGAGCGAGAGGTGGAGCTTGAGCGGTTTGGTGCCCGGATAGCCGCGGAGAATCTCGCGGAGCGTCTCGAGCGCGGTGATGCCGTGCTCCTCTTCGCGCACGCGGACCGAAATGCCGCTGGTGTAGCGGGCCGGCAGATCCGTGAGCGGGATCAACTCGTTGACGATCAGATTCACTTCCTCGGCGCCCGGCCGGCGGTCGACCGCGCCCTTGATCGCCACGATCGCATCCGGCACCACGAATTGGCCGAACTCGGCAAACTGCTCGGGCCACATGATGCACCGCATGATGCCGTCGAGATCCTCGAGGTCCCACATCGCGTACTTGGTATTCGTGCTCCCGGGCCGCGGGTTCTTGGTGTGGGAGAACTTGATCGCGGCCAACATCCCGCCCAAGAGCACCTCCGTGCGATGTTCCAATTTGCCGAGCTGCACCGACGTGTGCGAGCAATAGGTCCGCAGCGTCGATTCGTGCTCCGCCAGCGGATGGCTCGTGAGATAGAAGCCCAGCACCTCCTTCTCCATCGTGAGCAGTTCCTTCTCGGGAAGCTCGGGCACATTGGGCAGCACAGTCGACGCGGCCGAATTGCTGTCTTCTTCTTCGCCAAACAGGCCCCGCTGACCGCTCCGCCGATCGGCCGCCGCCGCCGCCCCGCTTTGCATGGCCCGATCGATCACGGCCATCAGCTGCGCCCGCCGAGCGCCAAACGAATCAAACGCCCCCGCCTTCACCAGCGCTTCGATCGTCGCGCGATTGCACGACTGCGGATCGACCCGCTCGCAGAACTCGAAAATGTTTTGGAATGGCCCGCCGATTCGCCGCGCGGCGACGATCGCGTCGGCCGCCCCGCTGCCACAGGCCTTCACCGCGCTGAGCCCGAAGGGAATCCGGCCGTCGACCACCGCGAAATCGGTGTCGGACGTATTCACACTCGGCGGCACCACCTCGACCCCCATTCGCTTGCAGTCTTCCAAATGTTCGACCAGCGAATCCTTGCTCTTGAAGTTGCGCCCCGGGATGTCGCCCGAGAGGAGCGCGGCCATGAACTCGACCGGATAGTGGGCCTTCAGGTAGGCGGTTTGATAGGCGATCAGCGCGTAGGCAGTGCTGTGGGATTTATTGAATCCGTAGCCCGCGAACTTCTCGATCATGCTGAACAGGTCTTCGGCCTTCTTCTTCTCCAGGCCCTTTTCCCGCGAGCCGTCGATGAACTGCTCGCGGTATTTAGCGATCATCGGCAACTTCTTTTTCGAGATCGCCTTGATGCAGGTGTAGGCGTCGGCGAGCGGAATGTCGCCGAGCAGGTTGATGATCTGCATCACCTGTTCCTGATAGACCATCACGCCGTGCGTCTCTTCGAGCACGGAGCGCATCACTTCGTGCGGATAGCTGGCCGGGCGGCGGCCATGCTTGACCTCGATGTACTCGTCGACCATGCCCCCTTCGAGTGGACCCGGGCGATAGAGAGCATTGGTCGCCACGATGTCGCGGAAATGGTCCGGCTTCATCCGCTGGAGCAAATCGCGAATGCCGCCGCTTTCGAGCTGGAAGATGCCCTTCGTTTCGCCGCGACACAGCAGCGCGAACGTCGGCTCGTCGTCGAGCGGGAACTTGTGCGGGTCGATCCGCTCGCCGCACGACTGCTCGACCAAGTCGATGCTCTTGGCCAGGATCGTCAGGTTGCGCAGGCCGAGAAAGTCCATCTTCAAGAGGCCGGCCCGTTCGACGTCCCCCATCGCCCATTGCGTGATGACTTCCGTCTTCCCCTTCACATGCTGTAGCGGCACGTATTGGTCGACCGGCTTTTCGGCGATCACGACCGCCGCCGCATGGGTGCCCACGTTCCGCGCTAAGCCTTCGATCTTGCGTGCCAAGTCGATCAACTCGCGCACTTCGCCGTTCGAGTCGTACGCCTGCCGCAGGTCGCTGCTTTGCGTGAGCGCTTCGTCGAGCGTGATGTTGAGCGTGTCGGGCACCATCGCCACGACTTGGTCCACCCGGAAGATCGGCATGCCGAGCGTGCGGCCGACGTCGCGGATCGCCGCCCGCGCGGCCAGCGTGCCGAATGTACCGATCTGGGCAACATTCGCCGCACCGTATTTGTCCTTCACGTATTGGATGACGTCCGCCCGGCGATCCTTGCAGAAGTCGACGTCGATATCCGGCGCCTCGCGGCGGTTTTCATCCAGGAACCGTTCGAACAGCAGACCAAACTCCAGCGGGCAGACGTGGCTGATCCGCAGCGCGAAGCAGACCAGCGAGCCGACGCCCGAGCCACGCGCGGTGCAGGGGATGTCGTTCTCGACGGCGTACCGAACGAAGTCCCACACGATGAGAAAATAGTCGGCGAAGCCGAGCTTGTTGATCACGTACAACTCGCGCTCGAGCCGCTGCCGCACTTCTTCCGAGAGCTGGCCCGACTGCGGATCGCCGCCGAGCCAGCGGTGCGGCGACCCCGAATACCGGTCCTTGAGCCCGGCTTCGCACAGCTCCAGCAAGTAGTCGGCCGATGTCTTTTCCGGCGGCAGCTGGAACGACGGGAAGTGTCGCTTGCCGAGCTCCAGCTGGATGTCGACCGAGTCGGCGATCTGCTGCGACCGGGCGACCGCGTCTTCGAGCCCGGTAAATGTCGAGTACATCTCCTGCTGGCTGCGGAGATAGAACTGGTCGCCTTCCATCCGCATCCGGTTCGTGTCGGTGCGGAACTTGCCCGTGTTGATGCAGAGCAGCACGTCCTGGGCGACCGCATCCTCCTGCCGCACGTAGTGGGCGTCGCACGTCGCCACGGTCGGCAGCCCCATTCGCTTGGCCACCTCGACCGACAGCTCAAGCGCCTGCTTCTGGATCTCGAGCCCGTTGTTCTGGATTTCGATGAAGTAGCGGTCGCCGAACACGCGGGCAAACCAGGCCGAGATGTCGAGCCCCTGGGCGATCGCCTCGTCCGCCGTGTTGCCCGCCAGCAGCGTCCGCGAGAGCTCGCCCGAGACGCAACCGCTCAGGCAGATGATCCCCTCGTTGTGGCTCTCAAGCAGTTCGCGGTCGATCCGCGGCTTGTGGTAAAAGCCTTCCAAAAACGCCCGGCTCGAGAGCTTCACCAGGTTGTTGAACCCGGTGCGGTTCTGCGCGAGCAGCGTCAGGTGATAGGCCGAGTCGCGGCTCGACTCGCCTCCCTTTTCATAGCGACTTCGCGGCGCGACGTACGCCTCGTAGCCGACGATCGGGTTGATCCCCGCATCGCGGCAAGCCGAATAGAACTCGAGCGCCCCGTAGAGGTTGCCGTGATCGGTGATCGCCAGCGCGTTCATGCCCAGCTCTTGGGCCCGGCCGATCATCCCTTTGATCGGGCTCGCCCCGTCGAGCAGGCTGTAGTGGCTGTGGCAATGCAGATGAACAAACGGCGGCGTAGTCACGGGTCCCTCCGGGCAATTGATTAGCTGGCTGCGGCCGCCATTCTAACGCTGCTGTGCTGGCCCTGTCACCCAGCTAATCCTTGCCGATAATCGCACTGACTCCGTCCGCGAAAAGATGGTAATATTGATAGTGCAGATGATGGATACATATTCCCGTACAAGTTAGTCGACTTGAGTTGCTCTGATCCCGGCATCGAGGACAAGAATCGTGAGTCAGCTTTCCGATATTCGCATCGACAAATCAGCCGTCCAGGTGTTCGATTCTTTCGAGCAGGCCGAGGCATACGATCGCGAGTACTGGCTCTCGAAGTCGCCACTCGAACGGCTGGCTGCCTGTGAACTCTTGCGGCAGATTACCTATGGATACGATCCCGCTACTGCCCGACTTCCTCGATCTTTTGAGATTCTTGAACGGGGAACAGGTTGAGTATCTTGTGATCGGCGGCATGGCCGTGAATTACCACGGCTACCACCGCTCGACCGGCGATCTCGACGTTTGGGTGGCGATCACGCCGGAGAACCAAGACCGATCTGGCGGCCGCGCTCACAAAGTTCGGATTCTCCTCGCAATCCGTCGCCCACCGACCGCTCGTGGAAGAGACGAAGTTCATTGCGTATCGGCGAGCAACCCGTACGTGTCGAGATCCACGGCGGAATCTCGGGCGTGAACTTCGACGATTGCTATGCAAGGGCCGTAGATTGCACAGTACAAGGGATCGATGTTCCCATGATCAGCTTGGAAGACTTGCGGCAAAACAACTGCTGCAGGCCGGACGAACAAAGGACCAAGCCGACTTAGAGTCGTTGCCTGGCGAAAGCCAAAACTAGCGGCTTCAACCGCTATGCCCGCTATTCATTCCCGCGCCAACCAGAAATTGTCCCACCGTCGGCCCGGTGATCACCAGCGAGTTCATGCCCAACTCTTGGGCCCGGCCGATCATCCCTTTGATCGGGCTCGCCACGTCGAGCAGGCTGTAGTGGCTGTGGCAATGCAGATGAACAAACAGCGGCGTAGTCACGGGTCCCTCCGGCACGAAAAGCATCAGCGAGGGAATTTAACCACGGAGGCACAGAGGTCACAGAGAAGTCGAATTACCTGCCACTTCGCTTCGTGATCCCTGTGCCTCCGAGGTTAATCCCCAATATCGAATGATGAAGCGGATCATCTTACCGCTTCGAGGCAGCATTAGAAAGCGGCTCGATTATTGGGCCTTGAACCGGCCGATCGCGGCGCCTCGTCGAAGTATTCCCACGCCCGCCAGGATCACACCCACGACCGGCCAGGCGATCGCCAGCGAGAGCGGTCGGACCAACGACTCGTACCAGCTCCGCTTCGGTGCCCGGCGGGCGATGTCTTCCACGGTAGCGCGCACTGTTTGCGACTCCGCGTCGTCCATCTCGCGGAGGCGGAGTTGCAGTTTCCATTCGCCATCTTCGTTCTTGGTTTCCCTCGATCGTATCGATCGGCAGTCACGCGACCGAAGATCGTTCCGAGTCGGTGTTCGACTTACATTGCGCTCGCCTGCGCAATTGATTCTCGTCGCTCACGACGCACCAATCCGCGGCCGCGTCGCATCGCAGCTTGTATTGACGATCATCCGGCTCGTCGGGCGATGTTCACCAAGTATTCGATCTCCCACTGCGACTCACCCGCCGCCGGCCGCCGAATGGCGGTGATCCGCACATGCGGTTTGAAATGCCGATCCGCATCGACCGGCAGATAGTGTCCCAGGTCCGCGGCGTTAGACATTTGCTCCCAAAAATCGCGGACGGCCGATCTCACGTAGTCGCCTCCGACGGCGGCGATCGCGTTCCACGACGCGGCCGTCGTCTGCGAGACGGTAGGTGAGCGAACTCGTCCTCGGTGGCAATCGCACAGGTGGTGGATGCCCTTGCGGCTGGGACACATCGAGCTGCCACGCTTCGTCGCCGTCGATCACGCATTGCGTTGTCGATCTCATGCGATCTTGACGTGCCGGCTTGTCGGAATCCGTCTCGCGCGTCGCCAGTCGAAGTGCGCTCGGCATTCAAAAGCGCACCTGGACGGGCATCTGCCGGCCGCTGGCTCCAGGCCGCGCGGTAACCTTCGACGATCGCCCGCCAGTCCGCCGGATCGACCGACTCGGCCAGCACCAACTTTCTCGGCCGCATCGCCGGCGGCATCTTGTTCCGCGACCGGATTTATTCAGCGCGGTCGCTTCGATCGCCAACCACGCCCAGAACTGTTCTTCGACCTTGGCCCAGGAGTCCCCCAAAATCCGTTCGCAGTCGGCTGCGAAACGTGGCTTGGCGAACTCCGTGATAGAGCTGCAAGAAACTTTTCGGGTCCGTAGTGCTCCATCAGAAACACCACGAGCGGCCCGCCATGATCGTAGACCGGCCCATCCGAGCGACCGTACCATTCGGGCTCCAGTAGTTCGTCGAGCGTGTAGGTGCTATGTTCATCTACTACACGCCAGTGCTAAGTCCAGGATCAAGTCCGCGCGATCCTTCGACTGCGATTCAGCCCAGCCTTCCGCCAACAGCATCGGCGGTTCCTGGTCGACGCTGCCCATCGCCCCGATTACGACGTGAGCTACTTCGTGTCGATCCAAAGAGCGTCAACTCGGGCAGAGTCGTCCTGCGTGTCGCAAATCGCCCAGCTCACCAGCGCGCAGCCGGTTTGGCCGAGCAACGGTCCTCGCACCCAGCGCACCCGGCCGGCTGGCGGCGGCGCGTTGAGATTGGCTGCCATCTGCTCGATGTGTTCGTCCATCGCGGCCACAAACGCGTTCGGCTGCGGCGTTTCAGTCCATTGTCCAAGAGCACCACGTGCCGGCCGGGCGTCCAGCGCGAATAACGCCAGCGGGCTTCGAAATCGCCCGCCGATTCAGCCCAGAAGCCCACAATCCGGGTCGGCACGTCCAGCGAGATCGGTTCGCGGGCATTCGATTTCAAATACAACGTCGCAAAGTACGCCCCACACCAGACGATCGGCGTCGTGCCCAACATCACCACCGCCGCGGCGAGCAAGCGACGCGGACCGCGAAACGATCGACCACACGCCGCTGAGTGACCGTCAGACCGCCGCTCAGCGAATCAGCGTCCCGGTTGTGACGACCGCCCACAACCCGTGCGGCGGCGCATACGCCATCCGCCAGAACAACGCAAAGATCGCCACCAATCACTGCCGCGGCCAGCCAAGTGACAACCGCAAATCGAATGGGCCAAAGCAGCGTATTCGAGGGATGCAGACGCGACGAGTTGCGAATCTCTCATGGCACCGGCCTTGGAATCAGATGGAGCCGTTCACCACTTGATGTTCGTCGCCTCCTGTGGAAACTATTCCACTTCCGGCTCGCCGATCTTCCGCAGATATTCCGCGAGCTGCGCCTGCAAATCGAGCAGCTCCTGCCACTGCTTGATGTCGAGCGTCACAACTTTCGCGCCCTCAGGCAGCGTGATCGACTGCACGAGCGAGCGGCTTTGCAGATGCAGGTACTCGAGCATCTCCGAGAGCTGTGCCGCCTGGCCGGGGCTCAGCCCGTCGGGCAGCTCCGGCGGCGTGGGGATGTGGAGCGTGCTGTGCAGATTTTCCGACTCGCCCCAGCGGACCTCGAAGTCCATCGACGAATCGGCATCCTGCACCATCCGGCTCGGGTCGAGCTCGCCCGTCATGTTCATGCCGTCGTCGCGCAAGGAATCGATCCGGCCGGCGATCTGCTCGCGGGTGCCGTAAAGCAGCACGCTGCGGCCGAGCGAGATCACGTCGCCGTAGCGGAGGATCCGCAGCTGGGCGTCTTCGCCGTTGACGCGCGTGCCGTTGGTGCTCTCCAGGTCGGTGAGCACGAGCTTGCCCTGGTCTTCCTGAATCTTGATGTGGAAGCGGCTGATCCGCTCGTCGTTGAGCTGGACGGCGTTCCCCTCCTCGCGGCCGATCGTGATCGGCGTGGGAAGCCGTTCGTAGACTCGCCCCCGATCGGCCCCGTCCAATACTCGCAACGTCACGTCGATCATAGGGTTCGTATCAATTCAGAGGCTGCGAGCCGCCCGCCATGTTTCGCCTGGAGCGGTTCGCGCCGTGCAATCGAGCTGTGCAATCGATTCGTGAGAGACACGCCGCACCGTGCGTGTTCAATGTTGCGATCCGTCCCTGCAACTGTCCCCACCTACCATTATGCGCTGCGAAGTCGTGAAAATCCATGCGGCCGGGATTGGCGAAACATGCCCCGGAGCGAGTTGTGGGTAGCCGAAGCGTCGAATCGGATGGTCGTGCCGTTCGTGCAGCCAATTGGGGCCAGTCTCACTGCTGCCGAGCGCCCGCTGTTTTGCGTATTCCGCCCTGTTTTCTCTTAGTGCCGAAAGTGGCGCGATCCGGTGAAAATCATCGCCAGGCCATGCTGGTCGCAGGCGGCGACCACCTCCGCATCACGCCGCGACCCGCCCGGCTGGATGATTGCCGCGATGCCAGCCTCCGCCGCGCGGTGGATCGAATCCTCGAACGGGAAGAAGGCGTCCGAAGCGAGCACCGAGCCGCTGACACGCTCGCCCGCCTTCGAGATGGAGATCTCCACCGAGTCGACGCGGCTCATCTGCCCGGCGCCGACGCCCAACAGCGTCCGCTCCTTGGCCAGCACAATCGCGTTCGATTTCACATGCCGGCACAGGGCCCAAGCGAATTTCAAGTCCTCCAGCTGCGCCGCGGTCGGCTGGGCCGTGGTGACGACTTGCCAGGTCGATTCGTCGTCCGGCAGATCGTCGGCCGTTTGGCAGAGCATGCCGCCGGAAATCTGCCGCAACTCGCGCCCGCCTCGCCCCGGCTCGATCGTGCCAACGGCCAGCAGCCGCACGTTCGCCTTCCACTTCGGCTTGGTCGTCAGAATCTCGAACGCCTCCGGTGTGAACGACGGGGCGATAATCGCCTCGACGAACCGGCCCGGCTCGGCCAGGAACTCCGCACTCGCCGCATCGAGCGGCGCGTTGAACCCGAGCACCGAGCCAAACGCACTCACGGGATCGCCGTTCCAAGCCCGCTCGGTCGCCTCGACGAGCGTGGCCGCCGTCGCCGCGCCGCAGGGGTTGTTGTGCTTGAGCACCGCGACGCCTGGCGTCGGCAGCGACCGCGCGATCGAAAGCGCGTTGTCGAGGTCGAGTAGATTGTTGTACGAGAGCTCCTTGCCGTGCAGCTGCTTTGCCCGCACGAGCGAATTGGGCGACGCATCGGGAAACGCATAGAGCGCCGCCGCCTGGTGCGGGTTCTCGCCATAGCGCAGCGTCGCCTCCCGCCGCAGCGTCACGCCAATTTCCGCCGGCAACTCTTCCGCCCCCGCTTGCGGCTTAGCGCGGAGCCGTGCAAAGTACGCCCCAATCGCCGTGTCGTACTTCCCGGTGTGTGCATAAGCCGCCCCAGCCAGCTCCCGCCGCAGCTCCGGCGTCGTCGCCCCGCCGGCGCGAAACTGTTCGAGGATTGCCGCATACTGCCCCGGCTCGCAGGCGATCGTCACGAACGCATGGTTCTTCGCCGCCCCGCGCACCAGCGTCGGCCCGCCAATGTCGATCTGCTCGATCGCTTCCTCGACCGTGACGCCCGGGCGAGCGATCGTCGTCTCGAACGGATACAGGTTCACCACCACCAGCTCAAACGGAACGATCCCTTCGCCGGCGATCGAAGCCATGTCGTCGGGCCGATCGCGGCGGGCCAGGATGCCGCCGTGGATCTTGGGGTGGAGCGTCTTGAGCCGGCCGTCCATCATCTCGGGAAAGCCGGTGTGGGAGGCCACCTCCCGGACCGGGATGCCGGCCTCCTCAAGGTGCCGCCGGCTGCCCCCGCTGGCGTAGAGTTCGACGCCCCCGGCCGCCAATTCCCGGGCAAAATCCGCCAGCCCGGCCTTGTCGCTGACGCTAATAATCGCGCGCTCGATCTTCGGAGAATTCATATTTGCCTGCAGATTTCTCGAACCAGCCTGAACCGACGAACCAACCAGAAAATGCCTGCGTATCACAAGCAGACACCGATGGCGCCGCCAGCATCTCTACCCCTCCCAATGCCGGCGCGCCACGATAGCACCTCTCGCCGTCCCTTTCAACGCGCGACCCCGGGCCACCGTCCCCCCCTCCGCCCGAGGCCACCAGCGCAAAAGGGGCGGCGATCTTTTTTTGCGCCCCCGCCTGTTCGCCCATCCTCCCCAAAGGCGAGCGTGCTTCAGCACGCGGGGACCGGCACTCGAACCTCTCAGAACTCCCGGCGGTCACGCGGCATGAATGGTTCGTCGCGGCGTTGAAAACTACAAGCCGACGTTGAACAGCGCGAGCGTGTGCCCAAAGTTGGCGGACCAGATCGCGTAGTCATCCGCGTCCACGTCGCCGTCATCGTCGGCATCCGCCGAGAATTGCTCCCACGCCCCGCTGCTCCCGTTCTGGTTTTGCCAGAGGGTGTAGTCCGCCGCCGACACGCTCCCGTAGTCGGCCTGGCCGTCGTGGTTGAAGTCGCCGAGCAAGTCAAACACCTTGTCCGCGACGCCCGGTTTCCAGGCAATGCTCGTGCGGTCCGCGACTCCACGAACCACGAGGCTGTTCTTCACGTCCAGGTCGCCGTACGACACGTCCGTGTCCGTAGTATTCGTGCCACGATCGCGCGTGAGCGTAAATCGCCACGCCGGCACCCAGATTTCTTTCTGACCCGTCGCCAGGTTCGCTTTGTCCACCGCCTCGCGGATCGAGAGCGACTCCACGTCGTTCGTGTGATCGAACGTGTCGGCCACCGTCGTCACCACGTAATGTGGCGTTCCCAGATAGTCGCCCGCCCCCGACACCACGTCGAAGAAGCCGCCGCCTGCGAAGTCGTATAGGTTGTAGCCGAGGTTCTGTTTCGTGCCGCTTGAGACGCGGATATTCGGCGTGAGCGTCCCCGTCGAAAAGGAGGTGTTCAGCGCGAAGATCGACTGGCCGACCGTGAGCGTCCCGCCCGCCATCGTGATGGCGGTCCCGTCGCCGGCGTGCAGATTGGTAAAGACGCTTCGCAGGATGGTTGCGTTGCCGCCGCCGATGTAGACCGTGCTGCCCTGGCCGATGCCGCTACTGTTCACAACCGCGCTATCGGACAGCACCAGATGGCCGCCGTTGCGGACAATCGCCGCGCCGCCAGCGTTGTTCCCGCTGTTGAACACGCCGGTCAGCGTCACGCGGGAGAGATCGAGCGACGCCGCGGCTCCGGTGACGTCGAACAAGCGTCTTTCGGGATAGGAGGAGGAGCCGGTCCATGTCGGAGTGATGACGCTTAGCCCCGGCCCCGCGCCGACAATCGTCACGTCGCCGAGAATGTCGAGGTCGTTCACGGCCACATTCGCCGTCGATTCCGATCCAGTTCGCGAGAGCGTGTATCGCCCCGCCGGAAGCTGAATCGCCATCGCACTTCCGGCCGTGTTCGCATAATTCACCGCCTCGCGCAGACTCACGTCGCCAAAGCTGAGGTCGCTGTCCAACTCGTCGGCCGTCGTCGAGACGATGATCATCCCCGGCTCGGTCGACTGCCAGTTGGTATAGTTGGTCGCGCCGTCGACGTTGTCGTGGTCCGAGTCGCCGGCGAGCACCGTAAAGCGGAAGCGGAACTCGCCGCCTTCGTCGCCATCGCCGCTGGGAAACACCGCAGTGCCAGAGTCGCTCAGCTTCGTCGGATTGAAAAACTCGCCGTCGAGCGCCTCGTGGTCAAGATCAAACACCGAGTCGGAGAGCCGCAGCAAAGTCCTTCCATCGACCAACGGCGCATCAAACGTCCAAGTCGCCGTTTGGGTCGCCAGGTCGTACACGAAACTGGTAATGCTCACAGGCGATGCCCCGTCAAGGTTCGTAACCACCAGCGCATCGCTCGTGACAAACACTTCTTCGCTGAAGCGAATGCTGACCGAGTTAGGACTAACGGCCGTCACCGATCGTAGCTGTTCACCGGAGCCGACCACGCCGACGAAGTCGAACGCTGCCGACTGCCACGCCGAGCACCACCGGGGCGACGCCAGGAATTTTCAATGGCATGCCGTTCGTTCCATGGATCACCAGCGGGAAGACATCTGCTCGGATGGTGCCGAAATTCGCCTCCCATATTTGAAAGTCGTCCATATCCCCCACCACAATGCCATCGCCATCGGCATCCGCTGCCGCATTGCCGGCCATCCACAAATCGTAGTCGGCGGTATCGACGATAAAGTCGCTATTGAAGTCGCCGACGAGCGTTTCTAGCGTAGTGACACCCCGAAACGCCTGCCAGACTTCCAAGTCCGCCAGATCGATGATCCCGTTGAAGTTTCCATCCGCCGCCAAGTTAGTCGTCGAGCCAATCGTGTTTAACCACAAATCGTAGTCGTCGTTGTCGACAGTCCGTCGAGATTGTAGTCACCAGCCACAAATCCCCCGCCACTTCCCTGGAAAAAATTTCCTTTCCATATCGAGTAATCAGCGACGTCAATTTTGCCGTTGCCACTGCCATCGGCGCCACTGAATGGCGTCACCATGCTATCAAACGTATTGCGCCAGATGGTGTAGTCTTCGGCCCAGACAATCCCGTTGCGATTGTAGTCGCCAAGCAGGCCGTAATTAGGTAGCGTATCCGGGCTGAGCTCGGAGGTGTTTTTCGACGTCGAACCATCAAGGCGTACTGCCAATACACTCAAGCGGTCACCTTCACTTAGTTCGGTGCCATTTTGAAATGATACGGTGCCTAGAAAATCGACCGCACCAACTGTCACTCCCAAAATGTCCACCGATTTGACATGTGTATGAGAGTTTTCTATTGGATCGTAGCGATAGAACTCGAACCGATAATTTCCGCCGACATTTGTGTCAAATGAAAAGGCGATCGTCCGTTGAGTTTGCGTAAACACTGCGAATTCACCAATCACGGGGAAGTTCATCACCTCATTGCCACCGGTGTCCCCGTCATTTCCATCATTCTCCGTTGGGCCGTTCGTTCCAAGTAGGTCAATTGGCGTACCGACGTTGTCGCGAAATGTATTGCGGGTAATCTCATTTCGAACAGTGGTCGCTTGCGACACCTCTACACCATCACCACCATTGAAGTAGAGAAAATTCAAATTGACCAAATTTTGTTGCGAGCCACCCGTGATCCGGACGCCTGCACCAGCGTTTCCCAAATCTGGGCCCGGTGTAATGAGAGCAGTTCCGATTCGATTTGTCGTGACCTCTACCAGATCGCTATCATCGAGCAGCACTCCATTGCCGGCGTTTCCGCCAATTCTGTTGAGCCTCAGATGCATCCGCGACCGAAGCAGCGTAATTCCGTTCCCGCCGTTTGGAATGGCAAATGCCTGCCCTGCATCGATTCCAATATTGTTGGTGTTGATTCCGGCGGAGCTGAGAGTGGTCGCAGCAAATGAGTCTTCCAATCGGATTCCGTCGGCACCATTTCCTGAGATCGTGTTGAACTGTATTTCCGAGGAGAGCGTGGGGGACGCCGACGAAGCGGAGATGAAGATCCCATGGGATGAGTTGCCGTCGCCGAAGCTGCTTCCGTCGGTACCGATGAAGTTGCTCGCAATGGAAAACTCTGAATCGACATCGATTACACGAATGCCGTTCAAATTGTTTGTGATGACATTGTTATTGATCAAATATCGGTTGATGTTGGTGCCGGTTGGCAAATCGAAGTGGATCCCATCTCCGCTGTTCCCATCAATCTCATTGTAGTGGATCTGAAAACGCGTATCGTCCGGCAGATCGCTGATTGAAATGCCATGTCCAGAAAAATTCGTGATTCTGAGTCCCTGCACCGTATACAATTGGGAAGTCTGACCAACGGCCACGTTGAAATCCAGCGCTGGTCCACTAAAGCCGGCGGCTCGGTTGATTGTTACCCGGTCCGGACCATCAAATGGGAAGAACGGGGTCACTTGAATGTTGACCGGTTCCGTGATCACTGGCAGTGCAGACAGCACACTTATCGTTTGATTCTTGACATTGTTTGCAAATCGGATGTTATCGATAACGGTTGGATTGTGAACGCCACCAGAATTATCGCCGTTCGCTTGAATGATTGCCTCACGCAGAGTAATCACGCCATCCAAGTCATTAACTGTATCAGCATTTGAAGTAACTGTGATCGTCGCCAGCATTTTACGTTCTTCAAGACCTTCGAATCGAAGTTGTCGGGCGTACGTTTTTAATCGTCGAGACATGCTTTCCCCTAAAGAATCGCTAATCGGTAAAATTGCTGGCGCGGATATAGTAGCATGGTGTTGCAGTATTCTGGGGGGGGTGGCGTATGATTTGTCAAATGAATTTCTTTCTAGGAAGTGCATTGAACGAAGGAGGGATCCAGTGTCAGCATTTAGATCGTCGCGGTACCGAGTTGCTGCTGCGCAGTTCGCGCTATGGCTTTTTTTTTCGCCTGCCGTGCTGGCCCGTCCTTTCTACACAATCGAGGACATCGATTTTTTTGGACGCAGTCTGTCGAGCCTTGCGCTAAACAACATTGGCGAAGTTGTGTTCTCGGTTTTTCCAGAAGAGCCAGTGGGACTGCCGCTGTTGCCGGGTGAATCCTTTCTCGTGAGTGGCGGAAGCACGATAAGTCTGGGATCTTTGGGTGGATTGAGTCTTGTCTCAACCGATATCAACGACAGTACACGCGTCGTTGGTTACTCTCTATCTGAGAATGGAGAGACCACCAGCGTTTTCTATGAGAACGGAATCCTAGCCAAACTCGGACTGGACGAGTTGACGAACAGCTATGCGCTGGGGATAAACAATCGCGGCGATATTGTTGGATTAGCAGATTTCGGGCCAGTGTCACGCGCTTTCTTATTGAACTCCGCTGGCGTATTCAGGCCGTTGGCCACCCTTGGAGGCAATCAGGCAATTGCATTCGACGTTAATGATCAGAGCGTCGTCGTTGGAGCGTCCCTAACGGAAGGCGATACTAACTATGTTGCTTTTGTCGACGACGGTCGTTCGACCCTGAATCTCGGTACGCTCGGCGGTTTTTCAAGCGCTGCCTCCGCCATCAACGATCGTGGAGTCATCGTCGGAAGTTCGCCAGTTGTCAGCGGAATTCAGCATGCCGCCCTGTTCGTGCCGGGCGGATCGCCAATTGATTTGGCACCGAACTGGGCGCAAAGCGGCGCTGCGGATATCAACAACGTCGGGCAAATCATCGGATTTGTAACGGATACACCAGACAAAGATTTCCGAGCGGCAATGTTTTCTGCAACTGGTCCACCGGTGCTTCTGGAGACTTTGATCGCTGCCGATTCCGGATGGGATTTTCTTGGTGACGCTGCGGGAATCAATAACGTGGGTCAGATCGTCGGGGTGGGGGTCTTTCACGGTCAATCGAAAGTGTTTTTGATGACGCCCATCCCCGAACCGTCCGCACTTATGCTACTTGTGGCCGGTGCCGCTCTGCTGACCGCTACTCGCCGCTGCCCAAAAGTCCTGGGGGGAGAACTAAAGGGGGCGGAAGCCATCCTGTTCGGCACGAGAATTGCGCATTAACTTTTGCTCTTGCGCTCTGGAATGCATTGGTGCACGTTGCGTCTTATGGAGCGAGAATCGAAGGTGGAGAATCAAAGGTGCCGGGAACGGACGACACTTGAACTATTCTAACTCGTTACGCAGCCAAGCGTTTATACTTGTGTCGTGGTCGTTGGAGCACCGTAGGTCAGGCTCCGCCTGACGTTCCATGTTTCTTCATCGCCAGTGGCCAGAAATCGGCGCTTGAAACCTCGCCGGCTCAAGTATATATACGCATATACACCACCGGGTGCCCGCGTTCCTTGACATCTCAGTTCACCACGGCAAGCTCGGGGATCAAACCCTCGCCAGCGCCCACTTTGCGCCTGGGTGACTTTCGCCTTGGCGCCTTGGCGTGAGAAAGAAGCAAATTGCCGAACCGAAGGACGTGGCTGCAAAACGACTGAGTGGCTGCAAAACGAACCTCCATTTTGCCGCCACCATCGACCCCAATCGCCTGCAAATCAAGCGATTGTTTGGTATCCCCGGTGCGAAACACTTCCATTTTGCCGCACATTAATCGAAACTTGCAGCAGGAACCGCCCCCAACTGCCGCAGCAGCTCGGCGGGAGCCTCGCCCTCCCGAACCCTGAACCCTGAACCCATTTTTTTTGGAACTTTTCGATCTCACCCGGTAAAGCGCGAATTCAACCCTTTTTGGAACGCGGCGTATGCAAACGCACCTGTTTTTTCCGACGGGCCGAGAAACGAAGGTGTGACAATGAAAGTGAATTTTGGAACGTGGAATCGAGGTGCGCGACAATGTTCCAACATTCCACAAATAGGAATCGTCGCCCGCGCGGCAGCCGGGGCGACTTCGCCGGCTCGACGCGCCACGGCACCAAGTCTCACAAGACGTTGCTATCACGCCGAATTGCCGGGCGAATCGCATCTCGCGAACCGCCCCGCGCCGTGTGCGTACCAAATACTGCAAGACGCAAACGGCACGCGACACGCGAACCCATCACCGCCGCGTCGGCTCTAGTTAATTTAGCAACGATTACATAAACGGATTTTCATCGTTCGCCGGCGGCTGGAATCGCCGGCTTCTTGACGGCACGATGCTGTTCCCACTCCTCTCTCGGGAGCGTGGCGCCACGGTAGGCCACGGAGCGGTTTTTTGCGTGTCGGTCTGCTGTCCCTTCGCCGCGCCCCGGCGCACGATTGTGACGGTCCTGCCGACCCGCTCGCCGCGAGCCGGTCGCCGCAGCCACAATCAGCATGTCCGGCACAGTCTCTTTCCGCAGGATTGGCGCAAACCCAATTCACCGTGTGAGCCGCTCAACGCGCGCCACCTATCTTCAGCCTCAAGTCCGGCAACTCCGCCACCATTTTCTAGCGAAAAACAGCCGCCAATTCTTTGACGAGCCCCGTTTCGCGACTTATATTCACGGAGGCCGGACAACATGCGTTCGGCCGGACCAATTTGCTGTCGAGCCAGGAGTCGCTCGGCGAGGCCAGGGAAGTGCCGCAGGCCCCAGCCCTTTACCCCGACGGAACGCCTGCGATGTTGAACCGGGTCCCTCGCTTTCTCTGCTCGCTCAGTCTACTCCTCGCACTGACGTCGCTCGCGACGTCGACTGCCGCTCAGTCCTACAGCACGGTGTCGTCGCAGCAAGCCTCGGCGACCCCGCAATTCGCGGCCGCCGCCTCGGCGCAGCCCGACGCGATCAGCCAACTGATCGACAAGGGTCGCTCGCTCGAGACGTCTGGCCGTTGGGCCGAAGCCCTCACCCATTTTGAAGAAGCCCTCCGCGCCCATCCGGAAGACGCCAGCCTCGTCGGCCACTTCGACCTGGCCCGCCTCCACTACAGTCTCGAACAACGCTACGACGATCGCAGCTTCCGCAATTCGATCACCTCGCTCAAGTCGAACGATTCGCTCCAGTTGTACGGCGATCTGTTGGCCAAAATCGGTGCCAACTACTACACTACGCCGCCCTGGCAGGACCTGTTCCGCCGCGGTGCCCAGAGCCTCGACATCGCCCTGACCGACCCGAAATTTATCTCGACCAACGGCGTCCGCGCCAGCGCCAGCCAAATTGACCAGCTCCGCACGAGCCTGCGTCAACTGGTCGCTCGCTACAAGATCGCTTCACGGTCGGACGCGATGAATATCGCGTCGCAAGCCGCCCAACTCGCCCGCCGCCAGATCGGCCTCGCCGAGTCGGCCACGATCCTCGAATTCACCGCCGCGGCCGCCAGCGCCCTGGACCACTACTCCGCCTTCCTCACCGCCGACCAGCTCCGCGACATCTACTCGCAGATCGAAGGCAACTTTGTCGGTTTGGGCGTCGAGCTCAAGGCCGACAACGGGGCCTTGTTGATTGTCCACGTAATCCCGAGCAGCCCAGCCCAAGCCGCCGGCATCCTCGATGGCGATCGCATCGTCGCGGTGGCCGGCCAGTCGACTACCGAGATGTCGACCGACGAAGCCGCCACGCTGCTCACCGGCCCCGAAGGCAGCATCTGCAACGTGTCGGTCGTGTCCGCCGGAAAGCAGGCCCGCGAGCTGGCGGTCCGCCGCGCTCACGTCGAAGTGCCCAGCCTCGAAGGCGTGCGCATCATCGACAGCGAACATGGCGTGGCTTACGTCAAGATTCCCGCGTTCCAAAAGACCACTTCCCGCGATCTGGAAACGGCCCTCTGGGACCTGCACGCCCAAGGCATGCGGAGCCTGGTGCTCGATCTCCGCGGCAACCCGGGCGGCCTGCTCACCGCCAGCGTCGAAGTCGCCGACAAGTTCATCGCCGACGGCGGCATCGTCTCGACCCGCGGCCGCAGCGAACAAGAAAACTTCAACTACCGCGCCCACCGCCCGGGCACCTGGCGAGTTCCGCTCGTGGTGTTGATCGACGGCGATAGCGCGAGTGCCAGCGAAATCTTCGCCGCCGCGATTAAAGACAGCCAACGCGGCGTCATCATCGGCTGCCGCTCCTACGGCAAGGGCTCGGTGCAAGGCATCTTCCCGCTCGGCTACGCCGGTGCCGGTGCCCGCATCACCACTGCAAATTTTTCTCGCCCATGGGCCACCCAATCGCCAACGTCGGAGTAACCCCCGATATCGACGCACGTCGTGGCACGCTGGTGGCCGATGGGGGCGAAAACGCCGGTCCCGCACTCGACGCCCCCGGCAACATGCACCAGGTCGGCTTCCGCGGCATCGGCAACGAATCGGCCGCGCCAGCTTCCGCCGACGAAGCCCTCGACATGGCCATCGAAGTCGTGCAAAAGCAACCGGTCGCGCAGCTCTAATCGACGCCGTCCCGGAAGTCGCACGTACTCATCGCTTGCGGTTTAGCTAACCTATACGTCCCGCCCCTGATCTCACCCCGGCTTCACCGCATAAACCTTTACGCTCGCCGCGTAGTCATTCACGTTGTATCGCCGCAGCAATTCCGCCAACTCGGTATGCAGATCCGGCGCCGAGCAGCAGTCGGATACGACTGGCAGCCCGCCCGGGCTCATCCCCGGCGAGCAGCAGCCCGACTGGTTCTCGACCTTTGCGTACGCATTGAGATCCGACCCACTCTCCACGATCTCGACCGCATCAAAACCGGCATCTGAGAGCCCCGCGCGATACTCTTCCAGCGAGATCGCCCCTGCGATGCAGCCGATGTATGCCATCAGACTCGCGCCGATCTCCGGTGGCAGCGGCTGTTTGAGTGCGATGTCGCTCACCGCCAGCCGCCCGCCCGGCCGCAGCACCCGCGCGATCTCGCGGAATACGGCTCGCTTGTCGGGCGCGAGGTTGATCACGCAATTACTGATCACGCAGTCGACCGTCGCATCCTCGAGCGGCAGAGAGTCGATCGTCGCCTGATGGAACTCCGCGTTGGTGACGCCCGACTGCGCCGCGTTCCGCTGCGCGAGCTCGAGCATCTCCGGCGTCATGTCGATGCCGATCGCCCGCCCCGCCGGCCCGATCTTCTTCGCCGCGAGCAGCACGTCGAGCCCGCCTCCGCAGCCGAGGTCCACCACCGTCTCGCCCGGCCGCAAGCTGGCAAAAGCCGTCGGGTTCCCGCAGGAGAGTCCCATGTTCGCCTCGGCCGGAATTGAAGCGAGCTCTCCCTCCGAATAACCAAACGCCTCGGCCACCGCCCGCACCCCGTCGTGCGCCGTCGACAAACCGCTCCCAGCCACTGCGCCGTATTTCAACCGTACCGCGTCAACAATTGCATCAGACATCACATGGTCTCCTGTAATTCGCCAAAATATCTCCCCTGAAAATAGCGCGCGACGCTCACCAAGGCGATCATCACCGGCACCTCCACCAGCGGGCCAATCACCGCAGCGAACGCCGCCCCGGAATTGATGCCGAACACGGCCACCGCCACGGCGATCGCCAGTTCAAAGTTGTTGCTGGCCGCCGTGAAGGCCAGCGTCGCGGTCTTCGAGTAGTCTGCCCCCACCTGCCGCCCCATAAAGAAGCTCACCAAGAACATCACTACGAAGTAAATCAAGAGCGGTACGGCGATCAAAAACACATCGAACGGAATCTGCACGATCTGGTCCCCCTTGAGGCTGAACATCACCACGATCGTAAACAGCAGCGCCACAAGGGTGAGCGGACTTACGCGCGGGATGAACGTTTTCTCGTACCACTCGCGGCCTTTGACCCGCAGCAGCACCAGCCGCGTGAGCATCCCTGCCAGGAACGGGATGCCGAGATAAATGAACACGCTCTCCGCAATCTGCCGCATGCTGACCTCGACGACGCTCCCCGCGAGGCCCAAGAGCGGCGGCAGCCAGGTGATGAAAAACCAGGCGTAGACGCTATAAAACAACACCTGGAACACGCTGTTGAACGCTACCAGCCCCGCCGCGTACTCCGAGTCGCCGCGTGCCAGCTCGTTCCAGACAATCACCATCGCAATGCAGCGGGCCAGCCCAATTAGAATCAACCCGGTCATGTACTCCGGATAGTCGCGCAAGAAGATCACCGCCAGGCCGAACATCAACGCCGGGCCAATCACCCAGTTCTGCACGAGCGAGAGCCCAAGAATCTTCCAGTTGCGAAACACGTCGCCCAACTCTTCGTAACGTACCTTGGCCAGCGGCGGGTACATCATCAAAATGAGACCGACCGCGATCGGGATGTTCGTCGTGCCCACCTGGAAGCGGTTAATAAACACTTCGACGCCGGGCAGAAAATGCCCCGCCGCCACGCCGATCACCAGCGCCAGGAAAATCCACAGCGTCAAATAGCGGTCGAGAAACGACAGTCGGCCGCGGGGGCAGGCCGGCACACTGGCAGCTTGGCTCATCGCGAGTTCCCTCCCTCCGTGCCAAGTGCCGCCGGCAGCGACTCGACAAACGCGCGAATCTCGTCCCGCACCCGGCGATACGGCGCGAGCCGCTCCTCGTCCGTAGTGGCTGCCGTGGCCAAATGCGGCGGGTCGTCAAACGTATGTCGGACCACCTTCGCCCCACCGGGAAACACGGGACACGACTCGCGGGCATGGTCGCAGACCGCCACCACGAAATCGATCGACTCACTCGCCAGTTCGTCGATGTGTTTCGATCGTTGGTCCGAAATGTCGACACCTGCCTCCGCCATCACACGGACCGCGTCCGGATTGAGCCGCGTCGGCTCCACCCCGGCCGAGCAGGCGTCGATCGCGTCGGCCTTCAAATGCCGCGCCCAGCCCTCCGCCATCTGGCTGCGGCACGAATTGCCCGTGCAAAGAAACAGCACCATCGGTTTGTGGCTCATAAAGTATTCGCCTATCCGAATATAGAAACGCTAAAAAAGTTCGGTGGGAGGGCGAGGCTCCCGCCGAGCCTTAACCACTGGCTCGGCAGGAGCCTCGCCCTCCCGAGATTGGTTCAACTACAGCACCCCGGCGACAACTTCAGCTTCTTCGCATCCCGCGCCAGCTGCGGCACATCGTCAAAGCAGCAGGTCAAACAGTCGAGCAGCTTCGCATGAAACGCGTTCTGCGCCGGCGCGAGCCGGTAGTACATCCACAGCCCTTCCCGACGCGCTTCGACCAGCCCGGCCTTCCGCAAATAGGCCAGATGCCGCGACACCTTCGGCTGCGGCACCGCCAACACGTCGACGATCTCGCACACGCAAAGCTCACCCTGCCCCGCCCCCGAGCGACGCAACATGCTCAAAATTCGCAGCCGCGTGCGATCCGAGAACGCACGGAACATCTGATCAACGGAAGTGACAGCTTTGGTTTTCATATATTCGCTTAAGCAAATATATTCCCATGGACTCAGATGGTCAATGCCGCAACGGTGCAGCGGTTTGCGCCGGAGCATTGAGCCTCCCCTATGCAGACCGACCTAGTGTGCCACTTGCTCAAGTTGGCCCGGCGCTGGTCTGATAGAATCGCCTGCGGTGAATCTCCAGTCGATTGAAAAGGAGCACACGGTCATGTTCGCGCCAAGAGTCCGCTCGATGTTGGTCTTGTTTTTAGGCGTCGTCGTCGGCGTGGCTGCCCATGCCTTCTTGACGGACTCGATTCAGCCTGCCCATGCGCAAGCAGCCAAGCCGATGCCCGACCTGAACGAGCTCTCCGCCGAGGTCGCCGCGATCAAGGGCAAGCTCCCCTCACAGTCCCACACCATGCAGGACGTGAGCTACCACTTTGCCAATCTGTGGTTTGCCGGGAAACACGAAAACTGGCCGCTCGCCGAATTCTATTGGGAGGAGACGCTTTCACATTTGCATTGGGCCGTCCGCGTCATTCCCGTTCGCAAAGACACCAAGGGCAACGACGTTGATCTGCGACCGATCCTCGAAGGTTTCGAAAACGGTCCGCTTCATCAACTGCACGACGCCATTGCCGCCAAGGACAAAGCCGAATTCGAGCATCGCTATCGCACGACGATGGAAACCTGTTACGGCTGCCACAAAGCGGCCGACAAGCCCTATCTGCGGCCGCAGATTCCCGAGCAGCCCGAATCGCCGATCATCAACTTCGATCCGAATGCGACCTGGCCGCAAGGTTGAAAACGCCAGTGTGTCTTCGTGAGCCGTTCCCACGCGGGTGATGTATGTCCGACCGACGAATGCCCCGCGTGATTTGGATCCTCGGCCTGGCGAGCCTGTGTACCGATCTCTCGTCGGAGATGATCCACTCGCTACTGCCGGTGTTCCTCGTGTCGACGTTGGGGACCAGCGCCGCCACGCTGGGGCTAATCGAAGGCGTCGCCGAGGCCACCGCGTCGATCGCCAAAGTCTTTTCCGGCGTCTGGAGCGACCACCTGGGCCGCCGCAAGCCGCTGGTCGTATTTGGCTACGGTTTGGCCGCCATGTCGAAGCCGCTCTTCCCGCTGGCCTCGTCGGCCGCGGCCGTGCTGGTTGCCCGCTTCACCGACCGGTTGGGCAAAGGCATCCGCGGCGCACCGCGCAACGCGCTGGTGGCCGACGTCACCCCGCCCGAACTTCGAGGCGCGGCGTTCGGATTGAGACAATCGCTCGACACGCTGGGCGCCGTGCTCGGTCCGCTGGTGGCGATCGGATTGATGATTCTGCTCGCCGGCAACATCCGCGCCGTGTTTTGGCTGGCCGTCATCCCGGCCTGGGCGGCCGTTGCGCTGTTGACCGTCGGCATCCACGAACCAGCGCAGCACGCCGACGGCCGGCCGCCCCGCACCCTGCCCCACTGGCGCGACCTCGGCCAGTTCACCGCCGCTTACTGGAGTGTCGTCGTCATCGGCGCGGTGTTCACCCTCGCGCGGTTCAGCGAAGCATTTCTCATCCTCCGCGCACACGATGCGGGTTTGTCCTTCGACTGGACACCGATGGCACTCGTCGTGATGAATCTCACCTACGTCGCGTCGGCCTATCCGGCCGGGAAGCTGTCGGACCGCATCGGCCGCGTCGGTTTGCTCGCCGTTGGTCTCATGCTCTTGATCGTGGCCGACATCGTCCTCGCGCTCGGCATAACGCTCAGCGCATCGCTCATTGGCATCGCCATCTGGGGTCTCCATCTCGGCTTCACCCAAGGCCTGCTCGCCGCGCTCGTTGCCGACACGGCGCCGCAACAATTGCGCGGATCCGCGTTCGGCGTCTTCTATTTGGTTGGCGGCGTGGCCACGCTCGTGGCCAGCCTGCTCGCCGGCGTACTCTGGGAATCCGCCGGCCCGCCCGCAACGTTCTTCGCCGGCGCAGCCTTCTCCGCCGCGGCCCTGCTTGGGCTCCTCGTCTGGCGTTTGAGGTTCGGGCCCGCGAGTGAATGTGGGGTTTTCACCGGTTTTCTTCGTCTCAGAAGCCCAAATTCACGATTTGACAACCACCGACCGAATATCGTAATATTACGATACAGGGGGATCTGATGCCCAGGACCGATGTGTTCTTCTATCAGGAGTCCGCCGGCGTTGTGCCGGCGCTCGACTGGATGCTCGAGTTGCGAGCAGAGAATGAACGCGCGTTCCGCAAGTGCTTCGGCCTCATCGACCTGCTGCGGCAATTTGGAAGTGAACTACGTCGGCTGCGTGCAGACTATTTGCGCGACGGAGTTGACGAACTTCGCACGAAAGTCGGAAACGTCAACTACCGGATTCTCTATGGTTTTGTCGGCAAAAACGTCGCCCTGTTGGCGTGTGGCCTGACGAAGGAACGAGCGGTCCCGGAGATAGAAATCGATCGTGCAGTCCAGTGTATCGATCGATACAAAGCCAACCCGGCGATGCATCGCTATGTGGGCGAGGAAACAGCAGATGGCAAAAATTAAAAACAGTGACGCCGTCGAAATCCTCAAACATCGCACGGGCATCGATCTCGAGCGCGACCCCGAGATGCTCCAGATCGCTGAGGACTATCGCGTCGCCCAGATGATCTACGACGCTCGAGTTGCGGCCGGACTTACGCAGGTACAGCTCGCCGAGGCTGTCGGCACCACGCAAAGTGTGATCTCGCAACTTGAGGACGCCGACTATCAGGGCCATTCGCTCACAATGCTCCGTCGCATCGCCAAGGCCCTCCATCACAAGCTCGAAATTCGGTTTGTGTCCGACGAAGCGCAGCCAGCGTAAGTCTGCTGCCCTCATCGACTTTCGGCTTTCTCGCTCGGCCGGATCACCATACCGCCCGCTCCCTCCCGGCGAGTACCCCTCATTCGGGTGGATGTGCGCCGTGTTTCGCTTCGTTTAGGGTGGTCGGTCCTGCCCAAGCAATTCGACAGTGCAGCTCGACAGTGCCGCGCGATGGAGTCCCGCGGTCGTCGCCTAACCATAGTTGGTCAAACCTATTTCGATGCGAACGTCTCCGACAGGCGTCGCATCTCCCACCTACACAACGACTCCATCCCTTAAATCGACCACTTGGAGGTCATCATGCGCAAGATACGCACCGGTCAGAGTCTATCCACAGGTCGCCAATTGCTAATCGCCAGCGGCCTATCCGCCCTGCTCGTCGGGTTGCCGACTGCGGCCGACGCGATCCAGCTGCCGACGTTTTCGCTGCGGCGCAACGACTGCGTCACGGTCGCCGGCCTCAATTGGCACACCGACTATTCGGCAGCGTGCGAGGAAGCCAAGAGCGAGAAAAAAATGCTGCTCGTCGACTTCGTTCCCCACGCCGGCAGCGACGCCCAACGCGGCCTGGAAAAATTCTTGCACGAGAACGAAGACGTCCGCACCCAGCTCAGCGACTATGTGCTCGTGCGCGTGTTCGACGACGAACGCGTCGGCGTCTTAAACCTTGGCATCCTGCGGCGTTCGCGCGGCCAGCTGATTAGCGATCCCGCGTTCAAGCATCTCGGCCGTAAGCCGGGCCTGGCGATTATCGACTATCGCGATGCGAGCCAGCCCTACTATGGCGAGGTCGTCACCGTGCTACCTTTCAAGAACGGCAAATACTATCGCTGGGACAACTCGAATCTCACCGTCGCCCTCGGTCTGCCCGCCGGCACGATCAGTCAACGCATGATGGTCTGGGCCGTCCGCATGCATCCCGAGCATCCGCAGAGCACGGTCGGCAAGCTCAGCCCGGCGATGGCGATCCTGGCTACCAAGCATTCGGCCTACCAGGCGTCGATCGGCGTCCAGGGCCATCAGAACTGGGAATCGCGCGTGCAAAAGGTTCGCTTCGCCACGCACACCAGCCAGGCCAGCGAAGTGGTCGCCGAGAGTTGGCCCAACCAGGACCTGATCGATTCCTGCATCGATTGCGTGCTGAGCTGGCGGCAATCGCCGGGCCACTGGGCCGGTGTCCGCGGCCGCCACCGCCTCTACGCCTACGACATCCGCAAAGGTTCGAACGGCATCTGGTACGGCACTGGTATCTTCGCCAATTAAAAAGTGCGCAGCTCCAAAACCCAAATTTAACGGCGGAACTTGTTCCGCGCTTGCTCTCCGCGCTTGTTTCCCACGCGGCTGAGAT
This sequence comes from uncultured Planctomycetota bacterium, assembly GCA_963847905.1. GTDB lineage: Bacteria > Planctomycetota > Planctomycetia > Pirellulales > Lacipirellulaceae > DASYDU01. The sequence goes on along the minus strand of CAWKBP010000015.1, from coordinate 423,193 downwards.
TGCATTCCCCACGCCGCGAAAACATAATTCCCTCCTGCCGCTGTCGCCAAGTCGTCACCAGGGAGGGCCCGCCATGTCTCCGCGCATGCGCGTGCGATGTTGTACGCTGCTCGTTGTTCTGTTTTCATCCGTCGTTGCACCCAGCCTCGCCCGCGCTGACACGCTCGCCGAAATCCGCGAGCGCGGCACGCTCCGCTGGGGCGGCGACGCTAGCGGCGGCGGACCTTATATCTACCAGGGCCCCGACAACGAGCTCACCGGCTTCGAGTTCGAGCTGGCCCAGTATCTCGCCGCGAAGCTCGGCGTGCGGAGCGAGTTCGTCGCTTGGGAGTGGGAAATGCTCCCGCAGATTCTCGACCGCGGCACGGTCGACGTCGTTCTCAATGGTTACGAATGGTCCGCCGAACGCGAAGAGCTCTGGTCGTCGACCGTCCCCTACTACATCTACGAACTCGCGCTCCTCGCGCAAGGACGACGACTCGATCCGCTCCTGGGACGACCTGGCCGCCAAACCGGGCGCGCCGAAGAAACGAGTCGGCGTGCTCCAAGGATCCGCCGCCGAGCGCTACCTCGAAGATCGCTACGGCGACTCGATCGTGCTCAAAAAATACTCCGAGCTCACCAGCGTGATGGGCCTGGTCCAGGGTGGTCAACTCGACGCCACGATCGAAGATGTGCCGATCGCCATCCACTACGGTCCCGACTTCCCTGGCCTGCACACCGTCGGCCAGCCGCTCGCACCCGGCTACTACGTCGGCTACGTCCGCAAAGGCGACGAGCCTCTTCGTCTGGCCCTCAATGCCGCGATCGAATCCGCCATCGCCGACGGCACCCTCGAACGCCTCTACAAAAAGTACGGCATCTGGAACGACGACCAGCTCGAGCTCGCTGCCCTCGCCAAAGATTGGCCCCCCGCCGCGGCCGCCACGCAATCTCATTGGAACAACTTCGGCCACTACACCGTCATGCTCCTCCGCGCCGCCTGGACCACGATCCAGCTCTCCTTCCTCTCGATGCCGCTGGCGATCGCGCTCGGCCTGGTGGTCGCGGTCGGCCGGCTCTATGGCCCCTGGTGGATTCGTATTCCCTTCGAGGCCTACGTCGAGTTAATTCGCGGCACGCCGCTGTTGCTGCAACTCTTCGTAATCTACTACGTCATCCCGCATCTCACGGGCCTGAGCCTCCCCGAGTTCTGGGCCGGCGTGTTGGGGCTAGCCGTCAACTACTCGGCCTACGAAGCAGAAAACTACCGCGCCGGGCTCTTGGCCATCCCGCGCGGACAAATGGAAGCCGCCCTCTCGCTCGGCATGAGCACACCCACCGCACTCCGCCGCGTGATCATCCCGCAAGCCGTCCGCATCGTGATCCCGCCGGTGACGAACGACTTCATCGCACTCTTCAAAGACACCAGCGTCTGTTCAATGATCGCAGTGGTTGAACTCACCGGCATGTACCGCTTCCTGTTCCAAAGCCACCCGCGGCTGATGCTCGAATTCGGCGCGATGACGGCGCTCTTGTACCTGGCGATGAGCTACCCGCTCTCCCTCGTCGCCCGCCGCATGGAAACAAGATTCAAACGCGTCACTGCCTAGATTTAGCGGCGGAGCTTGCTCCGCGCTACGCTTCCCATGATCCACGTCAAAGACCTCATAAAAAGCCACGGCCCCCAGCGCGTCCTCGACGGCGTCACCCTCTCCGTCGCGCGCGGCGAAGTCGCCACGATCGTCGGCCCATCCGGCGGCGGCAAAAGCACGCTCTTACGCTGCATCAACGGCCTCGACATCTTCGACGCCGGCGAGATTACCGTTGACCAGATCCACCTCCGTGTCGGCGCCGCTCCCCGCGAACAAAGCGAAACCCTCCGCGAGCTCCGCCGCCGCGTCGGCATGGTCTTCCAGCAGTTCAACCTCTTCCCCCACATGAACGTGCTCGAGAATGTACTCGCCGGCCCCCTGTATTCACTCGGCCGTCCCCACGAAGAGTGCGAATCCGAAGCCCGCGAGCTGTTAGGACGAGTCGGCCTGGCCGACAAACTCACCGCCAGCCCCGACCGACTCTCCGGCGGCGAGCAGCAACGTGTCGCCATCGCCCGCACGCTCGCCATGCACCCCGAAGCGATCCTCTTCGACGAGCCCACCAGCGCGCTCGACCCGCGAATGGCCGCCGAAGTGATCCGCGTGATCACCGACCTCGCCAAAGAAGGTCAAACGATGATCGTCGTCACCCACGCGATGCACTTCGCCCGCAACGTCTCCCACACAATCCACGTCATGCACGCCGGCCGCATCGCCGAATCGGGAACGCCCGACGCAGTCTTCGACAACCCACAGCGAGAAGTAACGAGCCAGTTCCTCGCCCAATCCCGCGCGATTTGACCTGCAATTCTTCTGCCTTCGTTGATTAGGAGATGGCCGCCAGCGATTCGATTGTCTGAGGAGTGACGACGTTTATCTCTTTGAACCGCGAGAAATCGGACGTGTTAAATGTCAATAGATGCTGGATCCCGTGCCGTTTCATGGCGCCCACCAGACGAGCGTCGTGTGCCAGCTTTCCTTTGACCTCATGCTGAACGACGAGCAAGTGCCAATGATCGAAAATCGCGCACTCATCGCGATATAAATCAAAGAGGGCAGCACATTGGACCACATCGTCCGCGGTTTCGCTAACGCTCATTCCCAGCCCGTTCTGTTCGACTGGTCTTGTTGCCACGACCCAAAACTCATAAATCACCTGCGGAACAATTACCGGACGATAGCCGCGCCGCCGCGCGATTGCGATTGAGTCGATTGCTAAAGCGTGAGAAGCGTCGGCAGGATTCGCCAGCCGGCCGAGAACATTCGTGTCCAGCAATATCGTCATTCGCCGTGATCCGCGTAGATCGAATCTCGGTCGTAATCAACTGGCGACTCGACGCGTCGATGGCGTGTTGCCCAGTCTTGCAGGCTCGCAATCCAATCGTCAGCACTTTCGGTACATCGTCTGGCAGCATGCCCATTGACATGGGTCTCGTCGCGCAACAAGAGCACTGCCTGGTTGATCGCTTCGTCGCGACTGACGAAGCGACCTTCAGCGATCGCTTGCTGAATGAATTGTTCGTTTTCTGGCGAGACGTTGGTGGTCATGGCCCTATTACCTCTTGCCAATTATACCGCGCCCATCAAGAAAAAAGCGAGCCGCGTAAAACAGGCCGCAACGGCACCATCTCTCACCGCGAATCGCGCCGCCCTTGGTTCCGTTTGTTCGCCGCCGAGCGGTTCTTCTGAATCCGAATCATCCCGCTCGTCTTCAGCCGGCGTTGTTTGGCGTCCGCGCTCGCCTTGATCTGCCCCTGCTTCGTCACATGCAGGCCCTGCGCCTTGCGCCCGGCCACAATCGCCGTCGCATCGGCAGCCATTGGTCGACTCGTCCGCTTTGCTTTCGGCCCCGTGTCGGCGCCCTTGGTCACCGCGGTCGCCGACTTCGACCCGCTCACGTTCTTCGCCGCAACCGTTACCCGCTTCTTCTTGACCGGTTTTGCGCTGGACTTTGCCGCCACGGGTTCCGCCTTCACCGCCGCCGGCTTCGTCTTCGCCTTGAGTGTCCGCTTCGCCTCTTTGAGTTCGCCCCGCACATCCGCCCGCGCCGCCCGATGCGTCCGCGATCGGGACGTCTTCGTCGAGCGTCGGCGGCCCATCGGCCCGGCCGATTCGCCCGCCGCCTCCGTCTTCGCTAGCTGCGCCGTGTATCTCCCCAGCACCTCGTCAAACAGCTCCGCCTTCTCGGCCGAGTTCTTATTCGCTCCCGCGTCGCGCGAACCGGCCTTCGCCTGCGCCGAACGCTTCTGCCCCGTCGCCTGATCGCGCCACTTATCACGCAGCTTCCGCGCCCGCGTTTCTTTCTGCCGTAACCGCGCCGCCGTGTGTGCGCCAATCTCCTGCCGAGTGCTCGCCTTCACCAGTGCCAATTCGCCCGCGCTACACAACGCCTTCGCCCGCACCATCGAAATCGCCATCATGAACCTCCTGTCAAATGAACGCACCGAAAAGTCCCGCCCACATCCTAACACACACTCGCTTCCAATCTACCGCTCTACCGCGTCACGGCATCCGTTCGTCGCCAAACCGCTGCCACCACCCGTCCGCCCCACGTAATACATCAACCCAACCACCACCACGAGCAGCACTAGCGCCACCACCGGCACCACGATCGCCAGCACCGAAAACACCGCGCCGAATATCGTCTCCACTGTGTTGACCACAAAATTCGCCAGTCCGCCCGTCGTCGCCGTCGACGCTAGCCGCATGGCCACGGTCCCGCCTTGTACCGTCGCCGCCGCCCCGCCGCCGGCAATGATTGCCAGCGACCATTGCCAAAACGGATCGAACCCAGCCACGCTCGCCGCAAACAAAATCGCCCCTGCCACGACCGACAGCGGGCTAGCGATCGTGTCGAGCAGGTTGTCGAGCCACGGCACATAGTACGCCCCGATCTCCACCACCGACGCCACCCCGAAAGCAGTCAACGCCGTCGGCGACGCCAACCAGCGCAGATTCTCCGCCACATCGAGATACCCGGCATTCGCGGCGCCGCTCACCACCAACAGCGGCACGAACACGCGAAAGCCACACGAAGCGGCCAGGCCGATCCCCACGATCACCGCCAGCGCCGACTCCATGAAATTCACATCGTGCACGAAATGCTCAGCCACATTTGGTTCCATCAAACAAAGACCTCCCTGCCAATTCTACTCCTCACTCCAGCGGTCGGTTTGGTCATTTCTGTTCGCGACACCATTCTTCTACGGGCGTTCGCGGTGTTGGCAACGACGCAGCGCACATGTTGGACCGGGCCGTAGGACAACGTGCGACACACCCGCGAATGCAAGGTGGGACCTAGTTCCCGCTTCGCAGCTCGCCGACGACCCTCGTCGCCGCCATGGACAGGTGCGAACTCGCCCGGCCGCTCCGCCCCTGCAGGACGCCACACTCCACCCTCGCGCCCGTACCTGACCTAACAACGAGCTGGACCACTTTCCCCCCTTTTTCACCCAGCTGAAGTGTGTAACGCGTTTCTCGCCGGAGTAGACCGCGCCAAAAACTGCTTGCTGCATACGCGCACCTGTTGTAAACTACTTTACATACGCGGCGCGCGGCTGGCGTCCGATTGCAAACGTGGGTGTTTAAATCGCAATCGGTCGCGCGGCAAAGCGCCCGCAAACTTTTCCTAGAACGACAGCGTTCGCTGCGACAACTGTGGGTGGAATGGCACGACCGTTCTCGCTAAATTTGATTGCATGCTGCGCTGTGATCGTGGCGTTGACCACGGCCGCCGGGTGCGGCGGTAGCGGCACATCGTCGACGGCGACGGCGCCTCACGACACGCTCGCACCGCGAGCCCTGTCCGTGTTTTATCAGGAGTTCCAATCGGAACATGGCGGGCGTCCACCCGCAGACGAAGCCGAGTTCCGCGAATTCTTGGCGACTCGCCAAGAGCGGCTCGATGCCGGCAGCCTGACCATCGACAAGCTGCTCACCGATCCGCAAGGCGGAACGTGGGTCGTCGGCTACGGCAAGCCGATCCTGGTCGAAGGCCAGCGGTACATCGCCTATTCAAGCAGCGCTCAGGGCGGCGTCCGGTCAGCGATCAACGAACGAGGCGGTGTCGAAGCGATCGACGATGCGAAGATTCAGTCCCTCTCGGCACGCTAACTAAGCTGCCGCCGGACTCCAACGAAACACACACTTTTCAACACATGGCCAGCGTGGCCGGAGGCGATGCGATGAGTAGTCGTGGGCAGGTTAAATTCCATGGTTTCACCCTCGTCGAACTGTTGGTCGTGATTGCGATCATTGGCATTCTCGTCGCGCTGCTGCTGCCGGCGATTCAGGCCGCCCGCGAGTCCGCCCGCCGCACACAGTGTGTAAACAACCTCAAGAACGTCGGCCTGGCGGTCCACAACTTCGCCGGTAGCAACCAAGTGTTTCCCACCGGCGGCCAGTGCTACAACCCGGACGTGCCCAATCAAACGCATGAAGGTGGCAAGTCGTTGGGCGAAGACCGACAGGCCATGGCCTGGAGCTATCAGATCCTGCCCTATCTGGAAGAGGGCGCGATCCACGCGATCGCGTCCAGCCAGCAGGACCTGAAACAAGCCGTCGTCGGCATCTACGCCTGTCCGTCGCGGCGACCACCGAAAACCGCCTTCGACCCGACGACAGCAGAATTGTACTCCACGATCGACTACGCCGGCGCCGTCCCCGCCACGAGAATCTTCGCACCTCCCAATGCCAATGCCACAACCTTCGATTTGACCCAAGCGAATTACGCCACTTTTTCCCTCACGGGACTGACCGCATTGGCCCGATCCTTTAACGGCGCGAATGCCTGGCCGCCCGCTAACAAGTATCCAGCCGACAATGCCCTCTACGACGGAGTGATCGTGCGCACGCCTTTCCGCTGGACCGGCAATAGCAACGGTAAAGTGCTCGGCCAGAAAGTCAAGAACGCCCCGGGCGCCGTCAAGTTTGCCGCCATCACCGATGGGACGAGCAATACCTTCATGATCGCCGAAAAGTTCGTCCGCAATGATGTCTATGAAGATACCGGCGCGCTGCACTACTCAGATGATCGCGGATGGTCGGACGGCTGGGACGCCGACACGATGCGGATGAGCAGTCTCTCACCGATCAATGACAACGACCCCGTGGCGTTCCCGTCGGACCCGAATCTCAACAAGTATTTCGGCGACAATTTCTCATGCGGCCCCGTCCCCAGCAATATTTACAACGTCTATCATTTCGGCTCGCCCCACACCGGAGGCATCAACGCCCTCTTCGCCGATGGCTCGGTGCATACGATCTCCTTCGACGTCAATCTGGTCCTGTTCAACGCCCTGGCAACCCGCAATGGCCAAGAACTGCTCGACAAATCGGGCGTAAACTAAGCAGCCATCGCGCTCGCTACTCTATCCTGCGGCGAAACGTAGACGTGGGCCAGCGCGGCCCATCACATTGCGCTGGTTACGATTTTCTTCTGCTGGTATAGTCTCTGCCGGGTGCACATAGAGTCAAAAAGACTCCCGCAATGGCTGCCGGGTTAACGGAGCGTGTATGGACGATCAAAGAACTGATCGAACTTCCTACTGACTCTCACTTATCCAACTTCTCTCGTAATCACAATCTTCAAGCAGCGCAGGCACGAGGCCGACCTTGACACCAAAAGAACGCCGTTTCGCGCGACAACTTTTGGCGATCGGCTTTGCCATTTTCGTCCTCAGCTGGTTTCGAGTGGTCGGCCCGTGGGTCGGTCGAATTGCGTTGTTGATTGGCGTTTTTGGGGGAGGGGTCGTGCGCGGGATTGATTCTGAGCACAGCGATCCGACGCCGTCGAGAATAATTGTCCCAACGATTGACTTACCGGTGCCCCCAAAAGTCGACCTCAACGGCGACAGCCACATTGAACTTCTGGATCTCGACCTGATGTTTGCCCAATTGGGGGTGGAATTAAATGCGGTTCTACGCGTAGACCTGTGGCCGCAATCGCGTCTGGCCAAAAAAAGTTGTTGATTTCGGCCACGCAGGAACATATATACATTTATACACAGTACTGTGTACGAGTGTTCGGGAGGCCCTTGATGACACCGCTAATGGTCGCTAATTGCCGCTAATGCGGATTACGGATTAGCGGTGTAGCGGTTATTAGCGACCATTAGCGGTGAGTCGTTTCGTCCGGCCCGTCCCCCGATCTCTGCTACCTCCGGCCCTCCTGTCCCAATTCTGAGTTTTGAGCAGGAGGCCGCAGAGGAAGTTGAGGAATGAACAGTCATCTTCCACTCACCCCCACCAAAAACCTGTCGCCTTCGGGCCAGCCTGACGCCTTCGACAAAACCCCGAGGATTCCGCGAGCGCGCAAACCTCCACTCCTGTCACCTTCCATTCCCGTTTCCTTTCCCATACCCATTCGTCATTAGGAATTTGTAATTCGTCATTTTCCCCTGCCCTATCCAAAACTCCATCCACAACGCAAAATAACCTGGCCCCTTCGGCCGAAACCTGGCCCCTTCGACAAAATCCCGCGTTTCACGCCATTTTCGAGAGGGCACAACAATTGCACTTACATCGGCAACCTGATTTCAAATCATTTTTCCCCTGACCTCCTCAACTTCATGCAAACCTTTCAATGCACCTGCGGCGGCGTGCTGTTTTTCAACAACACGATCTGCACCAACTGCGGCAGCGAGGTCGCCTGGTGCGAAGTCTGCCGCCGGGTGGCCCCGATCGTGCCAGTGGGCGGCCGCTACAGTTGTGGAAACCCGAAGTGCGGCGCCGCCCTGGCCAAGTGCCACAACTACCTCGTCGAGGCCGTCTGCAACCGCGCCCTCGCGGTCGACCCCGCCGCGCCTCCGATCGTCGCCGACCCGCTCACCGGCGTCGGGCTCTGCAAGGCCTGCCGCCTGAACAACGTCGTCCCCGATCTCAGCGTCGCCGGGAATCACGACCGCTGGGCCAACCTCGAGCTCGCCAAGCGGCAGCTCCTCTACGAGCTTGACGAGCTCGGCCTCAAATACGCGCCCGAAGATGTCGGCAGCGAGAAGCCGCTCCAGTTCGATTTCAAAGCCAGCACGGCCGAAGATTCCGTCCTCACTGGCCACGCCGACGGCCTGATCACGATCAACCTCAACGAAGCCGACTCGGTCGAGCGCGAACGCGTCCGCAAACAGATGCACGAGCCCCACCGTTCGCTGATCGGCCACTTCCGCCACGAAGTCGGTCACTACTATTGGATGACTCTCGTCGAAGGCAAATGTGAAGACGAGTGCAACGCGGTCTTCGGTGACTACCGCGATCCGCCCTACGCCGATGCCCTACAAAAGCACTACACCAAGGGCGCCGCCCCAGACTGGCAGAACCGCTTCGTCAGCGCTTACGCCACCGCCCACCCCTGGGAAGACTTCGCCGAGACGTGGGGCTTCTACCTCGACATGTGGGAAGTGCTTTCCACGATGCACCACCACCTGACCAGCCTCGCCGCCGATCCGAAAATCCTCCCCATCGAAGCGCTCGCCAAAACGTACCAAGAGCTCGGCGTGTTTTTCAACGAAGTCAATCGGACGATGGGCCTCAAGGATCTGGTGCCCGAAGTGATCTCCGATGAGGTTGTGAAGAAGCTCGCCTTCATCCACGACCTTGTCCGCCGCGAGCCGGTACCGCCGCAAACCGCCGCCCCGCCGATGCAAATGCCGGCGCCTGCCCAATCGCAAGTGCAGATGCAAACGCCGGCTCCGGTTCAAGCTCCAACGCAACCGGTCGCTTGATCGACAGCGATCTACGAAGGAATCCCCTCGTCGATGCGGGCTTCCTCGGCGATCTGTTCTTCCAGCTTGGCGTCCTCGAGCAGCTTCGTCCGCTTCCAGTCGCCACCGACAAACCACAAAACACAAATCGTCGCCGAGATCACGATCGAAACCGGATGCGCCCACCAGATGCCGCGGGCACCGAGCGAAGTGTGACGCGAAAGCACGTACGCCAGCGGGAACTGGATCACCCAGGCCGAGACGAGCGTCAGCACCATCGCCGCCATCGTATTCCCCGACCCGCGGAGCGCCCCGGTGATCACATGCTGCAAGCCAATCCCGCCGAACGTGAACGACATGATGCGAATGAAATACGCACACTCGGCAATCGCCGCCGGACTCTTCGGCACGAAGATCCCCGCCAGTTGCTCGGCAAACACAAACATCAAGACCCCCGCCGCCAGCGGCAGGAAGAACGCGATCAAGCTCGCAATGTATGTCGTCCGTTCCGCCCGCTCGATCTTGCCCGCCCCGATGTTCTGGCCCACGAGCGTGGTGGTCGCCATCGCCAGCCCCATCGCGGGAATGATCACGAACGTCAGCACGCGGAGCCCGATGCCGTACGCCGCCACCGCGATCGTGCCAAAGCTGGCGACCAGAAACATCATCACCGTGAGACTCAGCGCCCGCGTCGACTGCTCGATCGACGCCGGCAGCCCAAGCTTGAACGCCTTCCACATGAACGGAAAGTCGGGCCGGAAATCGGGCCAGCGAAATTTGAGCCCATGCTTGCCGCGGAAGAGAAACGTAAAGCCAATCAACGTCGCCAGCGCCTGCGTCAGGAGCGTTGCCATCGCGGCCCCAGCCACCCCCATCGCCGGCACCGGCCCCCAACCGAAAATAAACAACGGATCGAGCACGAGATTCAAGAGCACCGTCACCAACACGATCATCATCGGCGGGCCGACGATCCCCAGCCCGCGCATCAACGACACATACACAAAGAAGCCGAACACGAAAATGAAGCCAAGAAACGTGATCTGCAGAAACCGCACCGCGTCCGGTAACACGCCGGCTCGGCGCCCATCAGCCGCATGATCGACTCGCTGGCGAGGTATCCCACGGTCGAGAGCACGACCGACGCCACCAGCACCATAATCAGCGTCTGCGCCGCGACATGATTCATCAGCCGGTCGTCGCCCCGCCCTTTGTACTGCGAGATCAACACCGACCCGGCGATCGGCAACCCGCCGCCGACGGCGATCATCAGAAAATTGATCGGAAACGAGAGCGACACCGCCGCGACCGCCTCGGCGCTCAACCGCCCGACCCAAAACGTGTCGGTGATTTGGTACGCGGTCTGCAGAATGTTGGCGAACACGATCGGGATCGACAGCCGCACCAGCGCCCGCAGGATCGAACCTTCGGTCAGCGAGGCGGGGAGAGCGCGGTTTTGTACGACGGTGGACATTCAACCCTTGTACCATGTTGCCGAATCAAAGGCACTATGCTGCTCCTAGTGCGGAGTTTCCAGGCCGGTAGGAGTGTCGAGCTAGCACTGCCGGTGGAAGATTGTTGTTCTTAATTGGGTTGTCATCTTTTATATGATCTGCTATTTCTCCGACCCCCCGCTTGACCCCTCGTCTTCTCACCCTCAGTCGAGCTGAATCAATGAGCCGAATCTCGGCAATTGCCGCCGCTGCGCTGATGATCGTGAGCTTCGCGCCGGCGTTCGCCGATGAACGCAGCATCCTGGAACTCCACCAGCCGCTGAAGATGCAGCCCGCCGAGGCAGCAAGTTTTGCCGAAGTGTCCGACGTGGGCCCTATGGTTTCGGAGCCGTTGCTGGTCGAACCCGCTGAGATGCGGCCCGTCGCCGACGAGCCGTATTCCTCGACTTGCAGTTGTTGCGACAGCGGTCAGTTCAACGATTGCGATTGTTGTAGCGCCGAGTGCTGCGGGGTCGAGAGTCATCCGGGCTGGAGATACGATCTGGGCATCTCTGCTTTGAAGTCCCACATGGCCACATCGGAACAGTCATCCTGGCCCGACGATGTTGGGCCCGCAGGCCGCGTTGGCATCGGTTACGAATGGGAAAACGGGTTCGGAATTCGCACCGAAGCCTGGACGTACCGTGTGAAAGGCGATCTCAAGACCCAAACTTCCTTGTCGTCCTATCCCTACTACTCGTCGTACGATCCGTACTTCTATTCTTATTCTTCGTACTTGTACGATTACTCTGATTTGCACTACTTCATTGTTCCAGGTGCGCTAAATCAACCGTTGTACGCGCAAAGCTACGCCTTTACCCAGCCGATCGAGCTAAGTGCATCGACGGTCTATCTCGATTTCTCGAAATCATTCTATTCTCGCCACGGCGAATTTGAGCTCGGTATGGGACCGGCCTACGGCCATTTGGCGTTCAAGTTTCCAGCGGTCCACGACGGAACGACCTACGACGGCGGAGGCATCAGCGTGTATGGCGAGGGATACGTTCCCGTCGTCGAACGGAATCGATGGGAGGTTGCTTTGACCGGCCAGACGCGCAGCAGCGCTGCTCACGGGAAACTGGGGAGTCGCGGCGTTCAGCACCGGGGAGGAACACAGCCAGAGCATGTCGATACTCGAGCTGCGCGTTGGCCCAGAACTTCGCTATCGAACCGGATCAACCGACGATCGCTATTTATTCCTACGGACCGTCGCCGAGTTCCAGCAATGGCGCAGCGACCGCATGGGGCCGGTCGCGGGAGACACTCTCGGCTTGCAAGGAGCGTCGATGGACTTTGGCATTTTGTGGTAAACGCAATTCCTGAGCGCCGACTTCACGTGCATTAATCCGCCGCCCTGGGAACACCTGCACCGGCGAGCCGTCGGCCACGAACGCCAGCACCGGCGGCGCCGCCAGGTACTCGGCCAGCGGTGTGCGGGCGTACGATTCGGCCAGATCGCAGTTCCAAGCGATGTCCTCGGCCGGCGCGACCCGCCACGGTCGATGGGCGACGCGATACTCGGCGGCGCCTCCGTCGCGCGTGTGAACGTAGGCCCAATAGTGCTCCGCAATGTACTCGGTGAGCGAGCCGGGCTCGGGCAACCGCGGCGCGGCGGCCACGCAACCGGCCATGCGATTCCAACATCGCTTCGCCCCGCGGCCCGTTCGCCACTCGTAGTCAATGCGATCCCCCGCGGCGAGCGCGCTCCCCGCGAGGCAAACGTTATTGCGCATCCGCCGCGTGACGTAGCTCTCGTTGTAGAGCCACCGCGCGGTGGCCGCTACCAACGGGCGCGGCGCGATCTCGCGCACGAACACCACGCCGCGTCGCACCGCGCCAGCCACCTCACGGCGCACATAGTAGCGCAAGTTCACTTCCTCAAACCGGCGGTGCCAAGGCAGTCCAAGCCCAAAGAACCGCGCGTCGCGGAACATGAATCCGACCACGCTCACGTAGGACTCGCCCTCGAAAAAGTCGGGCTCGGTGCCCGGCGGTGCCAGCTCCGCGATCACTTCGCCGGGCACCGCGAAATTGAGCATCAAGAGCTCGGTCCAACTGGCGGTGAGAAATGGGCGTTCGCTGGGCATGGCGTTTCGCTCCGTCGGAGACTGCAAAACAAGGGGCATCCTGGCCTGCTAACCGCGGTCCCTGTGCCAAATTAACACGGCCTCAGAATAATCCATGCCGCCCCTGGTGGCAGCATCGGTTGACGCCCCGCCGCGAGCTTTCGATACTGGATGATTCAACTTATCGCCGCGGGTCGCGGCACGCGCAGCATTATTCAATTTCGAGTATCGAAAAAGTCACCTCGAGTCATTGGGCAATTGGCGGTGTCGGCCACGACACCGCGATCCGCCTTTGGCACAGCGGTGCAGAAAATTATAAACGCCTGAACAAGGAATCGCCTCACATGGCTCCCGACGACGATGACAGCGAAGATTTGTACGATGATGAATTCGATTTCGTCGACGAGGAGGATGACGACGATCTGGACGACGCCAGCGACGTCGCTGCCGATAGTGACGACGACGATTCCGAACTCGATCGTGCCGCGGACAGTGTCGTAAAAGGCGCGTCTATCGTCAGCGGCTCCGATCTGGACTCCGAATTGGATGACGAGCCGGCGCCGCGCGCCAGCCGCCAAGCGACCCGTGCGTGGTGCGCGCTCCAACGATCGGGACGACAGGGACGACACGGATCGCGACCGCGAACCGATCGACAGGGAACCCGCCAACGGTGAGCCAATCGATAGCGACCCGGCCGACGAGGCGGCTGTCGACGACGATGCCCCGCCCCCGCCGGCCGCCGATTTCCGCGTACACATCTACGAGCATCGGCAATTCAAGCGGACGATCGATCGCCCCTTCACGGCCGAAGACGCCGAGGCCTTCGCGTCGGAGTTCAACCGCACGTCGAAGTCGTACGGGCGATTCGCGCTCGCCGGCAAAGAAGACGCCAAGCCGCGCAAGATGCTGGACGGCTAACGCGGCTGCAAATCCGTCGTCGCGCGTCGGAAGCAACGGCGCAGACCATGTGCCAAAAGTTCGCGCACGCGCCACGCGCCCGGTTCGTCGATCGGCACCAACAGCGCGGCAACCAGCGTGCGGCCCAGCCAGCCCAGCAAAAAGATCCCGGCATAGATGTTGAGCAGATCGAAGCCGCGGTCTTCCAGCCGATCGCAGGTCCAGCCCGCGGCGAGTACCGACGCGCCGAAGATGAAATCGCCCACCGAATAGTAGACAGCGAGATACGGTGCATTGTTATCGGCCGGCGCGAGCTTGAGCTTCAGATTGTCGAGCCCGACGTTGAGGCCGGCGTAGGCGATCCACACCAAATACGCGCCGGTCAACCACCACCAGTGCTCGGGCGTTGCAAAGAACAGAAACAGCGGCCCCGTCGCCACGATCAGCTGCGAAACGATCATCACGGGCCGGCTGCCGAACGCGTCGCACCAGCGGCCCATCGTCGGGGCAATCGCCATCTGCCCCGCGCGCATCGTCGCGGTGATCGTTTGCAGTCCCTGGTACGAAATCTTCAGCACCCGCGGCGAGTAGGTCGCCTGCGCCGCTTGGGTGATGCCGTTCACCAGCGACAGCCCGCAAGAATAGATTACGAGTCGGCTGTACGGCGGCTGCGACATCGCTCGCAGCACGCTTTGCCACGGTGTGCGCGGCACGGCGCTGGGCGAATACTCCACCCCCTGCATCAGCGCGAGCGGCACAACCGCCAGCAACATGAACACCGCCCCACATGCCGCCGAGACTGCCAGCGGATAAACAAGCGGACTTCGCGGCACCGCAAAGTTCCAAATCACCGCCAGCGCGATCGTAAAGGCGATGCCGGCAATCCGGCCGCCAACCAGGTAGCGTTCACGATAGCCACAGAAGCGACCTCGAACCGATCGTGGCACCAGATCGCCGATCCACGACCAAAGTGCCACGGTGCCCCAGTATTCGAGCAGATGATATCCGCACCAGGCCGAGACCAGCGCCACCGGCGCGTGAGTACCCACGGGCAACATCGCCGCCGCAAGCGGCACCAGACTCAGCACCAGCGCGCTGGCGACGTACGCGGTAATACAGAAGATCTTGCGATTTCGGAAACGGGCAAGAATCGCCGGCACAAAGAGCCGCATCAATCCAGCCAGTGGCGGTGCGGCGAAGATCACCGCGCTCTGAAAATTGCGGGCACCCACACTCACCGCGAGATACAGAATCAGCGTGCTGGAAACAAGCCCGTTGCCGATCGCCCAGACCGCGGCGTTGGCGTAAGCCAGCCGAATCGCCCGCCGCAGCGCTGCGCGGCTGAGCGCAACTTCCCGTGAGTTTGCCGGCTCGCCCATCCACCACTCGCACCCGCTATGTCATGCATCGTTGGCTGAGACGGTGCATCCTAGTCGTTCGGGGTAAATTGTAAACCCCCGACCTGCCGCGGTTCCGAGTCAAGACAAGCTTCATCCCGCTTTGCCGGGGAGCAGGATCGTAAGCAGCAGCGACGAGTCCTGCATCGCCGAGAGCGCGTGATCCTGCCCTCCCGCCACGAACGTCATCATCCCGGCAGCGAGCGTGCAGCTGTACTCACCAGCGCTCAGCGCAACTTCGCCGCTAAGGCATTGCAGCGTGATGTCGCCGTCCACCCGGTGGGCGGCGAGCTCCTTGCCGGCCGGCAACACCAACCGGATGACTTCGATCGAGCTCGTCTTGATCAATGTTGTGGTCTGATTTGCCTGCGGGGACCCAGGCGCGGCCTGCACGCTCACGGGCTCCCCTGCTTTCGCGTGTGGAACTGCCATGATGATTCTCCGATTCGTGGAAGGATTTTATGTTCAACGTCAAATTCTAACTTACCGCCGCAGCGACTTCCGTAATCTCCTGTCGCGGACCGAAAAACTCGAAGTGGATCCGCGAGTCGTCGACTTCCCACTCTTTGAGGCCGCGGTAAATGTTCGTCATAAAGGGCTTCGGACCGCAGAAATAAAACTCCGCGTCGTTCGTCGGCAGCCACTCGCGCAAGAACTCGCCGTCCACGAGCCCGGCGCTGTCGCACCGCTGTTGCTGCGTGTCGTCGCTCCAGGGTGTGTCGTAGCGAAAGTGCGTCCGCACATTCGGCCGTTCGACCGCGATTTGCCGCACTTCGTCCGCAAGTGCGTGGTGGCGGCTGTTGCGGGCAGCGTGCATGAAGTAGACCGGCCTTTCGACGCGACGGTGGGCCAGTTCCTTGAGCATCGCGATCAACGGTGTGATGCCGATGCCACCCGAGAGCAACACAATCGGTCGATCGGTCGCGTCGGCCGGATCGATCGTAAACTCGCCACAGGGCGGACCGATTTGCAGCGTGTCCCCTTCCCGCACTTCGTCGTGCAAGTAGTTCGAGACCACGCCCGCCGGCGCCGCGGGCGTCAGGCTTGGCTCGCGCTTCACGCTGATGCGAAAGTGTCCCAGCCCTGGCCGATCGGACAGGCTGTAGTTACGCGGTGACGTTGGCAGCGTCGGATGCTCGATCTTGACCGTGATGTATTGTCCGGGCTTGAAGGGTGGCAGCGGACCGCCGTCGCGCGGCCGAAGATAAAACGAAGTCACCACCTCGCTCTCGACTTCCTTGCGTTCGACAACAAACTCGCGGAAGCCGTTCCAGCCGCCCGCCGCCGCGGCCTGCTCGGCGTAGATCTCCCGCTCGCGGCCGATGAATATCTCCGCCAAAAACCCGTATGCATTGGCCCAGGCGGTGCTCACCTCGTCCGTCGCCGCGTCACCCAACACATCCTGGATCGCCGCGAGCAGATGTTTGCCGACAATCGGATAGTGGTCCGCCTGGATGCCGAGTGAGCAATGCTTTTGGGCGATCAATTCGACGGCCGGACCGAGGGCGTCCAGGTTGTCGATGTTGGCCGCGTAGGCACAAATCGCGCCCGCCAGCGCGCTGCTGGCCGCCCGAGTACTGATGGGCCTGGTTGAAGTAGGCTTGGACCTGCGGGTCGCCCGTGAACATCAGCGTGTAGAATCGCCGGGTGATCGATTCCGCATGCGCCGCGACCGCCGGTGCCGTCGCCTTGACGATTTCGATTGTTTGCTCGGTCAACATCAGGAGTGCCCTTCTCGATCAAAAAGTGCTATAAAATGTGGGGTTCGCCGGCTCCAACCGATTACAAATCGCCCCGACCGGACGGTGCCCCGTGCGCTGCCCGAACTATAGCCGTTGTAATCTGCACGTCAAGGTGTAGAATAAGATTCGAGAGAACGAGCGAGGTCAAGACATGTTGCCGAAGACCGCCGAGTACGCGTTGCGGGCCGCCGTTTGGCTCGGACGCAATCCCACCGAGACCGAATCGGCCGACGTGCTCGCCGAGCGGACGCAGGTCCCGCGTCGCTACTTGCACAAAGTGCTGCAAGACCTGGTGCGGGCCGATTTGGTCCGCTCGCAATCGGGGCCCGGCGGCGGCTACGCGCTCGCGCGCACGCCAGCTAAGATTACGATTCTCGACGTCGTCAATGCCGTCGCTCCGCTTGAGCGGATTCGCCACTGTCCACTCGGCCTACCCTCGCACACTCGGCTCTGCCCGTTGCACAAGGAGCTCGACGCGGTGTACGCCTCCACAGAAAAGGCGCTCGGCAAAGTCACGCTCGCTCAGTTGCTGCGCTCGACGAGCGAGATCGTGCCGCTGTGCGATTTTGCGAAGTCGGCACGTTAAGCGAAGAAGCAGAATCTCGCGGTTTCGCTGGTTGCGGCCGTGGTCGCAACGGCGGCGATGTACTTGTTCGACGGTTTCTCGTCGCGCAGCCAACAACTGCGAGCGGAATAGCCATTGTCTGCCGGCAATTCAATTTGTAATGTGTCCGCGGATCGCGGTTGCACATCAAACGCATCAAGCGGATATCCCAAACCCGTGCCAATCGCCTTGAGCACCGCCTCCTTTCGCGTCCAGCAACGCAAGAATGCCTCCGGCGCATCGATCTCGCTCGCCGCGTGGATGGCCACGAGCTCGGCCGGGTGAAAATTGCGTGACGCGATTTCGAGCGAGCGCTCGATCGGCCGCACCAACTCCACGTCGACGCCGATCTCGCAATCGCGTGTCACGGCGATCAACGTCAGTTCGCCCGAGTGGGCCAGATTGAATCGCAGGTCGCCGCTTGCCAACCGCGGTTTGCCGCTCGGATCGCAAGTGATCGCTACCTCTTGCGGCGCTGCGCCCAGATAGCGGCCTAGCAGTGAGCGCAGTGCGGCGCGACTGGCGACAAACGTACTGGCGAGGCTTCTCGATCACAAATGTGGCCGCCCGCACGCGTTCCTCGGGCGAGAGTACCTCGTCGAAGTCCGCCGCCGAATCGCTCGCCGATTCCAGCGGCACGGCCCACAAGTGAACGGCACCATCCGCCAACGCAGGAAACTCGCACGGCACCGGCCAATTTAGCTGCACGCTGGCACCTTCCTACGGTTCGACAAACCGTTTGAGCCGCTCGGCGATCGCCCGCACCGCAGCCGGCTGCTCGCGGCCTTCGCCCTCTGCGTTCTGGAACAAGAAAAAATGACCGCCTGGCAGCAGCCGATTTGAAAACTTGCCCGCGGTGTGTCGTCGCCAATCGGCGAGCGCCGTTGTGGAAATCGCCCGGTCGTCCGTGCCGCCGAGGGCGAAAATGTCCGTCTCCAATGGCGGCTCCTCGACGTACTCATACGTTTCGAGCAGCTCAACATCCGCCCGCATCGCCGGCAGCAACAATTGTAGCAGTTCCGCGTTCGCGCGGACCGCAGTCGGGATGCCGTCGAAACGGCGACTCATTTCGGCGACAAACTCGGCGTCCGAAAGCGGATGAAGCAGCTCGCTCGCGCGCGGTCGGTGGGGCGCGGCACTGGCGGCGACGACTAGCAAGCTCGGCGCCCGCTCGTCGCGCCGTCGTAGCTCGCGCGCGAGCTCAAACGCCAGCGTGGCACCCATGCTATGGCCGACGAGCACATAGGGCCGATCCAAAAGCGGCCCGATCGCATCGGCAAGCTGCGGCACCAACTCGCGCCAATCAGCAATCGGCGGCTCGCTGATTCTCGTTTCGCGCCCGGCAAACAGATCGGCACGATCTCGACGCCGTGTGGCAGCGCCGCTCGCCAGCGGAAATAGGGAGCCGCTCCCCCGCCCGCATACGGCAGCGCGACCAGTCGCAGCGCCGGATCGGGCGTCAAGTTGGTCGGTAAGTAGCGATTGTGCGGCATGGGATTACGGCGCAATTTTGACCGACAGCAGTGCGGAATTGTCCGCGACGTCTCGTCCCCCCGACCCACCCTGATGTTCGTCACAAACCATTTGCAGTGCTATAGATGGGACAAATTCGCGGATGCGATCTGGCGTTCCAAATAGGACGGTCCTTATCGTCGGCATCCGCATGCTCTCAGTGCTACTAGACTTCCGATAGGGACTACCGACACGCTTTGAAAGTACCTAGACTACAGTGTTTGCGGAAGGGTTTCCGCAGCCACCCGCCGTGGCCGCACTCAGGCATGCCGCCACGGATTGTCCGCCGGTGTCGAGTGGCGTGAAACATTTGGCTTTGAGTTCGTACTAGATTGCCGATCCCGCTGAGCTTGTGCCAGAGTGCTTGTTCAACCGTGCTTGTTTCCCTTGGCCTCGTGTCCCGCTCACGTAGCTGAGCAAAATGTCCTGCCCGCCGAGAAGCTGGCCGATTTCAGCTTGTTCGCCTTTTCCCACGGATTGCGTCCCGTTGGTTTGAATAACTAATGCGTTGTCAAATTGCAGCTAGCACGATGTCGGATGTCCTCGCCCAACAAGCGGCCGACGACCCGACCCGAATCGCCTACGTCTTTCTCGACGACCGCGACGGCGCGGTCGAGATGACCTACGGCGAACTCGACCGCCGCGCCCGCGTGATCGCGGCCCGGCTTCAACTCGAACTCCAGCCCGGTGATCGGGCGCTATTGGTCTATCCGCCAGGGCTCGATTTCATCGCCGCGTTTTTCGGCTGCCTGTATGCCGGCGTCGTCGCAGTCCCGGCCACGTATCCGAAGCCGCGCCGGCCGATGCCCCGGCTCAATCGCATCGCGGTCGATTGCGATGCCCACGTCGCGCTCTCCACCGCCGCCACGCTCACCACGATCGACCCCGACCTGCTCTCCGCCGACGCGGCCACCAGCCAGTGGATTGCCACCGACGAACTGGTCGACGCACTGGCCGATCAGTTTGAGCAGCCGAACGTCCACGAAACCGATCTCGCGTTTCTCCAATACACTTCCGGGTCCACCAGCGATCCGAAGGGCGTGATGGTCTCCCACGCCAACCTGCTCAACAACCTTGAGTGCATCCGCCACGCCTTCGGCATCGGCGAGATGGACAACGACCACCTCTCGGCGACTGGCGTGTTCTGGCTGCCGGCGTACCACGACATGGGACTGATCGGCGGCGTGCTTACTCCGCTCTACATGGGCGGCCGCAGCGTGTTGATGTCGCCCACCGCGTTTCTGCAGCGGCCGATGCGCTGGCTCGAAGCGATCGACGAATATAAGGCCACGATCAGCGGTGCACCGAATTTCGCTTACGATTTTGTTGCCCGCCGCACCAAGCCCGAAGAGCGAGCCAAGCTCGACCTCAGCATGTGGCGGCTCGCGTTCTGCGGTGCCGAGCCGATTCGCGCCGAAACGTTCGCGCTGTTTGCTGAGGCAATGCGGCCGTGTGGCTTCCAGTCGAAGTCGCTCTACCCTTGCTACGGGTTGGCAGAAGTGACGCTGCTCGCGGCCGGTCCCGATTTTCATCATGAGCCGACCGTCCTGGTCGTCAATCGCCAGGCACTCTCCGAGCACCGCGTGGCCATCGCCTGCGGCGAGCCAGAAGAGATGACGCAGCAGCTCGTCGGCTGCGGCCAGGCGATGCCCGATCACACCCTGCTGTTGGTCGATCCAGCGACCCGCGCCGTTTGCGGACCGGACCAGGTCGGTGAGATTTTGATTCAAGGCCCGTCGGTCGCAGGCGGCTACTGGAATCGCGCGGAAGAATCCGCCGAGGAGTTTGCCGCGAGCGTCCCGGGTTACGAGGGCCGCTTCTTACGGACCGGCGACCTCGGCTTCACGCACGATGGCCAGTTGTACGTCACCGGCCGGCTCAAGGATGTGATCATCATCCGCGGCCGCAACCACTACCCGCAAGACATCGAACAATCGGCCGAGGCGGCCCACCCTTCGCTGTTGATGGGCGCCGCGTTCGCGCTCGAGAACGCCAACCTCGAGAACAACAGTGCCGAGCGGCTGGTGATCGTCAATCAGGTCGACCGCCAGTTCCGCGACGCCGATTGGAACCAGGTCGTGCAGGCAATTCGCCGCGCGGTCGTCGAGCACCACGAGATCGACCCGTATGCGGTCGTCTTGATCCGCCAGACGTCGCTGCCGATCACCTCCAGCGGCAAGGTGCAGCGGAGCCTGTGCCGCGATCAATACTTGGCCGGCGAATTGAAAGTCGTCCACTCCTGGACCAATCCAGTCGGCAACGGCGCGGCCGCGAAATCGAACGGAGCGGCCGCAGCGAACGGGCAGTCCGTGCGCGTGAGCGGCGAAGGCGTCTCCTGGACCAAGCCCCAAGCCAACGGTTCAGCGCGACGCCGCCGGCCGGTCGGCAGCATCGAACTCGACCGAGCTAGCGAGCGGATCGAAGCCTGGATGCTCGACTGGCTCGTCAACCGACTCGCCCTCTCGCCGGAAGACGTGTCGCGCGATCGGCCTTTTGCCGAATACGGCGTCGACTCGCTCACCGCCGTCGAGATGAGCCACGAGCTGGAGCAGCAATTCTCGGTTCCTCTGCCGCCGATCGTGGCTTGGAACTACCCGACCCCGGCCTCGCTGGCCCGCTTCCTCGCCGAAGAAACCCTCGGCGTCAAACGGGGCGAGCCCGCCGACCAAGCCGGAGCCAAAGCAGCCGGCCCAGTCGACAAACGGCGCAACGAACGGCGCGGACAACGACGCCGAACTCGCCGCCATCTTGGCGGAAGTCGAAAACCTCTCCGACGCCGAAGCGGCGCGACTGCTGGCCGACGAGCAAAGCCGCTAGTCGATTTCTTCGGTAGTCAACTGCCAGTCAATTTCCGCTCCTCCCTGATCTTTTCCGACATATGTGCGTCAAGAGCTTGTCCCCCTTCCGACCCCCTTGTTAGGATGGTAGCGGGGCTGGGGGACTACTTTTATGGGCGGTTCGCGGCATTCGGCTATCAACAGATTGGCAGGGGCCATGTTTCGCTGCGCAATACGCACCGTAGCAGGCCTTGTCATCCTCTGCCTCGTAGCCCCCCCAGCCTCGCTCGCAGAGACGCCGAGTCTGCGAACCATTGCCTACTCCGGCATGAGTGTCGATCCCGGCGACGTTCCCGATCGATTCACTTCCTTCATCAATGCGTCACTAAATAATCGTGGCGAAGTCGCGTTAGTCGCCAGGGTGAATGGCGACGCCACGTCAACTAACAACGCCGGACTGTGGATCTTTAGTTCAAATGGACTGCACGCCGTTGCGCGCGATGGTGATCTGGCGCCCGGCTTCTCCGACGGTTCAGTGTTCAGTGAGTTTGGTATGATCGATTTCGGTATCCCACTCGATGATTCCGGCAGAGTGGCCTTTCCCAACGGCGCAAAGACGATAGGAGCGTCGAGTTTGACTGGTCTATGGACGGGAACTGCCGGCCAACTACAGCTGATTGCGAAGCAAGG
Source organism: uncultured Planctomycetota bacterium (assembly GCA_963847905.1). Classification (GTDB taxonomy): domain Bacteria; phylum Planctomycetota; class Planctomycetia; order Pirellulales; family Lacipirellulaceae; genus DASYDU01. The sequence continues at coordinate 400,747 of CAWKBP010000015.1, read as the reverse complement.
TGATGCAGCACCGGGCGCCATCGGCGGCGCAATGTTTGGTGGCTTTCGGGGTATGCGGCCGACGCTCAATGGCGCGGGAACTGTGGCCTTTCGAGGCTTTCTTACAGCTCCTTACGATTTCATTAGCGGTGGCGCCGACGGCGTCTGGCGGGTTGCCGTAAATGGCGCTCTCGAACCGATGGCCTTGGTGTATGAAAAGCCTGTGGGGGCAGGAGACGAAGCGCAATTCACCGGCTTTCGTTCCCTGCGTATCCCTTTGAATCGCGCGGGTGCCATCGGTATCCAAGGAGACTATAATCTGACCGGTGGAACCGAAGTGGAAGGCGTGGGGCTATGGACCGAATCCGGTGTTGGTCTCGAGCCTCGCGCTCCGTCCAATATGCCGGTGCCGCAGTTTGGCGCATCTGCGAGCGCAAGTGTCACAACGATCGGTGGTATTGATGCAGCTGGCAACATCGCGTTCAACGGCACTTTTTTTGGGGCCGAGAGTGGCCCAACTCATGGCCAATTGATCGGCGTTGCGCGTGCCAATGGATTGCAAGTGATCGCCTCAACGGGCGCCCCCGCACCAGGGGCGGGAGATGGGCACGTTTTCAACGCGAACTCATTCGTTTTCGAGCCCGCGATCAGTAGCGGCGGGCGGGTTGCGTTCTATGCCGAGGAATTTGACGGCGTCAACTTCAACACGACGAGGCGAAGGGGCGTGTGGGCTGGTCCAGCGGACGCAATCGATCTCGTAGCGCGGGAAGGCGACCCCGCGGCGGAAACGGGGATGCAGTTCGGCGCAGTTCGGCGGTGCCGCACCGGCGATCAATCGCTTTGGGCAGGTCGCATTTTCGAACACGCTAGTCAGCCCGCTTTCCGCTCCCGCTGCGAGCCTGTGGGCGACGGACCTCGACGGAGAACTGGCTCTAGTCGCTCGCGTCGGCGACGTGATCGAAGTCGCGACCAGCGAGTTTCGTACCATCCAATCCCTCTCGATGCTCACTTTCCATGGCGACGACGACGGCAAGCCGCGCGGCTTGAACGACATGGGGCAGGTTGCGTTTCTTGCCAACTTTGTGGGCGGAACGTCCGGCGTATTCTTGTCCAACGTCGTCGCTCATCTGCCGGGCGACTACAACGACGACGGAGCTGTCGACGCGGCCGACTACACGGTCTGGCGTGATGGCGTCGGGTCACAAGAACTCGCGGCCGATGGCACGCGCGACGGAATCGTCGGAGACGAGGATTACACGCTATGGAAAGAATTCTTCGGTCGCTCGCTAGGCGCCGGCGGGAAGCGTGGCCGGGACCGGCACGCCCGTGCCCGAGCCTGGTCTCAGCACGCTGGTCTTCATCCTGGGGGCGGTCTGCTTTCTCGCGGGATGTCGCAGATGACGCAACGTCCGCCGCAACGATAAACCGATCGGCTTGCTCGTCGGTCACGGAATAATCAGACTATCGTCGTCGCGGAACTCAAAAGCGCCCCAGGCGATCTCCCAGAGGTAGCCATCGGGGTCGGAGAAGTAGCCGCTGTAGCCGCCCCAGAAGGTGTCGGCGGCCGGCTTTTCGATCTTTGCGCCGGCGGCTTCCGCTTCGGCGAGCAGCCGATCGACGTCCTGTTTCTCGCGGACGTTGTGGGCGAGCGTGATGCCGGCGAACTTAGTCGGCGGAACGTCGAACTCCGGCCCCACGTCTTCGGCGAGCTTCTCAAGCGGATAGAGCGCGAGACAAGTGCCGCTGGTTTGAAAGAAGATGACGCCCTTGTCGGTGTCCCAGGTGGTCGGAAACCCGAGTCCGTCGCGATAAAACGCGAGTGACCGCTCAAGATCGCGAACGCCGAGCGTAATCAGGCTGATGCGCGGTTGCATGGTTTTCATTCGCAGACGATCGCGGACCGAATGGAAAACTGGCGCTAATCCACTTCCTTCGAATTGATCCAGCTCATCAGCTTCCGCAGCTTGCGGCCGACGACTTCGACGCCGTGCTGCTTGTCCCGTTCCTTCATCGCCTTGAAGTTCTTGCCGCCGCTCTTCGCCTCGTCGATCCATTCCTTGGCAAACTTGCCTTCCTGGATCTCCGTGAGAATCTTTTTCATCTCGGCTTTGGTTTCGGCGGTGATGATCCGCGGGCCGCGCGTGTAGTCGCCGAACTCGGCCGTGTTGCTCACGCTATAGCGCATGTAGGAGAGGCCGCCCTGGTAGAACAGGTCGACGATCAGCTTCAGCTCGTGCATGCACTCGAAGTAGGCCATCTCCGGTTGGTAGCCCGCTTCGACCAGCGTCTCGAAGCCGGCCTTCACCAGCGCGCTCGCACCACCGCAGAGGACAGCCTGTTCGCCGAACAAGTCGGTCTCGGTCTCTTCGGCGATCGACGTGCGGATGACGCCGGCCCGGCCGCCGCCGATGCCCTTGGCGTAGGCCATGCCGATCTTGAATGTGTCGTCGCTCGCCCCTTCGCTCATGGCGATCAAACAGGGCACGCCGCCGCCGGCGACAAACTCGCTGCGGACCAAATGGCCGGGGCCCTTCGGCGCGACCAAGCAGTGCGTCGACTCCCTTGGGCGGCTTCACGTAGCCGAAGTGGATGTTGAAACCGTGCGAACACATCAGCACGTTGCCCGGCTTGAGGTTCGGCTCGATCTCGCTCTTGAACAAATCGCCCTGCAATTCGTCCGGCACGAGAATGTTGATCACGTCGGCCGCCTTCGTGGCGTCGGCGGCGCTCATCGGCTTGAAGCCATGGCTGATCGCCAGATCGTAATTCTTGCCGCCCGGCCGCTGGCCGATGACGACGTTCACGCCCGAGTCGCGCAGGTTCTGTGCCTGAGCGTGTCCCTGCGAGCCATAGCCGATGATGGCCACGGTCTTGCCCGCCAGGGCATTCATGTCGGCGTCTTGGTCGTAATAAATCGTGGCTGCCATTGCGTTGCTCCCGTCTGCCCCGCGACGCGGGGAATGAGAATGAATGTGAGTTACTTGGCGACAGGCTCGGCGCTCTTGCGGATTCCGCCCGTGCCATTTGCCGAGCGGTCGATGCCGCGGACCATCGCGATCCGGCCGGTACGGACCAACTCGACGATGCCGAACGGCCGCATCAGGTCGACGAACGCTTCGATCTTCTTTTCCTGGCCGGCGATCTCGACCATCACTTCTTCCGGAGCGACGTCGACGATTCGCGCCCGGAAAATTTCGCACAGCTCGCGGATGTCGCCGCGCTGACCCTTGGTCGCCGTGACCTTGATCAACATCAAGTCGCGCTCGACGTGGTCGTGGCTGCTGACGTCGTCCACGCGGACCACCGTGACGATCTTCTCGAGCTGCTTGCGGACCTGCTCCAGCACGCTGTCGTCGCCGACCACCACGAAGGTCATTCGCGAAAGCTGGGGATCTTCCGTCTCGCCGACCGCCAGGCTATCGATGTTGAAGGCGCGCGAGGCGAACATGCCGGCCACGTGCGCGAGCACGCCGGGAACGTTTTGGACGGTGGCCGAAAGGACGTGCCGCATGGGGGGTAATTCTCCGAAAATATTGCGAATCATTGATGATATCCAGGCTCGCGTAGGGCCGCAACAGGGCGGGATTCGCACCAAGGACACGACTCACGCACGGCTGGTTCTCCCAGAAACCCGTACAGCGTCGAAAATCTCAGGCTAGCGGTGCGACGGGGCGAGCATCGTGCGAAGCTTCACTCGGTCGGCGTCGTTCATGGCGAGGACATGAACCGTCGTGCGACCAGCGGGCGTAAGTCCCACAATGCGAAATGAGCCGGTCGAGAAGTGCTCCGCCCAAGTGTGTTGGCGTGGATGAAATAGCGTCGTCACTTCACCCGTTTCCGGATCGATGCCGGAGAGATTCGGGCCCTTATGCAGATTGCAATGTTGACACGCGAACGCGAGATTGTCCAAAGCTTATGTACCGCCGTGCTTCAGAGCCACAATGTGTTCGACGTGAAATGAAAAAGCGTCGTCGTCAGCGTGAAGCTGACAATACTCGCAGCGGTAGAACGCCCGAGCGGCAATAGCTACACGATGCGCATCACCCATGTGTCGCTTCGGCAAGCACTCGCTTGGCTTTTGCCTTGATCAACGCCAAGATGTTTCCGATCCGCACATACTCTTCGTATTCGGAAAGTTCTTCGACGCTGAGTTCACCTTCGTTGCACTTTGTCGCCAGCTGATCGACACGGGCTTGGACTGACGGCTTGGCCTGAATTCGCGAAAGCTCGAGGGCCGATTCCGGCGTCAATGCTTCGACAAGCGGTTCAAGCATTTCATCCAACATCGTTTCTTGGATTGCCATGTAGAAATTATAGCAGAGGTTCGTCGGCCGCCGCGATACGAGAATGCTCCCATTGGAGAGACTCAAAACAGCCGCAGTTGCCCGCTGGTAGGAGCCGGCGGCTGAAATGCGTCCCGATTGAGCGGCTCTGATTTCTCCGGATATCGCAGCCGTTTCCGCCACAGCGCGAACGTGTCGGCGATCAGGTCCGCAATGTTGCCCGTGCCCACTTGCCGGCGGCCGAACTGGCTGTCGTGCAGCCGGCCGCTCCGCGTCGCGCGAATCAGCGCCTCGACGCGGCCGGCACGGTCGGGGTATGTCCGTTCGAGCCAATCGAGAAACACTTCGCGGACCGAAGTCGGCAGTTTCAACAGCACGTACCCTGCCCCGTTCGCCCCGGCGTCGCGGGCCGCTTTCAAGATCGCCGGGATTTCGTTGTCGTTCAGTCCGGGGATCACCGGCGCGAGCATCAGCTGCGTGGGAATGCCCGCGTCCGTAAGCTCGCGGATCGTCCGCAACCGGGCGGCGGGCGAACTGGTCCGCGGCTCCATCGCCCGCGCGAGCCCAGCATCGAGCGTCGTGATCGACACGCAGACGCGGATCGCCCGATGAGCGGCGAGCTGCTTCAGTAGATCGATGTCCCGCGTCACCAACGCGTTCTTCGTGATGATGCCGACCGGCTGCCGACACTCGACCGCCACCTCCAGGCATCGCCGCGTGAGCTCGAACTCACGCTCCGCTGGCTGATAACAATCGGTCACTCCCGAAAACGCGATCGTCTCCGGCCGCCACGTCGGCCGCGCGAGCCAATCGCGCAGAAGCTCGGCGGCCCGATGCTTCACCAGCACCTTCGTTTCAAAATCGAGCCCTGCACTGAAGCCAAGGTATTCATGATAGGGCCGCGCATAACAATAGCTGCATCCATGCGCCAGCCGCGGTAGGGATTCACGCTGTAGCGAAAGCCGATGTCCGGGCTATCGTTTTCCGCGACGATCGATTGCGAATCGTCGACCAAATACTCCGTCGGGGGCCGGTCGATCTCGGCCAGGAAATCTTCATCCACCGCCACCTGCTCAAAATCGTCCACGCGGCGGACGGCGAGAAAGCGGTTGGCCGGCTGGACGTGAGCCCCTCGGCCTTTGAGTGCGACGCGAGTCGGGAGCATGTTGCGAGTCCTCGGTTTTCAACAAACAAACCCGCAGATAGTGTACGTATATATATGTATCGAGTCCAGGGGCCTCCGGGCGGTTGAATGGCTGTTTTCGACGCTCTATCCCCATGCCAGCAGAGGCTTTTGCCCCGTTTGCTGGATCGATCTATAATTCGTACGCGGTCCCTGCCGGATCGTGCGGGCATCGCGTGGCCGAAACGGCGGAGCGACACCCGCGAAGGACCGATCAACAAATTGGAACTGGGGATTCTGGCCACATGGCTCGACGATCGCACGCATTGCGTCCACATTCGAGCCGCCCACTGGCGCTCTGGCTGGTGATCGGTGCGCTGCTAGCGGCCGGGGCGGCCAGCGACGAGACCGCAAAGCCGCCGGCCGAAGAAACGGCCGCCGAGCGGAAGGCGACGACCGAAGCCGTGACAACTGGTACGGCTCCAAGTGGTACAGCGCAGGGCGACGGCCGGCTGATCCGCGTCCGCCTGCCGCTGGTCGGCAATTCCGACGCCCACGTCAAAAGCGCGATCCAGCGTGCGATCACCCAGCTCAAGCAGTCGCCCGCCAAAGATGGCCGCCGACCGATTCTGATTCTCGAACTCGTGCCCGCCCGCCGGCAAGGCAGCTTCGGCGAGGGAACCGACTTCGAACGGGCCGTGTCGCTGGCCCGCTATCTCACCAGCCCCGAGCTCGCCGCGGTGAAAACCGTCGCCTACATCCCGCGCTCGATCAAAGGGCATGGCGTGCTCATCGCGCTGGCCTGCGAAGAAATCGTGATGGACCCGGCCGCCGAGATTGGCGAGGCAGGTGTCGACGAAGACGATCGCCGCGCTGCCGAGCCAGGGGTCGTCAGCATCTACCAGCAAATTGCCGCCGCACGACGGACTGTCCCCGAGGCGATCGCCCTGGGGATGCTCGACCGCGACGCGGAAGTGCTCCAGGTCGAGACCGACCAAGGGACCGAGTTCGTCCTCCGCACGGATCTCGAAGCGCTCAAGCGAAACCACACGATCGTGTCGGAAGACGTGCTCGTGACCAAAGGCACCCTCGGCAGCTTCTCCGGCCGGCAAGGACGCGAGTTCGGGTTCGTCAAACTGCTCGCGTCCGATTCCGCGTCGCTCGCCCGCGGGCTCGGCCTCCCGCCGGAAGACGTGATCGAAGACCAATCGCTGGTCGGCGATTGGCGTCCCGTAATGCTAGAGCTCGAAGGCCCTATCACGCCGCGCAAGGTTCGCCAACTCCAAACGCTCATCGGCAACGAGACCACCGACCACCGCGTGAACTGGATCGGCCTGCGGATCGACAGCTCGGGCGGCGACCTGGAGAACTGCCTGCAGCTGGCCGACACGCTAGCCGAACTCGACTCGAACGAAGTTCGCACCGTCGCCTATGTGCCGGTCGAAGCCTCGGGCGGCGCGGCGTTGGTCGCCCTGGCCTGCGACCAGCTCGTGATGCAGCCCGACGCCCACGTCGGCGGCAAAGGCAGCGTCGAACTTGATCGCTCAACGCTGGACGCCGGCACGATCGCCATCCGCGATTCGCTCGCCGACCATGCCGACCAGAGTTGGTCGCTGCTCGCCGCGCTGGTGGACCCCGGGCTTGAAGTCTTTTCCTATCAAAACACGCAGACCGGCGACGTCCGCTATTTCTCGAAAGAACAAGCCAAGCAAATGGACGACGCCAAAGACTGGCGGCAAGGGGCCAAGATCACGACCGACGGCGAGCCGCTGCGGCTCTCCAGCCGTAAGGCCGAAGAGCTGGGCGTTGCCTGGCACGTCGTCGCCAGCCTTGACGAGCTCAAGCAGCTCTACGGCTTCGAGCACGATCCGCGCACCGCCAAACCCAATTGGGCCCTCGAGTTGGTCGAAGCGCTCTCGTCGCCCGCGCTCACCGTGTTCTTGATCGCGATCGGCTTCGTCGGCATCTACATCGAGTTCCATTCGCCCGGCGTCGGCATCGGCGGCTTCATCTCGGCGGTCGCCTTCATGCTCTTTTTCTGGAGCAAGTTCTTGCACGGCACGGCCGGTTGGCTCGAAGTGCTGCTGTTCACCGGCGGCATGTTCTGCCTGCTGCTGGAATTGCTGGTGCTACCGGGCTTTGGCGTTTTCGGCCTGGGCGGCGGGGCGATGATCCTGGCGTCGCTAGTGCTGGCGAGTCAAACGTTCATCCTGCCGCAAACCGAATCACAGCTGGCCGAACTGCGGACCTCGCTGATGACCGTCGCCGCCGCAACCGCCTGCATCGTCGTCGCGGCACTCGGGCTGCGCCGCTATTTGCCAGAGTCGCCCCTGTTCCGCACGCTGATGTTGAATCCGCCCGCGGACGAGGAGCTCGAAGATCTCGACTACCGCGAATCGATCGCCGACTTCTCACACCTGGTAGGCCAACAAGGCACCGCCGCCACCAACCTGATGCCCGCCGGCAAAGCCGAGTTCGACGGCCAGCTGGTCGACGTGATCTCCGACGGCCTCGCGATCGACCGCGGCCAAACCGTAATCGTCACCAAAGCCCGCGGCAACCGCGTGCTCGTGCGGGTGGTGGAAGGATAGCGGCTAATAGTAAGTCGCTTGCCCACATGTTAGAATATTCTCGGATTTGAATAAAACTTCTCGAATAAGGTCGATCGAATGGCCAGCGTATCGGACCACAATATTCCTGTCTGGACGGCCAGCACCGTGATCGCCCATTTCGGCGACATCCCCATCGCCCGCATTCGCACCAGTCCTCCGCCAGGCGAGGCGACCGAAGCAAACGTCATCGAACTGCATGATCATCACGATCGCCTGATTGAGCTGATCGACGGAACTCTCGTGGAGAAAACGATGGGCTGGCAAGAAGCGTATTTGGCGGCCTGGATTACGACAATTCTGAACAACTTTGTCCAGCCCAAGAAACTCGGAATGGTTTTCGGCTCCGACGGCATGTTTCGCTTGGAGCCGGGGCAAATCCGAATTCCGGATGTCGCATATATTTCCAAAAAGCGCTTTGCCGGCCGCACGCTCAATCGCGGTGCGTTTTGGGAATTGGGCTGCGACTTAGCCGTCGAAGTAATCAGCCCCAGCAACACGCGCCGCGAAATGGAACGCAAGCTGAACGATTATTTTGCTGCTGGCGTGACGCTCGTCTGGCTCGTCTATCTCGATCCGCGCGAAGTGGTCGTTTACACGTCCCCGAATAACTCGGTCACGCTGCGCGGCGAAGACCTGCTCGAAGGCGGCCCGGTTCTACCCGGATTCTCCGTTCCCGTGGCCCAGATCTTCGCCGAACTCGATGCGACAGAGGCCTAGCACTGCCCGCGAAGTCGAATTCAATGTGCCAGCCGGTCGAAGCGTGAACCGCAAATCCATGGCGGGGGTCTTCCCTCAGCGGGTATAATGCCCCTCAGGTAGTGAGGACCCATGAATGAACGCGCTTGATCCGGTAGTTTGGTCGATTCTGTTGATGCTCGTCGGCTGCGTCGTGCTCGTTCTCGAGGTGTTTATCCCCTCCGGCGGCGTCCTTGCGGTGGTCTCGGCCGCCGCTTTCATCGGCGCGATCGTCATCGCTTTCCAGAACGGGCCCGTCACCGGCTTTTCGTTCGTGATGTCGACCGCCATCGCCGTGCCGCTGGTGCTCGTGCTGGCGTTTCACTTTTGGCCCAAAACTAGAATCGGCAAGGCGTTTCTCGGCGAGTTGCCGAGCGACGACGACGTCCTGCCCGACGATCCGCATCGCGTGTTGATGGGACGTGTCGGCGTGGCTCGGTCGAAAATGCTCCCCAGCGGTGCGGTCGAAATCGACGGCCAGATGGTCGACGCCCTGAGCCTGGGGCAGGCGGTCGAACCGGGACAGTACGTCGTCGTCACCGAGGTCCGTGCCAACCGCGTCGTCGTCCGGCCGGCGAAAGAAAACGAACGACCGGGCCGACCCACGTCGACCGCCGACATTCTCAATCGCCCGATCGAAGAACTGGGGATCGAATCGCTCGAAGATCCGCTGGCGTAAAGAAAACTAACCCCCGGCCGAGCCGGGGGCTGAAGTACCGATTCGCTCTCAATCCGCACACGCCCGTCAGCCCCCGGCTCCGCCGGGGGTTCTTGCCGCATGACGAATTCCATTCTCGAAACGCCCCGACTCACGCTCCGCGAAATGACGTGGGACGATCTCGATTTCCTCGCCATGCTGCTGGCCGATGAACGCGTGATGCAGCATTACCCACAGTGTTATTCGCGCGACGGCGCCAAACTCTGGCTCGGTCGCATTATCGAACGCTACGCCGAACATGGCCACGCCTTCTGGCTGGTCGAGCGGCGCGACACCGGCGAGCCGATCGGCCAAGTCGGCCTGCTCCTGCAGAATGTCGATGGCGTCGACGAGCCGGAGATCGGCTACATGATCCATGCGCCCCACTGGCGGCAGGGCTTCGCCCAAGAAGCGGCCGCCGGCGTCCGCGACTATGCGTTCGGCGTGCTCCAGAAGCCGCGCGTGATCTCGCTGATCCGGCCCGTAAACATCGCCTCACAACGCGTCGCCCTCCGCCTCGGCATGAAGCCCGAGCGACTCACCCACTGGCACGACCTCGACCACCTGGTCTTCGCCATCTCGAAACCTAGATTGCCCACCCCTTCGCCGGAAACCGCCTAGCTTGAACCGAGGCCCCCGAACGATTACAACTGTTGTAAGCACAAGGGCGGCATGCACTTAGACGTACGTTAGGCTTTCCAGCCTAATGTTGCCGGCGCCCTCAGGCTAGAAAGCCCAACTTACAAGAGGTGGATGCCATGCAGCGGACTCTTTCCAACGCCCTCTTCGCCGAGGGGCTCTTCACCGGCAACACGATGATGCTCATCGGCCTGGTGTTCGTGGTGATCGTCGGCCTGGCGATCTTTGCCATCGTTGCCCGTTACTTCCGACTTTGGATCCAATCGGTGACCACCGGCGCCGGCATCGGCATCATCGACCTCGTGCGGATGACGCTCCGCAAAGTGAACCCCACCGTGATCACCCGCAGCAAGATCATGGCCGTCCAAGCCGGTCTCTACGAAAACGAAGGCATCACTACCCGCGCCCTTGAGGCCCACTACCTCGCCGGCGGCAACGTCCCGCTCGTGATCCGCTCGATGATCATCGCCCGCAAAGCCAAGATCATCGACCTCAATTTCAAACGGGCCACCGCGATCGACTTGGCCGGCCGCAACATCCTCGAAGCCGTCCAGACCAGCGTCTATCCCCGCGTGATCGATTGCCCGGCGAAGAACAACAACCGCGCGACGCTCGACGCGGTGGCCAAGAACGGCATCCAGCTCAAGGTAAAAGCTCGCGTCACTGTCCGCGCCAATCTCGACCAGCTCATCGGTGGTGCGACCGAAGAAACGATCATCGCCCGTGTCGGCGAAGGCATCGTCAGCGCGATCGGCTCGGCCGAGACGCACGCCCAGGTGCTTGAGAATCCCGACCGCATCTCCAAAGCCGTGCTCGCCCGCAAGCTCGATTCGCAGACTGCGTTCGAGATCGTCTCGATCGACATCGCCGACGTCGACGTGGGCGACAACATCGGCGCCCGCCTCCAGGCCGACCAAGCGGAAGCCGACATGCGCGTGGCCCGCGCCCAGGCGGAAGGCCGCCGCGCGATGGCCGTTTCGCAGGAACAAGAAAACTTCGCCACGATCGAAGAGAACCGCGCGAAACTCGTCGCCGCCGAAGCCGAAGTGCCCAAAGCGATGGCCGAAGCTTTCCAGACCGGCCGCCTCGGCATCCTCGACTACTACAAAATCCAAAACGTCCAGGCCGACACCGACATGCGCGGCGCGATCGCCACCGCCAGCGGCCCGCAGCGTAAGATTGGATAAATAGCTCACCGCAGCCGCCCAGTGGTGAGCGCAGACTGAATTTTGGTTCGCGGATGATTACTCCACTCCCCTTACTCCTCGCCGCCGGATTTCAGGAGATCGTCAGCGTTCTCGTGGGCTTGGCGTTTTTCGTGATCTGGGTCATCAACCAGATCAACGACGCGAAGAAGAAGCAGGCCGCCCCGCCGCCGCTGCCGCGGGCCGACATGCCACCCCCGCCCGCCGATCGAGCAGCCGTGGGCGCCGCACCGCCCGCCGATCCGCTCCGCGCTCAGGTCGATGACTTCCTCCGCCGCGCCGGCAAACAGCCTCCTCGCAAAGCCACCAGTCGCGACGAAGTCGTCGTATTGCTCGACGACTCAGCCGCCGCGCCCCAGCGAACCACGCTGGCCGACAAAATGAAGGCCAAGGGCGAAGCGGCCGCGGCTCGTCGCGCGAAGCCGACCCCCTCCCAATCGCCGCGCCCATCAAAGTCTCGACCGCCACAAGCAAAGCTCGCCCCGCCCAAGCCGCGGCCCACGACCCTAGCCCAACAGGTCGCCAGCCACATCGGCTCCGCCTCCGAAGATTTTCGCCAGGAAGTGGCCGACCTCGGCCAGCGCGTCAAACAAGCCGACGAACAATTCGACCGAGACCTGCAAAAAAAATTCGACCACGACCTCGGAAGCCTTTCGCACCGGCCGACCGACGCCGAGAGCTCCCCAGCGCCGGCCTCCGAACCAATCTCGCCCGCCGCCCAAATCGCCGCGCTGCTGGCCAGCCCGGGCGGCGTGCGACAAGCTATAATTATGAACGAAATCATGCACCGCCCCGCCGACCGTTGGTGAGTCTCGCCGCAAGCTGATTTTGGCGCGCCAAGACGCAAAGGAGCAAGGAACGCAAAGCAGAAGTGAAGTGTGGAAACCTGAATATCGCACCGATCGTCCTCGATCAAAACACTTCCGGTTTTCTTTCGCCTTTCTTTGCGACTGTTGCCCCTTGGCGTCTTTGCGCGGCACGATTTGAGAAAGGTCCATCTCGCATGCCACTCTACGAATACATCTGCCGCGACTGCGACTCCCAAGCCGAGATCCTCGTCCAAGGCGCCCAGCAGCCGGAGTGCCCAAAGTGTGGCAGCGGTAAATTGACCAAGCTCCTCTCGGTCGTCGCCGCCCCCGGCCGCGACGCTTCCACTTCCGCCCCGCCGCCCCGCTCGGGCGGCTCCTGCGGCTTAGGCTGCGGCTGCCACCCCCACTAGATCGATTATCCGGCCTGACACGGCCCGAAACGGCTCGTAGGGTGGGTCGAGTTCTACGAGACCCACCAATTTTTCCGTAATATTGCCGGCTCTCGCACGAGTCGACCCGCCCAATGCCGGGTCGTCAAAACGACGGCCGAAAATTGACACTTTTCCGCCCCGCTGACTATACTGAAAGCGTCCCCCTTTTTAGGAACCATCTCCCGGCGCTCCAAGCGGTTGCGGCACAAACTTGCCCGCCTCCCAGCAAGACGCCCGGGCGACCGCGGCACGGAGTGCCTCCCCACAGCCTCCCACGGATTTACGCACTCTCTGATTTAGGCCGCTCTCCGAGTTAGCCCCTCGCGCCGCACCCCGCGTGCGCCGCTGCCGGAACTAAGGAAATCGAACATGAATTTGCTGGGCAAGATCTTCGTCGTGTTGATCGTCGTGATGAGCTTGGTGTTCATGACGCTGGCCCTCGCGGTCTACGCCACCCACAAAAACTGGAAAGAAATCGTCGAGGGCACGAACGGCCTCAAGAACCAGCTCAGCACCGCCCGGGCCGAGCTCGACCAAAAGGTCGCCGCCTACAACACGCTCGAAAGCCAGCTCAAGGGCGAGGTCGAATCAGCCCAGCAACAAGTTCGCAAGCTCGAAGCCGAACGCGTCGCGCTGGTCGATCGTAACGCCGGCATCCAAAGCGAGCTCGACCAGCTCAAGGCCGAGCGACGCGACGCCACCGCTGCCGTCGCCGCCACGCAGGTCAACAACCAACGCCTCGCCGACGAGGTGACCGGCCTCCGCCAGGATATCCGTACCAACGAGAAAGCCCGCGACCAGGCCTTCGCCACCACGCTCCAAGCCACCGAAGACCTGCACCAATCGGTCGGCGAACTTACAAACGCTCGCGAGCGTAACCGCCAGCTCACCGACCAGGTCTCTGGCATGACCGCCGTGATGGACGCCGGTGGCCTCGATCCGAACACTCCACCCGATGCCGTCGTCCCGACCGTCGACGGCCTCGTGAGCCAAGTCCGCCAATCCGCCGGCGCCCAGCTGGTCGAAGTCACCATCGGCGCCGACGACGGGCTCAAGCAAGGGAACACGGTCGAAGTTTTCCGCGGCGGTCGCTACCTCGGTCGCGTCGAGATCGTCAAGACCTCGCCCGATCGTTCGGTCGGTCGTGTCGACCGCCGCTTCCAACAGGGCCAGATTCAGGAGGGTGATCGTGTCGCAACCCGACTCCGAGTCAACTAGACCCTCCGGCATCCTGGTCCACCGACCGACCACCACGATCTACACCTCCCTCCTGGGAGTCGCGGTCGCGGCGCTCGCGCTCGGCTCGTTGTTCCTGTTCCTCGAGCTCCTCAGCTACGACTGGATCTGGAACTCCCCCTGGTCCCAAAGGCCATAAGCCGCCACGTCACCTTTTCGCGACGTCGGCCACGACGTACAACTACCAGCCCGCAGTTTTAGCGTTCCGCCTTCTTCACGATCCGCCAGCAGTTTCCCCTCCCCACGACGCACACCATGGCCCAACCCCAATTCACCATGCCGCCCATGGGCGGCGCCGCCCGCAAGCCGAAGACCAACATCTACACGTTGCTCTTGGTGATCGCCCTGGTGGCCCTGTTGGTCGGTTGCCTCTTCCTCTACCTCGAAATCAAACGCTTCGGCGGCTTCGGCACAATCCGCGGCACCGTCCAGTTGTCCGCCCCGGCGAACATCCAATTCGCCCATCTACCGCTTGCGTCTTCGCGTCTCGCCTAGCGAGATTCTTTTTCCTCCCGCGAAGCAGTTAATCTCCAAGGCCCAGTATCGCGGAGCGCACCCCGGAGATCGATCTCCATTTCGCGCCGCGCACCATCTTCTCCTACACGTCCGCGCCTTTCCGCTCACCACACACTGCGGAGATTCATACCTTCCTCTGCAACGAGAAGCCCGTTACGAAAAAAACAATAAACTATCGTCAGTTAATCAGATATCTGTCTCAATAAACACGAGCAAATTGTTTGCTCTCCAGATATCAATCGTGCTATTCTGAAATCCTATCGGGGTGTGCTGACCAAGCGTCGGTATTGCCAGGCCACTCGATTTCCTTTTCGATTACTACATCGGGCATGTAATCGATTCAATTGCTTTTCATTGTCTCGACACTAGATTCGAGACAGCGGCCCGACTTGGGCGAACCACGGTTGACTGCAAAGCCAGCCCGTTTGTCGAGACGCCAGTTTCCAGAAATGCACGACGGCTCGCCCTGCGGCAGCGCTCTGCACATTTCTGCATCTGAATTGCCACTAGTTGCGATTCATCGTCGCAACTTCGTTGATTCAGCATGACTTTTCGTGATTTGTTGTTTGTTGTGTTTTCTTTTGGAGGGAGAGAAAGAATGAGTCGACATCTTTGGTTGGGATTTAGCCGACTAACCTCGGCCGCAGCAGTGCTTGTCGCGCTCTGCGTCGGCAGCGCGCAAGCCGCGCTCACGTATTACGAACCGTTTGATTACACCGTCGGCGAATCCGTCGACGCGCAGGCAGCTTGGGAAACCGAGAAGCGGCGCGAGCAGCGCCGGCCGGCAGCAGCGAGATCCGCGCCGGCAGCCTTGCCGGTCCCGCCGGCCTGGTCACCACCGGCGGCCACGCATTCATGACCGGTGCTGGCGGCACGCTGCAATTGAAGTCCTCGTTCCCCAACATCGCCGGCAACGACGGCGACACCACCTGGATCAGCTTCCTCACCCAACGCCAGGGAGCTGCCCAAGATCCAGCGACTACTTCGCCGCCAAACATGTATCCGCGCGGTGTCAACCTGTCGTTCTTTGATTCCGAACGCACGACTGAGATTCTCAGGGATGACACCTTGGCCGTGGCCGTGGATGAGCGCATCAGCGTCGGCAATTCGTCCAACGCCACGACCAACGAATGGTCGATCATCGTTGAGGGCTCCGGCGATCAGCGGAAGGGCGCCGGCGAACCCTGGACCAACATGCATTGGGCCGTCGTGCGGATCGACCACCACGGCGATGCCGCCATGGAGGATGATGCCTACCTGTGGCTTGATCCTGATCCTACCGTTGAGCCGTTGATTGCCAACGCTTATGTCTCCGTACTTCCCGGCGTGGATGCGTTTGCCGAGGATTACTCGAATCTCGACTACCTCCGTCCGTTCGTCGGCAACGAGTCCAGTGGCCGACCCTATGGCGATTTGGTTCTCGACGAAATCCGCATCGGCACCACCTACGCCGACATGAACAGCACCTCCGTCGTCCCCGAACCGGGCACGATCGTCCTGCTCCTCTGCGGACTCGCCTTGTGCGCCTGCGGCCGCCGCAAATAACGGCTTTGATCGTTCGCGACTTCCTGATAATCAGACCAGAATCCTCACACCCGGGTGCGACCCACGCACCCGGGTTTTTTCATGCCCACGAACACAAACCCCCATTGGCATCTCGGGGTGCCACTGGCTTGCCAGTGCGTTTTCCTGCCTCCAGCTTGCAGCCGATTCCCAGATTCAACTCGCCCGGCAGATAGAATCCTCATCGCAAACCCTATCGCCCTCGGCACGAAATCGCCGTTCGCACCTGTTACATCGCCGACGTATAATCCTAGTAACGGCATTTTCCCTCGGCATGCGAAGCAGGTTACTCCAGGAGCATCGATGGTCCGAATTAAACTAAGTGAACTCGACGAAGCCGTCAAAGCTTTCTTGTGGCCTGCACAACAAGGCGAGACGATCGTCGTCGAAGACGATGCGGGAAAACTCCAGTGCGGCGTCACTCCTTATCTCCAAGCCTCGCCCGCCGAGAAACAAGCCGCCCTCACAACGCTCAATCGAATACAGCAAGCCTCGGCCAAAACATTAGCAGCCCTGGGACTGACCGAGGCCGACGTCGATCGAGAACTGCAGAACTAAACTGTGCCCCGCGCGAGTTCTGGTATGACCACTGGAATCGCAGTCTGGGATACGAGCGTTCTCATTCCGCTCATTCTACCCCAGAGCAAAAGTCGCACTGCTATTCTCACGCCTCGATAGAGCCGGTTGGGTCGTCGCGGCCACGCCCCCAATTCTCCAGGAAGTGCGCGAAAAGCTTCAGACTAAGCCATCGCTTAGAAAATGGCTGAATTTGACAGATGCCGACATTGCGATATTCGTTGACGAAGTGCTCCCCGCGATCGTTAGGCTCTATCCCGGAACGGTCACCGCGCCTGGAGCGGTCCAAGCCGATCCAGACGACGACATTGTTGTGGCCGCCGCGCTCGAAAGTCAGGCGGAATACATCATCAGCGAAGACCGACACTTATTGAATTTGGGACTCTACGGTGGAATCAAAATCCTCAGCCGCGATGCGTTCCACGTTGAACTGAATCAGCTTGGAGTTCCGTAAACGTTTGCCGCCTGGTAAGCACGTCCTTGGCTCAAGCGAGTCCAGCAATGAAACCGATCGACACCTATCATCGTTGGGTCGAGTGGAGCGACGAAGACCGGGTCTACATCGGCAAATGCCCCGACCTGATCACCGGAATCCACGGCGACGATCCGACCGAAGTCTACAAGGAACTCGGCGAAGTCGTCCAAGAAGTCATCGACCACTTTCAGCAGGCGGGCCGAGATCTTCCCACCGCGTGAATCCGTCCCATGATGGATGTTTCGTAGCGTTTGAGTTTCGATGCGATTACGGGCAACGGGTACCGCCGATTGCCCCAATCGGTGTTGCGCAGCAACCAGAGGCAGCGATCACGGCCTGCACAATGAAATAGCGATTCCACAGGTCAATTCACGAGTTACTGACTCTCGCCTGGCTGCCACTGGCGCCGCAAGTGTGTTTTCTGCCTCCAGCTTGCGAACGATTATCGTCACAGATACTCCAACTCGCGATAATCTTCGCCGTCGCAATCAAACAACCGAATAGTGCGCTTCATTTGGTGCTCAGAAACACTAACGCCAAGCTCGCGACCCTAGTACATCAGTCCGGTTTGACAACTCGCATGCATGCGGGCTCCGGCCAGCCGTAGTGGTGCCTGTGAAGGATCAGGCGATGCTTCTCATGCGGCGCGTCAATCGTCGCCGTAACACAAGGGCCATGGACAGCGACAAATTGGTCCTCCCCCTTCGATGTCGACGACCAACATGGGAATGCCCACTCAACTTGCTTCTGCTGAAGAACGAATGTTCTGAAAAAATGGGCTAACTCTTCTTCAGATGGCAATCGAAGTTTGGCCCAATCACAGTATGCACATGAATCGTCGTAGGTAAGGCTAAATATTGGATTCTTTGGGCTTCCTCCGAGCTGCCCCCGTGTATTTTCGAGAAGGTACCCGTCATGCTCCATTATGTCGGGAACTGGTCTATAGCCGGTAGCCTTTAAGAACTGTTCGTATTGAACTACCGTAACCGGCCATAGCGAAATGGAAAATGCAACGACTTTTCTCAGCTTGCCGTCAATTTCGACTTGGCCGGAGTCGACCCGCATCCAATCAAGTTTGTCGGGATCGGGCGGACCTTCCAACGGACGTCCGATTCTTATTTCGTTGATCGCCGGGAATTCGCTTTCGATGGCGGCGGCAAGCAGTGGCAAAACCGCAGGCGAAATCAACTCGCACGAGGCTTCCACGACATTACCGTGAGTCACGTCCGCTCGCCACTCCTTTGCATGGACCCAAGCTGTCGGGTCGGCAGTCGCACTTCGATCGAACCAGTCTACTACGAACTTGGCCAAGCTCTCAGAGTCGGCTGGCGTCAACTCATTCGGCCATGGAAACGCATCACAAGCGGCTCCCAGTCGACCAAATCCTCTTCGATAATCTGAATCATGGAGTCCCCGCCAATCGCCCATCGCGTGCAACAACCGCGATTAAGTCGGACAGCCGCTCGAATCGGCGCTCGACCGCCGGCTCACCCTCGCAGATTGAATTTCAATGTCCCATGGCATCTACCCGTCACTCCTTCAATTCTTTCTTCAAGCCTTTCAGCTTCCGAGCACAGAATAGGCAATTGATAATGTCGCCAATCAAGGTGAGAGCAGTCATCCCAAGAATGACAATTGCGACCCACGGAGGAATTGAAACGACTCGACTCAGCAGCCATAGGAACCCAATCGCGCAGCCCAGCATAGCAGCATAAATGGGAATGGCCTTGCGGGACTGACGCCATCCATTCTTTAGCTCGCGAAGCCTGATTTTCGGTTCCCATGACGTGCCCTATCGAAAGCGATCGTCTGGCCTCTAAAGATCATACGCCAACTTATGCGTCGGCTGATAAAGCTGAATATCATCCGCCCCTGGCACCATCATCATCACTACCCGGCCATAAATCTGCTCGTCGATCGGACCGCGAAACTCGGCCCCTTTCGCCGCCAGCTCGGCGATCGTCGCATCCAGGTCGTCGCACATCAGCGCGATCGCATGGTGCCGCGGGTGGTCGTACGTCTTGCCCTCCCACTCGCTATGCGTCGGATGGACGCCCATCTCGCTCGGCCCCGACTTGAAAATCAGCCAATTGCAATCAAACTCCTCCGCCACATTGGGCCACCCCAACACATCCCGCAAAAAAGCCCGCGTCGCATTCGCATCATCCGAGTAGATCAACGTATGAATCGAAGTAATCATCGCGCCCTCAGTTTGCTATCGCTACGGCTACCAATTGGAACCAACATCGCTATCGAAAGCCACCTGAAATCTAGGCTTTCCCCCACCCAAACTCAATAGCCAAAACTTTTCTCTGTGACCTCCGTGTACTCTGTGGTAAATACTTTGACGGCCAAAAATAGTCGTTGAAATTGACCAGCGGCAGTAGTATAAACAGACGTACACTGCTGCGTGCCGATGGCGTGCGAGGCATTTCCTCCGCAATCGGGCAAGGCGTGGATCTTTGGCATCTCGAAACAACGAGCACCGCAAAATCGACCCCGACGCTGTCGCGCTCAACGTCTGTCGCTGTCCGAGTGGGCCACGGCACCGCTAACGCTGCGCGCTCACGAACGCCAACAGCTGCCAAAAGCCGTGGAGGGGACCCCGAAAATAACCTGGCGTCTTCGACGAAACTTGGCGTCTTCGGAAAATATAAGGACTTACGACGAGGCCGCGTGACGCCTTCGAGAGTTATACGACTTACGGCGCGGGGTAACAACTTGGGGAGTCTCGGCACTTCGGGGAGATTTCCCGAAAGCACTGTGCTCAAGAACTCCAGGGGGATGATGAAGGGAACCCGATGAGCGCATCGGCAGAGGCATCACTCGCCCCCGACTCCTGGCTCCCGTCTCCTCCCGCCGACTACCCCGCCGCATCAGCAGCCGCTTCCGCCGCCTGCCGGGCGCCGAGCTCGCGGTCGAGGTCCAACAGGGCCGCCGGGTCGTGGTTCACCAGCTTGAACTTGTGCACGATCTCGCTGGCCGTTTTTTCTTCCTCGACTTGTTCCTGGATGAACCATTCGAGCTCCACCAGCGCGGCGAACTGCTTCTCGTTGAACGCCAGCTCCCACAGGCCGTTGATCTGTTGCGTGACGGTCTGCTCCTGGGCCAGCGCCTTCTCGAATACCTGCTGGATCGAATCAAACTCGACCGGCGGCTCGGTGATCGGCTTCAAGACGACGCGGCATTGGCGATCGATCAAGAATGTGTAGAGCCGCATCGCGTGGGCGTATTCTTCGCCGCTCTGCATCTTCATCCAGCTCGCGCAGCCGCGGAACTGTTCGTGCTCGAGGTAGGCCGACATTGAGAGGTAGCTGTAAGACGAAAACAGCTCGTTGTTGATCTGTTCGTTGACGGCACTTTGCATCGCGGGACTGAGCATAACACGACTCGC
The DNA here is from genome assembly GCA_963847905.1 of uncultured Planctomycetota bacterium. Classification (GTDB taxonomy): domain Bacteria; phylum Planctomycetota; class Planctomycetia; order Pirellulales; family Lacipirellulaceae; genus DASYDU01. The sequence continues at coordinate 380,474 of CAWKBP010000015.1, read as the reverse complement.
TATCTGGCAGTTAAATGGACCTCGGAAACGTAACTCGTGAAATTATAGATGCGCAACCACCCCCGCGCCTGGACGAAAAAAGAAAAAAGGACCCGCAACCGCTGCCGGTTGCGAGTCCCATGAAGGTCGAATGTTGAGAGTTGAGTGTTGAGAGCCGGAATCAAATCCGCAGCGATTTCCGCACCCTCAACCCTAAACTCTCGACTCTCAACCCTCTCCCAGTGGGCTCGACTGGATTTGAACCAGCACGCCCTTTCGGGCACAAGGCCCTCAACCTTGCGCGTCTGCCAATTTCGCCACGAGCCCGAGGCAAGCATCTTCCGCCAGATAGTGGCGAATACGCCAGTCTACTCGCCCACCGCCAAGCGTCAAGCGAGGGGCCAAAAGCGGCTGCTGGCGGACGCCTCGCGGCTCGACTATCGTGGATGTCACCGACGACAAAAAGGACGCCGGGCTGTCGAGATTTTCCGTCTCAACAGCAAGCCCCCCGCCGTCAATCAGCTCAAAAAATCATGCAACTTCAGCGACAATTGTTCTCGACCGTCCTACTCGTCACTGTCTGTGTGACAGCCATCTGCGCTGCTGCCGACCGAGCCTCGCCCAAAGACCACCCCGAGATCCAGCTCAACCACCTCTGGACCAACCACGCCGGCGGACTCGAACGCGCCGAAATCGTCGTGTACGACTCTGCGGCCAAAGAGTTCCTGGTCGGCAACGGCCCCGAACGCTGCATCATGCGGCTCGACGCCCGCACCGGCAAAGAACTCGGCCGTTTCGACGTCTCGATGTTCGGCGATCCGACGAGCGTCGCCGTCGAGCCACGGCCTGGTAGCGGTCGCGGTCGTCGCACCCAACAAGACCGACGCGGGCCACGTCGTGCTCTTTCGTTCGAGCACAGAGAGCCCCGCCGCGGTCGTTCGCGTCGGCGCGCTCCCCGACATGGTCACGTTCACACCCAATGGCAGGTATGTACTCTCCGCCAATGAAGGCGAGCCGAGCGACGACTACTCCGTCGACCCCGAAGGCTCGATCAGTGTGATCGACGTCGGCCAGGGCCCGGAACACGCCATCGCGCTCACGGCCGACTTCCTCCGTTTCAACGAACAGCGTGCTTCACTCGAGCGGCAAGGAGTGCGCATCTCGGCACCGAACGCCAACGCCCCCGATGGCCGGGCCACGCTCGCCGAGGACCTCGAACCGGAGTACATCGCCATCGCCCCCGACGGCCAAACCGCCTGGGTCACGCTCCAAGAGAATAACGCCCTGGCGATCGTCGACATACCGCGGGCCCGCGTCGAATGCATCGTCCCCCTCGGACTCAAAGATCATTCTTGCACCGGCAACGGTTTTGACGCCAGCGATCGCGACGGAGACGACGGCGGCGCCGGCATCCACATCCGCCGCTGGCCCGTGTTCGGCATGTACCAGCCCGACAGCATCGCGGCTTTCAACGTGGCCGGCGCGACGTACCTCGTCACCGCGAACGAAGGCGATACCCGCGACTACACCGGCTTCAGCGACATCGCTCGCGTGTCGGAGCTCAAACTCGACAACTCAATCGATGAATCACTGAAGCAAGACGAGAATTTGGGTCGACTGAAGGTCAGCCGCGTCGGCGGCGACACCGACGGCGATGGCGACGTCGATCGGCTACTGGTCTTCGGTGGCCGGAGCATGGCGATTTGGAACGCGGCGGCGCGCTCGTCTACGACAGCGGCGACGCGCTCGAACAATTTATCGCCCAGCACCTTCCGGAGCGCTTCAACATCAACGAAGACGGTGAAAACAAAATCGACGCCCGCAGCCCGGACAAAGGTCCCGAACCCGAAGGCGTCGCGGTCGGCCGCGTCGGCGATGCGACCTACGCCTTTGTCGGTCTGGAGCGGACCAGCGCCATCGCGGTGTTCGACGTGACGCGGCCCGAGAGTGCGCAGCTCGTCGACGTGGTGCCACTGGCGATTACGAAGGATCCAGCCGATCCGACCGCCGGCCCCCACATTGCGCCCGAGGGTTTGTGCTTCGTCCCCGCCGATCGCAGCCCGCTCGGCGTCCCGCTTTTAGCCGTCTCTTGCGAAGTGACTGGCACAACGCTGCTCTACCGAGTCGATTCTGTCGCGCCGGAGTGAATAGCCGTAGAGTTCAAAATTTATGCCGCCAACGCTAGCCACGCTCGTCGCCGTCGACATCGGTAACAGCCGCATCAAGCTCGGCCGTTTCGATCGCATCGCGGCGTCCCTCGAACTGCCGGAACCAACCGCCGCGCTCGAACTACCACTCACCAGCAAAGCCGGCGATTTCGATGCCAAACCGCTCGCTGCCTGGTGCCGCAGCGAACTCGCCGGCGACGCGGCCTGGTTGCTATCAAGCGTGCATCGCGGCGCGACCCACCGACTCGTCGCGGCTAAGACGGCGCTCGCCAAGGAACTCGGTCACGACTGGCCGCTGCAGCAGATTGCGTTCAAAGATGTGCCGCTGGTGGTCGAGGTGGATGCGCCGGAACGAGTGGGCATGGATCGACTCATGGGTGCAGTGGCCGCCGACCGCTTGCGTCCCGCGGATCGGGCCGCGATCGTTGTCGACCTTGGCACCGCGACGAAACTTTGTCTGCTGAGCGATGTCGGTGCATTCGTCGGCGGAGCGATCCTGCCGGGACTCGCCATGTCGGCCCGAGCGCTCGAGGAGCAGACCGATGCGCTGCCCCATGTCGAAGTCGACCGTTGGCAGACGCCGCCGCTGGTGCTCGGCCGGTCGACCGTCCCGGCGATCGAGTCGGGAATCTTCTGGGGCACCGTCGGCGCGGTCCGCGAGCTGGTTGCTCAATTATCGAAGCCGCTCGGCTTACCGCCCATTGTGCTGATTACCGGCGGCGGATCGCAACTCGTGGCGGATGTACTAGCGGCAGATGCGACGCTCGAGTTGCGCCACGAGCCACACCTCGTACTCTCCGGCGTGGCGATCGTCGATGCGACTGGGCACTACAGGACTGGGCCCGACGCGGGCGGGACCTAGCCATGCCTGCGCCACCGACCACGCGTGTGATCGAGCTGACCCCGACTGGGAGAGCCGCGGTAGCGGTCGTGCTCGTGTCCGGGCCAGATGCGGTTCGTTGCGTGAACGAATGCTTTTGTTGCGCCGATGGTCGGCAGTTGGAGTCGTTCGCTTCGGGGCGAATTCTCGTTGGACGATGGGGCGCACCGGATGGCGAGGAGCTTGTTGTTTGTCGACGATCGGACGAAGAGGTCGAAGTCCATTGCCACGGTGGCGTCGCTGCCGTGCGCGCCGTCGTCGATTTGCTCTGCGAGCGCGGCTGCGCGTCGACGCATTGGCAAGACTGGCTTGGCGAAAGCGAGGCCGACCCGATTCGCACCGCCGCCCAGATCGAGCTCGCCGACGCGCCGACAGCCCGCACTGCCGCCGTGCTCCTGGACCAGTATCAGGGCGCGCTTTCGTCGGCGATTCGCAGCGTTCTGGATGCGGCCACGGCAGGAGAATGGGAGACCGCCAGCGCCGCACTCGACGCGATCCTGGTCCAGCGGGGCGTCGGCCTGCATCTAACTAAGCCATGGCGAGTAGTGCTCGCCGGGCGACCCAACGTCGGCAAAAGCAGTCTCATGAACGCCCTGGTCGGCTTCCAACGAGCAATCGTTTGCGACCTGCCGGGCACGACCCGCGACGTGGTGACCGCTATGACCGCGATCGACGGCTGGCCGATCCAGCTTGCCGACACGGCCGGCCTTCGCTCGACGCGCGACGAAATCGAACTCGCCGGCGTCACCCGCGCTACGGCGGCCGCCGGCGCTGCCGACTTGGTGTTGCTGGTAGAGGACTGCGCAAGGAAACAACGAGGTTGCTCTGCTAACAACGACTCGCGTGCTGCGAGTGCTCAACAAGATCGACTTGCCGCAGGCGCAACTCGCCGCCGGCGAGCGGCGTTTCGACGTGCGCTGCAGCGCCGTCACCGGCAAGGGCGTCGCCGACCTGGTTGCGGCGATTGGCCATGCGCTGAGTTCCGCTGCCGCCGACCGCGGATGCCGCGGTTCCATTTACAGCCGAGCAAGTCGCGCGGCTGGAACAGGCGCGTTCTGCCGCGCGCGAGCGCGATGCCGGGGCGGTCACCCGCAGTTTGCAGTCGTTCGTCCGCTGATGGCTGGCTACTGCCAGCTATGATGCAACGCTTCCATCGCCGCCAACGCTATCGCGCCGTGAAAATTCGCCACCAATTCGCCGGGCAAAAATTGACTAAATGTTTTCAAATGAGCCGATGAAGTGACTGAGTATGGATTGCGCGGTTGTATCGGCTGTCTGGTCGCCGCAACTTTTCTTGCTGTAGTAATCGCCGCACGTCGGGCAACGCCGCTGCCAAAGCGGAAGCCAACGTGCTGTTGGGGGAGCAGGCCATGTGCATTCGAATGGACGAACTTGGACGCCGCTGGAGCCGATCGCTCGCTGCGAATCAGCGGGGCGTTCGCGCCGCGCTCGTCGCGGCTGGATTGGGCGTCGCAGCCCTGCCCTGTGCTACCTTCGCGGCCGATGCAAAAGTCGGCACCACGGCCGAAGACTCGGTGCTCGTGGCTACGCGTGAGGCACCGGTCAGCAAGCGGCCCGGTCTCCAACCGACCAAGCAAATCGCCGGTGAAGAGCAGCTGGAACCCATCTCGCAGTATGCGGAACACACTCCTGAGCTAGCCGAGCAGGCTGCCGCGGAGAAGAGCGACGATAAGTTCACTGCCGCGCTTGCTGGCGCCACCGAAACGCCGGCGATCGACGCCCAGCCCGCCAAATTCAACGGCATCCAACCCGGCAAGTCCACCGAAAAAGACGTCCGTGCTGCTTGGGCCAAGCCGAAACGTACTACGTCCACCAGCAGCGGTGCCGTGTTGACCTACGAAATTGAGCCATTCCGTTCGGTTGAAGTCCAGATCGGCGAGGAAGCGGTCACTGCGATCAACATCGAGCTGCAGAGCAGCTTGCCGCCCAAGCGTTTGGCGAAGCAGCTCTCGCTCGATACGTTGGACGCGGTTGCCGTGACCGACTCCGAAGGCGTTCTGCTCGGTCAGGCCTATCCGGAGCGGGGCGTGCTGTTCATGTTCGCCCCGCCGTCAGACGTCGTTGCGGCGACCACCAATGCTCCGCCCTCCGCGGTGACGCATGTCGTGATCCAACCGCTCGACGCCGATGCCTTTGCTTTGCGGGCCGAGAGCCGGTTGCATGGCCCGTACGAACAGAACATCAACGACCTCAACACGGCATTGGCCCTCGATCCGGATCTCGCCCACGCCCACTGGCTGCTGGCGGAAATATACCTGGCCACGGGCCAGGCCGACAAAGCGAAGTCGGCCGCCGATGAGGCCTGCGAGATCGATCCCGAGAACGCGGCCTATCAGCTGCGGCTGGCCCAATCACAGATATTGCTCGGTCAATATGACGATGCGACGCTGGCGATCCGGGCCGTCCTCGACGACGATGCGACGCCGCCTATCGTCAAGGCGCAAGCACTGCACGAGATGGGCAAGCTCGCGTCGCTCGGCGACGCGGAGATATCGTCCAAAGCGGTCGGCTTCGAGAACCGGGCAATTGCAATGGCCGATTCGCTGGCCACGAGCAAGAACGTGAAAGAACGCCGGGCGGCCAAAGAGGTGCTGATCTATGCCCATCTGGCCATCGCCCGGCAGATCGCCAAGCAGGACTACGCCAATAAGCTCGAGAGCGTCTCGCAGTGGATCGGCCGGGCGTCGGGCCTGGCGGAAGATATGATCGCCCATGACGGCGGCAGCGTCGAGATGCGGCTGGTCGTGGCTAGCGAATCGCTCGAATCGCTGGCCAGCTTCAAGGCCGGCAAGGATCCGGGCCCGTGGATTTCCGAAGCCGAAGAAGCCGCCAGCACACTCACCGAACAGTGCAGCGACGAGCTCTGGCGTCGACGCGTCCAGTGGGAATTAGGCCAGGCCTATTTCCAGGCGGTGCGAATCGAGCACCTGCGATTGCAGTCGGGTTCCGCGCTGCGTTACGGTCAACTTGCGATTGAAAACCTAGCCGAAGGCGCCTCGAAACGGCAGGCGGTGTTCGATTCAGAACAACTCGTCGGCGAGCTCTATTTCCACATCGGCGTGGTCCACGCGGTGCAGAAGCAGGATCACAAGACGGCCGCCCAATGGTACGACAAGGCCATGCCGCTTTTGACGTCGCCTCGTCCCGCCTCGACGCTGCTCGCGCCACAGCACGATGGTGAAGAACTGGTGAGCATGGGCGTCACCTACTGGCAGATTGGCGAGAAGGATCACGCAATCGATCTGACGCTCAACGGCCTCGAGCTAGTAGAGAAATCGGTCGACGACGGCACCTTGCCAAAGAAGGCGCTTGCCGTCCCCTATGGCAACCTGGCGACGATGTACGACCAGCTAGGCGAGAAGGAAGATGCCGCCAAGTACGCCAGCCTGGCAAAGAACGTCGGTGGGCAGCCGAAGACGGCCATCGCTTCCAACAATCACAGTGCAAGTAACGAGCGGATGAGTCCGACGGTGGCGATCGGCCAGCGGCAAATGAATGGGCATTCCTCAAACCAGCGCCCAATGAATAACCAGCGGCAGCCGATGCAACGCACGGCCCAGCGGCCTGCGAATTCGCGGATGAACTAGCGCAGGGTGCCGATCGCCGTGAAAATGGAGTCGAGCGCGCGCGAGCGGGTAATGCTTCGGCGTCGCGACATGAGGTCCATGGCTCGTCGCCGGCGACTTGCGGATGACGCTGCCGTTGTCGCTGGGCGATCGACCAGGCGACGATTCCGTCGTCGATCTGCGTCGCAGTCAACGGCGTGGGACATCGGCCGACGCCGCGATTTACTGCTGCCGGTACTGACCTATTCCCAGCCAATTCTTCTGTGGGCAGGTCAGCTCTGCTGAGGACGCTCGACTCAGAGCTTGTCGAATGTACCGCCACCGCCGCGGCTCCCCGCGGAGGCCTCGGAAAAACATCCGTAGTCACGCCGAAATTGGATTTCCAGATGCCGTAGTCCAGCGCGTCGACGTGCCCGTCGCCGTTGCCGTCGGCACCCAAACCCGGCGACACGTCGGTACCCATCGTGTTGCGCCAGACGGAGTAGTCGCTCGTATCGACGACGCCGTTGCGATCGTAGTCGCCTGGCAGGAGTCCTGCCGCCAGCCACTCAAAGGCTCCGATGTCGATCCGCCCTCCGAAGATGCGGATAAACGGTGCGCTCCGCGTTGGTCGTGCATCGGCACTCCGCCGACGCCCGGCGTGGCACTCGGGTCGCCTGCATCGCGGGCCGCGCTACTTGGGAGTAGGGCATGTGTAAGGGTCGGCCCACCGTTGTAGTTCAGCGACCCAATTCCCGACGGGATCCGACTCACGTTCGAATCACCACCGATCAGATTCCCGTTGGCATCCGGCAGACCAACCGGTGCGGGCGTCAGCCCGCTCCCCAGACTCACGCCGATCAAACTATATCGCGGCGCGAAAGCCGCGCCCAAGAGTCCCGTCAAATCGTGTCCCAATAGCGACCTGTCGACGTTTTCGGCGACAATCGTATGGTCGAGATGCGCGGTGCCATTGACGAGAAACACGCCTCCCCCGCTACCGCCATTGATGCCATCGGAATTAGCTCGATTCAGCGTAGCCGTGCTGTGGGCGAGCGTGAACGAGCCGTTCGAGTATGTCCGAAAGTACACGCCTCCCCCGTTGCCGTCGGCGAGGTTTCCGGAAATCGTCGTGTTGCGTGTCAACACTTCGGACACGATTTGTCCTCTGGCGAAGCGTGCAATGCCGCCACCGTTGGCGTGAGCGATGTTGTTGTTGATGGTACTGTTGGCAATCGTCGCGGTGCCCTCGCTTTCAATCAGGAGGCCGCCGCCATTTTGGTTCGCTGTGTTGTTGCGGATTGTGCTTCGGTCAAGTTCAACAATTGGCGCCGTTCCCATGACGGCCAGGCCTCCTCCGTGGGTGCTGGCCAAGTTACCCTCGACCACCGAGTCGCGCAGCGCGAAGTCAGTCTTGGCAGGTAGGGGGACGCCGTCGCGCGGGATCGAGGCCGATGAATTGAGCAGTATGCCGCCGCCGTTGAGCAAGGCAATATTCTTGCTGATCGTGCTGGAGACGATCTCGACGGAGTGCAGGCCCCCTCCTTGCAGCGAAAGACCGCCGCCAGATCGAACGGCGCTGTTTCCGGCGATGCGCGTGCCATGAATTGAAATCACGGCACTCAACGGGAACTCGGCCTGGCCGCTCCCGGCCCCGGTGGAAGTGGCTCTCTCGACCGGTAGAAACACCGCCTGAGCGATGCCACCGCCATCGGAATTCGAGTGGTTATCGAGGATGAAACTGTCCGAGATGATGAATGAAGCGAAAGCCGAATTGAAGACGCCACCTCCCGAGGATCCAGCCGAATTGCGCTCGATCGCACTGCGGTCAATAGTAAGGTCTTGGAACGATTGGTAGATACCACCACCAAGTAGTGTCGCCGTGTTGTCGCGGATCGCGACACCAGCGATCTCCAAGAGAGCTCGTGAAATGATTGCCCCTCCGGAGCCCATCACGTCTCCGCCGGTCAGCGTCAGGTCGGAGATGATGACACTCGGCGGATCGGTAACACTTCCGTCGAGGAGATTGAATACTCGACTGCCATCCCCGTTGTGCTGATCTGGCGTCGGATCGTTGCCGCTGGCGTCAATCGTCAAGAGATCCGCGCCGAGGCCAGTGATTGTGAGCGAGTCGATGATCTTCAGTTCGCCTTGGGTCAGCAGAATCGTGCCGCCGGCGAGGGCCGGATCGAAATGAATCGTGTCGGCACCTGACCAGAGGTCGGCCAGGGCGATCGCCTCACGGAGCGAGAGATCGCCCTGGCTGTAGTCGCCGTCATTCTCGTCGACAAGCATGTCGACCAGTAGATTCAAGTCGCTCGCGGCCTGGTACTCGAAGGCCCCGATATCGATCCGCCCACCGAAGACGCGGCCAAACGGCTCGCCCCGTTGATCGTCGAACGGGAGGCCGTTCTGGCCGGCGACCCCAGTCAAGTCGCCGCGATTGATCGCCGGGCTGTCCGGTAAGAGAGCATGTGTGAGAGTCGGTCCGCCATTGTCGGCCAGTGGCGCGAGGAGCGGATTGAGCACGCCCTGCTCAGGATCGCCGATGAAGTTGCCGTCCGCGTCGGGAACATCTAGCAACGTGGCAATGAGCGAATTGCCGCGGTTGTCGCCGATGAAACTATGGCGTGCTTGAATGGGCCCCGGTGCCCCGATGGGATTGTAGATATCGGGAGCACCGTTATTGGTTGCCGAATTCCTGGCAACGATCGAATGGTTGAGCGCCAACGGCACTCCACCCCGCAACCCGATCCCGCCGCCCGACGCCAAGGTGACAATGCCGGCGCTGAAATTCTCGGTGATCGTACTATGATTGACGGCGAAGCTGCTCGCGCCGCCACCGCGCAAGAGCGCAAACCTCCGCCAAACGCCCCTGCCAAATTTCCGGACACGGTGACTTGCGAGAAATCGATGGCCGCGCTCGACCCGCGAACGTAGGCGCCGCCACCTGCACCGCCGGCTTGGTTCCCGCTGAGAGTCGAGCGGACGACCGACGCCACGGTGCCATTGCCGGCATTGATCCACAAGCCGCCCCCTCCCGACACGGACGAATTTGCTTCGATTGCCGATCGACCCAACGCAAAGGAACCCTGTGTGAGGACGTCGACTGACATCGCCCCGCCATTCAGACCAGAGATATTCTGGGCAAAGGTGCTCTCGGTGACGAGCATCGAACTTCGCTCGATCCGAGCATACAGACCTCCGCCGGCCGAACTTGATCGATTATCGTGAAAAATAGACTCGCGGACTTCAAAATCGCCCTCACTCTGCAGAGAAACATAAGCACCACCGCCAAAAGCTCGCCCGAGTCGCCCCTCGTTGTTGGCGATCAGGGAGCCGACGATCGACACGTGGGCCAGCCCAGGGTCCTGTGAAGTCGCAAAGTCTATCAATCTCGCGTAGAGGGCTCCGCCAGAACCGGATGAACTATTCTCGATCAGGTGAACATCGAACAGCGAGAGGTTTTCGATCGTGCTGATCGCGCCGCCGTTACCCGTCACGTCACCACCAGATAGCGTAATGCCGCGGAGCGAAACATCGAGAAAGCGGCCGAAATTATCGTCGTCGATGCTGAAGATGCGACTGCCGAGACCATCTTTCAGGTCGGGCGTCGGATCGTCGCCCCGGGCGTCGATCGTGAGCAGGCCTGGGCCCTGGCCTTCGATCGTCAAGTCGTCGGTAATTCGCAACTCGCCTTGCGTGAGCAGGATCGTTGCTGGTCCGTCGTGGCCGAAGTCGAAGTCAATCGTGTCCGCGCCGGGGACGATGTTCGTGGCGAAAATGGCTTCGCGGAGCGACGTGACGCCGTCGTTGAAGTCAACGACGTCTTGGTCTGTCGTGACCGTCACTAGCGCCAAGAGTCGTCGGTCTTCGAGCGGTTCTAGCCGCAATGGGCGGCGGTAGGAAGCGAGCTTCTGTTTTGGAGACGTGTGGCAGTTGCGCCGTCGACTCGAATCGCTCGAATGCTCAGACATCGAGAACCTCGCTTGAGATGAGTTTCGTCGCGATGCGGAGGGATAAGAGTATGCCGCGCGGGTTCGACCCGGCGCGATCCGCCTCGCTGCCTGGGGGTGCAGTATACCGCCATCGACCGCCGCTTGCAAAGTGAATGTTGAGTCATCGTTTAGGCAGAGGTGCTAAGATGCGCGTCTGCTGCGCGATGCAATTGATTGTGAAATCACTGGGCGGGCCAAACGGCGAAATCGTCCGGTCGATTCGTCCGGCGCTTCCATCGTGACCGGCCGCAATCGTTTTGTTAATTTGATGCGTAGTTCTGAAAATTGCGCAACCGCTTCACGGCGAAATCTGGACAGGAACTAGTTGCTATGAGCCAATTCAATCCTCAAGATTACGGACCATTCTTCGCGCCGCTGGTGGACGGCGACCGTCGCCGACCGTTGGGCGCTGGTGCGCCGCAGACGATCGAACGGGCGACGCTCGGCGCCGCTCACGGCTAAGTCGGCGTTTGCTCATGCCACGCGTGAGATTGCCGACCACAACATGGCGGAGTGTTGCCGCGCGGGCATATGGCTGCTGCACGACTTTCTCGACGAGTCGCATGAGCTGAGCCAGGGGATCAACACCACGAGCGGCAGCTTCTGGCACGGTATCATGCACCGCCGCGAGGGCGATTTCTCGAATGCCAAATACTGGTTCCGGCGCGTGGGCGAGCACGCTGTGTTCGAGCCGCTCGCCGCAAGAGCGGCCGAGGTGGCTGCCGAGCGCGGTGACGCCGCAGCGGTTGAAAAGCTCACGGCCCGTGAAACCTGGGAACCGTTTGCATTTGTCGACATGTGTCAGGCGGCCGAGCGCAATGGCAAGTCTCGCGAGCTATGTCTCGACGTCCAGCAGGCGGAGTGGGAACTGCTGTTCAACCACTGTTACCGCGCCTCACTAGGTGAATAGCCGCGGCAAGTGAGTACGGCCGAACACTCACTGAAACCATGACATAGCACCGCGCCCTGATCAGATATTCTCCGTCGACGTAAGTTAAATCCGCATTGGTAGTTACGTCGATTGCGGTGGCCTGTCCCTTGGATTGCGGATTGACGTTGGCGTAAAGTCGTCAACGCCATTTATGCTTTTTCCTTACCAAATTGGCATCCGTGCTTTATCATAAACTGATACGTCCGGCCGCGTTAAACTAATTGAATCAAGCGCCGAGCTTGGTTTGCGCTGTTGCGGACGATGATTTTTCTTTTCGTCGGGTGCAAGAGAAATCTCGCAATCTGAAGGGGAAAGCTAATGTACGCATCTGGTGTTGAATTACTTTTTGAGAGGTGGAGAAAAATGCGCAGCGTTTATGGTTTGGCGACAGTAGTCGCTCTTTTCTTGTGCGGCACCACGGCGTCGGCAACGACGAAGGTCTTTGATTTCGAAGACGGCACGGATCAAGGGTGGGGTTCCAGTTTCGGGGCCGACGACGCTTCGCAGGTCTTTCCGATTGTGGACATCGGTGGCAGCAAAAGGATGCAAGTCAGTCTCGGTGGTTTCCAGGTCGGCGAGTATCAACAGCAGTGCCAACCCGTATCTGGCGGCAGTCAACCAGGCAGTAGCAAACCCGGGTATTTCGACAATCAGCTACGATTGGTATATCAATACGGCGGGATTTACTGGTGCCACTTACCTGCAACTTGGCACCTACCTGAATGCCGGTCAGGGGAGTTTTCCGTACGTTCAGGACTTCCCAGGCTCAGGCAAGGATGTGGAGGTCGATGGTGTTTCGCTCGCCAGTGGAGGAGTTTTCTCAGGTACAGTGACGGAAACTATAGCCACTAAGTATGGTGCGCTTAACGCCGATTTTCTCAATGCACCTGGTCAACGTTTTGGACTGATCATGAACGGCGATGGTACAGGCGTGAAAGTCTACTTCGACAACATCACCATCGTTGGCGTTCCCGAACCAGCGACGTTGGCCCTCTTGGGCCTGGTCGTTCCTTCGTTGCTGCTGGCGCGTCGACGCCGAAGCTAGTCCCTTTCCAAGGGACCAACAGCGGAGGGGCCTGAAGCAAGTAAATCAGCGCTCCGGTGGCCACAGGCCGCCGGAGCGTTTTTCTTTGCGCCGGCGGCTGTATGGTGACTGCAATTGCCGTCAATCAGGTGGTCCCTTGCGGCCAATCTGGAATCGCGGAAAATAGACGGTCCTCAATTTCCAACATCAAGTTTTCCGCGGGCCAAGTGGCAAAAGCCGTCCCCACCGCCATTGGGCCGCTCGACGAAAGTAGAAAGGGAACCCACCATGTCACGAAGCTGCACATTCAAAGGCAATCCGCTCACGCTCGCCGGCAACGAAGTCAAAGTCGGCCAGGCCGCCCCCGATTTCAAGCTACATTACTTCGAAGGCGGACTAAAGGAGCTCAAGCTGGCCGACCTCAAAGGCAAGCCGGCTTTTATCAGTGTGGTCCCTTCGCTCGACACGCCGGTCTGCGCGATTCAGACCAAAAAGTTCAACGAGTCGCTCGCCAAGCTGGGCGACAAAGTGAACGCCGTCACGGTCAGCCTCGACTTGCCGTTTGCTATGAATCGCTTCTGCGGCGCCGAAGACATCAAGAACATGCGCGTCGGCAGCGACTACCAGGACCGAAATTTCGGTACCGCCTGGGGCACGCTCATCAACGAGCTCAAGATCGAATGCCGCGCCGTGTTCGTGCTCGACAAAGATGGCAAGGTGACCTACGCCCAGTATGTGCCGGAAGTGGCCAGCGAACCGGAATACGAACCGGCACTGGCGGCGCTCGAGCAGCAGCTGTAATATCATGCGTTGACGACGGAATCACTAGACACTGAGGGCAGATCCATGGACAATGTTAGAAAGCTCGTGGCAGAAGCGATCGGTACATTTTTCCTTTGCTTCGCCGGTATCGCGGCGATCCTTAGCACGCAGCCGCCGATCAACAGCGGCGGCGGACTCGTCGGCATTGCACTCGCGCACGGACTGGCGCTCTCGATCGGGGTTGCCATATTTGGCGGTATCAGCGGCGCACACTTCAATCCGGCCGTGACTTGCGGCCTGCTCTCGACGGGCCGCATCTCGCTGCCGCTCGCCATCCAGTACATCATTAGTCAGTGCGCCGGCGCGACGATCGCCGCTTGTTGCTGTAAGTTGATCTTCCCTGCGGTGGCCGTCGAATCGGCGAAGCTCGGCATTCCGCTACCGGCCGATTGGGTGACGCTCAATGTTTTGCTGCTCACCGAGTTCATCACCACCTTTTTGCTGATGATGGCCGTGTTTGGTGCGGCCGTCGACGAGCGCGGTAAGGCGGTGAAAATCGGCGCGTTTGCGATCGGCCTCACCGTGGCCTTCGACATCCTGGCCACGGGCGCGGTCACCGGCGCTTCGATGAATCCGGCCCGCTCGTTCGGCCCGGCGCTGGTCTACGGCTATTTCGAATGGCACTGGTGCTATTGGGCGGCGCCGATCGCGGGAGCCGTTGCTGCAGCCCTCTTGTATCACCACGTGCTGCTTGAGAAAACCGGCCCCGACAGCGTTGATTAGTGACTTTGTGGACTAGAATGCCTACGCCTTTGGCCGCCGGTGGCGGCCTTGCGGCTTGAAGCGGTCCTGGATCTGGCGGACCGTGTCGACCAGCAGGTCGATCTCGGCGGGCGTGTTGTAGAGATAGAAGCTGGCCCGCGTGCTGGCGCTGATGCCGAGCCGGTCGTGGAGCGGCTGCGTGCAATGGTGGCCGGCGCGGACGGCGATCCCCTGCTGATCGAGCAGTTGGGCGACGTCGTGCGGATGGGGTTGCGCGAGCGTGAAGCTCACCAGCGTCGCCCGCTCGTCCGCGGGCGGGCCGAGGATTCGTAAGCCGTCGATCTCTTGCAGCCGTTCGTAGGCGTAACGGACAAGCTCGTGTTCGTGCTGCGCCACTGCATCGACGCCCAAGGCATTGAGATAATCGATTGCCGCGCCGAGCGCGATGGCCGGGGCGATGGGCGGTGTACCGGCTTCGAATTTTGCCGGCAGTTCGGCGGGCGTGAAGCGATCGAGATAGACGCGGTTGATCATGCTGCCGCCGCCCATGAACGGCGGCATCGCGTCGAGCAACTCCTCGCGGCCGTAGAGCACGCCGATGCCCGATGGCCCGAGCATCTTGTGGCCGCTGAAGGCCAAAAAGTCGGCACCCAGGGCCGTCACGTCGGTCGCTCCGTGCGGCACACTCTGAGCGGCATCCACCAACACGAGCGCTCCGGCCGAATGTGCCCGCCGCGCGATCTCGGCGACTGGATTGATCGTGCCCAGGACGTTCGAGACCGACGCCACCGCGACGAGCTTTGTCTTCGCCGTGAGCAGGCGATCGAGCTCTTCGACGATGAGCAGGCCGTCGTCGGTGATGGGGATGTGCCGCAGCACCGCCCCGGTCCGCTCGGCGAGCTGCTGCCAGGGCACGAGATTCGAATGGTGCTCCATCGTAGTGAGCACGATCTCGTCGCCGGCCTTGATCGTTCGCATCGCCCCAGCTGCGAGCCACGGTGTTGATGCTCGCCGTAGTTCCCTGCGTGAAAATGATTTCGTGGGCGTGCTTGGCGCCGATAAAGGCCCTCGCTTTCTCACGAGCCTCTTCGTATTGCTCGGTGCTCCGCTCGCTCAGCGTGTGGATGCCGCGATGGACGTTGGCATAGTCGCGTTCGTACACCTGCCGCAGCACGTCGATCACCTGCCGCGGCCGCTGCGTGCTCGCCGCGTTGTCGAGAAACACCAGCGGCCGGTCGCCGTGTACCAGCTGCTGCAAAATCGGAAAGTCGTCGCGCAAACTCTCCGGCAGTAGCTTCGAGCGGTCGACGGCGATCGTGTCAGTTGGTGTCAGCATGGCCATTTTCATTCACCGGGGAGTGGACCGCGGATTGCAGCACCTTCCAAGAGAGCAGGCAGCACTTCTGCCGGTTCGGGGTCAGCCGAGCGCCGTACAGCTCGAGCATGTCCTGGGCCGAGAAATGCTTCACGTCGTCGACCGTTTTGCCGAGCATTTGCTCGAGCAGCATCGAGGCCGAGGCCTGGCTGATCACGCAGCCGTCGCCCGAGAAATAGCAATCGGCGATCTTACCGTCCTTGTCAAGTTGCAAATCGATCCGCACGACGTCGCCGCAGAGCGGGTTCTTATCTTCGTGCGAGTGGGTGGCCGCCGCGATCTGGCCACGATGGAACGGGTCCTCGTAGTGGTCGAGGATGTGCTCTTGGTACAGTTCTTCTTCGTCTTGAGGCCGGTCGATCATGCTAGTCCAGTCTACGACGGGCCCTGGAGCGCGACAACCGCCGCGAGCGCCACGGCCGCCGTTTCGACGCGTAGAATTCGCGGGCCGAGGTCGACGCTTTGCCAGCCGGCGGCGATTGCGGCAGCCACCTCGTCGTCGGTGAAACCGCCCTCGGGACCGACCGCGATGCGGGTCGGTAGCGGCGTGGCGAGGTCGGGTGATGTCCAACCGTTTTCCGTCGGGGTGGGCGATCAAGCGGCGGCATTCCGGCGATCGTAGATCGCCGGCTGCTGGCGTCAATTTCGTGAGTGAGCCACGTCGGCCACGCTTGCGGTTTAGCTACCCGCATGAGTCGATTCCTTCCACACTGCTTCGCCGCCTCGACGACGCTCCGTTCGAGTCTCTCGAGCGCCCCATCCGTCGGCTGCGCCACGCCTCGCTCCGTCTGCAGTGGCACTAGCTCCGTCACGCCGAGTTCCGTGAGCTTCTCCACCAGCCACTTCTGCCGGTCCCCTTTCGGAAGCGACACGCCCACCACAAGCTCGAACGCGAGTTCCCGATTGACATCGCGCCGCTCGATGATCCTGGTCTCCACTTCCGACCGGCCACACCGAGAGATCTCGGCAGCAAACTCCGCTCCGCTACCGTCGAAGAGGGTGACCCGCGTGCCGACCTTGGCCCGCATCACATGCAGCAGGTGATGCGCCTCCTGGCCGTCGAGCACGATCTTGTCGCCGGTGATCGGTCGTGGTGAATAAAATCGGTCGGACATAGGAGTGACTTCGCGAGCAGCTATCAGTTAGCCGGCGGGCTTGTCCCGGCGCGAGCGCGCGGGACAAGCCCGCCGGCTAAGCAAGTATTTTCAAGGTACATCGTCCCGTCCATCATCCTGCTTGCAGTGCCAGCAATCAAGCGGCTTGCACATTCCAACCGATGAAGACGAAAGCGCACCCGTGTGTGCGATCGCCGCCAACACCCTCGCAGGAACGCGAACCATGCAACTCGACCATTGGCAGCTCACCGAATCGCCCTACCGCACGGTGCTCGACACGCGGCGTTTCTACCCCGGTGCCAGCCACGATGAAGCGCTCGCGCGGCTGGAGTACATGGCCGACGCCCGGCGTCGGCTGGGTGTGTTGTTGGGCGAGACCGGCGTTGGCAAATCGCTCGTCCTACGCGTGGCCGCCGAACGGCTCGCACGCAAGGGCCACGCCGTGGCGATCGTCGACGCGGTCGCCGCCGGCACGCGCGACCTGCTCTGGCAAATCGCCGCCGCCCTCGGTGCCGCACCGCGCGATACCGCAGACATGGTCCACCTCTGGCGGCTGATTGCCGATCGTATCGCGGAGAACCGGCTGCAGCAAACTGGCACGGTGCTCCTGGTCGACGACGCGGGCCAGGCCGGTCCCGACGTGATGACGCAACTGGTGCGGCTCGCGCGGCTCGATGCGACGCCCGCCACTCGCTGGACGATTCTACTCGCTGCGGAGCAGCAGCAGGCCGCCCGCTGGAACGAATCGCTCCGCGATCTGGTGGACCTGCGGATCGATCTCGAACCCTGGACCCAGGCCGACACGATCGGCTACGTGCAGACAACGCTCGTCGAAGCGGGCCGCTTCGATCCGGTGTTCGACGACGAATCGCTCGCCGCGATCTTTGAACTCACCCACGGATTGCCGCGGCGCGTGATCAGGCTGGCCGACATGGCGCTCGTGGCCGGCGCGGCGGCGCACGTCGAACGAATCGACGCGGGGATGGTCCACGCCGCCAGCGGCGAAATGAGCTGGCCCCAGCTGGAATCTGCGTACTAACGGCCGCTACTGCTGCGCCTGCATCGCATCGCGGAGGTCGCCGACTTTTTCGCGGAGCTGAGTGACTTGCTTCTCCAGCGCCTCGCGGTCGATTCGCACACGGTCGAGAATCTTGTTGCTCGACGACTGGATCGTCTCCGCACTCTTGCGGACCTCCTCCAGATTACCGGCCCGCTTCTCGATTTCCAGAATCGCCCGTTCGATCGCCTCGAAATCCACCAGTGCCGCGGCCGTCTTGCGTTCGGCGCGGAAGCAGAGCGCTCGGGCGGCGATGATGCCCGCCTTGAGGAACACGTCGCTTGACGGCTCTTCGCCGTCCCAGATAACGACGAAATCGTTGCCGTAGCGTTGGAACGGTTCGAGCCCGGCGGGGGCCGTCTTCCGCGAAAACACGAACAGGCCCCAATCGGCGCCGCGATTCTTGCGGGCGATTTCGATTTCCTGCCGGGCCGCGGCGAGCGTCACGCCATTCTCTTCCTTGGCCTCGATGACGATCTTTGAACCGGGAGCCGCACTGTCGGGGCCGAGCTCGACGACGCAATCGCCCACTTTGCAGTTCTTAATCAGTCCAGTCGAATTGCCCGTCGGCATGGCGACGTCGCCGGCGTGCTGGGCCTCGCGGGCGACAAACTCGAACATCGCCTCTTCGAATATTCGGCCGTGCCGCGTCGACTGCTCGATCTCCTGACGCGTGGTGACGATACGGGCGAGCGAGACTTTCACGTCTTCTTGAAACGCCTGGTTCTTCTTCTCCGTCGTGGCTAGCAACTCCAGCAGCTCGCGCTTGAGCCGCGACAGGGCCGACGTCTCGTTGTCGAGCGAGAATTCGCTGGTGATCGTCCGCTGAGCCCGGTCGACGTTTTGCACCAGCCGGCTCAGTGCAGAGCCCTCTTCGTTGAGCGAGAATTCCTTCACGACGACGTCGATCCGCGTCTGCAGGTCTTTGGTCAAGTCGCCGTGCTTGGTCGAGAGTTCTCCCACCAGCCGCGTGAGCGCGCCGTCCTTGTTGTCGAGCGAGAATTCCTTGAGCACCTGGTCGCGCTGCTGGTTGAGCTGCGTGTCGACCGTCTGCTTGAGCACTGCGAGCAAACCTTGCGACTGCTGCGGGTCGAGCTGCTTCATCAACGGGCTCTCGCGGCCGACGTGGGCCATCATCGTGCGGGCGAAAAGCGAGTTCTCGCCGTCGATCAATCCGCAAATCAACTTCGAAAGCTCGCCGTCGCGGGCCACGAGCCGCTGCACCCGCTCGCTGAACCGGCCGTCCTGCGGATCGAAGTAGTCCTTGAGCGTACTGCCCAGCTGCGACGAGACGAGCTGCTTGTGCTCGTTGAGCGTTTGCTGCATGTCCTTCACCAGCCGGGCACTTTCGCGTTGGATCACGTCCGCCGTGGCCTGCCCACCAACGTGCCGCAGGGCGAGCACGCCGATCTTCATCGCTTCCAGCGCATATTCATTCCGCTCGCGGCCCTCCGGATACTCGGCCAGCGCCGAGATCACGTCACGATCGCGGACTACGAGATCAAGCTCCAGCGAATACGGTAACTCGCCGTCTTGCTCGATCGTCGAGGCAGAATTGGTCGAGGCGAAGAGGTCTGACATGGAGGATCCTTTCCAAACGCGTCAATTCATGAGCAGCAAATCCCGGCTCGCTGCTCGTGTACAAACGTCAATATGACGAATAGTGCCGCTCGGGGGCAAGCGCGAGTCGTGCAATTCCGCGCAAAAAAGTCGGCAGACTTTGCCTATTCCCCTTCACCCGCCAGCTGCTGCTGCAGTTCGTCCCACGTCAGCCGGACCTGCTCGATCCGCCGCAGCGCGTCGTCGCCCGTCTCTCGATGCCGCTTCGCGCAGCGGACCATCGAGACTTCGTCCTCCAGGGCGGAGAGCCAATCGGGAACGTCGAGCCCCGCGCCGGCCGGCTCGCGCGAGAGGCTTTCGATTTCCTCCTCCAGCGCGGCGAACGGCGCCCGCTCGCTCGTGTTGGCGGCGTCCATTGCCGGCTTGATCAGCGCTCGCACGCGGTCGATCGCCAGCGGGCGCGTGAACCGCTCGTTGAGCCGCTCGGCAACGCTGGCGAGCCGGATGCCATATTTGTCGCAGAGCTTCTCGAAGCGCGTCAGGTTGGCGTCGGCCGCCTCGGCGGTCCGTTCGGCGAGTGCCTGCTGCCACATCTCGGCCGCCGCCGGGCGATTTTGCCGCACCAAAATCTCGTGGGCCATCACCACCGGCTTCAAGTTCCACGCCACGCGGTCGTACTCGGCCCGCAGCCGCAGAAAATCCACCAGCGTGTAGAGCATCTCGCCGTGGTCCGAGTGGGTCGTGGTGGTGTTGTAATCTCGATACTCGCGGTAGTTTTCCACCACCGCTTCGATGGCGATAGTGAGCCAGCGGGCGGCGTCCTCGCGCGAGAGTTGCTGTCCGAGCTCCTGCATGATCCGCAGGTCTTCCGCCTCGGGATTCTGCTCGAGGTTGGAGAGCCACACACTCGTTCGTTGGTGCAGGATCGCCCGCAAGTTGCCCATGTTGAGGAACATCTGCGAGAACAGATCGCCGCCATAACGCTCGACGAACGCGACGAACTGCTTCCAATCGGCCGGATCGGTGAGCCGCTCGGCCACGCTGAGCCGCAGCGTGCGGCTATGCGTGAGCCAGCGGCGAAGCTGCGACTCGGTGAGATCCTGCAGCGCATCGACGAGCATGTTGTCCGACGCACGGACCTCGAACTTCAAATTGTCGCCCAGCTCGCGCTCATCATCCCAATCGTCGGCCGACGTGACCAGGCAGCGCACGATCGCCTGGTACCCGCAAGTGAAGAGCCGGTCGTATTCGGTGACCGCGCCGGGCCCGACCGGGTGTTCGGCCTCCATCGTTTGCGCGACGTCGAGCAATTGGCAGGTCTCGCGCACCAGCCCCAGCCGCGGCAGCCATTCGAGCAAGTCTTGAATCAATTGCACCAGCGCCCGCGCCGCACGATCCGCCGCGGCTTGCCCCCTTTGGCCAGGGGCACGTAGAGCAACTCCTGCTGCGAGATCCAGCCGATGAACTCGAGCCAATGTTCGCGCACGCCCGCGCCATCGCCCGCAAGCACCGCCCGCAGCACACTCGTCGCAGTTGAGTCGTCGCTTTCGTCTTTGCCGCGCGGGCGACATTCGTTTCGACCCGACGCGGCGGCGAGCAGCCGCGCTGCGTCTGCCATTTCGACCGCGGTGGCGATGATCTGCTCGACGAGCGAATCCTTCACCATCCGCCGCCGGTCGTATTCCATGTTCGATTCGTGCGTCCCGGTGGGAGGGCGAATCGTAAACCCGTGTACTGCCTCGATCAGATCCGAAAGCGATGCGTAGGCGGTGGTTGCCTGGCTTTGCCAGCTGTCGAACAGCTCGCGGCGCTCGTGGCTAGTGCGGATCGCGTCCCAAGCGACGGCGGCTTCCTTCCAAAGTCTGGCGACCGTCGCCAAGAATGCCAGCCGCCGGCCGAGTCGCTGGGCTTCTTCCTCGAGCTCGAAATCGGTGCTGCCGCCGGTGCTATCCTCGAGAAAGCTCGCGTCGACGCCGTCGTCGGTGCTGTCATGATAACTCATGTTTTCGTAGGCAGCGCTGAACAGCCCGTCGTCTTCGTCCTCTTCGTCGGCCCACCGCTCCGCTTCGGTGAGCGCGTTGCCATTCTCTTTGTTCGGCGGCTGATCGCGCGACAACTCAAATTCAGGCACGACCCAATAAGTCTCGGCGTTCGCTTCGAGGTAGGAGAAGAGCTTTGCCACCAGCGGCCACTGATCGACGCCGGTGGTGAATCTCGGCGTTTTCGACCGCCCGCAGCCAGCGAAGTGCGAGCGGATGGAACGATGCGTCGCCGTCTTCGAGTGGAGTGCGCTCGACTTGGCTGAGCCACTGCATCATCAGCGCCATCGAGGCGACCTGATCGCCGCGATCCAACAGCGCTTCGACCACCAACTGAAATGCCTTGGGCGAATCGAACTGATCGACAAACATTCGCCAGAACTTCACATCACCCGCCGCGGCACCCGCCTTGTTCCAGGCGCTGAGCGCCCCGGCCACCAGATTGCTCGAAACCTCGATCTCCTTGGCAACCAGCCGTTTGACGCCGCTGACTTCCGCCGTGGCGTAGCGGTCCCACCAGCGGGCAATCCGCTCCAACGCGGCGGAAAAAATCTGTTCGTGTGCCGCATCGTCGACCGCTGCCGCCCCGGTCCAGGCCCGCGCGCAAGATCGAGAATCTGCTCCACCAGATCGACCAAGTCGTCGACGCGGAAATCATGGACCGAGTTTTCAACCGCGGGGAATAAACTGAAATTTCCGCCGAAGCCAAGGATATTCCACGGATCGACCAGCGCGCCGCACTCGATGCCGCGGTGCAACAGGTCTTCGATCTCGGGCAGGTTGCGGGCGACGGGCTCGAGCTGATCGGCGTCGATCGCCTGGTGCCCCGCCGTGAGCCGGCAATAAATCTGGCAGAGCATGCGGGCCGACGCGATGCGCACCGTGTGGGCCTGGGCGAGGGCCGCCTCGGCGTAGCCCATCCGCGCGTAGAGTTGCGCGAGGTGGACTTGTTGCATCTGCATCGCGCGGCGACGGGCCAGTTCGTGATTCAAGTGCTGCCGCGCGCCGCCGAAGGGCTGCCGCGTGCGTTGCGATTCGGCGCGAAGTCGTTCGCCATGGGGGCCAGCCGATCGCGTGAGTAGTTCCTGATAGAACTCGTCGCGATAGCCGGCAATGTGTGGCAGCAGCGTGGCGAGCGACACGTCGGAACCATGTGTACCCGGCCCGCTACCGGTTGTGCCGGAGGCCATCAGGATCGTGCCCGCGAGCACGGCGGCCGCTTCGAACATCAGCTCTTCGCGCGTCGTGGCAGCGGTTTGCGTCTTGGAATGTTTCGCGCCTTCGAGCGCCGCGACGCGCGACAAGAGCGAGTCGAGCGTGATCTGTTGCAGCACGAAGCGGCGGTAGTTGCCGCGATTGTCGACCAGCTCCTGATCCCACTGGCCGAAATGATAGTTGGGCCGCTTGCCGGCCGGATGGTCGAACTCATAGGCCCGCGGATCGAGTGCGAGCTCGTCGAGCATTTCCGGATCGAACCAGGCCTGCCGCCTGATTTCAGGATCGGTGTGATCGAGGATCTCCAGCGCCCGGGTGATGAGTTCCTCATAGGGCCCACAGGCGACCCCCACGCCGCGCACGTAGAGCGGCACCGGTCGCACCCGCTCGTGCGGATAGGGCTCGACCTGCTTCGATGCGAGTACGGCAACGGGCCGATAGCCGATGTAGTCGTTGAGCGCGTCGAGCGCCGCGCCAACAATCCGCTCGGTTTCGTCCCAGGGCCCGCCCTGCGACAAAATCGCCTCGCAGCGCCCGGCCCAGAAACAGCGGCCGCCAGAGCTGAGCGTCTTGCTGATGCCAGAGCAGGTCGCGGTGAAATTGCCGATAGGCGGGGAGCAGATGCTGCTGCAACAGCCCGACCACCGCACGGGCCTGGCTGACGTCGCCAAACGTGCCCCCCTGCGGTTCGAGCTCGTCCATCCGCCGCCGGAGCCAACCGCAAAGCACCTCGACCGTGTCGCCCTTCCCTGCGGGAGCCCGTGCGGCCAGCCGTCCTTCGATGCTGGCAAACAGCGCGTTGAGGTTCTTGAGGAACGAGGTGTCGCTCGCGCCGCTCGAGAAATTCAGATAGCCGATCATCTCCTGGAGGAGACTCTGGTCGCGCGAATCCGGCTCTATGACAAGGCTGCTCATCCCAATGATGCGATCGTTCCGGGTGCCGACATGTCCGTCGGAATGCTGATGGACCTGTGTTGCGCGGCCGGCGTGGCCCGCGACTAATCTCGAGAAGCACCCGCCAAAGCGTGTTTCGCCCCTCCGCCGACGTGGTTTCAATGTAAGGGATGGTCGGGCGGACGGTCTAGCGGGTGGATTTGGCCAGCCGGATGCACCGGACTTTTCGGCAGGTTACAATAAACGGGCTCGCAAGAGGCGGGGTGGGGGGACGCTCGGAGGCTCGACTCGATCAGAACGTGAGCAACCGCGGGACACCTGATGAGAATGTTCGTGATCTCTCGATTTCGACAGCACGCATGGCTAGCGTGCATTCTGTTCGTGGTCGGTTCAAGTGGCTCGGCCTCGGCGCAAACCTCGACCGGCTTGATCTCCCAGGAGCAGGCAGCGAGCGTCGGCTTGAAACGTGCCTGGTTCGCACGGGCGAAATTGGATCCGTCCCGGTCGAGAGTTGTCGACTGGATTCTCTCCGGCGACCAATTGCTGCTGCTGACGGATGCCGGCGTGATGCACGCGATCGACGCCAACACCGGCAAGACGAATTGGGTCACTCAATTTGGCAATCCGGAATATCCGAGCCTCGGGCCCGATGCCAGCGACGAGTACGTCGCCGTGATCAACGGCTCGACGCTCTATCTGCTCGATAGCTCAACGGGGCGAATTCAGGGCGAACGCCGCATTGGTGGTGCGCCGGGTGCCGGACCGGCGGTCGGCAAGAACCATGTGTTCGCGTCGACGATCGACGGGCTGATCGAGGGCTTCCCGCTGGACCTCAGCGCGCCCCAATATAAGCGCTGGTACTATCAGTCGTTCGGACACACGTTGGTGGCACCGCTGGTGACGCCCGAGAGCGTTGCCTGGACGACCGACCGGGGCAATTTGTACGTCAGCGGTGCGGTGCGCCCGGGCGTCCGCTTCCGGCTCGAGACTTACGGAAAATTCGAAGCTCGCCCGGCTTACCGAGCGCCTCTGATCTACGCGATCGGTCTCTCTGGCGAAATGTTTGCTGTCCATGAACTCAATGGCACGTTGGCTTGGCGGTACATGACTGGCTATCCGACGAGTCGATCGCCGGCCGCCGTGGGCAAGCAATTGTTTGTCACGTCAGAGGAGCCGATGCTTCACTGCGTCGACGCCAGCACGGGGCTGCTGCAATGGAAATCGCTGGGTATCTCTCAGTTTGCCGCCGTCTCAAAATCGCACGTCTTCGGTGTTGACCGCTATGGCACGGTACACATCCTCAACCGTGCCGACGGCGCGCCGGTCGGCCGCATCGCATCCGGCGGAACGATCGATGCGCTGGTAAATGACCAAACGGACCGGCTGTTTCTGATTTCCGAACGCGGGCTGGTGCAATGCCTGCACGAGATC
This sequence comes from uncultured Planctomycetota bacterium, assembly GCA_963847905.1. Classification (GTDB taxonomy): domain Bacteria; phylum Planctomycetota; class Planctomycetia; order Pirellulales; family Lacipirellulaceae; genus DASYDU01. The sequence goes on along the minus strand of CAWKBP010000015.1, from coordinate 355,718 downwards.
GGCGCCGATCAGCCGACCTACTATGCCAAATCGCCCGTCGCCGAAGAACAACCGGCCGACGCCGAAGCCGAGGAGACGACACCCGGCGAAGATGAGCCAGCAACCGAACCCACACCGCGGCCGCAGGCTGTCGCTCCCGCCGAGGAACCCGCATTTGAGGACGACGGCGCGAATCCCTTCAGCGAACCCGCGGATGCTGCCGCACCGGCCGACAATTCCGGCTTCGGCACCGACGACGAGAATCCATTCGACTAGCGCAGTGCCAACACTTTTTTGCGCAAAGACGCGAAGGGGCAAAGGGCGCAAAGAATTGCAGAGTTTGATTTTCGGATTTCGCGCATCTCGACAGAGCAGTGAACCGCGCACGTCCGCGCCATTAAGCCACGTCTTCTTGGCGATCTTTGCCCCTTTGCGACTTGGCGCGAAGTTTCAGCTTGCAGTCGATTTAGCGTGAGCGCAAAAAAGAAGGGCCGGCGAGGTGCGGGATACCTCGTCGGCCCTCTCAGGCGGGAGACCTTAGAACTGATTCCCCAGCTTCCACGTCGTACGGTTAACAGTTGACGATGCGGCCAAGCGGCGGAACCAGCTCCAGTTCGATTTTTGGGCGGGACTCATCTGCCGGACGACTCACTCGAACCACCGTGGAAGTTACGCACCCGCGTACGGTCGGCCCGGGCCAGTCGCCCACTCTTCTACCGTCGCGTGTCTATTGCACAGAGCGTGCCAAACGATCTTCCGCCTGGTTTTTCTTGTCCAGCTGCGGGAAAGCCGCCGTGAAATCTCGGCGATCGATCTCCGGCGGACGGGCCGCCCTGCCCTCGGCCGTACAATCCGCGTTGTAACTCTTTCCCTGCTAGCGTGTACATTCGGCATTGGTGGCGAACAGCACTGGCGGTGCTTGCGTACGGCAAGGGGTGAGGGTGAGGATCGCGTTACGCCTTGCTTCGTGTGCGTAAAGCGTTAAATTGAAACGCCTTACGCAGCGTCCTGCCGGATACGACCGGCCGCCATCTGACTCTTGCCGCCCGAATCGCCCGCCGCCGGACTCGCTTCCATGCTGCTCGTTGAAAACGTCAAGAAGTCTTACCGCGAGCCGAACGGCAGCCTGCTGTCGATCCTCGACGTCCCGCGGCTAGCGGTCGAAGCCGGCGAGCAGCTTGTGATCCGCGGCCGCAGCGGCGGCGGCAAGACGACGCTCCTCAACGCGATCGCCGGGCTCACCACCGTCGACTCCGGGCGGATCGTTGTCAAAGGCACCGACGTGACCCGCATCCCCGAAGTCGGCCGCGACCGCTTCCGCGCCCGGCACATCGGCTTCGTGTTCCAAACGTTCAATTTGCTGGCCGGCTTCTCGGCCCTCGAAAACGTGCTTCTGGGCATGACCTTCACCGGGCAGCGGCGCGACACGGCCCGGGCCCAGGGGATGCTTGAACGCGTCGGCCTCGGCCACCGGCTGACCCACAAGCCGGCCGCCCTTTCGGTCGGAGAGCAGCAACGCGTGGCAGTCGCCCGAGCACTCGTGAATCGACCCGTGCTGCTATTGGCCGACGAGCCGACCGCCAACATCGACCCCGCCCACCAGCAGCAAGTGATTGACCTCCTACGCGAAGTCTGCGCGGCCGAGAACGTAGCGATGCTACTCGTGACCCACGCCGACGAAGTTTCGAACCAATTCGATCGCGTCGAACACCTCGAAGAAATCAACCGCATCGCCGCCGCCTAAATTGTTTTGTCCCCGACTCCCGACTCCTGCATCCCGACTCCTCCCCCACCATGCCCTTCTGGAAAATAGCCTGGCGCAACATGGAGCAGCGAGCGCTCGCCTCGTCGCTCACGGCGCTCTCGATGGCGCTGGGCGTGGCGGTGATGATTTGTGTGCTGGTGATCCATAGCGTTGCGGTACGGCAGTTCTCGCAAGACGCCCAGGGTTATCATCTGATCGTCGGCGGCAAGGGAGGCGAGTTGCAGCTCGTCTTGAGCACCGTTTACCACCTCGGCCAACCGCTCTACCCGATTCCCTACAGCTACTACGAGAAATTCACCAAGGGTGAGTTCAAGCCGTACACCGAATTGGCGATTCCGCTCTGCCTCGGAGACAGCTACCAGGCGCCGGGCGGCCGGATGTTTCGCGTTGTCGGCACCACGCCCGATCTGTTCGACAAAATAGAATACGGCATGAACTCGGACAACACGCCCAAACACTATGAGTTCCAACCTGGCGGCAGAAATTTCAAGACGGGGAATTATTTCGAGGCCGTCGTCGGCTCGGTCGTGGCCGCCCAGGCCGGCCTCAAGGTCGGCGATAAGATCAATCCCACCCACGGCATGAGCGCCGATGGCCACAAACACGGCGCCTTCGAAGTCGTCGGCATCCTCAAGCCCACCGGCACGGCGAACGACCGCGCCGTGTTCATCAACATCGAAGGCTTTTATTTGCTCGAAGGACATGCCCTTTCACCGGAACAAGAGTCCGATCAAAAGAGCCATGCCGAAAATCCGTCCTCCGATGCTGAAACGGTTGCCGCAAGTGAGCACACGGACGAACACGAAAACCAAGAACCGTTGGCCAATGATCGGCGCGAGGTGACCTCGATCCTGGTGCTCTGCAACGACGCGCTTGGCCCGATGGTGCTCGACACGGCGGTCAACAAGGGCAAAGACCACATCGCCCAGGCCGTTGCGCCGTCGCGCGAGGTGACCCGGCTGCTCGAGAACATCGTCGGCCCGATCCAATTGATCCTGCTCGTGCTCACGATCCTGATCGTGATCGTCGCCGCGATCAGCATCCTGGTGAGTATCTACAATTCGATGAGCGAGCGGAGCCACGACATCGCCGTAATGCGGGCGCTCGGCGCCAGCCGGCAATCCGTGATGACGATCGTCCTCTTGGAGTCCATATTGCTGGCCCTCCTGGGCGGCGTCGCGGGAATTTTGCTCGGCCACGCCCTGTTGGGCATCGCCAGTCCCTACGTCGAGGCCCGCACGGGTGTCACGCTGGGCCTGTTCGAATTTGACCTGCAGGAGATGATCCTGATCCCGGCTCTGGTGGCCCTCGCGGCCGTGGTGGGCTTCCTGCCGGCTGTGTCGGCCTATCGCACCGACGTCGGCGAAGGCACTCGCAGGCAGCCGCTAACCGCGACTGACGCCCGCTTGGCGGGTGGGGTAAAATAATGAGAGGGATCGTGCCCGCCGCATCGCCCACGAGTGAAACAATGTTCGACCGAAAACGATTCGACAATTTGATCGGCCGCTTTGCAGCGATTGCGGTCGTCCTGTGCGCCGGCGCGGTGCTCGCGACGGCCTGCCCGTTTTGCAGCGTCGAGTCGCGGACTCTCACCGAAGAGATCAATGCCTCGGAGGCAGTTGTGTTGGCGAAGCTCGTGGCCGAGGCGCCGCCGCTGGTCAATAACGACGACGAGGATCCCGACTCCGGCAAAGCGACCTTCGAAGTCGTCGACGTGCTCCGCGGCGACAATCGCGTCAAACAGGGTGACACGATCAAGGTCGTGTACTTTGGCGAAGGCGAACGCGACAAGGAGTTCATGATCTCGGGCTTCGCCATCGAGAACGACGCGATCGAGTGGACCACTCCCCTGCCCCTATCGGCTCCGGCGATCGCGTATATCCGCCAGCTACCCGCCGTGCCGGCCGCCGGAGTCGAACGGCTGTTGTTCTTTCAAGAGTATCTCGAAAACGACGATCCGCTGCTGGCCCAGGATGCTTATGACGAGTTCGCCCGCGCCCCCTATGCCGAGTTGCATGAACTCGAAGGCCACATGCACCACGATCGGCTCGTCGAGTGGGTCCAAAGTTCCGACGTGAACCCCAGTCGCCGACGGCTGTATCTCACCATGCTCGGCGTCTGTGGCGATAAGAGCGACCTGCCCATGCTGGAGCAGATGATCGTCTCCGACTACTCGTTCAAGAAGCCGATCGTCGAACAGATGGTCGCTTCCGGCCGTGCCCTGCAGGGTCCGCTCGCCCTCGAGATGTGGACCGAGATGGTCGACCTCGAGGAACGGCAAAAGAAGCTCGGACTCGACGCGACGATCGGCTGCTATCTGGTCCTACGCGGTCCGGAGGGCCTCGACCTCGTGGACGAGCGATTCCTCAAGAATCCCAAGGTCGAATACACGCACGCTTACATGACGATCATGGCCCTGCGGATCATCGGCGAAGAGACTCACGCCGTGCCCCGCGAGCGGCTCCTCGCCTCGATGCGGCTGCTGCTTGGACAACCCCGAGTTTGCCGACCAGGTGATCCCCGATCTTGCTCGCTGGGAAGATTGGTCCGTGCTCGATCGACTCACCGAGATGTACAAGAACGGCGACGAAAAGAGCTACATCCGCCAGCCGGTGGTGACCTATTTGACCGTGGCCAGCGAGCAGCCGGGCGACATCGGCACCCGTGCCAAGGCGGCCCTCACACAACTCGAACAGCTCGATCCCGAGGGCGTCAAAAAGGCCCGCAGCCTGATGGCCTTCGGTTTCCTGGCCCGGGCCCGCAGCACTGCGCCGGCAACTGGCGCCGAGCGGCCCGGATCCCCAGCCGGCACTGACGCGACCACTCCGTCCGATTTGTCGACCGTCGGCTTCCAAGCCAGCGCCGCCGAACGCGCCACCGAAAACGACGACGCCAGCGATATCCCCCTGCCGCCCGGATATGTCGATCCGCCCGGCGAGGACGATTCGCTCGACGACTCGGCGGACGATACCACCGAGGCCGAACCAGTCGCCGTCCGTTCTGAAGTATCCCCCGAGCAGACGACCAGCTACAGTCGCGCCGTCGTGATCGGCGTTCCGCTCATCGCCGCGTTGGTGATGATGGTAGTCTACTGGTTGATCCTCCGTTGGGGAGCCATGTAACCTAAAAGCGTATCAATCGTTTCGTACCTGACCTCCGACCTCTGATCACTGACCTCTTCTTCCCATGTCCACGACCGCCCTCGACGAGCACACCGCATCCGACACCGACGAGTCGATCCACTACCGCGCGATCCACACCGGTGCGATCGTCGGCCTGGTGCTCGGTGTCGCTTCGGCGCTGACGTTGATGTCGGCCTCGACGACGCTACAGGCCTGCCTGCTCGTGACGCCGATTCCGATTCTGGGAATGTTCATTTCGCTACGTTCGCTGGCCAAGATTCGCCGCGAAAGCGACCAGTACACCGGCAAGTGGCTCGCGGTCGCCGGGCTTGCGCTCTCGGCGTTTTTTCTCGTCTCGGGCGTAAGTTACGGCTACTACGTCTATCAAACCGAGGTCCCCGACGGCTACGAACGCATTGCCTTCGAATCGCTGAAGCCCACCGAGCTGCAAGCGCGCGGCGGCCACGCGGTTCCGCCGGAGATCAAGGCGCTCGAAGGGAAGCGAGTCTTCATCAAGGGATTTATCCGCCCCGGATCCGCGCCCGTGCGAACTGGTATCGATCGATTCCTCCTGGTCCGCGATAATAACCAGTGTTGCTTCGGCGATTTGTCGAAGGTGAACTATTTCGATCAGATGGCGGTCCAGATCACCAGCTCGCACCGCGTGGAAGACACGCTCAACATCCTGCGGATGGGCGGCATCCTCGAGATCAACGAACAGAACCTGGCGCTCGGACCGGGTTACCCCGTGTTTTCGCTCAAGGCCGATTACGCCGTGCAGTAATCGACTGGATCGCATGTTGAAACTGCAAACCCCCGCCCTCGGCCTGATTCTCCTCGCGCTCGTGGCCACCGTCGGCGGCTGCGATCCGGCGCCCGCCAAGGCCCCTGCCCCCACTCAACCGGCCGCCGCCGGCACGGCCAAGCCGAAGCCCAAGCTGCTCCCCGGTGCTCGGACCCAGGTCCTCTCTGCAGTCGGCGATCGGGAATTCGACAAAACATTCGACGACCTGCGATTCGACCTCGCCGTCGGCGCCCCGTTTCATCGCGAGCTGCTCACGGAAGAAATCGAAGCGCTCGACGGCCAGCAGATTCGCATCCGCGGCTTCATCTTGCCCACGCCGCAGAAGCGCGGGATCAAGCAATTTGTCCTCGTCCGCGACAATCAGGAGTGCTGCTTCGGCCCGGGGGCCGCGCTCTTCGATTGCATCCTGGTCGAGATGCAGGAGGGCGATACCGCCGAGTTCACGATCCGCCCCGTCGCGGTCACCGGCACGTTCAGCATCCGCGAATTCAAGGGCCTCGACGGCCAGCACCTGGCGATCTACCACATCGCCGGCGAGTCGGTAAAATAGCCGCGGCCGTACGACAATCCAGCTTGACTCTGGGGTGGCACGCTAGGAGCTTCCAGCGACGGGCGTGGTTGATAACCGGCACAGACTCCCACGCCCTTCGGTGGAACCTCAGGGACGTGCCACCCGCAATTCTCGCAACTTAGCGGCGGCGGGCACCACGAAGTGGTCGGCTCCGCGCGGCTCCTCTTGATCGCGACATCACGACCGCGCTACTTCCCGTCCTCATCGTCCCCATTGAGCCCCAGCTTCGATAGCCACCGCCGCTTCGGCTGCTGCGCCGCACCCGGCGCTGCCTGCGGGTCGATGCCGCTGGCGCGCATCGAGTCGATGTCGGCCTTGAGTCCGGCCAGATGGGCCGTCTCACGGGTGATCTTGGCCCGCTCGACGGACAGCTCGAGTTCGGCCGCCCGCAGTTTGTCAGTCATCTCTTCTTCCAGCTTGGCGATTCGCGCGCGATGCCCGGCGATGACCTCGTCCGCGTCGAGCAGTTGTTCGACCGCTTCGTCTTCGCTTGGCTTCGCGTGGGCCGCCTCGGCGAGCCGCGACTTGAGTTCGGCCAGCTCCTGGTCCTTGCGGGCGAGGGCTTCGTCGGTTGCCCGAATCGTGTCGGCGATCTGGGCCCGTTCTTCCTGACGGTCTTCGTCGCCATCATCCCCTTCGCCTTCCAGGTTGGCGAGCATTTTCCGCTTCATCGCCTCCCAGCTGCCGCCCCCTTCGGTGGCGGGCGGAGCAGACGGACCGCGCGACTTGGCCGACGCCAATTGCGTTTCCAGTTCCGAATTCTTCGCCTTGAGCTCGCGGACGTCTTCCAGCGCCAGTTCGAACCGCCGCTCGAGGTCGGACTGCTCTTCCGACGCGTTACTGCCTTGCTTTGCCGCTTGCGCGGCGGCCAACTCTTCCTCGAGCGCCGCGATCCGCTTGGCCATCGCGTCGCGCTCGGCCTGAAGTTCGACCAGCTCAGTCGAATCCGTCTCGATGACTTCGGGTCGATCGTTGAGCTCTTGCTCCAGCTCGACGACGCGCATGCCGAGACGCTCAATGTCGTCGTGCGCCGCTTCGTATAGTTCTTTGAGTGCCTCGAGTTCGCCGGCGGCCGCTGCTTCGGCGCGGGCGGTGGTCAACTCGCCCCGGGCGGCCTCAAGCGCCGTCGCCAGATCGTCGCGCTCCTTGGCCAACAGTCGCCGCTGTTCCTCGACGCCGGCCCGCTCCCGATCCCAGGCGATCCGCTCGGTCGTCAGTTGGTGTTCGAGGCTGGCGAGCCGCGCGGCCGACTCGCTTTCGTTCAGTTGTTGGTTCGCCGCCAGTGCGCTCGATTCTTGGGCCATCGCATCGCGTTCGGCCTGCAGCGCTTCCCGCTCGGCTTGCAAGGCTGCTCGCGTACTGGCGAGCGAGGACTGTTCGGTTTGCAGTGCCTGCTCACGCGCCGCCAAATCGGTGCGGCCTTGTTCCAGCTCGACCTGCGATGTCTCGACCGCTTGCTCGCGCTCGGCAACGGCCGTTCGCTGCAATTCGATCGCGCTCTCGGTGGCGGTTATTTGCGACTGTTGCTCGGCCACCAACGTCGCTTCGGACTCCAGCAACTCCTGGCGTTGACGCAGCTCGCGGTCTTGATGATTTAGCTCCGACGCGCGGTCGTCGAGTGCCTGTTGGCGGGCCTGGGTTTCTGCCTGTTGCTCTTCGATCGCCTGCAATCGCTCGGCGTCGCACGTGGCCAGCTCAGCCCGCTCCGCCTGCCAGGCTTCGCGTTCGACGTTCCACTCGAGCCGCGTCCGCTCCAGCTCGCTCCGCAGTTGGGCGACGTCGTCGAGTGCTTGTTGTGCCTGCTGCGCTTGCTCCCCTTGTCCGCCGTGCGCGGAGACTTGCTCCGCGATCGTGTCCGCAATCGAATCGAGCTGGTTCGTCAGCTGGGCTTCGAGCTGCCCCATCCGTTCCCGCTGAGCGGCAAGCGCAGTCCGAGCGCGGTCGTGCAGCTCGCGCAGCGCTTGCGCGGTTCGCGCGGCTGGCGGAGGAGTGGTCGAGGGTGTCGGCTCTTTATCTTCCATGCCCTGCTCGGTTCGAGTTGCTGCCGGATGGCAGGAGAACGCGAGCGCAGGCCGGACGGCTGTGCGCTGGGGGCACAAATCGACCGGGCTACTCGTCGCGGAGTTTCTCCAACGATATATAGGTTCCAGGCTAGCCCAGGTCAAAAGAACCTTCGCCAGTCGTAGCGAATCTACGGGTCGCGCCGGATGTAAAGTGGATGTGCCGCTCGAAGGGGCGAAACACCGTTCGATTTAGCGGTGGTGCTTGCCCGTGGTGAGCTTGTCGAACCACCCCACAAGTCCTAGATGGTGCGACATCCGAGCGCAGCGAGCTCCCGCGCAAAGCTCGCCGCAATCGCCGCGCGGCACAAACTCAACTTCGGCGTCAGCTCGCCCCGTTCGAGCGAAAATGGGCGCTCGAGTATCGCGAAATCACGCACCTGTTCTTCGGCTGCCGCGCCAGAGAGCCGCTGTTGGATTTCGTCCGCCAATTCCTCGCGAGTTGCAACCTGGCCCTCTCGCCTCGCCGGCACCACCAGCGCCACGAGTCCGACGCGACCCTCGCCGAACACGGCCGCCTGTTCCACCAGTGGCGACGCGGTGAGCAAACTCTCCACCCGCGTGGGCGAGACCTTCTTTCCGGTCGAGAGCACGATCAGCTCCTTCTTCCGGCCACGAATCGTGAGAAAGCCGTCCGCGTCGACGTCGCCCAGGTCGCCCGTCGCGAGCCACGCGTCGCGAATTGCCTCCGCCGTCGCCGGCTCGTCCTGCCAATATCCGAGCATCACGTTCGGCCCGCGCACCGAGCACCTCGCCGTCTTCCGCGATGCGCACGTCGAGCCCGGCGAGCGGCCGACCGACGCTACCAATCTTTCGCGCCGTTGGCGTCGACACCGAAACCACCGGCGACGTTTCCGTGAGCCCATAGCCCGGCAAGAGCGGCAGCCCCAGCTCCGCGTACCACGCTTCAACCTCGGCCGCGATCGGCGCACCGCCACAGGTGAGCTGCTTCATCCGTTCGCCGAACACGGCCGCGAGCGGCATGCTCGTCGCGCGGACCCGATCGGCGATCCGCTCGAACACATAGGGCACGCCATTGAGCACGGTGGGCTGCACTAGCTGGCAGTCCCGCGCGAGTGTCTCACGGCTCTCGGCCAGCACCAGCCGCGAGCCGCGATAGAGCCAGGTGTAAAGGTCGCACGTCCGCGCGTAGATATGACTAAACGGCAAGATGTTGATCCGCGTCTCCACGTTGGCCGTGCCGTGCGTCTCGGCCGTCGCCGCCGCGTTCCACGCCAGGTTCCGCTGGCTCAGCATCACGCCGCGTGGGCGACCCGTCGTGCCCGAGGTGAAGAGGATCGTCGCCAGATCGTCGAGCGACCTCAGGGCACACGTTTCTTGGGAGGGCGAGGCTCCCGCCGAGCCTTCGACGTGGCCGGTCAATCCCAGCGGCGGTTTTGCTTCCCCGTACGCCTGCTCGTCGTGGACGAAGATCGATTCGCCATGCTTGAGCCGCCCGGAAAACTTCGCCAACAGGTCGGCCGTCGAGACGAACACAATCCGCGCCCCGCTGGCCGCGATCTGCTCGGCGATCTGCTCGCCGGAGAGCGTCACGTGAATCGGCACATGCACCGCGCCCAAAAGGTGGATCGCCAAGTCGACGACGATCCATTCGTAACGGTTTTCGGAGATCTGCGCGACGCGATCGCCCGGCGCAACTCCGGCGAGACGTAGCTCGCCGGCTAGCGCCTGGATGTCGTGGTGCAACTCGTTCCAGGTGCGCCATTGCAGTTTGCCACTGCAAATAGTTGCCTAACGCTGGTTCCTCGCTCCGCCGTTCGACACTATGGATGAGAAACCCTGAAATCGTCATGTTTTGAAGATTGTCCACCATGCTCACATAATCGTGCAGTGTGATCCCGTGTGCAATCGCCCCAGAAATTTAGCGCAAAGACGCAATGGAGCAAAGAACGCAAATTGATCTATTCTTCTTTGCGTACTTGTCCACTTTGCGTCTTTGCGCCAATCAGCAAACGCGTTCGAGGGTCAGCTCGGCGAGTGCCACTGGATACGTCAGGCCGAAGTTGGAGAGCACTTCGGGGTGCACTTCGCCCAAGACGCCGATCTTCTTGCTGGCAACGAAGACTTCCGCGGCGCGGCCGGGGACAAACGTCGGGTGGTCAACTGCTTTGTATTCGGCCTGCCAGCCCAGCTCGCGCAACAGCGCGTCGACCACGCTGCGGGCTGTGGCAAACCCGCTTTCGCGGCCGATCTCGGCGAGCGCCACCTTGCGATACTCGGCCGCGCCCGTCTCCGCCGATTCGTCGAGCTCGACGACGTTGTCGACTTCGAACAACCGTTGCGGCATCGGCCGGCGGCGGTTCTCGCGGAGCGCTTCGAAGATGCCGCCCAAGAGGTGCCCGCGGACGACGTTGTACGCCTTGAGTTTCGGATTCGTGACTTCGGCGTAGCGCTCGGGCGTCGGCAGGCGGAGCCGCTCGAATTGATGCTCCTCCGTGGTGAGCGGCAGGCTCATGATTTCGCTGTAACCGAGGCCGATGAGAATCTGCCGCACGCGGTCGCTCAAGATTTCTTCCCGCCGCGGTGCGCCGACGGTCATCGACCGCACCAGCCGCGGCTCGATGTTGCCATAGCCGTAGCCAATCGCCACGTCTTCGAACAAATCGACCATGTGCCGGATGTCGGTGCGATAGGCGGGATAGACCACATTGAGGCGGCCACCAATTCGCGAATTAACGTACTCGAACACTTGATCAACATTCTCGAACTTCTTCGCCACCTCATCGGGAACGTTGATATCGAATTTCTCCTCCAGTTTCATTACTTGCTCGACAGGGTCAAGCGAACCTTTGCCAGACTTAAATTCGATCTTCTCAAGGGGATGTACATCGAATCTCATTTTGCGAAGCGCTTGTAAGTGATTCAATGTCCAAAGGTAAACCAAGCCACCGTTTGGCTTCGTTCACGTCGATTTCCTTGGTGCGCGGCGTCAAGTCCGGCGTCACACGTTTCGTCCCGTCGGCGTCGACGATGGTGACCGTCTCGATCGTGCCGCCAATCTCGGCGAGCGACGAGACCAGCGTGTCGAGCGACTTCGTGACGGCCGCCTTGCTGATCCCCGTGACGTCGATGAACACCCGCGTCGTGCCCTTTTTTACTTTTGTTTCGTCGCTGTTGATGATCGGCGGCATCGAGAGCACCTGGCCCTTCGTGTCCACGAGCACCGGGTAGCGCTTGAGCGGCTGGAGCAGCTCGGCGTACGCCATCCCCTTCGGGTGCGATTCGAGAATCTGCCGGCCCGACATTTTCTTGCCGGGCATCCCCAGCGGCACGAACGGCTCCTTGTCGGGATCGATCGTGCGATACGCGATGTCGCCCGAGATCGTCGCCATGTCGTACACGCCGATCGACGAGAGCTTGCGATCGCGGCCCACGCCCCAGTGCAGATTCTCCTGCAGCTTCATGATCGCTATGAGACTGGTCTCGTCGACGGCGGGGAGCGTCATCACCGCGCAGGCGATGAACGGCCGGTAGCTCGATTTCTCGCGCGAGCGATTTGTCGACCGTCACCGTGAGGCCCGAAGGCTTCACCGCGTAGTTCGGCAGCCCGCTCTCGATGCCCAGCGTCCCGCGCAGTGCCCGTGCCAGCCCGCCGACGTCGAACAGATCGGGCCGGTCGGCCAAGAGGTCAAGCCGCATCGCCTGCTGCTTGCCTGCCGGCTTGAACGCCGTCTCCGATTCAAAACCGCAGAAGCCACAGGCCTTCGCTTCGTCCTGCCCCAGCGGATTCTCCACGAGCGAGCCACACTGCGGGCACCGCGACAGCCCGATCTCGACCACGTCTTCCACGTCGCAACCGATCTGGTCGAGCGATTCGCGCAGCGTCTCCGTCTCGTACGGCTTGCCCAAGAGCCGGTTGAGCCACGCCAAATCTATACTCACAATTGGCATTGAATTAACTCACTTAGCGGCGGAGCTTGCTCCGCGCAAATCCTTCGATGCTCACTATCGGCATAGCGGCACCCCCTCGAGCGTATCCAGGCTCGGCCGATACAGCTCGCGGATGTCCGAGAGCCCGAACCGCAACATCGCCAGCCGCTCGATGCCGAGGCCCCAGGCGAGCACCGGCTGTTTGCAACCCAAGGGCAACGTCACTTCCGGCCGGAAAATGCCCGCCCCGCCCATCTCGAGCCACTTCTTTCGCGATTCCATGTAGACGACCACGTCGACGCTCGGCTCGGTGTACGGGTAGAACGCCGGCTTGAACTTCACGCGGCCGAAGCCCATCTTCGAATAGAACTCCTGCAGCGTCCCCATCAACGACGCCAGGTTCGCTTCCTCGTCGATGATGATGCCGTCCACCTGGTGGAACACGGGCAGGTGCTTGAAGCTGATCGTCTCGTTGCGATAGGTCCAGCCGACGCAGAAAAACTTGCCCGGCGGCTCGGGGTTCTTGGCCAGCGCCCGAATCGTCGCCGCCGTCGTGTGCGTCCGCAGCACGACCTGCTTCGACCGCTCGGGGCTCCAGGTGTAACCCCAGCCCTCGCTCCCGGTCTCCCAGCCATCCTCATGCGTCCGCCGCACGCGGTTCGACGATCTTGTCGTCCGGCAGCGGCACCTCGGCCGGATGCCGCATGTAGAACGTATCCTGCATCTCGCGGGCCGGATGATCCTGCGGCTGAAACAACGCATCAAAATTCCAAAACGCCGACTCGACCATCGGCGAGACGACCTCCGCAAACCCCATCTCCAAAAACGCCGTCCGCGTCTCTTCAATGATCTTCCGCAGCGGATGAATCTTCGCCGGGAAGACGTCGCGCGCCGCCAGCGTCACATCATAAGGCCGCAACTTAATCTCGCGCCACGCGCCGGATTCGAGATCTTCGGGCGTGAGCGTGTTGCGCTCGATGACTTTGCGAACTGCGCGATTGAATGCTTCATCCCCTTTTCGGTTAAGAGAGTACGCGTTCGGTGTCGCTTCTTGATCTTGGCAAGTTCCGGACGGTTGCCAAGAAGTTCGATGCACTCGCTCATGGATTCTGGTAGTCGTCTTCAATTCGTCAAGATAGCAATCGCCTTGATATTCGACATGTCACGCGAGCATCGTCATCGGTATCGAGATCAGCCAGATCTTCTTTTCCGTGTCTGCCTGTCGGATTAAGCACGACGTACGTTCCATCAGTCGCATCTTTACTCGTTTCGATCCATCCTCGGGCTCCGCCCCATTTTAAGACTTCGTTGACGGCAATTTCGTTCGACTTTGCCCATTCGACGAATTCGGCCATTGGCATCTTGCCGCCGGATTGCCGAAGCTTTTTTGCGGCAAGTGCTTCGGGAAGCCGCTCGATTAGAGTGCTCGACTGCGCTCTCACTGACGACAATTTCCTCGCGTTCGCGCTCAATGATCTCGAAGAATCCCTTGCTCGCCGCCTCCGTCGCCGCCGCCGACACTTGCACCTGGTCGATCCCCGTGAGCTTCACGACCTCGCCCAGCTCAATCGGGCCCTTTTTCCTTCACCGTCTGCCAGACGGCGTAGGCGGCTTCGTTGAGGAGGATTTCGTCGGCCATGGGTGGACGCTGTCGATGCGGATGCGAAGGGCGCATCGTCCAATTTACCGCGAAGCGATTCAACTCTGAAGCCCAGGGCGCCGGCTCGCGACGCCGGGTCCGCCGAGCCAACTGTGGACATCATAGCCCCACATTTACCATCGAAGCCCCACAGAGGCGACATCGTTCGGCATGGCGACGCAAAACGATGTCGCCCCTGTGGGGCTTCGGGATTTGATCGCATGATCCGGGAGCTTCCGCCACCCGGCTACACGATGCCACCGCTCCGCGGCTGGAAACTTGGCCCGCAACTACGGCGTGATCCGCGACCGCCGGTCGCGGAATTGTGGCGAACGCGGGCTTACGCCAACGCCGCCTTCGCTTGGCGACGATCGCGTCAAACGCGGCCGGGTCGGCGATGGCGATCTCCGAGAGGCTCTTGCGGTCCAGCGTGATGTTCGCCTTCACGAGTCCGGCGATGAATTCGCTGTATCGCATGCCCCGCTCGCGGACGGCCGCGTTGATGCGGATGATCCACAGCTTGCGGAACTCGCGCTTGCGGACGCGGCGATCGCGGAAAGCAAACGCCTCGGCCCGGACGACCGTTTCCTTAACGCTGCGATAGAGCCGGCCACGGCCGCCGGTGTAACCCTTCGCCTTCTGAAACAGGCGATTCTTACGGCGTCGACGAGCGACGCCAAGCGTAGTACGCATGGGAGGAACTTCCTGGGGAAGTTTTGCGCCCCAGGCCTCCGCTCGCAAAAATAGCGAACGGAAGTTACTCGTGCCCGGCGGGCTTGTTCAAATTGTATATAGCCCCGGGATCTTGCCGTGGAGCTAATCGACCCGGCAGATGCCGGGGCTATGAACGCTAGTAGCTGTTGCCCGCGAGCGCTTTGACGATCTGCTTGCTCGAGGCCTTGGCGGTCACGGTCGTGCCGCGGAGCTGACGCACCCGCTTTTGCGACATGCGCGAAGCCAAGTGGCTCGTGCCCGCGGAGCGGTGCTTCACCTTGCCGGTGGCGGTCAGGCGGAACCGTTTCTTGGTTCCCTTGTGTGTCTTTTGTTTTGGCATAGTTAGAATCTCAATCTTACGAGAATCCCGTATCCTACAGTCGCCGCCCGACGGGGAAAAGGGGGAATCCGCATACTGTGGGAGGCCTCTCCGAGGCCGATTAAGGACTCGAACTCCCAAGTTGATGAATTCCGCCCGAGGGCGTGACGAAATCGGGGTCGGAGACCCCTCCCACAGTTTTTGACGGACATTTCGCCGAATCGGGCTGCCCTAGTCGCTCCCGAGTTTCGCTCTTGGCTCTCACCGCCTCCCGGAACTATCATCCCACCCCCGTTCCAGCTGATCCACGAGGACTGGCCATGCGTCTCACCAACATGCTGTTATTGGCACTTGTCGCCCTTCTCGCTGCAAATCGCGCCTGCCCGAACTCCCCACCGAGGACGATCCACTCCCGTTTGCTGAAATCGCGCTTCCGTATACGGATCACGACGCATCAACCGGGACGCCGCCGGCCGCTGCTTCACCGGCCCGTCCTTACGGCCCGTTCGCGACCGTGGGAAATCTTGGCGACCCGGCGCGAATCGTCTTCGAGGGGGCAAAAACTTTCCCGGTCGACGAACTACGTGGTGCCCTTCGCGTGGATCTCAAATACCAGGCGGCCTCTCGCCCGTCATGCGAAACCAGCGAGTTCCTCCGCAAACTGGAAGCACGCATCCAACTCGGCTATCGCAACAGCGGATTCCCCGAGGCGACGGCCCACGCGCGGCTCAATACCAAGATCCCTGCGTTCGTCGTCGAAGTGGAGGAAGGTCGGCGCTTCCGGCAAGGTGAAGTGATCGTCCAAGGTGCCGATACGGTCGACGTCCCGGCTCTCCGCCTTTGGCTCGCCGAGAAGCAGCAGGTGCCCAGTTGGGTGTTGAGAGTTGGTTCGATCGAACTGCCGAAATTGCCTACGGATGGCCTTGTCGGTTGGATATCTGGCGAGATGCTCGTCGACATTCCCGAGAAGCAGGCGGCGCTCCACACCGTAATTCGCTGGGCGCTGGCCGATCAGGGGCTCGCGGGCGGATCGTTCCACACGCGGTGGGAGCCCGCAGTCGAACCAGGCGTTGCCGATCTCGTGATTGACTTCATCGCCAGTCCACAGCCGACCGCCCTAGCAAAGATCGAAGTCAACGGACTGAAGCGTGATAGCCAGGAGCAGTTGTTGGAATACTTGGAAGTCGCCCAGGGCGATCGCGCCAATGGAAAGCTATTGCGCCGCCTCGAAGGTCGACTTACCGATTCGTGCCGCTACTGGCAGCATAAGGTGTCGCTCGAAGTTGCCCTGACCACGGAAGCAGCGAGTACTTCAAAAGAAACTGGTGTGACACTCGTGCTCGAACTTGAGGAGTTCTCGCCGGCTCCGCCGCTGGACCAACCGCTTTCTGCCGTCGACGAGGTCCTCCGCAAATCGGCCGCTTGGATCAATCGTCTCCAGGACGACAATTCAGACATTGCCTTCCATTGCCAAGGCAAGCTCGTCGACGCCCATGATCCGGAACTCGCGGTTGATTTCCGCAAGCTGGTCGTAACTGCCGACGGTCGTGTCGCCGCCGATATCGGCTACACTTCGCACGAATGGGTCGCCAACCACGGATTCATCATCACTCGCGACGCACTCGAATTGTTCGACTGGACCGCGCACGAAAGGTTCTGCGTATTTCCGCGAACACGACCCACGCCGGAGGTCCGCATTCAGCCGATCCGCAATGAAGAAGGCGGATACGGCCAGAATTCTATATCTGGGATTTGCGCTCAAGACCGATACCAGCGACAACGATGGTGCACAGGTGCTGAAAGTCCATGCCGTTCCGGTCGCGATGGCGAGTTGGGCCCATCGCCCCAATGCGGTCATGAAACTCGAAGACGGGAAATTGACCTATGCCGAAGACGCGGTGCAGGTGGAGTTCGACGCAGACTCCGGTGCACTTCTCTCCGCCCAGATTGGAAATGCCAACAATGGAAGTGATGAGACAGCCAACGTATTTACAATCCGCGTGGCCAGCGATGGCTTCGACCTAGCGGTGCGCGAAACGCGTGTACGCGCGAAGGAATTCGTCAATCGCTACGATTCTGCCCACAAGTTCACGTCGACTGCTGAATTCGTTCTCGATCAATATCAGAGACAGCCCGTCGTTCAATCGTCGCCAGAATTCAACGCATTTGCAGAGAAGGGGCGAAGAATTGCCCAGTCCGTGCCCGTGAAAGCGGCCCTGAATGCTCTGGACGACCGGCTCGCCAAGTTTGAGTTGCCTGCGTATCCAAGCACCGAAGCGGTCGGCCAAGAGTTTTCGATTCCCAATTCGCTGCCCAATCGCCCGGATACTTGGGGGCAATTGTGCGATTGGGCGGCTCATTTCGTCGTAGGCACCGCCGACGAACTGTTTCCTCGCGGAAGCTGGCCGTGGACATTAACCCGCGAGTATTGCTTCGACCGCTTTGCCGACGGTGCGGCCGACGATTCGGAGGAGATTCAACACACACTATCCAGCCGAGAATACGAACGGTTTGAAAGAGGTTCGGATTTCGGACCGCTCATCGCTTATCTGTTCGTGAAATTGATCGACCGCGTCAATTCGCCGACCGAGCCATCTGTCACCGGCGAAGACGACGTCCATGCGGATGCCGACCGTGGCGACTATTTCACCGGCCTTTTCGCCAATGCCGGTCTCCGCGATCTGTCCGACGCTGCCGTTCTGCGAGACGTTCGACTCGTCAGCGATGGCGATTTCGCTTTTGGAAAACTTTGTCAACATGCGGCGGAGCAATTTGTTGTTCTGACTGACGAGGAACAGGAACAGCTCCTGGCAGTTTTACCGGGCACCTGTCGTGCACCGCTCCGGTTACTGGCCCTGCGCCGCAAGGACAAACCCAACGAATCCATCGGCGACGCGATGGATCGGGTGCTTGTCGATTGCTGGCACGATTGGTTGCGAGAAGAAGTTGAGGCCGAGTTGAGGAGCCACGCCGATCGAGTCGCCCAAGCCGCCCCGCCGCCGAAATAGTCGCTCATCGATCGTGCGGAGATGAATCATTCAAGTTCACACGGAATTGAATCGGCGTTGATCGACCGACGATGATAGCGATTATTTCGACAGCCCCAGCCGCTGCCGGATTTCGGCCTCGTAGGCCGCGTCGTTGCGGAGGCTTTCGGCCGGATAGCGGCGGTACGCGGCAATTTCCTGGAAAATCGCGTCGGCCTGGATCATCCACAGCGACAGACCGGCCAGGAATTCCAGCCGCAGCGAGGCGTCGCGGTTGATTTCGGCTCCGGCGAGCCAGGGGGCGAGGTCCTTGCCCGTGCCGGCGAACTGGGCCATCAGCCCCGGAATCGTCGCCAGATTCACCTCGTCGAGCTTCGCCTTGAGCTTGGCGTTGGCGTCGATCCGGCGTTCGACCGCTGCCAAATCAAGCGTCGTCGCCTCGATCT
Organism: uncultured Planctomycetota bacterium; assembly: GCA_963847905.1. GTDB lineage: Bacteria > Planctomycetota > Planctomycetia > Pirellulales > Lacipirellulaceae > DASYDU01. The sequence goes on along the minus strand of CAWKBP010000015.1, from coordinate 337,420 downwards.
GTCCCACGGCGATGATGTCGTGCCGCAGATCGGGGCCGTCGCTCGTCCGCCAGCTGGACCACAGCATCGCTTCCGGAAATGCGTCGATGAATGTTCCGAGCTCACACTTCGCCGTGGCGAGGTCTTTTTCATAAAGCGGAATCCATTGCACGACCACACCGCCCGGATTGAGATGCCGCTTCGCGAGCTCAAAGAACTCGACCGAGTAGAGCGCCGCCGCGCCATGGATCCACGAGTTGATCGGGTCCGTTGTGATCACGTCGAACTTCTCATCGGTGGTGGCGAGGAAGTGGCGGGCGTCGTCGTAGTGGATCGTCGTCCGCGGATCTTCCAACACGCGATTGTTTTCCTTGGTGAAGAAACGGCCGGCCGCTTCGCTCACCGCCGGCTCGATCTCGCAGATGGTGATGCTCTCGACCTCAGGATGCAGGACGAAGCAACCGGCCGTGGTGCCGGTGCCCAGCCCGACGATGAGCACTTTCTTGGGCTGCTCGTGTACGAGCGCGGGCAGATGACCGAGCAGCCGCTGGCAGCGGAGATCGGGCGTGTAGTTGGAGGCCTCGACTTTGCCGCCGATGCAGAGGAAAAGCCAGTTCGAGCTCGACTGCTGCTGGACTACGACCGTTCCCGTGCGGCCCTCGCGTTGGAAGAGATAGTCGAAAAGTCCCCAATTGTTCGGTTGCAGCGATCGGCCGAATAGTCCCTGGGGCGGGACGACCACGAGCAATGCCGCCACTGTTGCCACGACGAGCGCCGCAATCTGGCCGCGTGGTTTGGCCCGATCCGTCCGTGCTGCCGCCCCTCGAAATGCCAGTGCCGCCGCCACGCCAGAAACCATGACGAGGATTTGCTGCGTATGCTGCGAACCAACCGCGGGAATCAGCAAGACGCTGGTGACAATCGAACCGAGAATCGCCCCGAGCGTGTTTGACGCGTAGACTTGCCCGACCAACCGGCCAGCGTCACCCTGCCCGCGCCCCGCCGCGGCCAGCGCGAGCGGGAAGCTCGCACCCCAGAATATCGCCGCCGGCAACACCGCGACGGCGGCCCTCAGCATGTCGTTGGCAAACACGCGGTAGATGTCCTGCGTCTCCACGACCGCCGGCCGCTGCCAATAGGGCACCACCCGCGTGACGACAAAATTCGTATACGGCCCCAAGCAGATGATCGCCAGCTGCGCCAGCGCCAGCCAGCGCAGCGGCTCCTTGGCCCGCCGCACCAAGCTGGCGGCAACCGTGCTGCCAATTCCCAGCCCAGCCAGGAATACGGCCAGCAGAATCGCAAATGAATAGACGGTCGAACCGAACAGCAGCGACAACAGCCGCGTCCAGACCACCTCGGCCCCCAACGCTGCGAACCCCGATAGCGCGATCACGAGACAAACTATCACCGGCGCGTTCTGGCGCGTCGCCGCGGGATGTTCCGCAATCGGTGCCGCCCTCTGGTACGGCGTCACCAACGCGAGGGCGACGGCCGAGAGCGCGATCGCGCCGTTGATCGCGGCCGCCACATAGCTCGTGAAAATCGCGTCGGTTTGCGGCAGCAGCACGAAGCCGGCCAACAGCGTGCCGATCACGGCTCCGATCGTGTTGGCTCCGTAAAAGACGCCCAGATCAGCGAGACCTTCCGGCGTACTCCTCACCCAGCGGGCGACCGCCGGCAGCGTCGCACCCATCAGCACCGTGGCGGGCAGAATGGCCACGGCCGCTACCGCCGCCCGCGCGGCGACGCCGGTCAGCGATTCGTCGGCCACCCCGAGATACCAGCCGCCGAGCTTCGGCAGCCACCAGGGGAGCGTCCCACCGATCGCTCCGATGGCCAGCTCAAGCGCCGCATAAACCCGCAGCGGATGAAACCGGGCCGGCACGATCCACGGCAGCGCCAAACTGCCCAGGCACATCCCGCCCATGAAACTCCCGAGCAGGATCCCCATCGAGATCCACGAGCCACCAATCACCAGCCGCAGCAAGTGGAACCAGACGACTTCATAGATGAGCGCCGCACAGCCGCTGGCGACAAACAGCAGCACGACGCCGAGCCGCACGAGTGCCGGAACTTCGCGCGGAACTGCTGGGTTGGTTGCTCTCATTGCCTGAGTGTACCAACGAGGCCCCCGCGGGTGGGAGAAAATTGAATTGCCAGCGGTTGCCCGGGCGCGGTTACTTCGGCGCAAAAATACAAACGATTCGCCGGCCCTGCATCGACGGATTCTGTTCGAGCTTGGCCACTTCGCCCAGCTCTTTGACGATCCGGTCGACGACTTTGTAGCCTTCGTCGACGTGGGCATTCTCGCGGCCGCGGAAGATCACGGAGAACACGACTTTGTCCTTGTCCTCGAGAAACGTCTTGGCCCGATTGAGCTTCGTCATCAGATCGTGGTCGCCGATCTTGGGGCGGAGACGGATTTCCTTGTTCTTGCTTTGGTGGCCGTGACCTTTGTGCTGCCGCTTCTTTTGTTGGTACTTGAACTTGCCAAAGTCCATGATGCGGCAGACGGGCGGCTTCTCGGTCGGGGCGACTTCGACCAGATCGAGTCCGGCGGCACGGGCCTGCTGGAGCGCTTCGTCGGTGCTGATGACTCCTAGCTGGGCTCCGTCGTGAGCGATGACGCGAATCGGCGTGATGCGGATCTGCTCATTGATCCTTTGGTTCTTGAGGTTGATCGTTTGGGTCTCCTATCGGGTTAATGAACGGCCCGGTCGGCCGCCAGTCGCTAGCCACCGGACGCTGCAGACAACAACTCTAATTCTAGCTCACAGCATGCACACGGGTGCGCACACTAGCAGCAAGTATCGGCTGCCGCGAGGGTATAAGTCAACTAGCTGTGATGCTTCTGGGTGGCACGTCCCTGAGCTTTAGCGAAGGGCGTGGCAGAATACGCTAAACCAGCCACGCCCGTCGCCGGAAGCTCCTAACGTGCCACCCCGGCGATTAATACTCGTTCCGGCTCCCGCGGTCGGCCGCAAGCGGCTGGTTCGACGGCGGCCACCTGTCGCACCGTTTTCGCCGCGATCTCGGCTTCGAGCTTGGCAATCGCTCCGGCCAGCGGCGTCTGGCCCAAATCGCCCTCCAGCCGGTCGCGGACCGCGACACTACCCGCATCCCGGTCCTTTTCGCCCACCACGAACATATAGGGCACCAGCTCGACCTGGGCCTCGCGAATCTTGGCGTTGAGTTTGATGCCGCGGTAATCGCCCGCGACACGAATTCCGGCCGCTTTGAGCTGCTGCTCCACCTCGCGGCCGTACGCCTCGGATTTCTCGCTCACGGTGAGCACCCGCACCTGTTCCGGCGCAAGCCAGAGCGGAAACGCCCCGGCAAAATGTTCGATCAACACGCCGATGAACCGCTCCATCGAGCCCAGCGGCGCCCGGTGGATCATCACCGGCCGGTGGGGCTGATTGTCGGCCCCGATGTATTCGAGAGCGAACCGCTCGGTGCTCGGCAGGTTGTAGTCCAGCTGCACGGTACCCAGCTGCCACTCGCGGCCGATGCAGTCGGTCACTACGAAGTCGGCCTTCGGTCCATAAAACGCCGCCTCGCCCGGCTCGATCGACATGTCGGGCAAGTTCATCGATTCGCAGACCGCTTTGAGCGACGACTCGGCCCGGTCCCAGATCTCCTTGCTGCCGACGTACTTGTCCCCGTCCGGGTCGCGGAAGCCAAGCCGCACGCGGTAGCGATCCATGCCCAGCGCCGCGAGCACGCCCTGGGTCATTTCCAGGCAGTTGCGGAATTCGTCGGCCACCTGTTCTTCGGTGCAGAAGATGTGGGCATCGTCCTGGGTGAAGCCGCGCACACGCGTCATGCCCGAGAGCTCGCCCGATTGCTCGAAGCGGTAGACGGTGCCAAACTCAGCGAGCCGCACCGGCAAGTCGCGGTAGCTGCGCGGCTTGGCCTTGTAGATCATGATGTGGTGCGGGCAGTTCATCGGCTTGAGCAGATACCGCTCGCCCTCCCCTGCCGGCAGATTTTCCCGCTCGCTCATGTCGATCGGCGGGAACTGGCTGTCGCTGTAATAGGGGAAGTGGCCCGAGATCTGGTAGAGCTCGATCTTGCCGATGTTCGGCGTGTAGACCGGCTGGTAGTCGCGGCGGCGGAGCTCGCCCTTGAGATAGTCTTCCAGGGTCTGCCGGATGATCGCGCCCTTGGGCAGCCAGAGAATCAGCCCCGAGCCGACGGTCTGGCTGATGGTGAACAGCTCCAGCTGCTTGCCGAGCACGCGGTGGTCGCGGCGCTTGGCCTCTTCGACTTGGGTCAGATGGGCTTCGAGCTCCTTCTTGTCGAAGAACGCGGTCGCGTAGAGCCGCTGCAACTGTTGCCGCGTGGCGTCGCCCTTCCAATACGCCCCCGCCACGGAGAGCAGCTTGAACGCCTTGCCGATGTGGCCGGTGCTGGGAATGTGCTTGCCGCGACAGAGATCGACGAACTCGCCCTGCCGATAGAACGACAGATGCGACTGGTCGGCGAGCCCGGTCTCGATGTGTTCGACCTTGAACTCCTGGCCCAGCTCCTGGACGAGCTTGAGCGCCTCGTCCCGCGAGACGTCGACCCGCTCGAACTTCTCGTCGGCCGCGACGATCTTCTGCATCTCGGCTTCGATCTTGGGGAAATCTTCCTCGGAGATCGGCTTGGCGTAGCGCGAAGTCGTAGTAGAAGCCGGTCGCGGTGGTCGGCCCGAACGCCAGCTGCACGCCGTCGTAGAGCCGCATCACCGCCTGGGCCATCACATGGGCCGCGCTGTGCCGCATCACCGCGAGCGCCTCGGCGTCTTTCTTCGTGAAGCAGCCGCAGCTGCACTTCGCCCGCAGTCGGCAGCGGCGTGTGCAAATCGACTTGCTTCCCGTCGACCTCCGCCAGCACCGCCGCCTTGGCCAGTCCCGGCCCGATCTCGGCCGCCACGTCGTAGGCCGACACCGGCCGATCAAATTGTTTCCGACTTCCGTCGGGGAGGATGACAGTCAGCATGGACGATTCGCACCAAATGATTGCAATAGCCAAAGAGGCAGCCAGATTGCCCGGGTTCGCGCCGGTTCGCCGCTAAGTATAGACACTCCGCGGGATTCGGGCCAACGGTTCGCATGCGGCCAATTGCCATGCTTTTACAGATGTTATGGACCAGCGGTCGAAAAACCGCCTCACACGGTCCAGCTCCGCACCGCATCTGGACGTCGGAAGGATTGAAGAATCGATCGCGCCGCGGCTCGTCCGGTAGCGAAGTTGAAATGCTAGTGGAAGTCATTGTCACTGGAGATACGTGCCCTCGTCGTCGGGCACTACTCGTTCAACGCGTTTTAGCTTGTCACCTACCAAGCCGATAGAGTTCGAGTTGCCACGGTTCACGGTCCACGATCAACATGTTGCGACGCGGGTGCCGATCCAGGAAGGCGTCGACAGCCGCTACGTTTAGCGCGGATATTTGGCCAAGAGCTTCGGTCGAGTTAGCACATCGCGGATTTCCGCATGTACTTCCGCACGACGAAATCGGGACCGTGCACTGCTCCGGACCAATACGGGTCGTGACCAATGCGGCCGGTGAGCCTTTTAAGAAAAGCACGCAATGTCCGGAATGCGGCTAATGCGGTCGAGCCCAGTTGTCGGTGATCGATTGCCAAATTCGATCGAGGAGTCGCCCAAAGCGTCCACTCCTCAGTCCGGCATCTTCCACGACTCTCCAGCAGCCGCCGCGCAATTCGCAGCTCGATTTCCTGATGCTCGTCATTCGGAGCCGGCGCCATTACGTAAACACCCTCCCAAACTTCATCGAAGCGATCGATGCCGCGAGCGCGACGCTCGTCGATCAATCGTTGCGAGAGCCGTGGATCGGCGATGAGAGTTTCCATGGAGATTTCCGCACGCTGCCCCGAATAGTGACACTCCATTATACCCTGCGGCGAAATTGCGTCGAAACCAGTTTTTGTGCCGCGGTAAATCACCAATTCAGCCCAAACTTCTCCCCGCCACTCGGCCCGCCGGTCCCGCCCTTGAGCGGCTCGTTTCGCTTCCGCGGTGCCTTGGGGGCATCGGCCGGGAGCGGCATGTCTTCGTCGGCAACCTTGTTCCTTGCCCGCCTTCGCTGGCCGATCTGCAAGTGCCTTGACCGACAAGCTGATCCGCTGCTTCTCGGCGTCGACCGAGAGCACCTTCACTTCCACTTCCTGCCCTTCGCTCACCACGTCGCTCGGCCGCCAGACGCGGTTGTAAGACAGTTCCGACACATGAACGAGTCCTTCGACGCCCGGCTCCAGCTTCACAAACGCACCAAAATCCATCAGCTTCGAAATCACGCCGCTCACCCGCGCGCCGACGTAATACTTCGACGCCGCCTTGTCCCAGGGATTCTCGCCCACCTCGCGGTAGGTGAGGCTGATCTTGCCGGTGTCTTTGTCGAACTTTTCGACGCGGACCTTCACCTTCTGACCAATCTCGAGCACTTCGCTCGGATGATTGACGCGGTCCCAGCTCAATTGGCTCACGTGGATCAATCCGTCGGCGCCGTCGAGGTCCACAAACGCACCAAAATCCTTGATGCTGCGGACGACTCCCTCGCGGAGCTGGCCAACTTCCAGTTCTTCCAGCAGCTTGCCGCGTTTCTCCTCGCGCTCCCGTTCCATCACGGCCCGATGCGAAAGGACCAGATTTCGCCGATCGCGGTTCGCCTCCGTGACCACGCACGCCAAACGCTGGCCGACGTAATCCTCCGGGTGCTCGACGCGATACATCGACAACTGCCCGAGCGGAATGAAGCCCTTCAGGCCGGCGATCTGGCACTCCAGGCCGCCCTTGTTGCTGCCGGTGACCGTGACGTCGACGACCTGCCCTTCCTCGACGTCTTCCCAATTGCCGACCGACACCGCGGCATGCGGCCGCGAGAGCTCGTAGAGTCCTTCGTCGGCGTTGAACTTCACCACGACCAGCTCGAGCTCCGCGCCCTCGACCGGCGGCTCCTCGAATTGTCGAACCGACACGACGCCCTGGCTGCGGCCCGGCAGGTCGACGAAAATGTCCTCGCGGTGAATCTTGGCCACGCGGCCCGTGACGCGCGTATCCGGAGCGATCTCCTCGGGCGGAGTGCCGGCCGTCGACGAGTCCATCAAATCGTTGAACGACATTTCGCCGACCGCGGCCAGGTATTCGGCCTCGAGCTCCGGCGAAAGCTGGTCGCGGATGTTCGGCGGCGGGTAGTGCTTCTGTTCCTTTTTCGGCTGCGCCAGCTTTGACCGGCATCACCGGCTTCGGCGCAGGCGGTTCCTCCGCGACGGCAGATTCGCGCTGCGAACCGATTTGAATCCGCTGGCTGGGTCGCTCGGCCGCCGGCTCCGCGGGCGCAGCAACGGGTTCGACGGTTTGATCCTGGGCGGACGAATCGGCACTCATAGCGAAAGACCTCGGGAGAAAATCGGCCCCGCAACCAAGCGGCGGCAAGCCCAGTAGTCTAACAGGCTCCCGCACCGACCGACAATCGCGGGCCATTTAGCGGCGTCGCTTGCCTGTGGTGAGCTTGCCGAACTGCGACGCGCGGTTTTTCTAAGAAAAGAGCCCCCGCAGCCCGATCTGGTGTTTGCCCAATTTCCCACCAAAATTCCGAGCCCCGATCGCCAGCACCCCCGGCCCCGCCGCCGCCTCGATCGCCAATCGCATCGCCCCGCCAACCGCTGCCGAATCGACGCCATTGATGATCAACTCATACGCCACGGCCGCGCCTGCGACCAGCTGCGAATCGACTTTGTCCCGCAAGGTCGGGCAGAACGTTTCATCGATCGTGGCGACGATATCTTGCATCACCAGCGCACCCACTTTGCTCCCCGCGCGACAGACGCCGCCGGGAAAGGGCATGATCACGTTCGGCACATCGGCCAGCGCGTCGACCGCCCGCCGAGCCGCGGCCAATCCCGCCGCTTGCGTCGTCGCCTGCAGCACCAGATTCCCACCCGCCACGCCGCGCCCCACACCGGCCACCGCATCGACGATGAACTCACCGTCCCAAACCGGCAACCGCCAGCGCGTTTCTCCCTGCCCCCTGCTCTCTGCCCCCTGCTCACTCACTTCATGTCCATCCGCAAACTCGCGCGTATCGCCCCCCAAGGGCACGACTTCCTCCGCATCCGGCAGTCCATTGAAGCAGGCCGTCGTGGGGCAGGTGAGCACACACTCGCCCACGCGCCAAGCGATCGCATGCGCCAACTCGGCGGTCTTGAACGTGAAGAACATGAGTGCCACGCCCGGCCGCCCGTCCGGCGTGTCGCTCGTCGATAGAAACCGCTCGATGCCCGCTTCCGAGTCGCAGCCGACAACACTTGCGGCATAACCCGTGGCCTCGCGTGCGGCCGCCTCGACCCAGTGGTCATCCACCGCGGTCACGATCAACCGCGCATAACGGGCCGAAAATGCTTCGGCGAAAGTGTCGAGAATCTCAGTCCCGCGGATGTCCATTCCGCCATCATTGTCCGGCAAAACGCAGGCTGCAAGCCAGACTGTCGGATTACCGCGGACCAACTCATTCGAATGGATTATCGCGGTTGGCGTCGGCCTCCCGCCCATTTCGCCACCCATTTCGCCATAGCCGCCTTCGAACATATCCGTCCGCTCCATGCCCTGCCGCTGCCGCCCTGGCCGCCGCCGAAGCCGCCCATTCCCTCGTCGCTCATCCCGTATCCTCCGCGCCTCCACCCATCATTCCCATACCACGGCCAGCCTGCATCGCAGTCTGTTCGGCTGCAATGTCGCTCGGATCGCAGCTGAACAATTCGGCCACTTGTTCATGCACCGCCTGCGTTTGCGAAATGACCAGCAGTCCCGGCCGCAGCGTCCTGACTTGCGCTTCGCCCCCTTTGTTGGTCGCCCAAGTTTCGGATGCAATGCACGACACGATTACGTTGGCCAGATTCTTGATCTCTCGTTCCCCGCCCATCGAATTGAGCACATCTCGCACGTCATAAACACATGTGACCAGCTTCGCATTCTGCTTCCTCGGGCGTGGTGATGATCATCACCTCATTGCGGAGGATGTAAGTCAGCTGCTTTGTCTTCAAAAGCAGCCGCAACGCCGATCGCAAGGAAATGTTGCTCAAATGGACGGAGATCGGTTCGTCGCGCGTCAAACCGCAGTCTTCCAGCGCGGGTTCATCAATTTGGATCGGAATGTTGTACTCATCCTGCAAGAAGTTGACGACGTTTTCGATTGGTGTCTCGTTAAAACTCAACCCATTCGACTTGAGGGGCTCCGCCAGTATTCGCGTGATATTTGCCGCTGCTGGTGAGTTCGCCCCCGCACAGTGGCACAGCGTCTCGGCCGGCTTGGCGTCAGCCGCTGGCGGAGAGTCCTCTGCGGCCCGGCGAAAAGTTGCCGCCAAACGCGATCACAAAGAAAGAAACCGTGAGCAGCAAACCGCCGATTTTCATCGCCCTGCCTCCTGAAATAGGACCCGCGAGTGTTCGAAAAGTGTCGCCACCCGAGCCGTGGTTCCTGCGGTACTGGCTTACCGCGGGCGGCTACGTAGTGGCGACAAACGAACGATTCGTCGCGGTCGAGGCAGGTTATTCCCAGAGCGGGTTAGAGTGCGAGATATGGGAGGGCGAGGCGTCGATTTGGGAGGGCGAGGCTCCCGCCGAGCCTTGAATCCGGGCACGTGCGCAAGGTTCAGCGGCACGATTCAGCGGCAAGGTTCGGCAGGAGCCTCACCCTCCCTTGGTTGTAATCGCCGGCTACTCCGCCGGAGCCAGGCTGCGAATCAGCCGGCCGCCGCTGACGTACCAGCCGGTGCCCGTGAATTGGCACCAGGTCAGGTCGATTTCCATCGTAAACGTACCCACTTCCGGGTGCTCGAACGCGACGATCGCCCGGCGATGGGGCAGCGGATGCTCGTGGAAGAAGCTGATCCCGTTGGGCGAGATGTCCTTGCCCACGACGATCATCACCAATTCGTCCATCCGCTGACGCGTCTGATCGAGCGGCGTCACGCGCAACAACAGCGGCAGCGGTATCCGCCCATAGCCGCGGCGCTCGAACCGCACGGGCCGCTGCAGCGCTTTTCGCAGCTTGCGAAATTCGTCAACGAGCTCCGCATGGCGCAGCGGCGCATCGTCGGTGTACGAAGGCAGGCCCAGCGCCTTGGTTTCCTCGGGCGTCAAAAAATCGATAGCGGTAGCACTCATCAGATCAAGTTCTCGCAGGTGGGCGTCCACAACGGCGCAGCCTCAGCCAGGGCGAAAAATCGAGGGGGTGAATTTTGCCGGTGGGATCGGGCGCGGGAAAAGGAGGACCGGACGCTGCATCGCCTCAAAGGGCTGCGCAACATCCGGCACACAAAGCTAGGTTACGCATTTGCGCGCTGCAAATCGTTTTGCGATAGTTCGCCGCCGCCGCAGAACGATCGCTGTGGCACGACCGGCAGAAACGGCGCGATCGACCCCTAATATCCGTCAGAGCCGGCGGCTACATCGCCAGCCAAAGGAGCCCCGCCCCAATGGCCGAGGCCGTCAGCGTCGAGGCAAACACCATCGCCCGCAAGATTTCGGGCGAAATCCGGTTCGTCAGCGATTGGCTAGGATACTGCACGAATGCCTGCGGCACGCGGCGCACGCCCAGCACGGGGGCCAGCCGGGTATGCGAGCGGCTCCAGGGCGAAACAGCCGTGCCCGTCGGTCGGGCGTCGCCCCAATAGCCGGGCAGATCGCGACTCTCGGCCGGTGGCACCGCCTCTTGAAACACCTCGAGCGCCGGACGCAGCGCCTCCGCCAGCCGCCAGCAGTCGCCACACACCTCCAGATGCGCTTCGACGTCTTCGTCCGAGAGATCGCCGGTCGGAAACGGGCCGCGCGTCAAAATTACAAATACATGATCGCAATCCATCGATATCCCTCCGACGAATTGACAACACTTCGAGATCCGCTCGCGCCCAAATCGCTGCCAGATACCAAATGCAACGAGAAATCAGTCTACCGCCGAAATCGAAATCAGGGCGATACGTGCGACGTTGCGGCTCGAGTGAAAGCCTTAGTATCGGTTATACACCTGTCGTAGTTGAGAAAGCCAGACCAGGATTGAGTCCCGGCTCCTACTTCTTCAATTCAGCAGAGCGCGGCAACAACTTGCGCATCGTGCCCGTCGACCTTGACTGCCTTCCACACCTTGGCCACCTTGCCGTCCGCGTCGATCAAAAACGTGCTCCGCTGGATGCCCATCGATTTCTTGCCGTACATGTTCTTCTCGCGCCACGCGCCAAATTTCTCGGCCACTTTGTGATCCGGGTCCGAGAGCAGCGGGAAATTGAGGTCGTATTTGTCGCGGAATTTCTCGTGGCTCGTCGTGCTATCACCGCTGATCCCCAGCACCTGGGCGCCGAGTTTCTTCAGCACCGCGCGCTGGTCGCGAAACGAGCAGGCCTCGCGCGTGCAGCCCGGCGTGTCGTCGCGGGGGTAGAAATAGACCACCACCGGCCCGCCCTTGAGGTCCGCCAGGCGAACCTTCGCACCATCATCCGCTGTCAGTGTGAAAGCCGGCGCCCGCTCCCCCGCCTCAATCCAATCGCCCATAATCGCTCCATAAAATAGCCGGCGAGCTACGCCTCGCCGGAGGAAGTTCAAGCATTTTTAGCCGACATGGCGTCCGGGCGTCCGGCGAGACGTAGCTCGCCGGCTAATGCCGCATCGCAGCCGCAGTATTGTAGCGATCCTGGGAATGCGCCGCTGGGCACTCGTCCGCCGGAGCTTTGCCGAGTAAAATCGAGACCTAACGTCCAGAAATACCATGCTCCAACTTACCAAGGGGACTCCGATCGCCGACGCCCTGCCGAATCTTGAAACCCGCCGCGCGCGGAGCCTGCAGCTGGCCATGGCCGCTGCGCGAACCGCCACCGACAACCGCGGCCAGGACGTGGCCGTACTCGACATGCGGTCCTTGACCTCCGAGTTCGACTATTTTGTCATCGCCACCGGCAACAGCCGCCGCCAGCTCCACGCCATCGGCGACGAAATCGACCACACACTCGAAGACGATCTGGGCGACGAGCGGATGGGCACCGAAGGCTACAGCGAAAGCCGCTGGATCCTGCTCGACTACGGCTCAGTCGTAATCCACCTGTTCGACGAAGAGACGCGGAAGTTCTACGCGCTCGAAGAACTCTGGGACACGGCCCAGCGCGTGCCGTTGCCCTGGGAACAGTCGACGCCTGCTTCGGAGACATAGCTCGGAGACGTAGGGTGGGTCGAGTCGCACGAGACCCACCATTTCGTTAAATTGTTCGCATGAACGTCCTAGCCCTCCTTCGAGAACGCTTCTTCCCGGCACTGGCTACCTCTCGGTGTCGACGACGCCGAGATATCCGAACTCTCCTCGGCATGCTCCTGCCCAGCCAGGATGCCAAGTTCGGCGACTACCAGGCCAACTTCGCCATGCCGTTGGGAAAAAAGCTCGGGCGCCCGCCCCGCGAAATCGCCCAAGAGCTCGTCTCGAACGTCGACTTGAGCGACGTCTGCGACCCGCCTGAAGTTGCCGGCCCCGGATTCATCAATCTGCGGCTGCGGGACGACTGGATCATCGACCAGCTCGCGGCCGCCTCGCGCGATGCGGAACGGCTCGGCGTGTCGCGAGTCGCCGATCCGCGGACGATCGTCGTCGACTTCTCGTCCCCCAACGTCGCCAAGCCGATGCACGTCGGCCACATCCGCTCCACCGTCATCGGCGACGCCCTCCACCGCATCCTCAAATTCCTCGGCCACACGACGATCAGCGACAACCACCTGGGCGATTGGGGCACCCAGTTCGGCATGATCATCTACGGCTACAAGCACTTTCTCAACGAAGCGGCACTCCAGGCCAAGCCAGTCGACGAGCTCAGCCGGCTCTATCGCCTCGTCAACGCGCTGGTCGAATACCGCAACACACAACAGGAAAAGATCCCGGCCATTCACGCCAAGATCCAAGAAGCAGAGCAGCGAGTCGCCAAGCTCGACGCCCAGGCGGCGCCGACCGATCCCAAGGAGCTCAAGAAGGCCGCCAAGCAGCTCGGTAGTGCCAAGCAGCAGCTCGCCGAACTCGAGACGGAGCACTCCGCCCTCGAATCGAAGCAAGAAGCCACCGAAGCCGATCCGCTGCTCGGACCGCTGCTCGAACCCCACGCCCACATCGCCCGCGATGTGCTCCTGGAAACGGCCGCCCTCCACGGCGGCGACCCCACCAACCTCGACCTCTGGCGTAAAATTTTGCCCTACGGCATGGCCGAGATCGAAGTCATCTACGAGCGGCTCGGCGTCACCTTTGACCACACGCTCGGCGAAAGCTTCTACCACGACCGGCTCCGCGGCGTCGTGACAAGCCTCATCGACCAGGGCCTCGCCCGCGAGAGCGAAGGCGCGATCTGCGTGTTCGTCGAAGGCCAGCCCGCGCCGATGATCGTGCAGAAGCGCGACGGAGCCTACCTTTATTCGACGACCGACCTGGCTACGATCCAATATCGCATGAGCGAGTGGCAACCCGACACGATCCTCTACGTCGTCGACCATCGCCAATCGCTCCATTTCGATCAGCTCTTCGCCGTCGCACGGCTCTGGGGCTGCACCGACGTCGAGTTCCAGCACATCGCCTTCGGCACAGTGCTCGGCGACGACGGCCGGCCGTTCAAAACCCGCAGCGGCACCAACATCGGCCTGGCCAGCCTCTTGGACGAAGCCGTCGAACGCGCGTACAAGATCGTCTGCGAAAATGACGACGCCCGCCCCGAGCCGCTCCTCTCCGAGGAAGATCGCCGCACGGTCGCCGAGCGGATCGGCATCGGCGCCATCAAATACGCCGACCTTGCCCACAACCGCACCAGCGACTACGTCTTCAGCTACGACAAGATGCTCGCCATGACCGGCAACACCGCCGCCTACATGCAATACAGCTACGCCCGCGTGAAAAGCATCTTCGGCAAAGCGGGCACCGACCAATCATCAATCATCAATCAACAATCATCAATTGTCTTGACCTCTCCTCCCGAGCGCGCCCTGGCCCTCGCCCTGCTCCAATTCTCCGAAGCCCTCACGCGAGTCGCCGCCGACTATCGCCCCAACTTCCTCACCGGCTACCTCTTCGACCTCGCCAGCCGTTACAGCGAATTCTTCGAACACTGCCCCGTGCTCAAAGCAGAAACCGAAGAACTCCGCGCCAGCCGCCTCGCCCTGTGCGACCTCACCGCCCGCACCCTCCAACGCGGCCTCAATCTCCTCGGCATCGAAACCGTCGAGCGGATGTAATTGTTCAGACCCGGTGCGGCACAACCACGAGAACGGCTCGTACGGCAAATTACGCACCAGCAGCCATATACACAAGCACAATCGCCAGAATCGCTATTGCGGCCAGAGCCGGGGCGACTGGGCATCGAGCAGCGTCTTGCGAGTGGGCGAAAAACTGCCGCCAATGTGAACCGCCCAATCGGGCCATCGCGTCGCCGCAATAGTCGCGCTGTAGTGGAACCCATCGTAGGGATGCGTCGTATCGGCGTAGGTGTCGAACGACCACCGCATTGAGCCGAAACGCCGCCCACAGGTGGCCGTGCAATAGTTGTGCATGCCCGCAAACTGCCGCAACCCGGGCAGTGCAGCCCCGTCCACCGCGATTTGAAACGGGCAAGCTGCTGAAATGGCCATAGCCGACTCCCCTCCGGTTCCCAGAGATAAAGTCGCCACGACGAGCGCACCGCTCCTTGACCCCGAACGCAGTTGGCCACATCCGATCAATCCAGCCAATTGTTGCCAAGCGTTTCGAACGCATTAATGGTTCACTGCCGGCCCGACATCGGACAAGTCCAAGCTACAGCCCGATAACGATTGAAATGACGTAAGATCCGATCGTCGAGCACGATGACCTTCGCCGAGTCGCGCTGACAATTGCTCGGTTTTCGCCTACTCGACGTTCACACACCGTTCGATCTTGGCGGAGTCCTCGGCGAAACTTGCCCATACACCTCGCAGAGCATCAAGACAGCAATCGCGTGATTGTAGGTCGCGGTGTGCGACGCTCCCTGATGGACATGGTAGTTTTCTGGCACCACGTAGGAGAACAATCCGTCTGGCTGCTGGCAACCGATGACAAAGTTGATCGCCCGATTGAGATTATCGCCATATTTGCCATCGCCCGGCTGATGGCCGCAGGCCAGGAACGCCATCACCGAGAGACTCGTGATCGCAGGCTGACCTTCGCTCCGCAGTGGGGAACGAACCATCGGGCAGTTGATTCGCCGCGAGCCAGACCAATGCCCGTTCGAGCGATCGATCGACGCGGGCCCATTCTTCAGAACATAGCGCGTCCGCCAGATTATATTCGCGGCCAGAAAGCTCAGTGAACGCTCGTCGATTCAGCAGTCCCGGGAGCGATTGCCTTGCGATCGAACGACCGAAGCGCAACAATCAGTAACAACGGCAAGGTGTCCACAGTATGCCCATCACCAAGCCAAGGCCGCACGTCCCAGGCCATGCAGCTTCGGATCGCGCTTGATGCTGGCGAATCGCCAAGATTCCAGCACCAGCGCGACCGGGGCAAAGAACGGGATCACCGCGAACAACCCCGCATAACCGGCCGCAATCGCATAGGGCGAGCGACCTATTGGCAGCAGGATCCGCATCGAGGGATCGTTCGTCGATCGAAGCGCGCCGGGCTGCTTGCATCTGCCTCGCCGCAACGGATGCACAGATTTGCGCGCATCGAGATTCTGGGTGCCGCAGTGCGGACAGTACATCGCGAACCTCGCTGGGGGTGCGGGTTGGCACCAATTGCCCCGAGACTTTAGCACGGCAACAGAGAGAAACACAAGTAGAATCGGCGAAGTTGCCATTCAATTTCGGGGAATATCGCGGCATGCATTGAGTGGATTCTGTCGCGGAAAACAATGACCCTCGGCGGCAAGCGGCGCAGCATTTGCAACCTGCTATTGCTCGTGAGTAAGACGTGTTTTGGTCGAACAGGCCCGCTCCGTACGACGGTCCAATCGACCCGTTCCGTGTCGCCTCTAGCGGACTTGTCCGGTTTGCATGAAAACGCCGGCAATTTCGCACGATGTCGCGAATCCGCCGATTGCCGGCGGCGCGACGGATCGACACGAAGCAGGAGATTGGACGTGACCGTTTCGAGTCGGACCAGCACGGAAGTGTGCTCTTCTGAGCGCTGCAGATGTGCCAATCGGACCGGTTGCCTCTTGGAAGCACGTCGAAACCGTGTCAAAATCACTTAAATCCATTAGCGTCCAGCTTGGCCAGGCGCCATTTCAAGCGAGTCAGGAGTTTACGCCGTGACAGCTACCTCTGTGTTGGAAGCCCCCGTCTCCGTCAAGAATAAGGACCTCGTCGCCTGGGTCAATGAGATGGCGGCGTTGATGAAGCCGGACCAAGTTTATTGGTGCAACGGCTCGCAAGAAGAGTACGACCGCCTCTGCGCCGAAATGGTTGCCTCCGGCACGTTCATCAAGCTCAATCCCGAACTGCGGCCCGAATCGTTTCTTGCGCGCAGCCATCCGAGCGACGTCGCCCGCGTCGAGGACCGCACCTACATCTGCTGCAAGCAAGAGGCCGACGCCGGTCCGACCAACAACTGGATGGACCCCGACGAGATGAAGGCCACGCTCACGCAAAAATTCGACGGCGCGATGAAGGGCCGCACGATGTACGTGATCCCTTTCAGCATGGGCCCGGTCGGTTCACCGATCGCCCACATCGGCGTGCAGCTCACCGATTCGCCCTATGTCGTCACGAACATGCGGATCATGACCCGCATGGGTGAGCAGGTTCTGAAGGCCCTCGGCACCGGCCCGTTCGTTAAGTGCCTCCACTCGGTCGGCATGCCGCTGGGGCCGGGCCAGGAAGACGTCGCCTGGCCTTGCAGCCCCGATCCGAAGGACAAGTACATCGTCCACTTCCCCGAGGAGCGGACCATCTGGAGCTACGGCTCCGGCTACGGCGGCAATGCACTACTCGGCAAGAAGTGCCTCGCCCTCCGCATCGCCTCGGTGATGGCCAAGGAAGAAGGCTGGCTCGCTGAGCACATGCTGATCACCGGCGTTAAAGCGCCCAATGGCGAGAAAACCTACGTCGCCGCCGCCTTCCCTAGCGCTTGCGGCAAGACAAACTTCGCCATGCTCATCCCGCCCAAGGAATTCTCAAAGGAAGGCTGGGAAGTCACCACCGTCGGCGACGACATCGCCTGGATCAAGCCCGGCAAAGATGGCCGCCTCTATGCCATCAATCCCGAGGCCGGTTTCTTCGGCGTCGCCCCCGGCACCAACGAAAAGTCCAACCCCAATGCGATGGCGTCGATTCGGGAGAATACCATCTTCACCAACGTCGCGCTCACCGACGACGGCGATGTCTGGTGGGAAGGCATGGACGGCGATCCGCCCAAGCATGCCATCGATTGGCAGGGCAACGACTGGACCCCGGCCAGCGACAAGAAGGCCGCTCACGCCAACAGCCGCTTCACCGCGCCGATGTCCCAGTGCCCCGCAGCCGACCCGGCCTACGACGATCCCCAGGGAGTGCCGATCTCGGCTTTCATCTTTGGCGGCCGACGCAGCACGACGGTTCCGCTCATTTCGCAATCGTTCAATTGGGCGTTTGGCGTCTACTCGGCCGCCACGATGGGGTCGGAGATGACGGCCGCCGCCTTCGGCAAGCTGGGCGAGGTCCGACGCGATCCATTCGCCATGCTCCCCTTCTGCGGCTACAACATGGGCGACTATTTCAGCCATTGGCTGGAATTCGGTCGCGGGCTGAATGACCCGCCGCGGATCTTCAACGTCAACTGGTTCCGTCGCAACGCCGATGGCAAATTCCTCTGGCCCGGCTTCGGCGACAATTTCCGCATCTTGAAGTGGATCGTCGAGAGGGCCCACGGCCGAGCTGTTGCCGTCGAGGGAATCCTTGGCTGGCGGCCGCGCTACGAAGACATCGATTGGCGCGGTCTGAAATTCTCGAAAGAGCAGTTTGAAGAGGTGATGGAGACCGATGAGGACGATTGGGTGGGAGAACTCGCCTCGCACGACCAGATGTTCTTCAAGCTCTACCGACGTTTGCCGCGCGAGTTCCACTCGATCCGCGATCTGAAGCTGGCAAGCTTGTGGCGCGGGATGGGAAAGTCATAGGCGTTGCCTGTACCGCAGGTTGGTTCGTGCTACAATTGATAGAGTTGGTCCAGTTGGGGACTCTGTGGCTCGCCGTGCGCCTGTTCAATGTAATGCCGAACTCCGTTGTAGCCGTCATGTCAGCGCCTTCTATCCATTCGCCCACCGTCGAGTCGCCATACGTCGAGAAAACTGGCGACTCTTTTCGCGTCGTCGGGAGTCGCGTCTCGATTGATTCAATTGTGCATGCCTATTGGAACGGTCAGACGGCGGAGAGCATCGCACAATCGTTTCCTGACTTGAAATTGGAGCAGGTGCACGGCGCACTTGCCTTTTACCTCGCGCACCAAGCCGAAATCGACGCCTATTTGCGACTCTCTCAAACCGAATACGACCAACTCCGGGAAGAGTCCCGGCGGCAGGATCCGATGTTCTATCAAAAGTTGGCGAAAGTTAGTGCGCGGCAGAGCTAGCGCACATGACGATCCGATTTCAAGCTGACGCCGACCTGAACCAGACGATCCTCCTGGCAGTCATCCGACGTGAACCTGCCATCGAGTTTCAATCGGCGACAGCCGCTGGATTCGTTGGACTGGCAGACGAAATGGTCCTGGCCCAGGCAGCCCAGGAAGGGCGTGTGTTGGTGACACATGATCATCGCACAATGCCAAGGCACTTCGGCCGATTCATCGCTCAACAATCGAGCGCCGGCTTGATCGTCGTACGTCAGTCGCTACAAACCGCCGTGGCGGTCGAAGACTTGTTGCTGATCCATGCCGCGACTGAAGCCGAGGAGTGGATTAATCGGTTGGTATACCTTCCCTTGTAGCCACGCCGCTTGCGGTTGAGCCAACCAATTCGCGCCGCCCCGCCCATCGGTCTCTCAATTGCCAGTACTTAATTGCGAGGCGTCTTCAGGAACGTCGCCACCGTTGCTTGCGGCAAATTCAGTTCCGCATCCCAGTCCGCGTCGACAGTGCGCCGGAACTCGACGCCATCGAGCGGCCGCTCGGTAAATCGATTCACCTTGCCGCCATTGAAGTATTCCCCGCTGAATGGCTGCACGTTGAGCGACTTCAAACGCCACTCAGGATGCTGGCTCGCTAACGCAGCAGCCATTGACGGCCAGAGTGGTTTCACGGGGCTGTCTGCCGGAGAATGTTCGGCCGTGCGGGCGTGGAGGCCACCGCAGATCGCCAGGACTTTTTCACCATCACCCAGCCCACCAGTTCCCGCCGCCAACCGCTCCGCCATCACCGCATCGCGCGCGACCGAGATTGCCACCATGTCGTCCGGCGTCAACTGAGCCGCCGTTTCCGCGATTGACCCCTGCTTATCTTTGGGAATTCGCTCCTTCAATTGATCCATCATCTCCGCCTCCGTCATATCGAAGCAGATCAGTTTCCATTGGTAAGGGGGCCGCAGCGCCATCCGCACCAGCGCCAACACCTGCTCGTTGCCGCGACCATCCGCTCCTGGCTCGGCGAAGAACGTTGGCACTTCGTCGGTCGTTCCCGTCGCCCACGCGACAAGAGCCGGTTGCTGGTCGTGCGGGACCTCCAACGCGAGCGCGTTGAAGCCGGTTTCTGTCAGCGGCGCGAGCAGCGCTTCGACAACGGCCGGCACCTCCTGCGTGCCATGAGTTTCCCCGACAATCAGAACGTCGCAATCCTTGCCGAGCGTCAACAACGAAGCCTGCACATCGGTCGGCAGCACATACGGCGCAAGTTCCGGAATCGCATCTACCGTTGGCGACTTCGAGCAGCCCACGACCAGGACTAGTGCCATCCACGTCAGAATCGTTCGCATGGTTCCGCTCCAAAGATTTGCGAGCCCGCCACTTCGCGGCGGGGACGATTGACGTCTCACCGCCCGCCTCGATACGCCGGCAACGTGACCGGCCAGGATTCTACGCCTGCGCCCAAGCGGCGGTAAATCGCGGTCTGGTGCCAGTTTTCGCGACTTGCGCGGCAGAAAGTTTGTGCGCCCAGCATTTCTCGCCTACAATGAAAACCGGTTGGTAAAGTTCTATAGCAGCCTGCAGAACGGGGCGGAGAGATGCGGTCGCGGAGCAAATATCGGACGATTCACCACGGCGTAATCGGGTGCGTCGCCCTCGCGCTCGCCGCATCTTCGGCACACGCCATCGCGCCCGACAACCCGGGGAGCGCCGCGATCCAGTTCTCGCTCAACTCCGGCCAGAACGTGAAAAGCATCTCGCCCTGGATCTACGGCTCGAATTCCTCGTCGATCGTCAACCGCACGATGGACCGCAGCGGCGGCAACCGCATGACCGGCTACAACTGGGAGAACAACGCCTCCAACGCCGGCTCCGATTGGTACCACCACAGCGACTATTGGTCTAAGCAACAATCACTCCAACGCCCCGCCCGGCTCGGCGGTGAGCGGCATGATCGACGCGGCGGCGATTGCCGGATCGCGCGGCCGTGGTCACGTCCCCATGGCCGGCTACGTCGCCGCCGACGGCAACGGCACCGTCGACGAAACGGAGTTCGCCCCATCCGCCGCGTTGGAAACAGGTCGAAGCTAAGCAATCGACGATCTATCGCTGGCAACCCCGTCGACCCCAATTCGAACGTCGCCCGTTCCCAACAAGTCCGACGGCTACGTCTTTACCGACGAGTTCGCCAATTGGGCCGACTTGAGAGCAGGCGCCGGGGCAGGAAGTCTTCTTACAGCCTCGACAACGAACCAGGGCTGTGGGGTGAATCGCTGCCGCCCGGTTGGCAGTCTGGCGTCGAGCCGAATCCCTGCTGCAACCCAGCCAACGGCACCAACCCCAGCTCGGGCGGACGCACCCATCCGTCGATCCATCCCTTCGCACCCACCTTCGTCGAAATGCGCGACAAGACAATCGCCCACGCCACTGCCATCAAGGATGTCGATCCCCGAGCGCAAAGGTCTTCGGCGGCGTCGGCTACGGCTGGAACGATTTCACGTCGCTGCAAGACGCCCCGGATGCCAGCGCGCATCAGTTGCCCTCCCATCCCGGCGGCGACCAATCCGGCGAAATGCACTTCTACGAGTATCTGCTCGACGAAGTCCGCAAAGAAGAACAACTGCAAGGTCGCTCGTTGATGGACGTCCTCGACCTGCATTGGTATCCCGAAGCCCGCAGCGGCACCAATCCGGACGCCGGCACCCGCATCACCGAGAACAACAACACCACCGGCCGTCGTCGCCGCGCGCGTCCAGGCGCCGCGCTCGCTCTGGGATCCCACATACACTGAAACCAGCTGGATCAGCAAATGGGGCACACTGTTCGATCCCAGCAATCCCGGGAATCCCACGCCCGGCCCGATCCAGCTCCTGAACCGCGTCCAGCGCGACATCGACGATTTCAAACCCGGCACCGAGATTGCCATTACCGAATACAACTACGGCGGCGGCAACCACTACTCCGGCGGCATCGCTCAAGCCGATTTTCTCGGCATCCTCGGCCGCGAAGGCGTGTTTGCCGCCAGCTGGTGGGACGTCAACAACGGCTCGAGCTACGTCAACGCCGCCTTCAACCTCTACGTCAACTACGACGGCGCCGGCAGCGGCTTCGGCGACACCTCGGTCGACGCCGACACGTCGAACATCGCCAATTCCGCCGTCTACGCCAGCGTCGACTCGACCGACCCCAACCGGATGGTCGTCGTCGCCATCAACCGCACCGGCACCGCCCAAACCACGGGCATCGCCGTCACGCACGACCGCATCTTCGACCACGCCGAAGTCTACGGATTCGCCGGCAATTCGCCGAACATCCTCCGCGGAGCCGACCTCGAGCTCAACCTCCTGAACGCCTTCCAATACACGATGCCCGCCTGGAGCGTCACGACGCTGGTGCTGATCTCCGACGGACTGACCGGCGACTTCAACCGCGACGGCACCGTCGACGCCGCCGACTACACCGTCTGGCGCGACCAACTGGGCCAAACCGGCAATCTCGCCGCCGACGCCAACGAAGACAACGTCGTCGACGACAAGGATTACGCATTTTGGAAGGGCAACTTCGGCCTCAGCGAATCAAGCGGCGCAGGCGCACTCGCGAGTGTCCCCGAGCCCACGACCCTGTCCTCCGTGTGCATGTTGGTCGCCGCTGCCCTTCTGGTCCCGAGCTTGTCGAGGGGCGGTTTAGCTTACCCTCGCCGCCGGCAGTAGCACCCGGCCGACATCCCGATCAGCAAGATCGCCAACGTCCCCGGTTCCGGCACCGAGACCGATCCCGGCGAACCAAATTCGCCCGACCGTGTTGGCGAACGATCCGTACACGCCCGCCGCCGCGAGCACGAATTGCTGCGGGTCGGTCCCCGGCACCCAAACTGCCGCTTCGTTCTCATAGGTGTCGCTGCCGTCCGTGTTGCCGGCCGCCCAGTCGCCCGCATGCGTCTCATTGGGCGATGTCATGCCGTAGAGCAATTGGAGGACCTGGTTGTCGCCCGCGTCGAACAACGTAATGCCGTCCCCTTTGCCCAGCCCCGCGCCGGCATGGTAACCGACTTGTACACCGGCCAGCCCACCCCAAAAGCTGCGAAACAACGCCGTTTCGGCAATCGGATCGTAGGCCGGATCGAGCGGGTCGGTCTCGTCGAGTTGAAAGAACACGACCGACTCGCCCGGCGCGATCGTCGTGATGCCGACCAGCGGCACCGCAGTCGGCGATCGAAGCATGTTCATCATCAAATTTCCAGCCGGTGATGTCGAAGTTCGACGCCCCGACGTTCGTGAGCTCGAAATAATCTTCCGGGTTGAGCGTCGACTTGGTGCTCAGTTCTGTGATCAAGATGTCGGCGGCGGTTGCGGTGAGCGGCAGGCCGAACGAGACGGCCACGGCAAGCGCGGCCACGAGGCGGGAAGCGAAACAATTCATCACGAGCATCATCCTCTTGCGAAAGGACAGGGAGCAGTACCGCCCGTAGCTCCACTCGCAACGAACGCCAATTGCCCACGAACCAGATTCGCAGAGTATGGGCCGCGAGATGAAGTTCCCGTGAACGATCGATGAAGTTCGTGCGAAAAATTGGTCGGAGCGTCTCTCGTTCGCGCCGCCCGCCAAATGGACCCTAGCTTTTCGAGGCCGCTATGCCGGCTGCCTGGTCCGGCGCTTGCCGGCCAACCCCACGCAAGAAAGGCCGACGAGCCACACGAAAAGCGACGCCGCTTCTGGCACTTCGGCCGGGCTGCAAGGCCGCGTCGATGTCGGCCGGATCCACCGGCGGTTGGTCCGGCGTGTCGTTCACCACTTGCCCGAAGCGGATGTTGTCGATCCCGATCAGCTCGCTTGTCGCGCCAAGATTTCTCGCATCGATTTGCAGCCAGATCACATGGGCCGTGATTGGGGAACCACCGAAGTCGACGTGGGTGCTCGCCGGACCGACCCCTGCCACGTCAACATTGAATGTTTCAGAGATTTGGTTCGTTGGCGTGATGAACGGAAATGGGACTCCGTCGTACACGGTTATGCCGTTGATCGTGTAGTTCGTCTTATTCCAGCCGCCAAGGTCGAAATCGTAGAGTACGACGTCGAAACCCGGATCGGCCACCAGAACGATATCGAGTATGTCGTAGTCGTTGCCGATGCCAGTAAACGTGCTGCCTTGATACAAAACGCGTTCGAGATTTCCGTAGTCGTATCGCCACAGACTAGGGCCACCGGTGAAAATCGAATACGGTCCGAACGACGCGGTAACGTTTGGTGTGTAGCCCTCCGCGCCGACGCCGTATTCAAAAGTCGTCGTCCCCGAAAGCTGAGATGGACTATCGATTCGGTCTCCGTATTGTTGGCTGATCTGGTAGCCCTCGGGAAAGTTCTCCGTACTCGCGTACTCGACGTCAGAGATGTCAAACGTCAGGATCGACGCCCGCGCGGATGGTGCGAACCAGCAGCATGCCAAGGCAACGGCGGCGGCCCAATGCAGGTACTTCGTCGCAGTAAGAGTTGTCCAGCTAAACTTCATCATCATCGTCGCAACTCCCATTGATGTTCTTGATAGCCAAAGTTGAATTCTCGCCTTCCCCGGCAACTTGAGTTTCATTACGGCTGTTTTTCTGCTGCGTCCTCGGCCGTGGCGAAATCAGACCGAATCTCGCAGTCGGGCAGCGCGATGTGAAGTCCCGCGACCCCTGCGGCAGTCACTCCCGTTCGATCCACCGCCAATAGCTTCAATTGCTTGAGCTGCGCGATCGTTTTCAAACCTTGATCGGTGATTCGACAGCCGACGAGCGAGAGCTCGCCCAACTCTTTATTCTCCTCCACCAAATACTGGAGGCCTTCGTCGCTCACCTTGGTGTCATACAATTGCAGCACAGCAAGCCGCGGAAACCATTTCAGCTCTGCCAGCCCTGCATCCCCCACGTTCGTATTCACCAGGAACAGATTTTCGAGTGCCGGCAGATCGCCCAATTTGCGGAGCCCCGGATTACCGATGCGCTTTCCGCTTAGCGACAGCGTGGTCAACTCCGGGAGCCCGTCAAACCAAGCCAAATCTCCATCCCGGAGCTTTGCCTCGCCGTCCAGCGTCGCGGCGACCAACTGAAATGGCGCATTGGGGAGCGTATCGCCGGTCTTGAGCTCGATCGCTCTCTGCCCTTCGACCACAACGATCGCGATCGCATGGGGGTGCCCAAGGATCCACTTGGCAACCTCGCGGGATCGGACGAAGGGATCGACGTCATGACTCGGCGCGGCGGCTTCCCGACCTGTTCTCTGCACCAGTGCTGACGAATCGAACAGCGTTCGGCCAGCAAGGCCAATCAGCCCAATCGTGCAGCCCACCACTACGAGCGCCGCCCACTGCCATAGTCGGCTGCGTACGACGGCTCGATGGGTGTCGGAGTCATCAGCCGTCGCGGCCGCGAGTCGTGGCTCGCGAAACAGTCGTGGCGGTGGCGGATTGTCGTCCGCCGCCCGTGCGCGAGCAAGCAATGCCGCCAGATCGGCCCCGCGCGACCAAGGCGTGAGCGATTTGATCACTTCCTCCGGCGAATCGTAACGGTCGGCCGCCTGTTTCGCCATCATGCGCTCCACAATCTCCACCAATTGCGGCGCCAGTTCGCCGCGCAGCGAAACAATTGCTGCGGCGTCTCGTTGGCAATCGCCGCTACCAGCGCGGGAGGCGAATTAAGCTGCCCGCCCGAGAATGCCGCTTTGCCAGCGAGCAAGCGATAGAGCGTTGCTCCCAACGAGTAAACGTCGGCCCGCTCGTCAACATTGCGGCTATTGGCACACTGCTCGGGCGCCATGTACTTGAGCGTCCCCATGATCTGGCCCGAGTTCGTCAGCTCGTCGTCGGCCATCTCCGCCGCCAACCGCGCCAGGCCGAAATCGAGCACCTTGACCGTGGCTCCCGCCGGTTCCCCCCCTTCGACCAGGATCAGATTCGAGGGCTTGATGTCACGATGAATGATCCCGCGCCGGTGTGCCTCGGCCACGCCCGTCGCGGCCTGTCGCACGACCTCGCAAGCATCCGCGACAGCCAACGGCCCCACGCGACGGGCCAGCGTCGACAGGTCGATCCCGTCGACGTACTCCATCACTAGGTATTGCATGCCATCCACCTCGCCCGCGTCGGTCGCGGCGACGATGTTGCGATGAGAAAGCCCGCCGAGTGCCTGCATCTCACGCTCGAATCGGGCCGTTGTCGCTGCGTCGTGGGTGCGAAATCGGGGCAGCACCTTGATCGCCACCATCCGCTGCAGCTTGGGATGCAGCGCCTGATACACCGTGCCCATCCCACCCTGCCGCAGCTGGGCCTTCACCAGGTAAGGCCCGATGCGGTCCGGCTCGGCTGCGGTGGGTGACGTTTCCAGTGCGTTGGGAAGTTGCTCGATCCGCTCGATCGCTTGTTGGCAACCGCTTTCTTCCGCAAAATCGTCGGCTGGCGGTGATTGGCGCAGGTGGTCGACAAGCGTATCGAGCTTAGTCTCCAGGTCGCGAATCGTCGCCTCGTCCGTCTCATCCAGAGGCGCGGCAACACCCGCCTCGCGACGCACCAGTTGCGCGAGTACCCACTCCCAATCTCCCAGGTTGCCCGGCAGTTTCTCGTCGCTCATTTCGAGCCGTACCTCCCACCCTCGATCGCGCGCCTGATGCAGATACTAGTTACAATGCGCATGCGCAACGCGATTTTTTCGATTGGGCAAGCCGGCGCCTAACTCCCGAGACCGGCGTGCTTTGCAGAGCGGCTACCGTCCCTCTAGCTCCGCCTGCAGCCGGCACAGCACGCGATATTTTGCCTGCCGGACCGCCGCCGGCGTCATCCCCAGCTCTGCCCCCACCTCGACGGCTGACGCCTCGTCGACTGCCGTTCGCCAGAATGCCTGCCAGGTCCGCGGCTGGAAGTCCCCGCGAATCTGCTGCACCGCCCGATGCACCAGCCCCGACTCGTCCCGGAGGGCGTCTATTTCGCTCGGCCCGTCGTCCTCCGGATGCTGGTCGAGCAGAAAATTGGCCGTCGAACCGCCGCGTGCTTCCGGTCGATCTTTGTTCCGGCGAAAGTGTAAACGCACCTGGTTGCGTGTAATCGTCCACAGCCAGCCGCGAAACGATGCGTCCGGGTGGTCGTGGCGGAAGCTTTCGATGTTGCGAGCCACTGCCGCGAACACTTCCTGGGCCACGTCAGCCGCATCGCTCGATTGCAGATTGCACTGCCGCGCCCACCGATAGACCAGCGGCGTGTAGATTCGCGCCAGCCGCCGCCATGCTTCCGGTTCGCGCTCCTGCACGCGCGCGATCAACCCAGTCGACGTAGAACCTGTAAAAGTGGACGGCATTCCTACCAGGATAGAGACTGCCGGAAGACTTTTCCACCAAACGGACGACCGGCCCCAAACCCGGCGTATAAGCCTCCCCGCCGCCAGCCCGACCATGGCCCCTGCGAGTATCAGAAAAATGCCTCCCGGCTCGGGGACAGTCGCCTGGTCGAGCCGAGTCCGCTCCCGCTTCCTGCCCCCGGATGCGAGCCCAACTGGTTTCGCCAGAGCGTGTAGTCGGCCGCGTCCGACTTCCCGTCGCCGTTGGCGTCGCCGAGCTGGTTGAGGCCAAAGGCGTTCTTCCAGATCCCGTAGTCGGTCGCGTCGACGTCGCCGTCGTGGTCGAAGTCGGCCGAGAAGAACGGCGTCGACACCACCTGCAGTTGCACCGCGTTGGGCAAATAATTGAGGTGGAACGTCAGCCCCGCCGGCATCCCCGAGATGTCGACCAGGTTAAAAGTGCCAAACACGCCGGCCGACGCGGTCAGAATATTAAACGTGTTGCCCAGCGCCGGTATGAACGGACCGTCGATGTCGATGTTCAGGTAGCCGTCGAGCAGCGCCTGTCCAGTCACCGACAACCTGTCGAATTGATTGAGCAGCGTGCCCGTCAATTCGACAAACAGTTCGCCGGTATTTGACTGTTGGTAGTCTTTTACAGTGGCTGCGCCGACCGCGTCGAATCCCGCCACCCGGATCGTTCCTTCGTTCACCAGCAGCGCGTTAATGTTGGCGGAGTTGTCCGGAATCAAGTGGCTGTCTATCCGGGATGATAATCGCGCCCGCGCCGGCGAACGTGGCGCCCGCATTGATGCGGATGTTGTTGTTCTCGAGCCGCAAGTTCTGACCGAGCGTGGTGGCGCTGGTCGACTTGAACGTCAAGAAATTATTGACCGCCACTTTGATCGTCGACTGTTGCGTTGAGCCCACCAGCGTCGAAACAGTTCCGCCGATGTCGGTCGAGTTAGTCGACTCGTACGTGGAGTCCTGAAGCTGAAGGGACGACCCCGGATTGAAGTCCAAGGCGAATCCGTTGGAGAAGACGCGGCCGCCCGAGCTCGCCGACACCGTACCTGTGAAACCGAAGGTGGCATTGTGGCGGAGGTCCAGCACCGCCCCGGCGCCCAGCGCGTTCAAGGTGCCGTTGTTCCCCGTGCCGTCCCAGTCGTTGTTGTTTAAGGCTGTTTGAAAGACCAGCGACGCACCGCCATTGGCCGTCAGATTCTTGTTGTTGACTGACGCGCGACGTCACGAGTCCATTTCCGGAAATGCCGGCGGCACCGTCGTTGCTGATCGCCCCGCCCTTGAGCTCGCCGCCGTTGAGCGAGACGAAATCGGCAACGTTCGTGTTCCAAG
The DNA here is from genome assembly GCA_963847905.1 of uncultured Planctomycetota bacterium. Classification (GTDB taxonomy): domain Bacteria; phylum Planctomycetota; class Planctomycetia; order Pirellulales; family Lacipirellulaceae; genus DASYDU01. The sequence goes on along the minus strand of CAWKBP010000015.1, from coordinate 309,215 downwards.
CGTTAACAATATTGAGCGTCCCTGTCGCGTCGAAGGTTCCCATGGTGCCGACGTCGGTAATCGGACCGTTGACCGTGAACGTTCCGTTCTCTGCCAAGATGGACGCCGTTCCGTTAAAGAGGACCGAGGCGTTGATCGTGCCAAACCCACGCAGCGCGACCACTCGAGACGCTAAAGTTGCCCGGACCTGAAACGGTTCCGCCCTCCAGCGTTTCGCAGCCGCAAAGTTTCCACCGGGCCAGTTCAGCGCACTGCTCCCTTGAATGTTGACCGTGGCTACAAGATTCACGCGGTTGACTGCGACTCCACCCAGCACATTGACCGTGCCTTTGAGATTGATCGCTTGCCGGCGAGCAGTGTCGCCCCGTCATTGGGAGCCGACAGATTCATCACTCCCTGCGGATTGAGCTGCCACTTGCCTGCGGAATCGTCGAGATTGACGTCAGCTTGCCCGCGTTCCGGCCGAGCGGGCGTCGATATCGAGCGTGTCGGGACCGCCGACGCCATTGACGTGCCGAATTGCCAAGGCTTTTCACGTTGATGACGACCGCTGCGTCGACGCTGGTGGTGGCTCCCGTTCCGTCGGCGCCGGTGAGATTAATCGTGCCACCCGACATGTTGAACGTTGTCGCTTCGTTGAAATTGATGGCGTTGTTAATGTCCAGCGTGCCGGAGCCGTAATTCGCGTTGTTGCCGCCGTCGACACTTGAAGTGCGTCGCTGTTCCGACGAATCGCAAGGACTTCCGGCGGCAATGTCGACGTCGGCATGAGTTGAAAGCGACGTTGCTTTGCAACTCGTTGAACTGCCCTCCCAATACGTTCAGATCCGCATTGAGCACACCGCCGTCGTTGCCAATTGCCAGTGGCTCGCCCGACCAATTGGCCGCGCCGCCGCCGGAACTATCCATGTTCAGCACACCGTCCATGACGAACGTCCCATCGCCCGTGTTGGTGACCATGGCGCCGCCGTTGAGCTGGATCACGCCGTTACGCGTCGTCGGCGAATCCGAATCGTGCCATTCACCGTGACGTTGAGCTCCCCCGTTGAGATCTGATCTCGCTCGTGCTACTGCCGGACCGTCCATGTTGAAATTGGTCTGCTGAATTTGCACGGTGCGACGAGCTCCAACGGTAAATCGCGTTGTTGGCCGCCATGTTGACGTTTGCCCCAGCGGCAATCGTCGATTCGCGTTGAAGTTCAGCTTGCCGGTGTTGGGCAGCGTATCGCCGTTGATGTTGGAGGCCGCATCGAATTGCCGCTCCGTCGCGTCGACCGTTGATCGTGCCGCCGGCTTGCCAGGAATTGATCGTATTGTTGACCGTCAGATCGCCGCCATCGTTGAGATTGATCGTACCCCCGAATATATTGTCGGTCGTGTCGACCTGATTCACCGTGAGCGAAAGCGATCCGGTCCCGTTGATGGTCGTCGATGCCGTGCCGTTGCCATCCCAGTTGAAGTTACCGGCCGCGTCGGTCACGGTCATGGTTCCGTTTACGATGGTCTGCGCGGTCAAATTCGCGGGCGCATATCCTGCCGCGGTGGTGATCGACGTCGTGCCATTGAAAATCGCAGTGCCGCTGTTGGTAAACGAGCCGCCCGTCATCGTGAAGTCGGCGTCGAGTTGCAACGTGCCGTCGGTGTCGACGACGTTGATTGTCCCGCCAGTTTGGGTGAATGCACCTCCGGCGATGATCGCAATCCCCGCGGTGCGCCGCCGATACCGCCCGTGGCGCCGTTGTTGGCGGTGATTGTTCCCGTGTCGAGCGCCACGCACTCGACGAGTCGAACTTCGAGCTCTGGAACAGGTTCATCGTGCCGCTAAAGGCGTCGGACAGCGGCACGTTGAGATCGAGCGTCTGGTTGCGATTGACGTTCACGATCCCCGCCCCGCTGACGCCGTCCAGGTCGACCCGTCCGCCGACGCTTGAGTCGTTGATCTGCAGTGTACCGACCGGTGGCGGATTGATGATAATCGCGGCGCGGGACAGTGCCGTCAGCGTGCCGTCGTTCGAAAGCAAGGTGGTCGCCAGGAGCGGGGTGTCCGCAAAAGTAATCACGCCATGGCCGGAAAGCGTCCCACCCGCGTTGATGTCCAAGAGCGAGGTACCCGACTCTTCGTCGAGCGTGAGCGTGCCGCCCGAGAGTTCGACGGTGCCGCCCGAGTTGATCGTCAAGTTGTCGGCATTGAGCTCGGACGCGGCGCCACCAATAAACAGATTGGTGCTCGCACCGGTCAGCTGCACCAGGCCATCGACCGTCAGATCGAAGTCATTTGTGAACAGGTCGATCCCGCCCGACATCGTCAGCCCGTTGACCGAATTGTTCGAACCCAGATTCACCGAGTTGGCGGTGTTAAAAACCGCTGCGTCATTCACATCAGGTTCGTCGGCTGGATTCCAGTTGGAGTCATTCCCGCCCCCGTCGACCCAATTGGCATTGCCACCGATCCAAATGATGTTGACTCCATAGGCACTGGTTGAAACTACCGCCAGCGCAACCGCCAAAACGAGGCCAGACACGTGCCGGCGCAAAACTCGCCCAATCATCGAAGACTCTCCTCAAAAGGAACGGCCAGCGGCATTTCCCATGCCTGTTGCGCCCGTGGCCGTATGGATTGGCACGAGTTCTGGCGAAATTCATTGCCAGGCAACCGATGATTATGTCGTGAACGGCTTAACAGTGCAATCAAAAGCCGCCAGGAAAGGGGACTTTTTGGGCGTTTCGGGCCCCGGGCAGTCTACTCCGTCTCGTTCGCGGGGCCCGTCGGTGTCGAATCAGCGGAGGGCATTTTGGCCGGTGCCCCGCCCGCCGGTTTCAATTCGCTCTCGGGCGGCAACACCGGCGACGCACCCTCCTGCCCCGGCTTCTCACCTGCTTGCCTTCTGGTCCCGAGCTCGTCGAGGGGCGGCTTAGCGTCTCCACCCGGCACAACATTCCCTCCCGCTGCCGGCGCACCAGTTGCCGCCTCCCCCGTCCGCGTCCCCGAGTCCACCAGCAAATACCCGGCCCAGAAAAACGGATGATCGGCCCCCGGCGGCTCAACTCCCTCCGCCAGCCGCTTCAGCCGCGGCTCCTGCGCCGCATCGAGCGGCGTCTCCCGCGCCAAGAGCACGCTCCGCTGCCAGGCCTCATCCGCCGGGCTGTGCTGCAACTCCTGCACAAACTCGCGCACCAATTGCAAATTCATCTGCCCGCCCGTCCGCCATCGCGACACCAGCACCGTCCGCGCCCCGCTCGCCATCAGCGCACACACCGAATCAAAAATCTCGCTCCCCGGCGTCGCGCCCCCCGTCGCCCCGCGCCGAGACGGCGCCTTCAATCCCGTCTCCGCCGCCGTCGGCAAACCGGTCACGATCACCCGTTCCGGCCCCTCGTACGGCAACCCCATCCACGCCGCGAGCGAATCACTCTTCTTCCCGCGCGACTTCGGAAACGGCGACCAGTCGTACGGATCGTTCCGGTTCACATCGACGTCATCCAACACCACCAGCTGATCCAACAGCGGCGCGAACAAATACCCCGGCTGCGCGAGCGGCGGCACCAATCGAACCGGCCCCACCACCACATCTTCCAACGGCGCGAGCGACAAACCCTCCGAGCCGTCTCCCTTCGCCTCCGCCGCCGCAATCTCGTTGGCCACGATCCCCGTGTGTCGCGCCGGCCGAAACGCCCGCCGATCCCCCACCGCCAGCGCCGCCGTCGGCCCATAGTGGATCGGCACCCGCTCAATCAACATCGCCGCGTCCGCCGCAATCCCGCCGTCTGGGTTCGTGCCCTTCTTCTTCGCCGCAGTCTTATCCGCCGGCGTCACCAACGCCTCGAACGGCAAATGCCACAACCAGCCGTCCGGCACAATCGCCAGGTCCGTTGTCTTGCTCAAGTCCAGCCGCGCGTTGGCGAACAACCCCGTCCACATCTTCGCCGCCTGCTCGCGCCAAGCATCGCTCGACAAGTCGTCCCCCGCCATCTCGCGGTTCGCGCTGTAATTCCCCAACGCCTTGAGCCAATCCGCGAGCGCCTTCTGCACCGGCCGCTCCTCGCCCAGCAGCCACATGTGCTCCGTCTGCCGACTCACCAAAAACCCAAACAGATTCCCGCCCGCCGAGTGAAACACCACCAGCGCCTCGCCCGGCGCGAGCGACTGCTGCAACTCCTCCGTCGTCCGCAGCGGCGGAAACATCATCGTCGACGGCACCGGCGCCAGCGCCATCGCCAGCAGCATCTGCTCCCGCGCCGTCACATTCTTGTTCCATTCGTCCAGCTGCCCCACCAGCTTCGACCCCGCGGCCCCACCTTCCTGAGCCAGCGACCCCGCGCGAATCTGCTGCGCGAGCTGCGCCGCCGCCGCTGCCAGCGTCCGGTACGCCGGAAAATTCGCCAACAACTGCTGCCGCTCGAGCGTCGGTTGCTGCGTCAGCTCGCCCGCCGGCGCTTCAAGCACCGCCCGCAGCGCCAGCAGCCGCCCGCCCAGCGGCAACGTCGTCAAAAATCGCTCCCGCTTCGCCCGCTCCGAGACCTCGAGCGCCATCGGCACATCCTTCCGCTCGATCGCCGCCAAAAACCATCGATCGAACGCCGGCCCATGCGGCGTCGAAATCACTGCCAGCGTGTCAAACAACCGCTGCGACCAATCCGCCGGCGTCGCGTCCCCGAGCAACGGCCCGTACACATCCGGCGCCACCCGCGCCGACATCTCGCCCGCATCGTAGAGCTCCGTCGCCCGCACGATCTGAAAATTCCGCACCGACGCCACCCGCTGCCCAGTCAGCGCCCGATTGAGCGACGCACTCGCCGGGTCAACCTGCCCCCGTCCCACCTGCACCACCGCCTGCAAAAACAACTGCTGCAGTCCCAGCCGCGACCCGCGCATTTCGCCCAGCCGCCGCCCGACCTCCTCAATCACCGCCGCCGCGTCCACCACCTTCCCGCCGCGCAGCAAGTTCTCCGCCCACGCCAACCGCAACGTCGCCGCCACATGCCACAACCGATTCCCCTGCGCCCAAGCCGCCGCCGGTTCCAGCGGCTGATAAACTCCCCGCCCACCAGCCGCCAAAAAATTCACCCATCCCAGCCGCAGCGACTCCGTCACCACATCCAAATCGTCATACGCATAAGCCGTCACGCTCGCGTCGAAAAGCAATTGCCCCGCGCTCTTCGCGTCACCCGCCGCCATCGCCAGCTTGCCCAGCTCCAACAGCGCCACACCCGACAGCGGCGAATCAAATGTCCCGCCCACGATCACCGCCCGCTCCAGCCGCGCCTTCGCCTCCGCCGCATCACCCACGCCCGCCTTGCCGATCCCCGCCAACAGCTCCGTCCAGCCCTGCGACCAATGATTCGCCACCGTCAGATTCCGCCGCGACATCGTCGCCGCCAGCTCCTTCGAAATCCGATCGTGCTTCCCCAGCGGACCCAAAATCTCGTTCCGCCGCCGCATCGCCAGCGCCGCCGTCCGAATCACCTCCGCCACATTCAAGCGCCAATACTGTGGCTGTAAAAACGTTCCGCCCCGCTGAAGCGCATCCTGCGCCCCCGTCATGCTCCCCATCGCGATCTGCATCGTCCGCGGAAAGTTCCCCAGCGTCACCGGCCGCGTCCCCGGCCCCCAAGGCACTTGCACCCGCTGCGGATTCCCCTCCGGCCGCGGATCCTCAAACGTCACTCGCCGCATGAAGTCCGGATACGACAACAGCATCAAACAGGCTTGATCGAACGCCGCCAGCGCCTCGGCATTCCGCCCCTGGTGATAGAGCACCTCGCCCAGCATCGCGTTGTAACAGATCGTATCGATCCACCGCGACTGATTCGCCTGCACCCCCGTCGCCGCGAACCGCCGAAACGCCCGCTCCGCGTCGCGGTACTGGCCCGCATAGAATTCGTTGACCGCCCCGTAATAACCGGGCGAAGGCATCTGCTCCACCTGCGCGCGTGCATCCCGCGCAATCAGGCCGACCACTGTGCCTAGAAGTAGAAACCGCCAACCGGCAAAAATTCCCGTGGCTCGTTTCATGAGAGTGCCCCTTACGAGAGACGAGTTCCTGTTCCACCCTCCATTGTAGCAACTCACGCCCAATCCGGCGATTTAATGCATTTCCCCACCCATTCGCCGCGACGCGCCGATCCCCGTTAGCCGCGACGCGAAGTCGAGCGACAGCGAGCCAAAGCGGAGTGCGAAACCACCCATCCCGTTAGCCGCGACGCGTCGGCGAGCCCCAGCGACCCAAAGCGGAGCGCGCCTTCGCATTACCACCCGCACTCCCACCGCCGCACAAACCCCCACTCCTGCCGCGCCAGCCCTTCCTTCACCGGATTCTCCTCCACATACCGCATCGCCCGCCACACATCTGCCTCCGTGTCCAGAAACACATCCCACTCCCCCCGCGCGAAACACTTCGCTGGCCGTCCCTCCGCCGGAAACGGATGCAGCCCCTGCTTCATCAGCTCCCGCGTCGCTTCGCCCTTGAACTGAATCACCAACTGCTTCGCCGCCAGCCGATGCTTCCCCAGCACCAGATGCACATGATCACTCAGAATCGCACAAGCCAAAACACGCACATCCGATCGCTCCGCATACTCGCCAAACCCCGCCGCCACGGCTTCGCGCTGTGCTCCATCCAACACCACCGCCTCGCGCGAGAGCGCCTTCTTCGCCGCCAACCGCAACCCGCGATCGTGCGCTAGCCCCGCCAGCGACCGCGTCGCCGTCGTCTTGGTCGCCGCTCCATAACGGAACAATTCCCAAGATCCCACAAAATCCGACCAAGACCCCCGCGGATCATTCGGCAACCAAAACCCATACATCCCAAAGATCAAATGATTCGCCAACATAATTCCCGCTCCCACACAAGCACCTCGCTCTGCTGCAACTCGTAAAACTCGCCTCCGCATCGCGGCTAACAGAATCCCCACCGCCACCAAACTACCCCCACGCCCCTCGAAACGCAAAAAAATCACTAAATACACCAACCACCCCCGCCGCCCATCCCGTTTGCCGCAACGCGAGGACGCACCCAAACCGTTAGCCGCGACGCGACGGCGAGCCCCAGCGAGCCAAAGCGGAGCGCGCTTTTCAAACGACCAAAGCGGAGCGCGCTACCACCCCGCCCGTTAGCCGCGACGCAACGTCGAGCGACAGCGAGCCAAAGCGGAGGGCCTTCCCAGCAACCCAAACTCGTGTTCTCCCCGCACCCACTCCACAGCTGGAACCTCGGGGAGAAACTTTGTTCGAAATCCCACGTCGAATACACGAGCCGAATCAAATGCCGACGCGTGCCGCGACGGCCGAGCCTGAAATCGCATTCGTCTCGAGACTAAGTAGACGGTCGTTTGCCCGAGGGAAGGGCGAGAAGAGTTTATCGGGAGGGCGACGCTCCTGCCGAGCCAATCGTCTCACCAAAACACCGATGACCTGGTAGGCCATCTCCGACTTCTCATCAAACCAGATACATCGTACCCGCCGCATTCGACCATTCGGGGCCCGCGAATTTTATCCACCTCGTACATCGGGTGATGGATGCCAGTTACCGTTCGCACCAAACTTTCGCTCTCAATCTTCTCCGGACGAAAGCTGCGATCAACATCAGGCTCGGTTCGTGTATTGGCCGTTACCCCCAACGTTCGACCAACACCGATCGAGCCACCGCTCGAGTGCCGTTCCATCAATCCTGAACCTCGCCTCATATCCGTTGATACGCTTTTTCATCACGATGTCCGTCGCCTCTTCCGGCAACCACCGCTTAAACCTCCGGTCCCAAATCGCATCGTAATTCTCATAGTTCCCAACGCCTAGCCGAACCGCGTTGGCAGCTTTCATTACGACGGTACACGAAGGGACGAAAGCAACGATCCCCAGCACCGCTCCCCACGCAAACATTCGCCCCCGTCGCCAACCAACCTTCGGCGCCGCAATCATCGCCAAAATCACCACCGCCGCCAGCAGAACACAGGTTATATAGAACGGCAGTACGAGCGACCAAAGCATCCTGGACTCCGATCGATCAAAATGCATCGCCGTACAATAGATCACCTACGTTCGGCCAGTAGCCGGATACAGGCGGTGCGGCGTTCGGAGGGCGTCATTTCGAGCGGTAGACGTGGATGATGCGAAAGACCGCGAAGACGCCAATCATAATTCGCAATCTGGCAGCCCACCACGGGACCGTTACATGCCAGATCGGGTCTACCATGCCCCTGATTGTACCAGCCGGATTCCCGTCGGCTAGAATGTCCGGTGGGAGGAATGGCCCGTGGTCGTCCATTACACTCGAATTTGATATTCCATGGTGGTTGATCTGGCCGCAGCTGCAACTTTTGTGGCTCTGGTCGTCGGAATCCCGAGGTGGCGGAAGTAAGGGACCTGACCCAGCAACTCAGTGCTCAGGCAGTACCGTACCGACTTCGGATCCTCGTATCGACTGCATGCCGCGACGCGTCCGCGGGCTGCGAAGCGCAGCTTCGGTCGGCTCGGCAAGCAGCAACTGCTCGAACTCAATTCCTCCCTTGGCGATCTTGTCTTCCTTGGCGGTTCATGCTTCGCAAAAGTCGAGAGCCACGACGAGTCGAGAGTCGAGCGTCCAGAGTCGAGAGCCAGCCATCCGCCGTCAATCGTTTGAAATTTCTCATCTGTCATTCGAAATTCGCACGTCCACTCATCGAGCTCAACACGTATCCGCAAGTTCCCGCGGACCCAAGTTTATCCCAACAAGGCGTTGATTGTGCGCCCTCTCGTGCCTCCTCGCAGCCATCCGTCGAAGTGGACCATGCAGCTCTCAGCTCTCAGCCAACCGCCAACCGCTTCGCCATCCTCTCCGCGACCGCATGCCGGACTGACAATTCGTGACCTGCTTGCTAGCCCGACACAAAGACTTGCAGGCCCGGCGGTTAATTTTAACTTTTCAGTTCTCCTGAGAATGGCGGGTGTCTGAAGGCCATCCTCGCCGTCGGCTACCGCGTCATCGTCCTTCTTCACGGTTCAAACCTGCGCAAACGTCGAGAGTCGCAAATGTCAGCAGTCGAGAGAAACCAGTGGAAAACCGACAAGCGCACCCCAGCTGCCCAGTCGTGCATTGCATTCGTGCTATCCGTGCAGTTCGTGGTCAACCCTTCCCCCATCCCTCGGCGAGCTGAGCAGCAATCTCCCGCCGGCTGACGGCCGTTCGTTCGCCATGTGCCGGGAACCCTACCCGGTTCGATGCTATCTCTACTCCTCCGCTATCTCCTGTTCCATCTTGCATCCTTCATAATTCGTCTTCCTCCCTGCTTCCCCCTACCCCTGACTCCTGAATCCTGACCCTGATCCCTGAGTCCTTAATGAAATCCACCATTTCAAAACCTTTCGCACGCAACCTGTTACGCCACAACAAGTAACGATCCACGTGGACACGTTTTGAAATGAAAACAGCCGCTCCCTTCAAAACCCACGAACCCAAAAGCACGACCAGCCAACAACTTACGACCTCGAGCCCGCGAGATCTGAATTTCAAAACCCCAAGCAGAAGCCATCGCAGACTTTCAACTCTCAACCCTCAACTCTCTACTCACCGACTCACCTACTCACCGCTCTCTACTTTCTCCCCTTTGCATGCACTGCTCTCAACTCTCAACCCTCAACTCTCAACCTTTCTGTTAACCTTTGCCGATCCGGAGGACGATAACGATTATGCCGCACGGGCTGTTTCCGCTCGCTGGCTCTTTTCGCTCGACGGAGTGACCGCAGGATGATGCGAATCAACAATCAAAAATCGAAGTCGGCCGCCTGGGCCTGGCTCTCCGCGTGCCTCGTCGTGCCCGCCGCCCTGATGGCGACCGGCTGCCAAAGCGATTACGCCGGCCAGACGCTACCGAGCCCCTGGTACCTCACCGACGATGTGCAGTACTACGCGCCGGACCGGGCTTCAAGCTCGCCCGCGAAGCAGCCGCCATGCAAGAACAGAAGGCGGCCGAAATCTCCGAAGCCCAAACCGGCTTCTGACGCAGTTAGCCGGCGAGCTACGTCTCGCCGCGAACTCGCCAAATCGCCAAGACCGCCAGCCCCCTTCTGTCTTCCCCCAAACGGAGACACTGCGCAAAACCGCCCAATCACGGTCCCCGTGAGCAAATCGCACAATGGGTTCATGCCGACCGACGATCGCCCACTGGGTCGTCGGCATAATGGGGGGACGGCACCCTACGTGGCGAGACGCCTAAAGAACCGCAATCGCGGGCCTTTAGGCGGCTCGCCCACGAGGGCAGCAAGCTGCTGTTCTACTCCCCTACTCCCCTAACTGCTCACCTAAGCCGAAGCCGCCTTGCCGCCAGCATCCGCCGTGGCCGAATACCGCTTTGCCCACCGCGAAACCCGCACCACCTGCGACCGCCACGAACCAAGCGGCGCGTAAGTCATCCGGTAAATAGCCTCCGAATCGGTCCGCAGCCGCTGCTTGAACCGCGTTTCGCCCGGCCCCAAATCCAGCGAATGGTCGCCCCGCGTGAAGCTATCCTCGATCGACCGCAGCAAGAGCGCGGTGCCAAATCCAGAAATCCCGAGCGAAGCATCGTAACCAAACCGCAACCCAGTCAGCCGGCCGTGAAAATGGTAGTTGTAAGCAAACGCCGCCGGCCGCCCATCGACCAGCAGCAAGTTCATATCGAGCATCCCATTGCGAGCGGCGATCGCATGCGCATCACGCAAGAAGTGCCGCACCCGATCGTGCGTAAGCGTGGTTCCGGTCGTGGAATTTGCCTGCCAACTGGCAAGCGCAACCTGCTGGCACATGGCAAACAGGTCCCAAGCCGGATTGCCGTCGCCCTCGCGGGCCGGCGCCGGTCGATGGCGGATGATTTCGAAGTCGGGGTTGTCGAAACTGCGCCGCAACACTCGCCGCAAATCATGCCGCACTTTGGACGATTTGCTGGCCAAATAACTGTCCCAGCCGCCATTGAATTCGACGAGCGAACGAGTGTCGTAGGCCGATTGCTCGGAAATCAAACCCACCACCCGCATCGACCGCCCGACTCGGGCACCGTCGCGCGCGGGCGGAGCGGTCGAAGGCAGGTCGACGAGATCCCAGTCACGCTTTGTCCGGCGGATATGCTGCATCGCCGCGAGCATCGTCACGGCCGGTTCAGAACCGATCGGCCCATACCACGAGCCCCAGCCATCAAGCGGATAGGTGAGCACGCGTGCCGAACCGAGGCGATGTCGCTCGCGTCGCACGCAGAGCGGAAGAATACCGATCGGCACACCGGCGGAGCGGACGATCAAGGCCCGAAGTTTCTGATTCTCACCGAAGTGCCGCCAGTAGTTTTCAAGCCAATCGAAGGTGTTGAAGAAGGTGGCCCGCGGCGAATTCGCCAGCCAGGAGTTCCAGGCCAGGCGGTAGCCAGCGAGCTCTTCCAGATCATTGATTTCCTGAACGTCGATCATGGAGCGATAGGAGGGCAATCAGCGTGCCGGCATGCGCCGATTCGCACATTCGCCGCTTTTCATCGAGGAATTCGCCCAACACACGGTGAGCCGCGCGGCCTGCTGGAAACATCGCGGCAGCCATATGTTGCGAAATAGCAACGTCGGCGGGTGAGCCGGCGGACGCAAATTGTTAGACTGGAGGCTGGCCCCAGGAGAGACGCACGGATGGCAGTGTCGAGCCAACCATCGAATCCACACAAGCTCATTGAGCGAATTCACGCTGCGGGCCGCAGCTGCGTCGTGTCGCTCACCGGCGGCGGCAGCCAAGCGATTGCCGACCTGCTCAGCGTCCCGGGTGCGTCGGCGACCGTGCTCGAGGCGCGCGTGCCCTACTCCGCGACTGCACTCGCGGAATGGCTCGGTGGTAAGTTCGATCAGGCGTGTAGCGAGCCAACCGCGCGGGCGATGGCAATGTCTGGATTCGAGCGGGCCCGCACTTTGTCGGACGCCGATCCGCGCACGCTCTACGCGATCGGAGCGACGGCGAGCTTGGCAACGACACGAGCCCAAGCGCGGCGCCCATCGCGTCCACGTCGCCTGGCAATCGGCAACGGCTACGGTTTCGTATTCGTGCGAATTGGTAAAGGGCCGGAGGGCGCGAGCGGAGGAAGAGGCGATCGCGGCTGAACTGGTGTTGCACGCAGTCGCCGAAGCATCGGGCGCCACAAGTGATCGTCCGCAGGCTCCTTCGAACGACGAACCCGTGACGCGCCGCGAAAAGCAAGCACCGTCGGAGTGGACTGAACTGCTGCTCGGCGAGCGCAGTCGCCATTCGCGGCTCCGAACCGCCGCGCGTCGTTTTCTCGGGCGCATTCAATCCGCTCCACGATGGGCATCGACAAATGATCGAATTCGCGTCGGCCCACTACGGCGCGCCGGTCACGCTCGAACTCTCAATCGTCAATGTCGACAAGCCGATGCTTGATTTCCTTGAGATCGAATCGCGGCTCGCGGGTCTGACCGATCATCCTATATTGCTGACACGGGCCGCGACGTTTGCCGAAAAGGCGGCCCTCGCGCGGGGAGCCGTGTTTGTCGTTGGTGCGGATACGATCGCCCGCATCGCCGACGAAAAGTATTACGAGGGCGATTACAAGAAGCGTGCCTCCTCCGTCGCCCGCATCGCGGCACTTGGTTGCCGATTTCTGGTCTTCGGCCGGGCCGTGGATGGGCGATTCTGCCTGGCGTCGGATCTCAATCTGCCGTCGCAATTGCGCGATCTTTGCGAAGAAGTGGGCGAAAGCGAATTTCGTCAGGACGTTTGTTCGACGGAGTTGCGCTCGACGGCATAGCTTGTCGTGTGACGGCACTTTATATTTGAACTTCTGCTATGCCCCTTTCAGCCCGTCAATCATCCTCCTGAGCCTCGCGACTAGCCATGCCCCAGCCCGATTCGTTGACCTCTGCTAAAGACGCGCGAAAGCCTTTTTTCGTCGGCATCGACGTCGGCGGTACCAACATCAAGATCGGTTTGGTCGACGACGCGGGTCAGACGCTCGCCTACCACTCAATGCCGACCGAGCAGGACAAGGGCGCCGAAGATGCCTGCGTGCGAATGGCTGGGGTCGTATCGCAATTAATCGACGAGGCGGGCGTCGCGCGGTCGGATGTGGTGCGAGCCGGCATCGCGACGCCCGGGCCGATGGACATTTCGGCGGGCGTGATCCTGCGGCCGGGCAATCTGCCGGGTTGGTGGGACTTTCCGATCCGCGAGCGGCTCAAGTCGCACTTGAAGATTCCGGTGACGTTTGCGAACGACGCGAACGCGGCCGCTTACGGTGAGTTTTGCGCGGGGCGGGCGCTGAGCACGACAGCCTGGTATTGATCACGCTGGGCACGGGCATCGGCGGCGGAATCATCATCGGCGACACACTGGTCGAAGGCGCGCATAGTTGCGGTGGGGAATGCGGCCACATTTTGGTGAATCCAGCCAAGGACGCCTGGCAAGATTCGCTCGGCAAGAGCGGCTCGTTGGAGGCCTATGCTTGCGCCGGCGCGGTGATTCGCCGCGCGACCGACGCGTTGGGAGCGAGCGAAGCCAGCTCGCTCGCCCGTCGACACCGCAAGGGCGAGCCGATCACACCGCTGATGGTCTCCGAGGAAGCGGAACAGGGCGACCCGCTGGCGCGGAGCGTCGTGATGGAGACGGCCCACTGGCTGGCGATCGGCATCGTCACATTTGTGCACACGATCGACCCCGAGGCCGTGGTGCTGGGCGGGGCGATGAATTTTGGCGGGCCGACGAGTCCATTGGGGCGCGAATTTCTGCAGAAGATCCGCGATGAAGTGCGGCCGCGGCTGCTTGAGCCGCTGCGCGCCGTGGTGCAGATCGAGTTTGCGACGCTTGGCGGCGACGCCGGCCACATCGGCGCCGCGGGACTCGCCCGACTTGAGCAGAATAAGCACCGCTGAAATCGCTTCGTCGACGACATGATGCGAGGTTGAAGTAGATGGAACCCGACGACGAACTCTGCCTATGCTTTCACGTCACCAAGCGCAAAGTGGTCAATTACCTGCGGATCGAGCGGCCCCAGCGCGTGGGGCAGCTCGCCGACTGCTACGGCGCGGGCACGGGCTGCGGCTGGTGCCGGCCGTATTTGCAGAAGCTATTTGATGCCGCGCAGTCGCCGGGAGAGGCGCTCCCAGAACTCCCATCCCCAGACGAATACGCCCTCAAGCGGAGCGACTATGTCCGCACCGGCAAGGGGACGCCGCCGCCCGGGGCGACGCCCATCGCGTAAACGCAATCAGCGCGATGGCTCAGCGGACGCCGTTGCGTACGGTCCGCTCGGCTTCGTCGGTGATCTGGACGGCCGAGGATTCGCGACCGGGTGCTTTGCCGAGCAGTTTTTCGAGCAGCGCGCCGAGTCGTGGGCCGCGGGCCTGCATGCTCACAACGTTACCCTCCTGATCGACGAGGATGGCGGTGGGGATGCCGGTGATGGCATATTTCACAGCCATCGGGCTCTGCCAACCGGAGGCGTCTTCGGCCCCGTCGAACAACGATGGCCAGGGGATGTTGGTCTGTTTGACGTAATCCTCGGCGTCGGATCGCTTTTCGTCGAGCGAGACGCCGACGACGTCGAATCCCTTGTCGTGGTACTTCAAATAATTTTCCAGCACATTGGGCACTTCGGCGCGGCAAGGTCCGCACCAGGTGGCCCAGAAGTCGACGAGGACAACTTTACCCCGGTAAGCGTTCCAATCGAGCTCTGTGCCGTCGAGTAGTTTGCCAGTGAGTTCAAGCTTATTGCCGGGCAGATTCAATCGGCGGTTGAAGCCTTCGAGCATGGGGAGCCGCTCTTCGACGGCCGGGCTGTCGCTCTGGCTGAGGACTGGCAACAGCTCGCCCAGCGCCTTTTTCGCCAAATCGCTGTCGGGCGAGTCCGAGATGTTGTGGACGAACATGGCAAGCATGCCCGCATGGGCGCCGGTGGGCGTGCCGGACTTGACCGTCTTGATCAGCCAATCGGTGGTCTCGGAGCGTTGGGCGGGCGTGAGGCGCGACCATTGCTGCAGCTTCGTCATCAGTTCCATCTGTTGCTGCATGGCTAGATGATTCTGGCGAATTTCGTCGACTGCCTTTTGGACGGTCGGACGCTCGTCGAATTTCAGCCCTGCCAGGAATTCGTCGGCTTGCTTGTTGGCATCGGCGTCGCCCAGTTTTTGGCGGATTCGCTGAGCTTCCATTTTCCATTCGATAGCGTCGATCAGCTGGCGGTCAGTCGCTTCGCCGGCGAGGACCTTGTCCGTGGCTTCGTTAATCGCCTGGGAAACACCGTTCAAGTATTTTTGCAACTCGGCGTCGGAGGCGAACTCTTCTTGGGGATTGGCCACCTTCTCGATGAATGCCAACAGCGCGGCGGCGTCGCCGGTCGGCACTTTAAAATCGTTGCCGTCAGACACGACTACTTCCGCCGCGCCTCCATCGGCCGGTTCCGCGCCCGCGCGGATTGCCAAAGGAGGCAGCCAAGTGCAGCGGTCAACGAAAGTGTCCACAAGCTAAAACTCAAACGCGACATGTTCATCGCCATTTCCTTGATTTGGTAGATTCGCGGGTAGCGCGACCCAGCGGGGATGGTGAATCGATTGGCAACGGGGCGCACCGCGCGGCTCGTCGCTAAAGGGGCAGCGACGTTTTTTATCCGAAATGCCGGCTGGATTCGAGTCCGTTCTGAGGCAGAATTCGCCCCGGCCCTGTTTCACTGCTTCGGTATTATGACGTTCACTACGCATGAAGCAAGCAACCGGATCGGCCAAACCGCGGGAAATGGCCGGTTTTCGGGGCGATCGTGCGGCGGGTGCGGAGGGACAGGCTGCTATCATCCAGCCCCGATGCGGGGCTTAGTCCGTATTGCCGATTGTCCGCCCGCCATCGACCGGCAGGCAGACGCCTGTCACGAAGTCGTTCTGGGCGAGGAACAGCACCGCGTGGGCGATGTTTTCCGGACGGCCGGCCCGCTGGAGCAGCGTGCCTTTCACGGCTCTCTCGCGGACGCTCTTGGGGAGTTCCTCCGGCATGAGCACGGGACCGGGCAGCACTGCGTTCACGCGCACCCGCGGCGCCAGCTCGACGGCGAACGCGCGAGTCATGGTGGGGACGGCGCCTTTCGAAACAAAGTAGGCGCTGTAATCGCGATAGGGCCGCGCCGAGGCCCAGTCGCCGATGTTGACGATCGCGCCGCCCGTGGGTTGCTCGCTCATCAGCGAGCCCGCTTGCTGACAGCAAACGAATGTGCTCACGGTGTTCACTTCAAAGAACCGGCGGACGTCGTCGGCGGCGACGGTCTCGAGCGGCGTGGGTGCCCAAGTCGCGGCATTGTTCACGACGAGGTCGAGCCGGCCGAAGTGGCGACGAGCGCGGTCGATCATCGCTCGTGTCGCCTCTTCGTCGCGGAGGTCGGCACCGAACGCGGCGGCTTCGTGACCGGCGTCGCCGAGTTCTTTGACCAGGATGGTGGCGCGATCGAGCGAAGTGTTGGCGTGGATTGCTACGCGGTAGCCGGCTTCGGCCAGAGTGTGGACGATTACTGCACCGACGCGGGCGGCTCCGCCGGTGACCAGGGCTGCGGGTTGTTCGGTCATGTGCGTTTCTCCATTCGAGTGCGGAGCAGCTCCGCCGTTAAATGGGATGCTATTTGACACCGTGGAAGTCGGCGATGATTTTCCAGGCTTCTTCGGGCGATTCGGCCCAAGAAATCAGTTTCAGGTCTTCATCATCGATCACGCCTTCGTCCGCCATTTTGGGGAAGTCGACGATCGATTCCCAGTATTCGCGGCCGTAGAGAATGATCGGGATCGCCTGCATCCGTCGTGTTTGACGCAAGCAGAGGGTATCGAACATCTCATCGAGCGTGCCGAAGCCGCCGGGGAAGACGACCAGCGCTTTGGCGCGGAGGATGAAGTGAAACTTGCGAATGGCAAAGTAATGGAAGCGGAAGCAGAGGTCAGGCGTGATGTAGGGATTCGGCTCCTGTTCGTGGGGCAAGTCGATGTTGAAGCCGACGCTCTTGGCGCCGACGTCGAACGCGCCGCGGTTGACGGCTTCCATGATTCCCGGCCCACCGCCCGTTGCGATGACGAAATCATTGCGGCCCTCGACCTGGCAGACGGTCGAAACGAGTCGGCCGAAACCGCGTGCCTCGTCGTAAAAGCGACTCTTGGCGAGCACGCTCTTGGCCCGCTCGACTGCCCGTTTTGCCTTTGCGTCGCGCGGGCGCTTCGCCGCGGCTTCAACCGCTTCGCGCAGCCGTTCTTCGGCAACCTCGTGTGGCACGATGCGGGCGCTGCCGAAGACAACGACCGTCGCCTTGACGTTGTGGTCGCGGAGCAGCGTTTCGGTTTTCAAGAGTTCGAGCGTCATCCGCACGTGGCGAATGTCGTCGCGCTTGAGAAAGTCGAAATCGTATTCCGCGAGCCGGTAGCTCGGCGAACTGAGAATGGCCTGGCGATTGGCTTCGGCGGTGTCTTGTTGTTCCATGGCGAAGTCGGTTCTATATGAACACTGGGCATGAGGCCCGCGGTGAATTACGTAAGTTCGAACGATTCGCCGAGGTCGGGAATCGTGATGTTCCAGCCCCGCTCGTCGTGGAGTGTTTGGCCGAGCGCTTCGGCGGATTTTGGTTCGCCGTGGACGAGGAAGGTTTGTTTGGGTGGTGTGAGCGGCTTGAGCCAGCGCAGGAGTCCGCTGCGGTCGGCGTGGCCGCTAAGGCCGGGGACTTTCTCGATTGCGGCACGGACCTGCACCTGCTGACCGTGCATTTTGAGATATTTTGCGCCGTCTTGGAGCATTCGACCACGGGTGCCGAAGGCCATGAAGCCACCGAGCACGACGGTGTTTCTGTGCTTGGCAGGCGATACTTGAGGTGGTGTACGATGCGTCCGGCGTCCATCATTCCGCTTGAGGAGATGATCACGGCCGGGCCGGTGATGTGGTTGAGGGCCTTCGATTCGTCGACGGATCGGCACAGGTGGACGCTGGGTCCGGCGAGGACGGGGCGCGCATCGTCGAGCTCGCCTTCGGCGAGATCGTGGTCTTCACGATGCTGGCGGTAGATCGACGTCGCGTTGCAGGCCATGGGGCTATCGAGATAGATCGGCAAATCGGGAATGCGATTGTCACTCTTGAGCACTTGCAGTAAGTAGATCAGTTGCTGCGCCCGGCCGACGGCGAACGACGCCAACAACATCACGCCGCCTCGCTGGATCGAGCCGAGTACGACGCGCTCCAGGCCGTCGAGAATCGAGGCTTCGGGATGATCGCGATCGCCGTAGGTACTTTCGCAGACGAGATAGTCGCACGGGGCGGGTGGAACCGGGTCGTGGTAGAGCGGACCGTCGTAGCGACCGACGTCGCCCGAGAAAGTGATCCGCAGTGGCGGCTTGGAATCGCGGATCTCGACTTCGATCGAGTTCGAGCCGAGCAAGTGGCCGGCGTCGTGGTAGCGCATCCAGATTGGCTCGGCAGCCGAAAACCATTTGCCGCGCTCGGTCGTGCGGAGCATTTCGACGGCGCGTTCGACGTCGGCGGCTACATAGAGCGGTAAGGCGGGTTTGTGTTTGGAGTAGCCCTTGCGGTTGGCGTAGTCGGCTTCTTGTTCCTGGCACTTGGCCGAATCGAGCATGATCAGCTCGGCCAGTTCGTTGGTCGCATCGGTGCCGTAAATCGGCCCAACGTACCCCTCGCGAACAATGCGGGGCAAGTAGCCGGTGTGGTCGAGGTGGGCGTGCGTAAGGACGACGGCGTCGAGCGACTTGAGGTCGAAGGGAGTCGGCTCCCAATTCTTGAGACGCAGCTGCTTGAGACCTTGGAACAGGCCGCAATCGACGAGCACTTTGGCAGGGCCGGCCTCGAGAAGGAACTTCGAGCCGGTGACCGTGCGAGCGGCGCCGTAAAACGTGATGCGAGCCATCAAAAGCCTGCCGGATAGTTGGAGACCCCATCGCGCACAACGCGGCAGATGGGGTAACCACAAGATACCGGCAAGCGGGCGTCTGACCTACGGGAAAAATCCCGTCGGTGGCCCAACACGAATGCCCCGCGGGGAAAATTCACCCGGCGAATGGGCTCAGGGCTGCAAGCGGAGCGCGCGGTCGAACGCGTTGGCGACGGACGCTTCCGTTTTTGGATCGAGCTTGGTGACCAGTTCCCAGCGTCCCCCTTTGTAGAGGAGGTCGTAGTTGGTATCGACTTTGTCCGGGCGCCGTTGAACTGTCATGACGTCGTCTGTGTCGGACTTGTCACTTTCCCCGGGAGCGACAAGACCTTGATCAAAGGACTTGAAACTGGAATTGGCGTCGCCCTCTTCGAGCAGGCTGAAGCCATTGTTTGAATGCGGGCGCTGGTCGTCTTTCGATTTCTTATCGTCATCGTCGCCCGGCACTCGGCGGAGCGAATAGATCGACTGGCTGGAGACGGTAATCGTGCCGCGATAGGGGTCACCGGGATTTGCCGGTTCCGTCAATTCAGAAGTGACCGTGTTGTGAACTTGAAACCGTGTGCTGGCGGTAGCGCCGCTGGCGACGAAGGCACTCGCCTCGCCGCCCGGAGACTCCATCCCGTCCTTGAATACCTCGACAATCTCGGCGAAGCTCTCGGCGGGACCGGCGTGGTCGGACTCCGCTTCGGCCGTTGACGCGGGCTCGCGATGACAGCCTGTGCTGGCAAGTGTGCTGAGGCAGGCGATTGCGATCGCGGTCAGTACGATAGAGTTGCAACGATACATGTCGTTTTTCGCTCGATAGAGTGCTCGAATACCAATTCTAATATAGCTTGCGGGACCGGGATCAAAATCCGCCAAAGGGGTCCTCTTCCATCGCTTCCGGGGCCGTTTCGCTCGGCTCCGCTTCGGCTTCGGCTGGAATCGATTCAAAAAATGGATCGTCTTCCTCGGCGGGAGCAAAAGTCGCATCGAAGTTGGTGTCGGTATCGGTGTCGGCCGGCGGAGTTGGGTCGCTACCGATGGGAAGCGGGACCGACGGCAGTTGATCGCGCAATGTTTCCACCGACGGGACGGGTGCCGCTTGCAAAATCGCCCGACCGACAATTCCCATCAACTTGCTGGAGGGAATCTTGCCATCTTGTGGGGTCTGCTGATCGTCGCCGAAGGGATTGTCTGCAGGGCCTGCAGCGACGGACGACGAGTCGGTATCACTGACAGCGCCATGCGCCGCTTGCGGGGCTGGCTGCTCGGCGAGAGCCGACGCGGTCGTTGCGGGGGCCATCTCAGCGGGGCCGCTCAAATCGGCCAGGCTGACCGAGTGAGCCAACTCATCGAGAGGTACGGACGCCGCTTGTCGGAGCACGCCTGCATCGGACGTGATCGCAATCGATCCGCGGCGATTCGCTTCGACTGGGGCGACGAGGTTTGGTGCCGGGGCGCCGGGATGTGCGCGCCAACGATATTGCTCCAGCAACAGCCGATCGCCGCCTTGCACGCGCTCGAGCGACTTGCCGACCGGATAGCTGCGGCGCGAACGGGCCTCGAGCGCGGCGGCGACCATGAAGTCGGACCGCGCTTGGTCGATTTGTCCCTGGCGGAGCAGGCACAGGCCATGGAAATAATAGGGTCGCGGGTCCTTGGGATTCTGGCCCGTTGCCTCCATCAGCAGCGGTTCGGCCTCGGTACAGTTGCCGGAAAAATAGGCCTGTACTCCGCGACTGTACGCGTCGCCGCCAGCACTGGTGGGCGGCGCCGCGGCGGCGATCGTGGACGACAGGCAAGCCAGGACGAGCCCAGCCGAACTGCAGCAGCTTCGCATCGTAATCATCAAATGGGACCCCCGGCTGCCGCTGGGCAAGCTTGTTAGCCCGCCGCGCGTGTTAGTTTCTGGCTCTGGCCACGAATCTGTTCGATCTTGGCCTTGGTGCGATCGTAATTTTCAAACTCCATGCGATTTAAAGTCGACCGAACGTCCTTGTCTTGCTTGTGGGCATCGTCCCAGGCCTTGATCGCGTCCGTATTCTCGCCGGCGCCCAGATGAGCGACGGCTTTATGGAAATACTTAGCCGGCGTGGGATTGTCGGTCAAGGAATTATCCAGATCGCGAATAGCTTTCTGGTAGTCGCCTTTGGCGGTGTAGACTACGGCTTCGGTATCGAGGATATCGGCGGTGGGCCCGAGAATCTGAGTGGCCTCTTGCACGAGCTTGAGCGGGTCGACGCCCGTGTCCGCTTCGTTGCCGGCAAGTGCCACTAAGAACGCCAGATTGTTCAGCACGACGGCGCGCGTGAAGCCCGTGACGTCATTGCGTGCGAGCAACTTCTTGTAAATTGCGGCCGCCTCGTCATAGTTCTTTTCCACGTCGGCGAATTCGGCCTGCAACATCAGCAGCGGCACCGAGTCGGGATTCTCGAGGACGCCGCGGTCGAGCCAGGCCTGGATCTGGCTATCGTATTTTTCGCCAACGTCGTCGCGGCGAGCCCGGACCACACCCACGGCAACTCGGACCACGCCATCGGTAAGTTCGGGCTTGTAAACGCTGTCCAGCAAATCCATGCTCTGCTGGACGTCGCGGTGATTGCCGAGGAATTCGGCCAGGGCGAGCGACTTTTGTGGGTCGCGTGCGACGATCGTGCGATAGACTTTTTCGGCATTGTCGAGATCGTCCAGCGACACGAGCAGCGAGGCGACGAACTCCATCAGCGGAATTTGCCGCTCATCAAGTTTTGCCGGATCGGATTCCTTGGGTAGCATGCCGAGCAGGTAAGATCTCACTTGTTGTTCGCGGCCAGTTTTGGCGCCGACTTGTACCATCAAACGGATGGTACGGATGTCGTTCGGCGCCAGCTCGCGCAGTTTCTGCAATTGGCGGACTGCCTCGGGCATGTCGCCTTCGTCGTCGCGCTGAAGGATCATGTCCACAAACAGGGCTCGGGCGTCGACAGACGATGGGTTACGTGCGACGGTGCGTTGCATGTGCCGTTTGCATTTTTCCCATTCGCCTAGCGCGAAATAGAGCTGACCGAGCGTCATCTCGTCTTTCAGGGTCAGCCGCTGATCCTTCTGCACCTGTTCAAACAGGGTTTTGGCCTTGCGGCGCGAGATGGGGTCGGGACGCGAGGCGAGAATCTGTGCCATCCGAATGCGGTCTTCGGCTGGCAGGTCGCCCTCGAGTGCGTTCGACGCCAATAGATTCTCGGCCTTGCGCAGCTGCTGATACTCACCCGTTGCCGCCAACATTTGGGCGGCGGCGCGACGGGCCCACATTAGGCTCGCATCGTTGGGCTGCAACTTGCCATCGGCGCCGGCATGCAAAATCTTGTTTACTAGCGGCGTCGCTTTGAGAACCTTGTCGGGCCGAGGATACGCCTGGCTCAAATAGAAAGTTGCCAATTCTTGACCCAGCAATAGATTGTCTGGCTGGGCTTCGAGGGCCGTCTTGTAGACAGTCTCCGCGTTGAACCATTGCCCCATGATCTCGTTGCCTTTGGCGAGCACAGCGACCAACTGATCTTCCGGCAGTCCCAATTGGGCTTGTTGGAGCGTTTGCTTCGCGCCGTCGAAATCCTTCTGCACGACCTGATAGGTCAACAGGGCCAGCCAGGCTTGCGGAACTTCCGGGCCGAGCTTCACGGCCGACTTGAGTGCGACTTCCGCCTGGGACAGCCATTCCTTGCGATGTGCTTCCGATTGATCGGGGCAGTTGCTGCGCGAGTCAGCATCTGTCCGAGCGCCAACTGGCGATCGGCAGCGTCTGGAGCGGCTTCCGCGAATTTCTTAATGATCGTTACGGCTTCATCGATGTTACCGGTGTTGAGCAGGACCTCGGCATAGACTTGGCCCAGATCGCCTTCGCGTACGTTCTCGGGGAGTTGCTCGATCAAATTCTTGGCCGGCTCAAAACGTCCATTGTTCAGCAACAGCCGCACGTGCTGCAACACGGCGTTCGAATTTGGCCGACCGAGCTCCTGAGCTTTGGCGAAGTATTCGAGCGCGTCTTTCTCATTGCCCTCGAGCAATGCCAATTCAGCGCTCAAGAGCTGGAGTTCGAACCAATTCGGCCGCTCCTTCATGGCGCGTTCGGTGAGTTGTCGGACGTCGGCAAGCGACTCCTTGCCGGCCTGCCCGCGACGATAGAGGGAAAGCAGTCGGCGGGCTTCACTGTAGAGCCAATTACTGTCCGATTTGCTGCCGACGACCTTGAGGATTTTGTCCTGGGCATCTTTCATTCCTACGTCGTCGTTGGCCTCCAAAGCCAGGCCGAACATCGCCACAAGCGTCGGCAGTTCGTTCGGTCTCAGTTCCACGACATTGTCCAGGCTGAGTTCCGCTTCTTCACGCATGCCGAGCGCCAAATAGCGCCCTGCCATTCCATTCCAGAAGGCTACTTCTTCGCTTTCCGTCCAAGAGGAAGGAGTCTTGCTGATCGCCGTCATTTCTTGTTTCAACTTGTCGTCGTCGCGCTGCTGTTGGTTGATTGCAATCAAGCAGTCGACCCGATCCAGCCGCAGTTCAGGCTTGTCGCCGAATTTTTCCACGATCTGATCTAACAGTCGCAGTGATTTTGCCGGGCCGTCCTGCGGATCTTCGGCCCGCAACAATACGACTGCGATCCGCTGAATTTCGAGATTCTCGGGGTCTTTGCTGCGGCCAGCCACCAGCCGCTTGCGGGCCTCCGCGAAGTTCTCGCGGGCAAGCATCAAGCGGGCCCAAAACAAATCGAGGGCTGCCCCTTCGATTTTGCGTTCTTTCGCCAGTGCGGCGAGTTCGCCATCGACTTTCGTCCAGTCTTGCTCGGCCTTGGGCTGCTGGAGGATCTTAGCAACCTGGGCGTCCAAATCGCCGGTCTTAGGATCTTTCTCGTGGACGCCGAGCATCATCTTCACGCGCTTCACGCCCGCCGCAGCAGGTTCATTTTTTGGATTTCGTGACAATACGCCTTGATACGTCGATTCGGCTTTGTCCACCTGGCCAGATTTCTCGTAGGCCAAGCCTAGTTGCATGGCGAGCGTGTCCGAGTAGGGGCCGTCTTCGCCGAACTTCGTTTGCAACTCGGCCAGTTCCTGACTGGCTTCATACCATTTATTTTGTGCGAGCAGGATGCGTGCGTTGATCCAGCGGACGAAGTCGTTGCTAAAGCCGGATTTGCGCATCTCCTCGCCGGTGAGTCGCACGCCGGAGAGGTCGCTGTTCATGAGCTGCAGTTCGGCCTTGTAGAACAGCAAGTTCTGCGTCTGTTCGGCGGGCACCGCCTTCAGGCCATCAGCGATAATCGCCAGTGCTTCTTCGTATTTCTGGTCCTTCATTTCTAGTCCGGCCAGGCCCTGATAGAAGCGTGAGTCGTCGGGGTGTTCTTTTTTGCCTGCTTCCAAGTATTCACGGGCCCGGTCATAGCGCTCGCTCGTCTCGGCGCTAGTTGCCATGCTAAGCAACACATCAGCGTCTTTCGGTGCGAGTTGGTAGGCCTTGGAAATGTCTCGCTGCCCGCGCGTCGGTTCGCCCGTGCTGATGTAGTATTGGCCACGCTGCAAATAGGCCGCCGGCAGCTCCGGATTCTCTTTGACCAATTGGTCCATCACCCGGACGGCAAGTTCGGGCTTGTCCTGGACCGACCGCAGCATGGCGGCGCAGTTTGCGTAGGCAGTGGGCTCGTGAGGCCCGATGGCCTTCTTGGCATCAAAAGTGTCGGTCTTGTCGTCGTATCCGATGATCTTCTTGGCTTTGGCGAGTGCTCCGTCCGGCCCGTCGAACTTTCGCGCCCGCATCAGATAGTTCATGTGCTCGACTTGCAGTTCTGCATCGTCGGGAAACTTCTCCAGCATCCGCGTGAGATGGTCGATTGCTTGCTGGATCTGCCCAAAGCGGCCATACAATTCGACTAGGCGCTTCTGAATCGCCTTTTCCTCCGGAAATGACCGGACGATTTCTTCCAAGTAGGAAATTGCGAGTGACAAATCTTCCGGATCGAACTTGGGCTGTTCGACGAGATCGGCCCAAAGATTCGCCAGCTTGAGGCGGACTTCGTCATCGTCTTGTCGAACGGAAAGATAGTTGGAGTACTCGCGGATTGCGGTCTTGAGGTCGCCCTCCTGCTGGGCCTTTTCTCCAGTCGAGATCAAGGTGTCCGCATTGCGATCGACCTGAAAACTGTGCAAGCCAAACGTTGCCGCGGCGACGACCAGCGTGCCGACGATCAGTCCGATGAGAAGTCCGAAGTTGACGCGATATTGTTGCATTTCTGTTCTCGGATGAGTTAACTTTGCCAGCGGGTCGATGCGGAAGCGAAAGCTCTATTTGACCCGCTCTGTCCGCAGTTGGTCAATCCGGCGAGCGAGTGTCTCTCGCACCGTTCTCGGAAGGAAATTGACGAATTCGCGGATAGAGAAAAGTGATGAAAAGTGGAGTATCTGTTCACGTGGACTTGGCGGCAGAATTTAACATTTCCACCCGCCAGCGCGGCGACGCAATTGGACCGAGGCTTAAGTGGGTACAAGAACGCGGCGATCCCATCGCCAACGTACGCCGTTTTCAAAAACGGCGCGAACTCCTTCCGGCCGACTGGGCAATTTGGCAGTGCGGCGTCTCGCCCAACCACCACGCTCTGATTGCCACGCAGGGGACTCTGCCCCGACGATCGCCGCCGTGTCACGGAAGCGACTCGCAACGAGCCTGTTTTTATCGTATCCGGATGGGGCTGGGTGTCAACGAACTGGCCGCACTCCGACGTTTTACAGTCCCTTTAATCGCTAAACTCGGCGGCCTTTTTTCACTAGCGGGGCGAGATTCGGGGCCGATCAGCGGATTTCAAGCTGTAGGGGCTGGGAGAACGCCGGCTCCGGGCCCGAACTTTCTGCTTGCAACAGGACAGGCCCGCGGCCCAGCGTCGCCGCCAGCACGCTCGCTTCACCCTGGGCGCCTTCGATGCGGGCGACCTCACGGCGGTTTTGACGCACCACGATCGATGTTGCACCGGGTTGCGACGCAGAAATTTTTACCATATCGGTCGCAGTAATCGACGCCGTTGACGCGGAGAGTTTCAGCTTGCTGCCGTGATTATTCACCACAAGCGGTAGCACGGTTCTTCCGCGCGACTCAATCGCGTCGCCGTTGACGGCAACAACTCGCAATTCGTGATACCCGTCGGCGAGTTTTGAAGTGTCGAGCTGGGGTGATTGGCCCGGGGCGAACCTGGCCACCAACCGACCATCGACGAAGAGCTCGATCGCGCCCACTGCGCTGGGGCGGGGTCGCGGTAGCCGTTGCTTTGATCACCAGCATGCCTTTCACTTCCTGGCCAGGTTGCAGTCCTTCGACCGAAACTTGGGGAGCGACTGCAAACGGCTGACAGAGCGGGTCACCCACGATGAGCAGCATGTAGGGGCTGGCGACCGATTGGAAATACGACTCGGCCAGCGAGCAGCCGCGGGCGTAATGGATAAACAACGAGGGAAGCGCAAACTTCGCTTGTAGCGACATCGGTTCAAATACCGTGCCGCTCGCGCCCGCCGCGCCATAACGCAGGTACACAGAAAGCGGCGTCTGCCACGGTTTATCTTCCAACATGCCGCCGTAGCTCGTGAAGTTGTCGACGATTGCCCCAGGCATGAGCTGCAGTCCGGCCCGGCCAAAATCCATCTCGTCGATGCCGGTCATGATCCCCAGAACATCTCTTGCGCCATTGGGCAGTACACCCGGCAGGACGACTGCCGCAGCGCCCATTTGCTTGAGCAGCGCCGCGGCGGCATCGTAGCAAGCGTGCCGCACTTGGGAGCGGATGTTGTTGTTCCGCATGTAGTAGAATTTGCCACGGGGTTGCGTTCCGTCGGCTTCCACGGAACGCTTAAGATATGCGAGGATTTCATCGACCGTGTTGCCGCGGCCGGTGGTAACGCCGAGCATTGTGGAGAGTAGATAGGACTGACCTTTCGCCGGGTCGGTTGTTCGGCTGCCGTCGGGCGCCCAGAAGTAGCGGGCATGAAAGCCGCGCGATTCTGTTTTGCTCAATTGCTGGCATCTTTCAATATTGCCGCTGTCGTTCGGCGACACGTAAAAGTTCACAACGGGCAGCAAGATTGCCGGATTCTTGTCGCGCACATATTGCCACAGAAAGGTCGCACCGGTGCACGAGGCCTCCGGTTTGGTCGCCATCCCAAACTGGAAATCGGGCATCAGCGACGTGAGATTGATGCGCGAGGGGAAGTCGCACGAGTACACCACGTAGTCGATTTGAGACGCTAATCCCCGCTCGCTGATTGCTTTGATCGTCGGTTCCAGAATCTGCTGGGAGAAATAGATTCCTTGGGCGGCCTCGAGTCCACCGCGCCAATCGATGTAGACAACGTTGCTGGCCGGAAGGTTGCGGAGCGCGATGTAGTGGTTGGCGATCGTCTTTGAATTGAGGCTGTTCGAGTTTACGACCAGCATCACGTTTTCGGAACCGCCGCCAGCCCAGATGCTACTGGCGACCAGCGCGACGGCGAGCGCCAGTATGCACCGAAGTAGCTTGAATCGAGTCGCCATAATAACCGTTCTATGCCCGCTGCAGTGTCGTCGCAACCGTATTCCCACCGCCCGTGTGCGGCTTTCCTCGCCGCCGCATCTAGGCGATAATGGCCAGAGCCGAACGTGAATCGCCCCAGGACTCGGACGTACGTCGGGCATATTCCTACGCAAGCGCTCCGCCATGAGTTCCCTGGCATTCGACAATCGACCCTCGCCTCCGTCTGCCGACGGGCCGGAGATCGTGTTCGCTGCCCAATCGGTCACGAAAACGTATTTCATGGGCGAGGTCGAGGTCCACGCGTTACGTGGCGTCGATCTGGAACTATACGCCGGCGAATTCGTCGTGTTGCTGGGACCCTCGGGCAGCGGGAAAAGCACGCTGCTCAACATCCTGGGCGGTCTCGATGTGCCGACGAGTGGTCGCGTTTTCTACCGCGGCGAGGAGCTGACCGAGTTCGACGACGCGGCTCTCACTCGCTATCGCCGCGACCACGTCGGCTTCGTCTTCCAGTTCTACAATCTGATCCCAAGTCTGACGGCCCGCGAAAATGTCGCCTTGGTGACCGATATCTCGCGCAAGCCGATGGATCCGGCCGACGCGCTCGCGCTGGTCGAACTGACCGAGCGACAGAACCATTTTCCCTCGCAACTCTCTGGCGGCGAGCAGCAACGCGTGGCAATTGCCCGGGCCGTCGCCAAGAACCCCGCCGTCCTGCTCTGTGACGAACCGACGGGCGCACTCGACGTCCACACCGGCATTCTCGTGCTCGAAGCTATCGCGCGGATCAACACCGAGCTGAAGACGACCACCGCGGTCATCACCCACAACGCCGTGATCGCCGAAATGGCCGACCGTGTGATTTCCATCTCCGACGGCAAAATTGTCCACGTCGATCGCCGCCAGCACAAAAAGCAAGCAAACGAACTTACTTGGTGAGCTGTTAAATCCCCCTCCCCTGCTGCGGTTGCTGTGCCTGACTCCCGGCTCCTTGCCCCTGACTCCTCCCTATGATCAGCTCCCTCGATCGCAAACTGCTCCGCGACATGTCGCTAATGAAGGGGCAGGTTTTTGCGATCGCGCTGGTGGTTGCCGCCGGAGTCGCCACGTTTGTCAACTCGCGGACGATCCTCCACTCGCTGGAAGTCACGCGGGCGACGTTCTACGAACGGTATCGCTTTGCCGAAGTGTTTGCCCGCGTGAAGCGGGCACCGGATTCGATCGTCGACCGCCTCAAGGAAGTGCCCGGCGTCGCCCAGCTGGAAACGCGAATCGTCGAAAGCGTGACGCTCGACGTGGCAGGGCTCGACGAGCCGGCCGTCGGCCAGCTGATTTCGCTGCCAGTCACCCGCGAGCCAGCCCTCAACCAGGTCTACATCCGCCGGGGTCGACAACTGTCGATCGGCCGCGACGACGAGGTGCTGGCCAGCGAGGCGTTCGTCGAGAAAAACGGCATGGACGTCGGCGATTCGATCGTGGCGATCATCAACGGCAAGCGTAAGTCGCTCGAGATTGTGGGCGTCGCCTTTTCGCCCGAGTACGTGTTTCAGATCAAGCCGGGCGACATGCTGCCCGACCCGAAGCACTTCGGTATCCTTTGGATGGAATACGAAGCGCTCGCCAACGCGTATGACATGGACGGGGCGTTCAACGACGTGACATTCAGCCTGCAGCGGGATGCGTCCGTGGAAGAAGTGATTTTCCGTGTCGATCAACTGCTCGATCGCTATGGCGGGCTCGGCGCTTTCGCCCGCAAGGATCAGCTATCTCATTTGCTCCTGGAGAGCGACATTCAGGGTCTCAAGACCGTCGGGCTTTTGGCGCCCACGATTTTTCTCTCCGTGGCCGCGTTCCTGCTCAATGTCGTGATGACGCGGCTCACCAGCCTGCAGCGCGAGCAAATCGCGGCCCTCAAGGCGTTCGGCTATTCCAACATGCAAATCGGCTGGCACTATTTGAAATTCGTGCTGCTGATCGCCATGGCTGGCGGCGCCGTCGGCACGCTGGGCGGCATGTGGCTCGCGCACGACTTTACCAAGATGTTCCTCCGCGTGTATCAGTACCCGGAGCTGATTTTCCGCGTGCGGCCCAATGTCGTGGCCAATGCGATTCTCGTCGCCGGCGGCGCCGCGGTTGTCGGCGCTTTCGGCGCGATTTATCTGGCGATTCGGCTGCCGCCCGCCGAAGCGATGCGGCCCGAGCCGCCTGCTCACTACGGGCCGACCCTACTCGAGCGGATCGGACTCGGCCGCCTCGTGCCGAACGTCGCCCGCATGATCCTCCGCCAACTCGAGCGGCATCCGATAAAAACGTCGTTTTCGTTGGTGGCGATTGCAATGAGCGTGGCCATCGTGGTGGTCGGCAACTTCGTCCGCAATTCGGTCGACAAAGTGATTCAAACGAATTTCTACGACGTCCAGCGGTTCGATCTGTCGCTGGCGATGGTCGAGCCGGTGTCGGTCGACGCGATCCACGAACTGGCGTCGATGCCGGGTGTGTTCGAGGTTGAGCCACGCCGTTCG
The DNA here is from genome assembly GCA_963847905.1 of uncultured Planctomycetota bacterium. Classification (GTDB taxonomy): domain Bacteria; phylum Planctomycetota; class Planctomycetia; order Pirellulales; family Lacipirellulaceae; genus DASYDU01. The sequence goes on along the minus strand of CAWKBP010000015.1, from coordinate 279,302 downwards.
ATTGCCGCTCGTTTGCGATCACGGAACCACTCGCGCCGCGTTGGCATCATGGGCTTGTCCGAGGATGCGCGACTTTGGCGACTAGTCGATAAGTCGGGGCAGGTGACCCAGCTACCCAAGGAGGGCCTTGTCCTTTCGCGCAAGCTGGCCGACGTGCTGCATGTGAAGGCGGGCGACGTGCTGCGCGTCGAGGCCATGCAGGACAAGCGGCCGACGGTCGACGTGCCGATCGTCGCTTTGATCGAAGACATTTCCGGCCTCAACGCCTACATGAACATTCACGCCCTCAACCGGTTAATGCGCGAGAGGCCCGCGCGCGAACAGTGCCCTGCTGACTACCGATCCGCTGTTCCGCCCCGCGATTTACCACGAACTCAAGGAAACGCCGGCCATCGCCAGCGTCACCGTGAAGCAGGCGTCGGTTGATAGCTTCCGCAACACCGTGGCCAAAAACATGATGCAAATGCGGATGATCAACCTCACGTTTGCCATCATCATTGCGCTGGGGGTCGTCTATAATGGCGCCCGGATTTCGCTCTCCGAACGCAGCCGCGAACTCGCCACGCTCCGCGTGATCGGCTTCACGAAGCGCGAAATCTCGACGATCCTGCTGGGCGAGATCGGCACGATCACGCTGATGGGCATCCCGTTCGGTCTGGTCTTGGGTCATTTGATGGCTTGGGGCTTGACCTACTTTTTGGATCAAGAAGTGTTTCGATTCCCGTTTGTAATTTCCAATTCGACGTACGGTATGGCGGCGGGCGTCGTGCTCGCCGCATCGATCGGTTCCGGCCTGTTGGTCCTTCGCCGACTCAATGATCTCGACCTAATTGCCGTGCTTAAATCACGCGAATGAGCAAATGCTACGAGCACCGTTTAGCGCACAAGGCGCAAAGTGGCAAAGAACGCGAAGAAATACGTTTTTAACTTTGCGGCCTTTGCTCCTTTGCGCTGCGAAGAATGAGTTGCTCCGTTTGATGGGTAAGTAATGCGTAACATTGGTAGTAAATTCTTTGTCCTCTTGATCGCTGCCCTGGTGGTCGGCGGCTTGGGGTATGCGTTTTGGCCGGAGCCGGCGGAAGTTGATCTGGCCAAGGTCGATGCGGGCCCTTGCAAGTCACCGTCGACGAAGACGGCAAGACGCGGATTCGCGAGAAGTATGTCGTCTCGGCGCCGCTGGTCGGCCGGCTGTTGCGGATCAACATGGAGGCGGGCGACCCGGTCGAGGCCGGCAAGACCCTCCTGGCCAGCATCGAGCCGCGCGATCCCGACTTGCTCGACGCTCGGGCCGTCGCCCAAGCCGAAGCCCGCGTCAAAGCTGCCGAGGCCACGCTGAAGAAAATGGAACCGATGCTGGAAGCGGCACGAGAAGCCCAGGCATTTGCGGAAGCGGAAATGACCCGCGCGAAAAGCGGCCGTCGGCAACGCAATCTCGAAATCGGAACTGGAGAATTCCGAATATGTCTATCGGCAAAAGAGCGAGGAGCTGCGCTCGACGCGAATTCAGGAGGAGATCGCCCGCTTCGAGCTGGAGCAGGCCGAAGCCGCGCTGCTACGGACGCGGCCGCGAGATGCCGATGCCGTCGAGGGTGCCACCAACGGAAACGGTGGCTGGACGTTTACGATCTATTCGCCGATCAACGGGCGCGTGCTGCGAGTGTTACAGGAGAGCGCGGCCGTGGTGAATGCAGGCACGCCGCTGTTGGAGCTGGGCGATCCGCTCGACCTGGAGGCCGAGGTCGACGTACTCTCGCGCGACGCCGTGAAAATCGTTCCGGGTGCACGAGTGCTGCTCGAACATTGGGGAGGCGACCGCGTGCTGCAAGGCCGCGTGCGGCTCGTCGAGCCCTCCGGCTTCACGAAGATTTCGACGCTCGGCGTCGAGGAACAGCGTGTGAACGTGATCGTCGATTTTGCCGATCCGCCGGATGCTCGCCGGACGCTGGGGGACGGTTTCCGTGTCGAGGCGCGGATCGTGATCGACGAGGCGGACGATCTGCTCAAGGTGCCCACGAGCGCGCTGTTCCGCGTTGGTAAGCAGTCGGCCGTGTTTCGGGTCGTGGGCGACTTGGTGCATGAACAGCTCGTCAAGATCGGCCGACAAAATGGTCTCGAGGCGGAAGTACTCGACGGGCTCTCGGCTGGCGACCAGGTGGTCGTTCATCCGAGCGATCAGATCGAGGATGGCGTTCACGTTCGGCAACGATAACGTCGCTGTTGGCCATTCTGGATCGGTTGTAGCGGTTGCGCCTCACGATCGACATTCTCGGCGCTTCCCCCATTTTGTGAACTACACTTCCTAAACAGCGTTGCAGAGCGCGGCGCTGGAAGGGGGCGGGCGCCCGGTGTGCTAGGGGTACCGGGGCAGTTTCCTTCGCTCTCCGTGGGTTTTTGACTCAAGGGCTCGAATCATGCCGTCTCGACCTCAACGCACTAAAAAATTCATCGACTCCAAGGTTCAAGGCGCACTCGCGCGCCGCATCATCTTTCACTGGCTGGTTTTCCTGGCAGTGGCGTCGGTTGCGGCGCTGATGTTGCAGGTGCTGTCCGATCCGTTCCGGCCGGCCGGCGATCATCTTGAGAATCTTTGGTATACGCACGGGCCTTTCTTGGTCGTGATGATTTTCCTGCTGCCTGTGTTTGTGATCGACACGGTCAAGATCAGCCACCGCTTCGCCGGACCGATCTTCAGCCTCCGTCGCGCAATGCGCGAAATCGCTGACGGCCAGCCACCGCGCAAGCTCAAGTTTCGCGATGGCGATTTCTGGCACGAACTGGCCAACGACTTCAACGCGATGATCGCGCGGCTTGCTCCGGACACCCAGCAAAAGAAGACCACCGAACAAGAAACGCCAGTGCAAACTGCAGACTAAGTGAATCGTCGAATCGTTCGCTTTTCTCAAAAAACTATGTGCAACGAAGCAACTCATTCCTGTCTTCCGAGTCGCCGTCGGCGTCGTGGCGTCGCGGCCACAGAGTTGGCAGTTTGCCTGCCAATCATCGTACTGCTCGTCTTAGGTACGATCGAAGCGTGTTCGATGATTTTTCTCAAGCAGTCGCTCACGGTAGCGGCCTACGAAGGAGCACGCACGGCGATCATCCCGGGCATGAAAAAAGCAGATGTCGAGACCGCCTGCAACCAAATACTCAAGGATCGAAATGTGGTCGGAGGCGTGGTCACCGTGGCGCCCTCGAACATCGAAGCGCTCAACCCGGGCGATTTTGTCGACGTGACCGTCAGTGCGCCTTGTAATAAGAATTCCGTCGTTCCCAACAAGTTCTATCGGGGCCGCACGCTGTCGGCGAAGGCCTCGATGATGATCGAGTTCTAAGTTTTTGTGCCTTGTAGTGCTCTCTCTTCTTTGAATCTCTTCGAGGTGCCCCCAATGATTAAGCGCAATCGCCGCCTTTCCGCCCGCCGCCGTCTCCACCCACGACATCGTCGGGGTGCCATGCTGGTTTTCATCGCCGTCTGTCTTCCGCTGTTGATCATCATGGCAGCCTTCGCCATCGACGTTGCCTGGATGCAGCTCGCCCGCGCGGAACTGCGAACGGCCACCGACTCGGCCGCCCGCGCCGGAGCGAAGGAGTTGAGCCTGAAGCAAAGTGATACTGCCGCCCGCGCCAAGGCCAAAGTTGCCGCGGCACGGAATATTGTCGCGGGCGAACCGCTGATCTTGTCCGACAAGGACATTGAAGTTGGGAAATCAGTCCAGGTTGGAACGGGACGCTTCAACTTTACCAATGGCGCCGCGAAGCCGAACGCGGTGCGTGTCTTTGGCAAGCGGACCGTCGATTCCAAGAGCGGTCCGGTCGACTTGATGTTCTCCAAGGTGCTCGGCGTCGATCAGTTCGAGCCGATCGAGTCAGCCACTTCGACCCAGCTCGACCGCGACATTTGCCTGGTCGTCGACCGGTCGGGCTCGATGATGTGGACGCTCACCAGCGACAGCTATCCGAAGAAGACCAAGGAATGCGATGCGCCGCATCCGACGCAAAGTCGCTGGGGCGCGCTGGCAACGTCCGTTGACGCATTTTTGGACGAGCTCACGACCACGGTTCAAGACGAGCACGTCGCACTGGTCAGCTATTCAAGCAATACCACCGAGTGCGGAAATACGTACAAGATCTCTCAAATCGATTCCGATCTGGAGAGTGACTACTCCGTCATCGAAACCAAGATGGCGAACATCAGCAGCAAGCCGGTGAAAGGCAGCACGGCGATCTCGGCCGGAATCGACGATGGTGTCAAAGTGCTGACGGGTAAGAAAACTCGACCGTTCGCGGTGAAGACGATCATCCTGATGACCGACGGCGTCCACAACCTGGGCCGGGAACCAGTTCTGGCGGCGAAAGATGCGGCCAAGAACGACATCACGATCCACACGATCACTTTTGGCGACGGCGCGGATATTAAGCGGATGGAAGCCGTCGCCGCGGCAGCGAACGGAAAACATTTCCACGCGACGACGCAGGCCGACCTGACAAGAGTCTTTCGCGAGATCGCCGCCACGCTACCCGTGTTGACGACTAACTAGCGTTCCATTGTCCGGAAACTTCAAAAAAGCAGTGCCTGGATGAAAGCCCACATGCCTAGTCAATTACGTCGCCGCTCGCGCCGCGGATTACGCCGGGGCGCGACAGCGGCCGAGTTTGCGCTGACGCTGCCGATTTTCATCCTGTTTCTCTTCGCGTCGTTCGAGTTTGGCTGGATGAACGTGCTGCGGCACACCGCCGACAACGCGGCCTACGAAGCGGCGCGGTGCGCGATGGTACCGGGCGGAACCGCGGCCGAAGCCAAGGCCAGGGCCAGTGCGCTCCTGAAAATCGTCGGAGCCCGCGGGGCTGTCGTCACGGTCAATCCCGCGACGCTCACGTCAACTTCCACGGAAGTGACTGTCTCGATCGACATCCCGATGAAAAGCAACGGGCTAGTGGTGCCGAAGTTCACGAAGACGAAGACGCTTCACAGCGAAGCGACGATGCGCACTGAAAGAGCGCAATAGAACTGACCTGCGTCGTGACGCAGCAGACATCGTGCCTGCCCACTGCAGGCTCTTGCAAAATCCAAGATAACCTGGGCAAGTGACGCTCGCTGCCTCGAATTGCTCGGGCGCGAGTCGGGCGATTCCGTCGCCGTCACATTCTGTCCCCTGATATGTAAGTTGCGTCGTTCTCAACATTCGTTGTCCAGAGCCGTCCGTACTTCGCGGCGGTCTCGACAATGATGATGGAGTTCTGGCCTATCGATTACTCTTTCCGTCAAATCTCTGTGAGGTGTTGCCATGCTCAAGCACAACCGTCGCCATCGCCGTCCCATCCGCCATCGCCGGGGGGCGATGCTCGTGTTCATCGCCGTGTGCTTGCCGCTGTTGATTGTCATGGCAGCATTTGCGATTGAGGTCGCCTGGATGCAGCTGGCACGTAGCGAACTTCGCACGGCCACCGACGCCGCCGCCCGCGCCGGAGCGAAGGAGCTGAGCCTCAAGCAGAACAAACGCGACGCCCGGGACAAAGCTAAGGAAGCCGCCGCCCGCAACATCGTTGCCGGCGAGCCGCTCTTGCTGAAGAACAAGGACATCGAATTCGGCAAATCGGTTCAAGTTGGCACGGGCCGATTCGATTTCAAGCCGGGCGGGCCCCAGCCGAACGCAGTCCGCGTCGTCGGGAAGCGAACCGCAGACTCCAAGAACGGCCCCGTCGATCTGTTGTTCACGAGCGTGTTGGGGCTCGACCATTTTGAGCCGACCAAGACGGCGATCTCGACGCAGTTGGATCGCGACATTTGTCTGGTCGTCGATCGCTCGGGCTCGATGATGTGGACGCTTGGCAAAGGATCGAGATATCCCTCGGGAACGAAGGAGTGTGACCGACCGGATCCGACTCGGAGTCGTTGGGGTGCGCTGGCGACTTCGGTCGACGCATTCTTGGACGAGTTGGACAAGACAGTCCAAGACGAGCGCGCCGCATTGGTCAGCTATGCGAGCAATACCTACGAATGCGGCAACCGGTACTGGATTTCGACCGTCGATTCGGAGCTCGTGAGCGACTACTACGTGATTCGCGACCGCATGGCCGACATCGGCAAGAAGCCGGTCAAAGGCAGCACTTCGATTTCGGCGGGCTTGGACGATGGGATCAAAGTGCTGACCGGCAAGGACACCCGGCCTTTTGCCGTCAAGACGATCGTCTTGATGACGGACGGCATTCACAATTATGGCAAGGAACCCATCAATTCGGCACGAGTTGCGGCCAAGAACGACATCACGATTCACACAATTACTTTCGGCGACGACGCCGACGTCAAGCGGATGAAAGCGGTGGCCGAAGCGGCGCATGGAAAGCATTTTCATGCCACCAGTCCGGAACAGCTGACATCAATCTTTCGCGAGATCGCGGCCACGCTACCGGTGTTGACGACCAAATAAACGCAGCTACAACGCGGGCGATCGGTGCGCGGGTCGCAGCGCGGCGATGGCCACTGCTGCGAATAGAGTCAGTACCAGCGCGCTCGGTTCTGGGACGGCGAACGAGTCCGGCCCCGCCGCCCGCGCCAGTGCCCTGCCCAAAGTGATTTTTCCAGACGTCGTAGTCGGCGGCGTCGACTTTGCCATCGCCGTTTCCGTCGGCTGCGAGGCCGCTGCCCATCATGCCCATGGAGTTTCGCCAGACCGAGTAGTCGGCGGCATCGACGTGTCCGTCGCCGTTGTAGTCGCCCGCGGGCGGAGTCAGCACGACGTCGGCCGCCGACGTGAGGTCGAAATAGATCTTGCCGAGGTCGCCATTCTGAAGGAAATTGCGGAAGTCGAAATGCGCTCCAAGGATGGGGCCGTTCCCGACTTCGATGTCGAGGTCTTCGGTAAACGAGAGCCAACCGCTGGTCAGGATGTCGGATCCGAGTACTCCATCGATGCTCGGGTCGATATCGACGACGAGTACGGTGATGGCCGAATCGCCGCTCCAAACGAGATCGACACCTTGATCGGTGGTGAACGAGATACGGTCGATGAGGAATTCCGGAGCAGGAAAAATGCCGCCGATACCGCCGATCGGAAGCGTGTCCAAATACTGGTCGTCGCCTTCGTCCAGTTCGCCGTTGTTGTTGGAATCGAGGCCGAGCTCACGGGCCATATCGGTCGAGATGAAGGTGATCGCGGCGCCGGTGTCGAGGATGAAATTGCCGCCTGCGTTCTGATTGCCGAAGCCGACGTTCATTTCGAGCATTGCCAGCGGAGCCGACGTGGGCAGTACGCCGGGGTCCGAAAGTGGGAAGCTCTGGGCACGGATCGGCACGCTGTAGCGGTGACCATTGCTGGCCGGCAAGGAATTGCCGAATTTGACATCGACGGCAGCTAGCGCCTCCAAAGCATCCAACAAATCGTCCAGGTCATCGATGGGACCGATGTTGCTCCATTCAGTGAAATCGAGCGTGACGACTCGTCCGACCATGGCGGGCATCCCGACGATACCATTCACGCCTGCCAGGTCTTCAAATTGACCGGAAAGGATTCGCGTGCCAGGCAGCGGCGTGACGTTGCCGAACGCATCGGTAATCTCGACATAATAGTTGGCGGAGACATCGACGAGTTGGCTGCCGGCGACTCCGTATTCTTCCACTTGGTTGACGGTCACGTAGCCGTTGCTGCGGAGGCTGCCCTCCGCTTCGTTCATGGCGATGATGCTCGTTGCGCCGGTGTCGAGAATAAGTTGATTGGGGAAGAAGAGGATCTCCGGATCGCCTTCGGGACCGAGTGAAGTCCCTTTGCCACTCGCGCCAACGAGTTGGAACAACTCCAACTCGACCAGCGGCTGCGAATAGGCGGCATCGTCCTTGAGGCCCATGTCGATCCAGGGGCGAGCGGCGCGTGGAGAACGGCCAGCGCAGAGCGCGCAATTCGCCCGGAAAAAATGCGCAGTTAGAGTCCGCCAGTTCATTGCCCCGTTCCCCATCTTCCACCCTTTAGCGTAGGTGATCGGGCGGGGCGGGTCAAACAAAATTGGCCGGGGGGCGTGGGTGAACAGCGCGTCGCAGTTCGGCAAAGCTCACCGCAGGCGAGCGACGCGTGTAAGTTTCGATATCAGGTCACCCCACGGCGGGGCGGCCGATGCTGTGGTATTTGAAGCCGTGGGATTGCATGATTTCGGGTTCGTAAAGGTTGCGGCCGTCGAAGACGACGGCACTCTTGAGCCGGGTGGCCATCTCACTGAACTCGGGACGCTGGTAGTCGCGCCATTCGGTCATGATGGCCAGGGCGTCGGCGCCGTCGAGGGCTTGCATCTGTTTGTCGCAGTAGGTGAGCCGGTCGGCGTATTTGGCGCGGACGTTGTCCATCGCCTCGGGGTCGTGGACGCGGACCTTGGCCCCCTGTTCGAGGAGCCAATCGATGAGCACCAGGGCCGGCGCTTCGCGGATGTCGTCAGTCCTCGGCTTGAACGCGAGGCCCCAGATGGCGAGGGTTTTGCCCTTGAGCTTGCCGTCGAAATGGGTCTGGACCTTTTCGATCATCACGCGCTTTTGAGCTTCGTTGACTTCGTCGACCGCTTCGAGCATGCGGGGTTCGACGCCATGGTCGCGGGCCATTTGTTCGAGCGCGCGGACGTCTTTCGGGAAGCAGCTGCCGCCGTAGCCGACGCCGGGGAACATGAAGGCGAAGCCGATGCGGCTGTCGTGGCCGATGCCGCGGCGGACGTCGTTGATGTTGCCGCCCATTCGTTCGCAGAGGTTGGCCATCTCGTTGATGAAACTGATCTTCACCGACAGCAGCGCGTTGGCGACGTACTTGGTCATCTCGGCGCTCTCGGGCGACATCACGAGGAACGGATTCTCGGTCCGCAGGAACGGCTTGTAGAGTTCGTAGAGCACGCGCGAGACTTCGTAACGCCGGACGCCGACCACGACGCGGTCGGGCTTAATGAAGTCGTCGATCGCCGAGCCTTCTTTCAAGAACTCGGGATTGCTAGCCACGTCGCAATCGCGGCCAGTCGCTTCACGGAGGCGGGCGTAGATTTTGGCGTTGGTGCCGACGGGAACCGTGCTCTTGGTGACGACGACCGCTTCGGGCCGCAGGTGGGGTGCGATGCCGTCGACGACACTCCAGAGGGCGGAGAGGTCGGCGGCGCCGTTGTCACTTTGCGGGGTGCCGACGGCGAGGTAGACGACCTCGGCCGGCTTGATGGCGGCGGCGAGGTCCGTGGTGAAGTGGAGTCGCTCGGCCTTGATGTTATGCTCGACCATTTCGGCTAGGCCAGGCTCGTAGATCGGCACCTCGCCCGCGGTTGAGCATGTCGACTTTTTTCTGGACGATGTCGACGCAAGTGACGTCGTTGCCGCTGTCGGCAAAGCAAGTGCCGGTGACGAGGCCAACGTATCCGGTACCAATGACTGCGATTTTCATGCGAGACTCTTGGAGGTTAAGGACCCAACCTCATGATAATAAGATGTTACTGCAAAAGGCCTTAGCCCTGTTGATGGAGACCTCCATGATAATGAGGAATGGCGGCGCAGTCGAGTGGGTAGGTTGGGTGATGTGGGTTGTGGTGGATGTAAGTCGTTTAGAACTGGAAGGCGACACGCGGGAATGACGTAAGTCGTTATTTTCTCGAAGCTGACAGGACGGGAGCTGGGGTGGATAGCGACAGGATCGGCAAAATAGGGGATGGGTTCTTCCACTGTTGCGACAGCGGGCGCCTGATTGGGTAAAAATTCAAACAGGAGTTCGCGGAGGAAGCAGAGGGGCGGAAGGTGCCAAGTTTCATCGTCGTAAGTCCTTATTCTTTCGGAAGACGCCAAGTTTCGCCGAAGACGCCAAGTTGTTCGACGGCACTTCTCCAAGTTTGTGGGTGGCAATTTTGGCGTCGAAGTGCGTGCAGACCGCGAGCGCAGTCGCTGGCCGAAGGTCGGCGCGACCTCTCGCGGATTGTGGCCAGGTGCGGGCCGGCGAACGGCGGATTTGTTCAGATGTACACTGTAGCGGAAGCGGGGGCCAGATTCAAGTGTTGCGCTTGGAATGCTGGAATGTGGTTGTTCGAAGCAGAGCGTTACTGGTCGCTGAAGCGACCAGTCCGTGGGGTAGGGTTGGGATTTACGGTGTTGGAGGCGGTGGCTCGGGGAGCTTGAAGGGTGGGCGGGGGAGGCGGATGGCGAGGTCGTCGGCGCCGGCGGGGATTTGCTCCGACACTTCGACGGAAGTCTCGTCTAAATCATCCGAATCGCGGCCAGCGAGAACCGCCAGGTCTTTATTGCTGCCACCGTCGTCGATGCCGTTGTCGCCGGTCGAATAAAGAAGGTAGCTGTCGGCATCACGTTTGTAGACGAACGGCTTGGCGTGATACAGATCGACGGGAAGTTGAGGAAGCACGTCGGGAACGAGGGCGTCGAGTTTGTCGGGGAATTGGCCGTGGTCGGCATGATAGACGGCGAGCGCGGCGGCAATTCGGGTGAGAGTGAGCGTCGCGTTGGCGCGGTCCTCAGCAATTGAAACGTTATAGAACGACCGCGTCGCTGTTTCAACAACGGCAGTCGCAAGCAGCTCGCTTCGATTGTTGGAATCGATCGCCGCTTCAACCCAATTCCATGGGTTATGCGGGACAGATTCAACGTTAAAACTCTCGGCAGCGATACGCTTCAATTCGCGCTGGCGATCCTCATAGCTCGCTAGTCTTGTCGCGGCGGCAAATTGATCGTACAAGCGATTGCCTTTGGAAAGGCTTTGGTTCCAGTCGGCAGAGATCCGATTCAGCGCCTTGATTTGCCACACGGGCATTACCACTATGTCGGCACCAAAGCTCGATGGGAAACAGTATGCGTAGAATGTGCCAATGCCCTTGCGACTGCAGTTGACGACGCCGTTTAGGAAGCAAATCCGTTCGCCTTCGTCCAAGCTGCTGGCTATGTCGGATGGACTTCCCAACGCGAGGAGCTCGTCCTGGATCTCTTCCGCCAAGTCCAGCGGCAATTGTTCGCTGAGCAGTCGCTGCGTGCGGGATGCGGCGATGCCATCGATCGCGATGGCGACGAGCTGTTGCACAATGGTCGGTCGCTGCCCGATCAGCCGTGCCCAACGATGCATCGCTAAGATATCATGCCATGCGTCGGCATAACGCTTTTCGCCCAAGCGGAGCATGGCGCGAGTGGCGAGGATGCGAGCCGTATCTTTAGCACGCTGCAGTCCGTCCGAATCCATGTTAATTAGTTCGGGTTCCTCGTCGCTTACTTCTGAGGGTACCAACGGGGTGTACAGCTTCGGACGCCGTGAGGCCGCGACGAGGAGGTCGATGGCGTCACTATGCGCATCGAGCCATTCGGCGAGCGGCGGCAATTGCTCACGTCGCCAGGGACATTCTTGGGCGGTAGTGATGACTTCGTACCCGAGGTCCGGTTCGCCCTTTTGAATGGCAGGAGAGTTCGCGAAGGCCTTTTTCCAAGCGGCGTCGTGCGCGATGATCCATTGTTCGACGCGTTCAGCTAACTCTTGGTTGTCCGGTTCGACGACGTATTTTACCGGATCGACGGCCGGAAGATTGAGTTCTTGGACGATTCGCTCCCAATCGGCCGGTTCAATGTCTTGCCCTGGTCCATAGGCTTGCCACATCAGGACCGCCGCATTGTTCTCGTTGGTGACACCATCGCGAAGTCTGTCACGCAAGTAGGAAACGTAATCCGGAAGGCCGTCCGGGCGGAGGGGTGCGGTGATATACGTTGTTTCCTTGGAGACGTTGATCGGCGGATTGGGCCGAAGAGTTGGTAGCAGAACCAGGCGAAGAAGAGCAGCGTTGTGGCTGCGAGCCAGCGGAGGTAATGGCGTCTTTTGGTGGGGGCGTTTGGTGGTGCAGCGTCTGTCGAAATTGCGTCGTTCACGCGGAAATCCTCGCCTGCTTGATAACCCGCTGCCTCGCCCGAGAGGTGAGGCTGGGGGTGGTCCCATTGTAGCAAATGGGTGGAAAAAAGTTGACTTTCATGTGCGCCAGTATCAGATTCTCGTTTGCCGGTCGTCGGCGGCACAAATCAGTTTGTGACCAGACCAATCGCGATTCGTTACGATTCATTATTGGGAGAACGCTAATGATCTATCGAATCATTGTTCTGTTACATGTCGTGACGTTTTTGTTCTGCAATTTGCCGGCGGTTCATGCCCAGGCGATTCCAACCTTCGACGAGAATTCCTTGCCATTTTTGGTTGCGAGCTACGAAGTGCCGGGCGCGGTCAGCTTTACGGCCGACAGCATCCTCTTCGACGTGGTGCCAGAGGGTGGTGTATTTGCGGGAGTCGCCGGCACGTTGAATCTTCCTGGCATCGATTTCGCTCCGAACGAATATCAATGGGAAGTTCGGTTTCGTTTATTGCCTGGGAACAACGTCCCGGGGTTCGTGGCGGCGGTGTATTCGGATATGGATGATGGGTATTTAATCGATGAGGCTTGGGTATTTTATTTCGACTTCGACGCTCACGCAGGCCGACGACTGGGTCATACTCCGACAGGGATTTGGCACCCCAGTCGTCGTCGGAACGAATGACGGTGTGCAAAACCCCGATCTGGTGTTGATCGGGCTCGTTGGAGCTAGTGTGGCCGATGCTCGACTGCACCTTGAGTTGGACTATCTGCGAATAATCCCGATCCCCGAGCCCTCTGGCGTGATCATGCTTGGTTTCGCCTTCGGCTGGCGACAAACTATCGACGTCGCAGGCCAAATCGATTTGCCGAGCTAGATGCATTGTAGTCATCAGCGTGGCGGCCGGATGTTCCCCTGGACTTAGCGATAAGTTTCCGACGCAGGCAGCTTGAAGGGTAGGCGGGGGACGCGGATGGCGATGTCGTCGGCGCCGGCAGGGATTTGCTCCGACACTTCGACAGAAGCCTCGTCTAAATCATCCGAAGCGCGGCCGATGAGAACCGCCAGGTCTTTGTTGCTGCCGCCGTTGTTGATGCCATTTTCGCCGGTCGTATAGAGAAGATAGCCGTCGCCGTCGCGGTGGTAGATGAACGGCTTGGCGTGATACAAATCGACGGGAAGTTGAGGGAGCACGTTGGTTAGAGGGCTTCGAGCGAATCGGGATAGTCTCCGTGCTCGGCCCGAGAGACAGCCAAGGCGGCGGCCAAACTAATGAGCTGAGTCTGCGTTTTACCGCGATCTTCGGCCACAAGGGCGTTCGATGTTCCTGGAAGCATGAGGTTAGCGAAGGCCGTTGACCAACTTTGGCTCCGCACGGTCTTGCTGTACTTAGCCGCAGTCACGAAGGCGAAGCTCTTCATTACCGCAGATTCCCTTTGCTGTTGGTCGTCGAACTCTTTGAGTTTACTTGTTCGTTCGTCTAGCGATCCGCTACTCGAACTGCTTCCAGAAGTCGGTCGTAGTACCGGTTCAAGTCTTTCAACACGATATCCCAGCTGATGCTGGACCGGAATCGACGAATGTCACCGGGCGAGCCGAAAGAACTCTCGCCGGGTGCCTGCTCAGGGCCATCCAGGCGAATCTGCAACGCCACGTCCAGCCCGACAACCTCCCCGGCCATCGATGATTCTGCGACGGATGAAAAATTCGGCAAATCAGCCAAATCTTGCTGAATCCGCTTTGCCAGTTCCTCTTTTAGGTCGCGGTTGCCCAGCAAACCTGCGCCCGTTGCTCGGCGATTCGATCAATCGAAATCGCAACCAATCGCTCGACCAGTGTTCCCTGCTGGTCCTCAAGGCGAGCCAGGCGATGGATCGCCAGCAAGTCTTCCCAAGCTCTGCCGGGTGGCCTTCACCTGTGTTCTGCATCGCCCGGATGGAGAGCGCTTGGGCCACGTTGCGAACACCTTGGACATCGGGGAACAATATCACGACCAACATCGTCTGCTGGCCATCCAAGTACGACGGCGAAGGGGAGTAGTCGCGCGGCCGGCGGCAGGCTTGACCGCCAGGTCAAGGCTGCGCGATTTTCCTCGACCCATTTCGCCAACGGTGGAATCTGCTCGCTCGTCCAGGGGTGATCTATCGCTTGGTCCACGATCAGTTCGGCCTGCTCCGAGTCGGCGCTGTCCGATGGTTCGTCCTGCTCTTCGAGCGGCTTGTGGTGCAGCTTGAACCGTGCGGCGAGGCGTTTGACGAGATTCTTTTCGTCAGGCGACTCGAGGGAATATTCGCCGGTCGGAACTTTCAAAACCGAGTTCTTTGGCCATGGCAGCATATTGGTCCGGCTCGAGATCGCCCGGCCAGATGACTTGCCAGAGCAGCGCCGCGGCGTTGTTCTCGGTCGTCACGCCCTGCTTTTGCTGGTTCCAGACGTACTGCTCGTAGTCCGGCAAGCCATCCGAGCCGAGTGGCCGCGGCGATTATGTCGTTTCTTGCGAAGATGGTGACCGAAGGCCCCGATCCAGCGCCGTCGCAACCGAGACACACCGCCAAGAAGATCGCCACGGCGGCAAAACGCCAGGCGATGGTCCAGTTTATGGGACGGACCAGAAGTTGCCTTTCGGTGCTCATAAGAGAGAGCTGCAAATTGTGATTTCAATGAGCGGCGCATCCTGCCTCAGAACAAGTGTAGCACGGTGCGAAGGTGTGCGGTTTTCGAATTTAGTCCCGGACACGACGATCGGCGGGTCGGGGCCCAGTAGTTGACGGCGAACCGAACCAGGAACAAGATCGCAGCAGCGGTGAACCACCACATGGGATTTGGCCTCGAATAAGACAGAAAATAATCAGCGGACATTGCAGTCCGCGGAGATGAGATTCACTAATATGGTTCGCGGATGGGATGCGGGTTATTCCTCGGCACATTCCTCTCGCGTGCCGTGGCGGTCGCACCAGGATTCGACGTAGGGCCAGTCGATGTTCGTGTTCTGGACGCGGATCAAGTTGCGGGCGTCGGAGATGTCTTTTTCGCGGCCGGCGTGTTGCGACCAGCGGAGCTTGGTGACGATCATGTCTTCGACGGCTCAGCGATCTAGACGTCGCGATCGAAGGTCTGCACTTGGATGCGGCGCGAGCAAATCGCATTTGGTCGTGCTCGTCGTTGCTGAGCTGGAAGACTTCCATCGTCGAAGGCGTGGACCTGCGATTTTGAGCACGATTTTCTGCGTGCCGGTGACGCTTTCGAACGCCATCTGCGGGTCGCAAGCGGACGTCGCCGCGGCCGGCGCGGATGTCGCGGGCAAGTTTCCGCGAGCATTGGCCTAGACGACGATAGTCGCCGTCTTCGGTCGAGCGAGGATTGCAGTAGACGTTGGTCGCCAGGGAACCGACGATCATGTACGGAACCTACATGCTCGTTGAGGTGCATCGATGACGGCCAGTACGATGTCGTCGATGTTCGTCATGTGAACGATTATCTCTTGCGCTGCGATATTCTGGCGAATCTTATCGAGGCGTTCGCGGAGGATGCCTTGGATTTCGTCCGTCGTGGCCTGCGGGAATTGGTGGCGGATGCCGTCCTGCATGAGACGGAATGTGCGGTCGCAGAGGGCTGAAGGCCTTCGCGGAACTCTCGTTCGCGCGTCATTTGGCGGGCGCGTTCGATTTGTTCGCGGGTGCTGGAGTCCATGGATTTGCCTGGAAGTGGGAGAGATTTGGCGCTGATGAATTGTACCACGTGTCAGCGTGAACGGAGTATCAGCGTGCATGGGCGTGGGTGGTGAGCCGCCGAATAACCCGGGGCAAAGCCGGGGGCTTCGTCGCGTTCAACTTGGCAGTTCGTCGCCGGCGGTGACTTCTTCTTCGCCGTCGTCGGATTCTTCTTTCGGCACGCGGACGATGGCGGCCAGCGCGTCTTCTTCGTCGAGGGACATGATGCGGACGCCTTGGGTGTTGCGGCCGATGGCGTTGAAGTCGGAGACGGCGACGCGTTGGATTTTGCCGCGGGCGGTCATCATCATTAGCTCGTCGGTCTCGTCGACGCGGACGATGCCGATCACGGGGCCGTTGCGCTCGGTGGTCTTGATGTCGCGGAGGCCCTTGCCGCCGCGGTTTTGGGTGCGGTAGCGGAAGGAGGAGCTGGCTTCGTCTTCGGCGGTCTCCACGGGTTCGGAAGAACCCGGCCGACCCAGCAGCTGGGTGCCCCGCGGGCTGAAGCTTGCTCGGCGCTTCGGGGCGATTCTTCGGTGGCGTTGGGGCCGAAGGGGGTGCGTTTGCCGTAGCCGTTTTGGCAGGCGGTTAGGAGTGTGGCTTCGGGGTCGGCGACGACCATGCCGACGAGGTAGTCTTCTTTGCCGAGCGAAATACCTTTGACGCCGCTGGTGTTGCGGCCCATGGGTCGGGCGTCGGACTCGCGGAAGCGGATGGCCATGCCGGTGGCGGTGGCGAGGATCAATTCGTCGCCCTTTTGGGTGATGGCGACGTCGACTAGCTCGTCATCTTCCTTGAGCTTGATGGCGATGATGCCGCTCTTGAGTGGGCGGCTGTAGGCCTTGAGCTCGGTTTTTTTCACGAGGCCGCCACGAGTGGCCATCATGAGATAGTGGTCGGGCCGGTCGAAGTCGCGGACGGCGCGGCAGTCGGCGATTTTTTCGTCCTCGCTGAGGTTGAGCAAATTGACCACCGCCCTGCCCTTGCTCTCGCGGCGGAGTGCGGGGAGGTTGTAGACCTTTTCCCAGTAGACCTTGCCCTTGTTGGTGAAGAACAAGAGATAGTCGTGGGTGCTGGTGACGAACAGGTGCTCGACGGGATCATCCTCATCGGCCTCGGCGCCGCGGATGCCTTTGCCGCCGCGGCGTTGGGCGCGGTAGACGCTCGACGGGGTCCGCTTGATGTAGCCGTTGTGCGAGATCGAGACGACCATCTGTTCTTCTTCGATCAGGTCTTCGAGATTGACCTCGCCCAACTCTTCGTTCGAGATCTGGGTGCGGCGTTTGTCGGCGTGCTTGCGGGCGACTTCTTCGCAATCTTCGCGGATGATAGCGTAGATCTTCTGCTCGTCGGCCAGGATCGCCAGGTACTCGCCGATCTCGACCATCAGCTTGTTGTGCTCGTCGGCGAGCTTTTCCTGCTCGAGATTGACCAGCTGGCCGAGCGTCATGCGGAGGATCGCTTCGGCCTGGACGGGCGTGAGGGAGTATTCGTCGGCGACGCCGCGTTCCTGTTGGAACTGGGCGAAGCCTTCGTCGCCGAACGCGCGTTTGAGGAGCGCCGACGGCGTCTTGATCTGCATGAGCCGTTCTTTGGCCTCGGCTTGCGTCTTCGAGGCGCGGATCACGCGGATGACTTCGTCGATGTTGGCGTGGGCCAGCAGCAGGCCTTGCACCGTGTGCTTGCGTTTCCGGGCGCGAGAAAGGAGGAACTGCGTGCGCCGGCGGATGCACGATCACGCGATGGCGGACGAACTCTTGCAGCATCTCCTTGAGCGAGAGCGTGCGCGGTTTGCCGTCCACGAGCGCGAGCAGGATGATCGAGAACGTGTCCTGCAGCGGCGAGAATTTGTAGAGCTGGTTGAGGACGATGTCTGGGTCGGCGTCTTTTTTGAGGTCGATCACGATGCGGACCGGCTCTTTGAGATCGCTCTCGTCGCGGACGCCGGAGATGCCGGGGACTTTGCCTTCGTTGGCCAGCTCGGCGATTTTCTTGATCACCGGGTCGCGGGTTTGTTGGTAGGGGATGTCGTTGACGATGATCCGCATGCGGCCCGGCTTGCGCTCGTCGATCGTTGTTTTCGAGCGGACGATGATCGTGCTGCGGCCGGTTTCGTAACCTTTCCAGATCGAGTTCTTGCCGCAGATAATGCCGCCGGTGGGGAAGTCGGGAGCGGGGATGTGCTCCATGAGTTCGCGGACGGTGATGTGCGGATTGTCGAGCAGCGCCACAACGCCGCTGCAAACTTCGCCCAGGTTGTGGGGCGGGATCGAGGTGGCCATGCCGACGGCGATGCCGCCAGAGCCGTTGACCAGCAGGTTGGGATATTTGGCCGGCAGGACGACGGGCTCCAGGTGGCGTTCGTCGTAGGTGGGGATGAAGTCGACCGTGTCGAGCTTCAAGTCTTCGAGGAGCATCGCCGCGAAGGGGGACATGCGGGCTTCGGTGTACCGCATGGCGGCCGCGGGGAGGCCGGCGATCGAGCCGAAGTTTCCCTGCTTGTCGATCAGGGTGTGTCGCATGTTCCATTCTTGGGCCATGCGGACGAGCGTGGGGTAGATGACGGATTCGCCGTGCGGATGGTAGTTACCGCTGGTGTCGCCGGAGATCTTGGCGCATTTGACGCGGGAGGCGCCGGGCGTGAGGTTGAGGTCGTTCATCGCCACGAGGATGCGGCGCTGCGAGGGCTTGAGACCGTCGCGCACGTCGGGCAGCGGCGCGGCTGACGATGACGCTCATCGCGTAGGTGAGGTAGCTCTCGCGGAGCTCGTCTTCGATCGGCAGGTCGATCAGCCGCAGGGCGATCGACTGTGCGAGGGGATCGGGTGTTGCCGACGGGGGAATGGTTTCGTCGTCACCAGCATTCTGGGAATCGGCATCTGCGGAATCGTCGGCCACGGGCGGGTCCTTCTCATCTCTCGGTCGATCAGTCGTCTGTCAGGCAACGGGTGCCGCTTTTTGTTCAATCGCCGGCGGTAAAAAAGGGGCCGGCGGGCACTCGAAAAGACCCCCAAAATTTACCAGTTTTTGCCTCCACTCACAACTGGACGGCCCCTTTCGGTGACCAGCGATGTGCGTGAAATCTGCGGCATTTTTATCGCCATGCCGAGGGCAATATTCTGCTGCCGCGCGGCGAAGTACTCGCGGGATGATCGACGCCCCGCGGAGAACTGCCCTGGCACCGGGCTGCCAGTCGCCTAGAATGACAGGTCTATGGTCCAATCCACTGTGAAATTCGATGCACGATCGGCCGCGGGCGAACCCGAGGAGCTGGAGATTGATCTCAAAGATCCGCGGCTGGCGGCGTTCTTGGCGTGGCTAGTGCCGGGGCTTGGGCATTTCTATCAAGGCCGGACCGCGAAGGGCGTGTTGTTCCTGGTTTGTATCCTGGGGACGTTTTTGTACGGGCTGTACATCGGCAACGGCCAGGTGGTGTACGCTTCGACGACGCCGAGCGTTTTTACGCGCTGGCAGTATGTGTTTCAGCTGGGAGTCGGCCTGCCGGCGGCGCCGGCGCTAGTTCAATACTGGCGAGCGGAAGAACACAAAGGTCCGCTGCCGCTGTTGGGCGACGTGATGCGGCCGCCGGCATTGCGGGGCAACTTCTCGTCGACCGACCTGTCGGGCAACACGGTGAATCATCCGGACGAGGTCGCCAAGTGGAACCACGACTCGGCCGACATGTTCGAGATGGGGACGGTCTACACGATCGTAGCGGGGCTGTTGAATTTGCTCGTGATATGCGACGCCTACGGAGGGCCGCTGGTGATTCACCCGCCGGAGAAGAAGAAAGAAAAGGACTAATGACGAATGTCGAACGACGAATGAGTGGTTCGTCATTGGTCATTTGGAATTCGTCATTGAATGCTCACGTGTCACTATGATTATCGGTACCACCATTCTATTGATGCTCGCCGCGATGGATCCGCTGCGGATTTGGTTTGCGCTGCCGATCATCGTGAGCGTGAGCCTGGTCTACGCGGCCACGCGGCACGAGCAGATGGGGCCGATTGTGGTCCACGCGACCCGTTTTGCGGTGTGGATCGTCGTATTCATGGCGATCGTGTTCGCCGGCCTGCAGCTAATGAGCTGGCTGCAGTAGCACCACAGGCCACGCAACGGCCGTAATTGTGGCCGCTTACTGTACGCCGACGCACTCTCGCCACGGGGCGGATTTTGGTAGTTTGGGGAATGCTGGTCCGCGGCCGCGAAGGGGTAGCGTGACATCTTCTCGAAAGTTCGGCCTCTAGCGGTATTGGGCGGGAAACTGTCTTCTTTTCGTCGCTTGGCACGCCCCCAGGCTGTTGGGATCGCCTACTTGCGGAGGTATCCATGGGACCGCACAAGCTCTTACGACGGAAGCGGAAATTAGGCAGAGCGCGGCGACTGCAGCTGGAGCAGCTAGAGGTCCGCTACGCGCTCGATGCCAGCCTGGCGAACGATTTTTTCGAACTCCAGCAAAATGGCGTCCAGGTACCGTTCGACGTGCTCTCGAACGACACGTTCGATCCCGACTATGCGGGTGCACGGTTGATCACGTCGGTCAGCTATGGCAGCGAGGGCGGGCGGCTGGCGATCGCGGCCGATCACAAGAGCATTCTGTATACGCCGCCGGCCGATTTCTTCGGCACCGAGTCGTTTGTGTACGCGGTGGACGGCAAGTTCACGGCGCAAGTGTCGGTGAACCTCCAGTCGCCGCTATCGTTTGACGTGTTCAATGTTTTGCCCAGCGACCACGATCGAGTGCTCGACGTGCTGGCGAACGATCCCTTCTGGCCAGGGTACCAGGGGCCGCGGCGGATCACCGCGGTCAGCGTCGGAAGCGCCGGCGGCACGATTGCGATCGCTGCCGACGGCAAATCGATCCGCTACACGCCGCCGGATGAACCGGCGGGAAGCGAGATATTCACCTATGTCGTTGACGATTTGTATCCGGCGCAAGTGACTGTGAATATCGCGCCGACTGTGTTCAACGATTCCTACGAGATCATTCAGAACTCCGGCTCGACGACGTTCAACGTGATGTCGAACGATCCGTTCTGGGCCGGCTACCCTGGCGAGCGGCGGATTACGCATCTGCTGGGAGTGTCGGAAGATGCGACGGTCCAAATCTCGAACGACGGGAAGTCGATCTCCTACACGCTGGCCGCGGGAAAATCGGGGTCCGACGCGTTCCGGTACGTCGTCGACGGAAAATACGAAGCGACAGTCTCCGTCGTGATCCATCGGCCAGTGCAAGATGATTTTTTTGAGGTGGACCGGAACAGCTCCGGCTTCTACTTCAACGTGACGGCCAACGATCGATATCGCGACTTGGCCAATGTCTGGCGCGATGTGATCGATCGCGTGACGTCGGTCACGCAGTCTGCGAATGGCGGAGTGGTAACGATCTCGGCCAACGGGCAGGGCATCTTGTACACGCCGGCGGCCGGCTTCTCCGGGACCGACACGTTTACATACATCGCCGACGGCTTGCACGAGGCGACGGTAACCGTCCAAGTGACGCGGCCGGTGCGAGACGACTATCTCTACAGCAGCGCCATTCAAGACACGGCGAACGTCGCGCTCGACGTCCTGGCTAACGATTTTGTCGGCAACGGCTACACGGGCGCCAAGCAGATTACGGCCGTGGGCACGACCAAGAACGGCGGGACGGTCGCGATTCGCAGCGATGGCAAGTCGATTCTCTACACGCCCGCCGCCGGCTACGTGGGAACGGACGAGTTTACTTATACGGTAGACGGCGAGCTCGAGGCGACGGCGAGCCTTGTTGTGCAGCCGTTGGCGAAGTCGGACTCGTTCCAGTTCTATCCCGATCCGCCACATGGCCCCTATGTACTCGATGTCCTGGCGAATGACTTATTCCGCCGCGGATACGCCGGGCCTGGAAAAATCACGTCGGCGGAACTGATTTCCGGCAGCGGCAGCGTTTCGATTCAGAACGGCAGCTCGCTAAAGTTGAATGCGACTGCGGCGAGCGGTTATAGCATCCGCTACGTGGTCGACGGTAAGTACGAAGCCACGGCATCAGTTTCCATTTACAATGTCGCCTACAACGATCATTTTGTCGTCGACGAGAACTCCAGTTCGACGTCATTCAACGTTCTCAGCAACGATTTCTATCGTCACAACTATTGGTACAGCGGGCCGCGGCAAATCACTGGCGTGACCCAGTCGGCGCATGGTGGAGCCGTCGCGATTGATGCCGCCAGCGGTACCGTCAGCTACTCGCCACCGCTGGATTTCTTCGGCACGGACACATTCACCTACACCGTCGACAACTTCATGACCGCCACGGTTACCGTGGAAGTCATCCGCCGGGTGCGGGACGATCATTTCCGGGTCGACGCGACCGATGGCACGCAGGCGCTGCCGGTGCTCGTGAACGATTTGTTTGGCGCGAATTATTCCGACGTGGGGCGGATCACATCGGTCACCGGCACGTCGGACGGCGGCACGGCGACGATTTCGGCCGACGGACGCTCAATAGTTTATACGCCGGCCGCGGGCTTCATTGGCACGGAGACGTTCACGTACAAAGTGGACGGCCGCTTCACGGCCGAGGTGAGTGTCGTCGTCGATACGCCACGCGCGGAGCAACTCCCGCAATTCGCCAGCGCCGAAGAATACGCACAGTTCCTGATCGACGATGCGCTGAAGCGCTACGAATACTTGTTTGGTCAGACGGGCTGGGGATACGTAAATTTCAACCTCGATGCAACGGGCGTTCCCGGAAGTTCAGATGACCGCAGCCACTCGGAGACGAACGTGCAAGTTGCCGGCGTCGACGAGGGGGACATCGTCGAATTCGATTCCGACTACGTCTACATGTTGACCGACGGCGAGCTGGTGATCGTCGATGCCTGGCCGGCGGAGGAGCTTTCGATTGCCTCGCGGGTGGACATCGAAGGCCGGCCGATCGCGGAGTTCCTGCACGGCGACCGAATGACAATCATTTCCGAAGTGGGCGGCGGTTACGATTGGTACTACGACGTGGCCACCGATTTCGTCGGCGCGGCGGACTCAATCGTCGTCGGACGACCCTGGTGGCCGAGGCCGAGTCTACCTTCGTCGACGATCGTGACGGTGCTCGATGTGAGCGATCGCACGGCCCCGAAGGTCGTGCAAACCACGACCATGGAAGGCAAGTACGTCGACTCGCGCGGCGTGGGCGATTTTGTGTATGTGCTGGTGGACAATTTCGATGCGGTTGGTTCCGCACCGCTGATTATCGACGACGATCAGGATCCGGAGACGCCGGGCCGCTACGAAACCCGCGAGGAATATGTCGCCCGGGTCACGGCCAACATCGGCGAGTTCATTGAAGAGGCACTGCCGAACTACAGCTCCTACGGCGCCGACGGCGAGTTGGTCCGCACGGGATTGCTCAACGGGCCGGAAGACGTTTATCGGCCGCTCGTCGCGGGCGCGACGAACTTGATCTCGGTCGTGTCGTTCAACGTCGAGTCGGACGAGCCTGGGCTGGCCGACACGTCGGCCGTCTACAGCACCGGCGCGAGCGCGATCTATGCGTCGCTCGACAATTTCTACGTATTTGACCGCGACTACTCGCCCGAGGACGGCGCCCAGACGCGAATCGTCAAGTTCGACTGGGATCCGACGACGGGCGGCGTCGAGTTTGCCGCGACGACGACCGTCGCCGGCACGATCCTCAATCAATTCTCGGCCGACGAACAGGGTGACTACCTGCGGATCGCCACGACGGTGAGCAACAACAGCTCGGGCAATTGGTCGGGCCGCGACGAGAATATGCTGTTCGTGCTGCAAGAGGACGATGGGGTGTTCGAGTTCGTGGGGAGCTTGCAGAACCTGGCCCTCGACGAAACGATGCGCTCGGTGCGGTTCATGGGGGATCGGGCGTTTGTCACGACATTCCGCACGATCGATCCACTCTTTGCGCTCGACCTTTCAGATCCCACCCGCCCGGAGTCGGTCGGCCACATCACGCTGCCCGGCTTTTCGAGCTACATGCAGATGATCGACGAGAACCATTTGCTCACCGTGGGCCGCAACACACCGAACGGGACGAGCGGACCGACGCAGGTGGCGCTCTTCGACGTGAGCGATTTGACGCAGCCGGTGCGGATCGCGGAGTACACTTTCGAGCGGTTTTCGACGAGCGAAGCGGAGCTGGATCACCACGCCTTTGGTTACTTTGCCGAACATGGCCTGCTGTCGATGCCGACCAGCCGCGTATTTTTCGAACGTGTCGACACCGATGGCGACGGCTATCGCGAGTCGCGCCAGCAAGTGATTGAATTCGAACTGGCCGTGTTCCGCGTCGACGCGGATGCGAGCGAACCGGCGCAGCGGCTGACATTCGTCACGGAAATTGGCCATGGATCGCCGGTGCGGCGGAGCGGCTACATCGGCGACAAGCTCTATTCGATTGCCAACGATTCGGTGAAAGTGGTCGACGTGGCCGCGCCGGATGTCTTGATTGCGGAGCTGGCGATCGAACCGGAGGGGATTGTGATCCCGCCGGTGTTCCATCCGGTGCCGTATCCAGTCGTCGTTTATTTCTCGCCCGAGTCGGGCGCAGCGCCGTCGTCGGGGACAGGATCAAGTCTCCCGGCCGTGCCGACGGGTGCGACGATGGCCGCCGGGGTCGAGCGAGCGCGAAAGCACCTGGCCGAACATCTCGGTCGGTCGGCCGGAGCGCCGCTGCTCGTCTCGGCGGAGGCGGCGCCCGACGCACCGGGCGGCGGTTTCTATCTGGTGTTCCGCGTTGGCGACACTGAGTACCTGTATCGGGCGAGCGACAGCGGCGCGGTTCAGCTCGTTGAGCAGAGTTTTGAATTCGGCGGGGCAGGTGCCTGGCATGCCGTCGACGCGATCAGCGCGCAGCCGCCATCGGCGATGGCGGGCGACTTCGATCTGGATGGGCGAGTCACGGACGGCGACTGGGCACGATGGAAGCAGAGTTTTGGCGCCGTGTCGCTGGTGACGTACCATCCTGCCGACGGTAATCGCGATGGAATCGTCGACTCAGCGGACTACACCGTCTGGCGAACGAACCTCGGTCGGATCGCCGGCGATTTCAACGGAGATGGATCGGTCGACGACTTCGACTACGCGTTCTGGAAGTCGAACTTCGGGGCGACCGCAGGGCCGGGACTCGCGGCCGACGGAAACGGCGACGGGCGAGTCGACGCGGCCGACTTCACGGTTTGGCGAAATGCCATGCCGGTCGCAACGCCTGCGCAGGAGGCGGCGGCTCCACCGTTGGCCGTGGTGGAAGCTCCGGACGAAGCAACGATGGGTGGTGCCAGCGTCTTGGCGGGCGTCGTCGAGAGTGGCGATGCTGCGGTCGCTACATTCTCAAGACAGTCGTTGATCTTTAATTTCAACGAGTCGTATGGGATTCGTCGCGAATCGGCTGGGAACTCGGTTCGTCGGCAGGACACGTTCGCGCACATTGCGTCGAATCGTATCGGGCCGGGACACCGCGAGGCGCTGCTGTTGGCGTTGGGACGGCGAGTGCGCGGGGCGACCGATGCGGCGGCTGCCTTTGATCGGGCATTCGAGTCACTCGGAGAATCGAACGACGAGGACGGCGGTTGCTCCCGCGAGTTGGCAGCGCCGCTCCATGACCTCGAGTTGGCGGCGGCTTATTGATCGCCGTTGGCAGAAAATCGCTTGTGCCAAGCGGGCGTTTCGCGGGCTTTGAAGCTGTCGCCCTCGCGCGAAATGAATAACGCGGCGAGATTCTGATTGACCGCGAGGTCGAAGCCGCGGTCCGGGCCGAGGACAAGCAGGGCCGTGTCCCAGGCGTCGGCGGTGAAACTGTCGTCGGCGACGACAGAGACCGAGGCGAGCTTATGGTCGATCGGCCGGCCAGTGGCGGGGTCGATGATGTGCGAAAAGCGGCGGCCATTGTGCTCGAAATAGCGTTGGTAGTCGCCGGAGGTGGCGAGGGACGCGTTCGAAAGTGGCACGGCGGTCTCGATGTCGGACGGATTTCCCGAGGGACGGGCGACAGCCACGCGCCAGGGCGATCCATCGGCGCGGTTGCCGCGGCGCGAACTTCGCCGCCAAGCTCGATCAAGAAGTTTTGCTCGCTGTGTCGGACGAGCTCTTTGGCGAGGCGGTCGATCGCGTGGCCTTCTCCGACGGCGGAGAGGTCGACTTCGAGGCCATCGACGATCTTGCGGAGCGCTGGCGGGTCGCGGCGGACCTGCAGTTTTTCATGACCGACGAGTTTTTTAGTGGCGAGAATCACCGCGTCGTCGGGCGGGACGAGATCGGCCGGTGATTTGGTGGCGGAAATCGCAGCGGGACCGAAGTGCCAGAGTCGCACCAATGGGCCCACGGTGACGTCGAGGGCGCCGCTCGTCTCGCGACTCATCTCGAGCGACGCAGCAACAATCTCGGCAGTGGCTGGTGAGACCGCAAACCACTCGTTTGCGGGCGCGCGATTGAAGCGGCTGATCTCGGAGTCGTTGCGATAGGTCGAGAGCCGAGCGTCGATGTCCCCGAGTACGGCTTCGATCGCGGCGCGGAGAGTCGGTTCGTCGGTCTTGGCGGCATCCGCCAACCGCACGTGGTAGGAGGTGCCCATCGTCGGACCGCTGATGAGCAGCGGCTCGGCGTGAGCAGTGCCTGCTACAAACGCCACGATCAGCCGCAGCACCAGGCAATCGAGCAATCGCATCATTATTGGCGTCGCGGTTTCTACGTGGCGACCGCTGCGTTTTGAGCAACGTTCGGCTTGCCGGACGCTTTGAGGACGTCGGTCACACCCGGAATCGGCACGGGGTAGTTTCCGTTCGCGTCGGGCACGACGGGCGGCGTCGCGTCGAACGCGTACTCGGCGGGCGAGAGGTCGAGCGTCGAGGACATCGCTTCGTCCCAGCTGATTTTCTTGCCGCTGTAGGTCGCCATCCGGCCGAGGATGGCGGTCATCGTGGCCTCGGCGCCGGTTTGGCCTTCGTTGTAGATGTCGCCCCGGCGGAGAGCGGCGAAGAGGTCGTGATGCTCCTGGTGCCAGGCATCGACCGGCTTTTCGCGGCTGCGCCATTTGCCGTTCTTGCCTTCCATACGGGCGCTGCCGACGTCCGACGTGCCCAGCGTGCCGTGGGCAAACTCGCCCACCTCGACCCAGCAGCCATCTTGGTGGCGACATTGGCTGAACATCTTCGTGCCGTCCGGGTAGGTGTACTCGACCGCGTGATGATCGAAGATCTGGCCATACTCGTTGCCGGTGCGGACCTGGCGGCCGCCCATGCCGTGGGCTTCGCTCGGATGCATGCCGCGGAGCCAGTTGCCGACATCGATATTGTGGATGTGCTGCTCGACGATGTGATCGCCGCAGAGCCAGTTGAAGTAGTACCAGTTGTAGACCTGGTACTCCATCTCGGATTGGCCCGGCTTGCGATTGCGGACCCAGGGGCTGGTGCCGTTCCAGTAGACGCGCGTGGCGAGCACGTCGCCGATCTCGCCATCCTTAATGCGGGCGATCGTTTCGAGATAGCGCGGGTCGTGGCGACGCTGCAAGCCGACGGCGACCATCAAGTTCTTTTTCTTGGCCTCTTCGTTGGCGGCGAGAACGCGACGGATGCCGGGCGCGTCGACGGCGACTGGCTTCTCCATGAAGATGTGTTTGCCGGCTTTGACGGCGGCTTCGAAGTGGATCGGACGGAAGCCGGGCGGCGTGGCCAGGATCACGACGTCCGCGCCGCTATCGATTGCCCCTTGGTAGGCGTCGAGCCCGACGAACTGCCGCTCGGGCGGGACGTCGACCTTGCTCTCGGCGAAGAGTGGCTTGCCTTCGGCGCGGCCTTTTTCAACGGCGCGTTGAAGCTGGTCGACGCCGCCGGTCACCTGCTCGCCGAACGCATCGGCCATCGCCCAGAGCTTGACGGGCCCTTTTGTCTCGAGCGCTTGCAGTGCGGCTGCTTTACCGCGGCCGCCGCAACCGATCACGGCGACTTTGATTTCGTCGTTGCCGGCGGCGTGTGCCGCGCGGGCGATGCCGAGATTCGTGCCGAGGATCGACCCGCCCACCACCAGCGCCGAGCCGGTCTTGATGAAGTCGCGCCGCGATGGATGGGATATTGCTTCGAAAGCGTGCTGCTCGGTCATGTCGCCCTCTTCGGTTGGTTACGAATCTGGTTACGAATCTATTTTGCCGCTAATCGTTACGCCGCTGGCGGTTCAATGGTTCGATCACTCGTTGGCGTCCATTTTTTTCACGGCTTCGATGGCGGCCGGCAGACTGGCGTTGGCTTTGCCCAACACGCCGCGGCCCTCTTTGAGCCGATCGCTGACGTCCTGGCGAACCGACTCTATATCAGGTTCCCACACTCGCCGCTTTTCTTCCACTGAAAGTGGCTCCAGCGGTCGAATTATTCGCATTCCGACCCCTTGGGCCGCCTCTTCCGTGTACCACCAGGGGCTCAGCGGCAGGTTGGGGTCGGAGAGCTTCCACTCCTCGTCATCCGATTGCTGGCGGGCAGCGCTGCGGAGGGCAGACGCCAGGTCGAGCCACGAGCCGCCACGGACCACGCGCGGATAGAGCTTCGTCGGCCAGCGAACGGCATCCGCGGCGTCGACCGCCGCCCCGCCCTGCCCGCCCGTCGACTCCTTTTTGAGCGCGGCGTAGGCGTCGGCCTGGTACTCGTCGAGTGTCCATTCGGCGACGTTGCCATGCATGTCGAACAGACCCCAGGGATTCGGCTGCTTGGTGCCGACGGCGTGAGTTTCGTAGTCGCCATTGTCGTCGAACCAGCCGTAGTCGGCGAGCTGAGCCGGGTCGTCGCCGAAGGAGTAGGCCGTCGTCGTCCCCGCGCGGGCCGCGTATTCCCATTCCGCTTCGGTGGGCAGGCGGAAGTCGCGGCCGGTGATCCCGCTGAGCCACTTCGTGTATTGCCGGGCGGCGAACTGCGTCATCGTGACGGCGGGTTGATTCGGTTTCTCGCCGGCGCTGTAGGTGAAGCTCGCGTCGTAGAGGGGCGTGGCGGTGCTGACCGCGTCGACGTCCCATTCTTTTTCCGTGTTGCCATCCCAAGCGTGTTCGTCGATCAGTCGGCGGGCGTCACGGTCGGCAGCGGATACCGGCGTCGCGGCCAGGCGCTGTAGTTTCTTGAACACGCCGTACATCGCCATGTAGGCCTTGTACTCGGCCCAGGTGACTTCGCACTTGCCGATCCAAAACGGCGCGACGCGGACGCGAACTTGCGGACCTTCGTCGTCGCCGCGACCGATCTCGCTCGGCGGACTGCCCAGCAAGAATTCGCCACCCGCGACCGGCACCATCTCGAACGCGATGTCCGTGCCGGGGATCGTCTCGGTGTAAGGCACCATAAAGCCCCGCTCGGTCGGCACGAATCGGCCGGATGTGGGCTGCGCTTGAACCAACCCGGGGTCCGGTGCTGGAGTGGGCAGTTGGGCGACGGCAACGCGAGCCGGCGCAAAGCAGCCAAAGAAAACCGCCGCCACGATCAGCGTGCTGCTCCACACGCACAAAGTTCCTGTCCGCAACTGCATCGAATGATTGGCCTCGGAGAACCTCGTCGAAGAATAATCTCAGTGTACCACGCCATATTGGCGAGCGGAAAGCAGCCCGATTCAGCCGAGAATCGGAGCAACTTGCGGCCGTGTCGGACGCGGAGCTTGCGAACGAGCCGCTTGGCCGAAATAATGAAGCCGGCCGCCGTTGCAATTTTGCTGCGCAACCGTCCAATGCGTCCGTAGCTCAATGGATAGAGCACTGGTCTTCGGAACCAGGGGTTGCAGGTTCGAGTCCTGCCGGCGCGCTCCACTTACGCCGCAAGTGCTGTACATCTCGCTTTCTTCGACGTTTCGAGGTTCATCAAATTCCTGTGGCAAGTCGTGTCCGCCCGAGTCCGCATCAGTCTGCATAGGATAATGCAAGTTGCCCGTGGGTTGAGCAGCGGCGCTGGCAAAGTGCTCGTCGGTGACCTGCAGGTAATGCTTCTCCGCCACGACCCGGCTGTGGCCCAGCCAAGCGCAGACAACATGGCTTGGAAATCGATCGCTCAATTATGTCTCTCGTGTCGCACGGAGGTTCTGAAATCGCTCGGGCCATGGCTTGAGGCCGGCTTTCGTGATGATGCGGTTGAGCTGGGTTCAAAGATTCGATCGCGTATCGCGGTAACGAGTGATCACTTACTCCGTCCCTGGCTGTGCTTCATCCCAGGCCGCCTCGAGATAAGGCCGCAGCTCAGGGAAGATCGGCACGACGCGAATGCCTCCTCCGTGATGGTGCTCCGTCTTAGACGCACGGACGGTCATACTGCCGCGTTCCCAGTCGATGTCGCCCCACCCGCAAGGCAGGGTGCTCGGAAGGGCACCGTAGGCCGCCGTAGCGGCTCAGAGCAAACAACAGTCGCCACTGTGCATCGGAGCATGCATCAAGAACCTTCGTCGCTTGTTCGTGGCTCACAAAGTAATCTCGCTCGCGATTCGCGAAGACGTTGATTCCCTTCATGTCGGCAAATGGATTTTCGACCAACAGCCGACGACGTATGGCCGCGCGGAAGAATTGCTTGGCGACGCCGCAACGCCTGCGAGCAGTGTTTTCACCAATACCCTGCCCACCGTCGCTGGGATTGCGAAGATTCTTTTGCGGACCAACCAGCGGCGCCAGTCGTCGGCGTCGCCAGACGCGATCGAGAGCAAGGACTTGTCGGCACCGAGAAATTCGACGAGGCAGCGGCGAGTGCCTTCTTCGCGACCTCTTTGTCACCACCGTAAAACTCAGTGGCAATTGAAATATCGGTCGCAGTGTCCCGCTGCTCGACGAGACGCGCATTTACGTCGCGATCGTTCTGACTTAGACGATGTGGCGTTGGCGTAAAAAGTTGATTTTGGTGCGCCCGAACCGGCTGATTCGGCCCGACCCAGGCATCGGTAAACTCGTCAACCGACATCGCACCCACACCCTCCTGGCCGTTCTTACGCAGTTTCTCGATTTCGTCGGCCAGGGTGGAGGATGACCACACGCGAAAGTCGGCCTCGATACCTTTTCTCAGCCGCCCGACGTTCGCGCAGATATTCGGCCAGGAGTGATCGAACATCTGCCGGTCGAGTGAGCTGGAGCCGGTCGCCTTCTCACGCTCGACCAGATCCTCTGGGCCAAACGCCGGACATCTCGACAATTATATTGCCCAATCCTCGGACGGCCTATATATTAAAGATCATAGAGTAATTCGCAGCGCTTTGGAATAGTGGGGATCTCAGGCGATTCTATGGCTAGCGATCGAGGGTCATTTTGAATTGGCGACGTGCGACCATGGTGTTCGTCCTGCTGTCGACTTTGACAGCGGGCTCTCGATCGATGGCGGTCGACCTCGTCGGCTATCTGCCGTATTACCGGATGAGCGGATCGTACAACGCGAACACGCTGGTCGATCAATTGCCGCTCTTGGACGAAATTCGTTATTTCGGTCTGACGGTCAATAGCAGCGGCGCCATCACTCCACTTTCCGGCAGTGGAAGTTTGGCGACCAACCTGAACCGCATCGCGACGTTGAAGCAGGCCATAGAAGCGCTGCCATCCGAGCAGCGACCGCGACTGGATATTACCCTGGGCGGCGCGGGCGAAGCGGCGGCTTTTCAGACCGTCGCTGCCAGCGCGACGCTCCGCGATACGCTCGCCCAAAACGTCAACGCGTTACTGAATCAGTCGGGCGCAACGTCAGTCGATATTGACTGGGAACATCCCAGCAATGCGCAGAATTCGGCCGGTACAACCGAGCGCAACAATTACTCATTGATGGTCCAGCGGCTCAAGCAAGAAGTGGGCGCAAGCCGCAAAGTCTACGCCACGATGACGCCGGAAATCTTCATGCCCACTTCCGCGGTGCA
Organism: uncultured Planctomycetota bacterium; assembly: GCA_963847905.1. Lineage (GTDB taxonomy): Bacteria > Planctomycetota > Planctomycetia > Pirellulales > Lacipirellulaceae > DASYDU01. The sequence continues at coordinate 247,910 of CAWKBP010000015.1, read as the reverse complement.
AGGCGAGCACGCGATCGATGGTATCTCGCTGATGACGTATGACCTCGGTTGGTGGGGCAACGATCCGGCGAATCCACTGCAAGGCGAACATTCCGTGCCGCAGTACGCGGAAGACTCGCTCAACGCCTGGACGGAACCGGCCGGTTCGCACAACGACCGGAATTGGGTGTTTCCGAAGTGGGGCAACGGGATGCCTGCCGCCGTGCTCGGCGTCGGGCTGCCATTCTACGGACGAAGCATCACCAGTAGCACCGCGTATACCTACGCCGAGTTGGTGGGTGGCGGGAGCACGACCGACGGCAACTATTACAACTACGCGGGCCAGACGGTTTGGATTCCCGGGCCCGAGTTGGTCGAGCAACGGGTCGAGTTTGCCCACGATCGCGGCCTGAAGAACATCATTATCTGGGAGATCGGCCAGGATTTGCACCCGAGCAATCCGGATTCGCTGTTGCGTCGGGCCTACGAAAAGAATCAGAGCTTCGTCGTCCTGCCTGTGCCCGGCGACTACGACGGCAACGGCTCGGTTGGCACCGAAGACTACGCACTCTGGAAGTCGACTTTTGGAGCCACCAGCGGCGACATGCGAGCAGATGGGAATCGAGATAGCATTGTGGACGCGTCCGATTATACTTTTTGGCGTGATCGCTTCGCGGCGAGTGCTGCCGGGGCTGCGGCCGCCAGTAGCGCCATTCCCGAACCATCCACGATGCTGCAATTCGGTATGTTTGTGACGTACGTCAGCTTCCTCTATCGCCGGCGCGGCGGGAGTTTCGCGTGAGCTTAAGTCTGCTTGATTGGGTCATCATTGCAGCCTATTTTCTCTTCAATCTCGGCATCGGCCTGTATTACTCTCGTCGCGCTCGCGGCAGCACCAGCGATTTTTTCCTCTCGGGCCGCAATGCGCCCTGGTGGCTCGCCGGAACGTCGATGGTCGCGACGACCTTCGCGGCCGATACGCCGCTGCTGGTGACGGGCCTCGTGGCCAAGAACGGCATCGCCGGCAACTGGCTGTGGTGGAACATGGTCATGAGCGGCATGATGACCGTCTTCTTCTACGCCCGCTTGTGGCGCCGCTCCGGCGTGATGACCGACGTCGAATTTGCCGAGCTCCGCTATTCCGGAAAGCCGGCCGCGTTTTTGCGCGGCTTTCGCGCCTCTACCTCGGCATCCCGATCAATTGCATCGTGCTGGGGTGGGTCAATCTGGCGATGATGAAAATTCTGCAAGCGACGCTCGGAGTTTCGACCGAGACGGCGGTTTGGATACTGGTCGGAATTTTTGCTTTCACGGCGTTCTATGCGACGATCGCCGGGCTTGTGGGGGGTGCTGGTCACCGACTTGTTCCAGTTCGTGCTGATGATGAGCATGATCATCCTGTTGGCGGTCCTCTCGGTCCATGCGGTGGGCGGAATCGATGAGCTGAAATTAAAGGTCGCGGCGCTCGACGCGGCCGGCGGCGCGACAGGTTCGCGTCTCGATTTTGTTCCGCCGCTCAATTCCGCTTGGATGCCCGTGATTGCGCTCTGCGTCTACTTGGCCGTGAATTGGTGGTCCACCTGGTATCCGGGCGCGGAGCCGGGTGGCGGCGGCTACATCGCGCAGCGTATTTTCTCCGCCAAGGATGAGCGGAACGGAGTGCTGGCGACCCTCTGGTTTAACGTTGCCCACTATGCGCTGCGTCCCTGGCCGTGGATTCTGACCGCGCTAGTATCGGTAGTTCTCTATCCTGATCTGCAGGATAAGGAGTCGGGCTACATCCTGACGTTCATGAACCCGGAGGTCTTTCCGAGTTCGCTCCGCGGCCTGATGATCGCCGGATTCGCGGCTGCCTACATGTCGACGATCGCCACGCAATTGAATTGGGGCGCGTCGTACGTGGTGAACGATTTCTATCGCCGATTTGTCGTTCGCGACGGTAGCGAGAAACAGTATGTGATCGCCTCGCAGGTGGTCACGGTGTTGCTGATGGTCCTTTCTCTCGTGGCAACGTATTTCATGACCTCGATCGAAGGTGCGTGGAAACTGCTGATTGTGACCGGCGCAGGTACCGGCACGGTGCTGCTGTTGCGCTGGTATTGGTGGCGGATCAACGCCTGGTCGGAAGTGTCGGCGATGGTGGTTGCAGCGGCGGTTTCTCTGTATTTGCAATTGGGCGGACCGAAGTGGAATGGCGACGACCCGCGCCAGTTCGCCTATTTGATGCTCGCGACCGTTGCGGTGACGACCGTGGCCTGGATCGTCGTCACGCTGCTCACGCCACCCGAGCCGCGCGAAAAGCTGGTCGAATTCTATCGGCGGGTGAGGCCGGCGGGGCCGGGCTGGACCGAGGTCGCCAAAATGGCGGGCCAGGTCGAGCGTCCCAGCGAGAGCCTGGGTGTGCAGTTCGTAAATTGGCTCTTGGGTTGCGTGCTGGTTTACGCAGCCGTGTTCGGGATCGGCAACTTGATATTTAAGGAATGGCTGCCGGGCGGGATTTGGATCGGTGTCGCGGTGGTCGCCGGTGCCGTGATTTCACGGAACTTATCTCGGGCCGATTGGAGCGGGGCCAGCGGTCCGGCTGCCGATTGAAATGCCTCAGCGATCGGATTGCTGCAGCAGCGGCATGCCGGCCACGAGTGGCGGCCACTTCGCCAGGTCGCTGGTGGAGCCCGACCACGTCGTGAAGATGTGCCCCACCAGCCGCCCGTCCTGCTGGTGCTCTTGCGCGTAACGGATCAACGCGTTCGAGGCCTCGACGTTTTTCCAACTCGCCGGCAAAACGCGGAAGCCCTTTTCCATGAACATCGGCACCGATTCGTACGCGGCGCACGGCTCGTAATGCCAGGGGCAAAGAATGATGTCCTTGGGAATCTTGTCGATGGCCGGGGCCGTGCCAATCGTCGAAGCCTCCCATTCGCCCATGTCGAAGCGGTCGCCGTCGATCAGCCGATCGGCCCACATCAGCATGACCAAGCCGCGCTTCTCGACGAGGTGGTCGTGCAGATCGTTGACGACTTTGGCGAACACGTCGGCCGGATCGAGGTCTTTGGTCGACGACGCGTGCTTGTTCTGGAGCAGGAACACCTCGTCCAAGCCGACGTGGAAGGCTTTGGCATCGAATGCGTCGGCGATCTCGTCGATGAGTGCGAACACGATCTCGTTCGTCCGCGGATTCATCGGGTCCCACTCACGGCAGTAGAGGCCCTTGTTTTCGGGAAACGCGCCGGGAGTCAGATCGAGCTTGGGATACTTCGTGAGCAGCGGGCCGGTGTTTTTGGCCCAGGATTGGTGGCCCAGACACTGAAACTGCGGGACGACCTCGATGCCAATTTCGCGGCAGGCGCGGACGAATTGTTGCGCTCCGGCCTTGGTGATTTGCCGCTGGCCCTGCCGGAGCTCGGGGTGGGACTGAAACTCGAAGCCATAGTTCACTTCGAGCATCAGGCAATTCACGCCGAGTTTCGCCAACGCCGGCAATTGTTTGATCAACTTTTCCAGCGATTCATCGGAGGAGCAATTGATGAGGTGCAGGGCCCGCCAGGGGTTCTCCGCCGTAGGCGGCACGTCTGCCCGAGCCGACGCCGCATGGATTGTCGTCGACAAGACCGCTGCGACAAACGCCCTGAGCAAGAGTTCGCATCGATACATCGTTTGTTGACCTCCGTCAAAGCGTTCCCATTGGCAAAAAAATGAGCCGCGCGGTCCGGTGGAGACCGCGCGGCTTCGGTGCTCAGTCGATCGATTGGTGGTACGATCGACGAACGGAGTTGACATTCGCTCGCAACTAGCGTCGACGGCGAACGACCATGCCAAAGACAATAGCTCCGAGGCTCAACAGGGCGGTCGTGGCCGGTTCCGGTACAACGGTCCGAATGTTGTCGATGTATACCGTCAGGGGAATATCCGCTGACTTGTTGAAGTATAGCTGGAAGTGCGTGGGAATAATGTCGTTAATTGGCACCAGGATTAGGTCCAAAGAGCTCGTCGAAACTCAAGCCCGTTTCGAAAGTAATCGGATGAGCGTGCAGCGAATTGTCGAGATCAATTTGAACATTGTAAGTGCCGGCGGCCTTTCCATCGATGTGCTCAAAGTCGGCAAATTGAAATTGGTTTCCGCACGACACGCCACCCTGAGTACATCCAAAGATTGTCACGCCGACCACGGCAAAAGCCCCGTCTGGGACTTCCTGACCTGGATCAACTGTTAAGTCGAATTGGATCTGGCTGACGCCCGGAGGATCACCAATGGACGGCGCGAGGTTCCCGGTGAGCCCACCAACAAAACCGAAGGCCGCGCCAGTGGGAATCGCGACTTTCAACGAGTGCGTTCCCTCGGTTGCGCCGATCGTGTCCTGCGTGTAGACACCGCCGCCGTTTGGACCAAACCATCGTCATATCTCCGAGATTCAAAGGAATACGCGAGCGTTCCGGCCGCATGGGCAGATGCCGCGTAGCCGACAAGCATGACGATCGCCGTCAAATAGGACAAACATTTTCTCATTAGAACCTCCCGCAAAGTGATGAAAAACCAGGTTACGGCCCTCGGTTGGCGACGATCAAACGCCTTTCGCGCTCAACTTCGAGACGCTTGAACTTGACAAGCCTGTCAACTCTTCGATGTTAAATCACTATGCCAGCCGACTACAGTGACGCTCGGCTCCGTCTCGTCCCGCAGTAGCAAACACCAATTAGCAGCAAGGCGATACTTGCCGGCTCCGGCACCCCTGACGCTCAGATTCGCCCCGGCCCCAGATGTCGCTGCCGAACCTCGCCTTCCAATATTGGTAGTCGGCCGGTCGACGACGCCCATACTCACCTCCGTGTCGTCGCCGTTGGCACGCAGATCTTCTGTCCAGCCGAAGGTATCTCGCCAGATCGTATAGTCCGCCGCGTCGACGACGCCGTTGGCGTTGTAATCGCCGGGAACCGATACTCCGAAGAGGACGTTGTCAATGTAGAGGGTCAACGGATATAAGCCGGACCGCCGGTCTTGTTGAAATAAAACTCGAAGCCAGTCGGAACGAGTTGATTCGGTCCACTTGCCGTAAATCTCGTTGAAGTTTGCCGCTCGTCGAATGTCAGAGGATTGGTAGCGTGGGTTAGATCAATCCGCAGGTCCTGATTCAATACCCGCGGGGAGGCCGTCGAGGTGTACTTCGTTGTTGAAATCCGGATCGCTATCGAAGAACTGCACCTGCAGACCATCAAGCTGTCCACCGGGGAAATCGGGCTGCGAGGAGGCAAAGATGACGACGCCAACCACGGCAAAGCCCAGTTTGGCGGCGGTGGGGAATTCGCTGGGCAGTGTGAGATCAAGTAGCACATGATCGACGCCCGGTGGATTGCCGAGAATGAGAGGGTCATCTGTGTCGTAAGCGCGCCGACGAAGGTGGCGCCCCCACCACTGCGACCTTCATCGAATGGGTACCTTCGGTCGCACCAATTGTGTCTTGCGCGATCGTGATTCCATTTGGATTGGGGCCGAAGCCGTCCGTGCCATCTTCAAAGGAATACGCCAGTGTGTCAGCCGTTTGCGGTTTGATGGCGAGAGATACGCTGCGACGACTGCCAAGAGCGCGAGGATGGGTGCACGGAATGAGTCGGTTAGGACGGAAGAAGTTAGTATGCCGGCGTTCATTAGCTACTGGTCTCCTCATCCATTGGATAGCCACGCGGCTGGCGGACCCGCAAATGGCACCCAAATTGCCCAAAACCGCCTCAGTCGTTATTTATAACAGGCCATAGAATAATTGCAACGAAATTGTTGAAAAACCGGTGCGGAGATGCGTCGGCGCCTCGCCGCAATGGCGTCGAAAGGGAAAGAATGGAGGGGAAGGAACTGCTTTCGAAATCCTGGCAATTGCCGTTCCAGGGCGAGATTCGCCGCAAGTTGAAACCCAGCCGATTTGAGTCGTCTCAGGAGGGCGTTCGAGTGGCGGCAATGAGATTCGACGAAAAGATTTGTTGACTTAGATATTCTATATCCTTTAAGATATAGGGTGGCCCACGAGGAAATTGGAAAGCAGACCGAGTCGAGACAGCAACCGATTGTGGACTCTCCCTCCCGCTTCGTGAATTGCTGGTTTTGCGTGTTCCGCATCGGTATCACTCGTTGCTGCGGCAGCAACGATCGCGATTTTCGTTGTTGGCTGCGGACCTCATACAGATCGCCTGGCGATCAGTGGCAAAGTGACGCTGAACGGCGAGCCAATCAGCGGTGGTTCAATCCGCTTCACGTCGCAAGGCGAGAAGAAGATGTCGAGCGGCGCGATGGTGAACGACGGAGAGTACGCGATTCCGCGAGAGAAGGGTCTGCGGCCCGGCACGTACCGCGTCGAGCTCAATGCTCCCGATGAATCCGTGCCGCCGGTGATGGTTCGCCCGCCGGGCGGCGGTCCGGGAAGCTTGGCCGCGCCGGAACGAATCCCTTCGGAATACAATGACCACAGCACGCATACGATCGACGTTACGGCCGACGGCGACAATCAATTCGATTTCGACGTCGTAACCAGACCGACGAAATAGTTGCAACCCAGGCCAGCAGGCAGCCAAAGGCGCGGAGCGAACCGTTATGAAAAGCAAACGAAAGGCTTTCACCCTGGTCGAATTACTCGTCGTGATCGCCATTATTGGCATCCTCGTAGCACTCCTATTGCCGGCGATTCAGGCCGCCCGAGAGGCCGCGCGGCGTAGCCAGTGTGTCAACAACCTCAAGCAACTAGGGATCGCGATCCAAAACTATCACGACGTGCACAAAGCGCTCCCCGTGGGAAATCACAGCTGCTGCTGGGGCACGTGGCAGATGTCGATTTTGCCGTTTATCGAAGAACAGCAGCTGGCGGACATGTACACATGGATGCCTAAAGTTATTAATAACCAGCCAGTCGAATTCTTCGACAACGAGTATAGGTACGACACGGAAAACACGTCCAAGAGCCCACAAGTTCGAAATTTGGAAGTCATCACGAAGCGGATCGCGACATTGACGTGTCCAAGTGACGAACCGCAGACGACCACCGGCGAAGGGGGTATTACGCCGGGAATCACGTTTCATAACTACGCCGCAAACTACGGGAACACGAACCACCTGGGGATCGACTACTTGCTGCCCAGCAACCCTGAGTATGTAAAATACGCAGGCAGCCCTTTCATCGGTTACGACAGTCGCGCAAAGGATCAACGGACCGTTAGGCTCAGGCAGATTACCGATGGATTGAGTAAAACGTTGGGTTTTGCCGAGACGGTTCAAGGGCAGGAAGGTGACTTGCGGGGTTTGACTTGGTGGGGCTGGTCCGCGGGTTTCGAAACGTTTTTTACACCGAATGGATCAGATCCTGACCGAATGCAGAACTCTGGCTATTGCAATCCAGTTGGGGCGAACCCGCCCTGCTCCGGCCAATCCGTTAAAGACCGTTTCCGAGCTGGCGCTCGCAGTCGCCATCCGGGCGGAGTCAACGCGGCGATGTGCGACGGCTCAGTGCATTTCGTCGTCGACGACGTCGACTTGGCGACCTGGCGGGCGGCGAGCACGATCAAAGGCGAGGAAGTCTATCAGGGTTTGACGCCCTGAGCGGGTTGTGACGTATGCTTTTGGTTGGATATAACTTGAGAACTTTGGTTGCGCTGCTGACGGGGCACTAATTCAGGCTAAAGGCTTTTCTGTGAGCAATCCGTCGCCCGTTCAACCGCAACTCTTGAGCCGCATCAACGAGGCTTTGGTCTTGCGCGATTCGGCAGCACGGCCCCTCGACTCGCGGCGAGCTTTCTCAGCGCATGGGGGTCACGTTTCCGACGGTCGCCAAAGCGGTGGGCACGTTGCTCGACGCCCGGCTGTTGGAGGAATTCGACGACGTGGTGAGCGGCCCGGGGCGGCCTGCGAAGCGCTTGCGGCTTTCCAAGGAGCGGGCGCAGGTCGTCGGACTAACTGTCGACGTGCGGGCGTGTGAAATTGCGGCCGCCGGATTCGATGGAGTCGTCCGCGAAGGCTCGCGGGAGACGTTTGCAACGCCGAAGTCGTATGACGCGCTGCTCGAGGCGATCGTCCAAAGAATCAAGGCGCTCGACGGCGATGAGATGACGATCCTCTCGGTCGGCATCAGCGTGGTCGGGCTCGTCGACTACCGGCGACAGGAAATTCGCCTGGCGGCCAGCTTGCCGTTTCTCAATCGCAAGCAGCTGGGAAAAGATCTGAGCCAGCGACTCGGGGCGGATTGCGTGTTGGTGCACGATGCCCACGCACTGTGCCTGGCCGAGTATGTGTATGGAGAGGCCAGCGAACTCGAGAGCTTCGTTGTGCTCGACATGTGCACGGGAATCGGCATGGGGGCGATGGTCAACGGCACGTTCCTCGCGGGGCACAATGGTTTCGCCGGCGAAATGGGACATATCCCGGTCGTGACAAACGGGAGCCTCTGTCGGTGCGGCCGGCGCGGCTGCCTCGAAACCGTGGCCAGCGAGTGGGCATTGGTCGACCGCGTTTCGCGGGGGCTCGGTCGGCCAATCGACTTCAACGAATTGATGAAGCTCGCGTTGGAGGGCGACAAGCTGGTTCGCGCCGAGCTCAACCGCGTCTGCAAGTACCTGGCCATGGCATTGGCGCACGTGGTCAATCTGTTCGACCCGCAGTGTATCTTCGTCAATGGGCGATTGTTCGACGAGTTGCCCTGGCTCCGCGAGCACCTGGTCAACAAAGCTCGCCAGCTCGCGCTCGAGCCGGCCTTCGACGATTGTCGATTCCTGCCCACCAGTGGCACGCATCTGTTGGGAGCCATCGCAACCGGGATCAGCGCCGTCACCGCGTCGCGCATCCACGAGCTGCAAGACACTTTGAGCGGCATCACGTTCTCCAAAGCGCATCGTTCCGTAAGTTAAAGCATGATGTTCCTTTGGGTCTCCGCCGGCCGCTCGATCCGTGATGGGCGTTGGTCATTGTGGGGCGCATTCTTCCTGTTGGCACTGGTGGGCAGCCAGGCTGTTGGCGCGAACGGTGCCCCAATATCGGCCCGCTGGCGACTCCTGGAGAATCTCGCCGACAATCGTTTTGAAGCGGAATTGACGCTGCACAATAGCGGCGACCGCGCACTCGCGGTGCCGTGGACGCTGTATTTCAATACATCGATGCCGATCGATGCGCGGAGCATCTCCGCACCGCTAGCGCTGAAGCGCGTCAACGGCGACCTCTATGCTTTGCGGGCCGACAAATCCTCGCCGCCGATCGGCAGTGGCGAAGATCTGGTCGTGCAGCTAAACGGCAGCCTTTGGGCGATCAACGTCAGTGATGCGCCCAGCGGTCTGTATATCGTGGGCGAAGATGATTCTGGCGGCGAGCTTCCACCGGTGCCCGTTGCGCTGGAAATCGGGCCGTTTCCCGTAGCGGAAAAAATTCGGCGCGGCGCCGGCGACCAAGTGCCTGTGGTTACCTCCGCGTTGCGCTATGCAGCGAACAAACCACTCACGCAGCTGCCCGCGGACGCACTTCCACCTGTAATTCCGACGCCGATTGCGTTCGCGAGGCGTCCAGGTGCAGTGGAAATCGACACCGCGACGACGATCCTGTACGAGGCACCACTCGCGACGGAAGCCAAATCGCTCGCGGCAGACCTCGGGCGGTCGTTTGAAATCAAGCTCGAAGAAGCAAAAGATCCATCGGCAACTCAGAATTCAATCCGTTTGCTACTGGGCAACGTAAACGTCGCGGGCACCGCCAAGTCTTCGGGCGACGAGGCGTACACTTTGACGGTGAAACCCGGCGCTGGCATTGAGATCATCGGCACCGACTCGGCCGGAGTGTTCTATGGCATCCAGACGCTGCGAGGTCTGCTGCCGCTGGAAAGCAATGCTGCCCGCGGCGATCCTCTTTCGATCGCTGCGGTCGAAATCGCCGACGCGCCGCGTTTCAGATATCGCGGACAGCATCTCGACGTGGCCCGCAACTTCCAGCGCGTCGAGACGATCAAGAAATTGCTCGATTTGATGGCATTCTACAAGCTGAATCGTTTTCACTGGCATTTGACTGACGATGAAGGCTGGCGGTTCGAGGTGAAGTCGCTACCGGAACTCACGAACGTGGGCGGCCGCCGTGGCCACACGCTCACCGAGTCGGATCAACTGATTCCGTCTTTTGGTTCGGGACCTGTTGGCGAAGGATCGGCCGGCAGCGGCTATTACACACAGGACGAGTTCATCGACGTCCTCCGGTACGCGCACGCGCGGCACATCGTCGTCATTCCAGAGATCGACGTTCCCGGACATTCTCGAGCCGCGATCAAAGCCATGGCAGCGCAGGCGCGCACGGCGCAGCAGGACCAGAGAGTATTCCAACTTACGGACCCTGGTGACACGTCGACCTACGAATCGGTCCAGGGCTGGCGGGACAATGTAATGGACCCCGGCCGGGACGACACTTATGAATTCCTCGACGTCGTCATTGGCGAACTCGCTGACATGTATCGCCGCGCCGGCATGCAGCTCGAGTGTTTGCATCTGGGCGGCGACGAAGTTCCGCGCGGGGCCTGGGAATCGTCGCCAGCCTGCCGCTCAATTTCCACGCCGAAACCAAATCTTTCGCGCGGACAGCAGTTGGAGATCTATTTTCTCAAGCGGGCCTGCGGGCTGGTCGAAAAGCAGGGTGCCACGCCGGCTTGCTGGGATGACTGCGTAATGCTTGCCGCTGCCGACACGGATTGGCCGCGTCGACCCGTGGCGTACGTTTGGAACAACGTTTGGGGTTGGGGACGCGAGGACGTGGCCTATCGACTGGCCAATGCCGGCTTCGACGTCGTGCTCGCCAATGCTACGAATCTCTACTTCGATCTGGCAATCGAGAAAGACCCGCTTGAGCCCGGCTACTATTGGGCGGGATTCGTCGACACGCGAGATGCGCTGGAATTCAGGCCACTCGACTACTTTCAAAATGCAGAGCACAATCCGCTGGGGCAGCCGCTCTCGGCCGATCAGTTTGCCAAGAGCGAGCGGCTGACGGCTGTCGGACGCGAACACATCCTTGGAATCCAGGGCTCGCTGTGGGGCGAAAACCTCCGCAGCCCCGCCTTGCTAGAGTACATGGCCTTTCCACGCATGATCGCGCTCGCCGAACGAGCCTGGGCTGCCGAGCCGAAATCTGCACGAATCACCGATCGAACTCTCCGCAAAGCAGCGCTGAATGCGGAGTGGAACGTGTTTGCGAACGCGCTAGGTCAACGTGAATTGCCACGGCTTGCCAAATTGTCCGGTGGAGTTCACTATCGCGTTCCGCCGCCCGGGGTTGTCGTCCGCGACGGCAAAGTTTTTGCGAACGTCGCATTCCCTGGCCTCACGATTCGGTACACTACCGATGGAAGCGAACCAACCATCGATTCCACGAAATTCGTCGGCGCATTCGACACCGAGTCTGACGTCCGCCTTCGAGCATTCGACACCAGCGGGAAAGGTAGTCGTTCGGTGGAAGTCAATGTGATGCAGCCCGGCGATATTCGATAGCCGATCCTTCATAGCATGATCTTGCCACTTGGCTCGGTGCATCAGCATATGTAGAAGTGAGTCGGTGCGAGACAGTGGGAAGCCGTGGGAAACCGCGGAAAGCCGTGGGAAGCACGGATTCGACGCGCGGAGTCCTCTCTTCTAATTAGCGGAAGAACGACGGCGACCCTAGGGAGGCTCGCCATCGCTCTTAGCATCACCTATCGAACGAGAAAAACCGCATGCCGTTAAATTGGAATTACGATCCGAAAAAAGCGATTGCTGGTATGGAACTTGTCGCCGTTGTTGTCGTCGCCATTTCTAAATAGTATACCCCGAGAGGATTTGCTTTCCCGCACCAAGCAACTTGCCAGCTCAGTTGACTTGCTCAGGTTCATCTCCGGCGATATTGAATGTCGAGATCGTAAGGTGATGTTGGCAAACGACTGCCAGAACTCGCAACTGGGCCCGTAGCAACGAGCACTAGTGTCTGGTCAAGCCTAACTTTTCGGGTTGGGTGCGTCGAAAGTACCTAGCAGTTCATGCCTTGCCATGCACCCAACCCGAAAAGACTATTTTGACAAAGTACTAGGGACAACGGATGATCGAATCTTCTTTGCTGCCGAAGATGTGTGGATACATTGACGGTGCGTGGTGTCCTGCGGATACCGGAAACCAAACGCCGGTCATCAATCCGGCAACTGGCGAAACGCTGGCGAATGTGCCGCAAATGGGCCGCGCGGAAACCGAGCGGGCCGTGGGAGCGGCCGAGCGAACCCTCGGTCGTCCGGCGAGCATCAACCAGCGTCGCAAGTGGCTCGCACAGATCGCCGACTTGCTCGTCGAACATCGCCGAGAATTGGGTCGCATCATTACTCTCGAGAATGGAAAGCCCTGGAAAGAAGGCCAGGGCGAGGCCGACTACGCGGCCGGCTTCTTCCGCTATTGTGCACAGCACGCCACCAAGCTCCGCAGCCGCAAACTCAAAGAACAACCACGCGGCCACGAATGGACGGTTCACTACCGCCCGGCCGGCGTGGCCGGATTGATTACACCCTGGAATTTTCCGCTGGGGATGATCGCCAAGAAACTTTCCGCGGCCATCGCTGCTGATTGCCCGTGTGTTATTAAACCAGCCGGGCAAACACCACTCGCCATGATCGCGCTCCTGACGTTGCTCGAGCAGGTGGGGCTGCCTGCCGGCAAGGTGAACCTTGTGATCGGCAAGGCAGGCGAGATCGGCGACGTCCTCTGCACTCATCCAGCCGTCCGCGCGATCAGCTTTACTGGCTCGACCGAGGTCGGCAAACTGTTGTCGCGTAATGTGGCGGATCATGTGAAGAGGCTCGCTTTGGAATTGGGTGGCAATGCACCGTTTATCGTCTTCGAAGACGCCGACCTGGAGTTGGCCGCCGATCACCTGATGCAGAACAAGTTTCGAGCCAGCGGCCAAACCTGCGTTTGTGCCAATCGCGTCTACGTGCAGCGAAGTGTCGCCGACGCCCTTACGCAAAAAATCGTCGAGCGCGTGGCCCGATTGAAGGTCGGCGACGGCATGCAGGAGGATACCGACATCGGTCCGCTCATCGACCAGGCGGGCTTTGACAAGGTCCGGCAGCATGTTGAGGATGCCGTCGCGCGAGGTGCGACATGTGTTGCGGGTGGTGCGCCGACTGAGCCGCAGGTGAACGGCGGATACTTCTTTCCGCCGACTGTGTTGTGCAATGTGCATGGGGAGTCGCTGTGCGTGCGCGAAGAAACTTTCGGCCCGGTCGTGCCGCTCGTTGAGTTCGACTCCGAGCAAGAGGTCGTCGCAGCAGCCAACGGGACCGAGTATGGTTTGGCCGCCTACTTGTTCACCCGTGATGTCCGCCGCGCGCGTCGTTTGATTCCCAGGCTGCAGTTCGGCCACGTCGGGCACAACTCCGGCACCGGGCCAACACCGGAGGCTCCGTTCGGCGGCATGAAGCAATCCGGCTTCGGACGCGAAGGCGGGCTGGAAGGACTGATGGAGTTCGTGGAGCCGCAGGTACAGGCTTCGTCGATTGTGGGTCCCAGTGTGGTCACCCTTGGCAGTTGATCGCGATCGGTAGTCGAGTCGATGGACCTCACAGTGGACGCCGAATGGGCCGAAGGCGACAGGTTTTTGGGTGGAGTACGGGATGCGAATTTTGATGAGCCGTTTTGATGGCTCGATATCAAAAATGGGGGCGCGGCGCCTCTCGACTTCGCTCGAGACAGGCTCGAGGAATATGAGTTTTGAAATTGGTGGCGGCGGGGGCGGTCGTCCGAAGTCTTTGTGGGTTCAGGAGTTGCAATTTGCCGATTGGCGACGAACGCCGTTTTTCGCATCAGAATACATCGTTCGTATTGATGCCCGCGTCGCACGAAAGACCCTGTTTTTACTGCCGATCCTGTGTGGTCGGGTGATCAAAGCTCGGGAAATATAGCGTCGAATATTGATGCCCTTTTGATACGTCGCACTTCAAAACCACTTCACCACGACGGTACGACGAGCACGACGGAAAGTTGCACCGCTAATCTTCGCTATTGGTCGCTGAGATAGCATTAGGAGAAGCTCATGTCAGCCGTCAGCCAATCCAGCTACTTGCGGAGGAACCGTCGACTGCATACGCCTCACACGCATCGACCGATGGATGTGTGTTCATTTGTATCATAATCCGGCTTGCATTGAAAAGACTCGATTTTCGGCCACCGCGAGCCTTGCTGCGAAGCCATTTGGTGAGTGTCAGGCACAGCCTGACGTACCCAAATAGAACCGGCCAGCGCGATTGCTGTGAATCGTGCTGGCCGGTTGAGAATTGGACAGGCGTTGCTTGCGACTACTTATCCAGGAACGGCAGCTTGTCGGTGTGGTGGCCGATCATTTTCCACTGGCCATTTTCTTTGCGGTAGGTGTTGGTCGCGCGGATCGAGACCTTGGTGGTCTTGCCGTCGACGATGTTCTCGCCGACTTCGTCGCACTCGACCGTGGCCAGGTCCTGGCCGACCGTCATGTGGACGTTCTCGGCCGTGATTTTGCCGCCGAGCTTTTTGGCGGCCTGGCTCTTCCAGTTGGACACAACCTGGTCCCAGCCGACGATGTACTTACCGTCGGGACCCATGTAGGTCACATCGTCCGCGTGCGACCAGGCGTCGACGATCGGCTGGTGGTTGCCCTTGAACATGGCATTCAGAGCGGCGTAGAAGTTGTCGTTCGCCTGCTCGACTCCGGTCTGGTCCGGCTGGGCCGCTTGGGCGGCGCTGAGCGGGACCATTCCTGCGAGTGCCAATATGCATGCTGCGAGCGCCTGTGAACCTGAATTTCTCATAATCTATTACTCCCCTGGGTGAACGCTTGGGGCCTGACCAACGTGGATCGCGCGAGCGTGGTACGCCACGCCCTTGTGCCCCCAATTGCGGAGAATCCCGCGGACCGAACGCGACCCATGTACCTGCTAAAGCGTAGGCCACAATTGGAGATGGCCGCAAAGGCCGTGAAATGCGGCAAATACGTGCGACGCCGCGCAGTACGAGGTAAGATTGTGGAATCGAACTTTTGGTAGGTTCCTCCTGTTCGCCGAGGTGATCCCTGATGGCAGACGAAGCACCCCAACCCGCCGAGGCGCCTTCCAGCGGCGGCGATCGGTTTGACGAGACTCGGCTTTACGAGCCGGCCGAGGAATTGTCGCGCCAGGAGGAAGACATCGCGCTGGCGGCGGAGCTGTTGCAGTCGGGCATCGCTAACGAGCGCGAGATATCGGGCGCGGTTTCCGATTGGTCGATCCACGGCAGCGTCTCGCTTGCCGAGCATCTCGCATCGCGGGGCATTCTTTCGGCCGAACAGATCAGCCAGATCAAGCAAGGCGCCGCCGGACGGGTCGATCGCGCACGGCAGAGCGTCGCCGGCGGTTCGGACGTACCCGCGGCCGGCAAAAGCATGTTGCTGGCGACGCTCGAGCGGCTGGACGGCTCAGGTCGGGTGGCCAAGCTGCTGGGTGTGACGGTCGCGGCGCGGGGCGGCGAATTTGACGCCCGCATCACAGAGGGCCGCTACGAACTGATCCGCAAGCTCGGCCAGGGCGGACTGGGCCGCGTTTGGCTGGCGCGGGACGTCAATCTGAATCGCCATGTGGCATTGAAAGAAATCAGCCATGTGGCGGGCCAAAGCGAGGCGATCGTCGAACGCTTCAAGCACGAAGCGGAGATCACCGGCCGGCTCGACCACCCCAGCATCGTGCCGATTCATCAACTGGGGAAGGACCTGGCGACGGGGCGCGTGTTTTACGCGATGCGCTTTCTCGGCCGCACCACGCTGCAGGATTCGATCAGCGAATATCACGAGCGGCGCGAGGCGGGGGACGAAGATCCGATGCTGCTGCGCCATTTGCTCACGGCGTTTGTCAACGTGTGCCATGCGATCGGCCACGCCCATTCGCGGAAAGTGATTCATCGGGACCTCAAGCCCGAAAACGTGGTGATCGACAGCTTTGGGCAGGTGATCGTCATCGATTGGGGGCTCGCCAAGATCATCGACGAAGCGTCGGTCGAAAGCCTGATGGATTCGGTAACGGTGAGCAGCGGCGACCGGACCAACGAAGGGCAGATTCTGGGGACGCCCTTGTACATGGCGCCCGAGCAGGCGGCCGGACGACTCGACGAGTTGGACAATCGGACCGACATCTACGGTCTGGGGGCGATTCTGTTTGCGATCGTCACCGGCTATGCGCCGCACGAACGAACGCAGAAGGCGGCGATCGAATCGGGCGTCGGCGCGCGGGGCATGATCAGTGTCATCGCCAGCGGAGAGGTGCCGGATGCGCGGGAGGTTCATCCCGGTGCCGACCCGGCGTTGGAGGCAATTTGTCGCAAAGCGATGGCCCGCAAGCGGTACGCTCGCTATCAACACGCCACGGTGCTTGGCCGAGGATGTGCAGCGTTGGATGGCGGACGAGCCGGTGAGTGCGTATCGGGAGTCGGCCTGGCAGCGGATGGGGCGATGGGTGTCGCAACACCAGCGACTGACGCAGTCGCTGGTGGGGGCGGCGATGGTGGTGTTGGTCGCGCTCACGACGTTGGCCATGGCGACGCGACACAGCTATATCGCGGCGCAGCGCGAACAATTCAACCAAATGGATGGAGACGTCCACGAGGTCGAGTTGCAGCTGCGCGGCGTTGCGACCGAATTGGCGAAGGATGCCCGCTTCATCGCCGCGTTGCCGCCGATCCAGGGCATCGTCAACGCGCGGGGCGGAGTGGAAGGAGATGATGAAGAAGTTTGGCGCGGCCAGTTGGCGACAATCTTCTCGGGTATGTTGCGATCGAATCCGGAATATCTGGGCATCTCGTTTGAGGCAAAACAAGGGGAGGGCGTCGCCGACATCGTCCGAGTCGAGCGGAATCCGGCCGATCCATCGTTGATCCGCGAGCTGTCGACGAGCCGGATGCAAAAGATTGACGAGGATGGATTGATGAAGGTCGTCGCGGGGCTTGAGACCGGCGACGTGAAGTTTTCGCTCGACCCGCGGGCGCGGAACGCGAAGCGATTTTCGGACACCGAGCGGCTGAGTGTCGCGACGCCCGTCTATAGCGACATCACGGGCGAGTGCTTCGGCATGACCGTGATCGAAACGGACGTCTCGAAGCGGATCATGGATGTGCTGTTGGCGCTGGGGTCGGTGGAGTGTGAACTATTTATCGGCGATGGGAGCGGACATCTGTGGGCGTCTGTCGATCCGAGGCATGGCGTACGCCTGGCGAGGCCGGGGCAATTGATCCCGAACCTGCCGGAGCGAGTCGTCGAACAATTGAGCAAGCCGGGCGAGCCGTTCGAACTCCAAGGCGATGAGGAGTATGTTGCCAAGCGGTTTTACATTGATACCGACGAAAGGGGCGTGCTGATTTTCGCCCGGCTGCCGGAGGACAATTAGTCCCGGCGGAGGGCGCGGCAGAATTCTTGTGTGCCGGCCGCAGGTCGCGGCCGTCAGCTCTTCGCCCCGGTGAGCGCGATCACGATCTTGGTGAGGCTGCCGGCCACATGCGTGGCGAGCTGGTAGCCGGCCCAGCCGAGGATGATCAGCCCCGCGACCAGGCTCTTGAACAGATCCGTAATTTCGGCGAACGTCAGCACCAGAAGCGCGGCGAACAGGGCCGAGCCGGCCAGCAGCTGGATCCAGACGATGCGCGTCGCCATCGGGGCAAGTTCTTGACGCGCGACCGTGCGGAAGTGGCGGACGTGGTCCCACATCCGCGGGTAGAGCGCCCGTTGGATCACGAATTGCGAACCGCAGAGCGAATAGGCGAGCGCGATCAGGCCGGAGAGCGTGAACGACGCGATGAAGTGCGTCCAAATGTGGGGCGAGAGCATCTCGGTGCGGAAGGAGATGATCGCGGGAAAGAGCAACCCGCCGGGGAGCCAGCCGGCGGCGGTGAGTGCGACGACCCAGATCGGCAGGCGGAGGGCTTGTTTGCGGGCCTCGGCAACGCGGCCGGCGGCGAGCGGCGTTCGGCCGTGCATCTCGCGCCAGGTGCGGCGCACCGGAAAGTACGCCCAAGCGAACAGCGCGAACGCGACCGGATAAATCGCCACGTTGTACATCGTCACCAAGTCCATGAACAACTTCTGCTGCGGCTCGGTGAGCTTGCCGACGATCTGCGAGAGGTTGTACGAGATGTTGATCGCGCTGGCCATCAGTTGTGGCAGCACCACCAGCAGCACGAACCAGAGAAACGGCCGAGCGATGATCCAGGGCACGATTCCCGTGGCCCTGGGCAGGGCCCGCTCGGCCTGACGCAACTGGATGCACCCTTCGAGCTGCTCGGCGAGCTCGGCGCCGGAATGGAATCGTTCATCGGGATAGGGCGCCAGGCAGCGGCAGATGGTCTGCTCCAATGTTTTGCGCGCACCGGGCACCGCGACCTGCGAACAAGGGGGCCGTTGGCGGCGAAAGTCGGAGAGTTTGCGAAGCCGATCGACCATGCTCATCTGCGGGTCGAGGCTGAGCTGCGGCCGTTTGCCGTGGAGCAGTTCGTCGAGCACCATGCCAAGGGAATAGATGTCGGCCCGGCCGCTGACGGCGGCTTCGGTCGTGTCGTCGGCCGGGTTGAAGGCGTCGAGGTGTTCGGGGGCCATGTAGGCGATTGTGCCGCCGAACATCTCGCTGCCCCCCTCTTCGACTTGTTGCGACGAGATGTTGAAGTCAGCGAGCATCGGCCGGCCGTAAGGGCTCACGAGGATGTTGGCCGGCTTGATGTCGCGGTGCAGCACGCCGCGCTGATGGGCGAAGTCGAGCGCTTCACCGAGCCGGACGCCGATCCAGGCGGTCGCTTCGACGGCGTCCATTTCGGCCAGCGCTTCGCGATCGCGGAGGGCAGCCGGGTCGAGGGCCGTCGGCAGGGCGGCGTTGATGTCGATGATGGCGAGCAAATCGCTGCCTGTCCAGCTTGCGGGCGGCGCGTTGGAGTCGGCCGGTGTTTCCGCGAGCGAGCGCTGCACTTCCAGCTGCATGCCGAGCGAGCCGATTATTTTCTCAAGTCCGACGCCGGGGACCAATTGCATGCAGAGTAGACGTTGATCGGTTGCCTCGTCGACCTTTTCGGAAAATACCTGGACGATGTGGGCGTGCTCGAGCCGGGCCATCGTGCGGCCTTCGCTGCCCTGGTTGGCCGACACCTTGAGCGCGACCTCGCGATCGAGCGACTGCTGGCGGGCGAGATAGACGTGTCCGAACGCGCCGCGGCCGAGCAGGCGAATGACTTCGAAGTCGTCGATCTTCGCACCGGGCGGGAGGGCCTGCGGACGTTGGTTGCGGCGCACCGGCGGACGCGGCACGTAGCCGGGCGGCGGAGTGGGCACGGGGGCCGGAGCGCGAAAGGTCGGTGCCTTGCCGGTCGAATCCTCGGCGAGTTGCACGTCAGTGGCGAGTTTGACGTCTGAGACGAGCTTCGCGTCGGTGGGTTCTTCCGGGGAGAACGCCTCCGTCACCAGTCCAGGTCGTCGCTTGCCGTCATGTTGGGGAGTGGTTTCGTCGGGCATGCTCAATGCAAGTGGTTAAACCTTCTTCTCCCGGCGGGCATCGAGCGCCGGCTTGCAGTAACCGAGCAAGTCGAGCTCAATCAGTTCCTGCTCCGCGGCGTCGAGCGAGCTGTCGGCCAGCGAGTTGATGACTTCTTCGAGCAGCAAATCCGCAAACGCGTCGCGCGCGCGATGGAGCATGACGCGGACCGCGCCGGCATTGATCGGCTTGGCGAGTTCCTTCGAGAGGCCTTCGGCGAGTTCGGGCGAACGGGCCTCGGGATGGGCGACGCGGTAGCGGAGCACCGTGTGATAGGGTTTGCCGCTCTTGCATTCATACTCGGCGAGCTTGCCCCAGCAGCGAGCGAGGAGCTCGTCGCGCCAGCTCGATTGGAACATTGCGTCGGTGTCGGGACCGTTTTCGTTTTGGTCCCCGCCCGCTAAAGCGGGCTCGCCGGCCAAGTTGGTGTGCATCTGGCCTTCCCGGCTTTGCTTTTTTTTGCGGCGCTGGTAATCGACGATCAAGCGATAGACCACGGTTTTCACGAACGCACGGAACCGACCCTTGCCGGGATCGGCGCCGCGGAAATCGCCGCGGACGAATTTGAGCGCGAATTCCTGAAACACCTCGTCGGCCGCGTCTTCGTCGCGGAGCGCGGCGAGCGCGTAGCGGCGGACCGCGCCGCCGTAGCGGTCGAGCATTTTCTGCTGGGCCGATTGCATGGCCGTGTTGTCGCCGTGCGCCAGCTCGACGACGGACCAGAGCGTTTGGATCTGGCTGAGATGGGGGTCTTCGTCCATGGCAGGTTTTCCTGGGGAGGGCGAAGCTCCTGCTGAGCCTTGGCCGTCCTCGGTGCAAGGTTCGGCGGGAGCCTCACCCTCCCTTCAATTTGTTAGTCCAGTTTACCGATGTCGTGCATCCACTCCACCACGCGGTTGGGCCAGCGATTGACGGCCTTGTTGCCGGGGCGGATGCCGAAACCGTGGCCGCCGCTGCCGTAGATGTGGAGCTCCACGGGGACGCCCGCCTTCTTCAATGCCAAGTATAGGTTGGGCAGGCCGGCCGAGATGTCGTCGCGATCGTCGACGGCGCAGATCAAGAGCGTCGGCTGAGTGTCGCCGGTGACTTGCGGAATCGCGTCGGTGACGCCGCCGGGATAAACGGGCACGAGAAAATCGGGCCGCGAGCTGACGCGATCGATCGGGTCGTCGGCCGCGGTGTCGCCGGCATCGCTCTCTCGTCCGACGGCCATCGTCAGATCGCCGCCGGCGGAGAAGCCCATGAAGCCGATCCGGTCCGGCTTCACACCCCACTCGCCCGCGCGGGAGCGAACGATGCGCACGGCCCGCTCGCCATCGGCGATCGCGTCGCCGCGCCGGTAGGGCGAGCCGACTTGTTTGTAGAGTCGATATTTGAGCACCGCCGCGACGATGCCGCGCTCGGCGAGCCAGCGGCCGACCGCGTGGCCTTCGTGGTCGGCCGCGAGCATGCGATGCCCGCCGCCGGGAGCGACCACGATCGCCGAACCGGTCGCCTTGCCCTCGGCAGGGAGATAGACGGTAAGCGAGGGATCGTTCACGTTCTCGATCCATCCGTCCGCCTCGTGGCCGGGGACGTTTCGTTCGGGTGTCGCTCGAAGTGCCTTGGCACCCGGTGCGCCTTCGGCCCAGAGTGGCACGACCTCCGGCTCGCTGGCCGAGATTGAACGCGTTAGAAGAACTGACGAAATCAGCGCCATCCATCGCAACCACTTCGCCTGAAGCACGATCGCTTGAAACATGAACCGGCCCTCGCAGAATCGCGTTGCGCCCCATCCCAGATTAACAGATGGGACACAGGGTCGCCTAGCACGGGGCCGCCTAGCACACGGTGCCGCCGAGCAAATGGTTCGCCTGGCTGCTACCGAGCGACCGAACTGCGAAGTTTGGGCAGAAATGCGGGGCCGCCGGCCGCGAGCCGGTCTTCGAGGCGGGCGGTGCAGTCGCAATCGCCGCAGGCCCAGGGCTCGCTCTCGTTTGCGTCGCGGCAATTTTGCCGGGCGTGGGCGTCTTGCACCTTCACCAAGTCGAAGAACTCCTCCCAATAGGGGCGCTCTTCGGCCAGCGGCGTCGTGCAGTAGCAGACTTCGACCCAGCGGGCCGTGCCATCGCGGTAGAAACGGGCGCTCTGCATGTTGCGCAGATACTCGCCGCCGGCGACCGATCCGGCCCCAAGCGTACCGCGATCGATGGCTTCGATGAGCGCGTCTTCTTTACCCGGTTTCAATCGTGCCCGTACGAGATATCGCATGGGTGAATTATTGCACCCGCCCGCTCGTGCGGCACTACAGCCGCGACTTGTCCGGCGGCGACGAAGCCGAAAACGCCTGCCGCGCGGCGGCCAGCACGTCGGCGAGCGGGACATGCTCGTTGCTGGACACTCGGTGGCAGGCTTCATATTCGGGCGTAAACCGCGCCCGTCCGTCGGGCAGGTGCGCGATCTTGCCGGCGATCTTGCCCCAGGGCGTCGCAACTTCGCACGACTCGCGCGCGAGGACCGTCCGCATCATGGGCAGCCGCCGCACGCCGAGCGTCGTCGTTTCTTGAAAGAGAATCGCTTCGAGGGCATCGGCGTCGGCCGCTTGCGTTTGCACGCTAATGAGCACGCCGGGCCGACCTTTTTTCATTTGCAACGGCGTCACCGCCACATCGAGCGCGCCAGCCGCGAAGAGCCGCTCCATGGCGTGACCGATCGAGTCGCCCGGGCAGTCGTCGAGATTTGTCTCGAGCACGACGATCGATTCGACCTGCGGGCGATGCGCCGACGAACTGCTGGCCGCGACCGCCGTGCCGACCAGTAGCCGCAAGATATTCGCTTGCGGAAACTCCTTCTGCCCTGCCCCGTAGCCGATACTTTCAATGGTCATCACCGGCAGCGGGCCAAAACTCTTGGTGAGCGTGGCGACGATCGCAGCGCCGGTCGGCGTCGTGAGCTCGCCTTCGACGTCGAGCGGCGCCAGCGGCACACCGCGGAGCAACTCGCCGGTTGCCGGTGCCGGAATCGAGCAACGTCCGTGCGCGATCTCGACAAAACCATGGCCCGTCGGCACGGGCGAGCAAACGATCTCGTCGATGCCGAGCAGGTCGAAACCGATTGCCGCGCCGACGATGTCGGCAATCGAGTCGACCGCACCGACTTCGTGGAAATGGACCTTCTCGATGGTGCTGCCGTGAACCTTTGCTTCGGCCTCGGCCAGCTTGTGGAAGATCCGCGTCGCCATTTCGCGGGCCCGCAGCGTGAGCGCGCCGCCGTCGATCATCGCGGTGATGTGGTGCAGGTGGCGGTGTTTGTGCTCGGGCTCATGTTCGACCACGATCTGCGTCGCGCGGAATCCGCGTTTCTTCACTTCGCTTCGGACCAACCGGCAGCCAGCGAGGCCCAGCGAATCGATGCCGGCTTGGATGGCGGCGAGATCGGCCCCCGCGTCGACGAGTGCCCCGAGCGTCATGTCGCCGCTGATTCCACTGGCACAATCGAGATAGGCAATTCGCATGGGAGCACTGCTAGCATCTGTCATGACATTCGAACACGGCCAATTCTACGGCGACGGCCCGACTTCCGCAAAGCGCCGCGACGTTGACCCGCGTTGCGGTGCTTGCTACAGTCTCGCGCCACTCTAGGCGCCGAAACTATGTCCACGCTCGCCACCAAACATTCGCCGTCGGCCTACACACCGAAAATCTGGGGCCAGATGCCCGCCCGGATCAAGGTGCTGTATGTCACCACGCTCCACCGCACCGGCGGTTGGCTGGCCGAGGCATTCGCTGCCGACAGCGCCACGCAAGTCGCGCTCGAAGAAGCGATCGGCGTCACGGCCGGGCTCGCCCGCCTGAGAGACGAAGTGTTCGACGCGGTGCTGGTGAGCCACGAAGCGGAAGTGCTCGACGGGCTCGAGTTCGTCGAAGGCCTCCGCGCCGGCGGACACGACGAACCAATGATCGTGCTCGGGCGCGAGCCGTCGTCCGAGCTTGCGGCCCAGGCCTTTGAAGTTGGCGTCGATGCGTATTCCTGCGTCGCGGAAACGACCACGCGTTCGCTCCTTTGGACGTTTGCCCGCGCGATCGAGCGGTCGCAGCTGATGCGTGAGAATCGCCGGCTAGTCCAAGCCGAGCGGCAGCGACTGGCCCAGGAACATCAAGAAGCGGAACGTCTGCTCACCGAGCAAAGGGCGCTAATCACCGAACTGGAACGAATTCGCGACGGCGCTCAGTCGTCACCGATCGCGATCCTGCCGCTCGAAAACTCACTGGACGACGATGTATCGCCCGAAAGCCTGGTGAGTTCGCTCGCCGCGGCAGCGCCCACGCAATGCGACCTGCCCGAGCGGCTCGTGAACCACTATCGAGAGCTACTGCGGGCCCACGTGGTCATGGGCGTCGGCAACCTCGCCGGAGAAATGGCGGCGCTTGCCAGCTTGCTCGCCGAGGCCGGCATCTCGGCGCAACAAACGATGCAACTCCATGTGCACGTGCTCGAAGATCTGATCGGCACGCTGGGCAATCGCAGTGCCCGGCACGTGATGAATCGGGCCGATCTGCTCGTGGTGGAAGTGATGGCCCATCTGGCGGACGGCTATCGGCGGCGGTACTATGAGCGGCATCATCCGGCCCAGCAACTTCAGCTGCCCGGATTTGCCGACACGCCGACCGACCCGATCTACCGAGCCGCTTGATGCCCTCCCCAGCAGATTCCAATCCGCCAGCCACCGACGCCACGACGACCGTCGCCGACCTGCGCGAGATTCTCACGGTGTTCGTTGCCGAGCGTGATTGGTCGCAGTTCCACTCGCCGAAGAACGTTTCGATGGCGCTGGCGATCGAAGCGGCCGAGCTGATGGAACATTTTCAGTGGCTTACGACGGAAGCCTCCCGCCGTCTGGTCGACGAGCCGGAAAAACTCGCGGCCGTGGGCGAGGAACTGGCCGACGTGATTGGCTATTCGCTGGCGCTCGCCAACGAGCTCGGCATCGACGTATCGAGCGCGATCCGCGCCAAGATGGTCAAGAACCGTCTCAAGTACCCGGCCGCAGAGTACCGCGGCCGATATGGCCCCGAAGACGACGGCCGAGGGCGCTAGCCGGCGAACCTCTGGGGTGGCCGGGATCGAGCGACCCTAAGCCCCCGGAAATGACGCGCTGGAAGCTCGGTCGAATCTCGACCCCAGCCACCCGTGATTCAAGTCCGGGCCGAACGTGAGCGAGCGAATTGCCAACGTGGGTGCAAGTGTGCGGACGGCGTCGGTCGTGCGGACCCTCTTTGCCCTGGTGGCAGCAGCGTCGCGAATTTTAAGGATGAATTTTCTGCTCCAACGGCCGTGTACTATCAACAACGTATTTGCAGTGCGCCTTGCTCGGCTACCTTCGCTGCCACCGGTGGCAAATTCAAAATGCTGGGCATTGTGTGGCAACTCGTTGGCAAGACGTGGCTACACGCGAAAGAGTCTTAGGATTGTGGCGCGATTTGACCGTGGCGAGTTTCTGCCAAAGTAAATGCTGAGGTCAATCAAATTGGAGACGTACTCTTGCGACAGTTCGCGCTGCGCGGCGTGTTCGCTATTGATTTTATTTTGGAAGGCGAAGGCGTTTGGACAATCGAATTGAACCCGTGATACCCCGCTTCAGCGGAAGTCGTCGAATGGGCAACGGGCCTGTCGACGTTGGCCCCACACGCTGCCGCATGCCGAGAAAACGGGGATAAATCTGCGTGCGACCAGCAGCCAGTTGCGCATTTCTGCAAAGCGATTCAAGTTTCGCGAAGCTCCATCGACATCAATACAGATTTGAAACGACTGTCCCAAGGACGTCGCGACGACCCGCGCGGGCCATCGCTTGCCAACCTCCCCCGCATTGGTATGCACATATCCGCCACCGTACGTTTGTTGACGTTGTTCGCGCACGGCGCGACAACGGAAGAAGCGAGCGCGAATCTAAAAGTTCGCGTTGCAATTGTTACCCAGCAGTTGTATTGTCATTAGCTAGCTCAGAGGTGGGCTTTCCCTTGCGATGCCCGTTCCATTTACTCGGGAGGGATTTTGATGCGCGTCGGCATCATCAGCGACACGCACGGACAGGTGGACTTCACACGTCCGGCCGTGCGAATGTTCGAAAGTCTCGAAGTCGATCGGATCCTACATTGCGGCGACATCGGGTCGGCCGAAGTGGTCGAACTGTTTTGCCGCTGGCCAACCGACTTCGTGTTCGGCAATTGCGATGTGGATCAGCGGGTGCTCCGCTCGGTGATCGAACGCGCAGGTCTGGTTTGCCACGGCGAATTTGCCGATCTCGAGATCGAAGGCGTCCGCATCGGCTTGCTGCACAGTCACGATCGACGCCTGTTTTCCGCGTCGATCGGCAGCGGTCGCTACGGCACGATCTGCTACGGCCACTCCCACGTCGCGGCCGTCGAACAGCGCGGCGAGACGCTGCTGGTGAATCCCGGCGCGATCTACCGGGCCAGTCCCCACTCGGTGGCGGTGCTTGAGCTACCGGAGAATAAGGCGACGATTATCGAGTTGTGAGAGAGTTGAGTGTTGAGTGTCGAGAGATGAGGGTTGAGGGTCAGACGAGGAGTTTTTGACTCTCAACCCTAAACCCTCCACTCTCAACCCTTCTACCCAGCCAGCCGGTCGATGCGATTCATCGGCAGGATCATTGCCGGCTCTTCGGTCTGGTAGCAATACTGCATCACGTAGGCGTCCTCGGGCGAATCGTCGTAGAAATCTCGGAGCACGTTCGTGGCGCGGAAGCCGCCTTGGCGGAAGAAAATTTGGGCCGCGAGATTGGTCTCGCGGACCTCGAGCGTGATTTCGGTGCGGCGTTGGCTCGAAAGCTTGCCCACCAGCTTGTCGATCATCTGCCGGCCGATGCTACGGCGGCGCAGCTGATCGGCCACCGCAAAATTGAGGATATGCAGCCGCGTTTTGTGGAGCTCGTAGATCATGAAGCCGACCACATGCTCGGCGTGCTCGGCGACCATGCCGATGCAATTGCGTTGCCGCAGGCAGCGGATGAAATCCTCTTCGAACCAGGGGAATTCGAAGCTCGCCCGCTCGATGTCGAGCACTTCCGGCATGTCGCGACGGATCATCCAGCGGATGTGGACACGCAATTGGGATCTGTGATCGATATTCACCACGGGCCTCCTTCCATGTCGGCCAGCCGCCTATCGCCGGTACCGCCCGCGTCTGCCGGCAGCGCCCCGGCAATCGTCGCGGGGAAGCAAATTAACAAATGCCCGCCCGCGTGCCAAGCCGAGTGAGCGGACACATTGCGGTTCCGCCAATTCGTCGCGTTGCCGCGTCGCCAACGTGGCAAACGACGAAAACGCCGGCGGCATTCGCGCCTGCTAGCAGATGCAGTTTTCGAGAACTGCTATTGCGTCGCCAACTCGGCGGGTGGCACGTCCCTGAGGTTCCACCGAAGGGCGTGGTGTCTTTGCCGGTAGTCAACCACGCCCGTCGCTGGAAGCTCCTGGCGTGCCACCCCAGAGACGATCTGAATTCCCAGAAGTCACCGGTTTTTCCGAACTGCTATTGCGTCGCCAACTGGGCTTCAATCGCCTCGACTACCTCGGGCGAATCGGGCGTCGTCCGCGGCGAGAAGCGGGCCACCAGCTCGCCCTGACGATTGAAGAGAAACTTGCCAAAGTTCCACTCGATCGGCCCGGGCGACTTCGGATTCGTCTCGGCCGAGGTGAGCCATTTGTAGAGCGGGCAAGCGTTCTCGCCATTCACGTCGACCTTTTCCAACAGATCGAATTCGACGCCGTACTTGGTCGAGCAGAAGGTGGCGATTTCCTCGGCTGTTCCCGGTTCCTGGCCATTGAACTGGTTACAAGGCACGCCGACGATTGCCAGCCCCTGGTCCGCATACTTCTCATGCAGCGCTTCGAGCGTCTTGTACTGCGGCGTGAGCCCACACTTGCTGGCCACGTTTACCAACAGCACCACCTTGCCCGCATACTTCTCCGCCGGGTTTACGTCCTCGCCATCGAGTGTCTTCATCTCCTGATTGAGCGGCGAAGCAAGATTTGCGTTTACCTTCCCCGCAACGGCGGCATCGGCGGCAGACGACGATTGATTCATGGACAGAACTCCGAGCAGGGTGAGCGACACGAGGAGCGAGCACTTGATCATGGCGGGAACTCCAAAACGAGGAATTGGATCGTGCAGCAGTACGCCCCTATCCTACCCGAACCCAATATGCCGGGGCGACCCATCTAATACGCTGACGGATTGCGGTGGTTCAAGGCGAAAATCGGACATACCAAACTAGGCGAGTCCGGTTCAGCCGGAATTAATTCCCGCCAGGCGCGCCGTGGCTTCAAAATCGCGGATCGCCGTGGTCGCCCCGAGGCCGGTGACGCAACACGCTCCGGCGGCGGCGGCGAGTCGCGTGGCGTTTGACGGCGACATCCCGCGGAGCAGTCCGGCGAGCAGTCCGGCATAGAAACAATCGCCGGCGCCTGTCGTGTCGAGAACCACCTCCGGCGGAGCGACGGCCGACACTTCGATCAGCTCGCCCGCCCGCGGACTCACCAGCGCCCCGCGTTCGCCCAGCTTGATGCCCACCAAGCCGCCCGCTCCCGCACGGCGAAAGGCCTCGATCATCGCTTGCGGCTTGGCTTCGCCAGTCTGGTGCGCCGCCTCGGCCTCGTTGGGCAGATAGAAATCCAAATGCGGCAGAATCTTGGCGAGTGGCTCCATCGAACCGCCGTCGCCGGCCGCATCCATCGCCGTGAGACAACCGACCGCGCGAATCGCGGAGAGTACTTCGGGCAAATCGTCCTGCAGTCGCGTCATCAGCGGATAGTAGCCGATGAGCATCGCCCGACTGCGGGCAAACAGATTGAGCCGACTCAGAAGCGCCTGTTTGTCGAGCAGCCGCGGCGCACCGGCAAAGTGCGCGAAGCTGCGCTCGCCGCTCGCTTCGATCAGTACTGCCGACGTGCTGGTGGCCCGCTCGGTGTGGGTGGCGAGCGCCGACGTGTCGATCCCTTCCGCGGCGAATCGGCGACGAATGATCTCGGCCCATTCGTCGTCGCCGACGTAAGTGAACGCCGCCGCGCGCATCCCCAGCCGGGCTAGCGTGATGCCGGCATTCGAAACGATTCCGCCGGTCGTGAGCACGAGCGGCTCGGTTTCGATCAGCCTTCCCCGACCGATCGGCACATCGAGCGGCACGGGCCGCGCGAGCACGTCGACCACGCAGGAGCCCACGACCACACAATCGATATCTTTAGTTGCCGACAAATCAAGCCACTCCATTTGGGCAAACGATGATTACGCTGTCATATCATACCGCGCCGAGGGTCGCTACAATTCGGGACGATGATCGACGTGGCATTGAAAGAATGGGCCGTGATCTGTGACTTGCTCGTTGCGGGCGAGCAGACGCTGCTGGTGCGGAAGGGCGGGATCGAAGAAGCGGGCGGGCCGGGACGCTTCCGGCTCGAGGTGCCGCGGTTCGCATTGTTCCCCGCCTGGCTGCACCAGCTACCCGAACGAATCAAACCGCAGTGGCGCGAGCGAGTGCAAGTTTACGACGCCGAGCCGGCGGAAATCACGATCCGCGGCCTCGGCACAGTCGATCACGTCTGGCAGGTGCCGTCGCGCGCGTCGCTCGATCCGCTCGATGATCTACACGCCTGGTCGCCCGACCAGCTCGACATGCGTTGGAACTACAAACCCCACCAGCCGCTCTACCTGCTGGCCGTGCGGGTTTCGAAGTTGGCCGCGCCGAAGACGATCGCCAACAATCCTCGCTACGCCGGCTGCAAAAGCTGGGTCGATCTCGAAGGGGCCGACGCGATCGACGATGCGGGAGCGACGCCCGTGCTATCCGACGCAGCACTTTGCAGCGATCGTCGCCCGGATCGATGCCGCGCTGCAATCACATGGGGAGGGCGAGGCTCCCGCCGAGCTTTGATGGTTTTAGCTCGGCGGGAGCCTCGCCCTCCCACGATTGATAACTAGATCGATTCGATGTGCAATCCGCGACGGTTCCGCTCCGCGCGGCGGGTGCCGTCGATCAGGTCGGCGACGCGGCGGGCGTCATCGATGCCCGGCAGAAGCAGCTCCGGATGCGTCTTGTCACTCGACTCGACGCGAATCGTGCCGACGCCGAACATCCGCTCGATCGGGCCTTGCTCGACGGTCACATCATCAATGTCGATCACCTCGACGCGGTTGCCCGTGCGGGTTAGCAGACCGGAGTCGTGGAAGAAGCGGTAGGTGCTGAGCCGATAGCGGACGGTCATCCGGCGATAGAAGTAAAGCAGTATCAGCCCACACCAAACAACGATCGCGCCGATGCCAAAGGCGACCCAGGCCAGCGGCCCGACCAAGGCTGCGAGTATCGCGGCCAGCAACGTCAGCACGCCGGCTGTGAAGAACGAACCGACCATCGCCTTGGCCGAATAGGTCCCGGACCACAAATCCTCTTCGGCCGGCGTCCCGCCGCGGCCGCGGCCCGCCGCGACGACGCGTTGCATGTTGCTTGGACCTTCATTGTTCACCATGTCCGACCCGTCGGCCCCGCCTTCGAGCCGAGCGCCACACTTAGGGCAGAACAGGCTGCCGTCCGGCGTATTTCCGCCACACTCTTTGCAATGCATTGCAAGTTTCCTGGGTTCCACCCGAATCGACAACTGCCGTCGCACTCAACACGCCGGGCATTATAAGGTCATTCGCCTGTCAGACTGCAAGATTGGTTCCCTTGAAGCGGCCAACGTAGTCCTTGCTTCCAGCCAATCGTGCAGGACGCAAATTCGGGTCCTTTCTGCGGAAAAACCGGGACATCCGGCGGTGACCCGTCCGGTAAGATGGAACTATCGGCAAGCGGTGGTGGCCCGATAGTCGGCCTGCGGGCCCGGCTCTCATGCAGACGGACTCTTTTCTCAGCTTCTCTTGGGAGTATGCGATGCGTTGTCATGGCGGGCGAATGCTGAGTTTGTGCATGGCGTTGGCGATTGGTGTCGCTTGCAGCCCAGCGCGACAGGCAATCGCTCAGGACTTGCTCAACGATAATCCCACGTACTCGCCGTTCAATCTTGAACTGCGGCCCTACCTGACGATGCCCGCGGGTCAGAACAACATCATTTCGATGACCACGCGGCAAGGCGATTCGCGTCTGTACGTCACAACGCAACAAGGCAGCGTCTTCATCGCCAATCCGAACTCCGATGGCACCGCCACGCCCACGTTGTGGTTTAACGCGGCGAACACTGCCGCGGGCGGCGTTTTGATGACTTCTGGTTCCGGCACGGGGGTCGTTCAAGGCGGCTTGCAGTCGATCGCATTTCATCCTGAATTCGACCAGGTCGGGTCACCCGGCTACGGCAAGCTCTATGCGACGATGGTCCGTACTCATTCGACCAGCGCAAATTTCTTGGGAAATAGCACTCACGGCACCGCGAGGGTGCGCTCCGGACGGCGTTCTCGCCGAATGGACCTACAATCATGACACGGGCGCATTCAGCGGTTTTCGCGAGTTGTTCCGAGTCAACATGCCAGTGAATGACCATCCCATTAAGCAGGCTCGTTTTAATCCTTACGCCGTACCGGGCGATGAAGACTATGGACTTCTCTACTTGACGCACGGCGATTCAAATACTCAACAATCGACCGAAGACTATCCTCAGTTTCTCGACAACGCACTGGGGAAGATGATCCGTATCGATCCGCTTGATCCGGATGGGAATGGCCCCAATCGATACACGATTCCGGCGACGAATCCATTTTACAACTACAGTGGCCCCACGCCGACGACGCCCGAATTCCCGGCGGCCCATCCGACAGTGCTGGGTGAAATCTACGCCTACGGATTTCGCAACCCACACACTTTTTCATTCAACGTGGGCGACGACGGAAACACGCACGTGCTGATCGGAAACATTGGGCGTTCGAATGTCGAGGAGGTTAACCTGTTGACGGCGGGAGGCAACTTTGGCTGGCCGAATCGCGAGGGGACGTTCATCGAACGGCAAGGCACGGACACGACGCCGCCGGACGCCGACGCGGGATACATCACTGGGGTACTGCCGCTTCCCGCTAACGAAGCGAGTCTGACGGATGGATACGGCAACTCAAACATCTATCCGGTCGCACAGTACGATCACAATGCCACCGTATCGCAGACATCTTCCAAGAATTCGATTGCCAGCGGGTTTGTCATTCGCAACGGCAGCGACCCGAATCTGCACGACCAGCTGATCTTTAACAATTTTCCGCAACACGACGGCCTCGTCTATCACGCCGATTTCGACGACATGCTCAACGCGGTGACAACGCTCGATCCCGACGACGAGAGCCGCGACGAACCGAGCGAACTGACGCAAGCGGTGCTGCACACATTGCATCTGGCGTTGGATCAAGACAACAATCCCAATACGCCGGCGCAGATTTACAACGACCTGAACCTCCTCATCGCGAGCACTAACAGTCGCAACGACGCTCGCTACGGCGAAGGCGTGTTCGGTGAGATGTACATTTCAACCAAACAAAACGGCGGCATTATCTACCTCGTCACCAATTCCGTTCCGCTATTAGGCGACTTTAACCAAGACCACGTCGTCGACGCGGCCGACTACACCGTCTGGCGCGACAGTCTCGACGCGACCGGCTATCATCTCGCCGCCGACGGCAACGGGGACGGCAAGGTCGACGCTGCCGACTACGACGTCTGGAAGAGTCACTTCGGCGAGACGTGGAGCGCGACGGGCGGCGGCGCAGGGGCCCTCTCCGTTCCGGAACCGGCAACCGCCGCACTGTTGGCCCTCGGCTGTTTGTTCATCTCCGTCCGTCGAATTCGCCGGATGCTTACACACTAGCTGCTCCTCCGATCGCTACAAGGCGGTGGTGCTCACCGAATCGAGATTCCAGAGCACTTCGCGCGGCAGGACGCCGTAGAGTCCGCGCGTGAAAAACTGCTCGATCACCTCGTCGACCTGTTGGATTGGCGTCTTGGTGACCAGCACGATGTCGGAATCGTTGAGCCAGATGTCGTCGGCCGGCACGGGGCGGCGGCCGTACATCGCGCCGCGGAGGTCGAGCATCGTCGCCATCAGCCGCCAATCGTCGGCACGGCGAAAGACCACGACTTGCCGCAAGTTGGCCCCGATCCGCCAACCGCCGGAGAGCGCGATCGACTGCATGGCGGTCGTCGGGCCGACAAGTTCGTAGCGACCGGGCGTCGTCACTTCGCCGACGACGTAGATATAGCGAGGTGCCCGCTGGGCCAGATCCATCGTCACCTGGACGCCGGGAATTGCCGCATCGTACCGCGCGTCGATCTCCTGCTTGGCTTCGCCGAGTGTCAAGCCTTGCACGAACACCGAGTCGACGCCCGGCAACTGGATCGTACCGGCCGGTGTGACGACGACCAACAGCTGCAGGCCGCCGCGGAGGCTCGCGCGGCTGTCGACTGTGTTGAGCAGGTCTTCCAGCCGCGTGTCGACGTGCAGCGGCGTGACCGTGATCGACGGCACGCGATAGTATTTTTTGTAGGCCTCTTCGAGTTCGTCGCGGAGCGATTCGGCGGTGCGACGCGTCGCGCGGACCGGGCCGACGAGCGGCAACATAATCGTGCCATCGGGCTGAATCACCACTTCGCGCGAGATGCCGGCGTCCGACTTCGGAATGACGTCGCCGCCCGGCTGGTTGGCGATGGCTCCGCCGCCGGCGGTGAGCGACTCGATGAGGAGTCGATCGCCGACCTGGAACTCGTAAGGCCGCGACTGTTCTTCCCGCGTGCGTCGGTAGTAAACGGCGATCTGGTCCGCTTCGCGTAGTCGATAGTCGGGCACCTGGGCGGTGCGGGCGTGGCCGACCCATTCGCCCTGAGCAAACTCCTGCCAGGGAATCGCCCCGCGGGCATCCCAGCCGACTTCGCCACCGCAGCCGCCGGACAAACTATCGACGCCCCAAATCGGATACGGTGCCGCCGGACCGAGCGCCTGGCACTGGCGGACGCCAGCGGGGACCAGACCGGGAGACTGGGAGACAGGGAGACAAGGAGCTGCGCTGGTCGACACAACCTCCTTGTCTCCCGGTTTCCTTGTCTCCTTGTCTCGACCCGCCGACGCAAGAGTCCCGATGAGCGCACCCGCTAGGAGCGCCAGCACAGCGAGCCACTGAGTCAACTTGGGGTAGTGCGTCGTCATGTTAGCGGCGGAAAATTCCCGGCACGAGTTTCTGTGGCCATTTCGACGCCGTCTCGACGGCGCCGACTGGCTGCACTATCTGCTGCGGCATGCCTGTTTTTTGCTGCTGCGGCGCGGCTGACAATTGGTTTGGGTTGGCTTCCATCGTCATCGGCTGGGCGACGCGGCTCATCTCTTGCGGCGCGACCCACTCGACGCCTTTGGCCCGCGATGCGGCGCCCACGCTGCGGTCGCGTTGGGCGAGTTGACGGGCAAATTGCTCGTTGGCGGCCGCTTGTTCGTGGTAGCCCAGCGCTTGGTCGGTGACCGCGAGGTTGTGATAGCCGGTGCTCGTCGGGCGCCAGGTCGATCGCTCGGCGGAACAGTTCGGAGGCCTCGGCCGAGTAACCGGCGCGGCTCAAGAGGACGCCGATTTCGTTGGCAGCCAGGTGGTTCCCCGGCCCGGCGTCGAGCGCGGCCGAAAACATCACCAGCGCCTTCCGCTCGTGTTGCAGCTGCCCATCGCACTCGCGAGCGAAGCGGTTCTGCACTTTGCCGAGTCCATAGAGCGACATCGAGCCGGCCTGTTCGCCGCCGACCGCTCGGGCGAGTTGCAGGCGGGCGAATTGATGGTAGAGCGCGATTGCTTCGGCGGGGCGCAGTTTCTCTTGCGTTTCTTGCAACACGGGCGTGCGATGGGCCGAGGCGACGACGGCCACGTTCACGTCGGCTTCGAGCTGCGAACCGCGCGGGGCGAAATCGTCGGCCTCGTCAAGTGCGCGCATGCCGTCGGCGAGCGCTTGAGCATGCGTGTCGACGCCCTCGGCCGCGTCTTTCGATTCGGCAATCCGACGGAGCACCTGGATGAACTCGGTTTGGGCGGCGTAAACGGCGCCGTGCTGCGCGAGGCCATAGGCGTGGCGGACGTTTGGCAGAAGCTGCCGCGAGAGTTCGGCGGTCGTTGGTGCGTAGGGAGTCACCCGCGGCAGCGGGGCGGCGACTGGTTGCGGCGCGGCAGCCATCGACGTCACCGCGGGCAAAGGTGTTATGGGCAAAGATGCTGTCGTCGCGGGCGACCTCCAGCGGTAACGTAGGGGGCGAGGTCGACTCAGCCTCTTCGTTCCAAGCCGCATCGAAATCGTCGGCCAGTTCGTTGGCGGGTTCCGCCGGGGCGATCGACTCGATGGGCGGCAGCACGAGCTCCGCCGGCTCATCGCACGGCGGCAGGATCGTAATCATCGGGCCCGTCTGCTCCTCGGGAAGTGCCGCGTGCATCACCGGTAGCGCGTCGGTGGGTATGTCGGTGGGCGCGTCGGTGGGCATGTCGACCGGCGGCAGGATGGTGATTGTCGGGCCGTAAGTTGGTGGTTCCGGTACGTCGACCGGTGAGATGTTCTGCTCATCGGTCTCTGCCGCGGAGTAGGCTTCATCATCACCGTCAACCGCGGGCAAGCGATACATGGGGGGCGCTTCGATCCGCGGAGGGCTCGAAGAAGCGGCTCCATGGCTGCTCAAGTCGGCAGCAAGCGAGACGGCCGGCAGGCAACTCGCCAGGGCAACCGCCGCCGCGGCTGGCCATCTGCTTCGCGTGATTCCAGTGGGAGATTTTGTCATGGGGCGAGGCCGGCGGAACATCTAGGAGGCAAGTGGCGCGTGATCGGGCGCACCGTCACGACCGTTGCCACGCGATCGCGCTGCAAAATCAGAATTCGTCCACCGGGCGGGCGTTTAACCAGCAAAATCGCCCCCAGCGGAATCAGTCTCGCCCGCAGCGCCGGAACAGCCGGCATAAGCGGTAAGGGGCAGAGAGCGGAGGGCCTAGAGCGGAGGGCCGCGGGCCGGATAATCGTTACAGTCGGAAGAAGATCAGAGAGCAGAGGGCTGAGCGGCTCGAAAAGGATGCCGGGGTGGAGAGCCGGAAGCGAAGTTTCTGAACAGGAGTTCGCGGAGGGCCAGAGGTTGTCGTGGATTGGGGTTGCGATTTGTGGATTGACGCGGCTTCATTCAGGCTCCGAGAGGGCACCTTGCTGACAAGGGAAACGCCAAGTTTTGGAAGAATTGGGCACCCGGTTTTTTGGCCAGTTTGTTAAACTGCCCCCGGGCAGCCAATTCGACATGGAGGGTCGCCACTTTGCAACCAACTACCGCGAGTGCGCCAGTTGACACAACGGGATTGGTCGTACGATCGGCCCGGCTCGGTGCGAAGCTTTCATTCCTTGTTCTCGCTCCGTTATGCATACTTTGCTGGACAATCTTTAGCGCACCGATCCTATACAAGAGCGCTTCTTTGGGCGTTTCCCCGCTTGAACTGATTCGGATGAGCGACCAGGCGCGGCCACCAGCACATGGCGAGCCGACGCGTATGTCGCTGATTGTGCGTGCATTCGTCGCCCCTTTTCTGCTGGCCTTATTCGGGATTATCTTCAGTACAATCACCGGGGCCACGATCGGCGGAGTGGCGATCGGCGTGCGGAGGCTGAAGCTGCGGAAGAATTAATTGAAGGAGAGAAGGATGACACGGAGTAGCTGGAGCCACCGCCGCCGCCATCTGGCCGCAGCTAATCTAACCGGCTGCTGATCGATCTCGATGTGCCGCGCGGGACGAGGCCACAAACCAAGTCGAGCGCGGCCTCTTTATCGAGTCGCCGCGGTCCTTACGTGCGCTCGCGTTGCTGCCCCGCGTCGCGAGCTCGCGCCCGCAGTTCGTCGGTCGTCCAACCCTTGCGTTCGGCCTCTAGTAGCAGGTCGTGCTGTACGTCGTGTGGCAGGCGGGCCGTCATGGCGTGGGCCGACCAACTGAGTCCCGGCCGGCGGTTTTCGAGCGGGACGCGGCGGGCCACCGACGCGTAGCGATTGAGCATCTCGGCGGACACCGCTCCTTCGCACATCTGTGAAAACGTCTCGCCGAAGCGGTCCTCGCCCGAGTTGAGCATGTCGCCGATCCACCAGGGCCCGGCCCGCTGGCACCAGAGCGCAAATTGCAGCGGGCCCTTCCAGTCGGCAATCTCCGGCTTGCCGCTGACCCGCACGCCAACGGAGGTGAAATGAAAGGGTCCAACAGAAATTTTTGGAGGCATGGTGGCGCGGTGCGGTTGAACCAAAAATGTAGAAACCACGACGGCACTACGTTCACGACGTAGAATTGCTTCGGTCCTTTCCTCGGCGTCGTGTCCGTCGTGCCGTTGTGGTCATTAGACCGTACATCTATAGTTAATTCTATGTCTGCTGACGATTCTTCTTCGACGCCATGGGGTCGCTTTCCAGCGACACGGTTGCGGCGGCTGCGGCGGCATGATTGGTCGCGGCGGTTGGTGGCGGAATCAACGCTCACGGTGGACGACCTCATCTGGCCGCTGTTTGTTCACGAAGGCAAGAACGAGCGGCAAGCGGTGGCGTCGATGCCCGGCGTCGAGCGGCTGTCGATCGATTTGCTGGTCGAAGCGGTCGGCCGCGCCGTCGAACTCGGCATCCCGGCCATCGCCATTTTCCCGGTCACCGATCCGGCGAAAAAATCGCTCGAGGCCCAGGAGGCGACCAACCCGGAGAACCTCGTTTGCCGCGCGGTACGGGCGGTGAAGGCTGCTCACGGCGATTCGATCGGCGTGATCTGCGACGTTGCCCTCGATCCCTATACGAGCCACGGCCAGGACGGGTTGGTCCGCGATGGCTACGTGGTGAATGACGAGACGATCGAAGTCCTCTGCCGCCAGGCGGTGGTGCAGGCGGCCGCCGGCTGCGATGTGATCGCTCCGTCCGACATGATGGACGGCCGCGTCGGGGCGATTCGCCGGGCGCTCGACGAAGCGGGATACCAGCAGGTGAGCATCCTGGCGTATGCCGCGAAATATGCGTCGGCGTTCTACGGTCCGTTTCGCGACGCGGTGGGGTCAGCCACGAATCTGGCCAGCGGCGACAAGCGAACTTACCAGATGGACCCGGCCAATACCGACGAGGCACTCCGCGAAGTGGCGCTTGACCTGGCGGAAGGGGCCGACATGGTGATGGTCAAGCCGGGCATGCCGTATCTCGACGTGGTCCGCCGCGTGAAGGACACGTTCCAAGTGCCGACCTTTGCCTATCAGGTGAGCGGCGAATACGCGATGCTCGCCGCCGCCGCGGCCAACGGCTGGCTCGACCGCGAAAAAGCGATGCTCGAAAGCCTGCTGGCCTTCAAACGCGCCGGCGCCGACGGCATTCTTTCGTACTTCGCACTGGAAGTAGCCCAGCGGCTCAAGGGCTAGTCGGTCGGTAGGCTATTATCTTGTGCGACTCAGCAGTATCATGGCGGGCACATGCATGGGGCGTAAGTTCGTCTCCACGCGGCGGTCGACTTTCAGGCGTTACTCGACAGCGCAGCCATGACGGCGTCTCCCAAGCCAACCGCGAACCAGGCAGATGCCAAACCTGCGGCCGAAAGTGCTGCGGCGCCCCCGTCAGCACCCAATCCACCTGCCTCGGTGCCGCCCCCCGCGCCGCGCAAGGGTGGGCGGCAGAAGCTGCTGCTGATCGTTGCCGCGCTGGTCGTGCTGGCGGCGGCGTATGTCGCCTGGCCGTCGTTGAGATTTACGTTCAACACGGTCTCGACGGACGACGCGTATGTCAATGGGCACGTCACCTTCGTCGCCCCGCGGGTGCCGGGACAAGTGGCCAAGGTGCTGGTGGATGACAACTACCGCGTGAAAAAGGGCGACTTGCTAGTCAAGCTCGATCCGGAGCCGTACCGGATCATGGTCGAGATCAAGCAGGCCGCGGTGGCGCTGGCGGAGGCCGATCTGGTAGCCGCCAACGCCCAGGTGCGTGGCTACGTCGGCCAGGCGCGGGCGAATCGATACAGCCTCGAGTACGCGATCGAACAAGTGAACGATCAGATCGCGGTCCTGCGGTCGAGCGTTGCCACGCTCGCCAGTCGGCGGGCGGAATTGGAACTCGCTGCGCAGGCAATTTGCGCCGCGCGGAAGAGTTGGCTCCGTCGGGGGCGATCAGTAAAGAAGATCTCGACGTACGCCGGCAGGCGGTCAAGGTCGATGAGGCCAACGTCGAACGGGCGCTCCAGGCGATCTATGCCAACCGGGCTAGCCTGGGACTAGTGGCCGAGCCCGCGCCGGGCCAAGATTTGAGCCAGGTTCCGCCCGATCTCGATCAGAACTTTTCCACCGTGCGCGAGGCGCTCGAACGGCTGGTCCAGAGCGCGGCCCTGTTCGGCTATTATCCAGCGGGTTGGGACGAGACGCCGGATAAAACCGTGGCCGATTTCTACAAGCAAGATCCCGGCCGCAATCTGAATGAAATCTATGCGAAGCTGATCCCCAATGCGCCGCCGATCAAGCAGGCCGAGGCGAAGCTCCTGCAGGCGAAGCGCGATTTGGAGCAGGCCGAGTTGAATCTCCGCTATTGCGACGTGTTGAGCGAGATCGACGGCGTCGTCACGCGGCGCAACGTCAATCCAGGCAACAACGTGCAGGAGGGCGAGAGCCTGATGGCGGTGCGGTCGCTCACCGAGATTTGGGTCGACGCTAATTTCAAAGAGACGCAGCTGGCCGATCTGCGGATTGGGCAGCGGGCCGTGTGCGAAGTCGATATGTACGGCGGCAAGCACGAATTCGAGGGCCGGATCACTGGTTTCACGATGGGGACGGGGCAGACGCTCGCCCTGTTGCCGCCGCAGAATGCGACCGGCAATTTTGTGAAAATCGTCCAGCGGCTGCCGGTACGGATCGAGCTCACCGACTACGATCCGGACAAACTCCCGCTGTTTGCCGGGCTCTCGGTCGAGCCGCATGTGTACTTACAAAGAGCCGCCGACTGGACCGAACGCCGGGCTCTTCCTGCAACCCAACGCCCCGTTGCCGCAAGAAACAGACCGAGCAAACTCCGCAGTCGCCGCTGCCGATCCCTTCCCCTGGAACTGAGCCGAACCCATGACGAGCGTGGCGCTCACTTCGGCCGCGACGACGCGACGGGGGATCAACCCTTGGTTCATCGCGCTCGCGGTCGTCGTGCCGACGTTCATGGAGATTCTCGATACGACGATCGCGAACGTCGCGCTGCGCTATATTGCCGGCGGGTTGTCGGCAGCCGAGACCGACAGCGAGTGGGTGATCACGAGCTATCTGGCAGCGAATGCGCTGGTGCTGACGATGAGCGGCTGGCTCTCGGCCCATCTCGGCCGGCGTAATTATTTTTTGGGTTCGATCGCGGTATTCACGCTGGCGTCGGGGCTTTGCGGAATCGCCACCAGCTTGCCGCAGATCATTTTGTTTCGCGTGATCCAGGGGCTGGCGGGCGGCGGTTTGCAGCCCTCAAGCCAGGCGATATTGATCGACAGTTTTCCGCCCGAGAAGCAGGGCACGGCGATGAGCTTGTTCGGGATTGCCGCGCTGATCGGCCCGATCGTGGGCCCCACGCTTGGCGGCTGGCTCGTGGTGAACTACAACTGGCGGTGGATCTTTTACATCAATCTTCCGATCGGTATTGCGGCGTTTGCGGCCAGCTACTTTCTGGTTCAAGACCCACAGTACCTTAACGACGAGCGGGCCAAGCTCAAGAGCCAGCCGCTGAGTTTCGACTACATTGGCTTTGGTCTGCTGGCGATCGCCGTTGCTTGCTGGGAGATACTGCTCAGCAAGGGGCAGGAATGGGATTGGTTCGGCGATCCCTTTTGGCGGATTCAGGTGCTGTCGCTGCTGTTCGTGGCGGGGCTCGGCATTTTTGTGGTACGCAGTTTTTGGTCGAGCAATCCGCTGCTGAACTTGCGCGTGTTGGGCGAGCGGAATCTGGCCGTCTCGTGCATCATTTTGTTCAGCGCGTTTTCCGTGCTTTATGCGGCCAGCATCGCGTTGCCGGCGATGCTGCAGGCGCTGTTTGGATACGACGCCTATCATGCCGGGCTGGTGTTGTCGCCTGGCGGCATTTCGTCGATCAGTATGCTGGTGATTGTTAGCGTTTTGTTAGGACGCGGAGTCGACGCCCGTTACTTGATCGCGGCGGGACTGATCGTGATGGCCGCAGCGAATTATTGGATGGCAAATCTGAACCTGCTCGTCAGTCCCTTGCAGGTCGTTTGGCCCCGGATGGTGCTCACCGCCGGCTTAGGACTGATCTTCGCCCCCATCAACGTGGCGGCCTATATGTACGTCCCGAAGCATTTCGCGGCTCGGCGATCGCGCTAGTGAGCTTACTGCGGAACGAAGGGGGCAGCTTCGGTACGTCGATGTCGCAGACGATCCAGGAGCGCCGCGACCAGTTTCATTCATTGCGGCTCAACGAGTTTCTCGATCCGCTCAATCCCCATTTGAAAGACTATCTGGCTCGCGCAAGAATACTTTTTCCACATGACGGGTGATCCCACCGCTTCGCAGCAAATGGCCCTGCAGGGATTGGCCAATCTGCGGCAGCAGCAAGCAGCGTCATTGGCGTATTTCGACGTCTTCTGGATCGCTGCCGTGCTGGGGATCGCGCTGGTGCCGCTAGTGTTTCTGATGAAACGCACCGTGGCCGAAAAAGGTAGCCACATCGCGGCGGATTAGGCATTTGGTGCTCGCTGCGTGCCAGCTGCCGGCGCGTTCACTGCTAGCGGCAGACGCTTGCATTCGCCGTCACGAGTGATTTTCGTGAAAGCATAGGTTCGGCCTGCCGATATTTCCAATGATACGGATTATTCCAGTTTTGCCGATTTTAACACCGCGCGATTTTCATGTCGTTGCTGACCGGGAAACTATCGACCGACGTGCCGCCACTTTTCAAAGTGGGCAGCAATCGCTTCTCGCGGCGATGGACGCTCGCGTTGGGCTTCGCCCTGTTGCTGACGCAGGCCGGCTGCACGACCGGACTGCGCGACTGGATCGGGAACGGATTCAAGGTCGGACCGGAATACTGCAAGCCGCCTGCACCGGTCGCTTCGGACTGGATCAAATGCGACGACGAGGAGATTGAGAATCGGCATATCGTCGAGTGGTGGACGGTCTTCAACGATCCCAAGCTCGATGAACTTGTCGGAACGGCTTATCGGGAGAATCTCTCGCTTCGTGTCGCCGGCACACGGGTGCTGCAAGCTAGGGCGCAGCAGGCGATCGCGGTGGGTGGACTGTTTCCTCAGTCGCAGCAGGCGCTGGGTGAATATGGCCGGTACAATCTCAGCCAGAACCAGGCAAACAATCCGACGGCCGCTTCCGCTTTCCTCCCGCCGGGATCTCCCGCGGTTTTCACGAATCACTATTCCGATTGGCAGACCGGATTCAATCTGAGCTGGGAGCTCGATTTCTGGGGACGCTTTCGCCGGAACATCGAATCGGCAAACGCCGACTTGGACGCCTCGGTCGAGGATTACGACGCGGTGCTCGTCACCCTGCTTGCCGATCTGGCCGCGAACTACACCCGCTATCGCACGGCCCAGCAGCGGATCGACATCGCGCGAGCGAATGTTCGCATTCAAGAAGATGTGCTGGCGCTGGCCGAGGAAAAGTTCCGCGTTGGCACGGCGACCAAGCTCGACGTCGAGCAGGCGCGCACGGTGCTGGAACAAACGCGATCGTCGATTCCCGCCTTCGAGATTGTGCTGGGGCAGGCGAACGACATGCTCTGCACCCTGCTCGGCACACCACCACGAAACCTGGCCGACGAATTGGGTCCCGGCCCCGGGCCAAACGCAGCGCCGATGCCGGGTACGCCGGACTGGGTTGCGGCAGGCATCCCGGCCGACTTGATGCGACAACGGCCGGACGTCCGCAGTGCCGAGCGGCAGATTGCGGCCCAAAGCGCGGCAAATCGGCGTCGCCGAGGCGGAGCTGTATCCCAGCTTCTACATCAACGGCCGGATCGGTTACGAATCGCAGGATCTCTCGCAGCTGCTCGAATCGCAGAGCTTCATGGGGAGCATCGTGCCGAACTTCCGCTGGAACATTCTCAACTATGGGCGCGTGATAAACAGCGTCCGGCTCGAACAGGCGCGGACGCTCGAGCTGATCGCAATGTACCAGAACACCGTGCTCACCGCGGGCCGCGAAACGCAAACGTCGCTCCGCAGTTTCCACAAAACGCGCGAGCAGGCCGCGGACCTGGCTCGTGCCGTTCAGGCCGCCTCGGCCGCAACGGATTTGGGCCTGGAACAGTATCGCACGGGCGTCGTTCCCTTCAACACGGTGTTCAACTTGGAGACCACACGCGTTCAACAACAGGATCAGCTGGCGCTGGTTCAGGGCGACATCGCGCTTAGCTTGATCGAAGTCTATCGTGCTGTTGGCGGCGGCTGGGAGCTGCGGCTCACGCCCAGCGACGGCACCGTCACCGTGTCCCGCGAAACGGAATCCGGCCACCGAATGGAACGATTGCCGCCACCGCCCAATTTGCCGGCGAAGCCGGTCGAACCGGTGCCACTCGAGCAACCGAGCGGCATTGGCCAATAGAATTGAATCTCGCCCGAACGGGGAGCACCAACAATGTTCAAAATGAAAACTCGTTTGCTGTTCGCGATCTTCTTTGCGAGCGCGACGACTGGGTGGGCGGGCGAGCCAATGCGCCATCCCGATGCGTGCCCCCAGGGAATCCAGCGATGCTCACCCGTCGGCGGCTGGTTTCCTTACGGCGGCGGGCTAATTGCCTGGTGGCCCGGTTGCTGCTTTCCAAACTGTGGCATACCGGACGACTACTGTCGCAAACCACTGCCCAAGGTCTGTTGGCCTGCTTACTCGCACGACTACACCTGGGCACCGTCGGAGCCTTGTTGCAATGAACGTTGTCCCAGATGCCCTGGCGAATAGGTTTTGGCCGTCTAACCAAATCGGTGACGAATCCCTGATGTGGTGAAATGCGTCGTAACTCGTTGTGCTGTAATGTGTTACGATTGCGCCGCTTGTGCGATTTCACCGTTCTAGTGAGGTTCCGATAGCGGTCTAAATCGCTCGCAAAATTCTTTTTCGGCCGCAACTACTTGCGCTTCTTCTCTTGCGCGACGGCCGCCAGGATCGTGCCGCTCGTGGCACGCGGATCGCTTCTACGACGCTCGTCACAAAGCAGGCTGACCGCGCGGGGC
Organism: uncultured Planctomycetota bacterium; assembly: GCA_963847905.1. Lineage (GTDB taxonomy): Bacteria > Planctomycetota > Planctomycetia > Pirellulales > Lacipirellulaceae > DASYDU01. The sequence continues at coordinate 204,252 of CAWKBP010000015.1, read as the reverse complement.
GGAGAGTCTGCACGCTGGAAGTTGGCCGCTTTGGTCGGGCTTCTGGCAGAGGTTCCGCAATGATGCGGCAACCAGTGGATCGCATAGGACGCTTATCGCAGGAGATGGGAAATGAGCAATCAGCAGATGTACGAAGCGACGGACATGGAATACGGCTCGGAGAGCTTCCGCTCGGGCGATCGCGCTCGCAGTGACAAGCGCCAAACGCCAACGATGGGCCGCAAGCGCGGGAAGACCCCCCAGTCGTTCAACGGCATTCATCGCCGCCGTCGCCGCAAGATGGCCTGGTAGCGATCCGCCTTTCTTCGCGCTGGCAGTTCCGCTGAGCGTCCGCTCATGGACTGTTCCGACGTGGGAAGAGGTGCGGAGTCGCTCGGGTTTCATTTTGCGCCGATGGTAAGCGCACGGTCACGCGAGTGATCGGGCCGCCGCTATGTGGGCGGGAAAGCTGTGCGGGCGAGAGCATGAAACGAAACAAACATTGTTGGTTGGGGAGGGAGCGTCGCAGACGCTCGGTCAGCAGCCGTTTGCGCGGTTGCCGGGTTGAGTGAAATGCGTCGCGGTTTGGCGCCTGGCGGCGTGAGCTGCTGGGTGGGTTGATTTGGCAATCCGTGGTGGCCGAAGCGCACTGGGTGGTCTAAGTGTTGACTTAGTCCTGCGGATTGTTTGCGTGCGCGAGGGGGTAGCCATGGTTTACACAGACGAACATCGACCGAGACGTCTGCCCAAGACGAATGATTGGCGAGCCCGGTTACATGAGTGAACTGCAAACAAGTATGCCGACGACGCTGACGTCGTCCGACCCACGGTGGAGCATCCATCGCGCCGCTCCGGCTGCGCTGCGGATGTGTCTGGTGGTGTCGGCGTCTGCTCAGCGCAGCAAGATATTGGTGCGCACCGCGCACGAAGAACATTGGGCCACGATCGTCTGCCGCGGGGCGGAAGAGGCGGCCCGCCAGGCGGTGCGAAATCGCATCCAGCTGGCATTGGTGGACATGCAGGCGGTCCCGCCCGGCGAGGATCGCGCGTTTCGCGGTTTGGTCGAGCACTTGACCTCCCGCGATGGACCGCTCGTGGCGGTCTGCGGGAACCCGAACGACAACTTGGGCGAAGTCTGGTCGCGGCAACTTGGCGTCTGGATGTACTTGCCCGGTGTGGATAGCGAGAGCGACTTGGCGCTGGTCTGCAGCGAGGCGCGGAGCATCGTCGAGAAACTTTACGGGGAAAAGCTGCCGGGAGAAAAGCATCGTCCGCAGGCGCGAGATCCGGCTACGTGAGCATCACCGCGCGGCAAAGCAAATTGGCCGACGCGCGAACCGATAAGCAACGGAGTGGGGCCCGCAGGGGCGGGGAATTGCGAACTGAGTCGCGGCTGCTAGGCGTGGGGAAATGAACAGCATTTCCATCGTGCCTAAGGTCGCGGTCGAAAGTTCGAAGGATGGAAGTGCTCAGGGATGATGTGCTTGAGAAATGTTAGTTCAGGGATTGAGCGGCCTCGGCTGCTCAAGAACTGCCGCGTGCTTCGGCTGACCGCCGACGCGCGCGGCCAAAAGAAAAGGGTTACAGCATGAGTTCGTATTCCGTGGATCCCGAGGATTTGGGCGGCGACGAGTTGAATGTGCCGAGTCGCGGCAGCACCCATGCGGTGTGGTCGCAGCGACGGCAAACCAAACAGCGGACGCAAGTTCGCGCCAAGAGGCGCCGAACAACCCTCACGGCCATGAACGGAATACACCAGCGCCGCAACAAGCGGACGAGTTGGTAGCAGCGTGCAAACGCTGTGAACGGAGAGCGGCCGCGCCGCGCGGCCCAGGGGACCGATTGAATTGGTGAGATTGAGATGGCGATTGAGATTGAGATTGTGTGAGCAGGGGAACGTGTAGCGCGTCAGGCCAGGCGCTGAAGCGAGTCCGATTGATTGATGAGTTTCGTATCCAGACCTTCCGCGACTACATGTGGCGGCAACGCAATGAGTAACACGAATTAAAGGATGGCAACAATGCTTCAAAAGTTCATGAAACCTTTGAGTCTTACGGGTGCGGCCGCTGTGCTGCTAGCGGTGAGCTGGCTGGCTAGCACGTCGTCCGCGGCAATTATGTTCCTGGGCGACGCGGTTCCCTTGTCGACGCTGGTCAACAACCCCCAGGGGCAAGTGATCGCCGGCGACAAGAAGTTCACCGGCTTCGGCTACGACTTTACCGGCGACATGCCCGGCGCTGCCGGGGTCAACGTCCGCCCGATCTTGGATGACTTGGACGATGCCGATCCAAACACGTTCAATTACGGCATCCGCTTCCAGGGCGCGTTCATGGATCTGGCGTCGTCCGCAGGCGGCTCCGACGCCTTGATCACCTACATGGTAGAAGTGACCGACCCATTGTACTTGATCTCCGATGCGCATCTTTCCGGCAATCCGTCGCTGTTGGGTGATCAGGGCTCGATCAGCGTGACGGAGACATTTCTCCCGCTCGGTGCGGATGGCGAGTACACGATGACAATCTACGACGACGAAGGCCATCCGACGCCGAAGCTGAAAGACTGGACGTTTTTCAATCCGCCGGTCAAGAAGCTCAACGTGCAAAAGGATATTCTGGCTCGCGCGATCGCGGCAACCGGCGGCACAGGTAACACCGCCACGATGTCCTTTGTCGATCAGACCTACTCGCAGATTCGCGTACCGGAAGCGACCACGATCACGCTGGCCCTGGTCAGCCTGATCTCACTCTCCGGCTTTCGCCGACGAAGTTCGTAGTAGCACGTCGTATCGACGCGAGTCACACCATCCGACTCGCCGTCGGCCGATTAACAGAATGTCGCAAGCCCCGGGCACGCCGAAGCATCGTGCCCGGGGCTTTTTCGTTTCTTGAGGCGGGCTGCCGTCCGTTCTGTCCGCTATTGCAACACTTCGTCCGTCGGCCCCTCGGCCATGCGAGCCGTTGCTGGCGCAGCTGCCGCTGGGTAGTTCAAGTGCATCAGCGGATCGCCGAGCAACTGATACAAGAGCACATGCTCGCGCCGCTCCGCCGCGAGATCCACCGGCGGCGGACTCACGCCGCGGGCCAGCGAATCGAGCGACGTTCGCAGCGAATCGTCTGCCGGCGAGTCGGCCACCGTCTGCCGTTGAGCCTCGAGCCAGGCTTCGCCTAGCGTGCCGGCGAGGTTTCGCCAGCGCCGCCCGCAACAGCTCGCAACCCAGCACCGTGTTGCCGTAGGGCATCGTCACCCGCGTCGCCGCAATCGCCGCGACGGGTCCCTGCTCGTTGAGCACCAGTTTTTCGGCCAGCGAATCGTCGCGGGCATCGATCGCGCCGGTGTAACAAGCCACCAGCACCGCCAGCGGACTTTTCGCGCCGCAGCGGAGTTGCGGCACGTCGCCGACCGACAATATCGGCCTCGGCCCACGCGGCGTGTTTGCCACGTCGAGCATCGTCGGCAGGCCATGCCCGAGGTAGATCCATGCGAATGATCCGGCGCTGATCTGAGCGCAGGTCTGCTCCGGGTCGGTCTTCAATTGTCGCACGCTATAGTTCGGCGGCACGACTTGCCGGAACACATTGCGAGCGGCCGCTTCAATCAGAGCGTCCGTCATGACGCCAAACCCGCCGACGCCGGCCACCACGTCAATCTGCTGCCGCCACGAACCGCCCTCCGGCTGCTGCTCGTAGCGCAGCACCTTGCGAACGAAAGCCGCCAACTCCGCCGACGAATCGACCGGAATCCGTCCGACGGCCAGGTCCGGCACGCCGTCCCCCTCCCCTCCCGCGCCATCCACGTCGCCATACAGCTGATCGGTCGCGATCGTCGGCTCGCTCCCCCAAAGGATGTTCACCTTCGCTTCGGCATAACACGTCGGCACATCGGCCACATCCCCCACCAACACGACGAATCGTAGCGGCGCGTTTTTGGCCGCATTGCGAATCTGGGTGTGCAGCTCACGCGAAGTTGCCGCCGGCTCGACGACCACCAGCTCGTGCCCCTGCGACCCCCGATACGCCACCCAAGGCGCCAGCTCCGCCCGAAACTTCGCCGGACAGACGACGAGCACATCCGGCGCGGCCTGCACAGGCACCGCCCCCGTGTGGAGCGATACGACGTGGATCGCTACGACAAGTACCAGAAAGCGAATGGTTGCGGGCACGGCGAACTCCGGGAGAAAAATGCCCGCAATCCTAGCGACGATCCGATCCACCCGACAATCCCAGCCTCGGCCCGAGAAAAGTGCTAGCTTCCAAATTGCCCGGCTAGATCTATCAGTGCTTTGTACCACACCTCTGTGGGAGCGGTCTCTGACCGCGATTCTGGATTGCGAGCATTGCGATCCTGCCGCTGCCGCACATCATCGGCCCGCCGCCGCGACTCTCCCACTGAAGAGTTTTGGTGCAAAGCCAATCTGCGAGCTACCCCGAGCGAAATAGCATCCTGAAATTCGCGGGAAACCTTGCACTCGTCCATCGAAACTTGACGAACTATACCTATAAGGTATAATACCTTTTAGTGATAGGTTTGGGGCTGTGGGAAGGTGACATTTTGGACCCATCCATCGAGGCCGTTCAAGCCCTGCTCGATAGAACCGCCCGGGCATTGGTCAAATACGGCGCCGCCAATCGCCTCTCCGACACACAGCATCGCAAGTTGGAAAAGTTCATTTTTGGACTGATGAACCAAAAAATGACCATTGCAGCTCGCGTCGAGAAGCGGGGCAGCAAGGAATTGGAAAAGCTGCTTCGGTACGTCGGAAAAGCGTCGCAGGCAATGATCGACGTCGGCGATCAGCTAGTGAAAGAGGAACCAGAGAAATGAACATCAATTTGACGCAACTCGGAAAGGCAATTCGTGAAATCCGTCTACTGCGGGAATTCACGCAAGCAGAACTCGCCGAAAAGTCGGGATTGAAAGGCAATACGATCGCGCTCATTGAACGGGGAGAGCGCGGCGTCTCGTTGGAAGCTCTCAATGCCCTGGCCGAGGCGCTGGCGATTCCCGCCGCCTGCTTGACGATGCTGGGTACCTCGTCGCTGAAAGGCGATTCGCCGGAAATCGGTCTCGTCAAGAATATGCAAGAGCTGATCCTGACGATGATCTTGGCACAGAGTCGATTCGAAGCGAAAGAAAAAGCCGCCCAGTCCGTCGCCTCCAGCCCCCAGCTACGGGCAATCGTCAAAAAGTACGCCAGCGCCACTTCGCGCAGCAAGTCGCGTGGAGCAAAGAAATCCGCCAAGCCAAAACGACGAAAGAAACTGGAGTCTGCTCAATAGGTTGCTTTGGTTCCCGCGTATCATTTGTCTCGCGTAGTCTGGTTCCGATGGGATTGGGCGATCGGCCGATAGGGTACATTAAATGTCATTCAAAACTTCGGTCTGGTTCGTAGAAAATGGGGCAACGCTGCGATTGCAGGACCGCGTAGTCCTCGACTCCGAAAAGCGTCTTGAGGATTGGATTGTTTCCGATCTTTCGTTGCTGGGCGAGCCACTTCTGTTGCTAGGCCGTCAAGTCTACACAACCGGTGGGCCGCTAGACGTTTTGGCCATGGACGGCGAAGGCGCTCTTGTCATAGCAGAACTGAAAAGAGATCGAACGCCGCGCGAAGTCGTTGCACAAGTCCTGGACTATGCTAGTTGGGTTCGAGAGCAAACGCCACGCGGAATTGACGAATTGTGCCGAAAGACGCACGGTAAGTCGCTTGCGGATACGTTTCGTGCTCAATTCCAATATGATTTGCCTGAGTCCGCCTGCACATCGCACCGCATGATTGTTGTCGCGGCCCAACTCGACGATTCCTCGGAACGCATTATCCGCTACCTACAGGAACACCACGAAATTGACATTAACGCCGTATTCTTTTCTGTCTATCAGGTTGTCGGACAAGAGATGTTAGTTCGGGCATGGCTTGCTGATCCTGTCGAAACTCAGCAGCGTGCGGAGGCACGCGAAAAGGCACCGTGGACTGGTACGTGGTTTGTTAATACCGGAATCGACGATTCTGGCAACAAGCGCGATTGGAAAGCGTGTCGCAAGAATGGATTTCTTTCGGCAGGCGGTGGACGGAAGTACTCCGATCCATTGTACAAACTTCATGTAGGCGACCGCATAGCCGCCTACTTGTCTGGAAGCGGCTATGTTGGCGTAGGAACGATAAGAACAGAGGCCATGCCTGCCGATGAGTTCAAACTGAAAAATGGCCAACCGTTGAACACCGTGTCCGAACTGCAAGGCTCCAATGAGCAAGAAGATGGAGAGCATGTTATTGGTGTTGATTGGCATAAGACGGTCCCGCAGGAAGACGCAAAGAAATTCAGCGGAGTTTTTGCGAATCCAAATGTAGTGTGCAAGTTGCGGCACGCCCCAACCTTGGAGTTTATTCAGCGCGAGTTAGGAGTGCCTAGCACGGAGGCGTAGCAGCATCCCAAAAAGAGCTACCGAGCCCAAATACCAACTACTCTGATGTTCTTTCAATGCCACACGACGGGAATGCGATCATGTCTGGGGCAGCCATCCTTCGCATCTATATCGAAGGGCGCGAGGCATTCCGGATCCGGCCCGATCATTTGGGCCACGGGGAAAACCACTGGCCAAAAATCGGGACTAGGCCGCGGACCACGATATGATACAAATGAACAGTTAAAGAAGGCGCTGGTTGGAAGGCGCCAGGCGTCTGTTGTTGGCTTGGCTGGCGGCTAAAAGCTAATAGCTGACGGCTTTGTCTTTGCTGTTTGACAACTCGATTCACTACCTCACGCCTGGGCATCGAACCTCAGCAGCGCCCACTTTGCGCCTTGGCGCCTTTGCGTGACGCATTCCAAACCGACGAGGCGACAAAACCAAATCGTTTTGTCGCCCCAACCGCAGTTCTCCAAAAAACGACAATTCACAACTCGCGGCCAACAAACAACTTGCGCAGGGCACGCGACGTCGGGCCAAAACAAAACTCAAAAATCCCCGAGCGCCAGGGACGTTTTGTCCCTGCGATCTCGAGGCAGAACGGACAAAACTGGAGAGCGTTCCCAAGTCGAATGGCCGGCCGAGCATTGCCGAACTGCTCCTTGCGACACAGAGAGTGGGGGCGCAAATAACCTGTCGCCTTCGACCGAAACTTGGCGTCTTCGACAAAACCTCGAGGATTTGCGAAGGCGACAGTTGTCGACATCGGCGGCTCGCAACGCGGTCGACGAGTCGGCGGTGGCGATAAAGCCGGTGCCGAGGCACGAGCGGCGCGGAGCAAATTTTGGAACTTGGCCCTTGAATTTCCTATGACGCGAATTCAAGCATTTGTGGAGCACCGAGTTGGCAATTCCAACTGGTTTTTCAGGCGCGCGAGAAAGGAGGTGTGACAAAAGAGGTGATTTGTGGCTCGGGGGATCGCGTTCCGTGAGGGTGTTCCAAAAGTCCAAAAATCCGGACTTGCCAACGCCCCGGCCAATAGACGCTGCTTGCCACTCCTGCCCGCGCCGAGATAGACTGAATACGTTCGCCGTGCGGGCGTAACTCAGTGGTAGAGTGCTAGCTTCCCAAGCTGGATGTCGCCGGTTCGAGCCCGGTCGCCCGCTCTGTCTCTTATCCGTCGTATGCTTTCATTATGACCGTACAGACCTTTCGAGAGCTTTTGTCGGATCGGCCCTTTCAGCCGTTTCGGCTCGTGATGTCGAGCGGGCTTTCTTACGACGTACGGCATCCTGAGATGGCTCTGCTGACGAAATCCGATCTTCTCGTGGGCGTCGACGAGACGGACGAAGGCGTTCCCGCCGAATTCAAAATCTGCTCTTTGCTCCATGTGTCGGCAATCGAGCCCTTAAATTCGAATGGTGGATCACGCCGGCGGAAGCGCCGAAGCTGATGCTTGTGTTTTTCCCCGCGGACGATTGAGTTGGCGGCCTGTTCACCCGGCCCGCGGATGCGCCTTCTCGTACGCCGCCTTGAGATTGCTCGTGCTGACGTGTGTATAGATCTGCGTGGTGACCAGGCTTTTGTGGCCCAGCAGTTCTTGCACGCTGCGGATGTCGGCGCCGCGATCCAGAAGGTGCGTGGCGAAGCTGTGGCGCAGCGTGTGGGGACTGGTCCGCTGGTCGAGGCCGGTTTCACGGAGGTATTTTTCCAGCATCCGGGCAACGCTCCGCGTGGTGAGCCGCGTGCCGAAGCGATTGACGAAGACCGGCGCTTCGCGGCCGGCGGCGATCCGCGGCGAGAGTTCGCGGACCGCGAGCCATTCCTTCAGCGCGCGAATCGCGTGGGAGCCGATCGGGGCCATGCGTTCGCGCTTGCCTTTGCCGCGAACACGGATGACGCCGGCCTTGAAATCGAGGTCGCCGTCGCACAGGCCGACGAGCTCGCTCACGCGGAGGCCGGCGGAATAGAGCGTTTCGAGGATCGCGCGATCGCGGAGTGCCGGCGGGTCGTTGCCTTGCGGGGCGGTGAGCAGTGTGCCGACTTCGTCGGTCGAGAGCCAGTGCGGCAGCTTCTGCGCCTTCCGCGGATTGCGGAGCGCCTTGCCGGGGTTCGCCTTGAGCCAGCCTTCGCGCTGCCCGAAGCGAAAGAAACTCCGCACGGAGGCGAGCCGCCGGGCGATCGAACTCTTGGCATAGCCCGCTTCGTGCAACGCCGAGACGAAGCCGCGCAGCTCCACGACCGTGATGCTTCCCGGCGCGGGGCACGAGCCGTCTTCGTTAGTCAGATAGTCGGCGAGCGCCGAGAGATCTTCGCGGTAGCTCTTGAGCGTATGATCGGAGGCGCCGCGCTCGACGCGCATGTACTGCAGGAAGCTGCCGATGTCTTTGCGCATGGCGAGAAAGTTGAGCGTTTAGGGTTGAGTGTCGAGAGTAGGAATGAAAGAGCCGCTGACTCTCAACTCTAAACCCTCCACTCTCAACTCGACGCCTAGAACATTTCTTCCGTGTCGCTCACCTGAGGCAAGCCGAGCCGGTTCGCTTGTTTGCGCCGGGCGCGTTCTTCGGCGCGAATCTTTTGGCTCAGCACCGCGGCGTCGTACCAAGAGAAGCTCAGCTCGGGGTTCGAGGCGTGACGACCGAGCATCCGCAGCGTGTCCGCGCGGTGGGCGTCGTCGTACAGGAAGATGTAGCGTTCCTTGCCTTTTACCAGAGCGAGGACATTGATGTCGTCGTTCACGTGGATCGTTCCTCATCAAGCAGCGGGGCGGGGGTGCGGCCGAGCCGCCATAGCGGCCTGCGACAGCCTGGAGCGGGTCGGCAGATGGCGGCGGTCGATCGGCTCGTCGCGTGCGTCGGTAACATTTGGCCGGGTTACCTGACCGCATCGAGTGATCGGCTCTAGCAACCTGTTATCGGTTTTCTGGCCAGCGCCACACCACTCTCGATTCACCAGCTCCGCCGCGCGCCGAGAGCATTTCGGTGATGTGCATGTGACAGCAGAAGCGAATGAAGTCACCACTGCGCTGCAGATAGGTCTGCCAGCCACCGAAGCGAGCATCGTCGCGGAACGAGTAGTAGCTGGCGAGCGCCTCTGTGAATTCGCTATCATTACCGAGGTAAATGCGCGTATGCGTCATAACCGGACCATCGGTCGGCAGGCAGGGCGGACGAACGGGCACGGGCGGCGGCGGAATAAAACCACGCTCGTCGGGCCAATTAGGTGGCAACATAGCGGGTAAACCGATCGCGCCGGTCATACCGCTCGCATCAGTATTGCCCGGCATAACGGGCGCAGGCACTGCCGTCTGATCGACCTGGAGATCGGCCGTTTGCTCAAATGAGGCTTGTTGGTTCGCGCTGTCGGCCGCGCGAAGTGTGCCAGCGCCACCCGGCAGCAAGCGGTCGCCATTGACGGGCGGACCACCGGGGACGAGCGAGCCATCGTTGTTCGACTGCGGCGGCAGAGCTGGTCCCGGCGTGGGCGCGACGGCACAGTTCGGCGATTGCGTCGCCAGCTGCGCCTTGGCCAGCGCTAGCTCCGCTTCGAAGACCAACGGCGCAGGAATGTACTCTTCGTCGGGCGTGCCCCAGGGCAAGCCGTAGCCGGCCGGGATTTCGTGGAAACCGGGATTGCGCGCATACCATTCGACCCGCATGCCGCATCGCGGCGGGTAGTAGGGCGAGAAATCGGTCACCGCGCCGACGACCACGACATCGACTTCCAGCACTTCGGCCAGCCGGCGCACGCCGGCTGGATTCGACAGATCGATCTGCTCGTCCTGGATGGCTTCCTCGACGACACCCAGCGGCACCACCTCGAAGCCCGGCACGGCTTGCAGCTCAGCGAAATACGCCAGGGCAAACTCGCGGCCGTCGACGGTCGGGTCGTCGCTCTGATTGAAGAACGGTACGATTGCCACCTTGCCCAGCTGCGGGAACGGATTGTGGATCGTCGGCTGGTGCGAGATGTCGGGAAGGATCAGATTGCAGCCGCTAGTGCCGAGCGCAATGCCAGCAACGAGCAGTGCGCAGAGTAGACGGCAGAGGCGGCGACAAAGACGGAACATCGGCTGGATAGCGAACCGCGTTTCCAGCCCCCCTGCTAGCAAACGAAGTGCGCGTAGAGATACGCGCGAAATCGTTATCGGCTAACAGGGTGCGGGGCTTGAGCGAAAGCCGCCGCCGCATGCCGATGGAGGAGTGCATGCAACTAATTTACGATAGCTCCGCTTGCCAGTCTGACTGATTCTTGGGACACTCCGCCGTCCATAGGTAAACCGCAAGCGGAGATTCTGGCTTGTTCGAGCGCACAGTGTTATTCGTTGGTCGTTCTTGCTGCCTGGTGGTTGTGCTGGGGGCGTTTTCCGGTTGCACGATGTGGGATTACCAGAAGTGGAATCCGGACAATCTGCGTGACGACCGGGCCCGCGACATCGATTCGCGGCTCTCTGAAGACAGGCCGATTGTGCAGAATCCTTTTTAAGGTATTCTAACGGCGTGACTTCCGCGCCTTCAAAACCCGCTTCGACTTTCGACCGCCTCGCGGCCCACGCGCGGGAAGTGGGTCTCCTGCGCTCGACCCAGGCGCTGCTCGAGTGGGATGAGCGGACGAAGATGCCGCCGGCGGGCGGTGAGTATCGGGCGGAGCAGGTCAGTTACCTGGCCGGCTTGGCCCATCGACGGCAGACGGATCCGGTCGTCGGCGAGTATCTGGCCGAGCTCTTGGCGAGCCCGCTCGCGGCCGATCGCCACAGCGATACCGGAACGGTGATCCACAATCTCAAGCGCGACTACGAACAAAAGACCAAGTTGCCGCAGACGCTGGTTGAGGAGCTGGCCCGCACGTCGGTACTCGGACAGCAGGTCTGGGCCGAGGCGCGGAAGGCGAACGACTTCGCGCGGTTTCAGCCGCTGTTGGAAAAGACGATCGAGCTCAAGAAGCAAGAGGCGGCGGCACTCGGCTACGAAGACGTGCCGTATGATGCGCTGCTGGACGAATATGAGCCCGACGCGAAGACAGCCGACGTGCGGCGCGTGCTGGCCGAGCTGCGCGAGCAGTTGGTACCACTCGTGGCGGCGATCGTCGAAAGCGGGCGGCAGCCGAATCTCGAGGTTCTGCGTCGCCGTTGTCCGCTCGACGCGCAAGAGAAATTTGGCCAGCAGGTGGCTGCCGCCATCGGCTTCGATTTTAGTGCCGGCCGGCTTGATGTGACGCATCATCCGTTCTGTTGCACGACTGGCCCGCGCGACGTGCGACTCACGACCCGCTACTTCGAAGACTTCTTCCCCAGCGCGCTGTTCAGCACGATGCACGAGGCGGGCCACGGCATCTACGAGCAAGGTCTGCGTGCTGACCAAGTCGGATTGCCGACGGGTGAAGCGGTGTCGCTCGGCGTGCATGAGTCGCAGTCGCGGATGTGGGAAAACCTCGTTGGCCGCAGTTGGGCGTTCTGGGAGCACTTCTATCCGGTCGCCAAGCAAACGTTCCCGGGGACATTCGACGACGTAGCGCTCGACGACTTCTATTTTGCCATCAACGACGTGCGGCCCTCGCTGATTCGCGTCGAGGCCGACGAAGCGACCTACAATCTGCATGTGATGGTGCGATTCGAGCTGGAGCAATCGCTGCTCATCGATGATTTGCGAGTGGCCGATCTGCCGGGCGCCTGGCGGGAAAAATATCAACAGTACCTGGGCATCCAATCGCCGACCGACTCCGACGGCGTGTTGCAAGACGTCCATTGGGGCGCGGGCCTGGTGGGATATTTCCCGACCTATTCGCTGGGGAATCTCTACGCGGCCCAGCTGTTTGAAAAGGCCGAGCGAGATTTGGGCGACTTTGCCGAGATGTTCCGACGGGGCGAGTTTATGCCGCTCCGCGACTGGCTGCGGGCGAATGTGCACGAGCCGGGCCGTCGCTATGCCCCCGCGGAACTAGTCCGCCGGATTACGGGAGAAAGCATTTCGCATGGACCGCTGATGCGACAACTACACGGTAAGTTCGGCCCGCTATATGGACTGAGCTAGTAGACCTTGCGGGCTGTGCGGTTTGGGGCGAGGAGCGATGCTCGCGATCAGGCAAACTTGAGCGATTTCGCTAGAATTCCGATGGCCCGGCCCGCTGAGTCAAAGGTAGACTTCTAGAACACGCGGCCGGGTCCGAACGTAACAATTCTGCCGCGTATTACTGGGTCAATCGAGCTCTCCCCAACGGAGTTCCCCGCGCCATGGCTTCGGTAGCCATCTGTCCGCACTGCTATTTACAACTCGTGGTTCCCGATGGCGTCGAGCCTGACGAACGAGTCGAGTGTCCGACATGCGCCAAGGAGTTTGGCCTCGATCAGGCCGTGATCCGCGCGATTCCCGAGGTTGTGCGGCGCCCACTCTCCACCGTTGAGCCGGCGCCGATCGAGGAGGCCGCGGAATCGACGGAAGAAATAGTCGCTGAGATCGACGAGATCATCGAAGTCGATGAGGTGGTGATCGAGAGCGCGGGCGAGAGTGAGCCGGAGTCGATCGAAGCGGGCAGCGAAGAGGTCATCGACGAAATCGAACAGATTAAAGACCGGATCGAGGCGGAGATTGCCGCCCACGGACTGCAGCCGGGGACGAGCATGCACTTGCCGTTTGAACCGCCGGCGGACGATGCGGACAGCACCTTCGACGCTACCGAGAATGTCGAGAGTGCGGACGAAGATCCCGAAGCCTTGTTCCGCAATGCGAAGACGGTGGCGGAGATTCCGGAGCTGGAGCTGGGCGATTTGTCGTTGGACCTCGATTTTACGGAGGAGTCTGCGGCCGACGCGGAAACGCAAGCGTCGGATGAAGTACCCGCAACTGAAGGGTTGCACGACGATGTTGTGGACGAACTGGACGAACTGGAGCCGCTCGAGTCGCGGTTGACGAAGCCGACAGTACGCACGTTGGCCGAGCTGATGCCGCCGCGCGAGGAGCAAGCCGAAGTTGAAGATGAGCCGGGCCCGTCGTTCGACCTGCCTAATGTCGCTCTTACGCCTAACAACGGGGCGACCGTCGAGATCGATCCGAGCATGATGTTTGGACCGGCCGCGGAGACCGAGTTTGAATTGGATAATGTCGATTTTGACTCGTCGCCCGTCGCGGAATCGACTGTCGACGAAGTGGCGGAAGAAGAGACTGCTGAAGAATACGTAGCCGAAGAAGAAACAGCAGAGGCCAGCGAACCAGTGTTCCGCGAGCCAGGCGCTGCGGAGCTCCCCGCCGCGCCGTTCGTATTGCCGGGAGTGCCCCGGGCAAGAAAAAAGCGGAGCGCGGTCCGCGTGCTGGTCGGGATCGCGGCCGGCGGCGTGCTCGGCACGATCGGAGCGATTTACGCGCTGCTCTATTTGCTGGGCCCGGAAGGCGATTTGCTCCAAGTCGCTCAGTACCTGCCGAGTGCCGTGCTGCCGAAATCATTTCAAGCGACCACGGATCGAGTAGTTGCGGCACCGAACCCCGCCGTCGAGTCGCCTGAGTCAACTGCTTCCGTCGAGCCGCCTGCGGCCGACGAATCGGCCAACGTGCCGGCCGGCTACGTCGAAGAAACCGTAGCGCCCGCCGCGCTAGCCACAACCGTCGAACCAGCGGCCGACGATCGATATGACACCGAGCCCTCGCCGCTGACGGAAGAGCCGGCCGCCGAACCGATCGCGGACGACAAACCCGCCCTGCCCGCCGCGCAGCTGCTGCATGGGCCGTTGTTCACAATCGAGCAATTGGCCACCGCGCTAGAGGCCGGCAAAACGGCTCAAGAACGCCTCATGACCGGTGACTTAAGCGACGAATCGGTCCGCCGCACCAAGGGCATGAGCTACGCCAAGCTGTGCGATTTGGCCGAAGCGTTGACATTCGTCGATCGTGCGGACCCCTCGATCGAGAGCGAAGACGCCATCGACGGCGCGGATCGGCTGTTCCGCGAAACGCTGGCCGACCCGCACACACGCGACGAAGTAGCGAAGATCGCGCCGATCTGGATCAATTCGCCGCATCGCGGACATGGCGGCGTTTTCCTGGCCGGCAGCGTCAGCGGCGGACAAATCGAAGGCGACGTTTATCAATACGAGCTCGCATTCGACGGCGACAAGCAGCTCGCACTCCTGATGCCCGAACCGCTTGATTCTGTGGTCGAAAGCTCCGGCCATCCGGTCGGCATCGTCGGGTCGATCGTCGACAATCCGGCGGACCAAATCTCGGGCTATACTGGCACAGCCGAGCGTGTGATTTGGGTCACGCGTGCGATTCCGCTCGATTGAACGGCAATTATTGGGCAAAACCGTGCGGCGACCCACTTTTGGCCCGCGCCGCGATCTGCCACAATTTGGCGAATCCCTCGCGCCGGACTCCCTCTATGATCATTGCCGTTGCTAAAGAGACATTTCCCGGCGAGCGCCGCGTGGCGCTCGTGCCGGCACTGGTGGCCACGCTCAAAAAGCTCGGCGGCGAAGTCCGCGTCGAAGCTGGTGCGGGAGAGCTGGCAGGATTTACGGACGACGCGTATCGAGCGGTCGGCGCCGATATCGTCGGCGATCGGCGGCAGCTATTTGAAACGGCCGACGTCGTGCTGCAAGTTCGCACGCTCGGTGCGAATCCCGAGGCGGGCCGTTCGGACCTCGAACTGTTGCACGATGGCCTCGTCATCGTCGGCACGGCAGACCCTTTGGGCAATCCGCAAGCGGCCAAGGAACTCGCCGAGCGCGGCGTCACGCTGTTTGCCATGGAACTGATTCCGCGGATCACGCGGGCCCAGAGCATGGACGTGCTTTCGTCGATGGCGACGATCTCCGGCTACAAAGCGGTGCTGCTGGCGGCCGATCGGTTGCCAAAATTGTTCCCGATGATGATGACCGCCGCGGGCACGCTCACTCCGGCCAAGGTGTTTGTAATCGGCGCCGGTGTCGCGGGACTGCAAGCGATCGCCTCGGCCAAGCGGCTCGGTGCGGTCGTGCAAGGTTACGATGTGCGGCCGGCGGTGAAAGAGCAGGTCGAGAGTCTGGGCGCGAAGTTCGTCGAGATGCCGCTGGCCACGGGCGATGCCGAAGGGGCCGGCGGCTACGCGAAACAACTCGACGAAGAGTTTTACCGTAAGCAGCGCGAATTGATGGCACAGACCGTCGCGGCGAGCGACGTCTGTATCACCACGGCCGCTATCCCCGGCAAGAAGTCACCCGTGCTGGTGACGGACGACGCGGTCCGCGGCATGGCGCCCGGCTCGGTGATCGTCGACTTGGCGGCCGAGCGCGGGGGCAATTGTGAGCTCACTCGCGCGGATGAAACGGTCGTCGAAAACGGCGTCACGATCTTGGGACCGACCAATTTGCCCAGCGAAGTGCCGACCCACGCCAGCCAGATGTATGCCAAGAATCTCGCCAATTTCATGGCGCTCATTTCGCGCGAGGGCAAGGTGCACTTGAATCTCGAAGACCAAGTGGTCCGCGAGACGCTCGCTGTCCATCGGGGCGAAGTCGTGAACCCGCGGATGCGGGAACTGCTCGAATTGCCGCCGCTCGACACGCCTTCGCCCGATAGCCCGCCGGTCGACCACTTGGCACAAAAGTAATCTACCAGTCAACGGACACGAACCATGGACCTGATCACTGCAATTACGATTTTCACGCTGGCGATTTTCATCGGCTTCGAGATCATCACCAAAGTTCCGCCGACGCTGCATACGCCGCTGATGAGTGGCTCGAACGCGATCAGCGGCATCACGGTGGTGGGGGCGATCCTCGCCGTGCGGGCTGGCGCCGGCTGGTTCGGGGCGATGCTCGGCTTCCTCGCCATTGTGTTGGCGATGATTAATGTCGTGGGCGGATTTTTGGTCACCCATCGCATGCTGCAGATGTTCCAAAAGAAAAAGTAGCGGTCCTCCCCTATGCCAGCGCTTGAAAACATCCTGATGCTCGCTCAGCAAGGCCCGCTGCTCGTGCCGCCCAATGCGCCCGATGCCGCGATGACAATGGAATTCGTGGCTGATGCCGCCACGCGACATTCGATCGTAAACCTGGCGTACCTCGTGGCGTCGATCCTATTCATTCTCGGCATCAAGGGCATGACGCATCCGCGAACGGCGGTGCGCGGCAATCTGCTCGGCGCGGCGGGCATGTTAATCGCTGTCCTGGCCACGGTTTGGCAACTGCAATTGTTTTCGGTCGGCGTGGCGCTCGTCGCCATGGCGATCGGCACGGCGATCGGTTGGTATCTGGCGGTGAAGGTGGCGATGACGCAAATGCCGCAGTTCGTCGCGGTGTTCAACGGTTTCGGCGGCCTGGCGTCGCTGTTGGTCGCGGGCGCGGAGACGTTTGCCGGATTCCCCGGTGCGCTGAGCGTCTCGGAATCGGGCGTCGCGGCAGGACTCACCGGCTTGATTGGCGCGGTGACGTTCACCGGCTCGATGGTCGCCGCGGGCAAACTTCAGGAATTGGACCTGTTCCGCAAGCCGTGGTCGTTTCCCCACCAGCAACTGATCAACGCCGCCCTGTTTGCCCTGTGCATCTTGCTAGCGCTGGCAATGGCGGGCGGCGGGGGCTGGCCCTATTGGTTGATCGTCATAGCTGCTTCGGCGCTTGGTGTCTTGTTAGTCGTACCGATCGGCGGGGCCGATATGCCGGTCGTGATCGCACTCTTGAATTCCTATTCCGGGCTCGCCGCGGCGGCCGCTGGCTTCGTGATCAACAACAACGTGTTGATCATCGCCGGTTCGCTTGTTGGCGCTTCGGGCGTGATTCTCACGAGCATCATGTGCAAGGCGATGAATCGTTCGCTTGCCAATGTGCTGTTCGGCAAGATGGAAGCGTCGGGCGACGCGCCGTCGGCCGACGAAGTGTACGGCGGTAAAGTGAAGAGCACGTCGCCCGAGGAGGTCGCCATGCTGCTCGACGGCGTGCAGCGGGTGGTGATCGTGCCGGGTTACGGTCTGGCCGTCGCCCAGGCGCAGCACATCGTCCGCGAGTTGGCCGACTTGCTCGAGAAGCGCGGCGTGACGGTCGAATACGCGATCCATCCCGTCGCCGGCCGGATGCCGGGACACATGAATGTGCTGCTGGCCGAGGCCGATGTGCCGTACGAGCAGCTCAAAGAGATGGATGCGATCAATCCGACGATGTCGCAATGTGATGTGGCGATCGTGATCGGGGCAAACGACGTGGTGAACCCCGTGGCAGGCACCGATCCGACGAGCCCCATCGCCGGCATGCCGATCATCCACGTCGACCAGGCCCGCACGGCAATTGTTATCAAACGGAGCCTGAGCCCCGGTTTTGCCGGCATTCCGAACCCGCTGTTCGCGGCCGACAACACGCTGATGCTCTTCGGCGACGGCAAAGAAGCCCTGGTCGAGCTGGTCGCCGCTCTCAAAGAAGGCTGATCGCGGCCGATACGCTGCTGGCACGCCTAATTTCTTGCCGACGACACCATTGCGCAGGTTGCTCAGCCAACCCGGATGTTCTACAATCAGCAATTGATGTTGAGACTTAATCTCAATTGCAATGTCGGCCGTAGAATATATGCACGAATTAGTACCCATCGCAACGCTGCTTCCTGGCCAGGTTGCCGAAGTGCGGCAACTCGTCGGCCGACCAGAGCAAGTCCGTCGGCTGGAGGAGCTCGGCGTGCGCGGCGGCGTACTGCTAGAAATCATTCGGGCGGGGACGCCCTGCATCGTCCGCGTGGGCACCACCAAGCTCTGCTTCCGCGACGGCGAGATGTGTTCGGTGCTGGTCGCCGCGAGGATGTCGGCATGACACGCTCTGCGGCCGATCTGGCGGTCGGCGATGTGGGTCGAGTCGCGCAGATCAACGGTGCCGACGAAATCAGCCGGCGGTTGCTCGAGATGGGCGTAACGCCGGGCGTTGAGATTCGGCGATTGGGCGCGGCGCCGCTGGGCGACCCACTCGAATTCGAACTCCGCGGCTATCGACTCAGCTTGCGGAAAGCGGAAGCGGCGCACGTCCAACTTGCTTAGTCCATGTCGACCACCGCACCATCCAAGACGCTCCGCATTGCCGTGGTCGGGAACCCGAACACGGGGAAGTCGACGCTGTTTACGGCGCTTGCTGGCGTGCGGCAGCGGGTGGGGAATTATCCCGGGGTGACGGTCGAAAAAAAGACCGGCCATCTGCTGCACGAGGGGCAAACGTTCGAATTGATCGATCTGCCGGGGACCTATAGCCTCGCACCGCGTTCGCCGGATGAGATGGTCACGGTCGATGTCTTGTTGGGTCGTGGCCCGGCGGGGCCGACGCCCGACGCGGTGCTCTCGATTGTCGACGCCAGCAATCTCGAACGGAATCTGTTCCTCACCAGTCAGGTGCTCGCGCTGGGACTGCCAACCGTGGTGGCCCTCAACATGATCGACCTGGCCCGCGATCGGCAAATCGAAATCGACGTGCCGGTGCTCGCCAAACGGCTGGGAGTGGCGGTCGTGCCGATCCAGGCCAATCGACGCGACGGACTCGAACCATTGAAGGCTGCGTTGGCAGCGGCAACCCGCGAGCAAGCGGCCGAGCGCGCCAACCCCATGCCGGACGAGTTCCAGCGGCATGCCCGCGAGGTTGGTGAAACACTCAACGTCTTGCGCTCGCAACCGCTGCCTCATTTTCTCGTCGAACGGCTGTTGCTCGACGGCGGCGGCTATCTCGAAGGCGAGCTCCTCAACGGCGAGCTACTCAATGGTGATTCGGCCGCCGCGACGGCGAAACTCCACTCGGCGCGCGACGCGCTCGCGTCGGATGGGATGCCGGTGCCGGCGGTCGAGGCAATGGCCCGCTACGATTGGGTTGCGCGGACGCTCGACGGCATCGTCCGCCGGCCGAACATCCACGAGCGAACGCTGAGCGACCGAATCGACGCGCTGCTGACGCACAAATTCGCGGGCACCGCGATCTTTGTCGTAGTGATGGCGCTACTATTCTCGTCGATCTTCATTTGGGCCGCTCCGCTGATGGGCCTGGTCGACGCGGCGATCGGCGGGTTGGCAGAATTCGTAGAGTCGGCGCTGCCGGAAGGGGCGCTGCGGTCGCTAGTGGTCGACGGCGTGATCGGCGGCGTCGGGGCTGTGCTGATCTTCTTGCCGCAAATTCTCATTCTGTTTTTCTTCATCGCGTTGCTGGAAGACTGTGGCTACATGGCGCGGGCGGCGTTTCTGATGGACCGGCTGATGGCGGGTGTCGGCCTGAGCGGGAAATCGTTCATCCCCCTGCTCTCCTCCTTTGCTTGCGCGATCCCCGGCATCATGGCCACGCGGACCATCGAAAACCGCCGCGATCGTCTGGCAACGATTCTCATTGCGCCGCTAATGAGCTGTTCGGCCCGGTTGCCTGTGTACGTGATCCTGATCGGTGCGTTCGTGCCGGCGGAACGCTACTTGGGCGGCATCGTCGGGCTGCAAGGGCTCACGCTGCTGTCGATGTATGCGGTCGGCGTCGTCGTGGCGATCGGCGTGGCATGGCTGCTCAAGCGGACGATTCTCCGTGGCGAGACGCCCCCGTTTGTACTCGAGCTGCCCAGTTACAAGCTACCTTCGTTGCGGAATGTGCTCTACCGGATGGCCGAGCGCGGCTGGTCGTTCATCGCACGCGCGGGGACCGTCATTTTCGCCGTGACGATTGTCGTGTGGGCGCTGGCCTATTATCCGCGGTCGGACGAAAAAGTGGCCGACGCGATTGCCGCCCGGCGTACGGCGCTGGCAAACACATCGTCCGCCGAGGATTTAGCCGAATTTGACAATCCGGAATATCAAGAACGGCTTTCCGCCAGTTTGCACCAGCAATACAGCTACTTGGGCCGCGCCGGCCAGTGGATCGAGCCGGCTGTCCGACCGCTCGGTTGGGACTGGCGAATTGGGGCAGCGGCGATCGCATCGTTTCCGGCCCGCGAAGTGGTGATGGGCGTGCTCGGCGTGATCTACCAGCTTGGCCCCGATGTGGACGTGGGGAGCCAAAGCGACCAGAGCCGGCTCGGCGACCAGCTCCGCGCGGCCCGCTGGGACGACACGGGCCAGCCGGTCTATAATTTACCGGTGGCGCTGTCGATCATGGTATTCTTCGCCCTGTGTGCCCAGTGTGCGGCGACTTTGGCCGTGATCCGCCGCGAAACCAACAGCTGGCGCTGGCCAGTGTTTACGTTCGTGTACATGACCGTGTTGGCGTACATTGGAGCATTATTGACGTATCAAATCGGTATCCGCTTGATCGGATGATTCCCGCATCCACATGCAAGACATCCTCGCCATCTCGATTGTGGTCGTCGCCGCCGGATATTTGGCGCGGCAGGCGTGGCTGCGTTTTTCGCGCAAGAGCGGTGGCTCGTGCGGTTCCTGCGGCAGTTGCAGCTCCAACGATTCGATCAAATCGCGTCCGCTCGTCAATATCTCGCTGGATTCCTTGCGAAAATGAGCACTGCGACGGATCGCACGACTAGCCCGAAGCATGTCCTCACCTCGCCCGAGAAGCAGAGGCTGCGGCGGCGACTCTTGGCCTGGTACGCCGATCATGCCCGCGATTTGCCGTGGCGTAGATCGCGCGACCCGTATCGAGTTTGGGTCAGCGAGATCATGTTGCAGCAGACGCAAGTGGCCACGGTGCGCGACTACTTCAAGCGGTTCGTGGCCACGTTTCCCGATGTGCATGCGCTGGCCGCGGCCGATGAGCAGCAGGTGTTGCGGCTGTGGGAAGGGCTGGGCTACTACCGCCGCGCCCGGCAACTGCATGCAGCGGCGAAGCAGGTGGTGGCCGAACACGAGGGGCGCTTTCCACCCCAGGTCGAAGCGTTGCGGAATCTTCCCGGCATAGGTCGCTACACCGCGGGCGCCATCGCCTCGATCGCGTTTGACCAGCGGGCGCCGATCCTCGAAGCGAACACGATACGCCTGCTGAGTCGCCTGATCGCCTACCGCGACGACCCGCTCAAGGCGGCCGGGCAACGTGTACTCTGGCAGACGGCCGAAGAAATCCTCCCGCAAAAAGAGGTCGCGCGATTCAATCAAGCGCTGATGGAGCTCGGCTCGCTCGTCTGCACGCCGGTCGATCCGAGTTGCGACGCATGCCCGCTCGCCGACGTTTGCCGAGCGTATCGGGCGGAACTGCAGCACAAGATCCCGCGACCCAAGGCGAAGCAACAATACACCGACCTCCGCGAAGCCGCCGTCGTGATCCGCCGCAACGGCAAAGTGCTGATGCGCGAATGCGGAGTGGGCGAGCGCTGGGAGGGCTTGTGGGACTTTCCGCGATTTGCCTTCGACGCTGAAGGCCCGCTCTTCGCCAAGCAAGAAATCGTCGAAAAGTTGCGCCAGCAAACAGGAGTCACCTGCGCCCCTGAATTGTTGCTAAAAACGATCAAACACGGCGTGACGCGCTATCGCATCACGCTTGACTGCTACACGGCAAGATATGTTTCCGGCCGCATTCAGAATGCTCGCTGGATTGCCGAGAGCGAATTTGCCGACTTGCCGCTAAGCACGACTGGCCGAAAGATTGCCGGATTCGCACTTTCCGAGGCTCCAGCCCGAAATAGAAAATTCGGTGGATAGTCGATAGAATGAACAGTGCAGCACCCAACCCCTGGAAGTCGTTCGATACCACGATTCGAGGTTGCCATGAATCCGACTCCATTGCCGCCTGAAATTCGCTTCATGCCGGTTCCCGATCGCTTGATTCTTGTGGAACAGATCTGGGACAGCATCGCGGAAGACCAAGAGCAAATCGAGTTGACCGATGCGCAAAAGGCTGAGTTGGATCGCCGACTGGATGCCGATGACGCTTCTCCGGGTCGCGGCGAATCTTGGGATGTGGTTAAGAAGCGTCTACTAGGCGAATGATGCCCTGCAAACTCGTCGTCAATCCGGAAGCGCAATCAGATCTGGCGGAAGCGATCGCGTATTACGGTGGGCAGCGCGATGGCCTTGGCCGCGAATTTGCGGAGCGTGTCGACGATGTATTCGCGACGATCCAGTCGAGCCCCCATCTCTTCGCCGAATCTCACAGATCGGCAAGAATGACGCTCGTTCGTCGATTTCCGTATATCGTGTTTTATCGGATAGTCGACGAGGAGGTTCGAATCATTGCGGTCTTCCATAATCGGAGAGACCCCAAGATCTGGAAGTCGCGCCTGAGCAAATCACGCTGAGTCAGTTGAATCTCCCAACAGCCGGTCGACTGCGGCGCCGATGTCCGGCTTCGCGCATCAGCGATTCGCCGACGAGGATCGCGTCGACTCCGGCCGATTCCAAGAGTTCGACGTCGGCGTGCGACTTGATGCCGCTCTCGCCTACGAGCACGCAGTCGTCCGGCATTTCCTGGCGCAAGCGGATCGTGTGGTGCAGGTCGACATCGAACGTGTGCAGGTTGCGGTTGTTCACGCCGATGAGCGTCGCGCCTGCCTCAAGCACACGAGACAAGTTAGCTGGCTCGTAGAGTTCTACTAGTGGAGTCATACCCAGTTCGCAAGTTTCGTTGAACAGTTTTCGTAGATTGCAGTCGTCGAGGCATTCGGCAATTAAGAGGACGGCGTCGGCCCCGGCAGCGCGGGCTTCGAGCAGCTGGTACGAATCGAGAATGAAATCCTTTCGCAGGACGGGGATGCCGACGGCGGCGCGAATCGCGGTGAGATAATCGAGGTGCCCTTGAAAATGTGGCTCGTCGGTGAGCACGCTGATGCACGTCGCGCCGTGGGCCTCGTAAGTCTTGGCGATGGCCACGGGATCGAAATCCGCCCGAATCAGCCCCACCGACGGGCTGGCCTTCTTCACTTCGGCGATCAGCTTGATCGGCCCGTCGGCCGCTAGTGCCGCAAAAAAATCGCGGATCGGCGGGGCATCGGCCAGCCGCGCACGCAGTTCCCTGTCCGGCCGGGCCGCCTTAGCCTGTTCAATCTCGGTCCGCTTCGTGGCGACGATTTTGTCGAGAATTGTCATTCGTCGCTATTGCTGCTGTTGCTGTTGCTGCTGGCGGACCGGATCATCGTGTCGTGGCGGTGGGGCGGAATTGGGTGGCTCCGCGGATCGTTCGCCGTCTTCGTTGCGAAAAGGTGCCTGGGCGTCGCCGGCAGGGAGGCTAGCATCGTGATTGTCCATACGCTCTATCTTAACGTCGACGCACGGAAACGCTATCGTTGATGGCAGTATCGCTTTTCCCGAGACGGCAAAAACGCCATATTTACCATTTCGTTCGTCGGCGGTTGCGAGTATTATCGCCGCGATTTTGTCTCTAGCTAGCTGGGAAAATTGACCGCCATGACCGGATTCCGCACCGAACGCGACACGATGGGTGAGATGCAAGTGCCGGCGCGATGCGCTGCACGGTGCGTCGACAGCGCGGGCCGTTGAGAATTTTCCCGTTGCCAATGAGCCGGTGCCGCCGAGCGTGATCCATGCGTTTGGCTATTTGAAGGCCGCGTGTGCCGAGGCGAATCTGGAACTCGGCAAGCTCGATAAGAAACTGGCCGAGGTGATCATCGCCGCGTCGATGGAAGTCGCCGCCGGCGAGCACGACGACCACTTCCCCGTCGACATCTATCAGACGGGCTCCGGCACGTCGACCAACATGAATGCCAACGAGGTGATCGCCAACGTGGCGAACGTCAAGCTCGGCCACGGTGTCGGCGCGAAGGGCAAGGAAGGCACGGTCCATCCGAACGATCACGTCAACATGGGGCAGTCGTCGAATGACACATTCCCGGCCGCGATGCATGTGGCGGCGGCGATGGCGGTCAGCGCCGAGCTGATCCCGGGGCTGAAGCGTCTGCACGCCGAGCTCGCCGCCAAGGCGAAGAAGTGGGACAAGATCGTCAAGATTGGCCGCACTCACTTGATGGATGCCACGCCAATCCGCGTCGGCCAGGTGTTCGGCGGCTACGCAGCTCAGGCGGAATACAGCGTGATCCGCGCCGAGCGGGCGCTCAAACGGCTGCAGGAGAACAACCCGATCGGCGGCACGGCCGTCGGCACGGGGATCAACACGCATCCCAAGTTTGCGGCGAAAGTTTGCGCCGCTCTCTCGCGTGAGCTGAACATCAAGTTTACCGAAGCGGCGAATCATCCGGAGGCCCAGGCGGCGAAAGATTCGTTCGTCGAAGCCCACGGCGAGCTGAAGACGATCGCCGTTTCGCTGACTAAGATTGCAAACGACATCCGCTGGCTGGGCAGCGGACCACGCTGCAGCATCTTCGAGCTGACGCTTCCGGCGACGCAGCCGGGCTCCTCGATCATGCCCGGCAAAGTAAATCCCGTCATCTGTGAGTCTGCGATGCAAGTCGCCTGCCGCGTGCTGGGGAACGACACGGTAGTCACCACTTCGGCGCTGGGCGGCATCGGCTCGCTGTTCGAGCTGAACGTCGCCATGCCGGTGATGATCGATGCGTTCATGGAGTCGGCCAAGCTGCTGGCGAACGTGTCGAACGTGTTCGTCGACAAGCTGTTGGTCGGCCTCGAGGTGAACGAAGAGCGGTGCACGCAGTTGATTGACCAATCGCTGATGATGGTCACGTCGCTGGCGCCCGAAGATCGGATACGAACAAGCGGCCGCGATGGCCAAGGAAGCATTCAAATCGGGCAAGACGATCCGCGAGCTGTGCCGGGAGAAGAAAACTCTGCCGGAAGCCGAACTGAACGATGCGCTCGACCCTTGGAAAATGACCGAGCCGCAGGAGTAATTTTTGCGTCGGCGGCCACGCCGGCACACGCACCGCAACCACAAGGTTGCGATCGACCGCACCACAAAATTGGGAGTCGATGCACGATGGCATGGAAGCTATCAAGTATCACCCGTAGCGTAATTTGGATGGGAACTGCCGCGGCGACGTTGGTTGCCGCCAGTGCATCGGCACAGTCGAACATCCAAGTCTCGCCGGCGACGAAGCAGGTGGTCAATCCATTCTCGGCCAAGCGTCAGGCCGAATCGTCGGCCGAGGCGCAGTGCGCCAATCGAGGTCGCGCCTGCCGAAACGAGCGGTCCGAAAACGTATCAGAATCCGTTTGCCGGGCGCGACGATGGTCCGCGGTTCGTCACGCCGCGTTTGCAGCCGGGGCCGCTGAGCCGCTGGCATCGCGAAGGCGAGCCGCCGATCCCCAATGCCGACCCGCGGCCGGTACACGCGGTGATGCAGGATGGCGAGACTCCGGCAGACGAATGCGATTTGTCCGGACCGCTGGCGATCCAGGAGAAGCGGACCGCGCTGTTTACGTTGCCAGCGTACGAGCCGAGGGTGGTTCAAGCCACAGCGCCACCAGATCCCGAAGAGTTCAGTTCGCACCAGATCACTCAACCGGCGTGGCTGCTGCCCGATACGACGAATCCCGCGACGGCGAGCGAAGAAGTTGCCAAATCGTCCGACGCAATTCGGGCCACCGCGCAGCCGCCGACCGATCCGTTCGAAGCGAACGACGTGGAAGAAGTCATTGTGTCGGACGACGCGCCGGCGAAAACGCCGCCACCGGCCGAGGTCGCGGAAGCTCCGGTGGAAAAGGTTGCGCCGGTACAAGTTGCGCCGGTACAAATTGCGACCGCTGCGCCGATTGTGGTTCCGGTTGCCGCGCCAGTTGCTCTGCCGCCGACTGCTACGCCAGTCGCGCCGACCACCGCCGACGAGTATTACGCCCAGGCCGAGCATGCCGCGGCCGAGGCTGCCTCGACAAACGAACTGGCCACTGTGGTGCAAACCTGCCAGGAGGGCCTGGGTTGTCAGCCCGACGCCGAGCTTAGCAAGGCGCTGCGGAGTCTGGCGGCATGGGCCTGCAATCGGTCGGGTGAGATCGAGAGCGACCGCCGACGCGAGGACAAAGCGATGCGCGGCCTTTGAGCTTGCGATCCAATGGGATCCGAATTGCTGGCTGGCGTTGCACAACCGCGCGGTGAGCCGGGCGCAGCAGGGCGACCTTGCGCGGGCGCTCGACGATTTCAATCGTTCGTTGCAACTCAACCCTGGGTTGGCGGTGGCGTATCGCAATCGGGGCGAGCTGCTGGCCGCAACGGGCCGCACGGAAGAGGCCGTCGCCGACTACACGACGGCGCTCGGTCAGCTGCCGCATGATGCCGACTTGTACGCAATGCGCGGCGAAGCGCGGCATCGGCTCGGCGAATACGACGATGCGCTCGCCGATTTGTCGCAGTCGATCGAGATCGCGCCGTATAATGCCAACGCCTACGCGCAGCGGGGCAATGTGCATGCCGAGCGGGGCGACTACGAACGGGCGACCTCCGATTTCCGGCAGGCGCTGGCGATCGACGCCGACTCGGTCGAGGCGCACCGCAGCCTGGCGTGGCTGCTGGCGACCTGCCCCGAGCCAAAGTTTCGCAATCCAAGGCAGGCGCTCTCGTCCGCCGAGCGCGCGGCGCAGCTGGCGCCCGGCGATCCGTTTGTGCTCGACGCACTGGCGGCCGCCAATGCCAACGCGGGGCAGTTCGATCGTGCGGCGCGGGTCCAACAGGAAGCGATTGTCAATGTGCCGGGCGACTTTGCCGGACCGTTCCGCGAGCGGCTGGCGCTGTACCAGCAGCAGCGGCCCTTCCGCAATGGGGCCGAGGACTTCGTCGACGGCAATGTGCGGGCCGCTTCCCTCGAAGCCGCGCCCGGTTCGCCGCGTTCTCCGCGATAGCTCTGGCAGCATGCGTCGCCGGTAATTTGGCGAGGCTTTGCCGATTTCGCCGACTCTTCTGGTAATTCGGGTTAGGTTGACCCTGCCGGCTGGCCGATAGATGGCCATGTCGCCATATCGTGCCTGCCATTGTGGGTCTTGCAGGTGTGGCGCAAAGTGCCTGCCTCGGCGGGCCGATGCCGACGAATCCCCCTGTCTTGCATTGGATGGCTCGAAAACATGCGTACTATTCATTTGCCGAACGTGATTCCAAACGCCCTGATGCTCGGGTCCTTGGCAATTGGTGTGGCGGCCCCCGCCACGGCGGCGGAACCCGCGTCGAGCGTGAACTTCGTCAACCGCGACGCGCTCACCGCCACGAGCACGAACGGCTGGCGGAATCCGCTCCGTGCCGGTACCAGTGAATCCGCGGACGAGGCGGGCAATAGCCTGCGTGAGAATGTCACGCCGGTTTCGTATGAAGAAGAGGTCGGCGCCAGCTCGAGCGGCTTGAAAACGCGGCCGCACACCGAACAGACCGGCATTTTCTCGGGCTTCATGAGCGGAGGCGCGAAGTCGACCGCTAAGCCGCAAGCGGCCGCGGCAGCAGCCCCACAAACACAATTCCGCAAGGCGCAAGCTGGTCCAGTGGGCCCAGCATCGGCAGCACAATCGGCGCTGGGCATGTTGCCGCAGTTCCAATCGAGCACCGCGCGGAAACAATCGCAAATGGAAGCTCAGGCGCAAGCGGCGACCGCCGCCCGCGCCGGCTCGGCGACCGCTCGCACGGCCAGGGCGCCGGCACAGCGTGCGGCCAATAGTGGTCAGCCATCGGCTTCGTACGGCACTGCAGCTTCGGCTCAGGCATATCGTCCGCAAGCTTCGGCTCGTCAGCAGGGTGCGGCGCCATCCGCAAGTCGGCCGATGATGGCCAACCAGGCGGTACACTCGACGCAGGCTCAAGCCGGGCGACCGAATCCAAACGGCCAAGCGCTCGCACGTCCGACGATCAACTCGCGGGCGGCGAATCCGCAACATGCGACCGCTGCAACTCAGCGGATGCCGGTGCCGACGGCTAGCCCGAACGGTAGGGATGCAACGACTCCGGCGGGAATGCTCACGCGGGCCCACGAGCTTGCAGCGACCGCTCGCACTGAAGACGACTTCTCGAAGATATTCGCCCTCTGTCAGCAGGTGCCGGCGCGGACGGCTACGCCTGAGGAAACGGCGTTTGGCCGACAGTTGGCGGCCTGGTCGCTCAATCGCCGCGGTCAACTGCGGGCACGGACTGGTAACACCGAAGCGGCGATGGCTGACTTCGAGTCGGCGGTTCACATCGACGCCGATTGTTGGCGGGCGTTGCATAATCGCGGGGTGCTCCTCGCACAGTCGGGTCAATTCGAGCCGGCGTTCGACGATTTCCATCGGACGATCGAGCTCAATCCGGGTTTTGCCAAGGCGTATGCCAACCGCGGAGCGCTCTACGTGCTCGCTGGTGAACTGGAGCCGGCGCTGGCCGACTATCAGCAGGCGGCCGGGTTGGATCCGAATTTTGCCATTGCCGAGCGTGGTTGCGGTCGCACCTGCCACATGTTGGGCCGGGTGGACGAGGCGTACGATCATCTGTCTCGGGCCATCGAGCTCGCGCCGCGTGATGCGGCCGCCCTGGCTGGTCGGGCCGACTTGCTCACCGACATGGGCGAGTACGAGGCGGCCGCCCACGACTACGATCACGCACTGTCGATCAATCCGAAATATGCCGATGCCTATCGCGGTTCGGCGTGGCTGCTGGCGACTTGTCCGGACGGGAACGTTCGCAATCCGGGCGTCGCGCTCGAGCGGGCCCAAAAGGCGGTGAGCCTCGATCGCAAGGCGGACGCGACGACGTTCGACACACTG
This sequence comes from uncultured Planctomycetota bacterium, assembly GCA_963847905.1. GTDB lineage: Bacteria > Planctomycetota > Planctomycetia > Pirellulales > Lacipirellulaceae > DASYDU01. Next base: position 175,392 of record CAWKBP010000015.1, on the reverse strand, counting down.
GCTGCGGCGCAGGCGAGCGTCGGCGATTTCAAAGCGGCGGCGGAAACGATTCGCCACGCCATCGAAATCGCCCCGCCCTCGGAACGCAGCGTCTATCAGGACCGGATGCAACTGTATCGTAAATCGCAGCCCTACCGGATCGAGCCATTCTCGGCGGTGCAGCAGGCTGGTTACGTGCAGTAACGGTTGCATTTCCGCGATCAATCTCCTGGGACTGCTCTCCTGGGACCAAAGAGGAACCAAGTCAGGCTGAAAGCCTAACGTACGGATTATTGTTGGGGGGAAGTACTGAGGCTCAGTTGCGCCGCGAACTGAGCCTTGGTCGTTTTTGAGAGTTGAGAGTTGAGAGTGGTGAGGTTGATCACGGTAAATGTGCTGCAAAATGGAATGGTTTTGCGGCGTGGGGTTGGTGGGCGGCGAACGTGCAATTTTGGAATTTTGGAACAGTTCGCCGAACTCGATTCCATGTGCCAAAATTGCCTTCATTGTCCACCTGCCTAGCTGGGCAGTCCCGCAACCAGGTGAATTTGAAAACCAGATGCTCCAAGAAGACACGAATTGCGCAGATGAATATCATGGAGAAAGTTCCAAAATTCGCCATGCAGCGGGTCCCGTTCGATGAAATAGTCGGGACCTCGACGTTTGTCAAAACGGTTGCGGGCACACGTCGAGCGAGTGCGGAGCCAGATCGGGTTTGCAGTGTGGGATTGTTCGAGATGTCAAAGAGCGAACAGCGATAGCCGTCAGCGAGCCTCAACCGTCAGCCCGCGGAGCAAATTGCTGGACCTGCGTACTCAATGTTTGTACAGGTGTCTTTGTAGCGGATCGGGTTGGCGATTTCAACGATTATTTTTGGCCACTTGGGAATTTGTGAGCGGAGACTTTGCACGGCCAGCGGCGCCAAGGAAAGGACATTGAACAGGAGAACGCAGAGGTAGCAGAGGTGGAGATTGAACTGCGAGTGCGAGGGATCGGAGCGAATCTGCAGCCTCTTGTTGTTGGGCGATTTGTATCGGGGCAACTTGGTTTACCGGCTGTCCATAATCTGCGGTGTCGGTCGCTGCGACCGATGCGTGCAATATCACCGTGATCGACGGCACATTTGCTGCCAATTTGGCCTCTCAGGATGGTTCGACATTGGTCACGAACGGCGCCGGAAGCATGGCGTCAAGCGCCATCAATTTGACTTCATCTTTCGGAACACCGGGCTGCGGTCGGTGATAACTCTGATACCCAACTTCAGAGATCGACAACGCTGAGGGGACTTAGGTATACTTCTACTCCGTTTCGCTGGCTTACCCATTGTTAAGGAATTGTCCAAGCGACTTCTTTGCAAGCAGGTTTTAGACAGTGAAACTCTGTCGGATAACAAATTAAGCGGCGGAGCGTCCGCTGCCTCGTAACGAGTTAGCTTGGGGAAGCACAACATGTCGAATTATCGATTTGGTTCGCAGTCAGTTATCGTGATCGTCGGTTTGACCATCTTCTTCGGATCGATGGCGGTCGCACGGGCGGACTTTAGCTTCTCCGTCGGAGATTACTCGGCTACAGGCCTCGGCAACAATGGTCAGTCGGACTTCGACAAGCTGACCCTAACCGGAAGGTCTGGGACGTTCAGTCTCGCCGTGGGTTCGACGACGACGATTACTCTGAGCGACCTGCTATTCGAGACCGGAAGTTTCACACCTATAGGGACATTAGACTACACGATGTCCCAGTCGTTGAGTGTCGATGGAATCGTCGGCTCAATCAGCCAAGCGTACACAGTCGATTCCTCAGCCCAGGACACGCTCACTATTCAGGACGGCGACCTGTCCAGTTCGTCCTAGCCGAAGGATTGCTCACCGTTCTTCCGCTCGGATATGGTCCCTTCACATCGAACCCGTCAACGAATGAATTTCCTGGCATTTTGCAGGCGACGGTCACCCTGTCGGCCGTCCCTGAGCCAGCCAGCCTCGTGATGCTGGGCACGGCAGCGGTGGCGATCCTCGGCTACGGCCAGCGACAGAAGCGGGGCATCGCCCGTATCGCGCTTCAGCGGATCCCGCACCGACGAGGCGCTTCTCGTGCAATCATCCCTCACTCTGCGGTGCTGGTCCGCCGAGCTTTGTCGTTATGTGTCTCAGGTGGGCGTGTCGCACGCCTAGGGCGCTCTTCCTTTCTGGGGCCAAATACTTGGGGGAGGGTGTAACGATGCGGGGCATGGATATCCTGGCGTATAACCGGGCGGCGTGGGATCACGAGGTGGCGAGCGGCAATCGATGGACGGTGCCGGTGGGTGCTGAGGAGGTCGCACGGGCTCGTGGGGGCGACTTTCAGATATTGCTGACCCCTACGCGCTTCGTTCCGGCGTCGTGGTTTCCGGAACTTCGCGGGACGGCGACGTTGTGCCTGGCTTCTGGTGGTGGGCAGCAGGGGCCGTTGCTCGCGGCGGCCGGTCGCGGGTGACAGTGTTTGATAATTCGCCGGCGCAGTTGGCGCAGGACCGGCTGGTGGCGGAGCGGGAGGGGCTGGCTCTCGAAACGGTGCAAGGCGACATGGCCGATCTGGGGAGATTCGCGGACGGGGCGTTTGGGCTTATCTTTCATCCGTGCTCGAATTGCTTCGCGCCGGAAATTCGGGGCGTGTGGCGGGAGTGTTTTCGCGTGCTGCGGCCGGGCGGGGTGTTGCTGGCTGGGTTCTCCAATCCGGTGCGATTTTTGTTTCCGGCGGAGCGGACGGATGGCATGGACTTGCGGTTCGATATCGAATTCCGTTTGCGGACGAGCGCGATTTGGAAGCGGTCCATTTGCAGAAGCTCGTTGACGATCATGAGCCGCTCGCGTTTGGTCACACGCTCGATGATCAGATTGGCGGACAGCTGGATGCGGGGTTTGTGCTGACGGGCTTTTTTGAGGATCGGTATGAGGATACGTCGGTCGATCCGCTTTCGGAGTATTTGGCGACTTTTGTGGCTACGCGGGGGGTGAAGCCGGGTTGAGAGTTGGGTGGGACGGGCGGTGCGAAGGGGTTCGCTAAACCGCAGCAGTTGTTGGGGCGTTCAATGGCGGATTGCGTTGCGGGCGGCGAGCGCAATTTCGCGGGCCTGGTCGGCCGATGGGGCCAATGCGGTGAGGTGGCCCATTTTTCGGCCGGGGTTGGGCTCGCGTTTGCCGTAGAGGTGCAGTTTCACTTCGGGTTTGGCGAGGGCTTGTTCCCAGCGGGGCGGCTCGACTTGCCAGAGGTCGCCGAGCAGGTTGGCCATGGCGGCTGGGCGTGTTGGCTGCGCGGAGCCGAGCGGCAAGCCGCAGATGGCACGCAGTTGTTGCTCGAACTGGCTGGTGACGCAGGCATCGATCGTGAGGTGGCCGGAGTTGTGGGGGCGCGGGGCGAGTTCGTTGATCAGCAGCCGGTCGTCGCGGGTGAGAAATAACTCGACGCACAGGACGCCGACCACGCTCCAGCGCGATCGAGCACCGCGCGGGCCATGTCGACGCGCTTCGTCGGCAACGTTGGCGCGGCACGCCGGCCGGCGACGACGGTGACGTCCAGGATGTGGTTGTGATGCACGTTCTCGATGGCGCCATAGTCGGCGAAGTGCGCCATCCATGCCGCGAGCGGCGACGACGGACAGCTCGCGGTCGAAATCGACGAAGCCTTCGAGCACGGCGTCGTGGGTGCCGAGGGATTGCCAGGCGTCGGCGGGTTCTGCGGGCGCGTGATGCAGGACCTGGCCCTTGCCGTCGTAGCCCAAGCCGGCCGTTTTCACGACCGCCGGCGTGCCGAGTTCGAGCTGAGTGCTTCGATGCAGCTCGGCGCAGCGAGCCGGCGACCGCGAACGGGGCGGTGGGAAAGCCGGCGCTGGCGAGGAACGATCTTTTCGCGGCATGCGGTGCTGCGGTGACGTGCAGGATATCGCCGCTGGGGCGCACCGGCGCGAACTCGAGCCGCCGTTCCGTGGTGGCGGCGGGCACGTTTTCGAATTCGAAGGTGACGACGCTCGACGCCGCGGGCGAACGCGGCGACCGCGTCGAGGTCTTCGTAGGCGGCGGGACTCTCAAGGTCGGCAACCTGGCCGGTCGGGGTGTCGTTGTCGGGCGATAGCATGTGGACGCGATAGCCCATGCGGCGAGCGGCGATGGCGAACATGCGGCCAAGTTGTCCGCTGCCCAGGACGCCCATGCGTGGCGCCCGGCAGCACGATGCTGGTCATGGCAGCGCGTCTCCGCCAGCACGCTTTCCGGTCTGTTGCTGCGATGGAAGTCGTACGAGCTTTTGCGCGAAGTTCGGGCCGCGAGCAGGCGCAGGATGCGCGATCGGCCAACAGCGCGGCGTTGCGGGCGCCGGCCTGGCCGATGGCCAGCGTGCCGACGGGAACACCGGCCGGCATTTGCACGATCGAGAGGAGCGAATCGAGGCCCGTTGAGTGCTTGGCTTTGGACGGGCACGCCCAGCACGGGCAGCACGGTGTGGGCGGCGACCATGCCGGGCAGGTGGGCTGCGCCGCCGGCGCCGGCGATGATCACCTGCGAGCCCGCGCTCGTCGGCCGTGGAGCGTACTCGGTCATCCACTCGGGCGTGCGATGGGCCGAGACGACGCGGCATTCGTGGGGCGACGCCGAACTCGTCGAGGATTTCGGCCGCACGCGCGCATGGTCTCCCAGTCGGACTTGCTGCCCATGATCACACCGACCAGCGGCTGCTTTTGATCCGCCATCGCTCGGACACCTCGTCTAACTGCTGCCAGAAATCGCCGCACGGGGAAACTGCAGACTCTAGGATACCAGACGCGATTTGGGGCGTGAAGGAGCGGGGAGGCGGGGCGATGTTGCTCAATTATGGAAAAAAGCCAACTCGCTACGAATCGGAAATCGCGGTCGTAGACCGCTCCCACATTTTGCTCGCGCTCCCACAGATTGTCGGCGAGCCGCCTTACCAGAGCTGCCATTGGTGTTGGGTGACGACGTAGATGCCGAGCAGCAGATTGGTGACGGCGTGGGCCGCGACACAGTCCCAGATGTTTTTGGTGCGGATCATTAGCCAGGTGACGAGGCTGAACCAGACGAAGGCGGCGAGCAGTTCGGCGGGGTGCATCAGCATGGGGACGGCGGTGCCGACGACGACGGCGAGCGGGGTTACTTTGCCAAAAGGGATGGTCGACCACGCGGCATCGTCCTGGACGAAGCGCATGAGGAAGCCGCGGAGGAAGAACTCTTCGATGATCGGGACGACGAGCGCGAGGCCCAGGAAACGGATGCCGAGGAAGACGTAGGCCCAGCTGGGCGTGGCCTTGAGGGCTTCGAGCGGGTTGAAGGCGGGGCGGTCTCCCATGCTCACGAAACCGTCGAGGCCGAGAGGTGCGAGCAGCTTGGGCTCGAGGTGCAGGCCGCAGATCCAAATCCAGAGGATGACGCCGACGATGCCGACGGCGATTGCCAAGTACGAGATGCGGAAGGGGAACTGCCGATAGCCGGGCAGCACGTAGAGGATCGCGGCGATCGTTAGCGCGATCTTCACGGTGTAGATGATTGGGTAGTGCTGGTAGCGGAGGCCGAGGAGATTGGCTTGGCCCGCTTCGAGCTGCTGGCGAATGTGTTCGGGGGCTGCTAGCTGGACGTCGGTGAGCGGCGGCGGGGCGGCGGGCTCGACGCTGCCGGCGACCATGTAGACGAGGAAGGGGAGCAGGAACGTCATCCAGGGCGGGAGCGTTTGCCGGGCGGCGACAGGGCGAGAATTCTCTTGATCCAAGTGTCGATTCCTCGTACGATTTGCCCGAAAACTGTGGGATGTGTCCACTGATTGGGGTGGATGCGGGAGCGGCCGCCGGACCTGGGCCGCACGGGTTCCGTGGCCGAAATTTGCGGAAAATCCGCCCTGGTCGGCGGCAAATTCCCTATTTTGGCCTAGCCTCGGCTGTCGAACCGTTTATTATAAGTAGTTCTCCCACCGTTTTCAGGGTTGTGGCGATCGGCACTTTGCCGTTGGCGCGGTCCTGTTCTTTGGTCGGGCGGAAAGTAGTTTTTGGAGATCCTCCGATGAGTGACGCGCCTACAACTGGGCCGGCGGCATAACAGCTGCCTGCCTCCCTCGCGGGCCTGACAAGCTTTCGAGAGAGGACTCACGGAAAGGGATCGACCTCCGCCGGCCTGCCACACGACAGCAATCTTTGCTGAGCGTGTCCCATTTGCACCGGAAAGCTGTGGGCGGATCGTAGGATCGGGTTGCCGGTAAACAATATCGACGTGCTAAACCAGGACCAATCAATTCTATGTGAGTACGTGAGTAGGTGAGTAAGTGAGTATGTAGCCACATCCACTTCCGTCACTTACTCACCTACTCACCTACTAACTTACTCACCAAACTGCCATGAACCTGAAAAACCTGCGCAACATCGGTATTTCCGCCCACATCGACTCGGGCAAAACGACCCTCAGCGAGCGGATTCTCTTCTACGCCGGCCGGATCCACAAGATCGAAGACGTCAAGGGCGGCGGCGACGGCGCGACCATGGACCACATGGAGCTGGAGAAGGAGCGCGGGATCACGATCACCAGCGCCGCGACGACGGTCTATTGGGACGACCACCAAATCAATCTGATTGATACGCCGGGACACGTCGATTTCACGGTTGAGGTCGAGCGGAGCTTGCGCGTGTTGGACGGGGCGGTGCTCGTGTTGTGCGCGGTGGGCGGCGTGCAGTCGCAATCGATCACGGTCGATCGGCAGATGAAGCGATACCATGTGCCGCGGCTGGCGTTCATCAACAAGATGGACCGCACCGGGGCCAATCCGAACTCGGTCGTGAAGCAGCTCAAGGAGAAGCTGGGTTGCGACGCGGTGTTGATGCAGATTCCGATCGGCAAGGAAGACAAGTTCCAGGGCGTGATCGACTTGATCACGATGAAGGCCCTTTATTTCGACGGCGCGAACGGCGAAACGGTCCGCGAGGAAGCGATTCCGGCCGACTTGCAAGAGGAAGCGGCCATGTTCCGCGTGCAGATGCTCGAAGCGCTCTCGATGTACAGCGACAAGCTGATGGAGATGCTGCTGAGCGAGGAAGAGATTTCGGAAGAGACGATTCACGAGCTGGTTCGGCAGGCGGTGATTGAGCAGGAGTTTACGCCGGTGTTCTTGGGCACGGCCTATCGCAACAAGGGCGTGCAGCCGCTCTTGGACGCGATCAAGCGCTACCTCCCCTGCCCGCTCGAGGCGCCGGCGAAGGGTAAGAATCCGAAGGACCAGACGCAGATCATCGAGCTCAAGCCGGACACGAGCCTGCCGTTCGTGGGCATGGCGTTCAAGATCGTCGACGATGAGTTTGGCCAGTTGACGTTTACCCGCATCTACCAGGGCAAGATCGAAAAGGGCGGCACGTATTACAACCAACGGACCGGCAAAAAGGAACGCTTCGGCCGGATCGTGAAGATGCACGCCGACAAGCGCGAAGAAATCGACGTCGCGGAAGCGGGCGACATTATCTCGATCATGGGCATCGACTGCGCGAGCGGCGATACGTACTGCTCGGAGCCGAATTTCTGCACGCTGGAAAACATCTTCGTTGCCAAGCCGGTGATCAAGATGTCGATCAACCCGATCTCGCGCGACAACGCGGATCGGCTCGGCAAGGCCTTGCAGCGGTTCCGCAAGGAAGACCCGACGTTTAGCGTGATGACCGACGAAGAGACGGGCGAAACGGTGATCGCCGGCATGGGCGAATTGCATCTCGAGATTTACGTCGAGCGGATTCGCCGAGAATACAAAGTCGACGTCGAAGTTGGTGCGCCGAAGGTGAGCTACCGCGAGAGTGCGACCAAAGAGGCGACCTACGATTTCACGCACAAGAAGCAGACGGGCGGTTCGGGCCAGTATGCCTGCATCATGGGCAACATGGGGCCGATGACGGACGAGGAAGTCGAAACGACCGAAGGCGAACTGCTGTTCAACGACAAGATTCGCGGCGGCCGCATCCCGGCAAACTTCATCCCGGCGATCGAGAAGGGCTTCCGCAACATGCTCGCCAAGGGACCGGTCGCCGGTTACCCGGTGGTTGGCATCCGGATCGACCTGACGGACGGCAAGTTTCACGACGTCGACAGCTCGGACATGGCGTTCATGGTCTGTGCCCAGAACTGCTTCCGCGAGACGTTCCCGAAGATGAAGCCGGCGATCCTTGAGCCGATCATGCTGATGGAGCTCGAGATGCCGGAGCAATTCCAGGGCACGGTCGTCGGCAACATTTCGTCGCGCCGCGGCATCGTGATGTCGACCGACATGGTGAATGGCGTGACGAAGATCATCGCCGAGGTGCCGCTGTCCGAGACGTTCGGCTACTCGACGGACCTCCGCTCGATGACGCAAGGTCAGGGCACGTTCACGATGGAGCTGGCCAAGTACCGCCCGGTGCCGGGCAACATCCAGGCCGACATCGTCGCCGAGCGGAAGGCGGAGCAGCTGCAGCCAGCGTAGCGGAGAGCGGTCGGCTATCCGCTGTCAACGATCGGCGAGAACAAATCAGCCCCCGGCTCTGCCGGGGGTTTTTTGTTGGGTGAAGATCAATGGCTGGCAGCGACCGAAATGCATCATTGCCAGCTGCCGGCCAATGGGCGAGTCGTAAGTCAAAGGCCGCGAGTGTAATTGACGCGGATGCGGCGAACGGCGAGACTCTCGGCAGTTTCGTTTGGCACGAATTGCCCACGGAGGTTGAGCGATGTTGCGGCGCGTGTTGAAAGTCGTCGGTGTGGCGTTTGCCTGTTTACTGGTTGCGATCGTCACTTTGGTGGTGGTCAGTATGCAATTCGCGACGAGTTCGGCGGGCGGAACGTTGGACACAGGTCGGGTGGTGATGGCGAGCGCCAAGAGTTGGTACATCAGTGCAGAATTTCAGCGCGACACCGCAACGATCCGGACGGCAGGCCACACGATTGTCGTCGCGCCGACTGAGCTCTTGGTCGATGGCAAATCACTCACCGTGATTGACCGCAAGATATCATCCGTTGAAGTAACGGTCGGCGAACGCGAAATCTTGTTCGTCGCCGACGGCCGGGAAGTCGCCCGCTCCCGCCGTTAGCGGCAGGGGCTCGGCAAATGATCCACTGAAGGGTGGCCGAATCACCGATTTTTTGGATTGTCAGCTGTCGGCAAGTTTGGCAGTTGCCTATTGCAGCAGCTATACTTCGTACAGTGATGTGTGGAGTATAATTGATGTGATTCGCTGACATGCCGAGAAAGATTCGAGATTTGATCCGCGATCTGGAGCGGGCTGGGTTCGTAGATCGGGGCGGGAAAGGAAGTCATCGTAATTTCGTGCATCGAAGCGTAGCGAAACCTGTGACGATTGCCGGCAAGCTTGGGGATGATGCAAAGCAATATCTTGAGCGGGCGGTGAAGCGGGCGATCGAGGAGTCCCAGCAATGAAAGAAAGTGCTCGTTACGCAAAGATCGTCGAATGGTCGGATGAAGACGGATGCTACGTTGGTAGTTCTCCGGGACTGCTCTATGGCGGCTGTCACGGCGACGACGAGCAGCAGGTTTTCGTCGAGTTGTGTGAGGTCGTAGAAGAAGCCATCGAATTGTATCACGAGGACGGGAAGCCTCTGCCGCCGGCGACCTCCGGCCGCGACTTCGCGAATAAGATGCAAGACGTGGCTTAATGATTGCAGTCAGCAGTCCGCAGATCGTTTGCCAACCCTCGGTTCTATCGAGGGTTTTTTGTTGGACTGGCGGAGACAATTTGCCGTCATAAAATCGTGGCCTAAGCTGGCCTAAATCGATGCCCCCGCGGCGTTACCCTGTGCTATCTTTGAGCAGCCTGCCGGGGATACGGATTCTGCGGGTTCTTGCCGATCGTGCGTCGGCGGTTGGATCGTCGATTCAATTTTGGGGCACAGTCATCCGATGCGCTTAGAACATCTCAACGAATCGCGCAAGTTTGGCACCGCGCCGGTCTTTTTGACCGCGATCTCGACGATCCTCGGCGCGGTGATGTTCTTGCGGTTTGGTTTTGCGGTCGGGAATATCGGCCTGCTCGGCACGTGGGGCGTGATTCTGCTGGGGCATCTGGTGACGATTCCGACCGCGATGGCGATCGCGGAGATCGCCACCAACCAGCGCGTCCAGGGCGGCGGCGAGTATTTCATTATCTCGCGGTCGTTTGGCAACCTGGTCGGGGCGGCGGTCGGCGTGGCCTTGTATCTCTCGCAGGCGATCAGCGTCGCGTTTTACATCATCGCGTTCGGCGAAGCATTTCGGCCGGTGTTCGAAATCGTCCAGACGGAGTGGAATCTCGGGCCGCTTGATCCGCGACTGGTGACGATCCCAACGACGATTCTGCTCGCTGTGTTGATCCTGTACAAAGGCGCGGACCTCGGCGTGAAGGCGCTTTATATCGTCGTGGCCACGTTGTTCGCGTCGCTGGCTTGCTTCTTTCTCGGCCACCGGACGAGCAGCCTGGCCGAGGGCGGGATGCACTCGCTGGTGCAGACGGTCGCCGATCCAAAGAGCTTCTTCGTCGTGTTCGCGATTTGCTTTCCTGCCTTTACCGGCATGACCGCAGGCGTGGGGCTCTCGGGCGATTTGAAAGATCCGCGGCGGTCGATTCCGCTGGGCACGCTGGGGGCGACGATCACCGGCATGCTGGTCTACATCGCGATTGCCTGGAAGCTGTCGGTTTCCGCGACGCCCGAGGAACTTGCGACGGACCAGCTCGTGATGAGCCGGATCGCCATCTGGGGCCCAATCATTCCGATCGGCCTGGCGTGTGCGACGATTTCGTCGGCCCTGGGTTCGATCCTCGTGGGGCCGCGGACGCTGCAGGCGCTGGCGAACGACCACGTGTTTCCCGTCGGAAAAGATGAACGCCTGGCTCGCACGCGGCACCAGGGGAACGAACGAACCAGTGCAGGCGACGCTGGTGACGGCCGTGATCGCGCTGGTGTTTGTGATGGCCGGCGACGTGAACTTCGTCGCTCAGATCATCTCGATGATCTTCATGGTCACCTACGGCTCGCTCTGCATGGTTTCGTTCCTGCAACACTTCGCGGCCGACCCTTCTTATCGGCCACTTTTTCGCTCGCGGTGGTATATCTCATTGTTCGGCGCGGTGATGTGCGGCTGGCTGATGTTCAGCATGAGCCCGGTCTATGCGGCGCTGTCGCTGGCATTGCTGGTTGTGGTTTACCTGGTCATCAGCTATCACCATCCCGAGATGAAGGGTCTGGCGACGCTGTTGGTCGAGGCGTTTTTCCAGATCAGCCGCAAGCTGCAGGTGTTTCTGCAGCAGTCGCGCGGCATCGAGGAATACGACAACTGGCGGCCGTCGGTGGTTTGTGTGTCGCATGCCACGTTCGAGCGGCGGGATGCGTTTGATCTGTTGCGCTGGATTTCGCATCGCTACGGCTTTGGCACCTACATCCACTACGTCGAAGGCTACCTGTCGCGCAAGACGCTCACCGAAGCCAAATCGACGCTCGCGCGGCTGGTGCGGCTCGTCGACGCGAGCGAGGGGAACGTCTACGTCGACACGCTCGTTTGCCCATCCTACACGAGCGCCATCGCGCAGCTGGTGCAGCTGCCCGGCATCGCGGGCCGCGAGAACAACATGATCCTGCTGGAGTATCCGAAGGATCAGCCGGCCGAAGTTGGCGTCGATCATCGAGAATTTGCCGATGATCATGGCCACGGAGTTTCAAGTCTGCGTGTTGGCCAGCTCGCCCCGCCATTTTGGCTACGAGCGCGAACTGCATATCTGGCTGCGGCCAGGTGATTTTGACAACGCGGGCTTGATGATCCTGATGGCCTACATGATTCTGGGCCATCCCGATTGGAAAAAGGCCACCATCAAGGCTTTCGCCCTGTTCCCCGAGGAGCACCGCGAAGAGCAGGAGACCAATCTGCTGGAGCTGATCCGCAAGGGCCGCGTGCCGATCGCGGCGCGGAACGTCGAGTTCGTGCCGCTTGAGCCGGGCGCGGACCGCAAGGAAGTCATCAACGCGAAGTCGGCCGACTCGGATCTGACGATTCTCGGCTTCCAGGCCGCCCATCTCAAGCGCAGCGGAGCGGAGATGCTTTCCGGGTTCGACAACCTGGGCAACGTTCTCTGGGTTACCACGACCCGCGAAATCGAGCTCGAAATCGCAGAGGAGCCGACGGCGGAGGCGGTGCCGGAAGCCGCAGCAGAATCCAAAACGGAGCCGACCGATGATGCGACCGTCATGGAAGAGTCCGCCGCAACAGTGCGCGGCGCCGGCGAAAAACAAAAGAGTGGAACGGAATCTCCGTCGCCAGAGTCGTCGGTCGCGTCTCCTGTCGCGTCCGGCACGCCAGCCCATCCGGGCAACGTCGCTGAAAATCCGCCATTGCCCGCGGTGGAAGCGAAATAGCGGCGATCGAATTACGATCGCTCTAGCTGAAGGCTGCGTCTAAAACATCCGCTCGCGGCCGAGTTTGCGGCGGAGGATGACCCATTGGCCGGCGTGGAGGATCCAGTGGCCGCCGATCGTGGTGAAGGCGTCGCCGGCTTTCTTGATCCACGGCGGCACGCGGCCCTCGACCGGTTTGTCCATGTCGGCTGGCGTGAGCCCGTCGAGCACTTTGAGCGTAGCGGCGCGGACCTCTTTCGCCAGCTGCATGTACTCGGCCTTAGTAAGGTAGTCGCCCGGCTTATCGGTCACGGGTTTGCCCTTGGCATGGCGTTCGGCGAAGCCAGCCGGCAGATCGGGCATCGAGCCGGGCGCTGCCGCCTCGACGAGGTGGCGCTCGGCAGCAATCAAGTGTCCGAGCTGCCAAGCCACGTGGTTTGCGTCCGGCACGCAGCGCATCAGAATCTCTTCGTCAGTGAGATCATCGACGTATTTGCCGACGAGGAAGTCGGAAGCCGCGAACGACGAACGCACTGCATCTTTGAAATCCATGACTGAACTCCTGTGAAATGAATGCCCCTGTGATTTAGACTTTTTGACCTAGCAGGCCCGCCAGGTACGATTTGAAATGCGTCAAATTTCTACCGATCACCGCCGGGTCGCGCGACGCCTTGGCCATCAGCAGCGAACCTTGGACGGTGCTCATCCAATGTTCGGCGAGCGAAGCGGTGTCAATTTTCACACCTCGCGCGCGGCAGACGGCACTCTGACAAGCATCGTTGAGCAGCGATTGAAAGTATTCCTCGCCCTTGGCCAGACAAACGTGCGCCGCTTCGCGGAGCGTGGGATTGGTCTCGGAGACTTCTTGTACGGTGGTGCCGGCGAGACACGATTTTTGGACGTCCGGGCTTTTGAACAACTCGGCCATGAAGTCGATCGACGCGAGCACCTTGGCGACGGGGTCGTCGATCTGTTGGTAGGCGGCCGAACGGTGGAGGGTTGCCATTTGCTCCTGCCATCGGTGGAGGCAGGCCTCGGCGAGAGCCTCCTTCGACGGGAAATGGTGGAAGAACGCGCCCTTGGTGAGCCCGGCGGCGGAGCAGATTTCATCGACACTCGTGGCCACGTAGCCACTGCGGCGCATCAGCTCGGTGCCGGCGTTGATGAGCGAGTCGCGGGCGTTTTCGCCTTGTTTTCTAGGCATTCCGGGATGATACCGACTGGTTGGTATGTTGTCAATCTTCGCCGATTTAGGTTTCCGGATTTGGAACGTGCTCGCGGTGATTGCGCCGCGATTTCCCGGCGCTGCGTGAATCGGCCGATTACGCGAAGATTCGCTCGGGGACGCCGACCGTGTCGACTCCCTTGCGGACGCGGTGCGTCGCAATAGCTCACGACTTTCAATGGAGGAAACGATGGCAAAGAAGCTGTGGGTCGTGGTGCCGCTGGTGACAATTGTGGCGGTGCAAATGTTCCGAGTTGAATGTGTAGCTGCGCCGCCGCAGGCCACTCGCCCCCCAGCGGTCGCCAAGTTGGCCGTTCCAACGAGCCAGTCGACCGTCGCACAAGCTGGCTACGACATGGCCAGCTACGTGATTGAACCACCAGACGTGTTATCGATCGGACTAATCACCACGGACGCTGTGAGTAAGTACGAGGCGGACGATTTTGTGACCGATTCGCTTGTTGTGGATCCGGACGGCACCGTGGACTTAGGCAAGTTCGGAAAAGCCTACGTAAATGGAATGACAGTCGCCGAGGCGCGAGACGCGATCAAGAAGCAATTCCTCGCTGCCAAGCGGTTCAAGGGAGTCGATTTCGATCTGCGGGTTGAAAAGGTCAACAGCAAGGTCGTCTATCTGGTTCACCAAGACAAACAGGACTGCGTGCAGCGGATACCGTGCAAGCCGGGGATGACGGTTGCCGACGCATTTCACTGGGCGGTCTGGTCCGAGCCGATTGAAGTGACCGCCGCGAAGATTTGGGTTGCCCGTCCTGCGCCGCGAGGCGTGGGCTTGGAACGCATCTTACCTGTCAAATGGGAAGATGTTGTGTTCGGCAAACCGTCGGCAACGAACTATGAATTGCTCCCGGGCGATCGGCTCTTCGTAAACACCAAGGAAGGGCGGGATTACGGGGTAGAGCGGCCACAGCGAGCTAGAGTGGACGCAAGGTAGTTCCTTATACTCGCCGACGGCAGCGATGGAAGTGCGATCGAAGCGTTCGGAACGAAACGACGCGACGAAAATCAAATTTGAAATCGAAATCATTGAAGATCGCGCGAACAATCTGGCCGAGTTCGAGGGCTTACGTGGCGGAGCGCCGCTAGCGCAACTCGAAAGCCGGTCGATTCTTCCGGCACTGCGAATCATGGCTAAAAACGACGTGATCAAAATGCTTTCGGCGCCACGCATGACGTGCTCCGCGGGTCAGACGGCGACTGTGGAAATTGCAGTCAGCGAAAATGAGAAGAGCGACGGCGAGCCATCCGTCGGCAGTCTTAAATTAGAAGTGTCTGCTAAGGCACATGGCCGAGGACTAGTGGTGGACATTGGCATGGGTGCGCCGCGTGACGGGGGAAATGCGGAATCTCGCTGGTCGATTTTGATATCAGCCGGAGAGACGATCTTGGTTCGGGCCAGTGCCAACCCTCGTGGAGCCGATGTGGCAGATGCTGCGACGCCCCTCTACGTGGCATTGACTCCGACGGTCGTCGGAGAGAGAGTGCCGCGGAGCGTTGAATCGGCAGGATTCCAATATCTCGAGCCCCCGACGGCGGAGTGAACTGCTAGCAACCACCAGCCAGGGCTCGACCGCGATTGTGCGAAAGCGTCGAATCGGCGAAGATTCGCGGCCCAATTGAAAAAACGGGCCAGGATGGCCGGGCTATTTAGCCGAGCCAACTTGGCTCGGCGGCGGGCCACGCACGGCGTCCCTGCCGTACGCGCCACCTGAAGGAAGTCGGCCATGGTCGCGCGGAGGTGAGTCGGCTGCGCGGCCGGGTGTGGCCTTCCTCCCGTGATGCGTGAGTGATGACACGGCACTCACGCATCGAAGCACCACTCGTGTTGCGAAAGTAGTCGATGGACGTGCGCCGAATTATTCCGCTGGTTGGTTTTTTTCTCGCTCGTTGCCGGTTTGTCGTTGCGACAGGGTGTCGCTTGGGGACAGCCGCCGGTTGAATACGAGTATGCGCCGAGCGGTCCGTACTTCGCGGAACCGCCGCAAGAGGACTGCAGTGTGCCGAAGCCGGTGGTGATCGAGCCGGCGCCGCAGGTTTGGGTGCAGCAGGCGGCGCCGATGGAGCTGGTGCCGATCATGCCGTTGCCGGAGAGTGTGGGTCCGCGGCCGGTAGGAATGCAGCCGGGGACAATGCAGCCGGGGACAATGCTGGGGCCGATGTTTGGGGGACCGGAAATGCTGCCCCCGCCCGCTGAAGCGGGCTCGCCGGCGGGTTCGCCTTTGTCGGGGATTGCGCCGGGTGGGGCGGTTTCGCCGCAGTTTGGATTGCCGACGCCGGCGGAGGCGATGCCGGGCGGGGCGCCGCCGATCTTTGTGCCGGCTTCGAACGACGAATTTGCATGGGAGCAGATATCCGACGTGGTGAGCGACTATTTCACGATCACGCGCGAGCAGCAGGTCCGCCGCAGCGGCGAGTCGTGGTGCGAGGGGCGGATCGAAACCCGGTATCAAGGTGGCGCATCGTGGCTCGAGCCGTTCCGCAAAGACTCGGTCGGGGCGTTCAACAAATGGGAGAGCACGTTTCAGACGATTCGCCGCAAAGCGACCGTCCGCGTGATCCCGGACGCGAACGGCTTCGTCGTGGAAGCGATCGTGGAAAAGGAACTGGAAGATCTGCCCCATCCCGAGCGATCCTCGGCCGGCATCGCGGCCTTTCCGAACGACAGCTCGTTGCCGACGCCGCGGGCGGGCGACGTGAGCCGCACGCTATCGTCGCCGCGTTGGCTATCGCTGGGGCGCGACCCGGCGCTGGAGGCGAAGATGTTGGCCGAGATTCACGCGCGGCTCAACGGCGTTACGACGGCGTCGAGCCCTTCGATCTGGCAGTAGGTCGCCTGGTTGCGAAACATGCGAGTCCCGCCGCTGCCAGATAAGCGAGAGAACATGGTTCTGGCACGGTAAATATATATGCTGCCCCCGTGCTATTATTATTCCCGTATGCACCAATCAGCACTCTTCCATCGCTGATTGCGACGTTCGAGCCAAACTGGTCGTAGATCGCGCTGTCACTCGGTCTGAGTTCCGCAATCTGCGACCAAACTCCCACTTGATCTTCCTGGAAGACGAAGGCCTTTCCAGCAATTGTGTCTGACCCATCGATAAGACCACTCACCACCACCAGATTCCCATCAATTGCCGCCGGGCCGTTGATATGGCTTCCGTCACTAGGGACTAGCTTTGTCACTTCGCTCCAAATGCCGGCGCCATTATCACGGAATACGTATGCGGCGCCTGGACCGCAAATCACCGCTGTATCTCCACTAATGGAAACCGAGGTTCCAAATGATTTATATGGCGCCGCGTCACTAGCCAAAACTTTTTGCTCAGTCCAATTTCCTGAACCATCGTCGCGAAAAAAGTATGCCGCACCTGATGAAAATCCGGCGTCACTACGATTACCGACTCCCATAACCGCGGTATTTCCACTAATAGCGATCTCGCCCCCAAATCGGTCGTTTGATTGGATGTCGCTAGGGACTAACCTCTTAACCTGGTGCCAATCCGCGACTCCTTCAGGTCGAAAGACATACACCGCACCGGAGTTATTTTCGCCCGCCGCACCCACGATGGCGGTATCGCCACTGATCGCGACTTCGCCCCCGAACCCACGGATGTCTGGTACTCCAGCGGCACGGATTTTACCGATCTCGGACCAACCGCCAGATCCATTATCGCTGAAAAGATACGCCGATTCGTCCGCATATCTGCCAGCGATCGCGATCGAACCGCTAATCGAAACTGAGAATCCAAAGGTATCCGAATTCTCTGAGTCGCTTGGCAAAAGTTCTTGTACATGCTGCCAATTGTCGGAACCATCGATGCGATAGACGTGGAGCGACCCTTGAACAGCGTGAGTCATTACCGTTCCATTGGGACTGCCAACCATCGCGGTGCCTCCGCTAATCGCGGTGCTGTATCCAGCAAAGTCCCAGATGGCTGCATTTGGCGGAACGAGTTTTTGAGATTCGGTCTGAGCAGCGGCAAATAGCGTGGTTGGCATGGCTAATAGTAGACCCTGCGAGATGAGGAAAATTCGGTTTGCTTTGTGGGAAGTATGTCTTAGAAGTTTCATCGTTTACCTAAAATTGGAGAGTATTCGTACGGCAATTTGGCTACAACCTTCAAAGTGAAGGTAGGATGGACGATGGGGCGACCCCCAACCGAACACAAGAAAACGCAATTCGAAAAAATGACCAGTAGAGGCTCAAGATCCCTGGAAGCTTAATGGATCGTTGCTTCCATTTTAGATAGCGAATTGCGTCATTAGCGGTAGCAGAGCGAACGAATGTGTGGTGCAAGACAATAGTCAGATGCACGAAACAGCTGCCCCCGCTTGGGGTAGTGGATATCCTAGCCAGCGGATAAGGAAATGTCAATCATCTTTGAATCCGACATTTGGTTGGCCACGAAGCGATGGACTGCGTTAGTGGCAGCCTGTTGGCACCGACTCGAGCAAGAATTTGAAAACAGTCGAGACTCCACTGCTGAATCACGCAGGTGAGAGTGTGGATACTGTTGGTATGCCTAAACTTGGTACTGGTGCCTGGATCGGCGACGTCAGTGGGGCGGCGGGGAGTTTGAGTGTGAAGGCGGTGCCCATGCCGACGGTGCTTTCGACGCGGATGCGGCCCTGGTGTTGTTCGATGATCTCACGGCACATCGACAGGCCGACGCCGGTGCCCCCTTTGCCGCTTTCGTCGGGGCCGCTCTTGGTGGTGTAGTAGCGATCGAAGATGTGCGGGCAGTTTGTCGGCCGGGATGCCGCTGCCGGTGTCGCGAATCGAGAGGTCGACGGTGCCTGCCGCTGCGTCGGGTGCGATGCGGAGGATCACGCGGCCGCCCTCGGGCATGGCCTGGCGGGCATTGGTGAGCAGATTGAGCAGCACCTGCTGGATCTGGTTGCCGCAGACCATGGCGGGCGGCGCGGGCTCGATCGAGACTTCGACCTGCACGCGGTACTTGCGCATTTCGCGCTCGAGCAGCACCAGCGATTCTTCGACGAGCTTGGCGAGGTCGGTCGGCGCGCGATCGGACCCGCGGTTGCGGGCCATGCCGAGCACGCTGTTGGTGATTTTTTCGGCGCGGAGCGAGGCGTCGAGGATTTTGGTGAGGGCCTTGTCGCGGGTGGCTTCGTCTTTGTGGCGGAGGCCGAGCTTGGCGTAGTTGATGATCGTGGTGAGGACGTTGTTGAATTCGTGGGTGGTGGTGCTGGCAAGCTCGCCGAGGGCGGCGAACCGCTGGGAGCGGCGCAGGGCCTCTTCGAGTTGCTGGATTTGCTGTTCGAGGGGAATTCCGCCTTCTGACATTTGTTTCTCCGGAAGGACCCGGCTGAGACAGCCGGGCTATTTAAGCGGTAAAGTCCGCCAGGGGGCACCAGGCTGCTTGGCTTGCGCCCGCTGCGTGAGGCCGCTCGTTTACCCGACAGACAGCTCTTAACTCGTTATATGGTAGATATTTGCGTCATTGCCTGATATCGACGAGTTCGGCTGGTCGACTAGAGTGCAAGGCGGTAGAATCCGCGGCCTTTAGGAGTCGAGAGCCAAAAGCATTGCTGGCATTCGACGCTCGACGCTAGACCCAGTTAGGAGTTGCAGGGATGCACACGGTTGAGTTATTGCAGGAAGCGTTGGATATGGTGCGCGGATTGGGCTACGATGTGCGACAGGATTGGCTGGGCGGCGATGGCGGTGGACACTGCCTGGTCCGCGGCCGGCGGATGCTCCTGCTGGACGTCGCTCAGACTCCCGACGAGCAACTGGAAGTGGTGGCCGACGCGCTGCGTGGTGAAGAAAGGATTGCTTCGCTGAAGATTTCGCCGATGCTGGCTGAGCGCTTGGAGGCGCACGCGGCAGCATGATGTAAGAAAGTCGGGCGGCAATGCTAGAGGCGATGGGCTGGGGATGTCGCCGCCTAGTCTTTGTTTCGGCGCTCTGCTCGTGCGCTCGCGCCCGACGCCGGGCGATCGCAGGAATGGCTCGAGCGCGTGCCGCTGGACTCGGGACGTGGCGTGTTGAAATTGGGCAAGCCGCCGGCCCAAGCATTTCTTGGCTTTGCCGGGGCCTCCTTTGCTCCCGATGAAGTTCGCGGGCCAGAAGGTGCGGATGCCACGGACTCAATCGACCGCGGCGCTGCGGTGCCAATCGCACTGTTTCAGGAATTGACGGCGACACCCTCGCGGTTCCCAGTAGTTTTCGGCGGGCAGCGGGTCGAGGTCGTCAAGCGGCCGCAGCGGGATCCGTTTTGGGACCAGGTTCTCACGGTCGATCTGCGGCTCGTCGGTGCCGCGCCGCGCTACCGGCTGGTCGAAGCCGGGGAGTTCGGTCAATCGCTCCCCGATGACGTGCGCAACCAACGGCACTCGGCCGAACAAATTCATCGGGCCGAGCAGAGTCTCATCGACCCGGTGATTCCGGCGGAGACCACCCGGGAGATGCCCTGGAGCGAGCTGGAGTCGGCTGCGTATCCGCTCGATTTTCAGAAGGTACTTTTGGCGAGTCGCAACGACGCCAGTCCGGCGTTCGCGTATCAAAACGGCCAATGGTTCACGACGTGGCTAAGCCAAGATTTGCCGAAATGGACAAAGGAGGACCATTGGTTCGCACCGGCGCTCTTGATCGGCACGAGGCTGGTGCGGCCAGCGCCGCTCTCGGCGGAGACGGGATTTGTAACGACCCGGGCGGGCGTGACGCTGCCGTTGTGGAGGCTGCGCTGGCGACTTGAAAATACGATCGTCACCCAGTGGTTGTTCTCCCATCGAGCGAGTGTCGCTGAGCCGGCGTCGTTGTTCATCCGATTTCGTCTGGACCATGCGCCGGAAGGATCGCGGCTGGCGCTCGGAATGGGTCGGCGACCGAATTGCCACTATTGGGACGACAAATCGCGCGAGCGGACACCGCTTGCGTTCTTCTCGCTAGCGCCTGAGTACCGACTTGCAGGGCGATCAATTATCGACGGAGCAGGCCAGCTGATTCTGTCATCGGCCGGAGACGTGCAATTGGAGGCGATCGGGCCGGTGGAAATGCTGGCGACATTTGTGTCCGACGCGAAGGGGAACGTATTTCTTAATACTCCGCAGACTGACTCCAAGCCGTCGGCAACGCCATTCAGTGAGCAGGCATACTCGACAGCCCGACGAGAATTCGAGGCTCAGTGGGCGGCGGAGTTGCGAGCCGGTGCGCGGGTCAGTCTGCCTTCTGCGGAGTGGATGCGGCGGATTGACGCTTGGCAATCCCAGGTGGCGGCGATTACACGCGTCCATTACCAGGGGCAGGAGCGGCTCAGCTATGGAGCGAACTTCTATCAGGCGTATTTCGGCCCCGAAGAAGGCTGGCCGATCGTCGCGCTCGCACAATGGGGACGCGGCGCGGAGGCGAAGCGGCAGGCCGAGATCATGCTTTCGGCCGAGAATCGCGACAAATCGAACATCCACCACCAAAGTCGGAACGGCACTTCGGCCTGGTATGCGGCAGAAGTCGCGCGGCTAACGCGGGACGCGGAGTGGCTGGAGTCGATCGCGCCGGCACTTGTCGAGAACGCCGAATGGACGATCGCGGCGAGGAAATCGACGCTCGGCAATAAATCGCCGCTCACGCGCGGCTTGTTGCCGGCGCACATCTACGGCGGTGACATCCGCGATCCCGCCACGAGCCTGTACGCGAGCATGGTTTGCTACAAGGGGCTGGTGGAAACGGCCGACGTGTTTCGCACCTTGGGCACGCCGGATTTGAAGATGCGTGCCGACCAATACGATTCCGAGGCAGATGCGTTTCGCCAGCGCCTCGTGGAAGTGATGAACGTCACTGTTGACAAGAAAGTCGAGCCGGCATTCTTGCCGCTGGCGCTCGAACTTGCGGCGTTGGGCGGGAAGAACGAAGGGCCCTACGAACGGCTCACGGCAACTCGACTGGGGAATTATTGGAATCTATTCGCGCCGTCGGTCCTGGAATTGGGACTCACACTCGGCCAATCCGGCGGGCGCCCGAACGATTTGCTCTTCGACTACATGCAGCGGCATGGCGGGTTGTGGGCGGCATTGCCGCGGTTCAACGCCGGGCTTGACGCGGCCTACTCGATTGGAGTGTTGCGCGAACTTGAGCGGCGGTCGATGCGTGATGTGCGCTATCGCAATCAGGCCCTTGCCGGATTGCAAGCGTTCTTTTTGCACGCGGCCAGCCGAAATGGTTACACATTTCCGGAAGTCGCGGGTTTGTTTGCCGATCGCCTCGACCGCGTTGCCTACGAACGGCTGGTCCGTCAGTCGCCCTGGAGCTTTGGCATGTACGACGACGATCGCTATTTGGGCGGGCATATTTCATTCACCGAGCCGCTCGGAGCCGCGGCTGGCGAGGCGTTGTGGCTAATCCGCGACGCGCTCGTGTGCGAGCAGTGTGACGAGAACGGCCTCGCCAATGGTGATTTGTTTCTGCTATCGACCGTTCCCAGCGAATGGTTCGCCGAGGGAAAGGAAATCAAGCTCGAGGGTTTTCCCACGGCATACGGTACGATCAGCCTGCATGTGCGGTCGAGCGTCGAAAGCCGAGGCGAGGTCGTGGCCGAGTATCAATTCGACAAGTTTGCTGGCGGGAAGAGCGGCTCGTTTTGGCTGCGCATTGCTCCGCCAGGCCGCGTCACGAAAGACGTGGAGTTCTTGCCTGGTCGATCGGGCTCGCTGCGCGTGACTTTTTAGCGATACACGTTGTGCGCGGTGATGTACGCCGCGACGGCGGGCGGCACGAGGCCATCGAGCGATTGGCCGGCGGCGATGCGCGCGGCGGATTTCGCTGCTGCTGATGTCGATGGCTGGCATCTCGATTCGCTGGGGCTGTTTGTTCGCTGAGCAGAACGTTCGCAGCATTTCCAGGTCTGGCTCGGGCTCGCCGGCGCGATGGACCACGAGTGGCGTCGCCAGCGAGAAGATTACGCGCGGCTCGCGCCAATGGGGCACGTCCTGAACCGCGTCGGCACCCAGCAGAAAAAAGAGCACGGCTTCGGGCAGCTGTTCGCCGAGCTGGCGGAGTGTGTCGACCGTAAAGCTCAGCCCTCCACGATCGATTTCGAGCGTTGAAACGCGCCAGCTGGGTTCTGGCCAAGTCGCCAGCCGCAGCATTTCGAGCCGTTGGGCGTCGGTGGCGTGGGGGCCCTGCTGCTTGAGCGGCTGGACTGCGGTGGGCATGAACCAGACTTCGTCGAGCCCTTCTTGATGCTGACACGCCTGGGCCAACGCGATGTGGCCGTTATGCACGGGGTCGAAGCTGCCGCCGAAGATGCCGAGACGCATGGGGGGAGAGTGGAGGGTTTCGAGTTGAGAGTTGAGAGCCAAAACAGTGGGGGCTGGGGGCTACGAGCCGCGGGCGTTATGGTAATCGGTACCCATCTGCAGTGTCCAACAAACCGACCCTAAACTCTCAACTCTACACCCTCAACCCTCCCATGTCGCAGCAGCAAACACTTTTTGATCCGGAGCCGGCGCCGTGGGAGCTGGACGATGCGGAGCAGAAGCATGTGGCGACGGTTGTATTGGCGAGTGGGCCGGGTGGCGAGTTCGACTATCTGGTGCCGGAGGAATTGGAGCTGGCCGTTGGTTGCCGGGTGAAGGTGCCGCTGGGTCGTGGCAATCGGAGCGTGGTGGGCTATTGTGTAGAGGTGGGCTTCAAACTGGCGGGCGGACGGAAGCTCAAGGCCATCGCGGAGGTGCTCGACGCACACGCACTGTTGTCGCCGTCGATGCTGCGGGTGACGCGGTGGATGGCGGACTACTATCTCTGCCCCTGGGGTCAGGTGCTCGAGGCGGTGGTGCCAGCGGGCGTGCGGCAG
Source organism: uncultured Planctomycetota bacterium (assembly GCA_963847905.1). GTDB lineage: Bacteria > Planctomycetota > Planctomycetia > Pirellulales > Lacipirellulaceae > DASYDU01. Next base: position 152,002 of record CAWKBP010000015.1, on the reverse strand, counting down.
AAGGCGGGGACGCGCGATGTGACGCTGCTCTCCATCGCGCCGGAGGTGGCCGCGCGAATTCATGAATTGAAACTCTCGGAAAAGCAGACGGAGGTGATGCGCCATTTGGCGTCGAGTCCGCGGCCGCTTTCTGCCATTCAGCTTGCCGCGCGGGCAAAATGCACGGTCGGGCCGATCAACGCCCTGCGGAAGAAGGGACTGCTCACCGCGACTGTCGAGCGGCTGAGCACGGCCCGGGCGGCCGAAGTGCCCGTGCCGCGCGAGAACGCCCATGAACTCAATGAAGACCAGATCGCGGCGCTCGGCGTGATCCGCGAGTCGCTGCATGCGTCCGAGCATCGCACGATTCTCGTTCATGGCGTCACGGGCAGCGGCAAGACGGAGGTCTACATCCGTGCGATCGAAGAGGTCGTGCGGTTCGGGCGGCAGGCGATCCTGCTGGTGCCGGAAATCAGCCTCACGCCGCAGACGGTCGCCCGCTTTCGGGCCCGGTTTGATCGCGTCGCGGTGCTCCACAGCCACCAGACCGACGTCGAACGGCACGAACATTGGCGGCGAATCGCGCGGGGCGAAGTCGAGGTCGTCATCGGGGCCCGGAGTGCGATTTTCGCGCCGACGCCACATCTGGGGCTGATCTTGCTCGACGAGGAGCACGAATCGACGTTCAAGCAGGAATCGGCGCCGCGCTACCATGCCCGGGACGTCGCGCTGCGCCGGGCGGCCGACCAGAATGTGCCGCTGGTGCTGGCGAGTGCCACCCCGTCGCTCGAAAGCTGGCAGCGGACGACCACCGGCGAATTCAAGCTGGTCGAGATGCCGCGACGCGTGTTCAACCGCCCGCTGCCCGCAGTGCGGACGATCGATCTGCGTGACGAGGCGCATAACAAACTCTCGCGGGGTGCGATCAGCCGGCCGCTGCACCAGGCGATGGAAGCGGCCTTGCGCGACGGCGGGCAAGTGATTCTGCTGCTGAATCGCCGCGGCTTCTCGACACATATTCAGTGTCCCGGCTGCGGCCACGTCGAGAAGTGTCCGAACTGCGAACTGCCGCTGACGTTCCATCGCCACCAGAGCTCGGTGATTTGCCACTACTGCGACTATCAGATACCGGCGCCGACGACCTGCCCCGACTGCAAATCGCCGGGCCTGCGGTTCAGCGGCTTGGGAACGCAAAAGCTAGAAGCCGAGGTGCGGGCCCGTTTTCCCGATCACGCCTGCCTGCGGATGGACACCGACAGCATGCAGCAGCGCGGCAGCCATGAGCAGGCGCTCGAATCGTTCCGCGACGGGCGAGTGCGAATTCTGCTGGGCACGCAGATGATCGCCAAGGGGCTCGACTTTCCGAACGTGACGCTGGTGGGCGTGATCAATGCCGACACGGCGCTGAACCTGCCCGACTTCCGCGCGTCGGAGCGGACGTTTCAATTGGTGACGCAGGTTGCGGGGCGAACAGGCCGCGGGGAGCAGGGTGGACGGGTGTTGGTGCAGACGTTTACGCCCGACGCGCCGGCGATTCTGGCGGCGGTGCGGCACGACTACAACGCCTTTGCGCGAACCGAGCTGCCCCACCGCGAGGCGGCCGGCTATCCGCCGTTCGCGTCGATGGTGCGGATCGTGGTGCGGGGCGAGAGCGAGGTGAACACTCGGGCGCTGGCTGAGGAGATCGCCACGCGACTGCGGGCGAAGGCGAGTGACGCCGCGCGAGTGCTGGGGCCGGCGCCGGCGCCGATGACGAAATTGCGCGGGCAGTATCGGTATCAGATTCAGTTGCAGTCGGTGGATGGGGAGGTGCTGCGGTCGCTGGTTCGCGCGGCGACGACGGACTTGAAGTCGCCGGAGGGCCTGTTTTGGACGGTGGACGTCGACCCGTGGGACATGATGTGAGAAGAGTTGAGGGTTGAGAGTTGAGGGTTGAGAGGCAGGCATCTACTTTGGTGCGTCGACACCTACTTACGAAGCGGATTAACATGCTCGGGTGCCAGGCGGTTTTCGGTCGCGGCGGATTCGAAACTGGGAGCAAAAGGCTTTGCTTTCGAGCTCTGGACACTTGACCCTCGACTCTCGACTCGCAACTGCACTTGGACCTTCGCGCGCTGGGGCCCTACAATCAAGGCGGATAGAGGGCTATGTCGTACCGAACTTTCAAGCGTGTGCTGGGCGAAACGAATCTCGAGCGGAAGTGCCGCTGGTGGTTTGGGATCTCGCTGGCCGTAATGTTGACGCTGAGCTTCACCTGGTACGGCCGGCAGACCGAAAAGCTGGTGGATGATCGGATCCAGACGCTGAGCCAGGAGTTGGTCCGGGCGGGCTGGCAGAAGGAACACATCGAGAAGTTGGCGATCGTCGAAGAAAAGCTGGCTGCCGCGGCTGGTCAGGATCGACGAGAAACGTCGGCCGAGTCGGAGTTCTATCGCGATGTGGCCGCGAGCAGTATCGAGCTGAGCCGCGCGTTTCTCTGGCAACCAATCCTGCCAGCGCCACCGCCCAATCGTCCACCGTTGCCGAAGGAATTCAAGCCCCAAGACGATTTTGAGGAGGATTTGTTGGCGAAGTGGGCCGAGAGGCCGCCACCGCCGCCTGTGGTCGAGGGGGAAGAGGCATCGCAACCCGACGAACTGCAGCACGAGGCGCGCGCGATTGAAATCGATGGTCGCCAGGTCTATCAGTATTTTCAGCCGATGCGGGCGATGAAGAAATGCGTCCAATGTCATCGTGCGTTTGGCACGTCGCCCAATCCGAATCTGCGCGAAGGAGACCTGATGGCGGTCGTCCGCGTGACGCTTGACGATGAGGCGACCGTCAATGCGCGGGCGATTAATCGGGCGCTGGCCTGGACCGCTGCGATCGTAGTCGGCTTTTTGTCGATGATTTCGCTGTGGGCAGTGGTCCGCTACGTGATCGTTAAGCCAGTCACCCATCTGCGCGACGTGGCGAATGCCGTGCGCGAGGGCGACGTCGAGCAGCGAGCCATGATTCGCACGGGCGACGAATTCGAGGAGTTGGCCGCGTCGTTCAATCGCATGTTGCGGCAGTTGCTGAGCCAGCAGAGCGAGCTGCAGCATGTGAACAACGAACTCGACAATCGGCTCGATGAGCTCGCGCAGGCGAATATGCGGCTCTATGAAATGAACCGGCTCAAGAGCGACTTCCTGGCCACGGTGAGCCACGAGCTGCGGACGCCGCTCAACAGCATCATCGGCTTCAGCGACGTACTCAGCTCAATCGCGGCGCTCGACGAAAAGCAGCGGCGGTACGTCGGCAACATCCAGCGCTCGGGCACGACGCTGCTAGAAATGATCAACGACATTCTGGACCTCGCCAAGATGGAAAGCGGCAAGATGGAGGTCCGCCTAAGCGAGTTCAAAATTGGTTCGCTGGTCGGCGCACAGTGTGACATGGCCCGTCCGCTCGCGGAGAAGAAGAACATCGACCTTGATTACGACGCGTCGTCGACTCTGCCGCCGGTCCGACTGGACCAGGGGAAGGTGCAGCAGATTCTCAATAATCTGCTCTCTAATGCGATCAAGTTTACGCCCGAAGGGGGGCGGATCAACATCGGCACGGAGCGCGACGAATATGGCGACCTGCGACTCGCCGTGACCGACACGGGCATCGGCATCAGCCCCGACGACCAGCAGCTGATTTTTGAAAAGTTCCGACAGGCACCCGGCGCTTCGAAAGATGGCGATACGATGACCCGGGAATACTCGGGCACGGGTTTGGGACTGTCGATCGTCCGCGAGTTGTGCCGGTTGCTGGGGGGCGACGTCTCGGTCGAAAGCGAGCTGGGCAAGGGGAGCACGTTTACGGTGCGGCTGCCCTGGCGGCTAGAGGAAGTGCCGCGGCTCGACGCGCAGTTGAAGGAAGATTTGGAAGCACTCACTCGACCGCGACCGGGGGGCTCCCTCGCAGCAAACGCCAGTCCGGAGTTGCTCGCAGCGGCGTCAGACTCTACAGTCTACAGCGACCACATTTGACCCCCGACCTTCTGACGTCCGACATCTCCTTTGGCCGAAGTCCACTTGTTTACCGATGGTGCTTGTAGCGGAAATCCCGGCCCCGGCGGTTGGGCCTTCATCCTGCGCCATCCGACGACTGGCAAGGAGCTCGAACAGAGCGGCGGGGAGGAGCTGACCACGAACAACCGGATGGAGCTCACCGCCGCGGTCCGCGGCCTCGAGGCGCTCAAGCGGCCGTCGCACGTCGAAATATTCACCGACAGCGTCTATGTCGGCAAAGGCATGACCGAGTGGATGCCGAAGTGGAAAGCGAACGGCTGGCGGCGCAAAGAAAAGAGCAAGCTCGTGCCGGTGGCGAACGAAGAGCTGTGGCGCGAACTTGACGCGCTGTTGGCGCAGCACCAGGTGAAGTACACCCGCGTCGCCGGCCACAGCGGCCACCCGGAAAACGACCGCGTCGACGAGCTGGCGGTGGCGGCTTATCAGCGGTTTTTATAGGACCGGGGTCGTCCGGGCAGAAGAATCTCAGATTCGCCGCCGTGCCGTTGGGCACATTGATCTTCTCAGCGAACTCGGCTCGGGTAGGATGGAAGTATGAGCAAGCTTCAAGATGTGGAAATTGCCGTATCGGAGCTGTCACCGGCGGAGAAAGCGCAGTTATTGCAGTCGGTGGCGCGTGGGTTGGGCAATGCCTTGCCGGGCGTCGAGTCGCAACCGGGCGTGTGCGGCGGCGAGCCATGTATTGTGCGCACCCGAATTCCGGTGTGGGTCTTGGAGCAGGCACGGCGCCTCGGCACGAGCGAAGCCGAATTGCTACGGTCGTATCCTACCTTGCGGGCCGCCGACCTCGTCAATGCTTGGAACTATGTGCTGGCGAATCGCGTGGAAATCGAGCAACAGATTCGCGACAACGAGGACGCGTCTTGAATGGCCCGGATGTATTCGAACGAAAACTTTCCATTTCCGGTCGTCGAGGCGCTGCGTGAAACTGGTCACGACGTGGTCACCGTGGCGGAAACTGGAAAAGCAGAGCAAGCCTGGCCGGATGCGGATGTACTGGCGTTTGCCACCGACGACGATCGAGCCGTGTTGACGCTCAACCGCAGGCACTTCATTCGCTTGCACGATCAATCGCCCGACCACGCGGGCATCATAGTTTGTACCGTCGATCCTGATTTCGTGGGTCAGGCTCAGCGCATCGATCTGGCGATTCGGTCGGTGGGGCATTTGCGAGGCCAGTTAGTCCGCGTCAATCGGCCAACCAATTGAAGTATGCGCGGCGAGCCTGAGAGGGAGATCTCCTGCCCGGGCTGCCACTCTGGATCGTTGGCCGTACAATGTCGGCATGAGCGGCAGTTCGCAATCTTCGGCCTCGTCAGCGCGGGAGCAATCTCCGGCGGAGGTGCTGGCTACGCCGGTGCAATTTGTGCCTGGTGTGGGGCCGCAGAAGGCCACGCTGTTGGCGAAACTCGAGCTCCACACGGCCGGCGATCTCGTGTTTTTCTTTCCGCGCGACTACCAGGACCTCTCCGATCGCCGGGCGATCGCCGAGCTGGAAGACGAGAAGCTGCAGACGGTGCGTGGCGTTGTAACCGAGGTCGACGCCCGGAGCACGGGTTTTGGCAAAAGTCGGGTCGGTGTTTTGGTGCATGACGGGCACGACTACTTGCGGGCGACGTGGTTCAACCAGCCGTTTATGCGGGACAAATTCCGCGCGGGTCAGCATGTGCTGCTCTCGGCCAAGCCGCGGCTCAGTGGCGGCCGCTGGGAAATGGCCCATCCCCGCGTGACCTGGCTCGAGGGCGAGCAAGATCAGCCGGGTTCGGAGTTACTTCCCCTTTATTCGCTCACCGAGGGCCTCTCGCAATGGGAGCTGCGGCGAATCGTGGCGTCGGCGGTCGAGCGGTATGGTGCAGTGTTAGAAGAAGTGTTTCCGCCCGAGCTGCTCGCCGAGCTGAATCTGATGCCGCTCGCCGACGCATTGCCGGCGATTCATGCTCCGCGCGATGCAGAAGAACTAGCCCGGGCCCGCCGGCGATTTGTGTTTCAGGAGCTGTTTGTGCTGGAGCTGGCCGTCGTGGCGCGGCGCTGGCAGCAGCGACTCGGCTTTCGGGCGCCATCGCTCGTGGCCACGGCTGAAATCGATGCCCGCATCCGCCGTCGGCTCCCGTTCGAGCTGACTCCAGGGCAGCAATCGGCAATCCGCGAAGTCGCGGCCGACATGTCGCGTGAGTCGCCGATGAATCGGCTGCTGCAGGGGGACGTTGGCAGCGGAAAGACGGTCGTCGCGCTCTACGCGATGTTGATTTGTGTCGCACACGGGTACCAGGCGGCGCTGATGGTTCCGACCGAAATCCTGGCCCGGCAACACGCGGAGACATTGGCCACTTTACTGCAGGCCAGCCGCGTGCGGACACGGATCCTGGCCGGCTCGCTCACCGCGCGCGAGCGAGAAACGGCGCTCGCCGAGATCGCGGCCGGCGAGGTGGACTTGGTGATTGGCACACAAGCGGTAATTCAAGATGACGTGCGATTCGCCCGGCTGGGCCTGGTGGTGATCGACGAGCAGCACAAATTCGGCGTCCGCCAGCGGGCCGCTTTGAGGCAGGGAAACGAGTCGCCCCACTATTTGGTGATGACCGCGACTCCGATCCCGCGGACGATCGCGATGACGCTATTTGGTGATCTCGACGTAACAACGCTGCGTGACATGCCGCCGGGCCGGCAAGCCGTGAGCACGTATGTGGTCGAGCCGGGGCGACAGGCGAAATGGTGGCACTTTGTCCGCGAAAAGCTCCGTGCCGGGCGGCAGGCCTACGTGGTCGCGCCGTTGGTCGACGATTCGGAAAACGTCGCCGCCGCGAGCGTGGCCGACGCTTTCGAACGGCTCACTAACGGCGAGCTGGCCGAGTTCCGCGTCGGACTGATCCACGGACGCATGACGCCGCAGGAGAAGAGCGAGGCGATGGCCAGTTTCCGCATGGGCGAGATGCAGGTTCTCGTCTCGACTTCGGTGATCGAAGTTGGCGTCGATGTTGCCAATGCGTCGGTGATGGTGATCGATTCGCCGGAGCGATTTGGTCTAGCGCAACTGCATCAATTGAGGGGACGCGTCGGGCGTGGTGCGCACCCCGGGTTTTGCGCCGTGCTCGCGGGCGAAGAGCTCTCCGAGGAAGCGCGGACGCGGCTCGAGTCCTTCGCGGCCACGAACGATGGTTTTCAATTGGCCGAGTTGGACTTCTCGCTCCGCGGACCGGGAGACTTGTTCGGGGTCGATCAGCATGGCGTGGCCCCGCTGCGGATGGCCGATTTGCAGCGTGACGAACAGTTATTGGTCGAGGCGCGAGCTGCGGCCGAAGGCCTCTATGCGGCCGATCCGGGGTTGGCCCGACCGGAGCACGACCGACTCCGGCGAAAAATGTTGACTCGTTATGGCCGGGCTTTGGAGTTGGGGGACGTTGGCTAGCCAATCGGGAAGGCTTCGATAGGTCCAGCGGAAAGTGGGTAAGAATCGGTCGCATCTTATTGTAAGATAATGACTTAGAATGATCTGCGTGGTGGTGGATCAGGCAGTGGTAAAGGATTTTAACAGCGAATCTGGCGTAAAGCTGCCAATACCAGCGTCCTAATTTTCCCAACGACAAGATTTTTTTCTATCAAATATCTTGCAATCCTTGCGTGGGTGAGTATTCTAGGGGGAGGAAAAGGATACTACGGGGTGCATAGGGATGCGCCCGTGCGAGAAGGAAGGCCTTCTCGAACTGCCTTGTCAGTTTTGAGGTGGGACTGCTTGAAAGCGAATTATTCGCTCGATGCAGGGAGTGGGATAAATTGCTGGGCCAAGTTTGAGTGTGCCGAATTTAGGGTGGGCATCGGTTAATCATCAGTGATGCTGCGACATAAGTAGCATTCCAGGGAGTTAGATCTAATGAAGACCACAGCACGGGTAGCCTTCTTTCTTAGCCTTTTGGCTTTGGTTGGTACGAGCATCGGCATCAGCGATTCAAACGCTGGTTCGGTGACTTTCTCTCAGATCACGCAGTCGACTCAGACTCCAGGTGATCCGCCGAACATGTATGGTCCGGCCGACACTTCGACTCCGAACGAGTTGTTGTTCCCGGCGCCGTTTTCTTTCGCCGCCACGGCAGTTGGTGCCGGCGGAGCGGATGTCACGGACGGTCTCGTCAGTTTTCTTGTCACGGCCGATCCAAACACTTGGGCGACTGGCTTGAAGTGGGATGAGGATGGGACTTGGTCGCTGGTCGAGAGCGTGCCAGGTTTTGCTACCGTCGCCACCAACGTGCGCAATCGTCTGCAAGGCTTCGTTACAATTCTGGCGTCCGACCTGCCTCTTCCGGCCAATCCAATTCCGGTTGCCGGACCGGCGTTGAATTTTGACGCCATCAACAATGTACCGCCGGATTCGGATGTTTGGAGCAACGGCTTCAACTTCGACTTGACCCCATATGGTAAGGTCACGAAGTTCCGCGTTTCGATGAACAATCGCTTGCTTGCCTTCTCCGAAGGTGGACCGAACGGAACTTCGATCGCCTTCATCGACAAGAAGTTGATTGACATTCACGTCCGAACTGGAATGGTTCCGGAACCCACGACCTTGGCTCTCTTGGGCCTCGGGATGGTTGGCTTCCTGGCCGGCCGTAGAGCAAAACGCTAGTCTTAACCGACAGCCTGTTTCACACTCAAACGAAAGCGAGCTCCTCATCGAGGGGCTCGCTTTTTTTATTGATATGTAATCGTGTCTCGCCCATCCGGAATGTGGTTGAACTGCACGGGAAGTTTCGATGGGCTGAGCAGCCGTACAAAGTTGTTGTCGTTGAGATCGAAGAGGATGCGAGGGGCGCATCGGCTTTGAATTGCCCGCTGCCTCCATTGCGACGTCCGGGGGGCATTCCCGTGAGGGCACTTGCCTGAAGGAATGGAAACCGCGCACAGACGAGTTGACGAGCAGATTCCGTCTTAGCGCATGACGGAATTCGGCTTGCCGCAGGCGGTAAGACTGCAACTTGCAGATCGCGCTAGCGGCCGACCTGCAATTCTTTTGCACGGCGAACCAACTCGACCAGCTCGGCGCGGTAGCCATGCGGATCGCTACCAACGCTGTTTAAGGCGATCTCGGCGACCGCGTCGTAAGTGGCGTCGCCTTTGTACTGAGAATCGCGGAGCAAGAGGCCAAAGCCGGCGACGGCGGCCGCAAAACGGTAGTCGACCGTGGCATCGCCAAAGGCCGTGTCAGCATCGGAGATCGGCCATTCGAGCTTGCGGCTCACGTCGCCTTCTGGTTCCTTGTATCGCATCTTGAGCGTCAGCAGTTCGTCGCTGACGTCGCTTGTAGGATGGACAATCTTGTCCGTCTCTTCATGCACCGCTTTCGGTTGGTATTTGAGCTCATCGACGGCGACTACGCCGAGCGACTTACCGGCCGGGACTATTTCATAGAGGGCAGTGACCGTGTGGCCGGCGCCGATCTCTCCGGCATCTTTCGTGTCGTCGTTGAAGTCTTGGGTCCGCAGCATCCGGTTCTCGTAGCCGAGGAGTCGGTAGCCAGCGACATGGGCCGGATTGAACTCGACCTGGATCTTCACGTCCTTGGCGATGGTCACGAGCGTGCCGGTCATTTCCTCGACGAGCACTTTGCGGGCCTCGCGGCGATTGTCGACGTAGTAGTGGTTGCCATTGCCGCGATCGGCGATCGTTTGCATCATCGCGTCGTTGAGGTTGCCGCGGCCGAAGCCGAGGACGGAGAGGAAGACCTTGGTGTCTTTGGCTTTCTGGGCGACGAGCCGTTCGAGTTCGGCGGTGCTGGTGACGCCGACGTTGAAATCGCCGTCGGTGCAGAGGACGACGCGGTTGGTGCCGCCGGGGATGAAGTGGTCCTCGGCGATCTGATAGGCGAGCTGGATGCCTGCGCCGCCGGCCGTGGAGCCGCCGGCCCGCAGTCGATCGAGCGCGGAGAGGATCACCTGCTGTTTGTCGCCGCGGGTGCTCTCGAGCGCCAGGCCTTCGCTTGAGGCATATACGACGATTGCCACGCGGTCGTTCTCGCCGAGCTCGCGCGTGAGCTGGCGGAGGCCGTCGACCACCAGCGGCAGCTTGTTTGGTTCGTCCATCGAGCCGGAGACATCGACCAGGAACACCAGGTTCGACGGCGGCCGCTTTTCGCGGGCGATCTCGCGGCCTTTGATGCCGATCCGCACGAGGCGGTGCTCGGGAGCCCAGGGACAACCGGCGACTTCGGCGTGGGCGGCGAAGGGGGGCGGGCTGGTATCATCGGCGGAACCTCCGGCGGAACCCCCGGCAGAGCCGGGGGCTGGGGACGTGGGGGGTGAATAGTCGTAGGGGAAGTAGTTGACGAGCTCTTCGATTCGCACGGCGTCCGGCGGCGGTAGCCGCCGCATGTCCATCAGAAACTGCCTCACATTGGCGTAGGAGGCGGTGTCGACGTCGATCGAAAACGTCGAGACGGCGTCGCCGCCCGCGGCTTTGACGAAGGGATTCTCGTAGATGCGGGCGTACTGGTCGCCGGGCGAACCGGGGCCAGTGCCTAGAAATATCGACTGCCGCCAGGCTATATCCAACGTCGGCTGCACCGTTTCCAATTCAATCGCGCCTTGATCATGAATAGTTCCCCGAGATGGGCCGCCCTTCATTAACCCGCTCCGTGCGGCTTGTAGATACGATTGCCACGAGCGTTCATACGACGACGGTCCGTCTTCGGATTGGGAGAGCGTTGGTCCGCTACCGTCGGTTAGGGGGGCCAATCCCGGCTTCGGCGACGCCATGGATCGGGGGAAACCCCAATCGCCCATCGCCACGTCCTTGAGCTTGTCGCTTTCAACTTGGATCCCGGGCCGGTCGACGGTGGCGTATTGATCTTGGATTGTGCTCAACCCGAACTCGGATTCTTCGTTCAAATTACTATTTGCATTCGATGTCTCGACAAGTGCGGGTGCCGATGCTTTCGCATCACCAAGCTCGGATGGCATGGGGAGTGACTCTTCCGCTTCCGGCCATTCGGCCTCTTTGGAGCGAGCGCGATTGGACAATTGGGGTTTGTACTGTGCTTTGGATTGGACTCCGCTTGTAGGTTCCTGCAATGGCCGACCCAACACCCTGCCCCGATCACTGACCGAACTCACCCGTCCGGCGCTTCGCCAGTCCTTGCCCGCGAACAGGAAGACAGTCGTGCCCACGATCGAGATGGATGCAGCGACTGCCAAGGCGGATAAGCCGATGGTCCGGAAGGAACTGCGAGGGCTAGCAGCCGGCTTGCTGATTCCCACGTTTGAGGTGCTGCAAATCTGCGCCGTCAGATCGGGCGGCGTTTCGCCGCCGATTGTTTCGGCCAGAGCGCGGTCCAGCAGGCGGTCGTGGAGGTCAGCGAGATTTGATGGTTCATGGTTTGGATTGGTTTCGTTCATGGGTGCTTCTCTTACGTGGTTCACTGCCGGCTGATGGGGGCAGCGGGGGTGACTGAGTTGATTCGGCGTGGCCGCCGACGCTATGGCGTTTTGGCGCTATTCACTTTTCGCTCGACGCACTCGCGCAACATCTCGCGCGTGCGGCGGAGAAGGCTTTTGACGCCATCGGGTTTCATTTCGAGCTTGGCCGCGATCGCCTCGCGGCTGGCGGCTTCGCGATAGTGCAGGTCGATCGCTTCGCGCGGCCGGCCTGCGAGCTGTTCGACACAGTCGCGGAGGGCGTCCAAATAGTCGCCGAGGCTGCCGTCGGGGCCAGCGGCAGCGGCCCAAACGCTCTCAGCCGCCTCCAGATCGACCGTGGCGATCTCGCGCCGCTGTCGCCGCCGCAGGGCCAGTAGTTGGTTACGGGCGATGGTGCGGAGGTAGCTGGCCGTCTGAGAACGGTCGCATTCGACGAACTTGGCCCGATTGAAGGCCAGGAACGTCTCCTGCGTGAGGTCGTCCGCTTCCGTGCATTCGGCCCCGAGGAACCGCAAGTATCGCCAAACGCCCGCTTGGTGGGCGTGGATTAGCGATGCAAAGTCTCCTGATCCGGCCGGGGTCGGGGACGACCCGGCTCGCTCCGTCGGTGCTTCGGTGGCCGTCATACCCCTTAGAGTGCGCGTGGGGGTGAAAAGGGTCCGGGAAAATTGGGGTCGTGGCCAATTCTACAAGATTCGTCGTTGCCGACGACGCTAAGCGTCGGTCGTGTCAGCACGTCGCTTTATTTACGCGCTCGCCGTGATCACTTCGCCCGCCTGCCAGCGCTCGCCGTCGCGTTCGATGCGGCGGTAGAGTGTGTCGCGTTCGACCGGTTCGCGGCCTGCCTCGATGATCAGTCGGCGGATGTCGTCCACCGAGAGGATCTCCGGCGTCGTCGCTCCGGCGTCGTGGTAGATCAACTCGTGACGCACGGTGCCGTCGAGATCGTCTGCGCCGTAAGAAAGGGCGACCTGGGCCGTGCCGATGCCGAGCATGATCCAATAGGCCTTCATGTGGGCGATGTTGTCGAGCATCAGCCGGGCGACGGCCATCGTGCGGAGGTCGACCAGGCTCGACGGCTTCTTGATGTGGTCGAGGCCCGTGTTCTCGGGGTGGAACGCCAGCGGGATGAAGGTCTGGAAGCCGCCCGTCTCGTCCTGCAGCTCGCGGAGGCGAAGCAAGTGGTCGATACGGTGGTAGGGCTGCTCGATGTGGCCGTAGAGCATCGTGCAATTCGAGCGGAGGCCGAGCTCGTGGGCCGTGCGATGGGTTTCGAACCAGCGGCGGGAGTCGGCCTTATGCTCGCAGATCTGGCTGCGGACCTCGGGATGGAAAATCTCCGCCCCGCCGCCGGGCAGGCTGCCGAGGCCGGCTTCGATCATGTCTTCGAGCACCTCACGGACGCTCTTATCGGCGAGCCGGCAGAACCAATCGACTTCGACCGGCGTCCAGGCCTTGAGGTGCAGCTCGGGATACGCCTCGTGGAGCGAGCGGATGATGCCGAGGTACCAGTCGTACTTCCGCTGGTGGTGCAGCCCGCCGACGATGTGCATCTCGGTGCAGCCGGCCGCCTGGGCCTCGGCGCCGCGGGCGAGGATCTGCTCGTCGCTCATCGCGTAGCCCTTCGAGTCGCGCAAGTTCGAGCGGAACGCGCAGAAGGTGCAGCGGTAGACGCAGATGTTGGTGGGGTTGAGGTGGGTGTTGATGTTGAAGTAGGCCGCGTTGCCGTTCTTCCGCTCGCGGACCAGATTGGCCAATTCGCCCAGCTCCGGCAGCGGCACCTCGGGCGACTCGAGAACGAGGCCGTCGTCGAACGTAAGCCGCTCGCCGGCTTCGACTTTTTCGCGGATGGGGGCCAGGAGTGGTGATGACGTGCGGAGCATGTTCTTTGACATTTGGTCGAAGTTCGTCATTCGGAGGGGATCGATAATGCACGAATGACTAATATCGAATGACGAATTGCAGATCGAGGAAGTCTTGCGTTCGGTGGGCTCCCTCAGTATCACCCATGACCTAACAGCAGGTCCAGGGTAGCAACCGCAAACAGGCCCAGGCTGATCACTGCGTTGACGCGAAAAAAGGCGAGATTGACGCGGGAGAGGTCGTCGGGCCGGACCAGCGAGTGCTCGTAGACCAGCAGCACCGCCACGGCCGCGATGCCAGCCCAGTAGATCCAGCCCAGCGGCGGATACACGAGCGGCAGACAGGCCAGCAGGGCGATCGTGGCGACGTGGCACGCGGCAGCCAGCCGGAGGGCCCCCGCGATGCCGAGCCGCACAGGCACGCTGTGGAGCCCGGCAAGCGTGTCGGCGTCAAAATCCTGGCAGGCGTAGATCACGTCGAAGCCGGCGACCCAGGTGAGGACCGCCCCGCCCAGCACGAGGGCGGGCAGCAGGTCGAGCGGGTTGGCCAGCACCGCGTCGCCCCGAATGGCGATCCAGGCGGCCACCGGCGAGAGCGCGAGCGCCGCACCGAGCCAGAAGTGGGCCAGCGACGTGAACCGCTTGGCATAGCTGTAGCCGGCGAGGAAAGCCAGCACGGGGAGCGAGAGATACAGCGGCAGCCGGTTGGGCAGGAACAGTAGCGTCGAGGCGATGAAGCCGAGGGCGCTGGCGGCGACGAAGAGCGAAACGCTCGTGACGCTGAGGATGCCGGCTGGCAGATGGCGGCCGGCCGTCCGCGGATTTTCCGCGTCGAGCCGTCGGTCGGCGAGTCGGTTGGCGGCCATGGCGAAGCTGCGGGCGGTGATCATGCACAGCAAGATGCCGACGAGTTGCTGCCAGCGAAATGGCGTGAGCTGCCACGCCATCACGGCCGAAAGCAACGCGAACGGCAGCGCGAAGATCGTGTGCGAGAAGCGGATCAGCTCGAGGTAGTGGCGGAGGGTGCGGAGCATTTCGTCTTGTATTTAAGCGAGCCGGGGCGGATCGCGCAGGATGGTCGGCCCCCGAGTTTACGGCGCGTCAGAACGGGGGCGAGGACGCCCCGGCTCGCTTTTTATTTGTCTCCCCAGCGTTTGGTGAGGGTTTGTTCGAGGCCGAGCTGATCGCAGATGCGAGCGACGATGAAGTCGACCAGGTCGTTCACGTCGCGCACGCCGTGATACCAGCCAGGCGAAGCCGGGAGCACGACCGCGCCCGCTTCGGTCACGCGGCGCATGTTGTCGATGTGCGCGAGCGAGAGGGGCGTTTCGCGCGGGACGACGACCAACTTGCGGCGTTCCTTCAAGTGGACTTCGGCGGCGCGTTGGATGAGATTGCTGGCCGCGCCGGCGGCGACGGCACTCAAGGTCGTTCCGCTGCACGGGCAGATCACCATGCCGCCGGTAAGAAACGAGCCGCTGGCCATGGGGGCCATGAAATCCTGGTGGTGGAAGTACTCGATTTTGCCGCGGGAGCCCGCCGATTTCGGCAGCAATTGTTCCAATTGGAAATCGTCGAGATCGACCGAGATGCCGAGCTCCTGGCGGATCACGTCGCGGCCCGACGGGCTGATCGAGAGATGCACGTCGCGCCCGCTCGCGCAGCACCTCAAGCAGTCGCACGGCGTAAACCGCGCCGCTGGCACCCGTGACGGCAATGCAAATGGGACGTTTCATGATGCGAATGGTTCATGTTAGCCGGCGAGCTTGTCTCGCCGTGTTCGCTTCGCGCCGGGACAAGCCCGCCGGCTAACGGGAAGGCTTCACCCCGATGTACAGCGTGGCCACGCCCAACGTGAGCGGGTAGCAGTGGACTTCCGCGAGGCCGGCGGTGCGCATCCGTTTGGCGAGCGCTTCACCTTGCGGAAACTGGCCGACGCTGTCGGGCAGGTATTCGTAGGCGGCGGTCGAGTTGCGGGCGAGCAGTTGTCCGATTCGCGGCAGCACGTTGCGGAAGTACCAGCCGTAGATCGCCTTGAACGGTTGCCAGGTGGGCGACGAAAACTCGAGCACGGCGACGCGGCCGCTCGGCGCGGCGACGCGGACCATTTCCGCCAGGCCGCGATCCGTGTCGGCGACGTTTCGCAGGCCGAACGCGACCGAGACGATTTGGAACGCGTCCGAGGGGAGCGGCAGCGACTGGGTGTCGGCCGCGAGGAACGTGATCCGATCGGCGGCCCCCGTTTTGACGGACTTCGCCCGGCCGAGTTCCAGCATCTCGGGGCAGAAGTCGGTCGCCACGATCTCGAGCCGCCCGCCGGCCGCGCGGTCGTACGCCAGGGCGAGGTCGCCAGTGCCCGTGCAGACGTCGAGGATCGGCAGCGTACCCTCCGGCCTCACGCGGCGGACCGTCCGCCACCGCCAGTAGTGGTCGATGCCCAGCGAGAGTAGGTGATTCAGAAAATCGTACCGCGGCGCGATCTGGCCGAACATCCGGCGGACGCGCTCGGCGGATTTGTCGACGGGCATCGCGGAGTGGTCGGAGGTCAGAGGTCGGAGGTCAGTGAGTGCGTTCATTTGGCACATCGCTTCAATTAGCACGGTCGCTTGCGACGCGCTCGATTTGGGTGTATCCCAATAGAGCAACATTCGCCCCAAATTCAACCGCAACGGCGCGCGACAATTCACCATGCAACAGCTCCGAGTCCACAATTTGCCGCAGCAAATCGCTGCCGAGGAGCTTGCCGGCAGCACGGTCGTGGTGATCGACCTGCTGCGGGCGACCTCGACGATCTGCCAGGCGCTGGCGGCGGGGGCGGCGGAGGTGGTGCCGTTTTTGGAGATCGAGGAGGCGCGGGCCGCGGCGGCGAAGGATCGGGCGAACGTCGTCCTTGGCGGCGAGCGGCAGGGGAAACGGATCGACGGTTTTGACCTCGGCAATTCGCCGTCGGAGTACACGCCGGAATCGGTCGGCGGGCGACGCGTGTTTCTCACGACGACCAACGGCACCCGCGCTCTCTACCATGCACGGCTGGCGCGGCGCGTGGTCGCCGGCTCGTTTCTGAACCTTTCGGCCGTGGCGGCGTCTATCCGAGACGAGCCGCGGATCGACATTTTGTGCGCCGGCACCGATGGCGTCGAGTCGCGGGAAGATATCCTGGCGGCCGGTGCGATTGTCGAGCAGTTGATCGCTCGCGATCGCGACGGCTGGCAACTCGACGAGGCGGCGCAAGCGGCGCTTGCCGAGTGGCAGCGGCGCGGCGAAGACCTCGCCGTCGAGTTGCGATCGACGCCTGGCGGTGCGAACTTGCTGGCGATCGGGATGGATCACGATTTGGTCGACTGCGCCCGCATCGACGCCCTCTCGATCGTGCCGGAACTCGACGTTTCCGCGTGGCGAATCACGCTGCCATAGACGCTCGCTCGCCAACGGCAGTAAAATGGGCGATTCCTGAAATCTTCGGTTCCCAATTGAGCGAGATCGGCGAAAGTCATCATGGACATGGATAAGTTAGTAGCCCTCTGCCGGCGGCGGGGGTTTTTGTTTCAGTCGAGCGAAATCTACGGCGGGCTCAACGGCTTCTGGGACTACGGCCCGCTCGGCGTCGAGCTGAAGCGGAACATCAAAGAGGCCTGGTGGCACGACATGGTCTCGGCCCACAACGAGCTGGTCGCGCCGGCCGGTGCGCCGTCGCCGTATGACATGGTCGGCCTCGATTGCACGATCATCATGCACCCGCAGGTCTGGAAGGTGTCGGGGCACTTCGATTTGTTTGTCGACATGATGGTCGACTGCCGGCAATACAAAGAAGCGATACCGCTTCGACCATGTTCGTGGGCGATGGTCGAATCTTGATCGGCCAAGTCGTTATCGGGCCGACACGATGCAAAACTGAATGCAGCGTTCGACTGGATTACTTTGGAAACAGCGAGCATTTATACGTTGCCGCTAGCGCTGATGAACCGACTGCAGGACTTGAGCGAAACTGTTGAACGTGCATGCCAGTTGTTTGGCATTCGACGAAAGAAAGCGGATGAACTATCTAGATTGGGAGAGCGAGTCGATCAGCACTTGTAGGGCTCACCAAGGACGACGATCTGAAAAACGTGATTGTGCCAGACGCGTCGACGACCGCGGCACGTCTAACCGAGCCGCGAGATTTCAACTTAATGTTTCAAACGTACATTGGTGCGCTGGGTGACATGAAGAAAGACGCGGCGTTTCTGCGTCCCGAAACGGCCCAGGGCATCTTCGTCAATTTCAAGAACGTGCTCGATAGCACCCGCGTGGGCGTGCCGTTCGGCATCGCGCAGATGGGCAAGAGCTTCCGCAATGAGATCACGCCGCGGAATTTTACGTTCCGCTCGCGCGAGTTCGAGCAGATGGAGATCGAGTTTTTCTGCCATCCGAATACGTCGCGGAAGTGGTACGAATACTGGCGCGACCGGCGGATGGCCTGGTACACGTCGCTGGGACTTGCCGGCGAGCGGCTGCAGCTCCGCGAGCACGAGCAGGACGAACTGAGCCACTACTCGGTCGGCACGGCCGACATCGAATATGCGTTCCCGTTCTTGCCGCCGGGCGAATATGGCGAGCTGGAGGGCATCGCCCATCGTGGCGATTTCGATCTGCGGAGCCACATGGAAGGGAAGCTCGTCAAGAACGCCGAGGGCTGCCTTGAGGTGGAACTCGGCGAAGACGGCAAGCCGAAGCACAAGGGGAGCGGCCGCGATCTGACGTATCGCGACGACATCACGGGCGAGCGGTTCACGCCGCATGTGATCGAGCCCTCGTCCGGTGCGGACCGGGCCACGCTGGCGTTTTTGTGCGAGGCGTATCACGAGGATCAAGCGCCGGACGACAAGGGCGACATGCAGACCCGCGTCGTGATGAAGTTCCATCCGCGGATCGCGCCGGTGAAGGCGGCCGTGTTCCCGCTGGTGAAGAAGGACGGCATGCCCGAGGCGGCCCAGGAGCTCTATGGTGCGCTGAAGAAGCGGTTCAACGTGTTCTACGACGAGAAGGGCGCGGTCGGCCGCCGCTACCGCCGGCAGGACGAAGCGGGTACGCCGTACTGCATCACCGTCGACGGCCAGACGCTGACCGACGGCACCGTGACGATCCGCGACCGCGACTCGCTCAAGCAATGGCGCGTGAAGAGCGCGGACGTGGTCGAGGAGATCGCGCGACGGATCGAGGCGTAGAGCGCTCGCAGCGCGGCAGAATAGCCGGCGAGCTACGTCTCGCCGTGATCGTGTTCGAAGCGGTCCGGCGACGCGTAGGTCGCCGGCTATTTCGACGTCTCGAGTTTGCTTCTTAAAACTGGCCGTTGAGCCGCGTGGCGAGCTGGTCGAGTTGTCCCTTGAGATTCGTGAGCAGCATCTGCGGGCTCGCGCCGCGGACCAGTTCGGCGTAGAACGCCGGGGCGCCGCCGCCGCTGCGCATCGCGGAGAGGGCGTCGGCCGTGCGTTGGAGCTGGCCGAGTTCGGTGTGGACTTCATGCAGTTTGCCGCTGGCGTGGCGGCTGTTGCGCCAAAGCCGCGTCACCACGAGCAGCAGACCGAAGATCAGCGTGCCCTGGCCCGCGAGTGTGAGCGCGAGTGCGTGGTCCCAATATTCGGAGCCGCCGTGGGCGATCGACCAGGCGATCATGCCGAGGCCGGCGGCGAGCGACGTGAAACCGAGGAGCGTCACGAACCAGGCGACAAATTGGGTGAATTCTGGGCCGGGTGACTTGGCCGCGGGCGTGGGGCGGTGGTAGCTGCCAGGGTCGACGATCGGCGAGGCGGTTTGCTCGGCCAGGTCGGCGAACAGATTTTGCGGCGAGTCGACGCGTCGCTGCATGTCGGGCGTCTCGTGCCGTAGCTTGCGGCCCAGTTCGCGGCTGCGGCGGCGGAGCTGCCAATCGTCGGTCACCAGCGGCGGTCGGCTGTCGACGACTTCGAGCGCGACCGCGTCGTCGAGCGCGATGCCCGCTTCGCTGAGGCCGACCGCGTGGGGCGGGCGGATCGTGGCGTGGCAGCGCGAGCAGGCGAGCTTGTTGGTGCCGGAGCGGCTTATCGCCGGCGTGTCTTGTTGGCAGTTGCTACACCACATGGAAAAGTCCGCCAAACACAGAGAAGAGAACAGAGGAGAAATTCGCAGAGCTATGCGGCGCGCCAGCAGTGCCAGCAAGCACATGGACCGCCGCCGGCACGGAGTCGCGCTTCTGTGATCGGCACAGGCGCGCGTGAAACTGTAGCGATTCGGCAAGATTTGACGCGCCGTAGCACCGCCAGCAGATCAAAATAGCCGGCGAGCTACGCCTCGCCGGACTTAATTCTCGGGCTCGTACCACTCCCCACGCAGCCAGGCAACAAGCAGATCAAGCTCCTCGGGGCTGAGCCGATTCGCCGCCGGATCGTTGCTCGGGGCAAATGCGGGCATGCGGTCGTTCGTGTCCGGATAAAATCGCTCGTGCTCGGGATTGCTGATGAATGCCCGCAGCCACTCGGCCGATGCATAGCCGGTGAGATCGGGCGCAAGGCCGAGCGCGCCGTCGTCGTGGAACTTGTGGCAATCGACGCAGGAGAACTCCTCGACGATCACCTTTCGGCTCGCTTCGATCGACTCGCTCGGATGCATCTCCCGCAGGAGGCCGGCTTCGGCAGCGAGCGCGAAGCTGACCAGTTTCACGTTCTCGCGGAGCTGATCCCGCTCGGCCTCGTCGAGGTCGGCCGTGGCATCGGGGCCGAACGTGTCCTCGACCCACATCGCCATGTCGCCTTCTTTGAGTTTCGTATTGCCGAAGTAGTGAGGGCCGACGATCTCGTGCGGATTGAGAATGCCGAGTACCCACTCGCGGCTGCCAAAGCCCCACAGGTTCGACGCGGTCGGGTGTTCGACTTTGATCTCCTGCGACTCGTCGGCGGGTGTGCCGTTGACGACAAAGTGGCTATGGCAGGACTGCGCAATGCTGGCGAAACAATTTGGGACCCTGCGTTTTCGCGTCGGCGCGGAGCATCGACAGTGCGCCGGCGACGGGGATGCCCGTCGGCGAACCAGCGAGTTCGACCGCCCGCTCAGATTTGGCGTTGGCGTCGGCAACTGCGGCGAGAAAATGTTGTGAATGTTCCGTTTGGCCATTGTGGTCGGCGCGGATGGCGAGCGCGGTGAGCACGCTGGCGCCGACGAGCAGAGCGAACGTCCACATCACGTTGAATCGATGGCCGAGCTCCCAGCGGCCGGCGATTGGCATCAGGAAGAGCGACAGGATGATCAAGCCGGGGACCACAATCGCGCCAAAAATCGGCGGAAACACCTCCAAAAACTTCAGCATCTGGAACAAAAAGAGAAAGTAGTTTTCGGGTCGGGCGGCAGAGTAGTTTTCAGCTGGGTCGGCGGGTGCGCCGAGCTCGGCTCCAAAGACATTTCCAGGCGGTTGGACAGCTTCGCTCGAATAATTGCGGAACACCAGCACGAGTACGACGATCATCACCGCCAGGCACGCCACCGCGTCGCGGAGGACCTGCTCGGGCCAGAAGGTGGTGTCGCGTTTGCTGTAGGGCTCGCGGGCCTTGAGGCCGTGGCGGCGGAAGAGCGCGACGTGGACCGCCGTGCATAGGATCAGGAGTCCCGGCAGCACGCCGGCATGCAGCGCGAAGAATCGCGTGAGCGTGTGATGCCCATACTCGCTGCCGCCCACGAGCAGCCGCTGCAGCGACGTCCCCACCAGCGGCACCAGCGCGACCATGTTCGTCGCCACCTTGGTGGCCCAATAACCTTTCTCGTCCCAAGGCAGCAGATAGCCCGTGAGCGCCAGCCCGAGCACCAGCTGCATCATGAGGAGGCCAATCCAGAAATTGATCTCGCGCGGCGCGCGATACGCGCCGTCGACGACCACCTGCACGAAATGGATCGCCAGCAGCACGACCATCGTGTGGGCCATGAAATGATGCACGCCGCGCAGCAACCAACCGGCGGTCATGTCGTGCTGGATATAGTAAACGCTTTCCCAAGCGGTCTGCGCACTGGGACTGTAGGCCGACCAAAGGATCACTCCGGTGACGATCTGCACGACGAACGCGAACACGAGCGTGCTGCCCCAGACGTACCGCCACCGCGCTCCGCCCGGGATGTGCTCGAAAAGTGCGTCGTGTACGAGCCCGCGATAACCGGTGCGGTCGTCGAGCCAACCGAGAAAGCCACTCATCCGACGGCGATCCTTTCCGCGATGCCGGTGCGAAACCGGGCGTTCTCGACCCAGATCTCTTGCTTGCCGCCCGCGTCGACGAGCTTGACCGCGAGCGGATCGAGGCCGCGGAGGCTGGGCCCGAAGAGCTTCGCCCCGTCCTTGGCGAACGCGCTGGCATGGCACGGACACTCGAATTCGCCGGACGGTGCGTTGTAGTCGACGGCGCAACCCAAGTGGGGGCAAACGCTCGAGAAGGCCGTGATCTTTGGGCCGGCCTCGGCGTCGGTCCGCAGCAAAAACGCGGTGCCGACGCGCTGCGCCGGCGAGCGGGTCCAGGCGTCGACTACGTCGTCTGTGAGCACGAATTGATGCGGCACGCCATCGGCGGGGAGCACCTCGAGCGGACCGACGCGGACAAACTGGATGGCCTCGTCCGAGTCCGCAACAGCAGCCCCTCTCGCGCGGCGGCGGAGCGGATCGAAGAGCACGCCCAGTCCGGCGGCAAAGGGAAAGATCGCGACGATGCCGCCGACAACCACCGCCGTGGCGCTCATGAGGAAAGTGCGCCGCTCGTGCGGCGGAGACTCTGCAATGGGTGAATCGACGATGTGCTTCATGCGGGCATTCTAACCGAAAAATGCCCGGTCGATCGCTAGAGCACTTTGCGGATCGCCGCGGTGACGGCTGCGATCGCCGGTGCGAGCGGGCCTGGATAGCGAACGCCGGAAGCCGCCGCGTGGCCGCCGCCGCCAAACTGCTCGGCGACTTTGCGGACGTCGAAGCCGGTGCGGCTGCGCAGGCTGATCTTGGTTTCCTCGGGACCCAGCTCGAGGAACAGCAGCCCCACTTCGACGCCGGCCACGCCCAGCAGCCGGTTGACGACGTCCTCGGTGTCGGTCGCCTCGGCCCCCGTCTCGGCGAGATCCTGCGGCGTGGCGGAGCTATAGATCAGTCGGCCGTCGAGTTCGGTCTTCGTCGCACTTAAGATGCGGCCTTGTAAGTGCAGGCGGGCGAGGGTGTTCTGCTCGTAGAGCGCGGCGAAGATATCGCCTGGCTTCGCACCCGAGTGGACAAGCCGACCCACCGCGGCGTAGGTGAGCGCGGTAACCGAGTTGAACCTGAACCAACCCGTGTCGGTGGCGATCGCGGCGAAGAGCGGCGTCGCCATTTCGGGCGTCACCGCGACGCCCAGCGCGTCGATCGCCCCGAGCACCAGCCGGCCCGTGGCTTCGGCGGTTGTGTCTTTGAACGTCACCGCGTTCATGTCGTCCTGGCTGACATGGTGATCGATGACGATCTTCTTGGCTGCGGTGTTGCGGACGACGTCGGCCATCGGGCCGAGCTGCGCCACGGCGCTGGTGTCGAGCACGATGAGCACGTCCGGCTTCACATCGCCGACTGCGAGGTCGCGGCCAAGAACAGAAACGTCGTTCTGCGGGTCGATGAACGCGATGTGGGGCGGCACCGGATCGCCATTGACGATCTGCACTTGCTTACCCAGCGCCCGCAGCGCGAGGGTGAGCGCGAGTTCGCTGCCGATCGCATCGCAATCGGGGCGCATGTGGCTGGTGAGCACAAACGAATTGTGCGCCCGCACGAGTTCAACAAACGGCTTCCAGTCGATGGACATGTTGCGAGGAGTCGGGATTCAGGAGTCGGGGAAAATAGCCGGCGACCTACGCGTCGCCGGAAAAAACTCAGCCCGCAACACGCTTGGCTTCGGCGACGTCCGCGTCCAGTTGCTCGACCAGCGCGTCGACGGACGGGAATGGCCGAATGTCCCGCAACCGGGCCAGGAAGTCAACCTCCATCGGCTGGCCGTAGAGCGATTCCTGCTGGCCGATGAGATGGATTTCGACGCGGATCGACTCGTCGCCAAAGGTGGGGCTGGTGCCGAGGTTGATCGCGGCGGGCCAGCCTTCGCCGGAGACCCAGGCCCGGCCGGCGTAGACGCCGACGGCGGGGAGCAACGTGTCGATGCCAGCGAGATTTGCCGTGGGGAAGCCGATTTTCGCACCGCGGCCGGCGCCGTGGGTGACGATGCCCCGGATGCGATAGGGCTGCGAGAGGAGCCGGTTCGCCGCCGCGAGGTCGCCCGCCGCGATCAGCTGCCGGACCCGCGAGCTGGAGACGATCGCCCCGTCGACTTCCACCGGCGGCACGATGTCGAGCGAGATGTCAGCGGCCGCGGTCAGCTCTTGAAGGCGGCCGATAGTGCCTTCGCGGTTGTGGCCAAAGTAAAAATTCTGCCCCTCGACCATCGCCTTCGAGGCGAGCGTGCCGCGAACGATCTTCTCGAAGAAGTCTGCGGCCGAAAGATGGAGCAGCGCTTCGTCCGTCGGATAGGCGAGGATCCAGTCCACTCCGGCGGCCTTCAGCAACTGGGCCTTACGCTCGGTCCAGGTGAGTGGCGCTGGACACTGGTCCGGTCGCAACAGCCGCACCGGATGGGGATCGAACGTAAACACGATCGCCGGCCCGCGCACCGCTTTGGCCCGTTCGAGCAGCCGCCGCACGATCGCCACATGCCCGCGATGCACGCCGTCGAAATTGCCAATCGCCACGGCGCCACCACGGGCCTCGATCGGGAAGTCCTTCAATTGGCGGATGATGTGCATGGCGGAAGGAGTCGGGATTCGGGAGTCGGGGGTCAGGAAGAAGAGTCGACGGTGCCTGTGATCTTCCTGACTCCCGACTCCTGGCTCCTTGCCCCACCCATCCTACCCCAGCAGCAGCGGCCCGTCATCCTCGCCATCGCGCTCTTCCCACTGGCGGCGAACTTCCGAGAGGCCGTAGACGCAAAGCTCGAACTGTTCGCTGAGCCGCTTCAAGATGTCGACGGGGGCGGCTTCTTTTTCGACCGGGATCGTGCTGGCGATCCAGTACGCGCGTTTGCCTTGCTCGTGGTAGTTGAGGAACGCGTCTTTGCCGCCGCGGCGCATGCCGTCCGCCACCTCGGGGTAGACGCCCGTCCAGAAGAGTGTGAAGTCGCCGATGTGGCGGTGGACCTGTTGCCGGGCCGTGCCGGCGCGGTGCTCGGCTTCGACGAGCATGTCGGACACCTGCACGAGTCGCTCGCCGCGCGGGGTGCGGACGGGATAGATCTCGTCGTTCCGCACGAAGCGAACCAAGAGCTCCGAGAGATAGTCCACCAACGGCGGGTCGGCCACACCGAGTCGCGTGTGGAAGGCGTATTCCGTGAGCCCGGCGAAGAAGCGACGCAAAACCTGAGCACGATTGTCAGCACGCATCAACAACATCCTCCCTGTGGGCGCTGCCCCAATCAGGAAAACCCGTGGGGAGGAACGTGTCCGTCAGTCGCCGCACACTGAGTTGGCGGCAGGTCATGCTCACGAGGAGTGCGACCCGCCGCCTGTAGCAAAAAAACTCGGGGGTCGGCCGAGACGGCTAGCCGTACACCGGCCGCCTCAACCCTCTCAATTGTACCTTGGCGGCGCGATTCGGGTCAAACCGAATGTGCGGCCACGGGCGCTACTTCAGCGCTACTTTTGATATCGGTCCGCGAAGACGCAAGCGACCAAGAAAACTGTGGAGCTGCAATGAAAGCCACGACGATCGCTTGCGGTTTAGCTAACGTGGAGCGCCGCGAGCAGTTCGTCGACGTATGTGCCGATGTCCGCGAGCACCTCCTCACGGGGCGCTCGGCCGCAGCAGCGATCCGCCGCACGATCGCCGAGCCGACGATCAGACCGTCGGCCACCGGCGCGAGCAGTTTCACATGTTCCGGGGCGCTGATGCCGAAGCCGATGCAGATCGGAAGATCGGTCTGCGTGCGGAGCCAGCCGACGTTTTCGACCAAGTCCGGCGGCAACTGGGTCCGCTCGCCGGTGATGCCGGCCACCGAGACATAGTAGAGGAAGCCGGTCGACGTTTCCGCAATCCGCACGGCTCGCTCGCGGGGCGTCGTCGGTGTGACGAGCTGGATGAGACTCGCCTCACGGGCGGCACAAATCTTGGCGAGCGAGGCCGATTCCTCCACCGGCAAGTCGGGCACGATCAATCCCGCAATGCCACGTGCGCGGACGTCGTCGACGTATTTCTCGACTCCGTGGCGATAGACGATCGCGTAGCTGACCATCGTCACCAGCGGCGCGGCCACCTTCGGTGCGACGTCGCCCAGCGTCGCCAGAATGTCGGCAAGTTTCACCTTGTGGCCAAGTGCCCGCGTGTAGGAGGCTTGGATCACGGGCCCGTCGGCGATCGGATCGCTATACGGAATGCCGACCTCGCAGAGATGGCTGCCGCGGGCGACTAGTTCCTTAATCACCGCCGCGGTGAATTTCAAATCCGGATCGCCCGCCGTGACAAACGGCATCAGCGCTTTGCGCTTCTCGCGGCGGAGTCTGGCAAATAGTTCGTCAATGGAAGGCATAGAAAACTACTTGCTTGAAGTTTGTTTCAATCGGGCGATTTCCGCCGCGTCCTTGTCGCCGCGACCGGAGAGACACACGGCGATCACGTGGTTCTTTGGCTTGCCCTCGGCGAGCTTCATTGCTTGGGCCACGGCGTGGGAACTTTCGAGGGCGGGCAAAATTCCTTCGTTCCGCGCCAGCGCGTCGAAGGCGGCCATCGCGTCGGCGTCGCGGCAGTTGGTGTAGGTGACGCGGCCTGTGTCTTTCCAGTAGCTGTGCTCCGGGCCGACGCCCGGGTAGTCGAGGCCGGCTGACATCGAGTGGACGTCGCACGTTTGTCCGTCAACGTCCTGCATCACGTAGCTGTAGCTGCCGTGCAGGACGCCCGGCTGCCCGTAGGTGAGCGGGGCTGCGTGGTCGCCCGGCTGGTCACTGCGACCGCCGGCTTCGACGCCGACGAGCGCCACGTCCTTGTGCTCGACAAACGGATAGAACATTCCGGCCGCGTTGCTGCCGCCGCCGACGCAAGCGACGACCGTATCCGGAAGCCGGCCAAGCTGCGTCCGCGACTGTTCGATCGTCTCGCGGCCAATCACTGCTTGAAAGTCGCGGACGATCCGCGGAAACGGGTGCGGGCCCACGACTGAGCCGAGGATGTAGTGCGTTGTGGCGACGCTCGACATCCAGTCGCGCATCGCTTCGTTGATCGCATCGCGCAAGGTGCGCGAGCCGCTCGAGACCGGTCGCACTTCGGCACCCAAGAGTTTCATACTGAACACGTTGGGCGCCTGGCGGCGGATGTCTTCTTCGCCCATGTAGACGACGCAATCGAGGCCGAAATGGGCACAGGCGGTGGCGGTAGCGACACCGTGCTGACCGGCGCCTGTCTCGGCGATCACGCGCTTTTTGCCCATCCGCAGCGTGAGCAGCGCCTGACCGAGTGTGTTGTTGATCTTGTGGGCGCCGGTGTGGTTGAGATCCTCGCGCTTGAGCCAGATCTGGGCCCCGCCACATTCCTCCGTCAGCCGTTTGGCAAAGTAGAGCGGCGACGGCCGGCCGACGTAGTTCTTCAACAGATCGGCCAGCTCCGCTTGAAACACTGCGTCGTTGCGGGCTTTGTCGTAATCGACCGCGAGCTCGTCGAGCGCGCGAATGAGCGTCTCGGGCACGTAGCGGCCGCCAAAGTCGCCGAAACGGCCGGAAACATCGGGGACTTGCGAGCTGGTCGTAGTTGCGGGGGTCGGCATCGGTGGTGAAAACTCCTTGCGTTGATTGTCGACTCGAAATGCTTCAGAATCAAGGGCGTCGATCCGTTCGCGTCGTCGGCCACGACGATCCTTACGCCGGTGGTACTAAAACCAGCTAATTCGTCGTGGCCCACGACGCCAAATCTCGGCACGTCATTTGAATTTGCAGCGGACTGCGCGTCATGCCCGAACTCCCGGAAGTTGAAACGATGCGGCGTGGGGTGCTGGGCGTCGTCGGTGGCCGCATTCGTGACGTCGAGCGCGTGGCCTGCCGACGCAAGCCGATCGCGATCGCGCCGCGGATCGATCACTTTCGCCGCCGGGTCGTTGGCCGCACGATTCGCGAGGTCGGCCGGATTGGCAAACGGGTGGTGCTACGACTCGACTCGGCCGACTCGATCGTGCTGGAACCGCGGATGACGGGGCTGATTCTGGTGGCTGATCCGCCGAGCCGCGAACACCTGCGGTTCCGCTGCTCCCTCACGGGGAGCCGCACGAATGAACTGCTGTATTGGGACCGCCGCGGGCTGGGAAATGTTCGCTTGTTTTCGCCAGACGAGTTTGAGATTACATTCGGCAGGGAGAAACTGGGGCCGGACGCCTTGGCGATGACGGCCGAACTCTTTCGCACTCAGCTCGGCCGGAGCCGACGGGCAGTGAAAGTTGCCCTGCTGGATCAGCGGGCGGTGGCTGGTATCGGCAATCTCTACGCATCGGAAATCCTCCACGTCGCCGAGGTCCACCCGGCGCGTCGATGCGACAAGATTACACGACTCCAATGGCAACGGATCGCCGACGCGACACACGCCGTCCTGGAAACTGCGATCCGTTATGAAGGTTCGACCCTCGGCGACGGCACTTATCGCAACGCCCTCAATCAAGCCGGTAGCTATCAGAATCACCACCGCGTGTACGACAAGGCGGGCGATCGATGCGTTCGTTGTGGCGGTGATTCGCGAATCGAGCGAATCGTTCAATCGCAGCGGTCGACGTTTTTCTGCCCCGGCTGCCAGCGCCGGAAATGAATATCAACGCGCGCAAGAAAATCAGACAGACTGATCCAGCTTGGTCGCATCGATTTTCTCGTCAACCCACAATTCGATCAGCTTAGCGGGAAGCGTACCTTGGGATTTCGCGATTTGCTCGACCGCGACGACTTTTTCGGGTTCCAAGTGGACGGCGATTGTTCCAGTATCAAAAACCGGCTCAGAAAATTCTTCGAGCTGGTCGTCGAAGTCGGTAATATCGTGCGAATCCCAGAACTTGGCCAGTTCTTCGATGGAATCGGTTTTGGGCAATTGCTCTTTGCTCATCGAGTTTTCCATTGCCGATATCGGCGCTTCTCTTTGTCGGTCATAGGACGAGACGTGACCTGGTATCCTGTTCCGTCAGGGAATCGAATCACAACACAAAACAAATGTCGGCCGGCGTTCGACTCTCCCAACACATAGTATACCGGATTTTCTCCTTCGGACTTTGCTCGCTGCACCAGTGAGCGGCCGAAGCAAGCCTCCTCGACCTCGTAGGGATCGACGCCGTGTCGGGCGATATGATCAATTCTATCCTCGGGCCAAATGAAACGCCGAATTTTCATTCGGGTATCTTACCCAGTCTCCCGCGTGGCGTTAGCGATTTTTCGGCGATTTTGCTTTTTGCCGGCCGTATTGCTCTAATGGAGGCGGCTGGGGAATGAAAGGAGTTCGTCATGGAATCGCGGCGGGAACTTAAGGCGGCGTGTGATTGTTGCGATGGCTTGTTCGCCAATGAGCAGCGGCTCGTGCGGCGCGACTTCTTGAAGACGGCGGGAGGTGTCGCGCTGGGGGCTGGGGCGATTGTGGCCGGGTTGCCAGTCGGCCGCGTGTGGGCGGAGGCCAAGGCGGCGACCGACCTCGCAGCCACTTCGTCGCCGGAGTCGCTGGTGAAAGTGCTCTACGAGGCGCTCTCGCCGAAACAGCGTGAGGCGATCTGCTTCGCCTGGAATCACCAGCATCCAGAGCTAGGGCTGCTGCGGTCGCGTGTTGCCGCAAACTGGGACATCACCGATTACTACGTCGTCGACGACGACTTCTATACCAAAGATCAGCAGCACCTCATCCGCGGCATCTACGAAGGCATTATCAATCCCGAGTGGCACGCTCGGATCGACAAACAGCTCGACGACGATGCGGGCGGTTACGGCGAACAGAATAGCATTGCCATCTTCGGCGAGCCCGGTTCGAAGGAATTCGAGTTCGTGATGACCGGTCGGCACATGACGATCCGTTGCGATGGCAACACCGCGAAACACGTCGCATTCGGCGGGCCGATATTCTACGGCCACGCGGCCGATGGCTTCGACGAAGCGCCCACGCATCCCGGTAATGTTTTCTGGCCGCAGGCGCAAGCGGCGAACAAACTCTACCAGATGCTCGACAAGCATCAGCGTGAAGAGGCGCTGGTGCGGCGCGGGCTGCCGAATGAGTCGCGCGTCGGCTTCCAGGGGAAGAACGGCGAATTTCAGGGCATCGCGGTCACGGAACTCGCCAGCGACCAGAAGGACCATCTCAAGGAAGTGATGGCGATGCTGGTCGAGCCGTATCGCACGGTCGATCGCGAAGAGGCGATGAAATGCCTCGAGTCGCAGGGCGGCCTCGACGCTTGCCATCTGGCGTACTACCAGCAACAGGATATCGGCAAAGACGGCGTCTGGGACATCTGGCGGCTCGAAGGACCTTCATTCGTTTGGCACTACCGCGGGGCACCGCATGTGCATGTGTGGGTCAACGTGGCCGACGATCCAAGTGTGAAGCTCAACGCATGATGCGGGCGGGAATGCTGTGATTGATTTCTTGATTCGGACGCTCCTTACCGACTTCAGCATGGTGATGCTGGTGGCTTCGTTCGGTCTGGCAATCGGCTTGTGTTGGCTCCATCGCGGCACGCCGGGCCGCTATTTTGCCGATGAGCTGCTGGCTTGGCTACTACTCCTGTCGGTGGGACTGCAAGGCATCTACACATTTGTCGGCCACGTATTCTATCCGGCGTATTCTGCCCAGATGATTGGATGGGAAGACAGCCCATTTCAGTACGAGGTTGGCATCGCCGATCTGACGGTCGGCGTGTTGGGCGTGCTCGCGTTCTGGGGCAACTTCAGTTTTCGGCTCGCGGCTGCGATTGCCGGCATCGTCTGGTATTGGGGCGATGCGGTCGGCCATGTGCGGCAGATGATCGTTGCGCACAACTTTGCGCCGGGCAATGCTGGACCGTGGTTCTGGACCGACGTGCTGGTGCCGCTGCTACTAGTGGTGTGCCTAGTTCTGGTTTGGCGTCGCCGAAATGCTGCTGCTGTCGGCGGGCGTGATCTTGATTGAGTGGGTGACCGGAACCATTGCGGCGTGGATCGCGTCGGCCAGGGGTTTCCGTTTGGCTTCGGTCTCGGCGACGGCTTGCTCCATGTCGGCTTTGCCTTGCGGGCCATGAAATACCTTTTTGACCTGCTCGGTTTCGTAGGCTTGCTTGGCGGCGACCGCCTGGTCGACGCGGTCGAACGCTGCGGAGAATGGGTTTTGCGGGAATTCCTCCGCCAGATTGATGCCATCGGCCAGTTCGACGGCCGAGAACTCTTTCGATTGATCGCCCCACTCGAGGCGATACTTCCCGTCGGCGAGCCCGCTAACCGTGAGTTGGAACTGGTTGAGGTCGTCGTCAAACGGCACGAGCGTCATGCCAGAGCGGATCGAGTTGTCGCTGTCGATCTCTCCGGATGCACAGAACGGGTAGCGCGTGCTCGTGACTTCGAATTTTCCGTCGCCGAGTGGTTTGATCGTGTGGCCTGCGGAGGCGGTCGCGGTGTTAGTCTGACATGTCGATCGAGAGGTCGGCGATTTGTCCGTCGAGGCCCATCGCACGCAGGAACGCGTAGGCCATGATCGACGTGCCCTGCCCAACCGGGATGGATGCCGTCTTTGCCGGCGACCTCGTACGGCTTGTCGGCCGTCGCACCGTGCTGGCCGGGTCCAAACACTTGGGCTTGGAACATCGGCCAGAAGACGTCGGCGAACGCGACGTTCTCGGACTTGCGCCACTTCGATTGCAATGTCGCGTAGCGCACAGAGGTTCTCGTTCTGCTCGTCGAGCGTCCCACTGCGGCTCTCGACCCAGGAAGCGGTCTTCCCCGCGCAGCCGGGCGAGCCGAGCAGCGACGCGGACGCCGGCGTCTTTGAATTTCCGCACGATCGCGCGGTAGTGGTCCTCGTACCACTGGCCGTTCGTGACGTCGAACGGGCGGTAGCGGGCGTCGTTCATGCCGTAGCAGAGGGTGGCGATCGTCGGCTCGAATCGCAGGCAGTCGTTGTCCATCCGACCCAAGAAGCCATCGGTCTTCTCTCCGCTCCATCCGTACTGGCGCGCCGTGATCTCAAGTTGCGGCGTGCAGGCAGTCAGATAAGTCTCGATGATCCGCGAGTACATTTTCTGTTCGGTGATCGAGTCGCCGCAGATCGCCAGGCGATCGCCTTGTTCCAAGAGGAGTGGGCCGACGGGCGGGGCCTTGCGCGGATTGAGTTTTCCGAAGGCCTCATCATCCGGCTTGACTTGGTATTCGTAGGGACCGAGCTTCACGGCCGCGGCCGGCGCTGCGGTTGATGGCGTTTGCGCGAATGAGTTTGCGGCCGCCACGGCAAGTATTGTCAACGACAGAAGGGCGCTCCGACTTCGAATAGCGGCGAATTGGATCATGATGTATTTCCCCTGGTGATCAATTGAGACCGGTCGATTATAGCTGTGTGGTCAGCCGGTTGCAGCAAAAACATCGTCCACCAGCCTGGGCGGGACGCCGATGTCGCAGACGTGGATCTGACCGAGATACGGCGTGGCGGCTGGTTTTGTAAAGCCGATTTTCACCGCCGCGAAGGTACAGGTGTGGTCGGCGCGGATGGTGTGCAAGGCGGGCTCGCCGGTGTCGCAGTCGAGGCCGCTGGGGACGTCGACGGCTAATTTTCTCGCGGGGTGGGCGTTCATCCAGTCGATGGCCACGTCGAGCGGTGGGCGCGGTTCGCCATGGGCGCCGGTGCCGAGCATCGCGTCGATTACCCAATCTGCTCCGCAAGCTGCGCAATTTAGCCAGGCCGCCCCGCGAGCTTGATTGTCGAGTTCGTCATTCTGTTCGATTTCGACGATTGGGACGTTGGTCTTTTCGAGGATGGCGAAATTGGTCGCGGCGTCGCCGGTGAGTTCGCTGGGTGGGAAGAGCAGCAGCACTTTGGCGGCGTGGCCGCGGATTTCGAGATGGCGGGCGATGACAAAACCGTCGCCGGCGTTGTTGCCTTTGCCGCAGAGGATCACGACGGGCCCGCTGATGCCGAGGCGCTCCAGCACGTCGACTGTGCCGCGGCCGGCGTTTTCCATCAACACCATGCCCGGGATGCCGTATTCTTCGCTTGCTCGGCGGTCGAGTTGGCGGGATTGGTCGCGGGTGAGAGCGAGGGTGTAAGTCATAAGGCGTAAGTCGTAAGTGACAAATCTCTGCTTACGACCTACGACTTATGCCTTAAGCCTCATGTTACCGGTCGAACCAGCTTTTGATCCACTGGACGGTGGTTGCGCGGCCGGCGCGGCCGATCGAGCGCGTAAGCGGGATGTTTTTGGGACAGACGGCGACGCAGTTTTGTGCGTTGCCACATTCCTGGATGCCGCCGGGGGCCATCAGCGCTTCGAGTCGTTCGCCGGCGTTCATCTGGCCGGTGCCGTGGCCGTTGAAGAGCATCACCTGGCTGATTGCGGCGGCGCCGACGAAGCCGGTGTCGTAGGCGGCATTCTTGCGAGCTTCGAATTCCGCGTCTCGCTCTCGTTGCTCTCGCGGGTGAGTTCGATCTTGTCGTACTGCGGGCACGCCTCGACGCAGCAGCCGCACGTCATGCACTCGGAGAGCGGGTAGCGCATCTCCTGGCCTTCGGGTGACTCGCGCGGGCCGGGGCCGCGATCGGAATAGTCGTCGACGGCGATCCAGGCTTTCACTTTTTCGAGCGTGCGGAACATCCGGCTGCGATCGACGCAGAGGTCGCGGAGGACGGGGAACTTTGACATCGGCCGGAGCTCGATCTCGCCCGGCTGATCTTCGAGGACGCGATCGACCAGGGTGGAGCAGGCCTGGCGGGTGCGGCCGTTGACGAGCATTGTGCAGGCGCCGCAGACTTCTTCGAGGCAGTTGCAATCCCAGGCGACGGGCGAGGTCGGCTTGCCCTCTTCGGTGGTGGCTTGGGCGGCGATTTTTTGCAGCACGCTGATGACGTTGAGATTGGCCTCGTAGGGAATCCGATGCCGCTCCCAGCGCGGCTTTTTGCCGGGCGCGTCCTGGCGGAGGATGCGGATCGAGAGGGCACTGGGATGCGATTCGGTGGCGGTGACCATTATTCTTTCGCGGTGAGGCGTTGGATAGTCGGTGCGATGGGTGGAAGTGAGTCTCACTCTGGGAATTGTAGGGTGAAAACGGCGGGTCGCCAAGCGAAGCTCGAAGACGCCAGGAAGGCGACAGGGCTTGGTGAAAATCGTCGGGTTTTTGTGAAGGCGACAAGTTTCGGGTGGGGGTGTGTGGTGGATTGCGACACGATGGAAGTGGCGATGATGGCTTGGTGGGTGAGGGGACGAATCTCTCGCAGAGACGCGGAGGCGCAAAGAGATCGCGGAAGATGGCCACGAAAAGGCGCGAAGAGGCACAAAAAAAGAGTTTTTGTGACTTCTCGTGCCTTTTTGTGGCTGCTTTGTTTTTTCAGCGAGTCAAACTTTTTTTGATCATCGGTTCAAGAATAGGAAGGAGCGCTCCTCCGCATTGGGATGTAGCGGAGCTCCGGTGCTTGATTGGCAGACGGCGGGCTCGTGCGGCTCGTTTTTGACCGTCGTCGACCTTCGAAGTATGCGCCTCACCGCGGCTACCGGGTTAGGGGCTGCGGCCCAAGCACAGGCCTGTCGACGACGAACGATTCGCACTTACTGAACGCCTGTCAATCGTGCGGGGTTTAGCCTAGAGTATCGCGTGGCCGATTTCAACAACTATTTTTGGCCAGGGGGGATTTTACCACAGAAGATCACGGAGAACACGGAGGAAGAACTGAGAGGCAGGGGGCAGGAGCAGATTGGCTGACGGCTGAAAGCTGATGGCCGACGGCTTTTTCAATTGTGGCCGAGAATGGGGGATTGACGAGCATGGCGTCAGCCGAGCATTCATTGCAACCTACCTCGTTGGCCGATAGAATCGCAAGCGTGATCCGGAGTTACGCGACTATCGGATGTGAGTATAAATTCCAGTTTACATCCCGCAACCTACGTATCGACAGCTTCTTTGTCGAATTACAAGTCAGGTGACATTGGACACACCACTAAAAGATGGGCATCGAATATAAAATAGTCTGTGATCCGACAGCGGTTTCTTGCTTCGACGAGTTCATTCGTCGTCAGCCCTTTTTCGAGTCTTACGATACGGAACGCCGGCTTTTCATTTCGCATTCCCGGTGTGGCCAGGAGCGGGGATTTCCCGGTCGGATATGCCACCATTGAGCCAGACGGCATTTATTTCTGCGACAACCTTACAGCGACTGATTCCGCAACGTGCATTCTCCGTAGCCTGATTGATCAGGCGCTGCGACACTCGGACCAGATTACAGTTCACGAACCATGAGGGGCTCAGAAAGTTTTGGTGAGCAACTGTCAGGTTGGAGTCAATGCGGCGGATGGCGGCCGCGGAGTAATTCCTCGCGGCGGATTGCGAGGATCAATGGGCGATTGATACCGTACCAGCGCAGCGGCCGTGGCGCGGCCCGTGGAAGTGTGCGGAACGATCGTATCGATCTGCCAGCGAAAGTGATCTGCCCATGACTGCGTGCGAGGACTTGAATAGCGGAACCTGGTCGCCCGATTCGGGATCAATCGCCAACTGTCTGGCGGTACTTTCGTAGTCGAGCAGGAAACGCAAGCGAGTGACTCAAGTTGTCAGCCATGCTGGGGCCGTCGGCCGAGCGTACGAATCATCATGATCGACGTGGAATACCAGCTTCCTGTCCGATCTGCGATCAACCCACAGTACTCGTAATTCGAGTTTCCAGCGCGGTGCACGACCTCTTCCCGTTGGCGGGACTAGATGTCGCTCATGACGCAGCACGCTCCGCACGCAGACGTCGGAGCGAGAAAAACTCGGCTCAGATTGACCAGGCCTTCTGACCTCGCGCTCAAGTTCGGGTGTACCGTCAGCGGATGCCCGGTATCTTGACGGTCGAGGAAGGTCTGCAGGTTGCGCGGCCACAGCGATCCGGCATTTGTAATTGAGCCAGCTCGTCGTGGAAGATCAACTTCGAGTGCTGAGAGTCATCCTTTCTGAATACGAGAATTCAGTGCCTCAATTCGTATCACGTATTCTAAGGCGAGCAATGTTGAATGCTTCTCTGCCACAGAGCTTGGTGCCATCCCTAACTTCTACCGCGATTTCCAGACTTCTTCGATGACTTCGGCGCCGACCAGTCGTAGAGGCGGGGAGTTAAGGTTGGGCGGGAAAGAACTGTTCGTGGCCTAGTAGTGGTATCGACAAGCGAGGATGCGGATTTTGGACTCGCTGACCTGGTAGACGAGGCGATGTTCGTCGTCGATGCGTTTGGACCAGCAGCCGGCCAGTTCATGTTTGAGGGGTTCCGGTTTGCCGATGCCGCCGAACGGATCGGTCGCGGTTTCTTGAACGAGGCGGAGGATTCGCAGGGCTTTTTTGCGATCTTGTTGGACCCACCAAGCGAGGTCTTCGAGCGCCGCCGGATCAAATTCCAAGCTTTTGTCGGACTTCGTCAAGCGAGAGTCCTCCAATTTGATCTTTGGCGGCGAGAAGTCGTTTGCGCATGGCGTCTGACTTCAGGAGGTAAGAGGTCTCGCGTCTCGGATTCGATTTCGCGCCAGACGTCGATCGGGACGATCACCGCGACGGCCTTGCCGCACTGGTCGGAGACATATTGAACTGGCGAGTCAGAAGTCATGTCGGATCTTGTGAGCTGCGGAAGGTGTGGTCGCAGTGGCCTTAGCGGGCGGTCGAACAACAATGCAATTCTAGCCTGCCACTACCCAAGATGCCACAGGAAAGAACACTCGTGGCACTCCAACTCTACTTCTTCTGCCGCGACTTCCAGACTTCTTCGATGACTTCGGCGCCGACCAGGCCGTAGAGGCGGGGGCGCGGGGGGATGAGCGATGTGTCGACGTCTTCGTAGGTGAGGTGGGGTTCGCCTTGGGCGTCGACGGTGGCGATCGTGGTCTTGAGCCACTTGCGGTTTTTTTCTGCGAACTTGTCGCACCACTGTTCGGCCTGGCGGCGGCGTTCGGCGGGGTCTTCGGCGTCGATGCCCGGCATGTCGAAGTCGGGCTTGTAGTGGGCGCCGCGGCATTCGTCGCGGGCGAGGGCGCCCTTGAGAATCGCTTTGGCGATCGGGAACATGTCGCGGAGGGCTTTGGTGTAGACGACGTTTTGGTTGGTCCAGGCGCCGGTGTCCGAGAGCGAGCAGCGGCTGGTGCGCTCTTCGAGTTTGCCGACGGCGTCGATCGCTTCTTCGAGTTGGTTGTTGCGGCGGACGACCGTGGCGGCGCGGGTCATCTGGTCGCCGAGTTCCTGGTGGATGAGGTACGGATTTTCGTTGCCGCCGGGGCGGTGGAGCAGTGCGTCGTGATCGGCTTGGGCCGTGGCGTGGGCGCCGCGGATCAGGCTGGCGAACTTCTCGTCGCTCGCGGATTCCTTCGTCGCGGCCGAGCAGGTTCTTGATGCCCGGGGCGAGCCAAAGGCCGGTGAAGATGCAGGAGAGGAGCGAGTTGGCGCCGAGGCGGTTGGCGCCGTGGTACTGGTAGTCGCACTCGCCGATGGCGTACAGGCCGGGGATGTTGGTTTGGTGGTTGCGGGGCGAGCCGGCGACGAGTCCGCCCTCGGCCGAGCGTTCGTAGTCGGCCCAGAGGCCGCCCATCGAGTAGTGGACGGCGGGGAAGATTTTCATCGGGAAGTCGCGCGGGTCGACGCCCTGGAACTTCTCGTAGATGCTGAGGATGCCGCCGAGCTTGCGGTCGAGTTCTTCGCGGGGGATGTGGGTGAGGTCGAGGTAGACGCAGGGGCGTTCGCGCTCGACGCTGAGTCCTTCGTTGACGCAGACGTTGAAGATCTCGCGGGTGGCGATGTCGCGCGGGACGAGGTTGCCGTACTTGGGGTAGCGCTCTTCGAGGAAGTAGTAGCGCTCGGCCTCGGGGATACTCTTGGGCGAGCGCGGGTCTTGCGGCGTGCGCGGGACCCAGACGCGGCCGCCTTCGCCGCGAGCCGACTCGCTCATCAGGCGGAGCTTGTCCGAGCCGGGGATGGCGGTGGGGTGGACCTGGATGAACTCGGCGTTGGCATACTTCGCGCCGGCGCGGGCACAGCGGCTGACGGCGCTGCCGTTGCAGGCCATGCTCATGGTGCTGCGGCCGTAGATCAGCCCGCAGCCACCGCTGGCGACGACGACCGCGTCGGCCGGGAAGCTGCGAATTTCCATCGTGACGAGGTTCTGGGCGACCGCGCCGCGGCAGCGACCGGAGTCGTCGACGATCGGGGCGAGGAAGTCCCAGCCTTCGTACATCGTGACGAGGCCGCTCGCGTGCCAGCGGCGGACTTGCTCGTCGAGGGCGTAGAGGAGTTGCTGGCCGGTGGTGGCGCCGGCGAAGGCGGTTCGCTTGAAGAGGGTGCCGCCGAAGCGGCGCTGGTCGCGGTAGCCTTCTTGGGTGCGATTGAAGGGGACGCCGAGGCGGTCCATCAGGTTGATGATTTTTGGACCGTGGTCGACCATCTCCTTGACGGGCGGCTGGTGCTGGAGGAAGTCGCCGCCGTAGACGGTGTCATCGAGGTGGAGCCACTCGCTGTCGCCTTGTTGGCGCGTGAGGTCGTTCACCGAGTTGATGCCGCCCTGGGCGCAAACGCTGTGGGAGCGCTTGACGGGGGTGAGGCTCATCAGGTCGACGGCGATGCCGAGTTCGGCGAGCTTCATCGACGCGGCGAGACCTGCGAGTCCGCCGCCAACCACCAGTACACGCTGCTTTGCCACGCTATCCTCTAAAAGTCGTTGCTCGTTTTTGTGCGCGCAAGACGCTAAGGGGCAAAGTTCGCAAAGAGAAAGCAAGTAACAGAGATAAATTAACACGACGACACGACGGGCACGACGAAATCCAATTTATCTGGTCTGATTTGCGTTCTTTGCTCC
Organism: uncultured Planctomycetota bacterium; assembly: GCA_963847905.1. GTDB lineage: Bacteria > Planctomycetota > Planctomycetia > Pirellulales > Lacipirellulaceae > DASYDU01. Next base: position 113,709 of record CAWKBP010000015.1, on the reverse strand, counting down.
TTGGCGACTTTGCGCAGTCTTGTGTTGCTCGGGTGCGAGTGCGGGGCAAGCCCCGCCGCTAAATGTTTATTCTTTTGCGGGAGATGCCGTTTCGTGGACGGCGCGTTTGTGTTCGTTGGGTTCGATTTCGCCGGTTTCGATGCGGGACTCGTACATGCGGTCTTCGACTTCAATGGCTTTTTCGAGTCCGGTGCCGTGGCCGGATTGGTACATGCCGTAGAGCGCGCCGATCGTGACGGCCGCGAGGAGGACGCCGAAGGTCATGCAAACTCGGAGGGCGCGTTTCTGGGCGACGGGACTGGTCCAGACGCCCCAGGTGATGCCCATCGTCCAGAGTCCGTTGGCGAAGTGGAACACGCAGGCGAGCGCGCCGACGGCATAGAAAACGAGCATGCCGCCGCTTTGCAGGGCTTTGCCGGCGGTCGAGGCGGCGTTGTACGGTTTGAAGTTTGCACCGCCATAGGGTCCGGCGACTTTTTCGAGCCAGGGGTCGAAGTGGAACCAGCCGTGCATGTGGAACACGTGGTAGACGATGAACACGAACGCTATGAGACCGGTCCAGCGCTGCCAGGTGTAGCGGCGGTTGGCGCCGTAGGGGTAGTCGCGGGTGTTGGGGATCATGCCGACGGCGATCATGATGCCGACGATCGCGTGGAACAGGATCGGGATGAAGATGAAGGTCCACTCGACTAGGGGCAGCAGGTTGCCGAGGCCGTGGATTTTGTAGACGTTGGACTGGAAGGTGCCGGCGCCGTTGAGCACGCTGGCGTTGGTGACCAGGTGGACGGTCATGTAGGCGCCGACGGGGATGAGTCCGCTGAGCGAGTGCAAGCGGCGAATCACGAACTCATTTCGAGCGAGAAACGACTGCGGGGGACCATCCACGTCCGAAAACTCCGAAACAGCAGGGAGCGGGGAGCAAGGAGCAGGGAGAAAATCAATACTTTTGCCCGCTCATGCGACCAGTATAGAGGGCGTGGGCGTGGGGTGACAAGGGACGGGCCGAGGTGCGTGGAAACGCACTTCGGCCCGTATTTGCTCGTAAATGACTGCGCGACCGGCGATCGCGGGTTTATTGCGGTTGCGCCGCTTTCTTTTGCTCGGCTTCGAGCTCAGCGGCTTTGCTGGTGTATTCAGCAGCAACATCGTTTTGGCCGAGCGAATTGAGCGCGGCGGCGGCGTGGCGGTAGGTCGGCGGGTACTTGTCGTAGAACCGCAAGGCGCTGACGAACGAATCGGCGGCCTGTTTCGCTTTGCCGAGGCGTTCGTAGGCCATACCGCGTTTGAAATAGTGGGTCCACTCGGCTGGTTCGAGGCGGAGAGCCGCGTTGAAGTCGGTCAGCGCCTTGTCGTTTTCATCGAGCATCATGTAGGCCAGTCCGCGGTTGACGTAGGCCGGGACGTAGCGATCGCTCTGGGCGAGGGCCTCGCCGTAGCAGCGGATGGCTTCGTGGAACTCGCCTTTCTTGGCGAAGGCAAATCCTTCCCAGAGCTTGGGCCGGGGATCGGTGTACTCGATATTGCCGGCGTGCTTGAAGTCGAGGACGGCGAGGTCTTCTTCGTCCATGTTGTAGAAGCAGATGCCGCGGCGGAAATAGGCCTCGGCCAGATCGGGATTCAGATTGATCGCTTCGGTGAGCGCGGCGACGGCGTCGCCATAGCGGCCCATCAGTCGCAGGCAGACGCCGCGGCGGAATTCGGTGGCGGAGCGGATCTGTGCGTAGCGGGCATCGTCCCCCGTGAGGTCGAGCAGCTTGTCGCATTCGGCGAGCGCTTGGGCGTAAAGTTCGTCCTTGGTCTCTTGATCGGGCGCTTTCTTCGCCGCTTCGAGCAGCACGGCGGCTTTGGTCAAAAAGCCTTGGGCAAATGGATCCTCGGAGCCTTCTTCCTTGGGCTTGTAGCGTTGGATGGCTTCTTCGAGGGCCGCGATCGCTTCGTCGAATTTCTCTTCGCGAAGCAGGATCGTTGCCAGGGCGAAATGGTTTTCGTAGTTGTCGCCGTCGAGGCTAATCGCCTTCTGGATGTCTTCATTGGCTTCGTCGTTTTTGCCGACGCCGGAGTAGGCTTGCGCGGAGGCGATAGGCCTCGGCGTTGTCCTCGTTGGCGGCGATGGCATAGGTCAGCGGCTTGACCGCTTGCTGCGCTCCGCCCAACAGGACGTAGCCTTTGCCGATGCCGAACATGACGTCGGGGTTCTGGCGATCTTGCTCTTTCGCGGCTTCAAAATCGGCGAGGCCGAGTTCCATGGCGCCGAGGTCATAGTACAGCTTGCCGCGGGCGATAAGGGCCGGCATGTGCGTTGAGTTTTCTTTCAGCGCTTCGTCGTAATCGGCCTTGGCGGCCTCGACGTCTTCGAGCCCAGCGAACGCTTGGCCGCGGCCGGTGTAGACGACGGGCAGGAACACCTGGGCCGAGTAGCCTTGTTGCTTGAGGATGCGAATTAGCGTGTCGTATGTCTTAAGCGCCGATTGGAAGTCTTCCGCTTTGAGTGCCTCTTCGCCCTCTTTGAACATCCGCTGGACGTCTTCGGCGGTGAGCTGCTGCTGTGGCGCGGCCGCCCCGTCGGTGGTCAGGTCGTCGCCGAGCGGGTCCTGTGCAACGGCCGTTGTCGTGGCGAAGCAGATGGCCAAGCAGGGCAACAGGCCGAGTAAGCCGATGAAAAAGACGCGATTCGGGGAAAGGCGGGAAACAGTCATCGCAAAGACCTCGATGGAGAACAAAAAACGGGCGCCGGGAAAAACGGGCGCGGGATGGGAGCGTTTTCTAAGCTTATGTGGACGGCGGACGACGGTCCCGCGCGAGCGAAAAGTGCCCGCGCCGGTCGTGAGTCGTTGGGGAATTATAGCCCACGAAGCGGCGCGGCTCGTACGATCCGCGCTGGCCGCTTGATTAGATACGCCGGCGAGGGCGTTCTGGTTGTAGGGGTTGGCCGACGAGCGACGCGTGGAAGGATCGCATCGCCCAGGTGGACACTCGGGAATTAGAAATCGGTCGCGTTGACGATGTGCCCGTCGGCGCGATTTGCGAGCCGCTCGAGCACCGCGCTGTTCGACCAAATCGGAGACAAATCGAACCGTCCCATCGCCGAAAGCGAAGTTGCAGCCGGCAATGTGATCGCTGCCGAAACCGCCGACGTGGAGTGGCTCGGCCGGGTTGCCGCCCAGCAAACTCCAAGGCGAAGCGGGCTCGGCGTCGGGCGATTTTTCGGAATCAGCCGCGGCGCTCTCATCTTCCGGCTGCCCGTAGGCGGGTTCGTCCGACCACATTCCCCCCGCCGATTCGTCAAAATAAGCATGGACCCACGGCGGAATTGTGTAGGCGATTGACTGATCGGGCTTTTCGTTGAGCGGACTGCCGGTGTTGCGGAGCGTGGCCGGCGAACCGGAGAGCCAACCCAGGTCGAATTCGTCGATAAATTTCTCGCCGATTACGATCGTGTAGCCGGAGCCGTCTTTGACGTCGTCGCGGGAGATTTGGCTATTGAGAAAGAGGACGCCGTTGTTGTCGGTGTTGATGGGCGCCTCGACGTCGTTCTGGCTGCCGGCGTAATTGGAGAAGGGCCCTCTTTCGTTCGACGCCGAGGGACATTCGAGCACTGCGATGGTGGTTTGTCGGATGGGATCGTTCACCGTGGCGTAGGCGCTCGCCGAGAAGTCGAGCCGATCGTATTTGACGCCTTCTTCCAGATGGGGCAGGATGCGAGCGATCCAGCTGATGCACAGCCCCTTGGGCAAGTTTTCGATCGGGCCGGTGGGATTGTTGGTGCCCATCGGCAAATGTTCGTTCGACATTTCGAAATCGTTCACGGCCAGGATGAGCTGCCGCATCTGGTTGGTGCATTCGGCGCGGCGTGCGGATTCGCGGGCGGCTTGAATCGCCGGCAAGAGCAGCGCCACGCAGGATGCCGATGATCGCGATCACGACGAGCAGCTCGACAAGCGTGAACGCGGTTGAACTTGAACGTTTCATGATTCGTCCCCCGTTGCTAGGTTTGTAATTTCAATTTGTTTCGTGACGCGGGCGCGGCGGACGGTGCCGGCGGGATAGTCGGCCGTCGCTGTGTAGCGGAGAGTGGCGCCGACCGGCTCAATGCGGATGCGGACTTCCGCGGCGTGCTTTCCTGTGGAGATCGGCCGCGGGGATCGACCAGGTTTCTTCGATGTACTGGGGATCCTGAGCGTGTCGGAATTCGGCGCGAGCGAGGCCCGCCTCGGCGAGTCGAATCGCCTCGATCCGGAGGGCCTGGCCGTCGAGCCAGCGATGCTCGCGGACGGCGGCCTGAGCCCACAGGGCGAACAGCGCCATCGCCATCGCCAGGACGACCACGACCGCAACGACGACGAAGCCGCGACGGGCGGGGCGAATTGAAAAATATGTTCGTCGCATGACTTGCTTCCACGAGCGGGTTAGTTGGTCCGCGCTTCCTCGTCGACGCCGTCCGCGCCCACCGCGGCAAACACCACAAACGGCAGCAGTTTGGGCGAATTGAGATCGTTTTTGTGAACCGGCTGTTCGAGCGTCACCGCCACCAGGGGCAAGCGCCCGGAAGCCATCTGTTCGAGGTTCCATGCGTGGCTTCACCGATCACAAACAGGTCGGTCTGAATTTCAATCGCATCGGGCGTGATCGAGGTTCGGCGGCAGCCTTCCGGACCGAGCTCATAGCGGAGCTCGTCGCCCGACGAAGTCGTCACCACGAGCGGCCCCTGGTCGGCGAGGCGAACATCATTGCCGGCGCGAATGTCGCTGCGCAATGTGCCGGCGAGTCGCAAAATTGTTCGATCTGTGAGTTATTGGCGGAGCTTCGCCGATCGAACTTTTGCAGACTCACCATGAGCGAGATCACGATCCCGAACACCAGACTGGAGAGCGCGATCACGATGAGCATCTCGACGAGCGTAAACCCGCCGCGATGGGAATGACGTGGTGAGTATTATAGTCGCACATGGCCGCCGCTGTGGAAGATTTCATGGTGTCTGGGAAGCGTCGTCGGGATACACCCAAGTTGTCACCCGCAGAGGAGCGGCCGGCTTGCCGTTGGGTGCGTTCCAACGCAACTCGACGGAGAGCCGTTTAGACTCAACGGGCTGGTTCGCATTCTCCACCGCCGCGGAGAGGGCCGCGCCGGGTAAATACAGCGTTGCCACTTCGGGCAGGGTCAGTTTGGCCGCGGCTTCCGGAGTGAGCTCGTCCCAGGGGAGGTTGGTGAGCTGTTCGGTGACCGCTTGCACTGTCTGAATCGCCATCGCCCGGCGGGCGGCCGCGAGTTGCTGCGTCCCGAGGGCGCGCATCATTTGCACGCTGCTCGCCAAGAGTACAGCCAACATCGTGACCGCCGCGATCACCTCGACGAGCGTCACTCCCCGCCGCTGCTCGGCGGGCATAGTCGGTGTGTTGGATTGAGCCATGTGGGATACCTGCTAACTGAGTCCTTCGACCAACTTGACCACTGGAATAAACATCGCGACGACAAAAAAACCGACCAGCCCGCCGAGGAACAGGATGACAATCGGATAGAGAATTTGCACGGCGGCCGCCAACCAATACACGACCCGCTTCTCCTGCCGGGCGGCGACGGTCCGCAAAGCCCAGGGGAGATTCCCGGCCCGCTCGGCGGCTTGGAGTAGGCTTTGTTCCTGCGAATTAATGACGCGAGCGTCGCGGAGCGACTGGCGCCATTCGCCGCCCGTGCGACTTTCGCGGCGACCGGAGCGAGTTGACGGCGGAGCATGCGCGAGGGATACACGTTTGCGAGGCGTTGGATCACTGTCGCGAGTGGCTGGCGATGTTCCGTCGACACGGCGAGAATTCGCAACACGTCGGCCGTCCGCTGGCCGCGAAATATGCGGTCCCCGAACCAGCTCAACACGGGTTGATCGCACAGATAAAAGATGCCGACCAAGAGCGCGGCGAGCGTCCCGCCGAAGATCAGCCAAAACACCGGCACCGCCAGGTAGTTCACCGTGAACTGCGAAAGGGAGACCGCGAGCAGTGTCATCTTCGGCAGTTCCAATTCGAACTCGACGAAGATCTTCTCGAACTCGGGAATGATCTTAATCATCAAAAACGTCATGATGAACGAGAGCATGACGAGGACAGCCGCCAGATAGCACAGGCGATCCAAATAGATCGCCACACGGCCGTGAGATTGCTCCGCTCGCCTTGGCGGAGTTCCTTGAGGGCGGCGACCTCGGCTGCCGCCGAATCGCCCGCGGCCACATACGCGACCGCCTCACGCGGAAGAGCCTTCGGACATCTGCGGATGGCCTCGGCGAGCGGTACTCCGCTATCGAGCAAGCGGAACAGCTCGGCACTAGCTCGTCCGACGGTGTCGTTTTCTGGGAGCCCGGCCGCGAGCGTCGAGGGTGCGATCTGCTCGTCCGCGCTCGACGGACAGGGCGAGCAACGTGCACACTGTACGGCGGCGTGCAGCGCGGCGCTCGACGACGGCCTCGACGAGCGTGACCGCCGCAAGAATTGCCACGACGACGCCCAAAATGCTGGTCGCGGTGCCAAAGAGAATTACTAGGATCAACAGCACGAAGAACAACACTCGCAGGATGCGGAGGATGTAGGGGAAGTGGCAGTCGCCAGCCGGACCCGCGGCTCCGAACCAGAGGCGGACCGCCATCCAGAGGCCAAAGGCCACCAACGGCGGCAGCATCAGAGCTAGCGATTCTGAATTCATGGCGCTATCCGGACAGCCCTTCGATCAATTTCACCAGAGGAATCATCATGCTCGCGACGATGATGAACATGAACGTCGCGACCACGATCAACGTGATCGGCGGCAACATTCGACGCAGCCAGGCGGCGCGCTGCTCGATCCGGTCATCGAATACTTCGGCAGCGACGCGGAGCGCTTCGGGGAGCAGTCCCCTCGCCTCTCCCCAGGCCACCAGGGCCACGAGCGCCCGGTCGAAATGAATCGATTGGTCGAGCGATTGACTCAGATGTCTGGCCTTGTTCGACGCGGCGGCCCACGCCGTGGCAGGCCCGCGCCAGGCCGCGGTCGCGGAGCACTTCGCTCGTATATCCAATGCGCTGTCAGCGGCAGGCGGGAATCGAGAAACGAAGCCAGCATCGCGGCAAACTCTCGTTGGCCGGACCACATCGAGAATCGCCCCAAGAGTGGAACCGCCGACCATACGCGATCCGTGAGCCAGCGTCCGCCGACTAGCCGCAGCAGCATCGGCAAGCCGAATAAGATCACGAACAGCGTGAAGATCCAAAGTGGCAGATGCCGCGCCACATTCAGCACGAAGATGGACAATGTCGGCAATGCGAGATCGAACTCTCGATACATCTGGCCGAAGATCGGAATCACGAACAGCGACATGAACAGCGCGATCGGCACGAGGATCGCCAGGATCAACAACGGATAGGCGAGCGTCCGGCGAATTCGTAAGCGAACGCGGCGGGCGGCGAGTCGTTGCTGGGCAAATTGATCGATCGTGCCCGCCAGGTTGCCGCTTTCCACGCCGGCCCGCAAGAGGCCGGCGTATTCCGGCGGCAGTTGCGGTCCCATTGCCGCGACGGCCTCGTCAATCGTCGCGCCGCCTTCGAGCAGGACCGACAACCGCCGAGCCACGGCGGCCAGCCGCGGATCCTCGCGCTCTTCTGCCAGCGCGGCGAGCGTCACTTCGAGCGGATGCGCGGTCGCGGGCCGCGGCGCCGATCGAATGTGCCAACGTCGAGAGCTGCTCGTCGTCGAGGTTCGTCGGTTTGTCGGCATCGGGGTGCGACATTTTATTTCCAATTCCACTCGGCCAAATCGTGCAGCAGCGAGGTGTAGGGCCAGAAGACCAAAAGTGTAAACGCCAGCGTGACGGCTCCGCCGATCACCAGTGTGAGCAGGATCGGCGCGTACTCGGAATACCATTCGGCGGCGCGAATTGCCCGCTCGCGATACTGCGTGGCCGCCTCCTCGAGGCCCGCGGTCATCAGCCGGCGATCCGCGGCATGGTTCAGCGCGAGGCGAACCAAAAGGGGAATGCCGGACCGTTCGGCGGCCTTCAATTCGTCACGGATGGGCGTGGTTATTTCTCCTTGCCGGGCGCGAGCGGCGAGCTGCGAAGCGGCCGCCCGCATCCTGGGGTCGGCCACGGCGTCTCCGGAGATCTGCAGGGCCCGGTCGAGCGGCAGGCCGCGTTCGACCAGGAGACGGAGCATCTCGGCAAACGTCGCCGCCTGGCTCCAATGATCGACGCGGCGAATTCCGGGCAACCAGGCGAGGGCACTGGCAATGCGACCCGACCGCCACCACCAGATAAAGAACACCACGACGAGCACTCGGCAGGACAAAGTCGATCAACTTTACCGCCCAAGGCGAATGGGAGAGTTCCGTCAACGGGCCAAAGTACGTATTCGAGAGCCAATCGAACTGTGGGATCACGATAGCGAGCACGATCCCAAACAACAAACAAGCGACGATGATGACCATCAAGGGGTAGAGCAGCGCCAGACCCGTGACGCGGCGCAATTGTTCGAGCCGCGATGCGGTTTCGACGAGCGACTCGATAGCGCCGCTCAGGTCGCCGCTCTCAACGCCGGCGATGATTGCGGCTCGATAGGCGGCGGGTAGTGAGCCACATTCGGCATCCATCGCCGCGGAGAAGCTCTCGCCGCCTTCCATCCGGCGGCCGATTCGTTGTGCGAGTTCGCCTGCTTTTCCCGGCAGCTCGCCGCCCGAGCGGGCAAGATATGTTTCCAGCGGCAGGCGCGCTTTGACGATCGCGCCGATTTCTTCATTGATGAGAATGAAGTCGGCCAACGTCGGCACGATCGAATTGCCGCCCGCCGGAGCGTCCATCCGCCTCTCTCTTTCCGTTGCCGGGGTTCCGAAAAGCCGCCAGGGGGCCCAAGACCAGTACCCGCAATATAACAGACCGCGCCGAAAAACAATACGGCGATGCTTACCGTCGAAAGCCCAGCACGCGGATCACTTCCAACGGGCTCGTGATTCCGGCTTCGACGAGGGTCTCGGCGCTGGTCCACAGATCGCGAGCGGGCAACTCGGTTTGCGGCGACTCTTGAGGCAGCGTCATGTCACGCCATTCGGCAATCAGGCAGCGGCCCGAATAGCCGGTGCCTCGGCACTCGTCGCAACCGACGGCGATTCGGCAGTGGGTTGTGTTGAGGCCCAGCGGCCGCGCGTGTTGTTCGACGTCGGCCCCTTGCGCACACGTGCAAAGTCGCCGGACCAGCCGTTGGGCGATGATCAATCGCACGGCATTCCGCACGGCATAGTCGGCGATGCCCATGTCGACGAGTCGGTTCACGGCGTCGGCACATTGCCCGCGTGAAACGTCGACACGACGAGTTGCCCCGTGAGCGCGGCTTGCAGGGCGATCTCGGCGGTTGTCCGATCGCGCATTTCGCCGATGAGAATGACTTCCGGATCGAGTCGCAGCAAACTGCGGAGCCCGGTCGCCATGTCGAACCCGGCCGCGAGATTGATTTGTGTTTGTGCGACGCCGTCGACCGCGACTTCAACCGGGTCTTCGAGCGAGGCGATGCTGCGGCCTTCGTGACTTGTGTTGACGATCTCGCGCAGGCAGGCGTAGGCGGTTGTGGTTTTCCCGCTGCCGGCCGGGCCGACGACGAGCACCGCGCCCGAGGTGCCCACCAAATGTTGCTGCAATTGGCTATGGACGGCTTCCGGCAAGCCGAGCTGCGGCAATCGATTCGAGCGACTTCTCGCCGGAGCCGAGCACGCGGATCACGGCCCGCTCGCCGAATAGCGTGGGAAACGTGCTGACGCGGACTTCGAGCCGCAGCCGGTCGTCGCAAATCCGCCCTTCTTGCGGCAGGGCGGATTCGTAGGTCAAGAGGCCCGCGAGCACCTTTAGCCGCGCGATCACATTCGGGCGCCACTTCTTTTGGCAGCCGTCCCAGTGGCTGGAGCACGCCATCGAGCCGCCAACGCACATAGAGCGAGTCGCTCGTCGGATCGAAATGGACGTCGCTTGTCGGTGAATCGCGAGCGAGTTGGAGTAGGCGATTTACGAACTCGGTGGCAAACTGGCTGTCGCGCGGGATCAAGCCGTCGACGAGCCCGGCAAATTGTGTTGGGCTATCAACGGATTCGATTGTCGCTCCGTCCATCGCCATCGCTCTCCCTGTTTCCGTGAAATCTGCTCGTCGCTACTGGCCGCCCCACTTCTGCTGCCACTGCGGATATTTCTTGTTGAGCATGTTCTTCGGCCAGTCGCCGAGCCAAGCGTAGCCGGTGCGGCGTTCGCGTTCGATGTCGGCCAGGTGGTCGTGGATGATGCCGTCGCGGCCGACGAACATCGGGCGGTTGGTGTCGATCGTGTAGAAGCGGGCCCAGATGGGGTCGGCCGTGGGGTCTTCGACGACGACGCGGTCGGCCTTTTCTTTCGATTTCCGATCGCCGACCCATCGAACGCGCTGACCTTCGATCTTCGAGCGATTGAACCAGTCGACTGCCGACTCGATGGATCGCTTCACTTCCGGGCTCGGTTGGTCGATGCTCATCAGGTACTCGACGATGCCGATGCTTTCCTGGCCGCTGAGGGAGACGAGCTCGTAGGCCCGGGCCGGGGCGGGCTCGAGAGTGGTCTCGTCGTACTGGGCGCACCAGACAGTCGGTTTGCCACCCGCGACGATCTGCGTGGCGAGGATGATTTCGACGCCTTTGTCGATCGCCTGCTGGCAGCGCTCGCGGGTCGCGGCGTCGACGAATGCGAACGGCTGCTTGCCGTCGTCGAGACTTATTGTTCTGTGCAACGTCACGGAGCAGATTCATGACGCCGATCATCGCGCCGTCGTTGAAGGTGATGTGGGAGTAGTAGCCTTTGCGAAGCGGATAGATCATCGGCCAGCCGCCGTTGGGGTACTGGGCTTCGAGCACGTAGTGGATGCCGCGGAGGGCGGCGTCGGCGAATCGCTGGTCGCCGGTGGCAGAGTGCATCAGGGCGAGGAAGCGGATTTGGGTCCAGGTGGCGCCGTTGTCGATGATCGTTTCGGGCTCGTTGTGCGTGCGACGGAGCTTTTCCTGTTCGGCGTCGCTGAGCGGCTTGGCCATGTCGATGTTTTTGGGCCAACCGCCGTTGTCGTTCTGATAGAGAAGCACGTTCTCGGCGATGCGGATCGACTCGTCGCTGCCGTAGAAGCCGGGCCGGTTGCTGAGGATGCTGCGCCAGCGCGACTGGCCGCCGCCCCACTCGGTTTTTGCCTGCGCGTTTGCCTGCGCGTTTGCTTGCGCTTGGGCTTGTTGCGACGCCGTGGCCACAGCGAGCGCGCACGACAAGAGGACGAAACGAACGACGACAGACTTCCGCATGACACGACTCCCCAATGGATTGCCAACCGAGTGGTAACCCCTCCACGTTCGATGCTAACCCGTCGAGACCGGGGCTGCCAGCGCCCGTGGGCGGCAAAATGAGCTTGAATCAAGACTACGGACGCAGGGCTTGGAGCATGCCCTTGGCTTTGTGCCAGGTTTCTTCGTACTCGCGCTGCGGGGTCGGAATCGGCGACGATGCCGCCGCCCACGGGGATTTGCCACCAGCCGCGGGCCGCGGTGATCGTGCGGATGAGAATATTCGTGTCCATGCTGCCGCCAAAACCCAGGTAGCCGAGCGAGCCGCAGTAGGGGCCGCGGACGGTGGGTTCAAGCTCGGCGATGATTTGCATCGCGCGGATCTTGGGGACGCCCGTGACCGAGCCGCCGGGAAACGCGACCGCGGAGCAAGTCGATTGGGCCGACGCCGTCGCGGAGTGTGCCTTCGACGACCGAGACCAGGTGCTGTACCCAGGCGTACGACTCGAGTTCGCAAAGCTGCGTGACGCGGACGCTGCCCGGGCGACAGGCGCGAGACAAATCGTTGCGCAGCAGGTCGACGATCATCACGTTTTCGGCGCGATCTTTGGGCGAGATGGTGAGCTGGTGGCCGCTGGCGCGATCGGCGGCCTCGTCGCGGGTGCGGGCGGCGGTGCCTTTGATCGGTCGCGTTTCGACTTGCGAGTCGACGACTTTCAGGAACCGCTCGGGCGAGGCGCTAGCGATTTGCCAACCGCCGCCGTCGAGGTAGCCGGCCATCGGCGCGGGGTTCCGCTCGCGGAGTCGGCAATAGAGGTCGACCGGCGAGCCGTGGGCGGGATGGAGCAGCCGTTGGGCGAGGTTCACCTGGTAGACGTCGCCGGCGTAGATGTATTCGATCGTGCGGCGGACTGCGCGGTCGTAGTGGGCGGCGGAGAAGGTGCTGGTGAGGTTTTCGATGCCGGTGGGGTGTTGGGGGGCGAGGTCGGGGAGTTTGAGAGCTGGGAGGGCGGGCTGGAACTCCCCGCTCGCTGAAGCGAGCTCGCCTTGGAGGAGTTTGCGAAACAGTGCGAGGCGGGCGGCGGGGTCGGTGTTGGGGCCGCCCTGGGAGATCAGCCAGGCGGCGTTTTGCTCGTGGTCGAAGGCGACGACCACGTCGTACCAGCCTATGGCAAGCGGGGGCAGTTGGAACTCGTCGATCCCGGCGATTGGCACCGTTCTCGAACTCGGGCGCGAGCTCGTAGCCGAATACGCCGGCGAGTCCGCCTTGGAAGGGTGGCAAGTCGGGTCGTGCGGTTTCCGCGCCGAGTTGCGCCGCCAGTGTGCGAATCTCCGGCAGCGCTTGTGGAGAGTCCCACCAGCGGAGCGGGTCGGCGGCGACGAACGAGTAGCGCCCCGTCGGGCCGCCGCGGTCGGCGCTGTCGAAGTACACGCACGTGCGGCAGGTGCGCCAGGCGGCGAAACACGTCGACGGCATCCAAAGCCGGATCTAGCCGCTCGACGAGAATCATGGTGGACGGATGCCAAGGGTGAGAGTGGGCGGGCGAGGATTCATTCCATTCTATAGGGGTGCCGCCGTGAGGCCTATTGGCCAGCGGATGACGAACGCTGCTCGATCGGGCACAATTGGACGACCATGAGCGAACCTCCACTTCCCGATTTGCCTGTTGCCGGCGTGCTTGCCGAGGCCGTCGCCGCTTCGCGCGGCGGGGCGGTCGTGGTCACGGCGCCGCCGGGTTCGGGGAAGACGATGCTGGTGCCGGCGGCGGTGCTCGACGATTTGCCGGCGGGCGAGCAGGTGATTTTGTTGCAGCCGCGGCGGCTGGCGGCGCGGGCCGTGGCGCGGCGAATCGCCCAATTGCGCGGCTCGCGCGTGGGCGAGGAGGTCGGCTATCGAGTTCGCTTCGATTCTTGTGTGGGGCGCGACACGCGACTGGTGGTGGCGACGACCGGCATCTTGCTGCGGCGGCTCTTGGATGACGTGTCGCTGGATGGGATCGGCGCCGTGGTGCTCGATGAGTTTCACGAGCGGACCATCGAGATGGACCTCGTGCTGGGGCTGGTGCAGCGGATTCGCCAGACGCTGCGGCCCGACTTGCGTATTATTGTGATGAGCGCGACGTTGGCGGCGGAGCCGGTGGCGCGGCTGCTTGGCAACTGTCCCGTCGTGCATGCGGAGGGGCGGCGGTTCCCGGTGGCGATCCGCTACCAGCGGCGTGGCGAGCGGCGGACGATCGCAGAACTGGTCGCGGCGACGGTGCCGGAGGCGGTGCGAGATACGCCGGGGCATGTGCTCGTGTTCCTGCCGGGAGTGGGCGAGATTTTGCGTGCGCAGGAAGCACTTGCGCCGATGGCCGAGCGGCAAGGGCTGGCGCTGGTGCCGCTGTTTGGCGATCTGCCGGCGGAGCAGCAGGACCGGGCACTCGCCGATTTGGGGCAGCGGAAAATTATTTTGGCGACCAATGTGGCGGAGACTTCGCTCACGATCGAGGGCGTCACGGCAGTGATCGATTCGGGGCAGGCGCGGCAGCTGCATGTGTCGGCGGCGACCGGTTTGCCGCGGCTGGAATTGGTGCCGATTTCGCAGGCGTCGTCGGAGCAGCGAGCCGGTCGGGCTGGGCGGACGGCGCCGGGCGTGTGCTGGCGGCTGTGGGATGAGTCGTCGCATCGCGGGCGGCCGGCGGCGGAGACGCCCGAAATTCTGCGGAGCGATCTGGCCGAGACGCTGCTCCATCTGTTTGCCATCGGCGAGCGGGGCGATTTTCCCTGGCTCGATCCGCCGCCGGCCGAGGCGGTCGACAATGCGCGGCGGCTGCTCACGATGCTCGGCGCGATCGACGCCGACGATCGGGTGACGCCGCTGGGGGCGGAGCTCGCGCGGCTACCGGCGCATCCGCGATTGGGGCGATTGCTTTTGGCCGGGGCGCGGCATGGAGTGCTGCGGGAGACGTCGGTCGCGGCGGCGCTGTTGTCAGAGCGCGATCCGTTTCGATCGGCGCAGCATGGCCGCAAGGGGCCGCGAGATTATAACACTGTGCGGACGCGGTCGGACGTGGTCGATCGCGTGGCGGCGCTGCAGGCGTTTCACAGCGGGATGCGGTTTTCAGACCCTGATTTGGAACTTCATCCCGGCGGAGCGCATAACGTGCTTCGGGCGGCGGAGCAGTTGTTCCACCTGGCCGACTTCAAACGTGCCGAGCGGGCGGAGCGGCCGGACCTCGCGTTGATGCAGGCGCTACTCGAAGCGTTTCCCGACCGGTTGGCGAAGCTGCGCGGGGACGCAGGACCGGGCGCTAATGGTCGGCGGGCGGGGAGTGCGGCTTGATTCGTCGTCGCGGGTCCGCGGCGAGCCGTTGTTTTTGGCGATCGAGCTCAATGACGCTGGCGGCGAAGCGCGGCGCGGCAGGTCTCGGCGGTGGAGCGAGAGTGGCTTCCCGACGGATTTGGTTCGCAAAGTCGAAGAGTTGTTTTTCAATCCGACGCGCGGGCAGGTCGAAGCCCGGGCACGGACTTACTGGGCCGACCTGATGCTCGAGGAGACGCCCGTGGCGATCGGCGACAAGGCGGCCGCGGCGGCGCTCTTGGCTCAGCAGGCGCGACAACAACTCGAACGCGTGCTGCCGGGGGCCGACACGGCGGCGGGTAGATTTTTAGCCCGTGTCCGCTGGCTCGCCGACGTCCGTCCCGATTTGAACCTGCCGGCGCTCGAACAAGCGGCGCTCGAAGAGATGCTGCCGGAGATTTGTCATGGCCTGCGGTCGCTCGACGAATTGCGCGGTGCCGATTGGCTCGCGTGGCTGCAGGCGCGCGTCGGGTTTGATCGACTCGCGGAGATCGATCGGCTCGCGCCCACGGAGTTGGAACTCCCCAGCGGCAACCGGCACGCGATCGCGTATGAAGTCGGCAAGACGCCGGTGCTCGCGGTGCGGATTCAAGAAGTCTTTGGGCTGGCGACGACGCCGGCAATTGCCGGTGGTCGTGTGCCGCTGGTGCTCCATTTGCTGGGACCGAATTACCGGCCGCAGCAAGTCACTGCCGACCTGGCGAGCTTCTGGCAGAATGGCTACCCAGAGGTGAAGAAGGAACTGCGCCGCCGTTACCCGAAACATGCCTGGCCCGACGATCCGCTTGCGACACAAGCGACGCGCTCGGGCCTGAAGCGGGACATGAAATAAAAAAAGCTGCCCCCGACTTTGCGGGGGCAGCTTGCTATTTTTTTGATTTCTTGAATCGGCCTACAGGCGGACGAAGGTCATGCGGCCTTCGGCACGCTCGAGGACCATCTGGCGGGTGTTGAAGTCGACCAGCTTGCCGAGCGAGACCACTTTGTCGGCGGCGGTGAGCATCAGCTCTTCGTTCTCAAGGTTGACGCGGCTCTTGGTGGTCGAGGGCTTGCCGTCGCTGCCGGGGACAGTCAGCTCGGCCCAGCCGCGGTTGTCGAGGTGGAGCTCGACCGTGGTGAGTTCGCCGTCGCCTTGGCGGGCGACTGCTTTCCAGGTGCCCACGAGGCCGGCGATCTTCTCGTTGATGACGGGCGCCGGTTCGGTCACGGCGACTTCAATCGGCTTCGGCTCGGCGATCGGCTCGTCGGCGACGATCGTGAGCTTTGCGGAGCTCGACTTCAGGCTCGCCAGGGCGGGCGCCGAGGAGTTCGCCGAGACCACCGTGATGCGAGCGGTCGGGCCCTTCGGGGCGGCCGCGGCGGCTGCGATCGCGGCGGCGATTTGGGGAGTCGCGTTGGAATAGGGGCCGGCGCCGTATTGGCTGCCTGCGGGGTAGGTGTTTGGAGCCTGGTTGGGATAGCCGGGATAGGTCGATCCGCCGTTGCCATAAGGATCGGCTGGATTGTACGGATAGCCTTGATCTCCGCCGTTCGGATAGCCGCCGCCGTTGTTGTTGTGGCAGGAACCCTGGCCGAAGGAGGTCAGCGACCAGAGGGAAACGAGGGTCAACACACTGCAGTAAATGGCGGTTTTCATGGCAAAATCCTTCGTATCCGGTGTCTTGGTGCTCGGAGGGAGCGTTTTTACATCATCTCATACGGAGGGTTTGCCGGGTGTTACAGGCTGACGGAAAAGAATTCGCCTTCGGCCCTATATTCAGGGCAAGGCTCGGCGGGAGCCTCGCCCTCCCACCTTGTCACTACAGTCGCCCGAGCTGGTATTCGACGTAGGAGAGAATCTGCTCGGAGTCGGCTTTTTTTTCGGCTGGGAGGGCTTCGACGTGGTGGACCAGCTGGTCGCGGAGCTCGGAGAAGCGTTCGTGGGCCAGCTTGTTGCCTCGATAGCCGTAGCGAACTATCGCTGATTGGGCGTACTGCAGCCGGCGGACGATTGCGCGGTGGGAGTCGTCCTTGGTGAGCGAGTCCTGGACAATTTGGTTGAATGTGGGTCGGTCGGCGGCTGCTGCTGAATCACTTTTGCCGCTGCTGTTCTTCATCATCAACAGGCCCGCCATCGCCAGCACGCAGATGCCGATGATCGCCATTTGGATCATGGAGCTCTTCGACTTCTTGGCGGCCGCCTCGGCCTCGGTGCCGGCGGCCGATCGCGTCGATGGGCAGCGATGCGACTTCATCGTCAAAGCCGTCGTCGTATTGCGAATCGGGCCGCGGCGCGGGACGCGGGTCGCCGTCGATTTCGAGCGCCAGCCGCAAGTCGCCGGGGAGTTGAAGCGTGTCGTCGGCCTGCCAGACTGCGTTTGCGCCGGGCTGGACGACGGTCGAGCCGATGTTCACGGGCGACTGGCTGCGATTGTACGCCCGGTAGTTGCCGTCGCGGAATTCGAGCGTGATCGCGTGGGGCGCGAGTTCGGCCGAGAGGAGGCAAACGTCGCACTGCGGATCGCTACCGATTCGCAGCACGGGGCGATCGATCCAAACCTTGGTGCCGGCGGAGATGCCCGATTCGACGCGGATGTTGGCAGACATGGCTGGTCTCTGATTCGTGACTTGATTCTAAAACAGCGCGAGGATGGGCGGCAGCATGATCGGGGCGATCACCACCAGGAGGCAGGCGATCATCACGACCATGCCGGGGAAGACGATGTTGACCTGGGCCTCGGCGGCCGCCTTTTCGCCGCGCTGCGAGCGCTTGAGTCGCATCTGCTCGGCCTGTTCGCGGAGGATGGCGCTCAAGGGGGTGCCCAGCTCTTCGCCCTTGTTGATGGCGAAGACCATTTCGCTCACATCATCATCCAGCAGGCGGTCTTGCAGGGCTTGGAGCGCTTCGTTCCGCGGTCGGCCGAGCGAAATCTGCCGCAGCACTTCGGCGAATTCTTCCGTGAGCGGGTGGTCCTTGCCGTTCTCGGCGACCGCGGTGGCGAGGCATTCCTGGAACCCGCCGCCCGCTTCCATGGTGAGCGCGATCAGGTCGACGGCGAACGGCAGCCGGTTGCGGATGCGGGAGAGGCGGCGCTTGGCGCGGTCGCGGATCGTCTTGGGCATCAGGAGGGCGTAGGTCACGGTGACGGTGAGGCCGAGCACGACGGCCGATTTGTACCAGCCGGCGAGCCAGAGAATCGAGAACAGGACGACGCCCGAGACGATCGCCTCGACCCACTTGGTGGCCAGGAATTCTTCGGGTCGCCAGGGGAGCGGCTCGCGGCTCACCGTGAGATTGTGCTCCAAATTGTCGAGCGAAGTGGGCGGATGTTTGCGGAACGCTGTGCCGAGTTCTTCGATGATCGGCTCGAACCAGCGGTAGATCGCGTTGCCGTCGCGGAGCTGTTTGCGGCGCTCGAGCTCGAAGGGATGCGACTCGCCCAGCAGCTCGCGCGGATAGGAGAGCACGGCCAGGAATTGCCAGAGGCCATATCCCAACGCCGCGCCGAGCAACACCGACGAGAGCAGGTAGCCGCTCGATTGGAACGTCGGGTTGTTGAGCAAGATTTCCATGTTCGGGTGCGTCAGACTTCGATGGTGAGAATCTTTTGGCTCCAGCGGAAGCTGAAATAGCAGAGGCCGATGATCACCAGCAGGATCAACTGGCCCAGGAGCGATTGGAACACGGTGGTGGTGCCGGCCGGATTCATGAAATAGGAGAGGCCGAGGAAGAAGAACGGGAAGGCGGTGAGGATGTAGACGACTTTCTTGCCGCTCGCGGTGTCGACTTCCAGCTTGCGTTCGATGCGTTGGGTCTCTTGCAGGCTGTGGCTGATGCGTTCGAGCGCGTCGGTGATGCGGCCGCCGCGCTCCAGGCTCACGAGCACCGCGGCGGCGAAGAGCGTGAAGCTATCGATGTTGAGCCGATCCTTGGCGGCGCGGAGCGCCTCCGGAAGCGGCCGGCCGTGTTTGTACTCGCGGACGACGCGGCGGATCTCGTTGGCCAGGGGCTCGGGCGTTTCTTTGCCGACGGTTTCGAGCCCCTGGGCGAGCGACAGGCCGGCCCGCGAGGTGTTCGCCAGCGCGATCGTGGCCGCGACCATCTGATCGCGGAGGAGAGCGCGGCGGCGGCGAATCATCAGATCGAGGATGATTCGCGGCGCGACGTAGACCAGGTACACGGCTGCGATCGCCACGGGGGGCATTTGGAAGATGAACGCCACCAGGATAAACGCCCCGACGAGCGACATGCCCCAGACCCGCAAGTAGCCCGAGAGCTCGGTGCGGTCGAGCGAGAGGGAGTCGAGCTTGGGCGTCAGGTCGGCAACGTAGCGGCGCGTGACGTCGTCCCACACCTGCGCGCCCGATTGGGAGGCAAGGAAGACGGCCGCGAAGACCAATGCCGAACTGAACAGGATGAAGCCCATTGCCGGTTGCCGTCTCCGTTAAGCCGCCAAAGGGCCGTCGCCGTAGAACGTGGCCAGGTCGAGCATGCCGCTTTCGATCAGTTCGCCGATGAACGTCGGGAGCCGGCCCGTCGGCTCGAGCTGGGCGCCGGCCGTTTCGAAATCCTCGAGCAGGAACAGGTCGCGCATCTCCAGCTTGCCGTGGACCGGGTTGATGCCGGCCACCTCGGTGATCTGGACGATCGCGCGGCGGCCGTCGTGCATCCGTCGCAGCTGGACGATCACGTCGACGGCGGAGGCGATCTGGTGGCGGATCGAATCGACCGGCAGGTCGGCCGCCATCTGCACGAGCACTTCGAGCCGGAGGATCACGTCCTTCGAGTTGTTGGCGTGGATCGTGGTCAGCGAGCCGTCGTGGCCGGTGTTCATGGCCTGCAGCATGTCGAGCGCTTCGGGGCCGCGGCACTCGCCGACGACGATCCGGTCGGGCCGCATGCGGAGGGCGTTTTTCACGAGGTCGCGGATCGTGTACTCGCCGTGCCCTTCGACGTTCGCGCCCTTGGTTTCGAGGCGGACGACGTGCTCCTTGGCGAGCTGCAGCTCGGCCGTGTCTTCGACGGTGACGATGCGTTCCTTGTCGGGGATGAAATCGCTGAGGCAATTCAGGAGCGTGGTTTTGCCGGTGCCGGTGCCGCCGGAGATGAGGATGTTGCGGCGGCCGAGCACGGCGGCGCGGAGGAACTCGGCGGCCGTGCGGGTCATCGCCCCTTTGGCGATCAGGTCGTCGACCAGCAGCTTGCGTTCGGGGAACTTGCGGATCGTGAGCGTCGGGCCGCTCACCGCCAGCGGCGCGATCACGGCGTTGACGCGGCTGCCGTCGGAGAGGCGGGCATCCACCAGCGGCTGCGAGCGATCGATGCGGCGGCCGACGTTGGCGACGATCCGCTGGATGATCGATTCGATGACCTCGTCCGAGATGAACCGCCGGCCGGAGTTCTGCAGGTTGCCGCCGCGTTCGATGTAGATGTGCTGGCGGTCGACGACCATGATTTCCGAGACGTTCGGCAGCCGCAGCAAATCTTCGAGCGGGCCGTAGCCGAAGATGATGTCCTTGAGTTCTTTCTTGAGGTACCGCAGGGCGAGGTACGACTTGAAGCCTTCGTGGATGCGGTCGCCGATCGAGTCCCAGGCGGCCCAGAACTTTTGCTCCACCGCGTCGATCCGTGCGGTGACGGGAGGTCTTTGCCGGCGGCGTCCTTGGCGGGGATGATCAGCTTTTCGATGTACTGGGCCGTGGAATCGACTTCGGTTTCGCGCTCGGGCACGGCGGTGACGAGCCGGCTCCAGTGGCGGTCGGTGAACAGGCCGTGGTCGCGGCGGACGGTCGGCTCGGTGGTGAGATGGGCGAGCAGGCGGTCGCGGAGGCCGTAGCCGGCCAGATGGGAGGCCAAGCGGCGTGCTGCCGCTGGCGAGCTCTTCGCGGCTGCGGGCGATGTTGTCGAGCGTCCGCTCCATGCGGAGCAGGTATTCATCGTCGTTCGAGAGGCTCGAGGCGGTGTCGCCGGTGAGGTCCATCCGCCGAGCAGTTCGACGTGGAGGTCGCGGATCAGCGTCGACATTTTTTCGTCGAGCAACAGCCGCTGGTGTTCGCGGGTGGTCTCGGCGGCGCTGGGCAGGTCGAGCGTGAGCGAATAGGGGAAGAGCGAGATCGGTCTGGCGTGCCGCGGATGTCGCACCGCTCGCCGCCGAAGAGCTGGCGATCGCCCAGCGTGACGCCGTTCATGCCGAGCGCGACGAGTTCCCAGGCGTTGCCGCGGCGATAGAGGACGGCCGCCTCGTCGGCGACGTAGGGGCTGTCGAGCACGATTTCGTTCGAGGCGGCGCGGCCGATGCGGATGCGATCGCCCTGCACTTCCACGACGTGCCGCTCGGTGTCGATGATGTTGTTGTACCAGATCTTCATGACGCATCTGCTGGTTGCAGCGACAAGTTACAGTTGATCGGTTGCCGGGACGACGAAGCGGACGACGTCGCCCTCCAAGAGCACGCGCGGCACGTTCTCGATGCCGTCGAGCGAGACAGTTTGATAGACGACGTTTTTGTCGTCGAGCTTGGCGGCCGGAGTGAGCTCGTTCTTGGGAATCACCTGCACCGCGACGATCCGCTGGGCTTGCTTCGCGCTTGTGCCGCGGCGGCTGGGGTCGATGATTTCGAGCAGCCGTCGGGTGCGGTCGTCGAAATTGGCGCTCACGGCGATGGTGACGTTGTTGCCGCCCTGGCTGGCTTGGGCGTTCGGCCTGCTCGTCGCTGGGCGATTTGAACCGCTCGCCGACGCTGATCAGCTTGAACGGGCCGAGGACTTCGAATTTCGAGAGCTGGTTGGGCGCTTGGATGTCGCGCTGGAAGACCATGTCGCCCGCGATGTAGTTGCGCGAAGCCGGGATGCCGAAGAGCAAGGCCCGGCTGCTGAAGGGGATGAGCGATTCGCGGAGCTTGTCGGCATCGCCGGGGACGGGGACGCTGGTGAGCATCTCGTCGACGATCGGCTGGCCTTGGGGCACGTCGATGCTGACGGCGACGAAAGTGGGCGGGCGCTTGGAGGCACTGAGCCACATCGCGTTGAGGCCCGCCGCCAACAGCGCGAGCAGGACCGCGATTGATAACTTCGCCACGTGGCTCATGCGTCGATCTCCGGAAGAAAGCCGATCACCTTGCGCAGATAACTTATGGACTAGTATCCGCGGGAGTCGGAGTGTTAACAAGCATCAGGTTTTGCAGGGAATCGTGCGGGTCGCCGCTCCAGGCGTAGACGGTGTCGTTGCCGCGGGCACAGAGAACGCTGAAGTCGGCCGGATTGGCGATGCCGCTGGGGCGGATTTGCCAACCGGCCTTTTTCCAATCGGCGACGAGCTTGTCGGCGGTCGAGTCGAGGGAGATCAGCTCCAGCAGCACGCGGCCGTCGTCGGCGAAGCGACCGCCGCTGCGGTGGGCGCCCGTGGGGAGGGGCAGCAGGTGGGGTGCGGCCGATTGGGTGTCGTCGGTCGTTTGCTTGGGAGTGAAGACGTAAAGCTGCCAGGTGTCGCTCGTTTGTGGGTAGGCCATGGCGAAGGCGACGGTCTTCGACTGCCCGGCGACTTTCCGTGTGATCAGTTCCGCGCGGAGGTCCGGACGCTCGACGCGGTAGACCAGGTCGCCGGATCGTTCGACCGGTTGGACCTGCATCGCGGTGATCATTTCGACGATTTCGGGATCGGTGTCGGGCAGCTGCGGGTCGAGTTTTGACAAGGGAGAGTTGCCCAGCCGGTGCGAACTCGGCGTCGAGGGCATTGCGTTCGCAGAGTTTCGATTCGAGGTTCCAATCGAGCTCGTCGAACGCCCACTGTCCGCCGCAGTGCGGCGGCGAACGGATCGAGTTCGGCGGCGTCGGACAAGTGCGTATCGAGCGGTGGCGGACCGTGTTGCGCGAGAGCCCACCAGCGGCCCAATCCCCAGGCCACGTAACAACAGACGGCGAACGTCAGGAGCAGCATCGCGGCGCGGAAGGCGCGATCGAGCCGACCTGCTTTCGGCACCTCGTGGACGGCGTCGGGCGTGGTTGACGGCTTGTTCAAAATCCGCGACTCACCGAGAGGTTCAGTTCGAATCGTTCGATGCCTAATCCTTCGGCCTCGTTCGCGACGCTGATGCACTCGGCTTTGAGGCGCTCGAACGTGATCTTGGCGAGTTCGTATTTCCGATTGGCGCGGGCCGCTTCCTCTTGCAGCTTTTTCTTGTTCTCTTCGTCCTTCTCGTTCGCGGGCGGCCTTCGATTTCTGCTCACTTTCGGTCTGTGCGGCGAGGACGGCATCTTGGGCGGCATCGAGTTCGCCGTTGACGGGCCTGACTTCGTCGTTGTAGCTGACCGTAGCGCCGAGTGCTTTGAATCGTTCCCGGACCAGCTTTTTCTGTCGTTCGAGTTCTTCCTTGGATTCCTGCTTGGCCTGCTCGGGAGTCTTGCCATCTCCGCCTGCGCCACCACCTGCTCCGCCACCCGAACCGCCCGACGTGCCGCCTTGTTCGTCTTGTTTCGCTTCGTCTTTGGTCGAGCGATCAATCTGTTCGCTCTCTTTGCGGGCGCCGGTGAATTTTTCCACGAGGCCGAGCGGGTCGGAGGTTGCCGACGCGAGGTCGAGCATGCTGCCGAAGCCGCCAATGATCGCGGCCTTGCCCATCAGGACGAAGTCGGGCGGCTTATTGAGCGGCATCGCTTTGGAGTCCCACGAGCCGGCGAGGATTGTGTGAGACGACTCGGGGCCGGGAATGGCGTTGAAGGCGGGAGTGATATCGACCTTTGTGCTCGCCTTCTCGGTGACGTAATCGCGGTTCGCGTGGTAGAGGCCCAGCGGCACGGGGTCGTCCATCACGGGGAACATCAGCGGTGCGTCCGCGACGTTGTCGAACCGCTTCTTCCAAGCATCGTTGCGGGCAGTGATGAGCACCTCGGCCTGGCCGATCAGCCAGAACCCTTCCCACATGATGCAAATCATCAGCACGAACAACAGCGGCAGCGCCATCACAAACTCGAGCGTGGCGACGCCGCGGCGTTTCGATTTGGGGTGGGTGACTTTGATCATTGCGCTTCGTCTGTACGTTTGCGGATTATTTGCTTCTATTACGTGGGGGATGGGACGCTGTTACGAGATCAGCGGTTAGTGAGTGACCATTCTCTCGAACGGGAAGCCCGGCACGATGGTGATGCCGATATTTGCGGCCATGTCGGTCGATTCGAGGGCGGCGGCCGCGACGGCCGGCTTGAGCCGACTCTGGCGGACGGGCATCAGCTTCGCTTGCCAATTGAGCTTGGCCTTGGCGTTGCCCGACCAGTCCGTGCTCGACGTGAACAGCTCCCAGGGCCATTTGGCGGACGATTTGGTGAGCTCGTTGCCCCATTCGGGCACGGTGGTGGCCGGGTCCCAATTGAGCGTGTCCCAGCCGAGCTTGGCTTGCGTGGTGCCGTTCGTGTCTTTGCGCCAGGCGTCTGCTCGTTGCTGTTGTAGTACATCGCCTGGGCGAAGGTTGTCATGCCGAACTTGCTGGCCACTGGGTAGATGATCGGCGAGAAGAACGGCTCGATCTCGCGGTGGGTCATGCCCACCACGGTGATCATCTTCTCGGCCATCTCTTTGCCTTCGGTGGTGTCTTTGGTCCAGACTTCGTAGCCCTTTTGCACACGCTTGGCGCCGGGCTGCGGAAGTTCGGGGGCTTTGTCGGGGTCGAAAGTCTCGACCATCACGTACATCGTGAGCGGCTTGTTCTTCGCTTCCTTAAACCATTCGCCTTTTTCTTTCGAGCCCTGGACCGCGCGGAAGCGATAGCCGCTGCGGAATTGCCACGATTTGGTGAGCGTGTAGCGGTCGGTCCATTTCTTGTAGTATTCGCCCGCTCCGGAAATCTCGAGCTTGTCGCGGAACAAGGAGAGGATCGGGGCTCGGAACGCATCGACGTACGGATAGGTAGCGCGGACCCACTGGGTGTATTGTTCCTCGGCCTGGTTCAGGCCGCCGTTGGTGCCGCCGTTCGGCGACTTGAGGCCGGTCAGCGCCAAGTGCTTTTTGTCCGCGCTGAGGTTATCGGGCAAGTTCGGGATCTTTTCGAGTTCCTTGGCGGCCTCGGCGACCTTTTTCTGCTGGGCCTTGATCTCCGCCAGGTCCTTTTTCCGCTGGGCGAGGATTTCCATTTTCTTCGAGATGTCGGTCGTGATCTTTGTCTGTTCGTCTTGGAAGGCCTTGCGCTCGTCCTGGTCGACGCCGGTCTGCTGTTTGAGATCCTGGACCTGGTTGAACAAATCTTTGAGGAAGGCGATCTCCTTTTCGAGATCCTTGATCCGCTTTTCGGTGCGCTTGCGATTCTCCTCCATCTTCTTTTGGATTTCGGCAATCGGGTCCTTGGTGTCGGAGGCGACGGGCTCTTCGTTGCCCCAGGCCTTGAGATATTTGCTTTCGGGCGTGCCGGCCATCGAGGGAGGGGCTTCCGGTGCGATCGGCAGACGCATCTTGGCCAGCTTCAGTTGGCCGACGCCGGGAACGCCGATGGTGGTGACCGTGGGGTAGATAGCCGCCTTCACGTGGTACACCTTGCCTAGATGCTCCATCGACTTGCCGATGGCGTGATTCACGACGCTCGAATCCGCTTTGGGACGGTTGCCCGTGCCGACGATCGTCGACCGGCCGGCCAGGTAGTCGCCGTGGGCGGCGATTGCCGGGATCAACTTCTGTTCGATGAGATCGACCTTGAGCTTGCGAATCACGTCGCTGCTCACGATTCGCTCGAGGCCTTCAAGAATCACGTACTCGATGCCGATTCGGGTCAGGTCGTAGTTCATCTTGATGTGGACCGCGTAGGCGGCAATCGCGCTGAGCCAACCCCAAGGCGGCGGCACCCACAGGCCGGCATTGGCGATCGATTTGGCGATCAACCGCTTGGCGGTCGACTTCTTCAGTGCGAGCTTCGAGTCGTAGATCGTGGCCCAGGCCTTGTGCTTGGCGTCCTTTTTCGACACGAACTTGTTGACCACCACGTCGAGGAACTTGCCGTCGACTTTGCCGGCCGCTTGCGCTCCGTAAATCGGCAGGCCATTGATCGTCGCCAAACTGACGAAGTTCTGGTTGATGCTGTCGGTGATGCGAGCCTGCGGCGGATAGGCCTCGAGCTTGGCGTCGGCTTCTGGGCCGCCCAGGCCCTCGATCACCACCGTGAGCGCGGTGATTTCGCCGAGCAGGTGGTTGGTGGCCGTGGCGGCGTTCATGCCGCGGGCCATCCACTGGGCGCTGGAGAAGGCGACCGCATCGGCGGCGTTCTGCGTGTTCATCTTCTCGGTCACGACGTAGCCGGCGTTGCCCACGAAGCCGACGATCACCATCATGCCGATGATGGCGATCAACGTGACGAGCGTCAGCTTGCCTTGGCGTGTGGCGGGCGAACCGGTGAAACGGCTCGTCCGCCGGTCGGCGAATTTATTCGAGCGTTCCATAGCCGATTCCGATCGTTTTGCGGTCGTTGTGCGGGCCCTCGTTGGGGATCGTCGCGGTGGAGGAAATGTTGAAGAAATACCCGTCCGGTCCCTTGTCGCCGAGGATGCGGGCGATGCCGGGGACGTTGAACGGGAACTGGTACGTGACTTTGGCGGTGATCGGGGTGTCGCTCTTGGCGGGCGGGCCGTCGATCGTGACTTTGACGTTCCGCGTGGCGTAGGCGTATTTGGAGATGACGTATTTGTTCGACTCGGGACTCTTGGCGTAGGCCTGGTAGGCGGCCCAGTAGGCGAGGCCGTCGGCGGCGGTTTCCTTGTCCGTGGGCAGGTTCGAGATGAACCCTTGCGTGCCGCTGGCGAAGGGGACCATCGTCTTGATCGCGGCCTGTTCGGCCTTCTTCTTGCGTCTTTTCCCAGGTGGTGTGGGACGACCAGACCGAAGCAGTGCGGGCGGCGGCGTAGGCGGAGTAGACCGTGCCGAGTTTGGCCGTCATGATCAGCGCCGCTTCGATGATCAGGCAGATCAACAGTGCGTAGATGGGGATCACCATCACGAACGAGAGCGTGTAGGCGGCGCCCTCTTCGTCGCGGGCGAAGCGGCGGAGGCCGGCCCAGCCGCGGCGGCGATTCGATTTGTGGGTTAGGAGGCGGTGCATCGCATTCACGCTTTCGAGCTACGAACGAGTTCCTACAAAAAGGGCCACGCCACCAGGGCACCGATTACCTGGTACACGATCGACGCCATCTTAATGCCGAGCCAGAGGATCGCCGCCGCGATCGGCAGCATCACGGCCGTGGTCATGATCACTTCGAGGCTGGCCAGGCCGCGGCGGCAGCTTTGGCGCGGTGATGGCGGAGATCTCGACGATTGGTTGCCATGCGTGTTATTGCCATGTGGGCACCAGTTCCAGCACCACCAGCAGTGTGCCGATGGCAAAGTAGGGACCGAGCGGAATGGGACGGAGCATCAGCGCCTTGTCGGACGAGCTGGGCGGGAACGGCCAGAGCGGACCGAGCACGTTGCCAATGGTTCTCAGGGAAGCTTTGATGATCGCCATGGGACCGATGACCCAGGTAGACCAGATGATTATCGCGATGGCGGCAACAATATAGCTATAGGCGACGGCGAAAACTCCGTGGTGGACGCCCAAAAGGGCCCCGATGGCGGCCGCCAATTTGACGTCGCCCGCGCCGCGGCCCGACATGTGGTAGCCGGCCAGCGTGATGATGAAGCAGAGGGCAGCTCCAGCGAGGGATTGGCCGATTCCGACCCCGCCGAGCCACGCGGGGCCGACTGCCGCCGCACCGGACGTGACTCTCGTGACGATCGCTTCGCCGCCGGCCGGCCAGAGGGAAGCCGCGACGTTGATCGCGATCGCCCAGAGGAAGGCCGAGTAGGTCGTCCAGTTAAAGATCCGATGGCCGCGGACGTCGGTCACGGTGCAGGTAGCGAGGGCTGCCACCAGCACCAGGCCGGCGAGCGTGCCGAGCCAAGCGGCCGGCGAAGATTGGTTTACCGACGACCACAGCAGGCACCAGATCGGCCCGACCACCAGCGGCAAGGCGAGAGCGGCGATCCAGCAGGTGCGTTTGGTGATCATAAAGTAGATCGTGCGGTCGCCGTGGCGGGCGGTGGTGGTCTGGTAGGAAATCATCGCTTCACCGGGCAGCAAATGGAAGGAGACGGAATGGAAGTCGTCTGAAAAATAAAGGCCTAAACAAAATCAGGTGGCCTCGGCGAGCTGGAGCGGGCCGGGCCACCTGACGTTGAGGGGAGCAAATCTTTGCTCGTGCGGTTCGCACTAGCCATTGACCTGCTTGTCTTTAAGGGCGTTGAGCTTGGTCTTGGTGAAGTCGACCACCGACTGGCCGACCGTGCCGGCGGCGACCAGGATCACGGCCGCGATGGCGATGATCATCACTACTTGCAGGGCCTCGAGGCCTTCTTCGTCACTGTGGAACTTGCGGACCAGGCTGTTGATTTTGTGGACATTGTCGTATCTCCTGAACTGAGGGTTTGTTTTGTTTTGCAGGTTTCGTTTCCTGCTTACAATGTCTCATACGGGCGGTTGGGCGGGTGTTACAGGAAATCAGGAGTGAGGAGTCAGGAGTCGGGAGTCAGGTAGCGGAAAACGATCAAGGCGGCTCAATTCCCGCGGGAATTGGCCGCCTTGACGAGAATCGGAGTTTGGAGGACGGCGATTAGCCGTTGACCTGCTTGTCTTTGAGGGCGTTGAGCTTGGTCTTGGTGAAGTCGACTACCGATTGGCCGACGGTGCCGGCGGCGACCAGGATCACGGCCGCGATGGCGATGATCATCACAACTTGCAGGGCCTCGAGGCCTTCTTCGTCACTGTGGAACTTGCGGAACAGTGCTGGTGATTGTGGACATTTTCGTATCTCCTGAAACTGAGGGTTTGTTTTGTTTTGCAGGCCCTGTCTTGCATTCAATCCAGCGTTCCTGCTTACAAAGTCTCATACGGGCGGTTGGGCGGGTGTTACAGGAAATCAGGAGTGAGGAGTCGGGAGTCGGGAGTCAGGTAGGAAAACGATCAAGGCGGCTCAATTCCCGGGGGAATTGGCCGCCTTGACGCGAATCGGAGTTTGGAGGACGGCGATTAGCCGTTGACCTGCTTGTCTTTGAGGGCGTTGAGCTTGGTCTTGGTGAAGTCGACCACCGATTGGCCGACGGTGCCGGCGGCGACCAGGATCACGGCCGCGATGGCGATGATCATCACAACTTGCAGGGCCTCGAGGCCTTCTTCGTCACTGTGGAACTTGCGGAACGTGCTGGTGATTGCGGACATGGTCGTATCTCCTGAAAACTGAGGGGTTTTTGATTTGCAGGTCACTTGGTTTTTCCCTGCGACAATGTCTCATACGGGCGGTTGGGCGGGTGTTACAGGCCGGCCAGGAAAAAACGCGGCAGTCGAGGAAGTTCCTTGTAATCGAGGCCTTTTTGACGCCCTAAATGACCGAGGAATATAATAGAAATAGAATTGACGGTGGCACGTGATCTATCTTGGATCTTGCTCGTTTGGTTGGAGGATTGACGATGACGGTGCGTGAACAAGTCTTGCAGGATGTGCTGGCATTGCCGCCGGAGGATCGGGCATTCGTGGCCGAGCATCTGGAACGGAGCCTCGATCACGGGCAGTTCGCATCTCCGGAGATCGCCGCGGCCTGGACGGCAGAGATCGATCGGCGGATTGATGCGTATGAACGCGGAGAGTTGCTGGCGTCGGACGCGGATGAATCGATTGCGCGAATGCGTGGTTTTCTTGCCGACCATCGGGCTCGTAAAGTGAACCCGTGAAGCTCACGATTTTGCACGACGCCGAGCTCGAGTCTGCCGAAGCCGCGGCGTGGTATGACGATCAGCGCCGGGCTGGGAGACGAGTTTCTGACGGAAGTAGCTGAGGCGTTCGATCGCATTCGCCACGGTCGGCAGTTGTTCGCGCAGCTCGAATCCTATGGCGGTGCTCGCGACGTGCGTCGTTGTGTGCTTGAATCGATTTCCATACCTCGTCGTATTTGACTGCCTTTACCGAGGAAACGCTCGTGGTGGCCGTGGCCCATGTGCGACGGAAGCCGCTGTATTGGTTGGAGCGACTATAGTTCGTGAATAAGGGGCAAAGAAAAAAGTTAGCAGTCGGCATCCGGCGACTCTTTCGTTGGTGTCTGCCAAGTCGAGTTCGGCCTGCACGATCCAACATTCTCCTGCGGCTTCCAATCGCTCAACACGTGAGCCGACACGGAACCGCCCGTTCCCGGACCACCAAAGGGCAAGAATTCGCCGAAATGAGCAAAAGCTGACGAGTGCCCCAAGACGCAGAAATTCGACCAGTCGATTGGAATGACCACGGTCCGCGGGGACTCCGCCGACGTGTAGATGACCGGCACGACCCGGCCCCACAACTTTTGTCCTTCGGCTGACTGAAATACATCAGACTTTGGATGCCATGCGTCCCATCCAGCATCGGTCGAGTATTCCGCGACAAGTTCCGATGATAGGTCTGAGGCAGTACGTAGGTGCGTTGCCAAATTGCTGAGCATCTTTGCATTGGCGAGAATCAAAGGCGTTGGCGCAGGGATCGCACCAAAATTCCAAGGAACCAGGCTGAAGGCAATCGCAGTGGCCGCACACCACATTGCAACGTTGGCAGGATTGGATGCCATTTCGTTGAGATCGTTGCCTGATACGCAAGCCACAGTTGAGGATAATTACGCCAGTATGATTGCGTAACTGCCAACGACAAGATCGCGAATACCGACCAAGCCTTCATTTGCCAGCCAACGCGAAATGCACGATAGACGATAAATACGTCCGCGCAATCCGCCGGCCGTCAAGGCGAACACGCTCGGCGCTGCGACCAACACTGGGAAGCCTCGCGTGGCTCGGGACAGTGCTCACAGCGTCCATGCTCAGAATGTTCCATCAGTACAGAGAGCTTCGAGTAGAAAATAGCAAAACCCTTCGTCGCAGCCACCGCGCATCGAGATGTACCCCGCGGCTGGATTGCGATTACGTGACCTTGAACAGTTTCTTTGTCAGCTTCACGCGGTCCTGGTAGCCCATTTGGGCGACTTCTTCGGCGAAGGTGGGCACTACGCCGGTTGGCACGATCTCGCCGAGGAGTTTGCCTTCCGGGGAGAGGCCCTTGGCTTCGAAGCGGTAGAGGTCCGCGAAGCGGTAGTTGCCTTTTTCGTCGAGGCCGAGGCATTCGCTGATCGCGCGGATTTTGCGCGAGCCGTCGAGGAAGCGGCTGATTTGCACCACCAGCTGGATCGCCGAGGCCACCTGCGTGCGGGCGACGTGCACCGGCAGGGCGACGTCGCTCATCAGGCTTAGCGTTTCTAAGCGGATCGCGGCGTCGTTGGCGGTGGTGGCGTGGACGGTCGTGAGCGAGCCGGAGTGGCCGGAGATCATCGACTGGACCAGGTCGAGCGCTTCGCCGCGGCGGATTTCGCCGACGACGATCCGGTCGGGCCGCATGCGGAGCGAATCGACGAACAGGTCGCGGATGGTGACGCGGCCGGTGCCGTCGGGGCGGGCCGGCTGGGCTTCGAGGTAGACCGTGTGGGGCTGGTTGAGCTGCAGCTCGGAGCTGTC
Source organism: uncultured Planctomycetota bacterium (assembly GCA_963847905.1). GTDB lineage: Bacteria > Planctomycetota > Planctomycetia > Pirellulales > Lacipirellulaceae > DASYDU01. Next base: position 82,573 of record CAWKBP010000015.1, on the reverse strand, counting down.
TTCGATGACGACGATCCGCTCGGTTCGGGGATCTCGGCCGAGAGGGCGTTGAGCAGCGACGTTTTGCCGCTGCCGGTGCCGCCGGCGATCACGGTGTTCTTGTGCAGCAGCACCGAGAGGCCCAAGAACTCCTTCACTTCGTCGCTCATGCTGCCGCTCTTCACCAGCGAGTCGAGATTGAACGTCGACTGCTTGAACTTGCGGATCGAGATGCAGCAGCCGTTGCGGGAGCTGGGGGGCACGATCACGTGGACGCGCGAGCCGTCGGGCAGGCGGGCGTCCATGCTGTGGTTGTCATCGTCGATCGAGCGGCCGGTGTACTCGGCGATGTTGCGGGCGGCGGCCATCAGCAGGGCCGGGCTGGGGAAGGCCAGCTCGGAGCGGTTCAGCTTGCCGTCGCGCTCGAAGTAGATCGTCTGGTGGCCGTTGATGAGGATTTCGGTGACCGACGGGTCGTCCAGCAGCGGCAGCACGGGCGCCAGGAAGTGGCGGACGGTTTCGCGGTAGATTTCCTTGGATTCCATGGGGAGGGAAGTTGTCAGTGGTCAGTGGTCAGTGGTCAGTTGCCGAGTCGGAGCGGTAAAAGGACTCGCGTCCGACCGACCATTGTAGCAACCCTGGGGCGATCGAGTATGATGGTGGGCAAATTGCTTCGCCCCGACCAATCGATAGGGTTTTTTGATGTCTTCCCATCCTGCCTACGAGTTGTTTGAAGAACTTGGCCGCGGCACGAACTCGGTCGTCTACCGCAGCTACGACCTGGCGCTGGGCCGCGAGGTGGCGATCAAGGAACTCGACGAGACGGGCCGCCGCGACCCACGCCACCGCGAGCGATTCTTGCGCGAGGCCCAGTTCCTGGCCCAATTCGAGCACGACAACGTGTTGCGGGTCTACTCGGTCGATCCGGAGCGCGGCTGGATCATCATGGAGCTGATGAAAGGGACGCTGGCGTCGAAGATCGACGAAGGGCCGAGCGATCCGGACCTGGTGCGGAGCATTTTGAAGCAGACGCTCGACGCGCTGGCGTTTTTGCATGAAAAGGAGAAGGTGCACGGCACGGTGCGGCCGTCGAACCTGTTGATCAACGAAAAGGGCCGGGTGAAGCTGAGCGAATTCGAGCAGACGGCGGTCGGTGGCGAGCTGCGTGTGCCGACCGGGAGCAAGAAGTATTTGGCGCCGGAGTTGATCCGGCCGGAGTTCGGCGAGTTTGGGCCGGCGACGGATTTGTACTGCCTGGGCTTCACGGCGCTGGAGCTGCTTGAAGGGACCGCAGTTCGAGAGCTTGTTTCCGGGCACCGGCAAAGGGGCGATCGATGCCGACGTCGCCTGGTTGCGGTGGCACAGCTCGCCGGAGGAGCTTGCGTCGACGAAGAAACTGGTGAAGGGCATCCCGGATGATCTGGCCCAGGTGCTCGATCGGATGCTCAAGAAGCGCGTCGGCGAGCGGGCCCAAACGGCGCAAGAGGTGCTCAAGGAGCTGGCCGACCGGCCGCTGGTGCCGGTGCCGGTCGCGGGCGGCAGTGACGAGGAAGGTGCTGCGGCTGGCGTCCGACCGGCCGCTGGAGCCGGGCAAGGTGCGCGAGCTTGCGCCGGGCAGCGCAACGTGTTGCCTCCCGCGGCCGCTGCCGCCCCGTGGCGGCTGCGGCAACTCCACCGCCAACGAGCGGCGAAGGTGCGACGAAATCGAAGCTCGGCGCCTCCAAATCGAAAGCGGCGGCAACCGCCTTCAGCAAAGACTGGTTCAACCAGCAGCTGGGTCGGCCGTATGTGCTCTATCCGCTCTGTGCCGCGATGTTGCTCGGCGCATTTGGTATGTGTATCGTACCAATTCGGGCGGTGGCGTGCCGCCGATTCCCGTGACGTTTGCCGTTACGCCAGATGCGGCCGAATCTGGAAGTCGTCGAAGGCGAGAAGCAGCTCTAGGCTTCGTCCGGAGGGCACCTATGCGTTCGCGCCCGGCGTGCACAAGCTCACGTTCCGTAAAGCGGGATTCCATCCAAGCCACGCAAAAAATCGAGGTCTCGGCGGAGAAGAAGAAGTTCGCAGTCCAGCTCGAGCCAATCATCAAGTATGTCGACGTGCGGTGAGCGTGACGCCCGCCGATGCCCAGCTGAGCGTCGCCGGCGCGGATGCATCCGCTCGTCGATGGTGCCTACACGCACAAGCAACAGGAAGACCAGCCGCTGGTGCTCGAAGCGCGACGGAATGGCTTTGTGACGCTCGCGCGCTCGATTTCGCCGGAGGAACTCGCCAAGCTGGGCAACAAGGTTTCGCTTGAGTTGGAACGGGAGAAACCGAAGCTGCCGGAGTCGCTCGTCGCCAAGCCGGGTGCGGATCTCGACCCCGACGTGCAGCTGCCGAGCGAATGTGCTCGCGATTCGGCTGGGCGATGCCGCGCCGCTGGAGTTTGTGCTCGTGAAGCCGGGCACGTATTCCTACGGCACCGCCGAACGGCTCCGCGAAGGCGAACTGCCGAAGCGCGAGTGTCGAGATCAAGCAGCCGATTTATGTTGCGCTCAACGAAGTCACCAATGCGCAGTACCAGCAGTTCGCGGCGGCCGCGGGCGAGGCGAAGGCCGGCACGCGTTGGCAAGACGCGTCGAAGAAATGGGCCGCAGCCGCTGAACCTCGACCCGCTCAAGAACTCGCTGCCGGTGACCAACGTTTCGAGCGAGCAGGCCGCGGCTTTTTGCCATGGGTCGGCGGGCGGCTGCCGACCGAGATCGAATGGGAGAGCGCCGTCCGCGGGCCAAACGATCGCGGCTATCCGTTGCCTTGGGGCGCGGACGAGCCGACGCGCGAACGCTGCCAGATCTTCTTCGGCGAGCTGGGCCCGGTGCCCGTCGACAAGCTTGCCGGCCGGCACGTCGCCGCTGGGCCTGTCAACGCGATCGGCAACGCGGCCGAGTGGTGTCAGAACAGCGAACAACCGGGCGGCTTCGTCCTCCGCGGTTGCAGCTTCGCCACGGCCAACCTCGACGACGTCCGCGTCACCTGGCGCCGTCACAGGCGACGCCCGCGGCGAAGAAGACACTGGCTTCCGCGTGGTCATTCCGATCGATGCCAGCCGACGCCGCAGCGGCCCGGTTTCGAGCAGCATCGCCCGGCATCGAACCCGAAGCGAGCGGTCCCAATCTATTCTCGCCGGTCGTGGTCCTCTTCTCGCTGCCTTGGGACATATATAGCGGGAGCTGGGATTGGTGAGCTGAAGTTGTAGCTTTATTCGCTCAATCGCTCGCGCCATTTTTCCATCGATCGGGCCGTATGAAGCACACCGATCAAGAGAATTTCCTCCTGGTCGGTTCGAACAGCACGACGTAAGGAAATCTCGCGACGCGAGCGTAGCGGCAACCTGAAATTGATATGGGGAATCGTTCAGGATCAGCAATCACCTCCGCCGTCGTCTTTCGCACCAGTTCAACAAATGTATCGCCGAGGCCGACTAATCGGCGATCGTACCAACCGGCTGCCTCGCGCTACATCGCACTCGAAAAGTGGATGGTAGCGCAGTGCTCTACCCATTTCGCTTCTCGATGCGATTCCAAGTTCTTCGTGAGTTAGTCCGAAGTTTGGATCGCGCATTTCAGCCGCGTCTGCGGGCGGCCTCTTGACTAGCCCATTCCGGCAGTGGAATCGGTGTCGTCGATTCGCCGAGATCGTCCCACAGCATTTCGACGATGCGCAATTTCTCGGCGTTGGAAAGGTCGTGTAGGCCACTCATGTCGATTGACATCTTGAAACTCCCAGCGGTGAGTTCCAGGGCCAGGTTGCGTGGCCGACGGCATGACGCTCGACTTCCTCGGCCTTCTTCATATCTTATAGAAACAGATTGCCCACGCACCTACGGCAAGCACATTGGCTTCGTTGGCAATGTACGCCGTCCAGGCGGAAGAGTCTCAAAAACGAAAAAACCGCCTGCCCAAGGTGTTTGGGCAGGCGGTTCGGATTGGCGAGCTTGTTCGTTGCTTGCTGTCTAGTTGGCGGCCACGCTGCCGGCGGCGGGGTCAGCGAGATCGCGTTGGTCGAGGCCAGGGTGCCGTCGGCACGGACCACTTCCAGCTCGGCCTTGGTGGCTTCGGTCACGTCGAGCTTCGGCAGGCGAATCTTCGTCGAGTCGGCCGACCATTCGACCACTTCGACCGGCATCGCCACACCGCTGATCCGCAGGCGGACCACACCGGCGTCGCTGCCGAGCGACTCGCCGTCGAGCTTCAGCGTGCTGCCGGTCGGGACGCTGACCCGCTCCGGCTCGCTGGCGATCGGGGCCGCAACTCGGGGCGATCGTCTTGGCGACAGGCTGTGTGAAGTTCGCCGGGGCGAGCGACTCGGCGGCCGGGGCACGCGAGGCGGTCAGCCGGCCGCTGGCACTGATCGAGGGGAGCATCAACCGCTGTTCCGGGAACCAAGGCCGCGTTGGTGGCCATCCGGTTGTAGGAGGCGATGTACTTCATGCGGGCTGGTGCCGTATTCCTTCAGCGAGACGTGTAGAACGAGTCGCCGGGCTGGCAGATGTAGGAGCTGTGGAAGGGCTCGTAGGCCTGGCCGTAGTTGCTCGTAGCCGCCGGGATTATTGTAGCCGCCACTGTTGTTGTTGCAGGTCTGGTTGTTGCGGTTGTTGTTGCCGCCGTTCAGCCGCCATTCCAACCACCGTGCCGCCACTTTCCGCCGCCGCCACAGGCGAAAGCGCTGCCGGCCAGGCCCAGGACCGATCAAAAGGGCCGCCATCAATTTGGTGTTGAAAGTCTTCATCGTAAATCTCCTCGAAAAAGAGGTGACAGTTTGGAATGTGAGGCGTCTTCGCCCGCTTCACCCTCTCATACGGCCTGCTAGGGGACTGTTACAGGCGGGAGAAATAAATTCCAGAATTTAGTTTCCGCCCTAATAAGTGGCGCACGGGGGTCAAAACAGCGGTCTAGCGGCATCCGCTTACGACGGAAGGTCCCACCAGCGGCCCACCTGTCAGGCGAATGCCAATCGGCCTGCCTTGATGGAAGGCCGTACGGGGCACCAGATTCGGCCGCCGATTCTCAACGAACGATCGGCTACGATTCGCGTGAAGATTCGCTTGCTAGCGGAGCAATTCTAGATGCCGCGTCCGCCTCGCGGAACATACGAACTTCATACTCATGAATGTTCTTGCGACGCGCGATTTGCCAATCATCCTTCAATTCCAGAGCGAGAAACCAAGTCCAATAATCGCGTTCGAGGGGAATGTACCCCATCAGACTGCCTCGTCCTGTTTCGGAAGCGTCGCCGCTGTACCAAAATAGGGACGAATTCGGCGCGACTTGTTCCAAGCGACGGAATAGGTTGTCCCGCGATGGGCCGCGGCAATGAACATCATCGTCAGTTGCCTCTGAGACGTACGTTCCGCTGCCTTCGTCAATGCGATAATGCCATTGATCAATGATTCGATTGGCTACGAATGGAGGAACCGTGCAGCTGCTTTCGCCAACTTCCCACGGCGCCGAGGAACTTTCCCGAAAAATCAAGCCATTTGTGGTCAAACCAATGGTCGATTTTAAAGATGTAAACTTCGAGCGGCTTATGAGTGAGGACAGCTCCAGTGACGATCTGAGTCACAATTTCGGCGAACCCTTGGTCGTCGGCCTGATCAAGATGGAGGTTGAGACTCGTCATCGTTATCGCTAGGACGCAATTTTTTCAGCAAGTCCCTGCCCCGCGGTCGCCGGCGGCAGCGGTTTGCCGTCCTGCTTGGCGATCTCGATCCATTCGTCCACGATTTGGCACAACTCGGCATACACTTCCGCCTCGTTGTCGCCGTGGCAGCATGGGCCGACGATACCCGGGCATTGGCCGACGAAGCATTGATCGTCATCGGACCACTCGACAATCTTGATGTAGCGAGCGCTGTCGTTCACGATCTGGATTCCTTGATCACTTGATTGACCTCTCGTTCCTGATAACGTTTGGCGTCAGCACCCTCGTTGCCGGAGAGTGTCGTGCGCGCCCCGCTCGGATGTTCGAAATTTCGATGGCTGCCTTTGCCGCCTCGATTCAGGAACCCAGCCCGCTCAAGATCACGGATCAGATCGCGGATCTTTCTCGGCATGTTCGTCAGCTTCCGAAATTGTACTCATCCAAACTGCGATGCCCAATCTCGTGCTGGAATCGACGGCACTTTTCGCAGTATACCCTGCCCGACAGTCGGCCACCCAATCTTCCTGACGTGCAGGAGGGAGTTGGTTGTCGTGCAGCCAATGTGCCGTCAGGACTAGACAAGTCGGTCCGGCCTACCTTCCGCACGATCCGCACCGCCGTACATCCGGACAGTTGCAAAATCGGCACTTCGTTGACCCTCCTCCTAGCGTGACGTAGATATTTGGCGACACCGCTGCGCTAGAATTCCCTAACCAAGTCGCACGGTCCTCGAATCGAACTATCGCCGTCATTTGCCGCCTCCCCAGCCTGACGATCCATGAATAAATCCTCCCTGCTGCTGGTCGACGACGATCGCCGCGTGCTGGAGTCGATGGCCGATTGGCTGCGCGGCCAGGGCTACGATCTCGACACGGCCGCCCGCTATACCGACGCGCTGGAACCCTCCGCCGCAAGTCGTACGACCTGGTGCTCGCCGACGTGCGGCTTGGCGATGGCGACGGCTTCGACCTGCTCGAGCAATGCCGCCGCAACTGGCCGGGCATGCAGGTGATCCTGCTCACCGGCTATGGCACGCCGGACGGCGCGATCGAAGCGATCCGCGCCGGGGCATTCGACTATCTCACCAAGCCGCTGATCGACGACGAGCTGCTGATGTCGATCGAGCGGGCGCTCTCGCAGCGGAACGTGATGACCGAAAACACGAACCTGCGGGCCCAGCTCGACCGCCGCGTCGGGCTGGACAACGTCATCGGCCGCGACCCGCACATGATGCGGGTCTTCGACATGATCGATAGCGTCGCCGACACGCGGGCCACCGTGCTGATCACCGGCGAAAGCGGCACGGGCAAATCGATGATCGCCCGCGCGATCCACCGCCGCAGCAGCCGCGCGAAGGGGCCGTTTGTCGAAGTCGCCTGCGGCGCGCTGCCGGAAACCTGCTCGAAAGCGAACTGTTCGGCCACGTGGCCGGCTCGTTCACCGGGGCGACCGGCGAAAAGATGGGCAAGTTCCTGCAGGCCGACGGCGGCACGATCTTCCTCGACGAAATCGGCACCGCCAGCCCGGCGATGCAAGTCAAGCTGCTCCGCGTGCTGCAGGAGCTGAAGTTCGAGCCGGTCGGCGGCACGAAGACGTTCGAAGTCGACGTCCGCGTGATCCTGGCCACGAACGAAGATCTGTCGCAGGCGGTCGCCCAAGGCCGCTTCCGCCAAGACCTGTACTACCGCGTCAACGTGATCAACATCGAGCTGCCGCCGCTGCGATCGCGCGCGAGCGACATCCCGCTGTTGGCCCAGTCGTTCCTGGAACAAGTCCGCGAAGACGCCCGCCGCACGGTGACCGGCTTCGCGCCGGAGGCGATGGTCGCGCTGGAGCGCTACCACTGGCCGGGCAACGTCCGCGAACTGCAGAACGTCGTCGAGCGGGCCGTGCTGTTGGGCAAAGAGCCGATGATCACGCTCGCCGACCTGCCGGCCGACATCCGCGGCGCGATGAACGTCATGGTCAGCTCGCCCAGCGGCCAGCGGACGCTCAAGGAAGCCTCGAAGGTCCCGAGCGGCAGATCATCCTGAGCGTGCTCGAGTCGAACGGCTGGAACCGCAACATGACGGCCGACCAGCTCGGCATCAATCGCACGACGCTCTACAAGAAGATGAAGCGTCTGGGCCTCGAAGACGGCCACCCGCTCTCGATTTAATTCGTCGCAATTAGCTGCCGCGACAGACTGGTCGCTTAAGCGACCAGTCCGAATGCGTGCAGCGGCCGCTTACGACTCCGCGACGACGCGCACGAAGTCGAACGATGTGACGATGCCGTAGAGATTGAATCGCTCGTCCATCACCAGCACGCGGTGGATGTCTTCGGCGAGCATTTTCTGCGCGACTTCTTTGAGCGGCGTCTCGCGCTCGACCGAAATCAGCTCCCGCACCATCACCTCATCGACGCGGACATCGCCAAACTCTTCGAGTCCAAACGCCGAGAGCGGCACGCTTTCCCAGCGGCCGATTTCGTTGTTGAAGTGCTGCATCATGCCGTCGTCGGCACTGTCCTCGGCATGTTCTTCTTCGAAGCCGAGGATGTCGCTGGCGGTGATCAGCCCGATGCACCTCGACTTGCCGTCCATCACCGGCAGTCCGGTGACGTGGTTCTCGGTCATCAGCGCCAGCGCATCGCGGAGCGTGTTGCTGGGCGAAACGGTGACCATGTCACGCTGCATGACGTCGGCAGCCAACAACTGGCGGAGCGTCGCTTGGGCCATGATGCACTCCGAGAGATTCAGAAGACGAAGAGTGTGGCGGGCGACACCTTGCTCGGCCGCTGGCCTCAGTATAACGCGCGCGCGGCCGCTGCGGAACAAGTTCCGCGACATTTTTCAGGCAGAAGGTCGCGTGACGCGGCGGCGCGGATGAATCGCAGCCAGTGCAGATCGAGCGTCATTGAATCGCGCGATCGTCGAAGGCCGATCTAGGTCGCCGAAGAATCTGCCGGCGGGGGCGTCGGCCGAGCGGGAGCATCTTCCGACTCGAGTTGGACGGTCGAGAGTGCCTTGTCGACCACCGGCAAAAATTCCTTGGCAAACTTCATGCACAGGCTCTCTTCCGTCGTCTCACGGTAGTCGTGCATGTTGCTGGTGAAATACAACTTGAATAGCGACGGAGCGTTGCCGAATTCCCAACGCACGATTTTCGGCGCCTTCCATTCGACCGTGCCCTCTTCATTGGGTTTGTACCACGACCAAAAGACGCGGATCAACTGGCGCCCCAGTGCCGTCTTCCTTGACGAATGTGTTGGTGTAAAAATCGCCCATGTTCTTGCCGTCGAAGACGAACGACTGCAGCGAATTCTCCGGAGCGCGGGTCGTGAAACCGGACGATGGATAGCAGATGTCGGGCGTGTGACGCATGACGTCTTTCGAGTGGCCGACGATCAGCCAAACTGTAACCGACTTCGCCGGTGATCGCATTCTTATAGGAGCGCGAAACATAGCCTCGTGCACCGGCCGTTTTCTTGACTTGTTCTTCGACCGGCAGGTCCACGCCGTGCCAATCGCCGATATCTTCCGGCACATTCTTCAGTAGCGCGGCAAACTGCTCCTCGGTCATGTTCGAGCCTTGGAACCGGCCCGACATCCGGGCTTCGGCCACCGTGAGATCCGACCAGGGCCAGCACGCCGAGGAATAATGGGCATTTGACGCATCATGGAAGAATTACCTCGCTTGCCTGAACACGCGAAATAAGGCGGATGAGAACCGACCCTTTCACGGTAGGCTCATGCCCGGAGGGTGTCAAGCAAGCGAGCGGCCCAGCCGCACCTGGTCGGCATGGGCCGCAGAATCGTCACCGATGGCCCGGCTTATAGCGATGCGCTCTGTGCCCAAGGCGGCGCCGGCGGCGGATCGCTCGTGGACACCCGGGCGGCCGCGGGACGAGCGCCGGCCGCCTGGCTGCGGGACGTTCGTCCTGGGACGCGCCAGCTGCAGACAGCATCGAGGCAGCGCCGGCGGCGGATCGGTGTCCGCTGGTGCGGTCCCAAGGCGGAGCTCGTCTCGGCGTCCGGCAACGGCACATTTGGCATGCTCGGTTCGGTTTTCGCCTTCTGTCGGTGATTCGCCACCGGAGCCGTCGGCGCTTCTTCCGGCTCTTCGCGCCTGCGGCGACGAGGGCGGAGCGGCCGCATCTTCCAGTTCGGCCGGTGGCGTTTCGCTACGGCCCAAGCTCGGGGCTGACCTGGTCCTGGACGTCAGTGGGCGATTTGCTTGGCGTCGGTTCCAAATTCGACACCGGGCCAGGTGCGCCAACGCGAAGGGTAGTAGCCCCATTCGCCGGTTTTCGGATAGCACGTCCCGTCGGCCGCGCACGGTGGCGGCGTCGGCGGATCGATCAGCGGCGGCCGGCCCAGCGCCAGACCTGTCGCGCCAACACCATCAGTCCAAGTGCACCAAGCAATAGTCGATTCATGATCCTGCCTCCCCAAGTTTTCGAATCTCAGTCGCGTAGCAGTGCGGAGCCTGCTTGCCGCCAAGCTTGTTCGCTCTTATGCACAGCTCACTACAACTGGCCTAAGCCGAAGCGATCGATCCGGTTGGCCATCGCCGTACCCAAGCGAGACCCAGCCGAACAGACGTTCAAACGGGGCAGTGACCTTTTGCAGAGCCCGGTCGAAGAACAAGTACGGATCCTGAGCGATGAACAAGCGGTCGCCCGGCAACATCTGGTAGTTTGTCGCGGTCGACGCACCTTGTGTAATGTCGTCCCAATTGACGGGCAGAATCTGTTCGCAGCCCACGCCATTGGGCGCCGGACGGGCGATCCAGATTTTCTTCGACGATAGCTGCGACAGCCCGCCGATCGTTGCGACTGCGTCGAGCACGGTTTCGTTGCCAGTGATCGGCGCCGTGGCCACGTTGTCGCCGAAGCCGGCCCCTTGCGTCACGACGTAGTATTTCTTGCTGTTGTAGGCAAAAATGTCGACGACGACCTGAGGGTCTTCAAGATACTCGGATAGTTGCTCTTCGATGGCGCTGCGGGCCTCGTCGATAGTCAGGCCGGTCAGATACACCGAGCCGTAAGTTCCCAAATTGACGCGGCCATCGGGCCCGACCAGGTGCTCACCTTGAATCTGTTGTGCACCGGACGAGAACGCCAGTGACACGGAGACCTGTGGAGCTTGGAGGACTTGCGACAGATGCTGCTGAATAGCCGACTGGGCCTCGTCGGTCGTCAGGCCGACGACTTTCACATGCCCGTAGGACGGACCCAAGTCGACGGTGCCTTCGGGACCGACGGCAAACGCATCTTGAATCGGCTGGTCGGGCAAGGCGCCCAACACGCGGATCAACAGCCCATCGAAAGCTTCGATCTTGTGCGGCGGCTTGGGCACAACTTTAACCGCATTGATCATCAGAATATCTGGTGGTTCAATTACGTAAGGCGGTAACGAGACTTTGTCGAGCTCGCGCGGCACCGGACTCAAGGGGGACGGGTCCGAGGGCGTGATCGGAAACGAATTGGTCGGCCCAAAGAAAGTCGTGCAACCGCTGCTGGCAGCCAACCAGAAAGCCACGCAAATCGCGCGGGCGATGTCCCCGCGAAACCGAGTCCAGCACGGCGGATGACGGAAATTGGCAAGCATCATGGCACTTCTCAATTCGCGTTGGGCGATGGCAACCTCGAGACCGAGCTGGCGCTCGATCTTCCACGTAACCGACAAAATCGGCACACTCGTACTAATCGGAAAAGTCTGCCACCAACTTTGCCCTAGCCGGTGAAAAAGGGGGATTTGGCATGATGAGCAGGGAAACGCCCTCCTCTCCCCCGTTAAACCAGGATATCTGCGAGTGCCACGGCATCAGATGTCCGACAGCAAATTGGCCGATCAGTCGCCCCCTAGCTGGCATGTTGCCGGGGGACCGTTCCCGCTTAGGCCCTCAAACCGTGCGTCCGGGCCAACCGTAGAAGAAAACGGATCGCAGCTGCTGGTCGAGAAATGGGTGCCTGGGGCCCACCGTTTTTTTACCTCGGGTCGCGTTGGCTCGTGGCGGCCAGTTCCGGGGTCGGGGTCATAGTCGCTGCAACTGCTACCGTTTGCCTTGCGAAGTTCGGATGGTCGTTTTGTTCCGCGTTTTTCGAGGTTTTTTGCCGCGCGCGGGTCTCCGTCTGTTTGACAGATTTTCGCGATCCGCTTATCCTCAATTCAAAGGTCAATCGTCGGTGAGACCGGCGAAATATTTTGATCTGAAGTTCGTTGGAGACGGTTTTTGGATCGAGCCGTCCAGATTGGAAGGCGTTTCGGTTGTGGTCGATTGAGGCCGCGGTCGAACAGTCCCGCCACATTGGCCACATTGGGACGGCGCTTTCTCTCAGGCGACCATGGCAGCAGGCTGCTCCTTGGACCGCTCAATTGGAGCAGAGAATCTATTTCGGTCTTCGTCGCCACTGCGATGGCGGGTTCGTCGATTCGCTTTGGTTAACGCAATTGAGTTAACGCAATGCTGTCGGTCGCGGCCGCGACGCACGGTTCACTTTTCACGAGATGCACATCACCATGAGTCAGCCGATCCACCCGACCACTGCTTCCACTCTTCGGCCCGCCGGCATACAGGCCATCCAAACCGCAGATTTTTCCTGGAACGATCCTGCGCAGCGGGTGCCGTTGATCACGCTTATCGTGATGACGGTGCTATTGGTGCTGGCGTATTTGGATACGTTTTCGCTGGTCTCGGAAGAGTGGTCGAACCCGTTGTATTCGCACGGCTACATCGTGCCGATCTTCGCGATTGGCTTGCTATGGATGAGGTTCCAGCCGTTTCGTCCGGTGCCGATGATCGAGCGCTGGGCCGGATTGGGAATTCTCGTGGCTGGTCTGGCGCTCCGTCTGGGCGGTGTCTACATGACGATGATGCCCGTCGATCGCTACTCGTTTCTGATTGTGATCTTCGGTCTATTTTTATTGGTCGGCGGGTGGCATACGATTCGTTGGTCGTGGCCGGCGATGTTGTTTCTGTTTTTCATGTTTCCATTGCCGAGTTGGCTTGAACACAACATCTTGTGGCGGCTGCAGACGCTCGCCAGCGTGGTCAGCACGTTTGTGCTTCAGACGATGGGCGTTGCTGCCTTTCGTCAGGGAAACTTGATCAGTGTCCCGGGCGCCGATTTGAATATTGCCGATGCCTGTAGCGGTCTGCGGATGCTGACAATTTTCTTCGCGCTGGCATTGGCGATGGTTTTTCTGGTCGAGAGACCTTGGTGGGACAAGTTCATTATCCTGCTCAGCGCCGTCCCGATCGCGCTGATCGTCAATATCATCCGCATCACCGCGACCGGCCTGTTGTACATGGCAGTCGGCCCGGAGAACGAGTTTGCCAAGAAGCTGGGCCACGATTGGGCTGGCTTCTTCATGATGCCGCTGGCGCTAGGTTTCCTGTGGATTGAATTACAAATCCTGGAAAGGCTCACGGTGCCGGTCGAAACGGCTCAGTACAAGCCGGTAGGCGGGCGAACCGCGACAATTCCGGTCCGCTGAGCCTGGCGGGGCAGTGCTGTGCCGGGAGCGGGACCTTTCCCGAATGTAGGGACAGTTGAATAATTGCCACAGATGTTGAAAAAATGCAGCAGACTTTTCGCTTCCCAGGCCCGGGTTGGTTTCCGAAATCGGGAAATTACCGCTGTTTTCTTGCCCCCAGCGGATTGGAAGCCGTTTTGGCAAGCCAATTGCGATCGTGAATCGGCCGAGGAAAACGCTCCACCGGGCTCAGCTTTGCGGGCCTAACCGTCAACACCAGAGAGTTGTTCTATGACGTATCGCGACGATCAAGAATCGACATCCCCGAATTCACCTCACGCGATGGTCGAAGGCCAGTATTCCCAGTCCGCGCTGGTGCCGCAAACCAACGGGCATGTGCCGGCCGTGATTTATCCGGCGCATCAGGCGGTCCAGCCGGCGACCGACGTGCTTCGCGGCGGTATGGACGCCAACTCGTTCGCCAACTGTTTGCGCCGCCGCTGGCTGCTGGCGCTCTGCATGGGTTCGGTCATGGCGCTGGCCACGGCCGGAGTTCTCTGGTTTGTGTTCCCCGAGACTTCGCAGGCGATCGCCCTGTTTAACGTATCGAGCCAACAGCAGACGATGCTCGGAGACACCCGAGTCACAGGGAACAAAGACTTCGAAATTCTGCAACGCACGCAGTTGGCCTACCTGAAAAGTTACTTTGTGATTCAAGCCGCCTTGCGGGCCCCCGGTATGGAAGCGTTGGGCATCTTGGCACGCGAACCTGATAAGGTGCAGTGGTTGATCGACGAACTGGTCCCGTCGTTCCAGCAGAACAGCGAGATCTTGAGCATCACGCTCCGCGGAGACTCCGACTACAGGGAAGACCTGCGCAAGCTCGTCGATGCGGTGTCGGACGCCTATTTGAAAGAAGTCGTATTTGAAGAGGAACAACGGCGGCTGGTCGTCCGCGACGCCTTACAGCGTAGCTATACGAGCCTGAGCAATGAAATCCGCAACAAGCTCGACACACAGAATCTTCTGGCCGAAGACTTGGGCTATGTCGACTCGCGGACGCGCGACCCGGAGTCAGAGTTGCTGATGCGGGAGATCGCCGACGCTTCGAAGTCCCGCGGCGAACTCGAAGGCAAAATGGCCGAGGTGCAGACCTCGTACATGGTTGCTGAGGCGCAGTTCAAGGATCCGGGTGCAATCGACGCGATGGTCGACGAAATGCTCGCCGAAGATCCGAACATGAGCATGATGAACCAGGAGCTGATGCAGCTCGAGTACATGCGAAGTGCGCAAACCGGCGTGATGAAGGGCGGCCGATCGAGAGAAGCGGATCGCCTCGCGGCACAAGTCAACGCCAAGAAGCAGCAGATTGCCCAGTACAAGAGCCAGCTCAAGCAGCAGATGATGGGGGCGCAAAGTGGCCAGCCCAATCCGCAGCTCCAGTCGCTCCGCAAGGAATTCCAGATTCGCGCTGGCGTGCTGCAATCGCAGGTTCAAGCGTTGGCAAAGGCGATTCAGGAGAAAACCGAAAAGCTGACTTCAAAGAATCAGAAGTCGGTCGAACTGGAAGTTGGCGCCGCAGAGTTGGAGCAGCTCCAGCAGATCGCCGGCGACATGAGTCTCAAGCTTGAGCAGTTTGACGTCGAGGCAGTGGCACCGGACCGGATTCGTCTAATCCAGAAAGCGACCGTCACCCCGGCGATCAATGCGACCATGCGTTACACGATCACGGGCATGGGTGCCGTCGCAGGCTTAGCACTCACCTGCTTCGGCATTGCTTACCTTGAGTTCCGCAATCGTCGGCTAGATGGTCCGGAGCAGGTGGATGAAGGACTCGGCATTCGTGTCGTGGGCACGTTGCCCGCCCTCTCGGCTCGCCGGATGCTCGACCCGGACCATCCGGTCGTGGCCCAGCTCACCGAATCAATCGATAGCGTACGGACGCTGCTAATGCACGACTCGTCGGCGAAACGGCGTCAGGTGGTGCTCGTCACGAGTGCGACGACGCAAGAAGGCCGCACGACCGTCGCCAGCCAGTTGGCGGCGAGTCTGGCCCGAGCCGGCCGCCGGACGTTGCTGGTCGATGGCGACGTGCGTCGCCCGGCGCTCCACTCGCTATTTGACGTGCCGCTCGAAGACGGCCTGTGCGAGGTGTTGCGTGCCGAGGTCGATGTTGCCGATGTGATCCGACCGACGCATGCCGAAGGACTTTGGCTGTTGACCGCTGGTTACTGCGACGTCGACGCGATCCATGCGTTGGCTACCGAGCAGATGCAGCCGGCCTTTGAAAAGCTCCGCGCTGAGTACGATTTCATCATCATCGATGGTGCCCCCGTGCTGGGCATGTCCGACGCTTTGATCTTTGGCCAATATTCCGACGGCGCGATTCTCTCGGTCCGCCGCGATTTTAGTCAAATGCCGAAGATCAACGAAGCCGCCTCGCTGCTGCGAAGCGTGGGCGTCCGACTGATCGGCTCGGTCGTGAATGGCGTCCACTCGAAATGTGACGATCGCGTGACCCAGTTGCGGCTAATCGCTCCGAAGTCGGAGCGGGAATTGCAATCGGCCTAGGCCGCCTGCACCGACAGGCCAGAACGAAACCTGAAATGGCGATGGGCGGCTCAATTGGCCGCCCATCGCTTTTTTCGTGGGCCGATACGATGCGGGGTTCACAAAGCAGTTGCGTTCACGCCCTGCCCTTCAGGCGACTCGCCGGAGGCTCTTTTTCTCGCGTCGGGGCCGGTCGGGTTGCTTTTCAACCGGCATTTCTTCCGTTAGGATGCGTGATTCGCAGACGGCCAGATGAGTGCGGACAAAATTGCTGCTCGCCGTTTGCCGGCCTTCCCCTGGCAAGTGAAGTTTGCCTGTCCAACAAGGCGGACGGGTTTCGTTTTTCCTTTCCCTTCGGTTCCTGAAATTGGAGAAATCTGGACATGGCTGCTTTAACTCCACAGGCTGTCCTGGCATTGTGTCGCGAACGGGACATCAAAGCCATCGATATGCGATTCATGGACTTCCCCGGGCTCTGGCAGCACTTCACCATTCCCGTCGGCAAGCTCGAAGAAGAAATTTTTGAAGAGGGCCTGGGCTTCGACGGCTCCAGCATTCGCGGCTGGCAGGCGATCAACGAGAGCGACATGCTCCTGTTGCCGCAGGCCGAGACCGCGGTCGTCGATCCGTTCACCGAAATCCCCACGCTCAGCATGATCTGCAACGTGCAGGATCCGATTACCCGCGAGGACTACAGCCGTGATCCGCGCAATGTCGCCCGCAAGGCCGTCAACTATCTCAAGAGTACCGGCGTGGCCGACACCTGCTTCATCGGGCCGGAAGCCGAGTTCTTCATCTTCGACGACGTCCGCTTCGACCAGACTCCAAACTCGGGGTACTTCTTCCTCGACAGCGAAGAAGGCCAATGGAATCGTGGCCGCGACTATCTGGCCGAGGGGATGGGACCGAACCTGGGCTACAAGCTGCGGCACAAGGAAGGCTACTTCCCCGTGCCGCCGTCCGACTCGTTGATGGACATCCGCAACGAAATGATGCTCACGATGATCGAGTGCGGACTCGACGTCGAGGCGCAACACCACGAGGTGGCCACCGCAGGTCAGTCGGAGATCGACCTGAAGTTCTCGCCGCTGGTCGAGATGGCCGACGCGATGTGCATGTATAAGTACATCATCAAGAACGTCGCCAAGAAATATGGCAAGACCGTGACGTTCATGCCCAAGCCGCTGTTCTCGGACAATGGCTCCGGCATGCACACCCACATCTCGTTCTGGAAGGGTGGCCAGCCGCTATTCGCGGGCAATGGCTACGCCGGACTGAGCGAGCAGGCGCTCTTTGCGATCGGCGGCATTCTCAAGCACGCGCCGGCGATTCTGGCCTTCTCCTGCCCCACCACCAACAGCTACAAGCGGTTGGTGCCGGGCTACGAAGCGCCGGTCAACCTGGCCTACTCGCAGCGGAACCGTTCGGCATCGTGCCGCATCCCGATGTACAGCCCGAGCCCCAAGGCCAAGCGGATCGAGTTCCGCTGCCCCGACCCGAGCTGCAATCCCTACCTCTCGTTTGCCACGCTGATGATGGCCGCTCTGGATGGCATCCAGAACAAGATCCATCCGGGCGAGCCGCTGGATAAGGACATCTACGACCTCGCGCCGGAAGAGCTGGCCGAAGTGCCGAAGACTCCCGGCTCGCTGGGCGAGGCACTCGACGCGCTCTCCAAGGACCACGAGTTCTTGCTCCGCGGCGACGTTTTCACGGAAGACGTGATCCACACCTGGATCTCATACAAGCGGAAGAACGAAGTGGACGCGATCGCGTTGCGGCCGCACCCGTACGAATTCTGCATGTACTACGACATGTAGGTCGAACGGACGTTCGGCGGCGACGCCGGCCGAAGTCTCTACACCTTTTACACGCAACTGGCCCTGGCGAAATGAATCGCCAGGGCCAGTTTTTTTCTGTACCTGTTAATACTGTTCCGGTCGCGGAGTGCGTAACCAAATTCCTCACGCATTGGATTGCGTATCGCTTTGCCGCCGCCTCGTGACTCCGAACGCCAGAAGAACGATTCCCAGCAGGGAGAGCGTTGCCGGTTCCGGAACGGCTCCGGCGTCGGAGATGCGCAAGGCTTCAAGCGTCGCCAGCGGCACGACGCTGTCCCAGATCCGCAGGTTGTCGATAAACCCATCGAACGGACTCGTATTGTTGTTGTTGAAGGCGAACTTCAGCGCGCCGATCGAGAGCGGCGCGGTATCTTGGTCTGCTGCGCCCGTTATGTTGACGCCGCTACCGGCCGCGACCAAGGGAGTCGTTTTGTTGCCGGCATAGAAAAACACATTTGTATTCGGTTGCGCGGCAGTTCCGTCGTAGGTCACGGCAAAGTTGACCCATTCTTGTGTGGCGCCGAATGCCGCCGTCGAACTCGTCCCGCCATTATCGACGCGCAATCGCAACGCGCCCGGCGTATTAGGATCGCCTGCCAAATCCACCCCGGCGACACCCGATCGGTTCGACAGCAGCAGCGCATTGTTGCCAATCGGTGTGGTGGAGTCTGTTTTGAACCAGCCCGCAATTGTAAAGCTGGTGAGATTGTCGATCGCATCGAAGTCGGCCGCGTGAACAGCCCGGCCGCCAGTTGTATTTGTCGTCGGGCCCATGCCCACGGTGCTCGTGTTATCAAACGCGCGGTCGCCCGCGACGCCGGAGACACCCGAACCGGGTCCGCCATGCAGGTCGGGGGTCGTTGCACCCGATTGAAAATTGAGCACCGGCGTGCCGCCAGTGCTGGCCGATCCGCCCGCCGACGCGGTGGTTCCGGTCTCGTTGAAGTCGTAGCTCAGCAAGAGGGCGGCCGAAGCCGGCACCGCCGCAGAGACAAGACAAAATGACATGGCGCTGCCGCAGCACCAAAGGATTTTTCTAGTTCGGTCAATCATTAGACACCCTCTGCTTTCCGATCCGGACAAAAGTCGCAAAATGACACCAGGAGTAGCTTTATTCCCTTCGCAGCACCCACGCGAGACAAATTGTCTAGCGAAGGAGTACGTCGCGCAGAATCTGACTCGGAGGAAGTACGTTGCGGGTCGCGCGGCGGATGCGGAATAGTTGGCAAAAATCGCCAACGGTTCAAAATGAGGGACGCTGCCGGTCGTGTCGGCGAGCAGTCAAACCGCTCCGACGGGCGCGCCGTCGACGGCCACCAACGGCGAAAATCGCTGGCGAATCGTTAAGAAATCCGACTCCACGGCGACAAAGGCTTCGACCACGTCTGGGTCGAAGTGGGTGCCCGAGTCGGCGAGGATGATTTCGCGGGCGACCGTGTGCGTGAACGAGCTTTTGTAGACCCTTTTCGAGGTGAGCGCATCGTAAACGTCGGCCACCGCCACAACTCGCGCCGCGAGCGGAATGTCCCGGCCCGCAAGTCGATTGGGGTAACCCCGCCCATCCCAGCGCTCATGGTGGGCGAGCGCAATGTCGCGGGCCATTTGCAGGAACCGCGCCGTCGGATAGTTCTCGAGCGCGGCCGCGAGCGTCTTCGCCCCGAGCAGCGTGTGCGACTTCATGATATCGAACTCGTGGTCGCTGAGCCGGCCCGGCTTGAGGAGCACGCAGTCGGGGATACCGACCTTGCCGATGTCGTGGAGCGGGCTTGTCTGGTAAACCAGCCGTACGAACTCGGCGTCGACCTCTTCGGCATAGGCCGGGTTTTCCATGAGCGCCTCGGCGAGCTTCCGCGAATAGCATTGCACCCGCTCGAGATGCTGGCCCGTGTCGGAGTCGCGCGACTCGGCGAGCTTGGCCAGGGCGAAGATCACCATTTCGCGGGTCTCGAGCGCGAGCACGCGCTCGCCGGCGCGTACGCGGGCCATGAGCTCGGCGTGGTTGAAAGGTTTGGCGATGAAGTCGTCCGCCCCAGCCGACATGCCCGCGACAATCGCAGCCGACGACCCATGGCTGGTGAGCAAGATGACGTAGACGTAGCCACCGTCGCGTCGGCGAATCGCCCGGCACAGGTCGAGGCCGTCAAGAATCGGCATCTCCCAGTCGGTAATCACAAATCGCACGTCTTCGCGACGGAGCACGGCGAGCGCCTCCTCGCCATTGGTGGCCGTGAGCACTTCATGCCCGGCATGCGCGAGCGCGTTGCCCACGACACTCCGGCCAATCTCATCATCGTCGACTACCAAAATCCGCGTCATCAGAAGCTTTCATCCCAATTTGCCAAGCATTACTGCCCAGTTTGCTAAGCATCGCTGCCACGCAGTAGCGATTCGATCATTAATTCGCAACTAGCCAGCTCGCGCTCGACGCGCTCGCCAAGTTCGCTGTATTTGTGCTCGGCGTGAGTGCGCGCGGCGGTTTCCAATTCCCCGACGGCCTGGCTCAATCGCCCGGCCGCCACATTTCCGGAAGAACCCTTCAGTTCGTGTGCCGCGCGGGCCAAGTCGTCGACTTGTCCAGCGACGATGGATTCAGAAATCCGCGTTACGTTCGAGCGGGCCTTCCGGATGAAGATCTTCAAGAGCTCGTCGATGAACGGCTCATCGCCCATGCAGCGCGTGCGGAGCTCATCCATGTCGAGCACCGCGTCGTCTCGATCGACTGCGCCCGAAAGTTCGGAGCCACCGTGCGCGAATTCGTCGTCGCCTGCTGGCTCGCGATGAATTTCGTGCGCGGCGCCCTCTTCGATGCAGGCGCGAATCGTCCTGAGCAGCTCCTCGCGGTTCACCGGTTTGGTGACGTAGTCGGTCATCCCAGCCGACAGGCAGCGTTCGCGGTCGCCCTGCACGGCTTGGGCCGTGAGCGCGATAATCGGTAGCGGCCGACTCAGCGGTTCGGCGAGCGACTGCTCGGCTTCCATCGTCCGAATCATCCGCGTAGCCGCGAAGCCGTCCAGCTCCGGCATCTCGCAGTCCATCAGCACCACATCGAATCGCCCGCGGCGAATCGCCGAGACGGCCTCCAGCCCGTTGTTCACGACGGTCGCGTCATAGCCGGCCATCCGCAGCATTTCGACCGCCACCATTTGGTTGATTTCATTGTCGTCCGCCACGAGGACTTGCGGCCGTTCGGACGCGCCGATCAGCGAAGGTGCCAGCTTGGTTTGGCTTCCCGACTTGTTTGTGATTCCCGCGACGTCGAGCGAGTGCTGGCGATGAGCGAGCGTCAGGAATGTGTCGAACCACGACGATTGCCGCACGGGCTTGCGCAGGCAGGTCAGGTCCAACCGCGTCGCCGCCTCTTCCGACATTTCGTCTTCGAGCGACGTCAGCAGGATCAGTTGAACATTGCGAATCGTGGCATCGGCCTTGATTCTGGCAGCCAGCTTCAAACCATCGAGGTCGGGCATCATCCGGTCGACGACCGCCACGGTGTAGGGCCGGCCGGTCGACGCGGCCGTTTGCAGGATGTCGAACACGTCGGACGCGCATCGTGCCTCGGTGACTGCCACACCACAACGCGAAAGCTGACCGTTGATAATGTCGAGTTGCGTGTCGCTCTGCACGGCCAACAGGACGCGCATTCCGTGCAGCTGCTCGCAATGGTCGCCAATGGCAGGTTGCGAGCGGTCGACAACCAAGGGAACTCGGAACCAAAACGTCGAGCCCTTCCCCGCCGCGCTATGGACGCCGATCTCGCCGCCCATCAGTTCCACCAGCTGTTTCGAGATCGCCAATCCCAGGCCGGTGCCGCCGTACTTCCGTGTGGTCGACACGTCCGCTTGCGAGAAGGCCTGGAACAACCGGGTGATGCGTTCGCTCGGGATGCCGATCCCGGTGTCGATGATTTCAAATCGCACCGAAACCGTCTCCGCCGCGCCGCTGCCGCCTTCCGGCTCAGCCCGCAGAAGCACGCCGCCCTGTTCGGTAAATTTGAGTGCATTGCCCACCAGATTCACAAACACTTGTCGCAGCCGGTCTGGATCGCCGAGCACGCGTCGCGGCACGGCGCCCAGCAGTTGGCAATTGAGTTCGAGCTTCTTGGCATGGGCCCTGTGCGCGAACATGTCGGGAACGGATTCCAGCAACTCGTGCAAATCGAAGGCGACGTTCTCTAGCTCAAGCTTGCCCGCCTCGATCTTCGACAGGTCGAGCACATGGTTGATCAGGCTCAAGAGGACGTCAGCCGATGATTTGGCCAGCTCAGCATAGCGGCGTTGCTGCTGATTCAAATCAGTGCCGGAGAGCAGCTCGATCATGCCGATCACGCCGTTGAGCGGGGTGCGGATTTCGTGGCTCATGCTGGCCAGAAACTGGCTCTTGGCCTGGTTGGCCGCCTCGGCCGCTTCCTTTTCCCGCAGCAGCTGCTCGGACTGCTTCTGCTGCGTCACGTCTTCGACCGTGCCTTCGTAGTACAGCAGGTTGCCGTTTTCGTCACGATAGGCGCGGGCGTTTTCGACGATCCAGATCACTTCACCATCTTTGCGGCGAACTTCCGAAGTGAAATCCTTGATTACGTCGTTGGCGTCCATCAGACGCTTGAATTCGTCGCGCCGTGTGGAATCGAGGTAGAGCTCCGCGGCGATGTTTTTGATGCCCGACTGCATCTCGTCGACCGAATCGTAGCCGTAGATGCGTGCGAGCGCCGGATTCGCGGCCAAATACCGACCGTCCTCGGTGGTCTGAAAAATGCCCTCCACGGCGTTTTCAAAGAAACGACGATACTTGTTGGCTGAAGCGACGGTTCCGTTTTCATCAGGGGAGTTCCTCAAGCAGCGAAGACAATGCGGCAAGGCGGACGTCGGCAATTCGTCTTAACCGACGACCCAATGGGCAGTTCGCGGTGCGGCGCTCGATGCCAACGAAGTGGGCGTCAGTCTCCCAGCGACTGGTGGCGGACATGATCGATTCTCAGCGTGTTACGTATTTCGAGTGCCTCGCGTCGTAGCCGTCCGCCTAGCCGCCGCAGACGCGAGTGTTGAAGTGGCGGGCCACCACTGGGGTGGCTTTCGCAGTAGCCCGCCTATTCACCATAGGTTGCACGGGGAATGCAGCATGAAACTTATGGCATTTCGGGAGTTCGGTGGTTGTTTTCGGTTGGGTTTGGTGGACGCACCGTCAAAATCACTACAACGCGCAGAAGTTTCTGTCCGAGTACATGCGACGCTCGCCACCCACTAAATTGAGAACCATGGTCAACCCTCGCGACAGCCTCTCGATCCGATTCGCCGCTTGCTGCTTCGCGCTGCTTCTGGCCGCCGCCGCACATGCCGCCCCACATGCCACCGATCAATCCTGGATTCGCGTCAATCAAGTCGGCTACCTGACGGACGACCCAAAGATCGCGGTCCTCTCGAGCGACGTGCCACTCGCGGGGAAATTTCGCGTCGGCGATTTCACTGGCGACATCGGCCGGGATCAGGGCGCATGGGGACCCTTTGCCCACAACTACCGTCTCGATTTCACAAGCGTTCGCGTCCCCGGACGCCACCGCATTCAATTTGACGACGTGGTGTCGCCGGAATTTGCGATTGGTCCAGATGCATACAAAGGCGTCCCCGCGGCGCTGCTTGAGTTCATGCAACTCCAGCGGTGCGGCGAGAATCCGATCACTGGCGAGAAGTGCCATCAGGAAGATGGCTTCGATACCACGACCGGCGAAATGGTCGATCTCGTGGGCGGATGGCATGACGCCGGCGACCGGCTCAAACACATGATCACGACGACCTACTGCGTTGCGGCGCTATTCTTGGCCGACGCGGTCGATGAAGCGCAGCACGGCGCGGCCCTCGTGAAGAAGTTGCACCCGGCGCCGGAAGTGCTCTACGTGCAAATCGGCGACGACCGCGATCACATGCCGCCCAACACGCTCTGGCATGATGACAAGTCGGACTACGGCCGCGGCCCCGGCGGTCCGCGCGCCGCGTGGCGCGCGACCGGCAAGCCCGAAGGGCCGAAGTATCAAAACAAGTCGACCGGCTTGGCGAATCTCGCGGGGCGTTCCGCCGCGGCGCTGGTGCTCGCCGGCGATTTGGAAGCCGCAAAGTCGCTCTATCAGCTTGCACAGGCCAATCCCGGCGTCGCCATGTCGGTCCCAGTCCGTGCGCCTTACTACTATGGCGAGTCGAGCTACTTCGACGATCTGGAATGGGCCGCGACCGAACTGTACATTGCCACCGGCGAGAAGCAGTATCTGGATGACGCGATTCGCTATGCGGACCAGGCGGGCGACAATCCCTGGATGGGCACCGATCGGCACGGGCACTACGAGTTCTTCCCGTACGTGAATCTGGCGCACTGGCGGCTTTATCCGCATGTCGATGCCGCCATGCGAGCCAAACTTGCCGGATACTATCGCGCTGGCCTTGAACGGATCCGTCTGCGGGCGGAGAAGAATCCTTACAGGCTGGGCACGCCGCTGGTTTGGTGTTCGACGAATGATGTCGTCGCGCTCGCCACGCAGGCAGCGCTCTACGAGCAGATGACCGGCGACACGACCTATCGCCAGCTCGCCGCTGAGGCCCGCGACTGGATCTTCGGCCGCAATCCGTGGGGTGTTTCAATGGTGATCGGCGTCCCCGCCGACGGCCGCCACGCCAGTCGTCCCCACCACTTGTTCTACAAACTGGCGAATCACCTTCCCGTGGGCGGCTTGGTCGATGGGCCCGTCTCGAAGGAAATCAACGACAGTCTCAAATTTGACAAGTTCGAGGACCCCGAGCTCGAGCACTTTCAGTCCGAAGTCGCGGTCTACCACGACCAGTTCGCCGACTTCTCGACGAACGAGCCGATCATCGACGGTACGGTGTCGCTGCTGTTGTTGCTGCATGTGTGGGAGCCGCAGCCGAAAGTGATTCGCGAGCCGCAAGGGGCGATCATTCGTGGCGATACAGCGCAGAAGCAGATTGCGCTGGTTTTCACCGGCGACACGTATGCCAACAGCGCGTTGCCAATCCTCGATGCACTCCGTGATCGAGGAATCGAAGCCGGGTTTTTCCTGACGGGAAACTTCGCCCGCAATCAAGAATTCCGGCCGGCAATCAAGCGAATGCTCGCCGAGGGACACTACCTCGGTCCCCACTCCGATTCCCACCCGCTCTACTGTGACTGGAGCAATCGCGACCTGAGCCTCGTTGACAAGACGTTCTTCGACGCCGATTTGAACGCCAACCTGGCAGCCTTGCGTACACTCGGCGCGCTCCAGCCGGGCGAGCCGGTGCTCTTCATTCCGCCCTATGAATGGTATAACCGCGAGCAAGCCGTCTGGTGCCAGGAATTGGGCGTCACGCTGATCAATTTCACGCCCGGCAGCGGCTCGAACCGCGACTATGCTCCGGAGGGCGACCCCGTCTTCACACCTTCTGAAAAACTACGCGACAACATCCTGGCCTACGAACACCATAGCGCCGAGGGCCTCAAAGGTTTTATCCTGTTGCTCCACGTTGGATCGCAGCGCAAGGACCCGTTTCACGTCCAGCTCGGTCCTCTGTGCGACGAACTCAGTAGGCGCGGATACGAGTTCGTTCGCATCGACAAGCTCTTGGACCGCTAGACGGGTTTCGTCAGGAAAAGGGCCTGGCCCGAGCCCTCGCCGTAGATCGGCGACCTATATCCCGCCGCTTCGTAGAGATTGCGAGCTGGATTCGCTTCGAGCACTTCGAGCGTCACTTTTGCGCAGCCCAGCGCTCGGGCCTTGGTTTCGACGGCCGCAAGCAGTAGCCGGCCAACGCCGCGACCCCGATACGCGGGAATCACGGCGAGGTCGTGCAGATTCAAAATGGGGCGAGCGGCAAAGGTGGAAAACCCGCGGAAGCAAGTGGCGATGCCCACCGGACGCGGACCGTCGTATGCCAGCAGAATCACCGTCGTCGGATGTTCGCGCAGCCCCTCGACGAGTCGCTCACGCACATCTTCCTCCAGCGGACGCCCATTGCCGAACGGGTCGAGCGCGTAGGCATCTTCCATTTCCAACACGGTGCGCTGGTGTTCGGGCAGCGCGAGGTCGGCCTCCATCACTTCGATCGGACCATCCGCGTCGTTCGAGCCACTCATTTCACCAGCCCCGGGCGCGGCGTACGGTCGGGAGAGGCCACGGCTGGGAGCCCCGCCGCGCGCCGCCAGATGCCGATTTGCCCGATGTGCAGACTCTCATGGTGTAGTAAGAGATCGGGCAGCATGAACTCGACGGTCGGATACATCTTCGCCCATCGTTCGAGCGATGGCGACCGCTTGAAAGCTTGTGGCTCCGCGGCAAGCAGCGCCTGGGCGACATTCTCATGCCCCTCTTCGAACCAGGACACGATCTTTTGCTTGCTGCCGTAGACCTTGATGTCGTCGACCGGCCCGTCGCCCGCAAAACCAAACAGCCGATCGTTCTTCGGATCATCGACCGGCTCGCCAGCGAGGAGTCGCAATGTTACGGGATGGTACATCGCCAGATGGCCAATGATCCACGCCGGATGATTCATGTTCCCACCCGGCCGCTGCACAAACTGCTCGTCGCTCAAGTCCGCCACGAGCTTCTGCAAAGTGCGCAATTGGTTGTCCCAGGCATAGACGATCGATTCGACGCTGAACATTCCGTGTACCTCAAGTATTCTTCGATTGGCTCATGGCGAGCGCTCACCATACAACCTACAGGTACGGCGTCGCCGAAACCAGCGATTCCAAAGACATGCCAACAATTAGACGCTTACCAGGACCATTCACAACCGCCCAGGTTCGCAGACTTCTGGGCATGCATCGAAAAACTACGGCAGCGCCTCGAACGACCGCCTGCTCTGGTCGATACCATGCCGTTTTGGTATGATCTCGCGGAAGGACAGACGCTATGCCCGCCGATCCGTACGACGACATCTTGAAGCGCGCCCAAGCTGAGCTGAATCAAGAACAGCAGCAACGGTTGTCGGAAGTTCTCGCTCAGTCTGCCGGTCGCAAGAACGGTGGGCGGCACAGCATCCTCGATCTTGAAGGGCTCGGTGCAGACATCTGGAAGGACGTCGATCCCGATGACCATGTGGCCCGAGAACGCGATTCATGGGATGGCTAGACGATCTACAGGGTAAGGTGGTCGCGCTGGATACCGCCCCGCTGATCTTCTTCATCGAACGTCGCCAGCCCTACGTTGATCTGCTGCGGCCGTTCTTTCAAGCGGTCGATCGCGGCGACATTCGTGTCGTTACATCGACGGTGACCTTGCTGGAAGTATTGGTGCATCCGTTGCGTCATGGCGACGAGAATCTTGCGCTTCAGTACAACGATATTCTGCTGAGCTCTCCGCATATTGTCACATTGCCAGTCACGCCAGTTACCGCACAGACGGCGGCCGAACTTCGCGCATCGACGAATCTTAAAACCCCAGATGCGATCCAGCTGGCGACGGCCATTAACCATCGCGCAGAAATCTTTGTCACAAACGATCGCGATTACGGCAACATCACCTCTCCCCGCATCGTGAAACTTCGCGCGCTGCTCGATTAAAAGTTGGCGAATCAGTTGGCCCACGACACACCGACTGTGCCGAATCAAATTGGGTCGGCGAGTTTCCTGCCTTTACAAAAGATCGCCGGAAGCAGATATTAGGGCTGTTCGACGGGCAAATGGTCCTTGGGCACGCTGTGCCTGAGGTATAATCGGGTAGGGATCCCGATTCGGCCGCTGTGGGCAAATTCATGGTGGATACTGAGCAAACTGCGGAGAGCGGCACACCGACGCCGGCTCCCCGTATCGCCGCGATCGACATCGGCTCGAACAGCGTCCGGCTGGTCGTGGCTGAAGTGCTCGCGTCGGGCGGGTACCGGGTGCTTGACGAAGAACGCGAAAACACCCGCCTGGCGGCCTCGCTCGTGACCACGGGCGAACTGAACCCTGCGGCCGTCGAAGCCACGATCACTGCGCTGCGTCGTTTCCAGTCCATCGCCACGGGCTACGGCGTCGGCCGGCTCTCGGCCATTGCTACCAGTGCCGTCCGCGATGCAGAGAATGGCCCCGAATTCTGCCAGCGCGTTCGCAGCGAGCTCGATCTCGACGTCGAAGTGATTTCGTCGGACGAGGAAGCCCGACTGGCGTTTTTGAGCGTGCAACGGGCGTTCGATGTTTCAGGCCGCGAAGTGGCTGTGGCTGACATCGGTGGCGGCAGCACGGAAATCATCCTCGCCTCAAGCGGACTCGTCGATCAGATTTACACGACGCCGCTCGGTGCCGTGCGGGTCGCGGAGAAATGCGACGCGACCGGCATCTCGACGCCGGCCCAGCTCGAGAAGCTCCGCAGATATGTCGACCGCATTCTCAAGCGAGCTGTCGGCAAGCTGCCCTTCGTACCGAGCACGTTTTACGGCACGGGCGGCACGTTCACCGCGCTGGCGTCGATGATCATGGCCCGCGAAGGTCAGGCCGGCCAGCCGATGTGGGGCTTCCGCGTCACCGGCGCACAGATTCGCCACCTCCTCACGGACCTCGCCCAACTGACGCTCGAAAAGCGGAAAAAGGTTCCCGGCCTTAATCCGGCTCGCGCCGATATCATTGTCTCGGGGCTGGTGATCATCGAGCGGATCATGAGCCAGTTGCACGTCAACGTGGTGCAGGTCCACACGCGCGGCGTTCGTGACGGGCTGCTCCTGGAGATGGTGCAGGCGGCGTTCGGCGGTCCGCCCGAACCGATCTCGCCCGAAGCGCGAACTTCCGCCGTCGAGCAGTTTGCCAAGAGCTGCGGCGTCGATCTTCCTCACGCGAAGCAAGTCGCCAAGATTGCCGGCTCGCTCTGGCAGCAACTTGCGGCGCCGCTCAATTTACGTGCCAGCGATCGCGAGCTGATCGAAGCGGCTGCTTTGTTGGCGAACGTCGGCTATTTGATCAATTTTGAAGGCCACCACAAGCACAGTTACCATTTGATTCTCAACAGCGAACTGACCGGTTTCGAACGCGAGCAGTTGAGGATTCTGGCATTGGTCGCCCGCTATCACCGCGGCAGCCGACCGAAAAAGAAGCACGACGACTATCGGGCGCTTGGCGAAGAAGACCGCCGCCGCGTGTCCGCGGCCGCCGCCATCTTGCGTTTGGCGCTGGCGCTCGATCGAACTCATCAGCAGCGGGTGCGCGATGTTCGCGCCCAGATCGTCGGCGAACACGTCGAGATTACGGTCGACGCGCAGGGCGACGCCGACGTCGACTTGTGGGCCGCCCGCTCGAAGGTGGAGCTCTTTGAAAAAGTGTTCGACCGCGAGGTGGTCTTCTCGTCGAGCGACTCGACCGCTCGGCGGAGCGCCAAAGGTCATGAATCATCCGCCGCGTCACTCGACGCCACCAAGCCGGACCAAAGCGATGACCCTGTCGATGCCGGCGGCAGCCGCGGCGCTCGCCCGCGCTAACCGGCACCATCGTTATCATCCGACCACGCGCAGCCGGCATTTTCGGATTATTGTGGCGTGAAACCCGGATAATGTTTGTTCACGCAACGGCTGGCAATTAGTCTCGGTTTTAAGAGACGCGTTCACGCCAATTGTCGTTAGCGATTCTCCCTGCCTCGCTCTTCTGCCTATTCGGAACAGAGGCTCAATCGACGCATCCCACTTTGGGTTTTGCGCTCACGTTACGTGCCTCAAATCACCACAAAACATTGCATCGTATCGTCGTGTTTTTTTCATCAACCCCTTTCCCACTTCACAATTTAGGAGCACGCTAATGACCATTACGACGAAACATCTCATCTGTTCGCTGGCGCTCGCGCTGGCAGTCGTCAGCACTACTTCCGCACAAGCTGCATTCAGCTCATTCGTCATCCGCGAGGGTGCAAACGGCGCCCCGGCTATCTTGCCGAATAATGTCTATCAACCGGGCGCCACGGAATTCGTGATTGCCGAAGGTGGGCAGAAGGCCGCGCTCGGCTCGTCCGACGTCGACGGGTTCAAAGTTGGCGAAATTACCCAACTGGCCGTCACACGACTCGACGACCGCACTCGGTTCGCCGCTGGCAGCGGTCCCTATGTTGCCCCGTACTTCAATATCTGGGTGACCGATGGCCTGGGTAACTTTGCCGTCATTGCCAACGAACCTTCGAACGGTGACTTCCAGCCACTCTATAACAACGGCTACGACCTCGGCTGGAGTGACATCTCCGGCAAAGTGGCCAAGGTCTACGAGAACAACGACAAGTCGTGGCTGCCGAACAACGGCGTCGGTCTGACGTTTGCGGACCTGGCCAACTACACGATTCAGGCGCCGAGCGTGGCCGAACTTACGACCGGCTGGGCGGGACTTGGAACGGGCGCGCTGCGCGAGCTCGGGACCAATGTGGCCTATGGCTTCAATTGGGTGTTTGGCGACACGCTGAGCAACTACGTGGCCGGCATGGAAGGCTTCGTGGTGAACAGCCCGTCTGCCGTAGCGGTTCCGGAACCGGCCACCCTGGCAATGCTTGGACTGGCTGCCTTGGGCGCAATCGTGTTTCGCCGCCGCACAGGCTGATTCGACGATCGCACGGATGTCCCCTTGCGTGCTCGTATTAACTTTTCAATACGTCTCTTTTCAACTTCTGACCGGAGTGACTCATGAATTGCAGTTCGAATAGTTTCAAGATCGTAGGCATGTTGGCTTTGTTTGCGGTTGTGTCTGCCGCATCCGCCAGCACGGCATCGACCGTCGATATTACGGTGCTGCCAAACACGGTTCCCGATGAGCAGATTCCCCGCGACAATCTCGGCGACGCCGCGCCCGGGTTCGATACCAGCTCGTGGCAGGGCCCCGCTTCCGGCAAGAGCAACTGGCACGCGCGGTACAACGCCAATGGAAACTACCTCAACATCCTGTTTCCCACCGACGCGGACACGCTTTCGATCTCCGACCTGTCCAGCCTCAGCTACTTCACCAAGCGTCCGACGGGTACTCCGGCCAGCCGCGATTGGTGGATCCAGATCTACACCCGGCCCGACGGTGTCAATGACGCGGCGAGCTGGTACGGCTATCGCCTAGTCAATAACTACAACGATCACACAAATATCGGTGACTGGACCCCGTATTCGACCGCGAGCGGTATGACGTTCAACCGCTTCGATTCGCTGGCCGGTGCCGAGGCGAATAACGAACTCGACCTGGCCGGGATGATCAGCAACTACGGCGACGAGCTGATTGAAATGATCAGCATCCAGACCGATAGCGGCTGGAACGGCTTCGACGGATACCTCGACGGCCTGGAGATCGCGCTCACCAATGGCAACGTCGGCCGGGTGAATTTTGAAGCCGTACCGGAACCGGCGACGTTTGCGCTCGTCGGATTGGCATTGGTCGGCTGCGTCGCTGGTTGGCGACGCCGGAGATAGCGACAATTTGCAGTAACGGCATCAATCGCAGCACGTGCCGCGGCGCGGATCAGCGCGACGTGGCACGTGTTGTTTTATTGCCATGGAGGGAGACTTCACCCGACCGCGCTGAGGATGCGCGAAGTGTCGCATAGTTTGAAGTGTCAATAACCCATCGGTAGCGCTAGCGAAAAAAACGTAGCCGGCGTTCGCTTAAAATTCTTTTTCGCGGGGTTGAACCATGCGAACCGCGATCGACGCGATCGCGTAGTCTTTTGAGAGTTCAACCAGATGCCCGCCTCCCGGCAGGCAAGGATCAGGACCGCCCAGCCATCGCTGGCCGAATCGACCCGCCGAAAAAGCATTCTTTCGCTCAGACCGTTGTCTGACCATCCGCCCTGACCGTGTGAAGACACTGCGCGCGTCCCGCCCCTGGTGCCAGTGCCCCAGTTGTGCGCAGTGGTCTTCACGCGGCGGACATGTTCCCTAAGCCCGGCGGCGCACGCTCGCCATCGTCACGGATGCGGACAATACGTTTGCAGCTCAAATAGAAATCAGCCATTGCGAATCACGGGGATTGGTCACGTTGCGGACCACTCATTTGATTGCACCAGAAGGAGAATCGTCATGTACAGGAAAAGTTTTGATGTGATGTTGTCGCTCGTTGCCGGCCTGGCGATCGCTAGCGTCGGGTTTGCGGCCGATCCGGCCATGACCCAACGCACGCACTCGACCATGCCAGCCACGCGACACAACCAGCAGGCTGCCAACCCCCGGCAGGCCGCGGCGGATCGCAAGCAGCCCATCACCCTCGCCATTGGCGGCGCGGAAGAAAGCCAATGCGCCAGCATGTTGACCGGTGCGCTCAAGGACCAGGGACTGCAAGTCACGGTCCGCGAGAGCAAAGGTCAGCCCAATGAGCTGACGGCGATCGTTCCGCGCAACCTGGATTTGAGCGCGACCAGCAAAGCGATCAAAGCCCCCGGCACCGGGCAGAAGTCCGCGATTCCACCCAGCTTCGACCTGGTCTTGTTCGCCCCGCTTACCAAGGAGAAGGCGAAGCAGGCCATCAATCGCTTGCGCGATTTGAAGGGCGTCGACACGCAGAATTCCCATGCCGATGTGAGCAAGGGAGAACTCTGGGTGCGGATCAATGGCGCGGCCCGGGTCACCCCGGACGACGTCTACAACGCTTTTCACGCGGTGGGCATCGACGCCCATTTCAGTCGTGAGCGCAGCAAAACAACGTAGCCAAAAAGCAACCTAGTCACTCGTTTTCGATCTACTGCCGCAACGACCATTCCCCGTGCTCGTTCAAGGTCCCGCCCAAATTGGACGGGACCTTACTCTTTGACAGCGGACGGGATGCTTAATCATTGTCGTCGCCCGCGGCTTCCGCAGTCCGCGCCAGCCAAACGACCATCTCGCCTATGGCGCGATTGGCCCAGGCGTAATAGGGGATCGCCGTGAACGGAACGGTTTCGCTTGCTGCCGCCGAATCCTTGCTCGCGGCACGTCGGGCGTCGCCGGTAATCACCTGGACGCCAACCAGCAAGTCGCTGCGAAACTCGGTCGCCAGTGGCGCATCGTCGGGCAGAACCAGGTTATTCACTTTTCCGCCCGCGATGTCGGCACCTTCGACGCAGAACACCATCGGTCCCCGCATCAGGGCCACGCGGCCGCGGTCGGCCTCGACTTGCTCGTTGGCGACGACTCGTCGCACGGGCATTGGCAACTCGAGCGTCACTTGGTCATCCGCTTGCCATGCCCGATCGATCACGGCGTAGCCTTGTTTGGGCTCGATGGCAACCGCTTCACCGTTGACCGCAAGGGAAGGCTGCTCTGTCGACTTGTCCAAGTACGAATACAAATCGGTTGGCCAGGCTTCGCCGCTGGCCCAGCCGGGGATCCGCACATGAAGCGCGAACTCCTCGCCGGCGGCGTCTGGCGTGACGGTGATCTCGACCCGTCCGTCCCACGGATACCGCGTCTTCTGTTCGATCCGCACCTTCTTTTCGCCGACTTCGAGTTCCGCAGAACCCTCGACGAACAGATTGACATACGGACCATCGTCGCCAATCGCATAGGCATAACCCGGCACAGACGGGATGAAACGGCACAAGTTCGTCGGACAGCAGGAACAATCGAACCACTTGCTGCGTGCCTCGTCGCCGCGCGACGAGAGTCGATTGGGATAGAAAAACTCCTTGCCGCCGAGCGAGACGCCGGAGATGACGCTGTTGTAGAGGGCCCGCTCCAGCACGTCGATGTACTTCGAGTCGCCATTCAAGAGGAACATGCGTTCGTTCCAGTAACATGTGGCCAGGTTCGCACATGTTTCGCAGTAGGCCGTGCGGTTTGGCAGCTCGAAGTTCTTGCCGAAGGCCTCCCCCTGCCCTTTTGCGCCGATACCGCCCGTGACATACGTCTTCTTGCCGACGACGTTGTCCCAGATTCGGTCGACTGCCTCGGCCAGTTCTTGGTCGTCGGTGAGCGCTGCGACGTCGGCCGCCGCTGCGTACAAATACATCGCTCGCACGGAGTGACCGACGGCCTCGTCTTGCTCGCGAAGCGGCTGCTGATCCTGGCTGTACTCGCCATAGAGTTTGGGGCGGTCTTCGGTCGGCTTGCCACGGAGGTCGACGAAATACTTGGCCAACTCAAGATAATCGCGGTTGCCCGTCGCTCGGTAGAGTTTCACCAGTCCGAGTTCGATTTCCGGATGCCCGGGCGGAATCTCCAACTTGCCGGGACCAAACGTCTTCACCAATAGGTCGCCGCTCTTCGTCGAGACGTCGAGGAAGTTCTTTTGTCCGGTCGCTTCGTAGTGAGCTGCCGCAGACTCGTACATGTGGCCAAGATTGTAGAGTTCATGGCTCATGTCCGACTCGAGCCATTTTTGCTTCTTCGGGTAGCAACAGTATATTTTCTTTGGGTCATCGATTTTGTCGCGCGCCGTCCAGGACGTTTCGAGATAGCCATCGTCTTCCTGCGCGTCTGCCATATAGCCGACTAGTTGATCGACATACGCCGCGAGCTTCGGATCGGGATGTGTCATCAGCGAATAGGCGGCGCCCTCGATGATTTTCGAGACGTCGCTGTCGTTGAAACCGAAATGGCCGGTCCACTGTTTGTCGGAGGTGCCTGCCGCGACCTTGAAATTCTCGATCCGCCCCGTTTCTTCACAGGATTGGAACGAGTAAGGAATCGTCACCGTCCGATTCACCTCCAGCCGCGGCCACCAGAACGTGTCGGTGAATTGCACATGATGCGCGGGTACTGGCCGGATTGGATAGTCGGCGGCTTCCTTTGCTCTGCACAGCGACGGTCCGAAAACACTCATCAACACGATCATTAGGGTCCGCCAATCCGACATGACATCCACCTCGCACTAAAATAGGATCAATCACAAGCCAATCGACTCGATGATAACATGCGGCGGCCCAAAGATCATCTCGATGCGATTGATGGCCGAGCGCTTAGAAAAATGCATCCACCGCGACGATTGCCACGATCACCGCGCCGCAGGCCAGCTTGCCGAGCGTTCCCCATATCTTGCCGACGAAGGCTCCCTGCCCTGCCGCAAACTGGGCGTCTTTCGAGCGGCCCTTCCACATCTCGCCGAAGTACGCGCCGGCAAACGCCCCCGCAGCCCCGCCGACCAGGGCCATGATGAACGAGCCCACGATTGGCACCGGTGTGCCGATCATCATGCCGACGATGCTGCCCACCAGCGCGCCCGCGAGCGAGAGCACGATTGCGCGTCGGCTGGCCCCATGCTTCGCCGCCCCTGCCGCCCCGGCCGCAAACTCGATCACCTCGCCCAGCATCGCCAGACCGAGCGAGACCCAGACGACCGTCCATCCGATTCCGCGCCCCGCTTCGTGTGGGAACAACCAGGCAAACCCGGCCGCGAGCGCCACGACGATCCAATTTCCGGGCAGCGTAAAGAGCGACGTCAGCCACGCGCCGATGCAGAGCACCAACAGCACGAGCGCCGATGGATAATAAATCCAGGCTGGGTCGAGGTGCCAGGAGGAGAGGTCCATGCGATCACTTAGGTCGTAGAAACGTTCGCTCGGAAGAATTCGCCTGCCGCAGATTTACTCGCTTCGCCGCGTGCTACTTGCAGCACCAATTCTGCGTATGTGTCTTCTCCAGCAGTCAACGTCATGTTGTTAATTGTCAGGAATACATCGGCCGCCACTGCGCCGACTCGCTTGTTGCCGTCGATAAAAGGATGATTCTGGACAACGTGGTACAAGTAGGCTGCCGCCATCTCGCATAGATCCGTATGTAAAAACTGCCCACCGAACGATGCGGCTGGCATCGCCACCGCCGATTTCAATAAACCCCAGTCTCGGACTCCGAGAGATCCTCCATAGCGCTCGATCTGATCGCGCTGGATCGCCACCACCTCTTCTAACGTTAGGAATTCTGGCTCCACGGTCTACTCCGCGAGCCGCTTGAGTGCCTTGCCATACCGCTCGTTGCTCGACGCCAAAGCGTCGTCAAACTTCTTTTTTCGTTTCTTGTCTCGTAGCGGGGCAACCACCAACGATTCGCCGTCTGTCGACAACTCAAGCGAGGTTTTTTCGTCGATGCCAAGCAGTTCCAGAATCGAGCGGTCGATCACTAAGGCCAAACTATTACCGTGTTTACTGAGTTTTTTGATCATCGGCCAGAAATCTCCTCGTTGTACCATTGTAGCACCAATGGTGTACCGAGGCAATTTCCCTCCCTGGTTATTTCTGAGTTACTGTCTTGCTCATCCGCTCTGCCAGCCGGGCCAAGGCCGAGCTGCAATCGGTGGGGTCAAGTTCAACCTGCAAAATGCTTGGGCCGCTCGTGTCTTGCCACGCTGCGTTCAGAGCCGCGTCGAATTCGCCTTCAGTTTGCACTCGATAGCCCGTGCCGCCGCCGAGCACTTCGGGCAGCTTGTGATACTGCCAGGGATGGATCGAGTTGAATTCCCAATCGCCCGGGTGCAACAGCTTCTCCGTTCCGTACCCACCGTTGGCGAGCACGATCACGATCGCCGGGAACTTGTGCCGCACAAGGTTCGACAGCTCCATCCCCGTCATCTGAAACGCCCCATCGCCGACGATCGCCACGGCCCGCGACTCGGGCCGCCCCATGTGGACGCCGAGCGCCGCCGGCACGGAGAAACCCATCGACGTGTAGTACGCGGGGCTCAAGAATTCGGTCCGCCCGCGCGTGGTGAGCTCCGTCGACGCGAACAGTGCGTCGCCCACGTCGGCGATCACCACCGTCTCGCCGTCGAGCTGTTCGTCGAGCCGATCGATCATCCGAGTGATCGTGATCCGCTCGGTCGGCCGCAGCGTGAACGGCTCTTTCCAGAATTCGGTCGGCGCTTTGGGTGGCGAGGATTTGGGCCGCGGCTTCCGCGCGGCGAGCGTCTTGATGAAGTCGGGCAGCGTCACGTCGTGGTAGTGATGGTGGCGAATCCGCAGCTGCTCGCTGGTGACGAGGATGCAATCGCTCATGTCGAGCTCGGCCGTGTAGATGCCGAGATTGATGTCGGTCATAAACGTGCCGAGCATCAGCACGCAATCGCTCCCCTCGACGTACTTAGTGATCTCCTCGCGGCCGATCGCGCCGCTGTAGAGGCCCATGTAGAGCGGGTGCGTTTCGGCGACCACGCCCTTGCCGAGCATGGTGGCTGCCATCGGGATGCCAGCCGCCTCGGCCAGCTTTGCCACGTCGTCCTGCAAGCCGAAGCGATGGACCTCGACGCCGAGAATGATCACCGGTTGTTTGGCCGCTTCGATTCGCCGCACGGTTTCATCGACCGCTTCGTTCAGCGCCCGCGTGTCGCTCACGGTGACCGAACTCTCATATCGCGGTGTCACAGGTGGCGTCACATGGACCATGTCGCGGGGAATTTCGATATACACGGGTCGCTTGTAGCGGGCGCAGGTGGCCAGCACGCGGTCAATTTCGTTGAAGGCCGTGCGGGGGTCGATCAGCTCGGTCCCGGCGCAGCAGAGCTTCTCGAATACGTCGTACTGGGTGCGGAAATCGCGGACCATGTGATGCAGCAGCGGATTGCGGTCGCGTTCCTTGAGCCCGGGCGAGCCAGTGATCATCACCACGGGCGACTTCTCCGCGTAGGCACCGGCGATCGAATTGCAAACACTCAGGCCTCCGACGCAGTACGTTACGCACAGGGCGCCGATGCCGTGCACGCGCGCGTAAGCGTCAGCGGCGAACCCGGCGCAATCCTCGCGCGTGCAGCCGACGGTTTCGAGCCGGCTCTGTTCGAGCAGCGTGTAGAGCGACAGCACGTAGTCGCCCGGAATGCCGAATACGTGGCCGATGCCGTACTCCTCAAGCCGCTGGATGAGATAGCCGCCGATCGAAACGTCGCCATGCTGCGGTGCGTCTGCCATCCTCGTGTACACTCCGTTGCGAGCCAAATCGTGTTCCGTCCGATCACCCAGACGGCGACCCATTATACGCCCACCGATTTTCTGGCACATATCCATTGTTGGCATAATTCGGTACACTAACGCACGACAGGCCGAAGATGTTGCGCAAAGACGCGAAGGGGCAAAGACCGCAAATCAGAAGCGATGGCATCTACCGCTGCCAGCTTCGAGTGACGGCGAGGTTCAAACTTGAGCTTTGCGACCTTTGCTCCTTGGCGGCTTTGCGCGAAAACAAGTTGTATCTTATCTCAGACACTTGGCTTCTTTCTGAGGATCTTCATCGATGGACAAGATTCGTTGGGGCGTCTTAAGCACCGCCAAGATCGCCCGACTGCAAGTCATTCCCGGCACCAACGGCGGACAGCTGGGCACCGTGACGGCCATCGCCTCGCGCGATCTGTCGCGGGCCAAGAAGGTTGCGGCGGAGCTGGGTATCGAGAAGTCGTATGGCTCGTATCAGGACCTGCTGGCGGACAAAAATGTCGACGCCATTTACAACCCGCTTCCCAACCACTTACATGTGCCCTGGTCGATCCGTGCGCTCAAGGCCGATAAGCATGTGCTTTGCGAGAAGCCGATCGGGCTGTCGGTCGCCGAGGCGGAGCAGCTCGCCGGTGTCGCGGCGGCCCACCCCAAGCTGAAGATTATGGAAGCGTTCATGGTCCGCCTCCATCCACAGTGGCTCACCGCGCGCGAACTGGTTCGCAGCGGACGCATCGGCGCGCTGCGCACGATCCACACCGATTTTTCTTACTTCAACGACGACCCCGCCAACATTCGCAAC
Organism: uncultured Planctomycetota bacterium; assembly: GCA_963847905.1. Classification (GTDB taxonomy): domain Bacteria; phylum Planctomycetota; class Planctomycetia; order Pirellulales; family Lacipirellulaceae; genus DASYDU01. The sequence continues at coordinate 44,474 of CAWKBP010000015.1, read as the reverse complement.
CAGCGCGATATGGGCGGCGGCGCGCTGATGGACATCGGTTGTTACCCGATCACCCTCTCTCGCTTCATTTTCGACGACGAGCCGCGGCGCGTCATGGGCCACATCGAACGCGATCCGAAGCTGGGCACCGACCGTCTCACGTCGGCGATCCTCGAGTTTTTTCAGGGCACGGCGACGTTCACCGTCTCGACCCAGCTCGCTCCCTTCCAGCGGACCAATATCATCGGCACCGCCGGGCGGATCGAAATCGAGATCCCTGTCAACGCGCCGAACGACCGGCCGACGCGGATCTGGCTGCAAACGGGCAAGCCTCCCGAGGTCCAAATTGAAGAGCAGGAGTTTGAAATCTGCGACATGTACACGATCCAAGCGGATGCCTTCGCTCGCGCGATTCAGGACGACACCGAGGTCCCCACGCCGATTGCCGACGCGGTGGCCAACATGCGCGTCATCGAGCGCGTCCGCACCAGCGCCGAAACGAATGCTTGGACGTAGTTTCGCTTTCGTCATTCGACGTAAATCTCGCTTCCGCGGTGCGACGCATGATGACGGTCTGGCAATTTCTATCGATTGCGGCAAGGCCGTGGGTCGCAGCAGTTGTTCGTCCAACGTCGATTGACCGATAACTGTCGTACTGACGTCGTCGATGGAACCTAAGGTCGAGTAGCTCGATCGCGCCCGCCAGGATGGCCGGGACGCCTGGATTCGCCGTGACAGGGAGGTCCAAGACTGATGGCGACGATACTTCGCACCTTGGGAGTCTGTGCATTTCTCGCGGCATTGGTTGGGTTCGCGCACGGCGGCGAGTCTGCGGATTTCGCCAGCCTTTCCGGATTTGAGGGACAGAGCTCCGTCGATGAACGCCAGGTCTTCGCGCCGGAGTCTGTCGACGCGGACGAGTTTTTCACTCCCATCACGGCGGACGCTCGGTACGTTGCCGATCAGCGGTTGCGACGACGGGATGTACTGCGACGAGTACTCGGACTGCGTGCCGGGTTGGACCGTCCGCGCGGGCGCCGTGATTCTCGATCGCTCGAAGCCCGAGGGAGATACGATCGCCCGTCCGGCGGGCGGGCTGCTGACGATTTCGGCCGGCGGCGATTTCGATTTCGACTGGTCGGGTGGCGTCGATGTCTACGTAGCACGTCAGTTTGGCAGTGGCCTCGGCGTGGAGGTTCGCTACTTCGGCGTCGATTCGAACGCCGGCTTCGACTACGAAGACACCGGCAACCTCGATATCGGTCACACGACGGTGATCAACTTGTTCGACGTCGATGCGGCCTATCAATCGCAGCTCCACAGCACGGAAGTCAACTTGCGGATGCCCTCGTCGGAGCGTGTGACGTGGCTGGCCGGCTTCCGCTGGATCGAATTGCAGGAAACGCTGAACTACGACATCGACCTGTTGTCGCTCGTGAACAACGACTTCAATTGGAACACGAATAACCACATGTACGGCGGTCAACTCGGGCTCGACCTGCAGTTGTGGGATCTTGCGAGCAGGTTTTCGATCAACACCGTGTTGAAAGCAGGCGTGTATGGGAACGACGCCGACAATCATTTCCGCTACAAGGTCAACAATTTTTCGATTTTGCAAGACGGAACTCAGAAAGGTGACGTCGCGTTTGTCGGCGACATCGGCATCAATCTGAGCTACCAATTGACGCGTCATCTCGCGGTCACCGGCGGCTATCAATTGCTCTGGATCAACGGGGTCGCGCTCGCCAGCGACCAGGCGGCCTTCACGCTGCAACAGGGCGACGTCGGCGTGATCACGACGCAGGGCGACCTGTTCTATCAAGGGGCGCTCGCGGGATTCGTCGTGACGTGGTAAGTCGCGACCGGGCGCTAGCAGCATATTCGTCATTCCCCGTCGTCATCTTCGCGCTCGATGATCGGTGTCTCGGTTTCGATTTGATGTTCGACCGATGGACGCGTCAAAAGGCGGTCGAGTTCGAGCATCGCGCCGCCGACCACGTTCGAGATCCCGCCGCCGCCGCTGGGGCGATCGCTGGCCTTGCGCGTCATGCTGTCGATGAAGTCCAGACGAGTACGATCGGGGCGACGACGAACGTGAGGAAGGCGACGATCAGTAGAAGTACGACTTGGAGATTCATACTGGAGATTCAATGTTGAGCGCAATTCCCATGGCCACAACTTGCCAGCTTCTAAACTAGCCCAAACAACGCGAAGACGGCAAATACGACGCGGATTGGAGAGGGCACTGGCCGCCAATTCCCTCCGGTCGCGAACCGAAATCGGTTTGTGGCGTATTGACCGGATAGAATTGGGGTTTCTAATTCTCGAGCACTTGGGAGGGCTGCCATGAATCGGTTGGTGCGACGGTCGTCGTTGGTTTTGTTGTTTCTCTTGTCCACTGAAGTTTTGCTCGCTCGCGCGGAAGAGTTGCCCCGCTCCAAGCCGGAGGCGGAGGGGATGTCGGCCGAGAAACTCGCCCAGGTGGGCGAGATCATGAACAGCTTCATTAAGAACAAGAAGATCGCCGGCGGGATCGTGCTGGTGGCCCGCGATGGGAAGGTGGTGTTTGAGGAGGCGTACGGCTTGCGCGACATGGAGCGGCAGCTGCCGGTCGAGCGCGATACGATCTTTCGCATCTACTCGATGTCGAAGGCGATCACGTCGGCGGCGGTGATGATGCTGGTCGACGAGGGGAAGATCGACCTTGATGCGCCGGTGGCGAAATATCTGCCGGAGTTTGCCGAGATGACGGTCGTCGATGTTGAGCCAGGATCTGACAGCGAAACGGAACGGCCGGCGAAGTCGCCGATCACGGTGAAGGACCTGTTGCGGCACACTTCGGGCATCACCTATGGCAACGCGGCCGGCAGCACCACGGAAAAGTTGTTCGACGCCACGCAGGTGCTCGAACGTCACTCCGACCTTGAGTTGATGGCGACCAAACTTGGGCAGATCCCGCTCGAGTTCGATCCGGGCACGAAGTGGAAGTACGGGGCGTCGATCGATGTGTTGGGCGTCCTGGTGCAAAAGGTGTCGGGGCAGCCGCTGGAGGAATTTCTCGCGGAGCGGATCTTCGCGCCGCTCTCGATGACCGACACCGGCTTCTACGTACCGGCGGAGAAGCAGTCGCGGTTCGCGGCCAACTACTACCGCGATGACAAGGGAAGGTTCATCATCCGCGACGACCCCGCGCGGAGCGACTACTTGCTCAAGCCCGGTCTCCCCTCGGGAGGCGGCGGGCTGGTCGCCACGGCGAGTGACTACCTGCGGTTCCTCTTGATGATCGCCAATGGCGGCGAGTGGAACGGCCGGCGATTCTTGTCGCCCGAGTCGGTCGGAGCGGATGCGGACGAATCAGTTGCCAGAGGGAGTTGATTGGATCGGCTTCGGCGAAGAAAAACGCACGGGCGTCGGCTTCGGCCTGGGCTTCTCGGTGACCGTCGAACCGAGCGACAAGAACCCAGGTGCGCGGAAGGGCGAGTACGGCTGGGGCGGCGCGGCGAGCACGCACTATTGGCTCTCGCCCCAAGACAAGCTCATCGTCGTCACGATGGAACAACGCTGGCCGTATTCGCCGGAAACGGAAGAGGCGCTGAAGCCGGTGATTTATGGGGCGGTGGAAAAGTAAGGGGCGAGGAGACGGGAGTCGGGAAGGCGATGGGCCAAGGCGATGGGCGCGAGCGCGAATGCTCGGGGTGTTCTCGAAAGCGATAGCCATCTCGATGGCGACAGCATTTTCGAAGACGACAGGCTTCTCGAAGGCGACGGGTCTCTTGAAGGCGACAGTGGCGAGTGGGGGTGCCTGCGGTTTTGAAGGGTCCGATTTCAAAACGTCGCTGGCGCTCGGGGATTTTTGAGTTTTGAAATCGGGGGTCGCGGCGGTTGGATTCGCAAGTCGTTGGCTTGCCGCCCCTTGCGACACGCGGAGTTTTGAAGGGTGGGCCGATTTCATTTCAAAACTCGACTCGTCTGCACAGCGACACGACGGCAGAGCGACACGACGTAACCGCGACACGACGATGCACCCAGATGGCTCACCAACCGTTGACCAGGAAATCGTTGAACAGGAGATAACAGAGGGTGCGGAGGAAGAACGATCCTTCGTTTCCCAATGTCTACTCGTGTCTACTCGTCAGATGCCGCCACTTCATCTGAATGTGCGGCGGCGGCGCAGGCCGGTGGCGTCGGATCTGGCAGCCGGCCTGGCAGTCGACGGTGGGTTGTTCTGCTGAGTTTTCAAAGAGCGGCGCGAACGATACATATGTATACATATCGCGGCCGATTTGTCAAGGGGAGAAATAGGCCGGGACAAGCGGAAGAGGTCAGAGGCAGCCCTTTGAAGCTGTCACTGTCAGTGCGTGAATTGATCGCCTGAATCTTCGAGGAAAACTCGGTCGCCCAATTTGTCGCGTGGATCGCGATTTGCTGCTCATGCCTCCAAAACGTCAGAAACTCTCGGGGTTTTTGATGCAAGCTTCAAAGGGCTGAGGTTCAGGGTTCAGGAACGATTGCTGGTCGCAAGCTGGTGCGGGTTTTGTTCGGCAGTCGGCTTGAATGGCAGTTCGTCAAGACACTGGCGAAGCCAGTGGCACCCGGGGCTGCCATCTAAACGATCGGACTTGGTCCGTATGACTATGGCTGCGGGTGCACGGCGATGTCTCTTGGTTGGCTGACCGATATGCCTTGATAGCGAGTGAAGTCGCCCGCATTGAGTGTCACGATATCTTGAATTCCTACGGTCTGCATCAGTGCCACGAGTCGAGCATCATGGACGGCGGTTCCCTGGATTCTGTGCTGCGAGAGCAGAGTTCGCCAACGGTGGTAGGCTGCGGGAGAGTCGTCAAGAACGGTGGCAAATCGCTCGATGAACTCGACGCGCCGCTCGGTGACGTCGACACTCTTGCCGTAACCGCCGCGCGCGGTTTTGGGGCGGGTCGACACATTCCAGAACTCGGCGATGTTCTGCGTGCAGGTTGTAAGTGAGTGGCCACCCGATCGCAACCGTTGCAGCGCGGCGCGAATATTCGCGTGCTCGGGATCCGTTCGATCGAAGAGGCGAAGCTAGACGCCGGTGTCGATCAGGTATTGCATCAGTCGTGATCGGCGTAGATGTCGGCCCGGGAAAAATCGGTCGGCAGGCTGGGGCCTTCGAAGAGGAGCGGTTCGAGTGCGGCGTCGAAGTCGGTGCTTGGCGCGGTCGAGGAGTCAACGGGCGACGCCGATTCCACGGTGATCTTTACGTGCGCCTGGTCAGGAAGTGACGGCGGCACCAAAGGCCGGAAAACCCCATGATCGTAGATGGCGTCGATTTGATCGCTCATAGAGGAATTGTACCATGCGGGGGAGGCGGGAGCCACGCGGAAGACGCCGGGGAGGGGGAAGGGTTCGGGCCGTTCACTGCGGCCGGAATTTCTTGCCGGCTTTGAGGTCGTCGAATCGCTCGCGCAAGGCAGACGAGTCGTAGTCGGTAAACTGGCCGGTGGCGAGTTGTTGGGCCCCGGCATCGAGCTGATCGCGGAGCCGATCGCGTTCACCGAGCAGGCGGACCGCTTCGGTGAGTAGCGCATCCTGATCGGGATAGCGACCGGTGGCCAACTCGGCGGCGATCAATTGATTAACTGCGGGAGAGAATTCAGTCGACATGGCGGGCCTCCGAGGGGATTATACCATGTGCGGCGAGGGATGGGGATTCGGAGTTGGGGGTCAGGGTTCAGGAACCAATGCTGGCGGCAAGCTGGTGCGAACTTGGGTGCGAATGGCGAGTTGTTGCGTGGTTCAAGAGAAGCACTGGCGGAGCCAAGTGGCACCCGACGGTGGCGACGCTGGTGGCGATCGGCGATGGGCGAGAGATAGAAATGGCCATCGGCCGACAAAATTTACTTGCGATCTCCCACGGGTTTCGATAGCTTGGATTTTCGGCTTTTGCTTACGATTGTTTTGTTTGGCGAGGTGGCGCTAATGAAATTGGTGAATGTGATTATTGCTTTGTGCATGATGTTCATCGCTGCGGACGTGGCGTGGAGCAAGGTGCTGTTCGCGATCGACCAAGAATTAGTGAACACTTACGGTTCCAGATCGACAACGCCAATTCCGTCATTCTCGCCGACGTTTGAATACTATCCTTCATTTGGATCCGTTGAGATTATCGCCCGAGTCTTTCAGCAAGTAGAGCTTACATTGGTCGATGTGGGGACGACCTTTGAGGCGACGGCCGCCAACGATCCGGGGTTTGTCGGCTTCGCGAACTTGCTGACCGATGGCCAAGAGCAGTATCTATACTTTCCCACCGGTCGCCTGGCGGCGGTCATACGACGAGCGAGTGCCATTGGTTGCACGGCGATCACAGCTGTGGTTCGGGTGTGGACTTGCAGGGACACGTGATCGAACGCATCACGTTTACGATGAGGGACTGGTACAATTTGACACCCGGCAGCGATCCTGGCGGCGACGGAATTTGGACCGACACGTATGCATCTTTCCGGATCGCGATCGAAGGGAGGATCCCGGAACCGAACAGCGCGTGCCTGGTGATGTTGGCGGGGCTAGCGCCGTGGGCCGGCGCGGGCGGAGATGGAATTGAGCGCCCATGAATTGAGCGATCCAGAATTCGGTGTTCCAGAATTTGTGCGCTGATTTGCGGACTTACGGCGAGCGAATCGCCATTCGCGCGGACTTGGAGCAACGGCCAGCGGATGTTGCCGTGCTATGAAGCGGCTCGATCGAAGAGGCGAAGCCAGACGCCGGTGTCGACCAGATATTGCATCAGTCGTGATCGGAGTAGATGTCTGCCCGCGAGAAATCGGGCGGCAAGCTGGGACCGTCGAAGAGCAGCGATTCCAGTTCCGCGTCGAAGTCGGTGTTTGGCGCGGTGGAGGAATCAGCGGGCGACGCCGATTCCACGGTGAGCTTAACGCGCAGCCTGGTCAGGTAGCGTCGGCGGCACCAAAGGCCGGAAAACCCCATGATCGTAGATGGCGTCGATTTGATCGCTCATAGGGAAATTGTACCATGCGGGGGAGGCGGGAGCCACGTGGAAGACGCCGGCGTGGGGAGAGGGTTCGGGGTTCAGGGTTCAGGAACGATTGCTGGTCGCAAGCTGGTGCGGACATGGTTTGGGGAATTGTGGCGTGGTGTGATTTGTGGAAGTATTGGCGGAGCCAGTGGCGCCCGGTGCCGTCACGGTTCCTGCGCAAAAAGCGATGGGAAGTCGCGGGCTCCGTGGACGATGCGGACGACGTGGATTCCGTCGGCCGCAACTTGATACATGATCACGTAGGGACGCACAGAGAACAAACGCAGGTCTTGACGCAAGTCGTCACGCCTCTGGCCGATGCCGGGATTCGCGGCAAGTAACTCCAGCGAATTGAACAGTTTCTCCAGCACGTCGTTCGCCGCGTAGCGGTTGTCTTTGAAGATGAAGTCGCGGATAGAATCGAGGTCGCCGTCGGCCAAGTGAGAGAGACGGACGATCGCCATGGGGCTGCTCACTGCGGCCGGAAGCTCTTGCCGGCCTTGAGATCGTCGAACCGCTGGCGCAAGGCAGACGGGTCGTAGTCGGTAAACTGGCCGGAGGCGAGTTGCTGGGTGCCGGCTTCCAGCTGATCACGGAGCCGATCACGTTCGCCGAGCAGTCGGACCGCTTCGGTGAGTAGCGCATCTTGATCGGGATAGCGGCCCGTGGCCAACTCGGCGGCGATCATTTGATTGACTGCGGGCGAGAATTCAGTCGACATGGTGGGCCTCCGAGGGGATTATACCATGAGCGGCGAGGGATGGGGATTCGGGAGTCGGGGGTCGGACTCCAATGAAGTCGGCAAGCTGGTGCGGGCGAGGGTGCGAATGGTGAGTTGTTGCGTGGTTCAAGAGAAGCACGGGCGGACTTCGGCGAGCTCAGCCGAATCAAGCCAGTGGCAGCCGGATCGGTTACGTACGGCGTTAGCAGTGGGAGGGGCGGACAGAATCAAATCGTGGTCATCAAATGCTGATTGCCGCCGGCGCGGTCGCACAGCGACGAACAGAGTCGCGACCAAGGTCATAAGTAGCGTAGACGGCTCGGGGACGGCCGCAACATTCGAGACAAATACGCCCCACGAATTGTCGGTGAATCGAGCGGCAAAGGCCAGTTGACCCAAATCATTAAACGCTGACGCGTGCCCATCTTCATTTCCGGACGTCCCAACGAATCGAATCGCATCTACCGTACGCATGTCGACTCCTGGGCTGTTATCCACGTCAAGTTGGCTTCCTTCTCGCACGATCAATTGGAGCACGCCGTTGCGATCCTGTGCCCAGATTCCTCGCGACGACGCGGATACCCGCGGATCAAAAACAGTTGCATGGAACGCGACTTGTCCGGCTCCATTCAAGACGTAGTCAGAGAACAATGAAAAATGTTGTTATTGAAGAGTACCCAGGCACTGGAGTTCCCACTTTAAGTTCGGCGGGATCACCGGGCGTTAATAATTGCAGCCCACTTCGTGCGACCAGTTTCAGCTCTCCGCCAGCGTCAGTCCAAATGCCACGGTCGGCAATCGATGGCGCACATCCCCAGCTAAGTTCTGAAGGAAGGCCGTAAATGCAACCTTTCCATCCCCATTCATCACGGCACTACTCATTCCTTGAAAATTCACGCCGTCGACTGCCCCGGATGCCTGCATTCCGTGACGCGCCACCAACGAAAGCGGTCCATCACGATTAGTCCAGACTCCATTGGTGGAGATAAACCCCGAGGAGCCTGCTCCCCGAGCGGTTCCAACAAACGCTACGTGGCCGCTATGGTTGATGGTTGGCGCGACGAATACGTCGAAGACTTCGCCGGAGCCGAATCCGGGTGCTTGTGATCCCTTGCGGGCAATTAATTCGGTCACTCCGTTTCCGTTTGACCAGATGCCACGATTGTTCGTCGAGTCTACTCCAGCAGTTGGACCGACCAGATTTGCAGCGAATGCAACCCGACCACTTGCATTGATTGACGGAAGATCCGCGGTCGTCACCTGAAAGAGTGTGCCTTCGGATGTTTCTGGCGACTGATCTCCACTTCGAACAATCGGTCCTGACTGATCAACCCAGATTCCGCTTCCCGTGCTATTCGTCACACCCCCTTCACCTGCAGTATTGTTTGAAATCTGACCACCATAGGCCACCTGCCCTGAGCTATTGAACGCAATATAGTGTGGGTTACTGCTCTGAGTATGGCGGCCAGTACTGGAAAAATTGGCGCCGATCGGAGTGCCGGGCTCTGGTCTCTCTCATGCGCTATGAGCGAGAGGTTCCCGTCCACTTGCGACCAAATGCCAAAACTATTTGCTGAACCCACGTCGCCGAGACCGAACCTCAATTGGCCAACAAATGCCACATCGCCGGAATCACTAAGTAGCACCTGACTTTCAAAACCTCCAAAGAGCGCCGGCGGGCGTACCCGGTGCTGCTTGACTACCTTGCGCTACGAGGGAAAGCGGCCCGCGGCCCTCAGACCACACACCGCGATTGCTGTTGACATCGACACCGCCCGGACCGACAGCGAGAGAACTTGCGAACGCCGTGTTTCCAGAGTTGTTGAGTGTCGGCGCTTCGAACACGTTGAAGACGCTGCCATTGGCGGTGCTGGGAGCCTGTTGGCGGTATACAGGGCAACCGTTCGGATGCTGTTCAAAGCGTCAGCATGTCGTTGATCAAGATGCAACAAAACTATGAGAGCGGCTGTTGTAACAAATCGCGTGAAGATCGACATTACGGCGCCCGAAAATTGGAGGTGAACGGAGTGAATAAACAGCGAAACACAATAAATGTGCCGTGATCCGATACACAAGCGGCACTACACTTTAGCCAACCGGGGGGCTGGCGTCAACAAAATGGTGGAGCTTGCTTCCCTTCGACTTCGGCCACGTCGATCGATCAAAACCGCTGTGGTTGCGATGGCCAAACAATAAGCCCGGCGGTGATTCAACTGTTTATCAGCGCATCCACCACGGGGCCCAATCGAATCGTTGTCACTAGATGATAGTGCAGTGGATTTGTAATCCGTGTCGTTGCCGCCGCAGCCGCGGGGCGTTCGGCGGTTTAACCGCCGAATCACCCGTCTGTTCGTTTGGCGTGGGTGTTGATTGTGGAACGGGAAGGCAGCCCCGGGCGTTCGGCGGCTGAACCGCCGAATCACCCGGGGCTAAATGTTGGGGATGAATGGGGTGAGGAAGGGCTAGGGTTGGGCGGGCCAGTTGTGGCGGAGGTTGTGGCGTTCGACGTATTGGATGCGGTTGCGGACGGATGCGCTCGTCGAAGCAGAAGCGTTTGTCGTAGCCGTCGGTCCAGATGGGGCGATCGAAGATCGCGAGGCCGTAGCGGGCGGCGTCTTTGGCGATTCGGACGATGTCGCCGATGGGATAGTGTGTGGGGCCGATGATGATGTGGGCGTGCCAGGTGCCGATCGTGAGGGCGTAGATCGGCAATTGCAAACGGTCGAGTGAGCGACGCGCCGATATAGTGGCCGACTTCGAGGAGTTGGTCGTGAGGGAAGAGAAACGTGTCGTGTTTCATTCTCGCGCGGTCGGCGGATTCGAGAATTGGGTCGGGCGGGAAGATTTGGCCGTTGTCGACCCAGCCGCGTCGGTCGCCGCGGAGCCATGTGCCGTAGGTGGTCATGGTCAGCAGCGTGGCGAGGGTGTTTGCCATGCGGGTGATGGTAACACCGTTTTGTACAAAAGTCCACTATTTAGCCCCGGGTGATTCGGACGGTTTGTCGGCCGAACGCCCGGGGGATTGTTCGTAAGTGCAAATGTTGCCGACCGTTGCGCGAAAAAAAGCCCCGGGCGTTCCGGCGGGATGGGTCGAGCGGTGCGCAAAAAAAAGCCCCGGGCGTTCGGCGTTTGAAACGCCGAATCACCCGGGGCTAAATGTTTTGAGGAATGGGAATTTGGTTCGGCTAATAATCCATGTCCATGCCGCCGTGGCCGTGGCCGCCGCCGCCCTTCTTGTCCTTCTTCGGGGCTTCGGCGATCAGGGCGTCGCTGGTGAGCAACAGCGTGGCGACGCTGGAGGCGTTTTGCGAGCGCGGTGCGGGTGACCTTGGTGGGGTCGATCACGCCGGCTTTCACCAAGTCCTCGTAGACATCGGTCGCGGCGTTGTAGCCGTGGTTGCCGCTCTTTTCGGCGACGCGTTCGCAGACGATGCCGCCGTCTTGGCCGGCGTTGTGAGCAATCGCGGTGAGCGGGGCGCGGCAGGCTCGCACGATGATGTTGAAGCCGACCGATTGGTCGCTCGACGCATCGCCGGCGGGCTTGACCTTGGTGCTGGCACGCAAGAGCGCGACGCCGCCGCCGGGGAGGATGCCTTCTTCCACCGCAGCGCGGGTGGCGTGGAGGGCGTCTTCGACGCGGGCCTTCTTTTCCTTCATCTCGCTCTCGGTCGCGGCGCCGACGTTGATCTTGGCCACGCCGCCGGCCAGCTTGGCGAGGCGTTCTTCGAGCTTCTCCTTGTCGTAGTCGGAGGAGCTGTTGTCGATCTCGCGGCGGATCTGGTCGATGCGGCCCTTGATGTCGCCGCTCTTGCCGGCGCCTTCGATGATCGTGGTGTTGTCCTTGTCGACCATGATCTTCTTGGCGCGGCCGAGTTCCTTGAGGCCGATGCTGTCGAGCTTGATGCCGAGGTCTTCGAAGACGGCCTGGCCGCCGGTGAGGACGGCGATGTCTTCGAGCATGGCCTTGCGGCGATCGCCGAAGCCGGGGGCCTTCACGGCACAGACGTTGAACGTGCCGCGGAGCTTGTTGATCACCAGCGTGGCGAGGGCTTCACCGTCGATGTCTTCGGCGACGATCAGCAGCGGCTTGCCGGCGTTGACGACGGCTTCGAGCACGGGGACGAGGTCCTTGACGCTCGAGATTTTCTTTTCGTGGACCAGGATGTAGGCGTCTTCGAGGACGCACTGCATGGTCTGCGGATCGGTGACGAAGTAGGGCGAGAGGTAGCCGCGATCGAACTGCATGCCTTCGACCCATTCGACTTCGGTGGCGAGGCTCTTGCCTTCGTCGACGGTGATGACGCCGTCTTTGCCGACCTTTTCCATGGCCTTGGCGAGCATGTCGCCGATTTCGCGGTCGCCGTTCGAGGCGATCGTGGCGACCTGGGCCATCTCTTCGGTGCTCTTGATCTTGATCGAGTTTTTCTTGAGCTCGGCGGTGATGGCTTCGACGGCCTGCTCCATGCCTTGCTTCATTTGGAGCGGGTTGACGCCGGCCGCGACGCTCTTGAGGCCTTCGTTGAAGATGGCTTCGGCGAGGACGGTGGCGGTGGTGGTGCCGTCGCCGGCGACGTCGGAAGTCTTGCTGGCGACTTCCTTGACCATCTGGGCGCCCATGTTTTCGTAGGTGTCTTCGAGCTCAACTTCCTTGGCGACGGTGACGCCGTCCTTGGTGACGGTGGGCGAGCCGAAGGACTTTTGCAGGATCACGTTGCGGCCCTTGGGACCGAGCGTGACCTTGACGGCGCGGGCGAGCTTCTGGACGCCGCGGCGCATCGCGTCGCGGGCTTCGGTGTCGAAGGCAATCATTTTTGCCATGGGATGGATTCCTTGTGTGAACGGTTGGTGTGTGCGGTTGTGCGTGAGTTGGTGATTTGATTAGTTGCAGTCCGCCAGGGCGTTCGGCCGGTGAACCGTCCGAATCACCCGGTGGCTAAACTCATCTTTTTTATTCGATGACGGCGAGGATGTCGGTTTCGCTCATCAGGAGCAGTTCATCGTCGTCGAGCTTGATGGTTTCGGGGGCGTAGCTGGTGAAGAGGACGCGGTCGCCCTTTTTGACTTGCATCTTGCCGCGGGTGCCGTCGTCGAGGAGCTTGCCGGTGCCGATGGCGATGATCGTGCCGCGGGAGGGCTTGTCCTTGGCGGCGTCGGGGATGTAGATGCCGCCGGCGGTCTTGTCTTCGACGGTGTCGCGTTCGACGACGACTTTGTCGCCGAGGGGTTGGAGCGTGACTTTGGATTTCGAGGGCTTCGACTTCGTTGCGGTTGCGGCCATGTGTTGTCCTCCTGAAGGGAAAGCTTTTAGCTGTTAGCTCTTAGCCGTTAGCTAGAGCGGAAAAAATCGGTGGGAACGCGCGGGCGACTTACCCGGGTCGTCGCGCGGAAACAGACGTTGATGTGATGGGCTGCAAATGCAAGCCGTGCGCGAAGGTTGACGGCGGGCGCTAAGTTACTTGCCGCCAATGGGTTAGCGTGATTCTACTGTTTTGGGGCGGCTGCCAAAAGGGGCCGGCCGGATATCGGGGCGTGCGGGAACGCGGAGATCGCGCTGCCAGATTGGCAGGCGTTTTTGGCGGCAATTTATCAGCCGAGGCGGGTCAGCTTGGTCACGCGGCCGGGCTCGACCCATTCGGTGACGATGATGTTGCCGTCGTGGTCGAAGCAGGCGTCGTGGGGGTGGACGAACTTGCCGGCCTGCCAAGTATCCGGGTGGACGCGGAGCTTCTTTTCGTCGACCTGCTTCTGCCAGTCGGGATAGTTGGCGAGGTGGGCCAGTGGTTGGTTGTCCTTGTCGAGCAGTGTGACGCGGGAGCTGAGGTCGGGCACCAGCATCACGTCGTCGCGGAGGTCGAAGTGGCAGGGCAGAAGAAAGCCTTCGACCGTGCTGAGGTACTCGCCTTCGGGCGTGAAGTATTTCACGATGTGGCGGATTACGGTCGGTGACGGCGATTGCGGGTTCTCGGCCGGGACGGTTGTCGTACCAGAGTCCGTGCGGGTTACTGAGCGTGGTGTCGCCTTCGCCGGGACCGCCGCAGCAGCTCTTCCATTTGGCGTCGCGGTCGTAGCGATGGATCCAGAACGCTGCCGTAGCCGTCGGCCAGGAGGAAGTCGCCATCGGGTAGGAAGGCGAAGTTGGTCGGCATGAAGTTGTCGCGCTGGCCGTAGACGTGGTTGTCGACGTCTTCGCCGGGGGCGTATTTGCCGGACTCCATCGGTGCGTGGCGGCGCCAGACTTCTTCGCCGGTCAGTGACAATTTGCAGAACATCTTGGGGCGGTAGCTGGTGACGTACAAAAATTCTTCGCCGCCTTCGTTGCGGAGGTCCATGCCGTGGGCGCCGCCGGCGAGCTGGTTGCCGAAGCTGCGGACGTATTTGCCATCGCCATCGAAGACGAAGATCGTGGGGTGGCCGCGGCGATTGTCGCGGCCTTCATGGATGATGTAGACGAGGCCATCGCGGTCGACGGTGCAGTTGTGCGTCGTCTGCCACTCGAACTCTTTGGGGAGCTGGGCCCAACCGTGATGGACTTCGTACTGGTGGTCGCCTTCGCCGAGGATGATCTTCGAGTCGGACTTGGATGCCGTCTGCACGGCGGGCGCGGCGAACGCGGGCGCGGCGAGCAAGGCGGCGGTGGTGGCCGCGGCGGTTTTGACGAATTGGCGGCGGTCGACGTGCGTAGGTTTTTCGTGATTCATCGGGGCACACCTGTTGGCAGGAATTGGGCGCAGATTATCCAATCGTCCTCTCAGTGTAACACGCGGGCGGCGATTTCGCTGGGGCGCGAGTCAAACGAGATGCCGCAGTTTTGAGACACGGCCGGGGACGACCCACTCGGCGACGACGATGTTGCCCGCGGCATCGAAGCAGGCGTCGTGTGGATGGAGGAATTTGCCTGGCTGCCAGGCCGCTGGCTTGCCGCGCAGGCCCAGTTCGTTCACGGCCTTGCGCCACTCGTCATCATCTGCCAGGTGGACCAGCGGTCGGTTGTCCTTGTCCAAGAGTGTGATGCGGGCGTCCAGATCGGGTACGAGCATCACCTCGCCGCGGAAGTCGAAGTGGCACGGCAGCAGCAGGCCTTCGACGGTGCTCTGATACTTGCCGTCGAGCGAGAAATATTTCAGCTGGTGCCGCATGCGGTCGGTGACCACGATCGCCGGCTCGCGGCCCGCGCGGGCGTCGAAGGCGATGCCGTGCGGATTGTCGAACGTCGCGTCGCCTTCGCCGGGGCCGCCGAACGAGGAGAGCCAGTTGGCGTCCGCGTCGTAGCGGTGGATAAAGAACGAGCCGTAGCCGTCGGCGAGCAGGAAGCCGCCGTCGGGGAGGAAGGCGAAGTTGGTCGGCAGGAAGCGGTCGCGGCCGCGGATGCGGTCGGCGTTTTTGTCTTCGCCCTCGACGTAGACGCCCGACTCGACCGGGGCGTGCTTCAGCCAGACCACCTCGCCGCGCCGATCGAGCTTGGCGAAACACTTGCGGCCGACGTAGGCACAGACGTAGAGAAACTCCTCGCCCCCTTCTTCGTGAATCTCGAGCCCGTGCCCGCCGCTGGAGAACATCTGGCCGAACGAGCGGATGTAGCGCCCCTCGGGATCGAAGACAAAGATCGTCGGATGGTCGGGCTGCTCGGCGAGGCCTTGATGCAGCACGTAGAGGCAGCCGTCGCGATCGAACGCGACGCCGTGCGTCGTCTGCCAGGTGAACTGCCGCGGCAACTGCGGCCAGTCGTGATGCACTTCGTAGCGATAGTCGCCCGAGCCGAGGATGATGCGCGAGTCGGTCTTCGCGGCGGTGACGACGGCCGGAGCGGCGAGCGCGGCGGCGGTCGTGGCTGCGGCGGTTTTTATGAATTGACGGCGATTCAAAATCCCCGAAGTCGGTTTCACCCGAGCTGGCATGTTACGTTCCACGTTTTGATCGGACAGCAAGAGAGCATTCTAGCAGCCGAATTTTTCTATTCGCCATCTTCTTCATCGGTGAGCGTTGATTCTGCTTCCTGCACTTTGTCCGCGGCTGCTGCCGCCTTTTCGGTGGCGAATTCGTGATCGAGACGTAAGTCGCCATCCCTGTACCAGATGGAGGTGTCGTCGGACCACGGCTGACCTCCGTCGTCATCTCGATCATAACCGAGACTGTAGAGCACGTATCCGTCGCCGGACGTCGAATAGCGAAACGGTCGCTGAGCCGGGTCAAACGGATCAACGGGGAGTCGGTCGAGAAACTCCGGGACGAGTTCGTTCAGTTGTTCCGGCCGGTCACCATTTTGAATTTTGAATCGTTGCAAGGCGAGCTCCACGACCAAGAGTCCGGAAATGGCATGCATCTTGGGAAGCAAGCATGTTGGCTATCACATCTTGGTTCGAGCCCGTTGGTCGAATGACGTCGTCGAGAACCTGCGTCAAATGGCCGGCCCAGCCATAGGCATGCGCCGTCCAGATTCGGTCGCGAGCAACGATTTCCGAAAATGGCTCGCGCGATTCATCGGCGCGCTTGAGCGCGTCGATCGTCGCACTGCATGATTCGGCATCGAGTTGTTCGATCACCGGATAAAGAGTCGAGTGCGCGATTCCTTCGATGGCGAGGCCGACCAGTAGGTCGATGATCAACCCGTCTCGGGTGATGGTTTGGCCGAGTTGAATGTTTTCCACCGACACGCGCGCCGCGTCGCCGAAGCGTCTCTGTCGACGTGCCAATTCCGCTTCGCGCATCAGGGCTCGGGCGGCGGCTCGCAAGTAGCCCAGATTGTCGCCGGATAAGACTCCCTGCAAATTTCCGTCCGCCGGGAACGCGCAGACGGCACACTCACGAGATAGTCCCAAGCGTATCTGCTCGTAGGCGTGCGACATCCTCACGATCTCGTCAGCCAAGTCTTGCGTTGTCTTCGGTTCGAAGACGGTGTTGAGCATCGGGCTACCTTTTTCGATCATCTCGCCGGCACTCAAAAAATCGTCGTATCCGTTCGGCGAGGGTATCGTGATCTCCGGAATCGCCGGGGGATGTGCCAGCTTCCAGACGGTGAGGGCGGGTGGCAGTATGACGAGTGTGACGAGAACAGCAAACAGCGACGACAAAATCTGCCGCCGAGAGCGTATGGTTGACGGCCGGCTTTCGCGGTACAGGAATAACAGTCCGGCCACCAATGCTGTTGTTGCGGGGACTACGATCAACCAGATGGACGTCAACCAAGGAATGAGCGGGTTGAGCAGGTTCGGCCAGTTCTGGAAGTCTTCGATCGTGAGGGAATTGGTGAAATAGTCCGTCCAATTATTCAAGTAAGCGATGGGGAGCGAAGTGAGTAGCATCAGGATCGATGCCATCACAATGCGACGTCGAAGCGACTGTTGTCCGAATACAAGCCACGCGGCGACCAGGGTGGCCGCAGCAAAGGTTGCACTTACAAGTAGAGCTTCCGGCGCGCCATGCCATATTTCCTGTCGGAATTCGCACCGCGATCAGCGACCGCCACCGCCACAACCGCCGTGACGAGCAATGCCCCAGCCAGCGACATCGAAAGTCGTGAAAATGTCCAGCGACGAATGTGATACGGTCGACCTCGCCACGCGGCGACTGCCAGCACCGTGATCGTGGATTGAGCCGCGAAAATCAGGAATGGCTCATGTGCAGGAATCACGAGCAGCGGCGAGAGGAAGAGGAGAACCGTCGACCAGCGCAGAAACCAGTGCCAAGGAGATGTAGCGGCCCACAGGCTGACGAGAGCCACCGAACTGAACGAAGTCACAAGCAGCGTGCTAAAGACGGAATCAACACTCAGCCAGTCGCTCATCTGCCGGGCGATCCCCCATATTGGTCGTATTGTGTTAGCCTACCATGGTATTCGCGGCCCGGCTACAATTCTTGCAAGCATATGGAAACGGCCACAGTGGCGACTTCGGCCGCCGACCGGCAGCGGGCCGAGTTTCGGTTGCGGGAGTTGGCCGCGAATTTGGGTTCGCATCGCGGCTTTGCCGAGGTGATTGCCAGCCTGCAAGCAGGGCATGGCGGGACGCTCGGCGGAGTCTGGGGGTCTTCGCGCGCGCTGGTCGCGGCGGCGCTGGCGGGCGAATCGCCGGGGCCGATCGTCGTTGTCGCGCCTCATCCGAGCGAGATTGATTCGATCGCGCGGGATCTCGCGCTCTTCACGAATCTGCCCGTGGCGGAGTTCCCAGCTTGGGAATCGGAGCCGGGCGAGCGGGTCGTGCATGATGAGATTTATGGTGCGCGGCTGCGGGTGTTGAAAGGGTTGGGGGTCACACGGGAGGGCGAGGCTCCTGCCGAGCTTGGGCTTGGTGACGGGGCAGGCTCGGCGGGAGCCTCGCCCTCCCACGCGAGATTGATCGTCACCAGCATTCAGAGTTTGCTGCAGCCGGTGCCGGGGCGGGAGGCGCTTGCCGAGGCGACGCGGGAGATTCGCGTTGGCGGCACGCTCGATGAGCAGGAGTTTACGAAGTGGCTCGTCGCGCGGGGCGGGCATTCGACGACGGCGGTCGAGCTGCCGGGTGAATTTTCGCTGCGTGGCGGCATCTTCGACATCTTCCCGCCCGACGCGGAAGATCCCGTGCGGATCGAGCTCTTCGGCAGCGACGTCGAATCGATCCGCCGGTTTGATGTGGCGACGCAGCGGAGTCTCGGTGCGCTCGACGCGGTCGAAGTGACGATGCTTGAACCGACGGCGTCCGACCGGGCGCACTTCACGGCGTACGTGCCGCCGGAGACGTGGTTCCTCTTGATCGAGCCGAACGATCTCGCGGAGGAGGGCAAGTTCTATCTCGATCGGATGGACCGGCCGCAGGCGTTTCACTCGGTGCGAACGACGCTCGACGAGATCTATAAGTTTCCGTCGGTCACCGCGGCGGGTGTGCCGTCGGGCTCGATGGAGCAGACGGCCCACATGGAGTTCGAATCGGTCGAGCGGTTCAGCGGCGACATCGCCAAGGTCCGCGACGAGCTCGACAAGGTGAGCCTCGGCCACGAGATGTTTATCGTTTGCGAGACGGAGGCCGAGGTCGAACGGCTGGGGGAACTACTCAAGCCGCCAGAAAAAAATGACTCCCGTCCCCTTTCTTTTGTGGTGGGGCATCTGACGGCGGGATTTCGGATTGTGCCGCAGCGGGTCGGGCTCGTGAGTGCGGCCGAGTTGTTTCATCGGCACGACCTGTCGCGGACCACGCGGCGGCGGCAGTCGCGCGCGATCGATTCGTTTCTTGAATTGCGGCAAGGTGATCTGGTCGTGCATCTTTCGCACGGCATTGGCCGTTATCGCGGGCTGAAGCTGCTCGAGAAGGATGGCCGGGCGGAGGAACATCTCGAGCTCGAATACCACGGCGGCACGAAAATCTATGTGCCCAGTGCGAAGATCGAGCTGGTGCAGAAGTACGTCGGCGGGAAGAGCGGCGGGACCGTGCCGCTCGCACATATCGGCGGCGCGGCCTGGGTGCGGCAGAAGCAAGCGGCGGAGAAGGCGGTCACCGATCTGGCGGCCGACATGATCGAGCTGCAGGCCCAGCGCGATCTGCGGCCCGGCATCGCGTTTCCGACCGACACCGAGTGGCAGCGCGAGTTCGACGCCCAGTTCCCCTATCAGGAAACGCCGGACCAACTCACGAGTATCGCTGAAATCAAAAAGGACATGCAGCAACAGCGTCCGATGGATCGGTTGCTCTGCGGCGACGTCGGCTTCGGCAAGACGGAGATGGCGATCCGCGCGGCGTTCAAAGCAATCGACGCGGGCTACCAGGTCGCGGTGCTGGTGCCGACCACGGTGCTGGCCGAGCAACATCGCCGCACGTTTACCGCGCGGATGGCGGAGTTCCCGTTCGAGATCGCGGCAATTTCGCGATTCTGCACGCCGAAGGAACAGAAGACCATCTTGAGCCGCGCTGCCGACGGACAGCTCGACATCCTCATCGGCACCCATCGAATGGCATCGCCGGATGTGAAATTCGCCAATCTCGGGCTCCTTATTATCGACGAGGAGCAGCGGTTCGGCGTCGAAGTGAAGGAGAAGCTCAAAGCGCTGCGGGCGACGGTCGACGTGCTCACGATGACGGCCACGCCGATCCCGCGGACGCTCCACATGTCGCTCTTGGGCGTGCGGGCGATTTCGAATCTGGAGACACCGCCCGCCGATCGGCTTGCTGTCGAGACGCGCGGTCACGCGGTTTAGCGACGACCTGATCCGCCACGCGATCCTGCGCGAGCTGGGCCGCGGTGGGCAGATTTATTTCGTCCACAATCGGATCAACGACATCCAGCTGGTGGCGGCGAAACTTCAGCGGATCGTGCCCGAGGCGCGGATCGACATCGGCCACGGCCAGATGGCCGAGCATCAGCTGGAAGACGTGATGGTGAAGTTCGTCCGCGGCGAGACGGATATCCTGCTCTCCACGACGATTGTCGAGAGCGGGCTCGACATCCCGAACGCGAATACGATGTTCATTGATGATGCGGACCGCTACGGGCTCGCGGACCTGCATCAGCTGCGTGGCCGCGTCGGGCGCTACAAGCATCGGGCCTATTGCTATCTCTTGGTGGACGAGAATCGTCATCTCTCGCCGGAGTCGGCGCGGCGGCTGCGGGCGATCGAGGAGTTCAGCCAGATGGGGGCCGGGTTTGCGCTGGCGATGCGCGACCTCGAACTGCGCGGGGCGGGGAACATCCTGGGTACACAACAGAGCGGCCACATCGCGATGGTCGGCTACGAGCTCGTATCTGCGCACTTTTGGAACGAGCGGTCCGCGATTTGAAGAAGCTGCCGCCGCGGGACACGATCGACGTGAACATCGACCTGCCGGGCGAAGCGTATCTGCCGCGCGGCTATGTGCCGGACATGCGGACGAAGATCGATCTGTATCGCCGGATGGCCAGGCTCACCACCGAGGCGGCCGTCACCGATTTCGCGTCGGAGATGGTCGACCGCTTCGGTCCTCTGCCAGCGGTCGTGGAGCATCTGTTGGAGCTAGCACGGCTGCGGATTTGGGCGCATGGCTGGGGGATTCGCGAGATTCGGCTGGAAGATCGCTACGCGGTGCTGGGTTATACATCGCGCGACAAGCTGGCGCGGCTGGTGAAGCGTTCGAACGGGCGGCTGCGGGTGGCGGACGCGCTGAGCGCGTATTTGCCGCTGGATTGTGGTCTGGACGATGCGGCCGCGATATTCGCCGACGTCAAATCGCTCTTGCAGCCATCGGGAAAAGCCGCGTAGAATCCGCCGCTTTTTGCTGGGTAATGAGCTCGCGGCCGTCTTTGCGCTTCGCGCCGGGACAAGCCCGCCGGCTAAGGGCCGAACTTTTCACATCACACTCGCGGTATGCTGTGCGGATTGATCTTCGACTTCTGATCGCAGTCGCCCTCCTGGTCGGGTGTGGTTCGCGCGTCGAGCCGGCCCAGGCGCAGGACGATCCGTATGGGATTGCGCCGGAAGTCTCGCTTTCGGGAGAAACGGCGCCTGCGCCGGCGACGATCGACGGCTGCCAGGTGATCGCGCGGGTCAACGGGCAGGTCGTGCTGGCGTGCGAAGTGCTGTGGCGCGTCAATCAGATGCTCGAAGCCAATCGCGACAAAATTCCGCCGGAGCAATACGAAGCGATCCGCGAACAGCTGATGCTGCGGACGCTCACCGGGATGATCGACCAGAAGCTGCTCTACGGCGAGTTTCGGCGTAACATTCCGGCCGAAAACATGCCGCGGATCGAAGAGAACTTGCTGCCCCATTTTCAGAAAACGGAAGTGCCGCGGCTGATGGAGCAGCTCAACGTCAAAAGCCAGCGCGAACTGGAACAGGAACTCTCCCGGCTCGGGTCCTCGCTAGCCGACACCTCGCAGTCGTTCAACGAACACGTGATCGCGTCGGAGTGGATTCGCGAAAAAATCAAAGGCAACGTGAGCGACGAAGTCAGCCCGGAAGAGATGGTTCAGTATTATCAGACCCGCCGCAAGGAATTTGAATTCCCGGCGAAGGTCCGTTTCGAAGAATTGATGGTTCGCAAGAGTGGGCGTCCGGCGGAAGCACAGGCAGCCTATGCACGGCTGGCGGCGATGGGCAATGAGATCTGGCCGCGGCTCTCCGCCGGTGCGCCGGTCGACGCGCCCGTGTTCGCCGACGTGGCCAAGGCGAAATCCGAAGGCGTCAATGCTGCGGAAGGGGGCCAGTACGACTGGACCGCGCAGGGCGCGCTCAAAGCCCAGGTAGTGGATGAGGCGCTGTTCAACTTGCCGGTCGGACAAATGAGCGTGATCCTCGACAGCGGTATTAGCTTCCATATTGTCCGCGTGCTGGAGCGGACCGAGGCCGGCTGCCGGCCGTTCACGGAGGTGCAGAACGACATCCGCGACAAGCTCAAAGACGAGCGGATGGCGGCCGCCCAGCGGAAGTATATCGACAAACTGCGGAAGGATGCCCGCATCTGGACCGCCTACACGGGCGACGTCTCGGTCGCCCAGCTGATGGATGAAGTGCCCAGCACGCAGAAACGGTAAGCGGGCTCGCCGATGCGGCGCAGCGCGTAAGATCTGCCGCATCTCTTGCCCCAGAACTCCGGCTCCTTCCGCGGCCGGGTATTCTGCCGTATCTCCCGCCCTAGCGACTGTGGAGACGATTCATTGCTCAGTATTCGTCTGCGAGATTTCGACTCGGTAACGATTGTCGAAAGGAAATTTCCGAAAAGTCGTCCACTGGAATCGGTCGCAGCAACCCAGGTGAGAACGAATGTCCGAGAGCGACAGCCGATGACCGAGCAAAACCACTCCGACGATTCGACCCAGCGACCGATGGTCAGTCCGGTCGCGGAGCAGGCAGTAAGCGTCATCTGGCGGTGGTCGGCATCGGGGCTTCGGCCGGCGGTCTCGCCGCCTTCAAAGAATTTCTTTCCGCGATGCCCACCGATAGCGGCATGGCCTTCGTGCTGATCCAGCACCTCGCTCCGAAGCACGAGAGTCTCACGGCCGAGCTGCTCGAGCAAGCAGACTTCGATGCCCGTGGTCAGAGATTCGCGACGGGATGCAGATCGAGCCGAATCACGTTTACGTGATCGCGCCGAACCGCTACTTGACGATCAGCGGCTAGACGCTCCACTTGACCGAGCCGGTCGACACACGTGGTGTACGGGTGCCGATCGATTTTTTCTTCCGCTCGCTGGCCGACGAACAGCAGCAGCGGGCGATCGGCGTGATTCTTACAGGTGCCGGGTGCGGACGGAGCGCTGGGGCCCGCGAGATCAAAGCGGCGGGCGGAATGGTGATTGCCCAAAGGCCCGACACTGCTCAGTACGACAGCATGCCGTCGAGTGCGATCGATACGGGCGTAGTCGACCATGTGCTTGCAATCGACAAAATGCCGGACGTGCTGATCCGCTATGTGCAACACTGGTACGTCATCGGCGGCAACATGACGGAGGAAGAAGCGGGATCAGTCGCCCCGCCGAATCACTTGCAGACGATCCTGTCGCTGCTTCGAGCGCGAGTGAAGTACGATTTTAGTGGCTACAAGAAGGGGACACTTAGCCGGCGGATCCAACGGCGGATGGGCCTCAACCACATTGTCGACATGGAGCGTTACGTCGAGAAGCTCCGCGACGATCCGAATGAGGTGACGGCGCTTCATAAGGACCTGTTGATCAGCGTGACCAATTTCTTCCGCGAGCCGGAGGCCTGGCAGGAGTTTGCGAATCTAGTGATCGATCCCCTGGTCAAGAGCCAACGGGAGGATGTTCCGATCCGTGCCTGGTCGCCAGGCTGCGCCACGGGCGAGGAGGCGTATTCCCTGGCCATGCTGCTCCTGGAACGACTGCAGTCGAGCGGAAAGTCGTGCGGCATCCACATCTTCGCCTCTGACATCGATCAGGATGCGTTGTCATTCGCTCGAGCCGGCGTGTATCCCGAGAGCATTGCATCGGAAGTTTCTCCAGAGCGGCTGCAGCGATTCTTTACCCGAGGAGAGCACACTTATCGCATCCATAAAGAAATCCGCGAATCGATCGTGTTCGCACAACAGAACCTGGTGAGCGACCCCCCTTTTTCGAAGCTGGATTTGATCACGTGCCGTAATTTGATGATCTATCTGGAGCCGGAGCTGCAGAAAAAGGCTTTGGCGATGTTTCACTTCGCCCTGCGCGAGGGGGGGTATTTGATGTTGGGCAATGCCGAGACGATCAACCAACAGGGTGACTTGTTTCAAGCGGTGTCGCGCAAGTGGCGGATCTATCGTCGCGTTGGCCCCGCACGGGCGCAGGACCTGGATTTGCCTCTCCTTCATGCTGCGGCGTCACCGCTGATGCCGCAATTGATTGTTCGAGGTGGACCGCGCCGCATCGGCCCGATATCCGCTTTGGCTCAAACGGCGATTTTGCGGCGATATGCCCCGGCTTGCGCGATCGTCAATCGGGATTTGGAAGTGCTCTATTTGCATGGCACTGTGGACGACTACTTACTACAGTTGCCCGCCGGTGAACTGGCCACGGACTTGATCTCGATGTCGCGGCCCGGACTGCGGACGAAGCTCCGCTCGGCAATCAACCAGGCATTGGCAAACAACAAGCCGGTGGTCGTGGAAGATGTGCGGATCAAACGGGGCGACAAGTACTTCTCGGTCCGCATGTCGGTCGAACCGCTCCGCGAACTGAACGAAGCGGACGGTGTACTTTTGGTGGCGTTTGACGAGGCGAGCACGGACAAGCGGGTGAGGATCGTCTACGTTGAGCCGAAGGATACGCAGCGGACCGACCGGGCGGAAACGGCCGATGATTTTGAGTCAGTCATTCGCCAGCTAGAAGAGGAGCTGCGGGGCACTCGGGAAGATTTGCAGACCACGATCGAGGAGTTAGAAACTTCGAATGAAGAATTCAAGGCGTCCAACGAAGAGGTCACGTCGGTCAACGAGGAATTGCAATCGACCAACGAGGAATTGGAGACTTCGAAGGAAGAGTTGCAATCGGTCAATGAAGAATTGCACACCGTCAACCACCAACTCGAACAGAAAGTGCTTGAGTTGGAGGCAATGACGGACGACCTTTCGAATTTGCTCAAAAGCACCGAGATCGCCACGATTTTCTTGGATCGGCAATTTTGCCTGCGACTGTTCACGCCGGCCGCCAAGCGGATGTTGAGGGTTATCGATACGGACGTGGGCCGTCCGATGGCGGACTTCGCACAGAAGTTCACCGACCTGCAACTCCTGGGCGACGCGAAGCTGGTGTTGGAGAAGCTCACGCCGATCGAAGAAGAAGTGCAAACGCACGACGGACAGTGGTACTTGCGGCGAATCGCCCCCTATCGGACCGAGGATGATCGGATCAACGGAGTGGTGATCACGTTTGTCGACATCCACCAGCGAAAGCTACACGAATCCGATCTCAAGGAACTGGCAGAGAAATTGGAGCGGCGCGTCGTCGAACGGACGACGGAGCTTGAGACGCTTAATTTGGCACTGCAGTTGAGTGAAGCCTACTTCCGCGCACTGCTCGACGCAGCGCCCGACGCGATGATCGTCGTCGACAAAGACGGCGAGATTGTACGAATCAACCAACAGACGGAGCGGCTATTCGGCTATCCACGCGAAACACTCGAAGGGCAACCGATCGAGTCCCTCCTGCCGGAGCGGTTTCGCGGAGTGCATCGCGAACATGTGTTCAACTACTTCCGCGACCCGCGTCCGCGACCGATGGGCGTCGGGCTGGAACTCATGGGCGAGGGGGTGGACGGCATGGAAATTCCCGTCGAGATTCAGTTGAGTCCGGTCGAGATTGCGGGACAAGTGTTGGTGATCGCGGCGATCCGCGACATGAACGAGCGGAGGAAGTTTTAGCGACGAGCGCTGTGTCGATTGATTGGAGTTCCGGATTGGCCGCGGGTGAAAAGTCGGCCCCACTATCGGCAATTCGATATTCCGGATCAAGAGAAATTTAAGCAAGCGGCCGGCCGAAGTAACCTGCCTCGATCCGCTCGGAATTACTCCGACCAGCCGCCTATGGAATGTCAAAGTAACGGCGATTCATTAAACAGGGCAAGACAAAGCAAGCCAGACTGGCTCCGATTGTCGTAAATGCTAGCGATGCAGCTGGGGTGTTTTGACTATCGCTGAGCGCTACTCGGTCAATGGGGGTCATTGGCTCTCGGTGGAGAGTGCCAGCCATTCCTCTTCCAGCGTGGCGAGCTCGGCGGACAATCGAGTTTGCTCGGCATGGAGCCGTTGGGCTTCGGCGGTTTCCGTGACGGTTTCGAGCGCGGCGGCGACTGCTTTCTTCTCTTCGTCCAGCTTGGCGATCTTGCGCTCCACCGATTTGAGCTTTTTCTGGGCGTCGCGGTCGGAGCGGCCGGAGGTTTTCTTGGCGGCTGGCGCGGCAGCGGGGACGTTGCCGGGCGTGGCGACCGTATGCGGCGCGCGGAGGCCGGAGTCGATCTCCTTTTGCATCCGGTAGACGTAGTCGTCGTAGCTAGCGGGATAGCTCACCACGCGGCCGGCGCGGACTTCGATCACGTGGGTCGCCACACGGTGCATGAAGTGGCGATCGTGGCTGGTGAAGATCACCGTGCCTTGGTAGCGCGTGAGCGCGTCGGCGAGCGCCTCGACCGATTCGACGTCGAGATGATTCGCTGGTTCGTCGAGGATCAGGACGTTGTGTTGCTTCAGTAGCAGACCGGCAAGCACGAGCCGGGCTCGTTCGCCGCCAGAGAGGACGCGGATTTTTTTCTCGACCAGTTCGCCGCTGAAGAGGAAGCTGCCGGCAACGTCTTTGATGTATTGCGGCGAGGTGAGCGGGGCGGCTTGTACCTCGAGGTAGTCGTAGACGGAGTAGTCGTCCGGGAGCGAGGTGTAGACATGCTGGGCGTAGACGCCGACTTCACAGCCGTAGCCCCAGGTGACCGTGCCCTCGACGGGCGGGAGCGAGCCGCAGATCGTGCGGAGGAACGTCGTCTTGCCCTGGCCGTTGTCGCCCACGACGCCGACGCGCCAGCCGTGGTCGACTTCGACGTGGACGTCTTTCGACACGGTGCGATCGGGATAGCCGATCGCCAGTTGCTCGGTTCGTACGGCCGGGCCTTGTCGCGGATCGATGTCGGGGAAATGGAGTCGAATCTCGGCTTCGGCGTCTTCGATTTCGATCAGCTGCAGCCGATCGAGCTGCTTGGCCTTGTTGCGGGCCTGGCTGGCTTTGCTAGCCTTCGCGCGATTTTTGGCGATGAAGGTTTCCAGCTGTCGGCGCTTGGAGAGGGTGGTCGCGTTGACGCGGCGATCGTGCTCGCGGCGTTCTTCGACGCTGGCGAGGAACGAGTCGACGTCGCCTGGGTACATGGTGAGCTGGCCGCGCGAGATTTCGAGCGTGTGGGTGCAGGTCTTTTTCAAGAACTCGCGATCGTGAGAGACGACCAGCACGCCAGCGTCGAAATGCTGCAGGAAATGTTCGAGCAGCATCTGCGTGCGCAGGTCGAGGAAGTTGGTCGGCTCGTCGAGGATCAACATGTTGGGCTCGTGGAGCAGGAGCGCGGCGAGCTTGGCCCGCGTTTGCCAGCCACCGGAAAGCTCCTTCACGGGGCGGTCGAGCACGGCGTCCGGAAACTGAAATTCCCAGGCCACTTCGCCACAGCGCCAATCGGGCTGGCCGCTGTCGCGGATCAGAAATTCGCGGACCGTCTCGCCGGGGACGAACGGATCGTGTTGCCGCAGGTAGCCAAGCCGGAGCTTGCGGCCGCGAATGACTTCGCCGGCGTCGAGCTCTTCGTCGCCCAGCAGGATGCGGCAGAGGGTACTTTTGCCGGCACCGTTGCGACCGATGAGACCGACCTTCTGGTCGTCGGCCAGGGCGCAACTGGCGCCGTCGAGCAGGTCCTGGTCGCCGTAGCGTTTGTGGGCATCGTTGATCTGAAGAACTACTGGCACGCTGAATACACCTCTTTACTTGTAATGCAACTCAATTGAACCACGACGTCACGAAGAACACGAAGGAAGTCAACTGGCATCATGATTTCTTCGTGAACTTCGTGCCGTCGTGGTTAATCTGGGTTTTGTTCCGGTTTGATTTCCATCCGATGATCGCCAAAATACCGCAGCTCGTCAAACACAACGCGGCGAACCAGTCGCCGGTGCGGACGTAGAGGGTGGGCGGGCCCGCGCGGTTCAGCTCGACGTCGGCAAGGATTACGTCCGGTTTTTGCCGCGGGCTTTGGGCGCGGATTTGGCCGTGGCGGTCGATCCAGGCGGAGATGCCGCCGTTCGCCGCGATCACGAGCGGGGTGCGGGTTTCGACGGCGCGGAACACGTCGCAGGCCAGGTGCATGTCGAGTTCGCTCGAGCCCCAGTACCAGGCGTCGTTGGTCAGATTCACGAGCACGTCGGGCCGTTCGCCGGAGGCGTCGAGCGTGGCGACCTGGCGGCGGATCACATGGGGGATGACCGTCTCGTAGCAGATGCTCGGGGCATAGAACACGCCGCCGATTTCCAGGGCCACGGGGCCGATGCCCGCTTCGGCCGCGCCGGTGAGCGAGGAGAGACGCTTGAGGAAAGGGAACCAACGGGAGAAGGGTACGTACTCGCCGAACATCACCAGGTGGTGCTTGTCGTAGGTGCCGAGGAGTTTGCCGTCGCGGTCTACGAGCAACGGCGGTGTTGTAGGACACGATGTCGGGCACGTCGTTTCGACCGAGATCGCCGTCGGCGAGAAACTCGATGCGATCGATGCCGACGAGCACGGGCGCGCCGAGATCTCGGCCAGTTGGCCAAGTTCTGCGGACCGGCGGCGATTCGATCTCGTCCTATCGCGAACTTCGACTTTTCCCGTGGCGGCGACTTGTAGCCAAAATCGAATTTTACGAGCGGGCTGCGGAACATGGTTTCGGGCCAGACGACGAGGTCGATCGGCCGGCCATCGAGCGCGGCGGCTTTGGCGACGGCTTGCTTGGAGAGAGCGAAATATTCGCTCATGATCTGCTGCTGCTTCTCGGGATCGCGCTTCCAATCGGCGAGGCTGTTGCCTTGGATGAGGGCGATGCGGACGGAGGAGGATGGTTGATTGATGATTGATGATTGATGATGTGCGGAATCTTGCGTGTGGAGCTGGAAGTCGCCGTAGAGGAGCATCGCGGCTAGCAACGAGATCGCGGGAAAAATGGCGAGTAGGCGGCGGGGCGGGAAGAGGATCAGCGTGATCGACGCGGCCACGAGCACCATCACGAAGTCGACGACGTACTCGCCGCCCAGGTCGCTGATCTGGATCACCAGCGGCGAGCGATATTGGGTGTGCGCGAGCGAGCCCATCATGAAGCCGGTCATCACATGGGCGCGGGCCAGCTCGAGGCCGGTCCAGACCACTGGGGCCGCGAACCAGAGCGGTATTTTCAATTGGTGCACCGCGACCCGCGAGAGGCCGACGAACAGCGGCAAGTAAATCGCCAGGTAGGCCGAGAGCGCGAACCAGCCGAGGTAAACGGCCGGATGCGGCAGCCGCAGCCACTGGAGCGCCGCCATCCAGAAGATGAACGCGGCGAACCACAGTTTCCAATAGGGCCGGCTTCCGGCGAGCGTTTCTTGATGCACCAGCCAGAGCCAGGGCACCGGCGCAATCCAGCCGATCCAGCTGAGCGCGAGCGGCGGTTGGGCCGCCCACATCAGCAGGCTGCCGACCAAAGCGATCACGAATGTGGAGGGTCGCTTCATGCCGCTAGGGTTGTTCCGCCGTGGCAGGCGCCGCAGGGGTCGTCGTTGCGGGCGTCGTCAGATGGCGATCGACGTCGGCATGAAGTTGGAACACCGCGTCGCGGACTGCGGTGACGGTCGCCCCCTCGTCGAGCAACGAGAGTAGCGGCTGACTCAGCTCGGGCGGCAAGTTGGCGCGTTCGCTGGCCTGACTCACCGCGGCCGAAAGGGCCTGCACCACCGGGGCACCCGGTTGATAGCGGACGAGCAGGATGTTCGATTTGAGTGCGAGCTCGAACAGCGCGGCGTGGTCGTCGCCGTATTGTGTCGCCAGATGGCGGCCGATGGTTTGGCCTTGCTCGAACAGGTATTCCATCGCGCGGGTGGCGGTTGGATCGACTTCGTCGGCCGTTGGTCGTGGCGGCAGGTCGGCGACGCTGGTGCCCAGGAGCGCGGCGAGTCGTTGGGATTTGTCGAACCAGTCGGCGATTTTTTCTGCGTTGGCGGCGCGGTCGTTGGCGAGGGCGGCGAGGCTCAGGTTGCTGCCCAGGAGCCAGGCCATGCGACGCGGGCTGCGGGTGGGGTTGGCTGTGGGTGGCGCGGGAGCGGGTGGGGATTCTTCCGCTGGAGCTAGGGTGAGGGGCTCGGGAGCGATGGGTTCGGGTTCATTTGGGGGCGGGGTTGGTGTGGGGGTGACGAGCGATGACGCTGGTTGCCCGACCACTTCTTGACTGAGCTCCCCGACCGCTGAAGCGGTCTCGCCGGCCAGGGATTGGGCGACGTCGTCGGCGAAGCTTTCGGCTTGCTGCTGGGCTTCCGCGGCGGGCGGTGGGGTGCGGGCGGCGGGCGTCGATCCGGCGGGCGGTGGCGAGTAGTGGATTTCCTCCCAGCAGCCGCTCACCGCGCAGGCCAGAACCGCTATCAACACAAATCGGACATTCAGCGTAGAATAATGGCGGCGGGCTTTCACTTGAGCTATGCTAACACCTGCCGCATCACAACGGGAACCACAATATTATGTCTCAGAACAAGCCGAATCCCAGCCGCAAGCCGGCCACCAAATTCCCCAACCTCCGCAAGAAGATGGACCAGTCGAAAGTCCGCGGCAATGCCAAGCAGATCCGCCGGACTACAAATAAGTAGCGGCGAACAAGTAGCGGCGCACCGGGAGGGCGAGGCTCCCGCCGAGCCTGCGGGCCGGCAGTCAAGCTAGCTTGGCAGCAGTGTCTCGGCAGCAGCGCGCAGTGTTGCTTGGCGGCAGTGTTTCGTCTCGCATCGGCGACGGACCGGAACCTTCAACCAACGACGGAGGCCGCGTTGAAACGTTTGACGGTGTTCGCCATTTTTTGCCTGCTGTTTGCCGCGGCCGCGGGTGCCGCCGACTTTTCGATCACTGATTTTGGCGCCGTCGGCGACGGCAACACGCTCAACACCCGCGCCATCCAAGCCGCGATCGACCGCGCTGCGACCGATGGCGGCCGCGTGGTAGTTCCCGCGGGGACGTTCAAGACGGGGGCCCTGTTTCTTAAGCAAGGCGCCGGCCTGCACCTGGTCGAGGGGTCCGTGCTGCTGGGCTCCACGGACCTGGCCGACTATCCCAAGCAGAATACGCGGATCGAAGGCCACTTCGAACCGTGGCGTCCCGCGCTCGTGAACGGCGCCCATCTCACCGGCGTCCGCATCACCGGCTCGGGCACGCTCGACGGCAACGGGCGTCCGTTCTGGGCCGCCTATTGGAAGCGCCGCACTGAGAATCCCCAGTGCACCAACCTCGAAGTGGAACGCCCGCGACTGATGTTCCTCGAAGATTGCCGCGATGTGATCGTCGAAGGCATCCATTTGCAGAACTCCGGCTTTTGGAATTTGCACCTCTATAAATGCCGCGACGTGAAAATCGACGGAATCACGATCACGGCCCCGCACGGCGACCCGCCGCAAATCGTCGACGTCGCCCAGCCGTGGGACGAAATTTCGATTGATCGCGCTCCGAGTTCGGATGGCATCGACGTCGACAGCTGCCAGAAGGTCACGATCCGCGGATCGCACGATTTCGGTCGGCGACGATTGCATCGCGCTCAAGGGGACCAAGGGCCCGCTGGCGATGGAAGACAAGACCAGCCCGCCGGTGGAAGACATTCTGGTCGACGATTGCGATTTCCAAAACGGACACGGCGTGCTCACCTGCGGCAGCGAAGCGACCATCGTTCGGCATGTTACAGTGCGCAATTCAAAAGTCGGCTCCGGAATTCCCGTCGTCCGTTTCAAACTCCGCCCCGACACGCCGCAGCTCTACGAGCACTTCGTCTTCGAATCGCTCACGCTCGACCACGCGCAGGCTTTGTTCGACGTGAAGCCGTGGACGCAGTTTTTCGACCTGCAGGGACACGATCCGCCGCGTTCGGTGGTACGGAACGTGGTGCTGCGCAACTTCACCGGTTCGGTCCAATCGCTGGGCGAGCTCCGCGGCAACCCGGGCGACGCGATCGAAGACATCGTGCTCGAAGATATCCATCTCACGGCCGACCGGGCGCGGCTCCACACGGATGCCGCTTCGGCCATCGAGCTGAAGAACGTCGAAATCAACGGCCAGCCGTTCACGCTGAGATAGACCGCGACCGTCAGGACTTGGCTGCCGGAATTTAGCTGCTAGTTTGCGGCCGCCATCATTCGCCGCGCGGGCAGCTTCAGCACATCGATGTATCTGGCCAGCTGCATGCACAGGTTGTTGAAGTCGACCGGTTTTAACAGGTAACCCGCCGCTCCCATCGCCATGATGCGGCGTTCGAGCATCTTGTCTTTGACGCCGGTGATCATGAAGACCGGGAGGTCGCGCGTGACCGGGTTGGTCTTCAGACGGTCGAGGATGTAGTCGCCCTGGCCGTTGGGCATTTGATAGTCGAGCAGAATCGCGCTGGCAGGCGTCGAGAAGGCCATGCGATATCCGGACATGCCGTTGGCCGCCCGGGCCACGGCCACGCCGTACTCGTCGAAGCGGATTTTAAGCGCGTCGGAATAGTCGAAATCGTCGTCGATGCAGAGGATCCAGGGCATGCAGACTTGTTCCGGCGAACCATCGCCGAGCACCTCGCCCCCTCCGTGCATCGCCCTGTCGGCCATGCTCCTCTCGGCGCCGAGCATTTCAAACACCGCGTCCAACAGGGACTCCGTCTCGGGGGCGCTGGAGGAAGCGGTCGGCGCCGGCTGCAGGGTCGACTGCGGTGCCGCGGCAATCGAATCGTCGGATGCCATCGGCTCCAAAGGCATGGGCATCTCATCCAGATGCAACAGCTCGCGCACCAAAGGATCGATGCGGCTCCAGACGTCGGTCCCTTTTTGCACGTAGAACACGAGCATGTCGTGGCAGCGGCGGATCGTTTTTTCGTCGCTGCAGCCGGTCAGGATGATCACGGGCACCATCCGCAGCTTCTCATCGGAGGCCATCATTTCACAGACCGAGAGGCCGCTGCCGGTCGGCATGTTGACGTCGAGCACGACCATGTCCGGTTGCTCTTTGTGGATGGCGTTTACCGCGTCGAGCGACGTGTTGACGCCGACGACCGAACAACCGAGCGCGCTAAATCGCTCGGTGAGCAATTGCACCAGGTCGTTGTCGTCGTCGGCGACGACGACGCGTCGAGTCGTTGGGGTAAGAGAGGCGGATGTGGCGCCGGCAGCTTTATCGTCTGCCATTTCTACATGGCTATTACCGGCATCCGGCTTGTTACATTTACCGGCATCCACCTCAGTATTTTTACCGGCATCCGCCTCGATATTTTTACCGGCATCCGCCTCTTTCGGCCACGGTGGAATCGAGTGCGCCGGAAGATTGCGCGGACGGATGCCGGTAGTGGTTCGTTTCTCGTCGCTGGGCACCGCCGTTACGAGACGCTGCACGAGCGGCTCGAGCGACGCCCAGATATCGGCCGATTTGAAGAGATAATACGCGCTGATTTGCTCGCACTTTTCCCTTGTCTCGGCGTCTTTGCGACCGGTGAGCACGATCACGGGTAGGTGGGCCGTCCGCGGATCGGCGGCCAGCGATTCGCAGAACCGCAGCCCGTTGCCGGTCGGCATTTCGACGTCGACGCAGATCAGGTCGGGAACGAACCGATCGATCACGGCCATCGCGGTCAACAAGTTGCGTGCATGTTGGACGTTGAGGCCGATGCTGCGACAGCGCTGGCTGACGACCTGGAGCAGATCGGAATCATCATCGACTAGCAGAATGGTTTTCGAATTCATGTGAGAGCCTCCTCGCGCATGGAAGATTCGAGGGCCGACAAAACTTGGGTGGCCTCGTAGGGTTTGGGAACAAAGAAATTGGCACCCGCCTCGAGAGCCGAGTGCTGATCGCGAATCGACGCCGAGAGCATGACGATCGGTATTTTGGTCGTCGACGATTGGCCGCGCAACTCTCGGAGCACCGTCATGCCGTCTTTTTTGGGCATGCGTACGTCGAGCACGACGGCGTCGGGATGTTGATCGACCGCGGCGGATATAGCCGGCTTCGCCGTCAGCAGCGGTGATCACGCCATATCCGGCCGCGTGCAAACGAGTACACAGGCATTGGCTGACCTCCGGATCGTCGTCGACAACCAGTATGGTTCGGCTAGGTGCTGCGGGTTGAGCTTCGGGCCGCGAATTGGCCAGTGCCAAATAGGCCTCGACGATCTCCGTGCGATCCCGCCCAATCGAGCCAGTGCGATGCAGTTTGATCTCAAGCGGCGGCAAATCCATCTTCGGCAGGTTGCGGAGAAAGGCGGCCCAGTCCTTTGATAACCGTCGATCATTCGTGGGCAGTCGCTGGCCGGGCAGACGGCGGCAATGATCCAGGATTTTTCGTCGTAGCTGACGACCAAGTCGTTGGCACGGAGCGTGCGCTGCAAGTATTCGTCAACCACTGGCACTGCATTCGCACGTTGGCTCAGATCAATCGAAGCGGAGAACAGCGAACGGGCGCTCTCGCCGAGCGAGCCGATGCGCCGATGTATCGATCGAGAAGGATTTGCGGTGTGAAAGTCGGCAGCGTGAAGTAGAAAGTGCTTCCCACACCGATCTCGCTCTGCACATCGATTTTTCCCAGGTTGAAGGACACTAGCTCCATTGCAATATTGAATCCTAAGCCGAACCCTTGGTGCTGGAGTGAAGCCCTTGATCGACCTGGCGAAATCGCTGAAAGATAATAGACAAGTTTTCAGCGCCAGGCCAGAACCCGTATCGGTGACGCCGATCGTGACTTCACCGCGTTGGGCCACGTATTCGGCCCAGATCTCCACCGTGCCGCCTTCAGGCGTGAATTTGATCGCATTGATCCGGGTGAGCGTGGAGGTGGGCCTGGGCGACGGCCCGGCGAGTCCCTGGGTGCTGAGCTTCGAGGAGCGGCTGGGCTGGCTGGTGGTGGGCACGAGCGAGGCAGGTTGGACGGCGGAGCTGTCGGGGGATCGGAGGATGGCGCTGGAGCTGGCGCTCTCGGGCGTGCTGAAGAAGGCAGGGGTGGCGCTGGTCCGGGAGCAGGTTCGGGAGGCGCTGGAGCCGACGACGAGCGAATACGCGGTTCGAGCCTGGGGGCTGGACACCTGGTGCGTGGAGCGTCCGGGGTCGATCGTGTCGTACCCGCTGGGCCGGCTTCCCGCCGCCAGCGTGCGAGGCGGGGCCGCCGTTCCTGGACCCGGAGCGGATCGCGTTCCAGACGCGTGGGATCGGGTGGCGGTGGTGGGTGGAAGCCTGGCAGCGGGACGAGGCGGGCCAGCCGGTGCCCTGCCCGCCGACGGGTACGGTCCTGCCGCCGGCGGGCGCGGCGGTGGCATCGCCCTCGACCTCGTGACATCCGTACAGTTTGGCGTTGTGCGAGGGCGGGTTCGAGCGGATAATCGGAGGCTGTCGAGGGCGTCGGAACCTGGAGGAGACGGCGCGTGTGAGCGAGCCGGGGGACGTGCTGGCGGGGTTCCTGCCGCCGGTCGCGCGTTGGTTCCGCGAGACCTTCGGCGAGCCGACGCCGCCGCAGCGGCTGGGCTGGCCGGCGATCGCCGCGGGGCAGAACACGCTGATCGTCGCGCCGACGGGCTCGGGCAAGACGCTGGCGGCGTTCCTGGCGTGCCTCGACCATGCTCTGGCGGCACCCCGCGACGGCGCGCGGGGTGCGGATCCTCTACATCTCGCCGCTCAAGGCGCTGAACCAGGACATCTCGCCGCAACCTGCGAGGTGCCGCTCGACGGGATCCTGGCGACGGCCGAGGCGCGAGGCGAGCCGCTGCCGCCGCTCTCGCGTCGCGGTCCGGAGCGGCGACACGCCGGCCGCCGAGCGGCAGCGGATCGTCCGCAAGCCGCCCGACATCCTGATCACGACGCCCGAATCGCTCCACCTGATGCTCACGAGCCGGGCGCGCGAGACGCTCCGCGAGCGTCTCGCACGTCATCGTCGACGAGATCCACGCGCTCTGCGGCAACAAGCGCGGCGTCTTCCTGGCCCTGCTGCTGGAGCGGCTCGAGGCGATCAACCGCGCGGCGCGTTCGTCCGGATCGGCCTCTCGGCCACCCAGCGGCCGCTCGACGAGGTGGCCCGCTACCTGGGCGGGCTGCGCAGGTCGGCGGCCGACGGCGACGCGCGGTTCGAGCCGCGGCCGGTGACGATCGTCGACGCCGGCCGGCGGAAGGAGCTCGACCTCGAGGTGCTCTGGCCCGGCCGACGCGGCCGGTCCGCGGCCGCCGGGCACGATCTGGCCGGCGATCGAGGAGCGCATCGCTCGGCCTGATCGAGCGCGCATCGCTCGACGATCGTCTTCGCCAACAACCGGCGGATCGTCGAGCGGCTCACGGCCCAGCTCAACGAGCTGGCCGCGGACGACGTCGAGGCGACGGCCGACGACGAGCCGCCGGCCGCTGGTTCCGCGCCCATCACGGCAGCCTGAGCCTGGACGAGCGGCGGGCGACCGAGGAGGTGCTGAAAGCGGGCGAGCTGCGCGGCGGTGGTCGCGACGGCCTCGCTGGAGCTGGGCATCGACATGGGGGCGGTCGACCTGGTCTGCCAGGTCGAGTCGCCCGGCAACGTCGCGCGGGGGCTCCAGCGGGTCGGCCGGGCCGGGCACGTGGTCGGGCGGGACGAGCAAGGGGCGGCTGATCGCCAAGACGCCGGCCGACCTGCTCGAATCGGCCGCGCTGGCCCGGGCGATGCTCGCGGGCGAGATCGAGCCGCTCCGCGTCCCGCGCAACTGCCTCGACGTCCTGGCCCAGCAGGTCGTCGCCTGCGTGGCGATGGACCGCTGGGACGTCCCGGCGCTGTTCGACCTGGTCCGCGGCGCCTATCCGTACCGCGACCTCCCGGCCGAGGCGTTCGAGAGCGTGCTCGAGCTGGTCTCGGGCCGGTTCCCGACCGGCTCGTTCCGCGACCTCCGGCCGCGGATCGCCTGGGACCGCGTCCACAACCGCCTGGCACCCGCTGCCGGGCACGGCGCGGCTGGCGCTGGTCGGCGGCGGGACGATCCCCGACACCGGCCAGTATCCCGGTCTACCTCGGCGAGGGCGGCCCGCGGCTCGGCGAGCTGGACGAGGAGTTCGTCTTCGAGCGCCGGGTCGGCGAGACCTTCGTGCTCGGGAACAGCGACCTGGCGGATCGAGGCGATCGAGGCCCATCGCGTGGTCGTCAGCCCGGCCGAGGGCCAGTCGGCGGTGATGCCGTTCTGGCGGGGCGAGGCGGCGCCGCGACCGCCGAGCTGGGCGAGGCCGTCGGCGCGCTCTGCCGCGAGATCGCCGACCGGCTCGACGATCCCGGCGCTGCCTCGACTGGCTCGAGAGCGAGTGCCGGCTCGAGCCCCGTCGGCCGCGCGGTCCTGATCGCGCCACGTCGCCCGCCAGGTGCGGATCGCCGGGGCGTCGTCCCCGACGACCGGACGGTCCTGGTCGAGACCTTCCGCGACCCGGCGGGCGAGCTGGGCCTGGCGGTGCTCTCGCCGTTCGGCGGCAAGCTGCACCAGGCGCTGAAGCTCGCCCTGCAGGCGCGGCTCCGCCGAGCGGCTCGGGATCGACGGTCGTCGTGCCTGCACGGCGACGACGGGCTCTTGATCCGCCTGCCCCAGATGGACGAGCCGCCGCTCGACCTGCTCGACGGCCTCGACGGCCGACGAGGCCGAGGGCTGATCCGCGAGGAGCTGCCCGACGACGCGCCCTGTTCGGCCTGCGGTTCCGCCAGAACGCCGGCCGGGCGCTGCTGATGCCCCGGCCCGACCCGTCGAAGCGGACGCCGCTCTGGCTCCAGCGGCTGCGGGCCAAGGACCTGCTCCAGGTCGTCGGCAGGTTCCCCGACTTCCCGATCGTCGTCGAGACGTTCCGCGAGTGCCTCGACGACGACCTCGACCTGCCCCGGCTCCGCGCAGTTCCTCGACGCCGTCGCGGCCGGGTCGATCCGGGTCGTCGACGCGGCGAGGGCGAGATCGCCTCGCCGTTCGCCTCGGAGCTGATCTTCCAGTTCACCGCCGCAGTATCTCTACGAGTGGGACGAGCCGCGACGCGGCCGACCTGCGGCCGGCGCGGGCGGCCGTCGACGAGGACCTGCTCGACCCGCTGCTCGCACGGCCTCGACGCACGGCCGCTGGCTCGACCCGCAGGCCGTCGGCCGGGTCGAGGGCCGGCTCCGCGGCGTCGGGCCGCCCGCCCCGGACGGTCGAGGAGATGGCCGAGACGCTCCGGCGCGCTCGGCGACCTCGCGCCTCGGCGAGCTGTCCGGCCCGATGGAGCGGTTCCTCGAGCGAGCTGCGAGACCAGGGCCGGGCGGACCGGATCGAGCTGCCGGGCGACCGACCGAGCCGGCGCGCTGGATCGCGGCCGAGGAGTCGAGGCGCTCTATCGACCGCGGCGCTTCGCCACGACGGCGAGCCCGACGCGGCGAGGCCGCTCGAGACGATCGTCCGCCGCTTCCTGCGGACGCACGCCCTGATCGGCCTGGACGACTGACTCGCGCGGTATCCGATCGACCCGGAGCTCGCGACGCGAGCTGCTCGAGCGCTGGGTCGAGGCGGGGCGAGGTCGTCCGGCTCGACCCGACGAGGGCGAGACGGCCCGCGCTGGGCCGAGCGGCGGAACCTGGACGAGGTCCGGCGCCTCTCGATCGCGCATCCGCCGGCGCGAGAGCGTGGCCGTGCGCCCCGAGGTCTTCGCCGACTTCGTCGCCCGTCGCCAGCACGTCCATCCCGGCGACGCGGCTGGAAGGGGTCGGCGGCGCTGGAGCTGGTGCTCGAGCAGCTCCAGGGGTTCGCGGCGCCGGCCGAGCTCTGGGAGACGGAGATCCTCCCGCGCCGGGTGCGCGGACTATCGCCCGGCCTGGCTCGACGAGCTGCTCGCCGGCGGCGGCTGGCTCTGGCGGGCGGCGGGCGACGGCCGCGAGCGAGCCTCGCGTCGCGTTCGTCGCCCGCGACTTCGCCGGCGGCTGGCCCGACGGCCGGACGACGACCGAGCCGCTCGATGACGCCGAGGCGGCGGTCCTCGACGACTCTCGAGCGACGCGGGGCGAGCTTCGCGGCCGACCTGGCCGCGGCGACGGGTCTGGAGCCGTCGCGGGTCCGCGCGGGCGCTGCGGCGCTGGCTGCGCGCGGGGGCTGGTCGACCAACGACCGGTTCGACCCGCTGCGGCCCGGGCGGTCGAGGCGTGGCCGAGGCCCTGGCACGAGGCGTCGCGCGCCGCGAGGCCGGGCCGGCCGAGGCCGCGGCTCGCGCGCGGCCGTCGACGGCTCGACCGGCCCGAGGGGCGGTGGTCGCGTGCTCGAGCCGGCAGCCGAGCCGACGCCGAGGCCGGCCTGCTGGCCTGGATCGACGTCCTGCTCGATCGCTACGGCGTCCTGACCCGCGAGATCGTCGCGCTCGACCCCTGGGCCCCGCCCTGGGGCGAGCTGGCCGCCCTGGCTGGCCCGGGCCGAGCTGCGGGGCGAGCTGCGCCGGGGCTACTTCGTCGAGGGGCTCTCGGGGTCCAGTACGCCGACCGACGAGGCGGCCGAGGAGCTGGCCGCGCCGGCCGTCGGCGTCGGAGCCGGACGCGCGACCGGTCTTGCTCGCCGCCGCTCGATCCGGCCAACCTCTACGGCGCCGGGGCGCCGCTGGACATCCCGCTGCTGGAAGGGGGCACGGCGCGGCTGAGCGCGGTCGCCGGCGAACTACCTGGTCCTGTCGCGGCGGCCGGCCGGTCCTGATCATCGAGGCGCACGGCAAGCGGCTGACCGGCCTGGCCTCGGCCTCGGAGGCCGAGCTGCGAGCCGCCCTCGGCGCTGCTGCCGACCCTGGCCGGCCCGTCGCGGCGGGTCCTCAAGGTCGAGACCTACAACGGCGCCGCCGACCCTGGCCAGCCCGGCCGCCGCCCTGGCTCGCCGAGCTCGGCTTCGTCCGCGACTATCCCGGCATGGCCTATTACGCGGGCTGGTCGAGGCCGGCGGTCGACGCCGTCGTTGAAGCTCGATGATCCGGACTCGCGCCGAGTCGCTTTACGATCCGCGTCGAGCCGGTAGCTCGAGCACGGCGCCGATGCGGAGACCGAACCTCGATGGGAGTCCGGATGTCGGCCGCCTCGAATCCGTCGACCGTCCGAAGCCGCCCTACGACTGCCTCGTCATCAGCGACCTGCACCTGGGCAGCGACGTCTGCCAGGCGAAGCTGCTCGAGGAGTTCCTGATCTGGGCCGTCGACCACTGCCGCGAGCTGGTCATCAACGGCGACATCTTCGACGACCTCAACTTCAAGCGGCTCACCAAGCGGCACTTCGCCTGCCTGAAGGTGATCCGCCGCAACTCCGACCGCGACGACCTCCGCCTGTCTGGGTCCGCGGCAACCACGACGGCCCGGCCGACATCATCAGCCACATCGTCGGCGTCGAGATCCTCGACGAGTACGTCTACGACAACGGCCAGGTCCGGCTCCTGATCCTCCACGGCGACCAGTTCGACACGTTCATCACCGAGCTATCCCTGGCTCACCGAGCTCGCCTGCGGGCTCTTCTACTTCATCCAGAAATGGATGCCGCACCGCGCCGCGCGGTGGATCCGCCGGATCTCGAAGCGGTGGCAGCGGAACAGCCAGCTGATCGAGCGGCGGGCGATCGAGTACGCGCGGAGCCGGGGCTTCCGGTACGTCACCTGCGGCCACACCCACCTGCCGCTCGATCGCCGAGCACGACGGCGTCCGCTACATCAACAGCGGGACCTGGACCGAGGCGCCCCCCTGCCCGTTCGTCGTCGTCGAGGGCGACGAGGTCCGCCTGGAATACTGGCCGCTGGCCCGAGCGTGCTCGAGACCGCCGCGAGCCGACGAGCCGGCGACGCCGATCGCCGGCCGCCGCGGCGACCTGCCGCGCCGGCCGCCGTGACTCGCCGCGACACCGGTCGCGATGACCGATCGGCACGGCGGCTCGGGCGAGTCTCTGGTACGATGCGAGCGATCGCGTCGGCGACTCGGCGGTCGCCGAGCACGACGATCCTCGTCCGACGGAGGACTCGCCTTGGCGACGACCCGCACCGAACGCGATTCGATGGGCGAGATGGAGGTCCCGGCCGACGCCTACTACGGGGCCCAGACCGAGCGGGCCGAGCTGAACTTCGCAGATCAGCCCGCTGCGGTTCCCCGCGCGTTCATCCGGGCGCTGGGCCTGATCAAGAAGGCGGCCGCGCAGGTGAACATGGACCTCGGGCTGCTCGACGCCGAGCTCGGCGAGCGCGATCGTCCAGGCCGCCCAGGCGGTCGCCGACGGCAAGCACGACGACCAGTTCGTCGTCGACGTCTTCCAGACCGGCAGCGGCACCTCGACGAACATGAACGCCAACGAGGTGATCGCCGGGCATCGCCAACGAGCAGCTCATCGGCGAGCGCGGGGCGGCAAGTCGCCGGTCCACCCCAACGACGCCGTGAACATGGGGCAGTCGTCGAACGACGTGATCCCGACCGCGATCCACGTCGCGGCCCTCGAGGCGATCCAGCACGCGGCTGATCCCCGCGCTCGAGCGACCTGCACGGCACGCTCGACGCCGAGGCGCCAGGAGTTCGACGCGGTCGTCAAGATCGGCCGGACCCACCTGCAAGACGCGGTGCCGATCCGGCTCGGCCAGGAGTTCTCGGGCTACGCCGCGCAGGTCGAGCACGGCATCCGGCGGCTGCGAGCGGCGCTGCCGAGTCGCTGGCGGAGCTGCCGATCGGCGGCACGGCGCGTCGGCACCGGGCATCAACACGCACGCCGAGTTCCCCGAGCGGATGGCCGGCGCGCTGGCGCGCGAGACCGGCCTGACGTTCCGCCCGGCCGCGAACCCCTTCGAGGCGATGGCCAACCGCGACGCGGCCGTCGAGGCCTCGGGGGCGCTCGAAGACCGTCGGCCATCAGCCTGTCGAACATCGCCAACAACATCCGCTGGCTCGCCTCCGGGCCCGCGGTGCGGGATCGGCGAGATCCGGATCCCCGAGCTTCAGCCGGGCAGCTCGATCATGCCGGGCAAGGTCAACCCGGTCATCCCCGAGGCGGTGATGATGGTCGCCGCCCAGGTCGTCGGCAACGACGCCACGATCGCCTGGGCCAACGCCCTGGGCTCGAACTTCGACCTCAACGTGATGATGCCGGTCATCGCCTACAACCTGCTCCAGTCGATCGACCTGCTGGCCGACGCGGCCGAGCACCTGGCCGACAAGTGCGTCGAGGTCGGCCGCCGAGGTGCAAGGTCTCGGGCGACGTTCGCGGGCGTCGAGGCCGACGCCGAGCGCTGCCAGGAGCTGATCGAGCGGAGCCTGGCCATGTGCACGGCGCTGGCGCCCCGGATCGGCTACGACGCCGCCGCGGCGATCGCCAAGAAGGCGTACGCCTCGGGCCAGGTCGTCCGCGAGGTCGCGCTGGAGCTGGCGGGCAAGGGGCCGCGACGAGGTCGAGGAGTTCCTCGGGCTCGACGAAGCGGCGCGCCGTGCTCCGCGAGAAGGGCGTGCCGACGGCCGAGGAGATCGAGAGCCTGCTGGAGCCCCACGGGCAGACGGTGCGGGGGACCGGCGTCGGCGGCGCGGGCGGCGGCTGAGGTCCGACGCGAACTCGACCTCTCAGACCCCGACTCATGACGCAGGACGGCGACCTAGACGACGATCGAACACCACGAGCCGGACGGGGCCTCCCGAGCCGGCGGTCGCGGCGGGTGGTCGTGGTGCCGCGACGGCTCCGGACGAGCGGGCTGCTGGTTCCGGCCCTCGATCCTGCTGTCGCCGGGTCGACGGTGCTGGTCTGCGGCTCCAGATGTACGACTGGCGCGGCCTGATTGGTGCGGGGCCGTCGAGGCCCGCGGCCGGCCGCGATCGGCCGCGGTGGAGGTCGCGTCCGCGG
Source organism: uncultured Planctomycetota bacterium (assembly GCA_963847905.1). GTDB lineage: Bacteria > Planctomycetota > Planctomycetia > Pirellulales > Lacipirellulaceae > DASYDU01. The sequence goes on along the minus strand of CAWKBP010000015.1, from coordinate 1,822 downwards.
CAGCCGGCGCCGACGTGGAGGAGCCCTCCCGCCGGCGCCAGGAGGCGCTGGAGGTCGGCGGATCGCCGCTCGCCGAGCCGGAGCCGGACCGAGCGTCGGTGCGTGTCGGCGGACGTTCCGTTGCCCACGACCTCACGGCTTTGTTGTATCAGCCGATGCTCCGAGGCTGGAGCCGAGGAGCCGAGCGGTCGCGACGGCGTCCGTGGAGCGGGAGGATGGGCCTCCGGCGCGGATGACGATCGCGCGGGAGGCGGAGCGGCAGCGGATCGAGCGGGAGCGGCTGGAGGCGTTGAAGGAGATGCGCAGGCAGCCGAGGAGCGCGACAGGGCGACTGCGAGCGAGGGCGGCCGAGCAGGCCGAGACGCGGGTCGCGTTCCTCCGCCGGCTTCGGGAGGCTCCTGGACCACGACGGCCGGACACCGGCCGAGCAGATCCGCCGCCTGGCCCGGCCCCCGGGGACGACGCGGCAGGCGCCGCCGGTGGGCACGACGGCCGTCGCACCGAGCAGCTGGCCGGTCGACCGCTGCGGCGCGACTGGGTCGCGGACGCTCCGGCAGCAGGGGCGACGAGCCGGTCGATCCTCGGCGACCTGGTGCGAGCCGCAGCGGCTGAACCGGTGTCGCCCGGTACGGCCCGAGGACGCCGACGAGGCGGTGCTCCGCGCCGGCGAGGACCTTGCTGGCGGTCCCGCCCGACGTGCCCGGTCCGAGTGGAGCCCGGCCCGCTGCGTGGGATGCGTGGTGGGCTCTGCCCGGCGCGCGTGTGTCTGCGGGCGAGCGAAGCCGGAGTGTGGCCGGAGCCGTCGTCGCTGAGCTCACTAACGATCCCACAGAATCACCGCCCGCAGCTTCCAGGCCCGCGATCCATGTGTTCGTCCGTCCTGCTCGACGCTGCCTCGGCCTGCCCCGGCCGACCTCCCCGACGACGCCCGAGGCCGACTCGGGCGGGGCAGAAGCTGCTCGCCGAGGGCGACACACTGGCCGACAAGGGCGACACGACCGAGGCGGAGATCCGCTACCAGCAGGCGATGGAGAAGCTCCTGCCCGGCCTCCGCAGCTGCCCTTCAAGCACGAGGTCAAGCGGGACGTGACCCCGCGCGAGGAGATCCGCGACTACCTCATCGAGGAGCTGGACGAGGACATGTCCCCCGAGGAGCATCGCGGCCGAGGAGCTGGCGCATCAAGGCGTTCGGCCTCATCCCGCAAGCGACCTCGACTACAAGGAGACGCTCGCTCCAGGTCTACACCGCAGAGATCGGCGCCTTCTACGACCCCGAAGACCGACACGATGCACCTGATCAAGGAGCCGAGGGGCCGAGCCGCCAGCCGGGTCTGCTCGAATCCCTGCTCGGGCGGAGGCGGGGTTCGACAAGGACGAGACCAAGACCGTGATCGCCCACGAGCTGACCCACGCCCTGGCCGATCAGCATTACGACCTCGACGGATGCTCAAGTCGATCGAGCACGACGACGACCGCGAGATGGCCCTCTCGGCCCTGATCGAGGGCGAGGCGACGCTGGTCGATGATCGGCGCGCAGATGGAGGACTGGGACGGGCAAGGAGACCATCCGAAGCTGCCGGCCGAGCAGCTCGGCCGCGGCGTTCCGCCTGATGGCGCCGCTGATGACCATCGCCAGCGGCCCGTGCGCTCCGCGAGGCCCCGCCGATCATCTGCGAGTCGATGCTCTTCCCCTACCTGCGGGGGCCTGGTCTTCTGCGCGGTCTGGTCAACGACGGCGGCTGGTCGGCGATCGACTCGCGCGTACCAAGACCCGCCGCTCTCGACCGAGCAGATCCTCCACCCGGAGAAGTCGATGCGTGGC
>CAWKBP010000014.1:0-330728 GCA_963847905.1 uncultured Planctomycetota bacterium | reverse complement strand
ATCACATCGAAGCCGTGGCGGCTGGCATCTGCGCCGTGAGCCACTTTGCCAAAGGCGGCGGTTTGATAGCCGAGCTTGCCCAGCTCTTCGTAGACTCTTGACATCGTCGCGCTTGAAAGTGTGATTGGCCTCGCGCCGTTGCGGGCCGGCATCAGCCCGGTGAGCAGCGCCTGCGGGCTCGCGCGCACGCGGGCGAAGCAACGAAGGCCTGCGTGAACGTCATGCCCGCCGCGGCCAGGCGATGCATGTTGGGCGTCCGCACGTCCGTTGCTCCGTAGGGCGTTGAATCCAATTGCCCATGATCGTCGGACAGAAACACAACAATATTGGGCGGCGCGGCGGCCGCGGCCATCGACAGCGGGCCCACGCCAATCAGCAGTGCAAAGCCGCGCGGCAAACCGCAACGGAAGGGGATTCATAGGGGCGTTTCCTGTCGTGAAAATTAGAGGCGAAACCGCCCGGGAACAGTTCACCCAGGGAAGTTCTGGCAATGCGATCCGGTGCTTGGGAATCGACCAGCAAAATTGGCAAATCCGGGCAAAATTCGGCCAGCACCTGCCGGCAGGCGCCGCAAGGAGTGACGCCGCCCGGGGAGGCAATTGCCAGCAAGGCGAACTGCCGCTGGCCGGCGGCAACCGCCGCCGTGGTGCCCAGTGCGGCTCGGCGCACCGTCAGACCGTAGGAGGCGTTCTCCACGTTGCAGCCCGGGAACACGTCGCCGGCAGCGGTCAACAAAGCGGCGCCCACGGGAAACTTGGAGTGCGGGCATAGGCATTCTGGCAGGCAGCCAGGGCGGCGGAAATCAGGGCGTCTTCGGTGGGCATGCTCAGTTCCCTCATGGTCGAGCGTAAAGTCGAAGCACTGGCCGCAGTGCCTCCAACCAATCCAAGCGTCGCGAGTTTCCGAGGTCAATATAGCCAGAATAGCGACGTGTTGCGTAGCTTCGGTTAAGATTGATTTGTGGCGACGACCCGGTTGCCCAATCGTTCCGCGATCCATCCAGGAGAAGTTTATCATCGCCATATTGGATCTGAACTTACTCGGAGATCGTTGCTCGCCTCATTCGGCGGAATTGCGGGCGCCGCGGTGATCCATCACGCCGAGGCGAAGGAAAAGCTTGCGTCCAATACAGATGGTCCTGCCAGAAAATGTCGGCATGCCTGGAGAAGGAATTCGCGAGGTTCTGTTCCTGTGGCAAGAGGAGCGGGAAGGAGTTTGGGCCTATCCTCAAATACCTACGACTATCGGAAGGGTCCCCATGGGCAAGGCCATTATCGCCTTGGGGCCGGCCATCATTCCGTATCTGATTCAGCAAGTTAAGTCGGGCGATTTCTTCTTCAACGTTCCTCTCGGGCGTCGATCACCAAGGTCGATATTGCCAACGGCGAATACGATTCGGAGCAAGCCACTTCAAAGCTGTGGATGCAGTGGTGGCAGGCCGGTGAGAATGCACCGACTCGATCGACGTAAACTGCCGAAATTGGCACAGGGATCGCCGATGGATATGGCAAAACGCTCCGCCATTGCTCCAAGCGTCGCTCTGCGGCCACCGCCCCGATGATCCGGTCACCGGCATTCGGATCGGATAGCTCTTACTCATCGCCGGACACGAGCGGCTCCGGCAGGAACAAATCATCGTGCTGGGTCTGCGCCAGGCGGATGATGAGCAGCTTCTGCTCCAGGGCCGCGGCATCTGCTCGCTGAAGAAGTAATGACCCAGGCTCCCGGGACGGTGGGTCAGGCCGGTCACCAGCAGCATCTCTCCCGGCGACAACGTGGCCGAAAGAGATAGCTGATCGAACACCTTCTTGGCCCGCCCCGCTTCCAGGCGGATAATGCCTTGCTCGCCCACGTAGTTCACCTTGGGCTCGCCGTAGTGCAGCTCCGGCAAAAGATCGACCCGACGCGGCCATCCGGTTGGGGGAAGCTCTTCACGCTCAGCAGTCCCTGGCCGTTGGCGTACGGTTTTCCGTGCAAGTGGCCGGCCTTGGTTTTCCAACAGCGGCAGACTCGTAAATTCCCGATACCAGGATCTCTCCCCGTTTGGCTGCCCGCAATTGCAGCACGCGCCTTCGCACGGGGGATTTTTCGTCGAAATCGACCACCGTTTCCTCCAGAAGCGATTGCGGGGCTGCCGCTGCTGGCTGCGGTCGCGGCTTGGCGCCGTTGGTGGCCCCGTTCAGCAACACTTGCAGTTCCGCGGGAATCTGCCCCTGCAAGATGCCCGCCCGCAATCCATACTCCAGCAGGTTGCGGCGCACCTCGGCCGGGAAGGGCTGCCCGTCGACGTGTTCCCAGAGAGCTTCTGGTTAGATCGAGATTGTCGAAGTTGAAGCGGGCCGAATAGATCTCCAACACCACGCTGTCCGGCGACATGCAGAGGCTGCGCCAGCCGAAGCTCGCCGCTGCACGAGCGGCGCAGCCCACCACCAACAGCAAGCAGAGCATCAGGTTCCCGCGGGCGCCGCAACATCATGCTGGCAAATCGAGACCTTTGGAGAAAGGCGGCCTAAGCTAGGACGGCTTTGGCCGTGTGTCAATGCTGTGCAAGGAAAGATTGAAAGATGGTTAGCCAATTGAAATAGCTTCCCTGCCAGCATGTGTGTCAGGCAGCGAAGTTTGACGGCCAATTGGAACGGACACACTCGTTCGTGAAGTCCCCGTTCGCCAGCTGCCCGGCTGCTTCGTAGGCAGCCCCGCCCCTCGCCACGGACCACTGACGACTGACCACGGACCTCGTCCCCGCTAGAGATCCGTGGCGCTCACGGGCACTCCGTCGCGGCGGTCGCCAATGCGGTTAAAGATGCCAATGCTTACTGTAAAGCGAATCGATAGCAGCACGGAGCCGTCTCCCATTAAGGCGTTCATGCCGCCCGGGTGGGCGCCGCCGAACTGATAGCCCTGGGTCGGCGCATTGGGTAGAGCCGTCGGCGGATTGTTTTGATCCTTCAACGGCTGATAGGCCGTGTAGCGAATCACGTCGGGATCCCAGCCATCGGTCCAACCGCAGTCGTCGTGCCAGTCCACCGTGGCATAGGCCTGGGGCCGGAGGAACTTCTCGCCCGCCAGCAGCGTGTCGGCCGTGCCATCCAACACATCAGCCGTATTGGTGTGCTTTCCGTTGCCGGAACGGACCACAATGCCTTTGTAGATGGGGCTGGTGGGCAGTCCCCAGGTGTTGCCATACCAGAACTGATCCCACGAGCCGGGGCTGTCGCCCGGCGTCGCGGTGGCGTAATCCATCAAGGCATTGGCAGCGGTGGAAGTGCCGGACACGCCGGTGTTCTGATTCAAGGCGATGCCCGCGCAGCGTGAAGGACATAGATAGTAATGGACGGGTTGATCGCGGATGGCAAAGACGCTGTTCGCGGTGACCGCAATTTCATACAGGGCTTCCTGCTCCATGAAGGGCAGAATCTGGACGGCCCAGCACGGGCCGTACGGCCCAACGGCGTTGATGGGACCTTCATTTCGCGGCGAGTGCTGCAGCGGATTGAGTGCCCAAGGCACCGTTCCTCCGGTCGGAAAGTGCTTTTGGTTGTCGTGGTAATTGTGGAACGCCAACCCAACCTGCTTAAGGTTGTTTACGCACTGCGTCCGGCGCCGGCTTCGCGAGCTGCTTGGACGGCCGGCAGCAGCAGGGCAATCAAGATCCCGATAATGGCGATTACCACCAGCAATTCCACCAGGGTGAAGCCCGCCCTCCGACGTTCAATTCGGCGAAACATGACGCCTCCATAAGTATAATAAGCCGTGAATAATTAGGTCCCGCCAGCCAGGCAAGACCAATCCGGCCACGGCGCACCGCATTAGGGCTTAATGGCTCTTTGGTTTAATTCCGCTTGATCGACCTCTTGGACTCCGCCCAACGCGTCGGCGGCGTAGTATTTTCCATCGACTCCCAACGCTTCATGGGCCACGATCGGCGGCCCGCTCTGGGCCATCGGGCCCAAGCTGCATATTGTAAGCGATGACGTAGGGCTGCTGATCGCGCGGCGAAACAAACAGTTCCCCAAGTTGCTCCTCGGTAATGCCCGGCGAGCACTGCTTGATAAACGCCTTAAAATCGGCCTCGCTGGCCGGACCCTTTCCTTGATGCGCCCCGGTATATTGACCAAAGTAGACGGCCAGGTGCTTCAGATGGATTTCCTGCGGAGTTGGCGGCGGCTCACCTGAACCGCAGCCAATCAGCACACCGGACAACAGTACCGTCAACCAGATCGAAGCCGGTATGCGAGCGAGTGCGGCTACAACCGATGATCGTCCATTTCTGGAAGGATGCCCGAGCACGGCACTGCATCAGATTCCCGCCTGCCAAAGTGGCCCTAAGGCCAAGAAGAAAACCGCCATCCGACTTACATCGGTTGTAGTCCGCCGGCACAACAAAGTAAATCGGTAAGCTGAAGAAACTGGGGCGATTTTTATTCAAGCATGCCGTTTTCCGCACTGTTTTCGGCAGACTCACCGCTGCAAATTGGGACGACGGGCCGGGTGTCCGGAGAACCAGCGGTGCAGGGCCTCCGACTTTTCCGGCTCAAGCCGCAGCAAGACCGCGAATTCCGCTTCGGCCTCGGCCGGTTTGCCCTACGAATTCCGGCGCGGAACTCGACGTGCGGAGCGAACCATGATTGTTGGCAATCTCTATCGCACGTTTCGAGTGGCCATTCGTGCACTCCGTCGCAATGCGATGCGATCGGCGCTGACGACGCTGGGCATCGTGATCGGCGTGGGGGCCGTGATCGCCATGATCGACATCGGCCAGGGGTCGGCCGTCTCGGTGCAGCAGACGATCGCCAGCATGGGGGCCAATAATCTGGTAGTTCAGCCCGGCACCGCAGCCAGTGGCGGTACCACCTTTGGCGCGGGATCGGTCGTCACACTCACACCCGAGGACGCCGAGTCGATCGTCCGCGATTGTCCCGCCGTGCAGGCCGTTGCGCCCTGGTTCGCATCCGCACACAAGTCGTCTACGGCAACCGCAACTGGGTGCCGCCGTTTATCTTCGGCACGACCCAGGATTTTCACGAGGTTCGCGATTGGCAGCAACTCGACGAGGGCGAGCCCTTCACCGAGCGCGACGTCCGCAATGCCCGCAAGGTTTGCCTGCTGGGCCGCACCGTGTCGCGCGAGCTGTTTCAAGGCGAGTCGCCGCTGGGCAAGGATATTCGCATTCAGAATGTGTCGTTCAAAGTGGTCGGCGTACTCAGCCGCAAGGGCGCGAACATGATGGGGATCGATCAGGATGATGTGGTGATCGCTCCCTGGACGACGATCAAATTTCGCGTGGCCGGCGTTTCGATGCAGTCGGGTAACCAAAGCGCCGCACCTGCTTCGACCGGTCAGCCGCCCGTGCCCGGTGCGCCGCCGGTGCCGACGAAGCCCTGGTCGGCGCTCTACCCGGTGGAAAACATGCAGCAGCGGCTCTTCACCCAACCTTCGCAGTCGCAGCTCCTCAACACGCCACAACCGGTGCGCTTCACGAACGTGGACCAAATCCTCGTGCGGGCGGCGTCCGAAGCGGCAATTCCCGCCGCGATCCGGCAGATCACGCAGCTGCTGCACGAACGGCATCGCATCCCCGACGGCAAGCCAGACGACTTCAACATCCGCGACAACACCGAGCAGACCAAGGCCCTCGCCGGCACCACCAAGACGATGCGGTTCTGCTGCTCGTGGTTGCGCTAATTTCGCTGATAGTGGGCGGCGTCGGCATCATGAACATCATGATGGTCTCGGTCACCGAGCGGACGCGCGAGATCGGGCTGCGGATGGCGGTCGGTGCCCGCGGCGAAGATGTGCTGCGACAGTTCCTCGTCGAAGCGATCGTGCTCTGCCTGATCGGCGGCGCGGTCGGCATCCTCTTGGGCCGCGGCGGATCGCTGGCGATGAATTGGCTCTTCCGCTGGCCGGTGCAATTATCGACGCCCGCGGTGATTCTCGCCGTCGGCGTCTCCGCCGCCGTCGGCATCCTCTTCGGCTTCTACCCCGCCTGGAAAGCCTCGCGGCTCGACCCGATCGAAGCGCTGCGGTATGAGTGAGGATGGCTATTTCGGTGGCAACCGTAGCGACTTCCAGTGCTGCTCTGCACCCTGGGCCGCAGCGCGCACCTGCTGGTCGGGATCTTGGAGCAGTTGGTTTACCAATTTCTGAAATTGGGGTATCGGTTGCGCCTCCATCGCCTTCACCGCCAGCAAACGGAATTTCGCTTCTGGCGCCGTGGCTAGCGCCTCTACAAGCTGTGGCCGACGGGCAGCCGTTTCGGGCAATTGTTCATTCTCGAACCACTGCAAGCTGATTCCTGGATGCTCGTCCTTCCGGTAGTTCGTCGCGGAACCACTTCAATAGATAGGCCACCGACGCAGCGTCGTCAATTTCCAGATAGCGGGCCTCGCGCAGCCCCCGGATGCGCGTAGCTTCGCTCCCAGTCAGTGGGTGATAAGGGCCGCCCATCCGCGACCAAGGACGAAATGATCCCATCCAAAATAGCGGCTCGTTGACGGCGTGGGATTCCCGGCAGTCGCCACTGTATAAATTTGACGATGACAGACTGGTCTGAATTTTGCTTCCACGCACTGGTCACCGCGTCGACATACATCTGCACGTCGGCAGCGCTTCCCAGGGCGACCAAGTAACCAAGTTGATTGTCGAGCGCGGAAAAGGAGTTGCCGCTCGGCAATCGCGCGGAAGCGAGGCCAATATTTCCGACCGATGCTTGCTGCCCCCAACTCATTCTCGACGAATAGAAATGGCAACGTGTCCGCCACGTTCTCGCGCATTCCCAACAAGGTAGCTGACGATTTGGTCGGCGCCGTGTTGAAGAGTGCGTCCTCGTTAACTTGGCGGAATTTACGGCCGGCCGGACCGGGAAGTTGTGCGGCATAGTACAGCCAACGATTGACCTGCGCTCCTTGCATGATATTCAAAATCCGAATAGTTGTTCTGCCAGGTCGCATCTCGCGTCCAATGGGCGTTGCCGATCAAAAATTTGTCGGCAACCGCGCCGCCAAAGTGGACAGCGCACAACAGAGCGTAAGGGGCCTGCCGATTGAGGTAGGCTTTCAGCAACGACGGAGCAAGGACCCGCTGGAATGGCGTTTCCAATTCGCCGGTCGACTGTGAATTGTTCAATCTCCGATTTACCAACCAAATTGCATGCGCCAATGCCAGTCCGGACGGCTGCAACCGCCCATCGTTGCCCGAGCTTGTGGACATACCGCTACCAGTGAGCGGTAGCTGCAAACCGCGGGCACCTTCCGATTCGACGGACCAATAACTCAATCCTCGGCCATCGGAGCCACGTCCGTAGGCGACGGTGGTAAGCGAATTGATGAGCGGCTCGGCGGCGTCGGCAAGTTGCCACAGGATCGAGACGACCAGACAGGATTTCCACTGCATGGCCGGCCGGCGATGCAGTGACATACCGCCCCTCATTGGTCGGCTTCCGTTGTGATCGCGCTCTAAACTGCTCGCCAGGCGTCCGCGACACCATGCACATCGTCGAGGTCGTATCGCCAGCGGGCCCACGCATCGAGCACCTGGCTCATATCCGGTTCGAACGGCGTCGCTTTCCATGACGGCGATCCAGGCGTCGGGGCCGAGTCAGGGCAGCCGCCGTGCAGCCATTTTCGTCGACCGTGTAGTTGGCCAGGCGGGCCTGATTGAGGAGCCGTTCGATCGCAGCCTCGCGGTTGCGGAAAACGGAAACCGATATCGACAATTGTAATTCTCGCTAGCCTCCTCCGCCGCCGCTCGTGCCGGTACCCTTCTCCCATTTCACCGTCGTATTCGGCTTGCACATATATGTACCGGCCTTGACGCTCCTGGACGGCGTCCTCGAGCGGGTCCGCGAAGTGAACAGGAATCCGGGCTCCGGCAATCCGCAATAGCCCCCAGTGTGCGTCCTGCGGCATCGACAGAGACGAATTGGATGCCACTCGCTCCGTGAATGTGGGCATACGAGGGGCCCGGTGCTTTTTCCCAAATCCGGGACTTTTGCCAGAAACTCCGAGAGCTTGATCCGCACGGGCGTCGTGCCGAGATTGCACGCCGTTGGCACTCAATTTCGGCGCCTACCAAGTTGCAACCGCGATATGTCGAAAGTTCAGATCGACGTCGTAGCAAGTTGGGAACCGCGTTCTCGATCGCAGCCGGCCGTCGACGCGTTGCCCACGCGATCGCGCGTGTAGCCGAAGACAGTGACGACCAGCACCACGACGGCCACGGAGCCGGCGCCGCGGAACGCGAAAACCAGTGCGGCCAACAGCCCGACGACTGCGCCGCCGTGGCGGCCACGCCCCAAAAGCTGAGGGACGTCCCGGCGGTGTTGCTCCGAGTAAATCGCAGTGCGCCAATTCAATTGCGTTGACTGCTGAACGCAATCAAGAGGAGGCAGCCCAGCCGCGATCACAATCGCTCTCGACGATACGCGACGTGTTGCAACCAAGCGGAATGCCAGCCGCAAATGCGGTGGCTTACGACGCCGCCGCCACAGTGCGATACCAGCTAGCCCGATGACCAAGCGAGCGGCACGCTAACAGATCGCCAATTGCGAAAGCGAAACTTGGACTAGCGATTGTAATGTACTCATGGCTGAATCTCGATTCGGCGGTGGAGTCGCCAACTGCCGATGAGCAAAGCGACGCTGGCAACGGCGAACGCCGCGGAAATTAAAACGGAATACCACGATTTCGCCAGGGCGCATTTACACCGCCATCAGCAGCAGGATCATCAGACCGAGCTCGATGCTGTACCCGGCGTCGCGATCGAGTGTGGGTTGGGCGCGGCGAACAGGCCCGTATTCGACGATCCCGACGAGCAATCCGTAGAGCCCGAGCCACCAGAGCGGGACAATGAAGTCGCTGGTCTTGAGCAATGGGTACAGGGGATTTTTGAGGATGTGATCCTGGAGCGACGATCTCACACCAAGCCACACGCACAAGCTCACCGGACCCCAGACCGCCAACACGCTTAATAAGTGGGCCAGGACGCGGTGCGTCCAGAGTCGATCGCGCGTGAAGCCTCGCGTGTAGAGGTACGCGGCAGCCGGCGAGTTGAAACGACTCATCAGCCATGCGCTGAGCACGCTTTGCAACGCGACGAACGCAAAGGGCAGGAAAACGGCATCCCTCAAGCGGCCGGAGTATGCGACTACAAACAACGCGGCCGCACCGGCCGCAGGCAGCGTGACTGGCCGGGCCGCGCGGAAATACCAACCAATGAGGGCGCGATTTATTTGCATGTTTGCACCTCGGTGGATCGTAGCACCAGCGGGTCACCCGGCAAGTTACCTTGTGTGAGCGCCAGGTAGAGCGATTCCAGATTCACCCGCCGCACCCCGGGATGCAGCTCGACTTCGTGAAGAACCGTGAGCGGCGCATCGGGAGCGAGTCGGAACCACCGTTGACGGAATTGCCCATCCTCGCGCTCCGCAATCGTGTGTACCTGTTGAACCCAGACGGGCACCGGCTCGCCGGCGGAAAGCGTCAGTTCGCGTAGGTCGTCCCGTAACGTTTCCAGCGACTCGTGCAGCGCGACCTTGCCGCCGCGCAGCACGACGACTTCATCGGCGACGCGTTCCAGATCGCTCAGCACGTGCGACGACACAAGCACGGTCCCCGTTTCGTCGTTGACGAATTGCCGCAGCAGGTCGTAAAGCCGTCGCCGCGCCGAGGGATCGAGGCCGTCGGCCGGCTCATCCATGAGTAGTAATTGCGGCCTACTGGCGAGCGCGAGGGCGGCCAAGACCCAACGCCGCTGGCCTTTGCTGAGAGTCCCAAAGCGGCTATCTGCCATGAGGCCTTGATCCACGAGGAGTTTTTGAAATCGTTGCGCGTTGAAACGGCTTGCCGCCTCCGCTTGCAGCGCGGCGAGCATGCTAATCCGCACTGCGGCCGGCGGTTCGTGGCGATCGCCGACGGTTTGGACGAGCGGCGCGATGTTGGAGTCTAGCGACCGGGCCGCACAGCCGAGAATCTTCGCCACGCCGTCCGTCGGCGCGAGCAGGCCGGCAAGCAGATTGAGCAGCGTCGACTTTCCCGCGCCGTTGGGCCCGACGAGCGCGACAATTCCGCCCGGTGGAATGGCGAGATCGACGCCGTCGATCGCCGCCTTGCGACCGAATCGCCGAACGAGGCCACAGACTTGGATCGCCACATCACTCATCGCGCATCCCCATCTCACGTCCAACCCGATCGATTGCCTCGATCACTTCGTCGAGCGAGGCACCCATTCCCGCCGCATCCGCTAGTAGCCGCTTCGCCCGCTCCGCGAGCGCCTTCTTCCGCGCGTGGGCCGGTACGCCGCCACGGTTCTCGGCGACGAATACACCTTGCCCATGCCGCATCACGACCAATCCGTCGGCCGCCAAATGCTCGTATGCCTTGACCACCGTGCGGCTATTGATGCTCAGCTCGGCGGCCAAAACGCGGATACTCGGTAGCTGCGCCCCCGGCAGCAGCCTACCACTGGCCACTTGAAACTTGAGTTGCTCGGCAATCTGTTGGTAGACCGCCTCGCCGCTATGATAGTCGATCCGGACGCGAGCGTTCATGTAGCATCTGTTGTACAACAGGTACTACAGTGCGTCAAGGTGGCGGGATAAGTTTTTTTCGCCGCTGCGGTCGTTAGGGGGCGTCGATGCTGAACTTGCACGCCCGCTCGACGCGCTTCCCGCCACCGGCGTCTCCGCCGCCGTCGGCATCCTTTTCGGCTTCTACCCCGCCTGAAAGCCTCGCGGCTCGACCCGCTCGAAGCGCTGCGGTATGAGTGAATTAAACGGCGGGCAAATCTAAGAAGTCTCGAACCCAATTGGGCTGCCGGAGGCTGATATCGCGGGACCGGTTGATGGCAGAATCTTGTTGGATGCACCTTTCAAACGAGCTTCCAACTCCGATTTATGGTGCGCGAGAATGGCCATCAGCTCATCGTCGTCGATCTCACTCAGACCGTGGTCGACGTGGGACTCTCCAAGGAAGCCAAGATGAGCCATGAGTTGTCCAAGTCGAACATCCGGTGACAATGCCCAAACCTCAGCCAATAGCGCGAGGGCTTCACGTTGAGTGTCGGAGGTCATGGCAGCGCGTCTCCAATCTTAGTGTTTCCGGCAAACCCACGCGGCAGTTTGCCGATGACTTCCACACGAATTAGAGTCCCCGGTGAGAGCTTGGCGATTCGCGTCGCCCTCGTTACTCCATTATACACGACTAGTGCACCGTCGCTCCCTTCGTAAGCCCAAAGAGCCGGCATTCCATCGGCCGATCGGCCAAACAACGAAATCTGCCGCTGCAATTTGCCGGGGTCCGCACCCTGGCGCCGCGATGGCGGCAGTCGTAACTCGCTTGGGTCAACGTCTCGGAGGTCCGCCATGACAATTCCAGAATTCGAACTTACTAGCGGACTTACTCTACTTTGATCTTGTACACCCGCTCGGCGCGATTGCCGCCGTCGCCGTTTTCGGTGTAAGCAACCTTGACGGTCGCGGTGCCGGCCTTCGTGGGCTTGAATAGATGCCAGGTGTAGCCGCCGCCCATCAGGGCGACGCCTTGGTCGTTTTGCACGCCGCGGACAACTCCAAGTGGCTCAAGCGAGTCGGAGGCGACGACCGATACGTCCTGCGGCGGGCGGCTGCCGGAATCGCGGACCACGGCGATCACCAGGCCGCCGATGTTGATTGACTGCGGCTCTTCGAGATTCGTTTTTTCGGCGAGCTTGACGACGTAGCCGCTGAGCTGACTCTCGTCGGCTTGCACAGGCGACCAGCTGAGCCCCAGAAAACTCAACGCCACTGCCAGCAGGACAATTCTCATCACGTCGCATTCCTTTCGAAGTTTCTCGAAACTACACAGAATTGGTGGTTTTCACCACTTCTCAAGCTTAGCTCACACCCGTTCGCGGCGTTGGCCCGTTCGGGCAGCTTCCGCCATTTCGCTGGCGACGCGGTGTTCGAAGCGGCCAAAGACCATCCGGCCGGCGCTGGTTTGCAGCACGCTGGTGACCATCGCAGAAACCTCTTCGCCGACGTGGTCGCGGCCGCCTTCGATGACGACCATCGTGCCGTCTTCGAGGTAGCCAACGCCCTGTCCCGATTCTTCGCCCGCCTTAGTGATTCGCACTTCGATCGCTTCGCCGGGCAGGAACACGGGTTTGAGCGAATTGGCGATGTCGTTGAGATTGATCACGCCGACGTTGTGCAGCTTGGCCACTTTGTTGAGATTGTAGTCGTTCGTGACGACTTTGCCGTCGAGGTGCTTGGCCAGGAGCACCAGCTTCTGATCGACCGATTGGCCGGCAAACTCGGGCAGCTCGCGGTCGTAGATCACGAGGTCGACCTTGGCGTCGTTGCGGAGCTTGTTGAGGATGTCGAGACCGCGGCGGCCGCGGTTGCGGCGGAGCTTGTCGCCCGAGTCGGCAATGTTCTGTAGCTCGGCGATGACGAACTGCGGCATGATCAGCTGGTTGTCGATCACGCGGGTTTCGACAACGTCGGCAATCCGACCGTCGATCACCACGCTCGTGTCGAGCACGTACGGCTTGAGGCCCTTCACTTCCTTGGCGAATTCAACATAGGGAATGATGAAGCGGAAATCGTTCTTCGTCTGCAACAGCACGCTGATGCAGGAATAGCACATGATGGTCGAGATGAAGAGATGGATCCAGGCGACGAGATCTTTGTTGACGCCGGCCAAGAGCGGCGTGAGCGCGATGCCAAACACATAGGCCAACACCAGGCCGACGAACATGCCGAAGTAGACCGCCGTGATCGTGTCGAGTTTTTTGCGGCGGACGGCGCTATCGGCCACCAGCACACCGCCAGCAATCAGCAGCACGCCGAGAAAACCGGCCCAGGGAAGCCAGCGGTTGTCGCCCTCCAATAAGTTCGATTGGGACAGCTGAAACCCCAACGCGATCGCCACCGCAACAAATACGCAACGCAGTATTAACAAAGCCATGACGAATTTCCACGAAGTGACACGCGGCGCGCATCGCGCGCCAAATAGGCGATTGCATTCCAACGTTCTTGCGACAAGCGGCTACGTTGCACCAGGCCAGATAGCGCTGCCCGTCGTTCATCCCCACATTTCATTCTATCAGCCGGGGGAAGTGCCACCAGGGCGGGCAAATCGCTAGCGGGCGGTCCGCGAGAGCCGGCGATGTTCCTCAAGGGCGAAACGGTCGGTCATGCCGGCCAGGTAGTCTGCGACGGCTCGGGCGGCACCGTCGCTGCCAATTCGGGCTCGGAATTTCTCCGGCAATCGCTCCGTTTCCCCCAGCAGAATCTCGAACATGTCCCGCAGGGCCTGGCGGGCAGAATCGCGCGTCGCCTCGACCGTAGCATGGCGATATACGCTTTTGAAGAGAAAACGCTCAAGCCCTTGCTTCAAGTCGGCGAGCTCCGCGGAGGGGACGACTAACACGGGCGCACGTCGCGCGTCAGCCACAGCTGCGATGCCTCGGGCAACAAGCTCCCGTTCAACAACCGTCAACAGGTCGCCCACCTGCCAATTGATCAGCTCATGGACAATCGCGCGACGCAGTTGCTGGTCGTCCAGATGTCCATGCCGCGTGCGGACTCGCTCCGCCGCCTCGCGCCAGAGTGGCACCTCGAGCAGCTGGTCAAGCGCGAGCAGTCCCAGCTCAAGCGAGTCATCCGCATCGTGCGAGTCGTAGGCGATGCTGTCGGCCGCGTCGACGACCTGCACTTCCAAAAGCGGGCTCAACTGGGTCGCCGCCGACTTGTCGATCCGCAGCGTCTGCCCTTCGAGCACTTCGAGCGACAGATTGAGGCCCGGAAACTCGGGGTAGCGATTCTCCAGCAACTCGACGATCCGCAGCGCCTGAGCGTTGTGATTGAATCCTTGGCCGTCGCCCCGGTCACACTGGCGGAGGCATTCGTCGAGCACGTCCTCGCCCGAGTGGCCAAACGGCGGATGCCCGATGTCGTGCGCCAGTGCGAGCGCTTCGACCAGGTCTTCGTTGAGCCGCAGCGCGCGGGCCAATGTGCGGGCGATCGAGGCGACTTCGAGCGTGTGGGTCAGGCGGTTGCGATGGTAGTCACCCATCTCGCCGGTGAAGACCTGCGTCTTGCGGCTCAACCTCCGGAACGCCGCGCTGTGGAGCAGACGATCGCGGTCGCGCTGATAGGGGCCGCGATATGGCTGGGGCGACTCCGCGTGTTTGCGACCGGCCGATATCGGCGCTATGCATCGCATAGGGCGCCAGCAGCACCGCTTCCCGTTCAAAGATGACGTTTCCACCGGTATCCACGCAAATTGTTCGCTTGCCGTTCAGCTTCCGCTTTGTGTTTTCTGAAGTGCGTCGGTGAGCAATTCCCAGAGCGCGTCGAGCGACTGGGGAATGACCCGCGTTCCGGCCAGCACCGACATAAAGTTGCTATCGCCCGACCACCGCGGCACGATATGCCAATGCAAATGCCCTGGGCAGCCGGCTCCGGCGACGCGATTCAAATTCAGCCCAATATTGAATCCCTCGGCCCGCAGCAGTTCGCTCAACAGCTGCGTGAAGCGGGCGATCGATTCCATGCATTCGAGATTTTCAGCCGGCGACATCTCAGTTAGTTGAGCCACATGCCGCAGCGGCGCGACCATCAAGTGGCCGTTGTTATACGGATAGCGGTTAAGCAGGACCACCGTCAGCGGCCCCGCGAGCGACGACGTGCAGCATTGCGATCGACGCCGGCAGCTTCGTCGTACGACGCCGCCGCGCGGCAAAGGAAACACTTTGGGTCGGCGCCGTCCTGCCAGGCGATCGGTTCCGGTGGCGTCTCGACGCGGCCAGCCGCCTCCGCGCCGGTCACGTAATCGAGTCGCCAAGGTGCCCAAAGCCGATCGTCACTCACGTTCATTCATCCTTCGCGTCAACCAATCGTTGGCTTGCCCATGACCGCCGGTTGCTCTCAAGAACGAAATCGGCACCGGCTCCGCCGTGTTGCTGCGGATCACCCAGATCAGCACGCCGGCCAGAACAACCACTGCCGCGAGCATCACGACGGCCAACGTGAGCTGCGTTTTTTTGCTGCGTGTTCGTTGGATGGCGTATGTCGCCGCCGGCTCCGACTTAATTGATTCCGATAGTACAGCTTCGATGGGGGAGGGGTCCAGATCGGGCACCCCGGCAATCACTGCCTGCGCCGGCTCCGGATCCGCAACCTCGGCTGGCGGCAATCACCGGTAGAGCTGGCTCGGCAACTTGCTGAGGAACTGCTGCGGCAGGCATCGGCAGCAGGTCCGTCACGTCGCTTACCATTCGCCACTCGGCCCATCCGTCGCGCCAGACGTGTGCGTCCGTGGTGACTCGGCCGGCGGATATCCAGTTACTGAATTGAGCCTCGCTCGCCGGACCAAGCTGCTCGCCGCTTGTCGTCTGCAGGAACCAAACGGCACCGGCCGGCGACGATGGATTGACGACAATGGCCGCCGGAGCGACGACGGGCTCGCCGCCTGTGCCGGGGATCTGCAGCTTCGCACCACATTCCGGACAACTGGCCCGCTTTCCGGCCAAGTCTGCCTTGACGTTCAGTTTGTGCCCGTTGGGACACAAGAATCGAATGCCCATCGTTCGGCCATGATTAGAGGAAAACGAGTCGAAACCCGGATGTCGCCGACCGCAAGGCGACCTTCCCGGAGTCGTCAAATGCCATTATAGGTCTGACCCTTTCTTCGGAAAGAATCGAGCAGCTATTGCAAGGCTATTTCGTCGTGGCCCGCCAAGGTGGCACATTCGCGCTGAGAATCGCGCCTTTCGAGACACGGCGAGGGTGCAAAAACCCTGGTCGACCGATTGTGACGAATGTGCTGACAGAACCCTGGCGGACGCATGCAGTGGGTCAAAAACCGGGACTTAAAACTGGTAAGAACGACCCCCCTTTCCTAAAATGAGAGTCATGCCAGATAGGGGCGGCGACCGTCTTTTCCCACGCCGCACAGCTTCGCTAGATGGGCAGTATGATTTGACAGAGAGGGTGTGCCAGTTATGCAAAAGCGTCGCCAAGATGAAGAGCCGGTTGAGATTGCGATCGTCGGCGATTTGACCGACAGCGAAGCCGATTTGACCGACCGCTTGTTGAGCGTCGAGCCCGGCGGCGAATGTACGATCTACTTCGATTCGCCGGGCGGCAGTCCCTATTGTGCCGTCTCGCTGATGACGCTGATCCAGCTCCGCGACATCCGGGCGACGGGCATCGTCACCGGCGAATGTTCGTCCGCGACCCTCTGGCCGTTCGCTGCCTGCAAGCGGCGGATCGTCACACCCTACAGCGTGATGTTGTTTCATCCGATGCGGTGGCAGAGCGAAGAAAACGTCGGCCTCGCCGAAGCGGCCGAATGGGCCCGCCACTTCGGGCATCTCGAACAAGAGATGGACGAACTGCTGGCTCACTTGTTCGGTGTCTCGCCCAGCCTGATGCACGAGTGGATCAATCCGGGGCGGTATGTGATTGGCCGCGAACTTGCCGACGCCGGCATGGCGGAGCTTGTCGAACTCGACAAACTGCATCGCGTGCCGTTCGTACGTCTGATGAACGAACCGCGACCGGCCGCAGCCCCCATCGCTCGCCCGCTGGCGGCCCGCCGCCTCCGCACGGCACCGGCCGCAAAGTCTCAGAAAAAGTCGCAGAAGAAATCGAAGTAGCGTCGACTGAGCGATCACGTTGCGTCCGATGTGCAGCGATTTCGCGCGATCGGCGATCTCTTATTTCTTTTGCGGCGCATGGAGGAGTTGACCGATGGCGGAGAAATCGCAGAAGTTACACGCGGTCTTTGACGTGGCGGCAGTCGCGGCGACGTTGCCCGAGTCGGCTGAAACGATGATCGTCGACTATCGCATGACCGACGAGCCCGAGGCCAGCGCACGGGTGTTCCGCGTGTACCGGCCGACGCCGGCTCATTATCACGAAACGTCCGACGAGTATCTGTACGTGCTTTCCGGACGGGCGATCTTCTTCATGGGAGACGAGCCGCCGTTCGAGGTTCAGCCGGGCCAGCTGCTGTTTTTCAAGAAGCGGACGATTCACGGGATGCCGACAATTCTGGAGCACCCGGTGGTGTTCATGTCGGTCGACACGCCGCGCCGGCCACCGGGCGACATCGTGTTCGTCGAAGCCGGCAAGTACACGGCGGACGACTTTGTGCATACGCAGGGCGGCGCGGCACAAGACTATTGAACAACACACCGAGCGCTCACGTCGTGAGCGGTAGCGGCCGGCGCTCGATATTCTGGCAGCACTCGGCCACGAGCTGCACGTCGTTCTCGCGTGGCACAAACATCGAATGCAACTGCGCGCGGCGAATCACGCCCTTCTCTAGGAACTCGGCAAATAGTTCCCAACGCGAACCAATCATGTCGCTCGTCCGCTCGATTGCTAGCTGCCGAAAATCGCTCTTCGGCATGATCTCGGCGTAGCAGAACGAGTCTCTGTCGAACCGCCAGAGCAGGCCGCAAGCAATCGCCCGCGGATCGATTCCTTGCACTCCCTCGATGTGCGAGTCGACCAGCACATCGTCGCCCACCAGGCTGATCAGCAAGACTTCCGCAGCGCTCAGACTGGAACGGATGTCGAGTCGGGGATGGGTGTCAAGCTGGCTCGTTTGTATCGAAACCACCATGGAGAGCGACGGAACGCTCTCGAGGCCCAGCTGCTCGGGTGAAGCACTCCAATAAACCTGCGGAGCGTACGGCCAAGTCGAGTCGCCTGAGTAAGTGGCGACGAGGTCGGTGCCCCGCACGTAGGCATCGGTTACTTTCGCCGGCCAAGTCGCTGGCGCGCCGCTCGGTGCGAGTGCCAGCAAGTGGGCATCGAATGGTTGCGATTCGACTTGAATTCCTTGCACGCCCAATTGAGGTCGCGCAATATCGACGCTCGCCTTGAGCGCGGCAAGGCTCAGAGTTGCGACCTGCTGATCGAGCCGCCAAATCTCGGTTTGTCGCGTCAAACGAATTCACCTCGCGAAAAATGTCGGACTCGGTATTTAGATTTCAGTCCAATAAAAAACCCCGCCGAACATCCGAGGATGAAGCGACGGGGCCGGAACAGAGAAGAGGCCTAAGTGTTTCCCATGCTACTGGGGATGATAAATATAAGGCAATTGCCTTTCACTATCGTGCGAATCAAGTCCGAGCAAAAACTTGCCAACCGAACGCGACTCTGATTGAAGCAGCTGAAAAGACACACTAGGCGACAAACTGTTGTTGCCTGTAATGATGATACCCGTTTCAATGGCCGTGTCCATAGTTTTGGGACAAATTCTACAAGGTTATTTTTAATGATTCCCATGGCACGACATTAATCCTTGCAGCAAGCATATTTACAGCGATTTGAGCGCGTAGCACTTGGCGGAATTCCGCCAAGTTATCGGCCCAAAAACTCAGCGTGAACGCTACAAATAACTATCATCATGAGCGAACTACTCAAGACATGTGAACTCGGCGGCCCGTGCCGGTGCGAAAGAATTACTCGCCTGGCGGGGCCGCTTTCAAACCCGCGAAAAGGCACCCGCCGATCTGGTGACCGACGCCGATCTCGCCTCCCAGGCTGCAATTCGCACGGTAATTGCTGCCCGATTTCCGCACCACCTGTTCGTCGGCGAAGAAAAAACTTCGCAAGTGGATGTGGGTGACGACGATTTTGTCTGGATCGTCGATCCACTCGATGGCACGACGAACTACATCCACGGATATCCTTGTTTCGCGGTGTCGATTGCCGTGGCACGTGGGCCGGAACTGATCGCGGGCGTAATTTACGATCCGCTAGCGGAGGAACTATACGCGGCGGAACAAGGAACTGGTGCATTTTGTAACACGTCGCGCCTGGCGACGAGTCAGGTGTCCTCGGTCGGCGAGGCACTCGTCGCGGTCAGCCTGCCTCCGCGAGTGGGTCCCGAATCGCCCGATTTGGCCGATATGGTCCGCGTCATTCAGCAGAGCCAGGCCGTGCGGCGCAGCGGCTCGGCGGCTCTGAACTTGGCTTATGTCGCCCATGGCCGGCTCGACGCGTTCTGGGCGACCAAGATCCAGCCCTGGGATGTCGCAGCCGGTGTGCTGCTGGTCCGCGAAGCGGGCGGTTTGGTGACCGGTCGCGATGGCGGAAATTTCGACATTTGGAACCCCCATTTTCTCTCGGCAGCCGGAGCCGAACTCCACGCCGATCTGCTCGGCGTCCTGGGCATCCATGGCAGTTGAGCCGTTCGCTTCGGGGCGAACCAAGAGGTTTCACGCTCCACAGCGCGGAGTTAGAATGGCGAGACGGTAGTGCCGCGGTACCAAGATCTCGGATTTCAGGCTCAGACTTCTCCTCGCTAGTTCGTGGCAATTAGTCACGATTCTCCCGCTCGTCGGATGCCATGAACCACCGCCGGCACACGATTCTGCTCGCCGCCGCCGTCGCCGCGTTGTTCCTCGCTGCCGGATCGTGGGGCACCGCGCTCGGCCAGCCGCCCGCACCGGCCGATCCGCCGCAAGTGGAAGGCGGGATCGAATACGTCGGCCCCGACACCTATCTCCTCCTGGATGCCGAAGGCCGTCCACAGCCGGTCCTCGGTATGAGCTACGAAGAGTTCGTCGCCGCCTGGAAGCAGCTTCAGCATGTCGAGGCGGGGAGCGCCGAACCTCGCTTTACGATCGGCGAACTGCAGGTTGTCGGCGAGGCACTCGGCGACCATGCACAACTCGACGTTGAACTGACCATCCAGTCGCGCGACGCAGGACTGCTCAAAGTGCCGCTCGGGATGGCCGAGGCGATCCTGCTCGAGCAGCCTCGCCTAACGTCTATTGGCAGCGCAGACCCGGCGACGACATCTAAACCGCAGGTCGGCTACGATCAAGCCGCGGGCGGCTACGTTGCTTGGATTGATGGAGCGGCCACGCAGCATGTGAAGGTCTCATTCAAAATTCTGCTTCCTTTCGCGCGGGACGGCAACGAGACGAATCTCGCGGTGAATCTGCCCCGCGCATTGGTCAGCCATTTTAATATCACGTTGCCCACGCCGATCGTCGGGACCGCGACAACCGGCGGCGGGCTCGTGTTACGACAAACGCCGACCGACGGTGGCACACGACTCGAAGTCGACGGCGCGAGCGGCGACTTCCAGATGAGTTGGAATGGCCTGGCCGCCGATCGCCAGGAATTTGCCACCGTGTTGAGTGCCACTGGCGCAATCGCCATCGCGATCGATGGTCACAGCATCCGCTCGGACGCTCATTTGACCGTCCGCAGCTATGGCGGAACGTTCGATCGATTTCGCGTGAAGCTCCCACTAGGAGCCCAGTTGATCCAGGATCGCACGCAGAAATCGGGTGCGGCAGTTCCCAACTATCGGATCATCGGCGACACACCGCCCACGGCTACTGACGGATCGCGCATGGTCACCGTCGAACTTGCGGAAAAGCAGCTTGGACCGGTGGAAATCGACATCTCAACCGAACAGCCTTTGGGGTTACCGACTGCCGAGCGGGCTATGGAATTGGCGGGCTTCGACGTGATTGGCGCACTCCGCCAGTTTGGCGACATCGCCGTCACGGTTGCCGACGACTGGCAGCTGCGTTGGGAGAATGGTCCTTATGTTCGGCAGGTCGAACGGACCGATCTCGCGCCGCAGTTGCGCGACGCGGTTCCGACCGTGGCCTTCCAATACGATCGCCAGCCCTGGTCGCTGCGAACGCAAATCGTCGCCCGACCGATGGCTGTTCATGTGGCACCCGAATACGCGCTCGATTTGGGCGTCGAAGAAGCAGTGCTTCATGTGCGACTGAACTATCAAGTTCCCGGTGCGCGAGCGTTTGAATTTCATGTTGACCTGGCGGGTTGGGAGCTTACACCGCAGCCGATCGAATCGAACGGACTGGTGGATCGCGACCGAGTACTCGTCACGCGCGACGGGCTCCTCATCCTGCCACTAACCCAAGCATCGTCACGGCGGGCCGACATCGCTTTCACTCTGCGCCGTACCGTCGCACGTAACGCGACTTCGCTCGAATTGCCGCTGCCGGTGCCGCACGCCGACACCGTTGCCGCCGCGAATCTCGTCGTTACCGCGGACGAAGCGATCGATATGTTGCCCGAAATGTCGAAATCGCGGGGCCTCTCGCCGACGCCGGTCACTAGCGAAACGCCCGAAGATTCCAGTGTTGAAGGGCAGCAGCTGTTTCGCTACCGATCGTTCGTGCCCGACGCCGTTTTTGCCGCAAAGCGTTCGATCCGGCCCAGTGACGTGACCGCCCAAATCGATACGCAGCTGACAATAGACTGGCGGCGGCCCCGGGCGTCGCAAGTCATTTCCTTCCGTGTTCAGCACCAACCACTCGATGAGCTCACCATTGAATTGCCCGAAGGCTGGTCGATCGCTGGCGACCAGGTCGAACTTGTGCCCGCAACGGCCGGGGCCGAGCCTATCGCCGTCGCCGCCGCAATCGAACCGGCCAGTCCGGATCGTCCATCGCGAATCGCCCGAATATCTCTGGCGCAGCCGCGGCTGGGGATTTTTCGCGTGCGCATCACCTACGAAATCGACGGAACTGCATGGTCGCTCGGGGTTGGAGAGAATTTGCTGTCGTTGCCGCAACCGACCGCAGCGCAAATCGCCCAGCACCGAGTCGAAATCACCAGCGCGTCGAACCTGACCGTGTCGCTCGACGCTTCGGCAAGTTCCACGTGGCAGCCGCTGAGAGCGCCGCGAACGGGCGCCTGCGCTCACGTTTTCCTCGACTGGCCCTGCCGGGGAGCTACCCCTCGTCATCGAGCCAGTCGTCCGCGATCGTCCGCAGTCGACAACCGTTGAGCGTGTTTGGCTGCAAACGTGGCAAGCTGGAAGTACGATTCAGGATCGGGCGGCGATTCAATTCCGCACCGCCGGCGCCGCAGTTACTGTCGAGCTGCCGCCTCTCTCTACCGTGCGCGAAGTCGAGGTCTTGATCGACGGCGGACTGGCACATGTTGCCACGCAGCAGGAGGGGCGACTTACGGTCGAATTGCCCAACCCTCAAGCCGCGAACCAGCGTCCCAACAACACTCACACGCTGGAGCTCCGCTATCGACGGCCTGCGCCTTTGGGACTCCTTACGCGCCACGAGTTTACGCCACCGCAGATTGTCGGCACGTCCGCGCTGAGCGAGGTCTATTGGCAAATTGTGCTGCCCGGAGATCGGCATATTGTTGCTTCACCCGAACAACTTGTGCCCGTCGACCCACGGCAATGGTTGGAAGTGTTCACGGGCAGAGGGGCCACGCGGAAGCAATCGGAGTTGGAAGCCTGGGTCGCTGCGACGAGCCAAACTGGTCCGACCTCATCCCAAAACGTATATCTCTACAGCGGGCTTGCCCCCGTTGCTACGATCGAATTGCTCACAGCGCCGCGCTGGCTAATTGTGCTGGGCGCGTTGAGCGTCGTACTGGCGCTAGTCTGGATGTGGATGTATTTGCCCGCCGTGCGGCGGGGATGGATCGCAATCCTGTTGGCCGCGGTGATCGCCGGTTTGTCGACTGCGTATCCGGATCCTGCTGTTGCTTTTCGGACAGGCGGCCGTGCTCGGCGTGATTTTCGCCTCGATCGCGCTGCTGCTGCGACGCTGGATCGGAACGCGTCCGCAATTGCAGCCAGTCGCGACGAGTGGCAGCACCAACTTGAGGATGCATTCGTCGCCTCGCGCCGACTCGTACCTCACGCCGGCGCTGAGTCAGTCTCACAGCGGCACGCCAACGACGCCGCTCGTCGTTTCGGAACTTGATCGATGAGGCAACTCCACCCAATATTCGCAGGCAGCGGTTCGTGGCTGGCCCTCGTGCTGGTCGTGGTCGGATGGCCGACGATGTTCGCTGCCGGGGAAGAATCCACCCACGCCTACCGGCGAATTCTCGTCCCGTCCGACGCTCCCTCCACCTGGTCGGCCAGGGGCGAGAAGCTCCTCCCGATTGAAGCAAGTGACTTCGACGCCTGGGTCGCCGATGCCGACGCACCTCCGACCGACGCCGACATCGACGAAGCCGTTTACGAAGTGAAGCTGTTGGACGATCGGCTCGTCGACGGCCACGGGAGCTGGCAAGTCGTGCTTCGCGGCGAACGTCCGGCTAGACTATCGATCGGCGATACGTCCTTGCGCATCCGCGACGCCCATTGGCGCGGCGACTCGCCATCGCCGGCGCGGTTGGGTTGGTGGCCCGATGGTGATGCCGGATCACTTCGTTATGCGCTTGACGTGCCTCGGTCTGGTGAGCTTGAATTTAACTGGAACGCGGTGGCGAACTCTGCTGCAGGCGACGAATTGCAATTCCCGCTGCATTTGCCGACCGCCGCGCGGACACGTCTGATTGTCGAAGTCCCGGCCGGCCGACAGCCTGTGCTGAACAGTGGGATCGTGTTGAAATCGCCACCTCGGCCGGAGGATGGGGGACAGTGGCTGTTCGCTTTGCCGCCTTCGGCCAAAAGCGTGCTGCGATTCGAGGTGGTGGGACAGACGACGGCGCCACGGTCGCCCACGGCCACCCTTCGCCAAGAGCTACATTACGTGGTGAGCAAGCGTGGCATCGACTTGGAAGCCCAGCTCCGCCTGAATGCAACTGGTTCTGCGAACGACGAGTTGAAAGTGTCGTTGCCGTCCGGTATGCAATTGATCTCGGCCTCGGTTGGCGAAGAGGCATTGAAGTGGCAAGTATCGACGGGCAATCTTGACGACAAAGTTCGTCGCGCGACGATTCAACTTCCGGCCTTGGCATCTCGCCAATCGACTACTGTTACCCTTCGTACTTGGAGTCCACTTGTCGTCGATGAGCGAATTCGGCTGCCGCTATTGCCGGTCGACGACGCGTTTTGGTCTGCCGGCACGCTTGAATTGCGGCTCGACCCTGCACTCGAATTGCGCGAATTGGCGCCAATTGAATGCGTTCAGACCGCGGCCGAAGTGAGTCAAACGCCAAACGAGCAAGTCCAGACGATGCGGTTCGCTGCGTTCTCGCCGTCGGCGGCCGTCGATCTGTCGCTCGCCCATCGGCAAGCGCGCGGGAAATTGCGAATCGGAACGGCGCTCGAGGTCGGAAACCCCGGCATAGTTGGCCGTCTGGTAGCGGAAGTAACCGTCGTACAAGGTAGCGTGCAAAAACTGGTGGCCGAATTGCGGCCGGGCTGGTCCGTCGATGCGGTCGAAACGGTGCCCACCAGTGCACTCGGCGAATGGTACGTCGAGCAATTGCCCGACAAGCAAGAGTTCGTATTGCAACTGGATCGAGCGGTCACCGCCGACCAGCCGGTAAAAGTTCTCATGAATGCCCGGCTACCAGGCGCTTTGGCGCTGGAGCCATTGCCGCTCGACAATCTAATTCCGCTCGCCTGGAGCGACTTGGTGGTCGAGCGAGATCTGTTGCAGTTGAGGGCGGCGGAGCAATACGAGCTTCAGGCGGTCGGGCCGCTCCAATCCATTGCGGCAAGCGAATTGACTACTGCCGATAGCGAGCTGATCCCCAAGCCGTCGGACGGCTTGCTCTTCGATCCCACTGCCAACGCGACCGATGCGGCGATCCGGCTCGCTCCCAAGAAAAGCGATTATGACGCGGAAATCCAGCTCGAAACGTCGCTGTCCCAAGGTCGCCTGCGGCAAACGTATCACATCGATTGTCGACCTAAAGGCAGCGGTATTGATCATGTATTGGTGTACATTACCGAACCGCCGTCGGAACCGCTTCGCTGGACAGAGGCAAGTTCGCAGGAGCCATTGCTGGCGGAACGAATGCCCGCAAATGATCCCCGACTGGGCGGATTGCCGGCTGGTGGAGAACTCTGGCGGCTGGATCTGCGTCGGCTCTACGCGCGGCCGATCTCGATTGACGCCAGTTGGTCTGCCGCTTGGCCCGAACGGAAGCGAGTGCCACTTATATCGCTGCCCGACGCCGCAGCGCAGCAGGGCCGGATTAGCGTTTCGAGTTTTGGCAACGAGTTGCCGGCGATCGTCGCCCGAGACATGTCGCCCACACCTCTGCCGATGACACCTCCGCCAACGCCAAGCGGCGCAAACGAATCTCCCTCGGCCGCGGCCCACGCCGTTTACCGTTTTCAGCCGACACGATTTTACGACGCCGCACCTACGCCCGAGTTATGGC
Source organism: uncultured Planctomycetota bacterium (assembly GCA_963847905.1). Taxonomy (GTDB): domain Bacteria; phylum Planctomycetota; class Planctomycetia; order Pirellulales; family Lacipirellulaceae; genus DASYDU01. The sequence goes on along the minus strand of CAWKBP010000014.1, from coordinate 305,635 downwards.
TTGGCCCGCCGCTCGACGACCGCGCCGAAACTCAGTTGCTTGCCACGCACGTCGACGTCGAGTCGCGGATTGCCGCGGACGGCTCCGGCGTGCATCGCGTGACCTACCATTTTGAGAATCGCGGCGCGAACACGGTTCAGTTGACGTTACCCCCGGATGTGCAGATTGAGGCGGCGCGCGTCGATGGCCGACCCGTGCCGGCGGCCGAGCGCAATGCTGTTTCGATTCCCTTGCCGATGCCTCAGGCCAACATGCAACTCGAACTGGAACTCTCCAGCCGACGTCCGCCACATGCAAACGCTGACTTCTTGCCCTCGCCGCTGCCAAGCGGTTCGTTCACGATTCTTGCCGGCCGGTGGCAGATCCAATTGCCTGATGAAATGATGGTGATCGACGAAGCGATGTCTGCGGGGGAGACCACTTTGGATTGGCGCGAGCGTCTGTTCGGACCGTTGGCGCGGCGACGGAACGAATCGCCGTTTAATCCATTTGTCGCGCGCGATTGGAATCTGCTGTGGGCAGATTTGAGCCGCCTAGTCTCTACGCCCGCGGAGGCCGCAGTCGAATCCGCGGGGGGCGAATTGATCGCGCCACCTGGCTGGAATACGTACCAGGTAGGGTTCGTGGGCATGCCCCCGGCGGGTGTAGCCATCGCTCATGTGACGTCGACGAGTGCTGCGATGCTTGCGATCTTCCTTTGCTGCGCCAGCGGCGCGACCTTGTTCGGTCTGCGAAAACACTCGCTGCTGTTACTCGCCGCAGTTTTCGCCGCGATCGGTATTCTCGTTTCGGCTGCCACTTCACCGTTGGCCACGGGGGCAACGCTCGGGTTTCTGGCCGCCGCATTGTGGCGATGGATGCGGCAGTGGCTCGGCGTTGGTCGGCTGGCCAAAGTTCTCACAGTGCTTTTGGCGGTCGGTGTCACAGCATCGTCCACTGCCGCCGCTCCGCCCACCGAAGTAGAACGCGTGCTCGTGCCAGTCGATTCCGCCGGCAAGCATGTTGGCACCAAGTATTTCGTCGACGCCGACTTTCTCCGCGGGCTAATCAGTGGGCGGGCGCAAGAAACTCAAGACTCCTGGCTAGTCACCGACATGCATTGCGACGGGCAGCTGGTGACACAAACGCATCGAAAATCCGACGTTGCTCACCGATGGGTGCTGACACTGGAACTCGATGTGTTGGCACGAGACACCATCGTGCGCCTACCACTCGTGAAACAACAAGCGGAGTGGCCTGCCGTCGCATCGCTCGATGGCATGCCGGCGGCGATTGACTGGGACCCATCGGGCCAGAGTTGCACGATTCGAATTGCCGAGCCGGGCCAGCGCCGGCTATCGATTTCGTTTTTGCCGCATGTAGAGCACGATGCCGACCGACGGCAAATCGAACTCCGGTTCCCGCCGGTGATCGGGGCAACCCTGCGAATCGTCTGTCCGACCGGATGGTCCGACGTGCAGTGCAATGGCTTGGATTGTTCGCGGCATGATGAGCAAGATCGATCGGTGTGGGAGGGTTGTTTGGACGCCTCAGGATTGTTTTCAATCGAATGGACGGCAGCGACTGGGGAGACGCCCTCCGCCGCGCTCCGCCGCGTCGACGAACTGCTCAAGCTGAACATTGCAGGCGACGGCATCACGCTGGATGCAAGATACAAGCTCCAAAATGCGAGCGATTGGCCGGCGACTATCGATGTCGCCGTCGACGACGGTTGGGAGCTGATGTCCGGAGATACGGTTCGCGCGCGGAGCGTGCCCGAATCTTTTCCGGACGGGCGGATGTTGCTTCGCCTCCGTACGGCATCGGTCGTCGATGACGACGGTCAAATGATGCTGCGGTTTCGCGCTCATGATCGATCGCCTGTGGGCCGGCTACGTCTGCCGACGTCAGGCCTTCAATCCCTACCATTGGAGAACCGAGTGCTTGCCGTCACCTGGGATCCTGCCTTGGAGTGCATACCAGCGCAGACCGATTCCACGGCGGCTGTCTCACCGGCGGAGTTTACCAGTGCCTGGCCAATGGCAGTCCAACTCACTCCGCAGCTGATCGTAAGTCCCGCCCGGTTGGACGCGGCGTGGTACCTCGCCGTGCGACCGCGGTCCGATCTATCGTCTTGCCGCGATCAATTGTCGCTCGCCGCCGGAAAGAATCGAATCCGCGTCGACTACCGTTCCGAAGTGAATCCGTCGGCGGCCGATTGTTTCGGCTGGTCGCTCAATGTGCCGGCGGACTTGGAGGTCCAAAGCATCGCGATCACTGCCGACGGCGAATCGGTTCCGCTTGATTGGGTCCGCGAGTTGCCGACTCGCCTCCACATCTACTATCGAGAGTCGGTCGCCAAGGAATTCGAGCTCGAAGTCGTCGCCATCTTGCCGATGGATTCAAGCGGCCGAGTTCCATTACCGCGCATCAGTCCCGCCGGCCAACCTCGGGTCGCGCAAACGATTGCGCTCTACCGCGACGAGGAAGTGTTGGCGAGTTGCCAGTTCCCGGACGGGTCGCCCGGGGTGGAAAGCGGCACCAATCCGTCGTCCCCTTTCGGAGCAGAGACGCGCTTCGTGCGTGCGATGGCCATTGATTCCTCGGCCGCCGGGGCGGTCGAAATCGTCGTCGTACCAAACCGGCCCACAGTGCAAGGCGAAACCCTCACTTCCGTCTCGCGGGACAATGGCATCTGGACAGCCACCCTGAGTGGCGAACTTCGCGTGGAGCAGGGCGATCTCGATGTGCTGAGGCTTGAGCTCCCGGCGAACTGGACAGGGCCTTTCGACGTAATGCCGACGGCAACGACCCGCATTGACGCTCCGAGAAATACGGGCGAACCAGCCACTCTTTCAATTCACCTGTCCCGATCGGTTCCTCGGGGCGACGCGGTCAAGCTGCTGGTTCACTCGCCGCTAACGCTTGCCGAAGGTGAATTGCCTAGCGTGCCGCGGATCGAAATTCAGACGCCGGGAGAACTCACGAATTATCTGGCGTTGCCGAAGTCGCTCGACGAGGAACAGGCGGCCTGGACTCGCGTCGGCATCGAGCCGTCTGCCTTGCCCGCGTCGCTAAAAACCGTGACCGCTAATTCCGAGGTCGTGGAGACGTTTCGCATCAGCGCGGATTCGATGAGCGTCGCTTTGCGACCACGCGACGTGCGTACCACGTCGGCCCGTGTGCGACTGGCCGAGACGGTGGCTCATCGAGACGCGAAGGGTGGCGAGTTTTCGCTGACCAGATTCATCATCGCCCCCGCGGGACTCACCCAGTGCGTCATCGCGCTGCCGGAAGGCGAGCGGATGGTCCAAGCGACGCTCGACGGCCATGCTGCACTGGTCCGCGCGCTCGACGAGCGGCATTCGCAGGTGCAACTCGGCCCGCCGAATCTGCCGCAAACACTCGATGTGGTGACGCGGGCCACTGATCTATCGGAACGTGTTCGAGCCGAACCCGATCGAGCCAGCCTGCTATCGTCGCGCCGCTTCCAATTGAGTCGTCCTACGCTCGAGCAGCTTGGTCGCCCGATTCCGGTCGATCTCGGCCTGTGGACGCTCTGTCAGACACAGCTCAACGGAACGACGAGCGTGGCGGGTGGCGCGTCGGTGACGCCGGCCGAACTCGCGGCGACTCGACTCGATCGTCTGGCGAATATTTCTCTCAGCGCCACGCGTTCGGTAGTCGAATTGCCGCTGATCGACGGATACAGCTGGTTCGTACGTTGGGCCGCTGGTCTCAACGCGGCCGAAAACGTTGCCAGCTCTCTCAAGCGTTCTGCCGAAAATGCCGCCGAGACAATTCGTGTGCCGCAGCAACCTGACGATTCGGTGCCGCAAAGCATCTCTCGAAGCGATGCCTGGGCGGAGCAAATCGCCGAAATATTTGCCGCCGCGGGAATGGCCGTCGCGCCTCTCGAGCCGGTCGCCACGGCCACCTTCGATCCCTGGCTCGGCATGCAGTCCGGTGAACATTGCGCGGCGTGCTTTATTTCCGACGGTCATCAAGACCACCTGGTCGTCGAATGGGTGCCCGACGGCATCACGGCTGGCGAAACTCGATTCGCGGCGCTCGCGTCTTTGGCCGCGCTATCGCTGGCAGCCTTTTGGCTGATTCGCAAGCCTGCGGCGCTCGAACTGGTAGAGAATTGGCGCGAGGCGGTGGGAGTCGTTCTGGGGATTGCGGCTTGGGCCTGGTTGCGGCCGAGCGGCGCTGGCCTCGTCGTCGCCGGATTGTGCTTGTTTTTGTTACTCCGCCGACTCCACCTGGAAAGAAAATCACCAAGGCACGACAGCACCATTCAACCGAGCTCGATTCCGAAAGAGATGGCTTGACCCTGCAGTCAGCTCAAAGATAGTCTGGGCCATCGTCCGGTCTGGGTCGCGTTGAGTTGATACTTGCGCCGTGCCTTGGTGTGCACGTCGAATTCACCGGCACTGGTCCGCGGGGCCGGGTCGTTTCACCTAGAAGCCCGAGCCGTCCGTGAAGAACGAATCGGGAATCACTCGTTCGGCCGTGCGGCCGAGTTCGTCGTGCGAGCGCCGCTGGCCGACCGAATGCCAGGCCGAAACCTCTTTCAGTTCCGGCATGACTTCGATCAGTTGCTGCTCGAGCATCCCCGCCATACGGTCGATCGAGACGCATTTGGTCGTCTCGCGGATCGCCCGCACGGTTTTCATGATCTTCAAGAGCCGGGCCCGCGCCAGCACCGGTTCCGAAAGTGGGGCATCGCTGTCGACCAGCAGGTCGGAGATCGGCACTTCGAGCGCCTGTTGCCACTCGTAAAGTTCCGATACCAGCATGTCGCTGGTTGGTTCTTCCAGTCGGCGCACTTGTTCGGCCGACTTGTTCAACCGCCGAGCGACGCTGCGTAAAGACACTCCCTGACGTCGTCGCGCGTCGGCCAGGCGATGCAAGGGACGTTGCTCGCCATGCACAGGCACATGCGTTTCTGCCGATCCTGTAAGGCTGTGATCCATACTACTAAAATTGTGTGCGATACTCATACCGCCACCTCCTCTCGAAAGAGTTGGGTCGAGAGCGACCGCCTAAGAAAAGATGAGAAGCTCTGTTCCGCAAGACTGGACTACCTACGCAATGTATGTACGTACTGGCAGCCGCCATCATCCATGCAAATTCTGCGGGTCGGCAGTCAGATGCCTCAAATGGCGCAGCGCTCACCGCTTGCCGTGCGTGTGAATGTCTTGCTGCCACGAACCCTCCGCGGGCGTCCTCCGCGGAGATTCAACCAAACACGTTCTGTTCCGGATTACACTTTGTTCCGTATCGCAATTAGAGTCGCTGAAAAGGGGCCCTTGCGGGCAATCGTGTTCGGGACATCGTCGTCCACGCACTCGAACATCGGTTATGGTAAGTCGCACGAGTGCGTCTGGCAAGTGAAATGTCGCCAGAATTATTGGCGTATGTCCCGACGCTGAAAGCGTTTGCGTAACGTTGCGGAACAGCGCACCCGTTTCTCGGGCGCTGTTAAGTGCTTGAGCAATAATAGCGCACCGCTTGCAGCAGAACGACACAACGACCCGCGAGCTATCACGCCGACAAACTTACCCACCACGACAGACTGGACACGTGGGTTTGACGACTGCGAGCTATTCGCCGAGCGTAAATTGTGCGAGCGCGGAGAGGAAGTTCGGCCGCGGCAAAGCGGGAATCTGGCCGACGCCCGTGCGATCGGTCGGCCGCGGGTGAACGATCGGCCGATTGGTGGGCGGCGCGGTCGGAGTAGACTTCTCGTCCTCGGCGATTGGCGCGAGCAGGTGGAAGCCCATCACGCGACCGTGGACGAGCGCCATCGCGTTGTGCGTCGCGCGAACGGATGCCAATTCGCCGATGTCCCGCTTCGACGAAGCAACCGTCGGGGCAGAATGTGCGTCGCTCTGTCGCCAAAGCCGCCGGACTTGCACGGCGTCGATCGGCGTCACACCATCGTGCACGATAACCACGTCGGAATTGACGCGCCGCCGCACCATGCTGATGATCGGCCCCAGTCCGCTCCGCTGCCGTTGCCGCTGGACGCGCACCTGCGGATAGCGTGTCGAAAGCTCGTGTGCGACGGCCGAAGTATCGTCGGTCGAGCCATCGTCGACGATCATGATCGTGAATTGGGAGGTCAAGTCGCTGGCCAGTTCAAGCATCTCGTTGACGCTCGAGGCCAATTGGGCCTCGCTATTGTGTACCGGCAAAACGATCGTGAGCGATTTATTGGGCACGGTGGCTCCTCTGATTGGCGATCGGCGGTATGCCGTAAGCGGATTCCCGGTGGCGGGACTCGCCATGTCCTCCCATTGCATCGGTGGGCTCGGATGCAGTTCTGGAGTGTTCCGTGCACACCGAGGTTTACGCAGCCCTTGCCACTCTCAGCGATCGCGCGAGCCAGAGCAGGCTGTGCGGTTTCTGACGCGGCCAGCCGCGCCATTGTGCCGGTTGTACGACGGACGACCGCCGGCGGGTAGCGACCAATTCGGCCGCCCGCTATGCTGACGCCCAAGCGAACCCGCCGCCCACTTTCGGGGACTGGTTCGGAGGACCCTCAATTCCATGCCAAAAACCCCTGCCGAGATTCCCGATTTCTCCCGGCCAGACGGTTTGATCACCGTCGTCGCTCAGGATGCGCACACGAACCAGGTGCTGATGGTCGCCCACATGAATCGTGAGGCGTGGGACGAAACGCTCGCCACGGGTCGGGCGGTCTACTTCAGTCGCAGTCGCGGCCGTCTCTGGCGCAAAGGCGAGGAGAGCGGCAACGTGCAACACGTTCGTTCGATCCGCGTCGATTGCGACGGCGATGCCGTGCTGCTGGTCGTCGATCAAGTGGGCGGCGCCGCGTGCCACGAGGGCTACGCGTCCTGTTTCTTCCGCGAGGCGACCGCCGACGGGCTCAAGACGATCGCCGAAAGGGTCTTTGATCCGGACGCCGTGTACGGTAAGAAATGATAGTTAATTGGTTGAAATTGTCCGGGAGTCCGAATTGGCCTCTGGGTGGCACGCCCTAAGCCTCCGGCGCAGGGCGTGGTCGCTGGTCCCGCCAACTAGCAAATCCCCACGCCCGTCGCGAGAAGCTCCTGGCGTGCCACCCAAACGAAATAACGGCGAATCAACTGGAACGGACGAGAGAGGTGCGACCATGGGTGCCGAAACGCGGCTCAAGGAACTGAATTTAGAATTGCCTACGCCCCCGCGGGCGCTGGGTTTGTACAAGCCCGTGGTGATCGTCGGCTCGCTGGCCTATTTGTCGGGCCACGGACCGATCGGCCTCGACGGCACCGCCATCTGCGGCCGGCTCGGCGACGATCTCGACGTCGCGGCCGGGCAGGAAGCGGCCCGCCGTACCGCCCTGCTCACACTCGCCACGCTCCGCCAACGCTGTGGCAGTCTCGACCGCATCCGACGACTGGTAAAGACGATGGGCCTCGTCCAAGCAACGCCAGCGTTCACCGAGCATCCGGCTGTCATCAACGGCTATAGCGAAGTGATGCGTGACGTGTTCGGCCCGGACGCGGGCGTCGCGGCCCGCAGCGCATTCGGGGCCCCCTCGCTGCCGGCAGGTTGGGCCGTCGAAATCGACGCGATCTTCGAAGTCGAAGAATAGGACGTGCCGCTGTGGGCTCCGGTGCTTACGCCTTCTTCAGTTCGTCGCGAATCTCCCGCAGGAGCAAGTACGTCTTCCGGCGGTGGCGGAGCGTCGGCGGCGGGCTCCGTGCCTAGCCGCAACCTGGTCTCGGCGACGTTCATCGCCTTGATCAGCATGAACACGGACCAGGCGACGATCAAGAAGGTGAGCACGTTGTTGAGAAACGCGCCGTAGTTAATGATCACGGCCGGAATCGTCCTCGTCACGCCGTTGACGACGACGTCCTCGGCAGGCCGCAGCGTGAGTGCCAGTCCCTTAACGTCCACGCCGCTGGTGAGCATGCCCAGCGGCGGCATGATCACATCATCCACCAGCGACTTGACGATCGTGCCGAACGCCCCGCCGATGATTATGCCCACGGCCATGTCGACCACGTTGCCGCGGAGCGCGAATTTCTTGAATTCCTGGATCATGCCCATTGTTTGTCTCCTTTAGTTTGGTCCGGACGAATTCGACCGGCAGCAGGCAATTTAGCGCCAAGACGCGAAGGACGCCAAGAAATCCAGCTCCATTCTATTCTTCTCTTCTTTGCGATCTTTGCCCCTTGGCGACTCTGCGCATCCTAGTTCAAGGCCCGCCAACGTCGTAGCGCGGCGAGCGTGTGTTCCATGTCGGGTGGGAGCGGGGCTTCAAATTCCATCCGCTCGCCGCTCGTCGGATGCACGAGCGCCAGCCGATGGGCGTGCAGCGCCTGTCGGGCCAGGAGCGGTTCGCCTTCCGTTGCCCCCGTCGACGCCGCATCTTGCCCCATCGTCTCGCGCGGGATCAACTCCAGTTCGCTGATCTTCTTCGGGTTGCGGCCCGCGTAGAGCCGGTCGCAGAGCACAGGATAGCCAGCGTGGTTGAGATGCAGGCGGATCTGGTGCGTTCGGCCGGTCTTCGGTCGGGCCCGCAGGAGCGCATAGCCGACGAATCGCTCGACCACTTCGTAGTGTGTCACCGCGTCGCGGCTCGAAGCGTGCCCGCGGCGGATCGCCTTTTTTTCCCGCTCCTTCGGATGGTCGCCGATCGGCGCGTTGATGATGTCCCGGTCGAACTGCGGCGTTCCCATCACAATCGCCAGGTACTGCTTCTCGACCGTGCGGGCCTTGAACTGGGCCGAGAGCGCATCGTGGACCTGATCGTTCTTGGCGACGACAATCGCGCCGCTCGTGTCGCGGTCGAGCCGATGGACGATGCCCGGCCGCGTCGGCCCGCCGCGCTGGCTCATCGTGCCAAAATGGTGTGCGAGTGCCCCGGCGAGCGTGCCGTCCCAATGCCCTTTGGCCGGATGGACGATCATGCCGGCCGCCTTGTTGACGACGACGATCGAATCGTCTTCGTGCAAAATCTCGAGCGGGATGTCCTGGGGAATCGGGCCTTCGCGCTGCACCTCCAGCTCGAAGACCGCCACAACGTTCCCCTCGCGCAGCTTAAGCGACGGCTTGCACGCCCCTTCGTCGACGCGAACGTGCCCCGCTTCGATCGCTCGCTGCAGCGCGGCCCGGCTGAACGTCGGCAACCGCTCGGCAAGAAACACGTCCAGCCGCCGGCCGGACGCTTCGAGAGGAACCGTGAATGTGTGGAGAGGGGCGGTCAGAGTTCGCAGACCAGATTTCAGAGGACCAAGGGAAGCGGAACGCCCCGCCTATTCCTTTGGCTTGGCATCGTCTGGTGTAGTTTTTTCCGGCGCATTTTCGGCAGGCTTGGTGTCGGCGCTATCCGAAGCCGCGGCGTCCTCACTCGTTGCCTCGCCCGCCGGAGTTTCTTCGGCGCTGGTTTCATCGCTTTCGTACCGTTCCGCCGCGCCAGCGTCGTCCGAGTTCCCAGTCCCGTCGAGACCTTTGAACAAATCGTCGATCGAAATGTTAGGGCTCGTTTCATCACTTGTCGAGCTGGCGGCCGGCAACTCCAATTCGCCGGGCGTAAATCCGGGTCGCACTCCGGGCGTACCCGGCCCGCTCGGTGCCGAGCGGCGGGGCCCTTCGGCGGTGGCCAACCATTCATAGGTTTTTTGGATGCGTGGCTTTTCGAGTTCCTTGATCCGTTGTTTGGCAAGCTCGGTGAAACTCCCCGTCACGGCCTGATACTCCGTGCGCGCCTTCTCAAGATCGTTTTGCAGCTCGTAAACCCGGGCTAATCCGAAGTGGACCCGGCTCTTGATCCGCTCGTCGTCCGTTTCGCGAAGCAAGCTTTGATACGCGCCGGTCGCGCGGTTCAGAGCTTCGTTGGCCGCAGTGCGGTTCTGAATAAAATATCGCGACGCAATTGCCACCTGCCCGTCGGCCCAAGTGATGTCAGCAAACTCCTGCACCGGCGAATCGGGATACTCGTCGGCCGATTCATGGAGCTGGTCCAGATTCGGCAGCGACCCCTCGACCGACTCGTTGTAGGATCGCCAGGCCGCGGCCTGCCGCGCCGACGTCTCGCCGCCGAAGAACGAATAGGCGGCCAGCAATACGGCGATCGCCAGCAGTCCGCCCACGATCAGCGAATTGTAGGGCCGCACCCGCTCGATCCAGATCGCCACATGATGCGCGAGCCAGTTGGTTTCCAATTCGTGGCGATGTTCGGATTTCATGGGTCAAGTGAGTAGGTGAGTAAGTGAGAAGTTGGTCTAAACTGCTCACATACTCACGTACTCACCTACTCACCTTTCGTTAAGCGTTGCGTAGCCAGAAAAGTTCGACGATTTCCCCCACGAAGTGTAGGACTTCGTCGCGTGGAGCGTCAAGTCCGCCCCTGGAAAGTGCCAGCAGGGGGCGATAGGTTAGGTGGTCCGTCCTGCGTCGGGGACGGGAATCGCACCTCGGAATGGCCGCCGCCAGAGACGCTGCATCGGACGCACCATGGCTCACAATTTGAATCCACCTCAGCTCGACGCCGTGCGCACGCTCCGCGGACCGCTCCTGGTGCTCGCCGGGGCCGGAACCGGCAAGACGCGGGTCGTCACCTATCGCATCGCCAACCTGATTCGCAGCGGCATCAAGCCCGAGCGAATCCTCGCGGTCACCTTCACCAAAAAAGCCGCCGTCCGAAATGCAGCAGCGGGCCGGGGCGCTGTTGGATGGCAAAAAACAAGCGGTTAGCAAACAGCGGTTCCCCACGCGGCGACCAAAAGACGCCCCGCCGCGCCCCGAGATCTCAACCTTCCATTCGCTCTGCGTGCGCATCCTGCGGAGGAACATCCAGCGGCTCGGCTATCCCGAAAAATTCATAATCTGCGATCGCAGCGAGCAGGAGAGCCAGGCCCGCGCCGTCCTCCGCGAGTTGCGGGCACCCGCGACGGCACTCGCGCCCGGCGACCTGCTCGGCTACATCGGCCGTTGGAAGACGCAATCGATCCGGCCGCACGACGCCGAGTCGATCGCCCAATCGGAACGCGACCATCTGGCTGCCGCCGGCTATCGCCGCTATCAGGACAGTCTCAAGAAGCTCGGCGCGGTCGACTTCGACGATCTGCTGCTGCTCACCGAAGAGTTGTTCGCGAAATTTGCGCCCGTGCGAAAAGCCGAGGCGGCTCGGTTCGACCATGTGCTAATCGACGAATATCAAGACACGAATCACAGCCAGTACTCGATCATCAAAGGCCTCTCCCAAGATCATCGCAACCTCTGCGTCGTGGGCGACGATGACCAATCGATCTACGGCTGGCGCGGGGCTGAGGTGACGCACATCCTGCGGTTTCAGCAGGATTGGAAGGACGCCAAAGTCGTCCGCCTCGAGAACAACTATCGCTCGACCGCCGCCATCATCGAATACGCCAACACGCTGATCGCCTTCAACCGCCAGCGGCACGACAAAACGCTGATCCCCGACACGATGGGCGGCGAACGGCCCGGCATCATGCAGTGCAAGGACGAAACCGACGAAGCGATCCGCGTCGTCGGCAACATCCGCGCCGCGATCGACGCCGGCAAGGCCGAGCCCCGCGACATCGCCATCCTCTGCCGCACCAACGAACAGCCGCGGTCGTTCGAAACCGAGCTGCGACGGGCCAACGTGCCCTATGTGTTGATCGGCGGGATGTCGTTCTTCGATCGCAAGGAAGTCCGCGATTTGCTGGCCTACTTGCGGGTGATCGACAACCCGCACGACGAGCCGTCGCTGCGGCGGATCATCAACCAGCCGCCGCGCGGCATCGGCGACAAGGCCCAAAAACGCCTGCTCGAAGAAGCCACGTCGCAGGGAAAATTCCTCTGGGACGTGCTCGCCGACGCGATCGTCGTCGACGGCGTCGATGCGAAAACTTCGGACGCGGTGCAGCGATTTGCCCGGCTGATCGGCGAGTTTCGAGCCGCAATGCAGAAGCTCTCGATCCCCGAACTAATCGCCCTGGTGATCGACAAAACCGAATACCGCGACTCGCTGCACAAGCTCTACCCCGACGCCGCGGAGTGCGAGACGCGGCTCAATTCGCTCGAGGAAATCATCAACGCCGCCGCCAGCTACGAGGCCGGCCGCCGCAAATCGTCCAGTCTGGCCGGTTTCCTCGACGACGTGTTGCTCGACCGTGACGACAGCGACGAGAAGGATTCGCAGCTCGAACGCAACGCGGTCGCACTGATGACGCTCCACAGCGCCAAAGGCCTCGAGTTTCCGCGCGTGCATCTGGTCGGCATGGAAGAGGGCATTTTGCCCCACAAGCGGTCGCTCGAAATCGAGGGTGCGGCGATCGACGAAGAGCGCCGGCTCTGCTACGTCGGCGTGACCCGGGCCCGCGAAGTGCTCATCATCTCGTTCGCACTCACGCGCCGCAAATGGGGCAAGCCGCGGAAGACAATTCCCAGCCGCTTCCTCTACGAAATGACCGGTCAGGCCAACAACCCGCGCTCCCCCGCCAACGAAGGCCCCGCCCCCGCCGGCAAGAAAGGCAAGGCCCGCGGCGCCAAAACCCCCTCCTCCAAACGCCGCGGCCCGCGGAAGTCCGCGCCACGCTAAATCCTGCGCACCGGCATCAGAATTTGCTTTGCGAATTGGTTGCGGTACACTTAATGGAGACTTTGGAAGGCTGGTCGTGTTTCGCTTCCTCCACAAAATATCGCTATGAGCATCGTTTCAAACTTCACGTTGGAACAATACGAACGCATGGTAGAGGCCGGCACCTTCGACGGCCAGTTCCAGCAGCGAGTGGAGTTTATCCATGGAGAAATTCGACAAATGAATCCAATCGGAAGTTGGCACGCGCAAGTGCTCGGCGATCTCACCGATTGGAGTTACGACGTTACGCCGCGGAAGCAGATATCGATTCGCGTCCAGACGACCCTGCGGATCCCCGAATTCAAGAGTGCCCCCGAGCCGGACTTGCTTTGGGTTCGCCGACGGAATTACTCGCGCAAGCACCCCGAGCCGTCCGACGTCCTGCTCTTGGCCGAAGTCGCCGAGTCGTCGATCGGCGAAGATCGCGGCGAGAAACGCGAGCTATATGCTCGGGCGAAGATCGTCGACTACTGGATCATCAACCTCAATAACAACACGATCGAGGTCTACCGCGAGCCGGATGGCTCGACCTATCAATCGTTCCAGGTCTTCAGTCAGGGCGATTCCTTGACGCCATTCGCGGTGCCAGCAGCGAAATTGCTGGTCAGCGATCTTCTTCCGACCTAGTAAAGGCCATTCCTCGATGCTAGCACTCACTTGCTGGCGCAAGCTGAAGTTGGTGAATCGACCCCTGGCGGTGTAGACTGCTGCCGTTGCCCCGCCCAACGTTCCTAGCTTCGCGCATGGAGGCGTCGATGCCACAGCCGACCAGCGGCAAACCCAATCTGCGATTGCTGCATGCCAGCGACTTGCACCTCGAGCAGCCGATCTACGGTTTGTCCGAAGTGCCCGCGGCCCTGCGCGAGCTGCTCGTCGAAGCACCCTACCACGCGGCGGAACAAGTGTTCGAAGCCGCGCTCACCGAAGACGTCGACGCCGTGCTGCTCGCAGGCGACGTGCTCAACGTCGATCGCGCCGGCCCGCCGGCGATCATGCTGCTCCTCGAACAATTTGCCCGACTCGGCGACCGCGGCATTCCGATCTATTGGGCCGGCGGCGTGGCCGACCTGCCGGACAACTGGCCGCGAAGCGTGACGCTGCCGGAAAACGTGCACGTGTTTCCCGTCGGCCGCGTCGAATCGTTGGACCTCGTGCGAAACGGCGAAATCGTCGCCCGCGTGCAGGGCACCAGTTGCCGCGAAAACGGCGAAGTCGACTCCCGCGGCTTCCATCGCGACGCCCATGGCCTGTTCACGATCGGCGTGGCCCATGGCACGAGCGACTCGGCCGGTCGCGAAGGCGATCGCGTCGACTACATGGCTCTCGGTGGGCGGCACAAACATCAAACGGTCGACGAACAACCGGGCGTCGCCCACTATGCGGGAACGCCCCAGGGTCGTGGTCCCCTCGAAACCGGTCCGCATGGCTGCACGCTGGTCCACGTCGACGACACCGGCCGCGCCCGACCACAGTTCGTCGCCACCGATTCAGTCCGCTGGACCGAACAGTCGCTCGAAGTCACCGCCTCGACGCGCGAAGAGCAACTCAGTGAACGGCTCTTCGAGCGGATGGACAAACTCATCGCCAAACACCCGGGCGTCAATTTGCTCGTCCGCTGGAAGATCGAAGGCACGGGTCCGCTGGTGAATCGCCTGCGGCCAGGCGGACTGGCTGGCGAACTGCTCAACGACCTGCGGCGAAAGTATGGCACCGGCACGCCGCTCGCCTGGAGCGCGTCGCTCGAATGCCACTCGCCGCTGAGCGTGCCGGCCGAATGGTACGACCAGGAAACCGTGCTCGGCGACTTCGTCCGCCAAGTCCGCACCAGCGAACAGGATGAGCGGATACCCTTCGATTTGAAGCGGTTTTTACCGGCAAATTTGCGTGACGAGGAGCTCTCGTCGGTCGCCCACATCGACTCGCCCGCCGAGCGCACCGCGCTGATCAATCGGGCGGCAAAATTCGGCGTCGACCTACTCACACTACCCCTCGAGGAAGGCGACATCGTCGAAGACATAACGTTAGCCGGCGGGCTTGTCCCGGCGCGTTTTTCTCGACGGCACAAGCCCAACGGCTAACTCAGCAAATCAGCGAAATGCTCCCATGAGAATTACCGACATACACATCGACGGCTTTGGCGTGTGGCACGATCTCACGCTCCGCGGAGTGTCGTCGGAACTCACTGTGTTCTACGGGCCGAACGAAGCGGGCAAGAGCACGCTGATGAACTTCCTGCGGACCGTGCTCTACGGAGTCACGCCGCAACGCCGCAAACGCTACTTCCCGCCGCTCGCCGGTGGCCGACCGGGCGGCTCGCTCCAAGTCGTCGGCGAGCACGGCCCGTTCAAAATCTCCCGCTACGCCGACCGCAGCGCCGACGACGTCGGCAAGGTGACGATCGTCACGTCCGACGGCCAGGAGCACGGCGACCGCCTGCTCTTGGACACACTCGAACACGTCGACGAGCAAACCTACATCAACATCTTCGCGGTCGGCCTCCGCGAAGTGCAGGAGCTCAATTCGCTCAGCGACACGGCCGCCGCCCAGTGGCTCTACCGGCTCACCTCCGGGCTGGACCGCGTGTCGCTCTACGATGTGATCCGCATGCTGGGTCGCTCGCGGACGCGGCTCTTGAATTCCGTGGACGAGCCGTCCGAAATTCGCGCCTTGCTCACCAAGCGCGACCAGCTTCACGGCGAACTCGATGAGTTGGTTGTGAAAGGCCGTCGCTGGGCTCAGTCGGCCGTGAAGCTCCGCGAGCTCGCCGACGACGTCGACCGCCGCCAGGCCACGTCGAAGGAACTCGCAGCCCGCGCGCGGCGGCTCGAAATCGCCATCAACCTGAAACCACTCTGGACCAAACGCGAGAAGCTCGACGACCAGCTCGAACGCTTCGCCGGCCTCACGCCGCTCGAAGAAGGCACGCTCGACACGCTCGACGACCTAAACCAACGCTTCGAAGAGCACCAGCGGCAACGCGACATCCTCAAGGGCCAACGGCAGCAGCTCCGCGAAGAAGCTCAACGGCTCGGCATCAACGACATGCTCGTCCGCAGCGGCCCGCGGCTCGAAGCGCTCGCCGAGCAGCAGGAGTGGCTGATCTCGCTCGAAAAGCAAGTCGGCGACCTGGCCGGTGAGATCAAGCAGCTCGAGGCCCGGCTGGGAAGCGAAAACGAGCGGCTGGCCCACGAATGGACCGGTGCCGGCACGATTCCCCCCGCGATTACCACCGAACTAGTCGAACAGCTCACCCCGCAAGCCAAGGCGATCGAATCGACCGAGGCGATGCTCACGATCTCGAAGAACGAGCTGGAGCACCGTCGCACGGGCGAGCATCAGTACCGCTCGCAGATCGAATCCGCGATGGCCGGCGGCGACAAGCTCGGCCTGCCGATGACGGTCGACGACGCGGGCGATCTCGTGGCCCGGCTGCGGCGGCGATTGCACGTCGACCAGCGGATCGAGAAGTCCCGCACCCAAGCCGAGGAGATGCGCGACCAGGGCCAGGACCTGATCGACGAGCAGGTCGTGCCGATGGGCCTGTTCAGCTGGCTGCTCGCGGTGTTCGTGATCGGCTTCGTGGCAATGGCGGCCTGGTATCTGTTGCCGTCGTCGTCGCTTGGACAATACGGCGGCTGGATCGCGGGGCTCGGAATCGCCGGCGCCGTGTTCGCCTGGCTGTTCAAACATTTTGTCGAAGACTCGGCCGCCGATCGGCTCGACGCCTGCCACCGCCAATTGGAGCTGGTGGCCAAGCAGATTCACGAAGCCGAAGCCGAACGCGACCAACTCGATCGCGAGCTACCGCTCACCGAAGGCTCGGTGCAGTTGCGACTTGAGCACGCCCAGCGTCATCTGTCGGAACTGGAGCGCGTGCTGCCGGTCGAAAGCAAGCGGCGCGAGGCGGCCGCGGAAATCACCTCCGCCGAGCGGCGCCTCGAACTCGCCACCGAAAAACACACGGCCGCCGTTGCCCTTTGGAAGAGCAAGCTGCGGGCGCTCGGGCTACCGGACGAAATCCATCCCGACGACCTCGCCACGATGGCCGGCCAGCACGAGCAGCTGGAGCAACTCCGCGCGAAGATCGAAAACCGCCGCGATGATGCCACCCGCCGCACCCGCGAGCTCGAATCCGTCTCGCGGCGGATCATCGCGCTGGCCGACGAAACGGGCCTGCGGCTCGAAGACGCTTCGGCGATCGACCAGCTCGTGCATCTGCTCGAAGAATACCGGCAACTGCAACAACGCGTGGCCCACCGCGATTCGATCCGCCAACGAGCCAAGGCACTCAAAGCCGAAGTGATCAAGCACGTCCAAGCAGCGGTCGGCTACCGCCGCCGGCGCGAGGCCCTATTCCAAAAATGCGGCGTGGAGGATGAACGGGGCCTGCGGCAGCTCGCCGATCGATTGGCCGAGGCCGATTCGCTGCGGAAGAAGCGGGCCGACTCGACGCGTGAAATCGCGGCCGCCATCGGCAAGCACGGCACCGAAGCCGATTTCGCACCGTTGCTTTCGCCTGATTTGATCGGTCGGCTGGAGGGCGATTGGGAGTCCCTCTCCTCGCAAGTCGAAACGATTGACCGCCAACTCAAGGACCTCTTGCAGCAACGCGGCGCCCTGGTCGAGCAACAACGCTCGGCGGCAGCCGACCAATCGCTGGCCGAGAAGCAGCTCGATCTCGACATCGTCGCGGCACAAATCGTCGAGAAAGTCGACGCCTGGCGCGAACGAGCGGCAGTCGGCGTGCTGCTCGAAGAGCTCCGCGATGAGTACGAAAAATTCCGCCAGCCGGAAACGCTCCGGGAAGCCTCGACCTACATGGCCAAGCTCACCGGCGGCAAGTACACGCGCATCTGGACGCCGCTGGCGAACGACATCCTGCTGGTCGACACCGAGGACGGCAACGCCCTGCCGGTCGAAGTGCTCAGCCGCGGCACACGCGAGCAGCTCTTTGTCAGTTTGCGGCTCGCGCTGGTGGCGGCCTACGCCCGCCGCGGCATCCATCTGCCGATGATCCTCGACGACGTGTTCGTCAATTTCGACGCCGGCCGCACGAAGGTCGCCGTGAGCGTGCTCCGCGAGTTCGCCCGCGAGGGCCACCAGCTGCTGGTGTTCACTTGCCACGAACACGTCTGGCGGATGTTTGCCGACGTGAAGGCCGACACCCGGCGGATTCCAAATCGCTACAACAAGAACGAAGAGTTGGACGAACCGGAAGTATTGCCGGAACCCGAGCCCGAGCCGATCGTCGCCGCGATCATCCCCGAGCCCGAACCCGAGCCGGAACCAGAACCGATCGTCATCGAAGCGGTCGAGCCCGAGCCGGAACCCGAACCAGTGGAAGAGTTCGTTGAAAGCGAAGAGTTCGTCGAAAGCGTCGTCGAAGAAGAAATCACCGAGTTCGATCTTGAGCCCGTCCCCGTGGCTCGGCATCTCGATGAGGTCGAATACACCTGGCAGGATGTGCCTCGCAATGGCCATGCCAGTAAGAACGGCCACCATGCGGCCGAGCAGCCGCTCCGATTGCGGCCCTGGCCCGCCGAGCCGATGATCCATCGCCCCGACTGGTGGTAGCAACTACGAGCGTCCCAAGCACCCAGAACGCTAAATCGCCAGCTGCTGCGCAGCGATCGGCAGTTCCGCCGGCACAACCGGTGTGGGCGACTTGCCATCGTGCATGAACGTGCGATTCCCGCCGTATCGCTTGGCTTCGTCGAGCGCCTCCTGCAGGAACTGGTACACTTGTGGTCCAACCGGCTCTTCCGTTACCTCGGCCAAAGCACAAGTGACCGTCGTTTGATACGACCGGCCTTCGGCGACAAACTCGGTCGTCGCCACGCGTTGCCGCAATTCCTCGGCCCGGCGGGTCACTTGCTGCATGTCCTCGTGCGGAATCAACAGCAGTAGTTGTTGGTCGGTGAAACGGGCCAAGGTGTGGTCGTCGTCGAGCGATTGACGCACGACGTTGGAGACCCCGCACACCAGCCGGTTGTCGATCAGCGTGTTGGGCGTCTGTCCGATCCAATCGATCGGCGCCAGCTCGACCAGGGCCACGGTGAACGGAGACTGGCTTGCGTCGCCAGTTGCCAATTCGGAGAGCAGCTTCTCGGCGTGTTCGCGTGTCACGAGCCCGGTCTCGGGGTCGAGCGGAGCAGGCTTTGACTCGGCCGTCGCTGCTGGGGGCGCTTCGTCAGCAGCCAGTTCGGCCGCAATCGGTTCGGTCGCAGGTGGCGTCACGGCGAAAGTAGCCACGTGTTCAACATGCGGCTCGGCGTCGCTCGCCGCGGTTGGCGTGAGCAGCGACAATCCCATCGCACGGGCCTTCGCGCAGCGCGGGCAGGGCCGGACATAGGCACCCCACAGGTACCCAAGTCCCAAATTGATCCCGGCGACTAATGCAACGTACCAGAGCATTCTTGCCCCATCCTGGTCGAGGTGTGCAGATTCACACACAACCGTACGTCACATGCCGAGGCGATTGCCCCATGCGAACTGGCCGCTGAATACGCCGTGTGATCGGGGCCTGGACCGTTTGTGACGGCTGGTCCACGGATAGGGATCGCAGCGAGGGGATTGCGCGATCGAATTACCGTGAAATCGTCGTCCGAGGAGCGGCTGCCTGCTCTTCGAGTGCCTGCACAAACTCGGGCGAGACGCTTCCGAGCGTGATCACTTCGCTCTTTCCGCCGGGCTCCAGTGGACGAATGATGCAGACCACTTCCGCGCTCGACCCGCGTCGTTTGATCTCGTCGAATGCCGCTTGCTCCGCGGGGTTTAGTTGGGCAGAGCTCAATCCGGCCGGGGCTGCCACCGCGGTCATCCCCGTCGGCACCATCGCGCTGTCGGCGACTTGCATCGCAGGCATCGCAGGTTCCTGGCCGCGGACGATCGGCGGCGTTGCCGTGGTCGCGAGCGGCTGGGGGGCGGCGGCATTCGGATTCGCGGCGGCTTGCCCCGCGTTGCGATAAACGTCACTCAAATTGAGGCGATCCATTTCGTCGTGAATCGACTCCAGCGCCGTGTAGAGTCCCTCGTTTCCTTCATAATCTGCGGCAAAACAGACTCCAACTAGCTGACCGGCCGAGTTGAACAAGCCGCCGCCACTGCGACCTTCTACCGGTGCACCGCTGGCTTCGATGTTCGGCGTGCCCTGGTAGCGGTCGACGTTGGTGACGCGCGTGGCAAGTGCCGTCGGGTTTTGACCGCGGTCGCAGCCGACGCTCGTGAGCCGTTCACCGCGTTCAATGATCGTTTCGGTCGGCGCGATCGGCGCCACGCGCACCAGGCCGGTCGGGCGAATGCTCACCAGGCCGATGTCGCGGTCGAGGTTAAAATCGATGATCTGCCCGGGAACCTGGGCCACGACCTGCGCACCATCGGGCGTCGCGGTGAATAGCTCCACCATCACGGGCCCTTGCCCCTTCGAGTCGCGGAACAAATGGCCGCAGGTGATGACCAGCGCCTCGCCGCTCCGCGAGTCGATGATCGTGCCCGTGCCGTAGGAGTGGCCGGTCGGATCGTCGACCCGCAGCCGCACGCTCGAACCAATCAGTTGATTCGCGAATTCATCCTTGAGCGGCTCGCGCGGACCAATCGGCGCAGTATGCGTCATCGGTTGAGCTTCGCGAGCATCGCGAGCCGGGGCGTCCCCGCCCCCGACGGCCGGCGCCGCCGCACCAGCACCACCCACCCCACTCCAAGACTCCACCCCCGCCTGCGTCCCCCCAGGCGCGCGAGCCGGAGCTGCCGACACCCGCGGATCCGGAGACTGCGTCCGAACTACCTCTCTGCGCGTTGAAACATCGCCACCAACTGATCCTGCCCCATCGCGCCCTCGAGCCGTTCGGTCTCCCGGCCGTCGACGAGCATCACAAAGCAAGGGATCCGCGTGACGCCATATTGCTGTGCCACGGCCGTCTCTTGCGTCGTGTCGACGCGCCGAATCGGATACCCGGCCCCTTCGAGGCTCTGGATCACCGGCACCATCGACTGGCACGGGCCGCAAAAGGGCGACGAGAAATCGAGCAGCTGCACGTCGCCGCCACAGGCAATTCCAGCCGTCGCGGCGGCAATCAAAAGCGCAGCAATCGCATACTTGACCATCCGATCCCTCCTTGGATGCGTGGTCAGTCGGTTCGGCATCGGTCACGCGCTCTCGCTTCGTGCTCGAGCGGCGTGCGATGGGTTGGGCTGTCCCTACGGTGTCGGCTGTCCGACGGATCGAACTCGTGCGATGGCGGCACAGCATCCTGCTCTGTCGCGTCGCGCGGCGGTTCGTTCGATTCGCCTGTCGCTTCTCCGCAATCTTCTCTGAACCGAAGGTGGTCTTAAAGCGTCTGTCCTGTTTGATTCGAAACAGACGCCACGGGGCGGGTAATGTCCCTGAGATCGCCAATTCGTTCAAGGCCAACTCCCGCACACCTCGCCGCTCTCCCGCTACGGGAGCCAACGGGCTACAATGACGGCCCATTTACAAGCGTTCCCCCGTGCTTTCCCATTGCTAGCAGCCACTCCGCCGCTTGCGGTTTAGCCAACCAATTCGCACCGCCCCTACCAAAATCCTTTCCCACCATAAGCCCAACCCATCGTGCGCCGCATCCTCGTCACCTCCGCCCTGCCCTACGCCAATGGCCCGATCCACATCGGCCATCTGGTCGAGTACATCCAGACCGACATCTGGGTGCGATTCCAGCGGCTCGCTCGGCAACGACTGCCGCTACTTCTGCGCCGACGACACCCACGGCACGGCGATCATGATGAGCGCCAAGAAGGCCGGCGTCACCGAAGAAGAGTTCATCGCCCAGACCCAGGCCGCCCACGAGCGCGACTTCGCCGACTTCGACATCGCCTTCGACAACTACGGCAGCACCCACAGCCCCGAAAACCGCGCGCTCTGCGACGAGTTCTGGAAGTCGATCCGCGCGGCCGGGCTCGTCAAAACGAAAGACGTCGCACAGCTCTACGACCCGGAGGCGAAAACCTTTCTCGCCGACCGCTTCGTCCGCGGCACCTGCCCCCAGTGCAAATCGCCCGACCAGCCCGGCGACAATTGCAGCAAGTGCGGCCACCACTACAGCCCCGCCGAGCTGATCGATCCCCTGAGCACGCTCAGCGGCGCGAAGCCGGAAGTCCGCAGCACGCCCCACCTGTTCATCGAGCTCGAGCAGCTCCACGCCTTTCTCCAGGAGTGGACGCAATCGGGCGACCACCTCCAAAGCGAAATCGCCAACTACCTCACCGGCCACTTCCTCGGCCAGCCGCTCCGCGATTGGGACATTTCCCGCCCCGCCCCCTACTTCGGCTTCGAAATCCCCGACAGCCCCGGCAACTACTGGTATGTCTGGTTCGACGCCCCGATCGGCTACATGGCCTCGACCCGCCAGTGGTGCGATCGCATGACCGCCGCCGGACAGCCACAAAAGTTCGACGACTGGTGGCGCTCCCCCAACTGCGAGATCCACCACTTCATCGGCAAAGACATCACCTACTTCCACACGCTGTTCTGGCCCGGCATGCTCAAGACCGCCGGCTACACGCTCCCCACGAAGGTCCACATCCACGGCTTCCTCACCTTCGACGGCGAAAAAATGTCGAAGTCGAAGGGCACGTTTGTCGCCGCCCGCACCTACCTCGACCACCTCGACCCCAGCTACCTCCGCTACTTCTACGCAACGAAGCTCAACGCGCGCGTCGAAGACCTCGACCTCGGCGTCGACGAGTTCGTCGCCAAGGTAAACACCGACCTCGTCAACAAAGTCGTCAACCTCGCCAGCCGCACGGCCAAATTCGTCGAGAAGACGGGCCTCTCGAAAACATATCCCGACGACGGCGGCCTGTTCGCTGCCGCAGCCGCCGCTGGCGACGAAATCCGCGAGGCCTACGAAGCCTGCGACTATGGCCGCGCGATGCGGCTGATCCTCGCGCTCGCCGACCGCGCGAATCCTTACGTCGAAGAACGCAAGCCGTGGGAGCTCCGCAAGGACCCGGCCCGCGCAGGCGAGCTGCAAGACGTCTGCACCGTCGCGCTCAACTTGTTCCGCCAACTCGCCATCTTCCTCGCCCCCGTGCTCCCCAAGCTCGCCGCACAAACGGGCGACCTGCTCAACAAACCAATCGCCCACTGGGACGAATCGAAAACCCCGCTCGTCGGCACCCCCGTCGCCAAATTCCAACACCTGCTCCAACGCGTCGAAGCAAAGGAAGTCCAAGCCATGATCGAAGCTAGCAAAACCTCCACCCCCGCCCCAGGCGAGCCCGCTTCAGCGGGCGGGAGCGCCACCTCAAACTCCACCAACTCCTCAACCTGGACCGATAGCGCCGCCGCCCTCGCCGCCGAGCCCCTCGCCCCCGAGTGCTCGATCGACGACTTTACCAAAATCGACCTCCGCGTCGCCCGCATCGTCGCGGCCGCCGACGTCCCCGACGCCAAGAAGCTGCTCCAGCTCACGCTCAGCCTCGGCGGCGACAACACCCGCAACGTCTTCGCCGGCATCAAGGAAGCCTACCAGCCCGAAGACCTCGTCGGCCGGCTGGTCGTCTGCGTCGCCAACCTCGCCCCACGCAAAATGAAATTCGGCATCAGCGAAGGCATGGTCACCGCCTGTGGCCCCGGCGCCACCGAGGTCTACCTCCTCTCCCCCGACTCCGGCGCCGTCCCCGGCCAACGCGTGCACTAACCACCGAAAAAAATAGCCGGCGAGCTACGTCTCGCCGGTGCCCAGCCGTACGGTACAATAGACTGTATGGCGTTCGACCTACCAAAACGTGCAGCGACAGCGGTTTTGCTCGCCGCGGTGATCCTCGCGACGCCCACCCTCGCCAAGCCCCGCCCCTCGGCGCTCGCCAACGTCTCCGCCGACGACAACGCAAAGAGCGCGGACGACGCCTCCCAATTCGTCGAACGCATCACCTACTTCGACGATGGCCAGCAAACGTCCGTCGCGGGCCGCATCCTCATCGAAGCCCAGGACGGCGGCGTCCTCCTCGAGTCGGCCGACGGCGCTCAGCATACGATCGAAGGCAAGTCGATCCTCACCCGCCAAAAAACCACCACGCCCTTCAAGCCCCTCACGCCTGACGAGCTCGGCGAAGAGCTGCTCACCAAAATGCCGCCCGGCTTCCGCGTCCACACGACACCCCACTACGTCGTCTGCTATAGCACCTCGCGCGAGTATGCCGAATGGGTCAGCTCGCTCTTCGAACGTCTCTATAAAGCCTTCACCAGCTACTGGAAGCGCCAAGGCTTGGAAGTCCGCGAGCCTGAGTTTCCGCTCGTCGTGATCGCCTTCGCCGACCGCGGCTCCTACGAGACCGCCTCGCAAGGAGTCCTCGGCGACGCCATCCGCAACATCGTCGGCTACTACAATCTCAAGACCAACCAGGTCAATATGTACGACCTCACCGGCGCCGAGTCCCTCCGCGACAACTCGAACCGCCGCGGCTCGCAGCGCGAAATCACCCAGATGCTCTCCCAACGCGCGGCCGTCCCGCTCGTGGCCACCATCGTCCACGAAGCGACGCACCAAATCGCCTTCAACTGCGGCCTGCAAACCCGCCTTTCCGACGTGCCGCTCTGGCAATGCGAAGGGATGGCCGTCTACTTCGAAGCCCCCGACCTCTCGAGCAGCCGCGGCTGGCGCGGCATCGGCCGCGTCAATTACCCCCGCCTCGCCACCTTCCGCCGCAACCTCCCCAACTGGCGCCGCGACTCGCTCGTCACCCTGGTCGCCGACAACCAACGCTTCCGCGATCCCAGCACCGCCATCGCCGCCTACGCCGACGCCTGGGCCCTCAACTACTATCTCATCAAGTACCGCTCGAAAGAATACGCCGCCTACCTGACGATGCTCTCCGAAAAATCGCCGTTAGCGGAAGACGATGCCGAGACGCGGCTCGCCGAATTCAAACAACACTTCGGCGACCTCCGCACCCTCGAACGCGAGTTCCTCAAACAAATGTCCCGCGTCCAGTAAAAAGTACGCAGCTCACTCCGTGAGCTGATTCCCCCGCCTCTCCCTCCGGGAGAGGCCGCGAGTCGTCGAGCGGGTGAGGGAATGGCGCAGCCATGAGCGGTCGAGGGAACAGCGCAGCCACAAGCGGGTGAGGGTTTTCCTGCAATTCCCCCCGCGACTTTTCACACCTTTCCCCCTCCCCCTTCCGCCTTCCCCCTTGTAAAATGCTCTTCTCGCTTCCTTAGCTCAACTGGCAGAGCAACTGACTCTTAATCAGCGGGAAGTCGCAGAAAAGCACGAGAAAATCAACATTTCTCAAGACTGCGCTGCACTCTGGCGCATAAGTCACTCAATCCGGCTCATCATCCGCCGGTGGGAAACTGCCCGCTCCTTCAATTGAACAAGCATGGCCGCTGCTGCCGCGCCACATACAACTGTCGATACTCGATCTGATATCCGCAGGACTTTCACAGCGGCTACCTGAAGCAAGTCGAGAGAACTGATAGTCGCTTGCCGCCGATTCAATTACAAGAGTTATGCCGATCCAGTTGCAATTGGGAGAGTTTGTATCACCGCTTGAAGTCGCAAAAAGTACCATCGGTTGCGACCAAAGGCGGCGCCTTTGTGAAGCCGACCGCGGCAGCCGCGAAGCCGGGCCAGCAACGTTGGCGTGACAGCACTGCGATGTTCTTGCATTCAAATCGCGCACACAGCAGCTCGTTTTGTAGGTAAATGGTATTACGGTAATCCAATCGATGTACTTGTAATACGCAATGTTAACGCATTTGTGTTGACTTATGTGATTAGATTGGTATTATACGGAAGCCAAGTCCGATGCGCCGCGATATTGACGGGTGTGGCCGCTTCGCCCCAATTGGGCGTACTAGTTGGCGGTCTTGCTAGATGATTAGTACCAGAAAAGATGACAAAGATTAGCGATTGTCCGTTGAGCGACTATAGTCTCGTCGGCAGAAATGCTGACGTCGCTGTTCAAAAAGGGCTCGCGGAAGCGACTTGGTATGTCCCGAGTGTACCGAGGCAATCGCTGCGCGAGTTACTCCAAAGGAAAAATTGGCCGGCGATTCGTGACACGGTTGCATGGTTTTCTATTCTCTTCGTAACGGGAGTTTGGGGATACGCCTGGTGGGGGAGTTGGTGGGCGTGTGTGCCATTCGCGATTTACGGTGTGGTCTACGCTTCGACATCGGACTCGCGCTGGCATGAATCGCTCCACGGCACGGCGTTCAAGTCCGACTGGCTCAACAACGTGCTGTACGAAGTCGCGTCGTTCATGGTCTTGCGCGAATCGACTCCTTGGCGTTGGAGTCACGTACGGCACCATAGCGATACGATCATCGTCGGGCGGGATCCAGAGATTTCGGCGATGCGGCCGCCAGATCCCAAAAA
Source organism: uncultured Planctomycetota bacterium (assembly GCA_963847905.1). Classification (GTDB taxonomy): domain Bacteria; phylum Planctomycetota; class Planctomycetia; order Pirellulales; family Lacipirellulaceae; genus DASYDU01. The sequence goes on along the minus strand of CAWKBP010000014.1, from coordinate 279,688 downwards.
GCTGGTGTGCAAGTTCTTCAATCTGATCGCGGTGCCGAGGTACGTGTCCAATGTGCTTCTGCATTGCCAGGGCAAAATCAGTCGAGAAGAGGCGCAGTACGTTCCGGCATCCGAGCAACGCAAGGTGTTTTTCAAGGCACGGATCTATGTATTGATCTATACGTGCGTGTTCGGTCTGGCGGCCTACCAGCAGAGCCTGCTCCCACTGATGTACATCGGCCTGCCGAGTCTGTACGGTGTGTGGCTGTTACCGATCTATGGCTATAGCCAGCATGCAGGCTTGGCGGAGAACGTTCTCGACCATCGGCTGAATAGCCGCACTATCTACATGAATCGCCTCAATCGATTCTTGTACTGGAACATGAACTACCACATGGAGCACCACCTGTTTCCGCTAGTGCCCTACCATGCACTTCCCGAACTCCATGAGCTAATCAAATCGGAGTTGCCGCAGCCATACAGTGGGCTCTTTGAAGCGTATCGAGAGATTATTCCCACCCTTTTCCGGCAGATGAAAGACCCGGCGTACTTTATAAAACGCGAGCTACCGGCGTCGGCGAGCAAGCGACGATCCCTGCCATGTGCCGACGTGATTTCGGGCGACGGCCGCGAAGTGAACGATGGCTGGATCGAGGTCTGCGACGAGAATCACATGAGCGTGGAGGATTTGATCCGCTTCGACCACGATCAGCGGACGTACGCGATCTATCGTTCTGCCGATGGGAAGTTCTATGCCAGCGACGGCATTTGCACCCATGGCAGGACCCATCTGGCAGATGGAATGGTGAAGGGAAATCTCGTCGAGTGTCCGAAGCACAATGGGCGATTCGACATCACCGACGGCTCGCCCAAGCGCAAGCCCGTTTGCGTCGGCCTGAGGACGTATCCTATTCGCTCAACCGGCGGAAGGCTCTTCCTGCAACTTGCACCAGTGGCCGCCGGGTGCGCTGCTGGCGAGCCTGTGAGCAGCGTGCAACAGGGCACCTCGAAGCAACGTCAATTGGTTGAGTCGGGACAAGGAAGTCAGACAAATGTTCCTGCTTGCGAAGGATATTGAGAACTTTCCTCATTTATCTTCTTCTTTATTGGGGCTTAACGCGTGATGACCTATCTTCAAAGTCTGGTGTTTGTATTGGCTCTTGCGGTGTGCGGACCGGCGACTGCGCTGGCTGAATCGCAAGACAACTTGACGCTCGTCAAAAATGGACAGCCGCGGGCGACGATCGTCATTCCGGCAAATCCAGAGAAGTGGACCGAGTCGGCTGCTAACTGGCTGCAGGACTACGTGCAACGTTCTACGGGCGCGAAGCTGCCGATTGTGCGTGAGGGAGATTCAGCCGCCGGTACAATTATCTCGGTCGGTCACACCAAGATGGCCGCGCAAGCGAAAGTAGCCAGCAATGATTGGAAATGGGATACCGCGCGAACAGTTGTGCAAGGCGACACGATTTTCCTGCTTGGTCGCGACGATGTGCTGCGAAAGCATCCCGTGCATGATGAAACCCCGGTTGGTGAAGCGACATTTCAAGTGGACGATGCGCGCCTAATTGGTGCCCGGGGAACTTGTAAGGCGGTCGTCTCATTTCTCGAGGATCAATGCGGAATTCGTTGGTTCTTGCCCGTGCCGGACGGGGAGTTCATTCCCAAAAAGTCAACGCTCTCGGTGCCCCGCGATCTCGACCGGACAATCGTGCCGGTGTTTGCTTTCTCGGTGGGGCGAGATCTCTATGGAGTTGCGACACCGGCGTCGTTCGCCAATAATTTCCGGTCGGCGATTAGGATGCGTACCTTCGGCGGGCATTCCTATTACAGCTGGGTGCCGGCCGAAAAGTACTTTGACGAACACCCAGAATACTTTGCCTTGATCAATGGCAAGCGTACTGCTGAGCGCAACCACCTTTGCAGTTCGAACCCCGACGTGCGTGAGATCCTCATTCGTAAATTGCGTGAAGAGTTTGACGCCGGTTACGATTGGGTGGAGCTCGGGCAGGAAGACGACTACGCCCGCTGCGAGTGCGAGCAGTGCGAAGCGCTTGATCGATATCGGGGCGAGTTGCCGCCCGATTGGTACGAAATGTACGACCAGGCCGGGTTCGATCGTCTGCGCAAAACGCCGTGTGAACGGATTCTGCTGTTGCACAAGGCGATCGCCGATGCGGCACTCGAATCGCATCCCGACAAGACGGTGCACCTGTTGATCTACCGGCAAACACTGGTTCCCTCCGAGCGATTCGACAGCTTTGGGCCGAACGTCGTCGGCGAAATGTGCAACATCAACCCGCAGGCGGTGATCCCGTGGAACGGTAAAGTCCGTGCGTATACTTGCTACTTGTATTGGTTTGATATCACGCTGGGGCTGGGAATGGGATTGCACTCCACGCCGCGGCAGGCAGCGGAACGCATCCGGTATTTGCGAGATGAAAATTTCATCGGCATCTTTCAGATACCCGATACGAATTGGGGATTGATGGGCCCCGTTTATTGGACGATCGCCAAGAGCATGGGAAATCCAGATTTCGATTCCGACCAGCTCGTGGAGGAATACTGCCAGGGGGTGTTTGAAGATGCGGGGCCAGCGATGCTGCAGTTCTTTAAGCTGCTATATAGGCGAGATGTCGTCGCGATTGAACGTTCGTCGGCGGCCGAGCAGCATTTGTTCTACTTCCCGCCATCGCTATGTGTCGAATTGGAAGAACTGTTGCAGGAGGCCGAGGCGAATGCCAAAACGGAGCGTGCGCAGAAATGGGTGCAATTGACGCGAGAGCATTTTGACTATGCGAAGAAGCTGAGCTTCGTGCTGACTGCGTACCAGTCGTTTGAGGCGAATCCGTCCGCCAGCAATCAAGCGGAACTGTATGCGGCACGCGAGGACTTTGATCGCTTCCGGAAGCACGTTGCCGAATTGGACGAGGCGTATACGTCACGGTGGTTCCCGGGCTTCGAGCCGTTCGTAAAGTTCCTGACGGCCAATGGCCAGAATGTGTACTACGTTCCTTGGTCCGAGCGACGCGAGCAAGTGAAGCAAGAGAGCCTCAACGGGATGCCGCTGGGATTCTGCGGGCCGTGCTTAATCCGTGAGCCCTTTGTAGACGCTCCATAGTGGCCGGCTACGACATCGCTCGACGATTTCGCTGCAAGCTGCCACCCAGCAAGGGGAGGGCGATGCCGAGCACAAAGAGCGAGGACGGTTCGGGCACGGCGTGGGCAGCATGCAATTCGGCGCCACCACCTGCTGTCGAACCAAACTGCGATTTCCAGATTAGGTAGTCTCCTTGGTCCACCATGCCGCTGCCGTCACCGTCGGCAAAGAGATTGACGCTGCTGCCTAGATTGTTGCGCCAGACGACGTAGTCGACGGCGTCAACCGATCCGTCGCCATTGAAATCACCGGAGCCAAACGCGGTGAGGACCAACGCATTGTCCGCGACGCTCGGTACATATCGGCCGAGGTCGCTGACGTGGAGCGCGATCCCAGTGTTAACCAATGTTCCAGCCGAAAGAACAGTAAACTGCTGCCCATTGCGTGGTCTGTAGCTACCGAGCTCGACGTCGAGCGTACCGGAGAGCGTGGCCGTTCCCGCGACCGTAATGGTTGTGGTATCCAGTTGGCCTGGCCCTGTGATCTCGGTTCGTATGGTTCCCGAGGCCTCGTTGAGAAGGTGACCGGCTATCGTGCCTCCGCCAGCAAGAACGGCGAAGTTCTTGACGGTCCCGGTGCCCGTTGAGGCATTGTTGTTGATGATTGTCGTCCCCGAGAGGAGATTGAAAGAGTGCCCGTTTAGCGCGAGCGAATTGTTGAACACCAATTCTCCCGAGCCGGAGACCTGAACGTCCACGTCGCTACCGAGACTCACCGGCGCCTGGAATTGATGCGTGCCCGCGGTCGCAGGTTGCAGGACGTCGATTCTTGCATTGCCGAGATTGGCAGCTAGCGTGAGAGTCGCATGCCCAGCGATGGCATATCCATTGGCGGATCCAATTGGAGCGAGCTGACCGTAGCCGGCGCGTCGAGAGCGATGGTGGTTGGCAAAGTGTTCACATTGCCGAGCACCGCCTGGTGAGTGTTCGCCGTGGGATCGCCGCTGCTCCAGTTCTCCTCGTCGTGCCAGTTGCCAGAAGTACTTCGAGTCCAGCTATGCACCGTGTCCACATCGCGTTCGCCGACGATGCGAATGTAGTCGATGTAGAACGACGAATCGACGCCGGAACCGCCATAGCCGTTGTTGCCAAGGTACAAATTCGTGGTTGCGCGAAGTGGCTGGGAGAGCGTTGTGTTGGCGACGGTAAACAAATACCCCGGCTCTGTTCGAAACGTCAGCCCACCGGAACTAGCATGCGCGACGAACCCCGAGTCGAAGGCGTTGCCTCCACTTGGTGTAATGAGATTAACGCGATCGGCGGCGAAGTGGTTCGAAAAGTTGCTGCGTATGGAGTACTGCAGCCTGTCCCCTGGCTGGATCAGGTTGGCGGGAATCGTGAAGGTGGCGTATGCCGCGGTTCCAGTAGTGTTCGTAAAGCGGGCTTCGAATCCGTCTTGGGAGTTTGCCACGTTGCCGGGTGTCGCCAGCGAGACCAGGGAGGATCCGAGCGGCACCTGCCAGCCGGCGTTGACCGACGTGAATTGATCCTCCCAAACCGTAACAACCGCGGCCGATGCGGGACGAGCGCCGGCCGCAACGACCAGCGCAACCTGGAATGTCAGCAGTGAGCGCAGGCACCAATTCAAAGAGCAAGGGATCGACATAGTTGCCATTCGGCGGGACGAATCGAGACGACAATTCGTCGCCGTTCATCGCAGTATTCTCGGTTCGCTTTGCCGCGCACTCTTTGCGACGTCGCAAGGGCCTTATCTGCCGGCAGTTCGATTTTTTCGACGGAAACTGGCCCAGAGCAACCCTATCAACATCAAGCAAATCGAGTTGGGTTCAGGAACCGCTCCTGCTCCAAGAGCGCCCAGGCCCCCATTTGGACCAAAGTTCGTTTTCCAGATGGTATAGTCGTTTTGTTCGATGGTGCCGTTTTGATCTCCGTCGGCTCCTGTGCCGTTGGCGACATTTTGTCCCAATGTATTGCGCCAGACGGTGTAGTCGGCCGCGTCTACGGAGCCGTCGCCGTTGTAGTCGCCCGCGGCAATGGTGTGTTCGCCGACAATGCGAATGTAGTCGACGTAAAAGATCGATTCGACGCCGGAGCCGCCGTAGCCATTGTTACCAAAGTACAGATTGTCTGCGGCACGAAGTTCTCTCATCAGAGTTGTGTCAAACAGATCAAAGTACCCTCCCGGCTCCTGAAGAAAAGTCATGCCGTCGGTACTGTCATGGGCGACGAATCCTGAATCAAATGCATCGCCGATATCGGCGACCAGATCGATGCGATCGCCAGCGAATCGATCGTAGAAATTTGCGCGGATCGAATATTCGACTCGGTCGCCGACCTTCACCAGGCCAGCGGGAATTGTCAGGACAGCGTACCGGGCAGTTCCGGAAGTATTAGTGAAAACGCCTTCGAAGCCGTCCTCGGATCCGATTATGTCGACAGGACTGGCTTGCGAGACGAGCGTGGATTCGTCGGGAATTTCCCAATTTGGGCTGATCGAGGTGAACTGGTCTTCCCAGATTGTGACCAGATCGGCGGATGCCGAGCCACCGCAAGCGATAACCATTGAGAACAGTAGCGGCACGACAATCCAGTCCAAGTTAATCAATCGAAAGTCGTTCATTCTAGCCTTCATTTTAAGTTCTCCCCGTAATGAAATCGCCTTGAGTAAGTTCAGATTTGTCGACGAGTTAGCTGCATGCCGAACGCGACGAGCGGCAAAAAGACAAGATTCCAAGTTGCTGGCTCGGAACTGAGACCACCGAGATCCGACCGAGCGTATAGAGTTGCGATTGGTCCCAGCCCAGTCCGGCTGAAAGTGCGGGAAGCCTCAAACGGTCGAACCGACCCTCCATCGCGTGAAGCTTGAGGATGTCGAAGTGGTCGCCAATCGTCGGTTGGAATCCCTCCAGCAGAACGACTTCGAGTTGGCCTGCGAGTGTAGCCTGACCGTCGACAAGGAATTGGTCGTACTGCGTGGCAGCTTCAGTGCCAGCGATTTCAAAGCGCAGACTCCCATCGCCGCCTTGCTCGTAGTTCCCGGAGATCTTCAGCACGCCGGGACTATTGCCGGGCGAGATCTGCCCGCTCAGGTTGACGACGTCGCCACCAACGACTTCGGCACCCCCATGGTACCGCCATCAGCGAGCAATATTGTACCACCCTCAGCATAGACGCGGTTGTTGATCGACAGCTGGCCGCCGCCCGATATGGTAAGGCTGTGACCGTGGAGCCGCAGTGCATTGTTGAATGACAGGCCTGTTCCGGCCGCAAGATTGGCAGTGACATCATCCTCAAGCGCAACGACGGCCTGGAACTCGTGAAAGCCTTGTCGCACGTCGAGCGCGGCAGTTCCCGAATCGGATGCGAGGGAGACGATGCCCTGGCCCGCAATCGTGTAGTGATTTGCGTTGTCGAATTCGACAACGCCAACTGTGACATTGGTATCCGAGTAGACGGTCGACGCACTCGTGATACCGCCACCGAAGACCGCTTTTGGATGTGCCATTTGGCAGCGAATCGCCCAGCCAGTTCGCATCGTCGCCCCATGTGCCGCTGCCATCGTGTTTCCAGGATCCGAGGGATGCGGCGGCAAAGTAGACGCCGAGTGGTCCGACTTCGTAGCTGTTGCCGCCGCGAATGCCGAGCCAGAGCGAGCTGGCGTTTTGCCACGAGCCATTGAACTGGGCCCGCAGTGTCTGCCAATCGCCGGTGCCCTGTTGCCAATTGACGAGGGCCGCGGAGTCTCCCTGGGGGTCGGCGAGCTCAAGGTAGAATTCTGTGCCCGCGTCCGCTTTCACCTTTAGTTCCATGTAAGCGCCCAGCGGCAAAGTTGATGATGTCAGGTTGCGTCGCAAGTACTCGGTGGTAGCGGTGCCGCGATTGACGGTCGTCGTGCCCGTCGATTTGACAATTGATCCATTGCCATTGACTGGCGTCCACCCGCTCACCGCACCGTTGGGCCCGTTGAACGCTTCCTGGGCCACGATCAGGCTTGATTCAGCGGGAAGGCGGTAGTTATTTGCGCCTAATGCAGTGAAAGCGTCCGTGAATTGATCTGTACCGGGCACTACTTGCCGATTTTGGAAGAGAACATCGATCGGTCCTGACGAGCGTACCGCGGGAAAGGAAGCGGTGACGGCTTCTTCGGTGGAGTTCACGGCGGAGACATACAATTGCTCGTTGTGCGTCATCACGCGATAGCTGATCGAATCGTATTGGACCGTCGGGCCGCTGGGCGGCCAGGCAAAGTTCGTCGTGAATGCCTCGCTCTTTGTGGGACCGGAAATTACAGTCGGCTTGACCTTAGAAAAGGCACCGAGGTCGATTCCCTTGAGGAAAACATCGCCGAGCCGGTCTGGACCGTTGATCTCCTGAGCGAAGTCGCCGTAGCGGTCGTAGAGGCCCGGAACCTCATTCTTTCGACCACCGGTAAAGATCATGACCGATTTCGCGCCGCTCACCAGCGAGAGGTAGGCGTCATGATACCCGTCAGCCGCTTGCATCTGCGTTTCGCCGGGAAAGCCTTCGCTGGCGAACATTTGCAGGACTGCGACCGGAAACACTCCCGGGCGATTACCGGTGTTGTTAATCGCGTTGACTTCTTGTTCGATCCTCCAGCGGATCCACGGCCGCGGTTTGGATCCGTGGTCCGCATAGGCACCGGCTCCGATTGCATCGATGAACGGCGTGTATGGGGCAAGGTCGATCGTGGCGTAGTTGGAAGCTAAGTAATGCGTCACGGGCCGATTCTTCGGATCGTTGGCGTGGATGTTGTCAGCCCATTGTTTGAGTTGGGCGAACTGCGTGTTGCTGGGCCCTGGCGGATACCAGCTGATTTCCTCCGGTACGATGGACCACATCGCGATGTTGTCATGAACCGCCAACGCCTGGATGTCGGCCGGGATGGGAAGCGGCACATCGGGCTCGCTTGGTACCAATACGCCCAGCTGCATCATCACGGCGAGTCCGTGCGACTCGGCTTGCGTGGCAAATTGATCGGGCGTTAGGTAACTCGGGTTTTGAGTTCCCGATTGGTTTCTAAAGCTGTAAGAATGCACCACATTGAATCCGCGCGCGGCGGCGCCCGCCATGTCGGAATTTGTCCAGATCTGATAGACGCCGACCATAAACTCATTGTTTGGCCCGACGGTGAGCGGATTGTGATCTGGATCCCAATCAACAGCGTGGGCCGAATGCGGCAGCGTGAACAGGGACAGCGTCAGCAGGACGAATGCCGATTGCAGGAAAGAAGTAAATCTCGAAGGCTGCTTCATCGCGAAACATTCCAATCGCTGGTCACAGGAATCAAACCCCTGGTCAATTTGCCTTCTGAGTAGTATCGCGCGTTAGCAGTTCGAGACAGGGCGGTGACCGAGGTCGCAAGTACGCTTATGCCCTTCACGCTTCGGCCTTCGGTGGAGATCCACCGGTTTTGAACCCTGCCCCGATGATCGCCGGCAATTCGAAATTCCCGGCATCTGTTGTTATGCTACCAATTGCCAAAATCAATGTCAAGAAAATGTCGCGGTTGTGGCAAAAACAAACGTAGTTTTACACGTGACACAAGAATACCAATTAGGTTTCTGTTGGATGCGGAACTGCAACTATCAGTTGTCATTCAGCGCTGGGCAAGTTCGCGCCCCGTGACCTCCCCAGCTTCATTTGAAGGCTCGTACGGACCACGCACCCCATTGCAGAAGGGTCTAAAGCCGCCTGCCCAATCGCCGATTGTATTGGACGTCGCTAAATCGGGGGCAACGCGCGTTTTAGAACTCTGAGGTGATTATCTCACCGTTGCCGATCGTGCCGGCCGCTCTCCAGGTCTCGATGCTGACCGAATCGCTCACAAGTCGAACGGAGCCATCCGCCATGGCGACTAGCACGCCACCCGGATGCCGACTGCGAGCGGCGAAGTTACCGTGGGTCGAGAAGTTTTCGCACTCGTGATTGGTTGTCAGTGGGTCGTTGGGCGGCTGGAGTGTGTTGAAGGCCCAAGTTTGCGACGAAGTGCCGTCGAACCAAGATTCGCCGCGGCCCCTCGTGCCGGCTGGAGTATTTTCAGAAAAGGATTGATTTGCATTTCGCAATGCGCAATCGACGGGGTTTGGCGTACCGAAGCGGCGGATCCATGGTGTGTTGACTAGGCACTCCGAGAAGGCCATTGTGTGCGAGGTGCCATCGGTAAAGTTTTTGATGTTCTCGCGGCTGTCGGTGTAGTAAGCGCCATCGGGCGGATCGACTGGGTAGGGTACGCCCTTCTCGGTGAAACCATTGGTGCCGGTGCAAGCGACGTAATTGGTCGGCGCATATTGCGGATTAGTTCTGACTCCATCGTCGCTAGGGCAGCGGATGAAGGGGAGTTCAAGCTCAGCGAGATGTAAATGGTCGCCGACTTGCTTCTTTAGATCGACCTGGGACATGATTCCGGATTCTTCGACATATGGCAGCAAATAGACCGTAAAGGTCATGTTTTGAGCTTTGTCGTAGTTCAGGCCCTCGCGGACAGCACCGGAAGGAAACCGCTTATTTGTGTCGTGATAATTTAGACTGGCGATGCCCAGTTGCCGCAATTGATTGGAGCATTGCGTGCGCCGGGCGGCTCTCGCGCCGCTTGGATAGCCGGGAGCAAAAGAGCGACGAGGATGCCAATGATGGCAATCACGACGAGCAATTCAACAAGCGTAAAACCACACCGGGCAGTTCGCTGACGTGACATAGCGAATGTTCCTTATCTACTCGCCTGAGACAGATTTATCACTGCCGACGTTCCACGTGGGCATTACTTCGGCACGGCGACTGTATTACAGCTGCGGCACACACTAGCGAGCTTCTTGGCTGGGTCTGGCACTCAATTTATGTGCCGCGCCGCAGCGGGGCGTCGAAATGGGGCGAGCGCGTTCTCGCCCACATACCACGCTCAGACGAAATACTACCAATAATGGAATGTGATGTCAAGAAAAATGATGGTGAGTTTGATTAATGACGAAAAAAAGCTGGTATGTTCACAATACCAATTAGTCGGCACAACGCTTGACGGGGCGATCGCAAAGCGCCTAGACTCATATGGTCGCGTTCTTCGGCCGCCGTGAGCAAGCAGATAGCACGTCGATTCCTGACCTACCATCCGCCGCCAAGGAAACCGCAATGAGTTTGCTAGACTGGGTGATTTTTGCGGTGCTGCTTTTCGGCTTGGTGGGGATTGGGTGGAGCTTTCGGCGTTATATGCACAGCGTCGCCGACTTCTTGGTTGCAAATCGGAGCGTACGGACCTACTTGGGCGTAAGCACTTGGGGGGCCGAAGCGATCGGACTGATCAGCATCGCATACATTGCCGAGCAAGGATTCCGCAGCGGGATCGGTCTCGCCTGGATGAACCTGATCAATATGGCCCTCTACATCCCGTTGTTCGGGATTATCGGCCTGGGGATTCGGCGATTCCGCGCGACAAACGTGCAAACCATCCCGCAGTATCATGAACTGCGGTTTAGTCGAGGCGTCCGCATTAGTAACGGCGTCGTGTTAGCAACAGGCGGGATTCTCAACATGGCGATCTTTCCGGCCGTGTCGAGTCATTTTCTGCTGCGATTCATGGGCCTACCGGCAGAAGTGGCGATGTTTGGAGTTGAGCTACAAACAGCCCACATCTTCATGGTGCTCTTGATCTGCATCTCACTGGCGATCGCATTGATGGGCGGTATGGTAACGGTGATTGTGACCGACTATGTCCAGTCACTGATTTTGTCGATGACGTTGTTTATTATCACGGCCCTGTCGCTGTGGCACGTTGGCTTTGCAGGCATCGACCGAACACTGCGCTCCAGCTTCGGCGAAGCGGGCTTCAATCCTTTTGTAACGAACGGAGATGGTGAGGGCTACGGGCTGACGTGGGTCCTCTTTTTCTTACTCTCCGGCATGCTCGCGCCACTTTGCTTTCCACCGAGTACCACCAAACTGGCTGCCACGGATTCGACGAATACGACCCGAAAGCTCGCGCTGCTGAATCAAATATTGAGTCCCGGTCGGACCATGTTGGTGCTGCTGTGGGGCGTTTGTGCACTGGCCGCGATGGGTCCAATTTCGGCGGAGCAGGCCGCAACCAAAGATTTTGCCCGTTATGCCACGGCCGACTTTGCCCACAGCGTTACGCCAATGGGCCTGCTGGGCATTTGTGCTGCAGGGATGGTCTTCGCCTACGTGGCTACTAGCAATAGTTACTACCTGGCCTGGGCCGCGATTGTGGTGAACGATGTGATCGCCCCGTTGCGCCGCGATCCGCTCTCGCAGAAATCGCATATTCGCCTGTTGAGGCTCGTCATGACGGCCATCGCAGTATTTCTGTTGGCGTGGGGGTTGCTCTACGATCCGGAAGAATCGCTGCTCGAATATATCTATTTGACCGGCGCGATCATGACCGGCGCCGCGATCGTAACGTTCTTTGGCCTCTATTGGCATCGTGCCAACAGCATGGGCGCGTATTTGACGGTGGCCTTCTGCATGCTCGTGCCATTGGCGGATCTTATCGGCAAAAAGTTGATCGACGATTACCCGCTCAAAGGACATGAGTCAGGATTGATTGCGCTATTGCTCTCGTTTGTCGCGTTTGTCGTCTGTGGGCTGTTCTCCAGCAGCGGAGAAGCTCGCTGGCATAACTATGGCGCAGATGTGCGTGAAGAGGACCGGCTGCGAAAAGCTGCCGCGACAGGAGCCGCCCATGTTTAGTTGGCCGATCGCGACGTACGTCTTAATTCTGGTGCTCATCATCACCCATGTGCTATTTACGTTTTGGGTGTTGCTATTTGGATGGTTCGATCTCATGTTCCTGCTGCGGGAATTGAAGCAAGAACGCGTAAATCTTGCCGACGACGGACGAGTGGAAGTCAAATCGCATAACGGTAAGTAGGTGGATTTGAAGATGCAACAGAAATCGTGGCACCACTGGATTTGGTTGGGAATGTTCCTCTTTGGCGCGGCGAGCACCGGCGACGCGCAAGAACGGCTCAACAATTTCGTCACTGAGTACCTTAATCTTGAGACTCCTGCGGAGAAGGAATTCGCGATTGAATTTCAGCAGCCGGGCTGGCTGTTCGTGCGCACGTTCGGCGGCGACCCCGGCACGAGTGTGACATTGGATTCGCCCGGCGATCGCCTGATCGACTATGGCCAGGACACGCCCTCCATTCAGGAGTCGATGCGATTTGTGGCGACCGGCCCGCATCAGGTGAAGATCGAAGCAGGCCAGGTCGAGCGATTGCAGGTCCGACGTATCGCAGAGATTCGCTATTGCCGATTCCACTACGATCCATGGGTATACCAGGAAGGGCCCTTTGATTGGGCATTCCTGGAGAAGCATATTCTGCCACACGTCAACACGATTGTGGGGACGGTCGATGAGGACCAAAGTAAATTTGCAGAGCCTTGGCGAGCGACAGGGAAACGCTGGGTCATCGAGTCATTGGCGCCGGGGATCCAACAACTCCGGGGCGAACAAGGGACGGTGTTGACGGCGGACGAAATCTATCGCGAGTTGTCCGAGGACTCGCAACTTGATCGTCCCTGGGTTGACGGCCTGCTCGTCGACGAGTATCTGGGCTCGATGAAGCGCCTCTTGCGCCCACCGTGGCCGCTGTGGGGCGCGTGCACGCCGATCCCCAGCAATCGGCAAAACGAGTCGATCTCTACGTCTCTGGAAATGCCCGGAAAATTGGTCAGTTTGTGTCCGATTCAATCGATGCCGGGGCGACGATCGCACTCGAAGCCTACAATCCCGAACAACCGACTGAGGCCAAAGCACGGGCCTACTTGGAAGAGAAATTGTCGAAGAAGATGGAGGGGTTCAGCAAACTCCGGCCCGATATTGCCCAGCACATGATCGTCGCGCTGGGAAACTACAGCACTCCACCGGAATCCTTGGATGTTGATCCCGCGGTGAACGACCGCGTCTTTCGCGATCTCGAGTTTCAAATGCTGGCGAACGATCCCGCATTTGCAGGACTTGGTGGAGTCATGAACTACACATCAGGCTATGCCAGCGAAGAAACGATGCGCTGGACCGGCCAATTGTTTCGGCACTACTGCATCGAAGGTCGAACCGATCGACTCAGCCAGGAGCCGTACCTACTTGGGCACGTTACGAATGCCGACTTCGTGAATGGACTGAACGGCTGGGACGTAGTGCCGGCCGAGGCCAATTCGATCACGACGCGGGACGTCGCGGGACTGGGCGACCTGCAAGGGCGCTACGATTCGCCTGGCGTCGGCGACCAATGCGTCGTGATGACGCGGCAGCGCGACAAGTGTAATCAGGTGCGACAATCGATCAAGGAACTCGAGCCAGGCAAGATCTACACGTTGCGGATGTACAGCTTTGATCTGAACCAGGGGCGGGCTCAATATGGTAATCCGACTTTTGACGATGTGCCGGGGATCGACATCAACATTGCCGACGTGGAGTGGGTCGACGAAGGTTGCTACGACCACCACTTCCGCAGCATTCACACGGATCGGCCGAAGTTCTTCAACTACCACGTCCGTCGCTTTCGAGCCACGAAACCTGAATCAACCTTGACGATTAGTGACTGGAAGGATCCCGCGCGGCGTCGCGAAAACATCGGCCGCGAAACAGGAATAAACTTTGTTCAGGTTAGCCCCTATTTTAACAGCGAAGATGATTGAAAATAACGGAGAATGGTTTCAAGATCGTGTGGGCCTGGTGACCGGCGCTTCTTCGGGCATGGGCTGCGAAATCGCTCTGGCACTTGGAGCGGCCGGCGCAAAAGTGGGCGTCAATTTCCGCAGCAACCGCGCCGGCGCTGAAGAGGCAGTGCGTCGCATCGTCGATGGCGGCGGGCAGGCATGCGCGATCGGCGCCGACGTGTCCAACGGCACCGACATCACGCGAATGTTTCAGGAACTTGCCGATGCGTTTGGCGAACGGATCGACATGCTGGTGAATAACGCGGGCGACTGGATGGACAAGCGGCCAATTGCCGAGTGCGACGAAGAGCTATGGGACCGAATGATGTCGGTCAACGCCCGGAGTACATTCCTCTGCTGCCGGTCGGCTGCCAGGCAGATGATCCGCCAGGGCGATGGAGCGATTTTAAATATTGGTTCGGTCGCCGGCCACACGGGTGGCGGCGGTGGGACGGTGCCCTACGCCGCCGCGAAATCGGCAGTGCATACGCTTACTCGGGGCTTGGCACGTGAACTTGGTCCCGCGGGGATCCGCGTAAATTGTATCGCGCCCGGCATGATCGACACGCCGATGTTGGAAGATCGTGTGCCACAAGAGATTCGCCAAAAGCTGATGAGTTCGACTCCCATGGGGCGATTTGGTGAGCCGCGTGAAATTGTTCCCATGGCCCTGATGTTACTTTCTCCCGCGGCATCGTACATCACGGGCGAAGTTATACAGATCGACGGCGGACTTTTGATGCGGTGAACGCAGTCAAGTGACTATGAACGAATACTCCATGTACATCGACGGCGAATGGTGCCAGGCCGTATCGGGGCAGACTTTTGACGCGATCAACCCGGCGCTGGGTCAGCCTTTTGGCAAGGTCCCGCTGGGCGGTCGCGACGACGCACGTCGGGCGATTGCTGCGGCAAATGCCGCGCGCAAGAGTTGGCGACAGGTTTCTCTGTGGGACCGATCGGCAATGTGTCTGAAGATCGCCGACGTTCTCGATCGGCGACGCGAAGAGTTGGCGGACGTGCTCTGTACCGAGCTCGGTAAACCGCGCCACCAGGAGGCGATGTACGAGGCAAACGAGGCGTCGGTACCGTGGCGGATTGCCGCGGAACAGGCGAAATACTTCGAGGCGCATACGAAGCCTTGCCAGGATCGCCAGAAGCGGGTCATGACATTCTGGCAGCCACGTGGTGTCGTCACCGCCCTCACGCCATGGAACTTCCCTGCGGCTATTGCCGGCGAGTATTTGCCGTTTGCGATCGTGATGGGAAACACCGTTTGTTGGAATCCGGCACCGACGGCGGCCGCGACGGCCCACAAGATGATGGAGTGCATTCACGAAGTGGGGCTGCCCCAAGGCGTGATTAATCTCGTTACCGGGCCGGGCGCCGAGGTGGGCGATGAATTTGTCGCGAACCCGGGCACACACGCGATTGGCATGACGGGCAGTCCGCAAACAGCGAAAATCATTACAACCCGGGCCGGGCTCAAGCCCCGACTGTTTGAACTTGGCGGGAACGGTCCGATCGTAATTCTATCCGATGCCGATCCGGAAAAGATTGCCAGCTCGATTGCCTCGGCCTGTTTCTTTGGTGCGGGGCAGGTGTGTTCGTGTGCCGGTCGAATCTTCGTGGCCGAGAATATTGCGGCGGCGTTTGTCGATGCGATGGTTGCGGAAACGAAGAAATGGCAATGCGGCGATCCTTGGAACGCCGCCACGACGCTGGGACCGCAAAATAATCCGGGCGTGCTCGACAAAGTCCGTCGCCACGTGGAAAACGCGGCTGCCAATGGCGCGAGAGTGCTTACTGGCGGCAAGCAGCCCGATCTGCCCGGCTACTTTTGGGAGCCGACCGTGCTCGTCGATTTTGGCGTTGACTCGCTCATCAACCGAGAAGAGACATTTGGGCCTGTCGCACCAATTAAGAGCTTTCGCGATGAAGAAGAGGCCTGGTCGTATATCAATGCCTGCAATCTCGGCCTGGTGTCGGCAGTGTTTACGCGGGATGTCGACCGCGCTTGGCGTTGGAGCGAACAGCTCGATACGGGCATCACCGTGGTCAACGACTGGACTCACTTTTGGGAACACCACCTGCCGTTTGGTGGGATGGCGAGTAACGACAGTGGTTTGGGGCGGATTGGCGGCCGTCACACGCTCGAATTCATGAGCAATCTGAAAACGATCGCCTTCAATATTGGCGATCCGACCAGCTTCTAGGACACTTTTGCCCCACAACGAACAAATGACCACATTTCCGATGCAAGTGGCGACCGCTCCTGTTGGTGTTTTGCCCGCGATGCCGATCGAGCCAAGCTGGATTGTGGAGGGTAATCCTGTCGCACGCGGCCAGATTGTTACACAGAGCGAGGACAAAAAAGTCGTCAGCGGCGTTTGGACGTGTGAGCCGGGCGAATTCGATTGGACTTTCGCGGCCGACGAATTCATCCATGTCTTGGAGGGCGAGGCCACGGTGATAGTCGAAGTAGGCGATCAGAAGGTCACACTGTCGCCCGGAAAGATCGTCCATTTCCCACTCGGATTAAGGACTCGGTGGCATGTGATCAAGCCGCTGCGGAAATTCTTCGTCCAGCGCATGCCGGAGCCGCTGGAGCTGTGATGCTAACAGAAACGCAAAACTTGACGATCAAAGCTTGCCACCACCACGGCTTTACCGTGTCGAACATCGAGCAGTCGCTAAGATTCTATCGGGATGCGTTGGGGCTGACGGTCGAGCGTATCAGCGAACGGAAAAACCTGCCATCATACGATGCCATCCTGGGATACGACGCGGTGCATTTAAAAGTAGCACTCTTGTCGCATCCGCACGGCGGGTTCCTGCTTGAGCTGTTCGAGTACCTGAACCCGCTGGCAGAAACGCGGCCATTGCAAAATTACTATGTGGGTTCGTCCCATGTCGCCTTTGAAGTATGCGACATCGACGCTTGCTACGAGCGGCTTAAGTTAGCGGGGTACGGCGCGATCAACCCGCCGGTTGACGTGGTGCGCGATGGGGTGAAGGTGGCTCGTGCGATGTACGCGCTGGATCCGGATGGCATCAGCGTTGAGATGTTCGAAGAATTCGCAAGCGTGGTGGAGAATTAGCGAATGGCGATCCGTCGCGTACACCACCATACGTTCACAGTCAGCAACATGGAGGC
Source organism: uncultured Planctomycetota bacterium (assembly GCA_963847905.1). Classification (GTDB taxonomy): domain Bacteria; phylum Planctomycetota; class Planctomycetia; order Pirellulales; family Lacipirellulaceae; genus DASYDU01. The sequence continues at coordinate 262,740 of CAWKBP010000014.1, read as the reverse complement.
GTCGCTCCATTTTTACCGCGACTTGCTGGGATTCTCGCTGAGCTATGACAAGGTGCGTGAGAATCTGCCGGCCTACGACCGTGTGATGCAGCTTCAAGACGTTAAGCTGCACGTCGCACTGTTGAGCGATCCGACGGAGGAGTGCACGATCGCGCTACTGGAATTTAAGAATCCGCGGCCACGCGTGCGTGAGCAGAACAATTTATTTGTCGGCTCAACGGCGCTAGCGGTCCAAACGGACGATATCGATGGTGACTACGCACGGCTCGTAGCAGCGGGAGTTCGATTCACTTGCGAGCCGGTTGACGTCGTGCGTGACGGTCAGCTCGCAGCGCGGCTGGCCTATGGCTTCGACCCAGATGGCATCGTGATCGAACTCTACATGCCCACCGTAGCTCCCTGAATCGCAGCTTTTTAAACGACAAGTGAGATGGTGCCGATGACTAAGCCGATCCGAGTTGGTTTGATTCGTTGCGATACGCACGGGATGTGGTTCGGGCCGCAGATGCAGACGCACGATTCCGTGCTGCTCGAACGCCCGGTTAGCTTCGAGGACGAAACGCTCGACAAATACTCGTGGATGACACGCGGCTGTCACTATTTCTTTTACACCCACTACTCAATGCCGCGGCGCATGACGGCAAAGCGAGTTGATGGATTCGAGATCGTCAAGCTCTGGGACGAGGATCGACGGGTCGCCGAGCTGGCTTCCCAAGTGTTTCTCAGCCGACCCCAGGTGTGCGATACGTTTGAGCAGGTGAGTGACGACGTCGATCTCGTGTTTATCGCCGATTGCAATGGCGACGGCAGCGACCACCTGCAGCTGGCGACGCCCGGACTGGAAAAGGGCGTGGCCACGTTCATCGACAAGCCATTTGCCCATAACTTGGGGGACGTGCAAGCGATCCAGGCACTGGCACGCCGCGGCGGCGTACCCGTGATGTCGCTGTCCATTCTGCAGACAAACCCAGCGGTGACGCGGATCCGCTCGCGCCTGGCGGAACTTGGGGGAACGACATTTGGAACGGTCACTTGCGCGAATACAGAACCGGCGGCTGTGATTCATGCGATCAGCACCGTGCACCACGTGTTTGGTACCGGCATTCAAACGGTGACGTGTCTGGAAACACCACGACATACTGCGTTCCATCTCGATTACGGCGACCGACCGGATCGACCGACACACGGCGTGATGATCAATTGTGGCGTGGCGGCATTTCGCTTTACGGAAATGTTCGTCAGTGCCTATGGTCCCGAGGGCGCGGTTCAAGGGCTGGCGCTTGACGATTTCAATGCGTCGGACGGATCGGCGTTGATCCTGGAGCACGTCAAGGAAATGGTACAGACCGGCCAGCCCGCAGCGGTCGGCGATGAGATGGTGATGGGAATCGCCGTGATGGATGCGGCCTGGGCATCCGCGAAATCGGGCCGGCCGGAGGCTGTCGCGGAGATTGCTCGATGAGCCTCGACATCCAGGGAATTGTGCCGGTAATTCCGATTCCGTTCACGGAGAATGAGTCGATCGATGAGCCGATATTGCGCGCGGCAGTCGATTTTGCCGCCCGTCGAAAGATGGCGGCGATTTGTTTGCCCGCCTACGGAAGTGAATTCTACAAGTTGAGTGAGGATGAGCGAGAAGCGGTCGTGAGCCTGGCGATCGACGCCAGTGGCGGACGGATTCCCGTGATTGCCCAGGCCAATCATCCCTCGGCAAAAGTCGCCTCGGAAGTTGCCCAGCGGTACGCAGCGATAGGTGCCGATGCCATCAGCTTCTCGCTACCTCGACAATTCGGCGCCGCCGAAGCCGATTTACTCGACTATTGCGGGCGAATGGCGAATTCCGTGAGTTGTCCGATCTTAGTGCAAGATTTTAATCCGGGCGGCCCGACAGTGAGCGCAGAATTCATCGCAACCGCGGCCGAGAGGTACGGCAACGTCGCGTACTTTAAGCTCGAAGAGCCGATGATCTTGGACAAGCTGACCCGAGTCCGCGAGCGGATTGGCAACCGCGTTGGGATCCTCGGCGGTTGGGGCGGATATTACATGCTGGAATCGATCGCCGGTGGGATGTGCGGTTTCATGCCGGGCCTCGGCTTGTGCGACTTGCTCGATCGCGTGTTTAGGTTAGCGCGAGATTCGAATCTCGCGTCGGCGTACGAACTCTTCGGCTCGGTGCTGCCGTACGTCGCATTTTCGCTGCAGGACTTCGAACTATTCTTGCAGCTTGAGAAGCGACTGCTTGCGCACCGCGACGTGTTTGCGAACTCCCGATGCCGCTCATTGACTCGAACGCTCTCGCCCGAGGTATCGCATCACGCCGACTTTCTCATCGAACAACTGCTGGTGGCGCTGCTCGCGCCGGTCTGCTGGACAATCAAAGACAAGGAGACGCCACATGACGCAGAAAATTTCTCACCACTCCCCACGAACGATCGTCGGCGGACCGTATAGCCCAGCAATATCCGTCGGCGAACACGTCTTTATCGCAGGGCAAGGCCCGATTTCTCCCGACACCAACAAGATTGCCGGCGAAACCTTTGAGGAGCAAGTCGAATTGACGTTTCAAAACGTCGAGGAAGCACTCCAGGCTGCTGGCTGTACGCTTGACGATTGCGTGAGAGTAAATGTGTATCTCGATGATATGGCGTTATTTGACCGTTTAAACGCGATCTACAAGCAGAAGTTTCGCGAGCCGTTTCCGGCGAGAACGACCGTTTCGGCGGGATTGTGGAACGGGATCAAAGTCGAGATTGACGCGGTTGCCATACGCGGCTGCAGCGCGGCGAAGTGAGGTTCGGATGTATTGGGAAGAGCTCTCCTGGCCGAAGTTGGACGCCCTGAACCGCAATCTGCCGGTAGTGGTGCCGCTCGGATCATGTGAGCAGCATGGCCTGCACATGCCACTGTTCGTCGACACGATTCAGGTTGCTGAGATCGCGCACCGCGCGGAAAAGGAGTTGAATCGGGAGATTCTTCTCGTGCCGACCCTTTGGCTGGGCAGCTCGCACCACCACCGCGATTTTCCCGGCACGATTAGCCTGTTGCCAACCGAATACGTTCGCGTTGTGCAGGCCGTCGCCAAGAGCATTCTCCGCACCGGATTTCGCCGAGTGTTTTTTCTGAACGGTCACGGCGGCAACGTCGCTCCCGCAACGACCGCTCTCGTAGATCTGATCGCCGAGTGCGACGATGCCGACGCTGCCTACTTGGCGTTGTCGTCTTGGTGGCGCGTGGCCGCCGACGAACTGAAACCCGGTAGAATCGGCGTGTCACAACCGGTAATCTCGCACGCTTGTGCCTACGAGACCTCGCTAATGCTGGCCCTGCGACCAGACCTGGTCGATATGGGTATTTTGCCTCCGCGTCCGGCGCCTGTGCTTCAGGGTGAGTGGTTTCACAATGAGGATGACAGTCACCAGCGTGTCTCGGTCTTTCGACGATTTCATCGCTACACTGCCGATGGCGCCATGGGACGGCCGCACGAAGCCAACGTCGAGCGAGGCGAGATGATTTTGAAGGCTGCTGTCGACGAGGTGGTGAGCTTTCTCCGCGACTTCGCCCAGTGGCCGGAATTGCCAAACCTGGGTCCCAAGCGAACCTAATTATCATGAGTTTCGAATTGAAGTGTGAAGCGAGGCCTTAATGCCGCCAGGTTGCGGGGAATGAGTATCGAGACCTATGAAATTGACGCGCTTTATTCATCAAGGGACTTTGCATCCCGGACTGTTTGTTGATGAGTCGACGATTCTGGACGTAACAAGCTTTGGCGAAGACTGGAACGAGACATTTTTCGAGTCGGACGGGCTCGAGCGGCTGGATGAATGGTCGAAAACCGCTGGCAGCACGGCGCCGCGATTGCCCGCCGCCGATGTCCGATTGGCACCGGCGATTGCCCGTCCCTCGAAGATCATTTGCATCGGACTTAATTACGCAGAACACGCGCGCGAGAGCGGGTTGACTCCGCCGACGGAGCCGGTCGTTTTCATGAAGGCGACGACGGCGTGGTGCGGCCCTAACGATGATCTGGTGATCCCGTCTGGATCGGAAAAGACCGACTGGGAGGTGGAGTTAGCCGTCGTGATCGGCCGGCGAGCCCAATATGTTCCCGAGTCCGATGCACTGTCGTACGTCGCGGGCTACGCGCTCCACAACGACTACTCCGAACGAGCCTGGCAATTGGAGGGTACAGGGCAATGGGTCAAAGGCAAATCCGCGGACACATTCGCGCCCTTCGGGCCGTTTCTGGCGACTCCCGACGAGATCGGCAATGTGGATCAACTTCGGCTGTGGTTGAAAGTGAATGACATCATTCGACAGGATGGCAACACCAGCAATTTCATTTTCCGCGTCCCACACATCATCAGCTTTCTCAGTCGCTTCATGACGCTCTTGCCTGGCGATGTGATTTCTACGGGCACTCCAGCGGGGGTCGGTCTTGGCTGTGATCCGCCGCAGTTCATCCAGGCGGGCGACGTCATCGAGCTGGGAATCGAGGGTTTGGGCAGCCAACGGCAGCGCGCCGTTCACTACGAAGACACCCCAAATTGAGATCTTAGCAGCCAATTGGATTGGTATTTCGTAGACGCTGGCTTCACGACGCAGACCGGAAGTCGGAGATAATGGTATTATCCCAATCGATACGAGCTCCTGTCTAATATAAATCTATTGGTATCACTGTTTTATTGGACATTTATGCTAAGTTAGCTTCATTTTGCTTGACAATGGTTTTGTGATTGGTATCTTGAGTTCTAGTAGGGATTCCAGGCGCTGTTGTGTGAGTCTAGTTTTGTGGTCTTACGAGTTTTTCCTGGGAGGAAATGATGTCTAATGAAGCAACCACGCGGCTGGTGCCGCAGGCAATTTCGGCCAAGGGGCTTTTTCAAGCCCATGTCCGCGAAATGCTGTATGGCATATTGTTTTTGGGACTGACCGCTGCAGCGTGTCCCGCCGCCTTCGTCGTCTGGGAAGACCAATTTACAGGTCCCGATGCAGGTTGGAGCGTGCCTGGCGATTCAACTTTCACCTATCAAGCAAGCTCGGCTGCCAACTCGGAAGATGGCTTTGAACTCGTTTTCACGAGCACGTCACCTTCGGTTCAATATGCCACTTACTCGCTACCGTTCACGGCATTGCTTCCCGGCGACAAACTCGAGTGGGGCGTGCGAACATATTGGCCCTATTCCTCAGGTGCTACTGCGGATCGCGTCACATTGGAAAACGCGGTCTACGATTCCGGTTTTACCATTCACGATTCCGGCGATCTGTTTACCAAATTGTCGAAGTCGGTAAATGGAACGTTGCAAGCGACGACTAATCTCTATCTTGGCAACAGCTCCGCGGCCACGGCGGTCGACGGTCAGGTGCCCAGCGTGATGTATGTCGACTATGTTCGGATCACGCGTGAAGTTCCCGAACCCGGCACGATCGCATTGTCGTGCCTGGCATTGGGGCTTTTCGGCTTCGTGTCCATCCGTGGCCGTTCCCAGCGGTAACAACGCGGAATGCTGCAGCCTCGCAGCGCTGCTGGAAAAAGTGATTGTAAGTGCGATGGGGGGCGGCGGAGCTAATCGCGGCCCCGCCGTTCAATTGAGCGAGTTGGTTGCCAAGCGAAGCACTACGTCCTCGAAAGTGGCCGTTCTGTTTTGGGGCAGGAGCTTGGCAACCGGCTTCGCTTTTCGTTTGTTGAGGAATAATCGATACCAATAAGTTTTTGCAGCCGCGACGATTGGCTACACGTCGCGGCCTATCAACTCGGTCGCCAGAAGCAGGCGTGACTTCTGGCGATGTTGGACCAGTCAGGCGGTCGTTTGAGTTGCTACGGGGCTAGGAAAGGCCGAAGCCACGGGGGCAGCTCAGTTACCAATCGCCATTACTGGAACGATAGGAACGCCCCGATGTCGATCGTCGACTTTCACCCGCTCGAGCCGTTAAATGCCTCGGAAATCCAAGCAGCCGTCGCAATACTTCGCACGAACGGCAAGCTAAACGCCACAACTCGAATTGTCTCGATCATGTTGAAGGAGCCGGCAAAAAATGCCGTCCACGCTTCGTCCGACGATGGTTCGCGCAAGGCAGAAGCGGTGCTCTTCGACAATGCTTCGAACAGCTGCTACGAAGCTGAATTGTCGCTAACGTCAGAGACCGTGACGTCGTGGGAGCATGTCGTCGGCGTGCAGCCCACCATGACGATCGATGAACAGGTGGAATGCGAAGCAGCGGTTCTTAGCAGCGATGAGTTCAAGGCCGCGCTCTCGCGCCACTGTGGGGTCGACGACACCAGCCTGGTGATGGTCGACATTTGGAGCGCCGGCAACTACGGGGCGGAAGAGGATCGCACTCGCCGCCTGGCTCGCCCGCTATGCTTTCTACGTAGTGATCCTACCGACAACGGATATGCACGGCCGATCGAAGGTGTGCGACCCGTAGTCGACTTGAACACGATGCAGGTGATTCGCGTTGAAGAACACGGAGTGTGGCCATTGCCGCCGCAAGCGTGCAATTACGCTGCCGACCGCGTGCCGAACCAGCGCACAGACATCAAGCCGCTTGAGATTACGCAGCCGGAGGGTCCGAGCTTCGAGGTTTCCAGCCACCATGTTCGTTGGCAGAACTGGAGTTTTGTTGTCGGCTTCAATGCACGCGAAGGGCTTACGCTGCACCATTTGCGTTACCGCGACGGCGGCCGGGATCGATCGATCTTGTATCGCGCTTCGTTGACGGAAATGGTCGTGCCCTACGGAGACCCGCGAGCTACGCAGCAGCGGAAGAACGCCTTCGACGTCGGCGAGTATGGGATGGGGATGTGTGCCAATAGCCTTGAACTGGGTTGCGACTGCCTCGGGCACATTCACTACTTCGACGCCGACCTCGTCACGAGTCGTGGCGAGCCGCTGAAGATCAAGAATGCGATTTGCATGCACGAGGAGGACTTCGGCACTCTTTGGAAACACACCGATCGTCGACTTGGTGTGCCGGAAGTTCGCCGCTCGCGCCGATTGGTGATTTCATCGGTGTCGACGGTGGAAAACTATGAGTATGGGTTTTTCTGGTATCTCTATCAGGACGGCAATATTCAATTGGAGGTCAAACTAACAGGTATTCTCTCACTGGGTGCTGCGCATCCGGGCGAGCGATTGCCCCACGGCGCACTCATCGCGCCGCAGCTGTACGCGCCCAACCATCAGCATTTCTTCAACGTGCGCCTCGATTTTGATCTGGATGGAACTGCGAATACAGTGCAGCAAATCGATGTGGTGGCCGACGAACTGGGGCCTGACAACCCGTTCGAGAACGCGTTCCAAGCTCGGGCTACAAATCTGACGAGTGAAAAGCAAGCACAGTCAAATTTGAATTTGGCAACGGCGCGGACCTGGAAAGTGATTAATCCGGACGTGCACAATGCTGTCGGAACGCCCGTCGGGTACAGGCTAATGCCCGGAGACAATGCTGTGCCGTTGGCGTCGCCGAATGCCTGGTGGCGAAAGCGGGCGGGCTTCGTCGAAAATCATGTCTGGGTAACGCCGTTCCGTGAGAACGAACGGTACGGCGCGGGCAACTTTCCCAATCAGAGCAGTGGCGGCGATGGGCTGGCTCGCTGGACGGAAGCAGATCGGTCGATTCAGTCATCCGACGTCGTGTTGTGGTACACGATGGGGCACACCCATTTGCCACGCCCAGAAGACTATCCCGTCATGCCGACCGCGTACATCGGATTCTTGTTGAAGCCAGTCGGGTTCTTCGATCTCAATCCGTCCAACGACGTCCCCCCCAGCCCGTCGAAGCAGCCGTCGTGCTGCGGTGGAACCTCTTGCTGAAAGGCGGTTGATGAACTGATTTGTTCGTGGTTACGGAGAAATGCAAATGTGTCCGATGTGTTGGGCGACAGCGTTGGCCTCGTTCGGTGGAATCTTCGCGGTCTCGGTTTTACTGGTCGCCGGAACAGATTGGTGGACGCTGCTGCTCGCGGGATTTCTGGGGGCGTTTCTGCCGCGAATCGCTGGGGCGACGCGGAATTACCGTGGTGGTTGAGTATCGCTCTTGTGATCGCGATCTCAGTACGGCTTGGCTATTTAATGTTTCGGATGCGAGAGCGACTACTCGTGTCGCGGTTGTGGAAACGAGCACGTCAGATTGCAGCGGATCGATGTCCGACGCAGTGAATGCGGCGGAGAATTGGGTCAAAGTATGGCCCGGAAACATACGAAGTCCAAAACTGTTTAGGCGGAGTGCTACAGGCGATGAAATACTTGGAAGATTTTCGAGGACAGGCCGCCGTTGTAACGGGCGGCGCGAGCGGAATCGGGCGAGCTGTCGCGGCTGAATTGGCCGCGCGAGGCGCTGCGGTCACGATTGTCGATATCAATGGAGAGTTGCTAGACCGTGCTGCGGCGGAACTTTCCGCAGGAGGCAATCCCGCTCACGCCCATGCCGTCGACATTTGCGACGAAGAAAAGTTCGCGGAGGCGCTCGCGTCGATCACCGAGCGCAGCGGGCAACTCGATATTGTGGTGCATTGCGCCGGAATCGTCGGCCCGAACGGAATGCCGATCACCAAGGTGTCGATCGACGACTTCGATTATGTGTACCGCGTCGATCTGCGCGGCACGTTCGTTGTGGTCAAGCAGGCCTTGGCGTTGATGGAGCCGCGTAACTACGGGCGAATCCTGGTGTTTGCATCAATTGCCGGCAAGGAAGGTAATGCGGGAATGTGCTGCTATTCGGCGACAAAGGCGGGGGTAATAGGCCTTGTGAAGTCGGTCGGCAAAGAGTTCGCGGAAACCAATATCACAGTCAATGCGATCGCACCGGCGGTGATCCGCACAGCGATGGTCGACGCGATGGACCCGGCCCAAGTCAAATACATGACCGACAAGATTCCGAAGAAGCGTTGCGGGACGCTCGAGGAGGTGTCGTCGCTTGCGTGCTGGATAGTGTCGAAAGAAGCGGGTTTTAACACCGGTTGTGTGTTCGATCTTTCCGGTGGCAGGGCGACCTACTAGGGCCGATTGAACTACGGCATCAGCTTCTGGTCGTAGGTATTTGGCCCCGGCAGGAATTCCGCGTGAAGTTCCGATCGCAAATTATACTTCGCGGGAATTATCTGACGCTCCTCTTCCTGAGGACCAGTTTCCACCCATGATTCCGACCGAATTATTCGCCCCGTCTTCTGCACCGCAGTGATTTGAACCACGTATTTGCCTGCGACTAGTCCTTGTTGTTCGCCGATCTCGAATCGACCATCCGAAATTGCGGTAACAGCGCCAGGTCCAGGGGTCGACTCGACAGGAAAGAATCGCACGCTCCCGTTTTCAATCGGACGGCCAGCGAAAGATACCTCGCCAGTCACCGAACTCTTGCTCGCGCCACAGCCAGCCATTAGCAGGATTACCACCGTCGAATACAATTGCATTGGAAGCGGAGAGACTCTCATGGAATTGCCCGAGGAGGCGAAGTTTTTCTTGCTACACAGGTTGTTATTATGTTAAATTGGTAGCATTCCAAAGCAGCCTTGGCCGCATCTCAATTGCAATTTTAAGCCGATATGGCGACGATGTCAAGTTGAAGCTGCCGATTAGCTCTGCATCAATCTCTTTATTGGTATTACATGGGCCGCTCGAGGGTGTCCAATTCGAACCCTCGAATTCACTAGAGCTGAACTAGTAATTCGTTCAAAGTATCGCTCGTCGAATAGCAACTGCATTGAAAGGCCAATACATGGTATGCCTATTTTTCGACCGCCGCCTTCGGTTGGTGCTTGCTTGTTTGTGCGTTGTGAACGCAATCAAGACGTCGGTTGCGAGCGAACCTGACCTTCGTCGCGGATTGGCCGCTCACTATCCACTCCATGAAGGCCAGGGCGAAGTGGTCAGCGACCTCAGCGACCATCGCCATGCCGGCAGCGTCCATGGCGCGACCTGGGTGACGGGACAGAACGGGGCTGCCCTTGATTTTGATGGGTCGAGAGAGTGGGTCGATTGCGAGGACGAAATCGCGACTCGTTTGCCCGGGCCGCTCACGGTTTCCGCTTGGGTTCGCCCTATAGTGGCCGGTCCCGGGAATGTCGTGTCGCGAGGGGATTGGAGTTTGTCACTTGACCCTCAGGGGAGGCCCGCGTTTACTGCTCTCCCGTTCAAGAATCGGGCCTGGGACTCGACCCAGACGATCGTGGCACAGCAACCACTCCGTGCCAACGAATGGACGTTGCTGACTGGGGTCTATGACACCGAGGTAGGAAAGTTGCAGCTGTTTGTTGACGGATCGATCGTGGCGGACGCGACGAAGCAGGACGGCGCGGTTGGCGGCGGATATCGCTCCAAGCTGATGATCGGTGGCAAGGGCTACGTCGGCCTCGTTGCCGATGTCCGTCTTTACGACCGAGCGCTCGTGCCCAAGGAGATCGAACAGCTTCATCAGCGGAAAGGCACGGACATCGATTACACGCTCAAGTCTTCGGCGTTTCGAATCGGTTTGGTTGCCCACTTTCTGTACGAACAACAGGCGGTGTTGGGCGAAGTCTACTTGCGCGATACGGAAAACGCGTTCCAAGTCGCTGTGCTGCACGCCGAACTGATTCGGCCCGACCCTGGTAGCGCAATGGTCCACACGAACAAAATCGTGGGAACGGCAGAACTCAAGAGTGGTGACGACCTGCAATATGGGGACGTGCGGATATCGACGAAAGGCATGCAGCCGGGCAAGTATCTGCTCCGCGTGACCGCGAACGATCCGGATGGCGTTATAATCGCCGAGCGCACGGTTCCAGTCGAGATCCCGGCAGAACCCTGGTGGAAATCATTTCCGAAAGAGTTGGATGACTCGGTCGTATTGCCCCCATGGACACCGCTGAAAGTTCGAAGCGAGGCAGACGACCTAACGTCGATTGAGTGCTGGGGTCGACTGTATGAATTTCGGGGCAGCGCGTTCGCAACACAAATCAATTCGGCTGATGCCAAATTGCTCGCTCGCCCCGTTCAGCTGATCGCGCTGGAGGGCGGGCGACGAATCGAATGGAAAATTGAACCGGCGAAGCTCAACTACGAATCGCCAGCCAAGGCGTCCTGGTCGAGAAAGCTCTGGAGTAAAAACTTCGACGTGGAGATCACAACAACTCTCGAGTACGACGGAATGCTGTTGTACGACGTGGCGATTACGCCGAAGAACGAGGCCTCGATTGAGCGGATGTGGCTGGAAGTTCCCTTTTCGAAGAAGGAGGCCACGCTGTACTACTTCATGCGGGACTCAACATTCCAGGGCCCTGGTGCCATTCCGCGACAGGGGCTCGTGCGTCGATTCAACCAGGCAATTTGGATTGGCAACGAACAGCGTGGCCTGCAATGGTTTGCCGAGTCGGCGCGAGACTGGATTCCGACAGCATCCGAACGCGCGATCGAAATTCGGCCGCAGGACGACGAAGTTGTGCTGAGCACCAATTTGATCGGCGTTCCGGTCACGCTCGCGCCGTCCATCGAGGAGTCGGCTACCAAGCGACAAAAGCTGCATTACCAATTTGGACTGCAGGCAACGCCAGTTCGCCCCATAACCAATTCGGCATGGGATTCACGCACGGTCGGTACGACCGAATACGGCAATCAATACGCGATGCTCGACCAAACTGTTGGCGGGAAGCCGGTGCTTGATTACTACAAAGAGATGGGTGTAAAGACGGTTTTCCTCGTCACGTCGTGGACAGAAGTATTCTCTTATCCGCTAAACTTCGGTCACAAGGAGGAATTGCATCGCATGACTCGCGAGTGTCATGCTCGCGGAATCCAAGTGGTACTCTATTTCGGCCCACAGTTTTCAGATGCAGCTCCCGAATTCCCAATGTATCTCGACGACTTTGTGCAGTGGAGCTATCCACGCAGGCCCGGCGCTCCGATGTCGTATTACTCTTATCCCGACAACACGCCGCCCGGTCGCACGCAGATTAGCTACGAGCCCTGCATTGGAAGCGAATGGCGGAACTTTCTCTTGGCGGGTGCGGATCGGCTGATGGACGAATTCGATATCGATGGGTTCTATCTGGATGGCGTTGGGCTCGGCGCGAATGCTACAATCCTTTCCATCAATGCGGATTCCACGACCACGATGGCAAAGATGTGCCAACGATCCCATTACTTGCAGGCCGCGAATTCGTCAGAGCGCCTGTATGAGATCGTCAAGTCACACAAACCCGACGGCCAGGTCCAATTGCATCCCGGTTCGGCATGGTTTGGGCCCGTGATGAGTTGGTCCACGGTGGTGTGGGACGGCGAAACGATCTTAGGGGACAACCAGTCTCCGACGGAAAGAAAGAGCTCGTTCCTGACGGACTATCTTACGCTCGAGATGTTTCGCGCAGTACATGGGGCGCCCGTGGGGTGTCGCTTCAGAGTTCCTCTCGTACTATATCCCACATTCGTACCGCGAAATCCTCGCCTTGACGTTGCCACACGACGTCTTAATTCGACCAAATGGTACGGGCTTTCGCCATGTCGGAGACGTCGACTTTGGTGCCGACCAGGACCTCGCAATCGCTTCGTTGCTGTGGCGGGCAGGGGAAGAGTTTGGCCGAAAAGACGCGAAATGGTTGCCCTACTGGGAGAACGGAAAGTACGTGCAACTCACCGGCGAGAAGTCGATCTGTAGTCTCTACCAGCATGAAAAGAATGGTGTACTGGTCGTAGTCTCGAATCTCGCTAAGAAACCGCAACAAGTGGATTGCATACTCAATTTGAAAGAGCTAAACCTTCCAACCGGCGTAAAGGCGTACGACGTCCTGACGAACGACCTGATCGCGATCGACTCGGGGCGGATGTCTTTTGAATTGCCGTCGTTGGGTTGGAAGCTCGTGCGAGTCGGTCCCTAGCGCGAGCGACGACTGGCTAAAGCACGACTGCTGGCGATTAAACCTTGATCCCAATTCGCGGCGCGGATTGGTGACCAGCAGTCGGTTGATATCGTCGTCGGAGAGGTTGAGATACCGCCGCAAGTTGTCTTCCGAACGTTGCATTGTGCCAGCGGAGCCCATCAAGTGGGTCCTGTCGGCCGACCAGGTTGCCAAACTCTCATCAACAATCACTTGCTGCCCCGCCAATTCATAGGTGCCTGGCCCCATCCCCGCGGCGGAAATCGCGTCGGTCACAATAAACGCCCGCTCCAGTCCGCAACATTTCAGGTAGTTATTTAAGGCGATAAACGGGACATGCACTCCATCGGCGATAAAACCGATGTCGAGATGTTCGGCGAGCGCCAGGACTCGTTGAATAATGTTGTCGTGCCGTGGAAGCATGCCGGGACACCCATTGCCTAAATGGGTGAACATCGATAGTCCAGAGTCGATCGCGCGGCGAAGTTGGATCGCGGTTGGATTGCAATGGCCGGCGGAGACGCGAATGCCCTGCGACGAAAGGTATTCGATCACGCGTGCGTCTTCATCCTGTTCTGGCGCCAGTGTCACGATCCGCGTCATGCCTCCCGCGGCGTCGAGCAGCTGCTTCATGGAATCTATGTCTGCGGGCCGCACGGATGACAACGGATGGGCGCCGACGTATCCGGGCTGCTGATTGATGTAGGGGCCTTCAATATGAATGCCGCAAATCATCTGCCGAACGACCGGGCTGGCTTCGCAGCCGCGACGAATGTTCGCCAGCCGTCGGCACATCGTTGCCACATCGTCTGTGATGATGGTCGCCAGAATTCCGGCCACTCCATCCGCTACCAGGTGATCGCAGGCCGCACTAAGTGCCTCGATGGGCAACTCCTTAGCATTGAAGTCAATGCCTGCGTAGCCGTTGACTTGAAGATCGAAGTATCGTGTTCGTTTCATGATCAAACACCGGCCGCGGCGGAAGTGATGCAGGCTCCCAGTGCCAGCTATTCTATCACCGCAATCTCGGCCCAATCGCGAATCTTCAGTGTGACTTCCCAGCCTTCGGCCGACCGTTCGATTGCGGCCTGGCAGTCGACGGGTTGGCCGACGATATCAAAGAGTAGGGCACGCGGTTTTCGTTCGTTCGGCCAGGTATATTTGCCGGAAACACAGGTTACGATGCGCTCTTCGCCGATCACTTTTCCCGGCTCGATTCGTACGGGCGTCAGGGGGAACATGTGGTTGATCGCGCCGTACTCTCCGGCACCGGGCCCCTCTTCTGGAATCTCGGTCGAATAGTGATAGTAGAGGAGCCCGTGGCGCAAATATGAAATCGCACCTTTATTGATTACCCTGGCATGGTTTTCCGGCCCCCACTCGCCATACTGCTGAGTGCGAAAACCTAGCGCGATTGGCGTGCTGAAGTGGCCCTTGCATGGATCGCTGGCCAGCGGTGGCATTTCGCCATCGGGCCAATCACGCACGTTGATGCTCCACTCAGACTCGTTGAAGCGATGCACGCCCGCGGTTTGCAGCAAACTGGTGGCGGGAAATGTGTTCGCTAGCATGTAGCCACCGCGGCCGTTGACGTAGTCTGTCAAACTGCGGTGCGCGTCGATGCCCACCAGAGCCGCGTCTGTGTAACGACTAGCTATCTCGCCAGTTTCAGTGTTAATGTCGACCGTCCGGCCGTCCCACTTGTCGTATGAATATCGTTGCGCGTCGTGGAAGGCCATGTTGAACTGGTCGATGTAGAGGCCATCGAGCCCAACTTCTTCCATCACCCACTGCGCTTGATCCAACCAGTACCGGTTCTGACCATTGTCGAGCGCCGCATAGACGGCGATCGCCAGCATGGGAATCTCCCGACTACCTTTGCCGCGATAGTAGAGTTCGTAGCGGCAGTGTCCTTCTCGATCGCGCAGGAGGCAATCGAGCCAGGGAAGCTTACACTGTTCGAGCAGAGCCATTTGCTCGGGTGTGAAAGCGTACTGATTCTGCTGCTTGTCGGTCGACGCCTCGAAAATGAGCTTCTGTAGGTGTTCAGGCAACGATACGAGATTGCCCTCGATGCAGCCGATGCAGCGAATCGAGGGGTCGACGCTCTGGATATTGGACCGTGCTTCTTGAAGTAGCGGTTTGAGTTCGTCGCGGGTCGTCGGTCGACCCGTAGCGGCGTTGTAATTGTCGTAGTCGACCCACGGCATCAATGCGACGATTTTGAGCTTCTTTCGGTGTAGATACTTCGTCAGCCGCGCGTGGTCGCGCAGCAAATCGAGATTGGCGGTCACATCCAAGTAGTCAAACGGGCCTTCGACAGTGGAGTTCACTTTCCAATCACGCCGCACTTGATTGACGAACTCCCAATAGTCGCCTTGGCGTGTTTGAGGATACAGGACCCAGCGAAATGTATAGCTCTCGCCTGGTCGGAGCGCAAATCGTCGGGCCGTCACAGCGCGCCGAATTGATCGATGTCGCGGCGTCCATCTGCAGTCGGAGGACGTCGTCTTCTGCCAACCAGCCAAGTCGGCTGTTGTCGCTCGTCAGAAAAAGCGATGGATTCTCGGCGGTCTGCCGCACGCCTGGCTGGTCCATTCCGCCCAGCAGGCGTTGCTTGAATCGATTGGGAGCGACGATCGAAAGATCGTAGATCACGCCGACATCCGACTCGGTTGCGTTAGTCAGAGTGTCCGTGACGATCACTCGATGACCGTCCGCGCCCACAGTGCGGCGCACTGAGTACCGGTCACCGGCGGCTTCCACTGCAATCTCGTTTCCCGCGCGTGAGAGCTTCGGAGCCCAATCCTCGGCCTCAGAAGTGGACCCTCCACCCAAATGGTGCCAGCGGCACGTCTTTCCCGGATAGGAGAGCCCCGTCTCGATAACATACGAGTCGGTATCGACATCGACTTCAATTGCCCCGTTGGTACCGACCTTAACCGTATAGTCTTTACCAGCTGGATCGATGCTCTCGCCATCCGTCACGCGATGGAAATCGCTTTGCAGTTGGACCTGTTGCGCCGCGACGATCTGTCCGATTTCGTCGGCAGGCAATGCTCGGTCGTAAACCCGTGTTGCGCCGATCTCGCCTTGAAAGCCTTTGCCGATCAGAAATGGCCCGCCAGTTCGGATCGGCACATCGAGTGGCCGCGATGCGACTTCGCGGCCATCGACGTATAGACGCGAGGTTTTCCCATCGTACGTTCCGGCAACATGAGTCCACACACCAAGACCGAGCCCGGTGTGGAGGCTCGTCGTCCCGTCGGGAACGTACCACCAGACGTTTCCGTCACGGTAAAACGTCATGCCATACGATGCGGGACCTTTGCCAGCGACGGTCGCCTCCGTGTCGGGTATTGCCTCCGGACGAACCCAACATTCGATCGTCACGGTTTGAGTGAGGTCGAGGTCCGAAGGCTGTCCACAGTCGACGTATTCTTCACCGGAGAATCGTAAAGCGGATCCAATGTCGGTCGTCACCGATCTCGCACTATGAACGCGGGCCATATTCCCGTGCCCGGACGCATCGTCCATTTGAAGGTCGACAACGCGTTCCATCCGGTAGTCGGCAACGGGGCCCGAGTTGCCCGCCATGGCAAATGTGGATGCTCCACAAAAAAGCAGACTGAATGAGATAAGGCGCAACATAGACTTGTCCTCTTGCCAAGCGTAGCGAGGGTGGCCAGCCAATCGGTCGTCGTCGAGTTTCAGGTACCGGACCGATTTCACCCATTTAACTCGACTGCGACAGCAGCGGCAATATTGGTGGCATGCAAAACGTGCAGATTTTGGCATGTTCGACAAAAAATACCGTCCAAATACTTGCAACGTGTTGCGATATTGGTATTATCTAATCCAGGCAACTGAAAGCCCAGCGACCACCGTTCGGGCCGAATTGCATTTCACTCCTATAACGATCCATGAATAACGGCACGCAAATCCGCCGACGCTCGTGACCTATGTCGAGATGTGCGATCACGCTCGCTGTGTGGAGCGTGCTAGTCTTACCGGCAAACGCAGAGTCGGTCGTCGACATGACGGTGCAACTCGATCGTCACGCTTTTTATCGGGGCGAAGAGGTAACAGATTTGTCACATGCATAAATAAGGGCGAATCGGAGTTGGCTTCGCTGACGCTCGCGGCCGACCTTGGCGGTCTGGTCGAGACGGAGAGTGCCGTTGGTCCACTAGCTCCTGGGGAGTCGTTTTCGCGTTCGATCCGCCTGCCGACCGGGAAATTGCGTCCTCAGCAGTATGAGTGCGAGATTCGTCTGACGGCTGAATCGAAGACTTGGTAAGCTTGACCGAGGAAGTCGCGTTGGCACATCGCCCGAATTCCGATCGGATGCCCGTGTGGCTTTGGCCGCACAAATCGTACTTGAACCAGTTGGCGCCATTGAGCAACACTAGCCAAGCCACGCTCAAGTGGTGGGCCGAGCATGGGATGACAGTTCTTGCGGTGGGCGAAGGCTATACGGACGACATGCCGGAGGTGCTCGACGCGACCCTCGCGTTAGGAATCAATGCGAACATCATGCCGAACGGCGGTTTGACAAGTGAGACTGCGTTCTCTTCCGAACCGCCAGACAGCGACGTCTGGTATCGTGGGGCCGGCGACTCGGGGACATCGGCACACAAGTTACTCAATCCGTTTCATCCCCGCGTCATTGCTTGGCATGAAGCGGAAAACGAAAAGTTGATGCGGCACGTGGCTGGGTATCCGCACATTCGTAGCGCCTTCTTCAATTCAGAGATCGTCGACCAGCTCACCGCCAATGCCAATGAAGATGGCACGCAGATGTTCGACCGCGAGCTGGGATTTAGGCCCGGGCAACTTGGCGAACGGAAATATGTACAGCCGGGTGTAGTTGCGGACGGCGATCGGCGACTGCGTCTCAACCGATTCGTGTTCAAGAAAGGAAATGGATTGGCTGCTGCCAATGCGCGAACGGCCGCGACAGTACATCGCTTTCGACCCGATGTGCTCACGATCAACGACCCATACCGCAGCTCCGCTTTACTGGACGGCTTTCCGGGAATCGATGTAATCGGCAGCTGGACTTACACAAATCCCGATCCGAAGCTGATGCTATATGCCGAGACACTGCGGGCCGCATGCCAAAACACGAGGCAAATTCCCTTGAGCATCGTGACGCTGTTGAATTATCCGGGCGAGCAGACTCCCAGCGATAAGGACTGGACGATGATGGGTCCCGGGCGGCGGGCTGTCACCACTTGGATCAATTTGTCGCGTGCCCCGAAAATGCTGGGTTACTATTTTTCCAGTGCTTGCGATCCGTTCGCGGCACTCGAAGACGACTTGGTCACGCCCAAGAAGGATGTTTCGGAAGAAGCTTTGCCTCCGGCGACTTATGACATGCTCGAAAGACTGTCGAACGAAGTCATTAAACCGCTGGGCGGTTTGATTCGGCAGAGCGAGGTTGCTCCGCGACGGATCGCTATGCTGAACTCCGACACATCGAGTTTGTTTCGCAGCCGGAAACCATTGTTGGGGCATTATGGAAACCTGCAGGCACACCACTTCTACACCATCCTCGCGATGGCCCATTTGCCGGCCGACGTCGTTTTGGAGGAACAAATCGAACGCTTCGGGCTTGATCAATACGACGTGCTCGTGCTTCCCCAGTGTGACTTACTCCCCCAGAGCGTCTACGATCGGATTATCGAATTTGGGAGTCGCGGGGGACTTATTCTCTCCGATCAATTCCTGGGGACTGGAAATTCCGGGTGTCGTGAAGTTCGATTTCGATTTTGACTATCGCGATCAGGTGACGGCCATGGCAATTTCCAGCGGGGCGGCTTTTCTAATTGGAACGACCATTTGCAGCCTGGTTCGGCGAGTACGCATTCGGTCGAGGGCGTGTCGGCTCTTGAAGATCAGGCGACTCTCGAATCGTATGCCAAAACCCTGCGAGAATCGCTCGACGATCGCATCGTGCGCGATGTGGATAGCAGCGAGCCAACAGCTTTGGTGAATTTGCTCGAGGCCAACGGCGGCAAGTACTTGGCGGTTGTGAACGACAAACGCGATTACGACGATGGTGCGGGGCGGTATCGCGCCGTCCTGGATAAGATCGTCCCCCAGACCGTTACGATCACACTGCCCGGTTGGAAAGGTAGCGAACTTGCGGCCTACGATCTGATGACCGCCAAGCGGCTGAAAGCTTCAATTGAAGATGGCGACGCAAAATTTGACGTGAAGCTGACTGAAATTGGCGGAACGGTTATCGCCCTGTATCCTAGAGGTATTGCTGACCTTGCGGTTGCCCTTCCTCAGTCGACTACTCGCGGAACAACGACTCGAATGTCCATCCAGATGATCGATTCTGACGGAGTGGCTCCCAGCGGTATCCAGCCGGTTCGGGTGACGATCCGGGATGTGGATGGCAATACGAACGAAGCTACAGGTTACTACAATTTGCAGAACGGAACGGCCGCTATCGAGTTTTCGCCGGCGGTAAATGATCTTAAGGGCGAATGGTCGGTCGTCGTCGACGATTTAACGGCTGGTTTGCAGGGGAAAGCATCGATCCAAGTGGTCGATTCGGCGACAACGTCATCGTCGAACCGCTCCGCGACGCGTGGGCGAGAGCGGATCGATCAAGAATAATTGGCATTCGGTTTCGTTTCGGAAAAACAGGAGACCTTTGCGTGGCGCTTACGGAAAATGAAGTCGTCAAAGACGCACAAGCAGACACGCTCACCGACCAGGCGGTGCAGTCGGTCGCGACGATGCTGAAACTCGGCGAACTCGGCGAACCGATTCCGCCAGAGCGACAGCTCGCGAGTTTGTTGGGGATTAGTCGGGTGACAATGCGGCGGGCGATGACCGCTCTTGAATCACAAGGCTACGTGCGTCGTAAACAGGGGCAAGGTACGTACTCTTGCTTTGGGCCAGGCATTACGACGGTCGATGAGCTACTCGAGCTCAAGCAGCCGTACATCGCCATACTCACGATTCAACTCGGCCCACAATTCAATCCGCAGGTCTCTCCCTGGACATGGCAGATCTGTCACTTTCTAGAGCGCGACCTGCAGCGCGATGGCGTGCAGCTGAAGTTTGTCAATTCGGACGAATTTCTCCGCTCTTGCGATCGCGGACAGCTACAAAGTTCGCGGATCAAAGGCTTTGTTGCCCCGACTCACCTATGGCAGCCCGAGCAATACGACACCGCGATAGGCTGCGGCATTCCCTTCGTCGGCATCGGACGCACGTCCCGCAGCATTTACTGGAACATCATCGATCTCGATCACCGTATCGGCCTGCGGAAGGCCTTTGAACAACTCGATCCGAAGCCCACGGACCGGATTTTCATCCCGTTACACGAGCATCCACCGGAAGTCGATCGGCAGGCATGGCTCGAGTTCGTCATGCGCGAACTCGATCACCGCAAGGTTCCGGCAAGCCAGATTGTCGTCAAGGCTGGCGGAATGTTTGAATCGCAAGGTTATCTCGCGACGAAATGGTATCTCCGCGAGTACGAGCCGCCCACGATCATTCTGGCTGACTTTGATTTATGCATCGTTGGCGCATATCGCGGCTATTGGCTGCTCGCGAGAATGGCACGCTCCGCGCGAGCGATCTACAGCAATTGCGATGTCTCGGCGGCGGTGATTTGTCGATTGGACGCTGCATGAATCCACCATTTGGTTCGTTGCGGTTTGATTCCGAACGCGTCGCACAAATAATCGAAGAGATGTTGCAGGAGCAAATTCACACGAAGCGACCAGTTGGTTTGCAGTATTTAAGGGCGGGATTTGTGCCCCGAGTGTAATTGCCCCACCGAATGAAACTCGAGTGTGGAAATTGACTTGCGCTGGCCGTCAGTCCGCTTTCTGCGAGAAAAGCTCGGACTGACCGTCACCGTATCGTATCAACCGGATTGCTAAAAGAGCAGGACATGTTGCGACGCGCTTGGGAGCCTCTGCGCTGTTGAAGTCAGGAAAACGAAAGGCATTGGATCGAATGAAAGATGGTCAAGTTGATCGAATTCTCGTCACCGGCGGCGGGAGCGGTATTGGAAAAGCAATCGTCAAACGCTTGCTGCGGAATGGTGAATCGATCGTGCTCGCGCTCGATCGCTGCGACGTGTCGTTGGCAGCCATCGAGGGCGAATTTGACAGTCCGAACTTGATTACATGCTTGTTCGATTTGGCGAGGACGGAAGACATTGCTCATTTCGTCGGCGAAATCTTGCGCGAGCATGGACCAATCACGCATCTGGTAAACAATGCCGGCACGTGGGACCTGAAGCGGATCACCGAGCTGGATGATGTGAGTTGGGACCTGATTTTTGCCGTGAATGTCAAAGCCCCATTCATCCTGACACGCGAGCTTGCGCCGGTGATCAAGTCGTCAGGCGGCGGCGCGATTGTGAACATCGTCAGCCGCAACGCGTTCCGTTCCAGTACTAAAAACTCGGCCTACGATGCCTCGAAAGCCGCGTTGCTCGCGCTCATGCGCACGGCTGCCGGTGAGCTGGCAGCCTCCGGCATTCGGGTGAACGCCGTTTGTCCCGGCATGATCCACACTCCGCCAAATGACGCGCTGGTGGAGCATGAGTTGTTTCACGACGTCTATCGAAAATTGATTCCAATGAATCGATTCGGGACGCCGGAAGAGATCGCCGGAGTCGTGGCCTTCCTTTTGTCGTCAGACGCGTCGTTTGTCACTGGCGAATCAATAATTGCCGACGGTGGACAGATTGCCTGTCAGGATAACGAACGACTGATGCAGATCCCCGACCTTGGACTGCGAAGTGTTGCACAATTCGGCGATTCATAGTGATGCGAAGTGCGGGTCAGCGATGTCTTGCAGCGGAGTCCCATGAATGAAGGTCAATGTTTTTAACACCAAGCTGGCAATGGGAGCTCGGGCGGCCCATGATGGCGCGGCGTGCATACGCTCCGCGCTTCTTGCTCGCGGCGATGCGAATATCATTGTTGCAACGGGAGCATCGCAGTTTGAAATGCTCGATCATCTCGCGCGAGCCGGACATCGATTGGACGAACGTCACCATCTTCCATCTGGACGAGTACATTGGCTTGCCGATTAGCCATCCCGCGTCGTTCCGCCGCTATCTGCGCGAACGATTTGTCGACCACCTTCCATCTTCGCCCCGCGCATTTCACGAACTAAATGGCGAGGGAGATTGTATTGCGGAATGTGGCCGCGTCGGTGCGATCCTGGAATCGCATCGAATCGACGTGGCATTCGTCGGCATCGGCGAGAACGGACATCTCGCGTTTAACGACCCGCCGGCAGATTTCGAGGCCGATGATCCCTATCTGGTCGTCGAGCTGGATGAGAAGTGTCGTCAGCAGCAATTTGGAGAGGGTTGGTTCGAGAGTCTTGATGTCGTGCCGGGCCAAGCCATTTCAATGAGCGTGCGGCAAATTCTCAAGAGTGATGTGATTATTTGCACTGTCCCCGATGAACGAAAGGCGGCGGCGGTCCGTGCCGCGGTAGAAGGCGAGATCACACCGCTTGTTCCAGCTTCGATATTACAGGAGCACAAGAGGGTAGAGCTGTATCTCGATGAGCCCGCCGCAGCAATGCTCGGAGTTCACAGCAACGCAAATTGACGGGCGGGGGAACAGGGCAGAGTATGTCCGACAGGAAGATTGTCGGGTTTCAGCTTCGGGACGAGTCCACCACTTTATCTTGCACGACCCCGCCGTCGCCGAGAGACTCGCATCGCATGGAGGTGCGGCAACAGGGGTAACATGCTTGCACAAGTTGATGCCATTTGCACTATTTTAATCACATTTGCTCCCATGGAGGATTCACATGATCACACTCAAAGACGCCAAGCGGATCATCGAAGCGGCGGAAATGAAAGCGGCCGAGATTGGCCAGCCGATGAACGTCGCGGTCGCCGACGCCGGCGGCAATCTGGTGGCCCATGTTCGCATGGACAAAGCCTGGCTCGGCAGCGTTGATATTTCGATCAAGAAAGCCTACACCTCGCGGGCCTTCGACATCGCCACGAAGGACCTCGCCACACACAGCCAATCGGGCGGCCAGTTCTTTGGCATCCACGCCTCGAACGGCGGCAAGATCATGGTCTTTGCCGGCGGCATCCCACTCAAAAAAGACGGCGAAGTGGTCGGCGCCATTGGCGTCAGCGGCGGCAGCGGCGAGCAGGATCACGCAGTCGCTGAAGCGGGAGCCGTGGCGTTCTAAATAACAAAGTTAATCCCTAAGGGAGTCCAGGCATGGCTACGGTCACGGAAAAGGCGGCGCGTCCCAAGATTCAGCAGACGGATTGTTTCATCGGCGGCAAATGGTTGCCCGCGGCGAGTGGTAAGACATTCGACACGATTCATCCCGCGACCGAAGAGGTCATCTGTCAGGTGGCCGAGGGCGACAAGGCAGACGTCGACGCAGCGGTCGATGCGGCCCGCGAGGCGTTCGACCATGGACCTTGGCGCCGATGGACGCCCGCGACCGCGGCGCGCTCATCTACAAGTTGGCCGAGCTGATCGAGGAGGAGGCCGACGAACTGGCGGCACTCGAAACGCTCGACAACGGCAAGCCGATCAACGACTCTCGGGCGGCCGACATCCCGCTGGTGATCGATTGCTTGAAGTACTACGCCGGTTGGGCCGACAAGATTCAGGGCAAGACGATCCCGATCCGCGGCGACTACTTCTGCTATACGCGGCGCGAGCCGGTGGGCGTCGTGGGGCAAATCATTCCCTGGAATTTTCCGGCGCTCATGGCGGCCTGGAAATGGGGCCCGGCGCTGGCGGCCGGTTGCACGATCGTGATGAAGCCGGCCGAGCAGACGCCGCTCACCTGCCTACGGATGGCCCGGCTCGCGCAGAAGGCAGGCATTCCGGATGGCGTCATCAACGTGGTGCCCGGCTACGGTCCGACGGCGGGCGCCGCGCTGGTCGCTCATCCGGGCGTCGACAAGATTGCGTTCACCGGTGAACTCTCGACCGCCAAGATTATCCAGCGGTCGGCAGCCGAAACGATGAAACGCCTCACCTTCGAACTAGGCGGCAAGAGCCCGAATGTGATCTTTGCCGATGCCGATCTCGACGCAGCAGTGCAGGGGGCGCATTTCGCGCTCTACTTCAATCAAGGCCAGTGTTGCTGTGCGGGGAGCCGCCTGTACATCGACGAGAAGGTGTACGACGAGGTGATCGATCGTATCGCCGAAAAGAACAAGTCGACGCGGATCGGCGATCCATTCGATCCCGAGACGCAGCAGGGCCCGCAAGTCGACAAGGCCCAATTCGACAAAATCCTCAAGTACGTCGAATACGGCAAAGCCGACGGCGCGAAATGCGTCTCCGGCGGCAAGCAGCATGGCAACAAGGGCTATTTCGTTGAGCCGACGCTGTTTGCGGGCGTCACGGACGACATGCGGATCGCCCGCGAGGAGATTTTCGGTCCCGTGATGAGCGCGCTGAAGTTCAAGAGCACGGACGAGATCATCCGCCGTTCGAACGACACGAACTTCGGGCTGGCCGCGGCAGTCTGGACGCGCGACGTGGCCAAGGCTCATCGCTACGCCAAGGAAGTCCGCGCCGGCACGGTGTGGGTCAATTGCTACGACGTGTTCGACGCGGCCGCTCCGTTCGGCGGTTTCAAGGAGAGCGGCCTCGGCCGTGAGCTAGGCGAGGCCGGGCTGGATAATTACACCGAGTCGAAAACAGTCACGCTTTCGCTTGCTTAGTGGATGCGCCATCCGGCGCGCTCTGCAGTCGGCAGGCAGCTAAACTTCAAGGCGAAGGCGTGTGGAATCAGTCATGAATGGTCACCACTTCACTCGATCGCAATCGAGTGGATGCAAGATCGTGCTGCTGGGCTCCAGGCGCAGGCAAAGGCACGCAAGCGAAAGAACTCGTTCGACATTTACAGTGCCCCCACATTTCGACGGGCGAGATCCTGCGTGCCGTGATTCAATCGGACTCGCCGATCGGCTCGAAGATTCGCAACCACGTCGAAACGGGAAAGCTGGTCAGCGATGAGCTGGTGATGGACTTGGCTGCGGACCGGCTGAGTCAATTGGACTCGCGCAGCGGTTTCATTCTCGATGGAATTCCGCGGACGATCCAACAAGCCCAGATGCTCGACGACCGGCTCGGGCAAATCGACAGCCCGCTCGATTGCTGCATTTTATTGACCGTCGATTTTGAAACGATCATCGAGCGACTTGCTAAGCGGGCCCGTGTCGAACATCGAGCAGACGACAATCCCGCCGCGATCCGGGAGCGACTCACAATCTTCGAGCGAGATGCGGCGCCTCTGGTGGAATACTATCGAACCAAGGGTCAGCTCATCGAAGTCGCCGGGGCGGGACTTTTGGAACACATCACCGCAGGTATTTTGCAACGTTTGCGTCAATGCGAAACCCAAGTAGCGAGATAACAGAAGAGAGTATCGCTGAGAGCCCGATAATCACGCACGG
This sequence comes from uncultured Planctomycetota bacterium, assembly GCA_963847905.1. Lineage (GTDB taxonomy): Bacteria > Planctomycetota > Planctomycetia > Pirellulales > Lacipirellulaceae > DASYDU01. The sequence goes on along the minus strand of CAWKBP010000014.1, from coordinate 237,445 downwards.
TGATTGGCCGCGATCGCGGTAGGGACCGCCGTTACCGGCGGCCCCCCGCACAGATCCGTAGGTGAAGTATTCCCTCATACGGCTCCTGCTCTGAGTCGGGCGCGATGCCTAATGTTTGGACGGGGATGAATGATACGCGGGTTTGGCAGATACTTGCGGATCAGCCGATGCACCCGAGACCACAGCCAGCGTGACTTGCCGCGCTGGTTGCAACGTTGAAGTTGGCGACGCCACAGCTTCGTGATCGCCCTGTCGAACTGCTCGAGGCGGTTGAAGTTGTCGGGCACTGCGTAGTACTACCGCCAACCCCGAACCACGCTGGCCAAGCAGTGGCCTGTCTGACCCGAGGCGGATGTTGCGCGCCACGCTGGCACGGGCATCGCACGTTCTTTGCCGACGGCAGCGGCTGCTCGATGCCGGATACCACGGAATGCCCGGGAACTGGCTCAGCAGGACGCGTTGGAGACGGCTTGCCGCAACCGGTGTCGCGAAAGAATCATAACGGAAGTTACTAACGGTGCCGGCCGAGCCGATGCTTGGCGCCTTGGAAGCAGAGGCTGATCGGCCTAACAGTAACCGCGCATGCCAGACCGGCATATCACGCATGTCCCACCTCAAGCGACCGTTGGCACCCCAAGACGAGATGGTGTTATCGCTGGCGTTTGATGGCCGGGAAGGCGACGCCGATGCTGTGGCCGAGCTAGTTTTTCCGTATGATGTTGGTTGATGCTGTTGAAGACGAAATGGCCTCATAACCGCTCGAACTTTTCGACGATTGCCGCCATAGCTCCTACTTTGGATGCCGACACGCCATCGTCTGGCATTGGCTCTCGACAACGTCGAAACGCAACTCCGGTTGCAGATGAGGGACTCGGGCCCACGACAACTCCGCGGGTAAAGGAGAATCTCCGCAGCTTTTGCCCACTTTCCGAGGACGAAACTGAACAACTCACTTCAGTTGTCACCGCTGCATACTCGGTAGCGATCGACGAGCGTGAGACGACAGTTCGGTCTCGAAGAAACGTTTACCTTGTTCTCTGGAACCAATATGGAACGATGATTTATGACATTCTTGGACTACGCAGTGCTTGCGGCCTACTTTCTGTTGATGGCTTCGATCGGCTTCGCTTGCATGCGCCGAGTAAAGGGCCAGGACGACTATTTTCTTGGCGGCCGCGGTTTTGGCAAGTTGCTGCAAACGTTCGCAGCGTTTGGAGCGGGTACCGGTTCGAGCGACCCGGTCAATACGGGTCGCACGACGTTCACCAGCGGCATGAGTGGCATGTGGAGTGTGATGTACTGGCTGTTCGTCACGCCATTCTACTGGATCGCTGCCGTCTGGTATCGGCGCATGCGACATACGACGATTGGCGATTGGTTCACGGAACGATACGAATCGCCGCTTCTTGGTGCGACGTACGCCCTGTTCGGCATCTTCTTCATGGTGATCTACGGTTCCATGATGTTTTCGGCGATTGGAAAGGTCGCAGCGCCGTTGGTGGGCACCGGCACGTTTCAATTTGGATCGCAGGTGGTTGGCCTCGAATATCTGTTGGTGCCGATCGTCGGCACCATTGTCCTCGTCTATGGCACCGCCGGCGGCCTGCGAGCTGCTTACTGGACCGACCTGATCCAAGGTCTATGCATCATTTTGCTTTCGGTGCTGCTGATTCCATTCGGTCTGTCGGCGCTGGTCGAAAAGTTCGGTGACCCCACGACGATGGGCATGTTTGACGGATTCCGCATTATGCACGAACAAGTGCCTCCGGAGTTCTTTTCCGTCGTCGGAACCACCAGCAGGAGTGAGTTCCCTTTGCACTACATCGTCGCGATCGTCTTGATCAACCTGATCACCGCGGTTGTTATGCCCCACTTTATCCTAACGGGAGGGGGCTCAGCCAAGGACGAGAACAGCGCCCGTTACGGTTTGGTTGTGGGCAACTTCCTGAAGCGTATCTGCACGGTTGGCTGGGTGCTGACCGCGCTGATCGTTCTGGCTCTGTATGCCGACAGCCCGGAGTTGGCGCAAGACCCCGACAAGACGTGGGGAGTAGCCTCTCGAGAACTGCTTGGTCCTGGACTGACCGGGCTGATGCTGGCTTGCCTACTAGCGGCATTGATGAGTTCGATTGACGTGTACATGATTGTCGGCTCCTCACTGGTGGTGCGAAATATTTACGTTCCCTTCGTCCGTCCCGATGCGACGGAAAGAAAGTGTCTCGTGGTCGCCCGTTGGACGGGCGTCATCATGGTCGGTGGTTCCGTTTTGATTTCACTATCGATAATGGATGTTTTCGCGCAGTTGCAGCTGACCTGGATTGTGCTGGCGCCGATCGCTGCCCCGTTCTGGATCGGCATGTATTGGCGGCGTGCCACGACGGCCGCGGCTTGGACGACCATCGTCCTTTGCTCCGTGAGCTTCTTCTTACTTCCGCAGTTTGCTCAACATGTCTTTACCAACCTGAGCGTGAATCCGACGTTCACTCAGGTAACCCCGGTGATCGAGACAACCACTTTCCATCTCGCCGCGCCGGCGGACGTTGCGCGGCGTCGTGCTGCCATTCGTGTCTGGGAGGACGCCCAAGCGTCGATCGAACAGGAAGGAAACACCCAGGATCGACTTCGTCTGCTCGGCCCGCGTCCCGAGCCCCTGGAACCCGGAGAACGGCTGCCCGAGAGATCCATCAGCGGTGGCCGTGCGATCTTTTGGACTGGTCCGGTCGTACCCCTCGACGAAGAAGGAAACGCCGATTTGAACGTTGTGCCGCAGGCGGTTGGTTCGCCTTACAAGCTCAGCGAAAATACAACCCGCATTGTGAAGCGCTACGACTCGTCCGTGCGATTGCAGGGCACAGGGCAATTCAGATTCGACTTCATTTTGTACAAGCTGTTCGGCATGGACCTTGGAGAGTACTCGGACTCGACGCTCAACACGCTTGAATTGCCTCCCAAAATCATCGTGCCGTTTCTGGTGATGATCTTGGTAAGCCTGTTCACTCCGCCGAACAGCAAGGCGGCGCTCGACCGCTACTATGTGAAGATGAAGACTCCGGTCCTGAGCGACCGCCAGCAGGACGCGGTTGAATTGGAGCGCTCGTACCGAAAGCCTGACCGCTTCAACGATCGCAAGCTGTGGCCAAACTCCAACTTGGAATTTCAAAAGCCAACGCGTGCGGATGTCGTGGGATTTGCTCTCAGCTTCGCGGCCTGTTTCGGCATCATCGCACTGGCGGTGTGGGTCACGAGGATTGGTTCCTAAAGCAAGGGCGGTTTCAGCGGCAGTTGCACATTCAAAATAGACGGCATCCGCCCATTCGCGAAATGCCCAGTCAGGCGTTCGACGCCCGAAGTGTCACGCAGGCTGCTGCCAATTCACTAACGCGAGCGAGTGTCGACGAAGTACAGCTGATAATCGATGCCCGAAAGTCATAGGACGACACAAAGTGGTGGGCTATCGCGGTGGAAAGTTTAGCAGCTACAATTCAAGCGATTCAACTTCTCGGCTCTTTGTAGAATGGACTCCATGTGTAGCGACGTCGAACTTCTACTTCACACGATTGAAAGGTTCTAGAGATGTCGACTTCTCCCGTATCACCTGCGACATATGAGGGGTACCGCGGACTTCCGCCACTCGTCGGTCTGCACTCCATGGCAGAGGCGGTCGAACGTGGCCTAGACGTGCAGACGTCGGTGGATCGCCTAAAAAGAATACATTGGGCGATGCTTAGGCTGCACGACGTATTTGTGAAGAGACTTACAGCAATGCCGATCTATGAATTGAAGATGGCGTTTAGCATGCATGCCCACTACTGCGCCGAACACATAGCAGGACTCCGCGTTCGAGTACGTGAAATGCGCGAACCGCCCTACGGCCTAAGCAAGTCGCCAAGCGCGGCACTGGACGTGTTCTTTGATGAGATTCTTGCCGCCCCCAACACAGTGGCGTTGGTCCTGGGGATCTATGACAAGGCGATCCCGGCGCTCGTCGCAGCGCTCGAGAATCACCTGGGTCAAATGAATTTCTTGTTTGATCATCCAAGCTACCGGGTGTGTAGATTTGCTCTGCTTGAGTTTGAAGAGGTGGCAGACTATGGCCGTAAGGCAATTGACTGCCTCGTGGACTCTCAAGAACGTCTTGAATTGGAAGGCTGGCTACTATTCTTGGAAGAATGCTTGGTGGCGGCGGGCGGCATTTGCGGAGAATCGGCGTCCAAGAGTGAGGTCCGATTGGAGCGAGTGTTTTCAAGTAAGCCGTATGTCTACGATTCAAAGCCACAGCGGGACGAACGCTTTAAAGATCCGTATAACATGGGCGTTAACGCCGAAGCGATGCTTCTTGACCCGGCGATTGCGCCGAAGCCAAAAACCTTGATGCTCTATTTCAAGCGACTACGCGAGATTGACGTGCCCGAGATGATGGCGAGCATCCTGGCTCAAACCGAAGGCAAACCTTGGGAATATAGTCGCGACATGACACGTCAACTATGGGATGAAGCAAGGCATGCGATGATGGGTGAGCTCGGCTTTGTTTCGCAAGGAATCGATTGGACCATGATTCCGGTCAACTTCACTTGGTCGCTGGCGCTGAATGAGCAACTGTCTCCCGCGGAGCGCCACGCCGTGCTGTACTACATCGAACAGGGCCTAATGCCAGCGAATACTGGAAAAAAGTACGAATGGCAGGTCGCCGTAGCATCGGCAGATGAGCTCAGCGCCAAAATCCAAGACTATGATTGGGCTGACGAGATACTTCACGCTCGCATTGGCCGGGATTGGTTCGTGTCACAATTCGGCTCGATGCAAGAGGCGATGGATTACGGAAGCGAGTGCTGGTCCCGCGTATACAGCAGTTGGCGTGAGTGGAAAGAAGAGGGTTTAACCGACCATCACAACTGGTGGCCTCAACTTTACCGTGCTGCATGCGACCGATGGGGCGAAACACCTGATCCGGAACTGCTGGCATTTTTCCAGACGTATGAGAACGTACGTGCCGACTTACGAAATGTCTGACTGCCGTCGCTTCCTTCTTCCGCAGACCGTTTGTGAGAGCCTCTTCGCCAAGCCATTTGAATTATCCGAAAGGTGCCCATCCACCGGCGCCCAAGGCAAATCTCGGCCTTCTGCCGACCGGGCCAATTGTAATTCGCGCACGACGGCGAATGGACCGACATACTTCTGTGCGATGGGGCAATCGCAGAACTTACGTCGTGAAGATTGCTCCCAAAATGCCTGCCAGCACGACGTAATAGAGGAAAACTAGTGCGGTCTTGCGAATGACGTCTCCTTCCCGACCCACCAGACCCACAACAGCCGACGCGGCAACGACATTGTGAATGCAGATGACGTTGCCTGCCGCTCCGCCAACAGCCTGCAGCGCGACGATCCAGGTGGGATCGGCCCCGATTCGCAGTCCTACCTCAAACTGAAACAAGGAAAACATCATGTTGCTGATGGTGTTGCTTCCAGCGACGAAAGCCCCGATGCCGCCGACCATCGGCGCGAAAGCCGGCCACCAGTGGCCCGTCAATTCGGCAATACCCTCGGCCAATTCGACCGGCATCGATTGGAAATCGGCACCGCCCCCACTCGAGTTGATGAAGACCTGGACCATCGGCACTGCAAAGATCAACGCAATCGAAGCGGACAACGTCATTCTCCCGGATTGGCGGACCGCTTCTGAAACATCTTCAAAGCTCATGCGGTGCAAGAATACCGTCAATAGGCAGACCAGCAAGAATATCGTGCCGGGAAGGTAAAGCGGCTGGGCGCTCACTGCGACGGACGTTCCAAAAAGATGATCGGTCTCAAGTGTGACACGATTTAGCAGTCCGCCAAGTTCGAGCTGTGGTACGCGCGTAACGACCAGCAACGCGGCGATAACGATATACGGAAGCCATGCGAGCCATAGAGGCAGATAGACGACAGGCTCTTTCACCTTGAGACTGACGTCACTGCACCATGAGGGATCCCAGCTCGCGCGACTTTCGAACTCCCAAGGGACACCCGTGGGAAGCAAGAAGCCCACCCTGGCGGCCGGAATAACAATCACGAGTCCAATCAAAGAGCCCAGGAGCGTAGGAAACTCTGGACCGAGCGTTCGGGCGATGATCGTGTAGGGAACCGTCATGGCAAGGGCGGAAAAAAGCGCAAACTTCCAGATCCTCAGCCCGTCGCGAAAGCTGCGATTCGGTCCGAAAAAGCGCGTCATGAATGCCACGACAAACAAAGGAATCAACGTGCCGACAATCGCATGGAGGACCGCGACTTTGACGCCAATCACAGGCAGTAGTTGCTGCCAATCGCTCATTCCTTGCTCAGATGCGTATGCCACAACCTGAGGCGCACCCTCTAGACCCTTCCGGACTCCGACGAGAATCGGTGTTCCGACGGCTCCGAATGATACAGGGGTGCATTGAATCATCATTCCTGCAACAACGGCAGCCATTGCCGGGAAACCTAAGCCCACCAACAGGGGAACTGCTACGGCGGCCGGAGTTCCGAATCCGGCCGATCCTTCAATGAATGAGCCGAACAGCCACGCGATGATGATCACCTGGACGCGGCGATCCGGCGAGATGTTCGAGAAACCCTCCCGAATGACCCACAAGGCGCCACTCTCGCGCAGCGTGTTCAGAAGTAGGATAGCGCCAAAAATGATATACAAAAGCGTGGCCGTAATTACCACTCCTTTCACCGATGCGGCCGCCACTTGGATTGGTGCAACCTTCCAATAGAAAAGTGCGATCCCTACGGCCATAAGATACGAGAGCGGCATCGTCTTGCTGGCGGGCCACCGAAGACCGACGAGGAAGACTGCCACGATCAAGATGGGCATCAAGGAGACCAGAGGGACGATGAGATCGGTCATGTCGTCGAGTGACTTGGTCGCGCGGACAGAATAGCTTCTTAGGTTAAAGTGCGGGTCGCCTATAAACCAGCCCTGTTCGCTGAATTCAATAATCATGAATCGATCAGGCGGTTCAATGGGCCTGCGTAGAAGAACGCGGCATTGTTCCAATAGATCATGGTTGCGACAGCGACTCATCGCCCGGATAGCTGTCCACTCACCAACGTTTTTCTGAGCAGTTGTCGTTAAACAAGAGCGTACACCCATCCGAGAATCAGCAGGGCCAGGATCGATCGACCCCACCAGATATAAGATTGCGGATACTTAACATGACAATTCCGACAGATCATTTGGGAGTTCGTGCTCCCCCATGGTGCAGGAGTTCTTTCCGGCCAATTTCAGATTTCTCGATCGGAGCCACTCGTCGAGGGCAGGACATTCACTTTATCATGGTAATCTGGCAAGTTTAGGAACTGGACAGGAGGATTCACTTAGTATCCGACAAGGATGACAGGGGCTAAAAGACGCAACCCCAAGCAGTGGAACTCGAGTGGGTTCGCGCTGATGGCTCGGATCCTGCCGCCGAATCTACGGGCTAGAGAAAGTCGTTTTCCGGCACCCCGTTGACTCGGCCTGCTCAGGACATAGCGTTGACCTTGCTGTTGTCCGAATCGTAAGTCTGGGAAGGACCGCAGCAACATGGCGCCCGCCACAGCGAAACAAATTGGCAGCGGATATATTGACCTGCAGGTTAATGGTAGTTTTGGCGTCGATTTCAACGGCGACGAGCTCTCAGCCGAGTCCTTGCATCATGTTTGTGTGCGATTGAAGGAGGAGGGCGCTGCAGCATTCTTGCCAACCGTAATCACTGATGCGATCGACGTGATGGCCGCGCGGTTGAGTCGGCTGGCCAAAGCGAGGCAAGCTGATCCACTGGCTCAGGAGATGGTGGTGGGTTTCCACATTGAAGGCCCGTTCATCAACGGCGCGACGGGTTTTGTGGGAGCCCATCCACCAGAGTTTGTTCGCCCTGCAAGTGTTCCAGAGATTGAACGTCTGCTCGAAGCCGCTGACGGCCTCACGCGGATCGTTACGCTCGCTCCCGAACACGACAAAGGTTTTGAAGTAACACGCTATCTGGCAGACCTGGGAATCACCGTGGCCGCGGGGCATTGCGATCCCAGTTTTGAGCAACTTGAGGCAGCGATTGACGCTGGCCTGTCCATGTTCACTCATTTGGGCAATGCATGCCCTGGGGTGCTCAATCGACATGAAAATATCATTCAGCGAGTGTTGAGCCTTTCGAGCCGGCTCTGCATCAGCTTCATTGCCGATGGCTCCCACGTGCCGTTCCGCGCCCTGGGAAACTACTTGCGCACCGCGGGCAGCAAACGATGTGTGATTGTGAGCGATGCTATTTCCGCGGCGGGACTCGGCCCCGGCCGGTATCAAGTGGGTGGTCAAACCGTCGTTGTCGGCGACGACCAAGTCCCTCGTTCCTCCGACAACTTACATTTCGTCGGCTCGGCCACGACGTTGGGCCAAATGGCAAGCAAGCTTCGGAGCCACCTCCATCTGTCCGACGACGAAATAACCCAACTTATCTCCACCGGCCCGCGTCGCGTTCTCGCATCATTGTGAAGTCTAATCCATTGGCCAATTCAGGTGGTGAGGTTCCGCCAGTCGCGGCTGATGCTCGCCCTTCAAGTCACTCCAACAACGTTTCGTCGTGGCATAAAGGCAATCGCGGCCATCGCAAGTGGGGTGCCGAACCACATGTCGAAACTGCTTGCAACGGGGCAGTGCATCGACCAATATAAAGGCTCCATACTATCCCACCACTGTTTGAGGGCTCTCTCATGATACAGCATATCGACCGTCGCGAATTCATCTGCAGCAGCGCACGAGCAACGATGGCCGTCGGTGGCTTGGGGATCCTGGGAGGCGCTGCGTCAGCGATCGAACCGATCGTTCGCGAAGACGGACCGAAGTTCAAGTTCAGCCTGGCAGCCTACAGCTACCGAGAGTTGTTGATGGGAAATCCACCGCGAATGACTCTCGCGGATTTCGTCAATGTGTGTGCCAAGCTAGGCGTGGAGGGCACGGAACTAACTTCGTACTATTTTCCCGAACCAACGAATGAAGAATACTTGCGAACGATCAAGCAGCAATGCTTTTTGCTTGGGCTAGACGTCAACGGAACGGCGGTGCGCAACGACTTTGGCATACCACCCGGCAAGGACAGGCAGCAACAAATTGACTGGGTTAAGAAATGGGTCGACTACGCTGAGATTCTTGGTGCACCGGTGATTCGCATCTTTGCCGGCAGCCAACAGGAAGGCGTAACTCCCGAGCGAACTCATGAGTTGATTGTCTCCGGTATCGAAGAATGTTGTGAGTATGCGGGGCAACACGGCGTTTATTTGGCCCTGGAGAACCATGGCGGTCCAACCCTCACCATCGAAGGCATAATGTCTTTCGTACGCGACGTGCAGAGTCCTTGGTTCGGAATCAACCTGGACACTGGTAATTTTATATCGAAGGACCCCTACAGCGACCTCTCGCAGTTGGCACCCTACGCAGTAAACGTCCAAATCAAGGCTTCGATGAAGGATGCGCAGGAGCACAAGGAGCCCAGTGATTTCCCACGATTGGCAAAGATAATGCGCGATGCTGGTTACCGCGGCTACATCGTACTGGAGTACGAAGACGAGGGCGATCCGCAAGTGGAATGCCCAAAGCTCCTCGCCCAGCTGCGCGAAGCATTCGCCTAGGGCCCGGATGAAAGGCGAATCGGCGAATTTTTTACGTGTGCGATTTCATCCACTCGAGATAGTGAGTCGAGAACGAATCCAGGTTTTCGAGCGAGCCTCCGCCGCGTAGCGGTGAGCACATCTCGTAATTGGCTATCCCGTCAAATCCACCGTCCTTCAATCCGCGAAAGAATTCGGCGTAGTCGATAAAGCCTTCACCGAATGTTACCGCCCGCACGGTGTCTGGCAAGGCTCGCTCGTAATTGACGAGTTGCGGTCGGTAGTGGAAGCGAGGCATGCGGATGTAGTCGGCGTTTGTCGTGATCGCCGTATGCGGCGCCATCTTTCTGGCACACTCGTAGAGATCTTCGCCGCGCAGGCGGGAGACCAAGCGTCGAATCCCAGCTTGCAATTCGGTCGATCGACATCGTTCAGCAACTCCAACAAGACGTCACTTTGCACGCCGAAATCATGGTGGTTTTGCACGGCCAGATCTACGCGGTAGGCTGCGGCACGATCACACATCTCGCGCAGGGACTGCACAACCCCACTCCAGATGGTGTGGAAACTATGTGCTTCTGTTTCGTAGGCTGTGAAGACTCGGACCACACCGGCTCCCAAATCGGCGGCTATGCGGGCAAGCGATTCAACGTACGAGATCTGCATCTCCAAGTAGGGCACTTCAGCTGCCGCCGCGGGCGACAAGTCTGTGTAGGCGGCGATTACGCCGCAAGAGATATTATGCTTATTGAGCGCGCTTCGAATCGAAGCAATGTAGTTTGCGTCTGCCTCAAGCGGCGAAAGATGAGGCCGCTTTCCGGCGAGCATCACGGACTCAAAGCCCAGTTCGGCGGCCTTGGCGATAAAAGCTGTCAGGTCCAACTTATGTTGGCCCCAGTAGCCCGCATAACTGACGGAAAAAAGGCCAAGTTTCATGCTTCAATACCTTCCGTTCTTGTGCATCCGCCACACGGACCTGCCCAGATATCCATCGATTTAGAGTAATCGATATAGTCGAAAGTCGATAAAATAATCCTAATGCGCAAGACACAGATAGTAAAGACTCGGTACATCTGTCGACACAATGTTTGCGATTACTCCCGTCGCTTTCCATGTGAACGGGGTCGCCTTCACGCGCCCGTTGCTCGCCTCATCTGATAGTTGACATCAGGGGGCAACAGCCTGATGATGGAGTCGCGCCGTGGTGATTTGTGGCTACGGTCCAGGGCAACGCGTTGCGAGACGAATGGACATGAACTTTTCACTCAAAGCGACCCAGCTTGGCTTGCTTAACTCAAAAACTCGGCTCCCATTCAAATACGGAATTGCTTGCCTGACTTGGTGTCCTCAAGCAGTCCTTGCCGTGACCATCGAAGTCACCGGCCGCAAGCAGACGGGTTACAGCGGCGATTGCTTGCCACCGCTGTGGTTCGATAAATCGCCCGAGAAAACTTTCGATCAGCAAATCGACGACATGCTGACGGTCATTCGCCTGAGCGAAGAATCATTCCTCGAAGTGGCGGCAACACCGGTCAATTTCTTTGAGGCCTGGCTGATGGCCTTTGACAGGGTGCGTGAACGCTCTGCCAACCTGGGATTCACGGATTTGCTCTGCAGCTTCGGGGTGAGCTTAGTTGAACGGGCGATCATGGATGCGCTAGCTCGCGCGGCCGGTCTATCGTTTGCCGCGGCGGTGCGCGTGAATCTTTATGCGATCGAGCCCGGGAGAGTTCATACCGAGTTAGCCGGACTCGTTCCTGCAGACTGGCTGCCCGCGAAGCCCAAGGAGTCGATTTACGTCCGCCACACGATCGGATTGGGAGACCCACTGACGGCTGCAGACATTTCAATCGATGAGCGGTTGGAAGACGGTTTTCCACAGGCCATGGAAGAGTACGTCCAACGGTCGGGGGTTCGCTATTTCAAAGTCAAGCTTTCTAGCCAACCGGAAACCGACCGGCGACGATTAATCGCGATTGCGACAATTGTCGAAAGGCATTTGGGTAATGACTATCGAATGACGCTGGACGGAAACGAACTGTATGGGACAGCGGAGGACTTACATGATCTTGTGGAGATGATCCGCGCAACCCACGAGCTAGAAACACTTTGGGGAAACACTCTTGCCGTCGAACAGCCGCTGGCTCGCGGTGTTTCGTTCCGGGCCGAGTATCTCGACGCCGTCCGAGAACTGGCTGTTCACAAGCCCGTGATCATTGATGAGGCAGACGGAAAGTTGGATTCCTACGCCACGGCGATCGAGTCCGGCTACCGCGGGGTGAGCAGCAAGAACTGTAAGGGCACCGTCAAGAGCCTACTGAATGCCGGGCTGACTTGGCTACGAAACGATCGCGGACGAGGCGACTACTTGGTGATGACCGGCGAAGACCTCTGTAGCGTCGGCATCGTTCCCGTGCAGGCCGACCTTTGTCTCGTGGCGACTCTGGGCCTTGAGCATGTAGAGCGCAACGGACACCACTATCATCCAGGACTTAGCTATTTGCCGCAGGCACAGCAAGACGAAGCGCTCGCATCCCATGGAGACTTTTATGAACTCAGAAATGGACGTGTCGTACCGAAAGTGCGTGCTGGGCGATTCAAAATCGCATCGCTACAATGCATAGGATTTGGCTTTGCAGTGGAACCTGATATGAATTCGATGCTGTCAGTTGAACAATGGCGGGAAAGCACAAGATGATCAAGACAACCGTTGTGGGCAGTTATCCTGTGCCGATTTGGCTCAGAGTATTCAGTACCACGGAAAGCCTCCGCGATGCGATGATGGCGGTGGTCAAGACGCAAGAACTCGCCGGAATCGACGTCGTGGCCGATGGTGAATTATATCGGTGGGACATCAATCATGCGGATACGAACGGCATGATCGACTATTTTGTCAAACCGATGGCGGGAATTGAGCCGTACCTGTCGGCCGAACAATTGACCGTCTGGCAGACGAAGCCGGAGGCAAAATATCGATCCCAGCCAGCGGGCGTCGTTACCCAGCCGCTGGCGCCAGGTCGCTTGAACTTGCGGCAGGACTATGAATTGTACCGCTGCCTGACGACCTCTCCCAAGAAATTCACGCTGACGAGTCCCTACATGCTGGCGAAGGTGCTGGCTGACGAACACTACGGCGATTTGGAAAGTTTGGTGATGGCATTGGCGGATGTCCTTAAGGATCAATTGGCGGGCATCGACGCGGACGTGATTCAAGTCGATGAAGCCAATGTCACCGGACATGCCGAAGACGGAGCGATTGCCGCCGCCGGAATCAATCGCGTTTTGGCCGGCGCCCGAGGCGAGAAGGCCGTTCATTTGTGCTATGGCAACTATGGGGGCCAAACCATTCAAAAGGGCACCTACGAGAAACTCATCTCCTTTCTCAACGCGCTCGAAGTGGATCATGTTGTGCTCGAAATCGCTCGACGCCCGGAGACGGAACTCTCAATGCTGAAAGAGGTTAAGTCGACGATCGGCCTGGGAATCGGTGTCGTCGATATCAAAGATAATGAGGTCGAAACCCCTGAGAAAGTCGCCCAACGGATCGAACGAGCGGCGGACGAACTAGGTATGGAGCGTATCCAATACGTGCATCCCGACTGTGGTCTGTGGATGCTTCCGCGGAGCGTTGCGGACGGCAAGCTGCGCAGCCTCGTCGAGGGCCGAAACCTGTTTGCCGGCAAGCGATGAACGTCGCTGCCAGGCAACTCTGGCGTCGACTGCGAATCGACGGAGCTCGTGGCCCTGACGCAGCCGGGACTCAAGTCCGGGGTATTGCGCGGTCGGGGTAAGGGTTGAGCGATAGTTCCGCGGCGGAGACGACGGCTTTATTCTCTGAGTCCCAGGCGAGCATTTGCCCTGTTCGCCACGATTCGTTGGCCATGCACAACGTCACAAGAGGCATCACCGCAAAATCAATGGGACAATTCAGCGGATCGCCGTTGCGCAAGTGCTTGTGAAGATTCGTATGGTGCAGAACGATATCTTCTGCCCCTGATTTCTTATGTTCGGCAAGCGTCTTACCGTCCTTGTCTTGTGCGATCCAACCATCCTCGGTAAAGAGCAGCGTCCCTCGATAGCCGCGAATACAATGTTCTATGGGATGGCGATTGCTCATCGTCCCCAGCACATGGACCGTCATTCCCCGAGGGTATTCGCAAATCATCTCAAAATTGTCGGGCAAATCTCGTCCGTCAGGCCACTGCCAGATGCCTCCCAATCCTGCCACTCGACGCGGATAGGTGAGGTCACAGGCCTTCAAAATGCGTGCGAGGCGGTGCGTAAACAAGTCCGTAGCAATTCCTCCGGAGTAGCTCGAGTAGTTACGCCACTCGAAGTAGTGATGCGGATTCCAAGGAACCTTCGGCGCGTTGCCCAACCACATCTCCCAATTTAAATTGTCCGGCCTAGGCATCGAACCATCTAAATCGGGTACGCGACAGAAACCTTGCTCACCATAACGCCGGACGTACTCGATCTGGGCTTGAACGACTCTTCCCAACAGTCCGTCGCGAATCGCATTGCCAGCCGAGGCATAGCTATCATCGGACATCCCCTGGATGCCGACCTGCACCGATTTCCCCGTTGCCTTGGACTTATCCCACACTTCAAAGCCTTGTTCAATCGTATGGGCGAGCGGCTTTTCACAGTACACGTGCTTCCCGGCATCCATCGCATTGAGCGCCATCGGAGCATGCTGATGCTCCGGAGTAGCGATCGTCACATAGTCGATCTCTTTGAATTCCAGCAGTTTTCGATAATCCTGCAGCGAATTGGGCGCACCGAGCTTCAGCAGCGCCCTCTTCCGCGCGCTTCGTCCAACAATCGGCGACTGCAACAGGTTCCAAGTTGTTTGACTCGGTTAACTTCGCCAGGGCAGCCACATGTTCACTGCCCATGTCTCCGACGCCGATCAGTCCCACGCCGATGCGGTCGTTCGCGCCCAGGATACGCGCATAACTGCGAGCAGAAATGGCAGCGGCGCCTGCCCCAGCCGCCGCTGCCAAGAAATTCCGACGTGAAAGGCCATTGGTCTTAAGTTTCATCTGCGCACCGATCATTCGCACCAATGCGATGGGCGATCTCAAGGGACTCGAATCATGCTGCTCGAACTCAGATCAATATGCCGTCCACCGGGTGCTGCTCTTCGACCCCGGTAAGTTTCATGTCCAGTCCCTGGAAATTATAGGTGAGGCGATTGTGGTCAACTCCCATGCAATGCAGGATCGTCGCGTTGAGATCGTGGATGTGCACCGGGTTCTCCGTGATGTTGTAGCAAAACTCGTCCGTTTCACCATAAACTACTCCCGGTTTGATACCACCGCCCGCCAGCCACACCGTGAAGCACCTCGGGTGGTGATCACGACCGTAATTGTCGCGCGACAATTCACCCTGGCAGTAGATGGTGCGACCGAATTCACCACCCCATACCACGAGGGTGTCTTCCAGCAGGCCCCGTTGCTTGAGGTCCTGGATCAACGCCCAACAGGGCTGATCGATGTCGAGGGCCTGGCTGGGTAGATCGTGAGCGACGTCCTGATGCTGGTCCCAGCCGCGGTGGAAAATCTGCACAAACCGAACATCGCGCTCAGCCATTCTCCGCGCCAAGAGACAGCTGGCGGCGAACGAACCGGGCCTGGCGACGTCTGGTCCGTACATATCGAGAACATGTTGTGGTTCGCCGCTGAGATCGGTCAAGTCCGGCACCGAGCTCTGCATCCGGAAGGCCATCTCATATTGCGCGATTCTGGCCAGTGTTTCCGGATCGCCAAATTCGGCCTGCGTATGCTCGTTCAATCTGGCCAGGGAGTCGAGCATTCGACGGCGCGTGGTAGCGTCGATGCCTGATGGGTTCGACAAATACAGCACGGGATCGCCCTTACTGCGAAGCGCGACGCCCTGGTACTTGCTAGGCAGGAAGCCAGAACCCCACAAGCGGTTGTACAACGCTTGTCCATCTTTCTTGGCACTCCAGGAAGACGTCATGACCACGAACGCAGGCAAATCCTCGTTCATCGTACCCAGGCCATAACTAAGCCATGCGCCGAGGCTGGCCCGACCCGGGAGCTGGTTGCCGGTACACATGTAGGTAATCGCCGGGTCATGGTTGATCGCATCGGTATGGACCGATTTGACGATGGCCATGTCGTCGACCATGCGGGCATGGTAGGGCAGCAGTTCGCTGATCCAGGCGCCGCTTTTTCCATATTGCTGAAACTTGTACTTGGAAGGAGCAAGCGGAAATCGACCCTGGACGCTTGTCATGGTAGTGAGCCGTTGCCCCATCCGGACCGACTCGGGGAGATCCTTATCGTACCAATCAGCCATCGTCGGCTTGTAGTCGAACAGGTCCATTTGGGACGGGCCACCAGCCATGAACAAATAGATGGCTCTTTTCGCCTTCGGTGCAAAGTGCGGCAAGCAAAGCGAACCGCCCGCCGGATTGCCAGTGCTGGTCGACGCAAGTAACTGACTTGGCATCATCGAGGCGAGGGCGGCCGTACCAAGCCCCAACGCACTTTGTTTGAAAAAGTGACGCCGATTTACAGCCCGCAAGTATTCTTGAATCGGGTCCATTGCCGTACTTCCGCGAATCAATGATCAAGGTCAGTTTTTGGTTACGACTTCATCCATGTTCAAAATTAGATTTGCTACAACTGTCCACGCTGCCAATTCGTCTTGCTCCAGATTGACATCGGCCAAATCCTGCTTACTGCCAGCTAGACTTAAAACAGCAGCTTCGTCATGCTCGAATTTGTCCAGCTGGTCTTGATAAAGGCCCACCAACTCGGACGTCGTTTCGTCAGTTGCGTAACGCGCCGTGCACAGACGATAGAGATAGGCTGCGCGAGCGGCTGGTGACTTTTCGCGTGCATCAGCCACGCGACGAGCCAGAGCTTGTGCGGCTTCGAAATACTGCGGGTCATTGAGGAGCAGGAGCGACTGCAGCGGTGTATTAGTGCGCTCGCGGCGTACACTACACGATTCGCGCGATGGCGCATCAAACGTGCTAAGCTGGGGTGGCGGAGCAGTTCGTTTTACAAACGTGTAGAGCGTACGTCGATGAACTTTGTCGTTCCCCGTGTCGGCTACAAAATTGACCGTGTTCGAATCTGTATATCCCACGGACTTCCAAAGCCCTAGGGGTTGAGGTGGCTTAACGCTTGGGCCACCCAATTGCTCCACCAGCAATCCGCTGACGGCTAACGCTTGATCGCGCAGCATCTCGGCATCAAGTCGAAAGCGGGGCCCGCGGGCAAGAAGCCGATTTTCCGGATCTTGTGTCGACAGAGTGGAACTGGCATAGCAACTCTGTCGATAGGTCGCCGACATCACCATTAGTTTCATCAAGGCTTTGATGTCCCACCCGCTTTCGCGGAACTCGACTGCCATCCAATCCAGTAGTGCCGGGTGAGAGGGTGGCGAACCCTGGCTACCAAAATCCTCGCTCGTTTTGACCAAACCGATCCCAAACACCTGCTGCCAGAAGTGGTTCACTGCCACACGACTCGTCAATGGGTTGTCCGCCGAGACCATCCATTTCGCCAGACCCAACCGGTCTTTCGATAGTCCATCCTCCATCGAGGGCAGACATTCCGGAGTGAGTCGCTCGACTTTATCTCCGAGCTGATCGTACTGACCTCGCAGCAAAACAAACGCGTCGCGCTTCGTCTTGGCTTCGCGAAACACGGGCGTCGATGGAACCTTCGACTCTTCAATCCGGAGCTCATCTTCGATTTCTTCGAGCTGGTTGGTCAATGCGATGAAATCGCAGTCATTTTGGGAAAAATAAAATTGTCGGGCAATCCGGACTTGCTGATCGGTCCAATCGTCGCGTGGTATCTTCAGCATGTGTGAGAGCTGACTGCTGGCATGAATTGCGCGGACGTCGGCGTCGGAGAGCCGTCGCGCATACACGCGCACGTCGTCGATACACCCACCCGCGAAACCTTCCCCTTGATCTCGGAGGCCCACTAGAAGGGGCTTGGGAACGTGAATTCCGCCCTTGTACTTCAAAGAATCGGCGACCACATCCATGGTTTGCGGCTCGCCATCGACGAAAATCACGACGCCGCTAGCCATCTTGGAGCCGTTGTATGTAACAAATACGTGGTGCCACTCGCCAGGTGGAAGTACCTTCTCCTGCGTGGCCACCTTGAGACAATATCCCGGAGAATTCTTGTTCACTTCTGTCGTCACGATTCCATCTTCGACCGAAAGTACATAGCCTTTGTTCAAGTCGCTTAAGTCCATCTTGGCGAGAATCGTTCCTCGTAGTCCATCACGAGTCTTGACCCAGGCTCCAAAGGCAAATGGTGCTTCGTCGTCCAAGTCGCCTGAGTCGCCCAATTCTATGTAGTCGCCCGCTCCGAGTTCCAAGCCGTGCCCCGCAGGGCTTTCGATCCGTCGTGGCTTACCCACAATTCGACCGGGTTTCTCCGGCGCGGCTTCATTGTCAACTTGGTCTCCATCGATCGTTTCAAACTTGCAGCAAACGACCAATCCTTCGCTGACAGCAAGTGCAGAATCGAGTTGCCCGCTCGCGCTTTGTTTTTGACGTTCGGAGAGCCAATGCATGAAATCGAGGTCGTGCGCCAGCATTCGTTCGTTGCGCTTCGATCGAATCTCGCTGATTTTTTCCTGGAGCGCGTCGAGCGACGCTGTTTGCTTGTCGTCGGGGACACGAACCACCGGGGCCGGATCCTCCACGTTGCCGTCCATCGGCGGGCCGTCGAGGCTATTGAAGAAAGCAAATAGCTGATAGAACTCCTTCTGCGAGATGGGGTCAAATTTGTGGTCGTGACACACGGCACAGCCCACAGTCATGCCCAGGAACACCTCCCCCGTTGTGCTCACGCGATCGACCACGTTGCGCACGTAGACCTCATCTTCGATCGTTCCCCCTTCGTTCGTCGTGACGTTGCAGCGACAGAATCCCGTTGCAACCTGTTGATCGATCGTTGGATTCGGCAATAGATCTCCCGCCAATTGCTGAATCGTGAATTGATCGTATGGAAGGTTCTCGTTAAACGCACGGACAACCCAATCTCGATACAGCCACATCTGGCGAAAATTATCGAGATGCATTCCGTGCGTGTCCGCATATCGAGCTGCGTCCAACCAGAACCGAGCCATGTGTTCGCCGTACCGAGGCGATCGAAGCAGGCGATCGACAAGTCGCTCGTAGGCGTCTGGCGACTTGTCAGCTAAGTAGGCGTCCACTTCGGCCAACGTGGGAGGAAGTCCCGTCAGGTCGAACGTAACCCGACGGATCAAGATCGCCTTTTCTGCCTCTTGTGAGGGCTTCCAATCCTGCTCGTCGAGTTTCGCAAGAATGAAATAGTCGATGGAGTTGCGAGGCCAATCGCGACTGCTAACGCGTGGAAGCGCCGGTCGCCGGCAGGGAGCGAAGGACCAATGTTCTTTCCAAGGTGCGCCCTGCTGAATCCAACGGCGAATAAGCGAGATCTGCTCGTGCGTCAGCGACTTGCCCGAATCGACGGGCGGCATCATCTCGGATTCAGCGTCGCTGGATATCCTCCGAATAATTTCGCTTTCTTCCGGACTGCCAGACACGATCGGGATTGCCCCTGAGTCGCACTCTCCCATCACACTATCCAACTGATCCAAACGTAAATTCCCTTGGCGGGCCTCTTCGTCTGGACCGTGACACGCATAGCAATTATGGGAAAGAATAGGACGAATGTCTCTCAAGTAGTCGACCGGCGGCATCGACGAGTCTACCGTCTGGGGAGAAGCCTTCGCCGCGGGCTGTGAGCTGCTCTGGAGTGTTTGCGCACCACAGACAGCACAGACGAGACCGCCTGGCATAGTCATGCCTACGAACAGCAGCAGTCTAACGCAAGACATAATTCCTTCCCAATGAAGGCTGAAGACAAACCACAACTCGCGCAACCGATTCGCCGAAGTCTACCCGGACCGCAGAGCATGAACTCATGCCGACATGTCGGGAACGTCAAACGGTTGACGACACTCACGGGCCAGCAGTTCGTTCGCCCGCTCGTTGCCAACGAATCGCTCCGACTTATTGTCGATTTCCAGGCAAGGACCCATCGTGAGAACTTCGCCAGCTATGTCAACTTCGTTGGCTTTGAGATGGCTTACCATTCGCTCGAACGAATCGGCCTGTAACTCATCGCCTGACACCTCGTTTCCAATCGCATTGACAGACGCCCTGGTACCCAGCCTGTAGGAAATATTTCCTACATGACAGAGGGCACTTGAAAGGTGTCCCTGTAGTACGTCGGCGTTCAACTGCTGCGGATTGTGAGAGTGAACCGCTTGCAGGAAATTCTGAAAGTGATCACCTGAGCCAGTCCAATGCTCAATTACCACTCCGTTGTTGTCCAGAGCCCGAGCCTGCTCGTAATCATTAATCAAAATCGAGCCTTGCTCACACTGGACGATAACGCCAATCGAAGATCCGCGGAATTCGTCCATCGAACTTCCCCAATTTTTTTGGGCTGCCTTTGATTTCGGCAGACCGCGCACTTCAAAAATGAGCGGCGCCTTTTCATATCCATAAAACACGATCTGCGTATTTGGCGTATTGCCGGCATCCTTATAACCGACACGACCTCCAATGCTCATCACGCGTGGAGGGAGTGACTCCTCGTTCAAAAACCATCGGCACAAGTCCATTTCGTGGATGCCTTGGTTGCCGATGTCGCCACAACCGGTATTGAAATCCCAGTGCCAATCATAGTGTGGCAAATACCCTCCTTTAGAATTCTTCTCCGGGCGGAAAATGGCGACGTCGGCAGCTGGTCCGAGCCACAAGTTACGATCAACGAATTCGGGAAAACTCAGAGGCGCATTGCTCATGCCGATACTCTTGCGCGGCTTATAGCACGTGCCGATGACATAGAGCAATTTGCCCAGCTTCCCCTGACGCACATATTCCACCGCGGAGATCACGCTTGGGCTGGAACGCAATTGCGTTCCACACTGCACGACACGGCCATATTTGCGCCGCATTCACTAGCTGTCGGCCTTCCCACACGTTGTGGGAAATCGGCTTCTCAGTATATACATCTTTGCCGGCCTGGATTGCGGCGATGCCAATGAGTGAGTGCGTGTGGTTTGGCGTGGCAATCGAAACGGCGTCGATGTTCTTGTTTTCGAGCAGCTTGCGATAGTCGCTGTATTTTTCAACTCTGGTGCCGTATTGGTCCTCGATTTCATTGGCTCTCAAGTCAAGGAAATGTTGGTCGACGTCGCATAATGCAACGACGTGCCTGCCAAATCCGTCAATGTGATCCTTGCCGCGTCCTCCGACTCCGACAACTGCTACACGAATTTGGTCATTTGGCGAGACCGAACTGAAGGCCTTTCCAACGGGAAGCGCCAGAGATGCGCCCGCCATTGCGGTATTGCGGAGAAAATGTCGGCGAGAAATGGCCATCGAAATCGCTCCTTTCAAAGAACATTCACAATTCTTAGCTTGGTAGACTTCGCATAACGTGTGTCGTTGAGATCACATACATCAAGAACATCTAGGCCATTTCCGAATGGCGGCTTCAAACGCACCTTTCTTCGCAGCTAATCTGCAAGGAACTGCTTCATAGTTCATCGTCCGCTGTCAATGGCACGGCGACAATCCCATACATGCCCAAACCAGTCTTCGTTCCAAGGCTGCTGGCCTCAGGAGCGGACGGGAGATAGGGTCCGATTGAAATAGTTTTTGCGGAAGGCACTCGGCACTTCCAAATGGAATGCACTTGGTCGATGCTTTCACCTGGCCCATCGGCCAGTTTCCGGACATCGTTCGGAATATGTGGTCCCTCATCGAGACCTATGTCATCACCTGTATCCACGAACTGATCAACTAGCCAATTGGTTTGTTTGAGGCGATCATCGACCAACAGATAAAGAATTGCCGGGCGTTCCAATGTGACCGTGATAACGAGATTCTGCGTCACCTTGTCGTCATTAAACGTCTTTACGTAGTCGCCGCCCACGAGATAGGTCGGAATGCCCCGAATGTCCACACCGTTCCACTGGTAATCGCGGTCTACGAATGCCGGAACGTCTTCGCGCATGCCGCCATGGACGATTTCGTAGTATTTCATGGTTTGCTCGCGGACGAAATTGTCTCGAACCTCCTTCACCACTGATGGGTGGGTGTGATTCTCCGAAAAATCAGGTCGCTGAACATTCACGATGCGACTGAGTGTTCCATCCTCCTCAACACGAGCAGCCTCACCAGTCCGCAACCGCTTTGTTGATTCGACGCTTCCGGCCGCCGTTCCGGCCTCATGTTGCATGAAATTTACTTCGACTTCGCCTTGAAAGACAACGACATCTGTATTCGTTGAGTCTGATACATCAACAGAAAAAGTTGTCCCATGGTCGACGATTCTTGCTACGGCTGTATCGACAATAAATCCATTTGCGCCGTCGGCGACGTCGACGGTCACGCGCCGCGGAGCACGCGTGCGCGATCAATTGAGACCATCTCCAAAATGAGCGGCGCCTCCAATTGAACAGTCGTCCCATTGACCAATCTCAATTCGGCGGCTCCTCGATTGAGCCACACCGTGTCAAAATTTCGAAACTCTTGCCGACTATTGTCCCCTGCAGCCCCGAAAGACCATCGGCAATCCGTTGAAAGTGGAGCCAATACCCCAATCTGGTCGCTCCCATTGGTCGACCTCTCGGCATTGGCGCGAGAAACCGACGGCTCGTCGTTCCGGCCCATCCCCCAGCCAATCCAAATTGCTAGGAACAGCAGCGGGGCAATGGCCATCGCCATCCAGCGCAACCACCGGGTTGCACCGTCTCGACGAGGACTCGCCAGTACAACATCTGGCGAGTCCGCCTGCCCCAATTCGAGATCGACAAGCCGGTTGTCGCACTCGAGCTTTCCCCGATACATCCAACACAAACCAGCGTGGACGGACAGTCTCTCCCAGTAGACCTCCCGCGCCACCGAAGATTCGACTAGAAGTTGCTCCAAATCCCGGCGATCCTCAGGAGTAATCGCGCCATTAAACTCATGATTCAACAACTGCTGAATGCGTGCGAGATCTAGCTTTTCTTTTGGATCATCCATTGTCGAACCGCATCGCGTGTCAATCAACCAAAAGGCTCACTACCGCTGTTGCTCTAGCGTCTCACCTGGGGTTTAAGGCTGCGTGGGGAATGACGTCTGTTCAACCGCTCGCTGTACACACCGGTAGAGTGATTCTCGCGCACGATTCAGAATCTTATAAATCGTACTGGCCGGGGTGCTGTGCAGCTCGGCAAGTCTGTTGACAGAAACGTTCATCCGGTAAAAACCTGATACGAATTGATATTCGACGTTGCCTAGTTTTTTTACGCAAGATGCCAGTGCCGCAAGACGCTGTTCATGATATGACATGTCGCTCGGCCAATCAGCTGCCAAGCTGTTCAATACGTCGTCGCTGAACAAGAGTCGATTCTTGGCATTCTTCCTGCGATAGTTTTTGATCTCAATTCTTGCAAAACCGATGGCCCAATGGAGGAAGTCCTGATCCGGATTGTAAACATGTCGCTTTCTCCACAGCGCCACGTTCAGTTCTTGAAGCAGGTCGTCTGCATCTGCCATGTTGTGAGTCATGCCCAAAATGAATGCGTACAGGTTGAATTGACTCTTGCTAAAGAGCCGGATGAACCGATCGTCATCGTCAGTTTGATCGTGCACTATTTCGTCGCAGAAGTAGACCAATCCGGCATCGTGCCGCGAGCTGCATGGTGGTTTTGCGGTGCGTCCGGGTTTCCCGGTACGTCCACAATACAATCAGTCTGATAGGGGAGAAATTGCCATAAAAAATACAGAGACTTTGGCAGGGTGCGGAAAGATCTCGGCTTTTCACTGCCGCCCCCACGAAGAATGATCAACTTCCTTCTTCCCCAGGCAGGTGGGTATTGCGACGACTACATAGCCCGCATGGCGGGAAAAACATCACTTGGGACCGCATTTTAAGGTTTTTTGGATGAATTATCGGCAAAATCAGCAGTGGGCAACTGAATTCATACGTCCGAAATTTGGCTTGGAGTAGCAGCTAACCAATCGGTCCGCTGCGGGCCCCGAGTTCATGCCGCGAGTTTACTCGGTGGTCAAGATTGCTCCAACTATTGGCGGCGGGTTTACCACGATGACCGATCGCGCGCTGAAGCGATGGGTGTGTCGCCTGGGATCGCGCGATGGACATCGCGATGGTGCGTCGGTTAGGCAGGAGTTGTTTTCCAAACTGCGAACACCGGTAGCAATTTGTTTGCGGTGACTTTTGAGATTGTGTACGATTAAGTCGTTCGGAGAGGAAGTCGAACGAATAGTGCGAGACAATAGCCATTGAGATTTGGCCGAGATCTCATCAGCGACAATTGACGTCAGCGACAAGTGAATTGCCGCGCTGTCGAACAGCGAAGTTTGCCAACTGTAGAGTGGGAGCGTATTGAAGTAGACATCTAGATTAGGGAGCTTGCCAATGTACAAAGTGTGTTTGAGTATTGTAGTCGTCATTCTGACGCTTAGCGTGCAAACTTCGATCTCGTACGCCGTAGGCGAATATACATTCGACGGCGGTGGCGATGGCACTTCCTGGGACGATCCGGCAAATTGGGGTATTACAATCCTTCCAGATGATTCACCTGGCGACGGCAGCAACCCGGTCGCGCCCCCCAATCCAATCACTGCCGCGAGAATTCCTCTCGCAGGCGTAGTCATCGACAACACGATGCCCGGGCAGACCGCATTTGATGTCCACGTCGGAACCGCGCTGGGCAATGGTTCTCTGACGATCAGTGGCGGTGGGCTTGATTCCGGAGATGATATCGAACTCGGCGTCGGCGGCGGCATTGGGTCCATGATCATGACCGGAGGCAGCGCGAGCACCGGTGACGATTTCAATATCGGCGCGAACAGTTCGCTTTATATGTCGGCTGGTACCGTCCACATCGGCGATCGACTACAGATGTCTTCCAATGGCTCGCTTGTCATGGACGGCGGCGAAATCATTGCCGACGATGATTTCTATATTTTGGATACGAGTACCGTCACCATCAACGGCGGCCTGATGTCAACCATCGACAAGCTCAACATGGGGGGCGCCACTCCCGCGGGTCCCGCGCGATTGACCATTAATGGTGGGATCATGCGGAGCAATGAGTGGACCGATAATCCGGATCTTGAAGGCGATGACCCTACGCGGCTGATGAGTTTCATCCAGATTAATAGCGCGGGAAAGCTGCAAATCGAGCAGGCCTTTTTCTCTCTTGTTGAGGCGCAAAGCCTGATCTTGTCGGGACGCATTTCAACACTTGAGTCCTCTCCGCTCCAGCTGGGAGTTTCAACCGTCATTGTGCCCGAGTACTTCGGACGCGCGGATGTATTGTTTACTCAGGTCGCTGTCGTCCCCGAGCCGGCAACTGTCTTGTTGCTGAGCTTCGGAGGTCTCATTGGCTTGTTGTGGAGGAAGCGTTCCTGATACCGCGGCATGTGGTGCTGTCGCAAAAAGAATTTGGGGAGACAGTTTTCAGCAAGGGCGTCAGGGAGTCCTGGCGCCCTTGCTAATACCAGCGTCTTGTATGTAAGAATCGCTGATCGAATAGTTTATTTCTGTATCCAGCAAACACAGGAAGAGGTCGCCGCATTTTCGGTGATGTAGCGAAACTTAGGGCAACAGGAGTCTTTCGAACTGCTGAAATAATTACTCTTTGTGCCAACCGACTTGCCGTCATTGACTATAAGACCGGGCAGACTCGGCTTGTAGGATCGACCATCCTTGTCCTTTGGGTGGAAGTACAAAGTTACACCAGTTAGGGAATTAGTCGGTCAGACAGTGAGAAACGCTTAATAGGCGCTTGATGGGCATCCTCAAATGCTATTTGCGTCGCCTTCGAATTGAACATTGGGAGTAGTCGCAATGTCGCGGGTTGTTACGAATCTTGGATTGGTCATTGTTCTCGTCGTTCTGATCTCACCCGTCGTCTCGGCGCAATCGTTTACTTATGATTACGATGGCAAGTCAGACGAGGATCCTCAGCCTGAGGATCCCACCGACTGGATGACGCCCGAGAATTGGAGCGACGGCTTCTCCGATCCGGATGGTGGCTTTGGCCCCCTGGTTCCCGATAAATCCACGCGCGTCGAGATCACCGACGGTTCTCATCTTGGTTCCGGCACTTCGACTGGCTACGGCACCAACGCGCCCCTGATTGGGCCGGGCGACGTTGCCGAGGCCTATGAGATTCGCATCGGCCGGGCGAACGGGCCAGGCACGCTAACGATGACTGGCGGCACGCTTGCCCTCCGCGATAACTGCGGTTTTTCGCCCTACACGTGCAGTAGTTCTTCTACCAGAATCCGCGTCGGCAACGCCGATGTGGAAACTGCTGAAGAACGCTACCCCGGTTACTTCAATTTGAGCGGCGGTGATGTCACCGCGGACACCCTGTGGATTGGCAGCGGTTCGCATGGCGAAATGACCATGACCGACGGCACGGTCTACACCCGCGGAAATGTCTACTTGGATTGGACCAGCGACCTAACTTACGACGCTCAAAGTGTGCTCAATATGTCCGGCGGCATGATCCACGTGGGTTCGACCACTGTGTTCAATGTCACGACGACAGGACTATTTAAAATGCATCGTCTCTCCGAAATGCACATGGATGGCGGTACGATTCTGGTCGATGGTGCAGCGGAGCTCGGCGGTGATCCCTCCGGCTCCACGTTTCCCCAGGCTCCAAATGTCATGGTCGACATCAGCGATGGATTGTTTGAGTCGAAAAGCTATCTACGAATCGGGGGCTCAATCACGCTGGACGGGGGAATCCTGAGGGCCAAAAGCTTCAACGAATCTGTCAGTTCCGGCACGATTCAAATCAACAGCGGCGGACTATTGCAGTTCAAGAATTCGGAGGAAAGCGTTTCCGCAGTTCAAGGCCTTATTTCCAGCGGATTTTTTACCACAAGTGCGGCTACGCCATTGATTGTCGAGATAGTTGACGTCGACGGAATCGACTTCACTCAAGTCTCGCTCGGCGTGGTGCTTGGCCTGCCTGGCGATTACAACGACAACAACGTCATCGACGCCGCTGACTACACCATCTGGCGCAACGCCTATCCGGGCGGCCCGCTAATTAATGACGACGACGGAATGGCCGATATTGGCGACTACAATTACTGGAAGAGCCATTTCGGGGAGACGAGCGGCAGCGGCTCAGCCCTGTCCGAGGCTACTGTTCCGGAGCCGACTTCGTTGGCATTGTGCATGCTTGCTGTCACCGCCATTATCCGGATCCGCCGATTCGTCGCGCCGAACTCAAGCCGCAATTAGACCTGTGGATTCAGGATTGCGTGAGTTTTTATCATTGCATGGACTCAGAACTGGGGGGACAGGGATGGTTATGGAGACGCAAGAGCAATGGGCAAGAATGGTGAGCGTTGGCACCCATCGCTCCGCCACGGTCGGAAAAACCATTGCCGTTTCGTGCTCAATGGCCGCCCTTATGGTCGTAATGATCGGTTGCGGCGACGGGCGGCCTGAGCGCAAATTGGTTTCCGGACAAGTGCTGATCGACGGCAAACCGTTGACTCATGGATTTGTGCGTTTCGTGCCCAAGAACGCTCGGCCTTCCCAGGCTGAACTCGATGAAAGTGGTCGATTCACACTGAGCAGTTATGGAGCAGCCGACGGTGTTGTGCCGGGCGTGCACAAAGTGGAAGTCAACGGTGCAGAGTACTTGAGCAGCACGGAGGTTCTTTGGCATGCTCCGAAGAAGTACAGCTCCTTTCGATTCTCCCCGCTCACGCAGGAAATTACGGATGCAAACGATTCGCTGGTGATCAATTTGAGCTGGGATGGGGGCAAGCCATTCAAAGAAAAGGTCAAGTAATCTTAACCCAAAAAAAGCATCAGACTTAACCATTCGTGTGAACTTTCAATGACCGACGCCATCGACAATTTCAGAGCTCTCGCGATGAGTTGGGGCGGGCTGATCGCGTTTGGACGCCGATCGTTCGTTACCTCATGGTGCATTGCGTTGCTGTTGGTAATGGGTTGCGACCAGGGCCCCCAACGCGTACCTGTTGCAGGTAAGGTGCTCATCGACGGAAAGCCGCTGACAGTCGGCACGATCCGCTTTGTACCGGAATCCGGTCGTCCCGTTTCGGCCAATCTTGCGGAAGATGGATCGTTCCGAGTTACCACCAAGGTGCCAACAGGCCATGGGGATGAAATCGAGGGCCTGTATCCAGGCAAGTATAAACTAGCCGTGTTTGCATCCGAGAATGTTAGTTCCGCTGAGAATGCCGAAGTCCGTTGGTTCGCTCCACCGCGCTATGCAGATTTTCGTACAGCCGATTTAGAAGCCAGTATTCAGGGGCCGAACGAAGACATGGTCGTGCAGCTGACATCCGAAGGCTCTGAGGCCTCCCAGGACTCGAAAGAGGCCAAAGCTATACAGAAGGCACAACATCCTTCGGACGAATCCGATGAAAACAAGTGCGCCAAAGGGAAACGAGAGTTAACTTTCGTGTGGGCTGGATTACGAATCGCGAGTTTCGATTTCGTTCGGCCCCACAAGGAACGTTGGAACAGGCAAATTGCTTGAACCCGAATGTGAGCCCGAAAATTGGCGGATCCATTGCTGGCTGCCAATTAAGTTGGCCACTACAAAGCTAAGAGGGTATGAGGATCAAAAACATGTCGCGTGCATCCGTACACTTGTCGATCACCCGCCGTTTGCGTGGTTTTACGCTCGTTGAACTCCTGGTCGTGATCGCAATCATTGGTATCCTCGTTGCGCTTTTGTTGCCGGCTATCCAGGCCGCGCGAGAAGCCGCTCGCCGATCGAGCTGCGTGAATAATGAAAAGCAGATCGGCATCGCCTTGTTAAATTACGAAACTGCTCACAAGAGTTTTCCCGGCGGCCGCCACGGCTGCGACAACTCCCCGACTGCCTCGGTGAGGGGATGTGAGCCTGGAACGCCTTTGCTTCCTTCGGGCATGAGTGCGCTCGTTGAGATCCTGCCCTTTATGGAAGATCAGTCGCTTTACGATCAATTGACCAGAAAGAATTCGGGTGGGTTTCTATCGCCTCACGAGATAATTTGGCCGAACCCTTTTGGCGGAAGCGAAGAGGGGCCGACTTTGGAAAGTTGGGCAAGTGATAGTCTTCAGCGAGCGCTCAACACGAGACCGCAAGCTTTTGTCTGTCCGAGTTCACAGTCGGAGCCGGTAAGCACTTTGATGCGATTCGATAGTGCGGCGTACCGCCCGGCCACTGGAGACTATGCACTGTGCGCGGGTCATCGCGGACCCAGCTGGGCAAGAGATTTTTTCGCCGTTAAAACGGACAATTCTGGGATCTTCTTTTACATCAAGAAAGTCGCGATCCGCCAAATTGAAGATGGCACCAGCAAGACACTCTTTGGTGGGGAGGTTCTAGAAAGCCAGAATCCCAATAGCTCAAATATTTGGACGTATGCGTTTCGCCATGTTGATGGGTTGCGGGCTACAGACAATCCTATTAATACTTTGCCCGGCGAAGGTGTGATTCACGCTTGGACGAATGCGAGTGGAGATCGCTTTAAAGCAAATGCATCGTTCGCCAGCTTCCATCCAGGCGGAGCCAACTTGGTGTTTGCCGATGGTCACGTCGATTTTGTTTCCGAGAATATGGACCTGGAGACGTACCAGGCCTTGGGGTCGCGCGCTTCGCAGGAAATAAGCGACGAATATCGCCGTTCTCTCTGAGACTCAACTTGCGATCCGAGACTCGCTTCGTTAGGAGCCGTGTTGAGACAGAGCTCGGCGCCAAGCACAATTAGCATCACCAAATGCGTGAGATTCTGGATTCGACACCGGCGCAACAATGTAGTCATCTCGCGCAGGCGCACATCGGGAACGCCTGTTTGTTTACTTGTTGCGCGACACGCATGGTTGAAGGTGTGATGAGTTCCTAGTCGAGCCGGTTCAATTCGAGCGTTAGGAGCTGCTGGGATGGCAGGTCGATCGGTGTTCTTTGGCCTTGGCAGTCGATGTTAACTGTTTCGTGCCGAGAACTTCCTCCTGTGGGCTTAAGCGTTAGCTGATACTTGCCTGGGGCCAGCTGCCAAGTCCGCATCACGATCTGACTCGCCTCCGATGAGTGGGAATACAGTTGCACTTGGAGGTGATTGTCGCCCGTCTCGCTCACGAGCGCCGTGAAGTCTTCGTTTGTGCCTTCCCATGTCACGGCAAAATAGGGCGATAGATTCGACCAGACCCCTTCACCAGTGAGCATAGCCTTGACGTATTCAGAACCCGGAGCATACACGCGGTCGGTATGAATGGATTCGGATGTCAACATCGGCGTGTTGTAACGCACGTTCTCCAAGAGCTTCTCTAAACCCTCCGTCAGGTACCGCTCGTTCCCACTTAGCCGGTAGCGACCGT
The DNA here is from genome assembly GCA_963847905.1 of uncultured Planctomycetota bacterium. GTDB lineage: Bacteria > Planctomycetota > Planctomycetia > Pirellulales > Lacipirellulaceae > DASYDU01. Next base: position 207,416 of record CAWKBP010000014.1, on the reverse strand, counting down.
AGGGCGTGCCGTGACGCACGATCAGTTCGTCCCAGCGCGAGTCGCCGGAACGAAACCGCCACTGCTCGACGACGCTCCAAAACAGCTCGCTTCGAATTAGCTTGTCGGCTGCCCAGACCCACGATCCTTGCTCGAGAGAATCGGTCTCGCTTTGTCCAAGTTCTTCCTCTTCCGACGCGATCAATTGTAAGGCCAAGAACATGGGCTCGAGGAGCTGCTCATCTTTCGTCAATGTGTATGTGAAGAACAACTGATCCAGCATCATGCTGCCAGAAAAGTGCTGCCAATCGAAATAAGTCCAAAACATGTTGGCCTGGTACCAATTGGGTCCATCACCATTAATTGCCTCAGTGGCAAAATCCACCGAGGCAGGAATGATTCCTTTGGGCTTGCCCTTGTCCGTCCTGAGCGCGGCACTCACCCAGGCTGTGGACCATTCGTGGAGCAAACGGACCACATCCGGATCGTTTCGTCGCCATGCTAAATATCGGACTGCTTGAACGGCTCGACAGTTATATTCTAAGTCCCGACCTCGTGGTTCTGCCGTTGCCACTTCGTTTGAACTAAACCAACTGCTGCGAAAGAATCGGTGCCCTTTTTTCGTGTTACCCGTCCACAATTTGTCGAACAGCTGGGCAGAATACGTCAGTCGTTCAACGTACTTCGGATCGTCGCTGATGAGTACCATCATGGGCGCCGTGTCCGCGACAAATTCTGCAGCATGTTCGACATCCTCGAGTTGGCTGGCATAGCCACCTTTGACATACCTGCTCTGCCAAACTCCGTCCGCCAACTTCTGCCAGCCGCGCATGGCAGTTTTATCGCCGGACAATACCAATGGTGCCCACCATCTCAAGATTTCCACGTCGTCGCCGAACTTTCCGCCAAGCTCGCCGTTGTCCGCCTGACGATGGTTGACCCACCAGTGGCAAATCTGCCGAAGGCGACAGAGAGCCTCGCGCTGGGCGACGGACCAGGCCGGCGCACCTTCAGCGGTTTTAAGGCAATCGCATTCGTCCGCCAAATCGACTTTCTCGCCGTCGTACATCGCCAACAAGTGGTCATCGGGATAGAGCGCACGAAGCATTTTCAGGTCGCGCTGGCTCCCGGCGACCTCAGATTCTCCGCCCCATTCCTGAGCGAGCCAATAGAGGATCCTGCCTCGCGTGAACAAGGCTCGTTCGGTGAGTGGACCTGCGGCAGTCGAGTCGGCATTCAAGGGTGCATCCAAGAGGATCGTCGCTTGAGTGAGCCGATCGAAGATACCCAGCCCTGTCTCACTGTTGGCCCATTCCCAGCCGCGCATGGAAAAATATTGCTCGGCCTTCGCGATGAGTTCAAGCCGTTCGAGCCAAAGCGCGAGGAATGCGTCGCCTGAATTGTGTTGCAAGGTGATTTTAATTTGGTCCATCAACTCGTCGAGTGGGGCATCGCACTTGTATCGTCCTACGTCAGATAGCTGTTTTGAGATTCGCTTTTGGGTTGGCGTCACGGGTTCGACCTGTCGAATAATCGATAGGCCCAACAGTCGTACATCGTTTTGCTGGCCATCCAGCTCGACCAATAGCCCGTCGGATTGAACCGTAACTTCCCCATGAAAAACGCGATAGAATTTTGGCAGTGCAGAGTTTGGCTCATCGGAGGTGCGGAATGCCTGCCAACCAAGCGAGCGTTCCTGCCCGTGAATCAGCATCTTGGGAATGCGGGCGCCTTCCCGCTCGCCATCAAACCACAGTGTCAAGAACCAGTGGCCAGCCGCAATATCTGCCCGAAATCCAATTCGGGGACCCGCAACTCCGTCGATCGTCATTGCGTTCCGGGAGCGAGATAGCTCGGGACGAACGAATCCTTCCCGCGGTGTTTGAATCCAGCCGAAACCTTGCTTCGGATTGTAGATCGAGGCGAGACTCAATTCAGCGGCACCGGGCTCGACTTGCGAACCACGCGGACCCCCGTCGAATCGGAGCACGTCACTGCCAAGTTCGACCAGTTCCGACTCGCACTTCGCAGTGCAAGCGCACAGCAAAAGGAAACAAAGTCCTGTTAGAAGTTGCAATGCGACGTACTGAGACAGCCAACTGATGCCAGACTTGATTCGAAATGAGAGGTTCAAGCTATTCATGAACTGAGCTGCTTTAATTGAATTAGGATTATAGGTTGGGACAATTTTGCGGAGCAAGTGCGCGACTGGTCTCGACTTGATTGAGTCCGGCAATCGGCGCTTTCGAACGGGTCGAATTGGATTGCACCGGGGATGAGAAATAACAGCGGGGTCACCGTCGCGCTGAAAACAATGGGGGTTGTCGTCGTCCGACCACCAGGCTCGCGTTTCTCGTTTTCACTTAGTTTTCTTTAATGGAAATTCGATATGCGACTTCCATTAGAAACGAATCCTCGTCAGGAGTCACTCGAATCGTTATGGGGTATCCCTTTAGCGACGGAAAGGGTTGCTTGTACCTTTCCGCTTCAGACCCCATCTCAAACGTATAGCCATCAGTCAACAATTCGATCACAAATTCGCGAGTCCCGTCCAGTATCTGCACAGTCCTGTCATTGATCTTTTCGAATCTGGTGGTCTTATTCTGGACGAACGGTTCGATGACGCTAACCACCGGTTTCTGTCCATGGAACCTCAACTTGATGTGCTTCTCGATGGAGTCGTCGTCGATCGTGTGGGTCAATGTATAGGCAACCCCTCCTTCCCAACGATTCTTGTCTTTCAACTCACCGCGGGTCTCGACGACAAAAGCTCCGTTTCGCTCGGAAAGGTCCATGTGTGAATCGAATTCGTAGAGATTCGTATAGTACGCATTTGAATCCGAAAACTCGATGCGGGGAGTCAATGTCAACGAGTTTGGGACATCGGGATAGTTCATTTCCCAACGAGAATACTCAGTTTGCCCGCTGGCTTGGAGGTAACCATAGTCCTTTACCCATAAGTTTGTGATCGAGCCACCGGATGGCCGATGCATGTATTTGAAATCGGCCCCCTGTCGGATGTCCTTGTACCGGTAGCCGGTAACGGTTGCCATAAAATTCTCGGTGCGCACGAGGGCAAGGTCCATTGTCTTAAAATACTTGCCCCAGCCCGTCTTTTGAGTAGGCAGTTCTGGCGTGGTCCCTGTCGATTGGTCCCCGTAGAGGATGGCCATCGCCAAATTCTTAGCGCGGCAAAATGTTGGATAAATGCAGGGCGGCTGTTTGAACATTTCGTTGTAATTCGGTCCATACGTTATCAGCCCATTCTCACGCATGCTCATCAGATAATTCAGATTTGCCAACGCAGCCGAACGGTACACCGGTTCTTCGTCCGCGTAGAGGGCGAAGAGTATTTGGCAGCCGTCGGCCGTAAAGCTGCCAAAGGTTGTCCATTTGCTTGACCGAACGCCCCACGATCCGTCCGTTGAACCGTCGGGCCAAATGAAATACACATACCTCTTGAGAGATTCTCTCACATAATCGTCGACGACGTCATCGTGGGCGAGCTTGGCATACAAACCGAGGCCCCAAAGGGACATGTCCATGCTGTAGCCAAGATCGACGCCATACTTCGTCCCGCGAATGCGATTGCCCTCGCCAGTCAGGAAATAATCATCATCGAATTTTGAGGCCACTAGCATCGCGAGCGCTTTGGCTTTCTTTTCATACTTTGGATCGGGAACCACTTGGTTGACCACCATCAAAGAAGCTGCCGTCGTAGCGCAATAGTTGATGGAAGCAAATTCGTGATTCATATTCCTTTCCAGCCAGTCGGCCGCATGCGTTAATGACGACAACCATTTTGCCTGTTGAGTCGCATCCAATTTGTCTTTTAAGAGCGGATAGGCGGCAGCCAACATCAAAAGCTGATCGGTCGTTGTGCCGGTCCATTCCGACGGGGTTTCGAACCAGGATCCGTCCGATTTCTGCTGGTCGATCAACCACTCGCCCGTTGCGATTGCGGAAGCAAGATATTTCTCGTTCCCTGTTTCTCGATATGCCACCGCAAAGGGCAAAACTGACTCCGAACCACGTGTATGGTAGTCGTCACAGGCTTTGCAATACAGAGCTCCATGAGTAGGAGACGCGATATTCAAGTCTTGAAGTTCGAGCAACTTGTCTGCCAACTTGCACAGATTGTCGGCACAAGCACGGTGCAGCGAGACTTGTTCTGCAGCACTCGCCGAGCAAAACATAAGAAGAGCCAATCCTAAGCTGTAGATTCTGGGTGGTATTCTTGGCATGTCGTTTTTGGACCGGTCCCACGGCGGAGGATCGCCTCTCAGCTTGCCATTATACTGCATATTGCGCGCTCTGTTCATTTTACCTGATGGCTAAGCCAAACGCATGTTACAATCTACGCTGGCAGACCTACCAACTCTTCTAGCACTGGGCCAACTATCGTGGTGGCACCATCAGCTGGGCGGCATTAGCACATCGGATAGCGCCGATCCGCCGCGCTTACTGCTGCGCGGAGTCTGCAGCGGAAACCGGTCGCTGGTGGGAACGTGTCGGGAACTGTACGAGCATCGGACTTGGCTCTGGATGTTTACTCGCCACCCTGGCCTAGAACCAACCAACAATGCCAGCGAGCGAGCGTTGCGACACGCGGTCATCCGATGGTTGTACAGACTTTCATTCGGCACTCGACGTTTACTGTCACGATGGACACCTACGGACACCTTGTTCCGTCGCTAGAATCCGACGCGGTCGACCGACGAGGCAGTCTCATGCGAAGTCAAGCTGGCGAGGCGGATGTTGGCAGCGGTCATCCCGGGGGCGACTCTAGCTCGTGTAGCACTGGGCGCAGCAGTGAGAACGCGGAACCAGGCGAAGTGACGCCAGCTCGTGCGAAGCGTTGCGACCAGAGCACCCGGGAGGAGTCCAGCGGCGCTAGCGAAAAAACCGCGAAACCAGGGGCTGGATGCGAGGCCATGCGATCCCCTACAATGTTATGCTTGCCACCCGCTTCCTTAGCTCAACTGGCAGAGCAACTGACTCTTAATCAGTAGGTTGTTGGTTCGAGTCCAACAGGGAGCACTCGTTGTCCTCGTGCCACCAGCTCTTGGCACGTACGTCCTCGTGACGCAATTGCTGACTTTCAGCCCTCACCGAAAAAGTCACCCGATCTGACCTTTCTGGTGGTGCCATCTGCGGCACGCCGATCGTCCCGCCTCGTTGCGTTCCGCGCTTCAATCTAATGCGCACCGAATGATCCCACTTTGATCCAAGACTTGGGTTCTCAGCTTCGTACGGAGACACTTCTTGAACGAGTATCAGGTCAGTCGCGATCGGGACGCTTGGGCCACGATACTCGGTTTTAATTATCAAATTGACCTCACAATTTTGCGGTGGTTGGAGCTGGAGAACGATGAAGAGCTCGAACTCGAACGAGGTGAGGACATCGACACGGTCTCGAAGGCCGAGGGAATGCAGGCGCTGAGTTGCAGAGACAGCTCGAACAGGTGAAGCTCATTAGCCGAAATGTTACGCTTCGCACATCCTCTTGTCTGGAATCGTTATCGAATTTCGCCGAACACCGACGTAGCAATCCGGGATTAAAACTGTTCTTCCGGTTCTTTACAAACGCCACCGCTGGCGTCGAGAGACAATCTCCGTTGACCCCAGGTCTGTCAGGAATAGCGGCCTGGAACTGTCTGAGAGTGCAACCAAACGTATCAAATTCGGACAGCATACGTGACGGAATCCGACAACTACTGCAAGGCTGCAGAAAACCGTCTAAGTACAATGACGTTTCGTGGCAGCAGTTCCAAACATTCTGTACAAGTGCCGCTTACGACAATTTCCCAGACTTCGTCGAACATCTCGAGTGGTCAACTTTACAGGGCGAGCCATCGTCATAAGCAGTACTCTCGAACTTCAGCTCCAGTCAATCCGAGCAGCTTCTTAAGGCGATTCAGGCAGTCGATATTCATGCTCGTTTGATGTTGCACATAGTCAAGTTACTTGGGCGTCCTGGCCCGAAACGCTTGATGCAATCCGAATTCCTCGCCCAAACCCAGTTGCCAGGACTGTCGGCCCAGGACTCACAGCGGCTTAAGTGGGTATCCTACACTCTGCTCAGCCAAAATGCACGTCTGAGGCGACAGAGAACCTCGTCCTCGGCACTATGGCCCTTGTTGCGAATCTCTCGAGCGACGTCCGGACTCTGCTGACGTCCGACGTTAGAACAGCAGTCGCACCACACGTCTGCAAGTATCGACCCAGCATTCCAGCCGTTTCCCAACATTACACACCACGTAACGACGCAACCAAGGAGCCGAAATCGCAGATTTCCTCAGCTGATTGGTTCTCCTTCCATGGACTCTACGGCACCGGCAAAACGCAACTATTGCTAGAACTCTGTAAGTTTCTAGACCGAAACACGATATGGTTGCGACTTCGAGATATGAACGACGATGAGGCACTGCACGCTATCATTTTGGGACTTGAAAAGTCCATTCGAGACCGAGATGGTACAGTTAATACTCTGGCTATTTCCGATCTGGCAGGTCGCACCGAAAGTGGCTGCTGCATCGTACTCGACGACTTGCCTCGACTGACTCCGGAGACAACTCTGTGCGAAGCGATAATAAGTTTAGTGTCTGTGTGTCATGAGCGCGGCATAAAAGTTCTCACATGCATCCACCATCCCTTGCCGTCCAGCGTCTTCGTCGCCTTCCCATCACCAGCGGCAATTGATCAACAAGTCCCACCATACGATGGCAACGACGCACTGCATTTACTTTTTCATCTGGGTGCACCCGATACACCAACATCGAGAGCATGGTGTGAGCTTGCCACCGCCGCTTGTCAGGGCCATGCAACTCTGCTAGTCGCCGTGTTTCAATCATTACGAGATGCATCGTGGAATTTCGCTAAAATTGATCTAACGAAAGTGTTCTACCAATCGCATGCCGACCGCGCAGTCTCTGAAGCTTTAGGCCGATTAATGAAGTCCGTACCGGACGAGGTCGCACGTGAACTTGTTTATCGCCTGGCATTAGTAAAAGGCGAAATCGGCATCGAAGAACTAACGACAGTCGCAAGAGTTGCTCCTCCAATTTCCCGGCCAATAGAACGGCCACGCAATTGAAGACTTTGGCTCGAGATCCCATAAGCGTCCAGATCCGCGGTTTCCAATTATTAAGCCTATGAGCGAGACTGAGCTGTCAGAGCCTACCCGGCGCAAGTTCGAAAAAACTTGCAACCCAAATCATGACCGTAGGAGTGGTTCCGTCGTCGACACCGCAAATCCGCTTATCTCCACTCGCTCATCTCTAATCAGCGGCCATCTTTCTGACATTCGTCTTCGAGAACACGGTCGCACTTCCAGAGTGGGATATTAAGTATTTGCTTGCAATTTCGTGGGTAGCACAGCCATTACCGATCGAAATGCGGCTCGAGGCTAGGATCTTGCTACGAGCTAGACAGATCCAGCTGACATCTGAATTGGGCCAGCCGATCGACTATCTACTTGGTGACGGAGATGCATTGGTTCGCTCCGCAACTGGGTCAAGTCGTTGGGCCGCCTTTGCATTTCATGTAATGACCATAGCTCCAGTCGCCAATTTCGATCCTGCCCCCTTCGTGCCAATATGCGCTCGCGTTGCTATTGCACTACCTCCTGCCTCCCGTTCTCCCTCCAATCTGCAAAGACATTGGCAATATTCTTTGGCTCAATATTTGGATCTGCGCTTGACATCGGATTTACAAGCATTTGCTGATTTAATCGATTGTGCGACTGATAAGCAATTGCTTGAAGCATTCGCGTGGTACTACGCAGACGACGCGGTGAGAATTGTAATCGATAAGCCTTGGCAGGCGCTTCACGAAGAACAAGCTGAAACGGCCACTTGGAAGAAACTGCTCGCGGTCTACGAACGCTTGTTAGCCGCTGCACGGCTCCGAAAAGTGGGGCCGATGATAGCTCATACAGTACGCGCACTTATCATATTGCACGCTGAATACCTTTTTGAGCTCCACGCAGCTCAGGAGCTAACAACTTTAGCCCTTGACCAAGACCAGTTGACGGACGGTCAGCGCTTTCTGATTATTGAAACTTTGTCGTGTCTATATCTATACAAGTCTCAAATGGAGAAAGCGACAGCACTTTTTGACCAGGCACTCAGTATTGAGACCACAGAATATCCAGACGTACGTGCATGGAGCCTGATGGAGCTCGCAAAGGTTCAAGACGATGACAATTTGCCAAGGTCTATTGAATTGTTGAACGAGTCGATTGACATTTGTCGTCAGAATCCGGTAGATGTTTCGGAGATCCGCCTGATCACTGCATTAGGCGAACTTGCAATTGTCTATTGGCTTTCAGCCGATATCCCAAAGACATTCGCTGCAATCGACGAGGCAACCGATCGACTACTAAAGCTAACACGAACCGATGATGTTAAACGACTGATCGTTATGGTTGGTCATTGTCTAGGATATTACGCCGTAATCGCGACTACTGGGGAGCCTCCTACGGCACGAAAGGGGACGCCTATACAATACCACGCCGTGGAATGTTTATGGGTTGGAAAAGAGAGCAAGTTGAATGGTTCGAATCGCAACACTACGAGCGACAAATTCCATCACTCTATTCGTTGCTTTGCAACTTTGCTGATTCTGTCTTTGAACATGCACGCGCGGAGTATTGGGCTAGAGCCGGTTTACAACAAGCGCGAGATTCCGGATTGTTGGGCGTAGCCTCTGTTTCGGGCTATTAAAAAATACCATCACTACTGCTACAAAACCGCGTTGGCGAAGTGATTGACGCGATGTACGAATGCGCCGTATCAATTGTGGCTATCACGAAAACTGTCCGAAAGCGGAGGAGATGTTTTCGCGGAAGGACAGAACGCCGAGCTCATCCTGGGTGAAAAGCCAAGTCTAGATTGGAAGCTTGCTGAGACATTTGCGGTGCAACAGGCTCTGGCTCCGATCGTGTTGCGTCTAGGATTATTGGCAATCACCGAGCCCGAAGTTGTGCCGAGTGTGGCCCAGGAATGCGTCGATGTGTGCCAGCGATATGCAGCGGAGGCTGTCGATCCAGATCGCTGGAATCGTGCTGCTAAGTTGGTTGAAATGACATTTGTGAGTGGCGAGAGTGCAGTTGTGATCAAAGCGTATGCCGAGCAATCAAACAATTCAGATCAGTCTGAGCTTCACGCTACGGGCTATCTATGTTGTACGCTGTCGCATGACATTGCGCTAAATAATGCAGCGGTTATGCAGGTATTGGGCTTGTCATACATCGATAAGTATATAGGTCGCCTTAAAAGTTTAACTGCAACAATCACGGGCCCATTTATCTTTGAGTTTTGGCGAAACGCGTTTACAAAAGGCAGATTCAATTTTCGATACCCCAAACTGATTGAGAATGAATTCAGTGAGCGATCAACTTGCGAGACTATGCACGACGTACGACAACTCATGCGACTCATGGTATCGTCAGTAGCCGTTCGGTTGCCCAAAGGTTGCGACGATGCCAAAAAATGGCTGGACGGATCGGATGTTATGCCGAGTCCATCGGGTGAGCCAGCGACGAAATAATCCTCAACCGAAAACCAACAACAGACCTGTCATTCCAGTCATCACTCAAAGGAAAGATATGAAGGCTCATTCTAAGAGCTTTCCAGCGCGGCCGAAAATAATCGTTGAATTTGGCCACCCAATCCGCTACAAAGGCGACTGTACAAATCATCAGTACAGCAGCTGCGTCGAGGCAATTTCCTCCGTGGCGGGCGTGAGGCAGCGGTTCGTCCGCCATAAACTTTCCTCCGCCAAGCGTGACCGCTGTCCGTTCTTTGGAAACTTGAAATCTGCGATCAGCACTTGGCAATTTGCCACTGGCCAGCTCTCGCGTTGCGCTCAATCGGATGCGTGCGTCGACGAGGGGCAGCCGGACCGTTCAATCGGACTCTATCGGACAATTCACGAGTCGATATTGTCCGCTGTGAAGTTTGGAAAAACTACGACTGCGGGCCTTTCGACTCGGCGGCGGTGACAAAACGTACTGGAATTGTCACCTCGAATCGAGTTTCCGTTTCCGAAGATGGGATGCAACTTACGAACTACAAAGGAGTTACGACCGATCAGCCGAAGGCGCCTCTGGACAAAACGTCGAAAACCCCGGGTCCGCAACGCATTTGTCCTCTGTGTCAGGAGTACGGCCGGACAATTCCCTGAATCCTGAACCCTGACCTACGTGCCCTCAACCACGTATGCTGGACCGATGGCCAGAAAGGACAAGAAAACTGGGAAGAAGGACGTCGACAAGAACGAGCGGGTGATTGCCGACAATCGCAAGGCCCGGCACAACTACCATGTGCTCGATACGCTTGAGTGTGGCATTGTGCTCGTGGGGAGCGAGGTGAAGAGTCTGCGGGCCGGGACGCTCTCGCTCGACGAAGCTTACGGCAAGGTCGACAAGGACGAAGTTTGGCTGGTGAATGCCAATATCAACGAGTACGTGTATTCGCACGCGCTGAACCATGTGCCCAAGCGGCCGCGGAAGCTCTTGTTGCATCGCCGCGAGATGAAGAAGTTCGCCGGTCAGGCGTACGAAAAAGGCCTCACGCTCGTGCCGCTCAAGATGTATTTCAAGGCCGGCCGGGCCAAGGTGTTGATGGGCATCTGCAAGGGCAAGCAGCAGCACGACAAACGCGAGTCGCTCAAAAGCCGCGACGCCAAACGCGAAATCGATCGGGCGATGCGGAGGAGATGACGAATGACTAATTCAATTGGCTTCTTTGCCGTTCGTCATTCGTCATTAGGAATTCGTCATTTACCCTACAACGCCGTCACCACCACCGCGGTTGCCTGCCCCGTTGTATTGTGATTGAGTTTGACGAACGTGCGGCTTTCCACCGGGCGACTCTCGGTGACGACACTCACCGGACAGTCGGGGTCGGGCTGCTCGTAATTGAGCGTCGGCGGGATGACGCCGTTCGCCAGCGCCACGAGACTCACCGCCAGCTCGACGGCGCCGCTGCCGTGGCCGAGATTGCCGAAGAAGCTCTTCGGCGCGGTGACCGGCACATTGCCAAGCGCCAGCCGGATTGCTTGCGCCTCGGCTCGATCGTCTTCCAGTGTGCTGTTGCCGTGGGCGTTGACGTGACCAATGTGGAACGATTCGAGCTTCGCGGCGGCGAGCGCTGCCTGGATCGCGCGACGGATCGCGTCGCCCGACGGCACTTGCGACTCGGCCGTCGTTTCGTAGCGCGAGGCCGACCCGGCGATCCGGGCCAGCGGCCGCACGCCGCGCCGTTCGGCGTGGTCGCGGCTTTCGAGGACAAATTCCGCGGCCCCTTCGCCGTAGACCATACCGCTGCGATTCAAGTCGAATGGCCGGCAAACGGCGCTCGGATCAACCGTACCCCCTTTCAAATCAATGCCCCGCGCGACGCGGGCTCCCGCGTGCCACATCAGGTCGGTGATGTTGATCCGCGAGCCGGTGCCGCCGACGATCATCACGTCGGCCAGATCGCGGCGAATCATTTCGGCCGCCTCGGCGATCGCCATCACGGACGAGACGTCGCCCTGGGCGAGCGTGTTGTTCGGGCCGCGGGCGTCGTAACGGATGCCGATGTGGCAGGCCGGCATGTTGGGCAGGTACTTGAGCATCCAGAGCGGATACATTTCGCCCATCGCCAGCCGCGACCACTGCTCGATGTCGAAGCTCTCGTGATTGAGCCAGGATTTGAATGGCTGATCGAGTTCGCCGAGTTCGCAGTAGAGCAGGCCGGCGGCGCCGATCACGCCGAACCGCTCGGCGTCGATCGCCGCCTCGGCGAGGCCCGCGTCTTGCCAGGCCATTTCGGCGGCGGCGGACGCGAGCTGGATCTCGCGCGACATGACCTTGATGCTTTTGCGCGGCTGGATGAATTCCTTGGGTTCGAAATCGCGGACTTCGCCGCCCCAGGGGGCGATCCAGCCGGCGTCGGCGAGTTGCGGAATCGCCTTCACGCCGCTCTGGCGGGCGGAGATCGCATTCCAGACCTGTTCGCGGCCGACGCCGATCGGCGAAACGATTCCCAGGCCGGTGATGACGACTTCACGCATAGGACGAGCAATTGTTGACGGATTACAGATGATTGATGATCGCCGATTTGAATTTATCGATCAACAACCATCGATCAACAATTCTCAGATGAAATACATCGGCTCGCGCTCGGTGGCAGTGGCCACCAAGTCGGCGAGCGACTCGTTTTCCAGGCGATCTCGCTGCAGATCGCCCACTTCGCGGCACAAACCGAGCAGCGCTCGAACCAGCGGCGACTCTTTGGTCGCGCTCGACGCGGGCCGGTCGTCGCCTTCCATCACGTCGATCACCTCGGCCAGTGTGATCTCCTGCGGCGGGCGGGCGAGCCGGTAACCGCCGGCGGCGCCGCGGGTGCTGGCCACGAGCGACGCCCCTTTGAGTTGCAACAAAATCTGCACCAGGAACCGGGCCGGGATGCCGTGCTCCGCCGCGATCCGGCGCAACTGCAGCGGCTCGCCGGAGTCGTACTCCTTGGCCAGCTCGAGCATGGCGAGGCAGGCGTATTCGGTTTTGGCGGAGAGGTTCATGAAGGGAGGATCCGGGAGTCAGGAGTCGGGAACCAGGACGAGGGCAATGCCACTTCCATTCTGTCTGTCTCCTGGCTCCCGACTCTTGTCTCCTTACATCAAATACCGGAGCCGTCTTGTTCGGGGGCGCTGTGGAGGCCGCACTCGGTTTTTTTGCTGCCGCTCCAGCGGCCGGCGCGGTCGTCGGTTTCGCCTTCCGTAACGGCCCGCGTGCAGGGCCAGCAGCCGATGCTGGGAAAGCCCTGGTCGTGGAGCGGGTTGTACGGAATGCCTTCGTCGGTGATCCGTTTCCAAACGTCTTTCTTGGTCCAGTTGGCCAGCGGGCTGATTTTCACCAGGCCGAATTTTTTGTCCCAGCCGACGATCGCGGCCTGCCGCACGATCGGGTGCTCTGGTCGCGGCGGATGCCGCTCATCCAGGCGTGCATCACGGCGGAGGCCCGCTGCAGCGTTTTGATCTTGCGATCGAAGCAGCACTGGTCTGGATTAGTGTTGTAGAGCGGGCCGCCGTGGAGGGCTTCGTACTCGGGAACCGAGAGCTCCGGCGTGAGCAGGTCGACCTCGATGCCGAACTTTTCGGCGATGCGATCGCGGAGGTCGAGCGTCTCCTGGAACTGGTAGCCGGTTTCGAGATTGAAGGTGTAGGTCTCCGGGGCGATCTTGGCGAGCATCGCCAGGATCACGCAGCCCTCGGGACCGAAGGCGGTGGCCATCGTGAAGTAAGGGGCGTAATTCTCGACGCCCCAGGTGATGATTTCTTCGGGCGAGGCGGTTTCGAGCCGCTGGCTCTCGCTCTTCAAGTGGTCGAGCAGCTCGGGCGTGGGCTCGAGGCGCTGGAAACCGGGGGCCGGCACGGGGAGGGAATTCGGCGGCCGGCGAATGGTCGTTTCGGTATCTGGCATGACTAATCTGAGTTGGGGAGCCGGTCGTGGGCGGCTGCAGCGAGGCAGATTTGGACGTCGAGCGGCTCGGGGCAGACTTTTTGGCGGAAATGGCGGCCATAGCACTGTATTTCTATTCTAGGACTGTAATCTTACCTAAGTTGGTAAACAAAATCAACATTCGACAGATAAGAGTACGTATCGGCACGTTTGAGGTTCGGACTGGAGGGGATGTGAGGGTTGAGAGCGGAGAGTGGAGAGCGGAGGGCCAGAAAGGCGTGGGTTGGTCGACCCAGACTGCCCCATTTTTCCTGGACGAAGGCGATTGGCTGGGAGCAGGAGGCGTGCGGCAGGGGGTGGGGAGGGAAGCTGCCTGGCCGAAGGTGACAGCTTCGAGGTGGTCGCGTTGCGAAATCCTCGGGGGTTCTGTGGAAGGTGACAAGGTGACAGCAGGGGACGGGTAGGGGTGACCCGTGACCCGTGTCTGGGAAGGTGACAGGCTCGTTGTTGACGGGTTTCGAAGTCCATGGGTCTTCTGGAAGGCACCAAGGTGACAGGGGGAAGTGGAGAGGTGGAGCTGAATGTCGATTCCGGATGAGATGTCGGATGCAGACCGGCGTTTGCGGACTGCGCCAGGGAGCGATCGCCCAACTGGCGAAAGGGGCCAGCGGCGAACGGGGAGCGCAAGGCATGCTGAGCAGCCAAATCGCGCAGTTTCAAATTGTCAAACAGCGGTCAGCGGTCGCGGATGTCGGAGGAAAGTTTATGGCGGACGAACCGCTGCCTCACACACCCACCGTCCACCAAGGCGGGTAAACTTCGGAAATCGCCTCGACGCGGCGGATGGACTGCTGATTTGTACAGGCATCTTTGTAGCAGTTCGGGCGGCCAGATTCAACGATTATTTTTGGCCGCGCCGGGAAGTGCTTGGCTATTGGCTTTTACCAAATAGGCACTAAAGGCACAGCCAAGTCACAAATTGCGACCTAAAGTACTGCAATTCGTGGCCGTCACTGCTACTCGCCCTATGGGTTCATGGAGCAGGGCGTGGCAATGCTTTCGCGCGTCTCGCGGAGTCCGCGGGCGATTGAGTTGAATATCGTGATTGGTCTAACGGCAATTTTCGAGGGTCGATATAAGATCCACATGGAACTCGATAGAGCCAAAACCAGATTCGAGCTTATCATGTTGCGGGATTTTTTCGTGGCAAGTTTGCGGCGGGCGTGGTTGGGGTTTGCGGGGCTCACACTGTTCGGATTTGTAGCATTTCTCATCATCGATCGCGACAATCTGCTGCGTTCAGACGATGCCTACCTCGTCGGTTTCCTGCTGGGCGGAATCGCAGCCGGGATGAGCTTGGTGTACTCGATCGCCGAAAGTTGCGCGAGGGTCGCTGGTGGGCCACACTCTGTTTCGGGCTCACTATCTGCCTATGGGCAATTCTCGTCCTGGCAACGACGAATACTTCTAGTGAAGCGGAGGAAATGGGAAGAGTTGTAGCTGGCGCGTCGTTCGTGGTGGGTGCGATCAGCTGGCCGTTAATTGCGTTCCGCGTACCACGAGGCCTTCGGGTGATTCTAACGGCCTGCGCTTTGACGATCTTTTTGATGTATGTCGTGGTGGCGGCGCGAATGGCATTGACCTGATGAGGTTGAGTTTATTCAATCGCGCTTTAAAGGTTCCCCTCACTTGCGCGAGCCGTCGTCTAGAACTTAATCGGCGTCGGCGACGCCTCCCGCAGGGCGGGCAGTTACTTATTGCGGCCGGTGAGCTGGGTGGTGATCGGTGCAGGGGAAATTGATGATCGCGGAGTGATGATTGATGATCGCGGAGGGGGCCGGGAAGCGGAATGGTGAGTCACGGCGTGCGGCGGCGGGAGGCCGCCCAGACAAGGAGACCGGGAGTTGGGGAGACCGCGCGCGCACACTGGGCCGTGCGCGGTGCCTCTTGTTGCTCCGCAGGGTTTGCTTGGATTGCTCCGCAATTCACAACCGGTTGGGGCAACCGGTGGTACCCGGTGATTTTGCGCTAGAGAGTTAGCGGCGCGAGCGGTGGCGTGTTGCGGCGGTGAGGGCTGTGGCCAGGGTCAGCCAGATGAGGAGCGACGTTGGTTCGGGGACGGCGGCGGGGTCGGCGGTGCCGGCGAGGCCATCGACGCGCAGGCCGGTCGGATTTGGTCCATCGCTGCCCAGCGGCGCGTTGAAGACGAGGAACTGCAGCTTGTTGAGGCCGGCGATGAAACCGGAAGTGATGGCGAAGGACTCGAGCGATTGGTAGCCGTTTTCGCCTTTGACGTAGGTGGTGGGATTGTCGTTGAGGTAGATGCGGCTGTCGTTGTCGCTGGCCCAGGAGCCGGTGATGGAGGCGGTCGAGGGATCGAGTCCGGTGAGGTCGAATGCGATTTCGTAGAGGAAGCTGCCGTCCCAATTGGAACCGCTGGGCGACATCACAGGCGTCACGGGGCCGATCCATTGCGACGTCGAGGAGTTGCCGACGTAGCTGCCGGGATAGACGGCGTAGACCGAGGAGAGGTCGGCGTAGGTCAGCGGCGTCGAGCCGCCGATGGGGACCGGGAAGGCGGGAGCGGTGGAGCTGGTGATGTTGTAGTGGGTGTCGGGAGCGCCGTCGCCGAGCGGATTGCCCGAGCCGTCGACGCCGGTACCGAACAGGCCCGCAATGATGGACGCGGAAACGGGCGAGGCGCAGAGCAGGAGGAGTACTGCAGATAGTGTCAGTCTCATTAGACAGTCTCAAAAGCCGGATGAACGTCACACAATTACCGATAACTCCCAGAATAGCCAGCCCCCCTAAGCTGGTCCAGCAAAATCTTCCCAGAGCCCCCTAGCCGCGTATTTTAATGACCGATTTGGCGGGATTCTGCCTGCTGGGGGAGCGTTTAGGCCGTGGTGGAAGGGCTTTTTTTTGGGCCGTTTGGCGTGGGGATGGGCGCCAAATTCGCATCGAATGGCGTTCTTTGGGAACGTGGGAGAGAAGCGGCGAGAGGCGGGCCAGGAACGCACGCTTGGGCTTTTGCGCGACGCCATTTGTTGCTTTGGCTGGGATTGTAGCGCAAATTCCTAACAGGTTGGTTCAATCGGCGGTCGCTGTAATTGGCTCCGCGTTAGGAGTTCGGTTTTTCGCGGGGGAAGTCTTTCCATGGGGGGAGGTCGAGTTGTTTTGCGCGGATGTGCCAGAAGGCGGCCATGGCGAGGCCGTAGAGGACGCCGGCGGCGGTGGCGGAGATCAGGGCTCCCTGTGGCGTGATGTTGGCGGGCCAGACGAAGAGCCACATGAAGATGGCGTAAATTAGCGCGAAGGCGATGCCGGCGGAGAGGGCGGCGACGGGGAACGGGAGGAAGCAAGGCGGCGGGACTTTAAAGCCCATTCGCCAGAGTAGGCGGCAAGCGGGCGGGATCGCGTTGGAGATCCAGTAGCCGCGGTCGCGGAGTTGTTTTTCGAAGGCGGCGACTTTTTGTTCGTGGGTCATGGAAGGGTTGAGAGTTCAGAGTTCAGGGTTGAGGGTTGAGAGCCAAAGGTTAGAAGAGCATTTTTTGGGGGCGCGGGGCGAGGGGGAAGGCGTTGTGGCCTTGGTCGCGGAGGAGGTCGACGAACTCGACGGGGCCGTGGGTGCAGTAGATTTCGCTGGGGGCGACTCGCTCGACGGTTTCTATCAATTCGTTGTAGTCGGCGTGGTCGGAGAGGGGGAGTGCGTGGTCGACGCGCCAGCGGTATTTGGTGCTGGGGTCGATGGCCCAGCCGGTGGTGGCGATTGAGACGGTGCGGCCGAGGCCGGGGAGGCGGAAGGCGTTCATGCCGCGGGGAAGTGTGATGATGGCGGAGGGGGGAAAAATTGATGATTGTTGATTGATGATTGATGAAGTTTGTTTTTGGTTCGCTAAGTCGCGAGTGTTAGGTGTTGCGGGTTTGTTGGGATAGGGGGCGACGTTGCCCAGCGGCATGCCGCAGGCGATGTAGATTTTTGAGATTTCGTAGATGGCCGGGTGTTGGAGGACGGGGATGCCGGCGTCGGTGAGGATCTTGGTGACTTCTTGCGATTTGCCGAGGGGGTAGGCGTGGATGACGGGAGTGATTTCGGCGGCGAGCGCGGCGCGGACGATGTGAAGCAGCTCGGCGATGGTTTCGTCGCGAGGTGGGAGGCGATAGCGGGGCAGGCCGAAGGTGCTCTCCATGATGAGGACGTCGGCGTGGGGCGGGTCGGCTGGTTCGGCGGTGGCGGAGGGGCCGAGCTTGAAGTCGCCCGTGTAGAGGAGCGAGCGGCCGTCTTCTTCGGCGAGCAGCATCGCGGAGCCGAGGCAGTGGCCGGCGGGGAGCGCGGTGAGACGGGTGGGGCCGAATTCGATCGGCTGGCCGAATTGCATTTCGCGGACGCGGTGGCGTGGGCCGAGGCGATGGTGGTAGATGCGGGCGGTGGTGGGTGTGGCGAGGGCGAGTTCGTGGCGGGCGATGTGGTCGGCGTGGGCGTGGGAGACGAAGGCGCGGGGTTGGCGGCGGCGGACGTCGACAGCGAGCTGGGCGCGGGTGAGAAACAGGCCGTTGTCGAAGTGGTGCATGGGGGAGGTGCCAGGATTCGGGAGCCAGGTGTCGGGAGAGCAAAAACAACCTGGCTCCTGACTCCCGGCTCCTGCATCCTATACTATTAGACCATGAGCATAGTCGAGGCAATCGTATTGGCGGTGGTGCAGGGTCTGACGGAGTTTTTGCCGATCAGCAGTACGGCCCACCTGCGCATTGTGCCGGCGCTGTTGGGGTGGCAGGACCCGGGGGCGGCGTTTTCGGCGGTCATTCAGATTGGCACGCTGGCGGCGGTGCTGACTTATTTTTGCGCGATGTGGTGCGGATTATTGGCGCGATGCTGGCGGACGTGAGCCGCGGCAAATTGGCTACAACACACGACGCGATGCTGGGATGGATGATCGCGGTGGGGACGCTGCCGATCGTGGTGTTTGGGCTGGCGTTTAAGGATGCGATTGAGACGTCGCTGCGGTCGCTGTATGTGGTGAGCTTCGCGCTCATCGGCTTGGCGGTGCTTCTGGCGATGATCGAGCTGGTGGTGAGGCGGCGGGTGGCGGCGGGAGACGCGGGCCGCGACGTTGGCGAGCTCACTTGGCGGGATGCGATCGTGGTCGGCTTCGCGCAAGCGGCGGCGCTGGTGCCGGGGACGTCGCGATCGGGGGCGACGATTTTTGGTGGGCTCTGCTCGGGTCTGTCGCGCGAGGCGGCGGCGCGGTATTCGTTTCTGTTGTCGATTCCGTCGATCGCGCTGGCGGGGCTGTATCAGCTATTCGCGGCGCGGGCGGAGTTGCTCGGGAGCCAGAGCCAAGTGGTGAATCTGGTGGTGGCGCTGGTGGTGTCGGCGGCGGTTGGATACGCGACGATCCCGTGGCTGCTTGGGTTTTTTGCGGACGCACTCGACGTTTGTGTTCATTGTGTATCGATTGCTGCTGGCGAGTGTGTTGCTGGGGCTGCTCACGACGGGGCGGTTGGCGGCGAACGATGGGGAGGGTGGCGGCTCGCCCGGCCACACATTCGGCTGCCGACGTTGGCGACGCTCGCTAGGGCGCGGGCGATTCTTTGGCTCGCATGTGAGCGTTCAAGAACTCGAGCGTCGCCTGGCGATACGTCTCTGAGTCGAACTTGAGTAAGTCGACGTGGGCCGCGCCGCGAAGAAGACACACTCCTTCGGTTCCCTTGCCGCCGCGAACATGCGTTTGCTTTGTGCGGCGGTGGTATGCAGGTCGTCGCTGGCGGCGAGGATCAAGACGGGGCATCCGACCGCGGCGAGCTGATCGATTGGCCGGAAGTCGTCGGGGGCGATGCCGATGTGGGGCTCCAGTTGCCAGAGCAAAATCGCGGCGGCGAGCGGGCCGAGGGGGCCGACTCGCATGCGGGTGCGGTTTTCGACGGCTTCTGCGATGGTGGGATAAACTTCTTCGAGGATCAGCGCGTCGATGCCGAGGGGTGAGGCCATCAGTGCGGCCGCACCGCCGAGAGACCAGCCGTCGACGGCGATCGGCAGAGATGGGTGGCGCCGTTTGAGGTACTCGACGGCGGCGCGGACGTCGTGTCGCTCGAGATGGCCCATCGTGATCGAGTTGCCCGTGCTTTCGCCGTGGGCGCGGAGGTCGACGAGGAGCGTTGCGTAGCCGGCATCGTGAAACAGCCGGGCGCGCTCGAGCATGGTGAGACGCGAGCCGCGAATCGGATGGGCGAGCAGGATTGCACCGCGGGCGTTGTCGGCGGGGAGATACCAGCCGGCGATCGTGGCGCCGGAATCGCTGGGGAAGTCAACGCTTTCGATCGGTAGATCGGCGGGCGGAGCACCGATGTGGCTGGGCACGGGGGCAACGGCGGCCAGCGCCAGTCGCCAGCAGTAGGCGAAGACTGCGATGCAAATGACCAGGAGGACGGCGACGAACGCGAGCAGGTACGCGCGCCGGCGCGACGGACGAGTTGCATGGATGTCGGCGGGCGTGGACGACATTTTCGTGCGCGAATTACTTTGTGGCCGCTGGCGGCTCGGCCCGGTGGATCCCGCCGAACATGCTGCCGCCTTTGTCGCCGTGTTGCCAGTAGCCGGCGTAGTGGTCGTTAAAGAAGAGGACGCGGGCGGAGAAGGTGCCGAGGCCAGGCATGCCGACGTTGTCGACGACGACGACGGGTGTGTCGCCGGCCCATTCGATCGGGAGCGTGAGCGGGATGGTGAAGTCTTTTTCGTCGTACTGGATACGTGTGGGGAAGACCCAGAGATTTTTGGCGGCGTCGACTTTTTTGACTTCGCCGAGTGTGTATTTGTCGCTGGTGAGTTTGGCGGCGTCGCGCCCCGTCATGGTGAAGCTACCTTCGAGCGTGGCGCCGCTGAGCATTTTGGCAAGGGCGGCTTCGTGCTGCGCCTGGTTCGGGGCGACCTGTTCTGGGGTTACGTCGTTTGCGGCGGGAGCTTGGGCGAGGGACAGTCGCGTCGTGGCGAGCGCGAGGAAAAGTTCGAGGGACAGTGCGAGCAAGGTCAGGGAGCGCGGCATGGCGGCACCTCTCGAAGCGGGTTGGTGGGACTCGTGCTACTCGACCCACCCTACGCCTTCGCTCGGGTTGCGCCAACTGGCGACTCGGAAACTAGGAGACTGGCAGAATACGCGACTGCTGGCTAGGTTGCGGATTACTTGCGTTGCTGCCAGCCGCCGTAGAATTGGGCGGTGTCCATGTAGCGGGCCTGGGTGACGGTGCCTTGTGCGTTGGCGGGGCGATTGTAAGCCGCACCCTGTACCTGGCGTTGCAGCTGCTGAATTTCGCGCTGCTGCTGTTGGAAGGAGGCCTGCTGTTCGAGCTGCGGCCGGACGTAGGTGTAGTAGCTAGGCACGTCGTCGGTGGCGCCGCGCTCGTCGCGGAAGAGGTTCAAGTAGGGGCTGACCGTTGGTCCGGTGGAGGTTCCCTGGAAAGGTTTGCCGTTGTGTTGCAGCTGGCCAGACGAGGAGGGCTGGATCGGAGTGCGGCGCGGCATCTCGCTAAGAGTGTTGTAGGCCGAATAGCTGCCGTAAAAATTGAGGGCCTGCCGGGTTTGGTTTGTCATGCCTTCGGCGGCGGGCTTCCCCTTGGGGGAAGGCGAGGAGTGCCGTCACGATGGCGACGAACGAGAGCGAACGGACAGAACACGATTGCATGGCAGCCTCCTTGCGAACCACGATGGAGCGATGCCGCTGCTCGGCGCAAAGAACGCGAGCCGGCACTATTTACCTAATCGTCAAAGTCGGCGGTTCAACTTGCGGTGATTCGCGGCAAAGGAGAGATCAGCCGGTGCGACGTCGCCCGATTGCTAGCGCCAGCAACGAACCCGCCAAGATCAAGGCGATGCTAGCTGGCTCGGGCACGGCACCCGTACCATCGAGCAAGCCGCCAGAACCGTCGAGCAAGCTACCCGAACCGGATCCGCCGCCTGGCACAGCCATGCCCGGCATGCCGAACTGGCTCTGCACGATCAGGAAGTCGGTGATGTCGACGACGCCGTCTTGATTGGCGTCGCCGGGGAGCGTACCGACCGCACCCATCATGCCGAAGTTTTGTCGCCAGATGCTGAGATCCAGGTCATCGACGATGCCGTTGCCGTCGAAGTCGGCACCGAGCGACATGGCGATCGAGAAGGCGCGGATGAAATAGGAGTCGAGCGTGTAGTCAGCGAAGCCGACGAAACAGGTCGTGCCGTTGATGCAACCGGGGAGATTGACGTTGGCGAAGTTGCCAGTCAGAGCGGTTGCCGAATTGATGATCGCAAATTGATCGCCTGGCTGGGGCGAGAACGAGGGGACGCCCGACGCGGTAAATAGCGAGGCATTGAGCGTGCCACCGAGCACGATATCCTCAGCCGAGGAAATCATGCTAATTTGCTGTCCGGTGGGCCGACCGCCAAAGGTGGTGTTGAGCGAACCGCTGCCGCCGAGGGTGACGTCGTCGATAAACATCACGAGCGAGATGTTTGGTTCGATCTGTAGTATCCCATTGTTGAAGAATTGGTCGACAAAAGTGACGGATGTATTGTCGCCACCAATGAAGACCGTGCCGGTGACGTCATTGAGGAAATTGCCGGCGACGAGATTGGTGCCGCCGGTGAAGGAAACCTTGTGTCGGTTTTCGATCCCAGAATCGAACAACATGGTGGCGTTTTGGCCGATGATTTCACCGCCGGTGCGGCCGTTGCCAGGTGCTGGAGGCCCAGGGAGCGGGAGATTCAAGAAGGGCCGAATGGGATCGATCGGCGCAATGATGGTGCCCGGTGTGCGACGGAACTCGATCTCGGCGAGCTCTGTTTCGGTGCCGGTGACTTTGATCAATCCGTAGTTGGAGAGAGGATATTCTTCCTCGTCGGGCAGAGGGAAGTTGTCTGCTTCGGTGTATTGTCCAGTCGAGTCGACGAGCAGCTTTTGTCCGGCGTCCACGCGCACCTCGCCGAGTACCCGATTGCGGAATTGGAGCACGGAGATGCTGCCGGTGCCGGTGACAATGCCGTCATTGATCAAGCGACCGCGCACAAGTTGCTGGGTCGGATTCTGAGGATTGCTGGAGTCCAGTGCACCGAGGAGTTCGATCCTGCCGCCATCGAGCTGAATTTTACCGAAGCGGCCGACAAGAAGATCAAGCCGATTGGGCACGTTGCTGGCGGATTGATCGAGGGCGGGCGGGACGATGCTGACCAGCGCACCATTGCTGACCTGCAACGTGCCCCGGCCGACGCCGGGCCCATAGGAGGCTTCATTTCCGTCCAAGTCTTCCTCGGAAAGTGGGCCGGTGCCGATCCGATTGTTGTGGAAGCCGCCGATTTGCAAATTGCCGCCAATGGTCCATTTGGAAGCGATGCCGTCGACGTAGACGTTGCCCTGGCCTCCCGCTCGGGGAGCGGAGGAGTTGTCGGCGGCAAGATTGCTGCCGATGACGGCACCAAAAACCTCGTTCGCGTTGCCGTTGGTGGTCGGGCCACTGTTGTAAGACTGGCCGCCGTTGGTGATCGACATCGTGCCAGAGCCAAACCGGCCGATCACCATGTAATTGACTTCGCCGGGGACAGAACTACCGACTTCAAAACCGCCGCTTTGGAGAAACGAATCGATGCCGTCGATCAAGAGCGTGCCGACGCTGCCGGATTGATCGCCGACGATGACCGCGTCTTGAATCTCGGCGCGGCCGCCGAGGGCCAGTTGCAAAACACCGTTGCCATATCGGCCGACGAAGAGGTCGTAGCCGACGTCGGCGGGACGGGGAACGACGCTAGGCGAAACGGCTGTATCAGGATCGACGCCAAGATAGGGCAAAATGTCTGGATTATTGTTGTACAGCCCGCCGAGGCCTTCGATCCGGACCACGCCGCTGCCGCGCTGAAAGGTGGAGCCGACCATGGCCTGATCGCCAATCACGAGGTCCATATCTCGGAGCTGCGATTTATTGATAAGGACTTCGCCAAAGCTGGTGCGGCCGACAATAACACTGAAGTTCACATTGGTATCGTCCGCGGTGCCGGCCCCTCCGAGATCTGGGCGGCCTTCAAATTCGATCTGGGCCGTGCGGCTACGGAATGCATCGATGCGATTTCCGTCGGCAGGGATGCCTTCGTTGGCCGAGGTGAATGGGTCATTGGCATAGATACCACCATAGACGCCTACGCCGACATTGGAATCTGGTGTGAGCCAGACGTTGCCCGTAACATCCACCGAAGCGTGGGCCGGCCGCGCGACGACGCACAAAGCAATCAAAACGGTAGCGACCGTACCAAAGACCCGAATTTGAGAACGCATCGATTCTCTCCTGTATTCCAGTAGTTGCCGCGACCCGCTCGGTTTTCGAACAAGTCTCCCCTGTCGGACCCCCGCCGCGCACACCGACTTCGCGGCTTTCATGCAACGCTCTTGCCATCGCCTGGCCAACGATCGGGCGAGAATGCGTCGCAGTTGCCTCTTGTCGTGCCGCGTACGCCAGCGGTTCGGCTCGACGCGGACGGGTGTCCGATCGAGTGCTGCGCATAATCGATGGCAGGCCCGTGATCGAGTTTGCTCGCCACGATGCCCGCCGATCTAGAGTTGTTCCGGCAATCCACCTCTTATTGTCGCTAGAAATTGCCCAAATTGTCAACCATTTTGTGCATCGGTGGACGGCCCGGCGGAGGCAGCGGCGATGCGGATTTGGCTCAGAACCGGCATTCCACGCCGAAATCTTCACAGTCCCGTCTCTTCACAAGCACATCACGCGCACCTCGGAGCCCGCCGCCAGTCGCTCGGGATTGGCGCCGAGCCGTACCAGGCCATTGGCCCGGACAAGTGCCACGAGATCGGCCGACCCTTGCCAGGGCAGGATTTCCACCGTGCGGGGCGCGAGATGGTTCTGGTCCGCAGATGTTTCGCGGGTTGGCGGCAGACTTATTGCGGCTGGCAAACAGGAGGCTCGGCCGCCCTTGTATTTGAAGTCGTGCGAGAGCGTGGCCGTGACATGGGGAGGTCCGACGAAGCCGCGCCCCGCCAGGGCCGCGATCGCCGGTCGGGCGAAGAGCTCGTAGCAAACCAGGCTGCTGACCGGGTTGCCTGGCAGGCCGAAAACCAATACCTGCCGCGTGCCAAAATTCTTCACGCCGAACCAGAGCGGTTTGCCGGGCGCAGCGCGATTTTGTGGAACACCTGCTCGACGCCCAGCTCGGCCAGGGCGCCGGGCACGAGATCGAATTTGCCGGCCGACACTCCCCCGCAGAGCAGAAGCACGTCGGCGTCGAAGCCGGCTTCGATCAATCGTCGCAACTCGCCCGGTTCGTCGCGCGCCACGGGTAGCTCGATCGCGGCGCCGCCGTCGCGGGCGATGGCCGCCGAGAGCATCGGGCCGTTGCTGTTGCGGATCTGGCCGGGGGCAGGCCGCTCGTTGGCGGCGACGAGCTCGTTGCCCGTAGGAAGGATGGCCACTTTCGGTCGCGGTTGGACGTGGACCACCACATGTCCGATCTCGGCGAGGACCCCGATCTCGATTGGCCTCAAGCGTGTGCCGCGAGGAAATACACTCTGACCGATTTGGAGCGCGGCGCCGGTGGCCAGGATGTGCTGGCCAGGCGCGGGGTCGGTCTGCAGGAACCGCACGCTGCGCTCGTCGATCAGTTCGGTTTGCTCGAATGCGATCACGGCGTCGGCCCCTTCGGGGAGCGGCGCGCCGGTCATCAATCGCGTCGCGGTGCCGGGGGTGACGGGTCGCCGGGGCACGCTGCCGGCGCCGACTTCTTCGAGGACTTCGCGGACATCGGCGCGGTCGCCGCTGACGACCGCGTAGCCGTCCATGAGTGACTTGTGGTAGGGAGGCGAATTGACGGAACTGGTGACGTCTTCGGCGAGCAACAGATCGGCGGCCTCGCTAAGCGCGACCCGACGCGGTGCTAGCGGCCTCGCATGTTCTTTCACCAGCCGCAGTGCTTCTTCAACGCTGAGCATGATCGTCTAAACCTTGCACAACTTTTTTGACAGGATGATCAAGATCGAAAGAGTCGACAGGACGAACAGATCGAAATTGGGAAACGGCTGGTTTCGGCCGCCGTGATCCTGTAAATCCTAACGTTCTTGTTATCCTGTCAAAAAGAAGAATCTGGTCAAAACCTCACACGGCCAGGAAGTGGCGGAGGATGTCGTAGCCGGAGTGGGTTAAGAAACTTTCCGGATGGAACTGCACGCCGAAGGCGGGATACTCGCGGTGTTCGATGCCCATGATCTCGCGGTAGCCGCCCGGCTCTTCGCTCCAGGCGGTGATGCGGAACTCTTTGGGAAGTGTGTCGGGCTGGATCACGAGGCTGTGGTAGCGGGTGGCTTGGAACGGGGTTTCGATGCCGGCGAAGAGCGTGCTCAGATCGTGGTGGATCATGTCGGTCTTGCCGTGCATGAGATTCTTGGCCCGCACGATCTTGCCGCCAAAGGCCTGGCCCATCGATTGATGCCCGAGGCAGACGCCCAGCAGCGGCAATTTGCCGACCAGCCGCTGGCAGCATTCGACCGAGATGCCGGCCTCGGTTGGCGTGCAGGGGCCGGGCGAGATGATCACGCGATCGGGCTTCTTTTCCAGGATCTCGTCGACGGTGATCTCATTGTTACGGAACACCTGGATGTCGAGCGTACCGTCGATCTCGCCCAGCCGCTGGACGAGGTTGTAGGTGAAGGAGTCGAAATTGTCGATCAGCGCGATCATTGGGCAGGAGTCAAGATTAGGGAGTGAGGGATCGATTATCGCTTGCGGTTTAGCTAAGTTTAACGACTCGGCATACCGTCTCACCAGCCGCGCGCCATTGCCCAACCGCCGCCGATCCGATTCATTGACAATGCCCACGCAATATCATGAAAAATCAATCGAGCAAGAATGTCCGTTTCCGATGCCGAAGCGCTCGCGCTGGTGATGGAAATGATGGCCATCCCTGGCCGAAGCGGCGAGGAACTGGCGGTGGCCGACTTCATTCGCGGCCAGCTTGCGGACGCCGGCATCGCCGGCGACCGAGCTGCGTAGTGATGATGCCAACCGCCGCACGCCGCTCGGTGGCCAGCTCGGCAACCTCATTTTGAAGCTTCCGGGCACGGTTCGCGGACCGCGCCGGATGCTCTCCGCCCATATCGACACGGTGCCCGTGTGCCTGGGTTCGCGCCCGGTGCGAAAAGGTGGCCGCGTCGTGTCGGCAGACAAGACGACGGGGCTCGGGGCCGACGACCGGGCGGGCGCGGCCACGCTGCTCACCACCGTGCTGGCGATCGTGCGCGGCAAGCTGGCGCATCCGCCGCTGACGTTTCTCTGGGCTGTGCAGGAAGAAGTCGGCCTGTTCGGTGCGCGGCACGTGAAGAAATCGATGCTTGGCGGTCCGAAGCTGGCGTTCAACTTCGACGGCGGCTCGCCGGCGAAGCTCACGCTGGGTGCAACTGGCGGCTATCGGATGTCGATTGACGTCCGCGGCCT
Organism: uncultured Planctomycetota bacterium; assembly: GCA_963847905.1. Classification (GTDB taxonomy): domain Bacteria; phylum Planctomycetota; class Planctomycetia; order Pirellulales; family Lacipirellulaceae; genus DASYDU01. Next base: position 180,529 of record CAWKBP010000014.1, on the reverse strand, counting down.
GGCGAGTCATGCCGGCAATGCGCCGGCCGAAGGTGTGAGTGCGATCGCGATCGCGTCGCTGGCGATTGCGGACCTGGTGCAGAACGGCTGGCACGGACTGATCACGAAGGGTCGGCAGTCCGGCACGAGCAACGTCGGCGTGATTCAGGGCGGCGACGCGACGAACGTCGTGACGGACCACGTCACGCTCCGCGCCGAGCGCGCAGCCACGAACCGAAGTTTAGAGTGCGGATCGTGAAGGAGATTGAAAGCGCGTTTCGGCGGGCGGCCAAGGCGGTTCGCAATAGCTCGGGCAAGCATGGCACGGTGACGATTGACGGTCGGCTCGATTACGAAGCGTTTCGACTTTCGCGCGATGAGCCGAGTGTGGTCGCCGCGATGGCGGCGGTTGCGGCGGAAGGCCGCGACGCGGAGCTGGCCATCTCGAACGGCGGGCTGGATGCCAATTGGCTCACCGCCCACGGGATTCCGACGGTCACGCTCGGCTGCGGCCAGCGGAATATCCATTCGGTCCACGAAGAGCTCGATATCGCGGAGTTTCAGCTGGCCCGCCGGATCGCACTCCGGCTAGCCACGGGAGCAGATTCTCTGTAACTTGAGGGGTTCTGCTAAACCGCAAGTATTGCAGACGAATGCGTTGCGAAGTCGACGCCGCGAAGCGTCACCTGAATCCTGCCTCTCGAATCCTGCCTCCCATGCCCGACCCCAAGTTCATTCGCAACTTCTCGATCGTCGCCCACATCGACCACGGCAAAAGCACGTTGGCCGATCGGTTGTTGGAACTCACCGGCACCGTGACCAAGCGCGAGATGAAGGAGCAGCTGCTCGACGACATGGCGCTCGAGCGCTCGCGAGGGATCACGATCAAGTCGCACCCGGTCTCGATGAAGTACATGTTCCAGGGGCAGGAGTATGAGCTGAATCTGATCGATACGCCGGGGCATGTCGATTTTCACTACGAGGTGTCGCGGTCGCTCGCGTGCTGCGAAGGGGCGGTGCTGCTGGTGGATGCGTTTCAAGGCGTCGAGGCGCAGACGGTGGCCAACGCGTACGCGGCGATGCATCACGACCTGACGATCGTGCCGGCGATCAACAAGATCGACCTCGTGCACGCGCGGGTGGACGAAGTGCTCGAAGAGATGGAGCACACGCTGGCGGTTACGCCGGACGAGGTGCTGAAGTGTAGCGGCAAGATCGGGCATCGGCTGCGAGGACTTGCTCACGGCGGTGATCGATCGCGTGCCGCCGCCCGTTGGCGATCCCGCGGGCACGCTGCAGGCGATGGTGTTCGACTCGGTGTACGACGAGTATCGCGGCGCGGTGACGTACATCCGCGTGATGAACGGTACGGTTCGCAAAGGGCAGAAGATCAAGTTTCTGCAGGCGAACACCACGCACGAAGTGGTCGAGCTCGGCCAGTTCACGCCGCGACGCGTCGGCCGCGAGGTGCTCTCGGCCGGTCAAGTGGGCTACATCATCTGCAACATTAAGTCGCTCGGAAACGTCCACATCGGCGACACGGTTTCGGTGGCCGACGGCGAACCGGCCCCGGTGCTCCCCGGCTACGAAGAGCCGAAGCGGATGGTGTTCTGCGGGCTGTATCCTTCGGATGGCCAGAACTTTGAGCAATTGCGCGAGGCGCTCGAAAAGCTCTCGATCAACGACCCCAGTTTTGACTTTGAGCCGGAGACGAGCGACGCGCTGGGCTTCGGTTTCCGCTGTGGGTTCTTGGGCCTCTTGCACATGGAGATCGTCCAGCAGCGGCTCGAGCAGGATTCGAACATCGACCTGGTGCAGACCGCACCGAACGTGACCTACCAGCTCACGCTCAACACGCGGCGAGGAGGTCGAGGTCCACACGCCGCAAAACGTGCCCGATCAGGGCGAGATCGAAGAGATGCGGCAACCGATCGTGCGGGTGAACTTCGTGCTGCCGACCGAATACATCGGCCCGATCATGAAGCTCTGCACCGATCGCCGCGGGATCTACGTGCGGACCGAGTATCTCTCGCCGACGCGGGCGATGCTGACGTACGATCTCGCGCTGGCGGACGTCGTGTACGACATGCACGACAAGCTCAAGAGCTCGACGCGCGGCTACGGCACGATGGACTACGAGCTGTTGGGCTATCAGCCGGGCGAATTGGTGCGGATGGACATCCTGGTAAAGGGCGACCGGATCGACGCGCTCTCCATCATCTGCGACCGGCGCGATGCGGATACTCGCGGCCGGGCGGTGATCAAGAAGCTCAAGAAAGAAATTCCGCGGCACATGTTCGAGGTGCCGCTGCAGGCGGCGATCGGCACGCGGATCATCGCCCGCGAGACGATTTCCGCGATGCGGAAGAACGTCACCGCGAAGTGCTACGGCGGCGACATCAGCCGCAAGCGGAAGCTGTGGGAGAAGCAAAAGGAAGGCAAGAAGCGGATGAAGTCGATCGGCCAGGTCGACATTCCCGCAGAAGGCTTTTCTCGCAGTGCTGGAGACGGGCGAAGAGGAAGGGAAGAAGAAGTAGCAATGCTTGTCGAGGTATTGGATGGCTGGTGGTCGAGCGACAGCGAGCCCCCAGTACCTGCGCGTCAATTTGGAATGCAATTGCTCGCCTGAGTTGCTCTAATTCTTTCACTGAGACGTTTTTTTAATTTGCCTCATCGTTCGTGAGAAGCATCCGACTGCCGAGCGATCCGTTGAGGTTTGAGCCTCAGTGTCATGGTATTGCGGGCCGAGATTTGAGCTTAGGACGGAATCTGGGGGCTCGCTATCGCTCGACCAACAGCCACCCGATGAGAGTAAAAACACTGGATTTTGTCGTGGCGTGAATTACATTGTGGGACATGGTCCCGCCAAAACACAATCATCGCCGGAATCATAATGAGCCCGGTCATGCGCACGTTCTGACCTTTTCCTGTTACCGCGGCTACAAGTTTCTGGTAGCCGAACGAACGTGTGAGTGGCTGGCCGAGGCGATTAACGACGCGCGGCGCGAATTCGACTTCGCTCTGTGGGCCTACGTCTTCATGCCGGAGCACGTGCATTTAATTGTCTGGCCCAGGCGGAAGGTCTACGACATCGCCGACATTCGACATGCAATCAAGACGCCCGTTGCTACTAGAGCGATTAGGTATTTGAAGGAAGTGTCGCCTGAATGGCTGCAGCGAGTTACGCGAACGCGGAGTGGCAAGACGGAGCGAACTTTTTGGCAATCGGGCGGCGGCTACGATCGGAATATCGATCAGCCAGCGACGCTCCTGAAGGAAGTCGAATACATCCACATGAATCCGGTGCGGAAGGGACTCGTGGAGTGCGCCGCTGATTGGAAGTGGTCGAGCGCGGCTTGGTTTTTTGGCTCGGAAACGCCGGTCTTGGTCCCAGATTCGATTCCCGCCGATTGGATAGCGTGATCGCTGAACGACTGGGGGCTCGCTGTCGCTCGACCACCAGCCACCCAAATTACGTGCGATTTTCTACCAGCCGGTCGCTGGGGCGTAGCCCGTGACGGTTGGCACGCTGCAGGGGTCGGCTGCCACCGGTGGGCAGGTCGGCACCGGAGCCGCGCAGACGGCCGGGGCGGCGGGGCGGAAACAGCTGCCGCAACAGCCGCAGCCGGTGGTGCTCGCCGCGAGTGCCGCGACGGCAACTAGCATCAAGAACTTGTTCATGTTTTGTGTCTCCATACGGCCCGCTCGGGTGAGCGGTAACATCAAGTCGCGAAGATTGCGGCGCTTTTGCCGCGCCGCACTCCAGCGGCAGAATTCTTACGCCGCTGGTGCGCAAGAGTTCGCCACTCAACCGTACCCGCTAGCGGACGATGTGCAAACGCAACGGTTTACTTTTTGCATCATTCGTGGTGACGGAGATTCTTGTTGTGCGGATTGTGCCGAGCGTGCGGCCGATTGACAGATCGGGGCTGCCGACATTGCCAGCATAAGTCGCATGGCACTGCGCAACACCAGCGGCGCAAATTCGCCAACCGACCTATACTTTTCGACACTCATCACAAGGACTTTTTTGCACGGGGCGTCCTGTGGGCCAACGACGCGACGGCTTCACGCTGGTCGAGTTGGTTGTGGTCGTGATGATTCTCGGAATCATTGCGTCGATTGCCGCACCGCGCCTGCTCTCGACGACCGACTCGGCCCGCGACAATAGCCTGAAGCAGACGCTCACCGTGATCCGCGACGCGATCGACAGTTATTCCGCCGCAAAAAGCACGCTGCCCGGTGCGGACGGCAACCAGGTTACGTTCAAATCGGACATTGCGCCTTACTTGCGCGGCGCGGCTTTTCCGACGTGTCCGGTGGGCGCCGCGGATAACGACGCGATTCGCATGCAAGCGGGCACCGGCACGATCGGCGCGAACATCGGCGGCACGGCGACGACCCACGGCTGGGCCTACAAGTACGAAACCGGCGATTTCCATGTGAATTCGACGGACGTCTCGTGCGACAACGTCACAACGTACGACCAATTTTGAATGGCGCTGAATCGCCAAGTTGCCACGAACGATGAGACATTCCCCGGGCGTTCGACGGCGGAACCGTCGAATCACCCGGGGCTAAATGGGCGCGGCGCATAAAAAAAGCGGCGTGGACTAATCCAGGCCGCAATTTTTGGGACAGCAGCTAGCGGATGGCTGTGTGCCGCGAGGGCAGACAGAACATCGGCATGGCTGCCGTAGCCGGGGGGACGGGGCGTTTTGACCCTGTTCGCCTTCTTATACGGAGCGACCCGGCGATTGTTACAACGGTTCGCAAAAATATTTTTTGATGATAGCAATTGGCGAAACCAGGAGAATGCCGGGGCCAATTCTCGCGGGTTTTCTTGACAATAATAACGCCATGCGCTATTATTCAGTGATGATACGAAGTTTTCGGGATCGGGACTCAGAGGCTTTGTTTCGCCGCGAATCCCGTTCGAAGCTGGCCCAGGCTGTCGCTCGGGCGGCATTGCGAAAACTGTTGATTCTGGACGCGGCCGAGACACTTGCGGACTTGCGTATTCCGCCCGGCAATCGGCTCGAAAAGCTAGCGGGCAATCGAACCGGACAATATAGCATCCGGGTCAATGACCAATGGCGCATTTGTTTTGAGTGGCGGGATGGCGACGCGCACGACGTTGAAATCGTCGACTACCACTAATGCGCTCCGCGACAGGAAGATCCATTATGGCACGATCGAAGAAAGCGCCGCCGATTCACCCTGGCGAAATCCTGCTGGAGGAGTTTCTTGGCCCGCTGGAGATCAGTCAGTATCGGCTTGCCAAGGATACGAGCGTTCCGCCGCGGAGAATCAATGAGATTGTGCGCGGGCAGCGTTCGATCAGCGCGGACACGGCGTTGAGACTGTCTCGTTATTTCGGCACGTCGGAGCAATTTTGGATCAATCTGCAGATGCGGTTCGATATGGAGACGCAGAAAGACCGGCTCGGCGATCGACTTGAGCGGGAAGTCGTCGCGCGTTCGTCGCGCTTCGTGACGCGTATCGTGTCCGCGGCATCGCTCGCTCAATCGTCCGCCTCGATGTGAAACACCTCTTCCAGGTCGCGGGCGATGGGGCTGGTGTCGGGGTTGGCGGGCATCAGCGGGGCCATCGAGGCCCACCACTTGCGGCAGACTTCGGTGCTGGCGATTGCTTGCCAGCGTTCGAGGTCTTCGATCTCGGCGTAGGCGAAGAGGTCGCCGGTCGTGCGGTCGAGGAAGATCGAATAGTCGCGCACCCCGTGTTCTTTGAGCGTTGCCTCGAGTTCCGGCCAGATCGGGTTGTGGCGGCGGATGTATTCGGCTTCCTGGCCGGGGTGGACCTGCATGCGGAAGGCGATTCGCATTGGAAAGGAACTCTGAAAGTCGACGTGGTTGATAATCGATTCGGCGTGGCCGCCAACGCGAATTGTTTTACTCGCGCTCGAAGTGGGCGACAGCGCCGCCGGCGGGAGCGAGTTTGAGTGTGATCGTGTCGCCTGCCGAGACGGTGCGCTCGTCGACGGCGAGGTGTTCGGCGTTGGTGCCGCTGTCCTCCGCGTCGCGCCAGAGCTTCATTCGCCAGCGGCCGCCATCGAGGAAGTCGAGCTTCACGGGAATCTCGCGCGGCTCGCGGTTGGTCATCGCGCCGAGAAACCAATCGTCGCCCGACTGGCGGGCCATCACCAAATGCTCGCCCACCGCGCCGTCGAGCACGCTGGTCTCGTCCCAGACGGTGGGCACGATCTTGAGAAAGTCGGCACCCGCCTGGCCGCGGAGGTTGTCCGGATGTTCGCAGACGCACGAGACCGGGCTATCGTAACAAACAAAGAGCGCGAGCTCGGCCGCGCGCGTGCCTTGCACCGGGGTGGGCTTCGTGTTGGGCTTGAATTCGCTGGGCTGGCGATTGACGAATCCGCCCGGCGTGAAGTCGGCGGGGCCTTCGAGGAATCGCGTGAACGGGAGCGTGAGCTTGTGCTCGGGCGTGACGCGGTCGCTCCACTTGTTGTATTCGTTGCCCAGGATGCCTTCGCGGGTGACCTGATTGGGATAGGTGCGATCGAAGCCGCTAGTCTTGAACGCGCCGTGGAAGTTGACCATCAGCTTGTGTTCGGCGGCGGCGGCGGTCACCTGCTCGTACCAGTCGACCATCTCCTGATCGTCGCGGTCCATGAAGTCGATCTTCACGCCGGCGATGCCCCACTCTTCGTACAGCGGGAACGCCTTTTTGTAGGCGGGGACATCTTTTTTGGTTGGGTCATCACTAGGGACATTGCGGCTGGCGTCGTTCGAGTGGAGCCAGAGCCAGAGACGCACGTTTTTCTCGGCGGCGAAGCGGCGGACTTCGTCCATGTCGAGCGCGGGAATCGGTTTGGTGATGTCGGCATCGGGTTTGTTGGGTTCGCCGTACCACTGCCAGTCGATGAGCTGATAGTTCCAGCCCATGTCGGCGGCGAGTTGGATGTACGATTTGATCGTGGCGGTGTCCATGATCGTGTCGCCGCTCCACCAGTGGTCCCAGGCCATCATGCCCGGCTTGATCCAACTCGAATCGGCGAGCTTTGAAGGCGTGCTGAGATTGTGAATAATCTCGCTTTCGATGAGCCGGCCCGGCTGGCGACCGATCATCAGCACCCGCCACGAGGAGGAGTGCGGCGTGGCTGCCTTCACGAGTCCCTCGCCGTCGAGTCGCGGCGCGAGCTTGGCGACGAGTGTCACGGCGGGCGATGGCGGGACGACGGTGGCAGCGACGGTGGCAGCGGCAGTGTCCGCGTCGGCGACTTCTTCCTGCTGCTTGCCGCCGATCCACATGCCGGACCAATCGAGCAGGTCGGCTTCGGCGATCGCAACCCAAGCGACTGGAGTTTCGACGAGCACGGGCAAACCCTTGAACGCGTCGGGCGTGATCTCGGACAGCTGCTGCCGGCGAAACTCCCATTCCTGCGACGAACGGACGCCCTTCTCATCCTCGCCGGCATAGCAGGTCGCGTCCGCCGGAAAGCGAAACTCGGTCAAATCCTGGTCGAGCACGAAGTCGCGCAACCCCGGCTGCGACAGCAGCACGTAACGAAAGGCCACGCCGTCGTCAAACGCGCGGACGACCAATTGAAACGTCCGATCGCGGGCCGAGCGTTCGCGCAAGAGAATCGTCAGCTCACGATAATGATCGCGGACGATGCGCCGTTTGCCGAGCGGATTTTCCCATGTCGAGTCTTCGCTGCGGGTGGAAGAGCTGGCGAGTTCGACGTCGGCGCCAAGCGTGGTACCTTCGTGCAGCTTCAGGCCCAGCCGCGCATCGGTGATGATCGGCTGTCCGTCGACCGTAACGGAATAGGTCAGTGGACCGTCAACGACAATGGTCGCTTCGATCTTGCCGTCGGGCGACGCGATCTTCAGCGGTTCGATGGCGGATGGCGGAGTCTCAGCGGTCTCGGCACTGGCAGAGAGGGCAGCCGGTGCAAAGAGTCCGGCGGAGAGGCAGACGATGGCCGCAGATAAACGCTGGGTGTGATTCGTCATGGCGTTTCTTTCGCTTCGTCAAGTCGCGTCGAAGTGGTAGAATCCATCGAGCACCTTCCTGGCGACCGCGGGGCGGTAGGGAGCATTGTAGCGGGCGGCCGCGAGGTTTTCGAGTCACTTGGTTTCGCAGTGAAATTGGCGAGTTGCCGCATGTGCCATTCATCCCTCCGATCCATTTGCCGGCTGGCGGTCGGCGTTTGCCTAGTGGCGCTGGTGATGCACACCTGGCTGCTGATGGGGCTGGTAGTGCCAGTGTCGGTAGCTGGCAGCTCGATGGCACCGACGCTCAACGGCCCGCATCTCGAGTACCGCTGCGACGGCTGCCAGCAGTCGTTTGCCGTGGGGCTCGATCAAGCGTCGGCGGAGATGGCGGCCGAGTGTCCGGCCTGCGGCCGGCTGATCGGACCACGTCGTTTCGCGCGCTCTCCCGGGCGACCGGCTGCTGGTGGACCGGACGGCGTTTGCGTTCCGCTCGCCCGCGGCGGTGGGAAGTCGTCGTCTTTCGCTCGCCGACGGACGAGTCGGAACTGTGCGTGAAGCGGATCGTCGGATTGCCCGGCGAGACTGTCGCGCTCGCCGGCGGCGAGCTGCGGATCGATGGCAAGCCTGTCGCGGCGCCGCATGAATTTGCGGTACGGGCTCCGCTATGGCGACGACGACCGGCTCAGCGAGGGGTGGCGGCTCGGCCCGGGGGAATACTTTGTCTTGGGCGACAATGCCGAGATTTCGGACGACAGCCGCAACTGGCCCGGTGGGCCGGCCCTGGACGCGAAACTGCTGGTCGGCAAGCCGCTGGGCGTTCGCTAGCGGTCGAATCGAACGTGCGGGCCAGGGCGAGCCTGCGTTTCCCCCAATCGAAACTTCGGCTATATTCGCCTTCCCGCGGCGAACAACTCCTTGGGTGATAGCGTTACAGAAGAGATGGTGACGTATCGATGGGCATTCTTGCCCGTCCTGACCGGTCCGCGGTTGGACGGGTAATTGAGGGACAAGATTGTCCATCCTACGGTGAGCTAAATCATGGCCAAGACGAAGAAAACACCAAAGCCCCGCGATGCCTATCCGAAGCTGCCGACCGAGCCGGCACCCAAAGTGTCGTCGCCGCACGCGATTCGTGAGACGGTCGAGTCGATCGTGATCGCGTTTGTGCTGGCGTTTTTGTTCCGCACGTTCGAGGCCGAGGCGTTCGTGATTCCGACCGGCTCGATGGCCCCGACGCTGATGGGCGCCCACAAGGACATCGACTGCATCAAGTGTGGGCATCGGTTCCGAATCAATTCGAGCGAGGAGAATGGCGACGAGGCCCAAGCGATGCTGGCCCAGTTGGGTCGACCTGGGTTGACGCTGAACGATGCGAATCAGTTGCGGTTCAAGCTCTCGACGACGAGCTGCCTGGCCGGGATGTGTCCCAATTGTCGCTACGTGAATCCGATGCAGCCCGATCTACCGATCGATGCCGCGGAGCTGGAAGATGAGGGAAACGTCACGACGCAGAAGAAATACAATGGCGACCGCATCCTGGTAAACAAGTATGTTTACACGGTGAGCGATCCGAGCCGTTGGGACGTGGTCGTGTTCAAGTTTCCCGGCAACGCGCAGATGAATTACATCAAGCGGCTGGTGGGATTGCCGGGCGAGACGATCCGCGTTTTCCAAGGCGACCTGTTCACCGCCACGAAGAAGGATCCGAGCGACGCCGATTTTTCGATTGCCCGCAAGCCGCCCGACGTGCAGTTGGCGATGCGGCAATTCGTGCACGATACGGACTTTGACCCGGTGGAGCTCTACCAGGCGGGCTGGCCGTTGCGCTGGCAAGCGGAGAAGGCAGACGGCGGCTGGAAGACGGACGCGAAGATCGACGATGGGAGCGATCGAACGGTGGCGCAGCGCTATAGCGTCGACGCGCCCGCGGACGAAACGGCTTGGCTCCGCTATCGGCACACGATCCCGTCGTACGAAGATTGGCGCAAGTCGAGAACTACACGATCGCGGCGCAGAATGGCCCGCCCGACACGCCGAAGCCCGGAGTGCTCGCCGCGGCCCCAACTTATCACCGATTTCAATGCCTACAACACGCGGATCTCGGACGCTTCGATTAATCGCTACCAGCAATCTGAGCGTCGACGCAGCAATCGCTTGGCCTGCATTGGGTCGGCGATCTGATGGTCGAGGCCAACGTCGACGTGGAGGAAGCCCGGGGCGAGTTGATCCTCGAATTGGTCGAGGCGGGCAAACAGTTTCACGGCGACGATCGACCTGGCGAACGGCCGGGCCGTGCTCGGCGCCGGAGGCTTGGCCGGATTTGCGCCGGCGGCGGAACAGCGCTCAAACATGCCGGCACGTATCGCGTGGCATTTTCCAATGTGGACGATCAGTTGCGGTTGTGGGTCGATGGGACGCTCGTGGAATTCGATGCCACCACGGAATATGGTGCCGACGAAGTCTGGGGCAGCCGGCAGGAGATCATCCCGCAAACCAGCGAATCGGACCCGGGCGATTTGGCGCCGGCGGCGATCGGGGCCCGCGGTGCGAAGCTCGTGGTCACGCGGTTGCAGCTGTGGCGGGACATCTACTATGTGGCCGACAGCTCGCAGCGGATGCCCAGTCTCCGCGGATGGACGACATCATTACCGATTTCGATGCATCCCTTTGACCGCGCACTGTTGAGTTGCCGCGCGATCCGTCGCTGTGGGAACGGTTTCGGGAGCGCAATCATGTCGAGTTCCCGCTCACCGAGGATCAGTTTTTCGTGATGGGCGACAACAGCCCGGCGAGCTCCGACGCCCGGCTGTGGCTCAGCGGCGATTCGCAACGGGCGGACAGCCGGGCGGTTCGTATCTCGAGCGGCAGCTGTTGATCGGCAAGGCGTTGTGCGTCTATTGGCCCCATTCCTGGAACCGCATCCCAGGCACCCCGATTCCGTTCCCGCTGTTTCCGAATGTTGAGGATATGAGGTTGGTTAGGTGAGAAGCTGTTAGCTGTTAGCCTTTAGCTATTAGCCAGAAGCGGATTGGCTAAGAGCTTAGCTAACAGCTAACTCCCACGTCATGGAGGACGTTTCCGTGTCACTGTTAACTGTTCGCGGGTTGGTGAAATCGTACGGCAGTCGCCGCGTGGTCGATGGCGTCGACTTCGAAGTGTCGCCGGGCGAAATCGTGGGGCTCTTGGGTCCCAACGGCGCCGGCAAGACGACGACCTTCCGCATGGCCTGCGGGATGATCGATCCCGACGCGGGCACGGTGACGCTCTCGGGGAACGACGTCACCAAGTGGCCCATGTTTCGCCGCGCCAAGGAAGGGGGCATGGGCTACCTGGCCCAGGAGTCGAGCGTCTTTCGCAAGCTCTCGGTGGCGAAGAATCTGCTGGGCGTGATGGAGATGCTCGGCATGGATCGCCGCACGCGGAACCGCCGCTGCGACGAGCTGCTCGAACAGTTCGGCATCACGAAGCTCCGCAAGGCGAAGGCATTGTCGCTTTCGGGCGGCGAACGGCGGCGGCTCGAGATCGCCCGCTCGCTGGTCTCCGATCCGCAGATTATCCTGCTCGACGAACCGTTCACCGGCATCGACCCCGTGACGATCGACAACATCCAAGGCATCATCCGCGAGCTGCGCGAGCGCGGGATCGCGATCCTGATCACCGACCACCAGGTCCGCGAGACGCTCGAAATCACCGACCGCAGCTACGTGATCCGCGCCGGCCAGGTCCTCTGCCACGGCCGCCCGCGCGAGGTGCTCAACAACCCCGAGGCCCGCAAGTATTACTTCGGCGAAGGGATGGACGTGGCCTTGCACGGGGCGGCTTGAAAATCTGCCGGCCATGCTACAATGGCGGCGATGCTTTCTCATTGGCCAATACTCGCCGCGGCACCTGCCAAACCCTGGCCGGACGGCATCGATTCCGCCGCCATCGCCTGGTACGCGCCGATCGCATTTGGCGTGCCGATTCTTGGCTACGTGTTGATGGTGCTCGACTACCGCGCCTATCTGCGCTCGCTGCGGCGGGCGATCATGGTCGTGGCCGGCTATCGGACGGAGCTCCCCGAGTGGATGCGGAAGAACACGCCGCGGTGCATCATGGCACTGGGCCTGGTGATGCCCTGCACGACCGACGATGTGCTCGCCGCCTATCGCCGCAAAGTGAAGCAGCTCCACCCCGACCGCGGCGGCGACCGCCGGGATTCTTCGCCTGCAGGCCCACTTCGAAGAAGCGCTGGCATTTGTTGAAAAAGAAGCGAATAAATTACTCTCCGCGCAGAGGGATGTCTTCCCCAGCGAAGCTCATCACTCGACGTCAGTGCGAACTTCTGAGAGTCACGACTAACCCCGCGTCCCAGGGTTTCTCGTCCACCTCGTCGGCGAACGCCTCGTCAATCGCCTCGTAATCCGTAGTCGGCGCCGTCCGCTTGTTGGCCACGGCATCGAAGGCCAAGAGCAAGAGATCACTGCTACTTGTGGCTGAAATCGGGGCCGCGCCTACTGTCCGCTTTGCCTTGCGAGATGCATCGATTGTCGACGTGCCGAGATCGAATCCCATAACTGACAAACGACATATTGGATCATTGGCGAAGCGAAGAGTGACCAGGGAGTCGTCCGCCGTGGCGGCTGTCCCGGAGGAGGCGGAAGGCGATGAGGCAAACCCGTCGAGTGCCGCGGCCAAAATTCTCACGCCAATTTTGGTAGTCGCCCGGAGCGACGTGCACCGTCCCCGTTCCCGTCGGCGCCGCTATAGGGAAATTGATGTTCTTCCCAGGTTGTCGCGCCAGACCGTGTAATCCGCGGCGTCGACGCTGCCCTCGCGATTGTAGTCGCCCATTAATGCGGGCACTTTCGGCTCGTCATCGATGACCGTTGCGGGAAATACCTGTGCCGGGACCGACTGAAAATCGACGTCGGAAAACGCGGCGACGATCGACAATGTCACGTCGACCGCTTGATCGGGATTGGCGACGTGATTGTCTACCCCGCGGAAGGCGATCCGCTGCGGGACGTCCCAATTGGCAGCGGTAAAAGTCAGCCGCGGCTGGTCGAGCACCGCAACCAGTCGTCACTGGTGGCGAGATCGATCACGACCTGTCCAACCGGCTTCCGGTCGAGCACGACGTAGAACGTGTCCACGCCGAACTCGTTGGTGGTCGTATCGCCGCCGGACTGGAGCACGTGGAATCCGGGGTTGGTCACGATTTCGTTCGGCTGCGAGAGGATTTCGCCTCCGCTACGAGTGAGCCGCGCCTTGAGCTGGCCTGGCGAAAGGAGCGACGACAGCGATTCGATGTGGCCGTCGAAATACGCGGCGAGGAATTCTTCCCCGAGTTCACCGAGCACGCTGAACGGGTTGTTCATGTCCAGCGGCAAGTCGACCGGCTTGGTCCATGGCACGGCCACCTCCGGGCCCGCCTCGACGACTGCAATCGTGTTTGCCGTGCCATCGGTGATGCTTGCCACCGTCGGTCCGCGTTGGTCCGCGGCCGTCGGGGCGGGGAAAGGCGCCCCCTGACCGGTGAAGTACTTGAGACTCGTGGTCGAGCTATCGATCGCGTCGCCGCTGCTGCGAAAAACTTCCGGCATGTATTTGAGCAGAGACAGGTTGTGGGGGCTGTCCCAGGGTTCATCAAAGTGGAATTGATCGTACAAGTTCCCTTGTTCGATATACGGCAGGATCGCCACGCGCCAACTCAAGAGCGGCGTCCCCGCGGCGTCTACGACATTGGCCGGGAATCGCTTCCGCGAATCATTGTAGTTGAGCATTCCCAAGAGGATCTGCTTCAGCTCATTCTTCCTTTGAGAGATGTTTTTGAATGGATCGAATTCGGTGATCGAGAGTTTGCTTGGATTGATGGCCTCGTGTCCATTTCGTGTGACGAGGGCCGAAAGGTCCGCCGCGGATATGTCAGCTCGAAGTGTCCGCTGGCTCGCGTCAAAGAAAACGACGTTGATTCCTCGGGAGGTGTCGATGCCCGAGAGCGGATCGTTAACGTCGAATTCCAGGTCGTCCGGCCGGGTCCAGGGAACAGCCTGGTCGGCCGCGACTTCAGCAAAAAGAATGGTATTAGACAGCCCGTCGCGAATGAGAGCAGACGTGGGGCCAATCTGATCGAAGCCCGCGGGACGGTAGCCGAACGGCGCGTCCGGCCCGGTGAAGGTCTGTATTCGCGTCGAGGTGGTAGCGGAACCGTCGCCAACACTACGGAAGACATCCGGCATTTCCGCGAGCAGCGGCAGGTTGTTCGGACTGTCCCAGGGTTCATCGAGGTGAAACCGACTATACAGGTTCTGATATCCAAGTACGGCAAGATATGAACTCGCCAACTCAGGTAGGGTTGCCCCTCGTCGTCAAAGTAAGGGGAGCCAACAATCGGAAACGATTTTTTTACATCTTGGTAGTTGAGTGCGGCGAGGGCCAATACCTTTAGATTTTGCTGGCGAAACGAGTCCGTCGACCCCATCGCCATTCTCTTCCCGGTATTCGCGGCGGAGCGTGTCGGCGTCGACAATCTCGCCACCGCGAAGAGTGACCAACGCCTTGAACGTTGCGGCATCGATCGAGGAGGGCAGGGTGATGGTCGACCCATCGGCCATGACGGCGTGGATATCTTCCGCGCCGATCGTCCCCAGCGCGGCAAGCGGGTCGTTGACATCGAACGCCAAGTCATCCGGCTTCGTCCAAAGCACCGCCATATCCGCGGCTGACTGGACGACGAGGATCGTGTGCGAACTGCCGTCCGTGAACTCGCTCGGCTTGGGGCCGATTTGGTCGGTACCCACCTCCCGATTCCCAAACGGCGCGTCCGGCCCGGTGAAGGTCTGCATCCGCGTCGTCGTGCTCCCGGCTAAATCGCCGGGACTGCGAAACGCATTGGGCATCTGATCCAGCAGCGGCAGATTGTTGGGGCTGTCCCACGGCTCATCGAGGTGAAATTGACTGTAAAGCGAATTGAGGCCCAGATAGGGCAATAAATGCACCCGCCAGCTCAACAGCGGAAGCCCGTTCTCGTCGAAATACGCGCTGTTGCTCGTAATCGGAAAGCGTTTGACGGGACTATGGTAGTTGAGCATCCCGAGACCGATCTCGCGGAGCCGGAGATCCGCCAAATCGGGAAGCGACAGCACGTCGATCGTCGCCGTGGCGGTGGTTGTGTTCAGCCCATCGAACGCCTCGTACCGAAACGTGTCGGCGCCGATAAATCCATCGACGGGCGTGTACTCGAAGGTGCCGTCGTAGTTCAGACGCAATGCACCATGGCTCGTTCCCGATAACAAGCGAACGACCAGCTTGTCCCCGGGTCGGTAAACGGATCGAGCAGGCGACCCTCGGTGAGAACTTCGCCTGCCGCGTATGTAGCTCGGGTCTTGCAGAATCTTGGGGGCAAGTTGCCGGTACCCAGCTGACCTTGAGCTTCCAGCAGCGCGACAATGGCGGAGTTCTGTGCGAAGTTGCTCCCCTCGGAGTCGATCACGATTGCGACGTATAAGTTACCCCCGTGCCGGCGTCGCGGAGCGTATAGTTGATGATGTCCGTCCCGATGAACCACGGCTCCGACTGGTAGTGAATCACGGTCGCCTGCGGGGCCCGCGGCGATCGTCGCGGTGCCGTGCACCGCGGAAATCGCAAGTCGAGCGCATCGACACCGCGGCGCCGAAATTCGACCGCCAGGTATGATAGTCGCCCGCGTCGACTTTGCCGTCGCCATTGCCGTCCGCCCCGCTGTATGGCACTGAATTCGCGTGAGCCAAGTTGATCGCGCCAGAGGGTGTAGTCGGCGGCATCGACCGTGCCGTCGTGGTTGTAGTCGCCGGTAAAGCTGTCGACTTGCTTGGCGAGCACGTCCAAGTCCAGCGTCACCCGCCCTTCGCCCGTCGGTCCCGCGATCGTCGACGCCGAGCCGGGAAAATCTCCGGCGGGTCCGAACGCGAGCCCGTTCCACAAGGCGGGACTGACGGCGCTTGTCGGTTGAACATAGGCGGTGCCGGGGCGGAAGGCATGATCGTCGCGTTGCCCATTTTGCCATTCGCCGCCGATCGTGACGGCGAGCTGCTGCCAGCGCTCCGGCAGATTCACGAGTGATTCCGGGAACGGCTCACTCAACGGCGGGCCCGCCGTCGCGTTGCGGATCGCCGCCCCGGCGGCAATCGCCGGCCCAGCCCAAGGCTGATTCAGCACGACGCGGTACGCCCCGGCCGAGGCGTCGTACCAGATGCCGCCCGGAGCCCACAATCCATCGTCCAAATCGGAGGCAACATTTCTCGTGTAACTGTAAGCCGGATACGTGAAGCCGGTCGAGTCCGAGTATCCATACCAGGACAGCGAACGCGTTTCGGCCGATTCTGTGAGCGCGTTGCTCCAGCCCGAGGCGTTGGCGATCAAGAACGATGTGTCGCCGGGATGGAGCGCCGCCGCGAGCGTCGTATCGGCAGCAAACGCGAACTTCTCCACGTGAATCGGTTCGATCAAATGTGATCGACGTCGTACGACTGATAGCCGAAGAGGCCTTGCTGCAGCTCACCCACTTGCGGATGTCCCGCGGCGGTAAGCGTGTAGCTCTTGCTGGTGTCGACGCGAAACAACAGCCCATCCGACGTCGTGGGGATCGCGTAACGCCGATCCACATCGGCCTCGCCCCTCAAATCCATGATCGGCGGCCCCGCGTCCTCGGCGAGCGAATCGCTCACGATCGCCGGGCCGAGCGTCACGTCCAAGGTGCCGGCACTCGCCGCCGGCACAACGATCACCTCATCGGCAACCGGCCCGGATCGAAGCGCGACCGTCAGGACGAGCCGATCCTCTAACTGCTCGAACGTCGCCCGCCGAGCAACCGGCCGGCGACGCGAGTCGGATCGATGCGGATTGCTTGATCCCATCCACGCGCGCAGATGGTCCCACCAGAGCTTTCGAGGCATGAAGAACCCGATTTCGTTCGTCTGTTCCAGCAAGGCCCCTGTGGCTGACCGTTACTAAGGCACGTCTCGTCGAGAGAAGCAGGCGAATCGCTTGTTCGAAGTCAAATTCGCTGCATCGCTCCAAACGGATCGGCCGCTGCCTGGCAATTCAGCGGTTCGATCGCACTGTTCGGACACATAGTTCCGGTACCGAAAATGATCTCGGTCTAGCTTAATCCCCCCGGCAGGGCACGTCAATAAAACCGCCGTTTTTTAACCCTGCTTTGATAGGGGAGGCTTCTGAATTGTCGAGAAAGATACGTTTGATGAGTGATTCTCTCAGCACCCGGACGGTGAAGTTGCCGATTCGGGAATGGGCCATTTAGAATTCATTCCCCAATAGTGATCTGGCGGGTAGCCGTGTGGAGCAAGCTCCGCCGCTAAATGACGCCAAACGATAGGAGTTCGGGGTGCTGTTTGATGGATTAATGTTTGCTGCGGTGGGGTTGCTGTCGGGGTATGCCTCGGGACTGTTCGGGATCGGCGGTGGGCTGCTGCGGATCCCGATCTTTTTGCATCTGCTTCCCGCGCTCGGCGTGCCGGTGGCGCTGGTGATGCATGTGGCGGCGGGGACGTCGCTGGCGGTCGCGGTGCCCACCTCGCTTTCGGCGTCGCGGAGTCAGCAGAAGGCAGGCAACCTCGACGGTAATCTGCTCTGGACGTGGCTGCCGCCGCTGGGCGTGGGCGTTGTCGTGGGGATCTTGGGGACGCGATTTCTTTCCGGTCGGGTGCTCGCCAGCTTATTTGCATTCGTTGTGTTCATTGCGGCCGTGCGAATGCTGGTGCCGCGCGCGAAGTCGGCCACCGCCGAGAGCGACGATCCGCAAGCGCACTTGCCGTCGCGGCCGGTCCTCGCGCTGTTGGCGTGGGGTATCGGCGTCCTTTTGCCGATGGTCGGCATTGTCGGCGGTACGTTCGCCACGCCGATGCTCACCGCGTTTCGCTATCCGATCGATCGCGAGGTTGCCGTGTCGAGCGTCGGCGGTTTGGTGGTCAGTGTGCTGGCGACGATCGGTTTTGTGGTGACGGGTTGGGACGCCGCGGGATTGCCGGCGCGGTTTATTGGCTACGTCGACCCGTTCGCCCTGTTGGTGATGACGCCTTGCGTGCTGGCGACCGTGCCGCTGGGCGTATGGACTGCCAATCGGCTGAGTGCGCGGGCGCTCGAAGTCGCGTTCGGAGTGTTGCTGGTCGTGATGGCGCTGGACGTGGCGTGGGGGGTAATCTACGGCCACTAGCACGCAATAGAGAGGCGCGAGAAACTACTGAACCGATTTCGCTGCCGACCATTGGCTCGCCGGCGTCGACGCTGGCTTCGGCGGCGGCGGCCAGGCTGATCGCTTCGGCCTTGACCAGCGACTCGTCGTAAGCGACTTGACGCGGCCCGCGAGCCAGAGGCTGGGCAGCGTCGCGCCGGCGGCGATCAAGCCGACGGTGCCAAAGTTGCCGATCTTGCCGTCTGGCGGACTGCGTGACCACGCGCCCGCCCAGGTACGCCCCGAGTCCGCTGGCGATGTGCTGCACCGAGGAGTTGGCGCTGAGGAACGCACCGCGGCGACGCTGCTCGACGCTGCTGGTGACCATCGCCATCGCGCAAATCATGCGGCCCACATTCGATACCATGAGCGCGCCGAACACAGCGACGGCAATCAGCACTGGAACGGGCGGCAGATTGGTGATCACGAGCAGCAGCACGACCGAGAACGGAATGATCCGGCGAAATACGACCAACTTGCCAAAGCGATCGGCCAGCCGGCCGACGATCGGCGCGGCGAAAAGCGTCAGCCCGCCGCCGGCAATGTATACCCAGGGCAGCTGCTCCTCGGTCATGCCGACGTTGGCCACGAAATACGGGCTGAGATAAGGAAACACGGTAAAACTGCCAACCATCAACGCGATGATCAGGGCGAAGGCGTTCAGATGATTGGCGTGCGAGAAGGTCTCGACGATCGAACGCAGCGGATGGGTGTGCGACTTGCCGATGTGTCCGTTGAGCGGCGGCAGCGCAAACGGCGCGAGCAGCAGCGCCGGCATTCCGCCGATGGCCAGAACGAAGAACGGCACATGCCAGCCGTAGTTGGTGCCGAGATACAGGCCGAACGGCACGCCGGCCACCGACGCCAGCGCGAAGCCGGTCATCAGCGAGCCGGTGGCGCGACCGCGGCGGTTTTCGGGAAACACGTCGCCGATGATCGCCAGCGCCATGCCGACCCAGGATGCCGCCAAACGCACCGGTCACGATGCGTGCCAGGACCAGCGTCTGGTAATTCGGCGCAAGCGCGCAACACACGGTGCCGAGCAAAAAGCCGGCATACAGGACGATGAAGGTGGTGCGTCGGGCAAAGCGGTCGACGATCGCCGAGGCGACCAGCCCCGCGGCCCCGGCGGCGAAGGTGTAAGAGGAAACAATCAAGCCGAACTCTCGCCGGCCCGATGTGGAGCGTCCGCATCAGCTGCGGCCCGAGCGGCATGACGATCATGAAGTCGACGATCGTCGTGAACTGCACGGCGGCCAGGATGAACAGCACCAAGCGTTCGCGGCGACGCATTTGCCCCAGGTCGATTGCCTCCCGTTCCATGTCCATCTTGCCCCTGCTGCTGCCTCGTCTGCGAACTCCCATCCTATGTCAGGACAGCTGGGTAGACAAATGTCGGTGTGAAGCGGTTCGCAATTGTCAGGGCCGCCCAAGATGGACAGCAGTGCCAGCTTAGCAAAAAATATGCTTGACGAACCGTAACCAATCGGTTACATAATTAAGTAACCACATGGTTACCAAAAGCCGCAAACCTGCTGAAGCCGTTTTTCGAGCCATCGCGGATCCCACGCGGAGGGAAATCCTCCGGCTGCTCCGGTCCGGCGGCCAGCCTGTCGGAAACATCGCCACCAACTTCCGCATCAGCCGGCCGGCGATCTCGAAGCACTTGCGACTGCTCCGCACCGCGGGGCTCGTGGTCACGCGAAAGTGTGGCACGACGCGCATTTGCGAGCTCAACGCCAAACCGCTCCGCGCCGTGAACGACTGGCTGCGCGAGTACGAAGCCTTCTGGAACGAGAGCTTACAGAATCTCAAACAGTTCATCGAGGAGAAGCCATGACCACCACCGCGAGCGACACGATTGTTCAGGAGATCAGCATTCACGCCTCGGCGGAGCGGGTGTTCGACGCGATCGTCGAGCCGGCACAGCGCGTCCAATGGTGGGGCGTCGCTGGGAAGTTCCAGACGACCAGCATGGAGTCCGACCTGCGACCGGGCGGTACGTGGAATATGCAGGGGACAGCTCAGGAGGGCAAATCATTCACGATTCGCGGCGAATATCGATTGGTGGACCGGCCGCGACTGCTCGAGTTCACCTGGTCCAAGGACGATGAGCCGATCACGATCGTGCGTTTCGAGCTCACGGAACACGACGGAACGACATCGCTGCGACTGACCCACTCCGGGCTGACCGAGCGCCTCCGCAACTCCTATCAGGGCTGGCCATGGCTGATGCAGCTGCTGCGCGGACACGTCGAAGGACGGTGATCCATCTGACTTTATCGCTGCCCTAACCCTTCTTTGGATCGAAGTGAACCCTATGAAATTACGCAACGCGTTTTACTGGCTGACAACGGTGCTGACTGCATTCGTATTCCTTTCTGGCGGAGTCGCCGATGTGTTGCGCCGAGCTTCGTCATGGAAGGCATGACGCTACTCGGTTACCCAGCCTATTTCGCCGTGATCCTGGGAGTTTGGAAACTGCTCGGTGGCGCGGTGGTTCTCGCGCCACGTCTGCCGCTGGTGAAAGAATGGGCCTACGCGGGAATGTTTTTCAACCTCACGGGCGCTGCGGCATCGCATGCGGCCGTGGGCGACCCGGCGGGAAAAATCGTGGTGCCTCTAATTATTTTGCTGGTCGTTGTCGCGTCGTGGGCGCTGCGGCCCGCGAGTCGAACTCTGTTTGGTGGCCCACTGATCCCTCGAACAGCAGAGCACGCGCATGCCGTTGGTTAATTGTCAGCGCGATGGTTATCGGTGTCGTTTGCGGAATACCCCTGCCAGAGCCACTCTAGGGCTTGCGGCAAAGTCTGCTGCTTCATCGCGCCGTCGCAGTGGGTGGCGTTGCGAACGAAGACGAATTGGTAGGGGTAGCCCTTATCCGCTAGCACTTTGGCCATCCGCTCGTTCGCCTCGACCCAATCGTGCATGTGGTCGCGCATGAGGTTGGGATTGAAGAGGTCGCGGTCGCCGACTTCCAACCAGATTCTGATAGGTTTCACTGGGCTATTGGGGATGATGCTCTCGTGAAATCCCCATGCGCCATGCGGCGTCTCCGCGTTCGGCGGCCATTGCTGGTTCACGTACGTGCCGGAATAGGAGAGCACGCGGTGGTACAAATCGGGTCGGTACCAAGCCATCGCCAAGGCGCAGGACGCACCCGAGCTGCAGCCCATCGTGGCTCGGGCTTCCGGATCCTTGGTCAACTTGACGTTGCACTTTTCTTCCACCAGCGGCAGCACTTCGGTCTCGACGAACTCGGCGTAGCGGCCCGACATCGTGTCGTATTCCAACCCGCGCTGGCTGCCTTGAGCGTCGCCGCTGCCGTTGGCGATCGAGATCGCCACCATCGCGGGCACGCGCTTCTGGGCAATCAGGTTGTCGAGCGCGGTGAACAGCAGTTTGTCGGGACCGTCCGCACCGACGATGAAGGGCGCAGCGGTGCCAGGCACGTATTGCTGCGGAACATAGACCGAAACCCGCCGCGTGTAGGGAGCCGGGTGGCTGGTGGTCACGATGAGCTTCGCCGGTTCCGCCGGATCGACCTTGCCAAACGTGCCGGGCTCCCGCGCGATGCCGGGATAGATTTTGCTATCCGCCGACTTCATCGTGAACTCGAAGACTTTTCCTTGCGGCACTCCCTCTCGGACCGTCATCTCCGGCGCCGGGCGATGCGTCGGCCCGACGATGAAATTCCCCTCGGCGTCGACAGGCGGCACATCGCCATCCGGGAGCTCGATTGCTTCGACATACCCAGGCGTGTGCGGATCGCGCGTCGGCGGCCCTGCCCGACGCTCGGCGGCCGCGGCCGATGCGAGTCGATGAGCAGACTCAGCCAATAACGCGATGCTTAAACCGTATTCCTGCATGGACTTGAGTGGGATTCTCTTCAGTTGATCGTAACCCAACTCCGCAATTCGCTGCATATCACACGGATCAGCGACCGCCCCATTCTCGTCCCCAAATGCCGCCGCTCCGCGTAGATTCGAGAATTACATGCAATTGCCGTCTATGGATTACATCATCGCGGTCCCAACGGAGCACTCCACAGGCATTTTCTTCGCGCTCTACGTCGATGGGATTTCCAGGAACGCACGAAGCAGGTCGATGTGCGTTGTCGAATGGCGCGTCAAGTGCACCGTGCGGAATGAACTTCCGCTGCCCGATTGCCACGCAGCGATTCCCATCGGCAGCAGTAACTGGTCAGCGATCGTCCGACCGGAGCACTGCTTGCCAAATACGCACGGACCTCCTTGACGACGTCGAGCGCTACGTGCTCTGCCGTCACGCCAAGGTGGCCAAATCCGACGAAGTCTTCGCGGACGTGCTCGGCCTGGAGTTCGACCAGCAGCACGTTGCCAGGGCCGGTCGACGAAATCGTAGTGTACAAGTGGCACGACGTTGGCGGCCAGCCGAGTTTTTCTGCGGCGACGTCAATCTCGCGTTGCCCAATTCGCGGCGAGAGATTGGCGACCAATGCCGTCACGTTCCGTTGGAGAATTTCACCCCGATCCAAAAGCTCGAAACCTGCGAGCATCTTCGCGGGCTCGATAGCCACGCTGAATCGCCCGCCTCCAGCCGGTTAAAAACCGTGTTGTACCAAGCCGGCGGTCATGACGGGCCCCATTCGCTTGATCAAGGGAAATAAGCCTGAGCGAGAAAATCGTAGGGCGGCGCCCAGGGGTTGTGCGTTCCGCCTTCCATTTTCAGTTCCGACGGCTCGTCGGCGATCATCAATGCTGGAAGCACCGTTTGCAAGACCAGTGTTCCGCTGCCTGCCGTGCCAACGGCAAACGTGTAGCTTCCGGGCCGAATCGCCGTGGGATGAAACGTCAGCGATTTCGAACCGATTTCGTCGCCGTTCACCGTTGCCTCACCGATTTCAACCGCGGCGCGTACCGCGGCGAGGTGCTGACGCATCAGTCCCGGCTTCTCCCGTCCGGCGCGAATGTTGTCGACGCGCACGGGTCGCCCGTCACGAGCGCACAGCGCGAGCGACGAACGGAGGATCTGCCCGCCGCCTTCGCCTTGTGCTCCGTCAATGCAAAACATCCGCTCAGCCTCGGGGAGTAATGGACCCTCGATCAATCGTCGGCCTCATCGCCATCCTTGATCACAAACGTGGCCTTCAGCCGCGCGACTTCGCTTGCCAGGCCGGCCGACTTCACCGACGGAGGACTTCGTCGAAATCCTTGTAGGCCGCCGGGGCTTCGTCGATCGGATACTTCGGCAATTGGTGAGGATGTCGGCCTCGTCGAACGAGCGGTCGACTTCTGTTGATCGAGTTCGCGCTTCGCCGCCTTGCGACCCAGCTGTCGGCCCGCGCCGTGGTTGACGCTGTAGCAGCTCACCTCGGCGCCCGGCTCGGCCACCATCACGCCGAGCCTGCTTGGGGATTGCCCGGCAGCAGGATCGGATGGCCGGTCTCGGCGAACGGCGTGTCGCTTGAAGTGCATGATGCCCGCCGGGAAACGCGCGGGTTGCTCCTTTGCGATGCACCCAGGCCAGGCGGTTGTCGACGATTTCCTTGCGGGCGATGTTGTGGCTGATGAAGTACACCAGCTGGCCGGTGGGCCGGGCAGGACCTCCTGAAACGCTTCGAGCACCAGCGCGTTGATCAGCAGATGGTTGACCGTCGCGAAGTTTGCGCCCAGTGCCATGTCGTCCAGGTAGGCGTCGGCCTCGGCGTGCCGAGCGGTGCGTAGACCAGCTCGCGGTCGGGCCGGCAGCGGAATGTCCCACTCGGCGAACTTTGCCTGCAGCGACTTGAACTGGCCGGTCGCCAGTTGATGGCCGATGCCGCGCGAACCGCAATGCGAGAGAAACGCCACGCCGCCGTCGATCGAGTCCGAAGACGTTCGGCCGTTTGTCGCGCGCGATCGTTATGCGCCGACCTGCACGACTTCGCATTCGCCAAAATGGTTGCCGCCGCCGTAGGAGCCGAGCTGCGTGATCTTTGTCGTCGAACTTGCTGGAACATTGCGGCAGCAGCTGTTCGAGCCGCACCGCGAGCGCACTCGGGCGTGTCGTCGTGCCCCACGTGGCCGAGTCTTCGCAGCGGCTGGCCCACTCGGCGGAATTCCCAAGCTGCTTCGCAGACACCGCGCGACGCCCCTTCGATGAGCACGCGCTTGCCAAGTGCCTCGTCGACGCGCCGCGACTTGGGCCGCGTGGCGCTGGCCGCGGCCCGCACCGGTCGGAGTCCGCTCGCAGATGGCATTGATCAGCGCGCGGCGAGTCGGCGTCGATCATGGCATCGGCCGGCAGGTCTAGTTTGCAGCAGGCTCATCGAGCACTTGATGTCGACGCCGACCGGGCCCGGGATAGACGTGCGTCGGCGAAACCATCACGCAGCCCACCGGCGCACCGTAGCCGCAGTGGGCATCGGGATTGAGCACCAGGTCGGTGACGCCCGGCGCAGTCCGCGAGTTGATCGCCTGCTGCAGGCAACAGCTCATCGAACGTGCCGCGGATCGCCTCGGTGCCGATCACGGTGATCGGTTTGTGCTTTCCGCCAGTCGGCAGGATCGCGGTCGCTTCGCCGTTGGCGGTAATCGTGAATTTGCTTGGAGCTGCGTCCACGTCAGATTCCATCGTCGTGCTCATAGTTCTTTCGCTTTTGAAAAAGCGGCGACAAGAGTTTGAAGAAACATTCTGATGCTCTAACCAACTGAGCTACGGACTCCTTGGGTATACGAAGCAGCCGGTGGGACTCGAACCCACGACCGTCAGATCCATGTAGTTCCTTCGGCATTCGCCGCTATTGCTCGGGGTGAGTGAAAATTCGAACTTCGACAGCCAGCGATTTAGCGTGACGACAAGAACTGATGAAACGTTTAACGCGCTCTTCCAGGCTGAGCTACGGCCCCTTGCTGATTCGTAGTGGAGCCGGTGGGATTCGAACCCACGACCTCGGGTTTCTAAAACCATGTAGTTCCATCCGCATTCGTCACGCAGTACGCAATCGTGATTGATAGATTCCAAAGTGAAAATCTCCCGCGACAATCGTGGGCGAGACGCCCGGCCCAAAGTCATAACGAGTGGACCGGAGGGGATTCGAACCCCAATAGCCATGTAGTCACGCCGGCATTCGCGGTTGATAATTTTTCCATATTGTGAGAGCTGTAAAAACGGGGACGACAAAGTGGTGTCGAGACGGGTGACATTGGATAAATGTAGTCCCGACAGCATTCGACCCCAAGCTCAACCTGCTCTCTTTCGATCTTGTTTTTCTCAACCGCCCGGGAGAGACGGGCTCACGCAGCGTCCCTCCCTCCTGAAACATTCATTCACAATCGCACATGCTTCGATCTGTACGAACCCAGTGGTCACTTCCGTGCCGTCCGCCTGCCACGTCGGCGATCAGTTCAAACACCTGGTCGCTGAAGCCACCGACGTTGACGATATCGTGGCGCTCCTGCGCCTGCGGTGCCGTGACGGCTGGATGTCGATGCAGACCATCTTCGCCTGCGGGTTGCGCGCCTTGAACTTAGACCACTCGGTCATGGTCGCGGTTCGACCTCCGCCGAAGCGGCCGTGCCGGGGTGTCGATCCACGACTCGTTGTCCGAGACAAATAGATCAAGTCGCCTTTCGCACCTCGCTCGTTCAGCGTCCGCAGCGGCGCACTGCAGTTGGTTCCGCCGCAAGGCAGCGATGCCAACTTGTTGCGCGTTGGTCATCACCGTATCGCGCGGGTTCAGTCGAATCGGCGACGGTCTTCGACTCGAACGGAATCACTTCCGCCTCCGGATTCTTCCGCAGCACTGCCGCAGCCACCAGGGCCGCCACGTCGATGCAACGTACCGTCGTCGTCGCGCCCGGGCGGTGACCGGTCACCGGCGAGTGCATCGAACCCGACACGTCCGGGCACACATACACCTTTCCGGCAACGCGCGGCACGTTCTTGATCGCCAGTTCCATCGCGTCCTGCAGTGCTTCGCGAACCGCGGCCGGCACACGAACATCGGCATTCATGTAAGCCACCATCAACTGGTACGGAAAGACCCGAGCGTTCTCGATCAGCCGCGGGTTGCGCAGCCGGTTCGGCAATCAGCGCGGTAACTTCTTCGTCTTCGAACACACCGTGCCGCTGAAACGTGTTGAGGTTCATCCGCGTCATCTGCCACGACGCCGTTGCGGGCGATCTGCCGCCAGTCATTCGGCGTAAGCGGCAGCGAGGTCAACATCTGGAACGGCACGTTCGGCACGGCACCTTTCCCGGATTCGTGTTACGCTTGAACTTTTCGTACTGCTGTACCAATTCCGGCAGCGCCTCGGCGTTGTGCTCGCGGCCGATCAAGTAGCCGTACAGCGCTTCGCGCGTCGGCGAGGCCGGCTTCGGGTGGACCATTTGCATGACGTCGGCCAGCGACGGATCGTTTCCGACCGAACCCGTGAACAGTTGCTCGTCGCTCCGCATTTCCAGCCACTGCTGGACAAGCCGCTTCGGCAGCGAACCGAAGCTCTTTCGGCCGACGACGCCCGACCGCATGATCTGCACGAAGTTGCGGAGCATCTTCGGCGAATCGATCACGCGATCGAACACCTCGGCCATCAGGCCAGGCGACTCGCACCGACAGCACAGCACAGCAGCAGCGCCGGCATATCCTTCATGTGGCCCGCTGACGGGCGTAGATCGCCGTGCGGGCGATGAACTCCGGTTCGACAGACTGACACAGCTTGAGCGTCGTATCGAGTTGCTCATTCGCAGCCGCATAGAACGTGGCACCCAAGCAACCAGTGGCCGCATATTGCGCCAGCGCCTGCTTGTCGGACCGTCCGTACGCCAGGCCGCCGGCTTCGTTGATCGCGTCGGCCTTCGGAGCCAACATGCCGCGTAATGACTGAAATAGAGTTTTGTTCGCCATGATTCCATCCTCCAGAACAGGCCAAAGTTTCTTGCATGCCGTGGTTCAACGGAGATCGGGTAACGCATGATGCGTGCCAAAGGATAAGATTGATAGATGGATATTACATAAGGCATTTGAGTAATGCATCTTACGTCGATTTATTCGGATGGAAACGCGACTTTCGCCAAGCCCGGAATATCCAATATGGCGATACAGAAAGATATGATATTATACTACCAGATAGAATAATTTCCCGAGAAAGGAGCGATCCTTTGAAACAAGTAGCGATTGGTTTCCTTGGTCAACGCCTCGATCAGGGGCAAGGTGATGGCGGCGCAGAGCGCTGGCAGACTTGGCGACCGACCGTTGCGATTTGCCAGCACGAAGAGTTGCTCCTCGATCGCTTCGAGTTGCTCCATGAACAGCATATGGCGGCGCTCGCGGAAACCGTGGCCGACGACATCCGATCAGTTTCGCCTGAGACGGAAGTTCGTTTGCACGTGCTCAATTTCCGCGACCCCTGGGATTTCGAAGAGGTCTACGGCACGCTACACGAATTTCGCGAATCGGTATCCATTTCGACCTGATTCGGAGCAATACCTGGTCAATATTACGACCGGTAGCCACGTCCAGCAGATTTGCCTGTTCCTGCTAGCCGAGTCGCGACACATTCCCGGTCGACTGCTGCAGGCGTCACCACCGCGGCGGAAGCAAACGGGAGTCGGCACGTTTCGAATCATCGATCTTGATCTTTCGCAATATGACCAAATAGCCGCACGCTTCGCGCTTGAGCAGCAAGACAGCGTTTCCTTTCTAAAGTCGGGAATCGAAACGAGGAATGCCGCTTTCAATGCTCTTATCGAGCGGATCGAACGCGTGGCGATTCATAGCCAGGCGCCGATCCTGATCACCGGCCCGACCGGCGCCGGAAAGAGCCAATTGGCCCGACGTGTCTTTGAACTCAAAACAGAATCGGCGACAACTCGATGGTCGTTTCGTCGAAGTCAATTGCGCTACGTTACGAGGCGACCAGGCTATGTCGGCCCTTTTCGGGCATGAAAAAGGTGCCTTCACAGGAGCGACAACCCGCCGTGACGGCCTGTTGCGGGCCGCGGACGGCGGCATGCTGTTTCTCGACGAGATCGGCGAACTAGGTCCGGACGAGCAGGCGATGCTCTTGCGTGCGATCGAGGAGAAGCGATTTTTGCCAGTCGGTGCCGATCGGGAAGCCAGCAGCAGTTTCCAGTTGATTGCAGGTACGAACCACGACCTGCAGCGAGACGTTGGGGCAGGCCGCTTCCGTGAGGATTTGCTGGCGCGGATTAATC
This sequence comes from uncultured Planctomycetota bacterium, assembly GCA_963847905.1. Classification (GTDB taxonomy): domain Bacteria; phylum Planctomycetota; class Planctomycetia; order Pirellulales; family Lacipirellulaceae; genus DASYDU01. The sequence goes on along the minus strand of CAWKBP010000014.1, from coordinate 152,182 downwards.
TGTGGACGTTTTGTTTGCCAGGACTGAGCGAGCGGCGCGAAGACATTGAGCCAAACCTGCAGTACGAGCTTCGGCAATTCTCGACGCAAACGGGACAGGTCGTGCGGATGAACAAAGAGGCGACGCAGATCTTCTTGCAATTCGCAGTGTCGGACGACGCGGTGTGGCGCGCGAACTTCCGCGATCTCAACGCCGCGGTTACGCGGATGGCGACGCTTGCCGCCGGGGGGCGCATCACGACCGAATTGGTCGAGGAGGAAATCGAGCGACTGCATCGACAGTGGCGGCCTGAAGCGGGCGAGCGAGGGAACAGTCTGCCAACCGGATTGATCGACGGCGCAACATTGGACGCATTCGATCGCATGCAACTCGAGGCGGTTGCGCACGTGTGCCGGACCGCCAAATCGCTCTCCGATGCCGGCCGCAAACTCTTTGCGGTGTCTCGCCAGTCGAAATCGCAACCAAACGATGCCGATCGGATTCGTAAGTATCTCGCCCGGTTCAACCTCACGTGGGATGAGGTCTGTCGTTAGGCAGTCGGCGGCGGGCCGGCCATATCTATTTGCCGCAGCGGCAGGTAAGCTGGCGGCGGGAGGTTCGCCCTCCCCTTCTCCCTTGGTCGGTACGGAACATACTTCAAAACGGGCTTTTCAGCACGGGGGCAATGAGCCGTGAGCGATAAACCGCGTACGCCCGTCGATATCGGGGCCGTCAACCGGCGGATCATTGCCCACGTCGAGGCAGCCGCTGCTCAACCTGCGTGAGAAGTCAGATCGCAGCGGCGTGTTCCGTGAGCGAACCAGCCTGCAGCGCGCTGAATCGTGACAGGGAGAGGAGTTCCGGGGCGAGGGCCCCGCTCTCCTCTGCCCCTTGGGTGCGGCCGACCGAGATTTCTTCGGAAGCGGATAGATTGTTGGGTGAATCGCCGCGCCCCAGTAGGCAGAGCAAACGATCGGGCACAGCCGCGGTCGCCATGACCGACCTCGCCACCGGTGCCGTCCAGTCGTCGTCTGCGAACAACTGGTCCACAATCGACGGATCGACGACCACGTGTTCGATGATTTCCTCCGCCGGAACCACCGTGCCCGACAGCTCGGAGTCGATAATCCGGATCATCAGCTGGTCAAGCCGCTCGACATCGTACTCATCGACGTTCGGCTGGGCATGGGAGTTACCGTAGCCTGAGTGGTCGGTCAGGAACAGGTATTTTCCCTGCGTGAGGAAAGCCGACGTGCGCATTACGTACTCCGCTTTGTCCGCGACTCCGCTTGAGGCGACGGGAAACACGCGGACCCCCTCGTCGCGGAGCTGGGCAGCGGCGGCGAGCGTCCGTGCGGCGAATTCGTCGTGGGGCGGCGCGTCCGCCACGAGAAACAACATCCGGGCCGTGTTTTCAGCCCGCCAATCGAATTTCAGCGATTCCTCGAGCGCCAAGTGCATTGCCTCGGGATAATCGCCGCCGCCACCGGCGGACTGCTGGCCGAGCAGCGTGCGGAATTCGGCGAGCGAATCGGTGAAAGCGTACGACCGTGTCACGTATTCATCGCCCTGGTCGCGATAGACCACGAGCGAGAAGCGAATGTGCACGTCCGGATGGGACGCCGCGGTGGCCGCAACGATGCTGTCGATCTCGATCTTGAGAAACTCGAGTTCGTCGCTCATGCTGCCCGTGGCGTCGATCACGAACGCCAGATCCAATTGCGTGGGCAATTTGGCAAACTCGCCCGCGAGTGTGATTTCCCACTGCGCGTTGCCCCGGGCGAAAACGTGCGTAGTTGGGTCCGAGCCATCGGGCCGGGTGACGACCACGGCATAGTAGTCGGCCAACTCACCACCATCATGCTCCGGCAGGAAGAGCGCGCGGCCGTCGGCAGCGGTGCGGAACGAGACGAGCGGCGCGCCGGCAGGATCGTCGACGGGCGACGCCAGCGCGTAAACTTCGACGTTCGCGTCGAGCACCGAGGCGCCCGCCGCGTCGCGGATTTGGATCGTCGCGGCATCCGCGACGTTGAATTCGGGATATTGCTGGCCCAGACTGGCGTGAGCTGCGCTCAAGAATTCCTGGAACGCTGCGAAGTCGGCCAGATCGTCGATGCTGCCCGCGGTCAGCGAGCCGGGTTGGAAACCGCCGCCGCCGGAGCCTGACCCGCCGCCGACGGAACGGATGGAGCCGCCTTCCCCCGCAAGAATATAGTCGCTCGTCAGGACGTCGCCCCAGTCGTGCCACACGTCGCCCAAAACGTAGCCCGTTGTGTCGATGATCGCCGTGATTGGCAAGCGGATGTCGACATCGATCGTGGAATAGTCCGGCACAGACGGCGTGAACAAGTCTGCGTCGCCCGCGGGCGCGCTGTTGTCCTCAACCGCGCTCTCAAAGAGGGCCAGATGTCCGGCGTTGAAGATGCCGCCGCCTTCGGCGCGGGCCAGGTTGTGGTCGACGTCGGAACGGTTGATGTTCAGTGCGCCGACATTGTAGATGCCGCCACCGTGGAGGGCCTCGTTGCCCGTGATCCTGACATCGTGCAGCTCGACGGTTCCGGCATTGAAGAGGGCACCGCCGTCGTCCGCACGACCGCCGCGGAGCGTGACGCCGATGAAAATTGCCGTCACGCCCTCGCCCACTTCGAACAGCCGATCGGCCAGGGAGTCGGCATCGAGAAAGGTCACTCCCGGACCAGCGCCGCGGATCGTGATGGTCGTTCCGAGCTCGCCCAGATCGAGGTCGCCGGTCGCGGCCGCGTTTTCCTCGGCACCGGCCAGCTCAAGCCGGTGTACTCCGGCCGAGAGCAGGATTTCATCGTCCTCGCCGTTCCCGTTGGCCGCGATGACCGCCGCCCGCAAGCTGCCCTCCGCACCATCGATCGCTCCGGCCTCAACGGTGAATACCGCCATCAACAGTCGCTCTTCAAGATGCTCGATATGCAGCCGCGGCAAACGACGACTTAGGAGCTGGACCTGCGGCATGGTATCCTCGTTTGCTAGCGGATCGGATAGCGTTGGATAAGCTGACGGGGAGGCGACCGCTGCTCGCCGTCTTCACCAAGTGGCCGGTTGCGGGCGTTATCTGTCACTCGGAAAGTCCGGCAATGAATAAGATTTCTATCTATTTCCTTGTTCTCTGGGTAAGCTGGGAGACGACGGTTCTGGAAAGGACCACTTTTTCCCGGAACACACGACTATGAGCGATAAACCGCGTACGCCCGTCGATATCGGAGCCGTCAGCCGGCGGATCATTGCCAACGTCGAGCAAGTGGTCGTCGGCAAGCGGCAGCAGATCGTGAAGGTGCTCGTCGCCTGGTTCTGCGAGGGGCACGTGCTCTTGGAAGACGTGCCGGGCGTGGCCAAGACGATGATGGCCCGCGCGTTCTCGCAAGAGCGTCGGTTGCACGTTTCGCCGCATCCAATGCACGCCCGACTTGCTGCCGACCGATGTGTCGGGCGGATCGATCTTCAATCAGAAGTCGAGCGAGTTCGAGTTTCGGCCCGGGCCGCTCTTCGCGCAATTGGTGCTGGTGGACGAAATCAATCGGGCGACGCCGCGGACGCAAGCGGCGCTGCTTGGAAGCGATGGCCGAGGGATCGGTGACGATCGACGGCACGACGCACAAGCTCGCGCCGCCGTTCCTGTTGATTGCCACGCAGAATCCGATCGACCACGAAGGGACGTTTCCGCTGCCCGAGGCCCAGCTCGATCGCTTTCTGATCAAGCTCTCGCTCGGCTATCCGACGATCGAGGAAGAGACGCAGATGCTCGACATGCAGCGGAGCGAGCATCCGCTCGAGAAGCTGCAGCCAGTGCTCACGGCCGAGCAGCTGGCGATTTGCCAGCGGGCGGTGCGGACCGTGCACGTCGACCCGAAGATTCGCCGCTACATCACCGAGATCGTCCACGCCACGCGCGGCGCACCACGACATCGCGCTCGGCGGCAGCCCGCGGGCGTCGATCGCGCTCTATCGGACGTCGCAGGCGATCGCGGCGATCCGCGGCCGGAATTTCGTCGAGCCGGACGATGTGAAGAGCATTGTCCCCGCGGTGCTCGGGCATCGGATTATCCTGCGTCCCGAGGCGCGGCTGCAGAATGTGAGCGTCGGCGAACTGCTCACCGACATCTTGGATCATGTGAAGGTGCCGCTCTTGGAACCCCGCGGCGCGACACCGGCGACGCGCGAGGCGTAGACCATGCGTTGGTTGGTCATCACGATCGTGTTCATTGCGGTGGCGGTCGCGCTCGATCTCGGCTTGTTGGCCTATGCGATGTACGCCCTGTTTGGCGTGATCGTCTTGAGTCGCACGCTCGCCGATCGCTGGTCGGCGGACCTCTCGGCGACGCGGTCCACGAATCGCGACCACTTGAAGATTGGCGATAGTGTCGCGGTGGTGACCGTGATCGAGAACCGGTCGTGGCTGCCGATTCCATGGCTGCTGCTGGAGGATCTGCTGCCGCGGCAAGGCGCTGATCCACAACCCGCCCAACCTGCAGATCACGGGCCGGCGGCTGCAGCTGGTTTCGTTTCGCGGCCGCGGACGCAAGACGATCAGCTACCAGCTCAAGTGCAACTGCCGCGGCTACTATCAGCTCGGCCCGCTGGTGGCCGAGACGGGCGACGTGTTCGGCCTCTATCGCCGCTACCGCGTGTTGAGCGAGCCGAGTTTTGTGCTGGTCTATCCCGAGGTGATTCCGCTGGCGGGGTTCGATATCGCGTCGCGGCGGCCGATCGGCGAGGTGCGGATGTCGCACCGGTTGTTCGAAGACCCGACGCGGATCGCCGGCGTGCGCGGCTACCAGGCGGGCGACCCGTTCAACCGCATCCAGTGGCGGGCGACGGCGCGGACCGGCGTGCTCCACAGCAAAATTTACGAGCCGTCGACCGTCGCCGGGGCGACGATCCTGCTCGACTTCCACCAGCAGTCGTTCGCGGCGGCGGATGAGCCGGTTCGCTCGGAGTTGGCGGTCACGGCGGCCGCGTCGCTCGCGGGGGCGCTGTGCCAGATGGGCCAGCAGGTGGGGCTGATCACCAACGGCCGCGATGCCGCCGAGCGAATTCGCCGCGAAGGTTGGAGCCACGACCAGGTCCGCACCCGCCGCGAAGCGCAGGCGGCGGGCGACGAGCAGGAGAATCACCGCCTGCGGCCGGTCGTCGTGCCGACGCGGCGAAGCAACATCCAGCTGCAGCAGATTCTCGATACGCTGGCCCGCGTGGAGAAATCGCGACGGCTTGCCGTTTGCCGCAGCTGGTCCACGAGTCGGCCAGCCGCATGCCGCAGAGCGCGACCGTGATCGCGCTGCTTGACGAACGTGACGACCGAGGCGGCGCTCGCGCTGGGCAACTTGCGGCGGCGGGGAATGGCGGTCACCGCGATCGTGAATGTATACGATGAATACGATTTTGCCCGCGTGGCCGGGCCGCTGGTGGCCGAGCGGATCGACGTCCGGCAGCTCCGCGACCGGGCGGGGATCGCCCGGATGTGTCAGCGGGTCTGCGATGATTAGAGACAAGTTGGGTGACGCCGAGACAGCGAAGGGCGTGGTGAATGCGGGTTCGCTTGAGACAACCACGCCCGTCGCTGGAACTCGGCGTGCAAATTCCTGCGTCACCAGCATAGAACAATCGATGGCCAAACGCCTCCACATGACGACCGCCGACTACGTGACCATCGCGGTCTCGCCGGCGCTGATCATGACGCTCGTCGGCAGCCTGGTCTATTTTCTGATCGAAGTGATGTACGCGGGCGACTACGCGGCCCGGCTGATGTATGTGTTCGCGCTGTTTGTGTTCGCGGCGGTGCTGATCGCGCGGATCTCGATCGAGGAGGGGAGCGAGTACGCATCGCTCTTCGCGCTGCCGCTGGGGCTGGCGACGTTCTTCGTGCTGCTGAAATTCGTCGAGCATCCGAGCCCGTTCAGCTGGCTGATCAACATCGTGCTGATGTGCACCGTCTGGTGGTGTGCCCACAAGCTCACCTGGGACTGCACGCTCATTGACGATGAAGAGGACTCGTCCGGCGAAGGGCTGATGCAGCGGATCGGCGTCGATGAGTTGCGAGGATGAGGGAGCGTCCGCCGACAATGAGTTGCTCGGCGGACGAGGCGACGACGCGGCGCCCTGGTGGCGGCGGCTGGTGGCGCCGAAGCAGGGGCAAGCACACGCCGGGCGTGTGGGTGCTGTACTTCTCGCTGGCCGCGCTGCCGCTGTTTGGGATCGGGCAGCACTGGGTGCCAGCGGCGGACGTGGGCCGGCGGCGTTATGTGTTCTCGCTGCTGCTGGTGTATGTCGCGTCGGCGCTCGCGCTGTTGGTGACGACGAGCTTCCTCGGCCTGCGGCGGTATTTGCGGCAGCGTCGATCTGGAGATGCCGGCCCCGATGGCGGCCAACTGGGTCGGGATCGGCGCGGTGTTGATCGTGATCGTGATGTTGCTCGCGGCGCTCATCCCCCGGCCGGACGCCGAGTACGCGATCTCGCAGGTGCCGTGGCAAGCGACGTCGCCCGGCAATCTATCATCTCGCGCTTCGCCGCCGGCCAAGACGGTTCGCAAGAAGCCGACGCATCCGGCCAGGCAATCAAAGAGGACGCACCGCAGGGCGACGCCGTGCAAGAAGACGCAGCGGGCGACCCGGCCGAATCCGATCGAGGGCAAACCATCCGGCGAGAAAGGCGGCGACGCAGAACAGGGCGGAGAATCCGACGAGAGAACAGTCCGGCGAAGATTCCGCAGCCGATTCCGCTCCGCAAGAGGGCAAGGACGGCGACCAGTCATCGGACCCGTCGTCGGACCAAACCGGCGAACAACGTGCAAGCGGACAGGATCCATCACGTGACGACGAAAACGCGGAGGCAAGCCGCACCGCACGTACGCCGATCCCCGAGCACGCAGCGGAGGAGAAAAAGCCGTTTGAGCTGCCGAAGATACCGACGCCTTCGCTCGCTGGACTGGCTGGCCTCTTGAAGCTGATCTTCTACGCCGTCGTGGCGATTCTTGCCGCCGTGTTCATCTGGCGAAATCGGCAGGCACTCGCCCAAGCGGTCCGCGATATCCTGCGGCAACTGCGCGAACTCTTGGCCCGGCTGTTTGGCGGTCGCAGCGCGGAGGCGGAATCGGCGGCAGAAGCGGCCGCAACTTCGACCGTTCGCCACCGCACATTCGCCGAGTTCCGCGACCCCTTCCTCACAGGCGACAACGCCCGCCTCGCCGCCCGAAGAATTAGTCCGCTACACGTTCGAAGCCTTCGAAGCCTGGGCCCGCGACGCCGGCCACCCCCGCTCGCCCGACCAGACGCCCGCCGAGCTGGTCCGCGTCGCGGTCCCGCCCCAAACGCCGCTCTACAACGAAGCCCGCAACATGACGCGCCTCTACAGCCAAATCGCCTACGCCTCCGGCCGCGTTTCCCCCGCCGCCGCCGAAAGCCTCCGCGAACTCTGGTCGCTGATGCAGGCCGGCGCAATTAGGCACGTCGCTAGCGTCGCTGGATAATCTGCTCTACCGAACGGAGCGTGACAAACGGAGGGCATTCGCGGCGACCGGCGGCAAATCCCCTAAGCTAGTCGCATCGCTTCGGATTTCAGTCCAGATGTATCCAGGGTGGCTTCAGATCAGGAGGGATGGGCGATGGGCTGCTATTTAGGCTTTCTTGGCATATACGTAGTCGGCTGTTCGCGTTCGGCAACGTCGTCTCTAAAGTCGAGCAGCAGTTGATAGTGACCGCCGTTTATGTTGTTGTCGTTGTAGCTATCCACGTCGGTTTTAAGCTGGCGGCAATCCCCGACGATCCTAGTTCGTCGCTGGTGAAACGCCGCCTGCGCATACTCGTCATCGACCTGCCTAATATCCCCCCAGAAAGTCTTTTGCTTTCCGTCGCTGTCATACTCTCGTTTGGCGTGAAGCGTTCTGACGTTCCGACCCTGCGCATCAGTATGATACTGCTCTCGAAATGCCTGGGAAAACTCGCGCTTGCAGAGTCGAAATTGGAGATTCTTGATCCCATGTCTGCCCCAATGGTTGTTTTCGATCGCAAAACGCGCTACTTCTTCTAGATCGAGCGGCTCTTGGCCGCCTTGCTCAACATATTGTCGGGCAATGTCCAGCATCTGGTCGGACTTCTTGCGTGAAAGTGTTCGTGGCATTTCGCAGGTTCCTCAAATCCCAGGAAAATGGCCCCAGCCATCTGTTAGAGCGGAATCGGTAACGGTGTTGCGCACGGCCACCAACATTTCCCTGCTGTGCGTCCACTTGATAGCTTTGTGGTGCTGAAGTTGCCCAACCACAATCCCAGGGTGGATTTGGTGCAAGTTCGCAAAACGATTGATATTTACCTTTGAAAACCTGGGGGTATACCGAGCTATAAATGATTTGATCGTTTCCTCTGGAATAAGGAAATTGCTTGCGCCAGTATCGGCAAGACGCTCGCACTCCGAAATGTCGTCGGCGCCGATCTTTCCCGGACCGATCAAATCGTCGTCAACAACCCATTTATCGCCGTGCAAAACGTGCATCAGCTCATGGCACAGCGTAAACCAAAATCCGTCGATTCGGTCATAGCGCATCGACATCGCAATAACTGGAGACTTGTCGTCGATCCACATGGTGGCGCCGTCGATTTTCGTTTTCGATAGGTGTTCAACCACTAGGAATCGAATTCCCATTTCTCCCAGCACTTTAGGTACATGCCCCACCTCATGCTCGCTTACTGTAAGCGCATGCAAGTCCGACAGTCTCTTCCGCGCAGCTGCTTCGCTAAAATTCCTGGCAACTGGAACAGCTTTCGCCAAATGGAACGCGCGATACATCCAGGCTTTTTGCGTTGGCGTCGTGCGGTCGTACGACGTTGATTTTCTTGCCGCTACCGCAAGTGGCTCGGAAAAGAAATGCGATAGCTCCGACTCAAGGTCGGCAACTGCGGAACGATCCTTGATCCATCGACGGCGAATCATTTCCTGTACAGGCGCCGATTCATGCAATTTGGCTCGCCGCGCCACGTCGCCCGGCCCCTGCTTTTCTAGGCCCAGGCGGTAGGCGCTCTCAAGATTCATCCACAGTTCGGCGGTCGTGCCAAATGCTTCCGCTAGCTCGCGAGCGGTCTGCGGCGTGATGGTCTTTACCCCAGCGATGATCTGATTAACGGTGCGCAACGGACGGCCCAGGATGTGCGCAAGCGCTTCCTGCGTCCATTCGCGAGCCTCCAACTCATCCCTAATGTACTCTCCGGGAGCAAATAGGGTGTTTAGCGACTCAGTCATGTTCTCCTCCCCTATAGGCTCTAGTGATAATCTTCAATACCCAACACGACGACAATGTTCTTTGGTTTTCCTTCCTTGATCTCGACAATCAATCGCCACTGAATGTTCAATCTAAACGAATATTGGTGGGATCGATCGCCCTTCAATTTCTCGTAGTTCAACGATCGCATAGAGCGAAAATCCCTTTCGTCACCGGCTGCTCTAACAAATCGAATCACCTTCCTAAATGCGTTGACCAGCGCCGCCCCATACGCGCCCGCACCCGAGTTATCGGTCTCTAACCTCTCAAGGTCAGTGTTGCGATACTCGATTTCCATGTGGGCGTCGTGCTCCGAATCAAAGGCATTTCCATGCAATGAATCATAGTGGTCAAATCGGCTGTCGTCAACAGAAAATATGAGCCAAAGACTCAAAGCATCAAAACTGAATTGTTCGACATTGCGTGGTGGCTGACTAGGTGGCAGCTGTGACGGCAAAACCGGAATTTGGGGAGTCGCCGCCACTAAGAGGCGCAGAGAGGCATTATACCCTGCCGGAGGGGGTGTGCAGAAATGCCGCCGGTGGGACGGTAATCCTCGCACGCCTATACGGGTTGCGCTTAGCAAGCTGGAGAAGTTCGGCGCACCAAGTTGGAAATATCCAGCGTCTTAGCCGCAGCAGCGGCATCTAGTGCCTTGCACTCAGCGTCTGTTAGCGAATCCGCCAAACATTCCGACGGCGTTCAGTTGAGATGCAGAAAATGATGCATAAACCTATTTCTTGACAGAAGTATAACTGGGCAGAATCGCGGATGGAGGAAACGGAATGCGCGGCCAAAAACAGGTTATTGGACATGCGTCCACTATCTGCTAAGCTGCCCAATGACTGTCCGTTCATTGGCAACTCGAAACACGTCTGCACGCCGAAGGCACACCGTCCCGGCCAGCGGTCGCGGTGCGCCGCCACGAGAAGTGCGGCCGACTGCGCGAGCGGTGCGCACCGAGTAGGGCAATTTACTCCTTGCTCCCCGCCCTTGCACCCTGCTCGAAACTTGGCGTCTTGGAAAGTTAAACGACTTACGTCGACAAACCTGGCGTCTTCGAAAAAACACGCTGCTTTTGGCTGCCGCCCTCACGTCGACGCTATAAAACAAGCCTTATTTGCAGCCTCACTCGACTAAGGCCACCTGCGCTGGAAACAACAAGAAACTTTTGGCGACGTTGCGTCACGCGATGGGATCGCCGAAGTACCGACTTTTGAGATCCCGCCGCGGCTGCCGACCTCACCTCCAACGGCAGCCGATCCGGCCGCACGCTAGCACATCGGTCCGACCTCGGCTTGTCGGCCGTGCTGGCATCCGCTACTATCCGCCGCCCCGCCGGGTCTCCGGCGCGCTGGGTTCTCTCGATTTGCAGGCACGGCAAGGAAGCCACCGATGATGGATCGTTCGATTACGTTGGGGATGTTGGCGGGATTGGTCGATGGGCAGGTCGTCGGTGATGCGGCCACGGTGATTCGCGGTGCGGCGGTGCTCGGCGAAGTTGCCGCTGGCGAGATTACGTTTATCGATCAGCCGGAACGCGCAAAGCAACTCGCGGCGACCGAGGCGGCGGCGGTGATCGTGCCGGAGTCGCTGGCGTGGGAACAAAACGGGGGCGGGGACGCCCCGGCTCGCTCAGCTCGCTGTGTGGCGGTTCGTGTGAAGGATGTGCACGCCGCGTTTGCGAAGATTGTCACTTATTTTCGTCCGCCGCGAATTCATGCGGCGATTGGGGTGAGCCCGCAGGCGATCATCGCTCGCTCGGCTGAGCTCGGGAAAAACGTCAACGTCCATCCGGGCGTCACGATCGGCGATGAATGCCGCGTCGGCGACGGCACCACGATCCTGCCCGGGGCGCAGATCCTGCCCGGCTGTACGATCGGGGCGAATGTGCTGGTGGGCCCCGGTGCGATGCTCTACGAAAACACGGTGGTGGGCGACCGCGCGATCATCCACGGTGGCGCGGTGATTGGCGCTTTCGGCTTCGGCTATTCGCAAGTCGGCGGCAAGCATGTGCTCTCCGCCCAGCTCGGCTACGTGCGAATCGGTAACGACGTCGAGGTCGGGGCCGGCTCGACGATCGACCGCGGCACCTACGGCGCGACCACGATCGGCGAGGGCACAAAGATCGACAACCTCGTGCAGATCGCCCACAACTGCCAGATCGGCAAGCACAACCTCATTTGCTCCCAAGTTGGCGTTGCCGGCAGCACGACCACCGGCGACTACGTGGTGATGGGCGGGCAGGCAGGCGTGCGCGACCATGTGCACATCGGCAGCCGCGCGGTGTTGAGTGCGATGGCCGGCATCACGAACAATGTTCCCGACGGCACGGTGATGCTCGGCGTACCCGCGACGCCCGAACGCGAACAAAAGCTGAAACTCGCCGCGGTGGCCAAGCTGCCGGAAATGCGGAAGGAATTCAAGACGATGCGCCGCGTCGTCGCGGAGCTGGAGAAAGCGGCGGGCCTTCCCGTCACCCGGCTGCGGGACGCGGAAAAGGCGGCGTGAGGAAGACGTGAGTAGGAGTAGGTGAGTAGGTCTATGCCGGGTATCCTCATGAGCAATGACGCAAAATCTGATCGCCGCGTCGGCCTGTTGGCTGCGTGGGGGCGGTTGCCCGTGCTGGTAGCGGAGGAATTGCGGCGGCAGGATTATCATGTGAGCTGCCTGGGTGTGGTGGGCCACGCCGACCCGCACCTGAAGGAAATCTGTAACGACTTCCAGTGGATCGGTTGGGGCCGACTGGGTGGCGCGATTCGCTATTTTCGCCGCCGCGGAGTGAAACAAGCGACCATGGCCGGGAAATTCCAAAAAGTGGTCCTCTATCAGCCCAACCTTTGGCTGCGGCACCTACCCGATTGGACCGGCATCAAAACATTCTGGCATTTTTTCGCGACCAAGCGGCGCGATCGCAAAGACGACACGCTGCTAGGCACGCTGACCGGCGCGTTTGCCGATCATGGGATCACATTCCACCCCGCGACCGACTACGCGCCGGAGCTATTGGTAAAGGCGGGCCAGATCGCGGGCCGGCCGCCGTCGGCCACTCAGCAGAGCGACATCCAGTTCGGCTGGGAAATCGCTCGCGAGCTTGGGCGCCTCGACATCGGCCAGAGTGTTTGCGTCAAGGATCAGGGAGTGCTCGCGCTGGAAGCGATCGAAGGGACCGACGCCTGCATCCACCGTGCGGGCGGACTCTGCGCGGCGGGCGGATTTACGATCGTCAAAGTTGCCAAGCCGCAGCAGGACATGCGATTCGATGTGCCCACGGTGGGCGTCCGCACGTTGCGGACGATGGTCGCCGCGGGCGCGAAAGTGCTGGCGATCGAAGCGGGGCGCACGATCCTGCTCGACGATGCGGAGTTTCGTGCGTATGCCGCGGAGCACAAGCTCTCGGTGGTGGCGCTAGCGGATGGCGCGGCGCTGGAAGCCGCGACGGAATTGGCTGCGTGAGCGAGTTTCTGACGCCGGCTATTTCAGCGGCGAGAAGTCGGTCGGGTTCATGTAGACCGATTCGACTTTGTTGACGATCTTGCCGCTGGCTTCCGATTCGTCGCGGGCCTTGTGCCAGGCCGGATCGCCCGCGAAGCTCTCCCAATTCTTCTTGGCCGCCTCGCGGCTAGGGTGGGCCACGATGTAGATCAGCGTATCGGCGGAGCGCGGCTCGTCGGCGGGCGTCCAGTAGCCGACGTTTTCGATGCCGTGCTTCTCGAAAAGCGCGGTCGTGTGGTCGCGGAAGCGAGCGAGCAGATCGTTGAGCTTGCCCGGCTCGGTGGTGTAGGTGCGAATTTCAAACACGCGCTGATTGACCGGTGGATTCGTTGTTTCCGTGTGGGCAGTCTGGCTGAGGAGCATCACGGCGGCAACGGCCAACAGCGAACTCGCGACGAAAACAATCTTTTTGCGGAGCATTTGGTCACCTTCATTCGTTTGAGTGGTTAGAAACTTCGTCCACGGTTTCGATGCGCACGTTGTCGATCCCCCAGCTTTCGTCCGCGGTCCCCTTCCCTTCGAACAGGCTGCTAGCGAAGTTGAGTACCAGCCGATCGCGATCGTGCGGGAACGTGAACTCGAAGTGGTAGATCGCGTCGCCAAAAAATTGGCACGCCAGGGTATTGATGTGCACGGCGTCGGTTTGGGGTGTGCTGCGTGCCTTGGGGAAGTCCTGGTAGCTGCCTTCGCGGTTGACTTTGTGGTTGTTCGAGAAACTGGAGTCCAGCAGTGTGTCACCGTCTGCGACTGCAAGGCGCAGTCTGTCCGGACCGTACTGCGGACTGTTGCCGTCCCAAGATTTGAGCACGTACAGATCCAACGACAATCGCAGCATTTTGTGCGGCGCCAATTCGCGGAGCGTGAGCCGAATCGTTTGTTCCACGAGTGTGCGGTTGTAGCCGGGGTCGGCTGCGGTGCCGATCTTGGGACCGCCGAATTCGCCGAGGAACCGCTGGGCGCCGTTGGGCGATTCGCAGTTGGTGATCGCTGGCGCTGCGAGCTCGCCGGAACCCGGTGGGTCGGCCGCACTGCGATAGCGGATCGTCGAGGAAGTCCACTCGGGATACTTGGTGCCCAGTGCCGCATCGAAGTCGTTGAAGTACACGTCGGCGGCGCCGGCTGATGAAGCGGTCACCAGGGCCAGCAGCAAGCAGCCGTGCACCGAGCAACAAGCACGCCGTTTTCCAGGCAGTCGATTCATGCGAATCATCATACGGTAGCTTCCGTGAAAATGCGACGCATGCCGATCAGCCCAACTGCCTGGGCGAGCGTAGTGAGGTATAATTGGCATCCAATTAGTCCTTCACGAACCGCTGATTTCGACCGATGAGTGACGCCCGAACCGACGAGTCAGCCGCGAGTGCCAGATCGAACGGCGGCGCACCTGCACAGCTTGCTGCAGGGGTGGCGATGTTGGTGGGGGAGGAGACGGGGATTCACGGCGGCGAATTGCCGATGTGGTCGCGGCTGGGACAGGGGCCGCGGCGACGTGGCGGGCGATGGCTCGCCGGGCTGGCTTGGGGTGCGACGTTGCTATTGCTGGTTGTGGCGCTATTGAGGATGTTTTTTCACGACGCGACTCCGCCCTTCGCATGGCTCAATGCCTTTACGCTCTACGTCTATCTGCCGGCTTACGTGTCACTGGCGATCGCGGTTTGGAGGAAGCGGTGGTGGCTGGCCGTGGCCAGTGGGTCCGTGATTGCTTGCCATCTCGGCTGGGTGCTGCCCGATTTTCGACCAGCGACGCCCTACGCGCCGCCGTCGGCCAAGATGACTTCGGTCTCCAGGTCGTTGAGGGTTTACTACGCCAACGTGCGCGGCGGCAGGAACATGCAGATGGATGAAGTGCTGGCCGACGCGCTGAGCTACGATCCAGACGTGATAGTAGTCGCGGAAATGCAGGGACACTGGTGGCACCGCATGATCGACACGAACCCGCTCAAGTCGCATCCCTACGGAACGAAACTGAGGGCGCGCAATACGGGCGACGTCGGCATATTTTCGCGATTGCCTGTGACGCGGATGGAGCAGATTCTAATCGGAGGCCGCGCGGTATTGGTGGTCGACATTGCGCTCGGCGACGAGTCACTGCGCCTGGTGGCGCTGCACAGTCCGCGGCCGAACATCAACGCCGGAGGTGAATACGACAAGTTTTGGCAGACACTCGAACCAACTCTTGCGGCCGAGCCGGGGCCGGTTGTGGTGGTCGGCGATTTCAACGCCACGCAGCACTCGCTGGTGTACGAGCAGCTCGAAGCCGATGGGTATCGTTCCGCGCATGAAGACCGCGGGCGCGGCTACGCGACGACCTGGCCGAACGGGGTTTATTGGATTCCTCCGATCCGCATCGACCAGGCTTTTTTGTCGGCGGAAGTGGAATGTGAGTCGATCGAGGAAGGGGTCGGGATCGGCTCCGATCACAAGCCGCTGATCCTCGATCTCCGGGTACACGGCGACGGCGGGGCAGAAGTCGCCCGCTGACCGGCTGGCAGCTACTCGGCCAAAATGTCCACCTTCTGGCTGGAATTCCACTCGGATGCGACCGACAAGAATTAATGCAAAGTATTTCTCACAAAAGACTTACGGCGCAAATTGCAATGCAAGTGACGATCGGCGACGGTGAGTAGGAGGAACCCCTACCACCGCCCGCCTTTGGCCAGCTTTCCCCTGTTTTCTGATCCATTTCATTGAGCTATTGCAATCTGTGGCTACAATGAGATTCGTGGCTAGTGCTTGCAGGAACAGCGGGCACAGGCTGGGAATATGCTTGTAGCAAACTCGGATGGGACGCTCGTGAATTTTATTGGTTAAGGTTTCCCTCGCACAGAAAAGTGTGCGCGTGTGGAATCGTCATGCTGCGATTTCCTTCCGTCGAATGAATCGGCGCGAGGGGACGTCAGCATGTCGGTACAGAGAAGCACATGACACAGGCAAACGTCGCACCTTCGATTGAATCCTTGCTGCGCATGGCTCCCGCAGAGCCAGACAGCTGGGTGTTGGGCTCGAACCCCAAGGTCAGCCGCATCGCGCGCCATGTTGAGCGCGCGGCCGATGTCGGTTGTACCGTTCTAGTCACCGGCGAGACCGGTACCGGTAAAGAAGTCTGGGCAAGACTGTTGCACCAGCTCGGTCCGCGCCGCGACAAGCCGTTTGTCCCGGTCAATTGCGCCGCGCTCACCGCGACCCTCGCCGAGAGCCAATTGTTCGGCCACGAGAAAGGCGCGTTTACCGGTGCGGCCGGACGTAGCTTGGGCGTGTTCCGCGCCGCGGCCGGCGGCGTGGTGTTCCTCGACGAAGTCGGCGAAATGCCGCTCGATTTGCAACCGAAACTGTTGCGGGTGCTGCAGCAAAATGAAGTGACGCCGGTCGGCTCGTCGATTCCACAGCAGATCGACATTCAAATCATCGCGGCCACGAACCGCGAACTCGATTCCGAGGTGACCGAAGGCCGGTTCCGCGAGGACTTGTTCTACCGCTTGAACATGGTCGAGCTGCGGGTGCCGCCGCTCCGCAACCGGATCGAAGACATTCCGACTTTCGTCGAGTTCTTTGCCGAGAAGTTTGCGGCGAAGTATCAGCGGCCGCGATGGCAGCCGACGGCCGAACGGCTCCGCGAATTCTGCGAGTACCATTGGCCAGGCAACATTCGCCAGCTGGGTCACATTATCGAGCAGGGCTACGTGCTCGATTGCGAGCCGCGACTGCCGGAATTGCAGCAGCGTGGCAACGACACCACGCTTCCCTTCATGGATCTGGGCCAATTGCGTCGCGCCGCGGTACGTCAAGCCTTGCGGGCCACCCGCGGGCACAAGGGCCGGGCGGCTCGGCTATTGGGCGTACATGCCAACACGATGACCCGCTTGCTCGCCCAGATTCGTCGTGAAGAAGAAATCGCGCGCGACAATGGAAATAGCTGCGACGGAATCATCGGGCTGAGCGTCGACGGGCTTAATTAGGTCGACGGCCTCAATTAGCTTCTGCCGCTGGCTTGCTCTGCTGTTGCGAATGCCGGCCGCTCCCATTACATTGCGCCCGGGCGGATCGAACGCAGGGCGCAATCTCGGTGAAAACACAAACAGTCGGCGATTACGAGCTGGGCGAGCATCTGGCCTCCGGCACCGTCGGGGAAGTCTACCGCGCACGGCATCAGGAGACGGGCCAGACGGCTGTCGTCAAATTCCTGCAAACGCACGCCGCCACGGAGCCCGACTTGCAGCGCCGCTTCGTCCGCGAGGTGGCCATCGTCGAGCGGCTCAATCATCCGAACATCGTCCGCCATTACGACTGCGGACTGGCCGACGATCGCATCTACTTTGCGATGGAGTTGGTCGACTGCGGGACGCTCAAGGATGTGCTCCGCCAGCGTGGTAAGTTGCCATGGCGCGAGGCGGTCGAGTGTGCGATGCAGATCTGCGCGGCACTCGCCCATGCCCATTCGATCGGCGTGATCCATCGCGACCTCAAGCCGGCGAATCTATTCCTGGCAGAAGATGGCCGCGTGAAAGTCGGCGACTTTGGCCTGGCGCGCGATCTCAACAGCTCGCGGCTCACGCTCGACGGCCAGACGGTCGGCACTTGTCGCTACATGCCGCCGGAGCAGATCGGTGGCGAGGCGGAGCTGAGCGGTGCAACCGACTTGTACGCCGTCGGCTGCATGCTCTACGAAATGCTCGTGGGGCAAACGCCTTTCGATGGCGGCACGATCATTGAAATCTTCGAGGCCCATCTCAACGATTTACCCGAATCGCCGGCGGAAATGGTGCGCGATTGTCCGGCCGAATTGTCCGAACTGGTGATGCTGCTGCTCGAGAAGAACGCAGCCGATCGTCCGACCGACGCACTGGCCGTGCAGTCGGCGCTCGCGGATGTATTGCACGGCCGGCCGATGCGCCTCGCGGTCCGCCCGGCGGCCGAGCTAGACGCGGACTTGGCCGCGACGATTCACCCCGACCGGCCGAATCTGACGCGTCGATTACAGACGGACGACAAACCGAAAGGGGCTCGATTGCCCTGGGGTGGAATCTTGATCGCCGGGTTTCTCGCCGTGGCGATTCTGGCTCTGGCGCTGCTGTTGAAATAGCGTGGGGCGTTTGCTGCGGGAATCTGGCCAGAATCGCCCGAGCCAGAAATTTGTTGGTATTTCGCCGCGATTTTGTTACAATAGGGGCTGGCGGAGAGGTGGATTTCTCAAGCGCCGGGGCTGGCATGGCCGGCCTCGTTCGGTATCCCGCGTGGCAAATGCACGCAATTCTCGGCGCAACGAGTTTTCGACGGCGGAGGTAGCGGCCATGCATTTTTCGTCCAAATTGCCACCGGTGGCGAATTCATATTGCGTTTGGATGACGATGGCAGCGATGTTGGCGGTCTCATTGTTTGGTGTTGCTCGGGCGACCACCATCGCCGAAGAGCACTTTCTCACCAGCCCCATGCCTTCCGGGCCGTACTATTCGACGGGCAATATCGAAGGGCAAAATCCTGCGAGCGACCGGTTTTACCGGTCCTTGGTTCGCCAGCGTAGGCGTGTCTCCCACAGTCAGCTCTACGTCGCTCAACTACACCGGCGCACTTTATCCGGCCGAGACAGGCGGGCGAATGGTCAGCCCAACCAGCAATGCGCGAGTTCATCGATTGCTCGGACAATCGAATCCCTTCGAAACGTCGGATTCCGGAACGGTGTATATGTCGTTCTTGTTCCAATCGGCGCTATTAACCTCAGGTAATAGCTATCGCGCCTTCGAAATGCACGACGGCGGCAACGCCAACGCGCAAAATCGTACACTGCAAATCGGGCTGAGTACGTATGGCGATTTCCCCAGCACGACTCAGTTCGGATTTCGTGTGAATAACAATAGTGCGTTCGATTTCAGCTTAGGAAGCCAAAACAATCAAGTTCATTTGTTCCTCGTAAAATTCGACCTGTCGCCAGTGAATAATGCGGACGCGATCACGGTATGGAACAACCCCAGCTTGGCTGGTTTGCCGAACGATCCGGCCGGGGGCATTACGGCGAGCGGCTTCAACTTCGCGGCCGATCGTCTCGGCGGTGGCCATTTTGATGGTCCAAGTTTTGGCCTCGACGAACTCCGCATTGGGACCAACATTCAGGATGTTTTCACCGATTTTCTTGCATGCGACGTGAATGGCAATGGCGTCTGCAATTCGACCGACATCAACATCATCAGCCAGCACATGTACCTGCCGGGCAGTTTTGCAGAAGGCGATGTCGACCGGAACGGATTTGTCGACTTCGCCGACTTCCAGTTGTTCAAGAGCCACCCGTCGCGAGTCGTCGGATTCGACGCATCGGGCGGCGGCAGCCTGACGATTCCCGAGCCGGCGACAGTGCTGATATTGGTCGTTGGACTGCTCGGTTGCGGGAGCATGGCCGTGCTACGGATGCGGCAGATGCCGAAGTCGTCGACGCAAATCGCGCTGGCGACGCTGATAATTATGGGAATTGCGATTGGCGACATGCGATTCGCTCACGCCGCGGCTCAGGATCTGCTCAACGACAATCTGGCTTTTTCCGGCGTCACGCTCGATATGCGAGCATTCGTCACGCTGCCGACCGGATTCAACGACATCATCTCGATGACGACCAAGCCAGGCGACACGCGGATGTATGTCACGACGCAAGAGGGCACGATCTTCGCCGTAAACGAAAATGCTAACGGAACCACAACGCCGGTCCCCTGGTTCAATCTTTCCAGTGCCGTTCAAGCGGCGACTGGTCGCACCGTTTTCGGCGCCGATGGGCACGACGGCTTGCAGTCGACGGCGTTCCATCCGGACTTTGAGACCGTTGGCTCGCCCGGCTACGGCAAACTCTACACGACATTCATGGAAAATGCGGCGCCCAGCCCGTCCGGTCACAAGTATCTCGGCAATACGACGGGCGGCGGTGCCGAGAGCGTGCTCGCCGAGTGGAGCTACGACCACGACACCGGACAGGTTGACCCGCTATCCTATCGAGAGCTGTTCCGCGTCAAGCTACCGGTGCAGGATCACAAGATCAAGCAGGCCCGCTTCAATCCGTACTCTGCGCCCGGCGACGAAGACTATGGGCTGCTGTATTTGACGCACGGCGATTCAAGCTCGCAGCAATCGACCGAAGATCGGACTCAGCACCTCGACAATCCGCTGGGCAAGATGTTGCGGATCAATCCGCTGCAGGCTGGTGCCGAAAACTATTCGATTCCCGCTGGCAATCCATTTGCCGCCAGCAACGATCCCAACGTGTTGAAGGAGGTCTACGCTTACGGCTTCCGCAATCCACACAATTTTTCGTTCAACAAGGATGATGCGGGTAGCATCCACATCCTCGTCGGCGACATCGGCCGAAACAACATCGAAGAGGTGAATCTGGTCACGATCGGCGGCAACTACGGCTGGGGCGAACGCGAAGGGACGTTCGTCCACAAACAGGGATCCAACTTCGGCAGCGATGCAGGATACATCGTGGGCGTGTCCGATCTGCCGGCGAACGAAGATGACGTCGGGATCGACGCTCTTGGAAACCGCTACATCTATCCTGTCGCTCAATATGACCACAATGGGCCGAGCGTCAACATCGGCGACGACTACGTTTCGGTAGCCATCGCCAGCGGCTTCGTTATCAATAACGGCAGCGATCCGGCGCTGCAAAACCAATTCATCTTTAATAACTTTGGCGGCAACGTGGGCAACGTCGGCGGTGCGTCTTACCACACCGATTTCAACGAAATGCTCTCGGCGGTAACGCAACTCGATCCCAATAATCCGGACTCGCGACAATCCGAGCGAATTGACGCAGGCGACGCTCGGTCGGCTGCGACTGGCACTCGACCACGACAACGATCCGAATACCCCCGCGCAGCTCTACGACGACTACAACGATCTGCTGGGCACGAACCGCAACGACGCTCGCTACGGCGAGGGCGTCTCTGGCGAGATGTACATTTCCAATAAAGTGAACAACACGGTCTATCTGGTGACCAATTCGGTTGCCAACAACAAGCTGACGCTCACGGTGGACCGCGGCACCGGCGCCATGACGCTCACCAATGCGACCGGGCAGGATGTGACGGTTGACAACCTGAGTGTGTTTTCGCCGTCGGGTTCGCTCGTACCCGGCGAATTCCAGAGCCTTGGCGGCGGTTGGGCCGTGTCGCCTGCCAACACGACCCATGGGCTTAACCAGTCGAATGTCGCGGGCTCGCTTACGTTTGGCGGCGCGACCTCCGAGTCGCTCGGCAGCCCCTACGATGCGAAGTTGACTGCCTTCGGTCAGCCGGCCGGCGAGGATCTGCAACTCTTGTTCACGACGGATGGGCCGAACGGCCGCAACTTCGCCGGCAAAGTCGTTTATACGGGCGTCTCGAATGTGCCGAACACGATCGTGCTGACGGTCGACGTCGCCTCGGGCAAAGCGGTCGTGCTGAATCAGACGCCGTTTTCGCAGGAGGTCGAGGGCTACACAATCTCGTCGACCAATGGTTCGCTCGACACGGCGGGCTGGAACTCGCTCGACGCCCAGGGAGTCGAAGCGGGCGATTGGATCGCCAGCCCGGCGCTCGCCACGCGGCTGACCGAATTGCAGGAAGACGGCACGACGACGTTTGACAATCTGACGCTATTTCAGCTTGGCCAGATTCTTCAGCCGGGCGGCGCGCTCGATCTCAACTTTGGGTTCGTGCTGGCGGGCACTGGTAGCGTCACGCCCGGCATGGTCGAGTACATCCTGGCCGGCGACTTCAACGACGACGATGTGGTCGACGCCGCCGACTACACCATTTGGCGCAACCATCTCAACAGTAACGCGAATCTCCCGAACGACTTCTCTCCCGGCTCGGTGACGATGGACGACTACAACGACTGGAAGGCCAATTTCGGGGCGATCCGGCCAGGTGCCGGGGCCAGCTCGCTAGCCGCCAGCGTGCCGGAGCCTGCGTCGCTCGTTCTCTGCGTCTTCGCCATCTGCCTGCCGGCCGCCACCCGACGTGCCCGTCGCGTCCGCTAGCGACGCCCTCGCGGGGCCGTAGTTTTTGCCAAAAACCAGCGATTTGCGCGGAAACTGCGCGTTTTTGTATCGCGGCTGTGTAAGATTCCGCGGCGCCGCGTGTGATAATATGTGTCGAGACGAGCCACTCCAGCGTGACGCATGGAAATCCCACCCAATACCCGACTGAGCCTGATCGCGCGGCTCTCCGACCACGAGGACGCCGCGGCCTGGGAAGAGTTTGTGGCGATTTATTTGCCGCTCGTGTACCGCCTGGCTCGCCGCCGCGGACTGCAACACGCCGACGCCGAGGAACTAGCCCAGGAAGTGCTGGTCGCAGTGTCGCGAGCGGCCGACCGCTGGCAGCCCGACCCCGAGCGCGGGCGATTCCGCGACTGGCTGTTTCGCATCGCCCGAAATGCAATCATCAATTTTCTCACGCGGCCAAAGCACAAGCGGCTCGGCAGCGGGTCGACGGGCGTCATGCAAATGCTCAACGAACAATGCGAACCGGCCGGCGAAGTTTCGGCGCTGTTCGACCTCGAATATCGCCGCGAGGTTTTTCGCTGGGCGGCGGCCCGGGTGCATCGCACGGTCACCGAACCGACCTGGCAGGCGTTCTGGCAAACGAGCGTTGACGCCCGGCCCGTGGCCGAGGTGGCGCGATCGCTGGGGATGAGCGCCGGCAGCGTCTATGTCGCTCGCAGCCGGGTGATGGCGAAGTTGCGCGAGGAAGTGAGCGGTCTCGACGCGTCGACTATGGCAAACGCGATCCAATCTGTTCGCACCGTCGAACTGCCGGAGCGTGAAACATGACCCGCCAAGCGAACCAATGCGAAGAAATGCCGCTCGAGCTATTGCTTTCCGATGTGGATGGAGGCAACGCGGTGAGCGAGATGACCGAACATGTCGCGCATTGCGAAGCGTGCCAATCGCGGCTGGCCGAGCTCGCGGGCGACATCACTTGGTGGAGCGACGCCCGCGAGTCGCTTAGCGGCGGGGAGAATTATGAGTGGAAGCCTGACGCCTCTTGGTCTGCTCGTCGTTTGACCGATCGGCCCGCCGAGCGCAACGTGTCGGATGCCGCGGTGCGAAGATTGCTCGGCCCGCCAAACCATCCGGAGCTCTTAGGCCGCCTGGGGCGCTACGACATCGAACGCGTGATCGGCGCGGGCGGCATGGGGATCGTGCTCAAGGCGCACGACAGCGAGCTCAATCGACCGATCGCCGTGAAGGTGCTCGCTTCGCATCTTTCGCATGTTGGCGCCGCACGCGAACGGTTTGCCCGCGAAGGCCGGGCGGCGGCTGCGGTGGTTCACGAACATGTGGTGGCGATCTACAACGTCGAGACCAGCGGCGAGCTGCCGTTCCTGGTGATGCAGTATGTGCCCGGCCGGTCGCTGCAGGCGCGCGTCGATGCCGAAGGTCCGCTGGCGGTGGAAGAGCTGCTGCGGATTGGAATGCAGGCCGCGGCAGGCCTCGCGGCAGCTCATGCTCAGGGACTCGTGCATCGCGACGTAAAGCCGTCGAACATCTTGCTGGAGGAATCGGTCGAGCGGGCGGTGCTGACCGACTTCGGCCTGGCGCGCACGATGGATGATGCCAGTCTCACGCACACGGGTTTTCTGGCAGGCACGCCCCACTACATGTCGCCGGAACAGGCGTCCGGCGAGACGATCGATCATCGGTCCGATTTGTTCAGTCTCGGCGCGGTGTTGTACTTCATGGCGACCGGTCACCCGCCGTTCCGCGCCGACGGGGCGCTCGCGGTGCTGCATCGGATCTGCCGCGACGAGCACCGCCCGGTGTGGCAAACGAACAAGGATATTCCGGATGAGCTTTCGCGACTGATCGACCGGCTGCTGCAGAAGAAGCCAAGCCGGCGGCCCACGACCGCGGCCGCAGTCTCCGCGGAGTTGGCGGGGATGCTGAGTCGAATTCAGCAATATGGTTCAGTTCGACGTCGCTTGCCGCGATGGCGCTGGCGAAATCAGCGGCGGCTCGTCGCCGGAGTGCTCGCGGCCGGATTGTTGGTGGCGACCGCCTGGGGAATCCAACAATATGTTGCGACCATTCCATCGGCCGCCAATTCGACGACCGATGAAAGCGTTGAAGAATCCCAGCGGCGGGAGTTTCAAGACGCGTTCGAACAAGAGTTTGAGTACGACGCCCAGTTCAAACAAGAACTCCAATTGACCCAGGAAGAAATCATTCAATCGGAACGGGGAAGTGTGTTTGGATCTCTCGGCGAAAATCCATGGAACCGCGAAGTCGAGTCATTACGGCGCGAGCTCGCGAATATTGAAGCGAAGCAGGGTTTGCCAACCCTTAACCAGGAGTGAATAGCATGAAGACGCATAATTTGGCTGCTGTGGCCGTTGTGATCACCTGCCTCGGCGCGGCATTGCCCGCCGTGAATTGGGCACAAGAGGAACAGGGACGCAGCATTGAGAAAGCGCTCCGCGACAAGGAACTGGCTCAGCGCCAGGTGGCCGAGGCCCAGCGGGCGGCAGCGAAGCAAGTGGCCAGAGCGGCAGCCCAAGTGAAATTAGAGAAGGACATCCGCTTCAACCACAGCCCATTTGCGGGATGGGCAGAGACTCCCGGGCCATTTTCTGTGTCCGGACCAAAGGGAATTCAACGCCATCTCACGCAGATTCAAGAAGCCGCCGAATATTACTGCGATGCGAAAGACGGAGCGGACAAGGACAAAGCCCTGAAGCGGCTCCACGATCTGGCGTCCAAGTATTTTGAAGAAGACATGGAAGTGCGTAAGAAGGAACTGGCGGACATCGAGGCCCGACTCGCAAAACTTCGCTCGCAACTCGATCGACGCCGTGCCAAGAAGGACGAAATTGTCGATCTGCAAATGAAGGTAGCGATCAACGAGGCAGAGGGACTTGGATTCACTAGCGCTCCGCGCGGAAACTTCAAATTCGACGTCCGTGTGGCGGCCCCAGCGATCGCATCTGCCGACGCGCGGGCGTTTTACACCGTGGCGGACCCGCAATCCGCTGACCCGTTCGGTCAGCCAGTGCGAATCGAGGCGCCGGCTCCGCCATTGCCGCCGGTGGAAGGTTCGCAGACGCTCGGCTACGGTGCCAAGGGAGATGCTGTCCGGCTGTTGCAAGAAACTCTCAATGAGAAATCAGATCCGTCGCCTGAACTTAATGTCGACGGAGATTTCGGGCCGGAAACCGATCGGGCCCTGAAAGCGTTCCAGGCCAAGAACGGTCTCGAAGAGACTGGCGTCGTGGACGATGCGACGCGCGAGAAGCTCAAGCTTCCCGCGGAACTCCCTCCTTTTATCGGCTTTTGAGCCCAATCGGTAACAGCGAATATCTCCGCGCCGCGCGGGACAAAGCCACCCACCAAGTCCCGCGCGGCCTCTTCCTCGGTCGGCCGATTCTGCCGACTCGAAGGCAATAATCCAGCTGTGCGTTCGAATAGTTAAGGCAACATAACACCGGGGACGCTCAAGAAACTGTCCAGGGCGGGCAAAGGAGGGTGTTGAGGTGAACGCTCGAATTCCAAGTATTCTGTGCATCGCGCTGGGCTGTTTCGTGCAGATGGGGTGTGACATTCCCACAGCGCCCGAGACACTCTCCAATGCATTTATCAAATTCGACCCTCGTGGCGAATTCGCGGCCCACGGATTCCACGTCGAGCAAACCAAGGGCCCCGGCCTGGTGAGCCCGAAAAATGTTTATGGATGGAGGCCGTTTCAAGGCTCAATTGTCCTACCGCCAAATTCGACGGGTTGCGAACTGGTTGCCCAAGCCGTGCATGACGCGTTAGATCAAGTCGTGCATGGGGACTGCGAATTTAATAAAGTTGAATCGTCCGATCGTCACAGCGGACAGCCATTCTTTGCGACATTCCGCTACTCCGAAGGGGGTGTGCAAGGTCTTGTCTACGTTTGGCTATTTCCGGACGATACGGAAACTCGGATCAACTACGCGATCCTCCAGCACGAAGAACAGCTGGCAACCGTTGACTAAAACAAGCCCTCGAAACCAGCGGTGCAGACTGCGCCGCACAAAGTGCGTACCAATGACGCTATCGTTTCGCGAAACGTGAATTAACCTGCGAATTGTTGGAAGAGTTCGAGTTCGGCGCGGCTGCCGACGACCAACGGCGTGCGTTGGTGGATGGAGGTGGGGGCGATGGCGAGGATTCGTTGGTGGCCGTCGAGGGCCATACCGCCTGCTTGTTCCGCGATGAAGGCGACGGGGTTGGCTTCGTACATCAGGCGGAGCTTGCCGCCGGGGTGGGACTTGGTGGGCGGATAGAGGAATACGCCGCCGTGGAGCAGAGTGCGGTGGAAGTCGGCCACGAGTGAGCCGATGTAGCGGAGCGAATACTTGCGGCCAGTCGCGCCGCTGCGCAAGTGGGCGAGGTATTCCTGATACTCGGCAGGGAAGGTATCCCAGTAGGCGTCGTTGGAAGAATACGACTTGCCTGCCGCGGGCATGCGGATATTTTCGTGGCTGAGCACGTATTCGCCGAGCGCCGGATCGAGCGTGAAGCCGTGGACGCCGTGGCCGGTACTGTAGACCATGATCGTGCTGGAGCCGTAGATCACGTAGCCGGCAGCGAGCTGCTGGGCGCCGCGCTGGAGGACGGCGCTGTTGGCGTCGACGTAGCGATCTTCTTCGGGCAGGGCGAAGATCGAGAATATGGTCCCCACGCTGACGTTGACGTCGATGTTCGAAGAGCCGTCGAGCGGATCGAAGAGGACGACGTATTTGCCCGCGCCGCTGCGGCCGTCGAAGGTGATTGGCTCCTCGTTTTCTTCGGAGGCGATGATGGCGACGTTTTCGCGGACGCCGAGACAATGGATCAGCGCGTTGTTGGCGTAGACGTCGAGCTTCTGTTGCTCTTCGCCTTGGACATTGCTGCTGCCGACGGCGCCGATCACGTCCAAGAGGCCGGCGCGGCGGACTTTGGCCTGAATCATTTTGGTGGCGAGCGTGATCGCCGAGAGAAGCCAGGAGAAGGCACCGGAGGCTTGCGGAAAGCGGCGCCGCTGCTCCTCGATGATGTGGTGGTGGATGGTGACGATGCGGCCGCGGTCGTCGGCAGAATCTAGTTCGTGCTCGGGGGATTTGGGCATGTTCGTGGCGAACAGTTCGACAAAACGAGAAACGACCTTGATTCGTCGTGGCCGACGACGCCAACTTACGCGGCTTAGGGTGCGTCTTCGTGTTTGACGCGTTTGATGGCGTTGAGGAATTGGGTCATCGACTGCCAGCGTTTGTCGGCCTCGGGCTCGACGCATTTCATGATCGCGGCTTCGAGCGTTTTGTTGATTTTGGGATAATACTTGCTCAAGGGGGGCATCGCCTGTTGCCCGTGGCCCATCGCGGCGCGGCCGTCCGTGCCGCGTTGCCAGGGGAGCTCGAAGGCGAACAGCTCGTAGATGCTCGCACCATAGGAATAGACGTCGAGCCGCTGGTCGGTGGCCTTGCGGCGGACGACTTCGGGGGCCATGTAGTTGGGCGTGCCGGTGCGATTGCCGGGGAGCATGAACTCCTTTTCGGCCGGCACGGTGAGGCCGAAGTCGATCAACTTGAGCGAGGTGGCGTCGGGCGCGCAGACGAAATTGCGCGGGCAGACGTCGCGATGAATGAAGTTGGCGGCGTGGACGGCTTCGATCGCCTCGGCTGCGTGGCGGGCGAGGGTGAGGCGGTTGCCGTCGAGGAGTTTGCTGCGACCGATGATCAGCGAGTTGAGACCCGGCCCGTCGAGGAACTCCATCACCAAGAACTGTTCATCGTTGGTGGTGATGCCGTGAGAATAGGTGTTGACGATCCGCGGGTGGTTGATCGAGATGGCGATCTGGCCTTCGGTCGGCTTGTCGAGCCCTTTGAAGCGGGCTTCGAGGGCCTCGGTCTTTTTCTTGTCGAGTACCTTGAGGCCGACGATCTGCTCGGTCTCGCGATCGCGGGCCATGTTGAAGCTGGACATGGTACCGGAGACCGCCTCGCGGAGGATCTGGTAGCGGGCACCCACGTCGACTTTCCCGCCGTCGAGGATCGACTTGAAGAATTGGCTGATACCCAAGGGGGCGTTCCACGGGGGAGGGGGCGACGGGCAAGAAAGCCGACTAATTTAGTATACTGGCGCGGCGCGGGTGGGCAACGGAGAGAGCGAAAATGGCTTGACGGGTAGCTAAACCGCAAGCGTCGGCGGCGGCGTGGGCTGAAAAAGGGGGCCGCGGCGAGTCTACTTGCCGCAGTAGTCGATGGCGCGGGCGATTTCGCTCTTGAGGTCGGCGCGGCGGACGATGCGGTCGACGTAGCCGTGTTCGAGCAGGAACTCGCTGGTCTGGAAGCCCTTGGGGAGCTCGATGCGGATGGTGGCTTTGATGGTCCGCGGGCCGGCGAAGCCGATCAGCGCTTTGGGCTCGGCGAAGATGATGTCGCCGAGCGAGGCAAAGCTGGCCGCGACGCCGCCCATCGTCGGGTTGGTAAGCACCGAGATGAACAGGCCGCCCGCTTCGTCGTAGCGGGCGAGGGCGGCCGAGACTTTGGCCATCTGCATGAGCGAGAGGATGCCTTCGTGCATGCGAGCGCCGCCGCCGGAGCCGCTGATGATGATCAGCGGGAGGTCGTCGCGTGTAGCGCGTTCGATCAGCCGCGTGAGCCGCTCGCCGACGACCGAACCCATGCTGCCCATGATGAACGCGGAATCGGTGACGCCGAAGGCGACGCGGCGGGCGCGGATCATGCCGGTGCCAGTGAGGGCCGCATCGCGGAGGCCGGTGCGCTTTTGCTCGCCGACGAGACGGTCGGCGTAGGCCTTCTTGTCTTTGAACTCGAGCGGATCGGTCGGCATCAACTCTGCGTCCCACTCTTCAAAGGTGCCTTCGTCGAGCACCCACTTCACGCGATCGCTCGCGCTGAGGTACATGTGGTACCCGCATTGCGGGCAGACACTTTGCAGCTTCTCGGCTTCCTGGCGGTAGATCGTTTCGCCGCAGTCTTCGCAGCCGATCCACAAACCGCCGGGCACGCCTCGCTTTTCGCGCATCGTGGGGGCCTTCGCAGCTGTGGCGTTGGATTCGATGGTGGCCATGGCAGGGGGAGACATAGACAAGTTCTTCGGTCGCCGGTGGGCGACTCCTCTATCTTAACAATTTCACCGCGGCACCACCACGCCATGATGCCCGGGCAGAAGCGTGATTTGGTAGCGGAATCGTCCCTATTTGCTGCCGACGGCCTCGGGGGCGAATTCGATGATTTCCCACCCTGGCGCGCCGTTGCGGCATTTCCACAAGTCGCCCAGGTCGTCGTGTCGCAGCACGTGCCGCAGCACGCTGGCGGCCGGTTCCGGCAGCACCACGGCCACCAGCCCTTCGGCGCGATACTTCTTGGTGAGCTTCACCATCGCGGCTTCGAGCCGCTCTTCCGCATCGACCACCGTCTCGCCTTGCGGTGGACAGACTGTTTCCGGTTGCTCGAGCCACTGGCGGTAGACACGCGGCTGTTTTGTTTTCACGTCGGCGACCAGCATTCCCTGCCACAAGCCGTGGTCGAGGTTTTGCAGCGCGTCGAGCGATTTGACTTTTACGTCGATCGCTTCGCTCAGTGCCTCGGCAGTTTGTTCGGCTGCCTGGGAGGGACTGGTGAAGATTGCCGTGATCGGCTGGGAGCGGAGCTCTTCAATCATCGCGTCGACCTGTCGGCGGCCGTCCTCGCAGAGCGGTATGTCGAGCGTGCCCTGGATGCGACCTTGTTGGTCGTATTCGGTGATACCAGGGCGAATCAATAATATCTTGAACATGTTAATCAATCTGAACCAATCGCCTGAAAAGTTAGGACGCGGCGGAGCGCAGCTCGCGGACCGCCGCGGCGTAGTCGTCGTGGTGGAACACGGACGTGCCGGCGACGAACAGCTCGGCACCCGCTTTGGCACAGGGGCCGATCGTGTCGACCGCCACTCCACCGTCGACCTCGAGCAGGGCGTGAACGTCTGGCCGGGACTTGAGGGCCTGCAACTTGCCGAGCGCCACGTCGTCGAATTTCTGCCCGCCGAAGCCGGGCATCACGCTCATCACGAGGATCAAGTCGCAGTACGGAATGCTGGCCTCGATTGCAGCAAGGGGCGTAGGCGGGTTGAATGCTAGTCCGGCTCCGGCCCCCAGCGAGCGAATCTTTTCCAGCAGCGGTCGAGGATCGGGCACGGCTTCGATGTGGATCGTCATGCTGTCGGCGCCGGCATCCCGAAACGCTTCGACGTACTTGTGGGGATTGTCGATCATCAGGTGGACGTCGAGCGGCAGGTCGGTCACGCGGCGAACCGCTTCAACAATCGGAATGCCGAAGCTGATATTGGGGACGAAGTGCCCGTCCATCACATCGAGATGGATAGCGGCCACGCCGGCGGCCTCGGCTGCTTCGACTTCGCTCCGCAATTGGGCGAAGTCGCACGCCAGCACCGACGCCAGAATGGCGGGCGATCGGTGCCGCAACTCTTTGGCGAACTCCGCGCGATCGAGACGGCTATCCATGGACGGGGCAGTGTGAGTCAACATCCTAGAGTGCGGGGATGGCCGATTTCGGACGGGTTATTTGAGTCGGCGAGTGATTGCCTTACCGCAAATAGCATGGCGGTAAACTCGCCGGAATACAAGCAAGCGGTCACCAACGGCCGAGTAGCGCGGGGCCCAGGATTCTGCGTAAGTGGTTGAGAAATAAAACGTTGCGGAGATATTTAGGCTGGTCCGCCTCGTCAGAGCTTTTCCAGCTCCTCGTTCCGGGGGAGCGCCGCCATGCTCTCCAGGCCGAAGACACGGAGGAACCGGTCGGTGGTGCGATACTGGGGAGCGTCGCCGCGATCGGCAGGCCGCTCGATGCTGACCAGCTTCCGCCGCACGAGCGATTGCAGGATCGGACCGCTCGCCGCGCCGCGCAGCTCGCCGATCGCCTCGGCGGTCGTCGGCTGGTTGTAGGCGACGATCGAGAGTACCTCGACGGCGGCGGGGGTGAGCTTTGATTCGCGCGTGCGGCCGTGCAGCTTGTCACGCATCCGGCGGAGGTTCGGCCGCAATTGCAGGCTGTAGCCCGTGGCGGAGCCAACGATCTCGTAGGGAGCGGCGTCGCGCTCGTAGACACTGTTGAGTTCGGCGACGGCCTCGTCGATCTCGGTTGGGCTGACCCCGCGCATGGCGGCAGCCAGCTCGCGCGAGGAAAATGGCGTGTTGTCGGGTCGGCCCACGAAGAGTGTCGCTTCGACGACGGTCCGCGGATTGATTTCGCAGGGATCGGAGATCGAAGTAGGCGGCACGGAGCGGGGAGTTGGATTTGCTCCTGGCTCTTTGCTCTTTGTTTCTTGCTGTTCCGTGCCCAGCATCTGGGCGAACGCCGCGCGCAGTCGGTTCAACGACAGCGGCGATTGCTCTGCGGCTGGGGCCGGCGCGGCTGCTTCTTTTGCGGGCGGTTTTGGTTGACGATCGCGGGCCATGGTGGCAGAGAATACCGGCGGGTGGCACGTCGCAACAAGCCCGGCCCGGTGCTAGCGATTTGCTTGCTCGCTAGTTCGGTATAAAGTTGTGGCCGGAAGGGGCCGGTGATAGCATCGGGGAAGCTGTTCGCAATCAATTCCAGCTACAGGTGTGTGATGTTGCCTACACAAGAGCAATTGGCGGTGTCGACGCTCGGGACCATGCCGGGTGCGGTCACCGCTGCCGATGACGACCGACCCGGACGACGACATTGGCGATTTCGTCCGCGATGATGAGCGCGTGCTGCACGACATCGTGATCCTGGCGGGGCAAGCAACCATCCGACCTCGGCTTCGAGCGCGCCGGAGCGCGCGAGCAGATTTTCTTCGACCCGAGCGAAGACGCGGGCGGCCGTCGTCACTTGCGGCGGACTCTGCCCCGGTTTTAACAACGTGATTCGCACGCTCCATTTCGAGCTCAAGGTGAACTACGGCATTTGTGAGATGCTGGGGATTCGTTACGGCTATCGAGGCCTGCAGCTGAACGCGCCGGAGCCACCACGGGTGCTGACGGATGAATTCGTGGGGAATATTCATCATCATGGCGGGACGGTGCTGGGCACATCGCGTTGTTCGCACGACGCCGGGCAATCGGTCGACTTTCTGACGGCGGCGAAAATCGACATCCTGTTCTGCGTCGGGGGCGACGGCACGCAGCGCGGAGCCCATGCGATCGCCGAAGAAGTCACCCGGAGGAAGCTGCCGATCGCGATCGTCGGCATCCCCAAAACGATCGACAACGACATCCAGTATTGCGAGCGGTCGTTCGGCTACTCGACCGCGGCGTCGGAAGCAGTCAGCGTGATCGACCGCGCCCACACCGAGGCCTGCAGCGTGCCCAACGGCGTCGGGCTGGTAAAACTCATGGGGCGGGAAGCGGGCTTCATCGCAGCCGGCGCGACGATCGCCAGCGGCGACGTAAACTTCACGCTGATTCCCGAAGTGCCGTTTGAACTCGACGGCGACAAAGGCTTGCTGGCGAAGCTTGAGCGGCGACTCGCGGCCAGAAAACATGCGGTGATCGTCGTGGCCGAAGGGGCAGGGCAGCAACTACTCGCCGACCGCCAGGAATCGTTCGACGCCTCGGGCAACCGCAAGCTGGGCGACATCGGCATCTTTCTCAAGCAGGCGATCAACGACCATTTTCGCCGCCGCGAGCTCCATGTCGACGTGAAGTACTTCGATCCGAGCTATTCCATTCGCAGTTGTCCGGCGAGCGCGGTCGACAGCTTGCTCTGCGAGCGATTTGCACGCCGGGCTGCCCACGCCGGCATGGCCGGCAAGACCGACCTGCTTATCGGCCTGGCACATAACGAGTTTATCCATGTGCCGCTGCCGGCGTCGGTAGGGCAGGTCAAGCGACTCACGCCCGAGAGCGATTATTGGACTTCGGTCACGGCAATTACGGGGCAACACAAGTGGTGAGCGAGCGAGCCGGGTCGTCCTCGACCCCGCGTTGAGCCATATTCGTTAGCTAAACCGCAAACGGCGTGGATGCGTTGATGCAGGAAACAATCGCAAACGATCAGAGACAAGCGGCCATCGATTGGCTCCTGGCGCGAATCAACTTCGAGCGGACGCTCGTCGCGCCCTACAACGCGCGGCAGCTCAAGCTCGACCGAATGCGGACGCTCCTGACGCGGCTGGGGCAGCCCGACGCCGGGCTCAAAATCGTGCATGTCGCCGGCACCAAGGGCAAAGGCTCCACCGCGGCGATGATCGCAGCGATGCTCACTGCCGCCGGCTACCGGACGGGCGTTTTCAGTTCGCCCCACCTGGAGCGAATCGAAGAGCGCTTCGCGGTCGATGGCGTGCCCTGTAGCGAAACGGAGCTTGTAGCGCTAGTGGATCGGTTGCGGCCGATCGTCGCGGCGATGGATGCGGAGGCCGAGGCCGAAGGTGATCCGCAGGGGGGGCCGACGTACTTTGAGGCGACCACGGCGATGGCGCTGTTGCTCTTCGTCGAGCGGCAGGTTGACGCGGCGGTGCTCGAAGTCGGCCTTGGTGGGCGGCTTGATTCGACCAACGTCTGCCTGCCCGCGGTCTCGGTGATCACCAGCATCAGCCTCGACCACACCCAGCAACTCGGCAGCACACTCGCGGCGATCGCGGGCGAAAAGGCAGGCATCATCAAACCGGGCGTACCGGTCGTCTCGGGCGTTACGGAGGATGAGCCCCGGATTGTGATCGCTCGCACTGCCCAAGAGCACGGCTGCCGACTAATCCAGGCGGGCCGCGACTTCCGCCATGTGTACCGCGATCGGAGCCTCGATTTCGAGTACGCCGTCACAGGTCAGGAACATTGCCTGGAAGACATTCGGCTGGCGATGCGCGGTGCGCATCAAGCCGCAAACGCCGCCGTGGCACTGGCAACGATCGCCGAACTGCGCCACCAAGGATGGTGCATCTCGATCGACGCCATGCGACGTGGACTTGCCGGGGCAGTACTTCCGGGCCGAGTCGAATACTTGTCGGGCCGGCCGAACGTAGTGCTCGATACGGCCCACAATCTGGCGTCGTCACAGGCGCTGGTGAGTGCGCTCGACGAACTGGCACCCGCGGGCCGGCGAACTCTCATCTTGTCGGTGAGCTGTGATAAAGACGTGCGTGCGATTGTCGGCCAGCTGGTTCCTCATTTCGATCGCGTGGTCGTCACCCAATATCAAGACAATCCCCGCGCGGTGCCGGCCGGTGAGTTGGCCGTACTGGTGCGCACCGCAGGCAGCCAGGCTCGAGTCGAAGTTTGCACGCAGCCACGCGAGGCATGGGACCTAGTCTGTCGCTCCGCGGAGCCGAACGAACTGGTTTGCGTTGCAGGCTCGTTCTACCTGGCGGCGGAGTTGCGGCCGCTGGTGCTGGCGAATGCGAACGCCACGTCGACGGAAACGTCGAGCAAGCTCGACCGCTAAATGGGGTGGCGGTTAGTTGTCGCCGTATTCCGGAACGTTATCTTCGCCCAGCGGTTCGTCATCGAGCGGCATGTCGAACCAGGGCAGTTCCATGTCGCTCGTCATGTCGCCAGCCAGCGCACCGCGCTCAAACCGAGCCCGGCGGCTTTGGAGTCCGACGCGGCCACTAAGCTGCTCGAGCCGGCGCTCCTCGCGGACCTCGTCCTGCAAACGCTGAATCAACAGGGCAACATAAGGATCGGCGCCGGGCACCATTTCGTGAGCCAGCGCTCCGCGTTCGGCAAACAAATCGGCCTCGGCCGTCACCGCAACCACCACGCAGCGAATTCGTCGTTGATTAACAGCAACCATTGTGTCTCCCCCGTACCTTGAGTGATGAGATTCTTCGGATGTGACAAGCGGTCGCGGACCGTTCCGCGTCCACCGGCGTCTCGTGCAACGATCGCCCAAGGCGAGGTCGCAAAAGCGCTGGAAAAGTCTGGTGACGAGTTCAACCCGTAGTGGGTCGTAAGTGGTCTCGATCCCGTTCATTTGCTCCGCGGCGATTACCGCGAAGTTGTTACTCACAAGAGCATACGGCGTGCCAAAGCAATGGTTTGTTTTGACATCTGCGATCGGCACACGCAATGGGCTTGATAATCAAGCACTTATGCTCGCTATCGGCCGCCGACACGCGGTTCTTCCGCCTACGCGATAGCGTCCAAGATTACTCGCGGCCGGTAAATTGCTACAAGCTTGTAGCGGAACGGCGCAGACTAGGCAGATTTTCCGTCGTCGCCCAGCGAGTCGAGAAGACCTTGCAAGTATTCGATCGCGGCGACAAGTGGGCGATCGACAAAGTTTGCGCCAACGGCAAACTCGACTACCTCTTCATCCGCGTCGCCAGCTTCGCTTGCGCCTTCCTCGCTGGCATCGTCGTCTTCATCCACCGCAGGAGCCAATAGTTCCGCAGGCGGCAGCTCGCCCCAGAGATCACGGGAGTTGCGGTAATCGGCGTAGGCGCGATACTCCGCGTCGGAGAGGGGCACATCCCGGTCGGAATTCGGCGATACGCCCCAATCATCACTTTCTTTGGCATCCGGCATGCGATGGATGTTCTTGCCGTTCGGCCGCAAGTATCTGGCCGAGGTGAGTTTCAACAGGCTCCGGCCCGATTCGATCGGAATCAACTTCTGCACGGTTCCTTTGCCGTAGCTGCGCGAGCCGAAGACTTCGGCCCGACCGTTGTCCTGTAGCGCCGCAGCGACGATCTCGCTGGCGCTAGCACTTCCCGAATTGACAAGTACTGCCAATGGCAGTTTGGTGAACTTGCCGCGGCCGCTGCTCGTGTAGCGATCCTCGAGCACATCGTCGCGCCCGCGGATTTCCACGATCTTCGCGCCGGCCGGCAGGAACATGTCGCAAATAGCCACAGCCGCGTCGAGCGATCCGCCCGCATCGTCGCGCAAGTCGAGCACCACCGCCTCGACGCCTTCGCTGGTGAGTCGGGTGAGCACGCGCTTCAGCTCGTCGGCTGTCTTGTTGCCAAACGTCGTAACACGCACTTGAGCGATCCGCGGGTCGGCCTCGAGGCGATACTCCCAGCCTCCCGAGTCGCTCCGCCGGTCACCGAGAATCGAGTCGACGGTGATCACCTCGCGGACCAGTTCCTTGGCCTCCGGTTGGGTCGCGTCGGCGTGGCGAACCAGCAGCCGCAGCGGCTCGCCGGCCTGGCCGCGCATGAGATGCAATACGTCGTTGATATCCATGCCGACGGTCGACTGTTCGTCGATCTCGAGCACACGGTCGTTCGCGCGAATTCCGGCGCGATCGGCGGGAGTGCCCGGATCGGGCGCGCCGACGATGACAAGCTCCGGCGGATCGCCGAGCAGGCGAATCCGCACGCCGATGCCACCAAACTGCTGGCGGATCTCGGCCTGAAATGGATCGGCATCTTCCCGCGGCATGAACTGCGAATGCTGGTCGCCGTGCTTGTTGAGCACGCCGACCATCGCTGCCAGGGCGCTATTAAACAGCTCGACGCTGGGCACGCGCTCCAGCGCGCCGAGTTCAATCTCATCGAAGCTGCGGGCAACGTAGCGTGCGTACGGGTTCTGCTCGCCGCGGACGTAGCAGGCGTACGACGCGGCCATTGCTACCAGCAGAATCAGCAGATTGCGTTGCGGCATAAGAGAGGCGAATCAGTGCGATCGTTGACGAACACCGCCCAACCTATCGCCCCCCGCGCGGCGCGTCTACTCCCGACCAATGACGTTGCCATCCCGCAGGCGGCCGGAGTAGCAGAATTCGCGGAAACGGCCTTACCAATAGCACTCGAAGCCGAACAATCCGCCCATGTACCAGGGGTTGCCGCCCGTCTCGATCCAGTTTGAATCGTTGACGAAATTGATCTGGCGGGGCGCGAGGGCCAGGGAATCGATGACCATGAATTCGAGACCGGCGCGGAACGAGAAGTTTGGGGTGATGTGATAACGAGCAAGAACTTCCGCCTCGCCAATCCAAGAGATCTCCGCCTGCGAAACATTGCGATCGAAATCGTCCGTGTCGCTGGCCGTCAGATCGAGGAATTGATGGGCATCGGTATTATTCCAGTAGAGGCCGAACTTGCCCGAGATGCCGGCGCTCCAGCGGCCCGATTCGTATTCCATCCCGCCACCCATCTGCAGACCAAACAAATCGTTGGTCGTGTCGATCTGATACTTTCCGTCCGCACCACTCACGGCAATATCTTCGGCGGTCCAATTGAGCGACTCGTCGAGCTGAACATAGCGCATTCCGGCGAGGAAACTGCGATTGAAGCCGTTCGATGCTTCGCGTCGCCAATTGCCGTTGGGATCCATCACCATCTGGTCGCGTCCGAGCCGCCTCTTGACGCGGTAGTTCCACTCGTAGCTGTTCAAGCGGCTGGTATAAATGATCCGTTGGAACGACGACTGGTCGAACAATTGATTGCCGCCGTCGAGATTGAAGGTGACGAACAGTCCATTGGGATTTACTGAAGAGACCTGCCCGTCGCTGACCCAGTTGCCAGCCGACCAGGCCGTGAGCTCGGTCGTATGGTCGCGGTTGTGGTTGTCGCGGAACAGGAAGCGGCCTAATGTGCCGCGGACACCAGCGTCGCCGCCGGGGTGGTCCTGCGGAATCGTGAGAATTCGGTTCGTATTCAGCTGCAATCCCACGGCTGGTAAGCTACCGGGAATGATTACGTTCTGGTCGTTTGCTGCCGCAAAGGTCGCTGCACGTTGCCAAACGCGATACAGAATGAGCCCATCCACCTCGGCATACCAGACACCGCGATTGAGCCAGGTGCCTGAACTGTCGATCGGCGCAGGTTGCGAATCCCAAGGATAGTAACCCGCTTGCTGCTCGTCGTAGTTCCCGTCCAATGCGGCGTAGGCATCGTCCGGATAACCGCCGTCGGAATAGGCCTCACTCGGATTCTGTCCCATACCGCTGGAACCGGCATACGAATCGTCCTGCATGCTTCGAGCTGGCGATACGAGCCGGCTGGGCGGGTCGTTGTAACCAACCGGGGGCGCCGTCTCTTCCATTGGCAGCGGAACCCCGTCGAACTCCATGGGCATCGACGAATCGTAGGGCAACTCCAGACCGTCCGGATCGGGCAACGGCAATTCCTCCGCCGCCACGTTGCCGGTCAGCAGCGCCGCCATCATGATGAGCCCGATCCATCCGCTTGCGCGATTCACCACGAGTGCAATCTCCTCGGCGTCGTCGAACTTGCCCGGACGCCTGTCGCTCAGGTCTTGATTGTGGCCCGCAACGTGTAAAACTTGTGGTGCCGTGGTTTGCCAATTAGCGCAATTCCGCGGCCCGCAGACCACAGTGGTCCACCTGGGAATCGTTAATCGTCTTTCTGTAGCCCTCAATGCAGCAATAACCGGCAAATCCCACGAAATTGTCAAACTCGCTGCAATCCGGAAACTCAACCCAATCAGCCCAGTCTTTCCCGATCCATGGCCCGCGCGTTATTGTGGGGGCTGATCGACTGCTAGCGAACCTCTATGCTGACGTGGAACGTCAATCAAAAGGAACATGCAATGACATCACCGCTCGCATCACTCATCGCTTCCGGAACCAAGCTCTGGCTCGACTCGGTTGACCCCGATCTCGTGCGTGCGAACCGCGCTCTCGGGCGCGACGGGAGCGACCTCGAATCCAATCATTATTTCCGAGCTGATCAAGACGGGCCGATTCGACGCGGCGCTCAAGGAACTGGGGCCCGGGGTCAAAGCAGAGGAGGCGGCCTGGAAGTTGACCGACGAGGTCGTGCAAGCGGCGCAGAAGGTTTTCTTTCCGGTGTGGGAAGAGACCAAAGGCAACGACGGCTACGTCAGCTTCGAGCTCGATCCACTGCTCGAGGATCCGTCTTGCACGCTGTCGGTGGAAGAAAAAGCGGCGCGCTACATCGAGCTGGGTAAGAAATGGTCAGCCGGGCATCGCAATCGAATGATCAAGGTGCCGGCCACTCCGGGTGGCCTGGCGGCGCTCGAATCGCTCTGTGCGGCGGGCGTGACGCTCAACGTGACGCTCATTTTTTCGATGCGGCAATACAAGGCGGCCCGCGACGCGATTTGGCGCGGCGCAGCAGCGCAAATCGCTCGAGCATTTCAAGAGCGTGTACAGTATCTTCGTATCGCGCGTTGACGTGTACACCGAAAAGTTTGTGCCCGAGCTCGCACCCTCTGCTCAAGGTCTGGTCGGCATCGTCAACGCCAAGCGAATCTGGGCGGAGAACCACAAATTCTGGTCCGACAAAGGGACGCCGCTCGCCGAAGAGATGATCTTCGCCAGCACGGGCACCAAGAAGCCGAGCGACCCGCCTTGGAAATATGTCGACGCGCTCGCGGGGAGCGACATCCAAACCAACCCGCCGGCGACCAACGACGCGGTCGAAAAGAGCGGCCGGTCATTTAGTCGCAACGTCGACAAGTTGCCGCCGGCCGAGGTGCTGGCCGAGATCGATGCCAAGGTCGATCAGGCCAAGCTCGAGGATGAATTGATGCGCGAAGGGGTCGCCAAATTTGCCGATCCGTTCCACGCGCTGATCAAGCTGCTGACCGAGAAGCAGCAAGCTTTCGCCGCCAAGTCGTGAAGATTACGCGGCGATTCTATTAAAAAAGCGCCCGTCGCGGCGAAACCTGGTGGGTCGCCTCGCCGCCGCGCCTGTGATACCATGCGGAGTGGACGCGATGGGCATAATTCTGGCCTCCGCGGCTCCTCGAGCAGTTGCTCATGCACTCCGCAAATCTAGATATCCCGGTGAGGCACGATGGCGGTTGACCCCTATGCTCCATGCCCCTGTGGCAGCGGCAAAAAAGTGAAGTTCTGCTGCTCCGATCTCGTGGGTGACATCGAAAAGATTCACCGCATGATCGAAGGCGACCAGCCCCATGCGGCGTTGCGGCACGCCGAGCAGACATTGGCCAAGAATCCGCACCGTGCGTCGCTGCTCGACCTCAAGGCGTCGTTGGAGCTCGCGCTCGGGGAGACCGACGCGGCCCGCGGGACGATCGACGATTTCCTTAAAACTGATCCGCAGAATGCTTCGGCCCACGCTTGCCAGGCGATGCTGTTGGCTTCGACCGGCAGTGCCCAGGCGGCGGTCGCTCCGCTGCAAAAGGCGCTCGCGCTGATCGACCACGAGATGCCCCAGCGGGTGTTCGAGGCGATTGGAGTCGTCGGGCGATCGCTACTCACCGAAGGGCACATCGTCGCCGCCCAGGCTCATTTGTGGCTGCACGTCGCGCTCGCACCGAAGGACGACCCCCGCGCGCTGGAATTGCTCGTGAGCTTGAACCACTATTCCGGCCTGCCGCTGCTGCTGCGCGACAATTTGCGGCTGCGATCGTGGCCGGCGGACGTCAGCTGGAAAGCCGAAGCGGAGAAGGCGTCGCGGATCGCGGACCAAGGCAAGTGGCTCGAAGCGGCCACGATGATCGACCGCCTCGGCGGCAAGCACGGCGCCGAGCCGACGCTGCTCTACAACCGCGCGGTACTGGCCGGGCGGCTCGCCGACGATCGGGCGCTCGTGGCTGGCTTGCATGCCTATGCCCAGATGGAAGTGCCCCTCGACGACGCGATCGAAGCCGAGGCGATCGCTCAGCTGCTCGACAAAGAGAGCAAAGAGCAGATGCTCGACTCGGTGGTGCGTATCCACGAGATCAAGGACAACGATTTGCTGATGGCGGCGCTAGACAGCGACCGCCGCGTGCAACGTTTCGACGTCGACCCCGCGCGATACGAAGGCAGCGACGAACCCCGCCCGCGGCACACCTACGTGCTCCTCGATCAGCCGCTGCCCGAGACCGGCATCGGCATCGAACGCGGCCAGGTGCCAAGTCTCTCGGGGGTGATCTCGATCTTCGGCCGTCAGACGAATCGTCCCGAACGACTTGAGCTCACGACCGATCGCGGTCCGAACTTCGAACGCACGCTCGCCACTCTGGCCGACGCCGGCGGCGACGCGCTGGGCGAGATGATCGAAGAGCGCGTCGTCGGCTCGATCACGCCGACCGAACAAGCGCTCAACTGGCGTTGGCACTTCCCGATGGATACGCCGATTGCCGATCGTCGACGACTCGTGGCCGAAGAGCGGCACATGGCAATCACCGAACGCTGGCCCGACGTGTCCCGACCGGGACTGGCGGGCAAGACGCCACGCTCTGCGGCCGGCGATCCGCAGCTTCGCGTCCCGCTGATGGCCGCCGTGTTGATCCTAGAACAAGGCAGCAACAATCGTGGTGACGCGGCGTCGATTGCGGTGTTGCGCGACAAACTCGGCCTGCCGCAGCCCGAACCGATCGACGCCAGTGGCGAGAGCGTCGCCGCGCTGTCGCTCGTTCGCGTGCAGCGGCTCGTGATGGAAACGGTCACCGACGACGACCTCGTGCAACTCTACCGTCGATCGATCCTGATCGCCGCCCGCGCGGCGACCACAATCGTCGCCCTGGAGGCAGTCCGCCGTCCGTCGGTTGCCGCGAGCATTCCGCCCGCCGACGCGTTCCGCCGGCTGATCGCGGCAGAGGACGACGACGAGCGCGCCCTCGCACTGATCCACCAGGCCCGGCAACACTCCGAGGCGGCCGGCACGTCGACTGCCACCTGGGACCTCGCCGAGCTCGAGCTCCACATCGAGAGCGGCAACCCCGAGCAAGCGCAGGAAATGCTCGCTCAAATCGAAGCGAAGCATCTGGACGATCCGCAGGTGGCGGCGGCCGTGTATCGCCTGCTCTACGAAACCGGTGTGATTTCGCCCGAGGAAATGGCCGGCCAACAACAACAGCATCATCACCATGCCGCGCCGCAGCAGCCCGCGTTCTCGGGAGCCGCCTCGGCACCCGCGTCTGACTCAGGCGGCCGCATTTGGACACCTGGCAGCGACGCACCGGCCGGTGGCGGCAAGAAATCGACGCTCTGGACTCCTTCCTGATCAATCGCAGAGCGAACGTGGCAGATCGCGCCGAAGACGAACGATTCATGCGGCGGGCCCTTGAGCTCGCGGTCCGCGGCGAGGGCTCCGTCGAGCCAAACCCGATGGTCGGTTGCGTGATCGTGCACGACAGCCAGATCGTCGGCGAAGGTTGGCACGAAGAATTTGGCGGCCCGCATGCCGAGATCGTCGCGCTGCAGAAGGTCGACAAGTCGGTCCTCCGCGGCTCGACGGCCTACGTCACGCTCGAACCCTGTTGCCACGAAGGTAAAACGCCTCCTTGCTCGAAGGCGCTCATCTTTGCGGGCATCACGCGCGTGGTCGTGGCGATGGAAGATCCGTTTCCCTCGGTCGCCGGCGGCGGCATCGGCGAATTGAAGTCGGCCGGCATCGCGTGTGAGGTCGGACTCCTGGCCGACGAAGCAAAGGCACTCAATGCGCCCTATTTGATGCGGCTCGACCATGGCCGGCCCTGGGTGATCGCCAAATGGGCGCAAACCCGCGACGGCAAAATGGCGATGGCCGACGGCGCGCGCTGGATATCAAATGAGTCGTCGCGCGAGGAGGTGCAAAAACTCCGCGGCCGCGTCGATGCGATCCTCATCGGCAGCGGCACCGCGCGGATCGACGATCCGCTGCTCACTGCGCGACCGAAGAATCCCGACGACGTGAAGCGGACGGCGCTCCGCGTGGTGGTCGACTCGAAGGCGACATTGCCGCTGGAGAGCCAGCTCGTGAAGACGGCCAAGGACGTGCCGCTCTTAGTCGCCGTGGCGAGCGACGCACCGTTGGAGGCCGTTAAAAAACTCGCCGCAGCGGGCGGCGCAGATTTTCATCTGTGACGGCGCGACGCACGCGGAACGACTCAAGTCCCTGCTCGACGAACTCGGCCGCCGGCGTTTGACCAATGTGCTCGTGGAGGGCGGGAGCAAGCTGCTCCACGCGCTGTTCGACATCTACGCGATCGACGAAGTGCGCGTCTTCTCCGCACCAAAAGACGCCGGCGGCGATGCGCCGATGGCGCCGCGATTACGAAAGCAACCGCTCAAGGATGAGGTTGTCACCGATCTCGACGGCGACGAGTATCTCCGGGCACGCGTCGGCCCTTGACAGGTGTAGTGTAGTTATGTATACACTACCTTATGCATCGGGCAACGCTTGCGGTTTAGCTAAACCGCAAGCGTTGCCCATATCGAGTTCCGGGGACCTGCCATGGCCGTGCTCGCCCACCACCTCGTTTGGACCACCTACGGAACGTGGCTCGGAAACGATCCTCGCGGGAGTGGTTCGCGGTCGGTCTACACGCCCGAGCTCGCCGATCTGGGCGAACCGCACTTCGGTCGGCGCGCCGTGCAACCGAAACGACATGTTGTACGCAATTTCTATGTAGAGGTAACGCCGCGGTTGCTCTACCCCGTGATTCGTTTCAACGAAGCACAAATTCGCGAAGTTGCGGATGCCTTTGCCTTTGTTATCAAGCAGCAACAATATACCTGCTACGCCTGCGCCGTCATGCCAGATCACGTTCATCTGGTAATCCGCAAGCATCGGCACACCGGTGAACAGATGATCGAACACTTTCAACGGCAATCACGGTTGGCCCGTTGCTTCGTCGACATTTTGCCGTCGGGGCACCCCGTTTGGACGGATGGTGGTTGGGATCGATACCTCGATTCGCCGAATGCAATTCGCGGGCGGATTCGATATGTGGACGGGAATCCGGAGAAAGAGGGCTTGGCGCGACAGGTGTGGCCGTTTGTGGTGGCTTATGATGGGTGGCCGATTCATAAGAAACGAACAGCGCGTTAGCTAAACCGCAAGCGGTGGATTGGGCGCACACGCGGAACTCGTCGCTTGCGGTTTAGCTAACCAAATCGAGCTGCGCCCAACATGTCGGGTCTTCGTCGAATGGAAACGCCTGTCCCGTGGCGAAGGTTTGGATGCCGAGTTCGCGGTCGAAGAGGGCGTACGTGAAGCCGACCTGGCGGTGCTGGGCCGGGTCGTAGCCGCCGAGCGCCACGGCGGGCATGAACGCCGCGAGTCGATAGCCGGTGGAGGTGACTTTGCTCGCGACCTGCAACTCGCGGGGCCGAACCGGGCGGGCGTTTTCGCGGGCGCGGTTGATCAGCAGCTGGTCCGCGACTGGCTCCGCGTTGCCGCGTCCACCGCCGGCCGGCAGGAACACGTAGCGGTGACAAAATCGGCTCGCGCGGTGGATGTTGAGCGTCGCCCGAGTGTCGATCCACACCTGCAGTCCGTCACTATCTTCGAGCTTCGAGTCACGGCACCAAAGAGGCTGCTTCTTGCCTTCGACGCGAACGTTGAGCAGCAACCCCTCGGGCGCCCAGGCCATTCGGACGTCGGCGTGGCCTCGTTCGTGATTCTCGGTGCCCCCGTCGAGCTCGGCGAGATTCAAGAGCCGGTACGATTCGTCCAGCTCGACGCCGCCTTGCTTCCAGATCGGCGCGTGGCGCACGACCGGCACGGCGAAGCGGAATAAGAAACGCGGG
Source organism: uncultured Planctomycetota bacterium (assembly GCA_963847905.1). Classification (GTDB taxonomy): domain Bacteria; phylum Planctomycetota; class Planctomycetia; order Pirellulales; family Lacipirellulaceae; genus DASYDU01. Next base: position 108,080 of record CAWKBP010000014.1, on the reverse strand, counting down.
GCAATCAGTGAATTAGATTCAGTGCTCATCGATTTTTTGACAGGATAACAGGATTGGGGAAAGATTTACAGGATCATCACTCAAACGAATCTGGTTTCTACAACATTCTCGGCTTTCAGCCTGTCGATCCAAAAAAATCCTGTAATCCTGTCGAAAACTGTTATGTGTTACTACGAACCAACTCCGGCACCGCGAAATGCTTCGAGGTGGACTTTCAAAAACGCGGCGAGCTTCCCGTCGTGGAGTTCCTCGGTCGTCACGAACCGCAGTTTCACTTGGTCGCGCTCTTCGCCCTTGGTCGAGAGCGCGCGATCGGCGCCGAGCTCCGCGACGCCGCCTAGCTGAAATGCGCCTTTGGGCCCGTTGAGGATTAGATCCACGCCCGCGAGCCGCTTCGTACAAACGGTCGCCCACGGCTCGCGCACTGCCGGCGCCATGTAGTAGACCCGTTCCTGGTTGTTCCACAGAAACTGGCCTTTCGGCTCGGTGTCGTGCAGCATCTCGAGCAGCTCTTCGAGCACTTCGGGCTTCCAATCGGTCTGCTTGCCGGGCGGAAAACCCTTCTTCGAGAGATGCCACTTCTGGCCGAGCACGGTCCAAGGCATTACGTCGGCCGGCTTCTGCTGCATCCGCTCGGTGAACTTGTTGAAGCCGCCCACGGCCCGTTCGACGAACGTCCAGAACTCGGGCGTGTCGACCTCGGCCCAGGAATGAGCGTCGATCTGTACTTCCTGCCACGGGCCGCGGAGGTTCTTGCATTTGACGCGCGGGCCGCGACCATAGGCCTCGATGTCATCGAGGTCGTTCAGCGGCTTGAAACCGAGCTCGGCGATGAGCGTGTCGCGCTCGAAGGTCCGTTTCGCCGTGCGGAACTTGAGTTTCACTAACCAGCGCTCGCCGGTGATCGCGTGGAAGAACCAGCCGTCGGATTTCTTGGCGGCGCTGATCTCGACGATCGTGCGATTGTTCCAGTTCGTTTCGCTAAACTCGCCGACGTCCTGCACGCGCCGTTCGATGGCGTCGAGAATTCGACCGTCCCATTTGCACGCGTTGCCGTTGCGGTCGACGCGGTCGCGCGTGTGCCAGCCGCGGCCGTCGATCTCCCAAGGCATCTTCGTGTCGCGGCCGACCTCGTCGATCTCCTGTTCCTCTTCGCGCGGGATTTCGACTTTGGCGGGGTTGTATTTTTTCCGCTCAACGAACGGGCCGGCGGCGAGCACGGGAGCGAGCGCGAGCGCCGTGTGGCTGACCGATGCACCCTTCTTGCTCTTCAACTTGGCGACCTGCTCCGGTGTTCCCTCCGCGACGATATACCCGCCTTCGGTGCCAGCCTCGGGGCCGACGTCGATGATCCAGTCGGCGGTCTTGATCACGTCGAGGTTGTGCTCGATCACCACCACCGTGTTGCCCTGGTCGACGAGCCGATTGAGCACATCGAGTAGCTTGGCGAGGTCGTCGAAATGGAGGCCGGTGGTTGGTTCGTCGAGCAGGTAGAGCGTTTGCCCGGTGTCGGGGCGGGCCAGCTCGGCGGCCAGTTTCACGCGCTGGGCCTCGCCGCCAGAGAGCGTCGGTGCGCTCTGGCCGAGCGTCAGGTAATCGAGGCCGACGTCGCAAAGCGTTTCGAGGATGCGGCGGATTTTGGGGATGTTGCGGAGCAGCTCGACCGCCTGGCCACAGGACATGGCCAGCACGTCGGCAATGCTTTTGCCGTGGAACTTCACGGCGAGCGTGTCGGGGTTGTACCGCTGGCCACGGCAGGTTTCGCACTCGACCCAGATATCTGGCAGGAAGTGCATCTGGATGCACTGCTGGCCGTTGCCTTCGCAAGCTTCGCAACGACCGCCCGGCACGTTAAAGCTGAACCGCCGGGCTGTATACCCGCGGAGTTTCGATTCGGGGAGCTGCGAGAAGAGCTGGCGAATCAGTTCGAATACGCCGGTGTAAGTGGCCGGGTTCGAGGTCGGCGTGTTGCCCAGCGGCTGCTGATCGACGCGGATCACCTTGTTGATCTGCTCGACGCCGCGGATCTTGTCGTGGGCGCCGGGCGCGGTGCTCGCGCGGTGGAGCGTCTTGGCGAGCTGGGCGTAGAGAATGTCTTCGACCAGCGAGCTTTTGCCGCTGCCGGAAACGCCCGTGACGGCGACCAGCGCGCCGAGTGGGATGCGGACGTTGATGTTTTTGAGGTTGTTGTGTCGGGCGCCGATGATCTCAAGAAAGGATAAAGGGGGAGTGGGGAGGGGGGAGGGTTTTTGTTTGGATGCTTTTCCTTCCGCCTTCCCCCTTCCGCCTTCCCCCCTTCTGTTAGTCGGCACCGGGATCGCCTTCTTGCCGCTCAGGTACGGGCCGGTGACGCTGCCGCGGGTCTTTGCTACGTGCTCCGGCGAGCCGCTGGCGACGATCTGACCACCAAGTCGGCCAGCGCCGGGGCCGAAGTCGACGATGCCGTCGGCGCTCTCGAGCACTTCGCGATCGTGCTCGACGATCAAGAGTGTGTTGCCGAGATCGCGGAGCTTTTTCAGGGCGTTGATCAGTCGGGTGTTGTCGCGTGGGTGGAGGCCGATCGTCGGTTCATCGAGCACGTAGAGCACGCCACACAAGCCGCTGCCGACCTGGCTGGCGAGGCGAATTCGCTGCGCTTCGCCGCCGGAGAGCGACGGGCCGCTGCGGCCGAGCGTCAGGTAGTTGAGCCCCACGTCGACCAGGAACGTGACGCGATTCTGCACTTCGCGAAGTAGTTCGCCGGCCACTTTCTTCTCGCTCGCGGTGAGCTTCCATTTCTTGATCTGCGCGACCAGCTCGCCCAGCGGCGTGCGGGAGATCGAATCGAGCGTGCGCTCGCGGAAACGCACCGCGGCCGAGTCGTCGCGGAGCCGGCTGCCGCCACACTGGCTGCAGTCGATCTCGTCGATCAGATGTTCGAGCAGGGCGCGGTAGCGCGGCGAAAGCTTCGATGCTTCTTCGAGCGCGGGGTAGAGGCCTTTGAATTGGAATCGGAAGAGCGGGGCCGGGGTTCGGGGTTCAGGGTTCAGCTTGTCGGACTTTTTGCTGAACCCTGAACCCTGAACCCCGTAAACACTGATCCAATCGTCGCCCGTGCCGTGCAGCAGAATCCGCTTCTGCCGCGGCGAAAGATCCTGGTAGGGCACGTCACTGGGCACGCCCGTGTGCGCTGTGAACGCCGCGAGCATCAATTGGGACGTGGCAAGGCTCACGTCCGGCCAGACGAACAATGCCCCCTTGGCGAGCGTGAGCTTCGGATCGCGCAAGAGCGAGGCGGGGTTCGCCCCCGTCTGCGTGCCGAGCCCTTCGCACGCCGGGCACCAGCCGAGCGAGCTATTGAACGAGAAGTTGTGCGGGTTGAGCGTGTCGAAGCTGCGGCCGCATTTTTCGCAAGCCAGGTGCTGACTATGCACGCGAACCGGCCAGCGCGGCTCGGGCACGCTGTCGCTCGGATGGGCGACGTGGACCACGCCCTTGCCGAGCGCGAGCGCGTTTTCGATGCTGCCGGCGATCCGCGAGCGCTGGTCGCGGCGGACGATGATCCGATCGATCACCACTTCGACCGCGTGCTTGCGGCGGCGGTCGATCGTGGGGAGCGCGTCGAGCGCGTGGGTCTCGCCGTCGATCCGCACACGGACGTACCCCGCACCGCGGAGCGATTCCCAAAGCGTTTCGTACTGCTCGCCGACCTGCACCTCGACCGGCGCCATCACGTAAAGCTTCGTGCCTTCCTTCTCTTCGAGCAGCTTGTCGACGATCTGGTCGGAAGTCTGCGTGCCGATCGGGATGTCGCACTCGGGGCAATAGGGCTGGCCGAGCCGAGCGAAGAGGATGCGAAAGTAGTCGTAGATTTCGGTCACCGTGCCCACCGTCGAACGCGGCGTCTGACCTGTGTTCCGCTGTTCGATGGCGATCGCGGGCGAGAGGCCTTCGATGTGGTCGACCTGTGGCTTCTGCATCTGGCCGACGAACTGCCGGGCGTAAGAGCTGAGACTTTCGACGTAGCGGCGCTGGCCCTCGGCGTAGATCGTATCCATGGCGAGCGACGTCTTGCCGCTGCCGCTGGGGCCGCAGAAGACGGTCGTCTGGTCACGCGGGATCGTCAGGCTCAGATCGCGCAAGTTGTGTTGCCGTGCGCCGCGGATCGTGATGTGGGTGGCCTCTTGAGCAGGCTTGCCGTTGCGGGTTCGCTTCGAACCCCCGGCAGAGCCGGGGGCTGCGGGGCTTTTTGGCAGCTTGATACCGAGAAGCGGGGCGAGGGCGCGGCCGGTGTAGGACTCGGGGATCCGGGCGATGTCTTCGGGTGTGCCGCAGCCGAGGATCCGTCCCCCGCCCGCGCCCCCTTCGGGACCGACGTCGATGATCCAGTCGGCCGTCTTGATCACGTCGAGATTGTGCTCGACCACCAGCACCGTGTTGCCGGCGTTGACGAAGCCGTGCAGCGCCGAGAGCAACAGTTCGATGTCGGCGAAGTGGAGGCCGGTGGTCGGTTCGTCCAGCAGGTAGAGTGTGCGGCCGGTCGATTTTTTCACCAGTTCGCGGGCCAGCTTCACGCGCTGCGCCTCGCCGCCCGAGAGCGTCGGCGACGGCTGGCCAATCTTGATGTAGTCGAGGCCCACCGCGTGGAGCGTGCTGAGCTTGTGCTGAATCGGCGGGATGTTTTCGAAATGCTCGAGCGCCGTTTGAACGTCCATCTCGAGCACCTGGGCGATGCTCTTCTCGCGGTACATTACCTGCAGCGTCTCGCGGTTGAAACGATGGCCTTCGCAGACGGGGCAGGTGACCCACACGTCGGCGAGGAAATCCATCTCGAGCCGATTCGAACCGTTCCCCTCGCAGGCCTCGCACCGCCCGCCTTGCACGTTGAAGCTGAAGCGACCCGGTTTGTAGCCGCGGCGCTTCGACTCAGGGAGCTGCGTGTAGAGGTTGCGGATGTCGTCGAAGAGCTTGATGTAGGTGCCGGGGTTGGAGCGCGGCGTGCGGCCGATCGGCGACTGGTCGATCACGATCAGCTTGTCGAGTTGGTCGACGCCTTCGATGGTGTCGTGTTCGCCCGGCTGGCCCTTGCCGTTCATGAGCTGCGTGAGGAGCGATTCGCTGAGGATGTCGTTCACCAGCGAGCTTTTGCCGCTGCCCGAGACACCCGTCACGCAGACGAACGCGCCGAGCGGAATGTCGACGTCGACATTCTTCAGATTATTGTGCCGGGCGCCGACGATGCGGAGTTTTGGTGCGTCGGTTTGCAAGTCCTGCAATCTGCGCTGCGCTGGCACTTCGATCTTCCGGGTCCCCGCGAGAAACGCCCCGGTGACGCTGCGCGATTCTTTCGAGATCTTGTCCGCATCGCCGATCGCCACAACTTCGCCGCCGCGGACGCCCGGGCCGGGACCGAAGTCGATGATGTGGTCGGCCGCCCGCATCGTGTCTTCGTCGTGTTCGACAACGACCACGGTGTTGCCAAGGTCGCGGAGGTCTTTCAGCGTGGCGAGTAGTTGGTCGTTGTCGCGCGGGTGGAGGCCGATCGACGGTTCGTCGAGGATGTACAAAACGCCGACCAATCCGCAGCCGATCTGGCCGGCCAGCCGAATCCGCTGCGATTCGCCGCCAGAGAGGGTCGGGGCGGTCCGTTCGAGCGTGAGGTATTCGAGGCCGACGTTCTTCAAAAAGCCGAGCCGGCCGCGGACCTCTTTCAACACTTCCGTGGCAATGAGAGCCTGGTTGCCTTCGAGCGCCAGCTCGCCGAAGAACTCGGCCGCGTCGGAGACGGCCAGCGCGCAGACTTCGGGCAGCGTTCGCTCGGGCCCGCGTCCAGATTTGTCGTCGCGGAATTTTTCGCTCCGTGTGGTGACCTTCACCGAGCGGGCCTGCGGATTGAGCCGCTGGCCGCCGCAATCGGGACAGCCGATGATGCTCATGTATTTTTCGAGCTGCTTGATCTGCATCGAGCTCTTGCTGGTGCGATATTTTTCGAGCAGTTCGGGGATGATGCCGTCGAAGGTGCCGCCGTATTTCTGCGACGATTTGCCGGCCCGCCAGGTGTAGGTGATGTGCTCGGTGCCGGTGCCCCAGAGCAAGATTTGCTGGTGCTCGTTGGCCAGTTCGCTCCAGGGCGTTTCGAGCAGCGTCCCCTCGGCGAGCTCGAGCTTGCGTTCCATCGTCTCGGCGACGCCGCGATAAATGTGCCGCTTCCAACGGCCGAGGTCCTTCCACGGGCCGATGAGTTCGATCGCTCCTTGAGTAAACGACTTCTCCGGCGCGTTCACCAGCCGCTCGGGATCGAAGCTGAAGAACTCGCCCAGGCCGTCGCACTCAAGGCACATGCCTTGCGGGCTGTTGAAGCTGAACAGCTGCGGCGTGGGCTCGTCGAAGCTGATTCCGCAATCCGTGCAGGCGAAGTGGGCGGAGAGGACGATGTCGCCCGGTTGGGTGCCGGCGGCGCGCTTGCGCGACGAAGTACGGGGAGAGTCCTTTTCCGAGTCCGAGTGAGCTAGGGCTTCGTCGTCCTCGTCTGGAACGTCTTCACTCGGGGTCGGGGACGACCCGGCTCGCGCCCCACTTTTCGCGGAGTCTTCTTCTTGTACTGCGATGATCAGGCTGCCCTTACCGACCGCGAGCGCCGTGTCGACACTCTCCGCCAGCCTGCTGCGGATGCTGGGCCCGGCCGTGAGTCGATCGACGACCACCTCGATGTTGTGCCGCATCTGGCGATCGAGCGAGAGGTCGTCCGAGAGCTGCACGATGTTGCCGTCGACCCGGCGCGGACGAAGCCCTGCTTCCGCAAGTCCTCGAACAGGTCGCGGTACTCGCCCTTCTGGCCGCGGATCAGCGGCGCCAGCACCGCGAACTGCGTCTTGGCCGGCAACGTGAGAATTCGGCCGATGATCTGCTCGCGGGTCTGGGCGGTGATTGGTTTGCCACATTGGGGGCAGTGCCCGCGTCCCACCCGCGTGTAGAGCACCCGCAGGAAGTCGTAGATTTCGGTGATCGTGCCGACGGTCGACCGCGGATTGTTGCCGGACGATTTCTGCGAGATCGAAATCGAGGGGCTCAGGCCGCTGATGTGGTCGACCTCAGGCTTGGGCATTTGCCCCAGAAATTGTCGCGCGAAGGTGGACAGACTCTCCACGTACCGCCGCTGGCCCTCGGCGTAGAGTGTGTCAAACGCGAGCGAGCTCTTGCCCGAACCGGAGACGCCGGTCAGGCAAACAAGCTGGTTTCGCGGCAAAACAACGTCGACGCTCCGCAGGTTGTGCTCGCGGGCGCCTTGGATCACGATATCGGCAGCGGGCATCGGGGCCCCGGGGATTGGTCGAAAAATGCAAACTTGCATTCTATGGCGACGGGCGGGAGAAAAGGCGACGATTTTTTCTTGGCTTACTTTTCCGCTATCATCCGCAAAAAACCGGCACAATCACGATGAATCACGAAAATCAACAGATACGAATTATTCGACTTCGGCGATGGCCGGAAACTCGAGCGTTATAGCGAGGTCGTGCTGAATCGGCCTTGTCCGGCGGCGGACAACGTTGAGCGGTCGCGGCCCGAGCTTTGGGAAACGATCACCGCGCGGTTTCGTGGGCCGCGGACGGGAGACGGCTCGTGGACACCGCAGCCGAAGACTTGGATGCCGGCGGAGTGGTGTCTGCCAAACATGGGATGGGGAGACGCGTTTCGATTGAAGCTCGAAGCGTTGCCTTCGGGGCAGGTGGGCGTGTTTCCCGAGCAGCGCGGGAATTGGGCGTGGATCTCGCGGCAGGTGGCGAAAGCGCAAGCGGCGTTGGGACGGCCGGCGAAGGTGCTCAACTTGTTTGCGTACACAGGCGGCAGCACGCTAGCGGCAGCTGCGGCGGGTGCGGAAGTCGTCCACATCGACGCGGCGCAGAACATCGTCGATCGCGCGAAGGAGAACGCCGCGTTCTCCGGGCTCGCCGAGAAGCCCGTGCGGTGGATCGCCGAAGACGCGATGAAATTCTGCCGCCGCGAACTGAAGCGCGGCAATCAGTACGATGGCGTGATCCTCGATCCGCCCAGCTACGGCCACGGACCGAAGGGCGAGCCGTGGAAGATCGAAACTGACCTGTTGCCGCTGCTCTCACTCTGCGGCGAGCTCACGGCCGAAAATCGGGCATTCGTGCTCGTCTCGTGTCACTCGCCCGGCATCGGACCAGCGGAGCTCGCGGCCTATTTGTCGGAAGGCATCTTCGGCAACTGCAGCCAGCCGCCCGCCGCAGGCGAACTCACGTTGGAAACAAGCGCTGGTCGCTCGCTGCCGGCCGGCGTCTTTGCGCGTTGGCCCGCCTGACTCCCGGCTCCTGACTCCCGGCTCCTTGCTTCACTGATCGTGCGGCGGCGACTCGGGGCGATTGGTTTCCGGCTCGAGATGGACCAACACGTCGCGCAGTGCTGCAAATTCCTTCACCAGCCGCGATTTCACGTCGTGGCCGATCCGGTGTCCGCGTTCGACCGTGGTTTGCGGATCGACTTCGACGTGGATATCAGCGAAACATTCCATGCCGCTGCGCCGCACGCGGAGCTTCTCCACGGCCAGAACGCCCGGCACGCGGAGCGCCGCCTGGCGGATCGCGTCGACCGTGGCGTCATCGGCCTGCTGGTCCATTAGCTCGGCCGCGCTGGTGCGCAACAGACGCATTGCCGACCAGAGGATCGCCGCCACCACGACGAGCGCCGCCACTTCGTCCGCCCAAATGAATCGTAGGCCGCCCCAGCGAACGGCCGCGATGCCGATCACCACCGCCAGCGAGCAGAGTGCGTCGCTGCGATGATCCCAGGCGTTGGCCACCAGCGATCGCGATCCGATCCGCTCGCCGATCGATTTGTTGACGCGATAGAGCACTTCTTTGATCACGACGTTCACCGCCGCGATCCACAGCGTCCACGCCGCCGGCGCCGAATGCCGATCGAACAGGTGCGTGACCGCTTCCCAGCCGACCGCCACGGCCGAAAACGCGATGATCCACGACACGCTCAAGCCGGCCACCGCTTCGGCCCGCGTATGGCCATAGGGATGATCGGGGTCGGGCGGCTTTTGCGCGACGCGCATCGCGAAGAGCACGATCGCCGAGCCGAGCGAATCGCCGATCGAATTCACGGCATCAGAGATAGCGCAAACGACTGGCCGACGATCCCGCCGATGAGCTTCACGGCCCCGAGCACCAGATTGATCGCCAGCCCGGCCGCCGCGGTGCGCGTGGCGGAGCGATAAAGATTCTGGACCGACTCCGCCTCGTTATTCATCCGTGTCCCAATACCGGATTTCCGCACTGATGCAATTGCCCACTGCAGCTGATGGTCCAACAAGGGTATCATTCTTGTTGAGCCGAGCCCAGGGAGCAAACAGAACCATGGCCATCGATCCAATTTGCGGCATGACCGTCGACGAAGCGACCGCCAAGCTCACCGCGGAGCGCGACGGGAAAACTTACTATTTTTGCAGCAAGCACTGCCGCGAAAAGTTTCTCGCGCCGGCAGAGAGCGAGCCAATGGTCGTGGCGCTAGGCGGCGGAGGATCCGCGGGACATTCTGACGCGGCAAGAAAGCCAAACACCGACGCAATCTATACCTGCCCCATGCACCCGGAAGTCGAGCAGCGCGGGCCGGGCACTTGTCCCAAGTGTGGCATGGCACTGGAGCCGAAGGTCTTTTCGGCGGATGAACCAGAAGACGACGGCGAGCTGCGCGACATGATGCGGCGATTCTGGGTGGCGACCGCACTCGGCGTGCCAGTGTTGCTCATGGCGATGTTGCCAATGGTCGGAGTTCCGCTCGATCTCTGGCTGGGACACGGTGCATATTTGTGGTTGCAGTTCGCGCTCGCCACGCCGGTCGTGCTGTGGGCCGGTTGGCCGCTCTTGGTGCGGGGCGTGAAGTCGTTCGCGATCGCTCAATCTCAACATGTTCGCCCTGATCGCGCTGGGCGTTGGCGCGGCGTATGTCTACAGCATCGTCGCGCTGTTCGCCCCCAGCTTGATCCCCGATTCGTTCAAGCACGACGGAAACGTCGAAGTCTATTTCGAGGCGGCCGCAGTGATCACGGCGCTGGTCCTGTTGGGACAGGTCCTCGAACTGCGGGCGAGAAAGCGGACTGGGACCGCGATCCGCGAGTTGCTCGCTCTCGCGCCGCCGACCGCGCGCGTCGTCCGAGATGGCGTCGATCACGAGATCCCCGCAAGCGACGTGCAAGTGGGTGACGTGCTCCGCGTTCGCCCTGGCGAAAAAATCCCCGTCGACGGCGAGATCACCGAAGGCGCGAGCACGATCGACGAATCGATGCTCACTGGCGAGCCGATGCCGGTCGAGAAGCAAATGGGCGAGGCGGTCATCGCCGGCACGGTGAACCAGACGGGTGCATTTTTGATGGCGGCCAAGAAAGTCGGCAGCGACACAACGCTCGCCCACATCGTCGAGATGGTGGCAAATGCTCAACGTTCCCGCGCGCCGATTCAGCGCGTGGCCGACGCGGTGGCGGCGTGGTTTGTGCCGCTGGTGATCGCCGCCGCCGTGTTGACGTTCATCGCTTGGATTGTCTGGGGGCCTGCCGACGCGCGACTCGCCTACGCATTCGTCTGCGCGGTGGCGGTGCTGATCATCGCCTGCCCCTGTGCATTGGGCCTCGCCACGCCGATGTCGATCATGGTCGGCGTCGGCCGCGGAGCCCGCGAAGGCGTGCTCGTGAAAGACGCAGCCGCTCTCGAAGGGTTGGAAAAGATCGACACGCTGTTGGTCGACAAGACCGGCACCCTCACCGAAGGCCGGCCGAAACTCACAGGAATCGAGGCGCTCGGCAGCTTCGACGAAAACGATTTACTCCGCATCACCGCGTCCGTCGAACAAAGTAGCGAGCATCCGCTGGCTCGGGCGATCGTCGCCGCGGCGCAGGAACGCAATCTCTCGCTCGCCACCGCTACCGATTTTCAATCGTTCACCGGCGGCGGTGTTTCCGCAGCGGTCGACGGCAGAAGAGTTTTGATCGGCAACGAACGGTTAATGGAACAGCATGAGGTCCAGCGAGCCGGGGCGTCCTCGCCCCCGATTAAGAGCGTTGTAAACGGGGCCGAAGACGGCCCGGCTCGCAAGGTTCGCACAGGATCCGTCATGTACGTCGCCGTCGACAATCAGCTCGCCGGATTGATCACCGTCGCCGACGCCATTAAGTCAACTACTCTCGACGCCATCCACGCGCTCCACGAGCTGGGCCTGCGGATCGTGATGCTCACCGGCGACAACGAGAATACAGCGCGCGAAGTCGCTACGCAGCTGGGTATCGACGATTTCGAGGCCGGGGTGACACCCCAACGGAAGCATGATTACGTCGTCGCCGAGCGGGCGAAGGGTCGCCGCGTCGCCATGGCCGGCGACGGCATCAACGACGCGCCGGCGCTGGCGGCCGCGAATGTCGGCATCGCGATGGGCACCGGCACCGACGTGGCGATCGAGAGCGCCGACGTCACGCTGGTGAAGGGCGACCTTGGTGGCATCGTGCGGGCGATTCGACTCAGCCGCGACGTGATGCGGAACATCCGGCAGAATCTGTTCTTCGCGTTTGTGTACAACGCGATTGGTGTACCGATCGCGGCGGGGGTGCTGTATCCGTTCTTGGGCATCTTGCTTAATCCAATGATCGCGGCGGCGGCGATGAGCGCGAGCAGCGTGTCGGTGATCGCGAATGCGCTACGGCTAAGAAGGGGCGGCACGCCCTAAGCGTCCGGCGCAGGGCGTGGTAATTGACGCATGGAGACCAACCACGCCCTTCGCTGGAAGCTCATGGCGTGCCACCCAAGACAGGGGACGTCTATTCGAGTTCGGACCACACTGAGGCTTCGCCGTCGTCGTCGATTTCGACGCGGATTACGTTCGCGCGGCAGCAGACCGGGCAGTCTTCCACATATTCCTGGCTCCCGCCTTCGGAAAAATCGATCGGCACGACGATCTCTTCGCCGCATGCGCCGCAGATGTACGCCGCTTCGTCATTCATCGTTGACGGCTCACCGGGGATGAACCAATTGAGGACGCGGGGCGGGCGCCGGTTCTTTCGCAATTGGCGCTGTCACAACAGCCGGCCGGCCGAATATCAGCCCCACGAACCAACTCCGCATTTCCATCGTCAAGCTGAACAGTGCCGGCACCAGGATCAACGTGAAAATAGTCGAGATCAACAGCCCGCCCAACACGACCGCGCCCAGGCCGCGATAGAGCTCGCTTCCCGCACCGGGGAAAAGCACCAGCGGCATCAGGCCGAGCACCGTGGTCATCGTGGTCATGAAGATCGGCCGAATACGCGTGCGGACCGACTCGAGGATCGCGTCGGTCGACGACATGCCGTCTTCGCGCATGTGGTTGAGCGACTGGTGCACAATCAGAATCGGGTTGTTCACCACGGTGCCGATGAGAATCACGAAGCCAAGCATGGTCAGCACGTCGAGCGTCTGCGGCACATAGAAGTCGAGCGTGGCGTAGAGATACCAGTTAAGCAGAGTGAGCCCGAGCACACCGCCGACTGCACCTAGCGGCACACTCATAATAATCACCAGCGGATAGAGCCACGACTCGAACAGCGCGGCCATCAACAGGTACGTAATCACGAGCGCCAACAGCACGTTGAATCGCAGCGCGTTCCAGGTGTCGCGGAGCTTGTCGGCGGTGCCGGCGAGATTGACCTGGTATCCACCGTCGAGTTGCCCTGATGCGAGCAGCGGCTTGACGATATCGTCCTGAATCGTGGTCATCGCCGATTCGAGCGGCACTTCGGCGGGCGGCGAGACTTGGATCGTGATCGCTCGCACGCGCTCGCGATGATTGATTTGCTCGGGCCCACTCGAGAGTTCGACATTCGCCAGCGCTGAGAGGGGCACGAGCTGGCCGAGCGGCGTGGCGATCGGCAGCGCCTGCACGTCCTGCGTGTTCCAACGATATTCGCCAAAGCCGGTTACGTCGTCGGCTTCGCCCGGGCGCTTGCCCATCACGGTGAGGTCGATCTTTTTTCCGTCGAGGTAATAGTCGCTCGCGTAAGCGCCGTCGATCAGCGCGTTGGCCGAATAGCCCAGGTCGGTCGTGCTCACGCGCATGTCGGCCGCCTGGACCAATTTCGGCGTGATGTGGACCTCGGGGCTCGACAGGTCGAGGCTGGGAATCGGGCGCGGCTGGGCGTTTGGAATCAGCTGCACGACTTGCCCAAGCACTTGTCCGCCCATCGCCACGAGCCGCGTGAGCTCCGGACCGGTGATTTCGACGTCGATCACGCGGCCACCTTCGAGCCCGCGACCAAACAAGCTCGCCTGGCTGGCGACGGCAAATGTCCCCGGCAAATCGGCGCCGACGCGCGATACCAGCGGCACCAGCTCGGCGGCCCGCGTCGGATCGTGCGCCCGCATGCCGATAAACACTTGCCGGCCGCGGGCCACGAAGAAAAAGTCTTCGATCACCGGCGCGTCGAGTGCGTCTGCTTCGGGAGTGCCTGGATCGACGTCGGCATATTTTTTCAGGCCGGCTTCGACGTCGCGGCCCATTTCCAGCAATTGGTCGAGGTTGTACCCGGGCGGCGGTAGCAGGATGCCAAAGACCAAGTTGCGATTGCCGGTCGGCAAATATTCGACCTTCGGCCAGAACGCCAACGTGACCGCCGCCGAAACGCCTACGAGCACGCCGATGATCGCCAGGCGTCGCAACACGCCTCGCTGGGCCCAGGCGTTGAAACTGACCACGGTATTGACGAACAACGTTCCAAAGCCGGCGATCGGTGCGACCGCCGATTCGGCCAGCCGCGCCAGACCGGTCGCGGGCGGCTTTCGGCGGGAGGGCGAATCTTTACCATCGCCATTCACTTGGTGGAACACTAACGACTGGTTGGCAGCCAAATCGTCGTCCTGATTGTCGTCGTCTTTGCTGCCGAAGAGCCGGGCGGCGGCGGTGGGGATCACCGTCAACGAGACGACCATCGAGAGCGCCACGCCGGCACTAATCGCCAGCGCGATGTCGCGAAACAGCTGCCCGGCCTCTTCCTGCACGAACACGACCGGCAAAAACACGGCCACCGTCGTGAGCGTCGAAGCCATCACCGCGCCCCAGACTTCCTGCGTGCCGTGGACCGCAGCTTTGAACGGCGGTTCGCCCAGCGAATAGCGGCGGTAAACATTTTCCAGCACAACCACCGCGTTGTCGACCAACATACCCACCGCAAAGGCGAGCCCCGCGAGGCTGATCACGTTCAGCGATCGCCCCAACAGGCCGAGCACCAGGAACGAACCGATGATGCTGATCGGAATCGCCAGCCCAACCACCAGCGCCCCGCGGGCAAACCAGAAACCGCAGCCCACCACAATCGCCAGCGAAAGGGCGAAGAACCAGGGCGACAAAAATGTCGCCAGCACGGCCGTGCCGAGAATCAGCGGGATCGCCAGCAGCGTTCGCACGCCCAGGTGCAAGAACAGCATCAGCACGATCATTGTCAGCGCGCCGCCGACGAAGATATTGTCTTTCACCAGGTCGACCGACGAATAGATGTACTCCGTCTCGTCGTAGACCTGCGTCAATTCGAGTTGGCGGCGATTGAGAATGTTGGCATTCAGATCGTCCACCGCGACGCGCAGGCCCGCCATCACGTCGAGCACGTTGGCCCCCGTCTCGCGCAGGCAGTTGACCGCGATGTTTGATTCGCCCAGCCGGCTGACGATGCCGTCCGGCTTCTTGTAGCCGAGGCGAACCGTGGCAACGTCGCTCACAAACACGGGTGCCCCGTCGCGGACCGCCAAGAGTTGGTGCTCGACCTGCTCGGGTTCGCGAAACTGGCCCAGTGCCCGCACGACCCACCGCCGCTTGCCTTCCCAAAAATCGCCCGCCGACGTGTCTTCGTTCTGGCCGCGGAGCACGTTGCGAACGTCGCCGAACGTGAGCCGGCGGGCGGCCAGCTTCTCCGGATCGACCACCACCTGCAGTTCGTCTTCGTAACCGCCCATCACATTCGATTGCGACACACCGGGCACCCGCTCGAAGCGGGCTTCGATTTCGTCTTCCGTGAACCGCCGCAGCTTGGCGACGTCGAAGTCGTCCGGCGGCAACAGCTCCTTGAACTCCGGATGCGCCCGGCCCAAATCACGCAGCCGCATGATCGCCACGCCAATGTTGCGCGCGCTGCGAACGGGGCCGATCTTGTCGGCCAGCGCCGGATATTTCGCCGCAAAGGCGTCAAGCTCGGCGGACGACGGCGGCTTGACGCTGAGGATAAACCAGGCGATCGGTTGATCCGAGGCGTTGGTGGTGCTGATCACCGGCTCGTCGGCGTCCTCGGGATACTCGGGCACCTGCTGCAGCCGGCTGTTGACGATCGGAATGATCTCCGACATGTTCGCGTCGACGGCGAATTCGAGCGTGATCCGTCCCATCGAGTCCATGCTCTCGGACGACAGCTTCGTGACACCCTCGACGCTTTTGAGCTGCTCTTCCTGTTCGAGGATGATCTCCTGTTCCACTTCTTGCGGACTGGCGCCAGGCCAACGCGTTTCGATCGTCAGCGCGGGACGCTGGACTTCCGGCGTGAGCTGCATCGGCATCCGCACCAGCGCCACGTAACCGAACAGCGCGACGAGTAGCACGCCGACCGTTACCTTCACCGGATTATGCACAAACGAGTCGATCAATTGCATTGCCGCACCACAGAGTTCCAAATTCCCGAAACGAGTCTCTTGCTACGGCCGTTCGGCCTGCGAAACCGCGCTCGCCGCCGCTGGCGGGGCGACCAGGCGTTGAATCGCCACGTCTTGCCCCGGTCGCAACCGCTCGTTGCCCTGGACGACGACCAGCTGGCCCGCTTGCACCTCGCCCATCACCTGGATCAGGTCGCCCTCCGCGACGCCGATCTGCACTGGCACCGGTGTCGCTTTGCCCGACTCGCCCTCGGCCGACGCGCCCGTCACGATGTAGACCATCGGCTGACGGCCGCCGAGTACGAGCGCGTCTTTCGACACCAGCGTCGCGGTTTGCTTACCGCCCGTAGGCAGGTTCACGCGGGCATACATTCCGGCCTTCAATAGTGGCACCTCGTCGGTGAATTGGTTCTTCACGAGCACCTTCACGGGAAACGTCCGCGCTTGCACGTCGGCCTGCGGCACCACGTCGCTCACGACGCCCGCGAAGCGCTGACCGGGAATCGCCGGCACGTCGACCGTCACTTGTGTCCCGACACGAACAAATGGCACATGCTGCTCCACCACATAGGCGACGACCTCGACTTCATCGAGCGCCACCACATCGGCTACCGGATCACCCTGTTTGACCCATTGGCCGACTTCCGTGTATTCGGCGGTGACATAGCCGTCAAACCGCGAGATGATCGTGTGCTTGGTCCGCTGATCTTTCAGCCGCTCGACCGTGGCGGCTTGCATACCGACCTGCGCGGGCTTGGGCGATCTGTTCTTTTCGCGGGCCGGCGACCGCCAGATCGTAGGCGGCTTTCGCTTCGATGTAGGCTTGCTCTGCCTCGATGCCAGTGGCGACCGCTTCATCGAGCTCTTCTTCCGAAATCGCCCGATTTGTGTCGTACAGCTTCTGCCAACGATCCCAGCGGGCTTTCATGTACTTTTGACGTGCGGCTGCCGATGCCATTCGCGCCTTCGCCTGATCGAGTTCCTCGGGGCGCGTGCCATTCTCCAATTCGGCGAGCGCCTGGCGACGAAGTTCCAATTCCGCTTCCGCCGCTTCGATCTCCAGCGAGATCGTGTCGGTCATTAGCTGCGCGAGCGGTTGGTCCTTGGCAACGCGATCGCCTTCGTTGAGCGGAAACTCGATCACGCGACCGTCGACCGCGCTACCGATCTGCGCTTTCTTCGAGGGCATCACGGTGCCGACGAACGCCTGACCGACCGTGACTTCCCGCTCGACCACGGGGGAGACAACCACGAGCGCCGCCTGGGGCGGCCCCTGGGCGCGAACATCCACGGCGACAATCGCCAGCAACATCCAACCAATCGATATGACTCTCAATGCAATGCCCCTGAGATGGAATGAATTACCGACGACGCGGTCCGCATCATGTAAGAGTTTCAACTGGTTTCTCTGCTCGGAGCGACGTGGGATTCGAGATTTTGATTCACGCGACACAGTAACTGCTTAAGCGTTTCCAGCTCTTGTTCCGCTCAGTCCTTTCGTCGCCCGTGCCATCGCACGCGCCGGCCGCCTTCGGCAATCTTTTCCCAAACCGGTTCTGCGGCCTTCGTCGCGCGAATCAGTTTCTTCCGCCGATCCGTCGGGCAGCCATTGCGCGTGATCCAGCCGTCGCGCTCCATGCGATCAAGGATACCGACCAGCGTCGGAGGTTCGACCATCATTTTCGAGGCCAGTTCGGCCTGCGACAGTTCGCCGTCGAGCACCAGCCAGGCCAGCACCATCGATTGGCGATATGTAATGCCGTGCGGCGCGACTTCATCACTTACAGCGCGATGAAACGCCTGGGTCGCGAGCGTCAGCCAGTAGCCGACACTTTCCTCGAAGTCGTAGATCAGCACGATGGCATTCTCCCTAGATGGCTCTCCCGGGCCCAAATAGTTAGTAGGCTAATAATTAAAGGTACGTGGCATCCCTGGTAACGACAAGAGTTATTCGCGCTCTCTAACCAGCGGCTGACTACTGGGCTGTAGTCAATGTGACATCCTCCGCGGTGGATTTGATTGCTTTTGCTGACGGCCGTATGGCGACGAATTGACGCGGCATATCGGCAATTTGGCCACAAACTGAGATCCAAAGTCGAGATAATGCGGTTTGGCATCGGCTTTGCAAATTTGATGCTCGGAGGTTTGGGTCACCACGGAGAGACGGGATGTTTTCGTCCTGGTTCTCTCGGCAGACATGCGGCGGCCGAGGGCTGCGACGTTCGCGGCGAACGGCGACCGCTGGGGATCCGACAACAGCAGATACACCAAGTGGCAGGGGAGCGCGAGGGATGCGCTCCGATAGGTTTGGAGGCATTTCCCCATGTTCGCAAAAATGTTGGCAAAGAATTCGTGGTTCGTCGTGCTTGTCGCGGCGTCCTTGGCGACCGGCACTGCAATGGCCAAGGGCGGCGGTCGGCGGTGGCGGTGGTAAGGGCGGTGGCGGCGGCGGTGGCAGCAGCCACAGTGGTGGAGGAGGCGGGGGCGGCGGACGCTCTCACTCCGGTGGCGGTGGCGGTAGCGCGCGATCGTTCTCGGGAGGCGGCGGTGGCGGCAGTGCTCGGTCGTTCTCTGGCGGCGGTGGCAGTGGATCGTCGATGCATTCGTCGCGCAGTAGTGGCGGTGGCGGCAGCACGATGAAGAGCTTCTCGGGTGGTGGCGGTGGTGGATCGAAGAGTTGGTCGGGCGGCGGATCGTCGTCCAGCAGCCAGAGCATGCGCAGCTTCCGCAGTTCGCCCAGCGGGTCGGGAAACTCGGGCAGCTCGGCCTGGTCCGGCGGCGGCAGCAGCAATAGTCGCGCTCGCAGCTTCAGCGGCCAGACTTTTTCGGGCGGCGGTAGCGACAAAAAACAGGATGCGGCCAAACAGTTCCGCAGTTTCTCCGGCGGCAGTCAGCCGGGCGGCAACTTCTCCGGCAACAACTCTTCGAAGCAGTTTGGCGATGCGACGCGAGAGTACCGCTCGTACCGGGCCCCAAGCGGGAACGAATCGAAGAATACGCTCAACAACTTTTCCGGCAACGGGAACGGCAACAATTCGTCCGCGCGGCGCGGCGGCAACAACGAACAAATCCAGCAGATGTTCAAGCAATATAAGGAACAACAGGCTGGCGGCGGCAATAAAACTTTCGACAGTTCGCGCGGCCGAAGCTGGAGCAGTAACAAACAGGGCATCGACCAGGCGGCATTTAACCAACAGCTCGGCGCTGGCCAAATCGGCGGACGCAACCGCGGCGATTTCAATCGCTCCGCAAGTGGCAACGATGCCAAGCAAGGAAACTTCAATAGCGACTCGCTCAATCGCTTCCGCAACGGCGGCGGCAACAACGGGCCCGGCGGCAACCAATTCTCCAAGGGGAACCAGTTTGGCCAGGGCGGCAAAGGCCGCGGCGGCGAACAGGGTCAGTTCGGCAAATGGTCGAACAAGGGTGGCGGCGATTTCGACGCGAAGACCGCGCGCTGGTATGGCAAGAGCGGCTTCGGCGACCATCGCGGCGACAGCAACTGGAACGGCGATGGTAAATGGAACGGTGGCGGCAATTCCAATGGCAAAGGAAACGGCCAATGGGGCGGCGGCAAGGGCAACGGCGGCCAATGGGCCGACGGTAAGTGGAATGGCGGCAAAGGCCATGACGGCAACTGGAACGGTGGCAATTGGAAGGATCGCAATCAATGGGGAGATCACGTCCGCAACGACTGGAACAACAACTGGTCGAACAAATATGGCAAGTATGGCAACGATTGGCATCGCGGCCGCAATTGGCGCGACGTCCCGTTCGCCTACGGCTGGTGGGGCAATAACCGCAACTGGGGTTACTGCAACTACGGACGCGGCTGGCGGAATAATCCATGGTACTGGTGGGGCGGCTGCTCCGCGCCGTTCCTGACGACCTGGGTCGACTTCGGCTGGAGCACTCCTTGCTACTGGGACTACGGCTACGGCAACTACGGTCAGGACGCCTACGTGACGTACTACAACAACAACGTGTATGTCGACGGCCAGCAGTACGCCACGGGGCTCGACTACTATGCTCAGTCGCGGAACCTCGCTCGCAGCGTGCCGACGCTCACGCAGGACCAGCTTGCCAATATCGAATGGCTACCGCTGGGCGTGTTCTCGGTGACTCGGCCGGGCCAGGCGCAGCCGACCGAGCTAATGCAACTGGCAGTGAGCAAGGACGGCATCCTCAGCGGCACGCTCTTGAATCAGCAAACCGGCCAGGCCCGGCCGCTGCAAGGCATGGTCGAACAGTCGACGCAAAAGGCGGCTTGGATGTTTGCCGACTCGCTGACCGACGGGCTAGTGGTCGAGACCAGTCTGTATAATCTCACCGAGCCGCAGTGCACGGCGCTCGCGCACCTCGACGCGGTGAGCACTGAGGTTTGGCAAATAGTACGACTGAATCAGCCGCAGCAACCGGCGGGCGGTCCGGCCGCGGCCCCGGCCCCGGTTGGCCAGGTAAACATTCCGCCGGCAGGGCCGGCAAAGCCTGTGTTGCCGCCGCAGGGCGGGGTGCAGTAGCGTTTCGGCTCACGATCGTAATTGCCCAACATCTCTGGCGGGCGCTTCACTTCGAGTGAGGCGCCCGCTTTTTTTGTAGGGGAGGAGTGGAGTAGGTGAGTAGTAATCAGGGTTCGGGGTTCGGGGTTCAGGATTGGTAGCAGGTAAATGTTGATCACGACTAATGTGCGGCAAAATGGATTGGTTTTGCAGCATGGGGTTGGTGAGATCGGCTTGTTTTGCAGGGGATAGTTGCCAGGTGGTGGTGCAAAATGGACGTTCATTTTGCAGCCAATGGGGTATTTTGCAGCCAGGTGGCACGAGGCAGGGGGAGGGCTAAGTGCGGAGGGCGGAGGGCGGAGGGCCAATCTTTACTTGGCTCTCGACTATGGACACTCGACTCTTGCCTCGCTTTACGCCTGCTCCATGCTCCATGCTCCATGCTCCATGCTCCTTTCACTGCCTATTTGTCCACGTCTCTTTCTAGCGGGTCCGCTGGGGGATATCAACGATTATTTTTGGCCGTGCTGGGGTCGTGGCCGCCGTGTGACACAAACTGTCATTTCTTGACACAGTCGTTTCGGCAGCGTATGCTTCCGCTATGCGGACCTCAATGAACATTTCTCTGCCGGCTCCCTTGAAGCTCTGGATCGAGCAACAGGTCGACGAGCGTGGCTACAGCACCGCCAGCGAATTCGTCCGCGACGTGATGCGGCGCGAGCAGGAGCAGGCAGCGCGGTCGGCGATCGACGCGCGGCTGGTCGCGGCAATCGACAGCGGCGAATCGACGCCGATGACCGCAAATGACTGGCGGCGGATTCGCTCGGAGGGGCTGAAGCAGGCCCAGAACTCCAAAAGTCGGGCCACGAGTACGGCGGCAAGCAAATCACCGCCGCGGAAGAAAGCCTCGAGCAAAAAGGGAACGAGGCGCGGCAAGAAATGACTCCCCGCGTGCTCAAGAAGCCACAAGTCGAACGCGACCTGGTCGAGCATTTTTCTTACATCGCGCGGGACAAAGTCGAACCTGCCGAGCGATTCTTGCAAGTGGCCGAGGAGATTTTCTGGCTGCTGGCATCCCATCCGCACGTGGGCCAACCGTGGAAATCTTCGCTGCCCCAGCTGGCTGGCGTGCGCGTACTTAGCATGCCAAAAGCGTATCGCAACTATCTCATCTTCTACCGGCCGATCGACCAGGGCGTCGAGATTCTGACCGTGATCCACGGATCACGCGACCTGGCCGCGGCGCTCGAACGGATGGGACGGGAAGAGTAGCAGGCACCGACATTCGGCCATCGCTGCGCTAGGCCGGTGAATCTTGAGGGGAGTAGATTGTTCGCTGGTGATGCGACGGGGCACCGGCAATTAGCGAGCGATGGACCGGCATGAGCGAGACGGCGGTTGAAGCAATGCAAACAATGTGCATGCCGTTATTGTGCAGAGTTTCTTGGACGACATTTCGGACATCTGAGGTTAAAATAATCGTCTGCCATAGACCATCCCTCGGATTGAATTAGGGGCGCCATGTCTCTCGCCCATGCTTGGACATCATCGTTCCACGGCGGACCTGTCCAATCCGGCATTTCCCTCACTACCCCGCATTTGTCGCAATCGCCCACCAGACTGCACCATAGTGCCCATTCGACCGACTCAAGTGACCAAGGGTCCCAGTCATCTTCCGTTGTCGTCATAGCGAGATTCTATCACGTATCCTGATACCTTTCATTTGGAGAAACTCCGAACTCCGACATGGACTGAATCAGAGGCCGCACACATTTGGAAGCGGATTATCGTGAACACCTAGTTTTCGGAGATGTGCATCGCGCCATCCCAATTGTGTAGCTAGGCAGGAAAAGATTGATGTTCCCAAATCGGACCCGCAAGATCGCATTGGTTACGGCGAATAATGTGTTATAAGATGGGGCGTTGACGGGGGCGGTCTTTTATTTGCCATGAGTGATGCGGTGCTCGATACGACAACGGCTCGCCCGTCGACGAC
This sequence comes from uncultured Planctomycetota bacterium, assembly GCA_963847905.1. Lineage (GTDB taxonomy): Bacteria > Planctomycetota > Planctomycetia > Pirellulales > Lacipirellulaceae > DASYDU01. Next base: position 85,929 of record CAWKBP010000014.1, on the reverse strand, counting down.
TTCGGCTGCGATTCGCTGGTTGCGGCGATTGCCGCAGCAGTTGCGGGGCGTGAGTCCGTTTGCCGGTGATTGCCAGCCGGCGCGACGTCACCCTGCTTACGAACATCGAGCGGCGCTCGACGGTGCCGTTTCCGCATCCGTGGAATTACGATCGGCCGCTGGAAATCTTGCAGGCGTATTTTCGAGGACGCCGATCGCGCGAGTGGGGCGGCGCGGCACAATCGGTATTTCGAGGTGCCCGGGTTTCCGCCGGTGCTGGTGACGCGCGATCCGGGGATTATCCGCGCGATCACGACGGCGACCGGCGACGGGGCGGGGCAGTTTGACCGGGACACGTTGCCCTCGACCGGCATCGCGCGGGCGACGGGGCCCGACACGCTGCTGTACTCGAACGGCTCGACCTGGCGGCGGCAGCGGAAGGTTTCTGCTTCGCCGTTTGGCAAGACGGCCCTGTTTCAGCCGGAGAAGTTTCAGGAGTTTGCGGAGACGTTTCGCCACACGGTTTCGCAGCGACTCGACGCCTTGCGGGCTCATTTGCAGGCGACCGGCCAGCGCGAGCAGCGGATCGCCCTGGAGCCGGAGATCAAGACGGTGATGCTGGAGATGCTCACCAACAGTTTTTTCGGTTGTGAGATCGAGTACGACCAGCTACGCAATCATTTTGTGCCGGCGCTCGAGCGAGTGGTGGAGCATATTGTCCGCGATACGGTGATCAACAAGACGGGGATCTCGATTCGACAATTGCCCGCGCTCACGGCCAGCATCGACCAAGCACAACGGGACTACGCCAGCTTCGACGAGCTGACGAACCTGGTGCTTGCGCGGCGACACTCGGGGAAGGGTTTGTGGAACCAGTTCAAGTCGGACGCACCGGACGAAGCTTTGCGGAGCAACCTTAAGGTTTTTCTTGCCGGTGCGTTAGAAGCGACGACGTCGTACGCCTGTTGGGCGATTGCCCATTTGTCGAGAAACGTCGGGCGCAAAATAAGGTGTTCGCGGCCGTGAAAGACATCAGCGTCTACACGCCGGAGAAGCTGGAGCAGGCGGTGTATTTGGGACACACATTGAACGAAACGCTGCGGCTTACGCCTTCGTTGTACTTTCTCCCTCGCCAGGCGAAGGCGGACACTTGGGTCGAGACGGCGGACGGTCGCAAGATGTTCATTCCGATCGACACGCACATTCTGTTGGACGTGTGGGATGCCAACCGGCACGAGGATCATTGGGGCGTGGGCGTTTCGGGCTACCCGGCGCTCGATTCGCGCCGGAGCGGTGGGAGCATCTGGCCGCTTCGGGCCGGGGATCGAAGGAGATGTTGCACTTTGGCTTTGGGCACGGGCCGCGCGTCTGCCCGGGGAAGCACTTGGGGCAGTTGGAGGTGGCGCTCGTGGTCGGCGCGTTTGTGAAGTTATTTCGCTTTCGCGCGGTGAATCCGCAGTGTGACGTGAAGGCGGGCGTTTCGACGAAGCCGGGCGACGGGACGCTGGTTGATTTGGAGCTGCGTGCGTAGCGAGTGCGCATGTCGGCCCCGGTGGCGCTTTGGCCCCGGGCGTTCGGCCCTTCGGCAAGCTCAGGACTGAATCACCCGGGGCTAAATTGGTGGAGGCGCGGTTTTCGCTGCGCAGGCAGATCATTGGGGGCCGATCCATTCGTCGTCGGAGACATCGTCCTCGTCGTAGTGGATGCGGTGTAGGCCGTACCAGGCGGCGTCGACGGTGGCAGGGTACCACTTCGTCGTCTTTGTCCCATTGGACTTCGACTCGGTCGCCCGGGGCGAATTGAGCGGGAGAGTAGGGGCGGGTGCGATCGGGGCCGACCCATTCGTCCCACGTGTCGTCGAAGCCGGCGTAGTGGACTTCGACCTGGTCGCCGTCGACGTCGATGATCTTGGCTTTGTACCAACTGGCCCTTCGATTCGACTTCGAGACGCTGGCCGACGCGGGCGACCGCTTCGTCTTCGACCCAGGCGAGCTTGGCCAGCGCGCGGGAATCGCTTCGCGGCGTAGAACATCGACTTCTGGCCTTCGAGGAAGGCGAGCTCGAGGTCGGTGTAGTGAGCCAGTTCGTTGAGCTCGATCGACGCCATCGAAGTTGAGGTCGACCTGGCCTTCGCCGCGGAAGCCGGCGAGCAGCGCAGTCGGAATAGGTCCAGTTGCCGGTCGAGGTGTTGTGGGAGTAGGACGAAGTGAGTCGCGGCAAAGGCGAGCTCGCGGTCGCCGTCCGCGCGGTTGCGGCGGCGGCATTCGTCGTAGAGAGCGCCCGAGTGGCAACAGTCGGCCAGCATCAGGCGCGATTGCCGCTGAAGTGTTTGTCGATTGTTTTGAAAATGCCACGGACGTTCCAGCCGCTCTCGTAGGTGTCGCCGGCGTCGTAACAGGCGAACCAGGTTTGTCGGGAGTCGGGGTCGCGGCGCCGTGGCCGCAGAAGTAGAAGACAAGCAGATCGCCTTCGTCGGTTTCGTCGAGCAGGGCGCGGAATTCGCGCTGGATGTTGGCTTTGGTGGCCTCGGAGTCTTCGAGGTACGTGATCTGGTCGTCGGGCACGCCGGCGTCGCGGAAGTGTTCGACGAGCTGCTCGTCGCGGCGGTCTTTCATCGCCTCGGGGAAGGACGGGTAGATGTCGGAGTGATTCCCACTGGAGCAGGCCGACCGCGAAGACCCAAGTGTGCTCGGGATCCCAGTCGAGCTGGTCGGAGTCGGCGCGGAGGTTGGCGGGGAAAGCGATGACCGAAGCGGCAAATGCAGCGGCCAGTACGAATGGCCGCCAATGGATATGGGACCATCTCTCGGCATCCAAAACGGGGAGCGGGGCAGGGGACAAACGCTCGATGCTCAGGGAAATCTAGCTCTTGCGCATCGTAGCGTGATGAGGGCGACGCCGATTCGCAGCGGAGATGGCCGCCGTTAACAGCCGGACGATCGGTAAGGACCGATTAAAGCGGGCGGGTTGCGTTCGGGGCGTGTGCTTTTGCTGGTTGGTTGCCGGTGTTTGGCCCCGGGCGTTCGGGCCCCGGGCGTTCGGTCGGTGAACCGCCCGAATCACCCGGGGCTAAATATGGTGTGGAGGCCGCGTGGAGCTTATGGGCCGAAGGTGACGTTTCCCATTTGGTCGTCGACGGTGCCGTCGGTGAGGGGGCGGAGTTCCATCACTTCTTTGCCGACGACGGCGAAGTTTTGCTGACAGTTCCGCCAGGTGGCGAGGAAGGGGGCGACGTTGGCGTTGGTGCCGGGGGTGGCAGCGAGCAGGTCGGCGCCGTTGTCGGTTCCGTAGAAGGTGCAATTGTCCATGTCGACCCAGGCCAGGCGATTGTTGTGCGTCGCGCCGTTGTTGAAGGCCGAGCCGAGCAGCTGGATCGAATGGGGCGTGAGCCCGTCGAAATCGCGGAAGGTGAGCTTGGCGGCACCGCAGATTCTGGCGAGCAAGAAATCGGCCGGGAAACTGGCGTAACCCCGTGCGGGGCGGAATTTTCCATTGATGGTGATCGTCGCACCGATGGAGGGTCGGTCGATGCGAACGAGCGTGGTTTGGTGGCCCAAGTCGCTCTGCCCGCCGCCATCGACGACGATCGTCGCGCGGTAGTCCTGCCCGTCCGCTGCGCCGATTCGGAGCACGCTGGTGCATCCGCCGTTGACGTGCAAGAGCGCGTCGCAGCTGCCGCCGCGTTCGAAGTAGAGGAATTCGTTCGCGTCGCCATGGAGCGTATTGTTGCGCAGGTCGAAGCCCAAGGATTGCATGGCGCGAAAATACATGCAGGTCCGCGGCTCGGCCTGATTGGAGGAGAATGGGTAGAAGAAGCGGCAATGTGTGACGGCGCTCGCGTCGGAATTGCTGTTTTTTTCGCCTTCGTAGGTGCCGAGCTGTTGGTAGGCGCCGTTCATGCCGAAACCGAAGAGGATGCCGACGGGGAAATCGAGGAAGGAACAATTGGTGACGATCAGTTTGCCGGTGGCGATGCCGGTTTGTTCGTAGGTCCGCACGTGAATCGCCTGCATTGGTCGGGTCGGCCGCCAGAGGGCGGTTTGCTTGCTGGGCGTGGTATCCGGCCCGTTGGCGGCACGGGGAGAGGTGAGTCGCGCGTTGGTGTAGAGGGCGAAGGTCGTTGGGCTATGGCCGGAAACTTTGGCGAAGTACGAGCCGTTGGCGTTGGTGTTGCCCGCGACGCCAAAGATGGTGACGGGATCGCCGTCGGCCAGGCCGTGCATGTAGGTCGAGGTGATCACGATCGGCGTGGTGTTCGAGGCACCCGTAATGTAGGGCCACCAATCGCCGTAGGTCGGATAGGCCTCGAACGCGATGTCTTGGATCAGCCCCTGTCGGCCGTTGTATTGGATCATCGGCAAGGTTGGATCTTTGAAGCGGGCGACGAGTCTGGTCGCCGGGCCGCCTTGTCGGGCTGCGGGTCCGCCGTGCTCGGGCAGCACGTACGCCGCGCCGCCGATGTCCATGGACGAGCCCGCGCCGCGGAGCTGGCAGCCGGTGCGCGGGCCAGACGATCGGCTCGGTGATTTCGATGACGCCGGCGGGCAGGATCACGGGATGGATGGTGGAGCGATCGGCGAGCGCGGCGCTGATGATGGCGGCGTTGTTGACGCCGGATTTGTAGCCGCGTTTGACGCCGCGTGTGAGGACGGTGTTGTCGGAGGTGAAGGTGAGGCTTGGACGCTGCGTCGGCACGGACTGACCGATTGCCGGCCGCAATTCAAGCGCCATCGCCAGGGAGCAGAGGACGAATATGAGTTGGCGAGCATTCATGACTCGATACTAACCAACACCGCTCGAGAGGACAACGAAAAAGCGAAGGCACGTTCCGTGGGCGGGGCGGTGGCACGAGATTCGTGAATATTCCGTTGTTCGAGATTCCGCAACATGACATTCGGCAAACATTGATCGCGGCTTTATGAGGATCGTGCCGTCGGTTAAACTTGGCGGTCCCTCCTTGATGCCTTTGCCGGTTTGTCCAACCGCGAGCCGCGGGCCGCCGACGGTACCCGAATCGAATCCCACCTATGGCAGACCGTACGCAAGTCGATCCGATCGCGTCGCTGCGCGAGCCCGGGTATCTGTTGTTTCTCATCGGGTCGATGGTCTCGAATACCGGGAACCAGATGCGGTCGGTGGCCGTGGGCTGGGAAGTCTATCACCGCACGCACGAGGCGATCAGCCTGGGCTATGTCGGGCTGGTGCTGGCGCTGCCGGTGATTCTTTTCGCGTTGCCGGCCGGGGCGCTCGCCGATCGGTACTCGCGGAAGGCGTTGATCATGATCGCCCAGGCGGGGCTGGCGGTGAGCGGGCTGGGGCTGGCGTGGGCATCGTTCACGCACGCGGCCCTCGGCTGGATCTATTTCTTTCTGTTGTGCACGGCGACGTTTCGGGCGTTGGGCTGGCCGGCGTCGGCGGCGATCGTCGTGGGGCTCGTGCCGCCGCATCGATTTCCCAATGCGGCGATGTGGCGGAGTGCCGCGTTTCAGCTGGCGGCGACGCTCGGGCCGCTCGCGGGCGGTTTTCTGCTGGCGTGGTGGAATCCGGTGCTTGTCTATTTGATCGACGCGGCATCGAGCCTGGTGCTGATCACTTGCCTGTCGTTCGTGCGGCCGAAGGCACAGGAGATTGCAGTCGAGCCTCATTCGTGGCGGAGCGTGGTCGAGGGTGTGCGGTTCTTGAAGCGGCATCCGGTCATCATGTCGACGATGGTGCTCGATATGGTGGCCGTGCTGTTTGGCGGGGCGACGGCGCTGTTGCCGATTTATGCGACCGACGTGTTGCACGTGGGCGCGACCGGGTTCGGCTGGATGCGGGCGATGCCGTCGATCGGGGCGATTTGCATGAGTTTGTGGCTGGCGACTCAACCGCCGATGCAGCGCGGCGGGCGGGCGCTGCTTTGGGCGGTAGTGGCGTTTGGCGTGGCGACGATTGTGTTCGGGCTGTCGAAGTCGTTTCCGCTTTCGCTGGCGATGCTGTTTCTGTTGGGGGCGGCCGACAATATCTCGGTGGTGATTCGCGCGACGGTGCTGCAGCTGTTGACGCCCGACTCGATGCGCGGCCGCGTGTCGGCGGTGAGCGTGGTCTTCATCGGCACGAGCAACGAGATCGGGGAGTTTGAGTCAGGGATGGCGGCCCAATGGCTGGGATTGCTGCCGGCGGTGGTGGGGGGCGGATTCATGACGCTGGTGACGGTGGCGGTGGTGGCAAAGATTTGGCCGGAGCTGGTGAAGCTCGGTCCGCTCGAGCATCTCGCACCGCCGGACGAGGTGCCGGAGGTGGTGGGTTAGCGCACTCCTCCTTGTCTGGTTGCAATTTCAAATCCGCCAATCATTTTCGCAGTTGACACAGCCTATTTTTCTGTATATACAGATATATGCTTGGACCGAAGGTATTGCGATGTCTGAAAAATCAAAAAACTGGCTGCCGAAGCTGTCAACGGCTGTATTGCCACGCGGCTGCGGCTCGCCACGCGGGTCATCACCAAAGTCTATGACACGCGCTGTGCGGCCCTTTAGCCTCACGGTGGCGCAGATGTCGCTATTGGCTTTGGCCGCCGACCGCGACGTCCTTCGGCAGGGGGAGTTACCTCAACTGCAGCTCGATAATTCGACGCTCAGCCGAATCTTGGGACAATTTGCGTTGGAAGATTAATAAACCGCCGCCCGCGTACACTCCCATCGGCTCACCCCGTCCGGCCAATCGCTGTTTGAACAGGTCATGCCGGCTTGGCGCACGGCCCAACGCAAGGCGCACAAACTGCTTGGCGAAGCGGGGGTCCGTGCCCTCAACCGCTTCGCGAGCGAAATCGGATTCGGAGTTTAAGTCTTTTTTTGCCCTACTATCTGTATATACAGATAGTTCACTTTATGAAAGGATCGAACCATGGCGCTTCCCACTCCCGGAATGGTGATTGAACCATCGCAAACGGCACTGGTCATCACGGATCTGCAAAACGACTTCCTGACTCCCGGCGGCGTCGCCTGGGATCTCATCAAGGAAAGCCTGGCGGCGAACAAGATGCCGACCATCTCGAATTGCTGCTGCGGGCAGCGCAGGCAGGCGGGTATGCGGTCGTCCTCTCGCCGCACTACTACTACCCGGCCGATCACCGTTGGGTGCGCCGGCGGAGCATTGGAGGTGCTGATGGGGCAACTGGGCGCGTCGACGCCAAGCCGCTCACCCTCGAAGGGTCGACGGTTCTGCGCAGCTCGCGGACGTAAACCCTTCTCGAGGCGGCGACACGATCGTCGCCAGTCCGCATAAAGTGTACGGTGCATCTTCCAACGACCTCGGCTCCAGTGCGAAAACGGCGGATCGAAAAGGTATCTGCGCCGGGGGAACCTCTCGTCGAGGCCCATCTGCGGACCTCCTGGAGAACGCACGAGGTGGCAAGGGCGCACGCCACGGCGGCACGCGAAGAAGAGGCGACGGTACAAAGCGCGCCATTAACTCCGGCCTGCCACGCTCTGTGACGACGAGGACACGCGCGCAGCGCGAGCACGCACACACGCGAAAAGAAGCCGACACATCGCCGCGCTGACGGCTATCTGTAGGCAGCGACTGCCATCGGAGCGGACGCCGTGGCGTCACGCTGTCGCTCCGAGGAGACCTTTGAGGAGATTACGATGTACGACATGAAGAATCTGTCCAAGTTGAAAAAGTTCGGTGAGTTGGCACCCGAAGCATTCAAGAGTTTTGCGGCGTTCGACAAGCTGGCCTTCGAAGGCGGGGCGATCCCGCTCAAGTTCAAGGAATTAATGGCGGTCGCGGTCGCGCTGACGACGCAATGTCCGTACTGCATCGAGATTCATGGCAAGAGAGGCGCACAGGCAGGCGCGACGGAACAGGAACTGGCGGAAACGACACTCGTCGCGGCGGCGCTGCGGGCGGGCGGCGCGGTGACGCATGGCACGCACTTGCTGGAGTGATCGCAGGCGACTTTCTCCCGATTCTACCGCAGCAGCCGCAGGCCGTTGGCGATCACTAGGAGCGACGCGCCCATGTCGGCGGCGATCGCGCCCCAGAGGGACGAGATGCCGGCGAAGGTGAGGATTACGAACGCCAGCTTCACGGCGAGCGAGAAGACGATGTTCTGCCGCACGACCGAGAGCACGCGGCGTGAGTGGCGGATCAGCCACGGGAGCTTGGAGAGGTCGTCGGCCATCAGGGCGATGTCGGCCGTTTCGATCGCGGCATCAGTGCCGGCGGCGCCCATGGCGATGCCGATCGTCGCGCGCGCCAGGGCAGGGGCGTCGTTCACGCCGTCGCCGATCATCGCCACGCGGTCGTATTTCGCCACGAGCGCTTCGATCGCGGTCACCTTGTCTTCCGGCAGCAGCTCGGCTCGCACTTCGTCGACGCCGGCCTTGGCGGCGACGGCTTCGGCGGTGGGAAGATTGTCGCCGGTGAGCATGATGAGATGTTCGATGCCGGCGGCGCGGAGTTCGGCGAGCGTCGCGGCGATGCCGGGGCGGATTTCGTCGGCGAGCGCGACCAAGCCGCAGACGTGCGTGGCGTTGCCGACGACGACGACCGTCCGCCCCTGGCCAGCCATCGTCTCGAGCTGCTGGTGGATGTCGGGCGTCTCCTGGCCGCGCTCTTCGAGATAGCGGTGCGAGCCGAGCCAGAACTCGCGGCCGTTGAATTTCGCGCGGCGCCTTTGCCTTGAAGCACTTGAAAGTCGTCGGCCGGAGCGGGGACGAAATGGTGGGTCTCGGCGTAGTCGAGCACCGCGCGAGCGATCGGGTGCTCGGAATGTTGCTCCATCGCGGCGGCCCGTTCGACCAGTTCGCGTTCGTCGTGTCCGCTCAACGGGACGATTTCGACCACGCGCGGCCGGCCGGCGGTGAGTGTGCCGGTCTTGTCGAACGCGATCGCGCGAAGGTGGGCCGGCGCTTCGAGGAACGCGCCGCCTTTCACCAGCACGCCCTGCCGCGCGGCGCAGGCAATGCCCGCGACGATGCTGACCGGCGTCGAAATCACCAATGCACACGGGCAAGCGATCACGAGCAGCACCAGCGCCCGGTAAAACCAAATCGCCCACGCGCCGCCGAATAACAGCGGCGGCACGAGGAAGATCGCGAGCGCGATCAGCATCACGGTGGGCGTGTAGACGCGGGCAAATTTTTCGACCCACTGCTCCGAGGGCCCGCGTTTCGACTGCGCGTCGCCGACCAGGCGGATGATGCGGGCGAGCGTGGTGTCGCCGGCCGCGCGAGTCGATTCGATTCGCAGCGGCACCGTCGCCGTTGATCGTGCCGGCGAAGACTCCCTCACCGGGCGTCTTCGGGACGGGCACGCTCTCGCCCGTGATCGGGGCCTGATTGACATCGCTCGTGCCGTCGAGAACTTTACCATCGAGCGGAATCCGCTCGCCCGGCTTCACGAGGAACGTGGCTCCGACTTGTACCTCCTGTGGTGAAACTTGCCGAGTCGAGCCGTCGGAACCCACGAGCCAAGCTGTCGGCGGCGCGAGATCCATCAGCGCGCCAATGGCCCGGCGGGCGCGGCCGACGCTCCAGGACTCCAAGAGCAGCGAAACCGAAAACAGAAACGCGACGGCGGCCGCCTCGAACCATTCGCCGATCGCCACCGCGCCGACGACCGCGACAGTCATCAGCAGATTCATGTCGGGCTGCAGGCGGCGAATCGCGCCCCAGGCTTTGGGGAGCACGAGCCAGACGCCGGCGACAATCGCGATGCCAAAGAGCATGTTGGCAATGTCGGCGCGCACCGCCAAGTGCTGAGCGATCATCGCCGCGCCGAGCGCCAAGCCGCTGACGGCGGTGAGCACGAGCCGCCCGCGCTGTTGCCAGAACGTGGCCGGCGCTTCGACGATCGGCAAATTGCCGTCGACCGCTTCCGCGCCGAGCCCGGCCCGCTTCACCGCGTCGACGATCACGCGCGGCGACACGCCCTCGGGCGCAGCGTCGACGATCATCCGGCCGTTGAGGATGTCGAACGCCAGCCGGTCCTCACCGCCCACGACCGGGCCGACCTCCCGCTTCAATACGGCGACTTCTTCGGCGCAGTCGAGACCGGTGATACGGAAAGTTTGCGATGGCGATTGGGGCATTTTGCGATTGTTGGCTCGGCGGGAGCCTCGCCCTCCCGGTTACTCAGCGTGGTCATGGTCGTCATGCGCGTGGTCGTGGTCATGGTCGTGTGCGTGCTCGACCATGCCGCGAACTTGCTGGTCGCCGATCATCACGACAAACACCGCGGCAGCGGCCTCGTTGTCCAGCTCTTCGGCGAGCGCCGCCTCCGACGAGACGAACCGCGACGACATGCCGTCGGCCTCGCCATCCATCGGCGAGGCAGCCAAGGCGAATTGCTTGCCCAGGCCTTCGCGTGTGATGTTGATCGTGGCATCCTTGGCGGCCACGGGCACATTCTCGGTGGCAGCGCCGTCGAGGATGTAGACCGTCACGGTGCCGGCCGCGTCATCATGCACCAGTTCGCCGTGGTGGTCGCCGAGTTCGAGGATCGCTCCGCCGTGCGGGCCGGCCGCATGATCGTGCTCGTGATCGTGGCCAGCTTCGGCCACGGGCGCATTGGCGGCCGGCTTGCCGCAACCGACCAGCAGCAGAATCGATAGTAGGGAGAGGGCACGAATCATAGTTTTCACTCCTTTATTCTAGTCTTCGAATTGAAGCCGAATTGAAAAACACCACAAATCCCGGCCGCGGCGGGGTCCGCCACGGGGCCGTCACAATGTCTCGCCTTCCTCTTCGAGCGGAATGCGATCTTCCTTCGACTCGACGACGCGGCGGGCCGAGCCGAGGCCAAACGTCCAAAACAGCGCCGGATGCACAAAGAAATCGAGCAGCGTCGAGCTGACCAATCCGCCGACGATCACGGTGGCCACAGGATACAGGATTTCCTTGCCGGGGTCACCTGCCGAGAGCGTCAGCGGCACCAGCGCGATACCAGCGGTGAGCGCGGTCATCAACACCGGCGCGAGCCGCTCCAAGCCGCCGCGAACGATCATCTCCTTGGTCCAACCTTCGCCCTCGTACTTCACGAGGTGCAAGTAGTGGTTGAGGAGCAGGATGCCGTTGCGAGACGCCACGCCCACCAGCGCGATGAAGCCGACCATCGCTGCCACGGTGAGCGTCTGGTGCGTGATCACCAGCGCCGCCACGGCGCCGATGAACGCCATCGGCAGCGCCGCCATCACCTGCAGCGCGAGATTCACCGAGTGAAACATCTTGTAGAGCACCAGGAAGATGCCCACCAGCGCCGCGACAAACAGCACGGCGATCGTCCGCGAGGCCGATTGCTGGCTCTCGAACTGGCCGCTGTACTGGACGAAGTAGCCCTCGGGCAGCTTGGCCTCGATCGGGGCGATCCGGCGCGGATGTCGTTCACTACGTCGACCAAGCCGCGACCCGAGACGTTGCACTGGATCGTGATCCGGCGACGGACCTGCTCGCGGTTGATCGTGTTCGGGCCGCCCGCGGTGTAGATGCGGGCGACGTCTTCGAGCTTCACCGTGCCGCCCGAAGGGATCTCGATCGTGAGTCGCTTGAGCGCGTCGAGATCTTCGCGGTAATCCTCATCGAGCTTCACCAACAGGTCGAACGTCCGCTGCCCGTCGAGCACCTCGGAAACGATTTCGCCTTGCATGGCGGTTTCGATGAATTCGTTCACGTCGAGCCGCCGCAGGCCAAATTGCTCCAGCCGTGCGCCGTCGATTTCGATTCGCAATTGCGGGATGTTCACTTGCTGCTCGACTTGCAGATCGCGGACGCCCGGCACGCTGGCGATCGCGGCTTTGATTCGATCCGCTTCGCGGCGGAGGACGTCGAGGTCGTCGCCAAAAAGCTTGATCGCCACCTGCGCCTTGACACCCGAGAGCATGTGCGAGATCAAATGGGCGAGCGGCTGCTCCACGGCCGTGACGATGCCGGGCACGTCGGCGAGTGCTTCGCTGATCTCGTGGATCACTTCTTCGCGCGAGCGCGAGGTGTGGGGATCGATCGTGGCGATGATCTCGGAGACGTTTACCCCTTCGGCGTGCTCGTCGAGTTCGGCCCGGCCCGTCTTGCGGACGAAGGCCGAGATGTCGTCAACCTTTTGGAGCCGCTCTTCGACGCGATAGGCCACGTCGTTCGACTTTGCGAGCGAGGTGCCGGGCGGCAAGAGCACGTTCACCTGCACCGCCCCTTCGTTGAACGGCGGCAGGAAGTCGCGGTCGAGCCGCAGCAGGGCGAGCATCGCCACAACCACCAAGCCTAGTGTCACCAGCAAATTCAGCTGCGGCAGCGCCAGGCTAAAGCGAATCACCCGCTGGGCGACGGCTTTGAGTCCGCGGAGGACGAACCCATCGCGGTCGTGCTCGGTGAGCTTCGCGTAGCCGAGCATCCAGTAGGAGAGCACCGGCGTCACGGTCAGCGACACCAACAGCGACGCCAAGATCGACACGATATACGCAATCGCCAGCGGCGTGAACAGCCGGCCTTCCATGCCCGAGAGGGCAAACAGCGGGATAAACACCAGCACGACGATAATCGGTGCTATAGACGATCGAGTTACGAACCTCGGTGCTTGCCAGGTAGACGACTTGCAGGGGCGGCCGGGGATGCGGGCTGTGGCGGTTCTCGCGCAGGCGGCGGAAGATATTTTCCACGTCGACGATCGCATCGTCCACCAGCTCGCCGATCGCCACCGCGAGCCCGCCCAGCGTCATCGTGTTGATCGACATGCCGAAGAAGTGGAAGATCACGGCCGTCATCACGATCGAGAGCGGGATCGCCGTGAGGGTGATGAAGGTCGTCCGCAGATTCATCAGGAACAGGAGCAGGATCACGACCACGAGGATGCCGCCATCGCGGAGTGCCTCGGCGACGTTTTCCATTGCGATGTCGATAAAATCTTTTTGCTGGTAGAGGTCCGGAAAGACTTGCACGTCCGCCGGCAGTGCGACGCGCATCTCCTCGAGCGCGGCCGCAACGTGCTCGGTCACCAGACGGGTGTCGCCGTTGGGTTGCTTCTGGATCGTGAGCACGACGGCCGGGCCGCCGGTGAATTCGCCCGACTCGTTGCGGGCAAACGCGCGTACTGTCGCCGCGCTTCACCTGTCCGGCTTCGACGACGCTGGCCACCTGCGAAAGCACCACCGGCTGGTCGTCGCGAACTTTCACCACAATGTGCTGGATGTCGTCGACCGTGCGGACGCGGCCCAGTGCGCGGACCAAGAATTCGTTCGGCCCTTGCTCGTCGAGGTAGCCGCCCGCGGTGTTCTGATTGCTCTCGCGGAGGGCCTGCTTCACCTCGCGGAGCGTGACGCCGAACCGCTGCAGGCTATGCGGGTCGACGAGCACCTGGAACTGCTTGCGTTCGCCTCCCATCACGATCACTTGCGACACGCCGGGGATCGTCAGCAGCCGTTGTCGCACGGTCCAATCGGCGAGCGTGCGCAGTTCCATCGGCGTCGTCTTGCCGCTGTCGCTCACCAGGCCGACGATCATGATTTGGCCCATGATCGACGAGATCGGCGCGAGCTGCGGCGTCACTCCCTCGGGCAGCCGACTCGCCGCGAGCGCAATCCGCTCGGCGACGATCTGCCGGTCGTTGAAGATGTCGGTCCCCCAGCCGAACTCGACGTAGATCACGGAGAGCCCCACGCCAGACGACGACCGCACGGCCTCGACGCCGGTCGCCCCGTTGAGCACCGTTTCGAGCGGGAACGTGATCAGCGATTCGACTTCCTCGGGGGCCATCCCCGGCGCTTCGGTCATCACGACCACGCGCGGCCGATCGAGGCTGGGAAATACATCGATCGGCAACCGCGTCGCCTGCCACCCGCCGTAGAACAAGAGAAACAGCGCAAGCGCGATCACCAACAGGCGGTTGCGAAGCGAGAATCGAATGATCGCGTTAAGCATAAGAATTGCGGATAGCAGAGGGCGGAGAGCGGAGGGCCAGACGTTCTATTGCGGACCTAATAGCGTGTTTCGGAGTGCACTCAGTTTTTTGGCTAGTTCTTCTGCCGTGTCGTAAATCTTCATAAAGCCTGACTCATCAACCATTTTCTGACTTGTGGCAATGTGGGCTTGCGAGACAACTTCCATCAATGATCCGTAGGCGATTTCAACAAATCGCAAGAAGTCTCGATCCGACGAGCGACTCGTTCCTTCCGCAACATTGGAGGAAATCGATACCGCTGCCCGCCTCATTTGGGAGATCAATCCGAACTGTTCCTCGCGGGGAAAGGCACGTGTCGTGTCGTAGATCAACCCTGCAAAGTCAATTGCCTGTCGCCACACTTCAAATTTCTCAAATCGAAACATGCGAGCCCTTTCCTAAGCAATCAGGAGCGCCCCGTTAGTTGTTTCCGTTTGCATTCTGCTGGCCCTCTGCTCTCCGCCCTCCGCCCTCAGCTGTTCCGCTAGTGATTGTGTCCCGCGTGCGGGTCGATCGCGCCGCCGGATTTGTTTTTTAGGGCGAGATGGATTTGGTACGCGCCGTTGCCGGCTACGACGTCGCCGGGGAAGAGCGAACCGTCGTTGGCGACGACGACCGACTTGCGGTCGCGGTATTCGACGTGGATTGGCATGCGCTCGAACTGGCTCCCGTTCTGGCGATAGACGTACATCTCGGCCCCTTCTTCGACCACGGCGTCGACCGGCAGCACGATGCGGTCGGTCCAGCGCTCGACCGGCACCTGCAGCTCGAGCCGCTGGCCCGGTTTGAAGCGCCATTCGAGATAGCGGTGGCCGGTGGAGCTGATCTGATCGAGCACGATCTCGTTTGGCAGGCGGAGGTAGAACTTGAATGCCCGCGTGTCGGGGTCGATCTTGTCGGCCAGATACATCAGCTTGAGGCCATTGATCTCGTCGCTGGCCTCCTTGCCGCCCAAGAGCGTTGCCGAGACATCCCAGCCGTCCTTTACCGCCTGGCGGAGCGCGGCCGCATCGTCCTCGAACGCCCGGCCTTCGACCACGAGCTCGCAATGGTCGGCGAGCACGCACAGCTCGTGGCCCGCCTGGACCTGTTCGCCCGGTGCGACGGAGATCTGCTGCACATGGAACAAGTGGTCGCCGCCGCAGCCGCCCGCCTCGTGGGCATGATCGGGCGCGCGGATGGTCAGCGATTGCAACAATTTGCGCGTCTTGCGAATCTCGGCGACCTGTTCGGCGCTCAGCCCATGCATCAACAGCGCCTGCTCGCTGGCCAGCAGCGAGGCTTTGAGTTTCTGCTGCTCGTATTGCTGTTCGAGCACACGCTTGCCCGCGATCACGCCTTCGCCGAGCGCTTCGAGTCGGGCGATTTCGCGGTCAACCACGTCGAGACTTTCGATCGTTTGCAACAGATCGCGCTGAGCAGTGACGACGTCTTCGTGTGTGAGCCGCAAGCGGAACATCGCGGTATCGGGCTCGACTGCTTCGCCCGGCACGATCATCACCTCGGCCACCGCGCCCGTGAGCGGCGACGTGACGTGGATCTGGTTGCGGCCTGGCTGCTCGATCACGATTGCCGGCAGCGTGATCTTCCGTTCGAAGCTGCCGAGCTTGATCTTGACCGGTGCGAACCCGATGTTCTTGAGCGCGTTGGCGCTGAGTTTGATCGACGACTCGGCCGCGTGCGGAGCGTGGTCGTGATCGTGTTCGGCTTCGCTGGCGGCCGCAGTTTTGGTGGTCGACCCCGGCAGCCAACGGTCGCTGGTGGCCCAGGCGGCTGCCGCCAGAACGCCGACCACTGGTAATGCGATGAGCCATCCGCGCGCGGACGAGGTCGCGGGTTGTTTGGATGTGGACATGGTCGAGTACCTTGCCAGCGGGGAAAATTAAACGACGATCCGAGTCGAACAGGACCGCGCAACAAGAAACGCTCGAGCGCGGAGGAGAATGCAGGAGCGACGGCTCAGACGACGATCACGCCGAGCGCGAGATGGAGGCGCAGCGGTGGCGCAGGAAGTCGCGCGAGTCGTCGCCCGGCCGATAGTGGCCCGCTAGCAGCAGAGAAGTTTCCGTCGGCACGACCGCGTCGAAGAGCACGGCACCATAGGCTTCGAGTGACGCGATGCCCGGTCCGCCGCCGCCGGCAATCCAATGGCAGGAAGCATGGACACACTCGTGCGGAGCGGGTGCAGGTGAATTCTGTCCGACGGCGTCGCAAATGTCTGCCGCCGGGGCCGTTTGCGAGTCGTGCTGATCGTGATGCGCATGGTGACAAGCGCAGGACGACGACGCCTCGACCTTGGGTGCGGCCATCGCCGCCCAGCCGTGATCGCAACAACCGAACACGCCGTGCGCGAGCACGTGCAGTCCGGTCAAAATGGCGATCAATTTTCTCATAGATTCACGGCCGAGGCTTTCTCAAGTCTAGCCCTCATGCAGTTCGCGGGCCAATGCGTGTGTGCGCGGTGGCAAACGACCGCCGAGGACCGAGCCCACAAAGAGTCTTCGGCAGATTTGCAGGCCGGTTGTAGTGAAAACGCACGCCGGGCGACCGCCGCTTGTGCTGTCAGAGTGACCCGATCAATCGTCATTTTGACGACACATCGACTCCCATGGTTCCCAGGGCGGCCGGGTCAATTCATCGCAACTCCCATTATGGAAACGCCTTACGTCACATCGAATTCGAATGGCACGGCGATAGCATCCGTATTCCAGCGAGGTTTTGGAATCCCGCGAGTAAGCACCTTTTCCCGCCCTAAGGGAGGAAACGTCCATGAGAACGCCCACGGTCACAGCCCTGTGTCTACTAATCACGCTCCTGCTCGCATCGGCCATGGCGACCAACGCCCCCGCGCAAGGTTTTCACTTTGGCGCCGGTGGCGTGCATGTCGACATCGGCAACCCGCACGGCTACTACGGCAACTACGGCAGTTACTACGGCGGCTTCAACCAGGGCTGCGGCTACGGGAACTATCCCTACACCACGTACTACGGCGGTGGTTACGGCGGCGGCTATGGCGGTGGCAGCGCTGTTTGGCACGACACGACGCACCTCGACTACCACCCCAGCGAATACGTCCGCCACCGCAACCACTACCACTACCAACCCGGCCACTACGACGTGCATGAAGAAGGCCACTGGGACCATCACGGGTTCTGATAGTTCATGCACCTCATCGAGGTCGAACTCCCCGCTTCGTTTGCCGACTCGCGCTGGTATCCATTCCAGCGAGCGGGTCCATGACCTGATTCGCGGCAAACACCGTATCGACAGCCGCCAACCGCGGATCGCGCGGGTTCGTGGGATTCCGTCGGCCGATCAATTGCAGACCAAAATTTAGTCCGGCAATCGTCTGGTCTCCCCGCGAAACGAGCAAGTCACGCGTCTCGCGCGTCGTGGCGCGGAACCGGTTCGGCACCACGATCCGTACCTGGTAGTCGCCCGTCTCGTGGAACGTGCTGAAGGTATAGCGGCCGCGGGCATCGGTTTTCGTCGTGGCGACCACATCGCCTTCGTCGTTGAGCAGTTCGAGCGTCAATTGGGCGAGGCCCGCGTCGCCGCGATCCTGGCGGCCATTGCCGTTCGGGTCGATAAACACCTGGCCGCGCACTTCCGATTGCAGGAAGAACACATTCTCCTGCAGGTTACTCACCGTCGTGTTGCGGCGGATGATATCGGCGAGCGATGTGTTCTCGATCGACTGCAGCTGCCGGCCGGAGAAGATTTTCTCGAACCACATCCGGTCGCCGTCGCGGAGCCGCATGAACTGGTCGGCCACGATCGTGCCCATCGTCTCGCCCATACTCGAGCCCGGCACATGGTCCTCGGCCAGGCCGCCCACCCAGAGGTCGATGTTGTCCACGTTGCCATAGAGCGTTTCGAGCACCTGTTGGATCTCGGGATCGGAGCTGATGTCGGCAAACGAAGCGACCCGCTCGAGGCCATACGCTTCGCGGACCGTATTGTAGTCGGCCAGCCCATGGTCGCGGCCGCGCTGGATGTTCAGCGAAGCCAAATCGAATCCGCCTTGCCCCGGCTGACCGAAGAGGAAGTTGCGCAGACTGCCGACGATCTGCGGATCGATTTCTTGGGAAGTGGTCGAAGCCAGGTACTTGATGATCGAGTCCGCCCCCGTCTCGCGGAGCAATGCAGGATTGAAGAACGCATCCGCGAGTTCGATCTCATCGCGGACGGCCCGTCCGTCGTTGCCGAAGAATTCGACGTCGTCGTTGATCAACGTGTGCAGCCGGAAAGCGGCGGTCGAGAATTCGTTGGCGATGCTCGGATCGACGGTCGGATCGTAGCCGCGGTAGCTGCCGATCGCCCCGTCGCCCAACAGAGCGGGCAAGAATTCGTTGTAAGTGACCGCTTGGATTTCGGCGATCACGATCGCCCGCGCTTGCTGATAAATCGCCTCGTCGCTGAGCCGGGGCGACTGGCGGGCGATCTGCGTGGCCCACCAGTTGTGTTCGCGGACGAATAGCGTGTGCATCGAAGTGAGTTCGACATTCTCGTTGGCCCGCACGTCGCCGGCCACAAAATTGCCCGCGTCGTCCACGGGGGGCAGGTTGTCGGCGCTGGTGCGCAATTGGCCGCCGACAAATGTCCGCAGGCTGTCGGCCGTCGCTTGGTCGGAACCGTAGATCATCGAGCCATCGACCCAGGCCGTGATCTCGTTGATTTGCTCGCGTGGATTGTCGACGCTGGTGCCAGTTTCCGCGTCGTAGCGCGAGCGGCTCAGGTTGATCCATTGGCTTCCCGCGCTGTCTGGATCGAAATACGCGTCGCCTACCGGGACGGAGACATTGTAGGCTTCGCGGTCCTCGGTCGGCGGCTCCGTGAGATCGATGTCGTGGTCGATGAACTGGCCCCAGACGTAGATGAACGCCGAGAGTTGCCGCTCGTTCGCTTCGTCCTCCTCTTGGGTCGAGAGGGCGTTGCTGATCGTGCGAGCACTCGGCCGGTCCTCGCCCGCGGGCGTCGAGATGCCGTCTCCGTATTCAGAAGCGGCGGCGCGGAGCAGTTGTTCGTCGGTGCTGCCCCATTCGGGATTGGCCAGGTTGTTGCCCGTGCCGTCGTACGATCGCGGTTGGGCCGCGGCGACTGGAATCACAATTGTATTTTGCCGCGAGGCTGCGCTTTGGGCGGCGGTCACGTCGGTTACCATCGAAGTCAACACGTTGGCGGCCATCATTTCGCGGGATTCGAGGTGCTCAATGCGCAGATTGGGCCTTGTTGTCGTCTGTCGTCTCATGGTCGTCTCTCCAGGTCAGACAAGTTGTCATGGCGTGTGCGCAGCCACATCGCAGCGCACCGCCGATGAAAAGGTTGGTAAGCACTTCGCGCAGCTGGGACCCGTTTATTCCCAAAGATTCTGTTCCGTTGCGCGAACGCTTGGCGAGCACTGCTGCAATAGAGATAAGTTTCGCTCGCAGCGCAGCAGTCTGTCTCTTCTAGGAGATCGATTTTCGTGGAGATTCGTCACGCGCGGCGACTGGCTGGTCGCCGGCGAATCGATGGCGCCGCGAGCGCAGCAAGTAGCAATAGCGTCGCGCCCGCCGGTTCGGGTACGCTGCCGCCGCCGGCAAGGCTGCCGCCACCAGCGCCGGAAGACGAGCCGAAGTGCGACTTCCACAGGGCATAGTCCGCGGCATCGATGCGGCCGTTGCCATCGCCGTCGGCTGCGAGCCCCGAACCGGTCTGCCCCAAGGAATTCCGCCAAACGCTGTAATCGGCCGCGTCGACCGACGCCGTCCTGGTTGTAGTCGCCGACCAGTAGGGTCACCAAAGCCTGGGTCGCCAATTGCAACTGGTAGAGTTGCACATTGTCGTCAGCACCGGTGATGCGGGCGTAGTACTTGCCCGCGGTGGCGAGACTTAGGTCGCTCAGTGATTCGACTCCGCCGGCGCCAAGGAGATTCGCCGAGCCAAGGAGCGTCGTGCCGTTCGAAGCGAAGATCGAAAGCGTCAGATCGTTGCGAGCGTTGGCGTTGAACGACGTTTGCGTCCCGCCCTCGACACCCTGGTTGAAGATGCCGCCCAGCGGCGTGAGCGTCGCGTCGAGCAGCGACGGCGCCGCGATGGTGAACGAAAAGAAATCGGCGTCGGTCGCGTTGGCAATGCTCACAAAGTCGGTCTCGAGCGGCCCGACCGTTTGGCCGCCGAGCGCGTCGGAACCGACGGCGAGCGTGCCGCCGAGCGAGAGCGCACCGAGATTGGTGGCGCGGGCCGCCGTGCCGTTGCCCAGTCCGTTGTTCGATTTCTCGAACGACGTCGCCGTACAGGCCCTGGATGCCGCGAATGTCGTCGAGCTGCGGCCCGTCGATGCCGAGGTTGATGATCGGCTCCATCAACAGCGCATCGGTCGACGACTCGGTGTGCAACAGGCCGAAGGCATGGCCGATTTCGTGCATGAGCGTGTTGCGCAGCTGGCGGTAGCCGTTCGACGAGTTGGTGTAGAAATTCGTCTCGCCGGTGTCGACGACCATGTCTCCGCTATTGGGGAGCCAGGTGTAGGCGAGCGTGTTGCTGGGACCGTCGACCAGGGCTCCGCCGAGGCGGACATCGCCGCGCACGCCAAGCACGCCGCTCGAGGTTTGCAGCGACACACCGTTGTCGTGCGATTCGTAAGTAAACGTGATGCCGCCGAGCGCCGTCCAGCGGTCGAACGATTGCTTGAAATAGGTGAACCAGGGCCTCTGAGTGAGGTCGCTGCCGCCCGCGGTGACGTTGAACAAGCCGTCGAAATAGGAAACCAGATTGCTCGCGCCTTCGCCCGGGATATTGGTGCCGTCCGGTGCAAAGCTCCAGGTGAGCTTGATCGGGGTGCCGGACGCGCCGGTCGCGCCAGAGGCTGTGACGCTCCAGCGATCGTCCGGCACATAGGCCTCGGCACCGCGCGGTGCGAGTAGGACGAACAACAGCGTTGCGAATGTGGCGGCAGCCCGGTAGCCGGCTATCTGATTTTGTAATTCGCGTGCCATGGTTTCTCAGCCTTGCTTCACTAGATTGCGCACCGCGATCGCAGCTGCTTGCGTCTCGAAAGATTATTGGTCCAGCCGTCAACGCCTCGGGCGCCTCAGCGCGACGAGGCCGAGAACGACCATTCCCAGGCAGAAAGTCGCGGGCTCCGGTGCAGCGGTCGCCGCTAATGCATTCTCAGACGGTTCGCAAAACGTCGAGTCGCCATCGCCGAGCATGACGACCGGCGCCGTGGCGGCCAGCGCCGCCGCGGTATCGAGGGTGCCGCTGCTGGCTGCAACGATGTCGCTCAAGTAAGTCGATAGATCGCCGCTGAACGTCTGGTACGAAGCGAAGTTCTCGCTCAGCGTCGATTGCTTCTCGGTGAGGAAATCGACTTTGGTTGTGAGCCGCTCTTGAATGCTGGTGAGGTGATTGACGATCCGCTCGAGCCGCTCAGCGGACAGGTCTTCCCGCGCTTGATAATCCGCAAGGAGGTCGTCGTAGTACGTGAGATCGTCGTTGGCGATGGCGATAAAATCCCCGAGGCGGTCGATCGAGCGTTCGACGCCGCTAAGGAACAAGCCGTATCGATCCGTAAGATGCTCCACACCGTCGACGACGCTGGCGTATTCGTCAGAGCTAAAGAAATCTTCGATGTCCGCCAGGCCCGTGTCGTAGTCGGCTTGCAGGCTATCAAACCTGGTTTCAAACCGAGTTTGCTGCCGCTCGGTGTCGAAGCCGCTGCGGCCGAACAGATCGCCACTAAAGAGATCGCCGCCGCCGAATTCGTGATGACGGCCGCCCAAACCCGGGCCGCCCCGGCCGAAGCCGAAGTGGCCCGCTTGCGCGGTTTGGGCGACCAATGCGATAATTGCCAACCAAATGAGATGTGGTTTCATGATTCATGCTCCTCTGTGTTCGAATGTCGATTCAGGGGAGGGCGAGGCTCCTGCCGAGCCTTGTTCGTGGCTCGGCTGGAGCCTCGCCCTCCCAACTGCCCTATCGGCGGAAGCCGCGATAGAAGAAGCCCAGTTTGCGGCCGTTGAGTGCGAGCGCACCGAGGCGTCCGCCCAATTCGCGCCCAACACCATGCTCGTGCCCGCCGCAGCCGACGTGCTCTTGCTGCTCGCCGAGGCCGAGGTCCGTGGCGCCGCCGATGATCGCGGCGTCGGTGATGTCGACCGTATCGTCTTCGTTGGCACTCACGACGCGGAAGTCGCCCTCGACGTCTCCGGCATGGGTGACGGTGTTGTCGCCCTCGCCGAGCCGGGCCAGGAAGTTCTGCGTGATCACGGCGCTCTCGGTGAGGGCGACCGAGTCGTTGCCGTCGCCGCCCGCGTAGGCGAGGTTGCCGTCGATGCTGCCCGCGAGCGTCGCCGAGTTGTCGCCGTCGCCCAGCGCGATCTTCACGCTCTTGCCGACCGTCGCCCCTTCGGCGATGGTCACCGTGTCGACGCCATCGCGGCCTGAGACGAGCAAGTGGCCGTCGACGGTGCCGGCGAGCGAGAGGGAGTTGTCGCCACTACCCAGCTGCGCCACGACGCCGCCGCTCACGACGGCCGTCTCGTCGATCGCAACCAGATCGGCGCCCGCGCCGCCATGGATCGCCAACTGGCCGACGGCGCCGCTCACGGTAAGATCGTTGTCGCCCGTCGCCGAGCGAGACCACGGCCCGCGATTCGATCGCGGCCGAGAGCGAGACACTATCGATGCCGTCACCGCCGCGATAGGTGATCCCAGCCGCGGTGCCATTGGTGAGCTCGAACGAATTATCACCGTCGCCCAGCTGGGCGTAGATCCTGTCAACCGTTTCGCCGCCGAGGTCGATCGTCACGGTGTCGTTAGTGCCGGCGATGGTCTCTTCGAGTTGGATGTGGATGTCGTCAGTGACGCCGGTGAGGGTTGACTCGTCGGCGATCAATACTCCGTTGTCCGTAACGCGGTAAGCCCCCGCACCGACCGCGACAATCTCCACGGCGCCGTCGGCATCGCCCGAGACGACGAGGTCGCCATCATTGACAGCAACCGAGACGCTCAGGCAGAGTCGATTCTCCAGGGCTTCGAAGCGGCGAAAATTGCGATTCATGGCTGGTGTCTCCTCTGGTTCTCGATTCCGGTCTCTGTGCTTCTGCCCCGGCGGGAGCGTTCCTGCCCAGGTCGGAGCTGGCTTCCGCCGGCATATTCGTCACACGCCGACTTTCGACGGGTCGAAAAACAGGACGGACTGACGCTCCGTTGCTATGATGGAGTGACCGGTTCCTATCTTGCCGCGCCACGCGGCCAGAGGCATTTATTAGCTTGGAGAACAGCAGTCGGCGGGGCAGTTTTTTCTGCGCCGACCGACACCGAGACCCTTTACGGGGGTTCTTAAGGTGGGTGGCAGCGAGACGCTCACCCCGATTTTTCGCTCCCGATCGATAATTTTCGTGGCGCCTCGCTCGGGAAATCGGTCCTAGAGCTTGGAGTCGCCAACCCGGCCGCCCGCTTTTCTCCCCCGGAACAGAGAAATGTCCGTCGTATCAGCCCCCAATCCGCCGTCGAGTTTTCCCGCCCGCATTTCCAGCGCCCGGCACGGCGACAAGAGCAGCATCGGCATGCTCTTGGACCAGTATCGCAACTACTTGATGGTGCTGGCCTCGACGCAGCTCGAAAACAAGCTGCAACCGCGCGTGAGTCCCTCCGACGTGGTACAAGAGACCATGCTGCGGGCCCACAAGAACTTCGGCCAGTTTCGCGGCACGACCGAGGCGGAGCTGCTCGGCTGGCTGCGGCAGATCCTAGTGAATAATCTGGCCAAGTTCGTCGAACAACATCTGCTCGCCGCGCGGCGCGACGTCCGCCGCGAGGTGTCCATCGAGCGACTCGGTGCGGCGCTTGAGCAATCGACGATCCAGCTTGCCGCGCTGCTGCCGGCTGAAGGCAAGTCGCCGAGTATGGCCGTCCAGCAGCGCGAAGAGGCCGTGCAACTAGCCGACCGGCTCGCCCAGCTTCCGGCTGACTACCGCGAAGTGCTCATGCTCCGCAACTTGCAGAGCTTGCCGTTCGAGGAAGTTGCCGAGCGGATGGAACGCTCCGTTGGCGCGACGCGGATGCTTTGGCTGCGGGCGATTGAAAAGTTGCGCGCGGTCTATGGTAGCGAGGGGCAGCTGTGAGGCCAAACGCTTTGAACGGTGACTCGACGGGTGACTCGACGGTCGACGCGCTGCCCGAAGCAGTGCAGGATCGGCTCGCGCGGATTCTGGACGACTACCTGGTGGCGATGGAAGTCGGTGCGCCGGTCAGTCCCGAGGAATTGCTCGCCCGCCATCCGGAGGACGCACCCCACTTGCGCGTCTACTTGAGCGGTTTGCAGTTATTCCACGCGGCGGCCGCGTCGCCCCAGCTGATGCAGGAAGTTTCGCTGGTGAGCGGCAAGTTGCAGCCCGAGCAGACCATCGGCGACTTCACGCTGGTCCGCGAGATTGGCCGCGGCGGGATGGGCGTCGTCTACGAGGCGGAGCAAATTTCGCTGCGGCGGCGCATCGCGCTCAAGATCCTGCCGTTCACCGCGGGCCACGACGAAAAGCAAATCAGCCGCTTCAAGAACGAGGCCCAAGCCGCGGCCCAGATCAAACATCCGAACATCGTCCCCGTCTTCGCCGTGGGCGAGCAGAACGGCGTCCACTACTACGCGATGCAGCTCGTCGAAGGCCAGTCGCTCACGACGATGCTCTCCGACCTGTACCACGGCCAGGCGCCGTCGACCGTCGGCACCACCGCGCCGAATTTGCATTCCTTCGCATCGAACTCGGCACGCAGCAATACACGGGCATCGAAACCACATAGTTCGAGCCGTCGTCAACACTCGACAAGCACCAGCGGCACGGGCGACCACGTCCGCACCATCGCGCGGCTCGGCGCTCAAGCGGCCGAAGCGCTCCACGCGGCCCACGACTACGGCATCGTCCATCGCGACATCAAACCGTCGAACTTGTTGGTCGACAACGATGGAAAACTCTGGATTACCGACTTTGGCCTGGCCCGCTGCCGCGAGCAGGATGGGCTGACCCAAACAGGCGACATCCTCGGCACGATGCGCTACATGAGCCCCGAACAGGCGCTGGGGCAGGGCGGGCTGGTCGACCATCGCACCGACGTCTATTCGCTGGGCGTGACGCTGTACGAACTGGCGACGCTGCACCATCCGGCCGGCGACGCGACCGACGCACAGCTCGTGATCGATCGACGCCGCTATGCATCCAAGCCGCTGCGGCATTGGAACCGCCACATCCCGGTCGACTTCCAGACGATCGTCTTGAAAGCGATCGCCGAGTTTCCGCACGAGCGCTACGCGACGGCCCAGCAATTTGCCGACGATTTGCAGCGGTTCCTCGAGGGCCAGCCAATCCTCGCCAGTCCGCCGAGCGTACTAACCCGCGCCGGCAAATGGATCGGCCGGCATCGCAGTGTGGCGTACGCGGCCGCGGCGGTGCTATTGGTGGTGTTCGTCGGCCAACTCGCAAATTCGCTCTTGCTCGTCCAACAGAAAACCGCGACCGAGCGGGCGCTGGCGACGGCGCAAGCGAATTTGCATCAGGCACACGACGTGATCGACAAGTTCGACAACAACTACGCAAATCAATTGGCTGCGATCCCCGGCGCTGACGGCGTCCGCGCAGATGCTCAACGACAGTCTCGAATTCTACCAGCAATTCGAAGAGCAAACGGCCGACGATCCGGCGCTGGCGTCCGACCACGCCCGGGCCTACAACCGGCTGGGCGCGCTGAGCGAATGGCTTGGTGACTTCACCGAAGCGCTGGCCAAGCAGGAGTCGGCCGGCGAAATCTGGCGCTCGCGTGTCGCTGCGGATCCCGAGAATGTCGAATCCGCTCGCAATCTCGCGCTCTCCGAGAATAACATCGGGTTGTTGCTCGCCCGTGCGGGGAAAGATGCGGAAGCAATTGGTTCGTTTGAATCGGCGCGGCAAATCCAGCTGGGCCTGCTCGACAAGGACGCAACGTCGGCCGAATTGGCGACGGACCTGGCCACGACCTACAACAATCTCGGACTCGCACTGCAGCAGACCGATCGGCGGAAGGAAGCGGGCGAACAGTTCCGTGCGGCCATTGCGCTCGAGAAACCGCTAGCGGAGAAATCGTCGGACAACGAGAACTGCGCTGCGCGTACTCGCGGCCGGCTACAACAACCTCGGCTCGCTACTCGGTTCGCTGCTCGATGCGACTGCGGCCAATGATGCCGCGACCAACTATCACGCGGCCATCGCCATCCAGCAGCAACTGGTCGCAGATCATCCAATCAATCGCCTCTACCAGGGCGATCTCGCGCGAACGTACAACAACCTGGGCTTCGCGCTGGCCCGCGGTCGCGATTGGCACAAACGCCGAGCTGTGTTACCGCAACGCGATCAAGCTGCAAGAAAACCTGGTCAAGCAGTCGCCGCTGGCCGGCTCCTACACGCGCGACCTGGCGATCAGCTACAACAACCTCGGCATGGTCCAAAGCCGCGACTCGCGCTATGCCGATGCCGAAGCATCGTTCCAAACGGCGCTCGCGCTTCAGAAGCGATTGCTCGCGGCTGCCGAGCCGAACGACGCCGCTACGCTCAGCAACTTGGGCGGTGTCTTTAACAACCTCGGCCTGCTATTCGATCGACAACGGAGATTCTCCGCCGCCGAAACTGCATACGAACAAGCCGTCCGCTTCCAGCGACAGGCCTTCGAGTCAGCGCCGGATCACGACCGCTACCGTGATCTCCTGAGCAACCACTACTCCAATTACAGCAAGTGCCTGCGCAGCCAGGCCAAAGAGCGCGAGGCGGACGAACTCGCCGCCGAAGGGAAGAACCTGCTGGCAGGCCAGCCAGTTTCTGCCGCCCCGACGCGGCATAATTGACCGCACACTTTTGAAGCCGCACCTATAGAATGTGATGCATCATGTGGAGCCATCTGAAAAAACTAATCTCGGACCGTGTCGGCAAGCGGCCCACGCGCCGGCGGAAAGAAGCCACGCATTTTCGCGGACAGTTCGAGTCGCTGGAACAGCGGACCGTGCTCTCCGCGACGGTCGGCGTGGCAGCGATCGACATCGTCGCGATCAATTTTGATGCCAACTCGATCACAGTGATCGCCATCTGGGAAAGCCGGCCGCCCGCGATGGATCGGCCCGCGCTCGCAGCGGCTGGCCCATTCGGCGACGCCCCTTGGGAAAACCTGCCGGCTCGTAGCCTGTTTGGCGACCATCGGCAAGGATACGGATCGAATGCAGGCCTCGACCGACCTCCCGTGTACTTGCTCGGCGGAGGAGTCGGCACCGGCGGAAGCACAACGTACGTTGCGGATCCACCAACTTCGTTTTCGGAGTCGCTGCCGAAGGATCCGGGCGGGCAGCGAGATCCGAATCAGCCATTGGCGGCTACGGTGGGCGCTAGCCCAAATACCAGTTGGAGGAGGCTCGTTCACGTATGGTCAAAATGCGCCGCCCAAGATTGGCCCCCACGAATTAATCGATTCAGGCAACTACTATTCACAACTGGCCACGCCAGGCACTTCCGAGTCGTCGAGCTTTGCCGCTACTAGCACTTTCAAAACCCACGATGTCGTGTTTGGAGACTATTCGTCCGGCTCACTGCTGCTGGCTGCCGACGTCGATGGTCGTCGCGTTTCGACACTAGATGACGAACTTGACGACGATTTAACAGCGGATGACGCCAACTCGATCGACAAACATCCAGGTAAAACGCTGCTCGACGAAAGTGTCGCAACATCGCTCGACGCGCTCCAGCGAGAACGGGCCGCGATCGACGAAGTGCTGGCCGAGCTCCACGAAGTGAAACTCTCGCCGCAGAAGCAGACGCAGGATTCGACCACCACGGATTCCGGGCGCAATCGGGATTCTGGCAGAAATTCTGACCAGACGTTCTTCTCGGCCGATGCTCAACGGCAGATGCAAGGGGCGAATAGCCAAGCGGACGGCGGCATGGTGATGCTCGCGGCCAGCGGCGATCCAAACAGCGGCGCGTATGACCTCACGGCCGTGCTGTTAAGCGAACTGCAGGTCGCCGACGCGCAGACATTTGTCGTCGAAGCATCCGTCGGCCTGTACCAGGCGGTCGACGTCGGTACGCGCGAGTCGCGGCCCGCACAGGGCGACACTTTGCCGATCGCCCAGCCGACTTCGGCTTCGCAACCGAGTGTGTCGGCCGAGAACGCGCCGGCGAAGAAAGGTGAGCAGCCTTCGTAGTGCTGCTGAATCCAGCGCTGCTCACGCGCTGGTTGTCTCAAACGCCACCACCCCACACAGCGATGTGCCGAGTGTCCCGTTGATGGGAAAAGCATGCGTCGACCACTGGCCGACAGCGCCGTTCGCCGCAGTCAATCGGCTCAGCTGCTCAAAGATTCCTTCGTCGTATTCGGGAGTCTGCTCCGCGGAGAACAGCTCGCTCTCCCGCTTTCCTTGCCACGTGACTTGCGGGAAGAGCGACTCGAATCGCTTGTTCGCATAGACGATTCGCCCTTCGTGGTCCTTGATCAGCGTCACGGCAGGCACATTGTCGAGGAACGAATGGAAGCGGGCTTCGGCGTCTTCTAACAGCTTCGCCAGGCGATTCTGCTGGAGCACCCGATCGACCGCCTCCGGAATGTAGGTCAAATAGTCGTGCGACTTGCTGACGAAATCGCGCACCCCCGCGCGGAGCGCGCGGATCACGGTCATCTCGTCCGAGAAGCCGGTGACGACGATTACCGGGACGACATGCCCGGCCGCCTTCATGTCCGAGTACAGATGGAGCCCGGTCCGCTCGCCTGGCAAGCGATAGTCGAGTATCACAAGATCCACGTCGTTGTTGGCGAGAAACTCGAGCGCCGCCTGTTCCGAGGCGACCGACGTAGCTCGGTAGCCGGCGCGCTCCAGCACGCGGCACTGCAGATAGGCCACGCCGTCGTCATCTTCCACAACCAGGATTGATTCTTTGTTATCCATGTTCGACTCGCAATCTTGCCCCGGTCCTATTCAGGCACCTGAATGATTTGCAGGAACAATCCCAATCGCTTGACGGCCTCGACAAAGTCTTCGTATTCCACCGGCTTGGTCACATACACATTGCAGCCCAGTTCGTAACAGCGCTGGATCTCGCGCGGATCGTCGGTGGTGGTCAGCATGATTACCGGCAGCATGGCCGTCGCTTCGTCGGCTTTGAGCTTGGTGAGCACTTCCACGCCGTCGACCCGCGGCATGTTGATGTCGAGGATCAACAGTAGCGGCCCCGATCCCTCGCGCGAGGCGAATCGTCCGCGCCGATGCACGAAGTCGAGCGCTTGCTGCCCGTCGACGACGCGGGTGATGTGATTGGCGACGCCGGCCCGCTCCAAATTGCGCTGGACCAAAAACGCCTGGCCTTCATCGTCTTCCGCCAACAGGATTTCGAGCATTTCGCTGGGCATCCTGATTACTCCTTTCTTGGCTGAGCGCACGACACTCGGGCGCGGCTTCCGCGATCGAGTTGGAATGCGGCAATTTCACAAAAAACGTCGTGCCCTCGCCCACCGCCGACTCGAACCAGATCTCGCCGCCATGCCGATCGACGATCCGCTTGACGATCGCCAGCCCGATGCCCTCGCCGCGAGCAACTTCGGGATGGAGTCGCTTGAGGGCCTGAAAAACCTTGTCCCGATACTCGGGATCGATTCCCAGACCATTGTCCTTCACAAAGTAGATCGTCCGCTGGGGGTCGCTCTCGCCATCGGAATCGGCGTTCACGCTGCCGACTTCGATTTTTCCCGGCCGGGTCGCGTCGAGATAGTTCACCGCGTTACCAATCAGGTTGGCGAAGACCTGCTCGATGGCGATTGCATCGCCGCGGCAGGCTGGCAAATCGCCGATTTCGACCGCGACGCCGCAGTCGAACATCGTCGCCGACATGCTCTCGACGATCCGGGCGACCAGGCGATTGGTATCGATTCCCTGCGGCTGGTATTCGACGCGGCCGGCACGCGAGAGCCGCAACAGGGCGTCGATGATGCCGCCGAGCCGGCTGACCGCGGTCTGGATAAAGTGGATGCCGCGCTGCATATCGACGTCGACCAGCTCGATCCCCTGCTTTGATTTGTCGGCCGGCAGTCCCCCTTCGGCGATCAGCTTGCGGATCGTCTGTGTTACGAAAGCGAGCTCTTGACTGAAGCCTTGCAGGTTTACGAGCGGTGAGCGCAGGTCGTGCGACACACTGTACACGAACATTTCGTTTTCCTGGTTCTTCTGCAAGAGATCGAGATTCGCGGCCGCCAGTTCGGTCGTGCGAACTCGCACGCGCTCCTCAAGTTCTTCATTCAAATTGAGGATTCGCAGTTCGGCTTCCTTCCGTGCCGCCTCGGAGCGATTGAGCGCCGCCGCGATCCGGCCGACCGCGACAACAAACAACATCACCGTGACGGCCACCATCAACGCCGCGCCAAACTCGGTGTCGAAATAACCGAGCCGCTGGCCGACGATCCGCATCCAACCGAGGAATACTGGAATTGCAATTACGGCCGGGAGCAAACGCCGGGCCATCACGCCGCCCGGTCCCGGTGCAAAAATCACCGCGACCACACCACGCTCCGGCCGCGCAAGCAGTATGCCAAGCGACAACACGCCAAATGCGCCAGCCGTGTTCAGCGCCATCGGCACATAGGCGGCCATCTGATAGAGCGAAGTCGCTCCATAGCTGTAACCGATCAGCGACACCAGCGACACCGTGGCCACGATAAATGTCGCCAACTGCGTCGGCCAATAGCTTCGCATGGGGACGCGATCAATCGTGGCCAGCGCCACTCCGGTCATCAGGAAGCAAAGCGCCGTGTTCGGGCGCCATGCGGTTGTCGCCCAGCGCGTCGGCAAACAACCAGCGGTCGATCGGGACGTCGAAACCAAACAAATAGGAACCCAACTTCACGCCGCCCACCAGCGCGACGGCAACTCCCAAGCTCGCTGCCAACCTTGGCCGACGGCGCGCGGGCGAATTGGCGCACAACCAGAGTGCCGCGGCCGACGTGAGAAAGCAGATCGCGGTGAGCGGGTTCATCGCGATCAATCCCGGCACCACACTTTTGAGCCGGTCGTCGCCGAGTACCCAGCCCATTAGCGCGATCGCACCCGTTAGCGCGGGAACGAGGCAAAACCAGTGGACCTGTTTGCTCGTTTGCGGAGTGGTCATCGCATCATCGCCAGAGTTGCGGACGCGGCACGACTTCAAATGCGCGGACTCGTACCGCCAAACGCCGACTGCCTCGCGCCGTAAGGAAGACTACCTCACCCGGAAGTAGGGGTCAAAGTGAGTCTGCCCGGCATTTTCCGAAAATACAGGCGCGCCGCCGAATCAAACCGGATTCTGCCACTCGATGTCGATCCGCGTGAACAGGCGCCCCGCTGCTTCGGCGATGCCGGGAAATACTCGCTCCAGACCCAGCGCGAAGGAGCGCGGCGAGATGCCCGCCTCTTCTGAGACGATCAACACGTCGTCGACGTCGGCCGCCACGACGGCTGCTAAAGGTCGGGCCGCGCGAATTTTCTCCGCCGCCACGCCCTGCAGCTGGTTCTGCGGCACAACGACGATCGTCCGCCGTTCGCAGCCACACTGCAGCATGTCGCTGGTCGCCTGGGCGATCGTGCGCTTGAGTGCCTCGTCGAGCTCGATCAGTTCCATCAAAGCGCCGGCGAGCTCCGGCTGGGCAAAGCTCTCTTCCAATAGCGACTCGCTCTCCGTCTGTAGACGCTCGTCGATCGAGTCGGCAGGGAGGAAGCGGTCGGGCTCCTTCACATCAAATTCGTGGATCGCGCGACTGAGGACGCGCTGGCTGCTGGCAGCAATCAATGGGCGGAGCACCGGGGAGCCGGCGAACCGCGCACCATCGCCGCGCGATTTACCATTCTTGTCGGCATCGATCGCCATCACAGCGGCCCGCGCCGCATCGACGAGCGGCTTCGCCTCGCGCGGCAAAAGCAGCGGCCGGCCGTGGTCGTCTCGGGCCTCGAGTTCGCGCGCAATCGCCGCGAGCATTTCGCTGGCAAATTCGAGCGACATCTGTTCCTTGAACCGGCCCCGTAATGCCAGCGGCGTCGTGTCGTCGACCGGCAATACCTCGGGTCGCGGGCCGTTCTCGCCCTCGCTTGGCACCGCCAATTTCGGCACGTTCGCAGCTTGCTGCTCGTCGCGCACCAGCCGCTCCCAATCGGCGCTGTTGTCCGTGGCCAGCCAATGTCGCTTGATCGCGTCGGCCAGGTCGGCGGCCAATTGATGGATAAACTCCCGCTTGCGGTCGGCCAGCGACGCGAAACCGAGCTTCTTCAGGACCAGCGATCGACCCCGCGCTTGTTCGCGCGGCGTTTTCGCGGCGCGGCACGAGCGGAGTGCGGACCGGGCTCCCGGCTTGGTTTCCAGTGCCAGGTATTTGGCCACTAAGTCGAGCGCGTCGGTACCTTGCGATTCGGTCGTCCGAGCGCACGATGGGATGCAATACACGCTGTCGAACGGCGACTCGCTCGACTCGAACGACGCGGCTTTTGTCGTCTGGCCATTCTTGCCATCGTTGCCCAGGCCCATCGCATGATTCAGCTCGGTGAGCAGCGCGTAGGTATTGGCCGCCACGAGCGGCGATTGATTGTTGCTAGCGAAGCAGGTGCAAATGAAGAAGCCCTGCACGTCGACCGAGATACCCCGCGCGGTCGCCAACGACTTCACTGCATTGGCAACGTCGATCGCCGTGCCCGCTCCGGTGCCGCCACCCATCCCGGTCAGCACGACAACTCGGATTGCGGTGTCACCGGGATAGTCTGCCTCGTTGGTCAAGGTGGCCGCGAGGCGTTGCAACCTTTGATCCAATAGCGCGAGCACCCGCTGCGCGTGGTCCACTAGCGCGACGCGTCCGAGCGGACGAAATCCACGTGTCTCGAGCGACCGCGGAATGTTGTACAGCCAGCGGCGGCTCACCCAACTGAGGATTTCACGCGAGTTGTCGTAACTCTTGGGCAGCCGCAGCGGCAAATGGAACGTGTCGTCGGGCGACAGCGGCGATTTCCAGCGAGCCGACGTGGCCTCGCGCAACTCGTCGCGATCGGTATCCAGCGCGAGCACCGCCATTGAATCGTGTGTTTCGGTTGCCAAGTCGCCCGTCGCGGTCAGCGCGCGGAAGCGACAAAGCGTCTGAATCCCCGCGCCGCCGAGCGCGACATAGAGCGTTGGCTGCTCACTCGCGAGTGCTGCGTTCGCGGGCGGCACTTCGATGTCGATCGACTCCTCGGGAATGAACGGCTCGGGCGGCAGAGCAGGAACCGGCGGTTCTTCCGCCACCGTCGCTCCGCGCACCACCGGCTGCGTGTGCTTCACTTCGCCCGCGCCGAACGATTGCCCCGGCGTTCGGCGGAGGGTTGCGGAGAACGACGGCGGCTTGGTATCGTCGACATCCGCTACTGCTGGCGACGAAGGAGTGGCTGCCGGGCGAGGCTTCTCCGTCGGCACAATCGCGGGCGCAGCGCCGCGGCCCTGCAGTGCATCGATAAACTCGCGGCACGATGGGAACCGCTCTTCCGGCTTCTTCGCCAGCGCCCGCGCGATCACGGAGCGGTCCGCTTCCGGTAGCGACTTCAATTGCGGCTCGGCCAGCATGTGTTGCTTCGCCAGCTGGGCGGCCGTGCGGCCGGGGAAGGGCAGGGTGCCCACGAGCATTTCCTGATACACGATCGCCAGACTGTATTGATCGCTGTGGGCCGTCGGGTCGTCGTCGAACATCTCGGGCGCGGCGTACGTCGGCGTCATGCCCGACACCAGCGAGTTCTGCGTCCGCGACGCGAGCTCCTTCACCAACCCGAAGTCGGCCACCTTGATGTGCTCACCCAGGACCAGCAAGTTTTCGGGCTTGATGTCGAGGTGCAACAGACTGTGCTTCTGCGCGAGGAAGTCGAGCGCTTCGGCGGCGTCGGCCATGTACTGCAGCAATTCGCCGCGCGGGATGCCGGTGAGACCTTCCGCGCGGCACTCGCGGAGCCGCTGGTCGAGACTCATGTCGGCCAGCTCGGTCAGAATCGCTAGCCGGCCGCTGATGATCTCGAACCGTTCGAGCGACAGCAGGAACGGATGCCGCACACCCTTGATCCGTTCGAGCGCTTTGAGTTCCTGCGACGCGAATTCATCGTCGTAGTAGCCGTAGACGATTTTGACCGCTTTCTGAATGCCGCCCGGCGCTTCGGCGCGCCAGACTTCCGCGTAGCCGCCCGACCCGATGCGATCGGCTAGCGTATAGCCGGGTATCACGATCTCGCAGGGTTGGGTGCCGGTCGACATGAGGTTCGGTCGGTTCGAAAACGTTGCAAGCGAATTGTAAAAGGCCGTTAGTTCGAAGCGATCAGCTCCGCGACTGGCAGCGCGACTGGCGGTGCCGCGGGTGGCGTCACTTTCCGTGCCGCCGACTGCAGGACGAGGTCGAAGCCGATCTCCTGGCACATCGCCACGACATGGCCCGAGTCGTTCCGCGGCAACACCGGCTTGATCACTAGTTCTTCGCAGGCCGCGAGCAGCGATTCCAGCCGCCGCATTGGCTGCCGCGTCGAGGTCAAATCTTTCGTCATGTTCGCGGCCAGCACCAGATAATCGGGCAGCAGCGATTCGAGATGCATTACCTGCCCGCCATTGCCCTGGAACTCGTCGAACGCAACCAGCAGGCCATGGTCGCGGGCCTCGCGATAGGCCTCGGTGATTCGCAGGATGTCAACGTCTGTCGGCAGCGAGATCGTGATGCCCAACTCCCAACTACTCGGCAAGTGTCCCTGCAATTGCTTGAGGCTCGAGAACAGCCGGTGCGGGATTTCGGTCTCGGCGGCGCCCACCGCGAGGAACAACCGGCTGGCGTCCATCCGCGCGGTCGCCAGCTCGATCGCCCGCATCCGCTCCAGCTCGCGGTAGCGATCGCCCACCGCGTGGGCCTGGTCGAACAGCGGCTGCTGCTTGGGGCTGGCGGTGGTCGGCGCGAACAGGGCCTCGGTCACACCATGCCGCAGCGACACGGCCGAGAGCAACTGCACGGGGATCGCCTGCCAGAGCGTGGCCTCGGTCATCATCCGCGTGGCGGCGATCTCCGCCGGCAGCGCGCTCAGCGCGGACGGCACCTTCTTCGATTGGATCGGCTGCGTCACCATCCGCTGAAACTGCGACACCGGCGACGCGATGAACGTCAGCTCCGACTGGGCCACCTTGAGGATGTCGCCGTCGGAGAGCAGCGTCTCCTTGATCGGCTTGCCGTTGACTTGCGTGCCGTTGGTGCTGCCCAAGTCGCGGACCAGCCACATCCCGTTGCGCTCGACGATCTCGGCGTGCTCGCGCGAGACTTCGACCGACTCGACGCGGAGGTCGGCCGTCTCGGCGCGGCCGATGCGGAACGGGAAGTTCTCGATCGTAATGCGGCGCGATTCGCCGCCGGCGTCGGAGTAGAACTCGAGACTCGGTTTCGAGGTCGTCTTTTTCGAGAGCGTGATATGGGTCACGGTGCGGGTCGGCAGGGGTGAGTAGGGCGCGGGCGGCCGGCGCACGCTCGTGCGTCTGGTGCGGCCGGGAACGAATGGGCGGACGGCGCGCGGGCAGCCTCTTCGGATTCTGCGCACTTGTCCATGAGAAAGCCTAGCATTTCCTCGCAATCCGGGCGGACGTTCCCGCGATTCTGCCCGCCTCGCCAGCGGGCCTATGCTAGGGTTGTGAGTGGACCAAACGCGCCAATCCCGGTATTCGGCAAGCCCAGCTCCCGACGCCGCCCAATCTCCCAACGTACAAGGCTAATTGCGATGTCGTCCGAATCCCGCCCGTTGCATGTCGTCGTGGTTTCGCAGGACGTTGCGCTGCTTGCACGAAGTTTCCTGGGTCCTGGAGGCCGTCGGCTACCAGGTCCAGACGTCCAACGACTTCGACCAGGATGCCCACTGGCGGCGTTACTCGGTCACCGATTTCGTGATCGTCGACGGCCGCGGCATCAGCGAGCCGACCGCCGCCGCCTTTGCCCACGAAGCGGACAATCCGCTTTATCGAATCTTCCTGTACGATCCGGCGAAGCACACCGATTTCGCCGCCTGGTACGCGGCCGGCGCTCACGACGCGCTCCGCACGCCGGTGAGTCGCGGCGAGCTTTTGGCCCGCGTCCGCACCGGGGCGCGGTATCTCGAATTCGAACGGCGGCTGCTCGTGCAGTCGTCGCGCTCGACCGTGCCGGGCATGTATTCGCGGCGCGGGCTGTTGCGGAAATTGCGGAAGCTGGCGGCCAGCGACGAGGTCGGCTCGTCGCAACATTCGCTGCTGGTCACGTCGATCGATTGGTACTCCGGCATTCGTCGCAAGAGCGGCGAGACCGCCAGCCGCGGACTCGTGAACACCGCGGCCCGCGCGATCAAGCGGGCGGTCGGCGAGAATGCGATTGCCGCCTACTTTGGCGACGGCCGCTTCGCCACGCTGCTCGTGGGCCAATCGCTCACCGCCGCCAAGACGGTCGCCGAGACGCTCGCCAAGGATTTTGGTAGCCGCGAGAGCCATCACGAATCGATTCCTCGCCCCACGCTCACCAGTGCCGTCGTCCCTTGGGCCGCCGGCAGCAATGCCGACCAATTCCTTGCCGAAGCGCTCGAGACGCTCGACCTCGCGGTCCACTCGGGCGGCGATTGCGTCGTCCTGCATGGCGAATTCAACCAGGAACTCGCCGACTGGCAGGCCGAAATGGCGACCGGCAATCCGTTTGCCAACGTCGTTGCCCAGGACATCATGGAGCCGTTCCCCGCGCTGTTGGAACAGGACGCCGACCATCGTGAGCTGGCCGATTCGCTCCGCCGCGCTGGCATCCCCGTGCGGCCCTATGTCGACCACGAGGGCAAGCTCGTCGGCGTCGCCGCGAGTGAGGATGCGGGCGAAACGCTCGTCGGCCTCGCCGCGACGCCGGACGGCCACTCACTGGAGAAGCCCGAGACGATCTCCTTCGACGCCAGCTTCCCCGAGATCTACGAAGCCTTCTCCTCGCGCGGCTGCGCGACGCTGGTGGTCACTTCGGGCGACCATCCGCTCGGCTACCTCACCTGCGATGGCTTCCTCTCGATGATCGACCCGATCGACGCCGAGTCGTTCGCCGAAACGAACAAGCCGGCCGACGAGCTAACCTATCTCGTCGTCCCGTCGGCGATGGTCGCGGTGCCGCTCGAAGCGGCTGGTGTCTAACTGCATCTTTCCGGGTACCGCTGTTTGCCGCCTAATCGAGCGGGCGTATTGCAGCCACGAGAAGCAGCGGACTCGCCACGTCGTGGTGACCGCTGGCAAATTCCCTATTCCACGACGCCGTCGTATTCGGCGGACATTTGCCCTGCTTCAAGTCGTGCTTCCAATTTCCGCCTCCTCGTCGCTGTAAACCCAGGTTGATGGCATATCTCTCGGGCTACCCTGTCCTCCATCTGCCAGTCATACTCTTCCGTACGCGTGACTCTGTCGCCAATGCCGGTTTTGCCGGCGTCGGTTGAATCCGCCAATCTGGCGATGTGAATCCGCCGATCTTGTCGATACGGGGGATTCTATGTTGCGGTTGTTGGTAAACTTTGCGGGGCGGGCTGTTTCTTGCTTTGCTCTCTTTCCGCGCTTGCCGCGGCCAGCTCCGCCGCCCCCTTCGAGTTCTGCGACGACCTCTACGGTTGCGGGTCTCACAAAAACCCCTACGACGAGCGGATCGAGACCGAGCGGCACGATTTTACGCAGTCGGCCACCACGGTCGGCCGCGGTGTGTTCCAGGTCGAGGCCGGCTACACGTTCTTCTACCACGACCAGGATGGCGAAGTCGAAACGGCCCATACCGGCCCCGAGTCGATGTTTCGCTTCGGGCTTTCGGACGACATCGAGTTCCGCCTCCGCTGGGACTACGCCTGGGTGTCGGTCGACGGCGAGCCCGAGGAGAGCGGCGCCGAGGATCTGCGCTGGTCGTTCAAGTTTCAGATCACGGAACAAGACGACTGCTCCTGGCGGCCGACCAGCGCGCTCGAAATCAATTCGTCGCTGCCCACCGGCGGCGAAGATTGGACGACCGGCCGCGTCGGCATCGGCCTCGACTATATCTACCAGTGGGAGATCGCCGAGGGGACGACGTCGCGGGCAGCACCGGTTTCGCCACCGACGGCTTCGCCGATTTCGGCTTCCTGCCCGAGGATCAACAGGCCGACAAATCGCTGGCGATGAGCCAGTCGGCGGTGCTCGGCTTCGAGCTCACCGAGGACAGCACGATGTACACGGAGTGGTTCGGCGTGTTCACGCATGGTGCAGCCGACGAGCTCGTGGTAAGCGTGTTCAACATCGGCGTCGACTACTACGTCACCAACAACTTCGTGCTGGACGTTCGCGCCGGCGTGGGCCTGAGCGACGATGCCGACGATTTTTTTAGCGGCGTGGGCGGCGGGTATCGGTTTTAGGAAGTTGTTAGGCATAAGTCGTAAGGCGTAAGTCGTTGGTCGTTAGGTGTCAGTGTGGGAATTTTGGAACTTTGGAACACGTTCGCGGAACTCGATTCCACGTTCCAAAATTCACTTTCATTGTCACCCCTCCTTTCTCGAAACGCCTGAAAAACCAGTTGGAATTGCCAACTCGGTGCTCCAAAAATGCTCGAATTCGCGCCTTAGGAATATCACGGGCAAAGTTCCAAAATTCGCTCCTCGCCGCTCGTGCCTCGGCGCCGGATTTGTCGCCTTCGCAAAACGTCGAGGTTTTCTCGAAGACGCCAAGTTTCGGCCGAAGACGCCAGGTTGTTTGTGCCCCCACTCTCGTTGTCGCAAGTTGCCGTTCGGCAATGCTCCTTCGGCCGTTCGGCTTGGTGGTACCCGCCCGCAAGTTTTGTCCCTCCTGCATCGAGATTGCAGGGACAAAACGCTCTGGCGCTCGAGCTTTTTTGAGTTTTGTCCGAGCGTATTTTGCATCTGGAGTCGCAAGTCGTGTGGCTGTCGCATGTTGCAATTGTCCCCGAGAATGAAACATCGATTTCTGGGAACAATTGGCTGGTTTTGTCCGCCGCGATCACGAAACTTGTCGTGAAATCAAGGTTGCGCGGTCGGCAACAGCGGACATAATTGGCCCCGCGAATTGTCCCCATGGGTCTGCGTGGGCGGCGGGTGGCACGTCCCTGAGGTCCCGCCGAAGGGCGTTGGCAGTCCTGCACCGGTAAACCCGTCGCTGGAAGCTCCTGGCGTGCCACCCCACCCCACACTTGCCGCAGCGCACATCGCCCTCTGGCTAAAAGCTAACGGCTAAGAGCTAATGGCTCTCTTCCCCCCTTCTATCCCTTCTCGGTGCGGATTTCAACGATTATTTTCGGCCAGCTGGACGCTCAGGTTTTTGACAGGGCAACAGGATTGGACTGCGACGATCGACAGGACTCGAGAAGTCAACTATTAGCCTTTAGCACTTGGCGAGCGTACGCACATTTTGGCAGTTTGGAAACGTCATAGCGAACCTTCGGAATTCGACGTTCCCAACTCAGCGGAGATTTACTGAGAATACGCTGATGCACTGGCAAGCTTCGTAAGCGACAGCATTAGAGGCGTGGGAGCGGCTTTCGATGTCCACTTCGCTATGTCTTCAATCATCATTGACCGCTCTCGTTTCGTCGGCATTGATCCCACGACCCTCTCGGGCATTTCATCAAACGTCGACCCATCCAATTGCCGGCCCGCTTCAGATTTCCGAACGCCACCCCACTGCTTGAAAAAGAATGGAATGTGGGCGTGTCGGCACTGCACTTGAAGGCTTCTTACCCAAGCCGGGTGCATGGGCCTTGCTCCGGCTCCACTTTCGCCTCCGACAATAACCCAGTGAATCCCCTTTAAGTCCAAGCCGCCGACATCTTCGATAAGAGGTTCTATCGAGAGAAAACGGACGGCAGCAGGAGCATCACGTAATGCCTGGATTCTTGGGACGCCATACCGCCGGTCCTCTACGCTTACACCCCACCAAATGTGTTTGAGTGATGCCACGTGCGACAGCTTCGACGACAGCAGATCATGCAAACGATCTGCCCGTTTCGTCAAAACTTGAAATGTATGCCAACTAGCGATCTCCATCACCCGTACAACTTGCTCAATATAACTGTCGGAAATCCCGTCCTGAAAAAGGTCGCTCATCGAGTTAACAAAGACCGTCTTCGGCGCTGTCCACCTCAATGGCTCGGCAAGCTTTTCGGGGACGATTCGCAAATCGAACCCTTGTTCATATGGATGCCCTGGAACGCCACGAAACCGTTCGGCAAACGTTTCGGCGTAGCAATGTTTGCAGCCCGGACTAATCTTCGTACATCCGCGAACCGGATTCCACGTGGCGTCTGTCCATTCAATCGTCGAATTTGCGCTCATCGATTTTTTCTCTTCGCTGGAAAGGTAAACT
Organism: uncultured Planctomycetota bacterium; assembly: GCA_963847905.1. GTDB lineage: Bacteria > Planctomycetota > Planctomycetia > Pirellulales > Lacipirellulaceae > DASYDU01. Next base: position 45,676 of record CAWKBP010000014.1, on the reverse strand, counting down.
CGGTGGCGTCAGCACACGTGGGTTTGCCCTTAATCTTGCGACGTTTGTCATGCGGAGGGTCACCGGTAATCTTACCGGCAATCTCTAGCTGAGTCAGCACATCCTTGTAGTTCTTTTCGATGTACCGCCTTCCGTAATTGTGACGATCGTAGATCTGCGCCATTGTCGCGGTCTCATCGGCAAACTCGTCGAGTAGCATGTCGCCCAATTCGTCGAGTGGTCGCGCCAGTTCAAATAGTAGTGGCTGCCTCTTGCTAGCAGGGCTGTACTCAAACGTCGGCACACCCTGCTCAGTGCTTGAACTCTCGTTGGCCATCACGCTTTTCATAATCTTATAGCCGAGAGGATGCTTGCTCACGAAGATTAAATGATGCTTGGTCCGCGTTCCAGACGCATTTTTGAAACCGAAAGGGAGAGTAAATTCGCCGCCCATTTCTATAAGCGCCTCGCAAATCTCTTCGACAATTGTTAGCTCTCGATCATGTGGCAACAAAGGCTCCAGCTTCTTCCGCAACGCTTTACCCCGTTTCTTGCCGAACAACGCATCCATATGTTCTTGCACGATTGGATTTGCCAGCCCCATATTGATGCGGCTGTAGTTGAAGAAGAAAATGCATTCACATGCCCAGTCCTTCAACACAGAATTGATTAGCCGAAGCGACAACCCTTTGTAACCCCATGGGTCGACGAAGAATAACGTCGGCACCAAATTCATTTGCTCAAATAACTTTACGATTTCCTCGCCTATTTCGTCCGTATTGACCTCTGGCTCGTACTTCAATTTCTTGATTCCCGGTAGCTCTTTGATGGCTTTCACAAGCGAGCTGGAATTGGCCGGATCCTTGTCGTTGAACATTGTTACGAGATTCTCTCGCAAGTACGGATTGGCAATTGCATTTTCGAGAATCAATAGCGGTGTGGATTGGGCACCGTCTTTATAACGACCAGGGCCGGCGAAAAGATCGATATACGCTATTCGCTTGTCCTCTTGCTTGCCGACGTACCCACCAATGACCTTTGCCCACGCAGTGAAATACTTGGTCACGATGGCAGTCTTAACTTGCGACTGCTCGGCTTGTTCTTCAAAGAAATTGATGCCCACTTATTCACCTTTATGTGAGTCGGAGGCCGTTAATTAAGCATACTGTGATTATGTACATGCGTCCAGCACCAGTGCAGTCACCCGGCAGTCTAGGCAATTGCGGGGGGATGTGAAATACCCAATGCATCTAAATCGCACTATTTCGTAGCTGGGAAGTGCGCCGAAGTCAAAGGAGTTCGCGTTGCGATACATCGATATCGACTGTCGGCAAATCCAGTGCGGAAGCCAGCATTTTACTGGCGACAGCGTCTGCCGGTGCATTTATCAGAGGTATGTGCCGTCGCCCTCACCACCGCGATTACGCTGAGGGCTCTGAACCAGAGCGGGGACGTGGGCATTGGAAGAGTCGAGAGCCGGCTGGAACCGAGGCGGGCGGAAAAAACCCCCGGCAGGCTTCGGCGAGCTCAGTCCGGGCAAGCCGGGGGCTGGGGGCGGGCAGAGTGGAGGGTCGAGAGTCCAGAGTCGAGAGTCTAGAGCCAGAGGAGCAGGGGCGATACACGGAAGCGGTTGAGGTGAGCGGTGGTGGCCGGTGGTACAATAACCGGCGTACTGAGAGGTCGCCATTCTGCCATGTTGGTCCAAACGATATTCCGAGCCGCTGCCTGGTGTGCATTGATCGTGATCGCTTCGTGGGCTGCCTCCGTACTCATCGCCTCATTCGTGGTGCCGATCTGGTTCGGCCGGCCGTGGAAGTTTGGGCTGCGCGACCTGTTGATTGCCACCACAGTCGTCGCCGCGATCGCGTGCTTGATCGGCTATGCGCTGTAATAGGCAATGTCGGACGGAGGTTCAGCAGCCGCGGCGGGACCGATGCGGGTGGGGCGAAGGTCAATCGGCGTCGGAGACGCCTCCCACAGGTTGAGAGTCGAGAGTTGAGGGTCCAGAGTCGAGAGCCGGGCGGAATTGAAGCGGGCAGAAAATTGATTGCAAATTGAAAAATGAAAAATGAAAAATGAAAAATGAAGAAAGGCTCAGTCGCCTTTGAGGGCGGTGAAGTAGTTGCGGACGGCGCGGTCGAGGTTCGACTCGTTTACTAGCGGCGGGACTTCGTTGTACGCGCAGAAGTAGATGATTTGTTCCAAGAGGTCGCGGGCGTGGCAGCGGCGTAGTGGGCGGCCGCCGCCTTGGTAGTGCGTTTGGACCAGGTAGTCGACCATGGGCCGCGGGCACTCTACCTGGAACTTCTTGGCGAAGATCTGGAACAACAGCTGAAACTCTTCGAGCGACGGGTTGCCGACTTCGACTTTGAACGGGATCCGACGCAGGAACGCATCGTCGGCCAGCTCGTGGGGCTCGAGGTTCGTTGAGAAGATGATCAGCTGTTCGAAGGGGACTTCGATCTTGCGGCCGTTCGAGAGGCTCAGGTAGTCGACGCGGTTCTCGAGTGGGATGATCCAGCGGTTGAGGAGCTCCGTGGGATTGCACCGCTGGCGGCCGAAGTCGTCGATCAGCAGGCAGCCGCAGTTGCTCTTGAGTTGGAGCGAGGCTTCGCTGACGTTCGAGACGGGGTCGTGCTTGAGCTCGAGGCTGTCCATGGTGAGCTCGCCGCCGACGACGACGGTGGGCCGTTCGATGCGAATCCAGCGGCGGTCGAACTCGGCGGTGCGGAAGAGGCTTTCGGTGACGGTGCGGACGGCGCGGTGGCAGGAGGCGTCGAACATCTTGATGATCTTGCCCCCTTCGGTGATCGCGTGGGGGATGAGGATGTTCTGGCCGAAGCAGCGGGTGATGCGTTGGGCGATGGTTGTTTTGCCGTTGCCGGGCGGGCCGTAGATGAACATGCCCTTGCCGGCGTTGATGGCCGGGCCGAGCTGGCAGAGCATTTCGGCTTCGACGTGGATGTCGGCGAAGGCTTTTTCGAGTTGCTTTTTGCGCGGGCGTTCGGAGGCGATCGACTGGGCGCCGACGGAGCTGATGTAGTCGTCGAGCGGGACGGGGGCCGGGCCGACGTAGGCACATTCGCGGAGCGCGCGGTGGGCGCGGTCGCGGCCGGTGTCGGTGAGTCGGTAGATATGGTCGCCGAGCATGGCCGAGCCACTGGGGGCGATTTCTTGGCGTTGGCGGAGCGCGGTGAGGCGGTCTTCGAGGATCGCCATCGGGAGGGCGACGTTGTCGGAGATCGCCCGGCCGCTTTCGGAGCCGATGCCGACGAGGAACTTGAGCACCAGGTCTTCGACGAGTGAGTCGGTCAGGCCGGTGTCTTTGATGCTGGCCGGCTCTTGCGGCTGGAAGCTGTCGTCGAGGCCGAGGGCGGAAACGAGCGACTCGGCGGTCTCGAGCGAATCTCCATCTAGGGTTGCGGTAGACATTTCATTTCCTTTGAGCCGAACTAGTCGTAAGGTGTAAGGCGTTGGTCGTAAGTTATAGGGTCGAAATCGATTGGGCGTCTGGCGATGACTTACGACTTCAACCTTACGCCCTAAACCCCGCGGCCCAGCTTTCTACTCAGTTGCCAGCCGAAATTGGTCAGCTCGTAGGCGTTCTTGCTTGCCGCTTCGTGGATCAGTTCCATGGCCTTCAAGTTGGCGAGGAGCGAAATGTATTGCTCGGCGACGGCGCGGTCTTTGGGGTCGAAGAACTTTTTGCGGCCCGCGACGATCGCCCGGCCGTGGGTCTCGGAGCGCATGGCGACCTCGAGCAGGCCTTGATTCAACATGGCGGCCCGCACGAGCTCTTGTTCCTGGGGCGTCAGATTTTCGACTTCGACGATCGTATGCATGGCGTCTGGCCCTCCGCTCTCTGCCCTCCGCGTTTTCCGTACTCCACCATTTGAAGCCTAGGTCACGAGGGCGAGCACGAACCGCGGGGGAAGGTCCGGTTGTCCGGGGTGTAGCAATCGCAGCGGGAGGCAAGAGGGTTCGGAGGGCGGAGAGCGGAGAGCGGAGAGTCCAATGCCGCGTCGGACGGCGACCCCTTCTGGCCCTTCGCTCACCGCCCTATGCTCTAAGCTCCGGTCCCGCTCCCCACTCCATGCCGCCTGCCCCATGCCCTTTGCTCCCTGCTGCTATGTCTCCATTCAAAGTTATCCTCGTCGGGCTGATTCTCAACGTCACCGCGGTGCTCGTGATGGAGCGGGTGAAGGTGTTGTGGCGGGGCGCGCCGCCGCTGTTTGTTGCCGAGGCTTGGTTGGCGTATGCGGTGATCGCGGTGACGATCGTGGCGGCCCAGTTCTGCATTATCAAGGTGAGCCTGGCCGACGCCTTTCCGATGTACGCGGCGATCAGCATCTTCATTACGTTTGTGCTCACGTTTGCGATGCTCAATGGCTGTCGCACGTCGGGCCGGTGGCCGACGGCGGCCGAAGGACTCGCACTGGCAGCGTTCCTGGCAGCAGCGTTTGTGTTTCAGTACGTGAGCAGCAGCGCGGAAAGGGTGCACCAGGATCGGCAGAGCAGGGCGACGGCGGATCGCGACGTGTAGCCTCTGCCGCCTTTTTTCCCCGATCTCTATTCTCCGCCTTCAGCAGTCGGCCGACGGGTTCGCTCCGTCAGTTGCCATCCCCCCGCCAGCCGGGCATAATCTGTGCTGCGTGCCGCACTTCTCATCCCGCCCATCCAAGAGTCACCGCGATGGCGAAAATCAACGTCTTAAGCAAAGAGATCACCGTTCAATCTCGCGACGAGATGGACTTCATCTGCATCACCGACATTGCTCGGTATAAGGACGCCGAGCGTACGGATTACCTCATCCAGAACTGGCTCAGAAACCGCAATACAATTGAGTTCTTGGGCATTTGGGAGCACTTGAACAACCCGAGTTTTAATCCCATCGAATTCGATGGGATTAGAAACCAGGCCGGACTTAATAGCTTCGTCCTCACAGCCAAGCAATGGATCAAGAAAACAGGTGCAATCGGCATCGTCTCCAAGGCCGGCCGCTACGGCGGAACCTATGCCCATGCCGACATCGCGTTTGAGTTTGCGGCCTGGATCTCTGTCGAATTCAAGCTTTATCTCATCAAGGAGTTCCAGCGTCTCAAAGAGCACGAGCGCCAACAGCTCGGCTGGGACATTAAGCGGAATCTCGCCAAGATCAATTACCGCATCCACACCGACGCAATCAAATCGAACCTGATCCCGCCCGCGCTCAACAAAGCCCAGGTCAATCTCGTCTACGCCAGCGAAGCCGACGTGCTCAACATGGCACTATTCGGCATGACCGCCAAGAAGTGGCGCGACGACAATCCGGGAAAGAAAGGCAACATCCGCGACGAAGCCAACGCGGCTCAACTCGTCTGCCTCTCGAATCTCGAAAACCTTAACGCTCTATTCATCCAAGAAAGCCTGCCCCAGCCCGCTCGGCTCAAGAAGCTCAACGAAATTGCCATCCAGCAAATGAAATTGCTGGTCGACGATGTGGGCATCAAAAGGCTCGGGGGAGAATCGTAGCCTCATCGCCGATGTGGAAGTAGTCGAAGTCGACGTGGCCGCCGGAGGTTTTGGTGGCAAAGTTGAACAGCGCGAAGCGGTAGCCCATGAAGTGGGGGAGCGTGTAGGCCATTTGCAATGGCTCGCCAAGCGGGGCCCACGACTGGCCGTCGAGGCTAAAGTAGAAATAGGCCTTATCGGTGCGGTCGCGGAAGTCGCAGTCGATGTGGAGGTAGACCGTGTTCTGCTTGAGTGGGACGCTCGCCAGTTGCCGGGGAGTGTCGTCCTCGGCACTTTGCATCACGACTGATTTGGTGTCGTTCTCCATCGCAACGCCGACAAGGCCGAATTTTTTCTGCAGCACGGCGAGCCCTGTGACGTCGCCATTCTTCATCTGGCTCACATCCAGCGCGACAGTGCCCGAACATTGCGGGCCGAATGTACGCTGCGTTAGAGAGTTTCTCGCACTGAGGAAGTCGCGGTCGATCCGGCCGGTAGTTAGCCGCAGGAAGCCGGGCCGCTCGGTGAGCGACCAGAAGCGATCGTCCGGATTGTGATTCCACTGCCAGGCGAGCGGGAGAGCGGGCTGGTCGGCGGTGCGAACGAAGTCGTCGGAAGCGACGATGCCGGAAACCCCTGAGCCGGAGACTCCGGACACGTTCTGCGCGCCCGCGGGGATGTCGAGCGTGTCGGGCACCTTGCCGTCGACACCCATAACGGGCCAGCCGTCCTGCCACTCGACCGGCACGAGGAACGGGATGCGTCCGACGGCACCGTAGTCCTGGAACAGGAACGCGTACCAATCGCCAGCGGGCGTGTCGATCAAGCCACCTTGTGCGGTGCCGCGGATATTGCAGGGCGACCTTGCCTTCGTAGGGCCCGAGCAGATTGTCGGAGCGGAAGATGAGCTGGGTGCGCATGCCGCCGCGCGGCCAGGTGATCATCGAATGGTAGTACTTGCCGTTGATCTTTTCCATATGCGCCCCCTTCGGCGCGGAGGCCGACGTTGGGTCCGGCCACGAGGCTGGCGTCGGGGATGATCACCTGGTCGACGCCGCCGGGCTTGATGCCGGAGAGGTCGGGCTGCAGTTCCGTGAGGCGAACGTCGCCGGCGCCGTAGATCATGTACACGCGGCCGTCGTCGTCGAAGAATAGCGAATGGTCGTGGAGCGACGGGGCGAAGGATGTTTCGCGCCACGGACCGTGCTCGATGTCCCGGGTCGAATAGATGTGTGTCTTGCCGGTGGTGCTGGAGAACGTCGACACATAGTACGTGCCGTCGTGGTAGCGGAGGCTGCTGGCCCAGGAGCCGGCGCCGTACGCGTTCTCGCCGTTTTGCAGGGTGAGCTTGTCGTTGTCGCCGAGCGTTTCGTATGCATAGCCGATAAGCTCCCAATTCACGAGGTCCGCCGACTTCATGATCGGCAGCCCCGGACTCATGTGCATCGTGGTGCTGCTCATATAATAGGTATCGCCGACGCGAAGGACGGCTGGGTCCGGCACGTCGGCCCAGATGAGCGGGTTGGTAGCGGTGGTCGATTGGGGCTGGTCCTGACCCGCGGACGGCTGGGCAGCGGACAGAACGACGAGGCACGCGAGAGCCGGCAAAATCGTTTTGAATCGGTGCATCGGGATCTCCGCTAGATAAGGGAAGCCCTGATTCTAATGCAGGCCCGGGCTGCGACAGCCACCGGGAGTGCTTTTTTCTGGACACGTATTTCCAGAACACAAAGCCCAGCGGGCGACCCGTGTCCCGGGCGACGATTAATTCGGATTTGCCGGCATTTTTTGAGCCACTGGGCCGCGACGCGAACTGGCTGGCGGGGCGCTACGTATTCAGTAAACAGCGTGCGACGGCAGCGGAAAACTCCCCGGCCGGCACACCCGCGGCCGCCTTACCAGCGGTCGCCACTTTTCCGCCGTTTGATCGGCGACCGTCTTATCTTAAAATCATTCACATAGTAAACCCGAACAGAGAACGAAGGAATTGAGTGATGTCATCCGTTACCCCAGCATCCGCCGACGCGAGCGGCTTGTCCCCTGCGGACGTCGTGTCCCACGAAGACATTGAACAGCTCGCCGTAAAAATCAAAGCCCACAGCAAGCCCTTTCGCCAATTGATCGCTGAAGTCGGCCAGACAATCGTCGGCCAGGAGGCGCTCATTCATCGGATGCTCGTTGGCCTACTCGCCAATGGGCATCTGTTGATCGAAGGCGTGCCCGGTTTAGCGAAAACCACCGCCGTCGCCTGTCTCGCCAAGGCGATTCGCACCGGCTTCCAGCGATTGCAGTTCACGCCGGACCTGCTGCCCGCCGACTTGATCGGCACGCTGATCTATCGCCCGCAGGATCAGCAGTTCGTGGTGCAGAAGGGCCCGATCTTTTCAAACTTGATTCTGGCCGACGAAATCAACCGTGCTCCCGCCAAGGTGCAAAGCGCACTCTTGGAAGCGATGCAGGAGCGGCAGGTGACGATCGGCCACGAGACGTTCAAGCTCGACGAGCCGTTCCTGGTGATGGCGACGCAGAACCCGGTCGAGCAGGAAGGCACCTATCCGCTGCCGGAAGCCCAGATGGACCGCTTCATGCTCAAGGTCATCGTCGGCTATCCGAACCGCGACCAGGAGCTGTTGATTCTCGAGCGGATGTCGAAGACCCGGCAAACGATCGAGACCCACGCGGTCACGTCGCCCGAGGAAATTCTCGCGGCCCGGGCGCTGGTGGATCAGATCTATGTCGATCGCAAGGTCCAGGAGTATATTGTCGACCTGGTGCTGGCCACGCGAAAGCCCAAGGCATACGGCCTGGAGCTCGACGAGTTGATTCAATATGGAGCGTCGCCGCGGGCGACGATCTATCTGACGCTCGCCGCCAAAGCGAACGCCTTCCTCCACGGCCGCGGGCATGTGCTGCCGCAGGACGTGAAGGAGATGGCGCTCGACGTGCTGCGACATCGCGTGATCCTCACCTACGAAGCCGAGGCCGAGGAGAAAACGTCGGAAGATGTAATTCGCACGATTCTCGATGCGGTCCCCGTACCGTAGCAATGCTGTGCCCTAAAAAGCACAACGCCGTAGAACCAATGCCGCTAACCTCCACGCGGCAGTTCGGGGTCTAGGGGCGTGCGGCCGCTGGACGCCATCGCGTCTGCCGACCGGACCCTGAACTGCCGCGTGCTTTCAAATGATCGAGACGGACTCAGGTATTTTTCATGCTCCCCCGTGACATCATCAAGAAGATTCGCCGCATCGAGATCCACACGCGGCACATCGTCAACGAGCTGCTCTCCGGCCAGTGGAACTCCGCGTTCAAGGGACGCGGCATCGAGTTCGAAGAGGTCCGGCCGTACCAGATCGGCGACGACGTGCGGGCGATCGACTGGAACGTGACCGCCCGCACCGGCCGGCCGTTCATCAAGCTGTTCCGCGAAGAGCGCGAGATGGCCGTGATGCTGCTGGTGGACATGAGCGCGTCGCAGAGCCTGGGCACCCATTGGCAGACCAAACGCGAGCTGGTGACCGAGCTCAGCGCGACGATCGCCTTCTCGGCGATCAAGAGCAACGACAAGGTCGGCCTGACGCTGTTCACCGACGGCATCGAGAAGCATGTGCCGGCACGGAAAGGGACGCGGCACGTGCTGCGAATCCTCCGCGAGCTGCTCTACTGCGAACCGATCGGGCAAGGGACCAGCCTTCGCAAGGCGCTCGAGCATCTGAATCGTACCGCATCGCGACGGACCGTGGTGTTCATCGTCAGCGACTTTCAGGACGCCGGCTACGAGCGGGCCCTCAAGATCGCCCGCCGCAAGCACGACATCATCCCGATCGTGGTGGCCGACGAGCGCGAATTCAAAATGCCGGCCATCGGACTGGTGCGACTGCGCGACGCGGAGACCGGCAAGATGGTCGCCCTCGACACGTTCAGCCGCACGAATCGGCAGGCGTACGAAGACGTCCGCCGCCACCAGGCCGAGACGCGGGACGCCCTGTTCCGCAAGCTGCAGCTCGATCCGATCCATATTTATACGGGCGAAGATTTCGTCGAGCCGCTCAAGCGGTTCTTCCACCGCCGGGAGATGCACCGATGAGCGGGAAGCTCTTAATTACCACTGCCGCAGTCATGGCGCTCGTGCCGACGCTCGCGTTCGCGGCGCCGTCCGTGGTGACCGACGGGCCCGTGACGTTGAGCGTGAGCGTCGATCGAGAGACCGCGCAAATCGCTGAACCGATTCGGCTCACCGTCGAAGTCGACGCACCGCAGGGCACAAGGGTGCAACTGCCGGAGCTGCCGAGCCAGTTGGGCGATTTTGAGGTCCGCGGCAGCGAATCGACCCGCGACCTTCCGACCGCCGACGGCGCGAGCACTCGCCGCTGGATGCTCGACGCGACGCTCGAAACAATCAAGACGGGCGAGTTCAAGATCCCGGCGCTCGACATCCACTATGCGACCGACGCCAAAGCAACCACCTTCAAAACACTCCACAGCAAGCCGATCGAGGTTCGCATCACCAGCGTGCTCGAGAACCGGGCCGACCCCACCAAGTTCCGCGACATCAAGGAGACGGTCGACGTCGCGGTGCCGGAGCTGCACTCATACGCCTGGGTAAAATGGACGGCGGCCGGCGTCGGCACGGCGATCGTGCTCGCCCTGGCCACGCTAGTAATAGTCAAACGGCGGCGCGGCCCGTCGCCCGCCGCCTGGGCCATCGCAGCGATCACGGACCTCGAACAATTGCCGATCAAGAATCCCGCCGAAGCCGAGGCCGCCTACAACGAAGTGGTCGACGTGCTCCGCGAGTTCTTCGAGCTGGAGTTCAACGTGCCGACACTTTCGCGCACAACCCGAGAATTCCTGGGCCAGGCGACCAAGGTCGTTGGCCTGCCGAAGACAGCCCACGAACGGCTCTCCGCCCTCGCCTCGATCGCGGACGAGATCAAGTTTGCCCGGCTGGGCGTCGGCGAGCCGCAGGTCCGCGAAGCGACGACCCAAGCCAAAGCGTTCATCGACGAGTGCGAATCGCACCGCCGGGCCCTTGAGAAGGAGGCGGCGTGATGTTTTTCAGCCCCTGGTTCTTCCTGTTGTTCTTGTTGCTGCCGCTCGTTGCCTGGCGACTCTGGTCGCGGTCGCGCGACGTCGCGGTGCCCTTCAGCTCGACGCAATTCGCGCTCGACCTGAAGCCGACGTGGCGGCAACGGCTGGCCTGGGTGCCGGCCGCGCTGACCCTCGCCGCGGTGACGCTGGCGATCGTCGCGCTCGCCCGTCCGCGGGAAGGCCGCGAACAGACGATCGTCGACACCGACGGTATCGCCATTGAAATGGTCGTCGACCGCTCGGGCAGCATGCAGGCGATGGATTTCCAGATCGAAGGGCAACACGTCGACCGGCTGACCGCGATCAAGAGCGTCGCCAACCGCTTCATCCAAGGCGACGAGCAGGAAAAAACTGAAGCGAGCGACGGCCTCGCCGGCCGCGTGAGCGATCTGGTCGGCCTCGTGACGTTTGCCGGCTTTGCCGACGCGATCTCGCCGCCGACGCTCGATCACGCCTTTGTGATGGACCAACTCAACCACCAGGAGATCGTCACCCGCAGCGACGAAGATGGCACCGCGATCGGCGACGCGATCAGCCTGGCAATCGAGAAGCTCAACACACTCGATGACCGCAAAAAGGAAAAAATCAAAAGCAAGGTGCTGATCTTGCTTACCGACGGCGAGAACAACGCCGGCGAAGTCGATCCGCTGCAGGCGGCCGAGCTGGCCCAAAAAATGGGCGTCAAGATCTACACGATCGGCGTCGGCACCCGCGGCACGGCCCCGATGCCGGTCCGCAATCCGTTCACCGGCCAGCAGGGCTACCGGGATGTACAAGTCACCATCGACGAAGATGCGCTCACCAAGATTGCCGACACCACGGGCGGCAAGTACTTCCGGGCAACCGACACCGAATCGCTCACGGCGATCTATCACGAGATCGATCAGCTCGAGAAGACCAGTGTCGAGGCTCGGCATTTTGTCGACTACCGCGAGCTGGCGATCCAGGGGTCGTACGTCGGTGGTTGGAGTGTTCCGCCGTTGGTGCTTTTGGTGCTCGTGCTGCTCGCGGCGCGGGTGCTGGTGAGTAATACCGTGTTCCGGGAATTTGCATAACACGGCGGGACAAGCCCGCCGGCTAACAAATACGAATTATCATGTCAGACTTTCAAATCGGTGATCCGACACAACTTGGGTGGCTTTGGCTCGTTGCGCTATGCGTCGCCGCTTGCGTCTTCGCGGCCGTCGCCCAGCGCCGCGCTCGCTCGCAATTCGCCACCGCCAACCTAATCGGCCGGATGCTGCCCCCATCGCGCACGGTTCGCCGCGTGGCCGGCACGACGCTCCTCACCGCCGCGATGGCGCTGTTGGTCGTCGCGCTCGTCGACATTCGCTGGGGCAAGGTCTGGCGCGACGTACCGCAAAAAGGCATCGAAGTGATGTTCGTGCTCGACGTGTCGCGGTCGATGCTCGCGGACGACGCCGCCCCGAACCGGCTCGAACGGGCCAAGCAGCAGATCAAAGACACGGTCGACGAGATGGCGGGCGACCGCGTGGGGCTGGTCGTCTTCGCCGGCGACGTGAAGCAGCAGATTCCGCTCACGACGCATTACGACGACTTCAAGCAGTCGCTCGACGAGGTCGGTCCGCACAACGTTCGCCGCGGTGGTTCGCGGCTGGGCGATGCGATCGACGCCGCGTCGCATGCCTTCCTCACCAAATCGAATGCCCACAAAGCCATGGTCATCTTCACCGACGGCGAGGATCAGGAGAGCGAACCGGTCGAGGCTGCCCGCCGTGCGCACGAAGAGACCGGCGTCCGCATTTTCACCATCGGCCTCGGCGACATGGACAAAGGATCGCGGATCCCGCTCGCATCGGAGCGACAAGCCGGCTACCTCGAACACGACGGCGAGCTCGTCTGGTCGAAGTTGCACGGCGACATCCTTCGCCAGGTGGCCACCGAAACCGACGGGGCCTATGTCCCGGCCGGCACCAAGCAAGTCAACATGGCCGACGTCTATCACGGCTACATCGCCGGCGTCGAGCAGACCGAGTTCGAAACCGCGCGGATCAATCAGTACGAAGCCCGCTACCAATGGTTCCTCGGGCCGGCGCTGTTGCTGCTCTTGGCGGAGATTGTGCTCACGACCTGGCCCGTTCGCGGCGCCGGGAGTGAGAACCGCGCGGCCGCGGCAGCCCATCAAAAGGCCCACTCGCGCTCGACCCATAAATCATCCACTCCTCAACATTCAACCGCAGCATGAACGCGATTCACACCACAATTTGTGCAGGCCTCCTGCTAGCGAGCCTCGCGGGCGGGGCTCCGCTCCGCGCCGGCGAGTTCGATCGGGATTCGGCGCTGCGGATCAACGAGGCCAACGAGCTGCTGCGCGGCGGCAATGTCGACGGCGCGATTGGTGCCTACGAAGCGGCCCGCGAGTTCGCGCCCGAGAGTGCCGACCTGTCGTACAACATGGCGGTCGCCAAGTATCGCCAGGGGGACGTGGCAGCGGCCGAGCCGTTGTTCCAGGCCGCGGCCGCGTCGGAAAACGATTCGCTGGCCGCCCGCTCGCGCTACAATCTCGGCAATTGCGATTACACCGCCGGCCTGCAATTGGCGGAGAAGGATCGCCCAGCCGCGATCGAGAAGCTGGAATCGGCCATCACCAACTACCGCAGCTCGCTGGCCGTCGACGGTAACGACGCCGACGCCCGGGCGAACATCGAGCTGGCATCGCAGCTGATCGACAAACTCAAGGAAGAACAGAAGCAGCAGGAACAGCAGCAAAAGCAGAATCAACAGAACCAGCAACAGCAGGACCAACAGCAGCAGTCAGACGACCAGCAGCAAAATGGTCAGCAAGGCCAGCAAGACAATAACAGCAAAAAGACCAAGAGCAAAAGGATCAGCAACAGCAGAAGCAAGACGAACGAGCAGCAGGACGAGCAGCAACAAGACGACCAACAACAATCCGATTCATCGCAAGGCGACAAGGGCCAGGATCAGCAGCAGAAGAAGCAAGACCAGCAGTCCGAGCAAGACAAATCGCAGCAAGAGAAGCAGGAAGAATCCAAGGACGAACAAGGCGAGCAGTCGAAGCAGGACGAGTCCCAACGGAATCAATCGCAATCCGAATCGCAGTCGCAACAGGACTCCGACAAGGAAAGCCAGCGACCGCCGCAGACTCCGCAAAAACAGCAACAGCAAGCGAACAAGTCGCCCCAGCAGAATCCACCGACACCCGGCGAAGAGTCGAGTGACCAGGAAGGCAAATCGGCCCCGCAGGGCGAACTCAGCGCGGCGAGCGAGAAGGAAGCCAAAGACGACGGGAAAGACAAGCAACGGGTAGCCGCCTTCGACCCCACGAAGGACGGCGAGATGACGCAGCAGGAAGCCGAAAAGATGTTGCAGGCGATCCGCGACCGCGACATGCTCCGCCGCCTGCGGCAACAGAGAAGCGAACGCAATCAATACGTGCCCGTCGACCGCGACTGGTAAGCAGGAGCCATCAGTTGTCAGTTGTCAGTTAGCCATCAACTTCAATACTATGAAACACTTCATCAACATATTCGCTGTATCATTGTTGGCCGCGTTCGCGGGGCTGGCCGCCGAAGCCGTCCGCCGCGGAAGTCCGTGCCGGGATCTCGACGCGCGAGACCTACGTCGGCCTGCCGGTGACGTTCCAGATTCAAGTCAGCAACGCCACGAAATCCGCTCCGCCGGCGATCCCCGACGTCGACGGTCTTTCGATCCGATCGCTCGGCACGCCGTCGCGCAGCACGCAGACCACGATCATCAACGGCAGCATGTCGAGCACTTCGAGCGTGATCTACTCCTACGAAGTCACACCCACTCGCACCGGCAGCTTCCGCATTCCGCCGATCGCGATCGAAGCCGACGGCAAGCAACTCGAAACGCGGGCCTTCGATTTCGTCGCCTCCAAAAGCGAGACGGGCGACCTGTTGTTCGTCGAGGTGGCCGGCAAAGAGAAGGAAATCTACGTCGGCCAGTCGCTCGACCTCACGCTCAAAATCTGGGTCCGCCCCTACACCGACAAAGAACGGCAAATCACGCTCTCCGAAGCCAACATGTGGCAATTGCTTTCCGAGCGGACCAGCTGGGGCGCGTTCGGCGACCGCATCAATGAACTCGCCACAAACAACGAACGGCCCGTCGGCACCGAAGTGCTCCGCAAGGACCGGGACGGCATCGAACACAGCTACTACCTCTACGAGATCCCCGCCACGATTTACCCGAAGAAGCCCGGCAAGATCGACGCCAACGATGTGCGGGTGGTCGTCGACTATCCGACCGCGCTCGGCCAGTCGCGCGATCCGTTCGGCAGCTTCTTCGACGACATGCAGAGCCGTGGCGGAGGCAGCATGTTCGGCGGCGGCTTCTCACCTTTCGCACCGCGGCTGACTGTCAGCTTCGGTGCGACCGATCGTCGGCCGAGGCAAAAGTCGAGCCGATCGAAGTGCTCGAGATTCCGATCGCGGGCCGGCCGGCCGACTATCGTGGGGCGGTCGGGAAGTACATTATCGCGAGCAAAGCACTGCCGACCGATGTAAAGGCGGGTGACCCGATCGAACTGAGTTTGGGCATCGCCGGGACTGGCCCCATGGAACTGGTCCAAGCACCTCCGCTCGCGGAGTTGCCGTCGCTGACGAACGACTTCAAAGTGCCGAATGAACCCCTGGCCGGATATTCCCAAGGCGCCCAGAAGGTGTTCACGACGTCGATCCGCCCGCGGAGAGCTGGCATCACCGAAATTCCCCCGATCCCGTTTAGCTACTTTGATCCCGAGATCGGTAGGTTTGTCACCGCCGAAAGCAAGCCGATCACGATCCACGTCGAGCCGGCCGACACCCTGGCCCTAGCCGACGTCGTTGGGCGCAGCCCGGCCGCGGGCGGCAATTCGTCCAACAATTCGACAACCGCCGCGGACGCCGGGCCGCAGCTGGCGATCTTCACAGGCGACAATTTGCTCACAAGCCAATCATCGAACCAATCGATCTCGACGACGCTCGTGGCGCTACTGGCTCTGCCGCCAATCGCGGTGTTGGGACTGCTCCTGTTCCGGAGCCGCCACGGCTTTTCCGGGCTCGCTCTCCGGGTTGGTTCGAGCGTTCGCCGCTGCCAGGCGCAGATTGCGGCGGCGGAACAGCCGGCCGACGTCGCGCGTGCGTTGCGGGCGCTGCTGGCCAGGCGATTCGGACTGAGCGCCGCATCGGCCGAAACTACCACACTGATCGGAGCCCTCCGCTCGGCCGGCTATCGCACCGTGGCCGTCCGCACGGAACGAATCCTCGCCGAATGCGAGCAACCGGGCGCGACCGCCTATGGCGGCGGCCCATCGCTGGATGATTTGAAACGCGACGCGCTGGCCGTGGTCGACGAACTCGTAACTCAGCGTCGGCCTTCACGACTCAAACCCGTTGCATCGACAGCGACGGCGTCCCGCCTGCGTTCGACGACCGCATCGATCATCGCCGCGCTGGCATTCACCGGTGCGATGCTTTTCGCCGGCGGAGAGGCGCAGGCCGCTGGTCCGACACAACCGGTCATTCACCGACTCCCAGCAACAAACATTGCTCACCGAAGCGAACGAGCACTACAACCAGGCCCTCCTGGCCTCCGCCAGCGACTCGGCCGAAGCCAAGCAGTCGTTCGCCGATGCGGCCGAGAAGTATCAGCTGCTGGTGGACTCCGGCGTCCAGAATAATCGGTTGTATTTCAATCTGGCCAACGCGCAGCTTGAAAGCGGCGCGACCGGCCGGGCGATCGCCAACTTCCGCCGCGCGTTGAAATTGGATCCGACCAATCACGCCGCACGCAAGAACCTTGCGTTTGCCGAGGGTCGACTCGCCAAGCCCGCGACCGCTGACACCGTCGAGCAGCCAAGCTCCTTCACGGATTTCGCTCGCTTCGCCAACGGCTGGCTCAATCGCTACATCGGCCCGACGAGCGTGCTCGCGACCGCGATCGTCGCCTGGTTCGCCATGTGGACGGCGGTCGGCTTGCGACTCTGCGACGTGCGCTTCCCGTGGAAGTCGCTGGCGATCGTGTCCCTGTTGCTTGCTGCGGTAGCCGCAACCTCCTATTCGCTCAGCCGCCAGGAGTCGGCCCAACACGTAGCCGTGGTGGTATCGAGCGACGCATCGCTACGTACCGGCGACGGCGAGAGCTTTCCCGGCGTGAGCGGCATTCAACTCAGCGAAGGGCAGAGCGTCGAATGGCTCAAGCGCCGCGGCGACTGGGTCCAGGTCCGCACCACGGCTGGCCCAAGCGGTTGGTTGCCCGAAAGCGTGGTCGAAATCTTGTAGTCGGGCGATTGCCCAACCTGCCGGTCCCCTATGCATGTCCGCCCGGTAGATAGGCAAAAACCGGCCCCACCGACTTCTGACGGTCAGAAAAGATCGGCCCTATCTCTAGACGCTGTAAGCACTTGCCGCTTGCAGGCCCGTCGTCGCCCGCGGTTTGGAACGCCATTTTCACTACGGTTCCGGTTGCGACTCGGGTGCGACGCCTCTGCGTCCCCACCGGCGCGTTTTCGACGATCGGCGGAGCCGATCGTCGTCACCCAGTCAGGTGTCTATGGCGGATAGCAAGGACAATTCGACGAACGCGATCGACTCGACTAATAGCCTCGTGCGCCGGCTCGAAAGCCGATACCTGATTGTTCTGGCCCTGGTCGCGCTGTTGATGGTGATCGACCAGGCAGTGGTCCAGCCTTTGCTCGTGCGGCTCGACGTCTACGCACCGGCCATCAATCTCTCCGGTCGGCAGCGGATGCTGAGCCAGAAGCTCACCAAAGCTGCGCTCGCGCTGCAGATCAGCGAAGATGCAGCCGCCCGCAGTGCGCGCCGCGCGGAACTGCGCGAAACGCTGGAGCAATGGTCGCGCGCACACGCCGAGCTGCATTCCGGAAGCGATCCGTCCGGGGTGCGTAGAATCGAATCGCCCGACATCGCCGCTCAATGGACGGCACTCGAACCCCATTTCGACGCGATGTGTGCCGCCGCAAAGCGATTGATTGAGAGTGCCGATTCCGCCGCGATCGCTGGCGACGTTTCGGACATCGTGGCGCATGAACCGGGTTTCCTCACGGCCATGGATCGGATCGTGATGCTGATGGAGGGCGAGGCCTCTCGTGAGATCAACCGTCTGCGCGCGTGCGCAATGGCGCTGGCGGGAGTGGTGATGCTGCTGCTGGTGGGCCTGGGTTGGTTCGTCGTCCGGCCGGCTACCAGCACGATTCGCCGCCAAGTCGACGATTTGGAATCGCGCGTCCAAGCCCGCACCCGCGAGCTGGGCGATGCGCTCGCATCGTTGCGGCATGAGATTGCCGAGCGAGAGGCCGTCGAGTCGAAGAACAAGGTCCTCTCCGGACAGCTAAATCACGCCGACCGCGTTGCCTCGATCGGCCACCTGGCGATGGGCCTGGCCCACGAATTGAACCAACCGCTTGGTGCCATCACCAACCATGCCGAAGCGTGTGACGTGATCCTCTCGCAACCGCCCGAGTCGCGCGGCGAAGAGCGGCTCCAAGAAAACGTCAGCCGCATCCGGCAGGCATCGCTGCGCCCGGGCGAATCGTCCGCGGCATCCGCAATTTCGTGCAGCCCACGGCGGGCACGACCGTCGACACCGACGTCAACGCCCTGGTCGAGGAAGTCGTCCTGCTCTGTCGACAGGAGATTGCCGAGGCCGGCGTCGAGTTGAAGCTTGATTTGGCCGCCAAGGAGGGGATCGCGTCCGTCGATCCGATCCAGATCCAGCAGGTGTTGGTGAATTTGGTACAGAACGCGCTGCAGGCCATGCGGCGCTCGCCGCCCGACGGTCGCCGATTGGAGATTCGCACATCGCGCAGCGTGGATGCGGTGCGGATCGACGTGGCGGACAGCGGCCCCGGCTTCGCGGCCGCCGATGCCGAGCAGATCTTCAAGCGGTTTCACACGACCAAGGAAGAGGGGCTCGGGATTGGGTTGGCGATTTGCCGCTCAATTGTCCAGCGCCACGATGGCACCATCTGGGCCGAATCGAAAGCAGGATTCGGCGCCCAAGTTTCGTTCACCTTACTTCTTGCTCGTACGCATGAATCCGCCCGAGATCTCGAAACAAACTGTGTTTGTGGTTGATGACGACCAGCAGATGCGCGATTCGCTCTGCGCCTGTTGGAAGTACTCGGCTATCGCTTCATGGCGTTCAACTCGCCCGGCGGCTTCCATCGCTACTACCGTCCCGAAATGCCCGGCTGCCTGCTGCTTGATATTCGCATGCCGCGGCAGTCGGGGCTCGAGCTCTATCAAACGCTGCTGCAGGAAGGCAAGCGGCTGCCCGTCATTTTCATCACCGCCCACGCCGACGTGACCACGGCCGTGGCCGCGATGAAAACCGGGGCGATCGAGTTTCTCGAAAAGCCGTTCGACCGCGAGACGCTGCTCGATCGAGTGCGCAAGGCGCGTAGAGCTCGACGCCGAATGGCGGGCCAGCGAGGCGCAGTTTGCCGACCTTGCAGATCGCATGGCGAAGCTCAGTGCCCGCGAGGGGGAGACGCTGGTGCTGATCCAGGCGGGCGAATCGAACAAATCGATGGCGGCGACGTTGGGCCTCACCGAACGAGCAGTCGAAATGCGTCGCTCGGCCATCATGAAGAAGCTGGGCGTCCGCAGCGTCGCCGCCCTCGTCGACCTCGCCGCGACCCACCGCATCCTCGCCGAGCTGCGCCAGGCCGCAATGAATCGCGTCGAGTATTGATTCGCGGATGCCGCGTGCCGGAGAGGGCATTGGCTCACCACTTTCGAACAACGGCGGGGACCCGATATTGGTGCCTGACGGAGGTCTGATCGTGGTCGGCAAGCGCATTTTCTACTTGGCGATTTAGGCAAACTTGGCGGTTCAAATGCCTGGGTTGTTTGAGAACTTTTCTACACAACCGCCGAGACATTGAGCCGACGATACTGGCATCAGAATTGCACTTCTCCTGCCGGGACGTGTCGCAGGAAAACCAAGTAAGAGAGATAAGTAATGCCCGTATTCATCCGATTGCGAATTGTTTCTGTTCGTCTGGCCCGCGCCCTGCGGCGTTCGATACTGACCGAGCAGAAACTTTGGGAAATCGACGTCAACGAGCAGGGCGATCCGCTGGTTGCCGCGGGGCCGTTTCGCGTGGTGCTCGTGCCGCGAGCGGTCCAGCTGCTCGACGCGCTGCATGTATACTGTGGTGGCGCGGAGGTGTGGATGCCGCTCGTGTGGCGGCTGCGACTGCGGAACGCAGTCCGACTCGTGATCGTCCAAAACGCCTTGGAGATGATCGACTCGGACGAGATGGAACACGCATCGAAAGCCGGCCGCAACCGCGCGAAAAAAGCAGCCGGCTTAAGAGCAAATTGCCGCGAAGCGTTCGCCAGCTCGTTTCCACTCTTTCGAGTCGGTCGGTTCAAAGGTCGTCAAGTCGAACGACCGCGCGACGATCCGGCGAAGATCGGCCAGATCGCTAACGTCGCCCAAAGCCATCGCTTGGACCAGCGCGTTGCCGAGCGCGGTGGCTTCGTAGGGGCCGACGACCACGCGGCGCCCGGTGGCGTCGGCCGTCATCTGGCAGAGCAAATCGTTCTTACCGCCGCCGCCCACGATGTGGATCACGTCGAACTGCCGACCGAGGATTGACTCGAGGGTCAAAAGTTTTTCGCCGTAAGTGAGCGCCAGACTTTCCAGACAACAACGGACGAATTGCCCCGGCGATTCGGGCGCCGACTGTCCGGCACATCCGGCGACGGCGGCGATTTTCTCGAGCATATTGCCCGGCGCCTGGAACGCCGCGTGGGCCGGGTCGACCAGCGTGCGGAACGGCTCGCTCTCGCTGGCCAGCCGGGTGAGGCTGGCGTAGTCGAATTGCCGTCCCTGCCGGGCGAGGTCGCGGCGACATTGCTGCACGAGCCACAGGCCCGGGATGTTTTTGAGAAACCGCGTTGTGCCGAGCACGCCGAGTTCGTTGGTGAACATCGCTTCCTGCGCTGCCGGCGAGACGCAGGGCGCGTCGAGTTCCGCGCCCAACAGCGACCAGGTGCCGCTCGAAAGATAGCACCAGCTGGTGTCGTCTGCGGCGGGAACGGCCGCGATCGCGCTCGCCGTATCGTGCGACGCGGGGGCAATCACCTGCAAGTCCTTCGGCAGACCGAGGTCGGTCGCCAGCTGCGGACGGATCGTGCCGAGCACCGTGCCCGGCGCGACGATCGGCTGCAAGATATCGACGGGCAACTTCAATTCGTCGAGCATCGAGTGTGCCCACGCGCCGGTGTGGCAGTCAACCATCTGGCTTGTCGACGCGATGGTCGCCTCGACGGCCATCTCGCCGCTGAGCCAGTAGTGGAGCAGGTCCGGCATAAACAGCAGCCGATCGGCCCCGGCGAGCGCGCCCGGATCGGCGAGCGCGTGGGCCGAGAGAGAATAGAGCGTGTTGAGCGCCATGAACTGGATGCCGGTCGTCTGATAGATCCGCTCGGCACCGAGTTGGGCGACGACCATCTCGTAGGCCGCCTGGTTGCGCGGGTCGCGATAGGCATGGGGCAGGCCGACCAGTTCGCCGGCCTTGTCGACGAGCGCCCAGTCCACGCCCCAAGTGTCGACGCCCACCGAGACGAGACGAACCCCTTGTTCGCTCGCCCAAGTGGATGCTTTTAGCAAACCGGCTGAGATCTCGCGCCAAATGCCGGTGATATCCCAATGCAAACCGGATGGCAGCCAAACCGGTTCGTGGGTGAAGCGGTGCATCTCGTCGAGTCGCATCCGCCCATCGGCGAGCGTGCCAGCGATCACGCGGCCCGACTCCGCACCGAGGTCGATTGCAAGATAAGCCTTGGTCATGCCCCCCATGTTACGAAGTTGCACATATTATCGCAACATGCCGAGCCGATTCAGCGCCTTCTCACGCCGACCTACCGACGCGCCCTGCGACGCAGATCCAAGAGATGATCCGAAAGCGACTGACTGGCCTCCTCGACGGTCACGGTCAGCTCGTCGAACGATGTGAGCTGGCCGTCGTTCGCGGTGAGCCGCAAGACATAGGTTCCCGCGGTGCTGAATTCGGCCGTGGTGTTCGCGGAGTTCGGGTTACCGAAAGTCACGGTGCCCGGCCCCGAGACTTGCGTCCAGATGAGCGTTGGCGTAGCGAGCGGCCCGCCGGTGTCGGTCACCGTGGCCGAAAGATTTGCCGTCGCCGGAAGCTGGATCGTCTGATTCGACCCGACGTTCACAACGGGAGGTTGATTCACCGGAGCGGCCGCGAGCACAGTGATCGTGATGTCGTCCGACGCTTGCAGCGAGCCGTCGCTGGCCGTGAGTCGCAACACATAGGTGCCGGCTGCACTGAACGAAGCCGTCGAGTTGTTGGAGGTCGCGTTGCTGAATGTCACGGTGCCCGGCCCCGAGACACGGGTCCAGGTGCGCGTCACACTGCCCGGCGAACTCGGCAGTCCGTCATCCGTTACTATTGCACTGAGCGAAGCCGTGTTCGGCAATTGAATCTGTTGATCGTTGCCCGCGTTCACCGACGGTGGTTGATTCACTGGAGCGGCAGCCAGCACGGTGATCGTGATGTCGTCCGACGCTTGCAGCGAGCCATCGCTGGCCGTGAGTCGCAATACATAGGTGCCGGCGGCGCTAAACGACGCCGTCGTGTTGTTCGAAGTCGCGTTGCTGAAAGTCACGGTGCCCGGACCAGACACACGAGTCCAGGTGCGCGTCACACTGCCTGGCGAACTCGGCAAACCGTCATCGGTAACGGTTGCACTGAGCGAGGCGGTACTCGGCAACTGAATCTGTTGATCGTTGCCGGCATTCACCGTCGGCGGCTGATTGACCGCCGCGGCGGCGAGCACGGTGATCGTGACATCGTCCGAAGCTTGCAGCGAACCATCGCTGGCTGTGAGCCGCAACACATAGGTTCCGGCTGCGCTGAACGAGGCGGTGGTATTGTTGGCAGACGCATTGCCGAACGTGACCGTCCCCGGCCCGGACACGCGCGTCCAAGTGCGCGTCACGGTTCCGGGAGAACTCGGCAGTCCATCGTCGGTCACGGTGGCGCTGAGCGAAGCGGTGCCAGGCAACTGAATCGTTTGATCGCTGCCGGCGTTCACATTCGGCGGCTGGTTGACCACAGGGGCCGATGCCACCGTCACCGTGAGCTCGTCAAAACCTTGCAGCGAACCATCGCTCGCCGTGAGCCGCAAGACATACGTGCCGGCCGTGCTGAACGAAGCCGTCGTGTTGTTCGACGTCGCATTGCCGAACGTGACCGTGCCTGGACCCGAGACTTTCGTCCAGTTGCGAGTTACCGTGCCCGGCGAACTCGGCAACCCGTCGTCGGTCACAGTCGCGCTCAAGGTGGCCGTGTTTGGCAGTTGAATCGCTTGATCGTTGCCGACGTTCACGACGGGAGCCTGGTTGGTCGGCGGCGGATTGCCGATCGGGCCACCGTCAGCGGCGCGATACGTCACCATCAACTTGGGCCGCTGGGCCGCGGCCGACGCTTCACGCGAGCTGATGTCGGCGCCGTTCGAGTTGCTGTAGTCTTGAATAATCAGGCCGAGATTCGACGACGGACTATTGACCCACGCTTGCACGGCGGCGATGCCGGCCGCATTGAGCGTGATCTGCATCAATCCCGTCTTGGAAGCCAAGATGCTGCCGACTGCTTCGGAGCTGTGGTCGCCTGTCCCTTGCGCCGGCCGAGGCCCACGAGTTGCCGTTGGAGGCCTGGTTCCATGACGCTGCAAACTCGTCCCACGCACGCTGCATCACATACAAGGGATACGCATGGCTTGAGGTATTGGTGACGTTGAACTGAAGCGTGACCGATTCGACCACGCTGCCCGCGGGAATCGCACTCACGTCCCAATAGAGCAGGTCCGAAATGTCGGGGCTGCCGTCGAGGTCGAGCGTGGTGGCAGACCCGTAGTTGGAGCCGGTGCTCTTGCCATTGAGCTTCGTATCGCGGGTGCCTTGGTAGCTGACCGTCGGGAACAGGCCGTCCTGGAATGCGATTGATATCGGGGCGTTGTTGCTCGCCACGGTGACGGTCATTTCGTCGAACGCGCTCAACAACCCGTCGTTCGCGGTGAGTCGCAGTACATACGTGCCGGCGACGCTAAAGGTGGCCGTCGTGTCGATTGCCGACGCATTGCCGAACGCGACTGTGCCGGGGCCCGAGATTTTTGTCCAACTGGTGGCGACGGATCCGGGCGGTGCCGGCAAGCCGTCGTCGCTGACCGTGCCGTCCAGTGAGGCCGCGGAGCCCAGTACGACCGACCGATTCGGACCTGCGTCGACATTCGGCGGCTGGTTGACGGGTGCAGTGACCGGCCCTTGGACGACGATCGTCACCGTGTCGGAAGTCTGCAGCGAGCTGTCGTTCGCGGTGAGCCGGAGGACATAGGTCCCTGCCACGCTGAACGTCGCCGTCGTATCGATGGCGCTCGCGTTGCCGAAGGTCACCACGCCCGGGCCGGAAACTTTCGTCCAGCTAGTCGTGAGCGAGCCGCCCGTCGGTCGGCCATCGTCGGTCACGGTTCCGTTAAGCGAGGCGGCGGTATTGAATTGAATCGTTTGATCGGGTCCGGCGTTCACATTCGGCGCCTGGTTTTGCGGCGGCGGGGGTGCGATGATCGGACCGTCGAAACGGAACATCGCCCCCTCGGCCTTGCTGCCACCTCCCGCGATCGCCACGATTTCATCCGTAAACGGCGCCTTCGCGCTGGAGACGTTATTCACGCTACCGTTGATCAACGTCTGCCGCGAGCCGAACGAAATGTTCTGCAGCGGCGATTCTTTGAAATAGATGTCGCCACCGCTGTCGGACTGGGTGTAGGCCACGATCAACTTGCCGGCTGCCTCGTTGATCATCACGATCGGACGCGTGCCCACCGAGTCGACCTGGTACAGATTGTCCCACACGCCGGACGGCCGCCGCACGAGCAGGCTCATCCGCGGATACCCGGAGCTGTCGTAGCTGGTCTTCACGGCAACGTACAGCGTGCCGTCAGAGGCGACGGTCATGTGCATGTGATCGTCGGCCATGCCGCCGCCCTTATTCTGCGCCGACTGGCTGGCGGGCACTTCGTCGTTGAGCCAGGTGTTCGGGTTCGAGCCATCCACGTGTACGCGGAAACCGAATCGATCCGTATTCTGATTCGACCACATCACTCCGATCGTGCCGTTGGGCATGGCGATGATCGAGCCGATGTCGTCCGACTTGATTCCCGATCCGACCGTGATCGCCGAACTCCAATTCGAGTACTGCGAACCCAAGTCCGCATAGCGAACATCGACCGACGAGCTCGTGTCGTAGGCGACCCACATCCGGCCCGTCGAATCAACGTCGATCACT
This sequence comes from uncultured Planctomycetota bacterium, assembly GCA_963847905.1. Classification (GTDB taxonomy): domain Bacteria; phylum Planctomycetota; class Planctomycetia; order Pirellulales; family Lacipirellulaceae; genus DASYDU01. The sequence continues at coordinate 20,784 of CAWKBP010000014.1, read as the reverse complement.
GCGGTCTCGGCGCTGCTGGAAACTGGCACATTCACGAGGCTCGGACGGAGCGACCACATTTCGTAGTGGTTGCTCGCGTACTCGACCGATGCCAGGCGTGAGTTCGAGCCATCGAAGAGCAGAATGTGAGCCAGATTGCCGACCACTTTCACGTCCGCGTGGTAGCCGTTGTCGCCGGTTAGCTGCAAATCCTTCTGCCAATCCGTGCCGTTGAGTTTCCAGACCCAGGTGCCTTCCTTGTCCGGCATGACGGAGTACCACGTGTCGTTGTACTCCCAGACTTTCGACTGAGGCTTCTCGCCGGTGTTCTCGCTGACGCTGAAATCGCCAAGCGCCGACACCGCCAACAACTCGCGCCGTTCGAGAGATTCAAACGCCAAGTTGCGGCGACTCGACGACCGGGAGCTGCTATTGCGGGACGGTCCGGACTGCGACAACGACTCGCGCCAACGCGAGAAGGGGGACTGCGACATTTCGGTCTACTCCAATGCTGCTCGTCGAGGAAGATTCGGGGCGCAGTGCTGCGCGGCGGGATCCAGCCAAACCGGCTGGATAAACTGGGTGCAATGCGTAGACTGTTCATGCTAGCAAAGATTTCCATTTGTCAAATAAACGTGCGCTTTTTCCGCCTGTAACGGCTGAATGTCGCAAATCTGCAACATCGGGCCGCCCTGTGTGGGGGCACGGACACACTGCCTCCCTGGGAAAGGTTTCGATGCGACGCGGGCGCCCAATGAGAAGTCTGGCGATTGACCGCCAAATGGCTCGAAGAATCCCGCAGAATTGCGGCTAAGCGACTGTGAATCGTGCCCCGCGATCACGATGGCCGATGTTCGCCATCGCGCAGAGCGGAGCGCAACCTAACATTTCGAAGTTCGATCGAGCGCCGACCGCTGCGTCGACCATCCCCCCAACGCTCGCCGGCATGATCCGCCGGCACCGGCGGCGACTCGATCGCCTTTTATCCTCTCGCAGGTGCAGCTTGTTTCGGACACTCACTCCTGTGGCAGCTTCACCACGGAAAACCAAAACTGCTTGATCTCTTTGACAATCTTGGTGAACTGCTCGAGATCGACCGGTTTGGTGACGAAGCAGTTGGCGTGCAGGTCGTACGTATTAGCGACGTCGAGTTCCGAGTCCGACGTGGTGAGCACAACCACGGGTATCGAGCGGAGATGCGGGTCTTGCTTGATGTCGGCGAGGACTTCGCGACCATCTTTGCGCGGCATGTTGAGATCGAGCAGGATCAGATCTGGCCGCGGCGCATCGGCATACTTACCGGATTGCTGGAGAAATTCCATCGCCTCAACTCCGTCTTTGGCGACGTGCATCTGATTGAGTATCTTGCCGTTCTCTGAGTGCGCGCTTCGCCAAAACGACGTCGCCTTCGTCGTCGTCCACGAGCAGTATGTCGATCAGCCGGTGGTCCAACCGTTGGGCGTAGTTTGTCATGAGGCGGGTATCCTGTGCGTTGAGAGTGTCTGATCGAATGCCAAGTTATCAATTAGGTTGTCGCCGGATTGATCCGGTTCAGTTTCCGAGTTCGAGGAGAAAGCATCGCAGTGCGATTTGGCGAGGGTGAAACAGAACACGCTGCCCTCTCCCGCTCTCGACTCGACCCAAATTCGGCCGCCCGCCCGCTCGACAATGCGTTTGCAGACTGCGAGCCCGATTCCAGTACCCGAGTACTCGTCCCGGCCGTGGAGCCGTTGGAAAATCACAAAAACGCGCTCGTGATACTGCGGGTCGATGCCGATGCCATTGTCGCGGACGCGGAACAACCACTGGCCGCCACTTTCTTCCACCGATATATGAATCCGCGGAAGTTCCTGCGCGCGATACTTGATCGCGTTACCGATCAAATTCTGAAACAGCCGCACCAACTGAGCCCGATCCGCTTGAACCATCGGCAATGGATCGCGCGTCACCTCGGCGGCCGCTTCGTGGATCGCCATCGCGAGGTTCTCGACCGCCTCGTTGCAGGCGTCATCCGCGTCGGTCGGTTCGAGCGGTTTACCCTGGGTTTCGACGCGCGAGAAGGCCAGCAAATCTTGAATGAGCGTTCGCATCCGCAACGCCCCGTCGACGGCGTATTGGATGTAGGTGCGGGCGTTGTCGTCCAGCTTGTCAGCGTAGTCGTCACGCAGCATCTGGCAAAAGGCGGTGATTTTTCGCAGCGGTTCTTGCAGATCGTGCGAAGCGACATAGGCAAATTGCTTTAGCTCTTCGTTCGAGCGGCTCAGGTCGAGGTTAAACTTCTCGATTTGTTCCGAGCGTCGGGCCAATTCGTCGTTGGCGGCGGTCAACTGCTGCATCGCTTGCTTCAGGTCGCTAATGTCGCGGACAATGCCGGTGAACAGGCGGCGGTCTCCCAGCTTGACGTCACTGATCGCCAGATGCATCGGAAACTGGGAGCCGTCCTTGCGTTGTCCAAAGACTTCTCGCCCGATGCCGATAATCTTCGAGATGCCCGATGTCAGGTAATTTTGCAGGTAGCCGTCGTGCTCTTCGTGGTAGGGCGACGGCATCAGTAGATTGACATTGCGGCCGATCACCTCGTCGGCCTGATAGCCGAAGATGCGTTCCGCCGCCGTATTGAAAGACTCAATTTCGCCTGCGGAGCTAATCGTGATAATGGCGTCCGAAGCACCGTCCAGGATGGCTTGCGTGCGGGCCGCCTGATCGCGCGCCAGGCGCTCGGCCAGAGCCGCCTTTGCGCGACTGGACTCAACGTCCTGAAGCATATTAAGTGCAGACCGCCTCGACTCCTCGAGTTCTCCCGCGCGGCGTTTGAGGTTCGTGTGGGCTCGCTGCACCTCGGCCATCATGCTATTGAGAGATCGCGCGACAATCCCAACCTCATCGCGGCTGCCGACGGGCAACGCTGCATCGGTGGTCCCGCGGCCGAAGGCGTCGGCCGTGGCCGCGATTTGTCGCAAAGGCCCCGTCACGCTACGGGAGAGAAAGTATCCGGACACGACTGCAATCAACAACACGGCCGCGCAAGCCACCAGGCTTCGATTGCCGCTCCGCGCCGACGATGGAACTGCATCGTCGTAGCCGGAGGCGATCGCAATCACCAGAAATCGTCCCGGATGACTGGGGTCGAAAGAGGCGCGATCCATGCCGATCGCCACATCCTGGCCCGCCGTCGACCGGTCGACAACTGCATGAGCGGGGATTTGAGCGCTCTTAAAAGCGGCGGAAAGTGCCGGAAAATCGTCTTGGATTCGCGATATTTGTCCGCGATCGAAACCAAAGCATCGTGGGAAGTCTGGATGAACTAGAAAGTCGCCTTGATCATTGGTCACGAGCAGGCTTTCGTGCTCCCGCAAACCTTCGTGAAGCTCTCGGGCGATCGATTGAAAATAAGCATTAATTACCACGATCGCCACGGGTGTTTCGTTTTGATCGAACACGGGAGTCGCAGCGCGAATAACCGGGGTAAGCGGCAACTCGATTTGGTCATGCTCGCGGTTTAAATTGACGTCGGATAGAAACACTTCGCCGCGAGGTAGTTGTAGCGTCGCCGTAAAATATGGCTCTTTTCCTTTTTGTTGAAGCTCACTGGGTTGCACAGCCACGAAGTCACGCGATTCCAACTCTCGATCGACTCGCACAACCTCTCGCCCGCCGTCGGCGACGCCGATCAAGCGGACCTGGCCATAGCAGGGTTTCGCCCGAAGTATTTCTTGAAAAAATTGCTCCAATCGCTTTCGCCGCATGCGCAGGACTTCGTCGCTGAGCGGAGCGCCGCCGACATCCTGTTGAGCATTCAAGAATTGCTTCACGGCGGGGGCATTGGAGATCAAGAGCGTATCCGCACGCAACGCTTCCATTTCGCTGGTAAGCCGCACGGCCTTGATCCGCGCCAGGCTTGAAAGCGTCTGCAATTCTTGATTCACCAGTGCCCGGTTAAATTGCCAATAGGTCGTGAGTCCGACGGCGCTGGCTGCCACGATCGTCATCACGCACAGCAAGAGCGTGAATTTTGTGCCGATGCCGAGTTGCCTCGCGGTCGGCGCCGTTTCGTCCACCCTGATAGCACTTGGATTCACGATGCGGATTTTGCCCCGGTTGAAATGTGCAGACTCCGTTTTGGCGCAAATGTCCTCAGACGCCCTGCTCTGCAAGCGAGTCTCGGCTATCGCCCATCAGTCGGTCCACGTCGTATTGCTTCGGCTTGCCAAGCTGGGCCGAAAGTGCGTTGACTTCACCCTTCAACTCCACCATGCGCAATTCGCGGCCAACCGCCAGCCGATTGAACTGTTCCAGCTCCTTCGCGTATTGAGCGATACCCTCTTCGGCTCGGCGGCGTTCCGCCACCTCGACCTGCAAGTTCGCCGTCCGGTCCTGCAATCGATCCATCAACTTCTGCAATTCCGCGTTGGACAACGCCAGCGCGGCATTGAGTTTGGCCAGGCCGGGAAACGTCAGCGCTTGCGGCACGATGAATACCAGGGCAACAACCGTCGCCCAGGAGACCACAGCCGTCGTCAACTTGACGACTCCTGCCAATCGGTAAACCGGATGCCAAAAGATGATCGCTTCGAGCAAGTGACCGAAGCCGCAGGCAAAGATGAACGCGATGAATAGCCAGAGTACCCTCGGGAAGGGAGTATCGGGCTTACGCAGAATAAAAAAGGCCAGCACGACCGGGATCGCCGTGTAGGCGGAGAATATCGCCACATCCGATCCGATGTGTAGCCATCCCAAGGCGTCGGACCAGATGCCACAATGCCAACGCGCGGGAAACCCCGACGTGTCGAACAACCCGCTGACAATATTCGCCATGGCAGATCCTCTGCTCTCGTGGATGATTCCAACGCAGCGACAGCACTCAGACGAAGCAAGCTAGTTGTTCGTCCCCAGCAAACATAGTCCGCGACTAGGAAGTCGTCAGGACAGATAGTCGACAGAATCCCGCCGAGCATCCGCTCGGCATGTGACGCCACATCTTAACCATTGCCGGAATTATCTCGCAGAGGACTTTCGTCGGAAACGAACATAGAGCAGCAGAACTATGCACAATTGGGGTGTTCGCATCAGTTCGAGCGACTGGAAGTGCGCAAGTTCGCCAAGCTCAAATCAGCGTGCATTCGCGTCGCGCGGGAATACGACACTTGACGCGAGCTACATTTGGATAGGCCGATCAAGCGCCATCGAACCCCCAACACGACCTGGACTTGCTCGCGTCGCCGCCGTTGTTCACTGCTTGGCATCGGACCACATATTGCGATTTTGCGTCGCTCTTGGTCGAAGCACCAGCGGCTTGACTGCCGCTGGCGGTCGCGACGCATATGGGGGAATGCCGAATGATGAATCAAGCATGCCGGCTGAAAAATGCCAAGTGGCCGACGATTCTCTGCATCGACGACGATCCACAGATTGCCGAATCCATTTCTTTGCGTCTGAATCAGTACGAGGTCAACGTTCTTCAGTGCCTGCCACGGCATGCACGGCTTCTGGCTGGCAATGACCAATCGGCCTCGGCGTGGTCATTACCGACGTGAATATGCCCCAAGGTGCGGGCGACTACGTCGTCGACTGCTTGCGAAACAACTCCGACACACGCGAGATACCGGTCATCGTGCTGACTGGCCAGCGCGATCCGCAGCTCGAGTCGCACATGCGTCACAGCGGCGCGGACGAGTACTTTGTCAAGCCAGTCCATTTCGACAAGCTGCGAGAGGCGATCTTCAAATACATCCCGCTGCACGAACGAAACTGGAATGAAGTGAGACCCATGGCCAGAAGCAATTGACGCCTGGCGACGCACAGCTGAGATAGCAATTACGGCATGAAGGGGCAGGCTACATGCGAGCAAAACTCGATCCGGGTGCTGTTGATCGACGACGACGCCGTCGACGCGGAGTTGACGAGCCGAGCACTTCGCTCCGTGGGGAACCCACGATTTGAAATCGAGCGGGCGTCTTCCCTGGCGGAGGCGGCAACTCGACTGAAAAGCGGATCGTTCGACGTGGCGCTGCTCGATCTGGGGCTACCCGACTCGCCGCGCGGAGAAACGCTCGAGCGTTTCCGTGCCGATTGTTCGCTCAACTTGCCCGTCATCGTGTTGACGGGCCTGGATGATGACGAAGGAGCGATTCGATCGCTGGATCTCGGTGCCCAGGATTACCTCGGCAAAGACGACGTCGCACGCCGACGTGCTGTCTCGCACTCGATTCGCTACGCGATGCAAAGACAACATTTGCTTGATCAGCTCCAGTCGGTCAACACGATGCTGGAGGAAAAGAACGACCGGCTCGCGCAGCTATACAACCTGGCCCAGCAATTCGTCGAAAACGTGTCGCACGAGTTTCGCACGCCGCTCACCGTGATCCGCGAATTTACCTCCATCATTCACGACGGACTCGACGGCCCCGTCACGACAAAGCAGTCCGAGCATCTGCAAAAGGTGCTCCATCGCACGGACGATCTAGCCCTGATGGTCGACGACATGCTCGACATCAGCAAATTGGAAGCGGGGCTGCTCGGCGTCTGGCGCGCGCAGTTGTCGCGTCGAAGAAATGATCGAAAACGTTAGCGGCATGGTCCGAGGTCGGGCCGATTCGAAGAACGAATCACGCTGTCGATCTCCGCTGGACCCAAGTCTACCGCTTGTCTTTGCGACGAAGAAAAGGCTCGACGAGTGATCGTCAACCTGGCCGTCAACGCGATCAAATTCACGCCTGAGGGCGGCACGGTCGACATCTGGGCCAAATACATAGCCCAAAGCGGCGAAGTCACGATCGGCGTCACCGATACGGGCCCCGGCCTGAGCGCCGAAAACTTGTCTATTGTCTTCCAGCGATTCCGCCAGGTAGATCAAGGGCTTCACTCCAGCACCAAGGGATTCGGCTTAGGTCTCAATATTGCAAAGGAGCTAGTGTCCCTCAACCTGGGAAAAATCGATGTGCAGAGCGAGATCGGTGTGGGAAGCACTTTCTACTTCACGCTGCCGACTTTCGCACCGCAAATCCTTCTCGATCGATACCTCGAGCGCATCGGCTCGCTCGGCGAGGAGCGCCCGTTGCGCTGTTCACCGCTTCGATTGATCTGAGCCAACGTGCGAATGCAGTGCCAGTGGTTGACGAATACTTGCAGCGCACGCTACGTGCCAACGACTTGGTCGTCAGCTACGACGAGAAATCCTGGATCATTGCCGCCGTCTGCCCGGCCAGCGACTGCCCACGAATGATCGAGCGGTTGTCAAAGGACTGGGCCGCCTTTCTCCGCAACCTGCCGAAGATGGATTTGCCGCCGCTTGAGATCAAACTGCATCGCACTGGTTCGATTGGGCGGAATCGCACGGAGTTCGTCGAGGCCTATTTGGCACTTGCCAATTCGCGGCCCGAAGCTCAACCCGCAGCACCTAGCCGAACCATACTGGTTGTCGACGACGATCCGGAGGTCAGCCAATGCCTGTGTACTCGTTTGCACGCGGCCGGATATGGCGTGATCACCGCCGCTGACGGCGAAGCAGGCTATACCGCCGCGGTCGATCAACATCCCGACGCCGTCGTGCTCGACGTACGCATGCCCAAAAAAGACGGCATGACGGTGCTCCGAGAGTTGCGCGGCCAATCGTCGACGACCAAAATACCGATCGTCATGCTCTCGGCGTCGATTCGCGATCAACACTCGGCTCTCGAGGCGGGTGCCAATTTCTTTGTTCCCAAACCCTACGAGGCCACCCAAGTTTTGTCGGCCCTCGAATCTTCCATGCGCGAGGAGGCTCTCACATGAATTCGAAAACCATTCTGCTAGTCGATGATGATTCCGATCTGCTCCAGGTCGTCGGCCAGCGCTGTCGCAGCATCGGCCTCAACGTCCAACACGCACGCAACTTGTTGACCGCGATGGCTGTGATCGATCGGTTCGTACCCGACCTGATTTGCGTCGACGTCGAAATGCCGACCGGCAACGGGCTGCGGTTCTGCGAATCGCTGGCCGCCGATCCGCGGACGGCCCACCTACCCGTGATCGTGCTCACCGGTCGCAAAGACGCCGAGACAAGGGAAAAGTGCGAGCAAATCAGCGCGTATTATCTCTTCAAATCGGCCGACATCTGGGCGTCGCTCGAGCCGCTCGTGCAGCGTCTCGTTGCGGCGATGCCCCGCGAAGAGAAACGAACCACTACCGGCATCCGTCCGCGCAATCTTCCGGCGCACTCGATTCCACCGTGGCCAGGAGAGGCGGATGCCGGTAAAGATATCTGAGGCGGAGGCCGGTAATGAATATCGAGGCGGATGCCGGTAAATATTTCTGGCCAGATGCCCTAATTGCCATGGCGAACGCGAATGACGACGAATTGCTCGACATGGCGACTCCTTCCAAAGCACCAACGACTCGACGCGTCGTCGTCGCCGACGACGACAACGACTTGGTGCAGATTGCTCACCGAGCGATTTACGCGAGCTCGGCTGTTCGGTCGTCGGCGTCAACACGTCGCTCGACGCGGTAAACGCCATCCACAAAGAGCAACCGGACATGGTCGTGCTCGACGTCAACATGCCGACCGGCAGCGGCCTCTCGGTCTGTGAAATGATGGCCTCCGATGAGAAGCTGCGGATGGTGCCCGTGATCATCCTGACCGGCTGCAGCGACGAAAAAACGATCCGCCGCTGCCACGACATGCTCGTGTTCTACGTGCAAAAAGGGACCGACGTCTGGAGCCGCATCGATCCTTTGGTGCGCGAGCTGTTGCATCTGGATGAGATGCCCATGCCTTTGGAGCCGATGGCATCCGACGATTCGATTGCCGCGGCACCGCAGTCGACCCTGCAGCCGGCGCCGACCGCTTCCTCCAGCATCCCCGAGACGGAGTCCCTGTTGGACGCGGTGTTTGAAATGCTCGGCGAGCTCGAGAGGAGCATGGCCGACAGGGCGATGCACGGAGGGGGCGAGGTGCTCGGCGATGGTTCGCCGGAACAAGTCCGCATGCCCTGGATCCTCTGCATCGACGACGATTTCGACTATTCCGACGCGCTTAAAATCCGCTTCGACGAGTACGGCGTGGCCGTGGCCCGGGCGGCCAACGGGATGTCCGGATATCGCATGGCCTTCTCGACGCCTGCCAGCGCGATTCTGCTCGACTATCAAATGCCCAACGGCCAGGGCGACTACATCCTCGACCGTCTGAAGACCAACCCGGTCACGCGCGACCTCCCGGTCTTCATGATCACCGGCGTCAAAGACAAGATGCTCGAACGCCGCATCATGGCGATGGGAGCGGCGGGTTACCTGTTAAAACCGGTCGACTTCAACAACCTGTGCATGCAGCTGGCCAGATACATCGATGTGCTGAAGCTGCCCGCGCGGCGAATGATGGCGGCCGCAAACTAGCAGCTAAATTCCGGCAGCCAAGTCCTGACGGTCGCGGTCTATCTCAGCGTGAACGGCTGGCCGTTGATTTCGACGTTCTTCAGCTCGATGGCCGAAGCGGCATCCGTGTGGAGCCGCGCCCGGTCGGCCGTGAGATGGATATCTTCGAGCACGATGTCTTCGATCGCGTCGCCCGGGTTGCCGCGGAGCTCGCCCAGCGATTGGACCGAACCGGTGAAGTTGCGCAGCACCACGTTCCGTACCACCGAACGCGGCGGATCGTGTCCCTGCAGGTCGAAAAACTGCGTCCACGGCTTCACGTCGAACAAAGCCTGCGCGTGGTCGAGCGTGAGCGATTCGAAGACGAAGTGCTCGTAGAGCTGCGGCGTGTCGGGGCGGAGTTTGAAACGGACGACGGGAATTCCGGAGCCGACTTTTGAATTGCGCACTGTAACATGCCGAATGATGGTCGCTTCGCTGCCGCAGGTGAGCACGCCGTGTCCGTTTTGGAAATCGCAATCGTCGACCAGAATGTCTTCCACCGGCGGGCTGGTCTTGTCTTCCATCGCCAGCGGGCCCTTGGTCCCCTTGAGCGCGATGCAATCGTCGCCGACCGAAATCGTGCATCCGCGGATCGTGACCTTCTGGCAGCTGTCGACGTCGATGCCATCCGAACTCGGAGCGCGATCGATCGAAATTTCGTCCCACGGCTGGGCGACGTCGACGATTTGCGGCGGGTCGCCGTGCGGGGCCGTGATCGTGATGTCCGTCGATTTTCACGTCGCGGCATTTATAGAGGTGCAAATTCCAAAAGCCGGAGTTCTGCAAATGGATGCCTTCGACGATCACGTCGCGGCAATCTTCGAGGAACATCAGTCGCGGGCGTTCCACTTCGAGGTTGGTGCACTGGGGATTCTCAGTGCGGCGTTTCCAATAGGCGGCCCAGAACGGACGCCCGTTGCCGTCGAGCGTGCCCGAGCCGGTGATGCGGACGCCGGTGAGATGGGCGCCGTTCACGAGCGCGGGACGCCACGGTTCGAAGTGGCCTTCGATCCGCGTATTCTGCTTGGGATAGTCGGCCAGGTCCGTGGAGCCCAGCAGCACGGCCCCCTCGACCAGGTGCAGGCCGGCGCCTTGCTTAAGAAACAGGGCCCCCGTCTTGAACGTCCCCGCAGGAACTACCACTCGGCCGCCATCGGTCGCAGCGCGGTCGATCGCGGCTTGGATGGCGCGGGTGTTGAGCGTGTTGCCGTCGCCGACGGCGCCAAAATCAGTGATCGAAAAGTCGGCGGCACCCGCGGCCGCGGCAAACAGCAGGCAAAAAATGGCGAACACCGTCAAACGTTTCAACGCGGCCTCCGTGGTAGGTTGAAGGTTCCGGTCCGTCGCCGATGCGAGACGAAACACTGCCGCCAAGCAACATTGCCCCACGCACGACACTGCTGCCGAGACACTGCTGCCAAGCTAGCTTGACTGCCGGCCCGCAGGCTCGGCGGGAGCCTCGCCCTCCCGTTGCGCCGCTACTTGTTCGCCGCTACTTATTTGTAGTCCGGCGAATCTGCTTGGCGTTGCCGCGGACTTTCGATTGGTCCATCTTCTTGCGGAGGTTGGGGAATTTGGTGGCCGGCTTGCGGCTGGGATTCGGCTTGTTCTGAGACATAATATTGTGGTTCCCGTTGTGATGCGGCAGGTGTTAGCATAGCTCAAGTGAAAGCCCGCCGCCATTATTCTACGCTGAATGTCCGATTTGTGTTGATAGCGGTTCTGGGCTGCGCGGTGAGCGGCTGCTGGGAGGAAATCCACTACTCGCCACCGCCCGCCGGATCGACGCCCGCCGCCCGCACCCCACCGCCCGCCGCGGAAGCCCAGCAGCAAGCCGAAAACTTCGCCGACGACGTCGCCCAATCCCTGGCCGGCGAGACCGCTTCAGCGGTCGGGGAGCTCAGTCAAGATGTGGTCGGGCAACCAGCGTCATCGCTCGTCACCCCCACACCAACCCCGCCCCCAACTGAACCCGAACCCATCGCTCCCGAGCCCCTCACCCTAGCTCCAGCGGAAGAATCCCCACCCGCTCCCGCGCCACCCACAGCCAACCCCACCCGCAGCCCGCGTCGCATGGCTTGGCTCCTGGGCAGCAACCTGAGCCTCGCCGCCCTCGCCAACGACCGCGCCGCCAACGCAGAAAAAATCGCCGACTGGTTCGACAAATCCCAACGACTCGCTGCGCTCCTGGGCACCAGCGTCGCCGACCTGCCGCCGCGACCAAGGGCTGACGAAGTCGATCCAACCGCCACCCGCGCAATGGAATACCTGTTCGAGCAAGGCCAAACCATCGGCCGCCATCTGGCGACACAATACGGCGACGACCACGCCGCGCTGTTCGAGCTCGCACTCAAGTCGAACATCCTGCTCGTCCGCTATCAACCGGGTGCCCCGGTGGTGCAGGCCCTTTCGGCCGCGGTGAGTCAGGCCAGCGAACGCGCCAACTTGCCGCCCGAGCTGAGTCAGCCGCTACTCTCGTTGCTCGACGAGGGGGCGACCGTCACCGCGGTCCGCGACGCGGTGTTCCAACTTCATGCCGACGTCGATCGCCATCTGACGACGCCCGCAACGACGACCCCTGCGGCGCCTGCCACGGCGGAACAACCCTAGCGGCATGAAGCGACCCTCCACATTCGTGATCGCTTTGGTCGGCAGCCTGCTGATGTGGGCGGCCCAACCGCCGCTCGCGCTCAGCTGGATCGGCTGGATTGCGCCGGTGCCCTGGCTCTGGCTGGTGCATCAAGAAACGCTCGCCGGAAGTCGGCCGTATTGGAAACTGTGGTTCGCCGCGTTCATCTTCTGGATGGCGGCGCTCCAGTGGCTGCGGCTGCCGCATCCGGCCGTTTATCTCGGCTGGTTCGCGCTCTCGGCCTACCTGGCAATTTACTTGCCGCTGTTCGTCGGCCTCTCGCGGGTCGCGGTGCACCAATTGAAAATCCCGCTCTGGTTCGCGGCCCCGGTGGTCTGGACCGGCCTCGAGCTGGCCCGCGCCCATGTGATGACCGGTTTCATGATGGGCTCGCTCGCGCACACCCAATATCGCTCGCCGCTGGTGATCCAGATCAGCGACCTGGGCGGCGAGTACGTCGTCGACTTCGTGATGGTGCTCGTGGCCGCGTCGATCACGCTGATCCTCTTCCCGCCCCGCCGCCTACTCGCCATTTTTCCCGCGATCTCGTTGCTAGCCGCGATGCTCCTCTACGGCGACTTCCAGCTCCACACGCAAGATTCCGCACATCATCAATCATCAATCATCAATCAACCATCCTCCTCCGTCCGCATCGCGCTGATCCAAGGCAACAGCCTCGCCGATTGGAAGCCGACGACGCGAAGCAGCAGCAGATCATGAGCGAATACTTCGATCTGTCGAAACGAGCGGTCGCCAAAGCCGCCGCGCTCAACGGCCGGCCGATCGACCTCCTCGTCTGGCCCGAAACCATGTTCCGCAGCCCGCTCGTAAAATTCGATTTTGAAGTCGTAGCCACGGGAAAAGTGAAGCGGCGATACGACGAGATCGAATCGGCCGGGCCGCAGAACCTAGCCCAACTGGTCGAAATACTCGGCGCCCCCGTGATCGTGGGCATCGATCGGATCACTTATCTGACCGATCCCGGTCAAAACACGCTGCCCGACTTCGTGTCCTACAACACCGCCGTTCTGGTAGACCGTGACGGCAAACTCCTCGGCACCTACGACAAGCACCACCTGGTGATGTTCGGCGAGTACGTACCCGTTCTCCCGTTGGTTCCCTTTCCTCAAGCGTCTCTCCTCGCTCACCGGCGCGGCCGAAGCGGGCGTCGGCCCCGTGGCCCTGGAAATCGGCGGCGTGTTCTATGCCCCCAGCATCTGCTACGAGACGGTCATCCCCCATGTGATTCGCCATCAGGTCGCCACGCTCGACGCCGCCGGCGAACGACCCGACGTGCTCGTGAACCTCACCAACGACGCCTGGTACTGGGGCTCGAGCGAACTCGACATGCACCTGGCCTGCGACGTGTTCCGCGCCGTCGAAACCCGCACCCCGCTCGTGATCGCGGCGAACGGCGGCATCTCCGCCTGGATCGACCGCCACGGCCAAATCCGCGCCCAAAGCCCGCGGCAAAAACCGGACGTAATCCTTGCCGACGTCGAGCTGAACCGCGCGGGCCCGCCCACCCTCTACGTCCGCACCGGCGACTGGTTCGCCGCGTTGTGTTTGACGAGCTGCGGTATTTTGGCGATCATCGGATGGAAATCAAACCGGAACAAAACCCAGATTAACCACGACGGCACGAAGTTCACGAAGAAATCATGATGCCAGTTGACTTCCTTCGTGTTCTTCGTGACGTCGTGGTTCAATTGAGTTGCATTACAAGTAAAGAGGTGTATTCAGCGTGCCAGTAGTTCTTCAGATCAACGACGCCCACAAACGCTACGGCGACCAGGACCTGCTCGACGGCGCCAGTTGCGCCCTGGCCGACGACCAGAAGGTCGGTCTCATCGGTCGCAACGGTGCCGGCAAATGTACCCTCTGCCGCATCCTGCTGGGCGACGAAGAGCTCGACGCCGGCGAAGTCATTCGCGGCCGCAAGCTCCGGCTTGGCTACCTGCGGCAACACGATCCGTTCGTCCCCGGCGAGACGGTCCGCGAATTTCTGATCCGCGACAGCGGCCAGCCCGATTGGCGCTGTGGCGAAGTGGCCTGGGAATTTCAGTTTCCGGACGCCGTGCTCGACCGCCCCGTGAAGGAGCTTTCCGGTGGCTGGCAAACGCGGGCCAAGCTCGCCGCGCTCCTGCTCCACGAGCCCAACATGTTGATCCTCGACGAGCCGACCAACTTCCTCGACCTGCGCACGCAGATGCTGCTCGAACATTTCCTGCAGCATTTCGACGCTGGCGTGCTCGTCGTCTCCCACGACCGCGAGTTCTTGAAAAAGACCTGCACCCACACGCTCGAAATCTCGCGCGGCCAGCTCACCATGTACCCAGGCGACGTCGACTCGTTCCTCGCCAGCGTCGAAGAACGCCGCGAGCACGATCGCCGCGTCAACGCGACCACCCTCTCCAAGCGCCGACAGCTGGAAACCTTCATCGCCAAAAATCGCGCGAAGGCTAGCAAAGCCAGCCAGGCCCGCAACAAGGCCAAGCAGCTCGATCGGCTGCAGCTGATCGAAATCGAAGACGCCGAAGCCGAGATTCGACTCCATTTCCCCGACATCGATCCGCGACAAGGCCCGGCCGTACGAACCGAGCAATTGGCAATCGGCTATCCCGATCGCACCGTGTCGAAAGACGTCCACGTCGAAGTCGACCACGGCTGGCGCGTCGGCGTCGTGGGCGACAACGGCCAGGGCAAAACGACGTTCCTCCGCACGATCTGCGGCTCGCTCCCGCCCGTCGAGGGCACGGTCACCTGGGGCTACGGCTGTGAAGTCGGCGTCTACGCCCAGCACGTCTACACCTCGCTCCCGGACGACTACACCGTCTACGATTACCTCGAAGTACAGGCCGCCCCGCTCACTTCGCCGCAATACATCAAAGACGTTGCCGGCAGCTTCCTCTTCAGCGGCGAACTGGTCGAGAAAAAAATCCGCGTCCTCTCTGGCGGCGAACGAGCCCGGCTCGTGCTCGCCGGTCTGCTACTGAAGCAACACAACGTCCTGATCCTCGACGAACCGGCGAACCATCTCGACGTCGAATCGGTCGAGGCGCTCGCCAACGCGCTCACGCGCTACCAAGGCACGGTGATCTTCACCAGCCACGATCGCCACTTCATGCACCGCGTGGCGACCCACGTCATCGAAGTCCGCGCCGGCCGCGTCGTGAGCTATCCCGCTAGCTACGACGACTACGTCTACCGGATGCAAAAGGAGATCGACTCCGGCCTCCGCGCACCGCATACGGTCGCCACGCCCGGCAACGTGCCCGCCGCCGCGCCAGCCGCCAAGAAAGCCTCCGGCCGCTCCGACCGCGACGCCCAGAAAAAGCTCAAATCGGTGGAGCGCAAGATCGCCAAGCTGGACGAAGAGAAGAAAGCAGTCGCCGCCGCGCTCGAAACCGTCACGGAAACCGCCGAAGCCCAACGGCTCCATGCCGAGCAAACCCGGCTGACAGACGAACTCGCGACGCTCGAAGAGGAGTGGCTCGCGCTGTACGAAGAAACTGCCAACGACTAGCTGCGATCGGCACACTTGGTCGAGCTTACCGCTTCTGCGTGTTGGGCACTTCATCCATCAGCTGGGCGACCGAGACGTCGCCCGTGTAGGTGGTCCAGATGCGGGCCTCCTTCCGCAGCTTGTCGAGATACTTCCGCTGGGCGGCTGCCATCCGCTCGTCTTTGAGTTTGTCGCGGATGTCGTTCTGCACCTCCGTGAACGGCCGGCAGCCGGCCTCGGTCCGCTCCAGCACGCGGACAATATGGAAGCTAATACCGCTATCGAGGATCACGCTCATTTGCCCGACCGGCAAATTGAACAGCGCCTCATCCACTACCTGGGCTTTGAGCGCGCCCTGCGCCGTCCAATCGTACAGTCCCCCTTCCGCAGCATTGACGCCTTCGGATTTCGCTTTCGCCACGTCAGTAAACACGGGCACGTCGACCGGCGCACCGGCGGAGAGCCGCGGCCAGATCTCATTGCCCATCGCCGCCAGCCGTGCATAGGCTGCCTGTGCTTCCGCCGGACGCCCACTCTTGCGAACCATCAATTCTTCGAAACGGACCTTCGCCGGGAATTCAAATTCCTTGCGGCGGGTCTGATAATACTGAACCATCTCTTCCGGGCTGACTTCGTCGCTCACGTTGCCTTTGATTTTTTCGCGAATCCACTCCGACGCGATCACGTGTTCGTTGAACGACTGCGAGGTGTCGGCTAGCGACGAACCGAGCCGCGAGAGTTCCTGCTCCAGCTCGCGCTGGCTGTTGACGTTGAGCTGCTCCATCAGCCGCGGCACTTCCGTTTTCTGAAAATGGGGCAGCAAGTTCTCTTCGATCCGCGGCATGTTTTCGGCCGGAATGTTACGCCGAAACTCCCCGTAGAGCAGCTTCTGGTCGATCATCCCGGTGAGCGTCCGCAGCATCAGCTGTTCGCGGATCGCTTCGTATTGCTCCGGCGGAATTTTGTCGCGGTTGGCTTCGAGCATCTGATTGACGCGCCACAGCACTTCGCACGCCAGCACGACCTGCCCGTTGACCCGCGCGATCACCTGGCAGCCGTCGATCGTCGCCGGCGCAGGCGCCGTTTCTCCCGAAAGCGAGACTTCCGGCGCAATCCCATACGGATCGTCCTGCGCCTGGGCCGGCTCGACGCGCGAACCACACCCGACCAGGAGGGCGACTGCGATCAGAAGTCGAAGATCAATCCGCACAGCATTCCGCGATTGAAAGTGAATAGAGAAGTAAGGCCGTTAGCCGGCGGGCTTGTCCCGGCGCAGAAGCGCAAAGACGGCCGCCAGCTCATCACCCAGCAAAAAGCGGCGGATTCTACGCGGCTTTTCCCGATGGCTGCAAGAGCGATTTGACGTCGGCGAATATCGCGGACGCATCGTCCAGACCACAATCCAGCGGCAAATACGCGCTCAGCGCGTCCGCCACCCGCAGCCGCCCGTTCGAACGCTTCACCAGCCGCGCCAGCTTGTCGCGCGATGTATAACCCAGCACCGCGTAGCGATCTTCCAGCCGAATCTCGCGAATCCCCCAGCCGTGCGCCCAAATCCGCAGCCGTGCTAGCTCCAACAGATGCTCCACGACCGCTGGCAGCGGACCGAAGCGGTCGACCATCTCCGACGCGAAATCGGTGACGGCCGCCTCGGTGGTGAGCCTGGCCATCCGGCGATACAGATCGATCTTCGTCCGCATGTCGGGCACATAGCCGCGCGGCAGATAGGCTTCGCCCGGCAGGTCGATGTTCACGTCGATCGTGTCCCGCGGCGGCAGCTTCTTCAAATCGCGGACCGCTCGTTCCAAAAGTGCGCAATAGAGCTCGTAGCCGACCATCGCGATGTGGCCGCTCTGTTGTGTACCCAGGATGTTCCCCGCCCCGCGAAGTTCCAGGTCGCGCATCGCCAGCGCAAACCCGGCCCCCATCTGGCTGAACTCCTCGATCGCCCGCAGCCGCCGCGCCGACTCCGGCGAGAGATGACGATTCTCGTCCACCAAGAGATAGCAATAGGCCCGATGCTTGTAGCGCCCGACGCGGCCACGCAGCTGATGCAAGTCCGCGAGCCCGTAGCGGTCCGCATCATCGATGAACATCGTATTCGCGTTGGGAATGTCGAGCCCGCTCTCGACAATCGTCGTGGAGAGCAGGATATCCGTCTCGCCGCGGACGAACTTCACCATCACGTCTTCCAGCTGATGCTCGGCCATCTGGCCGTGGCCGATGTCGATCCGCGCCTCGGGCACGATCCGCTGAAGCTTCGCCGCCACCAGCTGGATGTCGTTGATCCGATTGTGGACGAAATAAATCTGCCCACCGCGGCCCAGCTCGCGCAGGATCGCGTGGCGAATCAAGTCGTCGCTAAACCGCGTGACGCGCGTCTCGACAGCAAGCCGATCGGCGGGCGGTGTCTCCAGATTCGAAATCGCCCGCACGCCCAAGAGCGACATGTGGAGCGTCCGCGGAATCGGCGTGGCCGTCATCGTGAGCACGTCGACCGTCGCCCGCAGCGCTTTGAGCCTCTCCTTCACTTCGACGCCGAACCGCTGCTCCTCGTCGATAATAAGTAGCCCGAGATTGGCGAATTTCACATCCGGCGATGCCATTCGATGGGTGCCGATGAGGATGTCGAGCTGTCCGTCGGCAGCGCGGCTCAAGATGGTCTTCTGTTCCTTCGGCGTGCAGAATCGCGAGCTTGCCGCGATCTCGAACGGGAACTCCGCCATCCGCGCGGTAAACGTGCGGCGATGTTGCTCGGCCAGCACCGTGGTCGGCACCAGCACCGCGACCTGGTAGCCCGCGTCGATCGCTTTGAACGCCGCGCGGATCGCCATCTCCGTCTTGCCGAAGCCGACGTCGCCGCAGAGCAACCGATCCATCGGCCGCTGTTGCTGCATGTCCTTTTTGATTTCAGCGATACTCGTGAGTTGGTCCGGCGTTTCCTGATAGGGGAACTGGGCGTCGAACTCGCGCTGCCACTCGGTGTCGGTCGGAAACGCGATGCCGGGCCGCAGATCGCGCTGGGCCTGCAGCTCGATCATGTCGGCCGCCAGATCGGTGACCGCCTTCTCCGCCGCTTGCTTCTGCCGCACCCAGGCCGCGCCGCCGATATGTGCGAGCGGCACGGTCCCGCCGCTCTTCCCGCCGACGTACTTCTGCACCAGCTCGATCTTCGCACTGGGCACATAGATTTTCGTGCCGCCGTGGTATTCGAGCTCGAGATGTTCCTCCGCCCGGCCATCCTTCTCGAGCAGCTTCAGCCCGCGATAACGGCCAATGCCGTGCGAAAGATGCACGACCAGATCACCTTGCCGCAATTCAAGAAACGAATCGATCGCGCGCGACTGCCGCCGCCGCGTGGTCCGCGACAGGTCGTGCCGATGAAACAACTCGGCCGCGCTCACCAGCCCGACCCGCTGCGGCACAATCCGAAACCCGGCCGTCAAATGCCCCACCACAAAAGAAAGGGGACGGGAGTCATTTTTTTCTGGCGGCTTGAGTAGTTCCCCCAGCCGTTCGACCTCGGCCTCCGTCTCGCAGACGATAAACATCTCGTGGCCGAGGCTCACCTTGTCGAGCTCGTCGCGGACCTTGGCGATGTCGCCGCTGAACCGCTCGACCGACTCGAACTCCATGTGGGCCGTCTGCTCCATCGAGCCCGACGGCACGCCCGCCGCCGTGACCGACGGAAACTTGTAGATCTCGTCGAGCGTCGTTCGCACCGAGTGAAACGCCTGCGGCCGGTCCATCCGGTCGAGATAGAACTTGCCCTCCTCCGCGAGATCGTTCGGCTCGATCAAGAGGAACCACGTCTCCGGCGGCACGTACGCCGTGAAGTGGGCCCGGTCGGACGCCGTCGGCTCGAGCATCGTCACTTCGACCGCGTCGAGCGCACCGAGACTCCGCTGCGTCGCCACGTCGAACCGGCGGATCGATTCGACGTCGCTGCCGAAGAGCTCGATCCGCACGGGATCTTCCGCGTCGGGCGGAAAGATGTCGAAGATGCCGCCACGCAGCGAAAATTCGCCCGGCAGCTCGACCGCCGTCGTCGAATGCCCGCCCCGCGCGACGAGCCACTTCGTAAACTCCTGCTCATCGAGCGTGCCGCCAACGCGAATCTCCCGTGTCGCCTCGGCAAGCACCTCCCGCCCCGGCACCGGCTGCAGCAGACTCTGGATGCTAGTGACGATCAATCTCGCGTGGGAGGGCGAGGCTCCCGCCGAGCCTGCCCCGTCACCAAGCCCAAGCTCGGCAGGAGCCTCGCCCTCCCGTGTGACCCCCAACCCTTTCAACACCCGCAGCCGCGCACCATAAATCTCATCATGCACGACCCGCTCGCCCGGCTCCGATTCCCAAGCTGGGAACTCCGCCACGGGCAATTCGTGAAGAGCGCGAGATCCGCGCGATCGAATCAATCTCGCTCGGATAAGGCGCGACACGACGATCGGCCCCGGCGATTCGCCCGCCAGCGCCGCCGCCACCAGCGCGCGCGAAGACCCCCAGACTCCGCCGAGCGTCCCGCCATGCCCTGCTTGCAGGCTGGCGACCACCTCGGCAAAGCCGCGATGCGAACCCAAATTCGCGGCCAACTCCCGCAGCCGACTCGGCCCGCTGCCGATCGGCGGCCGAAGTCGCCGCTGTGGCCGTTTCCATATGCTTGCAAGAATTGTAGCCGGGCCGCGAATACCATGGTAGGCTAACACAATACGACCAATATGGGGGATCGCCCGGCAGATGAGCGACTGGCTGAGTGTTGATTCCGTCTTTAGCACGCTGCTTGTGACTTCGTTCAGTTCGGTGGCTCTCGTCAGCCTGTGGGCCGCTACATCTCCTTGGCACTGGTTTCTCGAGTTGGTCGACGGTTCTCCTCTTCCTCTCGCCGCTGCTCGTGATTCCTGCACATGAGCCATTCCTGATTTTCGCGGCTCAATCCACGATCACGGTGCTGGCAGTCGCCGCGTGGCGAGGTCGACCGTATCACATTCGTCGCTGGACATTTTCACGACTTTCGATGTCGCTGGCCGGGGCATTGCTCGTCACGGCGGTTGCGGCGGTGGCGGTCGTCATCGCAGTGCGAATTCCGATAGAAGTGTGGCGTGGCGCCACAGAAGCTCTACTTGTAAGTGCAACCTTTGCTGCGGTCACCCTGGTCGCCGCGTGGCTTGTATTCGGACAACAGTCGCTTCGACGTCGCATTATGATGGCATCGATCCTGATGCTACTCACTTCGCTCCCAATCGCTTACTTAATTAATTGGACGGACTATTTCACCAATTCCCTC
>CAWKBP010000013.1:0-130519 GCA_963847905.1 uncultured Planctomycetota bacterium | reverse complement strand
TGCATCCCCGAGCGATCGGGCCCAATTTTGCACCGTTCAAGAGGCTAGGTTTTGAGAGGAGTCGTCAGGCAGTCGACTTAATTCCCGTCCCCTACAATCCCTTAGTTATTCCCCTCGGGAGAACAAAAATACCAAGTGCTGGTTGTTGATGGTTCCGTTCACGGTTGTTTGCTCTATCAGGTCAAGGGGAAGTAGAGGCCCGCCCTGCCGCGAAAGACGTGATTGCTTGACGACATCGTCAGCATCTCCCTAAAATAGGGGGCAGCTGACAGTCTTTCTGCTAGCCCGCTAAAATAAGAGTATCGTATGCAAATGAATTCCGGACTATCTTACCGACTGCCATTTCTTTTTTTCATTTGCATTTCGATCGTTAGTCCATCGCCGCTTCAGTCAGCCCAGTTGCGAACTGTTGCGTTCAAAGGACAGAGAGCGGAAGGTACACCCAACGGCGTTACATATGGCACGCTTACGTCGCTTCCAGTGCTAAACGACTTCGGCGAGACCGTTTTTCGCGCTACGTTGGTGGGGGCAGGCGTTACGGAGACGACGAGCCAGGGTATTTGGTCGGAAGGTGGAGGCAGTCTTCACTTAGTGGCGCGTGCTGGGAGCGAATTGCCTGGGCTTCCCGACGGCGCAGTCTTTAAGGGGTTCTACTTTGGCGGTCCACTTTTGAGCAATTCTGGCGTAACGACAATTGTAGCAGCGCTTAACAACACTGGAACCGACAGCCAAGGTATTTACTCTAGTGATTCAGGAATTCTGGCAGTGACTGGTAGGGAACTGCCGGGCGGTACTATTCCGGTTTCGTTTAATTCATTTGTCCAGAACGAATCGGGAAGAGTCGCATTTGATGCCTTTTACGCTCCCAACAGTTTTGGGATTTGGTCGCAGGGCGCTGGCGAACTCAAATCGATTGTGCGACAGGGAGATGAAATACCCGACCTGCCAGGCGCTCACTTCGAATTTGCTTCGGCGCCGTTGTTGAACAATGCTGGGGAAACTGCATTTATAGCAAGTGTCGGTTACTCCTCAGGACAAGCAGGCGCCGGAATTTGGGTTCATGCCGACGGCAGTTATCGAAGAGCTGCGATTCGGGGCCAAGATGCGCCGGACTTGCCGAGCGCCGCGACCTTCCTATCGTTTGGTTCATTGGCGCTCAATGATTTTGGGAAAACAGCGTTTCAGGCGCAAGTTCTCAATGGAGGCGTCTCTGGCGGCATTTGGTCAGAGGGTTCAGGCGCAGTTGGCACTAGTTGCAGGCGATGGAGACCACGCTCCGGGCATGCCCGCAGGCGTCAATTTCTTTAGCTTTGACGAGCCAGTACTCAACAATTTGGGTTATACCGCGTTCAAGGCGCGGTTTAGCGAGAGTCCTGCTACGGCGAATAGAGGAATTTGGATGGAAGGGCCTGCGGGATTGACGCTTATAGCTCGAAGCGGGGGCGAGGCTCCGGGCACTTCGAGTGGAGTAGTATTTAGTAACACAACTTCCGCGAACATGTTTGGAGACTTGGTGCTGAACGATGCAAATCAGATCGCTTTCAATGCCATATTGAGTGGCACCGGAGTCGGCAGCAACAATGATCGCGGAATTTGGGCAACAGACCGGTCTGGTGTGCTTCGACTGGTTGTTCGGACAGGTGATGAAATAGAAATTGCTCGGGGCCAAAGCCGCAAGATCTTAGACGTCGGCATGATCGGCAATAGCGGGAATAGTGATGGACGAGCGAGTGGCTTTAATAACCTTGGACAGTTAGCGTTCTTTGCTCGCTTTGTTGATGGCTCTGAAGCGATTTTTGTCTCGAATCTTGTTGCTGTTCCAGAGCCCGGCTCGGCAAGGCTTGTGCTGCTTTGCTTCGTCATTGTTTCATTGCGAAGCAGCCGCCAGCGACGTTCCACGTGATTCATCATTGAGATTAGCGAGAACTACGCGAATTGGTTCCTGGCACCCTTGCCCGCACCAATGGCATCGAGCGCGTCAAGAATGCGATTGCCCTGCTCTGGAGTGATCAGCTTTTGCCGCTCATTCCGCAGGATAACGTTGACTACTTCGAGACGCCAAATAGGCGGGGCAAGTAGCTTCTCTGAGGCAAATTGACTCGCAAATCTTTCCGCAAAATCGTCTTCGTCAAATGCCCAAGCTAGTGCTGTGCTTGCGTCGACGACGATCATAGTAAATCCGTTCGGGCCTCATGAACGGATCGCACAATTTCCGTGACGTCGAACTTGGGCAGCTCCTTGCGCAGTTGCCGGAGCTCTTCAAAGGCACTTGCGCGGCGAGGAGCTGAATCGGGACCGGGCTGTCGGCGGATCAGATTGGCGACGTATTCGTCGATACTATTGAAACCGGCCGCATCGGCCTGGCTCTTTGCCAATAGGCCGGCGTCTTGTGGCAACGAGATATGCATGGCCTTGATCCTCCACAAATTCCCATCGGTGATCAATTGTACCACAGCCGCGGAAACGGAGTCGAAAGTGTCGGAGTCCTGCATGCCGCACACGCTACGAAACCGCAGAATCAGCCGTGTTGTGCGTTGTACCCATACCGCTCGAAGTACGGTGCCCAGTGGCGGCGGACGCGTTCGGTGGTGGCGGGGGAGAGATTGTAGCGGCCGGGGCGATAGCCGCTGTGTTCGGCGGCGTAGCGGGCGATTTGTGGTTCGACCAACTCGTAGTGGCCCAGGTCGAGTTGCTCGTAAACGCTGCGCATCTGGCCGACCGGATCGGCGGCCAGCTTCTCGAAATGCAACTCGGCGAGTCGGCCTTCGGGGATCAGGTCACGATCTTGCTCGAACCGCGCGTACATCCGCGTGAACGTGTCGAGCACCTGCCGCTCGACCCAAGGGACGCCGTCGTTCACAGTCTGCAGACCCTGCACCTGGCTGAGTGTGTTCCAGAGTCGGATCGTCGATGGGAACAGCGCGAGCGGATCGCGGACGATGTGGACGAACCGCGCATCGGGAAATATCTCCAGCAGCGTTTTGACGCGGGCGGTGTGCGTGGGCGACTTGAGTACGACGCGGCGATTGCGCTGGGACGCCACCGACTGGACGAAACGCATTAGCGTCGCCTTCCAGCGTTCGCGTTCGGCGTGCGAAAGGTCCATGAGATCGAGGTACTCTTCGGCGACTGGTCCGTTGCGGGGAAAGGCCCAGGCCAAATAGGGCGATGGCACACCCAAGTTGCAGATCGCAAACTCGTCTTCCTGCGGCCGGTCCCAGCCCGCTTCCATCATGTCCATCGGCCGCGTCGAAGGGAGCAGCTTTTTCAATAGTGCGGGGACGAACCACTCGGTCCAGACGAAATGCTGCGGCGCGAAGCATTCGTAAGTGTTCGGATAGGTGTGCCGCGGGTCGCGGATCAAGAGCTCGTGCAAGAGCGTGGTGCCGCTCCGCCAGTGGCCCAGCACGAACAGCGGCGGCTCGGCAAGCTTGGTCGCTCGCACCTTGTGGCCATACATCAGCTCCGTAAAGACGCTGGCGAACGAATTGAGTACCGTCGCATTGGTGATGCTCAGCGCCATCGGCAGTCGGCTGGGCGAGATGGCGAAGCGGTTCCGCGCCAGCAGCTTGAACCAGGTGCCGAAGCCCATGCCGTGCCAGAAGCGCGGGGCCCAAATCGGGTAGGCGTGGGGCTTCGAGCTGCCCGCAGAAACAGACATCGAGGCGGATGAAGAAGCAGGCGCCACCGCAGCAGCCTTCGAGGTGGTTCGAGGGTCGGCAGCAACATGCATGGACGACGATTCTCCCGCGCGAGTCTTGCATACTATTTAGTCGTTCTCGCGCACGTTTGATCTGAGGTCGAAGTCGAGATCGTTGAGCGATTCTCCCTCGGCGACCGAAAATTGCTTTGCTAGCGTCGACCGGACAAAGCGGCGATCTTCGCGGGCGAGCCACCATCCGGCGACCCAAACTACCGCCCAGCAACAACACAAACAACCCGGCGGCCACCACGGCAAACGACTCCGCGGCCGATGTCTTGGGCAATTCAAGCATAATTGGACTGCGGCCGACGAGCAGCGGGGCAATCTGTCGCAAGCCCGCGGGAGGTGCCGCGTCAGGCTCAGCCGGCAGCGTCGCACGGTGACTCTGAAATCGCCAATTCTTGAAGAAAAAACCCGCGATGCGGACCGGTTCGTGCAGGCCGTTGCCCTCCGGCATCCCCAGCGGCAGCTCGCGGACGCAGAACACGACGGGGTTATTCTGCGAGTCGTCGGTGAACAAGTCAATCTCGTAGTAGTGGTCGATGCCGAAACGGCGGGCGACGTCGCTTACCGACACCGTCGGGCAGAGCGGCCGACGTCGATCCGCGTCACCCGGCGGGCGGTGCCGTCGAGCGTGACGAGTTCGCCGACCTGGTTCTCCGCGTCGTTGAACAGCGGGGCGACGCTGAATCGGCCTTTTGCGGCGCGGGATTGCACTTCGCTGCGCCAGCTGCCGACGCGCCGGATCGCTTGCGTCCGGTTTGGCATCCGAGCGCCGCGAGCCGCTGCTCTTCCGCGGCCCAATGCGCGCGGATCGCGTCGAGATCTTGCGTGGCGAATCGCGTCAGTTGGTTGGCGCCGATCCGGCCGGCGGCGTCGAGTAGCTGATAAAACGGCTCGCGCTCCGTGGCCGCGATCGGCTCGCGTTGTCGAACGCTGTCGAGGAGTCCCACGTCGACGCCCAGCTCACCGAGGATCGACTTGCCGAGTGAGACGGTGGGCGGATTGGGCGTCGTCGGGTGCCAGGCGACTTCGCGACCCACAAAGAGTCCGTGCGGCGATTCCCTGTCGGTGGCGAGCATCCTGATGAACACGCCGGCGGCGCTCGCCGGCTCGTCGAGCGGGGACATCTTGAGCCAGGCTTTGGGGACGCGGCTGGTGATGAGCGTGGCCTTGCCGCCTCCATCGAGCGTGAGTTGGCACTCGAAGTAGTCGGTCATTTCGAGCCGGGCCGCGAGGGCGTCCGGCAGCGTGCGGCGTTCGACTTTGGTGACGCGTCCCTGGAGCGCGGCCAGTTCGCCGATGTGTTCGCTCGGCGCGGCCGCGATCGCTTGGAACGTTGGCCCCGCGTCGGCCCACGCAAATAGCTGGGGTCCGTCGAAGGTTCGCAGTCGCCACAGCAACTCGGCCAACTCCTCCCGATCCGCGTCCGAGATGGTGGCACCCTTGGCGATTGACTTCGAATCGCGCCGCATCCCATCCGGCGAGGTCGAGCACCTTGCGGAACTGGGCGGGGTCGACCGGCACGGCAACGAGAGACGGAGCGTTGTTTGCAGCCGCGACCGGGTCCGCCACCGCCATCGCCTGGTCCAACCGCATCGCCACCTGGGGCCGGTTAAGTTCCCGGATCAGGAACCCGACCATCGCCACGGCCAGCACCAGCGAGAACAGCCGCCAAAGATCTCGGCGGGAAAAAACTCCCGGTGCGGTTGGGCGATTTGGGGAACGAAGGCGAACCACGAGCGGCAATTCCGAGGGTCGATGGGCGGACAGGGAAAGTGTGTAATTCTATGGATCGCTTGGAGTTGCGACAATCGAGGACGGGCGATAGTTGCGTCACCCAAGTCCATCTTAGTTTACGCCCCTTCGACGCCAAAAACCCCCGGCCGAGCCGAGGGCTGGGTACGGAGACGCAAGTGGCACGAGAAATAATTTTTCCCACTGCGGGAATAACCAGCCGGCCCCCGCACGAAAAAGTAGTTGGTGGCAGCCGGGAGTGCTACAATGCACGGCGGCAATCGGCATGGGTCTCGCCGAATGGCGGCTGATTCGTAGTTTGCTGGGTGAAAACGCGAATCGATAACAGCCCTCCTTCTGTGGGACGCAAACCGGCCACCGGCTATTGCTGCGGAACAGCTAACGGAGAGGCACGGGTGGCACTTACGCGGGGTGAGTTCGCGGATTTGATCCACGAACACGCCGAGGCATTGTATCGCATCGCCTATCGAATGGTGGGCGAAAGTCACGATGCTGAGGACGTGGTCCAGGAGACTCTGCGCAGTGCATGGACGTGCCGGGAGCGTTTTGAACAAGGACGAGGCGAACGGGCGTGGCTAGCCACCATTCTCCGTCGCCGCGTGATCGATCGATGGCGTCGTGTGGGCCGACGCCTGGTTGTAGCAACGGATGGATCGCTCGACGTGGCTGTCGAAGCGGTCGATCCCACGGCAGATGGTTTCACCGACGAGATGCAACAAGCTCTGGCGGCGCTTCCTGATGAGCTCCGCGAGTCGCTGTTGCTGGTTGTCGTCGGTGAGCTGACGCACCAAGAGACGGCCGATGCACTCGGCGTCCCTTTGGGAACGGTGTTGTCGCGAGTGAGCCGGGCACGCGAGCGGTTGCGCAAAGATTTGCGCCACCGCACACGTACTCCGCTGACACACGCGACCGCAACATTCCCACCCCTGGCGAATTTCGCCTTGGGATCCGTGTGCGCCGGCATGCGCCCAGCTTCGAGCGGCTGGCCGAGATGACGATGAATTTCGACATGACGAATTGGGGCAGTGACAATCTTTCGGGCGGCAGTTCGTCCGCAGACGCGGTCGACCATTGGCTCGACGACGCGCTGCGGCAGGTGCCGCTGCCGGATGGTTTCCTCGCGCGGCTCAGCCAGCTGGCCGATGCACCGGCGGAGTTGACTGAGCGGACGGGGTTGACCGAGCGGACAGCTTTGACCGAGCGGACGGCGCGGAACGCGCGCGAGCTTGCGGATGATGCCGGTGTTAACGGTGATCATGTCGCGGCAAAGCAAATCGCCACGCGCGGGCTGGTTGGCACGACGCGGCGCACGAATCGTCCTCTCGGCTGATTTGCTCCAATCGCGGCTTTTCTTGCGCACCGCATGACGAATCGCCTCGCGGCTCGTTAGAATGGAGGTCGGGGCATCCCATCTTTTTCGAGCCGCTGGAATCCTACGGTCCTTCCGACCGATCGCGCAATGACCCATCCGAAGAGCCAGTGCCGGCGAATCCGACACGGGGTTCGAGGTGCGCGCTGGTGGATGGCAGCCGCCGTCATGGCGGTGCTGGCACTCGCGGGTTCGTCAACGGCTGGCGAGCAGTCGGAGAAGTTTGTCGCCGCACTGCGCGAGCAGGGCTTGTATGATCTCGCCCTCGACTATCTGACACAGATGGAGACCAGCCGGCTGGCGGACGACGAGTTCCGCGAGCGGATTCCCTATCATCGCGGACTGACTCTCATTGCCGAAGCGCGGGCCACGCCCGACGTCGATCAGCGGGCGACGATGTTCGACACCGCGTCGAAGCAGCTCGAGCGATTTGTCGCGTCGCATCCGGAGAGTCCCGACTTCCGCGGAGGCGCTGCTCGAGCTAGCCAATGTGCTGGTCGACCAGGCGAAGCAACTCATCGCTCAGGCGGCCCAGCTACCCGATGAGCCCGTCTACGCCGAACAGCGCGAGACGCTGGGCAAAAAGGCTCGCGGAATGCTGGCCGATGCTCAGCCGCGTTTCCGCCAGGCCGAGCAGTTTTACACTGGCGCGCTTGAGCGCATGCCGAAGACGCTCGACCCCAAGACGCAGAGCGATCTCATTGAGCAGCGACAGGAATACCGCGGGCGGCTGGCGCAGGTCAGCGTGCTCGCGGGCCAGGCGGAGTTCGAAGCCGCGGCGACCTATCCCCGCGATAGCGAAGAATTCATCCAACAGAACCAGGCGGCCGCGAAGCAGCTGGCGGCGCTCTATGAAAAGTATTCTCGCTGGCTGGTCGGCTTCTATGCCCGCTTGTACGAGGGCCGCTGTTATCAGGCGGTCGGCGACTACCAGCGGGCACTCGGTTGCTACGAAGAGCTGATTTCGCAGTCGAGCGTTCATCCGGCGTTTCGCAAATTGATTTCGACCGCATACGGCTACCAGGCGGAGTGCTTGATCGCCCAAGGCAAGCTCGATGCGGCGATTATCAATTTGACCGGCTGGCTCGACGCGGCGAAGGATGATGAGCCGAACGCGCCCGAGTGGTTGTTCGCCCGGTTCGAGTTGGCCGAAGCGCTGCGCACCAAGGCCGAGGCGACCGAGACGAAGCAAAGCGAGCGACGGGGACTTTCGACTTCGGCGCGCGATGCGTATCGGGCAGTAGCCGCGGTGCCGAACGAATTTCAAGCGGCGGCCCGTACTGCCGCGACGGCACTCGGCCGCGACCATCAGGCCGAGCGGTCGACGCTCCGCGATTTCACTGCCGCGTATCAGGCCGGCAAAGGGGCGATGGCGTCGGTCAACGCGGCGAAGCTCGCCATCCCCTCGGCCACCAAGAACAATCCGGCCGCGATCCCCGAGCTCCGCATGCAAGCGGACCAGGGTAAGAGCGAAGCCCGCGAGGACTTTCGCTTGGCGCTGACCCTCGTGGATGATGACACAAAAATCGACCAGCTCAACGAGGTCCGCTATTTCCTCTGCTGGCTGTATTGGGAAGAGGGCGACTACTATCAGGCGGCCGTGCTGGGCGACTTTCTCGCGCGGCGTTACCCCGACCATCCGGCCGCAGCCGCGTCGGCAAAGCTCGCGCTCGCATCGTACGAACAGCTGCAGCAGTCGGCGGTTCAAGCTGGTGGCCAGGCGTCCGACGTCGAGTTCGAGGGCCGCAAAATGGCGGAGATCGCCGAGTTCATCACGCGCCGCTGGCCGGGCTCGACCTCGGCCGAGACCGCGTATCGCGTGTTGATTTCCTATGCGATTCGCTCCGGCCGAATCGATGAAGCCAAGGACCTGTTCGATCAGGTCGCGCCCGCCGCCCGGCCGGCGCTCGAAGCGCAGCTGGGTAACGCGCTGTGGGGTCGCTATCTGCAGCTCTCGCAGAAGCGCGGCGCGGATAAAGCGACCGACGCGGAGGTGGCGAAACTTCGCAGCGACGCGCTGCGGTTCATGCAAAACGGATTCGACGCGGCACGCAAATCGGGCGACGTGACGGAGGTCTCCGCAACGGCGGGCCTGTATCTGGCCCAATCGCTGCTGGGCGAACAAAAGTACGACCAGGCGATCGAGTTGCTCGTCGCACCGAAAGTCGGCCCGCTCACGCTGGTGCGCGAGGGCAACCCGGCGGCGGCGCGGCCCGAATTTGTCGTCGAGGTCTACAAGGCGGCGCTGCGGGCGTATGTCTCGGTCAGTCCGCCGGAAATCGACCAGGCGATCGCCGCGATGAAGGGCCTCGAAGCGGCCGTCGCGGCAAGTGGCAATCCGCAGAGCAACCAGTTGATGCGGATCTATGTATCGCTGGCCAAAGCGCTGAGCGAGCAATTGACCACGCTCCGCGAAACGGGTCAGGCGGCGGACGTGGCCCGACTGAGCGGCACTTTCGCCGCATTCTTGGATCACATGAGCCAGGGTCAGGAAGACAGCAGCTGGGCGACGCGATATTGGATCGCCCAGTCGTATTACACGCTGGGCGAAAGCATGCGGGGCGGACCGCCGGCCGGTCACAAGGACGCCGCGAAGTACTTCACGGAGGCCCGTGACGCCTTTGCCAAACTCGCCGCCGAAGCCGACGCCGACCCGAGTTCGCTGCCGAGTCCCACCGCGCATCTGGCCATC
Source organism: uncultured Planctomycetota bacterium (assembly GCA_963847905.1). Classification (GTDB taxonomy): domain Bacteria; phylum Planctomycetota; class Planctomycetia; order Pirellulales; family Lacipirellulaceae; genus DASYDU01. Next base: position 120,997 of record CAWKBP010000013.1, on the reverse strand, counting down.
GCCAAGCAACTGGGCGAGTGCTACCGCGAATTGGGGGAGTACAAAAAGGCGCTCGACGCGTTCTCCGAGGTGCTTGCCGATCAGGAGTCGCAGCTTTCCGTGCAACAGGCCGCCGCGCGGACCTATCAGCGCTGGGGCGCCGCCACGGGTGACGTCCGCAAGCTCGAACGGTCGATCTACGGCGGCTACAAGCTGCGATCGACGGGGAAGAATCGCATCTGGGGCTGGTTGAAATTGGCGCTGGTGGCTGAACGGGCCGCCCGCTCCGATCCGAAATACGAAGACGTTTTCTTTGAGGCCCGGCTCGAAGCGGCCCGCGCGCGATACCTGATCGGCACGAAGACCGAGGGGGCCGATCGGCAGAAGAACTTTGCCACGGCGAAGCAGAGCATCCGTTCGATGCTGCAGCTGTATCCCGAGTTGGGCGGCGCGGCATGGCAACGACGCTACGAGGGCCTACTCAAGCAGATTCAGCAGGCGGCGGGCGAGCCAGCGAACGGGCTGCAGGAGTTTGCGGCCGCGAAGTAAGGAGCGGGCGCAAGATACGAAAACGCGGGAATAAAACGCAATCGGTAGCAGCGAACTTCGAGTGAGAACCGATATGAATCATCCTTTCAGAACAAGAGCACTTACGATCCTAACCGCGCTCGTCGGAGCGGCGACTGTGGTCTCGGCCGCCGAGTTCACCGACCGGATCCGCATGACCGGCGGCTCCGAGGCGGGCGAGATCACCAGCACGACTCCCCTAGAAATCACACTCGACAAGGGCAGCACTGGCTCGGCCAAGGTTCCTGTCAATCAGGTGCGAAGCGTGTTGTTCGACAAGGAACCGCCCGAGCTGACGCAGGCCCGGCTTAACGCGAACAACGGCGGCTACGCCACGGCCATCGAGCGCCTCGAGCAGATCGACCGCGCGAGCTTGAAGCGTGACCTGGTGCGGGAGGACGTCGATTTTTACCTTGCCTATTGCGCGGCGCAGCAGGCGCTCGGCGGCAAGGGCGAGGTGACCGACGCGGGCCGCAAGCTCAACGAGTTTGTCCGCCGCAATCCACAGAGCTTCCACTACCTTGAAGCGGTCGAAACGATGGGCGACCTGCTCATGGCGAGCGACAAGTTCGCCGCCGCCCAGCGGCAATACGCCGAGTTGGCCAAAGCGCCCTGGCCGGACTACAAGCTGCGGGCGAGCGTGTTGCTCGGCCGTACGCTCGCGGCCCAGGGCAAGCACGAGATGGCCATTCGAGAGTTCGACAAGGTGCTGGCCGCCAAGGAAGACAACACGGCCGCCAAGGAGCAAAAGCTCTCAGCCACGCTCGGCAAAGCCGTCAGCCTCGCCGAGAGCAAGCAGCTCGACCAGGCCGTGGGGCTGATCGAGCAGATGATCCTCGACACCGATCCGGAACAAAAAGAGCTGCAGGCCCGGGCTTACAACGCGCTCGGCGACAGCTACCAACGGGCCGGCCGCACGAAGGACGCCTTGCTCGCGTACTTGCACGTCGACGTCCTCTATAGCACGGTGCCCGATGCCCACGCCGAAGCCCTCTCCCATCTGGCGCCCCTGTGGGATGCGGTGGGCCAGTCGTCGCGTGCCCGCCAGGCTCGGCAAACGCTCAACGAACAATATCGCGGCAGCCGCTGGGCCAAGTAACGATGCGCGATCAAAGCGGAGCACAGCTTTCCCAGTTTGCGCGACTGGCACAAACCGGCCGGCACTTCGGCATCCCTGGTCAACCGAATTGATTCACGTTTACGCGGACCGGCGTCGGCCGTAGAATCGACTGATCTTTGCTGTCGCCGCGGTGCGACTCGAATCCCATCACTTTGGAGATCGCAATGGGCATGCTGTACTCAACACCCGTTGCCGTGAGATACCGAACCGTCGCCGAATTGTTCCGGCGGCCGGCCGTGCTCGTCCTGCTAACGATGGCGGTCGTTGGCGCCCTCTCGTGCGTGCTCGATGCGAACGTCGCCCGGGCGCAAGACGTCATCGCGGATGAAGACAGCGAAATCGTCGCGGACGAGGCGGCCCCTGTCGCCGCCCCGGCCGCACCGTCGGAGATCGCGCAAGCCGCCCAGGCCGCGCCGCGTCGCCGCAGCTACCTGACGTGGCTCTACGGTTCGCTCGGACCGATGTACAGCCTGATCTTCCTCGGACTGTCGTTCTCGCTAGTGGCCGTGCTGGTGATGAATATCCTGGTCGCCCGCCGGCGCAGATCCTGCCGCCCGGTTTGATCGAGGGGTTTGAGAAGCATCTCGAAGCGAAACAATATCAAGAAGCCTACGAGCTCGCGCAACGACGATTCGTTCCTCGGCAAGGTGCTCTCCGCCGGCCTGTCGCGGCTGACCTACGGTTACCAACCGGCGGTCGAGGCGATGCAGGAAGTCGGCGAAGAAGAAAGCATGCGGCTGGATCACTTGCTCAGCTACTTGGCGCTGATCGGCACGATCAGTCCGATGTTTGGCCTGCTCGGCACGGTCGACGGCATGGTCCAGGCGTTCGACGTGATCGCCCAATCGACCGTCTCGCCGAAGCCGAACGAGCTGGCCCAGGGCATCGCCACCGCGCTGGTGACGACGCTCATCGGCCTGTGGCTGGCGATCCCCTCGATCGCGGCATTCAACATCCTCCGCAATCGCGTGTCGCGGCTGGTGCTCGAAGTCGGCACGGTGAGCGAAGGGTTGATGCGGCGGTTCCAGAACGTCGGCCCGAAGAAGGCGTAGCATGCGAATCGTCCGATCCAGGGCCCTCGACGCCGCCGAGATGGACATGACGCCGATGATCGACGTCACGTTCCAACTGATCGCGTTCTTCATGTTCGTGCTCAATTTCTCGGAGGTCGACACCGACCAGCGGATCAACCTGCCGGCGAGCGAGCTCGCCCGACCGCCACAATCGCCATATACCCAGCCACTCACCGTCCAAATGACCAGGGACGAGACGATCCTTTTCGGTGGCGACGAGATCGGGGCCGAGGCACTGCAATCGGCCCTGATGCGCGAAGCGGCGATCATCAAGGCCTATCCGAACAAGAAGCTCTCGGACGTGACGGTCGTCGTGCGGGCCGATCGCGCGGCGAAGACCGGCAAGGTGCAGGAAGTGATCCAGATGTGCCAGAAGGCGGGCTTCGACATGTTCGCCCTCCGCGGCAAGTCGAGCGACGTGTCGACGTTGATCGAGCCGGGAGACACGCCATGAGAATCCGTCACCGCGAGCACCACGACAAGATCAACCAGTCGATGACGCCGATGATCGACATCGTCTTTCAGCTCAATATCTTCTTCCTGTTCACGTTCAAGATCGTACTCCCGGAGGGCGACTTCAACGTGCAGATGCCGTCGGCGGCCGCGTCCCGGGCCGCCACGCCGAGCGAATTGCCGCCGCTGCGGCTGGTGATGAAGGCGGCCCCCACGGGCGAACTGGCCGACTTGCAACTCGCCGGCCGGTCGTTTGGCAACGGCCGCGACGCCTTCGCTCAGCTGCAAAACTACATCCGCACCCAGGTCGTGGCGGCCGGCGGCGGCTCCGAAGACCAGGAGGTCGAAATCGACGCCGACTACAATCTCGATTACGATTACGTGGTGCGCGCGATCACGGCCGTCACCGGCTACATCGAAAACGACCAGCCCCACAAACTCATCGAACGCATCAAATTCACGCCGCCGAAGCAGCAGTAGGGGATTGAACAGGAGGGTGCGGAGGAAGCAGAGATTGCAGGGGGACGCAACTATGATCGCAAGCCTTTGTTGTCCGCTTGATCGTGGTTTGGTTGGTCGTTGGGTCATGCGCAGCGGCAGGAGCGGCAGGGTCTCGACCCAATGTGCTGTTCATTGTCTCGGACGATCTGCGTTGCGAGCCGGAATGTTATGGCGGGTTGGCGAAGACGCCGAATCTTGATGCGTTGGCTGCTGCTGGTGTGAAGTTTGAGCGGGCCTATTGTCAGTTTCCGCTCTGCTGCCCCTCGCGGACCTCGATGCTTACCGGTCGCTATCCGCAGACGACCGGCGTCTTGGGAAATCGCACCTGGTTCGGACACGAGCATCCCGACTACGTCAGCCTGCCCAAATACTTTCAGCAGAACGGCTACGTCACGCTCCGCTCCGGCAAGATTTTTCATGGCGGGCTCGACGAGGACGACGCCTGGAATGTCGGCGGCGAGCCGCGGACGTTCGACCTCCGCACGCCCGTGTCCGATGAGTCGGTGCAAGCCGAACGGCGTGCGCAGTCGAACCGCGAGAAGTCCGATCAGTGGGTCGTTCTTCCCGGCGAGGGCGAGCAGCATGGCGACTACCGCGCGGCCGACGGTGCGGTCCGGTTGCTCGGCGAACACCAACAGCAGCCATTCTTCCTGGCTGTCGGTTTCGCCAATCCTCACAGCCCGCTCGAAGCGCCCGAGCGGTTCTACGATCTCTACGACGTCGACAAGATTCCGCTGCCGCCCGACTTCGCGCCGCGACCCACCGTGCCGGCGGGCTTCCCCGCGGCGGCGATCCGACCGAAAAACGCCGACCTGTTCGTCGGCCGCGACGCCACGCCTGAACTTGCCCGCGAGATGATCCGCGCGTATCTCGCGGCCACGTCGTTCATGGACTGGAACGTCGGCCGCGTCGTGTCCGAGCTCGATCGGCTAGGCCTCCGCGAGTCGACGATCATCGTCTTCTGGAGCGACCACGGCTACCAACTCGGCGAGAAGGGCAAGTGGTCCAAGGCCGGCTCGCTCTATGAGCAAGGTGCCCGAGTGCCGTTGATCGTCGTCGACCCTCGGGCGGCGGGAAACGGCAAGGCGTGTCCGCGCGTCGTCGAGTCGATCGACATCTATCCGACGCTGGTCGAGCTGTGCGGCCTGCCGCCAGTCGCGGGGTTGGAAGGCCGCAGCCTCGTGCCGCTGTTGAAAGACCCCGACGCAGCTTGGGATCACCCGGCCTTCACGATCTGGAGCGAGGACGGCCAAAAAGCCACCGGCATCAGCGTGCGCACCGACGGCTGGCGTTACACCGAATATCCCGGACCCAACGGCGGCGCGGTGCTCTTCGACGAAACGACCGATCCTCACGAGATGCACAATCTGGCCGACGATCCGCAATACGCAAACGAGCGAGCGCGCTTGTCGAAGCTGATCGAGGACCACCAGCGATCGCGACAATCAGCCCCCGGCTCCGCCGGGGGTTTTTGATGGGCGTGTTCGCATTTCACGCCCGCGGATGAAACGCCGCGTGGACCTTCTTGAGCCGCGAGTGGTCGACGTGCGTGTAGATCTGCGTCGTGGCGATGCTGGCATGGCCGAGCATCTCCTGGACTTGCCGCAAGTCCGCCCCGCCAGCGAGCAAGTGCGTGGCAAAGCTATGACGCAACGAGTGGGGACTCAAATCCGGCGAGCAGTTCGCTTGCTTGGCGTAGCGCTTGATCAATTCCCAAATTCGCTCGCGGCGAAGCCGGGCACCACGCGTCGAGAGCAACAAAAACATTGAGGGCGTCCCATTCCGCGCCGCGAGTTTCGGCCGCTCGTGCTCGAGATACGCCTCGACCGCCGCGATCGCCTTCTTCCCCAGCGGCACGACGCGCTGCTTGTCCCCTTTGCCGTGGCAAATGCAATAACGCTCGTCGAGATGCAAGTCGCGGAGCTTGAGCATCGACAGCTCCGAGACGCGGCAACCGGTCGCATAGAGCAGTTCGAGCATCGCCCGGTCGCGTCGCGGCCAGGGATGCGGCGGCTTCGGCGCGGTGAGCAGCGCGTCGATCTCGTCCGGCGAAAGTACCGACGGCACGCGTTGCCACAGTTTCTGCGTCCCCAGCAGCTCGGCCTGATTCTCACTGAGCACGCTCTCCAGCTGCAGATAGCGAAAGAACACTTTCAGCGACACCACATGCCGGCTGATGCTCGCGGGCGCGAGTTCCTGCTGCGTGAGCCAGGCTGGGTAGCCGGAGAGGTCGGAGATTGAGAGCCCCTCGATGCGTCGATTGCCGAGCCACTCGAGAAACCGCCGCAGGTCGCGATCGTAGGCCAGCACGGTGTTGTCCGCCAGATGGCACTCGCTCCGCAAGTAGCGGACGAACGCCTCGCGCAGCCGCGCAGCGTTCTCGGCGGCAGCTTCCCGGCGTGGCTTGATCTGCTTGCGATTGGCGGGCATTTTATCTCGCGCGTTTACGTCCTACATTTGAATATCGACACGCGGGACGCTCCGACGCCTGTTTGCCCTGGTGCTGTTTGCCCTGGTCGCGGACCGGCAGTGTTGAGTATGCTGGCACCGCCCGCCGGTTGGCTGCCGGTTGACCGCGGGGTGTGACGATTAGGCAAGCTCGGGCGACATTCATGCTCCAGGTAGTATTCGACGAACCGTACACCTTTGTGCCCCCCATTTATTCGAACTGGGGTCCGCACATCCTCCGCTTCTACGTTCGCCGCTACCTCCGCACGGCCTATGGCGTCCACTCGGTGACCACTCGGCACATCGAGCGGCTCAAGGCTTCGCTCGCAGCCGGCAAGAGCATCATGCTGGCGCCGAACCACTGCCGGCTCTCGGATCCGATGGTGCTCGGTGTGATGGCACTCGAAGCGCACACGTATCTTTTTGCAATGGCCAGCTGGCATCTGTTCAAGGAGAGCGCGTTCCAGACATTCATGATCCGCGCGCTGGGCGCGTTCAGCGTGCTACGAGAAGGCAACGATCGCAAGGCCCTCGAGACGGCGATCGACATCCTTGTCGACGGCAAGCGGCCGCTGATCATGTTTCCCGAAGGGGCGATCACCAAGCACAACGACATCATCAACGAAATGATGGAAGGGCCATCGTTCATGGCCCGGCAGGCTGCCAAGCGGCTGAAGAAAATGGGCAGCTCGCGCGAGGTGGTCGTCCATCCGGTGGCGATCCGCTATTCGTTCGATGCCGACGTCGAGAAGGCGGTCGCCCCCGTGCTCGACGAGCTCGAAGCCCGGCTCTCCTGGCAGCCGCAACATCAGCTGCCGATGATCAAACGGATCGGCAAGCTCGGCGATGCATTCCTCTCGCTCAAGGAAGTCGAGTATCTGGGCGTCGCGCAGTCCGGCAACCCGTACGATCGGGCCGAGCACTTTATCGAAGCGGTGCTTGAGCGGGTCGAACGGGATTGGCAGCAAAAGGACACCAGCGGCGGCGTGGTCGCCCGCGTGAAGCGGCTGCGGACCGTGATCCTGCCCGACATGGTAGCGAAGAAGGTGACGCCGGAGGAACGCGAGCGGCGCTGGCACGATCTGGCCGCCCTCTACTACGCCCAGCAGATTTCGCACTATCCGCGCGACTACATCCTGCCCGAGAAAAACTTGCCTGAGCGGGTGATTGAGACGGTCGAGCGGTTGGAGGAAGATTTCACGGATAAGTCGCACAAGTTTGAGCCGTTTCACGCCGTGGTGGAGATCGGCGAAGCGATCCCCGTCGGACCCGACCGCGACCGCGCGGCGGAGGGCGACCCCGTGATGGAAGAGGTCCACCGGCAATTGCAGACAATGATGAACGGCCTGGCAGCGGAGCGGACGCCGGTCTGAGCGGGAATCTTTATTGAAGCCGCTGCGAAAACAGTTGCGAGTTTGCGCCACCTGCTTTCGTTTGGTTTTTCGCGGTGTTACAATCGTTGTCGTCCGACATTCGATTTGCTTTCCCGCTGCGAGGACGTTCGATGCCTGCTCCTGTCGTGCTGCTCTCGGAACTACCGGAAGGTCAGGAGGCCGACTTCTTTGCGCTGCTTTCGGAGAAGCAGGAACTCACCACGCGCGACGGCAAACCATATTTTCGCGTGGCCTTCCGTGACGCCCGCCGCGAGGTGGGGCTGCCGATCTGGGCCGACTCGCCGCTGTCGACCGCTTGCCGCAACGAATGGGCAGTTGGTGAATTTTACAAGCTGCGAGCCAAGGTGCAGCCGACCAATTTCGGTCCGCAGCTCGAGATCCGCCGCATCCGGCCGATCGACAAATCCGACCAGAAGGACGGCTTCGACCCGCTGATGTGCCGGCCCGCGTCGCGGTTCGATCCCGAGCAGATGCTCGCCGAAATGGTGTCGATCGCCAAAGAACAGATTCAGGACGAGTCGCTGCGGCGACTGGTGCTCGATATTTTCGACGCCCACCGCGAGCAGATCTTGTTGTGGCCCGCTGCCCGCAAGAATCACCACGCCTGGCTGGGCGGCTTTTTGGAGCATGTGCTCAACGTCACGCGCACCTGCGTCCAACTCGCCGACAAGTACGCCGAGCTTTACCCCGAGCTCAATCCGCCGCTGGACAAGGATCTCGTGATCGCGGGCGCCATGCTGCACGACATCGGCAAACTCCGCGAGCTAAAACTCTCGGCAGCGACTGCCGACTACTCGGCCTCCGGCGAACTGATCGGCCACATCCTGCAAGGCCGCGACATCCTCCGCGAAACGGCCGCAGGCCGCGACATCGACGCCGAAAAACTGCTACGGCTCGAGCACGTGATCGTCGCCCACCAGCGGCTGCCCGAGTGGGGCTCGCCGAAACCGCCGATGACCCCAGAAGCACTCATCGTCCATTACGCCGACGACCTCGACGCCAAGATCAACATGATGGTCCTCGCGCTTGCCGACGAGAAAGGCGAGGGCCCGGTCACCTCGCGGCGGAACCCAATGTCGCAAGCGTTCTACCGCGGCGGCGGTGCGGAGTAGGACACAATCGGGCTGCGTGTCGTATAATATCGCTGGACGACCTCGTATTCAGATCTAGAAACCCGATTTGTGGGTCAACGATGGATTCAATCTCAATTCAAGGCCAAGTCGACGATCAGCATAGGCTCTCGGCGGTCGTGCCTGGATCGGTACCGCCGGGACCGGTGACGGTTTGGATCGCCGCAAGTCCCGTCGACGAGGATGATGCGGGGCGGGCGTGGATGGCCGGCGTCAGCGATCAATGGGCGGATGAATTGAACGACGTCCGCGAAGACCTCTACACGCTCGACGACGGAGAACCGCTTGATCCGTCCTCATGAAGTCTATCTAGCAAGTTTTCCGTTCGGCGATACGGCGGGTATGAAATTGCGCCCCGTCTTGACGCTATCTGAATCGATGGGTCCGGTCCCCGAGGTATTGGTCGCCTACATCTCCTCAGTGGTCCCGCAAACGCTCTTACCATCGGATGTTGTGCTCGACCCGTCGAGTGCTGAACACGCTTCGACAAGTCTCAAGGCCAAATCCGTGCTCCGATTGCATAAGCTGGCGACAATTCACCGTCGCTCGATCGTTCGACGATTGGGGTATTTGCCAACGACGCTCATTCCGGACGTTCAGCATAAACTCAAAGCAATGCTGAATCTTTAGGTCCGACTACAGCCATCACTAAAATCGGCAACGCCGCCTACGCCGCCCGCGGCGGTGCCGGCATTTTTTTGCCTTTGAGTTGGTAGACATACGCTAGCACCTCGGCCACCGCGGCGTACGAATCGGTCGGCACTGGTTTGCCGATGTCGACGTCTTTATACAGCAGCTGCGCGAGCGGCTTGCGCTCGACGATCGGGATGTTGTTCTCCAAGCCCAGCCGGCGAATTCGCTGGGCGAGCACTCCCGCTCCTTTGGCCACGACCACCGGCGCCGCCATCTCCAGCGGATCGTATTGGATCGCCACCGCCAGCTCCGTCGGGTTCGTGACGATTACGTCCGCCTTGGGCACGGCGCTCGAGATGCGGCTCATCACCATCTGCCGCTGAATCTGCCGCCGTCGGGCCGCGACTTGCGGATCGCCTTGCAGTTCCTTCATCTCCTCGCGGACCTCGTGGTGCGTCATTTTGAGGTCCTGTTCGTGCTTCCAGCGTTGCAGACCGTAATCGAGCAGCGCGAGCACCATCAAGGCGAGTCCGGTCCAGAGCACTGTCTTGAGCGTGATGTCGGCCAGGAACCCACCGAGTTGCAACACATCCATCGCCCCGGCGCGCAGCACCTGATCGTGCCGCGACCAGATCACGATCCCCGCGACGCCGGCAATCACCAACACTTTGAACAGGCCGAAGCCGAGTCGCGCAGTGCCGGTGACCGAGAAGATTCGTCCCAGTCCTTTCACCGGGCTGATCCGGCTGAAATCGGGGCTCAGCTTTTCGGGCAGGAACAGGATGCCGACCTGGGCGAGATTGGTGAGCACCGCTCCCAGCACCAGATAGCCCAACATCGGAAAGACGATCCCCGCCAGGCCCTTCATGATCTGGTGCCAATGCATCATCATCTTGCCGGGGTCGGGCGTGAGCGTCGCCACCGATTCGAGGTCGCGCCGCATCAGTCCGACCGCAAACTCGACGAGCTGCCCGCCCATCATCAGGAACAACATCCCCGCCAGCACGAGCAGCACCGCCGAGCCCAGGTCCTGGCTGAACGCGACCTGCCCCTGCTCGCGGGCCTGCTCCCGGCGATGGGCTGTCGGATCAAATGTTTTTTCGCCGGACGACTCGGCCATGGCAACCTATGCAGGTGCGGCTAAGGGTGGAGCGTGTCTTGCAACGTGCGGATCGCTTCGATCGTGGGCTCCTGAAACGTCCAGGCGACCGCGCCGAGCGACAGCAGCGTCATCGCCAGCGTGAGCATCGAATTGATGCCGAAGCCCACGGCGATGATGTTGATTTGCGGCAACGTGCGACCGATCAGCCCCAGCACGATGGTCGAGATAAACAGCGCAACCATCAGCGGCGCCGCGGCGTGGATCCCGAGAGTGAAGCTCTGGGCCATCAGATCCGTCAGCGCGTCGACGTACGTCTCGCCGAGCGCCGCGTGGCCCGGCGGAGCCCAGGCAAACGTTTCGAGCACAGCGCCGATCATGATTCGATGCCCGCCGATGGCGACAAACACGGCCATCGTGAGAAAATGGAATAACTGCGTAAACATCGAGACGCTCTCGTCAAAGCCGGGATCGAACACATCGGCCAGCGACAAACCGCTCATCTGGCTGACAATCTGCCCGGCGACCTGGATGCCGGAGAACATGATCGTTACGCCGAGGCCCAGCAGCAGGCCGATCGCCACTTCGTTGGCCATCAGATGGGCGTAGTTGGTCAGATTGGTGACCGGCGGGAGCGAGGTGTTGAGATAGAGCGGGCGTCACCAACAGCGCGATGGCCACGGCGAGAAAGCCACGTACCTGCCGCGGCAGCGACAGCGTGCCAAAGATCGGCGCGATCACGATCATCCCGCCGATGCGTCCCAGCACCAGCGTGAAGATCATAAACCGGCTCAGCAGAAAGTATTCGAGAGGAGCCATGCAAAGGCGCCCGCGGCGCGGGGCCGCCAGGCATCACATCCTATTCGGAATATTCGAGATCAAATGCTCGGAGTATTCGATCAGCCGCGTGAGTATCCAAGGGAGCGACAACCCGAGCGTCACGATCATCGCCAATAATTTCGGCACGAACGCGACCGTTTGTTCTTGGACCTGTGTGAGCGCTTGCAGCAAACCAATCACGAGCCCGACGATGGTCCCGGCAAGAAGCACCGGCGCCGCGATTAACGTCGCGATCACAAGCGCCTCCCGTGCCAAATCAATCGCCGTCTGTGGATTCATATTATTTCTTGTTTACATTTAGCGGCGGAGCTTGCGTGAGCCTGCCGAACTGCTCCGCTAACTAATTGGCGTCACAACAAATGAAAACTATCCAGCAGCATCCGCACCACCAGCGTCCAGCCGTCCACCAGCACAAACAACAACAACTTGAACGGCAGCGACACCAACACAGGCGGCAACATCAGCATGCCCATCGAGATCGTCACGCTCGCCACCACCAGGTCGATCACAACAAAAGGAAGATAGATCTGAAACCCGATCAGGAACGCAACCTTCAGCTCGCTGAGCATGAACGCGGGGATCAGTGCCACCAGCGGCACGACCGTTTCGCCGGGCTCCGGATCGTAGTAAACGTAGTCTGGTTCCTCGCCTTGCGGCGTCTCCGCCTCCACGTAGTCGAGGAACAGGAACACATCGTCATCATTTTCCGCGGCGATGATCTGATCGGCCATGAAGTGGCGGAGCGGATCGACGCTGCGTTCAAACGCCTGATCGAGCGTGATTCGATTCTCTGTGTAAGGCTTGATACCTTCGTCGTATGACCGCTTCCAGACGGGGAACATCAACAGCAGCGTCATGAACAGCGCGATCGACGTGATCACTTGTCCGGGCGGCAACTGCTGCGTCCCGAGCGCCTGACGCAAGAGGCCAAACACGACCACGATCCGCACAAAGCTCGTGGTCATCAGCAAGATCGCCGGAGCGAGGCTGATCACGGTGAGCAGTAGCATCACCTGCAGCGTCGAGGCCAGGCCTTCGGGGCTGGTCCAGTTCTGCGGATTGCCGATATTGGGAAGCATCGGCGGTGCGATCGATGGGGAAGTCGGCAGCGCGACGGAAGTCGTTTGCGCAAGCACCGGCCCGACGCAGCACGTCAGCAGGCTGACCGCCGCGGCAAGCACCGCGCATTGTCGCAGGCGACTAGCCACGTTGGGCGCCTCCACGGTACGCGGCATAGACGTCGCTCGGAGCGGCGAGCCGCGATTCGGCTCGACCTACATCGCGGGTCGTTTCGTTGCCCAGGAAGCTGCTCGGTGTTTTTTCGTCGGCCAATTGTCGGAAGACCTTTTCAAACTCGTCGGTCGAGCTGCCTTTGGTTCGTTGGCGGCAAAGACCGACAAGGCGATCGATTTCCACGGGGTCGGTGATTTCGGTGAGCGGCTCGGCACCACTGGGAGTTACGGAGACGAGCACCAGCTTGTTGCCGACGCGGACCAGCTCGGCAAATTGCCGTGCGGCGAGCGGCACGCGCCCCAGCACGCTGACGACTTCGTCGGGCAAAAGTGAGTTCGCTTTCTTACCGCCGCGGCGGACCAAGCCCGCGAAGAGCAGAAAGATGCCGAGCACGACGGCGAGGGCCGTCCCGGTTGTGTAGAGCGAATCGAGCGGCAGGCCGAATGCGGGCAGCGAGTCTGGCGATGCATCGGTGGTGTCGTGCTTCGCGGAGTGCGCCAGGTGGCGATCGCGCGGCGGCAATAGCCGACGTGAGTCCTCGTCATTAGACGGCGCGCTCGGCGGCGTTTCGGGCGCCGCGGTTTCGAAATTGGCGCGGGCGACGGCTTGGATGGGTTGCGCTGCGGGTTCTTCCTCAGCGGCTCTTGGTTGCGTGTAGATCGAGGGCGTTTGATCGGGCCAGGCGGGGAAGGCCGCCGGGTCGGCGGCGAGCGCGGGAGTGGCGGCGAGGAGCGTTAGACATGCCAGCGCGCGGAGGCGGATTTGGAAACGGAGGAGGAACATCGTGCGACTCGATTCGCTCAAAAGCTTGGTAGATGAGATGCTCGGCAACCGGCGCGAGACGAGATGAAATGGAGCGCCGATCGGCCGGAGAGCTTATAGCGGAGCGGCAAGGCAGGGGCCAGAGCAACCGGGTCGCTGTCGATAGCGGCGCCAGCAGCGCGGCTAGGTTGTGAGTGCGCTTTCGCCGGCAAAAAGTTCCGCGACGCGGACGCAGAAATTGTCGTTCATCACGAGGACTTCGCCGCGGGCGATCAGGCGGCCGTTGACGTAGATGTCGACGGGGTCGCCGGCGAGTTTGTCGAGCGTCACGACCGCGCCCGTCTTGAGTTGCAGGACCTCGTCGAGCTGCATGTGCGTGCGGCCGAGTTCGATTTTGAGATCGAGTTGGACGTCGCGGAGCAAATCAAGCGTGGCGGAGTCGGCGTTTGGTGCGCGGCCGCTGAGACTGCGAAACTCGAAGGGCTTCATGCCGGGCGGAAGTTCGGCGGGCGGGGCGTCGACCGCGGCGAGGGCCTGTTGGGCTTTGTTAAGTTGGGCTTCGGCACTTTTGGCGGCGACACTGCTGGCGGCGGGGCTGGCGGCCGGTTTTGGTTTGGGTGGCGGTGGGGCGGCGGCGGGAGCAGGGGCGGCACCGCCGGCTTGGAACAGGGCTTCGATGTCGGATTGGGCGAGGGCTCCGCCCTCGTCGTCGGCTGGCGTAGCTGCGGCTGGCGTGGCTGGGGGCGGAGTCGCGGCGGCGCTCGGTTCGCGGGCTTGCGCGAGGAGCTTTTCAATGTCGTCTTGACCGATCGGTGATGAATCGTCTGCCACGCAGTGTGTGCCTCCATGCACGCGGACCGTCGAGCGGAGGCTCGGCAGGAGCCTCGCCCTCCCGTTGGTATTACCGTTCGACGAAGTTGAATTTGCTGAACAGGACTTCGCGGAGCATCGGGTGGCCGAGCGCGCGGTTGGTTTTCTCTAATATCTGGCGTTTGATCAAGCCCAACCCGGCGTCGGAGAGGTCTTTTGAGCCGGCTGCATGCAAGGTCATGATCACTTGCTCGCGGACGCGGACCTTGTTTTTTTCGATCAGGTGGCCGAATTCGGCCTCGTCGCTTGCTAGCACCGCGCCGTAGAGTTCGAAATCGATGCTCAGCGTGGTGTTCGACGCGGGGTTGTAATGGGTGACATTGAAACTGCCGAGCTCGACTTCGACGGTGTCGTGGGTGGCATGGTCGTCTTCGTGGCCTGCGGCATCATGGGACGCGGCCGCTTCGCCTGCGCTGGCGGCGACGTATTGCTTGGCGAGCTTTTCGGTGTCGCTGGCCGAGGGGATGAACATCGAGGCGCCGACGACCTGGACGATCACCAGGATCGAAACAAACGCGACGGCCTTGATGATGTTCAACACGGCCGAGGGTTTGCGCGGCGGGGCGGTGGTCTGGTCGTCGACGGGGTGACGACGGCGGCTTCTTTGGCTGTGGGTTTGTCGGCCATGGCGGTGGGACCTGATTGGCGTTTGACCTGAGTGAACGTTTGACCTGAGTGTTAGTCGTGGGGTTTTCCCGTTGTGAAGTGTAGGTTGGGGGAAAGAGCATGGAGCAAGGAGCAGGGAGCCAGGAGTCAGAAGTCGGAGGATTTGGGCGTTTTTGGCTTGTTTTTGACGAAGGTGACGGGGGCAAGGGTGGGGAAATTACGAATTTCGAATGACGAATGTCGAAGTCGGGGAGCGGGGAAAGGGGGAAATTGTCTCACGCAAAGGCGCGGAGGCACCAAGGCTTGGAAGGTGACACGGGATCGGTTGTCGTCATGGGGTTTTCTCCGGGGAATTGTCGAAGGCGCAAGGTGACAGGGAAATTCTGTTGGTCAGGTATTGAGCTTGGAGTTTTGAAGTGGGGGCTTCAAAACTACTTGTCTTTTTCACGCGGTTTTCTGCGTTTTGAAATGGGGTTGCGACACCTCGAACTTGTAAGTCGTTGCAAATCGGTAGTTTGCGGCGGGCCGGTTTTGAACGATCGCGGTTTTTGGTTTCAAAACTCGGAGCGATTTGCGGAAAGGCCCGAGGAATTCGCGGATTTCGGTGGAGAGTATTGATTCATTTTGAAATCGTATTGATCGTGATTTGATCGGTTGTGGTTCGGGATGCTGGATGTGGATGGAGTCTCACTCGAAGGCGACAAGGCGCAAAGAACAGAATTGATGATTGATGAACGGGGAATTGATGATCGGTCACTGATGAACGGTGAGCGCGCAGGGCGAACGCGGTCAGCCGCCAGGCTGGATTTTGGCTAATAGCTGACAGCTAAAAGCTAGATTGGTGTACGTCTGTTTATATCGTGCTGGCGGTGGAAATCAAGCGGTATTTTTGGCCGGGAAGGATTTCACCACGGAGACACGGAGGGCACGGAGAGGCGGGAGAAACCCAATCAATGACGGCGACGTACTTGCGACGCCGAGGCGATCAAGCCGATTACCAAGTAGATCAGGGTCGAAGGTTCGGGGACGAGAATGTAGAGCGCTATTGGATCGGCGGGCTGATTGAGTCGATTGATCTCGCGCAAGATCACCGCATTTGAACCGTCGAGATTGGATCGCATGATGCGCGACCAGTATCCTTGCACACCAGCCTGACTAAAGTCCGACGAGTCGCTGTAAATCAGAAAATCCTGGAAACGCTGAATGTCTCTCGGTGCTCCAGCTGCAAACAAGGTGCTGCGTGAATACGCAGGAGACGCGAGTTGGAAAATCTGACTGGCATTCCAATCGGCACCAAGGATTCGATTTTGGCTTTCATCGAGGTAGATCGAATACGCGTAAGCGCTGCCAATCACCTGGCGTCCCGATCCATCGACATTGATTCGCTCAATCAACGGGTTTGAGAACATCGATCCTGTCGAGAAATAGAGTTGATTGCCGCTCGAATTCAGTTCCAAGGCGGTTTCCATGCGTGGTTCGTTGGTCAGAATGTCGACTAGCCCGGTGCCGTCGAGATTCATTTTCCTGAGTCGGTCGGCTCCGGAATCAATCCAATAGATCTTGCGAGCAGCTTCGTCAATGGCCAATTGTCCCACCGTTTCGCCCTGGTTGGGTATAGTTGCTTCGTAGAATACGGAGGCATTTGCGCCGTTGAAGTCGGCACGGTGCAATCGTGCCTTTCCGTTCTGCGGATTGTCGGACCAATAAATTTTCTGGTCGACACGATCAATGGTGAGTCCGAGCAACGCCTCCGTCGTGTTGGCGAGAACTTGAAAATCTGTGCCGTCGAATGCCATGCGGTTGACGGTTTGCGCGTTGTTATCCGCGAAGTATATCCAGGGCGTTTGTGTGGCAGGCGATTTAGTCGCAATTGCGATGCAGACGATGAAAGATGCCCCGAAAACTAAATGGACTAAGGAAAGCTTGGTGCGATTTTGTCTGTTCGTCATTAGCGGTCGTCCGAGGTGCCGTGCGGTGCGGTTTCGATTGTCAGGACGGGGGTTTTACGTGCCCCTAGGGTATCCGACGTTGGCGGAAATTGCAAATAGCTTGCCGCGGCAGTGGTTCGACGAGGGGACTGATAACAAGGGTGGCGCCGCTCGTATTCCAGGGTGCGCCGCCGTGCCGGCGGCCCTTCACGACGACGGCTTGGCCCCAGCGGGACAAGGATGTGCTGGTGGATGACGAACGTGTTTGGCCGAAGCGTCGGGTAGCGCGAGTTCGGGGCCTCTTGTCACTGCGCGACCCAGATAGGGGCAATCTGGGTCACCTCTTAGAAAAAGGTGGCCCGGGGCGTGTGGGGCGTGTTGGTTGGGTTACTGGTCGCTGAAGCGATCGGTCCGCGGTGGGGAAATGAAAGAGCCCCGGGCGTTCGAGCGGTGAACCGCTCGAATCACCCGGGGCTAAATATTTTGCGGAAGAGGATTTTTTTAACGGCGGAGATTGAGGAGTTCTTCGAGCAGCTGTTGCGTGGTGGTGATGACTCGGGCGCCGCCGCGGTATTGGGTGGAGGCGAGGATGAGCTCGATCAGGTTCTGGCCGATGTCGCTGTTGGAGAGTTCGACGGCACCGGAGGTGAGTGTGCCGACGCCGCCCTGGCCGGGATCGCTTTCGATCGGTTCGCCGGAGTTGATGCCCTGGCTGAACATGTTGTTGCCGACCTGCTGCAGGCCGGTGGCATTGGCGAAGCGGACCATGCGGATCTGACCGAGTGGCCGCTCGGCACCGTTCGAGAAGACGCCGCGGATCAGACCGCTTTCGGTGATCGTGAAGCTGGTGAGCGTGCCCGGCGGGAAGCCGTCCTGGCGGGTCATGTTCATGAACGCCACCGGATCGCCCGCGCTATTGGTTTGGGCGAGGCCGCTGATCTGGCTGAAGTCGAGATCGAAGACGAGCGGATTGACGGCCGGGTGGGCAATGGCGATGGTAGCCCGGCCGTCGGAAGGGCTGGTGAGGTTGCCGCTGCGGTCGAAGACGAGCTGACCGCTGCTGAGGAAGGTGCTCACGCCGGTGAGGGGCTCGTTGTCTTCGGAGGTGGCGAACCAGCGGAAGGTGGTGCTGGTGCCGGTCTGGTCTTCCATGACGGTGGTGAGGCGGACATTGATCGGTTCGCCGAGGGTATCGAAGACGACGAAATTGGTGGTGGAGCCTTGTCCATTGGCTTCTTGCGTCTCTTCGAAGGCGAGCGTGATGGGCACGGTCTCGCCGGTGGACGTTGGTGTGATGCGGAAGGACGTCAGACTGGCGCCGACAGCGTTTTCGATGCCGCGGTGGGACGTGAAGACGAGTTGGCCGTCGGCAGTGAGGATGCTGTTAGCGTCGTCCGGCAAGGAGGGATCGATGCCGTACGATTGCTGCATGAAGTTCTTGAGTTCGAGGACGGTGGTCGTGGAGGTGATCTCGAGTTCTTTTGCGGCGAGAGTTCGTCCGCCTTTTGTGCCGGCGAAGGAGAGCGTTCCCTCGACGAACGGTTGGACGTAGGCCCCGCCGCTGAGAACAACCACGTCGACGAGCGGAGTGGTGCTGGCCGCCTTGGCACCGAGCAGATCGATGACTTGGTTTCCCGCGATGTCGGCATCGGACTTTGCATCGATGTAGCTAGTCAGCGTGGCGCTGGGCGCGATCGTATCGAGGAGCCGGAATTCGGAGGTATTGGTGCCGGAATTGCGGTAGATGCGAATCTGATCGAACCCGCCGCCGGTGGGCTGGGGAATGTTATCGAGGCGAATACGGCTGCTGGCGTCGGATATCGGGATAGGGACCGACCAGATTCGTGGGACGGCTTTCGATACCGCTGGTTGAACTGCGGAAGGTCACGTAGTAGCTGTATTCCTGCTGGTCGAGCGCGGCGGTATCGAGCGCGGCGCCCGTGGCGAGGCTGCCATCGTCGTTGAAGGTGGTGGTGGTGAGATCGAGATCGGGACCGAGCTGGTTGAAGGTGGTCCCGCCATCGTCGGAGCGATAGATTCGGCGGCCGTCCCAAATGGACGAAGGAGACGTGTCGACCGGTAGATTGGAGAGGTCGATTTCTTCGTTGAGGAGTACGCTGTTGACGGAGATCGCACCGCTGGGTGCACTTTCGTTGGGTGATGCCGGCGTCGTTGGTGAACCAGGTGACTCGATACTGATAGTTGCCGGCGGCTAGAGTTCCGGTGCCGCCATGGACACCACTCGAAGCGTTGCTGTTTGGCGCGGAGATGATTTGGACGTCGTTCGAGTTGAATGGATCAGTGCCGCTGGCATCGAACTCCGGGAATTCGACGCTGATGTCGCCGAGGGCTTGGGAGGTGATGATGCCGGGCATCGTGCCGATGTCGAGTCTCGGCGAGAGGACGCCGGCGAAGTTGGCCTCTTGAGTCGCTTGGGCAACTGGCAGATTCCCCAAGGGGATGTTGAGCGGCACGAGGCCGCTGGTGGTGTCGATGTTGAAGTTTTCGTCGACGGCGAAACCGAGCAGCCGATTGCCGGTGGCGGTGACGATGTCGTTGGCCGAGTTGGTTTGCAGCTGCCCGTTGCGGGTGTAGAGCTTTTCGCCCTGGGAGCCTTCGACGATCAGGAAGCCGTCGCCCTGGATGGCGACGTCGAGCGGGTTGGAGCTGATCTGGATCGTGCCCTGGGTGAAGTCGGGATTGATCGCGGCGACCTTGACGCCGAGGCCGATCTGGCGGGGATTGGTACCGCCGGTGGATACGGTCGGGGCCGAGCCGATGCTTTGCGTTTGGAGGAACTGGTTGGCGAAGAGGACGTCGGACTCTTTGAAGCCGACGGTGCCGGAGTTGGCGACGTTGTTGCCGACGACGTCGATGACGGCTTCGGCGGCCTGCAGGCCGGTGAGCGACGTGGTGAGTGCGGATTGAAGACCCATGGTATTACTCCTCCCCAAGGAAAGGCGGTGGACTGGTGTGGTTGTTTTAGTTGTTCGGTATTGGTCTGGCGATCAGGCGCCGTTGTCGACAACTTCGGAAACGTTGCTGAGGCTGACTTTGAAATTTCGGATGCGATAGGACGGATCGTTGTTGAACGGGTTCGTCTGGCGCGTTTCGCTGCGGGCGGCATTGGCGGTGGTGTCGCGATAGGACGATTGCGAGCCGTCGGTGAGCGTGGCGACGAGGCGGTAGTCGCCCTCGCCGCTGGAGTCGGTGCGGTAGATCTGCTTGGCGGTCTTGGTGATCGGCAGGTTGCGAAGCTGGATCGACTGGTAGTTGCTGAGGCTCGATTCGGTCGAGACAGCTTCGGCGCCGGAGAGCTCGATGCCTTCGTAGGTGCCTTGTTCGCCCTGCCAAACGACGCGGTAGCTGTACTTGCCTTTTTCGACATCGCCGGTGTCGATCGCGGGCTCGGCCTTCATGCCGAGATCGAGCTGCAGCTTGGGGACGCCCTCTTCGATCGAGACGCGGGTGACCGTGCCGGAGACTTTTTGATTGTCGTCGGAGATGGCCTTCACGTCTTTGCCGATCAGGCTGGTGGAGCTGGTGATGTTCTGGCCCAAGCAGCACGGAGTCGAGCGTGCTGGTGAGCTTGTCGGTCGAGCCGATCTCGCGGATCTGGTTGATCTGGTTGAGCATCTCCGAGTTGTCCATCGGATTGAGCGGATCCTGATTCTGCATTTCGTTGATGAGCAGCTTGAGGAAGACGTCGAGGTCGAGGTCGTTGAGCGTGTTGTGATCGCCGAACTGGTTGCTAGTGGCGGGCTTAGCGTTGAGTAGCGAAGGGATTTGTGACATGGTTTGGCTCGGTTGGAGGTCGGACGGATGGGGCCGACTGGACGGTACGACGGAGGAAGCTCCGCTTAAGCGACGACATTGATGCTGGTGGTGGTGATGGTGCGACGGATCGGGGCGACTTCGTCGACGGACTGGGTCGCGGTATTGCGGCGCGGCGGATTGGGTCCGCCGCGGTGGCTGGAGTGTTCGTTCGTGTTGCCGCGGTCTTGGGGAGCCGGCTGTTGCTCGGAGCCGGTCGAGTCGCGGCGGACGTCGACGTCGAAGCGTTCGATCTTGATGTTTTGCTCGGCGAGCCGCTCGCGGAGGGCGGGCAGGTTGTCGAGCAGCAGCTGGCGGGCGGATTGGTTGTCGGTTTCAATTTTGGCGGTGAGCGCGCCTTGATTCACGGCGATCTCGAGGCGCATCGCGCCCAGCTCGGCCGGGCTGAGCCGTAGTTGGAGCGGGCCGCCGCGCTCTTGGGCGGTGTGGATGGCGCGGGCGACGCGGCTGACGAAGCGGGCCGGGTCGATGTGTCGGGCGGCTTCGCTTTGGCCGGCGCGATGGCTTTCGCGCGATGCCTGATTGCCGCGTTCGAGTCGCGCGAAGGGGGAAAGTGGCCCTGGCTTCGATGTGTTGACTTCTTTGACGCTGCCGGCCTTCTCGGCAGCCGCGGCGCCGGTTACGCTCGCGGCGGCTGGAACCGTGGGCGGCAGATTGGTGGTGGCTGACAGAAGTCGCGGCGGCTGCTGTGGGCTGTCGCTCGGTCGAAGGCTGAGTCGTGTCGCCGGAAGTGGCGGAGACCCGTGTGGTTGATTTTTTGTCGCCGTTCTTTGAGGTGTCGTTTTTCGAGGCGTTGTTTGTTGCCGGCTGAGGATTCTTCGACGCCAAGCTGGCCACCTGCGCGAGCTTCTGGACAGTCGGTGCAGCCTTGTCCGAGGAGGAAGTTTCGCCGTTGTCCTGGTTTGGATCAATTCCGTTCGCGGTGCCGTCGTTGCTCGGTGTGTTTTTCGAGTTCTTGCCAACGTCGGGCGAGTCGACGGCTTCCTCACTCGGCTCGATCGCGCCGTCGACTTCGGTCAACGTTACTGCGGCCGGCGAGTCTGATTTGTCCGCTCGTGGTGGCGATTGTCGCTGTTGGAATCGGCGGGCGCTCGCGTTTCGACGGCCGAAGCTTTGGCCGGTTGCTTTTGATCCTCCGCAAGTGGGGCATCCTGTTTGGAGTTCTCTGTTCTCGAAACCGGTTCGGCAGTCGCGTCAACCTCGAGTTCGTCAGCTGGCGGAGTTACGCTCGCCTCATCGGTTTCGACCGGGGCAGCCTCGGCAAGTTGCTCGGCAGCGGCGAGGAGTGAAGCAACTTCGTTGGCACCTTGAACTTCGACGTCCTCGGTCTCGCTGTCGTTTTCGAGTTCATCTTGTGCAGGTTCATCCTCCGAGGATGTGGCGGATGTCGCAGTCGACTTGGATTCGGAGGGGCGATGCGAATTGTGTTGATCCGCCGATTTGTTGGTGCGGTCGGTGTGTGCGGAAGGTCGCCGCTCGGCGTCGTTTCTCTCGGCGTCGCGGCTAGCGGAATTAGCTCGTCGCGGCGCGGGTGCGGCGGGCGGTGCTGGAATGCCGCCGGCATCGCTGGCCTGGCTAAAATGATTGCCGAATGCCGGCGAATCACCGCGCGGACGTGTGGCGGAGGAGGAAGACTCCGGCCGCGAAACCGGCAATTGCAACAGTAAGTCGATTGGTGAATTGTTCATAATCGCTGGCGTTAGGGCGAAGTTGGCTTGAGGGCGTCGAGTTCGTTTTTGGCTTGTTGCAGTTTTTCCTGCTCGCCGCTGTCGATCAGCAGGCGATGAATTTCGTGGAGCTTGTCGAGTTCGTCGGGCGTGGCAAAGCTTTTGAGGATTTTGCCTTTCTTGGTCTCGGACATGCGACCCAGCAGCAAGATCACGTCGTCCATACGATCTTCCGTGACCCAGCGCATGAGCAGGTCCTTGGCGGTGGCCGGCTTGACCTGTTCCAGGTCGGAGACGACTTTTGCTAAATTCTCTTGCGTGGTGAGCTCGCCTTGTTGCTTGAGCTTTGTTTCCCAGTCGCGGGCCTGGCGATCGAACCGCTCGGATTGCGTTTTGAGTTGCTGCAGGCGTTCGTCGAATTCCTGCCGGCCGCGCTGCAACGTGAGCAGTTTGACTTCATAGTTTCGATCGAGAACCTGCTGGTGGCTGACAACTTCGTCGAGCGATGGTTCCTCGTGGGGCACTTTGCCTTCGGCGGACCGCTCCGCGGCGGCGATTTGCTCGAGATCGACGTCCTGCAAGAGCGCCGTGACGCGGAAGATTTTTTCGTCCGTCAGGCGATCGGTACGCCACAAATAGGCCAGACCCAACGCCATCGTGATCACGGTGGCGGTGGCGACGTAGCCAATCAGGGCGAACAGCAAGCGAAGCATGGCGAAGCGGATGGGCTGGGGTTAAAGGTTGAGGCGGCGGTCGTTACGTGGATTGGTGGCGCGTCGAGGCTATTTCATCGAGCTGCCGGTGTTCAGCACGTTCTTGCTCCTTGCGATGTTCGTCGCGGCGGCGTTCGTCGAGCTTGTCGAGCACGCGGACGGCGCGGTCGGCCTCGACCACGGCCAGACGGCGGCGTTCGACTTCGACGGCCAGCCGGCCGGCCTGCTCCTTGAGCAAGTTCTGTTGGGCGTAGAGCACGGAGTCGTAGCGTTGGGCTTCGACGATTTGGTTGATGTTCATGTAGGGCGACGCGAGCGCGGTTCGCTGCGACTCGCGCAGGGCCGCCGACTCGGCGGCCAGTGCCATCCGCTGATCGACGAGAATCTGCTCGGCGCGATAGCCGTCGGCGAGCGCAGCCCGGCGCTGGTCGCGTTCGGCGATCCGCAGTTTTTCGAGCGTCTCGAGTCGGAAGCGGTATTTGCTCATGTGCGTAAACTATCGCGGTGGCGGCTTAGGCGGACGCGCCGGCCAATTGGGGAACGTTTGCCGCGGGGGCTGCGGCCTTGAGTTTTTGCTGACACTGGGCGCCGAGTGCTGTTAGCTGGCTTACCAGTTGGTCCAGTGGCAACTTCTGATCGACACTTTGGCGAAACAGTTCTTCAATCAATTCGCGCATCTCGACCGCCGCGTCGACGACGCGATTGGCCCCACGGCGATAGGCGCCGATCGAGATCAGATCTTCGTGCTCGGCGTAGGAGGCGAGCAAGCGGCGGATCACCTGGGCGGCGGCCTTGTGTTCTTCGCCGGCGATGTCGTTCATTAGTCGGCTGATGCTGGAGAGGATGTCGACAGCCGGATACTGGCCACGGGCCGCGATCTTACGCGAGAGCCAGATGTGGCCGTCGAGAAGGCCGCGGACGGTGTCGGCAACCGGTTCGTTCTCATCATCGCCCTCGACCAAGACGGAATAGAAGGCGGTGATGCTGCCCTTCTTAGCCTGGCCGGCCCGCTCGACGAGTCGCGGCAACAGGCTGAACATCGAAGGGGGATAGCCGCGCGTGGTGGGCGGTTCGCCGGCGGCGAGGCCGATCTCGCGCTGGGCCATGGCAAAGCGGGTCACGGAGTCCATCAGCAGCAGCACGTTGCGGCCCTTGTCGCGGAAGTACTCGGCGACGGCGGTGGCGGTGAACGCGGCTTTGACGCGAGTGAGCGCCGGCTCGTTGCTCGTGGCGACGACCACCACGCTGCGCGCCAGCCCCTCGGCTCCCAAGTCCCGTTCGAGGAACTCGTTGACTTCGCGGCCACGCTCGCCGATCAGGCCGATGACGATCACTTCGGCATCGGTGTGGCGACTCATCATGCCCAACATCACGCTCTTGCCGACGCCGGAACCGGCGAAAATGCCCAGCCGCTGGCCGCGACCACACGAGAGCATCGCGTCGATTACATGGACGCCGGTCGAAAGGATTTGGCGAATACGAGGGCGCTCGACGGGCGGCGGCGGCTCGCGTTCGAGCGGAACGCGGCCGAGCAACATCGGTTGCGGGCGGCCGTCGATCACATGGCCATGGGCGTCGATCACGCGGCCCAAGAGTGCGCCGCCGCAGCGGAGCGTGCGCGTGGTGCGTTCAATTTGGACGGTGTCGCCGCGACGGACGCCGGCGGCGCCTGTAAACAGGTAGAGCAAGGTGTGTTGATCGCGGAAGCCGATCACCTCGCCTGCGGCAGCCGTGCCCGATTCGCGAGCGATCGAGACCTGCGCCGACGGGGGCCGGAAAGTCGGCGACCGTGGCTGTCATGCCAGCAGTTTCGACGATGGTGCCGGTTAGCGACGTGGTCATCACGCCTCCGAGCTGGTGGCGAATGTCGGCGACGATGTCTTGTTCAAAGTCCATGGTAAGCATAGGTCGGTTATTCGAGCGCACTGCGAGCGAGCTGCCAGCAACGCGACTAGTTGAGTTCTTCTTGGATGCGGGTGAGTTGTGATTCGATTTGCTGGTCGATGCGGCCGAGAGTGGTTTGGACGACACAGCCGCCCGGCGAGACCGCTGGGTCGGCAACGACGCGAGTCGGCGCCAGCCGGCCCAACGATTGGGCGAGCGATTCGGATTCGCCGCCGAGCAGTTCGTAGTCGGACGGATTCAAATGGAGCGACACGTCGGCGGCGCCCGAGGCGAGCCGCAACGCTTCGCGGACCAGCTCGAGCGAAATCTCGGGCTGGGCGGCGATCTCGCGGCGAATGATTCGTTCGGCGATCGCGGCAGCGACGGCGATGGCCGCCTGCTCCCAGCGCCGCAGCCAGTCGGCTTTGGCGTCGTTGGTTTCGACGACGAGCTGGTCGAGTGCAGCGGTGTAGCTGCTCACGCGTTCGGCGAGCTGCGCGTCCAGGGCGATTTGGGCAGCACGCTCGGCGTCGGCGCGGCCGTCGACTTCGGCCTGGCGGCGGACCTGTTCGGCTTGTTGATGGGCTTGCTGGACAATCTTCGCGGCTTCCCGGCGGACCGTCTCGAGGTACTCGTTGGCCCGGTCGTTCATGTCCTCGAAGTTGAACGCGACCGACTGCACGGGCCGGCCGGCCGGTGCTTCGGTGAGACTGTCTTTGCGAATGATCGTGGCCATGGCGTTTCTATGCGTTCAGGGCGTGTCGGGTGGAGAGTCGGTCGTGTAAGACTTGAGCGGCGACGTGGGCAACTTCCTGTTGGGCTGCTTCGACGTCGCGGAGCCGCGTGGGGCCGCAGTGGTTGAGCCGCGCGCGGAATGCCTTGGCGACTTTGCCTGGCATTTGTTCGGTGATCCGTCCGACCAAGGCTTCGCTCGCGCCGACCAGGGCCAGCACGAGGAGATCTGCGTCGACCGATTTGAGCACCGTCGTGAGGGCCGGTTGGTCGAATCGCGCGAGGTCGTCGATGTGGAGCTGGGGAAGGGGAGGAGGTGCGGGGATCGTTGATTGATGATTGATGATTGATGGTTGGGGAGGTGCGGCGATCGGCGTCCATGATCGGGGGCGGTAGTTGGGGTTTGCGCTCGGGCTTGCGGTACTGGAGGCGTCGAGCTGCTGGGCGAGGTCGCGGTTGTGTTTGACGAGGTTGCCGAGGATTTCTCGGCGTGTGGATTCGTTGGCCGAGGCCAGGATCGCGGCCACCATGTCGATGCGCCCGGTCGGTCGGACGCGCGTGGCCTGTTGTCGGGCGACCCAATCGGCGAGTTCGCGCTCCAGCACTTGCAAGCTGCTGGGATCGGTATCTCCGAGCAGCGACAATCGTTCGATGGCATCCGCCTGGAGCTTTTCGGGAAGGGCGGACAACACTTGAGCGGCTCGGCCCGGGGCCAGGTAGGACAGCACGACGGCGACGGTTTGAGCGTGTTCGCGGGCTAGATAGGGCACGAGCGATTCGACTCGGGCGTTTTCGAGGAATTCGAACGGTCGCGGCGCGGACGGGGTGGCAAACGTGCTTTGACTGATTGCAGCGATGGACGATGACAGATCAAGTTCGACGCCGTGACGCGGATCTTCTTGCGCCACGCTGCCGCTGCGGCGAAACTCGGCGGAGACGTCGGCCCGTTCGTCGGCGTCGATTTCTCCCAGCGACTGGATCGCCAGGCGGACGGCTTTCGCCTCGCTGGGAGAGAGTCGCGAGAGCACGGCGGCCGCGGCGTCGCCGTCGAGGCTGCGGATCAGGATCGCGGCTTTGCGGATGTTTGGGTTGGTGTGGGCGTTCATCACTACTTTCGCGGCGGGACAAGCCCGCCGGCTAACGGGATAAACAGATGCATATTGTGAAGCGCGATTGTTAGGCGGCTTTGCCGATCCAGGATTTGAGGATGGCGGCGGCGGCTTCTGGATCTTCGCGGACCATTTCGGCCAGGTCGTCTTTTAGCGAGACGCCCTTCTTGATGCGGAGGCGATTGCGTGGTGGTGCGTCGGGGTCGCTCGACTCTCCGCCGCCACCTCCGCCGGTTTCATCGGCGTGAACCGAGAGTGCGGGCGACACGGCCAGCGGCGAACCGCCAGCGGGCGAACCTTTCACCACCGACTTGATCACCATCAGGCTGAACATCGCCACGCCGACCATCGCCAGCGACGTCCAGTAGCGGCCGGTCCAGGCCATCGCGTTGGCGGCGAGCGTCGGTGGCACGATCGAGGGCATGGAATCGAATCGACGATCGCGACTTTGACGTGTTTGTATTCGTCCTGGCCGCGGTTTTGACGCGTGAGCAGCGGCATCACGGTTTCTTCGACTTGGGTGATCAGCGCGGTTTGGATGCTGGTCAGATCTTCGGGTTTCGGGGCATCTGTGGCGTCGGGGTTGCGCTGCTTCCAGATCGTTTCGACGTAGGAGCGGGGGATGGAGACCGTGGCCCAGTCTTCCTTGGGCGTGAATCCGGTCCGCTGCATCGCGCGCTGTTCCTGGCCGACGATGTTGTCGGCCTCGTCGGTTGTTTTGGAAGTCTTGCTCGATTTCGCGCTGGGCGAGTTGCGGCAAGACGCCCTGGCGATTGGGGCCTTGGGCGGTGAGGCCGGGCTGGCCGCCGCCGTCGAGCGTGCCGGAGGAGGTCGTTTCTTCGACCGTGAGCGTCTTGAGGGCGGTGCCGGACTTATCCGGCTTGAGGTTTTGCACCGTCTCCTGGACCGTGTCGTCGAGCTCGGCGCTGACTTCGACGCGGACGCCGGGGATGTAGCTTAGCTGGTTGAGGATGCTGCTCTTTTTGTATTGCTCGTAGGCGACGCGGGTCTGGTAGTATTCGCTATCGAACGACTCGGGGAAGACGCCGCCGGCGAGGAAGTTGCTGTCGCCGCCCATGCCGGTGACGACCACGTCTTCGACACCCATGCCGGCGACCGAATGGGCCACGAGCTTTTGCAGCTCGCGCATGCGGCGGGGATCGAGCGACTCGCCCAGGACCGGAGTGACGCTGACGGACGCGGTGATGATTTTGTCGCGGCGGATGCCGCGCGGTTGCTGTTCGTCGTAGAGCACGACCGCATCTTGGACCCAATTCATGTGGCGGATGATGTCGCCGAGCATTTGCTGGCGGGCGATCTTCATTCGCTCGCGTGTGGCTTCCATGGATTCCCAGGGGCCGCCGCCGCTCGAGGGCGTTTTCAAGGTAATTGTGGAAGTTGGGGGGCAGGGCGCCGCCGTCGGCGATGGCAGCGAGATACTCGGCACGTTGGCCGCGGGGAACGCGGAGGCGATTGCCGTCGCGCTCCGAACCGTTGAGGCCGGCCTGCGAGATGGCGGCTTCCATCTGCGTCAGCTGGCCGTCCGTCATGAACTGGCCGCCGAACAGGAACTCGTCGGGACTCTCCGACTGATACTTGAACAGGTAGCCGACGCTGATGACGACCACGGCCAGCAGCAGGCCGGCGGTGAGCCGCGCACCGGGCGTCATCGACCGGAAGAGGTCGCTAATTTGTGCGATTGCTTGATTCAGGAAATCCATCCTTGGACCTTTAAGCAGGGAGCGAGGAGCAGGGAGCAGGGAGTAAGAAGCGAGGAGTCACGCCTTGACTCCATGCTCCCTGCTCCATGCCCCGTGCTATATCCGTATGTCGCGTACTTCTTGATACACTTCCATGAGTTTGTTTCGCATTTGCATGGTCAGGCGGAAGGCCAGGTCGGCTTTTTGGACCGCGGTGAGGACTTCGGCCGGGCTGACGTCGCCGCCGGTGAACATCTGCTCGACGGCCTTGTCGGCGTCGAGTTGCATGGTGTTCACTTCCTTGATCGAATCGAACAACATGTCTTTGAACGAGGTGTCGCCGGACTGGGCCGGGCCCATCGCGGGGTTCAATAGCGGCGGCGGCGATGCGATTTGTGGGGAGCTGATTGGGTTCATGATTATTTTCCGCGGGGGAGCGGGTGTTCAGGATGAACGAGGTTAAGCAATGATGCGCATCGTGTTTTCAATAAGGTTTTTGGAAACTTCGATCACGCCGACGTTGGCCTCGTAGGAGCGCGAGGCTTCCAGGGCGTCGACGAACTCGGTGGTCATGTCGACGCCCGGATATCGGACGTACCCCTGGGCGTCGGCGTCGGGGTGGCCCGGTTCGTATTTCATTTTGGGCGGCTCGGTCGAGAAGTCGACGCTACCAATCTTGACGCCGGAACCGCCACCGGAGCTGGTGATATTGGTGTCGGTTTGGAATGTGACGTAACGGGGCACATACGGTTCGGGCTGGCCCTGTTCGTTGCGCGTGGTAGACATGTTGGCGATGTTCGACGAGATCGCGTTGAGCCGCGTGCGCTGGGCGACCAAGGCGCTCGTGCTGATGTCGAGGGAAGTGAGCATGTTTAGGTTCCTTGTTACTTCCCCTCTCCCGGGCCCTCACCCGTCGGGGTGAGGGCCCGGGAGAGGGGCGAAATAGTTAAGCGGCCCGTTCGCTGATTGCGGCCCGTAGGAGCCGGAATTGGCTTGAAAGGATGCCGACCGCCATGTTGTGTTCTTGCTGGTTCTTGACCATCTGGTTGACTTGGTTTTCCATGCTGACATTGACGCCGTCGTGGCGGAGGATGCTTTTGAACGAATCTTTCACGTGGTCGAAGGCGGCAAAGTTGCGATCGACGCTGTTGACGGAGCCGGCGGATTGCGGCGAGGTGTTGCCGTAATTGCCGTAACCATAGCTGGTCGTGGTTGGCGCGTGGCTGGCTTCGACGGCCTCGCGGAGCTTCTGCTGGAACAGCTCGGGCGAGAGGTCGCGGGTGGTGTAACCCGGTGTGTCGAGGTTGGCAATGTTTCCGGCCAGTACGCCATGACGGGCTTCCGTAAAGTTGACGACTTGCTCCAGGAGCGGAACGCTCGAGGTGCCAAATAGTGTGGAGAGCATCGTAGGACCCGCGTTCTGCTCGCACCCCTGAATTATCTAAACTTCCCATTCGCGGTGAGACTCGGCGATGCAACTTATGTGCCGTGACGGTGCGTGACATTTAGTTGCTGTCGCGCGGCCGCGGTGTGTCTCACTGCTTGTACGTGTTCGAAAAGTGTTCGTGTCGATCGGCAAATTCTGCCGCTTGCTGGCGGCGGCTTTTGCCGAGTGCCCGCGACTAACCGGCGCGGGCAAAGTTCTTCTCCCGCGGCGCGTAGCCGTACTGCCGCAGTTTGCCGGACAGCGTACGTAGACCGATGCCGAGTGCTTCGGCGGTTTTCGCTCGGTGTCCGTCGTACTGTGCCAAGGTGGATTCAATCAACCGGCGTTCGACTGCTTCCAGCGTCGCGCCGGCGGCGACTCGCTCGATCGGTTCGTGCGATTCGCGTGTCCGAATGCGATCGGCAGCGAACCAGGGCCGCAGCTCGTCGGCGGCGATCGGCGCGCCGGAGTTGAGCACGCAGGCACGCGTAATAATGTTTTGCAGCTCGCGAACGTTGCCAGGCCACTCGTAGGCGGTGAGCAATTGGCGAGCACTAGTGGTCAACTCGAACGGCCCGCGACTCAGTCGCTGGGATGCATTGTCGAGAAAATGGTCGGCCAGTTCGAGTACATCGTCGCCGCGCTCGCGCAAGCGGCGGCACCACGAGCGGCACCACGGCCAGCCGGAAATAAAGGTCTTCGCGGAAGCGGCCGGCAGCGATTTCGGCTCGCAAGTCGCGGTTGGTGGTCGCCAGTACGCGGACGTCGACCGACACGGTGTCGCTCGAGCCGACGCGTTCGAACGATCGCTCTTGCAGCACGCGGAGCAATTTGGCTTGCAGCGTGAGATCGATCTCGGTGACTTCGTCGAGCAGGATCGAACCGCCGTGAGCAAGTTCAAAGCGTCCGGTGCGGTCGGACTCGGCGCCGGTGAACGCGCCGCGTTTGTGTCCGAATAGTTCGCTTTCGGTGAGTTGTGTGGAGAGGACGGGGCAATTGAGGCTGACCATCGGACCGGCGGCGCGGCGGCTCTGGGCGTGGATCGTTTGGGCGACCAGTTCCTTCCCGGTGCCGCTTTCGCCGCAGATGAGCACGGTTTCGTCGGTCGCGGCGATTTGTGCGGTGCGGCGGCGGAGCTCGTCGATCGCGCGGCTGCTGCCGATCATCTGCGGCGCGTGGTTGATGGCAGGTGATTTTTGCTCGTTGTTCGTATCGTGTGTCATCAGCCGGCTGCGATCGCAGGCCTGGCTCACGGAGCGTTCGAGGGCGGTGGCATCGAACGGCTTTTCGAGATAGTCGAACGCACCGTGCCGCATCGCTTCGACGGCCGACGTGACCGAGGCGTGGGCCGTGATCATCAGCGTTTGCACATCAAGGCGGCGGCGCTCGATCTCGCGGATGAACTCGAGCCCGTCCATGCCCGGCATCTGCAAGTCGGTCACCACGACGTCGACCGGCCGAGCGGCCAGGCGGGCGAGCGCTTCGGTGGCGCTGGCGCACATGGCGACCTCGTAGCCGGCGCAGCGGAGCACATCGGCAACGCTTTCGCGCGCCGCGGCGTGGTCGTCGACCACCAGCACGCGGTAGGGATTGTCGCTCTTGGTGGAACGTTTCATGCAGCGGCTCGCATTTGCTTGCGCGGGAAGCGGATGGTGAAGGCGGCGCCGCCTTCGGGGCAATTGGCGGCGGTGACCGTGCCGCCATGGGCTTCAGCCACATGGTAAACAACCGCGAGGCCCAGGCCGGTGCCATGTGCTTTGGTGGTATAGAACGGCTCGAAGACGCGGCGTTGATCTTCGGCGCTGAGGCCGGGACCGCTGTCGGCGACTTCGATCTCGAAGCCGCGGGCGCCGTCGTAGGACGTGATCACCAGGCTGCCACCCTCGGGCATGACGTCGACCGCGTTGAGCAACAGGTTCAAAAGTGCCCGGCGGACCATCTCGCGGTCGGCCGTGAGCAGCGTTTGCGGCGGGACGTCGATCTCGACGTCGATCAATTGGGCGTCGAGCTGCGGACCAATCGAGTCGCACACTTCGTCGACGAGATCGCCGACGACGAAGGTTTGCCACTGCGGATTACGATGCGCGGTGAAATTCAAGAGATCGTTCACGGTCACGTCCAGGGCGGCGAACCCTGCCTCCACTTTCGCCAAAATGTCCAGGCTGCCGGAATCGTCCGACAACCTCCGTCGCAACAAGCTCATGTAGAGCGACACCGGCACCAGATTGTTTCGCACCTCGTGGGCGACGTGGGACGCCATTTGACCCAGGTCGGCGAGGCGATTCTTGCGTGCCAGCTCGCGGTTTTTAAGTTCCAGCTCTTTGTTGAGCCGCGCCACTTCGGCGCAGAGTGTTTCGTGGGTCCGCTCGAGCCGCAGCGTGGCGGTGTGCCAGGCGGCCAGCACGGTTTCCAGGTCGGCGTCCTTGTCGGGGAGGCCGAGCAGGGCGTCGGCGATTTCGACGTCAGTTGTCTCGACATCGGCAATCGCCTGTTCGCCGTCGTCGGGCGTCACTAGTTTTAGTTGTGGCTGTTGAGTCATCGATGGGCCTCGTAGGCGTTGCGGGCCTGGCCGGCTGAGTACACCTGACTGAGCTGGGCGGCGACTTCGTTGCGGCGAATCGCCAGCCGCTCGGCACTTTCGCGTTCCAGGTCGACGACCTCGGATAATAGGCGATTGCACTCGGCGGCCCGTTCGGCACAGTGCTGGCGGTCACCGGCGGAGAGCCAATGGCGCGCGTCCGGATCTTCGGCATGGAAGGGGGCGAGCTCGCGTTCGACTTGTTGCAGTAGCGTGATCATGGATTGTTTGGCGGCAAGCAATTCGAGCAAGGCCGTGGTTTCACCGCGCTCGACGATCTCGCGCTGCCGATGGCCAACGGCGCACAGCTCGACGAGCACTTCGTGCTTGCGGCGGATCAGGTCGGCCAGGTGTGTTGTGGACATATCTGGTGAGTAGGTGAATAGGTGAGTAAGTGAGTAGGTTTTGATAATCGCACCTACTCACCTATTCACTTACTCACCTACCAACTCTTCCTATTTACCATTGACTCATGTTGTCGAGGAGCGTTCGCCACTCGTCGCGGCTAAAGGCGGTGGTGGCGGCGAAATCGGCGTCGCCCGGCATTTGCTCGAGCGTGAGCTGCGCTTGCTGGATGGCGCCGTGGGCATTCTCTTGGCGATCGAGGCGCTGCCAGCAATTGGCAATTTGCACGAACGTTTCCAATACGAAGGGCTCGTTCGGATAGAGCGATGAGACGTTTTGATAGGCCTCGATCGCCTCCTGGTACTTGCCCAGGTCGAACAGGCAAGCGCCCTCGAGCATGTAACAGTTGCGGCGCATCGCAGCGTACTGGGCGTCGTCTTGGACGTTTTGGACTTTGAGCGTAATAGTGCTCTGCACGAGCTTGAATTGCTTTAGGGCTTGGGTGAGCCGTTCGCCGACCAGCTCTGCAAGTTTCTCGCGTTCGCTCGCGGTACGGGCGTTTTCCAGGCGCTGCATCGGCTCGGCCGCCCAACGGCGATAGGCTTCTCCGACGACGTAGCGTGCTTGAATCGTCTGACGATCCTCGGGATAGCGTTCGACCGCCTCCTCGAGCATGCTGATCGCGTCCTCGTATTGCCCCTGGTCGAACAGTAGCAGTCCGAGCGTGAACAACGAGTCCTTCCACTCCGGGCTCTTCGGCTCCAGCAAGCTGCCGGAAAGATTCACGCGGAGCAGCCGCTCGGCCTCGGCTACGTCACCGCGGCGCCAATAGGCTTTGGCACAGTCAATGCGAGCTTCGTAGCTGGCATTGTCGCGATCGTAGAGTTCGATGCACTCCTCGAACGCCGTGATACTTTTTTCAATGCGGCCCAGCGCGAGACTCACCTGGCCGAGTCGCAGCAGCGCTTCGGCGTTGCGTTGTTCCGGCTCGGCGTTGAGATAGACTTCGAGCAAACGGGCGGCATTGGAGTAACTGTGGCCGAGATAGAAACAGTCGGCGCTCTTCCAGAGATCGAGCGGATAGTTCTCGGTCGAAAAGCGGAGCGTGGCGAGGTTTTCATAGGCCACACCCGCTTCGCGCAGCCGGCGCAGCCCGCTGCGGCGAAGTTCTTTGCTGGCCTTGCTTTCGTCCGCAGCTTGACGGAGCTCTCGATCTCCCCACTCGCGGAGCGTTTTGCCACGAAGCTCGAGTTCCTGGGTACGATTGAAGAGGGGCGTGAAGTTGTCGAGCATGGCGATCGCGTTGGCAAACAATCCGGCGCGGGCGAAGTCGGAAACCGCTTCGAGGATGCGGCCACGGAGTTGTCCGATCGGCAAAACGTCGTTGCGATACGTCTCGGGAGCCACGTCGCTTTGCAGCACCTGGCGGTACCAGAGCAGGGCGGTGCGATCGTCGCCCTCGCGGCGGAGCACATCGGCCTCGGCAAGTTTGGCGGCGAGCCCTTCGGGCGTGTCGCCGAATTGCTGCTGGGTACGGGTGAAATACTTCAGGGCTTCGCGCATTTTGCCTTGGAGCATGACAGCACGCCCCATCAGATACAGCGTCCGACGCGTTATTTCAGACGCTTGCGAATCAAGCTTCTGCGCATCCTGGAGTAGACGGATCGCCTGTTCCACTTCAGCCTTCAGATCGGGCGGCAAGGTCCCGTCCGCTCGGATCGGACGCAGATCGAGGTCGGCAGCAACGCCGTCGAGCAATAGCTGCCCCCGCGCCATGAGCAGGGCCGGATCGTGCTGGCTTGCCGGCGGGAGCGATGCCAGCGCACTTAGGGCGTCGTCGTAGCGATTCAAGCGGGCGAGGATTTTTGCATTCAGGAGCTGCGCCGCGACCAGCTGTTCGGGCGTCAGATGATTGTCATCGAGTACGGCGGCAAGGTGCAGCAAAGCCAATTCGTAGTCCGGCTGGAAGAGCAATGTGTAGGCTTCTGCCAGCATGCGGTGGGTAGCGACATTCAGTTCGCCGCCTGCATGCGGTTCGACGTCGAGGGCCGAAGTCAGGACTTCGATGCCCTGTTCGATTTCCAGCGTTTCGAGCAAGCTTTTGCCGAGCAGCAGCAATCCCTGTTTCTCGCGCTCGGGAGGCAGGCCATATGAGCGGGCCTTGTTCAAATAGCGAGAAGCGACGAGGTACTGTGTGCGGCGCTGTTCGGGCACGACGTCTGCGTCGGCGTCGTAGGTCTTGACGACGCCCAGAATAAACAGAGGCGTGCCAAATTCGCTGCGTTGCAGGACGCCGCCGCCAAGCACATGGCGGACCAGCAAGCGCGCTTGTTCATAATTTCCCTTGTCGAGGGCCGTGAGCGCCTCTTCGAGTTTGGCCCGTTCGGAGTCGATCGCGAGGTTGACCATGTAAGTCCAGGCCAAACCAATTCCCGTGACGAGAAGTAGTACGACCGCTGCAGCCGCGACCGTCCGCTTCCAATGCGTCACGGCAATTGCGACCACGCGCCCCATCAGGGCGCGAAGCGGCGACGGCGCGGCAGCGTCGGCATCGGCCGGCGTTTCGGATTCACGTTGAGAAGATTGATCGGCCAAGCGGCAACCCTCGCGCGCGTCGCCAGATTTTGGCGGCGCGGCTCGCGGAAATGCACGTTCTGGTGAGCGCTTTACGCGCGCTCGATTGGTAGAAAAGCGGTCAGCTTTTACTAAAGAAAGCGGGCCGCAGTCAATGGAGAAGAGAGGGCGGGAAGGACGAATTACTAATGACGAATGTCGAATTCCGAATGACGAATTGCTGCCATTTGTCATTCGTCAATTGAAATTCGTCATTTCCTCCCTCGCCTGCTACGCTAGCTGCGGGCAGACGATGTCCATGATCCAGCGATTAAGATCTGTGAGCATGGTGGTCGTGAGGTCGTCGCCGCAGGGATACTGGCGTAGAGCAACCGTGCAACCGGCTGCATGCATCAAGCGGAGGTCGCGGCAGACGTCGGCTTCGGGATAATCGCGGCTGGTGCGGCCGGAAGCCATGAAGCAGGGAAGCTGGCGGAGCGCGTTGACATTACGAAACGGGCGATCGTCGGAGGGCAGCGCGCCGCCGAACGTGGCCACGCCAGCGAACCGGCCCGGATGATTCCAAGCGGTCCGCAGCGCCATGGTGCCGCCGCAGCCGACGCCAGCCAGGAAAATCCGCTTTTGATGGACGTTGAACCGTCGGCTAGCAATCTCGACACAATCGAGCACGCGCGACTCGGCCTGCTCGATTTCGTCTCGGTCCTGATCCCAGTAGTACGAATCGCGCTCGGTGCGGATGGTGCAGGTACCACGCGGCGCGATCCCGACGAAATTTCGCATGCTGATTTTGGGCAATACCTGGCGGACTTCTCGTTCGTCGCCCATTTCGCCGTGCAGCCAAATCACGAGTGGATAGGCGTAGCCCGGCTCGTAATGCATGGGACCGAACGTCGCGTAAGGCGTGAGCTCGTGTCCGCGATGGCGGATGCGCTCGACGGTCCTCTCAGCAAGGGACGGGGTCGCGGGGCTGATGGACGAAAACGGCAGAATCTCCGGAGCAGATTCGATTCGATTCATGTTCTCGTGCTAGTTGCGGGGTGAGAAAGGCCGCGGCGTTTTGCCACGAGGGAACCGCGACACGTTTGTCGCGACGCTCATTGCTAGCATGGGGTCAGGTGGGATGTCGCCGACTTTCCGGCGACGCAAGCGGACTGTAAAGGACTGGCAAAGTTGTGTCAACGGGGAGTGGTCGGAAGCAGGGAGCTGGAAGATGAATCCTCGGCGGGTGGCGTGCTTTCGCGGAGTGCACCGCGTAAGCTTGTTTGACGAATCGACATGCCTACGCCATGGGACGGCGAAGACATGCCACCCAGCCTCACACCAATTTGGCCATCGCGGCCACAAGTTGCTTGACCGAATCGACGCTCTTGGTGAAAGCGGCCTGTTCGTCGGCAGTGAGTTTGAGCTCGATGATTTTTTCGACACCGCTAGCACCGAGCACGATCGGCACGCCCACGTAGTAGCCGCCGACGCCGTACTCCTTGTCGCAATACGCGGCGCAGGGGATCACCCGTTTCTTGTCGCGGACGACAGCCTCGACCATCTGGGCGGTGGCGGCGGCGGGAGCGTAGTAGGCACTACCCGTCTTGAGGAGCGACACGATTTCCGCGCCGCCATTGGCCGTGCGGGTGACGATTTCCTGCAAACGCTCGGGTTTGATCAGGCTGGTGACGGGGATGCCGCCCACCGACGTGCAACTGGGGATCGGAACCATCGTGTCGCCGTGGCCGCCCATCAAAAGCGCGGAGATGTCCTCGACGCTCACGCCGAGTTCCATGGCCAAAAACGTGCGATAGCGGGCTGTATCGAGTACGCCGGCCTGACCGATCACGCGCTGTGGCTCGAACCCGGTCACTTGTTGGGCCCGTTGAACCATCGCATCGAGCGGATTCGAAACGACGATCACCACGGCATGACTGCTCGTCGAGCGAATCTGCTCGCAAACGCTGGTCATGATCTTGGCGTTGGTCGAGAGCAGATCGTCGCGGCTCATTCCGGGCTTGCGTGGGATGCCGGCTGTGATGACAACGACGTCGCTGCCGGTGGTGTCTTTGTAATCGCTGGTGCCGATGATATTTGAATCGAAACCGACGATCGGCGAGGCTTGTCGTAGGTCGAGGGCCTTGCCTTTGGCGACGCCTTCGAAGTCGGGAATGTCCAACAGCACGACGTCGCCCAACTCGGCAGCGGCGCACCAGTGGGCGGTTGTGGCGCCGACATTGCCAGCACCAACGATGGTGATCTTCGCCCGACGCATGGATTGTCTCCTCTTGAATTGTCTCGACAATTTGGGAGGGCGAGGCGGCTGTCGAGCCGCTCGCTAAACAAGCTTGGCTCGGCAGGAGCCTCGCCCTCCCAGGTGATAGCAAAGCGAAAGTATCGCGCCGTCGCGGCGGATGTGCAAGTGGTGCGGCAATGTTCCGCCTTCAAAGCTGGCTGCGCTCTTGACGGCGGGCGGCGTGTTGGGCTATCTGTCGCGGTCCAAAACCCTTTACTTGCTACCGCTCCGGCCGATGCTGTGCACTTACCGTCACGTCTGGCAACAATCTCTATGGCAAATTGGGTTGTTATGCCTATTTGCTGCCGGCAATGGGCCAGCATGTGCCGACGGCCCTGCATTTCCGTCGACATTGCTTCGCTGGGCGCAGAATCCGGCGTCGCCGCAGCCCGCAACGCCGCCGCCTCCTGCGTCGCAGCCCTCGGCGCATCCGCCCGAAGGGCATGTCGACGATGTGTCCGATGCGGAGGCCATCGCACACGATGAGCAGCAGGCGGCGCTATTAAATCTGCTCTCGGCAAATCTTGCCGACGCGGAACAGCGGCACAAAACTCATCTGCGCGAAAAAGGCGATTGGGAAGCCAAGCTCGAGAAACTCTCCTCGACCGGACTCCCCGAGCCGCCTCCGTATTCGTATTTGGACCTAGACGAAGCCCGCGACGAGCTGGCCACGGAGCGGCAGAACGCCAATTCGATTGCCGATGCGATTACTCGCGGCAAAGAAAATGTGCTGCACGCCGCGGACGAACAGAGCGATCGGGAGCGCGATCTTCGCCGGGCCAAAGACGAGCTCGATCACAACAGCAATGCCGGCGCGATCGCGGCGCTGACGCAAGCGGTTGCCGATGCGGAGCACGAGGTGGCCGCGGCAGGCAAGGTGCTCGACTTGCGCAAGAGCGAGCTGGCGAATTTGCAGCTGGATCAGCAGGTGCAAGCGTTGCGGCAGCAGTATGCCGAGCAGCTGGTCAAACTCTACGAGCGGAACGCCGAGTTTACGCTCGAGATGCAGAACAAGGTGCTCAGTGAGTTGGACGTTCGAGGCAAAGCGGCCGCGGCGCGAGCTAAGCAGCTGACCGACGACTTGAGTAAGTTTCTCCAACCGCAGTGGTACCAGGCCCGCGAACGACTCGACAATGCGCGTGCGACCGAAGACGAAAACAAGCTGGCGGCGCTCGCGGCCGAGGTGCAAGCCAAGGACCTGGCCCAGCAGGCGGCCGACCTCGAAATCAACATCAATGTGGCGAAGCTCGACCGCATCGCCGACCTGCATACCGCGTGGAAGCGTCGCTATGCGGTTGCCAATTCGCTTAACTCGGCGGCGGAAGCAGCTGCCTGGCTCGACGAAACCAAAGCGGCCAGCGAGCGGCTACGGGTCGACATGGCGACGCTGCGTGCCAAGGCGGAGAGTGTGCAGAAGCTGCTCGACTCGAATGAAAAGAAGCTTCAGGCGACGGACAAGGCCGACACGTCGCGCCGCCATTGGCTCAGCAACTCGAGCGAGTCGCTCGAGCAACAGCGCCGGCTTAGCGAAAGGGCGCTCGCCGAACTCGAACCGGCCCGCCGCGTCTTCGAGAAGCTGGAAAACGATCTCACGGGCGACACGATCTCGGCAACTGCCGCTCGCTGGCTTGCCGAAGCACGCAAGGACGTCAAGCTGGTTTGGAATTTTGAAGTCGCCAACCTGCAAGAACTCCCGATCACTGTCGGGCGGATCGTCAAGGGAGTTTTCTTCTTCCTGCTGGGGATCTACATCTCGCGGCTACTGAGCCGGGCCTTTGGGCGGCGGCTGCTGTCGCGGATGGGCGTGAACGCCAGCGCCAGCTCGGCATTTCAATCGCTGGCGTTCTATCTCCTGGTGCTGTTGTTCACGCTATTCGCCTTGAAGCTAGTCGATGTGCCGCTCACCGCGTTCACGGTGCTCGGCGGGGCGGTCGCGTTGGGCGTGGGCTTTGGCAGTCAGAACATCGTCAACAATTTTATCAGCGGGCTGGTCCTGCTGGTCGAACGGCCTGTGAAAGTGGGCGATTTGATTCAGCTCGAGAATCTCTACGGCAACGTGGAGCACATCGGTGCGCGGAGCACGCGGGTGAAGACGGGCGAGAATCTCGACATCATCGTGCCCAACAGCACGTTCCTCGAGACGAACGTCGTCAATTGGACGCTCTCGGACAACAACATGCGGACCCATGTGGCGTTCGGCGTGGCCTACGGCTCGCCGACGGGCAAGGTGGCCCACCTCGCGCTCAAAGCGGCCGCCAACCACGACCGCGTGTTCGAGCGGCCCGCTCCGTTTGTGATCTTCAACAATTTCGGCGACAATTCGCTGGAGTTTGAGCTCCACTTCTGGGTCTCGGTCCGGACGCTGATGGAACGGCGGCAGATCGAAAGCGACATCCGCTTCAACATCGAGCATCTCTTCAGCGAAGCGGGGATCGTGATCGCCTTCCCGCAACGAGACGTGCATCTCACGACCGAGAAGCCGATTCGGGTGCAGATGACGCCGGCGGACGGGCCAAACGAGGCGGCGTGAACAATTGATATTTGCTTTTCGCCATGTTGATGGAGTAAAATATAGGATATGACGACATCGACGATCAGCGAACATATTGAGATCAGTCCAGATAAATGCGGCGGGCGGCCATGCATTGCCGGTACCCGTATCCGCGTTCAAGACATTTACGTCTGGCACGAACTGCACGGCCAGTCGCCGGAAGAAATTGTCACTGACTTCAAGCAACTTACGCTGGCGGATGTTCACGCGCGCGGCGCTGACATACTACCACGACTACCGTGCGAGTATCGAAGCGGAAGTGGCTGCCGAACGAGCTGAGGCGGATCAGGTGAAACTCAGTCGTCCATCGAAACTTCAACAGAAACTTTCGGGTGAGGATGGCGACGCTCGTTCGATTTCATCTTGATGAACATGTTTCGCCGGCCGTGGCCGAAGGATTGCGTCGCCGTGGCGCCGACGTCACGTTAACCCACGAAGTCGGTCTTAGTGGTAAAGATGATCCGTCGCACTTGGCTTTTGCGCTCCGCGAAAATCGCGTGATCGTAACTCATGACCGAGATTTCCCTCGCTGGCACGCTCAAGGTGTCGCTCACGCCGGGATCGTCGACTGCTATCAGCAAAAGTACTCGATCGGCGAGCTGATTCGAGCCCTCGTTGTACTTCGCGACTGCCTCTCGGCCGAAGAAATGGCAGGTACGCTTGAGTATTTATAGCGAATATCGCCGGTCGGTGATGCTTCGAGTTCCGTGCTGCTCCGAATATTGTCAGTTGGATCACTTTATCGCGGGCCGAAAAAAATGCTCTTACAATCTCAGATGCAATGCGCATCGCGCCACTTGACGATAGCTGCCATTTGCCGCGAAATGAATGCTGCTATCGCGCCCCTAGTTGAGGAGTCGTGGCTCGGACGACAGCCCGCTCTGGACATTGTGAAGACTTTTCGCTAATTTCCCGCCCACTCATCTGCTCGCGGCGGTCCTCCGTTGCGGCAAACTTTTCGATCGCTCTTCACTAAGTTTTCATCAACGTCGGCTCGCTCGTTCGCCTTTCCGGGCTGACTGTTCGCGTCGGCGTCGGGCTCAATGGCCCGCTGTACGGAGATCATTCGTGGCGTCTGTAGCGGCAACGGCTTCGCGCGAGGGCTTCCTCAACCGAACCCAAGATCTCGTGCTACCGGTGGCCATCATCGCCAGCGTGCTGGTGATCATGGTGCCGCTGCCGGCTGCGCTGATGGATGTGCTGCTCTCGGCGAACATCGCGATCTCGGTGATCATTCTGCTCACCACGATCTACGTGCGGACGCCGCTGGAATTCAGCGTGTTTCCCACGATGCTGCTGGCGACGACGCTGGCGCGGCTGGTGCTCAACGTGGCGACCACGCGGTTGATCCTCAGCAAAGCTGGCACCCAGGGTGAAGACGCAGCCGGCGGTGTGATTCTGGCGTTTGCCGATTTCGTCGCAGGTGGCGGGCAGCTGGTCGTCGGTTCGATCATCTTTATCATCATTATCGTGATCCAGTTCGTCGTGATCACCAAGGGTGCCACGCGGATTAGCGAAGTGGCAGCACGGTTTGCCCTCGACGGCATGCCCGGCAAGCAGATGGCGATCGACGCCGATCTGAACGCCGGCATCATCGACGAGCGCGAGGCCCAGGCACGGCGGAGCGACATCACACGGCAGGCCGACTTTTTTGGGGCGATGGACGGTGCCAGCAAGTTCGTCCGCGGCGACGCGATCGCGGGCATCATCATCACCGTGATCAACGTCGTGGGCGGACTGATCATCGGCGTCGCCCAGTTTGGCATGAGCTTCGGCGAGTCGGCCCATCTTTACACGCGGCTGTCGATCGGCGACGGCCTGGTGAGCCAGGTGCCAGCGTTCTTGATCTCGTTGGCGGCTGGTTTGCTGGTCACGCGGAGTACGCAGAGCGTGAATCTGCCGCACGAGTTTCTGCGGCAGGTGTTCTCGCGGTCGCAGGCGCTTGCGGTGACTGGCGGCTTTTTGGCGATCTTGATGTTCACGAGCTTGCCGCGAATTCCGCTGCTGGTGCTCGCGGGGGCGTGTCTCGGCATCTCCAGCATTCTCAATCGCCGCGAAACCAAAGAAACCGCAGACGAAAAAATCAAAGAGGCTGCCGACCAAGACGCCAAGCCCAAGGAAGAACGGGTCGAAGACTTCCTCACCGTCGATCCGATGGAGCTGGAGCTGGGCGTGGGCCTGATCCGGCTGGCCGATCCGAACCGCGGCGGCGATTTGCTCGATCGTGTCCAGCGGGTGCGGCAGAATGTGGCGGGCGACATCGGCATCCTGCTCCCCAAGGTGCGGATCCGCGACAACATGCGGCTCGACGCCCAACAGTATCGAATCAAGATCGCCGACATGCCGGTCGCCCAAGGCGAAGTTGAACCGGGGCGGATGCTGGCGATCGACTCGGGTGTGACGACCGGGCAAATCGACGGCATCGCCACGAAGGACCCCGCGTTTGGCACCGACGCCAAATGGATCGATCCGGCCGCCGCGACGCAGGCCGAGATGTATGGCTTCACGGTGGTCGAGCCGGGCGCGGTGCTGGCAACGCATCTCACGGAAGTCTGTCGCCGCCACGCGGACGAA
Organism: uncultured Planctomycetota bacterium; assembly: GCA_963847905.1. Lineage (GTDB taxonomy): Bacteria > Planctomycetota > Planctomycetia > Pirellulales > Lacipirellulaceae > DASYDU01. The sequence goes on along the minus strand of CAWKBP010000013.1, from coordinate 78,396 downwards.
ATTCTCTCGCGCGACGCCACGAAGCATCTCATCGACGAACTCAAGAAGACGTCGCCCGCAGTGGTCGAAGGGCTGATCCCCGGCGTGATGTCGATCGCCGAGGTGCAGGCCATTTTGCAGATGCTGCTGCGAGAACAGGTCTCGGTGCGGCAACTGGCGTTGATCCTCGAAACGCTCGGCGATCATGCGCCGCGGTCGAAGGACCCGATCCTGCTCACCGAATATGTGCGGCACCGGCTGGCTCGGCAGATTTGCACGCGGTATCGCAAGGCGAACGAAGAATTGTTTGTCGTGGCGCTTGATCCGGCGCTCGAGGACCGGATTCGCGCCGGCTACGAACACACCGAGCGCGGCATGTTCATCCGCCTTTCGCCGCAGGTTGTCGAGTCGATCAATCGGTCGCTGGCGAGCGAAATCGAAAAGCTGACCACGGCCAACCACACGCCAATCGTGCTGGTGAGCCCGCAGATTCGCGCGGCGGCGAAACGCGTGACCGAGAATCACATGCCGCAGCTGGTGGTGCTGAGTTTCAACGAAATCACGCGGGATACGAAGATCGTGACGGTCGGAATCGTGAGCGATGGATAGCAATGACGAATTCCGAATGACCAATGACGAATGAAGTGATTCTTTCCATTTGTCATTCGTCATTCGATATTCGTCATTCACACTGATCGTGTTAACCACCAACAAATATTTCTCCCATTACCATGGACATCAAAACATTTCGTGCGAAGACGATGCAGGAAGCGCTCGGGCTCGTGCGGCGCGAGCTGGGACCGGATGCGGCCGTGCTGCATACGCGGGAGCTCAATGGCTCGCTCATGCGGCGGATGCTGTTTGGGCGGAAGTACGAGGTCGCCGCGTCGTCGAACGTGAACGTGCCAAGCCGGCTGCCGGAGCGGATGCAGGTGCAAGAAGCAAGGAGCAGGGAGCAAGGAGCAGGGAGACCAGAATTCTCCCGTGCAGATTCGTCACACTCCATGCCCCATGCTCCAAGCTCCGTGCTCGACCGCCAGGTGGCCGGGCAACTCGACCGCTTGCAGGAAATGATCGACAAGCTCTGCAGCCAGCCGACGCAGGCGCCGAAGCATGATTTGCCCGAGACAATGTTCCGGGTGTTTACCGACATGATCGAAGCGGAAGTCGACGACTCGATCGCCCGCGACCTCGTGGATCGCATCCGCAACGAGAGCGGCCTGCATGTGGCCGACCCGCTGCTGGTGAAGGCCCGCATCGCGCAGCTGCTGGAAGACGAGATCGCCGTGACCGGACCGATCACCACGTCGAGCGACAAGTGCCGGCTCGTGGCGCTGGTGGGTCCGACGGGCGTCGGCAAGACGACGACCATCGCCAAGCTGGCGGCCAATTATCGGCTGCGGGAGAAGAAACGCGTCGGGCTGATCACGGTCGACACCTATCGCGTGGCGGCGGTTGAACAGCTGCGGACGTATGCCGACATCATCGATCTGCCGATGGAGGTCGTTTCCACGCCGCGCGAGATGCGCGAGGCGGTCGCCCGGATGCGGAACCTCGACCTGGTGTTGATGGACACGGCCGGCCGCAGCCCGCGGGACGAGATCAAGATTCAAGAATTGCGGTCGCTCTTGTCGGAGGCCGAGGCGGACGATGTGCTCTTGGTGCTCAGTGCCACGGCCGGCACGCGGAGCCTGACGGCGACGGCGGAGAAGTTTGCCGCGGTCGGCACGACGGGCCTGCTGCTCACCAAGCTCGACGAGACGACCAGCCTCGGGCACCTCGTCGCGCTCACGCAGCAGTGTCGGCTGCCGATCAGTTATCTCACGGACGGGCAGAACGTGCCGGACGACATTCAAGTCGCGGACCGGCGTCAGTTGGCTTACCTCATGCTGGGTATCGAACGGTAATCGGCAGTTGAAGTTTTGCGTCGGGGGCCGACCATCGCTGCGCGACGGTGCCCGCGCCCCGGCTCGCTCACATCGCTAAAAGAACGTATGGCTGATCAAGCGGAACAATTGCGAAAGCTGGTGATAGACGCGGCACCGAGCGTGCGCGGTGCGGGCGCATTGCCGCCGACGATCGTCGTCACGGGCGGCAAAGGTGGCGTCGGCGCGACGACTGTCGCAATCAACCTGGCGGCCACCCTCGCACAGCATGGCCGTCGTACGGTGCTGGTGGACGCCGCACCGAACGCGGATGCGGCCCACCTGGTGGGCATCGACGTCGAGCGGGGACACACTTTGGAAGACGTGCTGGCAGGCTCGCTCGATGCCGCCGACGCCCTCTCGGTCGGTCCGGCGGGGATTACGCTGCTCGCCGGTCAGTGGGCTAGCGCCGGCTCACCGGATCGCTCGCCCAAGTCGCTCGACCGGCTTCTCGAACAATTGCATCCGCTCAGCGAAATCGCCGACGCGCTGGTGATTGACGCTGGCAGCGGCGTCACGAATTGGACGCGACGGCTCTGGCAAGAGGCCGAATTGGTGCTTGTCGTGACCACGCCCGACGACGTCGCGGTGATGGACACCTACGCCACGATCAAACGCTGCATCGCCGCTAATGAAAATACTGATGAGAACATCGATGTCCGCGTACTGGTCAATGCATGCCAGGACGCTGCCACGGCCACGGACGTGCAAAGCCGTCTCTCCGCCTCGTGCCGGCGCTTTCTCGGTCGCTCGATCGGGCGGGCGCCGCTGGTGTCGCGGCACCTCGGCGAACTCGACACACTCCAGGCGCCGCCGCTGGCATGGGAGACGCTAGCCTCGCCGTTTGCCCGCAACATTCACCAACTTGGCCGCTTTGCCGACGACGTACTCTCGCAACACAAGCGCACCCGCCGCCACGATTACGAATTATCCACATGTTGAAAAGAATGCCTCAACTCGTGCCGCGGACCGCGTCGATATTCGGCGATATAGCGGCGCCGCGCCGCGTCTTGTCAAGCTGGCAACACTGCACGAACTTTGACGGCCAATCACGGAATCGCGATGGGACGGATCTACGCCGGCATCCTCGGGCCCTTAGCCATGGTGGTGATCATCTGCCGTGGACTCAAGGACTCGGCCGGACTGGAAGGCACACTCACTTTGGCAATCGTGGCGCTCGCGGCTTACGCCGCGATCGGCGCGGTGCTGGGGCAGATTGCGCAAGCGACCGTCGACGAATCGGTGCGTCTCAAGATCGAACAGCAATTGGCTTCGCCTGCCGCCGAAAACTGAAACGCCGGCAATGCGATGCAATGCATTCGCAAGACCATCGCACGCTGAACAAGACACTCGCAGTATCCCAAATCACCATTAGATAGTACCGAACGTCGAGACGGATCTCGACCTGGCTCACGACGGGCCAGCGGCCATTCACGGAGGATTGCATGCGTACTGTTATCGCGTCCCACATTGCTAATCGTAAGTCGGCCAGCCCGGAAGAAATGGCCGAGATATGGACGCAATTTAAAGCCAACCAGGACGACAAATATCTGCGCAATCGGCTGGTCGAACAGTACCTGCCGCTGGTGAAGTACAACGGCGAGCGGATCTGGTCGCGGCTGCCCGAGGGTGTCGATCTCGACGACCTGATTTCGGCCGGCGTGTTCGGTTTGATGGACGCGATCAACGCCTTCGACATGTCGCGCGGCGTGAAGTTCGAAACGTATTGCGTGCCGCGAATTCGCGGGGCGATGCTCGACGAGCTGCGGACGATGGACTGGGTGCCGCGGCTGGTGCGGAGCAAGGCCAGCCGGCTCAACGAGGCGATCAAGACGCTCGAAGCCCGCCTCGGCCGCACGCCCAACGAAAACGAGCTGGCGTCGCAAATGAGCCTCACGGTCCCCGAGCTCGAGAAGATGATCACCGACGCCAACGCGGTGAACTGCATCAGCCTCAATAAGAAATGGTACGAGACCGACAGCTACAAAGACGTCCGCGAGATCGACATCCTCGAGGACAAGAAGGGCGAAGACCCCACCAAGCGGATTCAGAAGTCCGACCTGATGCGGCTCGTCACCAAGGGCCTCAACCGCAATGAGCGGCTGATCATCATTCTCTACTATTACGAAGAGCTGACCATGAAAGAGATCGGCGCGACGCTCGATCTCTCGGAGAGCCGCGTGAGCCAGATGCACAGCGCGATCGTGCAGCGGCTACAGAATCAACTCGGACTGCGGCGGCCGGAATTCGGCGCCGCCTAGCGGGGAGACGATTTTCGCGGTGCGAAGCGACGCCCAGCAAAACGAGATCAGCCTCTGGCGCGAGCTGGAGGCCAAATGGCGACGCAATCGGGCCCTGCGCCCGTTGCGCCGGGCGTTTCGCAAGAGTAAGCGTTTGCTGCCCAGCTATTGGCGGCTGGCCACGCAGCGGTATCGCCAGTTGCCGACCGTGATCATCGTCGGTGCGCAAAAAGCCGGCACCACGCAGCTCCATTCGTGTCTCATCCGCCACCCGCGCTGCTTCAGCGGCGCGAGTAAAGAGATCCATTACTTCACGAAGCACCGCGATCGGCCGCTGAGTTGGTACCGGTCGCAGTTTCCTTTGGCGTGGTCGGTCTCCCGCGCAGAAGGCTTGTGCCTGGAAGCGACACCTTCGTATTTGCCGACGCCAGATGCGCTGCAGATGATGGGTGAGACGTTGCCCGATGCCAAGGTGATTGTACTCTTGCGCGATCCGGTGGCTCGAGCTTTCTCACACTACCAGCATTACAAGTCCCGGAAGCTCGAAACGCGGTCGTTCAAGCGAGTTGTGCGTGAAGCGATCGAACGGAAGGAATATCGACCGGTACGCGGCGAGGCGCTGGCGCCCGACGCCGCGCCGCTATTGGACTACGTGTATCGTGGCTACTACGCGCTGCAGCTGGAAGTGTTGTTCGATCAGTTTTCGCCAGAGCAGGTGCTGGTCGTCGATAGCGCGGAACTGTTTGCCGACTCGAACGCCATCTGCCAGGACGTGTTCGAATTCATCGGCGTCGAGGGACGCGACGTCTCGCCGAAGAAGATTCACAATCGCGGCCTCTATCGCGCAGTGATAGATCCGGAAATCGCCGACCAGCTCCGCAAACATTACCGTCCGCACGATCAATTGCTGGTCGAACTCACGGGCCGGCGTTTCGGCTGGATGGACTCGGATATCGTGCCGCTCGACCAGTCGCGCCCCGCGGCGTAACGATCAATCCTGCGGTCGACCGGCGACCTGCGGTGTCGCACGGCGTTCAACCGGCAGTTGCCGATTGGAAATTTCGAGCGAGAGCAGATTCATCGCCGTGACATAGATCCGGCCGCCGGACGCGTCTGCATCCGCTTCTGCGCGGCGCTGCCGGATCCCAACTGCCGGCGAGCCGCCCCTCGCGGACCTGCGACTGGATCAACTGGGGATAGAACTTCCGCGACCAGGCGAGCCAGTCGTCGCCGCCGAGCCGATACATTGCCTCGGAGCCGTAGTACCAGTAATAGGTATCGCGCTGGGAATTGTCGGCGACTTCCGTTTCGAGCGTTTCGTCTGCCTCGCCCACTTCGGGCGGATGGGCGAGCAATTCGTCGGCCGCAGGCCGGAGCCGCGCGTCGCCGCGCGAGCTACCGAGGTGGAGCTCGACGGCGAGACCGACGGCGGTGTTGACGGTGTCCGGATGTGTCGGGCGGTTGCGTCACGCGACCGCGCCAGGAACGCGCGGATATTGTCGAGCGTATCCGGTGCGACGTTCAATCCGGCAAGCTGGCCGCTGCGGAGTGTCGCCAATTGCCAACCGATCGCCGTGGCGTCGGCATCGACGCCGGGGAGATAACGCCAACTGCCGGGCTCGGGATAGCGCGCTCCGACGAGGAAGTCGATCGCGCGTTGTGCGGGTGCGCGGAGCCGCTGGTCGCCGGTCATGCCAAACGCTTCGCAGAGCGCGAGCGTGGCGATGCCGTGGCCATAGAAGCGCGACAGTTGCCCAGTCGGCCGGCCGTCGTCGAGGAAAAAGTCGCCGGAGCTCCGCTGCGTCCGCACTAAGTATTGAAGCCCGTCGTCGACGACGTGACGATAGCGGCCGTCGAGGTGATCGTGACCCGCACCGAGAAACGCCAACAGCGCCAGGCCCGTGGCGGCCGCATCGGCGCGAGGGCAGGGGAGTTCGGCGTGGGGATCGACCTCGCCACGCAAATTGCGAAACTGCCAGCGGCCATCGTCGAGCTGCATCCGGGCGAGGAACTCGAGCCCGCGGTCGATGGCGGAGCGATTTTCCTTGGGCGTCCGCGCGGCTGCGAATCGATGGGCATAGGCATCTGCCGGCCGACGGGGCCGTGTGTCGTCTTGAACGGCGGGTAGCAGCGCCAAGCCGAGCGGTCGTTCGGCACGCGGGCCGTAGATCGTCCGCGAGGCGATCCGCAGCGGCAAGTCGGCGAGCGTGTCAGCCGCGGCCAGCGCTGGCTGCGACGGCGTGATCGAGATCGGCGCGTCGACCGCGGGGAGGGGAACGACGTCTTCGGTGGGCACCGCGACACTGGCGATCGGCAGCACGGCGGGCGCGATCGCGCGACGTGCGCCGGGGGTCGCCTGGCGGAGCGGTGCGACGCGGCCCTGGGCGAATGACGTTTCTTGATGGGGCAGCGTTTCAACTCGGGCGGCAGGGAGGTTGATTTCTTCCAGGTTTTCGGCGGCCGCCTGCGGGACAGCGACGAAGCTCGGTGTCGCCGCCGGCCGCAGCGAGTACGATCGGACGACGGTCTTGAGCGGCACTTCGGGCTCGCCTGCATACTCGGAAACCATGCGGAAGAGCATCAGCACAATCAAAGCGTGGAAGCCGAGGCTGATCTGCAGCGCGAACCGCGGCGACGGCCGATAGCTGCGGCGGGCGATCGGCGCCGGCTCGTCAGGGTTTCGCTTTGTTCGCCGCCGAGACATCGAATCGGGACTCCTCACGCATGACTCAACTAACGTCGCAAGATTCGCTCGAGCGATTGCCGGGCCAGCGCCGTGCGGGCACTCGTCGGATAGTCGTCAACCAATTCCTGGTACAGTTTGCGGGCGGCGTCTTGCCGGCCTGAGTTTTCGAGCGCGCCCGCGGCGGCGAAGATTGCTTCGGCTTGCCAAGGGTGGAACGACTCGGGTGCTTCGGTCCCGCCGCGGCCGTAGGCGACCTTGAAGAAAGTCCTCACGGCCGCATCGTAGTCCTGGCGGGCGACCTGGATTTTGCCGAGCCCAAGCTCGGATCTCGCTTGGAGCACGCCCTGTTCGGCGGCGAGGACGGCCGTGAAATCTTGCGTCGCATCGTCGAGACGCCCTAACTCCACGAGCGCGAAGCCCCGTTCGCAGCGGGTTTCAGCCGACCATTGGCTCGCTGGATAATCGCCAAGCGCCCGATCCGCGATTGCTGCGGCAGCATTCCCATTGCTTCGTTGCCGCGGCAGATTGAACCGCATGCAGGCTCACCATGGCTGACAGCGACTCGTTGGCCGAATGTTGCTCGACGGCATTGTCGTACGCAGCGAGTGCCGACGCATATTGCTGCTGTTGGAACCGGCACTCGACGATTAACCACATCGCGTCGGCCGCCAGCGGCTCGAGCTGCGTGGTGACGTCGAATTTGCCTCCGGCCGCTTCGATTCGTTCGGCTTGGAGCGAGATTTGCCGGTCGAACGCTTCCTCGGCCGCTCCAAATTGCCGCCGCTCGAAGCAGCACCAGGCGAGCTTGTGGAGCGACTTGTCGAGCAGCTCGGGACTTTGCGCGGCGTCGCAGGCTTGGAAAAAGCTCTTGGCCGCTGGGGCAAAATCCTTGGCCGCGTACTGCGATTCGCCCACGCGGAAGTGGCACTCGGCGGCGAACTGACTCTCGGGGTGCGACTCGGCGAGCCGCGCAAACGTGGCGGTCGCCGCGGCCGGCTCGTTCGCCGCTTGATACGCCCACGCCAAGTCATACAGCACACAGTCGATGCGGGCGTAGTTCGGTGTGGTGTCGATAATTTGCTGGAACGACTTGATCGCGTCGGCCGGTTTGCCGAGCGCCGTTTCCGCGAGGCCGCGAAGGTGGCGCGCTTCGATCCGCGTCGGGTCGGCGGCGAGCACGGCGCTGGCGTCGGCGAGCGCGCCGGCGGGATTGCTGCGCTCGTGGCGAACTCGGGCGCGGAGCAGGCGGGCGTCGGTCGAAACCTCTGCGTGGGTCGAACGCTGGATGCACTGGTCGAGCGAAGACTCGGCCGCGGCCAGATCCGCCTGCTCCAATTGTACTTGTGCGATGAGCGCGAACGCCGGCGGGACGAGCGCGCTCTCAGGGTACTCGGCCAGCAACCGCTCCGCCGTTTGCCGCGCGGCGACTGGTTCCTGATCGGCAAATTGCGACTCGGCGAGCGCTAGCAGGGCATCGCCACGGCGGGCGCGGGCGTCGGCGTGGGCCGCGTGCTGCGGGAACTCCTGCTCGAAGAGCGTGAAGGTCTTGATGGCGCCGGCATGGTCGCCGCGTTCTTGCTCGGCGACCGCCAAGGCGTACGTCGCGTCGGCCCGTTGAGGGTGTTGTGGATATTTCGTCAGCAGCGCGCGATAGGCCGTGATCGCCGCGTCGAGATGGCCACGCGCGTAGAGGGCCTCGGCATGGTAGTAGGCCGTTTGCGGTGCGAGGGAGCTGGCGGGGAACTGTTCCAGGTGCTCGGCTAGCGTGCTGATTGCCGCGTCGAGGAGTTGATCGCGACGCGGGGCGTCGGCGGCATGGGCGAGGTTAAATTCGGTGAGGCCGAAGTAGGCCAGCAGCTGCTGCGACTCGTCGGGATTCAAGCTGGGTTTGCGGGCACGGAGCGGGGCAAGTTCTGTTTCGGCTTCGGCATACTGGCCGAGTTGAAATAAGCAGATGCCGCGCTGCAGGCTGGCCCGGTCGGCAAGCGTGTCGCCGGCGAACTCCCGTTCGATGGCGGCGAATTCGGCGGCGGCCAGATCAAAGAGCGCACGCTCCTCGAGGACCGCGGCGGCCCGGAAACGCTCGAGCGCTCGTGGGTCGCTAGCGTGGGCGACCGACGCCATCAATAAAAGTGGGACCAGCACTGCTGTCCAAACCCAGCCTGGTCCGTTCCTGCGGCCCATGATCCGTCATCCTCCTTGATGCCGTTTCGCCTGTGCGCGCGGCCGGACGATATGGCGAAACCCATCGGCTCGACGCGCAGGCACTCAATCTATCTCTATCGGCACGTGCCTGCCTACCGCAATGCTGTGCGGAGCGATCGATTACCCGCGTCGGCCACGACAGCGAGTCTCGCCGCGGCGGCCCGTCGGAGGCCGTAGTTGATGGCAAACCGGGCAAGGTCTATGATTGCACATCCCGCAGCGGCGAAATCGGCCTGAATCTGCGGTTTTTTGCCTGGAGATTCTCCCGTGCTGCTCGCTGCTGCCAGTGCTGCCAATTCCGCCATGGTGCCCCCGTTGGCGGTGCCGCCCTGGCTGTGGGTCGCCTTCTGCGGCGGCACAATGGCGCTGCTCTTGCTCGACATGTTCGTCTTCCACCGAGATGCCCACGAGCCCAGTCTCCGGGAGTCCGCCCTCTGGACCGTGTTTTGGTGCACGCTGGCACTGGCCTTCAACGGTATCATCTGGTGGCTGGGCGACTGGCAACACGCGGTGCTTTTTCTCACGGGCTACCTGATCGAATGGTCGTTGTCGATGGACAACGTGTTCGTGTTCGTGGTGATCTTCACCTTCTTCGGTGTGCCGCTGAAATATCAGTATCGTGTGCTGTTCTGGGGCATCCTCGGCGCGATCCTGATGCGGCTCACGTTTATTCTCGTGGTGGGTACGCTTCTACAGCAATATGACTGGGTGATGTACCCCTTTGGCGCTTTCCTGGTGTACACGGGCATCAAGCTCGCCAGCTCGCACGGCGGCGAGTCTCATCCCGATCAGAATTTGTTGTTGCGATTTGCCCGAAAGCATCTGCGTGTCGCGCCCGGCACGCACGGCGATCAGTTTTTTGTGCGTATCGACGGAAAGCTGTTCGTGACGTCGCTGTTTCTGGTGCTCTTAGTGATCGAGAGCACGGACGTGGTCTTTGCCATTGATAGTGTGCCGGCAATCTTCGGCGTGACCAAGGACACCTTCATCGTCTTCACCTCGAACGTGTTTGCGATCATGGGCTTGCGGGCGCTGTACTTTCTGTTGGCCGGCGTGATGGGCATGTTCCGGTATCTGCACTACGGGCTCAGTGCGATCCTGGTCTTCATCGGCGTGAAGATGTTGTTGCCGATGATTGCTATGGGCGTGCCGTCCATCGAGGCCTATTCGCACATCAATCCGCTCCTGTCGTTGGCGATTATCCTGTCGCTCTTGGGCACGTCGGTCGTGGCGTCGCTGATCGCGGCTCGGCGGGAGGCAGGCGAAGCGATCGAACACGCGGACGTACCGCATCATGAGCCGGAGATTCCGGCCGATTTGCGCGGCGACGACGCAAGTGGCGGGTAGTGGGCCTGCACGACAGATCGGGCCCGAGGGTGACCATTCGGACCGCCCGATCGTGTGATTTGGCGATTTCGCCGGCCCCGAGAACGCGAAGTTCGCCGCTTTTCTTGACACAACTGGCCCCTTGCGGGCAATAATGGAAGGTACAGAGATAGGCAGTGCGGCGGCCGGCAAGAATCGCCGCGCGGAACAGAACGGGATCCTCTTCTATGGCTTTCAATCTAAGAAACCCCCGGCAGAGCCGGGGGCTGCGGGGCGTGTGCACGTCGTCGGCGGGGCGGGGCGGCTTCACGCTCGTCGAGATGCTGATCGCGATGGCGATCACGCTGGTGATGATTGGCGCGGTGGTGACGCTCTTTGCAAATATTTCAAACAGCGTGCGCAATCGCCGGGCAGTGATCGAGATGAGCGGCCAGCTGCGGCACGCCCGCAACATGCTGCAGAAGGACCTGCAGGGTGCGACGTGCAATGGCCTGGTCTGGCAGCGGCCGGACGAGAACCAAGGGTACATCGAGATCATCGAGGGGGCAGCACCGGGAAGGGCAGGCGAGCGTGCTGGTGGACGGCCAGCCCGCAAACAACACTCCCGGCCCGAATTTCAATCCCGAGATCGACCACAAGACGTCGCTGATCCCGGCGAGCAATCTTCCATTTACCGAAGTGATCGACCAGAACGATTGGCTCACCGACGGCGGCAGCCTGGGCGACTACGACGACATCCTGATGCTCACGGTCCGCAACGAACACGAGCCGTTCGTGGGGCGGGTGCCGAAGACGGACAACACTTCTGGTTCCGTACGGCGTTCGCCCGTCATCCCCACCACAAACGCGTTTCCCGCGTGGGAACCGACGACGATCGAGTCGCCGCTGGCAGAGGTGGTGTGGTTCGCTGTCGAAAACCCGGAGGAAGCGGCGAACATCGACGGCTTCTTCGGCGAACCCGGAATGCGGACGATCTACCGCCGAAGCCTGCTCGTCGCGCCCTGGTTCAATCCATATCGCGCCATCGCGCCCGACGGCACAATCAACGACTCGTTTCGAATTCTAGGTGACGGCGCAACGTTTATCGCTCAGCCGGGATTGGTGCGGGTGTTAAAACGCAGTGTGCGCGCGCACCGACGTCGCCGAAGCGATTGCCAGCTTGATCGCGTTCCAGGAGCGTTACGATCTCTCGGTGCGTCTGGAATTTGATCCACTTCTTGGCGACTCGAACGGCCGCTGGAAGATTGTCGCCAACACGCTTGGCGATTTGACGAAGCGCGAGAACCGGTACGGCCACTTGGGCTATGGCTACGACAACTCGACGACGCCGGCGGAGTATTCGCGGTTATTCCCATTCGCCGATGGCCTCGATCGGCGTGGGACAATCGGCAGCGAATTTGTCGCTTACGCAGGATCAGCGAACTCACAGCACTTGGCTCCGGCGCCACGGTCCGGGCCAACGCCAACGCCAATAACAACATCACGTCGTACCAAGTTACGGATGGCGGCAGCGACTATCCGGTGCCTCCGTTCGTGCATTTCACCGACAATGTCCGCTATCCGGCAACCGCTCGCGCGATGCTCAACGACGATGGCGAGATCGTCCGTGTGATTCACGGACCGGTGCCGCTTTCGCGCGAGCGACGGGGCGAGGACGTGATGCTCACCGATGCGCTCGGTTTTGATTTGCGGGTGTACGATCCGGGAGCGCCGCTGTTTGCCCACACAGACACAGAAACGATCCTGGAGCCGTCCGATCCGGCCTGGCTGGGCAGCCCGGCTACCGAGCTTTGACGGGGCATACATGGACGTCGGACAACATGGGATCGGCCAACGGAATCGGCAATGGCAGCTCCAATTTTCCGTTCGTCGGGCAAGGTGCCTACGTGGATCTGGGCTATGGCTTCGATGCGCCGGTGGAGCTTCAGTCCCTACGCGTCCTGCAATTGCCGGAGCCAAAGTTTGCCACAGCCTACGCCTCGTCGATGAAACCCTGGTTCTTCACTGCACGGGCACTGAGCGACGTGTTCGGCAATCAGTTGGCGCCGGGATACACGGTGTTCGACACATGGTCGTTCCACTATGAGAACAATGGCCTCAACGAGATCGAAGACGGCGATCAACGGTGCCGACTTGCGACAGGCACAAACGGTCTGGACGACGTCGGGAACTTCCGCAATCGGCGAGGCAAGCGTCATCGACGATTGGATGCCAGCGACTACGCCGTCTCGGCCCCGACGACGTCGGCGAGCGGGAGACGGTGCCGCCCTATGACAAGCCACTCCGCGGCGTGCAGGTGCTCTTGCGGCTCTACGAACGCGACAGCCGGCAGGTGCGGCAAGTGAGCGTCAATCAGAGTTTTGTACCGGAGTGAGGAAGAGTCGAGAGTCGAGAGTCGAGAGTCTAGAGCCAGAAGCTGCGGCGGCGTATAACTCTTTCTGGCTCTCGACTCTTAACTCTCCGCTCTTGACTCTCCCCATGCACACCATTCGCCTTCGTGGTCCGTGGCAGCTTGAGCCGGTGTTTCGCTATGTGCTGCGGACAGATGGCGGGTTCGAGCGGAGCGAGGAGTCGCTGCCGGCGGCGACGAAGCAGCAGATGCCGGGCGATTGGAGCGCGGCGTTGGGTGGCGATTTTCTTGGCCGGGTGCGCTACGTGCGGCCGTTCAATGCGCCGCCGGGGCTCATGCCGGACGAGCGGGTGTGGCTGGTGGTCGAGCCGCAGCGGTCGCAGGCCCGCGTGATGATGTCGGAGGAAACGCTCGGCGACGTATCAGCCGACGGCCCGCCGCAGACGGTTCGACATCACGCACCTGCTGCTGCCCCACAATCGGCTGGAGATCTTCGTCGACCACCCGCATGTGATCGAGGGGAGCTCGGCCGTGGGCGACGTCGCGTCGCTGCCGCCGGGAGGGCTGGTGGGCGAAGTGCGACTGGAAATTGAGGAGATTCGTTGATGCGATTTTTGTTTTGCTTACTCGCAATGGCGGCCATTGCTGCACCATCCTCAGCGGCCGAACCACAACTTTTGTCGCGGGACTTGATCGACGACGGCTGGATCGAGTTGTTTGACGGCGAAACGCTTTTCGGCTGGCAAACGGTGGGTGACGCGGAGTGGAACGTGGAGGACGGCACCGTCAGCGCCGCGGGCGACAAGCCTGGTTGGCTGATGACGACCAGCGAATGGGGCGACTTCGATTTGCACGTCGAGTTCAAAGCGCCGGCGGCAACCAACAGCGGCGTCTTCTTGCGATCGGCGCTCGAACCGAAGGACCCGACCAAGGACTGCTACGAGCTGAACATCGCGCCGCAAGACAATCCCTATCCGACCGGCACGCTCGTCGGGAGAGCGAAGTCCCAGGCGATCGACGCGGGGGACGGCCAGTGGCATTCGTTTGACGTTACGGCCGATGGCGGCAACATCACGGTGTATTGCGACGGCAACCTCGTGCTCGAATACGACGACCCCGCACCGATTTGCCGTGGCCGCATTGGTCTACAGGCAAAGGAAGGACCGATCGCGTTTCGCAACGTGCGGCTCAAGCCGCTGGGGCTCCAGTCAGTGTTCAACGGCAAGGACCTGACCGGCTGGACGCTCGCCGGCGCGGAGCAGAGCAAGTTCGAAGTCACGGAATCGGGCGAGCTGCAATTGACGAACGGCCCCGGGCAAATCGCCACCGAGAACGAGTACGGCGATTTCGTCCTGCAGCTCCAGTGCCAAGTCAACGGCGACGGGCTGAACTCGGGCGTCTTCTTTCGCACACTCAAAGAAGGTCGCTGGATGGGCTACGAGGCCCAGATCAACAATCGCTTTCTCGACGGCGACCGGACCAAGCCGGCCGACTTTGGCACGGGGGCCATCTATCGCCGGCAAGCGGCGCGGCGCGTCGTGGCGAACGATCACGAGTGGCTGACGATGATCGTCAACGCGGCGGGGCCGCACTTTGCGGTGTGGGTCGACGGCTACCCGGTGACCGACTGGACCGACACGCGGCCGCCGGCGGAGAATCCCCGCGAGGGGCTGCGGTTGGGGCCGGGCGTGATCGCGATTCAGGGGCACGATCCGACGACGGATTTTCTGTTTCGGGAGATTGGGATCGGGGAGTTGCCGAAGTAAGGCGATTGTAGATCGTCGATCGTAGGGTGGGTCGAGTCTTACGAGACCCACCATGCGTTTTTGAAATGGTGGGTCTCGTGGAACTCGACCCACCCTACTGCTGAAGCCGCCAGTCCGACGCCGCGGCTTGTCCGAATCGGGCGTGTGAACCACAATGGTGGTGCCGTGTCTGATTCGTCGTGGCCGACGACGCCAACATCCTCTGACCTCTGATTCTCCTATGCCTTCCTGTGTACTTGCTTATTCTGGTGGACTCGATACTTCCGTAATTCTGGGCTGGCTGCAGGACGAGGGGTACACGGTGCATGCCGTGTACGTCGACCTCGGCCAGCCGTGCGAGGACCGCGACGCGATCTTGAAGAAGGCCCGGGACTGCGGTGCCGCGTCGGCCCGGATCGTCGACGCCCGCGAAGAGCTCTGCCGCGACTTTGCGTTCCCGGTGCTCGCCTGGCAGGCGAAGTACGAGGGCATCTATCTCTTGGGCACATCAATCGCCCGGCCGCTCATCTCGAAGGTCTGCTTGCAGGTGGCCAAGGAAGTTGGCGCGACGGCCTACGCCCACGGCGCGACCGGCAAGGGGAACGACCAGTGTCGCTTCCAGCTGGCGGCCGAGGCGCTCGAGCCGGAGATTCAGATCATCGCGCCGTGGCGGATGAAGAAGTATCGCGACAAGTTCCCCGGCCGGACCGAGATGATCGACTTTTGTGCCGCGAAGAAGATCCCCGTGAAGGCGTCGATCTCGAAGCCGTATAGCTCTGACGAAAACTGCCTGCACATCAGCTACGAGGCGGGCGATCTCGAAGACCCGGCAGTGGACGGAATCTCGATCGTCGAGTTTGGCATGACGGTCTCGCCGCAGGATGCACCGGACAAAGTCGAAGAGGTCCGCGTCGGTTTCGAGCATGGCGTGCCCGTGACGATCAATGGCCAGAAGAAATCGGCCCTGGCGATGGTTGAGGAGATGAACAAGCTCGCGGGCCGCAACGGCGTCGGCCGGATCGACATGGTCGAAAACCGCTTCGTCGGCATGAAGAGCCGCGGTGTGTACGAAGCGCCGGGCATGACGGCCCTCTACGCAGCCCACATGGCGATCGAACAATTGACGGTCGACCGCGAAACGCTTCACCTCCGCGACCGCCTCTCGCCCGAAGTCGCCGAAATGGTCTACTACGGCTTCTGGTTCGTGCCGAAGTTTGACGCGCTGATGGCGTTTTCCAAGAGTGTCGAGGAACCCGTGACGGGCGAAGTCACGCTCGGCCTCTACAAAGGCAACGTCTTCGTCCGCGGCCGCACGAGCCCCAACAGCCTGTACGACGCGGCAGTCGCCAGCATGGAAGGCGGCGGCAGCTATGACCAGACCGACGCGGAAGGATTTTTGCGAATTCAGGGTTTGCCAAGCCGGGTGTTGGGAAAGGTTCGACCGAGGAAATACTGAGTGGAGTAGGCGAGTAGTGGAGTAGGCATAGAGGCTGCGATTTGCGTTGCGACTGGGGCATCACCAGTTGCCGGAGTCGGCCACGATGGGAGTTCACTCTGCAAGGAGTTGACCGTTACCAGAAGCTCCTGTTCGACAGCATGGGTATCCGGACATCGACGTCATTTCCGCTCGAGGAACGATATTCGCCTCACGAGCCAAATGCGGCGTTCGTCGCGTTCAGTCTGCTCGAACTTCGCGCGAGGGCATGGGCCGAAACGGCGATACGAAGCCCATTCGCATCAGCAATATTGACCGACTCGACTGGCGAAAATGGCGAAACTGACTCGTCTCTCGATTTCGCACTTAGGCGTTGCGGCTACAGCACGCGCAAGCAGCATCGAGATTGACCGAGGCTAATGACGAGGTCGCAAGAATGCTCAACGGTCATGATTCGCTCCAATCAGAAACAATGCGTACTAAAACGCTAGTCCTAACTACTCTACTCCACTACTCACGCCTTCTCCCATGTACGTCCGCGACAACCCCGTACTCCAGCGCGAGCTCTCGACCAACCTCCGCCAGACGCGGGCGTTTGTGTTGTTGTTTTTCTATGTCGCGCTGCTGGGTGGCATCGTCTACCTTGCCTGGCCGCAGCAGCAGCGGATTGACATGGCGCGGTCGCAGTCGGCGAAACAGCTCGTCGACCTGTTTTTCTTGGGGCAGTACATGTTGGCGTCGCTCTTGGCGCCGAGCTTTGCCGCGGGGGCGATCACCGGCGAGAAGGAGCGGCAGAGTTATGAGATGCTGCTGGCGAGTCCCTTGCAGCCGGGGGCGATCGTGCTCGGCAAACTGGTCGCGTCGCTGAGCCATCTGGGCATTTTGATGATCTGCTCGCTGCCGATCGTGATGCTCTGCCTGCCGCTGGGAGGCGTTTCGCCGTACGAAGTGCTGGCGGCGTATTTTGCCATGATCTCGTCCGTGGGGCTGTTCGGCATGATCAGCCTGTGGACGAGCAGCAAGTTTCAGCGGACCAGTGCGGCACTGCTCGTGTCCTACTTGTTGATCCTGCCGCTGGCGATTGTGAGCGTGCTCGCTTGGAACCAATTGGGCCGGTTGGGCGAAGCGCGGCTGCTGTTTGTGATCACGGTGGTGCCGATCGCTTGCCTATCGCTGTCGATGTTGATGTGGCGCGACGCCTGCCGCCGGCTGCTCTATCCGCCCGACCTGGGGAGCGAGGGCAAGGAAGTCGTCGATCTGGAGACCGAGGCCCGCGAGGCGGTGGGCCTCTATATCAAGCGCGACGAGTTTCCGGACCGGCTGTTCGCCCCGCCCAAGCGGACGTCGTTCCTCGAGGACGGCGAGAACCCGATTTACGACAAAGAGATGCGGAGCGAGATTTTTGCCCAGGGCACGCTCATGCTCCGGCTGGTGATCCAGATCAGCATGGTGCTGGCGCTTTTTGTGATGGCGGTTTGCCTGTTTATCTACTCCTACCTCGCACCTTGGTACATTGCGTATGTGCTGCTGTTCAACGTGCTGGTCGGGCCCGTGTTCTCGGCCGGCAGCGTCACGAGCGAGCGCGAGCGGCAAACGCTCGACCTGCTGCTCACCACGCTGGTGACGCCCTGGCAGATGCTGTGGGGCAAATTGCTCTCGGGGTTGCGGGTGTCGAGCGTGCTGACGGCGTTCTTGCTCTGGCCGGTGCTCTTGGCGTGTTTGATGCCGCTGGGGTTCTGGTACCATTTGCCAACGATGTTCGGTTATTTGCTGGTGGTCGCGTTGTGCTGTGTGACGACGGCGATGACGGCGCTGTTTTGTTCGACCGTGTTTCAAAAGTCGGCGACGAGTTTGATTTGCACGTACATGGTGATTGTGGTGATGTTCGTCGGTCCGCTCGCGGTCAGGTATTTTGCCGAGACGTTTTTTCAAGGCCAGGTGGGCGCGGCCGCGGTTGAGAAGCTGGGCGTGATGAGCCCGTTTGCGGCGGTCTTTTCGCTGCCGCTGGAAATGGAGAGTTCGGACTCGGGCGTCAGCCGCACGGCCTATGTCACCGCGGCGGACGCCAATTTGCCGCTGTTCTTTGGCTACCTGCTCTGGGCGCTGGTTTACAACGGCGTCCTGCTGTTGGCGATGATGCGGCTGTTTCAAGTGCGCTGGCGCGTGGCGGACTGAATTCCCGCGCCCCTTGACGTTTAAACGGTGGCTGTGCGATAACTGCGCTAGCGGCATGCGACCGCCAGACGAACTGAGCAAAGCAATGTCCACGACGCCGAAATGTCTACCGCGCAGACTATGAAACGTCCCAAGACGCAGGACGAGCGCGACTTGGCGCTCTACGACGGTCGTTTGCAACGTCCGATTCGGATGAAAGTGCCCGAATTTCAACGGGCCGACCGGCTGCGGCATGTGATCTTCTCCGGCCAGTTCGAAGTGCCCCTGTTGGAAGAGCTGGGCGATGTCGCCGACATGATCCGCATGCTCTCCAAGAGTCGCGCGGGTCAAGATTTTCTGATCAACTTGCTGCCCCACAAGCGGGCGATGCTCTATTTCACGCAGCCCTCGACGCGGACGTTCCTGTCGTTCATGGCCGCTTGCCAGATCCTGGGCATGACTTGCAACGAGGTGCGCGACCCCGCCACCTCGAGCGAGACCAAGGGCGAGACCCGGTTCGATTCGATCCGCATGTTCAGCAGCTATTTCGACGTGATCATCATGCGGAGCCCCATCGCCCGATTGGCCGAGTCGTGTGCCTACCTGATGAACGATCTCGAGAAGACGGGGAGCCGCACCGTGCCGATCGTCAACGCCGGCTCGGGTTCGGACGAACATCCGACGCAGGCGCTGTTGGACATCTACACGCTGCAGCGGACGTTTCAATTCAACAGCCCGGCCGATTCGCCGGCCGGCAACCGGTTCGACGAGCTGCGTGATCAGAAGGGATACGCCGGGCTCACCCGCGGCCTGGCCGACAAGACATACGGTTTTTGTGGCGACATCGGCCGGGGGCGGACCGTGCGGTCGCTGGCGATGCTGCTGGCGCTGTACGAAAATGTGCGGCTGGTATTCGTGGCGCCTGATCATCCCAAGCTGCGGATGGGGGACGACCTGCGGCAGCGGCTCTTGGATCGCAATGTACGGATTTACGAGGTCGAGTCGTTCGACGAAGAGCTCGACGGCAAGCCCGTGATCGAGCAGCTCGACGCGCTCTACATGACGCGGATCCAGAAGGAGCACAACGTCGCGGCCGACGCCGATTCATTCGCCGCGCTCGATTTCTCGCGCTACTGCCTGACGCCGGAGCTGGTCGCCCGGATGAAGGAGTACGCGCCGATCCTGCACCCCTTCCCGCGCGACCAGCATTCCGGCGAGATTCCGCCGGAGATCGACACCGACCCGCGGGCGATGTACTTCCGCCAGGCCCGCAACGGGATGTGGATTCGGGCCGCTCTCTTGGCCCACGTGTTCGACGTCGATCACCACATCTCGCGGCATTTTCGCAGCGAGTACCGCGAGTTGCACCATTACAACGAGAATTCGCTGTAGCGGCGTTTGAGACTCTGTCGCCTGTAACGGTCCTGCGGATCGACGAGAGTCGACTATTGCTCTCGGCCGGCGCGGCTCGATTTATGGGGAGGACGACTCCTTTCGTGACCGAGCGAGAACCGCCGCGATGCTGCGACCCCGCCATCTTCGACTTTTTGCCGCTTTGTCGGCCGTCGCGTTCGTGGCAACCATGGCCACGTCGGCTCAGGCGGCCGGGTATTACAATTTGCCCGGTTCGTTCTGCCAGTGTTTCGGCTACGGCAACGGGGCGGGGTACCATTCCTGCCTGGTGCTTGGTCCGTCGACCTGCAACGGTTGGTGCGCACCGAACGAGGTGCGGCTGGAGTGTCCGCCGCGGCCACCGTACGCATATTACGGCAGCCCGCAGTGCAACTCGATGAACAGCGGCACCTGTATTCAAGAGCCAGTGCAAGTCGAACCGGCGGCGGCAGAACCGACGCCGGCCCCCTCCGCGGCCCGGCCGCAAGTTCACGCCCGGCCGCGATTCTGGTAGAGTGGCGCGATTCGTCGGCGGAATGCGAGCGTACGCGTTGCCCGGAAAACGCGGAGCGAGCTCCGCCGCTAATTGCGAAGCGGGAATTCTGTGCTGAAGATACTGTTTGCCGTCGTGGTCGTGGTGTTGGCCTCCGCCGCCTGGAGAACGTGGCGACGTGGGAAGCGGCGGATGGACGAAGAGCGGGCGGCCGCAGATTTCGTCCGCGACACACCCAAGCTGCAGGAAGACTTTCGCGCCGCGGCCAACGTCAGCGGCAAGCCGCGCGGGCTGCGTTGGAAGTCGTGCGATTTTCAGGGGCCACTCCTGCTCGCGCGGGATCGAGTGAACGGCAAACTGGTCGGGCTCATTGGCGCGACGGTTTCCTTCGAAGCGATCGAAGGGGGCGGCATGGAAGAGGTCGAGGCCGTGGGCAATCTGCGGGCCGTCACGGCGATTTTCACTTGGAGCGGCTTCGACTGGACGACGGCGGGCCGCCCGGTGTTCAATCTCGAGCCACCGCAGGTGCTGGAGCAGTACCGCGAGAGCCTGGCACCGATCGCGCAGTAAAATCCGCTGTGCAAAGACTGCCACACAAAATCAGATATCGTGCGACGCTTTGGGCATCCGCGATTCGGCCGCGGCGAGCAGCTCTTTATGGACCAAGTGAATCGACGACGGGGTTCGTGGGTGGACAGTGCCGCGGGAGAGTCGGATCTGAGAGACGTTGTTCTCCCAGATCATTTCGCGGGGCTGTTTCGATTCACGTGCGGGTTTGCCAAACTTGTTGACCACCGCCTCGCTCACCAAATGGAACAGGTCGGTGGCAAAGAGCGCCGAGATGCGGTAGAGCTTGTCGTCGATGAATTGGTAAAGCAACAAGTCAGTCTTCACGCCCGCGACGGTCGGCGAATTGTCTTCCAGCGGATTGTCGACGCGGGCGTGGATGATCGACGCACGGCGATGCCAGGCTTCGCCGTGCAAGTCGGCCTTGCCGATGAAGCCCGGCATGTCGGAACAGATCGGCAAATCCTGTCGGCCGTCGGGCGTGAAGCGGGCGTACTTTGCCTTGAATTCGGCAAGCGACATGCCGAGCGCGTCCCCCTTGAGTTCGTACGGCTCGTCGGGCCCTTGCGCCGTGCCGGCGAGCTTGCCAATGACCGACGGCTCGGGGCCGGGTATCTGCGATGCGGCCGGTTTCGCCGCGGGCCGCTTCGTCGTGAATCGCGCTTCGAGGCTGGCGACCAATTGCGTGAACCGCGCGAGGTCGACGTCCTCGGTGGCGATGCATTTGAGCTTGGCGTCGGCGATGTCGGCCAGGTCGTACGATCCTTCGGGCGACGGCTCAAACACCAACAGCAGCGCGCTCTTCCGCCGCTCGTGGAGTTCGCGGATCATCGCTTCGGGCGAGGCCTCGGTGAGGAACGGCACAGGCGGGGGCGGCGGCACGGGGACGGCCGTGGCGGGCCCGCTCTGGCTCGGCACGATGATCTTGCGGCCGCAGTGGATGCATTTGCCCTGCTTACCGGCGAGCGCTTCCTCGACCTGCAGCACCGCTTTGCAACCTGGACACTCGATACGAAGAAACATCGGCCACTCGACCCACAACCACGCCCACAGGAACCGTTGAAATCTGCCCTTACTTCTCCCTACTTCAGTCTACACGGAGAGCGAAGCAGTTGGAACATGAGCCGAAACGGTGCTGATATCGCTGCATATCGCCGCTAGGACTTGAGCAGCTTCCGCGTCACGGTGTGCAGGATGCCGCCGTTGCGGTAGTAGTCGAGCTCGACCGGCGTGTCGATCCGCACGAGCATGGGGATCTCTTTTTTCTTGCCATCGGCGCTGGTGGCGACGACCGTGATTGTCTGCCGGGGCTGGAGACTTTCGTTCAGCTCGGGGATGTCGAAGACTTCTTCGCCGGTGAGGCCGAGCGACTGCCAGGTCGTGTTAAGATCAAACTCCAGCGGCAAGACACCCATGCCCACGAGGTTGCTGCGGTGGATCCGTTCGAAGCTGGCGGCGAGCACGGCTCGCACGCCGAGTAAGAACGCTCCCTTGGCGGCCCAATCGCGGCTCGAGCCGGTGCCGTATTCGGCGCCGGCCAGCACCACCAGCGGCACATCGTCGGCTTTGTACTTCATCGCGGCGTCGTAGATCGGCATCACCGTGCCGTCCGGCAAGTGCCGCGTCACGCCGCCTTCGGTGCCGGGGGCGAGCTGGTTGCGGATGCGGATGTTGGCGAATGTGCCGCGGGTCATCACGCGATCGTTGCCGCGGCGGGCGCCGTAGCTGTTGAAGTCGACCGGCGTGACGCCGAGCGAAACCAGGTACTTGCCCGCGGGCCCATCTTTGGCGATCGAACCGGCCGGCGAAATGTGGTCGGTGGTCACCGAGTCGCCAAGCGCCGCGAGGCAGCGGGCACCGTGCAGCGGCTCGATCGGGCTGACTTCCGGCGTGAGGTCCACGAGGAACGGCGGCTCCTGGATGTAGGTGCTCGCCGGGTCCCATTCGTAGAGCTCACC
Source organism: uncultured Planctomycetota bacterium (assembly GCA_963847905.1). Classification (GTDB taxonomy): domain Bacteria; phylum Planctomycetota; class Planctomycetia; order Pirellulales; family Lacipirellulaceae; genus DASYDU01. The sequence continues at coordinate 55,941 of CAWKBP010000013.1, read as the reverse complement.
CTCGCTGGTCTTGATGGCGTTCCACTTGGGATTCTTGTCCCAGACGTCGTCGTACTGGTTGGTGAACATCTCGGGGAGCACACACTGGTCGACCTTCGCTTGCACCTCGCTGTGCGTCGGCCAGATTTCGCGCAAGTAAACGGGCGAGCCGTTCTTGCCAGCGCCGATCGGTTCGTTGTCGAAGTCGATGTCGGTCGTGCCCGCCAGGGCATAGGCGACCACCAGCGGCGGGCTGGCGAGATAGTTGGCCTTCACGTCGGGATTGATCCGGCCCTCGAAGTTGCGGTTGCCCGAAAGTACGCCCGAGACCACGAGGTCGTTCCCCTTAATCGCTTGCGATATCGGTTCGGGGAGCGGGCCGCTGTTGCCGATGCAGGTTGTGCAACCGTAGCCGACCGTGTAGAAGCCGACGCCTTCGAGGTACTTGGTGAGGTCGGCCTTGTCGAAATAGTCGGTCACCACGCGCGAGCCGGGCGCGAGGCTGGTCTTCACATGGGGCGGCACCTTGAGCCCCTTCTCGACGGCCTTCTTGGCGAGCAAGCCCGCCGCGATCATCACGCTGGGGTTGCTGGTGTTCGTGCAGCTGGTGATGGCGGCGATCACGACGTCACCATGCTTGAGGTCGAACTTCTTGCCGTTCCAATCGACGTCAACGCCCGCGAAGCCGGGGTCGGGCGGTGCGGCGGCCGGCTCGGCGGCGGCGGAGTCCACCTTGTGGCCACCTTCGCCTTCCCAGCGGCCCTCGGGCGTGCCCTTCGCCGCGCAGCGCTTGCCATATACTTCGGTGAGCGCCTGGCTCCAGGCCGGCTTCATGTTCGAGAGCGTGATCCGGTCCTGAGGGCGTTTCGGTCCGGCGAGGCATGGCTCGACGGTCGACAGGTCGAGTCGCACCACTTTGGTGAACTTGGGCACGATCGCCTGGTCGGTGCGGAACAGGCCCTGTTCTTTCGTGTACCGCTCGACCAGCTCGACTTCGTCCTTGGTGCGGCCCGTCTGGCGGAGGTACTTGAGCGTCTGATCGTCGACCGGGAAGAAGCCCATCGTCGCGCCGTATTCGGGCGCCATGTTGCCGATGGTCGCCCGGTCGGCAAGCGACATCGTCGACACACCGGCCCCGAAGAACTCGACAAACTTGCCGACGACCTTTTCCTTGCGGAGGATTTCGGTGACGGTGAGCACGAGATCGGTCGCCGTCGCGCCGGGGCCGAGCTGACCGGTGAGTTCCATGCCGACGACTTCCGGCAACAGCATGTAGATCGGCTGCCCTAACATCACACCTTCCGCCTCGATGCCACCCACGCCCCAGCCGACGACGCCGAGTCCGTCGATCATCGTGGTATGGCTATCAGTACCGACGAGCGAGTCGGGGTACGCCACCGTGCCGGCAAAATCCTTGCCGAGAAACACGACCTTGGCCAGGTACTCAAGATTCACCTGGTGGACGATGCCGGTGCCCGGCGGCACTACGCGGAAATTGTTGAACGCCTTCTGGCCCCAGCGGAGGAATTCGTACCGCTCGCGGTTGCGGGAGAACTCCATGTCGATATTCAGATCGAGTGCGTCGGCCGAATTGAAGTAGTCGACTTGCACCGAATGGTCGATCACCAGGTCCACCGGCACCAGCGGATTGATCTTCTTCGGATCGCCGCCGAGCCGTTCCATGGCAGAGCGCATCGCCGCGAGATCGACCACGCAAGGCACGCCCGTGAAATCTTGCAGCACCACCCGAGCCGGCTTGAACGGAATCTCGACCTGCGCCGGCGCCTCGGCCCTCCACCCGGCGAGCGCCTGGACGTCCTCCTCGGTCACTTCGTAGCCGTCGCAATTGCGAAGCAACGACTCGAGCAGCACGCGGATCGAATAGGGCAGGGCGGCCATGTTGCCGAGCCCGGCCTCTTCGAGCTTCGAGAGGCGATAGATGCCGGCCGTGCCGCTACCAGTCTTGAAAGTGTCACGGGCGGTAAACGGATCGTTCTTCAAATTGACGGTACTCATGGCTGGCATCCTTTCAAAACGGCTAGCGAGCTGGTGGACAGTAGTCGGAAATCCGCCCGTTGAAACTGAACCAACCGGAAATAAGCACACCAATTCTAACGTCTCGATGGTTCGGGTGGGAGGTGTCCGCCACTCGTCGCGCTTCGGGAATCATGTGGGTCGCATCATTCACCTCGCCCACGGGATTGGAAAGCTGACTGGATCCCGTCCAGTAGGCCATTTGGCAATTCTACGTCGACTTGAGTATATTGCCTTCAATCCGGCAACTTAGTTTCAGCGGCCGAGTGGGCCTCGGCGTTAGGCGATCCATATGGAATCTAGGAAACTCGGCGCGATCATCGGAGGCGTCGGTGGCGGCATCGCGGGCGGCATTAGTGCGTTCCGAAAAAGTGGCCAGCCTCAACAACCAGGTACGCTCCAATCCCTGTCCGAGTTGCGGGCAGACACTCTCCGACAAACGGCCTGGGCGTCGGACTTGGACGCAATTGTTTTGGGGCGGTTGGACTTGCCCAGCATGTGGATGCGACGTTGATCGCTTTGGAAAAGAGCGATCCGACGTGCCGCCTGCGTAACGAGGCGCCGCATCCATCCCGCTACGCGCCAGTTTATTTGCCGCGACGCTGCCGCAACGCTATATTTGAGTTGGGGTAACGCATTTCGCTCGCTGAGGTATCCGATGCTGCAATATAAGGCGGGTTATAAATTTGTGGAGGGAGGCGTCCACGCTCAGGTCGTCGACTTTCCCGCGGCAATCACCTGCGCGAGCGATCTTTCCGAGGCCCGCCGACTTCTAACTGAGGCATTGCTCGACGTGACAGAGGCGCGTTTAGAACTCGGGCAGTCATTGCCAACCCCAAATCCCAACGCGACCGACCCGGAGATGGATTTTGAGGAACCCATCTATCTCCATCTGAGTGTCAGTAGTGAGGTCGACCAAATACCGGCGGGAGAAGTCGCTACGTGAACCGAAAGGATCTCGTCAAGCATTTGCGCAAGCACGGTTGTGAATTGTTGCGCGAAGGGCGCAGTCACTCCGTGTGGATGAATGCTACCAACGACCAGCAATCCTCCGTACCCAGGCATCGCGAGATAAACGACTACACGGCGCGGAGCATTTGCCGTCAGCTGCGCATTCCCGAACCATGAACTGACAGTCAGTCTCGTGCAAAAGGAATTACCCCTGTTCCGCTGGGCGGCCTTGGCGACAGACGGCGGCTGTCAGATTGGCCGGTCCAAGGCTTCCTCGTCCGCGTGCTGTAGTTCCGTGACTTTGTCGTGGTAGGCGGAGATTACGTCGCGGCGGCTGAGCATGCCGAGGATTTGATTCTTGTGCTCGGGGTCGACGACCGGGATGTCGTCGATGTTTTTCTGGGTGAAGCGTCGCAGGGCCGTGTGGAGGTCGTCGTCGGGATCGACCGTTAGTACCGGGCTCGACGCGATGTCGGCGGCTACAATCAGCCGGCCCGAGCCGTTGCTTGTCAGCACGGCCCGCAAGTCGCGGAGCGAAAAAATGCCGACCATGTTTTGATGCACGTCGACCACGGGGAAATAGGTGCAGGTGGCCCGCGAGGCGATCCGCAGGACCTCCGTGAGCGGAGTGCCTTCGGCCACGGTCTCGTATTTGCGGTCCAAATGCATCACGTCGCGGACGCGAATCTTCTCGAGCACGTCGACGACGAAATCGCCCTGGTGGGCGGGGCTATCGACCAGCGCGAATACCTGCTCTTCGTAGAGCGTCCAGCGGGAGGAGAGAATTGCCACATTGATGATCGAGACCAGCATCAGCGGCACGAGCAAACCGTAGTTGCCGCTCATTTCGCAGACCATCAACATCGCTGTGAGCGGCACGCGGGCCACCCCGGCAAAGAATCCGCCCATCCCCACCAGCACAAATGCCTCGGGCTGCGTGATGATCTCGGGAAACATCCGCTGGCAGGCGAGACCGAACGCACCACCGAGCATCGCGCCGATGTACAGCGAAGGCGCGAAGACACCGCCGCTGCCGCCGGAGGAGATCGTCAGTGAGGTGGCCACGATCTTGCCGAAGCAAAGCACCAGCATCAGAGTAAGCGTCAAGTTGCCATCGATCGCCTCCTGGATCCAGCCGTACCCACCAGACATCAGCTGCGGATACGCGAGCGCCAGGCAACCGAGCAGGAAACCGCCGATCGCGGGCTTCACGAAGCGGGGAATCGGCAGCTTGTGAAAGAAATGATTGCGCAGGCCGTAAAACACCAACACATACAGATAGCCGACCAATGCGCAAAGGATGGCGAATACCAAGTAGAACGGCAGCTCGGCGATGCCGTGGAAGTGCAAATTGGACGGAGTCTTAAAGGCCAGGCCCGTCCCGTAGACGATCGAGAAGACCGTATACGCGGTGATCGAAGCGATGAAACAGGGAATCACCGCCGCGGTTTCCATCGCCGTCGAGCTGTAGAGGACTTCGCTGACGAAGAGCGCGCCGCCGAGCGGAGCACGAAAAATCGCGCCGATGCCGCCCGCCGCACCGGCGAGCATCAATAGCCGGCGATCTCGATCGCTGTGACCGAGCCAAGTGGCCAGAAACGAACCGAAGCCGGCGCCGACCTGTGCGATCGGCCCTTCGCGGCCGGCCGAGCCGCCAGTGCCGATGGTGATGATCGAAGCCGCCGTTTTCACGAACGGGACGCGAGCCCGAATTTTGCCGCGGAGAAAATGGAACGCTTTCACCAGCGCGTCGGTACCGTGACCTTCGGCTTCGGGTGCGAAACCGAACACGATCATGCCGCACAACAGACCACCGATCGTCGGCACGAGCAGCACGGCCCACCAGTAAAGCGGCATCTGCGGGGCGTGGTCGATGGTCTCGCTGCCGGCCGGCGGGGGAAAGTAGCCCTCGATGTTGCCGAGCGCAAATCCCTGAACCTTCATTAACAGATAAAAGAAGACTACCGCGCCCAGGCCGGCAACAATTCCCACCAGCGGGCTATAAACGATGAGTCGTCCCGACGCCTCGGTATCGAAAATCAAGCGAAAGTGGTGTTTGAGGCGCTGAAAAATGGAGGCGATCACCTGCCGAATTTGCCTTTCCTGTGCTGGCGTGCCCACCACATACGAGTTGCCAAAAAATCCGCCCGGCTACGAACGTCCTAGCCGTTCGAAATGTCTATTCGGAAGCCAAAGCGGCGATTCGACATGGGGCAGGGCGGTGAGCGGAGAACTCCATACTACAAGCATTTTGCCCGCGCCGACAACCGGCAAAACTCCCCTGGCGGAAAAACTGGCCCATCGTCAAGCAATTCCATCGACGATACAATGCGTCTTTTGCAGCCCCGAGGCGGCCGCGGTGCCGCGTGAACAGTATGACACCACGCATCTACAATTTTGCGGCCGGACCGGCCGTTTTGCCCGAGCCCGTGCTGGCCGAAGTGCAACGCGATTTGATGAGCCTGCCGGGCGTCGGCGCGTCGATCCTCGAAATCAGCCATCGAAGCAAGGCGTTCGACGACGTCATCAAACAGGCGGAGATCAATCTGCGGACGCTGCTGGCGATTCCGGACGACTACGCCGTGCTGTTCATCCAAGGCGGGTCGAGGCTCGTCTTCTCGATGATCCCGATGAACTTTGGCGCCGAGAGCGGCAGCACCTTCGACTACCTCCTCACCGGGTCGTGGGGTAAGTACGCCGCGGTGGAAGCCGCCAAGTTTGGCGAAGTCCACACCGTCTGGGACGGCAAGGCGACCAACTACGATCGGTTGCCGAAGCAGGCCGACCTCAAGCTCGATCCCAAGGCGGCGTACGCCTATTACGTTTCGAACGAAACGATCCAGGGCGTCGAGTTTCAGAGCGAGCCCGAAACCGGCGACGTGCCGCTGGTATGCGACGTGTCGAGCGATTTCCTGAGCCGACCGATCGACATCAAGAAATATGGCCTCGTCTACGCCTGTGCCCAGAAGAACGCGGGGCCGGCGGGCGTGACCGTCGTGATCGTCAAGAAAGAGCTCCTCGAGCGGAGCCGCAACTCGCTACCCGGCTACCTGAACTTCAAGATCCACGCCGACGAACATTCGCTCTGGAACACGGCGCCGACGTTCGCGATCTACGTATTGATGCTCGTGTCGAAGTGGCTGCTCACGGACATCGGCGGTCTCGCCAAGATGCAGGAGCGGAACCGCAAAAAGGCCAAACTGCTCTACGACGCAATCGACGATAGTGGCGGTTTTTATACCGGCCACGCGCAGAAAGATTGCCGCTCCCTGATGAATGTGACGTTCCGCCTGCCGAGCGACGAGCTGACTGAGAAGTTTGTGAAGGGCGCCAAGGAAATTGGTCTCTCTGACTTGAAAGGCCATCGCAGCGTCGGCGGCATCCGGGCCTCGATCTACAACGCGATGCCAGTCGCCGGCGTCGAAGCGCTGCGACAATACATGGACGAATTCTTGGCCGCCAACAAGTAAATTTGATGTGGCCACTGACGCGAATAGTTTACTGAACCCCGAACCCTGAACCCCCGCCCCTCCCGCCATGCCCCGTGTGATTGTTCTCGATACGCTTGCTCAAGAAGGCCTCGACATGCTCGAGGCCGCACCCGGAATTGAATTTGAAGTCCGCACCGGGCTCAAAGGTGACGCACTGCGTGAAGCGCTATCGCAGTTCGACGGCGCGATCTGTCGAAGCGGTGTGAAGATCACGGCCGAGGCGCTCGAAGGCAATCGCCGGCTCAAAGCGATCGTGCGGGCAGGCGTCGGCACGGACAACATCGACAAGACGGCCGCCACCCGCTGGGGCATTGTCGTGATGAACACGCCGGCCGGCAACACGCTCAGCACTGCCGAACACACGATTGCGCTACTGCTGGCCCTCTCGCGGAACGTCGCTCCCGCCTACCACAGCCTGCTCCAAGGCAAGTGGGACCGCAGCAAATACATGGGCACCCAAGTCGCTGGTAAAACGCTCGGCATCGTCGGCCTGGGGCGGATCGGGCTGGCCGTCGCCAAGCGGGCCAAGGGCCTCGAGATGAACGTGCTCGGGTACGACCCCTTCATGACCCGCGAGCGGGCGCAGGAGCTGGGCGTCGAATTGGTCCCGAACGTTGCCGACATGATCCCGCGCATCGACTACATGACCGTGCATACGCCACTGACCGAGGAGACGCGCGGACTGGTGGGTGCAGCGGAAATCGCCAAGATGAAACCGGGGGTCCGACTGATCAACGCCGCCCGCGGCGGAATCTACGACGAGGCCGCTCTGGCAGAAGGCGTCAAATCGGGCAAGCTGGGCGGTGTTGCGCTCGACGTGTTCGTCGCCGAGCCGTGTACCGATAGCCCGCTCTTTGGTCTGCCGGGCGTCGTCTGCACACCCCACCTCGGTGCCAGCACAGAAGAAGCCCAAACGCAAGTCGCCACCGAAGCGGTCGAACTGCTCACCGCCTATCTCACCACCGGCGCGATCCGCCACGCGGTAAACGTCGCCTCGCTCGATCCCAAAACGCTCGCCTCGCTCCGCGGGTACGTCGACGTCGCCTATCGCCTCGGCCTGCTGCTGGCAGGCCTGCAGCCAGGCGGGCTGAAAAAATGCCGCCTGCTCTACCGCGGCGAATTGGCGGACAAAGAAACCAAAGTGCTCACCGCCGTGTTTGCCGCCGGCCTGCTCGAGAACGCGCTCGACGAGGAGGTAAACCTCGTCAACGCGGAGCTCGCTCTCAAACAGCGGGGCGTAGAACTTGTCGAAGAATCGCGCAGCGACATGGGAGCCTTCCGCTCGTCGATGACGGCCGAGGTGATCACCGACAATGCGTCCCGTCGGGCCATGGGCACCGTCTTCGGCCAGGACATGCCCAGGCTGATCTCGCTCGACGACTTCAAGCTGGAGGCCTATCTGGATGGCTGCCTGTTGGTGTTCAGCCACGAGGACGTGCCCGGAATAATAGGCAGAGTCGGCACAGTTTTTGGGCAGCACGGTGTAAACATTGCCCAAATGTCAGTCGGTCGGGCGAGCCCCGGCGGCCAGGCCGTCGGAATTCTCAACCTCGACGGCGAGCCTCCGGCGGAGGCACTCGAAGCGGTCCGGGCACTCCCCGCGATCACTTCGGCGGTGGTCGTCGAGCTGCCAGCGGCCGGGGTCCTGCCCCGTTGGGTCCAAGGGTAAAGCGTTTTTTCGACGCATTCGGCTGGCTCAAAGGCGGCACACCCGTTACAAGTCGAATCCGGACCAGGGAACTTCGTGACTTGCTGGCAGTCTTAGGCTTTACCCAACCGTCAATCTCTGCCGATTAAAAGTCGCATCGGACGAGCGCCGCATGGCTCTGGCACATTGATTGCTGACAAGTGCGGTCCAGAGCCGATGCTTTCCCGAATCATGTCCGCAATGTGCCCTTCCGGACATCGGTCCGCTTCCCGGTTTCCTGCCTTTGACGGCGACAGCCTGCCGCGGGGCAAAAAACTGGAAAAAATGACCGCGGCGTCCCTGCCGGCGCCAAACCCTGAGCTAACTTTGAACGGCCTCAAGAGAGCTACCGAACTCGCCGGCCAACCAGTCGAGTTGACGACTTCCTGTCGCCCCTCGCTTACGAACCAACACGCCGCACACTTCGTCTAACCAAATATGAACGCCACCCACGCCCCAGCGCCGCTGTTCGACCGCATTCACCGCGCTCTTTCGACCAATCCCTATGTACCGAATCGGCAGGTGAGCGTCGAAACCGCCGAAGGGCGGGTGGTGCTCAAAGGAAGCGTCGGTTCGTTCTTCCAGAAGCAGATGGCCCAAGAAGCGATCCGCCGAGTCGACGGCGTCCAGCTGATCGACAATCTCTTGGAAGTGACCTGGGCCTAATCGCACAGCGCACCCACGTCCCACCAACCCGCGCATCTCACCGCTGGCGGTTTAGCTAAGCTAACCGCAACGGGTACGGGTACCACCGGTTGCCCCCAACCGGTTCTGAATTGCGCAGCAATCCAAGTCAATACTGCGCAACAACATCAAGAGGCAGCTGCAACGCTCACCCGAGCAACACGCTTCCCATTCGGACACCCCTCATCACATATCTTCTAGCCGTCCCGACGGCCGTCCCGGGACTTTCCACTTCTGCGATCGTGGCGCGTTGAGAAGCGGCCGATGAAGCGATCGGAGTCGTCCCGCGCATTCGTTGATCCACGACCGTTAGAATATGGCTGTCGCCGGCATCACGCGCTCTCGTAAAGATAGCTGGGTGTCCCTGGGTTGCGGGCTGATTACAATCAAAATCCAGGCAACTGGAAGCCTCAGTCGATTCATACCGAGCCGGCAACTTCGATCCGAGCCCGAGGTGGGGTGAGCGAGCAGGTTTTTTATCGCAATTCGGAAACCGGCGAGACTCTACTCAGGCATCGTCTCACGGACACCAACGGGCGAATATTAGATGATCACTTTCGACCCGGCTACAAGCCGCGGTTGCTCCCAGATGGCCATTATGAGAACGATTTGACGCCATGATAACACCAACCGACATCAAAATGTGCGTTGCTGACGTGATGCAAGACGATGAGATCGAGAACGTCGACTCTGTACTGCGTATGCTGAACAATGGAGTTTTGACGCGCTCGCCGAGGTGGTGCGTTCGTTCCTGGGCCGCGCCCGCTGTCGGGCAATCTGTTCGTGTTCCGCAACAAGGGTGGGCAGCTGGTGAAGGTGCTGTGGTGGGACCGGGACGGCTTGGCGATCTACTACAAGCGGCTGGAGCGGGGCGTGTTTCATTGGCCGCGGTCCGGCGAAACGGCAGTCGAGATCAGTCACGCGGGACTGCTGCGGTTGCTTTCGGGCCTCGACGTCGTCGGCCGGCGGACGGCGTGAAAAAGTTTTTCCGGATCGCTCTGGCGCGATTGGTCGGCGTTCGTTACAACGGACCGCATGACGCCTGCGATCGACGATCTTCCGGACGACGTCGCCGAACTCAAGCGGTGGTTCGTCGAGGAACTACAACAGCGTGAATCGCTCCTCGAGAGCATCCGCGAAGAAGCGGCTCGGCAACTCGCTGCCGAGCGAGCGCGTCACGCTGCGGAATTGAAAGCCGCGATTCAAGCGATTCTCCGCCGCTACTACGGCCCGCGGAGCGAGCGGTTCGACCCGCGGCAGCTGCTCTTGTTCGGCCAGCGGATCGACCAGCTGCCGCTCGACGAGGCCAGCATCGCGGACGAGGCGGGGGAGCCGTTGGTGACGCAGCGCGTGAAGAAGCGCCATGAGCACGGCCGCTCGCCACTGCCCGAGCACCTCGAACGGATTGAGATCGAGCACGACCTCGACGAGGCCGAAAAAGCCTGCCCGGCCTGCGGGAGCGAACGCGGCCGGATCGGGGCCGAGATCAGCGAGCAACTCGAATACTTCCCGGCCAGCTTCCAAGTGCTGAAGCATGTGCGGCACAAGTACGCTTGCACGAAGTGCGACCACGACGGCTACAATCCGCACATCGAGTCCGCGAAGAAGCCTGCCCAGCCGATCGACAAGGGCCTCGCGGGGCCGAGTCTGCTGGCCTACGTCGCCGTGAGCAAGCTCGGCGATCACCTGCCGCTCTACCGGTTGGAAAGAATCTTCGAGCGACAAAAAGTCCACGTGGCCCGCAGCACGATGTGTGCCTGGATGCGGTGTGCGGGCGAGTTGGTGAAGCCACTGGTCGAACTCATGGCCAGCCGCGTGAAGCAATCGCGCGTGATTCACACCGACGACACGCCGGTGCCGATTCAGTCGCCCGGCGCTGCGTCTCGGCAGAATGGGCAGTGCCGTCAGGGCCGCATCTGGTGTTACCTGGGGGACGAACAGCATCCCTACACCGTCTACGACTACACGCCCAGCCGGAAGCGGGACGGGCCGGCCAAGTGGTTGAAGAATTTCGCCGGTTACCTGCAAGCGGACGCCTACGGCGGTTACGACGGGATCTATCATGCGCAGGGCGTGACGGAAGTCGCCTGCTGGGCCCATGCGCGGAGGAAGTTCTACGATGCGCAGGATTCCGACGAGCACCGCGCCGCCGAGATGCTGGCGCTGGTGGGCGAGTTGTACGCGATCGAGCGCGCGCGAAAGACGCGTACCTCGACGAGGCGGCCAGGCTTAGCGAATCTAGTTGGCGCGTAGCGCGCGGCCAAAATTTTACCAGCGAAGAAATCGAATTGGCGATTCGCGAGTTGCTTAATGCCGGGTTGGTCACGCCCTGTGCGGAAGCGTCGCAAACCGGCGAATGCGTCCCCATTGCAACTGGGCGAATCGATGCCGAGTTTTCGATAGAATTGCTCTGGTTTCACCTGGAGAAATCGGGGCGTGACGCCGTCCAGGAATGGTGGGAGTCGGTAGGGCAAGTCAAGTTTCCGCTTGAAAAGTCGGATTAAACTCTACTGCACCCTCACGCTTCCACACGTCGGGCAGGAACTGGTCCAAATCGTTGGCTACTGTCTGGCCGATCTTGGCCAGTGACCTGCTCTGGATAAATGACGCCCCGTTTCGTACCCAAATCAGATGATTGCAGTAACCAGGACCTGACTTCATTGATTGCCGTTTCAGCGAACCCCTCGGAATCGGACCAACAAAGGCCATGGGTGTTAGACCAACGGGTACATCGCATCAAATTGCCGCCTTCAACCTACCGTCCTCGTCGAGGCCAGCAGATCGTGAGCCCCGACGATGACAGGCCGACGAAGGCAGCCAGCGACGCGACGCGACGCAGCCACATGATGGAAAAATCAGTGGCAAATCAGTGGCAGACTTGCCCCTGCAAAGCCAATTCTGCTCCAATGTGACCAGCTCCAGGGGCCCTACTATAATCCTCCCATGATCGAGAATGGCAAGAAGGTTCAATACGAATCCGGTCGTTGTGGAAATCACCCACGCCAAGCCCACGATTACCAGTCCCCGCAAGTAACCACGCAACCGGTGAACAATTTGATGGTATCTCGAGGTCGTTTAGTTCTGCAGCTCTGCTTGCTCTGTCGATATTCGGCGTCTTGTTAATCCGAGAGCCGTAAGCACTGATCGCACGGACGGCATGGTCGTCGGCGAAGACGAACAGAATGTTGGGACGATCGGATTTCGTTTCTGCAAACGCCGACGAACCAATCGCCATGAACAAAACCGCAATCAATAGGCTACGAATTTGCGAGTGAGTGGAATTCCGGTTCTGCATCGCTGTCCTGTCCCTGTGGGTGGGACTTGAGGCGTTGGTTTGCAGGAAGTGCACAGCAACGTGGTGCGTTGTCAAGCCGTGGATTATTCGATTTCTGCTCGGTCCCGCACCTGAAGCAGCTCGATGATTATTCTATCATCCATCAAGGTTGTCGCGCATTGTCTCGGCGACACTACCTTCAATAGGCTCGTCGGCCGTTGTCTTTGATCTTACCACAATTGACCTCACTTCTTGTCCCAACTTTGCGGCGGATTTTGTGTATACGCCGGTGCGGCGTCTTCCTCAGGGAACTGTTCCGCAACTTGTAATAATCGGTCCTTGGCCGCAACTATTTCTGGGTCACTCGAATCGATCAGGTTGTTCTCCTCCCATGGATCGTTCTGCAGATCAAAAAGCTTGACTGGGTGACGATCTGAGCCAATCCAAAGTTTGCAACGCTTTCCGCGGATCACTCGATCATCGTAAGTCAGTTTGGGCCGAACTCGGCCGCCACGCAGCACCGCTGCCCCGCCTCCCATGGACAGGATCCAGTCGCGCGGCGAGTCGTTGGTTTTGCCCAGAATTAACGGCGCGAAACTTCTTCCGTCTACGATACGATCTTTAAGAAGCGTTCCGCCACCGAGTTCCGCAAAAGTCGGTAGAATATCGGTAAAGTCGACAAGTGCGTCAGTGGTCACTCCTGCCGGAACCATGCCTGGACAGTCAACGATAAATGGTTGAGCCGTACCATTCTGTTCGTCTTTCCTGACCTTGCCACCTGTTACCAGGCGCCCCAAGCGAATGTTGTTGCTGTAACCTCCACTTCCCGTTCCGTTGTCGGTAGTAAAAACTACTATCGTGTTGTCGCGGATTTCTTCCGTCTCAAGCGCAGTCACGAGCTTTCCAACAAGCTTGTCGACGTACTGGACCATGCCAGCAAACATGACGTGCGTGTTTCGCTCTCCCTTCGTATCGGGGGTAGTCGTCAGCGGTTCATGCGTGAGCGTCATCGCGTAGTAGAGCAGCATTGGCTTGTCTTTGTTTTCGTGCATGAACTTGATCAGGTAGTCGCAATAGATATCTGGTCCAAATTGACCAGTGTACGTACGCGACCCGTCCATTCGCGTATTGACATAGGGATTCCAATAGCGATTGGCGCTGGGTTTATTGCCCGTTTCGAAGCCGGTCCACATACACCAATCGTCGAATCCCGCTTCCTCCATCGCATCGGGTTCGAGGCGAAAGTCGTCGATTTGCCATTTGCCAGCCGCGCAGGTCGTATATCCTGCATCGCGCAGTACGTTGGCGTAGCTGGTATTCAACTGCGGATCGAAATGCGCGCCGGCTCCCCAGCGTGGCACGTCCCAGTGGTTGGTCCAACCGTGGCGAAATGGATATTGACCTGTCAGCAGCGTCACGCGCGATGGCGTACACTGCGGCATGCACCAAGCATTGTTGAATTTCATGCCACTCGCGGCCAACTCGTCGATGTTCTTGGTCTGAATATTTTCTGCTCCGTAGCAGCTGATCCATTCCTTCCCGAGGTCATCCACCAAAATAAACAAGATGTTTGGCTTTTTGTTTTCGCCAACGGCGTGCGGCAATCCCGCTATCGTGAAAGAGAGAGACAACAGCCCGGTGGAGGCGGTTCTCATCGAGAACAACGAGGTCAGACTTGCTCGGGCCGTTGCGACAACACTCTGAAAAAAGCATGCTACGACAACGCCGAGGTAGCAATTACTGTTTATCATGGCACATTGCGGATGATCTTGTTGCAGGTAGCAGGCCAGGCTAAATCTCGCCTTATTGGTTGGATCGCCGAATATGCCTGGTCACCGATTATTCTTCTTCGGGATGACGAAACTCGATAGCAGGACCTGAATGCCTTCAAACTCTAAAGCAGACTGGTTGATGGTAAGGCTATCGATCGACCTGACCGCGCTCTAAGCGAAGCCTGACGACCACGGGCAAGTCGCCATAGGGTTTCTCTGGCAGAGCAATTTGCAGTAGCTCGTTGGAATTGTCCACAGCAAGATCTTTGTCGGTTGCCAGCAGCGTAGCGGATAGAACTGGGCTCGACAGACCATGCACCTCCAACTTTCCACTTTCTGGCCACTGGAGAACATGAAGGTAGATGAGCCCTTCCTTGGGCTTATAAGTCACTCGTCCCCATTCGGGATCGTCAACGGGGCTGGCCGAAGCACCGTAAATAGCTTCTCCATTCACTTCCAGCCAGCGTCCCATTTCTTCTAGTCGTTGGACGCTCTCGTGAGGAACCGTTCCATCGGCCATTGGACCAATGTTCAGCAAGAAGTTCCCCCCCTTCGAAACAATCTCGATCAACGTCTCGACAAGCGTGCGGGTCGACTTCCAATCGTGATCGTATTTGCTGTAGCCCCAAGTCGTGTTCATGGTCATGCAGGTTTCCCAGTCGAGGCCAGGCGTTCCCTTGTCTGGAACGCGTTGCTCCGGCGTCGTGAAATCTCCATACCTGGTATCGATTGACGCCCGAGAGTCATCGTCGGCAAGCCCCCAACCGGCCTCAGGCCGGAAGAATAATCGATTGTTCATGACCACCGCAGGCTGTTCTCGGCGAACCTTGTCGATCAGTTCGAATGCGCGCCAGGCCTTTTCACCCTGGAAGTCAGAAACACTGTAGTCCCACCAGAGGATGTCCACGGGACCATAGTTGCTCATCAACTCGTGAACCTGCTTATGGAGATATTCGATGTACCGCTGCTGGTCACGTTGGCCATTCGGATAGGGCTTTCCGCGAAGGGGATGGGGTATTTGTCGCGATTCGGCGTAGGCAAATTGATCGTGGTGCCAATCAATCACCGAATGGTAGAAGCCCACCTTGAGCCCTTCTTCTCGGCACGCCCCGACGATCTCGCGGACCAAGTCGCGGTTCAGCACCGAGCCCGCATCGTAGTCGCTCACGCTAGAGTCATGCAGCGCGAAACCATCATGATGCTTCGTCGTGAAAACCAGGTACTTGCAACCGGCTTGCTTGGCAAGCCTGGCCCACTCGGCAGCGAATCCTGGCTTCGGCTTGAATAAGGGAATCGCCGCCTTTGCGTAGGTGTTTGTATCGACTTTGGCACGCTGCTGCGCCCATTCCATGCCTCCCTTGGCGCCCAAGGACTTCCCGTCCCACTCACCAGCCAAGCCTGAGTACAACCCCCAATGAACGAACATTCCAAACCGAGCATCGCGCCACCACTCCATGCGGTGGTCGTCTTCGGTCGTTCCGCCCTCTTTCGCAGCAGCGGGAACGATAACGGTAAAGGCTAATACGAGCCAAAGAATTCGACAAATCAAAATGCTCTCCGTTGTCAGATTGCTTCAGTTGCTTATACGTAATGGACACTTCCTGCCAGCTCTTTATCCGTGCATTTTGTTCTCAGTGAAGTGCACACACCCGTTGAACTCTCTATCGCGCATTTCGAGTTGGCGCTCGCTTGGCCTAGCGCTATGGGCTACTTGACTCTAGCACTGCTAACTGTCACCAGGACGCGATCGCGCTGCTGCTATGACAACCCGCTCATTGCTTTCTATGGATAGCTCATCACAGGCGCTCACCAAGAACGACATCTGGGGGAACGTCTTAGAAGTTGCAAGTCGAAGGGCCGGTGAAATATGGATGCGCTTCTGACAAGCCGTGTTCGTCATGCCGAATGCTGGGTCCAAAGCGGTATCAGAAGTCGGCATCGACATGGCCACTTTCATCGAGATGCCCAACACGCTCTTCCATACCAAAACTTGCTGCGACTGTTCGCATCTCAAGCAGCAATTGATTCATCGATGCGGCGATCGAAGTATGAGCGGGATCGTGGGCGAGATTGGTGAACTCATTGGGGTCGGTCTCTTGATTGTAGAGTTCCGTATCGCCATTGCGCCAGAGATTAAATCGCCAGGTGCGATTGCGAACCGACTCCCCCCCGTTAACAGTGACTGCGTAGGCGGCTTCATCCTGCCAGTTGTGAGCGCGAGGATCGGTGAGCAACTCGACAAAACTCTTCCCGTGAACGTATTTTGGCGCCGCCATGCCGGCCAATTCGGCAATCGTAGGATAAATGTCTATTTGCTCCATGATGCCCGAACTTCGATCGTGCGGAATGCCTGGACCGGCCATCACAAGCGGAACGCGCAGGGTGTCTTCAAACAAGCTTCGCTTTTGCCAAGTTGTGTGCTCGCCCAAGTTGAATCCGTGGTCCGAGGTGAAGACGACGATCGTGTTTTCCGTCAGGCCCTGGGCATCAAGCTCGTCAAGCACACGCCCAACTTGGGCATCCATATAGGATACGGTTGCGTAATAGCCACGAATTGCCTCTCTCTGCTGCCGGTCGCTCATGCCATATCTTCTGGCATTGGTTTCCTTGCGGGCGAAAGCGGGTATATCGTCCAAATCATCGCTCGGAACGTACGGCAGCTCGATGCCTTCGAGCGGATACATTTCAAAATACTCCTTCGGGGCGACAAACGGCACATGAGGCCGAACCATGCCGACGGCTAAGAAGAATGGCTGTGATTTATCTCGCGTGCGAAGCCAATCCACTGCCTTTTGGGCAGCCCGGCCATCAACATGCGCTAACGCGCCTTCAGTCGATTCAACGGTGATCATATCCACGCCAGGACCAGTCGCCTTCGGACTCAGATCCCGATACACACCCGTAGCATTGGCTTCGGGAGCTTGAATGTTGACGGCCACGTCCCACGAGAGTGGATCGTCGATGCCCGACGCGCCGCTGATAATGTCATTGGGAATGTGCATGTGATAGATCTTGCTGACTCGAGCGGACAAGTAGCCATTCTGCCGGAATAGCTGCGGCATGGTGACCAGATCGGGATAACGATCGCGGAAGTTGCTGGATGGAAGGTCGACCGCTCCGACCGACCGAGGATAGAGTCCCGTCATGAGTGCCACGCGGGAAGGGCCACAGAGCGGGTGCTGTGTGTAAACATTGTCGAATACCATACCGCGGCTGGCGATCGAATCGATGTTCGGCGTCTGTACGGGCCTCCCGTAGGCGCCGAGTGCAGTGGTCATGTCGTCCGCAATAATGAACAGCACGTTCGGCGACGACGAATTCGATTGAGCTTGTGCAATGGATACCCAAAACAAGAGAGCGGCGAGGCAAATTGATTGCTTAACACATAACTGCATGGATGTACTAGAGGCTGGTTCGCTAGGGCGGGCCAAAGATACATGCCAGCAAATCAGACGTTGCATTTGGTTCTTTCGCGAGAGTGTTTCGTTTTTCTTGACTAGCTTCCAGTTTTTGTGGAGCGTACTTGCCTTGGTTCACCGGCGACCGCACCAGCGAAGCGGCGCGGCGTCACCTTTAACGTGATGGATTCCCCTGGACGCCCTCGCCATCGGGTCCACCTACGGCCCACCCATTGCCGAAATGGATGAGCTTGCGATCCACCTTGGTAGATTGCGTCCGTTGTTCCGGCTGCATATCGACCAGCTCGACCGGTTGTGTGGCTACGTCGATTGCGTACTTGCCACCGAGGTACGCGTTGACGCTTGCAATTTGCTCGCCGTCTAACGCTCCGTTGTATATCAGCACTTCGGCCATGTCGCCGTGAAAATAGCTTGCGTTGACGCTCGCGCGGCCGATAATTTTGCAGGAGCTGAATTCCGCCGATAGGGGTGCCGTGTCGACACCTTGCAGCTTGCCATTGATAAACAGTGCTCCTCGATTCACGCTGGGATGATATGCGTAGGTCAAGACGATCGGTTGGTCTATTGCGACAACATCGCGCGCCACGACCGACCCGAGATGCACGTTCGAACGCCCTCGTTCCATAGTCTCGAACACTCGTCCCCAATAGAGCCCAGGCAACAATCGATCGCAGATTTGCAGAGCATGCCTTTCCTGCGGCTGAATTCTCTCTCTCTGCTCGTGGGGGGGGCCATTGTAGTTGATTAGTTGGCGCGACCGCTGGATCGACTCGTTCAACGAGGATGGTTGCTCGAAGTCGCTGGCACGTGAGAATACGAAGAACAATGTCTGGTCGCGCGTCGATAGGAGCGGCGTCGTCCCGAGGTAGTCCGATTCGCCATCGAATCGCACAGCGGGTTTTCCGTGAATCGCACTTTGAACCAGTAGGGGACGGGCATCGGGTGAGCGTTGCCAGGCATCCTCTGTCGATTGGTTGTCGCCCGCTGGAATGTCTCGCCAGGATACAACTCGGTTCTCTTCGTCGGTTCTAACACCAACGTCCGCCGCCAACCACAGCGCAAGCTTGCTAGTTACGGGCAAGGGGGCTAGTTCGGGCAAAACGCTCTTTGTCGTCCCGACTCGAACAAACTGCTGGGGGGACGCAACGTGGTACTCAAGTGCCCTCCCACCAGCAGGAAGGGTGACTGCATTTCCAGCCAAGAGGCGAATCTCTTGTTCGCTACCGTCCTGCGGCCAAGCGACGACTTCACCATCCAACACGTGCAAATCGAAGGTTCCGTCACCAGAGACTCGCGCACCAAACTCGGTGCCCAAGTCGATGACCTCCATACGCTTGCTCAGCAGCGAAAAACCCTTTGCCGATTCCGGAACCTCCACAGCCACACTGCCATCTTCCAGCCGGCAGGCATCCCTATTTTCAACGACGAACCGCGCTGGTGCTTGCACCACGACTTTGGCACCGCTCTCGAAGGTCAGCTGCAGGGATCCCGACTTCACTTCGAGCTCTGCTCCGGCAAGAAGCAAGTCGCCTGACTCTACCACTTGGCCGCCGCTAATCGCCTCACAATCGTTCATTCCATTTACGATGGCCGCGAATGCCGCTTTCGCGTCTGGCTGCGATAGATCTTCTGCATTAGCGTCGTCCAGCTGCGATTCAATGTCCTTGGCATTGCCGGCCGTCCTGCCATCGTCTTGGGACAGAGCAGACCAGGACACGACCGCAAATAGAATAGCTGCTGCCGATGCCCAGCCTCCTACTGCAAGCCATCGCGACTTCGGAGGGCTCGCGGGTCGACACGAAGTAGGATTGCTAGCCGCTTTGATCTTGTCCGCGACATGGCCGAACGCCGCTAACTTCTGCACTTCGAATAGGAGTGAGCCGTGAAGTCCGCAGTAGTCGAGATAGAGGCGTTGCGCGCTCGGATCGGCTGCAAGTCGCTGTTGCAGCGATTCGGCGTCGACGTCACTAATGGTTCCATTGACCAAATCGTCGATCAATTGCCAGATATCATCGTTTGGCGCGGGGCGTGTCATATTTCATTGCGCCTTATGTTGGGGAACTCATGCGATCAACGCATTTAGTTAACGCCGTGCGGATTCGCCGCAAGGAGTTACACACGCTCTGCGACGAACGTCCCAACGAAGCCGCTACATGCTGGATCGGTTGGTTTTTGCGATAGCACACCTCCACCAATTCTCGGTCACTCGAGCTGAGACGCGACAAGCAGTCGTTAAGCTGTGCGAATCGATTTCCACCATCGCTATCGTCGTTCATCACCTGAGCAGACGTTTCGGCCAATTTTAATACCAGTGAATCGTCGAACCGCAGCTTGCTACGCATACTAGCCCGGCGGTAGGCGAGTACTTCGAAATGGGCCATTTTGATCGCCCAAGCAATGAAGCTCGTGCCAGGTTCAAATTGCTCAAATTTCTGCCAGGCCACCATGACTACCTGTTGATACAAGTCGTGCGCATCGTTGGCGTTCGGAACCATCGCAAAAATAAAGCCATAGATGCGGCCTTGCGCAGGCTCAAGATGCTCCATGAATCTCACAGCGCGATCGCCGTCTTCAATCCGCGTATCGTATGGGTTGAGCATCGATTACCTGACGATGTTTTGTGCCGATACTGAAACTACTACCGTCCAGCACATTTCTACATCGCAAAAATGGATAAAAAGCCGCAATTCGCGGCTGTCTAGCCACCTAGCTGCAGCGTTACACCCCCTGGCAGCGAAAAACTTCGGGCCAACGCCGATTTTCTAGATGTACTTCCGCACCACGGAAACGTTTCCCTCACAGCTGGTGGCAAATGCAAAAACTATTTGGCAAGCGTGATTGGGAAGAATACTTCAGTTGGCCAGCCTTCAGTCCTAGCATTGGTCAGGGCATGGCTTCATTATTACTTTTCCGTCATTTCCGGCGAGCACCAACTCGAAGGTGCTTTAATGCCGCCCATTAATGGGTGCGATGTCTCCGAAGTCAAAACTTGCGCTCGAAATTGGATCTCATCATTGGATCTCATCGCTAGGTCGCTCCATTAAATTGATTGCTGGCTAAATAATCGCCAAAACTGTTTCTGGGAGTCAGTGGATGAACGAAGCGAAACAATTCAATCTTAAAAGCCGGTCGACCAAGCAATTCGGTTTCACCCTCGTCGAGTTGCTGGTGGTCATCGCGATCATCGGAATCTTAGTCGCGCTACTGCTTCCTGCCATTCAGGCAGCTCGCGAGGCGGCGCGACGATCGCAGTGCCAAAACAACCTCAAGCAACTTGCCCTTGGTTGCTTGAATCACGAAAGCGCAATGGGGCGGCTTCCTGCCGGCAATACGACACTCGACGGCGGCACCAGAGACGTGATGCATACTTGGGCGTCTTTTATCCTGCCGTACATGGAGGAATCGGCGCACTACGACAGCATCGACTTCAGCGTCCCCTCGTGGCAAGCCGTATGTTGAAAGCCCCCGTGGGCGGAAGGAGTACGCGGCTTGGGAGTATACGCCCTTGGACATTCATCTTTGCCCGTCTGATTTGGGGCGAGGAGAGTGGTGGAGCGGTGACGCTTATGGCTTCACACACGGAAACTATCTCGCCAACATCGGCACTCGAGACTGGTTTCAATTTGGAACGGAGGCTAAGGACAAAGCAGCAGATACCTCCAGAGGCTCGCGGCCCTTTTGAGCGAGTGTTCAGTCAGAAAAACGAAGGCGTGGAACTTCGCAAAATCACAGATGGTCTAAGCAATACTGCCCTGCTCGGCGAGACTCGTCTGACACCCGGATTTGACTCCCGTGGCATTCTTTATCTTGGCACCTGCTACTACCACCACAAAAACACACCAAACTCAAACGCCGAAGATTCGAGCGAATGGTGCTCGAGTGATCAGCAGTTCCCCGAAATGCCCTGCACCGAGAAATTTTCCGCCACTCGCGGACCCTATCGCAATGTCGCCAGAAGCCGCCATCCGGGTGGCGTTCAATTCGCCTTCTGCGACGGACACGTTGATTTTACGGTCGATGACGTCAACCTCTGCGTCTGGTATGCACTGTCGAGCCGGTCGGCAAGTGATGAGTTGGCGACGAACCTCATACAGAATTCACGCGATGGCTCGATTAGCTGTCAGTAGGCGCAGGCATCGTATGCATGTCCTTAACCGCGAAATCGCATAATCCTGCCTGGAGCTCCACTTTGATCCGACTCAGTATCCCAACTCCGTTGCCGCTAAGAGTCGCAGTGCTAATTAGCATGCTGGCCACAGTTCATGGTTGCCAAGAAGCGAGTAGTGATACTCTCGCAGTCGCTGGCAAAGTGACGGTCGAAGGGAAGCCGCTCGAAGATGGACAGATTCTGTTTACCAGCCTAGGCGAGGGTGGAAAAAGGGCATCAGCAAAAATCCAGAACGGCGAGTTTTCCATCCCGCCAAATTTTGGGGTGAAAAACGGCAAGCAATTAGTGCAGATCGAGGCGTATCGCAAAAGTAATCGGCCCGTAGTGCCGTCTGGGTTGATGACAGCCGAAGTGGCGGCCGAGGGAGCTGTAGAGCAGTATCTCCCAGCTCAATACAACACACGGAGTAAGCTAAGTGTCGAAGTGCAGCCCGGTAGCGAGAACTATTTTGAGTTCAAGTTGACCGAGTAACGAAGTGCAGAGGGCTACTGCACAGTGCACCAATGTCATAGTGAGTCGGAGACGATCCCGCCCATGAAGCTGTTCGAAAATAGAGCGAAGCGATCGAGGCGTGACGACGCTGCGTGTCTGATTGATTCGGTGCGGTGGATCGGAGGATCGCTCTCGATGATTGTTGTTTGGACTGGAACTGTCCAAATCGCTTTGTCTGCGTCGCTAGTAGTTGAGGGCGTCTCATTTCAAGTCACTGATGTGACGGGAATTGGTGTAAACGACCAACAAACGGGATCGGGGCAATATGACGGCCTTGGCGTGGTGCGCCGGGATCCCAGCGACGTCATCAAGATTAACGATACGTTCTACGTCTTCTACACGAAGATCCCCAAATACCCTGATGGGGAAGATGGGGCCAGGTCGCCGCTTTGGCCACACGGCTGGCCCGGCACCGTATGGTACGCCACTTCGACCGACGGGATGAACTGGAACGAGCGCGGCGAGGCGATCGGCAAGGGGCTTGCCGGCGCATGGGATTCGTTCGGTGTATACACGCCGAACATCATTCGCGGGACGGACGACGAGTACTATCTCTACTATACCGGCGTGCAAGACGGCTTCGAGAATAACAATACGATCGACGTCACCAACATTGGTGTCGCGAAACTGACATTGGATTCAAATGGACTCGTCACGGACGCTGCGCGTCTCAATCGCGGGGCGCCCATTCTTTCGCCCACATTTTGCGAATTGGACAGCGGATGCGCGCCGAAGTTCGATAGTTTTCGTATCGACGACTCTAGTTTGCTTCTGCGCGACTATGACGGCGACGGGACACTTGAGTATGGCCTGTACTACAAGGGTCGCGCGCAGCAGGGCGGTGCGGGACAGACCAAGATGGGGCTCGCGATAAGCAAATCGGCCGCCGGGCCATTTGTACGCCAGAACGACGGCGATCCAGTGCAACCCGAAGGGCATGAGGTCTTGGTGTGGGCGCAGGGTGATGGCGTAATGTCTTTAGCTTCTGGGATGGCGGGGAAAGGACTTTGGTATGCCGAGGATGGAATTCACTTCACGGAGCTGACGGAAGAGTTCACCGGGAGCCTTCTAGCACCGGGCGCTTTTCGGCCAGAACTAACCGACCCTGATTATTCCGAGGGAATCCAATGGGGCATCTCGATGCTCAACACCCCCCAACCCTATTTGGCACATTATTCCTGCGATCTGACGTTACTGGCGTCCTACGCCGACTTGAACGAGGACGGCCTCGCCAATGCAACAGACTGGCAGATGTACCGCGCTGGCTTTGGGGCAAGTCTGACCGGACTAACCGTGGATCAGCGCGCCGAATGGGCGACGTAAATGGCGACTTCAAGAATGACGAGTCCGACTTTGCCTTGTTTAAGTTGGCCTACGACGAAGTGAACGGCGCTGGGGCGTTTTCGGCATTGCAGGCTCCCGTGCCGGAACCCGCCACACTTGCCATTCTGTTCAGTGGCGCACTTGTCTACGGGGCAAGTCATCGATTGGGTTGCGTCGAATGTTCAAGCACTGGTGGGGGAAATGATTAGGTTGACCTGGGAGCACTCTTCGGCTGAAGTTGAATTATTTGGGAGATCAACTGATGTGTAGTGTATCGAATAAATTCTTGCTTGCTACGTGCGGTTTAGCGGCAGCACTGATTTTCGCAGCATGCAGTGGCCACGCCGCCACAACGACGTTTGTCGGCAGCATTGCCGACAACGCCGGCAGCGAGGTAACTCAATGGCGAACCGCCACAACAGTAAAAACTAGGGACGTCGACGGCAACAACATCTATGGCTCGTCTGGCTACTCGATCTTTCGAGGCGATCAGGGTGGAGGTGGAGCAACAGCTTGGAATACGCAAATCCTGGAAGTGCAAGTCCCCGGCTTAAGTTTGATGCAGGCCGGAGCCGGCACAACTGGCACGCTACCGCGAGTGGGAAACTTTAACGGGGCAACCGACTGGGACAGTCCATTGGGCGGAACGAGAAACATGGGCTACGCCGGCCCAAGAAGGGCTCCGGCAACGGACGGGGCCGTACCACTAACGCAGGCGTTTACTTACTCCGTTCAACAAAACTTCTCAAATGTCCTGCGAATGGGCATCGTATCCGATGGGTTCGGCGACTCCCACATACCGCTTGCCAACCTTCGCGTTATTGCCGGTGGTAGTCAAGCGGACGCGACCATCGTCGCAAATCCAGTCAATTCCGCTCCCGACATGTACTTCTTCGATCTCAATGGCTTGCAATCCGGCGACACCATCGAGATCTGGATGGAAGGCGTAATCGGCGCGGACACCACCTTTAGTTGGCCAACAATTAACGGGGTGACCTTTGAGCAACCCTTGATTCCGTTTCTAGGCGCCCGCGTCAATCGGCAGACCGGGGCAATAACGCTTGGTGCCGAGAATCTCTCGGAGCCGCTTAACATCGTCGCTTATTCCATCGAGTCAAGTGCAGGCGCACTGAATCCCAGCGCATGGACCACGATCAGCGGACACTATGACAAAGCCGGCAACGGTGGAAATGGGTCCGTCGATTCGGATGATGCATGGACTCGCCTGACTAGTCCTAGTAGTCGTCACGATCTAAGCGAAGCGGAATTCGATGCTATCAACGGCGCCGGCAATGGAGCGATGCTAGGAGTAACTAACCAGTCAGTTAACCTTGGCAGTGCCTGGGTTCGGAATGCGACGGAAGACCTTACCCTGACCGTAAAGCTCGCCAATGGCACTAGTCAGGCATTGCAAGTTCAGTACACGGGAAACCCCATACCGGTCGGCGACCTGAACTTTGACGGCGTCGTGACAGCGGCCGACTGGCCCATCTTCCGCAACGGCTTTGGGACGGGTCTGTCCGACTTGTCCGTTGCCGAATCTTACCAGCACGGCGACCTGGATGGAGACGGTGACAACGACGAGTATGACTTTGGTCTCTTCAAAACTGCCTTTGAAGCACAATCAGGCAACGGCTCGTTCGCCACGTTGACCGCCCAAGTACCCGAACCGAGCACTTTCGTCCTTCTGGTGCTGACAGGTGCTCCGCTCCTGTGCCGGTTCAAAGTCCGTCATCGAAACTTCACGCCAAATATCTCTGCAAATTCAAGCCATCCTGAGAAAGTTAATTCCATGGTCTGTCGAGAATTTCACCGAGTTTCATCGATTGCAGTTACATTCGCAGCGCTTCTGTTGCTTGGCGTATCCAACATTCAAGCTGCGAGCGTTACAAGTGTTGGCAGCATTACCAACGACACCAACACCGAAGTTACCATGTGGCGTACCAACACGGTGGCGAAGTCCTTCGATTTGGCATCGCTGACGGCCCCAGCGGATAATATCTACGGATCCCGTGGCTACACCATTTTCCGCGGGGATTCAGGTAACGGAGTTGCAGCCACTTGGAATACAGGCCTCACTGAGCAGCAGGTGCTCGGGCTCAGTGCGATTCAGGCTGGCTCGCTCGGAGGCGATCCTTCGCTGACATTGAGTGTGGGCAATTACAATGGAGCGGCCGAATGGGACGACCCCGTCAATCCGGGAAGCACGCGCAATATGGGCTACGCCGGACCGCGAGCGGCAGGATCGGGCGCCATCCCGGCGGTCCCGTTGACTCAAGTGTTTACTTACAAGGCCAACTTGGACTTCGAGGGGCCTATCCGCCTCGGCATTGCGGCCGATGCCCTAGCCGATCCTCGAATTTCACTATCTACCTTGCGTGTCGTCGTAGGGGGAAGCCAGGCCAATGCAACGCTGGCTGCGACCCCGAGCGACGGGGCTCCTGACATGTATTTCTTCGATGTTGCGAACTTGAGCAAGGGCGACACGATCGAAATTCAACTCGCTGGCGGAGGGGGGACTGCATTTAGCTGGCCCGCGATTCATGGAATCACATTTGACGGACCTGGAATCAGCCGCCCACTTACCCTGCAAGTCAATACCGTCACAGGGAAGATGGAGCTGCTCAATACATCGACGTTGACCGAGTTCGATATCGATCTGTTGAAAATCACGAGTGAAGGTGATTCGCTGTTACCCGCTGGCTGGAATAGTTTAACCGATCACGATTTCGAAGGCGGTGGTCCACCGAACGGCACCGGCAATGGATGGGAGGAACTGGGAACACCCAACAACGGCGAGTTTGCCGAGGCCTTCTTGCAAGGCAGCAGTCCGATTGGAGCTTCCGCTTCCATTGACCTTGGCACCAGCTACAACACGGCCACGAATGCGCAAGACCTGAGTTTTATTTTTCGATTGAGCGACGGTTCAATCATGAATGGCGTCGTCGACTACATTTCGACACCAGGTGTTCCCGGCGACTATAACAGTGACGGGACTGTGAATGCGGCCGACTATACCGTATGGCGAAACAACCTCGGCGCTTCGATTACGCTGCCGAACGAAGGCGCGGGTATTACTCCAGGCACAGTAACGGTGCACGATTACGACTATTGGAAGACGCGATTCGGAGCGACGTCTGGCTCCGGCGCGGCGTTAGCAGTGCCTGAGCCGCCGGCTATTGTTGTGGCAATTCTAGGCATTGCTGTCGCCAGTGGTCTCATCAAATGCCGCCGCGCAATGGCTTCGCTTAATTCGCAGTTGATCCCATCGATTGGTGTTGTAACCGTCGCTTGGGCAGTTTTGGGGAGCACTGCCCTCGCGGCGGTTACCAATGACCGAGAGTATTGGTTCGGTGAAGATTCACTGGAGGCGGCCTCCCAGAATGGCATCATCGGCGATAGCAACACCTCGCCTCTGGCTGCCGGAGATTCGGCTGACAGCCAAGGCTCTTTGGCAGGCACTTTCTTGGACTTGACAGTCGCCAAGGATGTGACCGAGTTAAACGATCCGCGGTACGAAAATGTCGGTCCGAGCGGGCTCAAGCGGCCGGGCGTGACTGGGCAAGAATTTGGCGCCAAATTCGATGGAGTGAATGACTATCTGACCGGCATCGCGCTGAATCGCCCTGACGGCCTGGCGAACAGAACTGGCGGCAGTTATCCGCTCAATTACGACGGCATCACGTCGCGCGGCGTACAGATGTGGGTTTACCCCGATGCTGCCAAGATCGGCACCGCACCCCAGACAATTTTGGTCGACTCACCAATCATGGGCGGCCCGCAGATCTCCGCCGCTGGCAAATGGACCCAAGCCAACAGTGGCCACAGCACGGATGATGCGAATGGCGGTATTCCAGGTGATGTACCCGTGGTCGGGAACACCTGGTATCACGTGATGCAACATGTCTACAACGCGAACGATCCCAACTCACCACGGCGACTCACTGGCGGCAGCGGAACCAACCACGAAGCAGTGCTCTACGTCGATGGCGTCGCCGTTTCAGCCAACATCGACAATATCCCAACCGGAACCACTGACCCGCTGGTTGTCGGTGCACAGCAGGACGCCGAAGGCGGCTTCAAGAACCACTTTATGGGCGTGATCGACGACGTCGAAATGTATGTCTTTGGCGACAACACTTCCCAAGGCGGACAAAACTGGGGCAGCTTCGACCTGTTTGCCGACAACGAATGGATTGCGACGAAAATTGCCACCACATTGCCGGGAGGAATCTTGAAGCCAGGTGACGTCAACAAGGATGGGATAATCGATAGTAGCGATGTCGATGCATTCGTGGGTGGTTGGCTGAGTAAGAATCTGTTTGTTGGTGCCCATGGAACTTTGACCGCGGGGGACTGGAATACCTGGAACCAAGGCGACATGAATCACGATGGGATCACCGACCTGGACGACGCGTTTATTTTGCACAGCGCGCTGCTCTCGGCGGGAGCAGGGGGACTCGACTTCAGCCGTCTAGTTGCGGCTGTTCCGGAACCGTCAACTATCGTTGGCGCCTTTTTAGGCCTGGCGTGGATTGGCGCGTTTGCACGGAAGCGCAACGTTTGTTAGGCGCACGCGACGTCGGGATGATCTTCAGCGCGCCTGGATACTCAGTTGCTTGCTGCAGCTGGAATCGAATTCGGCACCATTGAACAACTTGAGTATCTTCATTAGAGGCAAACACGTGCGCCGAGCGATTGAAGCAGTTTATGTTGTGTTGAGCATTGCGTCGCTATTCACGTCGACCGCGATTGCACAATCGCTCTCCGGACCGTTCGCCGTCGAGTTTTCGCTCAACCAGATTGGTTCGAATCTTGGTGGGATTAGCCAGATGGCCTTCGCCCCAGGCGATTCGGATCATCTTTATCTCACGACGTTTGGCGAGGGTATTTGGCGGTACAACTACGCCGCAAGCGGCAGCCTGACGGGCGGCGTGAAGGTCGTCGAGCCAAACGTTGTCAATACAGGTGGTGTCGAAGGATCGTTGGGAATTGCGTTTCACCAAGATCCCAAGCTTGGTTTAGTGATGTACGTTGCGCCGGCCGTGCCATTTACGGGAGGCGCAGGGTTCGACGACTTGGCCACGCAAACCATCGTGCGCCTAACGGATGCCGGCGGCAACGGAATGTTTGGCGACGAACCGGGCGACGTGAATCAACTCATCGTCAATAATGTGGAGGTTTGCCTTCAACATCAGATCAACCAAATGCGGGTCATTGACAATTCATTATACGTTGCCACCGGCACCCGCACGTCGAATGGCGGCGTGGATGATCCATTAAATGGAGGTGACCAAACCTATCCCGGCGAGACAGCGTATAACGGCGCGGTCAACTTCATCGGCGACTTGACGCTGCTATCCAGCGATACTACGACGACGAACATTGCTGGCTTTAGTATCACAAACTACCAAACCGACACCCAGGCGTTTACTTCCAGCGACGCAGGGAAGCTGCGGGTCTTTTCGACTGGTTTTCGAAATAACTACGGGCTTGCAGTCGATAGAAGCGACGAGTTGTGGGTGTCGATGAACCAGCAGGGGCCGAATACTCAAGGTGAACCCAATCGACCCGATGAACTACATCATACGTCGTACCGCGACGACCATGGTTTTGCCAAGGCGAACGACGAAGTTGGCGACTGGAAGACCAATGCCGACGCGATTGACGCTGGATTTTTTTCCCAAACGTCGGTTGCTCCGGTCGCAACGTTGGGGTCGAATTCGTCATCCAACGGATTTGACTTTCTACCGATGTCTGGTGTGCCCGTTGAACTGCGAGGCGACGTACTCATTGCTCGCCGGCAGCCAAATGACGTATGGATTGTAGACCCCAGCACCGGCGCCACCAATGTGTTCGCATCGGGTTTTAATCGGCCCATGGACGTGCTCCGGGATCCATTTGGCAACATGCTGATTGCCGAGGGAGCTTTCGGCGGAGGTCGGCTGTTTCGCGTCAATTCGGCGTTCGTGTCTGGTTTGCTTGGCGACTACGACAACAGCGGCACGCTGGATTCAATTGATTGGACATTCTTTAGGTCGCACTGGGGTACACTAGACGCCGATTTGAACAGTGACTTTACTACCGATGAGTTGGACTTTGCTTTGTTTAAGCACTACTACATCCAAGAGAACGGCGCAGCAGCATTTCGCGCTAGCTAACCAGAACGTTCCAGAACCGGCCTCGGCGATCGCGCTCGGCATCGGATTGGCAATGACAATATTAAGAGTGCGGTCACGGAGTAAATGGGCTAGCTTCGATGATGGATGAGGTTTGCCCAGGTCGACGTCCATACTGTCAGCAATCGCCTTCGACAGTGAGTCAGCCACCGTTTGACGAGCCACCCTCGCCGGCGCGTCGATGGCATGCGAGTATTTCACAAAGGGTTCTTTGACCGTTAAAGCGAGTCCTTAAGAATAAAACGTCGCGTTGCCCTTATGCAAATTTCCTATCGTCGTACTTGTGTCGCGCTGCTGGCCATGGCGTTCGTAGCATCCAAGAGTCATGCTGAACAAAACAACGTGCTGTTTATCTTGACCGACGATCAAGCGTTTGATGCTGGACATTCGCTAGGTTGGCCGGAAGTCGAAACGCCCAACATCGATCGCCTTGCAAGCCAGGGCGTGCTGTTCACGCACGCTTATAATCAAGGCAGTTGGACTGGTGCCGTGTGCGTTGCCAGCCGTACCATGCTATTCACTGGACAATCGCTGTGGCACGCCTACCGTGACCGCGAAGTGCTTCAGCAACGCTACGTCGACACACGAAAGTCATGGCCCCAACGGATGCAGGCGGCGGGCTATCGGACCTGTATGACGGGAAAATGGCATGTTTCGGCGGACGTCGCCAAGGTCTTCGAGGAAGTGCGTCATGTTCGTCCTGGCATGGCCGGCGACTCGGCCAAGATGTACGATCGCCCACATCGCGGCCAAACCGACCCGTTCAACCCCGCCGACAAGAGCTTAGGAGGATACTGGGCTGGCGGGCGGCATTGGAGCGAGGTGGTTGCCGACGATGCAATCGCCATGCTCAATTCGCCCGACGATGATGATCGCCCATTTTTCATGTACGTGGCATTCAATGCGCCCCACGATCCTCGCCAGGCTCCGGCTAAATACGGTGCCATGTATCCCCGCGAGAAAATGAGCGTACCGGCCAGTTTCCTGCCCGAGAATCCTTTCGCCGAGGCAATGGGAGCGGGGCGCGATTTGCGTGACGAGCGGTTGGCGCCGTTCCCGCGGACGCCCTATGCCATCCGCGCTCACCGCGCTGAATACGCTGCAATCATCTCGCATCTTGATGCGCAGATCGGTCGCATCCTGGACGCGCTGAGCGAGCGCGGGCTCGTCGAGAAGACACGCATCGTTTTCACTTCGGATCAAGGTTTAGCCGTCGGCCGGCACGGACTTATGGGTAAGCAGAATATGTACGACGACAGTGTCCGCGTGCCGCTCGTCATCGCAGGCCCCGGAATACCCGTCGGTACGTATGTTAGTCAACGAGTCTACATGCAAGACGTTGTCCCCACGACACTACAGTGGGCCGACGCGCCGAGCGACGGAATCGATTTTCAGGATCTCTCGCATCTTATTTCGGCCGACGTGTCTCGAACCAGGCAGCCAGGCTCTGGCGCGGCGTACGGCGCCTATCTCGATCGCCAGCGAATGATCACATCGGGTGATTGGAAACTGATCGTCTATCCCAAAGCGAATAAAGTTCAACTGTTTAACGTGCGCAATGATCCCGAGGAAATTGTCGACCTAGCCGACAAGGAAGAGCATAGCCAGATAGTCCAGCAATTGCTTGCCGCATTGAAGCGCGTGCAACAGGAGTTGGACGACCCATTCTCAGAACCGTTGGTTGCTCCGGCCGCCCAGGCCGGCGAGCCAGTGGCGGACCACTCACGCCAGAGAACTACCGAAAAACGCGCTGACTCTACATTTAAGAGTGACGTTACCTTCCTGCGAGAGCACGTGGATACGATCGTCCTACGCGACTCGACCGGTCAAGCACAATTAGCCGTCGTGCCTGCCTATCAGGGGCGGGTAATGACGTCCACCGCTGACGGCGATTCTGGAACAAGCTTTGGCTGGATCAACTACGGTCAGGTCACCAAGGGCATGGACCGAGGTGCTCAGATCAATGTCTTTGGCGGCGAAGAGCGGTTCTGGCTAGGGCCAGAGGGTGGTCAATACAGCTTGTTTTTTTCACCAGGTGAAGAGTTTGAGTTCACCAACTGGCAAACTCCGCCCCTTATCGATACGCAGCCGTTCGACGTCGTAGAACAAGACGCCTCCAAAGTAGTCTTTCAAGCGAAAGCTGCTCTGCAGAATTACTCGAAGGCAAAATTCCAATTCACCGTCACCCGAAGTGTCGAATTATTGGCACGGGATGTAGCTGCTGAGTCACTTGGTGTCGAGTTGGACGGCATCTCGTTTGTCGGCTATCGCTCGACGAACCAGTTGACCAACACCGGTGATGTCGATTGGCAGAAAGAATCAGGACTTCTATCCATTTGGTTGCTCGGCATGTACAAGCCGGGACCACGCACTACGGTTGTCATTCCCTATCGTCCTGGATCGAATGAAAAGGTGGGTCCTCTGGTAAACGATGCCTATTTTGGCAAGGTTCCAGAGCATCGCCTCAAGGTGACAGAGAGTGAGATCTTCTTCTCTGGCGACGGCAAACATCGCTCGAAGATCGGTATCACGCCTCAAAGATCGACCGGAATCTGCGGCAGCTACGACGCGGAGCGAAACGTGCTCTCGATCGTCAAATACAATCAGCCCGGTCCCGAGGTTACCGAATACGTGAATTCGATGTGGGAGATTCAGGACCAACCCTACCGTGGAGATGCGGTCAACGCTTACAACGACGGCCCACCTGAACCTGGAGCCAAGCCCTTGGGACCGTTCTACGAACTCGAGACGTCGAGTCCCGCATTAGCATTGAAGTCCGGCTCCTCTGCTACGCATGTCCAGGAAACGTATCACTTCGTAGGCACCAAGCAAGAACTCAACCGCTTATCGAAAGAATTACTAGGGGTTTCGATTGGCGAGATTACGTCCGCGCTTCATTAATCGGACTTAAGCAGATTTCATTGAGAGGATTACCAGCGTGTTGAATCGACAGTCAGAGGCAAGTTGTGATTGTTCGGGGGGCGCGTGCGATCCCGGCAGCCAAAGTTCGCCGACGTGATTTTCTAATGATTGCCTGCGCTGGAACCGCCAGTCTGAGCTTCGGTTCACTTCCCGTCATGGCCGGACCTTTCTCGAGTAAATTGGATCCAAAATACTCAATTCCGCTCGACAAGAAGCTGGACGCGGCCTGGGTCCGTTCGCTGACCGAGCGAGGCGAGCCGACCGTGTATCGCGGTTGGGACCAACTCAAACACATCGGCATGCCGATTGGCGGGATCGGATGTGGAACCGTGTACCTGGGTGGCGATGGTAAACTATGGTGCTGGGACATCTTCAACCAACCCCATGAAGGATGCGTTCCCAAGCAGGCAGCCTCGCTCGAAGAGCCAGGCCAACGCGTCAAGGAAAACCATGGCGCCAACTACATCGAGCCGACCGACGACCAGTCGTCCCCTTGGAGATTTGAGCAGGGATTTGTACTCAATGTCGACGGCCGGTCCTACCCATTGGACCGACAGGGCTTCTCCGACATCACTTTTAAGGGCCAGTATCCTATTGCGGATATCACCTACCGAAGCCCTACCTGTCCCGTCGAGGTCGACCTCGAAGCAATGACGCCCTTCATTCCGCTCAAGACCGAGCTTTCAAGTTATCCCGCAACCATCATGCGCTACACGCTGACCAACACCAGCAACCGCGCTGTGCGAGCCAAAATCGCCGGCTACACTGCCAACCCCGCGCTGCGCGGCTTGTCAGACAACCATTTGCACCGGACGCTTGGACGATCCGCCACGGGCACAGGCGTGGTGGGACAGGTGAAGCAGAGGCCGTTGCCAGGAGGCGACGCAGAACGTGACGACATCGTATTCGCCGACTTCGAGGGTGAAAACTGGGGCGAGTGGCGGGCAAAGGGCCAGGCATTTGCCGGTGGGCCATTCCCGGTCAATTCGCTGTCCAGCAAACAACATGTGTCTGGCCAGCAAGGCCAGCGGATGGTCAACTCCCACAACTCTCGCCGCGGCGGAAATGTGCCGGCGGTCGACAATTTCACGGGCACGTTGACCAGTCCCGAGTTCACTATCAGCCGCAAGTACATTAGCCTGCTGTTAGGTGGGGGCAACCGTCAGGATGACGCGTTTTTCGAGGTGCTGGTGGACGGCAAGCGCGTGGCGGCAGCAACCGGCCAACAAACGGACAAGCTGCGTTTGGTGTCGCTCGACGTCTCTGCTTACGAGGGCAGTAAAGGCGCATGTCCGCTTTGTCGACAACGCCCGCGGCGGCTGGGGCCATGTCGTCGGCGATCATATTGTCTTCTCTGACAAGCCGCCGCTCGAAACCGGCTTCGACCATCGGCCGGACTTTGGCAGCGTAGCACTAGCCATCGACGTGGACAACGCGATGGTCGGGCTGTGGGACCTTGCGACCCAGACGCTGCAGCCCATCGGAAGCGAGGACGCTACGATTGACGAGACTCCCCTGGGCGGCAACCAGATCGGCGGAGTCGAGGCGGTCTGTGAGCTGAAGCCCGGTGAGTCGAAGACCTTTACATTCGTGATGAGCTGGCACTTCCCGAACACTCCTATCAATGGCCGAACCCGATGGTATGCCAGCAACTTTGATGACGCCGATGCCGTCGCCGTGGAAGTGCTACGCGACCTCGAATCTCTGACGAGCCAAACGCGGCTGTGGCGTGACGTCTGGTACGCGGGTACGTTGCCGCATTGGCTGCTCGAACGCACGCTGCTCACAGTCGACGCGCTCCAAACCAACACCTGCTACCGCTTCGAGGACGGCCAGTTCTGGGCCTGGGAGGGCGTTGGATGTTGCGCGGGCACCTGCACGCACGTCTGGCACTACGCCCAGACGGTCGCCCGGCTGTTTCCCGACTTGGAACGCGATCTCCGCGAGCGGACCGACTTCGGTTTGGGATTTCGCGAATCCGACGGATTCATCGACTTCCGCGGTGGACAAGCCAAGCGTGACGCGACCGACGGTCAGGCGGGAGTCATCCTGCGGACCTATCGCGAACATGAGATGTCTGGAAACGACGAATTCCTCAAGCGCGTATGGCCCAAGTGCAAAAAAGCGATTGAGTTTCTTATCTCGCAGGACGCACGCGACGGCTCCCCGGACGGAATTCCAGTTGGCAAACAGCACAACACGCTGGACGCCGACTGGTATGGCAAGGTACCGGTGCTCGCTTCGCTCTATCTGGCGGCTCTTCGGGCTGGCGAAGAGATGGCCAGAACGGTAGGCGATCAAGTGGCAGCCGAGCGCTACCGGAACATCTACGAGAAAGGCGTGAAGAACATCATTCAATTGTTTAAAGAGGACTTCGGTTACTTTGTCCAGGAGGAAGATGTCAATCACCTCGATGCCATCGGGATCGGAAACGGTTGCTACATTGATCAAGTAATGGGCCAATGGTGGGCATTTAACTTGGGCCTTGGCAGGCTCTATGATGGTGCAGCGATCCGTTCGGCCCTGAATCGGCTGTGGGACTATAATTTCTGTCCGGACATCGGCCAGTTGCGCGAATCAATCGCAAACCCCAGCTTGCGCGGCCGGCCGTACGCCATCGCGGGCGACGCGGGGCTGGTAATGTGTACTTGGCCCAAGGGCGGTAGGCGTGACGACTGGGAGCGGCACTGGCAGTACGGCTACTTCAACGAGTGCATGACCGGTTTCGAATACGAGGCCGCTGGCCACATGGTGTGGGAAAGCAAGTGGGACGCGGGCCTACTCGAAAAAGGCCTGGCGATTACCCGCGCTGTTCACGATCGTTACCACGCCTCGCTACGCAACCCCTTCAATGAAATCGAGTGTAGTGACCATTACGCACGGGCAATGGCGAGCTACGGTGTGTTCCTCGCTGCATGCGGATTTGAATACGACGGCACCAAGGGGCATCTAAGTTTCGCGCCTCGGCTGTCGCCGGAGAATTTTTCTGCCGCCTTCACAGCCGCCGAAGGCTGGGGCACCATTGAGCAGAAGTGCGAACCCGAACAGCAAACTCAGAGAATTGATGTTCGCTGGGGGCAAGTTGAGCTCGAAACGCTTACTTTCGAGCTTGAGAACGATTTACTGCCCACGCAGGTTGCCGTTCTATTGAATGGCAAGAAACTGAAGTTCTCGTCTGCAATCCGATGCACCGTCTACGCAGAATCGAACTCTCGGAACGCACCGTCGTGTCTGCAGGCGAGTCGCTGGTAGTTGTGTTTCAGTGAAATGTCGTATTCAACGAGGGTGTCGAATCGCCACGATCTTGAGGGTGTGAGCTTCAACTTCGCGACGCCGTGAACCTACAGTCACCGTGGCGGAATGGCCGTGTTGTATTCGCTGGCTCCGGAATTCCCGCGATCGACGCAAGGCGAGGCGAACAACCGAGGACATTGCCGGCGGTCCTTTTGAGCGATTTCGACATGAGTGTAACAACTCTCTCACAAGAATCTGCCACCGCCGAGTGCGCGACGAATGTCGTTCTTCCCGCACCGTCTTCTGCGCGGCTATTCTTGGCGGAGGCAGTGGGTACGTTCCTACTCGTATTATTCGGATGCGGCAGCGTTCATACCGCGGTGTTGATGAACGCGCAGACAGGTCTGTGGCAAGTCGCCATTGTCTGGGGCCTCGCAATCATGCTGGCGATTTATGTCGTCGGCGCAGTGAGCGGTGCCCACATCAATCCGGCGATTACCCTGGCACTGGCTGTCTGGCGGCGTTTTTCCTGGTCAAGGGTTCCACTATACGTTGCTGCCCAGATGTGTGGCGCGATGGCTGCTGCGGCTGTGCTCTATGCCGCTTTCAGTTCGATAGTTGTCGCCAAAGAGCAACAAAGGCAGGTGACTCGGGGCGAGCCTGGAAGTGTTATTACGGCAATGTGCTACGGCGAGTACTTTCCCAATCCGGGCGGTCTCGCGGCTGGTAACGGCCCGCTGTCGGCAAACGAACTTGATGCACATTGGAAATTGGTCACGCATCCGGTTGCGTTCGGTGTCGAGGTGCTAGGGACGGCGATTCTCGCCCTTGTCGTGTTTGCAGTAACCGATCCACGCAATTCCGGCGCTCCCATGATGAACCTTGCGCCGGTATTCATAGGCCTGACGGTTTCGGCTCTTATCTCCATCCTCGCTCCATTGACTCAAGCATGCTTCAATCCGGCGAGGGATTTTGGGCCGCGTCTGTTTGCCTACTTGACGGGATGGGGATCGGTTGCAATCCCCGGTCCCAATGGCATTGGTTTTCTAACGGTTTACATACTGGCGCCAATCGTCGGCGCCTGGCTAGGGGCCGCCTTGTACGAGCGCGGCATCCGGCCTGCCCTTTGATTCATTAACATATTATATGCGAGTATCTCACTATGACCTTCACCCGACTGGCAGCCTGGCTCCAGCTCATCGTTTTTTTCCCTGCCTGCCTCATATCTTGCCGCGCAGGGCCAATTGAAGATCGATCCGGCACAGCCTTACCATGCGACCCGAAACAATCCTGTCACTAGTAATTTGGACGTTTCAGCTATTGTTATCTTCGCCGTAGCGGAAGAGGATCGCGAGAGATTTGCTAGTGCTACGTCACAAAGGCTACAGCGTGGATTTCGGGACAATACTTGGTTTCTGCAGACTCGCGGCACCAATTGCGAGTTGGTTCTGCCGGAGCGATGTCGCGCAGCCAGTGGTACGCACCATTTCGTCCGAGGCGAATGGACTGCCTCTTCCGGAGCCGGACTCGTCATCGGCTGGATGCAGCGAGTTCAGCTGGCTGACTGAGCAAGAATACGTGCTTAACAAGGACGTAGCGTACTCGTTCAAGGACTGCGCAGCCCGCGAACTAAGAACATTTAACAACTCCACTCTCAGTTTTAATGCGGAAAGCCTGAACATGACTACAACACGATTTGTAATGATTGGAGGATTCCTCGGGGCGGGTAAGACCACTGCGATTTCGCGGCTGGCTCGCATGTACCAGGAACGCGGACAGAAGGTTGGAATCGTTACCAACGATCAGGCGACCGATCTCGTCGACACACATGCTCTCCGGAGACAAGGTTTCAATGTTGGCGAGGTTGCGGGGGCCTGCTTTTGCTGCAACTTTAACGAACTGACTGCTACTATCGAACGAATTAGCGAGGCAGAGAGGCCCGACGTGGTCCTGTCCGAGCCCGTCGGCAGCTGCACGGATCTGGTCGCCACTGTGATTCGCCCGCTCCAAAACTTCTTTGGAAGTCAATTTAGCATCGCGCCCTACGGAGTCATTCTCAAACCAAGTCACGGACTGCGGATTCTTGCGGGCGGTGAAAAGGCCGGTTTCTCGCCAAAGGCCGAGTACATCTTTCGCAAGCAGATTGAGGAAGCCGACTTCGTCTTGCTCAACCGCATCGACGAATTGTCGCCTGATGTCGCTGAACAACTTTCGCGGATGTTGGAGTCGCAGTTCCCCGACCGCCCTGTGCTTCGCACGTCGGCCCGGACGGGAGCGGGCTTTGACGAGTTATGCGACTTCCTCGATCAGAGCGGTGCCTTTGGTCGTCGCGTCATCGAACTTGATTACGACACGTATGCCGAAGGGGAAGCGGAGTTGGGCTGGCTGAACAGTAGCCTCGTTCTTTCGGCAGAGAACGGGTTCGCATTGGATTCGCTACTGCTGAAGATCATCGAGCGCACTGCGCGGTCGGTTGCAAACACTCCGTGCCGAGACCGCCCATCTCAAGACCATCGGCATGGCGGACGGTAGTCACGGCGTCGCCAATCTTGTCAGCAGCTTTACACCGGCCGAGTTGTCACTAGCGTCCGACTGCACGGCAACAACTGCAAACCTGATTGTAAATGCACGAGTAGCGATTGACCCGGCCGTTCTCGAAAACGAGGTCGTGACGGCGGTCCAAGCTGCGGCAGGTGAACTTGGTGCGACTGCCGCCTTTCGTCAGACGCAAAGCTTCCGTCCAGGGCGCCCCGTGCCGACACACCGGCTCGTTCAGCTCTCCAAATGACGCAAACAAGCGACGAATGGTGACTGCCGCATCTTATCGTCACGGACTTCAACTGTTTCGGTCAATTTGTTTAACCGGGGGGCGCAAAATGTGCAGATGGTCCAATTCGATGCGCGTTGAGACAACAGCCCTATGCAGGCGGCTGCATCCACCGATTGCTATCCAGGTGGGCCTGTAAATCTTTTTGTGTCAGCCAGCATGAAGGTTACGAATTGGTCAGTTCCGGCATGCGGTCCTCGTAGAGGATGGCGAAGTGGTTGAGGGCTTGCTTCCAGTGGTGGATCGGCATGGTCCACTTCTTCGATGCCTCGCGGATCGCCATGAAGACCAGCTTCAGCGCCGACTCCTCGTTGGGGTAAATCTTGCGGTTCCGCGTGAACTTGCGGATCACGCTGTTGACGCTCTCGATCGCGTTGGTCGTGTAAATCGCCTTGCGAATCGGCGGTGGGAAGTCGAACAACGTGATGATGTCGGTCCACTTGGCCCGCCACTGCTTGGCAATCGTCGGATACTTGGCGTCCCAAGCTTGAGCGAATTCTTCCAGCGCCGCCTCCGCTTCCAGCACGGTTGCCGCCTGGTAGATCTTCTTGAGGTCACGCGCCACCAGCTTGCTGTCCTCGGTGCTCACATAACGTAGCGCCGCGCGCACCAGATGCACGATGCACAGCTGCACGCTCGCATGGGGGTAGGCGGCGCGAATCGCCTCCGCGAAGCCCGAGAGCCCGTCGATGCAAGCCACGAAGATGTCGCCGAGGCCGCGGTTCTTGAGGTCGGTGAGACAGGAGAGCCAGAACTTGGCCCCCTCGTTCTCGCCCAGCCACAGCCCCAATAACTCCTTCTGGCCCGCCAGATCAACGCCCAGGGCCACGTAAATCGTGTGTTGCGAGACTCGGCCGTTCGCACCGCGAACGTGGACCGTGATCCCGTCGAAGTACACGATCGGCCAGACGGCCGACAGCGGCCGGCTCCGCCAGGCTGTCACTTCGGCGTCGAGGTCTGCGGTGATCGCCGAGACCAGCGTCGCCGAGACCTCCACCCCGTAGAGTTCCCGCACGATCTCTTGGATGTCGCGGGTGGTCATCCCTTTGGCGTAGAGGGCCAAAATCTTTTCGTCAAAACCCGGCACGCGGCGTTGGTGCTTCTCGATCAGCTGCGGCTCGAACGTGCCGTCGCGGTCCCGCGGCGTACTGAGTGTCACCTTCCCCAAATCGCCTTGCACCCGCTTCTTGCTGCGGCCATTCCGCCGGTTCGGCGAACGCCGCTGCTGGGCAATCGGCTGCAAAGAGGCCGCAGCAGCCACCGGCCGCCGGCCCAAATGGACATCCATCTCCGAGTCGAGCATCCGCTCGAGGCCCGACTTCATCATCACCCGCAACAGCTCGTTGAGCTCCTCGACCGTCGTCGCCTGCCCGGCGAATTCCGTGGCCAACTCCTGGGCCCGCGATTGCAGCAATGCATCCATGCGTCAGTCTCCTAGATACAAGAAAGGGTCGTTACAATTACCACTTCTTGCTAGCTGACACAAGATTTCTTACAGGGCCACATTTCGAGGTTAGGGAAGTCCTATTTACGCGGCAAGCGAATTGCTGAATTACGAGATATTGATCACGCTGGCCCGCATGATTTCGCCAAGCTCTCCAGCTGTCGAGCCTGCCAGTGGCTACTAGACATTTGGTGTCTTAATTTCATCCGCATCATCACCAATTGCTCGATGTCTCTTTTGTGAACGACGGATCCTATTAAACTCCCCGAGAAAACGCTGCTTGACAGCTCTACCGAACCGCGAAATCTCGGGAGTTGGACGCTCGCCATGGTCGAGTAAGACGGAGTCCTATTTTGGCAGTAACAACTTTGCGCACGACGAATCAACGGTAACTGAAGGGTACTTATCGGTAATCAAGCTACCAATCGACGTCCATTCAATGCCCGGGAATTCCGCGAGCGCAGATGGCACTGCATATCCGAGCAGATTCACAAATCTTGTTCGACCATCGCCCGGCACCGTCAAGCGGCGATCGTTGTATTTCTCGTGCTCCTTGTGCTCGGGTGGCAACGGATTCACAAATCGTCGCGACGAAGCCAATGAATAAGGATCGGACGACACCACCATGCGCTGGCTCAGCGTGTCCTCGAGCAGGAAAATTGGCTTCGCGCCGGGATACGGCTTCGCCAAGAAATGGAGCGTCGGCTCGTCGCTCGGCCCCGGCCCCATCGCAATGGTCGTTCGACCGCCGGCGGTGGATGCAACGTGCGCCTTTTCGATTTGCATTGGTCCGGCCCCGGGGTCGAGCAGCCCGACGACCGCTTGGGGAGCCAGCTCTTCGGACAAGTCGCGTGCCGCAGCAAACGGCGCGATGACGAAATAGTAGCGGACAAACAAGGTCTGTCCTGGGTTAAAGTTTGATTCCAGAACCACCTCGGTGGCCTGATAGTCTCTTTCAAGTTCGTTCGCTGTTCCCCAGCGAACGGTGCGTGGTCGACGTTGCCATGTCGCGGGCGCATTCTCGGCAGGTCGATCGTCCCGACCGAAGACGAGTCCCAATGTAGGGCCGTTGTCGTCTTTTGGATCCACCGTCCAGGCACACCAGCCCGCGGTGTCGCGCAGCGGTCTCGAGGCGATCTCGTCCCAGCCCCATTTCCCGAACACTTCTTCCCAAGTGCCGTTCTTCGACGACATGATCGTATGGGGCAGCGAAGACTTGCGGACGCCTCCCCACGGCGTGTTCAGATACTCCAGCGTCTCGGAGCCGAAGTTATGCACGACATAAGTGACCTCGATCGCGCCGCGACCCACGTCGCGGTATTGCGTGTAGACCAGCAGTCCGGACGTCCAGACCGCCGGTGAGTTGGCCTGCTGGATCCAATTCACCGTTTCGAACGCGCGTCGCTTGCGATCGTACCGACTCCGCAGACACGGAGAGTAAAACGACCCCCTCGTGGGATCCAGTCGACTGTAGGTTCCCGATTGGTGAATGAAATACTCCATTTGCCGAAAGTGCGTGAAGTCGTTTTGGGCCCGCTCGAAGTCGTGAATCGGCTCGATTTCTTCCGTAGACGTCGCCACGAATTGCCAGACTTCATCATTCCAGCGCGAATCGATCGTCTGCGGCGGAACCGACTCTCCAAACGCTCCGCGAAGCGAATAGACATGTCCGCCTTTGCCGACGCCGAGTGTCCACGACCGCAGGGCATCCGCCTGGTGCGCGAGAGTCGCCATGAAAACAGTCGATTCGTCGATCCCTTTCACCCACCGGGACCCCGTCGGCGAAAACACATCCGAGAAGTCGGACGTGCCGTCGGGATCGTCGATTGGACTAGCCGGGTATATGTCGAGCACGCTGGCCGTGGGACTCGACACAGCCTCGTCCGCTCTCGCACCACGAGCAACGTAAAGTGAGATCGCGCTCAGAGCGACCACGCCAACAAGCCAAGCGGTCGGTTTCTTCGCCACAGTTCTGTCACTATTCATCGAAAATACTCGCTTGGTGATAAGATCAGTCGCCAACAAGACACCGCTCGCGTCCCGAGCCGAAATTGGAACCGATCAGGTTTCATTTCCACGGACGGCATCGCAGCTGGTTTGGCGATTAATCTCCACAACAGACCAAATCAACGTCACCCCAAACACGCTCATCAGCAGCATCCCCAACGGAACGCTTCCCAGCAGCAATTGGCCGATTCCAAACAACAACGACAGGCAACAAGTGGTCACCAACAGCCAGTGTCGCAGCACGGCAATCGGCGATTCTCCTTGTTGATAGGGCTCATCCAATGTGGCAATCACCGATTTCCAACCGAATTGAAACGGGCGCACACGGCGGACAAACTCTCGCAGCGAACGGATGTCCGTCGCCGGGGTCAGCAGCGACACGCTCACATTCACGACCAGGGCCACCAACGTCACGAACAGAATTCGTCCGCCCAGAAATTCGTAGTCCGAGCTCAGACTTTGGTTCGGCTCCAGTGAAAACAGATAGCGAAATGGCACGTCGAAAGTTGTTGTAAACAGTAGCAGGCAAGCCATGCTCCAGGCGGCGAGAATGCCCACAAGCTCGCCGGTCGCATTCTGCCGCCACCAAAACCAACGCAGGATCGCCAGCAAGTTCACGGCCAGCGCGACAGCATAATACACTTCCAGCAGCTGCTGGATGCTCTCCGCAGCGAGGCTGACCAATCCGCCAGCGACGGCGATTCCGACGGTGGCGATGCGGGCCGCCGAGACGTAGTGTGCATCCGTTGCACTCTTGCGAATGTATCGCTGATACAGATCAATAACCAGGTAGCTACTCGCCCAATTGAAGAGCGTGCTGACCGTCGAACCAAAGGCGGCCACCATGGCCGCGACGGCGAGTCCGCGGACACCGATCGGCAGCAGCGTCACCAGCATGGTCGGAAACACAGTATCCAGGCTTTCCTGGCCGACGTGCGGAATGAGGATGATCGAACAAAGCGCGACGATGATCCAGGGCCATGCCATCAAGGAATAATACACCACCGTGTAAAACAGCTGGGCCAACGATGCCTCGCGCACATTTCGCGAGGCGAGCAGTCGCTGCGCCTGGTACCCACCCGACTGTGCCACGATCAACCAAATGAGACCGAAATAGCCGACGGCATTCCAGACCGACATCGAAATCGGCGACGTGCCGATCTTGGGGGCGATCGAGAGGCTGCGGCCGCTCCACTCGGTGTTGGCCGCGAGCGAGTCGACCAATCGGTCCAATCC
This sequence comes from uncultured Planctomycetota bacterium, assembly GCA_963847905.1. GTDB lineage: Bacteria > Planctomycetota > Planctomycetia > Pirellulales > Lacipirellulaceae > DASYDU01. The sequence continues at coordinate 12,818 of CAWKBP010000013.1, read as the reverse complement.
GCCAACCTTGTGTACGGCGATCGCCGCCAGGGTCACCATCCCCAATGCGCCAATTACGAATTGCACGAAATCTGTATAGACGACACCGTACAAGCCACTGAGCGCGCAAATTACGACGGAGACACCGAGCACGACGATCGTCGTCGCCACGCGATATTCGTCCGGGATTCCCAGCGTCGTGCGGCTAATCACCTCCATCGACTTGACGACCCAGCCAATGATCAAAGGCGCCAGCGCGACGGCAAACATCGTGGCCATGAAAGCGTGCAACACGCTGGCCGATTTTCCCGAGTACCGCAGTTCGATGAGCTGCAGATCGGTGAGCACACCGACGCGACGCCACAGCCGGCCAAACAGCGCGACGGCGAGCGCCGAGCCGATGACCGGCGCCCAAAACTGCCAGACGGCTTGGATGCCGTGCTGTCGGACGAGAGACGTGACCCACAGCGGAGTATCCGAAGCAAAGCTGGTGGCGACCATCGACGTACCGGCGATGTACCACGTGAGCGAGCGATTGGAGACGAAGAACGCTGCCAGGTCGCTGCCGGCGCGCTTGCCAAAGTACGCCCCGAGCAATAGGACCAGAAGTACGGACACGCCGACGATGGACAAATCGATCCAGTGCATGCGAGCGCCGTTTCAATGCTAGTTAATTCGGACCGTCCGCGAATTCAGGTTGCGCTTGGGGTGGCACGCCAGGAGCTTCCAGCGACGGGCGTGGTGATTGCCGGTAGCGACAACCACGCCCTTCGGCGGAACCTCAGGGACGTGCCACCCGCCGTTTCACTGCTAGTTAATTGGCGACAAACGGATCCCGGCGATGCAAATTCCATCGGGCGCCGCGGGGTTCACTTTCTCGGCCGTCAATTTCAATCTTGCCGGGCCGGCTGTCGGCAAGTGAATCGTCCCGCAGCGACTTTCCTGCTCTGGGTAATAATACGATCGCCGCGACGCGGAGTCCCGATCGGGCGTAAGTTCGGCCTCTAATCGCTGTCCCGCGACGTCGATCGACACGCTGTGCTCGGAATACCAAAGTTCGTGGGCCCGGACCGTACCGCTGACGATCCAGATTTCATAGTCGCCCGGCGACGACACGATGAAATCCCAACTGACACTGGAACCGACTTCCTTCCATTGTTCAACCAGCCCATAGAACCCGACGCGTGGCTTGCCGGGGCCGGTGCCTGCGACCTGAGCGAGCCGAGTAGGCAGTAACAATTCGCCTCGTTCATTTTGCCTGGGCGTCGTATCGACGTCGACATCGCCATCAATTTCCAGCACGATGCACGACACGTAAGGATCAATCGGCAGCGACGGCAATCGCAGGCGGATGCAGTTCACATCGCCCCCGCTTCCGTAGAGTTCTTCGAAGTCGACTTCCGCGGCCGAGGTCCCGAGAACGTATGCCCGGCGGACGCCATTCTTAATGCCACGCAATTCAATCGGTCGCTGCGGCCAATTCGAGATCAGCAAGTAGAGCTTGCCAGGACGCGACGTGATCGAGCCCCAAGCGAATGAATTAGGATAGGGACTGGGCCCTGTGCCGTGGATCGCCTCCCCATACTTCCTCAGCCATGCGCCGACGATTTGCAGCCGTTCCTCGCTCGCCGTCGGAATCCGACCTTGGGCGTCGGGCCCGACGTTGAGCAGGTAGTTGACGCCATTGGCCGCTAGATCGGCAAGCTGCTGAATCAGCTCACCCGGCGATTTCCAGTTGTCGTCGAGCGCCTTATACCCCCAGGTCTCGTTCATCGTCGCGGGCATCTCCCAGTCGCCAAGCACCGGGCCCGTCGGAATCGAGTTGTCCTCCAGGCTGCCATAGTCGCCGACGCCGTGACCAATTCTCCCGCTGATCAGGCAGTCGGGCTGCAATTCGTGAACCAGATTTGCCAGGTCTTCGCTCTGCTGACGACTGATCGACATGGGCGTGTCGAACCAAATTAATGCGACCTCGCCGTAGTTCGTCAACAACTCGCGCAACTGCGGCTTGACCTTTTCCTCGAGATACAAATCGAGACTCTTCGTCTGTGCATCCGGGAAGTCCCAGTCGTTTCCCGATCCATGAGGATGATGCCAATCCTGGTCCTGACTGTAGTAGAAGCCAAGCTTCAGGTTGTGCCGCCGACAGGCCTTGGCGAGCGGGGCCAGCAAGTCTTCTCCTGACGCAGTGCTCGTCACGACGTTCCAGTCGGAACATGCCGAATCAAACAGTGCAAATCCATCGTGGTGCTTGGCAGTGATCACCAAATACCGCGCGCCGGTTTCGACCGCCAAACGACACCAGGCCTCTGGGTCGTAGGCAGCGGGATCGAATTCCGCGGCCAGGCGTTCGTACTCCTCAATCGGTATCTGCGCCTGCTGCATGATCCATTCACTGGTGAACTTGAATTGCCTTCCCCGCCAGACGCCGGCCGGAATCGCATACAGACCCCAATGTATGAAAATGCCGAACCGCGCCTCTCGCCACCACTCGAGGCGTTTGTCACTTCTTCGACCTTGTTGGGCCGAATAGTCCGCCTCGTGCTGGCCGTTTTGATCAAGACAGATGGCTGTTTCCAACTCGTATCTAGGCATGGGTAGTTTTCTGCTCGAACTATTTTAGTGTCAAAACCAGGTGGATTTGCGATTGTGCGCGAGGAGAGCGAAACATTAAGACCAAGGAAGTCGCCCCGGCCGCACTTCGGGAGGTACAAGGAGAAGGCCGCCCGTCCAACGAATATAACGCCGATATGCACCTATTTCAAGTAGTTACGTTACTCATCGAAAAACCGCTTCCGGCGACTGGCGGTTCCAGGTGCTCTCTGTGCCGTCATAACCACACCGATATTCGCATAAATATGCAGTTTATCGGTTATTCCCCCTTCCTTGCAGCCCGTGGCGGAGATTTGACAGGCCTTCCACGAAGCGGACCGAATTGTCAAAAAAACGATAAATCATCGTACGTAACTATTTACATTGATGAATCGGCAGGGTATCTTGTGGGAGTGACGGCGGTTCTCGTCCTGTTCGAATGCTGTTTCAAGCAACCACACGATTCGTTGACAAAAAAGGCGCGTTCTCATGGCGGTCAGCCTCAAGCAAATTGCTCAGGAGTCGAAACTGTCGATTCCCACCGTCTCACGAGTTCTTCGCGGTGAAGCAGGGTTTTCCGAAGAAACGCGGAAACGCGTGATGGAAGTCGCCAATCGACTCAGGTATCGGCCGAACATGCTTGTTCATGGCCTACAAACCGGACGCAGCGGAACGATCGGTGTCATGGTCCCGCCGCTCGACAGCTTCTTGAGCGAGATCCTGATCGGGATCCATCAGGTGCTGGCGAGCAACGATCATGCGCCCCTCTTACTTTGGCCCGAAGCCGATTTGCCGGAGCGAGAACAACTCCATCGCTTGGTCGATCGCCGCGTCGAAGGGGTCATCCTCTTCCCGAATCACGATGCCGCGCCGGATGCCTACTTGGCGGAAGTCTGGGATCGCGGCCTGCCGCTAGTCACCGTGGACCGGCAGATGCCAAATACGCACGCCGACTTCGTGGGCACCGACGACAGCTTCGGGGCCGAGGCCGCTGCGAAACATCTTCTCGACCTGGGGCATCGCAACTTCGTCCACCTCACGGCCTGCCCATCCATCAGCACTGCCAAGCGGCGCTGGGAGGCGTTCGAGGGAAGCATTCGCAGCGTGAGCGGGGCGACGGTCCGTCGAATCGTGGCGGACGATTTCCGTTCCGGCTTGGGCCCGGCGACGGATTGCCTGCGTTCGGCAGACCGTCCGACGGCGATCTTTGCTGCCAATGACATTTTAGCGGTAGCGGTCTTGGAGGCCGCCCACAATTTGGGTCTGATCGTGCCCCGCGATCTGTCGGTGATTGGCTATGCCGATCTTGACGTCGCAAGAGTGGCCAAGCCGGCGCTGACGACGCTGCGCCAAGATCCTCGGCACATCGGCGAAACAGCGGCGCAAATCATGCTGGATCGGCTCGAAGGACGGATCACTCGCTCGAGCCCAATGTCGGTGTTGGACCGACCGACGCTCGTTGTCCGCGAGAGCACCGGTCCTTGCGATTGAACAGTAGCGGCAGAGAAGTGGCGGTAGTTGATTGGATTTGGGCGGCTTGTCAATTATGGCTTGTTTGGCCGCCGACGTTTCTTTTCATTTGGAGGTGCGACTTATGAGCCTGGCACGTTACATGAAGACCGCAATGTTGGGCATCGTGCTCACCATGCTGGTCGGCCGCGTCGGTTGCGGCAATTTGTTTGTGTTCGACAACGAAGCTGCCGACAACGACTGGAATAACGCGGCAAACTGGTTCGACTTCACCAGTAGTACGAACGACGTCCTTCCGGGACCGGCCGATCAAGCACTGATCAACAGCGATACGCTCGCCAGGATTTCCGCAAACTCGGTGTTCGCGCCGAGTCAGGTGTGGCTGAGCAATAATTTGGGGGCCAGCCTCGCGATTCAGGCCGATCTCACGGCCGGTAGCGGCATCATCATCGGCTTGTCCGGGCAGAGCACGAATCCGGCTTTGGTAACGCAGAGCGGTGGCAATGTGGTTGGTACTGGCTTCGTTGCCATCGCAGGCGCTGCCGGCAACGTTCCCCTTAGTCAGTCAATCTACGAGATCTCCGGCGGCTCGTTGGCCTCGCCGTCGTATTCGATCGGGACGGTGGGATTGGGCAAACTCTCGATCGTCGGCGACGCTCCCTCGGTCTCGTCGAGCGGTACGGCCATTTTCGGCGTGGGCAGCACCTTGGAATTCGTCTTGGGATCGTCGGGTGTATCGCCGTTCGTGGCGAAGTTCACGAACAACCATCTGACGGGAAGCTCGTTGGTCGTCGACGGGTCTGCCTACACGGGAGGAGCGGCAGTCATTCCGCTCGTCCAGGTCGACGCGACCGACAATCCCTTTGCAAACGTCGTCGTCTCGGGCTTTGGCGGCTTAAACGCCAGCGTGACGCAAGTCGGCGGTGATGTAACGCTGACGATCGTTCCCGAACCTACCGGGGCCATGCTGGCAACATTCGCCACATGCGTCGGGCTGGCGTTACGCCCGCGCTGTTCGCGCCAACGGCCCCGTCGCCAGATGTGAGAACTCAATCATGTCGCTCGCGATTCGCTGAGAGGGGAGGATCGCGGGCGGCTCCTTTTTTCGGACTCAGTCTTTTCGTTACACGCGAGGTGGAAATATGACTAGCGGAACAGAGCATCAGCTCCCTTCCAAAGCGCGGTGTCTTTCTCAACCCAGCCCTTCGCCGGCGCGAAAGCCCGCTCGTGGTTTCACACTGGTGGAGCTATTGGTCGTCATCGCCATCATCGGCATCTTGGTGGCCCTCTTGTTGCCGGCCATCCAGGCAGCACGCGAGGCGGCCCGGCGTTCGCAATGCCAAAACAACCTCAAGCAACTCGGGCTCGCTCTTTTGCAATACGAAAACACTCGCAAGGAACTGCCGGCCGGCCACGTCAACATCCCGCCTCCCGACGAGCGCCCCGAGTATTCGTTTTCCAATTGGGCGATCGAAATCCTCCCGTTTATCGAAGAATCGGCACTCTACGACAAATACGATCACGAAGTATACAACGCCCACGCCAACAACTTGCCGGTGTTGCAAACGCGCCTGGCCGCGATGATTTGTCCATCGGACCAAAACACTGAGTCGCTCGCCAAGGCGTACGGAGGCACGGGAGACCTGTTTGCGCCGGGATCGTACAAGGGAGTCGCCGGCAAGCGCCATTCTTTCACGGCCGGCTTCTTCGATTATCCGGGCGAAGCACCGTTCCTGAAGTTTTATCGTGAGAAGCGCGGCGCCCTCCACGAAGCTGGCATCGAAGGATTCAAGGCCGAGCCTCTGCGAAAAATCACAGATGGGCTCTCCAAGACAATGCTCGTCGGCGAGTATCACACGATCGGAGATCCCAAGTACAAAGCGTATTGGGCCAGCACTTACAGCTTTCACAATCTCGGTACGACTCAACGCGAAGCCTGGAATCGCCTGCCCGATTGGGAAACCTGCACGCTGATCTCCGGTGGACTCTGGTATCAGTGTTCCCGCACCTTCACGAGTTTGCATGCGGGGAGCATCATCCAGTTTGTCTACTGCGACGGTTCTGTTCGCGGAATCGCGTCCGAGGTCGATGGCGAAATCTACGACGCCATGGCGACCATCGCCGGGGACGAAGCCATCACCGAACAGTTGTGAGTTGTTTTCCGTCATTCTCCAGTTGTCGCCAGCCATCTGTCGAGCGCGCCCAATGCGAGTTAATCGATCGAAATCTCAGTCGGATCGCCGTCGAGTAAACTTGTTCGCCGCACTACCGGTCGGCATCGCCGTGGTTGCGATGAGCGTCAGCAGTGGCTGCGGTGATGGTGGTCGATTCGAGATCGCCCCGGTTTCGGGCGCCGTAACGCTCAATGGCAAGCCGCTGACCGAGGCCCGCGTCGGTTTCGAGCCGATGGCGACAGGCGACTCCCTGGTCGCCGGCTCTGGTTCGTATGCGACCACCGACGAGCAGGGCAACTTTCAGCTGTCGACCGTCCACGGGAAAGCGGGCGCCGTGATCGGACGACACCGCGTTTGGATTCGAACCATCAAGCTCGACGCGAACGGCAAGATGATCAGCAAGGAGATCCTGCCGCGGGAATACAACGACGATACAACGCTCACGTTCGAAGTCCCCGCAGACGGCACGGATCAGGCGAATTTTACGATCGCCGCGAAGCCAGTTTTGTAATCCACACTACGACGCCCCGACGTCCCGACGCCTCCACACTGGAACCAGCATCAAGATGGCACAGATCTCCCCCGGTCGATTGAGAGTTGGCATCGCTCGTCTTGCTGTGACCGTCGCCGTCATGCTCTGCGCAGTCACGGTCCGCGCAAATGTCGACGACCAGCTACTCGACTTGTTTCCGCCCAGCACGCAGTCGTCCGTTCCGGGGAATTGGAACTACAGTCAGACCAACGCGGTCAATTTATCGGGCTCCTCCTGGTACAACGGCTTCAACGAAAACGACGTCTACCACGGACTCTTGAAGCACGAGCAAGTTGGTTCGGCCAGCAAGTCGTGGGAAATTCGCCTCGGCAAAGGCGGCCAGATCTATTCAATGCGCAGCCAATTTGGCGAGGCGATCCCCCCACAAATCCAGTCCTACGCACTGGGCTCGGCTCCCTGGAACGACGAAGTGTTTCAGGCCGTCTCCGTCGACACGACGAAAAACACTCCCCAGCAACCATATTTTATTCACCAAGCCGGCTACTATGTGCAAGGCAACGTCACCGCGCCGTCGTATGCGCCGATGCTGGCCCATGGCGCGGTCGGCGAGAACATGTACGGAACACTCTCTTGGGGAGTCCAAGCCCACGATCCCGCCACGCATCAATCGGGAATTCTCAATTGGCAGTACACGAGAGACGTCGGCGATGGCATCGTCGAGGTCACCAACGTGCTCTACAACTTCGGTCACGACACGCTGAATTATCACAATTTTCCCTGGGGTGGAACGCGCAGCTCCACCTTGGGGAAAATGCTGGTTTCACAGCCCGGCGGAGCAGTCACCAACGCGAACATCGCGGCCTGGGACAATCCTACCGGACAAGTCCTCGGCCTGAACCAAACTGGTGGCTGGGCTGCGTTCGCGAACGGCACCACCGATTCAAGCCTCGGCTTGGGCATCGTGTTTGGTAACTCCGATACGCATCTCTCGCAACCGTGGCAATATGCGGGGAGCAGCTGGCGCTGGGGGCGCGGCGGCGGAACGGGGCGCGACTATCTCGTCGGCACCGTCCAGCGGCACGTTAACATCGCCCCCAACGACCTCTTCTATAGCCGGTACTATCTGGTCTTTGGCACGGTCGGCGAGATCAAGCAGTCCATCAGTCAAAACGGGCTCGTGGGCGATGCCGGTTACGACATGCTGAACGAAACCGAGACCTCCGCGACCGAACTCGCCTGGCGCGTCCAGCAAACAAATGACGGCGCGGTCGTCCGGGAGTCGACGTCCGACCAGGCAGATTTCTTGACGTATTCCCAACCCGTTCGCGGCTCCAAGCCGCTCTTCCTCTTGGAAGATGCGGCGGGTCAAGAATTCATCAGCATCAATCCCTACACACTCAGCGGCAAACCCTACGACGGGGCAACCACGTACAAGGGGCTCCTCGGTTTTGTTCTGCCCGCCGCGCTCACCAACTCTCAAGGGACGTCGATCCCCTACGTCGACTTGGCTGCATTGTTTCCTGGCGGTAGCAGCTTCTACCGCGACGCGAGCTCGGGAATGCATGTCGTCGCCGGGCCCGTGTTTCTTGGCGTAGCGGGCGACTACAACTCCAATGGCATCGTCGACGCTTCCGACTACACCGTCTGGCGCGACACCTTCGGTTCCGCGAGCGATCTTCGCGCGGATGGAAACCACGACGGCCAAGTCACGGCGTCCGACTTTTATTACTGGAAGTCCCGCTTCGGAAACACGGCCGGCGGAGGCAGTTCTGACGTCGGTCAAAATGTCCCGGAACCGTCGTCCGTCTCGTTGGCCCTCCTTGCCTGCTGTCTCCTTACCGGTGCTCGCAGAGTCAAGTCGATGCCGCAGTAACAATTAAATATTGCAATTTGATTCCTCGGTTGAACGTTTGAAAATCGGTAAGCTCAACAGGTAAACATCATGTCACACCAACGATTCCTCTCGATGCTGGTTCTGATTGCCACGAGCGCGCCCTCGATCGCGACCTTCGCCGCGGATATCGCTTTCGACAACGACCAGGCGAATAACAACTGGAACCTCGCAGCAAACTGGGTCGGAAATGTGCTGCCGGGCGGCTCCGACAACGCGATCGTCAACAACGGCCTCTCCGCAACCATCAGCGCCAATTCCGTGTTTAATCCGCTCGACGTGCAGGTCGGCAACGATGACCTGGGCGGCACGCTGAACATCGCCGCCAATTTGTCGGCCGGCGGGATCGGCGTCGGCGTGGCAGGTAGCGCTAACGGCTTGATCAACCAGACGGCCGGAACCGTCACTCTGGGCGGCGGCGGAGCCGGCGCGCTGAACATCGCCAGTAGCAACCCAGTCACCGGGACCGGTCGATACACGATATCTGGCGGCTCGCTCAAATTTCTCGACATGGTCGTCGGAGCTCAAGGTCCCGGAACGTTTCGCGTCGAAGGCAACGCGGCGACGCAAATCCAAGGCTACACGCTCGACCTGGGACCAACCGCAACGCTCCAATTTGCCCTCGGAACGAACGGCGTCACGCCCATCGTCCTCAACCTGGACACAAGCGTGCTCCCACCGGTAGGCGGCGGTATCAATATCTCGCCCGGCGCCTCGCTGATGATCGATGGCACGGCCTACACCGGCGGCGATGCCACGATTCCGCTCATTCGATCGCTCGGCGATGGCGGCGACTTGTTTACTCCCGCGAACGTCTCTTTCCTGGGACTGGGAGCGTTCAATCCAAAGATTCAGCAAATGAACAACGACGTCTACCTGGTGCTCGGCCAAGGGAGTGAAGTCTTTCCCGGGATCAAGGTCTCGACCTCCGCACCAACGCAAAATGTGCTCATTTCGCAAACGGTGGGCGGCAGCGAACCGGCCGGCGTGCGCTACATCACAACCGGCAGCCCGCCCTTTCAAAACACGATCCACCAGGTGGTCGGCCAGTCGTTCCAGAACAGCGAGTCATTCCAACTCGACGCGATCACCTTCAAGATTGCTGTCAACCAAGGCGAAATCCTCGACGGCGCCGTAATGAACGTCTACATCACCAAGGACACCAACGGCGACGGCACCCCCGATGCGTCCATCGCGTCCCAGGCTTTCGACACCTCCGGCCTGGACTTCGCCACGGGCGACTTCGTGACTTTCGACTTCAACGCAGCGACCGAGCAAGCGATGGGGATCCTGGACGCGAACACAATTTACGCGGTCGAGCTCGATTTCGCTTCCTCCGGCACCGGATTCTACGGCGACCGCCAAATCTTCTTCGATACAAATAGAACCGGCGACGTCTACCCCGATGGACGGCTGATATTCGCCGACAATCCCGCTACCGTGCCGACCCATTCGCTGTCCGGCCAAGAACTGGATTTTCACTTCTACATTCAAGGGCTGGTCATGCAATCCGTGCTCGGCGACTACAACGGCAACGGAATCGTCGACGCCGCCGACTACACCGTGTGGCGCGACACTTTGGGCTCCACCACCGACTTCCGAGCCGACGGCGACGGCAACTACATAGTTAACGCCGACGACTACACGTTCTGGAAAACTCGCTTCGGAAATACTTCTGGAAGCGGCAGCCTCACCGCGGCAAAAAATGTCCCCGAACCAACCTGCTTTGAACTGTGGCTGGTTGGATTAATTGCCATTTCGTGCCTCAAATCAATCCGCGATTATTTGCCTGGGACCCTGAGACGACAAAAGCTCTTGATCAAAAGCACTTGACCCAGGACAAGTGACGTTCCCCTTCACTCAAGTCCACGATGGAAGCTCCACGGTGGTTCGTCATCTGCTCCATCAACTGCGAGCGACGCAAGCGATTCTGGATGACGAGCTTGAGTTTCCCGATTCGTTCACTAGCGAGAGTTAGCCTTAACGCACGAGCCGCTGAATCATCCTAGCGAAGGAATACGTTGTGATCTGACGAGTCTTTTGGTTTCTATTGGCCACAACCTTTTGGCTGCCTGCTTTCGCGGACAAGGCTGAGATTGCCACCGAGCGTGATCACCGAATGGAGTGGTAGCGAGACGAGAGCTTTGCCCAGGTATCAACTGTTGCTCACCGGTCTTTGATCGCATTGCCAATCCCAGAGTTCGGTTTACGCACAGATTTCCTTTCAGAAACTCTGCGCTGCGTCAGCGGCGCGGCGTCATCTTTAGCGCGATGGAAAGCTCTAATTGGTTTCTCGGCAATCGAGGCAGACTTCGCTGGTGCTCCGCCACATGTCTCCACAGCTTCGCAGTTGATAATAACCGCTCGCTCAACCGGCGGCTGTTCCAGCGGACGGATCGACGCCATCGACCCACGGCCCCGCAAGCTGCTGGTATTCTGGAGGATACAGGACGCTCCCGGTCGATCCGGCTTTCCAGTTCGGCACCTGACGAGCTGGCCCACCCTGGTCGGACAACTGCTCCCATTGTTTTGCCCATTTCGGATTGCCGTCCGAGACTGTCATCGTTTCACGATCGAAGTGGAAGACCTTGCCCTGCCGATAGCTCTCGGATCCAAGCTTGACGATGACCATCGCCGCTGCACCGAGTTCGGGCGAGCACTTCACCATCTCCGGTTTACCCGCGACTGCCGCGTCGCAGAAGTTCTGGAAATGAGCCAGCGACGTATTGGGGATCTCTTCGGCTTCAATTCGCTCGCTCTTGACCTTGCTGTCGTGGGTAACTTGCGGTCTCTCGGCAACGAAGTCATAGCCCTTGAACTCCTCGCCCACGCCGAACACAAACGAACCGTTGTGCCCGCGGATCGTCTGTTTAATCGGCGTATCCTGGCAGCACATGGTGGCGGTCACTAATCCTTGCACCCCTTCGTCGAAATCGGCAATCACCGTGGCCACGTCCGGAACATCTCTTCCGTCGTACTCCAAGTAGATGCCGCCCGCTCCGACCACCCGCGCCGGGAATCGCAAGCCGGTCGCCGTGAGCATCGAAGTTGTGCGATGAACGAACAGATCGGTGAACATCCCGGCGCCGAAGTCCCAATAACAGCGCCATTGGCCAAACTTCGCCCGATCGAACGGCATCGAAGACGCCAGGCCGAATTCCGTACCGAGGAACATTTTCCAATCGATATTCTTCGGCGTCATGTCGGCAGTCAGAGGATAGTACCGCCACTGACCCAAATCCGAATTGCGAAAGAATTCCGTCTGATACTGCAGGACCTTGCCGAGTTGGCCGTTCACGATGCGATTTCGCGCATCGTGCCAGACAGGCATCTGCGTCGATTGCACGCCGACTTGCATCGCCAGTCCAGATGCCTTCCAGACTCGCAGAACTTCGAGCGCCTCGTCGATCGTGTGAGTCATTGGCTTTTCACAATACACGTGCTTGCCGGCCTGCAGCGCGTCGATCGTCTGCCGAGCGTGCCAGTGATCGGGCGTGGCAATACACACCGCGTCGATCGACGGGTCGTTGATGATTTCGCGATAGTCGCCCGTGGTCTTGGGCGACTTTTTGGTACCGTCGAGCACCTTTTGGGCGGACGCCTCGCGATAGCGGTTGAAGACGTCACACACCGACGCGATCTCGACCCGGCCTTCGTTTTGCAAACGAATTGCCGATTCGAGATGCGTTTGGCACCGACCTTGTCCCGGACCGCCGACGCCGATGAATCCGATCCGAAGCCGTTCGTTCGGGCTGGTCGCAGCGCCCGGCGCAGTGAGTACCGATGGCGCGGCGACCGCGGCCGCTGCAGCCACTGCGGAGTTCTTGATAAACGCTCGTCTCGATACGCTATTCGTGTCCATAAGAGTTTCCTGAAACTTGATTGAATTCTGGTCAACTTGGCGGTTCGGCGGTCGGATTCAGCTCTTAACCCGGACGAATTCTAAAGCGCCCGACATCGTGACACAACCAGCGCCCGCGATGACTCGCGATACCTACTCGATCGTAACTATCCCACCCAGACCGGCATGCGAACCAGGGGACGCCTCGATCACGACGTCGACGGCGCGCTCGCTGTCTCCGGGAGCGAGGCGCACCGTCAATGACTTGCGGGGCGTGTGGTGCTTTTCTCCCGCGAGCTTGCCATCGATCCAAATCTGCGCCTTTCCGACTAGGTCGCGAAAGACAAGGTCGCCCCCCTGTTTGCAGACGTTGGATGA
>CAWKBP010000012.1:0-153428 GCA_963847905.1 uncultured Planctomycetota bacterium | reverse complement strand
CTCGATCACCACGCCGCTCCGCAGCTCGATCGCATGCCGCCGCCACTGCCGGCCTGCCCTGAGCGAAGTCGAAGGGCCCTTCCCGCACGCCAGCGGATAGTCCGCCGCCAGCCGATCGTTCTCGACCAGCTCCCGCTTCACGTTCTCCAGATGCCAACTGGCACTCTTCCTTGGTATCGGAGACGATCCAGATGTAGGGTTCCCCCGCCGTTCGACGGCACACTGGAGCACGTAGGCCAGCGTGGCAGACCGTGCTCGGCATGCCCCCGCGGCCCGATGAGATTCACCCGCCCACCGCGAGCTTTTGCCGCCTCCGCCAATTGAGCTTCGAGCCAACGATGCATCGGTGAGCTCGTCGCGCGAGAAGTGGGCCGCGAGATAATGCCGCCCCCAATCGAGCAAAAGCGGAAACGCCCCCGCCCGCTCCGCCCCGCGAGCCGCCCCGCCGCTACCACTGCGCCAATTTCTCCAGTCCCTCAACCAATTCGCATACATCCCAATCCCGCAATGATTAACATACGGCTACCACCGGGTACCGCCGGTTGCCCTCAACCGGTGTTGCGTAGCAACGAGAGGCACCGGCCACGCTTTGCCCAAGGAGACGGCGATTTAGCAGGACCGTCCGAACACAATTGCCTCTCGCCGCTGCGCCGCCCCGGTTGAGACAACCGGGGCTACCCAATCCGCACGCCGCAATCGTCAGCGGACGTTTCTCGGCGAATCCATTCCACCATAGCGTAATAGCGCACCGATGTACACACCCTATTTTTGGCCACTAAGTTACGTGAAGAGCATTTCTTAGTGGTCCAGCGAAGGATCATTCGGAACGAGAAAGCGGGCGTGGGCAGGGCGAGTTTTGCGCCAGACGATAAATGCCACGCAGGTTACATGACGTTTGGCAGTAACCGGGCCGCCAAGTTTGATAGTCCACTTTAAAAACGCGACACCGGCAGCCCCGCGTTCATATCATTATTATAACAAGAACGCTTCACAACCCGAGCGCACCCTGATTTATTTCTGGCCAGAGAACGACATCGGCCCCAACTCTCTTTACGGCCTTGACGCCGCCATCGTGGGAACAACAAAAGCTACGGTGTCCTCCCAATTTGAGCATAACCTAAAGGCAGATCGGTGTCGTGTGCCGTATGATGAAATTGAAAGTCTAGCGTTAGAATCTGCAACACGAACATCTTCCAACGATGGTGATGCACAGAATACTTCAGCCCCGAATCCGTAGACCCGAAATCGAGTCGTCATCAATACAGCGCCATCCACCGCCGTTCACACCGCGATTGTCTGTGCGATATCCATTAAACACTGGTCGATCTCTTCTTCCTGGCTCGAGAGCCGGCAATGCTTACGAAAACTCTCAATACTTACGTCGACTTCACCATGCGAAAGAGGAAAGTAATGGTCGTAGTAACGTCGGTGATTAACTAAACTTGAGGTGAGTTGTTTCCACGCATGATCGTAAAGGCACGGGTATTTCACGGTCATTCGGTCACTAATGCGTGTGTCGTGCGGTTCGATATGATCGGGTATCAGCAAGATCGAACCACCGTGCCACGTGTTCGAACGTTGTATAGGATGCGTTCTAAAAAGAACGTATAGAAGTTTTTGGGGTAGTGTTCATCGTTGCCATCGTTATCCCAGCGTGTCGTGCCCAGTTCACTAATGGCGTCAGCATATAAGCTGTCTTGAGCAATTGAGAGATAGTCGGCAATCGCCCCCGACGTCAATGCATCTCCGGCAGGACGTATTATTGAACCATTCTTTAATGTTAGAAGAATCCAGCCCTGGGAAGATAGCAATATATCACCGGGGGATACGCTAGTGATTGTCAAATGATTAGGCGGAGGCATTCCGCCACTAGACTCGTGACGAATGAATCGCCACCAATTGTCTCCAACATCCAGAAGTCCCCAAATCTGGAGCTGACTTGGATCACTTTTGAATTTGTGGACGCAAATCAGAGATCTTGTAAGTTCAGCTGCTGGGGCAAGCCTATTGATCTCGGACGCTACGTACCGTCTTGGTACATCGAAACGAATTAATCGAATATGAGCAGCGTGAGGATGGTCTCCACTCCTAGTGAACTCTTCGTCGCGCCAGACATGACACGGAAACCGGGACGTCGCCCTTCTTCGGTCTGGAGACTAGCGAAATACGCCTCACAAAAAAGCCGCCCAAGATCATCATCATCCGGCAGCGGAAACGCCGATGGAAAGACTACCTCCCTATCAGAGAAGCCGCTCACGATTTAACGTAAAGGTTTGTCAGGTCGTTTGGGAAAGCTGCCATAATCTGTGCGATATAACGAAAATCCTACGGCTCTTTGCCGTATACTACCGGACTAGACTGCTTCATACAGTCCACAGCCGCAAATTGCCCAAGTCGTTGGACCGATTCGGCCAGATCGCCTAATATACTCAGTGGCGGCGCCGCCCTCAATCGCAGGCAGCTTTTCGAGCACCGACCCCCTTCACATGCGACCCTTTTCCACGGTTGCCGGTGCGGCGGCCCATCCTTGCTCTCGCCGCGGCCGCGATCGCCCTCCTGGCGTCACATGCCCTTGGCGAGCCCAAGTGTGCAAAAGTAGGGGTCCCCGAGTTTTGCACACCTGCGCCGTCACGTGCTCCGCGTCATGCGCACTTTCGCCAACGCGGTCGCCACGCGCTGCACTTCCGCCGGAGATGTGAATTCCCAGCTCGCGCTTCATCGAGCACGGTGAGCACCTCTTCCACCGCTTTTTCCACTTGCTTGCTCTCTCGGCCCGTCCCGTAGCGATTCGGGAACCGCTGGGCCAGCCACCAGGCAATTCCCCGCCAGTCCGATGTTTCCTGGACTCGGGCGTGCAGATTGCGAACGTGGATCATCTCGAAGGTGGCAACGGCCTTGGCCATTTCGGTACGCAGCGTCGGATCCGCCTCACGGATGTCCTGCCAACGTTCCGAACCGACTCCCAAGTAAGCGCGCACGTGTTCGACCTCAGCCCGGTTCGCAACAGCCCTAAAAACGTCTCCCGCGAGAAGTCGGTTGACGACGGTTCAGGCTTCGGGTTGCGCAGCGGAGGGGAAGCGTCCCGTGATGCGGCTTCTCCGCTCTCCCGATCCACCGCTCGGCAATCCTCCTCAGCTTTTTCCATTTCGCTCATGCACTGCCCCCAATTTCTTTGTTGGCGTGATCAGCACGGTCAGGTCGAACTTGAGGTCGGCTCCATTCCAATACATTGCCGCGAACGTTCCCAATAACTCCAGTTCTTCGGGTAGGACGGTGCCATCGACACTGTGAGCCACCAATCGGAGTTCGCAATTGTTGTCGCTTTGCGAAACGACGTACCTGGTTACGAATGTAGCCATTTGTTCCTCCTGCATAAATGATTGAACATCGATCAAATTCCCCAGTTTCGTCAAACTGCGTTTCATTTCCTGTTCTCCAATCTCCCTACGCATCCAACCCAACGTTGCGTAATTCGCCCGTCGGAATTACGCGACGCTCGCGGGGTCGTCCCCGTCGGGTTCTCGCAGACCGACCAATGTCTCCCGTCCGCGCCTTCTCTTCGAGCCAGCGATAATGCTTGTTGATGTGTCGATAGAGCACATCCCAGATGGAGCTTCAATCGCCGAGCCCGTCGCGAGGCTCCGCTCATCGTGGCCGGTCCTTCGCGGAGCCGCGATCGGATCCACTCAACGGTCGTCGGCGAAAGACTTTCCGGCCGACCTGGCCCGACTTGCGAAATCTCCAATCCCTCGTGTGGCTCCTCGGCTCCCCAGACAATGCATGGCTGCGGGTAAGTCGGATGTTCTTCCACTCGAAAGCGAATCGCTCCCTTCGGCCGCCTCCAGATTGTTCTTCACGGGAATCAGCCGACGGTCTCTTCCTCCCATGCCCGAGACCGGCTGGACCACAAACGCGCTGCTGCGATGGCCGCGAACGCGATCGATCCAATGATCCGATGGAGATTGGACCCCTCACTCTTCCGCAAATGTGAAATCAACACGATGGACGTGCTCGTATCCTTCGCCAGTTTCGTTACCGGCTGCAACAGGCTGCGAATCTCCGCATTCGAGTTTTCGCTCGCTGCTCCCAAAAAGCTGCTGATCGGATCGACAATCAATAGCCTCGGAGGCGGCACCCCTTCAATCGCCGACTGCAGCCGCTCCAGGTCCAGAACGATGTCCAACATCCGCTCGGTCTCCGCGTCGCCAATGCCAGACACCACGCCCGTGACCGCAAACACGCGGTCCAAATCGGCTTCCGCCGCCACCAGCCGCGGACGGATCGTGTTCACAAAATCATCTTCCGCGCTCATCAGTAACACGCTGGTTACGGGCGCAAATCCGCTCTCATCCGGCCACGGCGCACCCCGCGAAGCGTGGGCCGCGATGTCCAGCGTCAGCAGCTTTTCCCCAAGCCCGGGTCGCCCGCGATCACGCATAACTAACCGACCGCGATCCGCCCCGGCCACAGCCACCTGCCTTCCTGCCGCTGTCCCGCATTTGCCAGTTCGCTGTCCATCGCGCTTGCTCTCGGCTCGTTCCAGCTCGCGTTCATCAGCACGGCCAGGCACCACCAGTATTCCGTCGAGGCATCTTTCCAGCCAAACATGCACAGCGACTTTTCCGCGAATTGTCCGTCGTCGCCATTCATTCCACTGGATCGAGGCAATCCTCGTATTTGATCCCGCTCCAAACCGCCACAACACGGCACTGTCCATTTGTGTTCCGAACTGGCCCAGCGATATGTTCAAATTCTCCAGCATCCTTGTCTCCTTTCTTTGTCCGCTTAGTTCCGACGCGATACCCGTTTCGCACCGAGCAGCTCGCCGATCATCGTGTTTAGCACCGCGTCCGCGATCTCTGCCCGCAGGCCCGGAAACAACACATGCAGACCTCCGCCGAGTCTGGCACCGAGGGCGGTTGATACAGTTGCTCGTACACCCGCAGCGCCGACTTCAAAAACGGCAGCTCCCGCGGATCGCGCACGCGACCGAGTCCCTCGCGTCGCAGTTCATGGACGACTCGATCCACGTATTCACTCAATTTGCCCTGTCGATCCAGTTCGCACAGGTCTCGCAGTCGTTGCTGGTCCTTCATACTCAACATGATTCGCTTGTCTCCATTGCTTTGCGTTTTCAATTTGCAAAGTGCGCAAAAGTAGGGGATACCGACTTTTGCGTATTTGGCATCTCAGGCTCCCACATACTCAAACGAAACCACCGCCCGGCCCGCCGAGCTGCGATACTGCGGGAACTTGGTCGTCGCCGACGGGTTGGTGCCCGTCTTCTTGACGGTCACGGCCTTCCACAGCGGCGATTGTTTGCAATGGCGAATCAGCACGGGGTGGCTGCTGGTGACGTTGATCCGGTGGCCTTCGGCGCGATGCAGTTCCGCGACGGCCGCCATCGCGCGCATGCCGATGCCCAGGCCCTGAAAATCGGGGAGAGTCACGATCCGTGTGAAGCGGCGGTGGTTGCGCTTGGTGATCACGGGCAGTGTCGCACAAAAATTCACGGGCACGCCGTTCCAAGTCGTGAGATAGCAGCGGGCCTGCGGGGCGATGCCGCTCGTCAAATAGTGATGACGCTTAAACAGTTCCCAAGCCGCCACTCGGCAGCGATGGACCTCCAGCTCGATCGCCGGTCGCCGAAGACGCCTCCGTGTCAATTGGCAGGTCGCCATGTCGAGCACCCAATCGGGCTCAAGCCACTCGGCCACATCGTAGTGACAAGTGACCGCGACGAACCGGCAGGGGAGGTGCCCGCGGCGGATGCCCTTGGCGATCGCGGCCGAGCAGACCTTGGCCACCGTGCGATCGACGACGCTGGTGAATTCGTCGAAGACGACCAGTGGAGCCGGGAGCCAGGAGTCAGGATTCAGGGAAGAATTCTCCGATGCCTGACCCCCGACTCCCGACTCCTGGCTCCTTCCCAGCGCCTTTGCCAGATCGCAGCGAAATCTCTCACCGCAGCTAAGCACCTGATACGGCTTGACCCACGATGGCGGCGAGCCGAAGCCGACGGCCGTGAACAGCTCGACGACGGTCCGCACTGGCAAATCGTCGAAGCAGTCGATCACGGCGCGATCCGTCGGCCAGGCTGATTCCGCGTACAACGCATCACCGAACGCATGTCGAGCGACGGTGCTCTTGCCGCTACCGGATGGACCGACGATCAGCCCGATCTGCCAGTCGTCCGCGTCGGTCGGCAATTCGACCGCGAACCGCTCTGTCGCCTTCTCCGCGAGCGGCACGTCGAACATCCCGGCCACCTGCTGCACGCGAAACGAATCGTGGATCGGGCAGGATACGGTAACGTCATACAGTGGCATTGGGTTGGCCTCTAGCGTGGAGCAAGGAGCATGGAGCAAGGAGAAATACAGGTCTGCGGAACTCTAAGCTCCGTGCCCCATGCTCCATGCTCAGAGCGTCAAAACGCGGCATTTGTATCCCTCGGAGCGCATCCGCTCAAAAATGGTTTGTTGATCCTCTTCGTCGCGGCATTCGACGACGACCTGGTAGCTCTCGGGCACGACGACCTCGGGCCGGTCTGCGACCGTGCGAACCAGCTCTTCCGCCTCGCCGTATTCGCGTGCGATGTTATCCACGAGCGCCCGGACCGCGGTGCTTTCGGTCTCAACTTCCGCCAGGAGCGAATTCAGCTGGGCATGAGAAGTCGTCGCCATGCCAGCGAGCGGATCGAGCGTGAGCAGAATCTTGTCCGCTTCCAGTTCGTCGACGTCGAGCACGAGCACAGGCACCATCGCGTCGGGCGTCGTCTCCGCCGCAGGTGGCCGTCAATCAAGAGCAGCGTGCCGTCGGAGAGCTCGCGCACCAGTAGTGCATCGGCGTAACCGACTTCCGCGAGCAGGCCGCGGAGCGCGTCCTGCTGTGCTGGAGGATGGGTCCGCCAGTTGCGCGGGTTCGGCCGCAAGTCGGCAGCGCGGACACGCCGCAGTTCTTTGATGCGATCGCGAATTTGCATAAGAAGTTGTTAGTTGTTAGGCGCTGGCGCGAGTTGACGGGTATACGTCGCGTGAACTCGGCCGTTGCGCCTTCCAACTAGCGCCTGTTGCACTGTTTCTTGCAGGTCCTTGAGGTCGGCGCGGATTTCGGCCCGCAGCGTGTGGTGGGCCGACTCAAGCGACGCGAGCCGGGCGCCGATCTCGGCCAGATCGGTCGCCCGGGCGTAAATGCGTCCATTGGTCGGCTCGGTCCGCCGCGGCGACCATTTGATGATCGCCATGGCGATGGTTGCCAAGGTGCCGAGGAGAACCGATGCTGCGGGCCAGTCGAACATGGGAAGAACGTGGGTAGGTGAGTAGGTGAGTAGGTGAGTAGGTGAGTAGGTTATGGGCCGGGGGCGGCGGGGATGATCGGGGCTGCCGCCGTGCCGGAGGATTTCGATGCGCTGCCGCCGCCGATTGTGGCGTCGGTTCGCGTGCCCTCATACAGATTCGTGAGATTCGTCGGCCAGGGGCCGAGGTTCGCTGGCAGCTGCGTTACCGGGATGCCTTCGCCCAACAGTTCGAGTCGGTCTTCGGTGAACACGCGATCGAGTCGCGGCACTGTGTCGACCATTTCGGTCTGCGTGAAGAAGTCGCCCGGGTTGTAGGCCGAAAAGTCGGCGTCAGTGAGCACGAAGCCGTCGGCGCCGGCTGTGTCGCGGTCTTTGCCGAAGAGCTCAATCGCCATGTTGACGTAGACTCGCTTGATGTACTGGCCGACCTGGCCGGCAAACGCGGTCGAGATTTCCATCTCCTTGCGATTCTCTGTGTGCTGCATCGCCTCGGCGAGCGAGACGAGCACCAGGCCGGCCCAGCGTCGCATGAAGGGATTGCGAACCTTGAAGAACGGCACAGGGTAGACGCGGAAGACTTCGCCCGCGGGCCGCGCGTGTTGGACTTCCATGTTGTTGACGCCCGGCGGCACCGCGCGGCCGGCGAGGATGTTTGCCGCCCGCAGGTAGAGCTTGTGGATCCGCTTGAGACTGTTGATCGATGGCGGGATCCGCAGATCGGCGTCTTCGTGGTGCATGATGTAGAACAGATTGCGGCCGACGAGGTCGGTCCAATCGAGAATCTGCGGATTGAGGCTGCCGACATCGTTCGACCAATTGGGCACGGCGTAACCGGCCTCGCCGAAGATGCCGACGTTGTACCAGAGGATGGCGTCGGTGTTGGTGAGTGGCATGGATAGGTTCCTTTCGTGAGTGGAGTTGCGACGTAGTTGCGAAAAGCGCGGCTCCGCTTTGCCGGCTGAGGCCGGCGTCGCGTCGCGGCTAACTGTTGCCGGCGAGTTGTTGCTTGATTAGTGATTCGAGCGTGGAGAGGATTTCGGTCGCACCGGGATATTTGCGGGCGACTTGCTCGCGGGCCCACTGGTGGGCGCGGGCGAAGTCGTCGCGTTCGACTGAGACGTAGTGTGATTCCGGGACAGTTTTTTGCGGTGGGGGAGGGGAGTCGACTGCGATGGGTGTGCGTTGAGAGTTGAGGGTTGAGGGTTGAGAGTCGGAGGCATCCTGAACGCGGCGTTTGATTCGGCGACCAGCCAAACCGCCGGCTATGATTACTGCGAGGGAAACCGGGCCGCTTAGTCCCAGCGCGCCGGCAACCACTTTGCCGATGGACAGCCCGGTGAGTACGCCAGGTTGTGTTTCGCTGGCACGCTGTTCGATGCGTTCGAGGATGGCAGTGCGGAGCGATTCGAGGCGACCTGTCGAAACTTGCTCGGCCTCTGCGACGGCCTGTCGAGTGTCAGTGGTCGTGGCGTAGGCGTTGAGGTCGCCGACTTGGAGGTAGTCGCCGCGATCTTGTTTCTTGGCGTCCAGCGCGGCGAGGCGAGTTTCAATCTCGGTTCGCCAGGCAGTTGGGTCGAGGTTGGAGCGGGTAATCGGGGCCGAGGACGGCCCGGCTCGCTATCTGGAGTGCCGCGAAGGACGCGGATGAGGAACTCGCGCAGGGGGCGACCGCACGTGAGATAGGTTTCGCCGTCGCGGCATCCCCAGACGACGCCGACCAGGCGACCCGCGCGGTCGAGCACTCCGCCGCCGCTGTCGCCGGGACGAACCGCGCTGGCGATCTTCAGCGAGGGGAACGTGGCACCGACCGCTTGCACGGCGCCGGAGATCGGGCCGCTCGCGGGGCGGAAGTTACCGTTGCCGCCATATCCGCACGCGGTGAGAACGCCAGTGGGTTCGCCGTCGTCGACCGACAGCGGCTCGGTATCGGGCCGCTGGATCAACACCGCCGCCAAGTCGTTGGCCGGATCGCGGTCGATGAGCCGCCCACCGAAGCGTCGGCCATTGGGGAACTCGACGATGATACTCGAAGTTGCCGCGTCGAATAGATGGGAGCAGGTGAGTACCAGCCCAGTCTCGTCGTTCTTTGAGATGAGGGTGCCGCTGCCCACCGTCCCGTCGCCGACGTGGATGCGGCAATGGGCGGAAGAGTCGAGAGTCGAGTGCTGAGAGTCGAGAGCCGGAGTTGGCGACGCAGCGATGACCCACCGCTCGGCCGGCCGACAGAATCCGCCAGAACACTGGCCGCGTGCAACGGCACACGCAAGCAGAATGATTCCGATCGTTGGCAATTGAATGCATATTCTCATCTCAAATCTCCAATCTTCCGGCTCTAGACTCTTGACCCTAGACTCTCGACCTTCTTCATTGAGCGAGCGTGAAGATGTATTCGTAAAAGGGGCTCCGCGCGAGGTCGGCCGGCTCGGTGAGTCGGTCGGCCAGATGCGGCACGGGGTCGACGCCGCCGCCAAGCCGGTCGGCCATGGCGCAGGCGTGGCTACAGAACGGTGGCCGGCGATCGATCGCGCTATCGTCTACCTCGGCTCGCACCGCCAAACGGACGAATGGCAGGTGGAGCATCGCGGCGGAGAGCACGGCAGCGTAACCGTAGTCGCAGCCGGCCAGGCGCCGCATGAAATGGGTTGAGCGCGTACGATCGTACTCCGGCCACCGCTGGTGGGAATTGGCTCGATAGACATCGATTCGTGCGGGAAATTTTTTGACTTGGCTCTCGAGCGTGACCGCCCGGCCGCCGTGCCACTCGCGGACTTCAAGGCAGAACAGTTCGTCGTCCCACCAGGCAGCTTTCGCGGCGTGCGAATGCTCGCCGCGGCCGGCGACGGCGATCAGGCTGTGCCGGCGGAAGAGCAGCAAGTCGCCGTCCGCGATGTACTCGCGGGCGTCGGCGAACGTGACGAAATGTGATTGTTTGTGACGTCATTTCGTTCAACTCTCAAAACGAAAAAAGCCCGTCGTCGGACGCGATGGTCCGACGACGGGCTCTTTGAAATGCCGAGCGATTGACTGCGGCTTCCGCTGGATACCGTTGACGCGAATTACACCTAGCACAAGGGGCGGCACGATTTCAACAACTATTTTCGGCCACCACACGACATGAGCGAGCGATTACTAACGCGCGGTGGGCGCCGGCCGCGCCGGCGACTCGTCCCGGTGCGGCGCTTTCGTAGGCCGAGAACTCGGCCCAGATCGGCAGATGGTCGGAGACCTGGAGCGCCTGGTCGACCGTGAGCGGCGGGTTCACAAGTTGGCGGATGTCGAACACGCCCCAGCGGCCGGTGAACTCGGTCGTCGATGGTTGATGGACGATGAAGTTGTCGTAGAGGGCGGTTTGCCGCGTGTTGGTGAAGACCTTGGTGACGATCGGCCGCACGCCGGGGATTTCGCCGAGCCGGCCGAGGTGGCGATCGTCGACGTTGAGGTCGCCGAGAATGATGATGTCATCTTCGCCGCCCGAGGCCTGACGCACGGCGCGATAGACATCGGCCAGCGTGTCGAGCTCTTCGTCGGTTTCGTCGGGATCGGTGTGGATGTTGACCAGCACGAACGTGAATGCTTCCTGTGGTGCGGGGCCGCGAGCGCGAAACATTGCCACTAGCGGCTCGCGGTGGAGCAGATCCTGGGGATCGTTCACCGTGTAGATGCTTTGGCGATTCACTTCGACGGCGGTCGTGTCGTAGATGAAGGCGTATTGTTCCTTGCTGTTGGAGCGGCCAAGGCGCGGCCCGATCACGTAGTCGTAGTAGTGGCGGCCGTCGGCGTTGACGTAGTTGCGCAAGAAATTGTCGAGCAGGTAGGCGTCTTTGGTGCGAATCTCCTGGATCGCCACGACGTGGAAGTTTCGCACGGCGAGGGCGAGCGTCTGCATGATGTATGGCTTCCCGGCTTTGTCGTCGCCGAAGACCTGGATGTTATACGAGGCGATGCGAATCGTCGGTCCGCCGCCGAGTGGCCTGGCGGGAGGGGGCGTGGCGGGAGCGGTCGTTCCGAGTGTGTTCGAAAGATAGTTGCTGACCGCCGCGACGGGTGAGCTGGAGACAGGCGAATTGGAGACGCCTTGTGGCTGGCCAAATTGATTCGGTTGCCCAGTCGGACTGCCGCCGAAATAGAACCAGCCGCCGCCGAGTGTCGAGGCCAACAGGAATAGCGATAAACGGCGTGACACGTGCCCCTCCATGGGCGGACGTTTTGCAGTTGGAACGTGCGGTAACGGCGCGCAGCATCTCCGCGTTTCGCGAAGTCGGCAAATATCGCAGAGCTCGGTGAGCTAAACTTGCGGCGTTTGCAGATAAACAGATCGTGCTGCCGATGCGCACAGCGATAGCACGCTAGAATTCAACGTCGCCCTGTGTGTCGCAGTGCTTCGAGGCAATCGATGGGAGAGAGACCGCTACAGAGGTCGGAGTAATTGATGTAGTCGAGTGATTCGCAGTCAAAATCGTGGCACAGATCGCCCGGAATGTAGCCGTGGCAGCCGATGTACGCCGACGGGTACGTGAAGGTGTGTTGCCCGAACGGTACGGTGGGAGTTTTGGACTGACTGGGATAGTAGCCGCCGTGGTTGCCGAACCAGCCATGAGCGCGATTGTGCAAGCTCTTGCTGCGATATCCGTTTACTCTCCCAATAGTTTTCCAACGAGCTTCGATAGCCCATGGCCCGCCTTTGATTCCAGTCCAGGGGATCGCCGGGCTGAGCCAAATAGCTCCCCGATCGGCTAGCCCAGGTGCTGTCTTCGGCGCGGATGGCGTGGGGAATCGCAAGGAGTGCCAACCAACCGAACAGAATGAAGGCCAGTCTGCAATCAAAACGACGCTTCATCGGTTAACCTCCTGCCATAAGTGTCGTCAAACGGAGCCGATTGCCGTCAAAATGATGACAAAAATCGGCGCGTGCTGCAACACGTAGAGGTTAAATGCAAACGCTGTACCGGGTATTGCTACGGCGGCAATGAGGCGGCGCCAATTGGCGGCACTCGGTTTTCCGAGTCAGGCCTCAGTAGGGATACATGTGGAAGTGGTAGTGGATGCCGCCTTCGCCCGGATACATGCCCTGTCCGTAAGGCGTGTAGGGACCGATCTGCTTGTCGTCTTGATTCTGCTGCTCATTGGCTTCCTGCTCATTGACCTGAGCTTGCTCTTCGTTGGCAGCGCCAGTTTCTTCCGACTCGATGGCGGAGTAAGACTTTTGCGTCGCGCGGTCGGCCGATTGAGCTTGTTTGAGGGCGGTCTTTTGGGCCTGCTGATAGAAGTCGCGTTGTTGCTTCTTCTGGTCTTCTTCTTCGTCGAACTTCATCAACCAGAGCTTCATCTGGACTGCCGACATATTTTGAAGCTCGTTCATGTACTGCTGTGCTTCGCCCGGTTTCACTTTGGCGGACGTGGCACAGTACTCCTGCAACCAGGCGCGGCGCGAAGCATGTTGGGGCTATTCCAAATCGCGGCGCGTTCGCGCGTCCATCGGGGCCGGGCTCGCTGTTGCGGCCGCGGCAGAAGGCTTGGCAGCAGGCGTGGCACGGGGAGTAGCCCGCTGCGAAGTGGAGGGCGGAAGGGTTTGTGCCTCGCTGGCGTATGCAGCGGTGAAACAGACAATGGTGACGACCAACGCACCGCCAACAAGCTTTCGTTGAAGCGTAATCATGGGACCGTATCTCCGAATATTCAGTGACCGAACCGCGCCAATTGCACGGCAACCCTTTCATAACTCTAGCTCGCTGGTGGCAGTCGGGCCAGCGAACCCGGACGGGGCAGCCCTGCTAGAAAAAAACTGCGAAAAACGGGACGATCGGGCCGTTACCGTTGTCGGAAACCGCGTACTCGGACGGGGTGCATCGGCAGACATTGCAGCAGGCAAAAGGCTGCGATCGCCAGCAGACACGTAGCCGGCTCGGGGACGGTGGGCGGCTGTGACGCAAGTAAACTGCCGCCGCCAGCTGCCACCGCGCCGAAGTTCGCTTTCCAACGAATGTAATCGTCCTGGCCCACTCCCGGCGTGGGGTCGTTGGGCAGTGGGTAGGGACTACCGAAGTTGTCGCGCCAGAGAGTGTAGTCGGCGGCGTCGACTGCGCCATTGAGATCATAGTCTCCCGGGATATTGTTAATGAGCGCGAATTGCGCGGCGACTTCGCTCGCGGTGAGCGTTTTGTTGAAAAACATCAACTCGTCGATGCGGCCGTTGAATGGATTTCGCTCCTGTGAGTTGTCCGGATAGCTGCCCCCGATCTTGATGCCTCCGGCATTGGAGTTCGAGGTGCGGTTTGTGCTGCTGTTGACGTTCCAGGCGCTGGTGTCTGCGTCGGAAGATTCCAATGGCAACCCATTTTTGTAGAGATCGATCGTACCATTGTCGAAATCGAAGGCGGCCGTGAGGTGCGTCCATAAGTTGGGCCGCATTACGGCCTGCCAATTATCAACCGACGCGCGCTGACCGCTGCCGGTTTGATTGTCGAGGCGGCGACCGAGCCCGGTGACTTTGCCGTTGATCACTTCAATCAGCGCGCGGACGCCATGGCCGTCGAGACCGTCGGTGTTCGAGTCGCCACGGAGCAGTCCGGCGAGACCAAAAGCATTGTAGAAGTCGTCGGGGTTTTCAGTGTTCGTGTTGGGGCTCGGATTGCTGGCTCCGCTGCCCAACGGTTTGAACCAGCCCATCAGTGTTGTGCCCGTGACGCGGCTGGTGCCGGTGAGAGTCGATTCGGCCGATGACGGAAACATGACTCCCGCTTTCCAGTCGTCGTTTTCGCCGGTATTGCGTTGTCCGGTTTCGAGCGAAAAATGGCTCCCCCACCACGCGCCGTCCGCCACGCGTGGCGCACCATTGATTAGGCGGATGGGTGTGGCATCGGAGCCGAGATCCGCCTCGATCGTCCCGAGCGGATCGGCACTGATCGGATTGTCGAATGTGTAATGGTTGATCAAGAATGGCGCGAGGGATTCGAGAACCGCGCCGGCGGCTACGCCGGGGAACGATACAGCCATCAAGAGCACAACCCACCGAAAGTTCATCGTTCACGCCTGGACAAAACGGCCGACAGCAAGCAACGCGTCGTGTCCGATTATACCCAGTCGATTCGAGCGAAGCGACAAAATTCGTCGGCCGGGTCGCGGCACCTCCTGGCGCGGCACTAGCGGCGTCGAATCAGTCCCGATCCAGCTAACGCCGTGATCAATAGCAACGCAGTGGAAGGCTCGGGAGTAGCTGGTGCATCGAGAAACACGGAACCTGCGCCGGACAGCGTCGATTCGCCAAAGTGAGTCTTCCAGCGCAGCGTAGTCGGCTTGGTCAACACCGGGTGTGTCATCGTTGGGAAGCGAATTCGGGCTACCGAGATTGTTACGCCAGACGGCGTAGTCCGCGGCGTCCACCGTGCCGTCGTTGTTATAGTCGCCGGGGAGATTGATCGACGTGTTTATCGTTTTGACTTCCATCGAAACGCCGGTTGGACTGAAGAGGAGACCAACTTCGAGGTCGTTGGGCACGAGCGGTAGCTGGATTGAATCGAACGCACCGGTGATACCACCGGCGGCGGAGATGAGTTGCAGTGGTTGGCCGATCAGCTGATCGTAGCCGCCGTCGAGAGAAACTTCGAGGGTGCCGCTCAGCGCAATCGATCCACTCGAACTGATTAACGAGGAATTGTCTGGAAACTCGGACGATCCTACGCCGAGCTGTAGCAGGCTCATGCCAACAAACGAGAGGTTGGTCAGAAAGAGGGCATTCCCACCTGGCAAAACGGTGACGGAGCCAGGCACGATGACTTCATCATAGAAAGTTGCCACGGTGTCGCGGGCGACATAGATTTCGCCGTTGTTGAGAATCTCGCCGTGAATATTCGTTGCACCGTGGGCGTTGCTAATGACGCCGTCGTTGACGAGCGGTTCCCGGAAACGTACCGTGCCGCCGTTTTCGATCGAAACTCGACCCGGCGGAATCGGACCAACGGGCGCATTGTTGGCAAACTGCCTGTTGAACTGAATTTCGCCGCCGTCAATCGTGACGACGCCCTGGTTCGAAACGGCCCCTCAAACACCAATGATTTGCCGGGGCCCGCTTCCAAAAATGCACTCTCACCAAACAGAGCCGTGCCGCGGACACGACCATGGCCGCCCAAATAGCCATCGACGATGGTGCCAAAAATAGCGGGTGTGGGAGATGGGTCTGGTGTGGAACCTGCGAGCGTTCCTCCATCCAGGTCGATGCGGCCGTAGGGTCCGACAATGATCGTGGATAGCAGAGGAGGATTGTCGAGAATCTGCACCAACCCATTCTTGCGGATCGTCAGGGAGCCCTGTCCCAAGACGCCAACTTCAAGTTCTCTGCGGACCAGTAGACGTGATCCGGAGTCTTCAACGATCACGTTGCCAACGCCGGTCGGGTTGGTGCCGATGCTCATGAAAGGCGGCGGAGGGCCGATAATCGGCGTCCCACCGTCGATGACATTCACCATGGCGCCATTGCTGATGGTCAACGCCCCCTGGCCGGACTCGCCGACGCGAAGAGTGCTGGCCACTTGGAGGATCGATCCCAGGCCATCCACCACGACATTTCCGACGCCGGTCAGGTTGCGGCCAATGCTGACGGAGTTCGAGCGGCTGGTCGAAATGGTGCGGACATTGGCTCGATTGCTAATGTTGAGCGTGCCGTAGCCGGATTGGCCGACGACCAGGTTTCGGGAACCGTCAGCAAAGTGAATTGGTCGCTGACGTCGACGTAGCCGACGCCGGTGGGTTCGAGACCAATCGCCATCCTTCCGTTCGTGCTGGTGAGCGTCATCCTCGAACCGCCGCTCATATTGAGAGTGCCATTACCCTCGTTTCCGATCTGAACTGCTGGATTGCTGGTGGTTCCCGACGAGGAAATATTGAGTTGCGTGAATTGGGCCAGTCGAGAGTAGTTTCCCACGACATTCACTTCGCCGAAGAAGTTTTCGTTGTCGGCGACGATCAATGATCCATACTGCAGAAGACGTGCCTTGTTGACCGAGACCCAGGCCCCAGATATCGTTCGTGGTGGTACTCGAACCGCTGCCGACGATGAGCTGCGCGGTTGAGGCTCCGCCGGCGGCAGGAGGAGTCGGCGAGACTCCCGCCGTACGTGATGACTTCGGCGAGTCTGGCGGCGAGCTGGGATATTGTGACGCCAAGGCGATGAATTGCGCGGTGACCAACACGCGGCCAATTCGAGTTTGACATGCGAACATCGGCTTCAGGCCTCTAGTGTCTGAGTGCTAGCGTCAGCGAACCGAATTGCTCGCTTGCTGGAGTACAAATTGCGCGACATTCTAGCGATGCAATGCAATCGAGGACAAGACGAACCACCTCTGACACAAGGACGCGGGGAACGTGAATGAATTCGGCTAGCACGCCGAGCCAGACGGCGGAACGTCTTCAACTCATCCTGCCAGATATCCACAGCGAGTGCTAGCAAATTCGGCCTTGAACGCGGTAAACACCCCAGCATCTTTGACGGCGTCCGTGCCGAAGTAGGTATTCTATGCGGTACGAACCATCTAGACTTGCCGGAAGCGTACAATTTCCGCTCAAAGGCGGCGGGCAGGCAAGTCCACTTCGAACAGATTGCGATGGCCACACTCGGCGTTGAATTGGGGTCCATATTTGGCGGCTGGTTCTGCTACACTCTCAAACCCTGATTTCGGGACACTCGTCGCAACGCTCGCCAGTTGCACGAGCTCGGCAGGCGTCGACGCGAGCACTTGCGAGGTTGACGAAACATGCCGACCGAGCCGGAGCTTTCGGTAATTCTGACGACCTACGAGCGGCCGCTCCATTTGGAACGGTCGTTGGCTTCGCTTGCGGCCCAGCGCAACGTGGACGGTCCGCTTCGAGGTGGTGGTGGTCGACGACGGTTCGCGCGATCGGACCCATGAAGTGGTGCATCGCTTTGCACGAACCGCCGACTTTCCGGTCAAACTCACGACCCACGAACATCAGGGCTTCCGGGTCGCGCTCTGCCGCAACGACGGGTACGGGCGAGCCGCGGTTCCTATTTGCTGATCTCAGACAGCGACTGTCTGTTTCCTCCGCATCATCTCGAGTACCACTTGCGTGCCCGCAAGCCGGGGCGTCGTGTGCCGGGAACTGCTATCGACTCGATCGCGAGACAACCGAGCGGCTCACCCTGAGCGATGTCGTCGCCGGCCGCTATCGACGCGAAATCTCTTACGTGGAACGTTGGCGGATGTGGCGACGTTGGATCAGCGACGTGCGCTACCAGCTGCGAAAACACCCAATCAAGCCAAAGCTGATGGGCTTCAACATCGCGATTTCACGCCACGATTTGGAGGCGGTGAATGGCTTTGATGAAGAATATGTCGGCTGGGGATGCGAAGATGACGATTTTGCCGCACGACTCCGCTTGGCCGGACGGCAAGTGCGCACGGTCGTCGGCTACACGCAGGCATATCATATGTGGCACCCGATCGATCCTTCGAATCCCGGGTGTGTGGAACCAGGGACCAAACGTCGCAACGGCTTCTCCACGGCAAACGCGACCATCCGCTGCCGCAAGGGGCTTGTCGAGTTGACGGACGACGAATTTAATTCAACTCGCACGTGCCGCGTGACCGACTGCGACCTCGACGAGTGCGGCTGCAACTCGTTACTTGGGGACTTGAAATGCGAATTGCTTTTTTTTCGACGATGGGCGGACTGCCCTGGGGTGGCAGCGAGGAATTTTGGTGCCGGGCGGCCGACGAGCTGCTGGATCGCGGCCACGAGGTCCATTTCTGCACGCGTCAGTGGCACTCCGTCGCAGCGCCGCTTCAAAGGCTGATCGACAAAGGGGCCAAGCCGTCGTTTCGTTCGCGGATGCGACTCGGGCGATCGCTGCGCCGATTGCTCGAGCGGACGCATCTGGTCGATCTCAAGTTCCTTCCCTGGCTGAAGAAGACGAAGCCCGAATTCGTCGTCATCTCGTTTGCCTGCCACACCGAAGAGCCGCAGATCGCCAACGCCTGCCACATGCTGGGCATCCCCTACGCGATTGTGCTGCAGGCAGCCGGCTACAACAATTGGATTCGTCCGCAAGATGCGCCGGCGTTTCGCTCCGCCTACTCCAACGCCCGACAATGTTTCTTTGTTTCTGCCAGAAATCGGCACATCATCGAATCGAACCTGGTGCTTGATCTCTCGCACACCGAGATCGTCGACAATCCGTTCATGGTCAGCCCCGACGCGGCGCCGGCTTGGCCCAGCACCGAGCCGTACTGGAAGCTCGGCTACGTCGGGCGGATTCATTTCGTCTCGAAGAGCCAAGACCTGCTGGTTCACGTGTTGCGACAACCCAAGTGGCGCGCTCGCCCGCTGAAGATCACGATGTGGGGCAACGACGACGGCTTCCTCGGCCAGGTCAACGAGATGATCAAGCTCTACGGTCTCGAAGACCAACTGTCCTACGGCGGATTCTCGAACGACATCGAATCGCTTTGGTCCGAGCACCATGCGCTGTTGCTGCCTTCGCGGATGGAAGGCAATGCGCTGTCGTTGATCGAAGCCATGCTGTGCGGCCGGATGCCGATCACCACCGACGTCGGCCGGGCCGCGGAGCTCATCGACGACGGCAAGAGCGGATTCGTCGCGCCGGCCGCGACTGCGAAGCTGATCGATGAAGTGCTCGAACGAGCCTGGCAACGACGCCACGATTGGCAAGCGATGGGACAGGAAGCTGCCCGCGCGATTCGCCAGCGCCATAGCCTCAAGCCGGGCGAAGATTTCGCCGACCGCATCTTGGCCGCTGGCGAACTCCAAGCCGTCGGTGCTGAAAGTCAGCGGCCTAGTCAATCGGCAGCAGACTGACGCGCCAGCGGTCCGATCGCAGGGCCTGTGAGCCCGTCTATTCGGCACGATCGGTCCTCACCGGACCACTTCCGGCCATCTCTCGCCGCGGCGTTGCATTTCGGCATCATTTTCCCAACGGTGCCGAAATCGCAATTACTCTGGACCTCATGGCGATGGATCGTTTCCCTGTCGCATGATGCGGCTTGCGGATGATTCCCGCTCTTCCGGCATCACGACGCACGATTGATCCGTCGCCGTCGACCCGCCTTGTCTCCCTCCTCTTCGTTTCCCGCCTAGTGAGACCCAACTCATGCCGAACTCATTTCGCTGTGTTGCAGGCCCGTTCGTTCGTTGTCTGCTTTACGTCGCTCCTTGCGCTGTCGTGTGTCGGCGTCGAGTGCGTGCAAGCCGAGCCGATCTTTTCGGTCGGTGGGCAAAGAAACGGTCTACACGTCGTCGCAACGCAAGAAGAAGGCCGATTCCTGGCCGGACGGCAATTTCGGCGTGATCTCGAACGGCGACGGCACTTACGACTTTTACGCCGCCAACAGCTCGAAAATCAAATTGACGACCGGCACGCTCGACGATCCGGCGGCAAAAAAGATCGGCAATGCAAAGATCTATGGCATTCCGAAAAAGACGTACAGCTACGTTGCGGGCGGACCGATTTACGAGGATCCCAGCGTCCGGCGCGCGGCTGATGGTCTATCATGCCGAGAAGCACTTCGGGAGCAGGTACTCCGTGCGATCTTGGGCTTGGCCGCCTCGGTCGATCCCAAGGGACTGGCGTTCTACGATCTCGGGCCAATCATCACGCCAAATATCCCCGTCGGACAGAATCGCTATTCGTCCGACCTCGGCGGCGGATCGTTCGCCATCAAGGACGGACAGTTCAATGTCTACTTTCGCGACTATCTGGCAGATCCCCAGGACGGCTTTTCGAGCGAGTTGGCCGTCGCGCGTGCGCCGCTGGACGAATTGGTGAGCAACTCGATCATCGGCATGCAGACGTCGTTTACGAAGTATTACAACGGCGGTTGGTCGGAGCCGGGGATCGGCGGCAAGTCGTCGCCGCTCGAAGTCGGCAATCCAGCCAATTGGTGGTCGGAGCGTGTCGTACAACGATATCTCGATCAAATGGTGCTGGTCAGTTCGCAATGGCAAGCCGGCGGAACGGGCCCCGATTTGTATATGGCGACGTCGTCCGGATGGCGTGAACTGGTCGGCGCGGCAGCCGTTGGTCCTCGACGCCGGCGAGCAGATGTATCCGACGATCGTCGGCACCGGCGCCAATCCGCAAGTCACAGGCCAATCGTTCTACGTTTACTACACCGATGGCAATCGCTGGAGCAACGCGCAGCTGGCGCGGCGACGAGGTGACATTCGATCCTTCGATTCCGCCAGTTATCGCCGCCGCCGCCAGGATCGGGCTCGGGATCGGATCCGCCGCCCGGCACCGACGCCAGCTCCGACCGAGTGGGTGGATCGCGCTCAGCAAATATCAAAGACGAATTTCAAGACGGCGGGCCGGCCGAAGGCTGGGCATACGCCTGGAATCCCAATGGCAAACCGGGCAACTCGGCCAACTTCGCGCCGCTCCTCTGGAGCGAATCGGCTCACATGCTACAACACAACCGGCGGCGCGACCATGGTGCCCGGCTTCAGAAGTCGCACAACGACGACTACTTGCAACTCGGCGAGAATTGGGGCCATCCAGGCCAGCAGAACTACATGCCGATCGCCGGCTACACGATTCAAGCAGACGACGGCGACGGCCTCTATCGCTTGATCGATAGCTCGATCCAGAAAACCGACGGCACGAAATCAAGAAAGAGGATGGTCTGGGCGTGCTCGTCTACTTAAACGATACGCTGCTAGGGCCCGAGACCAGCGTGTCGACGAATGGCTCGGTGGCGAATTTCGATCGCGAACTCGGACAGCTCAATGTCGGCGACACGATCTGGGTCATGATCGATCCGCTCAACTCCCAGAGCTACGATGCGTTCAAGAACTTCGATTTCTCGCTGCAGAAAGCGGTGCCGATGGCGACCGATGGGGATGGCTAGCTTCAGCCTGAGTGCCGCAGTCGTTCCCGAACCGAGCTCCGCCGCGCTGCGTGCTCGCGGCGCTGGTCGGCTGCGGCTTGCCGTGGCGACAGGCGACCGTGCGCTAGCGCTGCCGGGCCGCTATCAAGTGCCGCTGGTCTTGCGAAGGATCACCGCCGCCTGAAAGTCGTGATGGGCGCGGTGCGCGATGTCGACCACTTCGAACCAACGGCTCCAGCGCTGGTGGACGTAGTCCGAATCCATGAACACGTTGCAATTGTGCTCGATCGAATTTGGATTCGAGGTGAAGACCCGTCGTCCCGGGGCATCGGTTGACCCGGACGAAGGCCTCTTGAATTCCGGATGTCGCGCAACCGCTTGAACAAATCCGGCTGCGTCGGCAGCACGGGCCAAGTTTCTTCCGAGTGAATCGTCAGCAGCGCATAGCCGCCGTCGGCCAGAACCCGGTGAACCTCGGCCAGCCAGCCCGATTCGTAGCTATCGATGTGCGTGAACACCGAGAGGCCGACGCAAAAGTCACGCTGCCGTCGGCCAGCGGAAAATAGGGATAGGGGCTCACTTTCACGCCGCGGACCGACGGACCGAAATGCCGCTCGACCCACTCGACATGATTCACGTTGAGATCGGTGATCGTGACTTTGGCCGATTGGTCGGCGAGAACGACGTGCCGCGCGAACCGCCCGGACGCACCGCCGAAATCGAGGACGTGGCGAAATGAC
Organism: uncultured Planctomycetota bacterium; assembly: GCA_963847905.1. Classification (GTDB taxonomy): domain Bacteria; phylum Planctomycetota; class Planctomycetia; order Pirellulales; family Lacipirellulaceae; genus DASYDU01. The sequence goes on along the minus strand of CAWKBP010000012.1, from coordinate 131,535 downwards.
GCGTCGGGCACCAGCCGCTGGACCATTCGCAGGTCTTCGACGCCGCTTAGCCAATAGGCCAGATGTTGATCATCAAAGTACCCTTCTCGATCGACCGTGGCGGGTATCGGGACCTGATCGTGCTCGATTGCCTCAAGCGTCGCGGGTTCGTCGAGCACTGCCGAATCGCGGGTAGACGCATTCCACTTGCTCGGCTTGGCGATAGAGCTCTGCCGCGGTGCCCACGGTCGGCGATAGCGTCGACGGGTCTCGAACCAGCTCGGCGCTGAGAAGTTGCGCTGTGGCCACGTGAGCCACTTCTTCGAATCAACCGGGAAAATCTTGACATCGAATCGTTCACCTGTTTTCAGTTAATATTCGTTATGTTGTGCCGGGACGAAGCTTGCCCGCCCTCCGGCGGAAGAACTTCCCAGGTTTGCAAGCGAGGTCAAGCTCAATAAGAACGGGTAGATTGGGAGGCATTGGGTCCACCGTAGCAATCCGCCAACGCTCTGAGATTTGTGCAAGTAATTGCTCCAATCCTCCCCCCAATGATTTGCGCAGTGGCTTCCCGGAGTTTTCTTTCAGGGACCACTGCAAGCCAAGCCGCATGTACTAGCGCCGCCTCACCTTCTGTCACGGTTAATTCGCGACTCGCCACCCTCGATTTCCAGAGGCTATTGGCGGTCGATGGATTCCGGCGCACGATTGGAGAAATCCGCCGAGCGAGCTGACCGGGCCGGTCAAAGCAGGATTCGATGCTTGGCTGAAATACGGCGGCCTCGGCGTCGACTTGTTTTTCGTATTGAGCGGCTTTCTCGTCTCTGGGCTGCTGTTCGCCGAGTACAAAAAGTACGGCGAAATGTCGATCAAGCGGTTTTACCTGCGGCGAGCCTGGAAAATATATCCCGCATTCTATTTCCTCCTGGCCTTTACCTATTTCTATCAATTGCTCGTCGTTGGCTGAGACGGCTATCGGCCGCTATTTACCGAACTGGTGTTTATCCAGCTCTACCAGTCCGGTTTTTGGAATCACACGTGGACGCTTGCCGTGGAAGAACATTTCTACGTGTTGTTGCCCCTGCTGCTGTTGTTTCTGACACGCCGGAATCGGGCGCAGGATCCGTTTCGAGCGGTGCCTTACCTGGTGGCGGCGACTTCTCTGTTGCTGCTAAGCTTGCGCCGTTAACTATTGGGTACGCAGCGACTTCTCGTATTGGACGCACGCATTTCCCAGCCACCTCAGGATGGATGCCGTGTTTTTTGGCGTGGCGCTGGCTATGCCTACCATTTCCATGGCGATTGGTTCACTCGGACGTTTCTCGATGATGGCGCGACGCACTGATGTTGTTGGGTGTTGCGCTGTTGTTGAGTAACTCTGTTCGTCAATCGCTCCGTCCAGGTTTTACGAGCCTCACGTTCGGCTTCACGCAGCATTATTTGGGCGCCGCGGACCGCTGCTCGTGGGGACGTTGATGTGCCAGATTCCCAGAATTGGCTCACTATCTCGCTCGCCGCCCTTGGTTCTTACTCCTACTCTATCTATCTCTGGCACATGGCGATTTTCTACTGGGCCACTCCACACTTGCGCGATGCTGGCGTCTCTTGGCAAGTGCGTACCGCGATCTACCTGGCCGGCGCATTTGTGATCGGCATCACGATGGCAAGGGTGGTCTGAATTGCCGGTGGAAAGCAGCGATTGAACCCGTCGTCGGGCAATTTTCCACGCTAACGTCGCAAACAGGTAGGTTGCGCTTAGACTAGAGGGCGCTGGTTCCGGTTTCCGCGGTGCGGATGCGGATCGCGTTCGCAAGTCGGAGACGAAGATCTTTCCGTCACCGACCTGGCCGGTCTGGGCCGCCTTTGACGATCGTGTCGACGATCGGCGAGCACCTTGGTGTCGTCGACGACGACTTCGATCTTCACTTTGGGGACGAAGTCGACCGTGTATTCCGTGCCGCGGTACATTTCGGTGTGTCCTTTCTGGCGGCCGAAGCCGCGGACTTCGGTGATGGTCATGCCGGTGATGCCCTTGCGATCAGCGCGTCCTTGACTTCTTCCAGTTTGAAATGGCGTATGATGGCTTCAATTTTCTTCATATGTGTATTACTCCGATCTTTGATCGTTGATTTTTAACGTCGTAACGCAATTCGTTCCGTTCTGCATTAGGAGACTTAGAACGGGAGGGACGAAGCTGCTTAGTCGAACGGGACGACTAAATCGATTCCGACGGCAACCTCGCCCTCCCTGTGAACCGGCCGTTAGCCGGACATGGTTTCACGAGGTTTTCAGTTGCACTCGACTCACTGGGCAGACGGTCGACGGCGAAGCCGGAGTAGCCCAGTACGCCCATCTCGGGCATGTCGAGGCCTTCGATTTCGACTTCGCGCGGGCACGCGGATCGGCGTGATCAGGTTGCTGATCTTGAACCAGACGTAGGCCATGACGAAGCCAAACACGGTCACCACGGCCGCAGTCGAGCAATTGGGCCATCAGCTGCTAGGCGTCGCCGTAGAACAGGCCGCGGACGCCGTCCGAGCCGGCCTTGTCGACCATTCCTCGCGGACCACGCCGTTCCAGCCGGCGCCGTACTTGCCGTTGGCGAACATGCCCAGCGAAATCACGCCCCAGAGGCCGTTGACGCCGTGGACCGAGATGGCACCGACGGGATCGTCGACGCCGACGTTGTCCCAGAAGAAGACGCTCAGACCAGACGACCAGCACGCCGGCGATGGCGCCGATCACGCACGGCGGCCCAGCTGTCGACAAACGCACAGGGAGCGGTGATCGCCACCAGGCCGGCCAGCATGCCGTTGCACATCATCGACGGATCGGGCTTCATGCCCTTGGTCATCACAGGTAGCACATCGTCGCCAAGGCGCCGGTGACGCTGGCCAGCATCGTGTTGACCACGACGGCGCTGATGCGCAGATCGGTGCCGGACAGGGTCGAGCCGGGATTGAAGCCGAACCAGCCGAACGCCAGGATGAACGTGCCGAGCGACGACCATCGGAATGTTGTGCGCCGGGAATCGGCATGCGGCTTGCCGTCGACGATACTTGCCGATGCGCGGGCCGATGACCATCGCGCCGGCCAGGCCGATGATGCCGCCCATGGCGTGCACGACGCCCGAGCCGGCGAAATCGACGGCCCCGTGGCCCAGGTTCCAGTTCTTGCCGGCCTGGGCCAGCCAGCCGCCGCCCCAGACCCAGTTGGCGTAGATGCAGTAGGGCAGCGCGACCCAGAGGCCGTAGAGGCAGAAGTTCTTCCAAGCCCAGCGTTCGGCCATGGCGCCGGTGGGGATCGTGGCCGTGGTGTCCATGAACACCATCATGAAGAAGAACAACGCCATGCACGCTGACGTCGTCCATGCCATAGAGGCAGAAGCCTTTGGTGCCGATCAGGCCGTACTTGAAGATGCCCGCTGCTCGATCGCACCGAGTCCCCAAGCCGCCGTTGAGCACCGACAGGCCCGGGCCGAGCGACGAGTACCAGCCCGGGCCGACCGGACCGTTGAACCAGTTGCCCCAGCCGATGGCGAATCCGTAGACCCAGAACGCGATGCAGCCGAGCGGATAGATCATGAAGTTCATCGCCATCGTGTGGGCCGAGTTCTTCGCCCGGCACAGGCCGTCTTCGACCATCGCGAAACCGGCCTGCATGAACATCACCAGGAAGCCGGCGATCAAGCACCCACACCATGTTGATCGAGAACAAGTTGTGGGCGATGCGGTCATACAAATCGGGAAGCCCCAGGCTCTCCGGGACGTCGCCACCACCTGCCGTGTCGGCTGAGGGCGCCGCCCAAGTGCCGGCCGACCGTCCCGTGGCATCCGGCCACTTGGCAGGTCTGCCCCTCGGTGGGCCGTCGCCGCTGAAATAATCCGGGACCGTTGGAGCGGCCGCGGGTCCGCGCGCGGCAGGCGGCTGCCAGCGGTGCCGCTGCGTCTTGAGCTCGACCCATTCGTCCGGCGATCGCGCCCACCACTAGCGCGGCCGCCACCAGCGCTAGCGGTCGCCAGATCTACTTCGTGTTCGTTTCGACTTTCGTCCCATAAGTAACATCTCCCTTTCCAGAAGGATGGAATGCGCAGGCAGCAACGCCGAGCGCGGGTTACAACAAGCGTCCACCGAGAGCGGACGACAAAAACGTATTTCTAGAAGCAGCAGCCTTGCCTGCAGGGACATCGATGCCTGAATCGTCGCTGAGATCACACGGCGAGTTCATGCAGCGTCACTCAGACGGACGATTGCGGTGAATTCTCGAGCACCTAGACCAAGTGCCGGCGGAGGTGTGCCGGGTAGCTCGATGAGGTGATCGGGCGTGGAAGAGGAATGGTCTGATCCTGCGGACGCCGGGTCCGAATCCGAACAGTGGGTGACGAAGCGGCTTCGACTCTGGCCAAATTGCCAGATGGACGACTTCCGCCTGATCTGGCCGGTTGGGGAGGAGTCGCAGAGCTCTGCGTCCGAATCGTTGTCCGTCCGTTGATTCGCGGATCATTCGTCGAGCCGCGGCGGGGCGAGTGCCGCTGAGCTCCATCGCTATCTGACGATGCTGCTGGGCGGAAAGATCGACGAAGCGAAGCAGGCCAAGAATCCCCACGCGAAAATCGCAAAGATCACCGCGATCGAGTTTGGGTTGCCAGCGATATGGAGTCGTTCTGATGCTCACGAATCGCTCCCAGCGTTGAATCGATGATACCGCTCGAATCGGTTGTCAGTAAATGCTGAAAGCATGCGTGCGAATCAAACTGTGTCGGCTGTTATTTCTCGATGACGCGGACAGCGGAAGACGAATTTCGAAGGTCGGTTGTTGGTCGAGATAGATATGGACCGATCTTTGTTGTCTTCCGCCGCCCGCGGCGATTTAGGTCTTTTCTACAGCGCTCGCCCCTGTTTCCGCGGTGCGGATGCGGATCGCATCGGCCAAATCGGAGACGAAGATCTTCCCGTCGCCGACCTGGCCGGTCTGGGCCGATTTGACAATCGTGTCGACGATCGCCGAAAGCTTGGCGTCGTCGACGACGACTTCGATCTTCACTTTGGGCACAAAATCGACCGTGTATTCCGTGCCACGGTAGACTTCCGTGTGTCCTTTCTGGCGGCCGAAGCCGCGGACTTCGGTGATGGTCATTCCCGTGACGCCCTTGGTCGACAGCGCGTCCTTGACCTCTTCCAGTTTGTGATGCCGCACGATGGCTTCTATTTTTTTCATGTTCGGAACTCCGAGATTTGTATGTTCGTTGAGATGCGGTTGTGATCGCGATCGACTTGATCGAGTGTTTTGGTCAGGAGGTGGGGAGTGAGGGAATCCATTGGGTCCCTCACCCCCACTCATGATCCTAGCGACTCAAGGGCTTCAACCCTCCGGCATCGCCTCCAGCACGAAGCCGTGGTAGGCCTCGTTGCCGTGCTCGCCGTAGTCGAGGCCTTCGCGTTCTTCCTCGGGAGTTACACGCAGGCCGACGGTGTACTTGATCACGGTGAACAGCACTGCCCCGGTACCGACGGCCCAGAGGAAGACGGCACCGACGCCGATCGCTTGGGCGATCAACTGCGCTGGCATCGCCACCGTTGAACAGACCAGGCATTGGCGAGGCGTCGCCCGTGCCGATCGAGAACAATCCCAGCGACAATGTTCCCCAGGCACCGCACACACCGTGGACCGAAATCGCACCGACCGGGTCGTCGATCTTGAGATACTTGTCGATCGCGACCACGGAGAACACGACCAAGATTCCGGCCACCAATCCGATGGCGAGCGACGCACCGACGGTGACCCAAGCGCAGGGGCACGTGATCGCGACCAAGCCGGCCAAGGCACCGTTGAGTGCCATGGTGGCTTCCCATTTGCCGAACATTGCCCGCGCCGTGAACAGCGCGGCGATGGCAACCGATCGCCGCCGCGGCATTGGTGTTGATCGTGATGTTCGCGATCAAGCCCGGCTCGGCCGACATCGTGCTGCCGGGATTGAATCCGAACCACCCCAGCCAGAGGATGAACACGCCGAGCGTGACCAGCACCAGGTTGTGGCCGGGAATGGCCTTGGGTGTGCCGTCGGCCGCGTACTTGCCAATGCGCGGGCCGAGAATAAAGGCACCGATCAAGCGACAACCAACCGCCGCAGCTATGCACGACGGTCGAGCCGGCGAAGTCCCAGAAGCCTTGTGATCGGCGCAGCCAGCCGCCACCCCATATCCAGTGGCCGGAGATCGGATAAATGACGGCCGACACGACGGCACTATAGATCATGTAAGAAGTGAACTTGGTTCGTTCGGCCATGGCACCCGAAACGATCGTCGCCGTCGTGGCGGCGAACACCAGTTGAAAGAAGAACTTCGCATCGAGCGGAACGAGTCGTCCACGAAAGCGACTCAAACGGTCTCGTCGTCGTATTCAGGAACATGCCGTTGCAGGCCGCCCCAGAACTTGTTTGCCCCGCCGAACATGATCGAGAAACCCATGATCCAGAACGTGAGCGTCCCGAAGCAGTAGTCGAGCATGTTCTTCATGCAGATGTTGACGGCATTTTTCGCTCGCGTGAGGCCGGTTTCGACGAGGCAAAACCCGGCCTGCATCCACATGACGAGAAAAGCGGCGAGCATCACCCAGATCGTGTCCAAGGCTTTCGACGTCGCACCTAAGGTCGTATTCAAGCCCCCGGTTCTGCAGACGTTGCCTCATCCGCAGCTTCCTCGGCCGGTGCATCAGCCGTCTCTTCCACAACGGCTTCTTCCAGTGACCGTCTCATCCTGAGCGATTGCCGGATGTGCCACCGCTCCAATCACCATTGTGCCGACCGCCATCAGCAGCAAAGGCAACCAAAGCCTTCCTCGATCGAATTCTAATAGTCGTCCCATCGTTCAAAATCTCCCATTCCAGAAGGGTTGGACCCGCACCGTTGTTGAACCGATACGCGAATCCGAAATTGGTCGAACCACCTGCCTTGTCACCGCCAGCATGCGACCAGATGTCTTTAAGCGAAAAATGAACAGCGACATGCACCTCGAAAAGTTGGGGGCACAACGCCATCGGCTAATCTGAGGGAAGTTGCGCGGCACAATCAGACAAGACCAAACCGCACAGAAGCCCCGTATGCAAATGCCGTGCGAAAGAGTGAAGTTTTTGTGAAAAGCCATTATTTTCGCGTTTTACGCACGGTTTATGTGTCGTGCCGAGTGCTGAAGAGAGCCGTTGCGGGCGAGGTTGGCATCGAATGCCTAAGCTTTAGGCGGACGCAAATGGGCAATTCGACGATCGGCGGCAGTCAAAGTAGGTTGTTTGAGCGCGACGTTCATCCGAGCGGACACAGCGATTACGCAGGGCATCTGGCCCGAAAGCGCAAGAAAACAGGGGGAAGCGAACGCCTCCCCCTGTCGTTGGTCCTCAATCTGCCTGTCAGATCCGTTACTTAATAAACAACATCTCCTGGTACGTCGGCAGCGGCCACAGGTCGTCGGCAATCCAGCCTTCGAGCTCGTCCGCGTACTTGCGAACCATGGTCATCGCCGGCAGGATTTCGTCGTTGCAGTAACGGGCTTCCTCGAGCAAGCCGCCATCGCCGTGATGCGACACCGCTTTCCGGAGCACCCCGATGCTGTCCTGCAGCGACTTCACCAACTCGGTCACTTGATCAAGCGTGTCCGTGTCGAACTCGTAACCCACGAGCTTCAAATTCGCACAGGTCGACGCCAATTCATTCTGGAAGCGAATTGCCGCCGGGAAAATCGACGACTTTGCAATCCCCAACATCAGCTTGGCCTCGGTCATCACCGTCAGGCAGTACTGATGCAGGTAGATGTCGAGCCGGCTATCGACTTCGCGCTCCGAGAGTACGCCGTACTTCGCGAACAGGGCCTTCGTCTCCGGCGTGCTGATTTGTGGCAGCGCGTCGACCGACGACTTGAGGTTCAGCAGGCCTCGCTTTTCGGCCTCCTTGTGCCAGGCCTCCGAATATCCGTCGCCATTGAAAACGATCGGTTCGCATTCGGTGTAGATCTCCGTGAGCAACGACTGGATCGCACCGTTGAGCTTCGAGCTGTCGCCGCCCGTGGCCGCTTCCAGCTTGGTTGCACAGTAGTCGAGCGACTCGGCAATGATCGTGTTCATTGCCACGAGCGGACCGGCAATCGACTGGTTGGAACCGACTGCACGGAACTCGAACCGATTGCCGGTGAAGGCAAATGGACTGGTGCGATTGCGGTCGCCAGCATCCTTGGGCAGCGGCGGCAAGACATCGACGCCGACATTGAGCGTCCCCTTGGCGATCGACGATTTTGCACCGCCCGTCTTGATCTGGTCAAACACATCCTGCAACTGATCGCCGAGGAAGATCGAAATGATCGCCGGCGGGGCTTCGTTGGCACCGAGTCGGTGATCGTTTCCGGCCGTGGCCACCACGGCCCGCAACAGGCCCTGATACTTGTAGACGGCCCGCATAACGGCCGCACAAAACACCAGGAATTGAGCGTTGTCGTGAGGCGTATCGCCCGGATCGAGCAGGTTGCCTTGGGACGAACTGCCCAGCGCCCAGTTGACGTGCTTGCCCGAGCCGTTGACGCCGGCAAACGGCTTCTCGTGGGTCAGGCAAGTCATGCCATACTTCTCGGCAACGCGCTTGAGCGTGATCATCGTCAGCTGCTGATGATCGTTCGCCAAGTTGGCCGATTCGAAGACCGGCGCGATTTCGTACTGGGCCGGCGCGACTTCGTTATGCCGCGTCTTAATCGGAATGCCCAGCTTAGCGAGTTCACGTTCGACGTCGAGCATGAACGCCAGCACGCGCTCGGGGATCGCACCGAAATAGTGATCCTCAAACTCCTGGCCCTTGGGTGGCTTGGCACCGAACAAAGTGCGTCCGGCGTTGAGCAGGTCAGGTCGGGCGAAAAAGAAGTGCCGATCAATTAGGAAGTACTCTTGCTCGGGGCCGGCGGTCGACGCGACAAACGCGCCGTCCGTCTTGCCGAAGAGCTTGAGAATTCGCTGCGCTTGGCCGTTGAGAGCTTGCATGGAGCGCAACAGCGGCGTTTTCTTGTCGAGCGCTTCGCCGGTCCAAGAGACGAACGCCGTCGGAATGCAGAGCGTCGTGCCATTCGGGTTTTCCAGAATGTAGGCCGGGCTGGTGACGTCCCAGATCGTGTAGCCGCGGGCTTCAAACGTCGCGCGGATGCCGCCCGAGGGGAAGCTCGAGCCGTCTGGTTCGCCTTGAATCAGCTGCTTGCCGCTGAACTCGGCGAATGCGCCACCATCGCCATCGGGCGTGAGGAAGCTGTCGTGCTTTTCGGCCGTGAGACCTGTGAGCGGGAAAAATACGTGGGCGTAGTGAGTCGCGCCTTTTTCAATGGCCCAATCTTTCATGGCGGCGGCCACCGCGTCGGCGATCGCCGGATCGAGCTTTTCGCCCGATTCGATGGTCTTGATGAGCGACTTGTAGACCGGCTTAGGCAGGCGGGCCTTCATCTGGGCCTTGCCGAAGACATTTGCCCCAAACAGCTCCTGGGCAGGGGTTTGCGTGAAGTTGAGAGGTGGCGAGATTGGCCGATAGTTCGTGACGGCCGAGATCGCCGCCATCCGCACCGATCCGCCTGGTACGCTTCCGCCGCTGGGCGAAGATGACGCACCGTTTCGTACCCCGGTATCAGACTCATTGGCCGAAAACGTCATACTCACGATTTGCCTTCCCTTGGGAGATCTCATCTCCCCTACTTGCGTATTCCGCCGCCGAAATGGCCTTAACGGTCCGCTGCGCTGCTCTAGCGCCCCGTATTCCCCGGGGTGGACTCGAGCGAATGGATTCTGAGCGTGGCTCCTTGCTCGCAATCGGAGTCTATTCGCAAGTCCGATGCCGGTAAAGGATTGTAAAGCTGGGTCAAGAATTCGGGCGTTTTCGCGTGAAATCGCTGGAGACGAGGACTTTACGATGGATAGAACTGCACGTTGCGTACGCAAGACATGCCCAAGAATGCGGCAGATCACGACTATATCGATAATCAAGTACGTCGATTATTCGTTGGAAAATTCTTGATTCCACCGCTGTCCAGTGGCTAGAATAAATCCCCCCAAAGGACTGACTCTCTCTATTCTGAGCAGATCGTCCAGTCAGCCCAATTGCCGCAAGGGTCCATGCTATGAAGCCGTCGTTCGCTGCCTGGTTTGCCTTAGCGCTTGGAATTGAAGCCCTGACAAATGCTGGTATGGCTTTCGTGCCGATCCGGCTCGATCAATCTCCGGCTCCGTCGGCAAGCGTTCACGCTGATTTTCAATTCAGTGGAAATGGGGAGTGGGTTGTTTATCGCGCCAGCGACGAATCGCGTGACGCACTATATTGCCTGTCGACGAACGGTGGAAATCCGACCGCTCTCAGTGGCGACCTAGCTACCGGCGGCTTAGTTCAATCGTGGCAGTTGAGTCAGGATGGAAATCGCGTCATCTACTTAGCGGATCAGGAAACGCTCGGGCTGACTGAAGTGTTTGTCGTCTCCATGCCGGACGGAGTCGTGCAGAAGCTCAATGGCCCATTGGTGGAACACGGGTCGACTCGAGGCGCGTTCGCCGACGCGGCGGGAAGTCGCATCGCATTTATCGCCGGTGAAATATCCGGGGACTTTACTGGGACATTCTACGAACTGTTCAGTGTGCCGGCTTCAGGTGGCGAATCGAATCGGCTTAGTGGTCCGTTGGTGACTGGTGGAGATGTTGCGGAGCTGTTCGTGCGCACCGATGGAGAACGGATTCTTTACTTGGCTGACCAAGACATCGACGAGACTTGGGAGCTCTATAGCGCATCGCTTGGAGGTGGATCGCCTGTCAAATTGAACGGGCCACTTGCGAGCGGCGGCGATGTGCTAGCCGACGGGATTGCATTTAGTCCCATTGGCGATCGAGCGGTTTACGTCGCCGATCAGGAGCAGGATCAGCGCTTTGAACTCTACTCCGTGCCCACATTGGGCGGCACACCCGTGCGGCTCAATGCGATGCTGGCAAACGGTGGCGACGTCACTCCCGGCAGCCAACGCTTCAGCCCCGACGGTGCACGTGTGCTTTTTCATGCCGATCAAGACGAGGATGACGTCTTCGAAATCTACAGCGTCCCGAGCGGCGGAGGCACGACGCAGCGGCTCAATGGTGAGCTCGTTCACGGGGGCGATGTCAATTGGCGCGGGGTTCAATTCAACTTGGACGGAACGCGCGTGCTATATACGGCCGACCAATTGGTCAACGAGAAACACGAGCTCTTCAGCGTTCCTGCCGACGGGGGTGCAGCCACAAGATTGAGCGGCGACCTAGTTTCCGATGGCGATGTCGTCGACGATGCGGTGTTCAGTCCCGATGGCAGCCGCGTTCTCTATCGGGCCGATCAGTTTCAGGACGAAACGGTGGAGCTGTTCAGTGTGCCGAGCATCGGTGGACTCGCGGTCCGGCTCAACAACGCGCTTGTGGCGGGCGGCGATGTATTGAAAGCCACTTTCAGCCCCGATAGCAATCAAGTGATTTTTCTGGCGGATCAAGATGTGGACGACGTGTTTGAGTTGTTCGCCGTGCCCAGCAGCGGGGGCGACGTACGAAGAATCAGCGGGCCGATGACTCTCGGTGGCGATGTCACTGATTGGCAGTTCAGTCCCGACGGCCGCACACTGGTCTATCGTGCCGATCAGGAAATCGATGGGCAGTTCGAGCTCTTTGCCGTCGCATTTAGTGATGATTTGCCCGGCGATTTTAACCGAGACGGGATCGTCGACGCGGCCGACTACACGGTGTGGCGCGATGGCCTCGACACCGGCAAGTACCGTGCGGATGAATACGGCGTGTGGAAGTCGAATTTTGGTCGCAGGGCCGGCGATGGTGCGGGTGCCGCGGTGCCGCTTCAATCGGCGGTGCCGGAACCGGCGGCGTGGCTGCTGGCGAGCGGCGCGATTCTCGCGCTAGTTCGCCGTGGCCGGCGACGCGAACTGATCGCGCGCTGACTCCGCCGACTAATCGAGCCAGTCTTTGTCCGCGAGCCGCGCCGGGACGTATTCCTCCGTAACGTAGCTGATATCCTTCGAGATCAGCGATTCGACTTCGAGCTTGAAGTCGTTCTTGAGCATCTTTTCGATTTCCTTTTGCCAATCGCGCTTTTTGGCAAACCACGGGTAGCTGGCGATCTGCCGGGCTCGCTTGCGGTCGTTGTCGTTGAGCGCGATTTGCACGCTTTCTGAGAGGCCGCAGCGCTCGTAGTCCTTGCTCCTGCAGGCCGATGTAGCGTGCGTCCGGAATCGCCATCCGCTGCGATTCAAACGCCAGATTGATCGAACCTTGCTTCAGCACGCTGTAGATGTAGTACCCCCAGGGATCATTATCGAGTACGCAATAAATCGGCAGCTTCAGCTCGTTGTGGAGCCGATGGAGCATCCGGCGGACGCCGCGCGGCGGCTGGCCGGCACCATGCGTTAGGATACAGTCGTGCTTTTCGCCAGAACTTGTCTTCGTTGAACCGCTGCCAGACGGTGCCTTTTTCGACATGCAACACGAACTTCGCGTCGCACTTCTTCGGGTCGAGCTTGATCACCTCCGGCTCGACGATCGAGGGAATTGCGTAGCCGCCCGAGCCCATTCGCGAGCAATCGATCTCGTCGCCGCTGTCGTTGAGAATGATGTTGCCGACCATCTCGCCGCGCTTGTCGGCATACAGATGCAGCTCCTCGCGCAGACTTGCCAGCAGCACCTCGATGTCTTCGATCACCGTGTCGCATTCGCCCTGGTCGTCGAAGGTGTTCTCCTTCGCACCTTCGATCGTGTGCTTGAGCATGTAATACATACCACGCAAGCTGGTCGTTTTGCCCTGGGTGAGCAGCTTTTTGCAGCCGCTGGCGACCAGCATCGTCCGCATGTAGGCCTTGGCCTGCGAGAGGTCGAACAGCTGCCGCCGATTTGTGGCGTTACCCATCTCGAGAATCCGCTTGCGCGGGCTATAGCGGACGTTCGAGAGCGTACGCGACGGGATGTCGACGTGCGGATCGCGGCGCTTCTCGGCGGCGACGACCACCCCGTCGGCCAGCCCCACGATGCTGGTCATCGTCTTCTTGTCCCGCGGCGTAAGCTTTGCGGCGACTTCTTTCGCTTCGGCAACGGCGCCGCGCTTGCGACTGATTTTCTTAGCCATCTCTGAGAACTCTCATATAGTTGCGCGCAAGACGCCAAGGGCCAATGAACGCAAAGAAAACGTCTGCATAGCGAACTTTGCCTCTTTGCGTCTTTGCGCCAAAATGTAATTGGCAAATCGCAGCAATTAAAACTAGGTGGTTGATTCAGATGTTTCCACGGCGGTCGATGCGCGGTTGATTGCTGCGGCGGACTCGAGCGGGTCGACGATGAGCACGTTCTTACCCAAATCGAGTTCGTCTTCCTCGATCGCCTTGCCGCGTTCGTCGAGTTTCATGTCGGCGTCGCTCGTCCGTTTTTTGGCGACGGAGACCAATTGTTCGTAGAGCGCGACGCGGTCGACCGCGTTAATGTCGCTCACAGCCGTGGCCACCTCGCCTAGGTACCGCAGGAAAATCTGCCGGCGGTCGCCTTGCTGCTTCACCTTGAGCCGCTTGCGGACGTACATGCCGAGGTTGCGGCCGACCGACTGCAGCGCGAGTCGCAGCTCTTTTTGAATCTCGGGATAGCTGGCGACCGCTTCCTTCGATTCGCTGGTGAAAGGAACCCAGACGCTGGCGATGTGAACCATCAGCGTGACCGGTCCCTTAGGCACCGAGCCGCGCGATTGCGACAAGCCGTAGCTCCGCCAGTTGGTAGCGACCACAGTTTGCGTGATCGCGCAGCTCGCGGGCTGAAACTGCAGCGGCACGCGGTTGGCGTAGCGATAAATCTCCATCGTTTGCCCCTCGGCGACGTTGACGCCCTTCATCGCCGCGAGCAGCGTATCGACTTCCTTCGGCTTCAAGCCGGACGGCGACTGCCGCGTCCCCAGGCCCGAACTCTTAAGAATCTTGTCCGCCGAATCGGCTCCTAAACCGTTGAACGTGTGGATGAGAAATTGCCGGATCGTGCGGGCGTCGGTTTCTTCGATCAGCTCGCGCAATAGTTCCTTGGTGACGTTTTGCGTGGCCGCCTGGCCGCCGAACGCGAGACCGACTTCGATCTGAAACGGATTGCCGCGATAAACGGCCGGCGGGCGGGTCGCCGCGGCGTAAAACTCGCCGGGCACCACTTGGTGCAAACCCTTAAGGATCAGTTCCTCGCCGATCGGCGAAATGCAATCCGTCGCGGGCGGGGCGATCCGCGTGTTTTGAATCGACTGGTAGATCGATTCGGCCTCTTTGCGGCCCATTTTTCGCGTATTTGCGCGGGTCGAGACCTTGGCGGTATTACAGATTTTCCGCGCGACGGCCGACGACACCCGCGAAAAGTTGGTCGTCAGAAACTGCGAGATCGATTCGCCGGAATCTTCTTGCAGCATCGCCGCCAGCCGCCCCAGCTCGACGCCATACGGATGCGGCTTAATTTCCTTCGGCTCGGGCGGAAGCACCTTCGCTGACCGCGCGAAATCGCGCGACTGGGCGTCGGGGTCGACGTAATGCAGCGCAACGTGCGGATTGGCGATCGCCGTCTGCGTGAGATACTCGTCGACGCTGCCGCGGCCGCGGACGTATTTCGCTTCCAATTCGATCGTCACCCGCGTGCCGTGCGGTTGCTCGACCCATTCGATACCATGTTTGGCGATCGCGGCCGCACCCTTGGCACCCGGTGCAACATCGACTCCCTCGCCGGCGCCGTTGAGAATTCGCGGCTCGTTCTTCTTGGTGTCGATCTGGATTTCGTAATAGTGGGCGGGCTTGGTGGTGCCGACCTTGGAGATAATCTTGACCGGCTTGCCGGTTGTCTGCACGCCATACATGCCGGCCGCGGAGATGCCGATGCCCTGTTGCCCACGGCTCTGACGCAGCCGGTGGAACTTCGAGCCGTAGAGCAGTTTGCCGAAGATCAGGGGGATTTGCTTCTTGACGATACCGGGTCCGTTGTCTTGGATGCCAACTTTGAAGCGGTCCGTGCCGGTTTGCTCGATGTGGACCCAAATCTCGGGGAGGATCCCCGCCTCTTCGCAGGCGTCGAGCGAATTGTCGACCGCCTCCTTCACCGTGGTGAGGAGCGCTTTCCGCGGATTGTCGAAGCCGAGCAGATGGCGGTTTTTGGCGAAGAACTCACTGACCGAGATATCTCGCTGGGCCGCGGCCATGCTCTTGGCCGTCGCGCGACGGCGGCGGCCCGGCTCGACGACGTGATCGGTTTCGTCAGCCTCGTCCGCGTCGCCATTTTTCGCATGCGGGGCGTCGCCGTTCGTGCTCGGTTCGGCCGAAACTGCGCAGGGGCTCGCGGGTCTCCTTCTTCGCGGCGCTTGTTTTTGTCGCCTTCTTCTTACGCTTAACTGCCAATCGAAATTCTCCGCACGGGTCTGGGCCGCTGTTGCTGAGCGTGATGTAAATCTGTAGGGGTCCTGCCGATTATAACCGGCCGAAACCCGCGTACCCAGGCGGATTTTACCCCGCACAACCGCTTCCCCGCATGTATCGGGATTATCCGCTACACAAAGATTCACCCGCACGACGTGTCCTGGCCGACACCATTGGTAGACCTTCCCACCGGGCGGCGCCGACCCACAGAACTCGCCTGCCGCCCGCGGCCACTCGCGTCATGCAAGGAAGCCTGACGCAGCCCACGGCCGACCTACCTGAAACGCATGAAGGACCAATCCAATGCGGCAAAATGTTGTCTCGACTTGTTTGTACATGGTGCTTGTCGCTCTTCTGTGGCACGTCGTCACGGCGGGCCAATGCTACGCTGACCACACCGGCTGGGACGGCAAACGCCGGATCAGCTACCAGCAACAGAAGGACCTGTTCTACAACTACTACGCTCAGCCCGGCCCGTACTACAACACGCCGTCGCAGATGTACGTCTCGCCGCTGCCCGTGCCGGCTAATGTCGGCCACACCTACACGACGTACCAGCCCTTCATGCCCCACGAGTACATGTACAAGCATCAGCGTGCTTACTACACCTACAATCGCGGCGCCGGCTGGACGCGGACCAACGTGCGTTACGGCACCTGCTGCGAGCCGTTGCGGAACTTCTGCAACGACTGGTGCTACCCGATGTCGAACAACATCGCCGCCGTGCACAACGATTTCTACTACCCGGGCCAGCGTTGGTAGGCGATACGGTTAGCGCCGGCGGCCACGCCGGACTATCTTGCTTTCGCGCAACCACCACCCAGTATCGCATTCATTCGGAGACGAAGATGAACCGACGACTTGTACTCGCACTGTTGGCCGCCGCCATGATCGCGGCTGTGGCAGTCGAAGCCTTCGCGGTCGCCCCGGTCGTGTGGCCGGTCCGCCGCTCGCGCTACTACGATTGGAACAAGAACTATTCGCACACCGCCTATGGTGCGCCCGTGTCGCTCGTGGTGCCTCCCACCGCGACGATGCAGACCAATTGGGGCTGGGGTGTCGGCAGCTCGCGGCTCGAGCGGCTCGACCACCAGTTCGGCCGCAATTATCCGGGCGGTGTGTCCGGCGGCCCGTACAATACGACGCCGATTTGGCCGAGCGATACCACGCAGTTTGGCGTCTACAACGTCCGCGCACCGTGGTAATCAACCGACTCAGGATGGGTCGCCGATATAACGACCGACCCAAGATGGGTCGGGCTATATAGCCCGGACATCCGGGCTGCGGAACGGTCTTACTTCGAAAACTGTGTCGTGTCGACGTAACCGTACTGCCCGCCCGTGGCCCGCGCGAGTTCCGTGAGGAAGTTCTTCGACTTCGTCGCGGGTCCCCGACCGAATTCGATTGTGGAGATGACGACGCCCGCCCGACGGTTGAGCTCGGCAATTTCGCCGAGCTCGCTGGCAGACATCGGATCGTCGGCGTCGGTCAGGAAGAAAATCACGTCGGGGTTCATCTGCACGGCGGCGCGGAGCGCCGGCAGCCGGTCGGTGCCGCCGTCGGCTGTGATCCCGCCGACGAACCGCTCCGCCAGCTTCTTGTTGCGATCCGTGGCGAACGCGATTCGTTTACCGCCGCCGCTGAGATCGAAGTTGCGCAGTTGCTGGTTGAAAAAGATGATGTGAAATTGGTGTACGCTGGCGAGCGAGTCGAGGCTCTGGATCAGCTGCTGCTTCGCCGTGGCGAGTGGCGCACCTTCCATGCTGCTCGAGCGGTCGAAGACGTAGACGAATCGCGTGCCTTTCCCTTCGACGCCAAACACACGGACGCTCGTCTGCCCATTGCCCGGCGCGCCATAGTTTCCTGTTTTGCCGCCGGGAGCCGGCGCTTGGGCGATGCGGGGCGAGTTCGACGACGGCGCCGCGGCGACTGCGGGGGCCGGTGCGTCCACGGGAATTATTGCTGGGGCAAACTCGGCCGCTTGCACCGGGCTGGCTGCGGGGGGCGACTCTGATGTCGATTCCGCTGCATCGGCGTCGCGAGCATCGCTGAGCACGATGCCGATCTCACCGCTGGTGAAGCTACCCGCGCCCTGCGGGCTGGCGTTGATCGCGGTCACGATCAGCACGACCGCCGTGAGATGCAGAATCGTTGAGATGACACACGCCGCGACCCAGGCTGGTGAACTGGCCGCCGCGGATGGGGAGAAGTTGGACATTCGAGGTACCTCGCGCGATTCTAGCGCTACCGCCTGGTGGGGTCAACGCGGGCTGAAGCTGCCGACCGAGTGCCGATGGGGCGTTGGCCGAATGCTGCTGGACCCCTATAATCGACCCCTATAATTATAGTTCCGCGATCCTCACTCAACCCAGCCTTCCCACCCCGGCGGACGCCCCTTGAGCCTCGAAGTCATCCAATACCCCCATCCGACCCTGCGGCACACCTCCCGGCCCCTCAAGAAGGTCGACGCCGAACTGCGGAAAATCGTTGCCGAGATGTTTGACCTGATGTACGCCCATGAAGGCGTCGGCTTGGCGGCGAATCAAGTGAATCTTCCATATCGGCTGTTCGTGGCCAACGCCGAGGGCGATCCCGCGAAAAAGGACGCCCAGTTTGTGTTTATCAACCCGGTGCTCCGCAAAGGCAAAGGACAGGCCGAGGACGAAGAGGGCTGCTTGAGTATTCCCGAGGTGCGGGCACCGGTCGTCCGCAATGCGACGATCGAAATCGAGGCCTACGATCTCGAGGGCAACCTGATCACCGCAGAAGCCGAGGGTCTAATGGCCCGCATCCTGCAGCACGAGACTGACCACCTCGACGGCAAGCTGTTCATTGACCGGCTCAGCGCGACAGAGCTGTCTGCGATCAAGAATCGGCTCTACGAATTCGAGCTGGCGTTCCAGAGCCGGCGCGATACGGGCGAGCTACCCACGGACGAAGCGATCGCCGCGCGGTGGCGCGAGCTGGAAGAGTTGCGGACGTGATTTTTTCCGGCCAGGATGGCCGGGCTACATAGCCGCAGCATCTTGCTGCGAGAGGTTCGCATGCGATTGGTGATGCTGGGGACAGGTCCGTTCGCGGTGCCGACGCTCGAAACGCTCGCGGCGTCGCCGCACGAGGTGGCGCTTGTCGTCGCCCGCCCACCCCGTGGACGCAATGCCCAGGCGAGCCCGCTTCAGCGGGCGGGCGAATCTTTAGGTCTCGAAGTCTGGACCCCCGAAAGCGTCAACCTCCCCGACTCCCAAGCCCGCCTCGCAGCGCTCCAAGCCGACCTGCTCGTCGTCTGCGACTATGGCGAAATCCTCCGCCCCGCCACGCTCGCCACGACGCGCCTTGGGCGGCATCAACTTGCACGGCTCGCTGCTCCCCAAATACCGTGGTGCCGCGCCGGTCCAGTGTGCGATCCTCCATGGCGAAATCGAAACCGGGAACAGCGTGATCCAGATGACTCCCGGCCTCGACGCCGGGCCGTGCCTAGCCCAGGAGCGGACGCCGATCGATCCGGACGAGAATGCGGCGACACTCGAAGCGCGGTTGGCCCAGCTCGGCGCGCAGCTGGTCCTCCGGGTCGTCGATGAACTTGCCGCCGGAACTGCAACGCCCATAGAACAGAATCCGGGCGAAGCATCGAAGGCACCGCGACTCACGAAGGAGCATGGCGCAATCGACTGGTCCCGCCCGGCGATCGAGATCAAAAACCTGGTCCGCGCCGTCCAACCTTGGCCGCGAGCCTATACATTCTGGCATCGCAGTGAAGGCCCGCCTATGCGTCTCAACATCGACCGCGTGCAAATGGCGAACCCCGGCGAGCTCGCTTCAGCGAGCGGGCAAGTCGTGGAAGCATCACCCCGCCTCATCGTTTCCACGGGCACCGGTCCCCTCGAAATCCTCGACCTCCAACCCGCCGGCAAACGTGCCATGGCGGCCGCCGATTTCCTCCGTGGCCACCCTGTTTCGCCAGGCGATCGCTTTGGTACAGCGTAATTCGCCCTCGCCGGGGCCGCGCCGTGCGCGGTATGATGGACGGGCTAATCACGGAGGATTCAAATGGGTTGGATGGGTCGTTGGGACATCGTACTTGCGCTCGCGGCGGCTTACGTCGCTGTGATGGCGATAGTCCGCATGATGATCCGCCGGCGCGACCAGGACGTCGCCGAAGTTGAACGCCAGATTGAATCAATCCGCAAACAATCCAAGAACAAACGTGGCTCCAAGGGCCGCGACGCAGCGTGAAATGTTGAAAGTTCAGTGTTGAGGGTTGAGAGTCAGAACCGCTCTTCGACACTCAACTCTCAACTCTAGACCCTCGACTCTCCCCATGCCCAAGCTCTACATCGAAACCGTCGGCTGCCAGATGAACATGCTCGATAGCGAGCTTGTGGTGGCCAGCCTGCGCAAGGACGGTTATGAGCTGACGGCCACGCCGGCCGACGCCGACACGATCTTGTTCAACACTTGCAGCGTCCGCCAGCACGCCGAAGACAAGATCTACAGCGCGCTCGGTCGGCTCAAGAACGCCAAACGCGAGCATCCCCACAAGGTGATCGGCGTTCTGGGCTGCATGGCTCAGAAGGACCAGGCGCTCATCTTCAAACGGGCCCCTTATGTCGACCTCGTCGTCGGTCCCGGACAGTTGCACCAGGTGCCGGCACTGGTGCGCGAGGCGCGGGCCGAACGCCGCCAACGGATGGAAGTCAGCCTCGGCCGCTCCGACGGCTCACGCGATCAGATCGAGCGCAGCCACGAGAGTTTCGACCCGCTGCGAGATCCCGCGATGCGGCCGACGCCGTATCAGGCGTTTGTGCGAATCATGATCGGTTGCGATAAATTCTGCACGTATTGCATCGTTCCCAGTGTCCGCGGTCCGGAGCAGAGTCGTTCGCCTGCGGCGATCCTGGCTGAGGCGCGGCAGCTGGCGGACGAAGGCTGCCTTGAGATCACGCTCTTGGGGCAGACGGTCAACAGCTACAAGTACCGCGAAGGGGATCGCACTTGGCGAATGAGCGACTTGCTCGTGGCGCTCCACGAGATCGACGGCCTCAAGCGAATCAAGTTCGTCACCAACTACCCGAAAGACATGACCGACGACTTGCTCGCTGCCGTCCGCGATCTGCCAAAGTGCAGCAAGTACCTGCACGTGCCGGTGCAGAGCGGCTCGAACGCAGTACTCAAGCGAATGAAGCGCGGCTATTCGGTCGAGGACTACCGCGAAATGCTCGCCCGCACCTACGAATCGATCCCCGGAGTGGCCGTGACTAGCGACTTCATCGTCGGCTTCTGCGGCGAGACGGATGATGATTTCGACCAGACGGTCGAGCTCGTACGCGAGTCGCGGTTCAAGAACTGCTTCATTTTCAAATACAGCGAGCGGCCGGGAACGAAAGGGGCGGACCTATACGCCGACGATGTGCCGGAAGACGTCAAACGTCGACGCAACAATTCGCTCTTGGACCTGCAAAACCAAATCTGCGAAGAAGACAACCACGCCTTCCTCGGCCGCGAAGTGACGGTGCTTGTCGAAGGACCCAGCAAATCGGCCGAGCGAGACGGTCGTCCTCGACTGCGAACACTGGCGACCGCCTGCAACTTACGGGCCGAACCAACTGCGATCGAATTGTCGTTTTCGAGGGTAACCGCCGCCAGGTGGGCCGGTTTCTGCCGGTCATCGTCTACGATGCCAATGCTCACACGCTGTTCGGCGAGATGGTCACCGCAGCACGTTGGCCCCGAGGTTTTCGGGCTCTCCCTGCCTTTGGCTGCGGCCGGCCAAAATCGATGAATGACTTTTGTACCGTCTCGTGTTACAATAGAGTTCCTATTCGGCAGGCGATCACCTAGGAACATCTAACGCTCGGCAGGCCGCGATTCGATATCCACCGGCACTGCTCCCGGGCGTAAGTCCGCGGCCGAAGGCATCCCCGCCGAGGCCGAACTGGTAGTCTCTCCTTTGTCATGATCGACATCGACCGCCTGCGCAACTATCTCGACGACGCGAACGAAGCCGAACCGTGGCTACGGTCCCTCTACGTCGCCAATCCCAATGCCGCCCACGCCAATTTGGCTCGCATGGCGACCCAGGGCGTGACGCTCGATCTGTTAGCTCGGATCGGTGACCAACTCGCCGCCGCCGCACCCGGCCTAGCCGACCCCGATATGGCGATCAACAACCTCGAGCGGTTCATCGCCGCCTCCCGCAATCCGATGGCCACGGCCGCGCTGTTCGAGCGCGACCCCGACGCGCTGCCCAGCCTGCTGCAAATCTTCTCGACCAGTCAGTACTTGAGTGACCTGTTGGTGGTCGACCGCGAGGCGTACGACCTGTTGCGGATGACCGAGGGCCAGCCGGTCTCGCGCGAGGCACTCGTGGAAGAGGTGGTCGGCGACGTGGAGGCGCTGAAGGGCCAAGCCGACGTCTCGGCCGCACTGCGTCGATTCAAGCGCCGCGAGTTGATGCGGATCGCGTATGGCGACATCGTCCGCGGCCAGCCGGTGGCGACCGTCGCCCGGCAGCTCTCGTATCTGGCCGACGCGATCGTCGAAGGCGCGGTGGTCCACGCCCAGCGACATTGTGAGGAACAATACGGTCGTCCGCTGCGGAGCGACGGCGGACCTTGTCGCTTTGTGGTGCTCGCCCTCGGCAAGCTCGGCGGCCTGGAGTTGAACTACTCGAGCGACATCGATCTCGTGTTTCTCTACGAGCAAGACGGTCAGACCGATGCCCGGCGAACCGTGACCAACGAGGAGTATTTTGAGCGGATCGGGAAAGACATCATCCGACTGCTCACCGAGACGACCGACTTGGGCTCGACCTATCGCGTCGACATGCGGCTGCGGCCCGAGGGCTCGCGCGGCCCGCTGTGCTTGAGCTTCGATAATACGCTTTCGTACTACGACACGAAGGGTCGCACCTGGGAGCGGCAGGCGTATGTGAAAGCCCGGCCGATCGCCGGCGACCGCGAGTTGGGCAGCGAACTGCTCGAAAAACTGGAGCCCTGGATTTATCGCCGTTACTTGAGCCTCACCGACATCGCCGGCATCAAATCGCTCAAGCGGCGGATCGAGCGGCGGGCCGAAAGCGAAGGGGGCGACCTGCGCAACGTGAAGACCGGCCGCGGCGGCATCCGCGACGTCGAGTTTGTGATCCAGTTTCTGCAGCTGCTTAATGGCGGCGCCCTGTCCGAGATCCGCACCGGCAACACACTCGAAGCAATCGCCCAACTCGAGAAGGCGGGCTGCCTCACGCCTCAGGAGCGGTCGATCCTCGAAGATAACTACAGCTTCCTGCGTAAGCTTGAACACCGGCTGCAGATTCTGTTCGATCTGCAGACGCATCTTCTGCCGTCGAAACGCGAGGAGCTGGCCAAACTTGCCGTGCGGATGGGCTACCCCAGCACGCCTCATCGTTCGGCCCTGGTGGCGTTTACGTCCGACTACGCCCATCGCACGACCGTCAATCGCAAGATTCTCGACCACCTGCTGCACGATGCCTTTGCGGGCGATGGTACTATCGAGCCAGAAGTCGATCTGGTGAACGACCCCGATCCGCCCCCGGAACGCATTCAGCAAGTGCTCGGTCGCTACCCGTTTGAAGACGTCAACGCAGCCTACGATAACCTGATGGCCTTGGCGACCGAGAAGATTCGCTTCCTCTCGACGCGCCGTTGCCGCCATTTTCTGGCAGCGATCGCGCCGCGGCTGTTGGCTGCCATCGCCGCCACGCCCGAGCCCGATACAACGCTTGGTTAACCTCAGCCGCGTGAGCGACTCGCTCGGCGGCAAGGCGGCGCTGTGGGAGCTCTTCAGCAGCAATCGGCCTTCGCTCAATTTGTACGTGACGCTGTGTGCGGCCTGCCCCTATCTTGTCGGGCATCCTCACCAGCAACCCGGGCATGATCGACGAGCTCTTGGACAGCCTGCTGGTCGAGCACCTGCCCACCTTGGAGATGCTCGAGCAGACGCTGGCCGATTTGAGCAAAGGGGCCGAGGACCTCGACCCGATTTTGCACAGCTTCAAGAACGCTCAGCATTTGCGAGTTGGCGTCCGCGACGTGCTCGGCAAGGACGACGTCCGCTCGACACACGCGGCGCTCGCGGATGTGGCCGAGGCCTGTCTCCGCCAGATCGCTGCGAGCGAATATACGAAGCTGGTCGAAAAATTTGGCGAGCCGACGATCATCATCCCCAGCGAGTCGGAGCCGCCGACCGCCGGTGCCGTGCAACAATGGCAGCGTTTTGCCGACCGTGAGGGGGACGCCTGCGAGCCGGTCGTGCTCGCGCTCGGCAAGCTCGGCGGCCGCGAGCCGAACTACCATAGCGACCTCGACCTCATCTTCCTCTACGAAGCCGGCGGCAACACGCTCGGCCGCCAACGCGGTTCGCACGGCAGCACCACCAACGGCCACTTCTTCAGCGAGCTGGGCCAGCGCGTGATCCGCATGATGAGCCACCTCGGTCCGAACGGCCGGCTGTACGAAGTCGACGCCCGCCTGCGGCCGACCGGCAAGAGCGGCCTGTTGGCGGTGCCGATCGATGCATTCGCCCGGTATTTTTCCGAAGGCCGCGGCCAATTGTGGGAACGCCAGGCGCTGTGCAAAGCACGCGTCGTGCTCGGCGCGCCGGCGGCGGCCGAGTATGCGATGCAGGCCGTGGCCGATGCCGCTTTTGGCCCGGCCTGGAAGCCCGAGTTTGCAACCGAGATTCGCCAGATGCGGATGCGGCTTGAAGAAACCGCGTCGGAGCGCAATCTCAAGCGTGGCACCGGCGGCACGGTCGACATTGAGTTCCTCGTGCAGATGCTGCAGCTTAAGCACGGCGGTGCCGACGCGTCGATTCGCCGGCCGGGAACGGTCGAGGCCCTCGAAGCGCTCGAGGCGGGCGGCTACTTGTCGGCCGACGACGCGGACTACTTCCGCCGCAGCTACCGTTTCCAACGCAGCGTCGAAGCCCGAATCCGCCTGATGAACGCCGCCGGCCGGCACGAATTGCCGGATAACCCGAAAGAACTCGACAAACTCGCCTTCCTACTGGGCTACTCCGACTCGGGTGAACTCGTGGCCGAGGCGGAGCACATGTTTGCCGAGAACCGCGTTCGCTTCAATCGCCTCTTTGACGCCGCCGAGCGCGACTGAGCGAGTCGAGTTCACTTCTGTGATTTCGACGTCGCGCATCGCTTGCGGTCGAGTTACCCCGCGATATCGATCACCGCTTCGTACGAATCGGCCGGCAGGATGAAAATCTTACCGTCCCCCATCCGTCCCGTGCGGGCGATCTCGACGATCTTGCGGGCGACGTCCTCGGCTCGCGTGTCGTCGACCCAGAGCGTGATCTCGACCTTGGGGAGAAATGTCTGCGAGTATTCCGAGTCGGCGTAAGCGTCGAGATAGGTCTTCTGCTTGCCCATCCCTTTCACTTCGCGGACGCTCACCGCTTCGAGCGGGGCCCGGCGAAGGGCATCGAGAATCTTTTCGACCAGGAAGGGTTTGACGATCGCGACGACTTGTTTCATGGGTGAGGAAAGCTGTTAGCTAGCGGTTAGCTATTAGCTTTTAGCCAGAAGGTGAGTCGCCTGCTGATGCTTAAATAGCTTCTGCTAGCTGAAGAAATTGTCGCCGAACAGATTTAGCGGCGGGCCGGTCTCCACTTCCATGTCGCCATTGACGAGCGTCTGGCAAGCTAGCCGCATCGTGTCTTCGTTGCCGATATAGGACATGCAGGGGACAGGGTCCGGCAATGGATTGTAGAACCGCAGTTTTTCGAGGAATCCCATCGGGCTGGCGTTTTCCATGCCCTTGGTGATTTTGACGCGACAGGTACCACACTGGCCGATGCCATGGCAATTCGCAAATTGGTTGATCGTGGCGCCAAATCCGTTGATCCCTTGGTGGACATTGATCCCGGCCTTCATCGCTTCTTTGCGGAGATTGGCACCTACGGGAACGTCGATTTCCTTGTTCTCTTTGATGAACTTGACCAGCGGCATGTCGGTGAACCAGTAATTTCGGATGGTTGACGGAATGGCCCCAGCGGGTAGCTTACTACTCTACCGCGCCTCCCGGTGGCCGAAAAGGCGGCCCCAGGGGAGCTTACCTTATTCCCGGACGGACCGAATCCAGACGGAACTCAAGAGGATAGAACGGGCAATGAACCAGAAGTACAGCAAACATCAGCAGAATATCATCAAGAACTACTACGACAACCGCGAGTCGATCTCGCTCCAGCGGCTCAGCGAGCTCGTGACCGAGCTCTACCTGGCCGAGGGCAAGGGCCGCGAGAAGCAGTGGAAATTCATCACCAGCGCGCTCGAAAAACTCGAAATCCCCGCCGACCGGATCGAGCACCTGCAGAAGAAAGACGACCCCGCGCTGTTGGCGAAGCTGGTCGAAGAACTGATGGCGAAGGAAAAGTAGCGCGCACTCGAGCGAGCCGGGGCGTCCCCGCCCCCGACTTTTCGCTACAATTGCAATCATGCAGCAATACCTCGATCTCGTCCAACGAATCCTCGACGAAGGCGTCGCCAAAAGCGATCGCACCGGCACCGGCACGCGCAGCGTGTTCGGTCACCAGATGCGATTCAATCTGGCCGATGGCTTTCCGCTGGTGACCACCAAGAAGCTGCATTTGAAATCGATCGTTTATGAGCTGCTCTGGTTCCTCCGCGGCGAGACAAACGTTCGCTACCTCGCGGACCACGGCGTGACGATCTGGAACGAATGGGCCGACGCAGAAGGCGAGCTTGGCCCCGTGTATGGCCACCAGTGGCGCTCCTGGCCCGGCCGGAATGGCGAGTCGATCGATCAGATCAGCGACGTGATCGAGCAGATCCAATCGAACCCCGATTCGCGGCGGCTCATCGTGAGCGCCTGGAACCCGGCCGACGTATCGGCGATGGCGCTGCCGCCCTGCCATTTGCTGTTTCAGTTCTATGTCGCCGATGGACGGCTCTCCTGCCAGATGTACCAACGGAGCGCCGACGTGTTTCTCGGCGTGCCGTTCAACATCGCTTCCTACGCGCTGCTCACCATGATGGTCGCGCAGGTCACTGGCTACGATCCCGGCGATTTCATCCACACGCTCGGCGACGCCCATCTCTACGACAACCATCTCGAACAGGCCCGGCTGCAGCTCACGCGCGACCCGCGGCCGCTGCCGACGATGCGAATCGACCCCTCGATCCGCTCGATTTTCGATTTCGAGTTCGAAAACTTCCAGCTCGAAAACTACACGCCGCATCCACACATCTCGGCGCCAGTAGCGGTATAGGTGTCGGCGATGCAGATTTCCATCATCGCAGCCATGGCAGAAAACGGCGTCATCGGCCGCGACGGCCAGCTGCCCTGGCATCTCAAGGCCGATCTGCAGCGATTCAAACGGCTGACGATGGGACACACGATCATCATGGGCCGCAAAACCTGGGAGTCGATCGGCCGACCACTCCCTGGACGGCGAATGGTAGTCGTTACGCGGCAGAACGGCTATCAGGCGGAAGGCGTGCAGGTTGCCGCGAGCCTGGACGACGCCCTCGCACTGGCCCGCTTGGCCGGCGACGAAGAGGCGTTCATCATCGGTGGGGCGGAGATTTACCGCCTCGCTCTGCCGCTTGCCGACCGGTTGTATCTAACTCGTGTGCTTGCTCCAGTGGAAGGCGATACGACATTTCCAGAGTTCGACGCCAGCCACTGGCGCCTCGTCGAATCGGAGCCAGCATCCGGCGGACGATGCGAATGAGTTTCCGGTTTGTTTCGAGTGCTACGAACGCGAGTGAGTGGAGGTGACGCGATGGCGGCAAAAGAAAAGCAGCGCTGCAGCTGGCCGGGCAAGGCCGACCAATTGATGCTCGACTACCACGATCTGGAGTGGGGCGTGCCGGTGCATGACGACCGCAAACAATTCGAGTTTCTTACGCTCGAAAGTGCCCAGGCCGGACTGAGTTGGTCCACCGTGCTGCGCAAACGCGAAAACTATCGCCGCGTGTTCGCTCAGTTTGAACCCGAAAAGGTGGCCCGGTTCACGACCCAGCGAATCGAAAAACTACTCACCGACCCCGGCATCATCCGCAACCGGCTCAAAGTGACGGCGGCGGTCGCCAACGCTCGCCACTTTCTCGAAGTGCAGGAGGAGTTTGGCACGTTCGACAAATATATCTGGAGCTTCGTCGACGGCCGCACGATTCAGAATCGCATCCAAACGATGAAACAGATGCCGGCCACGTCGAAGGAATCCGACGCGCTGAGCAAGGACCTCAAATCGCGCGGCTTCAAATTCGTCGGCAGCACGATCATCTATGCCCACATGCAAGCCGTCGGCATGGTCAACGACCACCTCGTAACCTGCTTCCGCCACAAGGCCGTCGGCAGGAAGAAGTGATTCGTTAGCTCGTACCTAGATTCTACGAGAATTCGTCGTCTTCCACTTCGGGGGCGATTTCCTCTGCGACGAGCTCGCGCCAAAAAACGAGTACGGCTTCGCCTGGATCTTGAGCTTCCAGCCGCCGTTGAACCACACCTCCGGTGACTTTCAACTCTGGATATCTGAGAAGCATATGGGCTAAATCGCGGCGGTCGGTAAACGATTTGGGACGTCCCTTGCGTCGTACGCAGGAGAGTACTTTGCCGGCTATCAATTCGGCCGGTGTCACCACCAGAACGCCATCGATTCGATCCGTTGGGGGCAATGTATCGACCGGACGCACATCGACCAAATGGCGATTCTTCGGCTTGGCAATTTGGTAGAGAAGAAAACCAACTCCGTCTCGGACCTCCCGAATTCGCACAGCGATGTGAAACTGCTCGTTGAGGAGTGTTTGAATCGCTTCGGCCAGTTCCCCGGCATGCGTCGAGACGATGTCCACGTCTTCCGTCATGCGGCGCTCGTCGATATAGACATTGACCGCCATCGCTCCGAAAACTGCGGCGTCGTCGCGCCCAACGAGATAATTCACGACGGCTTGCTGAATTGCACCTTTCGGCAGCGGATCGTTCATGACAATCTCGCGAAATGTCAAGCCGGTATCAACGAGCATCGTGTCCATCCCTTCTACTGAATCATACCATGCAGGGAAGTGTAAGTCATCACTTCGTCGATCGACGTTGCGCCCGCCGCCAGCATTGCCAGCCGGTCGAAGCCCAGCGCGACGCCCGTGCAATCGGGAAACCCTTGCTCCAGCGAGCGAAGTAAACTCTCCGGCAAGGGTAGGGCAGGGCGGCCGTCGGCGATGCGGGCCGCGTTCACTTCTTCAAAGCGATGGCGCTGTTCGGCTGCGTCCGATAGTTCGTGATAGCCGTTGGCGAGCTCGATGCCGCGGTAGTAAAGTTCGAATCGCTCGGCGACTTCCTCGCCGGCGGAGTCAGTCACTGTTTGGGCCAAAGCTGCTTGGGTTGCCGGGTAGTGGTAGATGATTTCGGGCCGGTCGCAGCCCAAGTTTGGCTCGACGTGCTTGGCCAGAATGAGATTCAGCCATTCGTCGCGATCGGCGACGTTCATTCCGGCCGGAGCCCTACTCGAGAGACGCGAGTTCTTCGAGCCTCGCGGTGTGCGGATTGACGCCTGCGTGTTTCTCCAACGCCCCAGCATACGTCGTTCGTGTCGCCGAATCAGTACTCAACAGCGTTTGCATCATCTCGTCGACCAGATCGATTCCCGTCCGCATGTCGTCGCCCACGCGATACCACTCGACGATCGTGAATTCTGGATTGTGAAGCTGCCCACGCTCGCCGGCACGGAACGAGTGGCATACTTGGAAGATTGCTGGGGCTCCTGCCGCAAGCAGCCGCTTCATGTGGAGCTCGGGCGACGCCTGCAGAAACTGGCCATTCTCCAGCCGCAAGGGCTCGATGTGCAGTTCGGGAATCACTTCGTCCGCCACGACCGGCGTTTCGACTTCGAGGAACCCGCGCTCGCGGAAGAATTCTGCGCAACCGCCGCATTAAATCGGCCCGCTGCTGGAGCGCTGCTAATGAAGCGGACGCCTTCATGATGTGGCCTGCTTGACGCCAACTTTTTGCCCCGGCAACAGCGGCGGCATCGGACAATCGAGCATGTCGCAAATGCCGCGCAGCAACTCGGCCTCCTCAATGTGAACCTCGGCGTCGGCGCAGATCGCGGCCGCCGCGGCGTCGACCAGCCGCCCGCGTTGTTTTGTGTCCACTTGTGCCAACTGCTCAAGCGCGGCCTGCAAATCGTTGAGGCCACACCGCTCGGCCGGCAGAAACTCGAGCGGCACTTCACTCAGCAGAGCCGCTCCGCTGTCGAATGCGAATTGCTCGTCGCATTGGCTGGCCCGCGCGAGCGTCGAGAGGAGCACCGAACAGGGGCCGCCGAGCTTTTGCAGGCTGTTGTATACGCGCCTTCGGCGGGCGGACGCGTTCGAACTGCGGCCGCAAGTGACGCAGCAGAATCTGGTGCAGCGTCCACTCGAACAGCCCAAGCCGTTTGTCCGCCTGCACCAATTGGACAAAACACTGTGAAAACGACTGGTACTGCGCCGGACTCAGCGCCCGCAGCGCCGGCAGCGACATATCCACCAGGGGCAGGTAGGCCCGCACGTCGAGTCGATCGACCGCGGGAATCAGCTTCAGAGTCAGCTCGTAGACTCCCGGTTCCGAGAGCCGCTTGAGTGCGTCAAGTTGCACTGCGCGAATGCTTGGATCGACGTCGAGCAGCGAGGCAAAGATCACCGCCCGCGCCCGTACGGTTCGTGCGCCGCGTCGACCACTGGCGGCGGCATGGCAGCCACAAGTTCTTCGGCGTAGCGGCGATGGACCTCTTGGGGACTGCCGATTTGATCGGCAGCATGGCGGACCACGTCGACCGAGACCTGCGGTCGAAAGAGTGCCGCCTCTTCACCTAGAAATCCAGCCGCGTCGCCGCCGGCCAGCCCCTTGATGGCCGCGGCCGTGAGCGGCGGCGGGAACTTGCCGTCCCACCGCGCATCGAGCCGCCGGATGCGCTCCGCAAGCGGCGGATGCGTGGCGAACAAGCTGCTCACGCCCGACGAGAAATACATGTGGCTCAGTTCGGCCGCCCGCGGGTTCGTGAGCATCGATCCCGACACCGCACCGCCGATCCGCTTGAGCGCTCCGGCGATCCCCTCCGGATTCCGCGTGAACTGCACCGCCGACGCATCGGCCAGAAATTCCCGCTGCCGCGAGATTGCCGCCTTGATCAGATTGCCCAGGAACATGCCGAGAAACCCAAGGACCAGCATGGCCAGCCCGATGAGCAAAAAATAAATCGTCGGGTCGTTTTTCTGGCTGCGTCTGCCGCGGAAGCTGGCGAACCGCAGCAACTCTCGGCCCACCAGTCCCATCAACATGATGCCGTATAGGACGCCAATCATTCGCAAGTTGAGTCGCATGTCGCCGTTGAGGATGTGGCTGAACTCGTGGGCGATCACGCCTTGGAGTTGATCGCGCGAAAGCTGTTCGACACAGCCGCGGGTGACGCCGATCACTGCGTCGCTGGGCGAGAAGCCGGCGGCGAATGCATTGATGCCCTCTTCATCCTTCATCAGGAACACAGGCGGCACGGGCACGCCCGACGCTAGAGCCATCTCTTCCACCACGTTGAGCAGTCGCCGCTCGTTCGGCTCGAGCGAGTTCGGATAGATCCGCCGCCCGCCGAGCCGTTCGGCGACGCCGGTGCCGCCGCCGGAGAGCTGAGCAATCTTGAACAGGCTGCCGCCGGCGATCAGCCCCAACGCGCCGACGGTCGCCACGCCGGGAATCTGCCACGGGAAGTTTCCTTTGGGGGCAAAACCATTCGGCCCATCCTCGGCGGCGCCCACGGCGATCGTCGTCGCCACAAACGTCGTCACAAGAATGGCGATGACCGACAACGAAAACGTCCAGATCAGCCACTTCGTATTGCGGCGGGCCGTCGATTGACGTTCGAAAAAGTCAGTGGCCATGGGCGGAGTCGAGAGTCCAGAGTCAACCGTTGAGAGCCTGAATCATGCCCACTTTCGGCCTCTGACTCTCGACTCTCCGCACTCGACTCGTTAGGTGAACGATACCTTGGGCGCTTCCGCAATCTGGGCGTCGTCGAAGTCCAACAGCTCCGCATTCTGGCCGTGGCCGAGGATGCCGGCGAAGAGCACGGGCGGAAAGCTTTGGCGATAGATGTTGTACGAAGTGGCCGAGTCGTTGTACGCCTGCCGCGCGAAGGCGACCTTGTTTTCGGTTGAGGTGATTTCCTCGCTTAGCTGGGCCATGTTCTGGTTGGCCTTCAAGTCGGGGTAGGCTTCCGACAAGGCAAACAGCCGTCCGAGTGCGCCGGTCAAACCCGATTCCGCGGACGCGAGTGCCTGCATCGCCGCCGGATCGCCCGGATTGGCGGCCGCTTTACTCAGCCCGCTCACCGCCTGATTTCGTGCCTGGATTACCGCTTCCAGCGTCCCTTTCTCGTGGGACATGTACCCCTTGGCCGTTTCGACCAAGTTCGGAATCAGGTCGTACCTGCGCTTGAGCTGGACCTCGATCTGGGAGAACGCGTTCTGATAGCGGTTCTTCAGCGCCACCAGTTGGTTATAGATCCCAACTCCCCAGACGACCAACACAACGGCGATCAGGCCGATGATTCCGAGCAAACCTAGTGCGGACATAGCCATGGATTGGACTCCGTGATGAGAAAAGGGGAATCGATGGTTCCGTCGGGTCGTGACTCGATCGCGCTCGCAGCCAATTTAATCCTATTCTTCTGGTGCCTTCGCCCGCTCGACGTATTCGCCGGTGCGGGTGTCGATGCGGAGGTAGTCGCCGGTGTTAACAAAGGCCGGCGCGGTCATCTCGCCGCCCGTTTCGAGCTTGACCGGCTTTTGTACGTTGGTCGCCGTGTTGCCACGCGCGGTCTCCTCGGTGTATTCGACCTTGAGAATCACATGGTTTGGCGGCGTCACGCCGATCGGCTTGTTGTCCCAGACCATCAGCGTGCAGGGCGTGCCTTCCTTCAACCACTTCCAAATGTCGCCCACCTGCTCGGCCGTGAGCTCGTACTGCTCGTAGTCGCTGGTGGCCATGAATACAAAGTTTTCGCCCTGGCGGTAGAGATATTGGGCCTCGAACTCCGAAATATCGGCGCCCTCGAGCGTCTGGCCGGCCCGATAGGTGCGGTCCAGCATGGTCCCGCGCATCAGGTTCTTCATCCGGCACTCGTACAGCGCGGTCCCTTTGCCCGGCTTGCGGAAGTTCATTTCGACCATCGCGTACGGTACGCCGTCGATTTGGATCTTGATACCTTTGCGAAAGTCGCTGGTGCTGTAGGTCGTCACGTGTAGCCTCGGATGTCCGCTATTCGCAGGTTATGCTGTGTGGTAGGAAAGACTGGGGAAATGGAGAGCCCAGGGCCCCAAAAATCCGCCGGAAAAATCGAAGTGACCATTCTATCCGCCAGCGAGCCCGTTGTCCGCCCCACCTGGGCCCCGCCGCAATATGCCTCGTGGCAGGAGGCGGTCCGCGACGCCATCCGCGATCCGGGCCAGTTGTGCCGCATCCTGGGCTTGCCGGACGAGTTGGCCGAGCGGGTCGCTCGGGTCGGTGCGGCGAACAGGAATTTCTCGCTCTTCGCCCCACGGGGCTTCGTGGCCCGCATGCAGCCGGGCGCCCGAAACGACCCGCTCTTGCGTCAAGTATTGCCGCTCGTCGACGAGCTGGACGATGTGCCGGGTTTCGTGACCGACCCGGTCGACGATGCCGCGGCCACGCGACAGCCGGGGCTGCTGCATAAGTACGAAGGCCGCGTGCTCTTGGTGACCACGGGCGTCTGCGCGATCCACTGCCGCTACTGCTTCCGCCGCCACTTCCCGTATGCCGACGGGCCGCGATCGCTCGCCGACTGGCAGCCCGCACTCGATGAGATCGCATCCGACAACTCAATACACGAAGTGATCCTCAGCGGCGGCGATCCGCTAATGGTCGTCGACTCGATGCTCGCCCGCCTGGTGGAATCGCTCGCGGCGATTCCGCACCTGCGGCGGTTGCGCGTGCACACCCGACTGCCGATCGTCATCCCCGAACGTGTGACCGACGAGCTCGTCGATCTGCTCCGCGGCACGCCGCTAACGCCGTTTGTCGTCATACACGCGAATCACGCAAATGAAATCGACCAGCACGTCGCGTCGGCGCTAGCGAAACTGTCGGATGCCGGTATCCCGCTCCTGAATCAAGCCGTGCTCTTGCGCGGCGTCAACGACACGACGACTGCCCAGGCCGCACTATGCGAAAAACTGGTCGACCACCGCGTGATGCCATACTACTTGCACCAGCTCGACCGCGTTGCCGGCGCCGCCCACTTCGAAGTGCCTGTCGCAACGGGTAGGCGGATCATCGCCGAACTCCGCGAGCTGCTCCCTGGATATTCCGTGCCGCGATTCGTCGCCGAGATTCCCAACTCGCCCGGCAAAACCGTGTTGAGCTAAATGCCGTGTCCGAACGAATCTCCATCTACGATTCGCCAGCGGTCGACCGATTACGGGCCGAACTGAAGTTCGAGCCGCGGCGGTTGCAGGCGTTGCGGACTGCCTTTTTCAAAAAATTTCTCGGCGTCGAGGCGGCCTTGGCCGAACTGCCGGATGGCGTGCGGGCGGAGTTTGCTCGCCGAGCGGAGTTTCATCCGCTCACCGTTGAGCAGGCGTTCGATTCGGAGGTCGACGGCGCGACCAAGCTCGTGCTGCGAACCAACGCCGAAATGCTGATCGAAGCGGTGCTGATGCGGACCGGCACCGGCCGAGTCTCCCTTTGCGTTTCGTCTCAAGTTGGCTGTGCGGCAGCGTGCAGCTTCTGCGCGACGGGCCAGATGGGCATCGCGCGGAATCTCACGGTCGCCGAAATTCTCGATCAGGTGGTGCTTGCCGGCGAGCGACTCGCCGCGGAAGGGCGCATCGTCCGCAACATCGTCTTCATGGGCATGGGCGAGCCGTTCCACAACGAAGAGACGCTCTACGAAGTCGTCGCCGCACTGTTGGCTCCCGAGCTGTTCCATTATCCGTCCCGCCGCATCCTCGTATCCACTGTCGGCATCCCCGACGCCATGATCCGCTGCGCGCGCCGCTTCCCGCAAGTAAACCTCGCTCTCAGTCTGCACAGCGTCCGCCCGGAGGTCCGCGAGCGAATGATCCCGCTCGCGGCGAAGTATTCGCTCGACGAGCTGCGGGCAGCCATTGCCGCGGTGAACAAGATCCAGCAACACACGGTGATGATCGAATACCTAATGCTCGCCGGCCTCAACGACTCGGCCGACGATGCCCGTGAACTCGCCGCTTGGCTCGCCGGGCTCGACGTGCATGTGAACCTAATTCCGTACAACCCGATCGATTCCGCCCCGCAGCTCCGCACGACGGCGCGCCCCGAGCGCGACGCTTTCGCCGAGATTCTCCGCTCCGCCGGCTTCGTCACCACTATCCGCTACTCGCTCGGCGCCGACGTCGCTGCCGCCTGCGGCCAGCTCGTGCAAAGCGAAAACCGACACATTGCCAGGCAGCAGGCCGCCACTTCGAATTAACGTGATAGTGCCCTAAAACGTGGGTCTTGGCTCGGCCCGTGCCATTCGTCACAATGACACTCTCAGGCTCGCTCGGCTCTAGCATAGGACTGCAGAACGTGGACGACATTATCGCCGGCGTTCGCGCCTTTCAACGGGATGTGCACCCCCAATACCACGAGCGTTTTGCCGAGCTGGCGACCGGCCAGACGCCGCGTGCGATGGTCATCACCTGCAGCGATTCGCGGATCGACCCATTTCTATTCATGCAGGCCGAGCCCGGCCAGCTTTTTGTGCTCCGCAACGCCGGCAACATCGTGCCAGAACATAGCGATTTCGTCGGCGGTGTGACCGCCACGATTGAATTCGCCGTCGTCCAGCTCAAGGTGCCCAACATCATCGTCTGCGGCCACGCCGGTTGTGGGGCAGTCGCGGGCCTATTGCATCCAGAAAACATCCGCCACTTACCCGAGGTCACTAATTGGTTGCACCACGCCGCGCGGGCTCGCAAGCTGGTCGAAGAAGGCGGCGGCATTGACGCACCGGATGCGATGGACCGCGCCGTCGCGGCCAACGTCGCCGTGCAGCTCGAAAACTTGCGAACGCATCCCTGCGTGGCCGATGCAATTGGGGACGGTCGACTCGGCATCCATGGTTGGGTTTACGATTTCGTCACAGGCAATGTCTTAGCCTACAAGGATCATGACCGTTCGTTCGCGCCGCTCGGTGAGTAGACACTTTCCGACTCGCCGCGAACTGACGCTCACCACCATGAGCAATGATGACCCACTCCGTCGTGAGATCGACCTCTTGGGCCGCATGTTTGGCGATGTCATACGCCGCTTTGAAGGCGACGCATCGTTCAACTTGGTCGAGGACATCCGCCGCCTTGCCCGGCAATTTGCCAGCAGCGAACCCGAGGCTGGAGAGCAATTGTCGCAGCGGCTCGCCAGCCTCTCGCTCGAAGAGCTGCGGATCGTCGTGCGAGCGTTCAGCACGTTCCTCGAGCTGGCAAATCTGGCCGAAGATCGGCAGCGCGTCCGCACGCTCCGTCGCCGCGAAGCCGAGTCCCACCCCGAGCCCTATCGAGAATCGATCCTCCGCGCAGTCGACTCGCTTCGCAGTCGCGACGTGTCCGCCTCGGCCGTCCAGGCGCTGCTCGACCGCATCGACGTCGAGCTCGTCTTCACCGCCCATCCAACCGAAGCCAAGCGGCGGTCGCTCCGTTCCAAGATGCGTGCTATCCGCGGCCTGATGAACGAGCTGGATTCCGAGCAGTTGCTTCCCGCCGAAGTCGAAAAGCTCTATTCGCAGCTGCGCGGCGAGCTGATCAAGCTCTGGCAGACCGATTTTATCCGCCCCAGCCCACCGACCGTGTCGCTCGAAGTTCGTCGCGGCCTGTCGTTTCAGCCGGTGTTGTGGGCGACCGTTCCCAAAGTGCTCGGCGAATTGCGCGAGGCAATCGCGGCGGTTTTTCCCGAGGCCGATATAAAACTCCCGCGCGTCCTCAGCTTCGGCTCCTGGATGGGCGGCGACCGCGATGGCCATCCGTTCGTCACTGCCGACATCACGGCTCAAACCTGTCATTGGCTGCGTCGGGCCGCACTTCAATCCCACCTGGAAACCCGCCACGAGTTGGCCGACTCGCTCAGCATCTCGCGGCGCCAATCGCCGGTGACCGCACGACTCGAAGCAGAGATCGCCGCCGTCAGCCAAAAGTGGCCGCAGCTGGTACAAGAGCTCGAGGGCCACGGTGCGCTGGAGTCGTATCGCCGCTGGCTCCGCGTGATCCGCTGGCGGCTGGAGCGAACGGCGTCGGTCGAACTTAATGTCCCGCCGCCCAGCGGGTGCTATCTTTCTGCAGCCGAGCTGTCGGCCGACGTCGAATTGATTCGCCAGGTGCTCCTCGAAGATGGCAACACGGAAGTTGCTGCCAACGAAGTCCAGTCGTGGCTCGATCAAATCACCGTGTTCGGCTTCCACACCGCGCGGCTCGACGTCCGGCAACACGCGGCTGTCTACCGCGAGGTGATGGAAGACTTCTGGCGCGACGCTGGTTTGATTGATCGGCGAAGACTTGCCTACGGAAGCCGAGCGGCAGCAATTGCTCTCCGGCGGGCTCGACCCGCGGACCGCCAGCAAACCGGCGCGGCCGAACCCGAAAACAGTCGAGACGCTCGCCCTGTTTCGCACCATCCGTAGTGTCGCCCGCCAGTTTGGAATGGGTGCGCTCGGCGGCCACGTCGTCAGCATGACTCGCGAGCCGAGCGATTTGCTCACCGTCCTCTGGCTCTGGAAATGGTCCGAGCAGACCGACGGCGGACATCCCCGCGACGCCGAGCTGCGACTACCGGTCGTGCCGCTGTTCGAGACGATCAGCGATCTCGAACGGGCGCCCGAAATCCTCGCTACGCTGCTCGACAACGCCGTTTACCGCGAATGGCTCGCCGACCTCGGCGACCGGCAAATCGTAATGATCGGCTACTCCGATAGCACCAAGGACGGCGGCTACCTTGCCGCCTGCTGGAATCTACAGCGGGCCCAGGCTGACTTGCACGAGGTGGCGGCAGCGCGCGGCGTGAAGCTCACATTCTTCCACGGTCGTGGCGGCTCGCTCGGTCGCGGCGGTGGGCCGGCGGCCCGGGCGATCCTCTCGTTGCCGACTCCCGCGTTTGACGGCTCGCTCCGCCTCACCGAGCAAGGCGAGATCCTCGCCGAGCGCTATGACGATCCAAAAGTTGCCTTCCGGCATCTTGAGCAGGTGCTCTGGTCAGTGCTTGTTGCCAGCACGCAGGGCACGCTACCGATCCCCGACGAGTGGAGATCGCATCTCGATGACTTCACCACGACGTCGCTAGCCGCTTATCGTCGGCTAGTTGAGCATCCATCCTTCGGCAAGTTCTTCCGCGAAGTCACGCCGATTGCCGACATCGAGGGCCTGCAAATCGCCTCGCGCCCTTCGCGCCGCGTGGCCACCGACCGCATCGAAGACCTGCGGGCGATCCCCTGGGTTTTCGCCTGGACCCAGTGCCGCTGCCTGATCCCGGCCTGGTACGGGCTGGGGGCGGCAATTGGTGAGTTCCTCGACGAATCGCCGGATTCGGTCGACCAGTTGCGTTCGATGTACAAAGAATGGCCCTTCTTTCGCGCGACGATCGACAACGCGGTGCTGGCCGTGGCCAAGTCGAATCTTCCCGTATTCCGCCACTACGCCGAATTGACGGGAAACGACCCCGGCTGCTGCGAAATCACGAGCATGATCGAGGCCGAATGGCGGCGGACCGGGGACGCACTCCGGGCAGCAACCGCCTCCGCCGAATTGCTCGACGACGTCCCTTGGCTCAAGCGTTCGATCATCTTCCGTAACGGCTACGTCGACCCGTTGAACCTGATCCAAGTCGAACTGCAACATCGCGCCCGAACTAGCAACGACGAGCAACCGAAGGACCTGACCCACCTGCAGCAGCTGACCGTCAAAGGCGTCGCGGCGGGTATGCGCACCACCGGCTGATCGATCAATCGCCTGTCGTCTTCGCGAGTCCCACCAGATTCACGTTCCACCGCGGTTGATAACGGCGAACGAGGTCTTCCTTAAACGCGGCGCGGTACTCCTCGCCGGGCAAATCGCTGCCCGCGATGACCGAAACGTGCCTGACAACTTCCGCCATCGCCGCGCATTCCAAATGCTGAGCAAGCCGGCGGCCGAGGTCGCGCGTCTGGCCGACATACAGCGGCTCCTTGTAGTCGCCGCGCAGCAAATAGATGCCTTGCTGCCCCGCCAGCCGCGCCGGTTTGAAACGCTTCCACGCTTGGAAGCGAGCGAAGTCGCGTTTGACGAACACGAAGTGATACTGCTTCACCTCGTCGACCAGGTCGCGGCTCGCTTTGCGCAGTCGAAGTGCCGCCCAGCGATAATGGACGGGCTCGAAGCCCGGGGCAAACCGCTTCGCAATCCGGCCAAAATACGCCGCCTTTTCCGGATCGCAGAGAATCTCATCCAGC
Source organism: uncultured Planctomycetota bacterium (assembly GCA_963847905.1). Lineage (GTDB taxonomy): Bacteria > Planctomycetota > Planctomycetia > Pirellulales > Lacipirellulaceae > DASYDU01. Next base: position 92,646 of record CAWKBP010000012.1, on the reverse strand, counting down.
GAGGGGCCGTGAAACTTGTCGTTCGCCAGCCGCCAGCCGATCTCGGCAGCGAAATCGTAGGCGTCGAGCTCGTCATCCGAGACATGCACCTTCTTGATCTTGCCGCGCTTCGGGAAGCCGCCGGTCTTGCGAATTCGCAACAGCTCGCGGTTCCAGTCGACCGGGCCGCCGATCAGGCCCGCTTCGCGGCATTCTTCGTGAAAGACTTCCTGCAGCTGCGGATTCGCCAGCAGCCAATCGATCGAGTATCCGTCATGAGCAGCGAAAAACGCCTCGACGATCGTGTCGCGGACCAACTCCCGCAGCTCTCGCTTCGCCGATTTCACAACCGGTGCGGCGCTAACCGCGGAACTACGCTCCGCGGGTTCTTCCGCCACCTTTCCCGTGTTCGGCGACTGTGTTGCGGTCTCACTCGCTTCCACCTTTAGCTTCCGCCCGTTCGACGTGCTCGGAGCGCTCGCGATCGGATCCGCCGGCCCATCGAGCGCCGCGCCAACTTGGACATTCGCCAGCCGCTCCGTCGCGGCCCGCACGTATTCCTCCGACAGCTCGCAACCGATCCACTGGCGGTCGAGCTTCTTGGCCACGGCCAGCGTCGTGCCGCTGCCCGCGAACGGGTCGAGCACCACGTCGCCCGGGTTGCTACTCACGCGGACGATCCGCCCCAACAGCTGCTCTGGCATCTGGCAGCCATGAAAACCTTGCCGCTCCGCAAATGTGCCGGCGACACGCGCGAAGTACACCGTGTCGTCCATCGTGTCGAAGCCGTGGGGCAAATCCTGCGGACGCAGAATCCACGTATCGTCCGGCAACCGCCCATTGGGGTTCGCTCTTTTGTCGGCATACACCAGCGCCCGTGCCGACGGCACCCGCACGCTCGGGTCCTCGGCGTTGAACGTGAACTTCGTTCTCGTCCTTCACGAAGTGGAACAAATGCACATGCGACCGCGAGAACTTCATCTTGCAATTGACGCCGAACGTGTAGTACCAGACGACCCAGCTCCGCGTTGAGAAGCCAATCTTGTGCTCGGCGTCGACCTTTAGCTCTGCCGCATACTCGTCGCCGATCGCCAACCAGAAGGTGCCGCCCGGCTTCAAGATGCGATGCACCTCTTCCATCCAGGTCCGTGACCAAGTGATGTACGCTTCGTCTTCCTGGCGGTCGTGGTACTGATCGTATTCGTAGCCGATGTTAAACGGCGGATCGGCGAACACCAGATCGATCGTGCCCGAGTCGATTCGCTGCATCGACTCGATGCAGTCGCCCTGATGAATCTTGCCAACTTTCAGCGTGGAGATCGGCAGTAGTTCGGTTTGCACGGCGTGTTCGACGACAGCGTCTTGATCCGACATGACGGTTCCTGGTGAGCGTGAAAACGAAGAGGTGAAAGGCGACTCTCAATATGGTAAAATAGGGGCAACGCCGCAAGTCGCGGTGAGCTCTTCCGACACGGTGGTGACCAGACGATGAAGTTTGCCATTTGCAACGAAATGTTCGGCGATCGGTCGTTTGCCGACACATTTTCCACGATCCGCAAACTCGGTTACACGGGCGTCGAAATCGCGCCGTTTACGCTCGCGCCGCAGGATGTACCGTTCGACGCCCGACGCGTGCCCGCCGAGAAAATCGTTGAAGTCCGGGGCCAGGCGGAAGAGGCGGGACTCGAAGTCGTCGGCCTCCACTGGCTACTCGCCAAGACGGAGGGCTTCTACCTCACCAGCGCGGACCCAACCGTCCGGCGCCAAACAGCTGAGTACCTGCGGGCGCTCGCTGAGCTGTGCGCAGACCTCGGCGGCAAAGTGATGGTCCTCGGCTCGCCGCAGCAGCGAAACTTGCCGGAAGGCATGTCGTACGCCGACGGCGAAGCCTACGCCGCCGAAGTGCTCCACGCGGCGATTCCGGCCTGCCGCCAGTTCGGCGTGACGATCGCGCTCGAGCCGCTCGGCCCGGCCGAAGGGAATTTCATGCTCACCGCCGCAGCCGGCATCCATTTGGCCAAGATGGTCGACTCGCCACATTGCAAGCTGCACCTGGATGTGAAAGCGATGGCGAGCGAAAAGGAACCGATCGCCGACATCATCCGCGCCAGCCGCGACTGGACCGTCCACTTCCACGCAAACGATCCGAACCTGTACGGCCCGGGAATGGGCGAAGTCGATTTCGAGCCGATCTTCGCCGCGCTCAAGGAGACCGACTACAAAAGCTGGGTTTCCGTCGAAGTCTTCAAATACGACCCCAGTCCCGACGAAATCGCGCAGAAAAGCATCGACTACATGCAAAAGATGCTCGCCAGCTTATGACCCATTTAGCGGCGGAGCTTGCTCCGCGCGTACTTGCGGAGCTACTAAGTCGCCACGCGCAATTCCGCGAGATGCTGCGCCGTCGAGACGAGCCGGTCCCAGTTCTCGTGGATATACTCCGGCGGCCCGCCAATCTGAGCGACGACCACGGCGACATTCTCCGTTGGCACCATCTCGATCGCATCCCACGGGCAGACCGTGAGCTCGTACGGGTTGGTCTTCTTGCCGGGGATGTGGACGCAGACCTCGCAGCCGACGCACCGTTCGAGGTCGATCTCGCACCACTGTTGGGTGCCTTTGACAATACCGCGATCGATCTTTTTGAGCTCGATGCAGTCGACCGGGCAGACCTCCAGGCACGACTCGCAGCCGGTGCAGTTGTCGGCGTTGATGACCGCTAATTCCTTGGGAACTTTTTTGCGGGGACCGGCTTTGGCCATGGGAAAATCGAAGGGCTGAGAGTCCAGTGCGAGATTGTGAAATCCATCACAATCTTAGTCTAGGATCGGCGATCGGCCAAGCCGGGCTGCAGCGATTCGCAAATGAAGCTAAATTCGCGGTGGAAAACACCCTGGAATTGCTGACGCCCCTGCAAATCGACGCCGCGATTACGTCGGCAAACTTTTTGCTCCCGCTTCCGACAGCACGTCTCTGGAGCTGGGAGACGCCTCGCTGGATTGGCTCTCGCCCAGCGGCAAGCGTACGACGAATTCGCTCCCCCGACCGGGGCCAGCACTGGCGACCGAGACCGTGCCCCCTTGCAGTTCGACCAGCGTACGCACCAGCGCCAGCCCAATGCTCAATCCGCTCCCGGATCGTTCCAGCGACTGCTCGATCTGCGTAAACACGTCGAAGACGCGGCCGAGCTGGTCCATTGGAATGCCGTCGCCATCGTCGCGTACATAGAACACCGCTTGGCCGTTCTCGCGCGAGTTGGAGCTCGATCTTTCCATGCTTCGGCGTCGATTTGGCGGCGTGGACCAATAGATTGGATACCACCTGTTCCAGACGCAGCGGGTCCACACAGACGGGTAGCGGCTGGTCGCATCGATTGACCGTCAGTACATGCTCTCGCGCCAGGATCTGAACGTTGGCCCTTTCGATCGCCCCGTCGACGATTTCCGCGGCGTCGATCGGCTCGAATTCCAGGCGAAACTTGCCGCGCGCCACATGCGAGATATCCAAGAGATCGTCGATCATCTGGTTTAGCTGTTGGACTTGCCGATCGATGATTTCCGATCGATCGCGCGTACTCTTGGTTCCAGTGCGATGGCCCGCGCGGTTGGTGTAGAAAATCACCGCCAGCGGATTCCGTAGCTCATGGGCCAGAATCGCCAGGAAGTCGTCCTTTTGCTGCTCGGCATCTCGTGCTCGTGCCAGTGCCTTCAGGGAGATTTCTGCTAGTGCGCCGATCACCGTGCTCACCGACAAGAATAGCACTAGCGCGAAGAATTCTTCCTCATTGTTAATCCGTAGGCTTTCCGCGGGATTTGAGAACAGAAAATTGGCGATCAAGCTGCTCACGACTGCGGTCACCAATGCGGGCCGCAGCCCGCCGGCCCAGGCGGCCAGCGTCACCGCAAGATAGTAAACCGAAAAAATCAGGTGCTCGCCCAACACCGCGTCGAGCGAAAATCGAATCGCCGTCGCCGCGCAAATGCTAGTTGCGGCAACGAGATAAGACACCCAAACGCGACGCCTGGAGAGGATCAAAGAATGTCTTTCCGACGAGTGAAGGATGTGACGGCCGACGGGACGAGATATAAATATAATTCGAGGATTACGATACAACTTAGCCCGAGTTTGCCGCGAGTCGAGAGGGCAGGTCGGATAAAACCGACTTTTATTCTCTGGATCATGATGGAGTTCCGTTCGATGAATTGCCTCCACTTACGCTTTTGGTCGATAATTGGCCTGCTGATTGCCGCATCTGTCACTTCGTGTTTACAAGCGGCCGAGTTCCGGCAGGACATCGAGTATGCCAGCGTGGAAGGAGAGAGTCTGAAGCTTGATGTCTCCATCCCGGATGGTGACGGACCGTTCCCCGTTGCAATTCTCATTCACGGCGGCGGCTGGGGCGGCGGCGACAAGTCCGTCGTATACGTACCGCCGACCGAGCCCTTCACGGAGGCTAAGTTTGTCTGGTTTTCGATCGACTATCGACTCGCCCCCAAGCACCACTGGCCGGCCTGCATCGACGACGTGCGGACGGCGATCCGCTGGGTAAAAGAACATGCGGCAGAATTCAAGGGCGATCCAAACCGCATCGTCGCTCGTCGGCTATTCGGCCGGCGGACACCTGGCTGCCTACGCGGCCGCGACGGCCGACGATTCCACGCGGCCCCAAGCCCTGTTGGTCCTCGTCCGGTCCAACCGATCTCGTGGCCGATTGCGAGCGCCGCGGAGGCGTGAGCCCCGGCATTGCAGGCGCTGTTCGACCATGACATCCAACTGGACGAAACGATTCGGGGAAAGCTTGCGGACGCTTCGCCGCTCAATCATCTTGACCGATCAAATGCCGCCCACGCTTGTTGATTCATGGGACGAACGATGAAAGTGTTCCCTATTCGCAATCGGTCAACTTCCAGAAGCAGGCTGAAGGAACTGGGAGTGCCATGTGAACTCGTCACGATTCCTGGCGGCGAACATCGCCTGCGCGATTGGCAGCGGCTCAATCCCGAGTATCCAGCAACTGAATGGTCGATTGGCTGCGAGCAGACATTGGGCACGCGTGGGGATAGTCAGCCCGCCACGTTTTGCGGCCGATATCGCGGACCAACTCAAGCACGGCCTCGACCAGCCGGCGAGGGCCGATAGCGAGGTCGCCAGATCATGCCGATCTCGCGCTCGACCGGCGGGCCTTCGAGCGAACGATAGACGACGCGCTTGTCGCGATTGCGGTTGGCGGCCATCTCGGGCACAAGCGACACACCTTGGCCCAGCGCGACGAGTTCTTGCACCGTGAGCAACTGTGCAGTGCGGCAACTGACGGCCGGGCGCAATTGCGGTCGGCGCAGAGTTGCAGCGTTTGTCGTCCCAGGCAGTGCATGTCGTCAAGCAGTACGAACGGCTCGCTGGTGACGTCGTCGAGCGTGAGTCGCGAGTTGCGGGCAAGGGAACTGTCGGTCGGCACGGCGGCGACGAGCTTTTCGGTGAACAGCGACTCAGCTCGCACGCGCTGCTCGGCGATCGGTAATGCGACGATGCCGACGTCGAGTTCGCCGGCAAGGCAGTTGGCGATTAGCTCTTCGGTGAGCTGTTCTTCGACCGTTACTTGAGCGAGCGGAAATCGTTTGGTCAGGCGGCGGACTACGTCGGGCAAGAGGTAGGGCGCGATGGTGTGAATCGCGCCGACCGTGATCGCGCCCTTTTGCCAATCGAGGCTGGTCTGGACGCACGTCTTCGCGTCGTTGATCGCGTCCAAAGCCGCGGTCGCCCGGTCGTAAAACACATCGCCCGCGTCGGTGAGCTTGATCCGCCGGCCGAGGCGGTCCAGAAGTTGCACGCCCAAGTCGAGTTCGAGCTTTTGGATCTGCTGGCTGAGCGAAGGCTGAGAGACATGGCAGCGAGCGGCGGCTTTGGTGAAGCTGAGCAGCTCTGCGACGGCCACAAAATAGCGGAGTTGGTTGATTTCCATAGCCAATGCCTATGTGTTCGATTCGATTCAGATACTTAACTTATAGGTGCATAGCGGCTATCTTACAACTCGTCGGCGTGCGATCGGTGGCGCGCTGCAGCGCGACGTATGCACACCAGGACTTCCTCGGGAGGCAGATATGATTCGTTGGAAATTGAATTTGAAGTGGCGATGTGCGTACGGCGCAATTTTGGCCGTGTTCGGTGCGGCATTTATTTGTTGCTCGCAACCCGCCGTTGGGGCCGATCCGCCGCCGACGAGCTATTCGCCCGTCGTGATGAAGGAGTCGTTCCAGGAGACCGTCGACCGAATGACGGCCGCCAAGCCCGAGATCGAAGCCCGGCAACAGTCGCTGCTCGAGGAGCGTTATGATTTGTCGGATACTCCGGCCGAAGGCGTGACGATGTCGCGCGGCAAGGCGGTGCAGAGCGGCGTGCGGGCGAAATTGCCTGACGGTACCAGCTGGGAGGACCTGGCCAAAATGTCGCCCGCGGAAGTTCGCGAGTCGGGCAAATGGCCCAAGGCGTTTCTGCCGTTGCCGCATCCGAACCACGCCGAGGGCGGCATGGTGTTTCCGAAGTTTCACATCGACGAGATCAAGAAGCAAGAACAGCGCGACTTGACGCGGTTCGATCTCGACTTCGATCTGCCGGACCATTTTCTGCCCGAGTTCCCGCCGCCGATTTATCTCACGACGCGGCCCGACTTGGGCGACGTCTCGCAGGGCAAGCTCGTGACGATCATGAACTTCTTCGAGTTGTTCGACGGGATTCTGAATCCGAAGCAGATCGAAGGCTTGCGGTTGTTGGTGACGCCATTTCCACAGCAGCAGTTTAATCAGACGAACGACCGCCGGACGCTCGCGCCGAGCCGCGGCGTGGTCTGCTTCGATTGCCACGTGAACGGCCACACGAATGCGGCGACGCATCTGGTGGGTGACATCCGGCCGCAGGAATTTCGTCATCGGATCGACACGCCGTCGCTGCGCGGCGTGAACATCCAGCGGCTGTTCGGCTCGCAGCGGGCGCTGAAAACGGTCGAGGATTTTACCGAATTCGAGCAGCGGGCGGCGTATTTCGACGGCGACCCGGTGATTGCGACGAAGAAGGGCGTGAACGTGCTGGAGCGAGGTAGTCAGGTTCATTTCATGGCCGAGTTCCAAGCACTGCTCGACTTCCCGCCGGCGCCGAAGCTGGATGTGTTTGGCAAGCTCGATCCGGCGAAGGCCACGGAGCAGGAGTTGCGCGGGCAGGAATTGTTTTTCGGCAAGGCTCAGTGTGCGACGTGCCACCCGGCTCCTTATTACACGGACCTCTCGATGCACAACTTGCAGACCGAGCGGTTCTTCGAGCCGCAGATGGTCAACGGTCGAATGGCGTCGGCGGATGGGCCGATCAAGACATTCCCGTTGCGAGGCATCAAGGACTCGCCGCCGTACTTGCACGATGACCGCCTGCTGACGCTCGCCGACACGGTGGAGTTCTTCAATCTGGCGACGGGCACGAAGCTCACGGCCGAGGAGAAGGCGGACATCGTGGCGTTTATGGAGTGTTTGTAGTTGGAGTAACGGCGCGTTGACGATATAACGTGTACCAAGTTCAGTCGATCGAGAGAATTCGATCGATGTCTCGTGTTGCGTCGACAAAGCGTAGCACTTCGATACCACTTTGGGCCTTCCGATAGAGCAGAATCCAACGATTCTCAAACGAACATGCGCGGACGTTTCTGCCAAATTCAGGGTGAGACGCGCCCATTTCAGGCTGTGTCGCGATTAGGTTGGCCAGTTTGTGTACGTCCCGGATAATTCGTTCCGCGGTGGCAGGACGTGTTTCCTGGAGACCAATGTAATACGCGATCTCCGCTAATTCGCGCGTTGCCTCGGACGACCAAATAGCTTGCGACATCAGTCGACAATGCCTTGGACGGCGAGTCGTTCACGTACGCTGGCAACGAGTGCTTCCACGTCCAATGGTCCTCCTTCGCCGCGATCGAGAGACTCAGTTGCTTGCCGGACTTTCGAACGGATATCGCGGAGTTGCCGATAGTACGCCTCAAAGCCCGAAAGCGCCGCATCTAGAGATATGTCCGCGCCCTCCTCATGCAAGCGCTGGCCGAGATAGGTGTGCAGCAACTCGACTTCGGACGGGACGTGCGGTAGGTCCGTTGACATATCAGCTTCTCCTTTCTGGAATTATAGTCTCTTGCGAGCGGTGCAGTTCAGCTCAATTTTGATGATTAATTTGGAATCACCTCCCCGCGGATTAGGTCGTCGAGTGATTGCCGCGCGCGGACGAGGTTTGTCTTGCCGTTTTCGATGAGGACTTCGGCGACGAGCGGTTTGGAGTTGTAGTTGTTGGCCATGACGTAGCCGTAGGCGCCGGCGTAGCCGATGACGAGGTAGTCGCCGACGCTGGCTGCGGGGAGCGCGCGGTGGGAGACATAGCCGCCTTCGTCTTGGGTGAAGATGTCGCCGGATTCGCAGAGGGGGCCGCCGACGACGACGTCGCGGAGGAGTCGGGAGTCGGGAGTCGGGAGCCGGGACGATGAGTCGCTGGGGCAGATCGCCATGGGGTGATAGGCGCCGTAGAGGATCGGGCGGGCGAGGTTGTTGAAGCCGGCGTCGACGAGGTAGTAGGTGTTTTCGCCCATCTGCTTGACCGCGCGGATCTCGGTGATCAGGTAGCCGCTCTCGGCGACGAGGTAGCGGCCGGGCTCGATTTCGAGGGCGAGCTCGTGGCCGAACTCTTGGGCGAGTCGTTCGCGGGTGGCGTTCCAGAGCTTGAAGTACGCGCCGGTGTCGGCGAGCTCTTTGCCTTCGCGGTAGTCGATTGGCAGGCCGCCGCCGGCGCTGATCGAGGTGAGTGAGGGGCCGATCTGGCGAGCCGCCTTTTCCATCGCACCGCAGACCTGGCCAAGGTGCTCCATGTCGCTGCCCGAGCCGATGTGCATGTGGAGGCCGCTGATCGTGAGGTTGTACTTCGCGGCGCGGGCGGCGCAGTCGGCCAGATCGGCGTGCCAGATTCCGTGCTTGGAGCCGCTGCCGCCGGTGTTGGTTTTCTGGCTATGGCCGTGACCGAAGCCGGGGTTGATGCGGAGTGTGATGCCGCGCTTAATTTCGGGGCCCGACCCACGCTGCGCGTGTGTGCCCGCGGCCCGGCTCGCTACGGCGGCGCCGTAGTGGTCGATCATTTCGGGGGAGCCGCAATTGACGTGGAGATCGTGCTTCACAACCATTTCGAGCGCTTCGCGGTCGAAGAGGTCGGCGGTGAAGACGATCTCGGGCGGGTGAGACGATCGGCCGGGTTTGTATCCGGCGGCCAGGGCGCGGTGAATCTCGCCGGCGCTCACGGCGTCGACGAGTACTCTTTCGCGGCGCATCAGGTCGAGGATCGCCAGATTGGAGCAGGCTTTTTGGGCGTAGCGAATGGCGTCGAACTCGCGGAGCTGGCCGATGCGGCGGACGATGGGGGCAGCGTCGTAGACGTAGACGGGGGTGCCGAATTGGCGGGCCAGGGCGGGGATCGGCTCGCCGGCGATTTCGGTAACAAGCGTGAGTTGGGGGAAGGGAACCGTCATGAATCAGAACTCGACTTGTGAAATGAAACGGATGTGAACCCCCGGCAGAGCCGGGTGCTGGGGGGCGGCCACGCAATTTACGATTTCAATGGAAACCACGGACGCCGCGGAGTCGACCCAGGTTCCCTTTACTATGCAGTTTTCGGTCGGCGGTCGTAAGTCGTTATTTTGTCGAAGGTGACACGTTCGTTGTCGTAAGTCCTTATTCTTTCGAAGATGACAGGTGACAGGCAGGGGTAGGATGCAGGATGGGCGCAGAGGCCAATTGCCAAGGGGCCAGGTTTTGTTGCCGTAAGTCGTTTGGGTTTCCAAGGGGTCAGGTTAATTGTGGGGTGCCTAGGGCATGCGGTGAGGTAGTTCACAGAATTGGGTTGATTGCGCAGTACCTGCCGCGGCGACGGCGCAGAACCGTCGGCGGCTCGATGGCAGGCTTAATCGTTTTGCAGTTGGCATGCTGCGACGTCGTCACTCTAGCGTAAGACGTGGCCCTCTTTCCACAACTATTCTTGGCCAGGGTGCGCGGCCAAAACTGGCGGATTGACATCGTAGTGAGGTTTATTTTTATGGCGGCGCCGGGCGCCTGTGCTAAAAGGATAGGGCGATTGAAAACACTTTCTCCGACTGGAAGGCGCGTTCGATGAGAATTCGAGCTTGGTTGGTTTGCAATTGCTTGTTGATGTTTTTTCAACCGGGGTTATTGCTGGCGGCCGACCCGCCATCGAAAGCCGCAGTGCTGCAACCGACCGGTGAGGGATGGCTGCCCTTGGTGCATGGCGAGAGTCTCGATGGCTGGAGTGCTGAACCGGAGTATTGGAAGGTGGAAGCGGGCGGTATCCTGCATGGTTACACGCCCGGTACCGAACAGCATCACTATGCGTTCACTGAGAAAGAGTACGCCGACTTCGAGTTGCATGCCGACGTGAAGTTGGTGGGCAATAACTCGGGTATTTGCATTCGCATTGCGCCGCAGAATTTCGACGTGGTGCCTGGATACCAAGTGGACATGGGCGACGGCTACTGGGCGTGTCTGTGGGACGAAGGGTGTCACAAGAAGCTCGTCGATTTTCCGAGCTCGGAGGCTGAGAAGCTGGTGAACAAGGGCGATTGGAATCACTATTACGTGCGGGCTCGAGGGCACCACATCGAGGCTTGGCTGAACGGCGTAAAGACAGTCGACGTCGTAGACGAACCGGGACTACTTGCTGGCCGCATCGGCTTTCAGCTGTGCCACGGAAAAGGCAATCCGACCGACGCGTCATTCAAGAACGTCGTGTACCGCCCGCTCCCACCGACGAGCGAAGACAACTGAGCGGTTCGTGGCATGTGCCGCAAAAATCGGCGACTTTAAGCTCAATCACAAGGGAGTGTCGAAATGAAACTTACAAGCAGTATGGGGATGTTGTTGTTGGGTGTGTGGCTCGTGTTGACGGGGGCGATTCCGCTGTTGAATTTGGGATTCAACGGGTCGGGCACCGTGATGGCGATCCTGGCGATCATCGCGGGGGCATTGATTTTGGTGGGGAAGTAGCCGGCGCAAATGGCAATCCTGCTCGTCCCAACGAACAAAAACAAAAGGCATCGTGACGGGCAGGATTGCCCATCCTACATGGGGGCGGCGCGAAGTCGATATTTTTGCGCCGGAATAAGTGATTGGGTGGCGATCGCCAAACACTTATAATTGAGTCGCCTCTATTCCTGCAGCGATCTTTGCGCTGCGAATCGACTCAATCCGCGGGCGGTGTTCTATGACTTTTCGTTGCCGACGATTCTATCTTGGTTGCCTGAGCCTGGCCTTGCTCTTGAGCATCAAGGGCACATGCGCGTGGGCCGATGCGCCGCCGCTGGAACTGACGACCGAGGCGGATCATCGCGCGATGATGAAGGAGCTGGGGATCGAGTCGCTGCGTCCGGCGCGAACCCGAATGATCCCAAGGCTGCGAACGCGGTCAACTACGATGAGGCGAAGGCGAATCCCTACCCGAGACTACCCGATCCGCTGGTGACCGACGCTGGGAAACCTGTCGATTCGCCGGAAATGTGGTGGCACGAGCGGCGACCCGAAATCGTGGAGGCATTCGACCGCGAAGTGTATGGGCGGGTGCCGGCGAATGCACCGGGCGTCACGTGGGAAGTCGTGAGCACGACGAATGAGAAGGTGGGAGACGTCGCGGTGGTCACCAAGAAGCTGGTCGGCCACGTCGACAACTCGGCTTGTCCAGCGATCACAGTCGACATCGACCTGACGCTCACCACTCCGGCCGATGCGTCGGGACCCGTGCCGGTGATGATCGAGTTCGGCTTTAATTTTCCGCCCGGCTTCCGCCGACCGAACCGTCCGGCTCCCGCGGGGCCGACGTGGCAGGAGCAATTGCTGGCCCGCGGCTGGGGCTACGCGATCCTGATCCCGAACAGCATTCAAGCGGACAACGGGGCAGGTCTCACGAAGGGTGTGATCGGCCTGGCGAACAAGGGGCAGCTGCGCAAGCCGGACGATTGGGGCGCGCTGCGCGCCTGGGCTTGGGGTGCGAGCCGGGCGCTTGATTATTTCGAGAACGATCCGGCCGTTGATGCGAAGCAAGTTGGGATTGAAGGGCTGTCGCGATATGGCAAGGCAGCGCTGGTGGCGATGGCGTACGAACCAAGGTTCGCGATTGGGTTCATTGGCTCGTCGGGCGAGGGGGGGGCGAAGTTGCACCGCCGCACGTTTGGCGAGTTGGTCGAGAACCTGACGGGCTCGGGCGGCTACCACTGGATGGCTGGGAATTTTCTCAAATATGGCGGACCGCTCACGGCGGGCGACTTGCCGGTCGACGCACACGAACTGATCGCGCTGTGTGCGCCGCGGCCGGTGTTTATCAGTTATGGCGCGGCGGAGGGCCCGGGTGCCGAGGGCAAGTGGGTCGACCAGCGGGGGAGCTTCATGGCGGAGGTGGCGGCGGGGCCCGTGTATCGGCTGCTGGGTAAGAAAGACTTGGGAACGAGCGAATTTCCGCCCGTGGAGACGGCGCTGATGGACGGGGAATTGGCGTTTCGGCAACATCGGGGCGGACATACGACGGGGCCGAATTGGCCGACGTTTTTGAGCTGGGCGGAGCGGTACATCGAGGGACCGGAGGTTGCAGAACGGAGTAGCGGCGCGGACGACGCGAGAAGCGCGACCGGGACGATCACCGTACAGGCCGATCGCAGTGACGGCGTGTATGGCGTTGGCGACACGGTCCATTGGGCGATCGCGTGGACGGGCGCTGGGCCGGCACCGGATGTCTCATTTGTCGCCAAGAGCGGCGGGCGGAAGACGATCGCCAAGGGGAAGCCGGCGTTTGTCGACGGGCAGGCTGAGTTGACGACCAAGTTTCAGGAGCCCAATACAGTGTTCGTGGATCTGAGCTGGCAAAATGACGGCAAAGAGGAACATGCGTATGGTGGCGCGGTGGCGGCGCCGGACGAGATTCGCGCGGCGGGAGAGGAGCCGGCGGATTTTGACGAGTTTTGGGCGGCGAAGCTGGAAGAACTTGCGGAGGTGCCGCCCAACCCACGGCTTGAGCAGGTGGCGATCGACAAGCCGGGCGTGGATTACTGGAAGATAGCGCTCGATAACATCCGAGGTTCGGAGATTCATGGGCAAATCGCGCGACCGGCGGAGGGCGAGAAGTTTCCCGCGCTGTTGATTGTGCAGTATGCGGGTGTGTATCCGCTGGATCAGGCGTGGGTGACGGATCGAGCGGCGGAAGGCTGGCTGGCCCTCGATATCGAGGCGCACGATTTGCCGATCGATGAACCGAAGAAGTTTTACGATCAGCAGTTCGCGGGCCCGCTGAATAACTACTGGGCGATCGGCAACGACGACCGGGATACGAGTTACTACTTGCGGATGTATATGTCGTGCTACCGGGCCGTCGAGTATTTGAAGAGCCGGCCGGATTGGGATGGCAAGACGTTGGTGGTGATGGGGGCGAGCCAAGGGGGGCAGCAGGCGCTGGCGACCGGCGGGCTCGCGCCCGAGGACGTGACGGCGGTGATCGCATTTGTTCCCGCGGCGTGTGACATGCTTGCGCCGGAGGTGGGACGGGCGTCTGGTTTTCCGGATTGGTGGTCGCAAACGGCAGGCAAAGATCCGGCGAAGGTGCACGCCGCGAGCCGGTATTACGATCCGGCGAGTTTTGCCTCGCGGATCCAAGTGCCCGTGTATTGCGGACTGGCGATATACGATGAGTTGGCGCCGCCGTCGAGCGTGCTGGCGGCGATGAACAACGTCTCGACGCCGAAAGAAATCATCCTATTGCCGCGGGCCGGACATCTGGAAGTAAATGGTTCGCACCGCGAGTATTACGATCGTTGTTACCGAGATTGGTTGCCGGCGCTGCGTGATCGCCGGCCGGTGCCGCCCGCGACCGGTCCGCAGGGGTCATCGGCGACGAATTAGGTAGCTCGGACGCTCGCGGAACTCTGCGCTTGCGACGGTCAGGCCATGTCCGCGATAATTGGCCGCTCGGGTTGCGATTCTCTCGGCTCATTCAAAGGATGCGGCATTGAGTTATTACATTGGCGTGGACGTTGGCGGCACGACCAGCACTTTGGCCGTGGGGAACGATCGGCGCGAGGTGGTTTATGTCTCGGAGCAGTTTCGGACCACGCCGGAGAAAGGGCCGCACAGCTCGATCGCGGCGATTGTCGGTGCGGCGCGGGAGGCGACGGCGCGGTTAGACATTTCGCTCACCGAGGTGGCGACGGTGGGGCTGGCCACGCCCGGGCCGGCGACGATGGACGGCGTGCTGCTGTCGACGCCGAATCTGGATCGCGAGCTGTGGGACAATTTTCCGATCCGTGCGGGGCTGCAGTCGGCGCTGGGAGAGTTTCATGGCGGGATTTCGGTCCGCTACCTGGGCGACGGTCAGGCGGCGGCGCTGGGCGAGTATGCGATTCGCAGCCGTTCGCTTGCGTGGAGCCGGGTGCCGGCGGAATCGCTCCCGAACGAAAAGCTCGAGTCGTTGTTCATCGCGATCGTGGGGACGGGGCTCGGCGGCGGAGCGGTGCTGGGTGGGCGGGCGATTCAAGGGAGCCAGGGTCGGGCTGGGCATGTGGGGCATATTCTGCTGCCCGAGTATGCGTTTCGCTACGAGCACGATCGGCAGCTGCTCAAGGGGAACGCTTATGCGACGGCCGAGTCGGCGGTCTCGCTGAGCGGGCTGGCGCATCAGCTTGAGTATCGGTTGACGCTGCCCGAGTGGGCGACGCATCCGCTAAATCAGACCGCGGAGAGTACGCGCGAGAAGGCGAAGCAGTTGCGCGAGCTGGCGGCGGATGGCGATCCGCTGGCTCAACAGTTGTTCGACGATCAGGCGCGGGCGCTGGGGATCACGCTGTTGTGCGTGAACTACCTGGGCGACTACGACCGGCTGGTGATCGGTGGGGGCGTGTGCGGGCTGGCGGACGCGGTCCGCGAGCGATACCGCGCGCTGGCGGAAGAGGAATATCGCCGACACGCGCTTGACGGGTTCCGCAATCTGGACCGGCTCGAATTCTCGGTCTGTGGCGACGAGGCGCCGGTGGTGGGTGCGCTGGCTTGGGCGATGGCTTGAGTGGCAGAAGTTCGCCAATCGAATGACTGGAGTGTCAGACATATGGCACTCGGATGAAAAATGGGCGGACAATTTGACACGGCGCGTGCCGCCGGTATACCTTCGGGTGGTTCCCATTCCCACTTCTATCGAGTGGGTGCTGTACGGTGGTTTTCCGGGGAGACTTTTCGATGCGTCGCAGTTGTTTCGAAGTACTTGGTGGGGTCGTGGTGGCATTGGGATTGTTCGTGACGAATTCGTTTGGCGAAGAGGTGCCGACGGAGTTTCAGCCGAATTACGACGAGGGCTACGGGATCGGATATCCGCTCGGCTACGGCATTGGGGCTCGGCGAAGGCAAAGAACGTGGTTGGAAAGAGGGTACGGCGACCGGCAAGACGGAAGGTTTCAGCAATGGCTGGAGCGCCGCTTATTCGCCGGCGTTCGATCTGGGATACGACGCTCGTTTTCCGGTGGGGCACCGTGCGGGCTGGGAGGAGGGAGTCGGCGACGGGTTCGTCGAGGGGTTTAATTATGCGCCGACGATCGCGGCACAGATTCTTGAGTATTGGAACAGTGGCAGCGGATGGATCTCGGCAGCCTTGGGATTGGTCAAGTGAGTAGGTTCTTAATGCGACATTGGCCGAACTCCGGTTCCGCCGGTCTCAATATGAGCTCCGGGATTGCTTACGTTGACGTTCGGCACTTTCGTACGATTGGGCCCAACATTCTACAAAGCGGGATACGCGGACGGTCGGGAAATCGGTCGGACGGACGGTTCGGAAGCTGGGTACAACCTGACTTATCCCAAGGCTTACGCAAATGCGTACAAGATTGCGTTTCTCGATGGCGTCGGCGTGGGCACGCACGACGGGACGCGCGACGGCGGCAGGCTGGGCTACGACGAAGGCAGGGACCGAAGGGTACGACGGCGGCTTCGATGACGGCTTCTATGCCGGCATCGACTATCATCTCTATGGTGATTTCGTCGAGCCGACTTATGCGTTCCAATACGCGCGGCGCAGTGACGCCTTTGCGGCGCAGACGCTGCTGGCGCTGCACGCGCCGGAACCGACGAGCTTGATGCTTGTGGGGTTGGCGGTGCGCGTTTGTGGTTGGAGCTCGTCGCAAGCGACGCGGCTAAGTTTGTGCTTATTCGGGTGCGTTTAGGAGTGGGTTTTGATCCATTCGCGCATATCGTGGGGCGTGTCGTCCTCGCGATCCATCGTGGGAAGGACTTCGTACAGCAGCCGGTCCGGGTCCGCGAGGTCGGCCACCGAGTCGACAACCATGTCGGGCTGGTAGGCATAGCGGCTCAGATCCTCGCGCTTGGTCGAGCCGGAGAGGACGAGGATCGTGCGGTAGCCCATTTGGACGCCGCCGAGGATGTCGGTTTCCATCGTGTCGCCGATCATGATCGTTTCGCTGGTGGCCATCGCCAGCTCTTTGCGGGCGGAGCGCATCATGACGGGGCTGGGCTTGCCGACGCTGAATGCTTTGACGCCGGTGGCGACTTCGATCAGTGAAACGAGCGCGCCGCAGCCAGGGCGCGTGCCATGTTGCGTGGGGCAGTTGGGATCGAGGTTGGTGGCGATCAACTTGGCTCCGTCCAGCACCATCTGCACGGCATGGTCGAGCATTTCGACCGAGAGCGTGCGGCCTTCGCCCACGACGACATAGTCGGGCGATTTGTCGACGACCGAGTAGCCGTTGAGATGCAAGGCGTTGAGCAGGCCGCCTTCGCCGATGACATAGGCGGTGCCGCCCGGCTTCTGGCGGGCGAGGAAGCGGGCGGTGGCCATGGCACAAGTGAAGACGTGTTTCTCCTCGATGGGCATGCCCATGCGTTGGACTTTCGTGGCGACGTCGCGGCGAGTCCGCTGGCTGTTGTTGGTGAGGAACAGGAAGGGGATGTTCCAATCCTGGAGCATATGGATGAACTTGAGCGCACCGGGTATGAGCTGGGCGCTGCGGTAGATGACTCCGTCCATGTCGATTAGCAATCCTTTTTTCATCACAAACCTTTCTCGTCTCTGCTCGTGGATGGCCGCATAAGTCGCGCACATTGACTCGCGCGAACTACGAGGTCGGCCATTGGGGGAAAGCGCCGCGGCCACTCTCGGAGGCGGCACGCTTGGATCAAGCCGCAAGGGCTAGGGTAGGCCGGCAACGAATGCAGTCTGCAAAGCACCGCAGCTGCGAAAGCCGGTAAGGGGGGATGGCGGGATTCCTGGTGGGGCAAAACGCCTGCAAACACGGAGGAGTCATCGATGCAAAACTTGTGCCCGTGACTAGATTATTCGCTCGCGCTGCGCAAGAGTCGAGGATTTCACCATGCAAACGCGAGGTGGCGCGTCCGGGAATGGGGGGACGCTTGAGTGCTAGCAGAGCGCTTGTCGGTGTCGGAACACGCGGCGTGTGCCCAGGGATTGGGCATGACGCTCGCGCTGCGAAGCGGGAGCGGTGGGTCCGCCGCTTAGATGCGTCGTCGCGACGCCAAAGCGGGCCGGAACCTGTTTGCGCAAGAAAAACCCCCGGCGGAGCCGGGGGCTGAGGAGCGTTTCGGTTTTGTAAGCCGGGTGGCGAATTCGCGTCGGCTTATTGAGCCTGCATGGCTTGTTGCTGGGCCTTTTGTTGGGCGATCATTGCGGCCTTGCCGATCGCGCGGAGGACGCCCTCTTCGGCCTCGAAGCGATAGGTGAGGCCGTTTTCGATCAGCTTGCCGCTGGCTCGGATGTGATCGCGGCCTTGCATGTCGCTGTTGAGCATCTTGGCGATGGACTCAAGGGCGGGGCGATCTTCCGGTTTGCCATTGGCGGCGGCAATGGTCATGAATTGGCCGAGCGATGCGGAGAACTCGAACGGCGGCACGGCCTTGTTCGGCTCGGCCTTCGAGGCGTCGATGGCTTTCTTCACGGCGTCGATGTTGCCTTCGCCGGCGGCCACGAAAACTGCCTCGCTGCCGATGCCGATGGCGACGTCGACCTTGTCGCCGAACATCTGGCGGGCCTCGGCTTCGTCTTCCGGCACAGGGACGGAGAGTGTGTGGAAATTGACGCCTTCATGCGTGGCGGCACTCCACTGGACGCCGTTGAAGTTGGGTTCTTTCTCGGCGATCGCGGCGAGCTTTTTGAGGCCGCTCTCGAACTTGGCGGGATCCTTAATCTGGGCGCCGGCCACGAGCGTCAGCTTGCCGGGGGCGAGGTTCAGGGCAGCGGCGCCGTCCATTTGGCCCGATTCCATCGTGGCTTGGAAGGCGTCCATGAAGTCGGCCAGCGCCGCTTTCACCGCGGCGCGGGTCTCATCGTCCGGAATGTCTTCTTCTTCGTCGATCGCCTTCTCGGCTTGCTTGCGCATGGTGTCCATGGCGGCCCGCATCTGGTCGATGTTTTCCTTGATCATTGCGGGATCGGACTGGCTGGCGAAGGAGAAGGTAGCGGCGGCATCGGGTTGGAAGAAGCCAGCGAAGTTGGTCTTCGGCGTGCCGTAGCCGGCGACCTGCTTGGCCAACTTGGTGCCGGGCAGGAAGCGACAAGTGAAATCGAAATAAGTGTTTTGGTTCTTGGAATCAAGGGTCCAGCCGACGACGACTTCGTCGGTGTCGTTGATGGCTGTCTCGAAGTTGGCGATCTGGGCCTCGGCGGCCTTGCGGCGAGCGGCAAATTGCTCGTCGCTCTCGTCGTCCTTTTTCTTGAGGCCGTCTTCCATGCCCGACTTCATGGCCTGGATGCGCCATCTGGCGATATTGGTCGGGGACATTCTGCACGGTGACGCTGGCACCGAGGTCGTAGTTGGCGACAATCTTACCGAGCTCCGCGGTCGGATCGGCAGGCAGGTTGCTGAGCGCCGCTTCGGACTGGCCGAGATAGGCCCAGCCGCCCGACTCCTTCAAGTGAATCGTTTGGCCGCCCGGCACGACGATCTGCTTGGCGCCGTCGGCGCCGTCGGTGATCTGGGCGCCGAAGCCTTGGACGATGGCGAGCACCTTGTTGATGTCGGTGACGGCGATGCAACCGACCGGCATGAGCTGCTGGCCGTCGGTCTGGAGGATTACGCCCCAGGGTTTGGTCTGGTCGATGCCGTCGAGACCTTTGCCTTGGGTGAACATGGCGATCATGCCCTGGAGCATCTGTCCGAGCTCGGGGCGATCGGCCAGCGAACCGATGAAATTGATGTCGCCGATGAGGTTGTCGTAGCTGGTGACGCCGACGACGGCGACCGTTTTGATCTCGCCGGTGGCGGCCGGTGCGGTGGCCGGCACAGTGGCAGGCGCTTCGAGGGTGGCTTGTGCGAAGAGCGGCCGGCCCGCGAGGCAGGTGGCGACCGCGACCAACGCGGCACAGAGAGCAAAACGACGGTGAGCGAGGAAGTATTTCACGAGTAATTCTCCGAAGTCAGGTGAATCGCATCGCTCGGCCCGTCGCGGGGTGAGCGGAATAGGTTTTCAGACGCGGTCCGTCACGGACGTAATAGTATACTGCCCAAGTGGCGAGACGGCTGCCAGGAAGACAAAATGCCCGTTCTCCATTCGTGCGCCAATCCGGAATATTGGAAAATTGGCGCGAAAAAATGCGAGGCGGCATCGCCGATGGAGCGATTTGGAGTCGCGTCGCGAGCGACGCGGCTAAGCGGGACTGGAAGAAACGCGGGCCTTTAGCGCTCGCGAAACACGATCCGACCTCGGGTCAGGTCGTAAGGAGAGAGTTCCACGCGGACGCGGTCGCCGGGGACGATGCGGATAAAGTGCTTCCGCATCCGGCCGGCAACGTGTGCCATGACTAAGTGGCCGCCTTCAATCTCCACGCGGAATCGCGTGTTGGCGAGGGCTTGGGTGACCACGCCCTCAACTTCTAATGCTTCTTCTTTCTGCTTTTCCATACACTTCTCGGCAAAGGTTTTCGGCGGCTCTCGCACCAGATATTCGGACGGCAGCGGAAGGGAATCCCGAGAGGCCAAGCGTCGCGGTGCGACCGATGCCTGGGAACCCCAACGCCCGAGAGACCGCCATAATCCACCAATCCTAGCATTTTATGGTGGTCCGGGTCCAGTAGTCCGGTATTAATAGCCCACATTCGCGCGGGCTGTGTCCGGCGGTTTCGACGCTGTCGCTGACGTGGCAGCACCGCAGCAGCAAAAACCAGCGGTCGAATGGGCAAGGGCGCAGGATTGTAGCAGTTGGAGCGATTATTCAGCCGATGAAGTGTGGGATAGCCTGTTCCTGGAGTCGCACCGAACGGGCGGTCCGGCGGGCAATCTCGTGTCTTTAACCCGTACCTTGCGGTACTATAAAGACAGACGCCTGTGCGGGTTGGGGATCGTTGTCCACCGCCGGCGACCAACATTCGCACCGCATTATCGAGCGGTTGTGTTCATCGTACGCGCATTGATCTCGATAAGGGTGGCGGGGCGACCCGCCGTGGATAGCAGTGAGCTCCGCCGAATATTCTCGCACCGCCAGTTCGGGCCATACGTCCGAGTCGACCGCTTCGGTCGACGCGGCCGAGGTCGAACGCGCGAAGCGGGAGATTCAGAGCCTCGTCCAGGAGATCGCCGAGCTCTCTCGGACGGAAGTCGATCAGGCCGAGTTCTACGATGCGCTGCTTGAACAAGGTGGTCGCGGCGCTGGCGGCACCCGGCGGGGCGGTCTGGACCCTCGCCGACACGGGTGGCCTGCAGCTTACGTATCAAATCAATTTGCGCGAGTCGGGGCTGGTTGAGAATCCGATCGGCCAAGCCCAACATGGTCGCTTGCTGCGACAAGTGCTCCAGGGGACCGAGGGCGCGCTGATCAGCCCCCACTCGGGCACGGGCGAGGCGGCGGAGAACGATCCCGAGGCGGCGGCCAATCCGACCGACTTCCTGCTGGTGCTCGCGCCGGTCTACAACGATCAAGGTCCGCAGGGTGTCGTCGAAATTTTTCAGCGACCCGGCGCACGGATGGCGACGCAGCGCGGCTACCTGCGATTCCTGCTGCAGATTTGCGAATTCGCAGGCGACTATCTCAAGGGCCGGCGGCTGCGGCATCTGGCGGAAAAGCAAACGCTTTGGGAACAACTCGAGACATTCACGCGCACCGCGCACGAAAAGCTCGACGTCCGCGAGACGGCCTACACGATCGCCAACGAAGGCCGGCGGCTGATCGGCTGCGACCGCGTGAGCGTCGCCATCCGACTATGGCGGCAAGTGCCGGATCGAAGCGGTCAGCGGACAGGACACATTCGACAAGCGGTCGAACGTGACGGTGCTTGTTGGGCAAGCTGGCGACGGCCGTGGCCAAGACCGGCGAAGACTGCTGGTACTCGGGCGACGCCTCGAATCTCGCGCCGCAGGTGGAAGAGGCGCTCGACGCCTACGTGGACGAGTCGCACACCAAGTCGCTGGCGATCTTGCCGCTGGTGGAGCCGGGCGGCGAAGTTGAGCTCGCGCCGGACGAAACGCCGGGCCGAGCCGCCGCGGGTGATCGGCGCGCTGGTCGTCGAGCAGATGGTCGACACTCGGGCGCCGGAAGGTTTCAAGCAGCGGGTCGACGTGGTGCGCACGCATAGCGCAAGCGCGCTCACCAACTGCGCTCGAGTTCGAGGGACTGTTCTTGATGCCCGTTTGGCGGGCGATCGGCAAGACGACGCGCTGGCTGTTCGGTCCGGCACTGCCCAAGACGGTGTCGATTTCGGCGACTCGTCGCCATCTTGCTGGCGGCGGCCTGCCTGGTGCCGACCGACTTCACGCTCGAAGGGGACGGCACATTGCGGCCGGTGCTCCGCCGCAACGTGTTTGCAATGCTTGACGGCGAAGTGAAAGAGATTAAGGTCGAGGACGATTCGCAGGTGAAAAAAGGCCAGGTGCTGGTCGTCGAAGACAGCCGCGAGTTGGAAAAGGAGATCGTCTCGACGAATGGCGAATTGTTGACGACCGAGGCCGACATCCGGGCGACCCAGAACCAATCGATCGACAACGACGCCGATATTCCGCAGAACGATCGCAATCAGCAGGAAGCCCGGCTTTCGCAACTCAAGGCGCAAAGTGTTCAGCCTGCGAAAGAAGCTGGAACTTCTCAACGAGCAAAAGGGACTACTTGAATATCACCAGCCCGATCGACGGCCAGGTGGTGGAATGGCGGCTGCAAGAGACGCTGCTGGGCCGGCCGGTCTCGAAGGGACAAGTGCTGATGGAAGTGGCCGACCCCAAGGGCGATTGGGAACTCGAGGTAAAAATGCCCGAGTCGAAGATGGGCTACGTGAGCGAGGCCTGGAACAAGTCGGGCGGGAAGCTGAAGGTAGACTTCATCCTGGCGACCCATCCTGGCGATCCGCTCGAGGGCTGGGTCGAAGACATCGAATCGAGCGCCGAGGTCCGCGGCGACAAGGGGAACACGGTACTCGTGCGGGTCGGATTCGACCAGGCCATGCTCCGCAAGACGTTCCCCGATCCGAAGATCGGCGCGGGCGTCACGGCAAAGATACACTGCGGTCAGCGAGTCATTTGCCTTTGTCTGGCTGCACGACTGCACTGGACTTCGTGCGTTCAAAAATACTCTTCCGATTGTAGGGAACAGGCACTAGAGGATCACGGTTATGAAGCGATATCAATTCATCACCAGTGCGACGCTGGCGTTTGCGGTGCTGGTGGCGGCGCCCGCGCTGCAAGCGGTCGCGGCGGCGGAACTCGTGATCTACGACTGTCGGGTAAAGCTTGACGAAGACATCAAGGTGCCCGCGCCGGAGGCCGGCGTGTTGATTCAACTCGCCGTCAAGGAAGGCTCGCAGGTTCGCCAGGGCGAAGTGCTGGGCAAGATCTACGACGACGAAGTGCAGATGCAAAAGAAGGCGGCCGAGTACGCACTCGGCGCGGCCTATAAGTCGGCGACCGACGACATTCAATTTCGCTATGCGGAAAAATCGGCAGCCGTTGCCGAGAAGGCTTACCAATCGATGATGGCGGCAAATGACAAGGTCGACAAGGCGATCGCCCAAATCGAGATCGACAAGGCGAAGCTGGAGTGGGAAGCGTCGATCCTCTCGGCCGAGAAGGCCCAGCACGACCAGGCGCTGGCCAAGTTTGAGTATCATCAAAAAAAGGCTGAGCGCGATGCGTCGGACCTGGCGATCGCACGCCGCTCGATCCTGGCGCCGTTCGACGGCGAAGTGGTGACGATCTATCGCCATCAGGACGAATGGGTCAGCCCGGGCGATCCGATCCTGCGGCTGGTGCGACTCGATACGATGCTAGTCGACGGCGAGGTAGAGCTGGCGGCCTACGACCCCAGCGAAATCGACGGTTGCGACGTGACCGTGGAAGTCGAACTGGCTCGCGGTCGTAAGGAACAGGCGACCGGCCGGATCACTTACGTCAGCTCGATGGTGCGGCTGACCGGCAACTACTCGTATATCGTCCGCGCCGAAGTCGCCAATCGCCAGGAACACGGCAGCTGGCTATTGCGCGACGGCATGACCGCCAAAATGACGATCCACCTCAACACGGCCCGTGCCGACTCGGTCGACGTGAGCCGCAGGCCGTGAGAATAGAGAGTCGAGAGTCGAGAGTCTAGAGTCGAGAGCCAGAAGCGGCGCACGTACCATCAGACTTCTGGCCCTCGACTCTCGACCCTAGACTCTCGACTCCTCCATGGCCACCCTTGCCGACAGTTTGGTTTCCAGTTCTTCGCGGAAGTTGCCGATCCGCATGCGGCCCGATCTCCGCGCGCGGCAACATCGCTATCAGGGGCGGGTCTATTGGGTCGTGAAGGACCCGGTCGGTCTGCAATACTTTCGCTTCGAGGAAGAGGAGTTTGCGATCCTGCAAATGCTCGACGGCGAATCGAGCCTCGACAGCATCGCCGAGCAATTCGAGCGCGACTTTCCGCCGCAGACGATCCGCATCGAAGAGCTGCAGCAGTTCATCGGCATGCTCCACAAGAGCAACCTGGTGATCACCGACGCGGTGGGGCAGGGGGCGCAGCTCAAAAAACGCCGCGACGAGCGGAAGAGCCAAGAGCGCTGGGCGACCCTGGCCAACATCCTCTCGGTCCGCTTCAAGGGGATCGACCCCGAGCGGATACTCAATTTCCTGCTCCGCTACGTCGACTGGTTCTTCAGCGTGCCGGCGATGATCTGTTGCATCGTGCTGGCGCTCTCGGCGCTGTCGCTGGTGATGGTGCAGTTCGATGTGTTCCGCTCGCGGCTGCCGGAGTTTCACACGTTTTTCGACGCACAGAATTGGCTCTGGCTGGGGATCACGCTCGCCGTGACCAAGGTGCTGCACGAGTTTGGCCACGGGCTGTCCTGCAAACACTTCGGCGGCGAGTGTCACGAGATGGGCATCATGATGCTGGTGCTCACGCCTTGCCTGTATTGCAACGTTTCCGACTCGTGGATGCTGCCCAATCGCTGGCATCGGGCGGCGATCGGGGCGGCCGGCATGTACGTCGAGCTGGTGCTGGCCTCGATCTGCACGTTCATCTGGTGGTTCACCGAGCCGGGGCCGCTCAACTACATCTGCCTCAATGTGATGTTCATCTCGAGCGTCAGCACCGTGATGTTCAACGCCAACCCGCTCTTGCGATATGATGGTTACTACATCCTCAGCGACGTTCTCGAGATTCCGAATCTGCGACAGAAGGCCAGCACGATTCTCAATCGCAAGCTGGGTGCCTGGTGCCTCGGCCTGGAAGAACCCGAGGATCCCTTCCTGCCGAAGCGGAATCAATCGTTGTTCGCTCTCTATACCGTGGCATCGGCGATCTATCGGTGGGTCGTGACGCTGTCGATTTTGTATTTCCTCAACAAAGTTTTTGAGCCGTATGGCCTGAAGATTCTCGGGCAATTGATCGCGCTGGGCGCGGTGTACGGACTGGTGGTGCAACCTTTCGTGAATCTCTACAAGTTTTTCAAGATCCCGGGACGGCTCGGCAAGGTCGTCCGCTGGCGGATGTACACGACGATCGGCCTGATCGTCGCCGCGATCGCCGGCGTGCTATTGATTCCGCTGCCGTCGCACATCTATTGCGGACTTGAGGTGCAGGCCCGTAATGCGGCGCCGGTCTACGTCGAACAGCCGGGGATCATTGAAGAGGCGTTTGTCCAGCCCGGCGATCGCGTCACGGAGGGCCAGCCGCTGGCTCAGCTGCGCGACCTGGCGCTCGATGTTTCGATCGCCGAGCGAATCGGGCAGCGCGATTCCTATCTGGCACAGCTCATGGCCTTGAAGCGAATGAGCCACGAGCAAGGCGACGGGGGCTCACAGATCGCCGAGACCGCAGCTGGCCTTAAGTCGGCCGAGGAGCAATTGGCCGAGAGCGAGCGCGACCGAGCCAAGCTCCGGCTCACGGCGCCCAAGAGCGGCACGGTGCTACCGCCGACGCTCGTGCCCAATCAGACGGCCGACGCGCAGCTGCCGACCTGGTCGGGCTCGCCGCTCAAGCCGGAGAACCTCGGCGCCACTTTGATGATGGGCACCAAGTTTTGCGAGATCGGCGATCCACGCTGGCTTGAAGCCCGGCTGGTGATCGACCAGGGAGACGTCGAGTTGATTGTGCCAGGGCAGAAGGTAGAGGTCATGCTCCATCAGTCGGCCGACTTTGTCTACGTGAGCCAGATTGAGAAAGTGGCGACGAAGGACCTCAAGACCAGTCCCGTGCATCTCTCGAGTCTGCATGGTGGCGAACTGCCGACAAAGATGGACGAAAGCGGCACACCGCGGCCGATCGGTCTGGTGTTCGAGGTGACGGTGCCGCTGCCGGAAGACGAACAGGGGCTGATGCGCGTCGGCCTGGTAGGCCGGGCGAAGATCACGACCGCCCCGCGGACGCTCGGCAGCCGGCTCTATCGCTATCTTTCGCGAACGTTTAATTTTGAGCTGTAGGCGCGCCGCTGGCGTTGCCAGCACTCTTGAACGTCGCGGCTCGATCTAGGCTCAATTCGCCAATCCGCCTAGAATCCGCGGCATGAAGGCTAAACGATTTGCCGAGCGGGGCCGTGCTGCGCGCGATGAATTCGACGAGGACGACGACGGCGACTACGCGCCGCCGCAGAGCTATGGGCGCTCCCGTTCGCGGGGTCGCGGGCGGCCGTTGCGGAAGCTGCTCGTTTTCTTGGTGGTGGCGGGGCTCGTGATTGCGGCGCTGCCGACGATTGTTGCCAAGACGCCGCTCCGCAACACGCTGCTCGGCTATGCGATGCCCGATGCATCATTGCGTGTGACGGTTGCCGATGCGTCGCTGGGATGGTTTAGTCGGCCGGCGCTCTCTGGCGTAGACGTTCGCAATGGTGCGGGCGAGCAGATGGCGACAGTTGAGGCGGTCCAATTGAACCGTTCGCTGCTGGCGCTGGCGAGCAATTGGAGTGACCTGGGCGACGTCGAGGTCACGCGGCCCGTGGTCTATCTCGCCGTCCGCCCGGACGGCACCAATTGGCAGGATGCACTCGGTCCGCTGTTGGAAAAAGCAGCTGACCGCGACTCAACAGGAGCGAAGGCGGCTAGCTCGGCGCCGCCTGCGGTTGCGGTGCGCGTGGTGGATGGCACGGTGCTAGTCGAAGAAACGGCGACGGCCCAGCGCTGGCGAATTCATACTCTGAACGCACAGTTCGATTCTCACGGCGTGACCGAGGGTCTGCCGGCAATTTCCGTGGCGGGGCAACTCGACGCGGGGCTGGCCGCGAACCAAGCCGCGGCGCCGGCGAGCTTTGCCTTGTCGATCGCCAGCGACGGCGGTCGGCAACAGTTGACCTGGCAATTGCAGAACATCCCGCTTGCCGCGGCCGAACCTTGGTTACGGCTTGAGGTGCCGGGTGCGGCGATTAGCGGCGGCCTGTTCGGACAGGGCACCGCCACCTGGGCGCCGACCGCGGCCAACCCGCTGAGCGATTGTGCGACGTTTGGCACGCTCACGCTCGAGTCCGTCGACTTCACGGCCCCGCTGCTCGCGGGCGACCACGTGCGACTCGCGCAAGTCGAACTGCCGTGGCGGCTCACCTCGCAAGCGACCGGCATCACGATCGAAGACTTACAGCTCAAGTGCGACGTCGCCCGATTCGCGGCGCGGGGCACGCTCGATCCGGCGATGTTTGCCACCGCGGCTACGAATGATTCCGCGATGCTCAACGTCGCGGCTCGGCACGACGTCGAGTTTCAGGGCGACGTGGATCTCGCGCCGCTCGCCGCGATGCTGCCCCACCTGCTGCGGATTCGCGGCGACACGACGATCACGGCGGGCAAGCTGCAACTCGCGGGCCGCAGCCAGCCGATCGCTGGCGGGCAGTCGCTCTCGGGCATGTTGCGGACGACGGGCATCGCGGCCACGAGCGCTGGTCGGCCGCTCGCGTGGGATGCGCCGGTCGATGCCACGTTTGAGATTCCGCCGCGAGCAGGGCAATTTGCGGCTCGAATCGCTCAAGTGCGTGTCGGAGTTTTTGAGTATCGCGGCCTCGGGCACGGTCGAACAGCTCACCGCGGATGCCCGCTTCGACCTCAACCGGCTCTCGGCTCAGCTCGGGCAGTTTGTCGATCTGAAAAGCACGGAGCTGGCCGGCACGGGGACGGCTCACGTCGATTGGCTCAATCGCAACGGTGGCGAGTTCACGATCACCGCCAACAGCGAAGTCTCGCAGCTGCGTGTGGCGCTTGGCGACGGCAAGGCGTACGCCGAACCGCGGCTCGCGCTCAAGGCTGAAGCCAATGGCACACTCGACGCCGCAACGCACACGCCGCAACGAGTCACCGCCGCACGCGTGCAAATCGATGCCGAAGGGGATCAACTCGACGCACAACTGGCCGGCCCGGTCGACTGCCTGGCGACCGACGCGACCTGGCCATTCTCGCTGCGTTTGACGGGCGAGATTTCGCGCTGGATGGCGCGGGCGCGGCCTTGGTTTGCGCCCGATCCGTGGCAGGCGAGCGGACAAAGCGAAATCGCGGCCGACGTGCGAGCCGGCGCCAACGAAGTGGCCGTGTCGCATGCCAAGCTAGTCGTCACGAATCTCCACGTGGTCGGCGTGGGCTGGAACATCAACGAGCCGCGGATGGAACTGGCTGGCGATCTGCACTGGAACGGCGTGACGGGAGAAATCGCTTCGCAATCTTCGCAGCTGGTGAGTAGCGCGGTCTCGCTCGCGGCGCAGGACGTCCGCTTGCAAGCCGGTGGAACGGGTCCGCCGCAGGCCGGCGGGGCGGCTGCGTTTCGCACGGATCTCGCACGGCTGGCGGCGTGGCGCGCTGTGCCCGGTGTGCCGGCCCAATACCAGCCGCAGGGCATGGTGACAGGGAACCTGCGCTTTGCTCAAAAGTCCGACCAAATTACCGGCGAGCTCACCGCGACGGGCCAGCAAGTCGCGCTGCAACAAATGAGTCCTGCCCGCGGCGCGCAGCCCGCCGCCTACCAAACCATCTGGCAAGAACAGCAAGTCAACGTCCGCGGCACGACGACTTACGAAGCGGCGACCGATCGCCTCGCGTTCCGACAACTGCAAGTGCAATCGGCGACGCTGGCGATGATGGCCGACGGGCAGATCGACAAGCTCTCGACGACCGCCGACGTGAATGCCAGCGGCTCGCTCAACTACGACCTGGCTCAGATCACGCCGCTGCTGAAACCGCTGGTGGGCGAGGGAATTCAGCTCGTCGGTCAGGAGACGGCGCGTTTCCAGGCGACCGGCAGCCTGATGCCGACGCAAGCCGGCAGCCACTGGTCGCGGACGCTTGCCGCGCGCGGCGAATTGCCGTGGACTTCGGCGAATGTTTACGGCCTGCCGATCGGACCGGGGAAGCTCTCGGCCATGCTCGGTGGCGGACTGGTTCGCGTCGATCCGCTGGCAATCTCGGTGGCGGAAGGACAACTCACCACGGCCCCGCAGGTGCGACTCGATCCGGTGCCGATGGAGCTGACGCTGCCGCCCGGGCCGGTGCTCACCAACGTCCGCATCTCGCCCGAGGTGAGCGAATCGCTGCTCAAGTACATCGCGCCGGTGCTCGCAGGCGCGACGCGGAGCGAAGGCCAGTTTTCGATGACGCTCACGACGGCGCGCGTGCCGCTCGCCGACGCGAAGAAGGCCGACGTGGCGGGACAGCTGGCGGTCCACTCGGTCCAGGTCGTGCCCGGTCCGATGGCCAAGCAATGGGTCGATCTCGCCCAGCAAATCGAATCGATCGCCAAGCGACGCGCTCCGTCGTCGGCCGGACAAGCAGCCGGTGACGCTCCTCTCGGTGCAAGATCAGCAGGTGAACTTCCGCGTGGTTGATGGCCGCGTCTATCACCAGGGAATGCAATTCCAGGTGGGCGACGTCGTGCTGCGAACCGAGGGCTCGGTCGGGCTCGATCAAACGGTCTCGCTGTTGGTCCACGTGCCGATCCAGGACAAATGGATCGAGGGCCAGGCGTTCCTGGTGGGGCTCAAAGGCCAGTCGCTCACGATCCCGATCAGCGGCACGCTCGCCCAGCCAAAAATGGACCAGAGCGCGGTCGCCGGCCTGTCGCAACAATTGCTGCAGGGCGCGGCCCAGCAGGCGATCGGCGGCGAGCTGAACAAGGCGCTCGATAAATTCTTAAAGCCGCGGTGATATCCCGCGGAGAACACTCCTTTTCTGCGACAATTTGAGTCGATTTTTTCGCCAATCGCTCAATTTCCCGGGTCTTTGCCGGCGAATTGGAATTGCGAAATCTTCGGATTTTTTTAGACAATTCCTTGCAATCGCCATCTTTGCTCTGTAGAATCGCAGCCGCGATGGAGAGCGCTGGCCAGGGCATGGGACGCAGCACAGTACTTTAAGTTACCCGATTTGAAGCGGCGTCGTGGCTTGAGTGATCTTGAAACTAAAGAATTCAGCGATGCTGCCGAATCATAAGCTGCCCAAGGGGCAAAGGGAAATGATATGAAACGTTCTCTCTTAGCGGCGGCGCTTCTATTGATCGTGGCCGCCGGGTCGGCGCAGGCTTCGGTGCAACTCTTCGACCGCGGACTACCGACCGACAACCTGAACAACGATGCCGGCTCCAACCGCAGCAATGTCGAGTGGGCCGACAATGAGACCCTGGCAACCGATGCTTTCTATCTGCCAGGTGATGATTTTACGCTCTCGGGATCGGGCACTTACATTGTCGACACGATTCGTGTTTGGTCGACGACCAATGATCCAACGCTGAGTCTGCTGGGTGGATTGGCCGGCGGGTGCGATCACGACGATTTCGAACTCGTTCGTTGCAACGCCGGTAACGTATAGCGGCGGCCTTCAGTACCAGAAAAACGACGGCAGTCTTATCGACCTTTTCCAGATCGATTTTGCGGTGAATCTCGCGATTAACGGTGGCCAGACATTCCAGTTCTTTCTTGATGGGCCAACGAGCGCCTACGGAACGAGCGGTTTTGTCGGTCCGTACTTGCATGGATCGAACGCTGCTTTGAGCGGTTCGACGCAAGAGGGAGCAAACGGCGAGTGGCTTTGGCTTGATCCAATGGGAGACGTCCAGACGTGGTTCTCGGGTGACGGTACCGGAACGAGCGGTTTTGGCGTGGGTTGGGACAAGAATTCGGACGCGAATGTACAAGTATTCGGGGCCGCCGTCCCCGAGCCAGCCACGTTTTTCGTTTGGTCTTTACTCGGTCTGGCTGCCGCGATTGTCAGCGCTAGACGGCAGAAGTAGGAGCCGCTATCGCTCCAGAACAAATTCATAATGCAAAGAAGGGCCGCCCCATGGGCGGCCCTTTTTCGCATTTTCGTCGTAGGATTCTTGTCACATATTCTCCGCCACGTATTTGCATGCCAAATTCGACGCTGCTAGCGGCGGCTTGGCTTGCCCCTTTTTGCGGGTTGCCTTAACTTGCACATCCACGATCGACGCGTGTTCGTCGAATCGCCCGGCCCGTTCCCCGCTGCCAGCTCTTCCGTGAGGTTTTAGGATGATATCTCGCAACTCTGTTCGCGTTGTCTGCGTGCTGCTGACCGCTGTCATGTCCCTTCGCGCTCAAGCCCAATTGCTTGGTCCGCCGACCAGCCCGAATCAAATCGTGGTCGATTCCACGAATGTGCTCTCGCAGAGCGTGGCGATGCCGAGCGGTTTGCCGCAGTCGATGCTCGCCGGTGCGCAGGGCATCGCGATCGTGCCGAACATGGTCCGCGGGGCGTTTGTGATTGGCATGCAACATGGCCGCGGTGTGCTGCTCACGCGCGGTCCTGGCGGGGCCTGGCAGGCACCGCGGATGATTCAGATCACGGGCGGCAGCTTGGGTTACCAGATCGGCGTGCAATCGACCGATCTCATTTTGATCTTCCGCACGCCGCAGAGTGTGGCGAATGTCTTGCGTGGCACGCTCAAGGTCGGCGTCGATGCGTCGGCCGCGGCGGGACCGGTCGGACGGCAAGCCTCGGCGGCCACCGACTTGCCGATGCAGGCCGAGATTCTGTCGTACTCGCGGGCGCGGGGCGCGTTTCTTGGCGTGTCGATCGATGGTTCGTCGATCTCGATGGATCCCCAGGCGGATGCCATGTACTACCAGCCGCCCGGCACGATTCCGGCTTCGGCGACGCAACTGGTCGAATTGGTGAACACGCTCTCGAGCGGCGGCGCGGCGGCCGTCGCGCCGCCCACCCAGGAAACAGTGGCCATGGTCCCCAACGGTCCGCCGGGCGCGCCGCCGGCCGGGCCGCCGGCGATTGCCGTGCCGCAACCAGTGAGCAAGTTGGAAGCCGCGCGGCAACAGCTTGACGCCTCGTCGCGCCAATTGGCGGAGGGCCTCGACGACCAATGGAAGCAATACCTCGCACTGCCGGCGGAAGTCTACATCCCGAACCACTCGCCGAGCGTCGAATCGATCGAGCAGGCGATCAGCCGCTACGAAAGTGTCTCGGAGAACCCGCAATATGCCGGGCTCACGGACCAGCCAGCCTTCCAGTCGACGCTCAAGAGCCTCTGGCAGCTGGGCGCAGCGCAGCAAGGTGCACAGCAGAAAATGCGCCTGCCGCCGCCGCCGGTTGGCGCGAATGGACCGTAGGCTGCAGATTTGAGCGGTGCATCACAGCGTGGTATACTTTGACATGCGGGCCAACGGAGGCCGCGGTCATGGCTAGCGTGATTCCCAACCAAAGTGCAGTCAGCGTCGACCAGATGCACAGGCTCTATCGTGAAGGAGGGGCCAGTCGCATGATGGCGCCGCACGTCATTTATCACGAGGCCGCCTGCCCCCATCCCGATTGCCGCCAGAATTTGCAGGCGATCGATTTTCGGCTTGAGGCATTTGGCCGGGCGATTCACGATCCACTGGTGCGAGCGTGGTGGGATGATGTGGGTTTCGCCGGCCAGTGCCCGACGTGCCGCGGCTGGATTCATTTTACGATTCGCGGCAAGCAAGCGATCAATGAGACAGCGGCCCAATCATTGCCGAAACTGCCGGCAAACTGGGCCGACGAAGCGGTGATTTTGTAGTCGGCCGCCGCTGCGATACTCATTTCCAGGTGACCGCGTGTACTTCTTCGACGTGGTCTCGAGCAGTCAGAAGCGGCAGAAATCGCCCCCGTTAGGAGTCGCAACCGTTGTCGCTGCTGCCGATGTCTTCTAGAGTTTGGAAATGGTGTACCCAAATTGTCGACGTGATGAATTTGCTAAGATCGACAGGAATCAAAGCAATGGAGAATTGTCATGCGGATGCGACCCTTGGGAACGTCGGGAATTGATGCGTCGGTGGTTGGCTTTGGAGCCTGGGCGATCGGCGGGTGGATGTGGGGTGGTAGCAATGAGGCCGACGCGATTCGGGCGATTCATGCGGCACTCGACGCGGGGATCAATCTGATCGACACGGCGCCGATCTATGGCTTCGGTTCGTCGGAGGAGATCGTCGGCAAGGCGCTAGTGGGCCGCCGCGACCAGGCGGTGATCGCAACGAAGTGCGGCATGGTGACGGGTACGAAGCTCGGCACGCCCAAGTTTCGCTCCACCGCGCTCGGCAGTTCCGAATTCGGCCACCTCGACGTGCGAATCTATAATCATCCCGAATCGATTCGCGAGGAAGTGGAGCTCTCACTCAAGCGATTGCAGACCGATCGCATTGATCTTTACCAGACGCATTGGCAAGACCCGACGACGCCGATCGACGACACGATGGACGCACTGCTTTCGCTCAAACAGGCGGGCAAGATCCGCGCGATCGGCGTTTGCAACGCCAGTGTCGACCAGATGCGGCAGTATGCGAGCCGCGGCGAACTCGATTCGGACCAGGAAAAGTATTCGATGCTCGATCGAAAGCTCGAGGCCGAGCAGCTGCCGTACTGCCTCGAGCAGCGGATCGCCGTGCTCGCCTATTCGCCGCTGGCGATGGGCATGCTCACGGGCAAGATGGGACCGGACCACAAGTTTGGCGACGGCGACATCCGCGGCAAGCAGCCGCGATTCAGCAAGGAGAACCGCGGCAAGGTGGCCGACATGCTCGGCGAGTTGAAGCCGATCGCCGCGCGAAACAAGCTCTCGCTCGCGCAATTGGTGATCGCCTGGACGGCGAGCCAGCCCGGCCTGACGCACGTACTCTGTGGCGCTCGCACTCCCGAGCAAGCGAACGAAAACGCCGTCGCCGGCAGCGCCGAACTTTCTGCGGCCGAATTGCAGGCGGTCAACGATGTCGTGTCCCAACTTGGCAAGGATGTTGTTTAAATTTCATGCCAATACCCAATGCTGAACGCGCCGAAGTATCGCGCGACAAGATCGTGGATTACTTGCTCAATCCGCAGCATCCAGACGGCGCCGGTAAAGCAGCTTTCTATCTTGCCGCCGGCTTTGGTGTCGAGCGATGGGAAGAACTGGCGGACGCCCTGAAAGGCCTGGCAGTGCGCGTCTTCGACGGAACGTCGCATAGATTCCCCGCACGGATCGAAGTATATTGTAGATGGGGACATTGAAACGCCCCGCGGACAGACGGTTTCGGTCCGTACGGTGTGGATTATCGACCATGGTCACCAAGTCCCGCGGCTCGTGACTGCTTATCCACTTCGAC
The DNA here is from genome assembly GCA_963847905.1 of uncultured Planctomycetota bacterium. Classification (GTDB taxonomy): domain Bacteria; phylum Planctomycetota; class Planctomycetia; order Pirellulales; family Lacipirellulaceae; genus DASYDU01. The sequence goes on along the minus strand of CAWKBP010000012.1, from coordinate 58,611 downwards.
AGGATTCCTAATGATGCTCAACGAACACGAACGTGTAGTCTTAACGAGATCACTGACCAACGAAGGTTTGATGGCGGGCGACGTCGGCACTGTGGTCCATGTCTATGCAGATGGCGGGGGCTACGAGGTGGAATTTGTCGCGTTGGACGGCCATACGACTGCGGTCGCCACTTTGGACGCGCAGGATGTGCGGCAGATCACGGCGCGCGACATGACGCATACTCGCGAAATTCAAGCGGTTTGAGTGGCCTTCGCAGAGTCTGAGCCGGCACCTTCTGGGCCGCGTTTCTGAACAAGGAGCGGCATTGAATTCACGATTGTCGATCGTCTCAATTGGAGTAGGGATCGCGATCCTTGCAGGCCCGCACATATCGGCACAGACTTCGCCGATTCAGATCGACGATACGCGGGCAGCCGCCGCGGGGATTCGCAAGCTCGAAAGCAAGCACCTGACGCTGTACACCGACGTGACGAGTGGGCCGGAGATCAATTCGCTACCGCTTGTGTTCGATTCGGCGGTGCCATTGTGGGCGGCGTATTTTGGCGTTGATCCGGCGAAGACGGCCGATTGGCGAGTGCAAGGGTTCTTAATTGGCGACCGAGTCAAGTTTCAATCGCTCGGGCTGCTCCCGACCGAAAACGAACTGGTCCATGGCTACGCGACTGGCTCCGATATTTGGCTGCTCGATCAACCGACCGACTACTATCGCCGGCATCTTTTACTCCACGAAGGCACGCACGCCTTCATGACGAAGTTTCTCGGCGGCTGCGGCCCGGGCTGGTTTAGCGAAGGGATGGCCGAGTTGCTCGCCACGCACCAGCTGGGAGCACGGAGCAAGGAGCAAGGAGCCGGGAGCCAGAAGGAGAGCGAGCTTACGCTTAATATTATGCCGCAGGATCGGCGAGAGGTGCCGATGTTGGGGCGGATCAAGCTGGTGCAGGATGCGGTGGCGGAGAATCAGCCACTGTCACTCTCCGCGGTAATGGCGCTCGACAATCGCACTCAGCTCGGCAGCGACGCGTATGCCTGGTGCTGGGCGGCGGCGAAGTTTTTGGATTCGCACCCGCGCTATCAGGAGCGGTTCCGCGCCTTGCAGAAACATGTGCAGGATCCGGACTTCAACGCGCGGGTGAAGCGCGAGTTCGCGGCCGACTGGGGCGAGCTGCAGGCGGAGTGGCAGGCCTACGTCGCGACGCTCGACCACGGTTACGATTTTGAGCGGATGGCGATTCGGTTCGAGCCAGGGACTGCGCTAAGCCGGGAGCGTCGAGAAGTTACGATTGCGGCGGATCGTGGCTGGCAATCCTCCGGCGTTTGGCTCGAAGCGGGAAAGACGTATCGAGTCACCGCACGAGGGCGGTACGTAATCCGCAAAGACTGGCCCTGCGAACCCGGTGGTGTGACGATCGAGTACCACGATGGCCATCCGCTGGGGATGCTGCTCGGAGCGATCGTCGAAGGGGGAAGGGGGAAGGAGGATGGGGGAGGGAAGGCAACTTTCGCCAAGCCACTGGCGATTGGGCTGGGGGACGAGATTACGCCGGAGCTGAGCGGGACGCTGTATTTGCGTGTCAACGATTCGGCGGCACGTCTGGGCGAAAACCACGGCGACTTGACAATCAGGGTCGATGATTGATGATTGAGAGTCCGCGTGGCAGGGGCCTCTGAGTTCGCGCGGAGCAGTTCGACACGCTCACCACGGGCAAGCTCCGCCGCTAAGTTGTTACAATTCATGGTGGAAATACTTTGACCAATTTTATCGAGCAGAATGATCCCGCGGTTTGGCAGGCGATTGCCCAGGAGATAGAGCGCCAGCAGGACGGCCTCGAGCTAATTGCCAGCGAAAACTACACCAGCCCCGCGGTGATGCAGGCCGCCGGCAGCGTGCTCACGAACAAATATGCCGAGGGCTATCCCGGCAAGCGGTACTACGGCGGCTGCCAATTCGTCGACGTGGTCGAGCAGCTGGCCATCGATCGGGCCAAGGAGCTCTTTGGGGCCGAGTTTGCCAACGTGCAGCCTCACAGCGGTTCGCAGGCGAACACGGCGATCTATCTTGCGGCGCTCGAACCGGGCGACACCGTGCTCGGTCTCAATTTGGCCCATGGCGGACATCTGACGCATGGCATGTCGCTCAATATCTCAGGCATGCTCTACAACTTCGTGCCCTATGGTGTGACGCGCGATACGAATCGCATCGACTTCGACCAGGTGGCCCAGCTCGCGAAGGAACACAAGCCGAAGTTGATCGTCGCCGGAGCGAGCGCGTATCCGCGCGAGATTCCGCATGCCAAGTTTGCCGAGATCGCCCGCAGTGTCGGTGCGAAGCTGATGGTCGACATGGCCCACTACGCCGGGCTTGTGGCCGCGAAGTTGCACGACAATCCGGTGCCGGTCGCCGACTTTGTCACCACCACCACGCACAAGACGCTCCGCGGGCCGCGGGCCGGGTTGTGCTTGGCGAAAGAAGAATTCGGCAAGACGATCAACAGTCGCGTGTTCCCCGGCATCCAGGGCGGGCCGTTGATGCATGTGATCGCCGGCAAGGCGGTCTGCTTCGGCGAGGCGCTGCGACCAGAGTTCAAAGCGTACGCCCAGCAGATCATCACCAACGCCAAGGCGCTCGCCGAGACGCTGCTCGGCGGCGGGCTCAAGCTGGTGAGCGGCGGCACGGACAACCATCTGCTGCTGGTGGACGTGACGCCGATGGGCATCGGCGGTAAGCTGGCCGAGACGGTGCTGGACGAGTGTGGTATCACGATCAATAAGAACATGATCCCGTACGACGAGCGGAAGCCGATGGACCCCTCCGGCATCCGCCTGGGTACGCCGGCGCTGACGACTCGCGGGATGAAAGCCGCCGAGATGCAGTCCGTTGGCCAGTGGATTCTCGAAGCACTCAAGGCGCCGGAGGACGCCCGGGTCCACGAGCGGATTCGAGGCCAGATTCGCGCGCTGTGCAAGCAGTTCCCGGTCCCTGCCGCGGCGTTGAACACGTAACACCTTTCGGACTGGTCGCTTCAGCGACCAGTCGGTCGCAATACAAACTACATGACTGTCAAAAAAGAGAAGCCCGAAAATAGCCGCATCCTCATCGCGGACGACAACCAGCCGAACGTCGAGTTGCTCGAAGCCTATTTGAGCGGGCTCGACGTCGACACGGCGATCGCCGTCGATGGGCAGGACACGCTCACAAAGGTGGCCGATTTCAAGCCGCATCTGATTCTGCTTGACATCATGATGCCGAAGCTCAGCGGCTTCGAGGTCTGCAAGAAGCTCAAGAGTGACGCGGCCACCCGCGGGATCATGATCCTGATGGTCACGGCGCTCAACGAGCTGGGCGACATCGAGCGGGCCGTGCAAGCAGGGACCGACGATTTCCTCTCGAAGCCGGTCAACAAGGCGGAGCTCTTGAAGCGGGTCGACAACATGCTCAAGCTGCGGCACGTCACGGACGAAGTCGAGCGGCTGCGGCAATATATCGACCGCATGGAAACCCGCCAATAATCGGCGTTTTGCGGGCCAGATCGGCCGCACTGGCATACACGCATTTGCTGCCGTAGGGTATGCTTACAGCAGGGCGAATCCGCGTCTCCACTGCGCCCGGCCTCCACTGCGTACGTAGGCACCGCACGATGAAGAGCCTTCCATCCAACCGCCGCATGCTCGCACTGGTCCTGATGCTCACGCTCCCGGCGCTGGGAGTGGGCAGCACCCGGGCGGCGGACGATCCGTCCGTCGCGGCTACCGCCAAGCGCGACAGCGAACTCTCGGGCGACTCGTTCGACGAACGACTCGACGGACTGATCCATCAGCTGGGAAGCCCGCAATACACGGTCCGCCGCTCGGCCGCGAACGAAATTCGCAAAATCGGCCCCGAGGCGTTCGATCGGTTGCACACGGCTTCGGAAGACGCCGATCCGGAGGTCTCTGCCAGCGCCAATTATCTATTGCGACAAATTGCCGTGCGTTGGACGCGGAGCGACGACTCGGCAGCCGTGCGGCGCCTGATGCGCGGCTTCGGTGATCGCAAAGATCGTGAGCGGCAGCAATTCATCCAGATGCTCTCGATCATGCCCAATGGCGAAGGCGTCGCTCCGTTGTGCCGCGTGGCCCGGTTCGATCGCAACCCGCTGCTGTCCCGGCTGGCGGCGCTGGCGATCGTGCAGTCGGACGACGAGGACCAGCCTGGACAGTCGACGCCGCTAGTGATTGATCCGACGATTTTCGACCGCGAGCTGGGCGAGAGCAATCGCGCACCGGTCGAGTGGTTGCGACAATTTCAACTGCAGCTCCGCGATCCGGCCGCGTCGGTGGCCGGTTGGCAGCAGCTGATCGATGAAGAACATAAGCGGCTCGACGTCGAGGTGGACGAGACCTCGCCGACGATCGTGTCGGCCTTGCTCTGGAATCTGGCCGACGTGCATCGCCAGCTGGGCGAGAACGGCCGGATGTTGGAAGTGGGAGACCGTATCCTGGCCGTGGGCGGCGCGGATGCCGAGCGGCTGCTGGGGACGTTTTTGCAATGGTTGGTGCAACACGAATCGTGGGACGCGCTGGAGCAGTTCGCCGCGTCGCACGACGACAAGATCGAGCGCTCGAAGAGGACCGTGTATCTGCTGGCCCTTGCGCGGACGAAGCAGAATCGACCCGACGATGCCGAGAAGCTCGCGCGGCAGGCAGCGAAGATTAGTTCCGCCAAGCCGTTCGACAGTCTCGAAGCGGCCAAATTGCTCGAGGCGCTCGGCCAATTCGATTGGGCGGTCCGCGAGTATCACAGCGGAATCGATGACCAGCCGATCGAGGGCGTTTCGTCGATCGGCGCGCGGGTGCAGCTCTCCAGTTTGTTGCAGGATTATGAGCGGTACGACGCCGGTGCCGAAGTGCTCGCCCCGCTCATCGAGGCGATGGAGAAGAATCCTGATATCATGCGGGCCTACTCCAACGCGCAGGAGGAATTGAGCAATGCGCGGGAGGAGTGGGTCAAGCAGAGTATTTACCTGCCCGAAGGCGACGCGCTCGCGGCACGGATGCACTATCTGCGGGCCTGCCACTACGAACAGGAACACGACTTCAAACACCAACGCGAACAGTTGCTCGAAGCGATCAAGCACGACAAGACCGACGCCGACGTGCTAATCGCCATGTATCGGCTGGGTGACGCCGACGATGCCTGGATGGCGGACACGCGCAAGCGGATCAAGCTGCTCAGCCGTAAGGTCGAAGAAGACATTGCCGACAATTCGAACAACCCGATTCCCTACAACCAATGGGCTTGGTTGATCGCCAACACGGAAGGCGACTACGCCAAGGCGGTCCGTTATTCGCGCCGCTCGCTCGAGCTCGCGCCGGACATGGCCAGCTTCCTCGACACGTTGGGCCGCTGTTACTACTCGGCAGGCGACGTCGAGAAGGCCGTCGAAAGCCAGCGCAAGGCCGTCGTGCTGATTCCCCACATGCAAGTCATGCAGCGGCAGCTAAAGCAATTCGAAAAGGCGCTCGCGGCCAAGGAACAGGGAGCAGGGAGCACGGGGCAGGGAGCGGAAAAGGCCGACTGAAAGTCTTTCCCCGGTGTTCGTTCTGGCACGCCGCTTGCAGTTTCGTTGCGACACACGATAGTTTGTTTGTCGCCGCCCTCTGTTTGTCTCTCCCCCAAGGACCGCATTATGAAGACCGCCCAGCTCGCGCACTCCACCATCGCGTACATCGACGAAGGGAGTGGCCTGCCTGTGCTGCTGATCCACGGCTTTCCGCTCGACCACACGATGTGGGACGCCCAGATCGCGGCCCTCGCTCCGAAGGCGCGCATCATCGCGCCCGACCTGCGCGGCTTCGGCCAATCTCCGCTCGCGGCGGGCGACGGGGAGCGCGGCGTCTCGATGGAGGCCTACGCCGACGATCTGGCGGAGCTGCTCGACATGCTGGCAATCCGTGAGCCGATTGTGCTGGTCGGCTTTTCGATGGGCGGCTACGTGGCATGGCAATTTGTCCGCAAGTACGGCGCACGTTTGCGGGCGCTCGTCCAGTGCGATACGAAAGCCAAGGCCGATAACGACGAAGCCCGTGCCGGACGGATCAAGATGGCCGAGAATGTGGCCGAGTGGGGCAGCGGCCGTGTGGCGGAGATGATGGGGCCGAAGCTGTTTGCGTCGGCGACGTTCGAGAATCAGCCGAAAGTCGTTGCCGACGTACGGAAGGTGGTCGAGGCGACGCCGCCCGCCGCGATCGCCGCGGCGGCACGTGGCATGGCCGCCCGGCCGGACGTGACAGGTTCGCTGTCGTCGATCAAGCTGCCCACGCTCGTGCTCGTGGGCGAAGTCGATGCGATCAGTCCGCCGGCCGAGATGAAGGAAATCGCCGCCGCGATTCCCGGTGCGGAGTTTGTGGTGATTGCTGGCGCCGGGCACATGACGACGATGGAAGAGCCGGCTGCCGTGAACGCGGCCATTGTCGGTTTTATCAAGCAGTTGCCCCGTTAGCCGGCGGGCTTGTCCCGCCGCGCAGACGAGTTGGTATGGCGAAGCGAATCGTATGCGCCGGCACAAGGCCGCCGGCTAACGAGATTATTCGCGTCCGACTGTCAATTTCCCGGCAGCGAAAACACCGACTGGATTTTGACGATCGCGTAGTCGTCTGGGAAGGTGTGGAAGGCCTGGACTCGCAGGCTGCGGTCGCGGGACTCGAGATTGATGTAGCTCATCGCGCCGAGTCCGAAGCGGCCGCTGGCGTCGAAGCAATGGAGCAGGCCTTGCCGCGTGCCGGCTTGCGTCAGCTCTTTCTGATAGGCCCAGAAATCTTCTTTCTCGACCGGCTCGAGTGAGAAGCCCGTCTTGTACGCGATGCCACCCCGGCATTCGAGTTCGTCCGTGGCTTTGCCCTTCAGACGGTGCGACATCAGCCGCCGCCGCTCGGGGAGTGGGTGGTTCGCCGCGGCCGCGACTTCCGTGAGCGTGATTCCCTGGTACTGCCAGGTGATGACGTGGCCCGCGGTCGTGATTTGGATGATGGCCCGATAGCCGCCCCGTTCGACAACGCGCGCGTTATGCACCTCGAACAGCTCGGGATGCAGCGAGCGGCCGTATAGCTGAAACACAAGCTCAGCGACTTTTGGACGAACGGATATCACGGAATCGATCCTGAAAAACTGTCTTCCCAAAAGTTTGCACTCCTGGGACGTAAGAGGCGCCGAGCCATCGGAAGATAGCACGACGCCTCATGCGGACGAAACATTGGTTTGCTGCCAGGCGTCGGACACGGCGTACGGGCAATTGCTGGTGATGTGGAGTCACTCGCGTTTGGCTCGTGTCGTGTCGACGCTGCTTATTATACTCTCGGTGCAACAAAGCAACAAAGGTCGGTCCGAACGCAAAAAAAATCGAGCCGAATTCAGACTTGACTTTTGCGCAGCCGGCTGTCTTTCGGCCGCATGCTCGTTGGTGCTTGGCCGGGAAACATTTGTGCGCTACGATGAATGCCATGTTGACGGAAGTTTACGAGAAATTGCTCGCCGCGTTTGGGCCACAGCAGTGGTGGCCGGGCGATTCGCCGTTCGAAATCATCGTCGGCGCGGTGCTCGTGCAGAACACCGCCTGGCGAAATGTCGAGCGGGCGATCGAGAATCTCCGCAATGCGGATTTGATGGAGCCGCGAAGGCTCTACACATTGTCGGAAGGGGAACTCGCCGAGTTGATCCGCCCGTCTGGGTACCATCAGGTGAAGGCTCGCCGGCTGCGGAATCTTTTGAAACTAATCGTCGACCAGTACGACGGCTCGCTCAACGCGATGTTCGCTACCAGCCTCTCGTCGCTCCGCGAGGAGTTGCTCTCGGTGAACGGGATCGGGCCGGAAACGGCCGACGCGATCCTGCTCTATGCGGGCGGATTGCCGAGCTTCGTGGTCGACACGTATACCCACCGTGTGCTCGCCCGCCACGGCTGGATCAGCTACGAAGCCCACTACCACGAGATCAAGGACCACTTCGAGTCGAGCTTGCCGGCGGACACGGCGCTCTACAATGAGTATCATGCGCTGTTGGTGCGAGTGGGGAAGGACTATTGCCGGAAGACGGCGCCAAAATGTTCAGCCTGCCCGTTGGTTGAACTGCTGCCGGCGAGCGGCATCGTCGAACCTTTTTGATCGTTGCGAATATGTCCGATCTTTTTGCCCAGAATGAAGCTGTGAATCTTGAGCAGGTGCAGCCGCTTGCTGCGCGGATGCGGCCACGGTCGCTGGCGGAGTTTGCCGGGCAGCGGCATTTTCTCGGCGAGGGGAAATTGCTCTGGCGAATGTTGCGGGCCAAACGGTTGGGATCGGTGATTTTCTACGGCCCGCCGGGGACTGGCAAAACCACGCTCGCGCGGCTGCTGGCCCAGGAGACGGCGAGCCGCTTTCGGCAGCTGAGCGCCGTCACGAGTGGTGTGAAGGATGTCCGCGAGGTGCTCGAAGAGGCGCGAAACGAGGTGGCAGCCGGCGGGCGGCCGACGCTGCTGATGATCGACGAGATCCACCGCTTCAATAAGTCCCAGCAGGATGCGCTCTTGCCGGATGTGGAAGAGGGCGTCGTGATCCTGGTCGGTCTCACCACGTCGAACCCGTTCTTCGCCGTGAACGACGCGCTGGTCAGCCGCAGTCGCGTCTTCGAGTTTCAATCGCTCGCGCCGGACGAGATCAAGACGCTAGTGTCGCGGGCCCTGACAGACAAAGAGCGCGGATTAGGTCGGTTTGAGGCGTCGATCGATGACGAGGCACTCGAGTACCTGGCCCAAGTCTCCGATGGCGATGCCCGCCGCGCGCTCGGCGCCCTGGAAGTCGCGGTCCTCTCCGCCGAGTCGCCCCAACGCTTGCAGCTTAGCGCGGAACTCATCGCCGACGCCGTCCAACGCAAAGCGATTCGCTACGACCCCACGGGCGACGACCACTACGACGCCGCCAGCGCGCTGATCAAGAGCATCCGCGGCAGCGACCCCGACGCCGGCATCTATTGGCTCGCCCGCATGCTCGAAGGGGGCGAAGATGTGCGGTTCCTTACCCGCCGACTCGTGATCCTGGCGAGCGAGGACATCGGCAACGCCGACCCGCAGGCACTCGTCGTGGCGGTTGCCGCGATGCAAGCTTGCGAGTTTGTCGGGCTTCCCGAGTGCCAACTCACGCTCGCTCAGGCGGTGACTTATCTGGCCTGTGCCCCGAAATCGAATGCCGCAACCGTCGCCATCGGCGAAGCGGTCCACGACGTCCGCGAAGGCCGACTGCTCCCCGTGCCGCGCCACTTGCAGGACTCCCACTACGCCGGCGCCGAGCGGCTCGGCCACGGCGAGGGCTATGAGTACGCCCACAACGCGGATGGCGGCGTCGCGGCGCAGGATTATCTGGGCGTTGAGCGCGAGTACTATCGCCCAGTCGACCGGGGGTTTGAGAGTGAACTGGCGTTGCGGCTGGAGGAGATCCGGGCTCGGTTGCGGGGCGACGTCTGACTTCAGCTAAACCGCAAGCGATTGGTGGAGCTGAATGACTGAAGCTGACAGCACTGCTGGCGGGGAACTGCCGTAGTGCGCCCGGCGGGATTCTCCTAACATTCGCCGCGCGTACATTGCGCGCCTGCGGGATACTCGGGGTCGAGGCCTTGGCGAACTTAGCCGAGCGGATGACCCAGCTTGCGTTCTCGCTTGCCGATACACTTTTCTCGTCATGGAGGACGAACCATGAGTTCGATTCGACCGCTCGTTACGATCACGATTCTGTTGGCCGTGGGCGTTTACTTTTTCATGAAGATCAACGAGGGCCCGCTGCCGCTGCCGGCCGAGGCGGGTGAATCGCTGGAAAGCACATCCCTCGCAGAGATTCCGCCGCTCTCGCCAGTGAGCCCCAATTCGGCGCCGGCTTGGAACGGTGGGCAGAACGGCGCGAGCGAGAGTGTGGCGGCTGCGCCGGTCGCGCCGCCGGTGAGTTTGCCGGCCGACATTCCGGCTGCGAGCATGCCGCAAGTGCCGAGTCTGGCGACCGCACCAGCCGAAATTCCGCCGATTCCCGAGTTGCCGCCGGTCAGTGCGATGGCTGAATCGAACACCTCGCCGATTCCGTTGCCGGCGAATATTCCGATGGCCCAGTATCCGGGCGACGCGGCGGAGATGAGCGCGGCGCCTGTAGCGGCGGTGGCACCGGTGGCGGCGTCGATCGCTCAAACCGCGGTCTGCGCCGGTGGCGGTTCCTGAGGTAAATAGCCAAGTCGTAGCGCCCCCGACCGTTGAAGCGGTCGCGCCTGCGGCGAATGACGATCGTTATGGGACCATCTCGACCGAAGCGGCAACGCAGGCGATGCCTGTGGCGGAGGCGGCGATGCCCGCGGCACCACAAACGCCCACGCAGCCGCAACCGCAGACGCCGACGTTTGCGTCCACCTGGCCACAAATTCAAGACGCGCTGCAGCAGCAACAGCTGGTCGCCGCGCACGAGATGCTCTCGCGCTGGTACGGCAATCCAAGTCTCACGCCCGCTGAAGCGCAGCAAGTCGAACTGCTGCTGAGCCAGCTGGCCGGCACCGTCGTCTACTCGACCGAGCATCGCCTCGAACCGCCGTACACCGTTCATGCGGGCGACACGCTGCAAACAATCGCACAACAATACGACGTGCCGTGGCAGCTGCTAGCCAAGATCAATGGCATCCCGGCCGCCGATCTCGTCCAGCCCGGTCAGCAATTGAAGGTGGTCCACGGCCCGTTCTCCGCCGTGGTCGAACTCGACAAGAGCCAGCTGACGCTGATGCTTGACGGACGCTACGCGGGCCGGTTTCCGCTTTCGCTCGTCGACAGCGCCAGCGTAACCGAGGGCCAGTGGGTGCTCGAGCAGAAGTTGGTTCAGCCGACGACGCAGGAGTCGGGCGTCGTGAGCGCATCGTACACGGCGACCGTCGATCACGTGCTCGTGCTCCGCAACGAATCGCCCACGGCCGCGGGAGCGACGATCTCGATCACCAGTGGGAAGCCATCGCCCTCGGGCCCGACGGCAGTCGCTCCGGCCGCGATCCGGCTCTCGCCCCGCGACGTGGAAGAGGTGGCGGACATCCTCTCGGTCGGCTCGCCCGTGACGGTTCGTAGATAGGCCGCCCTGGGAAAAAACGCCCTCGCGGGAAATTGATGATTGATGAACGATGATTGATGATCGACAATCATCAATCGGAAATCATCAATCATCAATGGATTACCAACCCATGTACGACCGCGACGCACTGCAAAAATTGATCCTGGAAAAAGCCCTGCGATTTGGCGACTTCACACTCGCCTCGGGGAAGCAGGCCAAGTTCTACCTCGATTGCCGCGAGATCACGCTCGACGCGCAAGGTGTGCGATTGGTCGGCGAGGGGATGCTCGAACTGCTCGGCGGCAACATGCCCGCGCTGGTGGGCGGCATGGCGATCGGGGCCGACCCGATCACCGCGGCGATCCTTACGCTTGCTGGCATCAAAAACTTTCCGCTCCGCGGCGTGATGGTTCGCAAGGAAGCGAAGCAGCACGGCACGGGCAAGTTTGTCGAAGGACCGTTCCGCGAGGGTGAGTCGCTGGTGATCGTCGAAGACGTGGTCACAACGGGCGGCTCGAGCCTGATGGCGATCGAACGCTGCGAGGCGGTCGGACTGAAAGTGAAACGCGTGCTGGCGATCATCGATCGGCTCGAAGGGGGTCGCGAGGCGTTCGCCGCCAAGGGATATGAATTGACGACGCTCTTCACGGTGAAGGATTTCGGAATTGGTGAGTAGGGCATCCAGTGGAGTCCGAGCGAGCCGGGCCGCGGGCACCGACGCGCAGCGTTGGTCGGGCCCCGTTTGAAAAGTTTCACTCGGGGTCGAGGACGACCCGGCTCGCTCGCGCTCACCAAGAAACTTGTTCGCTCGGATCGCAGGTATGGAAACCTCCCTCCACCGACAACTCAAAGCCCACTACGCGCCGGACGGCGCGCAGCTTGAGCAGCGGATCGGCCGCTTTCGCATCGATGTGATCGATGGCGACGAGCTGATCGAGATCCAGCTCGGCTCTCTCTCGGCGATCCGCGACAAGATCGCCGTGCTGGTGAAACAGCACCAGGTGCGGATCGTCAAACCGATCATCGCCCGCAAGTTCCTCGTCAAGCAGCAGCGGGCCGGCGGCGAGATCGTCTCGCGTCGCCGCAGTCCCAAGCAGGGGACCGTGCTCGATGTGTTCGACGAGCTGGTTCACTTCACGCGCGTCTTCCCCCATCCGCGGCTCGCGCTCGAAGTGGTGCTCGTCGAGATCGAAGAGTTTCGCTACCCAGGCCACGGCCGCCGCAGACGTTGGCGGCGGAACGATCATGAAGTGGAAGACCAGCGGCTCGTGGCGGTGCTCGGCGCCGAGAAGTTTTACACCGCCCGCGACCTGTGCCGGCTGCTGCCGCCGAAATTGCCGACGCCGTTTCACACCGGACATCTTGCCGCGGGCCTCGGCGTCGAAAGGTGGATCGCCCAGCGGATGGCCTATTGCCTCCGCGAGATGGGGGCCATCAAGCAGACGGGCAAAGAGCGTGGCGCGTGGCTCTACAAACGAGCGCCGCAACGCAAACGAGCGGCCTGAGTTTTTCTGCACGATTCTGGCTCTCGACGCTCGACTCTCCGCTCTTGACTCTCCACCGCCCTTGCCCAAGTTGCCGTTAACCCGTAACCTCTTTAATCATGGGCGACGACATCCAGATCAGCATCCGACGCTCGCCAGTGCGGCGACTCACCGGCGTTCAAATCGTTGGCACGGGCAGCTTCCTGCCGGACAACGTAGTGACCAACGAAGCGCTAGCGTCGCTGGGCTGCGATGCCGAGTGGATCGTCCAACGAACTGGCATCCGCGAGCGGCGCCATGCGCCGCCGGAGATGTCGACCAGCGATATGGCGGTTGCGGCGGCTGAGCGTTGTCTCGCGGCGGCCGGCGTGCCCCGGGGCGAGATCGACCTGTTGGTGCTGGCGACACTCTCGCCCGACTATCTATTGCCCGCCACGGCGCCCACCGTGCAAGATCGGCTCGGCCTCAATTGCGCGGCGATGGATGTCGGCGCCGCGTGTGCGGGGTTCTTGTATGCGATGGTCACCGGCATGCAGTTTGTCGCCACGGGCGCGAGCAAGTACGCGCTGGTGGTGGGCTCGGACACCAACAGCCGCGTGATGGATCCGGCCGACAAAAAAACATATCCGCTGTTCGGCGACGGGGCCGGCGCCGTCGTGATTACCAAAGGGAGCGCGGAGCAGGGGCTCCTCGCTTACACACTCGGCGCCGATGGCTCGGGCGACCGTCTGCTGGTGCGGCCCGACGGCGGATCACGTGCGCCTTACTCACCGAAGAGTGAGTTGAGCAACGGTTGGTTTGTGAAGATGGAAGGACGGCCCGTGTTCAAATGGGCCGTTCGCTTGATTGAAGATTCGTCGACGCATGTGCTTCAAGAGGCCGGATTCTCGATCGAAGACGTTAAACTCTGGCTCCTCCACCAGGCGAACATTCGCATCCTCGACGCCGCGACCGATTCGATGAACATCGACCGCGACCGCGTCGTGAGTCACCTCGACCGCTACGGCAACACCTCGGCCGGCAGCGTGCCGATCGCACTCGACGAATCTCTACGAGCGGGCCGCTTCTCGCGGAACGACCTGCTTCTAATGTGCGGCTTCGGCGGCGGACTCTCCTGGGGCACGGCGCTGATGCGGTGGTGAGGGAAGTTTTCAGTCGTCAGTCGTCAGTTTTCAGTGGTCGGCGGCGTGGCGAATCGCATATTCACTGACCACTGAAGACTGATAACTGACGCATGTCGAAGACCAAGAAACTCCCAACTCGCAAGCAGGTCAAGCCGGACGATTCGTGGGACCTCTCGAGCCTCTATCCCAACGACGAAGCGTGGGAGACGGACTTTGGCAAATGGGAACGGCAGATCGCCAAGTTCGCAAAGTTCAAGGGCACGCTGGGCGATTCCCCCGCGGCGCTGGCCAAGTGTCTCAAGTTCGACAGCCAGTTTGATCGAGTGGGCGAGCGGCTCGGCACGTACGCGTTTCTGAAAACGGCCGAGGACATGGCCGAGAGCGGCTACCAGCGGATGCAGGGGCGGTACACGCACGCTGCCACCAACGCGGCCGAGGCGTCGAGCTTCATCCGGCCCGAGGTGCTCGATATCCCGGCCGCGAAGCTCAAGAAGTTTCTCGCCGCGAAACAGCTCGCGCCCTACAAGTTGCAGCTCGAGCGGCTCACGCGCTACAAGCCCCACACGCTCTCTCGCGGCGAAGAGAAGCTCTTGGCGATGCAAAGTGAAATGGCCCACGCGGCCGACAAGATGTTCCGCCAGCTGACCGACGCGGACCTCAAGTTTGGCATGATTCGCGACGAAAAGAGCCACGAGGTCGAGCTCTCCAATGCGACATTCACGCTGTTCCTCCACTCGCCCGACCGCAACGTCCGCCGCAACGCGTTTCACAAGTTCTACGAGCAGTTCCAAGGCCACGAAAACTCGCTCACCGCGACGCTCTCGAGCTCCGTGCAGAAAGACGTCTACTACGCGAAGGTCCGCAACCATCCGAGTGCCCGCGAGGCGTCGCTGTTCCACGACAACGTGCCGGTGAGTGTTTACGACAACTTGATCGCCGCGGTGCGGGCGAAGCTGCCGGCGGTGTACGACTATTTCGAGCTGCGGCGGAAGAAGATGCGGCTCAAGGACATCCACCACTACGACACGTACGTACCGATCCTCAGCGACCTCGACACGCGGCACACTTGGAACCAAGGCGTCGAGGCCGTGGTCGCGGCGCTGGCGCCCTTGGGCGACGACTATTGCCGCGTCTTGAAGGCGGGGCTCGCCGGCCGCTGGTGCGATCGCTATCCGAATCAGGGGAAGCGGAGCGGCGCGTTCAGCAGCGGCTCGTACGATGGTTGGCCGTATATCTTGATGAACTATCAGCCCGACGTGCTCGACCATGTGTTCACGCTCGCCCACGAAGCGGGCCACTCGATGCACAGCCACTATTCGTCGAAGCACCAGCCATACGAATACTACAACTACACAATCTTTGTCGCCGAGGTGGCCAGCACGTTCAACGAACAGCTGCTGAGCCGCTACATGATGGAACGGGCCAAGACGGATGATGAGCGGGCGTACCTGATCAACCGCGAGATCGACGCCATCCGCGGCACGATTATCCGCCAGACGATGTTCGCCGAGTTTGAAAAGGTCGCCCACGCCCTGGTCGAAGCAGGCGAACCGCTCACGGTCGATCTCCTCAAGACGGAGTACGGCAACCTTCTGGCCGCCTACTTCGGCCCCGACTTCACGATCGACGAAGAGCTCAAGCTGGAATGCCTGCGGATCCCCCACTTCTACAGCGCGTTCTACGTCTACAAATATGCCACCGGCCTCTCCGCCGCGATCGCGCTTTCGGAACGCGTCGTCTCAGGCGGAAAGCAGGAACTCAACGACTACCTGTCGTTCCTTCAAGGCGGCTGCTCCAAATGGCCGCTGGAACTCCTCAAGGACGCCGGCGTCGACATGACCAGCCCCGCCCCCGTCGAAACCGCGCTCACGCGGTTCGAGCGGTTGGTGCATGAGCTCGACGAGCTGCTATAACGTGCCCGGCCGGACGCTACTTTGAGCGTGGAATCATCTTCGAGGCGGCGGTCTTTTCATAGTAGGCCGCTCTAAGTCGGTAGGCGATCCGATGATGGCCCGTGAGCTGCCAATCGGTGCGTCGGGGAGGCAACGCAAGTGCGAGCCAAATGACCACTCCCGCGGCGACCGGATAGCCAATGACCATTGGAATTCCAACGGCTGTTGCGGCGTCCGGTAGTACGCCAGCTGCAAGTATCGGTGCCAGCGGTGCGAGTAGCGCCATGTCATAACCGGGAATGATCAATCGCCCCGTCGCGATCCGTCCTAACAGGGAAATCGGAGGCATGTAGCCTACTAAATAGACTGCGAGTCGCGCAGGACTACAGCCACCGTGATGATCCCGAGGGCATTCTGCAATCCTTGTTCAAAGTGAATCGCGTCGCGACATTGCCACGCAACGCAGAAGAAGAGCCAGCCGACCACCGCGGCGATCTGAATTGCATCTGCGTGGGAGACGTTCCAGCGGTACCGCTCGGTCGGCACGGGCGGCACTGGCCAGCCCAAGAGCGGTTCGACCTGTTCTGTCCGCAAACTCAAGCTGAGGGCGGACGGTAAGTCCTCGCCAATTGAAAGACGCACGAGCAACAGCTGAATCCCCCAGTACGTGGCGGCATAGATTGTAAGCGCTGCGATCACTCATGCACCATGTCGCATTCGGCAATACCAGGACGAACGCGCCAGAAAAAAGACCCATTACAAACACGGGCAGTTTGATTCCCATCCGACAAAAGGTGAAGCCCATTCCGAAGCAGTAGGTGAGTAGAAACAAAATGGGCACTGTCCATCGCGAAAACGTATCGGTAGGCAGCAGTTCCGACCAGACCAGAACCAGCACGGCATCCTGCCAAACCAAATGGAGGGGGCCAAGCGGAAGTGGTTGCGGGTGCCGCCAGGGTGTGTCGGCGAGCCAACTACCGTACCGCCGATTTTCGACAGGATGAAAGTAGATGCAGCGAAAGGCCGCGTAGAGCAGCGTGGTGCCAAGCACCATGAAAATCTGCCAGGTGGCTGGTTTGTCGGCAGGACCGAGACCGCGGACATACTGTATCGCAGCGAGCACTAGCAAAACTACCAGCACCAGATATGCCAGCTGATCGATCGGCAACACAACGCGGAGCCGGCGGCGGAGATGCTGTATCATGTCGAGTCCTCCTCGCGGTGCGGAAGCTCGCAAGTAGTGGTCCAGATTTGCCGATGTTTCGGGATTGAGTAGTTTCTGCAGAACTTCGGCGAGCGTGTCTGATCTTCCTGACAGTTGCCGCAGATTCGCAACGGTGTCGAACGCGATCAGTTCACCATCTCGGATGATGACGACGCGGTCGGCAAGTTCCTCGACTAGCTCGGGTACTGGTGTCGTCATTACAATCGTCACATCTTCGCGCTTGGCGAGATGCTGTACAACGCGTTTTAATGCGAGAATGCCGGACGGATCGAGGCCGCCCGAAAACGGTTCGTCCAATAGCATGTAGGGGGCTTCGGTGATCAACGCGCTGGCCAGCGCCGTCTTCTTGATTTGCCCCGCTGAATAGCTGTAGATCGGCTGTTCCGCCTGCTGTTGCAGGTCGAACAACTGCAGCAGGCGATCGGCGTGGTCGAAAAGCCGCAAATCGTCGATTCCATAGAGCCGGCCCACGGAAAGGATATATTCCCGGCCAGTGCGCAGCTTCGGAAGCCAGGGTTGATCCGGCAGATAAACGGATCGTTTGCGGAGCTTGCTCTCGCCCTCGGCCGACTCCCGCCGCTTGATCCCGTCAAATTCCACGGTTCCTGCCAGCGGCCAGAGCACGCCCGCCATCACACCCAAGAGCGTCGTCTTGCCCATGCCATTGGGGCCGACGACGACCACGACTTCGCCGGTATTGATTTCCAGGCTGACGTTCTTAAGAACTGGCCGAATGCCGTAGTGATGCGTGACATTTTCGACGCGGATCATCGGCGGCCTCGTGATTGCTTCGCAGCGGTGGCACGCCCGACGGCTGTTTTCGGTCGCGGGGCAGGGCGGGTAATGAGGAACGTGATCACCACGCCCAGCAGCATCCCTAGGCCGGTCACGGAGACGAGCACCAGTGGCCCGTGACGCAGTTCCAGATCTTCTAGCCCGTGATCGAGGTTGGTGCCGAAGATTGCCATCAGCGTGGCGATGGGGAAGAACAATGCGACGAGGATGTTAAGCCGGTACGCGGCGACGGACATTTGGTGACTGCTTTCCGCCTGGGCCTCGCCCTGCCGAGCAACCGCAGCCTCGAGGCCGTTCTTCACGTCGTCGTAGAGAATCTCCGCCCGCCTCGCCAGATCGTACGCATCGTCGCGGGCGACAATCAGCCGCCGTTCGCCCGGAATGGCTTCGCGGGCCTTCTGCAGCACGTCTTGTAAGTGACGCGTGGCCCGCGTGAGCGGAGCCAAATGATCGAGCAGGGCGAAATACTCGCGGCTTTCCTGGGCCGCCTCTTCTTGTTGTTCGATGCGTTCGATCGTCGTGCGATAGTCGGCTACGTGGTCGGCGAGCGACGAAACCTTCTCAGCGCGCGGCGTGACCTTCCAATTGCCTTCAGGGTCGCGCCAAAAGAATCGGCCGCGGCGGCCCGGTTCGTCGGCCTCGGGCGGAGCGTGGAGCACCAGGAGCAGATGCCCGTCGGCCTCCATCACGCGCTGTCGTCCGGCGCTCTCGCCCAATCGCTGACGAAACACGGCGGGCACATTCCAATCGGTCGGTAGCAACGTCGATTCGGATTTCATGCGAAGTCCCCCTCGGTTATCAGGTATTCGTCGGTGCCCCGGCAATATTTCGACTGCACCTTAAGGTAGCGAAATCTGCCGAAGAATCGAAGGGAAATCGCCAGCCGAGACGCAAATACTCGAACTGCCGCCTACTTCGTAATCCAAAGAAACGCCGTGCCCGCTTCGTCGACGCGGAGTTGGTCGGCGAGGTGGGCTTGGGCCAGCACGCGGTCGAGGATTCGCTTGTAGAAGGTGCGCGTGCGCGGGATGTGGGCCTGGATCGTCGCGGGGTCGATCTGGTCGCGGGCAAGCGCCGCGTGGTCCCAAAAGAACGGGAGCTTCACGCGCGGCTGCATTGCGTCCATTGCTTCGGCGAGTGTGTAGCCTTCGATCTCGACGTTGAGAAACTCCATCAGCGCCGGGGCCGTCTCGCGCGGCGAGGCCTTCGACTCCCAGCCGATCGGCCAGACATCGTCGACCGAGCCGACCGGCACGATGCGGAGCGCGAGGCTCTCGCCGCGCGATTTGTCGGGCCGCAGGGCGAGTCCATATCCTTGCAGCATGATGGCCAGGCCAGTGCCGGCCGTGAGATTGCTGACGTCGTCGATGACCGGCTCTGCCGTGCGAATGATCTGTTCTGCCGCCGCGTCTGAGGCAAACCGCAGCGCGAACTTCGTCTGCATTCGATCAAGCACGGCACGGAGCGGCTGGTCCTTGGTGGTGAAGTGTATCGGTTGGGAAAGATCGGCATGGACCGCGGTGAATTCTTTCTCCGTGAGCCCGAAGCGTCCGCGCGGGGCGGTCATCGATTCGGCGCCGTCGGCCGAGAGGCGTGCGAAGTAGTCCGCCAACTTGTGGCGGTCTGACGCGCCGAATCTGCCGCCCGGCAGCTGCAGCTCGTTGCTCGCCAAGAGGATGCCGACCACGTGAAAGCGCGGGTGTTCGGCATCGCCGCGATTGTCGACCTTCGGCTTGTCGGCGGCGCTAGCGGCGCGGATTCGCACGTTCTTGATGCCGATTCCCGCCATCAGTTGCAGCCACTCGCGCGGCGCGGTAATTTGCAAGCCGCTCTCGGTGGCCAACTCCAGCTCGATTGGCGGCGCGGCCTCGGCCATCGTCGCCAATGCGAACGCAATCAACAAGTTGGCTAGCACGCGGATCCGCATAACCAAACTATAGCATTCTGGAGTGAGCCATGTCCCGTCTTGTCACGCTCTTCACAGGCCAGTGGGCCGATCTGCCGCTCGAGGATATGTGCCGCAAGGCGAGCGATTTTGGTTACCAGGGGCTCGAGCTGGCGTGCTGGGGCGACCACTTCGCGATCAACAAGGCGGCCGTCGATCCCGGCTACGCGGCGGCCAAGCGCGACCTGTTGGACCGCTTCGACTTGCAGTGCCAGGCAATCAGCTCGCATCTGGTGGGCCAGGCCGTGTGCGATCGGATCGACGCCCGGCACCAGTCGATCCTGCCGCCGCATGTCTGGGGCGACGGCGATCCGTCCGGCGTCAATCGCCGCGCGGCCGAAGACATGAAGAACGCGGCTCGGGCGGCGCAGCAGTTCGGCGTCGGCGTGGTGAACGGCTTCACGGGCTCAAGCATCTGGCCGCTACTTTATTCTTTCCCACCCGTGCCCGACTCGATGATCAGTGCCGGCTACGAACAGTTTGCCGAGCGGTGGAACCCGATCCTCGACGTGTTCGGCGAGTGTGGCGTGCGATTTGCGCTTGAGGTCCATCCGACCGAAATCGCGTTCGACATCTACTCGGCCAAGCGGGCATCGAAGCGGTCGGCAACCGCGAGGAGTTCGGCTTCAACTTCGACCCGAGCCATCTCTTGTGGCAGGGGATCGACCCGGTCGAGTTTATCCGCGAGTTTCCCGACCGCATCTACCACGTGCATATCAAGGACGCGATCGTCACGCTCAACGGCCGGACCGGCATCCTGGCAAGCCACCTCAACTTCGGCGACCCGCGCCGCGGCTGGGACTTCCGCTCGCCGGGCCGCGGCGGCGTCAACTTCGAAGAGATCATCCGCGCTGAACCAAGCCGGCTACGAAGGCCCGCTCTCGGTCGAATGGGAAGACGTCGGCATGGACCGCGAACACGGGGCCCGCGAGGCCTGCGAGTTCGTCCGCAAACTCGACTTCGAACCAAGCCGCCTGGCGTTTGACGCGGCGTTTGCGGAGAAGTAGAGCCGCGAGTTCGATCCACATTTGGACTGGTCGCTTAAGCGACCAGTCCGTCGCGTCATTTGTTACCCACCTGAACTCGAGTCGCAATAGCTGGTATAATTGAGTTGGCGACGCGAACGCGAACCCGCAATTTGGGATTCTGCATCGAACATCGCACGACTGACGAAAAGGACCTGTCCATGGACTACACTTTTCCAACCGAGATCCGGCGGCTCATCGATCAGAACATGGCGACCGGAATGTACGCCGGCGAGGATGAGGTTCTCCAGGCGGCGCTACATGTGTTAAGCGACTATCACGCGACGGTCGCCGATATACGCCAAGGTATGAAAGACTACGATCAAGGGCTCGGTGAACCTTTGTCGGCCACAATGGATGACCTTCGTCGGCAATTGGATTCGAAGCCGTGACCCATCGCGTGACAATTCTTCCGCGGGCGAAATGCCAGCTGTTGGAACAGGCGCTTTGGTGGTCCGAAAACCGTTCGGCAGAACAAGCTCTTCGCTGGCTCGCTGGTATTGAGGCCGCACTTGCATCTTTGGCCGATCGTCCTGATCGCTGTGCGGTCGCCCGGGAAAACGACGCGTTTGACGTCCCCATCCGAGAGTTGCACTACGGTCTACGCGGCAGGGCCACGCATCGAGCTGTGTTCGAGATTCGTCAACGTGAGGTAATCGTCCACAGCATTCGCCATTTGGCGCAGCGAGACTTGTCGCCCGACGATGTGGGATAAGGCGATTTCGGCGTGTGGTACACTAGAGATATTCTCGGTCGAGCGAGCGGAACCATCGACTGTGGGTGTCTCTCGGTGAATCGATTTCATTCATATTATCTGTGGAAGCGGTGCGCGGTGGCGATTTGCCTGGCCGTCGTCGGAGCAACGCGCACTGGGGCAGCGGAATCGCCAGCGGTTGAGTTGCGCTCGGAGTATGCGCAGCTCAGCTCAAAGTTTGCGGCCGCGTTGCCCGATTGGCGGCCCGAGCGGCCGGCTTCGGGGTCGTTGCTGTTTGTCGCGCCGGACCAGTACACCGGCGAGGAACCGGACGACAGCCGATATCGCGAGGAGAGGAACGAGTACGCAGATGCCCTCTTCGTACTTGCCAAGCGGGCGGCCGAGGCGGGGCAACTTTCGCTTGCGTTCGAATGGGCGACCGAGGCCGTCCGCGAGAATCCCGATCATGCCGCGGCCCGCCGCGTGCTCGGCTACGAACAGCACGACGGCCAGTGGCTCACACCGTTTGCGAGGCGGATGGTCGATGCCGGCAAGGTCTGGAACGGGTCGGTCGGCTGGACCAAGCCGGGCGATGCTGACAAAGAACGGAAGCCTGGGCACGACGGCTGGCAGGTGCGCACGGACCACTTTCTGGTGACGTCCAACGGCAGCCAGGCGGCCGCGACCGACCTGGCCGCGCGACTGGAGCGGCTGCACCAGATCTGGCGACAGCTCTTCGCCGGATTCTACTATTCCGAGCGCGAGGTGCGCGAGCTCTTCGCTGGCGAGCGGCAACCACGCGAGCGACACGCCCCGTTTCGCGTGACCTATCACCGCGACAAGACGGATTACGTGGCCGCGCTCAGGCGTCGCCAGCCGCGGATCGCGGAAACGCTGGGCATCTATTTTGACACCGAACGCGAGGCCCACTTCTTCGCCGCTGGCGACAATGAGAAAGCTGACCAGAACCTGGCCACGCTCCACCACGAGGCCGTCCACCAGTTGTTCCAGGAGACGCGGCCCGCCGCCCGGCGGGTCGGCGATGGCGAAAACTTCTGGGTCATCGAAGGCATCGCCACTTACTTCGAGACTCTCCGTGAACATCGCGACCCCGCCGCGGGTCTCTATTACACGATCGGCGAGTCGTCGGCTGGCCGGCTGCCGTCGGCCCGCAGACGACTCGTTGCGGAAAGCTTCTACGTGCCGCTCGACGAACTGCTGCCGCTCGGCAAAGACGAGTTGCAGCGGTTCCCCGAGCTGGCCAAGCTTTACAGCCAGGCGGCGGGGCTGGCGGCGATGCTGATGGACGGCGACGGCGGACGATATCGCGAGCCGCTGGTGGTCTACCTGACCGCGGTCTATGCTGGCCGCGACGACTTGGCCTCGCTCTCCAAGGCGACCGGGGCCAGCAACACGGAGCTGGACGCGGCCTATCGCCGGTACCTGGAGAGCTTGCCGTAATCGGCCCCGAGCGGTAACTTAGGGAGTCTCGCGGGGCCCTGGATTGGCTCCGCTTTTTCGGAGAGGAACCTCCCATGATCGAAGTGTTGGCCCATATTACGCCCCACGAAGTGCCGAGCTTCTGGCTGGTGGCGTTTGGCGGATTTGTGGCGGGCGTGGCGGTGACCTATGCCTTTTTGGCCCGCAAGTTGAAGTGAACACACGGTGGCTGTAGCTCAGTTGGTTAGAGCGCCAGATTGTGGCTCTGGAGGTCGAGGGTTCGAGACCCTTCAGCCACCCTCCGCACCACCCGCGCGGGCAAGCGATTGCCGGCGGGTGGTTTTTTTGCCAGCCGTTGTAATTCATTCCAACTCTTCGTAAGCGACGCGGAAGACCGCCGGCGCGTAAAATGTCTTGGGACGAAAATCCGTTAGTTCCACTAGGATTTTCGCCTGCTTGAGTTTTTCCAGATCGGCTTGGGCCGTTTGATAGTGAATACTCATTTTGCGAGCTAAATCGGTGATTTGAACGAAAGGCGAGTCGAATATTCCTTCCACGATTGCATGCAGCCGAGTCGAGCCGTCGACATCGCGCAGGCGTGTTATGTATTCGTCTTTCAGTTTCAAGATCCGTTCACAGCGCGTGATCGTATCCCGGGCCTGCGACAGGGTACCGTGCAGGCAAAATTCGATCCAGCTCGTCCAGCTGCCTTTGGCGCTCACGTCGAATAAGTGTTGCACATAGGCTTCGCGGTGCGCTTCAAAGAATCCGCTCAAGTAGAGCCAGGGTTTCGAGAAATCGCAGTTGCGTTGAAGCATAAGCGCCAACAGCAACCGCCCAACGCGGCCATTTCCATCAATGAATGGATGGATCGTTTCAAACTGATAATGGACCAAGAAGCAATCAACAATTGGGTCGTAAACAGATTCCACAGCATTGATGTATTTTTCCAGCGATTCCAATCGCGGTTCAAGTTCATTGTGAGGAGGTGGTATGAATCTCGCGCCGCCGATCCCGACTTGAACTTTCCGAAAATTTCCGGGCGATCGATCTCGGCCGCGCACGTTGGACATCAAGACTTCGTGCATTTCGCGAACGAGTCGCCAACAGAGTGGCAAGCCGCTGTCGGTGCCATGTTGAAGTGCTCTTCGATAGTTGTCGACCTCCATTCGATCGTTGATCGGATCAGAATCGGATTGTGGTGTTTTGGGGTCGAGTTCAAACAGCAGCAATTCTTTCGCAGATGCAAACGTGCCCTCAAGTGCCGACGATTGAATTGCCTCGCGTCGGAGCAAGGGGCGGAGCAGTATGGTCGGGTTCGGGATCGTCCTTCCCAGTCCCTCCAATAATCCCATTTGGTGCCGCGTGTCGGCGATCAGTGGCCAGAGGTGCTCGGGAAACGTCCACGTGGGCGGAAGCGGATTGGGTAGGAATGCGTGGTCCTTGCCCCAACCCGCTTGAATGGGAAGTAGCTTGCCCGGGGCGTCGGTCGTAAACTGCTTGGAGTCCATTTGTTGCCCGTCGGCGTTTTTGAATCGATATGGGTATAAGAGCGGGCCGGTATTTTACAAAAATATGGCATTTATTATAAAATGATCAGGCCAGATTGCAATTCCTTGCAATGTTCCAGAGCCTGACAGACCCTAAAACTCGCAAAACCGGCCAAAATGTCCGATCCTACCGGCGAATTCGATCAACTCGGCTCCTTCTATCTCGGCCGAGAGCACGATCTTGGCACCGGCGAGAACGATCGCGGCGAAGCCCCTGCTCTATGAAAGCAAGCATCTCACCACGCACGCCGTTTGCGTCGGAATGACCGGTAGCGGCAAGACCGGGCTTTGCTTGTCGCTGTTGGAAGAGGCGGCACTCGATGGCATTCCGGCGATTGCGATCGATCCCAAGGGGGACCTCGGCAATCTGCTGCTCGCGTTCCCCAAGCTCGAACCGAGCGACTTTCGGCCCTGGATCGAAACCAGCGAAGCGGCCCGACAGCAGATGTCGCCGCGACGATTTCGCGGCGAGTCAGGCGGAGCTGTGGCGAAAGGGGCTGACCAAGTGCGGGCGAAGTCGCCCGAGCGAATCCACAAGTTTGTCGACTCGGTCGAACGCGTGATCTACACGCCCGGCTCGAGCGCCGGCATTCCGATCACGGTCTTGAAATCGTTCCACGCGCCGCCGCCGGAACTCGTGGCCGACGGCGACGCGTTTCGCGAGCAGATTTCGTCGGCGACTTCCGGTCTGCTCGCGCTCTTGGGAATCGACGCCGATCCGGTTCGCAGCCGCGAGCACATTTTCTTGGCGAATGTGATCGAGCGTTCGTGGCGCGAGGGCCGCGACCTCGATCTATCGCAGTTGATTCAGCAGATTCAGCGGCCGCCGTTTGATAAGATCGGCGTCGTCGATCTGGAGTCGTTCTATGCCGCCAAGGATCGCACCCAGCTGGCGATGAGTCTCAACAATCTGCTCGCGTCGCCGTCGTTTGCCAGCTGGCTTGAAGGGGAGCCGCTCGACATCGCCAAGATGCTCTACACGCCTTCCGGCAAGTCGCGGCTTGCGATCGTGTCGATCGCCCATCTCGACGATGCCCAGCGGATGTTTCTGGTGACAATTCTCTTGAACGAAATACTCGCCTGGATTCGCACACAGCCCGGCACCAGCAGCTTGCGGGCGATTCTCTACATGGACGAGGTCTTCGGCTACTTTCCACCGACGGCCAATCCGCCCTCGAAGCGGCCAATGCTCACGCTATTGAAACAAGCGCGGGCGTACGGGCTCGGCTGCGTCCTGGCGACGCAGAACCCGGTCGACCTCGACTACAAAGGCCTCTCGAACGCCGGCACCTGGTTCCTCGGCCGCCTGCAAACCGAGCGCGACAAGGCCCGTGTGATCGATGGCCTTGAAGGCGCTTCGGCCCAAGCCGGCTCGAAGTTCAATCGCCGCGAGATGGAAGCCCGCCTCGCCGCGCTCGGCAGCCGCGTGTTCCTGATGAACAACGTCAACCACGACGAGCCGACGGTGTTTCAGACGCGTTGGGCAATGTCCTACCTCCGCGGCCCGCTCACGCGCGACCAGATCAAAGTGCTGATGGACCCGATGCGACCTCAGTTTGCGACGACGGCGAACGATGATAACTCAGAAAGTGCCGCGGCGGAGAAATCGACCGGCCACAGGCCGATTCTGCCGGCTGGCATCAGGGAAGCATTTCTGCCGATTGTCGAACGCGTGCCCGATGGCTACCAATTGGAGTATCGCCCAGGGCTATTGGGAAGCGGGAAAGTCCATTTTGCACAGGCCTCCGCCGGCGTCGACGTGTGGCGCGAGTGTCACATGCTGCAAATGCTTCAGAAAATGCCACCCGACGACATCTGGGACAAGTCCGACGAATTCACGCAGCGGCTCGCCATTGAGTCGACCCCTGACGAGTCCGGCACCTTTGCCGAGTTGCCAGCGGAGCTTGCCCGCGAAAAAAGTTACACGATCTTCGGTCGGCAATTCGAGGAGCATCTCTACCGCGTGGCCAAACTTGAGCTCGTGCGTTGCGAGTTGGTCGATTGTGTGTCGAAGCCCGCTGAGTCGAAGAGCGATTTTCAGGCGCGACTCGAGCCTCTGGCGAAGGTGAAGCAAAACGAGGAGCGTGTCCGGCTGGAAGACGCGTTCTCCAAGAAGCTGGCGACTTTAGACGGCAGAATTAAGACGGCCGAAGCTCGTGTCAGCTCGCAGCGTTGGCAGTTTTTTGCCCGCATCGGTACGCTGCTCTGGATTATCGCTGATACGGTGCTGAGCGCCCTGGGGAAGGGACTGCCGGGCCGGCGCCGTTCGCTCGACCCGGCGTTTCGCTCTGTCGCCACCGAACGCGGTCAGCAGACCACCGCCCAGGTCGGCCTCGACAAACTGCTCGCCGAAAAGAAGTCGCTCGAAGCGGAACGCGACAAATTGCTCGCCGACGTCGAGACCCGCTTCCAGAGCGATCAGCTGCCGCTCGAACCGCTGGTGCTCAAGCCGCGCAAGAGCGACATCGAAGTCGATCGTGTATCGCTCGTCTGGTTGCCCTATCGACTTGACATGGAAGGTAAGGTGGAGCCAGTCTATCAGTTGCCTTTGCCGCCCTCCGAAACCTGACCTCCGACCTTCTTTCCATCATCATGACCGAACGCGAACGCTGGATTGTCTATCCGCTGCTCTTCCTCGCATTGGGCGCGGCGCTCCGCGACAAATTGAGCGAGCACACCAAGACGAAAAGCATCGAATGCCAGGAGCTGACCGTCTATGGCGAAGACGGCCCCAACCAGCCGCCGGTGGTGTTGGTACAGATCGGGTCGGTGAAACGGACCTCGGCGGATTCGCCCCATTTGGGCCACATCATCGTGGACGGATTGGTGCAAGCCAAGGAGGTGCAAGCGGAGGGCATCCAAGGAACCAACATCAACGCCGACAACTATTTCTTTCACCAACTACCGTTTGGGCCGATGCTCTTCCGCGAATTTATGCGAGTGCTGCAGTTGCAGGCTACCGGCCCCGCAAACGCCGGGAAGAAGTCCGATGTCGCTCCGCCACCCGACGACAAGCCGAGTGAATCTGCCCAGCCGCAGCCTGCGACCGAGGAGTCGCCGCCCGGCGAATAGCGCGCGAGCACGTCCTGCGCGACGGCTGGCCCGAAATGGCCCAAAGCGTTAGGATGCAGTAGTGCGATCATCATCCCGCGCGGCGAACTGAAGTGGAGAAAAACGAATGATTTCGTGGACGCAAAGTCGCCCAGCCTGGCTTGCGGCGGGCGCGGTGTTGGGGCTCATCGTCGGGCTGAACGCCGCCGGCCTCTGGCCCAGCATTCCGCTGCATGCCACCGCGACCCACGGCCTCGACAAGTTTGCGATCGCGACCGGCTTGGTCGACGACACGGTCGAGGCGATTTACTTCCTCGATTTTCTCACCGGCGATCTGCGGGCCGGGGTGATCAATCCGAAGACCGGCAAGTTCAACGCGATTTACACCCGCAACATCGCCACCGATTTTGGCGCCGCGGCGCGGGCTCTCGCTATTTGCTCGTGACGGGCTTTGCCGACATGCCGCGCGGCCGCGCGAACTTTCAATATGCCAAGAGCATCGTCTACGTGGCAGACGCGAGCACGGGCAAAATCGCCGCCTATACAATCCCTTGGAACTCGGCATTTCAAGCGGCGGGCAAGTCGCAACAAGGTGAGTTTGTGCCACTCGATGCGGCCCAGTTCCGCACCGCCTTTGTCCGCGACGAGCAGTAGTTCCCCATTCTCAGGATTCGCATGCACATCGAAGTCAACGGCCAGCGGCGCGAACTAGCGGAGGGCACGACGATCGCCGGCCTGCTCACAGAACTCGATGTGAAGCAGCCACACGTGGCGGTCGAAGTGAATTTGGAAGTCGTGCCGCGAGCCCAACACGCACAAACCACGCTCCAAGACGGCGACCGACTCGAAGTCGTGACGCTAGTCGGCGGCGGCTAACTCAATTTTGTTGACAGAATTTAGCGGCGGAGCTTGCTCCGCGCGGACTTACCAATGAGCACAACCGAAGTCTCCACCGACGTCCTCCAACTGGGCACCCACACTTTCGCCAGCCGGCTGATCGTCGGCACCGGCAAATACGCCGATTACGACGCGATGCGCGATTCGCTCGTCCGCAGCGGCACCGAATGCATCACCGTCGCGGTGCGGAGGGAGCGGCTCTACGACGCAGCTGGCAACAATCTGCTCGACTTCATCGACACCAGCCGCTACACGCTGCTGCCGAACACCGCCGGCTGTTTCAACGCCGACGATGCGGTCCGCGTCGCCAAGCTGGGCCGCGAGCTGCTCCTGGGCCTCGAGAATCCCGGCGCCGATTGGGTCAAGCTGGAAGTGCTCGCCGACAAACGGACGCTGCTCCCCGATCCGATCGCCACGCTCGAAGCGACCGAGCGGTTAGTCGCCGACGGCTTTCAAGTGCTTTGCTATTCGACGGACGATCCGATCATCGCCCGCCGACTGAAAGAGGCCGGCGCCACGAGCGTGATGCCGGCCGGTAGCCCGATCGGTTCGGGTCAGGGCGTATTGAATCCGAACAACATCCGCATCTGCATCGAGTACCTCAAGGAGAATGACCCCGACTACCCAGTGATCGTCGACGCCGGCGTCGGCACGGCGAGCGACGTTACGATCGCGATGGAACTCGGCGTTGACGGCGTACTCCTCAACACCGGCATCGCCCACGCCAAGGACCCAATCCGCATGGCCGACGCGATGCGCCACGCCACCGAAGCCGGCCGCCTGGCCTACCTCGCCGGCCGCATCCCAAAGCGGCTTTACGCCACGGCGAGTAGTCCCGATGAGGGCGTCATAACGTACCGAAATCCGAAATAACACACTCGCCAAATTGCAGTTTCAATTAGTCAGCGCAATAATAAAGGCATGACCACGCAAGCCGACGATATTCTGCAGACTGCCCTCAGCCTTGCCCCTGCCGAGCGCGCTGAGATCGCAGCGTCGTTGATCGCTAGTCTTGATCCGCAAGCCAGCGAGGAAATCGACGCTGCTTGGGCCGACGAAATCAAACGACGAATCGATCAGATCGACCGCGGAGAGGTTCAGCTAGTTCCGGCCGACGACGTCTTGCGATCCATGCGCGAGCGGCTCAATGGCTGAATTGCCCATCGAATTTCATCCTGAGGCGCGTCTCGAGGCCGACGCAGCCCTGGATTCTTTTCGTGATCGCAGCCCCAAAACCGCTCAGGCATTCTATCGGGGGCTCGAATTATCGCTAGCTTCTCTGCGGAGATCGCCGGAGATTTGGGCTGAGTATCTTCACGGCACTCGTCGATACCTGTTGGAGCGATTTCCCTATGTCGTTGTCTACCGAGTGACAGATCGCCGTATCGAGATCGTCGCCGTAGCACACGGTCATCGCAAACCCGGGTATTGGGTCGATCGATTGAAATAGCTGCTGTCTGGCTCGCCTGGCGTGCCTCCGTCCTGTTACTCCGCAGCCAGCTCTGCTACGCTTGCTGCATGACGCTCTCTGCCGCCGATATCCTGGGCCCGACTGGTCGTATTGCGGCGCGGCTCTCGAACTACGAGCATCGGCCGCAGCAGCTTGAGATGGCGGAGGCGGTCGCCCGAGCGATCGGAGAGAAAAAACATCTGGTGGCCGAAGCGGGCACCGGCGTCGGCAAGAGCTTTGCCTACCTGGTGCCGGCGATTCTCGCGGCGACCGAGCTGCAAGCCGAACGCGGGCCAACCGGTGGCAACGGCACTGCGCCGCCGCCAGGCCCGAAGATCGTCGTCTCCACGCACACGATCAGCCTGCAAGAGCAGCTTATCAACAAAGATTTGCCGCTCTTGAATGCCGTGATCCCGCGCGAGTTTTCGGCGGTGCTCGTGAAGGGGCGACGGAACTATCTCAGCTTACGGCGGCTCGACCTGGCTCTCTCGCGGAGCCGCAGTTTGTTCAGTGACGAGGAGCAACTCGCCCAGCTCCGCGACGTGAACAAATGGAGCAAGTCGTCGCACGATGGCTCACTCAGCGATCTCAGCTTCCGGCCTCTCGGGCCGGTCTGGGACGAGGTAGCCAGCGACAGCACCAATTGTCTGGGCCGCCGCTGTCCCACGCACGGCAAGTGCTTCTACTACCAGGACCGCCGCCGCATGCAGAACGCGCAGATCCTGGTGGTGAACCACGCGCTGTTGTTCAGCGATATCGCCCTGCGGCGCGTCGGCGTGAGCATCTTGCCGGACTACGACATCGTGATTCTCGACGAGGCCCACACGGTGGAGTCGGTGGCCGGCGACCACCTCGGCATCAAAGTCACCAGCGGCAGCGTCGACTATGTGCTCAACAAACTCTACAACGACCGCTCGAACAAAGGCCTGTTGGTGCACCACGGCCTCGCGCGCGAGCAGCAGCAAGTCGACCGCTGCCGCCATCAGGCCGACATGTTCTTCGGCGACTTGTTCGAATGGCGGGCCCAGCACGCGGCGAAGAATGGCCGCGTGAGCGAAGCGGGCATTGTCGCCAACCACTTGAGCGCCGATCTCGAAACGCTCGCTAGACAGCTCAAAACCGCCGGCGGCAAGCTCCGCGAGGAGAGTGAGCAACAGGACTTCATCGCCTCGCACGATCGGTTGATGGGACTCGCCGGCGAGATCGAGATGTGGCGGATGCAGGCCCAAGCCGGGGCCGTCTATTGGATCGAATCCAACTACAGCCGCCGTGGTACGCCGCGACTCACGCTCTCCGCCGCGCCGGTCGACATTGGCCCGGCAATGCGCGAACAGCTTTTCGACAAGGTGCCGACCGTGATTCTCACGAGCGCGACGCTTTCGGTGGGCGGATCGACCGGCGAGCGTAGCTCCCCGGCTAGTAGCTCGCCCAATAGCCGGCGGCCTACGGACGCCGGACCCGGCCGCGGCTTCGAGTTCTTTCAGTCGCGGATCGGACTCACGCAATGCCAATCCGCCCAAGTCGGCAGCCCCTTCAACTTCCGCGAACAAGCCGAGCTGGTTACGCTGCGCGACATGCCCGACCCCGCGTCCGCCCGCGACGCCTTCGAAAAACGCTGCGTGCCGCTAATTCAAGAATACGCCGGCCGCACCGACGGCCGCACGTTCGTCCTCTTCACCAGCTACGACATGCTGCGACGGATGGCCGCGGCGCTAGCCGCCGTGGCTCGTCTCGCGCAACCTGCGCCTCTTGAGCCAGGCCGACGGCACGCCGCGCACCCAGATGCTCGAAGAGTTCAAGCGCGATCCGCGGGCGGTGCTCCTCGGTACCGACAGTTTCTGGCAAGGCGTCGACGTGCCGGGCGACGCGCTGCAAACCGTGATCATCGCCAAGCTCCCATTCGCCGTGCCCGACCACCCTCTGCTCGAAGCTCGGCTCGAAGCAATCCGAGCCGCCGGCGGCAACCCGTTCCGCGACTACCAACTGCCGGAAGCCGTGATCAAATTCAAACAAGGCTTCGGCCGCCTGATCCGCACCCGCACCGACCACGGCACCGTGGTCTGCCTTGACCCGCGGATTGTGACGAAACCCTATGGCAAGCTGTTTATCGAGTCGCTGCCAGATTGCCATCGAAAAGCGGAAGTCGTGCCCGTCGCGACTCCAAAGGGTTAGTACTTCCTTGCGTGCCGCCGCCGGTTGACCGGCATCTTGACCGTACTTAAACTAAGTAGTTTAGGGTACTTTCGTCGATTTCGGCCTTCGGGTCGCTGCGGTTGGGCGCCTTGGAACAGGGTGGCTCGGGAAGACTGTTCGCGCGATGCTCGCTAAGCGTGTGATTCCGTGTTTGGACGTCAATCGCGGACGGGTCGTCAAGGGAACCAACTTCGTGAACCTCCGCGACGCCGGCGATCCGGTCGCGGTGGCCGCGCGATACGAACAGGAGGGTGCTGACGAGCTGGTGTTCCTCGACATCACGGCGAGCCACGAAGAGCGCGACATCATGCTTGACGTGGTCCGGCGGACCGCCGACCAGGTGTTCATGCCGCTCACCGTGGGTGGCGGAATCCGCACGCTCGAAGACATCCGCCAACTGCTGCTCGCCGGGTGCGACAAGGTCTCGATCAACTCGGCGGCGGTGAAGGATCCGCAGTTCGTTTACGAAGCCGCCAAGCGATTCGGCAGCCAGTGCATTGTAGTGAACATCGACCCCAAGCGGGTCGTGAAAGATGGCCGCGAGGTGTGGGAAGTCCACATCAACGGCGGTCGCGTGCCCACGGGATTGGAAGCCGTGCCCTGGGCCTGTGAAATCGAACGGCTCGGTGCCGGCGAGATCGTGCTTACCAGCATGGACGCCGACGGCACCAAAGATGGATACGATTTAGAGATCACGGCCGCGGTCGGCGCGGCGATCGGCGTGCCACTCGTGGCGAGCGGCGGCGCCGGCAAACCGGAACATTTGGCCGACGCGATCACGATCGGCAAAGCGGACGCCGCCCTGGCGGCCAGCATTTTTCACTTCGGCGAATATACGATTGAAGAGACCAAGCGAGTGATGGCCGACGCGGCATACCCGTGCGAATGCCGTCCCTGAATTAAAATACCGCGGTGCGGACTGGTCGCTCCAGCGACCAGTGCAAATAGTTGAATGGTCAGGTAGCTATGGCTAAAGACGACGCCTTCAAAAGCAGCTTCATCAATCGCAATACCGAGCTCGAGGTCGACAAGCTCTTTCGTGCTTGCGTGAAGTTCCAGGCGAGCGACTTGCACCTCAAGGTGGGCAAGCCGCCGATGGTCCGTGTCGACGGGCAGCTCCGCCCGATGGATCGCGGGCCCATCGAAGACGAAGAGATGGTCCGCCTCTGCTTCCCCTTGATGAACGAACGAAATCGCAAGATCTTCGAGCGCGACGGCGGTTCCGACTTCGCCCACACCGTCGACGTCGACGGCACGATCTGGCGATTCCGCGTGAATCTGTTGCAGCAGCTTGGGCACGTCGGCATGGTCGCCCGCCGCGTGAGCAGCTGGATCCCCGATTTCGAGGGCCTCAACCTGCCGCAGTCGATCGAAAATCTTTGCACCTACGATCAAGGCATGGTGCTGCTGGCCGGCGTCACCGGCTCGGGCAAGAGCACGACCATCGCCTCGATGCTCAACTGGATCAACAAGCGTTACCGCAAACACATTCTCACGCTTGAGGACCCGATCGAATTCGTGTTCACCGAGGACAAGTGCCTGATCAACCAGCGCGAGATCGGACTGGACGTGGTCGACTTCGAGATCGGCATGAAGCACGCGGTCCGCGAGGATCCCGACGTGATGCTGGTGGGCGAAATGCGCGACAAAGAGACGTTCATGACGGCGATTCACGCCGCCGAAACGGGCCACTTGGTGTTCGGCACGATTCACGCCTCGAGCGCCTCGACCACGATCGGTCGTATTCTCGACTTGTTCCCGTCGGAGATGCACTCGGCGCTACGCAGTGCGATCGCGTTCAACATGCGGGGCATCATTGCCCAGAAGCTGCTCAAGAGCATCAAGCCGGGCGTCGGCCGGGTGCCCACGGTCGAGATCATGCTGTTCGACGCCAACGTGAAGAAGGCGATTCTCGAGGAAAACGACGACAAGCTCGCCGACATCATCCGCATCGGCAAGCTCTCGGGCATGCAGGACTTCACGATGAGCCTGAAGAAGCTGGTGGATGGTGATTTGATCGATCGCGAAGTGGCGATGGAAGTCGCGCCGAATCGCGAGGCCCTCAAGATGGCCCTCAAGGGCATTGAAGTGAAAGATCCGGGGATTATCTGATGCGGCAAGCGGGATGGGTGTTCCTCGGATTGGTGCTCCTGGCGAGCGGCGGGTTTCGCGCTTTTGAAACTGCGGCCTGGGCACAGGATGAACAAGCAGCTGCGCCGGCGGACGGTGCCGCGCCGGCTGACGAGGCGGCGGCTGCTCCAGCCGAGGAAGCGCCGGCCCCGCCTCCGCCGCCGAAACTCGATAAGTGGAACGACGCCCACTCGATCCCCCGCGCCAAAACTTCGTTCGCCTATTGGCCCAAGCTGTTCGTCATCTGGCTACTATTCGTCATCTGGGTCAAGTCTGGCGACTGGATCAATCGAGACAGCCAGATCTTCGATTTGGGTTACGGCAAGTGGAACCCGATCATCTTTTTCCCGTTCGCGATCGTGCTCGTGTTTTTCACCTTCCCGGTCACGTTCATCGGCGTTTGCTACTTCTGGCTGGCGCTGGCGTTGCTCTCGGTCAGTTACCTGGCGGCGTTCGTGCCCTTTACGGTGACGCGCAACGATTCGGTGGCACTCCACGAGCGGGTCTTTACCTCCGATTGGTTTCGCTACAAGATCGCCACGATGCTCAACAAAGTGGGCATGAAGGTCGAGGCCGAGCGGAAGGCCGACTACGAAAAGGGCGCACCGGTCGATTTGATGGCCGTCGACGCTGCCGACGAACGCACCAATCAGGCCAACTTGATCACCGCCCGGCAGTCGCCCGGCTATTTGCTCGTCAAAGAAATGGTCGCCGAGATGGCCGACCGCCGCGCCGACCGTTCCATGCTCGACTACTCGCAGCAGTCCGTGGTCTCGCGGCAATTGGTCGATGGCGTGTGGCACAATGGCCGCACGATGGATCGCGAATCGGGCGACGTGATGCTGGCCGTGATCAAGGTGCTCGCGAATCTTGACATGGCCGAGCGCCGCAAGAAGCAGTCCGGAAAATTCGCCGCCAAATACAACGACCATTCGTACGTCCTGCCCGTCGTGAGCCAGGGCGTGAAGACGGGCGAGCGCGTGATTGTCGAATTGATGGGCGGCCGGCGTGCGAGCTTCAGCACGTACGACAGCCTCGGCATGCGGAAGAAGATCGCCGATCAATGGGCCGACCAGATGGCCCGCGATCGGGGGCTGGTGATCATCTCGGGGCTGCCCGAGGGCGGCATCACCACGACGACCGACGTCTCGATGATGGAAACCGACCGGCTGCTCCGCGACTTCGTGGCGATCGAAGAAGAAAAGCACCGCGAGCGCGAACTGGAAAACATCGACGTCACGACCTACAGCGCCGAGAAAGGCGAAACCCCGGCCACCATTCTGCCGGCGTTGATTCGCAAGTATCCCAACGCCTACGTCTGCCGCGATTTCGTCGATGCCGCGTCGGCGAAAATACTCTTGGGCGAAATCAGCGACGAAGAGCGCTTGGTGGTTACCACGGCCCAGGCCAAGGATGCTCCGGAGACCTTGTTGCGGATGCTGCAAAAGGGAGTGCCGCAACGCGAGTTCGCCAAATATGTCACCGCCGTGCTCTGCGTGCGTTTGATTCGCAAGCTGTGCGACACCTGCAAAGTCGCCTACGAACCGACGCCCGAATTGGCCGCGAAGCTCGGCCTGCCCGAAGGCAAGATCGAAGCCCTGTATCGCACACCCAAGCCGGAGGAAGCGGAGAAGCCCTGCAAGACGTGCGGCGGGCTTGGCTATTTTGGCCGCACCGGCGTGTTCGAGCTGCTTGTGGTCGACGACCAGATTCGCCAGGTTCTATTGAAGCAGCCCAAGCTCGAGCTGTTGAAAAAGGCGGCCAAGGCAGCCGGCATGCGCACGTTCCAGGAAGAAGGCGTGCTGTTGATCGCCAAAGGCGTGACCTCGCTGGCCGAGTTGCAGCGCATTTTGAAGCAATAAGAGAATAAGTCTCATGTACATCGCAATTTATTTGATCGTCTGGTTCGCTGGCCTGGCGATGTTGGTGCGCGAAGGTCTGTGGAGCAACTTGATTGCGCTGGTGAACATCCTCATCAGCGGGTTGGTGGCGTTCAGCTTCTACTCGCCGCTGGCGATCTACTTGGACGAGATGCTCGACGGGGAGTTTACCTATCTGTTGGACTTCGTGACGATCTGGGGACTGTTTGTGGTCACCATGCTGGTCTGCCAATTGGCCACCGGCTTGGCCTCCCGGACCAGGATGCGATTCAAGAATCCGATCGACCCCGTGGGCGGGCCGCTCGTGGCCGTGATTGCCTCCTGGGCGCTCGCCGCGTTTGTCATGGCGACGCTCCACACTTCGC
This sequence comes from uncultured Planctomycetota bacterium, assembly GCA_963847905.1. GTDB lineage: Bacteria > Planctomycetota > Planctomycetia > Pirellulales > Lacipirellulaceae > DASYDU01. The sequence continues at coordinate 22,397 of CAWKBP010000012.1, read as the reverse complement.
CGATGCCCAAGGAAGCTTTCGGCGGAAGCTTGGTTTATTCGGACAGCGACGTCGAATCCAACAGCTCGCTATTCAGTCCGGATCTGGGCTGGCTGCGATTCGTGCAGCGGGTCACGCGGCCCGATGCGTTCGGCCACTCCGGCGGCGGAGGCTTTTCGGCCAAAGCGTTCGTACAGATTTATGCGGATCATCGCGACAAGTATGGGAAAGCAAATGCCGGATGGATTCGCGTCAAGCGTGGCTAGGCGGTAGATTTTGCCCTTCGCTCCAACAGGAAGTTTGCCGTGCAAACCAGCACTCATAATTCGACGTCGCCGCAGTCAGTCGCCTTTGCTCCAGATGACGAGACTCCCTATCGGACAATCAGCATTTTGTCGATCGTCGGCCTGGTCTTGGGGATTGCGACTCCTCTCGCGTTTTTTGCGCCGCTGCTCTACGCGATTCCAATCGCCGGAATCGCCGTCAGCTTGTTGGCGATTCGTAGGATTTCGCTGAGCGACGGAGCGCAGATTGGTCGAATGGCCGCTATCATCGGGCTGGCGCTCTCCGTCGCCGGCCTCACTGCCGCGTCCACCCGGACCATGTTGTTCCAAGAGTTGCTCTCGCGGCAGGCTCGTGTTGCCGCGCTCCAGTGGATTGATCTGCTTAAATCTGGCGATGCCGAAACCGCTTACAAACTCACTTCCGCCAGTCGACAAGGCGGGCCGCGAGAGCCCGCTGATCCTGCGGACTCGGCTCCCAAATCGTCGCCGCTGGACACGTTTCGCGCCAGTCCGGTCGCACATTTTCTGCTCGACCACGCGCAGGATGCACCCGTCACCTTTGTCCGAGATACCGTCTTCGATCCCGCCACTCCCGGGAATGAGCGAATCCAGCAGGTGTATCAAGTGGCTGTACCGGCGGAAACCAATGCCGCCGCGACCACGACGCTGACGGTGATGTTGCAGCGAGTCCAAGCGTCGGACGCTTTCCCGGCCCAATGGCTGATCGCGGCCTACAACAGCGACGATCTGGCGGCGCAGCCGGACGAGCACGATCATTCTGGGCATGGACACTAGTTGCGAGACACGTCTTTCCGAAGTCTCGAACTGAGGTCTCGAAATTGGGCTTGCCGACCGCATTTCCTGCCCTTGCGACTGGCATAATCCGCATTCTTTACCAAACGCGATCGCGGTCCTGGCGTTCGCTCTCGCTGCCGCAGGCGGTCGGCCCGCGCCGAATCGTCCCGTAGGGCTTCGGCAGACCGCAAATCTTGCCACGTCCGACGCACTGTGGCAAGATTTTCCGCGCGAATTAGGGCAGGCACCCGTCCACTGCGACTTGCTTGCGGGTCGATATGACTCACGAGGCGTTAGATTGATTCGGCAGACCCACCTCCAGCGCGAAGTCGCTCGAGTAAGGGCCGCCATCACCTGACTGTACGCGATGTATTCGGACGGACGCTCGCGTCGGTTATCGAAAGAGGAGTCGAAGCGGTGAGTATTCTAAAGTGGACCATGAGTGTGGCCGTGTTGGCCGTCTGTGTCGCCCCCGCGGCGGCACAGCAGTCAATCCAAACGGCGTTTAATTACAACTTGGCTGACGACGCAGCCGCTCCGGCCGAAGAGCCGGCAGCCGCTACCTCCGGTTGCGGCTGCGACCAAGACGCGAGCTGCGGTTGCGAATCCAGTTGCGGCTGCGAAGCCAGCTGCGGCTGTGACAACGGCTGCTGCTCGTGCGGCTGCGACGATGGCGGCTGCTGCCTGTTCGGCGATTGCTGCTTGGGCGACGCTTGGACGCTCAAGAGCTGCTACGATCCTTGCGATTGCTGCGATCACACGGTCGGCGGCTGGATCGCGCTTCGGCTACTACAACAACAACGAACGCTTGTCGTCCGAGCCTGGCGACCTGTTCGCGTTCCTCGACAACCCAGACACCCTGAATCTCGATCAGGCGTGGGTCTACTTCGAGAAAGTCGCCGAAGCGGACGCCTGCAGCGCCGGCTGGGGTTACCGCTTCGACATGCTCTACGGCGTCGACGCCCAGAAGACGCAAGCCTTCGGCAACGACGACGGCATGTGGGACGTCACGTTTGACAACGGCGTCTACGGCTGGGCCATGCCCCAGGCCTACGCCGAAGTTCGCCATGGGTGACGTCAGCGTGAAGGTTGGTCACTTCTTCACGATCATTGGCTACGAAGTCGTGCCAGGCCACCGGCAACTTCTTCTACAGCCATTCGTATACGATGTTCAACAGCGAGCCGTTTACCCACACGGGTGTGCTCGCCACCTACTCGGCCAGCGATGAGACGACCGTCTACGCCGGCTGGACGCTCGGTTGGGACACCGGTTTCGATCAGGCCGACGGTGGCAGCAACTGGCTCGGCGGTATCAGCCATACCTTTGGCGACAACGTGACCGTGACCTACGCTTCGACGGCCGGTAACTTCGGTCTCCGCAGTGCTGGCGGCAGCGGCTACAGCCAATCGGTGGTCGGCGTGGCCGACATCTCGGACAAGACGCAGTACGTGCTGCAATCTGACTGGGTCACGACCAACGGCTTCCTTGGTGATCCCGACTTCGATGCCGAAGACTACGGCATCAACCAGTACCTGTTCTACACCGTGAACGATTGCACGAAGCTCGGTGGACGGATGGAATGGTGGAAGTCGAACACCGTGACCGGCGAAAGCACCTCGTTCTACGAGATCACCGGTGGCGTGAACTACAAGCCCCACGCCAACGTCGTGGTCCGGCCTGAAATTCGCTACAACTGGACGCCCGCCGAGACCTCGGTTGGCGAAGGCTTCAACAACACCGTGTTCGCCATCGACGCGGTTGTCACGTTCTAAGTTGTGCAAACAGTTGAGTTGGCTAAGAAACGGCAACATTGAAAACCTGCTGTTGAGTTAGCAACAAGAAACGCCTCAAAGTTTAGAGCGTCCCTCCACCGGGGACCGATTCATCCGGAATCGGTCCCCGGATTTTTTTTGCGCTCGAGCGAGCCGGAGCGTCCCGCCCCCGATGATTCCCTTCTTTAGCAAACACTTCGCGAAGCCTGGTTCCCGCCCGCGGTTGCCGCCCCGCATGACTCTTCGCTAAGATGGAGCGACCACGATCCGGCCGCATTTCCCCAGGCGAAACCTGTCATGAGCACCGAAGCATCGACGATCGAACCATCCTCCAAACCGCGCTGGCAGCCGCTCGAAGCACTCGAGCGGCGGGTGCTGGGTGTGTTGGTCGAAAAGGCAAAAACTACGCCGGAGAATTATCCGCTCTCGCTCAATTCGCTCAAAAGCGGTTGCAACCAAAAGAATAATCGCTCGCCGCTGATGCAAGTGGAAGAAGACCAGGTCGACGAGGCGCTCGAAAAGCTGCGCTTGCAGGGCGCGGTGGCCGAGATTCAAGGCAGCGGTCGGGTGAACAAATTTCGGCATCTGGCCTACGAATGGCTGGGCGTTGAAAAGGTCGAGATGGCGGTCATGGCCGAGTTGCTCCTGCGCGGTGCGCAAACGGTGGGCGAGCTCCGGGGCCGGGCCGCGCGGATGGAGCCGATCAAGGACTTGGGCGAGCTGCGGCCAGTGCTCGACGCGTTGCAGGCCAAAGGGCTGGTGATCTTTCTGACGCCCGAGGGGCGGGGCGCGGTCGTGACCCACGCACTCTATCAAGAACGCGAGCTGGACAAAGTGCGGCGCGAGGCGGCGATGTTGAGCCCGAGCGATCCGCCGCCGCCAGCGCGCGGGGCGTCGGTCGCCGTCGAGCGATCGCAGCCGGCCGTTGCAGCGCCGCGCTCGGACGGCGATGGGGATTTGACGCGGCTGCGTGAGGAAGTGGCGGCGCTCAAGCGGGAGTTGGCGGCCGCCCGGAGCGACTTCGAGTCGACGGCGGAGGAGTTGCGTCAGGGACTGGCGGATCTCAATCGACAATTGGGAAACTAATCGCCCACTCTGGAAAAGTCTGCCATGCCGAGCGCCGACGGCCAACAACACGCTGGACAGCGATCTGCGGATAGTCGGCCTGCCGGAAGTGGATTCTCTCGTTTCTTGCAGCGGAATTGTTTCTGGCTGCTGGTGGGTTGCTATATCTTGGCGGCAATCTGGCCGCAGCCGGGCCTGGCGATGCGCGAGTGGCAATGGACGCCGGCGACGCTGCCGGCAGCTCGATTCACGTTGCCGTTGGTATTGTTGTCGTTGTTGCTGTTCTGTGCCGCGGTGCAGACCGACGTGGCGCAGGTCCGCGCGATCGGCTCCCGCCCTTGGGCCCTGTTGTGGGGAACGCTTACGGTGTGGGTCGCGCCGGTGGTCTTGTTCCTGGTGGCGGCGGTGTGTGTGCCGCTCGTGGCCGACGGGGCCTCGACGGCGGGGATCTTGGTGGGGCTCGCGCTGGTGGCGTCGATGCCGGTGGCGAATTCTTCGGTTGGCTGGACGCAACTGGTGCGCGGAAACCTGGCACTCAGCCTGGCGCTGGTGCTGGTGACGATTTTTCTTTGTCCCTGGGTAACGCCGTGGATGCTCGGCTGGTTGCGGCTCACCCTCTCGACCCCCGATCAAACCCACTTTCAAACATTGATCGATAGCTTTTCCGGCGCGTTCTTCATCATCTGGGTCGTCCTGCCCACGGCGGCGGGCCTGGCTTGTCGTCATGCCCTCGGCAAGGAGCGAGTGGCTGCGATCGCGAGCTGGCTCACGCTCACGAGTGTCGCGTCGCTCTTGATGCTCAACTACGTCAATGCGGCGCTCGCGCTGCCGGAAGTGTTCGAGCACTCGCGGATCGCGGTGCTGGCGATCACGGCGATCTTGGCGGCGGCCGTGAGCGCGATCGGGATGGCAGCCGGCTGGTGCGTGGCCCGCGTGATGCGACTCGACCACGAGACGCGACTTTCCCTGATGTTCGGCCTGGGGATGAAGCACACAGGGCTCGCACTCTTGTTGGCCGGCGCGGTACTCGCCCAAGAGCGGCTGGCGATTCTCATGATTGTGCTGGCCACGCTCGCTCAGCATCTGCTTGGCCGGGTTGGTGCAGATGAGGGAGCAGGGAGTTCGAGGAGCCGGGAGTCGGGAGTCGGGAGCCGGGGAGTGACATTGGGTGCAGTTTCACGGAGATTACCGGAAGGCGACACCGGCGGCGGTGGTTTTCGCCGTGTTTTTGCGAAGGCGTCACGGCGCGTTGACGTAAGTCCTTAAAGTTTCGAAGGCGTCACGATTTTCTTCGTGGTCCTGTTGCTACTTTGGTCACAGATTGCCGTGTTGAGCGCGCACCGCGAGCGCACCCGATCATATTTCTGCGTCGGCGCAGCTCGATATGCCGCCGGTTCGTCCTGCAAACCGCCGTGCGTTGATCAAATAAGTTGTCAAAGAACGTGAAGAGTCGAGAGACAAGTGACGAGAGCCAGACAACGTTCCCGGCTCTCGACTCTCCGCTCTAGACTCTTGTCTCTTGTCTCTTGTCTCTTCCTAGCACAACGGGTGGCCCAGTTTCCACAACTATTTTTGGCCGGGCGCAGTTCCTTGCTTCAATTCGAATGTTTGCCGCAGATTGCGCAGATGGGCGCAGTTGAAGTCCGCGGGAAATTGCTTCCCAATCCGTTCAACTGCGGTTATCAGCGTCATCTGTGGCGCAAGTCGGGACATGGCCGGCCTTCTAAACGGGCGGTCCCTCCCCCCGCGCGACGAATAATCGGAGTTGCACGCCGCAAAATCGGGACGCAAGAGGGGTTCCATACCACTAGAATAGGGTGCAATCGCTCCTCTAAGTGGCAGGACATCGCATTCCACTGCGTGGGACTCGTAACGGTTGGGAGTCGGCTCATGAACGTGCGAAACGTTTTCGGTTCGATAGGCCTCCTGTGCGCGATCGTGCTTGTGGCGCACTCCGCATGTGGCGCCGTATTCGAGCGCGACTGGAAGGCGGCTGGCGACGGGCTGCTGACGTACGACGACGTGAACCGGCGGGAGTGGCTCGATCTAACGGAATCGCAGTTGTTCAAGTTTCCGGGATTTACTCTTGAGGACCGGTATCAGGCCGTCCTCAGTGAGACGATGCCTGGTGGACAATTTGCAGGCTTCATGGCCGCCTCTAATCCAAGTGACATTCGCCTCCTCGGCGAGTCGGCAGGAATCGATACGTCTACGCTCGGCAATCCCATCAATGGGATTCCTGCTACGAATCTTATCACTCTACTCGGTGTTTCCGTAGCAGGTAGTTTTCCGGACAGTTTGGGAATGTTGAACGGAATCGACGGTCGCACTGGTGAACGTGGAAATATAAGAGTTCTAAATGATGGCCAAAACGCGGGTATGCTTTTCGGCCTAGGCGTTGATTCGCGCCGGTGTCTGGATGTACAGACAAGTGCCCGAACCTTCGGCATTCTTACTGTTTGGACTAGGGTTTGTGGGATTATTCATTCGATGTCGAAGGTACCGGAAGGTGGTCTCGTAGCATATATCCTTCGCAAGTTCCGTTCGGTTGCCATCTCTTCTGAAAGGAGTCGATTTATGCTCGAGAAAATGCGTAGCCGGATTTGCGGTGGAACGAATAGGGCAACAACCTGCAAATCCAACGCGGGCCGACGTTTGCGCTTCGAGCCGTGCGAGGATCGTCGGATGCTGGCGGCAATGGCAGATTTCCTCTTCTTAGTAGACGAGTCTGGAACCGAACAGGATACGCATACTCAGGATTGGCTCGCAACAGTTGTTGACGATTTGCACGCTGCACTTGCTGCCACCGACATCAATGCTCGCTATGGATTAATTGGTTTTGGCGAAGGGCTTCCGCCTCTGGGAAATGATGCTCGATTCGCGCATACTCAACTCCTCGGACCGACCGGCAACAAGGAGGATTGGACGACGAGCGAGACTGAATTTGCCAGCGCGATCAATAACGACCTCGCGGAGTTGGGGGCGGGGCCATCGGAAGATGGCTGGGACGCCGTTGAGCACGCGATTGCGGAGTACGATTTCCGCGAAGGAGCGGTGCCGGTGATAGTGCTTGTGCAAGCGGACCAGGGACGAACGATTCTCAACGATACGCTCACCCGAACCGGAGTCCTGGCAGCGTTGTAAAGTAAGAATGTGATTCTCAACAGTATTGTGGCTGGTCAATTGCTAGCCGACGGCGAACCTCCAACGGGCTTTGTGGATGAACCTTTATTATTTCGCGACGGGCCAAATTCAAGTGATCCACTCCTTGATCCACAGCCCGTTGCCAGTTGGGCCCCCATCTTCGACCTCGCCGCCTACGGCCTCCAGGAGGACATCTACGTTCTCGGCGTAGAGGCGGACTCCGCCGACGGGGGGAGAGACCGGACGCACGATTTCCATTGGTTCGACACCGATACGATCAATACAACCACCGACGTTCCCGTCGCAACCACTGCCGATGCGCCACAAATTAGCTACAACGGCTCAAATACTGGTGCCACGGGGATGGTCGGCAGTGGCAAGAGCATTCTTATTGGTCAGGCGATCAGCGGCGGAATCGGTCCGTCGTCAGCCGGCTACCGCGCGAAAGGTGTTCCCTACGCGGCAGTCGACATGACGGGAGCGACGCAGCAGGCAGTCGACACGGCTATCAGCTTCTCTTTTCCTTGGTACGGCCAGACGAAAACTCAGGTCTGGGTGCGAGAAGATGGAACGATCTCATCGAGTGACGGAAGCCCGACCGTCCCGGCAAATCCGGGGTCGAACAATGCCGACCTCTCGCGCACGCCGCAGAGTGTTGAGCCGGCGCGACCAACCGACCCGATGATCGCAGCGTTGTGGGAAGATCTGACGTCCGGGTCCGGTCAGGTGCTGAAAAAGTTTACGGACGTCGATGGAGATGGACAGCAGGATCTCGTCGTCCAGTGGACCGACTTTGTCTATGCCGACGATTCTGCCTTTCAAGATACAATTACGTTTCAAGCGATTCTCTACGGCAACGGCAGCATCCAATTCAATTACATCGACATCGACAGCTACTCCGACAACAACGGTGAATTGACGATAGAGAATACTGGCGGAGTCGGGGCCACGGTAGGAATATGGAGCGGTTCGGCGGATGCGGTCACGCTTCCAGCCGGAACGTTCGTCCCCGGTCCTCACAGCATTCAGACCGACAGTTCCGGCGAGACTTCAGATAGTTATATCCGCATGGCGTGGGACACCGGGGGCGCGGCCTGGGACATCGGCGTCGTCGACGCTTTCGGTCTAAACAGCCCCGAGGCCAACGCCCTGCGCAACGCATTGATCGACAGTCTCGGTGATCAGATCTTGCGGGCCGCCGCGGCCGGCAAAGTGTTTCATAGTGACGAGGTGCTGGTAGCCGTCAACTATGGAGGCAATACGCTTTCTGGAGAGGGCTTTGGTGAGGACACGGGCGATACGGTCAACACACGACTGACTACCACGACGTCGATCGACACGACTAGCAATTCCATACCGCTGGTGGGAAGTCCAGCCGTGAAGGCACAGCAGGTATTTCGGTCCGCCCGCACTGGCGACACGACAAACTTCCAGTCCGACGACATTCATCTGACGTTTCCCTCGCTCGCCAACGGCACGTACATCGTCGAATTGTTCTTTGCTGAGATCGATGTCTCCCACGCGTCCATCGGCAACCGCGTGTTTGACGTGCTCGTGGAGGGCAAGACCGTGCTGAACGACTACGACATCGTTGCCGACCACGCGAAGATCGATAGCAACTTCAGTTCGATCGAGAACGATTCGGTGGCAGCCGGCATGTTCACCGGGATCGTCAAACGATTTAAAGTAGACGTCAGCAACGCCGATGGGGCGGCCGGATTGCAGATCGATTTACTTGCTGAAGAGGGCGACCCGATCATCAATGACCTGCGGATCCTGCGGGCCGACGCGCCGCGCGTCAATGACGCCGTGATCAAGGGGAGCGATTGGGCCGATGGCGTGGATTACTCTTATGCCGACGTGATTCCGGCCGGCAATCAGCTGCGGCCGATGTATCGCACGGGCGCAGGACCGGATCGAAATTCACTTCACCGGTCCCGTAACGATACCGAGCGGCAGTTTGGTGCTGTTGGGGGATGGACGAATTCCCGTTTCACCGTCGCCGACTTTCGTCTCCTTCAACCCCACGTCTTTCGTGGCGACGTGGAGTCTGTCGTCGCTACCGGCCGGCAAGTATGCATTTCAACTCAGCGGCGTGACGGGCGCAGGGGGGAGTAGCGCTCGACAGTGAATGGATGAATCTCGTGGGACCGATTAATGGAACGCAGAATGCCGACAATTTTCTCAACGATCCCATGGGGCGAAGGTTCCTGAGTGGCGACGGCATGGTCAATGGCACGACGAGCACGTTCGAGTTCTGGTTCTCCGTGCTCCCCGGCGACTACAACCAGGACGGCTTGGTCACCCCGGCCGACCAGTCGGTCGCCGCCGACGGAAATGGCGACGGCTATGTCGACAGCGCCGACGTAAACATTGCGTTCGTCAATCTGTGGACGGCGCTCCCGGAGAGCCAATATCGCGGCGACTATCTGGATGATGAGTTAGTTTCGCAGCTGGACTACATGCATTGGAAGGCGACGTTTGGGAATATCTTGACGAATCCGGACCCGACAAAGCGCGATATTCATGCCGATGGGAACGGCGACGGCACAGTCGATGCGGCCGACTACTCGGTTTGGCGAAACAATTTTGGGAATTTCGGCGCCTGGGTCACGACGGCAGGAAGCGGCGGCGGTGGTGGCAGCGGCGGTATTCCGCTGTTCGATCCGCTCAATGTCCCGCGGGTGGCCAACGTCACGATCAGCGGCTCGAGCTCGCCCCACGCTCCGTATTCGTTCGACGCCCATGACGGCAGCGGCGAGCAGCTACGCACTGTGCCGGTGGGCGGCGCCGACACGATTTCGATCACGTTTACGGAAGACGTGAATATCTCGGCCGATACGCTGAAGCTCACCGGGCTGCGGACCGCCAACCGGCCTGCGCTGGCCGAGTTCAGCTACGATCTTGGCACGATGACCGCGACCTGGCGATTTACTGGCTGGGCGCTCGCCGACCACTACGCGATTTCGCTGAGCGACGCGGTGACCGACGTCGAGGGCAATCGGCTCGATGGCGAATGGACGAATCCGGCCAGCCTCTTCACCGTCAACCCGGCGGTGAGCGAGTTCCCCGTCCGGCAATGGCACGGCCGGGGGAGACTTCAATTTTGTGTTCACGATCCTGCCGGGTGACGCGAATCTTAACAACATGGTGCAGTCGGGCGACCAGTCGGAATATGGACTATTCTGGCGAATCGGCCGCGGATTGGCATTTCACCGAATGGCGATTGGGCTGGCGACGGAATCGTCAACGGCTTGACGAAGACCTCGTTTTATGCGAACCTCATTGGGTATCGGAATCTCCAGAGTCTCTTGACTTGCTGGCGACCTCAACGGCGATTGGGTCGTCGATGATCTCGACGCAACAATCCTCTGGGACAATCGCGTTTTGACAAGTCCCACGTCCGCCCAGGGCGATCTCAACGGCGACGGTGCCATCAATATCCAGGACCTCGACCTGATGTTCGCGCAATTCGGCGTGGAGCTGAGCGTTGTGAGTTAGGAGTCGCGTCGCTGGATGTGTAGAGCAAGATCGATTAAACTGTGGGCGCTGCTTGCGCCATTAGTTTTCGCGGCGGCGAAGCGAATTACATTGGAAGTAGTTGCCCATGTCCGACACCGAGCCATCGTCTGAGACCGTGCCTGTCTCGGCGCCGCCGACGCCCCAGTTTTCGCCCGCAGAACTCACCAAGGCTTACAAGGCCTTCAAGAAGCGGCTGAAGTTGACGCAGCTCGACTTCGATTCGCGGATCGGGGCGAGTCCCTTGAGCGGGCATGCGTCGGGGATCGTAGCGATCTCGCCGCCGAACCAATATCCCCGCGCTGTGTGGGATGCGCTGGTGGAGCAGGGGAAGCTGAAGCGCAGTGGGCAGGGGCAGTATGAGTTGGTGAAGTGATGGGTGAGGCGTGAAGTAGGCTCGCTTCGCTATGCTCGGCTAGCCTCGCGGCGCGGCGCGGTTAACGCGGGCGTTACTGGCGGGTGACGGGTTCTTGCACGAGCACGAGCCAGCCGGTGTCGAGGGCAGGCTCATCCGTGCGGCGGTCAATGACGCGCTGGATCGCGCCCCAGTAGAGTTTCTTGCCGGTAACGGCGGGGTCGCGGTAGTCGGTGAGGAAGAAGCTGCTTCCGGGCGGGGCTGATTTTTCGTCCGCCAGGAGCTCGTCCATCTTGGCGAGTAGTTCGGGGCTCACGAACGAGGCCTTGCCGCTGGGGTCGGTTTCGTTGGGCGCCTGGTGATGCAGGATGAGGCCGCGGCGGGGTTCGCCGTCGATCACCGACTCGCGCAGGTCGATCAGCACGACTTCGTGGCCCGCGGGGAGCCGCTTCTCGAGCACGTTGAATTCGCCCAAGTCGACGCTCATCGCCAGCACGCCGATCACTTTGTTCGTTCCGCCGCGGACGCTATTGATCGGCACGGAGAACGCCACGCGGAGTTGGCCCGTCGACGTGCTGCGATAGACGGCCGAAAGATGGGGGGCGGTGATCGGTTTCAGATCGGGCGTGTCGGTCGGCTGATCGACGCCCAGGCCGTGGAAGTAGTCGCGATACGAATAGTTGATGCCGCGGCTGGCGTCGCTGCGTGGGCTGCGGGCGACCTGGATTCCTGTGGCGCCGGCGATGAACCAGCTGTCGGCGGGCGCCTGCTTTTCGTAGTCCGCCTTGGTCGAGCCGAGCTTGTCTTCCACCGGTCGCCAGAGGGCTTCGTTTTGCGGCGCGGCGTCGACGGCCCGCATCAGCCGCTGGAGGTCGGCGTCCTTAGCCAGCTTGTTGAGGATGTCGAAGCGGAGGTTGATTTCCTTGAGGATCTCGCTGGTGGCGAAGTTGGCCGCCAGTTCGAGTGAGTGTTGCCGCGCCAGGCGGGCTTCTTCGACGGAGCCGCGACGCTGCGTGGTCTGATAGATCAGCCAGCCCACGCCGCCGACCAGCGCGGCCAGCAGCAACATCGAGAGCGTCTGCCAGATCGCGTGCCGCTTCGCCGCCGGCAGCGACTTGGGGAGCGCCCAATCGACGGGCGTTTGGCCGGGCAGCGTGTCGGAGTGGCCACGGGCAACGAGCGTTTCCGATTTTGGAAATGCTTTGGTCGGCGTCGAGGAGGCGGGCGCGGTCGTCTCGCCGATCAGCTTCACGAGCTGGTGTCCCGCGGCAAACGGCGCGAGGGCGGCGACGACTTCCGTCGGGTCTCGATAGCGATCGTCGGGCTGCTTGGCCGTCATTCGCTCGATGACTTTCCAGAGCTCGCCCGGAATCGGTTCGGGCGACTCGATCGGCGGCAACGTTTCGCGCTCGTGTGCCTTTTCGGGGCGAAAGTCCGACTCCCAAAACGGCGGCTTCCCCGCGAGCAGATGGTAGAGCGTGCAACCGAGGCTGTAGATGTCGGCCCGGATGTCGACGCTGGTGGTCCGCCATTGCTCGGGCGACATGTACATCGCGGTGCCCATCGCGCGGTCGTCGAAGATGGTGAGCCGTTGCTGGTCGTCGCCGACCAAGAGGGCCAGGCCGAGGTCGAGGATTTTCACGGCCGCCCGTTTGTCGGCCGGCTCGGCCGACGCGCTGGCGTCGGTGCCGAAGCTTTCGGCCGAGACGATCGTGAGCATCAGGTTCGAGGGTTTGATGTCGCGGTGGACCATGCCGTTTTGATGGATGTAGGCCAGTCCGCGGGCGGCCTGGCGGGCGATTTCGCAGGCGTCGGCCACGGCGAGCGGGCCATGCCGGGCCACCAGCTGGTCGGCGCCGATGCCGTCGATGTACTCCATCACGAGGTAGTGGATCGCCTCGCTGGGCGTCGACGAATCGATGGCCACGACGATGTTCGGATGCTCGAGCGCGCCGACCGCCTTGATCTCCTGGTAGAAGCGGCGGATCACCTCGTGGTGGCCCGATTCGACGAAGTGGGGGCGAATCACCTTCACCGCCCGCTCGCGGCCAAACTGCTTGTGCCGTGCTTTGTAGACGTCGCCCATGCCGCCGCCGCCGAGCCGTTCGAGCAGTTCGTAGTTGCCGAGCTTCTTCGGAGCGAGCGAGACGGGGGGCGACGCCAGGACCACGTCGGAACTGCCGCTACTGCGCTTGTGGTATTCGGTGAGGCCCATCGTCGCTGGGAGGACGGTCCACTCGCGGGACGGAGTTTCTTTGGGCTGTGGACGCATCCTCCGCGGACCACTCTCGTCGTAGACCAGCTCGTAGATGTCGACCAAGCCGATGCCGCGGAGGTCGCGGCGACCGTGCATGTGGAACGAGACGCCGTCCATCCCCGCGTCTTCGAGCACGGCGACGACGCTTCGCGAGACGAGGATCTGGCCGCCCGTGGCGTAATCGTTGAGCCGGGCCGCGTAGTCGACCGGCTTGCCGACGAAGTTGTCGGGGTCGCCGGGATCGGTCTGCGGAATTCCGATGTGCATGCTCACGCGCACGGCGACGCTCGCGCCGGACGGCAAGCGGATCGGCTCGTCGCGGTCGGCCTCTTGAATGCCGACGGCCCAGCGGGCGGCTTCGATCGTGTCGGAAAACACGAGAAAATGGCCGTCGCCCGCGGTCGAGACCACGCGCCCGCCCAGCGCGTCGAGTTGTTGTTCGATCCGCGCCCGGTGGGGCGAGAGGATTTGCTCGATGAACGCCCGATCACGTTCCGAGTCGCTCTTGCCCGGCATCTGGCGCTTCAGCTCGACGGAACCGACGATGTCGGTGAACAGAAATGTCTTGAGTTCGGCCATGGGTCGTCTGCTGGCCGTTATACCACTAATTTGGTGGTCGGGGCGAGGCGGACGGTGACGGGCTTTCCAGCCGAACGAAATGCCCAGATCGTGCGCAAAAAGAGGCCCGTCCCGCGCTCTCGCGCCGGCGGGACGGGCTACGTCTGGTCAATCATCTATGCACCTGGGGTGAATGGAAATGGCCCTGCGCATGCGGCTCTCGTTCGGTGGGACGGTCGACATACGAGTTCCTGGCCCAGGCCCCGTGGGGCGGCAGCGGTCGAGCGATTCGCGGCAGCTCAACATGGAGAAGAGCGGAGCCGGCGTCGAGCGCGCTGAGTGGTAGCGGCCGAAACACTTCGCATGAGTTCCCGTCGTTCTCGTCGAGTGCGTGCGCCCTCTTCATTTGAAAAGAGGAAACTGGCAATCCGAAACGACGACGCTTTTCAAAACCTCCCTTCGCAAACCGGGTGACGAACGGCGGTGAATCGCGAGTGCAATCACAACACACTCTTGGTTAGCAAAACGCGACGCGCTCCGTCAAAGCGATTTGGAACAATTTCTCGCCGCGCGAAAAGATTTTCTCGCCGCCATGGTTCGCGTCGTGACGATTGGCGAAAGTTGTCCGCGACGATTGGGCCGACGGACGTCCCTGAACTACATCGAACCCAAAAAACCGCCCGCCCAAAATACCTGCCGACCACGCTGCTTGCGGTTTAGCCGACTGCGACGGCCCTTTCGCCGCCAGCCCCGGACACTCGTCAACGACCCTTCCCGCCGGCGACAACCTGTCACCAGTCAATAACTGGCCCCCCGGCTACCGAATCCGCCCAACGCCGATGGCGTGCCGACCCCAAAAACCGCCCCAGCCCTGCGAAAAACCCGCAGAACGCCGCGAGGCCCTCCGGGTATCGCGGGTGGCACGTCCCTGAGGTTCCACCGAAGGGCGTGGTTTTTGTCCGTGACGTCTATTCACCACGCCCGTCGCTGGAAGCTCCTGGCGTGCCACACCCGGGCCAATTGAATTCTCGGACGGCCGCAATTAATTGTTGCGGCGTTGGGTCGGCTTGGTAAACTAGAGAGTGTATTGTGGTGTCGCTGCCGACCGGCTCGCCGCGCGTTTTCGCGCGCTCCCGTCGCCGGCTGCGGCCCACAACGGAACAGCTTCAAATCGGAACAGAATCAGTTCGCAGCCGATTTTTCCAGGCGATCCAGCGATGGAGTTGCAGGAAAAGAGGCGGGACAACGAGCGGTCGTTCGGCCGAGATCGGTGTCTCGAATCGGCTGGTCGGGTAAGGCAGAGTCCGTGCATGATCGACAGGCGTGACGAAGTTTCGCTTGTCTCCTGCTCGAGTCCGCCATTTCCCCACGGGAGTTTGTCAGACATGTCGAACGCATCCGGCAACTCGCGTCGTGTAGCGGTGATCGCGGTGATGACGATCATCGGGGCCGCGTTCGCACCGCTAGTCGTTGCACCGATCGCCGTGGCACAGTCCGTCGACGTCGCGCTCAACGTTCAATATGCCACGCCCGGCGATACGATGTCAGGCGGCACTTGGCGCTTGGTGGCGAAGACCCCGGCGACCGGCGGCATTGCCTCGCTCGGGATCTCGCTGGCGCCCGGGTCCTTCACCGAAATGCCGCAGTTGGCCGGACCCAGCGGTATCGTCAATGGCACTCGCCCCGCAGGGTTTTCCGAGTTCAGTGTATTTCAATTTCCCAATCAACAGTCGGAAATAGCCATCGGCCAGGTCCGCGTCGTCGGCACACCACCGGCCGGCCAGGAGCAAAGCATCTTTTATGGTGCGGGCAAAATCGCCAACGGATCGCCCAATTTCCCCGGCAAACCGGCCGGCACCAATTCAATCGGCCCGACCTTCACCACACTCACCAACACCGCGCGAATTCCCTGGGCCACGTCGATCGATTCGCTCGGCGAGATGGCCTGGGAAACAGCTGTCGGCCTGGCGACCGGCATTTTCGCCCCGGGGTCGACGCCGGCAATTCTTAGCGGCAACGCCCTCGTCTACACATCAATCGGCACCTCGAGCGTCGTGGGTACTACAGCCCAAGTCGTCGGCACAAGCTTTCACATCAACGCGAATCGCATCGTCAGCGGTGTCGGCGGCGACTACAACGGCAACGGCATCGTCGACGCGGCCGACTACACCGTCTGGCGCAACAACAATGGCACAGTTTTTCAGCTCACCAACGAAGGCCCGGACACGCCGGGCGAGGTGACGATCGAAGACTACAACTTCTGGAAGGCGAATTTCGGCAACGGCGGACCCGGTGCCGGCAGCGGCGTCGTGCCAGTGGAACAGCCGCCAGCGGCGATCCCGGCCTCGGCGGCGCGAATGTGCCCGAACCAGCGGCCCTAGCCCTCCTGTTGGGGGCCAGTGTTGTGCTCGTTTTTCGGCGGAAAACGCGTATTTTCCGAGAAGTTGGCGCGTCCATTAAAAAAGCGGCAATCAGCTTAGAAACTGCTTGACATACCGGAAATGGAGGACCATAATGAGCCGAAGATACGCCGCGTTAGGTTGCGCGGAGAGTTTGCGTCGCCCCTATGGGTCGGCCAAGCTCAAACGGATGAACTGGTTTTTCCGGACAACTCTTCAGGGCAATATTTTCTTCGTGGGCATAAAACGTCTTCGGAGAATACAGTAGGGGGTGAATGATCGTCGAATGCTGGACTTGAGCTGTCGCTCATCTTCCAGCGAACTACGACGATTCTTTTCTCTCTGCGATCAGGACGAATGTTAGTGGGGGCCCAGGGCAGGGCACGAAGAGTTTTTGGAAAACGATGCGATGCGGAGTGCATCGCATTCAAAGCAATGGCAGCAGTTGTTTAAAAGCAGCGCAGTTCAGACGTCATGTTTTTCGCAATGCAGTGCTCCTCAAAAAAGCACCGCAGCCCGAAAGACAAAAGCAGTTTGAGAGCTTTCGGGTCCGTGTGTGCTTCAGAATTTGATGTTTTCAAAAGTGGTTCGTGAGGAGGGTAGGCTGACAAGCGTGTGACAGTTGATCGGTAATCTGATCCATCGAATGTCATCGCGGCTTCACTGCTTCGCTCAGCAACTCTGGTTATTAACTTCGTCATACCTAAGAGGGTGGAGAGAATCTGATGTCCTGGAAGAGCATAGTTATCACGGGGTTGTTGTGTGTTGTGGCCTCGCCGGTTCTGGCAGTGCCCTCAATTACGGCCAAGTCAACCTACAGTGCCGCGAACGGCGGTATCATGTGGGAAGTGCAAGTCACCCAAGACGGCAACAATTCGTTGGCTCTTGAGCTGCCGATTGTGCTGCAAGGCTCCACTCCCGCATTTACCACGTTCCTGAAGATGCCGCTGGCGGCGATAAGACAAACGGAGCCGCGAATTCGACTTGGTACTACAATGAGACGGCCGCCGGTTCTGGTACCGTCATTTGGAATACGACCGGCAATCCGACCAACCCAGCCAGTGAGGTCCAGAACAAAGGCAATAATCCCTTCACCGGGACGCAGACTGAAGGTCTTCAAATCGACGCTGCCAGCAATGCTTGTTCGCTGCATTGGGTAGCTCGATCAACCTGCCGGACGCGGATGCCGTTGCGGCCGGTAAGCAGGTTGCTACCTTGCACATTCTCACTTCAGACGGCCAGCTCCGTTGGACCAATGCCATCGTTGCTGAAAATGGTCTGAACAACACGCTCTCCGGTACAGCCGGCAGCGTGATTCGTGGCGACATGACGGCAACGGTGCCCGTAACTTCCTCGATGTGGCCCCGTTTGGTACCGCCCTGAGCAATCCGGCTCTATATGCCACGACCTTCCCGGGTTTGGATCGCGTCGCCCGTGGCGATATGAATGGCAACGGTGCTTTGAACTTCTTGGATGTGGCTGCATTCGGTAGCTGCTTGTCGAATCCGGCGACCTGTATCGCCAATCCTGTGGTCAATCCGGGCTCCGGCTCGGGGGTGGTCGGTGGGGCTGCAGTTCCTGAGCCAGCCTCGCTTGTACTGCTATTGCTGTCCGTTGTTGCGGCGCGCAGGTTTGCGTCGCCGCGTGAAATAAAGTCTTTAGTTGGTGGTCCAGGGCAGAGGCGACCGCCGTGTGCTACGGAGACAGGAATAGCACTTTTTCCGCTACAATTGAGTCTACTTAGATAAGGTGAATTACGTCTAATGACAAGAATACCTTCGACAATTCGTTTGTCAGCGGTTGCTGTCGTCGCACTGGCATTTGCAGTCGCTTCGGCAAACGCGGAGTTTGTGGTCTATCTGTCGGACAGGGCGCCCGCTGCGAATCCGGTGCCCGGTGGATTGGCCACCACGGTCGCGCCCAGGCGCAACTGGCAACTTGTATCTTTACGGTGACGGCGATACGCAGCTTTCTGGCTTGAGCCTTGATCTTCTTTCCTCAGGCAATGCAATCAAATTCACGTCTGCCACGGTCAATAACCCGAGCGGACGATGGAGTTTCTTGGACGGTCCGCTCGTAGTCGGCGACCTCTCGGTCACGAACATTGGTGGTGCCGCCATTCCGCCGGGTGCTCCCGGTGTCGGTGGGCCGGTGGCCGATGAAGTTCCGGGTGCCGGCTATTTGCTGGCGACGATCGGATACATGGCTGGAAACTCGGGTTCCACTGAGCTTTCCCTCCGCGTGGGTAGCAATTTGATCGCCGACTACAATGGTGTTGGTGCCAATGTTCGACTCGGTGGTCCGAATGCCCCGATCGTCAATGGTGAGACTCTGGGTGCTGTGGGACTTGCTGGGGTGTTTGGCATCATCAGCGCGAATACTGCCCCAGTAGTTACCGATGGCCCACTCATTCCTGTCGTCTTGGACATGGCTTCGCCACCGTCTCCGACGACTGCGATGTATCAATTTCTTGCTACGGATGATGCTCCTTTGTCAGAACTTACCTGGAGCTTGGAGTCGTTTATCTACAATGGTACCGGCAGCAATACGGGTGGTGCTCCGAGCATCGACGCTAGTGGCAAGCTGAGCTGGCCCGCCGATGGTTGGGCGGGTGGTAATTATGTTGCGACGGTTAAGGCTACCGATGCAGGTGGCTTGTTCGATACCGGTTCGGTCTCGTTCAATCTTACCGTTCCAGAGCCGACTTCGTTGGCCCTGTTCGGTTTGGCGTTGGTGGGCTTGGCCTGCTGTCGCCGCAAGTAATAATTTTTGAAAAAAGTGGTTGACAGCTCGAAAAGCCGCGGTTAGAATTGGCGTATCGAGAGAGAATTTACGTTCTAACATTTTAGCTTTTTCTTCGAGTCGAACTCACGAGTATTCAGCAATTCAAAAGGTCCCCGAGGTCTTAGACCTCGGCGGGCCTTTTTTATTGTCGAATGCTCGTTTTTTTATTGGCTAGGAGAACTTAATTCGGGGTGCGAGGGCATGGGGAGAAGACGCAGCAGTCGCGCGTAAGAGAGCTTTTCCATGTCTCGCAAGTCAGAAAATCTAGGACTTAACGTGAGCAAAGTCGCCGATGCGACTCGGGCTTCAGAATGAGAAAGGTCTCCATTTGCTAATGCAGCATCGTCTGAACAAATCTCTTTTGGCTTGTGGTTTGAGGTATTGGGGAACGTCCGCCATGCCAGGCCATGGTTTTTTCGGTGACTTTGCGAGGGGGATCTCAAGGGCAGAGACTCTTGGGACAGCTCGCGTTAAACAACTTTTGGGAACTTTTACTATGCGATACTTGCTTGCTTCTGCATTGGCTTTCACGTTGATGGTCAGTTCTGCTTCGGCTGCGTTTTCTGTTTGGCTGTCCGACAAGGCGCCGGGCGAGAATCCGGTTCCAGCTGCTTTCGCCATGACGGGTGTATCCTCCGGCGCGACAGGGAATCTGTATCTGTATGGCGATGGCGATTCGCAACTCTCCGGTCTCAGTCTCGACTTGCTTGAATCGGGCGGCGGCATCAAATTGACATCCGCCACGGTCAACAATCCGGGCGGTCGTTGGAGCTTCCTTGATGGCCCCCTAACCATCGGTAATTCCTTGATTACGAACATCGGTGGTGCCGCCATTCCGCCGGGTGCCCCTGGTGTCGGTGGGCCGGTGGCCGATGAAGTTCCTGGAGCGGGCTTCCTCTTGGCAACAGTCGGCTACGAGGGTATCGCCAACGCATTGTCGACGCTTACCCTGCGGGTAGGTAGTAACTTGATAGCTGATTACGAAGGCAACGGTGCTCAGGTAAGTTTGGGATTCGGCAATCCTACCGTAAACGGTGAAACGCAAGGCCTGACCGGCATCGCCGGCACGGTTCAAGTTGGTGGTGGCTCTCTCCTCCCGACCGTCGGCGATCTGAATCTGGCGACCACGTTGCTCAATGAAACGGTTAGTGGTGCTGTTGCACTTGCGAATGTCAACACGCTCGCATTTGACGCCATCAACACCCCTGTTTTCACGCCGCTTATCGCCGGCAAGACGCTTGAGTTGCCGAATCTGCCGACCTTGGATAACGCGGGTAACTTCTCGTGGAACACCGCCGGTGCGAAGCGCGGTACGTATGCCTGGGCCATCACCGGCACGGGCCAAGGTACGGACGGCGGCATCATCAGCGTCAATGTGACGCAGGTTCCGGAGCCCGCGACCTTGTCGCTCTTCGGTCTGGCCTTGGTTGGCTTCATCGGCTTTGCCCGCAAGCGGTCCTAGTTCGACTCGCTTGCAAGATTTGCAACCTACAAAAGCGCCGAGGAAACTCAGGCGCTTTTTTTGCGCGCTCAATCGACGTTGGAGCTACGGCAGCCAGCTGCCGTGAGCGACTTGCGGGACGGGAAGCGGTAAGCAGCACCGCTTATTTCTCCCGTGCCATCTTGAGATAAAGATCGTATCTCGCCTTCATTTCGGCGAGGCTGTCGCCGCCGAATTTGTCGACCAGGGCGCAGGCGATTTCGAAGGCGACCACGTTTTCGACGATCACGCTGGCGGCCGAGATTGCGCAGACGTCGCTGCGTTCGTATTGGGCTTCCTGCTTCTCTTTCGTGGCCAGGTTGATCGATTCGAGCGGTTTGGCGAGCGTGCTGATCGGCTTTTTGGCGGCGCGGATCACCAGCGGCTGGCCGTTGGTCATGCCCGCTTCGAGGCCGCCGGCGTTGTTCGTGGGGCGGACGAAGCCGAGGTTCGGCGTGTCGCGCTGCGACTCGTCGTATTGGATCGGGTCGTGGACCTGCGAGCCGCGGCGGCGGGCCGCTTCGAAGCCGAGGCCGATCTCGACGCCCTTGATCGCCTGGACGGCCATCACCGCCTGGGCCAGCCGGCCGTCGAGCTTGCGGTCCCACTGGGCGTGGGTGCCGAGGCCGAAGGGCAGGCCGTCGACGCGGACCTCGACGACGCCGCCCAGCGTGTCGCCGTCTTTGCCGGCCGCGTCGATCAGCTGTTTCATCGCCTCGTCGCGTTCGAGGTTGAGGCTGTAGACGACGCTCTCGTCGCGGATCTCGCGGAGGCGGTGGTGCGGCGCCTCGACTGGCTCGATCCGCTCGCCGCCGATCTCGACGACGTAGCCAAACGCCGTGATGCCGAACTCCGCGAGCAGCTGCTTGGCGAGGCCCCGGCCGCGACGCGGACCGCCGTCTCGCGGGCACTGGCCCGTTCGAGGACGCCGCGGATCGAGCCCAGGTATTTCATCGACCCGGTGAGGTCGCCGTGGCCGGGCCGCGGCCGGGCCAGGTCGTCGAGCCGTTCGAGCTTGTAGTCGCGGTTGACGACCTCGAGCACGATCGGGCTGCCGAGCGTGACGCTGTGCCAGACGCCGGTGCGGACGTCGACCGTGTCGGTTTCGATCCGCTGCCGCCCGCCGCGGCCGTAGCCGCCTTGCCGCCGCTTGAGCTCGACGTTGATCGGCTCGACGTCGACCGTGCACGCCGGCGGGAAAGCCGTCGACCAGCGCGATGAGCGTCTTACCGTGCGATTCGCCAGCAGTCCAGTAGCGGAGCATAAGGGAGGCCTGTAGCAGAAATTCGTCTATGTTATTGTCGTCAAAGATACTCTACAACGCCGCACATGTCCTGGTCATCCAAGCAATCGTGCATCAGGCAAAGATGCCGCACGATATAACCGATCGATCGGGCAGTCCGGCGCAAAAGGCTATGCCGGCGTGTTCGACTCCAGCGGCAGCGGAACGAAGGAAGTCGGCATCGTTCGTAAAAATAACCCTTCCTTCGCTCAAGGCAAACTCCAAATGCAACCGATCTGGCGCATTTAATAGACGCGCATCAATGGTCGTGGTCACGTCAATGCCGCGCCGCCGCAGCCCATGGGCAATTGCCGGGTCCACGTGCTCATCCAGATGAAACCGCATCGCCGGCGCTCGCGTCACGGAGTTTGAGTTCCAGCGGCCCGGGCCCCGTACGCTGTTTCATCAGCGCCACGAACTGTTCGTCCTCGCGCAGTTCATGAAGAATCTCGTCGCGGTGGTCAAAATAATAGGACAACGCGGCGTGAACTTGTGCCAGCGTGAGATGCGGAAGGTCGGCGACGATTTCCTCGGGTGATTTTCCGTGCACCTCCGAGTCGACGTAGATGTCCTGGACGCGGACGCGAGTGCCCACGATGAAGGCCCGATCCTGGCCGTCTCGGTTTTGGCGAATTTCAATGTGTTGAGTAAGCGTTCGGCTCATGTTTCTATTGTACCCCGCCGAATGCAGCGGCGCAGGGCCAATTTATTTGCCGAAACGGC
>CAWKBP010000011.1:0-81898 GCA_963847905.1 uncultured Planctomycetota bacterium | reverse complement strand
CCGGAATGATCCGCTGGGCGAGCACTTTGCCCAGCTCCACGCCCCATTGGTCAAACGAATCGATGTTCCAAATCGTGCCCTGCGTGAACACGCTGTGCTCGTAGAGCGCGACGAGCTTGCCCAGCACGGCCGGGGTGAGCCGCTCGATGAGAATCGTGTTCGACGGGCGATTGCCCTCGAACACGCGGTGGGGCACCAGCCAATCGGGCGTCCCCTCCTTTCTGGACCTCCTCGGCCGTTTTGCCGAAGGCGAGCGCCTCGGCCTGGGCGAACACGTTCGCCGCGAGAATGTCGTGATGCGGGCCGAGCGGATTGAGCGACTGGGCAAACGCGATGAAGTCGCACGGGATCAGCTTCGTCCCCTGGTGAATCAGCTGGTAGAACGAATGCTGGCCGTTGGTGCCCGGCTCGCCCCAAAAGATCGGGCCGGTTTCGTAATCGACCCGCCTGCCGTCGAGCGTCGTCTGCTTGCCGTTGCTCTCCATCGTGAGCTGCTGCAGATAGGCCGGGAATCGCTTGAGGTACTGGTCGTATGGCAGCACGGCGACCGTCTGCGCGTCGAAAAAGTTGTTGTACCACACCGAGAGCAGCCCCATCAGCACGGGCAGATTCCGCTCGAACGGCGTCGTGCGAAAATGGACGTCCATCTCGTGGACGCCGGCGAGCATCTCGCGGAAGTTCTCCGGCCCGATGGCGATCATCGTCGAGAGCCCGATCGCCGACTCCATCGAGTAGCGGCCGCCGACCCAATCCCAAAACTCGAACATGTTGGCCACGTCGATGCCAAACGCCGAGACCTTCTCCGCGTTCGTCGAGACCGCGACAAAATGCTTGGCCACCGCCGCCTTGTCGCCGCCCAGCCCCGCCAGCAGCCAATCGCGGGCCGTCCCGGCGTTGGTCATCGTCTCGAGCGTGGTGAACGTCTTCGACGCCACGATGAACAGCGTCTCCGCCGGGTCGAGATCGTGCGTCGCCTCGGCGAAGTCGGTGCCGTCGACATTCGAGACGAAGCGGAACGTGAGATTCCGATCGCTGTAGTGTCGCAGCGCTTCGTAAGCCATCACCGGCCCGAGATCGGAACCGCCGATGCCGATGTTGACGACATTCTTGATCCGCTTGCCCGTGTGGCCGACCCACTTGCCGCTCCGCACCCGCTCCGCAAAGTCCGCCATCTTGTCGAGAACCGCGTGAACCTCCGGCACGACGTTCTTGCCGTCGACGTTGATCACTTCGCTCGCCGGCGCGCGCAGCGCGACATGCAGCACCGGCCGATTCTCGGTGATGTTGATCCGCTCGCCGCGGAACATCGCCTCGATCCGCTCCCTCAGCCGGCATCCATTGGCGAGATTCACCAGCAGCAGCAGCGTCTCGTCGGTGATCCGGTTCTTCGAATAATCGAGGAACAACCCCGCCGCGTCGCAGCAGAACCGTTCGCTCCGGCCCGGGTCGTCGGCGAACAGCTGCCGCAGCTTCAGCGAACGAATCTCCCGGTAGTGTTCCGTCAACGCCTGCCAGACGGGGCGCGCGGTAAGGGATTGAGCGGTGTCAGTCATGAGAAAAATCCTTTCGCAGTTGTCCGCCACTCTGTTCCGGTAAGCGTCGCCTGTGGATTGAGGCGAGGTCGACCGCGGCCATTCTTGCCGATCGCCGCCTTCGCCGGGAGTCTTGGCTATTTGTTCACCGCAAAAAGCTCGCGATTAATGTGGCTGAACAGGGTTAACGACGTGCTCATCGTCATTCCACAGCCGGATCACCGGCTCCGTACGACTGTGCTCGTATCCGACCACGCTCAGGCTGGCCGTGTTCAAGATGAAATACTGCCCCGCGATCGGCGCGAGCCCCAGCCACCGCGCCGCAAGCACACGCAAAAAATGGCCGCTCGAAAACAGCAGCACATCCCCGCCACACTCGCGCAGCCGCGCGACGACGCGATCCGCGCGCGCGCCGATCTCTGCCGGCGTTTCGCCACCCGGACAGCCATCGCGAAACAGCAGCCAGTCGGGCCGCTCGGCGTGGATCTCCTTCGTCCGCCGGCCTTCGTAATCGCCGTAGTCCCACTCGACCAAATCGGGATCGGTCGCGGCCACCGCTCCAAAACCCGCAAGTTCGCAAGTCTGCCGCGCCCGCTTGAGCGGACTGGTGAACACCTGGTTGAACTCCAGCCCCTTGAGCCGAACCTCCAGCCGCCGCGCGTTCTCTTCGCCACATTCCGTGAGCGCGAGGTCGGTCTTCCCCGTGTGCTGGCCCGTCAGACTCCAGGCTGTTTCACCATGCCGGGCCAGATAGACAAATGGATAAGTGCTGATCATGAATGCTGCCACGAAAAAAAACCGGGGTGCGCGTGGCCCACATTATAGGCCACACGCCCCCGGTCTTCGCAAGCCGCATCTTGTTGCCGTCCGCCGCAAAGCAATTACTGCACCTGTGACGGATCAAAATTCTCCTGAGGGTCTGAAATCTGACCCTGGTTGCGTGCTGCCTCCGCTGCCTGATTGGGGTCGTTCTGTTGGCCAGGGAAGAGATTCCCGCCCTGCCCTTGCTGGCCCACTCCTTGTTGACCGTTGCCTTCCATAATCTGGACGACGCCGGTCGCGACCACACCTTGCCCGCTGCCGCCATTCAAGGCGCCGGGCGCCTGGTTCGGCTGCATGTTGTTGCCTGGCATCGGGCCGGCCCCATTCTGACCGCCACGCGCCGCGGCAGCATTATTGTTCTGCCGTTGCTGCTGCGCGTTCTGTCCCGCGTTTTGATTCGCGCCGCCAAAACCTTGCTGGTTGTTCCCTGCCAGCCCGCCACCCTGCGCCATCTCCGAGAAAACAGAGACGCTCATACCCACCAGGCTGCGAACTTGAACGCCATCCAACTGAGTCTCAAGCCGCCCACTGCCATCCGCACCGACTCGTAGAATGCCTACCGGCGTCGGGCGGATGTTGTTGTTGGCGTTCGCGGGATTGATGTTGTCGCGAGTACCATTGCGGTTGCCGTTGCCGGTGCCCGATTGATTGCCATTGCCGTTTTGATTATTGGGAATATTTCCCGCAGCCGCGCCGGGATTGGGGTTTTGAATCGGTTGATTGCCCTGGCCTGTTTGATTCCGCTGGTTTGTTCCCGGCGCAACCCCCGAATTTCCGCTGCCATTGGCCTGCATCTGTTGCGGGTCCAACCGCTGCGCTAGAATTCCCACGCTGTGCGGGCTGGCAAGCGACGCGCCAGCCCCCCCACCCGCCGCAGCGCCGCCCGCCGCTGGCGTCCCGCCACCCGCCGCGCCCCCAGCTGCTGCCGGCTGTGCAGACCGTCCGCCTCCTTGCGGCATGGGACCCGATTGGTTCATTGGCGGCTGGCCAAGTCCCGCACCATTTCTTTGTGTCGGTTCCGGAACCACTCGGCCACCCCGTCCGTCGTTGCCGCGATTCAGATTGCGGCCGTTGATGTTACTCGAATTTCTGTCCTGTACACCTCGCTGCGAAGGATCTTGCCCGCCGTTAAAGTTGGCGTTTGGATCGATCGCACCATTGCCCATCCCGTTCGCACCAAATCCTCCCGCCATCCCGTCGCCCTGCCCGATGCCCACCCGGTATGTTCCCTGTGGCAATCCGCGCACGACGACCACCGCGCTAACGCCCTGCCCTGTGTTCTGGAAAGCGGCCACGCCGACCTGACCGCCCGACGTTTGAGCGTTGTTTGACTGCATGCCATTGAGTTGGCCTGCCTGGCCATTCAGACTATTCGCTCCGCCCGCGCCCGAGACCGTGTTGACCGCCATCAGCTGTGCAATCGCCCGATTCGCCATGCGATCGTCACCCGTGTTATTGCGGTTCGAATTTGTATCCTCGTCGTCGAAGAAGCCGCCAAGGCCCCAGCCCCCTACCGCATAACCACCATTGCCGCGCCCGTAGCCGGCGTCACCCATCTCGTTACCACTAACGATTGTCTGACCGCCCTGCTGGGCGAGCGGCATTTGCTGCTGCTGGTTCTCCGCAGCCATCTGTGCAATCGCCTGTTCTTCCTGACGCGCGTCGCGCACTGCCGCCGCCTTCGACACGGGCATTCGAATCCGCAGTGCCAGTTTTTCACCATCGCGTTCAACGTCCGTCGCAACCGCGTGGCCATCCGGTGTGTCCTTCAGCACGCTGCCCAAATCCTCGACCCACTTCGACAGCGATTTCGGCTTGATTCCGTCGATCGAGAGCAGCCGGTCCCCGCGACGAATGCCCGCGTCCCAAGCTGGTGACGTCGCCGCCACGTCATCCACGTGAATATTACCTTCGCTCCGCTCGACGAGCTTCATCCCCAGCATCATCGCCTCGCGCTTCGCCTCGGGCGACTCAGTCGGGTCGCCCGACGCCGGGTTGTCGTCGGTGTTCAATTGGCTGTCGATGTGGTCGTCGGTCAGCCGGCGATCGATAAGCTCGGCCTCCGTCACACTCCGCGGCTCCGCTCCGCGAGCCATCGTGACCATGATCGCCGCCCCCAATCCCATCAAGGCAGCATAAAAAACGCCGTCCATCACGACTGATTGCAGACTGTTAGCGCGGATCGACATCATGAACTCCTCGGCCAGGGCCGTGGTAAGAGTAACTGGTGCGGGTCGAGGACCAAGCTGGTCGCTGCGACACCGCTTGCGGCTCGATTTGATCGCGGCAACCGGACTCGCCGCGACGAAATGGTAGAAACGCAAATCGCGTGCCACGTCGAATTGCCGGCTCCTAGAGTCTGGTCAAGCCTAACTTCTCGGGTTGAGTGCATCGGAAGTGCTTAGGGGGGCACACCTTGCCATGCACCCAACCCGAGAAGACTAGTTTGACAATGCCCTAGCGACGTTTTGCCGCTCCGCCGCCCGCGTGGTATCCTGCGTCTATCGGTGGATCCGCCAAATTGGAGAACGAATATGCAAGACTCAGGCATCACACGACGCGAATCGATCGCAGCCATCGGCGCTGCAGCAGCCGGCGCGCTCTTATTGGGAACCACCGGCAGTCCATTGTTGGCCGCCACACCTGCCGCGCCGCGTAAACGCAGCCTCCGCGTCGCCCATCTCACCGACATCCACGTCGAGCCGGAACTCCGCGCCGGCGAAGGTCTCGCCGCCTGCTTCCACAATGTCCAGCAACTCGCCGACCAACCCGAGCTAGTTCTCGTCGGTGGGGATCACGTCATGGATAGCTTCGGCGCCGACGACGCTCGCACTACGCTCCAATGGAACCTTTGGAATAGTGTCCACAAAAATGAGTGCAGCCTCCCCATCCACTCCTGCATCGGCAACCACGACGTTTGGGGCTGGGACAAAAAGGCCAGCAAGTCGACCGGCCAGGAAGCCAATTGGGGCAAGCACCGCGCGACCGAGATGCTCCACCTCGACGAGCGCTACTACACCTTCACCCAAGGTGGCTGGCAGTTCATCGTCCTCGACAGCGTCCACGAGCCGCCCGCCAGCTGGACCAGCGGCTACATCGGCCAGCTCGACGAAGCCCAATTCGACTGGCTCAAGCAAACGCTCCGCGACACGCCGGCCACCACGCCCGTCCTCGTCCTTTCCCACATCCCGATCCTCAGCGCCTCTGCGATCCTCTGGGCCCAGCGCCCCGACGACGACTTCCGCATCAGCCGCGCGCTGATGCACAAGGACTGCCTCGAACTCAAGGACCTCTTCGCCCAGCATCCCAACGTCAAGCTCTGCCTCAGCGGCCACCTCCACGCTTACGACCGCGTCGACTACAACGGCGTGACGTACCTGTGCAACGGCGCCGTCTGCGGCAACTGGTGGAAAGGCCGCCACAAAGATTGCGACGAAGGCTACGCCATCCTCGACCTCTACGACGACGGCTCCTTCGACCACGAGTACATCAAATACGGCTGGCAGGCGGCGGTTTGAGTCGACTATGCCTGGGCAACTCTTCGATCAAAACTAAGAATGCTCACATTCAGGAGTGGCGACTGATGATCCCGGACTTCAATGAATCGGGATACTTACCGCCGGGGATCCACGCCGCCACGATCGAGGAGATCGCAATCCGCTTCAGTCGTCAGTCCGAAGTTCGCCGGGTCCAAATGGAATCGGTGCGCTGGATGGTCGAGTTAGCCATGCGTGCTGGCGTCCAACGGATCGTGTTGAATGGCAGCTTCGTCACCGATATAATGGAACCAAACGATGTGGACTGCGTGTTATTGCTCGCCGCGGATTATCCGCGTGACGCCGGGGCCTCCGACGAACTAATCAAGGGGTTGCCGTTCCTGGAAATCGCATGAGTCGACGCACTAGAATTCAATCGATTGGTGCATCGATTTTTTGCCACGACTCGCCATGGTGTCGCTAAAGGCTTAGTCGAGATAATTCCAGTTGAGATTTTCCCAGTCGAGATACTTTTATGAGCCTTCAAAGCGACCTCGAACTTGCCAATACGCGCGATAAGCTACGCGAACTGGAAGAGGCGTACGATGCCGCGCTCAAAAGACCGATCGCAAACGAACATACGCGCGAGGCGACGCTCACGTCGCTCCGACACCTCATCAACCAACTCAAGGAAGAGGTCGTTCGCTACGAGGCTCATCAGCCCGTAGAGCCCTAGCCCGCGCCGTAGCATTCTGTCGGCCCGCACCAATACAGGTGATCTGTTTCTCCTAACTCCGGCAATGGCAATCGGCAGTAATAGCCACGAGATGAGTGTCCAGCAATCACTCTCCATCGCTCAAACTCAGGAGATCGTCCCATCGGCCACGACGAACTTTCCGAGACGCGTGACTTTTGGAATCGCGTCGCCCAGGATTGGCTAAGCCAAGTTGGCGACGAAGGCGACGTCAATCGGCGTCTCAACTCCGATCCCGTCCTTTGGCGGTTCGCGGGCGAAGTCGCCGGGCACGACGTCCTCGACGCCGGTTGCGGCACCGGCTATCTCACACGCCAACTACATGATCGCGGCGCTCGCGTCGTCGGCGTCGACCTCTCGGAGGAAATGATCGCCATCGCCCGCGCGGCCAATCCACAAATCGACTGCCGTATCGATTCCTGCACCGAGCTCCGTACGATCGACGACGGCGAGTTTGACCTCCTCATCGCCAACTACGTCCTCATGGACACCTGCGACCTGAACGCGGCCGTCGCTGCCTTCCACCGCGTCCTCAAGCCCGCCGGCCTCGCCGTGCTCATCTTCTCTCACCCCTGCTTTCCCCAAGGCCGGGCAAGGTCGGAAGACGAACAAGGGGCCATCCGCTACGACTGGCCGTTTTCCTACTTCGAAAACCGCCGCTGCGTCGACCCGCCCTGGGCCCATTTTCAATCCGATTTCATCTGGTTCCATCGCCCCCTCTCCGACTATTGGCGCGCCTTCACCACCGCCGGCTTTACTGTCACCGATTTCGACGAGCCCCACCTCAACCCCGACCGCTACCATCTCGCCAATAGCGAATCGCAAATCGCCAAGCTCAATCGCCGCCCCTATTCTGTCGCCTTCAAACTGACGAAGAAGAGACCCGTAGCGAGCAGCACATCAAATCCGCGCCCATAAGTGACGTCTGCAGGCGCGGCCAATTCTAAATGGTTGAAATCTGTACCCTATTCGCGACAATCTCATTCGCGGCTCATCAGAAACCTGAGCCGGCCGTCTTTACACGATGCTGGTGGCTGGGTAAGTAGTATCCGCTAAGGGCGGGCGAGGAGTCGGAGTGCGGTAATCCGCCTCAGTTTTGTCCGAAGAGCCAGTTGGAATCTGGAATATATCTCCCCTCTCACAACCGGTCGCCTTGGTCACCTTCGCAGAAGAACACGAGGTTTTACCAAGATGACAACCGCCAAAAG
The DNA here is from genome assembly GCA_963847905.1 of uncultured Planctomycetota bacterium. GTDB lineage: Bacteria > Planctomycetota > Planctomycetia > Pirellulales > Lacipirellulaceae > DASYDU01. The sequence continues at coordinate 74,106 of CAWKBP010000011.1, read as the reverse complement.
CGAACGTGACCGTCACCCTGCCGACAACAGCAGCGCACCAAACACTTCCATCCTCGTTGCAACTGCGCCCGCTTCGCGCAGGCCTGTCGCCTTGGCGATGATTCGCCGCGCTGCGGTGTGTCTGGAATTGAGGGCAGAATGTCATAAAGCGCGGGCGAAAAATTTTGCTTCGCGGCGCTGCATCGATTACGATGTCTGGCGGTCTTCCCCTCGTACCTGGCGTGCTTTTTTCAAGGGCAGCCGTCCGCCAGCGAACGAGTTGCTCTGCGACCGTTGTAAGGGAGGCATACATGGCATTGAATTCACCGTTCAAAAACGCCAACTCATCCGCCCGCCGGGCATTCGTGTTCGTCGATCTACTGGTTGCGTTTGCGGTGCTCGCCATCCTCAGCGCTCTGCTCCTGCCGGCGATCCAGGCGGCCCGCGAGGCCACGCGGAATTCGCAGTGCAAGAACCATCTGCGGGAGATCGCGTTTGGCTGCCTGCGGCACGAGCACGTGAAGAAGTCGTTCCCCTACAGCGGCTGGAGCTTCGGCTGGATGGGCGACCCCGATCAAGGGATCGGCCCGCCAGCAGCCGGGCAGCTGGATTTATACGACCGGTCGGTTCATGGAACTGCGGACTGACTTCGACATCGGCGCGGGGCTGCCATGGGATGAGAAGAAAGTTGCCCTCGCCCAGCAGATGGCCATCGTCGTGCCGGAGTTCTATTGCCCCAGTCGTCGCCCGGCGAAGGCGTTGCCGGCCATACAGCCCGGACGGACGGACTTGCGAGAACGGCGTCTTGCCGAAGAACTCGCTGCTGCCGGAGAAAGTCGCCAAGTCTGACTACGCAATCAACGGCGGCACGGGCGCCGGCTGGAACGCCGGCGCCGGCGGTACCGGTGGTGCGCCGGGCGAATCCTGTTTACAATCCAACGGGTTCAGCGGGCACGAGGGCGGCGAATACCCTAACTGCAATTGGCACATCGGCGATCCGGCCGGCTACTGGAGCCGATTCAACGGCGTGAGCGGTTGGCGGATCGGTGCGCGGGGTGGACAGATCAGCGACGGATTGTCGAAGACCGTGATGGTCGGCGACAAATTTGTGCAGCCGAAGTTCTACGAGCATTCGTGCCCCGGACGCGGCATGCAGCCGTCGAAGGGCAACGCCGGCGACAACGGCTCGATGTACATGGGTTGGGATCTCGACATTGCCCGCACGGGCCGCTTGGAGCGCGATTTCGATGCGGTGAATACCAACTCGGTCAACAACAATCAATTCGGCGGCGCACATCCCAACGCCGCCAACTTTGCGTTTTGCGACGGCTCGGTCCGCTCGATCCGCTACGACGTCACGAACTTCGAGCGATTCGTCACCCGCAACGACGCGGACTCCCCGGCGAACTAGGCAGCGCCGCGAACAGGTTTGTTTTTGCCATTCTTGCAGCGCGCCGGTCGGACAAGACATGTCCCCACAAGGGGAATTCGCCGTTCCGGTCCGCGGCTAAGCCGTGAGGCCGCTCGCCCGCCACGCCGGCCCCTGATATGTTTGATCTCATGCTTCCACCGACCTCAAACCGACCGCAACCGCCCCGCCGCCGGCCCGAATTGCTCGCGCCGGCCGGCGATCGCGAGTGCGTTACGGCGGCGGTCGAAAACGGGGCCGACGCGGTCTACTTCGGCCTCGAATGCGGCTTCAACGCGCGGGCGCGGGCCACGAATCTGCACGTCGACGATCTGCCCGAAGTGATGTCGTACCTCCACGCCCGCGGCGTCAAAGGGTATGTGACTCTCAACACATTGGTTTTTCCCTCGGAGCTCGACGCGATTGAGAAGACGGTCGTCGCGCTCACCACGGCGGGCGTCGACGCGGTGCTCGTACAGGACCTCGGTCTCGCCCGACTGATCCGCGCCGTCAGCCCCGACCTCGCCATCCATGCCTCGACGCAGATGACACTCACCAGCGCCGAGTGCATCCGCGTCGCCGCAGAGCTGGGCATCGAGCGCGTGGTGCTGGCCCGCGAACTTTCGATCGACGAAGTGAAAAAGATTCACGAACACTCCGCCATCGAACTCGAAACCTTCGTCCACGGTGCGCTCTGCGTCGCGTACTCGGGACAATGTCTCACGAGCGAATCGCTCGGCGGCCGCAGCGCTAACCGCGGCCAATGCGCCCAGGCCTGCCGCCTGCCCTACGATCTGATCTGCGACGGTGAGGACGTCGACCTCGACCAGCAGAAGTACCTGCTCAGCCCGCAAGACCTCGCCGCGTTTGAACTCGTACCCCAGTTGATCGACGCCGGTGTGATCTCATTCAAAATCGAAGGCCGGCTCAAGACTCCCGAATATGTCGCCAACATCACGCAACACTATCGCCGCGCGATCGACGCGGCGCTTGCCAACCGGCCGCTCGATTTCACCGACCAGGACGTCCGCGAAATGGAGCTCTCCTTCTCGCGCGGCTTCTCGCCCGGCTGGTTCGGCGGCTGCGACCACAAGATGCTCGTCCCGGCCCTCTCGTCCGCCAAGCGCGGCGTATTGCTGGGCGAAGTGAAAGCTGTCCGCGGACGGCGCGTGCTCATCCGGCCCCGCGGTCCGGTGGCGCCGGGCGACGGCATCGTCTTTGCCGGCGACCGCGAGCATGGCACCGAGCAAGGTGGCCGCGTTTACGAAGTGATCGAGCGGGGCAACGACGTCGAACTCGCCTTCGGCCACGACGCGATCGATCTCGCGCAGCTCAAGCCGGGCCAGCAAATTTGGAAGACCGACGATCCGCAGCTTACCGCCCGACTGCGCAAGTCGTTCGCCGGCACGAAGCCACAACGCCGCGTCGCGCTCGACCTCATAGTGACTGCCACCGTCGGCAAGCCGCTGCGAGTCACCGGACGAGCCGACAACGGCGCGATCTGTTCCGTCGCAACGCCCGACGTGCTGGAAGCTGCGTCCAAACATCCGCTCACGCAAACCGTACTCCAACAACAGCTGGGCCGCCTGGGCAGCACCGTCTACGAGCTACGCACGCTCTCCGCCGAAATCACGGGCGAGCCCATGGTCCCGCTCAGCGTACTCGGCAAACTGCGACACGAGCTGATCGCCCAGCTCGAAGCGTCCGCCCAACAAAGGCCCGCCCGCCGCGTCTTCACCCGCCGCCAAACTGGATTGATCGAATCGAAACGCGAAAGTGGAACCGTCGGCGAGCCACGGCTTCGCGTCCTCTGCCGCACCCTCGCGCAACTGGAGGCGACAATCGCCTGCGACGTCCGCAGCCTGCTGGTCGAATTCGCCGACATCCGCGAATATCGCCAGGCAGTCGAGACCGCCCACGCCGCCGGCGCCGAAATCTACCTCGCCACGCCGCGCATCCAGAAGCCCGACGAGCTGGGCATCTTTCACGCCATGGCCAAACATGGCGCCGACGGCTGGCTCGTCCGCAATCTCGCCGGCGCAGCCTATTGCCGCGAACATGCCCTCCCCTTCGTCGCCGACTTCTCGCTCAACGCCGCCAACCAGTGGACGGTCGACTATCTCCGCTCGCTCGGCGCCGAGCGCGTGACTGTCTCCTACGACCTCAATCGCGACCAATTGCTCGAGCTCGTCGACACGGTGCCGCCCGCGTGGCTCGAAGTGGTGATCCATCAGCACATGCCGATGTTCCACATGGAGCACTGCGTGTTCTGCGCGGTGCTCTCGCCCGGCACGAACAAGACCAACTGCGGCCGCCCCTGCGACGTGCATCAAGTGAAAGCTGCGCGACCGCATCGGCATGGAACACGTGCTCACCGCCGACGTCGGCTGCCGCAACACGCTCTACAACGCCGTCCCGCAAAGCGCCGCCGAAGCCGTGTCGCAGCTACTCGACGCGGAACTTGCGCGATTTCCGCGTCGAACTGCTGACCGACTCGGCGGCAGAAATTCACACGCTCGTCGCCCTCTACCGCGATCTATTGGCGGGCCGCGTTTCCGGCAGCCAAGTCTGGCATCAACTCAAGGCCGTCAACCGCGTCGGCGTCACCCGCGGCACGCTCGAAGAACGCCGCAACCCGCTGGCGATTCTCTGATAGCGTCATCACGACTTACTCTTTTCGCTTGTCGCCGGCGGCAACCACCGCTGTTGAAACTGGTCGAAGAGCGTGGTCCACTTCGCACGCTGCGGCTCGTCGAGCACGGCTGCGACTTCGTCCCGCACCGCAGTCGAGCTGCTCGACGATCTCCGGCTGAAACTTGCGGCGGATCGCCGCGATCTCGACCTGCCGCTGGCCAGGATCTGTTCGACTTTGGCGGTCTGTCATCGTCGAGACGCAGACGTCGCTGGATCGTCGCCGCGATCCGCGCCGGCGCGACTTCCGGATGATGGATCGCGAATTGCAATCGGCCGACCGCATAGTGGACCGTCAGCGCCGCCCCGCTCGCCATCCCCGCGACAAACACGATAAGCGCCAGCAGCAGTGTTAGCCAGCGCCGACCGCGTCGCTCCGTCGGCGGCAATGGCGGCGACAAATTGTGGTCGATTCCGTATTCATGAAAGCGTCACCAAAATAGGCGTAAACAACGTCGATGAGCGGGTCCTGCAATTCGGCGACGGCCTGTTGCGCCAGGACTCCAAGCGTCACCGCCACGAGCAAACTCGCCGCAGCCGCCATCACCATCGGCGCGGTCGCGCCCGCGAGCCAATCCGGCCGCCGCCGTTCCGCACGAATCGACTCCAACACGCGCGCCGTCACGTCGACTGCGCGGCGGCGCCGCATGGCTCCGACTCCGGCCGCGTACCGGCGAAGTATTTCGATTTCATCCATCGGTTTGCTCCTTCGTTTCCAGCAGCTTGCGCAATCTCTTGCGGGCTCGGTGGGCCTGCACTTTCACCATCGTCTCCGACCAACCCGCCAGGTCGGCCGCCTCGGCCACACTCCGCGATTCGAGGTACAGCAGCGTCAGCACCAGCCGGTCGCGCGGTGCGAGTTGCTCGAGCGCGACCGCCACTTCCTCCATGCTCTCCCGAGCCGATCGCTCGCTGCGGATTCCGGTTCGTGCAGTTGAACGTCGACCGTCGCCGGCTCCCGTCCGCGCCGTGTCCAGTAGCGGTAGCCGACCCGCGTGGCGATCCGCTGCAGCCAATGCTCGAACGGTGCGTCGCCGCGGTAACCGCCCAAACTGAAATACGCTTCGACAAACACGTCGTGCACCAGCTCCTCCAGCAGCCGCTGGTCGCGCGTGAAACGAGTCATTCGCCGGGCGATCGTCTGCTGGTAACGATCGATGACGCGACCGTACGCGTCCCCATCGCCGTCCGCGGCGGCTCGAAGATCGGCGTTGATCGTGTCATCGTCCACTTGTCACCGGCAGCGACTCCTTCGGACCGCAATTCTCATCGCCACCATGGCAACCAAACCGTCCGCACCCATGCAAGCATGAGTGCGGACGTGCTTTAATTTGTACCGCTGTCTCATCTCAGTTGTCATCGCAGCGTCGGCCATTTTGTCGAGGAACTTATCGACCGCCGTTTGCGACTGGCCGCGGAACTCGGCAGATCTTCTCCTGCTGCTCGGGCGTGAGTACCTTGTGGATCTCGGCTTTAATCTTCGAGCCGACCACCGCCGCATCGCCGATCGCCTTGCCGAGTTCGTCGGCCGCGTCGCGGATCGTCGCTTCGTTGGGGTTCTCGGCCAGCGTCGCGTCCCGCAGCGCCCGTCGTTTCTCGGCGACCGGCTTGAGCACCGTCGCCCATCTCCTGGCGATGGCTCTTGACGATCTCGCGGATTTGCGTCCGCTGCTCCGCCGTGATGCCAAGCTCCGAACGCAGCGCAAGCAAGTCGGCCAAACTGACCGCTCACGAGCATCCCGACCGGCCGCGCTTCCGGCATCTCGTCCGCAACTTGCCCGGTGGCGGCAAGAGCAGTTTGCCCCATGCCGCCAAGGATGTGCCGCGACTAACAAGCAGATTCCAATTGTTCCGGTTTTCATGATTTTCTCCTGTTAGGTTCCGAGGGATTTCGAGAAAGGAAACGCACGGATGGCCCCGTCATCACGTCAGTGGCGCAGGAAGCAGCGGCGGTTACACTCCCAGCAGAATGCCGAAAAAGACGGCAAAGAATGACGCCGTCGCAGGAAATTCGCCGGCCGGGCAAACTACTGGCCAGTTCCACGGCCAGTTGCAAGCAGCGCCATGTCGCTGCCTTGCGGCCCGACGATCGACAAGCCGCATGGGCAGCCGTCGAGCGTACCCATCGGCAGGTTGATCTGCGGCAGCCGCGCCAAGCCCGCAATGCACAACAGGCTCAGGGCCACGTTGCGAAATTCGCCGAGCGATTCGGGCGACATGCTCAGCAGCGGCGCGATGCCCGGAGTCGTCGGCAGACAGAGCACCCCATCGTCGCCGAGCAGCTCCTGCATTCGGCTCGTGACCTGTTCGCGCACCGGTTGCGAAGCCGCGACGTCGGCCGGCGTGATCGTCGACGTCCACTCGAATCGCTGGCGAATATCGGGCGCGAGGTTGGGGTTCACTGCGCGAATCCACTCGCCGTGCGCGGCCCAGATCTCGGCGCCCTGGAGCAGCCGAAACGCCTGCAGCCACGGCGCGAATCCATCCGGCGCGACGGTAACCTGCTTGGCAGGCCCCACGTGTTCAATGAGTGCGTCGACTGCTCCCTGAAGCGCAGCCGCAACTTTTTCGCCACACCAGGCAAACGCATCTGCTGCGACCAGCAAACGACTCCTCCGCGGCGATGCGTCGTTCTCGCCAAGTAGCACGCGACCAACACGTTCGAGCAGCTTCGCATCGCGGGCAAACCAACCGACCGTGTCGAAGCTCGGCGCGAGCGGAAAAACGCCAGCCGTCGAGATCCTGCCATGCGAGGGCCGGATGCCGTAGATGCCACAGAAGCTCGCCGGCGCACGCACCGACCCGCCGCAATCAGTCCCCAGCGCGAAATCGACCAGCTCGCCCGCCACTGCCACAGCCGAACCGCTCGATGACCCGCCGGGGATGCGGCCCGGGGCGCGCGGGTTGATCGGCGTGCCGTAGTGGATGTTCTCGCCGTTGAGACTGAAAGTGAGCTCGTCCGTGATCGTCTTGCCGACGACACTTGCTCCCGCGTCGAGCAAGGCTTGCACCGCCCAAGCGTTTTCCGTCGCCGGCGGATGGGTGCGGAGCCAATCGGGATTCCCAGCGCCGGTTTTGTACCCGCCGAGATCGATCGCGTCCTTCACGCCGAACGACAGCCCGACGAGCGGTCCACCGCCAGCGCCCGTTATAGCAATCGGCGTGTCGGGGACGAACGCTCGGTATCGATCCGCCTGATGCTCCTCGGATTCGCTCATGTTGGCTTGCCCGGCGCCCTCAATTCCGCAAACCGCTTGCGGTAGCGAATTCGGTCCCAGAGCGTCGCGTGCCGCAGATTCGGGTCGCTCGGTTCGACGACGTGCGTCTTACCGCGGCGAGTCTTGAGCAGCAGCGTGCCGTCCTCTTGCACGCGCTCAACGATCCACGACTTCTCGACGAAGTAGTTGTACAAATCGCCGCGGGGAGCCGCGTCGACATCCTGCGCTCGGCGACCGGGATGGGTCGAGTGCTTGATCCGCCGGACCACCACAAAATCGCCCGGCTTGTATTGTCGCGTCCACATGCTCAGCTCCAAGCCACGACGATCGAGACATCGGGCCAGCTGCGGTGCCGAGCGGAGTCCATACTATGCGGCCATCACTTGGCGAAGAGCTTTTCCTGCTCGATGAGAAATCGTGTGCCGGTTTCCATGTCCAACAGCCCGCGAACTCCGCGACCGGGCTCGTCCGAGCGGACCATGCGTCGCGTGCTCAAGAGCAGACTGCAGAACTCATCGCGTTGTACGAATGTAGTATTCGAACTTTCGCGCGTTGACCGTCGACCTTTGTCGATCGTCTCGGTGAGCATCATGGCAAATCCTCCCCACGAAAAACCGCTCAAGGAAACGGCATCTTCACGAGATCTTAGTGTACCGACAGAGCAGATGCCGCAATAGGAGGCGGCCATGCGAATGTAAAAACGACGCGCATTTCCCTGGCGGCGACGTGGGAAATCTCGGCAAAACAGTCACATTTTGCCTATCGTAGACGGCCACCCAAAGTCGGGGCAAATTGTCTGCCGGAAACACCGGGTCACGTGTCCCTCAGACGCCGTCGCCCAAGGGACACGCGGCCCCCCTTGCTGTGACGGCGAGTACTAACGGCGGCGGCCACCATACGCAATCGCGACGGCGAATGCGAGAATCGCCATCGTTGACGGCTCCGGAACCGATCCCCCTGCCACGGCGCCCGAGCCAGATCCGAGGTGCGTACCGAAGTGTGATTTCCAGAACGAGTAATCTGCCGGATTGACGTTCCCAGAATTCCCAGGATCGCGATTTTGCAGCAAACTGCCCGAACTACCCAGACTGTTGCGCCAGACCGTGTAGTCGGCCGCATCGACAAAATTATCGCCGTTGTAGTCGCCGGGCAGTCCAGCAGGCGTGATGAAGTTGAGCACAAGGCTTGTTGGGTTCACCTGCAAACTGAACCCGTTGCTCTCCCCGGAGAGCGTCAGCCCCGGTGCGACGACGCTGCTCGCGGTGAGGATCGTGAACGAGCTGCTGTTGGCAGGCAAGAAGCCGTTGATCAAGTCGATATTGATCGTGCCGGCGAGGTTCGCTGTGCCGCTGACTGCCAGCACGTCGAACATTCCAGCCGTTGCTCCAGCCAACTCGATCGCAAGTGCAGAGGATGCGTTCTGAGTGTAGTTCCCATTAACGGTCAGTGTACCTGTGCTGGCCCCCGGCGCAAGCGTGCCGCCGACGACCTGTACGTTAACCTGGTCGGCCATGGAGCCGATCGAACCGCTTCCTCCCAGCGTGCCGCCGGCGTTGACCGTATAATCGCCCACGGGCAAGGCATTGGCGGCCGGCGCGGCGCCACCGGCGAGCTCGAGCGCATCGCGCGAGTGGGAGCCGTTGATCAGCAATGTACCGCCATTGATGGTGGTGGTGCCGCTGTAGGTATTCGGACCGGCAAATGTTTGCTTGTTATTGCCACGTTTGACGACGGTCACTTTGTCGACAAAACCTTCGCCGACACTATCTTCGACGCGTCCGAAGAACGCCGCGTCGGCGCTCGCCCCGCCGATCATGTACGTCACGTCATTGAAATCTTCCATGGTATCGTCCGTGAGCGCTCCCGACGCGGCAATGCTTGCGACCAACCGCGACCAGCGCAGGTTGGGGACGTCGGCCGTTCCGGCGACACCGCCCAACTCAATCGTTTGATTTGCATCGGTACCCCGCTTGCCGAGCCAGGCCCTCGAAGAGTTGAGTTCCACGATGCCGTTGGGAAAATCAGCTCCCTCGCCGCGAATGCGAATCGCCCAATCGCCCGTCGTGACAATCCGGCCGGTGAAGCCGCTGTTGTCGACGAACAACGTGGGGTTTTCGAGGTCCGTCGTGTCGGGATTCGTTCGATTCACGAAATCGAGTCCATCGGCGCTGTCAGCGATATCGTTGTCGTTGTTGGGGTCGGTCGGCAGATTGGGCTTGGTAAACTCGATCGTTCCGCTGCCGCTGATGCTGCCGCTCATTATGATTTCCGTCGATCACGCGATCGACCAGGTTGACGATCTTCGTTTGACCGGTCGCTTCCACGTCGGCGGGAAACTCTTTACGGAAACCGGGTGCGGTAGGATAGGCTGTGTTGATGATCATCGTGGCGTTGTTGAGGTGGACGCTGCCGCCATGTGTCGATCCGCCGCGCCCAAACACACCGTGTTCGCGTTGGACGTCAATGGTGCCGCCGTCGACGAAGAACTCGCCGGTAAAATTGGGGTTTTGATCGTAGGGCGCCAACTCAATGGCCACCGGTCGCAGGTTAAGCCGCCCCGCGCCAATCTTGGTAATATTGCCGCTACCGGCCAGCGTGGCGCTCCACTGCATCGTGCCGCTACCTGTGTCGAGCGTGGCGCCGCCCGCGCCGATATTGGCCGTCGCACCCACACTCACCAGCGCCGACGCAAAGCCAGCGGCAATCGTGCCATTGTCGAGATTGATCGATTTCACGCCGGCCGCGGCATCGCTAATAATGCCACTAATTGCCAGCCGACCGCCGCCGTTGACGTTGATCGTCGCGGTCCCGGCGGCGCCAGGTTGCAACTCAATCGGGTACTTTGTATCAAACGTCCCACCGGCGCCGACGGTCAGAGCACCGTTGGTGATGCGCGTGGCCCCGGCCTGGGGAGTGGCGGCGGAGACGGTGGCTGTGCCGCCGTTGGCGATGATCGCTCGATTCGTCACGGCTGGTGCACCGGCCGCGGTCCAATTCCCGCCCGTATTCCAACTGCTTGTGCCCGCCATGTTCCAAGTCTTGTCCGTGAAAGACACCGTCGGTGAGTCGGGACCGGAGACGGCGTTGGTCAGCACCTCCACCGTCGAGAGGGCGTTGTTGTACGTGCGAAACTCGTCAATCGAACCATTGAGGTAGGTGGGCGGATTCGCGCCGGCTGACGTGCCGTGGCCCAGGCGATTCGAAGTGTTGGCGGCAAGTGGTGCCAAAGTTGCCAATCCCTCGGCAGACGCCGCGGCTATCAGCAGACCGTCGCGATAGAGTCGCAACTCGCCCGCGCCAAGCGGCGTCGTCGCCGTCGAGTCGACCACGACCGTGAGCAGTACCGGTTGACCGGTATTCGACGGTGAGGCCCCGTTCGGCCCGAGCGCTGTTCCAAATCCATCGTCCCAACGCAACCGCGTGTCCATGACAGCGCCCACGCCCTGCGCGATTGGTGTGAGAAATAAGTAGTTGTTGTTGGAGTTCGAGAAATCGAAGACCCGCGAACCGAGCGGCGTCGTCGGTGCATAAGTGCCCCAAACTTCGATCGTCGTGCTGCCGGACGCAGGCAGAGGATTGGCCGCCAGATTCAAGAAATCGTCGATGCCGTCAAACACCACTTGCCCACCACTAAAGGTGGCGCCGTTGACGGTCCAGTTGGCGGAACCGACTGAATCGTTCGCATTTCCGGTGAAGCTGTAACGGTGGGTAATCGCGGCGCGCGCGGGCATCGCAATCGGAACCAACGCCGCTCCGGTGGACAGCAATCCGCAGGCAAACGTCCATCGTGGTTTCATCGTGAGAAGTCCTCGCAGTAGGCGAATGTGATTCGACGAGTCAAGCTTCAACCGTCGCGGCAGGTCGGCGATTACAAATAGACTTTCGCGTATCGCCAAACTCCGCTGCAGTCGCGCTCGAGCCACTTTCGATCCCTCATGTTTCTTGAATTGCTCGTGATCTATTTTGTTTTGATGGCGAAATTAGCGGTTGTCGTTCCGCCTTCTGGCACGGTGAGCGTTTGGGAGCCGTTGCGGATACGACGCGGGGACTCGCTCTTTCGGGAGTGGCGTCATCTCGTTTGCGTCCGGCGGCACCTGCACCGAAGTGATCATCACTCGGTAGTCCCCCACGGGTGCGCCCATCGCGTTGGTCTCAGGTGTCCCGATCGAGTACCTCCCGTCGTCGCCCGTATCACCGGAAAAGAACCGTTCGTCGAGGGGGCCATCGGGGCGCTGCAACATTACTTTCGCTTGGCCAGCGGTTTGCCATCGAGCGTCACGATGCCCTCTACCGGAACTCGCCGCGGCCCGCCGCAGCCAACCGCGAAGGCGGCGACCGGCAGCACAGCCATGATCCATTTTCCAGCTCGACCCGCTCTTCATTCCGCCTCCGCCCTCCCGTTTTCGGTTCTCCGTACTTCGTCCGAACAACTAATCGAATGCTTGCAGTCGCTCTGGCAATTGGCTGTGATAAAGTGGATCGTTATCCATTTCGTCCCCGGCGATGCTCGACATGTAACACAGCACTCGCAGATCAATGTCCCAACTGATGAATGTGCCCGAACCGTCGCACATCTGAGCGTTCATTCCGCCGGTGTGGAAACTGAACCAAGCAGACTGACATGGCTTGGGCGTTCCTAGCACGCCGGAACTCAGGCAACGGAAGTAGTCGCCCCACAAAATCTGCGCTTGAGGCGAGGCTTGGGAGAGGATGTAGTTACCCCATGAGTAAGCCCAGAGCGATCGTCTAGTGAAATTTGTGTTTCCGACAGGCGGGCGGTTCGTTGTGTTCGTCTGTTCGCCGATGAGGAGGGTCTTACTTGTGCCGTCAGTAATGCTCTCATTGATTCTGGACGCATTTTGAGCTAGCACTTCGATGCTTCGATCGCTGCGGCAATGGGTAGACTGTGTGCCCCTTCCTCAGATACGCCATGCAGTGGTCCACGCCAACCGAATTGGCTCGGTCGAAACTCTTCTCCCAGGTACCATGTGACGCTTGACCAGTCGTCCGCCCGGCATTTCGCACGATACGAACTGGTACGATATAGTGGCGGTCCTTCGCGTCCGCCACCAGCACGAATCCGGGCCGCTGTGGGGGGTCAAAATTCCGATTGCAAGTCGCTGGGACATTGATAGAGCGGGATAAACGTCTCTCGGAATTCCTTGTGCTCAACGGTTCCCATCGCGATCGTGCCCCGGTTCCGCCGCCAAGATTTGGATTGTAGAGCCCGCGCAAACTCTTGTCCTCAACATAGGGGAGCACCTCCACGGCCCAAGTGCTCAGGCTCGTCTGTCCCGAATTCCAATACCCGCCATCATTTCCACGCCAAAAGGAAACGCGCGCTTGGCGTCGTGATGGTTCTGCAGCGCAATTCCCTGTTGCCGCAGCTTGTTCGCACACTCGCTCCGTCGCGCCGCTTCCCGCGCCGCCTGGATTGCCGGCAGCAGTAGCGCCACCAGAATGCCGATGATCGCGATCACGACCAGCAGCTCTACAAGTGTGAAACCAACACGCAAGTTTGCGCGTCGTGGCACAATCCGCCCTCGGCTTGCGGCGATCAATGCGTCCGCAAGTCGCAGTCGCTGGTGCGTCGGACGATCTGACGTTCCCTCGTAGGCAAGCCATCGATCAATACTCCTGTAACTTTGGATTCCTGCAGCCATGGTCCTTCGGCAACCAGTGGACCTTCGGCCAGTGCGACCGGATCGACTCCGCGCATAACCCAAGGCACTACGCACACCGGCGCAGAAATGCGGAAACGCGAGCGCAACTAAAGCGGCGCAATGCGCCACCGTCTGAATTGGAACGAACCGCCTCTTTCCCGTTCCAGGTCTCTCTCCAATCCCATGGAGCCGGTCCGCCACAATGAAAAGCAAGACAAAACTGGACCGCGCTCTAAGTAAGCTCAAACGTTCCTGTTTGTGACGCACAAATTCGGACGGAAACACGAATTTCAAAAGTCGATCTCTCGGATGGTAGCTTGAGCCCGCGCAATTTCCACATCTTGCCTGCGCAACTGACGCATGCTCGCCAATCGTCGTGGCGCAGATGCGACAAATATCAAATCAACAACTACCGCAAGAAATTTTGTTGTAACATTTGGCGTCATGTGGCTTATAGATGGTGTTATGCGGTGAAGCTTCTACGGAGCAGGTTGGGCACTGCGTACGTCTATTCATTTTTGTGGCCCATTTGTCCATGGGGGCAAAGGCGGGGCTGGGAATGCGGCTTGAGCATACGGATCGGGATCCAGCGAGGACGACTCCGCGGATTCGATCAGAATGTCCCAGCCGCTGACTTTTCCAATTAACTTCCTGTTACGCTTGCTTGTTACTCCGATTTCAGCGCACGAGCTGATTGTCGTCTTGTCGACGGTATACGCCGGTGCTCCGCCTTCCATCTGTTTTTTTACTTACCCAGGATGACTACATGATGAGACAGCAAGATTTGAAGTATTGGCTGGCGACCGCGGCCAGCGTCTTGGCGATTTGGACCATGGCCACTCGGGTAGAAGCCGGCGTGGCGCAATTGGAGGCCGTGCAAGATGCAAATCCGGCGCTACTGCACCAGTGGAAGTACGAAGGTGGCGACGATTCGACGCGACTTGCCGACACCAAGGACTCGCTCGATCTGATTCGCGTCGTCGGCGAAGGCAACGTCGACGGCGTCTTCGGTCAGCTGACCGACATCGTCTTTGAGCCCGGCTTCGACGGCAACAACCAGGCCTACCGGCCGTACAATGTCGACGCGACGGTCAATGCAAATTCGGGCGCCGGCCTGATCGCCGATGGGTTCACCGTCCAATCGATGATGACCATTGAAGCCGTCGTCAAGGTTGGTAAAAAGGAAGGTACTAGCGGCCAAAATTATATCTTCGGCGGCCGCCCGGGCGCCGATCGCCTCTACTTCCTCACGCAACGGCCAGGTGCTGCCACACGAGACGCAGGTCGCCTCTTGGCCAACGTTGGCAACGCGTTTGCGAATCCTGCGAATGAAGCCTACGTAGTGGACCCTTATCTGGAAAACAATTGGTACTACGTCGCACTAACGTACGATCTCAGCCGGCCCCAAGCCGATGGCGCCTTGGTCAATGGCTGGTATGCCAACTTGACGAGCGGCGGGCCGTTGGTTCATTCGGTGACAGATGCCGTGCTTGCATTAACCAACCCGGGCACCAGCTCGGTGGGGTTGAGCAATGCATTCGGCGTCGGCAATTTCCCCGTCGTTCGCACCGTGCAAGTCCCCGTTCTGGACGACATGGGTAATCCTGTCCTCGATGACATGGGAAATCCCGTCACGACTCCAGAACGCCGGTTGTTCGGCCAGGAGTTTTTCCAAGGTGCGATCGACAATTTGGCGATCTACAACAACAAGCTCTCGGAAACTGCACTGGCCAATAGTGTCAATGCACTGCGAGTTCCCGAGCCAGCGTCTGTCCTGCTACTAGCCCTTGCATCTTTAGGGATCGCTGGCTGGCGACGTCGGTCAGCCTAGTCAAACGCTTATTCTTGTCTACCTAAAAGCGGCCTCGGTCCCTTGGATCGAGGCCGCTTTTGTTTTGCGAGTGGAAGCTTGGCGGGGCGTACGGTTGTGGCGTCTGGCCGTATCGGCCCGAATCTAGCCATCAGGCGGTGCCTTCCCTAACCGCGGTCGCTCGGCGAGAATGGAGGTAGTCCACCGCGTCATTACGCAATTGACCACCTGGAGAATTCAGACTTGGCCCTCACCATCATGCGCCGTGTGAAGTTTTGTGCCGGGCACCGACTTCACCACCACGGCGGCAAATGCGAGTTTTTCCACGGCCACAACTACGTCGCCGATTTTTACGTCACCGCCCATGAGGTGGACGACGTCGGTCGCGTGATCGATTTTGCCGACTTGAAGCGACTCTTCAAGGGCTGGCTCGACGAACATTGGGACCATGGCTTCGTGCTCAATGAGTCGGACGAGAACGGCATCCACGCGATCCAGCAGGTCGAGCCGAGCAAGTACTATGTGTTGCCGAACAATCCGACGGCCGAGAACATGGCGACCTATCTACTCAACGAGGTCTGCCCGGTGCTCTTGACCGACACCGGCGTCACCGCGACGAAGGTCGTCATCTGGGAAACCGACGAATCGTTCGCCGAAGCGTCGCTCGATAGCGAGACCAATCTCGCGGCGGGTGGCTGGGGCGAAGCGACAGCGCGCCCCCAATAGTTCAAAGCGGCGGCTCGTGCCGCTAGTAGAATCGGATTGAGAAGCCGGAGCCTGTGAAGAAGTCGTCGGCCGCATCGTTCAGCCCGACGCCGGCGCGGATGTCCCATTGGAAATTGTCGGTCAGCAGGTAGGAGAAGCCGGCGTTGAAGTACTGCTGGTTCCGAGACGTCTGGCGCCCGCCGGGGCGAACATATACCACTCCGCGTAGCTGCCGAATTTCTCGGTCCAGCCGTAGCCGGTCGTGATCGACTGGGCGAACTCGACGTAGAAGTCTTCGCCGTTGTCGTCGAGCGCGCGATTGGCCTGCGTGCCGCCGCCCACCGAGAAAAAGTCGTTGACGTCCCAGCCGTAGACGAAATTGACGCCCGGCAGCACTTCGTCGGCGGTGAATGCATTCGCGCCGGTCGGCACGGTGCCCTGCAGGATCACGCCCGTTTCCGGCAGGCAGCCGCTTTGCGGAGTGAGGCCAATTTTCGCGCCAACATAGAGGTCCTCGGCGCCTGCGAGATTCGTGTCGCCTGCACCAAAAACGGTCTCGGCCGACTCGCCATAGTTCCAACCGAGTCGCAGTTCGAACCACTCTGCGAGCATGCCGATGCGGAACAATGTTTCGGGATACGAGTGCTCGCTTACATTCCTGTCTTCGTCGCCGTCGTAAGTGAACGTGTAGCCGGCTTCGAGTTGCACGACGCCCATGCCCACCGTGACGGCCGACTCCGTGAAATCGGGCCGATCGGTGACGAGCGGTTCGCTCAGATCGGGCCCGCCGTCGACGTGGGGACCGTAGCCCCACTGCATCAGCGTGCCGTGACCGTTGGTGGCAAACGCCGTGTGGCATTCGTCCGCTGCAACGAAAATAAATAGCAGCAGCGTGAAAGTTGCGCGACGGCTGCGCATCGTTGGCACCGCATTCATGCTGGAGTGAAAAAAACCTGACCTCGATCAAGTTCATCGACCTGATTGAAATGCCAGCACAAGCGAATGAGTTTGACTGGTCAAAAACCACGCGTGCCGAACGGAAGCTGTATCGGTCACGCCGGTCGCGCCACGTGGACGCCGGGGTCGGCATCACTCGATCGGAAACCCATTTACCGCACAGGGAGAATTTCGGGACAGAGAGAATTGCCGTCCGAAACTACCAGCGAACCGAAATGCCGGCTTTCAAAAAGAAATCCAGGGCTGCGCTCGTGAGACCGCAACCAGCGCCCGTGTCGACCTGGACGTTTTCTGTCAGCAAATACAACAGGCCGGTGTCGAGATAATTCGCAGTTGCGGCGCGTTCGGTATCTGGTGCGATCATAAACCATTCGACATAGCCGTTGAGCAGGCTGGTAAACTCGCGTTCCACGATCCACGATTGTTCCCACAGCAGGAAGCGATCGTGGCGATCGGCGACCCGGCGAAACTCGGTTTCGCCGCCCATCGTGTAGCCGTTCGACAAGTCCCACCGGTAGACGAAGCTCAACCCAGGCTGCATGTTGTTGAATGAAAATGCCGAGCTGAATTCCGGGGCGGGCAGATCGACATCGATCACGATCGCCGTTTGTGGCAGCATTTCTTCCTGCGGCGTGAGCGCGATTTTCACGCCAACATACGGATCGGATATGCCGGAGCCACTATGCCCATGACCCTTGGAGTTGTCCAACCAGGTCCAGCCTGCGCGGACCTCGAACCACTCGGCGAGCGCACCCACGCGGAGCAGCGCTTCGGGAAAACTGACAAGATTGCGTCCACTGCGAGAGTCGCGACCGTACGTCACGCCAGATTCGAGTTGCCACATGCCGCGGCCGACGACCGACGCCGTTTTGGTGAAATAAGGACGATCCGTCTCCATTTTCCCCGGATACTCATCGCTCGACTCGTCGCCGTCGCCATAGCTCCATTGCATCAGCGTGAGCGGACTTCCGGACTCTCCGGGCGGGTACACCAACTCTTGCGATAAATTGCTGAACGTCTCCGGTGGACTAACGAGCTCCTCCGCCGCATTCGTGGCGCGTGCCAGGAATTGATAGACGACAAGCACAACGAGCATCGTGATCGCACGAGACTTCATGCCGTATTGCCATGTGGTTGTGAGAAAAGAGAACCGAGACGAGACGGGAAGCGGTTGGATTCCCATCTTTGGCATCGGTCGGGCAGCGGTCGCCCCATTAGTAGTATTCGTGTGCCAGCGATGCTATCGCGTTCCGCATTTGCCGAGTTAGTTCATCGACGGATCGGGCGGCACCAGTTTTTCGTCGAGATGCGGGGCCATGATCTCCAGGCCGATCCGCTCGGTGACGATTTTCCAGATCGTCTCGTGGTCGGCGAAGATTTCGTCCTTTTTGGCCTCGGTGGTGAGCCAGCCGCCAGCTTCGAGTTCGCCTTCAAGCTGGCCGCTGCCCCAACCGGCGTGTCCGCTATAGAGGCGCAGCCGTGCATCCTTCTTGCGGACGATCACGTCGATCGCGTCGCGATGCATCGCCACATGGACGCCCGCGAGCACTTCGCGCTCGGAAAAGGGTTCGAGTGTGTGTACGGCCACGAGCGGTCCTGGCACTGGTCCGCCGACATAGATGAGGTCGTCGCGATCGCAGGGGTCGTAGTGCAATGCCTCCCACACCTCGCGGACCGATTTCTCCGCCGGCCGATTGATAACGACGCCGACCGCCCCGTCGTCGTCGTGCTGAATCATCAGCACCACGCTCTTGGCGAAGTTCGGATCGCGCAGATACGCGCGAGGCGACCAGAAAATGTCCGGCAAGCGATGGATCGTGCATGGGTGTACCGCGATACGATGCCTGAGAGCATTGTATCCGACCATTGAGGAGAAATACAGTCGCCGCGTCGTTAGGGTGAGGGTGCTGACGACGGCAACTGCCGGTCCAGAAAATCGAGGTATCGCTGCCAGTCGTAGTCGGTGAAGGCGTGCGGGCCGCGGCGGATGTGGTAGCCGATCCGGCCGCTGGCGACGGGCTGTTCGAGCGGCGGCATTTCGTCGGTGCCCAGGCCCGCTTCGCCTAGCAGTTCGTAGACCGGCGACGCGGCGACGCAGGAGAGGAACTCGCCCCGCGGGTCGGACCAGAGATCGCCGTCCGCGCTGCCGACGTACAGCGGCCGCGGTGCGATCAAAGCCAGCAGTTGGTGATCGTCGAAGGGGAGGCTGCCCTCGCGGCCGTTGTACTTGCGGTAGTTTTTGCAGAACCAATGCGGGAAGCGGACATTGAGGTCCTCGATCGTTTCGCCAAATTTGCGATTGGAGAGCGCCGCGCCGCCGGCACCCGATTCGTTCGAAATCACCGCGGCGAACCGCTCGTCGTTCGCCCCGGCCCAGAGCGCCGTTTTCCCCATCCGCGAGAAGCCAACCACGGCCACGCGGTTGGCGTCGACCGCCGGGTCGGTCTCCAAATAATCCATCGCGCGGCTCGCGCCCCACGCCCAAGCGCCGAGCGCCTGCCAGTCGTCGGCTGCCAATTCGTCGTCGCCCGAGAAGGCGTTGATCACGCCAGCGCGAAAAGTCGCCGCATCGTCGGCCGCGATCTGCGTGCGATCGAGAATCGCCAGGGCCCAGCCACGCTCGAGGACGCGCGGCGTCGCGGGATCGGTGAGCCCTTCGAACGCCAATAGCACCAGTGCCGGCACAGGACCGGCCGCGCCATTCGGCAGGTAGAGTTGCACGGGGAACTTGACACGCCAGGCGTGCGGCGTATCGAACGAGATCTCGACCAACTTCCGCGTTGCTTTGCCGTCGAGCGCCTGCGGATCTTCCTCGACCACGCGAAACTCCAGATTCTCCGGCCGGCCGACTGGCGCGTGGCCAAACATTTCGTCGCCGAAGAGCTCGAGCAACTCGGCCCGCCGCGCGGGCCATGCTTCACGCGTGACCGGCGAACCATCGGCGGCCACGAGCGGATCCGCCAGCATGTAGTCGCCGACCTGCGCCTCGTCGAAATTCGAGTTCGGCTTGGTCCGCGACGCCCGCGCGATCTGCTCGGGCGAAGCCTCCCATCTCTGAGCGGCACTGGTTGATTCCAGCACGGTGGATCCCAAGAAGGTGGCCAACGCCAGAATC
Organism: uncultured Planctomycetota bacterium; assembly: GCA_963847905.1. Taxonomy (GTDB): domain Bacteria; phylum Planctomycetota; class Planctomycetia; order Pirellulales; family Lacipirellulaceae; genus DASYDU01. The sequence continues at coordinate 54,560 of CAWKBP010000011.1, read as the reverse complement.
ACCGTAAGAATTTTCATCACGCCCCATCAATCGAAAGCTTGTCGCACGGCGAAAGAGAAATCCGGCGCGGCAAGTGGTGAGACGATCTCGTCGCCGCGGAGGGTTTGAATTTGCCGGTACCCGCCGGCTTGTGGATCGCGATGGATGATAAGCGACTCCCGCTCTAGATCGGCGATCCAGTATTCCGGTATCAGGGCGCTTGCATAGACAGGTAATTTGACTTGCTGATCGCGCCGCAGGGACGAGTCCGCCGCTTCTACTACGAGCAACACATCCGTTGGCCGGGGCAACTGCTCCTTATATCCGCCCGGCTTTGTCCTGAGCAGCATGAAGTCTGGATCGTATATTTCACCTTCCGCAACGACCAAGGTGCCTTGAATCCAAACCTCACCTCGCCCCCAAGTCGGCAAGAAAAGACGGTTCAACGTTGCGAGAAAATGACTGTGCCGAGATCCTGATGGAGACATGTCGACAACCATCCCTCGAATGAGTTCGACGTGATCGTCGGGGCCGAGCACACCACAATCAATCATCTTTAGGTAAGTGTCGTTGCCAAACCGCCAGAGCGGTAGGATGTCGGAGGCTCCGGCAACTGTTTGCAAGATCGTGGCCATAGCTCGATTATACCCTATCGAACCGTCATGAGTACCGCAGCGGCAGGATCAGCATTTCGCCCGCTCTTCCGTAATCTCGATCGCCTTCAACAGTCCGCGGGCCTTGTTTAGCGTTTCTTCAAATTCGGTCGCGGGGACACTGTCAGCGACGATGCCGGCGCCGGCCTGCACATAAGCCGTGCCGTCTTGAATGACGATTGTTCGCAGCGCGATGCAGGTGTCCATGTTGCCGGCGAAATCGATGTAGCCGACCGCGCCGGCATACGGGCCGCGGCGATGCGGCTCCAGTTCGTCGATGATCTCCATTGCACGTACTTTCGGCGCGCCGGAAACGGTGCCAGCGGGCAGGCACGCGGCTAGCGCGTCGAACGCGTCGCGATCGGCCGGGAGCTGGCCCGTGACGTTGCTCGTGATGTGCATCACGTGGCTGTAGCGCTCGATGACCATCACGTCGGAAATCTCGACCGTGCCATACTGGGCCACGCGGCCGACATCGTTGCGGCCTAGATCCACGAGCATGATGTGCTCCGCTCGCTCCTTGGGGTCGACGAGCAATTCCTCGCCGAGCCGCTGGTCTTCCTCTTCTGTCGCACCACGGCGACGTGTGCCGGCGAGCGGGCGGACGGTCACCTTCCCCTCGACGACGCGGACCATGATCTCCGGCGAGCTGCCCACGAGCGTACACTCGGGCGTTCGCAGGAAGAACATGAATGGGCTCGGGTTCACCACTCGCAGCGTGCGATACACTTCGAAGGGATCGACCGACAGCGGCACGGAAAGACGCTGGCTCACCACTACCTGAAAAATATCGCCGGCGCGAATGTATTCGACACACTTGCGGACTGCGTCTTCGTAGCCGGCCTGCGTGAAGTTCGATTCAAATTTCAACGTCGCCTCGCCGCCCGTCTCGATGTCGACCGGCTGCAGGTCGCCCTTTGGCGAAGCGAGTTTTTCAACCAGTCGGTCAACCCGGCGGCAAGCATCTTCATATGCCGCCTGTGTCTTCGCTGCTTGGTTCGACACTTTTGCCAGCGCCACGACGATCGCCGTCTTCTGCACGTTGTCGAACACGATCATGTGGTCGTAGAAGGCGAACGACAGGTCTGCGAGGCCGCGATCGTCGGCCGGTGCGTTCGGGAGGTGTTCGACGTAGCGGACGGTATCGTAGCCAGCATAGCCGACCGCCCCACCCGTGAAGGGCGGCAGCCCCGGCACCTTCGCCACGCGAACCGCCTCGACGTGCTCGCGCAGCACGTCGAGCGGATTGTCCGTCTCGATTGTCTTCGTTCCGTCGGCACCGCGAATCGAGACCACTTTGCCATGAGCATCCATCGACAAGAATGGCTCGGCCGCCAGGAAGCTGTACCGCCCCACCTTCTCCCCGCCAATCACGCTCTCGAACAAACAAGCGCTCCCGCCGTCGTCGATCTTGTGAAATGCGCTCACCGGGGTGAGCACATCGCTCAGTACGCGGCGATAAACGGGCACATAGTCAGCCGACTTTGCCAGCTGGGAGAAAGTCGCAAAATCGGGAAAGTGTGCCATCGGGTGTCTGGTTAACCAGTCGAGAAAGTTGCAGGGCGTTTGGCGAATATCGTACCACGGTGCACCACGAAATTGCAGTCCAAGTCAAGAAACGACTACCATAGCGGGCTGGTTCGCCGTTCATCTTGACACTCACGACCCCCCAGCTAGAATCCCCATAGCCGTGTTCCCAAGCCGCTGGCGCTGCTGAGAGCGAGCTTGCCCGAACACGGCGCTGTTTTGCGCTTCGCGCTCTTTGACTATCTTATGAAGTGGCCGGCGGGCCCAATGTGGTTCGCGCGACAGGGTTTGTGCGACGTCGGAGTCCTCGGATGAAATGCCAAAAGTGCGAAAAACCGGCCACCTTCCACATCACCGATCTGGTGGATGGCAAGCCGAACGAACTGCATCTCTGCGAAGACTGTGCCCACTCGTTTCTCGCCCCCGCTGTCCAGGAAGCGGACGAAACGCTCCCCACGATGGCTGGCCTGCTCGCGCAACATTTGGCGGTGGGCGAAACCGCCGAAGAGCTGGCCCGGCTCGACGAGCGGACCTGCCCGGTGTGCGGCATCACCTTCCTTGAGTTTCGCAAGCAGGGCCGCCTCGGCTGCCCGCACGATTACGTCTGCTTCGGCGCCGAGCTTGAGCCGCTGCTCTTGAACATTCACGGCGAGACGCGCCACGTTGGCAAGGTCCCCAAACGCGGCGCGAACAACGCCGAGCAGCAGACGAGGCTGATCGTCCTGCGCAGGCAGATGAAAGAAGCCGTCATCTCTGAAGATTATGAACGGGCCTCGAAGCTCCGTGATGAAATCCGCCAAATCGAATCGACCGCGGAGCCGACCCAGTCGTGACCAACATACCCTCTCCCGGGCCCTCACCCAGGGTGAGGGCCCGGGAGAGGGCGGAAACCACAAATGGACCTACAAGAACTAGCCAAGACAAGCGGTGAATGGTTGCGAGGCTCCGGCCCGCAGTCCGACATCGTGATCTCCAGCCGCATTCGCCTGGCGCGGAATCTGGCCGATTTCCCCTTCATCGCCCGCGCCACCGAGAGCGATCGCGACGAAGTCGGCCGCATCCTCCGCGAGCGCGTGGCTACGCTGCACGGCGCCGGCCAATTCTCTGGCCAATTGATCTACGTCGATGTCCGCGCGCTGGAAGAAGTCGACCGCAAGTTCCTCGTCGAACGGCAACTGATCAGCCGCGAGCATGCCGAGGCCGAAGGTGCCCGCGGCGTCGCCATCGATCCGGGCGAGCAAGTTAGCGTGATGATCAACGAAGAAGATCACCTGCGGATCCAGGTGCTCAAGAGCGGTCTCGATTTGCGCGCCGCCTGGGACACGATCAGCGAACTCGACGACTTGATCGAAGCCCGCGTGACATACGCCTACAGCGATCGCTTCGGCTATCTCACCGCTTGCCCCACGAACGTCGGCACCGGCGTCCGCGTGAGCGTGATGCTCCATCTGCCGGCCCTGGTAATCACGCGGCAGATCGACAAAGTCTTCCGCAGCCTGCAAAAATCAACCTCGCAGTCCGCGGCCTGTACGGCGAAGGTTCCCAGGCGATGGGCGATTTCTACCAGATCAGCAACCAGATCACGCTCGGCATGAGCGAAGAAGAGCTGACCAAAAAGGTCGCCGACGTGGTGCCCGTGCTGATCGACTACGAACGCCAGGCCCGCGATTTCCTCATCCGCGAGAGCCAGGAAACGCTCCACGATCGAGTGAGCCGCGCGTACGGCATCCTCCGCACCGCCCAGACAATCAGCAGCGAAGAAACCATGCACCTGCTCTCGAGCGTCCGCATGGGCGTGAACCTCGGCCTGATTAACGACCTGGAAATCCCCACGGTCAACAAACTCTTCATCCACACCCAGCCGGCCCACCTGCAGAAGATCACCGGCATGGAGCTCGACACGTCGGACCGTAACATCGAACGCGCGGCCTATCTGCGCCGCAACCTCACCAGCGACCGCCCCCGGCCGGATCACAACTAGCAGACCGGTCGCATTCGCGGTTATCGCCTAGTCCGACGTTTTTTGACTCTGACAATCGCGGCCGAAAGAATCAGCAGATTGGAATTCTCCTCTTCCGTGTCGCTGGAAGATGGCGACGAGCACCGCTTCGCCGCTTTTGAGGGTCGCGGTCGTCGTGAATGTCAGACTGGTCATGTATTGAGCTGGCGTCGGCTCGCCATCCTTCGGCCGGGCAAGCACTACGTCGTCAGACGCTTGCGACGTCGCTACGCTCGTAGCTGACGTCGACGCGGATCACATCATCGTCGACGACGGATTCATGGCGACGTACCGCACCGAGGTGGAAGTCTCCTGAAATTGGATATTGTTCGTTTGGCCGAAATCTGTCTTTGACCATCCCGGTGATCATCGGTTTCTTGTCTCCATGCGGAGGATGTGCCCCTTCTGTCCGCTCCGGGTTGAAATACGGAATGTTAGCAAGCGGCTAACCGCTCGTTGGTCCTTCAGGCGAACCAACAATTTACGCACGTCGTCGCGGTCGCCGATCACAGTCGGCAAATTCTCAATCCGCGCGAGCACCGGCCCGAGTTGGTCTTCTTGCACCACGTCCTTGAGGCGTGCGGAGCGACACGACCCACAGATCGAGGGCCACAAGTTCCGCGGGAGGAGCTGGTCCCTCCGCTGACCGCGTAGCGTTCCCTAGTGGCGGCGACTGGGGTTGGGCAGCTCGTGCGATACTTATCCAAGCCAACCCGAATCCAATGAACACGACGGTGCGAAACTTGGTTCTAAGCAAGACGCGGCTCCTTTCGGTCAATGGAGAACTTCTGGAACATCGCCCTCCTACGATTATACCAGCCGCACAACCGCTCAGTCCTCCGCCTTGCTCCCGTCGCCGCACATGCGGACGATCTTCGGGTCGAACTGGGCGACGATCTCGACCAGGTCCTCCTGGGCGGCCATCACCTCGCGGATGTCTTTGTAGACGCCCGGCACTTCGTCCGAGCCGGCGGCCAGCACGTGGACGCCTCGCTCCTCGAGTTCCTTTCGCACCGCCTGGATGCGGAACATGTCGTTGGCCGCGCGGCGCGACATGCGGCGGCCGGCTCCGTGCGAAGCCGAATGCAGGCTCTGGGGGTTGCCGCGGCCGCGGACGACGTAGGCCGGGTCGGCCATCGTGCCGGGGATTACGCCCAAAACGCCCTCGCCGGCCGGCGTCGCTCCTTTGCGATGCACGATCACGTCGCGGCGTCTGCCCGATATCTCGTGATGCTCGTTCCAGGCGAAGTTGTGGTGGTTTTCGACGCCGGCGACAATTTCCGCACCGATCAGCTTCGCCACCAGTCGGTGGATCACCGCGTGGTTCGCCGCGGCGTACTCGCCCATCAGGTTCATCGCGGCCCAATACTCCTGGCCCGCTTCGCTATCGAGGTCCAGCCACGCCAGCCGGCCCAAATCCTTGAAACGCTTCGGCAACAGTCGTTGGGCCGTCTGGCTGTAAGTGCTGCAGACCGCCGCCCCCGCGCCGCGACTGCCGCTGTGGCTTAGCAGCGCGACATATTTACCCGCCGTGAGACCAAGCTCGCGGTCGTCGGCCGGCAAGGTGAATTCGCCGAATTCGACGAAGTGGTTTCCCGACCCGCTTGTACCGAGCTGCTTCCAAGCCGTGTCCTTTCGCTCGCGTGTGATCCGAGTGACGCTCCAGTCGCGGTCCATCACGTCATGCGTCTGTCGCTTCTCATGCTGAACGCCGACGCCGAACCGCGTACCGCCATTGATCGCTTCGACGAATCGGTTGCGCTGGCTCTCAAGCGAGTCGGCCGGCAAGTCGAGTACCGAGAGCTTCATTCGGCAGGCGATGTCGACACCGACCGCATACGGAATCACTGCCCCTTCACACGCCAGCACTCCACCAATCGGCAGGCCATAACCCACATGCGCATCGGGCATCAGCGCCGCACCGACCGCGCTCGGCACCTGGCACGCTTGCCGCATCTGCACATGGGCTCCTTCGTCGATGTCGCTGCCCCAAGTGCGGTAACTAATGGGCTCACGCACCACCGGAGTCTCTTCGGCCAGCAGCTCTCTGGCCAGCTCTCCCCAAATCGCGTCGGCTTCAAAGGTGTGCGGATTCCCCACCACCTCGGCCACCAGCTGCCGGGCACGCTGTCCCTTCAAGCCCATGCCAGTGCCCTGCTCCGCCGCTCGTCCCAGTGCCACGATCGCCGCCTTCGCGCAGTCAGGCGGCACTCCCAGCTTTTGCAGTTGTTTCCGATTCATGGTCGCGCCGATCTCCTACCAGCCCAAACTTTGCAGGGCCCACAAGTCCTTTGGACATTCGCTGATTCAGAAAGGTTCGACACTCGAAATCCCATAGCAATGCATTATTCCGGCCGTAGACCCGCAAATCTTGACCAATTGCCAGCGCCCAGCCACAATTAGTCCAAATGTGGGGGTATCACATCCCATCCGTCCGACACTGCGACGCGTTCGCCACTCTGCCCAACGAATCTAAGGGAGCAGTTTAACCCATGGTTCACAAATTTCCGCGGTCGATTTGCGCTAGCACTAGTTCGAGCAACTTGATCATCTCGCTGGCGTTTTCCCTCGCCTGCGGAGCAAACGCGATCGCCGAGCAGACCTTTTCGTGGCTTGGTGTGGTGGGTAGTGGTTCGTACAAATGGTCCGCCGACGGCAATTGGGAGGGCGGCGCCGCGCTTCCCGCGCCCGGTGCCAGCGACATTCATCTAGTGTTCGACGGCACCCCGCCCGGATTGATCTCCGTCAATAGTTTTGACAAGTTCACGCTGAATCGAATCCTGTTCGGAACGACCGCGGGCAACTACGTGATCCAAGGCGCGGTTGGAACCGAACTGCTGGATTTCGTGGCCGATGTAGGGGTGACACCTGCGTTGCTGAACAACTCAGGCTCTGTGATCATCGTGCCGCACGCCATTGCATTCAACGGCGGGCTCGAGTTGGGTGGCAGCGGGACGGGAAGCATCGCGCTCACCGGCAACCTCGTCGGTCGCGGAACGCTCACGAAGTCCGGCGCGGGCACGGTGACGCTTGATAGCCTCGCCGCCGACGTGCAACTCGACCGCTTGGCGGTTACCGGCGGCGTTTTCAATATCGTCGGTGGGACACAAGTGCTGGCGAACACGGCGCTGAATCCATTGACGGCCAGCACTTTGACAGGCGGCGCAACGATCAACATCAGCGGCACGGGCTCGAAGCTGGTCGCTCAACTTAATTCCGAAATCGAGGCGCATTCGAACGGCACGATCAACGTTACCGATGGGGGCAGGCTGCAAACGTTTTCGACTATCGATCGAAATTGGTGGGGACGGCCGGGCAGCGGGCGCACGGTCGTCGTCGACGGCAGCGGCTCGACCTGGGAACACGTCGGGGCGTCGCCGTCGACTCACAGGCTGCGATTTCGCGGCTCCGAGATCACCATCTCCAATGGCGGCGCTTTTTCGACGCCCGGACCGATCGCATTGGAGTCCGGCGCAGATTTACCGTCGATGGTGGCACGGCAATGGTGGGCGGGCTCGATTCGTTTAGTAATCCCAGTTTACTCCAGCTCAGCGACGGAATTGGAAACGTGTCGGCACTGACGATTGCTGGCTCGCCCAGCGTTTCGATACCCCGTGTTTATTCCGACGTAATTGCCGATGGTCCTGGGGGCGCGGGCAGCATCACGATGATGGGCGGGCAACAGGAATTCGCCAACCTCGCCAATAGCTACTCCGGCGGGACGAAATTATTGGGCGGTGTTCTGCGCGTTTCGGGCAATGGCGCCTTGGGCTCCGGCGATGTTCACCTCAATGGTGGAACGCTCATTTTTGACAATTCGGCGACGCTTGAGCGCGTGCTCACGTTTGGTGCCAATGGCGGGAAGCTAGGGGCCAATAGCGGTACGACGCTTACCATCGATCAGGTGCTGAACCTGACGGCGCCGCTGTCAATCGTCGACGTGGGAACCGTGCGGCTCACTGGTGCCAACCAATACAATTCGCTGTTCCTGGAGGGCAAACTGGAACTGACCAACGACGCAGACGCTATCGTGGCCGGCGCGCTCGTTGGAGGTGGCGGCACGCTCATAAAACGTGGCGATGGCGCACTGACGCTGACGCAAGGAATCGCCCCGGGCGAAAACTTGAACGGCGCGACCGTCGTCGTCCAGGAAGGCGCGTTGCGGCTTACGCACGCTCAAGCGATGTACGAGAACTCGTTGAATCTCCAAAAGAACGATGGCCTCATCTTGGACCTTGGGCCGAGCCCGGCCTCTGTTTCGCTGGGAGGTTTAATGGGATCGGGAAGCCTCCATCTCGGCGCACACTCGCTCGTGTTGAGCGAGGGAAATTCCAGTTTCCAGACGAATTTCATGGGGACGATCGAAGGCACCGGTTCGGTCACGCTGGTACGCGGCGGCCAGCTGTTGGGCGTCAATGCCTACACGGGCGGCACGATTCTCAAGGGCGGCCAGCTGACCATCGTGCCGGGAACGACGATTGGTGACGTCGACGCGCGAGGGCCGTACACGACCGCGCTGCCAACGCTCCATTTGCAGCAAAATGTCGACGCAACGTATGCGGGAAGTATCCTAGGCGGTATCAGAGTGTTCAAGCAGGGCGCCGGCATGCTGACGATGACTGGATCGGACTACAGCGCCATTCAGCTCGACGTCCTCGAGGGCGGGGTCGCCATGGCGGCCGGACCCAACGGGCGATTTACGGATCCAGGCGACGTCCCCACGTTGTATGCAGGCACGACCTTCCGCGCGTTGAGCGATGGCGGTTTCAATTTCCTTGAATTCCTCGAAAGCTCGACACTGGATACCAACGGCCATCGCGTTGCCGCCACTTATCTCCGCGGAGGTTCCGCTTCGCAGGCCATCGCCACCAAAGCAGGCGCCGGCATTTTGAGCATCGAAAGCGCGGATGCCGCCGGCCTCCGCGTGACGGCCGGCTCCCTCGAAGTTACCGATAACGCTTCCTCGGGCGCCATCCAAATCGGCACAATCACGATCGGTGACACGGCGAGCCTGACCGGCATCGCGACCTTAAACTCTACCTACATTTCGCTCGAGTCGGGCAGCACGGTCGCACCCGGCCTGGAGTCGCAAGCCATCGGCACATTGCGAGCCGACAGCCTCGAGTGGGACGCGGGCGGAATCATGCAGCTCGACCTCGCGGAGGCCAATGCCTCGGACCGGATGGCGCTCAATGGTCATTTCGGCAAGGGCACCGTCGGAGCCGATGGATTCCGTTTCGATTTGTCCGTCACGGGTTCCTTCACAAGCGGCCTGTATCCGCTCGTCACATTTGGCAGCACGGACTTCGTGGTGAGCGACTTCGACTACTTTGGCCTTCCCGCGGGCGCCGTCGGGGAGTTCGAGCTGCAGACGAACGCGCTCGTTCTCTACCTAACCGTCCAGCCGGGCGACTACAACCTCAATGGAGTCGTCGATGCCGCCGACTACACCCTCTGGCGCGACTCCTTCGGCCAGACCGGCAGCGGCCTCGCCGCCGACGGCAACCGCAATGGCAGCATCGATGCCGGCGACTACGACATCTGGAAAACCCACTTCGGCGAATTCGCCGGCGTCGGCGGGAGCAAAGGCGGAAGCAACGTCCCCGAACCTGCTGCGCTCTTGCTCGCCGCGCTGGGATTTCTTGGTTGGCTAGTACGTATTCGGTAGCAACTACCTGCCGCAACCCTTCGCGGCGGCATACCACGTTACTCCGGATGCCCCCGATTCATGGCGCCTCCCTCCATCTTTTCATATCCTGCCACTTGCCGCTCAGCCCACGGATCGCGGTGCTGGCCTGCTCGGCAGGAATTCATCGGCGGCTGAGAAATTCTCTGTAATGTGCGGCTGGCTGCGGGTACCAATACTTCTAGAAATGGGATTTTGCTGCGCAGCGAAAATCGCAAACAACTCACTTAATCCTGTATTTTTTGCGAGGTTTCGCAGATGAACGGTCGACATTGCGCTTGGATTCTATTTGCAATTGCCGTGAGCTGCTGCCTTGGCGCGCCGCTCGCGTTGTCGCAGCAGCTCACCGAAGAATGGATTGAGAAAGCGGCCGCGCCGCTCATTGAAAACCACATCGCCGACGGGCTATCGATCGGCTACATCGAAGGCGACCACTGGGGAATCGTCCACCTGGGAAGCTCGACCCGCGTCGGGAAAAACGCCAACAATTTGACGCTCTACGAGTTGGGGTCGATTAGCAAAATCTTCACATCGCTGCTGCTGGCCGATGCGGCGGTGCGAGGGGAGATCGATTTGAACGCAGCGGTCGACGTCGACAATCCGGCCCAGATTCGCTTCCCGTCGCGCGATGGCAAGCCGATCACGTGGCTCGATCTGAGCACCCACCGATCCGGCCTGCCGCGACTTCCCACCAATTTGCCGCGGACCGATTTGAAGGATCCCTATCGCACCTACAACGCGAAGAAAGCAGCGGCCTTCCTCAAGCAATACGAGCTGCCGCGCCAGCCCGGCGAGTCGCAGGAGTATTCCAACTTCGCCGTCTCCGTGCTTGGCTATATGATCGCGGCGAACGCCGGCAAAACGTACGAACAGTTGCTACGGGAACGGATCGCGGCTCCGCTCCGTATGACCGATTGCACCGTTTCGCTCTCGGACGCTCAAACGTCTCGGCTTGCCACACCGCACGATAAGTTCGGCTCCAACGCGTCTCCCTGGACATTTGCCGACCTGCCGGGCGCCGGCGGCGTTCACGCCACGATGCGCGACATGATGCGCTTCGCCAAAGCGCAATTGCATCCGCCTTCCGGAAAACTCGGCGAAGCGATCGAGTTGGCCTGGAAACAGCAGCGGGACGCAGACAAATCCGGTCCGGCGATGGGACTGGGCTGGATGATCGCGGGCGATGGGCAGACACGCTGGCACAACGGTCAGACCGGCGGTTATCATGCAGCACTTTTTATCAATCGCGAGTTCGATTGTGCGGCCGTAATCCTTTGCAATACGGCGGTGGACAAAGAAATCGATTCGCTGGCGAAGCGGCTGATCCAGAAAGCAGCCGGCCTGGATATCAAGTCGGAGGGGAGCGAACCCTCCGACCCGAACTCCGACAAGCTCGCCATCGATGCGAAGCTTCGCAGCCGCCTGGTCGGCCGCTATCAACTCACGCCCGACTTCATTTTCGACGTTCAAGATCGCGACGGGCACTTGATGGTCGGCATTACCAATCAACCCACGCAGGAAGTTTTTCCCGATTCTCCCACGCGCTGGTCGTACCGCGGGGTCGACGCCACGCTGCAATTCAAACTTCCCAAAACCGGCCCGGCCGACAGCGTCGTGCTGCATCAAAATGGCATGGAGCAGACGGCTCAACGAATCGGCGCACGGCAGCGGTCGATTCGGAGAAGCTGCCCATCGATGCAATCCTCCGCGGTCGGCTAGTTGGCCGCTATCAGCTCGCACCGGAATTTATCTTTGACGTGAGCGATCGTGATGGCCGATTGATGGTTGGCGCCACCAATCAACCGTCGCTCGAGGTCTCGCCCGATTCGCCCACTCGCTGGTCCAACCAACAGCTCGGCGCCACGATTGAATTCGTGCTGCCACAAACCGGCCTTGCCACAAGCCTGGTGCTGCACCAAGGCGGCGCTCAGCAGACGGCCCAAAGAATCGAGAACGACCTCGCCCTCGATGCGAAGCTGCGCAGTCGGCTGGTCGGCCGCTATCAAATCCTGCCGAACTTCATTTTCGACGTTCAAAATCGCGACGGGCACCTGATGGTCGGCATTACCGATCAGCCCACCCAAGAAGTCTTTCCCGACTCGCCCACGCGATGGCACTACCGCGAGGTCGATGCTACTCTTGAATTCCAGCTGCCGAAAACCGGCCGCGCCAGGAGTCTGATCCTGCATCAAGATGGCGCCGCGCAAACGGCTCGTCGGATTAAGTGAGCGACCACTGCGTCGGTCGCTGGTCTGTAAATTTCGACCGCTGAGGTTGTGCGTTGTCGGACGAGGACCAAAAGTCGATTTTCTTGAACTGGCTTGGCGAGCATGGCGCGTCGGTCATGAAGGTCGCGCGCGCCTATACCCTCACCAGCGACGAGTGTCAGGACCTCGCCCAGGAAATCCTGCTCCACGCCTGGCAGTCGTTGCCCAACTTCGAGGGTAAGGCCAGTCCGGCGACCTGGTTCTATCGCGTGGCGCTCCATACCGCGATGAATTGGCAGCGCAAGGACAAACCCCGCCGCTCGCGGCAACAACCGCTGCTCGAAGTGCAAGTCCTGGCGACCGACGGCGCAACAAGCGCCGAGCAAGTCCAACAGCGCGAAACGGTCGAACAGCTCTACCACGCCATCCACCAGCTGCCCAAAGCCGACGCCGCCTTGGTCCTTTTGTATCTCGACGAGCTGAGCTACCGCGAGATGGCCGAGGTGCTCGGCATCTCCGAAAACAACGTCGGCGTGAAGCTCAACCGCGCCAAAAAAGCCCTCGGCGCACTGATGAACGGCCAACCCCATGAACCCCGGTAGCCCCATGGATCTCGACGATTTTCAAAAGGCCTGGCAATCCCAGTCGTCGCAGACGCGCGTCACGATCGATGCCGACCTGCTCCGCCGGGAGGTCCAGCGCTCCGAACAGAGTTTTCGCGCCGTGATCTTCGGTCGCGATTTTCGCGAGCTTGCCGTCGGGCTGGTGATGATTCCGTTATGGTTCTACCTTGGACATCGCTCTGCCTTGCCCTGGACCTGGTGGCTTGCAATTCCGGCGATCACGTGGGTCTGCCTGTTCATCGTCGTCGATCGAATCCGACACAAAAGGCGCCCGAACGAGCCCGGCGGCACCCCTCGTCGATTGCGTACGCTCCTCCTTGACCCAAGTGGAGCATCAGATCTGGCTACTGCGAAACGTGTTTTGGTGGTACTTGCTGCCGTTCACGATTGCGATCCTCGCCTTCTTCGCGCAAGTTGCCTGGCAGCGAAGTCCGACATTCGGGGCGTTCCTCCTTGCGCTCGCGCCCGGCGCGATCTTTCTGCTCCTGCTCTATGGTTTCCTGTACTATCTGAACCAACGCGCCGTGCGTCGCGATCTCGTGCCGCGCCGCGACGAGTTGCTCGCGCTCCGCACCAGCCTAGGTGACGAAACCGCCGCCGAACACGCGCCCGTCACCGATATTGACGACCTCCGCAACCCTGGCGTTTTTCGTCAGGCGCTGCTCGTCACCATCCTCTCGTCCGTCGTGGCTGGCCTCATGTTCTTTGTCGACAGCTGGATTCCCTACCCCAATTATGGTCCCTTCCCCAGCGGCCGCGGCACACCCGCGCCCTTCGCCCGTCTCGTCACCGATCTGCGCCGCGAGAAAAAGCTCGTTGGCCTCGCCGCCGTCGTCGCCGTCGACGGGAAGATCATTGCGTCTGCCGTCGATGGCGAGCGGAAAACCGCCTCAGGCGTGCCGCTCGAGATGGACGATCGCTGGCACCTGGGCGGCATCACCGCCTCGATCACCGCCACAACGATCGCCCGGCTGATCGAATCGGGCGAGCTCGAGTGGTCCACCACCGTCGGCGAATGCTTCCCCGACGTACCCATCGACGACGCCTGGAAGCCGGTCACGTTCCAAGAGTTGCTCACGCAAACATCCGGCGCACCGCCAATATTCTCCAACGAGATCAACGCCCAGCGACCGGCCCCCGGTCCGGAGCGGACCCTGGCCCGTCGCCAGGCGGTGCTCGACGTACTCGCCAAACGGCCCGACAACCCGCCGGGCGAAAAGTTTGTCTACTCGAATGTCGGTTACACGATCGCCGCCGCCATGATCGAAGCAAAGACTGGCGCCGCGTGGGAGGACTTAGTTCAGCGAGAAGTCTTCGAGCCGCTTGCGCTCGCCAGCGCCGGTTTCGGCCCGCCTCAGAGTCCGGATAAAACCCTTCCCCAGCCGCGCGGACACTATCCCTACCTCGGCGCGAAAATCCCCGTCGACGACCAGGCGGACAACTCGCCCATCATGGGCCCCGCCGGATCGGTCCACATGTCGCTCAACGACCTCACGGCCTACGCCACCGACCACCTCCGGGGCCAACTCGACCACGGTCAACTCCTCTCGAGCGAAACGTACCAGCGCCTCCACACACCCGGGCTCCACCACTACGCTTACGGCTGGCTGGTAAACGAAGGGGGCGAGAAAACTCGGCACACAATCTACTGGCACAACGGCTCGAACACCTATTGGTACGCGCTCGTGGCCTTCATCCCCGACAAGAACATGGTCGTCGCGGTCACCGCGAACGACGGCGACTTCACCACTGCCGAAGCTGCCGCCTGGGAGATCGTCGAATCCGCCCTGAATGATTTCGAATCTAAGCCCGACGTCCCCAAGAAATCTCCCTTCGCCGCAATCCGCTGGCAAGACAATCACCCGGAAGTCGAAATCGACGGCGAGTGGTTCCGTCTGTTTGCGATCGACGGCCTCGCCACCGACGACATCATCGCGTTCAGCCAAGAGACCTACGGCGACAAGTGGCAGAAGCGCTTCGAAGAAGACCTCGTCGAGCTGCTCACGCGCATGGGCCATCCGCCCAAGGATACGGTCCAGCTCATCATCCAAACACTCGGCTTCCCACCCGATTCGCGGACCCTCAACAATGTTCCCCTGACGGAAGCCAATCGCCAGGCCATCTACGATGCGGCCCGAGCCCGCGAGGCCGGCGAAAATTGACGATGATCACACCGGCCGGTTCCGTCGGCTCGTGGCGAAAAAACCTTTGGCAGCCGCCGATCGGTCCCATTATCATGGGAATCTTACCGATCCTATCCGCGGCCCAGTAGATAATTCGATGAATCCATATACCAGGCGGCTGGTCGCTGCACTCTTGGCGGCCACTTCTATCTGTCAGCTCGCCGCCGCGGAGAATTCCAAGCCTCGTCTGAACAGGGAGGGCGAGGCTCCCGCCGAGCCAATCGCCGGTGCGGATTCGAAGCTCGGCAGGAGCCTCGCCCTCCCGCAAAGCAGCACCCTCCCTACCCTCTTTATCGCCGGCGACTCCACCGCCGCCAACGGCGCGGAAGGAGCCCGCGGCTGGGGCGGGCAGCTCGCGAAGTTCTTCGATCCCGCCAAGGTCCGTGTCGACAATCGCGCCCGCGGCGGCCGCAGCAGCCGCACTTACATCACCGAGGGGCTCTGGGACTCGCTCGCCTCCGAGCTCCAGCCCGGCGACGTTGTCCTGATCCAATTCGGCCACAACGACGGCGGACCCGTCAACGACTCCCAGCGGGCCCGCGGCTCGCTCCCTGGCCTCGGCGACGACACACAAGAAATCGAAAACGAGCAGACGCACGAACACGAGACCGTGCACACGTACGGCTGGTACATGCGAAAGATGATCGCCGACACCCGCGACCGCGGCGCGATCCCCATCGTGCTCTCGCTCACCGTTCGCAACGTTTGGGACGGCGATCGCGTCGAACGCGGCTCCGGACGCTACGGAGCCTGGGCACGCGAGTTGGCGAAGAGAGAAGACGTCCCCTTCATCGATCTCACCAACCTGATCGCCGACGACTACGAACAACTCGGCCCCGAAGCGGTCGCCAAACTCTTCCCCCGCGACCACACCCACACGGGCGACGAAGGCGCACAGCTCAACGCCCGACTCGTCGTCGCCGGCTTCAAGGGCCTCCGCGAAGAAATGTGGAGCCCCTGGCTATCGATCGCCAGCCGCACGGTCCCCCGCCCCGCGCCCAACTTTGTAAAAATCCCTGGCGTCGGCCGCGGCAAAACCAAACAAGACGAAAGCCGCTTCCTCAACACGCCCCAACGCGCCGACCCCTCGCTCCCCACCCTCTGGCTCGTCGGCGATTCCACCGTCCGCACCGGCCGCGGACGCGGTGAGGGCGGCCAGTTCGGCTGGGGCGATCCGCTCGAAAACGCCTTCGACCAAAGCCAGCTCAACGTCGTCAACCGAGCGATGGGCGGCACCGGCGCCCGCACCTACCGCACCGGCGGCTTCTGGCAACCGGTGCTTGACCAAATCAAACGTGGCGACGTCGTACTCATCCAGTTTGGCCACAACGACAACGGCGACCGCGGCGCCTGCGCGGCACCGGCCCCGAAACCGAAGAGCGGAAACTAAAAGACGGCGAAACCGAAACCGTCGAAACGTTCGGCGCCTACGTTCGCAAGTTCGTCGAAGAAATCCGCGGCAAGGGAGCTACCCCGATCCTCTGCTCCCTCATCCCGCGGAAGAAATGGAAAGAAGGCGCCATCGAGCGCTCCACCGACGGCCACGCCGCCTGGGCTCGCCAGGTCGCCAAAGACGAGCGCGTCCGATTCATCGATTTGTACGAGCGAATCGCCAAACGCTACGACGCGATGGGCCCCGACGCCGTCGAAGCCATGTTCGCCGATCAAGGCGTCCACACGACTTACGCCGGCGCGGTCCTCAACTCCGAGTGCGTCCTCCAAGGCCTCAATGACTTGCCCAACAACCCTTTGCAGAAGTTCCTCCGCTCCGACGCCTCCGCCGGCGCAAGATGAGGCAAGTGCACCGCGGCGTACTGCTCCCGGCTGAGAACATCCCCACCAAACGGAACGGCTTGGCCTCCGGAAGTCGCAAAAAGCGACACCCGGTGGAAGCTTAGGGCACCTCCATTAATCTTTAGTTTGTCGGACTGGAAATATCTACCTCCTACATCGATAATAGGCCGGTCACGGCGGAATTCCTTGGCGTCTATTGAACGGCATCCCTATGGGGCAGGTGGGCAAAGATGGCGTGGCATAAGCGTACGCGCGTCGGATCGTCATTTCCTTCTTTTCGCATCGTCCGTCGCACAAACGCGAAACGGATGCTGCCGCGCTCGCCGAATTCATCGTTCGGCCGGCACTTGGCTTTCGAGGCGCTGGAAGAACGCGCGCTGCTGAGCGTCGCGCAGGACCTGCAAACGCAGATTCAGCCGTACCAGTCGGCGATCAATACGGCGCTCAGTGTCTCGACCAATCTGCCGCTGGTCGGACACCAGTTCGAGAGCCTGCAGCAAGTCACCACGCTGCTGCAAAACACGCTGGCCGATCTCCAGCAGGCGACTCAGGGCCTGGCCAACGGCCATCACCAGATCGCGATCGCGCTCACGACGATTTCGCACACCTTCACGTTTGACCTGGGGCTCGATGCCTTGCTGCAGGTGAGCACCTCGGGAGGCGTCGCCGGGTCGATCACGCCGACGCTGAACATCGCCTTCGATGTCTCGGGAACTTCCGCCTCACTCGACGTCGCCCACACGAACCTGGACTTCGGTTTCAGTCTGACGCTGCCCGACTTCCAGGCCACGATGTCGCTCAATCATTGGCTCTACGCGCACGCGGTCGATCAGGGCTCGAGCTTTTCGGGCCACCTCCTCTTTGGTTTCAATTCGGGCGGCGGCGTTTCACCGCAATTCTCCGGCGATGCCCATATCAAGCTCGGCCTCACGATGAGCTTTGCCGACCCGGCGCTGGGCGTCTCCTTCAACCCGACGTTCCACACCAACTTTCAGCTCGATTGGGGCCTCGACACCGCCACCAACAAGCTCAAAACTCCCCAGATCGCGCTGAAGAATTTCTCGCTCGACGTCGACAGCTTCACGCACAATTTCCTCGGCGACATCGTCAAGACCGTCCAGAAATACACGAAGCCGATACAGCCGTTCATCGACATTTTCGAAACGCCGGTGCCGATCCTCAGCGCGTTCGATAGCAGCCAAACGATCGGCGACCTATTGCTGCAAGGTGCCGGGTTCTCGTCGGATCAGAAGGACCGCTTCGACCTGACGATCAAAGTCATCAAGGCGGTCAA
Organism: uncultured Planctomycetota bacterium; assembly: GCA_963847905.1. Classification (GTDB taxonomy): domain Bacteria; phylum Planctomycetota; class Planctomycetia; order Pirellulales; family Lacipirellulaceae; genus DASYDU01. The sequence continues at coordinate 36,615 of CAWKBP010000011.1, read as the reverse complement.
CACCTTCGATCTGTCGGGAAACACCGGCGGCGCTCTGCTCGACTTTGGCGACATCAACCTCACCGGCGCGACCCTCGACAGCAACGGCGATCTGCTGTCGACCTTCGGCTTCGATACCAGTCAGCTCAGCGGCGTGATCGACGACATCTTCAATTCGCCTGTGCTCGACGATCTGCAGGATACGCTGCAATCGGTCGCCTCGTATGCGGGCGTGACGTCGACGGCCGGATTCCAATTCCCGGTCCTCGAAGATCCGGGCCCGGTGATCGGCGCGATCCTCACCGGCCAGACGCGCGACATGTTCACGTTCACGATCGGCCGGCAGCATTTCGAGCTCGCGCCGAGCATCGGCGTGGGCATCGAAGACGTGGTCGGTATCTTCCTCTCGGCAGGGATTACCTTCGATGCCAATTTCTCGGCAGGCTACGACACCGCCGGCCTGGTGAAGTTCGTGCAAGACCCGCTCCACAGGCCGCAAGATTTGCTGCACGGCTTCTACTTCGACAACAGCGTCGATACTTCCGCTCCGCCGGTGCCAAACGTCCCGGCACCGAAGAAAACCGCCCTCTACTTGCAAGGCTTCGCGGAGCTGAAGGCCTCCGCAATCGTCACCCTATCCGGCGGCTTGTACGCCAATCTGAACGTTGAACTGGCCGCCGCCAACACGCCGCACGTCTACTTGGACGACCTGATCACAAACATCTCCAGCCCGGCAAAAATCTTCGTGCTCTCGGGCCAGGTTTACGCCGCCGCCACGATCGAGCTCACGCTGCCCAACCCCGTCGGCCCGGATATTACCGTGTTCAGCTACGAGCTCTCGAGGGATGTGTTCGTCGACTTCAATCCGCCGCCGCCGCCGACCGAAACGAAGCCGTTGGTCGTCATCGACGTGACGAACGACCACACGCTTGAGCTCGATCCGGCCAAAATCGGCGTGGGCGGAACGGTCACGGTTACGGCATTCCACGATTACAACGTCGGCGCGTATCTCGCCGACGGCATTCGCGTCGACTACGCGGGCGAGATCGACCTCTACGTCGAGCGGAAAAACGACGTCACGACCAACTACTACAACTTGATCGGCATCGGCGGCGCGGTCCCCGACCGAGCGTCGATTGCGATTTTCGATCCCTTCCGCGTATTCGATGATGAAGGGGCAACGAACCCGGCACCCGCCCAGACGAAGCCCGGCGTTGTGCTGGCCGGCGGCAAGAATGTCAATTATCGCTACGGAGAAACATCGGATGGCACGCATGCCACGGTGCTACTGGCGGGCGGCTTTGGCTTCAGCACGCTCGCCGGTGGTACGATGGAGTTCGGCAACTTCATCCCCGCTGCGCGACTCGACCAAGCCAAACAACACTTCGGCAATACGACCGGCTTCGATCCGGCGGGCGTGGCGCTGATCAATTCCACGATCGATGCCGCTGTAGCGCCTGCCAGTGTGTCCGGTATCGTCGGCTCGACCATGTCTGCCGGCCGCGGCGGTCTCATGCTGGGCGGTCCGGCGCGAATAGCTTCATCGCAGGCGGCCCCGGTGCCTACGAAATGATCGGCGGCGCGTGGGTCGACACGTTCAACATCACCCCATCCTATGGCGGCGTCGCCGCCACCTATCAAATCGACGGCGGAGGAGGTGACCAAGATAGCCTCACCGCCCGCGTGCCGGCGGATGAGAACGTCACGTTCGAGAATTCACCGCTTGCAGACAAGTACGACCCGTCGTTCAAGGCCTTGGCCGTCCAGGCCAATGCCGGGCTTTCTGCCACGGCTCACGGCTTGCGCAAGGTGAAGATCATTGCCAATAGCGGATCGAGTGTCACGCTGGGCGACACTTCGGAACTGAATATCGATTTTACGATTTCCGGTAGCGCGCACCTCATCTTCGGCGGCACGAATGCGCCCGATCTGTTCAACGTATCGGCGACCGGGGACTATTACGGCCAGAAGAATCACTTCACGGTGCCGAAGTATGGGTATGACGAAAATGGCGTCCTACATTTTCCCCAGAATTACGGCATTGTCTTGCCCGGCCGCGCGCCCGATCCAGTTTATGCCATCACGCGGACCTTCGGCACGAACGGCCGGACCCAAACCATTCCCTTTGCCGTCAGCGACGCCGACGCCAGCACGATCGAGCTTAATGCCGGTGGAGCCAGCGACACCTACGACATCACGATGGGCGTCGGCTCATTTGTCGACGTGACCGTGAATGATACGGACCTCAGCACGCAGAACGTGCTGACAGTCGACATCCGCGACTCCAATTTGATCAAAAACATCGCCACGCTGTCGGATAATGCGCTGCACTTGGACTATTACTCCAGCGTCGTGTTTCACGACCTAATTCCCCGCGGTATAAACGGAGATTATGTATTGTCTTATACGTCATCGGTTCACTACCTGACGTCGGTGTACTTTCAGGGCAATAACAACGTGACGTTTGCCTCGAGTGTCCCGTTCGCCCAAACAATCGTTGATCACTCGGCTGGTGCTAATCCCCTATCCATCGTGGTCGATGGGCAATCGTATACGAGTTACATTCCGTATGCGAGCTTTGGACCTACGGGTACGGTGTTTGACGGCTCGATACCGGGATTTGTCACGATTCCTCCGACTTACAAGATCGATGTGCAAGCGAACGCGGGCCCGCTGTCAATTAGCTCGGTGACCGCGTTTGGAATCTCAATCAACATTATCGCCAACTCAGGCACGGTCTTGGTCTCCAAGTCCGGTGGAGTTACTGGCTATGTGGATGGCATCAACATCTTGGGCAACACCGGCATAGTGAATGTCAATTATGCGACGACGGGCGGCGCGATCACCGGCCAGGTCAACGTGGGTGACGCCGGCAGCCTGGCAAACATTCATGGCACGATGAACCTGATGCAAGACTCAGGCGTGTACGGTCTAACGATCGACGACCGCAATAGCCCCACTGCTCGTCCGTGGTCAATTGAGAATCTGGGAACCACGATTGGAGACTTCATCCTGAATTATGCGATTGCGAATCAGCCAAATAGCAGCTATCAGGCCTATACCAAAGCAGGCGCATCCGTAGTCTTGTTTGCGCGACCGAGTTTCTCGACTGTGAAAGTCAACGACGCCGATTTTCCCACCTGGTTCATTTACGGTTCGCTCGGCGAAACTAACTTCGTTAGCGATTCCATCAATCGTCCGTTTAGCATCTTCGGCAATCCCGCTGGCACGCTCACGTATAGCGCCGTCAACCTGCCGCCCGGCCTCTCGATCCATCCGACGACAGGCGTGATCACGGGAACGATCGCGCAGCAGGTCTTTTCGACGACCACATTTGACACTCGAGTCCTCGCTACGAATGGCGCGACTACAGTCGGGCTAAAGTTCCCCTGGAAGGTTCGCTACGGCATCACATTCGACTACCCAACTCCAGGTATCGTGCGCGAAGATGTGCCGATTGTGTATGGGCCGATCACAACTACAAACCATTTTTTGCGACCGGTGACCCTCTCTGCTTCGAATCTGCCACCTGGCCTCATGTTGAATCCGGCCAACGGAATGATCACAGGCAAGATTCCCGTTGGCACCGGACAACACGGAGCCTATCACGTCACGATCAACGCCAGCGATGGCGTCGGCAGCGAATCGCTCGAGTTCAATTGGACCGTGACGGGGATCACGCTGGATGTTCCGCCAGTCCTTGCCAACCACGACGGCGACAGCGTAAATCTCCAGATCCATGGCACGACTGCCTCCGGTTTGCCGGTTGTTTTCGATGCAAATGGTCTGCCACCGGGGCTGTCGATCGATCACATGACCGGCTTGATCTCAGGAACAATTGCCAGCCCGTATTCTCTCTATTCGTACGGTGTCTCACTCTTTGCAACTCAAGGCAATGATACCTTCCACGAGTACATTTATTGGAATGTCCTGGAGGCGGGCTTTACCGATGACGTGCATCTCATCGATCCAGGTACTCAAAACTCCCATGCAGGGGATTTCGTCTACGTCTTCATCGGCCAGGGAAGCGACAGTTTCTTGCCCGTCGCGTACACCGTAAATGGCCTGCCGCCGGGACTGGGTATTGCGCATCTTGACGCGGGCGGCTATGTTATTGGCCAACTCCTCACTAGTTCAGGCGCAACTTCACCCTATAACGTTCACATCTCCGTCACCAACGGCCAAACTACCGACCAAATCACTTTCCAATGGATTGTCGAACCCATCGCCCCATCCGGCGATTTCGATGGCAATGGTGTCGTCGACCAAGCCGACTACGGCATCTGGCGCGGTAACTTCGGTTCCGTGGTGACACCGTTCACTTCCGGCGACGGCAATGGCGACGGCCTCGTCGACGCCGCCGACTACACCGTCTGGCGCAACCACCTCGGCCAATCCACCGGCGGAGCAGGCGCCGGCGGCGTGAGCATTCTCGACGCGATTCCGCTCGAGGCAACGATGCCGGCCAGACCATTCGTGTCCGCCATCGAGCCGCCGTCACTTGCGCCCGTCACAGTCTCCCCAGCCGTCGACATCGCAGTGCCAGTCGCTTCGTCCCTTTTTGCCACGAAGAACGCCCCGTCGCTGGCGATTCTCCAAGCGTCCTTTACCTCGTTCGAATCGGCCCCAATCCGTTCACTACGAAAAATCGGTGCCGACGTTGCTCATGAAACGGTCGGGCCGTTTGCGTTCTCACAGACAGACCTTAATCTGGCCCTGGCGTCCCGACGCAACGAACGCGTTCCTACCTCGCTCGACTACGAGCTGGCGAACTTCACTTCGCCGACGTCCGCCGACGAGGCCATCGATTCCTGCTTCGCAATGCTGGGGGCGGAAGACACGCAATCGTCGTTCCGACCCAGCCGATCGATTCGCAGCGCGCTCCGATTCGCACGACAAGAGTGAACTTCTGACGCGCCTACGCAAGAACGCGCTATTCTCGTAGTTTCCTTAGCCGCGCTACGAGCAGAACCATTGCGCCAACCGCGAGCACGACCGTCGCCGGCTCCGGCACCGCTCGAGACCGACAGGCTCGTGATCAGCGTGCCGCTAATGAACCCCTGCGACGGCAAGAGCGTCACGGCGCTGGCGTCGAAACTCGCCGGGCCGATGGCCGAGTTCGTCGGCAGGCCGTCGCTGGCGAAGATCGGAGCCATCGAGAAGGCGTTGAAGTCGGCGTGGAATGACACCGGCCCACCCGCGAGCTGCGGGAAGAGCGCGGCGCGAAGATGTTGATGTCGAGCGCATGCACCGTCGTGAACGTGACCAGCATCTCGCTGCCGGTGCCGAAGTCGGCCGGGTCGTCCAACATCACCTCGTAGCCGCCGGCTTGATAGTGAAACGAGCGAAGCGCCGGCGGGGCGCTCGTGTTCGTGAACCGGCCATAAGTCGGATCGGCCGAGCCCACAAGCTCGAAGTCGAGATCCGGCGCGGTCGTGTCGTAGGTCAGCTCGAACGACCAGGGCGTGCCGATGGGAATCGTCGCGTCGCCGCTCGTGTTGGACGAAGTCGTCCCACTCGCCGCCAGCAAATACTGCGCCGCGCGCGCGGGCGCCGCCACGACAACCAGCAGGAAAACCAGTTGGACAAACGTCCCCAAACGAAATGCAATCGACATCGAAAAACCTCGCCTCTGAGCCCCTTGCCGACCTAGGATTCTCCGCCCCCACCAGGCATCAGTCAACCTGTCCCCTCCGTTCTGGCACGGCATATGCATCCTCTCCAATTAACCAACTGGCAATCGGCCAACCATTGCGGGAGTGTGAAATGTTGCCCAAGACCGTCAACTGCGAACAATGCGACCAAAAGGCAAAAGTCTGCGGTTATGGCCGCATCGAATACGATTGGCCCGAGAGCGACGATCCCGCGGCGACCCCAGAAATCCGCTGCGTCCGCCTGATCGTTGACTGTCCACACTGCGGTCTCTTTGACCAGGACCACTTCCCCAACGGCCCCCGCGCCGCTTCCCGCGCCCGCCGCTCCCCACTGCCCGTCGCGCCGCCCTCCTCAGCCGACTCCAATCCATCTCCGCCGCCCTCCGCTCGTCGGCCGCCACGTAGCCGGCCGGTCGTCTGGCAATCCTGCTAGTCCTGTCAACGATTCCAGTCGCCGACCTCACCACGCTCAGCTCTCCCAAGCTCGATTGCCGCACCGCATGGACCAGACCTCGCCCTACGCTCAGCTCATCCACTTGATCACCGGCTCATTGGCGAGTCGCAGGCAATTTTTGCCGCCGCCAAATTGGCTATCGCCGACCTGCTCCGCCCGATGCCGCCGCCGCTTCCGGCTCGCGTTCGATCGACGATCTCGCCGCCGCAACGTCCACCAATCCCGCAACGTCGGCTCTATCGACCCTCCTCCGCGCACTCTCGAGCGTTGGCATCTTCGCCGAAGGGCCGATACCGATCGCCATTTCTCGCTCACGCCGCTGGCCGAGCCGCTTGCAATCGAACGCCCCCAACTCGGTGCGGGCCTTCGCCCTCATGGCCGGCGACGAACAGTTCCGTGCCTGGACCGAATGTGCCTTCAGCATCCAGACCGGCAACAAGGCCTTCGACAAAGTCTTCGGCCAGCCCATCTTCGACTACCGTCGGCCAGCATCACGACAAGGCCCAAGTCTTCGACGCCGCGATGGTCGGTACTCAACTCACGGCCGCGAGTCCGACCGCGGTCCTCGCGTCGTACGACTTCTCGAGTGTCCAGTCGCTCGTCGACGTCGGCGGCGGCAACGGCTCGCAGCTCAGCCGCCCGCCCGCGCGGCCCCCTGCTTCAAGCCAATCGACCAACCGCGATCATAATCTTCGACCTGCATGATCGACCGCGCAGCATCTCGCTGCGCCGGCCTCGCGGGCAGCCAACTCGTCCGTCTCGCCGACGAACTTTCGCCACGCTCCCGCTTCCAGCGGCCGAAGACCCTGGTGAGGGTACGCCGGCCGCCGCGGGCGACTCGCATTCTTCATGCGCCATTTCATCCACGACTGGGACGATGAACTCGACTCACGATTCTCCAGCAACTGTTCACCGCACGATGCCCGCCTTCGCAACAAGGCTGCTCGTCGAAAAGCGTGATCCCGCCCGGCAACGAACCTTCGCGGGCAAATTCCTCGACCTCGTGATGCTGCTCATTCCCGGCGGAAAGAACGCACGGCCGACGAATTCCGCGCCCTGTTCCATGAAGCCGGCTTTCGACTCACCAAGATCGTCCCGACCGATACGGAAGTGAGCATACTCGAGGCCGTCAATCGCTAGGAGCCAATTTTACGGCCAGTCCGCACATCGCTCCTCTCGCATTTTCTCGCGGGACGATTCATCACGATCCCTCTTGTCCCGCCGCCAGGGGTTTGCTATCAACCCACCCCGCCAACCACTTTCCCAACCTGCTGCGAGTCGGGATGAAGTCGATCCACGCGCTAACCAGTGCCGGAATATTGCTCTCCGCGAGCAGTTTGCTCTCGGGCCAGACGGCTGCGCCAAACTTTGCCCCGCCGTCGATCGCGCCCCTCTCGGAGGAGCTGCCCGCGCAGGAGTCTATTGCTCTGCCGCCGTCTTCTCCCTACGACTCGCTGCCGCTTGCGAGCGGCGAGTCGTTGCTCACCGATCCGGTGTGCGACGTGGAGCCTGTGCGGCTCTATTCCAGTCGGTTCGCCATTGATATCACGCTGGCCGACTTCGCACTCGACGACGGCGAAGCCAGTTATCGGACGACCAAACCGACGGCGGTCCGGCGTGCCGAATTCGCGATCGAACGCGTGGACGGATTGGGCGTGCGTGCACAGTTTTGGTCGCTCGACAAAGAGTTCGAGTCAGACGATGGAGCGCTCGATGTGCGCGTCTCGACTTTCTATCTCGATGGCTATCGGCGATTCATCGGCGAGAACGGCGAGCTCTTAATCGGCGGCGGCCTCGCGGTCGGCAATCTCAAGATCGATTCACCCATCGTGGATCCGGTCCACCGCTTCAACGGCATCGGCGCGAGCGTCGCCGGCGAAGGCTTCTATCCATTCTTGCGCTTCGCCAAGACGGACATCGGCGTCACCGGCCGCGCCGGTTGGCCCTGCTCGGACCGGTCGAAGACAACTTCGCCGACAGCAAGGCGATGCTCGTGGACGAACTCGGCGTAGGCCTCGAACTGCGCCGCCGCTGGGGCCAGCACGAAGACAAACTGTGGTTCGTCCGCGTCGGCCGCGAATATCAAAACTGGTCCGACGTAGACAGCCCCTTCGAATTCGACCAACGCGTCGAAGGCACCTCGCTGACGGTTGGTTTTGCGTGGTAATTTCTTGACGCGCGACTCTCGGCGTGCCCGGCCGGGGCTCGTCGGATACAATCGCTTCCGGCGGAGCGTCGCTTCCGAGCGGTGCTTAGGAACCCCACTTTCTCCAAACCGGCGGAGACAACACCATGCGTCGCGCGTTCGCTCTCTCTTTCTCTCTCCTCGCATTCCTCTCTCTCGCGGTCCCTGCCTCCGCCCAAAACCCGTCCGCCCAAAATCCGGCAGCGCCCGACAACGTCACTCTCTTCGAAAACGTCCGCGTCTTCGACGGCAAGTCGCCCGAGCTCTCGCCGCCGCAGAACGTCCTCGTCCGCGGCAACAAGATCGAACGCATCTCCGCCGACCCCATCCCCACCGCCCAGCTCAGCGACACGGGATCTCATCGCGCCACAACCAAAATCATCCACGGCGGCGGCCGCACGCTCATGCCCGGCCTGATCGACAACCACTGGCACGCGATGCTTGTCCGCCCCACCCCCGCCGAAGCGATCTCCGCCGACGTCGGCTATCTGAATCTCCTCGCCGCCGCCGAAGCCCGCGACACGCTCCTCCGCGGCTTCACCACCGTCCGCGATCTCGGCGGCCCCGCCTTCGGCCTCAAGCAAGCCATCGACGAAGGCCTCACCCCCGGCCCGCGCATCTATCCCGTCCGGCGCGATCATCACCATCACCAGCGGCCACGGCGACTTCCGCCAAAAGTTCGAAGTGCCCCGCACGCTCGGCGGCCCGCTCTCGCGCATGGAACAATCGGCGGCAGCATGGTCGCCGACAGCCCCGACGAAGTCCGCCTCCGCACGCGCGAACAGCTGCTGCTCGGCGCGTGCCAGATCAAGCTCACCGCCGGCGGCGGCGTCGCCTCACCCAACAGCCCGCTCGACGCCTCGACCTTCACCGAGCCCGAGCTCCGCGCCGCCGTCGAGGCCGCCGAAAACTGGGGCACCTACGTCACCGTCCACGCCTACACCCCCGTCTCGATCCGCGCTCGATCGCCGCCGGCGTCAAATGCATCGAGCACGGCCACCTGATGGACGAACCGACCGCCCAGCTGATCGCCGAGCGCGGCATCTGGCTCAGCACGCAGCCCTTCCCGACCGAAATCGCCGACCTCTTCCCGCCCGGCTCGCAAGAACGCGCCAAGGCCCTCGAAGTGATCGCCGGCACCGACCGCACTTACAAGCTGGCCCGCAAGTACAAAATCAAAACCGCCTTCGGCACCGACGTCCTCTTCTCGCAGCAGCTGGCCCAGCGCCAGGGCGCGCTGCTCGCGTCGCTGGCCCGCTGGTACACGCCCGCCGAAATCCTCACGATGGCCACCAGCACCAACGCCGAACTGCTCGAGCTCTCCGGCAAACGCAATCCCTACCCCGGCAAGCTCGGCGTCGTCGAAGAAGGCGCGCTCGCCGACCTCCTGCTCGTCGACGGCAACCCGCTCGAAGACATCACCCTGCTAGCCGACCCCGAGAAGAACCTCGCCGTCATCATGAAAGATGGTGAGATCGCCAAGAATAACTTGGACTGAATCCTCATCCGGCTCCGTCTGGGAGAGGCAAGGTGAAGGTGCTTCCGTCACATTCTCCCCCGATATCTCGATATGCCTTTATCGAGCCTCCCGACTTCCAATTGGCCAATTCGCCGTTCCCGTGATACCCTTAAACATGGGCCGCACGCCGACTTCATGGCCCGTCGACAGGAACGTAACCATGGCCACCGGAATCCAACTTGACACTCTGCTGGTCCGCACGCCGGGCGTGTGCGGTGGCAGGCTCCACCTCGATGGCACCCGCGTCACCGTGCTACAAATCGTCACGCTCTACAAACGCGGCGAAACCCCCGAAGAGATCGGGCAAAACTTCCCGCAGCTGAATCTCAGCCAAGTCTACGCCGCATTGGCCTACTACCACGCCAACCGCGCGGAAATTGACCAAGAGTTAGCCGACGAAGAAGCTGAGTTCGACCGCCTCCAAGCTGCCCACGGCCAGGCCACGCACCCATCGTGAGCCAGCTTCACCTTCTCATCGACGAGGACGCCCAGCACCGCGGCCTGTGCGCCAGCGCGACGGGCCCGTGGCATCGACGTGACAACCGTCCGTGAGCTGGGCATGCTGGGGCCAGATGATGAGCTCATTCTGGCCCGCGCCGCCGCGGAGTCGCGGACGATCTACACCTTGAACGCCGGCGACTTCTATCGCTTGCACACTCAGTGGTTGCAACTCGGTCGGGAACACGCCGGAATCATCATCGTCCCGCGTCAGCGCTATTCGGTCGGCGAACAACTCCGCCGCTTATTCGCCGTCATCAACAGTCGCTCCGCAAATTCCATGCGCATTCAAGTCGAGTTTCTCTGATCGTCGACCGCCCACACTGCGGACTCCCCCTCGATCTTCCTTCGCTTCTGGCTCTGGACTCTCGACCTAGACTCTAGACTCTCGATCCTCTCCCTCGGCCGCGAGTACCAAAACTGGTCTGACGTGGACAGCCCCTTCGAATTCGATCAACGCGTCGAAGGCACGTCGTTGACGGTTGGTTTTGCGTGGTAAGAGCTCGACGCTCCGGTGAAGCGCAAACGGTGGTAGGCATGGCGGATATTAGGCGATACGGCTCGCGCCTTTTTCAATGGCCTCTGCGTTCTTCAATTGTCCAATATGCAATTTGAATGTCGCCATATACAATTATCAACCGTCTTGGTTTGAGGTCCGGGGGCGGGACTCTGTCAAAATCGTCTCCACTGGCAATGAAGTCAGCGTTCCTAACGCACCTCTCTCAATCAACCAAGTGTCCGATGGCGCGTTGGACTGATGGACTATAGTTTTTTCGTCGTAACTCATTCTCACCAACTTGTCCGCCTGTCATTTCGCGAAGGCGAAAGAATAACGACGTAAGCAAAAACGCGATGATTGTCGTCACCTCCGCGGACTGCTCTGGAACAAGCGGATTCAGTACGTAGCCACGTTGTGTTCCCGATGCGTCAAAGGCTTTTCCAACGATCTGATTTCTATTGTTTATTGCGAAAGCGCTCTGCAGATTCCAGCCGCCCAGGTTGTCGAGGAGACTGTCAAGCAAATACGCTTTGCCTGCAGGGTCCCAAAGAGTCGCCTCCAGCCTTCGAGACTTGAAATATATGACAACCCCACGGCGTACCCCATTTCATTGATGTCATTTGCAACACCGTAGGTACCACCGACCGGATCCTCAAGTAGTGATAGTTTCCCGTTCTCCCAAAGTGCGGCGCCACCGAGAACGCCATCCGATGTGTCCTCAGCGTATTCGCCCACAATCTGGCCGCGATCGTTTATCGCGTGTGCGCGACTACTCGAAGCAATGGCACCTGGGAGAGACGGCAACGGCAGAGTCATGCCATTTTGCCATACCCATGCTCGACTTGTGTCTATCGGCAACGTGTTACGCCCGTCAGTATAACCTACCACTTGATCTAAATTGTTCACTGACTGTGGAATGTTTCCGTACGATCCCATTGCGTCGATTTCCATATCAAAGAGATTTCCCTTTGAGCTCCATCCGACGGCCGTTCCCATCCATACGGTGAACCACCGTTCGCAATGCTGTAGCCGTAGATTTGTCCTGCATCATTTAATGCATAGGGTACGTTCGAATATTGCCCGCCCTCCAGTTCCTCCAAAAAATTGTAGTCTGTGCCGTCCCAAAACACTCCGGCTTTAATACTGGAAGCCTCCGTATCCCGTCACCTGGTTGTGGTTGTTAATTCTCAATCCATAACCAACGTAAATCGGAGTGACTTGCCCGTCGTTCCAAATATAGGAATACCAAGACCCAGCGTAACCACGGTTATAAAAACTCACGATTGCATTTCCGTTGTCATTGATATCTGTCGCATGGGATGCATCATCGGGATACAGCGGCGATACCATCTGCTCTAACTTATATCTCGGCGCGGCAACAGCTAGCTGACCTACCATCCAGACAGTGCAGACCGTCATGTACAATGGCCAAATCGAACTTGGCAAGTACGTCACGCGAAGCCGATCCATTTGCGAAGGGTCCAAAGTCGCTCGTTCATTCGTTTAGTTCTCTCTTGTCACGAATACGCGTCCCCCAATCGGAATCTTAGCAATACCGCCAAAATCGCAAAACACGAATTGGTACGGCCAGACTCCAATGGAGATTCGCCGAAACTTCGCGCAGATACGCCACTGCTGAATCCGGGCCGGACGGGCATAACACGACACCAACCGCTCGGAAATCGATCAAACTCTTGCCGACGAAGAAGCCATTTATTTGGGAGAGAGCCAGAGGGGGAGGACTAATCTAATGGCCGGACATCGCAACTTCTCCGAACTCAGGGACAAAATGTCCCCACAACGCCGGGCTCGGTCCGACGCGCGTGTCAAGGAAATGATGGCGGAGATGCTGCTCGCCGAGCTCCGCAAGTACGCCGGCCAGACGCAGGAAGAAGTCGCGCGGCAACTCGGCGTCTCCCAACCTTGCCTCTCCAAAATGGAAAAACAGTCCGACATGCAAATCGGCACGCTCGACCGCATCGTCAAATCCCTCGGCGGCCGACTCGAACTGGTCGCTCACATGCCCGGCGGCGACATCGTGCTGACGCAATTCACGAAAACCAACGACTGACGCCTAACACCTAACGCCTTCCACGTCAATTACAGCGCCTTCCCGTTCGCCTTCAGCGTCACCTCGATATTCCCCCGCGTCGCCTTCGAGTACGGGCAGATCGTGTGGGCCTTGGCCACCAGCTGCTCCGCCTGCTCCTGGCTGACCGTCGGCAGGGCGGCGTCGAGCGTCGCGTCGATGAAGAAGCCGCTCTCTTCCTTGTGCAATTGCACCGTCGCGGTGACCTGGACGTCGGCCATCTTCAGCGGGATTTTCAACTGACTCGCCGCGGCGCCGATCGCGCCGCCGAAGCAGGCCGAGTAGCCGGCCGCGAAGAGTTGTTCCGGGTTGGTGCCCGGGCCGTTCGAGCCCGGCGGCGAAATCTGCAGATTGATCTTCCCGTCAGCACTGCTGGTTTTGCCTTCGCGGCCAGCGGTCGCGGTAGCGGATTCGGTGGCGAGGATAGACATGGGGGCTCCAAAAAAGGGTTCAGGGTTCAGGGTTCAGGGTTCAGAATCTACAACTCGCGCCTACGCGCTAGCGCCTAACGCCTAGCGCCTCGCGCCTCACCAATGTCCCGCGTGCGCTCCGCCGTCGACATACAGCGTCTCTCCGGTGACGAATTCGGCCGACTCGAGATACAGCACGGCGTCGACGATCTCGGACGTTTCGCCCATCCGGCCCAGCGGATGCAAGCCCGCGAGAAAGTCGTGCGTCTCTGGCGCGTGCATCGGCGTCTTGATCACGCCCGGCGCGACTGCGTTGAAGCGAATCTTTTGCTCCGCGTACTCGATCGCCAGCGACCGCGTCGCCGCATCGAGCCCGCCCTTGGTGAGCGATGCCAGCGCCGACGGCACACCCTTCACCGGCTGCTTCACCAGCGTCGTCGTCATTTGAACGACATGCCCGCCGCCGCCCTGTATAAGCATTTGCCGCACCGCGCACTGCGTCACATAGAAAAACCCGGCCAGGTTCACCGAGATTTTCCGCGTGAAGTCGGCCTCGGTGTATTCGACGAACGGCTTCGAGATAAAAATCCCGGCGTTGTTCACCAGCGTATCGATCCGGCCAAACGCCTCAACCGCCCGCGCGATCACCCGCTCCGCGACCGCCGGCTCGCTGATATCGCCCGCCACGCCAATCACGCCGTCTCCCAGCAACCCGTCGCCCGGCTGCTCCGCGATCGACCGCGAGTTGGCCATGACGCGGTAGCCGCGCGCGAGGAACCCCTCGACGAGCCCGGCCCCTATCCCCTGCGACGCCCCGGTAATGACGGCGACCTTTTGCTGCGAGCCCATAACACACTCCCTGCTGCTAAACGAAGCGATCATTATGACGTGTTCCAACACCGATTCAATCTCACAGCGACCCTCGGCGGCTGACTTCTGTAACCAACTCCTGCTGGCCAAAAATAGTTGTTGAAATCCACTCCGCAACGTGAGAAGCTGTTAGCCCTTGGCTATTGGTTCTCAGCCAGATGGCTATTAATCAGATGGCGGTGGCCCAGTTCGCCGTGTAACGATTGGCTGACGACTAATGCCGAGCAGCAATCCAGTCCACTTCTGCGGATCTATGGACGAAACCCGGCAAATTCCGCGTGCTCCCCGAGACTTACATTCTGCGGATCTATGCCGCACGCCCGCGGCGACTTTTGCAATTCCTTCCGCTCCCCGGCCCCCGGTGCCCCTTTTCCGGGCAGATTTCGGCCTTGGCACCGACCACGACGGAGGACTATTCTTAGCCCGGCAGCAAGTCCCGCAGCGGAAAAATCGCCGCGAACCTCGAGGCTCCCGCCTGGGTCCTCTTGGGAATACGGAAAAACAGCCTGGAAAACTTTGATGGCTCCGTCCGCGGGGCCGATTATAATGAAGGCAACGTGTTCGGGCTGACGCAGCTCGAACGGACTAGAGGGTAACGCCGAACCGTCAATCGCTTTCTGGTTCGGCTAGCCATTACTTTAGTTGGGAAGGAGGTGGTCTTTGATCGATTTATGTTCTAGCCAGCGAGGTGGTAGTACCTAGGTTGGCCGGCGGGTCGCCTTAGGGACCCCACCACCTGCTTCTGAGTCGATGACCAAACCACGACGACAGCTGCGTCGAGCAAGGTCGGATTCTCAAAGCACTAACGAGCCCGGTTCCTGCTTGGCGGGAACCGGGCCTCTTTTTTGCGCCGAGGCATTGAAGGAACCACGACGACACGACGAGCACGACGTTTCGAATTCATATCGTCGAACTTCTCGATTGCCACGTCGTGCCGTTGTGCCGTTGTGGTTAGTTCCGACTTCCCTCCGCGTCTCTGCGAGAGACTAATTCGTCATTTAGCGGCACCATTTGGTCGCTAGAATCTACTTTCTTCGTCCGCTACAATAACACGCCTCACCGGGCGGTTTGGCGAACACGAATTTGTTGCAGCAGGAGACCGCCATGGCGTATCGTATTGCTCTCATTCCCGGCGACGGCATCGGGCCCGAAGTCACCGCCGCCGCTCAGCGCGTCGTCGACGCGACCGGCATCTCCGTCGAATGGATGCCCGTCATCGCCGGCCAGACCGCGCTCGACGAGGTCGGCGCCCCGCTCCCGCCCGCCACGCTCAACATGATCCGCAACACCGCGGCCACGCTCAAAGGCCCGACCGCTACGCCCAGCGGCACCGGCTTCCGCAGCGTCAACGTCGAGATGCGGCAAAAACTCAAGCTCTACGCCAACTACCGCCCGGCCCGTTCGATCCCCGGCGTGCCCTCGCGCTACGAAGACGTCGACCTGATCGTCGTCCGCGAAAACACCGAAGGCCTCTACAGCGGACTGGAGCACGAAGTGGTCCCCGGCGTGGTCGAGAGCCTGCGCGTGATCAGCGAGCCGGCGTCCGAGTTGATCTGCCGCTTCGCCTTCGACACCGCGGTCCGCCAGGGCCGCAAACGCGTCACCTGCGTCCACAAAGCGAACATCCTCAAGCTCAGCGACGGCCTGTTCCTGCGCACGTTCCAGCGCGTCGCCGAGGGCTACCCGATCGATCGTGGCGGACGACTGCATCGTCGACGCCGCCTGCATGAAGCTGGTGATGGATCCGCACGCGTTCGACGTGATGGTGATGGAGAACCTGTTCGGCGATATCTTGTCCGACCTCGCCAGCGGCCTGGTCGGCGGCCTCGGCCTCACGCCCAGCGCCAACGTCGGCCACGCCGCGGCCGTCTTCGAAGCGGTCCACGGCTCGGCCCCCGACATCGCAGGCAAAGGCCTCGCCAACCCGACCGCGCTGATCCTGAGCGCGGTGCTGATGCTCCGCTATTTGAAAGAAGCCGCCGCCGCCGACCGGATCGAAGATGCCGTGCACAAGGTCTACGCCGAGGGGAAGTACCTTACCGGCGACCTCGGCGGCAAAGCCACGACCGGCCAATTCGTCGAAGCGGTGCTCGCCAAGCTTTGAGGCGTGCTGGCGGTACTGTAAGTAACTTCTGTAAGTAACTTCTGTGACTGCGGGCGACGCAAAGATTTCTCGAAGTCTCTACCGGACCTTCGCAGATTCTTCACACGACCCGGCTAGATTTACGCATATCGCCAACGCGATGAGACGATCTTCGGCGACCCACCGTTCGGATCGACCCCTTCCGCACTGAACCTGCCCACCGCTGCCGGTGTCGAAACGATAGCTGGCCGGTCCACAACAATCCAGGCCACCACAACCCAACCGAGAGCCGTCGACGCTTTCCGCCTTGCGCCGACGGCCCACTGCAGGGAGCGCCCCCTTCTACCGCTAGGGGCGCTCCCTTTTTTCGTTTACCGGCCGAAATAAGCGTGTGTTTGTTTGTTAGGGGGCGACTACTTATAATGACGGCGGGCCGTGGACTTTCGACCACGGCGGCTTTTTCCTTTCTACCGCGGAACTTGATCGTGGCAATTGCGGGCAACGATCGAAGCAGGCTGAGGCTGTGCGCCCTAGGCGCGACGGCTGCGATCGTGCTCGCCTTGATGGTCCGCGCTGAGGCTCAGCAGCCTTATATGG
Organism: uncultured Planctomycetota bacterium; assembly: GCA_963847905.1. Taxonomy (GTDB): domain Bacteria; phylum Planctomycetota; class Planctomycetia; order Pirellulales; family Lacipirellulaceae; genus DASYDU01. The sequence continues at coordinate 19,778 of CAWKBP010000011.1, read as the reverse complement.
CCATGCCGGCCAATGTGTCGCCCGAGCAAGCCAAGGCCATGATGGAAGCACGGGCCCGTCGCGGCGGCCAGCCGCAGCCCAGCGGCGAACAGCCCAAGCCCGACGAGAAAAAGGAAGGCGAGGGCGAGAAGAAAAAAGAGGACGACAAGGAGAAAAAAGAAGAAGCGACGAGCGTCAAGCGGCCGGAGAAGCCGCCGCGCGTGCCCGACCCGCGCGAGTTTGACGTCAAGCTCGACAAGTCGGACCGCGTCCCGCCGTTCAACTTCATCGGCCAGACCTGGCCCGACGTGCTCCAGTGGCTCGCCAGCATCTCGAGCTGCAGCCTCGATTGGCAAGAGCTGCCGAACGACTATCTCAATCTCACCACGCAAAAAAGCTATCGCCTCGACGAGGTCCGCGACCTCATCAATCGCCATCTCCACGCCCGCGGCTACACGATGCTGCTCGCCGACGGCGTGCTCTCGGTCTTCAAGATCGAAAAGCTCGACCCCAGCCTCGTGCCGCGGATCAGCGAAGAGGAACTCTACGACCGCAAGCCGTACGACTTCGTCAAGGTTTCGTTCGAGCTGCCCGAGGGGATGGAAGTCGACAAGGCGAAGGACGACGTCAAGCAGGTGCTCAGTCCCAACGCCAAGGTCTTCCCGCTAGTGACGACCAAGCGATTGCTCGTGATCGATGCGGTGGCGAACCAGCGGCTCGTGAGCGCGCTGCTTGAACGAAGAGCGGGCGTACGTCGACGGCATCGACAAGCCGCGCGTCTTCAAGCTGCAATTTGCCCGCGCCGACAAGGTGGTCGAAGCGATCTACGTGCTGTTCGGCCTCGATCCCAAGTCGCGCCCGTCGCAGATGGACTTGCAGGTGCAGCAGCAAAAACTGCAATTGATGCAGCAAATTCAGCAACAGGGTAAAGACGTTTCGCGGATGCTGCAGTCCGACGGGCCGAAGATTTACTTGGCCGTCAATCGCCAAACAAACAGCATCCTCGCCAACGCCCCGCCCGAGCTGATGCCGACGATCGAGCGGGCGATCAAAGCCCTCGACGTCCCTGCGGCCGGCACCGCAGCGGCGGCCGCGGCGATCGGTCTCGACGATGTTTCAAGTGACGCCGCGCCGAGCGAAGGCGTGCGGCTCGAGAAGTATCAGCTCGTCACGATGGACCCGTCGGCCCTGCAGATGACGTTGGAAGAGATCGGCAATCTCGATCCGCGCACGCAGCTACAGGTCGACACGAAATCCAAAACGCTCTTCGCCCGCGCCACCGAGGCCGACCACAAAAAAATCGCCGCCATGCGCGACGAGCTCGACGGCACGGGCCGCCAATTGAAGGTGATCTGGCTCCCCCGCCGCTTGCCCGCCGACGCGGTCGCCGGCTCGATCTTCAAGCTGATGTCCGGCCAGGAAGAAGAGGAAGAAAAGCCGCAGCGGCCCTATTGGTACTTCGACTCCCGGCAGCAGAATGACGACAAACCGAAGCCCGGCTTCCGCGTCGACGCCGACGTCGAGAACAACCGCCTGCTCTTGTGGGCGAACGACGCCGAGCTCACGCAAGTGAATCAGTTCCTCGCCGAATTGACGGGCGACGCGCCGAACGTCGGCGGCCCGCGCCCGGTGCGCGTGATCGACCCCCTGGGCAGCGACCAAACAAAGCGGTTGATCGACGCGCTCGAGCAAGCGTGGCCCGCGCTCGGCGAGAACGAACTGATCATCAAGGACCAGCGCCCCGCAGTGCCCGCAGTGCCGCCCGCCGACGCAAAGCCTGAGGCAGCACCCGCCGACGAAAGTGCCGCTGCGGGCGAACGCGGGTCGACCAGGTGGCACATCGCTCAAGCGAGCACGCCCGCCCGCTTCGCCGAGATGCAGCTTGTCGCCGATGATTCGCCCCAGGACGCGACAGCCTCAGCGTCCGCAGCCGCGCCCGAAACGCCTGCCGAGAAAAAACCGACTGTCACCATCACGATCACCCCCGACGGCCGCCTGGTCTTCGCCTCGCAAGACAACGATGCGCTCGACCGCCTGGAAAACCTCGTCGACGAGCTCTCCCCGCCCGCGAACCGCTTCAAGATGTTCCGCCTGACGTACGCCAAGGCGGTCGACGTCTATTACAACCTGAAAGACTATTTTGAAGATGAGCTCTCCGGCGATCGCGGCCAGATGCTCGATTGGTGGGGCATGGTGCAAGACACTGGGCCGAAAGACAGCGGCATGCAGCTCTCCAAACGGCGGACGATGCGGCTGATTTGGGACCCGCCCTCGAACTCGATTCTCGTGGCCAACGCCTCGCCCAGCCAGCTCTATGAGATCGAGCAGTTGATCAAGGAATACGATCAGCCCGCGTCGGCCGATTCGACCCGCACGCGCAGCACCGGCGTGATCAAAGTCCAATACTCCCGCGCCAGCAAGATCGCTGCCGCCATCAAAGACGTCTATCGCGACCTGTTCGAGCGCCAAGGACAAGGAGTTCGACTCCAGCGAACGCAAGGACCAAGGCAGCTCGCGCGAGAGCGTGACCGTGATCCGCTACAATAGCGGTGGCGGCAGCGGCGAGGGCGACCCGAAAAAGTCCGCGCCGCTCAAAGTCGGTTTTGAAGGCGCGCTGTCGATCGGAGCGGACGACGTCTCGAATGTGCTGTTGGTCTCCGCCCAGGAAGAGATCTACGACGGCGTCGTCGAGATGATCCACCGCCTCGACGAAGAGGCCCGGCCGCGGACCACGGTCCGCGTCCACCGCGTCAGTGGCAGCGTCGACCCGAAGAGCCTGCAGAAAGCTATCAGCGACGCCATGAGCAGCCCCTGGCCCGGCGGTCGCCCGGAGAAAGAGGAAGCCGCAGCGCCAACCGGCGACAAGTCACAGCCAAAGGAAGGCGATCGCGGCAAACGAGGCGGAAACAACGGCAAGAACGACTAGCGCCGTGATTCGCGCCCTGAACCGACCGGCGGCAAGTACACCGGCCGTTGCGACACCCGCTGTTCCGCTTGGTATTGTGCCTGATACTGGGGCGCCGGCACCATCGTCGCCGCTTGGATTGTCGCGGCTTGCGACATCGCGAATCGCAGCTGCGCCACTTCCGCTTCGAGCGTCGCCACCTGGTGTGAGTTCTCGCGGCTCGTCTGCGAGCGCGACGATCTTGACCTCCAACTCGTTCAGCCGGTCGTGATTTTCCGCTCCAAATCGACGGCCGAATCCTCGACTTTGCGAATCTGCGAGACGACCTTGTCGCCCTCTTTGGCCGTAAATTGCAAGCGATTGGTGTCTTTCATATCCGTGACGACGTTCTCCAGCCACTTGCGCAGGCTTTCGTAGCGCTTGTCGACGCCGGTGAAATTGTCGTCGATATTGGCCAGTTTGTCGTCGAGCCCAGCCAAAATGCCCGCGTGTTGATACGTCGTCTGCCCGACCCACACGATCAGCGCCCCGAGGATCAGGTGCACCACGCTACCGCCAAGTTTTTCCAGCACGTCGGGCATGATCGAATCCTGCGAAGGGATCGCGCGTCGGGTCCTGCGAACGTATCGCAATTCGGGCAAACGTGGCCGTAACCTCGTCGCAAACGAAAGACATCACTCCATGAGATCGACCTGCGCAATCCGCAAACTTGAACAGCGGACGAAGTTGCGGTCGGCTGCGAAGACTGCGCAAAGTTTGACGCCGCCCTCATGCAGCTGCTGTCGGGAAAACTGCTGCTAGCGGGAAAGTGGCGCGGTTCCCGTGCCCCAGGCAACGCCGAACGAGTTGCTGCGGATCGGCCGCGCCTTGGCCATTTGCACGGCCGCCGGCAGCGGCCGGACCATTTGAAACGTGCCGTGGTTGGCCTCCGCGATGGCCAGCAGATTCTGCGCGTCTTGCGGCTTCTTCACGCCCATGCCAAGCGTATGGATCGCAAACTTGCGGCTGCTCGGCTGCGCGAGCTGCTCCATCGTCTTGGTGCCCGAGATGTCGCCATCCGAGAGAATGTAGACGACGTGCGGCTCGAGCGACTCGGCCAGCTCGATCGCCTTCAAGAGCGCCCCGCCGCTGCACAGCTCGACCGTCTGGAGCCAGGCATAGAGCCGCTGCTTGTTCTCGCGCGTCGCCGCGAGTGGCGTCATCACGCTCGCCGGATACAGCATCGGGTACGCCTGATCGCTGTAGAACACGACATAGAACTCCTGCTTCTCGCCGAGCGCCTCGACGCTCCGCGCCAGCTCGAAGAGCGTCGTCTCCATCCGCCCTTGCTTCATGCTGCCCGAGTTGTCGACCAGAAACACGACCCGATTCGCCCGGGCCGGCGTGCCGAAGAAATTCGTCAGACCCAGCCGCGCTTCGTCGCCCGCGGCGCCCCGTCCGCCGCCGCGACTACCAGCCGCCCGATCCCGGCCACGGCCGCCGCCGGCCATCAGCGTCCCCACGTCGGTCGGCAAGGTGTTGAGCTGTCCCAGGTTCGCGGTCGACTCGCTGTTCCACTCGGATTCGACCGGCGAAAACTCCTCGGTAAAACTCTCGGCGAGCGCGGCCGCATCACTCGCTTCCTCGGCCGGCACCTCGAACGATTCGAAGCTGACGAGTTCAATCGGCGTCGCGCCGCTCTCGTCGAGGTTCGGCGACTCGACCTCAAACATGCTGGCAAATAGCGGTGTCGGCTCATTGCTCAGCATCACGTAGGACATCGGCGCCAATAGCAACAGCACCGCAAGATGAACGCCGACGCTCGCCAACCACGCGGGCGACGCTTTCTTCCGCCGCCTGTCCATCGGGCGAATCGTCGGACTTCGAGCGCCTGTCATGGCCCTCTCGACGGCGACGCCGGGCGGAACGACTTCGCGCGGCGGGTGACTAGCACGTCGGCCCGCCGAAAAATCGACGCGGGCAGCGGACGATCGCGGTCGCGGCGGGGTGACTTCGCGTTCAAGCGGTCGCGGCGCCGCCACTCCCGCCAGACCCAGCTCGTGAGTCAGCTCAACGGCCAGCTCAGATTCATTTTCCGATTCGAGTCGCGCCAGATCCGCTTTGATCCAATGCGTTTCGATTTCGAGCTGTGCCAGTCGCTGGCGGGTCGCCCGCAGCGCCCGCTCGCGCCGCCAAGATCGGCCCAGTCGAGTGGTGGAATCAGCGTTGTCAATCATGGCCAGTCGATCCGCGCGTGGTGCATAGCCCCCAGGGTCAGCGCCTCGATCTGTTCCGGCTTCAAGTCTACCCACGCCGGGGGGTAATTTCCACCTTTTTCCGCGTCGTTCGTTTTTGAGGTGAAATACAGTGCCGATTGACACTCCTTGCGCGGCACTGGCGACTACGGCCCCCGCGCCGCAGCTAGCAAATCTTCACAAATCCGACGTTTTTGCGAACCCTCTCTGCCGGGCTGTCGTACAGCGGGTCACAGCTGGTGGCCGCTGCCGGCACGGAATGGCGTTTCCTCTTGAATCGTGGCGCATTCGCGCCAGCACAAATTGGAGATTTGATGATGTCGATCCTCCCTCGGATGGTCCCGCCAGCGCTGTTGATCCTCGGCCTCTTCACGCTGTTCGCCGGTTTGGACGCCACGAACGCATCCGACTGGCCACGATTCCGCGGGCCAAACGGCTCGGGCGTCAGCCCCGACGCAGCACCCACGCCAACCAAATGGAGCGACACCGAGAATCTCAAGTGGAGCGTCGATCTGCCGGGGCTGGGCGTCTCTTGCCCGATCCTCGTCGGCGACCGCGTTTACGTCACCTCCTGGACCGGTGACGGAGCCGACGATCTCGTCCGGCATTTGGTCTGCTACGACCGCGCGACCGGCAAGCAAATCTTCGACAAGTCGATCACGCCGACCGTCAAGGACGAACCTTACGACAAGGCATGCTCAAGCAAACCGGCTACACGGCCAACACCGCCGCCTCGGACGGCAAGCATGTCTATTGCTTCTTCGGTGTGAGCGGCGTCTATGCCTTCGACATGGACGGCAACGAAATCTGGCACACCAGCGTCGGCACGAACTTCGACGAGCGGCATTGGGGCACCGCCTCGAGCCTGGTACTTGCCGGCGACCTAGTGATCGTTACCGCGGCGTCGGAGAGCAACTCGATCGTGGCGCTCAAAAAATCGGACGGCACCGAAGCGTGGAAAAAGGAAGCCAAGCTGCTCGACGGCACCTGGAGTACGCCCGTGTTGGTCGATGTCGAGGGCGGCCGCCAGGAGCTCGTATTTGCTCTGCCCGGAGAGGTCTGGGCGTTTGACCCGGCCAGCGGCAAGCAAACCTGGACCTGCAAAGGCGCCGAATCCAATTCCGCCTGCGCCAGCGCGATCGCCAACGACGGCATCGCCTACGTCATCGGCGGACGAGACGGCGGCGGCATTGCCATCCGCGCCGGCGGCAGCGGCGACGTCACGGAAACGACGAACGTCGTCTGGAGCGGCAATCAGCGCGGCCGTATCGGCACCGCGGTCTACCACGACGGCCTGATCTATTGGGTCGCCGACGGATTTGCCAATTGCATCAACGCCGCGGATGGCGAAAAGGTGTATCAAAAGCGACTCACTGCCGCGAAGGATGAAAAAGAGGTCGCCAGCATGCGCTCGCCATTCCACTATGTCGCGGAGGAAACGGTAGCCGAGGAAACCGTCGCCGAGGAAAGTCCAGCAGAAGGGACGCCAGCACAGGCAACCCAGAATCAAGGCGGCCGACAAGGACCGGGTCAGGGACGAGGACCCGGTCAGTTCGGCGGTCGTGGTCGCGGTGGCCGAGGTGGCGGCGGCGGCTTCATGCAACAGGATTACGCCTCGCCCGTCGCCGCGGACGGCAAGCTCTACTACACCCGCCGCAACGGCGACGTATACGTCTTCGCCCTCGGCCGCGAATTCAAGCAACTGGCCATCAACAAGTTCGAGGGAGAAGCAGACTACAGCTCGACCCCGGCGATCGCCGACGGCCAAATCTTCCTCCGCTCGAGCAAGAAGCTCTACTGCATCGCCAGCGAGTAAACGATTCTGTTAGCCGGCGGGCTTGTCCCGGCGCGTTCGCGCCGACACAAGGTCGCCGGCTAACAATTATTTCCCCGTTGCGGCAGTGAGCGCCCGATCGATCCGCGCCAAACACCGCTCGCGGCCCAAAATCGCCAGCGTCTCAAACAACCCGAAGCCGACCGCCTTGCCGGTCACGGCCACCCGCACCGCGTGGACGATGTCGCCGATCTTGATCCCTTCGGCCGCAACCCACTCGTGCATCCAGGCCTCGAGTCGTGCGGTGTCGAATGGCTCGACGTCCACTAGCGCCGCGCGAAACTTGGTCAGCAGTTCGATTGCACCCGCCGGCTTCGTGATTCGCTTCTCGAACGCCTTCGCGTCGTAGTCGAACGCCTCGTCCGCCACGAAGAACTCGTCGTAGTCGAGAATGTCGCCGGCCACCTTGATCCGATCGCCGGCCGCGTCGACCAGCTGCGTCACATACGGCCCGGTGTCGCAGGGCGGCGGCGACGCGACCAGCCCGGCCCGCTGCAAGAAACGGCACGACCTTCGCCACCTTCTGCTTGATCGGCAAGGCCTGCATCGCCCGCCCTTCGAACGCCATCAGCTTCTCCGGATCGAAGCTGGCCGGGGCCTTGTTCACGCGCTCGAGCGAAAAATGCTCAAGCATTTCCTCGCGCGTAAAGTTTTCCGTCTTGTCGTCGAGCGACCAACCCAAGCAGCAGCAAATAATTGATGATCGCGTCCGGCAGATAGCCGACCTGCTCATAGAAATCGACGATCACGGGGTTAAACGTCTCGGCCGAGACTTCGAGTCCCATTCGCCCGGCGATCGACTGGCCGTGCGCCATCAGAGCCGCGAAGTCGCGGTTCTTGAGATACTTGTCGAGCTTCCGCTTGCTGAGCTTCGTTTTGCTGCCCGGCTCGGCGACGTACGGCAGATGGGCAAACGTCGGCAGCTCGTATCCCAGCTGCTGAAAGATGAACACTTGCCGCGGCGTGTTCGACAGATGTTCCTCGGCCCGCACGATGTGCGAGATCTGCATCGCGTGGTCGTCGACCACCGAGGCGAGATGGTAGAGGCACGTTCCGTCGGCCCGCTGAATAACGTGGTCCTGTTCGCTGGCCCAAGGAAACTCGACGCGGCCGCGCACCAGATCGTCGAGCACCAGCACGCCCTCGCGCGGCATCAACAGCCGCACGACGCCCTGCCGGCCTTCCGCTTCAAATTTGGCCGCATCAGCGTCGGTCTCCGCACGCCAGCGCCGGCTGTAGATAAACGACCGCCCCGCTTCCTGCGCCGCCTTCCGCTCGGCATCGAGCTCTTCCGGCCGGGCGAAGTCGCGGTACGCCGCGCCGCTCGCGAGTAACTGCTTCGCGGCGGATTGATAAAGATCCAGCCGTTGCGATTGGTAGTATGGCCCGAACGACCCGCCAACGTCTGGCCCTTCATCCCACTCCAGGCCCAGCCACTTGAGCCCATGCAGGATCGGCGCGAGCGCCTCCGCGACGTTCCGCTGCTGGTCGGTGTCGTCGATCCGCAGGATGAACTGCCCGCCCTGCCCTTTGGCAAACAGCCAATTGAACAGCGCAGTCCGCACCCCGCCGATGTGCAAATAACCGGTCGGACTGGGGGCGAATCGCGTGCGAACAGTCATGGATGCGAGCGAATCTATTAGCGTTTAGCCGTCACGCTTCCAGCCAGAGGTTCGAACGGGAGTACATCGCGGTAGCTGGCCAAAATACTGCCTTCGGCTAACAGTCTCAATGCGCTTAAGTATCCAGCTCAACAGCTTCCCTGTCTACGCCGCCCGCTTCTGCTTTCGCAGCCGCTTGCGATCGGCCTTGCTCAGCCGACGGTCGCCGAAGTCGCCATCTTCCTCGTCGTAGCTCTCGGCGACGGGCTCGCTGCCATCGACCCATTGGGTTGAATTCGACGCGTCGTCCGCCGAGCTGTTGAGGTTCTCGCGGAACGTACGCAAGGGGCCCGAGTGGCCCGGGGACGTGGAATCTGCTGCCACGCGTTTCACTTCACGATCCTTTACACCGTGTTTCGAACTAGAAAACGACGCTTGTTTTGCGGCGGCCCGCGCCCGCTCGCGCACCGGGATCAGCCCCTGGGCGTCGAGCACGACGAACCGACCATAAGACACAACACCCACCAGCAGGAACCAGTGGCCCAAGAGCGCCGCCCCGCTGGTGATCATCACTTCGCTTTGTGGCGGTAGGGCGAGTCCCAAGCCCAGATAGCTGGCCAGTGCCACTCCGTACGAAGCAATCGCAGCTCCGAGTGTCACCGCTGCCAGGCGGCTTTCGCGTGCGTCGAGCCAGGCTCGCAGCGCGACCCAGCCCAGCGGCAGCCCCGCCAGCACCAACCACCACGCGGCATGACCGCGCAGTGCGGTCCAGCCACTGTGGTACGCAGCGGCCGACACGACGAGCCGATGGATCGGCGCCACGCTATCAAGGCTCAACAGCGCACAAGCGGCCGCCGCCGCCATCCAGACACGATACCGTCCCTTGAAATCGTCGATCCGATGCCGCCGCAAGGAGTAGATCAACACGCACGTCACGGCGGCGAGCATCAGCACCACCGCCGAGAGCCACGCCGCCACGCCTCCCGCGCCCGTCAGATCAAATGCCGCGGCACTCTCGAAGCCATACGTCCCCGCTAGCGGTGCGACAAACCAGTGCAGCGCTTCGACCGCAGCCGTCGCTCCCACTCCGATTGCCGCCAGCGCGCCGATCGTGCGATAGCGACGCGGGAAAAAATCCGTCACTTGCGGGTGATGTTCGACGCCGGCCGCGTCGCTGTAGCGGGGCCCGTCGTCGACACGCTCGTCCGCTTTCGTGCCGTGCATCGCCAGGTGGGCACTCGATGCGGACAACGCCTCCTCATTGAGGACGCGTCTCCGCCTGCTATCACGACCAAGGAACCTCGACATAAGGAGCAACCTGTAGGATCTGCCAAGCCGTTACGACGCCGCCGAACCGCGCATCCGGCATGGGGTGCATAATCCATTTCGGCAAAACACGACTACCGGCTGGCGTGCCGTTTGGCGGCATTCGGTAATAACGCCTGTTTCGCCTGGGCAAGCTGGTGGATTGCTGCGGCCGTCGCCCGCTGCGGTAGTGCCGATCGCGCCGCGCATCGTCTAGCAATTCACTGTGAAATCTCGCACTACAGCCACAGTCTGTTTTGCCCAAAGGGCCAAGTCGACCTAGATTTACAGTGAAAACAGTATTCACTTTCGTATGCCAGAACGCACTCGTTGGAAGTGTCCTTTGCGGACGCTTCTCGAGGCATCCAACCCGAGGATCGGTCCGCCGAAACGCGGTCGTTCCCCTCCCCCACGAGACGACTCATTCGACATGGCCGACACCGCGACCACGAACGTCTTCGCGCCCGGAAACTCCGACGGTTTGCCCGTCATCGCGCCGACGGCAGCGTTTGAATCACCCGCAGCGATCGCGATCCCTGAAGTGATCGATCGCACGGCCGAAGTGGCTTCGCTGCTGCAGTCGCTCGACGAAGCGGCCGCCCAAAGCGGAAACTCGGTCAGCAACCGCCTCACCGATCGCAACGAGACCAAGCTCGTTCATGCCCGCCTCGGCATCGCCAGCGGCCTGCACACCGCGCTCCGCTGCAAAGACCCGGCCACCGCGTCCCACTGCGTCCGCGTCGCGCTCGGTTGCAGCTCGTGGGCCGCCATGATGGAGCTCGACTCCGCGGAACGCGATGCGCTCGAGATCGCAGCGCTGCTACACGACATAGGCAAGATCGGCGTCTCGGACAAAGTACTCTTCAAGCCAGGCCGGCTCACACACGAAGAAGCCGAGTCGATGGGCCGGCACACCGCGATGACGCTCGAGATCCTCGCCAGCTGCGACGCCGCGCAAGATGTGCTCGACGTCGTCCGCTTCGCCCGCTCTCGATTCGACGGCAGCGCCCTGAACCAAACCGTTGCCGGCACCGCCTTGCCGAGGGCCGCCCGCATGCTTTCGATCGTCGACGCCTTCGACTCGATGACGACCGACCACGTCTACCGCCCCGCCCGCTCGCGCGAACGCGCGATCGCCGAGCTGTACCACTGCGCCGGCGGTCAGTTCGACCCCGAGCTGGTCGGCAAGTTCAGCGAGCTATTCGCCCAGAATCAAGACCTACTCACGGAAAAACTCGCCCGCCATTGGCTCCGCAATCTCTCGCAGCAAACGGGCGATCTTCCCTGGCAGGGAACCGGCAATCATCAACCGACGTCGGTGCCAACCAGCGATTCGCCGATGCCGCTGTTCGAGAAAATGCTCATCGACAACATGCACGACGGCGTGCTCTTCGTCGATGCCGACTGCCGCATCGTCCTCTGGAACACCGGCGTCGAACGGCTCACCGGCGTCAGCAGCCAAGCCGCCTTCGGCCGCATGTTCCTGCCCAGCCTGCTCGACATGTACAACAACCATCAAAGCCGCATCACCGACGACGACTGCCCCGTCTCCCGCGCGATCCAATCCGGCGTCCAGTCGATCGGCCGCGTCAACGTGATTGGCCGCCAGGGACGCCACGTCGCGGTCGACCTCCACACGATCCCGGTCCGCCGCAGCGACGGCATCATGCAAGGCGCCACCATCTTGCTGCACGACGCTTCGAGCGAAACCTCGCTCGAAGAACGCTGCCAGGCCCTCCATCTGCAAGTCTCCAAAGATCCGCTCACGCAGGTTGCCAATCGCGCCGAGTTCGACCGCATGCTGGTCAACTTCGTCGCCGCCCACCAGGAGTCGAACCTCCCCTGTAGCCTGATCATGTCCGACATCGACCACTTCAAACGCATCAACGACACCTTCGGCCATCAGGCGGGCGACGCCGCGATCATCACCTTCGCCGCCCTCCTCAAATCGATGTGCCGCTCCGGCGACCTGGTGGCTCGCTACGGCGGCGAGGAATTTGTCATCCTCTGCGCCGACTGCAACAACGCCTCCGGCGCCCGCAAAGCCGAAGTCATCCGCCGGCGGCTGTCCGAACTCAAGCACACTTACTTGGGGCAGAAGTGCATCACGGCCAGCTTCGGGGTCACCGAACTACAAACCGGCGACACCCCAGAGACCATGCTCCGCCGCGCCGACCGGGCACTCCTGCAAGCCAAAGATCAGGGCCGCAATCAAGTGGTCCAATTGGGAGGTGGTATGACAGACGAACCTATCAAGAAATCGTGGTGGCCATTCCGCGGCTGGCTCGGCAAACCGCTCGTCGAAGCCACGCTCAAAACCGCCGTGCCGCTCGAGGTCGCCGTGCAGAAGCTCCGCGGCTTCGTCTCCGACCAGAACGCCCGAATCATCAGCACCAAGCAAAACGAAATGAGCATGGAGCTCACCGATCGGCTCAGCTCCTCCAATCGCCGCAAGTCCGACCGCGAAGTCGCCTTCAACATCACACTGCAATTCTCCGAGCAGCACATCCAGCGCAGCAACTCGCACGGCTTCGCCGCAGGCAACTACATCGAGACTCACGTCGAGGTGACGATCCACCCCTGCCGCGATCGCGATCGCCGACACGACTCGACCGTCGCCAAGGCCCGCGGCCTGCTGGGTAGCCTCAAATCGTACTTGATTGCCATCGAGCACGAAGGCCTCGCGCACGAACCGCTCCCCGACGCTGTCGTTCTCGTCGAACCAAGTTGATCACGACACGAATCCAACCGCCTCTCCCCATCGGAAGGAACCCTCACCATGCACGCCGAATCGCAACCATTCACGCCGATCGCCTCGAAGCCCGCTCGCCGGCCCACAATCACCGCCCACGAGCATGCCTCGCCGGCCGCGTTTGACGAAATCTTTGCAAATCTCGCTCACCGCCAAGACCGGGTCGAACGCGAAAACGAGCTCCGCTTCGATGCCACACAAATCCGCGACAACGCCGAGCAAATGCAGCGCCAGCGCGATCGCCTCGCCCAGCTCCTCCGCGACATCGACTGCTCGGCCTGATCCGCGGCACGCCAATTTGTCCCCCGCCATTTAGCGGCGGAACTTGCCTGTGGTGAGCCCGCCGAACTGCTCCGCGCTCTTCTGCGGTCCTCCGCGTTTGCCCCGCGCCATCTCCCCCACCGGCACACAACCTGCACATCTGCGCCGATTGTCACCCCGCCACCCCTCGGGTATCTTGGCGGTGTTCACACGCATCTCACCTCTAAGGAGCGGATACCATGCCATACACACTCCCCGAACTCCCCTACCCCAAAGACGCCCTCGAGCCCCACATCGATGCCATGACGATGGAGATCCATCACGACAAGCATCATGCGGCCTACGTCACCAACCTCAACAAGGCCCTCGAAGGCGCCGGCGTCGCCGAACAGAGCATCGAAGACCTCTGCCGCAACATCGAATCGGTCCCCGCCAACATCAAAGGCGCGGTCCGCAACAACGGCGGCGGCCACGCCAACCACTCGCTCTTCTGGACGATCATGAGCCCCAAGGGCGGCGGCGCTCCCACCGGCGAGCTCGCCAAAGCGATCGACGCCGAACTCGGCGGCTTCGACAAAGCCAAGGAAGAGCTCGTCAAAGCCGGAGCCACCCGCTTCGGCAGCGGCTGGTCCTGGCTCAGTGTCGACTCGGCCGGCAAGCTCTCGATCTCCAGCACCCCGAACCAGGACAACCCCTGGATGGAAGGCAAGACGCCGATCCTCGGCATCGACGTCTGGGAACACGCCTACTACTTGAAGTACCAGAACCGCCGCCCCGACTACCTGGCCGCAATCTGGAACGTGATCGATTGGAACGCCGTCAACGAGCGGTATACCAAGGCAAAGAAATAACAAAGCCGCTCAGCGTCCGCAACCTATTTAGCCCCGGGTGATTCGGCAGTTCCGCTGCCGAACGCCCGGGGCTATTTTTTTGCGCCAACCATTGTGCCGCAATTACAATCAGTCAAATGAACCCTCTCGCCCGCCCCACCCTCGCCCTCCTCGCATCGATCACGCTCCTCGCCCTCGCCGCCCCCGCCGCCGCGATCAATCTCTCCTTCACCAACACCAGCCCCTATCCCAACGACCAGGTCTTCGTCTGGTTCGGCGCCGCCGCCGAGGCCGGTTACGACGTCAAAATCGCCGGCCAATCGCAAAACATCACCCTCGGCCATTCCTACTCGCTCGCCGATCTCGCCCCCGGCCTCGCGCTCAACCGCTTCATCTCCGGCCGCGCCTACATCTCCTTCGGCGCCCCGCTCCCCGACCCCGGCCGCAACGCCGCCGGCTCGCCGATCCGACATCCCGGCGTCCATCCGGGCGACGACGGCTACAACACCCGCTGGGACTTCATCGAACTGACCGAGTCCGGCTCCCCCGCCGACGTCGCCGATCTCACCTCGATGGACAACTTCGCCATCCCACTCAAGCTCCAGCTCAAGCATCAAGGCACGCCGCTCGCCGGCCCCAACACCGCCGCCGGCTGGAAGGGCCACACCGACGCCCAAGTCGTCGCCGCCCTCGCAGCCCTCACCGTCCCCAACGGTTCGAACGTCCATCGCGCGGACGGCCAGTTCATCCGCATCCAGGGCGCCAACAGCTTCCCCGACGCCTACCACAACGACCCCGCCGACCCGCGCTCGATGACCGCCTACCTCGCCGCGATCCAAGCCGCCGGCCGCGCCACGATCCTCGACGGCCACGCCTTCGGCGTCGACTACCAATACACGGCCGCCCTCGACGCCGCCGGCAACTACCTGCTCACCCGCTCGGGCGGCGCCGCCTCGACGCCCGGCACGATCCTCATCCCCGCCTCGTACAAAGCCGGCCCCAACCCCGCCGACCCCACCGTCACGCTCGCCGAATCGCTCTACATGTCGAACCCCTGGTACGGCATCGACGGCGGCCCCGTCGGCCCCACCATGAACAACCTCGCCGGCGCGGTCGCCCGCGACCTCTACGCCGCGCTGAACCTCGGCTACGTCAACAGCACCCACCTCGTCACCGCCAGCGACACGGTCAACCCCGCCCTCGTCGGCAAACAAGTCCACGAACTCACCGGCAGCCAACTCCGCCAGCTCACCGTCGGCTTCGGCGAAGTGAACCAGTTCTACAACATCTACGCCGCCGCGATTCGAAACCTCTCCGACTCCTACGGCTTCGCCTACTCCGACTGGAACGAACACCTCTCCAAAGTCGCCGTCCTCATCAACCAATCCCACAACGGCCTCACCGCCGACGAACTCAACATCGAAATCACCGGCACCCGCCTCCTCCCCGGCGACTTCAACGGCGACAACCGCGTCGACGCCGCCGACTACACCGTCTGGCGCAACGCGCTCGCCAACCAACCTCGCCGGCCCACCCCGCCGACGGCAACTACGACGGCACCGTCGACGATACAAGACTACAATCTCTGGAAAGCAAACTTCAGCCAATCCGCCGGCCGCCGCCGCAAACTCAATCGCAATCCCAGAGCCCGCCGCGGCCATCCTCCTCGCGGCGGCCGTGCTTTTATTGCCATTCGCGGTCGATTCCCTCTCGGTGCCGCGCAATAGCTGGTTTCCCAATTCGCTGCCCGCCGAATCGTTCGCCACAGATTCGTGGTGAGTGATTTTCTTATCTCCATCTGCGTCATCTGTGGCAAAATTCCGCATCTTAAACTCAGAACGCCGACGGCCCTCGCTGCAACGCACTGCGATCCCGGTTCGCCTCCCAACGCAAGAGTGGTTGCGTCCAAAAATGTCAGATAGAGTGCCGAACGACCAATCGGCGGCCAATCATTTACCGACGCGAACCAACGAGCCGCCAAATGCCCAGCCTCCCCCCCGCGATCGACAACCTGCCCCGCTTGCCGCTCGCCAAGCTGCCAACGCCCCTCGATGAAATGCCCAACCTGTCGAAGGCACTCGGCGGGCCGCGGCTGCTAGTGAAGCGCGACGATCTCACCGGCCTCGCCACCGGCGGAAACAAAACCCGCAAGCTCGAATTCCTCCTCGCCGACGCCCTCGCCCAAGGCTGCGACAGCGTCATCACCGCCGGCGGACCGCAGTCGAACCACTGCCGCCAAACCGCGGCGGCCGCTGCGATCGCCGGGCTCAAGTGCCACCTCATCCTCGGCGGCCAGCCGCAACCGCCCCTCGGCAACCTGCTGCTCGACCAACTCCTCGGCGCGACCGTCCACTGGACACCAAAACCAGAGCGCAACGCCCGCCTGGCCACCCTCGCCGACGAACTCCGCGCCGCCGGCCGCCGCCCCTACGTGATCCCCGTCGGCGGCTCCACCGGTTTAGGCGCCGTCGGCTACGTCGTCGCCATGTTCGAGCTGGTCGAGCAACTCGCCGAGCGCGGACGAACACGTCGACCACCTCCTCTTCGCCACCAGCTCCGGCGGCACCCAAGCCGGCATCGTCCTCGGCGCCCGCCTCGCCGGCTTCCACGGCCAGATCACCGCCATCAGCATCGACCAGGTCCCCGACGCCCAGTCCGACGAAAAATTCCTCGCCGGCGTCTGCCAAATCGCCAACGACGCCGCAACCCTCCTGGGCGCCGACGTCGGGCTCACCGCCGACGACTTCCACACCAACTACAACTACCTCGGCGCCGGCTACGGCATCGTCGGCAACCTCGAGCGCGAAGCGATCCAACTCCTCGCCCGCACCGAAGGCCTCCTCGTCGGCCCCGTCTACACCGGCCGAGCCGCCGGCGCAATGATCGACCTCATCCACCGCCAAATCTTCGCGGCCAACGAAACCATCCTCCTCTGGCACACCGGCGACGAATCCGCCCTCCACGCCTACGCCGCGGACCTGACGTAGCCGCCCCCACCCCACAACCGGCCACCCAAGCCGTTTGCCATTCTGTCCTGAGCGTAGCCGAAGGGCGGTTTAGCTAACCATCACGTGTCGCCCCGCCAAAACACCAGAATCTGCGGCGACGACGGACAGAGTGTTCGCCACAGATTTCGCAGATGGCCGCAGATGATTTCAAAATCTGCGCACATTTGCGGCATCTGCGGCAAAATTCCGAACCTCCAAAATTCCGAGAAACTACGGCGCTCCCTTCGTGTAACTCTCCGCGGAACAAAAGCCGGTCAGCTCGCTTGGTTTCCGCGTAGATTGGCAATACTCCCAGTTGAGCGAGCCAGCGTGCGCGAAGAACCTTGCACTTCTCAGCAGCCCACCACTCGGCAACAATGAGGCGATTGACGATCATTCCCGCAAGGAAGCCAAGCCATGGGACGCAAAGAAACCAACACGACGGACGAGGTCCCGCTGATCTGCGGCAGCGACGAGGTTCCTGCCGAGTTCCGCAGGATCTATCTCGAACTCGTCTCGCTGACCGACGAGTTCTGCAACGAGCGGCTCGACACCGAGTACCAATCGCTGTGTCGCGAGCTGGCAATCGGCGTCTGCCAAGATGGCTCGCCGGTCGGCCGGGGCAAACGAGCCAGCTGGGCCAGCGGCATCGTCTACACGATCGGCTGGGTCAACTTCCTCGGCGATCCTAGCACGGAGCCCTACATGCGATCCGAAGAGATTGCCGAGTGGTTCGGCGTTTCGATGGGAACCATGCATAGCAAGTCAAGAGATATTCGTGAGGGGCTCGAGATCATCCCGCTCGACCCCGAGTTCACGCTACCCAGCCGCTTGAACGACAACCCGCTCGTCTGGATGGTCGAGCTGACCAATGGCATGATCGTCGACGTCCGCCACGCGCCGCGCAAACTCCAGCAGTCCGCGTACGAGCACGGCATGATCCCCTACATCCCCGCCGACCGCGACGAAGCAAAAGATATGTACGATGTAGTGCACACCAAGGCGAAGCGCAAGAGCTCGCCACGTTCTTCATAACGCTCCGGAAGTCATCCCACTCCGAAGTGGTTTGGCCCAATCTACCTGAGACGAAGTGGCCGAATACAGATACTTTACATCCGTCCACTATCGGCTATAACGGCGAGTGGACCATCCGATGCCGATTCGCGTGCGAGGCATTCCTCCGCGGATCGCGTCACGCGGCACAAGCGCCGCCCAGTTCATTGACAATCGAATTCGAAAGCCATCAGTCTTCAGTCGCCAGCCAAACCGGCCAACGCTCACGCTGCGCCATCGCCCAAAACCTACTCCCCTACCTCCACTACTCCACTACTCATTCTGAAACTCGCCCCTTCAAGACTCCCGCCGAAAAACCTGGCCTTTCCTCGGCGAATCCAGCAAATCGCCCCGAGTTTTGAAATCAAAAACCCCGATCCTTCAAAACCGCTCGCCACAAACCCGCCAACCACAACCACTTACAAACTCGGCCCGCCGCCACCCCATTTCAAAACTCAAAAACTTCCGAGAAAACAACCAATCATTTCAAAACCCCCATTTCAAAACCCACTCCCCTGCCCCCTGCCCCCTGCCGCTTGTCACCTTGTCACCCAGGCCAGCCACCAACCGTTCAGATCATCAATCATCGATCATCAATCATCAATTTCCCCCTCCTCTGCCTCCTACCCCTGCCCAGCAACCTGTCCTCTTCGACAAAACCCCGAGGATTACCAAAGACGACAACCAAGCCGCCTTCGCTCTCAACTCTCAACTCTCAACGCTCGACTCCCTGCTACCACTGCCACCACGACAAAACATCGATTGCCGTTGACCACCGCCCCCATCCTCCTATAATCCCGCCGCGTTTTTTAAGTTTTCGCACCCCGATAGCAGCGCTTTTCGGCCGCCCGAACGGTTCGGCGAAATTCCGCCTTTGGTCCACTGGTAACGAATCGGTAAACGTTGCTGCCCCCATTTGCCGAACAATTGAATTAAGGACCCTATCTGTCAAACTCGCAAAACCGTCGCTTCGCCGCGCCCCGCAATTCCGCGCGAACGACCCGGGGGGCTAATTCGCCATGAAAACCAAATCATTTCGTCTATTTTGCGTGTCGCTTGTCGTCGTCGCGCTCGTCGGCTGCCAATCGGGACCGCGCTGGGCACAAATGCCCAAAAAGCTCGCCTGGTGGAAGAGCGATGACGCCGCCACCGACAATTCGCTCCTCGCTCGCTCGGCCGATGGCGTCGCGCCCGCCGAACCGACCGCCCCGGTCCTCCCGTCGACACAAGCCACGCCCCAATCGTTGACCGCGGCCGCGGCGCCCCCTTCGGCCAGCTCCGTCGCCGCCACAACGCCGGTGGCCACCGCTCCCGTCACTGCCCCAGTCACCGTCCCGCCCCTTTCGGCGATCCCTGCCGCGTCGGCCGCAACGATTGCCGCCGCTCCGACCGCCACGTATCCCACCGCCGCCTATCCCACGACGGCACCCACGACGACACAGACAATGGCGCCCGTCACGCAGCCGACGCCCGGCAGCGTCGCGGCCGTCCCGCCGATCGCATCGCCGTACGCCGCGACACCAACCACGGTCGCCACGCAGGCCGGCCCCTACAATCCAAGCGCATACCAGGCGGCCACAACCACTCCCGCCCCACCGGTCACTCCGATCGCAGCTGCCGCAGCGCCGGTTGCCGCTGTCGCCGCCAGCGATTCCTTCGAAAGCGATCGCTACGCCACGGCCGCGAGCTCGCCGTCCGAAGATCGCTACGCCACGAATACCTCGATGACGACACCCGCCTACGCGCCGTCGCCAGGCACTGCCCCGTCTTCCGGTGATGACCGTTACGGAATCGCGCCTACGGCCGCCGCGCCAACCAGCGCCGCCGCGCCCAGCAGCCCGCCGTTCTCGCCGCCACCAATCACACCGATCGGGCCGCAATCCAACGTGCCCTATGGCGGAACGCAAATCGTGTCGGCAACTCCAGCCGCCCCAGCCCCGACTGCCGCCGTCTCATCGGCCAACGTGCGAATCGAAGCACCGGCAGGTCAGTATCGTCCGGGCGGCACCACGTCCTACTCCGGCACCGCCGCATGCC
>CAWKBP010000010.1:0-57611 GCA_963847905.1 uncultured Planctomycetota bacterium | reverse complement strand
GCTTCCTGGAAACCGAGCACCCGCGTGACCTCACCCTGATCCACTGCACCGGCATCGGGAACAAGGCCGATGGTGGCCTCGGCATGATCGCCCTGGAAGGGCTGATCAAGCGGGTGGTGGCAGGCAACTGGGCCATGGCGCCGGAGATGGGCGCATGGCGCTGGAGGGCCGCTTCGAGGCTTACAACTTCCCGCAGGGCGTGATGGCGCAACTTTTTCGCGAGATCGCCTCGGGTCGCCCGGGCCTGATCACGCACGTTGGGCTACACCTTTCATCGATCCGCGCTACCAGGGTGGCCGCCTCAACGACATTACAACCGAGGACCTGGTCGAGGTTATCACCATCCACGACCGGGAGTGGCTCCTCTACAGGCCGTTCCCGATTGATGTCGCTTTCATCCGGGGCACCACCATCGATGAAGAGGGGAACCTCAGCATTGAAGAGGAGGGCGCGCGGCTGGAGGTGCTGGCGGTGGCGCAGGCTGCGCACAACGCCGGCGGCAAGGTGATCGCGCAGGCCAAGCGGCTGGCCGCAGCGGGCAGCCTGCCGGCGCAGCAGGTGGTGGTGCCCGGCTTCCTGGTCGACGCCATCGTCATCCACCCCGGGCAGTGGCAGACGGTGGAGGGGGAGTACAACCCCTCCTTCAGCGGCCGCCTGCACACCCCACTGCATCGGGTGGAGGCGATGCCGCTCAACGAGCGCAAGATCGTGGCGCGCCGCGCCTATCAGGAACTGTTCGCCGGTGCCGTCGTCAATCTCGGCGTTGGCATGGCTGACGGCGTGGCGGCGATAGCAGTCGAGGAAGGATTCGTCGACCAGATCACGCTGACGGTTGAGCAGGGCGTGATTGGCGGCATGCCGGCCAAGGGCCTCATCTTCGGCGTCTCGTACAACCCCACGGCCTTTGTCGATCAGCCCTACCAGTTCGATTTCTACGACGGTGGCGGGTTGGACGTGAGCTGCCTCGGCTGCGGCGAGGTCGATGCCAGCGGCAACGTCAACGTCAGCAAGCTGGGCGACAAGCTGATCGGCACCGGCGGCTTCGTCAACATCTCCCAGAATGCGAAGAAGCTTGTTTTCTGCTCCACCTTCACGGCCGGCGGTCTGCAGGTCGAGGTGGCAGCGGGTGAGCTGCGCATTGTGCGCGAGGGGAAGCACCGCAAGTTCCGCGAGCGCATTGAGCAGGTCACGTACAACGCGCAGTACGGCCTCAGCCGCGGCCAGGATATCCAGTACGTCACCGAGCGCGCCGTCTTCCGGGCCATGCCCGACGGCCTGCTGTTCACCGAGATTGCGCCGGGGGTTGAGATCGAGCGCGACATCCTGGCCCACATGGCCTTCGCGCCGATCATCCCGGAGGCCGGACCGAAGCTGATGGATCACCGCCTCTTCCGGCCAGAATTGCTCTCGGCGCAGGAGGTGCCCGTTGGCCAGGCGTGAGCCGCTGCTCTTCTTTTCAGGAACTGACGCCGAGACGATCGAGGCAGTCACCGCGCGCATCTTCCCCAGCGATGAACTCGGCCCCGGCGCACGCGAGGCGGGCGTGACGGTCTATCTGGACCGCGCGCTGGCGGGCCCTTACGCGCACCTGGCCGACACCTACCGGCAAGGCATTGCCAGGCTCAACGCCGCCAGCCAGGTGCTGGGACGGGCGCCGTTCGCGGAGCTGGAAGCGATCGAACAGGACGCCATCCTGTACGGCATCGAGCAGGGCGAGTTGCGAACCTTTGGCCTGGAACCAGCCTTCATGGAACTGCTGATCCAGCACACGCGGGAAGGGATGTTCTGCGACCCGGCCCACGGTGGGAACCGCGACCTGGTGGGCTGGAAGCTGATGGGCTACCCCGGCATTCACCGGGTCTGGACGGAGGCGGAGGAACAGATCGGGGTGGTGCTGCCATGGCGGCCCCTGACTACGCTGGCAGACGACACCTTCGGCATCGATCTCCCCGGCACGGGAGTGCAGCCATGAGCTCCGGGCAGATTCAGCGGCCAGACGTTTGCATCGTGGGCCTGGGCGCGGCTGGCGGTGTGGCGGCTCACGTCCTGACGGAGGCTGGCCTGGACGTGGTCGGGCTGGAAGCGGGCCCGCACTGGGCCAACACGGACTTCCCGCCCGACGAACTGACCATGTACAACCAGCGCAACACCCTCGGACCCAAGTTCAACAGCGAATTGCAAACGCTGCGAGACGACGCCAACTCACCCACGCGCCCGGCGGACTACTCGCTCGGCATGATGATGAACGGAGTCGGCGGCGGCTCTGTGCACTGGGGGGCGTGGGCGCGCCGCTTCTTCCGCACCGATTTCACCATCCGCTCCTCCACGATCGAGCGCTACGGCGAAGACGCTATCCCGTACGAGGCCGACGTGGTGGACTGGCCCTTCACCTACGATGACCTGGAGCCGTATTACACCAAGGCCGAGTACGCCCTGGGCGTCTCCGGCCCAGCCTACAAGGTGGACGGCGTGGTGACGGATGCCGCGCGCGGCAACGCACTGGAGGAGGACCGCAGCGCGCCTTTCCCGATGCCGCCGTTGCGTTCCTTTGGCTGGGGCGAGCGCTTCCGGGACGCGGCACGCGGCCTGGGCCTGCACCCCTTCATTGTCCCGGCCGGGGTGAACTCCGTGCCGTATGACGGTCGCCCGGCCTGCACCTACTGCGGCTTCTGCAGCGGCTATGGCTGCTACAACGGCGCCAAGGCCAGCACCCTGGTGACGACGATTCCGAAGGCGATCGCCACCGGCCGTCTCGATCTGCGTCCCTACGCGCGCGTGGTGCGCATCACAACGGACAACAGTGGTCGTGCGACAGGGGTTGATTACGTCGATGGCAATGGCGCGCTGCAGCGGGTTGAGCCGCGAGTCGTGCTGCTGGCCGCGTACTCCACGGAAAACGTGCGGCTGATGCTCCTCAGCCAGGGCGCCGCATTCCCGGAGGGACTCGGCAATAACGCCGGACTCCTCGGCCACTACTTCATGACCCACCAGTACATCGAGACGATGGGCCTCTTCCGGGAGGACGTCAACCGCTTTGCCGGGCCGGTACCCCAGGCGGTGGCGCTTGACGACTACAACGCCGACTTCTTCGATCACACGGGGCTCGGGTTCATCCGGGGCGGGGCGATCGGCACCGAGAACCAGACGCAGCCAATCAGCGCCGCCGGCAATGTGCCACCAGACTTCCCAGCCTGGGGCAGCGCCTACAAGCGCTGGATGCTGGAAAACTGGAACAAGGTCACCTATTTGCGGGCGCAGCCGGAATCCCTGCCCCATTACGACAACACCATGGACCTCGATCCCCACGTGCGGGACCGCAGCGGCCTTGGCCTGCCGGTGATTCGCTTTACCTACCGCCAACGCGAGAACGAGCTGCGCATGATCGATTTTCTGCAGGACCGCATGGTGGAGATCATGCAGGCGATGGACGCGGTGCAGGTCTGGAAGGGCCGCACCTGGACCGGGGTCGGCAGTTCCCACGATTACGGCGGGTGCCGCATGGGCGCGGACGCCGCGATGTCGGTCTGCGATGGCTATGGCCGCATCCACGATGCTCCGAACTGCTTCGTGCTGGGGGGAGCCACGTTCAACTCCTCGCCGGGCAGAACCCGACGCTGACGATTGCAGCGATGGCCTGGCGCACTGCCGAACGCGTGGTGGAGGACCTGCGATGAACGCCGGAGGATGGCACGGCCGGGAAGGAGGATGGATGCCCGTTCCTGGAAGTTGATCGGTCCTGGCTTTAGACCGGCACCGCAGTGCAGCGCGGTGCAAGCTCCCGGGCAACCGGAGGCCGCTTGCGCGAGGCGCCAATCAATGAAGGATGTGACGATGCGACGCAGCATAAAGGCCCAGTTGGCAGTTTCCCTGATCGTTCCGGCCATGTTCCTCTCCTCGACGGTGATGGCTCAGGACGCCACGCCAGAGGCCGCAACCGACCGGGCCACGGTCGCCGAGTTGGAGGCCGCGCTCGGCCCGGTGCCCACCCCAGCGAGCAGTGGAAGATCTGCGCCATCGAAAAGACCCTGATCAATGAGCACTGCAGCAGATGAAGCAGGGCTACGAGGACGCGGCTGCCGAACTCGGCGTGACGGTTGAGGTGCAGGCCAGCAAGGATGAGTCGGACCTGACCGGGCAGCTCGCCATCGCCGAGGCGATGATGCAGAGCGACTGCGATGCCTTCGCGGTCTCCCCGCTGAGCAGCTCCAACCTGCAGCCCTTCCTGGACGAAGCCAAGGCCGCCGGGATCCCGGTCATCAACGTCGATGACGCCAAGGTTGAGGCGACCGTCTTCGTGGGTGGTGATCACCGCGAGATGGGCGTCATGGCAGCCAACTACATCGCCGAGCAACTGGCTGATGGCGGCCAGGTGGCGCAGATCGAAGGGCAGGCAGGTTCTCCGGCAGCCCAGCAGCGCATTGATGGCTACTCCACCACCGTCGGTGAGCACGCCAACCTGGAGTTGGTGGCCAGCCAGCCTGGCGACGGGACCGCCTGAAGGCGCTCGATGCTGCCTCCAACATCATGCGCGCCAACCCGGACGTGAAGGCCTTCTACGCCAACAATGACACCATGGCGCTCGGCGTGGTCGAGGCCGTGGTCAACGCTGGCAAGCAGGACGAGGTCATCGTGGTCGGCACGGATGGCGTTCCCGATGCCATTCAGTCGGTGCGGGATGGCACATGGATGCCACCATCGCCTCCTTTCCGTATGAGATGGGCCGCACCGCGCTGGAAGTCGCTGTGCGCCTCCTGGAAGGTCCAGGATGTGCCGGGCACCGTGGTCTCCCAGCAGGAGCTGATCACGGCGGACAACGTTGACGAGTACTACCCGGAGTCCTGATCCATCACAGTGCGCCCGGTGCTGATCGGGCGCACAAGGTGTCATCCCGAGCGAAGTCGAGGGATCTCGGCCTGCATCCATCGAGGACCCTGGCGAGGTCTCTCGGCAAGCTCGAGACGACACGATTACGGCACGCTGTACTCAATGGGCAGAAGATTTCGGCCGCACTTGCAGGTTTCGCGTGATCACTTCCGGAACCAGGGGCAGATGACCGCTACACAACTCCTCGAAATGCGGGACATCACCAAGTCCTACCCTGGCGTGCAGGCGCTGAAGCAGGTCAACCTGGACCTGCGCACCGGGGAGATTCTGGCGTTGATTGGGGAGAATGGCGCCGGGAAGAGTACGTTGATGAAGGTGCTCTCCGGGGCCATCACCGCCGATAGTGGTGAGATCTGGCTTGCCGGGCAGCGCGTGCAGATTACCGACCCACGGCACGCGCGGGATCTGGGAATCGCCATGATCCACCAGGACACCGCCGCAGCGTCGAAGTCGCAACACGGCCGACTACTTCCACGTCGGCGCCGCCGCTGCCAAGCAATGTGCCGATCTATCCAGCCGGAACGCGAACGTATTGAAAAACGTTGCCGGGCGACCTAGCACGGCGAAGAGTAAGGCTGCCGTAATCAGCAGCAGACATCAATCGAGTCGTTGTCCGACTGGATCGGCAGAGCGACGCGACGGGCAGAGCGACCGATTGGGGGAGCGACCGGGATTGGCAGTGCGAAAGTCGCTACCAGCCCATCACCATGTTCGATTCCACGATCTTGCGCGCTTGTTCGAGATCGACGCCCGTCTCGTGCATGTACAACCGAATCGCGTGAATCTTGTCCCCCTCCGCCTTGGAGAGGCAATCGTGCGCCGTCGTGCAGGGATCCATCTTGCCGGCGATCCCCAGTGCGCTCTTCGAGATCACCCACGTGTCGCGCGGGCGCTTGGTCAGTCGCATCACCGACTCCTGTGGATAAGCGTCGATGACGACCGCCGACGCGGCATCTTCGTCCTTGGCCCAAGTGATCAAAATGTGGCTCTCGGTTTCGACTTCAAATAGTGGCATCTGATGCTCCTTTATCAAACCGCTGCCGCAGCACAATCGTCCTCTCGGCTGCGACAAACCGGGATCCTGCGACGCCTGCGACTCGCTCTGCCATTGATCGTAAGAGACACCGCGACCTGCCGTCAACTCGACACGCCGAGAAGCCAGTCGTCATGCGAGAAAAGGGCTTGCGCGTCAGACCATTCGGCCTGCGTCCGGCAAGCCGCCACCCCGTCGTCGCGGCGGTTTGCAACGAGTCTAATACTTGCTCCGCGAACCATAGCCGAGCATGCAGAGGAACCCCAGTATGGAGACCACGGCCAGGACCACGACCCACTCTTCGCGGGTCAGCCGATTGAACCAGTCCCACACGTCGCCGCGTAAATTGAGGCTGTGACTGAACAGGTTTTGAAAAAGTTCTGACATGGGGAAAGGCTCCAAGTGACGGCGGCGGTCCATTCAAATCTAGCCCACAGCACCGACCAAATTCGCTCAGCCCGAGCCACTTTTAGCGGCTGGACCGATAATACCGTCCCCCCACCGCAAGTCTTTTGGGGTAGTCGATTTCCGGCGGCGGCCGTGGCTTGTCGCTCTGGCGGGCCCTTGCTATAGTTATCCATTCGCACGGCTGAGGGCGACGTCGAGGGCGATGTCGCCAAATCCGGCCGGGATTTCTACCGATAGGCAGAATTCTTGTGGTTCAGCCACGGCGCGGTAGCTCAATTGGTTAGAGTCCCGGACTGTCGATCCGGTGGTTGCGGGTTCGAGTCCCGTCCGCGTCGCTTCTCTCCCGTCCTTGTTTTCGGCCATTCTCCAGTAGTTCGCCGCAACTTGGCACATTGATCGAGCGGACCAGCCAAGCCATTTTCGCCGGCGCCCGGCCTCGATTGCGGTTTTTCGGGGATTTCGCGACTTTTGGACATGCGGCTTTCCGGACATATTTTGCAATAACAAATGCTTGGCCGATTTTTACCTGCCAATTAGGGTGAATAGTGTCGGTGGCGGACGCGGCTATCTCTCCTCTCGTTGAGAGTCTGCGTTTGTCGCCCGTTGCGGTTGTGGCGGACTTTTCGGAACTTCTCGTGAGATCGCTCCTCTGGGCAATCCGTTTTAAGGAGAACGCTAATGATGTCGCGTGCTTGGACAACTCATTTCTTA
The DNA here is from genome assembly GCA_963847905.1 of uncultured Planctomycetota bacterium. Taxonomy (GTDB): domain Bacteria; phylum Planctomycetota; class Planctomycetia; order Pirellulales; family Lacipirellulaceae; genus DASYDU01. Next base: position 50,575 of record CAWKBP010000010.1, on the reverse strand, counting down.
GCAGCCGCCGGTACTCTGGCCGCTGCGCTCTGTGTGGCGGCTTCGGCCTCGGCCGCACTGATTGTCAACGATACTTGGCAGGACGGTGATCGTACCGACCCGGCTCCGCCGACTTATTCTGAATACGGCACGGATTCGGACGGCGATGGTGATATCGAGTCAGCTTGGTTCAATGGTGGCGATGGTACTCTCACGACTGCTGTTGGCGGCCCTTTGAAGGGGCAGTTTTCATCGGCTACAAGTCGACTTCTGTCCGCTTCGTGGACAACCTACTTCACCCCCGAAGAATGTGAAGTCAATCTTGCCGAAATTGGCGACCAGATGAAGGTCACCTGGATCTTCACTCCCACGAACGTAACACGCATCGAACGGTAGTCAGAACATGCGGATTGCGCTCGTCGACTCTCCGGCAGGCGCTCGGCTTGCTGCTGACGGTGCACCTGGTAGTGGTGCTTATACCGGCTATGGAATGTTCTTGAATTTCGGCCAAACGACGGGCCGAAGCACGCCTTTCCAGTTGCTGGAACGAACCAATCCTGGCACCGCTGGCAGCGGTTCATTGCTGAGTTCGAGTGGTGATTGGACTTCCATTGCCAACGCTGCTGGTTTTGGCACAGGCGCAGTAGGCTACGTCGATGGCACGGAATACACCTTCGAGATGACGCTGACGCACAATGCTTCCGACGGACTCGACATTGTCGCTTCCATGACCGGTGGGAATATTAACGGCACTGGCAATCGTGTCCGTTTCATTTACGGATCCGACTCCTAATAGCAGCGTGGCCGGTGGCGGCTTCAAATTCGACACGTTCGGTATGCGGCCGTCCGGTGCGACGACGACTGCCGAGATCGTTCGACACCAGCCTCTTTAAGGTGGAAGTGACCGATTAAAGTGCCGGAGCCTGCTTCATTGGCTTTGTTCGGTCTTGGTGCCTTGGCTTTGGCCGGGCCGCCGCCGCCGACGTTAAAGCGTTCGACCGCAAGCTATAAGTTGTAAAATCCAATGCAGCGCCCTGAATTTCGGGGCGCTGCATTTTTTTTGATTCGTGCTGGCCGTCGTCAATGACTGCGCGTCCGCTGGTACTCGCGCGGGCTCGAGCCGAATTCTTGGCTGAACGCCATCGAGAATTGTTTGGCCGACGAGAAGCCGGCTTGCTTCGCGATTTCGTAGATCTTCACCCGCGTGTCCTTCTCCAGCATCCGCTGCGCCAGCTTCAGTCGGCGGCGGCGAATGTATTGATACGGGCTCTGACCGAGCGCCTCGCGAAACGCATACTCCATCCACCGCCGCGAAACGCCTACGTGCGTTGCCAGCTCTTGCACGCCCAGCGGCGCCGCCAGGTTCTCATTCAAATAGTCGATCGCGTCGCACAGCCGCGGGTCCTGGAACGCCACCGTCTCGGTCGATTCGCGGGCCACCACGCCGACGGGCGGAATCGTTTCTTCCATGCTCGGCAGCGGTTTGTGGCGGATCAATTGATCGAGCATTGCCGCCGCGTGGTAGCCCTCCTGCCGATTGTTGCGGGCCACGCTCGAGAGCCGCGGCTGCACGTAAGCACAAATCACCTCTTCGTTGTCGACTCCGATCACCGCCACCTGCTGCGGCACCCGCAGTCCGACTTGCCGGCAAGCATCAAGGGCCTGCCGCGCGCGATAGTCGGTCACCGCGAACAAGCCAACCGGCTTCGGCAGCCGGCTCAGCCATTGCACCAGCTTCCGCTGCTGGTCGCGCCACAGTTGGCTCCGCAGCCGATAGGTGGGCGGCATCAACAGCGACACGCTGCGGAATCCGGCCGTGACCAATCGCTCGTCGAAGCCCTCATGCCGCACCGCCGAGTACGCCACGCCGCGCAGGCCGTAGTAGGCAAATTGCTGAAACCCGCGCTCGATCAAATGGTCGGCCGCCAATTCGCCGACAACACGGCTGTCGACGCTCACCCGCGGCACGGGCGTTTTCGGCAGCGTGGCCGAGATGTTCACGATCGGCAGCGACAAGCCTTTTGCACACGAGGCCTCGGCCGGCGTGTTGAGCGCCGCAATGATCCCGTCGCCGCGCCAGCCTTTGAGATCCAGCACCGAGAGCGCGAGTGATTCCGGCGCGGTGATGTACGTCCAGTTGCAGCCGTTCTCCGAGGCGTAGCGCAAGACGCCGTTGATCAGCTCTTCCTGATGGGATCCGCGAGGGAAGGCCAACGCGATTTCTTTGGCTGGTTTCATTTGTTGAAAAGGGGAGTAGTGGAAAGGGTGAGTAGTGGAGTAGTGGAGAGGAGCGGCAGAGTATGGACTGAAATACGTTCCCCACTACTCCACCCCCTCCGCTCCCGCACTCCCCCATTGTCTCAATACGAGGCAATGCGTGTTTCCGGTACATTATTGCAAGAATTACCGCTTGGACGCAAATCTATTTTGACTAAAATCAACGTAACGGGCATTGGGCCACTTTGCCTTGGGGGCAGGCGGTGGGCCAGCGGCCTGAGTAGCAACCGAGAAACGGACGACGAGTCAAGGGTCTGTCCGCTCAATCCGGGGCTACTCTGGACGCGATGCTCGAGCGACTGTGATTCTCACGAAAATCAGCGGCGGACTTGTCTTAGAGCATCTCGTTTAGCGCAATTCGGCGCCGATTTCCCGTAACGTGACTAGAATGGTAAGTGTCGACGGTTGGTCGACCGGTTTGGGCAAAAGGAACGGTGGAACCATGGCGGCAAAGAGAACAGACGGTCTTAAATGCTGCGCGAATTCACACAGCGCAGGTCATCGCGGCGCCTTTACGCTCGTGGAGCTATTGGTCGTGATCGCGATCATCGGCATCCTGGTAGCACTCTTGCTGCCGGCGATCCAAGCGGCCCGCGAAGCGGCGCGGCGCTCGCAGTGTCAGAACAACCTGAAGCAAATTGGTCTTGCGACCCTTGGTGTTCACGATGCAACGAAGAAATTGCCTCCGATGAGGATCTACGATGGTCAACCCACCTGGTTGTTGCTGATTCTTGACTACATGGAAGAATCGGCGATCAAGAATTTGTGGGACTACGATGCCGGTTGCTTTTACGACCAAACCTATGAGATGCGAACTGCGGTGATTCCGGGATTTTTGTGCCCATCGCAGCAACACGACGCCACGATTGTTCGGGGCCCCAATCCGCAGGATGGCCACCCCCACATGCTGAATCAGCCGGAAGGAGGGAAATGGGAGGGGTCAGTCTCCGATTTTCGCGCTGTCGCGGGATCGACTTGTCCTACGTTCAACCCTGCGACTGGCATGTTCATATATCCTTTCAACCCCGATGGAAGTTTATCGCATTTGGTGGACGGAGCGATTCCCCAATGTAATCGGGAGCAAATCCAATATACGACGACGCCGAACACCCGTGGAATCAAGAGTTGGCGAGCACGGACTGGCCTAAAAGATATTATCGACGGTACCAGCAAGACATTGTTGGCTGGGGAAGTTGGTCGCGGTACGTCGGAAAGTGGACATGCTTTCAACGGAGATAATTTTCCGGGCGTGCAATTGGGAAAGCGTCGTCCATTTGCCGAACGGCCGGGTTTGCCGCCGCCCACCAATGCGGCGGCTGGCACGACGTCGTCGGATGGTGACAACGGCTTTGGCAGCATGCATTCCGGAATTGTTTTGTTCGTCATGTGCGATGGAAGTGTGCAATCAATATCGCAGTCGACGGACCCGTTGGTGCTGGACGCTATGTCCACGCGTGCAGGCGGTGAAGTCTATAGTCGCGAAAACGGGACCGTCTCTCCTGATTGCCACGAGGGATACTAGGCTATCACCGCCCTTCGCTTACGGCATAGTCGAGGCGTACTAATTAAGTCACATGTAGATATTTGGTTTGAATCGAAGAGCCAAAGTCACTTACGTCACGCGGTAGAGAGTTACGCTAGGGAAATGCAACACGGGTGGAAGGTTATCATGAAAATATTGCCGAACTTAAATAGTTGGATATCCGTGGTATTGGGTGTTGTCATCGTGCTGATGGCACGACCTTTACCAGCGGCAACCTCATGGGACTCGTATTCGTTAAGTGATATGGGGCAGCCCGTCGGAAGTCAGACTCCATGGTGGTTCGACCCACTCAATTGGAGTCCTACCAATCCAGGGACGATGGCCGTCGCCCCGTTCTATTTGCCGCCAGGCAACGACACCGGAGCGGCTACCGATGTTTTGATCAATGGCGGCGCTGACGGAACCGAAGTCATTTACGACCCAACGAATGATCCAAATATCGCGGCAATTGACGCAGCGCCCGGGGACTATCCTTTCCCACCAGGCTACGGTCGTCAAACCATTTATCGACTTTATATGGGACGCGAACCAGCCTCAACTTCGATGGTTGCCAATACAGGAGTCGCGACGCTGCGGATTCGCGGCGATCTGCAGGCGGACCCAACGGTGAGTGACACTCGGTGGCAAATCGGTCGAACGAGTGGCGTGGCCGACATACCGTCCAGCGGAATGATTATTCAAGAGAGCGGTACTGTAATCAATAACTTCGGCGACGTAGATCTTGGGTCGAGCGATACGGGTCTGAGTGAGTCGTTCGGCAATGGTACTTACGAGTATCAAGGTGGGACGTTTGAACAGGGATTACTAACCTCAACTAGATTCCGCTTGTCGGCCGGCGGGTCGAGCAGTGCTGGAGGGATAGGGAAATTAATCGTTCACAACCCGGCTACGGAGGGACATTTTCGAGTACGGGAGTTCTACTCCGCGGCCTATGGTGGCGGCGGTACAAACAATCCCGATGGTGTGGAACGAGGTGTGGCGATTTCAGAGTTCCACTATGCGAACGGCGGGACGCGTGCAGTACAGATAGCGGAGAATATGTTTCTTGCAAACGGACAGAACTCCCCGACTTCATCGCAGCCTTCAGGCATCCGTTCGTCGCGTCTTGGCCTTGTGTTAGACGAAGCGCCCATCGTTGATGGCAGCGGAATTCCGAACGATCTTGGCCTGTTCGACGTCGACTACGATTTAACGGGCGATGGAATCATTGGTGGTGCCGTTGGATCCCTGGGACTCACTTTTTCAAATGCGAATGCCGCGAATCCGCTCGATCCGAGCGCGGTTTACAGTGATGGCGGCATCGTGTCGGCAATGTTCGGCCAGTCGACCTATCGATGGACGATTCACTACAACGGCAACATCACTTGGAGTGATTCCGATAAGAGTATTTTGGATACTTCAGCGGGTGGAGGCGACGGAATCGACGGTCCTGGTACCGGCGTGGACATTGTATTAATCGGTTTAGACTCGACCATTGTTCAGGGCCTCCTCGGTGACTTCAACGGCGACCACGAAAGTCGACGCCGCGGACTACACCATCTGGCGGAATAACTTGAACATGCCAGAAGGCGACCTGCTCAATGGCAACGGCAATGGTGGCACCATCGACCAGACCGACTATGCCTTGTGGAAAACACACTTCGGTGAAATGAGCGGATCGGGCAGCGGTTCACTTTTCGCCAGTGCCGTTCCCGAACCAAGCACGTTGTTGATGTGCCTCGTGAGTGTGCTGGGCCTCGTGGGTGTTCGGCGCCGGGCTGCTTGAGTGGGGTCGCGTCGAATTTAAGAGTGGGGGAAATTCCGCGGCAGCCGGTTGCAAAACTGGCTGCCGCGTTTATTTTATGGGTAACTCTTCTCCGGGGAACTCATGTCATGCGAACAAGTTTTCTCGTCGGGTCGCTGTTGGTCTCGGTTACTACCGGATGGTTGTTCGCCGATCGCACCGCGGCGGCCGACGCCACCTGGTTGGGACGCCGTCCCTGGGATCCTCGCCGAGATCAAGCCGCCCACGTTTCCCGATCGCGATTTCCCCGTGAGCAAGTACGACGCGGTCGACGACGGCCGCACCGATTGTCGCCCCGCGTTCGACAAGGCGATCGCAGCATGCAGCGCGGCGGGTGGCGGGCGAGTCGTTGTCCCGGCCGGCGATTGGCTGGTGAAGGGGCCGATCCACTTGAAGAGCAATGTGAATCTGCACGTCGAATCGGGCGCGACGATCCGCTTCAGCACCGACCCGGCCGATTATCTACCGGTGGTGCTGGCCCGCTATGAGGGGAACGAGGTGATGAACTATTCGCCCTTCCTCTACGCGATCGACGCGGAGAACATCGCCATCACGGGCACCGGCACCTTCGATGGCCAGGCCAGCCGGAAGAATTGGTGGAACTGGAAAGGCTCCGGCGGCAAGGATCAGGAAGCCTTGCGGCAAATGGGCGAGGACGGCGTGCCGGCCGCGGAGCGTGTCTTCGGCGCGGGCCACGAGCTGCGGCCCAACTTTGTCCAGCCCCAGCGGTGCAAGAATGTGCTGATCGAAGGCGTCACGTTCACCAACTCGCCGATGTGGATCGTCACGCCGACACTCTGCGAAAACGTCACGATCCGCGGCATCACCGTCAACAGCCACGGCCCGAACAACGACGGCTGCGATCCCGAGTCGTGTCGCAATGTGCTGATCGAAAATTGCACATTTGACACCGGCGACGATTGCATCGCCATCAAAAGCGGCCGCAACGCCGACGGTCGCCGGATCGCCACCCCCAGCGAGAACATCATCATCCGCGGCTGCAAGATGAAAGACGGTCACGGCGGCGTCGTGCTCGGCAGCGAAATGAGCGGCGGCATCCGCAACGTGTTCGTCGAAGACTGCGCGATGGACAGCCCCAACCTCGAACGCGCGATCCGACTCAAGTCGAACACGATGCGCGGCGGCTACCTCGAGAATCTTTACGTCCGCAACGTGCAGGTCGGCCAGGTCGCCGACGCGGTGGTCCGCATCAATCTCGGCTACGACAAGGACCGCGGCACCCACAGCCCGACCGTGCGGAACATCTACCTCGACGGCATCACTTCCGAGAAGAGCAAGTACCCGCTCTACTTTGCGGGGCTCGACGACTCGAAGATCGAAAACGTGGTGCTCGAGAACTGCACGTTCAAGAACGCGGACAAGGCGAGCGTGATCGTGAACGTCGGCGAGATCACGCTGCGGAACTTCAGCATCGTGCCCAAGGATGGCGTCGATAGGAATTGAAGATCAAGCGGCGCGGGCTAGACGAACGTTTCCAGTGGGCAGCCGCGCGACGATCTCGTCGACTCGCTCCGGCGCGACGATCCGCAGATAGTCCCGCGCTTCGCGGCCATTGTCGCTCGAATGGATCACGTTGCAGTGTTCGCTCGCAGACCGATTGGCATTGAAGGCGTCGCGAATCGCGTCTTTCTTTAGCAGCCGGGCGTTGGCCAGCCAAGGGAATCGTTTCCGCTCGCGCCGCGACGGCCGAATCGGCGCCGGATCGAACGCGACGATCGCCGCAACCGGTTCACCGCCCGATTTTGCCCAGGGGCCGGCTCCCCAATTGCCGCCACGCAGGCTGCGGGCGACCGTTTCGCTTCGCGGCCCGTCGATCGCGATCGTTTCGACGATTTGAAAGCCATGCTCGGCGATCAGCTTGGTCGCGCGTTTCACGCCGCCGCGAGCGAGCGCCTTGCGCCGCAGCAGGAAGACGGCCAGGCCGGCATCGCGCGGGTCGTCGGCCGCCTGGTGGACCAGCGTGCGGAGCCATTTGTTCTTCCGCGCAGCCGCACCAACATGTCGTGCGGCGGCCGCCAGCCTTGTGAATCGAGATAGGCATCGAGATCGGCGAGCGTCATCGGCACCGAGATACCGAGCCGCTGCGCCAGATCGTCGAGAATCGCCGCGTATTCATGATCGGCTTGTGCAACGTTGGCCGTGCGGGTGTTGCCGGCTGGCAGACCCGATGCCGCGCCTTTGTGATAAACGGCATGGTACGCCAGGCTCAGGAAGTGATCGCGCGGCGACGGCACCGAGCACAGATCTCGATGGACGATCTGCGCTGGACGATCTGCTCGGCCAGGTAGGGCGGATAGTACGGCAGCTTCTGAAAGTCGGCCCCCGGCGCTCCGCAGACGGAGTACAAGTCGACGGCCTGGATTCCCGGCTCGCTCTCGACGAGCTCGCGCACCGCGGCGAGCGAATCGTCGTCGACCAACAGATCGAGATCCTCGCCGGCTGCCAAGTACGGCAGCTCGTCGAACCAGCGGAGCACGGCATGCCGCACGCCGCCCCTTCGTAAATGTCCAAAGAAGCCTTCGATCGCCGAGCGCATGCGGTATGAATCGCCGCGTGGTGTTGTATGGTTTCGGCCGGCGGACGCGAAACGAGATCAGCCGTGTCTTGCCGACATGGACGATGCGCGGCCAGGCCAGCCGCCCCATGAGGAACTGCCCGGCCCAGAACAGCATCGTCCACAGAGTCAGCGGTCCGTTGCGGAGCGGGCAGGCGACGAATTTCGCGTGGCGGACGTCGCGGAATCGCCGCAACTTCGCCGCCGCGCCGTCGCGGAGCAGGAGCACGTCGGCGTTGTTTTGTCGCACTCGTTTTGCCGCGCGAGAAACGGCGAGACGATTCTCGAGCCGCGGATGCCACCCAGCGAGACGTGCCGCCTGTGACTCGCTCTCCACGACACCCAAGTAACGAAATCCGGCCGCGACCAGCTGCTCGCCCAGCACCCCATCGCGCGCGCCGAATTCAACGACTCGCGCCGAGCTCGGCCAATGGTCTGTTGCAGAGTGTTTCGTCATCAAGTCGCTTGGGCTCAGGCCGCACGTCGGACACGTTTTGCTTCCTGCTTGGAATCCTCGCGCGATCGCTGCGCCTTGGCGAAGTCGATCGTTTCGTTTTCGCCGTCGGCCGTCAGCGGACGACCCGATTCCGGATCGGGCTGGGGAACGGCTTGCCGCATCTCCCACAGCTTGGCCTGCTTGAGAAACGAATAGAACGCCGTGAACATGCACACCTGCAGGCCCGGGATGCCGTCGAGGAAGCCGAGCCGTAGCACGTAGAGCTGCAAGAATCGCAGCGGGGCGCGGGTAATCATCGGCAAGAAGCCGGCCGTTTTGCGGCCTTTTTCGTCGCGGAAATTGAGCGCGCCCCAAGCGGCATAGCGGTTCATCTTTTTCAGGTAGTCGTCGGTGCTCCAGGTCGTGTAATGGAGGAAGGGCGTTTTCAGTCGCTGGGTGCGGCTGTCGTCGAGTTCCACTTCCGCATGGACCCAGCGCGTCTGGTAGTGGCCCAGTTCGCGGCGGAACAGCCGCAGCACGTCATCCGTGTTCCAGCCGCAGTGGTGGATGCGATGGCCCAGGTAGTGGTTGTCGCGGCCGATCCAATAGCCATCGATTTCGGCCGGCGGATTGACGAGCAACTGGCGAATCTCATCGGCCAGCTCCTGCGGCACGCGTTCGTCCGCGTCGACCACCAGCACCCATTCGTGACGCGCCTGGGGAATCGCCCAGTTTTTGAAGTCGGCCGAGTTGATGTAGTCCCGCTCGATGATCCGGCATTCGCCGTCGAGCGAGTCCACCATGTCACGCACGATGTCGAGCGTGCCGTCGGTCGAGCCCGAGTCGGCAATCAGAAGTTCGTCGGCGATCGATTGCACCGATTCGATGCACGGCCGGATATTGCGTCGCTCATTCTTGCAAGGAATGAGCACGGTGAGTTTCGCTGCCATGAAGCTCCCTCAATGCCGAACGATGAGATACCAGCGTAAATCCGCCACTGGTTGAGTATCGGCAATTTGGGGAGAAGAAATTGATCGTAACAATTCTGCGGCCGCTAGCAGCGGTTGATGCAATGCTGGCATGCCAAGTCGGTGGGAGCGCGCAACCTACTCCGAGATGAACTTCTCGTAGGCCTGCTGGACCCGGCCCTCTTCGGCGTCGCCCGGATGCAGCAGCACACGATAGTGGAGCGAGAGCTTGTCGCCCTTGGCAATCGTCTTCGGGCCCTGCTTCCCGTGGCCCTCGTCCTTGGGGAAGTCGCCTTCGCCAAACGGATTCGCCGCCAGCAAACCATACGTGCGGGCATGCCAGCGTGTTGGGCTTTTGAAGTTGTCGGGGTGGTTGAACATGGCGATGCCGACGACTTCGCCGTCGACCGGCCCGTAGTCGTCGATCCAGTCGGCGAACATGCCCCAGGCTTTGCCGTCCTCTTGGCCGCGATTGTTGACGAGGTGGGCCCCCTGCTTCGAATCAACCGTGAGCGGCGCATTGGTCCGCACGCCAAACGAGCCTTCCTTTGTCTCGCCGAACGTGACATCCCCTTCCGACGCGGTGATCGTCACCAGGAAGTCGATATACCGGCCGAATTCGTCTTCGCCAAAAACCAGCGTCCGCTCGTCCTCGCAGACCTTCGTGCCGTCATTGGTCCAGTCGTTGCGGGTGACGATTTTGCCGGTGTCGCCGCTTTCGGTGGCGACGAATTCCCGGTGCTCGATCTCCGTGTTCTGATGCGACTGTTCGTGATTGGTCCAGAAGTCGTGGCCGTTCACGTTGCCGTGCGTGAACCAAAGCGAATGGTGGTGCGGATGATCGTTCATTTCGCCGTCGAGCAGCGGACCGGCCGGGTAAGAACGGGTCATCGCCTTGCCGGTTGGGCCGATCACGGGCCAGACCGCGGGCTGGTGGCCGGATCGCGTGAGATACTCCGCGAACGGCTGGCCGTCGGCTTTCACGACGGCGCCCTTTTCGGATTTCTCGACCGTGATCTCGGCGGCCGCAAATTGCCAACTCGTGAGTACCATCGACGCGAAAAGTACAAAAACTAGCCCGCTCTGCAACTGTCGCATCGATGCCTCTTGGTGTGAGTGACTGCTCTGCTGGTTGTTATGCAATTTGCGGCACAACGAACGGTTTGCGATCTTCGCGCCGCACGAGGTGATTCGCAGGGTCGTTGTTCTTGAACTGCTCGGTTTCGACGTCGAACTCGAGCATCGGGCCGAGCGTCACGGTTGGCGAATCGACGTCGATCTCGTTCGCCTGCAAGGTGCGCGAGCAGCCGGTCGACCGACTCGGCAAACGTCGGATTGTCGGCCACCGCGGTCTTGATGTCGCTCGCCGTTTGCTTCTCGCCCAGTGCGATGGGAAACGTTGGCCATGTGGCACAGCGCACTGGAGAGATGCCCCTCCAGCACTTCGGCGTTGAGATCCTCGCGCCGGCCGGAAGCCAACGCATCGAGGAAGTTCTGGAAATGGTTGCCGCCGCCTTTAAATTGCTCGATTTGTTCGCCAGCCGGGTTGAAGACCTCGACCGTCTGGTAGCTGGCCGACGAGGAGACGTAGCCCTCTTCGCACTCGACGATCACGCCAATCTGCGAGCCTTTGTAGTTGTCCATCGGGCTCCAGCCGCTCTGGGCCGCCTTCGACTACGGGCAAGCCGCGGGTCTCGAAAATCAGCGGGGCAGCGGCGTAGTCGAGCAGCACCGTCTGCGAATTCGGCGTGTTGGCCGCGTCGTCGTAGCCGAGTCGCCCGCCGACGCTAATCACTCGCGGCGGCGAGTTCCTGCTCGCCCAGATACCAGCGAGCCACGTCCATCTGATGCAGACCCTGGTTGCCGATGTCGCCGCAGCCCGTGTTGAAATCCCAATGCCAATCGTAGTGCAAATTCGGTCGATAGAGATCCACCTTCGCCGCCGGTCCGCACCACAAATCGTAGTCGACCGAGCTCGGAATCTTCATCGGCTTGCGCGAGCTTGCCGATGCTCGGTCGCGGCTTGAAACAGGTGCCCACCGCGTACTTGATCTTGCCGAGCTTGCCGCTACGAACGTATTCGACTGCCTGCTGATTGCAGACACTCGAACGCGATTGCGTACCGCACTGGATCAGCCGATCGTAGCGCCGCGCCGCGTTGACGATCTGCCGCCCTTCCCACAAGCATTGGCTAACCGGCTTTTCGCAGTAAACGTGCTTGCCCGCTTCGGCGGCCGCCACCGCGATGAGTGCATGCGTGTGGTTCGGCGTGGCAATCGAAATCGCGTCGATGTCCTTGCGATCCAGCAGTTCGCGGTAGTCGACCACCCGATCGACTTTGTGGCCGACCTTGCTTTCGAAGTCGCTAGCCCGCTGTTCCAGCACGTTGCGATCGCAATCGCACAGCGCGACGATGTGCGAGCCGAAGCCGTCCAGATGACTTTTTCCACGCCCGTTGAGGCCGATCGTAGCGACGCGAATTTGGCTGTTCACGTCGGCCCGCGCGACTCGCGGCAACACCGTCAAGGCGACCGCTCCAGCCGCCCCCTGAAGAAAGCGTCGTCGGTTATATTGGATCATGTTCATCCCCCGGATAAGTTTCGCCGTATGATACTTCGAGCCATACGGCTCGTCTAGACAAGTGGCCCCCTGCCAAATTCAATGTAAGTCCTAAGCGCCGCGCGAAAGGTAGAAATCCAAGTTTTGTACGGCCACTATCATCATTGGTTCGAGCCACTTTTTACCACAAAATCCCCTCAGAAATCAGGAATGTGCGTAACATGACGAGTTCATCCCGCGGGCCGACGTTCGGCGCACTTGCTACTGCCGTTCTGATCGCTACTACGCAACTCGCAGCGGCCGAGCCCATCGATCGCCAAACGCTCGTTACGCGCCACGACCCCGTCGTCGAGCGGTTCGACGTCGAGTCGCCTCTCTCGGTCGGTAACGGCGAATTCGCGTTCACCGCCGATGTGACTGGCCTGCAGACGTTTCCCGATGCATACGACCAAACGATTCCGCTCGGTACCTTGTCTCATTGGGGCTGGCACTCGGCCCCGAATCCCGAGGGCTGGTCGATCGAAAAATTCCACTTCCGCGAGTTCGAGGCCCAAGGTCGCCAGGTCGGCTACGCCGATATTCCGGGAGACCGGCGGACGCCGGAAGTTGCTTGGCTCCGTGCCAATCCACATCGGCTCCACCTGGGCCGCGTCGGTTTTCGACTCACCAAAGCCAATGGCGAGCCGGCCGCTCCGAGTGATTTGACGGATATCCGCCAGACTTTGCGTCTTTGGGATGGAGTGCTGGTGAGCCATTTTCGTTTCGAGGGCGAGTCGGTCGACGTCGAGACGGTCTGTCATCCGACGCTCGACTTGCTGGCGGTCCGCGTGACTTCGCCGCTTGTGGCCAAGGGGCAAGTCGCGATCGAAGTCAAATTTCCCTATGGCACCGGCGCCGTGAAAACCGCCGATTGGGATCACCCCGCGGCTCACCAAACGAAGCTTACGCAGCCAACGCCGACGACCGCGAAGTTTGCCCGCACTCTCGACGACGACCACTACGAGGTCGCCGCCCGCTGGTCTCACCAAGGCAAACTCGAAGAAGTGGCGCAGCACGACTTCCTACTGACCGCGACCGACGGCGCGCAAACGCTCGATCTCGCTTTACAATTTTCGCCGCAACCAGTCGACAGCGAGATCTCCGACTTCGACGCCACCGCCGCCCTCGCCCGCGCCCACTGGCACGACTTCTGGAGCACGGGCGGTGCGATCGATCTCTCACAGAGCAGCGACCCGCGCTGGCGCGAGCTCGAACGCCGCATCGTCCTCTCGCAGTATCTTACCGCGATCCAGTGTGCGGGCGACCTGCCGCCGCAAGAAACCGGTCTCACCTTCAACAGCTGGGAAGGCAAGTTCCACCTCGAGATGCATTGGTGGCACGCGGTCCACTTCGCGCTCTGGGATCGCTGGCCGATGTTCGAGCGCAGCCTCGATTATTACCAACGCATCCTGCCCGCGGCCGAAGCGACCGCCCAGCGGCAAGGCTACACCGGCGCCCGCTGGCCGAAGATGACCAGCCCCAGCGGCGCCGAATCGCCCTCGACCATCGGCCCGTTTCTCATTTGGCAACAACCCCATCCGATCTATTACGCCGAGCTCGCCTATCGCCAGCAGCCCGATCGCGCGACGCTCGACAAATATCGCGATGTCGTCTTCGCCACGGCCGAATTCATGAAGTCGTACGCCACCTGGGACGCGGATGCCGACGCCTACGTGCTCGGCCCCATCCTGCAATGTGCCCAGGAGCGTTTTCCCAAAGACGCCACGCTCAATCCCACCTTCGAGCTCACCTATTGGCGCTGGGGTCTCGAAACGGCGCAAGCCTGGCGCGAGCGGCTCGGCATGCCGCGCGAACCCGAGTGGGACCGCGTGCTCGAAAAGCTCGCCAAGCCGCTGGTCGTCGACGGCAAATACGCCTTCACGGAAACGACGCCCGACAGCTACACCAATCCGCGCTGGAACGACGACCACCCTGCCGTGCTCGGCGCGCTGGGCGTGCTCCCCGGTCCCGGCATCGATCCCGCGACGATGCGCCACACGTTCGATTGGGTCTGGCAGAACTGGAACTGGCCCAACACTTGGGGCTGGGACTATCCGATGACCGCGATGTGCGCCGCCCGCATCGGCGAGCCGGCTCGCGCCGTCGACGCCCTGCTCCTCGACACCCCGAAAAACTTCTACCGCATCAACGGCCACAACCACCAGCGCCCCGGCCTGACGATCTATCTACCCGGCAACGGCGGCCTGCTCACCGCCGCCGCCATGATGGCCGCCGGCTGGGATGGCGCCCCCGAGGGCAAACACGCCCCCGGCTTCCCGGACGACGGCACCTGGACCGTCCGCTGGGAGAATCTGCGGCCTCTGCCGTGATCGGTAGGACTTAAATATCCCGAAAAAATGACAGAAATTCCCGAAATCGGCAGCCCTCCCGGCGACTAAAATGAGAAGTTGTCGATGTCGATGGGAACGGCGAAAGAGGCCATGGCTGTGAATACTGAGCGCAAAGCGCCCCGCACCGACGATCCGGCCCGCTGGGTCGATCGCTACGGGGATGCGCTGCTCCGATTCGCGCTGAGCCGGGTGGGCCGGCAGGAAGTGGCAGAAGACTTGGTGCAAGAGACGTTCATGGCGGCCTGGCGGGCCCGCGAGTCGTTCGACGGCCGGGCCGCGCTCGGCACCTGGCTCTGCGCGATCCTCCGCCGCAAAATCGCCGATCACTATCGACGCGTCGGCCGCGAGCGCGTGCTCACCGAAGTCGACGCTACCGACGAGCATGGCAGCTTGTTTGGCAAACGCGGTAAATGGCTCGAACCGCTCGCCCGTTGGAAGGAGTCGCCCGATCAGTTGGCCGAGAATTCCGAGTTCTGGTCCGTGATGGCCGGCTGCCTGGCCGATTTGCCGGCCCATCTCGCCGAAGCCTTTCAACTCCGCGAGATCCGCATGGCGACGATGGAAGAGGTCCGTAAATCAACGGGCGTCACGCCCAAAAACTTGTCCGTCCGGTTGCACCGCGCGCGACTATCTGATGCGCCGCTGCCTGGACCAAAAATGGTTTCGAGCCGGCGCCTAAGCAAGCGCCCAACGGATGTAGCCAATGTCACTTCGCGATCTACGAATGCTGGTCAGCCTCTCTTGCGAAGAGGCTTCGCGTTTGGCCTCTGAGTCGCTTGATCGCGAGCTGACCCGCGGCGAACGTTGGGCCCTGCGCTCGCACGCCTTTCTTTGTCGCAACTGCCGGCAGCTCGTCCGTCAGCTAGCAATGATGCGAAATCTCCTCTCCAACATGCCGGCTGCTTCCCACGAGCACCTCCGCGAGCAGCTGCCGCAGCTCTCCGCCGATCGCAAGCAGCAGATCAAGCAGTTGCTCCGCGACGCCGGCACCGCGGAACCAGGCTGATTCGCTCCCCTCCCTTCTCGCCTCGCGCCGAAACTTCTTGAGAAATTCTTGTAGTCGATCTCGCCCACCCTCGACTAACGACTGTACGGCGGCTGCTGGCTCTTGCTCATTCGCCGCCGCGCGCGGCTAAGTTGCCGGTGACAATTCGTCGCAACCAAGAGAGAGGTATCTGGGATGAGGATGCAATCGAAATCTGTTTTGGCCGCCGTCGCGCTCGCGCTAGCCGTCGTCGTCACCTCGACCGCCCGCGCCGTCGACATCCGCGTGACCATCGAGAATCTGTCCGGCCCGACCGGCATCGGCTTCTCGCCGCTGGTGGTCGCCGGGCACAACGGCTCGGTCGACATCTTTAACAACGGTGCCGCCGCGAGCGCCGGCGTCGAAGGCGTCGCCGAACTCGGCAGTCCGCCGACCGTGCTCGGAGAGATTGCCGCGATGCAGGCCTCGGCCGTCATGGGCGTCGTCGCCAACGCCGACAACACAATGAGCCCGCTCTTGCCCGGTGCCAAGCAGTCCGTCGTCCTCTCGCTCGACCCCGTGAACAACCGTTACTTCAGCTACATCTCGATGGCCGTCCCCAGCAACGATGCCTTCATCGGCAACGACGACCCCCTGGCTCGCGAACTGTTCGACGCCGGCGGCAACTTCGTCGGCCAAAACTTCACGCTCACTGGCAACCGTATTTGGGACGCCGGCACCGAAGTCAACGGCCTAACCGGCGCGCTGTTCATCCAAGGCCAAGACGGCTCGCTCAGTCCCGCCGAAAACGGCGTCGTCCACCCCGCCGACCTCGCCGCGCTCTTCGGCCTCTTCGTCGGCCAAACCACCGGCCCCGGCTACATCTTCTCCGGCGGCCCCTCAGCGGAGACCCCCATCGCTTCGGTCTCCTTTGCCGTCGTCCCCGAACCAGCCAGCATCACACTGTTCGCCCTCGGCGCGCTCGGCCTGGTGGGAGTCTGTTTCAAAAGAAAACTGCGACGCTAGTCGCCTGAGCGTGAGAGGCCCCCTCCCGTGACGAAAAGAAGCGGGGCGCGCTTTAGCGCGTCCCGCTCTTTTCGCGCGCTGTGACTGACTCGTAGCCGACCCATCGCCGACCCGTGGCCGAGTCTCTCCGAGACTTGGACTCCCTTTCGGTAACTTTTCGCCAAACTCCCAAATCCAATTCGAGTCTCGGAGAGACTCGACTACGGCTGTGCGTCAACGAAGTCCTGCTCGTGCACATACTCCATCGTCCGGCATTTCGGAGAATTGAGGCTTCTCTTGTCCACGGGGGCGAACAGCGAAGTCTCGGCCGCGACACGACTGCAAATCGCCAGTTTCTTCCCCGATTGCCCCGCGACATGGTGCTACATTCTACGCGATGGTCACGCAAAAATTTGTGACCCGATTGCTTTCCGCCCGTCCAACTTCCCCATGGAGTTCATGCGTGGATAGGAAATCGTATTCGCAAGCCGGTCGAGTCACACCGAAGAAGCGGCTTCGTTTTAATCTACGAACGCTGGCCTTGGCAGACGCGGTCTGCTGTGTCGTATTGGCGGTTTGCATCCGACCGTTCGTCAATGAAGCGTCGCGGCGACTAGAGCATTATCGTATCGGCTCGGATCTTGCGGATAAAGGCGCTATTGTCGCATACGATTCGGGCTACGTTGTGCGACTCAGTTTCAATGGCAATTCGCTCTCCATCAGCGACATTGATCTGCACGAAATTGATAAGTTGTCGCGACTGCGAGAAGTTCACCTCCCGTTGAAAGGAATTGGCGACAAGACTTTAGAGCGACTCCAGTCATTTACGCAATTGGAAAAACTCAATGTGATCACTTCATCAGTAACCGACGTGGGGTTGGCGCATTTGAGTCGACTTACGACGCTCAGCACCCTAATACTCGCGGGAACCGGGGTCACTGACGCCGGGCTTGTACACGTGAAAGCTCTGCGTAATTTGGAGCAGTTGTCGCTGGACGAGTGCGAGGTGACAGCGGACGCCCTTAGGGATCTTCAGCAGACGCTACCAAACACAACCATAGTACAAACGCATCCAGTATCAGGTATTTGATCGAGAGCGGCCGGCTCGTTTCACCACCTTACGAATGCCGGTGGCGGCGGCTGGCCGAAGGTTGCCGGCAGCTCGGCCGCGCCTTCCGCCCTAAACCCCGGCCGCCGCTCCACTTCCGCCGTCTAACCCCGCTTGCCTACCCGGGCCGTGGCATGGTAAAAAGACAGGCTTACCACCTGCCGCCAGCGTAGCTTCAATTGGCAGAGCACCGCATTCGTAATGCGGGGGTTGTCGGTTCGATTCCGACCGCTGGCTCTTGATACAGCTTCGAGTCAAGAGTCCGGAGTCCAGTGCCAGATTTTGCTTCTGGCCATCGACTCTTGACTCTGGACTCTCGACTTGATTTAGGAGTTCATCCCAGATGAGTATCGGCCTCGAAACGGACCTCAAACAGTTGATCGTCTCCACCTCGGCTTTCGGACCGCGGGAGATCGACGAAATTACCCGCGCCATTGCCAACAACTACTCGCGCTATCGCGACCTCCGCGATTCGGTCGGCGAGCTCGAGGCCCAACAGAACCGCAGCCCGGCTATGAACGCCCGGCTTGGCGTTTGCTATTACCTGCTCGGCCGCTACAGCGATGCCGTCGACACGCTCTCCCACAGTGACGGCGGCGCGCTGACCCACTTCTATCTCGGCAAGGCCTACCTCGCGCTCGACAAGTACGACGATGCGCTCGTCGCCTACCAGTCGGCCGAGAGGGCCGGCTACACCCGCGACGCCGTCGTCCTCGCCAAGGCCGAAGCCCAACGCTACGCCGGCCAGACGCAAGCCGCCCTCGACACGCTCAATTCACTGTCTGGCGCCGTCGAACAATCGTCGGAATATCTGTACCAGCGGGCCGCCACGATCGCGGCCGAAGGTGGCAATCCGGACGAAGTGGTCGCCCTCTTGGAGCGGGCGGTCGCCGCCGACGAGAATCACGCCGGGGCCCTGTTCGGCCTCGCCCTGGAAAACGATCGCCACGGCAACGACGGCTATGCCCGCGAGCTGTATGAGCGGGCCGGCAACCAGTTCCCCACGCACATCGGCACGCTCTTGAACCTGGGCGTCTTGTACGAAGACATGCAGTTCTACGACAAGGCCCGCCAATGTTATCAGCGGATCCTCGATGTCTTCCCGAGCCACGCCCGCGCCCGGTTGTTCTTTAAGGACGCGGATGCTTCGCGCGACATGTACTACGACGAAGAGGCCCGCCGTCGCCAGGATCGCCTCAGCCAGGTGCTGAGCATCCCGGTGACCGACTTCGAACTCTCGGTCCGCAGCCGCAACTGCCTGCAAAAGATGGGCGTGATGACGCTCGGCGACCTCACGCAGACCACCGAGCAAGAGCTGCTGGCGAGCAAGAATTTCGGCGAGACGTCGTTGGTCGAAATCCGCGACATGCTCGTCTCGAAGGGCCTCGAGTTGGGTCAGTTCGCCACCGAACGCCCCGAAGAAGAGCCGCAGTACGATCCCGAAACACTCTCGCCCAACGAGCGGGCAATGCTCGATCGGCCGATCTCCGACCTCAACCTCTCGGTGCGGGCTCGCAAATGCATGGTCCGCCTGGGCATCTCAACGATCGGCGAACTGGTCCGTCGTACCGGCGACGACTTGCTGGAGTGCAAAAACTTCGGCGTCACCAGCCTCAACGAAGTCCGCGAGAAGCTCACGATTCAGGCGCTCAAACTCCGCGGCGACTGAGACTAAAAGGGGGAAGGTGGAAGGTGGAGGGCGGAAGGTTGCAATCGCCCTTCCCCCTTCCGCCTTCCCCCATAGCAATGATGTTTCAGTTTGCGCTACTTCACCAAGATTCCGGCTCGGCCGCGCGCTTGAGCCGCTTTACTACTCCGCACGGCGCCGTCGACCTACCGGCGTTCATGCCCGTCGGCACGCAAGCCACGGTAAAGGGCGTTGACGCGGGCCGGCTCCGCGAAACCGGTGCGGAGATGATCCTCGCCAACACGTACCATCTACTGCTCCGCCCCGGGCCGGAGGCCGTCGCCGCACTCGGCGGGCTGCACACGATCATGGGTTGGGACGGCCCGATCCTCACCGACAGCGGCGGCTTCCAGATCTTCAGCCTCGCGGACCGTGCCAGGATTGACGAACAGGGCGCCGTTTTCAGCTCCCACATCGACGGTGCCCGCATCGAACTCTCACCAGAGCAAGCCGTCGCCGTTCAGGAACAGCTCGGCAGCGACGTCGCCATGCAACTCGACCACGTTGTCGCGCTGCCTAACGAGCGCGATGTAATCGCCGAAGCAATGCGCCGCAGCGTGCGTTGGGCCGAGCGTTGCCGCGCCGCCGCGACCCGCCCAGACCAGGCGCTCTTCGCCATCGTCCAAGGCGGCCTCGACGCCGAACTTCGCGCCGAGTCGGCCGAGAAACTCGTGGCGCTGGACTTTGTCGGTTACGCGATCGGCGGACTCAGTGTCGGCGAGACCCCCGACGAAATGTATCAGACGCTCGGGGTGACGATGCCCCATCTGCCGCTCGACCGGCCACGCTACCTGATGGGCGTCGGCCGGCCGATCGATCTCTTGGAGGCGATCCGCTTGGGAGTCGACCTGTTCGACTGCGTGATGCCCACGCGAAACGGCCGCAACGCCCTGGCCTTCACCGACCGCGGCCCCTTGCGGCTCCGCAACCTGCAGCACGCGCTCGACCGCGAGCCGCTCGAACCCGACTGCCCCTGCCCGGCCTGCCGCCACAGCCGCGGCTACCTCCGCCACCTGTTCCAAGCCAACGAAATGCTGGGCCCGATCTTGCTCTCGATCCACAACCTCACCTATTACCAGCGGTTGCTCGCCCGAGCCCGGCATGCCATCGCCGAGGATCGTTTCACGGCATTCTACAAGGAGCGCGTCCGCGACTGGGCCCACGAGACCACTGAGGCCGGGAGTCAGCATTTGGAGGATTGAGGACCGCCGATCCGTTCAGGCGGACCACGATTTCTTGCCCTCTGATCTCCGGCTTCTGACCTCTGGTCTGTGCCCCTCCACCCGCCCTTGCCCCTTATGGCGCTTCACCTTATGATGGCGGACTTATGTTGTCGGGCGGTTCGCCCGGCGCGGCCCGAGCGTCGGGCCGTTTCTGTTCGTCGACCCTTCGCACTGATCCTCCTCGATCGGATTCCATCCCGTGTTTGCATTCGTCCAAACCGTCGCTCTGTTGGCCCAGGAAGCGGCCCCGGCGCCGGCGGGCAACGATCCGAGTTCCTTGATTCGGATGGTGTTGCCGCTGATCATCATCTTCGGGCTGTTCTATTTCATCATGCTGCGGCCGCAGAAGAAGAAAGAGGACGAGTTTCGCCAGCTGGTGTCGAATCTCAAAGAGACCGACCACATCGTCACGATCGGCGGCATCCACGGCGTCGTGACCAACGTCCAGCGGGATGCCGACCGAGTAACGGTCCGCGTCGACGACTCGACCGGCACGAAGCTGCGGATCAACACTTCGGCCATCGCGCGTGTGATCACGGACGACGACGATTCGAGCGGGACAACGACAGGCGGAATTTCAAAATAAACCAGGCACGCATCGATCGACACATGGCAGACGATTGCCAGCGATGATTACCAGCGACGATGCGGCATAGAACGCAAGAAACAATCATGAGCACAACGGGAAGTTGTCATTCCAATGCGGCCCACGTCGGTCCGTATACCAGCGTGTGGGTCA
The DNA here is from genome assembly GCA_963847905.1 of uncultured Planctomycetota bacterium. Classification (GTDB taxonomy): domain Bacteria; phylum Planctomycetota; class Planctomycetia; order Pirellulales; family Lacipirellulaceae; genus DASYDU01. Next base: position 29,339 of record CAWKBP010000010.1, on the reverse strand, counting down.
GGACGATTGCGCTCGCCGTTCTGTTGACGTTGCCCCTCTCGGCCGCATTCGCTCAGCCGACCGCCACTGACGCGACCAAGGCGGCCGCTCCGACTGCAGCGCCCGCCGAGGAGACTCCGGCGGCGGAAACGCCGGCAGCCGAATCGGCAGCAACCGACACAACCCCCGCCGCCGAAACCGCTCCAGCGGATAATACGACTGCGGAAGCTCCCGCCCCTGCAGCGGATGCAGCCGAAGGCGCCGCCGCCGAAGGTGCAGACGCAAGTCCTGCCGCCGCGCCGGCTGCCGCTCAACCTGCCGGGGCCACCGACACACTCTCCCGCCCAATCCTCTATGGCGTCGTGATCGTCAGTTTGTTCGTGTTGCCGGTGATCATCGGCGGCATGATCGCTAAATGGCTGAAGATGCCCGACTACAGCTGGAAAATCAGCTTGGTCTTGGGCACACTGGCCGCGTCGATCATCGTCATCGCGCTTGGCCAATTGAAGTTCGGCCCCGACCTGGCGGGCGGCATCACGCTGATCTACGAGATCGAATCTGCTCCAGTCGCTGACGTGCCAGATGGTGCGGCCAAGGCCGAGCCCAAAGCAGATCTGCAAGAAGCAATCGCGATCCTCAAGCGGCGTATCGATCCGACCGGCACGCGCGAAGTGACGATCCGCGAATACGGCCCGGCGATCGAGATCATCATCCCCAATACCGGCCCCGACGCGCTGACCTATGTCAAGCAGCGGATCACCCAATTGGGTCAGTTGGAATTCCGCATCACCGCGGATCCGACTCAGCCGAATTCGCAGGAAAAAGAAATCATTCGGATAGCGAAGGAGCTTCCCCCCGGCCAAAAGCAGGTGACGGTTGGCGGCCGCGTCGTCGCCGAGTGGGTCGCCTACTCGATCGATGAATTTGGAGCGGTCGACAATGATGATGGTCGTAACATCGTCAAGCGGATGGCCGGCGACACGCCGGAGGCCCTGGTCTTGTTGGACCCGGAAGCGATCAGCGTCACGGGCGACTATTTGCGATCGGTGTCCAAGGGCGTAGATGAGCGCGGCGGCCCGGCCGTCAACTTCACCTTCGACACGCAAGGCGCACGACGTTTCCAGCAACTCACCAGCAAGAACCGGCCCAACGCCGCGACGGGCGCCCGCCGTTACCTGGGCATCGTGCTCGACCGGCACCTCCTCTCCGCGCCGAGCATTGAAACCACGATTTTCGCCTCGGGCCAAATCAGCGGCCGCAATATGTCGGAAACGGAAGTCGACAACGTGGTCTCGATCTTGCGCGAAGGCAAGTTGCCGATCCAGTTGAGCAAAGAGCCGATCAGCGAAGAGATCATCAGCCCGACGCTCGGCAAAGTGACGATCGAAAAAGGCAAGCAGGCCATCTTCTGGTCGTTTGTCGCCACGATCGTGTTCATGCTCGTGTACTATCGCTTCGCCGGCTTCGTCGCCTGCTTGGCGCTGCTGTTCAACTTGCTGCTCGTCGTCGCGCTCATGATTTTGATCCAGGCGTCGCTGACTTTGCCTGGCCTGGCGGGATTGGTGCTGACGATCGGTATGTCGGTCGATGCCAACGTGCTGATCTTTGAGCGGATGCGGGAAGAGCTCCGTAGCGGCGCGGCCTTCCGCATGGTCATCCGCAACGGCTTCGATCGGGCGATGTCCGCCATCGTCGACTCGAACGTCACAACGATTATCTCCGGCTTGGCTCTCTACTTCTTCGCTACCGATCAGGTGAAGGGCTTCGCGGTCACCTTGATCCTCGGCATCATCACTAGCATGTACACCGCGATCTTCTGTTCGCGGATGATCTTCGAGATCGTCGAACGCAAGGGCTGGATCAAGTCGATCCACATGCTCCGGCTGATGACGACCACGAACATCAATTTCCTCAGCGGCCGTTTCGTCGCCCTGACCGGTTCGGCGCTGTTGATCGCGGTGGGAATGGTGGCCGCCTACAATCGTGGCATGTCGCTGCTCGACATCGACTTCACCGGAGGTTCGAGCGTCAGCTTTGCCCTCGACGAAGCCGACAAAATGCCGATCGACAAAGTCCGCAACGCGTTGGTCGCCACGGATCTCGGCGAGAAGAATCTGGTTGTGGTCGAACGCGGCACGTCTCAAACGCGCTACACGGTCGACACCAGCGATCAGTCCGTCGAAAGCGTCAAGGACATCGTGCAAAAGGCCTTCGCCGGCAAATTGCAGATGTTTTCCGTCGCGGTGAGCGGCATCCATGCATTTGACGAGAAGGGTTTCACCGGCACCGAGGCCGAGATTACCGTCAACGACGGGCCCGGGTACGAAGCCGATGACGGCGTCAGCCACGATGCGCTGATCGAAATGCTCCAGGCCGCGCTCACCTCCGAGGGAGTGAGCGATGTAATTGTCTCCGCGGAGAATCCGAATTACCGACCGGGTAGCGCTAATCGACTCAAGAATTGGACCATCCGCCTGGGCGGTGCCAATGAGGAAGTTGCCAAAGGCGTGCTCGCCAACATGGAATCGGTCCTCGCCGAGACGCCGATGTTCCCGATGGCCAACAAGATCGGCGGCCGCGTGTCGTCCAACATGCAGGTCACGGCACTGGAAGCCATCTTCTTCAGCCTCGTCGGCACCACGATCTATCTCTGGTTGCGATTCCAAAAGGTGATGTACGGTCTGGCGGCCGCGGCGGCGCTCGTGCACGACGTCCTGGTCACGGTCGGCATGATCGCCCTCAGTTCCTACATCGTCAGCGCAGTGCCGGGTCTGGCATCGGTGCTGCAGATCGATTCATTCCAGATCAATTTGACCATTGTCGCGGCCGTCTTAACGATTATGGGTTTCTCGCTCAACGATACGATCGTCATCTTCGACCGCATCCGCGAAGTTCGCGGCAAGCGTCCCGTATATCACGGCCGAGATCGTCAACACCAGCATCAACCAAACGTTGAGCCGCACCATCCTCACGTCGTTGACCGTGTTCATCGTCGTGGTGATCCTGTACTTCTTCGGTGGCGACGGCATCCACGGGTTCGCCTACTCGTTCCTGATCGGCGTGGTCGCGGGTACTTACAGTACGATCTACATCGCGACCCCGATTCTGCTTTGGTTGAGCGGAGCGTCGGCCGATGCGGCCGAGACGGCCAAGGCTAATTAGTTCGCGGAGCCTTCGAGTCGATGTGTCGATGAACAACTTCGCAGCCGGCAAAGTCTGCCTAGTCATCAGCGCTTCGCGAATCGTTGGGCGCGGCAGCAGAATCTAAGATATTTGCTCGCCGGCGCGAATATCCTCGAACCGCTGACTCCCCTGCGTCGAAGAAGATAACAGCCTGCGCCGGAAATGTTCCGGTTCCGGCCGGACAGTTCACGGACGAACCAGTCGCAAGTGCGACGCACTGCTGCCATGCCGGCGGCCTACGCGTCACTACTTTCCTGAAGAGGTTCCCCGTGACAAAGATCCCGGTGACGACCGTTCGCGTATCTAAATCGCGTAAACTCTTGCTCGCTGCCGCACTCGTTGCGGGTGGCTATGGCGCCGCTTTTATTCTAGGCGGCCTATCCGAGGCGCTTTTGCCCACGGCCAACTCGTCGGCCGCGTCGAACGCAGACGCTGGTTGGATCGATACGCTCCGCGGGTTTGCCGAGCGTCCGCAGCGTTCGGCGGCCACAGGCAAGCTGGTCCCCCAGGCCGATGCAAGTGCTGCTTCCGCCGTGGGCTCGCTGGTTCCTGCTCCTCGAGCGACCGAGCAGCCGACCTGGCTGGTCGCCACACCGGCCGTCGACTCGCCGCGGGTTGCCAGCCGTCCGCTGTCTGCAGTGCCGCCATCGATCAGCGAAAGCCGGCCGATCGAGGTTGCCGCGAGCGCACCGGCCGTAGCCCAACTCACCCAGCAAGCGCCGCGGGCCCGCATCACGAACGTCACCGCGGTGTCACCACAATCGAACTCGCGTGCCGCGTCGCCGTGGGACCGCTGGCCCCGTTGGAATGAGAACGCCGCCGCGGAAGTCAGCCGGCCGGTGGCGGCAACTTTCCAGGACACAAGTGCGGCGACGTCTCGACCGATGCAAACCACTTTCAATGACTCCGAGATCGTCCGCAAGAACAGCCCGCCGCTGGATCCGGGCCAGTCGGCAGAACTTAGCGGTCGTACGCATATCGTGAAAGATGGCGACTCGCTCTCGCGCCTGGCGGAGCGCTGATCTCGACGACCCGGCGATGGGCGTCGAAATCTACCGCCTCAACCGCGACGTGCTCGACAATCCCGAGTTGCTACCGATCGGCGTCGAATTGAGAATCCCTGACGATCGAGTGGCAGAATTGGACGCCGGTTACCAGACCGCCCGCAGCTATGCGGTCGGCAAACCCAGCACGCCGCAAGGGATGGTGCCCGTCGATCGGGCACCCCGGGCGTTCGCCGGGTCGGCGCGCGCTGAGCTGCTGCGGCCGATTCCGACGGACTGGTCCGACTGACTTTCAGGGAGGGCGAGGCTCCCGCCGAGCTTGAAATCGCCACCGGCGCCTGGCTCAACAGGAACTTCGACTTCCCCACCTAGTTCAGCCGATTCCGTCGCTTGATCCAGGGCAAGTCCTGGTCCGCCACCTGGGTCGTAAGAAAATTGACGATCGCGTCTTCGATCGGCTGCCCGACCTGGCTCATCAGGCCGCTCCCTTCGAGCGCCGACCTGAGCGGCAGTTCCACCAGACCTTGCGGCGGAGCGTCGGCCGATGTCGGCGCGGGGTGAAATTTCTCGAGCTGCCGGAAGATCCGCCGTTCGTCGGCCACCTGGTCGGCGTCTTGCTCGCCGAAGACCAGCAACCAAGCGGCGCCTTTTTTCAGTGCCGCCACGCGGAGCGCCTGCTGCATCATGATGCCGCGGTACTTCCACTGCGGCGAAACCAGCACCAGTGCTTTGACGTCCTGACCCTGTTTGCCCACCAATAGCGGTGGTGCGCTCCAATCCTGGGCCGCCCAATTCACGGCCACCGTCGCGCCCAAACCCACGCCAACCAGGCACAGCTTGTTGAGATTCAATTCGCCGGCGTCGTTCTTGCCGACCAGGAAACCGCGAACTGCTTCCATGTCTTGGGCCGACATCGCCAGCAGATCGTTGCGGTTTAGCTTGGCGGAATCGAGCTGGCGGGTTTGTCCGTTGGGCGCCGTTTGCCGCGTGCTCACGCCGTGGCCGCGGAGGTCGACCGTCACCAGCGCAAACGAGGGCTGGTTGGGATCGCGGCTCGCCGTTTGCAGACGACCCACCAGGGAAGAGAACATCCCCTGGGTGTCCTTTTCGTCGTGGAGCAGGACGACGGGTGTGACCTGTTTGCCGAGAACTGGGTCCTTGGACGCGAAGCTCGGGTAATAGGTCAGCGAAAGCTCCACCCCGTCGCGGGTCTGAATCTTAGCTGTTTCGGCCCCTGCCCCGCGTGAATTTCGCTGAGCCAGCGCCGTCGATGCCGCCGACGCCAGGACTATTGCCGCCACTGCTACGAATCCGGATCGGCTCCACATCGCTCGCATCCTCGCCGTCTCACCTCGAATTAGGGAAAAATTGCCGCGCTGATGCACGTCTCTCCATTGTAACCGAAACAGCCGGCCGGCAACGGGGTTTTTACCTTAGGCAGAACCGTTGCCCAAATCGAGCCGGTCACCGAAAATGACAATAGGGCGGCGTCGGGCCGCCCGCGGGGGCGTCTCTCATGGCGTGGGCATCCCCAGTTGCGGAACCGTCCCCAGTCGCGGAGTAACGAGGCGTTCGATCGTGGCCACAACCAGCAAACTGCGCGAGTGGTGGCAGCTTCATACGGGGCGCGAAGAGACGCCGTTCGATGGCGGTGCGCCCGCCTGGATCTTCAGCTTCGTCGCCCACGCCGTAGCCTTATTCGCTCTGGCGGCTGCCACGCTGCTGGTGCCCGTTCCTTACCGCAACGTGCTGCTCGACTCGCAGTCGGTCGAAGCCGTGCCCGAACCAGTGCTCGATGCCTTTCAATTTACTCAAGATCGAACGGACGCCGTGGGGGCGCTCAGCAGCGGCACGAGCGGCGACGCCGTTCCGCAGTCGCTCCTCGAAGCGCCCGATGCCGACCTCGCCTACGAAGTCGACGCGCTCACGCCCGTGGGCAACATCCAGGTGCTCGACGTCGATCGCACGATCGTTGCCGGTCGCAATGCGACCGAGAATCTGCTGATCAAGGGCGCGGGAAGCACGGGCACTGTCGGCGCCGCCGGCGCGATCGACCGCATCACCAACGAGATTCTGCTCTCGCTCGACGAACGGCCCACGCTGGTTGTCTGGCTGTTCGACCAATCCGGCAGTCTCGGTGCACAACGTGAGTCAATCGCCGAGCGATTTGACCGGGTTTATGACGAGCTGGGTGTGATCGAGGCATCTGGTAATCCCGCCTTTCGTCGCCACGACGACAAGCCGCTGCTCACCGCTGTCGCCTCGTTCGGCGAATCGATCGAGTTGCTCTCGAAGCGGCCCACCGACGACGTCGACGCGATCAAGAAGGCGGTTCGCGCGATCGCCAATGATCCGTCTGGCCGGGAGAACGTGTTTCAGTCGGTTCAATTTGTCGCCGAGAAATATCGCCACTATCGGCTGCAGACGCCCCGGCGGAACGTGATGATCGTGGTTTTCACCGACGAGGCAGGCGACGACGTCGAGCAGCTCGACGCCACGATCGAGACCTGCCGCAAGTTTGCGATGCCGGTGTTTGTCGTCGGAGTGCCGGCTCCATTTGGCCGCGAGGACGCCTTTATCCGCTACGTCGATCCCGATCCGAAATACGATCAACGGGAGCAGTGGCTGCCCGTGCATCAAGGCCCCGAGTCGCTCCTGCCAGAGCGGATCAAGCTAAATTTTGCGGGCGAACGCCAGTACGATGAGCGGATCGATTCCGGCTTCGGGCCCTACGGACTTTGCCGGCTGACGTCCGAGACCGGCGGGCTGTATTTCACGGTCCACCCGAATCGCAAAGTGGGAAAAAAGGTTCCGTCCTGGGAGACCGCGGCGTACTCGTCCCATCTGGCGGCGTTCTTCGACGAGCGTGTGATGCGAAACTACCGCCCCGATTACGTAACGGTCGACGGTTACTATCAGCTCCTCGCCAAGAACCGCGCGTATGCCGCGCTGGTCGAGGCGGCGAGGCTTTCGTGGACGTCGCCCATGGAGGACGTGCGCCGCCGCTTCCCCAAAATCGACGATGCACAGCTCGCCCGTGATCTCTCAGTAGCCCAGCGCGACGCAGCCAAGCTCGAGCCGCGGGTGAACCAACTCGTATCCACTTTGCGGCAAGGCGAACCAGACCGCCCCAAGGTCACCAAACCGCGATGGCAGGCCGGCTTCGACCTGGCAATTGGCCGCGCCCTGGCGGTGAAAGTTCGCACCGAAGGATACAACGCGATGCTCGCCGCAGCCAAGCAGGGCCTCGCCTTCAAGGATCCCAAGAACGACACCTGGGTCCTGCAGCCCTCGCGCGATGTAACTGTCAATAGCGCTCTGGCCAAAGATGCGGCGTCCGCCACGGCCTACCTCCAGCGCGTCGTCGCCGAGCATCCGGGCACGCCGTGGGCGATGGATGCCAAGCGTGAACTGGACCAGCCGCTCGGCTGGCGATGGCAGGAGCGATTTACGAACGTGGTCGCCCGCCGCGCGGAGCAGCAGCAGAACGCCCAAAACCGCAACCGCCGGCCGCAACCGCCCCAACCGCCGGCCAAACCCCGCCGCGCCCCGCCGGCGCTGTGACGTGCCAGCACGACAGACTACAAGTTACCTGTTAGTCCGCTATACTTAACCAATCGACCACTTGAATTTGAACGAGACGGAAATAGCTAAAGGGTGTGCGAGTATGGACCAATTGCCGATCGATGCTATCTTTGAAAACGGTCTATTCCGACCTCTGGAGCCGGTGCATGTGTCGGTCCAAGAGGGCGAGCGAGTCCGTTTGCACATCGAAGAATCGAACGGCAAAACTTCACTTGATCAGGCTTGTCAGGTCTACGACGGTCTTTCTCTGGCCGAAATCGTGGAGATCGAACGAATTGCCCTCGAGCGTGACAGCTTCTTCGGCACGCAGGCGACGAGCTGATGGTTCCCAGCACGATGCTCGACTCCGATGTCCTTTCCGCGCTCATGCGGCGCGATGCCAAGGCCGTGGAACGGGCGCGAGAGTATCTGGATGTTCACTCGCAGTTGGCGTTCTCTCTTATTACTCGCTACGAAATTCTGCGCGGCCTCAAGGCAAAACGGGCCACCGCGCAATTGGCTAAATTTGAAGATTTCTGCGCAACTTGTCAGGTGATCCCAGTTACCGAGGCGATCGCGGAACGCGCCTCCGACATCTACGCAAAACTACACCAAAGCGGCGGTCTTATCGGAGACGCCGATATTTTGATTGCAGCCACCGCGCTGACGCACGACCTCGTGCTTTCGACCAACAATCGAGCGCACTTTGAAAGAGTCGAGGGGCTGCAGGTCGTGACTTGGCTTGAGTAGTCCGCCCTCCTGCTATACCGATCTCGTCGGCTCGCCTGTTAGTGATTCGCCAGTGCGTCGATCGCAAACGCACTATTCGCGTCGTGTTTGTAGAAGTGTTCCGCGACGCGTGTCGCCAGGATATTCACGAACTCGCGTTCAAATTGCTGTTCCGGCTTGTCTTGAGCCGGGATGCCGCTGTTGGTCGGATAGAGCACTTCGCCGAGGTGGCGCTCCCAGGCCAGCTTGCCGTTGTTTTGCATGTCGTAGATCGTCACCGACATGTCGGAGTGCCCCTGGTAGAGCGTTTTCCCTTTGAACAGATCGAAATCGTTCAATTCGATATACACGACCTTGTCCGCGTTCACGGCCTCGGCCAGCTTTTTGTAGTCGCTCCAATCGCTCTCGTCGAGCCAGTTGTCGACTTCGCGCGGATTCACGACGTCGATGCCCTTCACGTTGTCGACCAGTAGTTCGCTGACTTTCTGCGAAACGGCCCGCGACGCGCCGGCATGACGATATTCGTTCGACGACGGCGGACGGCACACGACGACCACTCGTTGATCTTTGAGGCCGTCGAATTCCGCCGGGACCATGTTGCCACCCTGGATCACATACATCCCGGTGGCCAGGATCGAACCGCAACCGCTGCCGGTGACCAGTGTCGACGCGGCCAACAGCGCTACGCGCAATAAACCGAAGATCAAGCGAACGAAAATGAGAACGTTCCATCGTTTCTCCTCGGCCCGACCAGTGCGGGCGCGTGCCGTAGACTACGGCGTCAAGATAAGAGTACCAACTGAAGTGGGGGAATTCCGACCGATGAGTGGGCGGAGATTAGCGAGAAGTCGCCCCGGCGGCAAGCGCGATTGGCGGGCCCGCCGGCGCGATTCACTCTGGGCCGCGATCAAGAAGGCGCCGCTAGCGGCCACCAACAGAAAAAGGCCACTGCCCGGCGTGCTGAGTTGCCACAGCAGTCAGGCTTGACCAGAAACTAAGAGGCGCCGGTGAGAGTCGAACTCACGATGACGGATTTGCAATCCGTTGCCTTAGCCACTTGGCGACGGCGCCCTGAATCATCAATCTCTGATGAACGGAAGTGTTTCTGCCAGCTCAGTTTCTGCTAGCAACAGCCACCTGCGATCCACAATTTTGATCTACTAACTGTCGTCGTTCTTGCCCTTCTAACTTGCTTCAAAGTTAAGCGATTAGCCAAGCTAGGTCAAGTTCGCATGAGTCTGCCGCTTGCGGCAACTTTCGCGGTTCGCACTACTGCGGCAAGCGGCGGACGCCCGGCCGCGTCGCGGTCCAGCCCGATTCGCCCGGCTCCTCCGTGTAGCGATAGTAAACCTCCAGGCACATCGCCGAGACCGCCGTCGAATACACCCGGCCGCCGTATCCGCCCCAAATGCAATTCGGCTCCCAGCTTCCCGTTTCCGGCCCATTGCCGATTTGCGAGTTCACCAGAGTGACCGCCAGCGCCGTGTTCCAAGCCTGCCAGGCCGTCGCGGCCTCGCGGCTCGAATCCTGTTGGTGGTGCAGCGCGAGCGTTCCGTAGTACCAATAGTACAGATTCACGCGCGAAGGTTCGGGGGGCACTGCCACTAGGGCCACCGTCGCCTCGTCCGCCGCCCGCGGATCGACCACCCCGTCGAGCACCTGCGCCACGATATGTCGGCAGTACAGCGCCTCGGCCGTCATCGGCGTGCTCGGCGGCCCGTCCGGCCGATAGGCGGCCAGCCCACCCACGCGGCCCCGTTCGACGCTTCGCAGAAACCGCTCGGCCCCGGTCCAAGTTTGCGGCGGGATTCGAATCCCGGCCCGCTCCGCGCTCCACAGCGACATCAACTGCCAGCCGAGCTGGCTCGTGTCGCCCTGGTCACCCGGTCGATACCGCCATCCGCCGGTGGCCGGATGCTGAGCCCGCAGCGAATAGCCGATCGCTCGCCGCACCGCCGGTTCGAGCCGCTTGTCGCCCGTCATCGCTAGCGCTTCGGCCAGCGCAAACGTCGCCATCGAATGGCAGTACATCCGCGCATAGAGACTGGTCTCGCCCGCCAGATGCCCGTCGGCCGATTGACCACGCATCAAAAACTCTAGCCCCTTGGCCACCACGCTCTGATAGTCGCCCTCGACGTGCGAATGTCCGGACCCGAGAAACGCCAATAGCGCAAGCGCCGAGAGCCCGCTATCCGCGTCCGCCCCCGCACCGCCGCGATCCTGCCCCAGCACCGCCCGCTCGATCCCCGCGCCGAACCGACTCGCGTCCCAACGGCCATCCTCCGACTGCACCTGCGCGAGCCACCGCAAAGCCGCCGCCACCGCCGCCTCGGTTTCCACGCTTCCGCCGTGCCGCTCCGCGTACGCCAGCCGATCGGGTGCGTTCCGCTGTGCATAGGGACTCAGCCGCCGGCACCGCACTCGCCACTTCGGTTGCCTCCGTTGCATGGCTGCGATCGTCGTCCGCCGCTGCAGTCTTCGGGATGCCTTCGATCGGCGTCACCGCTTCCTCCACCGGCGCCACCTCCGACTTTGTTTCTTGTTCCGCCGCCGCAACCGTTTCGTCGATCACGATTTTATTCTCCGCCACCTCGACCGGCTCCGGCGGCGCATAGAGCGGCGGTGACTCCAGCTCGGGCGTCGCTTCCACGGATCTCTGCCACCTCATCACGCTGTTCCGCTTCCGCCTTCGGCTCCTCTACCACCAACAACTCCGGCGGCGCCGCGAGCGTGATCGGCCCTTCCACCTGAATATCATCCACCAGCTTCACGTGGATTGGCGGTCCCGTGCCTGCCCCGCCTTCGCCCACCACCTGCCGCACCGTCATCGTCAGACCGACCAAGCAGCACATGCACCAGCAGCGACGCCACCGCACAGCGATAGAACGGATTCTTCCGTCCCCAGCGGCTCCGCATCGACACCACGAGCCCGCCGCTCAGCACCGCCAGCCCACACCACAGCGCAACATACACCGGCCGGACCGCGGCCAGGTTCTGCAGAATGCCAGCAATGAGATAGGGCTCGGGCATGTTCACCGCCTCGGCCTAACGTGGCGCCGGGCTGCCGCCGGCGGCGATGCGGACCGTGATCCCGAGCTCCGATATGTTCGCGCTCTTTGCAAGCCGAAAGCGCCGAAGCCACGTTCTGAAAAGCACAAGCCGCGTCGCCGCGAATCACGACCGTCGGCTGACCGATCCGCCCGCGTGCCTCGGTCAATCGTGCCGTTAGTTCGTCGAGCGTCACCGGCTGCCCGTCCAAATCGAGCGTGCCATCGGCGAAGATGTTCACCACCAGCGGCTTGGCCGGTCGCACCGAGTCGCCCCCCTCGGCCACCTCCGGCACCTTGAGCTCCATGTTCCGCTCCAGGTCGCCAAAGGTCGTCGCCACCATGAAGAAAATGATCAGCAGGAACAACACGTCGATCATCGGCGTGAGGTTCAATTGGATCGGCTCATCCTGCTGCACTTTGAGCGGCATTGAATTCCTAGTCCGTTTGCAGGGAGGGCGAGGCTCCCGCAGAGCCTTAGTTTGCGCGTCACGCCGCCTTCCGACGAAACACCGTCGACCGCCCCGTCTTCCGCTCGTCGAGCCCTTCGGCCGAAATGAGATTCACCAGCTCCTGCCCGTGGCCGTCGATCTCCATCACCAGCCCGTCGACCCGCCCGACGAAAAACATGTAGAGCACCATCGCCGGAATCGCCACCATCAGCCCCGATGCCGTGGTCACCAGCGCCACACTAATCCCGCCTGCCAGCATCTCCGCCCGGCCCATCGCCGAGTTCGTAGCGATCACATTGAACGCGTTCATCATGCCCCAGACCGTCCCCGCCAAGCCCAACAGCGGCGACACGGTCGAAATTCCGTGCATCACACGCAAATACTTCCGCAGCATGTTCGACACCCGCTCGCCCTCGTCGAGCACCGCCTGCTCCACCTCAACCGCCGGCTTGCCCCATTTGCGGATTGCGGCCGAAAATACCTGGGCAATGTAGCTTGGTTCGTCGTCGCACTTCTCCAGGGCTTCGCTCTTGTCAAGCGCCCCTTCTCGCAGCTGCAACAAGAACCGTTCGACGAACAGCCGCGGCACGACCCGCCGCCGACGCAAGCTCACCAGCCGCTCAAACGTAATCAGCACCAGCACAAAGGACGCCAACACGATCGGAATCATCAGCGGCCCGCCCGCCAGCAGCATTTCGAACAGACTGCTCGTCGGCACCGGCATCGCCGCCGCGTCGGCAAGGGGCAAGATTCCTGGCACCATACGGACCCACTCTCTCTAATCGCGAAGACAAGGAGACAAGGAGATGGGGAGACAGGGAGAACGTGGACACCTTCGCCCACAAAACTCCTTGTCGCCTTGTCTCCCAGTCTCCTTGTCTATCAACACTCCCAACCCGCAGAATTTTTTCTAGCCCGGCTCACTCCTAGAAGTGGGCCCCGGCTCCCGTGTCCACATTCCCGACCATGTGCAAGTGGTTATGGTCGATGTAGATCACTTCTTCCGTATCTTCGTCGCGGATCGTGTGCGGCACCGGCCAACCGATGCGGCGAACGTCCTCGTAATAGATGATGCACTTATAGTGAGCGTGATGCTGCTGGGCAGGGCCTAACAGCGGATAGACACGCGGCGGATCCACGTAGTCCGCGATCTTGTACTTCACGATCCGCACATTGTTGCGGTTCCGCTCGTACAACATCGGCACGCCACCTTCCACCGGTCGGGCTTTCTCCAACGCCCGCATCACCTCGTCGTCGCTCGGCGGATCCAGTGCCACCGGCGGCTCCGCCCGACGTGATCGGCCCCAGGATCGGCACGCGGTCGTATCGCTCCTTCTCCCAGGCCTCATCTTCCTTGCGATCTTGGAAGTACGGGCTGATCGGGATCGGAATCGCCAGCACCGGACCCAAGCTGGGCCCTTGGGTCGTCAGACCCCAGCCGCAGCCCGAGGCGAGCAGTGCCAGCGTTGCCAGGGCGAAACCTTGTCCGAGGATCGTGGATTCGTGCCATCATTCGTCCTTTGTGCTGCGATCGAGCGTCTTCCATCGTTGAAAGTCGCCGGTACTCGTCAAAAATCCCTGTCTTTTGCTGTAGTGTTACAGCCAACGAGCATCCCAAGAGCGAACGCGAGGTCCCCGCCTGGAGAGACCTAGCGCCCGCTAGAACCTTGTTATCGTGTGACTCTGGGAGAAACTTGCGGGTTTTTCCGATTGTGCCGAAAATTCCGCCGCCACCACCGCTAGCTTCCCCGTTGAGGACCTCGCTTCAGCGAGCGGGCGATTAGATTTCGCCAAACGTCAAATGCAGCCGCTCCGCGTCAGACCGCCAGTCAGCAACGATTACCGCCCCCTCAAGGCACCCCCGTGCGACCGACCACTACCGACTGTCACCAAACTCAAAGTCTGGCGATACGGTCCGAGCCGCGTCCATCAACCCTTCGAGCCGAGCAACGACGTTCGGGTGCTGTGCAGCGACGTCGTGTCGCTCTGCGAGATCGCTGCCAAGATCATAAAGCTCGATCGGCTGTGGCGACCGATTCATGTCGACCTGCACCGCTTTCCAGTCGCCCGACCGAATCGCACGTTTTCCGCCGCGATCGTAGAACTCCCAATAAAGGAACTCGTGCTCCGCCTGTTTCCCCTCACCGGTGAGCGTCGGCACGAGCGAGAGTCCATCGATGCCTTTCGGCGATTCGGCTCCTGCAAGCTCAGCAAACGTCGGCAGCCAGTCCTGGAAACCGCTAACCACATCGCTCACGCGGCCTCCGACAATACGCGCCGGCCAGACGACAAGGGTCGGCACGCGAATTCCCCCTTCGTACAGGTCGCGCTTGATGCCACGCAGAGGACCCGACGATTGGAAGAACGTGGGATCGTTTCCCCCTTCTGCATGTGGGCCGTTGTCGCTGCTGAACACCACGATCGTATTCTTGGCAACACCGAGGCGGTCGAGTAGCTCACGCACCTGGCCGACCGTCTCGTCGAGTCTCGTGATCATCGAAGCAGTGCCCTTTTGGGCGTTCGGCCAGTCGCGGTCGGCATATTGGCCGTATTTGGGCGTCTCCTGTCCCTCGTGCGCCCGCTTCGTTGTTTGCGTGCGGCAACGTCAATGCCAAGTAGAGAAAGAACGGCTTACCGTGATTCTGCTCGATCCAGGCGAGGGCCTCTTCTGTGATTCGGTCGTGCGAATAATCGACCTTTCGGCTCGCTACGCCGGCGCCGTTCGGCTGCGGCACGGGGACGAAGTTCCTCAGAAAGACTTTGTCGCCGTTGCGAAAGAGATACTCAGGAAAATAGTTGTGAGCGTGCGACTGACTCAAGTACCCGAAAGAGTAGTCAAACCCCTGCCGGTTCGGAAAGCCGGTCGTCTCCTGATCGCCCAGCCCCCACTTGCCGATCAAAGCTGTTGCATATCCCTGCTCCCGAAGCACTTCGGCAATCGTGACCGCCTCCGCCGGCAGCGGCATGTTGCTAGTCGGGCTCACGTCGCGGTTGCCACGAACTGCCGCATGCCCCAAATGCTTTCCCGTCATCAACACACACCGCGACGGCGCACAAACGGTTGAGCCGGCATAGTGTTGCGTGAATTTGAGCCCCTCGACCGCCATTTGGTCGAGGTGGGGCGTGGCGATCGCCTTCTGGCCGTAGCAACCGATGTCGCCGTAGCCGAGATCGTCAGCCAAGATGAAAACGATATTTGGCGGCTTAGCCCCCACAATGCCGATATTCGCAAACAGAGCGCAACAGAATAACAGTCGCCGCAGAGACCAAATACACATGCATACGCCCCGTTTAACGCTCGCAACTAGACAAACTTCGGCCACGACCGACAGCCAAGCTGATCGGCCATCAATATATTATTCAACGGCAAAGAACGTGCGTCAATTCGCCAGTGCCCGGCGGCTCGATCCGAGTCGTTCGCATCGCCCCGCCAAGGCGAACTCGCTTAGCGAGCGGGCACCAACACGCCCCGCCCTCTCCACCGCTTCTTTTCGAAATGCCCCGCGAACTGCAAGGTACAGCAATCGACAGGACTCAAAATTGGTAGCGTGGCTCACTCAGCATCCAACAGCCCGATCATCTTTTCCGCAACGCCTTTCGCAGAAGCGGGATTCTGGCCGGTGACGAGATTTCCGTCGGCGATGCTAAAGGCCTGCCAAGGAGACGTCTTGTGGAAGATCTGCGCCTTGTTGGGTGAGGGCTGTTTCCAGCTCGAATGGCACGTCCGCCTTGGCGTAGTTTTCTTCTTCCTCATTGGTGAAAGAACTGATGTTTTTCCCCCTGAGCAAATACGCCCCGTCGCTCAACTTCACGTTCAATAGCGACACCGGGCCATGGCAAACAGCACCGACGATCGCCCTTCGCTCAAATGTCTCTCGGACAACTTGCTTCAGCAGAGGATGATCGGGCATGTCGACCATTGGCGCCAAACCGCCAGGCATGAAGATGGCGTCGTACGGACTCGCATCTACGTCGGAGAGTTTTTTGGCCTTCTGCATGGAGGCCCAACCTTTTCCCACCAGAAAGGCAAGGTTGTCGGGGTCGTCCGCCAGATTGAGCGCATCTAAAAACGGAGTGTCTCCCGAGAGAGTGGCAAAGTCGATTTGGTACTTTGCCCGATCGAACTCCGCATAGGGATGCGCGACTTCCGGCAAGAAATTTCCCGTTCGTCGGTGATGGGGGCCAATGGCGTACGCATTCGATGCGATGATTAGTATCTTCTTCGTCATCCTAGTTCCTTGGTAAGTGTGCTTCGTAAGCCAGCTAGTCGAATGGTTTTAAACGAGCTTCTTTACCGCAACCACCTCGCGGACCTCAAGCTGCGGGATGATCTCGCTCGCCACGATTCTTTGGTAGTGTTCCGATTGCTTGTGGGCTTCTGCGGCAGCGGCGTCGACATAATGCTCGTGAAGGATTAGTTCACAGGGATCGCTCTCCGACTGATAGATCGTGTACGAGATGTTACCCTCCTCGAGCCTGGTTTTTTCAGCCATCTCCGGCAGCATTTTCAAAATGCGGAGCAGCTCCGACTCTTTGAGTCGCCATTTGACAAAGATTATCTTTTCCATGGGTGCTTATCCTAGCGCTAGAAGTCTACAGCTCCCGTCAGTTGCAGTGGCTAGTTCGATCAGGTCGCCAGCCAAAATCCACCAAACCGCCCAAGCGAGTTCGCGACCGTTCAATGCGGCAATCGATTCGATGCTGCGTTTTTGTCGGTGGATAGTAATATTTGGAGTGCGTTTGGAAATCGTTTTGCCCACGCTGACTCGAAATGGCGATCGTCGGGAAACTGGATGAAGCGATAATCTCGCTCAGCTTTGAAACCCTTCGCGTTCAGAACCTCCAGCATGGCGTCGATCCCCGGCTGCAGGAGCTTTTCGAGCCCAATACCACCGTTGTCCAAGTAGAAGAAGACTGGTGCTCTCGGTCGGTCCGTCGTTTTCACCGCAGAAACGTAGTCTATGAGCACTTTTCCCTCCGCGTTCTCATACCGCAGCGAGGGGGACATACATAGCGCCGCAGAATACACTTCGGAATGCTCCCATGCGAGCATGAAGGCGCACAGTCCTCCCGCGGACGAACCGGCCGTGTACGTGTCAGCTCGGGACGACTTGGTTCGGTAGTTTCGATCGACGAACGGCTTGAGCGACTGGATCAAGAAATTCATGTACGCTGTTCCCGTCACACCGGGAAGATATTCCCGCTCTCGGTCGGGCGTATTATAGATTCCGACAACGATCAGCGGCGGAACGCACTTCTCTGTTATGAGATTTGTGCAAGTCTCATCAACTTCCCAGTCAACACCAAAGGCACTCGTCTCTGGATCGATGATATTCTGCCCATCGTGCATGTACAGCACAGGATACCGAGCATGGGAGGTATCATAATCGGGCGGGAGCCACACAATGATATCTCGCGGACGGATGCCTTCGCCTTGCATCTGACGGTGGTACTTAACCCGTCCGGTAATTTGACCTCGAATGGATCGCGATCCCCCGTTGGTCCAGAATAAGATCCGGTCTCTCTTCTCCATCGACCTATCAACGTCGGCGACGAAGTTTTCGAGTGGTTGACCGTTGGCGTCCGCTCCTTCCCTCTGCCACGAGCCCAGAGTGTATTTGTACTCAATGGGTTGTTTTTCCGTGATCGTCAGTGCATGCGTCCAGCTCTGTTTTCCAGTCGGCTTCATCGGCACTCGATCGGGATTCCAGTTGCCTAAGCCCGGTACGCTGCCAGTGATGAAGACCGGCGTATCTTCAGCGAGTTCGGGCGCGTTTAAGCGGAAAGTGACGACAATCTCCTCGGCAAAAACCGGGCAAACTGCTGCCGGGACCAGCGGTGAGCACACCGTGATCGCGACAATTGCAATCAGCTTGTTGAGTGGGGAGTATCTCATAAGGCAGCGAGCAGTCGCGGGCCGTTCCAACATTATCGCGCACATCGCTGGGCGTTTCTAGTCGACAATCTGTTCCGACAACTTATTTCGCCTGGCAGTCATGCGGTATCGAGAGCCGCAATGGGAAAAGCCAATCCAAAATCTGCGTCCATCGGCGGCAACACAGTTGGCCAACCGCATGTCACTCCCTACTCTCTGCTTTTTCCTCTGCGCCCTCGATGGAGATCGTCCGCGTGGCCAAAAACAATCGTTGAATTTGGCCACCGTGTCCGCTAAAACGTCTACTGTACAAAGTGCCAGATCATCAACCGCGTCGAGGCAATTTCCTCCGCGGAGCGCGTGTGAGGCAGCGGTTCGTCCGCCATACACCCTCCGCCATCAGTGACTGCCACCCGCTCTTTGAAATCCCGAACGGCAATCCATCCACCGTCTACCCGACCAGGCAACACGGCCAGGGGCCTCCGCGCGCTCGCCGAGACACCCCTTGTTGAGAATGAGGCACACGCTATTAACTTGACGCCTTCGGCAAAACTTGGCGTCTTCCAGAAAACACGCACTCCAAGCAGCAACCTTCAAACCCTTATTGAGACCGCCACTGACCGCATAACACAGGTCACCCATGACCCCTGTCCTGAGCCTGCCGAAGGGCCTGTCACCTTGGCACCTTCCAGAAAACCCCGAGGAAATCGCAAGATGACTATCCAACTGACGTCACCTTCCGCAGTCGCACGGTCATCTTGGCACTCTTGCCGCACGCGACGGTTTTCGCCCCCTGCGCAGGCAAAACCCCTGCCGCGAATCAGCTTCGCGGCAGGGGCATGCGGGTAAACAATTTTTGCAGACGTCAGCACTCGCTCGTGCCTGGGCAACTCAAACCTTAGTGGTTCGAGCCGCAGTCGCTGAAGTCGAGGAACCACCAGCCGTCGTCCCATTCGAGGCAGACTTTCCGCCAGCCGAGCGGAACCTGCGGATAGGGATAGAACGGACCGATGTAGGGCCAGGCCGACGGCGAATACTGCGTCGGATAGGACACCGCCGCGTAGTTCGGGTACGAGGCATAGCTCGGCCAGGCGTAGCCCGGCATCTGGGCGTTGTCGTTGCTCATGGCGCCACCTTGGCCGCCGGGAGCATAGCCCATCGGTGGGCCGCCCATGCCGCCGCCCATGCCACCCATGTCCATACCACCACCCATGCCGCCGGGGCCACAGTTACAGCCAGCCTGCATGGCCTGCATCTGCTGTTGTTGCTGCTGGGCCATCATGGCCTGTTGCACCTGCGGCCGACCCATCGGACGCGGCATGCTGTTGCCACGACCTTGTTGAGCGTTCATCGGCCGCTGCGGACCCATCGGGCCCATGTTTTGGCCAGCCATGTTCGGCCGCATCCCCTGTCCGCCCATATTTTGACCGGCCATATTCTGGCCGCCCATGTTCTGGCGATACATCGGCTGCTGACCCATGCCTTGCTGACCCATCGGTCCCATACCCTGCTGCGGGTTGAAACCTTGCTGCGGGCCGGGGCCTTGTTGCTGGTAAGAGGTCCGCGAAGCCATTTCGTTCTGCGGACCGGGGCCCGTGTACGACGCCCGCGCCGCGAGCTTCGCAGCCGGCTTCGTCAGGCCTGGGTTCGGCGTGGCAACTTTCAGGTTGTTGACCACTTGGTCGACGCCGCGCATCTGCTGCGTGAGGTGCACGGCCGTGTTGAGCTGTTGCTGGCTCGTCACTGTGCCCGACAAAGCGGCGATGCCGTCCTTGTACTTCACACCGATGCGATAGTCGCGCAACTGGCCGCTGGTTTTCAGCTGATTGCCGATCTCCAGGGCAATGGATTTGTCTTGGTCCGATTGGGCCGCAACGTGAGTGGCTGGAATGAGCGCCGCCAACACGAGCGATGCCGCGAGTAACGTTGTCCGCATTGTTTTCCCCCTAGGTCGAAAAGCAAGAGCGACGGGGGGCAGATTTCGATGGTCAGTCGAGTTTCGATGCAGCCATGCCGCGCCGTCCCCGATCCCTGACCTCAAACCCCCGGTCCTTGGAGTTTGTTTCGGCTGACGGTAGTGCCGAAAGGGAGTTTTTTTCCGGTTTTGCCGGTCTTCCAGCCGCCAGGAGATGAGGCTGCGAAAGCTGGGTCGGGTTTGCGGCCGCTAGCGAAACGCGCGGGCAACATACAAGGCTAACCGTGGAGAACCAGCGAGTGAGTCGCCGGTTCGTGCGTCCGATGGAAGTCGGTCACTGCTAGCAAAACCATCACGATCAACGTCGACCCCGAGGGAATGCCAATGCCGATCGCAGCGGAATGACAGTACCAGGTCGCCAGCCCGACCGCCGCGAGCGCCGGCAGGAACAGGCAATGGAACATGGCTTCGTAGCGAGTACCGGCGGCGATGCGAGTGGCCAGGGCGCAAGCAATCGCGCCGAGATGGAGAGCGAGAAAACCGGCAAGCTGCCAGGCAGGGAGCGAATTCATCCTTGGTTCCTTCCAAGGTTAGGGGTCGAGCGGCGGGGACTTCTGCGGCCACGCGTGCATCCAATCCTTTGGAGGCAATCGCCAGGCGACTATTGCATGCGGGTTGTAATCCAGTACGCGATTGGCGTGCCGGGGTTCTGTCGGAAGGGTGTGGGACGGCGCAAGTGCGGAGGCAAGATGTTGTGCGGCGAAGACTTACGGCGAGTCGTTTAGCCGGCCAATCAAGTCGAACCTAAGCCGACCAATTGCGAAAATATAACGATGTTGCAAACTTTACAGCCGCGCGCTTATGCTGTCGACGTCAATGCGCGCACTGCGCCGTTACGAGTGCTTGCAAATTCGCCTATTTGCGCGGCAGTCAGAGGATCAGCCAGGCGAGATTTTAGAGAATTGCCAATCGGCGCCCGACGCGACAAATCGTCGGCAAACAACGGGGTTTTTCCGCCACGGAAGGAGCAACTGAGGGTTAGCCAACCGAGACTTTTCCACTTCGGCGCGCAGCTTGCACTTCTGCGCCGAAGCCTACATTCCCGCCGTAGAAGCTTTCGCGATCGATTGCTTCCAGCGGCAAACCTTGTGGGAGGAGAATCATGGGGACAAGAAGTCTTCAGTCGAAGCTCGCCGAGGACGACGGCGATGGCGACCAGTCTGTCGAACGCACCGAATCAAACCGCAATCAATACAGCCGCGATCGTTCGGTGCGGACCACGAGCCGCCGCTCGTCACGGACGGCAAAACGAATTGGCCTGGGCATTTCCGGACGACGCCAGCGCCGCTGGGAATGGTAATCGGCGGGAACGCACCAAGTGGCGACTACCGATTCGGGATAGCGCCCTGGCCTTGCGCGGTGGCGGTGCCCAACAATCGCTTGAGCTCGCCCTCCAGATTGGCAACGAAGATATTGTCCGCGACCACGTTGCCCTTCTGGTCCACGAGAATCATCATCGGCAACGTCATCACGCCCAGCTCGTTCGCCAGATCTCCGTCAAACCCGCCCGGCTCCTGCACCTGCGCCCAGAGATAGCGGTTCTGTGCCAGGAAATCCTGCATCACTTTCGGATCCCGATCGAGGCAGACTCCGATCACTTCAAACCCGCCGCGGCCGCCATACTTCGCGTACAGGTCTTTGAGAGCGTCCATATCTTGTTGGCAGCGATCGTCGATCGTGCTCCAGAATTGGATCAGCACGACGCGGTTGCGATAGTTGGCGAGAGTCACCGGCCGGCCCTTCAAATCTTTGGCCTGGAATCGCAGCGGCTGTCCGATCGAGCTCAACCGTCGCAGCACACCGCTGGCTTTTTTCGCTTGCGGAGTCGCGGGGAAATCTTTGGCCAGCTTCTGATACCAGCCCTTCGCTTTGTCGGTCGCCCCGGCGAATTCATACGACATGCCCAGCTGCAGCATCGCCTCGGCAGCGTCCGGGCTTTCCGGGTTGTCGGTCGCAAATGTCTCCAAATCCGCCAGCCACTTCTCTTGAATTTTCGCGTAATCCGCATTGGGAGCCTGCTGGCTCAGCGCGTAATCCGCATACATCCGGCGGAATTTCACGTAGCCAATCGACGGATCGTTCGGATCTTTTGCCTCGAGGTCGGCCGCCAATTGGTCGAGCTGGTCGAGCCCCTTGGTATAATTGGTCGAGGGATCCTGGGCAGCACTCGAGAGCATGTCGGCCATTTGGTGAACCCATTCGCTCCGCATGTCTGCGTCGATGGCGGAATCGGCCAACTGCTTGAGGATTTCCGCGCGGCGATCGGTCAGCGGACCCTGCTGATTCGGACCGGCTTGACCGGCCTGCTGGTCGAGCTTTTCGAGCTCACCCATCAGCTTCTGCATGTCTTCCGACGGCCCGCCCGCGACCGGCGCAGATTGCGTGCCATCCGCGATCGACTGAGTCAGCAATCCATTGGGTGCCGGCTGGTTGTCGGAGCCGATCGTCGGCACGTCGACCATTTTCCATGTGTTGCCTACGGCCACGAGCGTGCCGAGATACAGCTGTTCGTGCTTGTCGTTACTCGAGACCAGCGCCGACGCGTTGTCGTGGATCGTGATGTCCTTGGTCGAGCCGTCCGTGCCGGCTGGAATCGTCGCCGGCCGCGTCCGATAAAAGTCTTCGAATTCGCTTTTGGGCGTAAACACCTTTTGCTCGGCGGCGAGCTTGGCAAACGCCGCCGGCGCGGCTTGAATCGTCGCCGCGAGCCGCTTCTCTTGCTGCGGACTGAAACCCGCGTCGGCCAGCTCGGGCGAAGTCAAAAGGAGCAGCTCAAACCGCGCGCGATTGCGATTTTTCAACGCGAATACCAGCTCCTCCGCAACTTCTGGTGCGGAGATCACTCGCCACGAGTCGATTTGGCCATCCTCGTTCTTGTCGATGCCCCAGCGGGTGCCGCTGGTCTGAAACCAGCGATACTGGTCGGCCTTTTGGTTGAAGTCGGAGTCGATGTCCCGGTACGATTCCAGGCCCTCGTTGAAATAGCACCAGTTGTCGACAACGTTGTCACCGTTCGAGTCGGCGAACCGTCGCAGCGTCTCGCCGCGGCCGTTGCGGACCACCCAAGCGGTGGCACTATTGATCTTTTCGGCCCGAATGGTGCACTCGGCAATTTCGGCCTTAGTCGGCTGGGTGTAGGCGACATTTGGCTGGATCGGAGTAAACGTCAAGGCTTGCTCGACCGTGGGCGCTGCCGCAGCCCATTCAGCCCCGGCCACGCTGGCAAAAGAGCAGCAACTGAGCAAAATCGCGGTATATTGAAGTCGTTTTCGGTCCATCCGACGATCTCTCCTCGTGAAATTTACCTAGTTGGCGGCTGCTTAAAGGGCCCGCCGTACCGGCACTATGGTGGGACTATAGGGCCTCTTGGCTTTTCGCAGAATGTCAGCTTGGCGAGCTTGCCGATAGGTTCGCAGACGAGTGTGTCCCTATTGTTTTCGGCAGCGTTTGACAGCGAACCCACAAAACCTAAAATGGTCTGTTCTTTGCAGATGCTGGCGCCAGTGGCTTTCAGCTATCAGCTCTCAGCTATCGGCCAGAAAGTCAAGCTTTCCTGCCACCGACAGCCGAAAGCCGACAGCCGATTGCAGTGTCGCCGGGCGCGTAGCTCAGTTGGTTAGAGCGCGGCCCTGATAAGGCCGAGGTCCCAAGTTCGAGTCTTGGCGCGCCCACTTCGAGAGGAGCTAGGAGTCAGGAATCAGGAGTCAGGTCAAGCCGCCTGACCCCTGACTCCTGGTTCCCGACTCCTTTCCTGCGGGGCCGTAGCTCAGTTGGGAGAGCGCTAGCTTTGCAAGCTAGATGTCAGGGGTTCGAGTCCCCTCGGCTCCACTAGACGTAAGTACCGCCGAAACAAGAATTTGTGTTACCTGCAGGTGTTCTGCAGTGCGGCTTGTTCCCGCCCCTCAAAACGGTAGTTACCGTTTTGCGCTCTGGGTTATCTGGGAGAGCTGCGCAATGCCACGCCTTGTAGAATCCGTCCCTCGTTATCGAAAGCATCGGGCCACCGGTCAGGCCGTCGTGACAATCAATGGCCGCGACTTTTATCTCGGGCATCACGGTACTCAAACGAGCCGGGATGCGTACGATCGAATCCTCCAGGAGTGGCTGAAGTCAGCTCGCTCGCCCACCTACGGCCGCCCGGCATCTCGGACGACCATCGTCGAGCTCCTGGTCGCCTTTCTGGCCCACGCCAAAGATTATTATGGCGAGTCGCCCCGCGGCGAATACAGAAACCTAGTCGTCGCGCTGCGGCCACTGAAGTGACTGTACGGGCGGACGCTGGCCGGTAACTTCGGGCCCGTTCAGTTGCGGGTAGTTCGGCAGACGTTCATCGATGCCGGTAATTGTCGCTCGCATATCAATGCCAACGGTTTGGGAATATAGATCTTTTCGGCACAAGAATCTGCACCGGGAGCAAGATCGGGTCGTCTATATTGGGCCTAAGGCGCAGGTGATTTTACGGCCGTATTTGCTGCAGCCGGCGGACCGTTTTTGTTTCAGTCCCGTTGAAGCTGAGGCGGCACGGCGTGCTGAATTGTCCGCCGCTCGAGTAACGCGACTATCCTGTGGAAATCGGCCTGGGACAAACAAAAAGCCACGGCCGAAACGCGTGCCGAAGGATTGTTACGAAACGTTGAGCTATGCCCGGGCCATACAGCGGGCTTGCGATCGCGCGTTTCCAGCACCGATCGAGCTGGCCGACGATCCAGCGGCCGTGAAGACTTGGCGGAAGTCGAAGCGTTGGGCTCCAAACCAGTTGCGTCACGCGCTCGGTACCCGTGTGCGCAAAGAGTTTGATTTGGACGCAGCGAAAACAGTGCTTGGCCATTCGCAAATTGTCACAACGCAGATTTACGCGGAGGCAGATCGCACTCGCGCGATACAAGTAGCGAAAGCTATTGGCTAAGCGAGGCTGAGATTTTGGCGAAGCTGTCGCGACCACTTCAGCTGGGTTATCTTGATTCAACGGAGGACGTGGACGTTATGCGTAGAGTTGAGTTGGCACAACAAAATATCGATATGTTTGGTGAATTGTTTCAACCACGGTGAGACATTTTGGTCCGTTGTTAAGCAACGCCCTCCCTGCTTTCCAGCGGCAGCGTCGGCTGCCGCAACTTTAAGTTCTTCTCGCGTCGCCGATGCCGCGCCTCGGCCATCTTCCGACGCCGCTCTTCGTAGAGCCTCGCGGGGTCGCCCCGGTAGTAATCGATCGGTCGCAGGTAGCCCAACGCTGAATGCAATCGCTCCGTGTTGTACCACTTGGTGATCCTCGCAATCACGTCCCGCGCCTGCAGCAGGTCCGTCAACTCCTCGCCGTCCAGGGCCTCGCGCAGCGTCCGGTTCGAGCGCTCGATGACCCCATTCTCCTCAGGACAGTGCGGCTTGATCCGCTGATGCCCGAGCCCGTGTTCCTCCAGCACGCCGCGGAACTCCCGCGAGATGTAACAGCTTCCGTTGTCAGAGCGCATGCGTGGCATGCCTGCCTCGGGAATCTCGCCGCCTCGCTCCCCGAGAAATTGTTCGATCGCCGCTTGCGCCTCGACGCTCACCGTCGCTCCCTCCATGTTGGTCACCACCGCATGATGCACGATCAGCCGCGAGTACTCATCCAGGAAGTTCAACAAGTAATACGTCCGTCCTCCAAAGATCAGATACATCAGGTCGGTCGCCCAAATCTCGTCCGGACGCTGCGCCTTCTGGTCATCCTCCCGGCTCCGCTTCTTCCTCCTCGTCCACGGACAAACCAGGTTCTCCGCCTTCAAAATCCGGTACACCGTCGACGGACTCAAAAACGCCACCTCTTCGTCCACCATCCGCCAGGCCAACTCGCGATGGCGGATTCCCGGATGTTTTAAGGCATACGACCGCACGGCGCGCTTCTCCTCGTCCGTCGCTTCGTAGGCCTGCACCGGCTTCATCGGTGCCCGTGGAATCTGCTGCGCCGACCGCGATTCCTGCTGCCATCGGTAGTAGCTCGCCGGCGATACGCCCAATTGCGCGAGCGTCCGCCGCACCGACCAGCCGCTGCGATGCTTCGTCTGGCAGACCGTCGCCTGCACCTCGCGCTGCAGTTCCACCGGCAATTGGCCATGGTCCTCTAATCCGAGAGCCCTTTTTTTAGGTCCAGGTTCTCCGCCGTAATCTCCGCGATCACGTCCTTCGCGCGACGCAAATCCGACTCCAGACGCTGCTGCTGGGCCGTCGGCTTCGACTCCCGGCCTTCCGCGAACACCCGCGCCGCCGAGCCCAACAGCTGCTTCTTCCAGCCGTAGTACTGCGTCGGGTTGATCCCCTCTCGACGGCACAACTCGCTGATCTCTACCGAGCCATCCAGACCGGCCAACACCAATCGGAGCTTCTCCGACGCCGTCCAACGGCGACGCTTTCGCTTCTCGCTCATCGATCCTCCTTCCCTCCTGGCACTCCCAGGATTCTACTCGTGGAGGAGGACGTTCGCTAACTTGCCCCATGTCTCACTTCGGCTGATGCAATACAGGCTCGAACCTTCTTTACTGGTTGCCCGACTAAGTCATCCCAAGCGAGAGCGCTGGCGGCTCTTCCTGGGACCATCGCCGCGGATGCCAGTCAGCACATTGGTCGCACCGCCGGACGCTCGACAAGTGATGTCACGTCACAACATGTCAGTGATAGTCGTAAAATTCAATCGACGGCCGGTAACGGAACCGCTGACAAACAAAAGACTTCTGACAATGGTTGGCATAAAGAGACAGGGGATGGCGACCAATGTCACGATCCCCCGAAAAGTGGAGGCGGCGGAAATCGAATAGGAAACATGATTGTGTCAACATGTTAGCCTACAACCAGTTAGAAAGCGAATCGCAAGTAGCGTCAGTATCGGGGGCAGCTCGGACGCCACTGTGTGACCGAACGCCGGGCGTGGCCGACTCCACGACAGAAGTCGAACGAGTTCTACAATTTGCTGGCGCTTACTGTTGAAAGCTAAATCGAAAGTCCGCAATGTCAACACATTTGGCAATTTCAACCTACCCGCATCCTACGGACTTATGGTTGACATTGTGGTGCGGAAACCTGGCAGGCAGTGCCCCACCGCTTGGGCAACAACACAAATCCCTTCGCACCGCGAGGACGAGAGTCCACTTCCAGATCCCAACCA
Source organism: uncultured Planctomycetota bacterium (assembly GCA_963847905.1). GTDB lineage: Bacteria > Planctomycetota > Planctomycetia > Pirellulales > Lacipirellulaceae > DASYDU01. Next base: position 2,396 of record CAWKBP010000010.1, on the reverse strand, counting down.
ATCGGCTTCGTCAGCGGTTTTCGGATAACGCCACTCCGTTCGCGGCCGACGATCACGATTCGGAATCTGTTCTGGTCCGTTCAACGACCGACGCACCGATCGTTCTCGTTTGCGGCCAGTGTTGCCGGCCTGCCTGGAGCTCCTGGACGACCGGCTTTGGCCTGGGCGGCAACGCGACGACTGATGGCAACGCATCCGGCGTCGACTTCACGATGGGCGGCACGCTCTTCGGCTGGAAAGCGACGGATAACTGTCAACTCTTGGGTTTCTATGGTGGCTACGTCTACAATTGCATCGGCACCAACGCCAATGAGTCGAACAAGTTGAACGGCGGCACGTTCGGTAGCTACTACCCCCGGCGCTTCGACTCCGGTTACATTTTCGCCGCCGGCGGTTTTGAGTTTGACAGCTACGAAACTCGTCGGGTGATCCAGTTCGCAAATCTCACGGCCGATGGTAAATCGGATGGTTGGAAGGGCTACTCCTATCTGGGACGTGCTACAACGTTCGGTAGCCGCCGGTTTGCCTTGCAGCCGTTTGGTGGACTGCAGTATGTCTACGTAAGGCAGAACGGCGGCGCCGCCAACCTTGCCGTTTCAGGCATCGACACCCATTCATTCCGTGGTGTTCTGGGGACACGCATTTCGGTCAGAGCCTGCACCGATTCGGCCACTCCATTCGGCCGGAAGTGCGGGCTTTGTGGCTGCACGAATTCTTGGAAATCGACAGCAGCGTCAATTAGTATTTCAGCGAAGTCGGAGGCGCTAAAACGTTTGCGGTCAACAGTCTCGGGATGGGCCGCGACTGGGTCGTCTTCGGCGGCGGACTAAACTGCGACCTCACCTGCAGTTGGAGCACCTATACCAATTACGATCTGATGCTCAATGACCAGACCAGCTTCCACATCGGCTCGGGTGGCGTCCAGCACAGATGGTGATTGGGAGGGCCCACCAAATTGCTTCGCCTCCACCTTTCCACTTGATGGCACCTGCACCGTCCGTTTGGACAATCTGCAGCCGATTCCGCGGGCAGCATTATTAGCACTTCAATGCGGGCGATGGAATTAACGACTACATGCGGCAGGGGCAGGTCGCGCCGGCGGGCTTTGCCGCGCCTCGCAAATCGAACAGGACAACGGTTGCGAGCGGCAATCGACTCCCCCCAAGGCAGCGATGTTCCGCCGACTGGTCACATCGCTTCGTCGTCATGCATTCACACTCACTACCCACTGCCGCACGTATCGCCATCGAATGGGTCAATCATTCCTCAGACTTGAGGTCCTCGAGTCGACCTTCGTAGATGGCCAAATGCAGATCGCATTCGGGCCAATCAAAGTGATTGGGCGTACCATAATACATCAACCATAAGTTGGGAGCAGCTTCAACCACTTCGGCATCGTGGCCGTCCACCAAGGGAAACGCCGTCTTGTGCCACTTGATTCCGTCTTTCGACAAGGCGAGACCGGTCCGGCTCTGATTACCACGTGTGACAGCTTCGCCGAAAATCATCGCCCAGCCATGATCGTATGGAAAAACGTGACTGTACTTCGAGGGCCAAGGCTGATCGGCGATTGTCAGCCTTTCGGCGGCCGCAAAATCAAAGTCTGTTTCATTTTTCGAACGCACAACGAACAATCCCGAAGGCGATGGCAGTCCGTCCATGACGTCATCCCACGGCGCCTGCTTGCGGTCCCAATAGTAGAGACGATACTCGCCTGAATCTGGATCGTGTGCGACGTGAATGTCCTCAACGCTTCCGAGTTGGCTAATAGGACCATGTTCGCTAAAGTGGGTGCCGTCGTCCGAGGTCGCATAGGCCCACTCGCACTGATCGCCCTTGTTCCCACCAAACCACATCTTGAATTTGCCGTCTTCATGCAGGACGAACGGATCCCATGTACCACTGGCACTCCAAGTTCCCGGTTTGCCAAATTTGAGAACTGGATTGGCAGGATCTTTTACCCAATGGACGCCGTCGAGCGACACGGCGTGCCCAATCTGCAGCGTTTCATATTCTTCCTGCCTCCCCTCTTCCGACAGCTTGCCCCAGGCTTCGTAATACATGTGATATACATCACCGACTTTAATCACGCTTGCCGAGCCCACGCACCCGCATCCCAATCATCGTTGGTCCTCAGCCCCGGAGCGAGCACGGGGTTGGCAACGTAAGGCTTGAAGTGATCTTTGCCGGCAAGCTCACGCAGCTGAGCTTCCTGGAGTGACAACGGTTTCAGCTCGGCAAGGAGCTTATTCAAGTCGTCGGCTAGTGAGGCAGCGGCGCCGGCCAGGCAAATCGCCACGACTATGCCGGGTAGCATAGATTGCCAAAGTCGATCGGTCGCAGAGTTCGTCATGGTGAATTTTCCAAAGTCCTTGCAATTCATTGCGTGTTAGTTC
>CAWKBP010000009.1:0-768839 GCA_963847905.1 uncultured Planctomycetota bacterium | reverse complement strand
CCGGGCGAGTACTGATTCAGTCGGTGGTGCCGACGGCGGTATGAGTTCGGGTTCCTGGCAGGCGGCGCCCGGGGGCACCTGGCGGGCTGGAACCCAGCCGCATGGGCAGCGAGTTCGACACAGACTCACACGGCCAATCGGCGATCACGCCCCTCAGCCCCCGGCTCTGCCGGGGGTTTTCTGGCGCTCGACGGTATCTATTGCTCACCGTTGTCCGCACCCAATCAAAACCCCCGGCAGCCCCGGGGGCTACCGGAGGCTAATGTCGCAGGTGTAGACTTATCGACGATGCAGTCCGCTCGCTTTTCCAGGCGGCGAGATGGATTCGATCATTTTTGTTCTAGCGGCGCATCGCCAAGCGTCGAAGTTGCCAACCAAACCCAATGGCCTGGACTATCTCATGGAGTTGAACAGCAATGATACCGCGCTCGTCGTCATCGATCCTCAGAACGACGTACTGAGCGAGAAAGGCGTTTCATGGGCGCTGGTCGGCGACGAGCGTCAAGGAAAACAACACGGTCGAGAATCTCGACCGACTCTTTGCTGCCGCAAAGGAGCATGAATTCCCGCGTCTTCATCTCGCCGCACTATCTCTTTCCCTTCGATCAGGCATGGCAGTTCGGCGGCGTCGTCGAGCACATGATGCTCGACGACAAAGAATTCTTCCGGCCCGACCCGCTCAGTCTCGACGGATTCGCCGGTTCCGGAGCCGATTGGCTGGAGCGCTTCAAGCCGTATATCGAGGACGGCAAAACGGTCGTTGTCAGTCCGCATAAAGTGTGGGGACCGCAAACCAACGACCTCGTCCTGCAGCTCCGCAAGCGGCGCATCAACAAGATCATCCTGGCGGGCATGCTGGCGAATCTTTGCGTCGAGAGCCACCTGCGCGAGTTGTTGGAGCAGGGCTTTGAAGTCGCCGTGGTGAAAGACGCCACGGCAGGCTCCCCGACATCCCACGATTGGCGACGGCTATCAGGCCGCTGTGATCAACTACGGCTTCCTGGCCAATGCGGTGCTGACGACCGACGAAGCCGTGAAGCTGATGGCAGCTGATTTCTAAGGTGCACTGAATACGGCGCACGGCGCGAAAATGGCATTCGACGTGAATATCGAACAGTATCAGAATCTGGTGATCGGCAGTGGCGAAGCGGGAAAATACCTCGCCTGGAATCTGGCGAAGATGGGCCAGAAAACTGCGGTCGTCGAACGATCGATGGTCGGCGGCTCCTGCCCGAATATCGCCTGCCTGCCGAGCAAGAATGTCATCTACAGCGCGAAGGCCGTTTCGCTCGTCGATCCGGCTCAACGGCCTAGGAGTGGTTACCGGATCGCACCAAGTTGACATGGCCGGCGTGGCTCGTCGCAAACGCGCGATGGTCGACGGACTGATCGAACTTCACCTCGCTAACTTCAAAGCCAGCGGCGCGGAGTTGATCATGGGCGAAGCACGGTTCACCGCGCCGAAAACCGTGCAGGTCACTCTGAATGACGGCAATTCGCGCATGCTGCTTGGCGATCGCGTGTTCCTGAGCGTTGGGTCTCGTGCCAGCATTCCTGACGTGCCGGGTCTTGTGGCCGCCCACCGATGACGCATGTCGAAGCGCTCAACCTGGAACGTCTGCCCGAGCACCTTGTTATTCTCGGCGGCGGCTACGTCGGCCTGGAGTTCGCCCAGGCCATGCGCCGTTTCGGCAGCCGAGTCACGATCGTTCAGCGCGGTCCTCGACTCCTCGATCGAGAAGATCCCGATGTGTCAGAAGCCCTTCTCGAATTGATGAAAGACGAAGGTATCGAGGTCTTGCTGCAAGCCAAATTGTTAAGCGTCGCGGGTCGTTCGGGCGATAGTGTGAACCTGAAATTGCGCTCAGGCGAGAACGAATTCAGCATTCGAAGCTTCCGACATCCTCGTGGCGGCTGGCCGCACGCCCAACACCGACCGGTTTGATGTCGCCGCCGCCGGCGTCGAACTCGACTCGCGCGGCTACATCCAGGTCAATGAGAAACTTCAAACGAGCGCTCCTGATGTCTGGGCGATGGGGGACTGCGCCGGCAGTCCGCAGTTCACGCATGCCGCCTACGACGACTTTCGCGTCGTTCTGAGCAACCTCAACGGCGGCGACCGCACCACGCGCAATCGCCTCATACCCTACTGCCTGTTCACCGACCCAGAATTGGCGCACGTCGGCATGAGTGAAACCGAGGCGCGAGCTACGAATGTGCCTTACCGCGTCGCACGACTTCCAGCATCGAAAGTCCTGCGAATGCGGACTATTTCGCAGACGCGCGGCTTCATGAAAGCGTTGATCGGCGACGACGATCGCATCCTGGGCTTCACCGCGTTCTGCGCGGAGGCAAGCGAGTTAGTCGCGGCGGTCCAGACGGCGATGCTCGGCCGCCTGCCGTACACGCTTGCGCGACACGATCTTCACTCACCCGACCGCTTCCGAAGGACTGGTTTTCTTGTTCAGTAGCGGCCTGGAAAAGCCAAAGAGTGCCTCATGACGATTGTCAATTGAGGCGATGTTGTAGCCAGATCCTAATCAACTCACAACTTACAAATCCGAAACGTCATCATGTCAAAGAAACTTGCAGGCAAAGTTGCGCTTGTCACTGGCGGCAGCAGCGGACTGGGTCTGGCGACCGCGCAGCTGTTTGCCAACGAAGGGGCCAAAGTCTTCATCACCGGCCGGCGAAAGAGCGAACTCGATCACGGCGGTCGAACAGATCGGACACGACGCGGTCGGCGTGCAGGGAGATATCTCCAACTTGGCCGACCTCGACCGGCTCTACGAAGTGATCAAGCAACAGGCCGGCACGCCTCGATGTGCTGTTCGCCAACGCGGGCGGCGGCGAGTTTGTCCCGCTCGGGCAAATCACCGAAGCGCACGTCGACAAATGGCTGTCGAATCAATATCAAGGGGACGCTGTTCACCGTGCAGAAGGCGCTGCCGCTCATGCCCGACGGCGCGTCGATCGTCTTGAACGGCTCGATGGTCTCGCGCAAGGGAGTTCCGGCGTTCAGCGTCTACGCGGCGACGAAGGCGGCGCTCCGATCGTTTGCTCGGACCTGGTCGGTCGATCTGCGAGAGCGAAAGATCCGAGTGAATGTTGTCGCGCCCGGCACGGTCGTCACGCCTGCCTACAAGAACGAGTTGGGAATGACCGACGACCAGATCAGAGAGTTTGGAAGCCCAGGCCGCCGCGGCAACTCCGCTGGGCCGGGCGGGAACGCCGGATGAGATCGCGAAGGCAGTCTTATTCCTCGCGTCGGACGACAGTAGCTACGTGACCGGCATCGAACTGTTCGTCGACGGTGGAGCGGCACAAATCTAGCAGCTGGCGTACTGCGAGATATCGCATTCGTTGCAGTGATTCTGAAACGTTTTGCAATCATTTCATATGGGAGACGATCAATGACTCGCACGACGAAACTCGACCTTGCTTCTAGCGCTGTTGCGGCGCAGTTGCCTCGTCGTGGGCTTGGCTCACATGGCAGCCGCGTGCAGCGAATCCAGCGAAGGTGCATCACAAGACCGTCAAAGTCGGCGACCTGGACATCTTCTATCGCGAGGCCGGGCCGAAGGACGCTCCGACGATCCTGCTGCTGCATGGCTTTCCGACCAGCTCGCAGATGTTCCGCAACCTGATTCCCGCGCTGGCCGACAAGTACCACGTGGTTGCTCCCGACTATCCCGGCTATGGCCACAGCTCGATGCCGCCGCACGACAAGTTCGCTTACACCTTCGACAACCTGGCGAAGGTGATCGACGAATTCACCGAGAAAGTCGGGCTGACGAAGTACGCCCTCTACGTGCAGGACTACGGTGCTCCGGTCGGCTATCGCCTGGCGGTCAAGCATCCGGAGCGGATCACGGCGATCGTGGTGCAGAACGGCAACGCCTACGACGAAGGCTCGACAACGAGTTCTGGAAGCCGATCAAGGAGTACTGGAAGGAACCCAAGAGCAAGGAGAAACGCAACGCCATTCGCAATCTGCTCACCTACGAAGCCACCAAATGGCAATACACCGACGGAGTGCAAGAACCCTGAACTCGTCAGCCCCGACGGCGCGGCGCACGACCAGTTCCTGCTCGACCGCAAGGGGAACGACGAGATTCAGCTCGACCTGTTCCTCAGCTACGGCAGCAACCCGCCGCTCTATCCGAAGTGGCAGGAGTACTTCCGCAAGCATCAGCCGCCGATGCTGATCGTCTGGGGCAAGAACGACCAGATTTTCCCGGCCGCCGGGGCCGAACCCTACAAGCGCGACCTGAAGACGCTGGAATTTCACCTGCTCGACGCCGGCCACTTCGCCCTGGAATCGAACGGCGACGAGATCGCCAAACTGATGCGCGACTTTCTCGGCAAGCATGTGGATAACGAAGTGACACGTCTTCGGCCGAGAGACTCGTCAGCCTCGCGAAGGAGCCATCATGTCAACCGCATCGCATCGCCACGAAGTTCCCCAGCGACGTCGCCTTCACCCCGGCGGTGAAAGCGATCCAAGAGCGAAAAGGCTCGCGGGACAGCTACGCCCGGATGGAACGGGGCGCAGGCTGGCAGACGACCGTCACGCCGGAACTGGCCGAGTTTCTCGCCGACCTGGACATGTTCTACCTCGGCACCGCCAACGCCGCAGGGCAGCCGTACATCCAGTACCGCGGCGGATCGCCCGGGTTCCTCAAAGTGATCGACGAACACACGCTCGGGTTTCGCCGACTTCGGCGGCAACCGCCAGTACATCACGCTGGGCAACCTGTCCGAGAACCCCAAGGCGTTCCTCTTCCTGATGGACTACGCGAACAGCCGCCGCGTGAAGCTGTGGGGCACGGCGCGGGTCGTCGAAGAAGATGCCGCGCTGCTGAGACCGGCTCCGCGACCCGGCCTACCCCGGCAAAGTCGAGCGGGCGATCCTGTTCACGGTCGAGGCCTGGGACGTGAACTGCCCGCAGCATATTCATCCGCGGTTTTCCCAGCGGCAGATCGCCCCGGTGATCGAGCAACTCGAAAGTCGCGTGCGCGAACTCGAAGAGGAATTGTCGACAGTTGCGCGAGTCGACTCGCCACGCCAAACCATCTTGAAGAGCGACGCCGAACGTTTTTGTGACGAGCAGTCGCACGCCATTTTTTTGCGCAAAGTCGCCAAGGGGCAAAGGACGCAAAGAAGATAAGAAGGAAAACAAAAGAGTTGGAAAGACGAAATCGTCCTCCCACCCCCCTTAGTTTTTCTTGGCGATCTTTGCCTCTTTGCGACTTTGCGCCTCTGCCTTGAGTGTTGCTTAGAACGCCGCCACGCCCGCTTCGGCCACCGCGTGGTCCTGTTCGCCGCTGCCGCCGCAGACGCCGATCGCGCCGACGACTTCGCCGTTCTTTTTGAGCGGGATGCCGCCGGCGAAGATCATGATCTTGCCGCCGTTCGAGGCGTGGATGCCGAAGAACTGGCCGCCCGATTGGCTGTGGGTGGCGAGGTCCTTGGTGGCGATGTCGAAGGCCCGCGCGGTGTAGGCCTTCTTCTGCGAGATGTCGATCGAGCCGAGCCAGGCCTTGTCCATGCGGACGTGGGCGACGATGTTGCCGCCGCCGTCGGCGACCGCGATGTTCATTGGCTGGCCGATTTCGGCCGCTTTCTTCTCTGCCGCTTCGATGATCCGCTTGGCGTCTTTGAGTGTGACCATGTTGAAGTCCATTCGCAATTGGAGGGGGATTTGGTGGGCCGATGCAGGCAGATTTTAGTGGCACGATCGCGCCCTGTAAACGACCGAATCGGCACAGCGCAGTCGTACGGCGAGTTTTGCAGGCCGCGGTAGCCAGGTGGTAGATCGGCACGGGCAGGGATACAATGCCTGTGGTTAGATGTGGCGGCGTGACGGCGGATTCAGTCGAGCGGCTCGATAACCCTTCTCGCTGCAAGTTCCAGAGCGTGCGGTGTAGGACCGGCTGCTCTCGATTGACGATTCCTAACATCTCAAGGAGTCCAGGCATGGCTACGGTCACGGAAAAGGCGGCGCGTCCCAAGATTCAGCAGACGGATTGTTTCATCGGCGGCAAATGGCTGCCCGCGGCGAGTGGTAAGACATTCGACACGATTCATCCCGCGACCGAAGAGGTGATCTGTCAGGTGGCCGAGGGCGACAAGGCAGACGTCGACGCGGCGGTCGATGCGGCCCGCGAGGCGTTCGACCATGGACCTTGGCGCTCGATGGACGCCCGCGACCGCGGTGCGCTCATCTACAAGTTGGCCGAGCTGATCGAGGAGGAGGCCGACGAACTGGCGGCACTCGAAACGCTCGACAACGGCAAGCCGATCAACGACTCTCGGGCGGCCGACATCCCGCTGGTGATCGATTGCTTGAAGTACTACGCCGGTTGGGCCGACAAGATCCAGGGCAAGACGATCCCGATCCGCGGCGACTACTTTTGCTACACGCGGCGCGAGCCGGTGGGCGTCGTGGGGCAGATCATTCCCTGGAATTTTCCGGCGCTCATGGCGGCCTGGAAATGGGGCCCGGCGCTGGCGGCCGGTTGCACGATCGTGATGAAGCCGGCCGAGCAGACGCCGCTCACCTGCCTACGGATGGCCCGGCTCGCGCAGAAGGCAGGCATTCCGGATGGCGTCATCAACGTGGTGCCCGGCTACGGTCCGACGGCGGGCGCCGCGCTGGTCGCCCATCCGGGCGTCGACAAGATTGCGTTCACCGGTGAACTCTCGACCGCCAAGATTATCCAGCGGTCGGCAGCCGAAACGATGAAACGCCTCACCTTCGAACTAGGCGGCAAGAGCCCGAATGTGATCTTTGCCGATGCCGATCTCGACGCAGCAGTGCAGGGGGCGCATTTCGCGCTCTACTTCAATCAAGGCCAGTGTTGCTGTGCGGGGAGCCGCCTGTACATCGACGAGAAGGTGTACGACGAGGTGATCGATCGTATCGCCGAGAAGAACAAGTCGACGCGGATCGGCGATCCATTCGATCCCGAGACGCAGCAGGGCCCGCAGGTCGACAAGGCCCAATTCGACAAGATCCTCAAGTACGTCGAATACGGCAAAGCCGACGGGGCGAAATGCGTCTCCGGCGGCAAGCAGCATGGCAACAAGGGCTACTTCGTCGAGCCGACGCTGTTTGCGGGCGTCACGGACGACATGCGGATCGCCCGCGAGGAGATTTTCGGTCCCGTGATGAGCGCGCTGAAGTTCAAGAGCACGGACGAGATCATCCGCCGCTCGAACGACACGAACTTCGGCCTGGCCGCGGCAGTCTGGACCCGCGACGTGGCCAAGGCTCATCGCTACGCCAAGGAAGTGCGAGCCGGCACGGTGTGGGTCAATTGCTACGACGTGTTCGACGCGGCCGCTCCGTTCGGCGGCTTCAAGGAGAGCGGCCTCGGCCGCGAGCTGGGCGAAGCCGGGCTCGACAACTACACCGAGTCGAAAACGGTCACGCTTTCGCTGGCGTAGTGGCAACGTACGTCAGGCTTTCCAGCCTGACTTGGAACGCACGGGTTGTCAGCCTGGAAAAGGCTAACGTACTCAATAATCAGCGGGACATCGACATGAACAGTCGTTCGTTGGCAATCGTGGCGGTTCATCCTGTCGTTGGCGGCATCGCTTGCATCGGCTCAAGAATTGACGACCGATGCCGAACGGAGTTGGCGCGATCTGCGCAATTCGGAGGACGTGAAGACCAAGCTCATGGCCGAGCGTTGGTATAGCGCGATCCGGCAGCAAGATTGGGGCGACGCCAGCGGCAAGTTCAAGACCTCGGCCAAGTACGTCGAACACGATCCGCAACTCGCGTGGGTTAAGCTCCGCGTGATCCAGGGCGCTGGCGACAAGCGAGTCGTCAAAGACGTACAGATACCGCTGGAGAAGCTTAACAAAGTTTGCCAGGCGCGCGTGCGGCAGATTGCCAAGCTCTCGGAGAAAGTGACGGCCGCGCTCGAAGAGGAGAAGAATAAAGAGTCGGAGGACAAGACCGTCGGCGCTGGCGGCGAGATGATCGACGGTTCACACGGCGGCCGCGGTGAATTCGATGACGGTTCCGCCGGCGTCGATCCGGAGCAGCTCCCCGCCGAACGTGTACGCGCTCGCGGCCGGCGCGCTCGCCAACCTTCGGCGCCAGCAAGCATGACGATCACGAACGACGGCCCGCCGCTGCCAGCATTGCTTCCTCCGCTACCAACTCGCATTCCGGCGTCGGAAGTTTCGGAACCCGTCGCACCTCCGATTCCGGAAGCGGAAAGCGAAAGCGATTCGCCGCCAGATGGCGGCTGAATTTGCATCTGGAACGGCATCGCGTTCCGCTATCACCGCCTGCAGATCTGACAGGCGGAGGATGCAATTTGGCTTTCTCGCCAATGGGTGGGCGGAAATAGTGGGGCTTGGGGCAGACTTTGCCGATTATTCCCGTTGTAGGGATTTTAGCGATTATTCCGACCCTGCGCGCTCCGATCGCGGCACGAAGTCGCCAGCGGGAAAATCATGCGACGAACCATGCAAATACGCGAGATTCGACGAATTCGGCCAGGCGCCATCGCCGCGATGGTGGCGGCTCTGGTGTCGTCGTCGTTGGATGACGCTAACGGGCAGACGGCGGCGATTTATTCTCAGCCGGCTCAGCAAACGGCCGCGAATGCCCAGCAAGCGAACTACCAGCAAACACCCGCCGAAGACGGCGCAAAGTTCCGGGCCTACAAACTGAATCAACTCGACGCAGCGACGGCGCAGCAACAGCTGTCACAGTTTTTCGCCGCCAGTCCGGGAACTGAAGTTGTGGCCGACGCGCCACGGAACCGTGTGCTGGTGCGCGGCGACGACGAGGTCCTCCGCCAGGCCGGCGAACTGCTGGCCAGGCTCGATCAGCCCGTCCCTGCCGCGGCTCCTGCGCAAGCGGTCCAGCCACCGGCGCAACAGCTCGAAACCTATCCGCTCACACCGGCGTCGCAAACGATCCTCTCGGCGCTAGAGAAGCAATCCGCCGGCCGACCGGACATTCGCGTCGCGGTCGATCCGCGCTCGTCGCAAGTATTGGTGCTGGCCCCCGACTCGATCCACACACAGATTCGCGAAAAGCTCGCTCAGGCCGCCGCACTTCAAGCGGCGCCGGCCACTGCAGCCCAGTTTGTTGCCAACCCTGCTGCCGGCCATGCACCGGCCGCGCCGAACACTCCTCTGCAATTGCAAAACATGCGGGCCGACGACTTGCGCGTGCGGCTCGAAAGACTCATGGGCCGGCCGCTCCCAGCCACGAATGACAACAGCGGCCAGTGGCAGACGTTTGAGATTGAAGCGGTGCCTGGTGCGGGCGTCACGGTGACGGTTAACCCCACGACGGGCCAACTGCATCTGTCGGGTCCGCCGAACCGAACCGCCGCCTGGCGTCAGGTGATCGAGGCGCTCGACAGCGCGCCGCCCACCGAAGGTGTGGTGACGGAGCTGGTTTCGACCAAGGCGGCCAATCAGGATCGCGTCCGCAAAGTGCTGCAGGCCGTGCAGGCGCAGAACGCGGCTCAAAACGCAACGCCGGGCCGATTGGCAGCGATGTTGCAGCAGGCGACTCCCGAAAGTGGTGCACAACCCAATGGCGGGAGCACTACCGCTCGTCCACTCGACGCACAGACTGCCATCGACGCGGCGAATCTGGCGCAAGCCGCCGGTGAACTCCTCGGTCCCGTGCAAATCGAATTCGTCGAAGGACTCGACGTGATCGTGCTCCGTGGTGCCGACCGCGACGTCGAGCGCGTGATGCAGATCATCGAACAAATCGAACAGCTGAGCGCGGTCACCACGCCGACCGTCGAAGTCTACCCGCTCAAGCACGTCGACAGCAGGGCGCTGGCGCGCTGATGACGCGACTCTACCAGCAGGTGCTCGGGCCGCGGATTGGCGATGTGAGCATCACACCGCTGGTGAAGCCGAATGCTTTGTTGCTCGTGGGACGGCCCGAAAATGTGAAGATGGCGGTCGAGCTGATCGAGCGACTCGATGTGCCGGTGGCGCCTGCCACGCGGTTCGAAGTGTTTCCGCTGAAAAACGCCTCAGCGGCCGAAGCCAAGACGATGATCGATCAGTTTCTGGGTGCCGGCGAAACCACCGAAGACCAGCAACAGCAACCGGCGGCAGCCGCGGCAGATCAGTCGACGACCCTGGCGCCGCGAGCGCTGGTTGTGGCCGACGTGCGGACCAACTCGCTGATCGTGAGTGCTGCACCACGCGATCTGGTTGAGATTTCCAACTTGGTCGGGAGAATCGACACCCCGAGTGGTGCGGCCGTCGACCAGGTGCGTGTGTTCCCCTTGCGAAATGCCGTGGCGACCGAAATGGCGACCACGTTGCGGAGCGCGATTCAAGGGCAAGCGGCTGCAACCGAAGGCGGTCAAGGCGGCACCGCGGCTGCCCCCGGCACTCGTCCATCCTCCCTCGAATTTCGCTATATCGGCGACGACGTTCCCAAGGAATTGCGTTCGGGTGTGTTGACCGGGGCAAGAATCTCGGCCGATGCTCGGGCGAATTCAATCGTCGTGACCGCGCCGTCCGACAGCATGGAACTGATCGCCGCATTGATTCAGCAGCTCGACCAGTCGCCCAACGTAGCGGCGGAACTCAAGGTGTTCACGCTCGAAAACGGCGACGCGGCCACCCTCGTGACCACGCTGCGAACCCTGTTTGGCGTGAGCGAGGACGCAGACCAGCAACAGCAGATTGGTGGCGTTGGTGGTGGCGGATTGGTGCGGATGCAGTTCTCGGTCGACGCACGAACCAATAGCATCATCGCGGCAGGCACGCGGCAGGATCTTGCCGTTGTCGAGGCCGTCCTGCTGCGACTCGATGAAGGCGACGTCCGCGAGCGGACCAATGTGGTCTACCGACTGAACAATGCTTCGGCACAAGCGGTGGCCGAAACGCTCAACGCCTGGTTGGACACGCAGCGGACTGCCGAAGCGGATGCCGACGTGGCATTAAGCCCGTTCGAACAGATCGAACGGGAGGTGATCGTCGTACCGGAAATCGCCAGCAACAGCCTGGTGGTAAGCGCGACGCCGCGGTATTTCAAAGAGGTCCAAAAGATCATCGCCGAGCTCGACGAACGGCCGCCAATGGTGATGATCCAGGTGTTGATCGCCGAAGTGAAGCTCAACGACACTGACGAGTTTGGCCTCGAGCTGGGCCTGCAGGATTCGCTGCTCTTCGATCGGTCGCTGGTGGATACGATCCAGTCAGTGCAAAATTCGACTCAAACAAGCACGGCGAATGGCATCGTTACCAATACTACCACCGACATCATCAACGCGCCATTGAATCCCGGCTACAATTTCAATAATACGAATCCGTTGGGGAACAACGGCGCCACGTCGGCGCTTGCCACGGCATCAACTGTTGCCGCGCAAGGGCTGACGAATTTTGCGATGGGACGGGCGAGCCCGGATTTGGGCTTCGGCGGGTTCATTTTCTCGGCCTCGAGCAGTGGCGTGAACGTGCTCCTGCGAGCGCTACAGGAAAAGCGGCGACTCGAGGTGCTCAGCCGGCCGCAGATCATGGCCCTCGACGGCCAGCCTGGTTACATCCTCGTGGGTCAGCGCGTGCCGACGATCACGGGTGTCTCGCTGACTACCTTCGGGCAGACAAACGACATCTTGTACCAACAAGTCGGCATCATCATGCAGGTCACGCCGCGGATCAGTCCGGACGGCCTGGTGGTGATGCATCTGACGACCGAGAAATCGGAAGTTGGGCCGGAGGCGGAAGGGATCCCGATTTCGGTCTCGGCGAGTGGGGCCGTTGTCCGCGCTCCGCGAATCAACGCAACCACGGCCGACACGACGGTCAGCGCGCTGAGCGGCCAGACTGTGGTATTGAGCGGGCTCCTGACGAATCGCCGCGAGGACGTGCATCGACGCGTACCACTGCTCGCGGATATTCCGCTGATCGGCGATTTGTTCCGCTACGACCGCGTTGCCAATCAGCGGACCGAACTGCTGATCGTGATGACGCCGCAAATCGTCCGCAACAAACTCGAAACCGACTTGATCAAGCAGGTCGAGTCGCAGCGAATGAGCTACATCATGTCGGACGTGGTGAATTTGGCTGGCGACCTGGGCCTGCGCAGCCGCTGCGACCAATGGTGCGACGGCGAAACCGAGGCGGTGTATCCGACCTATGTGCCAGGCGAGGGCGAGGTGGCCATTCCGACCGTCGATGAGTTGCTGCCGACGCCGCCTCAAACTCCGCCGCTGGGCCCGCAATCGTCCGATGGTCCCCAGTTGGAACCAGCTCTCTCCCGATTGCCGCAGCCGGCCACGAAAAAGTAACCAGGCATGTACACGATGCAAAAGACCGGAACATTCTCGATCGCATTATTGCTCGCGGCAACGATGTTGCTCTCGACCGGGTGTCGCGGTCCGTGGTCGAAGGGCTGGAAGCCCAAAGACATGTTGCGCACACCGTGGAGCAAAGACGAAGATCAAGTCGAGACGCCGCAGCGGGTGGTCGGTACCTGGACCGATGCAGTCATGCATCAAGGCGGCAAGACTCCGCAGCGCGGTTTCGGCGGCCGGCTGATCTTCTATGGCAAGGATAACGAGAAGCCGGTGCTCGTCGACGGCGAGCTAGTAATCTACGCCTTCGACGAATCGAACCGCGAGGTAACCAACAACAAGCCGACGCGGCGCTATGTATTCCCACCCGATCAGATGGCCCGACGGATGAGCAAGAACGAGATGGGGCCGTCGTACAGCTTCTGGCTGCCCTGGGACGACGCCGGGGGTCCGCAGACCGACGTCAGCTTGATCGCGCGATTCCAGCCGACCGATGGTCCAATCGTGATGGGCGAACAGACCAGACATTTGCTGCCGGGCGAAGCGCGGTTGAACACGCAGATCGTCAACAACACGCCACCCAGGTTGCCGGACGGCGTGCCGATGCGACCGGCGACGACGACGTTGGCTGACCTGGCTGCGCAAGCTCAGGCACAATCGCAGGCGCAAGCACTGGCCGGAAACGGTCAGGTGCAATTGGCAAGCTACGACGCGATTGCCGGCGGAACGCAGCCGATCCAGCAGCCTGCTACGGCTCCCGAGCCCGAACGGCGGATGACGACGACCTCGATCTCGTTGCCGGAAAATTTCCGCTTACAGAATGGCGGGCCGACGCCGTCCGCGACCAGGGATATACCGCTCGCCAACGACCGTTTTGCAATGCCGCAGTCGCCGCCGCCGAATTACGCCGCGGTTGCCGCGCCGATCAGCGTGCCGCAGCCGGGCTTTTCGAACTATCAACCGACGGCAGGTTCGCCGCAGCAACTGTCGCAAGTACCGGTCGGCTATCCGACGTTCATGACGCCGCCGCAATCGCCGTTGGGCAATGGCTTCGTAGCACCGCTGGGGCCGCCACAAAGTACGCGGCAGCCAACTCCGAGCAGCGTGGGGCAAATCAGCGCGCCGCCACCGGCGCCGATGATGCAGGGCCAGCCGCCGATTGACGACGGCCGCAGGTTGGGCGACGGTCAGTTATCCGCCTGGGGAGGGACCGGCGGGCTCAACGGCTTCGCTTCCGCCACAGTCATTTGGTTCTCAACCGACATTACCCCTGGCTCCAGTGACACCAGCTTTTCGATAACCAGTCGCTGGCTCTCGCTCGCGGCGACGCCGCGCAGCACGACGGTGTCGCCGACCACTTCGACATTCGGCGATCGCGATCTTGCGGCGGGTGAGCAGTTTCTCGAGCCGGCTGCGAACCGCAGTGCCGACCGCGGCGGGTTGCACCTGTGGGCGATCGAAGGCGACGTCGAGCCGCACTCGCACGGCGAGCGCCGCGTTCTCTTCTTGCGACGTGTTGCGATTGCGATTGCCGCGGCCCATGTTGCGGTTCATCTGCTGAAAGAACTGGTTCGAGTTGCGGCCGAGTTGATTGAAGATCGACGTCATCTCGCTGCTGATCGCGGCCGACGAAGCCTTGGTTACCTTGCTGGTTCATGCCCTGCGTGTTTTGTCCGAAGCCGCCTGTGCCGCCGAGCCCGGAGCTGCCGAAGCCGCTCATGCCGCTTCCCATCCCGCTGCCGATAACCAGATCCACCCATGCCGCTCCCAAAACTTCTCCCGCTCTCACCGCCCATGCCGCTCCCAAAACTGCTGCCGAGCTGCTCATCCCGCCGCCCCCGCCGCCACCGCCACGACCGGTGCCGCCGAGCCTGCTGGGCTACTGGCGCTGGACGCGAAGGCCAAAAGCTATTGCCACGAATGCCGGGACCAGCTTGGTTCAATTAGCATGGGTCGAATCTCCGCAATGCGATGTGAGACGGAGTAGGGCAAAAAACTGAGTGTTGCCGGCCAGTACGCCGGGTTCCATTATAGCGTAGAATGGGGCCAAGAATGAAACCCCGGCGGCGAAATAGGGTTACGCGGCGTTGGTTGCCAGTTGGCCGCGGAATTTGACGGAGATTTTCTATGCATCCCCAGCTCTCGTACCGATTTTCTCGCTTTGCGGCCGCGGTTTGTACCGGATTGTTGTGCCTCTCGGCGGCGTTGCCGGTGCTGGCCCGGCCCTCGGCGATGAAGCTATTTCCAGAGGAGACGCTGCTGCTGGTCCGGACGCCCAACGCCGGCGATTTATTTGATCGGTTGCGCGACACGGCGACCGGACGGATGGTCCGCGATCCGCAAATCGCACCGTTTATCGAGCGGCTCTACGGCAGCGCGGGCGACCTCTACACGGAGAAAGTGGCTGAGATGCTGGGCGTCTCCTGGGAGGAACTGCAAAACCTGCCGCGGGCGGAAGTCGCGTTTGCGATCGTGGCCCGCCGCGATTTCAAGCCGGCCTTCGTGCTGCTGGTCGATCAGGGCGAAGAGCAGAGCGTGGCGACACGGCTGCTCGAGAACGCGCTGGAGCGATTCAAAGAGCAGGGTGGCGAGACGACCACCGAGACGATCGCCGGCCAAG
Organism: uncultured Planctomycetota bacterium; assembly: GCA_963847905.1. Lineage (GTDB taxonomy): Bacteria > Planctomycetota > Planctomycetia > Pirellulales > Lacipirellulaceae > DASYDU01. The sequence continues at coordinate 753,910 of CAWKBP010000009.1, read as the reverse complement.
AGGTTACGGTCGTCCGCGACGGCGACAATCAAGATCGCACCGTGGGCCTGTTTGAAAAAGATCACACGATCGTCGCCGCGACCGATCCCGGCTTGCTCCGCGAGATCCTCAGTCGCTGGGACGCTGCCGAAGCCGATGCTGTTTCGAGTGATACTGCGTCAACTACGGAGGATTCTTCTGATGACGCGCCCCGTCAATACAGTGGACGTTCGCTGGCCGAGAATCGCAAGTTCGTGACGATCCTCCGCCACTGTCGGCGGGCGAATGATCCGCCGCCGAATATCATTCTCTACGTCGATCCGATCGGACTCATCCGCCAATTCAATCGCGACAATGCCGGGATGTCTTTTGCAATGGCGACTTTTCCCGCGCTCGGCGTCGATGGATTGGCGGGCATCGGTTCGACCATGACGTTTTCCACCGGCCGTTACGATAGCCTCTCGCATATCCATGTGCTGCTCGACAATCCACGGTCGGGTGTGATGCAGGTGATCGCCTTCGAACCGGGCGATACGACGCCGGAGCCGTGGGTATTTGCCGATATCGAATCGTATTTCACCTGGCATTGGAACGTCCGGACCTCGTTCAACGTGATTCGATCGCTCGTCGACCGCTTTCAATACGAGGGTCGTACGGACAAGTTTATTGCCGAGAGTATCAACGAGAAGCAGGGCATCGATTTCGAAAAGGAAATCATCGATAACGTCGAAGGACGTTTCAGTTGGATGGTTGGCTTCGAGAAGCCGGCCCGTTTGCGCGGCCAGCAAAGCACGATCATGATCAAAGTCGTCGATCAGGAGCAAGCCGAGAAGACGCTCGCCAAGTTTGTCGCAAAGTATCCGCAGCGGCTAGAAGAGCGGAAGTTTGGTGACGTGACTTACTATCCATTTGTGATCGAGTGGCCGGAGCAGCTCCGCGACGACCCGCCGAGCACGCCGTTTGTTGGCGTGATGGATGGCTATTTCTTCTTAGGCGGCTCGTGCCAGTTGTTCGAACGGGCGATCTCCGCCCGCGACGGCACAGTTGAGCGGCTGGCCGAGGAGCCGGCGTTTATACAGCTGGCGGCCGAGGTGCAGCAGGAGGCACCTGGCGTCACCCCGGCGATGTGGTTTTATAGCCGCGTCGAGGAATCGCTGCGCCAGTGGTACGACTTACTAACGACGGAGAAGAGCCAGGAGTTCTTGGCCGAGCGCGCGGAGGGGAATCCCTTCTTCGCGGCGTTGGCCGACTCGCTGGCGGCGAACGAACTTCCGCCGTTCGAAGCGATCGCCAAATACATGATGCCCTCAGTCGGCGTGCTGTACGACACGGATACGGGGTACCACGGCATCGGCTTTTCGCTTCGGAGCGAGGTGGAAGGCGAGTAGTAGAACAATTAACGATGAGCGGTCACCTGCAATCGCCGATCGCTTATTCGTCCTCAAGAATTGCCACGATGCGAGTTGGAGCGCCTGTGCCCCCTGCGATCTTCATCGGCAGTGCAGCGAGGGTGAATCCGTAGGGCGGGAGCTGGTCGAGGTTGGCGACGTTTTCCAGCGCGGGCACGTTGTCACGGAACAGGCGGACGTGCGTCGGGTAGTCGTGTGTCTGGCCGTGGTCGATGCTGGCCGTGTCGATGCCGACCATGCGGACGTTGCGCTTCGCGATGAGCCAGTCGGCTGCCACATGATCGAGTCCGGGGAAATGTAGCTGGGCCACCGCGGCGCGGCCGGTCTCGGCGGTACCCAAGTATTTTTCGCGATCAGGCCAGTGGCTGCCGAAGCCGGTGTGGATCAGCACAATTTTGTCTTCTAGCGATTTGCCGCTAAACAGCTCCCAGCTTTCGAAGTCTTCGACGGTCGCTTGGTAGTCGGGATCGACTTTGCATTTCTGCGAGACATCGACACACGCCGCCGGGCCCGATAAGCCGCTCGAGCGGAAGCTCATCCACGGTCTGGCCATCTTCCGAGAAGTGGCGCGGGGCGTCGATGTGGGTGCCGCCATGTTCGGCGCACATGAAGCGATTGGCAGCGTAGAAGTAGCCCTCATCCGTGACGCCGGCCGACTCGGGGATCAGCTTGAAGCCCTCTTCGGTGGGCCAGTAAATCGTCTCCGCATCGAACGGATGGGTCAGGTCGACGAGTCGGCTGCTCGGCATGTCTTGGCCTTTTACGATCTGCGTCGCCATGAATGCGATGGCCACCACGAAAAAGTGCGCTCGATGTTTTAAAAAAATGGATTGCCCCATGATCTAGTCCAACAATTCTGTCAGGCGATGGATGGTCCGATGCCGCTCGTCTGGCCTGGCGGCGTCGGGTGGGTAGAGGATTGCGTTCATGCCCAAATCGGCGGCCGGATCGAGGTTCCTCAGGCGGTCGTCGACGAACACGATTTGCTCGGCAGGTACTCCGAGGCCCGCAACAACGTGTGCATAGATCCGCGGATCGGGCTTGCGCAGTTGCAGGTCGCCGCTAATGTACCAAGCGGCGAAGTGGGGTTCCAGTTGGAATCGGCGGCGAAGCTTACGCGACCACTCGGACACGTCGTTCGAGAGGCACGCCACAGAGTGGTATTTGGCAGGTGCCGCCGACAGTAACTCGAACAGTCCGGGCGAAAGTTCGAATCTCGCCAGGTATTCATCTTCGAGACTTGGATCCACACCGACGCGGCGCCACAATTCTCGGGAGCCGAGCTGTCCGAGACTGGCTTGACGATAGATCTCCTGGATCGCGTCGGCATCCTCGATTCCACCGTGCTGGCGGACAAACGGCACGAGCAATTCCGGGATGTCGTCGCCGACACGGTAGATAACGCCCATGGCGTCGAGGAGCAGAATCGGCTTTTCGTCGTCCGATAACGGCGCCGTCATGATGAAACTCGTTGCACGTGTTAAACGGCCAAATGACGACTACGTTTCATAGACGATCCGCCCGCGGGTTTGGCTACGGCTGATGCGGTCGGTGGCGTAGAGGCCGGCGAGGACGAATTCGATGCAGCTGGCGCGGACCGCTTCGTCCTCGGCTGGCGTTGACTTCGAACGCCTTGTCCCAGATTGGGGGCACTCGCTGGATGAGGGCCGCGTAGTGGGACGAAGGGAGCATGTCGCCAACCTCGATTTTGACACCTTTGGAAAAAATCTCGGCGATCTCCGCCAGCCCGTGCTTATCGACATACTCGGCGAAGACGTTCGAGATCGCCTCGGCCATCACCGCGTCGAGCACTTGCCGCTCGCTCATCTGGTGGGAGCCCATCATGTCGAGCTCCAGCTTGCCCAGCGACGATGCATAGAGGTGGCCCAGATCGCTCATCCGCGGCACAGCCGGCTGTTCGCCGAGCACCGCCGCTCGTTGCCGCGCGGAAGCGATCATCGTCCGATAGTTGGCCAACGACAACCGGGCGCTGACGCCTGATTCCTGGTCGACGTATTTCGATTTGCGCGCGGACCGGCTGATCTCCTCGATCAGTTCCTTCATGAAGTACGGCACGACGACGGCTGGATCGTCGTTACCCCCGGCAGAGCCGGGGGCTGCCGAGCTGTACGACGAATTCGCGTCGACTTCTTGCTCCACGATCTGGATACCCAGGTCGCGCTCGAGCGGGTAGTGCGTGTGGATGATCGAGCCGATGCGGTCCTTGAGCTGCGGGATCACTTTGCCCGAGCGGTTGTAGGTCGCTGGGTTCGCGCTAAAGAGAATCAGCACGTCGATGTCGAACTTGACGGGGTAGCCGCGGATCTGCACGTCGCGCTCTTCGAGGATGTTGAACAGACCGACCTGCACTAACTCGTCGAGCTCCGGCAGCTCGTTCATGGCGAAGATGCCGCGGTGGAGCCGCGGGATCAGGCCGAAGTGGAGCGCGTCTTCGGCGCCCATGCTCACGCCGCCGGCTAATTTTGCGGGGTCGATCTCGCCGATGATGTCGGCAAACTTGGTGCCGGGGGCGAGCCGCTCGGCGTAGCGATCTTCGCGCTTCCACCAGGCGATGGGCACCTCGTCGGCCGGGACGCTCCCGACCAACTGCCGCCCGCGCTTGGTGATCGGGCGGTACGGGTCGTCGTGGACAGCAATGTGGGGATCGTCGATGTAGGGGATTTCATCGTCCAGGAACGACGCCATCAACCGCATTAGCCGGCTCTTCGCCTGCCCCTTTTCGCCCAAGAACAACAGATCGTGCTGGGCGAGGATGGCGATGTTTAGCTCCGGGAGCACGGTGTCGTCGAAGCCGACGATGCCGGGGTAGAGCTCGTCACCACTCGCGAGCCTGGCGAGGAAATTGTCGTGAATCTCCTGTTTGACGGTCTTGGATTGCCAGCCGCTCGAACGGAGCTCGGCCAGAGTCTGGGGTCGGGTCGTCGTGGAAAGGGACATTGCTGCACGCGCCGGAGTGTCGGTTTTGGGAATCGCTCGTATCCCAAGATTATAGCGCGAGGTCCGGGCGTATCAAACGGCTGCCTCCAATCCAGCCGATTCTAGCCGGCTCGGATCTACGTATGGGACACTCAAGATGCTCTATTCGTCGGTCACGCACCCTTCGCTCGCGCTCTTCACGTTCTTGATGTACTTGTAGAGCGTCCCGCGGGTGGCTTTGTACGGGGGGGCTTTCCACTCTTTGCGGCGCTTGGCGAGCTCATCGTCGGAGATATCGATAGTGATCTTGTTCGCCTCGGCGTCGATGGTGATTTTGTCGCCATTTTTCACCAGTGCGATCGGGCCGCCGAGCTGGGCCTCGGGCGTGACGTGGCCGACGATGAAACCGGCCGAGCCGCCGGAGAAGCGGCCGTCGGTAATCAGTGCTACGTCCTTCGCCAAGCCGGCGCCCATGATCGCGCCGGTCGGCTGAAGCATTTCCGGCATACCGGGTCCGCCCTGCGGTCCCTCGAAGCGGATCACCACCACGTCTCCCTTCTTGATCTTCCCTTTTTGCAATTCGGCAAGCATCTCTTCTTCCGAGTCGAAGCAGTTGGCGACGCCGGTGAACTGGAGTCCTTCCTTGCCGGTGATCTTCGCCACCGCGCCGTCCGGACAGAAGTTTCCGCGCATGATGCGGATATGTCCCGTTGACTTGATCGGGTTCGAGAACGGCCGCACCACGTCTTGGCCTTTTTCCAGCCCTGGCAAGTCGGCAAGATTCTCCGCGATCGAGCGGCCCGTGATCGTCAGGCAATCACCATTCAAGAGCCCGTTTTCCAAGAGCAGCTTCATCACCGCAGGTGTTCCGCCCACCTTGTGCAAGTCCTCTTCGACGTACTTGCCGCTCGGCCGCAGATCGGCCAGGTACGGCACGTGGTCGCTGACATGCTGGAAATCGTCGATCGATAGCGGGACATCCACCGAGCGGGCCATGGCGATCAGGTGCAGCACCGCGTTCGTCGACCCGCCTAATGCCATCACTACATTCATCGCGTTTTCAAATGCCTCGCGGGTCATCACGTCGCGTGGCTTGATGTCTTTCTCGAGGCAATTGAGTATCGCTTTCCCCGCCGCGTGACACTCCTTGATTTTGTCCGGATCAGTGGCCGGGATCGACGAGCTGTACGGTAGCGACATGCCGAGCGCCTCGATCGCCGAGGCCATCGTGTTTGCGGTGTACATGCCGCCACACGCTCCGGCGCCGGGACACGCATGCCGCACGACTTCGCGCCGCTCGGCGTCGGTCATCTTGCCGGCCAGCTGCGCCCCGTAACACGTGAACGCCGAAACAATGTCGATCGGCTCGCCGGTCGACGTGTGACCGGCGCGGATCGTACCGCCGTAAACCATAAAGCCTGGCCGATTGAGCCGGCCGAGCGCCATGATCGAGCCGGGCATGTTTTTGTCGCAGCCGGGGATCACGATGCAGGCGTCGTGCCATTGGGCACTGCAGAGGGTCTCGATCGAGTCGGCGATGATGTCGCGCGACTGGAGCGAGTAGCTCATGCCGTTGGTGCCCATCGAGATGCCGTCGGAGACGCCGATCGTGTTGAACCGCCAGGGGAGGAGCCCCGCCGCAGCAACGCCCTGCTTCACTTCGGCCGCGAGGTCCAAGAGATGCATGTTGCAGGGGTTGCCCTCGAACCACATGCTGGCGATGCCGACCTGGGCCTTGTTCATGTCGGCCTCGCTGATGCCGGTGGCGTAGAGCATCGCCTGCGAGGAGCCTTGCGTCTCGGGCTGCGTGATATGGCTGCTAAATTTATTGAGGACGGTGGGCACCTGGAAACTCCTTGCTATGCGATCCACGAAAACGATTGCGAGCCACTGATTCTAGCACGGTGGGCCGCATCCCTTCTACACTTGCGGGCCCCCAGGTTTCCCGGTGGCCGTCCGGTTCTAGCGATCTCACGATTAGCATTTGCAGCTGGCCGCGCCGGACAACGTTGCGGGTGGGTGACGCAAGGTCGCCGAAAATAGTGGCGGTCGCGGGCCAGCGTCGGCGACTGCTCGACTCTCGATCAAATTCGGCTTGTTTTTCAGCGTTCGTGCTGAGGTCGGCACGTAAAAATCGGCTTGTTTTTCCGAAGACGCCAATCTCGTGACGTAAGTCGTTAAACTTTCGAAGACGCCAGGTTTGAGCATGGGGCAGGGAGCACGGAGCAGGGAGTAAATCGCCCTACTCGGCGCGCACCGCTAGCCCAGCTGACCGCAATTCTCGTAGCGGCGTACCGCGACCGCTCGCCGAGAGGGGCTGCTTTCGGCGTTCGGACGGATTTCAAGTTGCCAAAGACCAAGAATCATTCGGCACCTTAGCTGATAGTGGACGTATGTTCCATATCCGATTTTTGGCCATAATTCGGCTTGTCCGATAGCCTTCGAGAGGAGGTTGCGGCTGATTTGCACGGCGACAAGAGCCGCGGCGGGTCGGAAATCGGGGACCAACTTCCGAAAGGGTTTGGTGCCTGCGTTTTTCGCCTGCTTGACCGCGAAGGTGGATGTCCCCGGTTGCTTCTTCGTCTTTGGGATCGCGGCGACGGCGAAGCTAGTTCGCCGCCATGCGGCTATGAGGTGTCACCTTGCTCCTGTGTGAAATGACTGTCCCTGAATTGCGCAGATGCAGTCCCGACTTGTTGTGCCGCCGCGGGCAGATTGGGAAATGACGCGAGCATTCAGGGTTGTTGGGCGCGGTGACGAGGCTGCTCGGGGTTTGAAAACCAGCGCATTTCCCATCAGCGGACGAGCAATCGTTGGTTCGCGGTGTTGCGGCCATAGTTGACCGATGGGGTGCAGTGGAATCGTCGGATCGTCGACCATTGTGATTGATCGAGTCCGCCGCTATCGGAATGAGCGGCGGGTGTAGTATCGTCGGGCTCGGAACGTTCCTGGCCGTGCCATGGCGAGCGTTGGGTGCCGTCGACGTTCCAGTTCTCGGGCACCCGGCACGATATGACTTAATGCCGGAGTATCGACGAGTGATCCGCGGTTCCTGCCGCCAGTTACTCTTGCGAAGCGGATTACGGCGTGTGAGAATGCAGGGCACGCGTTCGCCAATTAGTCATGTCGTAGCCTGCCAACCCCCGCTCAAGCCTCCTCAGGCGTAGGGTGTGCCGCCCGTGCGAAGTTCGATCGTTGCCTACGGACTGTCGCTTACTGTCTTAGCGGTTGCCGTGGTGATTCGTATTCTGCTCGACCCGCTTCTCGGCGACGAGCTGGCATTGGTGACGCTGTTTGGCGCAACGGCTTTTGCCGTTTGGCTCGGTGGGGGTGGACCAGCGGTGATGGTCGCCTGTCTTGGTTATCTGACGTGCAATTACCTATTCATCCCGCCGCGCCATCAGTTGACATTGCTGGATGCGAAGAATCTGACCGGCCTGATTGCCTATTTGGTCACCAGCGGGCTGATCATTCTGATCGGTGAGGCATTGCGACGGACGCAAGTGCGTTCGCACAAGAATGCGGAAACGCTCGGCACGACGCTGGCAAGCATCGGCGACGCCGTGATCACGACAGACTCAGATGGCAATGTTTCGTTTCTCAACCATGTTGCTGAAGTGCTGACTGGCTGGCGTGACGCCGACGCGCACGGCAAGCCGCTGAATGACGTGTTCCGCATTGTCAATGAAGCGTCGCGTGCACCGGCGGCGAATCCGGTCGACAAGGTGCTCGCCTCGGGACGCACGGTTGGGCTGGCGAATCATACGCTGCTCATTGCTCGGGACGGCACGGAGCGGCCGATCGATGACAGCGCGGCGCCGATTCGAGGCGCCGACGGCGAAATCGTGGGCGTGGTACTTGTGTTTCGCGACATCGCCGATCGTCGCGGAGCAGAGCGTGCGCTGGAACAGAGCGAGCGCGAGCTGACAGATTTTTTTGACAATGCCAGCGTCGGAATCCACTGGGTCGGAGCCGACGGCACGATCCTGCGGGCGAATCGCACGGAGTTGGCGATGCTTGGCTACGACCACGACGAGTACGTGGGCCGGAAGATCGTGGATTTTCATGTGGATCGGCCCGTGATCGAGGAGATCCTGAGCCGGCTGGCACAAGGTGAGACGCTGCATGATTTTCCGGCGAGGATCTACGCCAAGGACCGGTCCATCCGTGATGTGTTGATCGACTCCAATGCGATGTTCGCGAACGGGAGATTTGTTCACAGTCGTTGCTTTACGCGCGACGTCACGGGTTTACTACGTGCGCGGAAAGCGGAGAGGTTGCTCGCGGCGGTTGTCGAGTCGTCGGATGATGCGATTGTCAGCAAGTCGCTCGATGGGACGATCATGACCTGGAACAAAGGGGCGGAGCAGGTGTTTGGCTACACGGCCGCCGAAGCGGTGGGCCAGCATATCACGATGTTGATACCACCGGACCGGATGGCGGAAGAAGCCGATATCATGCGGCGACTGCGAGCCGGCGAGCGCATCGACCATTTTGAATCTGTTCGTCTGCGCAGCGATGGCCGACCGATCCACGTCTCGCTCACCATCTCACCGATTCGAGACGAGTCCGGCCGGGTGATCGGCGCGTCGAAAACAGCCCGCGACGTTACCGAGACAAAACTTGCCGAAGCGTTGGTGCAGGAGAGCGAGCAGCGTTTGTGGGCGACGTTCAATCAAGCGGCCGTTGGAATCGCGGTCACATCGCTCGACGGCACGTTCGTCGAAGTCAAACAAGAAGTTTGGCGAGATCTTAGGCTATTCGGTCGATGAACTTCGCAAGTTGACTGTCGCGTCGTTAACGCATCCCGATGATTTGGATCAAACTCGCGATCATATGCGCCGCCTGCTGGCTGGCGAAATCGCCGACTACGTGTTGGAAAAGCGTTACCTTCGCAAGGACGGATCGAGCGTCTGGAGTCTGACTTCGGTCACGTTGCGGAGGGATAGCGCCGGCAAGCCGCAGCAGTTTATTGGTGTGATCGAGGACATTACCCCGCGGAAGCAAGTCGAGAAGGAGCTATTGGAAAGCGAGGAACGGTTCCGCACGTTGGCGGACAACATCTCGCAGTTTGCCTGGATGGCCGACGCCAAGGGTTGGATCTTCTGGTACAACCGCCGCTGGTACGACTACACCGGCACAACTTTCGAGGAGATGCAGGGCTGGGGGTGGCGGAAAGTTCATCATCCGGATCACGTCGAGCGAGTTGTAGCGCGAATCCAACATTCGTGGGACACGGGCCAGGTGTGGGAGGACCTTTTCCCCTTGCGCGGCAAAGATGGCGAATATCGCTGGTTCCTATCGCGCGCGCTGCCGATCCACGACGACGAGGGAAATGTCGTCCAGTGGTTTGGCACCAACACGGACGTAACGGAACAGCGCGCCGCCGAGGAAGCTCTGAAGGAAGCCGATCGTCGCAAAGACGAATTCCTGGCGACTTTGGCTCACGAGCTGCGCAATCCGCTCGCGCCGATCCGCAACGCGCTGCAGATCCTCAAGGTGGAACAGCAAGATCGGCAGGTGGTCGAAGACTTGCGGAAGATGATGGAGCGTCAAATCGATCAAATGGTCCGGTTGGTCGACGATCTGCTCGATGTGAGTCGCATTACCAGAAATCGCTTGGAATTGCGGAAGGAACGCGTCGCGTTGTCGTCGGTCATCGAGAGCGCGATTGAAACGAGTCGGCCACTGATCGAAGCAGGTGGTCACGAGCTGGAGGTCGACGTCTCGGCGGAGCCGATTCCATTGAATGCCGATTTGACACGCTTGGCGCAGGTGTTTTCTAATTTGTTGAACAACGCGGCCAAGTATACTGACCCGGGCGGGCGGATCGGTGTCAGCGCCGTGCGCCAGGGGTTAAGAGTTGTGGTGACGGTGCGAGATTCGGGCGTCGGGATCCCGACGGACATGTTGCCCAAGGTCTTTGAAATGTTCACGCAAGTTGATCCAAATCGCGATCGCTCGCATGGCGGTTTGGGCATCGGTCTGACGCTGGTGAAGCGGCTCGTGGAAATGCATGGCGGCTCGATCGAGGCAAAGAGTGCGGGACTGGGAAGTGGCAGCGAATTCGTCGTACGATTGCCCGTAATCGAGGAGTCGGTCATGAAAGGTGACAATGCCATGCCAGACACTGCAAACAATTCGGCGACCGCCCGCCGGATATTGGTCGTGGACGACAATATCGATGCCGCCAAAACGCTGGCCCTGTTGCTCAAGCTGATGGGTCACCAAACTCACACCGCGCACGACGGAGAAGAAGCTGTCGCCGCCGCGGAAAGAATTCGACCGGAGTTGATGCTGCTCGACATTGGACTACCGAAAATGAACGGCTACGAAGTCTGTCGGGCGATCCGGCAGCAGCCTTGGGGTCAGGGCATTCGGATGTTCGCCGTCACCGGTTGGGGACAGGATGAAGATCGACAAAAATCGACGGAAGCGGGCTTCGACGGACACCTGGTCAAGCCCGTGGCACCGGACGCGCTGCGTAGTTTGATGGCCGACTTGGCGCCGCATTCCGTCTAAACGCCGAGATGGGGGCGTGACGCCTGCGAATTCGGGCGCAACGTGCGTCGACTCTCGATGAAGGGTGGCCGCACGCGGCATGATCCGTTAAAAACGGGGAATGGATCGCACAAACGACATTTGTCGGGCTGGGAGAGGCGCTGTGGGACGTGCTGCCGGGCGGGAAGGTGCTCGGTGGGGCGCCGCTCAACGTGGCGTGTCATGTGCATGCGTTATTGCAAGGCTCGGCGGACTTCGGCGAGCTCAGTCGAGCCGGAGCCTCGCCCTCCCTGCGTCTGCGTGATGCGAGCGTGATGGTTGCCAGCCGTGTGGGGACGGATGCGCTCGGAGACGAGGTGGTGCGCGAGCTAGGCCGACGCGGCATGTCCGTCGACTATGTGCAGCGTGATGACGAGCATCCGACTAGCACGGTGAACGTGTCGCTTGCGGCGGGGCAGCCGACGTATACGTTCACGCCCGACATCGCCTGGGATCATTTGGAGTTCACGCCTGAGTGGGCGAAGCTGGCGGCGAAGTGTGATGCGGTTTGTTTTGGCACGCTCGCCCAGCGGTCGCCCCAGTCGCGCGAGACTATTGGGCGATTTCTCGATGCGGCGCCGCAGGCGATTCGCTTGTTTGATATCAATTTGCGGCAAGGATTCTACGACCGCGAATCGATTCTCGCCGGCTGCCGACGGGCGACGATTGTGAAGCTCAACGACGAAGAGCTTGGCATCCTCGCCGAGCTCGTCGATCTGCCGGAGGGCGCACCGCGCTCTCAATTGGAACAGGTCCGCCAACAATTCGACCTCGACGCGGTGGTGTTCACTCGTGGCAAACAGGGGACGCTTCTGGTGCACCGCGATGCGGTCGTTGATCCTCCGCCGGTGCAATATGAACTCGCGCCCAACGCCGACGCCGTCGGGGCGGGCGACGCCTGTTCGGCCGGAATTCTCGTCGGCTGGTTGCTTGGGATGGAGCCGCTGCGGACGGCGGAATTGGCTAATCAACTCGGGGCGTATGTCGCATCGCGGCCCGGGGCGACGCCGAAGTTGCCGGACGAAATCATTGGCTTGGCGGGCTGAGCAGGACTTGCACCATCCAGTCGCCGCCGAATTGCGTGGGTTCCGGCGGCGTTTCGCTGCCGGGGAGTCCCACCCGCGAGTGTTCGCCCTTGGTGCTCGTGTCGTAGCTGACGTAAACGCCCTTGGTTTGCTGGGCGTTGAAGTTGAGCGCGATCCAGAATTCTTGCGGCAACTCGACCGGCTCGTCGAAATTGACGCGGACCCACATCTCGCGGCCGCGCTTGAAGAGGCGATAAGGTGCGGCTTCGGTTGCCAGGATCTCGTCCAAGTCGTTGTTGAGGAACGTGATTTCGAAATCCTCGTCGGGCGCCTGCGGCAGGCCATAGCGCGAGCCGTGGATTTTGATGCCGCGAACTTTGGTCACGCCCTCGGGCAGCTCGAAGCGGATCATCTCGCCATTGCCGCCGAGGCTTTTCTTGCCGTCCGCTTTGCCGTCGCCGTATTTGAGGATCGCGGGGGCGGCGTCTGTCGCGGCATCGGCGCGTACGCCGACAAGGATCGTTGCCGCGCAGGAGGCAATGGCCAGCCACCGAGCGGCCTTGAAGTTTCTCCGACCGATCTTGTGAGAACCAATCATCGAACGCTCCTTTCGAGATGGAAATTTGTTTCACCCATTGTGGCAAAAACTGGGCGTGACTCAAGCGGCGGATAGAAAACTTGCGGTCCCTCCGCTATAACGCAAACCCCGCGATTTGACGCTTGTCGGAATGGGTAAGTTCCAGCAAAACTCGTCGCCCGCTCCTGAGACGCGAAGAAAGTCATGCCAGCATGCCGCCAAAGATTCTTTATTTCGATTTGGGAAAAGTGCTCCTCGAGTTCAGCCACGAGCGGATGTGCCAGCAGATGGCGGAAGTGGCGGGCGTGTCGACCGAGGCCGTGTGGACGGCGCTTTTCGGCGACGCCGGACTGCCTGGCGGCACAAATCCAATACGAGACGGGGCATCTCTCGACGGACGAGTTCTTCGACCACTTTTGCAAGGCAACCGGCACCACGCCCGATCGCAAGCGGCTGGCCGACGCGGTGTGCGATATCTTCTCGCCGATCGAGCCGATGTGGGAGCTGGTGCGAAATCTGGCCGAAGCCGGCAATCGGCTGGCGCTGTTGTCGAACACCAATCCGGTGCAGTGGGAATACGTTACGGACGGACGATTTCCGCTGTTGGCGGTAGGGCAGGCGGCGAGCGCGTTCGACTGGGCGATTGTGAGCTACGAAGCAAAATCAATGAAGCCGGACCCGGCGATTTATCAAGCGGCGATTCAGGCGGGCCGGCGTCGCGGCCAGTGAAATGTTTTTTACGGACGATCGGCTGGAGAATGTCGAGGGCGCGCTGGCGGTCGGCATTGACGCGGTGCAGTTTGTTGATGCAGACCAACTCATCGCAGAACTGAGCCGTCGCGGCGTAGTAGGCCTTTGACGTTGGCGGCGCACCATATTTTTGGCGCAAAGTCGCAAAGAGGCAAAGTTCGCAAAGGAGAACAAGGAACTGCTGTTGGCAGCGCAGTTCCCATTCTGACTTTCTTGGCGACCTTTGCTCCTTTGCGTCTTGCCGCGCACGGAGGCTTGCATATTGCTAGCATGAGCCCGCTGGTTTGAGCTTCTCAACGGATGGCTGGGCGTGTTAGCATCCGCCGCATGCGAATTGGAGTATTTCTGCCGAACTGGATTGGCGACGTCGTCATGGCGACGCCGGCGCTGCGGGCGTTGCGGAACCATTTTGGGCCGCAAGCGCATCTGGTTGGCGTGATGCGGCCCTATGTGGCGGAGGTGCTCGCTGGGAGTCGCTGGTTCGACGACGTGGTGACGTATACGAAACGGCCGGGGCCGGGCGAATGCAGCGGGGGGCAGGCGATTGGCCGACTGCGGGCGGCGAAGCTGGATCAGATTCTGCTACTCACCAATTCATTTCGTACCGCGGGGATGGCCTGGCTGAGCGGGGCGCGCGAGCGGGTCGGATATCGCGGCGAGCTGCGTAGCTGGCTGCTGACGCGGCGATTCACCACGCCGGTGAACTCGACTAATGGTTTGCCGCTGGCGACGCTCGATGCATATTTGCAGCTCGCTACATCGGTCGGCTGCCCGTTGGAGCCACCGCGGATGGAACTGGCGACCACCACGAGCGACGAAGTGGCGGCCGACGAGGTTTGGCAACGGCTTGGTCTGCCCGCACCGCACGAAGTCGTCGTCTTTAACACGGGCGGAGCATTCGGCAGCGCTAAGAATTGGCCGGCGGAACATTTTGCCGCGCTCGCCAAGCGGATTGCCGTCGAGCGGAACCTGTCAGTGCTCATTAACTGCGGGCCGAAAGAGCGCGACACGGCCCGCGAAATTGTTGAACGGGCGGGCGACGGGCGAGTTGCGAGCCTAGCTGATGAGGAGGAACTGCCGATTGGGCTCACTAAGGCGTGTATCCGCCGCGCGCGAATGCTTGTCTCGACCGACAGCGGACCGAGGTATTTGGGTATCGCCTTCGAGCGGCCCGTGGTGACGCTGTTTGGGCCGACCGATCCACGATTGGTGGAAACTCACTACGAACGTGAGACGTGCCTGTCACTCGCGCTCGAATGCCAGCCGTGCATGGAGCGGGTCTGTCCGCTGGGGCATCATCGCTGCATGCGGGATCTGTCGGTTGATGTGGTTTATGCGGCGGTTGCGCGGCATCTTGAGGCGGGTGCGGCCGAGCACGCGGCATAAGCATTTAGTTCGACGCGCCGGGACAAGCCCGCCGGCTAACGGGGGCGATGAGCACTGTTGGCGGTCGCGGTGAGATTGATGCCGCGTTGCGGTACGGTGGCGTCGGTGACCATCGCCATCCGCGGCTTGACGACGCGGCCGAGTACAAGCATGCGTTGCGGGATAGTCGCGGATGCGGCGCTCGACACAGAGCGTGGCGACTTCTTCCCAGGCGAAGGGCAACGTGCCCGGTGTCGTCGTCCACGAGCGGCCGCGGCCGGCTTCGCGCTCTTGGGCCGTGTCGCAGGGGTGGCGCATGAAGCAGAAGTATTCGGCATCGGGCGGGAGGTCGTCGACCTCTCGCGGCCATGCCAACTCGGCGATTGGCTGCTGGTAGAGGTAAGCGAAGCGGTGGTCGATCGGCGACAGGCTCACCAGTTTCCCGGAAGAGATGATTTCTTGGATCTCGGCGACGGCGACCGTGGGATCATTCCAACGCGCTCGATTGAAATTGACGAAGAGCCCGGCCTGGGCAATGCCAGCGAACAGAGCGATCGCGCAGACCGCGGCCAGGCGCGAGCCGGTGGAACTTGCCTTGTAACAGATCCAGATCGCAACTACAGCGACCGCGGCGAGTAGCAAGAGCGAGAAGCTGAACCACAGCGGCTGGTACGACCCGAGGGCCCACTTCGCGCGAATGAACGCCAGGACGCACAACGATGCGATAATCGTGCTCGAGAGCAGCAGGAACTGGTGCCAGGCGCGACGCGGATAGCCGTCGACCGCGGCCTGCGAGCAGCGTTCGACCACCAGGCCGACGAGCACGGCGATGAGCGGATAGAGGGGCATGAAGTAACGCGCCTGGGCGCCGGCGACGATCCAGACCGTCGGATACGCGACGGCCAGTGCAACTAGCATGAACGAAACCATCGGCCACTCGTCGGTGACGAGCGTACGCGTTTCTCGTTTGACGAGCGCCACGAGGATCGGCGACCAGGGCAACAGGCAGGCGAATGTTTCGAGCGGATAGGCGACGACATGTTTGGCGAGGCCTGCGAGATGGACGCGGTCGGTTGCCAGGCCCGCCCAGGTGGCCGCGACGGATTCGAAGTCGGTGGCGAGCCAGAACGGGATTTGCCATGCGGCAATGATCGCCAAAAACACGAGGACACCCGCGGCGTACTGCCAGCGGAGTATGAATCGCCAGTCGCGGCGGAAGGCAAGGTAAGCCGCGGTGATCGCCACGAAATAGACCGGTGCTTGCGGGCCTTTCACGAGTGCGGCCAGCGCTGCGAATGCGAAGCCGATCGACCAAGTCGCTAGCGACGGCCAGCCCCGTAGGTACGCCAGATGCCACGATCAGCAGCGACGCGCTCACCAGGAGCGTGAACACGGCTTCCGATTCGCCCATCCGTCCAATTTGCAGGACCTGTCCCATCGAGGCATACGCCAGCGCGGCAACAAACGCGGCAAAGCCGGAGACGATTGTCCGAGTGTAGCCGTAAATGAGCAGCGAAGTGAGCACCACGGCGAGGACGCTCGGCAAGCGGATTGCGGCGACGTCGACATCGCCGCGAATCGCGCCGGCGACTGCCATTAGCCACATCGTCATCGGCGGCCGCTCCGGGAACACCACGCCTTGTTGCCGCGGCACGATCCAGTCGCCGGTGGCCAGCATTTCTCTGGCGCCGGTTGCCCAGCGACTTTCTTCACCTACGACCGGCAGTGCGGTGAGCCTCGCTCCGGAGATCGCCGACACGATGAGTACGAGGAGCGCGACGGCGCCCAGATCAGACCAGCGGCGTGGAGTAGCGGATGATGCGACAGCCATGATTCGCTTCCGAAAGTGGGAGGGCGGGGCAGGGGGGCAACGATAGAGATTCGCGGCGGGATCGGCAAGATCGCCGACGTGCTAGCAGGTCGAGTGAATGCAGGAGCGCGATTGCATCAGCCGGCACCGAGGCCTATTGTTCGCCGTTTCCCATCGAATGGACCATTTAGACCATTGAGCCGGAACATGAGCGGCGAGCCAGCCAACGCGGGTATTGTTGTTGTAGTGCCCTGCTACAACGAAGCCGCGCGGCTCGATGTCGCCGCGTTCGCCAGGTTTCTCGACTCCGCCCAGGACATCTCGTTGCTGATGGTCGACGACGGTAGCACTGACGGTACGCCGCATGTGCTCGAACGGCTTCGCGCGGCCCATCCGCGACAGGTTGGCGTCCTCGGCTTGGGAGCGAACGTTGGCAAGGCCGAGGCGGTCCGACGCGGAGTGAAGCTGGCGCTGCGGCGCCGGCCGGCAATGGTTGGCTATTGGGATGCCGATCTGGCAACACCCCTCGAATCGATCGTCAGCTTTCGCACCGTGCTCGCCGAGCGGCCCGATTGCGTGCTGGTGATGGGCAGTCGCGTGGCGCTCTTGGGCCGGAAGATTCGTCGGAGTTGGAAACGTCACCTGTTGGGCCGGACGTTTGCCACCGCCGCGTCGCTGGTGCTGGGACTGCCTGTGTACGACACGCAGTGTGGTGCGAAACTGTTTCGCCACACGCGCGAAACGGCGGCGCTGTTTGATCGACCGTTTCGCGCGAAGTGGATTTTCGACGTGGAACTGCTGGCCCGCATGATCGCGTCGCCTCGGGAAGCGGGAGGTCGGGGGGCAGCCGAGATGATCTACGAGTATCCGCTGGAGCGGTGGCAGGACGTTGCCGGATCGCGGCTGAAGTCGCACGATTTTCTCGTGGCCGTCGCCGATCTGGCCGCGATCCGCTGGCAGTACTTGCGTGAATCTCAGCTTCACACGCCATCGTCGCAACCTGCTATTCCTCAGCCGGCGCGGCGGGAAGCGGCATAGATCGGTCCGGCTATAATTTATGGACGCACGACTGTACGACGAACTTGCGCAGGTGGAGGAAAGCCACTGGTGGTTCCTCGCTCGCCGGCAAATTGTCTGGTCGTTGATGGATCGCTATGTCGAAGGCGGGACACAGCGGCGGTTGCGAATTTGCGAATTGGGTTGCGGCACCGGCGGGAATCTGACTGCCGTCGCCTGGAAGCACGACGTGGTCGGTGTGGAATGTTCCGAGTTGGCGCTGGCGTACGCGCGGCGAAAGTTGGGCGACCGGGTGCGGCAGGGCAGCTTGCCTGATGGCGTCGATTTGCCGCCTGCTAGTTGCGACGTGGTGCTGCTCACCGACGTACTCGAACACATTGAAGATGACGCGAACTCTGCCGCAGCCGCTCTGCGACTACTCAAGCCGGGCGGCATCGTGATTGCCACGGTGCCGGCCTACCAGTGGCTCTATTCGCCGCGCGACGCACAGCATCAGCACTTCCGCCGCTATGGTAAGAGTGAATTCCGCTCACTCTGGACCGGCGACGACGGGGAGATTCTCTTGCTGAGCCATTACAACACGCTGTTGTTCGCACCGGGGGCCGTCACTCGATTGGCGAGCAAAGTTTGGCGTAGCGGTAGTGCCGAGCAAGCGAACGGCGACTTGCGCGTGCCTGTACCACAGGTGAACCGTTTGCTCGCACATACCATGGCAAGCGAGATCAATCTGCTGGGCCGCGTACCGCTGCCATTCGGGCTGTCGCTGGTGGCGGTGGTGCGGAAGTTGGTATGATTCGTCGGAAGAGGCTATCGCTCGACGGACGCTATGATCACGACTATGATTGATTGGAGGAGAGCATTTCATGTTGCCGCTATTTGCCTCATCCGAACTCAATAACCTGCTCCAACTCGAATTGTCGGAGGGGCTGTATCCGACACCCGAGGATGCTCTGTTGGCAGGTTTGAAAGTTCTCCGCGAGAGTCGCGAATTCCAACTCGATATTTTCGATCGAATGGCCTCTTTGAACGACGGGCGTGCGACCGTTTTGGATGGAGACGACGCACTCGGCACATTCTTCGACGCGATCGACGGCGAGGTCGATGACGAATTGCGAGCCGAACCTCAGCGAAAACCATGAGGCGCTACCGGATAGCGCCGGCCGCGCGGGAAGATCTGAAACGGATCTCTCGCTTCGTCGCACTCGAAAAGCAAAGCCCTCAGGGTTCAAGACGATTGCGCGAGCTGTTTCTGGACAACTTTCGTCGACTGGCGCAGAATCCGCTGATTGGGCAAGCCTGTCCCGAGTTCGGTGAGCACTTGCGAATTTCGTCGGTTGGCAATTATATCGTCCTATATGTGCCGCAGCGGAGTGGAATCGATATTGTCCAAGTGGCCCATGGAGCGCGGGACTTGCCCGCGATTGTTCGCCGACGAATCCCCAGTGAAACGCACCGGGACAAGCCCGCCGGCTAACCGCGCTACAAGTATGTGTTGATCAGATTCTCGAGCATCTCCTGCCGGCCGCTGCGGTTGGGGGCGGCTTCGCCTTTTTGGAGCATGATCTTTTCGAGCGAGGCAAGAGTGTGCTTGCCCGACTCGATCTCTTTGCCGAGGCCCTGGTCCCAGCTGGCGTAGCGGTCGCGGAGCAGCTCGTCGAGCTTGCCGTCGGCACGCATTGCGGCGGCGATCTTCAGGCCGCGGGCGAAGGCGTCCATGCCGCCGATGTGGGCGTAGAACAGGTCGATCGGCTCAAAACTCTCGCGGCGGACCTTGGCGTCGAAGTTGACGCCGCCCGTCGTGAGGCCGCCGTACTTGAGAATCACGTACATGCACTGCGACGTGAGATAGATATCGGTCGGGAACTGGTCGGTATCCCAGCCCAACAGCAAGTCGCCGGTGTTGGCGTCGATCGAGCCGAGCGCCCGCGGCGCCGGCGGTCTCGAGCTCGTGCTGCATCGTGTGGCCCGGCGAGCGTGGCGTGGTTGGTCTCGAGGTTCAGCTTCAAGTGGGGCAACAGGTCGTACTGCCGGAGGAAGTTGAGGCAGGCCGCGGCGTCGGAATCGTATTGATGCTTGGTCGGTTCTTTCGGCTTGGGTTCGATGTAGAACTGGCCCTTGAAGCCGATCTCCTTGGCGTAGTCGACCGCCATGTGCAAGAACTTTGCCAGGTGGTCGAGTTCGCGCTTCATGTCGGTGTTCCAGAGATTCTGGTAACCTTCGCGGCCGCCCCAAAAGACATAGCCCTCGCCGTTGAGCTCCTTGGTGACTTCGAGCGCTTTCTTCACTTGGGCCGCGGCATGGGCGAACACTTCCGCATTGCAACTGGTGGCCGCCCCGTGCATGTAGCGCGGATTGCTGAACATGTTGGCGGTGCCCCAGAGCAGCTTCACGCCAGTGCGCTGCTGCTCCTCTTTGAGCACTTTCGCCACGTCGTCGAGATTGCGATTCGTTTCAGTGAGGTTGGCTCCCTCGGGAGCGACGTCGCGATCGTGGAAGGCATAGAACGGGGCGCCGAGCTTCTCGATGAACTCGAAAGCTACGCGAGCCCGCTGCTGGGCATTGGCCACCGAGTTCGACCCATCATCCCAGGGGCGGATCGCGGTGCCCGGCCCAAACGGATCGGAACCCATTCCGCGGAACGTATGCCAATAGACGACGCTGAACCGGAGGTGGTCCTTCATCGACTTGCCAGCGACGACCTCGTTCTCGTCGTAGTAACGAAAGGCCAGCGGGTTCTTGGATTGCGGTCCTTCGAAGGGGATGCGGCTGATTTCGGGAAACGCGGGCATGGAGAGTTCACCTGTTGAGCGGAATTGGTGGAATCGTCGTGTAAGTGTCACGTCAGAATCGAGTAGAAAGATCGCATTTTATCGGTTGCGCTGGCCCGCCGGGAGGGGTTTTGTTGGACAGTTTTTGAGTGGGCGTGTAGGCTAAAAGGATGCACTAACTCTGGCGGGAATCGCATTGCCGCGATTCCCGTGAGTGGATTTAGATGGCCGAAGAAACGTCTCCTGACAGGACTCGCGCTTTGAGAGCAAGATTCATTTTGCGAAAAAAAGATAGCGTGATCGCGTCGTGCCAGTCGCGTCACGTTCTCGTCTGCAGCTTAGGCATTGCCTTGCTACTAGTTACGTGGCTAAGCGGCGGCGCTGCGCAAGCGACGCTCATCCAAATCCAAACGGTGACGGGGAGTTTCAGCCTCCGGCTATATGACACCGCAATGCCGCGTACCGTGGCAAACTTTCTGCACTACGTAACGTCGAACAAATACGCTGGGACTGTTATCCATCGCAACAGTGACACGCCTGATCCGCCTCCCAGCGGGCCGCTGCGTGATTTCGTCATTCAAGGCGGCGGCTACACGCTTACCGATCCCATCCCGCCGAACGACCTAATGTCGGTGGGCAACGTTGCGACCATTGCGCCGATCGCGGATGAACCGGGCGGAGGCGTCACTGGACTTTCAAATTTGCGAGGCACGATCGCAATGGCGAAATCGGGGCCGAACACCGCGACGAGTCAATGGTTCATCAACCAGGGCGACAATTCATTCCTCGATGACCCAGCCCGATCGGATGGAGGTTTTGCGGCTTTTGGCCGGGTGTTGGCCAAAGGCATGACCGTCGTGGACGCGATTGGCGATCTTCCGATCCCAAGTGACTTTGGCTTTGAAATTGGTGGCGCTTTCAATGACTTGCCATTGCGGAATTTTTCGGGGGATTCGATCGAGCAGGTGCGCGTGCAGAATACAGTGACGGTAACGAGAGTGCGTGTGCTCAACTATCCAATGGGTGACTACGATTTTAATGGCACGGTCGACGCGGCTGACTATATTGTCTGGAAGAGCACATTTGGCTCGACGACAAATGCTGCGGCCGATGGCAACGGCGATGGCATTGTGAACGCGGCTGACTACAGCATCTGGCGTAATACGTTCGGTCAGATTTCGGCACCCGGTGGCGGCGCCGGCGGATTTGAGACAGGGAGTGTTCCCGAGCCTCACTCATTGATGCTTGCGGCGATGGCGGGCGGATGTAGCATTCTCGCATCGCGGCGCCGTAACGCATTTCGCTAAACGTCCCGTAGAGTCGGTCTCTCCGGTCCTGGTTGTCCGACCTTTCTATCGGCGACCTTGCCCAGTTTCCGTTTCACGATTCCGGCTGGAGCGCGCTTTTGGTGGGCCGGAATGCTTTCCCCGGCTACTCGTGGCTCTCATGGTGCGATGAAAAGGTATAATAAGTTTGCCTGGCGAGCACTTAAAGCACGAAGAGACCAGTCGCCAAATGGATCCATTAAGTAACATTGTCAGGGAGGTAACAAGATGCCGACTCTTCAAACCACCGTCAACGGACTGAAGCTTCCAAACCCGTTTGTGATTGCCTCCGGCCCGCCGGGAACCAACGCTAACGTGATCGGCAAGGCCTTCGAGATGGGGTGGGGGGCCGTGATCTGCAAAACGGTCAGTCTCGACGCGTCCAAGGTGGTCAACGTTCAGCCACGATACGCCCGCTTGCGTAGCCGCGAGTCGGGCGAGATCTATGGCTGGGAGAACATCGAACTGATTTCGGATCGTCCTTTCGATGTCTGGATCAAGGAATTCCACGAGATCAAGAACAAGCATCCCGAAGGCGTGCTCGTGGCGTCAATCATGGAAGAATACAACCGCGATGCCTGGCACGAGATCGTCGGGCGTTGCCAGGATGCCGGGGTCGATGCATTTGAGTTGAACATGTCGTGTCCCCACGGACTGCCCGAGCGGAAGATGGGCGCGGCAATGGGCGAGAACCCCGACATTCTTGAAGAGGTCTGCGGCTGGGTGATGGAAGTGGCGCAGCGGCCCGTCTGGGCCAAGATGACGCCCAACGTCACTCATATCGAAGATCCGACGCGGGCCGCGCTCCGCGCCGGCTGCGACGGCATCAGCGCGATTAATACGATTCGCTGCGTGATGGGGGTCGACTTGGAAACTTTGCGGCCGGAGCCGACGGTCGAGGGCTATACGACGCCTGGCGGCTACTCGTGCCAGGCGGTGCTACCGATTGCGCTGCGGATGTGCATGGAGGTGGCCCAGGTGATTAAGCAGGAATTCCCGGGGCGGACGTTGAGCGGCATCGGCGGCATCGAGACCGGCAACGACGCGGCGCAATTCATATTGCTCGGCTGCGATACGGTGCAAGTTTGCACCGGTGTGATGAAATTGGGCTACGACATTGTCCAGCCGATGCAGGAGCAATTACTGGCGTTCATGGAGCGGCACAAGTTCGACCGCATCGAGGAGTTCAAGGGTCACAGTTTGTCGTACTTCGCAACCCACGCCAATCTGGTCGCATGGCAAGCCGAAGCTCGCGCACTGAAAAAGGCCGCACACGATCGGCAACGGGTGATTCGGGCGGATGCGGATTGGGACGGCGACGATTTTGTCAAGCAATCC
Organism: uncultured Planctomycetota bacterium; assembly: GCA_963847905.1. Taxonomy (GTDB): domain Bacteria; phylum Planctomycetota; class Planctomycetia; order Pirellulales; family Lacipirellulaceae; genus DASYDU01. The sequence goes on along the minus strand of CAWKBP010000009.1, from coordinate 731,070 downwards.
GACTCCCTGGCCCGAGGTTAGTCAATTCTTCAAATTGCTGGACGAAAAGTCAGTGCGACAGAACGACATTCGGCTCTATCTGCTGTAGCTCACTGGAGTTACAAATCTTTTCAGAATTCCTGAATTGCTGTTGCCCCGGCGGAAAACTTTGCAATAATCACGACGGAATAGATGTCGGTCGCATATCGACTCCTGCCATTGTTTTGTGCCGCCTCGTGGAAGCCACCTATCTCAGGCAATCGCGGCGACAGTGAGCGAAGGGATTCGTTTTGCCGCGTGTTCGACCGGTAACGCACGCGTGGTACGTACAGTGTTGCGCTCGGGTGGCGGCATTGGCGTTGCGATTCGCTTGGGTCAAGTGTCTTGTATCGCTAGGGCGGAATATCGGTCGAAACGCAAGGTCAGCGTAGAGCAATCTCTTCAGACGGGCGCGCAGTGCCGACTCTCTGCCGTCCTGACTCGCTCTGCACTCGCGTTCGCCGATTGAGCCGCTCTCTCGTCCGATCTGTGAGGGTTCAGGCATGACGGTTGGTGATTTCTGGCGGAGCATGCGGAATGCGTGTGGGCAAATCAAGAGACGGCAAAATTCCACAAAAAAGTCGCGGGACGGTCGTCGAAACTCACTGTTCGCCGAGTTGCTCGAACAACGCGAATTGTTGTCGGTGAATCAGATTCTGTTCGATGCTGCGAGCCAGCAGGTCTACATCGGCGGTACCTCGGATGCCGATCAAGTGACCGTCTCGATGGATTCCGCCACGTTGCTGCGCGTACGGGCCCAGTCGATCGACGGACTCGTGGAGCGTACTTTTCAATTGTCGACCGTATCGTCGATCAGTTTTGAAGGAGGAAGTGGCAATGACCGCTTTGAAAACAAAACGGCTTTGAAAAGCAGGGCCGTCGGTGGCGACGGGAATGACATTCTGATCGGTGGAAGTGGCATCGACATTCTTTACGGCGGCGATGGCAATGACCAACTCTTTGGTGGCGACGGCAACGACCAACTATTTGGCGGCGATGGCAACGACACACTGCAAGGCGGCAATGGAAACGATGCACTCTATGGCGACGCAGGCGATGACCGCTTGGAAGGGCAAGCGGGCGACGACAATCTTTGGGGAAGCATCGGGAATGATACGCTGCTAGGTGGGGATGGAAGCGATGATCTACATGGCGAATATGGCAACGATGTTCTCGATGGTGGTCTCGGCAACGATCGGCTGTGGGGCGATGGCGGAACCGATGTGCTGGTTGGCGGCGCGGGCAATGACCAGTTGTTTGGCGGCGACGACAACGACAATCTTTACGGTGGCGATGGCAACGATACTCTCTATGGCGAGGCTGGCGACGACCGCTTGGAAGGACAAGCGGGCGACGACAATCTGTGGGGAAGCATTGGGAATGATACCCTGCTAGGTGGAGATGGAATCGATGATCTACATGGCGGCGATGGAAACGACGTGCTCGACGGCGGCCTGGGCAACGATCGGCTCTGGGGTGACAGCGGAAGCGACGGGCTGGATGGCGGCGCCGGCAACGACCAATTATTTGGCGGCGACGATAACGACAATCTTTACGGTGGCGATGGCAACGATACTCTCTACGGCGAAGCTGGCAACGACCGCTTGGAAGGACAAGACGGGCGACGACAATCTTTGGGGAAGCATCGGGAATGATACCCTTTTAGGTGGCGATGGGATCGATGATCTACATGGCGGCGATGGAAACGACGTGCTCGACGGCGGTGACGGAAGCGATCGGCTATGGGGCGAGGCTGGCAACGACCGCCTGCAGGGTGGCGCTGGTAGCGATCAATTATATGGCGGGGACGGCGACGATCTCCTCGACGGCGGAGACGACGACGACGCGATTTATGGTGAAGCAGGTGACGATTGGTTGATCGGATCGACTGGCAACGACAAGCTCTGGGGCGGCGATGGAAAAGATACGTTCGAGCGGCGGAACTGGAGATGATGACCTATACGGTGACGACGGAAACGATTTGCTCGACGGCGGCGACGGAAACGATCGGCTTTGGGGATTGGCGGTAACGACCGTCTAGAAGGCGGCGCCGGCGACGACCAGTTGTTTGGCGGTGACGGCAACGATCGTTCTCAAAGGCGGAGACGGAGACGACGTGATCTATGGCGAGGCGGGAGACGACTGGCTCGACGGCCAGAACGGGAACGACATGCTCTCCGGCGGCGACTGGAAAAGATTTCTTGTAGGTGGACCCGGGCAGGACGACCTTCACGGCGATGAAGACAACGATTTTCTCTTTGGCGGCGAAGGGAGACGATCGGCTGTGGGGTGAGGCTGGCAACGACCGATTGGACGGCGGCGCTGGAATGACCAGTTGTTTGGCGGCGACGGCAATGACATTCTTATCGGCGGCGACGGCAACGACTCGCTCTTTGGCGAAAATGGTGACGACTGGCTCATTGGTGAGGGTGGCGACGATTTGATTTTGGGCGGTGACGGGAAAGACACAATAGATGGCGGCGCCGGCGCGGACAGGCTCTTTGGCGGCGCAGGCAACGATACGATTTATGGAGGGGACGGAAACGACCGCATCGACGGCGAGGGTGGCAATGATTGGGCATATGGCGGCGCCGGCGACGACTATCTCATTGGCAATGCAGGAACGGATTCGCTGTTCGGAGATGATGGCGATGATGAATTGGTAGGTAGCGACGAGTCTGACTATCTGTTCGGCGGTGCTGGCAACGATCGACTATGGGCGATCAGTGGACAGCATGTGTTCGTTGGCGGAACTGGTGACGACGCCTGGCGGGTCTAGACGGCGCCGATGTGTTGATCGGCGGCGCTGGCAAAGACGATCTATCAGGCCGCGGCGGCGACGATCTGTTGATCGGCGGAACTACTGCATACGACGACAGCGTTTCGCAATTGGCGGCACTGTTTGCCGCTTGGACAAGCACGGCGGCCTACGCGGATCGAGTTGCACAGATTGCGAGCGAATCCTTCAGCGCCTCGCTGGAATTAAACGAAACGGTCTTTGACGACCAGATCGCCGACGAAATCTTCGGTGGTGACGGACAAGACTGGTTCTTCCTTACGGGCGCTGTCGAGATTTACGATCCGAACCTTTCCGCACACACGCATGGAGCAGCAACGGCGGGAGCCATGGACGACGGCGACGGACATTCGCACGCCGGCGCCATGGTCGTCGACCATATTCCGGCCCTCGAAGGATTCGCATTCGTTGACTCGCTCGACAAGATTGGCGATCGCCAGTCAAACGAATCGCTGCATTCTCTGATACCACATGCCGACAGCCCCAGCCTGCAGCGCGAGCATCTTACGCTTTCGCAGCTGGTGCGCTACGACCAGGTGACCAATTACGCGGTAGCTAGTGGCGCTTGGTCGAGCCCGTCAACATGGAGCAATGGCGTTGTGCCGGCAAGCGGCGCCCGCGTGCTCATCCCAATTGGCGTCAAGGTAACTGTTGACCGAGTAATTACCGCTCGACTGGCGACCGTCCGCGTGGACGGCACGCTTTCGTTTTCGACCACCGCCAATAGTGAACTGCGCGTCGACACGATCGTCGTCACGAACGTCGGGCGATATGAAATGGGCACGGTCGCCGCACCGATCCCCGCCGGCATCACTTCACGACTGCTAATTATTGACAACGGGCCGATCAATCGAGCCGTCGATCCTTTTGCAATCGGCCGCGGACTGATCAGCCATGGAAGTGTCTCGATGTATGGTGCAGCCGTTACCTCGCGGATGGCGATTGCTGGCGCTGCGTATGCCGGAAACGTTACGCTAACGATGAAATCTACTCCGATCGGTTGGAAGATCGGAGACAACATCGTACTTGCAAGCACGGTTGCCGGAACCACACAAAACGAAGTTCGCCGGATCGTCGGCATTGCCGGAACCTTGGTCGTGCTCGATCGGCCGCTATCGTACAACCACGTTCCAGCAGCAGCCGGGCTGACGATTCACACGATCAACACGACCCGCAATGTGTCGATTTCGTCGGAGAATACAGCCCTGGATCGCCGTGGCCATGTGATGTTCATGCACAATCGCGACGTTCACATTGCGAATGCAGGGTTCTATGAACTGGGGCGAACCGATAAGAGCCAGCCGATCAACGACCCGGTGGTCGATGCCAATTGGCAATTGCAGCCCGGCACTGGAACCAATCCGCGCGCCCGATATTCCGTTCACTTTCATCGCACCGGTTCGGTGGAAGACGGGAATCCATCTACCGTCACAGGCAGCGTTGTCGTGGGGAGCCCCGGATGGGGCTATGTCAACCATAGTAGCTATGTTGACATCGTCGACAATGTCGCATTCGATGTGCATGGCGCCGCGTTCGCCACGGAAGTGGGCGACGAAATCGGCAGCTTCCGCGGCAACACGGCGATCGGAGGCGTCGGTTCCGGAGAAGCCGTCGAGTCGCGGCTTTATCTCCAGGATTTCGGCCATCAAGGCGATGGTTTTTGGTTCCAAGGTACGGGCATCACCGTTACGGCGAACATTGCCGCGGGCAACGATGGGAATGCCTTCATCGTCTTCGCGCGGGGACTTAAGTTCAATGGAGTCGAAGGGCGGTTCCTTTCGTCGAATCTGCCGGATCCCTCGATTGCCGACGGCGACGACCACATCGACGTTGGCGCGGTACCGATGCTTCAATTCAGTAACAACTTCGGCTACGCTTCGGCGACGGGGCTCTCCGTGTGGTATCACCTGGAAAAAGCCACTCAGGGGCAACAAGGCCAATTCATCGATTCGACTTTTTGGAATAACGATGCGGGTATCGACATCCCATACACTCACGACACGCTGCTCAAGAACTTGACAGTGATCCGAAACGCAGCTGACAAGTCCGGAATTGGTGTCGGGTCAAACGTCGTTACGCGCAACATCGTTTTTCAGAATCTTGTCGTATCGGGCTACGCACGCGGAATCGTCATGCCGAGACAGGGAACTTCCTACGTCATCGGTGGCAGCTACAACAACTACTTTGATTTCCAGGTACTGACCGCCGTAAAGTCAGATCGAGAGATTTACTTCTCCGGCGCGATTCAGTTTACACGGCTCGTGATGGACAGCAACTACGTTAGGTATGCTGGTAGCGTGGATCGAGCGTTCCTAGATGACCGTGTCTTCCTTGATTTCGGACCATATAGCAATCGGCGGCTCTACTACGACGTACAGGCTCCGGATGCGATTCCTTTCCCAACGGCCAGGGCTGGTGTTCCCGCAGCCTACATCGGGCTGACTTCGCAGCAACTGAAGAGCATCTACGGTGTCACCATCGGTGGACAATTGGCGCCGGCGGGATCGACAATTGTCCCATCAATCGAAGGGCTGATCGGACCGGCCGCCTAACGACGATTCCTACCGCCGAAATCGTCGACGCACTGTGGCCAGTCCCAAGATAGACAGCCAGACCGCAGCCGGCTCGGGCACGTTTTCGCCGAGCGACGCAGCGGCGCCGTCGGCAATCTGCGCGTTGCGCCAGATCGTATAGTCGGCCGCGTTGACGACCCCATCGCGATTTCCATCGGCGCCTTCCCCTGCCTGCGCGACCGCGTTGCCAAAATCCGTCTTCCACATGTCATAGTCGGCGGTATCAATTAGTCCGTTTCGATCGAAATCGCCAGGAACATAGGACAAGAGAAAGTCGGCGGGGTCGACGAGCGAGGGGGTAAAACGCACCTTGGCAATCACTCCCTCGAAGAAGTTGACTTGGTTAGCCCGCATTCCAAGTGAAGTCTGTCCAGTCGCAGTGGCGAGCACGGCGAGTGAGCCCGAAAGTTCCAACTGACCATTTAAATAGGCCCGCAGTCGCTCACCGTCATACGTCATCGTGAAATTATACCATTGGCCCAAGGGGTGGATTTTCGTTGCATCGATCAGGGTGAGGCTGTTGACGACGCTGGCGTTCGCCTGACCGGGACGTTGTGATCGTAGAAACGCATCAAGGTACCACTGACCATTTTCAATTCGGCCCTCCAGCGTCGCGCGGTGATCTGGCGGTATCGACGACTGAACGTGAAGAACTGCGCGGCTGGTTGCTCGACGAATTAACGATCGGATCCGGCCGGAAGAGCATTTCGATCGTGAACGAGGCGGCGCCGGCGATCGGGTTCGCGTTGACGATGATGCCGTCGAACTGTAGTCCGTTGCCGAACGGCGTGCTGACAACCGTGGGGCTACCGACCACCGTCGTCACGGCGTGGCCGCCGATGTTGGTCGTGTTGTCGATGTCCCAAGTGACTTGGGCGCGGGCGACTCGCGCTCCTAGCAAGCAGCCGCAAGTGAAGAGCATCAGGCAGACCAACTTCCGCACGGTCTGCTTGGGTGTGCTTCTCATCCTGCGGGGGCGCCTTGTTCGTCGCATGTTTGCGGGACATTGGAAGAAAAGAGTCGTCTCGTTGCGACAACTCTTATTGGACTTAAACCGCGCATCGGTCAAGCGCCGTGACCGCGCCGCGAGTCGGTCTTGGCCGATCTAAAAGTGACTCGGCTCGCGCGTGAGGAGCTTGCCACGCCCGAGTTGACCCACAAACTTGCCGTCGCGAGCCTGAATTTTGCCGCGAACCGTCACCACGTTCGGCCGGCCTTCGATTGGCCAACCTTCGAACGCGCTGTAGTCGACGTTCATCAATTGCGTCTTTTGCGATATCTGGCTGCGGAAATTCGGGTCGTACACGACGAGGTCGGCGTCCGAGCCGACGGCAATTGTGCCCTTCCGCGGGAAGAGTCCGAAGAGCTTCGCCGCCTGCGTGCTGCAGGCGTCGACGAACGTGTGGATGTCAATTCGATTGCGCTTCACGCCGTACGTGTATACGAGGTTGACGCGATCTTCGACGCTGGGCATGCCGTTGGGTATTTTCGTGAAGTCGTCGCGGCCCATTTCCTTTTGGCCCTTGAAGTCGAACGGCGCGTGGTCCGTGGCGATCGTGCTGATCGTGCGCGAGGCAAGTGCGTTCCAGATCGCGTCCTGGTTGGGGAGCGGACGCAGCGGCGGCGACATCACGTACTTTGCTCCTTCGAACTTCGGCCTCTCGGCGTAGGAAGCATCGAGAACTAAATACGGCGCAACCGTTTCGATCCACACGTTCACGCCGCGCCGCCGGGCCGCGACGGCTGTCTGAATCGCCGCATCGTTGCTAGTGTGGACGACGTATACGTGTGCGCCGAGCATTTCGGCAAACGTGGTGAGATGGTGAACGCCCTCGGCTTCGACCGCGGCGGGTCGCGACTTCTCGTGCCACTCCGGCCCCGTTTTGCCCTCGGCGATCAATTTTGCCTGCATCTCGGCAACCAACTCGGCGTTCTCACAATGGGCGGTGACGATCACGCCCAATTCCTTGGCTAGCCGCAGCGTATGGTATAGCTCGCTGTCGTCGATGCCGAACGCGCCCTTGTAGGCCAGGAACACTTTGAACGAAGCGATGCCGCGACGGACGATCTCGCGCATTTGTCGTTCCATCGTTTCGTCGTAGCGGGCGACGCCCATGTGGAACGTGAAGTCGCAGGCCGAGATGCCTTCGGCCTTCGAGAGCCACAGTTCGTACGTGGCGAGCGGCTCGTCGGTCCGGCTGGGGCAGCACATCTCGATCAGCGTGGTCGTGCCGCCCACGAGCGCCGCCCGGCTGGCAGAGTCGTACGTGTCCTTCGAGTACGTGCCCATGAATGGCAGATAGATGTGAACGTGTGGATCGATGAACCCGGGGAAGACGAGCTTGCCGGTGGCGTCGACGATCTCGGCCCCGGCGGGCGCCGTGAGACCACGGCCGATCGCGGTGATCGTTTCGCCTTCGGCGAGGATGTCGGCGACGTATTGGTCGGTCGCCGTGGTGATCAGTCCGTTCTTGATGAGGAGCGCCATCGTAGTACCTCGCCAGTTGGGCAGATGTTTTTTGCTGTTGATCTAGCAGGCTGTTATACCGTGGTCTGCAGCCTCCAACCAATGCCTCTCGCAATACGTATTGCGATTGTCGTAGAATGGTGTTTGCTCGGTCGCATTCATCTCCAGGAGGACTGTTGTCATGGGTCGCCATCGGTTTGGCTTCGTCGTTGCGTGGGGATGCGGATTGTGGTTGGCGCTGGCGTGCCAGATTGTGGGACTGGCCGCCGAGTCGACGACACTGGCGATCGGGGTGGCGGCGCCCGACTTTTCACTGCCGGGAGTCGACGGCAAGACCTACTCGCTCGGCGACTTCGCCGACGCCGAGGTGTTGGCGATCATCTTCACTTGCAACCACTGCCCGACAGCCCAGGCGTATGAAGCGCGAATCAAGCAATTGGCCGCCGACTACCAGGATCGCGGCGTGGCCGTGGTGGCAATCTCGCCCAACGACGCGGCGGCCGTGCGGCTCGATGAGCTCGGCTACACGGACCTAGGCGACTCGCTGGAGGACATGCAAGTTCGCGCACGCGATCACGAGTTCAATCTCCCTTATCTGTACGATGGCGAGACGCAAGCGATGTCGCACGCGTACGGCCCGGTCGCCACGCCGCATGTGTTTCTGTTCGATCGCGACCGCAAGCTGCAGTTCTGCGGCCGGATCGACGACCACGAGAATCCGGCCAAAGTTAAAACCCACGACACGCGCGACGCGCTCGAAGCAATGCTCGCGCACAAGCCGGTGCCGGTCGCCACGACGCGGACGTTCGGCTGCTCGGTGAAGTGGGCCGACAAACGGCAGTCGGCGGTGGACGCGCTGTCGAAATGGGATGAGGAAACCGCCGAGCTCAACACGATCGATGCGGCCGGGTTGGGCGAACTGGTGGCCAACAAGACGGACAAGCTGCGGTTGATCAACATTTGGGCGACCCATTGCGGGCCCTGCGTCACGGAGTTTCCCGAACTGGTCGAGATGCATCGGATGTATCGAAATCGGGACTTCGAACTGGTGACGGTCTCTGCCGACGCGCCGGAGAACCGTGAGGCGGCGCTCAAATTTCTTAATCGCGAGCATGCGTCGACGACGAACTACATCTTCGACCAGGACGATCCGTACGCGCTGGCCGACGCGCTCGGCGTCGAGTGGCAGGGGGCGCTGCCGTTCACGGTGGTCGTGAAACCGGGCGGCGAAGTGGTCTACTCGAAAATGGGCCCGATCGATCCGCTCGAGCTACGCCGCGCGATCGTCGACACGCTGTCGCGATACTACTTCAAAATGGATGGTGAATGAGTTCGTCAAAATCGGATGGTGGTGCGATCGGTGAACGCGGCAGTGCGCGCGGCGGTTTGGGCAGTATGCTCGCCGCCGTCGGACCGGGAATTGTTGTCACCGGTTCCGTGATCGGCAGCGGCGAGCTCGTCAATACACCGGTGCAGGCGGCGACGTTTGGGTTTATTTTGTTGTGGGCTGTGTTGCTCTCTTGCGTGATCAAGTATTTCCTGCAGGTCGAGATCGCCCGCCATTGCCTCGTGGAGAATCGCACGACATTCGAGGCGATCAACGAGTGCCCCGGTCCGAGGTTTCACGGCACATCTTGGATCGGCCTGGTCTACATGTTCGGTTACATCATCACGATGTTGCCCGTGATCGGTATCATCGGGGCGCTGGGCGGGTTGATGCACGATATCTTGCCGCTCGCCTGGTCGGATGGGCATTCGGTGCAAATCTGGGCGGCGCTGACGGTGCTGCTTGCGCTCGCGCTGCTGTGGGGCGGGGCCTACAGTCATCTGGAAACTTTGGTGACGATTCTGGTGGCGGGGTTCAGCATCTCGGTCGGCGTCGGCGTGCTGTTGATTCAAGGCACGGAATACCGCATCACCGGCGCCGACATCGCGTCGGGGCTCGAATTCTCGCTGGGCGCCAATCCGCGCGCCGGGGCGTTCGCCGTGCTGAGCCTGATGGGGGCACTCGGCGTGGCGGCCAACGAGTTGTTCATGTATCCCTATTGGATTCTCGAAAAGGGCTACGCGGAAAAACTTGGCGACCGCAGCGATGCGGGCTGGACCGCGCGGGCTCGGCATTGGATCAACACGATCCGGCTCGACGCGGGGCTGGCGACGATCGTGGCCACCGTGGTCACGGCGGCGTTCTATCTGCTCGGAGCCGCCGTGTTGCGTCGCCAGGGCGTGATGCCCGAGGGACTCGGCGTCGTCCAACAGATTGCCGCGGTCTATACGGCGACTTACGGCGAGTGGTCGCGGTGGGTGTTCTACGTCGGGGCGTTCTGCACGCTGTTCTCGACGCTCGTCGTCTACACTGCCGCCAGCGGGCGGATGTGGACCGATTTGTTTGGCAGCCTTGGCTGGCTCGACCGCCGGAACCCGCAGTCGACGCGGCGGAGCCACCAATTCGTGCAGCTGGCGTGGCTCGCGGCGCTGTTGGCCGCGTTTCTGCTGTTGGAAAAGCAGCCGGCGCGGCTGATCGTGCTCGGGCACTTTGTGCTCGGGGCGTTCATGACGCCGCTGCTGATGTTTGCGATTTTGTGGATGGCGTTTCACACAGATTCCCGCGTCCGCATGGGCCGGTGGTGGGGCGGGGCGCTGGTGGCGAGTGCGGCTGTTATATTGACGTGTGTCTTGGGCGGTCTGGCGATTCAGTATTGGCCGACGGGTTGAAGTTTGAAATTCCTTTCTTCGTTCCATGGGAGATACCAACATGAATCTGCGTGGTTTGGCGATCGTCCTGCTCTTGGCAATCTCGGTGGGTATCCAGTCGACCGATTTGTTGGGGGCCGATGCAGCGGCAGCTAGCGACGCCGACGGCTGGGTTTCGCTGTTCGACGGCGAGTCGCTCGACGGCTGGCGGGCCAGCGAACATCAGGACTCGTGTAAGGTCGAGGATGGCGTGATCGTCTGCGGCGGCGGCGAGCGGAGCCATTTGTTCTACGATGGGCCGGTCGAGAGCCACGACTTCAAGAACTTTGAGCTCAAGCTCCAAGCGAAGACTGAGCCTGGCTCGAACTCGGGCGTCTACTTCCACACTGAGTATCAAGAGACCGACTGGCCGTCGAAGGGCTACGAAGCGCAAGTGAATAACTCGCAGGAAGATTGGCGGCGAACTGGTTCGCTCTACGCGGTCGAAGATGTCCGCGAGACGAAGGCGAAGGACAACGAGTGGTTCGACTACGACATCATCGTCCGCGGCAAACAGATCACGCTCAAGATCAACGGCGAGACCATCGTTGACTACACGGAGCCGGAGAATCCGCCGCAGGCTGACGCCGCCCGTGACCGCCGACTGTCGCACGGCACGATCGCGCTACAGGCCCACGACCCGGGCAGCACCGTTCGGTACCGCAACATCCGGATCAAGCCGCTGGCGGATGAGTGAGGCATAGATCCGCTAAATGTCACACTCGGTCCTTGATGCAGAATCCCCGGGTTTTGACCATAGATCCGCAGAAGTGGTTGGGTGAGGCGCTGGGTGTTCGTCGCTAGGCGCTAGCAGCAGAAAACCCGCGCCTAGCGCCTGCCAACCGACGCCTTTCTCTCTTCTATCCCTTCCTGGGTCGGATTTCAACGATTATTTTCGGCCAACGCGCAAATATGAGGAGAGCGGAGGGCATGCCCTCGTTTTGCATCTCGAAAATGAAGCATTTTGCCACAGATTGTGTGCATTCTGTCTAGGGAATGGCGGAATGAAACTTCGTGCGTTGTCACGCGCGACCGCATCGCTTGTCGACAGCGGCCCAAGGTAGTCGGCTGTATCGGCAGGTTGCACTTGCCGCTCATTCCGACAACGTAGTCCCATGAATCACCGTGCCAACTGAAGATTGTCGACCTACGGCGTTTCGACGGCGTTGGGATTGTTGAATTTGAAACCCTTCTGGCCATCAGGGCGTGTTTCCCAGTCGATTACCGCTCCGTCTAGAAATAACGAACTCTTGCGATCCACGACCATGGCGATGCCATTGTGTTTGTATTGAATATCCAATTCCGGATCGATGTTGTCGACGAACTGCAAATCGTACATATAGCCCGTACAACCACCGGACTTCACAGCAACTCGCAGTACTGGTTTCCGTTTTGCTGCTGTGCGTCCCGCACCTTGCTGGCGGCGGTTGGAGTTAGTGTCACAACAGGTTCAGTGACTTCGTCGGCCGGAGGCGCATGTGTGGCAGGCGTAGATTTCGCTGGTTCCAAGACCACTACGAGTTTGTTGATTGTGAGGTGCTGTGGCAGGACATCGGTGCCGTCTGTTCCGGCAGCATCCACTATTAACTTGTCGGGAATGGTGACTCCGCTAACATCTTCGAGTTCCATTACGAGTTCGACTATGTCGAGGTCGTCCATGGGTGTGGGAAGCTGTGGCAGTGGCAGGTCATCGCGGAGGATGTTCTCAGGAATCCCCATCGATTCGGAGATGGTGTTCCTGACGACCGATCGACTCTTGCTTTCTGAGTCGACCGAGCCGCGTGACCGAGCGTCACAACCGCCGACGAATAGAATCAGGATTAGTGCGATGACGAGTTTCATGGCGTTGGGTAATCTAACTTGATACCGGACACGAAGAAATAGTTGATCAGCCGCTTGACGGCGTAACTTGGAGTATTAAAAACATTCAGTTTTCCGCCGGCGTCCTGACGCGCACGTTGGAGATTTTATCTACCTGCGAGACGCATTGCAATTAATTCCCTGCCGCGCTACGTCGTTGAACAGGCCGATATCATGCGTTTCAAACGCTATCTATATCGTTTGGGCGGGCCGGTGGTCAATAATGGGGGTGATACAGCGTTTTCTGCGCTTTGATACTCGAATGAAGGAGTTGCCGTCATGAGAACGTTTTGGTTGCTGCGATCACTCTGCGATGGACGGGCGAAATTGGTGTTTCTCGTTGCACTCGCGGGCGGAGTTGCTGGTTGCTCTGCCGAGAGTACACCGGTGAAACTTCCGCCCGGCGCGACGTTTGAAGTCTTCACGATTGTTGCCGCGGAGGGTGCGAACACAACGGTGGCGATTGATCCCGCTACCGGTGAAGCGATTTATCTGCAAGCTCCTCCGATCCTCACGACCGCCGACATAGCCACGGTCGCGCGGAGCACGCACGAGAACGGAGCCGCGAACGGTCAAAACGTCGAACATCCGGGCTCGCGGTTGAGCTGACACCTGACGGGTCGGCGAAAATGGCTGCCGCGACGGCCAGCGCGAGGGGAGAGCAGATTGCCGTAGTCATCAACGGTCAGGTGATTGGTGCGCCCAAGATCATGTCGCCAATCCGCACTGCGTTCGAGATTTCGGGCAGCTCTCAAGTCACGGCCGCGATCGAGGCTCTCACCAAGCCGTGACGCCAGCGCAGAATGTCAATTGATGACATTTCGGCGAGTTCGGGGAGTTGCTGAAAGCGTATCGGAAGAGAATCGCTATTGAGCTGTTGCATCGAGCGAAATATCGGCGGTGCGGTCTTTGAGCTGCCACCACAAAAGTGCGGCGCCAATGCAGGTCGTCATCGCGCCGATGGCGTCGACGAGCGGCGGAAAATGATCGATCTCGAATCGAAGGGATTCGTGGCGGGAGATTGCCAAAAAATGCCCCCGGGCGTTCGGCCCTTCGACAAGCTCAGGACCGGAATCACCCGGGGCTAAATGTTTGGGGCAGACTTAAAGATTGCCGGTGCTAGCCGTGGCTAGGACTTGGGCGGGTTCTTGCCGGCGTTGCCTTTTGCGCCTGCTTTTTGTTGCGACTGCTTTTGCTTTTGGCTCTTGGCCTTGTCTTTCTTACCGCCTTTGTCGCCCATGGCACGATTCCTTATTCTAGGTGTGGGAGAGAAATCGAACTGCGCTTCAACCTAGGCTCGGGTGTGGGATTTGTCCAGAGCGGTGGCCCGGAGAGTGTGCCCCGGGCGTTTGTGGCCCCCGGGCGTTCGGCGGCAGGACCGCCGAATCACCTGGGGCTAAATAGTGTTGGGGCATTGGGCGGCGATGGCCAGGTCGGCGAGCTTGCGGGCGATGGCGATCGTTTGTTTGTCGCCGGTGACGTGGCGGGTGACGTAGGCGCCTTCCATGATCAGGCAGAGCTCTTTTGCCAGCGCGGGGTTCGGCGGCGCCGGCGGCGACTGCCAGGTCGTAGACGATGTCTTCGACGGCGCGTTTGCTGTGGGCGGCGGCGACATGGGCTGGTTCGTGGGGGAGGGGGAATTCCATTGCCACGTTAACGAAGATGCAGCCGCGGAAATCGTCGGACTCGATGAAGTGTTCGGCGACTTCCATCAGGGTGTGGAGTTGGCCGAGGGGCGTGGGGCCGCCGCGCTCGCGGATCATCGTGCGGAAGGTGTCCTGCATTTCGCGATCGTGGGCGGCGAGGGCCGCGAGCACGAGATCGTCTTTGCTCTCGAAGTGTTTGTAGAAGGCGGTCTTGCTGATGCCGACTTCGGTGAGGATCTGGTCGAGGCCGACCATGCGAAAGCCGTCGCGGTAGAAGCGTCGGCCGGCGGATTCGACGAGTCGTTGACGAGTTGGGGTAGGGGAGGGGGTGGCGGTGGACATGGCAAAAATCCCCGGATTTGCGGCGGGTGTACCACGAGTCAACCGGTAGTTTACCACAAGTCAACTTGGCGGAGCGACTGGGTAACCGATAATCAGAGGAGAAGGCTAATCGAACGATGCTGGGTGGCACGCCCTGAGGCTCGGCGAAGGGCGTGGACTTGCGTGCAGAGAATCCGCCACGCCCATCGCCGGAAGCTCTGGGCGTGCCACCCGGATGTTAGCCAGAGAAGGCTGGTAACAGCAAGGCTCGGTCGACGTATCAGGTAAATAGAAAGGCATCGGGTAAGAATCATGAAGCGTTGGTTATATTTCGGCTACGGCCTGGCCTGTTACGGGATGTTCTTCGCCGTGTACGCCTACATGGCGGGATTTGTCGGCAACTTTTTGGTGCCCAAAACGATCGACACGCCGAGCGGCGGGGCCTGGGGCGTCGCGGTCGCGGTGAATCTGTTGCTGCTGGGGATGTTTGGCTTGCAACATTCGGTGATGGCGCGGCCAGGGTTCAAACGCGTTTGGACGCGCGTGGTGCCGCACTCGATCGAGCGGAGCACCTACATGCTGGCGTCGAATGTGGCGCTGATACTATTGATGTGGGCTTGGCAAGGGATCGACGTCGCAGTTTGGGACGTCAGGCAGCCAGTGCTGCGAGCCGCGGCGTGGGGATTGTTTGCGGCCGGGTGGCTGGCGGTGCCCGCGGTGACGCTTTTGATCAATCACTTCGATCTGTTCGGGATGAGGCAGGTGTGGCTGCACTTGCGCCGGGCGGAGTACACGTCGCTGCCGTTCCGCACGCCGCTGGCCTACAACCATGTGCGGCATCCGCTCTACCTCGGCTGGGCGCTGGCATTCTGGGCGACGCCGACGATGACCGTGGGCCATTTGCTGTTCGCGGTGGTGCTGACCGGTTACATGATCGCGGCGGCGGTGATTGAAGAGCGCGACCTGGTGGCCCACTTCGGCCATCAGTATGCCGAGTACCGCCGGCGGGTGCCGATGTTTGTGCCGCGGTTTACTGGAACGCAAAACGGTGATCCGATGCGGGTGCCGTCAGCGACCGAGTAGCACCGCCAGATAGAGCACGTAGGTGGCCAGCAGGATGCCGCCTTCCCAGCGATAGACGCGCTTGCCGTTGATCATGATCGGGAACAGCAGCAGGGTGATGCCGAGCATCCACCAGCAGTCGCTCTCGACGAGGGCGGGCTGGACGGGCAGCGGCGAGATCACCGCGCAGACGCCGAGCACGCCGAGGATGTTGAACAGGTTCGAGCCGATCACGTTGCCGACCGCGATGTCGCTGCGGCCGCGGATGCTGGAGACGATCGAGGCGACGACTTCGGGGAGGCCGGTGCCGGCCGAGACGATCGTCAGTCCGATCACTCGCTCAGAGAGGCCGAACAGACGGGCAAATTGAACGGCGCCCGAAACGGTCGCCTGGGCTCCGCTGGCCAGTAGCACGACGCCGAGCGCCAAGAGTGCGAGGCAGATCCAGGTCTTGGGTGTTTTTTTCTCCGTGGGCGTTAGTTCGGCGACCTCTTTGCCGAGGTCTTTCGCCTCGGTGGCTGTGACTTGACCGCGCACGAGGCGGACCAGGTAGGCCGTGAATGCGACGTAGATGGCGATGAACAATGCGCCGTCGAGTCGGCTGATTTGGCCATCGTGGGCGACCACCACCGCCAGCAGAGTGACCAGCACGAGCACCGGATATTCGAGTTTGATCGTGTTGCCGACGATGTCGTAGGGTCGGATCAGGGCACACATGCCGAGGATGACGGCCATGTTGAAGATGTTCGAGCCGACGACGTTGGCGGCGGCGATGTCGACATTTCCCTGCGAGGCAGCGATCCCGCTCACTGCCAGCTCCGGTACCGAGGTTCCGGCGGCGACCACGGTGAGGCCAATCACGGCAGGCGTGAGCCGCAGCAAGGTCGCCATGCCCACCGCGCCGCGCAAGAGCGATTCACCGCCGGCGACCAGCAGCAGCATGCCCAGCAGAATCAATGCCGAGGGGACGAGCACCGGTGAATACTTTCTTGAGTGCGGGAAGGAACGGGGGAGCGGTAGTTATGGTTTCGTGCGCTGGCGCTCGATTTTGTCGACGTCGGCGTCGGTGACTTCGTCCGCGTCGAACTGGTCGAACTCGGCTGTCTGCGGGATGTGAATCACGACCGACGTGCACTCGTCGTAGTCGAGCGTGGCGCCGGTGAATTCGCAGTCGAGCAGGTGGCCGCCGATTTGGTGGTCGTCGCTCAGAAAGTGCCAATGGTAGCCGGAAACGTTGAGCGTGCCCATCCACTCCGGGCAGCGGAGGCCGACGAGCGTGCCGCGGAGGTTGCGGTGTTGCCAAGTGGCCTGGTGCTTGACGACTTCCACGAGCGGCTTGAAGGGTGGCGATTGTGCAGGGACGCTGCGGATGGTGATTGCGGCGAAGGTGCCGTTGATTCGCAGGGCGTAGGGCGAGTTGCGGTGTGGCAGCTTGCGATCGAGTTGCTGGTCAAGATCGTCGAGTGTGGCGGCGGAGATGTTGTCGAGTTGGCCATCGGCGGCGAAGAAGGTGACGGCGGCGAAGGGCGTGGTGCTATCGAGGTCGGCGGGGCGGACGGTGCCGTCGGCGAGCGCCTGGTAGATCTTGCCGTCGAGCACGATCATCTCGCCGTCGAGGTGGTCGAACGTGCCGATGCCGAAGTCGCCGCCTGCGAGTACGTCGCGGAGGGGCGCGACGCCAACATATTCGTCGGCGGCCAGCGCCGCGAGCAGGGAGAACTGAACGAGGGCGTCGTCTGCAGAAACTGCCTCATGCACAGCGGGTTTGCCTACCGGCGGACTCGCAACTTGCGGCGCGCAGCCGAGCGCGACCAGTAGCGTGACGGCGAGCGAGCGACTAGCCAGGCGCAGCGTCGTGTTCATGCGTTGTTTTCGCCGAGCGCTTCCTTGATCACAGCCGCCAGATCGAACGTGCCGTTGCCAATCGAGTCCATGATCGAATCGTGCTGGGTCTCGAGCTCGTATTGGCGGACGCGAGCGAGGATTTTCTCGATCTCGGCGTCCGTCTGGCCGAGGCCGCGGAGGTATGCGGTGAGTTCGGCGTATTCATCATCTTTGGCCATGGCCGGGGTCCTCGATCGGGAATGGATTTCCTGCTCGACAATTCTACCAGATAAATTACGATCTGAGATCAGGGAATTCCTGGTGTGTGGAGGCGCGAAAAGTGGCCATTCGAAAAAACGAGATGACCGAGGCGATCGAGACATTCGTGCGCGGATATTGTGTCGGAAGGAGCCTGACGCATCCTTATCTCTGCGAGCGAGTCGGCAAGCTCTGGGCTTTGCGAGATGGGCCGCGGCGGGTGGCGCGTAGCTATCGCAAAGAAGAGTGGGTCGCTTACGGCGTCGAACCGCAGGAAGTCGACGCGGCAGCGCGGCAGCAATCGTGCGGCCACTATGTCATAAGTGCAATGCGGCGAATCGACGAGTCGGACGACGCGATGCGGTCGGAATACAAGCGACTTGGCTATCGATTGCAATGCACCGAACCATTTTTCGTTCACCGACTTAATCGGATCTCCGGAAAAGGCTCGCCGGCGAGAATATGTCGGCTCCGATCGGCGAAGTTGGCTGTGGAACTGGGCAAAGCGACGCGCTCGAAGCCCCTCTCGAAAGAGTTCTTCGCCAACGATGCGCCGTTTCGACAATATGTCGCGCTCGACGGCGCCCAGATCGTTGGCTGGGTGCGCAGTGTCAAGGCGCTCGATGCGCGGTGGTGTTCGCACATGGAAGTGCTCAAGAGCCACCGGAGGCAAGGGATCGGTACGGCGCTACTCGGCAAGATGCTGCGCGATGACAGGGCAAATGGGGCCCGGCAATCCGTGCTGCTAGCGAGTCACACGGGCGCACTCCTCTATCCGCGCGTACGTTACGAGCAGATCGGTTTGCTGTTGATGTTCGTGCCCAAGCAGCGATGAGGATCGCCGCGACCTAGGGAGCGAGCCAGTGGCGTAGTCGGCGGATGTCGCCGAATAGCAATCCGCCGAAGAGGAGGGCAACGAAATCGGGCTCTGGAACAGAAAGTTCGCCGCCGAGCGCGGCACTGCCGAGCGAGCTGCCAAAGTTGGCTCGCCAGACGTCGTAGTCGGCGGCGTCGATCGTCTTGCTGCCGTCGGCGTCTGCGGAGAGATTTTCGGTCGAGCCGCGCGTGTTGCGCCAGACGGTGTAGTCGGCGGCAGTCACGGTGCCGTCGCCGTCGAAGTCGCCGAGCGCGGGCGACGGCACATTGAGCTCGATGCTGTAGAGCGATTTGCCCGCCGTGATGAAGAGCGTCCGGCCGTCCGCGCCGCCAAACTCGACGTTGGTCGGGTCCTCGGCGGTTGCTGCCGGGGCGATGATCGGAATCGGTAGTTGAAACAGCAGTTGGCCGGCCGGGTCCCACGCCCAGACTTGTCGATTCGCCGCGGCGTACAGATTGCCGGCCCGGTCGATCGTCAGTCCGTCGGGGCTGTGGCTGGGGCCCATCGCGGCAAATTGCCGTTCATTGGAGAGCGCACCGTCGCCGGCCACGTCGTAGGCCAGGATCCGCTTTTCACCTTCCACGGCCAGATACAGCGTCGAGCCGCCCGGTGAGAGCACGACTCCGTTGGGATGGCTCAGGCCAGTGCGAATCCGCGCGAGGGAGCCCTGCGGATTCAAATAATAGAAGGCCTCGGTCTGGTGACGCCCGTCGTAATCGGGATCGGTGAAATAGATGCCGCCCGCGGCATCAACCACCAGGTCGTTCGGGCCGTTGAACGGGGTGCCGTTGAAGCTCGTGACGAGGGCCGTTTCGACGACGCTGACGTCGGCAGCGGTGCGGTGCGCCACCTGGCGGCGCTCGCGTTCGGCGGCGACGACCTGGCCGTTGCCGTCGAGGTACAGACCGTTCGCTCCGCCGGACGCCGGATCGGCGACCGAGGTGATTCCGGAGGCGATGTCGTAGCGAAAGATGCGGCTTGGATTGGTAGTGGGCTGACTGGCAGGGCCAAGATCAGTGAAGTACACTCCGCCCGCGCCATCGTAGAGCGGTCCTTCCGTGAAACGGAGCGCGTTGCCGCCGACGCTGTTGGGCGTAAGCCGCATTGGCGTGGTGCCCGGCGGCACGATCGCTGCGTCGGAATGCGACGCGACTGCGGCAATCATCGCGAAGACGAATAGTACGATTCGATAGGCCATGGCACTCGCAGACGTTGGAGGTCGGCTCGCATTATTCTAGCAGAATTATGCGACAGATTGGCTCTTTGGCCGGCCTATTTTTCAGGTGCATGCGCTCGCTCAAGCCAGCCGTTGTCGGCGAGCCAGTCGGCCATGCGTTGGGGCCAGTTCTTGATCGTGGCGAGCTGGGAGCGGCGGCCCATGTTGAAGCCATGTCCGCCGTGCGAATAGATGTGGGCCTCGACCGGTGCGCCGGCGGCGCGGTACTTCTCGATTAGGTCGATGGTCGGCTCGATATGTCCGTGGTCGTCGTTCGCGCAGAGGATAAATAGCGGCGGCGAGTCGGAGGGTACGCCTTCGTTGGGGATGCCGAGCGGACCGGGGTAGACGATCAGTTGAAAATTCGGGCGGCCGTTCTGGCGATCGATGGGATCGGCGGCCTGGGGATCGCCAAATCCCGCGCTGTACGCCACCATTGCCACCGCTTCGCAGCCGGCGGAGAAGCCGAGCATGCCGATGCGCTGGGGATCAACGTTCCACTCGTCGGCGCGGCTGCGCACCAGTCGCATCGCGCGGTAGGTGTCTTGGCGGACGTGGGTCGCGAGCTGATAGGGAGAGTTTGGCTCGTGCGCGAGCCGATACTTGAGCACGAAAGCCGCGATGCCGAGGCCATTGAGGTACTCCGCGGCGTCGCGCCCTTCGGCGTCGAACACCAGCTCGCGGTGTCCACCGCCCGGAACGACGACGACGGCGGCGCCGTTCGCTTTGTCGGCCGGCGGAAGGAAGGCCGTGATCGACGGGTTGTGGATGTTGCGGACCCAATAGTCGCGCGCCTCTTCTGGCTCGTCACGCCGCGATTCGAAGCCCGGCGCACCATGGGACCAGAGAGGAATCTGCTCGGGCGCTGCCTGCGCCGCGGAAGCAATTGCCAACACAAGGGCCATCTTAAGGGCCGCGAGACTATCGCGAACAAGATTTTTTGAAATCATGTACCGCCTCATCAATTCGAGTTGCCGCGCACAGGCAAGCTCCGCACGCATCGGAGAATCTTGCCCCGAGCCTGCAATTGTAATCGATGGGCAGCGCCGGGTGGGAAAGAAGTTTGCCCGCGAACGTCAGGCAACGCATTTGCGCAGCACTTCGACCAGCTTTTCGACGGCCCGATATTCAAACTGCATGACCGGTTTGACGCGGACGCAGCGGAGGTGCTCGGCGTGGCGGTGTTCGTCGAGTACGGCGTCGATTTGGTCGGGCGTGAGATTGGCGGGCAGCTTGGTCACGAACTGCCAGAGTCCGTGACCGATGCCGATCCGCCAGCGCGACTCGACGATCCAGAGTTTGCGAATGACGGCCGACTGATCCCAATCGGGTGGTCCGTCCCAGATCGTCTTGCAGACGATACACTGCAACGATTTCTGAAGGCTCGCATCCCAGCGACGCCGGCAATGCAAACATTCCAGAAGATCGGGCGCAGGTCGCTCGCCGATAATCAACCGGCCGCGTCGTGACGACATGAAACGAACCCCAAGTGGAATCAATGACTGATCTGCTACTTTAAAGATAGTCTATTTCTGAGCCGGTATAATTCCTACAATTGATAGGAGTTGAGGTATGCTTTTCGGTGGGGAAGTTCGCCGTGGAAGGGGAGTTCCCACGATCAATGCCCCGGTAGCTCAGCTGGATAGAGCATGGGATTTCTAATCCCAGGGTCGCAGGTTCGAGTCCTGCCCGGGGTGCTTGGACTTGAGTGTATGTCGTTATATCGGAGTATTTGCGATTTGCATTCTCACCAGTCGTGCCCTGGCAGCTAGTGTCTGCGTCAGTCTGCAAGGGCTGATGCAAGTTCGTTGCGAGCGCCGCTTCGAAATCGCTTTCGGTGATTTGCAGGTAGTGCCGATTCGCGATCTTCGGTGTATTGCCCATCCAAGCGCAGACGACATGTAGCTTCAGCCTCTGATCGATGAATTCAGTCTGCCACGTACTACGAAGGTTTTGGAACAGTTTCTCCCATGGTTCTAGGCCAGATCGTATGATGATCCGCTCGAACTGTGTCCGAAGATTCGCGTTTGTATTTCGATAGCGAGTAATCGCAAACTCGGCACGTGGTTCGGCCTGGTCAAAAACGGCCTCAAGGTAGGGCTGAAGTTCAGAGGACAACGGCATCGAGCGGATACCCTTCCCTTCAAGGTGTTCCGTCTTGGACGCACGGACGGTGATTCTCCTGCGATCCCAGTCGATATCGCCCCATTTCAGCCGCAGGACCTCGGAGGGGCACCTGAGGCCGCCAAAGCGACTTGGGCTCCGATTCATTGACCTAAAACGAGTTGCAATTTGTTGTAGCCACCGACGAAATGTGCTTCGCCAACGCGTCAATCACGCGTGGAGTTTCCACCAATTGCGGATGCAGCCGATCTTCGCCACGATCGGTTTGCGGCCGACTGCTGCGCGTTCGGCCCGCGCGACCAGCCGGTTACGTCGTGCCCACTATCGACACGCTGAGCAACTCATGAGCCGGCAAGCAAGGCGAGTTCTGACGATGTCTTATTTTCATGTCGCCAGCGGTGACGAAGGCATACTGAGCCAAACGGCGCCACCATAGAATTCACATGGTAACCAACGGAAAATGGCTGATAGTGGAAATTTGAACGCTTCCCGGGTTGGCTGCGAGTTAGGCAATTGCCGGTACTTCGAATTGCGGGCGATACTCGCGGCGGAGGAGGTTATTGGCAGTGGCGGCATTTTCGCCGATAAATGTTTCAGTGCTCTCGTCGAATTCGAGCAGCGGGCTGAGCCGAAGCTGCTCCGATGCACGCACGGCGTGCGACGCCAGATGCTCTTCGACGACGTCGATGGTGGAACCCCAAGCGTCTCGCGGCCGGCCTTGGGCTGCCGCCGCCGCGTGTTCGTACGGCTGGCCCAGTCGCACGGCGATGTTTGCAAGATTGCACCAGGCAGTCGACCGGTGGCCAATCTCCACTTCTGCATTCAACTTGCTGCGATCATGGGCGAAAACGGCATCGACAAAATTGCGAGCGTGTCCGGCGCCTGAGTCTCCGGCAAAGCTGCGCACCAGATTGCCAGGTCGATCGTGAGCGGTTCCGCCTCCGCGGCCACCGGCATACGAGCCCCCTTCACATTGGATAATGTAGCCGCTGCCCATGCCGCTAAAGTGGCGCGCGTTCGATCCTAACTGATCTTCCAAATTGCTCAGCGCGAACAAAATCGGCGTGGTGCCGGTATCGTAATAGGCAAAGGAAACGTTTGGAGATTGTCCAGCATCGTTCCAAAGGACGCGTCCACCCGCCGCGGCAATCCGTTTGGGAAAAGCCGGCTGGTCTCGGAGCACGACATTGATCGCATCGTCCAGGACGTGAATCCCCCAGTTCCCCATTTCGCCGCTGCCCGTGTTCCAGTCCCAATGCCAATCGTAGTGCAGCTGGTCGCGATAGATCGGCTCGTCCAAAGCCGGACCAAGCCATAGATCGTAGTCGAGACTCTTCGGCGGCGCGAGCGGCGTGGCCCGTTTGCCGATCGAGAGTCGCTTGCCGAAGCGACAAACTTGCACGTATTGGATGGGGCCTAACGGCTGCTCGACGTGGAGAAAGTCCTTGATCGAATCCTGCAGTGGATCGCTACGCTGTTGCATACCGACTTGAACGATGCGATCGTGTTTTCGCGCGTCGCGGACTACCTGCTGCCCTTCCCAATGGCTGTGGGAAAGCGGCTTCTCGACGTAAACGTCCTTGCCCGCCTGGCAGGCCCAAATCGCGGCCAGCGCGTGCCAATGGTTGCAAGTTGCGATCGCCACGGCGTCCACGTCTGGGTCGTCGAGCAGCTGCCGCAGGTCGGCGAACGTTTTGGCGTCCTGATAGTTCGCAGCGACCGCGGAGAGACGCTGCTCGTCGGGATCGCAGAGGGCGGCGATGCGAACGTCGGGCAAGCTGCTGAAATGGCCAAGCAATTCGTTGCCGCGTCCGCCCAAGCCGATGAAGCCGACGTTGAGCTGTTCGTTAACGCCTTTTCCCCGCGCTTGTGAAGCGGCCAAGGCCACGCCAATTCCGGCCGACTGAAAGAAAAAGCGGCGACGACTAATCGAATTCATGGACGACCATCCCGTAACAAGTTCGACCAACCGACAGAGCAACCAAGGGGCCTTTTAATTCGCCGACAGGTCCCCAGCCGTCGACGACATCGAATTGTGGACATCAAAGGGAATTCTTCTGCAGCGGAACGGCGACAATCCCGTACATGTTCAGATCGTCCAAAGTGTTTGCGCCGGTCGGGCCGAGGCGAACGACGCCTGGCTCGGGAACGACGCGCCGCCAAACGGTGTGGACCGAGTCGATGCTGACACCTGGGCCAATGCCGGGGCCTTCTCGATCATGGATGTCGCCATTTTCGAAGACATGATACCCCTCATCGACACCAATAACATCTCCCGTGTCTTCGAACTCTTCGCGCAGCCAGTCTGGCGGCGGCACACGATTGCACCACAGCACGTAGAGCGTCGCCGGCTTATCCAGCGTTACTCTCACGCGGATGTCCTTCATCATTTTGTCGTTGTTGAACGGCTTCACGTAGTCGCCGCCGATCAGGTATTCCGGCATTCCCTTGGCGTCGACGCCGTTCCATTCGTGATGGAGTCGATCGACAAAGGCCTTAGCGTCCTCGCGCATTCCTCCCGGCACGATCTCGTAGAATTTCCAGGTCTCTTGGCGTTTGATATTGTCGCGCACCGACGAAATGACAGGACTCATCGGACGGATCTTGCGTCACCGAGGGAGCATTCACGGAGAAATCATTGCCGTTGATCGAGATGATGCGGCTCAGCGTGCCCCGCTCGTCGACGCGGACGGCTTCGCCCATATAAAGTCGTTGCGACCCGAGCGACGGATTGGCGGAATCGTCCATCGTCTGAGAAAACGCGACGTCCACCATTCCCTTGAAGACGACAATGTCGGTTCGGCCGAAGTCGTCGACTTCGACGCCAAATACAGTTCCCAAGTCGATGACAGACGTCCGCGGCGTGTTGATCGTAAAGCCCTCGGCCCCGGGGGAGACTTTTACCGTCGCCCGCCCGCGAATCAGGCGACCGCGCATCGGCGAGTTGATTTCCAGAATGGCCGGAGCGGCCAGCGTGACCGCGACGCCATTGGTGAAAACAATGTCGAGCGATCCCGCGACAACACGCAAGGTCTCGCCAGCGCAAACCTCGCTGCGGACGCTATCGTTGGGTGACTCGAAAATATTCTGATCTTCAAACATCCAATGGCAGTCGTCCGACGTCGGCGACAGCGACGCAATGACGAGGTTTTCAGTGATGGCATTGGCAGGCTTCCCATCGGAATCAATAGCGTTGGGAGAGTTTGCGAGCTGTGTGCCAGGCTGCCAATGGGAATACCAAAGTACGGAAGCGGCCACGGTGAGCAGGATTGCGGCCGCTAGCGTCGCAAGCCCTCGCCATGGGCGGCGAACGGGCAACCGGCTTGGTGCCGGCGTATTTTCTGACCGGTTGAATTGCCACCATTCGGCGTCCCCTGCGCCGGAGCTTTCGACCGCATTGAATACTTTTCCGCGGGCCGCGATTTCGCCTTCCAGGGCCGCATGGACGGCGAGGTCATCGAGGAATTGCTCGCGGGCAGCGCGATCCGCCAGCAGGATTGTTTCGAGCTCGGCTAGCTCGTCGTGTGATATGGCTTCATCACAGAGCAGCCCGACGAGTCGGCACAACCGGCTGCGACCGTACTCGAGACTTTCTGAAGATGGATTCAAATCACTCATTGCAGCTACTGGCTAGTCTGAAGGATGCGACTGTGCGGCGAGCGAGCGATTGATGCAATTGCGGAGCGATTGCCGCACGCGAAGCAGCATTTTGTAGATCGTGCTCAGTGGTTTGTTGAACTCGTCTGCGAGGCTTTGTGCGCTCCCACTTTGACGATACCGAATCTCGATCAGGCGACGATCTTCGTTATCGAGTTTTTCCAAGCACAACGAGAGGGCGTCGAGCCGGTTGGAGTGCACTTCGGCGACTTGAGGGAAGTCCGCCGACAGCAGCTCGAGGAGCGGCTCGCTAAACCAGAGTCGGTCTTTCGCCGATTTGCGGCGATAGCGGAGGATCTCGATAAATGCCACTGCAAACGCCCAGCGAAGGAAACTTGTGGCCGGATCGAACGTGTGCCACTTCTTCCAGAGGGCGATGCTCACATTTTGCATGATGTCCTCAGCATCCGATCGATTATGGACCAGCGTCCGCGTGTACGCGTAAATGGCATGCTGATTCTCGGCGAACTGGGAAATAAAGCGATCGGAGTCACTGCCTGGCGAAGTCAATTCCCCCCCAGCCGCATCCTCCATGCGCCCGGCTCGCTGCTCAGCTCGTCCGGCATTCCCTCTTCGCTCGACATCATTTACAGCTCCCCGCTGGAACTACAGGTTGCATCGCCGAAAACACGCCACTTCTCGGTGCGGGAGCTACCCATTGGATTACCGCCCGCACGAACTGTTTCTACCAAACAAAATTGTAAATTCGCGCGAGATTCCTTCCGTCGCACCTTTTCGCTCGGCGATTTCGGACCGCGGATGACGAATGCCACCCTTCGGTTGGTCTGGGCATGGCCTGCCTTCACAAAAAGTCTCCGTGAAGTGACCGACACAACTTGCTATGGGATAATAATTTATGGCAACAGGACGGGGATTCGATCCGCGGATTCTCGATATCGCCATTTTTTTTGGAAAATTTGTTCGTAACTGGCGGTATTTCGTCGCGGTCGTTTGATCGAGCGCTGAGGGGTTCGATGTATCGGTGATTCGGATCCCAAATAGTGGCGGTATATGGCTGATTTGGCGTAAGGCGGCTATTCCAAGGTGCGATCATTCTCGCACGATTGACTTGCTTTGATTTTCTATTCGATTTCTTCTCTCGACTTTCGGTAGTGGAGCGGCTCATGAGGATGGAAGGGATGAAATTCGTTACCAATAAGATTGGCTTCTGCTGTCTGTTCGCGGCCTCGTTTTTCGCGCAGTCGGCCGTCGCTCAACCGCCAAATTCATTCACCACAATTTGGAATAACCCGGGGACGAGCAATTGGACAACAACCGGCAATTGGAGCGGCGGTTCGATTCCCGACGTCAACGTTGAGGATGCAGCCCTTATCAACAACGGCGGCACGGCGTTTGTCTCTTCCAATGTCGTGGAGCAGGCGGGCGGCGTCGTGCTCGGAGCTGCTGTCGGAGATACCGGCTCTCTCGAAATCCGCAGCGGGGGTAATCTGACGGTCGTGTCGAGCGACGCCTTCCCGGCCGACGGCAGTGTGCGCGTGGGGCAGGGGGTATTGGCCGCCGGCGGCACGGGCCATCTGACGGTTCTTCCCGGTGGTACGCTGACCTCGGCTTCGTTGGCGCTAGCCGGTGCTGCCGGAAGCACGTTAAATCTTGGCGGGACCGCAGCCGGCACAACGACCGTCAACACGGGCACCGTCACACTATTTCGCCCGACGACGGTTACTGGTCCAAACGTCGTCTTCAATTCGACTCAGCTCACGATCACTGACACCGCGACGTTGATTCCAGTGATTACGGCCGCGACCCATTCACCATTGAAATCGACGGGTACGGCAACCATCGCCGGCGTACTTCGGCCACAATTCATCGGCGTGACGCCGACTCCCGGCCAGCGCTGGAACATCATCGACGCCAATCTGATCAGTGGCGCGATGACACTCGACACTTCCGCGGCGCCAGCGCTGGGCGTTGACCAATCCTACATTATGGCGACGGTGCCCGGCGGGAATGGGTCGCGGTTGCAGCTCGGCGTAGAGCAATTACTTCGCGTCCAGGTGAACTGGGATTCCAAAGCGATTTCGATCACCAACGCAGGCACCGCGCCCGTCACAATCGATAGCTATTCGATTCTCTCAGCGCGGGGGAGCTTGAATCCTGCGCAAGGTGTTTGGAACAGCCTGGCGGATCAAACGGTAGCTGGTTGGCAAGAGGCGGGTGCGACGGCGAACGCCCTCAACGAACTCAATCCCAGCGGCTCCTTGACGATCTCCGGCGGGCAGACGCGCGTGCTGGGCACGCCCTTCAATCCGGTCATCCCGGCCGAGTTCGGTGTCAATCCAGAGGACGTTGTCTTTCAATTCGGGAAGCCCACCGGCGAAAAGTTCAATGGAGTCGTCGAGTACTTGGGGACGCGCGACACGAACAACTTTCGTTTGACGGTCGATCCCGCAACCGGCCAGGCACAGCTGCGAAACGACGGCGGGATTCCGATCGCCCTGGAAGGCTACTCAGTGCTATCCAAGTCCGGATCGTTGCTCGCGTCGTGGAATAGCTTGGATGACCAAAACGTCGGGGGTGCCAATGTCTGGCAGGAATCCGGGCCGACAACCGGCGAAATTTCCGAGCTCAACCCCCTCGCCTCGACCACCATCGCGCCAAACGCCGGGTACGCCCTGGGTGGCCTATGGAGCACAAGCGGCCAGCGCGACCTGCAGCTCCAGTTCCAATTGGCAAATGAATCGACGTCGCGCGTTGGCGCGGTGGTCTATGGCGTACTCCCACCGCTAAGCACCGGCGGTCTGGCCGGCGACTTCAATAACAACGGTACAGTCGACGCCGCCGACTACACGCTCTGGCGAAACAATCTGGGCGCCGCGAACGAGACCGCGATTAACAACAACGGCGACGGAGGGGGCATTACGGCGTCGGACTACACGTTCTGGAAAACGCGTTTTGGCAATACTGTGGGTAGCGGTGCGGGCGGAGCGCTTGCGGCGCAAGTGCCCGAGCCGGCTTCGCTGGCGTTGTTACTGGTTGCGGCGGTCGGACTCGTCGCCGCTCGCAACCGGGAATTGCTGGGCGCACGCGGTAAGTGTCAGAAATGAGGCATGATTCGTCGTCACTTGGGAGGCTGCATCTCGTGCAGCGACTTAACGGTTCCGGTGTTCTTTTCAGGAGTGATCTAATGAGTTGCAACCTTTTGGGAATCAGTTTTGGTTGGTTGGCTGGCACCGCTCGTCGGTGTGGGCTGGTCGTCGCGTTGGCCGCAGGCTTTGGGATCTCCGCGGTCTCTTACGGCGGTTTGATCGATAATTTTCAGACTTACAGCACCGGTACCGTGGCTGGCGGCGCGACCGGTGGGATTTGGACCGCTCTGGGCAACGCCGACGGGACGAACATTCAAGACGAATCGGGCAACCTGTCGATGGCCGTCGGTGCCACGGCAACGGGTGCGAACGTGAACGTTTACCGCTCGATCCCCGCGATTCCCGCAGCCGACACCGCAACGACCGTCTTCATGCGCATCTGCGCCAATATCGCCACGGGCTTGAACGGCTCCTTCGGTCTTGCCGACATCGCGCCCGCGGACATGAATTCAGTCGGCCATTACGAAGTTCAATTTCGTCTGATCAACAACGCTGGAACGCAGGCCATCGAGGCTCGCAATGCCGGCAGCTTTCGTCAATCTCTTGTCGCCGATCTCGGTGGGGCAATGGTACAACGTGTGGATGGTCGTCAACAATTCGACCGACAAGTGGGACGCCTATATCAACACGGGAACCGCCAATGCGACGGTTGCGGACTTGAAGCTATCGAACATCGGCTTCCGCAATGGCGCAGCCGCCAATGATTTGTCGTTTGTCTCTGTGTTCGGTGGTGCGGGCGGCGTGCTCGGCGAAAGCGTCGACGACATCTACATCAGCAGCGGCGTCGACCTATCCAACCCCTTGGCGGTACCCGAGCCAACCACTTGTGCGCTGACTTTGGTGGGTATTTGCATCGTAATGCTGAAGAGGCGGGCTCGCGCAGAAAACGCGTGCTCCGCCTGATTTCAAAAGGCTTTTGTTTCCTGCTTGGAGAAAATATCAAATGTGTCTTGGAAAACATTTTGCCAGGCTGATGATTATCGTCAGCGGACTTTACCTGGTGCTGCCTGCTGATGCCGCAGTGCTCGACAATTTCAACACCTATACAGCTGGTACCGTCGGCACCGGCGCGACCGGAGGGGTATGGAGCTCGTTGGGTCCGGACTCGGGCACGTTGCAGAACGAAAGCGGCAATTTGCTGCTCTCGACCGGCGCGGCGACGGGGAATTCCGCAGTGTTTCGGGCTTTGCCCGCGAGCATTCCCGACGGCACAGCGGCGACGACCTTGTTCATGCGGGTGCGCGCCAATGTCGCAACGGTCAACACGTCGATCGGCTTGTCCGACGTCGTGGCGCCAACCACTCCCGGACGACTTTGCTGTATTCGAAGCGCAATTTCGCATGATCAACACGGCGGGTGCAGATCTACGATTTGAAGCGCGGAATGGCGGCGCGTTTGCGTCGCTCAACACGCCAATCACCCTCGGCCAGTGGTACAACGTCTGGATGGTGGTCAACAATTCGACCGACACTTGGGACGCGTACATCAACACGGGCACCGCCAATGCCACGGCCGGCGATTTGAAACTGTCGAATATCGCCTTCCGAAATGGCGTTGCCGCGAATCCGCTCACCACGTTCTTGGACTACGGCGGCGCCGGCGGCGTGCTCGGCGGCAGCATCGACGACATTTACATCAATACCGGAGTGAATCTTACCAATTTCACGCCAGCGCAACTCGTGTTGGGTGATACGAATGGCAACGGCGTCGTCGAGTATCCGGAAGACTTCATCCCGATCCGGGACAACTTTCAAAAGTCGGTCGCGTTGCGAACTCAAGGCGACTTGAATCGCGACGGCATTGTCGAGTTCGCCGACTTCCGCGAGTGGAAGTCGCAATATCTCGCCGGCGGCGGATCGCTCGAGGGAATTGATTTCAGTTTTGCCAGCGTGCCAGAACCCACGACCGCCAGCCTGGCCGTTTTTGTGGCGATGTTGCTCGGGCTCGTTGGGAGCCGACGTCGTGGCAGCTGTTGATTTTGCAAGTGTCTGTGGATGCAGCGTACGGAACCGGGAAGAGATTCTTTCATGAGGCAACAACCACTGAGATTTCGTCGCTACATTTTGTGGTGCGGCGGAGCGGTGCTGATGATGGCCGCAGGGGGGCCCGCCGCCGTTTTCGCCCAGTTGTCGAACCCAATTCCCCAGCCGATCGTCAAACAGGGGCTGCGGGTTCAGATTCAGGACCTCGTGCAAATGCCTTCGACGCAAGGCACGCTGGGTAGCAAGACCGACTACACCCCCGGCGCTGGCGCTCGAATCAACTTCATGCGCGAGTCGCCGGACGGAAGGCGGTTCATCAACGACCTCCGCGGCCAGCTCTATTCGCTCGACGCGAATAACCAGCCGCAGCTCTATTTCGATCTCGACTCGGCCAATGGCGGAGCGGGGTCCATATTCCCGGCCATGCGGTTCACTGACGGGCTGGCGGCGGGCTTTCTCAGTTTCCAGTTTCATCCTGATTTCGCCAACGAGGGCACCGACGGATACGGTCAGTTCTACACCATTCACATGGAGTCCGCGGCGAGCACGTCGGCCGTACCCAACTTCGCACCGGTCGACCAGCGATCAGGCAGTCATCCCGTCAAGTACCACACGGTCATCAACGAGTGGAAGACGCCCACGCCGCTGAGCAACACTTGGAATGCAGCGGAGGGAACGCACCGCGAACTGCTGCGCGTCGGCACCACCGCCGATTCTTATTTTCATCCCTACGGCGATCTGGAATTCAATCCGCTCGCTAACCCGGGCGACGCGGACTACGGCAAACTGTATATCTCCGGCGGCGATTGGGGCTACATCAACGGTGCGGGTGCACCGCAAGGTTCGCCCACCGAGGGCCAGCCTGGCCAGCTTCAGCGCCTCGACACGTTGGCCAGTACTTTGCTACGCATCGATCCGCGCAGTCCGGCGACGACGGGCGGGGCGGCGGGTAAGGGAGACTACACCATCCCCGCCGACAATCCGTTTGTCGACGGCAACCCAAATACATTCGACGAGATCTATGCCTTCGGTTTTCGCAATGGCCATCGGATGGCGTGGGACCATTCCGACGGGTCGCTCTATGTGATGAGCGTCGGGCACGCCAACCTCGAGGAAATCGAACGCATCGTCCCCGGCGGGAATTACGGGTGGGGACTGCGGGAAGGCACCTTCATCAACGGCAACGACATCGCCCACGGCGGCAACGGCGACGCCGACAAAGTGTTCGCCAACAACATTCCCAAGGAGCTCGATCTTGATTTTCGCGGACAGCCCTTCTTGTATCCCACGGTCGAGTACGACCATGGCGAGGGAAACGCGATCGCGGGTGGATTTGTTTACGAGGGGACGGCGGTACCGCAGCTCCAAGGAAAATACGTCTTCGGCGATATTGTGAACGGGCGGCTCTTCGCGGCCGATATGGCGGCGATTCGCAACGTCGACATTACAGACCGGACGACCGCGGTCACTAACATCGAAGAGATTCAGCTCTACACTGTGGCCGCCAATGGCTCGGAGTCGAACGTCAGCCTGCGCGACTTGGTGGGCAACTCCCGCACCGATCTGCGGTTTGGTGCTGATTCTTCAGGTGAAATCTTTATCCTCACGAAGACCGACGGCTATGTGCGCACCTTGATTGGACAATCGCTCGAACGATTGAAACTGACAGTCGATCGCGCTACCGGCGAGATCCGTCTATCGAATCCGACGAACGCTGCCATTGAAATGGACGGGTACTCGATCCTTTCCGCCACCGGGTCGCTCGACCCCACGAATGGCAAGTGGCAGAGCCTTGCCGACCAGGGCGTCAGTGGCTGGGTCGAATCCTGCGCCCGTTTCCACGGACCTTTCGGAGCTCAATCCGCTCGGTTCTCTGGTCGTCGGCGCGAGCGACCAGCGAACGCTGGGACAAGCGTACGCGCCGAATCCGCCCGCGTTTGGCGTGAGCGTGTCTGATTTGCAGTTCGAGTATTCATCGCCCACGGGTCAAACTTTCCATGGCATTGTGGAATACGTCGGGGCCGACGTGAGTAACAACCTGGTGCTCACGGTGAACACAGCAACTGGCGAAACGACGCTCAGCAATGCGTCGCCGTTCGACGTGTCGATCGATTCCTATTCGATTCGCTCGGAAAGCGCGTCGCTTAAGCCGGCCGACGGCGATTGGAACAGTCTCGCCGATCAGGGCACAAGCGGCTGGCAGGAGTCGGGCCCCACGGCGGAAGCCCTTTCCGAGCTGAATCCGCTCGGCAGCCTCTTGCTCGCAAGTGGCGCCAACTACGACATGGGCAACTTGCTCGACCCCGAGGGGAGCCGGGACCTCGAATTTCGATTTGCATTGCTCGGAAAGGATTCGATGGACGGCATCGTCGTCTATCAATTGACCGGCGACTACAACGACGACGGCACGGTCGACGCGGCCGACTACACGGTTTGGCGAGACGCGTTGGCCACGGGGAAGACGTCGCTGTTGAATCGTGCCCCGACAAGTGCCGGCCTGGTCGGTGCGAGCGACTATGCCGCGTGGAAAGAGAACTTTGGCAACACTGCGGGCGACGGTGTGATCGGCGAGCCGGGGTTGGCAGTGCCAGAACCATCGGCGGGACTACTCGGGCTGTTGATGCTGGCAATCGCAGGCGTTTGTCGACCGGGAAACGTGCGGAGGGAACTGAAATGAGAACTACGGTTCAGCAACGGCAACGCTCGAGGGGATTTACTCTAGTCGAGTTGTTGGTTGTGATCGCAATCATCGGGATCTTGGTAGCGCTGCTCTTGCCGGCGATCCAAGCGGCGCGAAGCGGCGCGGCGCAGTCAGTGCAACAACAGCTTGCGCCAGATTTGCACCGCGATGCAGCTGTATGAAGGGTCCTATAAGAAACTGCCGGCCGGACGCAATTCGTGCGACACGGGCTTCAACGACACGGTGTGCAACGCCGGCGACCCCGTCATTCCGCTGAGCGGCTTCTGGATGATCCTACCGTTCCTCGAGAACCAGCCGATGTTCGCGCAGCTTGATCTGAAAGGTCCGCCCGCCAATCTGCCCCAGTATCATCCCGAACGCGACCTGATCATCAACGCTGCGTGGTTCACGGATCCCGAGCACCAGAAGATCATGGAAAGCCAACCCGCGGAGTTTCGCTGTCCGAGTGATGAAGGTGAGCCGATATACACCGCCGTGAAAACCGACGGAAGCAACCTGCCGGTTCCGCGGTTTCCAATGGCAGTTGGGAGCTACGCCTTGGTGGCCGGCACCAATGGACCTCGTGAGTTTAGCTATGGGTCCGAGGGCAAGCAGTGGAACAACGGATCGTTCGTCTATAAGCGACAACTGAAACTCCGCCAAATCACGGACGGCACGACGGCGACGATGTTCGTCGGCGAAGCATCACGCGGATTCACGGCCGAGGGCCGCAATCGCTGGTACTTTGCCGCCCGACACACCGATTCGTTGCGTGTGACCGAGAGTCCGCTCAATACGCCGCTCGCTATCCAAGCGGTGCAGCTTCCGGACACGACGTACGTCACCAACGGCGCGTTTCGCAGCGATCATCCGGGCGGCGCCAATTTCACCTTTGGCGACGCCCACGTCGAGTACATCACCGACGAAATTGATCTCCAAGTGTATCAAGCGCTGTCGACCGTCGCGGGTCACAAAGACGTCACCGAGCCGACCGATTTGTCGCGCTGATGAACGTCGCTTGGTTGTGCTTCGGACATTTTGCGATCGTTACTTTGAATAGAGAGAGTTTGCGGCCCATGGTAGGTGCTGAATTAAATTGTTTTTTGCGCGCCATATAGCGCTGGCGGCGATGGCCTTTGCCGTCGGCTGCAGCCAGGGGCCGGAGCGATTTCCCGTCTCAGGGCAGGTGCTCATTGATGGCAAGCCGCTGACCACTGGAGAAATCACCGTCGCTCCGTTGGGCAAACGCGCGGCCTTCAGCACGATCGACTCGAACGGCCAATTTCAGCTCTCGACTTACGAACCAGGCGACGGCACTTCCGCGGGCACTCATCCGGTTTCGGTCCACAGTGGCGAGTACCTCGATCCAACGCACAAGCGGTGGAATGTCCCGAAAAAGTACGCGAATCTGACCACCTCGGGACTCAGCGTCACGATCGACGGTCCGACCGACGCGCTGGTCGTTAACCTGTCGTGGGACGGTGGCAAACCCTTCGTCGACACAATCAAAGGCGGCGAGTAAGCGTTTCGCGCTGAGAATCAATCGACTTTGTGCAGGCATTTCGTGCGCCCAGGGCGCCTCGCAGGAATTGAAAAAGGTCAGATCGCATGCGAATCATTGGTAGTGCAAGTTTCCGTGAGCTTCGGCGCAATTCGCGCTCACCCAGTGCGCTGCGGGCGGACGAAACGTTCTTGCGCCGTTGTCGGCACTTACAGTTTCGTGCATTTTGGTCTGCTTCGCTGCCGGCCTCACCCGTTTGAGTCTGGCAGTCGAGCAACGGCCCGGCTGGCAACTGACCTGGCACGATGAATTCGATGGAGCCAGCCTGAACAACGAATTCTGGGAAGCAGTCGAACGGCAAGATAGCCACAATAACGAAAAACAATTCTATCGGCCGGAGCAGGTGCAAGTCGCCGACGGCAATCTGCTAATCACGGCCACGAACGAGCCGCTCGCGAAGAAACAATATCGCTCCGGATTGATCCGCTCGCGCGCAAAGTACGGTCCGGGCCGATTCGAGGCACGCATCGACCTGCCGACCTCGCAAGGCATGTGGCCCGCATTCTGGCTCAATCCGAACCAAGTCCAGTGGCCGACCGGCGGCGAGATCGACATCATGGAGAACAAGGGCCACGAGCCCCTGCTCACCAGCAGTGCCTATCACTGGCAAACAAAACCCGGCCCCTGTTGCGATCAGCACGAATACGTTGTTCACAACTACACTGCAAGCGAAAGCGGCGAACCAGTCAACTTCCACGCGGGGTTTCACACGTATGCCGTCGAATGGGAGGAAACCCAACTGCGTTTCTACGTCGACCACAACCTGCATTTCACCGTCCGCGAGAAGTCAAATCGGCCCGTTTTTGAAACGCCCAAAAACATCATCTTGAATCTTGCCGTCGGCGGCGATTTCGGCGGTGATCCCGATGACTCGACGAGCTGGCCACAAGTCATGTTGGTCGACTATGTCCGTGTCTGGCAACCACAGGCGGATGCAGCAGGCAACCAAAACGGCGCCCCGCAAGCGGAGGTCGTCGAACTTGGTGTGCGAGAAGTGTTGGCGGAATGACGCACACTATGCAGTTTTCGGCGGATTGCTCTCGTATGACTAGATTCCACGCTGCTATTCGATTCCCGGCTCTAGTTGTCGCGTGGGCTTTACTCATGTTGACATCGGCGGAAGTCGGCGCGGAGATTCTGTCGGCCAAGCGAGGGCTCGCCGACAACGGTGCCAACTACGACAATCTGCAGGCGACCGGCGCCGCCTGGTACTACACCTGGGGAACCGGCGAAGGAAACCCTGGCAACTACGATGCGAAGCACATTCCGATGTTCTGGAATGCGCCGAGCCAGAGCACAATCGATAACGTCAAGGCCCGCAACACCGAGTGGATCCTGGGCTTCAACGAGCCGGAACGCTCCGACCAGGCGAATATGTCGGTGGCCCAAGCCCTTTCGTCCTGGTCCAACATCTCGAATAGCTTCGCCGGAACGTCGACCAAGTTGATTAGCCCGGGCGTGGCCGACACGGTCGACTCGATGTCGACCATCGGTGGTCGAACCTGGCTTTCCAATTTCATGACCGAACTGAATGCCCGCAAGTCGAATCCGCAGAATCCCAATTACAACCCCAACTTGCGCGTCGACGCGATTGCATTTCATTGGTACGGAGCCAGCTCGCCGAACAATCCGGCCGGGGCCGCAAGCTCGTTTCTCGGCAGCCTCGATTTGTACCACAATACGTATGGCTTGCCGGTGTTCATCACGGAATTTGCGATTCACGATTGGGGCGGCGTTTACTCCGACGCGGAAATCGTCGAAGCAAATCGGCAGTTCTTGAATATCGTGGTACCTGCACTCGAGTCTCGAAGTTACGTCGCCGGCTATTCCTGGTTCAAAGGCTTCACCGATTCCCATCTGTACGAAGGCAGCCCTCCCACGCCGACGCCGATGTCGTATAGCTACATCGGTGCGGTCGCCCCGGGCCAGGTTTCCAACATCGCGGGACAAGATCTCGGCGAGCATGTGGCCTATCTGACCGGTGGCGAACTCACCATGACAGGCGCCGCGCCGGGAAGCATCCGCTACATCAACGCCCTTGCCGGCGTCAGCACCATTTCCGGCGGAATGGACTGGGGGCTCGCCGGTACAAACTGGGTTCGCATTCAACCCGACGCGACTCTGCGCAAGGCAGGATCAAACCAGATCACGTTCAGCCGCAGCGTCATCACCAACAACGGAGTCCTCGAAGTAGCACAGGGCACCTTGCGCGTGGCCGCGCCGGTCGGCGGCAACGGAATCGCCCGGATCAGTGGTGGAACGCTGGCTCTCGTCGGCTCGGGGCGATTGGACTCGGCGCCGTTGATCGAAGTGCAAGCCGGGGGAACGCTCGATGTGTCGGGCGTAGGCGGAATTTACAATGTGACCAGCGGTCAAACACTCAACAACGACAAGAACGGCATGGTTGTCGGCAACGTGACCGCCACACAAGGCTCGATCGTCGCTGGCGGCGGCACCTTCGCCGGCAACCTGGCCGCACAGGCCGGCTCGACCGTTCGCGTCGGTAAGGACGGATCGGGCGTTGCTCGCCGCTTCAAAATCGACAATTTCGAAAGTTACTCTCTAGGTGATGCCCGCAGCACTGCCAGTCCGCCTTGGATTGCTCATCAGGATACGACTCTGGTCGACATCGAATCGGTCGGCGGCAATAAAGTACTCAGCTTCGGGCAGGCCGGCGGAGCAACCGACTTTCGCGGCGCCTCGCGGACTCTCCCGGACTACGCGGTGATCGACAATAGCACGACCGCCACGCTGTTCTTTCGACTCAATTCAAAGACAGACGCTCCGAATCACAGCATCGGGCTGGGCGATCAGGCCAACACCGCAGCCGTCGACTTTGGCGATTTCGAGACCCAACTCCGCGTCAAGCAAGGTACCTCCGCGGGCACCTTCGCCATCGATGCACGTAGCGGCGGCAGTTTCAGTTCGACTCTAGCGAGCGGATTGGCCCTCAACTCGTGGTACAACATTTGGATGGTCGTCAACCAAACAACCGACAAGTACGACCTCTACATGAACACGGGAATCGGCGACGCCGTGGCTGGAAACAAGCTCAACGCAACACCGCTCTCGTTCCGAAACGGCACCGCCAACGATCTGAACCAGTTTCTTGTATTCGCGGGCTCCGCGCCGGTCGACAATGGCGTGCGAATCGACGACCTCGTGTTCCTTACCGGCTTCGACCTGACAAACCCGGTGCCAAACTTTGACCCCGGCTACAGTTGGTCGGCCGAGACAATGACGGTTACCGGCGACTACGCGCAAAATGCCGCTGCCGAATTGCATCTAAACATTTACGATCCTGGCCGTCACGATGTGTTGCACGTCTCGGGCAGCGCCGCTGTCGATGGGACGCTCGATATCCAGTTCGCAGTCGGCGCTCCAAGTCCGCAGGCGGGCGATGCGTTTGACATCCTCGACGCCAGTTCGATCACGGGCGCGTTCGCCCAGTTGAAGCTGCCGACGCTTTCTCCGGGACTGATCTGGAACACAATCAGTTTGCTCGACACCGGCGTGTTGCGCGTCGGCCTCGCCGGCGACTACGACCAAAACGGCACGGTCGACGCCGCCGACTACACGGTCTGGCGGGATCGGCTCGGTAGCGAATTATCGCTCCCCAATGATGACACGCCCGGAGTTGGCCACGACGATTACTTCCGCTGGAAGACCCATTTTGGCAATTCCAGCGGAAGCGGGGCGACGTCCAGCTTCGCGGTTCCCGAACCGGCGAGCATCGTCCTATTGATGACTTTGGCGGCCGGCTGGTGTTGTCGGCGAGGCCGGAGCTGACAGAGACTGTCGAGAAACTGTCAATGCGTGACATTGTCAACAACCCACCGACTTGACACGGTTGGCTGGCAACCTACCCGCCAGCTTCGGCGGCTAGAAATGCAGCAGCGTCGAAACGCGTAGTAAGCGAGGCGACGTGCTCCGCATCGCATCCGTCCCAGTCTTGGCATGGTGGCGGCGAAGATTCCGGCATCGGTGACCGGTTGTATCATTGTCATTGGCCGTCGACCCACTTCCCGCGCGACGATTCCTTGGTTTGTGCCTCGACCGCCTTCTCGATCATCCGCCGAACCTCCCAGTTCGTCGCCTTGTCTCGCTCGCTAATCTGACCAACCGGTTGACCGGTGTTCCGCTTCGCCAATTCCTTCGCCGCGTTCGGCCAGGTGGCGGAATAGAATCTCTCGGGATTGTGCCTGGTATAGTGAAGAAACGACCACGCCGCACGACTCGGAGCGTCCAACGCGGTCACTTCCTCATCGTCAATGTGTTCGGACACCCAGCGGATATCCTCCAGCGGGTCACGATGAAGGCGGTCAGCGGCAACGTCCTCATCGATTTGCCGAAAACGCTCCCGCTCCTTGTCGGAAAAAGAGGGCGGAAGATAGCCATCCGGCTCACTGGCCGGCTCCGTAACTGGATCATCCGCGATCTCGACCGACTTTGCCGCTTCCGCATCGGCCATGGCGTCCGTCTCCCGCTTCTGTTCAGCCCCAATTTCCTGCCGCCATATCAGGGTGGCGTCCGATGGGTCGGCGTCGGCGCCGACTTCGAATACAATATCCAGAAGTTTCTGTAACTCAGCGACGGATCGGCAGCATGCCAGGGCGATATCGAGCCAGCGCCACCCTCGCTCTTTCGCCGCGGACCGTTGAACCTGTTCGTCTTGCTCGCGTTCGATGCGAATCCGCACCTTGGATGCCAAATCCCAAACCCCAAGGTTGTCCAAGTGGCGGTAGATGATTCGCTTTCGCGGCGTTGCAAGTGGATCAGCGAACGCCAAGGCGGTTGCCCGATATTTGTCGGTAGCATCTGCGTCTTGGGCCTCGAGTTGTTGATCGCTCATGGTGGGATCCCTCATTTCGAAAGGGTCAAAAAACGTCGGCGCGGAATTCGGAGAACAGACTCATTTGGAACCACCGGTGCGCGGGGGGAGGATGGGCAAAATCGGGGTACAGCCGACCAAGAACGGAAATTTGCCGGCAGAAACAACTTGCGATGCAAGCGGCCCCTCCCGTCGGCTGCCGGCCGACGATCGTCCACAGTTGAGCTCGCGACGCGCTCATGGGCGCCTCGCTTCCGCCTGGCTTGCAACGACGAGGCGGGAATTCTCCGCTTTGACGGAGTCAGGCAGCCACCGCCAAGCCGCGACGAGCTCGGCCAGAGAACGGTCGGTTACCTGCGAAATGGGCCCAAGTGCATAGGCTGACGCAAGTAAACTTCCAGCAGTTGCCGTTTTTCCAGTGTAATGCTTATTATATTCGAGTCCTGCCCGCGGTGCTTGCCGACTGCAGGCGTTTCTTTCGCGGCCGGAGAGTCGGCGGTGCTTGCCCGGCTTGCCATCGGCGGCCGGTTTCGACTCTCTCTGCTGGCAACGACTTTGCATCGTGTTGTCCCATTTGAAGTTAATCGTCGTCCGCGGCGCTCATGCCGTCGTGTCGGTCGGGTCGATACCAGCCAATGTCGTAGTCAGGCCGAAACCCGCAAGATGCGATGGAAACGTCGCCGGCCTAGACTTTTCGATCGACGGTACACCGCTCGGCAAGGAAGCCTAAGCGATCCAGATCTCTTCACTTTGGCTTCCAAGTTTGGCTGTCCGCGCCCATCGCGTCGTCGGAGGGTGGCGGTCGAGTCGTTTCGTCGATCAGCGAATTCAACCGGGAGCCGGGGCTAGCATGTTTTCATTTCTTCGCGTGCGCTCCAAAAGTCGGTCGACGCAGAAGCAGACGACCCAGACATCGCTTTCGTATGAGCCGCTCGAAGCGCGGAACATGATGGCCGCGTTTGCGGTGTCGAATCTGAACGACAGCGGCGCGGGTTCGTTGCGGCAGGCATTGATCGATGCGAATGCGCTTGCCGGCGCCGACACGATCAGTTTTAGTGTGGCCGGATCGATTCAGCTCTCGAGCAAACTGCCAAAAATCACAGATGAGGTCGACATCGATGGTTCGACGGCGCCGGGCTTCGCGGCGGCGCCGGTGGTGGAGGTGGATTTTAATGGCGCGAAGGGGCTGAGGTTCGAGGCCGGTTCGAGTGGGTCGTCGATCGAAGGGCTGTCGCTGGTCGACGCGTCGAAGGCCGGCGTCAAACTAAACGGTGTGTTCGGCATCGTGATAAAGGGTAACCATATTGGCGTGGGGCTCGGTGGAGCGGCCATCGGCAACGGCGGCGACGGCGTGGAACTCGTCAATTCAGCGGGCAACACGATTGGAGGCGATCTGGCCGCGGAACGGAACGTGATCTCCGCGAATCGCAAGAATGGCATCTATCTGAAGCGTTCGTCGGACAACCTGGTCGCGGGTAACTTCATCGGCACAAATGCTGCGGGTACGGCCGCACTCGGCAATGGCAACGACGGCGTAAAGATCAAGAAATCCGACGGCAACCTCGTCGGCGACGACGACACAACGTTCACTTTGTCGAACGTAATCAGCGGCAATGCGGCCAATGGGATCACGCTCCATAAGGCGAGCGGCAACCGGGTGTCGATGAATTACATCGGCACGGACGCGACCGGGCTGGTCGACCTTGGCAACGCAGAGAATGGCATCCTCATCAAAAGTAAATCGGCCGACAATCTCATCGGCGGCGAGGCCACCGGTGGCAACGAACCGACGAATGGCATCTTCGTCCGGCCGCAGCAGGGGAATCTCATCTCCGGCAACAACGCCAACGGCGTTCTGATCAACGGCAAGAGTACCGGGAACCAGTTGAGCGGCAACTACATCGGCACCGACGAAACGGGGAGCGCGGCGCTCGGCAATGCGCTCGATGGCGTCTTGATTGAGAAGGCAGACGGGAATTCACTGATCGGCTGCCTGTTCACCGACGACCCGTTCGTGTTCTACAACGTGCTGAGCGGCAACGGTGGCAACGGTCTGCGCGTCAACAACGCCGACGACACGACGATCCAGGCAAACTTCTTCGGCATTGGCGCGGACAACGACACGTCGATCGGCAACGCGCTCAACGGAGTGGTGGTCGAGGGCAATTCGACGCGCACTGTGATGGGCGGACCGATTCCGCTGGGGAATGTCGTCGCGGACAACTTGCAGAACGGCATCGTCGTGCAGGATAAGGCCAGTTTCTTCACGACTTACAACACGTTCTGCGGTCTGGCCGCGTTCAGCGACGACCTGACGCATGGCAACGGGCAGGACGGCATGTTGATCACCTCGACCGGCGGCAACATCCTCATCCGCACCAACGTGATCACCCGCAATGGCGACGACGGAATCGAAGTGTCCGGCAAGGCGAAGGACGTGCGGATCGCGGGCAACATCATCGGCCTCAACACCGACGGCTTGATCCCGATGGGCAATCTCGGCAATGGCGTGGAGATCGGCGGCAACGCCCACGACATTGTTGTCGGCGGGCCGCAGCCGACGTTCAACGTGATTCCACAGAACACGATCTCGTCGAACGGTGCGAACGGCGTGGCGATCCTCGGGACGGCACA
Organism: uncultured Planctomycetota bacterium; assembly: GCA_963847905.1. Classification (GTDB taxonomy): domain Bacteria; phylum Planctomycetota; class Planctomycetia; order Pirellulales; family Lacipirellulaceae; genus DASYDU01. The sequence continues at coordinate 688,842 of CAWKBP010000009.1, read as the reverse complement.
TGACAACATCGTGAACGAGGGCAACATCGGGTTGGACGTGGCTGGCATTGGGGCGCGCCGAACGGTCAGGCGGGCGTGCTGATTGATGCGGGTTCCTATGGAAACACAGTCGGTTCGCCGGATCCGGCGCTGCTGACCGTCATCAGTGGCAACACCACGAGCGGCATCGTGCTCAACGGAACCCGCGATAACAAAGTAATCAACAGCTACATCGGCGTGGCGGCCGACGGCACGACCGCCCGCGGCAACGGGGGGAACGGCATCCTCATCACGGGCGGCAGCTACGACAACGTGATCGGCAGTACGTCGGGCGAGCCAACGAACCTGATCGCCAACAACATCGCCAATGGCGTGTTCGTCGAGTCGGGTACCGGCAACGGCATCCATCAGAATTCGATCTTCGAGAATGCGCTGGAAGACATCGCCCTGGCGGCGGGGGCCAACCAGAATCAGGCCGCTCCCGTGCTCGCCTCAGTTCAGAGCGTGTCGATGGGGATCGAAATCGCGGGCACACTCACCAGTGCGCCAAAGACCAAGTTCACGATCGAGTTCTTTGCCAGTGATGCCAGCGGTCCGTCGGGCCAGTTCTATCTAGGCTCCCTGTTGGTGACCACTGACAGTGCGGGCAGCGCCGCGTTCACCTATCTCAGCCCGACGCCACCGGTTGGTGCCGACTATATTACCGCCACCGCGACCGATCCGGACGACAACACGTCCGAGTTCTCCGTGGCCGTGTCCTAGCCCCGCGGGCACTATCCAGCCGCCATTTCCCCGCGTTTTCGGCGGAAAACGGGCTCTTTCTTGCGCAGTATGATTGATGATAATGAAGGGCGGCCGCGGAGCCGTAAGCCGAACGAGGGGATTCTCATGCTTCGACTCAAAAATGTACTGATCTGGATGGGTCTCGTAGTGGCGGTTGTCGGGTGTTCAGCGGCAGTTCGCGCGGACGAAACCGCGGCGCCGGCTACCGCGCCGGCGACAGAGCCAGCAGCACATGCGGGCGACCAGCGAGCGCCCGCCGCGGGCGGACCGCTCGAGCCGCTCGAGTGGCTGCTGGGCGAATGGACCGGTTTGACCGACCATGCGACGGTGCTGGTGTCGGCTCATTGGTGCGAGGACGGAGCGTTCATCGAGCGCGAGTTTGTCGTCCAGCGTGAAGGGCAAGATCACATCGGTGGCACGCAGCGAATCGGTTGGGATCCACTCAAAAAGCAAATCAAGTGCTGGACGTTCGATTCGTTGGGCGGCGTGGGCGAAAGCTACTGGCGGCGCGAAGGCGACACATGGGTCGTCGAGAGCAATGAAGTGCTTGCCGACGGCGGGCGTTCGTCGACGAAAACAGTGCTCACGCCAAAAGGCGCTGACCGATTTCTCTGGGAAGTCGAGAGCGCGAACGTGGAAGGCGAGGTACTTCCCAAACAGCAGATCGAATTTGTACGCGCAAACCAAGATTGATTGCGGAGGCGTAAGATGACGAAGCGCACAAGGTGTGAGTGTCTGGCGACGGTGATGCTGATCGCGAACTTTGGTGCAACTGCGGCTCGAGCTCAGCAGGCGGCACCGCTGCAGCAGCCGACCGCCGCCGCTGCTGCGCAAGACGCCGAGCGTCAGCAGATTCTCCAGAGCGACCGGTGGCGACAGGCGGTGCGCGGTTTCGACGAATGGCTCTCTGTCCAGAAACTTTACACGCCAGCGGAAGTGGCGACGCTGCGGGCTCAGTTTCAGTCGCGGGTCAGTCGGATGTCGCCCGCCGAACTTCGCGATCAACTCGACCGGATGGAAGAAAAGCTCGCGGTGCTCAACAGTCCAGAAGCGGAAGACGCTCGCCGCTGGCTGGGGCAATTCTTGGCCGTGCAGGCAAAGTACACCGACGCGCAGCTGCGCGAGATGCGTCCGGACGTCGCCCGCATGACGGCCAGCCAGATCCGTCAAGAACTCGCCAGGTTCCAACAGCGGCGGGGGCAGACGCAGCAGTCGCAAGCTGCCTTCCAACAGGGGACGGCAATGCAGTTTCAGTCGACGCAGGACATGCGCCGCCAGGCTCAGGTCACCGCTCAGGCGAATGCTGGTCAACAGGGATCTCGGGCCGCAACTTTTGCTCCGCCGACGCAGCGGTCGATCGATCTGCCGGGCTATAGCGTGGCGCCGATCAATGTGGGGCCGGCGTTTACCGTGGGCCCATGGGGTAATCCGATGCGCTGGGACCAGCGGGTCCTTTATTGGTGAGTTCGGCCTGCTTTAATTTGCCCAACGAGATTCTTTGCGGTTGGCGACTGCGACTGGTATTATGCCTGGATTGGGCGTAGATCGACCTTCCGCATTCTTCGGAGCATTTCCGATGTATCGTTGGCAACTAGCCGCATTGTTTTGCTTCCTGGCCGCCTGCCATTCTTCGCGCGCGACGCGCGCTTGTGGACCGATGACTCAGGACGCTACACGCTGGAGGCGGAACTCGTCACGTTCAATGACCGAAGTGTGGTGCTGGAGCGGGCCGACCACGAAATGGTGGCGATCCCCAGGGAGCAGCTATCACAGGCGGACCGCGAGTTTTTGGAATCGAAGGAAGCTGCGGAAGTGGCCCGCCAGTCGAGCGATGGCGCGCAAACTTGGACGCTCCGAGACGGCACGAAGCTCGTCGGCCAGTTGGTCGACTACGCCCACGGCGACATGACGATTCAACGTCGCCGCGGAAATGTCTACGTCAACGACCGTCGCCTGGCGAATCTGCCCGAGTTTTATCAACTGCTGGTCCCGCAAATCGTCGCCCACGTCGAGAACTTGCAGCAGGCCGACGGGCAATCGCTGGAAGCATGGCTCGTGCGTCAGCGCGGTGCACCGCGGACGTTCCATTTGGACGGCGTCGTATTTGAGACTTCCGACGGCGACGAATACACGGTGCCATTCTTTTTGTTTTCCGACGACGATCAACGGGTGATGAAGTCTGGCTGGGACGAGTGGTTGGCGGACGACGACAATGATCGATACGATTCGCTCGCCGATCACGCATTCATGTTGCGAACGTGGGCGGCGGCACGGCAACACAATGAAAAGGTCCAGCATCAAATCGCCACCATGCAGCTCAAGTTGCAGGCGGTCGAGGCAGGTCTCACGTCGCTGTGGGAGGTGACGCTCTTTCCGGCGGCTGGGCGTGGAGGTCGGCCGCAGTGGGTCGTGGTGCCAGGTCGGGATAGTCGGCAGGCGACCGCCGCGGCGCTAGAGCAACATCCCGGCTTCGTCGCGGGGCCTGTTCGCCGCGTGGCAGGCTAGTGCTTGGCGGGTTGCGGGTCGATTTCCGCTTTTGCTGCCGCTTCCTGACGCTTGAGCGTTTCGCGTAGCCGTGCAGAGAAGTCGGCGTCGAGTGGCGTCGTTTGCATCCAGGGGTCGACGCGAAAGGCCTCGCCGCGCCTTGGCGAAGGGCAGCTCCGTGTCGATGTAGCCCAAATAGTAGGCGACGCGATCGGAGAAGCCGGTGAGCAGCACCTGCAGGTCGAAGGGCACGGCCCGACCGCCCAATCGTCGCAGGTGCCATGTGATGTTGTTCATGCAGTTGTTGGTGATCAGGTGGTAGAACTCGGGGTGCTCTTCCAGCGAATGGGCCCGCTCCATCATGTCGAGAAAGATTGCCCGCTTCCGCTCGTTCGTCGTACGGACCGGATAGAAATAGACCGGCTTTTTCCAGATCGCCCCACGCAGACCCACCACGTCTCGTTCGTCGCCGACGACGTACATCAACTGAAACTGGCGAAACATCGAGGGGATCAGCCGATAGGGCTGCCCCTCGCGGCGCCGGCCTTCGACCGAAACGGCCACGAACTGGCCGTCGGTGAAGCCGAAGCAGACGAACACATGGGCCACGCCTTCCCAGAGCGGCATCGCGGCAACCACGTAATACATCGAGTCGAGCTTGTCGACGTCGTACGTGCGATTGTAGAAGCCGGGCGTGAAGTCGGTCGCCGTGTGCCAGGTGAAATTGCGCACGTCGTCGACGTGGACCAGATTGCCATCGATCTCCACGTGCGGCTGGCGGGCCTGTTCCGTCGACCACTTTTGATTTCCATCGGGCGTGACAAAGCCGAAATAGTAGGCGGCGACGACTGCCGTTACGAGCAAGGCCGCGGTCGAACGCCATTTCGCTGGCCATTCGAGCCGCGGCCATTGGCCGAAGTGATAGTGTTCGCGGCGGCTGCTCCAATACACTCCGGCAATGGCCGCCGCCAGCGGAGCGGTGATCCAGAGCGAACTTGCCGCAGTAAAGAAGACGGCCAGCGTGGTCCAGAGGCCAAGCCCCCACCACGCGCACGCGCGGGCAATTCCCCACGCCTTCCAAACGATCGCGCGTAACAGAGTCATATATCGTGCAGCTACGGAGCTGATGCGACGTTTGATCTGACCGTCCAAATCGCGCCGCGGCGTCAATATACCAGATTCCGATAGGTTTGGCAGACGTCAAGAATCGTCAATCTCCAGCCGACTCGCGGAAAGTCGACCAATCGATCTTCAGCTTGCGCATCCGGGCGCGAAGTGTGTGAGGATTGATCGCCAGCAAGCGGGCGGCGCCGTGGCGGCCTTCGATGCGGCCACAAGTGGCGCGGAGCGCGGTTTCGATGTGCGACTTCATCGCAGTGTCGAGGGTTTGTACGTCGGACAAGATGCGGGGAGTTGCGACGGGCTGGTCCCTGGTAATGGCGGATTCAACGGGCCGACGCGGTGTGGCGAGTCCGAGTGCGGCAGCGAGTTCGAGCGCGTGACCATTACCGAGGATGGCGGCGCGGTCGATCACGGTGCCCAGCTCGCGGATGTTGCCGGGCCAATCGTACGACTGCAACAGCTGAATGTCATGTCCTGTGGGACGACGGGTGCCAGTCCGAAACGGACGGCCGCTCGCTCGGCGAAATGCCTCGCCATCGCCGGAATGTCTTCCGTCCGCTCGCGCAGCGGCGGCAGCAGGATCGGGAAACACGGCGATGCGGTACCAAAGGTCTTCGCGGAAAGAACTTGCGCGAACCATGCTTGCCAGATCGCGGTGTGTGGCGGCGACCACCCGCACGTTGACTCGGATGGAATCGACGCTACCGACTCGCTCGACGTATCCGTCCTGCAGCACGCGCAAGAAGCGGACTTGGGCATCGAGCGGCAATTCGCCGATCTCGTCGAGAAAGAGCGTGCCCATGTCGGCCCGCTCGAACCAGCCTTGCCGCGTGTCGGCCGCGCCGGTGAAACTGCCTTTCTCGTGACCGAACAGCTGCGAGTCGATCAGCTCGCGGGGAATCGCGCCGCAATTGACGCGGATGAACGGGCCCGCGTGGCGATCGCTGCGATTGTGGATCGCGCGGGCCACCAGCTCCTTGCCGGTGCCCGTCTCGCCGAGGATCAGCACGGGGACATCCGAGCGGCTGACCATGTCGACCCGCTGCATGACCTGCCGCAAGCCGGAGTCTTCGCCGACGATCGTGTCGCCAACTTCCTTGCGGCCGAGGCGATTAAGGAGCGAACGCCGATCGGCCTCGGCGGCTTCGCGGAGGGCCGCGATTTCGTGCAGCCGGGCGTCGTTGTCGAGGGCGGCGGCGAGCGGCTCGGCGAGGCTCGCGAGCAGCGTGACGTGCGATGCGCGAGAAGCGGTCGCTCGCTGGCCAATGCCAACAGGATGCCCTTGGAACCATGTTCGCCGGCGAGCGGAGCAAGCACCGCATCGCCGCTGCGTTCGCTCATGCCGATGCTGCGAACTAGTTTCTCGGCCTTGGCGGGCTCGTCGGCCTGATGAATCAAGGTTGCGGCGACCTATCCAGCGAGTCGAGTTGTTTTGCGGCGTCGACGGAAATCTCGACGTCGGCCGGTTCAGACAACGGCGTTCGTTCGGGAAACGTGGCGACGACGCGGATGCGGCGATGTTCCGGTTCGAAACGGAGAACTTTCAAAGCGATCGAGCGGCAAATGGTCGGCCAAGTGTGCTGCCACCGCCGCCGCCGAGTCGGCGATTTCGAGATGGCGGCAAACTTCTTGCCAGACTTGGAGGAGGATGTCGTTCGAGAAAGCCATGCGACCCTCATTGGAGATGCGAGGCCATTATATATAACTGTAATAACGTAGCACATGCAACGGATAAATACCATCATATATGACGGAATTTGGTTTTGCAAGCATCGCTGGCGGCCTGATTTCCGCTGGTTTCGGCGAATTCCTGATCCATCGGATCGGTTGGCACCGGCATTGCTTTAAGCGAGCCGGTGCGTCGACTGCCAATCGGAATGCTTTCCCGAGATGCCAGACCCGAATATGGAATCGTTCTTTGCCAAATCGCACGCGATCACCTCGGCTCAAGCGACCATCTTCGCCGGGACGGTGCTGAATAGCCGCCGCTTGTTCTCGGCGTGCCTGCGCATCGTCGCCGGTTGCTCGCGCTTCGACCGCGACGCCGGTTGTTTCGAAACTGTCCGCCAAGAAATCGATCTCGCTGCTCAACGTCTCGTACGATCCGACGCGCGAGCTGTACGTCGAGTTCAACGAGGAGTTTGCCAAGCACTGGTTGGAAGAAACGGGACAGGCGGTGACGATCGAACAGTCGCACGGCGGCGCGGGCACGCAGGCCCGCGCGGTGATCGACGGGCTTGAAGGCCGACGTGCTGACGCTGGCGATCGCCTACGACATGGATCAAATCGCCGAGATCACCAAGTCTGTATCCCGAAGAATTGGCAGCAGCGTCTGCCGCACAACAGCTGCCCCTACACGTCGACGATCGTGTTCCTAGTCCGCAAGGGTAACCCGAAGGGAATCAAGGACTGGGACGACCTGGTGAAACCGGGCGTCGAGGTGATCACGCCCAATCCGAAGACCTCGGGCGGCGCCCGTTACAACTATCTCGCCGCTTGGGGTTACGCGCTCAAACACAACGACAACGACCGGCCAAGGCGAAGGAATTCGTCACGGCGCTTGTTCAAGAACGTGCCGGTGCTCGATTCGGGGGCCCGCGGCTCGACGACGACGTTCGTGCAGCGCGAAATCGGCGACGTGCTCTTGGCCTGGGAGAACGAAGCGCTGCTTGCGCTGAAAGAATTGGGCGACGACAAGTTTGAATTGGTCGTGCCGTCGGTGAGTATTCTGGCCGAGCCGCCGGTGACGGTCGTCGACAAGAATGCGGCTGCCCACGATGCAGACGGACGTCGCCACGGGCGCTACCTGGAGTTTCTCTACACGCCGGTTGGCCAGACAGATCGTCGGCCAAGAACTACTACCGGCCGAGCGAGCCGCAATTGGTCGATCCAGACGTGCTCGCCGCGTTTCCTCAGATTGAGCTGTTCACGGATCGACGACGTGTTCGGCAGCTGGTCGGCGGCTCAGCAGGAGCACTTTGCCGACGGCGGCGTGTTCGATCAGATTCAAGAAGCCATTCACAACTAGCGTAGCCACGCAGAAGCGATTGCTCTCAGCGATGGCCAAGAAACGAAAAACGACGAAGCGTCTCTGCCCGGCTTCGGACTGACGATGGGGTACACGCTGTTGTACCTGAGCCTGATCGTGCTGATTCCGCTGGCGGTGCTGGTGATTCGCAGCTTTCGCGGCGGCTGGGAAGAGTTTTGGCTGGCGGCGACGGCTCCGCGCGTGCTGGCCGCGTATCAAGCTCACGTTTCTGGCGTCGCTCGTCGCGGCGGTGGTGAATGTAGTTTTCGGCTTCATCGTCGCCTGGACGCTGGTCCGATACGAGTTGCCCGGCAAGAAATTCATCGACGCGCTGATCGATCTGCCGTTTGCGTTGCCGACGAGCGTCTCGGGCATCGCGCTCTGCGCGGTGTACGCACCGCACGGCTGGTTCGGGCAGTACCTGGCACCGCTGGGAATCAAGACGGCCTTCACGCCGCTGGGGATTGTGATCGCGCTGGTGTTCATCGGCCTGCCGTTCGTGGTGCGGACGCTGCAGCCGGCGATCGAGGAGATCGACCGCGAGACGGAAGAAGCGGCGGCGAGCCTGGGCGCGAACCGCTGGCAAGCATTTAGCCGCGTGATTTTGCCGGCCGTGTTTCCCGCGCTGCTCACTGGATTCACGTTGGCCTTTGCCCGGTCGCTGGGTGAATACGGCTCGGTGGTGTTCATCTCGGGCAACATGCCGTTCAAGACCGAGATCGCGTCGCTGTTGATCATCTCGAAGCTCGAACAATACGACTACACCGGCGCGACGGCGATTGCCACGGTGATGCTGGCCGCGTCGTTCGTGCTGCTGCTGTCGATCAACCTGCTGCAATGGTGGACGGGCCGGAACTTGCGAGGTGCCGTATGATCCAGGCAGCCACGACGACGCTGGGAGGTCCGGTGCCCAAGCGATCGATGATCGAAACGGATCTGGTCGGCCGGTTGCGGATGGCGACCGAAGAAGCCAATTGGGTCCGCTACGGGCTGGTCGGCATCTCGCTCACGTTCCTGACGCTGGTGCTGTTCGTGCCGCTGGCGGCGATTTTTGCCGAGGCATTTCGCAAAGGGGTCGGCGTTTACTTTGCCAGTTTTGCGGACGCGAACGCGCTCGCCGCGATCCGGCTGACGCTCGTGGTGGCGGCGATCTGCGTGCCGCTCACGCTGGTGTTCGGGCTGGCGGCCGCCTGGGCGATCGCCAAGTTTGAGTTCCGCGGCAAGAGCGTGCTGATCACGCTGATCGATTTGCCGTTCGCGGTGTCGCCGGTGATCTCGGGCCTGGTGTTCGTGCTGCTGTTCGGCATGCAGGGGCTCCTCGGTCCATGGCTCGCCAGTCACAACATCCAGATCATTTTCGCGGTGCCGGGGATCGTGCTGGCGACGCTGTTCGTGACGTTTCCGTTTGTCGCCCGCGAGGTGATTCCGCTGATGCAGGAGCAGGGGAGCGACGAAGAACTGGCGGCGGTGTCGCTGGGGGCGAGCGGCTGGCAGACCTTTTGGCGGGTGACGCTGCCGAACGTGAAGTGGGCGCTGCTGTACGGCGTGATTCTGTGCAACGCCCGCGCGATGGGCGAGTTTGGCGCGGTGGCGGTGGTGGCCGGGCAAATTCGCGGCCGGACGAATACGATGCCGCTGCATGTGGAGATCCTTTACAACGAATACAATTTTGCGGCCGCGTTTGCGTGGCTTCGCTGCTCGCGCTGTTGGCGCTGGTGACGCTGGCGGCCAAGTCGCTGGTCGAATGGCGGGTTCGCCGCGAATATGAAGAGGCCCTGGAACCGGCAACGGGAAAGGACGCGGTTTGATGAGCATCGAACTCACGAATATCAGCAAGACGTTTGGCAATTACCAGGCGCTGCGCGATGTGAGCCTGTCGATCCGCGACGGCGAGTTGGTGGCGCTGCTCGGACCGTCCGGTTCGGGCAAGACGACGCTGCTGCGGATCATCGCGGGCCTCGACACGCCGGATCCGGGTAATGCGCTCGCGCGTTCGCTTCGCCGAGACGGACGTTTCGCACAGTCCGGCGGCGGATCGCCGCGTCGGGTTTGTGTTTCAGCATTACGCGCTGTTTCGGCATATGAGCGTGTTCGAAAACATCGCGTTCGGAATGCGAGTGCGGCCGCGGAAAAATCGGCCGGCCAACGACGTGATCGAGCGGCGCGTGAACGAACTGTTGGGGCTGGTGCAACTCGAAGGCCTGGGCAAGCGATTCCCGTCGCAGCTCTCCGGCGGACAGCGGCAGCGGGTGGCGCTCGCGCGGGCGCTGGCCGTGGAGCCGCGGGTGTTGCTGCTGGACGAACCGTTTGGGGCTCTCGACGCCAAAGTGCGGCAAGGATCTGCGGGCCTGGCTGCGGAAGCTGCACGAGGAGATTCACGTCACGAGCATCCTGGTGACGCACGATCAGGAGGAGGCGCTCGAAGTGGCCGACCGCGTTGTGGTGATGAACCACGGCCGGATCGAGCAGATCGGCACGCCGGAAGAAGTGTTTCATCGGCCGGCGACGCAATTCGTAATGGAGTTTTTGGGGCAAGTGAATGTGTTCCACGGCCGCGTGCGCAACGGCAAAACGCTGCTTGAGGGAATGGTGCTCGACTATCCGCAATCGGCCCGGAGTGAAGGCCGGCGGGCCAAGGTTTACATGCGGCCCCATGAGCTGGACATCAGGCTGCTGCCCAACGGCGCGCCCCACATGGCGGCCTCGATCGAACGGATCAACCCGGCGGGCTCGATTGCTAAGGTCACGGCCAAGACGCTCGACGGCAACCAGGTGTTTGTCGACTTGAGTCTCGACACGTTTAATCGCTTGCGGCTGCGGAACGGCGATCGGGTGTACATCTATCCGAAGAACGCCCGTGTGTTTGTGCCGGAACCGGAATACGAAATTTAATCTGAAGTCCGCGAAGAGGAGCTCGCCATGAGCCTGGGAGGAACTGTCGTGAAGGATCGATTGCATCAGCGCGAAGCGAGCGCCGAATTGCCTTGGGACGAGGTCCGCGCGTCGCTGGAGAATTTGCGTTATGGATCGGTGACGATCATCGTGCAGGATGGCGTGGTGATCCAGATCGATCGCTTGGAGAAGAAAAGATTGCCAACGCGCGGTGCGAACCCGCCGCGAGTTGAATGAGTCCTGCCGCTTGAGTTCGCGAACGAATTCAAGAATCGTTTTTCCAATTCTTGTGCCGACTGGAGTAACCGGAGGCGCCCCATACCAAGGAGGTCGTCTGTCATGGTTACTCAATTTGATTTTTTGGCAAAGTTGCATGGGCGCCGTCGCAGCGGGTTTACGCTGGTCGAACTGTTGGTGGTAATCGCAATCATTGGGATCCTGGTATCGCTGTTGTTGCCGGCGATTCAAGCGGCGCGCGAGGCGGCGCGACGCGTGCAGTGCTCGAACAATCTGAAGAATCTCGGCCTCGCGGTGCACAACTTCGTTGATTCGAAGCGGATCCTGCCGAGCAGCATTCGTCCGGCTGGGATCACGCCGCTGCCGCGCGTGGCCGGGTTCACGCTGCTGCTGCCCTATTTCGAGGAGGGGCAGAGATACAATGTCTACAACCAGGCCAAAAATTGGTACGACCCCTTGAATGTGCCGCTCACGAGCCAGCCGATCGGCATCTTGCAATGCCCTTCGACGGCGGTCGACCCGGGGCGGCTCGACGGAGTGCCCGATGTGCCGGCCGATTGGCAGCCGCTGGTCGCCGTGACCGACTATTCGCCGACGATTTTCGTGGATGGGCGATTGAAAACCGCGGGGCTGGTCGACGTGGCTGCGACCGGTGTTCCCCCGGCGGCCGGCGCGGCGGGGCTCGGTATGTTGGCCTACAACGTGACGTCGCGACTGAAGGACGTAACGGACGGGCTGTCGCACACGGTGATGTATGCCGAGTCGGCGGGCCGGCCTTACTTGTTCCGCGGGTCGCGAGCTGGTGTCGGAGGACGCCGTCGCGCAGCGCTTGAACGGCGGCGGCTGGAGTCGGCCGGCGAGCGACATCAGCATCGACGGCTCGAGCGCCGATGGAAAGAGCGACGTCGGGCCGTGCGCGGTCAATTGCACCAACGGCATCGAGATCGGCAGCACATTTCCGCATGCCTATTACAACACGGTGGGTACCGGCGAGACGTATGCATTCCATCCGGGCGGCGCGAACGTGGCGCTGGGCGATGGTTCGGTGCGGATGATCGGCGAGACGATCGACATTCGCGAGTACGCGAAATTGGTAACGCGTGCCGATGGCGAATTGGTGGGAGAAATCCAGTGAACTTGCGAGCTGATTGGGAAGTGAGGCCGCAAGGATATCGCGTAACGATTGGCTAAGCCACAATCAGCGGAGCAGTGACTGCGGAGTGGATGCCTAGTCGAGATCCAGTCGCGTTCTTCGCCAAGCGAGCAGCAGTAGGGCAATGGCGGCAAGGGTGAGGGTGGTTGGTTCGGGAATGGGAGTCAGGCGGAAGTTTCCGCCGCGGCCCGGGCCGGGGTACTGGCCGTTGAAGCCGCTGCCGTTGCCGAAGTCGACGAGATGCAGCTTTCCGGCGTTGTCTTCGCCGAATGAGACGATGTGTTCGAGTCCCGCGCTTTCAATTGGCAAAGTATCGGGTAGGTAGCTGGGGTCGGGGCGGCGTAGGCCCCGGGCGTTGGGCCGGTGAACGGTCCGAATTACTTGGGGCTGAGTGCTTGAGGAGGGGATGGTTGAGAGCGAAGAGATTGGTGAGGGGCGTTAGTTGATCGCCAACTCATGCTCGGCGACTTCGGCGGTGTTGGCTTCGTGGTCTTCGTCGGTTTTGACGAGGCCAGGGACTCCGGGCCAGCGGGGTTGGCCGGTGCCGAGTAGGACGTTGGTCCAAAGTTCGCCGGTGAGTTCCATGCGTTTCTTCTGGCGGATGGCGGTGCAGATCGGGATGTGGACGAAGACATTGTTCCACATGCCCATCAGCACGTCGGTGTTGCCGGCCATCGCGGCGTGGGCGGCGTGGCGAGCCATCTGATCGCTGAGCAGTCGGTCGGCGGTGTTGGCCGGCACGCTGCGGATGATGTAGCTGGGGTCGATGTACTTGAGCGAGATCGGCACGTTTTCGTCCTTGAAGTATTCGCAGATCCGATCGCGGAGGAAAGTGCCGATGTCCTGATACTGCTTGTTGCCGGAAGCATCGCAGGCCCCGTTGCTCCCTTGGAAGAGATGCTGGCCGGCACCTTCGGCGACGGCGATCACGGCGTGTTTGCTTTGGAGGATGCGGTCTTTGAGCGCAGGGAGGAAGCCGTTGGGGCCGTCGAGGGGGAAGTCGATTTCGGGGACGAGGCAGAAATTGACTTCCTGGCTGGCGAGGGTGGCGCCGGCGGCGATGAAGCCGGCGTCGCGGCCCATGAGCTTCACGAGCCCGATGCAGTTGGGAGCGCCCTTCGCTTCGACGTGGGCACAGGTGAGCGCCTGTTGGGCCTCTTCGAGCGCGGTGGCGAAGCCGAACGTGCGGTAGACGTACTCGATGTCGTTGTCGATGGTCTTGGGGATGCCGACCACGGCGATCTTGAGGCCGCGGCGGGTGATCTCCTCGAAGATGGCATGGGCGCCGCGCTGGGTGCCGTCGCCGCCGACGCAGAACAGGATGTTGATGCCCTGGCGGTGGAGGAAGTTGACGATGGTGGCCGGGTCCTGCGGGCCGCGCGAGCTGCCGAGGGCGGTGCCGCCGAGCTTGTGAATCTCGGAAACGTAGGCGTCGGTGATCGGGATCGGTGGCGAGGCCGGAGGCGGGGTTGAGGCCGAGGTAGCCGTTGCGGATGCCCAGCACGTTGCGGACGCCGTAGTTCTTGGAGAGCTCGAGGTAGATCGAGCGGATGACGTTGTTCAGCCCGGGGCAGAGTCCGCCGCAGGTGACGATGGCGGCGGTGGTATAGAAGGGGTCGAAGTAGATGCGTTCGCGCGGGCCGGCCTGTTCAAGCAGCAGGTCTTGGTGCGGGGCTTCGGGCGAGACGTCGAGCTGGTAGCGAATGCGGGGCGCGCCGGGGACGAAATCGCCGAGACTGTCGCGGTGGGCACCGGAGAGTCGCAGGGGCGTGGGCTTTTCGTTGGGCCCGAGCGTGGCGACGTGAAAATCTTCTTGAGACAGCATAGCGGACCTCCGCGAAAGCTCGGCACGCCGCAATGGAGTGCGTGACTCAATTGAGTGCGTAACCGAGGGGAAGCCGCCTGAATTTGAACTCTCCAACCGAGTGCATCATACCACGCGGAGCGCGAAAAAGACAAGGAGAGAGGGAGCCCCGGCGACAAGGAGCGATATGCGTTGGCAAGCAGAATTCCCCGCCGTTTTGATCCCTTCGCGGGGCGGCCGCAGCTGGAAGTATTGACCGTTGGCGTCGTCGTACGTAGACTCGAAAAGCCCCCACCCAAATGCCGGAGTGGCGGAATTGGCAGACGCGCCGGACTCAAAATCCGGTGACCGCAAGGTCGTGGAGGTTCAAGTCCTCTCTCCGGTACTTCTGCTCTTGGTTGGTTTTTCGTCGATGCCCGCTGATGCCCGCCCGCGTGCTGAAGCACACTCGCCGTTTCGATTAATTGAAACAGCGCACGAAAAACGCTCCCGAATCTGGCGACTCGGGAGCGTCTTGTGGGTTGCGTTGACGGAAGTAATTGGCAGGAGCCTCACCTTCCAATTCAATTAGCAGGTCTGCACGGCAACCGCGCAGGGGCCTTTCTTGCCTTCGCCGACTTCGTAGATCACCGTTTGGCCTTCGGCCAATTGCTCGATCTGCACACCGCGCAGCTCGGAGTGATGGAAAAACAGGTCGTCGCGGCCGGTGGCGATGAACCCGAATCCCTTTTCGGCGATAACTTTCTTGATCTTACCTTCTGGCATTTCTGCTCTCCAAAAAAACACTAAAACCTTTGGCCGGCAGTGCGAACCGCTCACGCGGCAGTGCGCCGGCCGAAACCTGAGAAAAGCAGAACGCCATCTGCCGAGGCGGCGCGCATCGACGAAGCAAGCTTCGAAGAAGGGCGCCACGACCGAGAGAAGGACGTGACGGGAAGAACGACCCGAGGGCGTCGCGTGCGCGAATGAGCCGGCGGTCGCGTTGAAGCGGTCATTTGCCGTGTGAAAACACGAGCAAGGTCCCGCAACGCGTCCGTGCCACCTGCACTAGACTGGTATCTGTTTCTTATCATCTTCTGCTTGTCACGAAACGCCGTGACGAGACAAGCATAGGTCATGGGAGGGGAAATAGCAATGGTGGCCGGGGAGGCAAAACCGCCGGGATTCCCGCAATTGGCGGTAAACAGGAAGATTAGGGGTGGAAATTAAGGGCAGTTTGGGCCGGAGACGCTGGACGGGGTCGCCGCCGGATCGCAGGACCGTTCAAAGTCGCCGCCCGATCCACTACATTGTGTCCGCTACATTGTGGTTCGCCCATTGTGGTTCGCCCGCTGCGGTTTTGCGGCGCGAGGGTAGCCGCCCGAGAATTCATTGGGGGGAATGCGGATGATATTGCTCGACCACATCACCAAGCGATTCGGCACGCAGACGGCGGTCGACGCGATCTCGTTTGAGATTCCCGCCGGACAAATTGTCGGCTTCTTGGGTCCCAACGGCGCCGGCAAATCGACCACACTCAAAATGCTCGCCGGCATGCTCGAGCCGACCAGCGGCTCGGCGAGCATCTGCGGCTTCGATTTGGCAACGCAATCGCTCGACGTGAAGCGGAGCATCGGGTTCGTGCCCGAGAGTGGCGCCGTGTTCGAGTCGCTCACGGGGCTCGAGTATCTGGAGATGGTCGCCGCACTTTACGGCATCCCGCGGCAGCGAGCCCGCGAGCGGATCGAGCAGTTCATCACGTTCTTCGACCTGAGCTTCGAGACGCTGACCGACAAGCTGCTTGGCGCGTATTCAAAGGGCATGCGGCGGAAGGTCGTGATCACTTCGGCGCTGCTGCACAATCCGCCGGTGGTTTTTTTCGACGAGCCGCTGGACGGCTTGGATGCGAACGCGGCCGTCGGATTCAAGGCACTGATCCAGACGCTGGCGCGGGAAGGCAAGACAATCGTCTACAGCTCGCACATTCTGGACGTAGTCGAACGGGTGTGCCATCGCGTGATCATCATCGACAAAGGCAAGCTGCTAGTGGACGGCAAGCCGGAGGAGCTGATCGCCGCCCACCATGCGCAGAGCCTGGAGCGGTTGTTTACTGAGCTCACGGGTGGCAGCGAGATCGAGCGGCGGGCCGAGGACTTTGCCAAGACTTTTCGTCCATGAGTACACCACCAAGTAACTCGACGACGGTGCCATCGCCAGCCCAGGAGCCGCTGCCGAGTCCGGCACGAGCGCTGCGGACGCTGTACCTGACGCTGTTCCTCCGCGGGCAGAGTTCGCGGGGGCTGAAGAAAGACGAAGCACCGAAGTCGATCGGCCGCAAGTTGCTCATGACGATGCTCTTCTACGGGCTGTTCGGTTGCATCGCGTTCATGCTGGTGCGGCAGCCGGTGTTTTTCTTGAGCGCGTACCTGCATGCGATGACGTTTGCGTTTGTCGGCATGTTCGTTGCCGCCTCGGCGGGCGAGATCTTGTTCAACCAAGCGGAGACAGACATTCTGCTCCATCGGCCGATCGCGCCGCGGACGCTGCTATGGGCGAAAGTTCGCGTGCTGGTCGAGGTGTCGTTGTGGATCGGTGCGGCGTTCAACCTGGCGGGGCTGTGGGTGGGGACGCTGGTGCCGAACGGCAGCTTGCTGTTTCCGCTGGTCCACGTCGGTTCGATGACGCTGCAGATTCTGTTCTGTGTGTCGTGCGTGGTCGTGGTTTACCAGTATTGCCTGCGTTGGTTCGGCAGGGAGCGGCTCGATGCGATCATGGTGATGGCCCAGGTGGTCGTCTCGGTGGCGGCCGTGCTTAGCGGGCAGATCCTGCCGCAATTCATCGGGCGCAATGGCGATCTGGCGCATGTCGCGGAATTGGCGTGGTGGATTGCGTTGTTGCCGCCGGCGTGGTTTGCCGGGATCGACGACGCGCTCGCCGGGAGCGGCGCGACAAGTTCCTGGTTGTTGGCGGCGGCGGCCGTGATGAGCACGGTGATTCTGCTCTGGCTCGCGTTTGGGAAATTGGCGCAGTCGTATAGTACCGGGCTGCAGATGCTCAACGAAACGGCTAGCGCCGTCAAGCGGAGGCGGAGCGGTAGGTGGCTCGACGCGCTGGTGGGCCGCCCGCCGCTCAGCTGGTGGCTTCGGGATCCGGTCGAGCGGGCGTCATTCCTGTTGACTGCGGCTTATCTGGTCCGCGATCGGGAGGTGAAGCTACGCGTGTATCCAGGGCTGGCGCCGTTTTTGGTGTTGCCGGCTGTTTTCCTCGTCGGCTGGCAACGCGGAATGGCGGACAACCACACATTCGGCCTCGCCCTGTCGTGCGGCTACCTGTCGCTGGTGCCGATGATGGCCGCGAGCTTCGTGGCCTATTCGCAAAACTGGCAGGCGTCTGATTTGTTTCGAGTCGCGCCGCTCGCGGAGCCAGGGCGATTGTGCCACGGAGCGCGGCGGGCGGTGCTGTTTTGTCTGACGCTGCCGCTGATGGCCGCGTTTGGCGTGATCGCCTGGATTGTGGCCGGGACATCGTCGCAACTCTTGCTGCTCTTGCCGGGGCTGATCGCACTGCCGGTTTTCGCGCTCGTCCCGAGCCTCGACGGCAAGGCGGTGCCGTTCTCGCGGCCGGGCGATGAGGCGAAGGCCGCCTCGCGCGGACTCTCGATGGTCGGGATGATGTTCGTGGCGATGGGGATCGGCGGTTTGGGAGCCGGCGCCTGGCATGTCGGCCTGTTTTGGTGGTATGTGCTCGCCGAGTTGCTCGTGGCGTGTGTCGCTTACTACGCAATGTGCCGCGTGATTGCCCGCGTACGGTGGACATCGGCAGAGTGATGGCAGACCACGGCTGGAAGTGGGGAAAGGCATCTCCCTTGTCCTGCGCGGGCGCGGCGGAATAATGGTGGGCGGTTCAATTGGATGTTGGCGATTTGATATGCCGGGTATTGGCTCAGGTTGTTATTGGGAGATGTTGTCATGGAATATCGCATGCTGGGTGGATCGGGGCTCGCGGTGCCCGAGCTCTCGTTTGGCACGGGGACGTTTGGCGGCGGGGGCGAGCTCTTCAAGGCGTGGGGCGCGACCGACGTGGCCGAGGCGACGCGGCTCGTGGATATCTGCCTCGAAGCCGGTCTGAACATGTTCGATTCTGCCGACATCTATTCCTTCGGGGCCGCCGAAGAAATTCTCGGCCAGGCGATCAAGGGAAAACGCGACCGCCTGCTCCTCTCGACCAAGGCCACGTTTCGCTCGGGCGAGGGGCCGAACGACGTCGGCTCGTCGCGCTATCATTTGATTCGCTCGGTCGAGCAAAGCCTGCGGCGACTGGGAACCGAGCACATCGACGTCTTCCAGCTCCATGGCTTCGACGCCAAGACGCCGATCGAAGAAACGGTGGAAACGCTCGATTCGCTGGTGCGGGCCGGCAAGATTCGCTACGTCGGCTGCTCGAACTTCTCGGGTTGGCACTTGATGAAATCGCTCGCCGCGGCCGATCGTCACAGCTGGACACGATACGTGGTGCATCAAGCGTACTATTCGCTGGTGGGCCGCGATTACGAATGGGAGCTGATGCCGCTGGGATTGGCGGAGAAGGTCAGCGCCGCGGTGTGGAGCCCGCTCGGTTGGGGCCGGCTGACAGGCAAGCTGCGTCGTGGCCAGCCACGCCCCGAGACGAGCCGGCTGCAGAGCAAAAAGTCGATCGAGGCGGGTCCACAGGTCGAAGAAGAGCATCTCTATCGTGTGGTCGACGCGATCGACGAAGTGGCCCGCGAGACGGGGAAAACGGTGCCGCAGATCGCGCTGAATTGGCTGTTGCGGCGACCGACCGTGGCCACGGTGATCGTGGGGGCCCGGAACGAGGAACAGCTGCGGCAGAATCTGGGAGCGGTCGGCTGGGCGCTCACGCCGGAACAGATCGCCAAACTGGACGCGGCGAGCACGCAACCCAAGTCGTATCCCTATTGGCATCAGGCGATGTTTGCCGAGCGGAACCCGCCGCCCGTGTGATGGTCGCGTTGGCCGACTCTCGTAGGAAATTTGACTTTGCCTACAGGCAAAGCAGGGATCAACCTGCTGTCGTCTCTCCGCCCAACAGAGTGAGCACTTCGCCCGTGATGTAACTCGAATCGGCGTTCGAGGCGAAGAACACATAGGCGGGGGCGATTTCTTCCGGCTGAGCGGGTCGTCCGAAGGGAGTATCTTGGCCGAACTCAGGGGCATCGTGGGGATTTTCCGCCGGGTTCAGCGGTGTCCAGACCGGTCCCGGGGCTACACAGTTGACGCGAATTCTTGCGCTTCACCAAGTTTTGAGCGAGCGATTTGGTGAAGGCGTGAATCGCGCCTTTGGTCGACGCATAGTCGAGCAATTCTTTGCTACCATCGAGGCCCGTGATCGAGCCGGTGTTGATGATCGTTGAGCCAGGGCGTAAATGGGGCAGGGCGGCGCGGACCATGTAGAAGTAGCCATAGATGTTGGTGCGGAATGTTTCATCCCACTGTTCGAGCGAGACGTCTTCCACCCCTGGCTGATGCTGCTGGAAGGCGGCGTTGTTGACTAGGATGTCGAGCTTGCCGAAGCGGCTGACGGTGTGATCCACGAGCGACTGGCACGAATCGGGATCGCGGACGTCCGCTTCCATCGCCAAGGCCCGCTTGCCTTCTTCCTTGATGGCATGGACGGTTTCTTCCGCGTCGGCTTTTTCTTCGCCAAGATAGCTGATGGCGACTTCGGCTCCCTCGCGGGCGAAGAGCAGGGCCACGCTGCGGCCGATGCCGGAGTCGCCGCCCGTGATCAACGCGACCAGTCCCTTGAGCTTGCCCGCCGCCTTGTAGGCCGGGGCCTCAAATTCGGGCCGTGGTGACATGTCCCGCTCCAGTCCCGGAGGCGGGCCCGTGTCTTGGGGCGGAAATGGCGGTTGTGGCTGTTTCTTCATCGTTTGGCTCATGAAATTGCTAAGCTCGCGGGTGCGGTGAGTTCAGACGGTTGAACGCATATGGCGTGCCCAATCGCTTGAGGTCGATCTCCTTAGCGATTCGCCTGATCTCCCGGCGGAAAACAGTCGTGCCCAAGTCGTCGCGGAACGAGGGCGCGTTCCCTGTGGCAATCTGACGGGCAGGCAGATTGCCAGACTGATTGGCGCTCGACCAATCGCCTGTAGGCGCTGGCGGCGGCTTCTCCGGGGGCAAGTCGGGTTGACTTGATTTGGGCCGGCGGTCGAGAATGCGGCCCCGATTGGAGGGCTGGCGACCGTGTCGTGCTAGCACTTGCGGGAGGCCCCGGGATCATGTCGCGCGCGAGTTGCCATGAAAGCTGTCATTCTTGCCGGCGGACTCGGAACGCGACTTAGCGAGGAGACCGATCTGCGGCCCAAGCCGATGATCGAGATCGGTGGCAAGCCGATCCTCTGGCACATCATGAAGATCTATTCCGCGCAAGGAGTGAACGACTTCATCATCTGCGCTGGCTACAAGGGCTACGTGATCAAGGAATACTTCGCCAACTACGCGCTCCACAACTCGGACGTGACGTTCGACTTCGCGGCCGACGGCGGGCCGCGGATCGAAGTCCACGAACGGCGGAGCGAGCCGTGGCGGGTGACGATCGTCGACACCGGCGAAACGACGCAGACCGGTGGGCGACTCAAGCGGGTGCAACCGTACGTCGGCGGCGAGACGTTTTGTTTCACCTATGGCGACGGCGTCGGCAACGTCGACGTCGAGGCGCTCTTGGCGTTTCATCGTTCGCACGGCCGGCTGGCGACGCTTACGGCGGTGCAGCCGATGGGCCGCTACGGGGCGCTCGATATCAGCGAGGATGCACGAGTTCGACAGTTCCGCGAGAAGCCGGCGGGCGACGGCAGCTGGATCAACGGCGGCTTCTTTGTGCTCGAGCCGGCCGCGCTCGACTACATCCGCTGGGGTGATGCGACCCAGTGGGAACGGGAGCCGATGGAAAATCTCACCGACGACGGCCAGCTCGCGGCATTTAAGCACACAGGATTCTGGCGGCCGATGGATACGTTGCGCGACAAGCGCGATCTGGAAGCGTTGTGGGCCGAGTCGCGGGCGCCGTGGAAGATTTGGTGACTAGTGACCAGTGACTGGCGTGCCGCATGAGGTGGCAAGAGTGTTCAAGCAGATTTATCGAAATCGCCGCGTACTGGTGACGGGCCACACCGGCTTCAAGGGAAGCTGGCTCGCTGCGTGGCTGGTGTCGCTCGAAGCGCGCGTGTCGGGGTTGGCGCTCGACCCGAACGAGGACCAGCGACTCTTTGGCGAGTTGAATCTGGGGAAGCGGCTCGTATCGGACCATCGCGTGGACGTCCGCGATGCGGCGATGGTGCGGCGCGTGGTGGAGCACGTGGAGCCGGACTTCGTGTTTCATTTCGCCGCGCAACCATTGGTGCGGCAGTCGTACGCGGAACCGGTCGAGACGTTCGCCACGAATGTGCTGGGCGTTGCCCATTTGCTTGAGTCGGTGCGGCATGCGGGGCGGTCGTGCGTGGTGGTCGTGGCGACGACCGACAAGTGTTACGAAAACCGCGAGGATGCGACTGCTTATAGTGAACAGGACCGCTTGGGCGGGCGCGATCCGTACAGCGCGTCGAAAGCGTGTGCGGAACTCGTTGCATCATCCTATCGAGAGTCTTTTTTCACGGGCGAGGTCGACGTGCGCCTGGCGACGGCCCGGGCGGGAAACGTGATCGGCGGCGGCGACTGGTCGCGCGATCGGATTGTGCCCGACGCGATTCGCGCCTTGCGGCAGCGGCAGGCGGTGCCGGTCCGCAATCGAACTTCCACGCGGCCCTGGCAGCATGTGCTCGAACCGCTCTCTGGCTATCTGTGGCTGGCAGCGGCGCTGGACCGGCCAGACTACGTCCAACAGGCGGTCGCGGCGCCGCTCTGCTCGGCGTTCAACTTCGGTCCCACGGTCGCGAGTAATCGGACGGTCGCCGAGCTGGTGGAAGAAGTGCTCGCTTACATGCCGGGGAGTTGGATCGACGCGTCGGAGGCCGGCGCACCGCATGAGGCACACAAGTTGAATCTGGCAATCGACAAAGCACGCGACATGCTCGGCTGGCGGCCGCTGTGGGGCTTCGGCGAGACGGTGCGTGAGACTGTGACCTGGTACGAGTCCGTGGCCAACGGTAAAGATCCGTTGCGGACAACGATGGATCAGATTCATCATTATCAGGCAGCTGCGCACGAGGCGGGCCTGCCCTGGGCGAAGTAGTAGAGACCGAAGCAAGGATGGAATCGATGAGCCAGCATCCCGAATCGCTGCGACAGGAAATCTTGCGGCTCATGCGCGAGTATTCGCGGGCCGTGCATGGGCAGAATCGACCCGCGGCCGATAATGCGCCGCCGCGGTTTGTCGCTGGCGAGACGCCGATTCCTTATGCGGGCCGCGTGTTCACGGAGGACGAAGTGGCCGCCGCGGTGGCGAGCACGCTCGACTTCTGGCTCACGCTGGGCCCGGAAGGCGAGAAGTTTGAGCGGCAGCTGGCGGATTATCTCGGGGTGCGACGATCGCTCTTGGTGAACTCGGGATCGAGTGCGAATTTGCTCGCCGTGTCGGCGCTCGACGAGTCACAAGCTGCCCAAGGAGCGGCGACTGCGGCCCGGGGACGAAGTGATCACGGTCGCGGCCGGCTTTCCGACGACGGTTGCGCCGATCATCCAGTGTGGAGCCACGGCCGTGTTTGTCGATGCCGATCCCGTGACCGGCAACGCGCGGTGCGAACAGCTGGAGGAAGCGTATTCGCCGGGGAAGACGAAGGCAGTCGTGCTGGCCCATGCGCTCGGCAATCCGTTCGACCTGGGGGCGGTGACCGCCTTTTGCCGCGAACATGAGTTGTGGCTCGTCGAAGACAACTGCGACGCGCTTGGTTCGACGTATACGATGGCTGGTACCGGCGAGGCGGTAACCACCGCGCCGACCGGCCAGTGGGGCGATCTCTCGACGCAGAGTTTCTACCCGCCGCATCATCTGACGCTCGGCGAGGGGGGCGCAGTCAACATCGTCGAGAGCCCGCTGCTCAAGTCGATCGTCGAGAGCTTCCGCGATTGGGGCCGCGACTGTTGGTGCCCGTCCGGGAAGGACAACACCTGCGGGAAGCGATTCGCCTGGCAGTTGGGCGAACTGCCGGAGGGTTACGATCACAAATACGTCTACAGCCACCTCGGCTACAACTTGAAGCCGCTCGACGTGCAGGCGGCGATTGGCATCGAGCAGCTGAAAAAGCTGCCCGACTTTGTCGCGGCGCGGCAGGCGAACTGGCAGTATCTGCGGCGTGGGCTCGCGGACTTGGAGGATGTGCTCGAGTTTTCGCTCCCGACCCATGCGGTGGATTGGAACGCGGACGGTAGCTTCGATTGGGACGCGAGCGGATGCCGGAGCGAATGTTCCTGGTTCGGCTTCAAGATGTCGGTCCGGGCTTCGGCGCCTTTCACGCGGACCGACCTGGCCCGGCGGCTCGAAGAACGCAAGATCGGCAACCGCATGCTCTTCGGCGGCAATCTGCTACGGCAGCCGGCTTTCGTGCAGCTGCGCAAGGACAACCCGGCGGCGATCCGCGTCGTAGGCGACCTCTCGGGGGCCGACGAAATTATGGACCGCACGATTTTCATCGGCACCTACCCGGGCCTGACGCGATCGATGCTCGACTACATGGTCGAGACGATTCGGGCGTTTGCCGAGCGGAGGGCGGCGGCATGAGCAACTCACCAACACTCCGCGTGACGCAGCTGCCGCTCGCGGGTGCGTGCGTTGTTGAGCCGTTTGTCCACCGCGACGAGCGCGGACAATTCGTGAAAAGCTTCCACGCCCGCGACCTGGCTGAGGTGGGACTGCGATTCGAGCTGCGGGAAGAGTTCTACTCGACGTCGGATCGGGGCGTACTACGGGGGATGCACTTTCAGTCGCCACCTTGTGCACATCAGAAGCTGGTCAGCTGCCTGGCGGGGCGCGTGCTGGACATGATCGTTGATCTCCGCGCTGCGAGCGAGACGTACGGCAAGTCGTGTGCGCTGGAACTATCGGCGGATTGGCCGCAAATGCTCTGGCTGCCGATCGGGTTCGCCCACGGTTTCCTCAGTCTCGAAGACAATTCCTGCGTGACCTACAAGACCGACTGCGAGCACGCGCCGCTCTACGACTGCGGAATCCGTTGGGACAGTTTTGGCTTCGATTGGCCGCTCCCGGCCGAAGAACTAATAGTTTCGCCGCGCGACCGGCTGCTGCCGACGCTGGCAGAGTTTTCGACGCCGTTTGCCAATGACATCGGCAAGGTAGCTTGAACGATGCGGCTCTTCGTCACCGGTGCAACGGGTTTCGTCGGCTCCCATTTTGTGCGGCATGCGCTGGCCGCGGGACACGACGTCGTGGCGCTACGTCGCACGGCGGAGAGTCGGCCGCGGATTGAGCTGGAGCATGAACCACAATGGATTACGAAGTCGCTCGCCGAAGTGGGTGAACGAGAGTTGGCGAGCGTCGACTGCCTGGTGCATCTTGCGGCGGTGGGCGTGAGTCCGCGCGAAGCGACGCGAGAGGAACTGCAGAAGTGGAACGTGGAAGAGCCGTCGCGGTTGTTGCTTCGTGCGGCGCGGGCCGGGGTGTTGCGGTGGGTGGTGACGGGGTCGTTCGCCGAGTATGGCAACGCGGGCGCGCGGTATGAGTTCATACCGCCCGACGCGCCGCTCGAGCCGACCTATCCCTACGCGGCGTCGAAAGCGGCCGGGGCCGTCTTGTTTCAGCAGATTGCAGCGAGCGAGCGGGCACAATTGAGCTATCTGCGGCTGTTTTCCGTGTTTGGCGCGGGGCAGCACGAGGGGAATCTCTGGCCCATGATCCGGCGGGCGGCGCTGGCGGGGGACGATCTGCCGTTGACGCCGGGCGAGCAAGTCCGCGATTTTATTGCTGTGGAAGAGGTGGCGGTGCGGCTACTTGCAGCGGCCGAAGACGATTCGGTAGTGCCCGGAGTGCCGCGCGTGCGCAACATTGGCACGGGCCAGCCGCAGACGGTCCGCGAGTTTGCGGAACATTGGTGGCGCGAGTTTGGTGCGCGGGGAGAGTTGCACTTCGGCGCGCTGCCGTACCGCGAGTGCGAAGTGATGCGGTTTGTGCCGCAGGTTGAAACATTCGATCGTTAGCAATTGGACATGTCGCAGCCGATCACAATACTTGGTGCCGGGATTGCGGGTCTTTCCGCGTCCTATCACTTCGGTCATGAAAACTGCGTCGTGTTCGAACAGCGGCCGGCGTATGGCGGCCACGCGCGGTCGGAGCGGCTCTTCGGCTTCACGTTCGATCAGGGGCCGCATGTGTCGTTCACCAAGCATGCGTACGTTCGCGAGTTGTTCGAGCGATCGGTAGGCGGTGAGCTGCGGGAGTTCGACGTGCGGACGCGGAACTATTTTCGCGGGGCCTGGATTGATCATCCGGCGCAGGTGCATCTGTGGCAGGTGCCGGAGCCGCTGCGGATCGCGTGCTATCGCGAGCTCATGACAGTAGCTGAGTCGACGGAAGACGCCCAGACGACGAACTACGACCGCTGGCTACGCGACGCCTTCGGACCGACGTTTGCCGAAACATTTCCCGCGGCGTACACGCGAAAATACTGGACGGTCGACGCGGCGGAGCTGACCTGCGACTGGCTAGGCCAGCGAGTGCACCGGCCGAACCCCGAGCAAGTCGAAGCCGGGATGCGGCCTGATACGCGGCAGGATTTGCACTACATCTCGCGGGTCCGTTATCCGCAACGCGGCGGCTACCAGTCGTTCCTGGCGGAACTCGCACACGGTGTGCGGCTTGAGGCAGGCCGTGAGGTCGCGTCGATCGATCTGGCGGCGCGACGGCTGTGGTTTGCCGACGGCCGGCACCACGATTTCGAACGGCTGATATCGACGCTGCCGCTCGACGCGCTGGTGAGCCGCTGCCAGAACGTGCCCGCGGCGGTCCGCGAAGCCGCGCTCGCGCTCGATTGCTCGCAGCTGCTGCTGGTGAATGTGTGTGCCCCGCATCCCGCACAGCTTGAAGGGCATTGGTTCTACGTGTACGACGAAGACAAGTGGTCGACGCGGGTGCATATCGCCGAACGGCTCTCGCCGGAGAATGCCGCGCCCGGTCACACTGGCGTGCAAGTCGAAGTGTATTTCAGCCGGCATCGGCCCTTTCCGGGGAATGCGGACCAGATCGCCGCCGAGGTGGCGCGAGAGCTCGTGACGATGGGCTTTGTCGACGGAGAGGCGCTCGATCGTCGACAAGTGCAAATTTATTGGCGGTGGGCGACGCATGCCAACGTGATGTTCACGCACGCCCGGCGCGACGCACTCGATACCATCTTCCGCTGGCTCGAACAATTTGGACTGGCGAGGGAGGCCGACGACCTCGACCCGGCCCGTGACTGGTCAACCACCACGAACGACAAGCTGGGCAGCCTGATGCTCGCAGGGCGGTTCGCCCAATGGAAGTATTTCTGGACCGACGACTGCGTACTCCGCGGCCGGCAACTGGCGAGAGCCGACCGATGACCGACGATGAGCTCAACATTCCGCCGATCGCGCCGGTTGCCGATGGCGTGCCACGTCCGCGATGGTCGGTAATTATCCCGACGTTCAACGCCGCCGCGACGATTGCCGAGACGATTGCCAGCGTGCTCGACCATGGGCCGAGCGAAGCGCAGATCGCCGTTGTCGATAATGCGTCGACCGACACGACGATCGAGATTGTGCGAGGACTGTCGCGCGATATTGAACTTCACGAGCAGCCGCGAAATCTGGGGCTGGTTGCCAATTGGAACACGTGCATTGAGTGGTCGCGCGGCGAGCTCTTGCACATCCTGCATGCGGACGACTATGTGCGGCCAGGGTTCTACTCAGCCGTGGAAACTGCGTTCGCCGCCGCGCCTGCGGCCGACCTTTGCCTGGTGAGGGCGCTGGTCGTCGATGCGAGCGGCGAACTGGAGCGGCTGGCCGGGCGGCTGGGGCGATCGGGCGACGTGCTGACTGCCGCTGCGCTCGCCTACGGCAACGACTTCTACTGCCCTGGCGTGGTGGTCCGCCGCGCCGCCTACGAACGACTCGGCGGCTTCTCGCCGAGGCTGCGGTACGTGCCCGACTGGGAGATGTGGCTGCGGATTCTCGCGTCTGGCAGCGGCGTGTACGTGAACGAGTCGCTGGTCTGCTACCGAGAAACTCCCGGCAATGTGACGAACAAATTTTCGCAGTCGGCCGACGACCTACGCGAGCTGGAACGATTCGTGCGCTGGTGCGGCGGCGGGTGCCGGGCTTCGTGCCGGCTCGCTGGCGTAAGTTCTTGAAGCAGCACGCCGTTTGGGCGATGACCAATTGGGAGCGGGCCGGCGACGCGGCGGCTTATGAGGCGAACCGCGCGTTCTGGAAAAAGTTTGCTACGCCGGGCGAGAAGCTCGACGTGGCGCTCACTCATGTGAAGGCTTTTGGCAAAGCGTGCGAACGGCCACTGCGCAGTGCAACGCGACGCCTGCGGGGGAAGTGAACCCTAGCCGCGCCAGGGTCCGCCGCCGCCACGACCGGGTCCGCCTTCCATCGGCGGCAGGCCACGCTCGGTGCGGCGTTCGTTCATGCGGCGGCCGAACTCGGTGAATTGGGCCCGCATTTTCGGGTTGGTCCGATCGAGTCGCTCCTTGCTCCGCTGGTCGCGTTGGGCATCGGTCATGTTGCGGCCCCCGCCTCTGCCGCCGCGTCCACCCTGATTGGCGTTCGGATTTTGCGCCATTTCCTTGCGACGCTGCTCCATGCGATCGATCATTTCGTCCAGCTTTTGACGCTGCTCGCCGGGCGGCAGCTGGAAGAATTCGTCCATCCGCTGCTGGGCGAACTGCTGCCACTGGCCGCGATCGCCGCGGAGCGCTTTGCGCTGGGCGTCGGTGAGGCCCTCCATCCGCTGGCGGAAGTTGTCCCATTGGGCGCGACGCTCGGCCTCGGGCAGATCGCGCATTTGGTCGCGAAGTTGTTGCATCTCGGCGACGACCGGATCGGTGCCGCCGAAGAGGCCGAAAGCCCAGGCGGCCGCGACGCAAGCGACTACCACGATTGCGGCAACGGTAATTTTGCGTTTGTCCATGTGGATTCTCCCATCATTCGGCCACGATCAGTGCGTCGACGTGGCCATCCAGGTAAAGGAAGTTGCGTGAACCGTCTTGGCCTTCTGCGCCGTGGAAATTGTCGCCGTCGAACAGTATCCAAACTCTGGTCGAGCTGCGCGGCTCGCTGTCGTCGTTTCTAATGAGGACTTGCTGGCGGGTCTTGTTGGCAGCCCGGCGTGCGTCATATTCGTAGCTCGTGCCGTCCGCCTCGAAGTAGGTGTCGTAGTACGTCGTGTCACCTTCTTTGTTGGGATAATCGCGGTCGCTCGGGCAGTGGAAGAGTTCGCTCTTCTCGTTGGCAGGATCTGTCATTTCACAATAGCGACCAATCACTTCCATCAAGCTGGGCAGCTCCGAGTGCACCGTCTTGGTGAAATTGGCGCAATTGGGAAACTTTCCGCGGGCTCCTTGGCGGTCGATGTATTGGTCGATCGCCAGGCCGATTTGGCGCAGATTGGACGTGCATTGGGTGCGGCGGGCCGACTCGCGAGCCGCTTGGATGGCCGGCAGGAGCAGCGCGACCAGCATGCCAATGATGCTGATCACAACGAGCAATTCGACAAGTGTGAAGCCGCACCGGCGGCGAACTTGGCAGGACATAGTGCTGTCACTCACCTACTGTTTGACCCCGCGCGGGAACGCCCGCGACGGCGAACGATGGCCCAAAACTCTCCCCAAGGATGGAACCCCGAGGGTGTCGCCGGGTTTCGCGTGGGGGTGGCGAAAAAATTTGCTGCGGCCCGGTGCGGGCAGTGCCAGCGGCGGGCAGAAAACTGGGGCAATTTGGAAAAGCCGGCGATTTCCCCGGCGAGCCAATTGTCTGGGGGGACTGCCGAGTCTATCATTTTTGCCAATGGAGTCTTCGAGTTGCGCAAGTCCCGTGAGCTGAGGCGTTTAGAAATCGAATGAGTACGAAGGGTGAAGCGTTTGCCGGACTGTCTGTCGCTTTGGTCACGCCATTTGTCGACGGCAAGGTCGACTTTGACCTGTTTCGCCAGCAAATCGAGTTCCAGATCGCGGCCGGCACCAACTGCCTTTGCCCGGTCGGAACCACCGGCGAATCGCCCACGCTGATGCACGACGACCACGAGCGGGTGATCGCCTTTGTAGTCGACACGGTCGCGGGGCGGTGCAAGGTGATGCCGGGCACCGGCTCGAACAACACGGCCGAGGCCCTGCGGCTTACCAAGTTTGCCGAGAAGGTCGGGGCGGACGCGGCCCTGCAGGTCGCCCCTTACTACAACAAGCCCACGCAGGAAGGTTTCTACCAGCATTTCAAGGTGCTCGCTGAGGAGACGGGCCTGCAGCAGTGTATCTACAACATCCCGGGCCGAACCGGCAAGAACATCGAGCCGGACACGATCATGCGGCTCGCCGAGCTCGAAAACATCACGATGGTTAAGGAAGCGACCGGCCTTCTCGACCAATGCTCGCAAATCTGCGGGGTGACGAATCTCACCGTGCTGAGCGGCGATGACAGCCTCACCTTGCCAATGATGGCCGTGGGGGCGCGGGGTGTGGTCTCGGTGGTGGGAAATATCGTGCCGCAGGACGTGATCGCGCTGGTGAAGGCGATGGATGCTGGTGATCTGGTCGAGGCCCGGCGGTGGCACCACAAGTTGTTCCCACTCTGCCGCGACATGCTCGGCCTGTCGACGAATCCGATCCCGATCAAGGCGGCGATGAAGCTGTTGGGCCGCGACCCGGGCGAGCTCCGCTTGCCGATGACGCCGCTCGACAAGGACGGCGAGGCGAAACTCCGCAAGACGCTGGCCAGCTACGGGCTGTTGTAGCCGGCATCGGGAGGGTGAGGCTCCCGCCGAACTTGACTTGCGAGCGAGGCTGGCTCAGCAGGAGCTTCGCCCTCCCAACTTGCCTATGCCGCGCGTCCTCATCCTTTGTGAATTCCTGACGCTCTTAGGCGGCGAGAGGTCGATGCTCTCGACGTTCGCGGCGATTCGCACCGCGGGGTTCGACGTTCGCGTGGCCGCGCCGCCGACAGGGGCGCTTGCCGATGCGGTGCGTGCGGCGGGCGTGCCGGTCGTGGAATGGACGACGCACGATGCGGCGGGGGCACGGCGAACCGGCGATGAGATTCGGGGCGATTTGGCGAGGCTCATCGCGCGGGAGAAGCCGGATCTGGTGCATGCCAACAGTTTGTCGACGGCGCGACTCGCCGGGCCGGTTCTTGCCGCTGGGGACGTGCCGAGCCTGGGACACCTGCGCGACATTGTAGGTCTCTCACGGCAGGCGATCGACGATGTGAATTGCGTCGATCGGCTGGTGGCCGTGTCGAGCGCAACGCGAGAGTTCCATGTGGCCCAAGGAATTGATGCGACGAAGTGCGTCGTCGTCCACAACGGCGTTGATCTCGAGGCGTTTCGGCCGCGGGCGGCGACCGGTTATTTGCACCGCGAGTTGGGGCTCGATCCGCGTGCGCGTCTTATCGCCACGATTGGTCAGGTGGGAATGCGCAAGGGGACGGACGTGGCGCTCGCGGCGGCGGCCCGCTGGGCGACGGCGTTACCCGATGTCCATTGGCTCGTCGTCGGCGAGCGGACTTCAAAGAAAGACGAAGCCCACGAGCTCGAAGCGCGGCTGCATGAGACGGCGCGCGTGCCACCGCTGGCCGGGCGTGTGCACTTTTTGGGAACGCGAAGCGATGTCGAGCAGCTGATGCCCCAGTGTGCGCTGTTGGTCCACGCCGCGCGGCAGGAGCCCTTGGGGCGGGTGTTACTCGAGGCAGCCGCGTGCGGTTTAGGGGTGGTGGCGACCGATGTGGGCGGCACGCAGGAGATTTTTCCGAGTCCAGCGGACGGCGCGGTGCTCGTTCCGGCCGACGACGCGGCAGCGCTGGCTGGCGCGGTTGTCTCGTTATTGAATGATCGAAAACGGCGGGAGGAGCTTGGTGTCGCTGGCCGCCGCCGCGCGGAGGCCGCATTCAACGTCGAGATGGCTGCCGCCCGACTGATTGATCTGTATCATTCCGTGCTAGATTTAAAGCGATGAGTTGGTGTAGGGTGGGTCGAGTTCCACGAGACCCACCGTTTGTTTTGTGCCCAATGGTGGGTCTCGCAGGACTCGACCCACCCTACGAATACGGCGGACAGCAATGGACACCACATCGACGACAACTCCACCAGCCGCTCCGGTCATTCCGCGCGATCGCGCGCGGCACGTCTGGTTTCCGCTCTTAGTGCTGGCGCTCGCTGGGGCCTGGTGGCTCCGCCAGTCGGCCGCGATGGGTTACACTACCATCCTGCATGTGCTGGTCGTGATTGTTAGCGCTGGACTGCTCGCGATCTGGTTCGTCCGCTGCGGGCCGGGCGTGCGGCGTGTGCGGCATCGGATCGCCTGGGCTTGCCTGGCAGGGTTCTTCATGTGGATGATCGTAATGAAGCCGGTTTGGAACGGCGACATGGGCATCTATCGCTGGAAGCTGCGGTTCGCTGACGCTCCTGATCAGGAACTCGACCCCATCTCGGCAACCGACGAGGCGATTGATTGGCAGGCCACTCCGCACGACTATCCGCGGTTCCTGGGCAACGGCTATTGGGCTGAGGTCGAAGGCGTGCGGCTCGAACGCGATTGGCAGACGCATCCGCCGGAACTCGTTTGGCGGCACGAGATCGGGGCCGGTTGGTCGGGTTTTGCGATCGTCGGCAACTACGCCGTGACGCAGGAGCAGCGCGGCGACGAGGAGATTATCGCCTGCTATCGCGTCGACAACGGCGAGTTGGTGTGGACGCACGCCGACAAGACTCGCTTCGATCCGGCCGATTTTCAGGGCGGCTTGGGGGGCATCGGTCCGCGCTCGACGCCGACGATCCACGACGGCAAAATCTTCACGCAGGGGGCGACCGGCATCGTCAACTGCCTCGACGCGCGGACGGGCAAAGTGATTTGGTCGCACGACACGGTCAAAGAGACGGGCGCCGACGTGATCATCTGGGGCAAGAGCGGATCGCCGCTGGTGCTCGACGACATGGTGCTCGTGAACGTCGGCGCGCCGAACGACGTGGCGCTGCGCGACGACTATCACAGTTCGCTGGTGGCTTACGATCTCGAGACCGGCGACGTCCGCTGGGCGGCGGGCAACCGGCAGGCCAGCTACGCGTCGCCGCTGGTGGCAACGCTCGCCGGCGAGCGGCAGATCGTGATGCTCAACGAGAAGTTCCTCACGGCCCACCGCATCGCCGACGGCACGGTGCTTTGGGAATACCCATGGGCCAGCGAAGACGACTCGACCGCCACCACCACGCAGCCGATTCCGTTCTCCGGCGATCGGCTGTTGCTCACGAAGGGTACGGAGTTGGCTCGTCGCTGCTGAAGATTTCGCAGGATGATGATGGCAAGTTTTCGGCCGAGCCGCTGTGGGATCCGCCGATCAAACGGGTGATGAAGACCAAGTTCGCCAACCCCGTGGTCCGCGACGGCTATGTCTATGGCCTCGACGAAGTGTTGCTCTCGTGCATCGACGTCGAATCCGGCAAGGTCCAGTGGAAGAAACGCCGCACACCCGAATTCGGTCACGGGCAGATCTTGCTTGTCGGCGACGCGATCCTGGTCCTCTCGGAGACGGGCGAGTTGGCCTTGGTCGAGGTGACGCCGGACGAGTA
Source organism: uncultured Planctomycetota bacterium (assembly GCA_963847905.1). GTDB lineage: Bacteria > Planctomycetota > Planctomycetia > Pirellulales > Lacipirellulaceae > DASYDU01. The sequence continues at coordinate 656,643 of CAWKBP010000009.1, read as the reverse complement.
CCGCGAACTCGCCAGCATCCAGGCGCTCGACTCGGCCGACACGACCTGGAACACGCCGGCCTTCGCGCCGCCCTATTTGATCGTGCGCAATTCGCGCGAGGTGGCCTGCTATCGGCTGCCGCTCGTTGGGGCCGAAGCTGCGGAGTAAACGAAGCCGCCGGGCATCGGTTGCCCGGCGGCCCGTAAATTGCTAATACGCATCTCAAGGGCGCACTCGGACGAAACCGACGGCCGCCAGCCCCATCAGCGATCAGCAATATGCTCGATGGCTCGGGTACAACGCCTTCCGAGATGGCTTCGATGGCGTTGACGTCGATGACGGCGTAGCCGTTGTCGATGTAGTTGGGCGAGATCCGCAAATTCGTCAGTGCGTAGGCCTGATCCCACAGGTGCCCGCCGTGGAGCAAGTACGTCGGATTGTTGGGCTGTGTGGCGTCGAGCACGAACAGCTCGCTGCCGGTGGCGTAGTAGCCGTCGGGATCGTTCGGACTGAGAATCTGGCGGATGCTGAAGATGATGCGATCGCCCACGCCGTCCGGGCTTCGATCAAACGTATCCGGACCGACGCCGTCGTCGATAATGTCCTGCACCATCAGCGCGTCGAGGTTGATGGCGTTGTCGCCGTCGATGAAGGTTGGATAAGGTAGCACGGCACCGGGCGGGACGGGACCCAAGAGGGCCGTCACGGCATTCACGATCTGAGCATGTGAAATGTAAGGGGTGCTGACGGATGTGGGGATGTCGTAACTCCACACGCTGGTGCCGCTGAAAAAGTCGACGTTGAGCGAATACTTCTCGGCGTCGGCCTTGAACGCCGGTTCGGGGCCCCAAACTTCGATTCCGTCGACGTCGAGTGGATTGGGCATGCCGTTGATTTCCGACTGCTTGGCCCACACGCCGAGCGTCGACGGGGGCGAATAGCGCCAGCCAGTTCGTAGGAGATCTCACCGGTACCGCCGATCACGCCGCCCGACACGCTGAACGGGCCGGCGGAATGCAAAGGTGACAAAGAGAACTGCGCAGGTCCGCCGACGACGGGCGGTCCGCCGCCGAAGTAGACGCTGATTTGATCGTCGTGCGAAAAGATCAAGTGGGCTTGATCGGGCACGGCGGCGGTGCCAATCACGCGCGTGAACAAATGGTCGCCGCGATTGGCGATGGCGTCGACTTGATCGTCGTTTTGGTAGTTAATTCGCGAGCCGGAATAGTCCAGCCCGTCGGCGGTTCCGCCTGAACCGTCCCAGGCGATCACTTGTTCGGGGTCGGGAACTCCGCCTCCGCCGATTGTCGTGTGATCGATGTCGTGTGAATACTCTTTGCCGGGGACAACGCTTGGGCTCGGGAGTCCGGGGCCGAGCGAACCTGGTGTGCCGCCAGCCAAGCCGCCGTAGGGGATGGTCGCATGAGCCAAAGGTGAATTTAGCACCGCGGCCAGGGTGAGAGTAAACACAACGAACCCACATCGAACGAGTAGAATTTGTCGTCTCATTGCTTCGGAATCCTTTTTTGGTAGTAGCGAGAGAGAGAAACAACATTCGATGCTCGCGTGAGCCCGTCGCGTGGCGACGTAGCGCGCATTGCCAGCGCCTCTTCGGATTCCCGCCGAAGCTTCCTGCAGAGAACATTCGCGCAGCGAGACGCCGCTGCGCCGCAACAGTTCAAATAGCGCGTCGATCGAAGCGGTAGGCCGCCGACGTCAGGTCCAGGCAGCTGGCGGCGCGCCCCATGCGGCACCGCTCGCGACTCGGGATGACGGTCGACACAGTCGCTGATGGATTGGATCAGCTCACGGCCCGCGTCCGACGAACTGGTCGGCACGAGATCATAGGCAAATCTCCACGAGTTGCCGCCGTCAACGACCGCCATCCGCTGTGTTCAGCTGGCATGGCAGTGCAAATTGCATCTCATCCTGAGATGGGCGTAGAAAAAAGTGCATCCAAACTTGTCAGCAGTACGAAATCCCTGCTGGTGCGCCCACAATCCAATAACTGCGAATATAACAAGGGGGGCCGAGTTGTCAATCGATTGTCACGATTCTTAACAACCAGATTTCGGCGCAAGCTGCCGACAAATTGTCGGACTTCGCGGATGCTACTCAGCCATCCGCTGCGCGGCGGCGAGATGCGTGTGCTCGAGCAGCCAGTCTTCGAGCACGATGTGCTTCAACAGTGGCGCGCGCAGCAGTGCGGTGCGACTCGGCAGGATGGCGGAGAGCCACGGTCGACGTGCGAGCCCGGCGGCGGCGCGAGTCCGTAGCTGCCGAGGCTGCGGCCGGAAGTCTGTTGCACGACGTTGTCGCTGAGCCGATGGAACGTCGCGGGCGTGACGTTTGGGTCGGGGCCAACGTGGATCACCACCGTCACGCCCGAGGCGAGCGTTTCGTAGACCGCGTCCCAGAGCCGCTGGGGTTGATCGACCCATTGGCGGAGGATGTCACGGGCATGGAGGTCGTCGTAGCTCCGCTTGCCAGTGACGAGCGAAACAACCGGCGGACAGGGTGGAACGAAACCGCCGGGCATGCTCTCCATCATCACCGACGCGCGGTCGGGGATGTGCTTTTGGCGGGCGATCTCGGTGTGGAGCGGCGGCCAGCGATCGGGGTTGAGCCGCAGGTGGACCGGCGTCGGCAAGGCTTCGTGCATGGTGGCGGAAAAGCGGCCGACGGTTTCGTTCTGGCCGAGGAGCAAGTAGGTATTGGGCGAAAGGATCGCCGAGATGCCGATCGTTCCCGCGCCTTCAGCCGTGATCTGTCGGCAGAGCCGCCGCACGTCGGTTTCGTCGATCGTCGGTCCGCGCGAGAAGAGCACTCCCATGGTGGTGTTGTGGGCGAGCCCAGCCGCGTCAGTCGCCAGCGAGATTGGCACCCGCATCGCGTCTGCCGGCGACATCACGCCGGCACAAGCCACTGCGGCGAGTTCGCCGAGGCTGTAGCCGAATGCCAGCTTGGACTCGCTGAAATGGACGCCGAAAAAATTCTGCAGCAGCTCCACCTGTGCAAATTCGACGGCCATGATGATGGCCACCGCTTCAGCATAGTGATCGAGATCGGGTTCGCTCCGCTCTTTGACGCGGCGCAGGAGATCGACCGGGCGGCCAATTTCGGAGCCGCAGATTTCGCCCGCCTCCGCGAGATGGCGCTCGATCGTCGGGCCATAGTGCGGATCGGCCAGTAGCTCCGGCGTCTTCCCCAGGTTGCGGACATTGTAGCCGCGGAAGGAAAAGGCGGTGGTCTCTATGTGCCGCTGAAGCTCGTTGGACATGACTGTTCCTGATTCCCTTAACCTGTTCCTTCAATATACCAGTCGGCAGGTTTTCGGCGCATCATTTCGCGATGAGGAAATGTTTGGTTATAGCGGTTCTTCCGGGTGCATGTGCGGCGCGCGGGGGCAAGACGGCCGGAATCGACGGGTTCACGGCCATTGCGGTGGCGACCACGAATACCGCGAACTAGTCTTGTCTTGATACGCGGGCCGGCTCGCGTGTCGGAAGTCAATTGACACTTCCATTCGTCGGCGATTAGGAGCATTGGAATGTTGACCGCTGAATCGATTATGACCGAAGAGTTGATCACGACGCGCCCGGAGACGTCGATCACGGATGCGATTGAAATGTTGATCAATAAGCAGATAAGCGGCTTGCCAGTCGTCGATCACCAGGGAGGGCTGGTGGGCGTGATTACCGAGTTTGCGATGTTGGCGATGGTCTACGATCACGAAGTACGGAACCAGACAGTCGGCCAACACATGACTCGGGAAGTGATCACGGTCAACGCCGACGACCCGATCAGCCGAATCGCGGACCTGTGCATCGTGCACCGCGTGCGCCGTTTGCCGGTGATGCGTGACGGCAAGCTGGTGGGTCTGATCGCCCGGCGCGACGTGCTCAAGGCGCTGTACCAGGATTCGGCACGAGCGTGCCTGGCCTGACGCGGCAGCGGACGGAGAGACACGGCAGGAGTCTCGTTCCGATGGACGACGAACTTCATTCTCAACGCGGTGGATTCTCTTGGGTGGAAGTGGCGGCGATTCTCGGGATCGTCGTGATCATTGGTTTCGTTGCCCATCCGCGGTGGACGGTTTCCAGCGACGCCGCCAAGGCCAAGGCGGACAATCTCAATCGGGCGACTCTCACCGCCGCGGTCGAACGCTGGTACGTCGAAAAGGGCACTTGGCCGGCCGAGAATCTCGCCGACATCGCGGCCGATGCCGACTTTCTGCCTCACGGAATTCCGGCCAATCCCGTCAGCAAGGACGCGATCTACCATCTGAATCCGACGTCGCACCGAGTCGAGTAATCGAGTTCGTTGTTCAGGATTGGGTAAATTGTGCGGCCACCCGCCGCCGGCTCAAGTCGATTCTCGGCGGACCAATCCGCAAACTGGCTCGCCGTCTTTGCGTTGAGGCCGCGACGGGCCGATGCAAGAGCTTACAGGGACCACAATATGCACGGGCGCCAACGCAATAGCCAAACTTCAAGCTGCCGACTGCCGATGTGGGCCGCGTGTGCGCTATTCGTATCCATTGCTCTACAGTCGGCGCCCACGCGCGCGGCCGAGTCGTGCAGTGCGAAACCAGCTCCCGTTCGCCTGCCCCCGGTGACACCCAACTCGCAGCCGGCCAAATTTGCCATCCCGATATTAATGCAACCAACCTCGGTCATCCCAATCGGATGGACGCCCATCGCGGGCGACCACTTCGGCGAGCTGGATCTCTCACCAGCGGTGGACTTCGATCTTGACTTGCCGGAATCGACAGGTCCGCATGTGGGAGGTTGGATCAGCGTGGGTTACGGTCGGGGCAGGCTCGGCCAATAGGCAGCGGGATCTGCCGACAACCTTCGTCGCATCTACTCGTCGGTATCCCACGGACTCTGCGGCCACGACTCGGGCGGCGGGTGCAGCTCAGCTTCGTCTTCGACAACACGCGCTGGTAGTGCCGTGCGGACACGCTCCATTTCTCGCACCAGCCCGGGTAGATTCAGCAGTAGCACGCAGCAAGCCGCCGCGGGAATCAACACCAACAGCACGGGAGCTTCCGGCGCGGGATGGAACTCCGCAATGTACTGGAGGGTTCCTACCGGGTTGGTGATGTGCATGTAGCTATATGTGTTCGCGGGCAAATCGAGCGACATCCACTCGATGCTGGTCGGGATACCGCCGCCGATGAGCACCAGCAATAGATGCAAGAGAACGCTGGCAAACATCGTGACCTCGGTCACTCTGCGCAGGAGTGCGACGGTCAATCGGCCCAGGCCGAGATAGGCGACGACGTAGCCCCAGCCGATGATCAGGAAATAGAGCAGCACCTCGGGATCCGGAAGATTGGAGGGCAAGCCGGAATTCCGCATCCACAGTACCGTCGGCAGCAGCGCAATCAATAGGACCGATGTCAAATTGGCGACGGCGAACATATAGCCGCTCGCGGGCCCGGGATTGAGCCAGGTGAGAAATAGACGGCCCACGCTGCTTTGCGGCAGACCGCGCATCACGCGGCGGGACATCTGCGGTTGCTCGCCATTGAGCATCGACCCGAGGATGAACCAGTAGAAACCGCTAGCCATTGCGAACCCGATCACGACAAACGCTTCAAAGTTGGTCATGATCCACATCCAGGCGAACGTGCCGACGATCGCCGCTTGTTGGACGAGCATCGCCTTTCGCAGCGGCGTCGAGCGGTTTTCGGTGGCGAAGGTGATCATCGCCGTGGCGGCCAGATACGCGAGCAGCCATCGTCGTGGCGTAAATCGTCGCTCCGAAACCGTTGGCAATCCAGAATTCGGGCTGGTCGTAGAATTCAAAGCCGAACTGCACGAGCCCGGCGGCAAAATACTGAGCTTGGGCAAACCCAACCAGCAGTAGCGCGACAAAGGCGACCGACACGACCACCTGCCCGTAACCGCGCCGAACGAGCGTCGCCAGCAGCAGGCCCGCCAACGACAGCGCGATCGAGGCGAAGAAGGTATAGGCCAAGAGCAGCGCGATCGTCGGCGCGTCGACGCCGCGGAGCAAGTAGGTAAACGCCAGGCAGGGCGTGATCGCCGAGTAGTACATGATCATCTGCACGACGGAGCTGGCGAGTTTGCCACTGATGATTTGCCGCGGCCCGAGCGCCGTGATCGAGATCAGGTCGTACGTGTTGTCCTCGCTTTCGGCGGCGAGCGACCGAAAGGCCGAAAATGGCACGACCAACAACAGCGGCAGCGAGAGGATCGCGTAGTAGGCGCGGAGCAGTTCACCGCCACCCGCTGCGTAATAAATGCTCGGGCCGATCAGCGCGATTCCGCCGATGGTCGCCACCCAGCAGGCGACGAGCACCAGAATGAAAGTCAACGTGAAGTGCCAGCTGCGGAGCGCCTGACGCGTTTCTTTGACGAGGATCGGATTGAGCCAATCGCTCCATTGGGCGAGGCGGTCTTCGACCGTTTGCCAAAGTCGAGCCAGCTCCGTGTTCCGCGTGGTCGCATCCGCCGGACGCGAAGACGCAAGCGGCTCGGGATTTTCGGCGAGCGGCTGCGACCGGCGCTCGTGGGCGAAGGAGGCGTCGCTCATTGCACGCGGCCCTCCGTGACGTGTAGGAACACGTCCTCGAGGCTCTTGTGCCGAGTGCCATACTCGACGACGGCGAATCCTGCCTCGACGATCGCCCGGAGCAGCGCCGCTTCGCTGGACCGATCGCCGACGTGGGCGAATGTGATCAGCTCGGTTTCACCACGAACATCAGATACGTCTGCGCGCTCGCCGAGCCAACGGACGAGCCGCTCGCGTTCGGCGAGCACGCGCACCCGCACCTGGCCACAATCTTGCACCCGCGCGCTGATTTCTTCAACGGTGCCCACGGCCAGCAGCGCGCCTTGTTCGAGGATGCCAACGCGGTGGCAGATCTCGGCAAGCTCGGTGAGGATGTGGGAGCTGATGAGGATTGCCTTGCCGTCGCTGGCGAGCCGGCCGATCATCTCGCGGAGCTCGATTCGCGCCCGCGGGTCGAGCCCGGCGGCTGGCTCATCGAGCACCAACACGCTGGGGTCGTGGATCATCGTCCGCCCGAGGCAGAGTCGCTGCTTCATGCCTTTGGAGAGACCAACGATCGGCTTGCTAGCGAGAGAATCGAGTTGCGTGAAGTCCATCACGTAGGCGATCGCGCGGAGCCGCTCGGTGCCGCGGAGCCCGTACGCCCGGGCGAAGAAATCGAGATACTCGCGGACGTCGACATTTTGATAGGTGCCGAAGTAGTCGGGCATGAAGCCGAGCCGTCGCCGCACGCGATCGGGATCGTCGACAACCGAGAATCCGTCGACCAGCGCGTCGCCCGAGGTGGGTTCGTCGAGCGTGGCGAGGATTCGCATGCTCGTCGTTTTGCCGGCGCCGTTGGGGCCGATGTAGCCGAACACTTCTCCGGCGGCCACTTCGAACGAGACGTCGTTCACCGCGTGCGTGTCCTTGAACACGCGGTGCAACTGGCGAAGCTCGATCTGTGTGGTGGCGGTGCGAATCATGGGGGGGAGGAGACGGGAGTCAGGAGCCGGGAGTCAGGAGTCGGGGGAAACAGGGGAAACAGGATTGCACGCTACCAGTGGCCGACGAGGACGTGAAAACTTGCCTCTTCTTCGGCGCCTTCGACGCCGAGTGCGACTTCGGGGCCGGTTTCCGTGATCGCGACGTAGGAGTTCGGCGGCAAATTGAGCGTGCCCTCGGCGTTGTTCTCTGCCAAATTCGAGATGGCGCCGCTGAGCAGGTTGTCGCTGAGTCGTTCGATGCCGTAATCGAGGTCGTAGCGCTGCTGAAGCCTACGGCGCCGACCGCGCCGCTCGGCGAGCGAAATGTTGTTCTGTTCGTCGGCCAGAGCAAGGGGCATCTCCGGCTGATTCTCGAGTATCCGCTGTCGTAATAGTTTGAGCACTTCTGAATAAGTCGTCGGTTTGAGGCGCACTGTGGCGTCCTCGTCGATCGCCTCGCCGCTGAAGACGTTGCCTTGGTCGTCGACCGCCGCGACGAAGAGAATTCGTGTCGCCAATTTATTAGTCGCAGTGAGCTGGCCGTCGTGTGATTCCAGGCCAAGATGGTACGGTGACTTGCGGGCCCGCACGCTGAGGTACTGCGTCGGCACACGCGAACGCAGCCAACTGCCGGTGAGCCGTTGTTTGTCGGCGGACCAGGCCAACTTGCGGGCGACGCCGAGTGCCGCGCTGTCGCCCGTCTCGTTCCAACCGGGTAAAATCGGATAGAAGGTCACATCATCCGGCAGCTCGAGTCCGTTGCTCGGCGCCAGGCCGGAGTAATAGGAGAGCCTCGCCCAAGTGGCCGCCTCGCCCGTCGTTTGATCGAGCGACGTGAAGCTGCGGACGCGGACCGTCGTCGACAAACCGTCGGAAACTAGTGCATAGGCGAAGAGCGCCGAGGTGAGTCCGGCGGCGATGATCGGTACAGTGAGCAGCATCAGGTGCAGCCGATTGGCCCGCATCAGCAGCCAATAGCTGAGCGGCCCGATGCCCAGCACAAACAGCGTGATCAGTACTCGGAATTCGTTCACCGGCGCCAAGCCGACGCCGGGCACCAAGAGATCGGCAAAATCTTCGTTGGCCAGATCGGGTGACAGGCCATGGCGTGATTGCCAGTTGCGCGTAGTGTCGAGAGTGGCGGTGAGCGGCGTCCGCGGCCTGGGCGACGGAACGCCTGGATTGAATGATTCGCTAGCCAGCATCATCCACGAGATGCGGAAGCCGTCCGGGTCCCACTCGGGGCGAAAGGCCCGCACGCGGCCCAAGCCCAGCGGGCGTTCGACATACCAATTGGCCGTGTCGGTCCACTTGGACTGGACAGCGCCATCCGCCGGAGCAGCCACCTCCACAGACTCCTCGTCCGAGACGATGTAGTCCGCATCTTGCCTAAGCCGCTCGATCTGAATGGGATCGCTGATCAATTGCATTTCGCCGGTCGGAATGTGTTGGACAGAGACGCTGGGCCGGCGATCGCCCGCGCGGAGTTCGATCGGCTGCCAGCGATTCGCGGAGTCGATTGCTTCGTCCTTCGTGTCGTCGGCAGAAGAGGCGATCTTGCCGTTCGGGGTAAGCTCCAGCAAACGTTCCACATCGCCGAGCTGTTTCCATCCGTCGCCCACCGCGTGGACCCAGAGCTGGCCACCGGCGCGCGTCCACTGGCGGAGCGCGGTGAGTGCGTCGGGCCGGGTGATCGCCAGTGTTTCGAGATCTTCCGGCGAAATCGCCACCACGTCGAACGCACTGTAGTCAATCCAGCGGCTGGGCAGCTCGGCAATGGTGAGCGAGTAGGATTCAAATAATCCGGAGCCGGTGCCGCGGGAGCGGTTGCTGTCGGCGCTGGGTCCGACGACCAACACTTTGATGGCCGGTCCCGTGGAGTTGGTGAAGCCCGTCGTGTTTAAAGTGGTGGAACCGATTTCGTCGTAGCAAAGTTCACGATCGCGCGCTCCGTCGACCCAGACGTCCCACCAGTAGCTGTACTCCGCCTGAAACTGTGGACAGCGGACGATGGCCTCGGCTTCCGTCGCGCCGAGCGGCATATCAAAGCTTTGATCCACTTCGAGATTCGGCGATTCCCAGGCGGCGATGTGAACGCGAATCTTGATGCGATGCGCGGCGGTGGTCGGTTGTGCCGATTTCACGACGACGCGAATTGGCCGATAGCCGTAGTTGAGCGGCCAGCGGGTATCGACTTCGAGCCGCAGCTGATTTGCCTGCGAATAGGTCGCGTCGTTGGGCATGGTGACGACGAATCCACGAGCTCCATACGAAATGGTTGGGCCTGTCGACTGGGCGGAGGCGACTGCGCCGATGACGCAGACGAGGAGCCACGAGCACATGACCCGCGCGACACGACTTCCCACGGACCGCGATATGGAGCGACTGTTTCCGGACGGGGTCACGGTGCTGCCTCCTCGACGGCCATGCCGAGTTGGTCGCGACGCGAATCACTCGAGCCCGCGGCGGAGAGCCGAGCAAAGCACCAGACTATGCCGAAGCACGCGGCGTGGACCAGCGCCGCGACGCCGAGACTCAAGATGCCGATTGCCGCGCCCCACGCCCAGGCCTGGCCGCGAAACCCGGTGCCGACCAGCAGGAAGAACACCGCCGCAGCCGTGGTGATGGCCAGGATCGTGCGGAGAGTGAAACGGGGGAGAAGCATGGGCCTTTGCGATGTCAGACAAATCTGCGGATCGAGGTGCGGTGACGCTTGAGGACCGAACCGCTCACTTTGTCGCCGTTCGTACTGTCATCTATTTTCCCATAGTGGACCCTTTACGCAAGGCATTTGGCTGAGGAACGCATGTCGCTCATTTGCCCCGCTGTCGCCAATCGGTCGTGAGAATTCCGCTATTCTGCATTCGTTGGTGGGGTGGCAAATATTGCACCATGGTGAGCGAATGACTGCTATTGGTGGTGGGTCGATGGAGGCTGATGGCATGCGGGCGACTTGCCGGACGCCGTTTTCCGCGTATAGCATGGAGAGCTGCCAGGCGAATCGCAATCCGCCCACGCTCTCCCGGAGCCGTCGTATGAATGCCAGATGTTTTCGCTCCGCGGCGGTCGCGCTGTTCCTCGCAAGTGTCGCGACGGAATTTAGCCAGGCCGCAATTCGCGTCGAGGCGTATCGAGGCGAGCCGTTTGGCGTGGGACGCGTGACCGTCGATCTGCCGCAGGACGATTCCGCCAGCGCTGACGCTCGCTTCGGCATCACCGAAGCGAGTGATCGGCTGCTCTATCCGGTGCTCAAGCATCGGCGGCAACTCGGGCGGATCGTGCGGCGGTTTATCAACATCGAATTGCCAAACCGGGCGACCTACTACTTTATGTTCCGCGGCAACGAACCGCTCGAACTGACGTTGCACACCCCAGGTGCGCAGCGGCTTTCGGTCACGCCCGAACGAGACCGCGACGACTACCAGGATCTGGTCGACGATTGGTGGGACGCGGTGTGCGACCGCTACGAACGGGTACAGCGAGACTCCGAGTATCCGATAGTCGTGGACAACTATCTCACGGCCAACTGGGCGCGGCGACTCGGACGACCGATGCCGGAGGCGGAGCTGGCTCTCTTCGGCCGCGAGCGAATCGGCGGCTCTTGGGTCGCGCAGCTTACGGCCAACGAGGCGTACCAGGCACTGATAGAGTGCGATTTGGTGTTGGGGCGGTTTGGCGTGGCGCAGGCGGCCGACGTACCGCTGCCGCCGTCGCCGTTCGCCGCGTCGGGAGCAATTGGCGAGTTGCCAATGCCTGGTGACAGCGTCGAGGTCGAGCCCCTCGCGTCGCATGTGCCGGCCGAATGTTTCTACGAGCGGTTTGGCAATTTTAACAACTACTTGTGGTACCGCGATTTTTTCCGGCATTGGAAGAACGATCTGGGCAACATGATCTCGTTGCGGAGTATCAACCGGGCGACGCGCGATCGACTACAGACGCAATTGGCAACCGGCGAGTCGAGCACAGCCCGCGTGATGGGGCCGCGAGTGATCAACGACGTGGCGTTCATCGGGCTCGACTACTATCTCAACGACGGCGCGGCCTTTGGCATCATCTTTCAGGCGAACAATAATTTCCTTTTGAGTCGAAACTTCAATGGCCAACGCGACGACCTGGCGGCAAACACGCCCGGGGCCAAGCTTGAGACGGTGCAGATTGCCGGGCACGATGTGTCGTTTCTCTCGACGCCGGACGGCAAGCTACGGTCGTATTACGTGGTTGACGGCGACTTTCATTTGATCACCACTAGTAGCAAGCTGGCCGAGCGCTTCTTAGAGGTCGCGGACGCCAACGGGGCGGGCTCGCTCGGGACGCTGGGCGAATTCAAGAATACACGCCGTGCGATGCCACTTGCGCGGGATGATACGGTATTTCTCTACCTCTCGACGCCGTTCTTCGAGAACATGGCCAGTCCCGCGTATCGCACCGAGCTCGATCGCCGGCTGCGGTCGATCGGCGAGATGCGAGTGCTCGAAATCGCGCGGATGGCGGCCCAGGCCGAAGGATCGCCGGCCAGCACGGTCGATGAATTGATCGCGGCTCAGCTGCTTCCACAGGGTTTTGGCGACCGCGCTGATGGCAGCCGGCTGGTGGCCGAAAAAAATGGCTTTCAAGATTCGGTTCGTGGCACGCCGGGCTGGTTTGTGCCAATCGCCGACATGCCGGTCGGCCCAATCACGCGAGCTGAGGCGTCCCACTACGCGGAGTTCATTCAATCGATTGCCGCCGAAGTGGGCCACTTTGCACCGGTCGCGGCAGCAGTCAAGAAGCTGACGTCCGATGACGGCGAAATCGACCGCATCACCCTCGACGTCCGCGTCGCCCCCTATTCCCAGACGCGGATCGTAAAGTGGGCTCGCATGCTGGGTCCGGAGGAAATGACGCGCGTTGCGCCGATCGCGAGCGACGTCGCGTCGCTTGAGTTGAGCGTCGATGCGCTGGGTCAGCCGGTGCGTGTGTTCGGCGGCGTCCGCGATTTCCGCACGCCGCTCGTGGTGCGACAAGGGGAGGCGAAGCCGGCGGGCGGGCCGGAAGAGTATTTCCGCGCCTATTTCGGCACCTGGCCGCGGCCCTTGGTGCTGCTTGATCGCTTCCTCGGCGGTGCGATTGGTCCGCCCGATGGCGACGGCATCGCGCGGCACCAAGGTTGGTTCAATACCTGGCAGCAGCGGCATGATGACTTTTTCTTGTTCTCGCTGCAACGCGACGTGTTGATGGAGGTCGGGCCCCAACTGGCGATGGTCGAAGCCGAAAGGCCCGCACAGATTCGTCTGCAGATCGACGATTTGCACGACAAGCAAATCGCCACCGGGGTGAATGGCTTTGGGTACATGCGAGCCCGGCAGGCGTCGTCGAGCGCGAGTCGCTTCATGAACTCGCTCACAGCGCAGCTGCATGTGCCGCCCGATCAAGCCCGTGCTGTGGCCGAGGGCCTGGTGGGCGGTCACTTCGTCGATCCACTCGGTGGAGAATACGAACTCTTAGAAGACGGTGTGCGTGCTTCAGCACGCGGGCCCGAAGCCGCCGAAGAACTCCTCCCCGCCCCCGGCGCTCGCCGCCTGTGGGCCTCGACCGCCGTCACGCCGCAGAACCGCTTCCTGCTCACCGAGATCCCAGCCGACTTTGAGATGCCGCTGATGCAATGGTTTCGCGGACTCACGCTCGAAGTCGCCCGCGTCGACTCGGCCGACGCACTCACGCTCCACGCCGAACTCGACATGGTGCACCAGGATGTGACGCCGCCGGAAGCGGCTCAGGAAGGCGGCTCGCTGCTGCCGAGCCTGGGCGGCCTACTTGGTTGGGGATCGGGGAACGAGGCCGCGGGAAAGTGATAGCCTCGCTTGACGAAGTAAAACTAATAAACTTCGTCGTGCGTACCGAGGCCCAATAGAGCGATCGCCTCGCGACCGTCATGTTGTGTAAAATCGAATATAATCCTCAGATCGTAGCCCGCACTACACGCCCAGAGACCGGCTAAATTGCCCTTAAGTTTGTGGGTTCTAAGTTTCGGGCTAAATGCGTCTGCGTGGAGCAGCACCAGCGCGGCCTCCACATCGGCGACGCATTGCGAATTCTTTTTGGCGAAGCGCTTCGCGGCACGAATGAACGCGTTCGTACGAACGAGCTCACGTGTCACCGTTTACCTCGTCGATAATCTCTTGGACCGTCGCGGCACGGGCGCGCCCGTCGGCAAGTTCGGCGCGAGCAACGTTCACCTCGCGCACCAATTGTGCGCGGTTCTGCTCGGCAAGGCGCCGGCCAATAATTTCCATCAACTCCTGCTGCTCGTCTGCAGTTAGTGAGCTGGCGGCATCGAGGATTTCAGAAAAAGTCGTCATGGATTAACCGATCAGTTGGCGACGGAAAGATTGCCCATGCAATTATACACTTACCCAAGCAAACTATCCGGATCAATTTTATGGTTGACCGCGATCGCGTTCCGGTTCCCGTTCTCTACCCTACTCCACCCGAGCATCAAGCGTCACCAGTTCGTTGAAGCGGTCGACGTCGCGGCGGGCGGACCAGGCGATGCCGCGGAGGAGCAGCGTGCGAAACGCGGGGTCGTCGAATGTCCAGCTGTAGTGGCCGGGGATTGAGACGAACACGCGTCCGCGGCCGCGTTCGACAGTCCAAAAGATTGGTTGGGGCTCGCCATCTTCAGTGGAGGTGCCAATGAGATTGAGCTGGGCGGGGTCGCCCGTCAGCTTCCAATACGCTTCGTCGACGAGATCAATCTTTTCGAAATTGCGAGCGATCAGGTGGTCGCTGCCCGGGTGGAGGTCGACGTTCATCGCGCCGTGGCGATACTTGATCGAGCCGCCTAGCGAGGCCAGGCCGATCCGCTTGGCGAATTCGGCTTGGCCGCCTTGTCCGTCGACGGCCCAGTGGATGTAGACCGCGCCACCACCACGGGCGAGGAACGGATCGATCGCCGCGGCCCGTTCGTCGTTCCAGCGTCCGCGTTGGAAGAACACGAGGACGTCGGCCCATTCGATTTGTTTCGGCGAGGGAAACTCCCAGGCGGTGTCGACTTCGGTATTGGGCGCCTGCTTGAGCAAGCCGGGCCAGACCTTCTGCCACGCCGGATAATCGTGCTCGCCCTTACCGTGATCCTTCGGCCCAGCCACCATCACGATCCGCAACGATCGCGCAGCCGCGTCTTCTTTGGCAGCCGAATCATCCGCGCCGGCGAGCAGCTGCTGCACTTCCGCTTGCGTCCGCGACGGCGGTGCGGGCGAATCCGGATACACGGGCATGCGGAACGACTCTTCCGCTACTGCCCGCTGCCCGCCAGCGGCAAGCAATAACAAAATCGTCAGTGACCGAACTAAGAAGAGGCGAGGGCAACGTTTCATCGGCCTGAGTCCCCGTCAAATTAGGTGAAATGTGCAGATTTGGCACTCTCTCAGTCTATGAATGCGGCGAGGCGAACGCCAGCGCTCGAGAAATCCCGCGAAAAAAGTCGGGAACTCTCTGCAATCCGGTCGCGTCGAAGACTTTGGCGGCGACGAGAACGTCGGCGGCTTCGATGAAGTCCCTTTTCAAATTCCCCACAATTTGTCCCTGCAAGTCCTTACTGAACAGAGGAGTCCAGCATGTCACGTTCCATGAAATTGTCCGCGGCGGTTTTGATGCTGTTTGCCGGTGCATCGCTGGCCGGAGCAGAGTCGACCAAGGTGGTGATCACCGTCGAGAAGCCGGGCGATGAAGTGAAGCTTTCGAGCAAACCGCCGTTTTCTGGCAAGCGCCCGACGGTCGACGTGGCGATCCTGCTCGATACCTCGAACTCGATGGACGGGCTCATCAACCAGGCGAAGAGCCAGCTGTGGACCATCGTCCAGCAATTTGCCAAGGCCAAGAAGGCGGGCCAGACGCCGGTGCTGCGGGTGGCGCTGTTCGAGTATGGCAATATGGGGCTTCCCGCCTCCGAGGGTTACATCCGGCAAGTCGTGCCGCTCACTGATAATCTCGACAAACTCTCGGAGTCGCTCTTCGCGCTCACCACCAACGGCGGCGACGAATACTGTGGCCAGGTGATCGACGTCGCGGTGAAGAGTCTCGATTGGTCCACCGAGCCCAACGGCTACAAAGCGATCTTCATCGCCGGCAACGAGCCGTTCACCCAGGGTACGGTCAACTACAAAGACGCCTGCAAGCTGGCGATTGAACGGGGTGTCGTCGTCAACACGATCCATTGCGGCAACGGCGACGAAGGCCGGCGCGGTATGTGGCAGGATGGCGCGAAGCTCGCCGAGGGCCAGTCGTTCAACATCAATCAGGACCGCGCAGTAGTGCAAGTGAAGTGTCCGCAGGACGCGATCATCATCCGGCTCAATGGCGAGTTGAATAGAACCTACCTGTGGTATGGCACGGAAGACATTCGGACTTACAACTGTGCGAGTCAACAGACTCAAGATGCAAACGCGGCCGGAATGGGTGGCGGCGTGCTCGCGGCGCGGGCCGCGGCGAAGGCGACCGATGGCTATCAAAACCATAGCCGCGACTTGGTCGACGCGCTCAGCCAGGATAAAGAAGTCCTTCGCCGAGTGAAGTCGGAGGAAATGCCCGAGCCGCTGCAGAAGCTCTCGGACGAAGAGCGCGAGGCCTACGTGAAGGACATGGCGGCCAAGCGGGCCGACATTCAGCTGCAGATCGGTAAGCTCAATTTGGAGCGCGAGGCCTATCTTGCTGGCATGAAGAAGCCCGCCAGCGGTGTGCCCGCCGAGGCGTCGCTGGGAGACGCGGTGGTCGCAGCGGTCGGTCAGCAACTCTCGGCAGCCGGCTTCGAGCAGTCGGCCGTGGCTGAGTAAATCGGCAGAAATTGCCTCAATTCTTATCTCGTCTCCGGACTTTGAACCTTTTGCTCGTCCGCCCGACTAGGATATCGTTGGGCCGATGAGAGATCCGGAAGACATTCACGACGAATGGTTGGTGCTGCGGTGCCAGGATGGCGACGCGGCTGCGCTCTCGGAGTTGGTCGAACGCTGGCAGCCGCGATTGTGGCGGCAAGCGATGCGGCTGACCGACGACCGCGACGCGGCTGGCGATGTCGTGCAGCAGGCCTGGGTGGCGATCATTCGCTCCCTGGGCAAGCTGAGCGACGCCGCTTGCTTTCGTCGCTGGGCGTATCAGATCGTCACCTACAAATGTGCCGATTGGGTCCGCCAGCGGCAACGCGAGCGGGCGCATAACAGCGCACTCGCCGACGAAGCTGCTCAGCACGCTACCGATGAAGGCGGGGCCGGTGACGCCGACCAGGCTGACGACGTCGAGATGCTGCGTAAGGCCCTGAAACAGATTTCGCCCGATCGGCGCACGGCGCTTTCGATGTTTTACCTCGAACAGATGTCGCTCGCCGAAATAGCCCATGCCCTTTCGCTTCCGCTGGGGACCGTTAAGTCGCGGCTCCACTATGCGAAGCAAGAGCTCAAGACCATTCTCGAAAGGAAACTACCATGACTGATCGACTCATGAAAAACATCGACGAGCAAATCCGCGAAGCGCTGCGACGCGACGACGCAGAGCTGCTCGAACACTATCGCGGCGATTTGCCGATCCACGAGCAGTTGATCGAGACCTTTCACGGCCGGAATCGCTGGCTCAACGCGCTGGCGTTCGTGTTCAGCTTCGCGGCCTTTGGGTTGGTCTGCTTCGCGGCCTATCAGTTTTTTCAGGCGGAGACGACGCGGGCGATGATCGCCTGGGCAACCGCTTTTATGTGGGGATTGCTCTCGGTGGCGATGTTGAAGATGTGGTTCTGGATGGAGATGCATAGATTTTCGCTCACCCGCGAGATCAAACGGCTGGAACTGCAAATCGCCAACCTCAGCCGGCAACTCACCGTCGCCAAGTAGTCCGTCGACTGGCCGGCTCGAATCGGCCGCATTATCCCGCGCAACCCGTCCCGCCGTCACATATGCATCCCGCCGTGGGTGCATAGGACGGCCGGCGGGTAAGTGGCGGAAGAGCCCCGCAACGTAGACTTGTCGAGGGTCGAGCGGTGGCGGGTGTCACGCACGGATTGCCCCTTCAGCTGCCGCGACCAGGGGACTCTCCGCGTGATCGAAGTCGACGATTTTCATAAGGCCTATGCCGACCATGCGGCGGCGCGGGGCATCTCATTTTGCGTTGAGCCGGGCCAGCTGCTCGCGCTGATTGGCCCCAATGGCGCCGGCAAAACGACCACGATGCGAGCGCTGGCGGGAATCATTCCACCTAGCCGCGGGCGGCTCTCGATTGCTGGCTACGACGTGGAGGCCGATCCGATCGCGGCCAAGAGCCGGCTGGCATTCGTGCCGGACGATGCGCCGCTATTTTCCGATTTGACAGTCGCCGAACATCTCACGTTCTACGCGAGCATCTACCGAGTGGCGGACGCCGACGCCAAGGCGCTCGCGCTGGTCGACGAGTTTGAGCTGACCGCGAAACTCCACGCACCGGCGAGCAGCCTATCGCGCGGCATGCGGCAGAAGCTGGCCATCTGCTGCGGCTATCTCCACGACCCGCAGGCGATCCTGTTCGACGAACCGCTCACGGGGCTCGATCCGCACGGAATCCGCGTGTTCAAACGATCTCTCCAAGAGCGTGCGGCCAACGGGGCAGCAGTCGTCGTCAGCTCGCACATGCTGGCGATGGTCGAAGACCTGTGTACGCACGTCTTGATCCTGGACCGCGGTGTGCAGCGGTTTTTCGGACCGATCGACGCGCTGCGAACCAGCTTCGAGCATGTCGACGCCGACGCGAGCCTGGAAGAAATCTACTTTGCCGCGACATCGCTATGACGACAAACGTATTTCATCCGGGCACGCTCGAGTTGCTCCAGCTGCAGAGCCGGGGTCGTCGCCGGCGGATCTGGCACCGCTTCTGCCAGCCGCGACGGCTGGTGCTCTCGGTCGTGGCCTGCGTGCTCGCCGTGGCCTGGCTCGGTAATGCGGCACTCACTGTTTGGTATCGCCAGTCGGCCTCGCCCGCCACGCTCGGCGCCTGTTGTCGTTGGGGCTCGTGATCTACGCTATTTGGCACTTCGCCAAGGCAGCGTTTTTCCGGCCGGAGAGTCCGTTCGACTGGTCGCCGGCCGAGCGTGATTTGCTCAGTGCGATGCCGTTGGTGCCGCGCGAGTTGGTGGCCTATCAAATTGCCTCGGTGACGGTCACGACGATTCTCAAGGCCGGCCTGTTCACCGTGCTCCTGCTCCCCGACTTGCGTTCGTTGACGATGGGTTTCGCAGGGCTGCTCCTGGCGATGCTCGCGCTCGAGTTGCTGCGGATGGCGGTCGACATCGCCGCTTGGGGCATGGGACGCGGTGCGTACATGGTTTATCGCACGGCGGTTGTGGCGGGGCTGGTCGTTGGTGGTTTGGCCGTCGGCAAGAAGCTCGTCGGCGAGTACGCGTTCGCGCGGATCGAATTGGGCGATGGGCTACTCGACCGGCTACTGGCGATCCTGGTGCAGGTCAACGGATCGATCGCCGGCACCATCGGGCTTCCGTTTCGGCCATTTGTCGATCTGATCGTCGCGGAAAGTGCGAACGCCGCGGATCTTCGACTCGCTGGCGTGGCGTTGGTAATCGTCGCGGGGCTCGCGTTTGCGGTGATTGGATTGTATGCGAGAACGGTCCGCCGCGTCGCTCGACGAGAACGCGATTCGTACCTTCCGGTCGAATTGCAGTTGGCGCGGAATCACAGCCACGTCACGGGCCGGCCCCGTCAAACCGCGTTGCAGCGGCTTCCATACTTGAGCGGCGCGGGCGCGCTGGCCTGGCGGCAATTGGTCGGGGCACGCCGACATTGGGGGAGTCTGCTCACGGCGATGATCGCTCCGGCGATTCTGACGTGTGCGCCGCTGTTCGTCATCGCCGACCCGTTCCACGCGTTTCTCGGGACGACGATTACGCTTGCTTTCTACACATTCCTGCTGTTGCCCACGGCGCTGCGGTTCGACTTCCGCCGCGATTTCGAGCGGCTCTCGATCTTGAAGGGTTTGCCGATCACGCCGTGCGCCGCAGTGCTGGGCCAAATGCTCACTCCGATTCTGATCGCCACGGCCTTCCAAGCGGCGGTGCTGGCCGTGGCGATTGCGGCGCGGTCGCTGCCGCTCGGCCACCTGGGCACCGCGCTCGTGGTGCTGGTCCCGCTCAATGCGCTGGTCTTCGCCCTCGACAATTTCATCTTCCTGCTCTATCCGTATCGCGCGCAGCAGGAAGGGCTCGAAGTGTTCTTTCGCACGATGCTGACGTTTACGGGCAAAGGACTGTTGTTTGCGGCCGGCCTGGGCGTCGTGGCTGGCTGGGGATTTGCCGCGGCCGCCATCGCTCGCGCGGTCGCAACTTGGACCGGCGGCGCAGTCAATGCGTACGCCGTCTTCGCGACCGGCCTGTTCGTCGGCCCGGCGGTGCTTGCATTACTCGTCCTGTTTGGACTGTGCCGTGCCTATCAGGCGCTGGACCCCGTCGAAGACGGACCGCGATAGGGGGCGAGAAGCGGGCTCGCCGTTTTAGGCGCCGGCTGCCTCCGCGTTGAATTTCTTCAACTGGCGTGCAGCAGCCGCACCGACCGCTCCACCCGTTCGATCGCGCTCGACCGCGAGCGTCCAGCATTTCGCGCCAGCGGGAGTTTTTCGTCCGCCTTGAGCATGTTGCCCAAGAGCAGGCACAGCGTGGGCAGATTGTGGTGTGCGTTCACGAGGTCGGTCATCACCTGCAATGCGTCCTGGCGAATGCCGACGTGATAGGAAACGAAGGCGCTCTGCAGTGCGTCGGCGATCTTTTGATCCTCGCCTTCGAAGGCGGCTGAAAGCGATTCGCCACACTTCTCAACCCGCATCGACGCGGCCTCACAAAAGGCCTGCATGATAAACGCCCGCGGACCGCGATCGGTGAATGCTTCCAACCGCTCGAAAAGCTTGCCCGCCTCGCTCGTTTGCCCGTTTTCAAGCAATGCACATGCGAGGACGAATGCCTTGTCGTACCGCAGCCGCTGCGGCCGACCATCAACGACGATCTCGATGTCGACCGGCAGTGTCGATTCGGCGTCGGAATCCGCAATCGATTCGTCATGATCCGGCATGGAGCAGATTTCCTTCCGGCTAGAAGAGACGATACTAGCTCGCGTTCACGTTGGCACTCACTCGTACACTTCGCTGCGATGAGCGATTTTCAAGACATGCACCATTTGTTGTGAATCATCAATTCGGTAGATGACTCGGTAGTCGCCCACTCGATATCGATAGCAACCTGCAAGATTGCCTCTGAGCGGCTTGACGTTCGAATGGTGACTCGGTTCGTGCTCCAGTTGTTCAAAGCATCGAGCCAGTATACAGGCAAGTGGCTTTTCCGCCTTGCCGTAAAAGTCCTTAGCCCTTGCCGACAAGCGAACATCAAACATCGCGGCGCACCTCGCGCCACGGTGTCCCCTTTCCCTCTTTAAATTCCTGCTCTGCTTCCCGGACATCTTCCAACAAGCCGGGGATCTTCAATAGTTCCTCCGTCGCCTCGTCGCTGGCTCGCTCGTCGAGGTATCTCAAGAACTCTGCCGCCACTTTCAATTGCTCCGGCGGAAGTTGCTCGAGAGTCTCCTTGGCAAGTTCCAGCAATTGTGCGGTGGTCATCGTACGGTCATCCTCGGCTATTTGCTTGCCTTCAGCCGTCGCGGCAGCTCGCCCGACGCACTGCCTATTATATCAAAGTCTACAATATCCAGCAGCGTCAGCCGGCGCTGCCGGGATTCTCACGGGGAACCCCCAGAGCCATTCGAAAAGCAGATATTCGAAGATTCGCCGGTTGGCGATTTCAAGCCAATTCCCGGAAAGTCCAGCGACTACCCGCGCGCCGCCGGCACGTGGATCGTCTCCAATAGCTCGTCGCGCAGGACCGTCAGTTCAAAGCCCTGATCGGTCGGCACCGTCATTAGCAGCCGGTGGACGTCGTCGATCGACGTGACGAGCCGACCGGCGAGCGCGACGACGACGTCGCCCGGTTCGATGCCGGCCGCCGCGGCGAGGCTGCCGCGAGTGACTTCGCGGACTTCGACACCCTGGTCGGCCAAGAGATCGAGTTCGCGGACCAGCGTGCGCGGCAATCGCGTGACTTGGGCGGCGATGCCAAGCTGGCGGCGGCGGACCTGGCCGTGGGTGAGGATTTCGCCGAGGACCCATTCGGCCGTACTCGACGGGATGGCGAAGCCGAGGCCTTGGGCCATGGCGATGATCGCGGTGTTGATGCCGACGACAAAGCCGCGCGAATCGACGAGCGGGCCTCCCGAGTTACCGGGGTTGATCGGGGCCGCGTGTTGAATCACGTTTTCGATCAGCCGGCCATCGCGGCCGCGCATGCTGCGGCCCAGCGCGCTCACCACGCCGGTCGAGACCGTCGACTGCAGGCCGAGCGGGCTGCCCATCGCGATCACGAGCTGACCGACGCGGAGCGCGGCCGAATCGCCGAGCTGCGTGACCGGCAGGCCGCTCGCTGCGAGGCGAATCACGGCGAGGTCAGTCGCCGGGTCGTCGCCTACCAGCTCGACGCGCAGCCGATCGCCATCGGTGGTTTCTGCGGAAAGCTTGGAGCGGTCGTTCACCACGTGGCTGTTGGTAATCGCATAGCCATCGGGCGTCACGAGAAAGCCGGAGCCGCTGCCGCCGCGTCCGTCGCCATTTTCGCCCGAGACGCTAATCACCGCTGGCGAAACCGTTTCGACGACGTGGATCACTGCCTGGGAATAGGCGTCGAGCAGATCGGCGTCGGCCGCGGGACGATTGACCGGGCGGGGAGTCGAAATCTCGCCGCTTGCGTCTTCGCGTGGCGTGTCGATGTCTTCGATCAACCAGGGAGAGAAATGATTTGAATTATTATGTCGCACGAAGTGGCTCCTTTATGGACATCCATCGATGTCCAACTTGAATTATTACAGGGCGGGCAAGTGGCCCACTTGGCCCGCGAATTCTGCGATCCCGCCGCGAGTGCATTCATTTTCCGCCGCGCGTTGAGTTGGCAGGCCGAAACGTCCAGAATGGAGCCTTCCAAGTACAGGAGACTTCGACGATGTGGCGGGTTCGGTTAGCGGTGTTATCTATCTTGTGCTGTTGCGGCGGGACAGCTGGCTTGCTGCGAGCAGCAGAGCAGGGGGGCGCCATTGTTACGGGTCGCTATCGCAACTTGTTCGTCGAGGCTGGTCATGCACCGGCCGACGTTCGGGCCAAGATCGACCAGTCCTATCGACAGCTGTTCCACGGCGACGCCAAGAGCAAAGCGGTGTACTTCGCCGCCGGGAAGAACGTCAACGGCCCGCTGGCGTACATCCAGGACATCGGCAGCAACGACGTCCGCTCCGAGGGCATGTCGTACGGCATGATGATCGCGGTCCAGCTCGATAAGCGGGCAGAGTTCGACGCCCTCTGGAATTGGGCGAAGACGCACATGCACCACGCCGACCCGGCGAGCCCGGCCTTTGGTTACTTCTCCTGGTCGCTCAAGACGGACGGCACGCCGAACGACGAGATGCCGGCGCCTGACGGCGAAGAGTATTTTGCCACAGCGCTCTACTTCGCGGCCAATCGCTGGGGCAACGGCGAGGGCATCTACAACTACCGCGCCGAGGCCGATCGAATCCTCACGGCGATGCGTCATCGAAAGGAAATTACCGGCCCAACCGTGAAAGGCGAGATGACCGCGGGCAATCTGTTCGAGCCGAAGCGGGCGATGGTCCGTTTCACGCCCGACGTCGTGAACTGGGAGCACACCGATCCGTCGTACCACTTGCCGGCCTTTTACGAGCTGTGGGCGCAATGGGGTCCGGAGGCGGATCGCGATTTTTGGCGACAAGCGGCGACGACGAGCCGCGAATTTTTTCAGCTCGCCGCCAATCCAGCAGACGGCGCTCACGCCCGAGTATGCCAACTTCGACGGCACGCCTTGGCTTGCGCCGTGGAATCCGCACAGCGCCGACCACCATGCCGACGCATGGCGGACCGCGATGAACTGGAGTGTCGACTGGGCCTGGTGGGCCAAGGATCCGCGTGAGCAGCAACTCAGCGATCGCTTACAAGCGTTCTTCGCGTCGCAGGGAATCGACAAGTACGGCAATCGCTACACACTCGACGGCAATCTGCTCAGCGAGGATCGCTCGACCGGCCAGATCGCGATGAACTCCGTCGCCAGCCTGGCCGCCACCGACCCGCGCTCGAAAGAGTTCGTCGAAGCGCTCTGGAACGCCCCCGTGCCGACGGGCCAATGGCGCTACTACGACGGCATGCTCTACCTGTTGGGCCTGCTCCACTGCGGTGGCGAATTCCGCGTTTGGGCGCCCGAAGATGCCAAATAGAATCTGTCGCCAGTGGGAATTGGCTCTGTCGCGCGGTATCCTGAGTCGAGCGCGTCGCCCGGCTGAAAGCGCTTGAGATAGCCGGTTGGCGCGCATCAGGCGGCGTTGGAATTCTTTTCTGGTCGCTCGCGCGACCCTTTTTCAGGAGGCGTTCGCATGAACACCGATGAATTCGTCCGAAGCCAGTATCACGCGTTGCGGGATGAGATCCGCGAGTCGAAGACTCATATCTTCTGGATCTTGATTGCGGGCATGGCGCTCGTTTTGACCGCCGGCTACCTGGCGGCCGAACACCCGTCGGCTTTTGCCAACGCCGCGATTCCTTTCCTGCTGCTCGCGTTGATGCTCACCTACATCTCGGAGCAAAACAACATTGCCCGTGCGGGGCGCTGCTTGCGCGAAGTGGTCGAACCGCGGATACAGGATTTGACCTGCTGGGAACATTGGCTTGAGAGCAAGCAGCAGTTCCGCGAAGTGGACCACGCGTTCGTGATCGGCTTCAGCATGATCTTCCTGGTGTTCTTCGCAATCTCGACGTCGCTCACGCTGTGGCAGCTGGTGCTCCGCGGCCAGGAGTGGTGGGTCTGGAGCGTGGGCGCGGCGTACGTGCTCGGCGGACTCTGCGTGATGTACGTCTTTGTGCGCCACTATCGCGCGTCGACGGCAGCGAGCTGAGCGGATGAGGGGTGGCATGCCTTCGCCGCGAAGTGGCGTAGGCATGTGGACAACGCCCGACGACATGCTTACGCGCTGCGCCGCGGAAGCATGCCACCCAATTGCATCCGAGCGTTAAATGAAAATCGTCGCCGGGTGCTCAAGATAATCCTTGATGCACTGGATGAAGATCGCGCCGTCGGCGCCGTCGACCACACGGTGGTCGAACGAGCCGGAGAGGTTGACCATCCGGCGGATGGCGATCTGGCCTTTGTGGACCACGGGGCGGTCCGTCGCTTTGTTGATGCCGAGGATCGCCACTTCGGGGTGGTTGATGATCGGCGTCGCGGCGAGTCCGCCCATCGAGCCGAGGCTGGTCACGGTGAATGTCGACCCGGTGAGGTCGTTCCGCGAGATCGATTGGTTGCGGGCGGCTTCGGTGATGCGGCGCATTTCGCGGGCCGCCTCCCAGAGGTCCATCGCCTCGGCATGCCGCAACACAGGCACGCACAGGCCGCGGTCGGTCTGCGTGGCGATGCCCATGTGGACCGCTTCGAAACGCGTGATCACTTCACGTTTGTCTTCGTAGTGGGCATTAATTTGCGGGAAGCGGGCGAGTGCCTTGGTGACCGCGAGCATGATGAAGGGCAGGTAAGTCAACTTTGGCTGGCCGTCGGTGCGGTTGCCGTTGAGGTGACCACGGAGCGCTTCGAGCTCGGTGATGTCGACTTCTTCGATGTAGGTGAAGTGAGGAATCTCGGATGAACTCACGACCATCTTTTCGGCGATGCGGCGACGCAGGCCGGCGAGATGGACTTCGGTCGTGTGCGAGCTTTGCGTGCGGCGCGGGCCGGCGGGTGTGGGTGCGAACTCGGTGCGGAGGAAGCCATCGACGTCGCCATGCGTGATGCGGCCGCCTGGACCGGACCCGGCGACGTGACCTAAGTCGACGTGCATTTCGCGCGCCCGGCGGCGAACAGCGGGGCTGGCGAGCGGCGCGATTTCGACTGGCGCGACGGCGACCGCGGCCACGGGACTGGCGGCGCGCTGGACCATCGGCACAATGGACGGCTCATCCCGCGCGACCTGCGCCATAACAACAGTCCGCTGGCGACTGGCGCTCGCGGATTCCTTCTCATCCGGCGCTACGGCTGCCCGCTGCGTCGTATCGAAGCTCACCAATTCGCTGCCGACCGAAACCGTCTCGCCGATTTTGCCGTGCGTCGAGACGATGCGGCCGTCGATGCCGCTGGGGATCGTCACCGTGGCCTTGTCGGTCATCACCTCCACGAGGGGCTGATCGACGCGGACTTCCTGCCCCGGCTGAACGTGCCAGGCCACGATCTCGGCTTCGACGACGCCTTCGCCCAAGTCGGGCAGTTTGAAGATGATGGGTTGCATAGTGCGTTCCTTGCGGGCTTCACGCCGCGAGCGATCGCTCGACCGCGCGCTTGATGCGTTCGCGGCTGGGCATGTATTGCCACTCCTGAGCATGGGGGAACGGGGTGTCCCAACCGGTGACGCGTTCGATCGGGGCCTCGAGACTGTAGAAACAATGTTGTTGCAGGAGCGCGACGATTTCGGCGCCGAAGCCGCCGGTGCGCGGCGCTTCGTGGACGACGACGCAGTGACCCGTCTTCTGGACGCTGGCGGTGATCGTCTCCAGATCGAGCGGTACGAGGGTGCGCAGATCGATCAGTTCGGCGTCGACTTGTGATTCTTCGATCGCAGCCCGCGCGACGTGGACCATCGTGCCCCAGGCGACAATGGTGACTTCCTCGCCCGGGCGGACGATCGACGCCTTGCCGATCGGCACGCGGTAGTGACCGTCCGGCACGTCGGCCGCCGACTGCTCGCGCCACGGCGGAACGCGCTCGACCTCGCCGTCGAACGGGCCGCGGTAGAGCCGCTTCGGCTCGAAGAAAATCACGGGATCGTCCGACTCGATGCTGCTGATCAAGAGGCCCTTGGCATCGTACGGATTCGAGGGCATCACGACCGTCAGACCCGCGGTGTGCGTGTAGTAGGCTTCGGGAGACTGGCTGTGAAACAGTCCGCCGCGGATGCCGCCGCCGCAGGGAGTGCGAATCGTCAGCGGGGCGGTCCATTCGCCGCCGCTGCGATAGCGAAGCTTGGCCAGCTCATTGGTGATCTGGTCGAACGCCGGGTACATGTAGTCGGAGAACTGAATCTCGGGCACGGGCCGCAAGCCGTTGAGTCCCATGCCGATCGCGGCGGCGATGATGCCTCCCTCGGCGAGCGGAGTGTCGAACACGCGTCGCGGTCCGAATCGCTGCTGCAAGCCTTGTGTCGCCCGGAACACGCCGCCGAAGTACCCCACGTCCTCGCCCATGACGCAGACGTTCGGATCGCGCTCGAGCATCACCTCGAGTCCGGACCGAATCGATTGTATCAGGTTCATCGTGGGCATAAGGGAATTGTTGATCTGTGATTGATGATTGATGAATGGAGAATTGCTTTGCGAATGACTTCAGATCATCGATCAACGATCATCAATCATCGACTATCCGACTGCTCGGTGTTGTGGCTTGGCGAACGGCACCGTCGACGGCGCGCGTTCCTTGTCGGCCGACTCGGCCTGCAGCTCTTCGAACTGCCGTTGCAGGTGGTCGGGCGTTCTTACATAGACGTCTTCAAACATCGTGATCGGCGACATCTCGCTGGGATTGGCCAGCGAGCCGTAAGCCTCGGCGTGTTCGAAGGTGGCCATCGCCTCCTGTTCGAGCGCGGCGTTGAGCTGGAGATGGGCTTCGTCGGACCATTCGCCCAAGCCGACGAGGTGTCGCTTGAGCCGATCGATCGGATCGCCACCAGGCCAGCAGGCACCCTCATCATCCGCGCGGTATTGGCTAGTGTCGTCGCTGGTCGAGTGGGCGTCGCGGCGGTAAGTGACTAGTTCTAGGAGCGACGCGCCGCCACCGCGGCGGGCCCGTTCGATCGCCCATTGCTCGGCCGCGTAGACCGCGAGGAAATCGTTCCCGTCGACGCGGATGCCCGGCAAGCTGTAAGCGTCGGCCCGGCCGGCAAACGTCCGGCCGCCCGTGGCGATCGAGCGATGCGTGCTGATCGCCCACTGGTTGTCGACCACATGCAGCACACATGGCGGCTGGTAAACCGAGGCGAAATTGAGCGCGTGGTGGAAGTCGCCCTGCGCGGCCGTGCCGTCGCCGCTCCAGACGCCGACCGCGTGACGCTCGCCGCGATAGGCAAACGCCATCGCCGCGCCGACCGCCTGCGGCCACTGCGTGCCGACGGGGCTCGAAATCGAAACCACGTTGCCCGCTCGCCAGCTGTAGTGCACCGGCATCTGCCGGCCTTGGGTGTGGTCGAAGCGATTGCCAATGATCTGGCACATCATGGCCACCATCGGCATGCCGCGGACCAGGAACAATCCCGGCTGGCGATAACTCGGAAAGAGCAGATCGCGGTGGGCGAAGGCCATCGCCCCGGCGACGGCGGAGGCTTCTTCGCCACGGCTAGTGACATGGAACGAGACGCGTCCCTGCCGGTGCATCGCCATCATGCGGGCGTCGAAGTGGCGGACGCGGAGCATCATCTCCAGGCCTTGGCGCATTTGCTGCGTCGTGAGATGGGGATGCCAATCGCCGGAAGCGACCGAATCGTCGTCGAGCACGCGGACCAGCCCGGCGGCGTGATCGCGGAGCGCGTCGAACGGGGCGAGCGTATCGGGCCGCGCGAGATCGCCGGGCTGCTCGGCAAAAGGAACGAGCTTGGCCGTCTCGCCGGGCCGATGGGGCGGGCTGGGCACATGCAGCTGAAGTGGCAAGGGATCGCGCAGCGGCACCATGCCCGCATAACATGCGGCCGGGTGGGGCTTGCCCACGAGTGGTGATTGCGGCGGTGAGTCGTCCATGACTCTTCCCTTGGATGTTGGATTGATGATTGTTGATTGATGATTGGCCGATCAACAATCAACAATCAACAATCATCGATTTCTTCGCTTGCTCTAACAGTTGTCCTGCGCGAAACGAACTTCGTACCAGTGGTCCCGAGGCGACGGCGCGAAATCCGATTTCGCGTGCTTCGTCGGCCCAGGCGTCAAATTGTGCGGGGGTTACGTAGCGGTCGACCGGCAGGAACCGCTCGCCCGGCTTGCCGGGGGCGAGGTACTGGCCGAGTGTGAGTAGGTCGACGTCCGCGCTGCGAAGCTCGCGCATCGCGGCGGAAACTTCGACGTCGGTCTCGCCCACGCCGACCATCAAGCTGCTCTTGGTGTACACATCAGGCCGCAGCCGCTTCGCCGTACGGAGCACCGCCAGGCTTTGCGCGAAGGAGGCCCGCGGGTCGCGGACCGTTTGGTCCAGGCGCTCGACGCATTCGACGTTGTGCGCGAAGACGGCCAGCGGCGTGCCGTCCAATAGTTGCTTGAGCGCCGGTTCGCTGCCGGCCAGGTCGCTCGAGAGGAGTTCGATCGTGATCTTGGGCAAGCGGCGGTGCACGGCTTCGACACAGCGCCGGTAGTGGCCCGCGCCGCCGTCAGCCAGGTCGTCGCGGTTGACGACCGTGATTACTACATGTTCAAGGTGCATGCGCTCGACCGCGTCGGCCAGATGCTCGGGCTCAGCATCGTCCGGCGGCTCGGGCGATTTCAAGGTCTCGACGCTGCAGAAGCGGCAGCCGCGGGTGCAGCTCTTGCCAGCGATCATGAAGGTCGCCGTGCCGCGGGCCCAGCAGTCGTGAATGTTTGGGCAGCGGGCCTCTTCGCAGACGGTGTGCAGTTCGTTCTCGGCGAGCGTATTCTGCGTCGCGTTGAAGATCGTCAGCGGCGATCCGCTCGGCAGATTGACGCGCAGCCACTCCGGCAACCGCGGACGAGTGCGCTCGGCGGGTAGATCGATCGTCG
The DNA here is from genome assembly GCA_963847905.1 of uncultured Planctomycetota bacterium. Classification (GTDB taxonomy): domain Bacteria; phylum Planctomycetota; class Planctomycetia; order Pirellulales; family Lacipirellulaceae; genus DASYDU01. The sequence continues at coordinate 627,300 of CAWKBP010000009.1, read as the reverse complement.
GGAGCGGGACGAAGGTGTTCAAGCGTGGTGTCTCACGAGTGCTGGCAGAGGGTGCCACAGGGCCGCGAAGTCTACAGAAAACTCGCCCGCGTTCCAATGGCACGCGAAGCAATCGCCCAGTGCCATGCTAGCACCCACTCACATGGCGTCAACCAACGCTTGCGGTTTAGCTTACACCCGGGGTTTTTCAGCCCGTCAGCCCTTCGAACAGCGCCGTCGACAGATAGCGCTCGCCCAGGCTGGGCATGATCACGCAAATCCGCTTGCCCTTCCATTCGGGCCGGGCCGCGACTTTCGCCGCCGCACACATGTTGGCACCGCTCGAAATGCCCGCGACGATGCCCTCTTCCTTGGCCAGCCGGCGCGACCATTGGAATGATTCCTCGTTGCTGACTTGGATCGTCTCGTCCACCAGGGCCGTGTCAAGATTCTTGGGGATGAAGCCGGCGCCGATGCCTTGGATCTTGTGCGGGCCCGGCTTGCCGCCCGAGATCACGGGCGAATCGACCGGCTCCACAGCGATCGCTTTGAAGTTTGGATTTTTCGACTTAATGAACCTCGCGACGCCGGTGATCGTGCCGCCCGTGCCCACGCCCGCGACGATCGCGTCGATGTTGTGGCCGGTGTCTTCCCAGATCTCGGGGCCGGTCGTCTTTTCGTGGATCGCGGGGTTGGCCGGATTCTCAAATTGCTGCGGCATCCAGGCGTTCGGGGTCTTATCGACGAGTTCGGCAGCCCGGGCGATCGCGCCCTTCATGCCCTCGGAGGCTGGGGTCAGCACGAGCTCGGCTCCCATGAAACGGAGCAGCGCCCGGCGTTCGATCGACATCGACTCCGGCATGGTGAGAATCAGCTTGTAGCCCTTGGCGGCACAGACAAACGCCAGCGCGATGCCCGTGTTGCCACTGGTGGGTTCGACGATTGTCGAGCCCGCTTTGATTTTGCCTTCCTTCTCGCCGTACTCGATCATCGCCGCGCCGATGCGGTCTTTGACGCTATTGAGCGGTTGGAAGAATTCTAGCTTGGCGAACACGGTGGCCTGGCCGGCCGGGACGAGGCGGTTGATGCGGACCATCGGCGTTTCGCCGATCGCCTGGGCGATATTATCGTAGGTCTTGTTTCGAGGCATGTTGCACCTGTCGTTGGGGGCTGGTGGCGTCTTCGCGCGTGCAAAACGTGGATTATCAACATTCGCCAGAGCCGGGCAAGGTCTCTCGCAGCTGCCAGCGGAGTTGCACGGGGCGGGCGACGGCCACTATTTCCGGCCAGGATTGATAGCGGACTGCGGGGACCGCCAATGCCGAGGCTTCCAGATTCAGCTCGGCCACGGCAAATGGCCAGGGCAAGACCGAGCCTCGCCAGGCGACCTCCCCGGCCGAGACTGCGATGCTTTGTTGGCGGAAACTGAACTTTCCCATCACCGTGGAAGTCCGCGATTCCATTTCAGAGTTAGGGATGGAGGCAGCATCGTCGCCATCTGTGATTGGACCATTCATGCAAAGCCAAAGGCTGAACAGGTCGGCGGTGAGCAGCATCTGTCGGGCTTTCGAATACACTTCCGGCGTATTTTCCGCAGACTGCTTTTCCCATTCGGCCAGCCATTTGATGCGAAGCCTTTCTCTGCTTTTCAGCCAAAAGGCTGTCAACGGCAGTGTCGCTTGTTCAGAACCACTGGCAAGACTAAGAAAATGGCCCGCGACAATCCCCGCCGCTAATTGTCCGATGCCAAGGGCTTTTCCTATTGAGTGTTCCCAAATGTTAAGCGAGTCCTCAATCGGCGTCTCAAGAAAAGAGAGCGGGCGGCCCAGCTCAGGATCCAACTGAGGCCGATTCTCCCACTTTCGCCAACCATCGTCGTGATGCGTGATCGCTTCGAGGACTTCCTCTGAGAATGGTTCCCGCCATGCCCGCGTGAGCTCGCCACTAATCCGCGCATGTTCCACTTGCGAGATGAGGAGCCAGGCTCGCGTGCCATCGTCGAAAGTAATGTTGCGGCGGATCATGCGGCTCGTTTGCCAAATCCGCCGCCGCCGGGCGTTTCGATGATGAGCACGTCGCCCGGCTCGACGGATAGTTGAATGATACCGGGTAAGTCGACCGATGTCCCATCGGCTCGAATGAGACGGTTGCGGCCGAGTGCGCCGGGCTCTCCGCCGGCGGCGCCGTATGGCGGATGGGGGCCACGTCGCTCGGTGATGAGTGACACAGTAAGCGGCCGCAGGAATTCGAGTTCGCGCACCGTGCCGTCGCCGCCGCGATTTCGGCCTGCACCGCCGGAACCCTTGCGAACCGCAAATTTGCGGACACGGACCGGGAATCGCCGCTCGAGGATCTCGGGATCGGTCATCCGCGTATTGGTCATGTGCACCTGCACCGCGCTCGCGCCGTCGCCGTCTGCGGTCGCGCCGCTGCCGCCGCAGATGGTTTCGTAATATCCAAACGTGGTGTCGCCGAAGAGCACGTTGTTCATCGTGCCCTGGCTCGCGCCGGCGAGGCCGAGTGCGCCCAGCAGCACGTCGACCACGCGCTGCGACGTTTCCACATTGCCACCGGCAACCGCCGGAGACGTTTCGGCCGTCGCGCCGGGCCGCGGGTTGAGCAGGCACTCGGGCAGCACGATTTCGATCGACCGCATCACGCCGTGGTTCAGCGGAATGTCTTCATCGACCAATATTCGCAGCACGTAGATCACCGCGGCCGTGACGATCGCCCGGTTGGCGTTGAGATTGCCCGCCACGACCGGGCTGGTGCCTGTAAAGTCGATCGTCGCGGCGTGCTCGCTTCCCGCCGTGTGGATTGTGAAATCGACGGCAATTGGCACGCTCGCGCCGTCCGCCGTTTCGAGATAGTCCGTGAACGAACGCGTGCCGGCGGCGAGGTGGGCGAGGGCCTGTCGCACTTTTTGCTCGGCAGCGTCTTGGACGTGGTTCATGTACGCGGCGACGACCGGCTCGGTGTAGCGATCCACGAGTGCTAATAGGTCGCTCTCTCCCTGCCGGTTCGCCGCGACTTGGGCCTCGACATCGGCGAGATTTGTCTCCACGTCGCGTGATGGAAATTGGCCGGAGCCCAGCAGTTGCCGCAGTTTGTCGAACCGCGATTCGCCGGCTGCCACGATCCGCAAGTTGCGAATGACGACACCTTCTTCGCTCAGGTTCTTCGACAGCGGCGGCATCGAGCCGGGTGCGATACCGCCGATCTCGGCGTGATGGGCGCGGTTGGCCGTCACAAACAACAGCTCGCCCGCCGCATTGTGGACCGGCGTCACGACCGTGATGTCCGGCAGGTGGGAGCCGCCAGCGTAGGGGTCGTTCGTGGCAAAGACGTCGCCCGGCGCGAGATCGGGGTTCGCCGCGAGGATGTGCCGCACGGTCTCCTCCATCGCGCCGAGATGGACCGGCACATGCGGAGCGTTCGCCACCAGCCGGCCGTCGGCGGTGAAGATCGCGCAGCTGAAGTCGAGCCGCTCCTTGACGTTGACGCTGCTCGCCGTATTGCGGAGCGTAACGCCCATCTGCGCCGCCGTGTTGACGAGCAAGTTATTGAACACCTCCAGGAACACCAGATCCGCCGCCTCAACAGCCGGGCCGCTACGCGGGCCGGTCTCCGGCGACCGTAGCTCGCCGGCTATCGTCGAGAGCAGCAGCTCACCGCCAGTGAGTACGTCGGCCTGCCACCCCGGATCAACAACGGTCGTCGACATCGGCTCGCTGACGACCGCGGGGCCGGAAATGCGGTCACCCGCAACAAGCTCGCTGCGTTCAAAGTGCGGAACATCTTGATGTTTGCCGTCGATAAAAATGCACTTTAGGCAGTGCGAGTTCGGCGAACCCTCCGCCGCCCGTTGGCTCGGCGGCAATTCGTTTGCCACACGGCCGACAACTTCAACGCGGGCCGCGGCAATTTCGAGCGCTCGATCGGCATGTGTGTAGCCGTAGCGCTGGCGATGCGCGGCAGCGAACGCGGTGGCAAAATCGTCGCCCGGCGGCCAGGGAATCGTCAACGAGCTGTCGACGCCCCGGTAGCGGAGATCGAGCGACCGAGTGGCCGTCGATCTGCTCGATCGAAACGCCCTCCTCGCCGGACTTCCTGCGTGGCGATCGTTTCCAGTCCGTCGAGCTCGTCGCGGACGAATTGGAGCGAGTCGTCGCTCAGTAGGCGCTCGACGCCGATTGAGCGATACCGCGTCACGTCCGCCAGCCCGATGCCCAGCGCACTGAGGATGCCCGCATCCGGATGCACGAGCACGTGCCGGATGCCCAGCTCGCCGGCAACGGCGCAAGCATGCTGCGGCGCCGCCGAACCAAATGCCACGAGCAGATAGTCGGCCGGATTCGCCCCCTTCGCCACCGTCACCAACCGAATCGCCGCCGCCATGTTCGCATTCGCGATCCGCACCAACCCCGCCGCCAACTCCTTGAGCGAATACGGACTGGCCGCTTCAGCGGCCAGTTGCCCGAGTTTGCACTCCGCCGCCGCCCGATCAAGCGGAAACGGAAACCGCTCCGCAACAATCCGCCCCAGGATCAAATTGCAATCGGTCACGGTGAGCGGCCCACCGCGCCCATAGCACGCCGGCCCCGGATCGGCGCCCGCACTCTCCGGCCCGACGACGAGCTTCACGCCATCGAATCGGCAGATCGAGCCACCGCCAGCCGCGACCGTTTCGATCGCCATCGTCGGCGCGACGAGCCGTACGCCGGCCTTCTGCGTTTCGAATTCCAGTTCGAATCGTCCCCCACGTTTGTTTTCGAATCGGGCCACATCGGTGCTCGTGCCGCCCATGTCGAAACCAATCGACGCCTCGAAGCCGGCCGCGACGGCCGCACGCGAGAAGCCCACCACGCCGCCAGCCGGGCCAGAGAGGATGCTGTCCTTGCCACGGAATTCTTCGGCAGCGACCAGACCGCCGGCGGACGTGAGCAAGCGAATTTGACTGCCCGGGAGCGCCTCGGCGAGTCGGGCCACATAATCTCGCAACACGGGATTCAGGTACGCGTCGACGACCGTCGTATCGGCGCGGGCGACGATCTTGGGCAGCGGCGCCGCCTCGTGCGACGCGCTGATCTCGGTGAAGCCAACTTCGCGGGCAATGTGCGCGACCAGTTGCTCGTGAGTCGGATGGCGATCAGCGTGCAGCAGGCAGATGGCCAGCGAATCGATGCCGGACTCGCGAAGCGATTGAAGCTGCTGTCGCACCTCGGCCTCGCGCGGAACGATAAGCACTTCGCCGGTGTGCGTCACTCGCTCGAGGATCTCGATCACGGCCGACGTGAGTGGCGGCGATTTGCGGACCGTAAGATCAAACAATCGCGGCCGCGCCTGGTAGCCGATTTCGAGCACGTCGCCGAAGCCGCGCGTGGTGGCGAGCGCCGTGCGAGCGCCGCGGCGGGTAATGAGCGCGTTAGTGCCGCGCGTCGTGCCAAGACGAAGAGTGATCGGCGGGACCGGCTCGGCGAGGGAGAGCCCCAGAAGATACCGAATGGCGACGACGGGGGCTTCGAACGGCGAGCGTAGTTCGTAAATACTGCCCTGCGTCGGGACGCTCTTCAGTCCGCGAAGACGCAAGCGGCCCTCGGCACGATCGAGTGCGGCAACCTCGCTGGTGTCGAGCGTGTTGCCCGCGTCGTCGACCAGCGCGAGCTGCCACCCGTTCCAAAAGTCTGGCGGATCGTTGCAGCGTGTGTCGTCGACGATCGCCGTGGAGCTTGAACCTGTGTCGACGCGCCCCTTCGTAACGCCACTGGAGAGCAGCTTCAATCGTCGCGTGCTGCCGTCCGGCGCACGGGCCAGCGTGTCGGTGAACGTGCCGCCGACGTCGATCCAGAATTCCCAGCGAGTCTCGGCCATGGCGAAGCGAATGCGCGATTCGTCGGAGTCACGTGGCGGTCCCACGGACGCATCCTAACAAATCGCTCACCCGGCCGCAGTCGCTACCGCGAACGGTTCGACGATGAATTGTTCGAGCGGCTGCGCTGTGCGGTCGAACCGCGATTCGTCGTCTTTCCACGATTGCGGTAGAGCTGGGCGACCGTCTGGCCTTGCGGCGGGACGACGAAAATTTGCGGATCGTCGATCACCCATTTGGTCGACCACGAGCGGCCGTTGTCGAAGTTGGCGACGTTGAAGAAAAAGTTGTTGAACGACACGCAGCGATTGCCGTACGGAAAATACGACACCAGGAAGTCGTCGGACGTGAGGTCGTCGACACCGGGGCTGGCGTAGTAGTGGACCTGGCCGTCGGGCGTGAACGACATGCCCATCGTCCACCAGCCGGGTTCCTTGGCGGTGACGCTGCGAATGTCGTTGCCGCGTGGACCGGACCGGATCGTCAACTGGGCGAAATCCTCCGGGATGCTTTTTCCATTCGCCTTGCGGAAGAGCCAGAACATGCCGGGCCAATAGGGCTCCATGCTGCCGTCCGGCTTGCGGCCGCGGCAATCGCAACGCATGCCGAACGATGGGCCGCTGCGCTGTTCCCATTTGTCGAACTCCGGCAAATAGACGCGGACGACGCAACTCGGCTGCCAGTTCATGGCGATCGAGCGACCCAGGCGACGGTCGAACTTCATCAGCAGATCGTCTTGTTGCTGTTTGCCGCTTGGTCGGCCGGGGATGCCGGAGTACTTCGTGGCGAACATCAGCGCGCCGGTGCTGCCTTCGATGCCGCCCGGCGGCGGGCTCACGCGCTTGACGAAATCGGGTGTGCCGCGGAGTGCGCCCTCGGCCCAGAGGTGATTGTTCGAGAATCCGCCCGGCCCGCGGGTCTGCTTGTCCTGTTCGTTGCTGCTCTTGGGGAGCTTGAGTGTGTAGGCCCAGGTTGGGTCTTCGAAGTCGTCGCTGCAGTCTTCGAGGAACTCGCCTGCGCCGGGGACGAATGGCGTGCCAGCGTGAACCGCAGCAGCGGTAAAGAACAGCGATGCAAGCAGTGCAAATCGAAGATCGCAGCAGAGCAATGAGCGAAGCATGAAATCGATCCTTGCGAGGGGGGATTGGCGAGGGGCGAGATGCGACGCGGTTTCTAACACGACCGCTGCATTCGCTCAACGGCGATTTGACCCGCTATCATGGCCGCTAGCCGCGGAACTGGCAATGGTCGCCGTCCTCGCCATCGTTCTCATCGCAAGCATCGCAGGCACCGGCCTCATCCTGGGCGTGGGCCAGGCAGTGGGAGATCCGCTGGCCGATCACCGCGGACATCAGCGGATGCAGCCCAAATGGGGCGGTGACCAGGAATCGTATGCCCGGGTGAGCGGCCGCCGCCTCGGCCGAAAGTCGCGGAATATCCTCGTGCCAATGCCGGCCGGGGAGCAAAAAATAGGGGAATACGACGATCGTCCGCGCCCCTCGTTCGACACAGCGGGCGAAGGCCGCGGCGATCGACGGCTCGGCGAGCTCCATGTGGGCCGGCTCGACAATCGGCAGGCCCGAGCTGAGGGCAAAATGTTCGACGACCTCCAGCAGCAGACGGTTGCTTTCCTCCCGACGTGAGCCATGGTCGACGAGGATCACGCCCAGGTCGGCGGTGTCGATCGGCAGTTCGAGCGGCTCGGGTTGATTGGCGGGCGATTGCATGCTTTCAGCATAGCTCAACCGGGGGCGTTCTGATACGTTCCGCGGCCATGAACCTCACCCAACTATTTCGCCGCCGCCCCGTGCGGGCCTTTGCCGAATATGGCCACTCGCTGCGCGAGTTCAACTTGCCACACGACGGACGGATCGAATTCGCCCAGTGGCTCCATCCGTACGACCGGCCGACCCAGATCACTCAAAGTGCGGTCGACGCGCTCCGTCAGTTTGTTTCGCCCGGCGAATTCGCGATCGACGTCGGCGCTCACACGGGCGACACGACGGTGCCAATGGCGCTCGCGGCCGGACCGACCGGCTGCGTGCTGGCGATCGAACCGAATCCGCACGTGTTCAAGCTGCTCGAAACGAACGCGTCGCTCAACCGCGAGCAATCGCACATCGAGCCGCGCTGCTTCGCCGCCACGGAGCGCGAAGGAACGTTTGTCTTCCACTACAGCGACGCATCGTACTGCAACGGCGGATTCAAGTCGCAACAGCGCTCGTGGTTCTACCGCCGGAAGCATCCACTCGCAGTGGACGGCCGCAATCTGCTCAACGTGCTCAAGACCGAGTTCGCCGATTGGCTGCCGAATCTCGCGTACATCAAGGTCGATGCCGAGGGCTACGACCGCGCGATCCTTGAGTCGCTACTGCCGATCCTGCGCGAGCGCCGCCCGGTCGTTCGCACGGAAGTCTTCCGCAAGCTGCGGGCGGGCGAACGATTCGCTCTCTACGACCTGCTGTCGAACGAGGGCTATCGCCTGCACCGTTACCAGAACGACGGCGAGCCTCAGGGTGAACAGTTGACGCGCGACGACATGACCCGCGAGCGGCACTTTGATATTCTGGCGATGCCTGCACGGTAGATTGGGAGTCATGTCCAGACCTCCTATTTACGTCGCATCCCATAGCCTGATCGACGACCATGATGTTTTACGACGACGACTTCGATTCGATTCGGGTCATAAATCCGATAGCAGATTGAGTAGGGAAATCAGCCCAGGATGAAGCGTCGCATTCCAGGATGGAACTCTTCGAATTGATAAGGCGACTTGGCAATTTCTGATACGGCCAGTTCGATCTCACTCAAGAATTGATCCGCGAGTTCGACTCTTTCGGAGCGATAGTATGCTGCCGCCTCGTCGATATCTTGTTGGGCTAGGCGATTGAACCTAAGTTTCATTGAGTTTGGCTCGACTCTCCTTCATCGACTGTTCGAAAGAGATCGATTCAACTTCGCCGGCGTCGACGGCCGCACAGCGACGATCAAACTCCGCGATCAACGCCTGGTCTTCGTCCATCTGCCCTTCGACGCTCTCCCACAATTGCTGAGCCAGTACGAATCTCTGGTCCGGAGGGAGCGACATCGCATTGGCGGATATAGAATCGAAATCTGCGGACATGGAGATACTCCTCGCAAGGAAGTGTGACGTATCACTTGCAATTGTAACACATCCGCCGAAACTACGACGGCTGCGCCACTTTCTCAAGCGGGCCGACCGTGATGGTCGAAGCGGCCGAGAGCGGATACGTTTTTAACACTGCGTGGATGTCGGCCATCGTCACGGCCTCAAGCGTTTTGAGGTCGTCGGCCACGGTGCGATACTCATGCCGCTGCAACCAATTGCCGCCGACGTTGAACAGCCGGCTGCGAGGGCGCTCGCTGCTCAGGACGACGCGGGCCTTGACCTTGTTCTTGGCCTGCCGCAGTTCGACTTCCGTGACACCGCTTTCCTCTACCGTGCGATAGATCGCGGCGAGCCGCGCGAGGTTTTCTTCTGCCGATTCCGGCTCGCAAGAAAGCCAGGTGTAGAACATGCCGAGGCCCTGGTACTCGTAGTGGCCCAGGCTCGCGCTTTCGGCGAGGCCCGACTCGGTCAGCTCCCAGTACATGCGGCTGCCCGAGTCGTCGCCAAGGATCGTGGCGAGCAACTTGGCGGCATAGCGGTCGTCATCTTCGCTGGCCGGTGCATCGGCAATCTGCAGCACATATTGCTGCGTCGACGTGGGGCGATGCACCACTTCGAATCGGCGATCAGACGCGGCCCGCGGCAAATTGCGCGGCGCCGTTTGCGGTAGCCATTCGCCGCAGCGGGCCGCCACTTGCTCTATCAACTCGTCGAAATTCACTTTTCCCGCCGCCGCGACAAATACATTGCCCGGGCTATAGCGCGAAGCAAAAGTACTATGCATCGCGTCGCGGGCCAGGTCGGTGATGCTCGTGCTCGTGCCGAGCACGCTCTTGGCGAGCGGATGTTTGCCGAGGTGTAGTTCCTTGATCCGGTCGTCCATCCCAAAGGGCGGTTGGTCGAGATACATCTGGATCTCTTCCAGGATGACTTTCTTCTCCATGTCAAAGTCTTCCTGCCGCAGACTCGGCCGCATGATGTCGGCCAGGATGTCGATACTCGATTCCTGGTACTCCGGCAACACCGAGGCGTAGTAGACCGTACACTCTTCGCTGGTGAAGGCGTTGTAGTGCGCGCCGATCTCGTCGAACTCGCGGTTCACATCGTCCGCACTGCGCCGCGGCGTGCCCTTAAAGCACATGTGCTCAAGGAAATGGCTCACGCCGGCCACCGCGTCGGTCTCGTCGCGCGAGCCGGTGCGAACGAAGAAGCCAACGCTCTCCGAATGGGCTTCGTCGTTCACTTCGGCCAAAATCTCCAGGCCGTTCGGCAGCTTGTGACTAAGAAATTCCAACGGGCACCTCCAGCGGTTCCGGGCCGAGCGTCACGACGAGCAAATTGCGGGGCGGATTGGCCCGCAGGAAGTCGTTGATGCTCTCGCGCGTGAGCGCGTCGATCAGCGAACCGATTTCGTCGAGCGTGCGAGCCCGGCCCAAATGGTACCATTCGCGAGCCAGCGCCCCGCTGCGGGACGAGGATGATTCCTGCTGCATGATGAGCGAACTCTTAATGCGGGCCTTGAGTCGTGTGAGCTCGTTGGCTTCGATGCCGTCGCCGAGGCGATTGAGCTCGCCGACCGTGACGTCGAGCGTTTCCTGGGCCCGTTCCGACGTGGTGCCGGCGTAGCAGAAGACGGCTGCGCGATCGCGCTGCGTGTGAAGCGAGGCATTCACCGTATAACATAGCCCGCGCCGCTCGCGGACCTCCGTGAAGAGCCGCGAGCTCGAACCGCTCGACAACACGCCGACCGCCGCCCACGCCTGAAAATAGTCCGGGTGTTTGTAGGGGATCGTGGGATAGGCGATGCCGACGTGCGACTGGCTTGACTCGAACGGAATGTGATTGGCGAGCGGATGGCCATTAGCTGGAGTGGGCGGTGCGTCGCCGCCGACTTTCCAATCGCCGAACAATCGCTCAATGTTTTCGCACAGCCGCAGCCAATCAAAATTCCCCGCGACGGCGAGGATCGTGCCGTTGGGGCGATAATGCGCGGCGTGGAACTTTTGCACGTCGGCGAGCGTCGTCGCCCGCAGGCCGGCTTCGTCGCCGTGACTCGAGCGGCCCCAGGGGTCGGGATAGCGCCGCTTGCGGAGCTCGATCATCAGTTTGTGGCTGGGGTCGTCGTCGAGGCCGCGCAACTCCTGCACGCAAACGCTCCGACCCTGGTCGAGTTGATCTTTGGGCAGCAATGGATGCCGCAGCAGATCGGCAAACAATTCGAGGGCGGCCGGCAGATTGTCGCGCAAGGTCGCCCCGCCGAACGACGACTGCGTCGTGCCGACCGATTCGCCGCGCTCGACGCCGAGGTTTTCGAGCTCGGAGATCCAAGCCCGGCTGTCGCGCGATCCCGCGCCGCGGAGCATCATCTCGCAAGTGAGGGATGCGAGCCCATTCCGCTCGGGCGGATCGTAGGAACAGCCACCCGGGACCAGGAACGTGAACGCCGCCGATTCGAGCGATTTCGTCGGCTCGCCGACGAGCACCATGCCGTTGGCCAGTTGGTGAGAGAGTATTTCTGTGGTCACGGAGTGCCGAGCGTGATGAAATTGAATCGTAAAAGCTCGGCCCACCCTACAACCGACGCGATCCGGGCGTCAAGAGTAAGCCAATTCCACCGCTTTGTAGAGCGTTTTGGTCCGCTGGAAGCCGAGCTGCCGGTAGAGCCGCACGGCGGACTCGTTCTGGCTGGTGACTTCCAGGTAGGCCCGGGGCAGACCGACGCGTTGGAACCCGCAAAGAGCGGCCGCGATCAGCGCGGAGCCGACGCCCCGGCGGCGATGGGCCGGCGTGATGCCGACGTTCTGAATCCCGCCCAATCGACTCGACACACGGATGCCCTGGATCGTGCCGCAATACTCGATCGGCTCGCGGCCGTTGCCGACGTACGCGGCAAGCCAAGTGGCCTCGGGCAGGAAGTCTTCGCGGTCGCTGATCTCGCTCATCAGCCGGTAGCAGCCTTCGGAGTCGCCGAGACAGGAAAAAACGTCGGCGTCGATCTCGTGCCGAAAGCTGAAGTACTTGGCTTCCGCGTGCTCCGCGATCTGATCGGGATCCCACGCCATCAGCCGATATCCGGCCGGCAGCGGGACCCCGGCGAACGAGCGCCCTCGGAGCTCGACCTCCATCCGGAATCGCTTGAAGTAGCTGACGCTCATACGAGGGGAAACCGTGCGTAGGGAAGGCCCCGCCTGACACTCGAATGTCTCTGTTATGAATGTACCGCCGACAGCAAAGAGGGTCAAATTTCCCGCTCGTTAACTTGCAACTCGCGGGTTGGATCGCCCGGCGTCGAAACCGACATGTTCGCGCCAATCGAACCGGCGAATCGGAGTCGACGCGCTTGAGTGCGCTGTTCGACCGACCCCGGCCAAATCCGGACTTGACTTTTCCCCTCCCGCAGCCGATGATTTTGATGAGTCAAAAACTCCTTCCTGGTGAAATGGGAAGTTCTCAAATCGCCAGGAGTATTCTGGTTCGTTCACCTGTAACCAATTGATATTTAACATGTTGCGTCATTTCCGATTGCTTTCGGTGCTAGCCACGACGGTGCTGGTTGTTGCCGTGGGATGCGGTCAGCCAGTCGTTCCGTCGGATGGCAAGACCAGACCGAAACGCGTCGTGACCACGTTCACGATCCTCCAGGACATGGCTCAAAATGTGGCCGGCGATAAAGCGATCGTCGAGTCGATCACCAAGCCAGGCGCCGAGATCCATGAGTACGAGCCGACCCCGCTCGACATCGTGAAGGCTCAGTCGGCCGACCTGGTGTTGCGGAACGGAATGGGCCTCGAACGTTGGTTTGAACGATTCATGGGCAATGTGCGCGACGTGCCAACCTTCGATCTGAGTCGGGGCGTCGAGCCGATCGGCATTGTCGAGGGACCGTACCATGGGAAGCCGAACCCACACTCCTGGATGTCGCCGCAGAATGCGATCGTCTACGTCGAAAACATTCGCCAGGCATTGGTGGAAATCGACCCGGCGAATGCCGACACCTACAACGCCAACGCGGCCGCGTACACGGCGAAAATTCGCGCGGTCGACGAACCGCTGCGGGAAAAGCTCGCGGAGATCCCTGCCGACCAGCGCTGGCTGGTGACCTCGGAAGGTGCATTCTCCTATCTTGTTCGCGACTACGACATGAAGGAGCTGTTTCTCTGGCCGGTCAACGCAGATGAAGAGGGCACACCGCAGCAGATTCAGCGCGTCGTCGACACGATACGTCAATACAAAATTCCCGTGGCCTTTTCCGAGAGTACGATCAGCGACAAGCCGCAACGGCAGGTTTGCCGCGAAACGGGCGCGGATTTTGGCGGCGTGTTGTACGTCGATTCGCTGACCGACGAGAGCGGCGTCGCACCGACGTATCTGAAATTGCTGAACTACAATGCCGACACAATCGTTGCCGGGTTCCAAAATGCTGCGAAACGGGCCGCCAGCGACGGCGCCGAGAATGGAGCCGGGTAAATGATTCAGTCCGCGCCGGCGCTCGATCTGGTCGTAGCTGATGTGACAGTCGCCTACAACAATGGCTATGTGGCCCTCCATGACGCGAGTTTCGATCTTCTCCCGGGCACGATCTGTGCCTTGGTGGGCGTGAACGGCAGCGGAAAGTCGACGCTCTTCAAAGCGATCATGGGCTTTGTGCGGCCGATTCGCGGGACGGTTCGCATCGCCGGCAATCCGGTGAAAGATGCTCACAAGATGAATTGGGTCGCCTACGTGCCGCAGTCGGAGGACGTCGATTGGTCGTTTCCGGTCAGCGTGTGGGACGTGGTGCTGATGGGCCGGTACGGTCACATGAATTTCCTCCGCATTCCCAGCGCGAAAGACAAACAGCTCGCGCTCGAGAGTCTCGAGCGCGTGAAGATGGCCGACTACCGCGACCGCCAGATCGGCGAGCTCTCCGGTGGACAGAAAAAACGGGTGTTCCTCGCCCGGGCGCTGGCGCAGCAGGGCCGGATCATGTTGCTCGACGAGCCGTTCACCGGGGTCGACGTGAAGACGGAAGAGGCGATCATCCAATTGCTCCGCGAGCTGCGCGACGAAGGGCACATCATTCTGGTATCGACGCACGATCTCGGCTCGGTGCCGGAGTTCTGCGATCGGGTCGTGATCATCAACCGGACGGTGCTCGCCGCGGGCCCTACGGCGACGACGTTCACCGAGTCGAACCTGGCTCGGGCGTTTGGCGGCGCGTTGCGGAAAATGAAGCTGGACCATACCGACGTTCCTGGTGAAGTTGCGCAACGAATATCATGTGCTGACCGACGATGAAGGTGCGCTGGTTTTCGACCAGCACGGCCGGCCAACGCAGCGGCAATTGCCCACGGAACTGTCGCCCACGGAGAATTCGCCCGCGGAAAACGACGCCCAATGATCGATTACCTGCTGACTCCCTTTCACTACGAGTACATGGTCAAGGCGATTGTCGTGAGCGCCATCATCGGTGGCGTCTGCGCGATGCTGTCTTGTTTCGTGACGCTCAAGGGTTGGTCGCTGATGGGCGATGCGCTGTCGCACGCGATCGTTCCCGGCGTGGCGCTGGCGTACATAGTCGGTCTGCCGTTTGCCGTCGGGGCGTTCATCTCGGGTCTGCTCGCGGCGCTGGTGATGGGTTGGATCAAAGCGAATACCAGGATTCGGGAAGACGCGGTGATCGGCATCGTGTTCACGACGTTCTTCGCCGCGGGCGTGCTGTTGATCTCGCTGTTTCCCAGCAATATCAGTTTGAAGACGATCGTCTTTGGCAACATTCTCGGCATCGCCAATGGCGACATCGTGCAGATGCTGATCATTTCTGCGGTCACGCTGATCGTGATCGCGCTCGAAGTGGAAAGATCTGTTGCTGTTTGCATTTGATCCGAACCAGGCGCGGGCGATTGGACTCAACACGACGGTCCTCCACTTGACGTTGTTGACGCTGCTGGCGGCGACGGCGGTCGCGGCGCTGCAGACGGTGGGTGCCTGCCTGGTCGTGGCGATGCTGGTGACGCCCGGTGCGACCGCTTACCAACTCACCGACCGCTTCGGTCGGATGATTGGGCTGGCCACGCTGATGGGAGTGGTAACGTCATTTGTCGGTGCTTATGCCAGCTACTTCCTCGATGGTTCGACGGGCGGTTGCATCGTCGTGTTGCAAACGTTGTTGTTTCTCGCGGCGCTGTTGTTTGCACCGAAGCATGGCATTGTCGCCAGCCGCCTAAGAGCCAGGGCGACGACGGCCGAGTTGACGGAGCAATCGCGTACGCTCTGCGCCGCTTGCGCCGGAGGCCGCATGAACTTCGCGCGACTGCTCGAACCGCTGCAGTACGGCTTCATGGTCGAGGCGATGCTGATCGCCGCCTTGATCGGTGCGGTGTGTGCGGTGCTCTCTTGCTATCTGGTGCTCAAGGGCTGGTCGCTGATGGGAGACGCCGTGTCGCACGCGGTGCTGCCGGGGATCGTGCTGGCGTATATGGTCGGCTTGCCGCTGGCGGTGGGCGCGTTTTGCGCCGGCCTGCTCTGCGCCGGTTCGACGGGCTGGATCAAGAACCACAGCCGCATCAAGGAAGACACGATCATGGGCGTGGTCTTCACCGGGCTGTTCGCGTTGGGGTTGGTGATGTTCACCAAGGTGCAGACGGACATCCATTTGAATCACATCCTGTTTGGCAGCTTGCTGGGGATCGAACGGTCCGACATGATCCAGGCGATTGTTTCGGCCGGAGTGACGCTGGCAGTCATCCTGACGCTGCGCAAGGATTTGCTGCTGTATTTGTTCGATGCAAATCAAGCCCGCGCGGTCGGTCTGAATACCACGGCGCTGCATTACGTGTTGTTGGCCCTGCTTTCGGCCACGATCGTTGCGGCGCTGCAAGCGGTCGGCATCATTCTTACGGTGGCGATGCTGGTGGCGCCCGGCTGCATCGCCTTTTTGCTGAGCGATCGCTTCGACCGCATGTTGTGGATCGCCAGCGGCAGCGCGATCTTCAGTGCGGTCGTCGGGACCTACGTGAGCTACTTTCTCAACGGAGCGACCGGCGCGTGCATCGTGCTGACGCAGTCGCTGGTGTTCGTGCTGGCGATGATCTTTGCTCCGAAGCATGGCTTGCTGGTCCGCCGCACTGCGATCAACAGCTGACTGCGGCGTTCGTCTCGATATTTTGCGAACACACATTTGCTCGCAAAGACGCAAAGGGGCAAAGATCGCAAAGATTCGTTTGCTTTGCGGCCTTGGCGTCTTTGCGCGTAAATACTGTGTGAGTCATTTCTTGATTAGGGCGCGGAGCACTTTCAGGTTGATCGTGTCGAGGTCCTTTCCCTTCTCTTCGCCCTTGGGGGTTTCGAGATACATTGGGATGTTTTTGAAGCGGCGGTCGTTGAGCAAATGGCGGAAGGGTTCTTTGCCCATTTCGCCGCGGCCGATGCCGGCGTGGCGGTCGACGCGGGAGCCGAGCGGTTTCAGGCTGTCGTTGAGGTGGAACGCGCGGACGAATTTCAGGCCGACCGTTTGGTCGAGCTGCTTCATTGTGGCTTTGTATTCTTTTTCGGTGCCGAGCGGGTAGCCGGCGGCGAAGGTGTGGCAGGTGTCGATGCAGACGCCGCCGACGCGGTCGGCATCCTTTACGCCCTCCCAGATCGCGGCCAAGTGCTCGAAGCGATGGCCGAGGCAGGAACCCTGGCCGGCTGTGTTTTCGAGCAGGCATTTTGCATTGGATGCCGCGCGTTTGTTTGTGGACTTCGTTGAGCGCGCGGGAGACGGCCTTGATGCCGGCGGCTTCGCTCGAGGTGGTGAACGCACCGGGATGGGTGACGACATAGGGGATGCCGAGACGGTCGGCTCGAAGGAGCTCGACGACGAACGCGTCGATGGATTTCTTCCAGAGCTCTTTGTCGGGGCTGGCAAGATTGATGAGATACGAATCGTGGGCGATCGGGTGGGTGATTTTCAGGTCGGCTAGCGCGGCGCGAAAGCGGGCCACATCGTCGTCGGTGAGCTCTTTGGCCCGCCATTGGTTGTTGTTTTTGGTGAAGATTTGGACGCAATCGCAGCCGACGCGGCGGGCGATTTCGACGGCTTTAAAGTAGCCGCCGGCGATCGATTCGTGGGCACCGAGGATGGGCATGGGGTTGGGTTGAGTGGGCGTGGGGGTTGTTTTAGAATGGGCGGCTTCGATTCGGATGTGATTGTTCAAGAAAACGCTGTATTCGTCAAGAAACACCGTGCGGAGCAAGCTCCGCCGCTAAATGGAAAGAAAAAATCAATGGAACGGACACTGATATTGCTCAAGCCGGATTGTGTGCAGCGGCGGTTGATGGGGCGGGTGATTGCGCGGTTTGAGGACAAGGGGCTCAACCTGATCGCGATGAAGATGATGCGGGTGACGCCGGAGTTGGCGAAGCAGCACTATGCGGAGCATGTGAAGAAGGATTGGTATCCGACGCTCGAAGGTTTCATCACGGGCGGACCGATCGTGGCGGCAATCGTCGAAGGGCTTGAAGCGATCCGCGTGGTCCGCGAAATGCTCGGCGCGACGAGCGGGCTGAAGGCGGCGCCGGGAACGATCCGCGGCGACTTTAGCTCGAGCCGGCAGATGAACCTGGTGCATGCCTCGGATGGTCCCGAAGCGGCAACGCGGGAGATCGCGCTGTACTTCCGCGAGAACGAGATCTGCGCAGGCGAGCTGACGATCACGCCTTGGTTGCGGGCGAGTGACGAGAAGTAAGTTGCGCTTCGGGTCCTGCGTATAAAATCTGTGGGAGTGGTCTCTGGCTGCGATTTCGAGGGCCGGGGTATGCCGTGTTTCGAGGCGGCGCGATATCGGCGTCGGAGACGCCTCCCACAGTTTGAACGGCTCCAGCGGATTGAGCGGCTCGCGCGGATTCAGCGCGTTTCACGATTGGGCGCGAGCCGATCGAGTTCTCGACGGCAGTGAGAATCTGGTCGAGAAGTTGGTGGCCGGTTTTTGAGGGAATCTTATCGTGCGACGGCCACTGCGGCGGTCGTATTGGCGCGGTTCGCAATTGGGCACACTCGCGTTCGACCGCGATGCGGGCCAGGGCTACTTCTCGATCGTTTATTGTCAGCAGTTCGTCGAGTGCACGTTGCTCGGCGACATCCTCGGCGAACGTGACGCCTTCGAAGAAGTCAGCTGTTTTTGTGGGTGTGTCCGCGGGACTTGCCGGCGCGGCGTCGGTGTCGGCGGGTTCCTGCGACTCTTCGGCGAGCGACCACCACCAGCCTTGCAGCAGGCCTCGTTTGGCGGTGTGGCCGCCGAACTCGTGGAAGGCGCGTTGGAGGGTGCGGGGGAGGAATCCGTGTGATTCCCCTTCTCGGAGTACGAGACGTGCGGGGCGTGGGCCGTCGGCGAGGATCTGCTTGAGCCAGATTCGCGCGGCGAGACGTTCGGGCGATGGCGTGGGGGGCTGTTTGGGGCGGGCGAAGGCTTCTTCGGTGGTGGGGACCGGTGTTTCGAGTTCCCAATGGATGTGGGCGGCAGGGGCACCCGCGGTTTGGGTAATGCGATACGCTAAGCCGCAAGCGGTGGGGGCGAGGTTTTGTTTGATGGGCAAGAGCAGATTGCGCGAGTTGTCGCGGGGGTCGCGGCAAACGGTCCAAAGGGAGCGGGCGGTGGCGACGAACCCGGTCGAGCCGGCGGCGCGGTGGATCGCGGCGCCGTCGTTTTTGCGGAACTGGGTGACGGCGAGCACGGCGAGGCGTTTTTTGGCGGCGAGGCGCATCAGGGGCGTGAGCACGCGGCGGACGACGGTATGGTAGTGAGAATCGCCGGGGCCGACGAAGGCGTTGACGGGGTCGACGATGATCAGCCGGCAGTCGGGGATGCGGTCGACGGCGGCCTCGAGTTGGGCGAAGTCGTGGCGAAGGTCGGTGATTGCGGGGAGGGTGAAGATGCGCCGGGGTCGGCACCGGCGGCGTCGAGGCGGGGACGAATGGTGTCGGCGAAGTCGTCGGAGATGGAGAGGATGAGGACGGAGCCAGGGAGTTGCGAAGGGGGAAGGGGGAGTGGGGAAGGGGGAAGGTTGGAGTTTGAGGTCGCGAAGACGCAAGCGGAGTGGTTGGGCGGAGAGGTGGTGTTCGTCGTGGCAGACGACGCGAAGTTGGCGGGCGCTTCGGGGAAGGGGAGGCCGCCGGTGACGCGGGCGGCGATGTCGAGGGCGAGGAGGCTTTTGCCGAGGCCGGGGTCGCCGGCAAGCAGGGTGACTTTGCCGAGGGGGATGCGCTGGGGCCAAAGCCACGCGACGGGTTGGGCGGGATGGTCGGCGGCGCAGAGGAGCTGGACGTCGGCGGAGGAATTAGGGGTCGAGGATTTTGATTTGGTGGGCATGGGATGGTTCCTGTGGATGTTGTGCGGTGCGTGAGGGAATCGGGTGAGGATGTTGTGCGCGCAGGGTTAGCTAAACCGCAAGCGGACGTGTTGCGGATGAGGGGAAATTGGCGTGTCGTGCGCTACGTCGCGAGCGGCGAGGTGACAGTGATTTTATGAACACTATCGACGGTAGCGGAGTGGGTGGCCGAAATCAACGACTTTTTTTGGCCACCGAGTGTAGTACACGCACGCTCAAACGGAGCTGTTGTCTGACTGACGGCGAGCCGTGTCCTGGGCGTCGAGGTCGGCACCGCAGCGTCGGCAAAACTTGGCTGGCATGAATTGATTGAACATCGTCGCGCCACATGCGTCGCAGAAGCGAGTCGTACGCAAGCTGAGCGGAATGGTCACGGCAAGTAGCGCGATCGCGACGACGAAGCCCAACATCCCTAAGAGCATTGTAAACCAGCCGGCGATCAGTATTCCTCCGACGACCGTGTACCAGCGGAAGACGCGGCGCTTGGTTGGACCGTCGGCAGAGCTAAACACGAGAAATCCCACTGCGCTGACGCCGACCAACATGAAGACAAACCAGTAGGCTAAAAGGAAAGTCTGGTTTGGCTGGTTCATAATGGTTAAGCACTGGCTTGTGGGGGGCGATTCAGGCTGCCGCGAATTCTGTGCAGAAAGCCGCGACCACTGGTTACAGATATATGGGAATTACTTATTTCATTTCCTCGGATTGCCGCGTCATGGCGAAGTAGATGACGTAGAGCCAGGTGCAGATGCCGGCGAGGATGGCCCAGAGGATCGAGCGGTTGCGTTGCCAGGAGCAGACGACGGCGATCACCGAGCCGAGTCCGACGCCGTTTTGAATGACGGTTTTGTTGACGACATCGGCGAGGAGAAGCATGAGATAACTCCGTGAGAGTGACGGGCGGAGGTTCGATTGCCTTTGCTACACAGCATACGCGGTGTGGCGCAGGCGAGGCAATGGAGAGGGGCGGCGGGTGGGGCGACGCTGGTTGGTTCGCTAAACCGCGAGCGGCGGCGTGGCGCGGGAGAGATAAAGCGAGCGGCTAGCGAGGTTCGAGGCCGGTGGTGGCCATTTCGTTGACGAGGCGTTCGCGGAGGGCGGGGAGTGTTTTGGTGAACTCGGTGGCGTCGCCGTAGACGCGGACGGCGTACTGCCAGGCGATGATGCCGCCGCCGGGGCGCTTGGAGTATTTGAAGACGTTGTATTCGAGGAACGACTGATCGGCGGGCCAGGCGCAGAAGTCGATGATGGTGTCGCCGGTGGTTGGGTTTTCGATGCTGCTGGAGGGCGTGTTGGGGTAGCTTTCGCGCGTGAGTTTGAGGGTATCGGCGGCAAGCTCCCCGGGATCATCGAGGCCGGAGAATTCGCGAATCGAAGCGAGATGTGTCCAGTGGTCGAGCGTTTCACCCTTGGGGATGTATTCGCGGATTGGCTCGCCAGGCTCGCCGCCTTGCCATGCGAGGTGGAGAATTTGGTTGTCGAACTCGAGAGTCTTAGGCGGAGCGGGGGTTGGCTCTTTGGCGAGCACAACCTGGCAGCAAGCGAGGAGCAAGCCGGCGCAGATAAAGTAGCGGCAGGGGCGGGCGGTTTGGTTTTTCATGGTGGTGGGTTGTGGTGGGGCGAACGTGGAGCAAGTGGTGGGGCGAACGCGGAGCAAGCTCCGCCGCTAAATGGTGAATGGTATTAGAGGGTGAGGAGCGAGATGCTGACTTGGACCAGGCGGTCTTCCAGCAGCAGCGCGTCTTTGTCGTCGTTCTCGAAGATCACGTTGAGGAATTCGAGTCCGCGGGCGTAGGCGATCGAATAGCCTTGGCCGACGATCACGCTGGGGACGGTCATTTGCAGGAATGCCCACTTGGTGGGCGCGAGCGCCGATTTGATTCCACCGACGACCATGTTCGTGATTTCGCCCGTGGCGTCGACGACCTGGGCGTTGAGCTCGGTGTAGTTTTCCTGGAGCAGGCTGTTGACCGCGCGGATGGCGATGCGGTCGGTCATGTTGAGCGTGACGAAGCCGGAAACCTTGCCGTGGACGCCGATCATGCCCGTGATCTTGCCGCCTTCGCGGACGGGGACGCTCGACGCGCCGACGCAACGGGCGGTGAGGCCGCACATGGTGAACGCGCCTTGAACTGCAGCGATGACCGCATTGAGGAGCATGCTATTGACTGGCATCGCGTCTGTGGTTGGTTGCGTGGCGACGGTGGACATTCATTGCTCCTGCGGGACGTTCGAGGATTTGAGGCGGAAACGAGCCGACGGTCGAGGTGATTTTTTCCCTGGACAAATATGGGTTGCTTTCAGGGATGCGACCGTGAAAAGCAGGGGGGCGAGGAAACTATTGGCGGGTGTAGTCGTCGCCGGCTAGCGGAAAGTGTCCGCGAAATCGGCACAATTGGAGGGATTGTGAATTTTTCGTGAAACGGGGGGGATCGTGTAGGGCGGTGCTAGAGTTTCGCTTGGGGCAAGTGTTCAAGTGAAACCAAGAAGACCAATTGTCCCATGCTCGAGAACGACGTTGTTTTGACCATCGATCGCTGCGGCAATTGCCAACATCGGGTTGCGCTGCGGCGGCCGACGCCCGCGCTTCCCGCGAGTCCCTGGATGTGCCGCCGGTGCCGGTCGGTGTTTCTTGCCCGCCCGCAAGAGCGCGACGGCAGACGGTTTAGTGCGGGGACACGGCCGGCGTTCTATTTCGACGTGGTTGGTGATTTCGCGCTGCGGCCTGCTGAGGGCTCGCAAGTTCTGTCCCGCGAGGACCTGTTGCACTTGCAAGAGTGTTTGCCGACCGAATCGACGAATCGTCCCAACTTGCGGCAACACAATCGCCACCAGATTTTGGCGCCGGTTACGGTGATGAGGCTGGCCGCCGACTTGCGGATATCCCACGAGCCCCGCTCGGCAATTGCCGTCAACGTGAGTGCGGGCGGAATGGCAATCATGGTCGATCAGCCGCTCGCGGAGCCATTCTTCGCGATTGACTTCGCCGTGGCCAACACAGCGCTGACGCCGGTGGTCTTGGAGAAGTTGCGGAGCCGGCCGACGGAGACGGGTTTCGAGATCGCCGGCAAGTTTGTCAGCCGAATCGAATACTGAGCGGCGGGGCGGCGTGGCGATGGGCGTCAGTCGTCGGTGCCATTGCGGGCTTCGACGAGTTCGTAGCGGCGGATTTTTCGATCGAGCGTCGAGCGCTCGATGCCGAGAATCGTGGCGGCGCGGCTCTTGTTCCAGCCGGTCATGCTGAGCGTGGCGAGGATGTGGTCGCGTTCCATGTCGGCCAGCGAGGTGGGGCCGGGGAGGGCGGCGGCGCGGGCGTCGTTGATGCCGGACTCGGTGTCGCCGGCGGTCTTGAGGGCGGAGAGGACGAGGTCGTCGGCGTCGATGTATTCGCCGCGCGTGAGCACGACGGCCCGCTCGATCACGTTTTTCACTTCGCGGACGTTGCCCGGCCAGCGATAGCGGAGGAGCTCTTCCATCGCCCGGGGCGAGAAGCCTTTGATCTTGTTACCGGTTTCGGCGACAAAGCGGCGGAGGAAGTATTCGGCGAGGATGGGGATGTCCTCCGGCCGTTTGCGGAGGGCGGGAACGATGATCTCGAGCACGTGGAGCCGGAAGTAGAGGTCGCGGCGGAACTTGCCCTCGGCGACGTCTTTTTCCAAGTCGCGGTTGGTGGCCGAGATAACGCGAACGTCGACTTTGATCGCGTCGCTGCCGCCGACGCGCTCGAACGGGTGGCCTTCGAGGACGCGGAGGAACTTGGCCTGCGTGGACTGGTTCATCTCGCCGATTTCGTCAAGCATCAGCGTGCCTTTGTCGGCCTGCTCGAACTTGCCGATCTTGCGTTCGGTGGCGCCGGTGAAGGCGCCCTTTTCGTGGCCGAAGAGCTCGCTTTCCAGTAGCGTCTCGGAGAGTGCGGCGCAGTTGATGCAAACAAATGGGCCCTTGCGGCGGGGGCTCGAGTAGTGGACCGCGCGGGCGACGAGTTCTTTGCCGACGCCGCTTTCGCCGCGGATCAGCACGGTGGCGCGGCTCGGCGCGGCGCGGCTGATTTCCTGTTCCACTTGCTGCATCACGTCGCTGGAGCCGATGATCTCGCTTTGCACGCCCAGACGCTCGCGGAGCTGGACGTTTTCGTCGCGGATCTGGTTGAGATTCTCGGCGAGTTCCTGTTGGCGGGCGAGGTTGTCGAGCGCGACGGCGACCGTGTCGGCCACGGCAAGCGTGAACTCGAGGTCGTCGGGGTCCATCGATTTGCTGACATCGGTCGAATAGAGGTGGATCACGCCGAGGACTTTGCCTTCGCTGCGGATCGGGGCGCAGATCACGCTGGTGGCGAGGATGTCGCCCTTCGAGTCGCGGCTGCCGAGCTGGCTGTCGTCCATTACGTTGCGGGCGAGCACCGCCTGGCCGTCGCGCATCACGGTCGAGGCGAGGAACTGCGAGACGCGATGGTAGCGATGGGGCGAGTCGCTGCGGGAGGAGATGACTTCGAGGCCGTCGGGCGATTGTTTGTTGGCGGGGGCACGGGATTTCATCAGCACGGCGCCGGCGTCGACCTGCGTGCCTTCGAATAGTCCGTCGAGCGACACGTGGGCCAGCGAGACGACGTCGCCCGCTTTGGCCAACTCGAACGCGAGGCGGCAGAGATTGGCGGCGGCGCGGCCGACTTTGGGGAGCGCGACGTCGGCTTCATCGTCTTCGGGCGGCTCGGTGAGGAAGCGGCTTTGCTCGCGGCGATGGGTGATCGTCGTCGGCTCGTACGTTTCGAGGACGCTTTCGGTATCGAGCCCGTCGGCGGTGCCGCGGCCTGCTTCGCCGTTGTCGACGGCTTGCGCGCCGCGGAGCAACGTGTGGGAATCGGGGAAGGCTTGGGAGAGGTCGTGGACGAAGGCGAGTTGCGAATTGCCGATGCGGACGACGTCGCCGGGCTGGAGCGAGTAGTCGGACTGCAGGCGTTTGCCGTCGACCAGGGTGCCGTTGCGGCTATCGAGATCGCGGAGCGTCCATTGGCCTTGGGACTGGAAGACTTCGGCGTGGTTGCGGCTGCAGCGCTCGTCTTTGCAGACGATGGCATTGGTCGGCGCACGGCCGACCGTGATCGACTCGCCATCGACGAGCCGAAAAACGTCGGTCCATTTCGAGCCTTCGCGAATAACCAGGTACGCAGTCATCGAATAGAAAGCATGGAGCACGGGGCAGGGGGCATGGAGCAGGGAGAAAGGAACCCAAATTGGCTCCACGCTCCTTGCTCCATGCTCCCCGCTATCTTGCTCGGCCAAGCGGTTCTGCCACGACACTCCCTTAATACACCTTATTCCCGCGGAGGGGTCAGATTCAAGTCTCGAACGCTCAGAACTGCCCGCGAGAGCAGAAGTTAGGGCGAAAGGTTGGGTGGCCAGGTGTGGACGAGATTGGCGGGGGCTGAGGTTGGGATCAGGTCCTGGCCGATTTGGACACCCTGGGGGCTCGCTGACGCTCGACCCCAGCCACCCTTTTTCGTCGCGGGAGGCACGAAAATCGTTGAAACCAAACGCTTTAGCAACTATCGTGAAGGGAGTAGGAACTGGTATCGGACTGTGCTTTTGGTCCGACCGGCGGCGGGCACTTCGTTCCGCGCGCTCCCGTTTTGGAGGCAATCAATTCGATGGCATCGAGTCACATGATTAATTTTCGTCGTTTGGCCATGGTGGCAGTCGTGGTTGTGATCGCGGCAGCCGGGTCGACGCGGGTCGGACACGCTCAGTTCTTTCGCGGCGGCGCGGTGGGCGGTGTGAAAGTCGACGTCGACGGCGTGCTCTCGAATCCGGAGGTCTCGGAACTCAAGGAACTACGCCAGGCTTGGCAGGCCGGTTTGCAGGATGTGCCCGCCGATTTGCAGAAGCCTGTCGACTTGCGATTTGTTTCGTTGAAGCAGCTGGAAGCGGAAGCGGCGCGGGCACAGCAAGCGGGCGAGCCGATCGCCGACGCGGTCCGCTTCATGGCGGGGCTCACGCGTGTGAAGTATGTGCTCGTGTATCCCGAGCAGAACGATATCGTGCTGGCAGGGCCGGCCGAAGGTTGGCGGGTTGATGCGCTGGGCAACGTGGTCGGTGCGTCGAGTGGTCAGCCGGTGCTCTTGTTGGACGACTTGATGGCGGCGCTGCGGGCAGCCGAACAATCGAACATGTCGGGCATCAGCTGCTCGATCGATCCGACGCCGGAAGGCATGGAGCGGCTCAAACAAATTGCCGGTTCGCTCTCGGCCGATCAGGGCGCACGGTCGGAGGCGCGACGGATGGAAGATGCCCTCGGTCCGCAGAAGATCACCGTGACCGGTCTGCCGGAGACGAGTCACTTCGCCCGCACGCTGGTGGCGGCCGACTTCCGCATGAAGCGCCTGGGCATGGGTTTTGAACGAGCCCCCGTCGACGGCATGCCGAGCTTCTTGGATCTATTTAGCGGCCGGACGCCGGGCCTGCAAAACATGATGCCGCGTTGGTGGCTCGCGCCGAACTACGAACCGATCCGCCGCGACGCGGACGGGCTGGCTTGGGAGCTGCGCGGCTCGGGCGTGAAGTGTCTCACCGAACAGGACATGATGGTCGCCGGCGGCGGACGCACGCACACGGGCCAGAGCGACGCGATCGCTGAGAAGTGGGCCAATACGTTCACCGACAAGTTTGACGAACTGGCGCACGAAGACTCGACATTCGGCCAACTCCGCAACGTGATGGACCTGGCGGTGGTGGCGGCCCTGCTGTCGAAAGAAGGGCTCACGCAATTCGCCGGCCTCGAAATGCCGCAGCTCACTGGCGGCGTGGAGCTTGAGCAGTATCCGGCCCCAAGGACTGTCGCCTCGACGGCGAGCCTCGTCAAGAAAGGCCGCAACTGGATCATCAGCGTCTCGGGCGGCGTGCAGATCTTCCCGTGGCAAGTCGCAGATCACACGGAAGTATCGCCAGAGCTGGCCTCCGCCCGGCCGTCGAACGACGCGGCGAAGAGCGGCGCCTGGTATTGGTAGGCGGCTCCGTCACGCTCGAACTTGCTGCTCGATCGACGCTCGATTGGTAGTTCTCGGGCAACGTGGTAGAATTCGGAATATGACCTACCACATCGACGCCATCTATGAAGGCGGAGTACTCAGGCCGCTGGAGCCGCTCATTCTGCCGGATCAATCGCGGGTGAAGGTCACGGTGGATTCTGTGGAGAACGAAGCAATCTCTGCGGAGGTGCTCGCCAAACAGCAGGCGGCGCTCGACGAGGCGCGTCGAGCCGTCTTGGCGATGCAACAACATCAGAACAAGGATGGTTGGTCTGTCGTTGATCACGACAAATTGCTTTACGACGGCGCGAACTAGCCGATGATATTCGTCGACACGGGTATTTGGTTTTCCGCTCATGTCGTCGAAGACATAAACTACGCTCGCGCCGACGCGCAGCTGACTCGGCCCACGGACCGACTGGTCACTACCGATTACGTCATCGACGAGCTTTTGACCCTTCTGCTGATCCGCGGCCACCGTCCAGTCGCCGAGATGCTCGGACCATTGCTTTTTTCTGAGAGCATGGCCGAAATCGTTTGGGTGACTCCAACTGACGTCGAGGCGGCTTGGCGAGTGTTCGAGTCGTTTACCGACAAAGAGTGGAGCTTCACCGATTGCGTGAGCTACGCCATCATGAAGCGCCTCGGCATCAGCGAGGCATTCTCGCTCGACGACGACTTTCGGCAATTTGGGTTTGTTCGAGTGAGTCCTTAGCTGCTGGTCGTTCGTCCGGCGAGGCGTAGCTCGCCGGCTATAGGGCGGCAATATCCGTGGCGGTGGGGCGAAGTACTCGCTACGATGGCGGTCTTGCGGACTTCGCTGGTGCCCGGGGATTAGGCGGCGATGATTGTTGGCTTCGTATTCTTCTTGATCCTGTTAGTGTTCGCATTTTTTGCGTATTTCTCTTATCTCGGCCAGCAGCAGCGGCGGGATGAGCTGCGGCAAGTGGCGGCGGCGGTGGGGTGGGAGTTTCGGGCGGCGGACGACTACGATCAGGACGACAAGCTCGCGTCGTTCCCCATCTTCTGCCAGGGGGATGCGCGGTACGTATTCAACACTCTGCGCGGCACGATCGGCGTCGGGGGTGCGGCCTGTCCAGTAATGATGGGCGACTACCACTACCAAACGACCTCCCACGACTCCAAGGGCAACGCAACGACGCATACCCATATCTTCAGCTACCTGCTGCTGGAGCTCCCCTATCGGCGGCTGCCCGAGTTGATCATCCGCCGCGAGGGGCTGTTCGACGCGGTCAAGAACTTGTTCGGTTTCGACGACATCGACTTCGAGTCGGCCGAGTTTAGTCGGCGTTTCTGCGTGAAGAGCCCCGATCGACGGTTTACCTACGACGTGATCCATCCGCGGATGATCGAGTTCTTGATGGAGTTCGAGCCGCCGACGATCAACATCTCGGCAGGGCGGTGTCTGCTCGGCGACGGGAGTGACACCTGGACCGCCGAAGAATTTCGGGCGACGATCGATTGGGTGGAGCATTTTTTCGAGCTCTGGCCCGAGCACGTGACCTCGCAATTGGAACGCAAGTCGCCTGCAGTGCGGCCGCTCGGACGTTAGCCGGAAAGGTTGCCATGGAAGCTGCGTTACCGGTACTGATGATTTTGGGAGCGGTGTTCCTACTGCCGCTGGTGTTTCTCGCCGGCAATTTCAACCGCTTCGTCCGCGTGCGGCAGCATATCCGCGAAAGTTGGTCCGACATCGAAGTCGAAATGAAGCGGCGCTACGAACTGGTGCCGAATCTGGTCGAGACGGTGCGCGGCTACGCGGCCCATGAGCGCTCGGTGCTGGAACGGGTGACGGAGCTGCGCAACCGCGCAGTGGCCAGTCACGGCTCGGCGAGCGAGCAATCGGTGGACGAAACGGCGCTACAGATCGGCATGAAGCAACTGTTCGCCGTGGTCGAGGGTTACCCGCAACTAAAAGCCGACGCCCATTTTCTCGCGTTGCAAAAGGAGCTCGCCAATTGCGAGGACCGAATCGCGGCCGCCCGCCGCTTCTTCAATGCGAACGTCCGCGACATGAACCAGCTCTGCGAGAGCTTCCCCTCGAATCTGGTCGCCGGCATGTTCGGCTTCGAGCGGGCCACCTACTTTGAACTCTCGAGCGAAGCGGAACGCGTTGTGCCGCGGGTGGCACTGGCAGTCTAGGTTAGAAGTTCATCTCCCACTGGGTGTAGAAGAAGTCGGCGTCTTTGGGGGCGAGGATTTTGTCGCCGCGCCAGAAGTGGGAGTAGCCGAACAGCACGTTCGAGCGTGGGCCGATTTTGTACTTGGCCAGACAGTCGAGTTCGTCGCCGAGATGGGTCCGCGAGGTGCTTTGGAGTTCCGTCCCGCCGTTGGCAGGCACGATGTCGCTCGCCGTGGCCGACATGAAGTAGTAGTACCAGAGCAGGAGGTCCCATTTCTGGGAGGGCTTCATCGTCAAGAGCACGTTGGGCGATTCGATGTTCGAGCGCTGCACCGCGTCGATGAAGCCTAGGTACTTGTGGGCTAGCGGAAAGAGCTGGTTGTAGCGGTTGAAGTCGCCACCCGGCGAGTTGCCCGAGGCATAGTCGTAGTAGAACCAGATGGTCGGCGTCCAGAGATTGTCCGGATACGCGTGCCCGATACCGCCGGTGGCAAACCCTGCGTCTTGGTTGAGGCCGAGCCCGCTTTGACGACCGAATTGGTACGCGCCCTGAAATTCGTAGAGCCAATCGCAATTGGTGCCGTACAACCGCGAGCCGATCGTATTGAGCGAAAAGTCGGTAACGATTGGGGCGCCCTGGGTGTTATTGTCGTAGCCGATGTAGTACATGTCGAGCGTTTTGTTTTCCCAGCCGGCGTAGGTGCCCCACACGCCATAGAAAGGCTGGTCGTAATCGGCCTGGTCGAGCTCGTAGGGCTGGACGGGGACATAATGGGTATAGAAGCCATCCATGCGCCAATCGTCGGCGGCGTACATCAGCTTGATGCCCTCGAAGGTGCGGCGAGTATTGGCCCAATCGAGCGGCGAGATCAATCGCTCGGCACCATAGAGCAATTCCTGTCGACCTGCGCGGAACGTCAAGTCTTCGTCGAGTTTGTAGTCGAAAAAGGCGTTGAGGAAGTCACCTTCGTTGACGTCGATCGGGCGGGGGAGGTAGAAGCCGTCGTCGAGAACTTGGGCGGTAATGCCTTCCACGTAGACCCGGCAGCAATCGTCGATTTTCCAGTTTCCGTAGAGCCGGAAGCGCGAGAGCATGAAGTTATGCTCAGTATCCTCGAACCGCCTGACGCCCGGGCCGGAGAGGTCTTGGCCCATGCCGACTTCATGGTGGTAGCGGAGCCGCATCTGGCCCCCGACGTCGAACGTGCCATATTCGCCGCAGTTGCCCACGGGCATCAGCTTCCAGCAGTCGCCGAAACAGTAGCCATGGTAATCGGGATCTTGGAGGTAGCTAAAATCGTTGTCATAGAAGACCGACTTGAACGCGGCGGCACACGGATTGGCGCCCGGTTTTGCACCGGGAGCGGGCGGCGGGCCGACCGGTTCGGTGTTGAAACCCTCTTCTTCCGATTCGGTGATCGTGGCGGAGTCGACGTCGCCTTCGTCCGAGGGGCCGAGTTCTTCCGGCGGATGCGCCACCGATAGTGCTCGGTTGCTCGAGCGTTTGGGCGGTCGAGACGCCGGTGAGTGCCACCAAGACAATGAGTACAGTTAGCACTTCGGAAATCCGAAGATTGAACATGGCGTATACACCTTGGTGTGAGAGTGTGAGCTCTGAGGGAAGAACATCCGCCGTGGGATGCGCAATCCCGCGTTCCCCACTCTTTTTGCCCCTGAAAATCTGCCCTTGTGATTCATTTCGCGCAAGTTGCGAACGATCGAGCCGTCGCCAATTCCAAATTCGGTAGACTTTGCCTGTTCTATGAATCGCGTCGGTCCAGCTGGCAGAGTCTACGCAACCGGCAAGCTGAATTGGGATCGAGGTCGCTGGCCGCCGGGATTCGGCTCGAAGCTGCGTTTCCCGAGCCTCCCGTCGAGAATTCTTTGTCGCAAAAATCCTGCGCACCCATTGACGCACCATTGAGATCGGCTACAATCATGCGACTGAGACTCAATATCATCTTTGCCGCAGCCAGCTGAGATCAGCTCTCCCGCAAGCCACGGTTAAAAAACGAGATCCGCGTCCACGAGCGACGCTAATTCGTTTTAAGCAAGTGGTTTACGGGAATTCTTAAAAGTGGCAACGCGGATACTTCATTGCTCTATCGGCGGTCGTTCGACCGCGCTCAACGTTGATAAAACGGCTCTATCTGGTGGTGCGCTGTCTCCACTGTTGAACTATTTGGGGCTGTCCGGGAGTCGCGTGTGGCACGTCCCTGAGGGTCCGCCGAAGGGCGTGGACGATGGTTTGGCTTATCAACCACGCCCGTCGCCGGAAGCTCCTGGCGTCCCACCCATGGGGCAAGCTGAATTTCCAGCCGGCCTCACCTGCCTCGATTCGATACTTCCTCACGTTTTCCCCAAGAAAGAAAGACTAATGAGCATCACTTTGAGATTCGATCGAAACAATCTGCTGCAAGTATGCGCGGCGCTGTTACTCGCCGCCGCGACTTCCCACGCCTCTTGGGCGGCCACGCTGGCAAACGCCACCTTCGACACCGATTCGTACGTCTTTATTGGTACGAACAACGAATTTCAAAACGGAATCAGCACGTTCACGGATAACTCCGGCGGCGTGCTCGATAGCCTGAACAACAGCCACTTCAATTTTGGCGTCATCAAGTTCGACGACTTGAGCGGCATTGAGACGGTTGCTAACGGCGGCCCCAGCAAGTATCTCGCGCTCGAGACGATGCAGTCGGGGTCGGGGACGTTCGCCTTCAGTGTTGCGGGCGCCGACATTCAAAACGGCTATCCGACCACCTCTGGCAGCTTTAACGGCCCGACCGGAACTGCCGACGAGCGGCTCCAGTGGTACTTCGACAACATCAAGGGGGACGACGCGACGTTTGGCGGCTACGCGGGCGGGGCCGACCACATCGGCGTGCTCGAAGTCGCGGGTGGACCGACCACTTACAGCCTCGACGTGACGGCGGTGGTCGACGCCTGGCTCGACGGCACGGTGCCGAACTATGGTTTCGGCGTGTGGGCCGTGAGCACCTCGGCCGCTCAGGGCGCCGATCTCGATTTTGCGTCGATGGAAAATCCGATCACAGGCGGCGGATATTTTGGCCCCCGACTGACATCGATCGCGGTGCCCGAGCCGGCTTCGTGTGCGTTGCTCTTGGTGGGGATCGCGGGACTCGCGGTGCGGCGCTCGCGGTTCGGCGGCGCGGCGAAGTTGTTGTCGGCAGTATCGTTGGTCGTCGCGTGTGGCGCGACGTCGGTTTCGCAGGCGGCGGTGATCCCCGTCGTGGAAGATGTGATGACCTCCGGCTTCTTCACGGGGACCAACCTGGTTCGCGGCTACGATGCCGACGATCGTAATGCACACCGCGTGAGCACCGACGGGGCATTCGGCTCGGTCGCGGCGGAAACGGTCTACCTGACGTTTGATCCGGCGCAGTTTGCTGGCTTCGGCGGTCCGGTGGCCAGCGCGATCCTGACGATGCAAAGCACCAACGGCGGTTTCGGCGGCGATGCGTCGACCGGCAATCCGTTTACCGTCTCCGCCCACGCGGTGAACGCCGATCCGCTCGCTAGCATCACGGACGACACGAACCCGGGCGGGCCGATCGATTGGGTCAGCTTTTTCAACGGCAACATCCTGCCGGCCGACCCCGCGGCACTCACCGCGATCGAAGAGTTTGGACCCGTGACGTTCGACGTGACGTCGGTCGTCAACGATTGGATCGCGGGGACGAACACGGTGTTTGCCCTGGCGATGACCGGCAAGAACGATACGTCGGGCAACGATTTCCTCCACGGGTTCCTCAACAACTCCGAGGCACCCGGCTCGACGTTTCTCACGGTCAACGTGCCCGAGCCGACGGCGCTCGTGTTGAGCATGGCTGGTTTGTTCGGAACCGTTGTGGCTGGCGGTCGGCGAAATCGCACGGTCTGCAGCCGCTAGTGGGACAGGAGTAAGAGGAGCATTTGCCATTTCCCCATGTCGCGGCGACTCTGCCGCGACATGGGGATTAGATAGGAGCAGGTTCACGATGACGATGCGATGGAGAGTTTTGTTAACGGCTTGCCTGGCGATGGGCGGAATGGCCGCTGCGACGGCGGTTCGCGCCGATCAGGCGACTTGGGATGTGCCGGGGATTGATGTGTGGACCTATCCGGCGCCGCTGCAGCCGGGCGTGCGCACGCTGGGACCGACTTTCCTCACGAGCCCGGGCGTGGACGCGAATGACCAGTTCTTACCCTCCTCGAGCCGCGATCCGGCGCGGCGGGGAATGACGTTTGCCGTGTTCGACACGTCGACGAAGATTGAGAAGGCGCTGCCGGCGTCTTACTATCGGATCAATTCGGTGACCGTCGCCTTTACGATGCAGGAGAGCACCGCCGGCTCGATTTTATACGACGACACGCCCGACACCAACGCGGAGTTGCTGGCCGACTACCTGAACAACGACATCGACACGGCCCGGCCGATGGAGCTTTACGGCGTGGGGCTGGCGGACGGTTTTACAGGTTTCAGTTTCGGCGGCGCGGGCGGCGGCGCGCAGCCGTTTGTCGAAACACAGTTCCCCTATGCACCCACGGGCGACGATGGTGTGTTGATCGCCTATCCGATTGCGGCGGACGAGGCGGGGCAGCCTGTCGACGTGAGCAACAGCCTCACCGGAGGCTACAGCGCTACCGCAATCGACCAGTTCACGGCGCCCTTCGATCCGCTCCCCTGGGCGATCGGCACCGCGGCCGGACTTTCGCCGGGCGATGTGATTCCGGAGAACACAACGTTCGAGTTCGCCGTCGACTTGCAGTTGGCGGGCGTGGTCGACTACGTACAGCAAGGGATCGCCGCGGGGCGCTCGGTTTCTACTTGTCGAGCAATCATTTTTCGGGCGACCCGCACAACGGCTCTACGATTCCCTACCCGCAGTGGTACCACAAGGAATTCAACGCGGCCTTTGGCGGTGTGCCGCCGACGCTTGCGGTGGACTACGAAATCCTCGATTTGCCGGGCGACTACAACGTCGATGGCGTGGTCGACGCAGCGGACTACTCGGTGTGGCGCAACCGGCTGGGGAGCGACGCGCCGCTGCCGAACGACGACACGCCGGGCGTTGGCGACGATGACTACGTGCGTTGGAAATCGCATTTTGGCGAGACGCCCGGCTCGGTTGCGGGAAGCGTGCCGGCGCTTGGTGTACCGGAACCAACGACCGGGTTGCTCACTTTGGTTGGTGTTGTCGCACTCGTGGGGCTTTGCCGCGGCGGAAGGAATGGAGCCGACGATGCGACGGGCTGAACGAACGATTCGTTGGGGCTTCACCCTCGTTGAGCTGCTGGTCGTGATCGCGATCATCGGCGTGCTGGTGGCGCTGCTCCTGCCGGCGGTGCAGGCGGCGCGCGAGGCGGCGCGGCGGGCTCAGTGTGCGAACAACCTGAAGCAGATGGGTCTGGCCTCGCAGCTATTTCACAACACGTATGGCACGCTGCCACCACCCAAAATTCTCACGGGGCCGGGCGGGCTGGTCGCGGCCGCGCGCGAGGATGGCGTGGCGGCCGTGGAAGAAGGGCGGACGACGCTGGGGAGCACTTTTGCACTTCTCTTGTCGTTCCTCGAAGAAGGGAATCTCTACGCGCAGTTCGATATTGCCGAGAGCGTGTCGGCCGCGACGAACCTGCCGATCACGGAGCGGGCGCTGCCGATTTATACCTGCCCATCGATGCACTTGCCGCGGAGCGTGCCCGATCGCGGATGCGGCGAATCGCTGGGGCCGGGCAGCTACATTATCTCGGTCATGTCCGTCGAGCCCAAGAACGCCAAGCGCGAAGACAAGTACGGCCCGGGGACCGTCGACGGGGCGTTCGACTATCCGCCGCGACCCGGTGAGCGCTATCAATTGCCGCTGGCCCGCATCCTCGACGGGACCTCGAAGACCTTTTTGATCGGCGAGATCGACTACGGATTCGCCAACTGGGAGTGGACCGGCGCGTGTACGGGCAGCAAAGGGGGGGAGTTTCATTGGGCACAGAGCTATCAGCTGCTGGCCTGGGGGCACATCGCCGCCAAGTCGCCGATGGATCTGTTCAACTCGACCGAGCTCGTGGCTCCGGTGAACAACATCGTCTTCCGCAGCGACCACTCGGGCGGTGTGCAATTTGTGATGCTCGACGGGTCGGTACATTTCATTGCCGACGACTCGGAGCGCCGCGTGCGAAATGCGATGGTCACGCGGGCCGGCGAGGAGATCGAATCGACCTCCGATTGAGCGGCGACGACCGCTATAGGATGGCGAATGCACGCCATTTCCGTACCAAATCCTATAAGTGGGCAATCGATATGGGCGCCGGCGCCGCTTGGCGTGACCTATGATTTCCCATGCGCGCCACTTGTTGGGGCGCGGAGGGCAGCAGAGGTTGTTCCAACTCCCGTTTGCAGGAGCGAAATGATGACCCCACGCCAGATTGATCTTGTCCAAGGCACCTGGAAGTATGTTGCGCCGAAGTCGGATGAAACGGCCGCGATGTTTTACGGCCGGCTGTCTCAATTGAATCCCGCGAGTCGGCAAGCCTTCAACGCCGACGCGACCGATCAGGGCCGCGACCTGATGCAGACGATCACCGAACATGTGGACAGTCTGACGATGCTTGAGACGATTGCGCCCGGCGTCGAAGCCGTTGGCGGGCGTCGCCGCGAACTCGAATCGGCCAACGAGGCGGGCGACTCGGTCGAACAAGCGCTCCTGTGGACGCTGGAACAGCAGCTTGGTCCGGCGTTTACCGACGACGTCGATCAAGCGTGGACGGTGATCTGCGAGTCTCTGGCCGAGACATTGAAGACGACGGCCTATGCGCGGGTTTAACCTGCCGCTTCTCTTGCCATTCCAATCTCTGCCTGCGATGCGCCGCCTCGTACCTTTCGAGGCGGTCGCCCGCCGACGCGGCTTTCCGCCCCGGCGGCTCGCGGAATCCGATCGTGTATTAAGGCCGCTGTAGCGGCAGGACTTGTTTGGACTCCTGCAATCGGGCAGCATGGGGAGATAGGGCGTTTCGCCGCGGTCGCCCGTTTTTTATCGGAATCTCCCGATTTGTTGCTGCCGCCAGAACGCAACCTTATACTACGGGTACACCTTGACCAATGCAGCGGAGACTTACGATGAGCCTGAGCCGACTTCCTGGGCTACGCCGGAACAAGAAACAGGCTCGTCGGGCAACACACTCTCCTTCGCGGCGGCGACTGGCCTTTGAATCACTTGAGGATCGTCGCGTGTTGGCGACGTTTACCGTCGACACGGTGGCCGACGTCGTCAATGCGGCCGATGGAGTCACTTCGTTGCGCGAGGCAGTTGCTGCGGCCAACGCGACCGGCGCCGTCGATACGATTAATTTCGCCCCCGCGCTGACGGCAAACGGCCCGGCGACGATCGTGCTCACGCAGGGCGAGTTGCTGCTAGCCGCTCCGGCAACCATCGACGGACCGGGCGCCGACAAGCTCACGATCGACGCCAATTTCTTGTCGCGGATTTTTAATATCACCGCGGCGACTGGCAACTTCACGCTCGACGGCATGACGTTGACCCGCGGCATCACGACCGGCAGCAACGGGATGACGACCAATTTGTTTAGCGGCGGGGCAGTTCGTTCCGCCACCTCCGGGATGTTGTTCCTCACCGGGATGCATTTTGCGACCAATGCTACTACCGGCGCGCGGGCTAGCGGCGGGGCGGTCTTTGCGGGCGCCGGGGTGACCGTGATCAACAGCGTGTTTACAGAGAATTTTACTTTTGGCGAGTTTGCTGACGGTGGCGGACTGTTCGCGACCGGCGATGCAACCGTTCAGCAGTCGGTCATTTCGCAGAATCATGCGGATGGCAACGCGTCGACCGGCGGCGGCATCGCGGGGCTCGGAAGAGTGACCGCGGTGCAATCGGTCGTCAATCAAAATACCACGAATACAGAAAACCCGACGGTCGGTGGCGTCAAGTCGACGCTCGCCGCCACGTTGGTCCAGTCGCAAGTGACGAACAATCGCGGGATCGGAGTTCTCTCCACCGGCGGTATCGTCTTGATGACACAAAGCACTGTCGCTGGAAATAGCCTCCTCGGCGTGGTCTCACCGACGCAGAGTGTCTCGGCGATCGACAGTACCATCTCCGGCAACAACGGCGGAATCATGGCCAGCGGCAGCGTCACGCTCACGCGCAGTACCGTTACCAGAAACTTCGCCACCTCGGCGAGTGTACTGGCCGGCGGCGCGTATTCGTCCAATGGCAACGTTTCACTCACGCAGTCGATCGTTGCCTTCAATGTGTCCGTCGCGGGTGCTCCCGACTTGGATTCGGGTGGCGACCTCGTCGGCGCGATTCGCAGCCTCATTGGCAACAAGACGGGAACAAATCTCGTCGAAGCTCCGCTTGGTGCGCCGGACGTGAACGGGAATTTCATCGGCGGGCCGGTAGGCGGCGTGATCAATCCAAAGCTCGGACTACTCGCGAACAACGGTGGATACACCTTTATCGACGGCAGCCGGTTGCTCACCCACGCGCCATTGCCGGGCAGTCCCGTGATCAACACCGGCGACCCGGCTGCCATTCCGGGCGAGGACGGGGTGCCGTTTAGTGACCAGCGCAGCGATCCATGGGTGCGGATCGCCGGCGGGCGGATCGACATCGGTGCGATCGAATCGCAAGTGAATCCGCTGCCGGGCGATTACAACTTCAATGGCATCGTCGACGCGGCGGACTACACGGTCTGGCGGAACACGGTCGGCTCGGTGGATAAACTGCAGGCCGACGGCAGCGGACCGACCGTCGGCGTGCCGGACGGTGTGGTCAACTCGCTCGACTACACCTATTGGAAGTCAAAATTCGGCACCGTACTTCCGCCCGGAGCAGGGAGCGGCGAGCAGGGCGCAGCAGTCGTCGAGCAGGAAGTAGCAGCCGGCGAGCTACGCCTCGCCGGAACCGTCGGCGAAGAGGAGTCTGAAGCTGTTGCTGTGTCGACCGCCGGTATAGTTGACGCTGGGTTTGCAGCGGTCGCCGCGCCGGCAGGGAACCGGCGAGACGTAGCTCGCCGGCTATTGGGGCGTCATTCGGATGGGGCGCGTGATGCGCGGGCGGATGCTTTGGTTGCCTGGCTTGCTTCGCGTCGCGAGGTTGCGGCGGGCGATCGGATTTGTGAGCGGCCGTCGGCGGACGCTGAATCTGCGGCTGCGGGCGGTTCGTCTCTGGCCCTCGACGCGGTCTTTGATCTGCTGGGCGAGGCCGTGTAAATTCTGCGATTCTGCGGCGTTTCTCCGCTGAATTGAACGCATCCGCGGCTTCCTGCGTACCTTGGTTGCGGGCCCTTTATGGCCTATTATTTCGGGGGCACTTTGCGCGCCCGTTCTGCGTTCGTCCGCTCCCACCCGCTCACCCTCGACTCTGCTGAGAATACGATCCATGACTATGCATCGCCTATTGAACTGGTTTTTGATTGTTGCGTTGGTCGCCGGTTGGCTGTCGCCGACGATGGCGGTCGCGGCTGAGGAGAAGGCTGAAAAGAAAGTCGCAGCCTCGGCCGAGAAGAAGGTCGACGACGCGGACAAGTCAGACGATGCCAAGAAAGACGACGCGAAGGAAGGTGACGAGGACAAGATCGTCACCACCGAGCATACCGCGACGATCCAAGGCCAGGAGATCAAGTACACCGCGACTGCCGGCAAGCTGGCGATGAAGAGCGACGATGGCAAGACGAAGGCGAATGTGTTTTTCATCGCCTACACGAAGAACGGCGTGGAGGATTTGGGGAAACGGCCGATCACGTTTGCGTTCAACGGCGGGCCGGGCTCGTCGAGCGTTTGGCTCCACCTGGGGATGCTGGGACCGAAGCGTATCAAGCTGCCGGATGACGCCAAACCTCTGGCCCCTCCTTACGAGTTGGCGAACAATCCGCATTCGCTGCTGGATCTCACAGACTTGGTGTTCATCGATCCGGTGAGCACCGGCTTCTCACGACCAGCCAAGGGCGAGGACAAAGGGCAATTCCACGGCTACCGCGAGGACCTCACCAGCATCGGGCAGTTCATCCACGAGTACTTGAGCAAGTATGGCCGCTGGCGGTCGCCGAAGTTTCTCATCGGCGAGAGCTATGGCGGACTGCGGGCGGCAGGGCTTTCGGGCCACCTGCTCGATCGCTACAACATCGCGCTCAACGGGATCGTGATGATCTCGCCCGCGATCAATTTCGCCACGATTGCCTTCAGCTCGGGCAACGACCTGCCGTATCTGTTGTTCCTGCCGAGCTACACGGCGACGGCCTGGTACCACAAGGCGCTGCCGGCCGACCTGCAGGCGCTGCCGCTGAAGGATGTGTATCAGCAGGCGGTCGAATTTGCGAACAACGAGTACGCGCTCGCGCTGATGAAGGGCAACGCGCTCGACGGCCCCGAGCGGGCGGCGGTCGCGGAAAAGCTCGCGCGGCTTACCGGACTGTCGAAGGAGTACGTCGAAGGGGCCAAGCTGCGGATCCCGATGTGGCGCTATGCGAAGGAGCTGCTCCGCGACCGCAGCCGTACGATCGGGCGTTACGACAGCCGTTTTACGGGGATCGACGCGGACGATTCGGGCGAGGCGAGCGAGTACGACCCCAGCCAGGCAGCGATCTTCGGCCCCTTCACCGCGACGATCAACGACTATTTGCGGAACGAGCTGAAGTTTGAGGACGACCGGGTGTACGAGATCCTCACCGGCAACGTCCAGCCTTGGAAGTACAACCCGACGAGCGTCAACTCGCCCGATGCATCTGACACGCTGCGGCAGACGATGGCCGAGGTGCCGTTCATGAAGCTGTTCGTCGCCCAGGGCTACGATGATCTGGCCACGCCGCCGGCGACGGTCGATTACAGTTTGAATCACATGCGGCTGCCCGCCGAGTTGCAATCCAACGTGACAGTGCGGCTCTACGAAGGCGGGCACATGATGTATATCTTCGAACCGTCGATGATTCAGCTGCGGAAGGATCTGGAAAAATTCTTCGAGTCGGCGCTGGAGACGAAATCGGCTGGCGAGGCGTCGGACGGCTAAATGTCGCAGGGATTTACCACGACGGCACAACGACACGACGAAGATGTGAGGAATTGCAAATTGCAGTCAGGGACTTGGTGACTGTAGAATATGGACGGCAATTTCCGGCGTTCAGTAGGAGTTTGATTGCTGTTCGTCGTGTCCTTTGTGTCTTTGTGTTTCAATTCTAGTCCGCCATGCCCCATGTGACGAATCTAGATCGTGATTCGCTGTTTCGGCGGACGCTCGAGGAGTGTCGGGAGCTGTACGTGTCGAGTGCGACGCGGTGCGCACGGGAATTTCCGCAATTGCTCCCCGCCGGCAAGGGCAAACGGCCCCTCTCGGCCGAAGAGTTCATCGCGCTGATGGACGACCTGCATCGGGCGCTGGTGCTGAAGGTTTATTTCAGCGTGGCCGAGGCGGACAAGAAGTGGTCGAGCCGCGAGCGATTCTTGGCGGAAGAATTGTTCGACCATCTCTGGGGTCGGCGGCTTACCGGCGAGGAGCTCCGCGAGGCGGCGCGGCGGCTATCGGAGGACGCGGGAAAACTCCAATGGTACAGCATCGTGCGGCCGTTCGATCGGATCGTGCCGCTCCGCGAGCAAGTGGGCACGCTCGAGACGCTGGTGATGCGGCTGGCGAACCTGGTGGCCCGGGCTGACGGCGAGCTGCACGCGAGCGAGGCCAGCGTTGTCAAAAGCATACAGGAAGAGTTGCACCACCACCTGCGGCCGATCCCGATCGACGAGCCCAATGAACACGAGGCGACCGGCGCGATTGGCGCCCAGGCGATCGAAACGCTCGAGGCGGAGGGAGCGGATATTTATGCGGTGACGCGGCGGGGTGCGGGGCAGGAGAGCAGGTCGGAAAGTGCGGTGCGAGGTCAGGCTGCAAAGCCTGACTTACAAGTGGCCCTCGCGGAACTCGATGGCTTGGTCGGGTTGGAGAAGGTCAAGCACGAGGTTCGCACACTCACCAATTTCCTCAAGCTGCAGCGGCGGCGCGGCGAGGCGGGCCTGCCAGACACCAACATCAGCTTGCACATGGTGTTCACCGGCAATCCTGGCACCGGCAAAACGAGCGTGGCGCGAATCCTCGGCAAGATCTTCGCCGCGATGGGGATTCTCAAAAAGGGGCACCTCATCGAGACCGACCGCTCAGGGCTGGTAGCGGAGTTCGCCGGGCAGACGGGACCGCGGACCAACGCCAAGATCAACGAGGCGCTCGACGGCGTGCTCTTCATCGACGAGGCGTATAGTCTGGCAGTGCGCGATGCCCAGGATCCGTATGGCGACGAAGCGGTGCAGGCGCTGTTGAAGCGGGCCGAGGACGACCGCTCGCGGCTGGTGGTGATCCTGGCCGGCTATCCGGAAGAAATGGACGGCCTGGTGAAGAGCAACCCGGGACTCTCCTCGCGGTTCAACCGCGTGCTGGAGTTTGACGACTACGCGCCGCTGGAGCTGGCCCGCATTTTCGACTTCCTCTGCGCGAAGAACCACTACAAGCTGGCGGCGGCGACGCGGGCGAAGCTGATGCTCGGCGCGACCGAGCTCCACCGCCGCCGCGACAAGCATTTCGGCAACGGCCGGGCAGTGCGAAATCTGTTCGAGAACGCGGTGCGGCGGATGGCAAACCGCATCGCCGACATCCCGCAGCTCGACCAGGAGCAGCTGATGCGGCTCGAGGAGGCGGACGTCGAGTTTCAGGAGCTACCGGCCGAGTGCTTGAAGTCTTCGGAAGGCCGCGAGATAAAATTCCGCGTCACCTGCATCAGTTGCAATTTCACCAGCGAAGCGCCGGGCAAGTTCCTCGGCCAGCGAGTCCGCTGCCCGAAGTGCAAGCAGGATTTCCTGGCCGATTGGGGCGAGGTGGTGTGAATTTGGCCGTTATTTGAAAGCACCGGGACCGACGATCGAGCCGGCTTTGACACGA
Organism: uncultured Planctomycetota bacterium; assembly: GCA_963847905.1. Lineage (GTDB taxonomy): Bacteria > Planctomycetota > Planctomycetia > Pirellulales > Lacipirellulaceae > DASYDU01. Next base: position 585,879 of record CAWKBP010000009.1, on the reverse strand, counting down.
TCTCCATCGATCGGTGTATACTTAAAGCATGTCCACCATCAGCAACATCCTCGACCATTACTTCGCACCGGTGACGCCAATGCTCACGCGCGAGATGGCGGAAGCGATCGTCAACCGGAAGCCGGATGAACACCTCGCGGAACGCGTACTCGAATTGGGCCGCAAGTCGGATAACGGCTCGTTGACGGAAGACGAGCGGGCCGAATACAAGGATTTGGTCGACGCGGGCGATTTGGTTGCGCTGCTCAAGGCGAAGGCACGTCAGTTTCTCGCCGATCATCCGGGCTAGCCCATGGAAACTGGCAAACGGGAACTTGTTCGGCAACGGGCAGGCGGACGCTGCGAGTACTGCTTGCTACCGGAAGAAGTTGACGAATGGCCGTTCCACGTTGAGCACATTGTTGCCAAGCAGCATGGCGGCGGCGACGACATGGACAACCTCTGCTGGGCCTGCAGTCGCTGCAATCTTTACAAGGGAACCAATCTGGTCAGCCTGGATCCGGCAAGCGGTGCTCGTGCGGACCCATATTTGATCCAAGGCAGCAGGCTTGGCACGATCACTTTTGTATGCAGGGCGCCGTCGTCGATGGTGCGACGCCGACCGGCCGGGCGACAATGCGGCTGCTCCGCATGAACGATAGCCGCCGAATTGATCTGAGATTGCAGCTGATAAAAAGCGGTGTACTTCCCGGCTGAGACGCACTCGCCGCTGCGTCGAAGTGCAAGCAGGATTTCCTGGCGGAGTGGGGCGAGGTGGTGTGAGCCATTCACCGTTGCTCGACATCAATCGAGCAAGTCCTTGATATCGCGCACACCGTGTAATACGCGGACCAAGTTGATGCCGTCCGAACGCGGTTCGAAAAACAACAAGTAATTGCCTTGGCTGAACCGCCGCACATTCGGTTGTAGATGGCTGACATCCTCGCCCATCAACGGATTAGATGCGAGCAGAATCAGCGTTCACTCAGTTTTGTCGAGCCAACTTGCCGCAGCTGTTGGGCTATCGACGGCAATGTGACTCGCGATCGCCTGCAAGTCCTCCTCAGCCCGACGAAATCGATGCACATGCGCCATAAGATTACTGAATCGGTGGGCGCTTTAGTGACTGGCGCCGATGGAATTCAGCTTTCACCGCCGCCATGTCGAGCGGTTCAAGGCCACCGTCGGCGTAAGCTTCCGCAATTTTTTCGCGGAAGTAGTCATCGTCGAGCGTGGTCTTTTCGTCTTGCTCGATGAGATAGAAGACGCGGTGCGTGGAAGGATCCTCCACTCGTGCGTACCCGCCGCCTGCGTCAACGGCGGCAATAAGTTCAGGTGTGAGCGGTGTCTGAAATGATGCGTCCATACGATCAATATAGCACATCTGTGGCGTCGATTTCCACCGAACCGCGGCCGCCCGCCGTGGCTCCCTATTGTGGCGCCCGACCGCTGTGTCGCCGGGTCTCTAAATGTGGTAAATTGCCGCGTTTGATGTTGCCGGCAAAACTCTCTGGATAAGTACGACATGGCTGCCAAGGATTCGAGCACAGACGACGACAAAAACGACGCAGGCGACGAGCGGCCGTCGCGCAATTTTATCGAGCAGATCATCGATGCTGATCTGGCGGCGGGGAAGAACGACGGGCGCGTGCATACACGCTTCCCGCCCGAGCCGAACGGCTATCTCCACATCGGCCATGCCAAAAGCATCTGCCTCAACTTCGGGCTCGCGGACGAATTCAATGGCAAGTTCAACCTGCGGTTCGACGATACCAATCCCACCAAGGAAGATCAGGAGTACGTCGATTCGATCATCGACGACGTCCGTTGGCTCGGCGCCGATTGGGACGATCGGCTGTTCTACGCGTCGGACTATTTTCAGCAGCTCTACGATTGGGCGGTGCAGCTGATCGAAGACGGCAAGGCCTATGTCTGCGATCTCAACGCGGAGCAAGTCCGTGAATACCGCGGCACGCTCAACGCCCCGGGCAAGAACAGCCCCTTCCGCGATCGCTCGGTCAAGGAAAACCTCGACCTCTTCAGCGAGGATGCAGAATGGCGAGTTTCCGGACGGCGCGCGGACGCTGCGGGCGAAGATCGACATGGCGTCGCCCAACATCAACCTGCGCGACCCCGTGATGTACCGCATCAAGCACGCCGAGCATCATCGCTCGGGCGACAAATGGTGCATCTATCCGTCCTACGACTACACGCACGGCCAGAGCGATTCGATCGAGGGGATCACCCATTCGATCTGTACGCTCGAATTCGAAAACCACCGGCCGCTCTACGACTGGTTCTGCGAAGCGCTGGGCATCCACCATCCGCAGCAGATCGAATTCGCGCGACTCAATCTCACCTACACGGTGATGAGCAAGCGAAAGCTGTTGCAGCTGGTGCAAGAGAAGCACGTCTCGGGCTGGGATGATCCGCGGATGCCGACGATCCGTGGGCTGCGTCGCCGCGGCTACACGCCGGAATCGCTCCGCGCGTTCTGCGAGCGGATCGGCGTGGCTAAGTTCAACAGCACGATCGACATGGCCTGGCTCGAAGATGCGATTCGCGACGGACCTCAACGACCGGGCGCCGCGGGCGATGGGCGTGTTGCGGCCGCTCAAAGTGGTCATCGAAAACTATCCCGAAGGCGAGGTCGAAGAGCTGCAGGCCGCCAACCATCCGCAGCTGCCGGAGATGGGCAGCCGCATCGTGCCCTTCTCGCGCGAGCTTTGGATCGAGGCCGACGACTTCATGGAAGACGCGCCGAAAAAGTTCTTCCGGCTCGCACCGGGCCGCGAGGTACGGCTGCGGTATGCCTATTTCATCACCTGCACGGACGTGGTGAAAGACAAGTCGGGCAAGGTCATCGAGCTGCGCTGTACGTACGACCCCGCCACCCATGGCGGCAACGCGCCCGACGGCCGCAAGGTAAAGGGGACGATCCACTGGGTCTCGGCATTGCACGCCCACTCGGCCGCGGTGCGACTCTACGATCACCTCTGCAACACCGAGAACCCGGACGACGTACCGGAAGGCAAGACGTGGCTCGACAACATCAATCCGAAGTCTCTCGAGGTGATCTCCGACGCGAAGGTCGAGCCGTCGCTGGCCGAAGCCGGGCCCGGGGCCCATTTCCAATTCGAACGCCTGGGCTACTTCTTCACGGACCCGAAAGAATCGCAGCCCGGCCGCCCGGTCTTCAATCGCACGACCACGCTGCGTGACACTTGGGCCAAGGAATCTGCGAAGGGGTAGACCAACTGCGGTTAGGAATTATACGACGCAAAGGCCAAAGTGCTACTTCGGATCGGGAATTGACAAGCCGCGGCAGATCTTAATCGCTAAGCGATCGCCGACTTCCACATGTCGCGGGACGGCTTCCATCTTGCCGGTCTACGGATTGGTCCACAATGAATGGGACCTTCCTTCGCGCTTGAGCTGACAGCCGTGCCGCCGCAAGTGTCGTAACAATGCGGCGCGCTTCATTCGATGACAACCACGTCGCGTTCGGCATCGGCGGGAACGCCGCGCAGGCCTTCCTCGCGCCGGTCTTCAAGGATCAACATGATCGCATCACGCAGGCTGGTGATTGCCTCTTGTCGCGTCTCCCCTTGGCCGTTGGCCCCGGGGACTTCCGGGCAATAGGCGATGAACCATTTGCCGTCGCGTTCGATGACGGCCGTAAATTCGTTATGCATGCGATGCCTCGTCAGGATACTACCTTGACTCCCTCTCATTAGCTTACCATCCGTGGATTGCCGTCGCCACGTTGACGCGGAGTGACATTTGGCCAAGGAATCGGCCAAACAGTGATACGGGGCCGGTGTGTGCCGGCCCGATGCGACTTCATGCTAGCATTCTCCGCGCCCTCGGGGAGGCAATCCTCGTTGACCCGAAATGCCGGGAGAGCGCATAGTTAGCGTGCCTGCCGGCGAGTTTCTCACTCGGCCGTCAGCATTGTCACCAGGGCTGGTTACAACTTTTGAGGAAGGATCCTTTCGATGTGCACACGGATGTTGTTCGGATTGATGTGGGGGCTGCTCGTTGCGAGAGCGGCATGCGGCCAGACTTGGGACGGCGGTGGGACGACCAGCAATTGGACGGACGGCGCGAATTGGAATACGAATGTCGCGCCCGTCAGCAACGGCACGGCGACGATCGTCTTTGCCGGCTCCACGAAGCTGTTGCCGATCATGAACGGCTTCTACGACGTGAACCGCCTGCGGTTCAACGATACGGCGGCGGCATTCAACCTGATCAGTTCCACGGGCCAGGTCCTCACGGTGCGCGGCGGCGGAATCACGAATGACAATCCAGCTGTGACGCAGACGATCAGCGTCGGTGTGATCGTTGCCGAGTCGCACACCTGGGGCGGCGTCGGGTCGCTCATAGTCAATCCGGTCGCGTTGGGTGCCAACACGCTTACGATCGATAGCACGGCGACGATCGCGATGAACTCGACCGTGAGCGGCTCAGGGAAAATCATCAAGAATGGTACAGGGGCCGTGGTGCTCAGCGGCAGCAACTCGTTCAGCGGCGGGATCACGCTCAACGAGGGGACTTTGGCCGTTGGCCTCAACGCCGGCCTGGGCACCGGGGCGCTGACGATCAATGGCGGCTCGTTCGAGGGTACGGGCGGCACGCGCACGCTCGCGAATGCAGTGGTCGTCAACGGCGACTTTGCGATTCCCGGCGGCACAGCCGTCAATTTTACCGGGCCGATCACGCTGACCGGTAATCGCAAGCTCACCAACTCGATTACAAACCTGACGATATCCGGCGTGATCGGCGAAGACGCGCCGGGCCGCGAACTTTCCCTTGGCGGCGGTGGTAACGTCACGATCAGCGGCAACGGACTGGCGCTGGGCGCGTCGCTCAAGCTCGACTCGGGTACGCTCACGGCGACCGGCCTAATCAACACGGCGGGGCACACGCTCACACAAAACGGCGGCACGTTCACGGGGTCGCTCATCAATCGGGGCAACTTCGTCTACAACGGGGGCACGCCGACTGGAAACATTTCCAATCAAGCGGGCGGTGTGGCGACGATCAATGCCAATCTGACACTCACGGCCGCTCTGAACAATTTCGGCACGCTGCGGGTCGCCGATGGCCGGACTTTGAACCTTGCCGCCCAGCAATTGAATAACAGCGGGTCGGTAGAACTCCTGGGCGGCACCCTCTCGGCCAATGCGTCGACATTGTTCGCCAACCCGGGCGTAATCAGCGGATTTGGGACGATTACAACCACGGACACAGCCTTTGCCAATGCCGGCCTCGTCAGCGTTAGCGGAGGCAATTTGACGCTGGCCTCGAACGTCGCCTTTAGCAATACCGGTACCATGTCCGTTCCAGCCGGGCGTCAGTTGATTTGGAACAGCGCCGCAAGTTTTGGGAACACGGGATTAATGCAGCTCGCCGGTGGAACGATCTCGGGGACTGGGACAGTTTCAAACAACGGCGCCGGCGAGATTCGCGGCAGCGGACGAGTGCAGGTCTGCGCTCACCAACGCGGGCGGAATCGTGCGAGCCACTGCCGGCGAAGCGCTCACGATCGTCAATCTGGTGGCCAACAACGCGGGCGGCGAGATCCGCGTCGACGATGCCGCGACAATGAACATCCAAAATACGTTCAACTCCAGCGGTACGATCGTGGTGGGCGGGCCCAGCGCGGCGCTTAATCTCAATGCGGCGACCAACGCGGGTACCCTCCGCGGACAGGGGCGCGTCACGGGGGCCGCGTTCAACGGCGGGGTTGTGCGGGCCGAGGGGGGGACGCTGACGTTTGCCAGTGCCGGCAACACGAACACGGCCACTGGTCGACTCGAAGCGGGATCTGGCGCTCAACTCTTCTACACGCAAGGGTTGTCCGCCAATGCCGGGCTCATCGCACTCACGGGCGGAGCGTTCGACAACAACAATGTGGCGATCTCCAATCCGGGGCGCATCGAGGGCTACGGCACGCTGCGCACCGGCGGGATCACCAACACCGGAACGATCAGCGTCGGCGGGGCGCTCGATGTACTCGGCGCCGTGACCAACAATGGCACCGTCAGCACTTCGACCGGTTCCACGGTCCGCTTTTTCGGACCAGTGAGCGGACCAGGCAGCTACACCGGTAACGGCACGGTGACATTCCTCAACACCTTCAGCCCGGCGCTAGCCCAGCGGCAGTCAGTTTCGGCGGCAATTTGGCGCTCACCGGAGCGTCGGACTTGGTGATCGAACTGGGCGGCACGACGCCTGGCAGCCAATACGACACGCTGGCCGCAAGTGGAATCGCCGCTGTCGATGGCGAGCTTGACGTCGAATTGCTCGGCGGATTTGTGCCGACGATTGGCAGCCAGTTTCAGATCTTGAGTGCGACGGGCGGCGTCGATGGCAAATTCTCGACCGCGTCGCTGCCGAGTTTGACCGGTGCGAGTTGGCAGCTACACTACGAGGCGAATGCCGTGATGCTGCGCGTGGCATTGGCGGGCGACTTCGACTTCAGCGGCAAAGTCGACGCCGCGGACTATACGCTCTGGCGCAATTCGTTGGGCCAATCAGGCGCCGCACTCGCGGCCGACGCCAACGGCAATGGCCAGATCGACGCGAGCGACTACGGAATGTGGAAGTCCCACTTCGGCGAAAGTGTGTTACTGGGCGGGGGCGGGCTCGCGGCCGTGCCCGAACCGACCAGCTGCATGCTGCTGGCGATTTGCTTTGGCGCCGCGTTTCTTCCCCTCCGCCGTTTCTTCGCCAGGCGCGGTTGCTAGAATCGAACGCATGTCCGACGACGATCTGGTAACGATCCGCAAGTACATCAGGCCGCAAGATGCGCACCTGGCCAAGAGATTGCTCGCGGGCGAAAACATCGCGGCCAGCATCGGCGACGAGTGGGTCACCACATGGTTGTGGTACATCGGCTCAGCTCTCGGTGGCACGAAATTGGTTGTCGCCAGACGCGACGCCGTGCGTGCGGCCGAGGTCCTGCGAACGATCGAGACGCCTGCGGCAGCCGACGAAGACACGTGGCCCTGTCCGCGTTGCGGGGAGGAAGTGGACGCCGAGTTCGACGTCTGTTGGTCGTGCGAAGCCATTCGGGACGAGCACGATTCCGCTGCGACGGGCGGGCAGGTTCCACGGCTGCCGCAGCGTGAACCCGAGCCTATGGTCGAAGAGATCGAACTGTCACCCGCCGATGCCGACGCGTATCGGGCCTGGCGGGCGGCGATCCTCGGTTTGTTCTTCTGGCCGCTTCAATTCTACGTGCTGTACCTTGCCCTGAAGACGATGCGACACGATTTGAGTCCGCCCGCGACGTGGCGGTTTTACGGGGCGCTGGTCGTCTCACTGGCGATATTGTCGATGATGTGGATGATCCTATCTCGCCTGTAGCCAGTTGCCGTGGCAGACGACGCAACGAACGTTCAAATGGCACATCGTCGAGACGAGAGATCAGTTCAGACGAAAGATCAGGAAGCCGGTGGAGATTTCAGCCAGCGAAGAGGGGGGTGATCACATCAGGCGTTGCAGTGTCGCTGGCCAGGGCGACCTGCCCCGCTCGCCCTGACCAGCATGACCGCAACCGACTGGTGAAGTCTCTAGCATCGGCTATATTTGTGGTGCCCGCAATCACCGATTCGCACAAAACTTAATCCGGATTGTCATGTCGGCTAGGACACACTTTGTGACGACGGTGACGCTGTGCGACGCGTCGGGGCGGATGGTATGGACGAGCAGCCCCAATCCGGCGTACGAGCCAGGGCCCTACATCTGGGAGTACGCTTCGCCTGCCGATCGGGAAGCGTGCAAGAACGCGATCTCCCGCGCCGTGGTACTCCGCGAGACGCAAGAGTTCGACGCGGCTACTCTTCTGGGGGAACACTACCACGTCTGGGTCTGGCCGCTCAATTCGCCGGAACTAGCCGTGTGCGTCTTAGCGATGCAGGTTCCGGCCGAGATGCGACTGCTTAGTCCGCGCGAGCGAACTTCGCTCGAGCTGCTCGCCGAAGGGCGCACGACCAGCGAAATCGCGGCCAAGATGGACGTGAGCGTGAGCACGGTCCACACCCATTTTCGGCGGGCGCGCAAGAAACTCAAACTGCGGAGCGTGGAGGGGCTGATCGGCTTTGCCGCGCGATATTGCTACCCGGCGGCGGCACCGCTGGCAAACTCGACGATCACCGCGCTGACAAAATTGCAGCCATCGTCCGCCGCGCCGGCGCCGCCCAAACCAGCGCCGCCCGACGCAATTCAAAAAGTTGAGATTGCGTCGCGGGTCGATTACCAGTCGCGACCACACCACTCGTCAAGTGATGTGGTCGAGCGACCGGCCGTCGAAGGCGGCAATCCCTGCAAGCACGGAATTCGTCGATTCCGGCAACCGTCCCTGGTCGAGCGATCTGCGCTCCCGACGAAAACGATTCGTGGCGAGGCGCTGCAAGCGTGGCAGAAGGTCGCGTACGTGACGCGAGTCACGAAAAGGTAACCGACCGGGACGGCCTGCCCCAATCTAAATTGGTCCGTCCCGGCCGGTGAATTGTCCATGAAGGAGACTAGGAAGCATCATCGACGCCACACCGTGATTACGATATCGCAATCGGGGCAATCTTCGGGCCGTTCTTGCCCCATCGCCCAATTGTTGTTTCGGGGCGTGGCATTCAAGGCGACAGTCGTCGCACAACACGCGACTTATGCCAAGTCGTCCGCGTTTTATTGCGAATTTGTTGGGCATTTGGCCCGTATGTCCGTTTACCTGCGGAAAGTTGTGATTGCGGTTAATGCGCCAGGATCAACGCGGATACGCGGCGAGGATGAGACAAATCGTTGGTAATGCTATCGAGTGAATCCCGGAACCGGCGTTAGGCTGACCGTAGCACATAGCTCATCTTCCAGGCGAAAAAAGTATGCCAATTTGGACTTCCGTCGTCCCGATTGTGACTCTCTGTAATAGGCAGGGCGTGATAATCTGGACCAACCATCCCAATCCAGAATACGAGCCAGGCGTTCCGATTTGGGACTACGCTGCCGATGAAAATCGCGAGCTGATTAAGGATCGCATCTCACGTGCCGCATACTTGAACGAACCGCAGGAATTCGAGACCGAGACCATCCTGGGCGAGCGTTATCGGCTGTGGATTTGGCCGCTCGAGTCGAGCGAGGTCGGGGTCTGCCTGGTTGGACTGCAAGTGCCGCGAGTGGTCGGTTCACTCACATCGCGCGAACGGGAGTGCCTCGAATGGCTAGCCATGGGGCGAAACACGGCCGAGATCGCAGCGGAATTCGACGTCAGCGTGAGCACGGTGCATACCCACTTGAAGCGAGCTCGCGATAAGCTGCAAATCCCCACGATCGAGCGCTTGATCGCTTTTGCGTCGCGCTATTTACCGCCACCCGCGCATTTCGATCTCTGCGCGCATGTCAAGCCGATTAAATCACCGCAGGATCTATCGAAGTGAATCGCCATTCGCCGGCGAGAGGCGCGTCGACAGCTACGCGCGGCGACGCCGCAGCGCAGGCATGAGGCCGAGCGCGGCGAGCAACAAGATCGCCGTCCCCGGCTCGGGGACGGCCCCAGCGCCGCTACCCGCCCCGAGAAAATTGTCGCGCCAGACGGTGTAGTCGGCCGCGTTGATGATGCCATCCTTGTTGCCGTCTGCCCAGAGGCCCAACTGCGGAACCGTCTCGCCGAACGACGCCTTCCAGGTGTTGTAATCCTCGGCGTCGACGAGGCCGTCGTAGTTGTAATCGCCCGGCAGCGGCTCGGGGCCGGTGATCGCGCGAATCATGCCGTCACTCTTGCTGATGATGAAGAGCTCGCCTTGATCGTCGATCTGGATGCGGATGTCGGCCCGGCCGAACCCGTTGAGTCCGCCTCCAGTGACATTCGCGGTACCCGGCAGATTGGGGTCCTCGCCGCCCCGATCGTGGTAGGCCTTGTCGATGATCTGGAACATTCCGCCGCGGATCGCGTTGCTGGAGGTAAGCGTCGTGTACAGTTCTTCGCCATCGTCGGGTCCGTCGTTGGGATCATCCCAGAGGATGTCGAGCGAATGAAAGTCCGCCAACGTGGCGGGATCACCGTCGTCCGCCGCGAGCATGTCTGCGAGCTCGGCGTAGTACAGCACGCCGGTCGTGATGTCGCCGAAGAGGTACTTGCCGTAGAGCTGCGGAATCTTGCTGCCGCGGTAGACGTAACCGCTGGAGATCGAGTCGCCGGCGACGAGCTGGTCTTGCCCCGGCAGCCCATGGCCGTATTGGATCACCGGGTACGTAGGCGTCGTCGAACCGTTCGAGGTGCACGCGTCGAAGTTTACTCCCGCACAAACCTGTTGATTGGTGATCCGATCATTCGCGGGGATTGGGCCAGTCACTGTGTTGGATATTAGTTGTTCGTTCCCCTCACGCAGCGAATAGCCGTAGTTCTCGCCTTTGTGGACGATGTTCACTTCTTCCCAACTATGCAGGCCGATGTCATTGACGATCAGGTAGTTGTTCTCCGGATTGGTGGGATCGACGTCCCAACTCATGCGGTGGGGATTGCGGAAGCCGAGGGCCCAGATCTCGTCGCGAACGGTGCCATTGGTGCCGCCGGGATCGGCCACGCCGGTGAAGGGATTGTCAGTCGGGATGCGGTACTTCCCGTTGGGGCTCGCCGTCGTCGCGATGTTGACGTCGGTGTCCGGAGCGATGCGGAGGATTTTGCCGCCCAAAGTATTGAGAAGCTGAGGCGTGCGTCGAACGGCGGGATCCGTTTGCTCGCCGTTCCCAGCGTCGCCGATCGAGACATACATCATCCGCCAATCGGGGTCATCGGGGCCGGCAGTCGGATTGAAAATGATGTCGCCGATCGGGTGAATGCGGTCGCGGGCATCCATTCGCAGTAGTTCTCGGGCCGAACCTTCGAATGTGCTATTGCTAGGATCGGTATCGGTCCATTCCACGAGCACGTGCCGATAGTTTGCCGAACTCGGCGCGTCGATCGAAGCCGTAACACCGTAATTGGTGATGTTGAGGTTCGGATAGTTGGCCGTCGACGGCAATTCGCTGCCACTAGAACCCTGCTCCATGTGAACCGTATAGAACTTTCCATTGTGGGCGTAGTCGGGATCGAACTGAAACGTGATCAGGCCGCCAGCATATCCACCCGATGTCCAAAGCCGATCATAAAGTCCTGGCTCCAAGCCGCGCCCGTTAAAATTTAAATACTCAGTAAACGACTTAGTCGTCTTGTCGAGGACGTACATCGGGCCATTGAGATCGTTCACGAAGAATCGATTGCTATCCACTGGATCGTCCGCCATGAAATTGACGCGGGCGAGATAGACGTTGTTGTTGGTGCCGTTGACACTGCCAGTCATGGGCGCGATGGCGAAGTCTTCCACGCGGAGCGCGTTGAGCTGGGCCGCTGCCGGAGCGGCAAGCGAGCCGGCGATGCCGAACGCCAGCAAGGTGAAAACTAGTTGCCGCGCCGGGCGTCGCCCGATGCGCAGCGTGATGGATTGAATTTCGCCTGAAAGCATCATGGGTCGCCGCGCTGTGGAGGAAGGCTCTATCCCGCAAGAATCGGATCCGCTATCCGATATCTGCCATATTCGTAGAAAACAGCAATCTTGTCCAGTTGCGGCTGGATTTGCTTGGAAAATTACACCGCTGCGGCGGCACTTGGGAGGCGACAAACATACAAAAAAACGTCGGCCCCAACTCGGATTTTTCGTAACGCGCCTTAGATAGCAGGGCCCAATTGGAGGCGGCTCGATTGAATGGCGTACTAGAAGAGCAGACTCGCAATTTCGCGGCCGAATCGGTCCGCGTCTCGCCCGGTAACTTAATCGACGCTGATCGTGTCGAAGAACGCTTCTTTCGGCGCATCGCGGACGCCGCGCTCGCGGAGATCCTTGAGCGATTGAGTCACACTCTCGCGGAGATCGACCAGCGCGGCCATTTTGGTCCGCCCGCGGCCGAAGATGCCCGGGACTTCCGGACACCACGCCACATGCGTGCCGTCGATTCGCTCGATCACGGTAAGAAACTCACGGCGCATGGCGAAATAGGACGGCTACCCGATCGGATGTCGTATTGATCAGAAATTTGATTCCCGATGCTAAATCGGCTATTCTGCCGGGTAGCCAGATCACAATTTGCCCAATCGAGGAGCGACTTTGTCGTGCCAAACGTGACAGTCGAAAACGCGTTCGTGGTCCTCTGCGATTGGCGCGGTCGGATCGTGTGGACTTCAGCACAAGAATCACTTTCCAAGGTGGGCGATTTTGTCTGGGCCAACCTCACGGAGGAGTCGCAGGAGCGGGCCAAGGCAACGCACTCCAAGGTGGCTGCGCTGCGCGAAACGGAAAAGTTGGCGGTGGAGAATCGACTGGGAGTTCATTTTCGTTGTTGGATGTGGCCGCTCGAATCGCCGGAAATAGCGGTCTGTGTGTTGGGGATGGAAGTGCCTGGCGCGCTGAGCCAGCTCACCGAACGCGAGCAAGAATGCCTGGAATTGTTGGCGCAGGGCCTCGAGACGCGGGAAATCGCCCGGCGACTCGATGTGAGCGTGAGCACTTTGCATACGCATCTGAAGCACGTGCGCGAGAAGTTGGGTTTGGAGAACGGCGAAGCGCTGATCAGTTTCGCGGCCCGCTATTGCTATCCGCGAACGAACCCGCTGTCGCAAGAAGATCTGTCGCAGGAAGAAACCTAGAGCAAGATACGACTTGGGTGGCCGAGACATCCGTCGCAGCCACAAAAGAAATGCCGCCGGCCGCAGCGAAGCTGCCCCGCTCCGCCGCCCGATGGGCCGTCGGCAATAATATAAGTGATTGTCGGCAATCAGGATTCTTCGCGGTATCACAAATCACCCAGTTGCGATGCATTGGAATCGCAACGCACGCTATCGCACGGTAGGATATTGCCGCGGTTTGCGAGGGGCCGTAGCAGTGAGACGATTTCGCAAGAGGTGCGTTCGGCACCAAGGAGCCTGGCGATGTGGACGAAGAAGAGGGTTGGAAGACAATTGTTGTGTGTGCTCGTTGCCGTCGCGCTGGCGATCGGACCAACGGCCCAGGTCTGGGCCGAAGCCCCTGCCGCCGACGCCGCTCTGCCAGCGGGCAACCTTCGGACCGACCATGTCGTCGATACGCGGCCGACATCGGCCGGCGATACGACGCTCCTGGCGGCGCCCGACGCTAGCAAGATTGATTTGCAATACGTGACACCGTCGGCCGTGGCGCTGGCGGTCGTGCGACCGCACTTGTTGTTGACGTCGCCCGCGACCGCGCTGCTTCCGGTCGAAGTCGTTTCGGCGGCGGGGATTCAGCAATTGGGCGTCGACCCGGCGGACGTGGACGAGATCATTGCGTTTGCCGAGCCGCCGCTCGGAGTCACGCTGCCGTATGGGTTGATCGTCAAGTTTTCGCAGCCGTTCGACGTAAATACGTTGCCCGAGAGGCTTCGCGCGCACACGCAGCCGGGCGAGTTGGCTGGAAAGGGCTACCTGGCCAGCCGGCAGCCGCTGTTGCCGAGCCTCTACATGGCGGACGACCAGACGCTGCTGGTAATGCCCGAGGCCACGCTGCGACAGGTCCTCGCGCCGACGGCCAAGCCCGCCAGTGCCCTAGTCGAGCATGCCGGTGAGCTCCCGAGCGGCAACGACGTGTACGCCGTGGTCGACGTGGCGGCGCTACGGCCGATGATTGTGCCGTGGTTAAACGTCGCGGCGATTCGACAGGGCGACGCTTTCCCCGCGGAAGCAAAGCCATTTCTGGAGGTGCCCCATCTCATCTCGGCGATCGATCTGGCGATCAACATCACCAACACGAGCCCGACGCTGCTCGCGGTCCGGGCGAACGACGGCCAGAGCGCCGACCGCCTGGAGGAGCTCTACACGTTGGCGACGGATCTCCAACGTCAGCGCGCGCTTGCGGGCGCCGCGCAGCTGCAGCAGAGCGACGACCCGATCCAACAGGCCATGGGTCGGTACATCGAACGGATGTCCAATTCGACACGCCAGCCGTACAAATACGAACGGCAGGGCGATAACCTGATCCTGCTGCAAGTCACGAGCTCCGAAAGCTCGCTGCAGACGCAGCTCGTGCTAACGGCCGTCGGCGGCATCCTCGTGGCGCTTTTGCTGCCGGCGATCCAAGCGGCACGCGAGGCGGCGCGGCGGAACCAAGCGGTGAACAGCATGAAGCAGATCATGCTCTCGATGCATAATTATGCGGATTCGCATAAAGTGTTACCGCCACATGCCAATTACAGCGGCGATGGCAAGCCGCTCTTGAGCTGGCGCGTCCACATATTGCCGTACCTGGAAGAAAATGAACTCTACCATCAGTTTCACTTGGACGAACCTTGGGACAGTCCGCACAACCGCGCTAATCGAAAAGATGCCGGACGTGTTTAGCAATCCCAAAGTCGACGCGCCGGGCAAGACGGTCTATCTGGCTCTGGTCGGGCCGGAATGTGTCATGGATGGCACCGCAAACGGGATCGGCTTTGCACAAGTCAGTGACGGCACAAGCAAGACTATTGTGTTCGTCGAAGCCGACGCCGGCCAGGCTGTCGAATGGACCAAGCCGGACGATATCAAATTTGATGCGAAGAATCCTCATGCCGGATTTGGCAATTTGCATCCGGGAGGTTCCAGTGCGGGGTATTGCGATGGCCGTGTTGCATTCATTGTGAAGGAAATCGACCCCACAGTTTTGAAAGCACTCGTGACACGCAACGGTCGTGAGGTCGTCAATATCCAGTAAGCCGCTGCGGCAAGCTCGCACGCGTCGCGAGCGACGCGGCTAGTTGGGGGCGGACACAGAAAGCGGGGCGGGAGCTTTGCCGCCGCTCCACCATTCGCCCATCGTCTGAAAGACGACGAAGAACACCGGCACGAAGAAGATCGCCAAAAACGTCGACGCGAGCATGCCGCCGAACACCGCCGTGCCGAGCGCCTGCTGACCCGCGGCCCCGGCGCCGGTGGCGATCACCAGCGGCACCACGCCCAAGATGAACGCGAATGACGTCATCAAGATCGGCCGGAATCGCATGCGGGCGGCTTCGGCGGCGGCGTCGCGGATGCTCTTGCCTTTGTTCCGCAGATCGCGGGCGAACTCGACGATTAGAATCGCGTTCTTGCTTGCCAGGGCAATGATCAGCACGATGCCGATCTGTGTGTAGATGTTGTTGTCCATGCCGCGAATGGACACCGCCGCGACGGCCCCCAACAACCCGGTCGGCACCACCAGGATCACCGCCAGCGGCGTGAACCAACTTTCATACTGAGCGGCGAGCACCAGATAGACCAGGATCACCGCCATCGCGAACACCAAGATCGCCTCGCCGCCGACGCGCTTCTCCTGGTAGGCCATGCCGGTCCATTCAAAGCCCATCTGCGGCGGCATGACGTCGGCGGCGATCTGCTCCATTAGATTCAGCGCTTCGCCCGTGCTCGAACCGGGAGCCGGTTCGCCGGTGATCGACGCGGAGGGGTACATGTTGTAGCGATTGATGATTTGCGGGCCGAACGACTTGCGGACCGTGGCGAGCGTGCCCAGCGGGACCATCTGGCCGTCGCGGTTGCGGACTTCGAGCTTGCGGATGTCTTCGATTTCGGCGCGGTAGTCGGATTGCGCTTGGATGCGGACCTGGTACACGCGCCCAAAGCGGTTGAAATCGTTGATGTAGGACGAGCCCAGGTTCGCCTGCATCGTGGCGAACACGTCGCCGAGCGGAATCTCCATCAACTTGACCTTGTCGCGGTCGACGTCGACAAACACCTGCGGGACGCCGGCGCGAAACGTCGAGTTGAGCGCCGCGAGACGCGACTGGCTGCGAGCAGCCTCGATGATGTCGGTCACCACCTGGAACAGCGTCTGGCGGCCCAGGTCGCCGCGATCCTGGACCATCATTTCGAAGCCACCGCGGACGCCCAGCCCGCGAATCGCCGGCGGCGGGAAGGGAAAGATCACGGCCTCCTGGATCGTGGCAAACTTGGCGCGGAGCTGAGCCAGCAGCGACTCGAGCGTGAGGCCTTTGTCGAGCCGCTCCTCCCAAGGCTTGAACGTGACGAAGACCGTACCCGTGTTCGGTGCCGAGCTTTGATCCAAAAGCGACAAGCCGCCGATCTGGAACCAATCCTCCACGCCGGGAGTTTCGCGCAGGATCGTGTCGATCTGCTCCATCACCACGCGGGTCCGCGCTGAGACGCCGCGTCCGGAAGTTGCACGCTAATCAGGATATAGCCCTGGTCTTCGGTCGGCAGAAAGCCGGTCGGCAGCCGCCCGTACCACCAGACCGTGAGCGCGATCACGCCGATGAACAGTAGCATCATCACGGGAACAATTCGCACGCAGAGCCGCACGATGGCGAAATAAATGTGCTCGAGCCAGCCGTAAACGCGGTTGAACGCGCGGCTGAAGATGTTCTTCCGCTCCTTCGGTGCGCGGAGCCACGTAGCACACTGGGCCGGCTTGAGCGTGACGGCGTTGATCGCGCTGATGCCGGCGGTGGCCGCGATGGTGAGCGCGAATTGCTGGTAGAGCTGCCCCGTGATGCCACCCAAAAAGGCGCTCGGCAGAAACACGCTCATCAACACCAGCGTGATGCTGATAATCGGACCGAGCACCTCGTTCATGGCCTTGATCGTGGCCGGCTTGGGCTCGAGGCCGCGCTCGATGTGGTGCGCCGCGTTCTCCACGACCACGATCGCATCGTCGACCACGATCCCGATTGCCAGCACGAGCCCGAACAGCGTGAGCATGTTGACCGTGTAACCCAAGAGCGCCATGGCGAAGAACGCGCCGATGATCGTCACGGGGACGGTGGTCGCCGGCACCAGCACCGCCCGCCAGTCCTGCAGGAAGACCAGAATCACCAAGAGCACCAGGATGCCCGCTTCAATCAGCGTGTGGTAGACCGCCTCGATCGAGGCCGAAACAAACTTCGTGGTGTCGAGCGGAAAATCATAATGCATCCCTTCCGGAAACGAACTGCTCATCCGATCGAGGGCATTGCGGACGTTCTCGGCGACCTCGATCGCGTTGCTGCCGGGAAGCTGGTAGATGCCGATATTGGCCGTCGGGACGCCCTGCTTGAGATTGAACTGATCGTACGTTTGGGCGCCCAGCTCGACGGTCGCCACGTCGCGGAGCCGGATGATCTGGCTGCCGACGCCGGTCTTGATGATGATGTTTTCGAATTCGGCGGCGTCGCTCAGCCGGCCTTTGGTCGTGACCGTGTACTGGAAAGCGATCGGTTCGCCCGTGGGCAGCGGCGGCTGGCCGATCTGGCCGGCGGCGACTTGCACGTTTTGCTCTTGGATCGCGCTCACGACGTCTTGCGTCGTGAGACCGCGGGCCTTGAGCTGCTCGGGGTTGAGCCAGACCCGCATGCTGTAGTTCGCCGTACCGAAGACCGTCACATCGCCGACGCCGTCGAGCCGGCTGAGCTCGTCGCGGAGCCGCAGCGTCGCATAGTTCGAGAGGAATAAGCTGTCGTACTTGTTGTCGGGCGAAGTCAGCGAAACGACGATGATGATGTTTGTCGATTGTTTCTTGACCGTGATCCCCTGGCGACGGACCTCCTCCGGCACCAGCGGCTCGGCGATCGCCACGCGGTTTTGCACCAGCACCTGGGCCTTGTCGAGATTCGTGCCGATCTCGAATGTGATCGTGAGCGAATAGCTGCCGTCGCTCGACGAGGTCGACGACATGTAGAGCATGTCCTCGACGCCGTTGACCTGCTGCTCGATCGGCTGCGCGACCGTGCTGGCCACGACTTCGGCATTCGCGCCGGGATAGTTTGCGGTGACGCGCACCGTCGGCGGAGTGATCTGCGGATACTGCTCGATCGGCAAGCCGTACAGCGACACGATACCCAAGAGCATCGTGATAATCGCAATCACATTGGCGAAGATCGGCCGCTCGATGAAGAACTTCGACAGCATGGCGGCGCGAGGCTCCCGGCTTGTCGGGAGTTTTTTCGGCCGCGGGCGGGGCCGCCGGCGCCACGGCGGGCTGCGGATTCACCACGATGCCGGGGCGCGCACGCTGAATGCCGTTGACGATCACCGAGTCGGTCGGCTTAAGCCCCTCTTCGATCACGCGCAAGGGCCCGTCGATTATGCCAAGCTTGACGGGGCGATATTCGACGATATTCTTGTCGTTCACCACCAGCACGAAGTCGCCTCGCTGGTCGCTGCCGATCGCACGGTCTTCCACCAGCAGCTTGGGCACCGGCTCGCCAATCGAAGCGTGAATCCGCGCGAACAGTCCCGGGATCAGCTCGCCATAGGGATTCGGAAAAATGCCCGCGCCGCATCGTCGTGCCGGTGGCCGGGTCGACGCCCAGCTCGCGGAAGTCGAGATGGCCCTCGTGCGGGAAACCCCTTTTCGTTGGCCAGACCGAGATGCAGCGTTGGCGGCGTGACGCTGGGATCGGGTAGCTCGTGCTTACGGAGCATTTCCATGAACCGCAACAGGTCGAGCTCGCTCAAGTCGAAGTAAGCGTAGATCGGATCGATGCTCTGAATGATCGCCAATTGCGTAGATTCGGATTGGACCAGGTTGCCAATGTCGACCAGGTGCCGGCCGATGTGGCCGCTGATTGGCGCGTGGACTTCCGTATAACCGAAGTCGATTTCGGCGCGGCGGACGGCGGATTCGGCCAGGGCCACATTGGCCGCAGACGTTTTCACCTGGGCTGATTGCGTTTCGAGCTCGGCCTGCGTCACCGCTTGCCGCGACACGAGCGGTTCGATCCGTCGATACTCGCTTTGGGCCAGCTCGAGCGTGGCTTCGGCTCGTTGGAGTTCTGCCTTGGCCGCGTCGAGTGCGATCTGATAGGGAGCCTGGCGAATGACAAACAGAACATCGCCCTCTTGGACCGTCGCGCCGTCTTCGAACAGAATCTTTTCCAGATACCCATCGACCCGGGCCCGCAGATCGACCGTCGCCGTTGCGGCGGTGCGGCCGACGAACTCGATCGAGTCGGCCACGGGTTTGGTGACCGGCTTGGCGACGGTCACTTGCGGCGGCGGCGGAGCACGAACTGGTTCTTACTCTCGCAACCGATCAGCAAGCTGGCGAGCGACACGAGTCCGAGCACGAGCACATGCGGCCGCCGATGGTTTTCGATTGGCGTCACAAAGGTCTCGATGGACTGGCAAGAGAGCAGGGCAGGGTATTCGGGCGAGGGAATATGTAATTATATAGCGCGCTAACGAATTAGGAAGGCGCCTGACATAAGTCGTTATTGAATAATCCTCTTAACGACGGCCAAGTTGGATTACAGCAGTCCAGAGAATTGCAGCCGTCGCAGCGGAGATTAAACTGTGTCCTGCGGCCGGGTTTCGACCGGCTGACCCGCACCGGCGACGACGCGGTTCACCGCGTTGAGAAACGCCAGCGTGGCAGCTTCCACGGTGTCGGTCGAGACGCCGCGGCCGCGGAAGACCTGACCGGCATTCTCGACCTCGATCGTGGATTCGCCCTGGGCGTCTTTGCCGCGGGTCACGCTATGGACGCGGAAGTCGCGCACGACGACGTTGGTACCCGTGATCTCTTCGATCGTGCGGAACAGTGTGTCGAGCGGGCCGTCACCGCCGGAGTTGGTCTGCGTGACTTGTTCGCCACCGCGGTCGAGCGTCACGGAAACAGTCGGCGTGCCGCCTCCCTTGGCCTGCACTTCGTACGCGGCCAGCTTCCAAACGTCCTCGGCAACGTTCATCCGCTTCTCGATCAGCGCCGCGATGTCGGCGTCGTAGACTTCCTTCTTCTTGTCGGCCAGACGTTTGAATTCGTCGAACACGGCTTGCAGTTCTTCCGACTTGAGATGGTAGCCCAGGGCTTTGGCCCGATCGGCCAGCGCCGCGCGGCCGCTATGCTTGCCCAGCACCAGGTCAGTCTCCGTGAAGCCGACGTCTTCCGGCCGCATGATCTCGTAGGTCGTCGCGTTCCTTGAGCATGCCGTCCTGGTGGATGCCCGCTTCGTGGGCGAAGGCGTTGCGGCCGACGATCGCCTTGTTGCGCTGGACCTGCATGCCCGTGATGTTGGTAAGCACGCGGCTCGTGGGGACCAGCCGGGGCGTGTTGATCCGCGTCGCGGTGTGGTAGTAGTCGCTGCGGGTTCGCATCGCCATCACGACTTCTTCCAGCGAGCAATTGCCGGCCCGCTCGCCGATGCCGTTGACGGTACATTCGATTTGGCCGGCCCCGTTCTCGACCGCCGCGAGACTGTTGGCCACGGCCAGGCCCAAATCGTTGTGGCAGTGGACGCTGATCACCGCCTGGTCGATGTTGGGCACGCGGTTGACCAGGTTCTTGATCACGCCGCCGAAGTGGGCCGGCGTCGCGTAGCCGACCGTGTCGGGGATGTTGACGGTCGTCGCGCCGGCGGCGATCGCCGCTTCGACGACGCGGCAGAGAAAATCGGGCTCGGTGCGGGCCGCATCTTCGGGCGAGAACTCGATGTTCGCGCAATAGCCCTTGGCCCGTTTCACGCCCTCGACCGCGCGACGAATGATCTCGTCCTTGTCCATCTTCAGCTTGAACTCGCGATGGATGGCGCTGGTGGCCAGGAAGACGTGGATCCGCGCGTCGGGTGCATCTTTCAGGGCTTCCCACGCACGGTCGATGTCCTTGTCGTTGCAGCGGGCCAATCCGCAGATCGTCGAGCCGCGCACCGTGCGAGCAATCTCTTGGACCGACTCGAAGTCGCCCGGCGACGCGATCGGGAAGCCGGCCTCGATCACGTCGACGCCCAGATCCACGAGCGCCTGGGCGATCTCCAGCTTTTCGTCGAGATTCATGCTGCAGCCCGGCGATTGCTCGCCGTCGCGGAGCGTGGTGTCGAAGATGACGATGCGAGCGTGATTCTCGTGGACATGGTATCGATCCTATTCAAATTCTAGTTTTAGCCGCGTCGCTTGCGACACGCGGCAAATTGCCAACCTATAAAAACAAAAAAACCCTGGGGCCTTGCGGGCCTCAGGGTTCTGGTAGTTGCATCAAACTAAGTCTGCACGAACCCTAAGCACCGCGCTTGGCTAGCGCCAATAGTAGGAGGCTTAGGCTGAGGTTCGTGCTCTTCATGGTATCAATTCCATCGGCTCGGCGGCGGCTGGCCGGCGAGCAATTCTTCGTACAAATCTAGCTGACATAACTGGCCAAGTCAAGGTTCGGCAGATTTTCACCAGACTTGGCGGAAAACTGCTCTGCACTCCAACCGGGATCGCAGGCTACGATTCTGGGTAGACCAAGGTGGTTTCGAAGGTGTGATCATGGCTGGCGAATGGCTCGATTTGACGGATGATCCGGGACGAGGTGTCACCCCGCCGTCCAAGGAACGCCGGTTCGTCGGCGTGACCTTCACCTGCTGTGACGTCTACACGCGGGTCTATATCAACCGCGAGGGCACCGCGTACGAGGGCCGCTGTCCGAAGTGCGCCAAAAGGATTCGCCTTGAGATCGGCCCCGGCGGCACCGACTCGCGGTTCTTCACTGCGGGCTGAGTACACCAAACTTCCACACGACCAAATAGCCGGCGAGCTACGTCTCGCCGGAATCAGGGCTCGCGACGCCACCGCCGATCCGGCGACGCGTAGGTCGCCGGCTATTTTTACACTCCCCATCGCGCCGCCAGCAGCGCTAGCAGCTGCGCTTGCTTCTCTTGTTCAGTCGGTGCGAATTCCCTAGTATTCGCGGCCCACTCTTCTCGCGGAGCGAACTCCGCCGCGAACTGGTCTGCGCTCATGCAACTCGATTTTGAAATCCAACGCTCGACGTGCCGCTGTGCGGCAACCGATCGCCCCCTCGAACCGGGCGAACTGTGCTACTCGGTGCTCGAAGTGCAAGGGGCCGACGTCGTGCGGAAGGATTTTGCCGCGAGCGCTTGGAGCGGACCGCCCGAAGTCGCAATTGGCTGGTGGAAGGCGCGCGTGCCGGAGCTGCATGCGAAGAAGATCAAGCTGGCGCCGAACGAGGTGCTGCTCGAATTGTTCGATCAATTGGCCGAGCAGCCCGAGAGCGAGGACATGCGTTTTGTGCTCGCGCTGCTGTTGGTGCGACGGCGCGTGCTACGGCTCGACGGGCCGGCGCTCCCCGAGGCAAAACCTTCGCTTGCCGAGAGCGTACAAACGATGACTGTTTATTGTCCGCTCCGCGAGGCGTCGTACGAAGTGACGGAAGTGATGCCAAGCGACGAGCGCATCGAGGAGATCCAGCAGCAGTTGGGCGAGTTGCTCGTCTCGGGCACGGAGTCGGTCGCGGAAAACGAATCGTGAAAATATCGGCCGCAACATCTTTGGCTTGGTTGATCGCCGTGGTCGCGCTCTTTGCCGGCTCCGGCGCGAGCTGCCAGCGTCCGCTCTCATTCAGCCCGTTTGCCGTACAGGGCCCGCCCGCGCCACAGATTTTGCCGGAAGGCGCCATGCGCGAACAAATCATCGCGGCCGTGAATACCAACTCCAGTCGCGTCCATTCGATCTCGGCCACCAGCGCGTCGATCACAATCCCCGACACGATGAATCTACCGCTGCTCACGGCTAACATCGCGGCCGAGCGACCGGGTCGCGTGCGAATCACCGCCGGCACCGCGATCACCGGCCAGGAGATGGACCTCGGCAGCAACGATCAATTGTTCTGGATGTGGGTGCGGCGGAATCAGCCGCCCGCCGTCTACTTCTGCCGGCACGACCAGTTCGCCAACAGCGCGATCCGGCAGATGATGCCGGTCGAGCCGGCGTGGCTGCTCTCGGCGATGGGCATGACCGAGATCGATCCGGCGCAAGTCGTCGACGGACCACTGCCGCGGAGCGACGGCACGGTCGAAATCCGCTCGTTGATGCCGTCGGCCTCCGGTACACTGCAACGCGTCACGGTGATCGACGCCCGCCGCGCCTGGGTTATCGAGCAACACGTGTACGATCCAAGTGGCCGGACGCTCTTGGCGAGCGCCGTCGCCGAGTCGCACCAGTACTATCCGCTGGAACAGGTTTCGCTGCCGCAGCGAATTTCGCTGCGACTCCCCACGGCCGGCATGGCGCTCAAGATCGACATGGGCACCGTGCGGATCAACCAGCTGTCCGGCGACCCCGCCCAACTGTGGACGATGCCGGCATTCGACGGCTATCAGAAATTCGATCTCGGCGGCGCGGTGCCAAACACGCAGCTGCCGGGCCGGCCCACGGCACAGATCGCGCCGATGCCGGTGATCCCTGCCGCCTACCAGCCGCCGCCGGTGAGTGCTTATCCGACCTACTCGCCGCCTTCGTTTGCCCGGTAGGGCGGCACCTCGCGGGCGAAGGGGAGGTATGATGAGGCATTTCATCATCGAGCCTTCGCCCTCGCCATTCTTCCTGAGTCTTTCGATTTCGGGCAGCGACGTGGTATAATTGGATCGATGTTAGCCGACAACCATCTTACTCCCGAACACGAAGCGACGATTGCCGCAGGGCAGGGCGGGCCCGTGTCTTTTGACGGCAGTCAGGGAAAGTATGTCGTGATGCGGACCGAAGTCTATGATGCGATGCTGGGACTTGGCGACGACACGGCTGCGGCGACACTGGCGGCCGTGCGGGAAGGCATCGCCGACGTCGACGCGGGGCGAACGCAGGACGCGGAAGAATTCTTCGACGAGCTAGCCCGGAAATATGAGTCGTAAGGTTCATCTTTCCAAGCGCGCCCGTCGCGACGTCGAACTGGCCTATCTTTATATTCGCCAGGACTCACCCGAACGGGCGTCCAATTGGCGCAAGCGGCTGCTCCGTTCGATTCGCTCGCTCAACGATTTTCCGGAACGGCATGCCATCGCGTTCGACGCGGCCACCGCCGGTCGTGAAATACGACAAATGACATTCGGCGTCTATGCCGTGCTTTATTCCATCGACGCCGATCGCGTGAATGTGCTCACCGTTCGACATGCTGCAAGGCGGCCGATCGAGCCCGACGAGATTGGCGAAAGCGAATAGTTCGCCGGTCAGTCGTTGCCAGCGGCGAGCGAGCGGCTATCATGGAGTTGGGAGGAAAAACCTAAGCACGCCGGGGCGATGATCCGCCATGTTGAAAGCTGCGCCTCCTGTGCCGCAAGCGATTCCAGCCAACTGGCTGAGGGACTGTAATTCGTTCCTGCTCTCGGCGCTCTGCCATCTCATCGTGCTGGTGCTCTTGGCGCTGTTGATCATGGCGCCCGATGCGGGAAACTCCCGCCTCGAGCTGTTCGCCCAGATGGACGGTGCCGACGCGCCGCTCGGCGGCGGCGAGGCGCTCGACGATAGCCTGGGCAAATTCACGGTCGAGCCGGAAGAGGCGGCCACCGCCTCGGGCCCGCAAACGATCTTCGATACCACCAGCGCCCTGGCCACCAGCACCTCCGTGGTCGAATCGCCGCTCGACGCGATCGCCACCGGCGGCCTCGAAGGCCAATCGATCGGCGACGGCGGCGGGTCGGCGCTTGCCGGGGGCGGCGGCGACGGCAGCGGCGGGGCAGAGTTCTTTGGCATCGGCGGCAAGGGCGCCTCGTTCGTCTACGTCGTCGACATGTCGGGCAGCATGAACGAAGAAGGCAAATGGGAGCGCGCTTGCGCCGAGCTGTTGCGCTCAATCTCACACCTCACTGAGAATCAACGCTACTACATCATCTTCTACAACGATGGCTGGCTTCCCATGGCTGCCGACAAACCGCTGCTCGCCACGGCCAAGCAAATCGACCGCACGAAACGCTGGGTAAATCGCCTCTGGCCCGGCGGCGGCACTTTCCCGCTCGAAGCGCTGCAGCACGCACTGTCGCTCGAGCCAGACGCGGTCTACTTTCTCTCGGACGGGCGGTTCGACCCGGCCGTGATCGAATGGTTGCGAGTCGAAAACCCGGCCTCCCACGGGCAGATCCCGATCCACACGATCGCCTTCGTCAATCAGGAGACGATCGGCATCATGCGGCAGATTGCCAAACAGTCGGGCGGCAAGTTTCGCTTTGTCGAGTGATCGCCGCATTGCGGCTAGCCACGCTCCATGTTCAATCGTGCGAGTGATGGTGCGGGCTCTCGGCGTAATGGCGGCGGAGGAAGTCCGCGCCAAAATTGTTGCCCGGCGAGTGCCAGACGAGATGGGCGTGGTTCGCTTCGTTCTGCGTGTTGTCGTATTCGATCACCAGCGTCGGACCGTGGATGCGGAAGTAGTGGCCTTCGCCCGGCTTGAGGCTGCCCGCCCAAGCGAAATGCAGCTTATCGAATCCCGCCTCATCGATCTCCCGCCAGGCCTGGTCCTTTAGCTCGTGGTTGAAGTTGCCGATCACCTCATCAAGCAACTGGCGAAATAGGGCCTGTTGCTCGGCCGACATTTCGGCGGCGGCCAGCCCCACTGGCTCGGCGAAGTTGATCTCCAAGCCGGGCATGGCGATCACGTCGCCGGGAGCTTCGACCGCAATGATCGCTTCCTTCCGCTCGTCGGGGCTGCAGCTGGTGATCAGCTGGCGGCCGAGATCTTCTTCCATGCCCAAGACGCGCAGTCCGGCGCGCGGACCGTCGCGGAGCTCGGCCGGATTCGAGCCGAAGAAGGCCGGCGTCACCGAGACCACCTGCCCGCTGACCGACGAGAAGTTGAGCGACAGATGATGCCCCTCGATCCGCCAACCCCAGGGCTTATCGGACGCGGGATCGCCGAAGAGCGCGAACCAATATCGCTCCGGATCGCGCACGTGCCTGGCGTCCGGCCGGCCTGCTTCGAGGCGATGGAGCTCATTTTCGAGCGACATGATCGTCATCGCTTTGAAGAATCCCTGGTTGCTGAGCGCCGTCCGCAATAGCGCGAAGGCCGCCCGTCGCTGCTGGAGGTTCATCTCATCCCACTTCACGCCGACGCGATCCATCGGCACAAACTGCCAATCGGTCCGCTCCTTGCCGTCGAAATCGAATGTGGCCTGGCGCGCCAGGTCCGGGCCCAGCGTGTCGCGCCAAGCGACCACCGCAGCGCGCATCGCCGGCAGATCCACCGCCGTCGCCGTCGCCGTCGCCGGCTCATGAGCAAGTGAGGATCTCGCCACGAATGCAAGAGACATCAAAGCAGCAGCCAGAAAAACGCATGAACGCAGGAAGAGATGCAATTGTTTCAACGGAAGACTCCCCAGGAGAGATGGTGGCGGGTGGCGGCGCCCGGCTAGGCAGCAGTACGCTCGGCAGCCAGGAAGGGTTCAATTGTCGCGCCCCGCTCTGACATCCGACCACTTCCTGCGCTCCCACAATCACTTTGCAAGTTGCGACGCGATTGCGACCGCAACGATCGCCCCCAGGAGCGGGCCGAGGACCGGGATCCAGGCATAGGACCATCGCTGTCTCGTTTGCCGGGCACCGGGAGCAGGGCGTGGGCGATCCGCGGGCCGAGATCGCGGGCCGGATTGATCGCGTAGCCCGTCGTGCCCCCGAGCGATAGGCCGATCGATAAGACCAGTAGGCCGACAGGGAGTGCGCCGAGTGTGCCGAGGCCGATCGTTCCCGCCGACACACTCTCGGTTATGGTCAACTGGCCGAAGTTGATCGATGGCTCGACGGCCAACAGCACCGCGAGCACGAGTACGGCGGTGCCGACAACTTCGCTCAGCAGGTTCGAGCTCGTCTTGCGGATGGCGGGAGCGGTGCAGAAAGTGGCGAGCTTGGCGTCGGCGTCGGCGGTGACTTCGTAGTGCGGACGGTAAAAGAGGAACACCAGCGACCCACCAAAAATCGCGCCGAGCATCTGGGCTGCGACGTAGCCGCCGACGCTCTGCCAAGGAAATTCGCCCGCGGCGGCGAGGCCGAGCGTGACCGCGGGATTGATGTGGGCACCGCTGATTCCTTGAACGCACCAAACGGCGACGAACACGGCCATGCCCCAGCCGGCGGCGATCACGATCCAACCCGAGGCGTGTCCCTTAGTCTTGTCGAGCACCACATTGGCCACCACGCCGTTGCCCAACAGGACCAACAGCGCGGTGCCTACGAATTCCGCGAGATACGCCTGCATCAAAACGCCCTCCGCCGGTTTAGAATCGTCCCAGTATGACCGCGGCAACGCGTTCCGCCCAGATGGAAATTCCATCATGGGACCGATGAACCAGGACGGTCGAATCAGGCCGCCGTCCCGGGACGTTGGCAAGCGCGGCGCTAGTCAGCCCGTCGCCTTTTCGTGTTGATCCTTCGACGCGGTTTTCGGCGCGGTCGCGTCGCACTTCTGGTTGGCGGCGTCGTGATTTTCGGCTGCGCTGCTCGGTGCGGCGGGCGGCTTCACGGGATGACAGTCGACGGTCCGCTCCTGCTCCGCGTGGGGTCGATTCTTCGCGCGATAATTCGGCGACTGTTTCTCAGCGACGTGATCGGGTTTGCGTTTCTGTTCTTGGGCCATGATCGATTGCTCCTGGGATGTTGGGTGACTCCATCAGCAGGTGCAATTGTGATGCCGCCCCTTAGGGCATATTGACGCACCATCTCAGGCTGGCGCGATTTGCCGGCAAAATGCACGTGCGGCGTCGAAAGTCATCGTTCGCCCGAGTTCGTCCGGGTGCTGACGGAACCAGGCGTGAACGATCCGCGACTCGCTGGCGTCACGCTCGTCGATCGCTACGCTCGAGGCCCGCGGGAGCTCTGCGAGACGCGCCAGCCAATCGCCAGCCGCTGCGCCGGTGGAGGGTTCACCGCGGACGGCGTGCACTGTGCCCGCATGAATCACCATCCACATGGCACGCCTGCCGCGCGTGACGGGATAGACGAAACTTCGCGGCTCTTCATGCGGACGCGGCAGCAATCGATCGCGCAGTGTTTCAAGGTCGGTGCGAATTTCGTGCAGCCGTGCGGCTTGTTCGAACTGGCGGCTGGCAACTGCGGCCGCCATCGCCTGATCGAGCTCCAAGAGCGGCGCAGTCGTCGCGGCCATCGAGAAACGCGCGGGCGCGAGCCAGCTGGGCGAAGTAATCGACGTGCGTTGTCGCCCCGACACACGGAGCGAGGCAGCGATCGACTTCGCCGCGCAGGCACAGCGGGCGATCGACAATCGGAAACAGCGCGCCATCGTCCGCAAATCGCACCAACGTCTGGCTCGGACAGTCGGGCAGCTTGAATTGCCGGTTCAAGAGCTCGACCGAGCGGAGCAACCGGCGCGTTGTGCGGGGAACGGCCCCCAGTGTTGGCGACACGACTCGGCAGCTGCGCCACGACGCGAAATCGCGGCGCAGCGTCCGTCGAGAGAACGATGTAGGCCAGGCGGCGCCGGCGGCGGCCGCGAACGTTGAAGTCCGGCATGAAGCGGCGGATCAGCTCGTGCTCGCGCAGCAATGCCAGCAGCTCGTGGCCCGCCATCTCCCATACCAGCTGCACCGCGCGGCGGGCGATGCGGAGTTCCTTGCGCGTCGCGTCATCGCGACCGCGCGCGAGGTGCTCAATCGGCGTCGCGCCTTGAAAGTACGTCAGCAGCCGCTGTCGCAACCGCCGCGAAACGCCGACGTAGATCAGCCGGCCCGCGACGTCGATCATGCCATAGACACCCGGCGCCGCCGGGCATCGGAGCGAAGCTGGCCGACGTATCTCGCCGTTGTCGCGCCCAAGCGCGTGAGCGCATCGACCCGCCCGCGTCGGGGCAAAAACGCGCTCGGTCCGAATCCGCAAAAGTCCTCGTCCGCAGTCGCCTCATCCGTGGCTCCTACCGTGGCGCGTCACCGCGCCTTCATCGCCCGAGGATCAATAGAGCGGCAACCGGCCGGTGCGTCGAGATCGCTAGCAGTATCGCGGGGATTGCAGCTCCCCTGCCGTAAAAAGCGACGGTCGGCCGCCCGGACTGCCTCGCACGGAGGCGGGAATTGCACAGAAATTCCGCAAATTATTAACGCAATCTTCATATTTCGTGGATAATGGATGAAATGGTGCCGCTAGCAGAGCAGGGGATCACTTTTCACGCCGACCGTGCCCAAAGTCGCTTGCTGCCTCGCGGCGGGGCGAGCATTCTTGGCGGCATCGGGTCAAATTGCCGGGGCTTCTTGAGCGGCAGGGGCGTGAGGCGAGAAATGCGTCGATTGGGCGTCCTGGTTTCCGGTGCGGTTCGACCGCGCCAACGCAGTTCCCGTCCCTTCACTTTCGAGCAACTGGAACCCCGCCACCTCATGGCCGGGCTCGTCATCAACGAGTTCATGGCTCACAACACGACCGGGCTGCAAGACGAAGACGGCGACCGCGCCGACTGGATCGAGCTGAAGAATACCACCGCCGCGCCGATCGACCTGGCCGGCTACCATCTCACCGACGATCCGCTCGACTTGGACAAATGGACGTTTCCAGCAGTCAGCGTTCCCGCCGGTGGGTATCTTGTCGTGTTCGCCTCCGGCAAGGACCGCACCCTGGTCGGCCAGAACCTGCATACCAACTTCGCGCTGAACGAAGCGGGCGAGTCGCTGATTCTCGTCGGGCCCGATGGCACAACGATCGAGGACGCATTCGATCCGTTTCCCGAGCAGCTGGCCAACATCTCCTACGGCCGCGGCGGGCAAGTGCCGATCAACGAGAACGTAATCGGAGACGCGGCCCAGTTCAAGTACCTGGTGCCGAACGCCGGCACCTCCACGACTTGGTACACGAGCGGCTTCAACGATGCGACTTGGTCCTCCGGCGTCGGGGGCATCGGGTTTGACAACGTGCCGGACTACACATCCTATTTCGATACGAACGTCCAGTCGCAGATGCTCAATGTGAACGCGTCGGTGTATCTCCGCTACACGTTTCCAATCTTGGATCCGGCCGACATCTCGGCGCTGCAGTTTCGGATTCGTTACGACGACGGGTTCGCGCTGTACCTCAATGGCACCGCGCTGCCGGCGGCCGTCGGACGTCGCAATGCGCCCGCGACGCTGGCATATAACTCCGGCGCAACTCAGAGCCATCCCGACGCCGCTGCGATCGTCTATGAGGACATCGATCTGTCGGCCTATGCGAACTTGCTGGTGGCCGGCGACAACGTGCTCGCCATCCACGCGCTCAACAACGGAGCCAGTAACGGCGACTTTCTCATCGCGCCGCTGCTCGTAACCACCCGGCCCAGCGCACCGGTGACGGGCTACATGGCAACGCCGACCCCCAACGCCGCCAACCAGCAGGGGACGCTCGGCGTCGTCGCCGACACGCAGTTCTCCATCGATCGCGGCTTCTTCAACACGCAGTTCCCGGTCGAGATCAACACGGCGACTGCCGACGCCGAGATCCGCTACACCACCGACGGCAGCGTACCCACCGCCACGACCGGCCTCGTCTACAATCACGCAAGTCCGCCCCTGATCACGACGACGACCACGCTCCGCGCCGCGGCGTTCAAGACCGGCTTCACTCCCACCAACGTCGACACGCAGACCTACATCTTCCTCGACGATGTGATCGAGCAGGACGGCAGTGGTTTGCCACCTGCCTCGTGGGGGCTCAACGGTCCCGACTGGCAGATGGACCCGGCCGTCGTCAATAACCCCACCTACGCGAGCACGATCAAAAACGACCTGCAGGCCGTGCCGACCGTCTCGCTCGTGATGCCGTGGGGCGACTGGTTCGGCAGCGGCGGCCAGGGCATCTACCCCACGCAGGCCGAGATCGAACGCGGCGTCTCGATGGAGTATTTCACGGCCGACGGCACCAGCCATTTCCAGATCGACGCCGGCATCGAAATCCAGGGCGGCACCAGCGACGATCGCTGGAAGATGGACAAGCTCTCGATGCGCGTGAAGTTCACCGAGCCTTACGGCCCCGAGAAGCTCGACGCGATCGTCTACGACCAAGGCATCCGCGACGCCGGCGCCGCGACCAACTTCAACACCTTCGTGCTCGACGCCCACCTCGGCTACACCTGGGCGTACGGCGGGCCGGCCGGTTTTACCCAGCGCGTGAACGCGATGTTCGTCCAGGACGCTTACGTCGCCGACCTGCAGAATCTCGCCGGCGACGCCGCGCCCCACAGCCGGTTCGTGCACCTCTACATCAATGGCCTCTACTGGGGCGTGTATGACATGCACGAGCGGGCGGACGAGCACTTCGCCGAGTCGTACCTCGGCGGCAATGACGACGACTATGACGTCATCAAGCATCGCACCACGACCGAGGTCAACGGCGTCGACCTCAATCCCGACCCCGACGTCTACGAGAGCTCCGCGATCACCAACTACGCGGCCATGCTCAACCTCGCACGCCAGGACATGACCATTCAGGCCAACTACGAGGCCCTGGCCGCCAAGCTCGACATCGACGACTTCATCTCCTACATGGCCATCAACTACTACGTCGGCAACACCGACTGGGCGCACCAGAACTGGTATGCGAGCTTCAACCGCGAGGATCCGAGCGGCAAGTGGCGATACCACAGTTGGGACGCCGAGAACGTGCTCAAGACCGTCAACGAGAACAACCTCTCGCTCAACAACACGGGCGGACCGACCGAGGTGTTCAACCTGCTGATGGCGAGCCCCGAGTTTCGGCTGCGGTTCAATGACGTCGTTCAGAAGTTGATGTTTAATGGTGGCCTGCTCACGCCTGAGAGCGCAGCCGCTGCCTATCAGGCGCGGGCCGCCGAGGTCGAGCGGGCGCTGGTGGGGGAAAGCGCCCGTTGGGGCGATAGCCGCTCGAATTCCAGCGACCCGGTTGGCAACGGCAATCCGTACCTGCTCTCCCATTGGGTTGCCCGCAACAACGACCTCTACACGAATTATTTCCCCCAGCGCACCGGCATCGTCCTCAATCAGTTCGCTGCAAAAAACTGGAGCACCACGCTCGGCGCGCCGACGCTGACCAACTTTGGCGGGACGGTCTCCCAAGGCACGCAAGTCGCCATGTCGAAGCCCGCCGGCTCTCCGGCCGGCGGCCTGCTCTACTACACCCTCGACGGCAGCGACCCGCGCAACGCCGGCGGCGACGTGGCGGCGGGCGCGATCCAAGCGCCGGCCGGATCGACGATCCTCACCATCAACGCGGGCACGCGCGTCCGCGCCCGCGTTTTTGACGTCAACCAGTCCGGCAGTAGCAACGACTGGAGCGCCGAGATCGACGCCACGTTCCTGCTCGATACGCCGTTCCCGCTGCGGATCACCGAGCTGCATTACAACCCGGTCGGTCTGCCGGCCCTCTCGGGCGACAACCTCGAGTTCATCGAGCTCACCAACACGGGTAGCACCCCGATCAGTCTCGATGGCGTACAGATCGAGGACTTTGCCGGCGATCCGTTTGTGCTCCCCGCCGGTCTCGCGCTGGCGGCCGGCGAGCGGATCGTCGTCGCTCGAAACCCGAGCGTGCTGGCCTCGGTCTATGGTAGTGGCTTCCAGATGGTCTCCGTGGGCTACGCCAACGCGAACCTGAGCAACGGCGGCGAAACGGTGACCCTCGTCGGGCCGCTCGGCGAAATCCTCCAATCGATTGCCTATGATGACGTCGCGCCCTGGCCCACGTCGCCCGATGGCGGCGGCCGGTCGCTGGTGATCGTCGATCCGCTGGGCGACCCCAGCGATCCCGCCAACTGGCGAGCGAGCTACTACGACGGCGGCTCCCCAGGCCGCGACGACCTGCCGATCCCTGGCGACTATCTCACCGACGGCGTGGTCGACGATGCGGACTACACCGCCTGGAAATCGGCGTTCGGCAACGCGGCACTCGCCGGTCACGGAGCGGACGGCAACGGCGACGGCATGGTCGACGCGGCCGACTACACGGTCTGGCGAAACAACGTCGGCGCGGTTTATACGTTCCCGGCGG
Source organism: uncultured Planctomycetota bacterium (assembly GCA_963847905.1). Taxonomy (GTDB): domain Bacteria; phylum Planctomycetota; class Planctomycetia; order Pirellulales; family Lacipirellulaceae; genus DASYDU01. The sequence goes on along the minus strand of CAWKBP010000009.1, from coordinate 553,193 downwards.
CTGGCGGCGGTGGTGGCGGCGCCCTGCAAGTTGCCGCAGTGGTCGACGAAGAGATGCCGGTGGACGGTATCTCATCCGCAGCGCAGCTGGACGCGGCATTCGGCGATAGTACATTGACTTCTCGGGCGACACCGCGACTTCGCCCGTCGCGCGATGCAATTCTCGACCGCCTATCGGCGGCAGCGGCGACCACGAATCTGCTGCTTTTGACGCGACAGCGGCCAATTGCCAATTCGAACGCAGATGAGTCCAGCGACTCCTTCGTAACCAGCGAAATCGACGAGAGCGACGACGTCGTCGGCCACGCGATCACCGAGCTTTTCGACGACTTTTGCCTCGCCTGACACTGCTGACACTTCGCGGTTGATTCCGAACCCACCAACACGATCCCAGCGGCCAATTTGCCGCAGTGGGCGGAATGGAAGGGCATGACCCATCGCGGAGGGCCACCTGAAGCGGGGGATGGTTGCATGTGTCACTCTTTTCCTTAGAATATGCGTCTGCTGTCACGCCACTCAATTAACGTTGCTGCGAACACTCGGGAGAACTCGCATGAAGCTTTCAATTCTCTTGGTCGCTGTCGTTTCGTGCTCCATCTTGGCTGATGTCGCCGGGTGTCGGCCCTCGCTGGAGTCACCCCTGACGCCGGCAGCAGTTCCCGAGCCGACCGCCATGCTCGTCTGGCTTGGGTTGGCGGGTGCCGGTGGTTTGTTCTTCTGGCGCCGGAAACGTGACCAAGTCTAGCGAGCCGGCGAAGTGAGTCCTTCCGATGCAGCCAGTGGTGGACTCGGGTCGCGTTGCCGATCCGCCGAGTAAGCGAATGGTCTGGCTCGCGGTGTTGGGCGTCGTCTCGATGCTGGCCGCGATTGCCTGGCGCTTGAGGCGTCGATCTTGCTCCCCGCCAACGTGATCGACGCCTACGGGTCGCTGCGATCGACGCTTGACGGTTGGGCGAGTGCCCATCTGCCGCCCGTACTGTTGCCGTTTTTGCGCAGCTTCGCGACAGTGGCGCTGTCGCCGTTGCTGTATCTTGGGTGCGCGGCCGTCTTCCTCGCTGAGCGGCTGGCGCCGGCAGACGCGGACCAGCGGCCTTTGAGTCGCGGACTGGTGCACGACGGTCTCGCCTGGTTCTTGCTGAATACGCCGCTGTCGGCGCTGGCCTTTGCCGGGACACTCGCTGTGATGTATTTGGTGCTGGATCGGTATTTGCCGTGGCTGCGAATTGACCCGGCACTCACCGGGCGGCTGCCGACCTGGACGCTGGTCGTTGCGGCCGTTGTGTTGGGCGACTTGATGAAATGGGTGCATCATTACGTCACGCACAAGGTGCCGTGGCTCTGGTACTTCCACAGCATCCACCACTCGCAACGCGAGCTGAACCTGTTCACGCAGCGCGGTTTCACGCGGCCGAGTTCGTCACGCTGGCGCCGCTGATGTATCTGCCGCTGTACGTATTGAATCTCGACTTTGAGCTGGCTGTCTGGATCGTGATCGGCATCGAGTGGTACAGCCGGATCACGCATGCCAACCTGCAGAGCCATTTGGTCCCCTGCGGTTTGCGCTGGTGACGCCGCAGTCGCATCGGATCCACCATTCGCGGGAGCAGCGCCATCACGACCAGAACTTCGGCACGCTGTTTTCAATTTGGGATCGCTTGCTTGGCACCCAATGGCCAGACCACGAGGAGTATCCCGCGACGGGAATCGCCGACGAGGATTTCCCCTGGGAAGAGTCGGTGGGCGGCACGAGCGTGCTGAGCAATTATTTTGCCCAGTTGATTTACCCGTTTCAGCAGTTGGTGAGGGCGTGGCGGAAATAGCAGGGAAGCGGACGGTGACTGGTGACTGGGTGACTGGTGACTGGTGAATGATGGGATGGGTTTTGAAGGGGGCGATTTCAAAACGTGCGTGGCGCTCGGGGTTTTTTGAGTTTTGAAATGAGGGGTCGCGGGGGTCGGATTCGTAAGTCGTTGGCGATGGGGAAGTTGCGGCGGCGAGAGTTTTGAAGGGTCGGCGTTTTTCATTTCAAAACTCCAATCGCTCGGTTTCACAGCGCTGTGCCGCGGGCTTGAGCTCGACGCGTGAGAAATCGAGTGGTTAGTGGCTGGCTCCTGGCTCTCGGCTGATATGGTGTACATGCGTTCTAGTGGAGTGGGCGGGTGATTTCAACAATTATTTTTGGCCACTGCGGGACAGGGTGCCGGGGACGAAGGGGCAGGAATGCTGCTATATGAAGAATGGCGTTGGAAGGCGCTAAGATTCGGAAAAGTTCTTGGGTCGGCGTTAGTCCGTATATTCTCGATTCAGTTCTGAATTGGTAGGTTAAATGGGGCGGCAATCACAATTTTGGAATCGATTCGAGCAACCTATTTTTTTTGCAAATTCGTCGACAATGGCGGCCCTAACTTCAAGAGAGAATGGATCGCCTTGTTACCCGAAGAAGCAGTTCAATTGGCGATTCAATTGATTCGCGAGAGCGATGGCGACTCGGGTGATGAGTTACTGGCAAGGATGATCGATGCGGGATTCAATCGTGACCTAGCGAACCGCCTGTTGGTACTTGTGCCCCTCGCATTCTCGCGATCGCACTTCGAGTCTTTTCCGATGCTCAAGGAGTATGCGGAAGAATACGTCGTTTATGATCAAGCTACCGGCGATGAATCGTCGCGCAAACTTGATTTCGATCCATATTTCATGGCTGCTGCGGGTGCCGCAAAGGAGTTGAAAGATGGCGACACGCGCGAACGCATCGCCTGCCGTAGCTCTGAGTACGATGCCATAAAGAACGTCCTGGCCGGATTGCCGAATGACGCGATTCCAGAGCGAATAGGCACTAGTGCGCCGTATGTGCTTTGCGGCGATCCACCGCGGAAGCCGTGGTGGAGATTGTGGGGCCAATCCTAGAGGAGGAGTAACATGAATGTTCTGTCTCGTCGTGTGATTGCGTTTCTCAGCATTTGCCTGGTGGCACTCATTCGCCAGCCCGAGTTTCGGAATGATCGGCATTGGCGAGCTGACCAAGCAAAAGGCGAAAGACAAATATGGCATCACGATGCATGCCCGCAAGAATGGGGATGCGGGGATTAAGGTGTGGCTGAATTCAAGCAGGAAGGCTGGTTGAAGGATTTTACGTATGCCGAACTGAGGATGGAGAATGCCCGAGGCAAGCATTTGCTTTCGGCTCACCTGCAACCGAATCCCCATCATCATCGCCAGCCGGAGGGCGTCACGGTGGCCTTCTCGGCCGAGCGAGCTCGACGATGCATTTCCTGGTGGTCTGTTACGGCAGCAGCGAGGGAGACGTCGGGTATTAATTGCGGCTGACGAATCGGGTACGGAGGAGCCGGTTGCGGCCGAATCGTAGTAGTCGCGCGCATCGACGACGTCGGCATCGCGGCCTCAGCCGAAAGACGATGGGCAGTGTCATCGGCTGATGCCGCAGGCGGTCTCGGAGCTGCTCCCGGGATCGGCAGCAGCGCGGATTGGCGTCGGCCGCTGCAAGTCGGCGTTCCTGGCTTCAGTCGCGATGGTTGACGCCGGACGGCGGCAGATCGTCAGGGAATCGGGAAAACTGTCCCAGAGTTGGCGATGACCTTCCAGCTATCTGGGGCGAAGTGAGTCCTCGGAAGTGGGCGACGTTGGCGGCGGTATCGGACCTGGCGGGAGTGACGGGAGTGTGTTGGTCCGTGCTCATGTTACTATGGACTTTAGCATGATTTGTTGGACAATTCTATCATGATGCGTTGAGCCCTCAATCGGCGTCGGAGACGCCTCCCACAGGAGGCTCGGCGGGAGCCTCGCCCTTCCGGGTGTTTAGTGCGTGGGGAGGCTCGTTGTGTTGCCGTGGGTTGGTTCGTCGTGGCCGACGACGCGAACGGGGAGGTGTCAGGCTGAAAGCCTAACGTACGTCAGTATCCCTCGCCGACGTGCCCCGTTTGATAGAGCGGCAGGTGGCGGTAGTAGACTTCGAGGGTGTAGAGCGAGAGGCACGTGACGTAGAGGCGGCCGCCGTCGCCGCCCCAGCGGTCGCCGTCGGGGTCCCAGCTGCCGCGTTCGCGGCCGCGGTGGACTTGCTTCTCGGGGAGCAGTTTGCGCATCTGTTCGTTCCAGGTTCGCCAGGGCGAGCCTTCGATGTGGTGCATCACTTGCGTGGCGTAGTACCAATAGTAGACATTTTGCTCGTCCCACTCGGGCAGGTTTTCGAGCAGATACTCGACGCCTTTTTTCAGGCGCGGGTCGTCGTGTTCCCAGCCGAGGTACATGCGGCAGAGCAGGCCTTCGGCGGTGAGGGTGAGGGTGGCGCCGTCGCGGATGCGGTAGGCGTAGCGGCTGCCGTCGTCGCGGGCGACCGCGTCGAGGAATTCGCCGATCCGTTCGAGGGTGGGGCTGGGAACTTCGAGGCCGGCCATGCGGGCGCTTTGCATCGCCATCACGAACCAGCCGGTGACCGACATGTCGCTGTCGATGCCGGGCTCGTACGCGCCAGCCCCCTTCGGGCGACTGGATCTTGACGCAATAGTCGACGGCTTTCTGGGCGGCGTCGCGGTATTGGTAGTCGTCGGTCATGCCGAACAACTCGCACAGCGCGATGGTGCACATCGCCTGGGTGTAGAGCTGTTGGTTGGTGCGGACCTCGTCGAAGAACTTGCCTTCCTTGTCCATCCGGCGGAGCAGCTGGTTCCAGCCGCGGCGGACGACGGGCGTGAACTCGTGCTTGGGGTCGCCTTGCGGAGTGTAGCCGGCGCCTTGGAAGGCGAGCAGGGCCATGGCGGTGGCGGCGGCGTCGTTGTTGTCGCGGGCGCCGTCGGAGTAGGGGCCGGTGAGGCTCCACTCGCCGGTACGAAGCTGGCGATTGGCGAGCCATTTGAGTCCGAGCGCGACGGCGCCCTCGGTCTTGCCGGTGCCGCCGTAGGCTTTCACGAGCGCTTCTTTGGTGCCGGCCTGGCGGCCGGTGAGCGCGATGCCGATGGTGGTGGGCATGACGATGCCGGTGGGCGTGAGCGGACTGGGAGCGATGTCGGTCACGTCGGGGGTGGAGAGTGGGTTGTCGACCAGGGGCAGGTTTTGTGTGGTGAAGACCTGGTTGGCGAGCGCGAGGTCGTCGTCGCTGATGGGGGCGAGGTCCAGGTCGTCGGCGACGGGGACGCTTTCGACATCGCTGTAGCCGGCGCGGAGGAGCAGGTCGTCTTCGAATTTTGGTTGGAAGAAGAACAGGCCAAGGAAAATCAGCGCCGTCATGTGGACGATCGCGCTCAGGAGCCAGGGGGGCGCGCTGGTGAGCCAGGCGGAGACGTCCCACAGCGGCGGCTCAACGCTGCCGGGTGGCAGGGCGGGGTGCGCAGCGCGAGCGCCGCCGGAGCGGCCGGCACCGCGGGCGATTTTTCGCCGGGCGGCGGGGAGGTGATCTGGGCCATCGCGCGCGAGGTTCTGTTCCGGAACGGCCGACCGGCGAGATGCTACAACCGACAATCTTTACGCGGCCGGCGATGGTGAAGCGACGCTACTTGTCACTGTATCGGTCGGCCACAGGAGCGGCAAGCGAACGGCGAGGCGCGAATTCGCGGGAAGCAGGCCGCTTCTTGCTGGGTGTAGGGGTTATGCCGGCGTGTGGGGTGGCGGGGGCGATTGTGCGAGGGACCTTGTCCTCCTGGGGTAGAGCGTGTAATAATAGAGGACCTGACGCGGGGTGGAGCAGCCAGGTAGCTCGCGAGGCTCATAACCTCGAGGTCGCAGGTTCGAATCCTGTCCCCGCCACTGATACCAAGAGAGTTGCGACCGCCTGGCGGTCGCAACTCTTTTTTTTATAGATTCACGCCCGTTGAACTGCGAATTGTGCTGCGTCATGAACAGTGCCCGACGACTCCTCTTGGTGGCAGGAATCGATGGACTCGTGGTGATCGTGCCTCAGTTTTACGGCGATTTGAGCGACCGGGCTACAATAGTTTCAAACGGCTAGTCGTTTGGCAATCGGGCGTTGGGGTTTAGATATCGATGGGTGGACGAATTCGTTTTGCGGAGCCGGGCGACGCTGCGGCGATTCGAGCAATCTACGCGCCGTACGTCGAGTCGACGGCGGTGTCGTTTGAGTTGGTGCCCCCAACCGTTGAAGAAATGGCGGCGCGGATCGCCAAGATTTCGGCGCAGTATCCGTGGTTGGTGTGTGAGGTCGATGGTCGCGCGGCTGGGTATGTGTATGCCTGCCAACACCGTGAGCGGGCCGCGTATCGATGGGTTGTTGACGTTGCGGTTTACGTCGACTCGACGTTCCACCGTCGTGGCGTCGGCCGGGCTCTCTATACGAGCTTGCTCGCGCTGGTCCGCCATCAGGGCTATGCGAAAGCCTTCGCCGGAGTGACGCTGCCCAACCCCGGCAGCGCGGGTGTCCACGAAGCGGTGGGATTCAAGCCTTTGGTCGTCTACCCCCGAGTGGGTTATAAACTGGGGGAGTGGCGGGACGTCGGTTGGTGGGTGCTTGACTTGTGCCCGCAATCGGGAGAGCTAGCCGAGCCGAAGTCGATCTGCGAGTTGATGGGTTCCCCGGCCGTCGCAGCCGCGATCGTCGCAGGTGAAAAGCTGCTGTAGTTCGTGGGGAGATGCATCTCGGGAACATGCGATCCATCAGAAAAAGGCAGGATATACTCCGCATTTGCAACGCAATTTCAATGCCGATTTGGAAGCGGGCCGATTCGTGCGTTAATCGTTACATCGTGCGATAAATGCAATTCTACGACCGCGAGGAATGCGGTCCCCGCCACTTCGTCCGGCAGCACTGCAGTGCCCTCGTCGCAGTCGGTCATTTTGGCGAGGAAAAACTCCCTCGACCGGCCTTTACGGAGAATTCTCTGTGAAAACTGCGCCGTGCCAGTTGTCGAGTGGTTGTGCGGCTGGTAATGTCGATACCATCTAAACGGAGTGTGTGGTTGCCCAATTTGGGGCGCGGCAACCAATCAGGAGGTGACTCCGCTTTTCAAGACTGTTGAAGTTTTCAAGACATTGTTAGTTTGCAAGATAGTGTCGGCGAAACGCGGCTGCATCTAAGTGTCAATCGATTGTAGAACGTAGCTGGGCGTTGCGCCGCGCCGAACACAAACATTGAAACCCAAACATTGAATTGTCGAGACAGCGAGAGATGATGGCAGTAGTCGACGAGCGCCATCGCCAGCACGACAACAAAGATTTACGCGTTGAGTTTCGCAAAACCTTGGGACGAGACAACCTCGAGTAGATAGGCGGAGTAGCATTGCGGCAAGGAAGAGGTTGGCAGCCCGCGATTCGCGCGGTGCGGCAACCTCGCTGCAGGGGAAGCAAGGCGCTCCGTGTACGTTTGGAGTAAATCCCGACAGGGCCAGCGGGAAGCACTCAGAACTCACTCTAGTTTTGCTGCGGAGATTCGATTGGAGGCCCTTTCGTGGACGTAGAGCATCGGAACGGAATTACGAATGGTCACGCGCAGTTGAATGGTTTCAGCGACGAGCTGACGCCCCGCGTGCATATCAATGGACCGGCAAACGGCTCGGCGAATGGCTCGACGGGCGGTTCTAGTAGCGGCTCGACCCATGCGTCGACGGCGTCTGCAAACGGGGCGGCGTCTGCAAACGGAGCAACGAACGGACACACGCCGGCCAAAAACGGCCCGGCGGCCGGTTCGCGGGCGCAGCAACTGCAGCAGCTGGGCGAGGCCCGGCGGCGGCAGGGACTCTCGGTCCGCTGCGTGGCGCAGCGGCTGAATATGACGGTTGGCGAAGTCCGCGCTCAGGAAGAAGTCCACGAGGACATGCTGCTGTCGGAGCTCTATCGCTGGCAGTCGGTGCTCGAAGTGCCGCTCGACGAACTGCTCGCCGATCCGCAGGACGGGCTCTCCTCGCGGGTGCTTACGCGGGCGCGAATGCTGCGGGTGATGAAGACGGCCCAAGCACTGCGGGCCCAGGCGCGGTCCGAATCAGAACGCCGGTTGACCACGTTGTTGATCAGTCAGCTTGTCGAGATCATGCCGGAACTGAAAGAAGTTGCGGCCTGGCCCACCGTGGGCCACCGACGCACGGCAGACGAAATGGGTCGGATCGCGGAGCGTCCGATCTCGGATGACTTCATGTACGAAGCAAGCTAACGGGCATTAACAGAAGGTTTGGCGATGCCAGGGCCGATTCGCGGGCGTCGCCAAATAGCAATTACAGTCGGCACGTTGAACGGCAACCATGAGGGTTTCGATAGGCGGCAGGCGGAGTTGGAAGGGGGAAGATTCCCCAACGCGTTGATTTCCTCGGTGCCGCAAGGCGCCACCCCCTTCCACTCGCTGTAGAGACGCCGGCCGTGCGATTTCGGCGCACGTGGCGGTTTCACTTCGGCGCGAATCACTTCGCGCTGGCCGCGGGTTCGCTCGATCTTTGGGCGATGTTTGTTAGCAACGTGTCGCGCATCCGCTGGAAGCTGTTTGGCAGGCCGATCACGGGTCCATAGTGCCCGAAGTCTTCGCTCTTCTTTTCGTCGGCGAGAATGATTGCCACGTTGTTGGTCCGATGCGCGACGAAGTGGGGCAGGTCGACGCCCAGGCAGTTGGCCACGAGCGGCGCTTCAAACAAACGCAAGTCGCTGAAATCGTACGGCTGCGGCTCTAGTCCCAGCGCTGGCAGAAACTCGCGCACCAGATCGAAGCCATGGTCAGCGAAGTTGCAGTAGGCCACGGGTTGCGGTTCGATGGCCGGCGCGGGCTTTCTCTTCGGCAGCTTGCCGCCGGGGTGGAACTCGGCGAGGCGTGCGACGTCGGAACGCGTCTGGCGGATCAGGTCGGCAACGTCGCGGATGCGGAGCCGATCGAGCACGGCCGCCGGCGGAAATTGGACGTAGTCCCAACTCTCCCAGCGGCCGACGGCTAGCCGGGCAATAAAAATCGCCACCTTTACCAGCTCCGCCTTGGTTCGCATCGGCTCGAGCAATCGGGAGACCGACGCATATTCGTCGAGCGAGAACTTGAGCGGAATGAAGACCTCCGGTGCGAGTCGCCAATCAGCCAGCAACTCAGCCATCACGTCGGTATGGGTGGCGGGAAAGCGGCGGCGTTCCAATTCCAAAAGGGGTGCGCCCGTCTTGCCGCATTCGGCGACCATCGCCGTGTAGTCTTGGGGAAACAGCATGCCGAGCACAATCCGGCCGAGCGGGTGCATGATCGCGCTGACAAACAGGCCGTCGGCAATCGATTCGTGCCCGCCCTGGTCGACGATCAGTTCCAGGGCGATGCCGGCGGCCATGCTGCGATTCCAGGAGAGCTCGAGATCGAGCCAGGGCAGTTTGCCGGGCGTCACGGACGAGAGGGCGTTGATCGAGAGGGCCAACTCGCCGACGCGCTTCTGCCCGATCCGCATGACCGCTTCGTCGAGATCGACGATCGGCCGGCCGGGCGGATTGAAGTACGAGCTGTTGGCCATCCGCAGGACTTCGGTGGTGAGCGAGGCGTCGCGTTGGACCGCGGCGGCTATCTGCGAGAGATCCCAATCGAGGCTCTTGGTCATTTGGTAGACGTCGAGCGCCGTGGCCGAGATCGGCAACACATGGGCGACCTCGCCGAGCTTCTCTTTGAACGCGGCGGTGCTGATCCGCTCGTCCGCGACGGGTGCCGCGGGCGGTGCCTCCTCTGCTGCGCTTGCGGCGCTGGTCGAGGCGCGGTTCGTCGCGGAGGATCCGGCCACATTTAATCGCTGCGTGTGGAGCAGCGACAGCGCTTTCGTGGCGAGCTGGTCGTAGTTGAACGGTTTGGAGAGCACGCCGTCGGCACCCAGATCGATCAGCTGCTGGGCGACTTTCGCCTCGATCCGATCGGTGTAGACGATCACGTGGGGCCGGTTGTATTGTTCGAGCACTTCGATCGCCAGGGGGCGACCGAACTCGTTCAAGATCTTGACGTCGACGATCACGACGTCGAACGCCGCGGCTGCGAGTTTCACCTTGGCCTCGACGGCGTCGTTGGCCACGTCGCAAGCGAAGCCATGCGCAGCCAAGGCGGCAATGGTTAGCCGCCCGATGGCAGCTTCGTTGTCGACCACTAGTGCGCGAGGTGAGCCTGAGGGCATGTCAAACGCTCCGGCGTGTGACGGGGGATGGGAGTAAGGGAACAGGCAAATTTAGCTTAGACGGCGCTCTCGGGTCGAAGAGTTGGCGCACGGATGCCGGAAGAACGAGTCGTGACGCTCACGGAACTGGCGCAACCGGCATTCGTGGTACGGCCGGTACAACAGGCGGACGCGAGTGCTCGTTGACGGCGACGGCAACAAATCGCCGCGGCGGTTACGACTCGACGACGTCCTCGGACGCGAAGGCGAGGGGGTCGCCGCGGAGATGGCAGATGGCGTTTTGGGCGGCTCGCTGCTCCGACTCTTTCTTGCTGCGGCCCCAGGCGGGCGGGAAGCGGGTCGGGCCGATTTGGGCCGTCATCTTGAAGCACTTGCTGTGGTCGGGGCCCTTTTCGTCGAGCAAGTGGTACGTGGGCGTCACGCCATGTTCGCGCTGCGAAAACTGTTGCAGCAGCGACTTGTAGTTCCCGCCCGTGTCGCCCGAGGCGGCCGACTCGATCTCCGGTCCGAAGTAGGCGAGCACGAATTCCTTGACCGGGGCGGCCCCGCCGTCGAGATACACCGCGGCGATCAGCGATTCGAGCACGTCGGAGAGCACCGATTGCGGCACGGCCGGGTGGACCGTCATGCCTTTGCCCAGCACCAAGAACTCTCGCAGTCCCAGCGCCTGGCTGATCTTCGCACAGGTCAGGCGGCTCACGACGACGCTCTTGAGCTTGGTGAGGTCGCCTTCGAGAAACTCGGGGAACTGGTGAAACAGCTCTTCGCAGACGATGTGGCCGAGGATCGCGTCGCCCAGGAATTCGAGCCGCTCGTTGGAGGCGAGGCGGTGGTCGGCGCCCGAGGCGTGGGTCAGCGCCGACTCGAGAAACTGTATGTTCTGGAACTGGTAGCCGATCCGTCGCTGGCAGGTTGCCAGCCGGGAATCGTCGACTTGCGCTGGTTCCGGCGGAAGTGAATCCACCATGGGCCGTCCTCGACTCGACCCCATCTCAAGGGTCGGCTATCGCGGGTCTGGAACGGAGGCCAGGCGAGTCGCGACAGGGCAGGTCGGCCGAAGGCGATAGCGTGGGCAGACGGGCCGCGGATGAGGCGACCGATCTGCTCACGTCCTGCAAGGTGCGAAAAGCCGGCGATCCGGAATATCAGTCAGCCGCCAAGCTAGCGGGCGGGGCGGTTGGTGTCAATGTTGGGTGGAAGAAGGAGTCGGGAGTCGGGAGTCGGGAGCCGGGAGCCGGGAGCCGGGAGTCGGGAGTCGGGAAGAAGCGACGACTCCACCCCTGGCTCCCGACTCCTCACTCCTCGATTTACACATCCAGCCAGGGATGGCCGACGTACATCTGCAGCACCTGGCTCTGGACTTTGATCGCCCGGATCAGGATCCAGATCTGGTCCTGGGTGAAATTGTCGGGATCCGACGCGGCCAGGTCTTCCAGCTCCTGGGTCATCGCGGCGTGCTGGTCGGTGGCCAATTGCAGCTGCAGGCCCATCTGCTTCCAGGCGTCGTGGAGCGCGGTCCGTTCCTGCAGCGCGTCCAGGTTGTCGACCTCGTTGGTCAACAACAGGCACAGCCGGGCCACGTCCTGCGGCGAGGCGTTCGGTTGGATGTGTTCGATTTGTTGGGCTAACTCGGTGCATTTCATGGCAAATCGCTCGACAGCGTATCCAAGGTGTCTGGTGGAGGCGAAAGTGTCTTGTGGAAAGTCGTCGCCTGCTGGCTGATCGCCAGCGACGGTTCGTCAGCAGTCGGGACGAGCTCCCACGGTCATCTTGTGCGTTTGCAAGTCGGGGTACCAGATAAGCCTAGCTTACGGCCGGCGAGCTGAAGACGAAGCGGACTTCGTGTCGCGGCCGGCGGGACGCTCGTTCGCGCCGGCCGCGGTAAATGCTGGCTTTACGCGCACAAACTCCGCATAATCGATAGAGACGGAACATCGCGCGCGGCGTCTTGGCGGGCCTCGATTCGTGTCTTAGTTTTGGGGCCCTCGCAAAGCCGCGTCGCCGGCTGTCATTTCGGAGTACCACCATGCGCGCCACCGACCTGTGTCCCGAATGTGCCCGACCGACCGACGAGGGGAACGCCCGCCGCCGTGGCACCGCGTGTCCCCATTGCGGTACGCCGCTGGTCCGCGACGAGGCGGAGCGCTGGGTCAATGTCGCGCGCGTGACGAATCTTGCCGAGGCAGGCTTCCTGGTGGACGAACTCACGGGCGAAGGGGTCGACGCCCGGATCGTTCAGTCGGAAGATTTTAGCGCGCTCACCGACCGCTGGCTGGTGAGCTACTTGATCCAGTCGCCTCCCGACGATGCCCAGGCCGCCGCGGCACGCGTTCGCCAGCATCTGGCCGAGATCGAATCGTATCAAGAGCCCGCCGCGAATGGTGATTGGTCCGACGCACGGCCAACGATCGATCCGCTCCTCTGGCGGCCGGTGGCGCTGGTGGTACTCGCGGGGATGGCGAGCTTTGTGATTGGGCAGCGGTTTGGCGCGGATCGTGACTCGCAGCCGCACGGCAATTCGCTCACCGGGGCGGTCTCCGCAATCGGTCGGCCGCTGGTGACCGAACCCGCGGCGGGCTTGCCGCGTCATCGTCTCTACTTCCACCCGCGCGACAAGGCGTGGTACCTTGATACGGACGCCGACGGCGACGGGCGGTTTGAAGCCCGGCAGCGGTTCCACGCGGCGGGGACGGAGTGGTAGAACGAGGAAAATAATGCCTTTGCTTGGTGTGAACATCGACCACGTCGCCACGGTGCGCGAGGCCCGCAAGACCAATGAGCCCGATCCAGTGTGGGCCGCGACGCTTGCCGAGCTGGGCGGGGCCGATGCGATCACGGTCCACCTCCGCGAGGATCGGCGGCATATTCAGGAGCGGGATCTGCGCGTGCTGATCGAGTCGGTCGCTGTGCCGATCAATCTGGAACTAGCGTGCGACGACGATGTGCTGGCGATCGCCGGCGAGACGAGCCCCTATCAGGCGACGCTTGTTCCGGAACGTCGGGAAGAGGTGACCACCGAGGGCGGGCTTGATGTGTTGGGCGGCGGGAAACGCGTGGCCGAGGCGGTGAAACGGCTGCAGGGTGCCGGCATCAAGGTGAGCTTGTTTCTTGATCCGGACGAGGCCCAATTGGCGGCCGGCGCCAAGCTGGGCGTCGATGCAATCGAGCTGCACACGGGGGCGTATGCCCATGCGTCGGCGAAACACAATACCGAAGCCGAATTGGCGACGCTCGTCGCCGCCAGCAAACAGATCCGCAACGCCGGCATCCTGCTCCACGCCGGCCACGGCCTCACCTATCGCAACGTGAAACCGGTCGCTGCAATCTCCGAGATGCGCGAACTAAACATCGGCCACAGCATCATCGCCCGCGCGATCATGGTCGGGCTGGAGCAAGCGGTGCGGGATATGAAGCGGCTGGTTTCCTAGGCGGTATTGGCGGGAGGGCGAGGCCCAAGGTTTTCGGGAGGGCGCGGCTCTAGGTTTTCGGGAGGGCGAGGCTCCCGCCGAGCCTTGCACCAGGGTTTGCTCAATCCCAGCGGAGCTCATTCATTTCACCCTGGTACGGCCAATCCTCGGCGTTGGTAACGAGCCCATGACGCTCCGGATTTGCTCGAACGTAGTTCCACTTTTCTTCATAGCTCTGCCAGGAACGTAAGCGTGTGTCCCAATGGTCGATTTGCCAGCGGTGATCGGCAACTCGATGCACCTTGGTGAACTGCGACTTCCAATAGCGAACCCAGTTTTCTAAGGGCAAGTCAATGCGACCCGGTGTGGCGAACAAGTGGGTGTGATCAGGCATCACGACGTAGCGGCCCACGATCCATGCTTCGGCGCGTTGCCAGCTTTCGCGCAAGAGGTCGTGAACTTCGTCCGATGCCAACCAGGGTTTGCGGTCTTTGGTGCAAACGGTGAGAAAGACGATCAGTGTCTGATCGAACGTTGGCAGTTCCAGACCGTGAATGGGATGCTTTCGAGTTGGCATGCCGGTTTGAGGCTCGGCGGGAGCCTCGCCCTCCCACCTAATGCGCCGCAATGCCTGCCAGGAGTTCTGCTGCCTGTGCGATCCGTTGCTGAATCGACGCGAAGTCGCCCTTGGCCAGCAATTCGCGCGGCGCGAGCCACGAGCCGCCGCAGGCCAGGATGAAAGGCAGGCGGAGGTACTCGGGCAGCAACTCCGGCGTGATGCCGCCCGTGGGCAGGAACATCATGTCCTGGTAGGGACCGGAGAGCGCCTTGAGCATCGCCGTGCCGCCCAAGTTTTCGGCGGGAAAGAACTTCACCGCACCGAGCCCGAACGACATGGCGAGGTCGATGTCGGTGGGCGACGACACGCCCGGCAGGATCGGCATGCTGCGCAAGAGGCAGTGGTCGACCACGGGCGGATTGGTGCCGGGGGTGACGATGAACGCCGCACCGGCGTCGATCGCCTGGTCGGCCTGCTCCTTGGTGAGCACCGTGCCGGCGCCGACCAAGAGGTCGCCCCGCTTGGCCAGCCGGCGGATCGATTCCGCGGCCGCATCGGTGCGAAACGTCACCTCGGCGACCGGCAATCCGCCGGCCACCAGCGCATCGCCAAACCCGTCGGCGTGGTCCGCATCATCCATCACCACCATCGGCACCAGCCGCAGGCGACCTAAATGTTCGAGTACTTCGTGCATTTCTACCAAATCCCCATGTTGAAAAGTGTTTTCATCTATGGCATTATGCCAGTCGCACCGAGGCCGTGAAAATGGGCAATTTCACAGCTTTCTATTGGACCAGGGTATAATGGATGGACTTCGAGTGGGATCCGGACAAAGCGATTCGAAACCTTTCGAAGCATGGAGTGTCGTTCCATGATGCTGCGACGGTATTCGGCGATCCATTGGCAATTACTTATGCTGATCCGGATCACTCGATAGTCGAACAGCGGTTCCTAACATTTGGGCATACGCAAGACGGTCCGTTACTTGTTGTATCCCATACTGCTCGAGGAGATCGGATTCGGATCATCAGCGCCCGGCGGGCAAGTCGCCGAGAAAGGAGATTTTATGAGCAGCGAAAGCAATCCAATGGACGATGACGAAATGCGGCCTGAATATGATTTGACGCAGCTCGAAGGGGAAGTGCATGGGAAGTATTTTGATCAGTATCGAGCGGGCACCAATCTTGCCTTATTGGCGCCCGAAGTGCGTGCTGCTTTTCCGACGGATGACGCGGTGAATCAAGCTTTACGCAATCTGATCACGGGTCAATCGACCACAAATTAGCCATTAGCGGGTGAGCATGCCTCGCTTAATTAAGATTGCCATTGCGTGTGGGGCGATGCCGCTCATTGCCGGCACCGCGATCTATTTCTTATGGCGATTGACTCGATGGGAATTTCTCGAGCGGCTTGGGATGTTTAACATCTTTATTGGCTTAGCGCTATTTGCGATCGGCGTCGGATGTGTCATTCGCCAATCGAATGACGAGATGAGCACACCGAATACAAACAACGGAAACACTGGGCAGCGAAATCTACTGGTTGTGACCTTGCTTTTGGCAAATTTTCCAGCCGCAATTATCTATGGATTGTCCGCAATCGAGGTCATGACGCGCTACACAGTCTGCATCACGAACGAAAGCCCCACAGCGATTGAAAAGTTGGTGCTCGTTGGGCCCAACAGCGAATGGAGTATTGGAGTGGTTCCAGCTGGTGCCCGTGTTCAACGAGAGCTAAGTTTTGGTGGCGAAGGGTCTCTTAGCTTCACTGCCGAACATGAAGGCGAATCAATTCAGGGCGAAGTAGACGGATATGTTACTGGTGGACTCGGCGGAGACACGACGCTCCGGCTACTTCCTAATGGGAAATTCGACGTCCGCCGCAAGTGGGACACATCATTTTTGGCGAGAGACTGATTCTACAACCGCCGCAGCGTGAGGCCGCCGTCGATGTTGAGTACGTTGCCGGTGGCGTAAGTGAGTTCGCCGAGGGCGAGCATCGCCACCGCGCGGCCGACGTCTTCGGGTCGGCCCCAGCGGTTTTCGACCGTGAGACCCTCGGCCAGCAGCTTGTCGTATTTTTCTTTCACGGCGGCGGTCATGTCGCTCTCGATGATGCCGGGGCGGACTTCGTAGACGCCGATGCCGAACTCGGCGAGCCGATGGGCCCAGAGCTGGGTGGCCATGGCGATGCCGGCTTTCGAGATGCAGTAATCGCCGCGGTTGATCGAGGCTTCGGTGGCGCTGACGCTGGAGATGTTGACGATCACGCCCTGAAACTTGGCGTCGGCTTTGCGCTGGTCTGCCATCCAGCGGGCGGCGAGTTGTGTGAGGAAGTAGGGGCCCTTTAGATTGATCGAGATGAGGCGGTCGAAGCTTTCTTCGGTGGCGTCGAGGATGTCGGCCCGCACGGTCGGAGCGACGCCGGCGTTATTCACCAGCACGTCGAGCCGGCCGAAGCGTTTGCGCACGCCGTCGAGGATTGCCTGTCGGTCGGCCGCTTCGGCGACGTTGCCCTGGCAGTAGACGACTGCGGCCCCGAGCTTCTCCAGCGCGGCAATCGTATCGGCCACTTGCGACACATCGCGAACGCCATTGATCGCCAGGTCGAACCCGCTCGTGGCGAGGCACTCGGCGATCCCACGGCCAATCCCGCGCCCGCCGCCAGTGACTAATGCGACTCGTTTGAACTGTTTGGCCACTCAATCACCTTTTAAAAATGAAAAAGCAATTTTACCACGACGGCACCACGGCACGACGCGGAATAACGGCAGGAGGTTTTCGTCGTGTCGTTGTGCCGTTGTGGTGATTCTAGTCTTCGTTGTCGCTCGGGCCGAAGAAGGTGTAGTACGGGGCGTTCTCGGCCAGGCGTTGGACGTACAAGGCGGCTTCGCGGGCGTGGTAGTCGCCCCACATGCTGGATTCGCCGCAGGGGATTTTGCTGCCGGACGGGATGTGGTCCCAGCCGTTGGGGCGATGGTAGATCGAGTGCAGGATCAGGCCCTGGTGCTTGGGGTCAGTCGAGAGGTAGGGCTCGTCGAGCAGCGTGTTGAGCGTCGTGAGACCGGCTTCGACGTAGCGAACGCCGGCTTTCGTCTCGCCGCACTCGTGGACGAGGTAGTGGCCGAGCCGCAGCAAGCCCTGGCAGGCGATCGCGGCGGCGGAGCTGTCGACCGGCTCATAGTCGTTGAACGGGTCGGCGGGCCGGTCGAGATAGTCGCCCATGAGAGCGAGTCCCATCGCGCCGGTGTCCCAATAGGGGATGCCGTCGGTGGGTGTGTGGTCGATAAAGAAGTCGCAAGTCGACCGGGCCGCTCTCAAAAAGATCGCTTCGATGGCGGTGCGGCCGCCGATCGTTTCGAGTTCGGCGTCGCTGCGGGTCTTGAGCCACTCGAGCTGTTCGGAGAAGCCGAGCATGGCCCAGGCCAGACCGCGGGTCCAGGTGCTGAAGGGCGAATAGCCTTGTTGCGACGACGGGCAGCGGTACTCGCCGTTGTTGGTGTTGAAGACCGATTCGTGGGCCGTGCGACCGGCGATGTCGTAGATATCGCGGCCTTCGCCGTACCAGATGTTGAAGCGGGCCGTGTTGAGGGCGTGTTCGACGAGCCGCTGGAGGAGGCTGATCTTGGCGTCGCGCTCGCCAAAGAGCGAGTGGCCCAGCTGATGCGCGAGGGCCAGCACCGGCAGGAGCGGATCGTATCGACGAACAGCGATTGCGGACCGTTGAAGGAGTAGATGTATCCGCTGCCGTCGAGCGTCTTCGACCAACGCGCCGCTTGCACAGCGCCGCTCGCCTTCAGCGCGAGCTCGTAGAACCGCTCCTCCCACTCGTCGGCTTCGATTTCGTTCTCTTGGATCAGCCGCCAGAGATTGCCATAAGTGCTGACGTTGTTGAAGCCGTGGTCGTGGACGCCGACGTGCGTCAGATGCGGGGCCATCACCTCGACAGTGCGGTCGCGGCCAAGCTCAAGATAACGCTCGTCGCTCGTGGCGTCGAAGTGGAGCAGCATCGAGCCGTACTGAAAACCCTGCGTCCACTCGGTCCAGCCGCGGGCCGTGTAGCGGCCGTCGACCGTGAACACCGGCGACGGCGAACCAGGCGGGCAGCCGACCTCGATCGCCTCGATGCACTGGGCCGACCGCGCCCAGAAGCGATCCAGCTTCGATAGTAGGTCGGAGGGCGTCAGATTCTTGTCGAGTTCAATCATGAACAAACCAATGTATTCGCCAAAGAGAGCACCGACGACATAGGGACTAATGACGAATTTCTAATGACGAATGACGAAAGTGGATTGCATTTGTCATTCGTCATTACCACACCGGGCACTTCTTGGTGAAATCCTTCTTACCGTTTAATCCGTGCCGAGCCGCCGCCGGCGACGTGTTCTAGTTCGTCGAGGGTGATCTGGCTCGAGTCGCCGCGGGTGGTCATGAGCAGGGCGCCGTGGGCGACGCCGAGGTCGACGCACTCTTGCGGTGATTTTCCGTTCAGGAAGCCGAAGGTGAAGCCGGAGGCGAAGCCGTCGCCGCCGCCGACGCGGTCTTCGATCTCGAGGTCGGGGTACTGCGGACCGTCAAAGAACTTGCCGTCGTGCCACATGATGGCCGACCAGTCGTTCACGAGGGCCGTCTTCACGCCGCGGAGCGTGGTGCCGACGACCTTCACGTTCGGATAGTCCTTCACGACGCGGTTGACCATCGCCTTGAACGCGGTGGTATCGAGCTTGCCGCCCTTTTCGACATCGACACCCTCGACGTCGTAGCCGAGCACCTTTTGGAAGTCCTCTTCGTTGCCGATGAGGCAGTCGATGTAAGGGACGAGCGGCTTGGTCGTCTCGATGGCCTCTTTACTCGACCAGAGCTTGGAGCGGAAGTTGAGGTCGTAGCTGACGATCGTGCCGGCGTCGTGGGCCGCCTTTACCGCCTCGGCGACGACTTTGCGGGTGCCGTCGGAGAGGGCGGCGAAGATGCCGCCCGTGTGGAGCCAGCGGACGCCTTGTTCGACGAACAGTTTTTTCCAATCGACGTCGCCCGGCTGCATGCCGGCGGTGGCGGTGTGGCCGCGGTCGTAGAGCGTGACGCTGGCCCGCTTGGCGTGGCCGACTTCGGTGAAGTTCAGCCCGATGCGGTCGACCTTGCCGACGCCGTCGTATTTTTTGGTGACCGCGTGGGAGACGTCCATGCCAACGGCGCGGGCGTGGTTGGCGATCAGCCGGCCCATCGGCGAGGTGTTGAGCCCGCCGATCCAGCCGGTCCGCAGACCGAGGCGCGAGAGGGCGTAGGCGACATTGTACTCGCCGCCGCCGACCCAGACTTCGAGCGCCGGAGCGAACTCGATCCGCCCATGTCCGGGGGGCGAGAGCCGGATCATCGATTCGCCCAGGGCCACCAGATCAAACTTGCAACTGTCCGCCGACTTCACCTTCAACGCCATGGTTTCAATTACTCCGCACGTACGTCAGGCTTTCCAGCCTGACACATTAACTGAGAAAACTTCCCCTAATCGAAACAGGTCAGCCTGGAAAGGCTGGCGCACGAAACACTGTTATAGCTGGTCGAGAGCGGCAGTTCTACGAACGATTTGCGACAGGCAGAATCCCCGGTGGTTGCAGGGAATCGATGCGCATTTTGCTGGTCACTCGGCGACTTTTGCGGCCTAATGCGAGGCATCCGCCTCCAAGGCATCTTCCACGTACAGACGCTTCACAACCACAAGCATCGCTGCCGTCAAGGGCGTGGCCAGCACAAGCCCGCCGGCTCCAAACAGCAGTCCCATGGCCACCTGGGCCGAAATCGTCAAGCCGGGCGGCAAGGAGACCGTCTTCTGTTGTATCAGGGGCGTGATGAGATAACTCTCCACGGTTTGGATCGCAAGATACAGGACGATTACATAGACCGCCATTTGTGGCGACTCAACGAAGGCCAGGAGCACGGCTGGAATCGCCGAGAGGATCGGTCCAAAATTGGGCACAAACGTGAGCAGGGCGGCAACGACGCCCAACGCCAACGCGAGCGGAATGCCGATCAACCACAATCCGACGCTGGTCAACACTCCGACCAGGAACATGGAGATGATCTTGCCGATCAGCCACCACTGGAGCGTTTGATAGGTTTCACTTAGCACCGATTCCACGCGTTTCCGTTGGTTCACGGGCAGG
Organism: uncultured Planctomycetota bacterium; assembly: GCA_963847905.1. GTDB lineage: Bacteria > Planctomycetota > Planctomycetia > Pirellulales > Lacipirellulaceae > DASYDU01. Next base: position 533,007 of record CAWKBP010000009.1, on the reverse strand, counting down.
AGCCGGATTGCGCCCTCGACGTACGTTTGGGGATCGACGGCAAGATAGAGGGCCAGGAACAATACGATAAGTGCGCCGGCGATTCCGCCGGTGAGCGAGGCCATGGCACTTGATAGGTACGAGGTGATGGCGTCGGCCGAGATGGGAAAATCATTGGCCGATTTTGGCGCTTTCTTGAGCAGCCATGTCCCCCAAGGAAATTCACTAATATCCTGACGCAGTTTTTCGATGGAACTCGGGACTTGATCGACAAGCTCTGCCATTTGCGTCGCCACGGCATCGCCGCTCAAGTTGATGGCCAGTGTGGCTAGTCCGACCAGAGCGAGCAGTACCAAAGTGAGGGACCAGCCGTGAGGAAGTCCGGTCCATTCGGCGACTCTGTCGGTCAACCCGCAGAGAAAGACGGCAACAAGAGTGCCGCCAAACGCCAATAGAAGGAGCGGAGAGAGCTGCCAAACGAGGAGTGCGAGTCCGACGATCGCCACGACAGGGAGCGCTGCGACCACTGCATTACGAACTCGCATCCCTTGTTCGCGATCTTTTTCTGCCATAGTCCAATAGAGACAGGAAGCTAGGTGCCGTTGCCCGCCGGTCGCCGGATCATCGATTGGCCCAGGGCCACGAGATCAAACTTTCAACTGTCCGCCGACTTGACTTTCAGACTCATCCGCTTGGACTCCAACACTCGGTTTTTGACAGGATAACGGGATCAATTTGGATCGACAGGATGCGATCGCAATCCATAGAGAATAGCAGGAGCAGGCCCCTGACTTCTATGGCCGAAATCCGCACACTTTGGCCGAAATCCTGTAAATCCGACCCGATCCTGTTATCCTGTCAAAAAAAAATTTGTGGCCAGGTTACTTCTTGTGAGCCTCGATCTCGCCCAGCACTTCGTCGAGCATGGCGACCAGGTAGTCGGCGTCGTCTTTGTTGATGCACATCGGCGGTTTGATGCGGAGGGTGTTGCCGTAGAGGCCGCCTTTGCCGATGAGCACGCCGCGCTCTTTCATTTTTTCCATCACCTCGGCGGTCTCGGTGTTGGCCGGCTCCTTGGTCTGGCGGTGGCGGACCAGTTCGACGCCGAGCATCAGGCCCATGCCGCGGACTTCGCCGATCAGCGGGTGCTTGTCTTCGAGCGCATGCAGCGCGGCCTTGAGATGGGTGCCGACTTCGAGCGCGTTCTCCTGGATGTTTTCTTCGTCGATGACTTCGAGCGTGGCGAGGCCCTGGGTCATGCTTACGGGGTTGCCGCCGAAGGTGTTGAAGTGGATGCGGTTCTTCATCACCTCGGAGATGCGGGCCGTGGTGGTCATCGCGCCGAGCGGGGCGCCGTTGCCGATGCCCTTGGCCATCGTGATCATGTCGGGCACGACGCCCCAATTCTCATGCGACCAGTAGTGCTCGCCCGTGCGGCCGAAGCCGCCTTGCACTTCGTCGGCGATGCACAGCCCGCCATGTTCGCGGACGATGTCGTAGACGATGCCGAAGAATTCTTTGGGCGGAGTGACCGTGCCGCCGACGCCCTGGATCGGCTCGCCGATGAAGCAGGCGATCTCGCCCGGCGTCTCGTACTGGATCACGTTCTTGACGTCGTAGGCACACTTCACGCCGCAGCTCGGATACTCGAGGCCGAACGGGCAGCGGTAGCAGTAGCCGGCGTGCGTGTGGTGGATGTTGGTGTTGTTGTTCGACTTGAACTTCCAGTTGCCGTTGGCGGTGAGGGCCATCGGGACGGACGTGCCGCCGTGGTAGCCGTTGCGGAGGGCGACGACGTCCTGGTGGCCGGTGTACTCGCGGGCCGAGAGGATGGCGACCTCGTTCGCCTCGCTGCCGCTGTTGGTGAAGTAGCTGCGAGCGAGGCCGGCCGGCATCTTCTCGGCGAGCTTCTCGGCCATCTGGGCGATCGTCGGGTGGAGGTAGATCGTCGTGGTGTGCTGGAGCTTGCCCGTCTGCTCGCGGACCCGCTCGACGATTTTTGGATGGCAGTGGCCGACGCTGATCGTGACGATGCCGGCAAAGGCGTCGAGATACCGCCGGCCCGTCTCGTCCCACACATACTGCATGTGGCCCTCGACGATCATCAGCGGATCGCGGTAGTAGGAGATGACGCCGGGCGAGACATACTGGTGGCGGAGTGCGAGCACTTCGTCGCGCGAGGGGCCGGTGTAGGGCTCCGGTGTGTGGTCGATGATCGGGAGCGAGTGACGCACGTCGGTGGCCATGGCAGAATCCTCCGCGGAAAGCAGGCGGTGGCGAAGCTAGGTCGATTTTAGCGACTGACGTTGACGGCCGCCACGGTAGTGAATGTACTGGAGGCGAAATGAGGCGTATCTTTGATATTAAGGCGATCTTCACGAGCCAAAAAAGTCGTCCGCATGAGTCAAACCACTTCCCCCGACAACCCGGCAAACGACGGCATCGTCGAACTCACGACCGACGTCTCCGACTCGCCCTACTACAGCCACGACATGGCCCCCGTGCCGCGCTCGGGGCGGCGGTGGAGCACGCGCGACATGGCCGTGCTCTGGATTTCGATGGCCGCTTGTGTGACGACCTACATGCTGGCCTCGAGCCTGATCGACCAGGGGATGAACTGGTGGCAGGCGGTGCTGATTATTTTTCTCGGCAACGTGGTGGTGCTCGTGCCGATCGTGCTCAACGCCCACGCGGGAACGAAATACGGCATTCCGTTTCCCGTCTATTGCCGGGCGTCGTTCGGCATCCTGGGAGCCAATGTGCCGGCGCTGTTGCGGGCGCTGGTGGCCTGCGGCTGGTTTGGGATTCAAACCTGGATCGGCGGCTGGGCGATTTACAAGATGCTCGTCGAGTTTGTGCCGGCGTGGGATACGCTTGCGAAACTGCCGGTGATCGATATCAACGCCGCCCAGCTGGCGTGCTTCCTGTTGTTCTGGGCAATCAACATGTGGGTGGTGTATGCCGGCATCGAATCGATCCGGCTGCTGTTGAACATCAAGGCGCCGCTACTGATCGCGCTCGGATTTGCGTTCCTGGCTTGGGCGTATTGGGCGGCGGACGGGTTTGGGCCGATGCTCGCCAAGCCATCGGAATTCGCGTCGGGTGGCGAGAAGGCGGGCGAATTCTGGCGGTATTTCTTCGCCGGCCTCACCGCGAATGTCGGCTACTGGGCCACGCTCTCGCTCAACATCCCCGACTTCAGCCGCTATGCCTATTCGCAGCGCGACCAGGTGCTCGGCCAGGCGCTCGGACTGCCGACCACCATGGCGATGTTTTCGTTCATCGGCGTCGCGGTCACGAGCGCGACAGCCGTGATCTTCGGCGACACGATCTGGGATCCGGTCGTGGTACTGAGCAAGTTTGAGAATCCGGTCGTGCTCGTCGTGGCGATGCTCGCGCTCTCCATCGCCACGCTGGCCACCAACATCGCGGCCAACGTCGTGAGCCCGGCGAACGATTTCGCCCATCTTTGGCCGCGCGTCGTGTCGTTCCGCGTGGGCGGATTCATCACGGGATTAATCGGCATCGCCATGCAGCCTTGGAAACTGGTCGCCGATCCGAACCACTACTTCGAGCAGTGGCTGATCGCGTATTCCTCGTTGCTGGGCGCGGTCGGGGGCGTATTGATCGCCGACTACTTCGTGATCCGCCACAAGCAGCTCGACCTGCCGGGCCTCTATCGGAAGGATGGCCCCTATTGGTACACCGGCGGCTTCAATCCGCGGGCGCTTGTCGCGCTGGTGCTCGGCATCGCGCCGTGCGTCCCGGGTTTCCTGGCCACGGTGTCGACCAAATGGCAGGAGGCGATTCCAGCGATTTGGGTCGACCTCTACCACTACGCCTGGTTCATCAGCTTCGGGGTGTCGTTTATCGTGTATGTGGTGTTGATGTGGCCCGAGCGTGGTAGAATGAAACCCGTGAATCCCGAGGGCAGAACCGCATGAGCATTGGCGATCATTTGCCGACCGTCGTGCCGCTAACCACAGACATTCTCGACAGGATGGTTCTGGCCGTGGAAAAAGTGCGCGATCGACTGCTGCGTTCGACTGCTGCCCTCGAAGCGAGCGGGATTCCCTATGCCGTGATCGGCGGCAACGCCGTGGCCGCCTGGGTCTCGACCGTCGATCCGGGGGCGGCACGGAACACGGTCGACGTCGACATCATGGTCAACCGCTCGGATTTGCCGGCTGTTAAGGGAGCTTTGGAGGGCGCCGGCTTCCAGCACTACGAGTTGATGGACGTCCACATGTTCCTCGACGGCCCGAACGGCCGGCCAAGCGATGCGGTGCATCTGCTGTTCGCCGGCGAGAAGGTCAAGCAGATTTATTCGGAGCCGGCGCCGACGCTTGTCGCGGTCGAGCGGAACGAATTGCACCAAATGATTGCGCTCGAGCCGCTGGTGATTATGAAGCTGACGTCGTTCCGCCGATAAGGATCCAAGTCCATCTGCTCGACATGATCGGCGTGGGCCTGCTCGACCAATCCTGGATTTCGCGATTGCCGGCGGAGTTGGCGCCGCGGTTGCAAGAACTTCTCGACAATCCAGACGGCTAGCGGCGGGTTCGACCTTGGATGACTTCCGCCCACTCCTGAATCGCACGCTCGTGGCTGTTGCTGTCTGTGTCGTCGCGGTGGTCATCTGCTACTACTTCGTCGATCGGCCCGTGGCGTTCTTCGTCAATCGGCACCGGCTTCCCCGCTACCATGAGTTCCTCTGGCTCACGGAGCCGCCGCCCTTGGTGCAGAGCTGGGCGCCGCTGCTGCTACTGGTGTTGGCGGTGCGGCGGGCGTTTGGGCCGTGGCGGCGATGGCAGGCGACGCTGTTCCTGGCGTGCGTCAGCTTGATCGTCGCCGATCAGTTCCGCCAATCGCTCGGTGATCTCTGCGGGCGATACTGGCCCGAAACCTGGCACGACAACAATCCGTCGCTGATCAGCAACAACGCGTACGGCTTCCATCCGTTCGAAGTCGGCGACGATGTTGGCAGCTTTCCGTCGGGTCACGCGGCGCGGATCGCCGGCTTCCTCTCCGTGTTCTGGCTGACCCTGCCGCGGGCCCGTTGGTTGTACGTCGTCATCGCCCTGCCAATGATCGCCGCGCTGGTGGCGATGAACTACCATTTCGTCGGCGACACAGTCGCGGGCAGCGTGCTCGGCGCGATCGTCGGCGTGTGGGCCGTGCGACTCACGGAACGAAAATAGCCGGCGAGCTACGTCTCGCCGGAGGCATTGCGTGGTGGGTAGATATCGAGCGAACGTTCCGGCCTGCATTCCGGCCCGCGTAGCGGCCCGGCTATTGTTTTGTGTGATCGCTACAGGGCCGTGATCGCGCCGTACGTTTCCGGTCGGCGGTCGCGGAAGAATTGCCACGTGTTGCGGACTTCGCGGATCAGATCGAAATCCATGTCGGCGACCACGATGTCGTCGTCGGTCCGCTTCTCACTCTGGGCGATGAACTGGCCGCGCGGGTCGCAAAAGTAGCTCTGGCCGTAGAACTCGCCGATTCGCCAGGGCTCTTCCCAGCCGGGCCGATTGATCGCGCCGACGAAATACTGGTTCGCCACCGCGTGGGCCGGCTGTTCGAGCTTCCAGAGATATTCGCGAGAGGCCCGCGACGGTCGCCGAGGGGTTGAACACGATCTCCGCGCCGCCGAGGCCCAGGCACCGCGCGCCGTCCGGGAAGTGGCGGTCGTAGCAAATGTAGACGCCGACCTTGCCGACCTTGGTGTCGAACACCGGGTAGCCGAGGTTGCCCGGCCGGAAATAAAACTTCTCCCAGAAGCCGGGGTTGCAGTGGGGGATGTGGATCTTGCGGAACTTGCCGAGGTACTCGCCGGTGGCGTCGATCACGGCGGCCGAGTTGTAGTACACGCCCGGCAGGTCCTCCTCATACATCGGCACGACCATCACCATCTTGTGCTTCTTCGCCAGCTCCTGCATCAGCTTGGTCGTCGGCCCGTCGGGGATCTTCTCCGTGAGGTCGTACCACTTCGTCTCCTGCTCGGCGCAGAAGTACGGCCCGTAGAACAGCTCCTGCAGGCAGAGCACCTCGACGCCCTTGTTCGCCGCCTCGCCGATCAGCGCGACGTGCTTGTCGATCATCGCCTGCTTGATCTTCTGCGATCGGCGACGTGGCCGGCTCGCAGAGCGTCGCCTGAATCAAACCACCACGGACAATTCGGGGCATCGGAGTACCTCCGTCTCGGTAGCAGGAAGGGCAATAGCCGCGAGACGGTTATAGTCCGGCGGCGCGCCCATTGGTCGAATGTACCAGGTAAGCTGCTTACGTATAGCTAGCTGCATCGAGTCACGCTCCCAGTCTGCACTGAGATCGTACGATGGCCGCCGCCGTCCAAGTCCAAGTCGACACTCTTCCACATCCTCTGTCGGCGGCAAGTGGATCGACGACGTCCAGCGACGCGGTCGGCGATGTCTTCAATCCGTCCACCGGCCAGGTGATCGCCCGCGTGCCGTTTTGCTACGGCAGAAGAGACGGACGAAGTCGTCGCAAGCGGCGGCCGCGGCGCTGCCGGCCTGGAGCGAGACGCCGGTGGTCGAGCGGGCCCGCGTCATGTTCCGATTTCCGCGACGCTGCTGCACGCAGCATTTCGACGAGCTCGCCGCGCTCGTCACCCGCGAGCATGGCAAAACGCTCGCCGAGGCGCGGGCCGAGGTCAACCGCGGCATCGAGGTCGTCGAGTTCGCCTGCGGCATCCCCAGCCTCATCAGCGGGCGAGGTGCTGCCGAACATCGCGGCCGACGTCGACGCCGAGGCGGTGCGGCATCCGGTCGGCGTGTGCGTCGGCATCACGCCGTACAACTTCCCGTTCATGGTGCCGCTGTGGATGTTCCCGATCGCCATCACCTGCGGCAACACGTTTGTGCTTGAAGCCGAGCGAGAAGGTGCCGCTCTCGGCGAATGCGGTTGGGCGAGCTGCTCGATCGAGGCCGGTCTGCCGCCGGGCGTGTTCAACATCGTCCACGGCGACAAGGAATGCGTCGACGCGCTGCTCGACCATCCGCAGGTCGCCGCGATCTCGTTCGTCGGCAGCACGCCGATCGCCAAGTACATCTACGAGCGCGGCACCGCCAACGGCAAACGCGTCCAGTCGGCCGGCGGGGCGAAGAATCATCTCCTCATCATGCCGGATGCCGAGCTCGATCCCACGGTGAAGGCTCTCATCGCGTCGGCCTACGGTTGCGCCGGCCAGCGTTGCATGGCCGGCAGCGTGGCGATCGCGGTCGGCAAGGCGGGCGACGCCGTCGTCGAACATCTCGTCGAGCTCGCCGGCAAGATGCGAGTCGGCCCCTCGGACGGCAACGAAAACGTCGACATGGGCCCCGTGATCCGCGCCGAGCACCGCGACCGCGTGGCCGGCTACCTCGACATCGCCAAACAAGACGGCGCCACCGTGGCCCTCGACGGCCGCAGCAAAATCGCCGGCGACGGCTTCCTCATCGGCCCCAGCGTCGTCGATCGCGTCGACCCCTCGATGCGGGTCTACCGGGAGGAGATCTTCGGCCCGGTGCTGTCGGTCGTCCGCGTGGCGGACCTCGACGAAGCCCTGGCCGTTGGCGCACAATGTGAATATGGAAACGGCGCGTCGATCTTCACGCACCAGCGGCTACGCGGCCCGCGAGTTCAGCCGCCGCTTCAACGCGGGCATGATCGGCGTGAACGTCGGCGTGCCCGCCCCGATGGCGTGGTTCCCCTTCACCGGCTGGAACCGCTCGTTCTTCGGCGACCTCCACATCCAAGGCAAAGAAAGCATCCAGTTCTACACCCGTCAAAAAGTAACCCTCACCCGCTGGCCCAAGCCGGGCGACTCGCCGCTCGACCCGGTCTGGCGGCAATCCAAATAACTAACCACAACGGCACGACGGACACGACGAAAAGCTAACTGATAGTCTGCCTTTCCGTTGTGTCGTCGTGCCGTTGTGGTAAATAGAGATTTTGAAAGGACAAGTTAACGACATGAGTGAAGCCAAGAAGATCGCGGTTATCGGTGGAGACGGCACGGGGCCTGAAGTTGCGGCCGAGGGCGTTAAGGTGCTCAATGCAGTCGCAAAGCAGGACGGACTGAAGTTCGACCTCACGCATCTCGACTGGGGTGGCGATCGCTATCTCAAGACAGGCGAAGCGCTGCCGGCCGACGGGCTCGACCAGCTGCGGAAGTTCGACGCGATCCTGTTGGGTGCGGTCGGTCATCCCGACGTGAAGCCGGGCATTCTCGAGCGGAAGTTGCTCTTGGATTTGCGGTTCGGCCTCGACCAGTACATCAACCTGCGGCCCGTGAAGCTTTTTCCCGGCGTCGAATGCCCAATTAAGGACAAAGGCCCGGCGGACATCGACTTCATCGTCGTCCGCGAGAACACGGAAGACCTCTACTGCGGCGCCGGCGGCTTCATGCACAAGGGCACGCCCAACGAAGTCGCCACGCAGACCGCCATCTACACTCGCAAGGGCTGCGAGCGCGCGATCCGCTATGCCTTCGAGCTCACCAAGAAGCGCAACAACCCCAAGGGGAAGAAGCTCACGCTGGTGGCCAAGACGAACGTGCTCACGACCGGGCATGATCTCTGGTGGCGGACGTTCCAGGAAGTCGGCGCCGAGTATCCGGACATCGAGAAGGACTACAACCACGTCGACGCCTGCTGCATGTGGATCGTGAAGAACCCCGAGTTTTACGACGTGATCGTGACGACGAACATGTTCGGCGACATCATCACGGACCTTTCGGGCATCATCCAGGGCGGCATGGGCGTCGCGGCCGGCGGCAACATCAACCCCGACAAAGGCGGCGTGAGCATGTTCGAGCCGATGGGCGGCAGCGCCCCGAAGTACACCGGCACCGGCAAGATCAACCCGATCGCCGCCATCAACGCCGTGAGTATGCTGCTCACGCAACTCGGCTACGACAAGTCGGGCACTAAGGTGATGAACGCGATCATGAGCGTCACCGCCAACAAAATGAAAAGCCAAAACGCCGGCAAGATGGGCTATACGACGACCGAGGTGGGAGATTTGGTCGTGGCTGCGTTGTAGCGAGCCGACGATTGCAGCCGCGCAGCGGCGACATGACTTAGCCGGGGTGCGCAAGCCCCCGGAAGCCGAGCGCATGTGCCTCAAGCCGCGCAGCGGCGACATCAATCCCAGATGTAGCGCTCGTCAAACTCGACCTCGTGCCGGGCCAGGAGTTCAAGCAACTCCGCCTGATAGTCGCGCTGCGCATGATGTGCCTTCTGATTGCGAATGTACTCGCGCACGGGTTCAACCCCCGACTTGCTCACCGTAAACGCCGAGTACCCATCCTGCCACCCAAACCCGGGCATCTGCTTCGTCACGTGTACCCACTTCGACGAGTTCGCCTTGATCTCTCTTAACGCGTCGGAGAGTGCAATCTTTGGCGGCAAGATCACCAACAAATGCACATGGTCCGGCATGCCATGGATCTCGACGCATGAACCGCCAATCCCGCGCACGATGCCAGCAACGTACATATAGAGTTCCGTCTCGATGGCCGGCGCAATGAACGCCGCGCGATGCTTTGTGCTGAACACGATGTGATAGAAGAGCTTGGTGTAGGTCCCGGCCATGCGAGTCCCTCCACGTTGAAGAATTTCGCCGCTGCGCGGCTTGTGATCATATAATATCACGCCCGTGGGTTGGCACCCACGGCTAAGCTATTTCGCCGCTGCGCGGCTACAGCCGTGTCCGCGATGTCGACCCTTCTGAGGGGCGAAGCGGCGGCACTTCTTATCCGGGCGGCACCAATTCCCGGGAAGGCTATTATTTGGCAGGCTAAACTCTCGAACTGTCGAACTTAACGAATCATGGGGAAACGTCGATGAACGCGTTTGAATCACTTGTCGGTGCGATCCTACAGTCAAAAGGGTATTGGGTTCTCGAAACGGTCAAGGTCGAACTGACCAAGGAAGAAAAGGCAGCGATTCGACGAAAAACATCACCGCGATGGGAAATCGACATCGTCGCTTACAAGCCGAAGGGCAACATCTTACTCGCCGTTGAATGCAAGTCATATCTTGATTCGACCGGAGTGAACCCCAAGGCACTATTTGATCAGGGACATCGCGATGCAAAAAGGTTTAAGCTGTTCACGGAAGACGACACTCGCCAAATCGTATTTGACGCGTTGGTTCGGCAGCTACGTGACAATGGGTTGCTAACAAGCACACCCATACCAAAGCTATGCCTTGCGGCCGGGCGTATCACCCCATCCGGTCGACAGAGACTGCGTGAGGAATTCGCATCTCGGAAGTGGGAACTTTACGATCTTGATTGGATTCGTCAAGGATTAAATTCGATAGCAATGAATGGCTATGAGAATAGTGTTGTATCGATTGCTGCAAAGCTTCTTGCGATGCAATAGCTTTGGATTTGTCACCATCCAGCGACAGGATTTGACTTCTACGCAAAACACGTATTAATCTACGCAATTTGCGTAAGTCGAATCCATCGACGCGTTGCTCCTCGTTGTCCGCCAGGAAGTCTTGGCGGTCACGCACATGCGCCCCGAGCGGAAGTATCCTTTCAGCGATCTGCCGGCAGGGATACCCGCAATTACAACTTGAACTGCTCGAGCCGTAGTTGCAGTTGCTTGTATCCCTCAATCTCTTGGACGGCGCCCGACTTCGTAACACGCGCAAAAACGGCGGCGTGTGGGATGCGATCAATTTGCACATATGCGGGAAAGCGGCCACGAGCATGCCGCCATCTGAACGCCGTTGAGCTCCTGTCGGCTCTTTAAGATAAAGACGTATGTGTTCGCTCGAACCAGAGCGACTACTTCCAGCGGCCGCGTGAGAATGTGCTTGTCGCGAGTCAGAACGACCCATTTCTTCGCGCCGACTTGCGGCAACCACTCAATGTCCTTCGTTTTCGCGTCGAAGAACTCATCGTGCAATTTGACGACCGCGCCCAGGCTGCGGAGCCCCTCGGCCACGTCGCGTTGCCAAAATCGCGGTCCAGAAAGAAGCTGGCCCAGCTTCAGGCGGCGAGGCCGATGTGGAGCTCGCAGCGGATTGCTTCTTCGATGTCCGCTTCCTGGCCGCCATATTCCTCCACTAGTTTGGCGATCGAATCTCCCGCCTTGTACCGCTCGGCAATCACATTCGTGGTCACGCCAAGCCGATCCAATACCGGCCGGCCAAACGAGCGGCAGGGGTCGATCACGATGGCCCGCGGCAGTACGGCACCTTCTACCAGACGAGTAAACGGAAAGAGTCGCGCCGCAAATTCGTTCTCCCACTCGATGCGATCCAAATGCTCATTCAATGTGGGAAGCAGCGTCTGCTTAGGATCGGCGGCATCGATCAACGTGCCGAGCCGATCGACAAACAAGAATCGCGCCATCGGTGCGAAACTGCTCCTGGATCAACGGCCGTTCCCAGCCCATCTCGCTGCGAACATAGTCGAGAGCCTTGCGAATCACTGGCAGCGATATTTTGTAATCCGTTCGCAGCCCGCGCAGCACGTGTGCTTCCGCGAGATTGTAAAACGACAGTAGGTTCATGGATTTATTCGGCAGCACGATCACCCGCTGAAATTGCTTTTGCGAACCTCGGACCGTGTAGGTCGTCCCTCTAACCCATGCGTTGATCGTCGCCTTGGGAATACAAAGATAGTGAGCCGCCTCGGCAGCCGTGTAAGCCGGCATCTCTCGCACATCAACAATCTGTGCCAATCGATCGGCCTTAAATCCAAGCTTTGCCATGACACGGTCTCACAAACCCTCGGACGCGCAATTGAATATCGCGCAGTTACGTCCACCCAAATGTTAGCTATACCCAGAAATTCGGTCAATTAGAATTACAAATAGACGCTGTTCGAAGCACAGCGTGGCAAAAACCGTGGCCAACGAGTTGGCCTCCTGCCCAGGCAGCGACGCCCTCTGTCAATCTCCCAATAAGGGCCATCTTCCGCGATAGACATGGCCAAAAATACTTGTTGAATTCGCCCCGGCGATTCTCTAGGCTTAACCTCGCCCATCGACAGGCTTCCAGTCTGCGCGGTCCATCCGGGTCACCTGCACTCCCTTTGCGCTTCGCGACGTTGGCGTGAGACAAATCCCCCGTCCGTCAAATTATTTCAACAGTTGCTCCAAAACGTATCACGCGGTCCAAAATAGACGCCCATTCTGCATCAAGACAAACGAAAAATACCCTGCAATTCCAGCCGCTGTCCGCAGTCCGCTGCACCAAAACGCATCCATTTTGGTGCATGTTTTCGCGTGTGACGTTCCCCCAATTGCGGCCGCACCAAAACTACCTGGCCACTTCGGGAGAAACCTAGCCCCTTCGAGAAATTAAGGAGAAATCACAATCGAACGAAGTTCACGCGCCAACCGCGCAGCCACCAGTCCGCCATCAGGGCGGCGCCGTCGCCCGTTGGATGCACGCCGTCTTTGAGCCAGCGCTCAGGCGGGGCGATTGTCGCTGCCCGGTCGAACATCGTCTGATACGGCACGAACACGGCGCCGGCCGACTCGGCCACACGCTTGGCTGCCGCGCGGTAGCCTTCGAACTCCGGGAACCATGAGTCGTCGACGGCGCCGACCTTGAGCACGAACGGCTCGCAGACGACGAGCTTCACGTTTGGCAGGGCGTCTTTGGTCCGCTCGATGAGCGCGCGGAAGTCGGTTTCATAAATCTCCAGCGTGCCATCGTAGTTGTGATTGTGTTTGTGCCAATAGTCGTTCACGCCGATGAGGATGCTCAGCACGTCTGGCTTGAGATCGAGGCAATCGGCCTGCCAGCGATCGGCCAGCTGAAATACCTTGTTGCCGCTGATGCCGCGGTTGTAGATTTTCAAGTGGTCGTCGGGGCGATCCACCAGCAGTTGGGCCGCGGAGAGCCACGCGTAGCCGCCGCCGAGCGCGGGCTGCGAGTTGGCGGCCGAGTCGCTCTTGTTGCGACCGGCGTCGGTGATCGAATCACCCTGAAACAGGATCGTCTGGCCAGGCGCGATCAGCGATTTGCCAGCAGGTGCGGTCGGTGTCGCGCCGTCGGCGGCCATCGCGTCCAGCGCCGAAATTGCCGCCAGCCCGGCTGCCGTCAATCCGGCCCCGGCGAGCACAAATTCCCGACGACTGGCCGCCGGTCCACGCTGCGAGGAATTGTCCGCCATGGTGTGAAATCTCCCGGAACTCGAGTTGCGCGGCTTTACATGGTCGTATTGTGACAGGATAACAGGAACCGGAGGAGCAACAAGATGCAAATTGAAACGCTGGATCGCCGGCAATTGACCGAGGCCGAGGCGCTGCCGATCGCGGAGCTGTTGGTCAAGGTCTTTCCCAAGCGGCCGCTTGACGAAAGGTTGGCACGTTTCCTGGGCCAGGTGCGCGGCTACGATGGGCCGGAGGAGTTCTATCCGCGGTCGCTGATAGTTCGCGACGGTGATCGAGTCGTGGCCCATGCGGCCGCATCCCCCAGGACGATTGGCACCAGCGAGGGGGATATGAGCATCATCGCGCTTTCCTTGGTGGCGACCGACCCGGACTGTCGCGGTCAGAAGTTGGGGCAGGCGGTCGTGCGAGCGGTATTCGACCTGGTCGACCATGGCCCGTATGCCTTTTCGCTCTTCCAAACTTCTGAGGAGGTTCGCCCGTTCTACGAGAAGCTCGGCGCCGGCCTGGTCACGAACAAGATCGTCAACTCACTCGCCGACGATCCAAACTCGAACCCGTTCTGGGACGAAGTCGTGATGCGCTACCCGGCAGCGAAGCATTGGCCAGAGGGGACAATCGATTTGCGCGGGCCGGGGTTCTAGGCGCGTAGTTTGGAGGCGCGAGGCGCTAGATTTAAATGGTAGCGCCTCAACTATGCATGCGGGGAAGTTCCTCACCGCGATCGATGATGGCGGCTTCGAGCGCTGCCAGTTCGTCGAGGCGGGCCATGACCGTTTCTTCGGGGGCGAAATGTTTGGCCAGCCGCGTGTAGGTGGTGTGGTGACGGGCTTCCGACTCGAACAGGCCGGCGTAGAACGTAGCCAGTTCGGCGTCGTCGACGTGTTCGGCGAGTACATGGAACCGTTCGCACGAGCGAGCTTCGATGATGCCGGCCACGAGCAATCGGTCCACCGCTCGCTGCGGCTCCTGCTTGCGGCAGAGGTCATTGAGCTCGCGGCCATACGTCGATGGCTTGAGCCGCCGAAAGCGTATGCCGCGGCGATTGAGCAGGTCGATCACCATCTGAAAATGTTCGAGCTCCTCGTTGACGATGAATGCCATCTCGCGGCACAGCTCCTGATCTTCGACGTAGGCAAAGATGAGATTCAGCGCTGTGCCCGCCGCTTTTTTCTCGCAGTGAGCGTGGTCGATCAGGATCTCGTCGAGATGGCGGTCGACCTGGGCGAGCCAGCGAGGCGATGTATCCGATTGGAGATGGAGCATGAGAGAAATATCGATGATTGTTGAAGGATGATTGATGATCGACAGATTAGATCATCAATCATCGATCATCATTCATCAATCCCCAGTAAATCCTTGCGAACGCGGCGAGAAACACGATTCAACAAAGTTCTCGGCATCCAGCGCTTGGCGCGCCAGTACCAGCGTTGGTCGCTGCCCATCACAACGTAGAGCCGCCGTCGACTGCTCGCATTGATCGCTGCGCCAGCCACGGAGGCCGGGTCGAGCGTCGACTGCCGAACGTAAGATTCGGTGAGCTTTTGGAATTCGGGACGTTCGAAGGACGCACTTTCGACGAACCGGGTTGGCATCGGGCCGGGGCAGACGACGGTCACGCCGACGCCGCGCGGCTTCAATTCGCCATGCAGCGTTTCCGACAGAGCGACGACCGCGGCTTTCGAGAGATTGTACGGGGCCATCCCCGGCGGGCAAAGGAACGCGAAGCTCGAAGCGACATTGATGATTGCCGTCCGTTCGGACTTCGCACATTCGGCGAGCCAGGGGACAAACGTGTGACAGCCATAGAGTACGCCCAGCAGGTTGAGCCGAATGAGCTGCTCGGCTTCGCCGAGATCGAGCGTGCCGACGTTGCCGGCCGCAAACATGCCGGCGTTGTTGACGAGCAAATCGAGCCGCGGCCACTCGGCGTGCAGTCGATCTCGGAGCGCGAGCCAACTTTCGATTTCGGTGACGTCGCAGATTTCCACACGGCCGCTCCCGCCTGCTTGCGAGACGAGCCGCGAAGTTTCCTCCGCGGCCTCCCGATCGACGTCGACAATGGCGATGTGCCAACCGTCGCACGCGAGCCGCAAGCAGAATTCGCGGCCGAGCCCGGCGGCTCCGCCGGTGACGATGGCGTAGTGCGGCTCTCGGTTGGATTGATTCTGCATTGATTTCGAGTTCCGGAAGGGATTGATGATTGATGATCGCAGATGGTTGATCGGAATTCATCAATCATCAATTAACCATCATCGATCCTCCGTCGCCCAGTAGCCGCCGCGGGTGTGGTCGAACTTGGCTTCCTGGCCGCCGCGATCGGCGAGGATCTGTCCGTCGCGATAGACTTCGCGGCCCATCACGAAAGTCCGCACCGGCCAACCGGTGAGCGAGACGCCGTGCCAGGGACTCCAGCGGCTTTTGGTGAGTTGCGTTTCGTTGCGGATTTCGGCGGTGCGATTGAGGTCGACGAGCACGAGGTCGGCGTCGTAGCCGACTTCGATCCGACCTTTGCCGACGATGTCCCATACGCGGGCCGGCGCGTCGCACATCCAGCGGACGACTTGCTCCAAAGTACAACGACCGCGATGGACTTCGTTGAGCAACAGCGCCAGCGAGTTTTCCACCGCCGGCAGGCCCGACGGCGAAGCGGGGTAAGGGCGCTGCTTCTCTTCGAGCGTGTGAGGTGCGTGGTCAGTGGCGATCACCTGGATGTGGCCGTCGAGGAGCGCCTGCCAGAGTTGCCGATTGTCGTCGGCCGACTTGAGGGAGGGATTCATCTGCACGAGCGTGCCGAGCCGGGCGTAGTCGTCGGTGTTGAAGAATAGATGGTGCGGGCAGGCCTCGGCGGTGATCAGATTGCGGTGATCGGCGATCGACTCGACTTCGGCGCCGGTCGAAACATGCAGCACATGGAAGCGATGCCGGTGCCGATGGGCGAGGTCGATCGCGCGGCGAGTGGCGATGCGGGCGGCCGCGTGGTCGCGAATACGGGAGTGGTCGGCGACGTCGTTTGTGTCGGCGAGGCGCTCGGCGTTCGCGCGGACGGTGGCTTCGTCTTCGCAGTGGGCGGTGATCGGTAGCGTGGTCTCGGCGAAGATGCGTTCGAGGGCGGCTTGCTCGTCGACCAACAGGTCGCCGGTGCTGGAACCAATGAAGATCTTGATGCCGGGCGTACGGTGGGCCTGCTTAAGCTCGTCGAGATTGTCGCAAGTGGCCCCGATGTAGAAGCCGTAATTGACGAGCGACTTCTTGGCGGCGAGCGCGAGCTTCTCTTCGAGCCGCGTCTGTGTAATCGCCGGCGGGACGGTGTTGGGCATTTCGAGGAACGTGGTGACGCCGCCCTTGGCACACGCGCGGCTGGCCGAGGCGAGGTCTTCCTTGTGTGTCAGACCCGGTTCGCGGAAGTGGACCTGATCGTCGACGACGCCGGGGATTAAGTGCAGGCCGGCGGCGTCGATCACTTCGTCGACGCGGAGCTGGGCAGCGGGGTCGATCTCGGCGATGCGCGTGCCTTCGACGACGACCGATCGGCGATCGGGGCCGTTGGGGAAGATGACGGTGGCGTTTTTGATGAGGGTTCGCATGAGGACTGGGGTCGGTAGAGAATTCGTCGCGGGCAAGCCCCGCCGCTAAATGAAGTCGCCCCTTGAACGAGAATATCGGTCGCATGTCTACGAGGCAAGTCGCCAGTGGTGATTTGGCAACGGCGCGGCGCCGCGCGTGGCGAAATCGCGACGGCGAAATTCAATCACTCGGCCGACTTTCTGGCGGTGCGGCTGAGGCGACCTAGGCTTTCTTCGTCCGGACATCGTGAGGGTCGAGGTCCGACACGCACACTTTTCGCAGCTCGATCGGTGGGTCCACGGGTCGAGTGGGATGTCTTTTCGTACGAGTATCAGGGGTCCGCAGCCATGGGTTCCAAGGGTCCGCGTCGTCGCGTCGAACGCCGCACGCGCATCGAGTCGCTCGAAGATCGGCAGATGTTCTCTGCCGAGCCGCTCGGTGGCAGCATCGAGCAGCACGCGCCGGCGACGCCTGATTTCTGGTACGACACGAGTCTCGAGCGGGATCTCGATGCGCTGTTAGGCGA
Organism: uncultured Planctomycetota bacterium; assembly: GCA_963847905.1. Taxonomy (GTDB): domain Bacteria; phylum Planctomycetota; class Planctomycetia; order Pirellulales; family Lacipirellulaceae; genus DASYDU01. The sequence continues at coordinate 515,791 of CAWKBP010000009.1, read as the reverse complement.
TGTCGAGCAAACGCTGGCCAGTGCGCAGCGCGCTGACGGGTGTCACCCAGGCGCAAAACGACTACGGCTTCTTCGGCTATGGCCAGACGGTGGCGGTGATCGACAGCGGCATCGCCTGGGACCATCCGAATCTGGGCGGCGGCTTCGGTGCGAACGCGCGCGTCGTCGGCGGTTGGGATTTCACCGAAGAGAATGACGCGAATCCCTACGACGATGGCCCGGCCGGCTCGCACGGCACGCATGTGGCCGGCATCGTCGGCGCCTCGGCCAACGGAACGGGCGACGTCGGCGTCGCGCCGGGGGTGGATCTCGTGGGCTTGCGCGTGTTCAACGACCAGGGGGACGGCTACTTCAGCTGGGTCGAGAAGGCGCTGCGGTGGGTCCATACGAATCGCAATGCGTTCGCTAATCCGATCACGGCGGTCAATCTCTCGCTGGGCACCGCGTACAATGCCGCGACCGTGCCGAGCTGGGCGATGCTCGAGGACGAGTTTGCCCAGCTGAAGGCGGACGGGATATTCATCGCTGTCTCGGCAGGCAACAGTTTTTCGACTTACAACGCGCCCGGGCTGAGCTACCCGGCCGTGAGTTCGAGCGTGGTGCCCGTCATGTCGGTCGACGATTCGGGGGCGCTGAGTTATTTCAGCCAGCGGCTCGATCGGGCGATCGCCGCCCCGGGCCGATCGATTCGCAGTACGGTCCCCGATTATGTCGGCAATCAGAATGGCGTGACAGACGACTGGGCCAACTACAGCGGCACGAGCATGGCCTCGCCCTACGTGGCCGGGGCAAGCGTGCTCGTGCGCGAGGCGATGCAATTCGTCGGCATGACCAACATCACGGAAGATACAATCTACAACCATATGATGTCGACGGCCGACACTTTCTTTGATGCGGCGACGAATCAGTCCTACAAGCGGCTGAATGTGTCGGCGGCGCTCGACGCGCTCGTTCCGGACGATGAGTTTGGCTCGACGGCGGACGCGGCGTTCAATTTGGGCACCATCGGCTCGGCCGGCTCGAGCGTAAGCGGGTTGATTGGTAAGCGGGATGACGTCGATTTCTTCCGCTTCACGGCGGCGGCGAACGGCACCATCACCTTCACCGCCGATACGACGCATGCGCTCAATTCCGTGTGGACCGGCGACGGCGCGGTGAGCGGAGCGGACGGCAACACTTATAAGCTCAACGTCGTCGCGGGGCAAACGTACGCAGTCGGTCTCTCGAGCAGCAACGGCATCGGTTACTTCGATCTGACGGTGACCGCCGCGAGCGCGTTCACGTTTGTCGATTGGGGCACGATCGCTCAATCGATGCGGCACGACATCGCGGTGAGCGGCGAGGCCTGGTACGGGGTCACGGCGCAGCAGGCTGGATACCTTACGGCAGAAGCATTTTTTGGCGAAGCGGGTGGAAACGTCGAATTGGCGTTGTTCGACTCGCAGATGCAATGCTTAACTTCTGGCGTCGCAACGAGCAATTGCAACCGGGTCGATATGCTGGCTGGCGCGGGCGAGCAGTTTTACTTGCGCGTGACTGGGGCCAACGCGAATGTGAATTTCCAACTCACCAATCTTGTGTCGCAAGTCGGTACGACTGTAACTGTGACAGGGAGCGACGCCGACGACGTCTTTTCGTTCGTTGCCGGGGCGTCGCAACACACAATAACCGTAAATGGCGCCGTGTATGCGTTCGATCGATCTGCGGTGACCGGTTTCAACTTTGCAGGATTTGGTGGCAGCGATACGATCGCGATGACTGGAACCGCCGAAAACGAGAGCACGATCCTCCGCGTCAACTCCGCGACGATGGTGGGCGTCGGCTACGTGGTTGTAGCCAACGAGGTTGCAAATGTGACCGTGTATGGGGGCGGCGGTGCAGATCAGGCGACGCTCTTCGACAGCGCAGGGGACGACACGCTGACGGCCCGAGGGCAACATGTTAGCTTGGCGCTCGCCAACGGACACGTGTTCGAAGTCGTCGGCTATCGACAAACTCGGACCTATGCAAGTTCGGGAACCGACACCGCGGAGTTTTCCGACACGTCGGGCGACGACGTATTTTCCACTTGGTCCACGCGCGCCTACATGGCCGGCGACGACTATGTCAATGACGCTCGAAACTTTGACCAAACGCTGGCGCATTCGTCGGCGGGAGGTTCGGACCGGGCGGTCTTCAACGATTCGGTCGGCGACGATTTGTATGTCTCATCGTCGACTCGCGCGTATATGTCTGGAAACGGCTATTTCCACGATTCCCTTGGCTTTGCCCGCACCATGGCGAACGCCACCGCGGGGGGCTACGATCGAGCGATGTTCTATGGTACCGCCGGTGACGATGCCTACGCCGCCTGGTCGGATCGGGTTGTCTTGTACGGGGCCGGCTATTGGAACGAAGCCCGCGGCTTTGACCGGACTGATACCTATGCCAACAAGGGCTACGATCGAGCGGTGTTCTACGACACGGCCGGCGACGATTCGTACGCTGCCTGGTCTGACCGCGCCGTGATGTATGGCGCTGGCTTTTGGAACGATACCGGCGGGTTTGAGAAGACGACTGCTTTTGCCAGCAGTGGCAACGATCGGGCCGTGCTCTATGACACAGCCGGCGATGACGTGTATATGGCCTGGTCGGATCGCGCGACACTCTACGGGACCGGCTATTGGAACGAAGTCCGCGGTTTCGATCGGACGACCGCCTTCGCGAGCCGCGGGAATGACGAAGCGATCTTTTACGATTCCGCGGGCGACGACGTCTACGCGGCGTGGTCCGATCGGGCGATCCTCTACGGGAGCGGATTTTGGAACGACGCACGCGGCTTTGACCGCACAACGGCCTATTCGACTTCGGGAGGGAACGACAGCGCGATGTTGTACGATTCAACCGGCCAGGATTCGATCGTCGCCCGAGCTTGGGGCGTCTCTATGAGCGGCGATGGATACTACAACGAGACTCGCGGCTTTCGGAAAATCACGGGCCAATTGATCAACGGCGGCGTCAACGCCGCGGATGTGCAAGCAGCGGACTATGTCTTTAACCTCGTAGGCCAATGGAGCTAGCGGCGACTCTGCGCTTCAAGGGACGCTGAGTTTCGGACAAGGCATAGCGGAAGGCGTCGACGACGCGCCACAGTTCCGATTGGCTGAGATTCGATCCGCTGGGCAAGCACAATCCCGCGCTGAAGATCTTCTCGGCGACGTCACCGCCTCGAATGCGACATTCGGCGAAGACTGGCTGCATGTGCATCGGCTTCCACATTGGCCGGGCTTCGATGTTTTCCGATTCGAGGCGGGCGCAGATTTCGGCGGGCGATACGTCGATGTACTGCGGGTCGACGAGCAGGCACGTCAGCCAGCGCGTCGAACGGCCGAATGAAGCCTCGGGCATGAATTCGACACCGGGGACATCCGCCAGTTGCTGGAAATAGAATTCGAAGTTGGCGCGTCGCCGGTTGACGCGATCATCGAGGACTGCCAACTGGCCGCGGCCGACCGCGGCCAAGAGATTGCTCAGTCGATAGTTGAAACCGATCTGAGAGTGTTCGTAATGGGGCGCTGGGTCGCGCGCTTGGGTGGCCAGGTGGCGGACCGAGTCGGCCCAGTCTTTGCGACTGGTGACCAACATACCACCGCCGCTGGTTGTGATGATTTTGTTGCCGTTGAATGAAAAGCAACCAATGTCGGCGAGAGTTCCGGCCGCCTGTCCGCGATAGCTGGCCCCCAATGCTTCGGCCGCGTCTTCGATCACGGTGACGCCAAACCGGCGGCAAATAGCTATGATCGGATCCCAGTCGGCGGACTGACCGCATATGTCGACTACGACCGCGGCCTTTGGCAGTTGTCCGCAAGCTGCGGCGGCGTTCAATTCGTCTTCCAGCAGTTGCGGGTCCAGATTCCAGCTCGAGCAATCGCTATCCAAAAACACTGGTTCCGCGCCAACATAGCGGATCGCGTTGGCCGTGGCGGCGAACGTGAGGGTCGACGTGAGAACCATATCGCCTGGTCGGACGCCGGCCACGATCAGGGCAAGGTGAAGTGCAGCCGTGCCGCTGGAGAGAGCCACCGCATGTTGCACGCCAAGCCGGTCGGCAAACTCCAATTCGAACGCGTCGACGTGGGGGCCGAGCGGAGCGATCCAATTGGAATCGAACGCGTCGACGAGCAATTCGCGTTCCTGACCCGACATGTGGGGCGGCGATAAGTAGATTCGCGAGGACATTGTGCACCTAGGCCGCCTGTTTGCAGAGTAATTGTTGTTCGAGCGCGAGCAATTGCTGGGATCGGTTGCGCAGTCGCTTGACCGGGGCGCCGAAGTAGACACCCCATTCGGCGAGGTCCTTGTTCACGAGAGACAGTGCGCCGACGGAAGAACCGTCGCCGATCGTGACGCCGGGAAGTACGACGCTACCCGAGCCGAGAATCACATGTCGGCCCAGCGTGACCAGGCCGCCGATTGCGTTGGTGAATTGAGGGGGAACGCAGGGGTTGGTCAAGTATTCGCCGGAATAGTCGTCGCTGCGGCTGTAGATTTTCACTCCCTGCGACAGGCCGCTAAAGTCGCCCATGCGGATACCGTCGCCACCTGAGAGCAAGGAGTAGGAACCGATGTGAACGTAGGAGCCGATATCAATCGGACCGCTGGCGATTAGCGAGACGTAGGCATCCACGCGGACGTTGTCGCCGAGAGAGATGTTGTGGACGCCATGAATGTTGCAGTTTTCGTGAATGCGTACGTTCTCTCCGACGGACTTGAAGCCGGCCTGGCGAAGTTCGGGCGAGGTGATGTACGCGCTGTTTGAAAAGTTCGTTCATGGGACTGGTTCCTTAGCGTGCAGCGAGCTCCGGGGACTGTGATGGCAATTTGTTCGACGGTGCGCCGGCGAACGGGGGCATGGTGACGTGAAACGAAGCGCTGACGCCCGTTCGGCGGCAAACACAGACAACTGTTTGGATCAAGATCTTGAGATCCCCCAGGAAAGAGACTCGTTCCACGTATTCGACGTCGTATCGGAAACGATCTTCCCAGGAAATGGCGTTGCGCCCGCGTACCTGGGCCAGGCCGGTAATTCCCGGCCGCACCCGATGGCGACGCGCTTGTTGGGGCGTGTAGAGATCGAGGTACTCGGTGAGCAGTGGACGGGGTCCGACGAGGCTCATATCGCCCAGCACGACGTTCCAGAGTTCGGGCAGCTCGTCCAGGCTGGTGCTGCGGAGCCATCGACCAAAGGGCGTGAGCCGTTGTGTGTCGGGCAGTAGTTGCCCCCCGGCATCGCACGCGTCGATCATGGTGCGAAATTTGATTAGACGAAAGGGATGCCCGCCGATGCCAGGGCGCTGTTGGCGAAATAAAACGGGCCGACCGAGCTTGCATCGCACCAATGCCGCGATCGCAAGCATCAACGGCGCGAGCACGACCGCTGCCAAGCAGGCGATCGTGAAATCGAACCAACGTTTACCGTAGTTATGGTAAGACCACATTCGCAGCAATCCTATTCGTTGAGGCTACATTGCGTTGGCTGCGCAGTTCGGAGCCTGGGCCGCGATTTGAGCGGCGGGTCTCGTCGCGGCGAGTGACGTCGTGTACTCGTGCTGCAGCGCCTTCCAGATGCGTTCGTTCGAAAACTCATTTCTGACGCGCTCTTGGCCGTGGTGACCGTGTCGCACCGCAAGCTCTGGGGAATCAATGTATCCGAGGAGCGCCGCCGCCATTTCATCTACGGCACCGATCGGGACCAGTCGTCCTGTCACGGAGTGGATGATCGTGTCCACCACACCGGTTGCTCGGTAACCCACGACTGGGAGCCCCGCAGCTTGGGCTTCCAACGTGGCGTTGCAGAATCCCTCTCGGTACGACGGAAATGCAAATACATTCATCGCATGGTAGTAGGAGGCCGTACGGTCAACATGGCCAGTTGAAATGATCCGAGAATGGGAGCGTATCGTTTCGATCGTCTCGCGGTCGGGGGGGTCCGTCGTATCGAGTTCGCCAACGAGCAGCAACCAGGCATTCGAGTTGGATTGTCGGACTTGCTCGAAGGCGCGGACGAGATCGCCGATTCCCTTGTCGCGTGCCAGGCGGCCGACATAACCGATCACTGGGTCCGAGGGTGCAATTCCTCGCCGCTGCCGAATCTCCATTCCCTGTGCCCGTCGCTTCGAGTCACCATGGAACTCATCGAAATCTACTCCATTGGAGGAGCCTGCACCGAGCAAAGCAACCTTGTCTGGATGGACGCAACCTAATCGGACGTATTCGCGGGCGAGGCTACGGCTGACGCAGATGACCCGTTGCGAACATGCTGCGGCAAGTCGTTCGGCGAGCGCCAGGATTTGCCGCTTCACGCCGTGGGTAGTTTCCAGGCGTAGTCCTCGGAGCGTGTAGATTCGAACGGGGACGCGTGCCAGGAGGGCGGCCAGCATGGCCAACAGACCGGCTTTTGGCGTGCTGGCATTGACGATTTGTGGCCGGTGCCGGCGCATCAATCGAAACAGCCGAACCAAAGAGGCCAAGTCACGCAAAGGCCGAATCTCGCGGTGCATGGCAAGAGGTTCGATATTTACTTGCTCTCGAAGTCCCGCGGCATCCAATCTGGGGTGAGGTCCCGCGACGAGTGTAATGTCAAAGCCGCGCTCGCGGAGAAATGAGAGCTGTCCTTTGAGCAGATCAGCCGATTGACCGCTCGTAACAACAATCATCAATCTGACAGAGCAAGATCGATCTTGAGTATTTAAATCGCGCATGGAACGACCGCTACGATGTTGTTCTTGCTCGCCGGACGTATCAGGATGCTGCGAGACGAATTTTGAAATGATTGACATTGATAGTGGTCATGCAACGGCGGATTCGTATTGATTGCTCGGCGAACTTGCAGAAATCGCGATTGGCGCATTGGTTCGTGGCACGGATTGCTTCAGGATGTGTTCCACCAATTGCTGGGCACGCAGTTTCTCTGGCGCGTCGAGTCCTGCACTGCGGGCACTCGAGAGCCAATTGCTTGCGCGCGTGGGCGCGGCCAGTTTCCACAACGCAGTCTTGGCGTAACTCTCACCGACGTATGCCGCCGTTCGCCAGCGGCCAAACTGTGCCGGTCCATACTTAAGAAATAGTCGCCGATTGTTGCGGTAGCCTTCGAGAGTCTTGGCAAGCGTGACCGATGCGGGGATGCGATAAAAATAGCGAGGCTCGTCGAGCATAGCCACCTGTGAGTTTTCAAGCAGAACGGCGCGGATCCAAAAGTCTCGGTCCTGTGAACGACGCAGATGGCTGGCGTAGGGGATGCGTTGAAACCACGCTCGCCGGCCGAGCACCGTGCCGTGCGACAGCGGCACGCGCTTGAGCACGGATGCGGATCGCAAATCGAGACTCTGGCCCGCTGACCGACCCACGATGTTCGCTGCGCCGTCGATTGCAAACCACGGGCAGCCGACGGCGTCGATTTGCGGATGGTTCTCAAGATAATTGATCTGCTCTTTCAGTCGATCGGGGTGCATCAAGTCGTCTGCGTCCTGCCGCGCGATGAATTCTCCCCGCGCCAACGTTGCAATCTGATTCAGTCGCACCGAGAGTCCTCGATTGCAGCCGTCGCTGATAACGCGGATGCGCGGGTGATCGATCGACCTGGCGATCTTCAGAGAGTTGTCCGTCGAGCCGTCGTCGACAAGCAGGAGTTCCCACTGCTGCTCGGTTTGCGCCAGGATGGACTTGACGCAATCGAGCAAGAGCTCGCCGACATTGTAGAACGGCACTCCGATTGTTATGCGCATGTTTGGGTCCTCAGGTGGGCTGTGTGACAATCGCTCAACTCGGTGCAGCGAATCGCCACCGCCGCGGCAAATCCGAAGAACGCCCACGCGTGGGCCGACAGAACAAGGTCGATGAAAAACAGATGCACCAGCAAGAAGGCCAGGCCGCCGAGCGCCGGCGTCGTCAGGATCTTGATTTGAACGGGCGTCGACCGCCGGCGTACGATTCTCCACAGGGAATGCACGAGCGAATACACCAACGCACCGTAGAGAGTGAAGCCGACGATTCCGGAAGTCGACAAGAGGTACAGGTAGGAGTTGTGGCTTGAATGGTCGCCGTCATCGAGCGACAAGGTATCCATCCCACCACCGAAGACCGGTGATTCTTGAAACTTCTCCATTGCCGCGAGAGCAATTTCGCCGCGTGGGTCTTCCTCGACATTGGTGCGTCCTTCGCTCGATAGTGTTACGAAGTCCCAAACGCGTTCGGGCACATGGTCGCGAAACACGACCACTGTTGCTCCGGCAGCGATGCACAACCAGACCATCGTTTTGAAATAGGTGGCAATTTGGAAGCGGCGATTCTGGGCTTTGCCGTTTAGCCACACGGTTGCCAAACTTGCAACAGCTGCAGCGAGCAGCCCCCCTCGTGATCCGCTGGCGAGTAGTCCGCCGCCGCAGATGCCCATGCAGAGCGCCAGAAGAATCGCGCGAGTCGAGTGGTCGGCCGAATGGTCATGGCAAGGCAAATTACAAACGCGATCCCGCATAAGTCGGCGAATCGATTGGGGTCGGGCATCATGCCCGTCCAGCGTGACGAGCCGTAGTAGCGTGGCGCCTTGCCTAGAAAAGCAAAGTCCGTCGCCGCGCATGCCACGGAAGCCAGGCAGCCGGCCACCAATCCGATCAGTACCGCATGGGGTCGATTCAGGCGGACCGAGAGTCCCATCACGGAGAGGAAGGCCGCGGCGCACGCGATCGATCGAACGGCGGTCAGTGGGTCCGTCGGCGGCAAAAGCAGAAATCGGCTGGCCGTGTACAGCGTCCAGAGGATGGCCAATCCGTACAACGGCCGCTGCGTCAAGAACGCTCGTGTCCGCGGCACAGAAAGCGCCAGCGGGAGGAGGATCAAAGGTATGAGTTGCACGGGTCGCAACGTGACGCCTTCGGTCTCTAGGATCGTCACGTACAACGTTGTGGAAATCCCGACCAGAAACGCTCCCACTGCTGCGATGAGGCTCTTCCGGTGACTTCCCGGCGCAGCGGCCAAAGCGGCCCTTTGCCGAGTCCGGCCGGCCTGTAGGCGGGGCCGGACTCCAGTTTGCGCGGTGCGCGGCAGACTCCTCCATAAGGGCAAGTCGGCTCGCGGCAGTGCTGTATTTGCATCACTGATCATAAGACGTACTATGTCAATTCGCCGGTTGGTCGCGTGGCGCCGCGAGTCGTCATCGTCTTGTCGTGGCCATTGTGGAATTCGGGGAGTCGAACTTAGCTGCCGAAAAATCCCCATTGAGACAGGTTCCTGCCGAGCAAATCCTGCAAGTCCTCCACTTCACCGCGGAGGCAGGATATGATCTGGTCGCGCGTCTCAGCGCTCAAAGGGTGCCGCTTTTTCTGTGATGACAAGCTGCGGTAGAGCAACTTGCTGAGTTTCATTTCGTGTACGCCGAACGTTTTCTTCAATGACTTTTTCAGGCTCCAGAAGGGTTCTGGCGGACGCGCCAGCAGTCGCGACGCTACCGGCCAGCGATGCGTTTTATGCTGATTGACAGGTGCGAAATCCACGTCCTGGAACGGCGGCAAATCGAGGAATTCGAGGGTGCGGGCGTATTCAGCTGCCACGTCGCGCGAAAAGTCATCGTAAATCACGACGTGGACGCTGCGGCGGTCAACGAAGTCGAAGACGCGTCGCAGCTGTTGCGCGAAACTGGCAACTTTGCCGTACTGAAGGTGCTCTGGCGCGAGGCACTTCTTCGGCAACTGTCGATTTTCTGCGCGCGCCTTCTGCAATTGCCAGGCCGCGTCGAAGTCGAGTTCGTCCTCACGAAAACTGTAAACCAATTGGGCATGCAAAGAAGGGAGCATGTCCAGTGGATTGCGGAGCATGACCAGGAACTTTGCGTCGGGGGCAAACTCGATGGCTTCGCGCACCGCGGTCGCTGAGTAGAGATAAAACACCGACGATTCACCCAGGACGCGTTCATCCGCCGCCTTGGCAAATAGGGCGGCATATTCGGCCGCGGTACGAACCGAGCGGTACTCGGGAAAGTCGGAACAAAAAAAGTGCGGCTCCTTGATGCGCGACATGAACACCTGAGGATGCTGGCCCAGGTATTCGTGCATCGCGGTCGTTCCGCATTTTGGTGCGCCGACGATGAAGAAGTTCGGCGTGCGGGTGGTCTCTTCGCGGATTGGCCCTCGGGGGACCGGCGTCAGGCACGGAGTTGTGAGTTGATGATTCATCATGTCGGAAGAATGCGAGCGTTTGGCGCTATCCGCCAATTACCGTTCCTCTCGTTCTTAGCTCGGTCCAAGTGAGCCAATGCACGACCAAAACGTGAGACGATATCGAACGATCAATAGCATCGAGATATTCCACATGGCAATCGATGCGGCATTGGCCACCGCGGTTCCAATGATTCCATATCGTGGGATCAGAAATAGCGAGAGCGCTAGATTCATACACAAGCTGAACGAGGCAACGACGACTGTGTCGCGTTGGTGCCCTGTCATGCTCAATAGGAACCCAACCGACCCGCACATAGCATTCACGGCCACGCCGCCAAGCAGAATTAGCAAGGCGGGGTACGCGGATACAAACTCCTCGCCGAATAGCCGCAGGACAGGTTTGCCGAAAAGAATTAGAGGAATGACGGTGGCCAACATGAAGCCGGTGGCTCCCCAGGCCGACAGTCGTGCATGTTGTTTGAGTTCGCAATGCCGTCGTTGTGCATAGAGCGCGGCGATATTCGGCGCGACCAACATATTGACCGAGATTAAACCGAGCAGGGCCACGTCGGATAGTCTTTCCGCCGTGGCATAGGCGCCGGCCGCCTGGGCATCAAGCAACAATCCGGAAACCACGACGCCGGTCCGTCCCTGGAGATACATCAGGCCGGACGAAATCGCCATGACTGTCGCTGTGCCGAGCCACTCGCGGGTAAGAAATATTCTTTGTGTTTCGCGGCTCTGCTTCCGTTCAAACTGTCGCTGCAGCGCAACGACGATACCGAGTGCGGCGACGGCCGCGCCAAGATTTAGCAGCAATGCTCCGTTCGACGACACCGGGACCCGACACAAATAGGCGATCGTGAGCAACGCCCCCAGGAGCAAGGCAGGTTGAGCCATGCTGGCGAGCATGCTTGAAATCACCAGGCCCAATCCTCGAACCACGGCGCTGCCCAACATCAAATGGGTCAGGATCGGCAGGGCAGCACTAGCGATCAGAAAGCTACTTACCGAGGCGATCGAATCCGCGCGATGGAAAGCCACGGCAAAACCTGCCATGAGCAACGCCAACGCGATCGACTCCAACAGCGCGATCTGCGAGCTGCGCCGCAAGAATCCACGTATCAACGCAGGTTGCATGCGGGCTTGGTACTCGGAAACGTAGCGCAGAGCTGCCGTGGCGAAACCTCCATGCGAAAGCACCAGCAGCATTTGCAGCCAGGCAATCACATAGGCATATTCACAGTAGTCAGCGTGTCCAAGCGTCCGAGCTAAAGCAATTTGAAGGACCAGTGCCAGACCTGCACCGACTAACTTGATGCCGAGAACGATCGCCCCTTTTCGGGCGGTCAGCAGGACGGAAAGGTTCTGTAGTAGATCGGGCGTACGAAAGCCAGCGGGTGCGGATTCAATCATGTGCCAATCTCACAAGCCGACATCGCGCCGTCCTCTGGGGCTTCCTGGCCGCAGCGCAGGGCCGGGCTACGTCCGTATCCGGACTCCACTAAATCGGGGCGGATGCTAGTCGATGCCCCGCGGCCATGCAAGCTGGCTTGCCCGATAGCATTCCAGAGGTCCCCGAGCTCAGCATGTGCAGGTCTATGATCGAATTGGAGTTGGACGCGCGTTGGGAACTTCGTCGGCGGACGAGTTCGCCGCCAGCGCGACGCTAGCACCGTCAATCGCTTGTAGGAACTGGCGGCGATCCCCCGATAGCGAAACTGCCTTGCATTGACGCGGCAGATTCGTGTATTTAACCCGACCCAACTATCCCGCGTTCGCCCATTCGCGCACCGCGTTTGCGGTCGGACGATTCCTTCGTTGAATCGCCGCAGATATATGGCTTGTCGCCGCACAGCTGCCTGGAACTCTCGACTTGCCGGCGCGCGTGCGCAGTCGATTGCTGGCGGTGATGCTGTTGACCTGCTCGCTGCCAGTCGGCTGCAAGGGACCGCATTTCACGACCACGACCATGCCGCTGGCGCTCGAGGTGCCGGCCGCCAATCCGACGCCGTACATGAACATTGCCGAAATGGTTGGCCCTGGGACGGGGACAAATCAAATCAGCCCGGGCGACCTCCTGGAAGTAACGGTCGCTAGTGGCAGCCGCAGCGACGCGGAAGGACTCAAGCCGATTCAAGCCCGTGTTACCAGCGACGGCACAGTCGACGCACCGCCGATCGGGCCAGTCGCAGTCGCCGGTCTCGAGCCGCCGGCGGCAGAACAGCAGATTGCACGCGCCGCGATTGAGCGCGGTATGTTTGTGCGACCGAGTGTCACGCTGCAAGTTCTCAAGCCGGCCGTCAACCGCGTCACTGTGCTCGGCGCGGTGATGGACCCGGGCGTCAAAGAACTTCCCAAGGGATCGAGCGATCTGGCGCGGGCGCTGGCGGCGGCGGGTGGCCTGGCGGAAGAAGCCAGCACCAAAGTCGACGTGCTGCGGAATGACACCGGATCGTTCATGGCCGACGGGGGAACCAAACCGCAAGTCGTGGGACAGGACGGCGTGGTATTGGCTTCCTACACGCCCGATGCGACGCCACGAACGGAGCGCGTTGATCTGGCCCAGGCACCGGGGAAGCTGCCGGCGAACTATTCGCTCTCCGATCGCGACGTGGTGATGGTCTTGCCGCAGGAAAAACAATACATCCACGTGACGGGCCTGGTGAGACTGCCGAATCAATTTGAACTTCCGCGGCATCAGGACGTGACATTGATGGACGCGATCGCGCTAGCGGGCGGCGTGTCGTCGCCGGTGGCCGACAAGGTCTTTGTGATTCGCCGGCTGCCCGACATGAAAGAGCCGGCCGTGATCGAGGTCAGTATCCGCGAGGCCAAGCGGGACGGCAAGGAAAACATGCGATTGGCACCGGGCGATCTGGTCAGCGTCGAGCGGACCGTGAACACCGTGGTGGTTGATACGGCGATGTCGCTGTTCCGCGTCGGCGTGAGCGTGGGCGGAAATCTGGTGGCGTTCTAGAATGCAAACTCCGATTGAAAACATGAACCTGGCGGCTGAACCGGTTGAACAGCCGGCTTCGTCTGACTTTGTGTTTGGATTGTTGCATTGGCTGCGGATCGCGCGGTATCGCCGCAAGACGATTCTGGCCTCACTCTTTGTCGCTGGATTGCTTGGTGCGATCTACTATATGCTCGCGCCGCGATACTACCAGTCGACCGCCAAGCTGCTGATCATTCAGCGCTCGAACGATCAACTGGCGATGGTTAGCGAGCAGCAATCGCTCGACAACACGATGGCGACACACCAAGAGCTGATGACCAGTCCCGTGGTGATCCAAGGAGCGCTCGACAATCTGCTGCCCGAGCATCGGATCGATCTTATTAATGTCGCGCCCCAGTCTTGGAATGACAACCTGGCCAAGCATCTGTCCGCGTCGACCTCGCGCAAGACGAACTTTCTGCAAGTCAGCTACCGATCGCTGTCACCCGAGGCAGCGGCGGGGGTGGTGAGCGCGGTCGTGCAGTCTTACCTCGGATTTGTCGACGGGACGCACAAGGGTACGGCGAGCGACGTACTCGTTGGATTGACGAAGGGCCTCGCTGAAGTTCGCAGCCAGATCGCGGTCAAGCAGCAGGAAATACAGATTCGTCGGCAACAGGACGGATCGATGACGATCCGCAGCGACGATGGAATCATCCACCCCACGATTCAAAAGGCGCTGCACTTGAACGAGGCGCTCACGGCCGCTCAGGAAGAGCGGCTAACGCTCCAGCGGCAACTCGAATCGATCGAGCAGGCGATGGCGGGCGGCGGCGATCTGCAGCCCTATCTAGCCAGTCTGGAGGAGACGGTCGGCAAGCAGATGATGATCTCGGCATTGGGATTGTCGAGTGAAGACTTGAACCTCATCAAGGATCAACAACAGAAGCTCTTCGATGCGCAGCAAGAACTTCGGTCTTTGGCGCCGTACTACGGACCGGCCCACCCGAAGGTCGCGGAAGTCAATGAGCGAATTCGTTCGCTCGAGGACTATCTGACCAACTACCGGGCGAATACGGGGAACCGCATGTCCTCGTTCGGCAGCCAGGAGCTGGGGCCGCTCCTGGAATCGATGCTTAAGCAATCGGTGTTCCAGGCCTGCCGCAAGGAAGAACAAATTGCGAAGTCGTTTCAGGATGCCCGGAAACAGGCCGTCGACGAAAGTGGCGGTGTGGTGGAACTCGAATCTCTGGAGCGCGAACTCAAGCGGCTCGAGAAACAAGAAGACGCGCTAACGGGTCGCATTGCCAGCATCGACATGCGTCAGCTGCAAGCTCCGATCCAGGCGACCGTCGTCAAGGAGCCTTTGCCCGTCGATGTGCCAGTCTCGCCGCAATTAAGGCATGTCGTGGTGCTGTCGTTGTTTGGGGGGCTGTGCATTGGCGGATTGATCGTCTACGTGCAAGACGTACTGGACGACCGATTCACATCGCCCGAAGAAATGACGACCCAGCTCGCGGTGCCCGTGCTGGCAATGGTCCGTGAGTTGGAGCCAATCGACGGAGTGGGGCTCTCAACGGTCCACACGCACGTTCGTCCCACGGCGGTTGAGACAGAGGCGTTCCGCACCTTGAGAACCACGCTGACGCTCAGCGCCGAGGTGAGCGATCGAATACTGATTTCCAGCGCTGAGCCTGGCGACGGAAAGACAACCGTGAGCGCCAACCTGGCTGTGTCTTTTGCCCAGGCAGGGAAGCGGACTTTGATCATCGACGCGGATCTGCGGAAGCCGGGCATGACAGCACGATTCGGCCTCAAGCGGTGTGCCGGCGTGGCGGACTTGTTGCTCAGCGAGGAGCTGCCGGCCGAATTGGCTCCGCAGCTGGTGCAGCACACAGAGCTAGCGAATCTCGACGTGCTGCCGGCCGGCGCACGGCAGCCGAATCCCTCGGAGCTGTTGAGCGGACCCCGGTTCGGCGAGTTGTTGGCTTGGGCCGATTCTTGCTACGACCGTGTGCTGGTCGACTGCCCACCGGTACTGGCGGTGAGCGATGCACAGATGGTCGGCCGATTGGTAGACGGTGCAATTCTTGTCGTGCGGCCGGAGAAGAATCATCGCCGGTTGGTGGTGCGGGCGTGCGAAAGTTTCAGCGCGACGGGGAGTATCGTATTGGGGGTGGTCGCCAACGGACTCTCCATCGAATCCAGTGGCGGTTACGGATACGGTTATGGGTACGGCGACGGGTATGGCTACGGCCACGACCAGGAGCCGGATCAGGACGTCCAGGCTGAGGATGACGCGGCAGGGCCAATCACGCTGCCGATCGGCGATCGCAACGACGTCGCGCTCGACCAGGATAGCAGCCCACAGAACAACGAAACTCGGCAGCGCGAATCGCGTGCCGCTTGATTCAATTGCCTGACGAACCATGAACACACGACAACAACCCGTGGTCTGGGCAGCGGCCCGACCGAGTTCGCAACTCGGCCCGGGTGGTCGCGTCGCTGCGCGGCTGTTGGCGGTGGTCGACGCCGGTTTGCTGGCGACGATTTGTCTCGCGCCGTTTGTGTTTGGCGGGCGACATGATTTGGGACGGTTAGTGTTTGTGTCGTTGGTCGGATTGACGGCGATCGCCTGGTTTGCACGTCAGAGTGTCTTGCCGAAGGCCGCATGGACGCGAACGGCCGCCTTCGGGGTCCTCCTGCTCGCAGTCGGTCTCTTGGCATTGCAGCTTGTGCCGCTGCCAACTAGCTGGCTCGCGCTCGTTTCACCTCGCACCATCGAGCTACTTCCGCTCTGGACGACCGCCGACGCCGCAGTGCATCTCGGTCCCTGGAAAACGCTTTCGCTCACGCCGCATGAGACGACGTTGTCGTTGGCGATGCTGGTTTCGTACGGCTTGCTGTTCACGGTGCTCGTGCAGCGGATTCAAACAGTAGCCGACGTCGAAAAACTGCTCAACACGATCGCGATTTCGGCCGTCGTGATGGCCGGATTTGGACTCCTCCAGTTTTTTGCCTCGAACGGCGAATTTTTCTGGTTCTACGTCCATCCCTACCGCTCGACGGAGCGGTACGCGATGGGGAGTTTCATGAACCGCAACCATTTCGCCAGCTTCCTCGTCTTGGGCGTGGGGCCGTTGGTACGGTGGCTGGTGAGCGTCATTCGCGCCGACGCCGCGCTTGGCGCCGACGACGAGTGCGTGCGACACCAGTCTCGCTGATCAAGCCGGGCCTGCTGCTTGCCGCGTTGGCGATGGTGTTGATGGGGATTGCGTTGTCGCTTTCGCGGGGCGGTGCACTGGCGTTGACGACAGCGACCGTGACGATTGGTGTCATCTACTGGCGGTGGCGACTCGTCGACGGCAAGTATCTTTACGGACTCGCGGGCGTCGGTCTGTTGATGCTGGGGCTGTTATCAATCTACGGCTACGACCAATTGAGCGGGCGGCTCGACGACTTTGCCAGCGGGTCAGTTGAAGCGCTCGATCGGGGCGAAGGACGGCGAAAGGTTTGGCAGGCCAATCTCGCGGCCATCGAGCACGGTGGACTGGTCGGCTCCGGTGCGGGAAGTCACATCGAGATTTGCCCCGTTTATTTGTCGGAACCAACGCAGAACACTTTTACACACGCGGAGAACGGCTACCTGCAAATCGCCACGGAGAATGGCATCCTCGGCGCGACGTTGCTGGCCGCAGGCATCGGTCTGGTTGGCGTCTGGTCCATTCTCTGCCTGCGACGGCTGCAGGAACCGGCGCAGCAGCTTTGCTTCGGCGCGGCGGCGGCTGGTCTCGCCGCGAGCCTGGTTCATTCGCTGGTGGATTTTGTCTGGTACATTCCGGCCTGCATATCGCTGACGCTTGCACTGGCAGTCTGTGTGTTGCGACTGGCACAATTGGCAGCGCCGCAGAAAGCCCAAGCGCGAATTGCGTTCACTTGGACCCGTCCGCGCTGGCTCGAATCGGGCACTGTGGTCGCAATGCTCGCCGTCTGGAGTGTCTACATGTTCGTCGGCCCTGGCGTGGCAGCAATCCATTGGGATCGCTACCTCCGCGACCAGGTGGGTGGTGCTCGGCTATTTGACGACCGGCTTTCCACGCTGGGCGACGCAGAGCTGTCCGCATCGGAGCTGGCGATGCGCGAACCGTTGATGAAGTCGATGCAGCAGCATTTGCTGGATGCCGTCCGCTGGGATCCGTCATTGGCCAGTGCCCACTTGAAATTGGCGGCGCGGTATGTCGAGCAATTTGAAATGGCGCAGCATGAGGGGGAAAACGCGTTCAATCTGCAACAGATTCGCGATGCCGCGCAGGAGTCGGATTCAACAACTCCACAAGCAACGAGGGCCTGGTTGGAACGGGCTTTCGGCACGAATGTTGAGCTGCTGTACAAGGCTTTCGGCCACGCTCGGCAGACGGTCGCGCTCGACCCGCTTGCCGGGGAGGGCTACATTTTTCTGGCAAACCTGGGCTTCCTCGACGGCGACAAGGCCGCGGCGACGGATGCGTACATTGCTCAGGCCGCGCTGGTTCGACCCTTTGATGGCAATATTCTGTACGAAGTTGGCTGGCAACAATACCGACACGGCCGGTACGACGAGGGAATGCAGATTTGGGCCCGCTGCTTCACCCATACGGGACCGCATCAAAAACGAATCGTGAATCTATTGGCTGGACGGATGCCGGCCAGCGATTTTCTCGAAGCCATGCAGCCTGACTGGCGAACGCTGCGTGAGGTCTGGGCACGCTATTGCCAACAAGGGCAACCCGGGGATCTGGCGATTCTGGCTGCCTATTCCGCCGAGGTGACGCAGCGCGAACTGCATGCGAACGGCGGCATTCCGCCGGTCTATCTCTGGCTCTGGCAGGCTTCCATGTACGACGATCTGAAGCAGCCGAACGAGGCACTGGCTTGTCTCGAACAGGCGTACCAATGCAATCAACACATTTTTGGCGTGCGCCAGAAGCTGGGGTTTGCCCTGAAAGACGTGGGGCGGTATTCGGAGGCAGAACCTCATCTGCGCTGGTGCTTGGCGCGACGACCAGAGATCAAGAGCTTTGGCGAAGCGCTCTTGGAAATCAATAAGCTACGCGTATCGCAGCGCGATCTGGCCGCTGCGCCGATCGAACCTGCGGCCGAAATCCCACGACGCTGACGGCACGACGCACGACATCGCCAACCTCCTCGTCAAGACTCTTTTCTCCATGACCAAATCCGAATCAACTCAACGAGCCGGCGTGCATTTGTTGTTTGCCGTGGCCCTCTTTGTGCCGTTGTTCGCAGCAGCGTATTACGGCGCGTTTTTGTTGCGCTTCGCGGGCGAACCGTCTGCCCCGTATGTGTACATACTTCTCAGCACGTTGCCCTATGTGCTCGGAACGAAGTGGCTGACATTTTCGTGGTTCCGAATCTATCAAAGCTGGACGCGGTACGTCACCTTTCACGACCTGCTAATGCTTGCCAAGGCAGTCGTGGCGAGCGCAGTTGGCGTGACGCTTGCCGACGCGTTTATTTTGCCGATGCTGCAGATTCCGCGGAGCGTAATCTTGATCGACGGAGGGCTAACGCTGTTGATGTTCGGCGCCGCACGGGCGCTGCCCAGGCTGCTGCGAGACGGTGGATTCTGGCTGTTTGCGGAAGCTGGCGGCGTACCTTCGTTGATCGTCGGTGCCAATGATTCGGGCGAGACTCTGCTCCGCACGATTCGCTCGAATCCGGCGCTGAGCTATCGAATCGTCGGGTTTGTCGACGATCGCCGCAACGTGCAGGGGCGGCGGATCAGCGGTGTGCCTGTCGTGGGTTCGTGCGAAGATTTGCCAAGATTGGTCGAGCGGCATCGAGTGGAAGAGGTGCTGATCACCGCCGGTGACTTGCCGGGAACTCAAGTCCGCCAGCTGGTGGAAGCGTCGCGATCGGGTGGTTTTCGCGTGAAAGTGCTTCCCAGCTACGAACAACTGCTGGAAGAACGCGTCGCCGTCCATCCGCGCGCCGTGGCGATTGAAGATTTACTCTGCCGTCCGGCCGTCGAGCTGGATCTCGAAGGGCTGTGCGATTGGATCTCCGGCCAGGTCATATTGGTGACGGGAAGTGCCGGCAGCATCGGTTCAGAAATCTGCCGGCAGCTGGTCAAGTTGCAACCGGCAAAGCTCATCGCGGTCGACCGGGCGGAATCGCCGCAGTTTTTTCTCGAACAGGAACTGCGCCGTTTGGCGCCCGAGACGGAGATTGAAGTGCGGCTGGCGGACATGAACGATCCGGGGCGAATCGACACGCTGCTGGCCGAGACGAAGCCGGCCGTGATCTTTCACGCGGCCGCGTACAAGCACGTGCCGCTGATGGAGGACCATTGTGGCGAAGCGATCAAGAACATCGTAGTCGCGACTCGCAATCTGGTGGACCTCGCTGAGGAACACCAGGTACATGCGCTCGTGATGATCTCGACCGACAAAGCGGTGAATCCCACCAGCGTGATGGGCTGCTGCAAGCGACTGGCGGAACAGTATGTGCAAGCGCGGTCGGCGGGGTCACGCTGCCGGTTTGTGACCGTGCGGTTTGGCAACGTGCTTGATTCCTCGGGCAGTGTGGTCCCCATCTTCCGCGAGCAGATCGCCCGCGGCGGGCCGGTAACCGTGACGCATCCCGAAGTGATTCGCTATTTCATGATGATTCCCGAAGCGGCGCAGCTGGTGTTGCAGGCCGGCGCGATGGGGCAGGGGGGGGAAATCTTCGTGCTCGACATGGGCGAGCCGGTCCGCATCGTGGACCTCGCCCACGACATGATTCGCCTCTCGGGGTTGCGCGTGGGAACAGATATCGAAGTCGAGATCGTCGGCTTGCGGCCCGGAGAGAAACTCTTTGAGGAGCTTTACGACGAGGGAGAAGTCCGCCAGTCGACCGCTCATCCCAAGATCATGGTCGCCGACAGCGCGCGGCGGAAGCTCCTGGAAGTGATTCGGGACATCAACCGGCTCGAAGCTGTGGTGCACGCGCCGAACGAGTTCGTCCGTCGGGCACTGTTCGAGATCGTTCCGCAGCAAGGAATGCCGACGAAATCGGTGAAGCAAGCCGCGTGACGCCATTTGGCCCCGCTCGATCAAGTCGCCAACCTGCCACCGCTGCCAGATTTACGTCGTTCTGCGGGCACAGACCCAGGCGGCCCCCCTGGCGAAAGCAGGCAATCTTTGTGCTAAGATGGCGGCTGGGCATTCTGGGCCTATGGCCTACGAGAGACTTTGTTCTAGGGGAGCATTCGCATGAAGATTCTACGATTGGCGGCCGTCGCCTTGGCGTCACAGTTGGCTTGGTCTTCCGTTTCGGTTGCGGCCGAGCCGGTCAGTTTGTTCAACGGCAAAGACCTCACCGGCTGGAAACAGCGCGGCGGTGCGGCCAACTACTCCGTCGAAGACGGAGCGGTTGTCGGCCGCAGCGTGCCGAATACGTCCAATACATTTCTCACTACGGAGAAGGAATACGGCGACTTCGAGCTCACGCTCGAATTTAAGATCGACGATCCCACGTTCAACTCGGGCATCCAGATACGCAGCCATGCTCGGCCAAAGGGTGACGGCGAAATGGTCTACGGATACCAGATCGAGATTGACCCGCGTGCTGACCGGGCTTGGTCGGCCGGCCTTTACTATGAAGGTGGCAGCGACAAGCGGCCCGCGGGCTGGCTCAACGACCTGACGAACAACGAAGCGGCTCGCAAGGCATTCAAGTTGGGCGAGTGGAACAAGCTGCGCGTCGTCGCCAAGGGCCGGCATTTTCAGACCTGGCTCAACGGCGTGCCGGCCGCCGACTTCACCGACACGGATGATGCGGCGTTTTCACCCAGTGGTTTTATCGCGCTGCAAGTCCATGCGGTGGGCGGCGCGAAGGAGCCCAAGGAAGTGAGCTGGCGAAACATTCAGATTACCGAACTCGACAACACCGCCGGCGCTGGCGGCGAATAAGCAGCAGCCGGTGCTTCGTTAGGGAACGCTGCGCGGCTTCGGCGCGAACTCGGGCCGTTTCGGTTGGCTCGGTGGCAAATCGCGCGGGTCGGGCGGTGGAATATCCATCGGATCTTGCACCGGCACGTCGTGCGGTTCGGGCACGGGCACATCCGTCGGCGTCGGCAGGTTGGGTTCCATTGGATTATCAGGACCCGTGCCGGCAAACTCGAAAGCGAAGTCGGTGGCGAGCGTCTGCAGCTTCTGTCGCAGACAGCGGTCGGACCATTGGCCCACGTCAAAAGACAATTCGTCCATCCCATGGCGTTTCGTCGAGGTGAACTGCATCGTGATGCAGCGAAGCCACCACGTGATTAGTTTTTGATTCATCGAACTAGCTCCTCTTATGTTTATGTCACGCGTCGCGACCCGACGGCCAGGGATCGTGCGGCGGGGGTTGTTATCGTCCTCCGGCACCGACGGATGGCACCGACAAGAAGCAAAAGGTGTGCCAACACGAATTCTCGAATTCTCCGCTGATTCGAATACCACGGGCTGGTCGATTTGCGACCAGGTCGGACGGCCGACATTTGATGAGAGAGACGCTATCGACGTCTCCCGACGTGCAAAAAACTTAGCGAACGATATCGAATCGCGGCTACTGCAGAATCCCGCGATCGAGCAGTTGCTGGGTAAACTTG
This sequence comes from uncultured Planctomycetota bacterium, assembly GCA_963847905.1. Taxonomy (GTDB): domain Bacteria; phylum Planctomycetota; class Planctomycetia; order Pirellulales; family Lacipirellulaceae; genus DASYDU01. The sequence continues at coordinate 494,028 of CAWKBP010000009.1, read as the reverse complement.
CGCGCACCCTGCGGATTCATATGGACACGATCGGCGAAGTCGTCGGTTTCGGAAAGTGCGCGGGAAAAATCTTGTATTTCCTGGCCGAGCGACTGCGAGAGTTCGGCGAGGAACGAGTCGAGATTTTCGATCTTGTTCGCATACGCGGGCAGATAGGGTGCGTAGATTAGCTGCACGTCGATGCCCGCGGCCTGGGCGTCGTCAATGATCCCGCGGAGCGCCTCAACCTCCTGTGGGTCAGCGCTGAGCGTAAAGGGATCCATGCCTTCGGTCTCCTGGATCAGTTCCGGCGTGATCTGCATTCGCATGAACGAGGCCTGATCGCTGTTGCCGCTGGCGAGGTACGACATGGCGCGGAGAAACATTTCGCTGTTGTAACGGTAGAGGTGCGTCACTCGGCTGGCAGCTACCGTGAGCGGGCTGAACTCTTGGCCAAGCTCGCGCAGCCGCGGCGAACGATCCCAGAACGGTTTGTAGTCGAGCACCGTCTCTTCGCTGGTAGGTCCGGTCGCGTTCGAGACTTCGATGATCAGTCGCTTCGGCTTGGGATTGTGCTCCAGATAGTCGTCAAAGATGGCGTGGGCGATTTGGGGCGGCATTCCGTTGTGGCTAATGTTGGCGATCTGTTTTCCAAGTTGCTCTTCCGCGAACGGCTGGTCGAGTGCCATCACGCCGCGCGAGCTGCCGAGGACGACCGTGTCGGCGTCGAACCGGCCGCTATACATCGCGGGAAATCGCTGCGGGCTGCGATACAGCAGGTTCTCGAGGACGCCGCCGCCAATTCGGTCGCCGACAAAAAACGCGACTACGGCGAGCAGTAGTGTGATTCCACGTTTCATGATGGATTTAGAACTGGAAGTAGATGAATTGATTGGAGCCGAAATTACCCAACAGCGCGATCAGCCAGAGTATCCCGGCAAACGAAAAAATGCAAAAGACGGGCGATCGCAGCAGCAACGGATTGAGCGGCACCCGGCGGTTGAATTCTTCCGCCACGAGCAGCAGGCCGATCACAAAGAACGACTTGGCGACGAGAATCTTGTTGCGAATCGAGCCGGGGTCGATCCCGTCGAGCGTGGCGATGCGCCCGATGATATCCCAGGCTTCGCCAGCGGAGTGTGCCCGGAAAAAGACCCATGCCAGGCAGGTGAGTCCGAAGACCAGTGCCATCTCGAGCCAACCGCTGAGCCAATTGGGGATGTAGAGGGCCGTCCGCAGCCGCTGCCAGCGATTGCCGATCAGCCGCTGCACGACGAGGTACATGCCGTGGAGCCCGCCCCAGATGACGAACTTCCAGTCGGCCCCGTGCCACAGGCCGCCCAGCAGCATAGTGATCATCAGATTGCGATAGGTGTGGAAGGTGCCGTCCCGGTTGCCGCCCAGCGGGATGTAAAGATAGTCGCGCAGCCAGGAGGACAGGGAGATATGCCAGCGCTGCCAGAATTCGCTGAAGCTCTTGGAGATGTACGGCGTGCGAAAATTCTCGGGGAATTCGAAACCCATCACGCGCGCCAGGCCGATGGCGATGTCGGAGTAACCGGAGAAGTCGCAATAGATCTGGAATGCATAGAGCACGACGCCCACGGCGAGGCCCAGCGAGGATTGCAGACTGGTCTGATCAAAGATTCGATCCACGATCAGCGCCGCCCCGTCGGCGACGACGACTTTTTTGAAGTAGCCCGCCAGCACCAGCCCCGTACCCGTGGTCACATTGTCCCAGTTGAAGGGGTGGTCGGAGTGCAATTGAGGCAGGAAGTCGCGGGCCCGCACGATCGGCCCGGCCACGAGCTGCGGAAAGAACGCGATGAACGTGGCGAACCGCAGCAAGCTCGGCTCCATGCGGATCTCGCGGCGATAGACGTCAATCGTGTAGCTCATCGATTGAAACGTGTAGAACGAGATACCGACCGGGAGGATGATGTTGAGCGTCGTGAGCGAAGTGCCCAGCCCGACCGTGTCCGAAACATGCTGGAACGAGTCGATGAAGAAATTGAAATACTTGAAGAACCCGAGCAGGCTGAGATTGACGATGCAGCTCATCGTCAAAACCGCTTTGCGCCTGGATTGCTCCTCGGAGCGGTCAATGTACATGCCGAACAGGTAGTCGACGATCGTCGAAAACATGATCAGCAGCAGAAAACGGTAGTCCCACCAGCCATAAAACACGTAGCTGCCAAGGAGGCAGACCCACAGCCGCCCTTTTCCGCTCGACGAAAAATAGAGCGTCAGAAAGATCGTCAAAAAGACGAGGAAGGTGAGGCTATTGAAGATCACGCGGTCGCTCCGTCGGCAGCGGGCAAAGACGAGAGGCTCCGCAGCTTTATGGGGGCGAGCGGACTTGGCAGCGGCGGGCTCACAGCCGAGTTATTCCATTATGGATAGGGGCCCGAAAAGCGTCAAATTGACACCAATTCGCCGCTCGAAACGTGGCATTTCGTTTGTCCGCTGGCATCTCACTTCGATCCGCTGCGTTTGATCGCCCGTTGCATCGCCGCACCCATGTCGGCCGGGCTTTCGGCGACTTCGATGCCGGCCGCTTCGAGGGCGGCGATCTTTTCACCGGCCGTGCCTTTGCCGCCGGCGATGATCGCACCGGCGTGGCCCATTCGCTTGCCCTTGGGGGCGGTGCGGCCGGCGATGAACGCGGCCACCGGCTTCGTGACGTGCTCGGCCACGAAGGCGGCGGCTTCTTCTTCCGCCGTACCGCCGATTTCGCCCATCATCAGGATCGCTTCGGTCTTGGGGTCGGCCTGGTACATCTTCAAGCAGATCGATGAACGACGTGCCGACGATCGGATCGCCGCCCAGTCCGACGCAAGTGCTTTGGCCGAGGCCGAGATTCGACAACTGCCAGACCGCCTCATACGTGAGCGTGCCGCTACGACTCATCACGCCGACAGGACCCTTCTTGTGGATGTAGCCGGGCATGATGCCGATCTTGCATTCGTCGGGCGTGATCACGCCGGGACAGTTGGGCCCGATGAGATGCACATCGCGGTCCTTGATCACATCGTAAGCCCGCACCATGTCGAGCACGGGGACGCCCTCGGTGATCGCCACGACAACCTTGCAGCCCGCGTCGACCGCTTCGAGGATCGCGTCGGCCGTGAAGGCGGCGGGGACGAAGATCATCGCCGCGTCGGCCCCTTCTTTCTCGACCGCTTCGGCGACCGTGTCGAAAATCGGCACGCCGAGCGCCAGTCTGCCCGCCCTTGCCGGGCGTCACCCCGGCGACCAGCTTGGTGCCGTAGTCGATGCAGTTTTTGGAATGAAACTCACCCGACTTGCCGGTGATACCCTGGCAAACAACGCGGGTGTTTTTATCGATCAATATGCTCATGAATTACTTCCAGCAATTTTTTCACCAAAGAGGCCACAGAGGAAAAGAACACCGCTAATGATCGCTAATCACCGCTAATCGATTTGCTTCACGCGTCGTCGAGGGCAGAACGACAACGGATTAGCGAAGATTAGCGAGAATTAGCGGTTTTTTGCACTCTGATTTCTCCGTGCCTTCCGTGTGCTCTGTGGTGAATAGTTTTTGATTGGTTAGCCGGCCGCTTTGACCACTTTGTTTGCTGCGTCGGTGAGGTCCATTGCGCTGATGATCGAGACACCGCTTTCGGCGAGGATCTTGCGGCCTTCTTCGACTTCGGTGCCTTCGAGTCGGACGACCAGCGGGACGTTGAAGCCGACTTCTTTGTAAGCGGTGACGATGGCATTGGCGATCGTCGTGCACCGCATGATGCCGCCGAAGATGTTCACGAGCACCGCCTTCACATTTTTGTCGGAGAGCAAAATGCGGAACGCTTCGGTCACTTGCTCGGCATTGGCGCCGCCGCCGACGTCGAGGAAGTTGGCCGGCTCGCCGCCGTGGAGCTTGATCAGGTCCATCGTGCTCATGGCCAGCCCGGCGCCGTTCACCAGGCAGCCGATGTTGCCTTCGAGCTGGACGTAGCTCAGGCCGGCCCGCCCGGCGCGAAGTTCGTTCGGGTCTTCCTCGGTGAAATCGCGCAAGTTGACGAGCTCCGGATGACGGAACAGCGCGTTGTCGTCGAAGCTGATTTTGGCGTCGAGTGCCATCAACTCGCCCGACTTGGTCACTACCAGCGGATTGATCTCGGCCATGCTGCAGTCGAGATCGACGAACAACTTGCAGAGCGCCCGCATGAACTTGTCGGCCGAGCGGACGCTGGCGCCGGTGATCTTGAGTTTCGCGCAGAGCTTGCGGACCTGGAAGGGCTGCAATCCGCTGTCCGGATGAAACGGCTCGATGAAGATCAACTCGGGCGTCTCGGCGGCGACTTCCTCGATGTTCATGCCGCCCTGGCTGGAGGCCATCAACACGGGCATGTCGCGCGACCGATCGATGACGATGCCGAGATACAGCTCGCGGGCAATCTCGCAGCCTTCTTCGATGAACACACGTCGCACGGTTTGACCGGCAGGACCCGTCTGCACCGTCACCAGCGGCAGCCCCAACAGCTCGAAGGCAACGCGATTGGCGTCCTCGGCGCTGCGCACCAGCTCGACGCCATGCTGCTTGGGATGGCCCTTGATGGTTCCCTTGCCGCGACCGCCAGCGTGAATCTGGGCTTTGACGACGGCGAGCGGGCCGTTTAATTGCTTGAACGCCGTGGCCGCCTCGTCCGGGGTAGTGGCGACGATCCCTTGCGGCACGGCGACACCGGCCGCCCGCAACAATTCCTTAGCTTGATATTCGTGAATCTTCATCCCGCGATGCTACCCGGCGCAGCGAAGCATGGCAAGGCGGCGCCGCAAAGGCATTGGCCGGCTGTGTCTGGCAGCGGCGAACTTGCGGCGATTGCACGTAAATTTCCATTGCTCTCGGCCATCTGTTAGAGTGGTAGGCGGTCAGGACCGGCCACCTCTGCCCAATGACAGGGCAGGCACAACGCGTGTACCTATCGGACGAACATTCAAGATGGGCGATTCCACGAATCTGCCGTTGGAAGGTCTGCGTACGCTGGTCGACCTGACGGGCGAAGCGGCTTGCCTAGTCGACGCCAACGGTTGGCAAGTGATCTATGCGAACGCGCGCCTGGCTCGACTCGTATCGGCGGACGACGTTTCGCTCACGGGGCGCAGTATTCTGGAGCTCGTGCCGGAATTGAACGACGCGCCGATTCGACTCCAGCTGGCCGAGCTGACCAACGACCGGCGCGAGTCGGCAAGAATCGTCCTTAGCGATAGGGCCGATGGCAGCGTCCACATGTTTGCCGAGATTCGCGTCCGTCGGGTGGTGACCGATTCGGGACTCTGGCTGGCGATGGTTCTGGAGCCCCCTGCGGTCGTCAACGACGATTCGCAGCGGGGCGACGGCATCGACTCACTCACCGGTCTGGCCGATCGCCGCGTGATTTTCGACAAGCTCTCGAATATCATTCACGGCGATCGGCTCGAGGACCGGCGGTGTGCCGTGCTGTTCATCGACGTCGACGGTTTCAAGCAGGTGAACGACGTCTACGGCCACCTGGTTGGCGATCGGGTGCTCGGCGAAGTGGCGCGGCGGCTGGCCGGTTGTGTGCGATCGCGGGATTGTGTCGCACGGTTCGGTGGCGATGAATTCCTGGTGCTGCTCGAGCGAATCGGCGGGCGCGACGAGATCGAATCGGTCGTTCGGCGGGTGCAGGCCGCGTTTGTGCCGCCGATCCGCCTGCCGCAGGGCGAGGTGCTGCTGGGGGTGAGCGTGGGTGCCGCGCGGGCGGGCGAAGATGGCGATTCGCCGGAAGCGCTGATTGATGCGGCTGACCGGGCGATGTACGCCGCAAAGCGCGCCCCGGCGTGAGTGCGACCGATCGCCCTATTCTTCTGTTGCCCCTGGCGTCGGCACGACCGATACAACCGGCCGCCGGACATTCTGTCGGCAAAGTGCCGTTTTGGAAGCTATTTTTGCTTGGCATCGCGAGGCATTTACCTCGCGCGATTGCCGGTCGGTGTACTTCGCTCCGGTCCTGCGCTCAGGGTATTGGGTCATGTTAGTCATCGTTGGTTGTGTGGTGGTCATGGGCTGCGTGCTCGGCGGGTTCGTCCTTTCGGGCGGGCACGTCGGTGCGCTGATTCATCCCGCCGAATTGCTCACGATCGGCGGCGCGGCGATCGGCGGCCTGATCGTCAGCTCGCCCAAGAAAGTGCTGATCGACCTGATGAAGGGCTGCATCAGCACACTCAAGGGCACACCCTACAACCGCGCCGCCTACGACGAATTGTTCAAGTGCATGTACGACCTGTTGCGAATGGCGCGCCGCGACGGCATGCGCGTGCTCGAAGGGCACGTTGCCGATCCGGAGAACAGCACGGTCTTTTCCAAGTACCCGAAAATCGCACACGACCACCATGTGACCGCCTTCATCTGCGGCGCGATGGCGCCGCTGATCGAGTCCACCGCCAAGCCCGAGCAACTGGCCGGGCTGCTGGAAATGGAAATCAAGATTCTCGAAGAAGAACATCATGCGCCGATGATGGCGCTGCAAAAGGTAGCGGATGCTTTGCCGGGATTCGGCATCGTGGCGGCGGTGCTCGGCATCGTGATCACGATGGCCCACATTGATGGTCCGCCGGCGGAGATCGGCCATAAAGTGGGTGCGGCCCTCGTCGGAACGTTCCTCGGCATTTTGGCATCGTATGGATTCGCCGCGCCGCTGGCGACGCGGCTCGAATTCTTGGGCCACAGCGAGATGGGTTTCTTTCGCACGATCGCCGCGGTGGTCGTCGGCTTTGCCGATAACTTGCCGCCCAAGGTGGCGATCGACCTCGCCCGGCGTGGCGTGGCGAGCGAATATCGGGCCGACCGTGCTGAACTCGATGAGTTGTTCAAGGAAGCGGAAGCGGCGTAACCAGCTAACGATAGGATTCAGCTCATGGCAGGCGGCGGCGGTGCATGGAAAGTGGCTTACGCGGACTTCGTGACCGCGATGATGGCCTTCTTTATGGTGATGTGGCTCACCGCGCAGAGCCCGCAGACCAAGCAAGCAATCGCCGGCTATTTTCAGGATCCGTGGGGCACGTCGTCGGAAAACGCGGCGCCTGCGTCCTTGCTTCCAAGCGAAATGCACGGCGACGTCCTGAGCCAGGACATGCCGCAAAAACTCGAACCGGGCCGAAAGCCCGGCGCCGCCGACTCCGACGGCACCGACAACGAGGCCCAGGCCAAGTCGCGCTGGGCCCAAAAGCGCAAAGTCCACTTCCTGCAAAACAGCGATCGCACGACGCCTGCCATGGTCGTGCCCTTCGACGAATCGTCCGTCGAGATCAGCGACGCCGGCAAATCGCAACTCGATAGGTTGATCCCCAGTCTCGTGGGCAAGCTCAACAAGATTGAAATCCGCGGCCACACAACGCGCCGCCCGCTGCCGGCCGACAGTCCTTATCACGATCTGTGGCAGCTGTCGTACGCACGATGCCAGGCGGTGCTGCAGTACTTCGAGGAACACGGCATCGAAGCGGACCGGCTGCGGCTGAGCCAATCGGCCGCGTTCGAGCCGATCACCAAACGGATCGAGACCGCGCTGCAAAACGAGAACGCGCGAGTCGAGGTGTTTCTCTTGGACGAAATGGCCGACGACCGCCCCGGCACCGGCAGCACGACGCACGGTGCGGAGCATGCCGAACCGACGAACGAGCTATAATGTTCGAAGTCGCTTACAGGCGTCAGCTTCGGCCACCCGCAATAGACTTTCGGATTCGCCACCTTGCCTGAATCGCGTTGCAGTATTTAGTCATTTTAATGGCACATGCCGGCTACTTGCGATTAGGACGCTCTTGGTCGGCACCCATCGGAATTCGCTCGGGCATGCAGTGACGATTTGTCTAGGCCACCCGCTGGAAGGAGAGTCCGATGTGCAAACCATTTTTGACGGCAATCGCCTTTCTCGTTGCCGTTGTTGTGTGCACGAGCGCCGACGCGTCGTGGATGGTGGAGGCGCGGAAATTTCAGAAGTGGTGCGAGCGGCCGGCCAAGAGTATGTCCTTTGGCCAAAGCGAAGCGTCTCAAGATCGATTCGCTAACGACATCAATCGCCAGCTGCGACTGTTGAAGATCGCGGATGCGGACGTTCGAGTATCCATCCGCAATCAAACCGTGATGATCCTCGTTGAATTCCCCTACCCGTTGCCCGAGCGGTATGTCGTGAGGCGACAAATGCTCGAAGACGGCAGCGTCAAAATCACCGAACGAATCGACCAAGCCTGGCGGGTGAACATCGTCGCGGAGAAGGGCAAGCTGCTCAAAAGCGAGGCCGTGACGGAGAGCAGCTACGAGACGTACTAGCGGCGTCGAGTTTCGGAGCGACCCGGCCGGGAATTGGGTCTCGCGGATGATTTGGCGAATTTCGGTCAGCTAGACCGCCTTTCGACAAGTTCAGGACTATTTCTCTCGGTCGTGAACTCGGGACCAAAGGGCAAGCGTGGGATTTGGCGTTTTGGAGGTGGTGGGGTATCATGCGCCTCTTCGGCTGGGACCGAACATAAGGAGCTGGCTATGAACGGATGGCGAAGTTTCTGGCGGCAGTGGTGATTGGGTCTGCGGCGCTTGCGGTGGGACAGGCCGGGGCGCAGGACTGGTCGCAGTGGCGGGGGGACAACCGGGACGCGAAAGCCTCGGAGTTTTCACTGCGCCGGCGACCTGGCCGAAGGAGCTGAATAAGAAGTGGTCGGTCGCGATTGGAGATGGTGCGGCGACGCCTTCCCTGGTGGGCGACAAATTGTATGTCTTTTCGCGGCAGGATGGGAATGAGATCGCGCGGTGCCTGGATGCGGCGACGGGCGAGGAAGTCTGGAAAGATTCATACGCCAGCGAAGGGACGACCGGCGGGGCGTCGGGGTTCCAAGGGCCGCGTTGTTCGCCGACGGTGGCGGATGGCAAGGTGGTGACGCTCGGCGTCCGCGGCATCCTCTCGTGCTTCGACGCGGCTTCGGGCGAACTCTTGTGGCGGAAGGATCCGTTCCCCGGCAAGTGGCCGATGTTCTATACGTCGAGTTCGCCGATCGTCGCCGGCGGGCTGTGCATCGCGCAGCTGGGCGGATCGGACGAAGGCGGGATCATTGCCTTTAACCTGGCGAGCGGCGAAGAAAGATGGCGCTGGACCGGCGAAGGCCCGTCGAATGGCTCGCCGGTGGTGATGTCGTTTGGCGGCACGGATGTCGTGATCGCCCCGACGGACAAAAGCCTGGTCGGCGTGACGGTGGCCGACGGCAAGGAAGTTTGGAAGATTCCCTACGAGCAAGGCCGCGGCACTTCGGCGTCGCCGATGGTCGACGGCGAGACGCTGATCGTTTCCGGTCCGGGCAGCGGGTTCACCGCGATCGGTCTCACCATGGTAGACGGCCAGCTCCAGGAAGAGGAGCTGTGGAAGAATACGGACAGCACGACGCGATTCAACACGCCGGTGCTCAAGGACGGGACGATGTACGGTTTGTCGACGAACAATGCGTTGTTCGCGATCAGCCTCGACACGCACGAGACGACTTGGACGCAACCGCTGGGCGGCGCCGAGCCGCCGCGTGGCGGACCGTTTGGGCCTGGCGGGCGTGGTCCCGGTGGGCCGGGCGGACCTGGCAGACCGCGTGATGGACAGCGGGGCGAAGAGGGGCCGGGCGATCGGGCCGACGTTGTGCCGATGTCGAAGGTCGCCGTGCAATTCGTGTCGACCGGCCTCTTGGCGCAGGCGACAGATCCAGCGACAGAGCCAGCGGCGGAAGGGCAGGGCGGCGAAAACGCGCAACCGCAAGACGGCCAGCGGCGCCGCGGCGATGGCGAGCGACGGGGGCCTGGCGGACCGGGCGGGCGGGGTCGCGGTGGCCGAGGTGGTCGCGGAGGCGGTGGCGGCTATGGATCGGTCGTCGACGCGGGGTCGGTGCTGATCGCGCTCACGCCGGCGTCGGAGCTGGTCGTTTTCGAGCCGAGTGCCACGGAGTTCAAAGAGCTCGCGCGGTACAAAGTCGCCGAGACGCCGACGTACGCGTATCCGGTCGCTTCGGGGAAGCGGATCTTTACGAAGGACCAGGACAACGTCGTGTTGTGGACGGTGGAGTGAGGCGACAAACCGCGCTCCGCTCGGCCCAGCAGAACTGGGCTTCGCGTCGCGGTTAACGGGAGCGTTTGCGCTACTCGAGCGTTAACACGATGACGGAGTGGGGCGGGATTTCGGCGGTGAGTTTTTCGCCGTCGAGTTTCGCGCCGGCGAACTCGGTGGGCTTTCACCTGGTTCGGTTTGTCAAAAGTATTGTGAGCGTCAAGGTTGTCGGCCGTAAGGATGCGGCCGGCAACTTTTGTGGCTTCGACGCCGTTGAGCTTGCAGTCGAGCGCGACGGCCTCGCTGGCGTGGGTGTTGACGATCGAAACGTGCACCACGCCCGCCTTGTCGCGCGAGGCAGAGACCGACAGTGCCGGGATTTTCTTGCCGTCGAACTCGTAGTCGGGCGAGGCGAGGCGGACCGGCAGGCGGGTCGCGTCCTGGTGGACCTTGTACATTTCGAAGACCCAATACGTCGGCGTGAGCAACATGCGATCTTCGTCGGTGAGGATCATCGCTTGCAGCACGTTGACCACCTGGGCGATGTTGGCCATTTTCAGCCGGTCGTTGTGCTCGTGGAAGATGTGGAAAGTGAGGCCGGCGAGCACGGCGTCGCGGAGCGAATTCTGCTGGTAAAGGCCGTAACCGGGGTGGCCTTCGTCGACGCGGTACCAGGAGCCCCACTCGTCGGCGTAGAGCTCGATGCGTTTATTGGGGTCGACGCGGTCCATGATCTCTTCGGTTTCGTCGAGTGCCTTTCCATGTTGAGGCACTCGCGGAGGATCTCGAACCATTCCTTTTCGCCGAAGCCGGTGGCGGGAGTTTTGTCGTTCCACTCGGGCCAGACGGTGTAGAAGTGGAGCGAGTAGGCCTGCATCTGGTTGGCGGCGCGGTCCATCATCACGCGGGTCCAAGCTGCGTTGAGCCCGCCGGGACCGCAGGCGACGCGGACGAGCTTGTTGCCGCCGAAGTCGCGGCAGAAGCTGGCGTAGCGGCGGAACAGATCGGCGTAGTATTCGGGTCGCATCTCGCCGCCGCAGCCCCAGTTCTCGTTGCCGACGCCGAAGTACTTGATCTTCCAAGGCTTGTCGCGGCCGTTCTTGCGGCGGAGGTTGGCCAGCTCGCTGTCGCCGTCGAAGGTCATGTACTCGATCCAGTCGCGCATCTCTTCGGGCGAGCCGCTGCCGACGTTGCCCGCGAGATAGGGCTCGCAGCCGAGCTGTTCGCAAAGGTCGAGGAACTCGTGCGTGCCGAAGGCGTTGGTGTCGACGACCTGACCCCAGTGGATATTGAGCGTACTGGGGCGGTCGGCGCGGGGACCGATGCCGTCGCGCCAGTGGTAATCGTCGGCATAGCAGCCGCCGGGCCAGCGGAGATTGGGGATGTTGATCGCCTTGAGGGCGTCGATGATGTCGGTCCGCATGCCGCGGGTGTTGGGGATCTTCGATTCTTCGCCGACCCAGATGCCGTCGTAGATGCAACGGCCCAGGTGTTCGGCAAATTGGCCGTAGAGGTTGCGGCTGATGGTGCCGGCGTCGCGGTCGCCGCGGATGGCGGCTTGAGCTTTGAGCGGCTCGGCGGCGATGGCCGAAGAAGTCGTGAATGCCAATGTGCCGAGGGTAATGGCCAGGGACGCAATCAGCGAGGATTTGCAAGACATGCGATTCGTTCTCCGCCGGAGTTCGAGAGTTGGTCGGCAGCGGCGGTTGCCGCAGACAGTATACTGATATTTATAAATAATCGCAGAAATTGCGCAGGAGTTCAAGCAGCTTTTTTGTCGAATTGACCAGCGGCGGGGCGGCGTCGATGATGCATCGTCGCTCGATTTCCAACTTTAACGCATCTCGCATTGGGAGGCCGACTCTGGCGAGCCGTAAGCAACGTGCGCGCGTCGTAGCGGGAAAAAATCGCCGTCCGGCGGAGCGGATCGAACCTGCGCCGGCCGCGAAATTGCGCGCCCCGAGTCTGGGGCTGGTGGGGCTGATGCTGTTCGTTTCGGGCGGTTCGGCGCTCGTGTTTCAAGTCGCCTGGATGCGTGAGCTGCGGCTGGTCTTCGGCGCGACGACGGCGGCGGTGGCGGCGGTGTTGGCGATTTTTATGGGTGGGCTGGGGTTGGGGAGCGCCATCTTGGGTCGGCGGGCCGACCGTTCGCCGAACCCGCTGCGGATGTACGGCGCGCTCGAGACGGCGGTGGCGCTGTCGGTGGCGGCGACGCCGCTGTTGGTACAGCTCGTGGCGAAGTTCTACTTCTCGCTCGGCGGGCAGGAGTCGCTCGGGCTGGGCGGAGCGACGGCGGTGCGGCTGCTGCTCACGGTGGCGGTGATGGGTGTGCCGACATTCTTGATGGGCGGCACGCTGCCGGCGGCGGTGCGATCGATCACGCCGACGGGCGACGTGCGGCGGCGGGCGCTCGCGGTGTTGTATGGAGTGAACACACTTGGCGCGGTGTGCGGCGCGTTTCTGGCCACGTTCTTTGCGCTCGAGTTGCTCGGCACGCGGGCCACGCTGTGGTTCGGCTGCGCGATGAACTTAATGGCGGGCGTGACGGCGCTGGCCTGGTCGCGGCGGGTGCCGGCGATGGAGGTGGCCACAGAGACCAGTGGTAGAGAGACTGCCGCGGAGTGCGCTGGCGGCGGCGGGCTCGTCTATGCGACGGCAGCGGTGCTGGGGTTTACGTTTTTCACGCTGGAGTTGGTGTGGTACCGCATGCTCGGGCCGATCCTGGGCGGGACGACGTTTACGTTCGGGCTGATCCTGTGCATCGCGCTGTTGGGGATCGGCGTGGGGGCGCTTCGTATCATTGGGTGTCTCGTTCCGTGCGGCCGAGCTGGTCCGTGCTGGCGCTCACTTGTGCGGCCGAGGCGGCGCTGGCAGCATTGCCGCTGGCGCTGGGCGATTGGCTGGCGCTGTATGCGGGGAGGTGGTTCGTCCAATCGACGTCGTTCCTGCAGGTGGCCAGCGGCTGGTGTGTCGTGATGTCGATCGTGGTGTTGCCGGTGGCGCTGGTGAGTGGATTGCAATTCCCGTTGTTGGTGGCGCTGTTGGGAGAGGGGCGGGCTGGAGTGAGCCGGCAATTGGGAACGGCGTATGCTTGGAACACGGTGGGTGCGATCGCCGGCTCGCTGGTAGGTGGCTTCGGGGCGCTGCCGCTGCTCTCGGCGCCGGGGACTTGGCGAGCGGTGGTGATGTTGCTGGCGGCGCTCTCGGCCGTGATCGTCGCGCGGAATTGGCGCGGCATGGGACGCGGCGTGGTGGGGGTGGCGGCGCTGTTGGCGCTGGCGATCGTAGCGGTGTTGCAGCAGGGCCCGACGGCGGTTTGGCGGCACGGCGGGATCGGGGCGGGTCGGGCGGTCGTGCCGCCGGCGAGTGCGTTGAACGAGACGAAGTGGTGGGGCAACGAGCTGCGCCGCGACTTGATTTGGGAGGCGGAGGGGATCGAATCGAGCATCGGGATCACCACGCCCGACGGCCTGTCGTTTTTTGTCAACGGCAAGAACGACGGCAACGCGCTGGGGGACGCGGGCACGCAGATCGGCGTGGCGATCATTGGCGCGGCGCTGCATCCGGCGCCGAAGAAGGGGCTGGTGATCGGTTTGGGGACGGGCGAGTCGGCCGGATGGCTGGCGTCGATGCCGGGAATCGAGCGGGTCGACGTGGTGGAATTGGAGCCGGCGATCGACGAAATGGTCCGTCGTTCGAGTAAGCTCAATCGAAACGTGCTCGAGCATCCCGGGTTCGCCGCATCTACAACGACGGCCGCGAGCATGTGCTCACCAGCGAAGAGAAATACGACGTGATCCTGTCCGAGCCGTCGAATCCATATCGCGCAGGGGTGGCGTCGCTCTACACGCAGGAGTTCTATCGGGCGGTCCGCGATCGGCTCGCGCCCGGTGGGATCTTCGTGCAGTGGGTACAGGCTTACGAAGTCGATGCGCTGACGGTCAACACGGTGCTGGCCACGGCGCGGAGTGAGTTTAAGCATGTCGAGATCTGGCAGACAATTCCGAGCGATTTGCAGTTGGTTTGTTCGCAGCAGCCGATTGCCTATTCCGCCGCCGAGCTGCGCAAGCGGATTGCAGAGCCAATGCTCGCCGAGGCGATACGGGTGGCGTGGAATGTCAATGATTTGGAGGGCTTCCTGGCCCGTTTTTTGGCGAGCAGGGAGTTTGTCGATCAATTGGTTGAGCCGGGCATCTATGTGCCGAACACGGATGATCGCAATTTTCTCGAATATGGTTTTGCCAAAACGGTCGGCTCGAACACGGGGTATTCGGGTTCGCGGGTCCGGTTGGCGGCAATTGAAGCGGGCAATCATCGTCCGCCGGTGGAGGGCGACGCGATTGATTGGGGTTTAGTGGAGAAACGGCGGACGGAGTTTAACTGGCTCTACAATGGAGAACTGCTCACGGCGGACTCGGCGAAGCCGGAACTACGCATGCTGAATCAGGCCTATATTAAATTCGCCAACGAAGACTACCGCGGGGCGCTCGATGCCTGGTCGGAATTACCCCCGGGCGAATTGGGCGACTTCGACCGCCTGGTGCGAGCGCGGGCCCATGCCGAGCTGGGCGAGGTCGAGTGCTTGGAGCTGTTGGCGCCGATCGAGACGCGCTATCCGACCGAGTCGGCAGCGATTGTGGTGGTATATTATTGGAAACGGAAGGATGCGGCGCAGGCCGGCGCGACGCTGGCCGTGGTTTTTGAACGCCTGGCAGTCGATCCGTGGATCATCGCACCGCTGGTGAAGCCGACGATCGGCCTGATTACGCAAATCGCGGATGCGGACGCTCCTACTCGGCAGCGGCTGTTCGCTGCGTTGGCCAAGCCGTTTGCCGGATATCGTTTCGAACACCAGCGGAAGCTGGCTCGGCTGATGATCGCGGAAGAATTGGGGCAGGAGGCCGTGCTCGAAGCGCTCGCGGAGCTGGAGCCGAATCCGCCGTGGCAGGAGGAGCTGCTCAAGCTGCGAGCCGAAACCTATGCGGCGGCGAAGCACCCGCTGGCGGAAAAGTCGCGGCGCGATTGGGAGGATTTCCAGCGGGACGCGAAATGACTGGACGCGATGCGACGAGTCAAATCGCCGGTCCTGAGGTGGGGCATGTTGGGGTCCAAGTCCTTCTGGGGCATGACGTTTCGACTTGTGGATGGGTGCTGTAGCGGCTAAAATTCGCCTGCAACTTCCCGCCCGCGAGATTGCCGCCTAGAGAGTGTCAGCTGCCAGGGATTTGGCGGCCGAAACGGAGTGTGGGGCCCCGCCATTCGGCTGCGCGACGAATTCCGACGCAGCCGCGCTAGCCCGAGCTTGTCCGATGCCTAATATCCCCGACTTTCCGCCGCTGTTTGTCTACGCCCTGGTGCTGCTGGGGTTTGTGGCCACGAATCTCGTTTTGGCGCGGTTCGCCGGGCCGAAGAAGAAGACGGCCGTCAAGGAAATGCCGTACGAATCGGGCATGGACCCGATCGGGGACGCCCGCCAGGCGTTCGACGTGCGGTTCTATCTGGTGGCGATCTTGTTTCTGGTGTTCGACGTTGAACTGTTGTTTCTCTATCCCTGGGCGGTGAGCGCCTATACCAATGCCACTGGCGCGGAAGCGGGCATTCCCAAGGAACTGAGCGACACGGTGTTTGTGTTGATGCTGGTGTTCATGGGGACGCTGGCGATTGCTTATATCTATGCCTGGCGGAAGGGGGTCTTCCGATGGCGGTAGGTTTGCCGGAAAACGTGTTTCTCACCAAGCTCGACGCGGCCGCCAATTGGGCCCGCTCGAACAGCCTCTGGCCGATGCCCTTTGCCACCGCCTGCTGCGGGATCGAGCTGATGGCGACCGCCGCCTCGCGGCACGACATCGCGCGGTTCGGGGCCGAAGTGATGCGGTTCAGCCCGCGGCAGTGCGACTTGCTGATCGTCGCGGGGCGCGTGGTGATGAAGATGCTTCCCGTGTTGCAGCGGATTTGGCTGCAGATGCCGGAGCCGAAGTGGTGCATGTCGATGGGGGCCTGTGCCTGCACGGGCGGCGTGTTCGATACGTATGCCGTGGTGCAGGGCGTCGATCGGTTCATCCCGGTAGATATCTACGTGCCGGGCTGCCCACCGCGGCCGGAGCAGTTGCTCGCGGCGCTGATCGAGATGCAAGACAAGATCATGAAGACCGGCACGTTCACGGGCCGCGAATTCCTCGAGCGGACGACGCCCACCGGGCCCGCCAAGTTCGATCCGGACGAGATTCGCCGCTTCCGCGAAGCGGCACCGATTGCCGGTTTGGATGTTTTCAATCCGCCGACGATCGACGTCGACGCCGAGAAGCCAATCAGTCGTTACACCTCCATTCCCGAAGTCTCAGGATGAGTTGGATGTTGGAACTGACCACGCTCCAGGAGCGATTCGGTAACGAGATCACGGAGTCGACGTTTCGCGACAACCGGCGATTCGTCGTGCCGCAACCGCGGATCTACCCGGTGCTGGAGTTCCTCAAACGCAACAGCTTCGACACGCTGGCCGAGATGACGGCGGTCGACTACCTGGAGTACGAAGGGGCCACGGACCGGTTTGGCCTGGTCTATGTGCTGGTGAGCACGACCAGCGGCGAGCGGGTGATCGTGAAGACGTTTTTGAATCCGCCCGAGCTGAATGTGCCCAGCGCGTATCCGCTGTGGAAGAGTGCCGATTGGCTGGAGCGCGAGGTGTTCGACATGTTCGGCATCAAGTTCACCGGCCATCCCGACCTGCGGCGAATCCTGATGCCGGAAGAGTTCACGGCCTTTCCGCTGCGGAAAGACTATCCGCTCAAAGGGCGTGGCGAGCGACACAATTTCCCTGTGATTACTAGAGCCGAAAGTTAGAGAAACGATAAATGATGAGCGATAAACAATGAACGAAAGACAGTTTATCGCTCATCGTTTATCGCTCATCGCTTAATACGACAATGCCCCTATCCCTCGCCGACACACTGCCTGCTGACTCGACGGAGCGCGAGTATTTGTGGACCTTGAATTTTGGTCCGCAGCATCCGGCGACGCATACGACGTTGCGGCTGGTGCTCACGCTCGACGGCGAGCGGGTGGTCGACGCGGTGCCGCATATTGGCTACTTGCATAGCGGGTTTGAGAAGCTGGGCGAACATCTCGACTTCAATCAGTATGTGACGATTGTCGACCGGATGAACTACGTCTCGCCGCTGGCGAACGAGTTGGCCTGGCATCATGCGGTCGAGAAGCTGCTAGGGATCGAGCTCACGCCGCGGTGCGTCTACTTGCGGACGATCCTGGCTGAGCTGATGCGGCTGCACGATCACTTGCTCAACGTGGGGACCACCGCGCTCGACCTGGGAGCGTTCACCGCGTTTCTCTACGGTTTCGAGCAGCGCGAGAAGATTTACGACATCGTCGAGTTTGCCTCGGGGCAACGGTTCCACACGAGCTACACCCGCGTCGGCGGCGTGATGCTGGACGTGAACGACGAGTGGATCGCGCGGGTGCAGAAGTTCTTGCGCGAGTTCCCGCCGACCTACCGCGAGATCGACAAGCTGCTTACGCGGAATCGAATTTTCATTGATCGCACCAAGGGGATCGGCGTGCTCACGCGCGAGGACGCGATCAACTATGGCGCGACCGGCCCGGTGGCGCGGGCCAGCGGCGTGGTACGCGATTTGCGAAAGGACGAGCCCTATCTCGCCTACGAAGACCTGGAATTCCAGGTAATCTGCTCAACCGGGGGCGATTGCTATGCCCGTTATTTGTGCAGGATGCGCGAGATGGAGGAGAGCGTCAAACTGATTCAGCAGGCGCTCGACAAGTTGCCGGGCGGGCCGGTGAACGTCGAGTCGGTGACCGACGTGGTGTTGCCGGCCAAACCGCCCGTTTACCGCAGCATCGAGGGGTTGATCCAGCATTTCGAGGTGCTGATGCCGAATCGGGGCTACGATGTGCCGCACGAGGAAATCTACGCGGCTCAGGAATCTCCCAACGGCGAACTGGGCTTTTATATCGCGGGCGACGGGACGACCCGGGCCTACCGAGCGCGGACCCGACCCCCTTCGTATATCCATTTCGGCTTGTTTCCACATATCATTCGCGGTTATCAATTGAGCGACGTGGTTGCGGTGCTGGGGAGCATCAACATCATCGCAGCGGAGCTGGATCGGTGACGAATATGGCAGGCGATCCGAAAACCACGTGCGCGCGCAAGACGCAAAGGGGCAAAGAACGCAAAGAAAGACGGGGAAGGAATTTTTTTAAGATAGATTGTGAAAATTTTCACTACTGCTGTTTTCTTTGCGATCTTTGCCCCTTGGCGTCTTTGCGCGAACAAACAGCTTGTTGATTTTTAGAGAGTTGCCATGCCGGTGTTGAGTGACGAGTTGCGAGAGCGGATCCGGGCCGAGTTCCCGAAGTATCCGGACAAGCGCGCGGTGACGCTGCCGGCGCTGCACATCGTTCACGATGCGCAGCGCGAGGTGACGCCGGCGGCGATGGTCGAGATCGCAGAGCTGCTGGAACTTCATCCGTCGGAAATTTCCGACACGATGACGTTCTACCAGTTCTTCAAGGAGGAAGGACACGCGATGGGGAAGCATCGCGTGTGGGTCTGCCGGAGTATTTCTTGCATGTTGCGGGGAAGCGAAGAGATGCTGCTCGCACTCTCGGAAAAGACCGGCGTGAAGCCGGGGCACAACTCGGCGGACGGGAAGTTTACGCTCGAGTTTGCCGAGTGCCTGGGTGCCTGCGAAGGGGCGCCTTGTATGTTGGTGGATGAAGCGTGTCACATGAATTTGGACGCGGAGAGTGCCGCAAAGGTACTTGAACAGCTTTAGTTTTTGACAGGATAACAGGATTTTTTTGGGGATCGACAGGATGAGGGCAGCGGTCAATTTTAGATTTTTAATCCTGTAAATCATTTCCGATCCTGTAATCCTGTCAAAATAGTTGTGGTTTGAAGTCATGCCGAAGTTTGAACCAGTTCTGCTTGCTCGAATCAACAAGCCCGATAGTGCGGCGCTTGCTGGCTATTGCGCCGATGGCGGGTACGAGACGTTCAAGCGATCGCTCTCGATGGAGCCGGATGCGGTCACGACGCTCGTGAAGGACGCGGGCTTGCGTGGGCGGGGCGGGGCCGGGTTTTCGGCCGGACTGAAGTGGACCTTCCTGCCGAAGAATCATCCGGGGCCGATTTACCTCTGCGTGAACGCCGACGAGAGCGAGCCGGGGACGTTCAACAACCGCATCCTGATGGAGCTCGATCCGCACCAGTTGCTCGAGGGGATCGCCATCGCCTGTCATGCGATTCGTTCGCACACGGCCTATATCTATTTGCGCTACGAGTATGGCAAGTGTTACCGCGTGCTCGACGCGGCGATCCGCGAGTGTTATGCGGCGGGGCTATTGGGCAAGAACATTCAAGGCAGCGGCTTCGACCTGGATGTGTACCTACACCGCGGTGCGGGGGCGTACATCTGCGGCGAAGAGACCGGGTTGATCGAAAGCCTCGAAGGCAAGCGGGCCTGGCCGCGGATCAAGCCCCCGTTTCCCGCGATCGAAGGTCTGTTTCGCAAGCCGACGATCGTGAACAACGTCGAGACGCTCTGCTGTGTGAAGCACATTTTGGAGCGGGGCGTCGATTGGTTCAAATCGATCGGCGTGCAGCCCGACCCGAACAATCCCCGCGATCAGGGCAGCTTCGGGCCGAAGTTGTATTGCATCAGCGGGCACGTGAACAAGCCGGGCTGCGTCGAGTTGCCGCTGGGCGTGACGGCCCGCGAGTTGATCGACGAGCATGCGGGCGGCGTGTGGAAAGGCCGCAAGGCGAAGGCGATCGTGCCGGGCGGGATCAGCATGGGCTTCCTGTCGGCGGACGAGATCGATACGCCGCTCGATTTCGCCGGGCCGGGCAGGGCAGGGTGCCTGGGATTGGGCACGGCGGCAGTCGTCGTGGTCGACGACCAGACGAGCATGGTCGACGTGCTCTACAACTGCTGCCGGTTCATGTCGCACGAATCGTGTGGCCAGTGTACGCCGTGCCGCGAAGGCACTGCATGGATGACGAAGATCCTCACGCGGATTCGCAGCGGCGAAGGCAAGCTCGAAGACCTCGACTTGCTGCTACGAAGTGGCCGCCTCGATGGGCATCATCCCCGGCACGACGATCTGCGGCCTCTCCGACGGGGCCGCCTGGCCAGTGAAGAACGCGATCAAAAAATTCCGCGGCGAGTTTGAAGATTACATCACCAGCCGCCAGCGCTCGATCACGGCCGCTGACCAGCTGATGGCAGCACATTAACTGATTGCAATCCAACACAATTTAGTGCGAAAGACGCAAAGGAGCGAAGGACGCAAAAAAGTCAGAAGAATTGGGTGGACAACGCATCGGCCTGTCACGCAATTCTTACTGGCCTTGGCTTTTCTTGGCGATCTTTGCTCCTTGGCGTCTTGTGCGCAAAAACTTTTACCGATAACGCTTGCATCCACGGAATCGTCCCAGTGCCTACCGCGATCATAAACGGACAGCCGGTTGAATTTGCCGACGAGGAGCGGCTGAATTGTATTCAGGCTGCGCAGCGGATTGGCTTTGAGATTCCATCCTATTGTTGGCATCCGGCGCTCTCCGTGGTGGCCAGTTGTCGGATGTGTCTGGTCGAGCTCGGGCAGAAGAAGCCGGACGGCAGCATTGTGATGGATGGCAAGCTGGTGCCGGGCTGCCAGCAGCAAGTGAAGGACGGCACGGTCGTGGTGGCCGATAGCGAGAAGGTGCGGGCCGCGCAGAAGGCGACGCTCGAATACTTGCTCCTCAACCACCCGCTCGATTGTCCGACCTGCGATCAGGCGGGCGAGTGCTTTCTGCAGGACTACAGCTACCACTACGGTCGCGGCTACAGCCGGCTGCAAGAGCCGAAGAACATCAAGCCGGACAAGGATCACATCGGCGACCAGATCACGCTGTTCACGGATCGCTGCATCATGTGCAGCCGTTGTGTCCGCTTCACGCGCGAGATCAGCGGCACGGCAGAACTGCAGGTCGTCGGCCGTGGCACGCACGAAGAGATCGACATCTTCCCGGGCCAACCTTGCAACAACAAGCTGGCCGGCAACGTGGTCGACCTTTGCCCGGTCGGCGCACTGTGCAGCAAGGACTTCCTCTACAAGCAGCGGGTCTGGTGGCTCAAGAGCGCGAACAGCGTTTGCCCCGATTGCAGCACGGGCTGCAGCATCCACGTCGATCAGAACGAAGACAATGTTTACCGTCTGCGGCCGCGGCCGAATCCGCAGGCGCAGGGCCACTTCATGTGCGACGAGGGCCGGTTCGGCTGGAAATATCAGCAAGCCGAAGAGCGGCTCACCGTGCCGGAATTGAAGCGGCGCGATGGCAGCCTGGTCTCGCGCGATTGGGACGCAGTGCTCGAGGCGGTGCGGGCGGCGTTCGAAGCGGCGGGCAAGAGTTCGCAAGGGATCGCCGGGGTGCTTTCGCCCTGGATGACGCTGGAAGAAGCGTATCTGCTGGCCAGCTATTTGAAATCAATTTCGGGGAATGTGACGCTGGCACTGGGCCCCGTTCGCGTCGTCGGCAACGACGATAACTACCCCAAAGACGTCCACGGCCGCGCAGTCGAGCCGACTAAGTTTACGATCCGCGCCGAGAAGTGTCCCAATCGGCGCGGCATTGAAATCATTTTGCAGTACTTCGCCGGTGCGGCGACGCCGTTTGGCGACGTGCTGGGTCAAGCGGCGAGTGGCAACTTCGGCGCGATGTATCTAGTAGGCGGCGATCCGCGAGGTTGGATCAGTGACGAGCAAGCCGCCGCACTCGCCAAACCTGAGACAGTCGTCGTGCAGGACATTTTCCCGTCGGCCGCGACTCGCCAGGCGACAATGGTGCTCGCCGGCGGTGCGTTCGCCGAGCGCGAGGGGACGTTCGTGAATCACGCAGGGCTCGCCCAAAACATCCAGCGGGCTGTCCGCGGACCGGGCAGTTCGCGGCCGGATGGGCGCATTCTTGTGGGAGCTCACGGGCGCCGCGGCTTGTTCAATTTGAGCGCGATTCGCCGCGAGATGGCGGCTGCGATTCCGACACTCGCGGCGCTCGTCGAGCGGCGAAATCGGCGAGCAGGGCATCCGTCTCGAGGCCGAAACGATGGTGGCCAGCACATGACGCTCCTCGAAAATCCAAACGTTCAGACTTTGATCACGATTTTCGTCGTCTTCGGCGCGGTGCTGGGAACGTGCGCCTATCTGGTGCTGCTCGAGCGAAAGATTTCGGCGCGGATGCAGGACCGCATCGGGCCGAACCGCGTCGGGCCGTGGGGGCTGTTGCAGCCGCTCGCCGACGGTATCAAGCTAGTGCTCAAAGAAGACCCGCGGCCAGCGCACGTCGATGCGTTCTTGTACCGCATCGCGCCGATGATCTCGGTGTTTACGACGCTGTTGGCATTTGCCGTGGTGCCGTTTGGGCCGGTCGGCCAGGCCCCGGAGTATTTGGGCTTCTTGCGATTCATCGTCGCGCCAAATATCGACGTCGGCATCGTCTTCATCTTCGCGATCACCAGCCTGGCCGTGTACGGCGTGATCCTCGGCGGCTGGGCGTCGAACAACAAATACAGCATGCTCGGCGCACTGCGGGCCAGCGCCCAGGTGGTGAGCTACGAGATTCCACTCGGCATGAGCGTGCTGGGCATCGCGCTGCTCACCGGTTCGCTCAACCTCGAGAACATCCTCATGCGGCAGGCCGACGGCGGCTTCTGGCACTGGAACTTCTGGTACCAGCCGGTGGCGTGCCTGGTGTTTTTCACAAGCGCCTTGGCCGAGTCGAACCGGATGCCGTTTGACCTGCCCGAGTGCGAGCAGGAGTTGGTCGGCGGCTACCATACGGAATACGGCGGCTTCCGCTTTGCGATGTTCTTCCTCGGCGAATATGTCCACGTCGTGACGATCAGCTTCCTGACGTCGATCCTGTTTTTCGGCGGCTGGCAGTTGCCCTGGATCGCCACGCCCGAGAGTGCGTACGCCGGTGCCTGGCTGGTGAAGGTCGGCGTGCTGCTGGCCAAAGTCGGGCTCATGATCGTGCTGATCATGCTAATTCGCTGGACGATCCCGCGGTTTCGCTTCGATCAGCTGATGGGGCTGGCTTGGAAGGTGCTGATTCCGCTCGCGCTCGCCAACGTCGTGATCGTGATGACGGTGCTGCAGTTTGGCTGGAACCACTGGTGGCTGCTGGCGATTTCGGTGGCGCTGTTTGTCGTGGCAGGCGTGATGGGTGTGAACGCGAAGCGAGCCGAGATTCGGCGTCGACCGCGAGCGAGCCGACCGGCGGCATTTGCGAACTAAGAGAATTCGACAGGATTACAGGATCGTTGTGGATCGACAGGATGGGGAAGAGAAATAGCAACTCAAATTCATTCTGCATCCTGTAGATCCAGACAGATCATGTGATCCTGTCAAAAGAAGTATTATTATGCCAATTGCACACAAAGACGTGACGTGGGTTGAGGAGCCGGAATTTGGCTTCTGGGAGGCGACGTTCCTGCCGGCGATCGTGTCCGGATTGCGGACGACGATCGACCACATCACGATGAACCGCACCGTGACGCAGCAGTACCCGGAAGTGAAGCCGCAGCTGCCCGAACATTATCGCGGCGTGCATCGGCTCAACCGGGACGAACAGGGGCGCGTGAAGTGTGTGGCCTGCATGCTCTGCGCGACGGCCTGCCCGGCCAATTGCATTGCAATCGAAGCGGCGCCCGCGCCGCCCGAGTGGCCCGACCGCGACAAGTTCCCGGCGACGTTCGTGCTGGACGAGTTGCGCTGCATCTACTGCGGCATGTGCGAAGAGGCCTGCCCGGTCGACGCGATCGAGCTCACGCACATCTACGACCTGACGGCCACCTCGCGTGCGGAGATGCTGTTCAACAAAGAAAAGCTGCTCGAAGTGTACGACGAGACGAAATCGAACCCACTCGATCCGGTGCGAACGGGCCGCGGGCGATTGGGCCCGGCTTCGGAGTTCGGCGCGTTGCCGACGGTCAGCCCCGCGACCGAAGTCGAGGACAAGGACCGTGCGGCAAAGACCGATTCGCCAGGCACGATTGGCAAGGCACCACCGGATCGATATGGGAAGTGAATGGGAGTCGTCAGTTTTCAGTCGTCAGTTTTTAAATCTGCGGCGGATCACTGAAAACTGACAACTGAAGACTGATTGCACTACACATGGATTGGATCACTGAAAATTGGTTGCTAGTCACTTCGCTCGTCCTAATGGGACTGGGCGTGTGGTGGCTGATGCCTTCGAGCTGGCCGCGGTCGCGGTTCGGCGGCTGGCTGCTGACGATCGTTGGCGGCGGAATGTTGGCGTCGAAGCTGCATGTGGCGACGGGTCCGATCGCGGAATCGATCTTGTTTTGGATTTTTTCGCTTGCGGCGCTGCTCTGTGCCGTGCTGATGATCACTAGCCGCAAGCCGGTGTACGCGGCGCTGTGGTTCGCCATGGTGACGTTCAGCACCTGCGGGCTGTTTCTGCTGCAGTCGGCGCCGTTTCTGGCGGCGGCGACCGTGATCGTCTACGCCGGTGCGATCATCGTCACGTTCCTGTTTGTGATGATGCTCGCTCAGCCGGCCGGGGCGTCGGTTTACGATCAACGGGCGCGGCAGCCGTTCCTGGCGACGCTCGTGGCGTTCGTGCTGCTTGGCGCGTTGATGTACACGATCAAGATTTGGGATGCCCACCAGGCAGTGGCGGCGGCGGAGCAGGAGCGGCCGGCGATCACCACGAACGAACTGAGCCGGCCGGCCGAGGATCAGCCGATCGGCACGCTCCACGGACTTGGTCGATCGCTGTTCGGCGACTATCTATTCGCGGTCGAACTGGGCGGAACGGTGCTCTTGATAGCCGCGATCGGCGCGATCGCCATTGCTCCCCGGCGAGCGGAGGGGACGCT
This sequence comes from uncultured Planctomycetota bacterium, assembly GCA_963847905.1. Lineage (GTDB taxonomy): Bacteria > Planctomycetota > Planctomycetia > Pirellulales > Lacipirellulaceae > DASYDU01. The sequence continues at coordinate 469,076 of CAWKBP010000009.1, read as the reverse complement.
GTGACAATCGAGGTCGAGCGATACCTGGCAGTCGGAGCCGCGCTATTCGTGCTCGGGGCGCTGGGGTTCCTCACGCGCCGCAACCTGATTTTGATGATCCTCTCGTCGGAGCTGATGCTGCACGGCGTGTCGCTCACGCTGGTCACCTTCGGCCGGATGCATCACAGCCAGGAAGGGCAGGCGTTCACGATTTTCATCCTCACCGTGGCAGCCTGCGAGGCGGGACTCGCGCTGGCGCTGGTGCTCGCGCTGTATCAGAAATCGAAATCGCTCGACATCGAGGTCTGGACCTCGCTCCGCGAGCCCGATCTGCCGCCGCCTATGCTGGAAGAGGACCGGGATGAGCCGGCGCTCAATCTGCCGGCCGCTCAGCGTTTCCCGCAACTCACGCCGGCGGGTCGCGAGCCGGACGCGCGGTCGAATGGGGCGACTTCGCCCGGGTTTAGCGAAACGATCAAATATTAATTGTCTATGACCGAAGCGACGCAAAATGTGGTGATGTGGTTGATCCCGGGCGCACCGCTCGCGGCAGCGATCGTGACGGCGCTCTTGGGCCCGAAGCTGCTGCGGGAGCGGAGCCAGTGGCCCTGCTGGATCGCGCTCGCCACGGCGGCGATTTGCTCGTTCACGCTGCTGCTATCGATCGTGCCCAACGGATTCACGGGCCACACGGGGACGCCGGTCGTCGCCACGGGGTACGAATTCCTCAACATCGGCGGGCTCGCAGTCCGCGTTGATCTCCAGGCCGACGCGATCGTGGCGATCATGCTCTCGATGGTCACGTTCGTCAGCTTCCTGGTCGCGGTGTTCGGGGCCGGCTACATGAAGGGCGACCCTGGTTTCGCGCGGTTTTTCGCCGAGATTTCGCTGTTCGTGTTCTCGATGTGCATGCTCGTGATGGCCGGGAACTTCCTGCTGATGTTCGTCTTCTGGGAAGCGGTCGGCCTGTGCAGCTACCTGTTGATCGGCTTCTGGTTCCGCAAGCCGAGCGCGGCCGCGGCGGCGAAGAAGGCCTTCGTCGTCAACCGGATCGGCGACTTCGGCTTCATCCTCGGCATCTTCATGATCTGGCGGACGTTTGGCTCGCTCGATTTTGCGGCGGTGCTCGGCGATCCGGCCAGGCTGGCCGCGGTGCCGGCGGCGACGATCACGACGATCTGCCTGCTGTTGTTCCTGGGGGCGATGGGAAAGAGTGCCCAGTTCCCGTTGATGGTGTGGCTGCCCGACGCGATGGAAGGCCCCACGCCCGTGAGCGCGCTGATCCACGCGGCGACGATGGTCACGGCGGGCGTCTACCTGCTGGCCCGGTCGCTGCCGCTGTTCATTCTCTCGCCCGATGCGCAGATGGTCGTCGCGGCAACTGGCGCGACGACCGCGCTCATCGCGGCGCTGATCGCGCTGACGCAGACCGATCTCAAGCGGGTGCTCGCGTATTCGACCGTCAGTCAGCTCGGGTACATGTTCATGGCCCTCGGGGCCGGTGTGGGCGGGGCCGAAGCGGCTACCGTCGCGGCCACCGCCGGCATGTTCCACCTGTTCACGCACGCGTTTTTCAAAGCCCTGTTGTTCCTGGCGGCCGGCAGCGTAATGCACGCGATGGGCGACGTGATCGACATGCGGCGGTTCAGCGGCCTGCGGAAGGCGCTGCCGATCACCCATTGGACATTCCTCTGCGGTGCGGTGGCGCTGGCCGGTTTGCCGCCGCTCTCCGGCTTCTGGAGCAAGGACGACATCCTCGCGGTGCTCGCCGCGGCAGGCGAGAATTCGGAGCACGGCACGTTTTTCGGCGTGATTCAACTCGTGGCGATGGCCACGGCATTGCTCACGGCGTTTTACACGTTCCGCGCCTACTTCATGACGTTCTGGGGCGAGGAGCGATTCCCGACCGAAGCGGGCCACCATCCCCATGAGGCGACTCCGGTGATGGCCTGGCCGCTGCGGATCCTCGCCGTGTGCGCGTTGCTCGTGGGCTTCGTGTTTGGGCCGACGCACTTGTTCGCCGAATATCTGCACCACACGCCAGGCCACGCGGCCGTCGAACCGCACGGCCTGCATTGGGACATCATGATCTCCAGCGCCGTGCCTCGGCGTGGTGGGAATCGCGCTGGCATGGTGGTTCTACGTCCGTTCGCCCGGAATTCCCGCGGCGCTGGCGCGGAAGCTCGATCCGCTCTACACGTTGTCGCTCAACAAGTTTTATCTGGACGAGATTTTCGTCTGGCTGCTGATCGCGCCGCTGCGTGGCGCTGGCCTGGCTGTCGAGCTGGTTCGACCTGGCAATTGTCGACCAGATCGTGGATGGCGTGGGCCGGGTGCCGGTCGTGCTCAGCCGCGTGCCGGTGTTTGTCCACAATGGGTTGGTATCGACCTATACGTTGGTGATGCTCGCCGGCGTGGTGGGGTGTGTGTTGGTGGTGTTGAAATTCATGATGTGAGAAGAAATCGATGAATGTTGATCGATGATTGATGATCTCGGGAGTTCATCAATCATCAATCATCAATCAAACATAGACGCCGTAATCGACAAATTGGCATGACAGTTCTACTACTATTAACGATGGCGATTCCGCTGGCGGCGGCGGCGTTTTTGATGATTTTCCGCCGCTCGATGTCGGGGCACACGCCGCGTTGGATCGCGCTGGCGGCGACCGTGGCGACGCTGCTCGTTTCGTTGGGCCTGGCCCAGCAGTTTCGTGAATTGCCGCCGGCGACTCCGGTGGCTGCGGCAGGGCAGGGGGTGTTTCCGATCCAGCCGCGATTCGAGCAACGGTTTCATTGGTTCTCTTACTCGGCGGCGGACGCGGCGGCGGAAGGGGCCGAGGGCTTTCAGTTCGATTTTCAGCTCGGGCTCGACGGCATCAGCTTGACGCTGGTGGTGCTCACCACGGTGCTCACGATGTCGTGTGTGCTGATCTCGTGGGAGTCGATCGCCGACCGCGAGGCGGAGTTTTACACGGCGCTGCTCGCGCTCGAGACGGGCCTCGTCGCGGTGTTCTGCGCGTTCGACTTGATGCTGTTCTACGTGGCGTTCGAGTTCACGCTGATTCCGCTGTTTTTCATGATCGGCATCTGGGGCGGGCCGCGACGGCGATACGCAGCAGTGAAGTTTTTCCTGTACACGCTCGCCGGCAGTCTGGTGACGCTGTTGGGAATCGTGTCGCTGGTGCTGCTAGTGGCGGGCCAGGGGCTGCAAACGCCCTGCTCGCTGCCGGAGCTGGCCCACTGGCTCGCGGCCAATCCGCTCAGCCGCGAGACGCAAATCGCGCTGTTCCTCGCCCTCTCGGCCGGGTTCCTGATCAAGGTGCCGGTGATTCCGTTCCACACCTGGTTGCCGCTGGCCCACGTCGAAGCGCCGACCGCGGGCAGCGTGCTCTTGGCGGGCGTGCTCTTGAAGCTGGGGTCCTATGGCTTCCTGCGGCTCTGCCTGCCGATGTTCCCCGAGGCGTGCCTCACGGTCGGCTTGCCGCTGTTGGGATCGCTGGCGGTGGGCGGCATCATCTACGGTTCGTTCTGTGCGCTCGCCCAGCGCGACATCAAGAAGCTGGTCGCCTATTCGAGCGTGGCCCACATGGGCTTCTGCGTGCTTGGGTTGTTCGCGCTCAACGTGGCGGGCCTCACTGGCGGCGTGTTGCAGATGATCAACCACGGTTTGTCGACCGGCGGATTGTTTTTGCTCGTCGGCATGATTTACGAACGCTATCACACGCGCGAGCTCGACGACCTGGGCGGCCTGGCAACGCGGCTGCCGATGATCGCGGTCGCGCTGGTGTTCATTTCCCTCTCGAGCATCGGCTTGCCGGGACTCAACGGGTTTGTGGGCGAGATCCTCTCGCTGGCCGGGATGTTCGCGCGGCACCCGCTCTACGCGGTGCTGGGAGCGACCGGGTTGGTGCTCGGTGCCTGGTATCTGCTCACGATGCTGCAAACGTTGCTGTTCGGCCCGCTCGTGGAACCGCACCACGGCGCGCATCAGGTGACGGATATGAAACTTCGCGAAGGACTAGCACTGGCGCCGATTTGCGTGCTCTGCCTGTGGATCGGGCTGCGGCCGCAACCGCTGGTGGAGGTGATCCGGCCAGACGTTGAGGCGGTGGCGGCACTCTATGCGGACGGCGATGTGCAGATCGCTGCGGCCGGAGACGGAGCTAGCAGCAAGTTGGTGAGCGAGTAACTATGAACACTTCGTATGAACTACTGAACCATGCGGCCGCGCTGATCGCGCCGGAGATCGTGCTCCTGGCGACGGTCTGCGTGATGTTTCTGGTGGGGCCGTTCCTGGTGAGCCCGGCCGGACACGCCGCGCCCGGGTTGCGGCATCGCTGGGGCGGTTTGGCGCTGGCGGCGCTGGGTGTGGCCGGGCTGATCTGGTTCAACCACGCACCGACTCAGACAATCGGCGGGCCCTTTGCGACCGACGACCTGGCCTGGTTTGCCCGCGGACTTTCGCTCACCTTTGGCGGCCTGCTCGTGCTGCTCCTCTGGAACCAGATCGACGACGCCCACTCGGCGGAGGCCAATGCGTGCCTCTTGGCGATCGTGGCGGGTACCAATCTCGTCGCGGCGTCGAACGACCTGGTGGGGCTGTTCCTCTCGCTGGAACTGGTGAGCATCCCGACCTACGTGCTGCTGTACCTGGTCCGCCGCGGGCGGACGTCCCAAGAGGCGACCGTTAAGTACTTCATGCTCAGCGTGTTTTCGTCGGCACTGGTGCTCTACGGCATGGCCTGGCTCTACGGGGCGACCGGCACCACCAATCTCACCGGCATCGCCGAGTCGCTCTCCGTGCCCGACCGCGGCGACAACTTGATTCGCCACGTGGCACTCGCGCTGTTGGTCTCGGGGCTGGCGTTTCGGATCACGGCCGTGCCGTTTCATTTTTATGCACCCGACGTGTTCCAAGGCGTGCCCGCTTCGAACGCGGCGATGCTCTCGTTCATCCCCAAGGTGGTCGGCTTCGTGGCCTTGATTCGGTTGTTGCCGCTCACGGGGGCGACGATCACGCCGCGGCTGTGGATGCCGGACGAGTCGGCCCGGCTGCTGCTGTCGATCCTGGCCGTAGCCACGATGTTTGTCGGCAACCTGATGGCGCTGCGGCAGAAACACCTGTTCCGACTGATGGCCTATTCGAGCATTGCCCACGCCGGCTACATGCTGGTCGGGCTGGCGGTGGGGAACGTGGGCGCGGTCGGCGGGACGAGTGCGGTGTTGTTCTATCTGGCTGCGTATGGGCTGATGACCATCGGCGTGTTTGCCCTCTTGCGGGGTGCGGGCGGCGGCGAACATCCGCTCGAAACGATCGACGACCTCCGCGGCCTGAGCAGCACGCATCCGACGACGGCCGTGCTGCTGGCCGTGTCGCTCTTTAGTCTCACCGGTTTGCCGCCAACGGCCGGCTTCCTCGGCAAGCTGAACTTGTTCTGGGCCGCCTGGGGCGAGACGACGCCGGTCGGCCACTGGCTGGCCGCACTGTTGGCCGTCAACGCGGCGATCGCGGCGTTCTACTATCTGCGGCTGATCGCGGTGATGTACCTCGAACCGGCGGCCGATCGCACGGCCCGACCGATCGACCTGCCAGCCTGGCTCGGCGGCATGGCCTGCACCGCGGCAACGCTGGTGCTCTTCGTCCAGCCGCAATGGCTGTGGGACGTCGTCCAGCGGGCGGCGGGGTAGGGCGGCGGCGGAAAAAAGTTGCCGCAGTTGCAGCTCAAATCGCGCCTACGGCTTGGGCACCTTGATCTCGAGCGGCGCGTCGGCCGTGTCGATCACCAGCGGCGTGGTTTCGCTGCTCGTGTAAATGCGGGGGATAATTGGCGTGCCGTCACTTTTGGCCCCGATTTGAAGGACGACCTTGTGTTTCCCAGGAATGAGGCCGTCACCATATTTGTGGCTGGTGACGCATTCGAATACGCCTTGATCGTTGACATTCGCGCACGCAGGCCGGGGATGCGCCGCTCCGACCGGAGGAGCGTCTTGGGCCACGAATATCATCTTGAACGATCCGGGAACCGGGGACCCGTCTTCGTAGGTCACGCGACCGTTTACCGGCACGTAATCAAATGGCCCGCTGGAACCGCACCCGCCAGCAATCAGGAAACAGACGACAAGAAGGCTGTATCGACTTACGATGGAGTTCATATTTATGGCGGAGTGCGTTACGACTGGCTATGCATAGCAGTGAAAACCCATAGGCGATTTTAGCTTAAAAGTCGCTGGAGACTTCGTAACCATCGCGCGAGATGTTCAGACGGGCCCAAACACCAAGTTGCTCGCGAGTAGTCTGATCACCGCAGTCACTCTTGTCGTCGATCAGCCCGTCTTCGCATTCGCCGAGCCTGCCGACGTCGATAAAATCGCCAATAAACCGTACGCTGCCGTCGGCCATGGCACAATTCGCGCCGCCAGGATGACGGCTTTTGACCGTGGATTGGCCGCTCGCATTTACTACGCCTTCATCATAGTCCATGCAATCGCTCAGCAACGTCGCTTCATCAAGTCCGATTTCATTGGCCTTATAAATGTCATCGAGCTGCCCAGCGCAATCATTTGGAGGATATGCTGCATGCCGGCAATGGAAGTTCGACCCACACATCCCCAACGCCCAGACGCCGCGCCGGTCCTGTTCGTTGACTCCGACGTTCATTTCGGCGAGGAGTATGGTCTTTGACGTGCCGTCGGTAATTTTTGCCGCGTTCAGAACGATGCGTCGATTGACGGACAAGTCGTCGAACCCACCGACTCCAAAATTAAACACCCTGTACGCCGTACGCCCAGGCGGGCTATCGATAATAAATGACTCCCAAATAGCCGCGTCCGGCCAAAACTGGAATGCATTGTAGGCATAGTTGCCGCGTGCCCAATTCTGGTTTCCGGCCGCCCCTTGGAATCGACGATTCTTTCCCTGATCGCTGGGACACAGCATGACCTCCACTTCGGTGCCGCGGGGACCATTGTTCACATCGGTCGCGGTTCCAATGCTGCCGGCGGTGGGGAGTAATCGGGTGCTTTTATCGATCTGAAATTGGTTCGCCAACGCCTGCTCTTCGATATAGGGCAAGATATCAATTGCCCAATTCCAGAACTGCCGAGTATCGGTAAGCGGGCTGTATTGCAGGTCGCCGTTGACGCCTGGGGGATTTGTCGGATATCGGACGGCGGCAGGAAATTCCTGGTGCGTATCGTGAAAGTTATGAATTGCGAGTGCAATATTCTTTAAGTTGCTAGTACACTGAGAGCGCCGGGCTGCTTCGCGGGCGGCTTGAATCGCCGGCAGCAACAAGGCCACGAGGATGCCGATGATGGCGATGACCACCAACAGCTCCACCAGGGTGAAACCTGGCTTCCGCCACAACTTGCGACACGTATTCATGTCACCGTCTCCGCCCGAACGAGAAATACCACCTGCCCAACCACGTGCTAAAGCACTTGAACACGATGGTAACACAATTTTTCGGGCGGTGCCAGCGGAATGTGAAAAATTGTGCAAATCGACGCCGAATGCGTGGGAAATGCAGTCCGCGGCTCAATTAACGGCTTGGGTGTCGACGACTTCGCCGTCGTCTTTCGCGCCCAGGCGATTGAAGGCCACGGGGTCGACCTCGTAGCTAATCGAGTGGACCGAGCCATCGGCAAAGGCGGCGTTGATGCCGCCGGTGTGGACCGCGCCGAAAAAGACGACGTCGGCATTCTCGCCGAAGTAGTCGGTCGTGCCGTTGAGCGGCGTAAAGGAAAACGCGATGCCGTCGCTGTCCTGGAAAGGCGGTATGCAGGTCGAGCGGACCGTGTCGGGGTCCCAGCCGTCGGTCCAGCCCTGGTCGTCGGAGTAGCTGCCACCCTCGTACAGGTCGGAGCGGACAAACTTTTCGCCGATCATCATGGTCTTGCTGCTGCCGTCGGAGATCTGGGACGGCTTGGCCGGATCGGGTGCGTAGTCGGCAAAGGGCGGTGCAGGCGAGATCCGAAAACGCGAACGGACGATGACGCCGTCGTAGACTCCGGAGCGATAGGGAATCTGCTTTACCGAGATCGCAGGTCCCGCGTTGTTTTTACCACCCCAAAACGAGTAGAGCAGCGTGGTCATGTGTTGGGCGGCCAAATTGGACGGGTCCACGGGCGTGTACGGCATACTTATGCCCAAGGAACCCAATCCGGAAACCGACGCCGGCACGGTGAGTGTGCAAGGCTGAGCGGATGCGTAGTCGGTGAGTTTCACCAAGCCGACGCGCGTGCTCGAGACCTGCCCCTGCCGGCGCGATGGGCAGACGTAGAGCGGAATCGATACTTGCTGCAGTTCTTCTTGCGTGGTTAGCCCGCGGACGGCTCCTTCCTCGAGATAAGGGAGTATCTGATAGCCCCAGCCGAGTCCCTGCTTTTTGACGCCAAATGGTTTGCGGCTTGAGTCGACAAAGTCTTCGATCTTCGGCGAAGGACCCGTGCCGCCGGTGGGAAATACTTTGAGCGAGTCGACGTGATTCAGCACGCCGAGGCCGATTTGACGGAGCTTGTTCTTGCACTCGGTGCGGCGGGCCGCTTCGCGGGCGGCTTGAATCGCTGGCAACAAGAGCGCCACGAGGATGCCGATGATGGCAATCACGACGAGCAGCTCGACGAGGGTGAAACCGGCGGATCTCCGTCCTGGGGATGATGCAGTCATGTCACACACTCCACCTGTGACCGAGAAAAGTCAACGAACCCGACTGCTAAAGCACTTGAACAACAGGGTAACATAAAAGCGGGAGGGCGTCGCACTGGACGCGAGAAAAACTTGACAATCATCGTGAGTAGGGCCAGCAGGGCCAATGATATTGAATTTGGTTCCGGGACCGCTGGCGCAAACTGGTTGGATGGCGTGCCAGCGCCACCGCCGCCCGCCAAAGTCGCGCCGAAATTCGCCTTCCACAGCGCGTAATCTGCCTCGTCGACGACGCCGTTGAGGTTGGCGTCGGCGGAGAGGCTGGTCGTGCTACCCAGGGAGTCTCGCCAGAGCGTGTAGTCGGCGGCGTCGACGGTGCCGTTGCCGTCAAAATCGCCGGTGAGGGGCGCGTTGAGATTCACCAGGCGAAAATTGTCATAGAAGACCGTGGCGCTGCCCGCGCCCGAGTTGCCGTTGAGCGCGATGTAGATGCTATACGAATTGGAACCCGCGGTGAGGGCCGTAAAGCTGCTGAGCGGGATGGCGACGTGGAGCGTTTGGTTGGTGCGGCCATTGGTGTTGGCGACATTGTCGACCTGGCTCCAGCTGCCGGCAGCGGTGTTGATGGCGACCGAATTGGTGAGGAAGGTCACCGACGACTGCGGGATGAACGCGGTGTCGTAGGTCACGTCGAACTCGATTCGGTAGTCGGCGGGCGTGTTCGCCACGGCGATCGAAAAGGCGGAGAGCACGTCGCCAGAGAGAGTCACTCCGCTGTTCCAATTGAAGCCGCCGCCCGTTTGTGTGACGGCGAGGCTTTTTGCGCCGGCGGTGGTACCGGTCGTTGACTGCGCGACGGCGGCAGGTTTGGAATTGAATCCGGGCACTTGCCAGCCCTCGAGATCGGCCTCCCAGGAGAAAAGCGTCTGGGTCGGTGAGCCGGTTGGCGGCGGTGGCGGCGTGCTGCCCCCATAGAACGATTGGAGGACGGCCTGGGCCGGCTTGTTTTGGGGTGTGAAATTGTTGTCGGCTAAGCCGCCGGCAAACGGGTTCGTCTCCCAGCTCCACCAAAACGCGCCGTCCCACCAGGAGCGATTCGAAAAAGTGCCCAGCACGGCTTGATACGCGTCGGCCTGCTCCTGGAGATCCACCGACCCGTTGCCGACGCTATCGCCCCAAGGATGCGCGGGTCGCCCCGTCGAGCGACCGATAGCCGATTTCGGTGAACAACACCTGTTTCGTGGGAACATTCGCGCCACGCCACGATTCGATGTTGTCGGCTAGCGCCGTGGCGTTTGCGGTGAGCTGAGCGGGGGTCGGATTGTTGACGTTCGAGAGCGGAAAGTAAGCGTCGATGCCGACGTAATCGAGCTGATTCCACCAGGGAACGTTGGCGTAGCCGCCGACGTTGTTCTCGATCGCGCCCCAGTTGGCGGAATAGGTGAGCTGGCCATCGTAGCGGGAGCGCATGTTGTCGATCAGATTAGTCCAGCGGCCGTTGTTGGCAGCGATCTCCATGGTGTTCATTTCGCAACCAATGGAGTAGAGTTCGACGCCTTTGGCCTGGGCGATATCGGCAAACGTGCCGAGAAAATTGGTGTAGTTGGCGAACCACTGGTCCTTGTTGGCCGGATTGATGTACGCTCGCCAGGTGCCGTCCTTGACGTCGAGCATCGGCTTGAGCAGCACTTTCATGCCCAGGCCGTGGGCCGTATCAATCGCATGTTCGACCGAGGCGATGGTCGAGCTGTAGCGGGAGAAGTCTTCACCCATCGAGTTGGATGCCACAGTGTCTTGAAACCACCAGAAATTGATGGCGACCGTGTCGACGCCGACGATCGACATGTTGGTGAGCGACTGGTCGGAACCGGAGGTGGCCAGCGCATTCTGGCCGAAGGACGTGTACGACATGCCTTGATAAGCGGGAGCGGCGGCAGCGCGCGGAGCGATCGCAGCACATAGTAGCCAAGCACAAGCGATCGCAGGCCGTGACATCGAGACGGCCTCCTCGGTTGAAGGGCAAAAACCCAACTGCTAATCATGCCGTAGGCGGCCGCGGAACCAGTTGCAGACCATGGCGGCAAGCACTCGTCGCTCTGAGTGCTGCGAACAACCAGAGTGCTGCGAACGAAGTCAATAATTCAACCTAGCAAGCTCTGGTGTCCACGCTCGGCTTCTTAAGACGTTTGTTGCCAACCCAGAATCGTCGCGCGGAATTTTGACGATCCCTGGTCGACGAATAACGGAGGCCTAGCGTTTTCGGGTTGCCGACACGCCCATCAGGGCCAGGGCGGCCAGGAGTGCAGTTGACGGTTCCGGCACTCCGCCGGTGCCAGCCGAGCCGATGCCAGCCGCGGTGTTTTTGCGGACCCGAAAATTGTCGACCTGCAGCGTAATACTGAAAACGGACATATCGCCTTCGCCGCCCACACCGGTGTTGGTGGCTAGCCCGATGGCAAAAGTGCCGGTCTTCTGTAAATTCACTGTGGACAGATTACCAGCGACCGGCATCGGCGAACGATCCGTGAACGTGCTCAAATCGATCGCCAACGTCAGGCCATCGTAGGACGAACCGACTGCGGGTATGTTCGGAAAACCGATGCCAGGAAGGTCGGACTGCCAAAAACTGCTCGAGCCATCTTGGATAAACACGTGATAACCCAGATATCCGGGCTGCACGTCGGGAAAATTATCTTTGTTGAAGAAAGAGACGTCGAACGCGATTTGATCACCATCGTTGATGGCATCGATCGTGTCATTGATTTGCGCCTGAACAACTGGATCCGCGCTATTGGTTTGGCCAAAGTTGGTTTTCCAGGTCGTATAATCGGACTGGTCGACAATTGTCGGCGTCGGGTCGTTGGGCAGATTAGCAGTCGTCGAGCCCAAGTTGTTGCGCCAGCGGGTGTAGTCAGCGGCGTCGACAGTGCCGTTGTTGTTATAGTCGCCGGCCGGTGCGGGACCCGCGGCGGTTAGTCGCATCTGACTTCCCCAACGAAAGCTTTGACCGTCGGTTCCGGTTCGCTGGCGAACGAGTTCGAGGGCGTGCGTGCCTTGGGTGACACCGTTGTTGGCAGGATGGTCAGGGAGCGACGGAGTCGAAGCGACGACCGAATGTGTTGTGTCGGTGGGCGTGAAACCGGGCCCCCAACCGTCGAGCGAACCGGTGCCACCGGGGCCCTCGAAATCGGCGATGATGTAGGTGTCTACGTAGTTGGGCGGCTGCGGGGAGGTGTACGCCGAAACCATGGCGTTGGCTTCCGGCTCGTGAAATATCGAATCGAGCGAGAAGATTTCGATACCAAAGGACGTGATTTGACTGCGACTATCGAGCGGAATGGCGGCCATCGGAATGGAAAGAGTGGTTTGGGTGGCCCCGTTAATCGCGACACCTCCGCCATTGCTGCTAAAGCCCCCGCCACCAGCGTAGCGCAGAAATATCTGCGCTTGTAGCGGGCTAGCTGATGAATTCTGCAAGAAATTAATGTTGAAGGCGTCGAAACTCGTGAGGTCTTGTGTGAAGGGCGCCTCGAACTGAGTACGTGTGCCGAAGTCGTCGGGGGTCGGCAGGGCGGGACCTGTGTCGAAGGTGTAAGTCACGCCAGAGTTCGGATTGGTTCCTTGCGGGCCGACAAGCGCTGAACTGTCCAGGCTGGCGCCGTTGCCTGCCCAGAAATCGACGAATGCGACGCTGTTGAGTTCTGCCTGGGTTGGGCTGTAGACGACAGCCTGCGCGTTTAGCGGTAGCGCGACCACCGCGACAATCGCCGAAATGCGAGCCACAAATTTCCTTGACATGTTTCGTTCTCCACCTTCAATGCGAAACGAACCCCTCTGCTGCTCGATAAACTTTCAACAATCCATATGCGGCAGCGTACGACCGAGTCAGCCGACGCTGCCGCTGCGATTGAAATACATGGCAACAATCACGACAAATGAAAGGAACTCGAACCTGATTAACTGAACTTTCGAGCCCGATAAAACATCAGCGACAAAGTGCCCACGAGCAACATCAGCGCGCTAGTGGGTTCTGGTACCGACGTGTAAATCACATAGTCAACGCGATAACGTGTCTGGCCCGTATGGGGACCGAATTCTATTCCATGCCACTGGATCTCCGCGAGATTCGAAACGCCCGACAGCGGGAAAGTCAACTCGTGATATTGCCCATCGGCGGGGATATTCTGATCGCCCGCGTCGTTGTAGTTGTAGCCGCGAGTCTGCAGGTAGTATTGCACCGGCACGTTTTCGCCAGGCACGGTTGATTGCACACGGACACGAACCTTGGCGAACAAGTAGTTCGAGGCGTCCAAGGGTCGCGCGGCGAAATCGGTCAACTCGACAAGATTGTTGCCGTTACCCCAGGTAATGGCAGCTCCGGGGCCGCCGGCCGTTTCATCCCATTGCAGCGCTCCGTCGACTGTGTTGACGGAAAGGCCGGTGTTGTTCTGACCGGATGTGTGGCCGATGATCGCGCTGTCGTCAAAATTCACGAGCGCACCATCCAGGTCAGCGGCACCGTCATCGTGATTGGCGATGATCCGAGAAACCAAGGGTACGCCCGCACTGCGCACCTCGTTGATTTGCCATGTCAAATTTCCATCGGCAACGTGATCGAACACATTCAGGCCGATCGTCCGCATGGCGGAGATCTGAAGCGGGGTCATTCCGGACAAGGGAATCGAAAAGGTTTGCGCCGCACCGGGCAAAACACTGATATTCGCCAAGCCGACGTACGTGCTCGCATTGGTCGCCTGCGTATAGACTTGAAGTCCCACTGGGTTGGGGCCACTGTGCCCAAGATTCACTTCGAGTGAGCTCAATCCGGTCAAATCGATCCCACCGTAGTCCAACGGATTAAAGGATTCTTTGATTCGGTTGTAACTATCGCTGGAGGCCCATCCGGTGCCGACATCGCCTGTTTCGGTGATCGTCAATGTTCCATCGATTGCGTTGTCCAAAGTAATTGCGTTGGTTCCAAACGCCTTAGACCAACCTTCCGTATTGTTGCCTACGGCTTCGCCGAAAGAATGATCCCAGGTGTAGAGCACACTGGGCGATTGGGCCGAGGCCGTCGACCACGCACCCAGGCTCAACAGCCCCAAGCAAGCCAAGCAAACCGTCCAACGCATTGAACTCATTAGAACTCCTCCCGCTTCATCAAGATGTGATTAGAGCAGTCACGACCCAAAAGAAAGACCGCGTACCGGCACCCCAAGCGACGAGCACTTCGCCCTAATGCGCTTGGGAGCCACTCCGCCTCACCCGTCCCAAAACAATTGAAAAGTAAACCGCCGTGCGAATCGAGTCTTCGAGGAATAGCCACCGGTTAACCGGGATACGAGGAGATTGCCACCGCGTTCTCCACCGCCCCGCACCTGTTTAACTACTTGAGCACGTGTTAAAGTAGTTGCCTACGAGTTTCAGTTTACCGGCGAGTTTTATTTTTGTCCAGCACTTTTTTCCAGTTACGCAGAAAATTAGATCCGCCAAACGTTCGAGCTGAATCTCGGCTGCAGTGGCTGACTGGGAAACACGATACCCAATTGGCAAACGCTGGCTTGCGTCGAGCCGCCGATCGCCTAAGTTCGGATTCGGCCGGGAGTTCGGTTAAATTGTTGGCGATCGTTGCCTAGTGCCGGGTCGCGACGAGTAGTTCGGGTTTGCTGAAGACTTCAGCCCAGGCGTCGTCGTGCTGCGAGACTTCCGCAGTCTCCGTCGTACTGGAATCGCCGATCGAAGTCGCGCTGCTTGCCGCAGTCGTGGAATCGCCGCTCAGCAAGGCAAAGATGAGGTCGGAACTGCGCGCTGTCGATGTTGGTTGCGGCGATATTTGCCGAGCTGCTTTCGACGCGCCGGCGCGAATGGAGGTGGCCGTGTGTTGTGCGAATGATGACAGCGACATCGAATTCGGCACCGAAAACGATTCGCTACCAGCGGGATGCGGATCATTCGCGGCGAGCGGGGCGCTAGCCGAACCGCCGCCGGCGATATTCTCGACGATCAAGGCGCCGGTGCCGCTCGTGCCGTAATTCGCACGCCAGACGGCGTAGTCATCCGCAGTCACTTCGCCGGGGGTCGTGTCGTTGGGCAAGACGACCGAATTGCCCAAGTTGTTTCGCCAGACGCTGTAGTCGGCCGCGTCGACAGAATTGTCGCCGTTGTAGTCGCCGGGGATGCCGGGCACGAACTGAACGGTAAAAATTTGTGGCACCGGCGGCGGAGCCATGCCTGCTCCCAGGAAAAAGCTCGGATGTGGCGGCTGGTTGTAGGCACTATTCTGGGCGGCGATCGACTCGCGGTACTGCGTGTCGTGCATCAGCGTGTAAAGGCGATTGGTGGCGGGAATCGACGTCGTGAAAATCTCCAGCGCCGTATTGTCCGATCGGCGCCAGATCACTTCCTCGCGCCAATCGCCGAGGATATCGGCCGACAGCGCAGGCGTACTCTTGGTGCCATTGTTCGACGAAGCGTTGGGTGCAAATTGCTGTGTACCGCTCTGTCCCGGGTTCAGATCGAAATTGCTGCGGCCGGGATTATTCCACTCGGAAATCGTCGTGCCGTCGAGCAGTTCTCGCGTGAGATCAGCGTCCCACCAGACAACGAAGTTGTTAAACATATTGCCTGGCATCTCGTAGAGCTTTTGCCCGGCAGCGCTGTAGATGTATCGCGGGCCGCCGTTCGGATCGGTGGTGGTGGCCCACATTTCGTAGCCGGGCGAATTCGGGTCGATGTCGGCTGCTACTCCGCGGCCGACGTCGTTGGTAGCGGGAATTTGAAACAACAATTCGCCCGTGCGGGCATCGCGGAATTCGCCACCAGCATTGCGGCCTCCGCTTTGGTAGACGCTGGGCGACTCGTGGACCATGAACACTTCGAGGCCAGGTCGGCTCGGATCCATGTCGCTCAGGTGGAGTGCGTCGCCATGGCCGAGGCCGGTTGAGTACAGGCCCAGGCCGTTGTCGTCGATCGCCGCCGCTCCGTAAATGATCTCGTCTTTGCCGTCGCCGTCCACATCGCCGATGGTTAGCGAGTGGGCGCCCTGGCCAATGTAGTTGCTGTTGACGTTGCCATTGATATTTTGGCCCGCCTTGAAGATCCAGCGGAGCGTCAGTTGGCCGTCTCGAAAATCGTACGCAGCGATTTCATTGCGAGACTGGCCGCCGCCACTTTGCGGGCCGTAATACCCGCGGCCCACGATCAGGCTCGGATGAACGCCATCGAGATACGCGATTCCGGATGTGAAGCGGTCGACCCGGTTGCCGTAGCTGTCGCCCCACTGAGTTACCGACCCACGCGCGGGTTGGTAGGGGAGGGTGACCATCGATGCACCGGTCTGGCCATTGAAAATTGTCAGGTACTCGGGGCCAGACAGCACATAACCGGCCGAATTGCGATAGTCCGCGTTGGGGTTGTCGTTGCCCAGGAGCACGTAATTGCCTTGGCCGTCGATCGTGCCGGGGGCGGTCTTCAGCGCGACTTCGGCTTTTCCGTCGCCGTCGAAGTCGTAGACCATGATTTGGGTATAGTGCGCGCCGGCGCGAATGTTGCGACCCAAATCGATCCGCCAGAGTCGCTCGCCTTCAAGCGTGTAAGCGTCGACAAATACGTTTCCTGTAAATCCGGACTGCGAGTTGTCTTTCGAGCTGCCTTCGCCCACGCGGGGCGGCGTATTGTTCGGGTCGTCGATATCCTCGGGATTAAAGGGGTCCCACTTGAGAATGATTTCGTACCGACCGTCGCCATCGACGTCGCCGACACTCGCGTCATTGGCTGTATACGTATAGGCGTGCGAACCGGGATCACCTGCGACGCCCGGCGGCAGCTGGACCGTCGCCCCGGGCGGCGGCTGGATTGGGACATTCAGGTACTGTTGAATGGGCGAGTTTGCCGCGAGCGTGAACGATTCGCTTGGGCCTTGCTCGATTCCAGCAAGCACGGGTCGAACAAAATAAGTGTTCGTCAGGCTGAAATTCGCGGTCGAATCGACGAAGTCGGTGGTCGTCGCGAGTGACGAGGCGTTGAGTTTTACGGCCGCTCCGCCTCCCGCGGAGCGGTACAGATTGAACGCAATGTCGCTAGGGTCTGTGCCAAGCAAACGCCAGCCGATGTAGGCCTGAGAGGTTGAGCGGCGAACGGCGACCATGCCGCGGTCGAGGTATTCCATTTGCCGAACCAGCGGCGACTTGGTCGCCGTCGACGGACCTGTGGCAGCGTCCGCCGCGATGTCGGTTGCCGACCGGGCATCGTCGTAAATCCGCAGTTCGTTGATCGAGCCGGTGAAACCAGGATCGACGTCGAAGATCGACCGGCCTAAGTAAGCGAGCGTGTCGTTGACCGAGCCGGCATGGGCGCCATCGAGCGCGGCGCTACCGGCTTCGTCGCCATCCAGATATAGTCGCAGCAAACCGGCCGACGTATCGACGACGATCGCCGCCATGTGCTGGAGTCCGTCGTCGAGAGTGACGCCGCTGGCAATTCGTTCGTCGGCGGCGGAGGGGCTGAGCAGGACCCGCGAGTCGTCAAAACCGCTATGCGGCGTGAACGCCAGGTAGCTATCGCCGACGGCGCCAAGTTGATTGCCGACGTCAAACACACGAGCCCATTCGGGCGAATTGTTGGAGGTGAACCAGACCTCGACGGTCGCGTCGCCGCTCGGTAGCGCGTTGGCGCCCAGTCGGGCATGTTGGACAAGCGACAGCTGTCCGCTGGTGACGCCGTCGTTGGCGAGCACCAATTGCCCGCCGACGATCGACGCGCCGTTAAACAGCTTGGCGTGGGCCGAGCCGATCCAGTCGTTGGCCAGGCCATCGTTGAACGTGTAGAGATGTGAGAGGCTCAGCAGCCGCCGGTCCTCGAGTCGTTCGAAACCGAGGCGTCGTCGCGCAGATTGATGGACAACGCCGCCTGAGGCACGCGATCGCACCGCCATCACACCGCCCCTTGTGGGAGAATTTCTGTCCCTGCGTCACGGCGACGTCGTATCAAGAATCCGTCTGGCGTCGCGTACTATCCAATCCGAGCACGCGCCGCTGCCGCGGCCCCTCGGTAAGCCCTTGAGTCTAGCAGCATGCTCGGCCATTATCCAGCAATTCGCGGCGGTTGAGGCCGGTTGAGGTAGCTGATCGTTCGCGTTCGGTCGACGACACCGGGTCCCGCCGGAGTTTTTGGAAATTCCGCGTCGCAGAGCAGCGAAACTGCGTAACAGAAGCCGACCTTCAGGCTTACTGTAGCTGGTAAGGACTGTGTTCAGCGGTGGAACGCGAGGACGAGGCGGAGGGAGTCCCCTTGAGCGAGTCTGGGAATATACACGAATCTGGGAATGAATTTGGAAATCGGTCCGGATCGGAGCATTCATCCCCGGGGCATTCGCCGTCAGAAGGGGCATCGCAAGGGCCTGCAAGTCCCAAGACGGAAGAGTTCCTGCGGTTGCTTGGTGCCCACGAACGGAGTTTGTTTGCCTATGTATATGCCCTCGCGCCCGGCTGGGAG
This sequence comes from uncultured Planctomycetota bacterium, assembly GCA_963847905.1. Lineage (GTDB taxonomy): Bacteria > Planctomycetota > Planctomycetia > Pirellulales > Lacipirellulaceae > DASYDU01. The sequence continues at coordinate 450,955 of CAWKBP010000009.1, read as the reverse complement.
GACGCGGAGGAGGTCATGCAGCGACTGCGGATTCGTGTCTGGCAGCAGTTTGACCAGTATGAGTCCGACAAGCCGTTTGACGCCTGGGCACGTGCGATCGCGTACTACCTGGTATTGGCCTACCGCAAAGAAAAGAGTCGTCAACGAGAGTTTTTTGCCGAGCGAATCCTGGAGGCGGTCAGTGGCCAATTTGAACGGCACCTGGATCGATCCAACGATCGGCGTGATGTGCTGGTCGGTTGCCTGGACAAGCTCGAGGGGCGCAAACGGGATATGGTGCACGCCTACTACTCCTCGGGGAAGCAATCGTCAGAAGTGATTGCCGAGGCCCTGTCGATGACTCCGAATGCCTTGCGGCAGTCGTTGTTCCGAATACGTAAAACATTGTTGGATTGTGTCGAGCGGACCATGCGCGTGGAGTCGCGCGGTTAGGAATCACGTCGAAATGGACGATTCGGACTTAATCAACGAAGTACTCGAGCTGTCGCTCGCCTATCAGCGCGGCGACGCGACGGCGGAGGAACATGCGCGGCTGGAGCGGCTGTTGTCCGACAATCCGCAGGCGATCGAATGGTATTTGCGTGTTGTCGACGACACACTCACCCTGCGGGCGTCTGCCCTGTTTCGAGAATCGGCGGTACACGAATCGCAGAAGTCACAATCTGGCGCGACCTGCGACATCGATTGCCTGGCGATGGCCGAGGATCGATTTGCGTTCCTGCAGGATGAACTGGCTGCACAGAGTCAAACTCGCACCGCCTGGATCGCGACCTGGGGTCGATCGTGGCGTGTTTGGGCTGCGCCGGTTGCGGCCGCGTGCTTGTTGTTGGCAGCTGCCGGTTTGATTTGGTGGAATGCCGCGGGACAAATGGTCGCGGAAGCATTGCACTCGGATGGCCACGCGGCGCAGGTCGTCAACGTGTCGAACGTCGAATGGTCTGCCGGGGCCAAGCAATTTGAGGAGTGGTCATTCGTCGAGCCGGGCGATTCGCTGCGCATCGAGCGCGGGCTGGTGAATTTCTTTGTCGACAACGGCGCGGAGCTGCTGATCGAGGGCCCGGCCGACGTCGATTTCTTGTCGCGGAAGAAAGTTTTCGCGCGCAAAGGCAAGTTGGCAGCCCGCGTCGGGCCCGGTGCTATCGGCTTCAGCATCGAGACGCCCCATGCGAACGTGATCGATCGGGGTACATCGTTCGGCATGTCGGTCGACGAGAACAACCGTACGGACGTCGTGGTGTACGAGGGCATGGTCGATCTGGACGTGCTCGGCAAGGACGCTCCGGCGCGTCGCCGTTTGGAGCGTGGCGAGGCGCTAAGCGTCAGCAACCTGGGAAAACTCAGCCGCATTATTACCGTCGAAAGCACGACGTTTCTCGAGCCGCCACAAGTGGTGCGGGCGGCGGGCGCTCGGACGGGCCAGGTCATTTCTTCCGTAAGCGACAACGTACGTTCGCTGGAAACGACCAAGTATTATCGCGTCATCCCCGGCGGATTCCGCGAGGACTGCCGGGCCTATGTGGACCGCGGTCATCAGTGGAACGGCGTCGATGGACGCGGTTTGCCCCCGTTTTTGGTCGGTGGCGATTACGTCATGACATACAACGACGACAAAATCGTGACCGAGTTTGAAATTGCCATCGGGCTCAGCCAGCCGGCGGCGCTGTACGTGATCATCGACGACCGCGTGCCGCCTCCCGAATGGCTGCAGCGCGATTTTGTCGACACCCATTGGGACGTCGGGTCGGACGAAGGCTACGAAGACCGGATCATCGCCAACGGCGTCGGTCCAGGCGAGAGCATCGATCACACTTGCAGCGTGTGGCGGCGCGCCGTGCCCGAGCCGACGACGGTCGTGCTGGGCGAGTTGAGCAGCGAGGAAGTGGCGATTCCGGCAACCGACGTCGAACGCAGCATGTACGGCGTCGTGGCCGTGCCGTTGGGCGAACGTTAATCAAGTTTGCGCATGAACATTCGCTAGCAGTAAAGATGGGCGACGAAGTTGAGTTGGGGTGAGTCATGCCTGGCTTGAGGCCGCAGGGGGATCGGCATGGCTGAGTGGATTGCAACTATAAATTCGATTTCAACTATTGCTTGGTAGGAGGTGGCTGGCGCGTTAGAATCGCTGCCAGTCTTTTCAATCGGTTTTCTCATCATATCGCGGGCACGATTAGTCGGTGTTGCCCAGACGTTGTTACCCAGACGGTGGCGTTCAAACTAACGAGGATCCAAACCAGTCGCGAGCAGTTCGCGCGGCTGCGCGGCCGTACGTACGTTGATGGCTGCGTTGATGGATTGATTAGGATCGTTTCGAGGCGGTTCGGAGGAGAAACAGTGGTGAGAGCGACGACACATGCTGGCAGAGTACCACGGACGCTGGGTGCTGCCCGCGGGAGCAGCAAACGGCCCGGTTTCACCTTGGTGGAACCGTTCACAGTGAGCGGGCGAAAACGCGCAGCGTTTACTCTCGTCGAATTGTTGGTCGTGATTGCAATCATCGGCGTGTTGGTGGCGCTGCTGTTGCCGGCGATCCAGGCGGCCCGCGAGGCTGCTCGCCGCACCGATTGCATCAATCGCATTCGGCAACTGGCGCTGGCCGCGCACAATTATGCAAGCGCGAATAGACGGTTACCGTCGCATGGCGATGTGAAGATAATCGCCGGCCCGGTTTGGACGGGTGCCTTGAGCAGCCAGGCTCGGCTGCTTCCCTATATGGAGAATCAAGACACGGCAAACCTAGTCGATCAGGAACATCATTGGCGCGATGTTGAAAACGAGAAGGCACTGACGACGCCGCTGTATTTTTTGCGCTGTCCCAGTGGTCCGAGTCTTGAACTGAATCACCTAGCGGCCAATCCCTGGAACCGTTTAGAGGAAAACCTGCTCCGGTGCCACTACGTCGGCAACATGGGAGCTCGACCCGGACCTGTTCGCGAGGCGGACGGCACGCTGTCAATCGCCGCAGGTTGCACTCCAACGGCTGTTACGGGACGTGGAGGAGGTGGCGGGACGTTCAATTGGCCTCAGTCGTCGTACCTGCAGTACAGCTGCACGACTCGCACCGGCCCGGGCGGAGACGCGATCAATGGTGCGATCTATCCGCTTAGTAAAATTGATTTTGGAAAAATCACGGACGGAACTAGCAAAACGATCATGTACGGCGAAATGTCTTGGGATGTTGCCGAGCAATGCCCGTGGCTGGTGGGAAGTACGAGCAGGAATTCCGTGGCGGGTGCGCCCGACCCAATCTCCAGTTCGCACGGCTATGTATTCAACGCCAAGAACATACGATGGCCGATTAATATGGCCAAGTTCCATGAACCAGACGGCACGGAGCTTCCCGGGAAAGCGAGTCTCGCCGTGGAAGATGGGGGATACTCGACATGGAATGATGAAAGTTTGGGCAGCAATCACCCGGGCGGTACAAATGTCGCCATGTGCGATGGTTCGGCCGGTTTTTTGCACGACGATTTGGACGTTGATGTCTTGCGCAGGATGGCCAGCCGCAATTCCGAGGATATTTACGATTCGCCATTCTAGTTTCGCGGTGGCGTCGCATTGTAATCGAACAGCGGCGACGTGATGTTACGACGTGATTGAACAATCTCAAGTACAATTATCTGTTATCTGTAGAAAGGACATCGGGCGATGCGTTTTCTAATTCCAGGCATGAATCGATTCGGTCGCTGTGCGACTATTGTGGCACTGTACGTGTTGGTATGCCAGGGAGTGGCCTCGGCTCAAAATGGCACTTGGATTCAGACGTCGGATGGGCAGTGGGAGGCGCCTGGCAGCTGGTCTGGCAATACGATCGCCGACGGCGCCGATAACACCGCCGATTTCAGCACCCTGGACATCGTGGACCAGGGCAATCCGTTCTATCGCGTCGGTATTGGCATGACCGACCCGCGGACGATCGGACACATAATATTTGGAGACGCGAACACCGGATCCCCGGGCGCATGGGAGGTCTACGTCAACTCCGGTACACCGGTGATCACGCTAGCCGGGACGACTCCTTCGATTACCGTGAATCCGCTCGGTCCCATCGATACGGGAACTCCGCCACTGATCGACGATGCAGCCGTTCGGGTTGGATTGGCCGGCACAAGCGGCCTGACCAAACTTGGCAGTGGCGTGTTGACGCTGGCCGGCGAGGGCAACACGATCAACGGCGGGATCAACGTCAGTGCGGGTACGTTGCGGGTGCAAGGCCCGCTTCCCAATGTACCCGGCGTACTGCCACTGCAGTCCTATTCGCTCGCGGGTGGCGCCACCTTGGAAACGGTCGCCATCGGCGGTGTAAACACCGATCCTCTCACGAACGCTGGCTCGATCGCCGCTGGCGAGACTGCCACCCTAAAGATGACGACGGCCGGCACGATGCTCCCATGGAGTGGTGCGGGATCGACGTTGAACTTCAAATTGGGTGACACAGGATTGCACGAATTGCGCGGCGATTGGGCGGCAAATGGTGCTCTGGCGCAGGTCAATTTTTCAACCGATTCCGCCCTAGGCGCGCGCAGGTCAGGTCCGGCTCGACGTCAATCGGAACACCAGCGGTTTCAATGGAAACTCATTTGCCACGTCGGTCGTTAACATCGACAACGCAATTGTTAACGTCCGCACGAACTCGAACGGTAATACGGTGCCTATTGGCGAACTGCGTGGAACGACAACCGGCGTGCTCCGCGGTGGCGAAGGTGGCTCGGCAGCGCGGTATGACGTCGGTGGCTCGAATAATAATTCAATGTTCAACGGTGTCGTCGACGGCACCGGCGGTATTTCGATTGACAAGACCGGCACAGGAAAGCTCACTCTGGCCGGAACCTTCCAGGGCGATCCGGTCAACAATAGCATGGCCATATCGGAAATCGCGGTGCGCCAAGGTGGTGTGTTTCGCGTGACCACAGGGACTTTGGCCGTTACCGGCGCATCTTCGATTCCCGGCGGATTCGACACGATTCTCACCACGATTGACGTGCTGCCGGGCGCAATGTTTGATGTGAGCGGAGCACCAAGTACGTTTTCGACGTCGCTGCTTCAAAAACTGCAAGGTAGCGGGACGATCGTCGGCACTTACAATCACGACGAGGGCTTGATTCGGCCAGCCGACGTGGGCGCTGCCACGGCCGCCAATGAAGGGAATCTTTCGGCCGGCGTCGTGCCGACGGCCGGGACCATCACTTTCGCCAATGATTTGAGCTTTGCGGGAAGTGGCGAGATTGTCTACGACATGAGCACCACGCCGGCGACCGGCAACGACTTGATCCAGGTCAATGGCACGACCGTTTTGACGGGTAGCAGTACGAAAGTAACGCCGAACTTTATTGCCGGCACGATTCCAACTTCCGGTACCTACACCATTCTCAACTCGACGGGCGGCTTCACGGGCACTCCGGCCGGATGGACCGTGGCTTGGCCGGGACGTGGTGCTCCGCCGACGGTTTCTGCAGTCGGCAATTCGCTGCAATTCACTGCCTTACCCATTGTCGGTGGGGCGAACATGAATTGGACCGGTGTGAACGGCAGCGATTGGGACGTGAATGCGACCGTCAATTGGCGAAACAACGACACGAACATGAACGACAAATTTTTCAACGACGATAACGTGACCTTTGCCGACACGCATAGCGGCGGTACCGCGGTCACGAACTTCAATGTTAATCTCGTGACCAACGTCGCCCCGCACTCGGTCACCGTGGATTCGACGAACAACTACACATTTTCCGGCACCGGCGTGATCACTGGCATGTCGACGTTTACCAAGCGCGGTTCGAGTATGCTGATCATGCAAAAGGCCAATTCGTTTTCGGGCGCTGCGTCGGTCGAAGCGGGTATCGTCGACGTCGGTGGCTCGAACGGGGCACTTGGGACCGGCAGCCTCACGATGTCTGGCGCGACGATCATTGGCACGATGAATGGCTTGACCAACTCTTCGCTCGTCATCGCTAGCGGCAACAACACGATCCAGTCCAACAACGCGACCTCGCTCGGGTTGCCGGCGCTCTCCGGTTCCGGAAATCTGACGATTGCCAGCACGGACAACGATTTGCGCGTCGACTTGGCCGGTGCCGCGAACACGTTCACGGGGAACCTTACATTTGCGCCGGACGGCATCACGGGCCTAGCCATGACCATTCGCGTCGCCGGCGCGGCCAATGATCTGCCGGGCGCGGCCGTAACCCTAACCAATGGCTCTAAGATTGCCAACCGAAATGGCTCGAGCACGATCGTTCCGATTGAGTTGGGCGCACTATCGGGTGACAGTTCGTCATCGATTACGGGGTTTACAGGAGGCAGCCTCGCCCCAGGCACCAATTGGATGATCGGCGGATTGAACACGTCGACGGCGTTCGCCGGTACGATCGTCGATGGCGCCCGAGTTTCTGGCGGCGTTAGCACCTTGGTTCCTACGCATCTCACCAAAATCGGCACCGCGACGCTCACCCTCAGCGGAATGAGCACTTATACCGGCGACACGACTGTCAGCGCTGGGACTTTGAGCATCTCAAATCCTTTCCTTCCCGATGGCGCCGATGTCTATTTGGCGTCCGGCTCGATGTTGAGCCTCGATTTTGGCAGCTTTGCCACGATTGACGATGTTGATTCGCTGTTCATCGACGGGGTTTCACAAGTGACTGGTACTTGGGGCGGGACCGGTTCGGGTGCTGACCACATCAGTAACTTGCTCGATGGCATGGGCCTACTGCGGGTCGCGACCTTCGTCGTCCCGCCGCTGCTGATTGGCGACTACAACAGCAACGGCGTCGTCGACGCCGCGGACTACACCGTCTGGCGCAACGCCCTGGGGACTTCGACCGTGCTCAACAATCGCGATCCGGCCAACATGGGTAATGTCAGCCAGAATGACTATGCGTCGTGGAAAACTAATTTTGGAGCAACGCTCCCGGGTGCGGGGTCGCTCAATTCGTCGGGATCGGTTCCCGAGCCGGTCTCCCTGGTGATGTTGTTGATGGGAGGCGGCTTGTGGGGCGCCAGTTCACGCCGCCGCAGTTGACTTAAAGCGGTTCGACTTGGCGTATGTTTGGATGTTTTCTTTTCTTTCTTGGTATGTTTGGGAGGTTGACTAGTGATGTGTACTTCATCGATTCGACAACTTCTGCCGGCGATCGCCGTCGCCGCGATGCTCGCGGCTAACTCTTCGCTGGCCGGGACGGTCATTACGACCGCCACGGGAAATGGTGCAGACGTAAGTCTGCAAAATGATTCGCAGAACGGTGGAACGAGCGCGACCGTGTTCAATGGTTTCGGGGCCGATTTTCGCCGGTCCGACACGTCTCGATCCAAGGCTGTGCTGCTGCGATTTGATATTTCTACTCTGACGGGGGATCTCAACGACGCCATGCTGTCGTTTGACTATAACCACAATCGGAGCCGAGATTTGCAAGTGTACGGCTTGTCGGATGAAACGCTCGACAGCTGGGATGAGGGATCGACTTCGTACAGCAATGCCCCAGTCGTCCTGCAGCCGGGCGATGGGGGCGACGCGTACGACTCAGGATTGTTTAGCGTTGACCCGGCAAAAACCACGTCACTCGGATTGGTGCACATCGAGGACACGCGCGGCTTCTTGCCCAATGCGCGGGGGCTCGCCTCGTCAAATACGACGGACCTGCCGCTCGGAACGTTTTTGGGCTCCGACACGAACGGCATTGTGACGTTTTTGCTCATCCACTCCGGATCTGATACCGCTCAGACAGGTTCGCTGGCCACCAAGGAGAACACTGCCAGTTTGCGCTTTCCTACACTCTCGACAACACCTGTACCGGAACCGGCCAGCGTCGCGTTTTTAAGCCTCGGTGTGCTAGCGATCCTCGGCTTGCGTCACAGGATGTAACAGGCAACTGCACTGAAACCGAAAAAGGGACGGTGAGACTTCACCGTCCCTTTTTTGTCTCGCGCTGCTCCCCAGCGTCGTCGGGAGCGGCCAGCGGCGGCACTCGTGGTAACATCCCAAGTGCTAAACCAGCGCCCGCCGTATGCTGCGAGTGAATGCGCTCGATGCGAATATCCGTCGCCGGTTTTTTTTCGTCGCCGCCGTGGCCGATCCGACAACGCAGCCGCGCGTCAAACCAGGCTGCGATCTTGCCGGCGGAGTTCGGCCGCGAAGAGGTCCTCCAGGAATCGCGACTGCAATTCTGCGGGCGGCGGGTCGATCGCCAGCTTCTTGGCGATCTGTTGGGAGAACGTGTTGGCGAGCGCCAGCTGCTCGTCCGCTGCGAGGCTCGGCCAGCGTTCGAGCACGCGCTCGATGGCCTGGAAGTCACTGGGCGCGAGTCGTTTGAGCTGTCCGGCGTCGAAACGGAATTGGGCCTCTGCGGCCGTCCGTGCGGCGAGCGACGTGCGCACGCTTGAGAGTTCGGCCGGCACGTCGCTAACGACAATCGTGCCAGCGACCATATCGCCAGCCCGCTGGCCAAGGCGATTCAGCGCCGGGATGATCCACAGCGGCGGCAGGTGATCTGCGACGCGAAATATGTTGCGGACGAGGATGCTGGCCGCGTCCAGCTGGAAGCCACCCGTTTTTACGACGCGGATGTTGGAGACGCGTTTGCCGACTGTCTGACCGCGCAACAAGAGCTCGCAGAACGCGAAGTAGACAAAGCTTCCCAGGCCCCAGAGGAGCGTCATCAACCCCATGAAGTAGAGCATCGCTCGCCGGGAATCGTCGGGATCTTTGGCGTCCTCCACCAAACTTGCGAACGAGGCGCCCGCGGCAAGCAGTCCGAGGAACACCACAAACATAGCCACCCAAAGGAGCAACTGGTCTACGAACCAGGCCAGGAAACGGGTCCCCAGTCCGGCCGGCTCGTAGGCGACCTGTACGTTTTCCGGTGTTTCGAAGCGGACGGCGGATGACATCGGGTAGGTGGTGGCGGCGATTCTCGGGTAAGATGGGCGAAAGTCGGGCATCGGTGCCGGACAGTTTCCTACGAAGCCGGACGACATTTGTCGAACGTCGAGTATGAGCACATTCGTCGCCAGATACAAGAAAGATTGGGAAGAGTTGGCAGGGCTCGTCCGGCGAGCGCGAAGCTGGACCAATCCACTCGCCTCGGCCGAACGCGAGCGGCTCGACGAGCTCTATCGACGTACCACGGTTCATCTGGCGCGGGTCTCGACGCGATCGACCGATCAAGCATTGGTGGACTATCTCAATCAACTCACCGCGTCAGCGCACAGCGTGATCTACTTGCCGTCACGAGAGTCGCTGCTGAATCGAGTTGGCACGTTTGCGCGCGAGGGTTTTGCGCGGGCGATCGCGGAAGCTGGCGGCAGCAGCTGATATCGCTGGTGCTCATGGTGGGCGGGGCGCTGGTGGGCTATTTCGCCGCGACGGCCGATCCAGTGCTAGCCCACGCACTCTGGCCCGCGGTCGACGAGCGTCAGCCCGGCTCGACCCCCGAGCAATTGCTCCATCACCTTCGCGAAGGTCGAGACGGCTCGGGCGGTGAGAAATTCTTTTTCGCGTCGTTCCTGTTTCAGCACAATCTCAAAGTAGCCGTGCTGGCGATGGCGACCGGAATACTCGCGTCGGTGCCGACCGTGTTTCTGATGATCTTCAACGGCATGTTGCTGGGCGTATTTGCGGCGATCCATCACCAAGCGGGCATTCGCTCGGAGATGTGGGCCTGGATCTTGCCCCACGGCGTTACCGAGATCGGCGCGATTGTTTTGTGTGGCGGCGTCGGCTTGATGCTCGGACAGGCCGTCGTGCGGCCGGGCATGCTCTCGCGCACCGAGAGCTTGCGGGCCGCAGGCCGCGAGGCGGGGCGGATTTGCCTCGGCGCGGCGGCGATGCTCGTGCTCGCCGCGATTATTGAGAGCTACGTCCGCCAAAGCCATTGGTCGACCGAGACGCGGCTCATCTTTGCAACGGGGACGGCGGTTTTCTGGATGCTGTACATCGTGTACGGCTTTTACCGCGAACGGCAAGAACAACGACGGATGGCCGTTAAAGTAGATTCCGCTGCCGCAATTCGATGAACTGATTCACCAGCGGCGCGGAGAGCTGGCCCGGTTCGACGTCGAGCACATGGACGCCGCCGCGCATCAGTGCGTGCAGCGCGCGGCGGCGATCGCGGAGCAGGCGGAACACGACGGCCTTGCGGGCGACATCGTGCGGCGCCGCGATCGCTTCGCGGACGACGCGGCCCAACAGCGGCGTCTTCAGCGCCGCAAACAGCACGAGGTGCTGTCGTTGCAACTGCACCAAGGACGCACAGAGTCGCTGCGACGTCTCGGCGTCGCCCAGGTCGGAGATCACGATGAGAAAGGTGCGCTTGGCCTGCCGGGCGCGGAGCTCGGCCAGCATCGGGGTAAAATCCGATTCGTGCCACTGAGTCTTGAGATCGTACACACACTGAACGAGTGACCGCAGAGCGGCGGCGCCCGCGATTGGCGGTAGAAAACCTCGCACGGACCGATCGAACGCCGCGACACCGCAGCGATCGCCGCTGGCCAGCACCACGCGGGCGAGGTTCAACCCGCCGTCCACCGCGCAATCGAGCTTCGAGCCTTGGCCGACGTCGGCACCCATCAGCCGGCCGCTGTCGATGACGATCATCACGTCGCGGTGCCGCTCAATCTGGAAACGGCGGACGACGGGCGAACGTTGCCGCGCCGACGCCCGCCAGTCGATTCGTCGTGGATCGTCGCCGAGTCGGAACGGGTAGAGTGATTCAAATTCGGTGCCCGTACCAAACTGCCGCGCTCGTTGCCGCTTGTCCAGCAACCGCAGCTCGGCACCGAGGTCTTTCTGCAATTTCTCACGTGAGGCAAAAGTCTCTGGCAGCACGTTGATCGCTCCCGGGCAAGCGAACGACTGTTGGCCCTCGACGAGCCCCAGCGGGCCCGCGACGCGAAGCCACACCGGGCCGAAGGTGTGCTGTCCGCGCTGGGGAATCGAGAGCGATGTGACGTAAGTGGAAGCGGTTTGCGGCGGAGCGTCGAGTCGATGGACCACGATCCGCGGTTCGGCCGCAAATGGAAGTTCGTCACGGAGCTCGCCCGCAAGTGGAAGCGAATTCGCGTTGAACACGTCGAGCCGACACTCGAACGGCGCCGCGCGACCGATCACCGCCGGCAGGGAGCGCGTGATGCTGATCGCGGTGAACGACCGCTTGAGCTGGCGGCGGTCATACTCGGCAGCAACCGCGATCGCGACAAGTGTCGCAATGAGCAAAATTGCCGTCGGCCACCAGAGAAACGTGAGCACGCTTACCACGGCGCCGGCCGCAATGCAACGTACCAGGCTCTTTCCCGGTCGCAGCGTCACCGCGGCACCTCGACGATTTCCATAAGATCGGCGAGCACCACGTCGGTCGTGGTGCCTTCGAGCTCGGCGGTGGGACTCATTACGACGCGATGCCGCATCGCCGGCAGAAAAGCAGACTTCACGTCGTCGGGCGTAACAAAGTCGCGATCGGCGAAGCGGGCGAGGCTCTTGGCGCCCATCAACAGCATCAAGCCCGAACGCGGGCTCGCCCCGACCATCAGCGAGTCGTTGTTCCTGGTTGCTTCGACCAGTCGCTGCACATAGTCGACGACTTCGTCGCGCACATGCGTTGCGCGGATCAGGCTGCGCGTGTCGAGAATCGCTTGAGCGGACATCACTTTGTTGACCAGCATTCGCTCGGGCGATGAGAGGCCGCCGGTGGCGTGGTGCTCATGCAAAATCCGCCGCTCGTCGGCCGGGGCAGGGTAGTCGACCCGAACTTTGAACATGAATCGATCGAGCTGTGCGAGCGGCAGCGGATAGGTGCCTTCCTGTTCAATTGGATTCTGCGTGGCGAAGACGACGAACGGCTCGGGGAGCGGATAGCTCACGCCGTCGTACGTGACGTGAAGCTCCTGCATCGCTTCGAGCAGGGCCGATTGCGTGCGGGCCGCGGACCGGTTGATCTCGTCGGCGAGCACAAAGTTGGCGAAGATTGGGCCGGGACGGAACTCGAACGAATGTTGGTCCTCGCGATAGATCGACGAGCCCGTGATATCGGTCGGCAGCAAGTCCGGCGTCATCTGGACGCGGCGGCAGTCGAGCTGCAGCGTGGCCGCCAGCGTACGGACCAGCAGCGTCTTGGCCACGCCCGGCGGCCCTTCGAGGATCACATGGCCACAACTGAACAACGCGGCGAGCGCGAAGTCGATCACTTCGTCCTGGCCGAAAATGACTTTGGATAGTTCGTCGCGCAGTGCGCGGTAATGTTCGTTCACAGACAACTCGCTAGTCGCTCGAGGGAGGGAAGGTAGGACGATTTGGGGAATTCACCGCCGGCGGCAAGCGTGGCGTTGATCTGGGCAACGGCGTGTTGCAGCGTATTGGCTCGTGCCGGGTCACGACGAGCCAGCGCGGAGACGATCGTGGTGACGTCCGCCGTGTCGGGCGGCAACTTGAGTTCCTGGCAGAGCTGTTGCAACACGCCGTCGCGCGTCTCGCGCACCAAAAAGCGACGATGGCCAGGGCCGCGGCCGAAGAAATCGCCCATCGCGTTGATGTACTGGCCGATGTCACGCCGCGTCGCAGGCACGTCGGGCAGCGGCGGACCAAGAAAAACCGCTTTGCGCCACGTCCAAACGCCCACGCCCAGCAGCAGGCCGACCGTCACCGCGGCGAACCCTGGACGAGTTAGTAGATAGATCGGATTGCCGCGCACCGCGAGGCCATGATAAAATTCGTCGAAGACGACGCGGTCTCCGGCGGGGGAGAGCAGGTGAGCAGCCAGCACGCTGTTGTCGGCGGTTGCCAGCAGTGTGTTGGAGAGCAATCGCGGATCGCTGACGACGACGATTTCGCCCTGGCCGCGCGCGATCGCTGCGACTAGCATCGGCGAGTCGTTCTCGCCAGCGCGAATGGTTACGGCTCCACCGACATCTTCCGGTTTGGCGACAAGCTCCATGAACTCGCCGGAGGGTATTGCCAGTTGATGGATCAGATTTGCCAGCGGGGCAAGCGATCCGCTGCAGCTCGCCGGGCGGATTAAGGGAGGCGACGTGTCTCGCGTCCACAGGTCGCGGACTTCATCGGACCAGGAACGCTCTTGGCCTGCGCCTTCCGCGACGCCGGACGGGGCAGAATTGGAATCCGACGCGTCGCCGCTGCTCGGCACGAACACTGCGAGTTGCAAATGGTCGGCGAGTTCGAGGAGCTGGAGGATGTCGTACTCGCCGGGGTCGTCGGGTTGGTGAGCGTAGTACTTGTTTGCCCAGTGGTGGTCCCAATCGGCGGGCGCGACGACCAGCCTTCCGCCGCGTTCGACCCACTCGAGCAACGACTTCAGATAGCGTGGCGAATGACCGACCAACAGCGGATCGGGGCGGAGCAGGGCCAGCGTCTCGCCCGTGGCGGCATCGGCTGTGGGCGGGGCGAGCGTTCGCGTCACAGGAACGTCGACCGCATCGAGAGTTTCGCAGACCGCACGATAGCCATCGCCCGTGACGCCGAACGAGTCGCGTCCGAGACCGTCCGAGTCGTTCGGCCACAGCATCGACAGACACGAAATGACCACTGACAGCACCAGCACTAGTGCAGCCGTGAGGATCAGATTACGCGCCGACAGCAGACTCCCGCTGCTCGATGCGTTCGACATGTTGGCAGATGCGGCCATGTTCGCCTAGACAAGCCTGGAAGTCGGCTTGCTCGCAGGGATAATTTCCATACCATTTGAGTTCGATCGTTTCGACAAATCGCGCCAGCGAGTCTGCGAGCGGCGTCGCGCGGTAGCGGCGAAGAGTTCGCGATTGGTGATGCCGGGCCGGAATTTGCGCTGCTCGGACAGTTCGATCCGCCGCAGGGCGGCGCGAAACAGCAGCCGCACCGCACCGATATAGTCGCCGCGGCCGCCGCTGAGCTCGGCCTGCCGTTCGAGATCGGACGCATCGACTTCGCGGACGGTGGATGCAAACTCCTGCCGGCGACGGAGCACCGGGCCGCGAATGGCCATCACGAGCGTGTAGACAATGTGCGAGATCAGTGCGGCGCAGAGCACGACGCAGAGGATCACGACCAGCCAGCGAACGACTTCCGGCAGCCCCTCCATGCTGTCGAACATCCAGCGGAACGGCTTCAAGATCCAGCGGAGAATCTCGATCAGGAACGGCTCGGAGTTGTCGCCGACGCCCAGGCCGAGGTCGTAATAGGGCCGTGCGACGACTTCGCCCGCCGCGCGTCGAATGGCGTCCGGTGGCGGCAGTTTTGGTTGATGCGGCATTGCAAAACATCGGGCCACAATTGACTCTTTGACCAGGGTGGATTCGTGATCATCGATGCCGAAGCTCACACCGGGGCTCGCCGGTGGTCTCCTTGCCGATAGCTTCGGCTAGGTAATGGAGGTCGAAATTCTCCTCGCGGCAACGGGCCGAAAAATAAAATACCACAATGCCGCCGCCCAAAGAATTCCCGTTGCGGCCTGTAACAGATGCAATTACACTGCACATAGGTTTGGGAATCATCTTGGCACTCAAATTGATGCCGAACGATATCACCATCATGATTAAGCTGAGGACAAGAAATGTGCTCCAGTCGCCGACTGGCTAGCTTCCTGCTTCTTGACCGATCGCCGTTGTCCCACTGTCCCTTCGAGAACTACTACATGCTGAGACAGTCCAAACCAGACCCAAAATAGCACGCCCGGGAACAATGCATAGTATGTACCGATGTAGATCGACGAGCCCCATCAAAATTCTCGTGAATATCAGCGGAATATACTCTTAAGCCATGTTTATCGCCTCCATCGCAGTCACATTTTCTCCCAAATACGCCTTGCGACCGCCTGCATTACGGCGGCATTCGTGATTGGGAAGATCGAATATGGCGATGCCATCATCAAGTATACTGGCCAGTAGTGGATGCATTGCTGCGTCGTCTGCAGTTCACTCGGGCGGCGGAATTTCTTCACTTGGCCGCCCAATGGGATCTGAGGAGTGAGCGATTATAAGACCGAACCCAATCAAAAACGCAAAAGGGATGTGCAGAATCAACATGATTTTGAACAATAGGCCGAAGTGATCCTTGCAGATCGAGATCGCCTGGTCCAAGATGCCGCCCAGGCCCATGTGCTGAAGTTTGTAGGTCGTCATGTTTGGTTCCCGCCGAGAAAAATTGAGTGGGAATGCCTGGCGCTTTTTGCAAAAATCGGGCAAAGCACGATTGCCGGGCATCTTAGCCGATCTGAGTGCAAACAGCCAGCCGACAGAGGGGCTTTTTGAGACGAACGGAGTTTGAGCCGAATTGCAGGAACTCTGAGGCGGCGAGCGCGAGGGAATCAGTCGGTGCGAGGCCAAAAAGTGGCGGGCAGGGGAGTGCGGTCGAGCGCGTATTACGGATCGGAAGTTTGAGTTGCGGCTGCCGCAGGAGTTCACGATTTTGCGAGTGGACCGTGGGCGATACGTGAATCCTCCTGAAAATCGACACCCAAACGTGTCTGCGCGACAGCCCGCTGTTCGCTTCGGTCTGTCCTCGACGCCGCGGAGAGCTTCCCCGAGGGGCCTGCGTAAGGTAAGATCGAGACCTGCAAAAACTCGGGCCGTAGCGCAGTCTGGTAGCGCGTTTGACTGGGGGTCAAAAGGTCGCAGGTTCGAATCCTGTCGGCCCGACTTGTTGTTCTAAATTTTGGCTGGGCCGTGGCGGGCGATCGGCCGCTTTCTTTTTACGGTCGATCAAGAGCGCGCGAATTTCGTTCCCCTGCCGAAAGCGGCGAGTCGAATTCAACAAGTGTTTTCGACCAGGGCAGGGCGGGGCAGGGGGGGCGGAGCGAGTTCAATTCGCTCGTTTCACTTCCCCACATTCTCCACAAGCTGTTCGATTTCAGCGTCTGTCAAGTTGCGGCGAGTTTCGAGGAGCATTTTCTTGAGGTGTCGTTGGCCTTCGATATTGTCGCTGGGGAAGCCGATGTTGCCGAGTGGGCCGGCGCTGTCGACGAGCAGGAGTCCGTCCGGATCGAGGATGGCGTAAAAGGGGATGCCGTGTTGCTTGCCGCGGGTGATGCGGCGGGCGATGTCGGCGCCGTGCGCGTCGCGGCTGTCGTCGATCTTCAGCATCACGTAGTCTTTTTCGAGCAGCGCGTGCTGCGCGTCGAGCCAGCGGGCGAGGCTGAAGCAGGGGCCGCAGTAGCGTCCACTGACGCGCGCCCACACGCGGCGATTGGAACGCTCCGCTTCGGCGAACGCGGCGGCCCATTCCTTTTCGGCATCGTGTTGCGGCGGGGCGTGTTGGTAGATGAAATCAGCGGCGGTCTCGGCCGCCTGTGGGTCGCGAACGTCGACTTCGACACGGCCTAACTCAGTCCCGTCCGGTTCGAGGGCGACGGCAAGAACATACCCCGGCTTGGGCAGCCGCCAATCGTGCTCTTTTAAGAACGCCAAATCTGCGGCTGGGAGCGAGTCCGCTGTTCCGGTGAGCAAAATCTGCACGAACCCGGCGATTTCCCGGTTCTTCTCGGCGTCGGCAGAAGATATTCGTGGGCGAACTCGGCGATCGGTCCGGCGCCATTGGCGAGGACGAGCAGGGGGCGGTAGCCAGTCGCGGCGCAGTCGCGGAGCGTATTTCGGTAGCGCTCGGCCAAGGGTATATTGACGGTCCGATCCGAGCGTTTCCCGATCTCAGTGACTCGTCTGGGCCGCGACTCGTCGGGATCGAGAACTACCTCGTCAAGGTATTTGAGTTCACGCCCACCATCGATCGGATCCGCGATGATTATCAATGCGGTCGCGGCTGGAATTCCTTGAAGTGTGTAGTTCCCTTGTTGGTCGGTGCGGGTTTCGATCCGTTTGGCATCAAGCCACGTTGGATTGACGCGGGAGTCGTTATTGTCGTTGTTTACGCGGACGTAGGCCATCACGCCGTGCCCAACCAGCGGACGATGGTCCGCATCGACTAGCTGCCCCTCGTAGGAAAGAGTCGGATGCATGGCAAGTTGGAAGGGCTCGTCAAGTTTTTTGACGATCGTGGAGCCGGCCAACTTGCCGTCGTCGGTGGCAGCGAACACCGCGATTACCGTGCCGAGCGTCTCGAACGAGAACGAACCGTCGTCACGACAAGTGGGCGTCTGCTGATCGCTGACTTTGCCGTCGACGGCGGACGCCTGAATCGCGATGGGCTGCGAAGTTGTGCGGAGACCGTTTGCAAATACAAGTTGCCCATGCAGCGTGTGCTTTTCTGAGGACTCGCGGTGAATTGCGATTTGGGTTGGTTGATCAGCGCGGACGTCGACGGTCTGTTCGGTCCGCCACTTTGGCGTGTAGACCGATACCTCGAGTTTGCCGGGCAGCGTGCGCGTGGTGGCTCGTCCGGAATCGTCGGTGGTGATCCACCATTGGGGCCCACTCGATCCATTTCGCGTTTTGCCTTTTTCCTGCCACTGGAAATCGATGCTCTCGACGGAAACTGATCGCGAGATTTGCGTAGGGCTCGTTTTGCTCGCCGAGCGTGGCGACCACTTCCACTTCTTGGCCGGCGGAAACGGCGAGTTCCGGAGAATCGATTCTGTCGAGTGACGGCGAGTAGGGAACGAGATCGATGATGTTGCTGACCCAGCGGGCGTCGAGCACCCAGGCACAGTAGCGAGCATCGGGCAGGACATCGACGCGGAAACTTCCGTCGGCATCGGTGAACGTGGAAATGCTGTCGCCATAGTTTTCGCGTTCGGACTGAAACGAATTCAGGGTCACGTAGAAGCCGCCGACGTGTGTGTTGGCAGCTGTGACGCGGCCGCTGATTGTCTTTCGCTCCTGACAACGCTTGAGCTTGAACACGTAGGCGTCACCGACTTTTTCAGGGCTGCCGTCGTCATCGCCGACGAGGACCCAACCGGGGCTGAGCACATCGGCATAGAAATAGTGCTCTTTCCAGTCGGGGAACCAGCGATAGACAACCTCGCCGGATCGTCGGTTTGTCCGCAAGAGTGAATTCTCGTTCGTGCCCGAGAAAGTTGTAGCTGGGCGGTGGCGGTTGCGACTTGGAGATTGAATTCGATTCCAGGAACCGGCGCTCCCTGCTCATCGACAACTCGCATCCGCTCGTTCCGACACTTGTTCAATTCGACGACGAACTCGTCATCGTTCGGGTCGTGAGTCGGCTGGCGGCCAGAACTGATAGCCGCCGATGCGAAAGTCGTTCGTCCAAGCGGTAACTTGGCTGATTTCTTGATCCGGCAGACAGGTCGAAGGAAGCGATGCCATCGGCGTCAGACTCGGAGCGCAGCTCGATCCCATAACCGAGTTCGATCTTCACGTCGCACCCGCGACGGGTCGTCCTTGCTCTTGGATGAGAAGCGCTTTGTGCCGCGTGGGTGTCTGCAACGTCATGCGGATGCCGTCGATCGCCAATTGTCGCAGCTCATACGCGTTCAATCGTCGGTACGAAACTCGCTTGCTGTCCGTCGACGCAGCCTTGAGCCACAGCGAGAATTGTTCGGCCGCGTTGGCCGGGATCCAAATCTCGAAGCGGTTGGCCGTGACGGCCGGTTCGAGCGTCGGCATGCGGCCCGTGCCGTTGAGTTGACACGTAATCTCCACGCCGGTCGCCGGCTGGCCATCGGCTTCGAACACTTCGCCGTGGAGGCGGATTTGCAGGTCACGGCCGGAACCGCGTAACCAATCGGCCGGTGCTGGTTCGGCAGATTGCGGCCGGCAGTCTGGCTGGCGACACACAGAAGAATCGCAAGCAGCGCCGGATGAAAGAACTGACGAACGAACCGCAATAACATGGGACGCCTCTTGACGGTTGTCAATAATTCGCGGCGAGAACCCTGGCCGTGATTCTAGCACACCACCGACGGCAAAAAAAGCTGTTTTCCAGCTGAACTAGCCAAGCTACGGGAGACGGGACAGGAGTTGCGGTGCGCCGGTTCCTGCGGCCACACGCTATAATGCGCCCCGGCTCGTTGCTTTTGGGTTGGACCTATCAACACTGGTGCGGAGCGTGTTCGATGTCCCGATCGATGCGACTTGTGGTAGGTGTCGTGGGTTTGGTCTTGATTGTGGTGCATGGCGCCGGACGCGCCGAGGCCATGGGGATGGAGGAATTCGGCCCGGCCGGTGAACACATCGGCCGTTCGCCCGACTGGCCGAAGGGGATCGAGGATGTGTTGCGACATCCGGCTCGTGTGTATTGGCGGGATGTGAATGGAAGCCAAAACGCATACTACGACGGCGACATCGACCAAGTGAACGAACTGCTGGAATTGTATTCGCACGTCGAGTTGGCCCAGCACCCTGTCGCGATTCTTCCTGGCAAACCATCGGCGACGTCGTTTGACCGCAAATTTACGCCGTATGTTGTCAAATTTGTCGTTCCGGGGACTTTGGAAACGCATTTTCGGCAGCGCCATGGTGGCGTGGCGCGATTTTCACTAATGCCACGGATGATCGTTCACTTGGACGCAACGCTGGCCGCGCATCTTGACAAATTAACCCTACCAAAGAATGTAACGCTCCATTCTTCCGAACAGGGCGAGTCGAAGCTGGCGGAGGGCGAAACCGCGGCGAAGCAGTGGGCTGCGAAATCTTCCGCCGATCAGCCGCTGCGTCAAAGGCTCGCGGAGTTTGTCGACAGCCATCCGGAACGGGCGCGAATTCCGAGCCCGCAAGAGTTGCTGTCGACGTTGCAAAAGGTCGACGCGGAATATGACAAGGGATTCACTGCGCGCGGCACGCGGGTGGAGCCAGCGATTTCCGGGCCGGGCAATCTCGTGGGCTGGACTGTCACTATGGATCGAGATCGGCTAGTGATCGAGCAGCTCGACGTTGAAGACGCGGATCATCCGCGGAAGCAGGGCCGGTTTGAGTACACGAATTATGCGGGTCCCGGGCGGATGGGTTCCATTCATCACAGTCGACATTGGGTCGATGGAAATCTCATCGAGGCCAATCCACAGGCCACGTTCGAACCGGTGGGCTCGACTTACGATCTGCTGATCGCACGATTCATGTGGCCGTTGGGACGCGGCTTCACGTCGCGCATCGATCACATCAACAGCGTCTCGCAGGACGGGGACGGATTGTTGAAAGTGGCCGCGGAGTGTTACAACGGCAATTTCATTCGTCGGTGGGAGTTGGTGATCGATCCGCAGGCCGATTATCTGGTGCGGGCCGCCAAAGCGTATCGCGCAGACGAATCAGAGCCGTCGTACGTCGTCGAGACGGCCGGAGTCCTCGCGGGCGGCGGTCGATATGTGGCGCACACGGCGCGGTGGATCGAGGGCGCGGGTGCAGAGCCAGCGTCCATCGCGGTGACGAATGTTTCATCGGCAGTTGACGAGCCGCTGATCCAGCGGACTGAGCAGCGACTCGGAAAACCGTCGTTGCAAAAAAAATAGTTCGGACCGCGGTGACAGCTCTGAGACTGCAGGGACTTGCGTACGCGTTTTCGTCGGCGATTGACGATAGCACTTATCTACAAGGGGTTCTGATTCTGGTAGACTGCGCGGCGTTGCCCCGCGAGGGCATCTTAGCTGCAGGCGGGAAGACATCGGGAAGGGTGTGGTGCAATATGTCTCCTGTGAATTGGCGCCACGTGCTGGCGATCGCCTTTCTATTGTTGAGCGGCGCTGGTCCGCTGATCACTCTGTCCCACGCGGAACCGGCAGCCCGCGCAGGAAATGTCGACTCCGCGGCGATGGGTAACCGGGACAACTCCAATTCCGCAACAATCCTGACGCCGGAGGAATGGGAGCGCGTCGACGCGTCGGTGGCGCGGGCGCTGCGCTGGCTCGCACTTCAACAGCAGAGCGATGGTTCGTTTCCGACGATGGCAACCGGTCAGCCGGGCGTCACGAGTCTGTGCATGATGGCGTTTGCCGCGCACGGTCATCTGCCAGGGGTTGGGCCGTATGGGCGCCACCTTGAGCGGGCGGCCGACTATGTGTTGAAGTGCCAGAAGGAAAATGGGTTGGTCACGCTGATCGGTCCGGACGGTCCGCGAATTACCCGCCACATGGACCACGAGATTGGAACGTGCGCCGCCTACAACCACGCGATCTCGTCGTTGGCCCTGAGCGAAGTCTTCGGTATGAGCTCGCCAAATCAGACGCGACGACTGAAGGCGGCGATCGATAGGTCGCTAAGCGGCCACGCTGGAAATGCAACACTGGCCGAAGGACGCAGCGACGGATCGAGGCGGCTGGCGATACATCGACGATATCGATAGCACGGACTCGGATCTGTCGGTGACCGGTTGGCAATTGATGTTCTTGCGTTCGGCGCAATGCGGGATTCGATGTGCCCAAAGATCGGATTGACGAGGCCGTGGCGTTCGTGCGCCGATCGTTCGACCAGCGAGAAGGCGTGTTCGTGTATTCGACGCGGAACCCCAGCCGGACCCGGTCGATGGCGGGCGCGGGGATCCTGGCGCTCGCTCATGCGGGCTTTCACAATTCAGAAGAAGCCAGGCGAGCCGGCGATTGGCTGCTGCGCGAGCAAGGGTTTGGCGATTACAACGCCTCGATTCTGGGCGCCGCGTCGGACCGTTATCACTACGGATTGTTTAACTGCGGACAGGCAATGTACCAATTGGGTGGAAACTATTGGGAGCAGTTTTTCCCACCGGCGGTGCAGGCGCTCTTGGCGAATCAGCAGCGGGACGGATCCTGGCCCGCCGACTCGCAATTCCACGACGCAATCTTTGGCAGCGCTTATACGACTTCGCTCGCGTTGATCACGCTCGGTGCGCCGAATCAATTGTTGCCCATCTTCCAGCGCTAGCGGCGCATCCGCGGAGCCCAGCCCCGCGGAATATCTCACCAGATCAGAAGTTCGATCATGAGGCTTAGCGCGAATATAATGAGTAGCGCCAGCGCGATCCAACGGACTCGGTGACTGGCGAACAGGCCAGTGCCGGACGTTGGTCGGTCGGCGTCGGTGAGCCAGTGGCCGCAATTGGGACAGTGATCGAGGTCGGCAAAGATCTCGACACCGCATTCTGGACAGGGGGTCGAGACGTCTTCCGCGTCGTCTTCCCGATCGCTCCCGTCTTGGTCGTCGTCGTAGTCTCCATCGGCCTCGGACCAATCTTCTTCGGAGTCTTGCCAGGGTCGATCGGACATAGCGAGGCGAGTTCGAGATGAGTGGTCAGAAATCGGGGTAGAAGTCAGGCAGACGCACGATAGGCGATATTCCCGGGGAAAACCATGCCTGAAACGAACATAAGAGCGATTATCGGACGTTGGTCGTAGATGCCGGGGATTATTAAGGTCGTGCCCTGCACTGGTGGATTCGGGTTTTGCACGGGCATGATTTGAGATCCATAGCGCGAAGTCGAGGCTCTACGAGGCCGCTGGGCGCGTCGCGATTGGATTGGGCGACTGTTGGGTCGTCTGTGTGAGGCGATTGTCGCGAGCGACGCAGCTAGGGCGCACCGTTGGTAGCGTCGGAAGCGGGTTCGAGGAACTCGCCCATGCGGCGGAATTTTTCGTAGCGGTTGGAGAGGAGTTGTTCCGTCGGTTGATCGACCAGTTCGCGGAGTGTACGGATTAGGTACATTTTGAGGCGGGCGGCCATCTGGTTGTGATCGCGGTGGGCGGCGCCGAGCGGCTCGTCGATCACGTCGTCGATGACGCCCAGTGTATGAAGATGCCGCGAGGTGAGTTTCAAGGCGCGGGCGGCGTCGGCGGCAAAGTCGTGACTCTTCCACAGGATGCCGGCGCAACCTTCGGGGCTGATCACGCTGTAGTAGGCGAACTCGAGCACCGCGACGCGGTCGCCGACGCCGATGCCG
This sequence comes from uncultured Planctomycetota bacterium, assembly GCA_963847905.1. Taxonomy (GTDB): domain Bacteria; phylum Planctomycetota; class Planctomycetia; order Pirellulales; family Lacipirellulaceae; genus DASYDU01. The sequence continues at coordinate 428,223 of CAWKBP010000009.1, read as the reverse complement.
AGCGCGCCGCCGGAACCCCCCTCTCCAATCACGACGCAAATAATCGGCGTCTCGAGGCGGGACATTTCGAGCATGCTTTGGGCGATCACCTGGGCCTGGCCGCGTTCTTCGGCGCCGATGCCAGGATAGGCGCCCGGCGTGTCGATCAGGCAAATGATCGGCAGCTTGTACTTGGCTGCGAGTTTCATCTTGGCCATCGCCTTGCGGTAACCCTCGGGATGGGCACAGCCAAAGAAGCACTCGTTGCGTTCTTTGAGGGTTTTGCCTTTGTGGTGGCCGGCCACCAAGACCTTGTAGCGATCGAGCTTGGCGAATCCAGTCCGCAGTGCGCGGTCGTCGCCGTAGAACTTGTCGCCATGGAGCTCGACGAACTCGTCGAACACGAGGTCGAGGTAGTCGGTAAACATCGGCCGGTCGGGATGGCGGGCGACCTGGACGGTTTCCCACGGATCGAGCTGGCTGTAGATGCTGCGCGTCGTGTCGGCGAGCTCGCGGCGGAGCGTGCGGATTTCGTCACGGAGTTCGGGCGTCTTCGATTCGCTGGCTTCGAGCTCGGTGATACGGAGCTCGAGCGCGTGGATCGGCTGTTCGAAGGCAAGTCGGTAGATTGCGCTGGCCATGCTTGAAGAGTGAGTAAGTAAGTACGTGGGTAGGTGAGTAGGTTTTCCATTGGACACCTACTCACTTACTCACGTACTCACCTACTCACCCGTTTTCTCCTTCGCAGCTTCTTCGGGTTCAGGTGGTTGCGGTTTGTTGTAGAAGATTTTCTGGGTTTTGATTTCCATCATGACGTCCTTCATCGTGGTCGGCCGCGCGGCAGCGTCCTTGGCCATCATCGATTGGACGTACTTGGCGAATTCGGGCGTGATGTTTTTGTCAATGACCGTCAGGTCCGGCGGCTTCGACGTGAGGTGGCGCTGCAACAACTCGGCCGGCGTGTTGGCAGTAAATGGCGTCTTGCCGGCAAAAAATTCGTAAGTCATGCAGCCGAAGCTGTAGACGTCGGCGCGGGCGTCGAGCGGTTGGCCGCGGATTTGCTCGGGCGACATGTAGCTGGGCGTGCCTTGAATGACCCGGGCTTTGGCGCCGAACAGCTTGCTCAATCCGCCGGCCGGCTTTTGGGCGAGGTTGTAGTCGATCAGCTTGACAACGTTGTCGTCGTTGACGAGAAAATTGTCGGGTTTAACGTCGCGGTGGATCCAGCCTTTTTCGTTGAGATGGGAGAGCCCCGCCGCGGCCTCGGTGAGGATTTCCTTGGCACGGTGGTAGAGCTTTTTGTTGCCGCCCGAAATGATCTGCTGCTTCAGGTTGAGCGTCTTGAACAGCTCGAGCAGCATGTACGCGCCGTTCGACGTGTTGTCGTACTCGTAGGTCTTGATGCAGGCTCGATGGTCGAGTGTGCTGCCGACGGCGTATTCGTGGCGCAGGCCGTTGATGTGCTCGCGCGTGTACTTGCTCCCTTTGGGGAGCCATTTGATGGCGTAGACCGTGTTCTCCGCGGGCGGCCGCACGGCCCAAATCTCATAGACCGCGCTCCCCCGGATCAGGTGGAACAACCGGTACTTGCCGACGAATTGAACTTGTGCAGCCACGGGAAAGTGATCGTTGACGGGTGACGGTGAATTGATGATCGACGAGCCATCGAGATCATCAATCTGAGATCATCGATCACCAATGAAATGCTGTTCCGTTGGTCGGACGCCGTAAGTTCTATTTTACCCGTGATTTACGGCTGGTGAAAGTGCGATGTCTGGCGCGAATGTAGGCCCAGGGCACATGAATCGAAGGCCTAGCATTCGTCGGGTCGGAATTCAGCGGCCAAGTATTCGACCGAGACGAGAAACAGGCCTTGGGGCGGAGCGGTTTGGCCTGCCCTGCTGCGATTCCGAGCCGCGAGGACTTCGGCGGGCCAGGCGACCTCGCGGGAGCCCTTGCCAACTTCGACGAGTGTGCCGACGATCGCGCGGACCATGTTGTAGAGGAAGCCGTCGCCCGTGACTTCGATGGTGATGCGGTCGGAAGGCTCGGCGGGAGCCTCGCCCTCCCTTTTTACATCGACGGCGAACAACGTGCGGATCGAGTCGGGGCGTTCCGAGCCGGCCGACTCGAAGCTGGAGAAGTCGTGTTTCCCGAGGAGTGCCTGGGCGGCGGCGTGCATCTTTTCCGCGTCGAGCGGCTGCGGATAGTGCCAGACGTATCGCCGATGGAAGACATCGGGCGTGCGACCGTTGTGGATTTGGTAACGGTAAGTCTTGCGTAGTGCATCGTGGGTGGCATGAAAATCTTCGGGGGCAACTTCGACAGCTACGACCGCGACATCCTCCGGCAGCACCGCGTTGAGGCCGCGATGCAGATCGTCCGTCGAAAGTTGCGACTCCGTGACGAGGCCGACGACCTGCCCCAGCGCGTGAACCCCGGCATCGGTGCGGCCGGCGGCCATCACGCGGAGCTGCTCGCGCGTGATCTCGTGCCAGGCGGTTTCAATTGCGGCCTGCACCGTCGGCACCGTCGGCTGCATCTGCCAGCCGGCGTAAGCGGTGCCGTCGTAGGCTACGGTCAGCTTGAGCCAGCGAGAAGACATAAGAATTTGACAGGATAAGAATTGATCCACAGGATTCAATGCAGGCAGATACCCAATCACATCCTGTTGATCATTCCCGATCCTGTTATCCTGTCATCTTCTCACTGTGGAATCGAACGATTACACGACCGCTTGGGAGCGGACCAGGAGTTCCGCGATCTGGACGGCGTTGGTCGCGGCGCCCTTGCGAAGATTGTCGCTGACACACCAGAACGTGAGGCCGTTTTCGCAGGAGATGTCCTCGCGGATGCGGCCGATGAACGTCGCGTCGTCGCCGTCGCAATCCTTGGGCATCGGATACTTGCCGTTGGCCAGATCGTCGATCACTTTGATGCCGGCCGCATTGGTGAACAGCTCGCGGGCCTCTTCGGCGGTGATCTTCCGCTCGGTCTCGACGAGGATGCTCTCGCTGTGGCAATTCGAGACGGGTACGCGAACACACGTCGGGCAGACCTGGATCTCTTCGTCGCCGAAGATCTTGCGGGTCTCGAACACCATCTTCATTTCTTCTGAGGTGTAGCCCTTGTGCTTGAGCGAGCCGATCTGCGGGATCAAATTGAACGCGATCGGGTGGGCGAACGTCTCGTACTTGTGCTCTTTGCCGTCGAGCGAAGCCTTCGAGCCGGCGATCAGATCGCGCTGGCCGGCGACGCCCGCGCCGCTCGTGGCCTGGTAAGTGCTCACGACGACGCGGCGGATGCGGCTGGCGTCGTAGATCGGCTTCATGGCGACGACCATTTGCGTGGTCGAACAGTTCGGGCTGGCGATGACGCCCTGGTGGGTGAACGCCGCCTCGGCGTTCACTTCCGGAACCACCAAGGGCACGCTCGGGTCCATCCGCCAATAGCCGCTCTCGTCGACCACCACGCAGCCGGCTTCCTTGGCCCAAGGAACAAAATCCTTGGCGATGGGGTCGGGCGTGCTGCCGATCGCCAGGTCGATGCCCTTGAAAGCCTCGGGCGTGAGTTCGACGACCGTGTGATCCTTGCCCTTGAACTTGATCGTGCTGCCGGCCGAACGCTTCGACGCGAGGAACGTGATCTTCTCGTAGGGGAAGTCGCGCTCCTCGAGCATGTTGCGGATGAGTTGTCCCACGGCCCCGGTGGCCCCGACGATGGCAATCGATTCGAACAAGGATCAGGTCCTCCTGTGGAAATTGCGGCGATCTGTGGAAAGGGATTGTTAGCCGCGTCGCTTGCGACGCGATACCTAACTGCGCGTCGCGAGCGACGCGGCCGAATAGCTGTATCTGGTAAACAGTATAGATATGGCAGGGTTTGCCGACAATGAGGCGTCGTACTTTAGGCGCTGGCCGCCCTGCCCTGCCCTGCCCCACCACCGCCCAGCACCAGCGCGACGCGGCCGGCCAGCGGGTCGACAAAGCGGCGGACCGTCTCGGGAGAAATGAACGCCAAATTGCCGATCAACATCACCAGACCAAAAGTCGGCATCCCGTACGCCACGACGATCCCCATGTGGACCAACACCGCCATCAGCAGCACCCACGGCCGGGTCAGCCGCGGCCAAACCAGCGCACAATAGGTCAGTTCCCAGAAGACCGTGGCATGGGTCAGGAGGTTCACGATCCAGGGATGATTCGCCAGCCAGGTCATGTCGATCAGGAACTGGTATTCGAGATTGGCCGAGGAGAACCAAACTGCTTCGCCGTTCACCAACTTCGCCCTGGAGTTTGCCGAGGCCGGAGAAGAGATAGACGATGCACATGTGGAGCTGGATCAGCCGGATGGCGATGTTGGCCGTGACGCTGGGCGGCACCTCGCGCGGTGCGCCGCGGCGGAGCCGCCAGATGCGGTCGATCGAATAGCGAGCGCCGCAGGGACCAAGCATCAAGTACATCGCCAGCAGGCAGTTGATCTTATCGAGCCCGAAATAAGCTCCCGGGCGTCACGCGCGCGGCGTACGAGATGCCGCGAGATACGCGAGCACCGCCATCGTCCGGCTGAAGAAGCCGATCATCAAGCAGAAAAACACGACCAAAGCCGCGATGTGGACGATCCATAGGAAGGTCGGCGATTGATATAGTCGAAGTAGGACCAGATTGCACGGAAGCTGGGCGCATCGGGACTGCTATTGGACAACTCGTGCACTCGATGTGTCAGCTCCGTCGGCAGCCAGCCCTGCTGGCCGAAAAAGCCCGTCAGGTCGAACGACCACACCAGGTGCGTGTAGAACAACATCGCGCCGGCGAAGACACGAATGGCCGAGAGCGTGGACGGGTCGGTAGGCGCAAACCAAAAAGTATCCCACGCTTCCCACACATCGGCGAGATAACCACGAATTCCGCCTCGCTCGCTCATCGCACACCTCCCTGCCAGCCGCTGGCGACGTCTTGCCGCCAACCGTTCGGCACCGCGGCTTGCGGTGGATCGAGATCGCTCCGCCGCTGGGTCACTTCGACTTCATCTTTGTAGGTCGGCGGATAGGCGAGAGGATTCTCGCGATACTGTTGCATCGACTCGTCCGTTTGGATCTGGATCGCATGTTCGGGCAGCAGCGGGAAGTGAGTGATCCGTTTGACGCGGACTGTCGCAGCCGCGGGGTACTCGCGGAGGATCTGCCGGGCAAAAGCCTTGAGATACTCGTCGCGCAACTCGTTCGCTTCCGCTTCGGTCGCCGCGCCCACCTCGCACTGCTCGGCAAGCATGAAATAGCGGTGGTACAGCAGCCGCGGCCAGTTGTCTTTTTTGCTGGGGAATTCTCCCTCGTCGAGGATGCCGTTGCGGTCGTCGACCACCGTGTAGTGGATCAGATGGCTATTGCCCGGGTCGGGGGCAAAGAAGGAATAGCCGTGATTGATGTAAAGGGCGTCGAGGTACCACTGCATATAGCCTTGGGCAAACTTCTGCACCACGAGCGACGTCGGTTGAATCGAAAGAGGCGCGAGAAAAACGGCCAAGAGGTGCCAGCTCACCAGCAGGCTCACCAGGATCTTCACCGCCAGGGGAACCTGACCGGGCTTGCGCGGTTTCGCGCGCTGCGGCGCGGCGCATCGCGTTCCTGTCCCGACGGCTGCGGGCGGTTTTGTCTCATTTGCGGCGGCGGCGCAGCAGGGGCTTTGAACGACATCGTCCGATCGGCTCCCTCCGAAAAATGTTCTCTCAACCTCGTCGCGAATGCTAGCGAGATTTGCCCGTTCGGCCCAGAGCAAATCGTGGCCGATTGAAATTGAAACGGCCGCCAAACGAAAAAACCCTCGCACCGGCCGCGTGGCCGATGCGAGGGCTGTGAATTTCAATTGGCGTGCGTCCGTGCGACGCACGATTGCGAGCGTCAGCTAGTTCTTCGATGCCAGCTGCATGCCGCCCATGTCGAAATCAAGCTCTTGCGACTGGCCACCGGTGAGCAGGATCGTGCGATCCTGGCTGTAGGTCTTGCCATCGCGGGTGATTTCCACGCGGACGTTGTAGTTGCTCCAAGTCTGGCCATCGGCCAACCGGTTGGTCGCGAACTCGCGAACTTCGCCGGTCTGCTTGGTCTGGACACCGGCCAAGGTGATCTTCGCATCGGCCGGAACGTGAACCGTCAACACGGTCTTGGCCGGAGCGGCCGTGGCCAATGTCGGGGCCGAATCACCGTAGGTCCGGCTATTCATGACATACCCACCTTCGCTGTAGCCGTAGCTGGCATTGCCGCCGGTTGAGCCGCTGCTGCCACCCGAGCTTCCGCCCGAGCTGCCGCCGCTGCTACCACCCGAGCTGCCGTAGCTGCCGCCCGACGAACCGTGGCGAGCACGATGCCGCCAGAACAGGCCGCCACACGAATTGCAGCCACCATTGCTACCACCCGAGGAGCCCCAGCTGCCGCCCGAGCTTCCGCCGGAACTTCCGTAGCTACCGCCCGAGGAACCCCAGCTACCGCCGCTGCTGCCACCACTGCTACCACCCGAGCTCCCCCAGCTTCCGCCGTAGGAACCCCAGCCCCCGCGCGAGCCCCAGAACGCCTGAGCATCGGTCGCCATGGCAATCATGCCCACCGCGACCAACGCACCGAGCAAAATATTACGCAAACCCATTGTCTTCCTCCTCCAAGAAACTCCCGCGAGACCCGAAAAAAACACAACACGTCCAACGTGAATCGCCCGCTTGCGCAGGCACCGTTTCATCGTTTTAATAAGATACCAGACCGATTGAGTAATTCAAGTAAGGTGGGAAAAATCAACAGATTCCGTTGACTTTGCGGGCGGTTTGGCATCATCCGACGGTGGGGAGGGGCGGATGTAGCGGTTGACGGGCGGGCAAGCGCGCCGGGTGGCACGCCAGGAGCTTCCAGCGACGGGCGTGGACGAGCTCGACAGCGCGAAAAACCACGCCCTGCGGTGGAACCTTAGGAACTTGCCACCAAAGGACTAGGGAATCGCAGTAATCCTTAGGTCGTCGAGCGAAATCTCGCCGACAGCACCCAGCAAACCGATGCGGAAGACGCATTCGCGCGCCTTGAGCGGGACGCTGACCGTGTCCGACTGCGTCCGCCAATCGAACGTGCCGTCGAACGGACCGATGCGGGCTTCGTCCACCACGGCGCGGCGGTCGTCGTAGAACGTGAAGACGATCATCGGCCACTCGGTCGGCTTGCTGCCGGGGCGGATGTTGCGGCCGCGGACCGAATAATCGAGCTTCAATTTGGAGATCTTCCGCCCGTCCACCGCGAAGCCTTGCAGCGCATGGGCCGCCAATCCAGGTTCCTCATTCTTGAACGTGACGAACTGCCGGCCGTTGGGAGCTGTCGCGGGGTCGGCTTCCAGCGTGAGCTGCCGTTGATAGTGCCAGCCGGCCGGCTCGGGGGCCCTCGTGTCGTCGCCATCCTGCGTAGCGTCGAGCGTTTCTTCGAAACTGCCGTTGGCGATTTGCGGATGCAAGGGATCAGGAAGCACCTCGCGCTGGGCTTCCGCTTCGCCCGTCATCGGCACGAAGAGCGTGGCTTTGAGCGCCTCCGACTCGAGCTTGTCGCCGTGCTTGCGGAACAGGTACAAATTCTGCTGGTAGCGCTCGCCCACCGGTACGATCATCAATCCGCCATCGCGGAGCTGATCCACCAGCGGCTGGGGGACTTTCTCCGGCGAGCAGGTGACGATGATCTTGTCGAATGGCGCCGCGTCGGGCCAACCGAGGTAGCCGTCGCCGACTTTGGCGTGCACGTTTTTGTAGCCGAGCTTCTTCAGCGTCCGCGCGGCACGCTTGCCCAGCGACTCAACGATCTCGATCGTGTAGACGTCCTTTACGAGCGGACTCAAGATCGCTGCCTGGTAGCCGCTGCCAGTGCCGATCTCGAGCACACGATCCGTGGGCTGGGGGTCGATCTCTTGCGTCATGTAGGCGACGACAAACGGCGGCGAGATGGTTTGTTCGTCGCCGATTGCTACGGCCATGTCGTAGTAGGCCAGGCGACGCACGTTGAGCGGCATAAACTCGTGCCGCGGCGTGGCCCGCATCGACGCGAGGACCCGCTCGTTGGTGACGCCCGCCGAGGCAACTTCCTCGTCGACCAGCTTGTCCGCCAGCTGACGCCAGTTGCGGAGCGATTGGGCGAATGTGAGCCCATCGCACGTCAACGACACGACAATCAAGCAGAACCAGCAACTTGACCAACCAATCAGTCTGTAATATCGATTACGCGTCATATCTTTTCTATTATGCCATCCAAAAGCGAGGCCACAAAAAGGCAAAAAAAGACACAAAATGATCGCTGTTGGACTCATTTTGGCTTCTGTCAAGTTTAGCCAATGTTTTGCGCCTTTTCGTGCCTTTTTGTGGCGATCACAACGTGCGATAAAATGTACTTGAAAATTGGTCATCTGTGAAATCGAGATCAGTCTCCCTAATGGATGCACACAAGTTTACGCCAGAAGAAGCCAATCGAATCCTCGCATTGCGGGTCAGTGATGAAACTCAGCGGCGAATCGACGAGCTGGCAGACAAGTGCAATGAGGGCGTCCTGACACCGGATGAACGAGCGGAATACGAAGGTTTTGTTGCGTTCTTCAACTACACGACAGTGCTTCAAGCAAAGGCACGAACCTATCTGAAGGATAATCCCGGCGGCCAAGAATGACTCAGTCGATTTGTCAGCGGCTGCGGGCGCAGATGCCCGTCGCCGCGAAGTGGGCGTATTTCGATCATGCGGCGGTGGCACCCATCACGGCGCCGGCGGCGGCGGCCGTGCGCCGCTGGTGTGAGGCTTCGCTCGAAGAAGGCGATACGCGGTGGCCGGAGTGGTCGCGCGGCGCGGAGGCCACGCGCGATGCGGCCGCCCGGCTGATTGGTGCCGAGCGGGACGAGATCGCACTCGTGCCGAGCACCACGGCCGGGATCGGTCTGGTTGCCGAGGGGCTCGATTGGCAGCCGGGCGAGAATGTGGTCACGCTCGCCGACGAGTTCCCCTCGAACGCCTATCCGTGGCTCAACCTGGCGAGTCGCGGCGTCGAGACGCGGCGCGTGCCGACCGACAATGGGCGACTCGATCTCGACCAGCTCGCGGCGGCCTGCGACGCGCGGACGCGAATCGTCTCGGTCAGCTGGGTCGGCTTTGCGACCGGCTATCGGCACGAGGTGGAGCGGATCGCCGAGATCGCACACTCGCATGGCGCGCTGATGATGCTCGATGCAATTCAAGGACTGGGCGCGTTCCCCTTCGACGTGCGACAGACGCCCATCGATTTTCTCTCGGCCGACGGTCACAAGTGGATGCTGGGGCCCGAGGGGGCCGGCGTCGCGTTTATCCGCCGCGAACACCTTGACCGGCTGCGTCCGATCGGCGTCGGCTGGCACAGCGTCGTACACGCCAGCGACTACACGCGGATCGAGCTCGATCTCAAGCCCTCGGCATCCCGCTACGAGGGCGGTTCACAAAACATGGTCGGCATGCTCGGCTTCGGGGCCAGCCTCGATTTGTTGCTGGACCTGGGCAGCGCAGCGATCGCGGCGGCAATTCTGGATATCACGGACCAGGCCTGCGAACGGCTGCAGTCGATCGATGCAAAAATCGTCTCCGACCGCCGCGGCGAGCATCGCTCGGGGATCGTGTCCTTCGAGCTCGCCGGCCGCGACCCGCTGGCCGTGAAGAAGCATTGCCTCACCCGGCAAGTCGTGCTCAGCGCCCGCGCCGGCCGGTTGCGGATCAGCCCCCATGCATACAACAATGAGGAAGACCTCGATCGGCTGATTGAGTGCGCTGAAATCAACCTGATTTGTAATAGTGGCTGGGTGAGTAAGTAGCAACCCGGCGCACATCCCCTACTCCCCTACTCCACCTACTCACTCCCCCACCCCATGTCTCGTCGCGCAGTCTACACCGGTTCATTCGACCCGCTCACGCTGGGGCATCTCAACGTCATCGAGCGGAGCAGCCGACTGGTCGACGAGCTGATCGTCGGCATCGGCCTCAACATCGACAAACAATCCCTGTTCACCGCCGACGAGCGCGTTGCGCTGATCCGCCGCGTGACCGACCGGCTGGGGAACGTCGAAGTGAAGAAATTCGAGGGCCTCGCGGTCCGCTTCGTCCGCGATTGCAAGGCCCGCGTGATCATCCGCGGCGTGCGATCGCTTTCCGACATGGAAGCCGAATTCACGATGATCCTCGCCAACCGCAAGCTCGACGCGGACATCGAGACCGTGTTCTTGATGGCGGACGAAGAATTTTCCCACGTATCGAGCTCGCTGATCAAGCAGATCACGTCGCTCGCCAGCGACGAAGAACTAGCCCGCTTCGTCCCACGCGAGATCGTGCCCGACCTGCGAGCGAAGTTTGCGGAGTAAGAAATGGGAGGGCGAGGCTCCCGCCGAGCTTTTTACGGGCCAAGGCTCGGCGGGAGCCTCGCCCTCCCGCAATGCGTTTACTTCACCAGCCGCATGAGCTGCAGCGCGACGGCGGCGAGGCCCACGAGCGCTAGCGCCGACTTAATGCCGTCGTACCAGTCGCCGCTCCCCGCGACGTCGATCGCGGCGACTTGTTGATGGTCGCCGGGTTTCTGTAGTTTGTCGCTCTTGATTGCGGGGTTCCAGGGTGTACTAGGCCAATCTGGAACGGTCGCCGCGGATTCTTGGGCCCTGGTTGTTGAAGCGACCAAGCCGTCGGAACTGGAGGACATGGAATCGCGAGCGTGGACTTCCGGGGCGGGGCGGTCAGCGACCGCGATCTGTGTGTCGTTGCGGCCGGCGCCGATGTCGGGCGCGAGCGTCGCCAAGAACGATTCGACGCGGGGGGCGAAGCTGCCGATCGTGGTCCCCTCCCCTGCCCCGAACAACACGCCCGCCAGTTCGCCGCGCTGGTTAAAGATCGGACCACCCGAGTCGCCTTGCCTCGCTTCAACATCGAGCTCGACCATCTCGCGCGGGAAGTTCATCTTCGGCGCGTAGTAAGCGGTGCAACGGCCGGTGGCGATCCGGTATTGGCCCTGGCCGTAACCGTGGATCGTTAGCAGGTCGCCGGGCTGTGGCGGCACGGCGGAAACACGGACCGGTTCGATCGGTGGTCGCCAGATCACCAGCGCCGCGAGGTCCCAATCGCTGTCGACCTTGAGCGGACGAGCATGCGAACGGAAGCCGCTGGGAAAGACGACCTCGACCGTGCCCTGCGAATCGCGCACCACGTGCCAGTTGGTGATCACGAGTCCAAACTGCTCGCGCACATCCACCAGCGTGCCGCTGCCATAAGCCGTCGCGCCCTGCTCGGGCACGATGATCCGCGCGACGGCCGGATGGGGCGTACACGGCACGGCGGGAGCCGTTGTCGTGCGATCAAACAACGGTCGACCGCCGCCACCGAGCCAGGAAGGCCAGGCAGCAACGTGTTCGATCGGCTCGCCGGATGCGACTTCGTCGACGGCGCGCGGCGCGGGTGGCGCTACAAGGTCGTAAACGGCCGTCGGGCCCGCTGCCATGAGCGGGCCCGACGCCATCCACAGGCTTGCGATCACGCACCATGTCGCGGCAAGGAGCCGACGGCAACTAACTGGCGCGATTTCCATGCGAGCGATCCCACTCTTTGGCCACAATCATGCGAAACAAACGCTCGCGGACTTCGCCGAGTTCGGCGTCGGGCGCTTTCGGCTGCTCGGCCGGCGCCGGCTGGGCTCTCGCGCGATCGCTCGGGAAAGGCAGCAGCCGCGGCTTCACGTCGAATGCGGCAATCTTGTTCGAAGTCAGAGCTAAAATAACGGGGCGTGAGAATCTACGTTTCATGACGAAACTCCTCGGCACGTGGCGTGCCTGCGGCCAGCCGTCGTAAAAGACGCTTAGGCCGCGATCGGTCGTCCGCCTTTCAAGTCCTCGGCGCGGGGCGGGAAGTCGAGGCCAGCGTTGTATCGGTCCTTGAGCCGCTGGAGTTCGGCACGGAAGGCGTCCTCCGCGAACTTGGTGAGGGTCAACCGCACCGGAAAACCGGCCAGGTGGACCGTCGCATCGCGGGCTTCATCCAGCAAATCGTTCGGCAGATACAACGTCGCTCGTACTTTGGGCGACTTACGAGGCACTTGGCGCGACATGGGACGCTCCATTCTCCACAGACGCTGCGGACAAATTCGGGCGGGTTCGTGGCCTTGCGAGCCGGGGCGTCCTCGCCCCCGTTCTCAAGGCCACACATTTCTCAAGGCTACACATCCAGGCAACGCGTCGCGATCGCTCTCGCAGTCACTCGTTCGCTCGCGTGCCTACTGAATAACATCGGACGTGCGCCCACGATTCATCAAACGTCAGACGTTACGGCCTACGACGTGCGCATCGAGCAAGACAAGAACTTTGCGCAGGCCTTCGCCAGGCGGCAAAGTCAACCGCCTTCCGCGGCAAGAATGGCCCGCAAGACACCCTCACCGGTATAAGTTAACGCCACAACCGTCGCCGGATGTCCCAAATCAGCCAGTACCTCGGCGGTGAGCGGACTGATGGCGACCAGTTTCGTCTTCCGTAGCGCGTTGCCAAACATGGCGACCAGCGAACGGGCGATCGCGGAGCTGGTGACCGTAGTCCAATCGACGTGGCCTGCGTTGAGGGCCTCGAGCACGTCTGGGTCGGGCGTGGTAATGTCACTGCTCTCGTAGACGACTGCCTGCGTGACCTTGCCGCCCGCGACGGTCAGCATTTCGGCGAGCGTCTCGCGGCCGCGGCTGGCGCGGGCGAGGAAGAACCGCTTGCCTTTGGCCACTGGTGCAAGCGCCGCGGCGAGTGCTTCCGCGCGGTACTCCTCGGGGCAGACGTCAGCCTTGAGATGGTAGGCCGCCAGTGCATCGACCGTCGCGGGGCCGATTGCCGCGAGTTGGCACTTGCCAATCGCCCGCAGGTCCTTGCCCAGCTCAAGCAGTCGATTGAAAAAATACTCGACGCCGTTGCTGCTCGAAAAGACGAGCCAATCGAAATCGGCGAGCGAGCGGATCACGGCATCGACCGGCTTCCAATCGTTGGGCGGCGATATCTCGATCGCCGGCTGATACAGCACGTCGGCCCCCAGCGACCGCAGCTGCGCGACCATCGTGTCGGCCTGGTCGGCTGGGCGGGTGACGAGCACTCGCTTGCCGAACAGCGGCCGCGCGGTGAACCAATTCTCAAGCGAACGCTCACGGGCCACGGCGCCGACAATCACGACGGCTGGCGGACGCAACTTGCCGGGTCCCAAATGTTCGTCGACGCTCCCAAGCGTCGTGAAGATCGTTTGCTGGTCGGCAAACGTCGAGCGGCGAACGATCGCCACGGGCGTGTAGCCGCTCTTGCCATGGGTCATCAGCTCGCGGCTCCACTCGGCGCGGAGGTGAGCCCCATGTAGAACACCAGCGTGCCGGGGAACTGAGCGAGCGCGGCGTAGTCGAGCGAGTCTTCGGCCGACTTGTTGCTCCGCTCCTGGCCGGTGACAAACGCCACACAAGACGCCACGTCGCGATCGGTGAGCGGGATGCCGGCGTGGCTGCTGGCGGTGGCGGCCGCAGTCACGCCCGGGACGATTTCATACGGCACGTCGGCCGCTTCCAGTGCGGCGAGCTCTTCGGCCAGTCGCGCGAAGATGGCGGGGTCGCCCCCTTTGAGTCGCACGACGACCTGCCCCGCGCGGGCCGCGCGGATCATGCGGTCGTTGATCTCTAGCTGGGGGATGAGCTTGCCATGGCCGTGTCGACCGAGGCAGACCAATTCAGCGTCCGTCCGCGTGGCGTGGAGCAGTTCGGGGCCGGCCAGGTAGTCGTAGAGGACGACGTCGGCAAAGCGGAGGCATTCGGCCCCGCGCAGCGTGAGCAAACCGGGGTCGCCCGGCCCCGCGCCGACCAGATAGACTTTACCGACCGTCTTTGCCATGCGAATTGTCCGGCGAGGTCCGGCGAGGCGTAGCTCGCCGGCTAGAGGGGGCGTGCACGTAAATCTGCGATTGCACGTAACTTACGGTAATTCAAATCGTTGTGCAGCGAAAGCCGAATGGTAGAATGAAGATATCCCGCCGTTCGTCAGATTCGTTCAACGCATAACTGATGAGTAAGTGAGTAGGCGGCGGGTCGATTACCTACTCACCTGCTCACTTACTCACCTACCCACTTTTTCTCTTCATGTCGGGCCCCACGCCTCCCAAACCCGCTGCCGCTATGCTCCCGCCGCTCACGACCTCGGTGCGTCAGCGGTTGCAGCAAGTGTTCGACCACGCCCAGCGGTGCGTCGAAAAAGGCGAACGCGACTACGCCAGCGACCTGTTCACGCAGTGCGTGATCGAGGACCCAGGGAATCTGATCTATCTGCAACACTTCCTGGCGAACCTCGCCCAGAAATACAACAACAACAAGACCGGCGCCCGGCTGGCCGGCATGAAAATCCGCAGCGGCCGCTCGGCCTTGGTCAAGGCGGCTGGTAAGGGACTCTGGCGCGAAGCGTTCGAAGCGGCGGCCGGCGCGCTCAAGATCAATCCCTGGGACGCGCAGACGCTCATGGCGCTCGCCGACGCCTGTCAGCAGATCGGCAGCCCGGAGACCGAAATTTTTCTGCTGCGGTGGGCGCTCGACGTCGACCCCAAAGATCCAGCGGTCAACCGCCGGGCCGCGATCGGATTCGCGCGGCTGGGACAATTCGACAACGCGATCGGTTGCTGGCGGCGGGTGCTCGCAGCCAAGCCGCTGGACGAAGAGGCGTCGAAGGCCGTGTCGCAGCTCAGCGTCGAGCAAACGATTCAAAAGGGCGGCTACCAGCAGGAGCTGCTCGACGGCACGACCAAGGTAGGCGATATGGAGTCCGCCGTTCGCGCGAGCATGGCCCGTGGGCGTAAGGAAGTCACGGAGAACGTCGCAGCGCGAAAAGTCGACGCGGGCCGCGAACAAGAGCTGCTCGATGCGATCCAATCGCATCCGGCCGAAGTGGCGAACTACCTGGAATTGGCGACGCTCTTCTCGGCCCAGGAGCGACACCCCGATGCGGAGCGGATCCTTTCGCAGGCGCTGGCCGTAACCGGCGGCGGCGACCTCAACGTCCGCGAGTGCCTCGAAGACGCGCAGCTCGCACGGGTCCACCAGCAGGTCGACATCGCCACGCGCCGCGCGGAACAAGAGAAGTCGGACGAAGCGACAGAACTGGCCCGGCGAATGGCCGTGCAGGCCAACCTCGTCGAGATGGAGATTTACGGGTCCCGATCGAGCCGCGACCCGGGCAATTCGATGCTGCTCTTCGAGTTGGGGCTCCGCGCGAAACGGGCGGGCAAGTTCAAAGAGGCGATCCAGGCATTTCAGGCGGCCCGCGACGATGCCCGCCATCGGGCCCAGGTGCAGCTCCATCTGGGCGAATCCTTCCAGCATATTCGGCAGTTCAAGCTGGCCCTCTCTAGCTACGAGGCCGCGATCGAGGCCTGCGACACGATGCAATTGGACGTGCAAAAACTGGCACTTTATCGCGCCGGCGTCCTGGCCACCGAATTCAAAGACCTCGATCGGGCCGAAAAGTACCTTACCCGGCTGGCCGCAATCGATTTTGGCTATCGAGACGTGGCCGACCGGCTGGACAAACTGGCCCAGTTACGCGATAGTGTGTGATTCGGGGGAAAGTCGTAAGGCATTAGGCGTTTGTCGTTAGGACGAAGCGCACCGATGCGAAGCGGCATTTCCCTAACGACTAACGACTAACGACTAACGACTCCAAGCCATGCCGAATACTCCCAGTGCCAAGAAGCGTCTGCGGCAAAGTGTTGAACGCCGCGCCAAGAACCGCTCGACCAAAACCGCGATCCGCACGTTGACGCGGACCATCCGCGAATCGATCGCGGCGGGCGACGCCGCCAAAAGCGAAACCGCATTTGGCACGCTGGTGAAGAAGATCGACCGGGCATCGAGCAAGAAAGTGCTCCACGCCAACACCGCCGCCCGCACCAAGTCGCGCCTCTCGAAGGCAATCAAGGCGATCAAGAGCAAGTAGTCGGCTACGATCGCCGATCGCATCGCTCGCGCATATTCTTTCTCCCACTGCCTGACTGCCTGCGCTCTGCTAAGCCGTGCGCCTACAAATTCTTCGTGGGCAGCTCGTACACTTGCGCGACTCTTTCCTCGCACGGCACATTCCACGGTGTCGATGCGTTCGACGCGCACGATCAATTAGTCGCCGCCACATCATGCACCCTCTTGGTCGGAATTAGCGTGCGCCCCTAAATTGCGCTATCGCGACGTGTGGTGATCGACACTCGCATGCCATCGCGTGACGCAATTTGGAAGGAGAGGGACTATGGCCGACACCAAAATTTTTCGCCGCGTGACCGGTGCGCGCGGTTTCACATTGGTCGAACTTTTGGTCGTGATCGCGATCATCGGCGTGCTCGTGGCGCTGTTGCTACCCGCGATTCAAGCGGCGCGTGAAGCAGCCCGGCGAAGCCAGTGCTCGAACAATCTTAAACAGCTCGGCCTCGGCTTTCTCAACTATGAGACGGCGATGAAAGGCTTCCCGCCGCGACGCTGGTCCCGCGTCGATCAGGGTTACACCGGCTGGGGCACCTTCATTCTGCCTAACATCGAAGAGCAGGCGATCTACGATCGGTACAAGTGGGAATACGACTTTTACGACCCCGAGAACAAGGAAGTCGTCGAGACGAAGCTGCCCGTGTTCGTCTGCCCGTCGGTGGATCGCGACACGCCGATCATTATCTCACAAGCAGCGACAGCAGGTTCGGCAAATCCCGACAAGGGCACGAAGTATGAAGTCGAAGGCTACATCGACTACCTGGTGCCAAACGGAATCACGGTGCCAACCAACGGCTTCGGCGCGACGTTTCCCCCCTTCAACAGCGACGGCGATAATTCGAACCGGCACCAGGCTCTCCTGGATAGCACCTCCAGCACCGCGCTGGGAAATCGCGACTCGCGCGCCCCGCGGAAGTTGCAAGACATCACCGACGGCCTCTCGAAAACGCTGCTCGTGAATGAAACGGCCGGTTGGCCTCACAAATGGCTGGGCAAGGTCCGGCAGCCCGACGACTGGTCGTTGGCCAATCGCGGTTCCTGGGCCGGCTGGCAATCTTACGTTTATTGGACCTCCTCCGGCGATGGAACCATGAACGCGAATTCCAACAAGACGGGCGGCGACCTCGTGAGTTGCGGCGTCAATTGTGAAAACCAACACGCGATCTACGGCTTCCATCCCGGCGGCGCGATGATCCTGCTCTGCGACGGCTCGGTACGATTCGTGAGCGAATCGCTCAGCGGCCTCGCGTTCGCACAGATCGTCGCCTGCGACGACGAGATGGTCATCGAAGACGACAACTTGCAGTAGATTTTGGGGCCGCGCAACCATGTGGAACGAACGACGCGATGGCGTCCGCTGGACTTTTGGATTGCTGGCGTATGCTTCTGGATCGATGGGCTGCGGTGGTACGCCCGCGCTCCCCGGCCCGCAGCCGTACCCGGTCCAGGGCCAGGTGACCTACCAAGGCAAGCCGGCGGCCGGCTTTCGCGTGTCATTGTTCCCCCTGTTTGAGCAAAGCGGTCCGAAGTTCGCGCCGTCGGCGCTGACCGACGCCAGCGGTAATTTCGAGCTGCAATCCTACCAGCCCGGCGACGGGGCCCCGCCGGGCGACTACGCCGTCACGTTCACGTGGCCACAGGATGTGCCCGGCCCCGATCCGGACGATGCGCCCCAACAGACCGACCGGCTCCGCGGCCGCTTCAGCGATCCAGAGCGCTCACAGTTCAAGGTCACGGTGCACGAAGGCGAAAACGTGCTCGAGCCGTTCGTACTCCCTTAGACGCGAAATGATGTCATGCCAATCAAGCCAATCGCCGCCGCGCTGAGCCTGGCGTTCGCCTGGGCCTTCCTGGCGACGGGCGAAATGGCAACGCTCGTCGACCGCTTCCAGCGCCCGCCCGTTCGGCCCGCCGCGCAACGGGTGCGATTATTGGCAGAAACTTCGGGCTATCGGCTGGTGAAGCACGCGCTCGGTGAAACCCGTGTGCCGCTCGCCCCGCAGCGGATCGTGAGCCTGACCTCGTCGGCGACCGATAGCCTGCTCGCGCTCGGCCGCGAGCCGGTGCTGACGACGACCTCGTGGCGAGACGAAAACGTCACGCCCTACCTCGACGAGCGGCTCAAGCACGTGCCGAAGATCCGCCTCGCCGAAGCGATCAATCTGGAAGCTGTTGTGGCCGCGAAGCCGGACTTGATCTTCGCCGGCGGTGCGCGCGACGCACGACTCTATAACCAGCTCAGCAAGATTGCTCCCACGGTCTGCATCTCGTCGAACATCAGCGGCGACCGAGAATATCGCGTGCTCGACGTGGGCGTGGTGCTCGGGATGAAGGTCGAAGCGGAAGCGCGGCTCGCACAATTCCGCGAGCGACTCGCCGAGGCCCGGCAGACGATCGTGGCGGAGTCGGCCGGACGACCGGCGGCGTTCTTGCGGTTCCGCCGCAACACGTGCGTGATCTACACGCGGACCACGATGTTCGGTCCGCTATTGTTCGAGCAGCTGGGCTCACGCCCGACCCAGCGATGCCCGAGGTGATGACGGGCGGCGGCTGGGACGTCCTCTCGGTCGAGCGGCTCTCGACACTTCAATCGGAGTATCTATTTATCGTCGTCGACCGCGACAGCGAACTCTATCTCCAGCGCGTGATGGATACGCCCATCTGGCAAAACATTCCCGCGGTGCGCCACGGGCACGTTCAGCGAGTGGCGTCCGGCACCTGGCTCGGCGGCGACGGCGTGCTCGGCTGCGAGGCGATCGTCGACGACGTGCTGGCGGCCGTCGCCCCGGAGCGGAGCAGCGATGCGCGCGAATGACGACCGAGGGAGTGCGACCGCGCTTGGGCGTACGGCGGCCTGCTGGCTGCCGGGCGCCATCGTGCTGCTCGCTGCCGGCGTGGCCGTATCGCTGCTGGTGGGCGACGTGTCGATCGACGCCCGAACGGTCTACGACGCCCTGCTGCATCCGAACGATGAACTCGTCGCGCACGTCATCGTCCGCGATTGGCGGCTGCCGCGGGCGTTGGCCGACGTACTCGTCGGAGCGGCGTTCGCCGTCGCCGGGGCGATCATGCAGGCGCTCACCCGCAATCCGCTGGCGAGCCCGGGCATCATGGGACTCAACACGGGGGCTAGCTTCACCACCGTTCTGGCAATCGTGCTCTGGCCCGCGATCGGTCGGCCCGGACTGATGCTCGTGGCGATCGCCGGGGCGGCACTGGGAGCAATGCTCGTTTACGGACTCGGCTCGCTCTCGCGGGGCGGGCTCACGCCGGTGCGGCTCGCGCTCACCGGCATGGCCGTCTCGGCATTGCTCGGTGCGATTGGCAATGGCGTGATGATCTATAACGAACTGGGGCAAGACATCTTGCTGTGGTACGCGCGGGGGACCGAAAACGTCCAGTGGATCGACATCGCCCTGTTTCTTCCTTGCGTTGTCGTAGGAATCGTCGCATCGCTCGCGCTTGCGCCGACGCTGAGCGTGTTTGCGCTCGGCGAGAACGTCGCCCGCGGACTGGGGCAACGGACGCAACTCACCAAAATCGCCGCGACGGTGATCGTGCTGCTGCTTGCCGGCGGGGCCGTCGCGCTCGCCGGGCCGGTCGGATTCGTCGGCTTGCTGGTGCCTCACATGGTGCGGTACGTCGTCGGCTTCGACCAGCGAGTCGTGCTCCCCGTGTCCGCCGTCGCCGGCGGACTGTTCATGCTCACGGCCGACATCGGTGCCCGGCTGGCGACGACGCCCTTTCGTGCCGCCGTGCCGGTCGGCGTGGTGACGTCGCTCGTGGGCGTGCCGTTTTTTCTGTATTTGGCGTGCCGCAAGCCGAATGCCTCGCGGGGAGGGCTCTAGCGATGCGCCGGACCGCGCTCCGTCCCACGATCGTGATTGCCCTGCTCGCCGGCGCGTTGCTTCTGGCGATGGCCATGAACCTGCAGCTCGGTTCGACGCGGCTCTCGCCCGGGCAAGTGATGGCGGCGCTCCTGGGCCGCGGCCAGTGGATGGAAGACTTGATCGTCGTCGAGATGCGGCTGCCGCGACTCTTGGTGTGCTTGCTCGTGGGCTCCGGGCTCGCCGTGGCGGGAACTCTGCTGCAAGGGCTGAGTCGCAACGACCTGGCCAGCCCCAGCACCGTCGGCGTGAGCGCGGGCGCGGGACTCGGCATGATGCTCGTGCTCGTGATGTATCCGACCGCCGCGGCGCTGCGGCCGTGGATCCTGCCCCTGGGGGCGGTCGCGGGAGCGATCGCCACGACGGCGTTTGTCTTTGCCATCGCGTTTCGACGCGGCCGCGTCCTCCCGGCGCGGCTGCTGCTGGTGGGCATCGCCGTCGGCTACGGGGCGAGCGCCGCGATGTTGCTGCTCGCTTTGCGGATGGACTTCGTCACCTATAGCTACGTCACGAGCTGGATGAGCGGCTCGCTGGGCGGCGCCGATTGGAAGGCCGTCCGCGTGCTCGCGCCGACCATCTGCATTCTCCTGCCGCTCGCGTATGGCCGGGCGCGGATCCTCAACGTGATGTCGCTCGGCGACGCGGCCGCGGCGAGCCTCGGGGCACGCGTCGAACGCGAGCGATTCGTGGCGATGACGCTGGCCACGGTGATCACGAGCGCGTGCGTCGCCTTCAGCGGCGAGATTGGCTTCCTGGGCCTCGCGGCGCCCCATCTCGCGCGGCGACTGGTGGGGTTGAATCACCAATTGCTGCTGCCGGCCGCGGCGCTCTGTGGCGCGCTGCTGTTGGTCGTCGCCGACTGCCTGGGTCGACAATTGTTCGCGCCGACGGAGATCCCGGCCGGCGTGTTCGTCGGCGTCCTGGGCGGGATCTACTTCCTCTATTTACTGGCCCGGTCGAGTGGATAGCGAACCGCCGCCGCTGGGAACTTCAAATCATGATCCAACTTCAAGCCAAAAACGTTTCGCTGGCCTACGACGAAACCGAGGTCGTCCACGAGCTGAGCCTCGCGGTACCGGCCGAGCGGATTACCGCCCTGATCGGTCCGAATGGCTCGGGCAAGTCGACGCTCCTCCGCGGGCTCGCGCGCTGATGCGGCCGACCCGCGGCGCGGTCTATCTCAGCGGCGAGGCGATTCATACGCTGCCGACGAAAGAAGTCGCTCGGCAACTGGCGATGCTCCCCCAGCGAGCCGAGGCCCCGGGCGGTCTGCTGGTCCGCGAACTCGTAGCGTTCGGCCGTTTCCCCTATCAAGGCTTCTTCGGCGGCATGTCGCGCGAGGACGATGATCGCGTGGCGTCGGCGCTCGTGACCACCGGGATGGATCACCTCGCCGATCGCCCGGTCGGCGAGCTCTCGGGCGGGCAGCGGCAACTAGCCTGGATCGCCATGGCACTCGCGCAAGACACCGAGCTGTTGCTACTCGACGAGCCCACTACGTTCCTCGACATGGCCCATCAGCTCGAGGTGCTCGAAGTGCTGGAGCGGCTGCACCGCCAGCGGCAGCGAACAATCGTGATGGTGCTCCACGACGTGAACCAAGCGGCACGGTACGCCGACCACATGGTCGCGCTCATGGATGGCCGGATCGCGGCCAGCGGCTCGCCCGCCGAGATTCTCACGCCCGAGGTGCTGGCGGAAGTGTTCGGCATCGAGGCCGAAGTGTTCGTCCGCGAAGACGCCGACGTGCCGTTCTGCATCCCGCTCCGCCGGCGAAGGGATTGAATTGAGAAATCGAACGAAGCTTAGTCTTAAAAGGGAGGGCGAGGCTCCTGCCGAGCCATTCGCGGGCGCAGATTCCAGGCTCGGCAGGAGCCTCGCCCTCCCTCAACGCAACGATGACATTAGTTTTGCAACCAATCCTAGGACTCCTATTTCAAAGCAGGACCCCAACATGCAATCGGCCGTCGAGCTCAAGCAAATCTTTCAAGCGGGCTGGAACATCCCGGCCCGCGTCGAGAACTACGTCCGCCAAGCGCCCGAGTTCACCGAGGGCGCGAGTCACGCCGCCTGGCGCTCCGTGCTCACGTCGGCGCTCGGGACCGACCAGCCACGCCAGGTCTTGGACGTCGGCACAGGCCCGGGCTTTTTCGCCTGTCTCTATTCGCAGCTGGGCCACGCCGCGACCGGACTCGACTTCTCCGACCGCATGCTGGGCGTCGCCCGGGGCCGCGCGCGCGACTTGGGGGTCGACACGCAATTTGTGTTCGGCGACGCGGAAGCGCCACCATTTGCGGATGCAACGTTCGACGCGGTGTCGAGTCGGCATCTGCTGTTCAATCTGCCCCGACCGGGCGTGGCGGTCCGCGAGTGGGCCCGCTTGCTCAAGCCGGGCGGCCGACTGATTCTCATCGGCAACGAGCACGACGAATGCGAGGGTCAAGAGTCGTGGTTTCGTCCGCGCCGCTGGTTGCGGCGCTGGAATTTTTGGCGGATGCGGCGGCAAATGAAATGGAAGCCTGCCCCAGGCTACCGCGACGCCGTCCAACAATGCCCTCTCTTCCGCCACAACTCGCGGACGCTCCGCGTTGTGATGGAGGCGGTCGGGCTCGAGAACATCCATTTTGTCGACTGCGCGGCGCTCGCCACGGCCCGACAGAGCGAACGCCGCTCGCGCAATCGCAGCGGGGGGCCATCGCGGTTTTACATCCTGGTCGGCGAGAAGCCTACGCCGACTAAGACGGTGGCCGCCGAATGATCGTTCGCTTCTGTCTCTACTCGGTGCTCAAGAATCTCCGCTTTGCCGATCCGTTCCTGGCGATCTATTTGCTTGAGCTGGGATTCAGCTACGCCGAGATCGGCAGCATGCTCGGCTGCCAGCGGTTGATCACTGCCTTGCTCGAGATCCCGTCGGGCGTCGGTGCCGACCGCTGGGGACGACGGCGGGTGCTCGCCGGTTCGTTCGCGCTCCACGCGATCGGCTTGTCCGTGCTCGGGTTTGCCGCACAGTCGAGCGCTTCGCCCGGCCAGCTCTGGTTCTACGTGGGTCTTGGCATCTTCGGTGCCGGCGAGGCGCTCCGCACCGGCAGCCACAAGGCGATCATGCTCGACTACTTGGAATATCAGGGCGAAGGCGAACGAGCTACGGAAGTCCTCTCCGTGACGCGGATGTATTCAAAGGTCTCGTCCGCGCTGGCCGGCGTTTGCGCGGGCGGGCTGCTGTATGTCTTTCACGACTACGCCGCGTTGTTCTGGCTCTCCGCCGCCGCGGCCGCCGGCGGTTTCGTGCTGATCTTGAGCTACCCACGCTATCTGGAAGGCGAGTGCCGCCGCGCGGAAACGAACGAAGGTGAATCGTTCGTCGACCGCGAAAGCCACCTGATCACGATGATCCGCAACCTGCGGCTGTGGCCGCCGATGCTCAGCTCGGTCGTCTACGAGAGTCAGGTCGAGATCGTGCTCAAGCTATTCCTGCAGCCGTTTTTGCATCTGGGGCTCGGCGCAGTCGGCATTCCACTCGTGCCCGCCAGCGGCGTCGACAGCGTTCGCGGTGCCGGCGCGCTGGTCGTCGGCGGCAACGAGCTGTTCCGCGACTCTTTGGGCGCGATCGGTGCTCGGGGCAGTGTGCGTTTCGAGCGGCAAGTCGCCAGCCGCGAGACGGCGCTCCGCCTGCTGTTCGTCGTGACGGCGGTCGTCATCCTGCTGGTGGGGATGGCAGCACTCGACGTGGAACAATGGTTTTGGCCGGGGCTCATCGCGGTGGGCGTCGTGACGATGCTGCAAAACCTGCGGCGACCGATCTATGTCAGTTTTTTGAACACCGTGTCGAACAAACCGTTGCGCGCCACCATTCTGTCGATCGACAACCAGGCGACGAGCTTTGCAACGGCGATCTTGATGCCTCTAATGGGCCTGGCCGCCGATCGCTGGGGTCTGTGGATCATTGGCGTGCTATGTTGTGCGCTGATGTTGCCCGAGTTGGCGCTGCGAAGCCGGCGCCGCCAATCCCCGGAACAGAGTTATTGAGAACAGAGGATTTGAACAGAGGAGAGATTGGATGCGACATCGGAACGGTTTCACTTTGGTCGAACTTTTGGTCGTGATCGCGATCATCGGCATCCTCGTGGCGCTGCTGTTGCCTGCGATCCAGGCGGCCCGCGAAGCGGCGCGGCGGAGCGAATGCCAGAATAACATCAAGCAATTGGCGCTGGGCTTCCACAACTACGAGAACTCGAAGCGGAAGTTTCCGCTGGCATACACCAAGCCGGTCGCTCCTGCGCGCGGCACGAACAACTGGGCACCCTTTGTGCTGCCGTTCTTGGAGGAACAGAATCTCATCGCCGGCTACGACCTGGACGAAGATTGGTGGCGCGAACCGAATCGCGCGATCGTGCAGAATCCGCTGGCGATTCTTAATTGTCCGTCAACTCCCGAAAAGAATCGCTTTCAGGACAAGCCGGAGGCGTCACCGCCCAACAAAACGGGCGCATGTGGCGACTACTTTACGCCCGCCGGCGTCGATCCCGACATTAACCTGGTGCTTAGCGCCGATCAACAGATTCCAACCGGCGTCGATCTGCGCGGCGTGATCTGCTGGTTTACCGACGACACGAATCTAACCTATCCGAACCGTCAGAATCGCATTTCCGACGTCGTTGACGGCACGTCCAAGAGCATCATGCTGGGCGAATGTGCGGGACGTGAAGACGTGTGGCGTGGCCGCACGTTTTATGGCGTCGAATACGAAGGCTCGCCCCCAGTCCGTGCCCGGGGCGGCGCCTGGGCAACCAGCGACAATCCCTACACAATCGGCGAACGCAATCCATGGAAGCCAGCCTTCGGCACGATCCCCGGAACTGTCTCAATCAACAACTCGAACGAATGGGGGCATTGTTTCTATGCGTTCCATCCGGGCGGCGCAAATTTTGCCTTTGCCGATGGTTCGGTGCGGCTGCTGGGCGAAAGCACGGAACTGCGCGTGCTCGCCGACTTGGTGACACGTGCCGGCGAGGAAGTCAGCAAGGAGACGCTGTGAATTTACCTCGATTCCGCTTCCATCGCTGCTCGCCGAGCTTGCTTGCATGGGGGGGGATCATCGCGCTGGCCGGATGTAGCGGCAGTACGGGTCCCGTGTGCTATCCCGTCCAGGGTCAGGTGACGCTCGACGGAAAACCCCTCGTCGAAGCGATGGTCGTGCTGCACCCACTCTCGGGCACGGTTGATGGCGGCCAAAAACCGCTGGCCTATTCGGACGCAGAAGGTCGCTTCGCTGCCACGACTTTTCGTTCCGGCGATGGCGCACCGCCGGGCGAATACGCCATCACGGTAGAGCTCCGAGCGCAGCGAATGGCCGGCGAAGAGCTGATCCGCGACGGTCGCAACATGCTACCGCCACGCTACGCCCGGCCGGAGAGCTCGGGATTTCGCTGCACGGTAGGCGAAGGCGAAAACGAACTGCCCACAATCGACTTGCAAGCGACGTAATTGGCGAGCGACCGTGCTACCACTCGATCTTGGCTCGCGTCAAAAATCGGGCCTTCGACGCAGGTCCGCTTGTAGTCCCAGCCGCCGTCCGGCTGTCGGACTTTGGCGACGCAGCTGAAGCAGATGCCGATGCCGCAGGCCATCGGCGTTTCGAGCGAGACCAGGCAGCGAGCGCCGGCGGTGTGGCAGAGTTTGGCGACGGCTTCCATCATCGGCTCGGGGCCGCAGCAGACGACGAGCCGGCTCGCGTGCTGGGTTTCGTCGAGGGCGTCTTGCAAGAGCTTCGTGACGAAACCGTGATGGCCCAGCGTGCCATCGTCGCTCGAGAGGCGGACGTCGAAGCCAGCGGCGCGGAAGTCATCGACCCCGGCAGCGAGTTCAGCGGTGCGGACTCCATAGCAGAGCGTTACTTTTTTGGCGGCCGGCACGCCGCGCGGTGGATTGCCGTACGTGCGGCGGCCCAAATACTCCTGGCCCAGCGCCAGGAACGGAGTCTGCCCGATCCCGCCCGCGACCATGATCAAATGGTCGGTCGATTCGGGCGGAAAGCCATTGCCCAGCGGGCCCCAAACATCGAGTTCGTCGCCCGGTTCGGCCTCCGCCAGCAGGCTGGTCATCTTGCCCAGCACCAGATAGACGACGTCGATCGCGCTCGGTCGGCCCGCGTCGTTGAGCACCACGTCGTACAGCGCGAGCGGCCGGCCCAACAGCGGATCGTCGAGCCCGGCGAGCCGAATCATCAGGAATTGGCCCGGCACGATTCGCGCGGCGATCTCGGGGCAGGCGAATCGGACGCGATAAGTATCGCGCGCGAGCCGGACATTCTCGACCACTTGTACCCGCGACTGACAAGCGGCATCGGCGTAGTAGGCCGCGTGGAGCGGGTTCGCGGATTGAGTCGTCATGCGCGTACTCGCCACCGATGATTGAACGGGAAGCTGCCCTTTCACCGCCACTGGCTCCGCGGATCGGCGCTTCGCCCCGTTTCTTTGCGGGCGGTTTGGAGGCTAGCGCGGGCGAATCGGAGGCGGCTTTGGAAGCGGTCTTCTTGCGCGGGCCGGAGGTGACGGCGAGGCGCAGCGCGGCGACCTCTTGCTTGGTGAGCAGCCGCACCGAGCCCGCCGGCAGATCGCCCAGCCGCACCGGGCCGACGGCGATCCGCGTCAGCCGCTGCACCTTGTGCCCGATCCGCGCCAGCAGCCGGCGAATTTCGCGGTTGCGGCCTTCGTCGAGCACCATCTCGAGGATCGTGCCGTTCTTCTTGCGGCTCTTGATGCGGACATGCTTGGCCTGCGCAAAACCTTCGGCCAGATGCATGCCTTTGCGAAGCTTTTTCAGCCCCTCTTCGTCCAGGTTTCCCGCGACTTGAACGTGGTAAATCTTCTCGACGCCGTGCCTCGGATGCGTGAGCCCATTGGCCAGCTCGCCGTCGTTGGTGACCAGGATCAGCCCTTCGCTCGACATGTCGAGTCGGCCGACGCAGTAGGTCCGCGGCGCGTCGGGCGGCAGCATGTCGATGACGCGCGGCCGGCCCGAGGGATCGCGGGCCGTGCAAACGACGCCTTCCGGCTTGTGGACCGCGTAGTAGACTGGCTTGCCCTCGTGGATGACTTCGCCGTCGACGCGGACTTCTTGCTTGTGGGGATCGACGCGGCGTGCCGAGCTCGGTGACGACCTTGCGATCGATTTCCACGCGGCCGTCGAGGATCAGCTGCTCGCAGTCGCGGCGGCTGGCGACGCCGGCGGCGGCGAGCACTTTTTGCAGACGATCTTCCCCTTCGACATGCGGCGTCGGCGCGGTGCGCGACGCGTTGCGGCGGCGACGCCGTTGGGCGACGGGTTTCGGGAGTTTCTTACGGGGACGTTTGGCCATGGCTCAATCATAGGCGGCCGGCGCGACGAGTCCCAGGGCCACGAGTCATTTAGCGGCCGAGCTTGCCTGGAGTGAGCTTGCCGAACTGCTCGGCGCGTCGCGCTGCAAACAAGCTAATAAGGCGGGCGAACCATCGTCGACGCGGGAGGCAGCGCCGAGGCCGGCGTCTGATAAGGCACGTTGGCCGGCGGCGGCATCGAGTAGGGAGCCGCAGCCGGTGGTGCCTGGTAGGGCGTCGTCACCACGGGGGGCGGGGTCTGGTAAGGCGTTGCGGCCGGCGGCGCGAAAGGCGAAACGGTCGCGCCCGGCATCACCGGCGGCGCCGTCATGACGGGCGAGACCGGCGCCGTGAACGTCGGCGACCGGAAGGCCGGCTCGTTCGCTTGGGGGTAGTGGAACAACTTCCCGCGCGTCACTTCGGGAATCGGCCGGTCGTATTCTTTGGGCCGACCACCCGCAACCGGCGGCGCCACGTCGTCAAGCGGATAGGGATCGTACTGCAAAGCGTTCGCGCGCTGCGTACCGGCCGTGCCCGGACTTTCGAATCGGGGCATGATCGTTCCCCGGCAACCGCACAGCATAAGTGCCGCGCAGGTTGCGAAGGCAATTCGGACGTGATGGGATGCGACGCTCATCGAAAAGGGGTCGCGGATTATAGGCAGGTCTGCGAGGCCAGCCAAGACGAGTCGGCGGCGGGAAAATAGCGAGGCTCGGCGGGAGCCTCGCCCTCCCCCGCCTTCGCCCTCCCTAGGGCAAATACATGTCCAGCAGTACCGCCGTGGCCTTGCGTCTCGACGATGGCATCACTGCAAGCAGCAGGAACGAGTAGCGACTGGCCGCGACTCAAGGCCTGCTGCTTCACCGTGACTTCGCCTTCGACTACGGCCACGATGTGGCAGCGATCATCGCCACCACACTTTTGCGGCGCGTCGAAGTGCCAACGATCGAGGACGAACTTGTCGCACGCGATAAGGCGCTCGACGTGGGGCCGGTCGGTCGGCTGCGGGACTTGCGGCGCGACCGGGCCGCGGCGGTAATCGATCGTGTCGAGCGACTGCTCGATATGCAGCGGACGCGGTTTGCCGTCGCGGTCGAGGCGGTTCCAATCGAACAGCCGGAACGTCGTGTTGCTGGCCTGCTGGATCTCGGCGATCAGAATGCCTTCCCCCAATGCGTGCACCGTCCCCGCTTCGAGAAAGATGCAATCACCGACGCGCGGCTCGACCTGATGCAGGCAGCGATCGCAGGTGCCGGCGGCCAGCTCGCGTTCGAGCTGCGCGCGATCGACGCCCGCCTTGAGGCCAGCATAAATCTTGCTCCCAGGTTCGGCGGCGAGCACGATCCAGGCCTCCGTCTTGCCGAGGTCTGGCGGCGTAGAGCTGGGCCGCCTGCGCGTCGTTGGGGTGGACCTGGACGGAGAGCGTCAGCTGGGCGTCGAGGAATTTCAACAGCAGCGGAAACTGCGGCTGCGGATCGTGCCGGCCGAAGAGGGCCGGGCCGTGCTCGGTCACGATTTCGTGCAGCGTCTTGCCGGCGAGCGGTACCGTCGGCGACGACGCTTTGGTCGGCACCGTGGTCGACGATTTCCCAGCTCTCGGCATAGCGGTCGCCGTCGCCGATCGGCTTGCCCAGGACGGTGCCCAGTCGGCGGCCGCCCCAGACGTACTCTTTGAAAAGCGGTCGGAAACGGAGTGGTTCGAGCGGCGTCATGCTGTTTATCATCGTGATTCGCGGCCGCCTGGCAAGCGGCTCGCGTTGTGAACGAACTGGTTGCTGATTATGATCGAGATTGCCGTGATCGCGAATCAAGCTCCGCCGCCAAAATGCGTCGCCTTCCCCCCTCCCCTCTCCCCCCTCCCCCTTTCTTTTTGTGCCCGACTCGCCTGACGACAATTTGTTTGAAAACACGAAGATGACGTTCGGCGAGCATCTCGACGAGTTGCGCGGCGCTCATGAAATCGGTGCTGGCGTTGCTGATTGGTTTCCTCATCGCACTGTTGCCGTCGATCGCGGGAACGGTGGTCGAATACATCCAGGCGCCGCTCAAAGAGGCGCTCGAGGACTACTATCAAGGGCTGGCGCAAAAGCAATTTCGACAGATACTCGAGCAGCGGCGACTGGACGGCGCGCCAGTGCCCGCCGATCTCGACGCGGCCGCCCAGCTGATGGCCGACGAGGGACTCGTGCCGGAGGAGCATTACGTCGATCCGCAGGAGGTGCTCGGCGCATTCGCCCAAGCGTTTCCAGACGCCAGTCGACGCCAGCAAGTTTCCGCAGCCTGACGCGACCGAAACGCTCCGCGACCGCCTGATCACGCTGCGGCTGTACCACGATCTGGCGAACGATCCGCGCGTCCGCGTGGTCGGGCTCTCGGTCGCGGAGCCGTTCTCGGTCTATATCAAAGCGGCGCTCGTCGTGGGCACGGTGCTCGCCAGCCCGTTTGTGTTTTACTTTCTCTGGAACTTCGTCGCCGTCGGCCTCTATCCGCACGAGAAGAAATACGTGCACACCTTCCTGCCGATCAGCCTGGGGCTGTTCCTCGCCGGCGTGCTGCTGGCGTTCTTCTTCGTGTTTCGCTTTGTGCTGGCGTTCTTGTTCCAGTTCTACGATTGGATGGGGATCGACCCCGACCCGCGGATCACCGACTGGCTCTCCTTCGTGCTGATCTTGCCACTTGGTTTTGGGGTCAGCTTCCAGTTGCCGCTGGTGATGCTGTTCCTCGAGCGGATCGGCGTATTCTCAATCGCTTCTTACATGGGCCATTGGCGGATCGCGGTGCTCGTGATCTGCGTGCTCTCGATGATCCTCACGCCGTCGGATCCCGTACAGCATGCTGCTGATGGCCGTGCCGCTGGTCGTGCTCTATTTCGGCGGCGTGGCGATGTGCCGGCTGATGCCGCGACGGACCGGCCCCGACTTCGCCCATCGCGGCGACTGAGAATCGGCCTCCAGAGCAAGTTGACTCAGCCTCGGTTTGCCGCCAGCCGGAATGGGGTATGATCCCGAGAGTGGCGGACACAGGAGTCCATTCGGATCTAGAGAATCTTGCCTGGGAGAGCCACCGACCATGTGCGCCAAAAAAGCCAGCCCTTCGACCACAAACAAAGCGGCCGCGTCGATCACCTCCAAGTCGGCCCGCCCGTCGTCCACCAACGGCAAAGCCGCGAGTCCTGCGGCAGCGAAAGTTTCCACGCCGAATGTACGGACGCTCGCACCAACCGACATCGGCGAAGTCGCCGGCGAAATCTGGCAACTACTGGCCACCAGCGACGGCCAAACGCTCGCAGCGATCAAAAAAGCGATCGCCGCCCCAGGCGACGTGGTCGCCGCCGCGGTGGGCTGGCTCGCCCGCGAAGGCAAGCTCGAGTTCGCCACCAGCGGCCGCACGCTGAAAATTTCGCTGAAGCCCTAGCGCGCTAGGTCCTCGTCAAATCTGAAAACTCGCCTTCGAGTCGATTGCCGCTTCGGGGTCGCTGCGCATTTTGAGGCGCGGGGTTTCCATCACCACCGTCGCGTTCGGCGTCACGCTGCGCGTGAGCCAGACGTTCGAGCCGATCACCGCGTCGTGGCCAATCACCGTGTTGCCGCCGAGAATCGTCGCATTCGCATACACGACGACGTGGTCTTCGAGCGTCGGGTGGCGCTTCGTGCCGCGGACGAGGTTGCCGTCTTCGTCCGTCTTGAAACTCAGCGCACCGAGCGTGACGCCCTGATAGAGCTTCACGTGTTCGCCGATGTCGGTCGTCTCGCCAATCACGACGCCGGTGCCGTGGTCGATGAAGAAGAAGTTGCCGATGTTCGCGCCGGGGTGGATGTCGATGCCCGTGCGGCGATGGGCCCATTCGGTCATCATCCGCGGAATGAACGGGATCTCGAGTAGATGCAGCTCGTGGGCCAGCCGAAACACGGTGATCGCCTCGAGGCCCGGGTAGCAGAAAATCACTTCGTCGAGACTCTTGCAGGCCGGGTCGCCGTCGTAAGCGGCTTGGACGTCCGTCGCCAACCGGGCCCGCAGCTCGGGAATCCGTTCGAGAAACAACAACGTCTTCGCCTGACCGAGCGCTTCGTAGTCGTGGTCCGACTCGCAGTCACCTGCAATTGAGGGATCTGAGGCGCCCGCCTCGTGGCGCAGTGCGCGACCGATTTGCGTGGTCAGCCGATCGTGGAGCCGGTCGACCAACTCGCCGACGTAGAAGCCGACGTTGCCGTGGTGCAGCCCCTCGCGTTTGCGGTAGCCAGGGTAGAGGATCTCCGTGAGCTCGCAAGTGGCGGTGATGATTTCGTCGTAGTTCGGCAGCGGGCAATGGCCGAGATGGTTGATTTTGCCGACGTCGTCGTAAGTGCGGACGATCCGCTCGGTGAGCTGGGGAAGTTGATCTTTGAGGCGGAAGTCAGTCGCCATGGCGAAAACGCTCCTGGTATGGGGTCACGCTTTGCGTGGATCGCGCTGGAACGGCGGGCTGCTTGTTGTCAGGCGGGAGGCGCGAGGTTCGCAAAGGAATGCTGCGGCAAATCGGAAGGGCGCCCGTGGGTCAGACTCGACGTCCGATGGGGGCGCGACGCGGCGGGGTCCGGCGTTAGGCCGGACTCGTACAGATGCAGGAACAATCCGCCGTGTGGGCGTGGGGTTGCCTCATGGTCGTAATCTTACGTCAACCGTTAGGATCGTTCAAACCGACAGCCGCCTTCCAACAGTCTCGGCATGGTTCGCCGGGCGAGTTGAGGGATTCTCTCACGGTGGCGTCGCCAGCAGCGATTTCGCCAGTTAAGACTCCTGGCAGCCGCGCCCGGTTCGCCCGCTGGGAGGGGGCATATCGCGCTCAAACGGCGGAAAACTGCGGTTTGATCGCCTTTTTTCTTGTTTGCTCGCAAATCTTGAGTAAATTGAAGGAATGCCGGTGCAGGAACAGCGCCGGCTCCCTCCTCCTGGTTTGAGCTGCCCGAAGCAGCAAGGCCGCGTCCGGAACCGATCTTTTAGAGGCCCGCCTAATGAACTTACGGACAGTCTACGCGAGCGCGCTGGCGCTCGGGCTCTCGGCGCTTGCGCTCTCGGTATCCGTCGCGCCGGCGTGGGCCATCGATCTCAGCATCCCCGCCGTTCATGGCGACGTTTCGCGCACGCTGCTCGGCGACGGCACGGGAGTGATCATCGGCATCGTCGACAGCGGCGTCGACGACACGCATCCGGCACTCGCCGGGCTCGATAGCCTGGGACAGCCGCGGATGGTCGCGGAAAAGAATTTCGTCACCAGCGAACCGGGCAACACCGGCGACGATGTCTTCGGACATGGCACCTGGGTCGCCAGCGTCGCCCTTTCCAGTGATGCGATTCACAAAGGCTTCGCTCCCGACGCGCGTTATGTGAATGCGCGAGTACTCGACAGCGGCGTAGGCTTCGCCGGCGACACGCAAGTCCGCAACGGAATCGGTTACGCGATCGAGCAAGGATCCAACGTGCTGAATCTGTCGCTTAATTACAACGCCACGCTCAGCGGCGGGAACAGCCCGCTCGACTTGATGCTCGATTGGGCGGCCTACGCGCGCGGCGTCGTCTCGACCGCGGCGGTCGGCAACATTCCGCTCGACCCCAGCAGTCCGCCCAACGATCCGCAGCCGATGAATCCGATGACCGCGCGGAGCCCCGGCAGCAATTACAACGGCATCTCAGTTGGCCGTACGCTCCGCGACTACTCGAAAGTCAGCTTATTCAGCGCGGGATCCTACACCGAGGATGGACGGATGAAGCCGGACGTCGTCGCACCGGGGACGCTGCTCACGATGGCAAACTCCGACTGGGAAAACGGCCAACCTCTTTGGGACACCGGCTTCAGTGGCACAAGTTTCTCCGCTCCTCATGTGGCGGGCTTAGTTGCCCAACAACTCGAGGCCGGCGCGACGTACGGCTTGAGCACCAGCCCGCTGGTCGTCAAGGCCACGATCCTCAACAGCGCCAGCAAGAGTGTCTTGGATCGCAATTTCAATCCTTGGGAGCCGGGCAACCTGCTCGACGTCGCCGGTGTCGCGACCACCTCCCATCCGCTCGACACACACTCCGGAGCCGGGCAAATCGACGGCGCGGCGCTGGCCGTCCAATATCTTGCCGGAGCGATGGCGCCGGGACTGGTCGGCTCGATTGGCTGGGACGAAAACTCGCTCGGCAATGGGCAGTACATCGACTACACGATCGATGCGAACCTGATCGCCGGCACGTCGTTGACCGCAACGCTCACCTGGTTTCGGCATGTGGACCGCATCGACCACGGCCTGTTCGGCATCGACGCCAGTGATACCTTCTTCGTCAGTCAGCCGGTGAGCAATCTCGATTTGCAGATCCTCCGCAACGGCACGCTCTTGGCCGAGTCGACCAGCGCCGTCGACAACGTCGAACATTTACACTGGAACGTCGACGAGTTGGCGCAGTACACGCTCCGTGTGCGCGGAACGAACGTTTATGGCAGAACCGAAGCGTTCGCGCTGGCGTGGTATGGAGCCGCGGTGCCGGAACCGGCGAGCTGGCTGCTGGGGCTCGTGGCGATCGTTGGGCTGGGAGCAACGCGCCGGCGATTTGGCGGTTACTGTCGCAGTCGGTCGGATTGAAGTCGCCAATCGAACGAATAATTGCTTGACATTCGCGCGGCCGATGACTTAGTATGGGTCCCCTCAGCCGCAATCTGGGCCAGTAAGCACGTTAACGCCTATTTGAGGCTACGGTTTTGTCTGGGCCACAAACCGAACGAGTTTAGCGACTGGGAACGCGACGACGGCGGGGCGAGCCGTCGCTGCGTAAGCGACTCGGATAGCCGTGACTTGAATTACCACAATCGGTCACGAGCTACGGTATTTTTTCGATCGTGCGATGCTCGCGCCGCTGGTTGGGCAAGGCGCCTGTGGGGTTCGCATTGCGCACCCACCTCTTTTGCGAGCTGCCCGTGAAGCCGATTCTACGCTAGTGATTCTTGCATTGCCTTGGCACATGAAAAGTGCGTTCGCAGCGGGCCAGAACTAACCCTGTGAATCCGAAGGAGTTGGAATCGTGAAATTGAGAAATCTGACCTCGATTGTGTCTGCTTTGTTGACTTTTGCTGGCGCCGCTTCGGTTGCGCCTGCCCAAAATGTATTGCCTGACATTCCCCGCGGCGAGATCGCCATTCGCTTGCAACCAATCGTCACCGGCATGGGAGCGCCGGATTATGCGATGAGCGCACCGGGCAGCCCGGATCGGCTCTACGTGATTGAACAAAAAGGACTGCTGCAAGTGGTCGATCACGGCAGCCTCCTGCCCACGCCGGCGCTCGACATCCAGACGCTCATCGGCGCCTCGCTCAATCCCGCCAGCGCCAACGACGAACGCGGCTTCCTCGGCGTCGCTTTTCATCCCGGATTCGATACGCCGGGAAATGCTGGCTTCCAGACGCTCTACACCTATTCCAGCCAGCCGATCCCCGCCGGGACCTCGCCCACCTACGTCGCGCCCAACGGAGCGACGCAGAACTACAAGAATGTGATCAACGAATGGAAGATGAGCGCCGCCGATCCGAATGTCGTCGACCCGGCGTCGCGGCGCGAGATCATCTCCTTCGGCAAAAACGCAAACAACCACAACGGCGGCACGGTCGCATTCGGCCCGGACGGCTATTTGTATCTGGCGACCGGCGACGGCGGCAACGCCAACGACGTCGGCGCGAGCCACGTCGAGCCGGGCGGAAACGCCCAGAATCTGGGGATCGCGCTCGGCAAAATGCTGCGGATCGATCCGCTCGCGCCGGCGCTCACGCCGGGCAGTGCCGACCCCGTGAGCGCCAACGGCCAGTACCGCATCCCGACGACCAATCCGTTCCAGGCCGCGGGGCAAGTGCCGGAGACCTACGCCTACGGCTTCCGCAATCCCTATCGCTATGCCTTCGACACGCTCACCGGCGACTTGATCATGGCCGACGTCGGCCAGAACACGGTCGAGGAGATCAACAAGGTGGTGCTCGGCGGCAACTATGGCTGGGCCGTCAAGGAAGGGACGTTTCCCTTCAACCGCACGAACCCCGGTGCCGGCACGGTCGGAGCGAACAGCCCCGGCGTTGCCCGCCGGCCTGATCGATCCGATCTCCGGCACGCATGGGCACGCTCCAGTACGACCACGGCGACGGCATCTCGATCACCGGCGGCTTCGTCTATCGCGGCAGCGCGATCCCCGAGCTGTTCGGCAAATACGTGTTCGGCGACCTGGCGATTCGCAACCAGCAGGGAGTCGGTCGCGTCGATGGCCGGCTGTTTTATGCCGACCTCGTGACGGGCCAGATGTTCGAGTTCAAGATTCCGCAGTTCTGTAAACGATCAATTGCCCGAATCAAGTGACCGTCCACGGCTTCGGCCAGGACGGCCACGGCGAACTCTACGCGCTGGTCACCAACACGCCGGCGAACGGCACGGGCGGAATCCTCTATAAGTTTGTCGCAGTGCCGGAGCCGGCGACCGTTTCGCTGCTGCTGATCGCATTGTCAGGCGCCTTGATTGCTAGGCGATCGCGGAACTAGCCGCGTCGCGAAGTGGAATGATCGCAACACGACAGCAGCCTCGGCGGACGCCCGCCGAGGCTGCAGTTCTGTGACTCGATTGTCGACTACGCGACTTACATGCGACGCGCGACGTCGGACCATCGGGCACGACGAGACGATTGCCGTTGCAGCCGAGCAAAGCGAGTGTCGCTGGCTGCCGGTTCTGGTACGGTGACTGCACCCGTATAGCCGTCGAAATTCTGACACACTGCCGGCTTGAGCGATGCGAGCACCCAAGGTCGGATGGCCGGATGCGGCCGTTCCATAGCGAAGCGATCGTCAGTCCCGCGCCGGCGGTGGTGATTTTGAGAAACTGGGTCGGTGTACGTGAGTGTCGATCGACCGCGCTGCCATAAGCAGACGAATGAATCGATCGTTGATCAAATTGATGTAGATGCCGTCCGTTTCGGTACCGGTGAAAGGATTGTTTCCGGGATTCTGGAGTATCCCAGATTGCCGCGTCGCCGACGACAACGCTGAGCAAATCGACGGTTCCGTCGACTGAGAAACGCCAATTCCGCCGCCATAGAACCTTGGCCGCTGGGCGGCAAAGTCGTGTCAGGGCGATGTTCACGACCCATTCGCGATTGCCGCCGTTGATTCCCACCGGGGTCGACCGTCAAGATCGGCGCGGCCTGAGAGCAGCGTGCGCGATCAGCACACACAACGACGCGGCCAACAACAGATTTTCTAGAGACATTAGCGTTCCTCCAAACAGGGAAAAAGGAAGGAGAGGAAAATAAGAAGTCGGACCAAGATTCGGACCACCGACGTGCCCTGCCCGCACGACCAAATGATGCCCCCCATTGTGGGGAAGGCTGCACCCGATGCAAATGATTTTTCGGTGATGTTTTAGAGAATTATTGCCCGTGAGCGGGCGAGAGCCGCGCGAAATGCAAGGCCGCTGGCCGACAGTGCCACGACCTACTACCGGCCAGGCAGATTCTGTCGGCGGGTGTCGCTCGAATACACTGGCGCTGTTGCGGCCACTTTCGAGCAACTTAACGCGCTGCCGCTTCAGTCGGTCGCCTCGCCGCTGCCGACTTTGTAGGCCGTGAAAAACGCCAGCAGGATGAACAGGCCGTCCATCGGGCCAAACAGCGAGCCGACCACCGAGCCAAAGGTCGCACCATGCCCGTCGCCGTCGAGATCACCGTCGTCGAGATTAGCATCGTCGAACGTTTCTTCATCCGCCGCGTCATGCTGGGCGAATTCGCCTTGCTCGTCGAAGCCCTCGACCTCGCCATCAAGCCCGTGTTCCTGGCCCAGCTCATTGAAGCGGGCCTCGATCTCTTCGGAAGTCAAAGCGGCAACGGCCTCGCGCGATTTGGACAGGGCTGCGTCCCAGCGGGCATCGTCGACGTCGTCGATGCTCTCACCGGTCGACTCGAGATCCTTCATCGCCAGGGTCATGGCCAGCATGGAGCGCTGCATCTCGACCGGATTGGCGTGAGCGTTGATTTCTACATCGTTCACGATCGTCGAGACGGCCGCGGCGACGAAGATGATCACGATGAAGACCTTGGCCGCGACGATGCCGACCAGCGACATAAACGCGGCGACGATGCCAGCGAACGTGCCGTCGTCCGCCTCGTGACCCAGCGCCATGCCCAGCCCGGCCAGCCCGCCGAGGCCCCAGGCGACGATGCTGAATTCATACAACGTGAAGTAGGTGAGTACGGCCCAGACGGCAGCCCCCAGCATTGCCCCGAGGAAGCTAAAAAAAGTACCCCGCAGCAGACTCGCCGCGCTACCGAGTTTTGATCGCTTTTTCGCCGGCGCATCATTGCTACCGCGCTCGACGCTCCGCTTGCCGCGAATGCGGGTGTCGTAGCCACACTTGACGCAGACCACCGTGCCGACGGCCAACGCGCCGCTACAGGACGGACAACTGGCATCCGCAGAGGGCGGCTTCGGCTTGGCCTTGGCCTCGACGCGGGCCGTCTCGAGTTCCTCATCGAGCCAAGAGCTCATGCCTGAATCGCTGGGCGCACTTTTGGGCGAGGTTTTGGGCGGCGCGACTTGGACTGCCGATTTCGCACGCGCAGACTTGGCGAGCACTGGCCGTACGACCGCTTTCGTCGCCGCGGGAGCGGGCGTCGCCAATTTCTTCGAAGCGGATCTCGAAGCGGCAGCCTGGGTAGCCGGCAACTTCGCGGCCGCAGCCTGCTTGGTAACGAGCGGTGCGGCGCTGGCGGACGCGATCAACCGCGGGATCTTCATCCGGTGGCCACACTGGCCACACTTCGCTCCCTTGCCGGCCAGCTCGTCTTTGACGCTGTATTGCCGGGCACAGGACGGGCACGCGAATTCGATCGGCATGACGAGGGCCCTCATTACGAGGTGGCGGGTCAGCAGCGCGGCGATGGCGGCCGCGACCAACCGCGGGATCTTCATCCCTTGGCCACACTGGCCACACTTCGCTCCCTTGCCGGCCAGCTCGACTTTGACGCTGTATTGCCGGGCACAGGACGGGCACGCGAATTCGATCGGCATGACGAGGGCCCTCGTTACGAGGTGGCGGGTAGTGAGCCCCTGCCCTCTTCGTCTGTTGTCCGTGCCACTATCCTAACAGCATCCCCCGAATGGTGCAAATCTTGACTCCGATCGCCTATTCTATCCGTAATCCTAACCGCTCCCAGCGGATTCTTCGGGGAGGAGTAGACGCGGACGCCGAGTGAGATGGCCGTGTCGCGGGTGCACGCTCAGTGGGCGGCGGAATTTCGCGCGACCAATAGATTATCGCCACTTTTCCCACCACATCCTCGCGCGCGATGCAGCCAAAGAAGCGACTGTCAAACGACTCGCGGCGATTGTCGCCGACGACAAACAGCTCGTCTTGACCGACGAGGGTCGACGGCGTATCGATCAGCCTGGGATCGATTCTTGTCGTCGCAGAAGAAAAAACAGCGCAAGGTTCATCGACCGGCGCACCATTGCGAAACAGCTTCTCGTCGCGGTATTCGATGACGTCGCCCGGCAATCCCACCACTCGTTTGACGTGGAATAGGCCTCCTGGCGTGACCAAATTAGGATCGTCTTGCCCGCGCCGATTATCGAGCCAAAAGACGATGACGTCGCCATACTTGACCGGCGTCAACCGGTATCGCAGCTTGTCGACGAGAATCCGATCGCCCGCCACGATGGTTGGACTCATGCTGCCGGTGGGGATGACGAACGCCTCCTCCCAATAGGTCCGGCCGAGTTGCACGACGCCATCTGTCACCAGCGAAGCTACGATCGCAAATCCCAGGTAGAACCACCACCGTTGATACCATTGATTCGCACGCTCGCGTCGAAGCGCGATGCGGATAGTATCCACGATCAGGCCCAGCTTAAAGGTGGCAATCATCAAGGCGATCGCAACTAATGCAACGCGGCCGTTCGGCAGATAAAAAAACAAGCAACCCATAGCGACCAACACAAAGAGCGCGCCAATATCCCACAGCACGGCGCGGCGCAAGCGACCACAGTAGATGAGCCCCATCGTGTCAAAGAAAATCGCCAGCCCCGCCGCAATCCAGGGATTGCGTGGACCCGGTCCGACGGACGAGGATTCTGCCGCACCAATCTCCGTGACCTCGGCGGGTGTGGTCACTCTTCCTCTTCCTTCACCTTCGCCTGCGAGATCACCTGCTGCTGCACGTTGCCGGGCACCACGTCGTAGCGGGCGAATCCCATCGTGAAGCTCCCTTGCCCGCCCGTCATCGACGAGAGCGTGCGGGCGTACGTCATCACCTCCGCCAAAGGCGCAGTCGCTTCGATCGTCGTCATGCCGCCGCTAGCCGAATCCATGCCGACCATCTGGCCACGACGGCCCGACAAATCGCTCGACACGTCCCCCACGTTGCCGACCGGCACCGTGATCTCCAGCTTCACGATCGGCTCCAAGAGACTCGGCTTGGCTTGCTTGAAGACGGTCGAGAAAGCCTGCCGGGCGGCGATGCGGAACGCGGTCTCGTTCGAGTCGACCGGATGCTCCTTGCCGAAGTAGACCTCGACGCAGATGTTCTGCACCGGGTAGCCCGCCACGACGCCGCCGGCGATCTTTTCGAGGAAGCCTTTTTCAATCGCCGGCATGAAGTTGCCGGGGATCGCGCCGCCGACCACCGTGTCGACCCAGAGAAAATGGTTCTTCTCGTGGAAGTGCTTCGACTTGAGATGCGGGAAACGCTCCTTGGTGCAGAACTCCTCGGGCGTCGCGTCTTCGGGGAACGGATACATGCGAATGTGCACTTCGCCAAACTGGCCCGAGCCGCCCGATTGCTTCTTGTGCCGGTAGCTGCCGTCGGCATCGATCTGAATCGTCTCGCGGTAGGGAATCTTCGGCTCATGGACGTCGACTTCCACTTTGTCGCGGCGCTTGAGTCGTTCGCGGAGCAGCATCAAGTGGAGCTCGCTCATCCCCGTGAGCACCATCTCATGGGTCTCGTCGTCGTGCTGCAGGTGGACGGTGCTGTCCTCCTCGGTGATCTTGTGGAGCGCGCCGGAGAGCTTGGTTTCGTCGCCGCGGGCCTTGGGCATGACGGCCAGCCCGACCATCGGCTTGGGAAACTTCAATCGCGGCAGCTCCACTTCGCCCAGCGACATGCCCGTATGGAGCTCTTCGTTCTTGGCCACCGCCACGATGTCGCCCGGACCCGCCTCGTCGATCGGCGCCGTCTTGTCCGCTTGCACCGAGAGCAGCGGGCCGATCTTGATCCCTTTGCGATGGCCGGGCGAGGCGAGCATGGAGTCTTTCTTGATCGTGCCCGAGTAAATCCGCAGGAAGCTCAGCCGCTGCACGAACGGGTCGATCCGCGTCTTGAAGACCTGGGCCGCGAGCGGCGCGGCAGGGTCGGCCTTGAGCGTCATCGTGTCGCCGTCCTTGGTGGCGGTCCGCGGAATGGCATTCGGCGGCAGCGCGCATTGCCCGAGCACGTCCAGCAGCTCGTCGATGCCCACGCCCGCCTTGGTCGAGACGCAGACGATCGGCGTGAGCGTCTGCTGCCGTACCGCTTCGCCGGCGAGCCGCCCAAGCTCCTCCTTCGACGGCATCACGCCTTCGAAATACTTCTCCATCACCTTCTCGTCGGCCTCGATGATCGATTCGAGCACCGATTCGCTAACGCTCGCCGGATCGACCAGCGCGCCGACGACGTCCTTCGGCGGGTCGAGCGTCGAGGCGACTCCCTTCAAGTCGTGCCCCTGTCCGAGCGGCACGTTGAACAGCGCACAGCCATTGCCGAACACCTCGCGGATCGTGTCGACCAGCTGCGGGAAATTGATCTGCTCCGAGTCGAGCCTCGTGATGCAG
This sequence comes from uncultured Planctomycetota bacterium, assembly GCA_963847905.1. Classification (GTDB taxonomy): domain Bacteria; phylum Planctomycetota; class Planctomycetia; order Pirellulales; family Lacipirellulaceae; genus DASYDU01. The sequence goes on along the minus strand of CAWKBP010000009.1, from coordinate 387,133 downwards.
AGGATTCGCCCTAATCCAGCGTCGCCCGCTTCCTGCCACGCGCGGCGGGTGTTGACCTTGATACCCGCGTGCGCGTCGATCGTGATCAGCGCCGTGTCGACCGCCCGCAGCGCGCCGATCGTCTGGCCAATCAGATCGGGGTAGCCGGGCGTGTCGATGAGATTGAAGTGTTTGCCGCCGTGTTCGAAATGGACGACCGACGACTCGATCGAGTGCTTGTGATGCTTCTCTTCGTCGTCGAAGTCGCAGATGCTGGTGCCGGAATCAACGCTGGGCTGGCCACTCACGGCGCCCGTCTTCACCAGCAACTGGTCGACGAGCGTCGTCTTCCCCGAGGAGCCGTGCCCGCAAACCGCGACGTTGCGAATGTCCTGGACGTTTTTCGCCATGATAGTTTCCTGATTCCTGGTAACGTGTGCGACGTTCCTAATCGGGCCTGGTCGAGTCCGAAATGAATTCTCACCACAGAGGACACAGAGGTCACGGAGAAGAATTGTGGAAACAAGCTCTATGGTGAAGAATTGTCGTGTTTTCTCTTTGCTCTCCGTGTACTCTGTGGTGAATTTTGATCGATTGAATTGACAGTTTGTGCGTTTAGTCGGCGGAGCTTTGCGCTGCGCGGAGCGCGTCCTCGAGTTTAAGCGTTCCCACGTAGAGTGCCCGGCCGATGATGCAGCCGGCGAGGCCTGCCGCGGCGAGTTGGGCCACGTCTTCCGCCGTGGTCACGCCGCCCGAAGCGATCACGGGCATGTCGACCGCTTCTTGCATGACAGCCATCGCCGTCACGTTCGGCCCGCGGAGCATGCCGTCGGTGGCGATGTCGGTGTAGATGATCGCGGCCAGCGGCTCGCCGGCAAATTGCCGGGCCAGCTCGATCGCGCCCAGGTCGCTCGTTTGCAGCCAGCCGTCGGTCGCCACGCGGCCGTCGCGGGCGTCGATCCCCAGCACCAGCTTGCCCGGATATTTGCGGCACATCTGGCGGAAGCCCTCGGGATCGGTGATCGCCGAGGTGCCGATCACCAGCCGCGAGAGGCCAAACTCCAAGAGTTCAATGACCGACTGCTCATCGCGAATGCCGCCGCCGAGCTCGCATTCGATGTCGATCGCGTCAAGAATCGCCTGGACGCCCGGCAGATTGACCGGCAGTCCCTCGCGGGCCCCTTCCAGGTCGACCACATGCAGGTGCTTTGCGCCCTGCTCCACGAATTGGCGGGCGATGGCGGCCGGATCGTCGGCAAAGACGGTCTCTTGTTCGTAGTCGCCTTGCCGCAGACGGACACATTTGCCGCCGCGGAGATCGATCGCCGGCCAGATTTGCATGGGCCCCAATTCCGTAAGTTCAGGTGCGAAAAGTCAGTGAGATTCAAGCGCAGATTGGCACGTGGCCGGTAACACCGAATATCGCATAGGAACGCGCGCGGGGCAAGTCCCCAGTCACTCGTCGGAAGTGCGCAAGACGTTTGGCGGCAAGGGGTTCGCGCCACTTGCCGGCCGCCGTGCTACGCCAACTCGGCAAAGTTCTTCAGCACCCGCAGTCCCGCCTCTTGGCTCTTCTCCGGGTGGAATTGCGTGGCGAAGAGATTGTCGCGCCAGATGCTCGAACAAAATGGCAGCGGATAGTCGGTCTCGGTGGCGACGACCGACGCGTCGCGGGGCACGACGTAGTAGGAATGGACGAAGTAGAAGTGGGCTCCCTCTTCAATGCCGTCGAAGATTGGTGGGCCGGCGAAGATTGGTGGCCGACGAACAAAATGGACCTGGTTCCAGCCCATGTGGGGCACTTTGAACTGTTTTGATTCAGAAGAAACGGCAGGCACTTCAAACCGCACCACGTCGCCCGGCACAACGCCCAGCCCCTGGTACTCGCCATCCTCGAAGCTGCGCTCAAACAGCAGCTGCAGGCCCAGGCAGATCCCCAGGAAGGGTTTGCCCGCGGCGATCGCCGAGCGAATCGGTTCGACCAGCCCGCGCTCCTGGAGGGCAGCAATCGCGTCGCGAAAGGCGCCGACACCCGGGAGGACCAGCTGCGAGGCGTCGGCCAGCACAGCCGGGTCGTTCGTGATCACGGGCGTGTGACCCGCGCGTTCGAAACCCTTCTGCACGCTGCGCAGGTTGCCCATGCCGTAGTCAATGATGGCGATCATGCGGGAGAGTCAAGGGTCAAGGGCGGAGAGTCGAGAGCCAGACACGGGGTCGGCACCGCGTGTTCGCGCCATTGTAACGCGTCGAGAATTACCGCGTCAGGGCCCCTTAGCCGCGTCGCTTGCGACGCGCTGCTTTGTTCTACCGAGGCATCGTCTTTACCGAGGCATCGTCTCCGGATAAATCACCAGCTCGATCCGCCGATTGCGGTCCTGCCCCGCGGCGCTGGCATTCGAAACGACCGGGTGGTTCGGTCCATGGCCGACCACAAACAGCTGGTTGGGCGACATCCCCGAGGCCCGCACCAGTGCGTCGTAAACGGTCGTCGCCTGGGCGACCGAAAGATGCTGAGCCATCCCCGCTTGGGGCTGCGTGGCGAGGCTGTTGTCGGTGTGCCCTTCGATGCCGATCATCTGCTGCGGATAATTCCGCACCAGGTCGGCCCCGACGCTGCGGAGCGTTTCCTCCGCGCCATACTTGAGCTGCGCCGTGTTCGCGTTGAACAGCTGGTCGGCCGGGATCTCGACGCGGATCACGTCGCCATCTTGGCGAACCTGTACGCCCGGCAGACTCGTGATCGTGAGATTTCGCAATAGGCTGTTGTTCGAGCGAATCTCGGCCTGGCTCTGCGTGCGGATCGAGGCGGCCATCGCGGTCGTCCGCGTCTGCATCTGCTGGTTGTCGTTTTGCAGCACCGCGAGTTGGCTGGTCGTGTCGCGAAGCTGTGTCTGCGTGGCCGTGACTTGTTCCTGCAGCAGCTGGGCCTGTTGCTTCGATTGGGCCAGCATCGACTGCAGCTCTTGGTTGTCGCGATCGAGCGCGGCGGCCCGCTGCTGATACTGCTGCGTCTGCATGGCAATCGCCTGCTGCTGCTCGGGCGAGAGCGTCACCGCGGCCGTTTGCGGAGCACTGGGCGCACCGCCCATCTGGCTGCAGCCCGCAGCGGCAAAGATCAGCACCAGCGTCGGCGGCGCGGCGGCCAACCGACGAACAATCACATTAAGCACGGCGACGAATCCTGTCGCGTTTTGGAAATCGAGTGAACAGCAGGCGCCGGACGCGATGGTAAACCGGTCCGCAAGGGTGAAGAGCGGGGAGAGCGTAGCAATCGCCCTGGCCGCGGACAAGATCGCTTGGATGCAACTGCTATCATCGCTGGCGACGAACCCGGGAGGGCGAGGCTCCCGCCGAGCCTAATTGGGTGACGGCTTCAAGCTCGGCGGGAGCCTCGCCCTCCCCCGCGTCACGTGGGCAGCGCGATGTCCGGGTACTGGCCGTAGAAGCGGCGGATAAAGTTGCGATGCCATCGCTGCGGCTTGTGGGGCTCCCAACCGAGCCGGTCCATGATCCGCTCCGAGAGCCGGATGTTCCCCGCGTCGCAAACGATAGCATCGATCTGTTTGATCGCGGCAACAGCGTCGAGCGACCTGGAGGGCTGCGCGGAAGGTCGCAAAGCTGCTGCCCGTGGTCGAGACGATGTATTTGAGCGCCAGGTAGTTCGACATCCGCCAGGGCTGGTTGTAATAGAGCAGGCAGCGGTCGGCCGCCCCCGACGGATGGTACCGCGGATCGAGCGGCACGAGCTCTGGCAGCGCCACGAGCTTGGGCCAGGGACGCAGATGGATCGCCGTGAGCCGCCCGCCGACCGTCTCAATCACGCCAAAGCGCCGCGTGCGGATTCGCTCGCGTCCGCTGGCAAAGTCGGTAATCGATTCGCGGGGCCAAATCATATCCTCAAGTCTAGGTCACGCCGCGCGGCCAAAGAGGGCCTCTTTAATGAACCGCCAAATGGTGAGCATCACTCCGAGCAAGGCCAGGCAAACAATCACCATCGCCGGCACCAGCCACCCCAGGCCAAAGAGCGGCTGGCCCCACATCCAGATCGGCGACCAGAGGACCACCGTCGTCGCGGCCGCCAGGCACAAGAACGGCCCAAACGGGATCACGTCGTCGCGCCGCAGAATGAGCTGCCCCAGCCCGATCACGATCGCCGCAAACGGCGAGAGGAAAAACAAAATGAGACACGCCTGCCAGCCGAGAAACGTCCCGATCATCATCATCAGCGTCACATCGCCAAAGCCCATCGCCTCGCGCCGCAGCGCAAACGTGCCGATCAGCCGCACGGCCCAGACGAGCCCGCCGCTGGCCGCCAGGCCAACCAGCGCCGTGAGCATCCCGGCCCAATTGGCGTGTCCCGCCCAGCGACCACGTGAATACAATTGCCGCGGTGCCCAGCACGACGATGCCGCGCAGCGGCCGGCTGCGGAGCTCGCGACCGACGCGCGCCGCGATTAACTTCAACGCGACCCCCGGACCGCGCCGTCCGCGCCAGATCCGCGGCGTGAGTGCAAAGCACCACAGCCAGAAGCAGCCCAGCCCAATCGCCAGCGAAGGTAGCTCCCCCGCCGCGCCCCAGGCCGGCGGCCAGGCGTGGGGCGAGATCGCCGTAACCGGCTCGAGATACCAGGCCCCGTTGTTGCCGTTGGCGATTTCCACGCCCACCAGCGGAGCGGCAGCACGCTGGTCGACGTGCGGCAACAGCGACATCGGCAGCATGGTCGCCAGGGCGAGACCGAGGATCGTCCCCGGCACGGTGATCTCGTCGGGGATGATCTTCTCGTCGATGTCGATGAACGACGCCGCGAGCATCAGGCATAACAGCAGCACATGGCTCGCAAATTGGAGATGCAGCGGACCGCGCGGGCACGGCCGCGAGTCCGGGCAATTGCCCCCGGATCGAGCCCCAGCTCGCCGACTTCCCACCAGTAGAGCGCCGCCACGGCGGCTCCCGTGCCGAGCTCCACCAACAGCGGCCGCAACCAGAACCAGCGGCCGTGGATCGCATCTTCGCGCCGCAGCCGAAGCCAGCCGAACACCGGACAGCAGTCGGCCCAACCGCGCGGCGCAACTCCCGGCGGTGGCGCACCCCAAGGCGAAATCGGCCGCGGCCACCAGGCGAACGTGTAGATCGCCCAATTCACCAGCGATCCGAGCAGCGTACCCACGACGAACAGTGCGGCCAGTCGTGGGACCATGAAGGGTTATTCTTGCTGAGCGGAAAGGAGGGCCTGGATTTCGTCAGCCACGGCGGCCGGCGTCTTTCCCTCGGTATCGACCACAAATGTAGCACACGCCCTGTAAATCGGCGTCCGCTGGGCCAAGACGGCCTCGATTTCGGCCTGGCCGCCGACGGCCGTCAGGTTGGGGCGGAGCCGGGCGGTCGCCGCGTCGGCGGCGATTCGTCGGGCGATCGTGTCGACGCTGGCGGTGAGCCAAACGATCGGGCCGGCCGCCTGCATCGCCGCCCGGTTCTCCTCGCGGAGAATCGCGCCGCCGCCCGTGGAAACCACGAGTCGCGTTCGCGCCAGGTCCGCGACCACGGCCGACTCGATCTCGCGGAACGCCGGCTCGCCGTCGTCGGCAAAGATCGCCGCAATCAATTTATGCGACGCGCCGCTCAATTTCCGCGTCGGCGTCGATCGATTCGCGTCCCAGCCGCTGGGCGACGAGTCGAGCGACGGTGGTTTTGCCCGTGCCGCGATAGCCGATTAGAAAGATGGGGCGGGCGTTGGACATCAGCTAAACCGCAAGCGGTAATCCTTCCGTGTGCATGACTCCCTGCCCCCTGCCCCTGCTGCTCAGAACCGCACTGGGCCGATCGCGCGTTTGAGCGTTTCGCGCATCAGTTGGTAAGGCGCTTCCCGCCCCGTAAACAGCATGAACTGCAGCGCGGCCTGGCGGATGAACATCTCGACCCCCGTCACCGTTCTGCAACCATGCGACTTGGCTTCCTTCAACAGCAACGTCGACTCGGGGTTGTAGACCGTGTCGAACACGATCATCGCCGGCTTGAGGTAGCTCTTGCCGAACGGCGTTTCGTCGACGTTCGGGTGCATGCCGATCGGCGTGCAGTTGACGATCACGTCGACCTCGGCGTTGTGGCGGGCCTGCCAGTCGACCGCCCGACCCTTGAACGTGTCGGCCAGGTGCTGCGCCCGCGAACGGGTGCGGCCGGCGATCGTCGCCTTCGCACCGCGCCGCTCGAGGCCATACATCACGGCCCGCGCCACGCCGCCCGCCCCCAGCACCAGCACGCGCTTGTCCTTGAGCGGGCTGGGATTCGCACCGATCGCGCCGAACGCGCTCTCGAGCGAATCCATCGCCGCCTTGTAATCCGTGTTGTAGCCGAGCACCTGCCCGTCGCGGAACAGCACGGTGTTCACCGCGCCGATCCCCTTCACGGCCGGATCGACCTTGGTGAGGAACTTGGCGATCGCTTCCTTGTGCGGAATCGTCACGCTGAGTCCCTTCAGCCCGAGCCGCGGCATGTCTTCGCAGAACTGGCCCAGCGTGTCCATCGGCACGCGAAACGGCACGTAGACCGCGTCGATGCCCGCCTCGCCGAAGGCCGCGTTGTGGACCTGCGGGCTGAGGCTGTGGCCAATCGGGTCGGCGATCACGCCGTAGACGGCCGTCTCGGGGTTGATCGCGTCGTGGCGATAGACCTCGACCATCTGCTGAAAGCTGAGCTGGCCTGGCGCGAGCGCCCGCTCGTGGTGGAACGTGGCGTAAGTGAACGGAGCGCCGAACTTCGGCCCGAGGATCCGCGACGGCGTGCCCATGTCGCCCATGCACATGCCGATCGTCGGCACATCGCTCTCCTGCATCATCTCCAGCACGCGGACGTTGTCCCGCGGCTGGTTGGCCATCGTGGCGATCTTGACGATGTCGGCATCCTTCGACTTGAGCCGGTCGTGCAGCTCGCGTAAGTTGTCGGGCGTGTTGCGGAAGCTGTGGTAGCTGACGATCCGCTTCGTCTTGCCGAAGCGGGGGACGTCGGCCGCGATGTCTTCTTCCAGGTCGACGTAGTCGACGCCCAGCGCGATCGCTTCCCGCAGCATCCGCATCCGCACGTCTTCGTCACCGGTGAACTTGCCGCCATCTTGCTCGCGGCGGACCGTGACGATCGTCGGGCAGGTCCGGTCCTTCAAGAGCCGCTGGATGTTGACGCGGGTGCTGATGTAGTCGAGCCGGAGCTCCACGAGCTTGGCCCCCTGTTCGCAGAGGTGCTTCTGCTCGGCCAGCATGTGCTTGTGTCGGCTACGGCCAATCGAAACGCAAATCATAAGTGCAAAGCCAAACGTAAAAAGTGCAATAGCCGGCGAGCTACGCCTCGCCGGTCCTCGCCGGACCGGACCAGATCCGCTCCCAGTGCAAGATATCCCAACCGCCCCACGGGTTCATTTTCCCTTAAAACCGACCGCGAATCAAATGCGTTTGAACTGCCGATCGAGGTCTTCCCGGGTAAACACCAGCGCCGTGGGCCGGCCGTGCGGACAATGATGAGAATCCTGGGCCAAATGCCGCTGTTCCAACAGGGCGTCGATCTCCTCGGGCGTCAGCCGATCGCCAAATTTGACCGCCGCTTTGCAGGCAATCATGTGCAATAGCTCGTCGAGCAAATCGCGGGCCTCGGGCGCCTTGCCGCCGGCGAGCAGCTTCTCGACCAGGTCGCGGAGCACCTCCGCCGGCCGCCAATTGGCCAGCATCGCCGGATAACTCGACACCAGCACCGTCTCGCCACCAAACGGTTCGACCTCGACGCCCAGCCTCCCCAACAGCTCTTTCTGTTCCAACACCGCCGCCGCCTCCGAAGCAGCCAGGTCGACCGGCTCGGGCACCAACAGCCGCTGCGACTCGAGCGCCCCAGCGAGCACCTTGTCGCGCAACTGCTCGTAGAGAATCCGCTCGTGGAGCGCGTGCTGATCGATCACCTCGAGGCCAACTTCGGTTTCGACCACCAAATAGCGATCATGCACCTGCAACGCCCCACGCGGCGCCGACATGGGCTGCCGCTCGCTTGCGTCTTCGCGACGCATCCGCATCCCATGCTGCGGCCCCGGCGCCGAATCAAACGGTTGAAACGCCGGCACATCGAGCCGATGCAACCGCAGCGGCTCGCCGAAATTCGACGCCCCGTTCGCCCCGCCAGCCAGCTCGCGCGTCGGCTGGCCCAGTTGCTCCTTCGCCCAATGAACCAGCTGGCTCACACCGCCGCCACTCGTCGCCCGCCTCATTGCGCGACGACTCGGGCCAGCTGGCGTTCGACTTGCCCCGGGCCGTCAGATCACTAGTCAGGAATTTCGTCCGCAGCGTGCCGAGCAACTGACTGTAGAGCCGGCCACCATCTTGGAAGCGGACTTCCTGCTTCGTGGGGTGGACATTCACGTCGACCATCTCCGCCGGCATGTCGAGCCGCAGGAAGCAGATCGGTTGCCGGCCCGTCAGCAGTAGCCCGCGATACGCCTCGCCCAGCGCGTGCTGCAGCGAGCGGTCGCGGATCGCCCGGCCGTTGAGGAACAAATACTGCATCCGCCCCGTCGCGCGGCTGTGCATCGGGTTGGCCACAAAGCCAGCGAGCGACACCCCGTCCGCCTCGCTCGCAATCTCGATCAGGTCGTCGGCAATCTCCTGGCCGAAGAAGGCAGCCACCCGCTCGCGGACGTCGGCCACCGGCGCGAGGTCGTGCATCAGCCGGCCATTGTGCGACAGCGTGAAGTGGACGTGCGGATGGGCGAGCGCGAGCCGCGTCAGCGCCTCGGTCGTGTGCCCCATCTCGGTCTGCGTCGTGCGAAGAAACTTGTGCCGCACCGGCGTGTTGAAAAACAAATTCCGCACCTCGATCGTGGTGCCAATGGGGCAGCCGACCGGCACGATCGGCCGCGACTGGCCGCCAACGATCTCCAATTCCGCGCCGCTCTCCGCGTCCCCCGGACGACTACGGAGCACCAGCCGACTCACTTCGGCGATCGATGCCAGCGCCTCGCCCCGAAAGCCGAGCGTGTGGACGCTGAACAAGTCCTCGGCCTGGCGAATCTTGCTCGTGGCATGACTGGCCACCGCGAGCGGCAATTGGTCCGCCGCGATGCCGCAGCCATTGTCGGCCACGCGAATCAGCTCGCCGCCCCCCTGCTCCACCGTCACGTCGATCCGCGTCGCCCCGGCGTCGACCGAGTTCTCGAGCAGCTCCTTGAGCACGCTCGCCGGCCGCTCGATCACCTCGCCGGCGGCGATCTTGTTCACGACGCTCGCCGAGAGTTGCTCAATGGTGGGCATGGGTTTGTCATCCGTTGACGTACAAAACAATCGCTTGCGGTTTAGCTAACCTGTTCGTGTCGCATTGGATTCAACACGCCGCCAACCCCAATGGCACTATTCCCACAGCGCCGAACCAACGCGGACAATCGTCGCCCCTGCGCGGATCGCCACCTCGAAGTCGCCGCTCATCCCCATCGAACGCTCTGGCAATTCGAAGCGATCGGCCAGCGCCCGCAGCGCGGCAAAATTGCGGGCCGCGACGTCGAGGCCGCCGTCCAAAGCGGCCATCGTCATCAGACCACAAATCTCGACGTGGGGAAACCGGCTCGCGGCGGCCAGCAGCGGCTCGAGTTGGTCGGGCGCAGGCCATGCTTGGCCGCTTCGCCCGATGTGTTGATTTCGAGCAAGATGCGGATGGGGAGAAGTTGTTGGTTTTGTGCAGCCGCGATGGATTGCCATTCGCTGTCGATCGCGGCCAGCAGCCGTTCGCTGTCGACGCTGTGAATGAGCGAAACGAGCGGCAGCGTGCGGCGAAGCTTGTTGCGCTGCAGATGGCCGATCATGTGCCACTCGACGGGCGGCCCTGTCGTGCTAGCCAACTCATCGGCCTTCGACCACAGTTCCTGCGGCCGGCTCTCGCCCAGGTCGTGGCAACCCGCGGCGACCAGCTCCGCGGCCTGCGCCACACTCACGTACTTCGTCACACCGACGAGCTTCACATCCGCAGAGCTGCGGCCCGCGGCAATGGCCGCTTCGGCGATCCGCTCGCGCACCCGCCGCAAATTGTCGGCAATCGACATGATGGTCCGTCTCGTCAGCCGGTCTCGGCTTCGATCTCGACCCATTCCGCCACCAGGCCGTCCTTCTCTTTGAAGCGGCCGGCATAGAACTCGGACGAAATGTTCTGCCCGAGCACGGTCCGGTTGCCCGGCTTGCCGAGCGACCGATAGACCAGCCATTGGTCGCCGCCCGATTGGGCCCGGAAGCCGACGGCAATGTCGCGCGGCACCACCTTGAGCATTTCAGAAACGGTCAACTGCCGCCAAGTCCGCGGCTTCTTCGAGCGGGCCGGGTCGAGGTCGAGGACGAGGCCACAATAAAGCGATCGCCCGCTCGCGGTCTCGGCCAGCGTCAGCCGGCCATTCTCGCTCACCAACGTGCCGCCGCGCGGATCACAACGCCATTCGTGCAGCCCCAGCGGCAACACCGCGGTCCGCTGCTTCTCGGCCAGGAGCACTCCGTCGCGGGTCTCCGTCTCCGGCAGCCAGGCCACCCGGCGGGCCAGCGGCAGATGGAACGCATGCCGCAGCTTGTGGGACGCATCATCCTTGGCCGTGACAATGTCGGCCACCAGCAACACATTGTCGCGCTTCGAGAGCACGATCTGCCGTTCGAGTTGCACGCCCTCGGCCAGCTCGACGCCCAGCTCGAGAAAATCGCATTTCTTATCGCTCTGCCAGGCCAATTCCTGCCATGCGCCGATCGGGCTGATGCTCTGGCCGTCGCAGACGGTCTCCATCGTCCACTGGCCGGCGAAAATCTTCCGCCCGCCCGCCGCCAACTCCAATTGCAGCGGCTCCTCGGCAAACGCCACGCTCAGCCGCGGCGCCGCCGGCGTCCAACCGCTCGCCAGCACCGCCAGACTCGACCAAGCCGACTCGAGCGACGCGTCGGGCTGCTTCTTCGCGTCGAATTTGAAACCTCGCGGGACAATCGATTTCGAAATCGCCGCGGCGGCCGCGGCCGCATCCCCCTTGTCACCCACCAGCTTGAGCGCCGTGGCAAGAATCGGCAGGACGCTTGCTTCCTCGTCCGCCTCGCCTTCGGCAAACGGGAGCTGGCCCGCCGAGTCGACCAGCCGAATCATTCGCCGCACGAGCCACAGATACTGATTCTCCGCGTCGCGCGACCACGCGCCACGATGCAGTTCCTCGCCGATCGATTGACAACGAGTCCAACAGGCCCACAGCGGCGCGAGCACCGGCAGCAGCCGGGCGTGCGGCAATCCCTCACCATCGGTCACCGCGATCAGTCCCTCCGACAGCGCCTGCCGCGCCGACTCGCGGAGGCCGCGCATCGGTTGCAGCTCAGGAAATAGATACCCCAGCGCCAGCGGCAATTCGCCAGCCAACAACTGCTGACGGAGAATACTTTCCGGATCGTTCGTCGCGTCGACGCGGAGGTGCTGGGCGTCGGTGGCGAGTCGATGCAGCGTCTCGGCCAGGTTCCACCACGTGCTCGAATTCAGCTCCTTGGCCAGTTCGGGCAGCGCATAGGCCGTGGCCACGATTTGGATCGCCTGCGGCAGGTCGACGTGCGTCGCCCGGCTGGCGGCGTGGACGGTATTCGAGCGGGCTAGCGCGCTGGTCGCGCCGGCGATCTCGTCCCGTCGCCAGGCCATCGGCCAGCCCCAGAGGATCGGCGGCCGCTTGCCAGTGAGTAACCCGAGCGACGCCGCCCGCTTTTGCCGCGCGAGGTGCTTCCGCCACACGTTCCAGCGATGCTCATCATCCCCGGAGAACCAGGCTTTGAACAATTCGCGGGGAGCAGTGCGATGCCAGAGTGTAGTGCGATGAAAAGGACCGCTCGTGGGCTGGTCCGTGAAGGCGATGGCCATGGCATCCGGTTCCGGGAGGTCGACGGTCGTGTCCAAGGGGAGTATCTTACAAGAATCGCGGCGGACGGAGCAAGGAGCGGAACTGCTCCACGGCCGCGAGCGGATTGGATGCCGGGCCAGCAGGGGCGAAACCGCCCACGAATCAAGGAGATGCGTCGATGGAAGTTCTACAACAGGTGGGCCGGCGCGGCGTTTTGGCGCTGGTTTGTGCGTTGGCGGTGAGTCAGTTTGCATCGGCCCAAGAGTCGACCCCTGCCGCACCACCGAAACTCCCCGCTCCGGAGGGTGCCACGCGACTCTCGCCGAAGTTCGACGTCTGGCTCGACGCGAAACAAGGCGTCGTGCTCGTCGACGGCCAGGTCTCCCTCCGCCGCGGCATGCTCGAAATGTTCGCCTGCATCCGCAACACCAAGGAACACGAAGCGGTGGTCACCGCCGACACGCAGGCCTTCCTGGTCCACGCGGCGCTGCTTCGGCTCGGCGCGGAACCGGGCCACCCGGCCCAATTCGTCCCCGAGTTCAAGCCGCCTGCCGGCACCGAAATCGACGTCACGGTCCAGTGGAACGACGCGGAAGGCAAGCCGCAAACTGCCCGGGCCCAAGATTGGATCCGCGACATGAAGACCAACAAGGCGATGACCTACCCCTGGGTCTTCGCCGGCAGCCGCTTCTGGACCGACGAGGAAACCGGCAAGCAGTATTATCAAGCCGAAGGCGGCGACTTCATCTGCGTCTCAAACTTTGGCACCGCCGCGCTCGACATCCCCGTCGAGAGCTCCCAATCCAACGACGCGCTCGAGTTCGAAGCCTTCACGGAACACATCCCGCCGCTCGGCACGCCCGTCCGCCTGATCTTAAAGCCAGTGCTAAAAAAAGCAGGGAGCCAGGAGCCAGGAGCCGGGAGCGAGAAAGAAAAATAACCGACCGCTTGCGGCTTCACGCTGCCTACTCACCTACTCACCTACTCACCTACTCACCTACTCACCTACTCACCTACTCACCCTTCACATCATAGCAATACACCAAATCCTGATCCCGCAGATACAGCTTCCCATTCGCGATCACCGGATGGGTCCAAATCTTGCCGCGGTCGGAGCGGATCTTGGTTTGCGGCTCGAGCGTGAACCGGCCATGTTCTTGCCAGCCTTCCGGCGAAGCGTCGATCAGCACCACCTCGCCGTCGTCTTCGCCTAAGCAGACAAACATCCCGTCCGCGTAAGCAATCGCGCCTTTGCCCAGAGTTTCGCGCTCGCGCCATTTCTGTTCGCCCGTGGCAAAATCCATGCAAATCCAGCCGACTCCATCTGAGTGGCCGTACAGCTCGTCGCCGAGGCGGATCACGCCCCCGTGGTGGTTCTTCATTCGCTTGCGGGCCGACTCGTCATATTTTTCCGTTGGCGTGTTGTCCGCGCTGATCTCGACCAACGTGCAACCCGCACCATAGCCCGGCCGTGGCGAAGACCTGGTTACCCTTGACGATCGGCGTGGGAATCACCGCCACGCGGCCCGGGAACTCCGACTGCCAGAGCACGTGCCCGTCGTCGGGCGAAACACCGACGAGCCGCTTCTCGAGCAGCTGCACGTACTGCGGCTGGCCGTTGATCTCGGCGCGGAGGATCGACGAATAGTGGGCCGTGTCGTCGAGCTCGGTCGCCCGCCAGCGGACTTTGCCGGTCGCCTTGTCGAGCGCGGCGATCGCGCCTTGCTTGCCACCGGGCGTGCAGAGCAGCAAATCGCCGTCGAGCAGCACCGATTCGGCATAGCCCCAATTCGGCGTGGTACCGTCGAGGTCGTCGACGAGATTGGTCCGCCAAACTTCGCTGCCATCCTTGGCCCGGACACACACCAGCGTCCCCTTTCCCCCCAGCGCATAGACGAGCCCATTTTCCACCGTGGGTGTCGACCGCGGGCCGCCGCCCCAATCGTTCTTCAGCATCGGGCCGAGGTCGACCGACCACAGCTCCTGGCCGGTGACCGCGTTGAGCGCGATCAGTTCGCACCGCGACTCGATCGGATCCTCTTTAACAGCTTCCTCGTCGACTTCGTTCTCGGTATTTGCCTCTTCATCCGAAGCTTCCACTTTTGGCGTCGGCCGCCCGCCCATCGTGAACAGCACGCCGTCGACGATCGAGAAGCCGGCGTAACCGTACCCCGCGTTTTCAAACATCCAGACTCGCGGCGGTCCCCCCTCGGGCCACGACTTGGCAAGCCCCGTCTCTTGTGAAACCGCGTCGCGCTCGGGGCCCTGCCATTGCGGCCAGTCGCTCCCCACGGCGGGCGCGAACAGGGCCAAAAAAGTAAACAGGACGGCGGCGGGGCGGGTGGCGGGCTTCATCGAGTGGTTCCTCTAGGGGAATGTCAGCGGTCGGCGTCAGTACGCGGTGAGACTACAATCGGTTCGCCGACACCGGCAGGCAGGTCGATCGGCGGCATTTTAGCCGGGGCCCCCGCGAGCGGCTACCGGAGTTTCCCCGCGTCGATTCGTCGGTTAGACTTGCCGACATGAAAGTCATTGTTGGTGTCGATGGTTCGTCGAATTCGTTAGCCACGGTCGCGTTCTTGGGCCGGTTGATGTCGGTCGACCACGACGAGATCCTCCTGGCGTACGCTGCTCCCATCGCCCCGTTTCTCGGCGACGATCAGCTCGACCCCGGCGTTGCGTCGCGGGCCCAAACTGCCCTGAGCACCGCGGTCTTCGACGAAGCGGAGATGCGGCTGCCGGAAGAATGGCAATCGCACGTCGAGCGATTGGAACTCACCGGCTCCGCTGGCGCCGGCTTGCTCGCGGCCGCCGACGAACGGGGCGCCGAATTGATCGCCGTTGGCTTTCGCGGCACCGGACTCTTCGAACGATTCCTGTTGGGCAGCGTCAGCCGGGCCGTCGTCCATTCCGCCCGTGTGCCCGTCCTCGTCGTGAAAACCACCGGCGGCCAGTCGAGCGAGAAGATCGCCGGCACACCCGACGGCACTTTCCGCGTGTTGGCGGCGTTTGACGGCTCGGATTTTGGCGACCGCATCGCCGCACTCGCCGGCAAACTCTCCTGGCCCGACTCGGCCCGCGGCTGGGTGGTCACCGTCGTGCCGCCGATGTCCGTCCATCAATTGCCCGATTGGCTCAAGCCAATCGAGCGCGACCCCGACGTCGAAGCCATGGCCAATGCCTGGCAAAAGGAACACGATCAGCAACTCGACGCAGCCGTCGGCGACCTGAAAAAGTTCCAGGCGAAAATGCCGGCTCAGTTTCACTCGACCGAGCCGATCGTCGCCCAAGGGCATCCGGCCGAGCAGGTGCTGGCCACCATCGCGCGACAGAAAATCGACCTGGCGATCGTCGGCAGCCGGGGACACGGGGCGGTAGAACGCCTGCTAGTCGGCAGCACCTCGGCGCGGATCGTCAACGAAGCCCCCTGCTCGGTGCTGATCGCGCGGTAGCAGTGTGGCGCCGTAAGTCACTCCATCAAGCGAGTTAGCCGGCGGGCTTGTCCCGGCGCGTCGAAGCGCCGGGACAAGCCCGCCGGCTAACAAATGTTTTCAAGTTTCGGCGTACCGTCTTACTCCGCAGCGCTCGACCAACCCTCGGCGTCGCGCTCGACCTGCTGCCAGGAGATCGGCCTGGCCGTCGCCTCGGCACCGCCCACCTTGTGGTAAACCGCAGTCCAAACCGGAGCCGGATGCCGCTGGGCCGTACGATCGTTCGGATCGAACAGCTTCGGCGCTTGCAAGTTGGTCGCACTGTCGTCGGTCCCGTCGGACGCGGCTTCGGGCAGCGACAACGGATCGGCGGCGGCTGGCTTCTCAACTTCCCGAGTTGCCGGAACATTGGTATCCGACGGCAATGCCGGCGTCGGCTCCAAAGAACCCGACTGCGTGTCGAAGGTTGCTGCCGCGGGCACGTCGACGACTTCGCCATAGGAAGCCTGGCTCACCGCGCCGGCCGCACAGCTCGCACAAGGAGTGCTGCTCGCGGCACAGGCGTCGCAGGTCGAACACGTGCTGCAAGCCGGGAGCGTAGCTGGCCGAGCACGCGCTACACGTGCTGCAGGCCGGTGCCGGGGCGTAGCTGGCCGAGCAGGTGCTACACGTCGAAGCCGGAGCGTAGCTGACCGTCGCAGCACTGCACGAACTGCAGGTCGGCGCGGCAGCATAAGCGGCCGTGTACGTCGGTGCGTAAGCCGCGGTGTAAGTCGGCGCGTAATAGGTCGTGTTCGGCACGCCCCAGATCGATCGGTTCACTCGTCCCAACCAGCGGCCCGGATACCAACCGGTGTTGGCCGGCGCATAGGCGGTCGTGTAAACCACCGGAGCAGGTGCGTACGCGGCTTGATAGGCGACCGGAGCCGGTGCATAAGCCGCTTGATAAGCGACGGGCGCCGCGTAGCCGGCGGAATACGCGACGGGAGCAGCTCCCCCATTGCACGACGAGCAGAACGCCGCGGCGCGCGACGTGAATCCCATGGCGAAGACGTTCGCCAAGAGAACCATACTCGCCGTGATTGCGAACGCTCGCAGCTTCGGTTGGGCAGTCATTCTTGATTCTCTCTTTCAATCGAGGGAAGATTCGCTACTTTTGGTTTAATCTGGCGACACGCGAAACGCAATAATCGGCCAAGTCGAATCGACGAATTGGCTGAGAATATATGTTGGGTAAACCCTGAGCTTGCGGCAAACTCTGCCGACTGGTGAAACCAAGTCAGCCCCCTGCCTACCGCTAGCGCCGTAACTGCGACATGCTGTCTCCATCGCTGGATTGGGCATGTGCTCGACCCGTGGGCAATGAATTGTAGACTACCCGCGGGAAGCAAGTCGTCTGCGTTGACGAGATACCACGCCGCGGCCGCGTGTGCTGCAAAACGTCAACATCCCTCGCACCGCAGCACCGTCATGGCTGTTGCAGGCTTCCCGTCTCGGAATATTCGCACCCCGTCGCCGTCCGTCAATCGACTGGTTGGCGATCGTTGGCAGCCCAAGAATTACATTGATTGCAATTCCGCTTGCCCCGCGCCCGCCAGCGCTTCGTGGCGATCGTAAAGTGCGAAGAACAGCTCGCGCAGATTGCTGCCATGGCAGGCATGGCTAGCGGCGACGTCGGTGGTGCTGATCCCGGATGAAATACTCGCGGTGAGAGTGGACACCAGTTGGTTCGCCAGCTGCAAATCGGGCTGCGTGCGAAACAACAGCGGCAGACCCGTCGGTCGGTGCGAGGTGACCAGCAGGCCAGCCGACTGCGCAGTCGACAGCGTGCGATGAGCACGCGGCGGTGGAGCCAGGACAGCTGCTCGTAGCCGTCGACGATCACCAGCGGATGCGACGACGCCAACGCCTTGCGGAGGAAGTCGGCCGGGAGTCGCCGCTGGCCATCGCGGAGCGCGACAGCCGAGACGCCGCGTTCCGCCGCGCGAAGATGCGGCCCGAGCGTTTCGAGTAAGGTCGACTTGCCCGACCCGTGTGGCCCGACGATTTCGCCGCGCCAGTCGGTCGTCGCGAGTCGGGCGACCAGCCCTGCGGCGCTTTCTCCCGTGGAAAACTGAAACGCCAGCGCGCCGGGCCTCGTCCAACACGTGGCAAAGGGATTCGCGTGTCGCGACGGGACTCGTGGAGGGGCGAATTGGTGTCGGCTCATGATTCCGCCGCTGCCGCGGGCACGTCCCCCAGTCGAAACGCGATCTCTTGAAGCACCGCGGGGCCTTGCTGCGGATAGACTCGCAGCCGCACGCACCAGCAGACTTTGACGATCCGGCCCGCGTAGCTCAGCGGGCTCGACGGCATTTGCGTGGCAAAGCGGTGCGGCAACCGCAAATTGAGCGGCCGGCCCGGCTCATCGACATACCGTTCGAAGAAGTGGACGGCGAAGTCCTCTTCCCCTTGGCCCGCCGTGTACCAGACGATCGACAGCTCCGCCGACCGCACCGGCCAAGGCACCGCCCCCTCGACCAGGAAGTGACCGCTCAGCCGCTCGCCCGGCTGGTACTCGCCGGCCGTCGAATCGAGCCGGAGCGCGATGGCGGGTGCATCGATCATCGGACGCCCTCCTGGCGTGATTGGGCTCGATCCACGGACGCCGAAGGTTGCGATTTCACCAATGGATAAACATAGAGCGGAAAGCGACGCTCGAACTCCGGCCAGCGGGCCATCCGACCCCGCACCACCAGCATCCACGAGACCGCGTTGTGCGCAGCGGAGAAAGAATGCATCGCCGCCGCAGGGATCGGCACCGTGAAATGGGTCTCGAATGCGCCGCCCTTGGGGAATCTCAAATTTCCGCTCGCTAAAGACCGTTTCCGAGTGGACGATCGCGGTGGCGGTCCGCGTGTCGGTGCCTTGTTGGTAAGTGGCCCGCTCCTCGCAAACGAGTTGCACTTGGAACCAGCGGACGTGCAGCCGCCCCGTCTGCGAGAGAAAGGCCTCGTAGCGCCGGCCCGGATAGAATGGATGCTCGTCGACCTCGACGAGCGTCGTCCCCGTGCCGACCGTCAGCAAAATCTGCCGCACCAGCGCGTACACGGTCCATCCGCCGGCCATCACCAACGGCACCAACAGCCAGGTGAGCAACCAATTCGGCTGGCCGGCGAGGTGCTGCCGCACGACCTGGAATGCGAAGCCGGCGACCAGCGTGTTCCAAATCACGGACACGAGCGCCAGCGCCAGCGACATCTGCCCGGATGCGGCGTCGCTCGGCAATCGATAGGCCAGCCGCACACCCGCGCTGTCGACAACTTCGTCGATCGGCGGCACGGCGGGGAGCGTCGGCCGATCCTGGCCGCGGCCCATGCCCGGCAGTTCCCAATCGGTCGCCTTCTGCATCGCGGCGGCCCGCCGCTCGGTCGACGCCAGGCTCTGCCAGACCAGGACAACGAGATCCGTGACGCCGTAGCCAATCGGCGCGAGCGGGATCACGATCGCCGCCCAGGCGAACCAACCGTGGGCCACGTCTTCGGCCAACAGGAAGTGGGTCAGCAGCCAGTAGAGGCCGACCGCTCCGATGGCCACCAGCGCCAAATCAAGCGCGGCAACGCCGAGCGTGCCCAACCAGCGTGAGCCGGTCCGTCGCTGGCCCCGTTTCTTGACGAACAATCGCAGACGTGTCGCCATGGGGGCCCATTGTAGCGTGACCCCGCATGGCGGCCAATTTATGCTCGGCTCAACTTATCTGCCGTTCAGATCGAGCCAACGGCAACTTGTTGGGAGCTGGGACGAAAAAACCCGACGTTTTCCAGCGCCTTGTAGACTTCCTCGAGCGTCTTCTCGCCGAAATTCGAGATGCTGAGCAGATCTTCCCGCGTGCAATGCAAGAGGTCGTTCACCGTGAAGACGCCGCGCTCTTCCAGGCAATTGGTCGTGCGGACGGCGAGGCCGATCTCGGCGGTGCTCATCTCGAGCCGTTGGCGGACGTCGATCGATTCTTCGAAGGCACGATTGAGCGGAATGCGGGTCATGGCGGGTTCC
Source organism: uncultured Planctomycetota bacterium (assembly GCA_963847905.1). Taxonomy (GTDB): domain Bacteria; phylum Planctomycetota; class Planctomycetia; order Pirellulales; family Lacipirellulaceae; genus DASYDU01. The sequence goes on along the minus strand of CAWKBP010000009.1, from coordinate 367,833 downwards.
CTCCCTATTAGCGGTGATGGTTTTGGCGGTGATACTACTGGCGGGGACGGGGGCGGGCATCCTGGCCGCGGATAGAAACGTGATCGAACTCCGCTCGCCTCGTGGCTTTGCCCCAGTTCGCTCGGAAGTATACCAACTTTCTTCCTTTGTGAAAGCGTTTTTTACGAATTCTTGCGGCATTCCTGCCGACTGCTAGCAGTGCGCGACGGGCCGCGCTCGAGCGGGGTATGTACGAATCGTCAGCGGTGCGAAATGATGAGAAGATATGGATCACCTCCTCGAACATCTCACCGAGCCGCAGCGCGAAGCCGTCCTCCATCGCGACGGACCGCTGCTCGTGCTCGCCGGACCGGGCAGCGGCAAAACGCGGGTGATCACCCATCGCATTGCCCATTTGCTCGCCAGCGGTGTCCGGCCGTCGCAGATTCTCGCCCTCACCTTCACCAACAAGGCGGCCGACGAGATGCAGCGCCGCGTGGCCGAGCTCGCCCCGGGCATGCGCGTCTGGCTGAGCACGTTCCATCGCTTCGGGGCCCGGATGCTCCGCCAGTACGCCGAGTTTGTCGGACTCGCGCCAAATTTTACGATCTACGACACCAACGACGCCCGGCAGACGATCAAGCGCGTGATCGAAGCCCACAGCATCAAGACCCTCCACTTCACGCCCGACCGGCTCGCCGAAGCCATCTCCGGCGCGAAGAACAAACTCATCACGCCCGACCGCTATGAGCCGAAACCCGGTAGCACGCTCAGCCACGTCGTGGCCGAGGTTTACCCTCGCTATCAGGAGCGAATGCTGGCCTCGTCGGCGGTCGACTTCGACGACCTGCTGCTGCACGTCGCCCAGCTGCTCTTCGATCATCCCGAGATTCGCGCTGAACTCGATGAGCGGTATCGCTACGTGCTCGTCGACGAGTACCAGGACACCAACAAAGCGCAGTACGTCATCCTGCGGGCGCTCTCGAGCGACTATCCGAACCTGGCCGTGACGGGCGACCCCGACCAGTCAATCTACGGCTGGCGCGGGGCGGACTTGAACAACATCCTCGAATTCGAGCGCGACTATCCCGAGGTGCGCGTCGTGCGGCTGGAGCGGAATTATCGCAGCTCGAAGCGAATCCTGCGGATGGCCGACGCCCTGATCGGCCACAACCTCCGCCGCAAGCAGAAAAAGCTCTGGACCGAAAACGACGAAGGCGCGCCCGTACGGCTCACGCTCTACGCCGATCAGAACCACGAAGCGACCGCGATCGCCGAGCGGATCGCCGCGGCCGTCGCCGCCGGCCGCCGCAAGCCGAGCGACTTCGCCATCTTCTACCGCGTCAACGCGCTCTCCCGCGTGGTCGAGCAGTCGCTGCGGCGGGCCAAGGTGCCCTACCAGATGGTCCGCGGCCAGGAGTTCTACGCCCGCAAGGAAATCAAGGACGTGCTCGCCTATTGCCAGCTCGTGAACAACCCGCGGGACGACATCGCCTTCGAGCGGACCGTGAACACGCCGCCCCGCGGCATCGGTAAGAAAACGATCGACCGGCTCAACGCGCATGCCTTCCAGCATGGCATGCCGCTGCTCGATGCGGCCCGCGACGCGCCCCTCGTCGAAGGGCTGGCCAAGGGGACCGCGGCCAAGGTGCTGGCCTTCGTCGAGATCGTCGACCAGATTTCGGCCGTGGCCCACGGCGACGTCGAAGAAGTCATCGGCACCGTGCTCGAGGCCTCCGGCTACCGGGCGTCGCTCGCCGAGAGCGACGATGAGCAGGATCAGAATCGCCTCGCCAACATCGAGGAACTGCTCACCGACGCCCGCGGCTTCGACGAACTGCAACGCAGCGAAGCGGCCGAAACCGAGGGCACGGCGGGCGGAATGCTCGAGGCCTATCTCGAACGGGCCTGGCTGGTCAACGAGACCGACGGCTGGGATACCGACACCGACAAGGTCACGCTGATGACGCTCCACGCCGCCAAAGGGCTCGAGTTTCCCGTGGTCTTCATCGTCGCGTTTGAAGATGGCGTGTTGCCGCACGAACGCGTCGGCCGGCACCCGGACGAATTAGAAGAGGAACGCCGCCTGGCTTTCGTTGGCCTGACCCGCGCGAAAGACGAACTGCAGCTCTCCTACGCCGTGACCCGCGACTTCCGTGGTGTGCGGCGGCGGACGATCCCGAGCTCCTTCCTGATGGAGATGCCCCGCGAGGAGCTCGAACTCGTCGACGAAGCGACGGCCCACATCGCCCACCAAGAGCAGGCGAAGCACGAAGAGTGGGACGAACCGGAGTCGATGGAAGACTGGATCGCCGCGGGCGAACAAGCCGACTCCGCGGCCGCCGATTGGCAACTGGAGGACGTGTCGGTCGAATCCGACTCGGGAGACAAACCCTCGCTAAGCGTCGTCGCCGCGTCGATCACGACCGCCGCCGCGCTGGCCCGCGAGACAACCGATGAGTCGGCCCCTGCCCTGCCCCGCGTTTCGCCCGACGTGTTTCGGCAAGGAATGACCGTGATGCACCCCGAATACGGCCCCGGCAAAATCGTGGCCCTCTCCGGCGCCGGCAACAACCGCCGCGGCACAATCCAATTCGCCACCGTCGGCCAAAAGAAAATCATCCTCGCCCACAGCCACCTGCGGCCGGTGCGGTGACTTCTTCCAGTCGCAACAGCGAGTTTGCGACTTGGTGTCGATCGACCTATAATCGAGATAACGGGGACGCGAACGCTGCATCTCGGCAAGAATTCCATGACCCAACCGGTACAGCAAGTCTTAACCGCGTTTGACGCACTGAGCGATGCCGACAAGCAGGTCGCGGCGATCGAAGTCTTGCGTCGTGTCGGGTCGAAAGACCAGCCGCCGCTGTCGGACCAATCGTTGATCGCTGCCGCCGACGTGCTCTTTGTCGAGCTGGACGCCCGCGCGGCCGCGGATGCCCAGCCCTGATCGCGGCGAAATCTGGATCGTCGATTTGGGGATGGCTGCAAAAATCCGCCCCTGCCTGGTTCTCAGCATTCCGTCCGCCGACGAGGACCGCGCATTGGTGACCCTCGTGCCGCACACGACGAGTCCCCGCAACTCTCGTTTCGAAATCGCCAGTTCCACGAAGCTCTTGAAACCGGGCGTATTCGACACCCAGAACCTGATTACTGTGCCCTTGGCAAAGCTGGTCCGCAAACTGGGAACTCTTCCTGCCGATCAGTTGGCGAGCGTCGAACAGTCGGTCCGCCGCTGGTTGGGCATGGTGTAACGGTGCGCTATTTCGCTTTCCCCGGCAGCGTGAACCGAAACGTCGTGCCGTCGCCTTTTTGGCTCTGCACGCTGACCGTGCCGCCGTGGGCCTCGACAAATTCTTTGACAATCGCCAGGCCCAGACCAAGTCCGTCGTGCTGCTCGGGATCGGTCTCAAATTTCTCGAACACTTTTTCGAGCAGCTCGCCCGAAATCCCGTCGCCGTCGTCGATCACCAGGCACTCGACCGAACCATCGGCTGCGGATTTTTCCGCCGTGACTCGAATCCGACCCCGCGGTGTGTAGCGGATCGCGTTGGAAACGAGGTTCTGCAGTATTCTCGCTAGCATGCTCGCGTCGGCATACACGACCAGTTCCGCCGGCACTTCATTCACCAGCTCGGTGCTATTCGTGTCGGCGACCGGAGCGAGATTGCGGAACACATTCTCGACGTGCGGCCAAAGATCAAAATGCCGACGGACGAGCTTCTCGGTCGATTCTCCCGCCTCGACTGTATTCTCCTTGAGCACCATCGAAACCAGTTCTTCCAACTGATTCACGTTTCGCCGCAGCGTCGAAAAAGCCAGCGAAACCTGCGGGTCGGCGAGCTGCTCCTCGATCGACATTTCCAGCAGCGACGCCGAAAGCGACACCGCGCTCAGCGGCGTGCGCAGGTCGTGGGCCACGAACGCCAAGTACTCTTCGCGGCGATGTTTGACCTCCAGCGCCCGCTGCGTGGCGAAGGTCTGCACCGCCAGGCCGATCGCCGTGTCGAGCACCCGGTTGAGAATGTGAAACGTCTCGCCGCGGATGTCGATCCCATGTTCCTCGGCCAGATCGTGAATCGAGCCGCGGAGAATGTTGTACTCGGCAACGACCTCTTCCAAGTCGAATCCGTCTTCGAGCCGCTGAATCCCGTGGGCCGGCGGAGTCCCCTCGACCATCACCTCGGGGATCGACTCGTTGCGGCGCTCGAGCAGCGCTTCGGCGATCTCGTCGAGCAACTGAGGGATGTGGTCGTCAAGCGTCGGGCGATCGAGTCCCGCGGCAGAAGGCAATTGCTTAACTTGCGCCCGCCACTCTTCGAGCAGCTCGGCGCGCTCGGCGACGATCAACTCTCCCAAACGATTTAGACTAGCAACGCTCATCGTGTCCCCAATTGGCGAAAACAGTCCGCCTGGAAAAGTGAACACTTCAGACTACGGCAGATTGCCGGATGGGGCAACTGGGAGGGAGGGCGATTCGAATGGTTCGGTCGGCAGCCCGGCACACTATAACCATAGCACACCGCGACAAAGTGTACCGTGGCACTTCTAGCCAATCTCGTCCAGAAGTCGGCTCAGCGCCGAGTCGAGTTTTGCCGGCGTTTCGTACGTGCCCGCGGCGATCTCGCTGCGGACGCGGCTGACCACGTCCTGGCGGATGCCGCCTGTTTCCGTCGCTTGAATAGCCGCTTCGGCCGCAGGAGAGATCGTGAACTGGTCGCCGACCGCTTGCGTCTTCGCGGCGCCGCCCGAACCCTGCCCGCGGAACGGCGCGTGGGCGCGTTGATGCCGTGCGGGCCGTGGATCTTGCTGAGTCCGGAATTGAGGGGGCCGATCGGGCTGGGCATCTGCATGGTAACGGTCTCCAACGGGGCTCGACGTGATGTCGTGTACGGGCGTCGTGTGCTGGTGGAACGGTGCTGGTGGAACGGTGCTGGTGGTGTTTGGGAGTGTGGTGTTTGGGAGTCTTGTCGGACGAGCGGTTGTTCTCGATCAGGCGATTCGTCGAATCAGGATGGTCAACAAATCGCTGGTTGATAACTAGCGCGAATGCGAGTGCGAGAGTACAACCAACATCGGGTGGCTCATGGCCGCGGTTTCAACAAAATCTCCTGGCGAGCGATCGCAGCTAACGCAGGTCCTGTACGGGCTATAGCGATGATCCATCAGCGGTTGGTGCGCTTTGCGCCGGCTGTTCGCTGCGGCCGCCGAAGTTTGTCGAGTTTGTTCAACAGCCTCGGACGATTGGTGACAAAATTCAGCAAGGACTGGTGATAGGGTTCGATCGGTCGTGCCGTCGTCGGCGGTCGCTACGTGCCCGCGAGGTCGCCGGCCGATGCTGCCGATTAGTATTACTACGCGGAATGTGACAGCAATGTTCGGCCGTCAGGGGCTTCAAAACGCGCCGAAACGGTCGCCCAATTCCAGCGCTGGCGCAGGATAGAGATCCCCACTGGCGAGGTCAAGATGAATGTGGGAGTGCCAGCATCCGGCAATTCGACACTTGGTCGGCGGATCGCGTGGCGCAGCGGCCGAAAGGGCTTTCGGTCGCCTGACGCGGGGCTGCTGAACATATCCTCAGCGAGCCCGCAGATGCTCCTTACGACACCTGGTCTGGAATTGATTCCGTCCCAACCGGCGTGACAACCGACTCGCTCTCGTGTAGTTCTTTGCCACACGCTGACATTTTGCTTGTGCTTTCCGTCACGTCGAGCAGAATACGAATAGAGGTCGCCGACGGGCGGCTCTCTCCTAGTCGTATGTCTCGTCCCAGATAGGTGAGTTGGCCGCGAACCGGAAACCGCGGCCCACTGTCCTGCGTAATAGATGCAACCGGACAGGTCGCACTTCGGGTCACTAACGCGTGGCGCCCAGCACCTGCCGACTGCGTCCCCACGCAGGGTCACAGAGAAGGAGGCCCGAGATGCATGCGCTCCCCAAAGTATCGAATCCGCTCCGCCCGAAAGTGCACAAGTCGTGGATCCCACCGATCCGCTTCCGCACCCGCCCTTATCTGAAGCTCAGCCAATCGCTCAGCGAGGCACTCAAAGAGCTCGAACTGCGCTACCCGTCGCACAAGCGGACCCCTGTCGACGAACGGCTCACGCAGCGACTGCGCCGCAAAGCGAAATAACGGCCGCAAGGCGAAGTAGAGGCACGTCCTCAGCACTTGGTCGGCCATCCCCCGCACACTATCATGGAGCACATGAACGTTCTCCTGGCGAGTCCGCGTGGGTTTTGTGCCGGCGTCAACATGGCGATCGAGTCGCTCGAGCTTGCGCTCGGCGCGTTCGGCCCGCCGATCTACGTCTACCACGAAATCGTGCACAACCAGTACGTCGTCGGCCAATTCCGCGACCGCGGCGTCACGTTCGTCAACGAGCTCACCGAAGTGCCCGAGGGGGCCACGCTCCTCTTCTCGGCCCATGGCGTCTCACCCGAGGTCCGCCGCCTGGCCCGCGAGCGAAAGCTGCGGGCGATCGACGCCACCTGCCCCCTGGTGACCAAGGTCCATCTCGAAGCGATCAAGTACGCCGACGAGGGCTACACGATCCTCCTCATCGGCCATGAAGGACACGACGAAGTGATCGGCACGATGGGCGAAGCGCCCGAGGCCATCCTGCTGGTCGAATCGCCCGAGGCCGTCGCCTCGCTCGAAGTCGCCGACGAGAGCAAGGTCGCCTACCTCACGCAAACCACGCTCAGCGTCGACGATGCGAATCGGATCATCAGCCGGCTGAAAGAACGGTTCCCCCAGATCGCCTCCCCGCCGAAGGACGACATCTGCTACGCCACGCAGAATCGGCAAGAAGCCGTGTCGCGCCTCTCCGAAGGGGCCGACCTAGTGCTCGTCCTCGGCAGCCAGAACAGCTCCAACAGCCAACGGCTCGCCGAACTGGCCCGCGAGCGCGGCATCCCCGCCCACCTGATCGACGGCCCCGACGACATCGACGCCGCCTGGTTCACGGGCGTCGAGACCGTGCTCGTCACTGCCGGCGCGAGCGCACCAGAGGTCGTCGTCGAAGCCTGCCTCACCTGGCTCCGCGAGCGTTTCGACGCCACCATCGAGGCCCGTTCGATCCGCGAAGAGAGCGTCTCGTTCCCGCTACCGCGCGAACTCCGCGGTGTGACTATCGGAAAATAGCTTGCGTCTTCGTCCAAGCGACCGCGTGCGGGCTATATTTGATTGAACCACAAATCACGATGGGGTGACGATGAGCCGCCAGACCTGGAACCGCCTTGCCAAATCGTTCGAAGTCGCCGTCTGCGACGTCACCCGTTCCAGCGGTAAACAAGTGGCCCAACTCGTCGCGCGAACCGAACCCAGCCGTTCCAAAACTCTCATCGACGCCGGCTGCGGCATTGGCACCTTCACCAAACGCTTCGGCCGTCGCTATGGCCAGGTGCTGGCCTTCGACTTCGCCGGCAAGATGGTCACCCGCGCGAAGAAACTCTGTGCCGTAGTGCCAAACGTCTCCTGGTCGACGATGGGCCTCGAAGACGCCGCCGGAAAGTTGGGCCCCGTCGGCGATTTCGTCGCCTGCCTCAACGTGATCACCTCGACCGACGCCGCGCTCCGCCGCAAACAATGGACCAGCCTCGCCGGCCTCGCCCAACCCGGCGGCTTTGTGCTGGTCGTCGTGCCGTCGCTCGAATCGGCACTCCGCGTCGCCAAGTTTGCCGACGAAGACAATCAAATCCACGACAGCGACTTCAAGTCCAGCATCGTCTTTCGCGGCGAATACCCGCAAAAGCACTACGCCCGCACGGAGCTCCGCGAAACGATCGCCGCCGAAGGCCTCCGCGTCGTGTCCCTCAAGCGGATTCGCTACCCCTGGTCCGACGACGGCGTCGACGACCCCGGCCGCCCGCAACCTTGGAGCTGGGTCGCGCTGGCCCGCAAGCGATCGCGCTCGGTGCCGAAGGGCGACTAAATTTAGGGCAAACGCCGCCGCCACTTCCGGGGATTCTGCGCGACTGGAAGATCGAATGGATGCGGACAGTATCGCCGTCGTGTTTGTAGAAGACGACGTAGGGAAATCGCCGGACGATCGCGCGGCGATATTGTTTATATGCAAACTCGAACAGGTCAGGATTCGCTCGAATAACGTCGAGGCACTCGTCGACATGCCGCAGGAAGCGATCGCCGAGACCGGGGCTTTGCCGCTCGTACCATGCGTACGCCGCGCGGCATCATCGCGAGCCTGAAGAGTGAACTCGAGTCGGGTGCTCATTTCCCGTCCCGAACCTGCCGCTTAACCTCTTCCCAGGGAATGCCCGGCGCGGGATTCGCCAAATTTTCCTGCTCCCGCCGGTCGAGCTCCTCCTTGTGCCACTCCGGAACCGGGATCGATGCCGGCGATTCGGCGATGTGATCCCACAGGTCCTCGACGAGCTGCAGCTTCTGCGGAAAACTCAGGCCGTCAAATTGAGTTAGATCGGAACTCATGACAGGCGTCCTCGAATGACTGGTCGGATGAGTTCATTATACCACGTTGTCTCGGGCCGTTAGCGGCTGGTTTTCTCTTCGGCCGCAGCCACCGGCACGTCCATCTTCAGATTCTTCACCAAAAACGCCCATTTGTCCGCCGCGTTTTCGATCAGCTTCGAGACCGGCGTGCCGCGGCCGTGACCGGCGCGGGTTTCGATCCGCAACAAAATCGGGGCGTCGCCCGCCTGGGCCCGCTGCAGCGCGGCCGCGAACTTGAAGCTGTGCATCGGCACGACGCGGTCGTCCGTGTCGGCCGTCATGACCATCGTCGCCGGATACTCGACGCCCTCCTTGATGTTGTGATAGGGCGAATAGGCCAGCAGGTTCTTGAACTCTGCCGCGTCGTCGGGGTCGCCAAACTCGTCGCGCCAGAACTGGCCGGCCGTGAACATCTGGAAGCGGAGCATGTCCATCACGCCGACGATCGGGATGCAGGCCCCGAACAGTTCGGGCCGCTGGACCATCACCGCCCCGACCAGCAGCCCGCCGTTGCTGCCGCCCATGATCGACAGCTGGTCGCGGGTGGTGCGGTTCTCCGCGATCAGCCACTCGCCCGCCGCGATGAAGTCGTCGAACACGTTCTGCTTCTTGAGGTTCTTGCCCGCGAGGTGCCAGTCTTCGCCATACTCACCGCCGCCACGCAGGTTCGCCACCGCCACCACGCCTCCCAGCTCCATCCAGGCGATGTAGTCCGGCGAGAAGGCGGGCGAGATCGTGATGCTGTACCCACCGTAACCATAAAGCAGCGTCGGCCGCGGCCCGCCCGCCGGGCGAGCCTCGCGAGCCGGGGCGTCCTCGACCCCGTTCTGTGCCGCCGAGTCCCCTGCCCCCTCCGCCTGCGTCACCGCATCCTTCTTGTCCTTCTTATACGCCAACATCATCGGGATCTTCGTCCCATCCTTGCTCTCATAGAACACCTGCTCCACCACAAAGTCGTCCGGATTAAACGGCACCTGCGGCCGCCGCACCAGCTCGCTCTTGTCGGTCGGAATGTCGTAGCGATAGATGTCCGTCGGCGTGTTGTAGCTCGTGAAGATGTAGAACGTCTCGTCGCTATCCTGACGGCCGCCGAAGCCGGCCACCGTGCCGATGCCCGGCAACTTGATCTCGCCGAGCGGCTTGCCCGCCAGATCAAACAACCGCACGTGCGGCAACACATCGACCAACGACTGCACGATCATCCGCTGGCCAAAGATGCTCGCCCCGTCGATTGTTCCGTCGCCGGCGGGAACGACCTCCGTGAGGTGGTCGCGGCCTGGCTGGCCGACGTCCATCGCCACGACCCGCTTCGCCGGAGCGTCGAGATCAGTAATGAAAAAGAACTTCCCGCCCTCGTTGCCGACAAACGAAAACTCGTTCTCGAAGTCGCCCACCAGTTCGGTCCACTCGGAGTCCGCCGGCGCCGACGTCTCGCGCATCAGCACCTGGTTCTGCGGATCGGTGCTGCGGTAGATTCCGAGCAACAAATACTTACCGTCGTCCGTCAGGATTGGTCCGAAGCTCCAGTCCGGATGCTCCTCGTTGCGATACACTAGCCGATCCGCCGCCTGCTCGTCGCCCAGCTGGTGAAAATAGACCATCTGATTCAAAGCCACCGACTGATACAGTTCTCCCGCCTCGGGTTCCGGATAGCGAGTGTAATAGAAGCCGCTACCATCACGCGCCCAATCCACATCGCTGAATCGCGCCCATTTCAAATGGTCGGTCTGCTCCTTCCCGGTTGCCACGTCGACCACGTAAATCTGCTGCCAATCGCTCCCAGCTTCCGACTGCGCATACGCCAGCAGCTTCCCATCCGGGCTCGGCGCATAGCTCCCCAGCGAGACCGTCCCATCGGACGACCACGTGTTCGGGTCCAACAGCACCCGCCCCTCGCCGGCATACGTGTCGGCCACAAACAACACCGCCTGATCCTGCAGCCCGTCGTTCTTCAGAAAAAAGTACTGACCCCCCTCTTCCGTTGGCGCAGAATAGCGGGCGTAGTTGTAGAGCTCCGTCAGCCGCCGCGCGATCTGCGGCCGCTGCGGAATCGCGTCGAGATATTCCCGCGCCGCTTCGTTTTGCTTCGCCACCCACTCCGCCACCTCCGGCGACTCGCGGACGTCCGCCTCCAGCCAGCGATACGGATCGGCCACCTGCACGCCGTGCAACGTGTCGACCTGCTCGACGCGGCGCGTCTCGGGATACTTCGTTGCGGTCACGCTCTGGTTGCCTTCCTTGGTCGTCGCCGCTTCTTGACTGCATCCGCTCGCCACGATCATCGCCCCGCACACCACGAGAAAAACTCGCATCGCCAACCTCCACTGTTAGGAATGATCGCTTGGGAATGTTCGCTTAAGAATGTTGGGTATCGTACGCGATCGCGGCCCGACGCGACAGGCGGCGCGGTCCGATTCAGCTGCTCGCGCTGCGATAGCTCAGCAGCGATTTCTGGAACAACCAGCGGCTCGCCCACAGCGAGACCGCCGTCGCCACGACCGCAAACGCCGCCAGCCACGCATACTGCGGCTGAAACGGCTTGGCCAGCAGCCGCGCCGGCACGTTGACCACCACCAACACCGGCAACACAAACGTCAGCGTCCACCGCAGGTAATTCCCGATCGGCCCCTGGTAAATCTCGAGCGGATAGCGGGCAAAGTTGGTGATGTAGAACCAAAAATCGTACAGCGACTGGTTCCGCCCCAGCCACACACTCGTCGCCGCCAGCGCGATCATGATGCTGTACATGATCAGCACCCCCAGCACCACATACAGCGGATAGAGCACGAACGCCAACAGCGACGGCGTGAACCCATCCAGCCGCGGCAGCGCATAGCCCAACAGCAACACGCCCAGCACCAGATTGGCCGCCGCCGACCAATCGACTTTGTTGAGCGAAACCAGAAACTGCGTGTCGATCGGCTTCAAGAGCGCGAAGTCGAGATTGCCCGTGCGGATCAGCTCGCTGAACTCCTCCGCGTTCGGCATGAAAAACATCTGCACGATGTTGTTAATCAGTAGCGACGTCGCCAGGAACACAAAAAACTGATACTTGTCCCACGCCCCGCCGCCCGTCCGAATTCGCACCCAAGTGACTCGTGTAATTGAAAATGAGAATGTACAGCGCCAGATTCATCGCCACCCAACCGATCGACGAAATCGACTCGATGATAAAGTTCGTCGGGAACATCATGTCCCGAATGAGACTGTTCCGCACAAATGTGAGAAATACGCGGAGGTAGTTGGGGCGGGGCGACATGTTCGATTGATGATTGGTTGATTGATGATCTCAAGACTGTGAATTGACGACTGAGTTCATCAATCATCAATCATCAATCACACTTTCCTTCACCCTCCAAAAGCACTATACCGCCGCACGCCCCGATTAAACGCCACCCGGCAAGCCACAATAAAAAACACCACCCAAGCCGCCTCGATCGCCAACCCCTGCCACATCGCGGCCCCCTCGACCTTCCCCAAAAAAACCGCCGCCGGAAAATACGCCAGGTACTGCAGCGGAATCGCCAGCGCCACCGAATCCCAAGGCGGCGGCAAAATGCTCAGCGGGAACATCTGCCCCGACAGAAAAAAATTAAACAACATATAAATCCACAACAGCGAACTCACCTCCAGCGTCCAGAAACCGATCATCCCCATCAGCGCTTCCATGAAGAACCCCAGCAGAAACGCCAGTACCAGCGACATCCCAAACGCCGCCAACACCTCCGCCGACGGCCAACCGTGAAAATACCCGCGAAACAAATAAAACGCGATCGCAAACGGCACCAGCGCCACCCCGTAGTACACCAGCTTGTGCGCCATCCGCGTCAAAAACAAAAACCCGATCAAGTCGATCGGCTGCACCAGATACTTCTTGATCTCGCCATTGCGAATCTGCAGCGCGATGCTACTGGCCAAACCCGGCATACTCGAAAACGCCCGCCCGACCATCGCCAGCAGATAGTACGCGACCATGTCCGAGTAACTAAACCCACCGATCTGCCCGCCCGTCGCGCCGGCCGCCGCGTTCATCCCCGCGAACACCGCGCTCCAGAGAAACACCTGCGTCACGATCGGCAAAAACCGCATCATCGTGCCGATCCAAAAATCGCCACGATAAACCAGCCGCTCCTCCAGCGAAATGCGAAGAATGATCCACCAGGTTTGAGCGCGAGCCAGCATTTCAGAGTTGAGCGTCGATTGTTGAAAGTTGAGAGTCAAGAAACATTTAGCGGCGGAGCTTGCTCCGCAGTCTTCCCATCCCCATTCGCACTTCCCGCCCGCCCCGCCCCCTGCGAAAACACACTCGCAATCACCTCCTCCAGCGGCGGATCCTCCACGCTCACATCCTCGATCGCGTGCTCCGCCAACACCGCCGACAACACCCGCGTGATCACATCCCGCTCCACCCGCAGCTTCACCTCCGGCTCCTTCAGCTCCAGCACATCCCCATACCGACTCAAGTCGCTCGGCATCCGCCCATCCCCAAACTGCAGCGTCAGCACCTTGTGGCTCGAAAACTTGTCCACGATCCCGTCCAGCGAGCCGTCGTAAATAATCTGCCCGTGATTGATCACCACCACCCGCTTGCACAGCGCCGCCACGTCCTTCATATAGTGGCTCGTCAAGAGAATCGTGATCCGCCGCACCTCCTGATAGTGCTTCAAGAATTTCTGGATGTTGTGCTGCGCGATCACATCGAGCCCGATCGTCGGCTCGTCCAGAAACAGCACCTCCGGCGAATGCAGCAGCGCCGCAATCAGCTCCATCTTCATCCGCTCGCCCAGCGACAGCTCCCGCACCGGCTGATTGAGCAGCCGCCGCACATCCAAGAAGTCGACCAGCTCGTCATGCGTCTGCTGAAAGCTCTCCGAGTCGATCGCATAAATCTGCTGATGCAGCCGAAACGACTCCGCCGCCGGCAGATCCCACCAGAGCTGATTCTTCTGCCCCATCACCAGCGCAAACCGCCGGCGATAAGCATTCTCGCGCCGCCACGGCACAAACCCCATCACCCGCGCCTCGCCGCCCGACGGATTGATCACGCCGGAGAGCAACTTGAGCGTGGTCGTCTTCCCCGCCCCGTTCGGCCCCAGAAAGGCAACGAACTCCCCCGCCTCGACGTCGAGATCGATCCCCCGCACCGCCTCCACCTCGCGGTACTTGCGATTCACCAGCCCGCGAAACGCCGCCCACAGCCCTTCCTGCTTCTGGTAGACCCGGTAGGACTTCTCGAGGTTGCGAATTTCAATGACGGCCATAAATCCCACACGGTTTGAATCGTGTGATTATAGGCCCCACCCCTCCCCAAGCCCACCTCCCCACTTTTCCGCCCCCATTTAGCCCCGGGTGATTCGTCCTGAGCTTGCCGACCGGCCGAACGCCCGGGGCCTTTCGGTACGCACCCATCCGCCCCAAAATTCCTCTTCGTCCCCCAACGCTCAACCCCCACCACCCTCACCCACACCCGCCGCCCCCGCCCCCTTCGTCGGCGTCACCCCGCGCACTGGCTCCTTCGGCAACGCATCGATCGCCGGCGCCTCCGGCGCACGCGACCGCAGCGCCATCGCTTGCGCCTGCCGACTGTAGTCGATCGACTCGGCCAGAATCCGCGCCGCCTCCTGGTCCGCGTGGAAGCCGCGCGAGTTTTCGCTGCTGATGTAATCCAGCCGCCACATCGCCTTCCGCTGCAACTCATACATCTTGGCCAGCGACTCCTCGTCCGCGCCCGCCGCCTTCGCCTCGAGAATCGCGTCGAGCATATCCGTCAGCGCCACGGCCGCTTTGTCCATCAGCGCCAGGTTCCGCCCCTGGATCGTAGCGATCCGTTCCAGCAAATCCTTTTCGCTCTCACGATGGCAGTTCTGACACGCGGCGTTGAGATTCTCGAGCGGGCTCCGCACATGGTGATTGCTGATCTTCATCGCCCCCACGCGCTCGTACGGCATGTGACAATCGCTGCAGCTCACGCCGCTCCGCGCGTGAATCCCCTGGCTCCACAGCTCAAACTCCGGATGCTGCACCTTATACACCTTTGCCCCCGTCTCCCCATGCTCGTAGTCGTAAAACGCCGTCCCGTCCGGAAACTTCATCTCATCCCACGTCTTCTCCAAATCCTCCATCCGCAGCCCGTTCTTCCACGGGAACGTCAGCGTCATCTTGTTCGCGCAGTAATACTCCACGTGACATTGCCCGCAGACAAACGACCGCAGCTCCTGCCGCGTGGCGTCCACGTTCGGATCGTACGGCCGCTCCCGATCGCCCCGCCGCCACCGCTCGATGCTCGGCAAATGGGGCACCGGCGCATCGCTCGCCGCCAGCGCCGCAATCCCGTTCACAAACCCCGGCCGCGTCACGCGGATCGCCATCGTCTGCGGATCGTGGCAATCGATGCACGTCACCGGGTGCGCCTCGCCCACGTCCGGATGATTCCGGCCGGCACCGGCTCGCCGGCGATCTTCCCCTCGAATCCACCCACCGGCGCCTGCGGAAACACGGGCACATTCTCGCCCGGCGTGCCGTCCGGCATCTGCTTGAGCATCTCCAGCGTTTCGCCATAAGTCTTCGTGCTCACCTCTTGAAACCCTTCTGCACGGCCGCCATGTTGAATCCCGCCGCGAGCGCCTCGTCATCCGCCGGTTCACCCAGCGCCTCGAGCCCCACCTTCCGATACAACACCGTCGTCGAACCGTGACAATGCAAACACGCCCCCGCCTGTGGCTTCTCGGTCACTGCGCTCCGTCACACCCTGGTCGTACAACATGTACGCATGCCCGCGGGCCTGGCGATAGTCGATGCTAAACGCATACCCCGCATACAACCGCTTCAGCCACGGATACTTGTCCAGCTTGCTCTCGGGCATCGCGCTGCTGCCGCCATAGAATCGGTCGCCCGCCGTCGACTTCCAGCCGTCGAACTGATGCGGCCAGTTGAGACCCCACGGCACGGGGTCGGTCGAAATCTCCGTCACCTCGGCCACCCGCACAAACGGCGTCCGCTCCTCCTGCTTGTGACCGATCATCACCACCAACACCCACGACACCAACGCCGTCGCCACCGCCGCCGCCAGAAACGCCAGCAGCAACACCCGGATGTTCCCCGACCGCTTCGCCTTCCCTGTGGGAGGCGCGTCGTCGCTCGACGCCGATTTCGCTAATTTTGCCGACCTCGCGCCGCCAATTTCCCTTTGTTTCCGCATCATTTCTTCCACCTTATATTCGACGCGACTACCGCCGCGGCGCGACCGACTGCGCGTGCCCCACACTCGGATGACAATCCACACAAGACAGCATGTCGCCGCCAGGCCGGTCGGGCAGCATGTGGTTCACCAATTCCTTGTGACAAAAAATGCAAGCCTGCTGCACCACGCGGCTGTTGCGCGGCTTGATCTGGATCGGGTCCTTGAAGTCGCCCGTCGTAAACGCCAGCGAATGAAAAAACCCGTTGTCCCCCTTCACGAACCATTTGCCGAAGAAATTGTGCGGCAAATGACAATCGTTGCATGTCGCCACCGCATGATGGCTCGACTTGACCCAGGCATCGTAGGGCGATTGCATCACGTGGCAGTTCGCACACGCCGCCGGATCATTGCTCAGGTACGCAAAACCTTTGCCATACCCAAACGTAAACACGCCCAGCCCGCCAAACACCCCAAACATCGCCGCCACGGCCACCGCCAACAGGCCGGCCCGCTTCGACATCCGCCACTTGCCGCCGTCTTGAGTCATCACGCGCATCAAAAAGAAAAGTGATCCATTCCGCACACCTCCGCTGCGCAGCGCCCAAATGAATCGCCCCCGATTCTAAGGACTTCCCTCGCACATGTCAAACTCAACTGCGCAACACACGCCCGCGAACAATCACAAAAACAATCAAACCGCCCCACCCACCGCTTGCCATTCGGTCCCGAGCGCAGTCGAGGGGCGGTTTAGCTAACTCCGAACAAATCGCCCCACCCACAACCTCCCCAGCTCCACGGTCCTCGTTCCCCCGCGTTCGTCCGCATCCATCTGCGGCAAAACTTCTCCGCGTTTCGCACGACTAACCGCCCAGCCGCAAAGCGGCGAAAGTCAATAGCCAGGGGCGCGAGCCCCTGGCACACATCTCGTGCATCGATCGAGTTTTTCCCAATATCCATTGGCCTATACTTCGGTTTCCCACAACATGTTTTCCCATCCATCTTGTTTCGCATAAGGGCGTTCCCGCCGATGTATGCCTCCTAAATACTTAAATACAAGTCTTTGCCAGTCCTCAACTTGATCGACGACGAGCTTAAGCCGACCGATCGGATGCTTGTGTTGCGCATCGTCAATTCCGAGCTCGTCTATGAACCTGTTTGCTGTTTTTAGAGCGGCTCCTGCATCACCATGTACGACCTTCGATCGCAAATCGTAGAGATGCTTAAATGCGCAGAATGTACGCCTTCGATCGTTTCGTATCGCTGCGTAGAGTAAGGACGAACCATTGAGACGAAATCGATACGACAATTCGTGATTTGACGAGGAACTTCCGAATGTGGTCAGAAGAATACTTTCCAATGCTATTACGTAATCAACAATTTTGTCCCAATTGGGTTGATTGACCTTGTTTGGATGGTGCGCACCACTTGTCGCTCCAATCAAGAATCGATCAATGGCGACTTCCAAGACTGGGTCGGCCGGAGCCTCTTTGAGGAACTGATAAGCGGCTATGACGTGACCCATTTGTTCTGCTTCATACATTTTCGGTGTCGGTGAGATACCACCCGCGCCGTAAAGCAAGCATCCGCCACCCACTGGCGACTCTCGCAAGACGTGCGTGACATATGGAACGGAGTCGCCACAAACACCGCTAAGAGTGAACGCGTGTAGGATCGAGTTCACGAGTTCCCCCGTGTTTTCCATACGCTGCAATTGCTCATATTCCTTTAGAGTGCCATTTCGTTTGATCACTACTTCCACACAGTGCTTCGCCCAATGCGACGCAAATATCTCTGGCACCGCCATAAAAGTCCGGTTCAATGGATACTTTTGGTTGACGATCTCCGGCGTCAATTTACGAATAACCACGAATTCATCAAACGCAACGTCCGATTGAATGTCGACGTTTGTGAGTCGCAATGAAATAGTAAAGTTAAATTTGCCATTAAGGACCAGTTCCGAAAGCGAGTTGACATCAGCCAGCAGCCGCTCCTTGTTCATCACAAATCGATTTCCAGGCAGCGGACAACAACTCTTTTGAATCGCATTGTAAATCAACCGGACAATGTGCATGTCAAGTGGCACCCCGGGGCTGTTCAATTCGCTTTCACGAAAGAAGATGGCCAACTTGTCCTCTCCAAATATTTTTCGGATACGCTTTGACCACTCGTCTAGCGGCAGACTCGCGCACATCATATGAAACGCGAATTCCTCTCCGCCGCCTGAGGGTGCATCCGTCTGGCAGTCGGCAACCCGGTCGCACACTATTGTAACGAAGTCATCTATTTCCTGACCGACAGTCAATCGGAACCTCCTCGTGAATTGCAGATGTGGCAAAAGATGGTTGCGTTTGCAAAAACTCGATTCCGATTCAATCTACCGTCGTTAGCAGCGTACGCCACCACTAATATTGACTCAATGATTCGCCGCTCCCAGTTTGCTCAGTGCCCGCATTGCAAAACTCCGATCCCAAATGGCCAAAATCGTAGTTAATCCCGCCCCAGCAACAACTTTCGCCACTTGCTCTCCTGCTATACCGTCCTCGTTCCCCCGCCTTCATCCGCGTCCATCGGCGTCCATCGGCGGTTCACCTTCTCCACGCCTTCTCACGCCTCTTCGTGGCCCAATCCTGCACCGCAAAAATCCTCCCCCACAAAATCCCCAAATCACAAGAAACTGGCCACCAGCTTTGCTACGCTAGAAGTGTTTATCCGTACATCACCATCAAACTGAACCCTGAACCCTGACCCCAACCCTTCTACGGAGCCAACCATGTCCAACGCCACCACCTCTACCGCCACCACCCCCACCAAACCAAACCCGCGCCCCAAAATCCTCCACATCCAAGACCCCGACGCGCCCCACATCCACTGCGCCGCCGACTTCCCCGCCGAGCCCGTCCAATGGCTCTGGCCCAACCGCATCCCCTTGGGCAGCATCACACTCCTCGCCGGCGACCCCGGCACCGGCAAAAGCCTCTTCGCCATCGACCTCGCCGCCCGCCTCTCCACCGGCGCGCCCTGGCCCGACGAAGCAGGGAGCACGGAGCAAGGAGCACGGAGTACTTCCGATTCTGACTCCACGCTCCATGCTCCTTGCTCTACGCTAATCCTCTCCGCCTCCGACCAACTCAACGACACCATCCGCCCCCGCCTCGACGCGGCCGGCGCCGACCCAGCGCGTGTCTTCGTCCTCGGCAACATCACCAACCTCCGCACCGACATGGAAAAACTCCGCCAGGCCATCGACGAAACGCGCGACCTGCGGCTGCTCGTCATCGATCCGATCAATTTCTTCGTCGGCCCCGGCGACGCCCATTTCCAGACCGTCGTCCGCACCGTCCTCGAACCACTCGCCGCACTCGCCCGCAAGAAAAAGTTCGCCATCCTCGCCATCACCCACTTCCGCAAAAACGACGGCGCCGCCATCCGCCGCGCCGCCGGCTCGATGGGCTTCGTCGCCACCGCCCGCGCCATCTGGACCCTCGCCCCAGATCCACACGACCCCACCCGCCGCGAACTGATCCCACTCAAAAACAATCTCACCGAACCCACCCCCGGCCTCGCCTTCCACATCATGGGGAAAATGACGAATGACGAAACCCAAATGACGAATGATCCGACATTTGAAATTCGTCATTCCGAAATTCGTCATTCATATTCCGCCCCCCATCTCAACTGGGATCCAACTCCGGTGGCAGTCGCATCTTCCCTGGCCGCTCACAAGCCCCGCCCCTCCACCCCGCGCGAAGAAGCTCAAAAATTCCTCCGTACCGCGCTCGCCGACGGCCCCCGTTCCGCCAGCGAGCTCCTCGACCTCGCCGACGCCCGCGGCCTCACCCGCCGCACCGTCCAACGCGCCTTCCACGACCTCGCAGGCTGCACAACCAAACGCGGCTTCCAAGCTGGCTGGTGGTGGTCGTTCGGCGAATACCCCATCGCCCCGATCCCCGACTACCCCGCGCCCGACGCCCTCGCCGAGCCCGCCTATGCCACCGACGTCGCCGACAAAATCTCCGCCCTCCGCATCAACGACAAACTGCTTCAAAGCCTGGCGAGCAAAATTCCCGCCGCCTCCCCCGGACCATCCCGCAAATGCGTGTCGCCTTCGCCCGCCGTGTCGCCTTCGCCAATCGCCGCCAGAAATGGCCGCATTACCAAGAGTTCCGCCGCCGAAGAACCCACGGACCCGCAAAGTGCTGTCGCCTTCGCATCAGCGGACCCCTTCGCCGGCTCATTCACCCGCGCCTGGCTCCAGGCCGACGACCACGAACCAACTCTCCCAATCCCAAACCCCTCACTCCATCAGCTGATAGCCAACAGCCGAAAGCCGAAAGCCATCCCCTTCCCCAATCAAGCCTTGCACCTCACCCCAGCACCCGCATACTGAACCGTCGTACTGCCCAGAGAATTACGTGAGATTGTCCCGGGATTTCCGGGTGGCACGTCCCTGAGGTTCCGCCGAAGGGCGTGGTTGTACGCTACGGTGTTCAACCACGCCCGTCGCTGGAAGCTCCGTGCGTGCCACCCACGGATATTTCGAATTCCCGGACACCTTCAACTGCACCCTTCGAGGCTGCCCAGATGTCATGGATTGATCGCCTGGATCGGAAGTTCGGCCGCTTCGCCGTGCCCAACCTGACGCTGTTTCTGATCGCGGGACAGGTGCTGGCGTTCATCGCCAACTCGGCTCCCGCGAATCCGGGCGCCGCGTCCCTGCTCGCCGGCATTCGCCTCGCGCCCGGACAAGGTCCTCGCCGGCGAGTGGTGGCGGCTCGTGACGTTTCCTCTTCGATCCGCCGATCACCGAATCCGCTCTTCGCGTTCTTCTTCTGGTATTTGTTCTACCTCTTCGGCACGACGCTCGAAGCCAACTGGGGCACGTTCCGCTACAACGTCTACCTGCTGCTGGGCTACGTCGCCTCGCTCGTGATGGCCTTCGTCGCCTGGTTTGCGGCCGGCAGTGCCCGGCGAGATCGCCGGCAACGGCTATCTCTACGGCTCGGTCTTCCTCGCATTTGCGCGGCTCTACCCCGACTTCGTGATGTACATCATGTTCGTCTTGCCGGTGAAGGTCCGCTGGCTGGCCATGTTTCAGTGGATCATCTACGGCGTGACGATGATCTCGCCCAACTCGTGGCTCGTCCGCGCGATGGTCGTCGCCGCCGTGTTCAACTACCTCGTCTTCTTTGGCCGCGACATCATCCGCGACATGCGGCACCGCCATCGCAAGATGCAGTTCCAATCGCGCTCGCTGCAAGGCGGCAAGAAGCAGGGTCGCAAGATGGCCCACGTCTGCCACGTCTGCGGTCGCTCCAGCCTCGATTCGCCCAAGGAGCCGTTTCGCTACTGCACCGAATGCGGCGGCGACTACTGCTACTGCCCCGAGCACCTCACCAATCACGAACACGTGAAGGAGGTGGCGCCGAAATGAACTACGCGGCCGAACGCTGTGCCGCCGCTATCGGGAGGCAGCGATTCCACTAGCCGGACCGTCCGCGCGGTCGCACCCAACTGCGAACGGACGAGTGCGTGCGCCCGCTCACCGAGTGCCGCAGCCCAGACTGGATCCTCGAGCGCTCGTCGCACAAACGCTTCGAGTTCCTGCCTGGCTGTGGACGACGATCGCCCCGTCGGACGCCACGAGCGCGGCCACGATGTCGCGGAAGTTGCGGGTGTTCGGACCAAACGAAACCGCCGCCCCGTACGCCGCCGGCTCGATCATGTTCTGCCCGCCACGCGGCCCAAAGCTCCCGCCCACAAACGCAATCGCCGCCGTCCCCCACCAAGCACCCAACTCACCAACCGTGTCCACCAGCAGAACCCGCCCACAACTTCCGGCACGCCCCCCAGCCCCCGCGGGGCACCCAGCTGCTGGGTCGGCCGGGGGTTTCTGCTGGAGTTCGCTGCGGCGCTGCCATGCGACATTCGACTCGGCACAGCATTTCCGCCACCGCCTCAAACCGCTCCGGATGCCGCGGCACCAGCACCAGCCGCAACCGCGGATGCGCGGCCACCAGCGAGCGAAACACCTCGACCGCATACCGCTCCTCCGGCTCCTGCGTGCTCCCGGCGAGCAACACGATGTCCTCCTCCGCGAAGCCGGCGAGCTGGCGCAGCGAAGTCGTGCGCGGATTGCACCGATCCGTCGACGCCCCGTCGTACTTGAGCGAGCCGGTAACGTGGACGCGATCCGCCGGCGCGCCGAGCGCCCGAAACCGCTCGGCCGACTCCTCGTTCTGGGCGGCGATGAGATCGATTTGCCCCAGCAGCCAGGCGACCAGCGGACGGCAGCGGCGATATCCGGGAAAGCTGTGGTCGCTCATCCGGCCATTGACGATTGCCACCCGGGCCCCCTGCTCTTTCGCCGCCAAAATCAGATTCGGCCACAGCTCCAGCTCGGCCAGCACCAAAATCGTCGGCCGGATGCGACGCATCGCCGCGCGGACGGCCCAACTGAAATCGAGAGGACAATAAAACACGGAAAGGTCGCTGTATTTTTTTCGAGCCAGCTCATAGCCAGTCCGGCTCGTCGTGGAGACAACAAAATGCCAATCGGGATGAGCGCCGCGCAATTCGCCGAGCAGCGTCGAGAGCAAATTCACCTCGCCAACGCTCACCGCATGCAGCCAGACGCAGGTAGCATCGCCCGTCGCGTCGCGGAACACGACCGAGGAACTTCTCGCGGTAGCCGTGGCGATACTTACCGGTGCGAATCGCGGCCCAGAGGATCAGCGGCGCACAGATCACCAACAGCGCGAGATAGAACGATGTTTAGCAGCCAAGAGACGAAACGAGTCACGCGGGAATCCTTTCCCTGCGCAGCCACGTAGCGACGACATTCCCGCGACTCACGCATGCAGCAGTTCTTGTATTTCTTGCCGCTGCCGCAAGGGCACGGTTCGTTGCGGCCGACCTTTTCTTCGCGGTTGCGGATCGGTTCGATCTTCTTCTCGCCCTGGGTGCCCGCGATGGCGGCTTCCTGTTGCCGGGCGATCTCGGTGGCCGAGGGCGCCTCTTCCTTGATGGCTTCGGTTTCGACCCAGGTGCTGCCGACGAAGCCTTCGTCGAGCTGCTCCATCTTGAAAATCAGGTCGGTCACGTAGTTGCCCACGCCGACCCACATCGAGTCGAACAGCTGCATGCCTTCCTTTTTGTACTCGACCTTGGGATCGACCTGGGCGTAGCCGCGGAGGCCCACGCTCGAACGCAGGTGGTCCATCGCCAGCAGATGTTCTTTCCAGGCAGTGTCGAGAATCTGCAGCAAGCAGCGCCCGTTCCATCCGCCGCATTTCAGGGCGGAAGTGGTCTTCGACGATCTGCGAGACACGGCGGCGAGCCCCTTCGCGGTCGAGCTTGGCCAGTTCGTCACGGGGAACTTCGCATTCGCAGGTCTTGGCGAGCCAGCTGGTGAGGTCGTCGAGCTGACCGTTGTGGCCGGTGACTTCGCCGAGCGTGGCGCTCGCGCCGGCGGGATTGGTAAAGAGCTTTTCGACGCGGGCCTGGGCCTCGGCGGCGACCTGGTTGGCCCGCTCGTTGCTCTTGCGGCTGTGCTCGACGAGGACCTCGCGAATCTCTTCTCGCTGCTTGTTCTTGATGTCTTCGAGGTCGAGCTCGGCGGCGAAGCGGCGGCGGGCCCATTCGACCAGCTCTTCGCGCTGGAAGCCCTGCTTCTGGCCGGCAGTGCCGTGCGAAGCATAGCGATAGAGGCCGGCCAGCACCGGGTACTCCGACTCGCGCTCGACGTAGGCCCCGATCGCGCGCTCGTTGGCGAGCGCGATGAACTTCGGCGGGCTCGAGCTTCGCGGCTTCCTCGGGCGAAATCTCGACGCCGAACTTGTCGCGGAGCCAGCCGCAGGCCGCCTTGATCCCGTAGTCGGGCTCGAGGTAGCGAGCACAGGCGACAGGTCGATGCTGGTGATCGCCTCGCGGGCCTTTTCGATCAGGAACTCATCGACCGAGTCGCGGCCAACCTTCTTGAGGTCGCGATCGCGGAGGTTGAGGCCCCAGCGGGTGTTGGCGAAGGTGGCCAGGGCGTCCCAGTTCCATTCGCTTTCGTCTTCTTGGTCGCCGGGCAGGTTTTCTTCGATGGCGTCGAAGACCTGCGACTCGGCCTGACGGGTGGCCGTGTCGTGGGCGAGCCGTTCGGCATCGCTGAACTGGGCGTTGCGGTAGTCGCGGGCCTCAAGCTGCACGTGGAGCTGGTTGCCAGCCGCGGCGGCGAACGACTCGGTGCCGTAATGGGGATCGAGAAACAACTTGCAGGTTTTCGCCGACCTGCTTCGAGATCATCTCGGTGATCAGGTCGCGGCAATTGATGCCGTCGAGGATCTTCTGGCGATAGGTGTAGACGCGCTTCCGCTGCTCGTCCATCACCTCGTCGTATTCGAGCAGATTCTTGCGAACTTCGAAGTTCCGCTCTTCGACTTTCTTCTGGGCGCCTTCGATGCGGCGGGAGACCATCCTGCTTTCGATCGCTTCGCCTTCTTGCATGCCGAGGCGGGTGAGCATGTTCTTGACCCACTCGCCGGCGAAGATCCGCATCAGGTCGTCTTCGAGCGACAGGTAGAAGCGGCTGCTGCCCGGATCGCCCTGCCGACCGCAACGGCCGCGGAGCTGGAGGTCGATGCGGCGGGCTTCGTGTCGCTCGGTGCCGACGATGTGCAGGCCGCCGATCTCTTTCACCAGCTGGCCTTCGGGCTTTCATGCCTTCGCGCTGCTCGATGTCGGCGATCAGTTTGATCCATTCGTCTTGAGGGACGTCGAGCCGCGTGGCGTACTTGTCCTGCAGCAGGGCCCAGGCCATCGTCTCGGCATTGCCGCCGAGGATGATGTCCGTACCGCGGCCGGCCATGTTCGTGGCGATGGTGACCGCGCTCTTGCGGCCGGCCTGCGAGACGATCTCGGCCTCGCGCTTGTGGTGCTTGGCGTTGAGCACTTCGTGCTTGATGCCGCGCTTCTCGAGCAGCCGCGAAAGCCGTTCGCTCTTTTCGATCGAGACGGTGCCGACCAGCACGGGGCGTCCGGGGCGCTGGATTTGCTTGATCTTGTCGCGGGGGATGACTTCCGACTGCTTGCTCTCGGGCATCTGCAGTTCGATCGACTGGTCGTCCTCGCGGCGGACGCTGCCGATGTAGACGTCACCCTTGTTGGTCTCGACGGTGGTCCAGCGGTTGATCCGCTCGATTTCGTCGGCGATGGCGGCGAACTTTTCGTGCTCGGTGCGATAGATCACGTCGGGGTAGCTGGCCCGCTTCATCGGGCGGTTGGTCGGGACGCCGATCACGTCGAGCTTGTAGATCTTCCAGAATTCGCCCGCCTCGGTGAGGGCCGTGCCCGTCATGCCGGAGATCTTCCTGTAGAGCTTGAAGAAGTTTTGCAGCGTGATCGTGGCGAGCGTCTGATTCTCTTCCTTGATCTGGACGCCTTCTTTGGCCTCGACCGCCTGGTGCAGGCCGTCGCTCCAATGGCGGCCGGGCATCAGCCGCCCGGTGAACTCGTCGACGATCACGACCTCGTCTGTCCTGGACGACGTAGTTGACGTCGAGCTGGTAGAGATGGTGGGCCTTGAGCGAGTTGTCGATCAAGTGGGGCCACTGCATGTTGCCGGCGGTGTAGAAGCTCTCGACTCCGGCCAGTCGCTCCGCCTCGCGAACGCCTTCGTCCGTGAGGTTGGCGGTGTGTTCTTTTTCCTTGACCTCGAAATGAACGTCCTTCTTCAGCTGGCGGGCGACTTTGTCGGCCCGCTGATATTTGGTGATGTCGTCTTCGGCGGGGCCGGAGATGATCAGCGGCGTGCGGGCTTCGTCGATCAGGATGTTGTCCACTTCGTCGACGATCGCGTAGTTGAGATGGCCCTGCGCCTGCTGGTGGTGCTTCGGATAGCGATCGTCGCCGCGGGCGGCGATCCGCATGTTGTCGCGGAGGTAGTCGAAGCCGAATTCGTTGTTCGTGCCGTAGGTGATGTCGCAGTCGTAGACCTTCTGCCGTTCGCCCGACTCCATGCCGCCCTGGATCGCGCCGACCGTGAGTCCGAGGCCGGTGTAGATCGGGCCCATCCATTCCATGTCGCGGCGGGCCAGGTAGTCGTTCACCGTGACGACGTGGACCGAGCCGTGCGGATTGCCTTCGTCGTCGGTGATGACGGGCTTGAGTGCGTTCAGGTAAGCCGGCAGCGTGGCGACGAGCGTCTTGCCTTCGCCGGTGACCATTTCGGCGATGTTGCCTTCGTGGAGGATGATTCCGCCGATCAGCTGGACGTCGTAGTGGCGCATGCCGAGAAAGCGGCGGCCAGCTTCGCGGCAGACTGCGAAGGCCTCGACCAGCAGGTCGTCGAGCGTTTCACCGGCGGCCAGGCGGCGGCGGAACTCGACGGTCTGCGCCTTGAGCTCGGCGTCGCTCATCGTTTGGTACTTGGGCTCCAGCGCGTTGATCGCTTCGATTCGCGCGTTTTGCCGACGGACAAAGCGGGCGTTGGCCGAGCCGAAGAGCGTGGTGATGCCACGCTCGAACCGGCCGAGGATGGCGTTGCCGATCGCGGTGACGATTTCCCAAATGCGTTCGAGGATTTCCATGGTACGTTCTACGGAAGGACAGCGCCGGAAGGATCGCGCGCACGGTTCGGACTGCGTTAAACCGTGCGGTTTGGGTAAACTTGACCGCTCGGGCGAGCGGAGCGCGACGGGCACTCAGCTGGGACTGGATGCCGCGAGAATGCGCAACTTGGCTCCGTCAAAAAGTTTAGTGCGATGGCGACAGAGGGTCAAGCGGAGTTGGCCCGGTGCCCCAGGCCCCGGCGGCTGATACACTCGGGTTGGAAATGCCTCATTTTGCCCACTCCGACACCGCCGGAACCGATCGTGCACCGCGAGTTGATCAACGCTGACATCACCGGCCAGATGGTCCTGTTGGGGACCGGCACCAGCGTCGGGGTGCCAGCGATCGGTTGCGGCTGCGAGGTCTGTCGCAGCACGAATCCGAAAAACCGCCGGACGCGATGCAGCGCGATTCTGGGGCTGCCAGGCGGCAACCTGCTGATCGACACCTCGCCCGACATGCGCGAGCAGCTGCTCCGCGAGGACATCGGCCTGGTGCATGCGGTGCTCTACACGCACGAACACGCGGACCACATCTTCGGCCTCGACGATTTGCGATTGATGCAATTCTACCTGGGCGGGCCGGTGCCGCTCTACTGCGAGCGGCCGGTCGAGGAGCGGATTCGCAAGTCGTTTGACTACGCCTTTTCAGACGTCGCGCAGACGCACCCCGGGGCGGTGCCGCAGCTAGTCTTCCGCGAGATTACGACCGAGCCGTTCGAGGTGCTCGGCGCGGATCACGCCGCTGCGATTGCGGCACGGACCGCGGTTCGACGTGCTGGGCTTCCGCATCGGCGACGTGGCCTACTGCACCGACGTGAATTCGATCCCGGCGGAGAGTATGGCGCAGCTGCACGGACTCGACGTGCTGGTACTCGACGCGCTGCGGCCGCAGTCGCACACGACACACTTCAGCCTCGAACAGGCGATCGAAGTCGCCCGCGAACTCGGGCCGCGGCAGACATTTTTCACGCACATGTCGCACGACCTCGAGCACGAGGCGACCAACGCGGCGTTGCCGCCGGGGATGGCACTGGCTTTCGACGGGCAGCGGATTCCGCTGTCGGTCGATTACTCGAGCGCTCTCTAGTCGTTTCGCGTCGCGGCGCTGTTCGTGTTCGGCCAGGGCTCGCTGTTGGGGGCGGTTGCCTTGCCGTCTGCGATCTTGTGGCCGCCCAAGAGGTTGAGATAATCGACTGTGATATCGAGCGCTTCTTTGTCGTAGTCGTCCATCAGGAAGACGGGACGATTCGGATCGCTCAATCCTTCGTAGATTTCTTTCTCTTCCTTGTCAGCGTTGAGTTCCGCCCGTTCGGCGAGGAATTTGTCCTTGTTGAGCGTGACGGTCTTCGAGCCCTTCTGCTCTTCGTAGCGCTTGATGCGGCGCTTCTCGCGGGCAAAGTAATCGGTCTTGTCGACCCGTTGCTGCGATAGGTTTCGCAGGCCCTCGACGAGCTGTCCATCGACCATGTGATACATGTCGTGGGGTAGCGGCGGGACCTGGTCAAACTTCAACGCGTAGTCGAGGTCCGACTCGCCCACCTCGAGCTGCGTCGTGAGCGACGGCAACTCAAGATCGGAGACGACGCCGCGATTCTGCGTGCTGTCGCCGCCCGGGCGATAGAACTGCTGGATCGTCATCTTCAACGCGCCAAGATTCTTGTTGTTGGTGTCGCGGAACAGGAGGGACGAGAGGTCGTACAATTGCTGAACGGTGCCCTTGCCGTGGGTCGAGCGGTCGCCGATCACCACGCCGCGGCCGTAGTCCTGGATCGCACCGGCAAAAATCTCGCTGGCACTGGCGCTGAACTTGTTGATCATCACGACGAGCGGGCCCTTCCAGACCATGCCGGCTTCCGGATCTGTGTAGGGATCGATGCGGCCATCGGGACCTTTGACTTGCACGACCGGGCCCTTGTCGATGAACAGGCCCGTCATGTTAACGGCCTCGGTGAGCGAGCCGCCGCCGTTCCAGCGGAGATCCACCACCACGGCATCGACTCCCTTCTGATTGAATTCTTCCAACAGGCGACGGACGTCGCGAGTGGTGCTCTTGTACGTGGGCAGGCCCAGGCGGGCGCCGTCCATGTCCATGTAGAAGCTAGGCAGTTGGATGACACCGATTTTATAAGGCTTTCCGTCCGGCTTCGTGCCCCATTCCTTGATTTCGCTGCGGGCTTCGCTATCTTTGAGCTCGATGCGATCGCGCGTGATCGTGTAGGTCTTGCGTCCCGACTCGTCGGCCGGGTCGACCTCGAGGCGGACGATCGTTTTGCGCTTGCCGCGGATTTTCTCCACGACGTCGTTGAGCTTCATGTCGACGATGTCTTCCATGGGGCCTTCCGGTCCCTGGCCGACGCTTACGATCTTGTCGCCCGGCTTGAGTTCGCCATCCTTGTCGGCAGCGCCGCCGGGGATGATGTTGTGGACCATCGTGTAGCCGTCTTCGCTCTTGAGCGAAGCGCCGATGCCGTCCAACTCAAGCCGCATCGTGATGTTGAAATTGTCGAGGGTGCTTGGCGACATGTAGTCGCTGTGGGGATCGAAACCGGTGGTCATCGCGGAGAGGTACCGCTCGAGCAACTCGTCATTGTCGGTCTGGTTCCAGCTCTTGCGAATGCTGGTGTACCGCTTGCGGAGTTTTTCAATCGCCTTGCTCAGCTTCTCTTGCTCCGTCGGTGCCGGCGCCGTATCCGCTGTTTCTTTCTCGTCGCTGGTATCGTCGGTCGTTTCTTTCAAGAGATCGAACTTCACGCGTTGGCGCCACCGCTCCTGGGCTTCGGCCGGAGACTTGGCAAACGTCGTGGCGTCGGCGTCGCGGATCATTTCCTCATTGAGCGAGAAGTCGTTTGGCTGGTCGAGCAGCGCCTGCGCAGTGTTGACGCGCTCGTCGACGCGCTGAAGAAAGCGATTGAAAACGACGTAAGCGAACTTGATGTCGCCGCGCTTGATTTGATCGTCGAGATCGTTCTTTTGGGCCATGAACTCGTCGACATCCTGCTGATAGAAGAATAATTTGAGCGGGTCGAGTTCCTTGATGAACGATGCCATTGCACGGTTCGAGATCTCGTCGTCGAGACGATGACGCGAGAGGTGCCGGCTCTCGATTAGCGCGGCAACGCTGCCGACGATCTGCCGGTCGGCCGCCGATTGCTGCGTGGGAGAGGCCAGGACGGTCGACCCCAGGACGGTCGCAGCTAATAGGCCGAGCACCAATGATCTGAAGGATGGGCGGCTGAGGGGATGCGTCATCATCGAATCCTTATTACCGTTTTCGCGATTACCGTTTACGCTCTCGGCCGAACCACTCCAATGAGTTCGGTCGATGAAGCGGTTCTTCACGGGGCAAAGTGCGGCCGAGGGGCGGGAATTCGCAAAGCAATCGCACAACTTTGCGTAAGTAGCAGCTACATAACGATTTAATTGTATCATAGCCGGGATCGCCAATCTGGCAAGCAAGGCGGACTTTAACGATTACGCATCGTTTCGTCTACGTGTCTTGCCGTTGAAAAAATAAGCACGACTGGTGCCTGAAGCGTCCAGCGTGGGGTGAAGAGTCTGTTCCGTGGAAGGATCTCACGGCAGCCGAGGTTGCGGTTAGCCGAAATGATCCAATCCTTCCGCTAGCTACGCTCGCCGGGGTTGGGCGGTTCAAACGGCTGCAGTTTCCGCAGAATCAGCAGGTGT
The DNA here is from genome assembly GCA_963847905.1 of uncultured Planctomycetota bacterium. Classification (GTDB taxonomy): domain Bacteria; phylum Planctomycetota; class Planctomycetia; order Pirellulales; family Lacipirellulaceae; genus DASYDU01. The sequence goes on along the minus strand of CAWKBP010000009.1, from coordinate 337,925 downwards.
TTTTTGGGAAGCAGCCGGCGTTCCCACAACCATTTCCACAAGACGCTGGTCCTGTCGCGGTAGCACGGTCCGTAGGTCGAGGAGCAAGCGGCGCTCCTCGACGCGGCCGACGATTGGCACGGGCGCATTCTGAAGACGACGACTGAGCGAACGCATGTCGCCGCCCGCAGGCGTGAGCGCGACGGAATACGACGGCAATTTGTCGTTCGCCACCCGCGCGAGGCCGAGGCGGCCTTCGCTGACGATCGCTGTGGCAAACTCAACGTCGCTAGCCTGAGCACATTGCGGTGCGAGCCGTTCGGCTCGCTGGCGGAGATTTTCGATCGAAGCGGAGAGCAATTGAAAGAGCGGGATCGATTGCGGCAGCTGCTGTAGATCGCCGTAGAGGGCAACGGTCGCCTGGAGTGCGGCCGAGGTGGCATGGTCGGCGTGCCAGGCCGCGAATAGCGGGTGCGATTCGATGCGCTCGACGAGGCTGCGAGCGCCGATGATGATTCCCGAGCGCGGTCCACCGACGAGGCCATCGCCGCGAGCGACGACCAGGTGTGCACCAGCGGCGATGCTCGCGACGAGCGAAAGTTGCGCGGTGCCGAGGAGGGGTTCCAGCAGCGGCAGCCCATCGACGAGCGGCGCGGCACCGACGAGATCGATGAGTGGCAGTTCGCGATCGCGGGCCAGAGAAACCAGCGACTCTAACTCGATCGCGTTGGTTTCGCCGGCCACACGGTAGTGGTCGGGCGTGTGCCGGAGGATCGCCGCGGTCTGATCGTCGAGAGCGGTTTCGTAGTCGGCCGCTGACGCGTGATTGACTGCGCCAATCTCGCGGAGTGAGACTCGCGCCGCTTGGGCGATGGACGCGAGCGAGCTACCAGGCTCGAGTTCGCCGACTTCGTGCCGGGCAACGACGACGTTCCGTTCCGGGGCGGTCGCCGCCAGCGCGAGCCAAACCGCGCCGGAATAGCTACCGACGACGGTGGCCGCTTCGGCTCCAGTAAGCCGACACAACGTGGTGGCGGCATCGCTCGACTCGTCGTTCGGCGGAGTGACCACGTAGCCGCGGCCGAACGACACGATCCGCTCGAGGGCTTCGTCTGCGAGCGGTGCGCCGCTCCAGGCTGGACCGAAAACGCGACCGGTCGCGTTAATTACTGGACGCGTGGCCGGCATCTGCAGAGCAGCAACGTGACGAGCAGCGCGCTCGGCCAGCTCGTGAAGTGATGGCAAGTGGACGTCGGCGGCACGTCGTTCGAGATCGGCCCGCAGCTCTTCGAGAAACGACCGCACGCCGGCGGCCACGACGCTGCGATTCCAACGGTCCGCGAGCGCTCGAATCGGCGGCTTCTCCAGGAGTTCGTTCGCCGACGGCAAGTGCCTGAGCAAATTGGACGGTTTCGTGGCCATGACTCGCACCTCCTGCTAAAGGGCCCGCATGACGGCAATCGCCGCCGGCCACATTGTTGCAGAAGTGTGCAGGCTGTCTAGGTGCCGCAAGAGATGCGTGCGTAAGATAAGTTAGCCGGCGGGCTTGTCCCGCCGAGTCAATTCACGGCGGCGACCACTTCGTGGTGCCCGGCCGGCCGACTAACAAAGCACGACTAGGGATCGAGGCGATCCTGGGCCATCCACTCGGTGACGGTCTGCGGGCTTTCGTCCACTTCTTCGCCATGCCACATGCGGTGCCACCACGAAGGGCGCGGTTCAGCCGCAATCACCGGCGCGTCTTGGCCGTCGCCGGGCGTGACAAAGTCGACGGTCTTGTGCCAGGCGCTGCGTGTGCTCTCCGACATGGCCTTCCAGGGCGACGGGCCCTCTTCGGCGGCCGTCGTGTTGCCGGCCGGTTGCGCCCAGGTGTTGCGTGGCCGGGCCGTATGCATCGACGTACCGTAGCGGGTGCTGCGCTTGCGTCTTTGTGTTTCGGTGGCGACCGGCGTGCTTGTCGACGTCGGGTCGGTGACGATCGTTGCGTCGGCGGGATCTGCTTCGAACCAGCTCAGCCTGGGCATCGACGGCCAATGCAACCAAGACTCGTCGTCGATGGGAGTGACTTCGGGCGACGGTGTTAGGGTCGGCGCAGGAGTGACGGAGGCCGTTGCACTCGGAGCGTCCTTATCTTGGCCGAAGTGCCACCAGTGGGCTTTCGTTTCCTCGGCCAAGCCGTTGTTCGCAAGAACTGCAGCCAATAGCAAGCCGAGCACGGGATGAGTGCCGTATCGCATTTACCAGGTCGCCTCCAAAATAGAACGCCGCCGATCCTGATCCGATTTCCCTTCCATCAAGGATCATCGTCGGTATGGGGCGCGGACTATTTCAGAAATTCCCCGTCGCGCCCAGATTGACTGGACGAATGCTACCGTTGCCACCGATGCGGACGCTTGCCAGCGGGACGCGGGTGACGCCGCCCAGTCGTTGTGTGAGCCACGGAATTGCCGTAGGATGTTCGCAGATCAAGGGTTGGGAACGGGTGCTGTCGCAATGCGTGGTTCGACGCGGTTCCCAGGATGAAGCGACCGGCCATGCTAGCGATCAAGATCGGACTGATAGGTGCTGGGAGGATGGCAACGGCGCTCGGGCGCGGGTTCGTGCGGGCCGGGCTGATTCCCCCCGCTGCGATTGTGGCCAGCGATCCGCTGGAGACGACGCGCGCAGCGTTTGAGCGCGAGGTGCCCGGCGCGAAAGTGGTCGCAGATAATGGGTCCGAGTTTGCTTCCTGCGACGTGGTGATCCTCGCCGTCAAACCGCAAATGATGCAAACCGCGCTGGGCCAATTGCGCGGCGTCGTGCGAAACGACGCACTCGTGGTTTCCATCGCAGCCGGCGTGACGGTCGAGAAGCTCGCCGCGGGATTCGCGCCGGGGCAGCGGATCGTCCGCGTGATGCCGAATACGCCCTGCCTGATCGGTCGCGGTGCGAGCGCTTTTGCCCTGGGACCGGCGCGACGGCGGACGATGGAAAGCTAGTGGCTAAATTGCTCTCGGCGGTCGGCGTGGCCTTTGAGGTGCCGGAGTCGCAACTTGACGCGGTGACGGGATTGTCGGGGTCGGGGCCGGCCTACGTGTATACTATGATTGAACTCCTGGCCAAGGGGGGGGAGGAGGTTGGTTTGCCGCCCGATTTGGCGGCGAATCTTGCGGTTCATACCGTGGCCGGAGCGGCCGAGATGGTGCTCACCACGGGCGAGAAGCCGGCCCTCCTCCGCGACCAGGTGACAAGTCCCAATGGAACGACCCTGGCCGGGCTCAAGGCTTTGGATGAGAATGCATTCGATCGGGCCGTGATCGCCGCCGTACGCGCGGCGACCGAGCGGAGCGTCGAACTAGGAAAAACGTCCTGAGGATTTTGGCAACATGTCGATCTTTTGTCGAATCGACGACAAGAATATTCCCCTTTATCGCGTGATGTGGGTCTCCGCGACGCCGCATTTCTGTGGCGAGGAGGATTGCGTCCGCGAAGGCTACTATGAGATTCGGCTCGAACAGGGCGAATCGGTGTGGGGCTCGGTCGAAGAGCGCGACAAGATGCTCGAAAGCCTCGAAGCCTGGCACGGCGAGATGGATCTGCCCGAAGACGATCAGGAACAAGAATGGTGATCGTGCGATTCGGGACCCAAGGAGCGTGAACCATGGAAATGGAATACGAAAACGACGACCAGCTCGAATGGCGCGACACGTACTTCATCCTGTTCCAGCAGTCGGGCCGGCCGACGCTTACGCAGGTTGAAGCGGCGATTGGCGACGCGACCCGGCGGATCACGCTCGAGAATCTCGAGGCGGATGAGGACGGCATGTTCCAGTCGTTGTTGGTACAGGCGCCAGAAGACCATTCGGCCCTGGAGATCAGCTACGAGACGGGCGACGCGGTGATCGAGCAGAGCGCGGCACTCGCCAAGCAACTCCAGGGTGAGGCGACGGCCGATCAATTGAAGAAGCTGCTCCGCGCCGACGCCCGGCTCGACGTGATGCACTTCGAGCGGGTCAACGCGGACGAATCGCTGGACGACGGCGATCCCGATTTTGGCGGCGAGTCGGTCGATCCGGCGAGCTTGCTGAATGTCGTCGGCGCACTGACGAAATTGACCAACGGTGTGCCGATCGATCCCGCCTCGGGGGCGATTCTGGCGTAGCGCCGCGTAATTCTTTCGCGCGGAGCAAGCTCCGCCGCTAAATCTGGCTCTCGACACTGGACTCTGGACTCTCGACTTTTCCATGCTGGCTAAAGAAATCAAACCGGGCACGATCGTCGTATTCAACGAAGCGCCGCACATTATCGAGAGCTTGAGTGTCCAGTCGCCGTCGGCGCGTGGCGGGGCGACGCTCTACAAATTCCGCTCGCGAAACCTTGTCACCAAGCAGAAGGCCGACATCACGCTCAAGGGGACCGAGAGTTTGCCGGACGCCGACTTCGCCAAACGCGAGGTGACGTTCATGTTCGCCGACACGGAAGTGGTCCATTTCCTCGACTCGGGCGACTACAACCAGTACTCGATTCCCCGAGCCGACGTGGCGAATGAGCTCCAGTACCTGACCGAGGATCTCGAGGGGATGCTCGCGCTGGTCTACAACGGCGAGTGTGTCGGCATTCAATTGCCGGCGGCGGTCGACCTGACGATTACCGAATGCGACCCGGCCATCAAAGGCAATTCGGCCACCTCGCGTACGAAACCGGCCACGCTCGAGACGGGCGCGATCGTGCAAGTGCCCGAGTATCTCAAGCAGGGCGAGAAGATCCGCGTCGACACACGGAGCGGCGATTTTCTGGCGCGGGCCTAAGGATTTCAACTATGCGGCGACTTGGTCTCTGTGTGTTCTTGCTGATCGTCGTGCCAATCGGTTGCCGGCAGGCACAGCCATCGGTCACGTATAGCGTCGCTGTCTACGATCCCGCGCGATCCGGCAGCGGACTTGGCCGCAGCGGTTGAACTCGCTCGGGCATCCGACAAGCGGATCCTGCTGCAGGTTGGTGGCGACTGGTGCAAGTGGTGCCACCGGCTTGATGCCTACCTTGCGGCGCAACCCGCGGTGGCGACGGCCATCGGCGAAAACTTCATCATCATGAAGGTCAACAGCAGCGACGAGAACCGAAACGAAGAGTTTCTATCGCAATATTCCAAAGTGCTGGGCTACCCGCATTGGTTCGTCCTGGATCGCGACGGGGAATTGGTGCACTCTCAGGGAACAGCAGAACTCGAAGCAGGAGAATCCTACAGCCAGCCAGCCTTGCTGCAGTTCGTCGACCAGTGGAAGAGTTGACGCACCGGGCCAACGAAAAAAGCCGTCGACCTGCTGGTCGACGGCTCTATGTTTTTGCGTTGTGAGTGCCGGTGGCTTTAAGCCTGCATGACGGGCGTGGCTTCGATCGCGGTGCCGTCAATGGCGTGCTTGAGTTCGTGGAGCTGGCCTTCGGCGATCTCTTGAGCGAGCGTGGCGAGCCGGCCGGCGGCTGCGGCCTGGCGGGCGAGCAGCTTGCGGCCGCCTTCCGTCCAAACGCGAACGCTGCGGAGGGGCTTCTGGGTCTTCTTGCAAAGGAACGTTACGCGGGTCGGAGTGACGTCGCCCGTATCGATCCCCTTCGCGTCGAGCCGGTAGTTCACTACGAGCTCGACCTGCCGACTGGCTTCCGCGTCCTCCCAGGTGGCTTGATAACTTTTCATGACGTCACTCCTCAAAATCTGTGGCTGTGGGTAGAGAATGCAATCGCTCAAATTCGATCGGGCTACGGCAATCGACCGTTTGCAGGTTCGGAATTGCCGCCGACAGAAGGTGCAGCGCAGCGTGTGCACTGCTACTGGGGAACTTCACACTCTAGTTAGTGGTTCGGCCGGCGGCCAGAGCCATCTGAGTGAATTTAGGCAAGGCGGGCGGAAAAGGCCGAAAATTCGGGCTGAATCAGGCCGGTGATAGCGGTCGAAAGGCGTCCAACGGCCGGACACCTGGGCACCGCTACTTGCCTTGGAGTCGGGCCTTTTTCTTGGCGGAGCGCTTTTTGGCGGCGAGCTTGGAGGTGAGTTTCTTCTTCGGCGACTTCGAGCCGCCCTTGTCAGCAGATTTCTTCTTGCCGCCGAAGATGTTTTCCCAATTGTCTGCAAACTTCTTGGTGGCGCCGACGCGGATGACACTCATGGCGAAACATTGCTCCTGAAATGAAATAATCGCGCGGAGCAAGCTCCGCCGCTAAATGGTTATTAGCCGTGTTGTAGCTTCTTGTAACGGAAGCGCTTGGGTTCGTCGGCGCTTTCACCCATGCGTTGCTTGCGTTGCTCTTCGTAGGTCTGGAAGTTGCCTTCGCACCAGTGGACGTAGCCGTCGCCTTCGAAGGCCAGGATGTGCGTCGCCAGTCGGTCGAGGAACCAGCGATCATGGCTTACGACGACCGCACAACCGACAAAGTTGGCGACGGCTTCTTCCAGCGCCCGCAGTGTGTCGACGTCGAGGTCATTGGTGGGTTCGTCCAAGAGCAGCACGTTCGAGCCGCGGCGCAAGAGCTTGGCCAGATGAACGCGATTCCGCTCGCCGCCGGAGAGGACGCCGACCTTCTTTTGCTGGTCGGAGCCGAGGAAGTTGAACCGCGTGACGTAGGCCCGCGCAGTTAAGCTTGCGGCCACCCATGTCGAGGTTGTCGTAACCGCCGGAGATTTCTTCGTAGACGGTTTTGTCGTCGGCGAGCGAGTCGCGACTCTGGTCGACGTAACCCAAGTCGACCGTCTTGCCGAACTTGAGCTCGCCGACGTCCGGCGTTTCCTGCCCCATCAACATCCGCAGGAGGGTCGTCTTGCCGGCGCCGTTGGGGCCGATGATGCCCACGATGCCTCCGGGCGGCAGGCGGAAGTTGATGTTCTCGAAGATCACGCGATCGCCGTACGATTTGCCGAGGTTCGTGGCCTCGACGACCAACTCGCCCAGTCGCGGGCCGGGCGGGATTTGGATCTCCAGTTCGTCCGAGCGATCTTCAAACTGCTCGGCGGCCATCGTCTCGTAGGCCTTGATGCGGGCCTTGCTCTTGGCCTGGCGGGCCTTGGCCGACGTGCGGACCCACTCCAACTCGCGGGCGAGCGTCTTCTGGCGGGCCGAGGCTTGCTTCTCTTCGACTTCGAGGCGGCGACGCTTCTGATCGAGCCAGGAAGTGTAGTTGCCTTCCCAGGGAATGCCGCGGCCGTAGTCGAGCTCGAGGATCCACTTGGCGGCGTTGTCGAGGAAGTAACGATCATGCGTCACGGCGACGACCGTGCCTTCGTACTCTGTGAGATGACGTTCGAGCCAGTTGACGCTTTCGGCGTCGAGATGGTTCGTCGGTTCGTCGAGCAGCAACAGGTCGGGCTTCTCGAGCAGCAGCTTGCAGAGCGCGACGCGGCGCTTCTCGCCACCGGAGAGCGTGGTCACGTCGGCATCGCCGGCCGGCAGATTCATCGCCTCCATGGCGATCTCGACCTGGCGATCGAGTTCCCAGGCGTTGCAGTGGTCGATCTTGTCCTGCACGATCGCCTGGCGATTGAGCAGCTTTTCCATCTCGTCGGGGTCGGTCACTTCGCCGAGCTTGTCGGAGAGCTGCTCAAATTCGGTCAGCAGCGCCCGCGTGCCGGCGACCGCTTCCTCGACGTTGCCGAAGACGTCTTTGTCGGGATTGAGCTTCGGTTCCTGCGTCAGGAGGCCGACCGTGTAGCCTTCGGTCAGCTTCGCTTCGCCGTCGAACTCCTTGTCGAGCCCGGCCATGATCCGCAAGAGCGTGCTCTTGCCGGAGCCGTTGCGGCCCAAAACGCCGATCTTTGCACCCGGATAGAACGAGAGCCAGATTTCCTTGAGGATTTCGCGCTGACCAATTTTCTTGGTCATCGCGGACATTTGATAGATATATTGCTGTGCCATGAGTTCCAAGATACCGGAACTCGCACCGCGCTCGCCAGCCCCGTCTGCCGCTAGCTATTGCCGGGAGTGACGCCCAGCACGATGTCGAAGCGGGCCGCGAGCTCGCCCAATTTGGAATCGGCCATCTTGGCGAAGTCAACGGTTACCGACTCTCGGGCCTTTGAGTCGCGGATGCCGCGATAGACGCCGTCGCGTTCGTTCTGCGGATGGCCCTTGACGTAGCACTGCGTGGTGAAGTCGGAGCCGCCAGTCCGCTTGAGCTTGAAATGGATGTGGGGCGTGCGGCCCGGGTACGGCACGGGCTTCACGGTGCGGAAGTAGTACTCACCCGTGGAGCCCGTGAGAAAGCGGCCGAATCCTTGGAAGTTGGCGTCGCGGTTCCCCTCACGCTGGCCGAAGCGGTCGCCCGAGTGGAGGTAGACGCCGTTGCCGTCGACCTGCCAGATCTCCACCAGCACGTTTCGCAGTGGGTTTCCCTTGGCGTCGAACACGCGTCCCGAGAGGTGCGTGATTTCACCGATGGCGGGTGTGAGGGCATCGTTCACCACGATCAGATCGTTGTCAGTGTCGAGCGGGAGATGGTTCGGATAGAACGGCCCCTCGGTCTGCGCGGGCGTCCGCGTGAGCGCCTCGGCGAACGCGCCGCGCACGTCCCAAAAGGCTGGGATCGCCAGGCCGGCGGAGGTGAGCGTGAGCCCCTTCACAAAATCGCGGCGATTTGGGAACTGCATTTCGATCGCTCCTAGAGTGTGCCGTGGATTCTACCACACCCTAGATCGAACCCCCAAGCGATCGTCACGGGTCGCGAAACCGAAGCAGCGTGTACGATTTCGGTTCTATTCCCACTCGATCGTGGCGGGCGGCTTTGACGAGATGTCGTAGACGACGCGGTTGATACCCTTTACTTCATTGATGATCCGCGTCGAGATGCGGGCGAGCAGGTCGTAGGGGAGATGGCTCCAGTCGGCGGTCATGAAGTCGTCGGTGTTTACCGAGCGGACGGCGAGTGCATCATCATAAGTGCGTTCGTCACCCATCACGCCGACGCTCTGCACGGGGAGCAGTACCGCGAATGCTTGCGACGTGGCGCGATACAAGCCGGCCGCTTTGATTTCGCCCACCACAATCGCATCGGCTTCCCGCAGCGTCTCGAGTCGCGGTTTGGTCACCTCGCCCAGGCAGCGGACGGCGAGCCCCGGGCCGGGGAACGGATGCCGCCAGACGATCTCTTCCGGCAAATCGAGCTGCAGCCCGAGCTGACGGACTTCGTCTTTGAACAAGTCGCGTAGCGGCTCAACCAGCTCGAAGCCGAGTTCGGCCGGGAGGCCGCCGACGTTGTGGTGGAGCTTGATCGTATCGGTTGGGCCGTCGAGCGCGGCGCCACTTTCGATCACGTCGGGATAGAGCGTGCCCTGGGCCAGATACTTCGCCCCTTGCACTTTGCGGGCCTCGGAGGTGAAGCAGTCGATGAATGTGTGGCCGATGCGGCGGCGCTTCTCTTGCGGCTCGGTGACACCCGAGAGCGCGTTCAAAAACAGGTCCTCGGCCTCGACGACGTGCAGGTCCGTTTTGAAGTGTTTGCTGAACTCGTCGATCACGCTCTTCGCCTCGCCCTTGCGCAACAGGCCGTTATCGACGAGGATGCAAGAGAGCTGCGGGCCGATCGCCTGGTACAAGAGTGCCGCGACGACGGACGAATCGACGCCGCCCGAGAGACCGCAGATCACGCGATCGTTGCCGACGCGCTCCCGCACCTCGCGGATCGTCTGCTCGGCGAAGTCGCCCAGTCGCCAGGTGCCGCGGCAGCCGCAGGCCTTGTTGACGAAGTTGGCGAGCATCGTCTTGCCTTCGACAGTGTGGGTCACCTCGGGGTGGAACTGCAGGCCGTAGAGTGGCAGTGCGCGATGTTTCACCGCCGCGTGCGGGCAAGTGTCCGTCGCGGCGAGCGAGATGAAATCGTCCGACACGCGATCGACCTGGTCGCCGTGGCTCATCCAGACTTGCGTCTCCCGCGCGACGCCGGCGAACAGATCGGCCGCGTCGGGTTGCGACGAGTCGACCGTCAGCTTCGCCCGGCCGAACTCGCGGACCTCATGCCGCTGGACCTTGCCACCCAGCGCCTGACACATCAGCTGCATGCCATAGCAGATGCCGAGCACAGGAATGCCGAGCTCAAAAATCTTGGGATCACATTGCGGTGCACCCTGGGCATACACGCTAGCCGGGCCGCCGGAGAGGATCAGCCCTTTCGGTGCGAGTTCACGGATTCGCTCGGCCGTGATGTCGTGCCGGACGATTTCGCAGTAAGCGTGTTGCTCGCGGACGCGGCGGGCGATGAGCTGGACGTACTGGGCGCCGAAATCGAGCACGAGCACCCGCTCGCTGTTGATGCTGGCGGATGTGTTGTTCGCTGGAGAGGCGGCGGCAGGCATGGGCGAATCGCGGCTCGAATTGGAAACGAAGCATTATAGGACCGACTCTGCGTGACCACTAGTGGCCACGATTCTGTCCAAGCCGGCACCGCGTTGCTGGTCGGCGGCGACGGGCGTATATTGATTTCGATGCAAATCCTGCTGACAAACGACGATGGAATTTACGCGCCCGGCTTGGCCGCCATGGAGCGGCGCTCGCGCGGCTGGGCGAAGTGACGGTCGTCGCGCCGGCGATCGAACAAAGCGGCGTGGGCCATTCGATCACTTTTCTCTCGCCCCTGATGGCCGCTGAGGCATTCGACGGCGATCGACGGCGGGGCTGGGCGGTCGAGGGGAGCCCGGCGGATTGCGTGAAGCTGGCGATTGGCCGATTCTGTAAGAAGCGGCCCGATCTGATCGTCAGCGGCATCAACGGCGGCTTCAATATCGGCATCAACGTGCTCTATTCGGGCACCGTGGCTGGGGCGACCGAAGGGGCGCTGTTTGGCATTCCGAGCGTCGCGGTGTCGCTGGAATACGACGAACGGCCGAAATTCGACGCCGCGGCGACGCTGGCGACGAATCTGATCGAGCAAATTGTAGACCAGCAGGATGGGCAGCAGGACCCGGCGGCCGGGTCTTTGTACAATATTAATATCCCGAGCGTGGCACTCGAGCGGCCGACCGAGGTTCGCGTGGTGCCGATGGCGACGGCCCGTTGGCCGGCCGACTTCGAGGAGCGGACCGATCCGAAGGGCCGGCACTACTACTGGGCAATGGGCACGCCGCCGATCGCGGCCGCGGGCGAGCTCACCGACCTTGAAGCGATTGGCGCGGGTTCGTGACGCTTACGCCACTACGGATCGATCGGACGGAGCAGCGGATGCTGGAGACGCTCGCGGGCTGGAAGTTTTCGCTCACCGGAGCAAATGCGAAATAGTAAATAGATAGTAAGCAGGGGCAATCGACAGGGGCGCACTTAACAGGGGCTTGGTCGAACTGGTTGCGGAAGCGGCCAGTTCAAACGTCGGAGAGGATCGTTATGAAATCGTTTCATCTCTCGGTAGCGTGGATCGCGATTCTGTTAGCCGTGCTTGCGACGACGGGCTGCGATAGCCCGGCGGGCGGTGGTTCGGATATGGACTCGCTGGCGGATCAACTCTCGCAGTCGAAGCAGGCGGAAGCCGCCGCGGCCGCGGCCGAACAAGCGCGAGTGGAAAAAGAAAGAATTGCCGCCGAAAAAGCTGCGGCGGAAGAAGCCGCCAAGCAAGCCGCGCTCCAGGCCGCCCAGCCGGCGCCCAATCCGGACAACGAAACGTCGATCACAATCACGGTCAAGAATCCGCAAGGCTTGCTCACTGGCCCGGAAGCACAGGAAGCGTTAGCCGGCATCGTCGGCAAGAAGCAGCGCAAGAACCAGGTAGAGGGTCCGCTCCGCTACTACGGTGCGCTGGCCAACGCGCGGATCATTGCCATGGACCGCGCCTTGGGCTGGCAGATCAAGTCGGCGCTGGACTTCTACGTGAATAGCGAGAACGACGGCAAATATCCCAAGACGACCGAAGAGTTCATGAAGAAGGTCATCGAACCCAACATGATCGAGCTGCCAGAGCTGGAGCCGAACCAGGAGTACTTCTTCCACCCCGAGCAGCATGAGCTGGTGATCCTCGAACGGGTTGATGAGGCAGCCAACGAACCGGCGGAAGAGCCAGCCGCTCCGATCCAAAATTGACGCCGAATAATCGGTGCAAACGGTGCGGGATGCACTTTTGTGGCGATTTGGCAACATCGGTTTGAGCGCCGGGAGCGCCAATTAAAATGGGAGTCGTGGGTGCGCGAGCGCCACGGCAATCCCCCTCTTCCCGCCCGCTCCCGACGAAGGCTCCTCCGATGATCTCCCAAATTGCGCGACTCGCGCTGGCATTCGGTGCAGCGCTCTTGCTCTCGATCTCTGTTCGATCGGCCCAGGCTTGCGACGCCGGTTGCATGCCCCGCTGCGTGTCGCTGGTCCACGCGCCCGCCCCGATCGCTGCCAACGAAGCGATCGATTCACCGCAAGCGAAGTTGAGCTGGGTCTTTCGGCGGAGCACGTTTACGAACGATCCGGAGACCGGTGCCCGCGTGGGTCAGTACGCGCGGAAAGATGCAGTCGAACCGCTGGACGATCAACGACTCGTCACCAGCAGCTACCGTCGCACGCGGACCGTCAACAACGGCCGCGACGGCTCGATGGATACTTCGTACCAGGTCCAAGCTTGGGGCGACGGCGGCGGCGAGCTCGGTGCCCAATGGCAGATGTTCAACGACGTCTGGAAGGAAGCGATCCTCAGCGGCAGCTTCTACAACGGCGAGCAGGCGGCTGGCCCCTGGGGCAGCGGACGCTGGGACGGGAACGGCAACAATTGGAACAATGGCTGGAACGGCGGCGGCTGGAACAACGGAGGTTGGAACGGCGGCCCCTGGAACGGCGGTGGCAATTGGAATGGAGGAGGCAACTGGAACAACGGCCCATGGAACGGTGGTGGTTGGAATGGCGGCAATTGGTCGCAAGGCGGGCCGCGCCGGCGCGGTGATTGGCCGAGCGATCGTCGCCGACCGCTGCCGGTGCCGGAATAAACCGCTAGTTGCGTCCGCCGGAAACTGCCCGCCGCCAATCCCTGGGCGATGTGTAGTCCTGCACCAACCAACGATCGCCGTCTTGGACGAAAGTAATCACGAGCTCAACCGCCTGGCCACCGGTCATGCCGTTCCGCTGGAGCGTTCCGTAGACGAAGCCGCGGCAGGAGACGCTCGCGGTCGGCGGCGATTGGGTCAGGTCGACTTGCGTTTCGGGGGTGCCCATGATGTTGGCCCGTTCGATGCGGACCTGCGGCATGAGCGTCTCGATGTCCTTGCGAATCTGCGACGCTCCCGGCGCGACAAAAGCGAGCGCGCCCTCGACGTCATTTCGCTCAACGACGTCGGCCATTTCATAAAGGGTCCGCTCCACCGCCTCGCGGGGCGTCTCGATCAAGCGTTCGACCACCAGCAGCAGCCCCGTGACGACCACCACGGCGAGCATCGCCCCCAGCGCCGCGCCGGAGCGCGATTGCCAATAAACGACGCCGGCCATCGTGACGAGCACAGTTCCGAGGGCCCAGATGGGAAGCGCGTTCTCAGCCAGGTAGTTCATGGCGACCGCCTCTGGAGTTCGCGGCCGAGCATCACCGCAGAGAGCACGATTGTTCCGCCCAGCAGGACTGCCAGCGGCCAGATCGGGACGAGCGTCTTCTCGGGCGATGAATAGGCGCGGCGCGCGGGGTCGGCAGCAGCCTCATCGCCGAGCTCATCGTCGGCAATCCGCTCGCGGGCCTGATACTGCCGCTCGAGCCGCGCTTGCCGCTTGCCGTACTGACCGCTAATCACCCCGAGCAGAATCAGTCCCACCACCGCGAACAGCAGCACCCAGAGCCAGGGCGAGTCGGTGACGGGCGGTTTCTCGGTTGGAGGCATCTAGAAATTTTACCACAGAGAGCGGGGAAAATGACGAATGATAAATGGCGAATGACGAATGAGGCGTTCCCCATTCGTCATTCGGCATTAGAAATTCGTCATTGAGTCCCGTTTACTTCCTCGGGAACAGCGGCCCGCCGAATTGCGCGGCGTCGCCGAGTTGTTCTTCGATTCGCAGCAGCTGGTTGTACTTGGCCATTCGGTCGCTGCGCGAGGCGCTGCCGGTCTTGATCTGGCCCGTGCTCATGGCGACCGCGAGGTCCGCGATCGTCGAATCCTCGGTTTCGCCGCTGCGGTGGCTCATGATGTTGGTGTAACCGTGGCGATCGGCCAGCCGGATCGCGTCGATCGTCTCGGTCAGCGTGCCGATCTGGTTGACCTTGATGAGGATGCTGTTGGCGATGTCCTCGTCGATGCCGCGTTGCAGCCGTTCGACGTTGGTGACGAACAGGTCGTCGCCCACGAGCTGGACCTTCGAGCTGAGCTGCTTGGTGAGCAGCTTCCAGCCATCCCAGTCGTCTTCGCTGCAACCGTCTTCGATCGAGCAGATCGGGTACTTCGAAACCCAGCCGGAGAGCAGTTCGACCATGCCGGCCGAGTCCAGCTGCTTGCCGTCGATCGTGTACTTTCCGGTCTTGGCGTCGTAGAACTCGGTGGCGGCGACGTCCATCGCGATCCACACCTGCTCGCCCGGCTTGTAGCCCGCCTTTTCGGACGCTTCGAGGATCAAGTCGATCGCCGACGCGTTGTTGGGCAGGTCCGGAGCAAAGCCGCCTTCGTCTCCCACTGCGGTGCTGAGCTTCTTGTCGTGCAGCACCTTCTTGAGATGGTGGAAGATTTCGCAGCCGCAACGGAGGGCGTCGCTGAAATTGTCGAAGCCGAGCGGGAAGATCATGAATTCCTGGACGTCGACCGAGTTGTCGGCGTGCTGGCCGCCGTTGACGATGTTCATCATCGGCGCCGGGAGCAGCCGGGCGTTGGAGCCGCCGACGTAGCGATAGAGCGGCAGGCCGACGTATTTGGCGGCGGCGTGGGCCGTGGCGAGCGAAACGCCGAGAATCGCGTTCGCGCCGAGCTCTTTCTTGTTCGGCGTGCCGTCGAGCTCGATCAGCATGTTGTCGACGCCGATCTGGTTGAGCGCGTCGGCTCCGACCAGCTCGTCGGCGATTTTTTCGTTGATGTTGTTGATGGCTTGGGTGATGCCCTTGCCGAGGAACATCTTTTTGTCGCCATCGCGGAGCTCCCAGGCTTCGTGGACGCCGGTGCTGGCGCCGCTGGGGACGGCCGCGGTGCCGATCGTGCCGTCGTCGAGCGTGACGTCGACTTCGACGGTGGGATTTCCGCGGCTATCGAGAATTTGGCGACCGTGAATGTCAACAATCATGCTCATGGCGAACGTGCCTTTCCTGCTGGCCTGAAGGTTTTTGTCGTTAGCGAACCGCTATTTTAAGGTGTTGTGGCCCGTTGTCGAGCGGGTGGCGTTTTGGTGGCCGTTTTGGGGCGATAGGTTAAGATGGAGATGGGCAGCGACCGGTTGGCAAACATTTCAGGCTGATGCAAAAACTCCGCCAAATTCTCCTGAGTTTCTTGATCGTGGCGGCTGCCTGGGCGAATTTCGCCGCCGCGGCGACGGTTCGCATCGACTACGGTTACGACACGAACAATTTCTTCGGCGTGGGCACGCAAGCTCGGGCGGCGATGGACGCGGCGGCGAGCTTCTACTCGGGGATCCTCCAGGACACGCTCTCGGCGATCCAGACGCCCGCAGATTTCCATGGTTCGCTCGGCGGCACAGCCAACGTGGCGATGGCGGCGAACTTACAATCATCCATCGACCGGCTTCGCAAATCCCGAGGCGAATGTTTCGATCGCGGCGAATGAATTTGTCGTTTTGGTCGGTGCCCGCAATTTACCCGCGGGAACGCTCGGGCTCGGAGGGCCCGGCGGATATGACCAGACAGGTCTCACTTCAACAGCCGGTAGTTTCACGAGCCAAGAAGCCACCCATATCGACAATACGACGAACCAATTCTTGAACGCGGTGACAAACGCGGGGCGAGACGAGTGGCTTCGCCGCATGGGGCGGCACGCTATCGGTCGACATCGACACGCCGTGGCACTTCAACCACACGACGGAGCCCGCCGCCGGGAAAACCGATTTGTATTCCGTCCTGCTGCATGAACTTGGGCACACCCTGGGCCTGGGCGCCAGCACCGCTTGGAACGGCTATGTGAGCGGACTGACATTCAACGGGCCGCAGGCCAAGGCGGCCTACGGAATGGGCGGCCCCGTGCCGCTCGCCCAACCCGAGAATGCCGGCCCGGCCGGCCATTGGAGTTCCACGATCGATAGCACCGTTTTCGGCGGTTCCACGAGTCAGACGCCGTTGATGGTTCCTGCGTTGCCGGCCACCATGCGGCGGCAGCTCACGAATCTCGACGCCGCGGCACTAGCGGACATCGGCTGGGAAGTGACGCTGCCCGAGCCGATCCCGGGCGACTACAACCGCAACGGCATCGTCGACGCCGCGGACTACACCATTTGGCGAAACACGCTCGGCTCGACAACCGACCTCCGCGCCAACGGCAACAACACGGGCGCGAGCGCGAACAAGATCGACCAGGCGGACTACGCTTTCTGGAAGTCGCGCTTCGGAAACGTGTCCGGCAGCGGCAGCGGCGCACTCAGCGTGCCGGAACCGGCGACTGCCATGCTGTTGCTGATTGCCGCGGCGCTTTTGTGTTGGCGACGGTCAAACCGCTAGCGCAGCACGCACACGGGCCAGCCATTCTTGCGTCGGCGGGCCGTAGGGGCGGAACTTTTCTTGGGTGCCGAGGTCGTCGCTGTAGAACAGGCCGCGATGTTGGCGCAAGCGGCTGGCGGCCGGCGTGTCGAGCAGGTTGGTCGAGTCGGCGGCGCTCATCTGGAACAGCACGCGGAGTTCGAATTCGCGGAGCGTTTGCCGGTCGACGAGCCGGTTGACGTCGTTGTACGAATCGCACCAGACGAGCGAATGGACGCCCCAGGCGGGGCCGTTGCGGACGATCTCGGCCCACTGGCGGTCGGGGCGCGGCGGCTTGTCGCGATCCGAGGAGAAGCTGAAGTCATCCTCGCCGCGGCGGAGATCGCGGAAGCGGCCCGCGTCGTGGATCACCAGGTACCAGGTCGGCGCGTCCTCTTCGCCGGCCGACTCGCGGCGGGCCAGCTCGGCGGCAACCTCGGCAATCGTGGATCCGGTCGCGCGCGGCGCGACGACGGTGACCGAATCGGCGAGGGATTCTCCGAGCCGCTGCCAGGCGCCGGCGAATTGCGAATCGGGCCGTGTGCCATCGAGTACGAAGAACCGCGGCGAGTTTTGTGCGGCTAGCGCCACGACGGCGTTGGCGAGCACGCCAAATGCCGACTCCTCTTCGCTGCCGACCACCAGCAGGTTGCTCCCCGCATGGCGGGCGAAGCTGACGAATGTCGGCTCCTTGATCGCCACGGCCGAGCCGAGCCAGGCCTTGGGACCGCCGGCAGAAACCGGCGCGTCGCCGTTCGCCAGGGCATGAGCCAGCTGCTCGTTCTCGGCGGGGTCGGCCGGAGAATCGCCCTCGAACACGATCGTGGGCGGCGTGACCATTTCCTGCTCGGTGGCGAAGTCTTCCACTTTGCGGAGGTACTCGACGCGCTTCGACTCGGAGAGCCAGACGACCTGAAACGGCTGGTTGCCGGCGAGCAGGCCGTTCTGATCGTTGTAGATCGCTTCGCCGGGGCGCGTCAGGTAGCGGGCCGCCATGTTGCGCTCGTCGCTGAGGATGACGTGCGCGTCGGCTTCGCTGCATTGTAATGCGACCCGCACAGCCATCTGCCCCATCGTGCTGCGGGCAAGCGAATAGGCGCCGCTGAGCGTTTGCGAGCCGAGCATCACATGCACGCCAAACGCACGGCCTTGCCGCACCAGGCGATCGAGCAGCAGCGCCGAGTCTTGCGCGAGCTTGTCGTCTTCGACAAACAGTTCCTGAAACTCGTCGATCACCAGCACGATCCGCGGCATCCGCTCGTTGGGGCACGCCGCGCGGTAGCCGGGAACGTCTTGCACGCCGGCGACGCGAAACAGTTCGCCGCGTCGGCGGAGCTCGCCATCGAGCCGTTCGAGCACACTCAGGCCGAACTCGCGCTCGCTTTCGATGGCGATCACGCGGGCGTGTGGCAGGCGGTGAGTGGCGTATGTTTTGAACTCGACGCCCTTTTTGAAGTCGATCAGATAGAACTCGACCTGATCGGGCGAGTAGTGGAGCGCGGCGTTGGTGATGAACGCGTGCAGGAACGTCGACTTGCCGGAGCCCGTCTTGCCGGCGACGAGCAAATGTTGCGACGTGCCGCGGCCAAGCCGCACCGATTGCAGTCGCATGGCCCCTGCCCTGCCGAGCGGGACGACCAGCTCCTGGCTGCTATCGCCCTTCCACAAGTTGTCGTCGGCCGGCGCGACCGTTTCGAACGGCACTTCGACGCGCATCGCACTCTTTGCCGCGGCACCCGCGGCGCGGACCACGTCGTTGAACCGCTCGGCCGAGGGCGGCGCGTCGAGGGTGAGCGGCAGTTGTTCGAACGCCGGATAGCGCCAGCGGAACCGCTTTTCAGCGGCCTGCCAGTCGAGGTGGACGGCCGCCGCCGTGAGATCGGCTAGTTGAAAGTCGGTCGGCAGCCGCAGCTTGCGATCGATGCTCACGAGCGTATAGATCCCGCACCGCGGACCGCTCTGGATGATGCTCAGCAGCTTGCGGGCGGCCGTGTCGTTGAAGTTGGCTGGGAAATTGGCGACTACCAGCACATGGAACGGCTCGGCTACTTCACCGGCCCGCTCGTTGTATTCGTCGATCGTGGCGAACTCGTTGCGGAGGTACTTTTGCAGCACCGTCTCCATGTGCTCCGTGAGCCGCGTGAGTTGCTCTTCGATTTGCCGCGGCTCGGTCCAGATGCGGCTGGAGACCAGCAGTTCGTCGTAGTCGGCCAGATGCATGAACGAACCAAAGCTCTCGCCGAGTCCGACCGGATCGAGGATCGTGAACCGCACCTTTCCGGGCGGCATCCCCGTCAGGAAGCGCAACATCGTCGCCTGGAGCACGTCGATCGCGGCGCGGCGGCCCTCTTCTTCGACCGTGAGAATCATCGCCGGATGCTCTTTGAGCGTCATCAAGGCGGGCAGCGTTATGGCGGTCGTCGCCGGACGGAGCTGTTCGTCTTTGGGGATTCCGTTCTTGATGTTCGCCAGGTCGAGTCCCACGCGGCCGAAGCGAATCGCCGCGGGTGCGACGGCGGGTGGCGTCCAGGCGGCTTGATCGATCGCCGCCCAATCGGGAAACAGCCGCTGGCAGTGGGCCGCGATGTTGTCCCATGCTGCCTGAATGGCGGCATAGCCGGTGTGCCAGTGGTCGGCGAGCGTTTTCCAATTGGTTTCGAATGCAGCGTGCAATTCTCGCGTCCGCTCGTCAAATTCACGGAGGCTTTCGGCCCGGCGTTGCTCCCGCTCCTCGGCCAGCTTGGCCAGCGTCTCGTTGAAATTTCGATCGACCGACGCCAATTCCTGCTCAAACCAGCTGCGAAGTTCCGCAAGTTTTTCGGGAAACTCGCGGCCAGCACGATCCAACTCGGTTTCCTTCCAGTGGTTTTTTTCCTCGATCGTGGCGTTGAACTTTTTCGCCACGACGGCTAATTCCTGGTCGCGCTGCGAAACGAGCGATTGCGACTCGCGACGAGCTTTTTGCTGCGCCGCCGCGGACACGGAATCGATCGCCTGCCGCGCGGACGCGAGCTCTCGCCGCACCACTTCGAATTGGGCGTGCGTTTGACGCCGGGCACGGGGGAACAAGGCGACGGCAAACAGTGCCGCGACGACGGCCGCCAACCCAACGCTGGTCGGTACCCACAAATGCCACTGGGGCCAGCCGAATTGACTTCCGGCGAGCGCTGCCGCGACTGCCCAGGCCACGAGGAATGGCACGAGCAGGAATTCATCTTCGAACAGCTTAGGCAACCACTGCTTGTAGAGCTTCAACGCGGCCGCGCGGACGGCGGCCGCGCGCTGGTTTGCGGTCGCCAGCGCGGCTT
This sequence comes from uncultured Planctomycetota bacterium, assembly GCA_963847905.1. Lineage (GTDB taxonomy): Bacteria > Planctomycetota > Planctomycetia > Pirellulales > Lacipirellulaceae > DASYDU01. Next base: position 318,075 of record CAWKBP010000009.1, on the reverse strand, counting down.
CGACTGGATCGCCGTCCTGCGACGACGTCGCGTCCGACACTTCCATGGCAATCGGCGGAAAGTCGCGCAACTGGCGGCGCATCTTGAGGATCGCCGTGGAATCCTGCTCGAGCACCGCCAGCTCGGCACGAATCGCGTCGAGCCGTTTTTCGGTCTCGACCATTTTTTCGCGCGGCTGTTCCTTGGTCCCCTCGTACAGGGACTGAATTTCCCAGGTGCGCTCTTGCTTCTCAGTGGTCGCCGAGCGCAGTTCTTGCGTGTGGGTCGATTCGACCGAGCTGCGCAGGTCCTTGTACTGTTGCTGAGCCGCGTCGCGATCGAGTTCGTACTTCTGCTGGACTGCCTGGCGTGTCGACTCGTATTCGATTTGGGCGTTGACGCGACCGATGGAATTTCGATCTTCCGCCTCGTGGGCCGTCGCGTCGCGTCGCTCGGCCGCTTCGCGGAGTCCGTCGTCGAGCGCAGCACGAACGCGCGATTCGGATTGGGCCCGTTCGTTGGAGAGTCGCTGCAGCGCGCGCATCAACTCCAATTGCCGAATGATCGACAGCGGCTCGTCAGTTTTCACAGTCACGCTGAGCCTCGGTCATGAGTTGGTGCATCCGGCCGATGGCATCGAGCGCGAGCTTGATTCGCGGAATCATCGGTTCGAGCTGCTGTTCCGCGAAGCGATGGCTGACCGGGTCGTTCCATTCGTCGGTGCTGCGGTGCCAGGCGGCTTCGAGTTCTTCGAGCGCGTGGCGGATGCGGCCGGCGGAGGTGAAGAGGTCGCACTTTTTCATGATGCCTCCTCGTCGCCGGGAATGTCCGGGTCAGCGGCGGGTGCGACTGCCAGTTCCTTAGGGGGAAGCTGTACGGGGTCGGGCATTAGTTCGCGGGCGAAGGATTCACTGGCCGCTGAAGCGGTCAGTCCGCCGGTCGGTCGGCTGATGGATTGGTACTCTTCGAGTCTTGTTACGAGCCGATCGAGGATTAGCATCGCTTGGGGCGCGTCGGTTTCGACCAGGTCCTTCAGCTGGCTGATCCGGCCTTGGTACTCCGACATTTCATGGCGGACTTCGCGGATCCAATGTCGCAGCCGTTCCGACTTCTCATCGCAATAGGCGAGCCGGGCCTCGGCCTTCTTCAGCTCGGCGCGTTCCTCGTAACAGGACGGCCGCTCGTCGTTGATCGGATACATCAGGCAGCGATGAAGCGCCTGCCGGGCCTGGGTTACCGCGTCGTGGGAGTCGCGGAGTTGGTTGCGCCAATACCTGGGCCGATCGTGCTCGAGCCAATCCAGCACTTTGCGCATCTCGAGGTCGATCGCCGAGATGGCTTGATCCAAGTCGTCGCGAAACGTCACCAGCGCCGATCGCACGGCAGTGATCGCCTCCAGAGATTGGACGTTGGCCGGCATGGAGAGAAGGGTTCAGGGTTCGGGGTTCAGGGTGGAGCACCAACATGGTGACCGCTCCCGACTTTGCTTCGTCACCGCTGCTGCAAGTATTCCTCGATCCGTTCGGCCTTCCGCATCAGGAAGGGGGCGTGCTCGCTCGTGGTCTCGATGAACTTGGCGATGATCTGCATGTGGTGCTCGAAATCGTCGGTAAACTTTTTGTGCTCCTGGTCGCGCCAAGTGGTAGCGAGTGCCTGCATCTGGCCGCGGAGCGACGTCATCCGCTCTTCCAGATCCTGGTTGAATTTTTTGAGATTGTTGGCGAAGCGGCGGAGTTCGGCCGGGTCGACGATGGCTTGGGACATGGCATGCACCTCCGGGGCCCGCGACAGTCCGCGAGAGTGGGAAAAGCTAATTCTGGGACCGGAACGTTCTATGTTTCATCATAGTCGTCCCCGAAATGATGTAAAGCGTGTCAGTTCATTGAGTTGCGCTGGTAGATCGCCAAATCACCGCTGGTGGGACGAATCCGACTCAAGGCTGTTTCGGCAGGCGATTCAGCACACCCGTGCGACGACTTTGACGATTGTGCCGCGTCCCCCGCGTCACGACAACGCGCAAACTGCTTTGCAGCGCGGCGGCTTGATCGCTAGAATGAATCAGTAGAGCGAGTTGAAGTCCTCTCGTTTCGTCAGTCTTACAAGGAGTCTCAAGTTGTTAACTGAGAAAGAGGTCTCGCGCAGTTGGAGCCGGATGTTCACCTCGAGCGAGATCGAGCTAACCACCTTTGATCGGGCGGAATTGCTGCTCGACGAATTGCGGCCGGAAAGTCCGCTACGACACCGCTTGATGATGGAGCTAGAAGAGCTGCGCAAGCGGCACGCCAGCCGATTGGCCATGGCGGTTGAGCAGTCGTAAAACGGAGCAGTCGTAAGTCGTCGGCGACCGAGCGTTTTGTAGCTCGGTGCCCGGAAACCGACAAGGCGTCAGGTGTGTTGCCGCGCGAAGGGTCCCGCTGGGGTGCCCCTCGCTACGGCAAGGTTCCTGACGCCTTTTTGCTGCGCCGACGCGTCGCGGCACTAGTACACGAACTCGATGCCGAAATCGACGCCGTTGGAAATCAACTCCTGGTTGCCGGAGTTACGATAGCCCATGTCGGGCAAGTAGTAGCGAACGCTCGTCGCAGCCCGCTTGATGTTCCCGACATACATGCCCGTGTAGCCCACCTTGAGGGCGAAGGCCTGCGTCAGGTAATAGGCCGTTTCGAGTCGCAACTCACCCACGGGTGAGAATTGATTGAAAGTAAGGCCGTGTTGCGAGTATGTCGGTTGGGCATACAACAATCGGTTCGTAGCACCGGGAACCAGTTCAAAGCCGATCCCATTTTCTTGCGCCCAATTCTGCGTGTTGTAGCCGAATAACATGCTGGCGGTGCCTGACGTACGCCATCTTTGTCGTTGATTGACCCATTTGGCACGAACCTGTGGTCCCACGATATTGTTGTCGATGTTCGTGTCCGACGTGGTGAGACCCAAGATGCCACCGTTCGCCACGAAGCCAAATTCGTCGCTCACCTGCAAGAAACGGGCACCAAAACCGAGCTCCACGTGGTTGTTCTGATGCTTGGCCATGTAGTGGCTGTTCGTCAGCTCGTGCGTCCACATCGCTTCCACGCCAGTAGTTTTGGTGCGCGAACGTACCTGGACCTGGTCGAACGCGATGTTGAATGTATGGAGGTCGCCGTAGTCGGTGAGGATGCTGATCTGACCTGTAGTAGGATCAATAATGATGGTGGAACCGAAGATGAAGTTTCCGTTCAAGTCGTCCGTGAGCCGAAAGAACGTAAAACCTAGATCATCATCGAGGTCGTCCTCTTGCATACCGCCGTAGTTGCCGACATAGGCGACCGGACCGACCTGAGTACCAATCTGGGCATCCACAAAGGAGTTGAGATAGTCTCGGAACCCCTGGAGGTAACCCGCCGGTGTGTCAAAGTTAACGTGGACGTTGCCAAAGCCGAGTGCGTAGAGTGTGTCTGCTGCGATGGCATTGGGCGGAATTCGATAACTCGGATCAACCGGCGGAGTATTGGGGAGCGAGGTTCCCTGCAAAGTCGGCGACATGCCATAGACCTGGAATTGACTCTGTTCGGGTCCATCGAGGATGCCGAACATCCAGCCATTGCCGCGGTTGCGATAGCCGAATTCATAGCGGTCACCGAATGCAAATTCAGCATCGGGAAGCGCATTCTGCAGGCCGTTCTGTATCTGGTAGGGTTCTGGTCGATTCGCGAGGTCTAGGTCCTCGGGTTTCGCGTAATAGATGGTCTCGGCCAGCACGGTGACATTCGGATCACCGATCGTGACGTGCTCGCCGCTGAACGACCAGGCGAGCTTGTTGTAGCCCGCCCAAAATCCGTAGTCGTCCTGCACCGGTTCGTTGTCGAGGTCGAGTTCGACGGGCGCAAAGAGTTGGAAGTCGTGCGAGTAGTTCTCGGGGCCGAATGGCAGATTGGGTTGCGCCAGGCGTGGTTCGCAACCACTGCATTCGCAACCACTGCCAGGCACAAGCCGATCGCCGCCAGAATCTGTTTTGTTTGGAATCTCATCGTAACCCACAACCCCTCGTGACGTGGAGGACGTCAACCAGCCGCCGCGCCTTGCGCGGCAGTCCGTAACAACAGGTGTGGGTAGTATCGGATGCGCTATCGATACCAGTTGAGTAAGATCGGTAAAGAGAAGCGAAAATCGGGGTTGTGCGGATTGTTCCGGCCGTTGAGTTGGCTGCATGCGGCGGTAGCAGCGGAGGCAGTTCGCCAGAATTGGCCAGTTTTTGGCCGTGTCCGGTAGAACGAGACGAGTCGTGAAGAGCGACGCTGGCTGCGGCAGCAGCCGTGAGAGGCGCAAAAAAAGCTCCCGCAGGTGGGGCAGGTACCCGCAGGAGCCATGAGATCGGAGCGTGAGAGCCCCGAAGCTGTATCTTATATCTGTCCTCGATTCGGGCCAAGTGTTCCCGAATGCGAGTTTTCCGCCCCACGCCGGAAAAACGATGGTCGTCGCAATCGCTTTGTCCCCTTCGTGCCGGCGGCATATACTTGCAGCACTGCCGAGTCTGTGCAGGAAATACCGGGCTATTGGCCCGATTTCATTTTGCAGCAGTTTCGACTGATCGTCCAAGGAGCCGCCGTGCGATTGCCCTTCAAAAAAAGTTACTGTTTCGGTGTGTCGCAAAGTCGCCAAACTTTGCGGTTGCTGCGATTTGTCGCCGCTGGGCTCGAATTGGTCGTCGCCTGGATGATTTTGCGCGGCAGTATGGTCGCGGCGCCGCCAACCGCCACGTTGCCTGTCGAAAAAAGCGACGCGGCTGTCGCCGATTCCGACAGCCTAGGGAAGGACTGGGTCCGCGTCCGTTATGACGACAAGAAGCGGCCCATCGCGATGGAGTCGGCGATCGTTCGCTACGAACCAGCCGTTCGCGATCCAAAAGCCACGGGTGAGCCAGTGACGGTCGATCTGGTGGCGGCCGTACATATTGGCGACGCCAAATACTACGACGAACTCAATCGCCGCTTCGAATCGTATGACGCGCTGCTCTACGAACTGGTCGCCCCCGAGGGGACCGTGGTCGAGCGCGGCCGCGGCACGTCAAACGCCCATCCACTGGGGGCGCTGCAAAACGGAATGAAGTCGATGCTGGCGCTGGAGCACCAGCTGGAGAAGATTGATTACACCAAGAAGAATTTTGTCCACGCCGACATGTCGCCCGACCAATTCTTGGAAGCGATGAAAGGTCGGAACGAGGGGTTCCTGCAGATGTACATGCGGTTGCTGGGACACACGATGGGCGCCCAGAGCGAAATGGCGGCCAACGGCGAGTCGCCCGACATGGCGATTTTCGCTGCGTTGTTTGCGGAGGACCGTCCGCTGCGATTGAAGCGAGTGTTGGCCGAGCAGTTGGCAAACACGGAAGAGATGCTGACCAGCTTTGGCGGCGAAGAAGGCTCGGTGCTGATCACCGACCGGAACAAAGCGGCCCTGGCGGTGCTGAAGGATCAGATCAAGGCTGGCAAGAAACATTTGGCGATCTTCTATGGTGCCGGCCATTTGGCGGACATGGATCAGCGACTGCGGACGGATTTTGGCCTGAAGCCGGTGGAAATCACGTGGATTACCGCCTGGGATTTACAGTCCAAGCCCTGACCGACGCCCGGCTCCTCCGCTTCCGGCCGGCCCCGGCATTTGCTACACTGGCGGGTCTACGCATTCGTTTCGGGGCTCGAAGTCGGCCCCGTGCAATATGTTAATGCCGGTGCAGCAAATTAAATTGGTCGACCGCGGTCGACCGCTCGAGGAGTTTTGTCATGGCCAAGCCAGGTCGCAAAGTTAAGAAAGCCAATCACGGCGCCCGCCCCGCGTGCAGCCGTCCCCGCAAGCAACGCCGCCACGTCGTGAAGACCTAGTCGTCTCAAGTCTGGTCTAGATTCGGCAGCGGGCCATCGAATCACGGGCAACCGGTTCCCCGAGCTTGCGCGAAGTCGATTCGTTCCAGCGGTTCGGTACACCCAGGACTCAGGCATCCCAGGAAGTAATTTGTGGCTGGCAAAGATCTGATACTCGATCCGGCCGAATTCGATCTCGAGCGGGTCGTAGCGGATATCGAACAAATCCGCAAATTCAATCCGCAGCGCTTCGAGATGGAGCAGCTGACCGCTGTGGTGCTCGACGATTCCGAGCGCGGCGTGTGCGTCGGCTACAAGGACGTCTCGGACACCGACTTCTGGGTGCGCGGCCACATGCCTGGCATGCCACTGATGCCGGGTGTCGTGATGTGCGAAGCAGCCGCTCAGCTCTGCAGTTACCATGTGCAGCATCACAATCTGCTGGGGGCCGAGATGGTCGGCTTTGGCGGACTCGACGATGTGCGGTTCCGCGGCACGGTCGTGCCCGGCGATCGGCTCGTGATCGCCTGCGAGCGGTTGCAGCTGCGGATGGGACAGATGATTCGCTGCCGGTTTCAATGTTTCGTCCGCGAGAGCATGGTCTGCGAAGGAAAAATTCGCGGGATACCGATTCCGGTTGCTGCTTTGACGGGCCGCGCCGAGTGAATGGCTTGAGTGTATAGTGGCGAAAGATTCGCAGTGCTCGTCCCGTCGACCGCGATAGCCGGCTGTTCCTCGCCATGTTTCCACTCTACGACCTGAATCCCCATCGCCGATTTCCCTGGGTGACGATTCTGATCATCGTCGCCAATATCGCGGTGATGACGTTTCAGGGACGCGAGCCCAGCGAGTACGTCGTTTACCACTACGGCTTCATTCCCAAACGGGTCACCGAACTGCGGACCGGAAAGCCGGTCGTCGTTGTTCCCCAGCAAATGAATGGTGCGGGGCAGGTGATCAAGGGCCAGCCGATTCCGTTGAGCAGCGACCCCACCGACGTCTATCTGACTTTTTTTACGGCCATGTTCCTCCACGGCGGTTGGGTCCATCTCGGCATGAACATGTGGATGTTGTGGATCTTCGGCAACAACATCGAAGACCGGCTCGGCTGGATCATGTATGCCTGTTTCTATCTGATCGGCGGTCTGGTCGGGACGATCTGCCAGTGGATGGCCGATCCACAGAGCACGATACCGATGATCGGTGCGAGCGGGGCCGTGGCGGCGGTGCTGGGCGGATACGCGATCACCTATCCCAAGGCGATGGTCAAAACGCTGATCTTTGTCGGCTTGATCTTCTTCGTCGATTTGCCGGCGCTGGTGGTGCTGGGGATTTGGTTCCTGCTGCAGATGGCCGCGGGGCTCAACATCTTCCGCGAGTTCCTGGGCGGCGAGCAGGTCGCCTTTTGGGCACATATCGGCGGCTTTGTCGCCGGCATCTTCTTGATGCCGATCCTTGGGCTCGGCGCTTCGCCTGCCGACGCCGATTGGAAGCGCGAAGTGCAGGAGATGTTCAACTTCGACGATCCACGCATGCCGAAGAACGACTGACGGTTAGGAACTTCATGGGCCGTCGTGCATTGCCGAAACTTGATCCGACACTCAACCTCGCGGAGCATTTGCGCTTGGTCGAAGAGCTTCCTCGCCCCTGGGATGCCGCGGCACTGTTTGCCGATGGCAGTGCGCCGCTTGAGGTGGAAGTAGGCAGCGGCAAGGGGCTGTTTTTGCAGTCGGCTGCGACGGCGGTGCCCGGGCACAACTTTCTCGGCGTCGAGGTCGCGCAAAAATATGCCCACCACACGGCATCGCGGCTGGCGAAGCGGAATTTAGCCAATGCCGCGATCGCCCACGGCGACGCCCACCGGGTGTTCCGCGAGCTGCTACCAGATAATTCGCTCGCCGCGGTCCATGTCTACTTCCCCGATCCGTGGTGGAAGAAGCGGCACCGCAAACGGCGCGTGATGAACGAGGCTTTTCTCAAAGACGTGGTCCGCACGCTCGTCCCCGACGGGAAGTTCCATTTCTGGACCGACGTCGAAGAGTATTTCCAGTCGGGACTCGAGCTGGTGGCCGAGCACACACCGCTTATCGGGCCGCTCGACGTGGCCGAGCGCCCGCCGGAACACGATCTCGATTTCCGTACACACTTCGAGCGGCGGATGAGGTTGGCGGAGCTGCCCGTGTATCGCAGTGAGTTCCGCAAGGAGAGCTAAACCGCAAGCGTAAGTGGCAGCCGCGACGAAGTACCTGCGGCGATCCTCTGTCGCTTGCGGTTTAGCTAATTGAAACCTACCAAGCTGGGTAATACGCAACGGTCGTCGGATACACGTACGCCGGGCGGTTAACGTAGCGCCAGCGTGTGATCGAGCCGCCGATCAGCGGACGATAGCGGGTCGTGGCGACGACCGCCGGGGCCGCGGGATAATAAACCGTCGTTGGCGCGGGGGCGTAGGCGACTGGACCCGGCGCATAGTAGCTCGTCACCGCCACGGGAGCGGGAGCCGGATAGTAGGCTCGATACACTTGCGCACGGGCCGATTCGGCGGCCGCCAGCCCGATGGCGAGCGCAACGACGGCAACTAGTAATCGATTCATCGTAATAACCCCTTTGACGAAGATTTCCTGAATGGAGTTAGCGGTCCACGCATCCGCAACTCGCCCAACGGAAAGTCTAACATTATTTTTTACCCGGTGACTTGCGGCCAAACAGAATCGACGGAGTCGGAGTGCGCCGGATAACGGTTGTGAGGAGCAAATGGTGCGCCGGTGCCAATCGTCGCGGTCTTGCGGCGGGGGAATGTCAAGATAGAAACTTCGGGCCACTCAGGAAAACTCTTCGGCCGTGGCGAAATGGCCGCCGGATATCGCAATTGGCCGGATAAGACCGGTTTTTGCCGGTCCAATGTGACAACGTGACAGTCCCAATATTCCGGCAGTTGATGCCCGGAATCGACGCCGCTCGACAACGGGCAGGGAGCCGCTTAAAATCTTAACTGTTGGACCGAGGCGGGAGAGCGAGATGTTCGGGCAGTTTGAAAAGCTCGAACCCTACAGGTTCCATTCGTTTGTCCCGGCAATCAACATTGTTTCGATGGTTTACGATCGAGAGAATGATTCGGTCAACGACTTGGGTGCCGCTAGCAGCTGGCGCCGAGTGATGCGAGTCGATGTGGGAGACGCCCTGTTGTCCCGCCTTGCATACGGTAAGCGGCTTGTCCGCTTCACATTCCTTATGAACAACCCCTCCTTGCGGTTTTCCCCCTCCTCGTGGCACCTGCGGCGCTTATGCGCGGCGGTAGGCATGTAATGCATCCATCCCCGGTTGCGCCCCCAATCCTGAGCCTGCAGACCGACGTCGAGCGACTTGTCGCTGCGCAGCAGACGGTCCGCGCCGAGCTGTTGGGCGAGCGGACGGTGGGCGGCCACTGGGTTGGCGAGCTGTCCAGTTCGCCGCTGGCTACGGCCGCAGCGGTGAGCGCGCTGGTGATTGCCCATTCGAACGGCGGCTTCGATTCGCCGGACGGTGTGCCGCTCGCCGAACGGACCCAATTGCAGAACATGTTGCAGGGCGGCCTGAGCGAACTGATCGTCGAGTCATTGCATTGGTTGGCCGGACGACAGAATGTCGACGGCGGGTGGGGCGACACGGAAAACGGGCGTTCAAACATCGCGGCGACGCTGCTGGTGCAAAGCGCGTTTCGCCTGACGGGCGTGCCGGCGAAATACGAAGGCTTATTGGACAACGCGGACGAGTATCTCGACGCGCAGGGCGGCATCGCGGCGTTGCGGAAGCGATACGGCCGCGACAAGAGTCTTTCCGCGCCGATCCTGGCGAGCGCCGCGCTGGCCGGGTTGGTGCCCTGGCGCAGCGTACCCGCCCTGCCCTTTGAGTACACCAGCTTGCCGCAGAAATGGTACGGCTACCTGCAACTGCCGGTCGTCAGCTGTGCGATACCCGTGCTCGCGGCGGTTGGCCAGTTGAAGTTTCACCACGATCCGCCGCGCAATCCAATAACTCGCGTGCTGCGGCTCGCGGCGCGCAAACGCAGTCTTGCTGTGATCGAGCGGATGCAACCCGAGAGCGGCGGCTTCCTCGAATCGGCGCCCCTCACCGCGTTCGTCGTGATGAGCCTGGCCAGCATGGGCCTGGGCCAACATCCGACCGTCCGCCGCGGCGTCGAGTTCTTGCTCGCCTCGGTTCGCAGCGACGCCAGTTGGCCAATCGACTCGAACCTGGCCACTTGGAACACGACGCTGGCGATGAACGCCCTGTTGGGCAAGTCGTCGGAGACGGCTGGAGAATCGACATCGGAAGGTGCGCGAGAAACGGTTGCCGTCGGCTCATCGTGGCTTGAAACGTCGCTCGATACCGCGCACGATTCGCACGGCTCGAATTCCTTCGCCGGCCAGTCGCATGCGATGGAAAACGATTCGCTCGATGAAAACTGCCTCGATTGGTTGCTCGATTGCCAACACAACGAGACCCACGATAGCACCGGCGCACCGTCGGGCGGCTGGGCCTGGACCGATCTGAGCGGGGGTGTACCCGAAACGGACGACACGGCTGGTGCGCTCGTCGCGCTGGTCCGCTCGCGCCATCGCTATCCCCATTTGAAACAACACCGGCTTGAGTTGGCCGCCCGCCGCGGCGTCGAATGGTTGCTCGCAATGCAAAACAAGGACGGCGGCTGGCCGACGTTCTGCCGCGGCTGGAGCTTGCTCACTTTCGACCGTAGTGCGTGCGACCTGACGGCCCACGCGGTACGCGCCTTGGCGGCGTGGCAGGTCGCCTGGCAAGCCGACTCACGGCATGCAAACCTGCCGGCCGGTCTTGAAGAGCGGATGACCGCGGCCATCGAACGCGGAATGCAGTTCCTCGAGAACGAGCAGCGCAACGACGGCAGCTTTGTTCCGCTCTGGTTCGGCAATCAATATCACCAGGACGGTCACAATCTGGTGTATGGCACGGCCCAAGTGCTGCTCACCTGCGCCGAGTTGGGGCAGTTGGAAGGGGACATGGCTCAGCGGGCAGGCCGCTGGTTGCTCGGCGTGCAACATGCCAATGGCGGCTGGGGCCCGCCTCGATCGTCGCCCGCCACGTCGCTCTCGAATATCTACCGCTCCGGCACGTCGCGGGCCGAAGACGCGCTGGCGAGCTTTTGCAGCATCGAAGAAACTTCTTTGGCGATCGAGGCACTTTTGCCGCTGGTCGAATCGAACCAACTCCACGCCCGGGCCGTAAGGAACGGGTTGAAATGGCTCGTCGACGCGGTGGAGCAAGGCCGGCTGCGACAACCGTCGCCCATCGGCTTCTACTTCGCCAAGTTGTGGTACCACGAGCGGTTGTACCCGCTTGTGTTCGCCGCGAGCGCCTTGCGGCAAGCAGTTCGGCAAATTGCGCCCGAGCGGGTTGCAGTCGTGCCAGTTGCTTGACGGGACTCGGTTGCTTGAAGGGACCCAGTTGCCGGGTGGCGGACGCCGCCGCGTGACTGTCCCTGCCGCGCGGCCATTTCTCACCCGCCTCGTTTGTTGAACCCACCGCCACTCCTGCCGATCGCGTGTACCCGGTGAATCGTCCCGCGAATCTTACGACCGAAGCCGAGCTCTACACGGGTAGTGTGGTGCGGCTGGCATCGCTGTTCTACGATGACTTGGGCCAACTGGGGCAGTTTGAGCCGGTGGCCGCGCGTCATATGCCCGTCGGCTATCGCCGACTGCTTGGCCCACAACGATCACATGACAGTGACGCTGGAAGCCGCGGCGGGCGGCCCGGTCGACGTCGGCGTGGTGGCAGAGTGGCGCGACGAAGCCTCCTACGCCCGCAACAGCATCCTCTCTCGTCACAGCGACGGTGCGCTCTTACAATTTGGTATCATGCGGATCTGGCTGGCGGATCTGCCGGATGGTGCCAGTGAGGAAATCACGGTCGAGCGGCAACCGCTGGGCCGCGTGCTGATCAACCACAACCTGCTCCGTGAAGTGGAGTTGATTACGCTCTGGCAAATCATGCCGGGGCCGGCGCTGGTCGACCACTTGCGTGTGCCGGCCGGGCAGACGATCTATGGTCGGTCGGCGCAGATCCTGGTCGGTGAGCGGCCGACCGTGCAAGTGTTGGAGATAGTAGCGCCCCCGCGAGTGACATGATTACGAAATCCTCCGAATACGACTGCATTGTGATCGGCGGCGGGCCGAGCGGCTCGACCACTGCAACGCTTGTCGCCGAGGCCGGGTATCGCACCTTGCTCCTGGAACGCGACGCCGAGCCGCGGCGCAAAGTCGGCGAGTCGCTGATGCCGGAGACCTACTGGGTCTTCGAGCGGCTGGGCGTGCTCGACAAATTGTACAAGAGCCCGTTCGTTCGCAAGGTGGGCGTGCAATTCGTCAGCAGCAGTCAGCGCGAGTCGTCTCCCTTTCTGTTCACGCGCCACGATCCCCGGGCGTGCGGTCGCACCTGGCACGTGGAACGCGTCGCATTCGATCAGCTGCTCTTGGACCACGCCGCGGAGAAGGGCGTGGAAGTGCACCGCGGAGTTCGCGTCCGGGACGCGGTGTTTGAAGGCGATCGGGCGGTCGGCGTACGGCTGATGCAGGATCACGATGCCAAAAATGGCAGCGGCGGCGATGTAATCCGAGCGCGAGTGATCGTCGACGCGGCCGGCCAGCAAGGCTTGCTTTCGGGCCGCGCGACCTCGCGCAAACCAAGCCTCGACATGCGCAAGGCGGCGATCTGGGGCCATTTCCGCGGTGCGCGGCGAGAGATCATCGACGACGGGGTGATGACGCTCGTACTCCGCACGATTGCGAACAAGAGTTGGTTCTGGCACATTCCGCTCTCGAACGACGTGGTCAGCGTCGGCGTGGTCGGCGATGCCTCTCATCTGCTCCAGGGCCGCGGCACGCCGGACGAAATTTTTGCCGAGGAGGTTGCCGATTGCCCGTCGATCGCCGGCCGACTCGAGGGGGCGGAGAAGATCGCGGGACTCGACGTGGTCAAGGAATACTCCTACACGACGGAAGATCCCGCCGGCAACGGCTGGGTGTTCGTTGGCGATGCCTGGGGCTTCATCGACCCGCTCTACTCCTCGGGCGTCTATTTCGCGCTCAAATCGGGCGAGCTCGCCGCCGACGCGATCGTCGAGGGTTTGCAGAACAACGATCTCTCGGGCGCTCAGCTCGGCAAATGGGCGCCGGAGTTCAGCGTCGGCACCAATTGGGTCCGCAAGCTGGTGCTCGCTTTTTACACCGGGCAATTTCGCGTCGGGCAGTTCATTCGCGAGTATCCGCAACATCAAAGCAATATGACCGACATCCTCATTGGCCGCATTTTCTATCCCGAGGCGGGCCGCATTTTTGATGACTTGGATCCCTGGCTCGCGCAGATGAAAGAACAAGGCGTCACCGCCTAAGTGTCTCCTCCTGCATCCGATCACTGCCTTCTGACCTCTGATCGCATGAAAATCGCCTACATCGCGGCCGGAGCGGCGGGTATGTACTGCGGCAGTTGTCTGCACGACAACACGCTTGCCGCGGCGCTCTTGGATCTGGGCGAAGACGTGCTGCTGGTGCCTACCTACACGCCGATTCGCACCGACGAACGCGACGTGAGCCTGCGCCGGGTGTTCTTTGGTGGCATCAATGTTTACTTGCAGCAGAAGTTCGCGGTGTTTCGCCGCACGCCTTGGTGGTTGGACCAGCTGTTGGATCATCCGGGCTTGCTCGATCGCGTGTCGCAGCGCGGCGTGAACATCCAACCGGCCCAGTTGGGCGATATGACCGTTTCGATGCTCCGCGGCGAGGCGGGCAACCAACGCAAGGAAATCGAGAAGCTCGTCCGTTGGCTGGCGAACGACGTGCGGCCCGACGTGGTCCATCTGTCGAATTCGATGATGATCGGCATGGCCCGGATGATCAAGGAAAGCAGCGGCCTGCCGGTGGTCTGCCAGCTCTCGGGCGAGGACCTGTTTCTCGAGAAGCTGGGGCCGCCCCACCACGACCAGGCCGCGCGGCCTTGCGCGAGCGAGCCGCGGCGGTCGATGCGTTTGTGTCGCTCAATCGCTATTACGCCGACTTCATGGCCGACTACCTGGCAGTGGACCGCAATAAGGTGCACGTCATTCCCCACGGCCTCAATCTCGACGGGCACGGCAAGCGAATTGAGAGTCATCCCGATCAGCCGCGCGTAGTCGGCTACCTGGCCCGCATTTGCGAAGACAAGGGGCTGCATCTGTTGGTCGAAGCCTGCGAGCAATTGGCACGCCGCGATGATCTGCCGCCGTTTGTGCTGCGGGCGGCCGGCTACCTGGGCGCGGCAGATCGGCCCTACTTCGAAACGCTGCAGAAGCGGATCGCTGCGGGCCCGCTTGCAGAGCGATTCGAATACGTCGGCGAGCCCGATCGGCCGGAAAAAATCGCGTTCCTCCAATCGCTCGACGTGTTCAGCGTGCCGACCGTCTATCGAGAGGCAAAAGGGCTGTCGATTCTGGAGGCGATGGCCAACGGCGTGCCCGTAGTGCTGCCCGACCACGGCAGCTTTTCGGAGATGGTTGCCGACACTGGCGGCGGCCTGCTCTGCCAACCGCACGACGCGGAAGACCTCGCCGACAAACTGGCCAAGCTGCTGCGCGACCCAATCGGCGCGGCACAACTCGGCATGGCCGGCCAGCGCGCGATCGAAGATCGATACCATGCCGAAGCGATGGCCCAGCAGACCTTGGAACTCTACCGTCGCCTCGCCGCGAGCACTCGATCGAGCGCGGCGAACTAGAGCTTCACTTTCAAACCGCGGTACGAACCTTCGCGTTTCTGCGTCAAGATGCGTGCCAGATCGGGGATGTTGCTGCCGCGCCCGAGTACGATCAACGCGTCCCCTGCCACGATGCGAAAGTCGTTCGGCGGATCAACCACAACATCGCCTTTCACTCGCCGCACGGCCACGATGAGGAAATTCAGGTTCCCGCTGAGCTCGATTTCGCCCACGATTTTTCCATCGAGCGCCGACCCGGCCGAGATCGCTAATTCGTCCAGCCGCAGTCCCATCGGCACCAGTTCCTCTTGCAGCGAGGATCGCAGGCTGAAATCTTTGAGCAAATCTTCGGTACTCGGCCGAACGATCAGCTGGGCCATTTTCATGCCGCCGATCACCGCCGGCATGACGACTTTGTTCGCCCCGCTGCGAATTAACTTCGTCTCACTGGAAGGATTCTCCGCGCGGG
Source organism: uncultured Planctomycetota bacterium (assembly GCA_963847905.1). Lineage (GTDB taxonomy): Bacteria > Planctomycetota > Planctomycetia > Pirellulales > Lacipirellulaceae > DASYDU01. Next base: position 303,048 of record CAWKBP010000009.1, on the reverse strand, counting down.
CGATGATCTCGATCTTTGCATTGAGGACGCGGGCGGTGAGCGTAATGAACACATTGCTCGCGTCGTCCGGCAAGACCGTCGCCAGTACGCGGGCCCGCCGAATGCCAGCCTGCTCCAGCGTGTCGTCATCCGAGGCGTTTCCTTCGACGATCAAGAAGCCTGCTTGCTCCGCCTCGTTCAGCTTGTCGGAATCCTGATCGACAACGACAAACTTGGTGTGGGCCTCGTGAAGTTCCCTGGCCAGGATCCGACCCGCGCGGCCGAAGCCGCAGAGGATCGTGTGCCCCTCCAGTTCGCCGATGCCTTTGGTCATGCGGCGGCGATTGAGCGCACGATTGAGTTCACCTTCCATTAACATTTGAACAAACCCTCCAACGGTGTACGCGGCAGCGCAATAACCAAACACGATCAACAAGACTGTACCGACTCGCATTTCCGGCGACTCGATCGGCTTCACCTCGCCGTAGCCGACGCCGAAGATCGTAATCACGACCATGTAAAACGAATCCATCCAATTCCAGCCGGCCGCGACGTAGCCGATCGTGCCCACTAGGCACGTTAGCAAAAAGAACGTGATGCCATGGATCACGCGGCGCAAGGGATTGGACATGACCACACTCGATCCATCGGCACGATGGAGATCCGGCGAACCAATGGAGATACGGATGTTTCTACTTGCCTGAAACGATCCGCCCGTTCGACGGCGAGCTGCGAATTGATAAGCGCTCGGAGGCGCTATCCCCAGGAAAAGCAGCGTGGCCAACCGGTTGCAGTATAGCTGGTCGCCGGAGGCGGTGCCACTAGACGACCAGCGGCGTGAATTCGAATTTCTCGCCGTCGAACAGGCCGCGGTCGCTGAGCTTGAGCGACGGGATCACCAACAGCGCCATGAACGACAGCGACATGTAAGGCGATCGCAGCGTCGAGCCCCAGGCTTTCACCAGCTTGTCGAGCTTGCCATAGGCGGCCCCCACTTCTTCACAAGTGCCCGTCGCCATCAGCCCCGCGACCGGGAGCCGCAGCACCTCGCTCACTTTCTCACCGGCGCACGCGGCCGACAACCCGCCACCCGCTTCCATCACCAGGTTCACAGCCCGCACAATGTCTTCGTCGCCCACGCCGACCGCGATCACGTTGTGCGAATCGTGCGCGACGCTCGAGGCCATCGCCCCGCGCTTCAAGCCGAAGTTTTTGATGAACGCCACGGCCGGCGGCGCTTTGTAGTAGCGATTCACCACCACGACCTTGAGCACGTCCATCTCGAGGTTATAGTGGACGGCCTCGTGCAGGATTTGTACCGGCACCGAAAGCCGATTGGTGATCAGCTGGCCGTCGAGGGCTTCGATGACCTGCAGTTTCTCGGTGTCGTCGGCGGGAGCCGAAACTGCAATGTCGTCGACCGTTAGCACGGTCGGCAAGAACTTGTTGACAACCGCCACCTCGACACGCGGAATCTTCGTCGTCCCTCCTTCTGCAACCAGCAGTCCGTCAATCCAGGTTCGCTGCACATTGAACTCCGCTAGCGAATCGACCTCAATGAAATCGGCCGGATCGCCCACGCGCAGCTGGCCGACGTCGAGCCCGTAGTGTTCGACCGGCACGACGCAGGCCGCATGTAGCACGTCGTACAGATCGATCCCGCGTTCGATCGCACGTCGCACGAGCACGTTGATGTGGCCGAGATGCAATTCGTCGGGGTGCTTATCGTCACTGCAGAGCATCGTCTGGCCGGGGAATTCGCCCAGGAGCGTATAGAGCGCGTCGAAGTTGCGGGCGGCCGAACCTTCGCGGATCGAGATTTTGCAGCCGGCGGCTAGCTTGTCGAGAGCTTCTTCCTTGGTGAAGCACTCATGGTCGGTAGTGATGCCGGCGGCAATATACTTAGCGGCTTGTTCGCCACGGAGTCCGGCGCGTGGCCGTCGACGCGTTTACCGCGAGTGTGGGCCGCCTTCACTTTTGCCAGGCAGGCGGGATCACCATGGAGGACACCGGGGAAGTTCATCATCTCGCTGAGATAGCGAATCCGCGGGTCATCGAGCAGCTGCTCCACCTCGGCGACCGTGATCTCCGCGCCCGCCGTTTCGAAGGTGGTCGCCGGCACACACGACGGTGCCCCAAAGTAGAACTTGAACGGCACCTGAGCCGCATTCTCCAGCATGTAGCGGACGCCGGCCACGCCGAGCACATTGCCAATCTCGTGCGGGTCGCTGACCGTTGCCACCGTGCCATAGACGACGGCTTTGCGGGCAAACTCGCTCGGCACCAGCATCGAGCTTTCGATGTGTACATGGGCGTCGATGAAGCCTGGTAGCAGGTACGTTTCCGGTTTCGCGGCAGCTGGCTTGATTGCGGTAACGCGGCCAGCAGTGACGGCAACCTCGACTGGGTAGCAGCGTCGACCGGGAATGTCGACGAGATTGGCAACGAGGCTAAAATCCTTGGCGTTTGGCATTTCGATTCACTCCATCTCTGGTTCGATCGGGCGACTGCGAGTTTCCTAGGGCCGCCCACTCGCTGTCAATGCTATCGAATGGGGCACCCGCGAGTCTAACGGTTGCGCAAAGTTTTCCGAAAGTCTGATCGGCGAGCGGGTCGATATTCATCGTCAGGTATTGATCCAGGGGGGATCCGGGCGGTCGCTGCGCCTTCTCGTGAAGAGATAGCAGCCGATGCGCCCACATTGAGCAAGTCCCGCTTCCCCTCGAAGGATCGACCGATGACACGCACCGGCAGCCTGACATATTCGCTCGTCGCCCTTCTCACAGCCCTTTTCGGCTGGGGCGGCACCGCCCTCGGCCAAAGCGCGGCCCAATCCTCGCGGGTCGACAGCGGCTGGGCCGCCCAGCGCACCACCGAACACGCGCCGTCGTTCCAGCGCGCCGACGATTCGGGCGACGCCTGGCGACCAACGAGGTCGTCATCCGCCGCGACGAAAGCGCCGGCGCAGCCTCCAACTTCACCAGCGAAGAAATGGCTGGCGCCGACGCAAGCGACCGGCCGGACGCAAGTTGCTGCAAAGCCTGCGGCGCCGACTGCCACGAAGCCAATTCAAAACAATCAAGCGAAACAAACCGCCGTCCGCGAGCCGCAACCCTTCGTAGCTCCGGACGATGCCGACGAACTCGCCGCCGCGTCGAAGTCGGTCTCCCGAGTTGTCGCGTCATCCCGCGCGAGTTCGACCTCGTCCGCTGCACAAACAGCCCCGAACGAGCACAGCGTCAGCGGAAACCAGAATCAGAACACGCGCGGCGCGCAACGCTCGCCGCAAGACCGCGTCGCCTATCGTCCCCGCCCGACGCCCACTCGCGGCAGTCGATTGTTCAACGACAATTGGCTTGAGCCGCTGCGGCAAGTTGCTTATCAGGCCGGCGAGCCGGAAGAACTCTACGCGCCGCCAGGCGAAGAGTCGCGGATGTCAATGCCTGGAGGACCCATGCCAGGCCGCCCGATGCAGGGTGGACCGATGCGCGGCGAATCGATGATCGGGCCCGAGATGCAATCCGACGGCGAATGGATCGGATCGCCCGACGGCGGGTTCGGTTGTGACACTTGCGGACCCGACGGCTGCGGTCCGATGTGTGGCGACGGCGTCGGCTGTTGCTCCTCATGCGGCCGCGATGACGGCCTCGATCTGTGCACCGTCGGGCCGCATGACGATGAATCGTGCGACACGGTGCGGATTCGCGTGCCCAAGTTCCAAGAGATGATGATCTATGCCGGCGTGCATGGCTTCAAAGGCCCCTTCGATCGGCAACGCGACAGCGGCAACTTCGGCTTCCAGGAAGGTTTCAATGTAGGCGGCAAGCTGCCGTTCACTGAAACCGGCTACCAGATCGGCTATCAAGCCGTCCAGAGCCAGCTCAGCGGCGACGCCGACACCGGCATCACTGATTCGTTCGCCCAGCATTTTTTCACGACCGGCGTGTTCCGCCGTTCGCCCGACGGTTTCCAGGGCGGTGCGGTGTGGGACTTGTTGCTCGACGAGCGGGATTCGAGCGTAGCCTTCTCGCAGATTCGCGGCGAATTTGGTTTCGTCGATTGCGGGTGCCACGAGATCGGCGTGTCCGGCGCGATTCATCTGAAGAACAACGTGTTACAGGAAATGGTCGGAGCGAACAACCAGTTCACGACGTATCAGTCGGTCGACCAGTATTTGCTCTACTACCGCATGCATGGTGCCCGCGGCGGCGAAGGTCGCGTCTACGGTGGTCTCACGGATGATGCGGACGGTTTGATCGGCTCCGACTTCCTGCTGCCGCTCACCGATGTGTGGAGTTTGCAGCCGGCTTTCACGTACCTGATTCCCCGCGACAACGGTGGCACCCATGCCGCCCGGGAAGAAGCTTGGAACGTCAGCATCAACTTGGTCTGGCACTGGCGCGGCCACGCCCGCAGCTGCCACTCGAGCCCCTACCGACCGCTGTTTAACGTCGCCGACAATGGCTACATGATCGTTGACGATCGGCCGTAGGTACGGACCGCCGGCTGTTGTTGTCGTCGGCGTCAGTGGTATGATTGATTGAGCCACCGGTGAGCAGGCGGCGGAATGCGAGAACGAGCGATGACACAGCTACTTCAGCAAGCGATTGAACAGGTAAACAAGCTTTCTGCTTCAGATCAGGATTCGATCGCCGCATTGATTCTCGACGAGCTCTCGGACGAGCAGCGCTGGCAAGATGCTTTCGCAAGTTCACAGGATCAACTAGCCAAGCTTGCCGAACGCGCACGCCAAGAGATTCGGTCCGGCCGCGTGCGTGACATCGGAATCGACGAGCTATGAACTCGCGGCTGACGGAGGAGTTCGTCGCCCTGTTCGCGAAACTGCCAGATTCGGTGCAGAATCGAGCTCGCAAGAACTATCGGCTGTGGCGTGCCGATCCGTCCGCATCCTGGATTGCACTTCAAGCAAATTCACGGACGTGAAAAGCTTTACTCTGTCCGCGTCGGGTTGGGATGTGCGCCACTCGGGTCGGTGGAAGGTGATCGCCTCCATTGGTTTTGGATTGGCTCCCACGCCGATTACGATCGATTCTTGAAGCAGCTATAGGGCCTCCCACGTCGCCGCTTCTTCACCATCGAGCCGCAACGTAAGACATTTCGCGCTACCGCCGGCTTTGACAAATTCGTCGAGCGGCGTGGCGATTGGATTGTAGCCGGCTGCCGCGAGCGCTTGGTGCAATTTGTCGCAGCCGGTGTTGGTGATCACCGTTCGGCCAATCACCACCGCGTTGCAGGAGAAGCGTTCGGCTTCCGCTTGTTCGACGGCGAACAGATTTGGCACATGCTCTTCGATCGCCCGCTGGCCGTAATCGTCGAAGGCCTTCGGGTACCAGATCGAGGTGTCCGGGGTAAGCGGGCAGAAGCACGTGTCGAGGTGGTAGTAGCGTGGGTCGACCAGCTCGACGGGGATCACGCGGACTCCCAGCATTTTGCCGATCGCCTGGTGGCCAGCCGCGTCGCTCCGCATCCGGTAGCCGGCGTAGAGCGTGTCGCCGCAGAAGAGCGCGTCGCCCGCGCCTTCGAAGCTGAAATTGGCCGGCGGGTCGAGCATCTCGAAACCGTTTCGCGTAAGCCAGCGGCGATTGTGCAGTTCTTCGCCTTGCCGTTGCGGATGGCGGAAATGCGAGAGGATCGCCTGGGTGCGGAAGATCATCGCCGCATTGGCCGTGAACACCAGATCGGGTAGCCCCACGACCGGATCGAGCAGTGAAACCAAGGCCCCCGTTCGCTCGATTTGCTCGCACAAACCATTCCACTGGGCGACCGCTGTCGGATGATCGGCCTGTCGCTCGGTATTCATCCACGGATTGATTTCGTACTCGATGCCAAAGTGATCCGGCGGGCACATCAAAATGTGGGGCTGCTGCGACATGCGATATCCGCTTCGGCGGGCTCTAGTTGCGTTCGAGCACGTCGATCTCCTGAGTCAGCGCCCGCAGAAACGGCTCCACGTCGGTCACTAGGCCCACGGTCTGAAAACTGCCGCGGTCGCTGAGCTTGATCACCGTCGACGGATTGATGTCGATGCAGACGACTTTGATGCGGGCCGGGAGCAGGTTGCCGACCGCCACCGAATGCAACATCGTGGCGATCATCAAGCAGTAGTCGACGTCTTTGACCCGGGATCGCATCTCGGCCTGAGCCACTAGCACGTCGGTAATCACATCCGGCAGCGGGCCGTCGTCGCGAATGCTGCCGGCGAGCAGGAAGTCAACGTTGTACTCGACGCAAGCGTGCATGATACCGGATTTCAGGACGCCCTCGTCCACCGCCGCCCGGATCGAGCCGCAGCGACGGATGCGGTTGATCGCCCGCAGATGATGCTCGTGCCCCGCCTCGGCGATGCTGGCGTCTTCCAGGTGGACGCCGAGACTCGTGCCGTAGAGCGATTGCTCGATGTCGTGCGTCGCCAGGGCGTTGCCCGCGAAGAGCTTGTGAATGTAGCCACGTTCGATCAAGTTGCAAAGCAGCGGCCCGCTTCCAGTGTGGACGATCGCTGGCCCGCCGACCAACAGCGTCTTCTTGCCCGCCCGCTTGTTGGCGACCAGCTCGCGAGCAATGTCGCGGATGAGAGCGCCCTTGGGTTTCTCGGTCGACACGCCGCTCGACATAAACGTGAAATCGTGTGACCGCACCTCGCCGCGATCTTGCGGATACACGCGCGTGCCCGCGTGCCCGAGCACAATCTGCATGCCCCGCTTCACGTCGATCATCGGGATACAGCGCGGAGGGAGACAGGAGTCGGGAGTCAGGAGCCGGCAATGCAACGGCATTTTTCCTCCCGGCTCCTGGCTCCTCACTCCCGACTCCTTCCACCACGACGCCACAATCCATTTCCTGGTCGGCCAACTCGACCCACTCTCCGCCGAGCCGGACCTCGGTCCGCTGGTTGGTCGTACTATAAAAACCTTCGGGGAATGCGCCATCCATGTCGGCGGCCGCCAGCCGACAGTCTTGCGTAGTGGTTGGCACGGCGCCGTGATCGGCAATTTGAGCCAGGATATCTGTGAGCGATTCGGGCGTGGCCGCCCGCACTTCCACCAAGGCATAGCTGGGGTCGTTGCGAGCCTGGCCGACGGTGATCCGCTTGATCCGAAACGCCCCGCCACGAGCCGTGATCGTGTCGAGCACCTTGGGCAGAATCAGGCTGTCGATGATGTGGCCGGTGATCTCGACCTCTTCAAACTGCTCCATAGCATTGAACGGGTCGGAGGCGGCGGGCGGCGTTGATTTGTCTGGAGCGGCCATTTTGACGGGCGAAGTGAGGTGTGTGCGGCAATTCGTACGGCCGAATTTATATGGGGAATCGTATACGACGGGCCGCCGAAGGGCCGTTACCGTGCCTTTCGGCCGAACGCGAAAAACCTTATACTGTGGCTGCCGCGAGCGGATTGGCAAGGCCAAAGAGCGGCTTAACTTGCGGCTACGGCAAACGCCGGCCGCGCAACGAAATATTGAACATGGAAAATCCGGACACTCCGTCCAAATGGGACGATCTGGCCCGCGAGCTTGGCGCCGAAGCGCCGCCCGAGTCAGTGGACGCACCGAAACCAATCCTTGGTACCGAGAGCAAGGTGGAGCCGCCGCGGCGCAAAGCTGCGGAACCGCCAGCGCGGCCGAAAGCGCCGGGCTGGGACAATCTGGCGTCCGACTTCGGTCTCGAAGTACCTCCACCGCCGCTAACGCCGCCAGCACCAGCAGCATCGCGCCCTGCGCCGGTCGAACCAACGCCATCTCGGGACGCAGCCAAGCAGCGCGACGATCGCCCACCACGCCGCGAACGCTCGCCCCGACGGGAAGACGCGCCGCGACGAGAAGATGGTCCACGCCGCGAGCAACCGCCGCGTCGCGAGGAGTCGTCGGAAGCTGAGGATCGCCCGGCCCGGCCGCCGCGCCGCGAGCAATCGTCTCGACCCCGGCGCGACGAACCGCGTCGCCCACAACGCAATGATGGCCCGCGCCGCGACCGGGAAGATTCTCCCCGCCGCGAACGCGAGCGGCCGCCGCAACCGTTGCGTGACGAAGTTTCGCGCGAGGAAGCGCCGCAGCCACCTGCCGTCCCGGAGATCGAGGCCGAGCAAAAACCATCGCCGAGCCTGGGCGTAAGCCTGTGGCACAAGATCTTCGGCTCTCCGGACCAGCAAGCGGAACGGATCGCGGAAAGCACAAGCGGCGAAGAGACAGCACGACCCTCGGAAGGCGAAAGGGCCCGCGAAGAGCGACCCCGCGAAGACCGTAACGGCCGGCGCGGTCGTCGGCCCGCGGCCGGTCCGTCGGAACGCGAAGCGGACGCGGTCGAAGAGATTAGCGAATCGTGGAGCCGCGAGTCGGTCGAGATTGAATTCTCGGATTCAGGCGAAACGGAGAACCGTGGCGAGCAAACGACGGACGAAAACGGCGAACCACGTCGCCGCCGACGCCGCCGTGGTCGCGGCCGTGGTCGCGGTCGACGCCCGGAAGGTCAGCCAGAGGGTGAAGAGCAATCGGCGGAGCCGAATGAGCAAAGCGGCGACGAACCACGCGAAGCGCGAACTCCGCGTGAACCCCGCGAGCAGCGTGAGTCCCGAGAACAGCGCGGACCGCGTGAGCAGCGCGGCCCCCGTGAGGAACGCGAGCCGAGAAGTCGTGGCGGACGCAGCAGTCGGTCGCGACGCGAACCAGCTCGCACGCACTCCGTTCCAAAGGACGATTTCGACGACGACGGGCTCGAGGAAATAATTCTCGACGACGATGATGATGGCGATCAAATGGACCTCAGCATCGACGGCGAAGACGACGGCGATTCGAGCGGCCGCGACGTGCCGGCCGGTCACAAGAGCATCCCGTCCTGGAACGATGCGATCGGCATGATCGTCGATACGAACTTGGCGACGCGAACCGATCGACGTCGCTCGTCGGCTCCCCAGTCGCGCGGAAACGGCGCGTCGCGCGGGCGTTCGCGGGGCGGCCGGCGGCGGAAAAGCTCATAGTTTTCCCAGCGATTAGTTTGCCAAACGACGCAGACGGCGCCGGTTGCGCGTGTTTCGCAGCGCACGATTTGTGAAAATTTTCGGGCCCGCCGCGGATCGATTCTGAGCGTACTTCGCCACGCCGCAAATGCCGTCTGTGAAACAGGTTAGCTACTGTCCACGGCATGCTGCCTCTAGGCGCCTCTTCTACGCAATCGGAGAAAGTCAATGTTGCCGTTCTGGGAATTTGAGCCGATACTTAATGTTACAGAAGAGGTGCGACGCGCAAATCGAGCGAGTCGCGGTCGAGCGGGTGTCTCGGCCGACACGCCACCACCTTCCTCCCACCGTTCTTTGCCAATCTCTCATCGTTGTGTGCAATCTGGCACGCGTTAGGCAAACCAACACACGACCGACCGGCGGTGCGACTCCGACGAACTCTCAGGATTTCGTTGCTGCGCGCTAGAAGGCGAGTCGCTGTGGAATGTGATCGATGAAGATCGATCGCAGGGAACGCATTGACCGTGCAGCGTGCGTTCCCTTGCGGCTAGCTGCGATGTGGCAGCTTCGAGGGAGGGCGGCGATCAGATCGTACGCACGCGGAGAGTAAGCGAACGGAAACTACCACCCGACACCCACTGAGATCGAACGACAGCCCAACCGAACGAGTTCCTAGTTAGTTTTGGCGACGTCGATCGCAGCCGGCCGAAGGAAAGGAATTCCGCAGGTCGAACGCAATTGGATTTGCAAGAATCGCACTTCGCGGTGCACGCCATTCAAAGCCGATAACGCAGAGGAGACATGCAGCCGCCACGATTCCAATCGACCGCACGGTAAGCCGGCCTGGTCGAAGTCGCTCACGGGAGAGTGAGATGAGCGACGGACGCGAAATCATAGCCTTTGTAGCCAAGAGTCAAGACTGCGAACAGTTCCGACGCAAGAACTGGGTCGGTACGTTCGCCGAGTACCTTGACATTGTCCGCGAGCATCCGGAGGTCACCCGGACGGCTTATCAGCGGCTTTACGACATGATCTTGTCGTATGGCGTGGAGGTTGACGACGACGGTCGGGAGAAGCACACGCACTATCGCTTCTTCGACGATCCCGACAACGACGGCCGCGATGCCGTGTTTGGTCTCGACGAGCCGCTTCACCATCTCGTGAACGCGATGAAAAGCGCCGCGGCGGGCTACGGCATCGAACGCCGCGTGCTCCTCCTGCACGGGCCGGTTGGCAGCAGCAAAAGCACGATCGCCCGCATGCTCAAGAAAGGCATCGAGCGCTACTCCAGCACCGACGGCGGCGCGCTCTACACGCTCGGCTGGGTCGACGACAACGATCCCACCAACGCCGAGGCAATTCACTGGTGTCCGATGAACGAGGAGCCGCTCCACTTGTTCCCCGAGCGATTCCGCGCCAGCGTCGAAGCGCAGCTGAACCATGGGCGCGGCGAACACGATCCCCGCGTTTCGATCAGCGGCGAGCTCGATCCGTTCTGCCGGTTCATGTACCACCAGCGGCTCAAGAAGTACGACGGCGATTGGACCCGCGTGATTCAGGACATCCGCGTCAAACGCGTGATCCTCAGCGAAAAGGACCGCGTCGGCATCGGCACCTTCCAACCGAAGGACGAGAAAAACCAGGACGCCACCGAACTCACCGGCGACATCAACTACCGCAAGATTGCCGAGTTCGGCAGCGACAGCGATCCGCGGGCGTTCAATTTCGACGGCGAGTTCAACATCGCCAACCGCGGCATCATCGAGTTTGTCGAAGTGCTCAAGCTCGACGTGGCGTTTTTGTACGATTTGCTCGGTGCCAGCCAGGAGCATCGCATCAAGCCGAAGAAATTCGCCCAGACCGACATCGACGAGGTGATCATCGGCCACACCAACGAACCGGAATACCGCCGCCTGCAGAACAATGAGTTCATGGAGGCGCTCCGCGACCGGACGGTGAAGATCGACGTGCCGTACGTCACGACGCTCGCGAACGAAGTCAAAATTTACGAGAAGGATTACAACCGCAAGACGGTCCGCGGCAAGCACATCGCGCCCCACACGATCGAAATGGCCGCAATGTGGGCGATTCTTACCCGGCTCGAAGAGCCCAAGCACGCCGGGCTCACGCGACTGCAAAAGCTCAAGCTCTACAACGGCAAGTCGCTTCCCGGCTTCACCGAGGAAAACATCAAGGAACTCCGCAACCAGGCCACGCAGGAAGGCATGATCGGCATTTCGCCCCGCTACGTGCAGGACAAGATCTCGAACGCGCTGGTGGCCCACCCCGATTCGAAGAGCATCAACCCGTTCATGGTGCTCAACGAGCTCGAGGAAGGCCTCAAGCATCACAGTCTCATTACGCACGAGGAAACGAAGCATGAGTACCGGGAGTTGCTGTCCGTGGTGAAAGAAGAGTACGAGAACGTCGTCAAGAACGAGGTCCAGCGGGCGATTGCGGCCGACGAAGACGCGCTCAAGCGGCTCTGCGGCAACTACATCGACAACGTCAAAGCTTACACGCAAAAGGAACGGGTCAAGAATCGCTTCACCGGCCAGAGCGAAGAACCCGATGAGCGGTTGATGCGGTCGATCGAAGAAAAGATCGACATCCCGGACAGCCGCAAGGACGATTTCCGCCGCGAGATCATGAACTACATCGGCGCCTTGTCGATCGACGGCAAGACTTTCAACTACAAAACGAACGAGCGGCTCTGCAAGGCGCTCGAATTGAAACTGTTCGAAGATCAGAAAGACTCGATCAAGCTTACGAGTCTGGTGTCGAACGTGGTCGACGCCGACACGCAGCAGAAGATCGACGTCGTGAAGGGCCGGCTGATCCGTGACCATGGATACGATGATGAGAGCGCGACCGACGTGCTCAATTATGTGGCGAGCATCTTCGCTCGCGGAGATGCGAAGCCCAGCAAGTAATCGGTGGAAAGAAATAGCATAGGAGTTCAGGCAATGATGTAAACGTGCGGCAGGGAAGCCGGGCACGGTGGATTGCGTCAAGGAACGACGAGCACCAGCCAGGGCACGCCCGCAGCTAACGACACCTCGACGAAACAACGCGAGGTTGGTGCAATGGGAATGAAAATCGAACGGGATCAGCGCCGCTTTCGGCAAATCGTCCGCGGCCGGATCCGCAAAAATCTGCGTAAATACGTGACGCACGGCGAGATGATCGGCCGCAAGGGTCGCGATCTAGTCAGCATCCCCGTCCCGCAGCTCGACATCCCCCACTTCCGCTATGGCGACAACGGCAACGGCGGCGTGGGCCAAGGCGACGGCGAAGAAGGCCAGCCGCTCGGCAAAGGGGGCCAGCCGCAAGAAGGCGCCGGTCCCGCGGGCAGCGATCCGGGCAGCGGCCACCTGATGGAAGTCGACGTCACGCTGGAAGAACTGGCCGAAATCCTCGGCGAGGAGTTGGAGCTCCCCAACATCCAGCCCAAAGGTGCCGCCTCGATCGTCGAAGAAAAAGCCAAGTACAACAGCATCCGCCAGACGGGCCCCGAGTCGCTGCGGCACTTCAAGCGGACGTATCTCAAAGCGCTCAAACGACAGATCAGCACCGGCGTCTACGAACCGAACGACCCGCGTGTGATCCCGATCAAGTCGGACAAACAGTACCGATCCTGGAACACCGTGCAGCACCCGCAGGTCAACGCGGCGGTGATCTACATGATGGACGTCTCCGGCTCGATGACCGACGAGCAGAAGGAAATCGTCCGCACCGAGGCGTTCTGGATCGACACGTGGCTTTCGAGCCAGTACGACGGCATCGAGACTCGCTACATCATCCACGACGCGGTGGCCAAAGAAGTCGACGAGCACACGTTCTACCACACGCGCGAAAGCGGCGGCACGCGGATCAGCTCGGCCTACAAGGCGGCCGCTGCCCTGATCAAGGACAATTTCCCGCCTTCAGAGTGGAATCTGTACTGCTTCCAGTTCTCCGACGGCGACAACTGGGGCGAGGACAACGAGGAAGCTTTCCGAATTATCGGCGAACAGTTGTTGCCGATTGTGAATCTATTTTGTTACGGGCAGGTCGACAGCCCCTACGGCAGCGGCGAATTTTTGGGCTACCTCCGCGGCCGATTTGGCGAGAGCCACGATTCGCTCGTGCTCTCCGAGATCGAAGACAAGGAAGCCATTTACGAATCCATCCGCATGTTCCTAGGCAAAGGCAAGTAACCATTTATTGAGCGACAGGCGACAACCCCAACCGAACGGCCCCTCACGCCGCTTGCGGTTTAGCTGACCGAAAGATACGAACCATGACCACCGACAACCGCACCCTTGTGAACTACCGCGTCCGCGTCGGACACCACGAATACCGAGTGAAAGCCCGCGACGCCGCCGAAGCCGTCGTGCTCGCCCGCCGCCTGTTGGCACGCGAGTTGCCCCGCTTGTACGACATCATCCGCACACTCACCGAAAGCCAATTCCAAGTCGACCACGCCGCGTAACGTCGGACTGGCCGATTTCGGACTGGCCGCTTCAGCGGCCAGTGTAAACCAGAGCAACTATCACCATGACCGCCCTGCCCAATTCCAACCTGCCGCCGCTCCTGCAGAAGATGCAGGTCGAGATCGAAGGCTACGCCCGCGGCTACGGCCTCGATTTCTACCAGACCATCTTCGAGCACATCGACGCGGACGACCTCAACGCGATCGCCGCCAAGGGAGGCTTCCCCGTCCGCTATCCCCATTGGCGGTGGGGCATGGACTACGAGCGGCTCGCCAAAGGTTACCATCACGGTCTGCAAAAAATCTACGAGATGGTAATCAACAACGACCCGTGCTATGCCTACTTGATGAAGTCGAACGACGTCATCGACCAGAAGCTGGTGATGGCCCATGTCTACGGCCATTGCGACTTCTTCAAGAACAACTATTGGTTCTCAAAGACCAGCCGCAAGATGATGGACGAGATGGCGAACCACGGCAACCGCGTCCGCCGCTACATGGACGAAGTCGGCGTCGAGGAGGTCGAGGAGTTCATCGACGCCTGCCTGAGCATCGAAGACCTGATCGACGTCCATTCGCCGTTCATCCGCCGCCGCGAGGAAGTGAATCGCTACGACTTCCACGACGCGGAGAAACGCAAGGAGGAAGAGGACGAACGCAATCGCCCGCCGCGGTTCCAGTCGAAAGGCTACATGGAACGCTTCATCAATCCGCCAGCCCGGCTGGCCGCGATCGCCGAAGAGCGCGAGGCGGCCCGGCGCGAGGCCAAATCGTTCCCGGAGCATCCCGAGCGCGACGTGATGCTGTTTATTCTGGAGCACGCGCCGCTCAATGCCTGGCAGGCCGACGTGCTGTCGATCGTCCGTGACGAGGCGTATTACTTCGCTCCGCAGGCGCAGACCAAGATCATGAACGAAGGTTGGGCCAGCTACTGGCACTCCACGATCATGACCCGCCAAGGCCTTACCGCCGGCGATGTGATCAACTACTGCGACCACCACAGCGGCACGATGGCCAGCTCGCCCACGCAGCTCAATCCTTACAAGCTCGGCATCGAGCTGTTCCGCGACATCGAAGATCGCTGGAATCGCGGCGCGTTTGGCAAGGAGTTCGACGACTGCGACGACTTTGTCCGCCGCCGCGACTGGAACACCGACACCGGCCTGGGCCGCGAAAAGATCTTCGAGGTCCGCAAAATTCACAACGACCTCACGTTCATCGACGAGTTCCTCACGCTCGACTTCGTCCGCGAGCACAAGCTGTTCAAGTTCGGCTACAACGAGAGCACGGAATACTACGAGATCGAGACCCGCGAGTTCCCGCGCGTGAAGCAGCAACTCCTGACGAGCCTCACCAACCGCGGCCAACCGCAGATCACGGTCCGCGATGGCAACTACAAGAATCGGGGCGAATTGTTCCTGGAACACGCCTTCACGGGCGTCGAGCTGCAAATCGAATACGCCCGCGACACACTGGCCAATTTGCATCGGCTTTGGAATCGGCCGGTGCATTTGAAAACCGTCTTGGAGGAAACCGAGACGATATTCTCTTTCGATGGAACGCAACACGACGTCGAGAAAGGAGAGCCCATTGAGCTGGCTGAAGGAGTTTCGATATGACACTGCGCATGCAATTCGAACACGAACTGACCCAACTCGGCACTGGTGGGGCCGCCACGGTCGATCTTACCAGTGGCAACCGGCACCTCACGTGCGACCTCGTCGAGCGGAATACACTAGCCGTCGCCTTCCAAGCCTTGCGCGTCGCTACACCTGAGCTGGCCGCGGCCACGAGCACCAGTCTCGAACGGATGGCCAAGTCGCTATCCGACCGGCTGAACTATCTGATGGAACCGATCCGGCCGATCGAAATCGACGCCGACGCCTGCGTCGCCCAGCTCCGCTGAGCCCGCCCCAGCGCGACGATGATGGCCGCAGCTACTACGAGCTCACGGTCCGCCGCGGCGGTGAGATTGCACTCTTCCGCTACCGCAAGGAACCGGGCACAGCACGCCAGCAGATTCCCGCCAATGTCACCCGCGAGGTGCTGATGCGGCTGGCGGATGATTTTGAGGCGGTTCTGGGCTAGAATTATGGGGTGGTTCTGCAGTTCAAGTCGCGGCGAATGGATGTTGTCACTATGCTCACGTATGAAGACCGGTTAAATCAAAACTCCAGCTGGGCATTGATGGAGGGAAGTATGTATTTTGAGGAGAAGAGCGCCGTTCACACGACGTTGCGAAGTCTCGTCAAAGTACTGAATGAATTGGGTGTCGACTATGCCGTCGTCGGTGGAATGGCCATGTTCATCCACGGTTATCGGCGATTTACCGAAGATGTCGATGTGTTGGTAACACGCGAGGGATTGGCACAAATCCATGATGCTTTGGAGGGACGTGGCTACGTGAAGCCCTTTGCCGCGAGCAAGAATCTCCGAGATGCGACAACTGGCGTGAAGATCGATTTCTTGATTAGCGGACAATTTCCAGGGAGCGGCAAATCGGGGCCAATCGCGTTTCCTGAACCGCGGGGTGCGGCGATCGAGCGCGACGACGCTCGGGTGCTGTCGATCGACAAATTACTGGAACTCAAGCTCGCATCTGGGCAGTCGCCGGGGCGTCGCAAGGATATCGGCGACGTGCAGGAGTTGATTCGTTTTCTCAAATTGCCGCGTGATTTTGGTTCCAAGCTCGATCCTTCGGTACAAGGGTTATTTGAGCAGTTATGGGACGAAATTCAGCCATCACCTTCTGAGTGAGCCCGCAATACGGTAAGTTGCACGTCTTTGGTCACTTTCCATCGCGAGCCTCATGCCGTCATGCCCCATCCTACCCACACACACGCCGCCGAACCGATTCCGCATTCGCTCACGCCCGCAAACGGCGGTTGGCATTGTAGCCATCTTTATTATTCGTTCGATCGGGCCGCACTCAAGCAGCTCAGTGATGCCGAACGTACCGCCGGCGTCGAGCAGTTCATGATCGAGCTCGACCCGGCGATTGGGGACGCACCCCTGCGGCTGCAAACGTCGATTGTCGCCGGTCAGAAGGCCGATTTTGGCCTGATGATGCTCGATCCCGATCCGCTCAAGATCGACCGCGTCCATCAGCGGTTGTTGTCAACGCCGCTGGGCCCCGCGATTCGGCCGACCTATTCCTTCGTCTCGATGACCGAGATCAGCGAATACGTGCAGTCGGTCGAGGATTTCAGCCGCCGCATCGCGACCGAAGGGCTCGACCCCGCGTCGCCGGAATACGCGGCCCGCATCAAAGGCTACGCCGATCGGCTCGAGGGCATGAACCGGCAGCGACTCACACCCGAATTCCCCCCCTACCCTGCGATGTGCTTCTATCCGATGAACAAAATCCGCGAGCCGGGCGCGAACTGGTACATGCTCCCCAAGGAGGAGCGCGGCCGACTGATGATTGACCACGCCAAGAGCGGCATGGCCTTCGCCGGCAAGGTCTCGCAGCTGATCACGGTTGGCCTGGGTCTCGAAGACTGGGAATGGGGCGTCACGCTCTGGGCCGCCAATCCCGAATACCTCAAGGACATCGTCTACCGCATGCGGTTCGACGAAGCGAGCGCAAAATATGCGAAGTTTGGTCCGTTCGTCACTAGCTACGTCGCCACGGCCGGCGAGATTCTTGAGCACTGCCAGATAACCTAGCGGCGATCCGAGCCGATCGATGCCGGCGAGCAACTCCCTCGCTACTTTGCTTTACGAGGTCGGCCTCGTTTCGCAGCCGTCTTCTTCGCGGCAGGTTTCTTGGCACCGGCTGAAGCGAGCTCTAGCTTAGCTAGGGCTTCGCGCTTGCCAAGTCCGCGAAGGGCCACCAGCGAATTGAATTGCCCGCTCCGCGGGCGGGATTTGTTATGCTCCCAGTTGTAGATCGTCAACGGCGAGACGCCAACGAGCTTCGCATAATCGGCAGCCGACAGACCTGTACGGCGTCGCTGGGCGCGAACCGAGCGGGCCGAGAAGCGGTTCTCGCTGTTAGGATCATCCGCCGCGGGTGCGGGTGCGGCGCCGCCCTTGCGCATCTGCGCGGCGAGGGCCAACAGCTTCTTTTCGTGATCGCGGTGCTGGCGCTTGAGCCGGGCAATCTCGCGGCGATATTGGGCAACCGCCTTCGCCGTGCGACCCGTCTGGGCCTTGATTTCTTTGCGGGCGAGGCGGCGAATTTCGTCTTTGAGGGCAATAGCCAGGGTTGTCATCAAGGTCTCCGTCTAGGTCGATGAAATATTTTCTATAGTCTAAGTCGGAATTGTCGCGGTCGCGCAAGACTCGATGATAGTTGGTGGATGCCGCCTTGGCGACCCTCACCAATGGAGGGGAGTGTCCGAAATCTATCGAGTGCAGAGGTCCAGTTGATATAGGCAATCAATCGCAGAAACGAAGGTTTTCCCTTGTTTTAACCTGGACCCGGCGATTATGGATTCTACGGGGCGACGACCGAGCCCGACCGCTTTACTAGAAGCTTGCGGAACAGATAAGGGACCAAATTCTTACATCCACCGCCTGCGGTAGCCCGTGGAAATCGTCGCCATGGTGACTAGCCAAACCAGCGTGAGCGTTCCTGGTTCGGGTACTTGTGACGCTCCGCCAGCCGCCAAATTGAGCGAGACATCGTCAAAGAATCCGTAGATGGCGCGCGAATTAATTGCGGTTCGTAGGTAGAGGAGCTTCACGGTATGTACGCCCGAAGCTACGTTGTTCAGCGTTGCCTGCAGCGAGCCGCGCAGAACCTGACCAGGATTGATGAGCGTGCCATTGAGGTCCTCGAAATCGACGAGATCGCCGTCGAAGTAGATCTCGTAGCGGCCTGGGCCGCCGTTGCCGCCAGTATCGAGATTCGTCGAAGCGAATAGCGCGGAAAGTGCATAGTCGCCCGCGGAACTGAGAATGAATTGTTGCTCGATTCCACCGCCTGACGGATTCGCGGGATCGAAATCGATCTGGCCGACGCGAATCCGCATGGCGGGACTTGTCTGACCGTCGCCGTCGACGTCAAACGACTCGACGCGAGGAAATCCCGCGGAGACGTCCCCATTGGAAGTGACCACCTTCTTCCAATGAGTGAGATCGCCGCTGGCGAAGTCGCCGTTCTGTAGCTCAAACGGTATCTTCCCAAAAGCGTTTTTCCAGACAGCGTAGTCCGAGGGGCCGACCATTCCGTCGTTATCCCCGTCGGCACGTAAGTCGCTCGCACTGTTAAGTGTGTTGCGCCAAATGGTGTAATCAGCAGTGTCGGCATAGCCATTTCCGTTGTAGTCACCAAGCGCGGGCAGCGGTTCGTCGGGTGGCGTGAACGTGAGCGTCAACTTCGGCGGTGTGGCGGCGAATTCAGAAGTGCGGAATTGCATCTGCTGACCATTCTCGCTGCCACGAATCAGCAAGCCGCCATATGTTTGCAGATTGATCTGCGTCTGAAAAAAAGCGGGGTCCAGATCGAACGATTGTATGCCGAGCGTTGTGATCGGCTCCGTTTCAAGCAACAGGCTCTCGGTTCGAGTGGCGTCATCGACTGTTGCAATGCCATCGCCGGCGTAGTTGTAGATTCGCGGGCTCGGATACTCCCCCAGGCTGTTGTACGTATACGAAGAGACGTTGAGTTCGAGCGATGCGCTGGAAACTGTTGATCCCCGTGGGATCTGGCTGAAGTCAAATTCGAGGATGCCGCGGCGGTCGACAGCTGCGATGGGCAAGTACTGTGTGCCGATCGACGATTCGCCATCCGTGATGGTGTACGCCCCCGAATTGAGCCGCGCCAGCGCGTCGACATAGGGCGTCAATGTCATGGTCTGCAGACCGGGCGGGGCGGCAGTCGCCAAGAACCGCGGGCTGATCAATTGGCCGACGATAGCGTTGGGAATAGTCGGATGTCCAGGCTGGAACAGACTGGCGGGAATCTGCGTCGGCGCGTTGTCGATGCTGAACTCGGGCATGCTCACCTCAAATTCGGGCGCGGAAGCGGCGTTGAAACCGTTCGTTCCGAAGACCATGGCGTACCAGCCCGGGCTGAGTGCAAGATCGAGCGGAGCCGAAATGTCCTGGCCGTTGATGCCGGTGTACGGGACGGTCAGGAGTGTGGTGCCGAGCCGGTCGGCAGTAGAAAGATTGTTGGCGTTCGGATAGTCGCTCGAACTGCTCAGGCTAACAACCGCTCCAAAGAGCGATATCGGCGACGCAAAGAAGCTCTGAAAGTTGCCGCCAATTGTGGCGAGTTGAGTTGGTTGAGTAACCTCGAAGCGATGCATGAGCCAGCTGTTGTCGCCCAGGTAGACGCCGCCCGATCCCTGGGCACCAGCTCCCGTCTCAAGGAGATTGGCAGCTTGGAGTGGTTCGTGGCCGAAGCCGGCCGCCAGTGCAAGCAGAAATGCAACTCGATGAAGGGGAAACCCCCGGTTTCTACGAAACATCGTGCCGCCTCATCGGATAAGGTTCGTGAAAAGAGGTGCGCGAAGTGCGACCAAAAGTCGCCGCTGCCCAGCTCCAGGGTGGGCAGTGACTCCACCAAGTTAACGTTTTTTTATTCAATGTCAAATTCCGGCTCCTTCCGTGCGATGACATGAATGGTCGCAGTGGGATATCACATTCCGCAGGTATTTGCTATCAGATCCGGCCCAATTTCTGCGGAATAATTCTCCGCCACAACCTAGAATTAACAGTATCTTCATTGGCGGCTTTCGCAGCGATGCCTGCATTTGATGGATCGATCATGAATATCACCTTGCTTTCGTCAAGCTGGCTGGGCACTTTGCTGATTGCCGCCGTCACGCTGGGCGCCGACCCGCCCACGCCGCTCGAGCAGGCGAACTACAGACGGTTATCCGCGTCGGCCGAAATCTCCGAATATCTCCACGAACTCGCCGAGGCCTATCCGCAAGCGCGAGTTGAAACGATCGGCAATTCGGTCCAGGGGCGCCCGCTCGAAGCCCTGGTGCTCTCCAGCGCCAAGGGGAGAGACGTCTCGAAGTCTGATCGCGTCACGATCGAGATCATCGGTTCGCAGCATGGCATGGAAGGAGCCGGTGCGGAATCGCTGCTATTTATCGCACGCGAACTGCTGGCCGGCTCGCTGCAGTATGTACTCAAAGACGTCGACGTGGTGCTGGTGCCCAATGCGAATCCCGATGGGCTGGAAATCGGCATGCGCGTGAACGCCAACAATGTAAACCTCAACACCGACTTCGTGGCGTTGACGCAGCCCGAGAGCCGGGCGCTTGTCGCGGCGCTGCGGCGATACCAGCCCGAGGCGGTGCTCGACGTACACGAATCGGCCGTGTTGAAAAAGAACTCGCTGGCCCGCGAAGGCTACATGACCGACTTCACGGCGCAATTCGAACTCGCCAACAATCCAAACATCGTGCCATCATTGCGGTCGTTTGCGCTCGGCGAGGTATTGACGCCCTGGATTGCCGGAGTCGACGCGGCGGGGCTCAATGCACACCGCTACTTCGGCGAAATTCGCAGTAGTCGGCAGGCGGTCACCAACGGCGGCCTCTCGCTGCAAAATTTCCGCAATCGGACCGGAATTGAAGGCCGGCTCTCTTTTCTGATGGAGACGCGACTCGACCCGAAAGGGGGCGTCTATCCGACATTTCGCAATATCGGTGCGCGAGTTGCACTGCAGCGAATCAGCATCGAGCGGTTTCTTGCAGTCTTGCACGAACGGCGGGCGGAGATACTAGCGGCCGTGGCCAAGGCCGAACGGCACGCGACAAGTGCGCCGCTCGCACTCGACGTCCGCTACGTCGCCGATCCCCAGGACCCGCCTGTTGCGATCGACTTGCAGCGGATCGCGGACGGCAAACGGGAGCGGATCGAGTTTGCCGATTCGCGGACCGTCGCGGCCGCAAAGCCGTTGCAGATGCCGGCCGCCTATTTGATACGTTCGCACCAGGCGGAACTTGCCGCCCTGCTCGACCGGCAAGGAATTCGCTACCGCACGCTGCAAAAGCCGCGCTCCGTCGAGGGTGTGGAATTCATCGCTGGCCACCAAGTCGCTGCAATCAACACGTCGGCTACCGCGCTGGTCGATGCGCTGCCCAATCCGACGCTCGAAAAATCTCGCGAGCGACGAGTCCATGTCAAAGCCCGGCCGGGCGACTTGTGGGTCGACCTCAATCAACAGCGAGGCCGTTTGGCGGCGCTGATTCTCGAACCGCGATCGGACAGCAGCCTGTTCCGCACACCGCAGTATTTCCCGCTCGTCACGGCCGGTGAACCGCTGCCGATCTATCGCATTCCCCGCTGATTCGCCGCGATTCTGGCGATGCCGCCGTGCGAATCCTGAGCTAGAATTGTGAACCCGCGCCAATTTGTCGGGGCTGGCCCATTTTTCGCAAGTGCCTGTTGGAGGAACGACGTATGTTCGCTCGAATTGCCACCGGTTGGGAGCTGATGAAGCAGAGCTTCGGCGTGCTCCGCGAGGACAAGGAACTGGTCGTGTTCCCGATATTTAGCGGGGCGGCCTGTTTGCTCGTGCTGGCGAGCTTTGCCCTGCCGCTCTGGAACTCACCCTGGTTCCACCAACTGTTCTCCGATCGAGAAGCGCCGCAGGATCCGCTGGCGTACGTGCTGCTCTTCGTGTTTTACGTGGTCAACTACTTTGTGATCGTATTCTTCAACGCGGCGCTGGTGAGTTGCGCTTTAAAACGAATGGCCGGCGGCAATCCGACGGTTGGCTACGGCTTGCAACAAGCGTCGAGTCGGCTGCCCCAAATCTTTGCCTGGGCGGTCGTCAGTGCGACGGTCGGCATCATCCTCAAAGCAATCGAATCGAAGTCCAACAAGATCGGCCAACTCATCGCCTCGCTGATCGGGGCGGGCTGGGCAATTGCGACGTACTTTGTGGTGCCGATTCTCGTGGTAGAAAAAGTCGGGCCGTTCGACGCACTCAAGCGTTCGACCAGCCTGATGCGGAAAACCTGGGGCGAGACGCTGGCCGGCAAGATGGGTCTGAGCCTCGTGATATTCGCGGCGATGTTGCCGGGAATGGGACTCTTAATGATCGGCTTTGTCGCGGCGTCGGCAAGCGGTCAACCGGTTTTGGGAGGCCTCGCTATCGGGCTGGGCATCCTCTGGATCCTGGTGGTATCGCTCGTCTCCGCGGCGGTGCAGTCGATTCTGCTGACCGCGCTCTACCTGTACGCTTCGGAAGGCACGGCCCCGCCGCAATTCGACGCCGCCCTCCTGCAGAGCGCGTTTGGCAGCAAGCGCTGACCTGTTCGCAACACCGACAAATTGAATCGGTCCCCAGCCGGGGTCATTCGCAGCCGGGTTTTTGTAGAAAGGTCTGCGCTCGGATCGACCAGGAACTTTCCCATATTGAGCAGGTTTCGCCCGACGAGCATCGGGTAGATAAAGCTGCTGCGGTCGTTGAGATTGACGCGCCCCTTGAGTTTCTTGCCGCCGATGCAGACGTCCAATTTCACCGTGGGGCGACGGTTGCGCTCTTCGCTACCCATCACCTTGATGTTTAGCCAGCCGACGATCGGACGTTCGAGCGTCTGCTTGTTTCCTTCGGCGTCTTCGAGCTGAAAGCGGACGTGTTCGCCATCGTCTGCCTGGATGATCTCGAGGATTTTGGCGTGGACGGAGGAGACGCCGGCTCCCGTGTCGATGCGGGCCTTCATCTGCAAGTGGACGTCTTCCAGCACGACATTCTCGACGCGGCCGACAATCACCCGCGGCTTTTCCGGCTTCGGGGTCGACTTGGCTTTGGTGGTGGCCTTCTTCGGCGGAGCGACATTCTTGGCATCGGGTGCCGCGCCAATTGCGACGAACCCGACGAGGCAAACCGCCCCGAACAATACCAAACGCTTGGGCCAATTGCTTGCTTTCATGGTTTCGTCTCACCGGGCTACTCGTTCAAACCGTCGTCCGCCATTATATCCGTCAGGGATAGGTCCGAAGATGCCACGATAAGTCGAATCGGCAACGAATTGTCCGCCTGCAGGCAGCGACTGGACTGGCAACGACGAATCCGGAAAATGGAACAGTTGTCGGTACAAATCTTGCACAGTGAACTCGCCGCGGCGAAATTCGTCCGCACGGCTTGAATTCCCGACCTGTCCATCGAGAGAGGCGAACAACCCCATGACGCGACCTATCACGGTGACCATTCCGCATACGCTGGGCAAGGACGAAGCGAAGCGACGCATCGCCCAAGGCTTCGGGCAATTCCAAGAGCAATTGATCGCCGGACTGAGCGGGCGCGACACGGGCGGCCGCGGAGGCGGATTGTTGGCGAGCGCCTTGCGCTCAACGATGTCGTTCCAACAGAATTGGGCCGGCGATCGGCTCGAATTCGCGGGTGGCGGGCTCGGTCAAAAAATCACGGGCCGCATCGACGTCGGCGACAATGCGGTCGTGATGCAACTCGACCTGCCCGAAATGCTCGCCGCGCTCGCCGAACGCTTCACGGGGCAGCTGCAGCACGAAGGCCGAAAAATGCTGGAAAAGAAACCGGATTAGCCGCTGCGCCGCTTGCAACGACGGCCCGCGAGTTTTTATTCCGCGGCCGCTGGAATCTGCGGACCGTCTCCGCCGCCCGGCTGGAGCGCTTCGTCATCGCTCATTACGTAGATGCCCATCCCGACCAGCATCAGGATCAGCCCCACCCAGAACCACCACTTGTGGTGAATCGGGCGGTTTTGTTTGGGGTGTGTTTGATGATTGTGATGGCCGTGTTGGTCGTGGCTATGATCGTGCGACATCGGTGGATCGCCTGTGGATTTAATGCTGGTGGGAATGCATTCCAAAACAGATGTGAAATCATAGCATAGGAAGTGGTCACAAGACGAGACAAGCCCGCCGGAGGTCAATGGTGGCGAACTGGCACCTTGCCTCAAGCGTACATACCGGTTAGAAAAAACGCTGGTCACACGGCCGGCGCCAAACTGGCCCCTCGCCACTTTCTGGAACCGCCACTTTTTCTGGAACCGCCACTTTCTGGAACCATTGCCCGGAGGATTCACATGGCCGAGTCGATTGACATTGTCGCGTCGGGGAAGATGCTCGAAGTCCGCATTTCTGGGAAACTGACCAAAGAATCCTACGAAAAGCTGGTGCCGGTCGTCGACGCCCAGATCAAGGAGTTTGGCAAGCTGCGGCTACTTGTGAACCTTGACGACTTCCACGGCTGGACGCTCGGCGCGCTGTGGGAAGACACCAAATTCGACCTCAAGCACTGGCACGACATCGAGCGGCTGGCGATCGTCGGCGAGAGCAAGTGGGAAGAAGGGATGGCGACTTTCTGCAAGCCATTCACCTCCGCAAAGATCAAATACTTCGATCACACCAAGCTGAACGACGCGCGGACGTGGATTGCCGAGTGAAGCGTTCCGCCCCCGCATCTGCCGCTTGGAGAAAAGGACGGGGACCATGCCTAATACTGCGGTTCCCGCGGCGCCGCTCCCCATCTGCGAAGTGGAGGCGTTCATGAGCGGCGTGTTTGAAGTCGAGCATCCGCTGATCGCGTGCCAACTGACGCGGCTGCGCGACAAGTCGACGCCGCCCGCCGAGTTCCGCTCGCTGGTCAGCCGGCTCGCCTCGCTCTTGGCCTACGAAGCGCTCAAGGATCTGCGGACCGAACCTGTGACGGTGGAGACGCCGCTCACCAAGACCCAGGGAAGTCGGTTGGCACAACGAGTCGGGCTGGTCCCCATCCTGCGCGCCGGATTGGGAATGGTCGAGCCCGTGCTCGAACTGATCCCGCAAGCCGAGGTCTGGCACCTCGGTCTCTATCGCGACGAAGCGACCGCCAAGCCGGTGAAGTATTACAGCAAGTTGCCGGAAGAGCGGCCCGTCGATGTGGCGCTGGTGGTCGACCCGATGCTGGCGACCGGCGGGTCGGCCGTGGCGGCGATGACGACGCTCCGCGAGTGGGGCGTGCCGCAGGTGAAACTGCTCGCGCTGATCGCCTCGGAGGAAGGTTGTAAAGTCGTCGAGAGCGAATTCCCCGACGCCCAGATCTACGTCTGCCAGATCGACCCCCAGCTCAACGACCGCAAGTTCATCGTGCCGGGCCTGGGCGACGCGGGCGACCGGATCTTTAATACTGTCCCTGAATAACTCGATTTTCGCACGGCAAATCGCAACCGCTACACCACCTATGAAGATCTTGCTCAGTAAAGACGATTTGCACGACGGCGTCTCCCGCCTGGCCGACGAAATCGCCGAATGTTACCGTGGCCGACAGCTGACGATCATCGGCGTGTTGACCGGCAGCGTGGTCCTGTTGGCCGATTTGATCCGCATGATCGACGTGCCGCTCCGCGTCGGCGTGTTGCAGGCGTCGAGCTACCGCGGCCAGACCACCACGCGGGGCGAGTTGGTGATCAACTCCGAGCTGATGCTCGACGTCCGCGGCCGCGACGTGCTGCTCGTGGACGACATCTTCGACACGGGCCACACGCTCCACCAGGTGGTCGGCAAGATGCAGGATTTCCGCCCGGCGTCGGTCCGCTCGGCGGTGCTGCTTCGCAAGAAAGCGCGGCAGGAAGTCGAGTACAATCCCGACTTCGTCGCGTTCGACATCCCGGACGAGTTCGTCGTCGGCTTCGGCCTCGACTACGAGGACATGTATCGCAATCTGCCCTACCTAGCGGCACTTGAGCCAGACGATCTGGCCGAACATAAGCAGGCGCACCACAAAGCCCCACTCCGCTAACAAAGGCGGACGCTTCGGAGAATCTCTCGATGTCGACGCCACGCATTTTGGCTTTCGCCGGCAGTGCCCGTCGCGAGTCGTTCAACAAACAGCTGATCCAGATCGCGGTAGCCGGCGCGAAGGCCGCCGGAGCCGCGGTCACGCTGATCGACCTCGCCGATTTTACGCTGCCGCTCTTCAATCAGGACCTGGAAGCGGAACAAGGCCTGCCGGAGAAAGCGGTCGAGCTAAAGAAATTGTTTCTCGAGAACGACGGGCTGTTGATGTCGTGTCCCGAGTACAACAGCTCGATCGCACCACTCTGGAAGAACACGATCGACTGGGTCTCGCGGCAAGCGCCGGGCGAAGGTCCGCTCGCCGCCTACCAAGGCAAAGTGGCAACGCTGATGAGCGCATCGCCCGGCCGGCTCGGCGGCCTGCGCGGCCTCGTCCACGTGCGCTCGATCCTCGGCAATATCGGCGTGATCGTCCTGCCGGATCAGATCGCCGTCTCCGAAGCACACGGCGCCTTCACGCCCGACGGCCAGCTCAAGGACGGCAAGATGCACGCGGCGATCGAAAAGCTCGGCAGCGGCCTGGCCGATTTCCTCAAAAAACGGCAGCCAGTTGTTTAGGACGATGGCTTCGCCTTCACGAATCGATTCGGCAAGAGGTCGTCGAGCGTGGACTGGTAGCCGTGGTCGAGATGCTCCGAATCGACCATCACGATTCGCAGTGTCGGGTTGAACTCGGCGAGGAATTGCCGACACGCTCCGCAGGGAGTCGCTCCGCCACGGCTGACGATGGCGATCGTGACGAACTCGCGGTCGCCCGCCGAGACGGCCGCCGCCGCGGCCACGCGTTCGGCGCAAATGGTGAGGCCAAACGATGCGTTCTCGACATTGGCCCCCGTATAAACCTTGCCGCCCGCCGTGCGAATCGCTGCACCGACTGGAAAGTTCGAGTAGGGCGCGTATGCCCGCTTCTGCGCGTCGAGCGCCGCATGGATCAGTTCATCGCGGGCCGGCTCCGTCATCTGGCATACCCTGTCATGTGATGCGCTCAACAATCAGAATTGGTGGGTCAACCGCATCATCGCCGATCATGATCGCCGCGACAAGCGCGTCGCGGACATGCTCGGCCGCATCGGACTCGGCAAACACTCGCAGCAGCGGCTGGTCCGCATCCACCCGGTCGCCGAGCCGCACCAGCATTTCGAGGCCCGTCGAGTGATCGAGTCTATCGCCCAACCTCTTGCGGCCGCCGCCGAGTTCGATAATCGCGTGGCCCAGTGCTTCGACGTGGATCGCCGTGACGTAGCCGGCGCGGCGGCTGGCAATTTCATTCGTTGGCGCCACCGGCCGCGGCGCGTCGAGATCACCGCCCTGAGCCGCGACCATTTCGCGGAACTTTTCCAGGCCAGCCCCGGAGTCGATCACGCTCTTTAGCAGCTGCTTACCTGCTTCGAGGGACGACTCGCGGCGCGTGAGCAGGAACAGCTCCGCTCCCAGCTCGAGCGTCACTTCCAACAGGTCCGCCGGCCCCCTCCCCTCGAGCAAGTCGATCGATTCGTTCACCTCCACCGCGTTGCCCGCCATGCGGCCGAGTGGTTGGTTCATGTCCGTGATGATCGCGGTGGTGGGCACATGCATCCGCCGGCCGGTGTCGACCAGCGAGCGAGCCAGCGCGTGGGCCTCGGCCCGCGACTTCATGAACGCACCGCTTCCCCATTTCACGTCGAGCACCAGCGCGTCGAGCCCCTCGGCCAGCTTCTTGCTCATGATGCTGGCGGTGATCAGTGGGATCGACGGCACGGTGCCGGTCACGTCACGCAGTGCGTAGAGCTTGCGGTCGGCGGGGACCAGGTCGGCCGTCGCACCGGTGATCACGCAGCCCACGCGGCGAACGACGGCCTGCATCTCGTCGGTCGAGAGATCCGTGCGAAAGCCGGGGATCGCTTCGAGCTTGTCGAGCGTGCCGCCGGTGGCGCCGAGTCCGCGGCCGGAGATCATCGGCACCTGGAAGTCGCACGCTGCCAGCAGAGCGGCGAGCGGAAGTGATACCTTGTCGCCAATGCCGCCGGTCGAGTGCTTGTCGACCTTCGGCAGCTCGCCCGTGGGCCACTGGAGCGTCGCACCCGAGTGGAGCATGTGTTCGGTGAGGGCGGCGGTCTCGGCCACCGTCATGCCCCGCAAGTAAACCGCCATCGCCCAGGCGGCCATCTGGTAATCGGGGACGTATCCCCTTGGCATAGGCATCGATCAGCGCGCCGATCTCGTAGTCGGCGAGTTCTGCACCGTCGCGCTTCTTGGCGATGAGGGGGACGATATTCATGCGGATAGCACACCCGTGACAATCGAGAGCAGTTTGTCGCATGCGCTGTTGGCCGTGGCGACGACGTCCTCGTGAGCAGCGACATGACGGACATCGGGCGAGCAGGCGTTGGTAATCGTCGAGAGGCCGAGCACTCTCAGGCCAGCGTGCACGGCGACGATCACTTCCGGCACGGTCGACATACCGACCGCGTCGCCCCAGCGGCGCAGCATCCGGATCTCGGCCCGCGTCTCGTAATTGGGACCGAGCATGCCGATGTACGTGCCCCGATGGCAAGTGAAATCGCGTTCCCGCGCGATGGCGAGCGCCCGATCGCCCAGCTCCCGATCGTACGGCGCCGACATGTCCGGAAAACGCGGGCCAAGCCGTTCCTCGTTCACGCCGACGAGCGGATTGCGGTCCATCAGGTTGATGTGGTCGTCGATCACCATCAAGTCGCCCGCGGAATAGGTCGGATTCAGCCCGCCCGCCGCGTTCGACACGATCAGCTGCTCGATGCCGAGCTCCTTCATCACGCGAATCGGAAACGTCGCTCGCTCGGCCGGATAACCTTCGTAGCAATGGAAGCGACCTTGCATGGCGACGACGGGCACGCCGACAAGTCGGCCGCAGAGCAGCCGCCCCTGATGGCCGACCGCCGTCGATTTCAAAAAGTGGGGCACGTCGTCGTAATTGATCGCCGCTTCCCGCTCGATCGCGTCGCCGACCGCGCCGAGTCCCGAGCCGAGGACGATGCCCACGCGCGGCCGCTCGGACCAGCGGCCACGGACGAGCGTGGCGGCTTCGTCAATTTGGGCGATGAGTTGTTGCATCGTGCTTCAAGATGCCTGTGACCAGGCTGCGGAGTTTCGGTTCGGCGCCGTTGGCGACCGCGATGATGTGGTCGATGTTGGCGGGTTGCAGGGCGTCGGGGAGGCACATGTCGGTCACCACCGAAAGGCCGAAGGTCCGCAAGCCCGCATGAACAGCCACGATCGCCTCGGGAACCGTCGACATGCCCACCACGTCGGCGCCGATCTGGCGTAAAAAGCGATACTCGGCCCGCGTCTCGAGATTCGGCCCCATCACGGCGACCGTCACGCCACGGTGGGCGACGAAGTTTTCCTGGCGGGCGATTTCGAGCCCCTTCTCAATGAGGGCCGGGTCGTACGGCGCCGACATGTCCGGGAATCGCGGGCCGAGGCGGTCGTCGTTGATGCCGACGAGCGGGTTGGCGCCCATCAGGTTGATGTGGTCGTCGATGATCATGATGTCGCCGGACTGGTAGTGCGGATTCATGCCACCCACGGCCTGCGACACGATCAACAGCTCCGCACCGAGCCGCTTCATCACCCGCACCGGCAGCGTGATCTTCTTGAGCGGATAACCTTCGTAGGCATGGAACCGCCCTTCCATCGCCAGGATCGGCACGCCCTCCAGCCGGCCGCAAACGAGCCGGCTGCGATGGCTGGTGACGGTCGACGTGGGAAAGTGTGGGATGTCCGCGTAGTCGAGCGTCGCGGCCACGTCGATTTGTGCGGCGAGGTTGCCCAGCCCCGTGCCCAGGATCACCCCTGCGTGCGGCGTCTCGCTCCATGCCGCGCGAATCGTGGCCACGGCTTCTTCAATTTGGTCAAACAGCTCCAGCATGATTTCGCGCCCGAACTTCGAGGTAACTAATAACCTGTTTTGCTCACCGCGACTTCGCCACGTTCACCGGCGGCGATCTCTCTGGTCGCGCTGGTGCCCAGTCGGGTCGCGCCGAGTTCGACGAAGCGGCGGGCGGTCGCGTAGTCGCGGATGCCGCCCGATGCTTTTACTTGGACCGCCGGACTGCAAGTCGCACGCATCAAGCGAATGTCGTGTTCGGTGGCGCCGGTTGCAACCATCGCGCCCCCCTCCCCTTTGACGAAGCCGAATCCGGTGGAAGTCTTCACAAATGCCGCTCCGGCTGCTTCGCTCACCTGGCAGAGGCGAATCTTGATTTCGTCGTTGGGCAGTAGTCCTGTCTCCAAAATGACTTTCGTGATCGCGCCATGGCTACGAGCCGCGTCGACCACCGCGCGAATGTCAGCCTCGACGTCGACCAAATTTCCACCCAGCGCTCGACCAATATTGACGACCATGTCCACCTCCCTTGCACCTTGCTCGCAGACGAGGTGCGTCTCTGCCACCTTGATCTGCGTGGCGGTTCCGCCGTGCGGGAAGCCGATCACGGTGCTCACGAGGACGTCCGAGCCTGCCAGGCACCGAGCCGCCAGCGGCACGTACGACGGCTTCACGCACACGCTCGCCACGCCCAGCGCGACGCAGAAGTCGCAGGCCGCGCGCACGTCGGCCTCCGTCTGCGTGGGGTGCAGCACGGCATGGTCGATCATTTTGACGATGGAAACGGGCAAAGGATCGGCCGCGCGGTTCGTGGGAACGGATATCACGAGCCGTATTCTAGGCGCGACCGGCTGCCAGGGCGAGCCGCAATTGATGGGCTGGGAATTTATCACTGCTGAGGAGGGACATCGTCGCCAGCCATCGTCAACAGCGCGACAAACAGCTGCGGATCGAGGTCGTCCGTGTGGAAGCGAACCGCCGCATCGGCATACGCGATGTTCGTGCCGCCCTCATGAAAGCTGTAGGGCTGATTGACGTTGTCGCAGTTGATAATTTGGCTCTCGCCACAGAAATCGTTGATCGTCATCCAGGTGAGCGGACTCGCCCAGCGGAAACGGCTGTTCGCACTGGCGTCCTCGCCCTTGTAGACACCTCGCTCATAGATGTAGGGCTTTCCCGCCGATTCGTACCATAACGCGGTCTTGGACAGCCCGTCGGTCACATGCTTCGCGCGAACGAGCCGACGATCGGTGTCCTTGGCGACAGCGACCAGCCGACCTTCGTTCCAAGCGTTCTTGTCGAACCCGAGCCGATCGCGTTGCAAAATCCCGTCCCACGGCGGCTCACCGTCCTTAGCGTTGTTGCCATAAATCCGCCCCGACAAGAGGAGCGGCCGGAGACTCGGCAATGCCCCGACCGCCACGCGGACGGCCGCAATGTAATCGGTCACATGCCGTTGTTCGCGAGCGTTTGGTGCTGAAGGGCACAAAAGAATGCCGCTCACGTTTTGTTTGGTAAGTTCCTCGTTGCGAGGATCGTCCCAATCGAACTCGAAATCAATCGCCTCGAAGGTCGTTCCGGCTTCGAAGTAGGGCAGCACAAACGAGATGCCGTTGTGGTTGGCGAGCGGTGGCCGGACACCGTCGGGCAAATTCGGCGTCCCCTCTTGCACGGCGGGCGGAAAGCGTCGCTCGGCCGTTTCAAATTGCAACGTGGCGAGCGCCAGGTTACGCAGGTGATTCGTACATTGCGTCCGCCGCGCCGACTCGCGGGCCGCTTGAATCGCCGGCAACAAAAGTGCCAACAAGATGCCGATGATCGCGACTACGACCAAGAGCTCCACCAGCGTAAACGCCCGCGGAATTTGCCAGCCCTTTAGCGATCGAGCATTCTTGCGAACAGCCATGGCGGTGTATGGGCCCCGGATAAATAAGCAACTCCCCGTCCATGGCGATGGCTATTATTGGGGGGTGCATATACCCATTGCAAGATATTTTTCCGGATCCGCGGGAAAAATCTTGGGGAGAAGGCCCGTAATCTGCGACCGAATACGGAGCTAATACTGAAAATGCTTGATCATTTCACCTTTTTCGCCGATGTCCGTCAGCGAATCGATGCCGATCGTCAGATGCACGTCCGACCAATCGCGGGTCACGCGGGCATCGCTTTCGCTCGTCTTCACGCCCTCGGGCGTGAGCGGCTTATCCGAGACCAGCAGCAGCGCCCCGCGAGCAATTTGATTTTTGTGTCCCACCGTGAAGATCGTCGCCGTTTCCATGTCGATCGCGATCGGCGAATACTCCTGCAGCTGCTCGCGGAACTTCACGTCGTGTTCCCACACGCGGCGGTTCGTGGTGTAGATCACGCCCGTGCGATACTCAAAGCCGTGGTCCACCAGCTTCTGCGACACGAACTTGTGGAGCTTGAACGAGGGCAGCGCCGGCACCAGCGGCGGCAGATAATCGTCCGAGGTCCCCTCGCCGCGGATCGCCCCGATCGGCAGGATGAAGTGCCCGATCTCGGTCGTGTGCTTCAGCCCGCCACACTTGCCCAGGAACAGCACCGCCTGGGGATGATAGGCCGTGAGCAGGTCCATGATCGTCGCCGCGTTGGGCGAGCCGATGCCGAAATTGATGATCGTCAGCCCCTGCTCGTTGGTGGCCGCCTGCATCGGGCGGTCGTCGCCGTAGACGTTGCAGCTAAACTTCTTCGCGAAGCGAGTGCACGTAGTCGCGGAAGTTCGTCAGCAGCACGTACGGCCCAAATTCGTCCAGCGGCATCCCCGTGTAGCGTGAAAGCCAGTCGGCAGCAATTTCAGATTTAGTAACCATGGGGAATGAATGACGAATTCGGATGACGAATGTCGAATGACGAGACTTCACTCGACATTCGTCATTCGCAATTCGTCATTTTCTAATACGCCTTCTTCATTCGGGTTGGTGTGCCACTTGGTGAACAGCTCCTTGCATTCTTGCTGCTAGCACGCCCGGGATCAACTTCAGCTGGCTGCCGCCGATCCGCAGCAATTCAGCGGCCGGCAGCTGCAGCTCGTTGAACCCGGCGGCGGCCGCATCGGCGATCGTGGCGCCGTAGTAGACCGTGTCGACCCGGGCCCAATGCAGGGCGGCCATGCACATCGGGCAAGGCTCACAGGTCGTGGCTACGATCGCCCCTTCGAGATGGATATTGCCCGCCTCGCGGCAGGCCTCGCGGATGGCGTTTACCTCGGCGTGGGCCGTGATATCGGTCGTCAGGACCACCGTGTTGTGGGAACAGGACAGCAGTTCGCCATCCCGGGCGATGGCGCAGCCAAACGGACTTTGCCCGGCCGCCAGTCCGTGGTGGCATTTGTCGATCGCCAGCTGCATTAATTCGGCAGGGTCCATAGCCGGAGAACTTTTCGTCGAGAGGTTTGAACCGGCGCTCCGCGGAAACGTAGTTTACGGTTGGGGACAGAGCGTAAATGCTGACTTCGCCATACTTTACGCCGACCCAATGGTGTCAGCAAGGCGACTTGCGTAATCTGGCGGGGCTCCCGAAACGGGGAGGAGGCGGGCAAGCGGCAGAAGGTGTCGCTTTTTGCACGCCCGCGTCGACAAACCGCGTCCGGGAAAACTTTCGCTGCCGCCCGGGGTTAAAACCCCTGGGGATAGTGTGCGCACGCTCGGTCTGGGTGATACTATCCAATTCGCAGCGTCCACTTTTTCAAATCATTCGAGGAGGTTGAACGATGAAAGCCGCCGGTCGTTTTGCCATGTTGATCGCCGCTTTGGCCATCCTTTTTCTGCTTTCCCCCAGCCAAGTGTCGGCCCAGCCGGGCGGCGGTGGATTCCGTGGCGGGCGAGGTGGACCCGGCGGGCCGGGTGGATTTCCGGGCGGCGGTGGAACTTTGGGGCTGATCCAGCAGCAAGAAGTCCGCCAAGAGATCGAATTAAGTGATGACCAACAGGCCGAGCTCGAAACGCTAGGCACGACGATCCGCGACGAAATCCGCGAACGAGATGCAGGGCATGTTCCAGGGGATGCGCGACCTGAGCGACGACGAGCGGCAGGCGAAGTTCGCCGAGATTCGCACCCGCTTCGAAGAAATCAACAAGGACGCCGAGGCCCGCATGCAAAAAGTGTTGATGCCGCACCAATTCGACCGGCTCAAGCAGATCGACCTGCAGTCGCGGATTCAGCGCGGCGGCGCGGCGGCCCTGACCGAAGGCGAGCTGGCCGACACGCTGGGTCTCACCGAAGGCCAGCGCGAACAGATCCGCGAAAAATCCGAAGAGGTGCAAAAGGACCTTAACGAAAAAATCAACCAGCTCCGCGTCGACGCCCGCAACCAGCTGCTCGAAGTCCTCACCACCGAACAGCGGGCCAAGCTCGAGTCGATGATGGGCGCCGACTTCGCGCTGCCGCGAACCACAGTTCGGCGGGCCCGGTGGCCCAGGTGGTCGGGGCGGCCAGGCCTTTGGCGGTCGCGGTGGCCGGGGCGGACGGGGTGGACGCGGCGGCGGCAATGGCGGAAATGGCGGAGACGGCGGCAACGGCCAAACCAGGCCCCAACCGGCGGCGACGGCGGGAATTGAGCCAGTTTGTAGCGGGGCCAGGGCTACGCATAATAGGTGGATAGGCACGAAAACTCTTAACGCGTTGGAACACTGATGGAAGCGGGCGCCATTCTCGTCAAGCGCGGGCTCTTGTCGTCGCAGCAGTTGGATCAACTGCGGCGCGATCGACCCGACGTCAATCGTCTCGACGTGGCGGCGGTCGATTCCGGCATGGTCGCCGAGGAGGACGCGCTGCGGGCCCTGGGCGACGAAGTGGGCATCCCCTTCATCGACCTCGAGCAGTCGAACATCGACCTCTCGCTGCTGCGCGGCTTTCCGCAGAAGCTGATCCACCGCCACATGCTCTTCCCGATCGAGCAGCACAACGGCTCGCTGACGGTGGCCACCAGCGATCCGTTCGATCTCTACCCGCTCGACGAGTTGAGCGTCGTCACGGGGCTCACGATCGCGCCCGTGCTCGCGTCGCGCGACCAGATCTTGCGTCAGATCAAGACCCATCTCGGCGTCGGCAGCGAGACGATCGAGGGCCTGCTCGCCCAGCAGGACGAAGAGGAAATCGAACTCCTCGACGACATCGACGCCTCGGAGCTGGCCGAGGCCCAGGAAGCGTCGGTCGTGCGGCTGGTGAACGAAATCCTGCTCGAAGCGATCGAGTCGCGGGCGAGCGACGTCCACATCGAGTCGCAGGCCTCGGGCGTGCGGATTCGCTACCGCATCGACGGCATGCTGCAGTCGCAGCCCGTGCCGCCGGAAATCAGCCGCTTCCAAGCGGCGATCATCAGCCGCCTGAAGATCATGGCCCGGCTCAACATCGCCGAGAAGCGGCTGCCGCAAGACGGCCGCATCAAGCTCCGCATGAGCTGGCCGCGAGATCGACGTCCGCGTGTCGGTGATCCCGATGCTCCACGGCGAAGGCATCGTCATGCGGCTCCTCGACAAAGGGCGGATGAACTTCTCGCTCGCAGCCCTGGGCATGGAGCCCGATCTGCGATCGCCTCTACAGCCAGCTGATCCGCATGCCGCACGGCATCGTGCTGGTGACCGGCCCGACCGGCTCCGGCAAGACGACCACGCTCTACAGCTCGCTGATGGAAATCAAAAGCGAGGACAGCAAGATCATCACCACCGAAGACCCGGTCGAATACCAGCTCGACGGCATCAACCAGATTCAGGTCCATCCGAAGATCGGGCTCACGTTCGCCGCGTCGCTCCGTTCGATCTTGCGTCACGACCCCGACGTGGTGCTGGTCGGCGAAATTCGCGACATGGAGACGGCCGAGAACGCGATCCAGGCCTCGCTCACCGGCCACCTGGTGTTCAGCACGCTCCACACCAACGACGCGCCGAGCGCCTACACGCGGCTGGTCGACATGGGCGTCGAGCCGTTCCTGGTCGCCAGCACCGTCGAAGCGGTGATGGCCCAGCGGCTGGTGCGGACGCTCTGCAAAGAATGCCGCGAGGCGTACCAGCCCAAGCCCGACGACATGCCCAAGGATTTCCCCTGGGACGAGTTCGAAAAGATCGGCAAGCCGCTCTATCAGCCCAAGGGTTGCCGCGCCTGCCGCCAGCTCGGCTTCGTCGGCCGGCAAGGCATTTTTGAACTCTGCCACACGACCGACGCCGTGCGGCAACTGGCCCACGACCGCGCGAGCAGCTGGGATATCCGCCAGGCCGCCCGCAAAGACGGCATGCGAACCCTCCGGCAAGACGCCTGGCTCAAGGTGCTCCACGGCATCACGACGATCGACGAAGTGCTCCGCGTGACGAAGGGAGACAGGTTGTAAATGGCGAATGACAAATTGTCGAATGATGAATGAGATCTCATTTGAAATTCGACAATCTGACATTCGACATTTACCTCCATGCCTGAATTCGCCTACATCGCGCGTGATCTCACCGGCAACCGCGTGGAAGGTACGCTCGCGGCGGGGAACGAGCGCGAAGTGATCGCGTCGCTCTCGTCGCGCGATTTGTTTCCGCTCAAGGTGGCCTCGGCCGAGCGGAGTACGCCCGCGACCCGCTCGCCCAAGGTCAAGGCGCGGATCATGGCGACGACCTACAACCAGCTGGCCGCTCTGCTCAAGAGCGGCGTGCCGCTGCTGCGGCTCGCTGGAAGTCATCCGCCAGCAGACGCCCCACAAAAATCTCAAGACCGTGCTCGACGACGTCTACACCCGCGTGCAGGAAGGCGCGACGCTCGCCGACGCGATGGCCAAGCATCCCGCGGGCGTTCGGCGAACTGGGCACCAGCATCGTCCGCGCCGGCGGCGAAGGCGGCTTCCTCGAAGAAGCGCTCGAGCGGCTCGCCCGCTTCACCGAACAACAAGACGAGCTCAAGAGCCGCGTGATGGGGGCGCTCGCCTATCCCGCGATTTTGTTCATCGTCGGCACCTCGGTCGTCACGGTGCTGATCGTCAAGTTCGTGCCCAAGTTTGAACCGCTCTTCGCTCGGCTGCGGGCCAAAGGCGAACTACCAGCCTTGACCGATGGATTGCTCGGCCTCTCCCACGTGCTGCAAGACTACGGCCTGTACATCGTGGTGGCCATGGCGGTCCTCGGACTGGTGCTCCGCAACAAGCTCATGACGGAAGAGGGCCGTGTCTGGCTCGATCGCTGGCGGCTCAAGATTCCGATCGTGAGCTCGATCTATCTGAGCCTGGCCGTGTCGCGATTTTGCCGCGTGCTGGGCACCCTGCTCAACGGCGGCGTGCCGATCGTCCGCTCGCTCGACATCAGTGCCGATTCGACCGGCAATCGCGATCCTCTCCGCCGCGGTCCGCGACGCCGCCGAGAATATTTCCGCCGGCCAGGCGCTCGCCCAGCCGCTGGCGGAGAGTGGGCATTTTCCCGCCGACGTGGTCGAAATGATCGCCGTCGCCGAACAGGCCAATAGCCTCGAAACGGTCCTCCCGCAGATTGCCGACTCGCTCGAACGCGACACCTGGCGGCGGCTCGATCTGTTCGTCCGCCTGCTGGAGCCGCTGATGCTGCTACTGCTGGCCGGAGTGGTCCTGATGGTCGTCATCGCCCTGTTGGTGCCGGTACTCAAAATGAGCGCGGCGGTTTAAGTTGGATACAATGCACATACCCGCAAACCATGCCTTGAGATGGAGGAGTTAAATATGAATCGCACGCAAAGAATTGGCCGTCGGCAAAGCGCTCGTAGCGAACGGCAAGGCTTCACGCTCATGGAAGTGCTCTTGGTGCTGATGATCCTGGTCGTGCTCGCGTCGATGGCTGTCGACGATCTTCGGCGGTACCCAGGAACAAGCGCTCAAGGACGCCGCCAAGGGACAACTCGGCGTCTTCAAGTCCGCAATCAGCATCTACCAACTGCACACGCGAAAGCTGCCCTCCGACTTGAAGGACCTCGTCGACAAGCCGGGCGACAGCAAGCTCGCCGAGCGTTGGCACGGCCCGTATTTGGATCGCGCAGCCAATCGATCCTTGGGACAATCCCTACAAGATCGCCTCTCCCGGCAAGCACAACTCGAATTCCTACGACGTCTGGTCGACCGGCCCCGACGGCCAGGACGGCACCGCCGACGACATCGGCAACTGGGAATAACACCATGAACGGCGGGACACGTTCGCCATCGATTCCGCGCATCGCCCGCCGCAATGGAATGCGAACAGCGAAACGGTCCGCCGCCCGGGCGATGACGCTGTTCGAGATTCTGCTCGTGCTCGCCCTGATGGTGGTGATCGCCGCGATCTCGATGCCGCTGCTCACCAGCTCGATCGCCCACGCGCGGCTGGAGAACTCCGGCGGTCTCGTGCGTGCCGCTTGGAGCAAGGCTCGGCTCGCGGCGATGCAAGCCGGCGAGCCGTACGTCTTTCGTTACGAACCCAAGGGGAGCCGCTACCAGATCGTCTGTCTCTCGGCGATCACCGCCGAAGACGCGGACGATGTGAACACGCTCCCGCCCCTCAGCGAAGAAGACCAGGAATACGCCGAGGCCGACATGTTGCGACTCTCCAAGAGCCGCCTCCCGAACGAAATCATCTTCGCTGCCGGCGAAGTCTCGGCCGTGCCGCAGCTGGCCGGCGCCGCAGCCGCCGCCCAAGGGGGCTGGTCGCAGCCGATCATGTTCTACCCCGACGGCACCACGTCGGACGCCTCGTTGGTCGTCGCCAACGCCAGCGACCAAACGCAGCGAATCTCGCTCCGCGGCCTGACCGGCATCTCCCGCGCCAGCGAAGTCGGCAACGAGGACGTGCCATGATTAAAAAGGGGACATTCTGGTTTTTTCGCTATTGTCGTCACGCAGGCGTCGGCGTCACCAAAAAGGTAGCATGTCCCCTTTTTGGATTCTCGCTGTTGGAAGTTGTGCTCGCCTTGGCGATCCTGGCCGGGGCGCTGGCGGCGCTCGGCGAGGTGATGCGGCTGGGCGATGAAAATGCATCGGCCGCGGCCGACGAGACGCGGGCCGAGATGCTCGCCGAGTCGGTGATGTCCGAGATCCTCGTCGGCGCTCGGCGTGCTTGGTGCAGTGAGCGGCCAGACGCTCCCGACCGAAGACGATCCGCCCTGGACCGTATCGATCGCCGTTCAGCCGACCGACCTACCAAGAGCTCGTCGCGGTCCAGGTCAGCGTGATTCAGCAACTCGAGCCGGCGCAGCTGCCGGCCCGCTGCGACATCATCCGCTGGCTGCCGAACCCCGACTACATCCCGGCGACGACGGAGGATTCGTCGCAGCAATCCTCGTCTCTCGTCCGGTTCCTCGGCAAGCGGCACGCAAGGAACCAGCGGAGCGACAGCAATGAGACCGCGCCGCCGCCTTCACGCTCTTCGAGTTGATCCTCGCCATGGCGCTTTCTGCGACACTGCTGGCGCTGATCGGCACCGCGGTGAATCTCTACCTGGTGCGGATGGACTCCGGCCGCACGCGCGTCGAGGAGGCGCAGCTCGCGCGGAGCATCCTGTCGACGATCGCGGCCGATATTCGGGCCACAACCGTCTATCAAACGCAAGATATTTCGACCGTCGAACAGCTCGCCGCCGCCGTCCGCCGCGTTCGACCCCGACGCAATTGGACGCCGCGGGTCAGTTCAACAGCAGTGCACTTGGCAACACCGGCGGTGCAATCCGGGCGGTCGCCAGGACGAACTCCAGCGGAACGTCGTCGAGTTCTATCGAGTTCATCGTCAGGCGGACTGCAATCGAGCACGACGACGACCGCTCCCGGCCTCAACGGCTTAACAAACGAGCTGATGCTCGACGTGGCCCGGCTGCCGCGGCTCAGTGAATTATTCCCCGCCGTACCGCAACAAGCGTCGGCGTTAGCGACTTCCGCAGCGGCAGCGAACACGCCGCGGCCGAGCGATTTGAAATCGGTTCGCTATTTCATCCGCCAGGGCAATACGATCGATCCCAGCGATCTGGCCGCCACCGGGATTTCGGCCGAGGCCCAACAAGCCGTCGGCGGACTGGTGCGGCAGTCGGTTGACCGGGCAATCCGCGAGGTGGCCGAGCTGTCGGCCAATTCGCAGCTCTTGAATTCGGGTCAGGTGCTGCTCGCGCCCGAGGTAACGCAGATTCAATTCGTCTATTTTGACGGGACCACGGCTGTCGACCAGTGGGACATGCAACAGTTGGGTTCCCTGCCCACGGCCGTCGAAGTGCGCATCTGGATCGCCCCCGACGCGATTGCCGCCGAATCGAGCGAGGTCCCATTACAGCCGCAGATATACTGCGAGACGGTCGAGTTACCTTTGGCCGAGGCCGCAGCGACGGCTGCGGGCGGCCAACAACAGTCAAGCGAGCAAACGACAGGAGACGAGACGACGACCACAGATCCCAACCAATCTGGCAGTTGACCGGCGGGTGGCACGTCCCTGAGGTTCCACCGAAGGGCGTGGTTGTCCGTGCCGGCAATCACCCATGCCCGTCGCTGGAAGCTCCAAGCGTGCGCCCTAAAGATAAACTGAATTTCCGAACGGCCGCAGCTAAACTGGTGATTGAGAGTACGCAGCGACAGAGAAACATGACGAAGTATCCGCACAAATCGATTCAGAGCTCAAAGCGCCGCGCGAGCGTGCTCCTGCTCGCGCTGGTGGTGATCGTGCTCTTGACGCTCGGGGCGATGTCGTTCTTCGATCGGATGTTCGTCGAGCACCAGGCGGCCCAGGCCCACATCCGGCAGACCCAGGCCCGCTATTTCGCCGAGTCGGGTGTCGAGTACATCCGCGCCCTGGTGGTGCAAGACCCCAACGTGCTCCAACAATCGGGCGGCCTCTACAGCAATCCGGCGCTGCTACAAGGCAAGCTGATGGTCGACGATCCGCTCGCGGCATTTCGCGGGCGATTCACTGTGATTGCCCCCGCCTTAAGCGATGCCGGCTACTATTCCGGCGTACGCTATGGCCTCGAAAATGAATCCGCACGGCTAAATCTCAACACCGTCCTCCTCGCCGAAAACTACGGAGAAGGCGGCGCTCAAAAGCTGCTCATGGCGCTGCCCGGCATGACCGAGCCGATCGCCGACGCGATCCTCGATTGGATCGATCCCGACAGCGATCAACGCACACTCGGTGCGGAACAGGAATACTACTCGGCGCTCTCGCCACCTTACGCTCCGCGGAATGGCCCACTCGGTTCGATCGAGGAGCTGCTGTTGGTCCGCGACGTCACGCCCGCCATGCTCTTCGGCGCCGACTTGAATCGCAACTCGCTGATTGAAGATAGCGAGCAACCTTACACCGTGATCGAAGGCGTCGACAACTCGACGGGACTCATGAACCGCGGCTGGGCGGCCTACCTCACACTCGACAGTGCCGAGAGCAACACCCGCCCCGACGGTACGCCCAAGATCGACATCAACATGCAGGACCTTCAGGAATTGCACAATCAGGCGCTCGAAGTGCTCGATGCGCCGATGGCCAACTTCATCGTCGCCTATCGCCAAGGCGGGCCGGAAGACGAAAGCAATCGAGAATCAACCGGCCGGCCGAACCGTCGACGCCGGCAGCTTGACGCTCGACTTCGCCTTGCCCGGCCGAGAGCGGCTCAACAATCTGCTCGACCTCGTGGGAGCCAAGACGCAAATCGTCGACACCAGTACGGGCGGCAATCAAAACGGCCAGCAGCCACAACAACCGCCAACCTGCGAATCCCCGTTCCGCGAGGACTCCGGCGCGATGCGCGATTACATCCCCAAGCTATTCGACAATTTCTCGGTCAATTCGGCGACGTCGATTCCTGGCCGGCTCAACATCAACCAGGCCCCGCGACCACTGCTGCTGGGAATCCCTGGCATGGACACAACGCTGGTCGACCAGATCATCGCCACCCGGATGCCAGTGCAAGACGGCCAGCGGCCCGAGCAAGCGTACGAGACCTGGCCGCTGGTGAGCGGGCTGGTCGACCTCGCCACCATGAAGCAGCTGATGCCCCTAATAACCGCCGGCGGCAACGTCTATCGGGCCCAGGTGGTCGGCTACTTTGACGAGGGCGGGCCCGCCTACCGGCTCGAAGCGGTCGTCGACGCTACCCAGACCCCTCCCGTCGTGAAGCGGCGGCGGGACCTCGTGGAACAAGGCCCCGGATATTCGCTCGACGTGCTGGGGGCCACGGTCGAAGACGGCCCCTGAGCCGGGTGATTACAATAGAAGGGGGACGCCGCACGATACGGTTCGCCCGCGGAGCAAGCTCCGCCGCGAATTACGTTTCATTTTTTTCCCCGACTCCCGACTCCCGACTCCCGACTCCTCCCCTCCATGCCCCGCATCCTCGCCATCGACTGGGATCGACTCGAAGCCCGCGCACTCTTGGTGCACTCGGGGCCGACCGGCTCGTCGGTCGCCGGCGCGTGGACCGCGTCGCTCGCTTCGGCCGACGCGCAAACGCCGACGCCGCGCGACGTTGGTGCGCGGCTCGCCGCGGTGATCGGCGGCGCCGCGAGCGCGAATGCGACCACGCTTGTCGGCGTGGGCCGCGACCAGGTGCAGATGGTCCTGCTCTCGCTCCCCCCTGCCCCGCCGGATGAGTTACCGGAACTCGTCCGCTTC
The DNA here is from genome assembly GCA_963847905.1 of uncultured Planctomycetota bacterium. Lineage (GTDB taxonomy): Bacteria > Planctomycetota > Planctomycetia > Pirellulales > Lacipirellulaceae > DASYDU01. The sequence continues at coordinate 260,476 of CAWKBP010000009.1, read as the reverse complement.
CAGTCCGAGCGCGAACTGACATCGCTCGGCCCCGAGGCGGCACTCGACTACATTCCACTTTCTGGCGACGCGACGACGCCACACCAGGTGCTCGCCGCCGCCCTCTCGGCCAGCGGCGTCACCGAAGTCCGGCAGCTGTGCGAAGCGGTCGGCGTCGAGCCGGATCGGATAACGCTGCGGGCAACCGCGGCCGCATCGTTCGTCGCGCGACGGCTCGGTGCCGCGGCAAGCGAGGTGTCGTTGGTCGTCAACCGACTCACGCGACGAAGCGGATCTCACGGTGCTCGTGGGCGAGCAGGTCGTGCTGGTCCGCACTGTGCGGCTCCCCGATCCCCAGCGAAACCGCCGGCCGTGCGCAGGCGCTGGCGGGCGAAATTCGCCGCACCATCGCCGCCGTCCGCCAGCAGCTCGATGAACAGCAGGTCAGCCGCGTCATCCTTTGTGGCATCGCCGCCGAAGCCGACGGCGCGGCCAACTTGGCCAGCGATTTGGGCCTCACCGTCGACGTGTTCGACGTGGCGGAAAACGCACCGTCGGGTCTCGCCAAGACGGGCCTCTCGCCGGAGAGCATCGCACGTTTTGCGGCCGTGATGGGGATGGCGCTCGGCGAGGCGGATCGCCGGCCGCCGGTGGTCGACTTCCTCAACGTCCGCCGCCGCACCGCAGAACGCAAGTTCACGCGACAACATGCCCTCGCGGTAGCCGCCGCCGCGGTGGTGTTGCTTGCCTTCGGCACGCTGCTCTGGAAGCGTTCGCACGACTTGAACGCCCAGATCGCCCGCGTCAACGCCGACACCGTCGAGCAGCAAAACCAATTCAAAACGCAGCAGCTCGACAAGTCGCTCGCCGATGCCGCCGCAATCGAGAGCTGGCTCGCTACCGACGTCAATTGGCTCGACGAACTGGATCGACTCAGCACCGAGTGGCGACCCAAGACGCTCGACTCGAAAGAATATCCTGTCGCCGAAGATGCCGTGATCACGCAGTTGATCGCGTTTCGCCCGCCCGGCAACAACGTCGCGGGCGGCCGCATGTCGGTGCAGGCCGTCGCGCGGAGTCCGCAGGTCGTGGCCACGCTCGAAGCACGTTTGCGCGACGAGCGGCACCAGGTCGACACCGGCGGCGGCCGGACGGATCGCACCGTGCCTGGGTACCTGTGGTCGATTCCTTTCACGGTCGACATCGCGCCGGCCGACGGACGCCGAGGAGTCGGCGCCATGACCAACCGCGAAAAAATACTGGCGGCAGCCGTGGCAGCGATCGTGCTCCTCTGGGGCGGCGGCCGGATGTGGACTCGCTACAACGCCTCGATCGCCGAGCGACGAACGCAGCTCCTCGCCGCAGAGGAGCGGCTCGGCCAGGCTCGCCTGGCGCTGGCTCAAGGGCAGGCGGCAATCGGCCAGATCGACGACTGGAAAGAACGCTCGCTGCCCACCGACCGCGAGGCGGCCCAGTCGCTCTATCGCGTTTGGCTCGAAACGCAATTCAAGGCCGCCGGCCTCACGGTCGAAGAATTCCAGCCGGCCCAGCGGCTCACGCCCGCCGCCGGCTACACCGCGATCGGCTACACCATCAACGCCCACGGGCCGCTCAAGTCGCTTACCAATTTCATGCACGCGTACTATCGCAGTCCGCTTTTGCAGCAGATTACGCGCTTGCAGCTGCGGCCCGACACCAACCCCCAGCAACTCAAGATCTCGCTCCAGACCGAGGCCCTGATCCTCGCCGGTGCCGCGAACGAAACGATTCCCGAAGGCGTCGCCGAACGATCCGCCAAGGCCAAAGCCTCCGACTATGCCGAGTCGATCGGCGGGCGGAACGTATTCACCGTCTACCGAGCGCCGCGCCCGAACCGCCGCCGACCGCGGCCCGCGTCACGCCGCCAAAGCCCGTCTTCGACGATGCGAAGTTCGCCTATTTCACCGCGACGATTCAAGTCGACGGCCGCTACCAGGCCTGGATCCACGTCCGCACGACAAACGAAACCTTGCGGCTGTTCGAGGGGGACGAGGTGAAGGTCGGCCTGCTCGACGGGAAGATCGTCTCGATCGAGCCGCGCGCGATCGTCGTCATGAGCGGCGACAAAGAACTACGCGTCGAATTGGGACACAACTTGCGCGACAGCAAACCGGACGCGGTCGCGAAAACGGAAGCCGGCTAGCAGCTTGCTCAAACCGCCGCGCCCGTCTCGCGGGCCTTCTGCACGCCCACAAACGACATCTGCGACTTGATACAGGTGTGACGGAACGTTTCCGGCCGCGGCACAGCCCAGATGCGAAACGTCTCGACCTTGCCCAGGCGGAACACCAGGTCGCCCGCCTTGTACCAGGCCTGCCCCGGCTCGACGACGACGTCGATCGCGTCGAAGCGGTCGAGCGCGACGCTCTTCACCTCATCGCCAAACGGGTTCTCCATGATCACCCGGCGATTGGTGAGCCGATACTGCCAGCAGAACGGATTCTTGATCCCCACCAGCACGAACGGAAACCGCGGCAGCCGCATCAAAAAATAGAGCGCGAGCATGAACGGAATCGACGCCAGCGCAAACAGCCGCCCAACCGTCACCGGCACGCCGAAGATCCGCGGCCCGTAATCGATCGCAAACAGCCGGCCCCAGAAGCGGCCGAATCCGGTCGCCGAGAGCGACGGCCAGACCGTCATGTTCGTGACTTCCTTGAGCTGCGACGGCGCGACGCCGGAGATGGGCTGAATCATGCAGTCGAAATTATCAGACCCTGGGCGATTTGGCTAGGGCTGCCGTAGGATGGACAATCCTGTCCGTCGATTTGCCTTGACGGACAGGATCGTCCATCCTACAGGTTTGCAAAATGAGCAACGTCCATCCTGCCTGTTTGCCGGTCGAATCGCTGCTGGACCAGTGCGACGTGCGACACGAACGCCGCAGCGGCCCCGGCGGGCAACATCGCAACAAGGTCTCGACCGCCGTCGTGCTTACCCATCGCCCCACCGGCCTGCGGGCCGAAGCCAACGAACGCCGCAGCCAGGCCGAGAATCAGCGTGAAGCGGCGTGGCGACTGCGGGTGCGATTGGCGATCGAAGTCCGATCGGAGCAAATCGCGGCCGGGCCGAGCGAACTCTGGCAATCGCGCACCAACGGCGGCCGGCTGGCGATCAATCCGCGGCACGACGATTTCCCCTCGATCCTGGCCGAAGCGCTCGACGCCCTGGAAGCGGCCGATTATGACATGCCCGCCGCCGCGGAATCGCTCGCCATCAGCGCGTCGCAACTCTTGAAACTGCTCAAGGAAGAGCCCGCCGCCTGGACCCGCGTCAACGAAGCGCGTCGCCAACGCGGCCTCCGGCCATTACACTAATCGCCATGCACATCTGCTTTCTCGACATCGATGGAACACTCGTCTCGACCGGCGGCGCCGGCCAGGCCGCCTTCGTCGTCACGCTCGACAAGGACTACGGCATCCGCGACGCCACCTCCTCCGGCGTATCCTTCGCCGGCCGCAGCGACCGCGCCATCGCGGCCGACCTGCTCGCGCTGCACGGCCTCGAGCCGACGCCAGAACTCTGGCAAGATTTCCGGGCGGCCTACGTCCGACGACTCGCCGAGGTGCTCCCCATCTACAAAGGCCGCGTCCTCCCCGGCGTCGTGCCGCTCCTCGAAACGCTCGCCCAGCGCGGCGACACAGCCCTCGGCCTGATCACCGGCAACGTCGCCCAAGCCGCCGAGCACAAACTCCGCCACTACGAGCTCTGGGACTGGTTCCAGTTCGGCGGCTACGGCGACGAGCACCCCGATCGCAACGACATCGCAGCCGCCGCTCTCGCCGCCGGCCGCATCCATCTCAGTGGCACTCCCCACCGCGAACTCGTCGTCATCGGCGACACGCCCAACGACATCCGCTGCGCCCGCTCGATCGGTGCGCGAGCGTCGCCGTGCCCACCGGCAGCACTTCGATCGACGAATTGCGGGCCGCCGAGCCCGACGTTCTCGTCGAGACGCTCGAAGACTCGGCCCCCATTCTCAAGCTGTTTGACCAACTCCCATGACCGCCGCCCTCGGCCGCATCACGATTTACCCGATCAAATCGCTCACCGGCATCGACCTGCCGAGCGTCGCCGTCCTGCCCAACGGCGCCCTCGAAAACGACCGCCGATTTGCCCTCGTCGATTCGGACGGCCGCTTCGTAAACGGCAAACGCACACCGGCGGTCCACAGCGTCCACGCCACCTACGACCTCGCCGACATGAAAGTGCGATTCAACAACAATGTCGACGATGATGCCGAAAATGCCGTCGAATTCTCCCTCCGCCACCAGCAGCGCGAAATCGGCCAGTGGCTCTCTGGCGCCCTCGGCATCGCGTGCGGCCTAACAGAAAACACCGCCGGCGGCTTCCCCGACGACACCGACTCCCCCGGCCCCACCCTCCTCAGCACCGCCACGCTCGACGCCGTCGCAAGCTGGTTCCCCGGCCTCACACTCGACGAAACTCGCCGCCGCTTCCGCGCCAACCTGGAACTCTCCGGCGTCGAGCCGTTCTGGGAAGATCGACTCGTCGGACCGACAGGAACCGCCGTCCCCTTCCGCATCGGCTCCGTACACTGGCTCGGCACAAACCCTTGCCAGCGCTGCGTCGTCCCCACGCGCGACGCCACCACCGGCGAAGTCACTCCCGCCTTCCAAAAAACGTTCGCTCAATCGCGCCAATCGCGCCTCCCCGCATGGGCGCCGCGCGACAGATTCAACCATTTCTACCGCCTGGCCACAAATACACAGCTCTCGCCTGGACAATTGCCCGGCCTGCTCCACGTCGGCGACGTCGTCGAACTCCTGCTAATTGCGATCCATCCAGGCCGCACAACCGTTGCGAATTCAGTCGCCGCGATCGCCTTCCGCCAATTCGTCCCGCCGCATCCGCCGGGCGTCACCTACGCTTGCCACATGGGGCGGGCGGTCCATTCTCCGCCTTTCCCCCAAGGCAAATCTTCGCAGGACTTCCCAGATGAAATACGATTTGATCGTGATCGGTAGCGGTCCAGCCGGACAAAAAGCCGCGATCGCCGCCGCCAAACAGAACCGCCGCGTCGCCATCGTCGAGCGCGCGAAAGAAATGCTCGGCGGCGTCTGCCTCCACACCGGCACGATCCCCTCGAAAACCATCCGCGAAGCAATCCTGCATCTCACCGGCTATCGCCAGCGCGACGTCTACGAAGAGCTCTATCGCCGCAAGCGCGACATCACGATGGACGAGCTCCGCCGCAAGATGGCCCGCGTCAGCCAGAACGAATGGCAGGTCGTCCAGGACCAGTTCGCCCGCAACCTGCGTCCACGTGATCGAAGGCGAAGGATCGTTCGTCGATCGCGCACACCGTCGAAGTCGCCAACAGCAACGGCCTCCACACACTCTCCGGCACCAACATCCTGATCGCCACCGGCACCAAACCCTCCCGACCAAACCACATTCCCTTCGACGGCCAGACCGTCTTCGACTCCGACGAAATCCTCGATCTCGACCATGTGCCCCGTTCGATGGTCGTCGTCGGCGGCGGCGTGATCGGCCTCGAATACGCCATCATGTTCGCCACGCTCGGCGTCAAAGTCACCGTGGTCGACGGCCGCGATCGGCTGCTCGAATTCTGCGACCGCGAAATCATCGACACGCTCCTCTACCATGCCCGTTCGCTGGGGATGATCTTCCGCCTCGGCGAAAGCGTCGTCGACATCTGCCTGCCGCGGCCCGGCTTGGTCGCAGTCGAGCTCGAGAGCGGCAAGCGACTCTTGGGCGAGACGGTCCTCTTCAGCGTCGGCCGCACCGGCGACACGGAACACCTCCACCTCGAACGCGCCGGCCTCGCCGCCGACAAACGCGGCCGCCTCAAGGCCAACGAACATTTCCAGACCGAAGTGCCCCACATCTACGCCGTCGGCGACGTCGTCGGCTTCCCCGCGCTCGCCAGCGCCTCGATGGAACAAGGCCGCCGCGCCGTCTGCCACATGATGGGCGAAACATTCCGCCCCGCCCGCCACATGCCCTACGGCCTGTTCACGATCCCCGAGATCTCCACCGTCGGCAAAAACGAAGAAGAGCTCACGGCCGATCGCGTCCCCTACGAAGTCGGCATCGCCCACTACGGCGAAATCGCCCGCGGCCAAATCAACGGCGACTGCACCGGCATGCTCAAGCTCCTCTTCCACCGCGACACGCGCCAGCTGCTCGGCGTCCACGTGATCGGCGAGTCGGCCACCGAAATCGTCCACATCGGCCAAACCGTGATGGGCTTCGACGGCACGATCGACTACTTCCGCGACACCGTGTTCAACTACCCGACGATGGCCGAGTGCTACAAAGTCGCCGCCCTCGACGGCCTCAACAAGTTGAACCTCCTCAAAGAAACCGACGTCTGCGGCACGCCAATCGATGCGCTGGAAGTAGCAATCGACACCTCGCTGCTGCTGGCATAATTTACGCTTGCCGCGCACTCTACCGCGGCATTTCACCAAAAACTCTGTGGGAGCGGTCTCCGACCGCGATTTTGGGTTGCGAGACTCAAGAACACGGGAGGGCGAGGCGCCCAAACTTGGGAGGGCGAGGCTTCCGCCGAGCCAAATGCTTGCTCACATTTCCCACCGCAAATCCCGCCGCCCCCACAGCCGGAACAACGGGGTCAGCAGTCGATTGATTTGGCCAAATTGGCAGTTGCCATGGCATAGCTGACGGACGCGGAGCGTGAAGATATTTTGCGGTGAATTCTTGGCAACACTTGAGCCAACGTTGCCTGTTTGGCATTCCAATGGTAGGCTTCCAGCAGATGGGAAGCCTTCCAAGGCGAAGCGCCCGGCATTCGTGTCGGGTGCTTTTTTATTGGAGCGCCGCGGAGTTGAACCGCGATGGGAAAGATGGGAAGCCTTCCAATGGCACCGGCCGCACCCCTGGGCTTCATGCCCGGTGAATGGGTCCCTCCGGTCGTTTGGGGATTGCCGCAATAGCGGCCAGCCGATGCGGGCTTTCCCCGCATGACCAATGGATCGCACAAAGCAAGCGATTTGGATCGAATGATTGGGGCGTCGTTTTCATGCCCGTATTCTACAGGGGAACCCGCCGCTAATGAACAAGCTTACATAGTTACATTTTGGTTGCAGTAATATGCAGAATTCATCGGGCAAACTGCAATCCACAGAAGATAGTTGAGTCAGATGTGGTTACATTTCGGTATCATTGTTAGCGCGGGAAGATGAGCCCGTAGTGTCCGCGCTGGCTCTGAATACATTCCGCCAAATCGGTTGCTTTCTTTTCGGTGAGCTTTTCAATTAGCCGTCTCTTGGTCACCTTGAGGCCAGCTATATCAAGCGCGTCGCCGCCCATCTGTTCGAGCAAATCCGCGTGCGTCATAAACCGATCGCGGCAATTCACCAAAGCCACCATGAGACGAAATAGAGCAGTATTGCCAAGCTCTAAGGCTCGCCCATCGCGCAACTTTATTATGAATCGCGATTCATCGTAATCGATATCCGCCCAACACAATTCATCCGTATCCTTTTCGGAAGCCAAATATTTGTCGAAATCTTTTAGCGACGCAAACTGCCTGGCAAACCGGAGATATAACCGGAAGTTGTGGACGAGGAGTTGAAAAAGGCGGCGTACTTGGGTTTGAATTTGGTTGTTTAACGACCCAATTCCCCCAGGAGTACGCCACCATGCAGGAAGTTACCACAGACGACGTCGCGTTTGCCAGTCCACGAGCTCGCGGACGTGCTGACCGAGATTCTTCGCGACGGCGCCCAGCGGCTGCTGGCTCAGGCGATCGAAGCGGAAGTCGCCGAGTGGATCGACTGCGCACGCGGACCTGACGGACGCAGCACGGCCGCCGCCAGGTGGTTCGCAACGGCTATCTGCCGAAGCGGACGATCACCACCGGCGTCGGCCCGGTCGAGGTCGCAGCAGCCGCGGGTGCACGATCGACGAGCGGCCGACGAAGCGGAGCCTTTCTCCTCGAAGATTCTGCCGCCTTACCTGCGCAAGACCAAGAGCATCGAAGAGTTGATTCCCTGGCTGTACCTCAAAGGCATCAGCACGGGCGACTTCAACGAAGCCCTGCAGGCGCTGGTGGGCCCGGACTGCCCGGGCCTGTCGGCCTCGACGGTCACGCGGCTCAAAGACGAGTCTGGGAAGACGAATTCCAGGAGTGGAATCGAAGCGATCCTTGGAAGACAAGCAGTACGTCTACCTGTGGGCCGACGGCGTGCATTTCAACATCCGCCTGGAAGAAGATCGGCAGTGCATCCTGGTGCTTGATGGGAGCCACGGCCGACGGCAAAAAGGAGCTGATCGCCGTGGCCGACGGCTTTCGCGAGAGCGAGCAGTCGTGGAAGGAGCTGCTGTTGGATGTGAAGGCCCGCGGCCTGGTCGTCGATCCGAAGCTGGCCACCGGCGACGGGGCGCTTGGGCTTCTGGAAGGCGTTGCCGCAGGTCTTTCCGACGACACGCGAGCAGCGCTGCTGGGTCCACAAGACGGCCAACGTGCTCGACAAGCTGCCCAAGCGATTGCAGCCCGAGGCCAAAGAGAAGATTCACGAGATCTGGATGGCCGACACCGCGCGAGCATGCCGAACAGGCGTTCGACCTGTTCCTGGCAACCTACGAGGCCAAGTATCCCAAGGCGGCCGAGTGCCTGGCGAAGGATCGCGACGTGCTGCTTGACCTTCTACGACTTCCCGGCCGAGCACTGGATCCACTTGCGGACGACCAACCCGATCGAGAGCACGTTCGCCACGGTGCGCCTGCGACATCGACGCACCAAGGGCAGCGGCAGCCGCACGGCCTGCCTGACGATGGTCTTCAAGCTGATGCAGTCCGCCAGCAAGAAGATGGCGGCTGCTGAACGGCTCGCAACTGCTGCCCGACGTCATCGAAGGAATTCAATTCATCGACGGAATCAAACCCCAAGAAGCCGCCGCCTGAAAAAATTCCTCATCCACAACTTTTGCAATATCTCGGCAAACCTTGAATTTCTTCTAGTGGAGCTTCTTCGCAATGGCCGCGTAAGAATTTCGTGCCCCATTCACCGAAGCAACGAATGCGCCCGTTGTTTACGGATTCGTAGAATTCCTGGCACAAATCCATCCATACATTCGATGCTTCAACTATCTTATTGCGGTCGTCATTTTGGTTCAAATAATCAATACGCACAGCATTTGCCCAAAATCATGCAGCTCGAGCGCCTGGAGATTTTCGTCCGAGATTAGTTCTTCGATTTCCTCCAGCCGCTCTGGAAGATTCCACCGATGGTAGACTTCAAAAAAATCGCTCCACTGTTGCTCAGTTGGTGTTTCAGTATCGAGCCAGTCCGAGCAAAGGACCGCCGTCGTCACCCTGTCTACCGCACGTTCTAGCCGATAGAGCAGCGGGGTCAGAACGTACAAGCACTCGGCTTTGCTCACACTTGCCACCTTTCAGCCGGCCGTCTTAGTCCCCACCCGACTCGAACACTTTCGACAGTATCGCGTTTCATGGTCCGAAGTTCAATTCCTTGGCGCCGGCTATTCTGATGGCTATCGGCCGGAAGAACAAAGGGAGCAGAACGAATATCGAACAACTCGTTCTGACCCCTATTTCATTATGGGCACGATGTCACGATGTGTAGTATAGTGTTCCCAAACTAACAACAGATTTCGTGGGTAATGTAGATGACGTCCGTCAAATTCTTGAAGGGAATTGGAATCGGCGTGGCGGTTACGCCTGTAGCGACGATATTGGCTCTGGTATCCGGCGGAGCAGGTCACGGAAATTACGCATTTGCCCGGCTATTCTTCCCTTACTCAATGCTTTTGACGCGATTTTCGAACGATTCTATCACGACGCCTCTGATCATCTTAGCGATGATACAATTCCCACTATATGGCGTGGTACTCGGCGCTACTGCATCAAAAAGCTCAACGGCAGCCGTTGGTTGTGTGTTAATCGTCGCGCATCTTATTGCGGCTGTCGCTTGCTTTTCCGGTCTACTTCCAAATTTCTCGTAGCGGAATCCACAAAAGTTGTCGGGGAAAACAAAGGGGCCAGCGAAACCAAGAGGAATTGTCAGGAACCTTCTTGCACAGCCACCGACGCTGATCGCTTACGACATCGGAATGACAGGCAACTCGTCCCGGCAATCCGCAATCTTCTGTCCCCCGCCAACCGACCAAACGTCAGCGTCGATCTGGTGGGCCATCGCCGATAATTCCCCGATCCTAGCAGCCCGATTCCCGTTTGGTAGAATGTCCGGTGGGAGTATCGCCATGGAGCAGAAAACACCTTGGTGGAAATACAAGCCATCGACGCTGACAAATGTTCGGTTGACGCTGGGCTCGATATTCTCGTGGCGGGATGCGTCCACGGACTACGTTATTCGCCGGAAGCCTCGAGCAAAACGCCGGCATGTTTGCAATCATGTATCTTTGCCTTCAGCCGCCATGTTTTGGCTAGCCTTTCGCACCAAGAATAGACCACCCCCTCAGCAACACAGTCCGCCAACAACCACCATGGCCCGCAAACTCCGCATCGCCGTGTCGGTGTTCTTCGGCGTGCTGACCGTGTTGCTGAGTGATGTGGGTGCGGAGCTACTGGTGGCAGGAGAGTACTTGGGTATTCACGCTCGAATCAATCTTTGTCGCTATCGGATCAGTTGGCGTACTTAGCTGTGTTCTCCGATCGACGACAGAGCGCGACAATAGTCCCTTCTGATGACCGCAGGAGTCTATGATTTCAGACGCCTATGGCTCGCATTCCAGACGGTTCGTCAGCAGCGTTCGGCTGGACGGTTAGCCAGACAGAACATGTGATCGTCTCTCCGTTCTGGTTTCACTGCTGTACTCTGCCTGCTTAGCATGTGCCGCGGCTCTGTAATTCGCTGGTCGCGTTTCTCCCTCCGCACTCTGCTCATCGCCACGACGCTGATTGCCGTCGTGCTGGGGCTGGCGGTGTGGGCGGCTCGGTGAGCGTTGCCTGCGAACTATTGGCGTACTAGCTCGCGTCGACGATCCGCGTAGCATTTAAGTGCCCCCATCCTCCCGGGGTGTGCCGATCAATTCCGGAGCGGAGTCGGTACGGCGCCCATGATCATTAGCATGGGCGCCAACTGCCATCATCTATTCATCTTCGATTCGGTCTGATCTTCTAGATTGCACTGAGTAGCCCGCGTAGGTTGCTGCCGCCGACTCTGGCGAAGCGTAGGTGTCTCGATACGCCTGAATCTCCGCCACTTTTCGCCGGCGATCGTCGGGGCCATAAAAGGCGCACCAGAAAAATGAGTACTTCCCTCCGCCCTCCACCCTCCGCCGGCTGGCCAAAAGTCGGGACTATCCAGCCGATACCCATTGGTTACAAAGGGAGGGTGTAATCAGGCGCTGGTTGGCAGGCGCTAGGCGATAATCGTCGGATTGGCTAACAGCTAAAAGCTAATAGCTGACGGCTAACAGCTTAACCGATGGACGTGGCTGCAAAACCACTGAGTGGCTGCAAAACGAAGCCCCATTTTGCAGCCACCACCGACGCAAACGCCCGCAAACCAAGCGATGTTTTCCCGCCCCCCGCTGCAAAACAGATCCATTTTGCCGCACATTAATCAAAACCCGCAGTAGGAACACCTGCTCCCCGACTCCGACTCCCGACTCCCGACTCCTGACTCCCGACTCCCGGCTCCTTATCATACATCCATGAACAACCGCGATATCGCCGCCGCGTTTGACGAAGTGGCCGACCTGCTGGAATTCCAAGGCGCCAACCCGTTTCGCGTGCGGGCGTATCGCAACGCGGCCCGCAAGGTGGGCGACTATGCCGAGCCGCTCGAGCGGATCGTCGCCGATCCCGAACGCGATGTCACCGACATCGAAGGCATTGGCAAGGACCTGGCCGAGAAGATCGCCGAGCTGGTGAAGACGCGCAAGCTCGCCATGCTCGAAGAGCTCCGCGCCGCGGTGCCGCCGGGCGTGATGGCGCTCTTGCGAATTCCCGGGCTCGGTCCCAAGAAGGCGGCGACGCTCCACAAAGAACTCAAGATCGATTCGCTCGACATGCTGCGGGCCGCCTGCGAGGCCGACGAGGTGAGCAAGCTCAAAGGCTTCGGCGCCAAGACGCAGGAAAAAATCCTCGCCGGCATCGACTTCGCCGCCACGGCCGACGTGCGGATGTACTGGTCCGAGGCCGACGCGATCGTCCAGGAGCTGGTCGCCCACATGCGCAAGCACAAAGGCATCCGGCAAATCGAGCCCGCCGGCAGCTACCGCCGCGGCCGCGAGACGATCGGCGACCTCGACCTGTTGGTCGACGCCAAAGACCCCGCCGCCGCGATGGACCACCTGATGAAGTTCGACGACACGGCCGAAGTGATCGGCCGCGGCGACACGAAGCTTTCGATCCGGCTCGCCCGCGGCTTGCAGATCGACCTCCGCGTCGTGCCGACCAAATCGTTCGGCGCCGCCCTGCAATACTTCACCGGCTCCAAGGACCACAACGTCATCCTCCGCGGCATGGCCAAAGACCGCGGCCTCAAAATCAACGAATACGGCGTCTTCCGCGTCGGCAAAAAGGCCAAAGAAGATGACGATGGCGACGAAGGCGAATACATCGCCGGCCGCGACGAGTGCGACGTCTACGCCGCGATGGACCTGCCCTGCTTCCCGCCCGAGATCCGCGAGGCCCGCGAAGAGTTTCGCTGGGCCGCGGCGGGAAAGCTGCCGAAGCTCATCGAGCTCAGCGACCTCCAAGGCGACCTCCACATGCACACGACCACCAGCGACGGCAAAGCCACGCTCGCCGAGATGGTCGCCGCCGCCCAAGCCCGCGGCCACAAGTTTATCGCCATCACCGACCACTCGAAGCGCGTCAGCATGGCCAACGGCCTCGATCCCGCGCGGCTCCGCAAGCAATGGAAAGAGATCGACCGGCTCAACCGCGACCTCGACGATTTCATCGATCCTCAAGGGCATCGAATGCGACATCCTCGAAAAAGGCGGCATGGACCTGCCCGACGATGTGCTGGCCGAGGGGGACTGGATCATCGCCAGCGTCCATTACGGACAGAACCAGCCGAGCGAACAGATCACCGACCGGATCCTCGGCGCACTCGAAAACCCCTACGTCTCGATCGTCGCCCATCCGACGGGCCGGCTGATCAATCGCCGCGAACCCTACGCGGTCGACCTGGAACAAGTGTTCGCCGCCGCCAAGAAGAACCACAAATTCCTCGAGCTCAACGCCAACCCGGCCCGGCTCGACCTGGACGACGTCCACTGCGCCGCGGCCAAGCGCCACGGCATCCCGATCGTGATCTCGAGCGACGCCCACAGCACCGGCGGGCTCGACGTGTTGCGATACGGCGTGATCCAGGCCCGCCGCGGCGGACTCACGGCCGCCGACGTGGCCAACACACGGCCCTGGGCCGAGATCAAGAAGTTGCTCGGCCGCGGCCGCTGACGATTGACAAGCGAAGTGCGAGTAGATTATTGCTCCGGCGGCTGATCGCTGAGCGTTACTTTTTTCGTGAACGTCTCCGTGCCGCGGAGAATGGTCACCTCGACCACGTCGCCCGGCTCGTGCTGCGAGATCACCGCCGTGAGTCGATCGAAGTCCTCGAGCGGCTTGCCGTCGATCTTGGTGATGATGTCGCCCGCAACGATGCCTGCCTTGGCCGCGCCATAGTTGTCTTGCGCCTGGACCACACGCACGCCATTGGCCTGCGAGTCGCCTTGAACTCCGAGCAGCGCCCGATTGCGAATATAAACCACCGCTTGCGGTTGCTGTTCCTTCAGCGCGTCGGCGGCGGTCGGCGTCACCCGCGAAGTGAAAATCTGCAACAATCGCAACCCCTGCTTCGACTCGAACAGCCCAACGACTTCGTCGTCGACCCCAGGGCCGACCAGCCGAAAATAAGGCTGCTGATCCAGCGCGAGCAGACATTTCAGATCGTCGACCGTGCCGCGCCATTGGTCGTCCAATTGGACGCGGACGGCGGATACCATGCCCACGTCTGCCATCGGGACCTCGACCATCGACAACTTCCCGCCCAAGCCGACGAGTTTTTCCTGGCACACCAAAAATCGGAGCCGATTCTGGATTTGCTGCGCATCGGCAACGACCTGCGGGCGATCCTTCACCTGGACCAGCCGATCGAGCGCCGCGAGCGCGAAGTCGCGGTCCGCCGAGTCGCCGAGCTTCCGCAGCACCCAGACGGCCCGATCCGCCGCCTCGGGACGATCGCTATTGGCCGCCGCGAGCAACGGGTCGAGCGCCTCGTCGCCGGCAACGGCCAAAGCTTGAGTCGCTTCCTCGCGCTCCTGATAACGGTTGCTGTCCAGCTGCGCGACAAGCGCCGCGACTCGCGCCGCGCTAGCCGCTTGCGGCTTAGCGTCGTCGGCCTTCGTCGCCGCACTCGCTTCGCCCGCCTCGGCATCTCGGCACGAATTTGCCAAGAGCAGCGAGGCGACGGCCATCGTCAGAAAAACTTGCCGCATCATGCGAGGAATCGACTGCATAGATTGAGGGGGATTGTAGGCCGTACGACTGCTTACATCTTACATCAAAGGCCCTCGCCGAGCATAATCTAATTCTCACCCACGATTCTTCGAGTAGGGGCTGCGTGCATCGATGAAACTCGCCGTATTGGGAAGCGATCCCGACATTCTCGCCCTCGTCGAAGCGGCACTGGCGGCCGGACACCGCGTGGTCTGGCTCGGCGACGTCCGCAACGACGACGCCGCACCGCTCGAGCGCTTGCTGCCAGGACTCCGCATTTCCACCGATTGGGAATCGCTCCTCGATCACCGCCTGGCCGACGCCGTGCTCGTCGGTCGCGGCAACGCCAACGAGACGCTGCGGGCCGAGCAGCTCAAGCGGCTGGTGGCCGACATCATGCCCGTGCTGGCGGTCCACCCCGTCGGCACGTCGGTGCTCGCATACTACGAACTCGACATGGCCCGGCACGAAGTGCATGGCGTGCTGCGTCATTACTCGCCGCTGACTGGCTCGCCCGCGGTGGCGGAGCTTGCCCAGTGGGTGCAGGCGTCGAGCGGCGAGATCGGCAGCGTGCACCAGGTGATTTGCCAGCGGCACCTGGCGGATTGCGGTCGAGATTCGGTGGTTCGACACTTGGCCCGCGACGCCGAGGTTTTGCGTGCAATCGCTGGCGGGGTGCGGACCGTCAGCGCCGTCGGGCCGCGTGTGGCCGACGCTTCTTACGCATCGCTGCAAGTGCAAATGACCGGCCCGGGCACGGCGACGTTGCGGTGGGCACTCTCGCCGTCGAGCGAGGATGCGCCGCGAGTCGAATACACGCTGATCGGCGAGCGCGGCACCGCGACACTCGAGCTGCCGGCCGATCCGTCCGCAGATCGCGACCAATATTGGCGGCCAGGCCGAATCGGTCGCAACACCGGCGTTCGACGCACCGCGCGCGGCGATCGACGCGCTCGCCGCGGCGCTGCCGGCCAACGGCACCGAAGGAAGCGAAGCGGCGTCGACCTGGCAATCGGCTACCGCGGCGATGGAGATCGTCGACACGATCGAACTGAGCCTGCAAAAAGGCCGCACGATCGAAGTCCATCAGCAGCGACTCACCGAGCAACTCGCCTTTCGCGGGACGATGGCCGCGTTTGGTTGCGGGTTGCTGCTCGTGATGTTCTTCGGCTTGATGGTCGCCGGCGTGGTCGGCGATGTGCTCGGCGTACCGGTCAAAGACTATTGGCCGATCGCATCTGCTGGCGGTGCTGGCGTTGTTTCTGCTTGATGCAGGCGCTGCCTTGGCTGGTGAAACGGCGGCGGGCCGACTCGGGAACTGCAAATAATCGCAGGCCGTAACCTGGGCGGAGTTTGCCGATTGGGCGAAAGTTTCCGGGCCATCGCGGTCGATGATGCGCTCCGTGAAGGACTGCGCACCTCCAACCCGAACTGCCTTGTGGCGAGCCCGCTTGCTGGCGTTTTTTGGCGCTGCGCTCGTGGGGCTCGTCGCGCCGGTCGGTTGCGTGATGGGGCCTGAGGGTCGTAGCTATCCCAGCCGTGAGGCGATCGAGGGTTTCCTCGTTGGCCCAGATCGCGGTTGCCCCTGTGGCGGCCCCGAGGCGACGTGCGGGGCACCGTGTGAGGAGTGCGGACCCGAGTCATGTGCCGCTGCTCCCGCCGCGCCCGCCGAATGTCCGCCGCCGCGTCGCAAGCTCTGGCATCATCTGCCGCGGCTCCACCTCTACGAACCCGAAGCGGGCATCTTCAACTTCTGCATTCCGCCGCAGTGCATCAACCCACCACCGCCGTTGCCGCCGGGGCGATTCTTCCCCGTTCCGGCGCAGCCAGCGTTTGCCCAGCGTACCGAGCCGAGCTACGGCCTGTTGCTAGGCGGCAACACCAACCAAGGCGGCAAAACGCTCGACACCAACGGCCTTTGCCGCTGAGTGCTAGCAGACTCGCCGCAATTCTCGATCGTCCGCGACTCGTCGGCCTGCACAGCGCCGGACAAAAAGCCAGGAAAATGGCTGTGAATCTGGGCCGAGTGTGCGGCCACCGGCCGTGACGTTTAAGCCGAACTTAGCGGTGGGCCGATCCACTCTGCGTGCGTCATTGCGATCGCATCGTGCCACGGTCACGGCCCGCACCGTCCACCGCATCCCGCTCGAATCGGCCATCAATGACCCACAGACCGCGCACTTCGAGGTGCCCGTCGCTCGCGATTTGCGCGGGACTGGCAGCCTATCTCCTGGTTGGCATTCCAGCCCACGCCGTCGACTCGGCGACCGCCAAAGAGATTTCGTCGCGGCGCGAGACCTATGTGGTCCGTGCGGTCCGCGCGGCCCGGCCCGCGGTCGTGAACATCCAAGGCCAGAAGGTCGTCGCGCCGGCCGTGCAAACTGCTGCCGGCGACCGAAGCACCGCGACAAGTCAACGGCATGGGCACCGGCGTCGTGATCGACGAACGGGGCTACATCATCACCAACTACCATGTGGTGGCTGACGTTCGCCGCATTCAAGTCACGCTCTACGATCACCGCGAGTTCACGGCCGAGCTGGTTGCCCGCGACGCGGAATGCGATCTGGCGTTGATCAAGATTCAGGTGACCGAGCCGCTGCCGCTGCTGAAGATCGGCACCTCTTCGGATCTGATGGAAGGCGAATCGGTGATCGCGCTCGGCAACGCCTTTGGCTACGAGCACACGGTCACCCGCGGAATCATCAGCGCGCTGGGCCGCGACGTGCAAGTCAGCGACACGCAAACCTACAACGACTTGATCCAGACGGACGCCAGCATCAACCCGGGCAACTCGGGCGGGCCGCTGATGAACGTCGATGGCGAGATGATCGGGCTGAACGTTGCCGTCCGCGCCGGCGCCCAGGGGATCGGCTTCGCCATTCCGGCCGACCAGGTAATGGCGGTGGCCGCGCAGCTCTTGAGCGTTGAGCAACTTGAAAACAAGCGGCACGGCATCGTGGCCCACGCCACGAACGAGACGGAGGGTCGGCTCGCCGTCGACGAAGTGCAACGAGACAGCCCAGCCGCGGCCGCCGGCTTGAAAGCGGGCGACGAGATTTGCGATGTGGGCCGGATGCAGGTCGCTCGGCCGCTTGATCTGGAGCGCGCCCTGCTGGATCACTCGACCGGCGAACGGATCCCGCTGACGGTAGTCCGCGACGGCGAGCGGATCTCGATGGACCTGGAACTTGCCAACTGCTCGAAGGCTTGGGATGTGCTGGGGCTCGAGTTGACCGAGGAGCCGAAGAGTACCTTCCAGAAGCGGGCCACGCGGTATCGCGGCGGGATGCGGGTCGTCGAAGTGCGTCCCAATAGCCCGGCCGCCAAAGAAGGCATCCGCTCCGGCGATGTGCTGGTGGGCATGCACGGCTGGGAAACCGCGTCGACCCAGGACATTGACTACATCGTGACCCGGCCGAACCTGGCCGAGATCGGCTCGATGAAGTTCTACGTCCTGCGCGGTAAGAGCATGCTCTACGGCCATCTCGACATGAAGTCGTCGGCCGTCGCCAGCGTGACGAATTCCGCTTCGACCGTGCGGTAATTGCTGCTCGCGGACGGAAAGATGGGCAGGCAGACGGGCTCGAAGACGGGCAGGATTGCCCATCCTACGGGGCACTGCGTTCATTACAATGGACGCATGGAAGCTGAGTTTCACCGTTGGCTGCGCGAGCACATTCCGCCGCACCCCAGTTTGCCGCTGGGGCTCGTTGATGATGCGGCCGTGCTTAAGCGTCTCGCGCTTGCGGATCTGGTGATCACGACCGACCTTGTTTCGGACGGAGTCGACTTTCGCCTGGCGGACATCGACCCGCGGCAGGCCGGCCGGAAGGCGCTGGCGGTAAATCTGAGCGATCTGGCAGCGATGGCGGCCCGGCCCGTGGCGGCTGTGGTTTCGATCGCGCTGTCGCGCGACGGCTGCGGAAATCGCATGCCGTTGGAACTGGCGATTGCGCTCTATGAAGGTCTGCTGCCGTTGGCCGCCGAGTTTGACGTGGCGATCGCCGGTGGTGACACGAATTTGCACGACGGACCGACCGTGATAAGCGTCACTGCGTTTGGCGAGGTAGCCGGGCGCGGACCGCTGACGCGCAGCGGTGGGCAAGTTGGAGATAAGCTGCTCGTGACCGGTGCGCTCGGTGGCAGTATCTTGGGACATCATTTTGATTTTGTGCCACGCGTGCGCGAAGCCCTGTTGCTCCACGAGCGATATGAGCTCCATGCGGGGATGGATATCAGCGACGGACTCGCGCTCGATGCGTCGCGGCTGGCGGCGGCGAGTGGCTGTGGTGCAGTGATTGACGTGGATCAACTGCCGATCGCTGATGCTGCCTGGCAAATAGCACGATGTGAAGATGTGGCGGCGCATGAGATTCCCGCCGTAGCTGCTCGGCATGCGCTTGGTGACGGGGAAGATTTTGAATTGCTGCTGGCCGTTCCACCGCCAGTTGCCGATGCGATTCTCGACGAGCGGCCGCTCGACTGTTCGCTGATGTGCGTGGGAGAATTGATTGCCGAACGCGGCCTGTGGCAAAAGAGCGCCGACGGCGAGCGGCGGCCGCTCGAACCCAAGGGCTGGGAACACTAGGGACATATGCTGACTCTCACGCTCCAAGATGAACAGGGCACCGAACGGCTCGGCGCGGCACTCGCGGACGTGCTCGCGCCTGGCACCGTGGTCGCGCTCATTGGCACATTGGGCGCCGGCAAGACGCGGCTCGTGCAGGCGGTGGCGACGGCACTCGGCGTTCCGGCCGAGAACGTCACCAGCCCGACGTTTGTCTTGGTAAACGAATACCGGCAGGGCCGGATGCCCGTGTTTCATTTCGACACCTATCGCCTCAAGGACGAGGACGAGTTCATGGCCCTCGGCCCGGAAGAGTATTTTGACGCGTTCGGAATCACGTTCGTCGAATGGGCCGACCGGGTTGAGCATTTGCTACCGGAAGATCGCCTCGAGATCGAACTCGAAGTCACGGGCGACACCACGCGGCGGGCGACACTGGTCGGCACGACGGACTTGCTGGAGCGGTCGCTCGAGCAGATTCGCTGCCGTGTTTGAGTTCGCCTGGCTCTTTCGTCCGATGACGTTTTGTCCCGCGCGTAGAGGACAATTGAGAGCAAAACGTGTGTGGCGCTCGGGGATTACTGAGTTTTGTTTTGGCGTGGCGAACCGGGCGAGTCGCAAGTTGTTGCTGAGAGGCGGTTTGTGAATTGTCGGTTTAGTGCGAATATCGAATTTGGCGACAAAACCGAATCGTTTTGTCGCTTCGCCGCGCTGAAAAGCGGTTGATTCTTCGAGAGATTTGCGAGTGCGGCGGTGCAAAACGGAGCGCGTTTTGGTGCGAATTGTCCCGTGTGCGTATCGGTCGGTCGTGTTGAAGGAAGTGCTGCGCGAAAGACGCCAAGGGACAAAGACCGCCAAGAGAAGCGTTTCGATCCCGAGGTTTTTTCGAAGACGCCAGATTTCCGGAGCGAAAAGCACGGGAAACTGCGAAGACGCCACGTTTCGTCGAAGACGACAGAATATTGAGCAGGTGCTGGGGCATGGGGCATGGAGTCAAGGGAAGTGCGCAGCGTGGAGGTGGCCATTTTGCCTCTGAGCGTGGCGAATGAATGGTGCGTGGGGATGTTGGATCGTCAAAGAGCGGGCGCACCGTAATGGTGTATAGGTGTATATACCATGTTGGGTGGTGTGCAGCAAGTTGGGATTCTTGGCCACTTATTGGGCAGGCGACGGAGTTGTTATCCAGCTACCGAAGCGCGTACATGACGAGTGCAGTTCCAATGGCTGCCAGTGTCATGGCGATTAATAAGGTTTTAAGACTGAAGCGGAATGGAAGCCGATTCGCCTTGATGAACGGGGGCGTACCTTGCGCGTACCTGCGATTGAACTTTTGTAGGTTGAACGAATTGGCCAGAACATAAATCACCACGATCACAACAAAGACAACGGCAGATTCGATAACACTTCTTTCCATAGGACCGATTCTACAGCGCAAGCGGCAAATGGCGCACCCGCGGTGATGCGCGGGGCAATCCCAAGTGCTAATTACGACTTGGTGCGGGGCGCCGAGTGGTTCGACACGTCGGGCCGCCCAGATTGCTGGGCGGCGCGGGTTGGTTAGCTAAACCGCAAGCGGTGGGTTGGGGCGGGTGATGAGAATGTAGATTTGTTAGTCGGCGATGACGCGTTGGTATTGTTCGCCGAGGCCTTCGACGCTGAGGCGGACGGCCTGGCCGGCGTGGAGGA
Organism: uncultured Planctomycetota bacterium; assembly: GCA_963847905.1. Classification (GTDB taxonomy): domain Bacteria; phylum Planctomycetota; class Planctomycetia; order Pirellulales; family Lacipirellulaceae; genus DASYDU01. Next base: position 239,756 of record CAWKBP010000009.1, on the reverse strand, counting down.
AGACGGGTGGCTTGCGGGCGAGGCCGACGCCGGAGGGGGTGCCGGTGGTGATGACGTCGCCGGGGTGGAGCGTGAAGAATTCGCTCAGGTAGCTGACCAGTTTTCGCACGCGGAAGATCATCGTGCTTGTCGAGCCGTCTTGCATCCGCTGGCCGTCGACTTCGAGCCAGAGTTTCAAGTTTTGCGGGTCGGGCACTTCGTCCTTGGTGACGAGCCAGGGTCCGAGCGGGCCGAAGGTGTCGCAACCTTTGCCTTTGTCCCAGAGGCCGCCGCGGTCTTTCTGAAATGCGCGTTCCGAGACGTCGTGTGAAACGCAGTAGCCGGCGACGTGGTCGAGGGCTTGCTCCTCGCTGACGTATTTGGCCCGCTCGCCGATTACGACTCCGAGTTCCACTTCCCAGTCGGTGTGCTGCGAACCGCGGGGGAGGAGGATGTCGTCGTACGGGCCGGAGATGCAGCTGGTGGCCTTCATGAACATCACGGGCTCGGTGGGGATCTTCGCGCCGGTCTCGGCGGCATGCTCGGCGTAGTTCAGGCCGATGCCGATCAGTTTGCCAACGCTGCCGACACACGGGCCGAGCCGCATGGAGGAAGAATCGACTAGCGGCAGCGAGAGCGGATCGATCGACCAGAGTTTGTCGAGCGACGTGGCGGAGAGGGCCGGGCCGGCGATGTCGTCGATCACGCCGGCGAGCGAACGGATTTTCCCGGCGGAATCAAGCAGGCCGGGCTTCTCTTGGCCGGGCAGTCCATAGCGTAATAGCTTCATCGTGTGCGGCTCCTTATCGCGGGTCCATGGTATCCTTGGTCGCGGCGGCAGGACTAGCCCTGGAGTTTGCGTATCTTGGAGCTGTGAATTATAACTAGGGCTCTCATTTGCGTCGCGGTAAAGGCCTTTAATTCATGATTTGCGAGGGCGGTTGGCGATGAAATTCCGATTTACTGCGTTGATTGCGATCGTTGCGGCGGGCCTCGTTTTGCAGGCGAGCGGGTTATTTGCCGAGGAAACTTCGCACGATCCGAAGTCCCTGGGCTACATCAAGGGCTTCTCTTGGGGCTGGACCGGCTGGCGCGGTTCGTATGCGGCGCCGGAGGCGGAGGAGTCGCTGGGGAAGCTGGCGGACACGGGGACCGAATGGGTCTGCATCGCGTTTGCGCCGAACATGCAGACGTTCGACACACCCGAGTTTCTGTTCGGCGACGCGAATCCCGACATGATCACCGACGCCGAGTTGCGTCGGACGATCGACGTGGCCCGCGCCAAGGGACTCAAGCCGATGCTCAAGCCGGTGGTGAATTCGGCGGATGATGTTTGGCGGGCGTGGATTCGCTTCTTCCGGCCGATCACGGCGGAAGAGCGAGCGGCGGGGATCACGGGCGAGCACGACCCGTATGGTGAATCGCCGAAGTTCCGCGAGGGCGAGGTGAAGGATCTGGCCAAATGGGACCAGTGGTGGGACGACTATACCAACTACATCGTCCACTACGCCAAGATCGCGGAAGAGAAACAGGTGCCGGTGCTTTGCTTGGGCTGCGAGATGAACTCGACTGAGGAGTTTGCCGACAAGTGGCGCAACCTGATTGCCAAGGTCCGCGACGTGTACCATGGGCAGATCACATACGACGTGAATCACGGCAACGAGGAAAAGGTCGCATGGTTTGACGCGCTCGATTTTATCAGCTTGAGCGCGTATTACCCGATTCCGGGAGCAGATGGCCAGGTGAAAGAGACTCCATCGGCCGAGACGACCAGCGTGGAGGAGATCCGCGCGGCGATGCTGCCGGTCCGCGATCATCTGGCCAAAGTGAGTGCCAAATGGGGCAAGCCGATATTGTTTATCGAGGCGGGGGTGACGCCGGTCCGTGGTTGCGCCGGACGCCTTGGGTGCATGTTGACGAACGTGCGGATTGGCCGAACGACGAGCAGGAGCAAGCGAATTTCTATCAGGCGATGTTCGAAACGTTTTCGGACGAGCCGTGGTTTATGGGTTGGTGTTGGTGGGACTGGCCGGCCCAGCTTTACGACGAATCGGCTGCCGCCAACGATCGCAGCTTCTGTGTTTACGGCAAGAAGGCGGAGGGGGTGCTCCGCGAGTGGTATGCGAAGCCGCGAAGTGTGGCAGAGACGAAGTGAACGCAGGTCTCGAACAAAAAATGCAGGGCCGGGACGGTTGACCGCCCGGCCCTGCGATCACTAGATAACTACTGCACAGCAACCGACGTGGCGTCGACCGTGGCGATCTTCGCACTGTCGAGCACCGCGACGTTGTTGTTCTCGTCCGGCTCGCCGATCTGGGCCGCGCTGTCGACGACCACGATGAATTTCGTCATCGTGGCCAGTTCGGCGGCGACCGGCAAGCGGACGTCGGCGGCGAACACCTGACGCGAGGCCAGGCCGGAGATTTCGGACGTCGCGTTAGGAGCACCGGCTTGCGGAGTGCCGTCCACGCTGGCCATCAGCATCACCTGGAAGTTACCGGCCGGCAGCGTGCCGCGGTTGCCGAAGGTCAGGCGATATCGCGGGCCGAGGTGCTTCGCAGCGTCGCCCGGGTCGACCAATCGCACGTCGAGCAGTTCGAGATCGACGCCGGTCACCAAGGTCGCTTGCCCTTCAGCCGGTGCGACGGCTGGCCCGTCGATGATGATGTTGGTCACCGACGGATAGCTCACGGTGTTGTTGTAGTAGCCACCGTTGTAGCAACCGCCGTTGTAATTGTCGTAGCAACCGTGGTGGTGATGGCAGTTGCCGCCGTTGTAGCAACCGCCAACGATGATCGGCCACCAGGGGAAATCGCAATCGTTGTGGCAATCCTTTTTCTTGCCTTTGCCTTTGCCGTTGCCTTTGCCAGGCCAGTTTCCATTGCCGTTGCCGTTGCCTGCTGGGCCGTTGGGCTCGCCGATTCGAATACCTTCGACCGGGGCAAACTGGTGCTTCTTGATCGAATCGGCAAACGTGCCGTTGTCGGTCTTGGTGAACTTGCCGGGCCATTTGTTTACCGTGTTGCCGCCCGTCGAGTTGAAACTCTGCAGCGGCAAGCTGCCGTGATTCAGCTGGCTGAACGACTTGTTGCCTTTGGTCGACAGCGACTTGCTGAACATGCTGCTGTCGAAGCTGCTGTTGGCATTGCCAGTCGACAGGCTCTTCGTTCGGCTGGCGTGAAATTTCATGGACGGCGAATTGCCGCCTCCAGGGTTTCCGCCGCCGTTGCCGCCGTTGCCACTGTTCGACAGCGAATAGGCGGAGTGATCGGAGTGGCCTTTGCCCTTGCCGCCGGCCATGGCCAACGTGGGGGCCAATGCGAGTGCGCACACGGCGCAGCCCGTGACGAGACTGGCGAGCTTGTTTACTAACGTGCTGTTCATCATGTTCCTCTTTCTGTTCCGGGATTGGATCGCGAGAGCGAGACAATCGCTCCGTCTATTCCTGTTACGGGCCCGCGCCGGGCTGTTACAGGAACTTGAGAAAGAGGCGAGAAACCGCCTAGTTTTCGAGCGTGGCTGGCGTCAGGGCCACGATCAGCTCGCCCTGGGAGGGATAGTCGCGGAGGAGATCGTCGCGGCTGGCCGCCTCAAAGTCGGCATATTCGAACCCCGGAGCGACAGTGCAGCCCAAGAGCGCCCACTTCCCGCCCGCGACGAGGCGGCTGCCTTGCCAGATGCCGGCGGGCACCGCGACCTGTGGCGAATGACCCGCGGCAAAATCATTGCCGATGAGCAGGGTTTTCGCGTTGCCGTCCGGCCAGAGTTGCAGCATCTCGACGGGGTCGCCGGCGTAGAAGTGAAACAGTTCGTCGCTTTTCACACGGTGGATGGCGGAATACGTCTCGGGCGTGAGCAGATAATAGATCGCCGTCGAGGCGGAGCGCTCGTGTCCATATTCTGGCGGCAGCGCGTGCGGCATGAACCGCAGCGACGAGCGATAGGTTTCGCGAAAGTAGCCACCTTCGATCGTGAGCGGCACGAGCTGGAGTCGGTTGATGACCTCTTGAGCGGTGAGCATTGAGCAAAACTCCTAAGGATCATGGGGCCCGAGAGTCGCCTCGCACACCAAGCCAAACGACAACGCCAACGGCCAGCGGCACGACGCCGAGCAGCGTGAGCCAACCAGCATAAACCAAACTCGCGTAGAGCATGAAGGCGCTGGCGGCACAAAAGACGAGCGGCGGGAAAGGGAACATGGGGATGGCAAACGGCCGCGGAACGTCGGGATGACGCAGGCGCAGCACGAACACGGCCACGCCGGTCAGCAGAAAGAAGCCCCAAAACACGGGGGCCGACCCGGCGACGAGCGTTTCGAAACCACCGAAGTAGTCGTCCCACCGCAGCGGCGGGAGTCGGACCAAGCCGAGCGCGGTGTCGCACAGATGGCGGCCAGCTTGTGTACCCACAAGTAGCACGAGCGTGACCGACACCGCGGCCTGCGCGGTGATCGCCGCGACGGGAGCAGCGTCCCGCTTGTTCCATGTGCCCAGCCAGGCAAGTCGCGGATAGTCGGAGCCAAGCGTGGCGTAGACCCGAGTGCCGGTGAGAATCATGCCGTTGATTGCGCCCAGTGCGGAGAGCATCACCAGCAGGCTGGTCGCGCGGCCACCCCAATCGCCAAGCACCAGTTCGACGACGTCGGCCGCGGGTGTCGGCGTTTTCTGTGCACCCGCGAGCCCCAGCGCGAACAAGTAGGCGGCAGTCACCGTGAGATAAATAATCGTCACGCCGATGATGCCCAGCACCAACGCGCGCGGCAGATTGCGGCGTTCGTCGCGGACTTCTGCGGCAACGTAAGCGGCGTGGCTCCAGCCGCCAAAGGCATAGAGCACGAAGACCAGCGCGAGGCCGAAGTTGGAATCGTTTGCCGGCGCTTGCACCGCTTCGGCCGGAGCGCTGCGTCAGCGCCGGCCCATACGCCGGCGATTACCACACCGGCCAGCCCGAGCACCTTCAACAAGCTGAGCAGATTTTGTGCGCCCTTCCCCGCGGCAACTCCCACCGCGTTGAGCAGCGAGAGAACCACGATTGGAATGATGGCGAGCCAGACCGCATGTCGGCTCGCCCCGGGCCAGAGTCGTACGCCGTAGTCGGCAAAGGCGTAGGCCATGATGCCGATGTTGCCGCTGATCACGGTCGTCAGCTGGGCCCAGCCGAAGAGAAAACCGCACGGCCGCCCGAAGGCGCACGAAAGATATTCGTAGTCGCCGCCGTCGCGCGGATAGGTGGTGGCCAGTTCGGCGTAGCAAACCGCGCCACACCAGGAGATCAATCCGCCCAGCAGCCAAATCGCCAGCGCTGCCGCAGACGATGAAACGCTCGCAAAGACCATCGTCGATGAGCGGAAGATCGCCGTGCCGACGACGATGCCGATGATGATGCTGACCGTGTCCCACAGCCCGAGCCGCGGTGCGACCGGGGCGGCGGCGTCGCGGGGCTGTGATTCGTCGGCAGTCACCTCTGCGGGTACGCTCATGGAGTTTTGCATTGCATAAGTTTGCGATCGCCGTCCGTAGTGGCCAGAATAACATAGCGCATGCCGATTGGACGCCGGGGGCCGCGACAGGTCGACCCGGCGATAATTGGCCAGGAATTTGCCGCCAAAGCCGCTCTAAAACCCTCATTTCCCCGCCCAAATCGCCTCAAGTACCCAGAATTGGACTGGACTTTTCGCTAGCGTTTCCGATAATCAGAGGCGGTTGGTTCGATGAACTTGTTAGCATCGCCGATGGGTCCATCGGGATCTTGATGCTCAGTCAGCCGTCCCTCCTGGTGGGCCACCATTCCGGCCGCTTTCGCCCCAGCCCCGAAAGTTCAAAGACGGGCTGTCTATTCTTCCATGCACAGGAGATTTTACGGTGGGGAAGAAACTATATTGTGGCAATCTGAGTTTCAACGTTACGAGCTCGGATCTTGACCAAATGTTTGCTCAGTTTGGGACGGTTCAAAGTGCTGAAGTGATCAACGATCGCGACACCGGCCGGAGCAAAGGCTTCGGTTTTGTCGAGATGGGTAGCGACGCGGAAGCTCAAGCCGCGATCGCTGGCGTCAACGGCACCGAACACGACGGCCGGACGCTCACCGTCAACGAAGCTCGCCCGCGCGAAGATCGCCGTGGTGGCGGTGGTGGCGGTGGTGGCGGCGGACGTGGTGGTTACGGTGGTGGCGGCGGCGGTGGCGGCCGCGGCGGCTACGGTGGCGGCGGCGGTGGTGGCGGCCGTGGCGGTCGTTATTAATCCCTGTCTCCAGGCCTCCGGCCCGGTAACTGCTTGAGAGATAAATTGGTCGGCCGGAACGTGCTGACTCAGGAAAACAATAGGCATCCGTGCACTGCCATGCATGTCGCGTGGCAGTGCTTTTTTGTTGGTCCGAGCAGTCGCGGCAAATCCGCCCGCTCGGATCGACATAGCCTCCAATCAGACAGCCTCCAATCAGGAAGGTGCAGATGGCAAAAAATCAAAATACGTTCGAGAAGCGGCGGCGCGAGATGGAAAAGAAGATGCGGGCCGACGAAAAACGCAAAAAGCGCGTCGATCGCAAGCTGGCCGGCCCCGAGCCAGAACGGCGTGACGAAGATCCGCCAACCGAAGAAGGCGTCTAAAACTCCCAGCTTCTCTTGACGCGGGGAATAAGAATTTTGAATTCTCCGGCGAATAGGGAGTTTGCTGCTGGACTTCTCTGGGGAGCACGTTGATAATGCTCCCAGTTGGTTCGACGAATTTGTATCTGCTGCCGCATCTTTTCTAGTTCGGCTTCGGAAGCTCTTTCAGCCGTCCCTCCTCGCGGGCATCTATGCCTGCGATGCTTTGGTAGTTGTGCCCCTTTCGATTCGAGTCCGGAAAGAGAAACTTTGGGCTGACACTCTTTCCAGTATCAGGAGCTCCCACATGGGAAAGAAACTGTATTGCGGCAATTTGAGTTTTAACACGTCGAGCAATGATCTCGACACCCTCTTCTCGGAATACGGCACCGTGAAGAGTGCCGAAGTGATCAACGATCGCGACACCGGCCGGAGCAAGGGCTTCGGCTTCGTCGAGATGTCGAACGACTCGGAAGCAATGGCTGCCATCAGCGGCATCAACGGCCAAGAGCACGACGGCCGGACCCTCACCGTGAACGAAGCACGCCCGAAGGAAGAGCGTCGCGGCGGTGGTGGCGGCGGTGGTGGTGGTCGCGGCGGCTACGGCGGCGGCGGTGGTGGTGGCGGCGGACGCCGTTATTAATCGGCCGATCCCAACACACTGAAACATACGGCACCGCCGCGCATCCGCGCGGCGGTGCTTTTTTGTGCGCGTGCGATCCTTACAATGGACGAGGTTGGCCCGCGGAGGCTCGTTTGGTCGGTGTCGGTGTGATGGGGATTAAGTAGCATGAACCTGCGAGTGACTTTGCGAAGCTGTGTGTGTGTCGTTTCGGTGCTCGTCGCGGGCACGGTCGCTAGCATGGCGGCGGCGGAAGTGGTCGTGCTGTTTCCCTATTTTCTCAACAACGGCGAGGCGGGCATCTACTTGGCGGAGAGTTCCGACGGCCGCAAGTTCGAGTCGCTCAACGAAGGCCAGCCGATCATGAAGCCGCCGCAGTGGCCGGACGGCCAGGTGCTCACGCGCGACCCGTCGATCTGCTTCCACGACGGCGAGTTCCACCTGGTCTGGACGAGCAATTGGGCCGGCCGCGTATTCGGCTACGCCCATTCGCCCGACCTCAAAAGTTGGTCGCGGCCGCAAATGGTCACGCCGTTCGACTCCGACCTGCCGGCCGACGACCAGCCGGACAACGTCTGGGCGCCGGAGATTCACTTCGACCCCGTGCAGAACAATTTCCAGATCGTGTTTGCCAGTTCGATCCCCCGCGAGGAGAACGACGGCGACGGCAGCGAAGACCGACACGGCAACGACCACCGCCTGTATTCGATCCGCACCAGCGACTTCAACACTTTCACCGCGCCGGTCGTGCTGTTCGATCACAACTACAGCGTGATCGACGGCCAAATGGCGTTCGACGACCGCGGCACGCAGGCGAAGGATGATGACCGCTGGGTGACGACGATCAAGCGCGAGCAGAACGCGCCGCAGGGCAAGAACCTGCGATTCACGTTCAACAATCCGCTGCAAAAAGACGAGTGGAGCGAAGCCACGGCGCCGATTCTCGGCCCCGGCTCATCGCTCCGCGCGAATGAACAAGTCGAAGGCCCAACGCTCGTCCGCTTCCATGACGAATGGCTCCTCTACGCCGACGCCTTCACCGCCGGCCACTACAGCCTCATTGTGTCGCCCGACATGGAGACTTGGACCGACGAAACCAAGGACCTCTCCTTCCCCGTCGGCCACCCGCGCCACGGCACGTTCTTCGTCATTGACCGCGAGTTCGTTGGCTGGCCCACAAGTCTAAACTCGGGTGGCACGCCAGGAGCTTCCAGCGACGGGCGTGGTGATTGATGAATGGCGAGTCGGCAAGGCGAAGCGACCACGCCCTGCGCCGGAGGCTCAGGCTAGCGTGCCACCCGGGGCCTCGTGCGGCATGCCACAGAGCGTCGGCGCCTGCGCAGCTATTCGCCCTCGGCCGCCCAATTGATGGCGTTCGCAAGCAACGTGGTGAAGTTCTCGTTTTTCAACAGGCTCGGGTGGTGTCCCATCAGGAAATAGACATTCCGGGCCTTCATCGCTTCGTTCGACCAAACCACCGGGTGATCGCCCATCTTGATATCGGACGCGGGCTCGTACGTCGTCTCGTCGACGTTGGCCAGCACGTGGACATTCGGACGCAGGGCTCTTATCGAACGTATACCATTCTTCCTCGTCGACCACGAACGTCGCGGGCAGGCCGCGGAAACAGGGGTGCGATCGGTCCTCCACGACGACCGTGCCCGATGCGCGCTGGGCGATGTAGTTCTTGAAGCGGATGCCGCCCATGAAGTCGGAAAACCAGGTCCACATGGGGTAACCATCGAATTCGCCGAGCAAGGTCGCGTGATGCATTCCGACCCAGCCGCCGCGACCATTTTCGATGTAGTCCTCAAACGCCGCTTTGGCTTCGTCGCTCCAACGATAGGGTGGATAGTTGAGCTGGAGGATGACCTGGTATTTTGCCAGCAGTTGATTGTCAAAGCCCACCGGCGCTTCGAAGATGTCGAATTGAAAGTGCTCGGCGGACGAACGCGACTTCAGCCAGGCCAGCGCGGCAACGACAAACGCTTCGTGCTGATCGCCGCGTTCCGCCAACACCAACACGCGGAACTTCGGCGGCACATCCTCCTCCGCCGCCGCAGGTTTGATCGCAGGTCAGCAGCCCGGCGATGGCCAGACAACCAAGCAGGTGACTTGCAAATCGTGCGTTCCGACAACTCAAGCTCATGGGACGCTCCAGTTACCAATCATTTCTTCTCAAGTGAATTTGAAGCGGCCGACGTCGCGGTCATCGCTTGGAGAACCAGGCCGTGTGGGGAATCCACTGCTCCGTCCAGCGCCATTCGTTGCCATCCGCATGGAAGCGAAAATCAATTCCCGATCCGTCAGCACTCCCCTCCTTGCCGGTGATGCCGTTCGAAATTCCACCTCGACCCGTGCCATGACCAAACATCGCCGCCATGTACGGAACATTCTGCTCGCCAAAGCCATGCATGAAACAAATGCCGTAGGGGTTCGCGCCCAGGATCCAATTGATTTGATCGCCGGCAAAATCCGCCAGCTCTGGCTTGATGCCGAAGGCGCCTTCTCCCGGATAAACCAGTCTTCCGCCGACGATGGCTGCCGTCGCCAAGGAAGCAAGCCGCGCGTTTTCGCCTTGCCACCACCAACCACTCTCGTTTTCGTGCGGAATGAAGAAGCCGTCCTTGATCATACCATGGAGCCGTAAAGTCTGCCTGGCGTAACCAAAGGGATTGTCGACTTCGTTAGTTACCCGCACCTAGTAATCAAGAAACGCCGGATCGTCGCCAGCTCCGCCTCGCGCCGCGGCGGATCAGTTTCTTGGTCCAGGTATGGAGCCAGCGCAACGACGGGAGTCCCGCATCGGAGGCATGCCAAAACGGGCGGCCCGTGTCGTCCGAGTTAAAGTATCCATCGGCAGAAATCCGGCCCACCAGATTTGCCGATCGCTTCCTAGTCGCGTTGCGAGAAATGTATTTGCTCGTAGCAGATGCACAGCTCGCTGGCGGCGAGCAACGCGCAGTGTCGTCGATGATGTTTTCTTTCCGTCGTCGACGTACCGGCAGGTTGTTCGTCCAGGTGGTGAATGCTCGTTCGGTAGCTGACAGATAATCGTCGGCCGAAAACTCTCCGGCAAGTTGCAAGCGAGAGATGCAGCCAGCGCCGCGATTGCCATTCCGCCCCCCTCCCGATAAGCACATTGATAGTCCGCGGTCGTTTTACTGTCCGCCAGCAGTCCCACCACTCGCCGCGCTTCAGGATCTTTGTTGAAGTAGCTGAAGACCGTCATGTAGAAATAGCCGTCCGGCGCTAGCGAACGGAGCAAGTAGTCGGCTCCATAGACTGCTTCGGCCTGCATTGCCGCGAGGCCATTGACGCCTTCCAACATTGGCCCGGCCTGCTCAACCGCATTGGCCATCGACCAGACGACCAACGGCGTTTGCTGTGGCGACATAAAGTTCGTATACGCTAGGTGCGAAAAATACTTGCTCACTTCTCCCGAGTCTTCGCACCAGCCACCATGCAAATCGACGCGACGCTGGCTGCCGAAGAGCAAAACGTGCTTGTCCGCTGCCAGTTCTTCCGGCGAGTCGGCCCGTTGATGGCGATAGAACTCGATCATAGCGGGAAAAGTCTGCTGCTCGAGCTCTTGCTCGCCAATCGCAAACTTGCCAGACTGATAGAGATCGCCCGCCGCTTCGATTTGCACGAAGCAGGTTCCCGGAGATTGAAACGGCGAAAACACGGCGCGATAGAAGTGCTTGTTGGGGAACCAAACATCACACGTTTGGTCCGGCGAGAGCGGCGCCCTGTAGACGACCTCTTTTCCAGCGACATCGACGATCTGAAATTCCGCTCCGACCGGCAGCGCTGCGTCGCATTCAAATAATCGCAACCTTCGGTGATCGCGCGTCGTAGGCAATCTGATTCGCATGAATTACGATGTCGCGCAGCTTAGAGCGTGGCTCTGGAAATTGCTGCTGCGGCGACTGCGCCACTAATTTGCAGGCAAAGTCCGAATAGGCCCAGCAGAAATACTGCGCCGCAAAAGTTCTTATGCTGATCGGCCATGCGAAGTCAGTTCATGCTAGAGCGGCGCAAATTTTGGGCTATTCGCTGGTTCGACCGCCAAGCCACATCAGGCTATCGAGGACAAGTTTGTTTTGGATTTCATTTCGAACGTCCAGGAGAGTTCCTTGTTCGTGTTGTGTTCGTAGTCGATGTCGTTGTGTCCCATGTTCATATAGATCATCCGGAACTTGGTGTTTGTCCACACGACCGGAAAGTCGCCGTTGTGCCAAATCTCATGCGGCTTCTGTCCCGTCCCCAGCGGAAAACTAGACGGATCGATCGAGAGTCAGAACGCGATTGTCGTGTTCCACCGAACGAAATCGCAAGTCCATCGATACCACTCATTCGGGCAGCCGACTCGAATGTCGCCGGAAGCCCCTTGGTCGCCGGGTGATTTCGCGTCTCGACACGCAACACGGCCGACGTCGGCCGCCATGTATTGCTGGCATATTGGAGGGGGCACGCCAGGAACGTTTGATGATACCAATCCCAGTTCTTGGGAACAGCGGACGGAGTCGGCGCAAAGCCGGCAAAGTGAAAACCTAGCCACGCCCCCTGGTGTTTCATGTATTCTTCAAATGCGGCACGCTGCGCCGGATTCTCCGGTCGCGTATCCAGGAACACGACGACGTCGCAATTTGATAGGTTGTCTGCACCCAGATTGTCCCAGTCATCGGTCGCTAAATACGTGAAATTATGGAGGCCTGCCATCTTGGCGAACCATTGGTTCGCCTCCCGGACAAAGCTTGATATGCACTGATCTTCCTTGCCTGTGTAGAACGCAGCAACTTTAACGAGCGATGTCCGTCGTCGCTGAGAGATTCGCAGTCGCGGCCAGCAACAAACCGCCAACGCCAACGTCCAGAACAAGACTTGATGTAGCTGAACATGCCAACCAACCTATCCCAAGAGTAGAAGCGTTCCATCCCACAGCTGGTTCAGCGCCGCGGACACCCCGCGCGTCGCTACAAAATAAACTTGCTCAAATCCTCGTCCTTCGAGATCTCATCGAGCCGTTGCTTCACGTAGGCGGCGTTGATTTCGACGTGGCTGGTGCCCATGTCGGGGGCTTCGAAGGAGAGCTCTTCGAGCAGGCGCTCGAGGATCGTGTAGAGCCGGCGGGCGCCGATGTTTTGCGTCGTTTGGTTCACCTCATACGCGTAGCTGGCCAGGGCCTCGATCGCGTCGGGCAGGAATTCGACGTCGACGCTCTCCGTCTTCAAGAGCGCCGTGTACTGCTTCGTGAGCGAGCTCTTCGGCTCGGTGAGGATGCGGACGAAGTCGTCTTTGGTGAGGTCCGTGAGCTCGACGCGGATCGGGAAGCGGCCTTGCAGCTCCGGCATCAGGTCGCTGGGCTTCACTTTATGGAACGCCCCCGCGGCGACGAACAGCACGTGGTCGGTCCGCACGTAGCCGTAGCGCGTGTTGACCACCGAACCTTCGACGATCGGCAGCAAATCGCGCTGCACGCCCTGCCGCGAGACGTCGGCCCCTTTGCCCCCTTCGCTGGCGACGATCTTGTCCATCTCGTCGAGGAAGATGATGCCGACGTTCTCGGCCAGCTCGATCGCCTGGGCGTTGACCTTCTCCTGGTTGATCATCGCCTCGCATTCCTGCTCGAAGAGCACGCGGCGGGCGTCGGCGACGGTCATCTCGCGGCGGCTGACGTTCTTGGGCAGAATCTTTTCGATCATCCCCTGGAAGTCGAAGTCCATGCCCTCGCCGCCGGGGCCGCCCATGCCGGGGATCATCATCGCGTGGGCCTTTTGCTCGATCGCGATCTCGACCTTGCGGGTCTCCATCTCGCCGCCGGCGAGCATCGCCCGCATCTTTTCGCGGGTCCGTTCGTACCGCTCGGGAGAGTCAGGCGAATCGACGCCGACGTCGAAGTGCTGCGGCGCGGGGGCCGAGCAAATCGAGCAGCCGCTCCTCGACGCGTTTCTTGGCGGCCGGCTCGACGCGTTCGAGTTCCTTGGTCGCGGACCAGGCCGATCGCGTTCTCCACCAGCTCGCGGACCATGCTCTCGACGTCGCGGCCGTAGTAGCCGACCTCGGTGTACTTGCTGGCCTCGACCTTGATGAAGGGCGCCCCGGTGAGCGTGGCCAGCCGACGGGCGATCTCGGTCTTGCCGACGCCCGTGGGGCCGATCATGAGAATATTCTTCGGCGCGACTTCCTTGCGGAGCTCATCGTCAAGCTGCTGCCGCCGCCAGCGATTGCGGATGGCGATGGCGACGGCCCGCTTGGCGTCGTGCTGGCCAACGATGTAGCGATCAAGTTCGGTGACAATCTGGCGCGGCGTTAGGTCTTTCACGTGGGGACTCGTTAATCCGTTTATTGACAGGATCACAGGATATTTTGGATCGAGACAGGATAGATGTCACGGAATGAATTCAGTAGGCAGAATTCATTTCCGCATCCTGTTGATCCGTTCGATCCTGTAATCCTGTCAAAAAATGTGTGCTCAAACGATTCAAGTTGCCGGAAGTTCTTGGATGACAATGTTGCGATTCGTGTAGACACAGATGTCGGCGGCGATTTCGAGTGCGGCCTGGACGATTTCCTTGGCCGAGAGATTCGAGTGCAGCAGGAGCGCCTTCGCGGCGGCTTGGGCGTAGTTGCCGCCGGAGCCGATGCCGAGGATTCCGTCGGAGGGCTGGATCACGTCGCCCGTGCCGGAGACCAGCAGTGTGTGCTGGGAGTCGACCACCGCGATCATCGCTTCGAGCCGGCGGAGCACGCGGTCGGTCCGCCATTCCTTGGCGAGCTCGGTGGCGGCCCGCGGCATGTTGGCGGGATAATCTTTCAGTTTCGCCTCGAACCGCTCAAGCAGCGCGAAGGCGTCGGCCGCCCCGCCGGCGAACCCGGCCAACACACGGCCGTCGGCCAGCGGGCGGATCTTCACGGCGTCGGCCTTCATCACGGTTTGGCCCAGGCTGACCTGGCCATCGCCGCCGATGGCAACGCGGCCGTCGCGGCGAACGGTGAGAATCGTCGTAGCACGAAGTTTTTGGTTTTGCATAAGGACTATTCTCCCCCATTGTTCGGCATCGTTCCAGGGGCTAAGTTGCTCGTATGAACGATGACGGTTTTGCACTGCGCTCGCCGGAATTGATGAACGCCACCGATACGGGGCTGCTGGTGGTCGACGCGCAAGAGAAGCTGCTGGCCGTGGTGCCGGGGGCGGACCGAATTGCCTGGAACATCCGCCGTTTGCTCGACGCGGCAGAACTGCTCGGAGTGCCCCGGGCGGCGACGGAACAATATCCGGAGAAGCTCGGCCCCACGCCGCCGGAGCTGCTGAAGCATCTCGACCAACCGGTTGCCAAGCTCGCGTTCAGCGGCGGCCACTTGCGTCCCGAGTCTCGCCGAATGGAAAGCGGACGGCCGCCACCGCGTGCTAGTCTGCGGCATCGAGACACACGTCTGCATCGCGCAAACGGCGTTCGACCTCACGGCCGACGGCTGGCTGGTGTACGTCGCGGTCGACGCCGTCGGCACACGGCACGCGATCGACCACGAAACGGCGCTGCGGCGAATGGAGTCGGCCGGCATCGTGCTCACCACCACGGAGGCGGCGATGTTCGAGTGGTGCCGCATCGCGGGCACGGCAGAGTTCAAACAGATCAGCGCGCTGGCAAAGGAAACAGGTCCATGACGACGATACCCGCCACCATCAATCCGCCGCTCCGCACGCTACTTGGCCCGGGGCCGAGCGACGTCGATCCGCGCGTGCTCGCGGCGCTTGCCAGGCCGACGGTCGGGCATCTCGATCCGTACTACTTGAAGATCATGGACGAGCTGCAGGCGATGCTCCGCGTGGCGTTCCGAACACAGAACCGGATGACGATGGCGATCAGCGGCACGGGTTCGGCCGGGCAGGAAGCGGCGGTTGCGAACCTGGTCGAGCCGGGCGAGCGGGTGCTGGTGTGTGTGAATGGCGTGTTCGGTGGGCGGCTCGTCGACATGGCCGAGCGGGCCGGCGGCGAAGTGACCAAGATCGAGCGGCCTTGGGGCGAAGTGTTTACGGCGGCAGAAGTGAAAGAGGCGCTCGCGCGGGTGAAGCCGCGGGTGGTGGCGATCGTGCTCGCGGAAACATCGACCGGTGCCTGGCAGCCGATCGAAGAAATCGCCGCCGCGGTCCGCGACGCCGGGGCAATGCTCATCATCGATACGGTGACGGCGCTCGGCGGCATCCCGGTCGAGATCGACAAGTGGCAGATCGACGCCGTGTACTCTGGCACGCAGAAATGCCTCGGTTGTCCGCCAGGGCTCGCGCCGGTCTCTTTCAGTGACCGGGCCGTCGAAAAAATTCTCGCCCGCAAGCAAAAGGTCCGCAGCTGGTACCTCGATGTGTCGCTGATCGCCAACTACTGGGGCGGCGATCGCGTGTATCATCACACGGCGCCGATCAACATGACCTACGCCCTGCACGAGTCGTTACGACTCCTCTTGGAAGAAGGGCTCGAAGCAAGTTGGGCCCGGCACCGGCGTAACCACGAAGCGCTGCGGGCCGGCCTTTCGACGCTCGGCATCGGCTACGCAACGCAGGCGGGTCACGAGCTGCCGCAACTCAACGCCGTGATGATTCCCGAAGGCATTGACGACGTCGCGGTCCGCAAAGCGCTGCTCGAACGCTTTAACATCGAGATTGGTGCGGGCCTCGGCGTCTTCAAGGGGAAGGTCTGGCGGATCGGGCTGATGGGTTACGGCAGTCGCAAGGAAAACATCACGAAATTACTCTCCGCGCTAGAAGATCTTTTTCTCGAGCAAGGCCAGCGCTGCGAGCGCGGCGCCGCCGTCGCTGCGGCCAATCTCCATCTCGCGCATGGTTGACCGTCACAACGGCCACCCACTTGGTGCGGTATGCAATATTTGATCTCGCGGTGTGAAGTTGCGCGGGTACGTGATACGTTCACACTAAGAATCAGTGAAGAATGCAAAGTATTTTGCCGCCGGCAGGCAACGCCGACTTGATTGTGCAAGAGTGGCTCGCTAGTTTGATCGGCCAGACATTGGGCATGACCAAGAAGGAAAATGCGATGCTGGTGCTCAGCCGGAAAAGCGGACAGCGCGTGCTGATCGGCGATCAGATTTCGATCACGATCGTCAAAGTCAGCAATGGCGGAGTGCGGATCGGCATCGAAGCGCCGGCAGAACTGCCGATCATGCGCGAAGAACTGCTCGACCGGCTCAACTTGCTGCAAGAGTCCATCGAAGGGATTCTTGTCGAGAGCGCTGGCAACGGCAACCACCATTATCAGAATCGGCTCCGTTGCGGGATATCTGGCGAATCGCTCGACAAGCGGCCCGCGCGTTGACGGGCAGGCCGATTCGCATCGTCACGCCGCCGCCCGGCTCATTTGGTTTTGGTAGGCGACGGGGGCGATGTTTCCTTCAATCTCCGCGCGGTCCGCGGCAGCACCACCAGTTCGCTCCGCACGTCGACCGATGCCGGCCCGTCGATCGAGTCGAGCTGGCCATGGCTCGCGGCGTAGTCTAAGAGCCGTTGTCGCTTGGCCTCAAAGGGCGATTCGGCGGCTTCCTGCTCGCGACCGGGCGCGGCGCCCCAAACGATCCGCGTGCCGCCGCTGGTCATGATCTCGAACGCAAAAAAGCTGGCGTCACCCCGAATCTGAGCATGCATCGAGGGAATGATCTCCACGAGTCGCAGCTGTCCCCAGATGTCGGCGAGCCTCGCCGCCAGTGCCGCGGCGCTCGTCACGCGTTCGTCGTTCCAGCGCTCGCCGACCGACGGCAGACCGGTGACGCCCGAGATTCGCGGTAGCGCTCGACGCTCGTAGTCGCTGAAGTCGGTGTCCGGCAAGCGGACGCCCTGTGCGTCGACCGGTAGATACGAGACGGTTTCACGATCGACGGCCTCGACCGCGGCGACGGGCTGGCGATATTGCAGCTCGATTTCCAGCGACGCCGGCAGATCGATTTTGATTTGGCCGACGGCGGCGACCCACGGATGGAAGGCAAATGCATCGCGGACCCGTTGCTGCAGGCGTTGATGGTCGTCGATCACCGAAAGTTTGCCCATCAGGCCGGAGTCGCGGAGCACCTCTTCCCGCACGTCGACTCGAATCCAGGCGGGCGGCGGAGTGATGTGGATGTTTTCCGCCGTGATCTGGAACTGCGGGTGGCGGGCGATCGCAGGCAGGAAATGTTGCCAAGCCATGTGGCCGACGTAGCCGACTGCCAGCACGATGGCGAGCGAGCCCCAGACTTTGGGACGCCAGAGGATCCGCGAAATTGGTGCCGCAGGTGGCGGTGGAGACTTCGCTGCACTGCGTGGGGAGCCCATTCGGTCACCTCCGTGTTCTCGAGTCGTCATCTCGCTCCGCGAGATGAATCCTCACGCGGAGCGTGAGGCCAACACTCTCACCAGATTTCGATTTCCGTTTCGAGCTCGACGCCCATCCGTTCGGCGACGCGGCTGCGGACCACGTCGATCAGCTTGAGCACGTCGCGACTCGTCGCCTTGGGGTGGGCGATGATAAAGTTGGCGTGCCGCTGGCTGACTTCCGCACCGCCGACCGTTTCGCCCTTGAGTCCGGCCTGGTCGATCAACATTCCCGCACTCATGCCGCGCGGATTGCGGAAGATGCAGCCGGTGTTCTCATGGGCCATCGGCAAGTTGGCCTTCTTGAAAATCCACTGCTTCTGCATCCGCTTGGTGATCTCGTCGGGGTTCTCCGGCTCGAGTTCAAATTTCGCATCGACGATTACGAGTTCATCGAGGCTGCTCTGACGGTAGGCGAATACTAAGTCGTTCCGCTCGCGGGCGACCAGCTCGCCGGCGCGGGTCATGACGGTCGCGCGGCAAGTCCATTGACCGATGTCGCCGGCTTGGGTGCCGGAATTTCCGTGGAGCGCACCGCCGACTGTGCCGGGGATGCCGACCAGCGGTTCGAGGCCGGCGAGTCCGGCGCCGACCGAGGCCGTGATCACGTTCGCCAGCGTCGCACCGCAGCCGACGGAGACCTGGTTGCCATCAATCTTGATGTTGCTGAAAGCGGGGCCGGTGAGGCTGAGCACCATGCCGCTCACCCCCTCGTCGCGCACGAGCACGTTCGAGCCGCCGCCCAGCAGGCGGACTTGTAGCCCTTCGCTATGAGCGCGGCGGATGACCGCTTCGAGTTCTTCGGCGGACGTTGGTTCGGCAAAAAACTGGGCCGCGCCGCCAAGCTTGAACCACGTGCGGTCCGCCAGCGGCACCTTCTCTTGCACACAGCCAATATCAGTCAAAGTTGCCATGAAAACGCCTTCGCCAATCGAGCGGAATATCTTCCCCAATGGTGACGGGAACGTCGCGGAGCGTCAATCGAGATTATCTGCATTACCCCGTTTGCCATTGTCGCAGAGCTTCGTAAACCGCCACCGCCACGCTGTTTGAGAGATTCAAGCTGCGAACGTCGCCGCTGGTGGGGATGCGGAGCAGCCGATCGGCATATTCCGCATGGAGGGAGTCGGGCAGGCCCGCCGACTCGGAGCCGAAAACAAGCGTGTCGCCGGGTTGGAAGTCGGCGTCCCAATACGACCGCTCGGCCCGCTTGGTGAACAGCCAGCGGCGGCTGCTTGGCAAGGCAGCGGTGAGTGCCGCCCAGTCGTCGACCGCCTCCCACGCAAGCCGCTCCCAGTAGTCGAGCCCGGCCCGGCGGAGATGATAGGCATCGACGCGGAATCCCAGCGGCCGCACCAGCCAGAGCTTCGCGTGGGCGGCCACACAGGTGCGGCCCACGCTGCCCGTGTTGTAGGCAATTTCCGGCTGATGCAGGACGATGTGCAGCCGGGGTTCGTAAAGTGGCGGAGTGGGTTCGGGCATGGCAGGTTGGGACGGACCGCTGATCTGACTATAATGCCCACTCGATTCTAGCGTAATCGAGTAGGGTGGGTCGAGATTCACGAGACCCACCAACACCACAACAATCATGGTGGGTCTCGCGGAGCTCGACCCACCCTACATCTACATCTCACCTACTCACCCGGGGATTTCCATGGCATTCGGATTCGGCATCGTTGGTTGCGGCATGATCAGCCAGTTTCACGCCAAGGCGATTGCGGACCTGCGGGCGCGAAGCTGGTCGCTTGCTGCGACACGCGGGCCGAGTCGGCCGACCGTTTTGCGGCGGCCAACGGCTGCAAGTCCTACCATTCGCTCGACGACATGCTGGCCGATCCGGCGATCGACGTCGTCACGATCGCCACGCCCAGCGGACTGCACATGGTGCCGGCCGTCGCGGCGGCCAACGCCGGCAAGCACGTGATCGTCGAGAAGCCGCTCGAGGTGACGCTCAAGAAGTGCGACAAGATCATTCGTGCGTGCGAGAAAAACGGCGTGCAGCTGTCGACGGTTTTCCCGTCGCGGTTCCACGATTCGAGCGTCAAGATGAAGCGGGCGATCGAGGGCGGCCGGTTTGGGCGAATCACCATCGGCGACGCCTATGTGAAATGGTTTCGCACGCAAGAGTACTACGACAGCGGCGCGTGGCGCGGCACCTGGGCACTCGACGGCGGCGGGGCGCTGATGAACCAGGCGATCCACAGCGTCGACCTGCTCGTCTGGTTGATGGGTCCTGTGAAGGAAGTCTGTCGCCAGACCGCTCAGCTGGCCCACGCCCGGATCGAAGTGGAAGACGCGGCCGTCGCCACGCTGCGGTTTGCCAACGGGGCGCTCGGCGTGATCGAGGCGACCACGGCCGCCTACCCCGGCTACCTCAAGCGGATCGAGATCCACGGCTCCGAGGGGACGGCCGTGCTGGAAGAAGAGGATCTCAAGGCGTGGGACTTCGCCAAGCCGGCCAAGGAAGACAAGGCGATCCTCGCCGAGATGAAAAAGTCCAAGAGCAGCGGCGGCGGCGCCAGCGACCCAGCGGCGATCGGGCACCATGGCCACACCAAGCAGTTTGCCGACCTGCTCGACGCGATCCGCAAGAACCGCCCCCCCGCGATCGACGGCCACGAAGGCCGCCGCAGCGTCGAAGTGATCCAAGCGATCTACAAGTCGGCCGAATTGGGCGGCAAGGTCGTCAAGCTGCCGCTCCGCGGCGAGCCGGTCCACAAGTCGATGGGCGGACGCAAGAAGGGCTAGCACGACCGCTACGTCATCCTTGCGAGCCGGTCATGTGGGAGGGGTCTCCGACCCCGATTACACACGGAGCAAAGGTTCGCGCCTATATTCAGTTCAAAGCTCAATCGGCGTCGGAGACGCCTCCCACAGAATACAGGTGTCCGCAGAATACGGCCTGGAAACCGCTCTTCGTCGATTACTCCGCTTTTGCGACAATCGGCTGAGCCCGAGTCATCCTGGAACCCGGTAAGGAAAAGGAGTTCCGCCCGTGCTGCGCCAAGGATTGGATTTCGCCGTCTACGTGTTCGTGCGCGTGTTGATCGCGCTCGTGCAGGCGGTGCCGCTTTCGATCTGCGAGCGCGGAGCGGAAGTGCTCGCGACACTCGCGGCGCGGGTGCTGCGAATCCGCCAAAATACTGTCGATGAAAACCTGCGGATCGCGTTCCCCAAGCTCACCGCCTCCGAGCGAAACGTCGTTGCCTGGCGGATGTGGCGGCATCTGTTCCTGATGTGTGCCGAAATCGCCCACACACCGCGGAAGGTCCATCGCACCAACTGGCGCGAACACTCGCGGATCGTCGACCTGGAGTCGTTCGTGCGCACGCTCCTCTCGGGCCGGCCGCTGGTCGTGATCTCGGCCCACTACGGCAATTTCGAGCTGGGCGGCTACCTGATGGGCCTGTTCGGCTTTCCGACCTACACGGTCGCCCGCGAACTCGACAATCGCTATCTCGACCAGTTCATCAATCGCTTCCGCGGCCGGACGGGCCAGTACATGCTGCCCAAGCGCGGCAGCGGCGCGGAGATCAAACAAGTGCTCGACGCGGGCGGCATCCTCACGCTCCTGGGCGACCAGTCAGCCGGCAAAAAAGGCTGTTGGGTCACGTTCTTCGGTCGGGCCGCCTCGACCCACAAAGCCGTGTCGCTTTTCTCGCTGGGGAGCGAAGCGCCGACGATGGTCAGCTACGCTCGCCGAATCGGGAAGCCCCTCGAATATGAAGTCGGACCCCAGGCGATTTGCGACCCGCGCGAGCCCGGCTTCGCCCTGCGAACGGTGCCGCTTTTGGCACAATGGTACACCGACCAGCTGGAGGACCTGATCCGCGAGGCGCCCGAGCAATACTGGTGGCTGCACCGCCGCTGGAAGGGTCAGCCGACCGCGCGGGCCTTGAAGCGATCGAGCGAGCGTACTGTGGCCGCGTAGCCGCTGGCGTCGGGCATCTTCTCTCGCCGCACCAACGGGGTTACGATAGCGGTTTATCTGCCGGGCCCCTGCCCCACGAGACCGTGCGACATCGTGTATCAATTTCGGCCGTTTACAAACACCGATCCGCCCCATCTGGCCGAAATCTGGCGCAGCCAGCCGCCGCAGCGGGGCGTGATGCATCCGATGTCGGCGATGCTGCTCGAGCAGTTTCTGTTTTCCAAGCCCTACTTCGATCCGGCCGGGCTGATCGTGGCACTTCGCGACGACAAACCAGTGGCGTTTGTCCACGCTGGCTTCGGGCCCAATGACGCTGGCACGGACCTCGCCACCGAGATGGGCACGACCCATTTGCTCATGATCCAAGACGGCGCGAACGAGCCGGCGCTCGCTGACGATTTGTTGCGCGCATCCGAACACTATCTGCGCGACCGCGGCGCGACGGTGCTCTACGGAGGTGGTATCCGGCCACTCAACGGGTTCTACCTGGGCCTCTACGGCGGCAGCGAACTACCCGGCGTGCTCGACACCGATCCGGTTCTCGCCGAGGCATGCCGTCGCAACGGCTATCGTGCGATCGACCAGGTCGTGATCATGCGACGCAACTTGAGCGACTTCCGCGTCCCGATTACGCGCGAGCAGCGGCAATTGCGCCGCACGGTCGCCAGCGGCGAAAGCTACTCGCCTCCCTCGGCCAACTGGTGGGAAGCCAACACGACCGGCTCGTTCGAACGCATCGACTTCTACGTGCAGGCAGTCGACACGGGCGAGCTGCTCGGCAAAGTATCGTTCTGGGATGTCGAGCCGCTGTCGACCGGCTGGGGCATCCCGACGGCCGGCATGTTCGACCTCGAGATCAACGCCGAGGCGCGGCGCAAGGGAATTGCCTCGTTCTTGCTCGGTGAGGCGTTCAATCGGCTCAAGAATCGCGGCATCGTGATGGTCGAGGCGCAGACGATGCAAGGCAACACCCCGGCCCTGGCGATGTACAGCAAGCTTGGCTTCGAAACGATCGGCTACGGCGACGTGTTTCGCAAAGGCGACTAGCTCGTCGGCACGCCGAGATTTTGGGTGACACGCCAGTGCGTTGGGTGGCACGCCAGGAGCTTCCAGCGACGGGCGTGGTGGCTCGCGAGCGTTGAGATCCACGCCCTTCGTCGGGACTCAGGGACGTGCCACACGCTGTGACGGCGTCTGTGCGGCCTTAAGCGTGACGAGAAATTCGGCGAGCGTCCGCTGCGGTTGGATGTTTTGCCCGGCCAGCCGCTCGGAAAGCGGCGCCGCCCTGCCCTTGGCTCGCAACTCGGCCAGATACTCCGTCAACAACTCGCGTCGCTCCGGCGTCGAGTGCAGTAGGAAATAGACCCACGCCCAGGCTTCGGCGTAGTGCTCCTGGTGCATCTCTCCGGCAGACGAGAGGGACTCCAGGTACTCGAGGTTCGGCGTCCAGCCATTGTGCTCTGTCAGGTCAGCCAGCAGCTGCAAATGGGGCCGATTGAGACCCGCCAGGTTGTGGGGCACTTCGAAGTATTCGGCAAGGCCTTCGTCGATCCACAGCGGGATCGCCGGCACCGACGCATGCAAATAACCATGAGCCACTTCGTGCCGCAAATCTTCCGGCATGCGGTCGCTCCATTGGGCGTACACATGCAACTTCATGTCGCTCTCGACGAAGAACGCCCGCCGATTCGGCACCATCGGAAACTTGCGGGCCAGCACGTCGTGGTACGTGTCTTCGTTGCGATAGAGATGGACGGTAATTCGCTCGTCGCTCGGCGGCAGCGCGAGCGTCGTGTAAATCAAGCTGCGCTCCGATTGAAGCTGCTTGATGAGGATATCCTCCGCCGGCAGCGGGAAGTCGCAGATGAAGTGCAACTGCTGGTTCTTCGCCGGCTCGTTCGGCACGGGCGGCTGAGAGCGCAACGCCAGCGGCAGGCCGCGGCAACTGAGCGTCGCCGCGAGCACGAGCAGGAGCAAAAATGCCGGCAGACGCCGCATCGAGGGATCCCCGAAAAGCGGGGATTCTAGCGAAAGGTGCGAAACCGCCGTAGAGCAGATAGCAGCCTAGATTTGTTGTTCCAGAGGGGTTCCGAAGTGGGGACCGGACAAAGTTGGGTGGGGCGGATCGCGGCGAACCCGCCCGCGTGCTGAAGCCCGCTCGCCAGAACCCTTCTTCCCGCGCCCTTTCCGCTTATGGCCCAGCTTACGCAGTTCCTTCCGTCGCAGGGCGACCAGGCACACTTCCTGCCCGCCGCTAGCAAGCTGCCGCATCCGCACGTCGCGATAGCCCCAGCCATGGACCCGCGCCGCAAACTCGGCGAGCCGATCGGCCGCACTCCATTCGGCGAGCTTGAGGGTGAGCACCATGCCGCGAATGTGAACGTCGGGGTGCGTGACGATCGCCTCGACCGCGTCGAGCGTGTAGGTGGGCGCCAGGTTCATGTCGGCTGCCAGCCAGCGCACGCCGAGATACTCCGTGCGGCGGACCTCTTTGCTCCGTTTGCGGAGGTGGCGGAAATGCGGGTGCTCCAGCAAGATCGGCTCGACTTCGGCGGGGTCGATCCCCGTCACGAACAGCCCGCGATCGAGCAGCGCCTGACTCGCACCGCCCGGCGCAGCCGAGTTCGACGCACTCATCATCTTTTTCGATCGGCAGGCCGCTCCACGCGAGGGCCTCGGCCATCTTCGTGTAGGCCCGCGAGACGGCGTGCTCGGGGGTCCGCACCGGAATCGCTCCGCCGGGCCAGCGCTGCGGCGGCGTGGTCACGCGATGGCAACCGATCCACCATTCGTTCGGCGCGACAAGCACGACGTCGAGCACGCGCGCATGGCGGGCAGCCGGCTTCCGCTTCTCGCCTTGCGGTTCACGCAGGCTCTCGCATGATTCCGGCGCAGCGGCGCGAATCGCCGCTTCAATCTCCGCGGCGAGCGGCGACGCCAGCAGCGTGCTTTCATCGTCCGGATTCGGATGGGCATCGCGCTGCCAAACGTGCACATCGCCGACGGGGCCATCTGCCACGAGCGACGCCACACCTTCGAGCGCCCAGACTTCACCCGCGAGCACCGCCAATTCGTCGCCCGTCACTTTGCCGAGCGAGATGCCATGCGTCCGCGCGAGGACCCAGCTCCGCGACGCCAGCTCCTGGTCGTCGATCGGGTCGGTGTTCGCCCGCTTGAACGTGAGAAAGCCGGGCCGCGAAAACGCGGGCCGCCACTCAGGCTCGGTCCGCCGCGACCTCCTGCTTGAGCGCATTCTCAGCGCCGGGTCGGCAGGTCATGAACACAAATTGCGAGGCGGCGTAGGACATGTTGGCTCATTTGACAGGTGAAGGCGACCCTTTTACCTTAACTGCTAACCATGCCCGACGACATCCATAAATCCGATGATGAGTACCGTGCCCAGCTCACGCCCGAGCAATTCCGCGTGACCCGCCAAAAAGGGACCGAATCGCCCTTCACCGGCGAGTACTGGAACCACACGGCCGACGGCATGTACCGCTGCGTCTGCTGCGGGGCGGAATTGTTCCCCTCGGCGACAAAGTTTGACGCCGGCTGCGGCTGGCCGAGCTTCTATGCCCCCGCAAACGACAAAATCGTCGCCACCCAAACCGACGCCAGCCATGGCATGGTCCGCGACGAGATCATCTGCAGCCAATGTGGCGCCCATCTGGGACACGTCTTTCCCGACGGCCCCCAGCCGACCGGCGACCGCTACTGCGTGAACTCCGCGTCGCTCAAATTCGAGCCGAAACCGGGCCAGGAATAACTCGCCCCGGCGTGGTGCTTGTCCCCGCGCAGCCGGCCGGCTAGAATCAATAAGCGTTCGGCCGGATGTCGTAACGCATGCAGTCGCATCAGTTTCCGTCGATTGCAGCCGGTCCGCTCAATCTCAATAAGCATTAGAGTCTAAGCATCAGAGCCAGCCAATCGGTCGCCCCGGCGACCTCGCCAGCCAATCCAGGTGCATGCCATGTCCAACGACTTTTCGCTCGGCCCGGTGCAAGTCGCCCTCTCGCCGCAGGAACGCTTCGAAGAATATCTGCAGAGCCGCGGCAAGCGGATCACTCAGCAACGCCGCGTGCTGGTGGACCACGTCTTCGAGCGGCACGACCACTTCGACGCCGACGAGCTGGTGGCCAGTCTGACGCTTAAGCCCGAAGCCGGGGCGGTGAGCCGGCCGACCGTCTACCGCACGCTCAACGAGCTCGTCGAAGCGGGCCTCTTGCGAAAAATGACGCTCGGCGGCCGGGCCGTCTACGAGCACGACTACGGCTACCCGCAGCACGACCATCTCTACTGCCAGATGTGCGAGAAGCTGATCGAGTTTTCGAGCGAAGAGCTGGCCGAGCTGCGCGACGCGGTGGCCCGCGAACACAACTTCCGCGTCGCGTCGCACCGACTCACGATCTTCGGCGTCTGCCGCGAGTGCAGCCGCACACGCCATCGCCGTCAGTCGCCGATGGATCTCATTTAGCCGCTTGCGGTTTAGCTAATTCAATACGTCAATCCGCCCCGCACCATCAGCGTATTGCCCAGATCGATCTCGTCGCCGACGTCCTGGTACTCCAGCTTGCGGAGGAAGACGTAACCCAACTCGGCGCGGCGGGAGAGGCCGCCGATGATGCGGCGTTCGTAGCCGATGAACACCCGCCAGTCGGTGATGTCGAGCCGGTCGAAGGTGCCGTCGCTCTGCCTGACGGCCCATTTGCCGCCGCCGAATTCTCCCGCGACATAGACCCAGCGTTCGTCGCTGCCCGGTGCGTCGGACCAGGGCAGCCGCCGGGCGATTTTCGGCACGGGGAAGACGAGGTTGTATTCGTAGTCGTCGTTGGGCGTGTAAATGAAGCCGGCGATCGGCAAGATCTTCGTGTGGATGCGGTCGACGTAGGTCGCGCCGAGCACCCACTTCCATTGGTCGCTCGACCGGTAGACGCCTGCTCCGCCGCCGGTGATCCGAAACGCTTCGCTGGAGTCAAAGCTCGCGTCGTCGGCGTATTGACCAACCGTGAAGTCGATCATCGCCAGCCAGCGGTCGTTGATCGGCCGGATATTCTGAAACGTGATCGCGGCGTCGTGCAGTCGGGGTGGCACGTCCGGACTGTCGGGGCCGTCGAGGAAGTGCACGGCGTAAAAGGGCGTGATCAACAGCGGCGTTGCCGTGGTGAGAAACGGCAGCGCGAACACGACGTCGAGCTGCAAATCGCTGATGCCGAGCGAGTCGTCGCTGAATCGCGGCAGGTAGTCGCCGGTGAATTTCACTTTTTGAAAGAACGTCTGCCGGCCGCCCGGCGGAAACCAGGGCCGCATGCCGCTCGGCGAGGAGTAAGGCGACACATCGGGCGTCGGGAACGCCACGTCGCCCGGCGCCGGAATCGTCACCACCGGGCGTTGAGGCGGGCGGCGGCACCGGATAGATCTGCCACGGCTCGCCATTCGATGGCGGCGGCTGCGCCGGCATGAGCGACGACTGGCACGAGGGATCGAGCGACGGCTGATACGGCACGGGGTCCGAGACCGTGTATCCGCCCCATTCCGCTGGCGGCGAAGCCGTCGTCGGATACGGTCCTTGGGCAAGCGTCGCGCTGCAGAACGACACACCGCACAGCATCACGACCACCAGTGCGGCAAGCGTCTTCAACGCGATTTGTCTCATGCGGCGCATCCTAGAAATCGACCCCGGTGCGGATCATGACCGTATCGTCGAGACCGAAATCGCCCGGCATGCCGGAGCGGAAGAGGATCTCGCGATCCCAGACGTAGCCCACTTCGACGTGGCCGCGAATCTGGGTCTGCGTTTCCCATTCGATGCCGCCCAGCACGCGGATGTCGTTGATGTCGATCTGGTCGTCGATACCGGGGTTGCCACCGGCGGCCGGCCGATCGACGGTCCAGGAGCCGCCGCCATACTCGCCCGCCACATACCAATAGACTTTCGCGTTGCCCACGCTCGCCCAAGATTTCCGCACCTTCGGATTCGGGAACACGAGGTAGGCGTCCCACTCCGGCGTCGGCCGCCAGTAGACGCCGCCCGCCGGCAGGATCTTGATCTTCAATCGATCGAGGTACACCACGCCGAACAAGATATCAAGCTGCGGAGTAAGCGAGACGGACGCCAGCCCGCGGCCGAGGATTCGAATCGAGTCGGTATCCACGCGGCCAAAATCGCTCCACACACCGGTCCGCACACCCAGCTCGGCGCTGAGCCATTGGTTCACCCGCGGGTACCAGCCGAAATCGAGATACGCATCGTACAGTCGCGGCGGCAGATCGGGACCGCGGGGCATCGCGGCCGGGTCGCTCAGCGGGCCATCGAGCCAATTGAACGCGAAGCCGGGCGTGATCAGTAGCGGCGTTTCGATGTTGGAGAACATCGGCACGGCAAAGGTACTCGAGAGCTCCATCCGTGTGATGCCCAGGTCGTTGGGATCCGTTTGATTGCCGTAGAGCCAGGTGAACTCGGCGCTGAGCTCCTGCAAGAGCCGCTGCGCTGTCGCGGTGTAGCTCTCGCTGCCCGGAGCCGGGGCCTGCATTTGGTATGGCAGTCCATTGGGATAAAGTGGTGCGGTGGCCGGCGCCGCGCCGGGCGGCGGCGTGTAACTATACGGCACGGTCGGCGGCGGCGCGCCGAGCGGCGCGCTGGTGGCATACGGATCAAACGGCGGTGGCGGACTTACTCCGCCCAGTGCGGGCGCTGGTGCTCCAGCCGCCGGCGTTGCATAGGGCGAAGCAAAAGGCGAAGCGGCTGGCGCGGCCGTGGCCGGATAGGGCGCGGTCGGCGTGGCGAGTGGCGCACCGTAGGTCGATGGCGGAGCGCCGTATGGCGCCGGAGCGGCGGCAGCTGGCGCGCCGTAGACCGACGGCGAATTGAACATCGGCGCCGACACCGGTGGTGCGGCGAAGGCGGAATTCGCCGGCGGCGGGGTGCCAAACGTCGTGGGTGGCGCGGCCGAGAGGGGCTGCGTGGCCGTCGGAAACTGCACCCGTTGCGCCTGCACGTCGAGCGCGACGACGATCACCAGCGCGGCAGCGAGGAGTGGTGCGAACGATTTCAACGGATTGACCGAGCGAGACGAGAGAAAAGTCTAAAGTTCCGACCAGCGCGCAGACGGGCGCGGGGCGAGATAATTAACATCCCCCGCAAATCGCGTCAATCGCAAGGCCGCCGTCGGCCCGTTGGCGTCGGCGGCAACGCCGAATTGCTGACGCTTAAGTCCGA
Source organism: uncultured Planctomycetota bacterium (assembly GCA_963847905.1). GTDB lineage: Bacteria > Planctomycetota > Planctomycetia > Pirellulales > Lacipirellulaceae > DASYDU01. The sequence continues at coordinate 211,062 of CAWKBP010000009.1, read as the reverse complement.
ACCCGCCGACTGCTAGCACCCGATTGATAGCAACACAACTGCTATTCGGGCGCTCGTGATGCCTCTCGCACACTCGGCAAATCGGCAGCCGTCGGCACGCGCAAGTGGCTGGCGGGCACCGTGACCACCGCCACAGTGCGGCCCGTCATATCAAAGAACTCGACGCTATAGCCGACTTCAGCAACGCCAGGCACTTCGTGACGCTCGACGACAGTGCCAACGTCACCAATGCGCAGTCCATCGCCGGGCACGTCCGCCGTGAGAATTGCGTCTTTGTAGAGTTCAAGATCGGGCATGTTTCACTCCGGGTACATTGTAATTAATCTAGGGCAGTCGGAGCCAAGATCGATTTGCCAAATGCTGCGGAATAGTACGGTATCGCCAGACGGCCCGGTCAGTGGTGCGACAATCTCGTATCTCGGTCCCCAAGCGGTCTCCCGCAGTTCGACAATATCCGCGGTGAGATGCTCGCGACGGAGATCATCGGCCAATTGTTGCCAGCACTGTGAATCGTAACCGAGCGACGCCAGCAATTTCGCTTTTCCCGCCCCACGACGATGAGTGATATCGAGGAGATATCTCGTCAGCTTCGCTTCGGAAATGACAGCGTTCGCTGCATTCGGCATTGTCATTCTAGCGGCCGATCCAAGTCAGATGCGAACACCCCGTCAACGTCGAAGTTCGATCAGTTCATCGAGTTCCGACTTGAGCTTCCCGAGGATCTCCTCGTACGGAAACTGCCCCAGCGGTTCGCCGCCGCGTTTTAGGTTGACGAAGTTCGGGCCGCACCAGAGGCCGAGGTCCGCATCATCCGTTTCGCCGGGGCCGTTCACGCGGCAGCCCATCACCGCGATCGTGAGCTTGTGCTCCCTGGCGTACTCGGTCATCCGCTTCACGTCCTCGGCCAGCTCGACGAAGGCTTCGTTCTCGACACGCGAGCAGCTCGGGCAGCTGATGATGTTCAGCGTCGAGAGGCCGAAGTCGACCACCGAGCGGACGCGGCCCGCCGCGATGTCGTCGAGTATCGCTCGGCCGGCCGCGATCTCCTCGGGCTTACGGTCGTTGGGCACCGTGAGCGAGACGCGGATCGTGTCGCCGATGCCGCGGCTGATCAGCTGCTCGAAGGCAATGCGCGTCTTGATCACGCCATCCGGCGGCAGGCCCGCTTCCGTGACGCCCAGGTGCAGCGGCACGTCGGGCCGCGTCTCGGCGAAGCGGCGATTTACCTCGATCACGTCCTGCGGGTTGGAGTCCTTGAGCGAGACGCAATAGCGCGTGAAGCCCAGCTCGTCGAGCAGTCGGCAATGTTCGAGCGCGCTATCGAGCATCGGCGAGAGCTTGTCGCTCTTGTCGTACTTGGCCAGCTTGTCCGGATCGACGCTGCCGCAATTGACGCCGACGCGGATCGCGCAGTCGTGGTCGCGGGCGACGCCGACCAGGTAGCGGACCTTCTCCTGCCACGGCTTCTCGCGTTCGTGGTGATACAGATGCCCCGGGTTGTAGCGGAGCTTGTCGACGTGCGGCGCGATCCGCTCGGCGAGGCGGTAGTTCTCCTGCAGGTCGACCGAGAGGTTGGCCGTCGTCTGCTTGCGGATTTCGACGATTGCCTCAGCCTCGGCCGAGTTGTCGACCGCGATCCGCACGATGTCGGCACCCGCGGCAGTGAGCGCGTTCACCTGCGCGACGGTCGCGTCGACGTCGCGGGTCTGCGTCGCGGTCATGCTCTGCACGGCGATCCGCTGGCCGTCGCCAATGGTGACGCGGCCAATGCGGACGCTGCGGGTTGGATTGCGGATGATTTGCATATCTGCAAGGTTAACCGATGGGCGTGCGGGCTATAAACCGTACTCTTTTATTTTACGGTATAGCGTCCGTTCGCCGATGCCGAGCATTTCGGCCGCTTCTTCGCGGTTTCCGCCGGTGACCTTGAGGGTTTCGCCGATGAAGAGGGATTCGAGCTCCGAGAGGCTCTTGCCCACCAGTTCGTGGAGGCCGTCGTCCCCGCCCGCTGAAGCGGGCTCGCCGGTGGTTGTGGGGGCGAGCTCGGCCGGCAGGTCGTCGAGGTCCAGCACGCCGTCGAAGTCGACGACCACCATGCTCTCGATCACGTTGCGCAGCTGGCGCACATTGCCCGGCCAATCGTACGCCAAGAGCCGCCGCCGGGCCGCGGTCGAGATGCCCTGGATCGATTTGTTGTGCCGCTTGGTGTGCTCCTTGAGGAAGTAGTCGATCAACAGCGGAATGTCTTCCCGCCGCTCGGCGAGGCTCGGCAGGCGGATCGTCACCACCTTGAGCCGATGATAAAGGTCCTCGCGGAATGTACCGGCGGCGATCCCGGTTTCGAGGTCGCGGTTGGTCGCCGAGAGGATGCGGACGTCGACGTGCACTGGCTCATTCGACCCTACCCGGGTAATCTCGCCGCTCTCCAGCACTCGGAGCAGCTTGATCTGCGTGGGCACCGGCATGTCGCCCACCTCGTCGAGAAACAGCGTGCCGCCGTTGGCGTATTCAAACTTGCCCTGCCGGTCGGCCGAGGCGTCGGTAAACGCGCCGCGGATGTGGCCGAACAGTTCGCTCTCGAGTATGTGCTCAGAGAGGGCCGCGCAGTTGAGCGGCACGAACGGCCGCTTCTTTCGCGGGCTGTTTTGGTGGATCGCCTTGGCCACGAGTTCCTTGCCGGTGCCCGTCTCGCCCTGGATCAGCACGGTGACGTCGGTCGGCGCGATCCGCTGCAACCGATTCACGACGTCGACCATCTGCGGGCTATTGCCGATCACGCCCTCGAAGCCGAACCGCTCGTCGAGCCGGCGATGGAGCTCGGCGTTCGCCCGGCGCAGATACTGGCTGCGGGCCGCATTCTCGACCACTGCCCGCAGCTGCTTCAAATCGAGCGGCTTCAAGAGATAGTTGAACGCCCCGCGCTGCATCGCCTCGACGGCCGACTCGATCGTGCCGTGGCCCGTGACGAGAATCACCTCGGCATCCGGCTGCACTTCCTTGCACCGAGCGAGTACTTCGAGCCCGCCCATCTCCGGCATCTTCAGATCGGTGACGACGATTTCATAAGTGCCCACATCGAGCATCGCCGCCCCCTTCGGCCCGCTCGTGGCGACAATACATTCAAAGCCAATGCTCCGCAAACTGTCGGCCATCGCCTCGGCATGCGCCGGATCGTTATCGATCACGAGCACCTTGATCGGCGGTCCAGCGGTGGCAGTCGTCGTTTTCGGCTTGGTGGACATGGAGTCGATGATACGTTGCCGCGAATGGCGGGAAAAGGCCAGCCGCAGTCAATGCGAAGCCAATATGAATTTGACCCGCCGTGGGGCCGAAAGATAGGATATAGGTGGAGGAAATCTACTATGTCTAGTGAACTCTCGTCTGACTCTGAATCCTTCATTGCCAAGGAGATCGCCTTGGGGGCTTTCCAATCTCGCGACGCTGCGCTGGAAGCTGGGATCGCACTTCTGAAAAAGCAAAGAGAATTGATCCGGAAGTTAGACGAGAGTCATCGTCAGTTGGAGGCTGGCGAGTTTGTTGATTTTGACGAGGATGGCTTACGGCAGTTTTTTAACGAACTGAAAGTGCGCGCCACGTCCCGACGTGCGCCGGCGTGAAATGCGCAGCGTGGAATATCGTCTTACGAATCGGGCCATCTTGGATCTCCAAGAGATTGCCGACTATCTTTCCGAACGAAGCGTTGCCGCGTCTGCCAACGTTGTCGAATCTTTATACGAGACTTTTCAAATCGTCGCTCAAAATCCAGCGATCGGCGAAAGCTTAGATCACTATCGCCCCGGTTGGAGAAAGTCGATGGGCATCCGGCCTGCCCACAACTATGTCGTCGTATACCGTGATTACCTGGGCCAGTGGCAATCACGCGCGTGCTTCACGCGGCACGTGATTGGGTTTCGCTGATTCAAGAACAAACCGACTAGTTCGGGCCGCTGCAAAATTTCTCCATCTCACTCCCCGACCCGCCAATCGCGCCGGCACCGGCAGTTCGACCGTGAATTGCGTGCCGTGGCCGACTTCGCTTTCGACGCTGATTCGGCCGTGGTGGCCGGCGATGATCTTTTGCGTCGTCGGCAGGCCCAGACCCGAGCCGCCGGGCTTCGTCGAGAAAAAAGCCTCGAACATCTTCGACGCGGTGCGATCGTCCATGCCGCAGCCCGTGTCGATCAGGTGAATTGCCACCGTGTCGCCCTGCGAGACGGTCCGCACGGTCAGCTGCCCGCCGTCCGGCATCGCCTGTTTGGCGTTGAGGATCAGGTTCAAAAGCGCCCGGCGGAACGACTCGCGGTCGAGCATCACCGAGGGCAGCTCCGGATCGAGGAAGCGGACCACCTCGACGCCAGCTGCCGCGGCCGCCGGTGCGAAGAACTCCAGCACGTCGTCGATCTGGTGATTGAGGTCCGACGGCTCGAGATGGAGCCGCCGCACCTTGGCGTAATTAAGGAAATCGTCCAATAGCGCCTGCAGCCGGTCGCACTCGCGGCGGACGACCTCGGTCCGCTTGAGCGCCCGCCGCTGGGCCGGTGTCTCCGGCTCTTCGAGATCCTCGGCCAACAGCTCCATGTTGAGCCGAATCGTCGAGAGCGGGTTCTTGATCTCGTGCGCGAGGCCGCCGGCCAGGCGCGCGATCTCCGTGTATTGGTCGAGCAAACGCTGGACCGTGGCGGACGACTCGTCGTCGGATAGCTCGGCAGTCTCTTTGGCGGCGGCCATGCTACGATCATACGGCGGATGGGCGCAGAAAAAAACGCCTGGCCGACGAAGTTGGTCGGCCAAGCGGTTTTAATTGGCAGCTGCGGTGGTTCCGGCGACACGTAGGTCGCCGGCTATTTATGCGAAGTCGGCCTGATTATGGGGCGCCGTTTTCCTCGCTGCTGGCGGCCAGTTCCATCAGCACGGCCTTGCGGCTGAGCTTCACGCGGTCCTGCTCGTCCACCGCGATCACCTTCACGTCCATCTCGTCGCCCACGCGGCAAACGTCGCCGACGCTGTTGACGTATTCATTCGAAAGCTCACTGATGTGGCAGAGGCCGTCCTTGCCCGGCAGAATCTCCACAAACGCACCAAAGTCCTTCACGCTGGTGACGGTGCCGTGGTAGATGCGGCCGACCTGGACCGAAGCGGTCATCGCCTCGACGCGGTCGAGCGCCTTCTGGACCGAGACTTGATCCTCGCCGGCGATCGTCACGGTGCCGTCTTCCTCGACGTCGATCGTGACGCCGCAATCCTCTTGGATGCCGCGGATGTTTTTGCCACCGGGGCCGATCAAGAGGCCGATCTTCTCAGAGTCGATCTTCGTGCGAACCAACCGCGGGGCAGAATCGGCCGTCTTCGGCCGCGGCCGCTGAATCGTCGAGAGCATCGACCGCAGGATTTCCATCCGGGCTTCACGCGATTGAGCGAGCGTCGCGCGAATGATCTCCTCGCTGATGCCGTTGGTCTTCAGATCGAGCTGGATGCCCGTGATGCCGTTCTGCGTGCCGGCGATCTTGAAGTCCATGTCGCCGAAGTGGTCTTCGTCGCCGATGATGTCGGTCAGCAAGGTCCACTTGTCGCCGTCCTTCACCAGGCCCGTCGAGATGCCGGCCACCGGGTTGGTGATCGGCACGCCGGCCGCCATCAAGCCCAGCGTCGCGGCACAGACGCTCGCCATCGAGCTCGAACCGTTCGATTCGAGAATGTCGGAGATCACACGGATCGTGTAGGGGAACTCGTCGTGGTCCGGCAGTACCGGGTTGACACTCCGCTCGGCCAGCATGCCGTGACCGATTTCGCGGCGACCCGGTCCGCGGATCGGACGCACTTCGCCGACCGAGAACGATGGGAAGTTGTAGTCGAGCATGAACCGCTTCGAGTATTCTTCGAACAAGCCGTCCACCCGCTGCTCATCGCGACCGGTGCCGAGCGTGATGGTCACCAGGGCTTGTGTTTCGCCACGCTGGAACAGGGCCGAGCCATGCACGCGGGGCAGCAAGTCGACGGCACAGGAAATCGCCCGCAGCGTCTTGCCATCGCGACCGTCGGGCCGCGTGCCGGAGAGGATCAAATCGCGGACGACGTGCTCCTCCAGCGTGTGCCATGCGCCCTTGAAGGCGTTGACGTCGAGCGCGCCTTCAGCCTTGGGGTCGGGAATCAACTCCGCGAGCGCCCGTTCCTTCAACTGGCCCACCGCTTCCGACCGGGCCTGCTTGCCCTCGGTCTGCTTAGCGGCCTTGAACGCATCGTAATACCGCTCACGCAAATTGCTGGCCAAGCCGTTGTCCGACGCGGCGACGTACTCCTGCTTCTGCGTGCCGACCTTGTCGATCAGCTCCTGCTGCAAGTCGCAGATCTGCCGCACGATCCGATGGCCTTCCAAGAGGGCCTCGGCCATCCGGTCTTCCGGCATTTCGCGGGCGAAGCCTTCGATCATCAGCACCGCTTCGCGTGTGCCGGAGATGATCAGATCGAGTTCGCTGGTCTCGAGCTCGTCGTGCGTCGGGAAAGCGATCAATTCGCCATCGATCATGCCCAGCCGGACCGAGGCCAGCGGGCCTTGGAATGGCAACGGCGAGACGCCGAGCGCCGCAGCGGCACCGTTCATTGCGAGCACGTCGCCATCGTTCTGACGGTCGCTCGAGAGCACGAAGTTCTGGATTTGCACTTCGTCGTTGTAGCCCGTCGGCCACATCGGACGGATCGGGCGGTCGATGAGCCGCGAGGTGAGGGTTTCTTTGGTCGTGGGCCGCCCTTCCCGCTTGAGGAAGCCGCCCGGAAATTTGCCGGCCGCGGCATGACGCTCGCGGTAATCGCAAGTGAGCGGGAAATAATCGAGCCCTGGCCGCGGCGGGCCCGATGCGACCGCGCTGAGCGTGACCGTCTCGCCGTACGACGTGAGGACTGCACCGGCCGCTTGCTTCGCCAACAGGCCGGTTTCAAACTTGAGAATGCCGTTACCGATTTGCCGTTCAACACTGATTTGAGTCAACTTTCTTTTCCTTCTTGCTACTTTAGAGAGCGATGCGGTTGGCGAGTTGGTGAGGTTCTCTCAGGCCGAAAAACGCGACTTGAACTTCCGAGACGCGACAACTTTCGAGACGCAATTGGCCAGGTGGGCTTTCAAACTGCTGCCCAAACGCCTGTCCAATGCGATCGAAATCTCGACCGTTCTCGACGGGTTGCACACGCGGTCCGACGACTGGCTCGCAGAAACGCGCATCACGCCGACGGGGCAATTGGCAACACACGCCCGCGCGGTCGGCGACAGAAGCGAGAGGCGTTCACGAGGAACCACTCTCAGCGGATAACGGATACGTTCTGAAACTCGCTCGACGTCCTACCCCAACCAAAACATGCCAATCGAAACTATTCGATCGATGGGGCCAGCGGACGATAGAAACACTCCAATTTCTTCCAAAGGGAGCGCTTACTTGCGAATCTCCAGACGTCGCAGCAGATCGAGATACATTTGCGGATTGGTAATCTTCACGTAGTCCAACAGCCGACGACGCCGGCTGACCATCCCCAGCAGCCCACGCCGGCTGGCGTAGTCCTTGGAATGCAACTTGAGGTGTTCGGTCATCTGGCTGATGCGATTTGTGAGCAGCGATACCTGGACTTCCGGCGAGCCCGTATCGGACTCCCCACGGCCAAATTCACCCACCAGCTGTTGTTTCCGTTCTTTCGTCAGTGACATTACGATTCCCGCGTGTTCTCTCTCTGATGCGCCGCGCACCTGCAATCGACTTCTGGCCAGACCCGTCTCGGGCAAATCCCTTTTTGGGCCAGCCTGCATCGCGCCATCGGGCGTACCCTGCTGGGTTACTCCCTGCTCGGCAAACACCAACTCCTACAATATGGCTCTACATGGACTGAGGCAGCCGCGACAGAATTCAGTCCGGCCACCAAAAACACACACAACACAATTTTTTACCATTCGCTGCTGAATCCACCAGTGTACCGATCCCCGGCCCGATTGCAACTGCAAACGGGGGGCCGTTTTGGGGCGAAATCCGGCCGTCCGCCTAGCCAACCCAAATTCTGCGTGAAGTCCAAATAAAACGCCTGATTCCCACTATTCCGAGCAGGAATCAGGCGGTGCATTCGCGTTCGATTTTGGTAACGAATCTCCCGATTCGGACCTTCTAGCGACGCCGCCAACCGACCAGACTCGGCACAAGTCCGACCAGTACCAGGGAGGATGGCTCAGGGACGACTGGTGTGAGGAGGAACGCCATCAAACCATCTGTCTGGCCAGTGAGCTTACCGTGACCGAGGATTTGGCCACGACCGTTTCCGCGGATGGCGTTGGCGGACCAGTCCCAATTGATCGCTGGAACTGCTTCTTCAATGAGCGAGCCCAAATCGTGGAGGCCCTCGCCGAACTTGAACCAGAATGTGCGATCACCGAGATCGTTGTCCAGCGCGTCGTACAAAGTGTACCTACCGATGACGAGTCCATCGTCTCCCAAGTACTCTACATCGCTAAAGGCGTAGCCGTCGCTACGCGTCGAGAATTTCAAGGAGAATGTCTGCTCGAGTATGGGATCGTAGACCCACGCGTCCTGGCCCAGTTGGTTGCTTCCTCCGTTAAAGCGATCGGAACTTCCACCGGCCTGTCCCGCCTCGTTCAATAAATAAACGGAACTATTTTCGTATCCATCGCTGCGGAAGTACTCGGAACCCGTGAGGCCGATTTCGGTTGTGACTGTTCCGTCAAAGTACCAAGCACTCGCACCCAAAGAGGCATTGCCCCCGTTGTAGCGGGAGGAAGTGCCGATGACCTGCCCCGCCTCGTTCAGCTTCTTCGGTGAACTGCGTCTCCTGTAACCCCCCAAGGCAGTATGTTCGGCTCCTCTTAGGCCGATCTCGATGGTGGCCGTTCCGTTATAGAGCCAGACGCTGTCGCCTGCAGGGATTCCGCCGCTGTCGAATCGGGCGGACGTCCCGATGACTTGCCCCGCGCCGTTCATTGGGCGACTGATAGAAAACTGATTGAGAACCTCGCCATGAGACCCTGTGTGTCTCGGGGCCGGTCAGGCCAATTTCGACAGTCGTGGCGTTGTGATAGATCCAAAGGCTATCAGTTGCCCCGTAGATATCGCTGAACTTGGTCGAAGATCCAATGACATACCCCGCGTCGTTTAGCTCTTCTAATCGATGACTTTGATTGCCCCGGCTATTCGTGTACCCGGGTCCCGCAAGGCCGATGTCAACCGTAGTCAGACCGTCGAAGAACCAAGCCGTTCTCCCCAGACTCGTGCTGCCGCCGTTGTAGCGTATGGATGTGCCGATTACCTGGCCCGACTCATTCAATTGATCAACGAAGCTTTCGCGGAATCCGTCACTGCGAGTGTGCTCAGGTCCGGTGAGACCGATGTCGATCGTGCTCACGCCGTTGTAGAGCCAAGCACTTCCTCCCATTCCAACGTTACCGTTGTAGCGAGAGGAATAGCCGATGAACTGGCCCCCAGCGTTCGAGCTATCGACGGAGCTGAAAAAGCTATACCTATAGCCGTCGCCGCGAGTGTAATCAGGTTCCGTAAAGCCGATCTCGATGGTTCCTGAACCGCCGTAAATCCACACGCTTTGGCCCAAGTCGCTGCTGCCACCGTAGCGCAAGGAGGATCCGGATACATGCCCCGCCCCGTCGAGTCGGGCGGAACTGCTTCTGTAGCCGTCAGCGCGAGTGTGCTCAGGGCCAATCAAGCCGACTTCGCCCGTGGTCGTGCCATTGTAATACCAGGGCTGTAGCCGAGAAAGTCGTCGCCCCCGTCGAAGCGCAGAAGAGCCAATCACTTGGCCAAGCTGATTTAATGCAGTGGCAAAACTTGTCTTATACCCGTCGCTGCTGGAGAATTCTGGCCCAGCGAGGCCGATGCCCAGGGTGGTCGTGCCGTCGTACAACCACACGCTGCGGCCCAAGTCAACAACTCCGCCATTATAACGACGCGAGTATCCAACGACCTGGCCGCTCTCATTTAAGTATTCGGCAAGACTGTACCTGTGGCCGTCGATGCGGGTGTGCTCGATATCATCAAAGCCCAACGTGGCAATCGAGTACGTCGGTGCGGCCGCCGCCGTACCCACGAAAATGAGCATTATCGAGTGCAGAATGTGAGTGGCATAGCGATGGGTGTTCATTATTCCTGACCTCCTAACCAACTGACTCGATGATGGCCGGGAATACTATTCCCGATTGGATGCCAGGACATATGGATACGCTGCCTGCACGGGGGGCCGTTCCATCGTACGGAAACAGGCCCATCAAATGCCGCATTCATTCGGACCGAAGGGTTAAATCGGCGGGAATCGAATGCAACCGAACAGCATTGTCAGCGACAGCCAATCAGCAGCGGTAATGCCTACGCGCGGCCATGCGAGCGGATTTTAACAACCAACTCGCTCTCAACGCGAAAGCACCTACGCCAAAGTGTTGATTGATCGAGCTGCCGCGTTTACGCTGGCTTCGCCCTACGCCGGCTTCGTGCCCTTCGGGATGTCGCGCAGCCGCACTACGTCCCAGGCCAGGCCGAGCTTTTCCAGCAGCCAGATCGAGTAATAGGTCACGTCGACTTCGTACCAGCGATGGCCTTGGCTGGCGACACGCTGATAGGCGTGATGGTTGTTGTGCCAACCTTCGCCGAATGCCAACAGGCCGACCCACCACAGGTTCTTGCTGTCGTCGGTCGTGTCGTAGCGGCGGTAGCCCCAGATGTGCGTCGCCGAATTCACCAGCCAGGTCACGTGCAGCACGTAGACCATCCGCACGCCCAAGCCCCAGAACACCAGCGACATTCCCCACCACACGCTGCCCATGCCCAGCGCCGTGCCGAAGTAGCCGAACAGGAACAGGATCACGCCGGTCGCCAAGTGGGACGGCAGGAACAGATAGTGAATGATCACCATCATTTTGTCTTTGAGAATATCGGGCGCGTACTTCTCGGCCACCGCGTGGTGCCAGCGCTGACCGAAGTTCGGCATGAACCAGAGCATGTGGCTCCACCATTTGCCGTGCCGCGGCGAATGGGGATCGCCTTCCTTGTCGCTGAAGGCGTGGTGCTTGCGATGGTTCGAGACCCAGGTGAGCACCGACCCTTCGCCGGAAAGACCACCCAAGAACGCGAGCAACCAGCGGACCGGCCGATAGGTCTGGAAAGCGCCGTGCGTCAGGCAGCGATGGTAGCCCATGCAGACACCGAACGAACCGGTCACGAAGATCAGTGCCAGACAAACGATCAGCCCGTGCCAACTGAAATAGAACGGCGCCATCAAAGCCAGCACGTGCACCGCCGCGATCCAAACCACACAGGTCCAATCGACGCCGCGGGCCCAAAGCTCGTCCGAGTTGGCCTTCGGCATCGAGAGCGCCGCGGCAACCGGGTCGGCCGGGTGACGCGTGTGAATTTTCTGAGCCGGGTTCGACGCGCTTTGCTTGGGCAAAGCCAAGCCGATTCCGGACGGCGAATCCATCGGAGTGTGAATGTGGTGTGACATATTATTATCTCGCCCCAAAACTCATTGTGTTGAAATACTGATCGCTCGCCATTCAGTAACATCGACAGTCACGATGGCTGGCAACTGGCGATTTACTGAGACAGTGTATCAATAGCAAATCGCTACTAAATAATATGCCTGTCAGGGCCCGGCAGCTAGCCCAATCACGCCGCCCGGCCGTTCAAGTGAGGGTATTCGAAAATGTGTGGCGATTATCGGGAGATTGCCGGGTGGAACGAGGCGGCAGAAATAGCCTCGCGGCGGACTGCAAATTCGATAGCACCGAGCTTGCCAGTGTTGAGTACGCGGGCCCCGGCGGCCGCGTAAGTCCGCTCGACGTCGGGATCCGAGTCCGCGCCACCGCTGATCACGACCCACTCTGGCGTGCTCCAGGCGACGAAGCCGGGCGGATCGCTCCGTCGGCTGCCGTGGTGGGGCGCCATCAAGACGTCGCAGTCGACCGGCAACTCGGCGATCACGTCGTCGAGCCCCGGCGTCTCCAGATCGCCCGGCAGCAGCACCCGCCGGCCCGCATACTCGACCGCGAGCGTGATGCTATTGGCATTGTCGCTGCCGATGACGCCGCCCTGCTGCGGATGGATCACGTCGAGCGTCACCTCGCCAACGCGGAGCCGATCGCCGGCCCAAATCTCCCGGATTGGCACCCCCGCCCGATCGATGGCTTGTCGCAATACTTTGGGCGCCGTGTCGGGCCCGGTCGCGCCATACGCATCGAACATCATCGGCGAGACATACACCGCACCGACGACAAATCGCTCGAGCAACCCGGGCACGGCGTTGTAGTGGTCGACGTCGGCGTGCGAGAGGACAATCGCGTCGATCCGTAGCGTGCCGCGTTCCCACAAATAGCCGGCGACCGACTGCGTGGCAAACTCCGGCGACCCCAGCGAGCCAGCGTCATACAGAATCGTCCGGCCGTCGGGAGTTTCGAGTACCACGCAGCTACCGTGGCCGACCGAGACGAAGGTGCAGCGCAATTCGTCGCTGCGGGCAAAATGGTGAATGATCGGCGGCGCGAATCCGATCGCGATCCAGGCCGCGGCGAGTCCCCACTGCCAACGCACCGCAAGCAGTCGCTCTCCCCACAGCATGACGGCTATCAAACCGAAATAGAACCCCAACACCCACCACAGCGCCGGCCCCGGCGCCCAGAAGTGCCCGCCCGGCACTCGCTGTGCCCAATCGACAATGCGAACGAGGGCACCAAGCGACCAATCGCAGATACTTCCTGCGCCGACGGCGACAAACGGCACCAACATGCCGCAGGCCAACGTCACAAACCCGCTCCACATGATCACCAGAGCCAGCAGCCAGACCACCGGCGAGATCAAGAGTGCGACGGGCGAAGCGACGTGGAATTGATAGAGCACCATTGGCAGAGTCGCCAGCCAAACCGCTGCCGAAGTCAACAAGAGAAACCATATCCATCGCACTGACGACCTCCACACCTTCTCATACCAGGGCCGAGTCGCGGCAATCAGTTGGTCGAGCGGATCGGCGGTGAGCTTCCGGTTAAAACGTTCCGATTGGCCAAGCCAGACGAGGATCGCCACGCAGAGGAAACTCAACTGTGTTCCCGTATGAAAGAGTTGCATCGGGTCGAGTGCGAGCGCGATGACCGCGGCCGCCGCCAGCGAATTGAAGGCCACCCCGCGGCGACCGGTCCACGCTCCCAGGCAAATCAGCACGACCAATACCGCAGCGCGCAGCACCGGTGGATCGGCGCCGGCGACCAGCGCGTAGGCCACCACCACCGCGATGATCAGCGCGAGGATCAGCCGCCGCGGCAACCAGCCGATCCAGACCAGCGAATAGAGCCCAGTCGCCAGAATCGCCACGTTGAGTCCCGATACCACGAGCAGGTGCACCGTTCCGGTGAGGAAGAACGGCATCGTTTCTTCGTACGGCAGCTCTTCGCGCACACCCAACAAGATGGCCGCCGCCAGCCCGGCCCGCTCCGCTCCTACATAGGTGCGCAGCGTCTGTTGTCCACGTTCACGGAACCAATCGACAATTCCCCAAACGTGCGCCTGCCGGTTGGGCTCGACGACGGTGACGCAGTCGGGCGAGCCGGTCACAAGAGACGCGAGCCGCCGGTCGGCCCGGGCGCGGGCAGCGAAATCGAATTCGCCTGGATTCATTGGTGGCGAGGGACGGCGCAACTTGGCGAAGACCTGCAATTGATCGCCCGGCTCGACGGCGAGGAAATCGCCGTCGACCACCAGCTGACAGCGACCGCCAGCAGCGAGCCAAGTTGTCCCGTCTCGAATTCCCGTGACGAGCAGATTGGTGCGACAGCGTTCGCCGCCAGGGATCGCACGCAGCGGCGTGAACAGCGGCGCGGGCAGAACCTCGGGTGTCGTGAGTACGATGCCGCGTATGCACGTGGGAGCCGGTTCCAACTCGGCGAACCGACTTAAATCGCGGTCGGAGAAAAGATTCCACCGCGCGTCGTGCCAGGCCCCGCCGGTACACAGGATCGCACCAATCAAGAGCCACGCGGACACCAGCGGATGGCCACCGCGCCAAAACCACCACCAGGCAACCACGCATCCGACCGCAGCGACCCACCACAGCGCAAAGGCCGCGCCGCCCAGCTCACGATCCAACGCGATGCCTGCCGCCAACGCCAGCGCAACAACGACCAGTGGCTGATAATGAAATCGGCTTGGAGTCGGTTCGCTGGTCACGATGCTGCAACGTGCCTGCTGCCTAGTCGATGAAGTCGCATCTGGAAGGCGATTATATAAGACGCTCCGTAGGCGAAGCGAAGAATTCAATCGCGCACTTTGGCGTGAATGCGACCTCGAAATTGGTCAGCCCAGATCGTACAGGGTTTTGATGCGTGTTTTCGACGTAATTTTGCAAGAAAGTCAGCTTGGCTGCACGCGCCGTTGGTAAGTATCGTGTTACTTGGTGGTTAGCGCAAAGCGCATTGGCGGCATTTCAGACGGTTTAATTGCTTTTCTAATCCGGCGAGGACGCTGAAAACGGTTCAGGCCCCGTTTCGCGACACCGCTCATCGTCAGTCCAACAGTCGGTTCTCGTCCTGATTGTTCGCCTCTCCCCAAGTGTCATTGTGTTTTCTCAAAGGTAGGTAGCAGCTAATGAAGGGATGGTTAAGTATGCAAAAGCACATTTCCAAATGGGGTCTGCCCGCCGTGGCGATCTCGATCGTATTCGCATCGGCGATCGTTACCGATGCAGCCGACTATCTTATCGATCTGAACTACGCAGGCGTCGAAGGGGCGCCTAGTGGCGGCTATACGGGAGTCTTCAAATCGATCGTCACCGCGCTGGAAACTTCGAATAGCCCCAGCCCTCTGGCTATCCCGTCTGGCGCCTCGGCACTCAATCCGAACCGAGTGTATTTTGCCCCCGGCACCTACAACACCGCGTTCGATACCAGCAGAACTCTCGTCAATCAACGGAGCAACATCGCTTTCCTAGGCCTGACCGGCAATCCCGACGACGTCGTGATCACATCGACGCTTGACGCTGCGTACAACACGGGCAGCGGTACGATCGGCACCACGGGCAGTTCTACGCTGCAACTCCGCGGCAATAACACGACCGCCAAGGCGATCACGTTTGCCAATAGCACCGACACGCCGTACATCGTGAACGTCACGCACCAGGCCGTCAGCCCGCAGGGAAATTACATGACGGGCCAAGCCCAGACGTCGAACTCTCAAGGCGTCGCCCTCAAATTGCAAGGTGATCAACAGGCGTTTGTGAATTGCAAATTCCTCGGCTACCAGGATACGCTGTACGTCGATGGCGGCCGCGCGTATTTCGAGAATTCCCACGTCAGCGGTGACATCGACTTCATCTTCTCCAAGGGCACGGCCGTTTTTAAGAGCTCCGTCATCAACATGGATGGCGATCACAACGGCGGCACCATCACGGCGGCCAGCACCGACAAAAAGACCTCCAACGGGATCGTGTTTCTCGATTCGGAGATTACCGGCGAGTCGGTCCGCGGCAATCCGGTGATCGATCCGTTCAATGCGGCGAGCGCCACCGGTCCCTCGGCGAACAACATGTGGCTGGGACGCCCCTGGGGCTGGACACAAGCAGGGGGCGATGCGAGCACCGTCTTCATCAACACGAAGATGGACGACTCGATCCGAAATGCAGGCTGGTTGAACTGGAATGCGACCGAACTTCTTCCGAACAACATGAAGAACGACGGCGACCCCACGCGCGACACGCGCTACGCGGAATTTAACAGCATGGATTCTTCCGGCAATCCGCTCGATGTGTCGCAACGTGTGTTCTGGTCACATCAGTTGACGGCCGATCAAGCGGACGACTACACGGTGGCCAATGTCTTCTCGCCCGAAGGCAGTTTCGCCTGGTATGCCGCAGGCTACGGCGGTTCGAACGACCCCAACGATCCAAACTACACTTGGCCGGCTTATTGGGGAAACCGCAACAGTAACAACGACACCAACAACGCGACGGTGTCGGCGGCGTATCCGTTGCCGGGCAATCCAGCGGCCTATTCCAATCCGCAGTGGTCAATCGCCGGTGCCTGGGACCCGATGGTCCAAATCATGGCGGTAATGGTTCCCGAACCAGCGACGTTCGGTCTACTGGGATTCGGATTGCTTGGCCTCCTCGGCGTGCAATCGCGAATCGCAAATGCGGTTAGCGAGCATCATGTTAAATCGCGTGTGCAGCAGTTTGTGGTACAAGCTCGATCTTATTATCAACGGTATTCAATTTTAGGAGTCAGTCTGATGAATCAATCCAATAATTCAGTTCTTCGTGCGGCGGTGGTAGTCTTTGTAGGTGTTGCCATTGCAATTCTCACGACCTCGATCGCACGAGCGGCGAGCATCTGGAATGTTGACCTCGTGTCGCCCGTCGCCATGAGCGGACAGGCCGTCGTAGGTGCCGCAGGCGACTACTGGAACACGGCGAACACTACCGACGCCGGCAACAACCTTGTCCTCCTCGACAGTACGGGCGTGAGTGGTCCAGGCAACATTGGCCTCAACTTCAGCGCTCCCGGCGGGAATTTGTTCGGGTTTGCAGCCGAAGGCACGGCCAATCCGGCCGGCCTCATGGACGGCTTCGGCAGCAGCGTCAATGGCGGTGGCGGGACCGCGTTCGCCCAACTCAGTTTTGCGTTCTCGGGACTGGTGCCGAATACGCAGTACACGGTTTACGGCTACGGTGCATCGCAATCGAGTACCGATCGGGGAACGTTCTTCTTTGGACCCGTCAACAGCCCGATTCTCGGTTTCACCAGCGGCGCATCGACCGACATCACGACCGGCGCCAACGTAGCCTGGGACGACTTCATGATCTCGACCGACGCATCCGGTGCGTTCACAATCAACACAAACTTCAATAGCAACTCTTCGGCGCAAGGCCCCGTGAACGGCTTCCAGATCGTCGGTCCGGCAGCTGTACCGGAGCCCGCTTCGATTTGTCTCGTGGCGGCCGTCGGCCTGATCATGGTGTGCGTTCGCAAGCGATAGGCAATCGCACTTCATCGACAGTCATTCAGCTGGGGCGCTGGCGCGTCGAGTTTCTCGCACGGCCAGCGCCCCTTTTTGATGTTGGTGGACCGGTTAGTCACCAACGAGTCCATTCCGACCGGCACCACCATTGCCGTAACTCATCACGACCCGCAAGCGAAAGTACATCGTGTCGAGCTATCTCGGCACGCCTTTACCGAAAGTTCTTCGTCGGCTCAACAATCCGACGCCGGCAATTGCGGCGAGCACAACTGAAGTCGGCTCAGGAACGGCAGCGCCGTAATAAAGCATCAAATTGCCCCCCTCCTGCCGAAGTGAAAATCCATCGGTGACGGAAGTGAACGCACCGTTGAATTGGCCCGCATGGATGAATTGCCAATGATCGCCTTCCGTCGGCGTGAAGCCGCCCAAGAGCGAGATGTCGAGCGCGCCGCCAAGAGTTGCTTTGCCGTCGACGACGAGCGTATCGGCCAGCGACGTTGACGCAAGCTCGATTGCCAACGATCCACTAGCCAGAGTCAGATCGCCCGCGACGTGCGTCTGGCCAATGCTGTGGCCGGGCGACAGCGTACCGCCTTGATTGACGAGGTCGAACTCGACCACATCGGCGTGAAGCGTGCCGCCTGTGAAATTGAACGAACCGCCCAAGCCTTGGCTCAAAAAATGAGTCGAAAGTTCGCCACCGCTAAGGTTCAGCGCGGCGGTGGCGGCCGGGTCGACGCCAATGGCCACTTCATCGGTGACTTCGAGCCAGCCGCTTTGAATGTTGACGGTGCCGTTCGCGCCGGCGGTGGTGCCGAGCCACAGCGTGCCCGCCTTCTGGCCGACCGCATCGACGGTGGCGGTGCCGACGTTGACATTCACGTCGTCGACGCGCGACGGCTCCCAGCGGCGCGTCCAATTGCTCCAGTCGGCATAACGACCCGTACCGTCGAACTCAAGCGGTCCGGTCGCCTTGAATGCGGCGACGTCGTTTAAGTATTCCTCGAGGTCGGTGTAACCGTCGTTGTCGAAGTCGGCATTGTTGTTGGCAACCGTAGGCGACAGCCCATACTTTTGTTCCCAGGCATCGGGCATCCCATCGCCGTCGGTATCGAGCGGCGCCGCGACGCCGCCGAGCGTGCCAAAGCCGCCGTTGGAAACGCCCAGGGGAACGAGGTCACTCTCGCGCGTAATGATGCTGCCGTTCCGGTTGACGACGCTATTGTGCAGAACCGTGTCCACTTCGTCGCGGGCCCAAGGCGTGGCGCCGAACTCGCTCGAGCACGCGTTCGTAGGCGGCCTGAGTGCTGGCGTCTTTCCAGATTTCGTCTGCGACTGGAAAGGGGGTCGATCTCCAGCGAGTCAACGCTGTCGAGACATTCCCAAAAGTGCGGTCGCCAAAGGAGTAGTCCACGCCATCGTGCTCGCTATCTTTGTCGCTATCGTAGGCGTTCGTGCCCCACCACGTCTCGTAATTCTGAAGCGACCCGCCGCTGAGTGGCGCGGTGTTACCATGGTTCGGCCCCGCAATGAAATAGTTGCCGTCGATATTGGCGGTCCACTGGAACGACGGGTCGTCAGTTCCCTGCAGCTCGATCGCTCGGGCATCCCAGTTGTAGACAACGTTATCGACCATATCGAGCCCATATACGCGATGCTTTGGATTTCGAGTGTTGTTGTGGGCGTATAAATTGTGATGCAACGACAAATTACTTGCATTCTCAAGCAACGATCCCGTGGAATGAGTTTGCATTCCATAGGAAACTGCGCTGAACTGCAACGTCACGTCAGTCGCCTGGTTGTCGAAGCCGCCATCGGTACTGAACTCGGCGGAGATGTGATCGTAGATCACTCGCTGCGCTTCGTTATTGGTATTCACCGAGTCGTTGTCGCCGCCGGCGCTCTTGCCGGGCCGAAACCGCATGTGGCGGACGATGACATCATCGCCGCCAACGGAAAACTGGGCACCGCGGACGCCGATTCCACCCGGGGCCGTCTGGCCCGCGATCGTGAGGTTGCGTTTCGTGCCGACAACTCCCAGCTTGCTGGTGATGTCGATCCAACCGCCGACGTCGAACACGATCGTGCGGCCACTCGTGGGTGCGTTGTCGATGCCGAAGCGCAAGCTGCCGGCGCCCGAATTGCCGAGGTTAGTCACATGATAGACGTCACCGCCACGGCCGCCATTCGCATTGGCACCGGCGCCTTCCGCTTGCGGAAATGCCTTGATCTGTGCCGCGGCGTGTTCTGGGGCGAGGGAAACCGTGACCAACAAGCCGCCGAAAAAGACAGTGAGTATTGCGTTCAATCGCCAGCCCATCATGTACCCTCATTCTCGTGCCGTGGGCGACGCAACTGTTCCGATGCTGCGCCGTTTTTGTAACTTCCCAGAACCTGTTCCGGCAAAGACGTGCCCCGCAACAGCGAGGCACCGCGGATCGCCCAATGTGCAGATAGTTCAAGCACTACTGCACCGCTAGAACTGCCGCCGGTTGATGCAATCGCACCAACAATCGCCTTGCAACCATTCTAGTCCGCCGCGCCGATAGTGCCCAGACATACGACCTGATTACTAGCGCGAATAATTTGCGCTTGTCTCATCGCGGCGTACTGCAGAGAGCATTCGTCCGCGACGCAGATATGCGGGCTAACAACGATTTGTGAATTTATGAAAAGATTTCGCGTAACGGCCGGGCCGAGACTGGCAACAATTTATAACGCGAATTCTCGGCGCCGACCAACGCCGATCCAGGCCAAAGCCATCGCGACAATCGCCAAACTGCCCGGCTCTGGCACACCGGCAGGCGCCCCTGATCCCAATCCGGCTGTGGCCCCGAAGTTCGCCTTCCAAGCGGCGAAGTCATCCTGGTCGACGGTGCCCAGGCTGGCGGTTTCATTCGGCAGCGGGCTGCCGGAGTTCAAGGCATTTCGCCAGACGGTGTAATCCGCGGCGTCGACCGCGCCGTCGTTGTTGTAGTCGCCCGCGAGCACAGGCAGAGCGACCGCTTGGACCACCGCGTCAACGATCAATCGCGGGGCAAACGCGGCAATGCTTTCCTTGGAATAGAAGCTGGCCGCCGCCGCATTGTTCGTCTGTTCCAGAAGAAGCGTAACGATGCCTTCCTGCGCTTCGCCCTCAAAGAAGGCGGCCAGATTCAAAAACACGGCGAGATTCAAATTCTCGAAGCGAACTATTTCGCCCGCGGCGGTGGCTCCCACGGTGAACGATCCTAGCGTGAACAGATCGGCCGGCCCGGGTAAGGGCTGATTGCTGCGCTCCGCTGGTTCGCCGTCAGCCGTGTAGGCAGGGTTGATCCCGAGCGTTCGGCTGTTGCCGTCGAACGTCACCCCGGGCGCATCGCTGAACTCGACCGTCGACTCGTCCCAATCCCAATCCGAGGCGTCGTGCTCCAGACCCCAAATCTTGAATTGGTGAGCGCCAGTGATCGCCGATGCCGCCGTCAGCTCAAGTGCCGCCGTGTTGATCGAACCGGCGGCGATTTCCGATAGGTCAAGTTTTAACGCGATTAACTGGTTCGTCGTGCCAGCCGTGCCTCCCCAAGCCGCATCGAGCGTTGCTCCACTTCCACTTCCGCCACTGATGGCGCTCAAGCCGCCGTTCTCGTTGAGCTGGGCATCCGCGCCCCGTCCGTAGCCTGTGGAGATCGCGTGGCTCGTCGTTCCAGTCGGCGCGTAGGCAAAGGGCGTGAGCGAATGGATGTATTCCTCCAGGTACGAGTAGCCCGACGGTGCGTACGTCGTATTGAGCGGCAAGCCGGGATCAAACCCGCGATCCGCCGCCCACGAGTCGGGCACCCCATCCTGATTCGAATCGGTAGGTACTGTGCCACCAGGCAGCGTCGGATAAGGGCCCCACTCGCTCTCGGAACTGATGTAGCCGGGTTGCTGATTGATCACGTCGCGGATCATGTCGCGGTCGTGGGCATCGCGATAGTTGATCGCGCCGGCCCGGCTGAGCACCTGGACATATGCCTGTTCGGCGCTCGAGACGTTGGCCTCCGGAATGTTGACGCGAGAATCGAGCAATGTATAGGACGATCCGGTGCGGAAGATCGCGCCGTCGTGTGAGCCGCCTTCGAGTGGGGCGGCATATCCGTCGATCGTGCCATCCGTATTATTGTCGACGTAGTTGCCGTCGACGTAGAAATGCGATTCCGTGTCCGTGTCGCGGATCAGCGCGTGATTGGTGTCGTTGGTTCCTGGACCGCGAATACCGTAGTTGCCGACATAATTCACATAGTATTCATTGCCGCCGTAGGCAAACTTGTCCTGCGGGTTGTAGATCACGTTGTTGACAAAATCCAGTTCCATCACGGAGTTGCCGCTTTGCTGCAGGCGGGGGTTGCGGCTCTTGTTGTGCACATACAGATTGTGGGCATATGTGTAGGTGCCGCCGTTGAGCAGTGAACCGTAACTGTGCTCGAACAACCCCTGGCTCATCGTCGACCACTGCACGGTGACGTTGTCCGATTCGTGCGTCACTGAAATGCTTTCGTCGACTGACCAAGAGGTGGTCACGTGGTCGACGATCACGCCGGACGAATGCTGGACCCACACGCCGTCTCCGTTCGTGGCAGCCGCCCCCGTGCGGACGCGAAGATGTTGCACGATGACGTTGCTGAGCGGATTGATCACCGTGCTGCCGTTGGCGGCGAATTGCGGATTGATCCTTAGCCGGTTGCCCGCCAGAGTGATCCCGCCGCCAGGCGCAGTCTGTCCGGCGATCGTGATGTTGTCTTTGCCGTTGAAGTCGAGGCTCGTCTGGAGATTGATCGTGCCGCCCACGTCGAACACGATCGTACGGCCAAGAGCTGGCGCATTTTGAATGCCGTAGCGCAGGCTGCCGGCACCGGAGTCGTTCAGATTGACGACATGGTAGACGTCACCGCCGCGTCCGCCCGTGATGAATTGCGCCGCACCTTCGGCGCCCGGAAAGGCCGGAAGTTGAGCAATTCCCGAGTTGCCGCTTCCCAGCAACAGAAGAGTGACCACCAGTCCTCGATGCCAATGCCCCATCGATTCCGCGCCTCGCCAACGTGATTACTTGAACAATCCACAACTACTGACGACGCACAAACGTTGCCAGTGCCGCCGCTGCCGCGAAAACCAGGCATAACGACGCGGGTTCTGGCACAGCGTCAGATCCTCCGGACGCGCTGCCCAAAAGATTCGTGGCCCCAAAGTTAGTTTTCCAGGCCTGGTAGTCATCTTGGTCGACGACACCGAGGCTGGCGGTTTCATTCGGCAGCGGGCCGCCGGAGTTCAAGGCATTTCGCCAAACGGTATAGTCCGCGGCGTCGACCGTGCCGTCGTTGTTGTAGTCGCCGGCGCAGCAATTCCAAATTCGCTGAGACGACGCTCAATACGCCCTGGCTATCGAGTAGCGACATGTCCCAGGCCAGAGTCGTTGCCCGGCTCTTGCAGCGAAAGAAACTCGAACGAATTCGATTTCGTCCCGGTCCAGTCGATGATGTCGAAGGTATCGCCCAGCTGCGGTATGTAGCCACCCAACAGATTCACTTCCAGCAGGCCGCCGAACTCGACGTCGCCTTGGACGACGAGCTTGTCGTAGCTGCCGGTTGACGCGAGATCGATCGAGAGCACGCCGTCCGTCGTCTGCATGTAGCTGCCATTGATGGTGAGGGTGCCGGGCGATGAGCCGGGCAGCACCACGCCGCCATTGCGTGACGTCGCCCGTCAGCGTGCCGGTTCCGCGCAGCTGTCCGAGATAACCAACGACGACTTCCCCGGCGATCAATTGACCGCCGCCGAGCGTGAGCGTGCCCTGCCCCGTCGCGTGGGCGCCGACGACCACGGTGTCGGCGACTTCCAGCCAGCCGCTGTTGACTTGCAAGCTCCCGTTCGAACCGGCCGTCGCGCCGATCTTGAGCACGCCCGCATGCTGCCCGACGGCGTCGACCACGACGGTGCCGCTGTTGATCTGGGCCTCGTCGTACTGCGAGGGCTGCCAATTGCTGCCGGCCGTGACGCCGCCGTCGTTGGTTTTCCAATTGGTGATCTGGGCATACCGCGAGTTGGTGGCGCCGTTGAACACGATCGGCGCCGGGGCTGGGAACTCGCCCAATCTCATTGACGATACTCCATGCAGATTGATGTAGCCGTCGTTGTCGAAGTCGGCGTTCCATCGGTGCATTTGGATTCCGCGCCGTGTTCGGCTTCCCACGCGTCGGGCATGGCATCACTATCGGCATCGTAATCCAGCGGATGACGTCGTCTGCGGCGGGATGCGCCCTCGTCACGGCCATCTGTTCGGCATCGATCAATCCCGAGGTATTCCAAGTTGGCGTCGTGTTGCTCTGCACATTGCCAATGATCCGCGATCGATCGCATCCCGCGACCACCAGAAGTTGCCGACATGATCGATGACTTGTTCGTAGGCATCGGGCGCCGACTGCGTTGTCACAGGGGCATCGTCAAAGGGAGTCGTTGCCTTGGCCGGCAGAGAGCTATTTGGGCCGTAATTGAAATCGGGATATGGCCCTGTCAGCGATGGTCCCTTATCAGGTTTACCGGGAAGATCCGAGACTCCAGACGATCTGAACATGTCCCAACCGGTGTTGACCCCGTCGCGAACGGAGTTGTGGTTCGAATCGATCACGTTGCCCGACTGATGAACTTGTATGGCGAGAAAGTCCTTTGCATCACTCAGTATTTGCCGATTTTGCTCCAGATTCTAAAACGAACTGGCGTCCATCGTATAGATCGTTTGAGACTTCTGGCCGGCCGGAGTCAATGGTCCGGCAATGGCATAGTTGCCAACGTAGTTGATGTTGACATACTCGGTATCGTCCTCGCTGGCCCCGCCTGTGTAACCGGCCCGGTCGCTCCAGTTGTAGATCACGTTGTTGCGAAAATCGAGGTCGAGTTGCTCGTTGTCGTACGTGCCGGGGCGTGGATTCCGGCTCTTATCCGTAGCATATAGATTGTGGTGAAACGTGAGCTGCGCGTCGTTCTTGGGCCGAATAGCGAGCCATAGGCATGACTCGAATTAATCGCTTCCGCAATGAGTGAGTACTGCACGGTTACGTTGGTGTTGTTATTTGTGACCGAAAGGTTTTCATCCTTTGACCAGCTAGCCGTGACGTGATCGATCATGATGTTGTTGGCGATGCCATTGGTACCGCCTCCGATGACACCGAGTCGCGTCCTCCCCAGCCCCGGTGCCTCTGCGGAACGTCATGTAGCGGAGAATCGTGTTGAAGTGCTGCTTGTTATTGCTGTGCGTGATATTTGTCGATATTGCCATAGACGGTGACGGGACTCGGCGCCGTCTGACCTGCAATGTAGTAGTTTTGAACGTTCTTGATGTCGAGATTGTCGTTTAGCGTAATGGTTCCGCCGACGTCGAAAACGATGATCTTGTTGGCGGTGTTTTCTCGGAATGCGCCGCGCAGCGTACCTGGAGCGCCCTTACCGTCGGAGCCGAGGTCGTCAACCGTCGTCGTGACATGGTAGACAGTCGCATTCGAGAACCAGCCGCCCGCCGGCGCCGTCCCGGTAAACGTGCCGCCGAAGCCTTCGGCGCCGGGAAGAATGGAAGCTGAGCGCGGACCGAAGTGCCCGCCCAGAAGATCGAGGCGGTGAGCGCCACGAAAAGCAAGAGCCGCCGCACCAACAACAGACCGATCGCCATATTCTCGCCGCCTCTTCCCTACGGAACCGAAAGTTCCGCCTGCAACCGAGCTCTGGACTTCGACAAGTTCCGCGACGGGCTTCGCCGGCGATGGTGCCGCGTCACTGCTCGACCGATAGTACCGCATTGTTCCGCAAAAGCCGCAGCAGCCACCGATCCGCCGCCAAAAAAGAACTGCCCTGATACTCTTCGATTGCCACCCTCGATTTTAATTGAAAAACAGACAAAACGGCCAGAACTATTCTGCGGAAAATTTACCGTGACTTCCGTATTTGCGAAATCGGCAGGGCTGAAATGCGAACCCCGATCGGCCCGCCGGCGTAGTCGCAGGTGAGGGCCGGTAAGCGACTTCGCACCGCCGGGCAAGCTGTCGTTGGGACTCGTCGCCGACGCTGCTATACTGCCCGGCTTCCAACTGCCCTCGATTTTCGCCACCCGATTAAATGCACAATTCCCGCCGCGGCCGCGCCCGGCCAGCCTTTTGATGGAGTCTCCCCGAATATGAAGCGTGCCCTATTTGCCGTCTCCGAAGTTGCCCTGTGGACGCTCGCGCTGGCGATGCTGTTTGGCTGCCAGGCCGAGCGAGTTGACGAACCAACCGCCGCGACGCCCGCGGTGAATGAAACTGCAACGTCCACCGCACGAAACCAGCCGCGAAACCCAGCGAGCCCCAAACCAAGATGGATGCCAAGCTGATTCCCCGCGACGTGCTGTTTGGAAATCCCGAGCGGGCGATGGCCCGGCTCAGCCCGGACGGCAAGTACCTCAGCTTCATGGCCCCGGTCGATGGCGTGCTCAACGTTTGGGTCGGGCCGGCGGGCGACATGAAGCAGGCCAAGCCGGTTACCAAGGAAAAAGTGCGTCCTATCCCCGGCTATAGCTGGGCCTACGATTCGAAACACATCCTCTATTCCCAGGACACCAACGGCAACGAAAACTTCCATCTCTTTGCCACCGACGTCGACACCGCCGAGACGAAAGACCTGACGCCGATCGACGGCGTGCGGGCCGAGTTGCAGGAGATCAGCCAAAAGTTTCCGCATGAAATCCTCGTCGGCCTCAACGACCGCAATAAACAGCTCCACGACATCTGGCGCGTGAACATCGACACCGGCGAGAAAACGCTCGTCGAAGAGAACCCGGGCGTCGCCGGGTTACCTCACGGACGACGACTTCAACGTCCGGATCGCGCTCAACTACACGCCCGACCGGCGGCCAGGTTTGGCTGTTGCCCGAGGGCGAAGGCGACGCGAAGACGTGGAAGGAGTTCCAGGAAATCGGGCCCGAAGACGCCATGACGAACGCGCCCGGCCGGCTTCGACAAGATCCGGTCGCAAGCTCTACTTCCAAGACAGCCGCAAGCGGAACACCGCGGGCCTGTTCGAGATGAACCTCGACGACGGCAAGGTGAAGTTGATTGCCGAAGACCCCCGTGCCGACTTCGGCGGAGTGCTCGCCCATCCCACCGAAAAGACCATCGAAGCGGTCTCGTTCGAGTATTCGCGGAACGAATGGAAGTTTTTGGACGACGCCATCAAGGCCGATTTCGACTTCCTCAAGACGGTCCAGGATGGCGAGATCATCGTCGCCGACCGCACGCTCGACGACAAACATTGGATCGTCGCCTTCCTGCAAGACGACGGCCCGGTGAAGACGTATCTCTACGACCGCGAGCCCGAGAAGAAGGTCACGTTCCTCTTCCAGAATCGGGACGATCTCGACGACTACACGCTGGCCAAGATGCACACACCGGTGATCAAGAGCCGCGATGGAATGGACCTCGTCAGTTACTTGACGCTGCCGCCGGGAA
Organism: uncultured Planctomycetota bacterium; assembly: GCA_963847905.1. Classification (GTDB taxonomy): domain Bacteria; phylum Planctomycetota; class Planctomycetia; order Pirellulales; family Lacipirellulaceae; genus DASYDU01. Next base: position 184,592 of record CAWKBP010000009.1, on the reverse strand, counting down.
GCGATCCGGATGGCGACGGCATCCCCAACAAGCCGCTGCCGATGGTGCTTTATGTCCACGGCGGACCTTGGGCCCGCGATTCGTGGGGTCTCAATCCGTACCACCAATGGCTCTCCAATCGGGGCTACGCCGTGCTCAGCGTCAACTACCGCGGCTCGACCGGCTTCGGCAAGGACTTTATCAACGCCGGCAACGGCGAGTGGTCGCGCAAAATGCACGACGACCTGTTGGACGCCGTGAAATGGGCCGTCGACCAAAAGATCGCCGACAAGGACAAGGTCGCCATCGGCGGCGGCAGCTACGGCGGCTACGCGACGCTCGTGGGCATGGCCTACACGCCCGACGTCTTCGCCGCCGGCGTCGACATTGTCGGCCCGTCGAGCCTGGTGACGCTCTTGCAAAACATCCCGCCCTACTGGGTGCCGTTCATGCCCGTGATGAAAGTCCGCGTGGGCGACGTCGACACGGAAGAAGGCCGGGCGGAGCTGCTCAAGCGCTCGCCGCTCACACTGGTCGACAAGATCAAGAAGCCGCTTCTGATTGGCCAGGGCGCCAACGACCCCCGCGTGACGCAGCTCGAAGCCGACCAGATCGTCAAGGCGATGCAGGATCGTAAGATTCCCGTCACCTACGTGCTCTACCCCGACGAGGGCCACGGTTTCCGGCGGCCCGAGAATCGCATGTCGTTCAACGCCGTGATGGAGGCCTTCCTGGCCGAACAGCTGGGCGGGCGCTTCGAGCCGGTCGGCAAAGACTTCGACGGCTCGACGATCGAAGTCCCCGCCGGGGCCGATGATGTGCCCGGGCTCGACGAGGCGCTGGGCAAAATGAAGAAGGAAGCCAAGCCACCCGAGGCGAAACCGGCGACATAGCCTAGATTTCGCTCTGATACAGCGGCCACAATTTCCGCTTGCGTCATCGCCACCCAGTGTCCACAATGAACTCCATGAGCGGCACCTTTGCATATTACTTCTGGTTTACGTTTACCCGCCTGGGTAGCGGGACCGGAGGTTGTGCGTAGGGCTCACCAACTACAAACAAACCAACCGACCCCCGAGACCCAGCAACTGGCTCTCGGGGGTTTTTTTGTTGGGAAGGGTTCAGAAGTCAGGGTTCAGGGTTCAGCCTAGGATCCGCCAAATTCCTGACTGAACCCTGACCCCAGAACCCCGAACCCAAAACTGGAGCTTGAACCATGATCATCGTCATGCGGCGTGATGCTAAAGAAGAGGACGTTCAACACATGATTAAAGAAATCGAAACGGCGAACCTCAAGCCGACGGTGCTTCGCGGCACCGAGCGGACCGTGATCGCCGTGATCGGCGACGAACGCAAGATGGCAAGCATCGGGGCGCTCGAGAGCGGGCCCGGCGTCGACGAAGTCCTGACCGTGCTCGCGCCCTACAAAGTCGCCAGCCGCGAGACCAAGTCGGAGCCGACGATCGTCACCGCCGGCAGCCTCACGGTGGGCGGCGGGCACTTGGGCATCATCGCCGGCCCCTGCGGTGTCGAAAGCGAAGAGCAGATTCTCGCCGCAGCCCAGGCGATCAAGAAAGCCGGCGCCACGGCCCTCCGCGGCGGTGCATACAAGCCACGCACCAGCCCGTACAGCTTCCAAGGCATGAAGGAAGCCGGGCTCAAGCTGCTGGCCAAGGCCCGCGAGGAAACTGGGCTCGCCGTCGTGACCGAAGTCGTCGCCAGCGAAGACGTCGAAATGGTCGCCGAATATGCCGACGTGCTCCAGGTCGGCGCCCGCAACATGCAGAACTACCGGCTGCTCGAAGCGGTCGGCAAGGTGACCCGGCCGGTGCTCCTCAAGCGCGGTCCGAGCGCGACGATGGACGAGTTCCTGCTCGCGGCCGAGTACATCCTCGACGCCGGCAATCAGCAAGTGATGCTCTGCGAACGCGGCATCCGCACGTTCGAAACGCACACGCGTTTCACGCTGCCGCTCGCTACCGTGCCCTACCTGCAACAAAAGACGCACCTGCCGATCGTGATCGACCCCAGCCACGGCACCGGCCACACGCCGCTCGTGCCGGCACTCGCCCGCGCCGCCATCGCCGCCGGCGCCGACGGCATCATCGTCGAAGTGCATCCGAACCCCGAAAAGGCGCTGAGCGACGGCTACCAATCGCTGAACTTCAAGCAATTCGAAGACATGATGGCCGGTTGCAGGAAGATCGCCACGGCGATGGAGATGCAGCTGGTATGAGGCCGAGCCTGGCTATCGCTTCGCCTTGACGACCACCAGCACGCCTTCGCGCTCGGTGCAGGTGAGCTGATGGTCTTTGAGGACGCCGGCCAGCAGCTTGCCGACCGTCGTGTGGTCGCCGCGGACTGTGACCGTGCTATGCGACGAGAGGCCCACTTCGCCGAGTACCTTCGCGTCGAGTTCGATCCGCACGGCCGCCATGCTCGAGACGAACTGCAGGAACTCGCCGATCGGCATCGCGGGCAAATCGATCGATTCGATGGGCACGGCCAACCGATCTTTCACGTTCGTGATTCGCGTCGGCGGTTCGGCCGCGGGCGGCGCAGGGTCCGGCTTGGCAACTTCCGTCTCAACTTCGGTGGAATAGACGGGCGTTGCCGCAATTGTTTTGGGCGCCGACATCAAATGAGACGCTTCCGGCACCGGGTCGAGCGTGAGCGTCCGCGTCTTCTCCGGCTTTACGATCGGCACGGTCGCAACCGTCGAGGACTCGACGGCGGGCGGAGTCGCCTGCTCTTTGACAGGGGCTTTTTCTTTGGACGCTACAGAAGAAGCGGGAACTGACGCTACCGGCACCTCCTCAATCTCGACAATCGCCGCTTCAACGCGCGCGGGCGGAGTCTCGACGCTTGGCTCCTCGACCTGCGTCGCCGCGGCCGGCGAAACTTGTGGCAGCGCCACAACTTCGTCGCTGCCCCCAAGTGCCAAAAATCCGACGAGGCCGACCGCCACGAGCGCCGTCGCCGCTCCGGCTGCCCAAAACAATGCATGCGTCTGCATGGTGGCGAGGACACGGGCTGCGATCGTCGGCGAGGCGGTGGCCGCAACTTCCATTGGCTCGGGTGCAGGTGCCGCTTCGCCCGTCGCCAGCCAGCCCGCCGGCGCGATGATCTGCACCATGCTGCCGCACTTTGGGCACGACTGCACCTGGCCCAGGAACCGCTCGTCGCGGACCCTCAGCCGGGCATGGCATGTCTCGCAGCGGAGGAAGAAGGGTTCCACGAATTAATTTCTCGGTCCGGAGCTAAGAAGTTATTGCGTCGACTCTATCATACCATGCCGCCATCTGGAGTACCGACTGGTCGCTCAAGCGACCAGTCCAACGGGGGCGGCGCACGGTGAAGAGCCGTGTTATTTCTCCTGAAACACGGCGGGAAGCGCCTCGCCCCGCGCGGCGGCCCCGGCGCGGGTGGTGATGAAAATCGCCTCCGGCCCGACGACGTAGACCAGCTTTTGCCGCGGATCGGCCGGGCCGGCGGCCAATTTGTCGGGATTCGCCCGCCGCAGGATCTCGACCAGGATCTCCTCGCCGCTGCGGTCGCTCATGTCGATCGCAAACAGCTGGTTCCGCGTGATGCCGTCGAGTTGCAGATCGGGCCCGCGGATGACGATTTCCACGCCGACGTCCTCCGCGAGCATGTTGAGCGCCGCCTCAAGCTCCTCCCGCCCGAACCGCAGCGAAGTTTTTTTCTGAAGCCGCTCGGCAATCGACCCCGGCGAGCTCGCTTCAGCGAGCGGGCGAACCCCGACCCCGCTCCCCACCCGCAGTCCCGCCCCGTTCCGCCAGCGCCAACTCCGCCCCCATCAACAAATTGTGCCCCGCCGCCGCCGGCAAATAACACCGCAACACCGCCGCATCCTGATCATATCCATGCCGAGTGTAAGCCGCGAGCCTCCGCACCATCTCCGGCAGCCGCGCCACGACCCGTCGGCTATAAGGCGACGGATCGAGCCCGAGCACAAACTCCTCGACCGCATCGGGCAATTGCTGCACCCGCTTCGCCAAGCCGATCGCTCATCTCCTCTGGCGACGAGTCCAGTGTCGGCACGGCCACGAGTTCGACGAAGAAGTCTTCGTCCCAGTTCAAGCTCAGCGACGACGGCCGCGACGTCTTCGCCAAGAAATACTCCATTCGGCGCGCAAGCGGTGCGAATTCTCCATGGAACAGCATTGCCGCCGTCGCCAGACAGCGATGCGGGCCGCACGATCAGGTCACGTGCGCGATCCGCGTCGGTGTGCCGGACAAGATCGCTCCACGTCGCGCGGCAGCGGCGGCGATGGCCCCGAGCGATTTTACTTCGTGCGACTCATCAGATAACCTGGCGATCCCGATCAGCATGATCGCGACCGTTGCCGGCTCGGGTTGGATCGTCTCCAACGTCGGCGGATGCGGCGTCTTCGTCGTGAGTCACGATTTGGCCGCCGACGTTCAAATCATCACGCGCGCTCTGCCATGCCAATGCACAAGCCGATCAATAGTTGCTCGATTCGCGTCGCCGGAGGTTGCTTCGATCGACTGCGATGCCGCTTCGGCCCACGGTCCCAACGCGGCGATTACTTTTTCGCCCTCCGGATGCGCGAGCAATTCCGCCGGCCGCAGCGCGAGAATGATCTCCACCCCCGGCGGCAAATACGCCAGATCGAGCGGCGGCCCATGCGTCGGCGAAACCCACAGTGTCTCGGCCATCGTCGTCGATCAAGTCCGATTCCGCGGCGACCGCTTCGACGACGGTCGTTTCTGTCGCACCCTCCGCCCTGCCGCTGCGTCGCCCGCCGCTTGCGGTTTAGCTAACGCGCACGGCCTCGTCCGCCGGCACCGTCAACACATCCCAAGCCGCGTACGCCACCGCCGCCGCCAACACCGCGAGCACGCCACCCACGATCAACCAATTGCTGCGCCGCCCACGGCGGCGTGCATTCGGTCGTGACGTGCGTGCTGCCTCCGGCATGGCAGTGCCCCAAGAATGTGCCGGCGTTTGGCGGCCAATCGGCGATCGCCGAAGCTAAGTTTAAGTGTGGCCCGGCCGAGTGGCCAGCGCGACTTGTGCCGAGTGCCCGTTGCCTACGATCGCGGCATGTCGCTCGGCCGGCACGCCGATTCGTCGTGGCCGACGACGCGAACGTCGATCTTCCCTGACCTCCTGATCCCGACTCCTGCCTCCTCGCCTCATGCACTCCTTCGAAGCCGTCAATTTGTATTTCCAGCGGGCCGCCGACAAACTCGGCCTCCCCGACGAGATTCGCCGGCTGCTGATGATGGCCGCCCGCGAGGTCCAGGTGCAGATCCCCATCGACATGGACAACGGCCATCTGGCCACGTTCGTCGGCTACCGCGTGCAGCACAACCGCGCCCGCGGGCCGATGAAAGGCGGGCTCCGCTATCATCACGAAGTCGATCTCGACGAAGTCCGCAGCCTGGCGTCGCTGATGACCTGGAAGACGGCGGTCGTCAACATCCCCTTCGGCGGCGCGAAGGGCGGCATCACCGTCGACGCCCGCAAGCTCAGCCTCATCGAACTCGAGCGGCTCACGCGCCGGTTCGTCGACGAGATCCACGACGTCATCGGCCCCGACACCGACATCCCGGCCCCCGACATGGGCACCGACCATCGCGTGATGGCCTGGATCATGAACCAGTACAGCAAGTACCACGGCTTCAATCCGGGCATCGTCACCGGCAAGCCGGTCGAGTACTACGGCATCCCCGGCCGCGAGGAAGCGACCGGCCGCGGCGTGGGCCTGCTGACGGTGAAGACGCTGCAGCGCGTGAAGCGCAAGAGCGAAGGCGCGACGATCGCCATCCAAGGCTTCGGCAACGTCGGCTCGCCACACGGCCAAGTATCTTGACGATGGCGGCTGCAAAGATCGTGGCGATCAGCGATTCGACCGGCGCCTACTACCGCGAAGGCGGCATCGACGTGCCCGGCGCGATCCGCTACTCACACGCAAAACAACCAGCTGCTCCGCGGCTATCCCGGACGCCGACATCATCACCAACGGCGAACTGCTGGAGCTCGACGTCGACGTGCTGATCCCCGCGGCGATCGGCGGCGTGATCACCGAGGAGAACGCGACGCGGATCAAGGCCCCGATCATCGTCGAAGCGGCCAACGCGCCGACGCAGCCCGACGGCCGACGACATCCTGGCCGACGCCGGCAAGACGGTGCTGCCCGATATCCTGGCCAACGCGGGCGGCGTCACGGTGAGCTACTTCGAGTGGGCTCAAAATCGCCAGTTCTACCGCTGGAACCTCGACCGCGTCCGCGGCGAACTCGACCGCACGCTCAACGCCGCGTTCGAAGAAACCTGGGACCTCGCCCGCGAGCACAAGGTGTCGCTCCGCACCGCCGCCTTCATGCTCGGCATCGGCCGCGTCGCCCGGGCGACGGAGCTGAGCGGGTTGGCGTGCACGCAAAAGTATCTTGATTTCACGCCGACCAAGTCATTCGCCAGCCAACCTCAACACATCGAGCCTTACCGTCGGAAACAAATGAAATTGAGTTCGTGAATAAGCCTGTCGATGAGCGGACCTACGCACGAAACCTTGCCGAATGACAACTTCGCCTCCAGAAGGATGCCAAGCGTTCCGAGGGTGCGAACACCCTCCTATGGCAGCAGCGAGTCGGCCATTCGCTTCATCGATCAGGATGACAGCATGCAGCTCGGTCGGCGAGTGCAATGGCTTCGGACTCACCCTGATCAATGATTTGGAGTAAATGTTGAACGCGTAACAAATCCTTCGGCTCGACGGACTTCGCAAAACGGCAGGGCGGAAACGTCAATCGACGGTAAACGCGAAGGTGGAGACGCCAGCTCGCGTTCGACCGCCGGCGGAACTACTACGCGATCGTACAAATCGCTCAAAATCGACAATTGGCCAAGATGGTGAAGGCGCGAATCGGTGACGTATCACTGACGACGACGATCACCGCGTGCTCCTCAAGTACTCAATCGTTTGAAGGTCCGTTTGCAGGTCGGCGAGCGTCGGTCGATAGATTGGGATTCGTCGCCGATGCAGTTCCTCTTCGAATTCGACGCGAGTCATCTGAGCCAGCTGCGCAGCCGGCCAGAGAGCCAGCTTGCCGGCGTCGAACAGACGGCAGGCAATTTCCACGCGTGCCTCTTCAGCGGTCATGCCCACCTTTTGGAGGTCTTCGTCTGATAGGGTAAGTGACATAGAAATGACCAATCGTGTGCGACGGTATCTATCCGAATTATGCGACGCTGGTGATGTAAATGGCAAGAAAACTTTAGCGACAAACTCGGGAGTTGCTCACGAAACGGCAAGATTTGCCAGCAATTTGCCGGCCTGGCATACTTGCTCAGCGACACATCCAAATGCGTCACCGCGCGGATGCGATGGCGGCCGGCGGGGTTCATTAGGACTCCTTGCTCGCGGAGCTTCGCAGTAAACTCGGCGGCGGTGCCCAGTTGCGGGGCGATCTTGAAGATGACGATGTTCGTGTCGACGACGTCGGGGTCGAGCGTGAGGCCGGGCGTCTGGCGAATTGCGTCGGCGAGCACGCGGGCCTTCTCATGATCTTCGGCCAGCCGTTCGATGTGGTGGTCGAGGGCGTAGAGTGCGCCGGCGGCGATGATGCCGGCTTGGCGCATCGCGCCGCCGAGGGCTTTGCGATGGCGTCGGGCCTTGCGAATCAATTCCGCGGGGCCGCACAGCGCCGAGCCGACCGGGGCGCCGAGACCTTTGGAGAAGCACACGCTCACGGTGTCGAAGTGCTGGGCCCAGTCGCGGAGCCGCGATGCCGCGTGGCGACCGTTGCGTTGAACAGCCGTGCGCCGTCGAGATGGCGTGCGAGACCGTTCTCCGCGGCCCAACGGCAGATTTCGACCACGCCATCGTACGGCAGCACCCGCCCTGCCCCGCGGTTGTGCGTGTTCTCGAGGCACAGGAGCCGGGTGCGAACCGCGTGATCATTCTCGGGACGGATGCGATCGACGAGTTGCTCGAGCCGCAACACGCCAAAGTCGCCCTCCACCGGCTGCGCGGCGACGCCGAACAGCTGCGCGTACGCCGCCCTGTTCGTAGTTGTAGATGTGGCAATTGGCATCGCACAGAAACTCGTCGCCCGGTCCGCAGTGGACTCGCACGGCGAGCTGGTTGCTCATCGTGCCGGAGGGGACGTAGACCGCCGCCTCCTTACCGAGCATCTCGGCAATTCTCGCTTCGAGCGCGTTGACCGTGGGGTCTTCGCCCGCCACGTCGTCGCCCACTTCGGCTGCTGCCATCGCCGCGCGCATCGCCAGCGTGGGTTTGGTGAAAGTATCGCTGCGGAGTTCGATTGGTTCGGAGAACACGGGTTTCCTTTTTGGGCCAGTTTCCGGTGACAATGGAGCCTCAGCAATTATCGCGGCCCGCCCGGCTCCCGACAACGCCCGCCCCGTACGAGTTCGCCATGCCGCTGGCCATCGCCCGCATCGACACCCGCCAAGAAGGCTCTGCCGCCGAGATCGAGCAGCTGCGCAAAAAGCTCGCCCCGACCGGCGACGTGGTGAGCGAAGCGGGGCGGAAAAAAACGGTCGAGGTTTTCGGTGTACCCCTCTCGCCGACCGAGGTGGTCGAGCGGGTCTGTTCCGACGTCCGCACCCGCGGCCTCGAAGCGGTGATCGACTACACGAACAAGTTCGACAAAGTGAAGCTGACGGCCGACTCGCTACGGGTGCCGGCCCAGGAGCTGGCTGCCGCCCACGCCAAAGCGGGCGCGACGTTCCTTGCCGCGATTCGTCGCATCCGCGAAAACATTCTCCGCTTTCAAACGGCGATCCTCCACCAGGACGTGCAAATCGAAACGCCCGACGGCGGCTACCTGCGGCAACGCTATCTGCCGCTCGCCCGCGTCGGCATCTGCGTCCCTGGTGGCGCGGCCGCGTATCCGTCGACTGTGTTGATGACGGCGGTGCCGGCCCAGGCGGCCGGCGTCGCGGAGCTCGCGGTCGTCGCGCCGCCGACGCAATTCGGCTCGTACAACAACGACCTGCTCGCCACCTGCCACGAACTGGGCATCACCGAGGTCTATCGCATTGGCGGGGCGCAGGCGGTCGCGGCGCTAGCGTACGGAGTCGATGGACTCTCGAGCGGCCCCCTGCTGAGGGTCGACAAGATCGTCGGGCCGGGCAATTTGTTCGTCGCGCTCGCCAAGAAACATGTCTATGGTGACGTGGGCATCGACTCGATTGCCGGGCCGAGCGAAGTGATTGTGCTCGCCGACGAAACCACCCCCGCCACGTTCGTCGCCTCCGATTTGATCGCCCAGGCCGAACACGCGCCAGGTTCAAGCGTTCTCATTACCTGGAGTCACTCGCTCTGGGACTCGGTTGCCTCGGAGCTCGAAGTGCAACTAGCCACGCTGGAGCGCGGCGGCCAAGCCCGCGAGTCACTCGAAGCGTTTGGGGCGCTGATCCTGGTCGCCGACCGCGACGAAGCGGCTGCGCTTGGCCAACACGCTGGCCACCGAACATTTGCACCTGGCCTGTGCCGACGCCGAGGAGCTCGCAGGCAAAATCCGCTCGGCCGGGGCCGTGTTCATCGGCCCCTATAGTCCCGTGGCGCTGGGCGACTACATCGCGGGCCCGTCGCACGTGTTGCCGACCGGTTCGACGGCCCGATTCGCCAATGGCCTTTCGTCGAACGATTTTCTGCGATCGAGCAGCGTGATCCATTTTTCGCCCGAGGGGGTGAACGCGGTGGCCGACGATGTTGTCCTGATGGCGCAAACCGAAGGCCTCACCGCCCACGCCGCGAGTGTGCTCAAGCGGCGAATTCAATACGGGCCACGTAATATGCACACCCCGCACGTCGCAAGCGACGTCGGCTAAATGAATTGCGTTTCTCTGAATCCCGGCTCCTGGCTCCCGAATCCTACTTCCTGCAATGTCCTGTATTTCCGCCCCAACATCACCGCGATGACCGGCTACGTCCCCGGCGAGCAGCCGCGCGGCGAGAAGATCATCAAGCTCAACACGAATGAGAATCCGTATCCTTGCTCGCCCAAAGTGAAGGCCGCGGTCGGCCGGGTGGTGCAAGCCGGGCTGCAAAAGTATCCCGACCCGCTGGCCACCGCGTTTCGCATCGCGGCGGGCGGACTCTACGGCGTCGACCCCGATTGGATCCTCTGCGGCAACGGCAGCGATGAACTCCTCACCATGCTCACGCGGGCCTTCGTCGACTCGGGCGACCTCATCCGCTTCGCCAATCCTGGCTACATTCTCTATCGCACGCTCGCCGAGATTCAGGGCGCGGGCGTCGACGTGGTGAACTTCAACTCCGATTGGTCGCTCGGCGATGCGTTCGCCCAGCCCATCGATCGCCTGAAGCTCGCGTTCTTGGCGAACCCAAACAGTCCGTCGGGAACGCTCGTGCCGCCGGAGCAAGTGGCGAAGCTGGCCGACGCCCTGCCCTGCCCGCTGGTGGTCGACGAAGCGTACGTCGACTTCGCCGATACGAATTGCCTCGCGCTGGTGCGCGAGAACGAAAAGATCCTCGTGCTGCGGACGCTGAGCAAGTCGTACGCGCTCGCCGGCCTGCGGTTCGGCTATCTGATCGCCCAGCCGCAGATGATCGAGCAGCTGCGCAAGGTGAAGGACTCGTACAATTGCGATTCGCTCTCGATCGCCGCGGCCACTGCTGCGATTGACGATCGGGCCTGGCTCGAGCAAACCCGCGGCGCGATCCTCGCCACGCGCGAGCGAATGACGGCCGCCCTTCCGCGAGCTCGGCTTTGCAAGCGTGCCGTCGCAAGCAAACTTCGTCTGGAATCCGCACCCGAGCGTGCCCGTCGAACCCCTTTATCAACAGCTCAAATCCAGCGGCGTGTTGGTTCGGTACATGAATTACGCTAGCTGGGGCGACGGCCTCAGGATCAGCGTCGGCACCGACGAACAGGTCGATGCCTGCTTGGGCCTGCTAAAATCCATCATGTAGCCGGATGATGGGAGGGCGATAGCCGGATGATGGGAGGGCGAGGCTCCCGCCGAGCTTTCGCACCGGTTCGCGTCAAGGCTCGGCGGGAGCCTCGCCCTCCCCATCCTGCCAGCACTGCCGGCACTCTCCTTTGCGCTCGCCGACGTGTCAAACTTTGCGTCCTGCGTAAGCTGTTCCGCGGACGCGGGTGGTTCTGTCGCCGGGCGGTCCCTACCGCCGAAACATTCCTTGCGGTCGTTACGACCGGTATGCGCGGCACGTCCGACGCGACCGATCCCGCCGTTACGATCGAATCCACGTCTTGCGGCCGGACTTTCCCGCGAAGCCCGGCCGCAAGGCGGACCCAACACCAGGATAGAGCCCGGCGTGAGCGACAAACTTCGCAATCTGGTTGCCCGACAGACTCTCGCGTGGGGTCTGACCATGGCCAGTGCCATCGCGGTTGCACGCGCCGAGGAGCCGATCACATTTGTGATGCCAGCGGCAAACTTCCAGCCGATCGCGGCCGACGCCTATGCCACGGAGCTTGACCCCGCCGGCGACGCCCAATCCCGCCACAATCGCTCACGCCGCCGCCGAAGCCACCGACGCCGCACCGAAATGGTGTCGCCCGAGGGTCTTGGACCAATACATCCCCGCCGAGTCGTACGAAGCGACTCGACTGCCCGAATTGCAACGGCGGCTGCAATGGGGTGAACGGCGGCTGCCTCCCGCCAGGCCGCTTGCCCAATGGCCAATATCCAGACGACTGGATGTGGGGCTGCGGCCAGTGGCCCTATGCCAACGGCCCCGGCACATGCGACGACTGGACGGTCGGTCCGATCTGGGATGTCACGGTCGACGGCATGGTGATGACGCGCGAAAGGCACCAATCTCGCCAGCGCTCGAAGCTGCGAATGCTTGACACCCGCGCCTCAGCGTGCACCGAAGTTACCGAACCATTCGATCGCGGTCCTGGCGGACGTGTTTATCTGACTGGCTTAGTTCCGCGCGACGTCGGCTATCAAGTGATTCGCCGGATACGAAGGCATCGACGATTGGAACGCCTCGATTGTCTATCCCGAGGTAGCCACTAGCCGGGCCACCCCCGGGTCGACACAACGCGAACGACGCAGTCGTATTTTACACGTCGATCCTTAATTCCGGCGAGCTCAACATCTTGCGGATGTGCAATCCGGCGTGGCGTCCCTATCTGCGGCGTTCGCTACATCAAGTTCGACGACGAAATCTGGGATCACGAACATTCAGGAACGTGTTGCCACCGCTTCCCGACCGATGCCGCCAACCGTCACGCGAAACCGACACATACAACATCTTCGACATCGAGAATAATCTGATCGGCTTTCAAGGCGGACGCGAAGTACGATATTTGGAATGCGGGCAATCGCTTCTCCGCTGCAAGGCTTTGTCAATAGCGGGGTCTACTACAACCGACGTCGAAATGGTCGAACCTCACAAAAACGACGAAGACGCAATTCACAGCCGACGACACCACTTGCACCGGTCGACGCGATGGATCCACCGGCAGATGTCCTCCGAACTGTATCAGACAACTCGGATTGACGATCATCGCATCGATCCGACGTCGCGTTTGTTGGCGAAGCCTCGCTCACGGCAGTATGCCGCATGAATAAATGCTGGGCCTGCCGGGTCGGTTACCAGGTGCTGTTCATCGACGGAGTGAGCCTCGCCTCGGACGCCTATCTTGACACCGGCGTCGACAGCCGCTCGATGATCTTCCACGGCTGGCACGTCGGGCATCGAATGCCGGCGGTAGGCGTGACTTCGCGCGAATCTGACTTCGCATCGCAGCCTCACGTGCGAGTTTTGCTTGACGCAGACATAGTCTATTGCGTACGCTCGGTGACAGTCTGATTTAGAGTTGCCAATGTAGACATGGCGATTGTCGCCCTTGAACGTTGGAGAAGTCGTATGCCGACAGTCCTGCGAGTCGGGCGGTATCGCTTCCATTTTTTCAGCAATGAGAGCCAGGAACCTCCGCATATCCATGTGAAAGCAGCCGGCGACGAAGGCAAGTTCTGGCTTGACCCGGTACAGTTGGCTGCGAACTATGGTTTTAATGCCCGCGAGATCAACGAAGTAGAAGATTTGGTCCGACAGCATCGGGCACAACTTTTGGAGGCTTGGCATGAGCACTTCGCTTGAATCCAAAACGCCTTATCAAAAGGCATTCGTGCCCACCACCGCACTGGCGAAGCAAGTGGACTTTGACGATGTGATCGATGCGGGTAACTTTCACGGACGGCCGCGCCCTCAGCGTGCCACTGCATTGGTTTCCACTTCTTCGCAACGCTACGCCGAAGCAGCGTGCAAACTGCGAAATCTGGCGGTGGCGGCATGAGTTTGCATTGGCCAGAGATCGATGAGGATTTGTCGATCGCCGGACTTATGGCTGGGGTCGATCCTAACGCCGGCTGACGCTCCAATGTCTGCCAATTCGCACTCGAGGCAACCGATCGGGCCTCGCAAATCACCACGTTTCGTCTCGTTCGCCAACACGGTATGCTCGTGTGTATGGCGAGTCAGCAATTACGAGTTCGACGTGATCGTGGTCGGTGCCGGGCATGCCGGGGCCGAGGCGGCGCTCGCGGCTGCGCGGCTCGGGGCGCGGACGGCGCTCGTCACGACCAATTGCGATACCGTCGGACAGATGAGCTGCAATCCGGCGATCGGCGGCGTCGGCAAGGGGCAGATCGTCCGCGAGATCGACGCGCTCGGCGGGTTGATGGGGCGGGCGATTGACGCCACGGGCATCCAGTTTCGCCTGCTCAATCGCCGCAAGGGCCCCGCGATGCACAGCCCGCGGGCCCAGGCCGACAAGCGGGCGTATCAGGCCGAAGTCAAACGCATCATCGAAGAGCAGCCGAATCTGACGCTGCGGCAAGAGGTAGTCGAAGATCTGCTGACCGAAGACGACGCCCACGGGGCCACGCGTGGTGGGCGTCCGCGTGCGGGGCGACGCGATCTACTCCGCCCGTGCCATCGTGCTCACCACCGGCACCTTCCTGCAAGCCTTGATGCACACCGGCGAAGTCAAAACGCCCGGCGGCCGCGCCGGCGAGGGCACCACCGCCGGCATCAGCGGAGCGCTGGCCCGGCTCGGCTTCCGCCTGGCCCGATTCAAGACCGGCACGCCGCCGCGACTCAACGGCCGCACCATCGACTACGATCGCGCCGAGCTGCAGCCGGGCGACGACGATCCCGAACCGTTCTCGTTCCTGACGGATCAATTGCTCCTCGAGCAGCTCCCCTGCTACATCACCTACACCAACCCAGCGGTACACGAGCTGATCCGCGCCAACCTCGATCGCGCGCCGATGTACAGCGGACAGATCCAGTCGAGCGGCCCGCGCTACTGCCCGTCGATCGAAGACAAGGTCGTTCGCTTCGCGGCCAAGGATCGCCACCAGTTGTTCCTCGAGCCGGAAGGCCGCAACACGCGCGAAGTCTACGTCAACGGCATCTCCACTAGCCTGCCCCGCGACGTGCAGGAAGGAATCTTCCGCCTGATCCCTGGCCTGGAGCGGGCCGAGATCATGCGATTCGGCTACGCGGTCGAATACGACTACGCCCCGCCCGACCAGCTGCAGCCGACGCTCGAAACCAAGTCGGTCGGCGGACTCTACTTCGCCGGGCAGATCAATGGCACGACCGGCTACGAAGAGGCGGCCGCCCAAGGACTCATCGCCGGCGCCAATGCAGCACTTGCAGCTCGCCGGTCGCGAACCGCTCGTTCTCGAGTCGCGACGAAGCCTACATCGGAGTGCTGATCGACGACCTGGTGACCTGCGGTGTCGACGAGCCCTATCGCATGTTCACCAGCCGCGCCGAGTATCGCCTGCTGCTCCGACACGACAACGCCGACCGCCGTCTCACTCCGCTCGCTTTCGATCGCGGCCTGGTAGACAACGTCGCGCTGGTCGCGCCTCGAAACCAAGCTCGCGGAAATCGAGCGAGTGCGCGCGCATGCTCGATGCCAAGTGGCTCGATGGCGGGCAGCTCACGAAGTTTCTCCGCCGCCCGGAGTCCGAGTGGGCCGACGTGGCGTCCCACCTGCCGGAACTCGCCGATGTCGAGCGCGGAAGTTGCCAGCCAGGTGCTGTGCGACGTAAAGTACGCCGGCTACGTCGCCCGGCAACAGACCGAAGTCGATCGCCAGAATCGATTGGCCGCCAAGAGGATTCCAATTAGCTTCGACTACGGCCGACTCGACCAACTCCGAGCCGAGGCCCGCGAGAAGTTCACCCGTGTTCGCCCCACCAACCTGGCCCAAGCTAGTCGCATCAGCGGCATCACGCCGGCTGACATTGCGGTCGTGATGGTGCATCTCGAAGGCAAACGGACGGCCGCTCGCAGATGACTGAACCGTGGACGCGGCGGTCTGAAGCGAAGCGCGAGGTTGCGATCTTCGGGCGAATCAACACGTCTGGGATAGAAGCCGCGGTGCCGCGAAAAATTGCCGATCCAGACACCGCAAATACCGCGTCTTTCGCCCAGGCCCCGAGGTGTCCAGGCCAATAGCCATCGAGTTCCTGCCCTTGACAAAATAACCCTGCCAGCCGATGCGGCATGACGTAACCAGTTTCAGCAAAACACTTTACACATTCCTTGCCGATATTGACTCTGCCTAGGGCTTCGCTATAATTCGCAACTGTCCTGGCAAGGCAGGCAACCTCGGAAGCCGTGGTTGAGCCTGCGGATTGCAGTGCTCCGTAAGATTGCAGAAGTGGTATCGATCGAAGGGTTCTGCGGATGCCGGGTGTTAGAGGCAACTTCGTCAAAGCGTTCTCGTGCAGCGCGGCCGGATGGTGGGTCGGACTCACCAAGCCGCGGGTATGAGACAAGGATCGTCCCACCATCAACTAGGAAGACGGGTGGTTGAGCGTATGAAAACCGTATTCACAACTGGCGAAGCCGCCAAGATTTGTAAAGTCTCGCAGCAGACGATTATTCGTTGCTTCGACTCCGGCCAACTCAAGGGCTTCCGTGTGCCGGGTAGCCGCTTTCGCCGCATCCCGCGCGATCAGCTCTACTCGTTCATGCGCGACAACGGCATTCCGACCGACGCGCTCGATAGCGGCAAGCGCAAGATCCTCGTGGTCGATGATGATGAGGATTTGGTCGAATTGATCGTCGACCAGCTCGTAGCGCGACGGCCGTTTCGAAGTCCGCAGCGTGAACAACGGCTTCGGTGCCGGCATGCTGATCAAGGAATTCCGCCCCGACCTGGTCGTGCTCGACGTGATGCTGCCCGATATCAATGGCATCGAAGTCTGCCGCCTCGTGCGCGGCGACAAGACGATGGACGACGTGCGGATTATCTGCATCTCGGGCATGGTCGAGCCGGAGCGAATCCAGCAACTCAAAGACTCCGGCGCCAACGACTTCATCAAGAAGCCGTTCGACGTCGAAGCGCTGGTCGATCGGGTCTGCCAATTGCTCGACGTCGAAAGCGCGACGCCTAGCTGATCTCGCTGCACTAGCGTCTGGTCAAGCCTAACTTTTCGGATTGGGTGCCTCGGAAGTTCCTGGCAGCTCATATCTTGCCATGCACCCAATCCAAAAAGATTAGTTTGACGAAGAATTAGCCATTTTCTGGCAGCAAGGTGGCAATCATGGGCGATTCGGAAGCATCCGCGGCCGATTTTGATGCCCGGCTCGAGCGCGAAAAACTCGCCGCGCTGATGGAGCTCGCCTACGGGGCCGGCCACGAGATCAACAATCCGCTCGCCAACATCGTGGCCCGCGCAAACTCTGCTCGTCGATGAGACCGATCCCGAGCGGCGGCGAAAACTCTCGGCCATCCATCGCCAGGCGATGCGGGCCCACGAGATGATCGCCGACCTGATGCTCTTTGCCCGCCCGCCGCAGCTCGAACTCGCCGAGCTCGACCTGCGCAACATCGTGCGGCAAGTCGTCGACGAACAGGCCGAGCTCGCCCAGGAACGGTCGATCGAGCTGATCTGCGAAGTCGCCCAAACGCCAATTCCCATCCAGGCCGATCCGACGCAGCTGGCGGTCGCCGTGGGTGCCGTCCTCACCAACGCGATCGAAGCCGTCGGCAGCAAGGGGCACGTCACCCTGAACGCCCGTGAATGGAGCGAAGGCTCGGTCCGCTCGGCCGAAGTGATCGTCCGCGACGATGGGCCGGGGATTTCCGCAACGGTCCGGCGTCATTTGTTCGATCCATTCTTCAGCGGCCGCGAAGCCGGCCGCGGGCTCGGCTTCGGCCTCTCGAAGTGCTGGCGAATCGTCACCGATCATGGCGGGCAGGTCGTCGTCAACAACGTCGATGGCGGCGGAGCGGAGTTCACGATCCTGCTTCCACAGCGCTAAGCCGCACGCGTTCTGCACGCCAGCATTGCTAGCACGGTGCGGCAATCCACTTGCCGAGCGGTGCGCCCATGTCTTAAGCTGGTTCACGACCTGAGTTGGTCGCACGGCACGGAAGACCGTTAGCAACCTAGTGGCACGTATGAACACGACGGATCTGGTTCAATTTCCCTCGGCGGAGTTTCCCGAGCGGCCAGCGGCACGTTGCCCGCTGCTCGGTCCTTCGCGCTACGAACTGGCGGCGCCCGTTCGCAGTAGCATCTTTCGCAGTCGCCAGTTTCTCATCGACCAGCAGCGTCTCGACGGCTCCTGGGCCAGGACGACTACGCTCGATGTCGCGTCGCGGGCCCAACTCGTATTGCTCGATACGTTCCTGGATCGCCAGCCTTGGGATTGCGGCGAGTCACCGGGGCACGCAATACTCCGCGACCAATTGCCGGCCGGAGGCTGGTCGCTCGCAGCGGGTAACTCGATCGACTTGGACGCCAGCGTGCTGGCCTACCTCGCCCTCAAGCTGCTCGGCGAGAATGCGAATCATCCGGACATGGCCCGTGCCCGCCAGGCGATTCGCCAGCGAGGTGGTGCCGACGCCTGCTGCGCGACCACCCGGCTGTGGCTCGCGTTGTTCGGTCAGATCGAATACGACAATTGCCCGACAATTTCGCCGGAATGGCTCTTAATGCCGGCCTGCACGAGTTGGTTCTCGGCCGCCGACGAGCTGCGATTGGCGGCCTACTCAGTCGCCTGGACTCTCCGACCGCGACGCGACGTCGAACTTGCCCGCGGCGTCCGCGAACTGTTCATCGAACAGCCGCAACATTGGCCCAAGACGAGCGGCTACTTCGCGGCGGACACCTCGACACCAGCCAGCGGTCTCTGGTCGGGATGCGAGCGATTTAGCTTTCTGCCACTTCGCAAGCGAGCACTCACCCGGGCAGACTTCCTGCTGACAGATGCGGCGGCCGAACCAAGTGGCGGCGTCGTCTCGGTAAACGAACTGGCCTGGCAACGAATCGCTCTCCACGCGCTCGGCCACGCGGGATCCAGTCGCGTGGTCGTCCGCTGTGAATACCTTCGACAGCAGTTGGACAGCGCCGACGCGGACGATGCCCGTTCTCATTCCGAAACGTCTCTCACGGCCGACACGGCACTTGCACTCGAGGCGCTCGTCTCTAGCGGAATCGGCGCTGACGAACTTCCCGTGACGGCGGGGATCGGCTGGCTGGCAACCCATCGCCTCGACACGAATCGCAGGACAAGCTCGGCAAGTGAAGTCGCCGCGCTACTTCAAGTAGGCAGATGTCTAACCGAAGTGCGTTCCGCGACCGACGGTTCCTTGCCGCCGAGAATTCAACTCGCCGTCGAAAACTCTCCATTCATGACGGACCGCGATGTTCCACCATCCGCAGTCGATCCCGCACAACTTGTCGCAGAGCATTTGCAGGCATGCCACCGACTCCAACGGGGAGACGGGGGATGGAACTTCGCGGACGAAACCATCTCGAGTCGCCGCTGGCGGGGCATGCTTCGCGCCAGTGATCACTCCCCCAACACGGCCAGCGAACCCGCTGCAACCGGTCGGATGCTCGAACTGATTTCGCACCCTGGCCACGATATGCACGACGCGGCCATCGCCCGCGCCGTCGCATTCCTCGGTTCGAGCCAGCGCGGCGATGGCAGTTGGACGAGCCCTGCTGGATGTCGCCCGATCGAGAGCACAACTTGGGCCTTGCGTGGACTGATCGCGGCGAGTGCCCAGCAATCCCAACCTGCGATCGGCGCCGGCGTGAACTGGCTGCTGATCCACGAACAGGACGACGGCGGTTGGCGTGAACCGAACGATTGCGGCGCCGTGGGCGACTTTACTACGACGGCCGAATCCGACGTCGCACAGACCGCGGCAGTCGTGCTCGCGTTGGTGGCCGCGGGACTCGCCGACCATGAAGCAACCCGTCGCGGAATCGACTTTCTGGTCGGCACGCAATCGAGCGGCGAACTCGATCAAACCGCCTGGTCACTGCTCGCGCTCTCACGGTGGGCCGTGGCCATCGAAGGGCAGGCTCCACTCGACCAGCCAACCGATTTGCGGTTGGTGTGCTGCGACTCCCTCTAATCGAACCAAAAGATTCACGCCGTTCCAGTCTGTCGCAGATTGTGGCTCGCCGGAGTGCAACCTATACTTGCCGCATGGGAGTCAACGACACGATCAAAACCGTGAACAGCACCTTGCGGACGATGCTCGCCATCGTCGTCGTGGGTGCTGCCGGATACGGGGGCTACATCGGCTACGCCCTTTACAACGAGCCCCAACAGCGGCTCGCCGAAAAACAAGAAGAACTTACCAAGGCGATCGGCGAACTCAAGGCCCGCGACGCTCAAGTCGGCGAGCTCAACGAGAAGCTCGCCCGGCTCGAAGTGGCGATGCGGCTACTTAAAGTTCGACGTCGGCTCGCCCGGCTCACCGTGATCGACCAGCACCAGGACATCGCGCTCGGCATGCCGATCTCCAAAATCGAGTTCGTCGAGGTCAACGACGATGGCCAGCCGATCGGGGCGGCGAAGCAATTTGAAATCCAGGGCGATCAGGTTTACGTCGACTACCTGCGCGTCACATTCGACGACAAATACATCGAAGACTCAGACCTCGACCGAGCCACCGCGATCTGTCTGTTCCAGCGCGTCTTCGGCGAACATCAGCAGGCGGCCGAGGGCTTCGTGCTCGACGAGGTCGGCACCCGTCCAACCGCCTACGCCCGCGGCACGTCGATGTCCGAGTTCGAGCAAAAGATTTGGAACGACTTCTGGCTGATCGCCAACGATCCGGAACGCGCGGCCAAGCTGGGCATCTACGCCGCCCATGGGTCGGCCGTCTCGATGCGCGTCAAACCGGGCGCGGTCTACGAGCTCGAACTCCGCGCGACGGGCGACATCACGATCCGCCCAGAAACGCCCCCGCCGACGCCGCCCGTTCCAACGACCGGTTGATCGCGCGGAAAGCATGTTAGCCGGCGGGCTTGTCCCGGCGCGAATAATCGCCGAGACAAGCCCGCCGGCTAACGAAGCAATTTACTCGTCTTTCAACAAGTCTTCGGCATACCCGGGCGGAAACGGATTGTCGAGATCGACGGCCGGTTTGCTCTTCTTCACCTTGCCGCGGGTCTCCTCGGGCACATCGCCAAATTGCTTCACCCAATAATCGACTTCCCCCGCGCTCAGGTCGACCGTCGGCTTCTGCGGCGCGGTCGGTCGCTCTGTTCTCCGCGATCGGCGGTCGCTATTCAATTCCGCCCACCAGCGGTCGCTATCGACGGCCTTCGCCCGCCGCCGGCGCGCTGCACGCTGCACCCGGTGATCGCTCGACACCACCACTAGAGTCCGCGGCGCGTCGTGGGCCGCGATTAGCCGCTCCAGCAGCTCGTCGGCATTTCCCGGATCGCGGGCAAACTCGACACGGATCCCTTCGTAGGAAAAACGCTGCGGCAGTCCCGGCGGCGCCCGGCAGCGTCGAAAACGATGGTCACGTGCGAACGCTGGGCCGGCTCAAGCGACGCGGCAAGATACGCCAGCAGGGCCTCCCGCGAGCGATGCAGCTCGGTGAGCGCCGTGCCGCTACCGAAAACACCCGACACGTGCAGCAGATTGTAACCATCGATCAAAAGCGGCATGCGACGATTGTATCATCGCAGGCCGAGCTAGTGCTTTGTCAAACTAATCTTTTCGGGTGCGGTGCTTAGTAAGGCATGTATTGCTCACCGTTTCCGTGGCACCGAACCCGCAAAGTTAGGCTTGACCAGAAACTATTCGCCGTAGCCTTGCGGATGCGTTTTGTGCCAGCCCCATGCGGACTCGATGATCCCGCGCATGTCCTGGTGCTTGGCTACCCAGCCGATTTCGCGCTTCGCCGCGGCGGGGTCGGCCACCAACTCCGGCGGATCGCCTTCGCGCCGCTCCGCTTGCTTAGTCGGAATCTTGTGGCCAGTGACCGATCGAGCGATGTCGACGACCTCCTGCACGCTGGCGCCCCGACCCGTACCGAGGTTGAGCTTGAGCGCCGTGCCTTCGCCCAACTTCTCTATGGCAAGCACGTGGGCCGCGGCCAGATCGTCGACGTGGATGTAGTCGCGCACGCAGGTGCCGTCCGGCGTGGGGTAGTCGGTGCCAAAGATGGCGACGTTTTCCCGCTGGCCGAGCGCCACCTGCAGCACGAGCGGAATCAGGTGCGTTTCGGGATCATGGTCCTCGCCGATCGTGCCGTCTTCGGCGGCACCCGACGCATTGAAATATCGCAAAGCGGCGTAGCCGAGCCCGTACGCATGGGCATAATCCGACAGCGCATGCTCGATCGCCAGCTTGGTGAAGCCGTAGGGATTGATCGGCGCCTGCGGATGGTCCTCGCGGATCGGCACCTTGGTGGGGATGCCGTACGTGGCACAGGTGCTCGAAAACACAATCCGCTTCACGTCGGCCGCCAGCATCGCGTCCAGCAGTGCGAGCGTCCCCACGATGTTGTTGTGATAATACTTGGCCGGCTCGGTCACCGAGACACCCACGTAAGCAAACGCGGCAAAGTGCATCACCGCCTCGATGCGATGCGTCTTGAGCACGTCGACGATCGCCGCCTGATTGAGCAGGTCGGCAACCACCAGTGGCAACTTGCCCACCGCGGCCCGATGCCCTTCAGCAAGGTTGTCGACGATGACGACGTCGTGACCGTTCGCCGCTAGAAATTTCGCGGCATGCGAACCGACATAGCCGGCGCCGCCAGTGACAAGTACACGCATGATCAATGTTCCTGAAGTGCAGATTGACTAGTTCCGATAGAGGGTATTGGAATCGGTGCCGCGAATCGAGGGGTACGAACATCTACCGCCCCGGCCCCAGCTTTGAGGGTGCAGGGAGAACACAAATTCGAGATTCTCGGCCACGCCGCGGCACTTCGACAATGCGTTCTCGCCCGATTGTATGCACGTCAATTTAGCGTACAATGCGATAAAACGCTCTGCGCTATTTCCACATTTGAGTTAGCTATTTCGCAATGCGCAGGCGTTAACAAGAAAGTTGAATACAGGGGGAAGAATGGCGAAGGCGTCCGGCAAGAGGTTCTCGATTGGGGTCGACTACGGTACCAACAGCGTTCGCGCGCTCGTTGTCGATACGGCCGATGGAGCGGAAATTGCCAGCCACGTTTACAACTATCCCAGCGGCGAGTCGGGCGTGCTTCTCGACTCCGCCGATCCGAACCTCGCCCGGCAGAACCCGGCCGACTACGTACAAGGCTTCGATACTTCGGTGAGAAAGGCCGTCGCCGCGGCCAAGCGGAAGCCCGGGTTCAAGCCGGAGCATGTGGTCGGCATCGGCGTCGACACAACCGGTTCGACGCCGATCCCGGTCGATCGCGACGGGACTCCGCTCGCCATGCAGCGAAAGTTTCAGAACAATCCGGCCGCTCATGCGTGGCTGTGGAAAGATCACACCTCCCACGCCGAAGCCGCCGAGATCACAGAGAAAGCCGGGAAGCATCCGGCCGGCTATCTCTCCAAATGCGGCGGCACCTACTCCAGCGAGTGGTTTTGGTCGAAGCTGCTGCATTGCAAGCGCACCGCCCCGCAAGTTTTTAGCGCCGCGTACAGTTGGGTCGAGCTAGCCGACTTTGTTCCTGGCTACATTACCGGAAACACCGATCCGCACACCATGCAACGCGGCATATGTGCCGCCGGCCATAAAGCCCTCTACAGCGACAGCTGGGGCGGCTTGCCGGACGCAAAGTTCCTCGCGTCGCTGGACAAAGATCTCGCGCCGCTGCGCGATCGTTATGCCACCCCGGCCGCAGCGTCTGATCAACTGGCCGGGCACCTCGACCCCGCTGTGGCGAAAAAAGTCGGCCTGCCCGCTGGCATCCCGGTCGCCGTCGGAGCGTTCGACGCCCACATGGGTGCCGTCGGAGCGGGTATCAAGCCGGGCACCCTCGTGAAGATTATCGGTACCAGCACCTGCGACATGATGGTCGCGCCGATGGATCGCCAGCTGCCGGATGTGCCCGGCCTGTGCGGTATCGTGCCGGGCTCGGTCCTCCCGGGCATGTACGGGCTCGAGGCCGGCCAGTCGGCGGTCGGCGACATTTTCAATTGGTTTGTCAGCAATTTGGCACCCGCCCGTTACACCTCCAAAGGCGATCCCCACGTCAACCTCACGCGGGACGCTGCCAAGCTCCGCCCCGGGGAGAGCGGCTTGCTCGCGCTCGACTGGAACAACGGAAATCGCACGATCCTCGTCGATCCCCTGCTCTCCGGCCTCCTGATCGGACAGACGCTTCACACCACCGCGCCCGAGGTCTACCGCGCCCTGGTCGAAGCGACCGCCTTCGGCGCGCTCACGATCATCAATCGGTTCGAGGAATATGGCATCGCGGTGGAAGAAGTCGTCAACTGCGGCGGCATCGCCGAAAAGAACGCGTTCGTGATGCAAATTTATGCCGACGTCTGCAATCGCCCGATGAAAGTCAGCCGATCGGCCCAAACGTGTGCCCTGGGGGCCGCGATCTTTGGCGCCGTGGTAGGCGGCGTCTACCGCCGAGTCGAACAGGCCCAGAAGAAAATGACAGGCGTCAAGTCGCAGGCCTATCGCCCCATCAAGGCGAATGCCGCTGCCTACGCGCAGCTCTACCCGCTCTACCGACAGCTACACGACGCCTTCGGCACGACTGCCGCAACTGGCCAGCTACACGGTATCATGAAGCAATTGATCGCCATCCGTAGCACTGTTCGCCAGGACTGAGTTCATGCTCGACGCTCTCAAAGCACAAGTCTGCCAGGCCAATCTTGATCTCGTCGCGCACGGTCTCGTCACGCTCACGTGGGGCAACGTCAGCGGAATCAGCGACGATCGCCAACATGTCGTGATCAAGCCAAGCGGTGTGTCGTACGACGACATGCGGCCCGAGCAGATGGTCGTGGTCGATTTGGACGGCCAAGTCGTCGAAGGGAAACTCCGCCCCTCGAGCGACACGCCGACCCACGTCCTGCTGTACCGCAATTTTCCCACCATCGGCGGAATCACACATACCCACAGCCGCTTCGCCACGATCTTTGCCCAGGCGCGAATCGAGATTCCCTGCTTCGGCACTACCCACGCCGACCATTTTTTCGGCCCGGTGCCGGTCACTCGTCCACTAACCGAGCAGGAGTTCGACGAGGGCTACGAAGTAAACACCGGCCAGGTGATCGTCGAGCGTTTCCGCGACTTGGATCCGGCCGCGATGCCGGCGGTGCTGGTCGCCGGCCATGCACCGTTTGCCTGGGGGAAGAATGTCGCCGACTCGGTGAAAAACGCCGTGGCGCTCGAGGCGGTGGCAGAGATGGCACTGGGCGTTCTCGCCTTGCGGCCCCAAGGTGTGCCTCTCGAATCCTACGTGCTGACGAAGCATTTTGAACGCAAACACGGCCCCAATGCATACTACGGACAGCGCTAGCGCACCGCCGTCTAGTTTTTGATTACATCCACGAGAACATTCATGATCGACTTGAAACAACTCGAAGTCTGGTTTGTCACGGGCAGCCAGCATCTCTATGGCGAGGAAGTGCTGAAGCAGGTCGCCGCCGATTCGCAGGCGATCGCTGCCGGGCTCAGCAAGTCCGCCTCGATGCCGGTCCAAGTCGTCTTCAAGCCGGTGCTCGTCGGTCCCGACGCGATCCATCAGCTCTGCCTGGACGCCAATCGCGCCGAGAACTGCGTCGGCCTGATTACCTGGATGCACACCTTCTCGCCCGCCAAGATGTGGATCGCCGGCCTCACCGCGCTCGACGAAGCCGTTCGCCCATTTCCACACGCAATTCAATCGCGACATCCCCTGGTCGACGATCGACATGGACTTCATGAATCTCAACCAATCGGCCCACGGCGGCCGCGAGTTTGGGTTCATGTGCAGTCGCCTGCGTCTGGGCCGCACGGTTGTCGTCGGCCATTGGCAGGATGAAGCGTCGATCGCCAGGCTCGCCGTGTGGGCGCGAGCCGCCTGTGCCTGGCACGACGCACAGGGCGCACGCTTCGCCCGCATCGGCGACAACATGCGCGAGGTCGCGGTGACCGAAGGCGATAAAGTCGAGGCGCAAATCCGCTTTGGATATTCGGTGAACGGCTACGGTTTGGGCGAAGTCGCGGCCTGCGTCGACGCGGTGAGCGACGCCGAGGTCGATCGACTCTGCGGCCGGTATGATGAAGAGTACGTCGTGGCCGAGCCGCTGCGCAAGAACGGAGCACGGCGTTCTTCGCTGCGGGACGCCGCGCGGATCGAGCTTGGCCTGCGCGCCTTTCTCGAGGCCGGAAATTTCAAAGGCTATACCGACACTTTCGAAAACCTGCACGGGCTCAAGCAGCTGCCCGGCGTCGCTTCGCAGCGGCTCATGGCCGATGGGTACGGCTTTGGCGCCGAAGGCGATTGGAAGACTGCCGCTTTGCTCCGCGCGATGAAGGTCATGTCGGCCGGGATGCCGGGCGGCACGTCGTTCATGGAGGACTACACCTACCACTTCGACCCGGCCCGACCGCTCGTCCTCGGATCGCACATGCTCGAGATTTGCCCGTCGATTGCAGCCGGTCGGCCAACGCTCGAAATTCATCCGCTCGGTATCGGCGGCAAGGAGGATCCGGTGCGACTGGTATTCGACGCACCGCCAGGCCCCGCCGTGAACGCGGCCGTGATGGACATGGGCAACCGCTTCCGCCTGCTCGTGAGCGAACTCGACGTGATCGCGCCACCCCACGCGTTGCCCAAGCTGCCCGTGGCCCGCGCCGTGTGGCAAGCTCGGCCCGACCTGCAAACGGCCGCCGCCGCCTGGATCATCGCCGGCGGTCCCCATCACACCAGCTTCAGCCAATCGCTCACGACCGAACACCTCGAAGCCTTTGCCGAGATGGCGGGCGTCGAGCTCTTGGTGATCGGCAACAACACCAGCCTCTTCGAGTTCAAAAAAGAAATCCGCGCGAACGAAGCCTACTATCACTTGTCCGGCGCGTTCTAGAGCGCATCAGAATGCACCGAACTATCGTCGATACACTAGGGGATGAAGGTCAGCGCATCTGCGAATTCGGCCCTTTCGCCAGCCAAAGCGATCAGTTCAAGGCATTCAACCAATGCCGGAACTCGAATTCCTGCGCGAGTCATCAAGACTCCCGGACAGTGGCGCCCATTACGCAAGTGGTTCTGAAGGTGCGTGGCCATGGTTTGTCGATCTTCCGTGACGAGCAACCGATTTTCGCCCTCTGCCCAGAGAAGAATCTCTGCATCGGTGGCGCCGAGTCGCAACTCCACTGGGTCACCCACCCGAACGACGTCGAGCACGAAATCACTGCGCAAATTGCGCCGCAATACTGCTTGCCACAGCGGGCCTCGCAAGTGCTCGTCGAACACGAACGCGAGTGGCATGAGAATTA
Source organism: uncultured Planctomycetota bacterium (assembly GCA_963847905.1). GTDB lineage: Bacteria > Planctomycetota > Planctomycetia > Pirellulales > Lacipirellulaceae > DASYDU01. Next base: position 157,873 of record CAWKBP010000009.1, on the reverse strand, counting down.
GACCGAGCTTTCCGCCGCGGACGCCGAAGCGGAGCCCGGCGACAAGCGCAGTCTCAGGGCGCTCAGATTGACCTGCCGGGCGCTGCGCTCTTGTCCATCAAGTGCGCCCATGCAGTCGGCAACATATCCATCCACCTCCGACAGATGATCGAGATAGAAAGCAATTACCCTGTGAACCAGTGCCAGAGACAGAGTCGGATAGCGGCTCGCGAGCATTTCGGCCGACTCACCTTCGTTGTAATACTGAACGAGATGAAAGAGACCGATGCGGTGACCAGCCACGACAATTTCGCCATCGGGCAATCGGTTGAGATAATCTGGCAAATCCATGGCATCGCCTCACAGGGAGGTTGTTTCCCCTGATCTATTGTAACACATTAACAAGCCAAGGCCATTTGCGCGGTCGATTGCAGCGAGCTATGATCGGCTTTTAATCGCCGCGGTCGATGGTTTCAGGCCCTCGCCCGACGCAGTGATCTTCACCTCGCCACCCGTTCCCTCGTCCATCCGGACGATCAGCAGCGCCTTGCCGAAGAACAGCTTGCGGTGGTCCGCCTGGTAGGGTTCGATCGACAGCGGATTGCCGTTGCCGACGCCGGCGATCGTGGCCGGGCCATCGACTTTGAAATCGATCAAATTGTCGGCGAGCGGACAGAGGTTTCCGTCCGCGTCGACCGCCTCGACCAACAAGTAACACAAATCGTCGCCCGTGGCCGCGAGGCTCTTCCGGTCGGGCGTGAGCCGAATCTTCGCCGGCGCGCCGGCCGTCTTCATCACCGCCTCGCCAATCGGCTGGCCATCCTTGTAAGCGACCGCCTTGAGCTCGCCCGGCTCGTAGGGGACATCCAGCCAGCGGAGGCGGTACTTGTCGGCCACGGCATAGTACGACTGCGGATAGACGTCAAATTCGCGGACTGCGGCCCGCGCGTCGTTGCGCATGTCGGTGAATGTCACGCGGATGAATCGCGCGTCGGTGTTGAGCCCGTGCGTGAATTGGTCGCCCCAACCTTCGTACCATGTGTCGTGATCGACCATCGTCCGCCAGGTGTTGCCGTCGTCCGAAACGTCGATCCGATAGAGGAAATCGCCCGGATTGCCCTGCGTGCTGAGCACGACGTCGGCAATCGGCTCGACACCGCCCAAGTCGATCTGCCACCACTCGTTCTTGCCGCCGCTGGCCGCGACCCAGGGCGTGCCGCGGTTGCCGTCGTTGCCTAGATCGGGCGTCTGATCTTTGCCGCGACGCGTACCCACGGAGCTGGCCGTGGACGCCTTGCCGACCGCCACGTTTTCGCGCGGCGAATAGTTTTTGCTCTTTTCCCGCCGACCGAGCGACTTGCCATTGAGAAACAGTTCGGCGCTGTCGCCGTTGGTGTAGACATACACGGGCACATTCTCGCCGACGCGCTCGGGCCAATTCCAATGCGGCAGGATGTGGACGGTCGGCGTTTCGGGGCGCCAGTGGCTGCGGTAGAAATAGAAGCGGTCCTTGGGCAGACCGCAGGTGTCGACGATGCCGAAGTAGGAACTCGACGCCTGCCGATCGAACGGCGTCGGCTCGCCCAGGTAGTCGAAGCCAGTCCAGACGAACTCGCCCGCCACAAACTTATCCCGCTCCATCAAGTCAAACTCCACGTCGGCGATGTCCGACCAGCGGGCAGAGTTCATGTCGTACGAATCGACCTGATGGGCATCGGAAAAATCGGTGCGGGCGGCCACCAGCGGCAGCTCGTAGAAGCCGCGAGTCGACAGCGCCGAGGCCGATTCCGTGTAGAGAATTGGTTTCTCCGGATACTTATCACGCATGATCGAGTACCGGCGGGCGTAGTTCCAGCCGGTCACGTCGAGCGGCTCGAATGTGTCCGAATTCGCGGTCTCGGGAATATGGTGTGCTAAGCCGACCGGTCGCGTGTCGTCAAACGATCGGACCACGTCGCGCATCATCGCCACGCGATCTTTCGTGAGGCCGTTGGCGCCACCCATGTCGCTAATCTCATTGGCGATCGACCAGACGACGACCGACGGATGATTGCGATCCCGCGCGACCAAGGCCCGCAAGTGGCGCTTGGCATGGTCCTCGAGCGACGGCTGGCCGTTCACGCGGTCGGCCTTGTCGTCCCACTTGTCGAAGCACTCATCCCACACGACAAAGCCCATCTTGTCGCACAGCGCAAGCAGCTCGGGAGCCGGGGCGTTGTGGCTGGTACGAATCGCGTTCACGCCCATCTCGCGCATGATCTCGAGTTGCCGCTCCATCGCCCGCGGCAAGAACATCGCGCCCAACGGTCCCTGGTCGTGATGCAGGCAGACTCCCTGCAACTGGACTCGCTTGCCGTTGAGATGGAAACCGTCGTTCGCGGTGAACTCGAACGTGCGGATGCCGAACGTGTTTGTATGTTCGTCGACGACGACTTCGCCCGAGCGGACCGTGGTCGTCGCTGTGTAAAGGTTCGGGCTCTCGATGTCCCACAGCTGCGGCGCCGCGACCTCGAACGATTCGTCGAACCAGTGGGACTGCATCGGCTCGAGCTCGGCGCTGGTCGAGCCGCTGGCCACTTCTTTGCCGGCAGGATCGCGAATCACGACGCTCACGGACACATCCGAGCGGGCGTCGAGCTGGTTCTCGACCGCGGTTCGCACGCGGACCTTCGCCGCATCCTTGTGGACTTCCGGCGTGGTGATATAGGTTCCCCATTGGGCGACGTGTACCGGATTGGCTACCACGAGCGTCACTTTGCGGTAGATGCCCGCGCCCGGATACCAGCGCGAACCGTGATTCGTCGTATCGACGCGGACCGCGACGGTGTTCGGCTCGCCAAACTTCACAAACTTCGTCGCGTCCACGCGGAACGACGTGTAGCCGTAGTCCCATTCGCCGGCGAGCTGTCCGTTGACGTAGATCTTCGGGAAGGCCATCACGCCGTCGAAGTCGAGATAGACTTCCTTGCCGGCCAGCTGCGGATCGAGCGTGAACGATTTGCGATACCAGCCGACGCCCTTCCAGGGCAGCTTGCCCGTGTGACCCCACTCGTCCGGATTGTGCGGCCCAGAGATCGCCCAGTCGTGTGGCAATCGCACGGCTTGCCAGGCGGCGTCATCGAAGTCGGTCTGCTCGGCGCCGGCTGCGTCCCCCTTGGCAAACTTCCAGCCGCGATTGAAATTCTCGACCAGCGGCAGCCTGGGTGCCGAATCCTGGGCCGTCGCCGCGACGAGTCCGGACAAGAAGAGTCCGAACACAATGGTCCGAGCCAACGTACTACGCAACGCCAGAGAACGAATTGTCATGGTGTACTCACGGGGACACATACGTATTGCTGACAGCTAGATTGCCGAACTTCGAATTGCTGATCGACACCGAACCGACCAACTCAGATACCGCACGATTCGCTCGCCTGCACGGATCGGCTTTTTGCAAACCGAATGGCTATTTGTAACAGGTTACAAGACAAGGCATGCGCGAATCTACGACGGTACAAAGGATATTACCGATCGCGGCAAAATCTTACAGTCTAGTGGGCGACGGGTGCGAAAATGGCTACAATAAACCGGTGTCTCAATGCGAGGCACATCCCCTCCCACCCGCCGCGGTCCCCGCGGCCTGTCACGATCCTCGAGCGGCAAGATCGATGATGCGGCAGATCGTTCTCTTTCCGATGGCGATTCTCCTGGGCGGGGCCCTGCTCGCCGCGGTCGCAGCGTCCGACGAACCTGCGTCCGACGAACGAGCCGCCGATGAACGAGCTACGGCTGACGGTACGTCGCCCGCTGCCGACCGCTTCCGCGAAAAAGTCCAGCCGATCCTCGAGACGTATTGCTACGGTTGCCACGGCTACGGTGCGAGCGAAGGGGGCCGGACTCTTGACGAGTTTGCCTCCGACGAAGCGATGCTCGCCGATTCGAAGCTTTGGTGGGCGGTGCTCAAGAATGTCCGCTCGCACATGATGCCGCCCGCCGAGGAGGAACAGCCCACGGCGGCCGAGCGCGCCGAACTCGCCCACTGGATCGAACGCGACGCCTTTGGCATCGACCCAGCCGATCCCGACCCGGGCCACGTCACCTTGCGCCGACTCAATCGGGCCGAGTATCGCAACACGATCCGCGACCTGATGGGAGTGGACTACAACACCGAAGTGAACTTCCCGCCCGACGATTCCGGCTATGGCTTCGACAACATCGGCGACTCGCTGAGCCTCTCGCCGCTCTTGATGGAAAAGTACATTCAAGCGGCGGAAAACATTATCTCTCAGGCTGTGCCGAAAGAGTCGCGCGTCGTGCCGGTGACGCCGTCTGAGCGGCGACGCAATCACCAGCACCGACGGCAAACAGCGAGCACAAAAGATTTCTTTCTACGAGCCGGCCGAGCTCGTGGGGAAGATCAAGATCGAGTCGCCCGCCGACTATCGCATCGTCGTCGAAGCGCGGATCGACGGCTATTGGGAATTTGATCCGGGCCGCTGCGAAGTGACGGGCGAGTTCAACGGCAAGCAATTGTTCCACGAGACCTACGCCTGGCGCGACGACCTCGACGTCCGTCATGAAGTCACCGAACACCTCGACGCCGGCGAATACCCCATCCGGATCGCGATCAAGCCGCTCGAACCGATCGCAGGGCAGATCCATCCACTCGACTTCCGGGTCAACTCGATTCGCGTGGAAGGTCCACTCGACGCGAGCGCCTGGGTGCCGCCGAAGAACTACACGCGATTTTTCCCGGACGGTGCGCCGCCGGCGAGCGGTCCCGAACGCGACGCATACGCCCAAAAGGTACTCAGCCAATTCGCGTCGCGGGCCTTCCGCCGTCCAGTCGACGATGCATCGGTCGACAAGCTGGTGGCGCTGGCGAAGATTGATTACGACCAGCCCGGCAAAACCTTTGAGGAAGGAATCGCTCAGGCCATGGTCGCCGTGCTCTCGTCGCCGCGGTTCTTGTTCCGCGTCGAGGACGCCGGGCCCCTCCCGCCAGGCAAGACGAATCCGCTGGTCGATGAGTACGCCTTGGCGTCGCGGCTCTCTTATTTTCTCTGGACCACCATGCCAGATGACGAGTTGATCGAGCTAGCCGGCCGCGGCCAGCTTCGCGCCCAGCTCGACGCGCAACTCACGCGGATGTTCGCCGACCCGCGGTCTGACTCCTTCGTGAGGAATTTCGTCGGCCAATGGTTGCAGGCCCGCGACGTCGAAACCATTTCGATCGATGCCGTCGCGGCACTCGGCTACCAGGAAGAGTGGGAAGCGTTGCTCGATCAATTCCGGAACGCTCGACGGCGCGATCGCAGGCAGCGGCAGCGTCTCGAACGGGAGCAAACGCGCGCGTTGGCAGCCGCCGAGAAAGCAGGTCCCGAAGCGGTCGAAAAACTCCGCGCCGAGCACCGCCAGATCGCTGCGGCGGCCGAAAAGGCACGCGACGAGGAGCGGGCCCAGGCACGCGAGAAGTTCATGAAATATGAACAGCTCCGTGAGAAGTTCGGCGGCGACGTCCGCTACGCCATGCGCCGCGAAACGGAAATGACATTCGACTACGTGGTCCGCGAAGACCGCAATCTCACGGAACTGATCGACGCCAACTACACCTTCCTCAACCAGCGACTGGCCGAGTACTACGGCATTCCCGGCGTCGAAGGCAGCGAGATGCGCCGCGTCGAGCTCCCCGCGGATAGTCCCCGCGGCGGCGTACTGACGCAAGGCACGACACTCGTCGTCACGTCGAACCCCACGCGGACCTCGCCGGTGAAGCGCGGCCTGTTCGTGCTCGACAACATTCTCGGCACGCCCGCTCCGCCGCCACCCAAGGCCGTGCCTCCGCTCGAAGCCGCCGCCGGTGCGGTGACCGATCATCAAGCTTCGCTCCGCGAAGCACTCGAGATCCATCGCAAGGATCCGCTTTGCGCCGGCTGCCACGCCCGCTTCGATCCGCTGGGTCTGGCGATGGAAAACTTTAACGCCTTGGGGATGTGGCGCGACACCGAACACGACCTGCCAATCGATACCGCGGGCACCCTGCTTACCGGGGAACAGTTTCAGACGATCGGCGATCTGAAAAAAGTGCTGCAGAACGAGCACAAGCTCGATTTCTACCGCTGTCTCACCGAAAAGCTGCTTACCTACGCCACCGGGCGGGGTTTAGAATACTACGACGAGCCGACGGTCGACGCGATCGTCCGCCAGCTCGATGAAAAAGACGGCCGGTTCTCCGTCCTGCTACGCGGCATCGTCGAGTCGGCGCCGTTCCAGCAGCAACGCAAGTTGTCGGAACCGGAAACCGATCAGCAGGCAAGTCGCGAACCATCGTCCCTTCGCTAAAGGATCTCGCCATGGCCACTTTCCGACGCGACATGGATTCCGCAGCGGCGCCCTCGGCCTGGTCGCGGCGGCGCTTCCTTCAGGGAGTCGGTGCGTTCGTCGCGCTCCCCGTGTTGCCGTCCCTCTTGCCGCGACAAGCGCTCGCGGCCGATGCGATCGCAGGCAGTCCGGCCGCCGCTCCGCTGCGGATGGCGTTCATCACGTTTCCAAACGGCTGCAACCTCGATCGCTGGTGGCCCACGGGCGAAGGCTCCGCGTTCCAACTCAATGAAACGATGGCCTCGCTCGAGGGCGTCAAGCGCCACATCCAAGTCATCTCCGGCCTCGACCATTTAAATGCCGAGCCCGGTCCCGACGGCGCCGGCGACCATGCCCGGGCCAACGCCACGCTGCTCACCGGCGTCCGCGCTCGCAAGACGGCCGGCTCCGACATCCATCTCGGCATCTCCGTCGACCAGGTCGCTGCCCAGCGAATCGGCAATCACACGCGCTTCCCCTCGCTCGAACTCACCAGCGATCCCGAGCGACAGGCCAAAGGCTGCGACAGCGGCTACGCCTGTGCGTATCAGTACAACGTCTCTTGGCGTTCGGACGTCACGCCGATGCCGCCCGAGTCGAACCCGCGGCTGCTCTTCGAGCGACTCTTCGGCGAAGGCGTCCAAGGCCAGCGCGGCGAGGCCTTCCGAGCTCGCCAGCAAACGCAGCGTTCGATCCTCGATTTCGTGCTCGAAGACGCGCGTTCGCTGCGGCGGAAGCTCGGCGATCGCGACGACCAAAAGCTCGACGAGTACCTGACCAGCATCCGCGAGATCGAAAAACGGATCGTGCACACCGAAGGCTTCGGCGCCGTGCCCGACCCCGAAATCGACACGCCCTCCGGCATTCCGCCCGAGGTCGGCGATCACATGGATTTGATGTACGACCTGATGCTGTTGGCGTTCCAGACCGACTCGACCCGCATCGCCACGATGATGCTCGGCCACGACGGCGACAACCGCCCCTACCCGCAGCTCGGTGTCGCCGACGGACACCACAATATCTCGCATCACCAAGAGAAGCCCGATCTGCTCGACAAGATTGCCCGCATCGATCGGCACCACGTCGAACACTTCGGCCGCTTCCTCGATAAGCTCGCCGCGGCCCGCGACCCGGACGGCAGCTCGATTCTCGAAAACTCGCTAATTGTCTACGCTGGCGGCAATGCCGACCCGAACCGCCACTCCCACACCGACCTGCCGGTGATCCTCGCGGGCTCGGCGGGCGGCCGCATCGAGACGGGCCGCTATTTGAAGGTGCCCAATCAGCCCATGTGCAACCTGTTCCTCGACATGCTCGACCGCGTCGGGGCCGAGGGCGTCGAGCGATTGGGCGATTCCACCGGCCGCAAGGTACTCGGCTGATGGGGAGTCAACGCAAAGAGCGATCGTTGTTGGCGAGACTGTTCGTCTTCCTGGTTCCCCTGCTATTCGCCACTTCATCTCTCGCCCAAGAGCCGCGGATCGAGCTCAAGTACCCCTACGGTCCAGACTCCTTCCGCCACGAAGGAGTGCCGAAAGGCAAAGTCACCACCCACGTCTGGAAAGACAGCCAGGTCTTCCCCGGCACGATCCGCCGCTACTACGTCTACGTGCCGGCCCAGTACGACGCGTCGAAGCCTGCCGCGCTGATGGTCTTTCAAGACGGCCACACCTATATCGGTGAGGAGGGCGATTTCCGCGTCCCCGTGGTGTTCGACAATCTAATTCACAAGGGCGAGATGCCAGTGACTGTCGGCGTCTTCGTCGACCCCGGTCACAAGAAGCCCGAGCTACCGCCCGAGCCGGGCTGGAACCCGCAGCCGGAGAATCGCAGCTTCGAGTACGACACGCTCTCGGACGACTACGCGAAGTTTCTGCTCACGGAAATTCTCCCCGCGGTCCGCAAGGACTACAACATTACGGACGACCCCGAGGGCCATGCGATCGCCGGCATCTCCAGCGGCGGCATCTGCGCGTTCACCGTCGCCTGGGAGCGGCCCGACGAGTTTCGCAAGGTCCTTACCCACGTCGGCAGCTTCACCAACATCCGCGGAGGCGATCGCTACCCCGGCATGATCCGCAAGCGCCACAAGCGACCTCTACGCGTGTTCATGCAGGATGGCTCGAACGACCTCGATAACCAACATGGCAGCTGGCCGCTGGGCAACAAACAGATGTTCGCCTCCCTCAAATTCCGCAACTACGACGTCAACTTCGAATATGGCGAAGGCGGCCACAACGGCAACCACGGCGGCGCGATCTTACCCGATTCGCTCCGCTGGCTCTGGCGGGATTACAATCTGCCGGAATGAGGGTTCACCGTTTGATGGGCGAAATCTGCGGTCTTTTAATTGGTTCCGCCGATGATAGAATTAGAGTGGCCCTCTTCGACACGAGCACACGGCAGTTTTCCGCGCAATGAATTCCTTTGAAGCCCTAACGACGGTTCAAGCATCCGGCGACATTCGCGTCGCGGGGTTGCCGTTCGCACCAGGCACCGAAGTAGAGGTGTCGATCAGCCCCAAGCGAAAAAGTGCTCGCGAGTTTTCGGCCGCCTGGGATGTCGTTTGCCGCGAACTCCGCAAGTTGCCAAAAGCGGCGTCGATTTCTGATGACGAAATTCAATCCGAAATCGACGATTTTCGCGCCAGTCGATGAATGTAATTGTCGATACCAATGTGCTTCTCTCGGCGGCACTGCGCGATCGCCTTCCCGAAAAAGTCGTTCGCGACGTTGCCACTGAGGACGACTTTCGCTGGATTGCCACCGCCGAAATCCTCAGCGAGTACATAGAGGTCATCAAGCGACCGAAATTTAGATTGACAGCCGAGCTCCTAGAGCAGTGGTCAAATCTGATTACACTGCGCACGGTCGTCATTCCTTCGCCGCCGATCGAAATCAGCTTTCCGCGAGATCCCAAGGACGCCATCTTCCTGGCCGCGGCGCTGTCCAGCGGCGCCGACCATCTGATCACGGGTGACAACGATCTGTTACATTCGCGTGCTTCTCTCGCGACCGCGACGCGAATCGTCTCTATCGCTGAGTTCGCAGCCGAATTCAAAATAACTTGAAGCCCGCGGCTGTCACTCTCCCGCCGTGTTGCTCACAAACGCAATCTTCTTGCCATCAGGCGACCAGCTTGGCACGTTGATCGTCCCCTGCCCGCCGTAGACGTAGGCGATCACTTTCGCCGGCCCGGCCGGATACGGCATCAGCCGCAGGTAACACTGTTTGTAGAACGGGTGCTCCTCGGGCGCGATGTCCTGGCCATACGAAATGAAGACGATCCGTTTGCCGTCGGGCGAGATGTGGGGAAACCAGTTGTTAAACTCGTCGTCCGTGACTTGCTCCTGCTCGTAGCCGCCCGGCGGCATTCGCCAGATTTGCATCAGGCCGCTGCGGGTCGAGTTGAAATAGATGTGGCTGCCGTCCGGCGAGTACTCGGGGCCGTCGTCGAGTGCTTCGTCGGTGGTGAGCCGTCGCTCCCCGCCGCTACCGTCGGAGGCGATCGCGTAGATGTCGAAGTTGCCGTTACGGCCGCCGGTGAACACCAGCTCCTTGCCGTCCGGCGACCAGCCGTGCAGGTACGACGGCCCGGTCGGCGTGATCTCCTTGGGCGTGCCCCCTTCGACCGGCACGGTATAGACGATCGAGTTACTTTCCGCGTCGCGGCGATGGCTGATCCCCAGCATTTTGCCGTCAAAGGAGAGTACATGGTCGTTGTTGTTCTCCGTGGCAAAGTCGGTGTCGATCTCGGTCGGCAAACTGTCTGCCAAATTATCCATCGCCAGGTCGAAACGATAAAGCCGCCCGTTGCGATTGAAGATCAGCGCCGTGCCGTCGGTCGTCCAGTTGGGCGCCTGAATCGAATCGTCGGCCCGATAGACGACCGTCCTCACGCCCGTGTCGACGTCCATGATCTCGAGGTTGCTGCCGATGAAATCCTGATAAGGGACAAAGTCGTCGGCCGCCGGCACACTGATCCGCACATTGTCAAACTCGGCCGTCACGCTTTCGTCCGCATCATGCGAGCAGACGAACAAACCGACGTACACCTCGTCACCAAGATCGACCTCGACTTCGCGCGGCGGGGCAAACGGCTCGCCGTCCCAAGCAACGCGCATCGTGTACTTGTTCCCTTTCCGCTCAAGCTGGACAATGTTGGCCCCGGCAATTGGCGCCATCACCTGCGTGGTCACGCCGCCGGCAGCCCTCCGCGTTTGCATCGACGTCAGCCCATCGCCGTGCAGCGCCACGTCGACATAAGGCGAGTCGGCGGCGAGCGACTTGCGGACAATGACGCCCATTTTGCGATGTGCCACTTTCCCCGCGCCGAAAAATCGGGCCCGGGCGCTGATCTGAAAATCGCCCTTGAGCCGCTTCCAGGCGAAGAAGAATTCGTCCTGGGTGTCCCACATATTCGTCCCGGCCGCCGTGATCGTGTACTGCTCGTGCTCGGCATCAAAGCTGGCCGAACCCGGTTTCTTCACCGGCCCGACGTCGCTCCAGCCCTCGAATTGCCCCAACGGCGGTTCCGCAAAAACGGTATTCGGCGGTGAAATTACCAGTGCCATGAGCGCGAGGAACCCGTAATACTTGGAGAAAGACAGTCGCATGAAAATGGACCCCTCGTTGACCTGCGATCGCATAGAAAGCCGCCTGCGTTTTCCGTCCGCCCCTGTTTTTGGACAAGTTTGCTGCCGGCCCCAGCTTGATGCGAGCCAAGTCACGTCACGACTGTCGCGCACGACAACCAGAACAGTAGCTATAGTCTACGGCAACTTGTATCATAGGAGGTAAGCGGGGGCCCGCCGGATCGCTACTACGCACACAGCACCAAATGGTTTGCCCAGCGTTAGGAGGCGGTCTATTGATCCTGCCAGTTCCACCCGGGGAGATGTTCGCAATGCGCCACAGTCACTGTCTCGCAATAGGTTTGTTGCTGCTCGCGTTCGCGCAATATGATGGGACTCAAGCAGTCCAAGCCGCCGACGCCGATTCGGCGCTGCCCGTGATTATCGAGGATGACTTCGAAAACGGCATGGATCGCTGGCAGACGACCGACCCCGATCCCAGCACCTCGGTGTGGGAAGTGATCGAGGCCGAGACCGAGCCGGGCCAGACCGGCAACCATGTGCTCCGCGTGAAGGGCGCGAGCAAATACGAGCCACCGTACCGCAGCCCGTGGAGCATCGCCTGGCTCAAGGACGCGAAAGTCGGCGACTTCGAGTTCACGGCGAAGGTGCAAAATACGAATCCCAGCGGCGGCGACCACCGCGACCTGTGCGTCTTTTGGGGTCGCCAAAGCCCGGCGGAGTTCTACTACGTCCACCTCGGCGCCAAGCCCGATCCGCACGCTTGCCAGATTTTCATCGTCAACAACGCCGATCGCAAGATGATCACCCGCGACCTGTCCCAGGGCACTCCCTGGACCGACGGCTGGCACAATATCAAAGTCACCCGCCATGGCGGCGAGGTCAAAGTCTATTTCGACGACATGACCACGCCAGTGATGGCAGCCGACGATTCGACCTTCGGTGCCGGAGATTTTGGCATCGGCACGTTCGACGACAACGGCAATTTTGACGATGTCGTCCTCCGCGGCGAACAAATTTCCAATTGATTTCGTATCAGATGACCGTTCAGTCTCGGAATAAATAGAGCGAATTAGCCGGCTTGAAGCAAATCAGCAGGATGTAGGGGGAATTATCGATGTCAGTCAATCGACGTGAGTTCTTGGGTGCCTCGGCTGCCGCAGCGTCGGCAGCCGCTTTTGGAGTTTCCTGGGCCAGCCGTGCTTTAGCCGCCGAAGCAGCCGCTCACGGCACCTCGGACATCCGGGTTGCCCAGATCGGTTTCAATGGCCAGGGTCAGGGCCACATCCAGCACAACCATCAGAACCTCGTCGCCCTCTGCGACGTCGACGAATCCGTGCTCCACGGCATGGCCGACAAGCTCAAGCAGCGGCATGGCTACAAGCTCGACACCTACACCGATTTCCGCAAATTGCTCGAGCGCAAAGACATCGACGCCGTGTCGATCGCCACCCCCAATCACACGCACGCGATGCTCGCCATCGCCGCCGCCCAGGCCGGCAAGCACGTCTACGTCGAGAAACCCGCTTCGCACGACATTTGGGAAGGCCGGCAGATGATCCAGGCCGCGCGGCAGAACAACCGCATCATGCAGGTCGGCACACAATCGCGCTCCAGCACCAGCCTCAAAGAAGCCGTCGCCTTCGTCCAGGGCGGCGAGCTCGGCAAAATCAAGTACGCGCTAGGCACCTGCTACAAGCCGCGGCCCAGCATCGGCAAGCTCGAAAAACCGCTCGAGATTCCCAGCACGCTCAACTACGAAATCTGGTGTGGTCCGGCCGCCAAGAATGATCTCTTCCGCAAACGCGTCCACTACGATTGGCATTGGGACTTCAACACCGGCAACGGCGATATGGGCAACCAGGGCATCCATCAGATGGACATCGCCCGCTGGTTCCTCGGCGAATCGACGCTCGCACCGCGATCGCTCAGCATCGGTGGCCGCCTCGGCTACGAAGACGCCGGCAACACGCCCAACACGCAGATCGTCTATCTCGACTATCAAGCCGCCCCGCTGATCTTCGAGACCCGCGGCCTGCCCCGCTCGAAAGAGGCCCAAAGTCGCTGGGGCGACAGCATGGATCGCTACCGCGGCTCGCGGATCGGGGTGATCGTGCAGTGTGAAAATGGCTACGTGCTCGTGCCCAGCTACGTCGAAGCAATCGCCTACGACAACGACGGCAACCAGCTCAAACGCTGGAAGGTCCGCGACAACTCGCTCGGCTATCACATCAAAAACTTCCTCTCCGCGGTGGCCGCGAACGATCCCTCGAAGCTCAACGCCGACATCCAAGAAGGCCACCTCTCGAGCTCGCTCTGCCACCTGGGCGGCATTTCACATCAGCTCGGCAAGACGGCCAGCGCCGGCGAGATCTCCGAGCAAATCAAGGGCAACGAACTGCTCAGCATTTCGTTCGACCGCATGGCCAGCCACCTCCGCGCCAACGACGTCGACATCGACAGCCGCGAAGGCGCACTCACCCTCGGCCCCTGGCTCGAGCTCGACCCCGCGACCGAGCAGTTCGCCGGCAACGACGCCGCCACCGAACTCCGCGCCCGCAAAGTCCAGCGCAAGCCCTTCGCCGTCCCGGACCTCGAGCGCAGCACGGTCGCCAAAGCCGGCTAGGAATCACCAAGGGGCACCCGTTAGCCGGCGGGCTTGTCCCGGCGCGTTTTCGAGGAGGAGCCCATGCGCGCCTTCCACGCTATCTTCAGCGCCTACGGTTTCTGGCTCCCCAACGACCCTCGCGGTTCCTGGTCCACCTGGGTCGGCGCCTGGGAACTATTCCGCTACGGCGGCCAATCAACGAAAGTTGAAACCACCCGCTCGGTCGCCAAGACTCACCACAATCGCACCCACCGTCTGGAAACCAAGCACCATCTCAAGCATCCACCGGTAATCTTCACCGGCCTCCAGGCGAGAGCCATCGGCCAGGGCTTCTCCCTCGCCGTGCAGAAATCCGGTTACGAAATCCTCGCCTGCGCGATCCTGCCGGACCACGTCCACACGGTGATCGCAGCCCACCGTAACAAGCCCACGCAGATCGTCGGCCATCTCAAACGCGAGGCGACGCTGCAACTTGTCGCGCAGGGATTGCATCCATTCCGTGACCTATATTCGGCGTCGAATGCACTTCCGTCCTGCTGGGCAGAGAAGTGCTGGAAGGTCTATCTCGACACGCAAGCCGACGTCGAGCGTGCCATCCGTTACGTGGAAGACAATCCGTTGAAGGAGGGCAAGCCGCGGCAACACTGGTCCTGCGTGGTGCCATCCACCGTGCCGCGCCGGGACAAGCCCGCCGGCTAACATGAGCGTCCCGTTAGCCGGCGGGCTTGTCCCGGCGCGTCTGGGTGTTCGGCAATGCCCGTAGCGCCCCCACCGAGATCCCGCCGTCCACCAAGCAGCGTCTGCCCCGTGATGTATCGCCCTGCGTCCGACGCCAACAGCAACAGCGCCCCGTCGAGGTCGCCCGCGTCGCCCGGCCGGCCGAGCGGGATGCGTTCCACCAAATACTCGACCCACTCCGGGTCGTCGTACAATACGCGATTTTGCGCCGTCTTGAACCAACCGGGCGCGAGGCAATTGACCGTGATTCCGTGCTGCCCCCAATCGTGCGCGAGGCTCATCGTCATCTGCTTGATCCCGCCGCGGCTGGCCCCGTACGGCGCGAGTCCCGCGTAACCGGCGACGCAAGTCACCGAGCCGATGTTGATGATCCGACCATACCGCCGCGAAATCATCTGCTTGGCCGCCGCCTGGGCGACGAAAAACGCGCCGCGGAGATTCGTATTGACGATCTCGTTCCAATCGTCCCAGGTAACGTCGGCCGCCGGCTTGCGAATGTTACATCCGGCGTTGTTCACGAGCACGTCGATCCGACCGAACTCACGGAGTGCGTCGGCCACGGCCCGCTGGATGCTCGCATGATCGCGGACATCGAGCTCGACGCAGGCCACCTTCCGACCGAGCGAGCGGATTTCCTCAGCCAGCGGTTCGAGCGAAGCAGCGGTGCGGCTCGTGATGACCAGATTCGCCCCGGCTCGTGCCAGTACGCGGGCAAAGTTCTGCCCCAGCCCACGGCTCGCGCCGGTGACCATCGCCACCCGATCGCTCAAATCGAACGGATCACCCACGGCTTGCCTCCGCGCCATCGGGACACAAAACAACTTTCAGCAGCCCCGGCTCGCGGGCATAGAGCCGCTCGAACCACTGCGGCCCTTCCACGAGCGGCGCGATGGCCGAGATCAACGGCGCGACGCGGATCGCCCCGCTGGCGATTAGTTCGATCGCCCGCGGATACTCGCCCGCCGACGCCATCGTGCCCACCAGCGTGATCTCACGCGTGACGATCGCTTGCAGTGGCATCGGCACTTCGGCCGCGAGGTTTCCCACAAGTCCAATCTGCCCGCCACGGCGTGTGCAGGCGATCGCCGTAGCAATCGGCTTCGCTGCCCCGACGACTTCCAGCGCCACGTCGACGCCATGTCCGCCCGTTTGCTCGAGCACCGCCGCCACCGGATCGCAAGTCGCCGCGTTAATAGTCGTCGTCGCACCCAGCTCCGCCGCCAATCGCAATCGGTCATCATCCAGATCGATCGCGATCACCTGATCGCACCCCGCGATCTTGAGCGCCTGGATCACCAGCAGACCGATCATGCCGCTACCAACCACCGCAGCGCTATCGCCCAAATCAATCCGCAGCCGCCCCACCGCGTGCAGCGCCACCGACACCGGCTCGACCAGCGCTGCATGTTCAAACGGCAAGTCGGCGGGCACGGGAAAAATCGCCTTCTCCGGCACCACGATGAACTCGGCAAATGCGCCCTGCTGGTGAAACTCCTGGCACGCCACACCGAGCACCCGCCGCCCGGCGCACATGTTCGTCTTGCCGATGCGGCACAAATCGCATTCGCCGCAAGAAAGCAGCGAATCAAGGGCCACGTGATCTCCGGGCCGGACGCCCGACACCTCGGCCCCCACCTCGACGACGACCCCGCCGATTCGTGTCCCATCACCAGCGGCGGTATCCGCCGGCCCGTCGAGCCATCGAAACCATGCACGTCGCTACCGCAAATGCCGCAAGCGCGAACGCTCACGAGTACGTCGCCCGGCCCCACGACCGGCCGATCGAGCGTTGTGAGTTCCAATTTGCGGTAATCGATGAGCAGGAGCGCTTGCAAGAGTCCTCCGCGGCGGGACAAGCCCGCCGACTAACGGTTACGTAAGAGCAAAGCAGGCCAGTTAGCCGGCGGCGTTCTGCCGCCGTTCCCGCACCCGGCAAAACGCCCTAAAACCCCTTCCCCTTCGTGCTCAAGGGAATCCGCAGAATATACATGTCCGCCGTGATGAACAGCGTCTTGCCATCCTCGCCAAAGGCTACGTTCGACGTCGCCTCGCCGGTCTTGAGCGTGCCCAGATGCTTCCCCTCCGGCGAAAAGACGAGCACCCCGCCCGGCCCCGCGGCGAACAAATTACCGTGCTCGTCGACTTGCATCCCATCCGGCGCACCTTTGCGGGTCTTGGACAGCTCCGTGGCGTCAAAGAAAACCTTCCCCTCGCCGATCGAACCATCGTCGAGCACTGGATAAGCCATCCAAATCGGCCGTGGGCCGTGCGAATTGGCCACGTAGAGCGTCTTCTCGTCGGGCGAAAGTGCGATCCCGTTGGGCCGCTCGAGTTCCTTGGTGAGCAACGTCACCCCACCATCCGTCCCGATCCGATACACGCCCTGGTACGGCAGTTCCTTGGCCGGATCGTCCATGTTCCTCTCGAGCCCATACGGCGGATCAGTGAAGTAGATCGCGCCGCTGGAGTGCGTCGTCGCATCGTTCGGGCTGTTGAGCCGCTTGCCGTCGATCTTGTGCGCCAGCGTTTGATACTTCGGCTCCGGCTTGTCGAGCGGCGCCAACATGCGAGCGACGCGGCGGTCGCCGTGCTGGCAAAGAATCAGCCGGCCGTCGGCGTCCAGCGTCGAGCCATTGGTGCCCGTCTCGCCGCCGCGCGGAATATGGCCGGTGTAGCCCGCTGGTTTCAAATACACGTGCTTGCCATGCTTAGCGTCCCAGCGATAGATCGTGTTCGCGGGAATGTCGGAAAAGATCAAGAACCCGTCGCCCGACGGAATCCACAACGGCCCTTCGCACCAGTCGAGGCCGTCGACGATGATCTCCATCTTCGCGTCCTTCGGTACGAGCGCGTCCAAAGCCGGATCGAGCCGCTCGATCTCGCCGATCGTCGGCCGCTCGGCGGCGAGCAGCTTGCCGTTCGACACACTCACCAGCAAGGTCGCCAGAATCGCCCACGATGAAAATTGACGGATTCGATGCAAGTCGCTGTCGCAGAATCGGAACATTGCGCCTGTCACTCCTAGAATTGGAATACGATAGTAGGCAGCGGACCAACGACCTGTATAATACAGCCTCCTGGTGGCGGTTTCTACACGCGGCAAGCTTCGTTTTTTGTTGGCTGCCGCGATGATGTCTTTTCACGCTATTCTCGTCGCACCATGTCCCACGGGCCCATCGTCTACCCGCCGTTGCCGGAGGACCTGCAGCAGGGCATCAGCTGGCGCTCGCTCAAGTATTTCGGCGCCGGCGCAATTGTCGCCTCGGTGACGATCGCCTCGGGCGAGACGATTTTTGCCGCTCGCTCGGGGGCGCTCTTCGGCTACACGCTCCTCTGGTGTTTCGCGGCCGGCGCGCTCATGAAAGGCGTCCAAGTCTACTCCGGCATGCGCCACATGGTGCTCACCGGCGAACATCCCATGACCCACTGGGGCTTGATGCCGGGGCCCAAGAACTGGGTCCCGCTGCTGATCGGCCTGCTCAGCTTGTTCTGCTTTCCCTTCTGGCAAGCGGCGCTCCCGCTCGTGCTCGGCGGCTTCATGAACTGGATCGTCGGCATCGACACCGCGGCCGATCAAATGCTGCTCTTCGCGCGCCTCTGGGCAACGCTAGCGATCGTCACCTCGGTTGTCCTACTGTTACTCAATAGCTACGCTTTTCTCGAACGTGCCCAACTCTTGATCGTCGGCTTGCTCTTGGGCTGCGTGTTCGCGGCGACCGTCGCGGCCCAGCCCGATTGGATCGCGGCCTTCCTCGGCATGATCGTGCCAACGATTCCGCGCTACGATGCGTGGATCCTCGAAAAGTATCCCTCGATCGCCGTGCGGCCTCCCTGGGTCGAAGTGATCACCTGCATCGGCGCCGTCGGCGGCGGCACCTACGACTACGTCGGCTACGTCGGCTGCTTGCGCGAAAAACTCTGGGGAGCGATCGGCGTCCGCCATCCGGCTCGCGACGTCGTCACCCACGAGCCGCGTCGTCCCGCTGGCGATCGACGCCAGCGCCGAAAACCTCCGCGCAGCCCGCCGCTGGCTACTGCCGGCGCAAGTCGACGTCGCGATCTGCTTCGCCAGCGTGCTCGTGTTCACGTTTTGCTTCGTCCTCCTCGGCGCGCGAATCCTCCATCCACAACAGCTGGTGCCCGCCGACAAAGACCTGCTCAGTCACCAAGCCACGTTTCTCACCGAGCTCCATCCCCTGCTGCTCTACGTCTACCAGCTCGGCATCTTCATGGCCTTCTTCGGCACGATCTACGGCGCCTACGAAGTCTATTTTCGCACCGCCTACGAATGCCTGATGCCGGTGAGCAAGTGGTTCCGGAACCTTCCCTTCGAGACCTTTCGCCGCGGCATGCTGATCTATTGCGCGACGCTCGGCCTCCTGTTTCTCTGGACGATGCGCGATCCGGTCGCCATCATCACGCCCGCCGCGCTCATCGGCGGCGTCTTCACCTGCGGCCTCTGGTGCCTGGCCATGCTCTGGGCTGATCGCCGCTTCCTGCCCCGGCAGCTGCAAATGCCCTGGCTGCTCTGGGTGCTGGTGGCGATTTCCGGCGTCGTGCTCACGACACTGGGGGCCAAAGGCATCTGGGACTACGCCGCAAGCTTCCACTCCGCCTGATCTTTCCACGCTATCCGGACCCCGTTTTCCGCCCCGCTAGCGCAATCCCCTCAACTGGTGGAAAACCGACTGGAGAACAGGTACAATCGCCCTGGCGGCGCGACGCCGCGCGACTTGTCGGTAGCAACGCGGCGCAACTCGCTGCACAAAATCAACTACGGGGAATCTGACGATGCATCTCGGCGGCACGAGTTTCGGACAACATCCCATTCGGCAATCTAGCGCAGCCCGCTGGCGCGCGCGATCATTCATCCTCGCGGCCATCGCTCTTGGCCCGGCGACAGTTTCCTTGGCGGAGGTAAAAGTGAGCGACTTTGGCAAAACGGCCGACGGCACCCCCGTCAAGCAATTTACGCTCACCAATTCCCAAGGCGACGTCGTCAAACTTATCTCCCGCGGAGCAACGGTCAAGGAATGGCATACCGCCGATAAGAATGGTGAAATGGCCGACGTCGTCTTCGGCTTCGACGACATCGCCGGCTACGAGTCGCCCGCCAACGGCTACTTTGGCACCACGGCTGGCCGCGTCGCCAACCGCATCGCTGGCGGCAAGTTTTCGCTCGACGGCAAGGACTACACGCTTGCCACCAACGACGGACCCAACGCGCTGCACGGCGGCGAGACGCGCAGCCTCGACAAAGTCGTTTGGGACGGCAAGCCGTTCGAATCCGCGGACGGCGAAGGCGTCGTCTTCACCTACACCAGTCCCGACGGCGAAGAAGGCTATCCCGGCGCGCTCGCCTGCAAGGTGACCTATACACTCACCGACAAGGACGAGCTCCGCATCGACTACGAGGCCACCACCGACCAGCCCACTCCCGTGAATCTCTGCAACCATTCCTACTTCAATCTCTCCGGCGCCGGCTCGCCGACAATCAACGACCACGAAGTCACACTCGCCGCCGACCACTACACCCCCGTCGACAGCACCCTCATCCCCACCGGCGAGATCGCCCCCGTCGCCGGCACCCCCTTCGACTTCCGCGAATCCCATACGATCGGCGAGCGCGTCGACCAGCTGGGCACTGGCACCGGGGCCGGCTACGACCACAATTTCGTGCTTAATAACCAGTCGGGCGAGCTGGCCCTGGCGGCCAAAGTGCGCGATCCGAACTCTGGCCGCGTCCTCTCCGTATACACCACGGAGCCCGGCATCCAGTTCTACGGCGGCAATTTCCTCACCGGCGCGGTCGGCAAAGACGGCAAGAAGTACGACTACCGCAGTGGCTTCTGCCTCGAGACCCAGCACTACCCCGACTCGATCAACCAAAAGGACTTCCCCTCCGTCGTGCTCCGCCCGGGCGAAACCTACAAACACACCTGCATCTACCAGGTCACCGCCGAGTAACTCGCAACACGATTCCAACCCAACACGCGAACTCCACCGCTTGCGGTTTAGCTAACCCCAAAACGTCCGCACCACCAATCCTCCTCCAACTCCACGAGCCCATCCATGCACTCATCCCGGCGGGAATTCTTCAAACAATCCGCAGTGGCCGGCGCCGCCGCATCGATCCCCTTCGTCTTCTCCGGCGTCTCTGCCGTAGCCCAGCAAGCTGCCGGGCAGCAAGCTGCCGGGCAGCAACCCCGCCGCCGCGGTCGCCGTAGCGGCCTGAAGATGGCCGCCATCGGCGTCGGCGGCAGTCGCGGCGCCTACTCCCAGGGCACCGCGGTCGCCATGCGCGCGAGCCAGCACGCCAAGATGACCGCCGTCTGCGACGTCGACTCCGTCCACATGGACGAGTTCAACGCCAAGTTCGACAAGAAGCTCAATCTCTATCCCGACTACCGCGTCCTCCTGGAAAAAGAAAAGCCCGACCTCGTCACCATCGGCACCCCCGACCACTGGCACGTGCCGATCGCCATCGCCGCGCTCTGCGCCGGCTGCGACGTCTACTGCGAAAAGCCCCTCACGCTCACCATCGAAGAAGGCTTCCGCATCCGCGACGCCGTGAAAGAAACCGGCAAGGTTTTCCAAGTCGGCACCCAGCAGCGCAGCGAACACGGCCTCCTGTTCCTCAAGGCGATCGCCATCGTCCAGAGCGGCGTGCTCGGCAAAAACGTCAACGCCGACATCGCCATCGGGGGCGGCCTCGAAGGCGGCCCCTTCAAGACTGTCGCCGTACCCGAGGGTCTCAATTGGGACATGTGGGTCGGCCCCGCGAACAAAACCGACTACTCTCCCGAGCGCCGCAAAGAATTCCGCTGGTACTACGACTACTCCGGCGGCAAGATGACCGACTGGGGCGCCCACCACATCGACATCGCCCAGCTCGCGCTGCGCCACGAGCAGACCGGCCCGGTGAAGATCACGCTCGAAGAGCCGACCACCTTCACCCCCATCGTGCCCAAAGACTTCAACTGGCACGACTATTTTGCCGGGACCGCCTCGCTCGCCAACGGTTACCACACCGCCACGAAGTTTGCCCCCCGGCTCCACTACGCCGACGGCTCAACCGTCACGATCCACGACAACTATTCGTCGCCCGACGGCAAGACAAAATTCGACAACGGCATCCTCTTCACCGGCGAGAATGGCCGCATCTTCGTCAACCGCGAACGCCTCACCGGCAAACCGGTCGAAGACATGTCCGCCGCAGATCGCGTGACGATGCTCCAGGCCATGATCCCGATCTACAAAGGCCGCTGGCCCGGCGATCACATGGGCAACTTCTTCGAGTGCATCGCCGATCGCGGCGAACCAATCTCCGACGTCGCCTCGCACCACCGCACGATGACTTGCTGCCACCTCGCCAACATCGCCCTGATGCTCGGCCGCGAACTCAAGTGGGACCCCGACAAGGAACACTTCGTGGGCGACGAACAAGCCCAGTCCTTCGTCTCCCGCCACCGCCGCGACGCCTACTCCCTGGCCTCGACAACCTAAGTTCTCCCGCAAGTCACCCGCTTGCGGTTTAGCTGACCAAAACGCGACAATCGACCAGCAATTTCCCCCAGGACGACCCCCATGCCCCGCCGCATGTTGTTCGTTGTTGTGGTCGCCGCCCTGTCGTCGGTCATCGGTTGCTCGGACGACCGTCTCGATAGCCCGCAACTTGAAGTCGCCAGGAACCCGGTTCCGGGCACAGGATCGACCGGCGCCAACGCACCTCTACCCGCTCAGGCAACCGACGCAATGCGACTTGCGGAGGAGTACCTCCGGGAGCGCCACCCCGAGCGATTTCAGTCGAACGGGATGAGCGAGGCTGACGAAGATCGTTGGATTCAAATCGACGCGAACACAAACCCAATCGCGCATCGAGACACATTTGGTGCACAACAACTAAGGCAACTCCTTGAAGATCGTCCAAGCATGCAGGGGATTGTTCGCCGCAACGAATTCATCTATCGCTGGGTCGTCATGCAGTTTGATGCCGATACTGCACACGATCAAATCCGTTGGGATTCCCGTGAACCGCAGAGCGGACGCCCGGCGGAGAATAATTCATCGTACCTGGGTTCACAGGCCTACGTACGCATCACCGTCGACGACTCCATTTCCGGACGCGACAAGTGGCTGATGCTCGTCTACGAATTGCACAATTACAAAAATGGGGCGGCGTTCCATGACCTGTGGGATCAAGCAATCGCCGGCAAAATCGACCGCGATACGTATTCGCTCCAATGCGTGGAACTTGAATTCAACGCCATGACAGAGACCCAGATATTTTTCCGCCGTCATCCCCTCCCCGGAGCGACAGCGGAGAACGATCCAAACTACGCAAGCTATTTGACGGGCTCCGGCAGTCTCGACGACTACATCAAAATGCTCGAATCAGACGACCCGCAGGAGTACGATCCGCGCGACTATTTCGGCAGAGGTTTTGATACGCTTTCCAAAGGATGGTTTGAGTCTTGGATCGAGCGTTTGAACATGCGCAGCGAATAGTGCCCAGAATCGAGCGCCGACGACTTGTTTTCACTCGGCAAACAGAGAAGAGGAACCCGTATTATTACTCCCCTCGCGCAATGCGACTGGCCGAAAATCCTCGTTGAATTCAGCCACCCCCTTCGCTACAACGAACGACGGTGCCGCAAGGCAAGCACCAACTTGTGTGGATTCGTTTTTCGTCCAACGGCGCAATCACGTCGCCTGAAAAGCCATGCGCTAGCTGGTTGATGAACCACCTCCAAATCCTTGTCACCTTGGTCCCCTTCGCCAATTCTTCGGGATCTAGTGAAGGCGACAGCGTCAGCAACTGATCGCCTACGTGGCAGATTAATCGTCGCCCAAAGAGTTGGTCAGCCCCGAAACTCCGAACCCGATCCAGATCAAACGTGCGACAAACCCTTCACAGCACCGCGCAGCTGGTCGATCATCTCCCGCGTTGCCGCGTCGACCGCTTCCTGCCACCGCGCGGCGCCAAAGCGGTCCGTATACTCGCGGCGCGAATGGGCGAAGAGAATGCCCCGCGAGTTATTCACAATTCCTCCGCGGCCGTGGTCATCGAATGCCGCAGCCACGTCGGCTGCCGTGCCACCCTGGCTGCCGAAGCCGGGTATCAGAAACCAGGTGTGTGGCATCGCGGCCCGCAACTCGGCCAGTTGCTCGGGATACGTCGCGCCGACCACGGCGCCGACGCTGCCGTAGCCACAGTCCCCGGCCGTCTCGGTGGCCAGCAATTCGACGTGCCTCGCCACGCGGCGATAGATTTTCTTGCCGTCGGCGATCAAGTCCTGCAGCATGCCGCCGCCAGGGTTCGACGTCTTCACCAGCACATACAGGCCGCCGCCGCGCTCGGCAGCCACCTCCACAAACGGCGTGAGGCTGTCATCGCCGAGATAGGGGCTGATCGTCAGTGCGTCGGCCTGCCAAGCACTCTCGCGGCCGAGGTATCCGCGGGCGTATGCGACTGCGGTGCTACCAATGTCGTTCCGCTTGCCGTCGAGGATGACGAGTAGGCCCCGCTTGTGTGCATGAGCGACGACTTCCGCCATCGCCACCATGCCGGCCGGGCCAAGCTCTTCGAAGAATGCCGCCTGGATCTTCACCGCCGGCACCAGCGACGCGACCACGTCGACAACCCCGCTACAAAACGCCGCGTATGCCCGCGCTTGGGCGTCCCACGAAGCGTCACCGCTCGCGCGAAAACTCTCCGGCAGCTGCTCCCAGCGCGGGTCGAGCCCAACGACCACCGGGCTGGCAAGTCGGCGAACGGCGGCGGACAGTTGATCGGTAAAGTGTTGGGTCAAAGAACGGTAAGCGTTACGGTTTGCAGGTCGACAGAATTCGGCCCCACCATGATCGCAAATTCGCCCGGCTCGACAACCCGCTCCCGGTCAATATTCCAAAACGCCAGCCGATCGGGCGTAATTTCGAGCGAGATGGACTTCTTTTGGCCCGGCTCAAGCGTGATCCGCTCGAATCCTTTGAGTTCCTTGACCGGCCGCGTGATGCTGCTCACCAGGTCGCGGACGTACATCTGCACCACCTCGTCTCCGGCCCGCGAGCCGGTGTTCGTCACGTCGACCACCAGCCGCGTCGATTCGCCGCGGCCGATCGTCGCCTTTTCCAGCCGCGGCGGGCCAAAGTCAAACGTCGTATAGCTCAAGCCAAAGCCGAACGGATAGAGGGGCGACACATCGTCGAACAAATAACCGCGGCGGGCCGAGGGACGGTAATTGTAGTAGGCCGGGATGTGGCCTACGGAGCGCGGAATCGTGATCGGCAGCTTTCCGCCCGGATTCACGTCGCCAAAGATCGTCTCCGCCACCGCCGTCCCGCACTCTTGCCCCAAGTACCAACATTCCAAAATCGCGGCCGCCTTCTCCGCCACGTTGCGAATCGAGAGCGGCCGGCCGTTGAACACCACAGCCACGATCGGCTTGCCGGTCGCGGCGATCGCGTCGACGAGTTCATCCTGCAGGCCAACCATGTCGAGATTCGCCCGGTCGCCCAGATGGTTTCCCATCCAGGCTTCGCGCGAAGTCTGCTCGTTGCCACCGATGCAGAGCACGACCGCGTCGGCCCGCGCTGCCAGCTGGGCCGCCTCGGCAATTGTCAGGCGGTCGGCCACCGGATCGTTCGGCGTGACATCATCCTGCTGCCAGGAGCCGCCGATCGTGATCTTGCAACCTTCGTGGTACAACACTTCTACGTCGCCGCCGACACGGGCGCGAATTCCTTCGAGCACAGTCGATCGATGCTTCGGCCGCCCGCTGTAGCCGCCGATCAGTTCGCGGTCGGCATTCGGCCCGATCACCGCCAGCGTTTTGAGCTTCTTCGCGTCGAGCGGCAGCGACTCGTTCTCGTTCTTGAGCAGCGTGATCGTCTTGCGTGCAGCTTCGAGAGCCAGCTTTCGATTCGCGTCGCAGCCAACCAATTGCTCAGCGATCGCTGGATCAACATACGGCTCTTCAAACAGCCCCAGCCGAAACTTGTACTCGAGCATCGGCGCGACCAACTCGTCGAGCTCCGATTCCTGGAGCATTCCCTCCTCGACCAATTCCACCAAATGCTTGTAGCAATCGGCCTCGGGCAGCTCGATGTTCACGCCCGCCCGCACCGCGAGCCGGCAGGCCTCTTTGCCATCGGCGGCAACGTGGTGTCCGTAAAGCTCCGGCCGCTCGGCGAGTTCGCGGATCGCGTAGTAATCCGAAACGATATACCCCATGAAGCCCCACTCTTTCCGCAGCACATCGCGCAGCAACCAGCGGCTCGCATGCGACGGCACGCCGTCGATTTCGTTGTACGAGGCCATCACGCTGATCGCCCCGCCCTCGTGCAACGCTTCCTCGAACGAGTAGAAGAACGTCTCGCGGAGCACCCGCTCGGAGATATTGACCGGCGCACAGTTGTTGCCCGACTCGGGTTGGCCGTGAGCGGCGAAATGCTTGAGCGTGGCGATCACATGCTTGCCATCGCGGAACGTGCCGTCGCCTTGAAAGCCCTTCACGGCCGCGACGCCCAGCCGCGCCACGAGATACGGATCTTCGCCATACGTCTCTTCGACCCGACCCCAGCGCGGATCGCGGGCCACGTCGACCACAGGCGTCAGCGCCTGGTGGGCGCCGCGCGAGCGGGCCTCGGCCGCGGTCATCGCGAACAGCCGTTCGACCAGGTCGGGATCAAACGTCGCCCCCAGACCAATTGGCTGCGAAAAGCTGGTGGCATCGACGGCCGCCTGACCGTGCAAACACTCTTCGTGAAACACGACCGGAATGCCCAACCGGCTCTCCTCGACGAAGAACTTCTGGATCGCGTTCGTCAGCTCGGCGGTCTGCCGCGCATTCTTGCCGCCGCCCGCATCGCTGGGTCGACCGACCTGCCCCAACCCGTTCCCGTCGGCAAAGTTCTCGCGGGCCTTTGCCAAATCAAAATCGCCCGCCTCGTCGACCAGTTTCGTCGCTTTCTGTTGCCAAACACAAACCATCTGCGCCGCCTTCTCGGCGAGCGTCATCTGGGCGAGCAAATCCGCAACTCGCACTTCGACCGGAAGCGTCGCATCACGATACGGAGCAATAGAAATCGAACGAGCCATCAATCGGTCCGCCGGAGGTGAAAGGAGTCGAATGTTTGAGTATAATGACCACGTCGTTGCGATCGTGTCGATAACGCGAAGAAAAATTGCGCGATCTGTACGTCGGGCTTTCCAGCCTGACTTTTTCACGTCTGGGTCAGGCTGCAAGCCTAAGTACCTTCTATGAAACTTGGGCTCGGCCTCTACCGCCACATGCTGACGCCGGAGAACTTTCAGTTCGCGCGCCAGGCCGGGGCCACCCATGTTGTCGCCCACTTGGTCGACTATTTCAAGGCGGGCGCCCACAACCCAAACGACAACCAGCCGACCGGCACGGACCAAGGCTGGGGCCTGGCCGGCGATCCTGATCGCTTGTGGACGCTCGACGAACTGGTCACGCTCAAACGCGAGGTCAACGCCGCCGGTCTCACGCTCGAAGCGATCGAAAACTTCGACCCGGCCCATTGGTACGACGTCCTGCTCGGCGGTCCGCAACGCGACGAGCAGCTCGAAAACTGCAAGACGATCATCCGCCGCGTCGGCGAGGCGGGCATTCCCGTGTTCGGCTACAACTTCAGCATCGCCGGCGTGTGCGGTCGCGTGAGTGGGCCTTTCGCCCGCGGCGGCGCGACGTCCGTCGGCATGGACGGGCCGCTCGACAAACCGCTGCCGCGCGGCATGGCCTGGAACATGATCGTCGACGAGCACGCGGAGCCGGGAGTGGTTCCCACCGCCAGCAGCGACGAGCTTTGGCAGCGGCTCGAGGTTTTCTTGGACGCGGTGCTTCCCGTCGCGGAAGCGGCCGGCGTCACGCTCGCCGCCCACCCCGACGATCCGCCGCTCGCCACGATGCGCGGCCAGCCCCGGCTCGTCTACCAGCCACAACTCTACCAGCGACTGCTCGATCTGCGGCCGAGCCCCGCCAGCGCACTCGAGTTCTGCATCGGCACGATCGCCGAAATGGCGGACGGCGACGTCTATCAGGCCACCGACCAGTACAGCGCCGCGGGCAAGCTGGCCTACGTCCACTTCCGCAACGTGACCGGCAAAGCGCCCCACTACCGCGAGACGTTCGTCGACGACGGCGACGTCGACATGCTCCGCATCCTCGGCATCCTCCAGCGAAACAACTACCGCGGCGTGATCATCCCCGACCACACTCCCCAGATGACCTGCGCCGCCCCGTGGCATGCGGGAATGGCCTACGCTCTGGGCTACATGCAGGCTGCGCTAAAGATAGTTGACGAATCGCGACCGTAAACACCGGCGTTTTCAACTGAATTCGCATTCGCAACATTTCTTCACCGCAATAAAAAATCGCGTTTCCACGCCAGATCGACTAGATTGGACGTACGGGGAACTCCGGTGCGCAGAGGGCGCCCGGAACGGGACGACGAGAGGAGTGGCGGATGCGTCGGTTGGCGGCTCGATGTTTCTTGATTGGTTTCGCTTGGATCTGCCTGGCTCCGATCGCGTGGGCGCAGACTTTCTCTGGCAGCAGCCTTTCACACCGTTCGAGCGGTAGCGGCAGCGGCAATTGGACGCTCAGCGAAAACGGCTACGTCGGCACCTATTTCACGCTCGCCCAGCCCGGCCCCGTCACGCTCACCGCGAGCGCTTCCGGCGCGACGAACGACGCCGTCGCGCCGCGCATGAATTTCGTGATCGCCGATACCAAGGCAGGCTTCGACGTCGGCACGGGCTTCTCAAACTACGAGCACACCTTTGATCTGCCGGCGGGCACCTACTTCGTGCGGACCGAGTTCGCCAACGACGTGCCCGCGGCCAATCGCCAGCTGACGATCGGCAGTCTGACCGTGAGCGGCGCCACGGCAGTCAGCAATTCAAACAGCACGTCGGTCAAAGATGCCAACGCCCTGGCAGCAGCTGACACCTACATCGACAACTTCCGCAAAGGCCCGGCGAACATTGCCCTAGCTGGTGCCGCGCCCGGCGCCGATGTCCACGTCAAGCTCAAGCAACACGCGTTCAACTTCGGCACGGCGGTGGGCGGCACGTTTGTCGGCGGCGGCGGCAATCAATACGACGTCAATACTTACCTCAACAATTCAAATTATACGAATTTCCTGCTCTCCCATTTCAACACCGTCACGCAAGGCAATGCCGGCAAGTGGGACGGCAACGAGTCGACACGCGACAATGTGACGATGGCCGCCTCCGATCGAATCGGTCAGTACGCCGTCGATCACAACCTGCGCGTCCGGCAACACAATCTGATCTGGGGCTCGCAGCAACCGGGCTGGGTCAACACGATGCTCAACAATCCCGACGCCACGGACACGACGCCAGGGCAGCCGCAAGGAATGACGAATAAAGATGCATTGCTCCAAGAAATTAGCGAGCGGATCGACTATTACGTTGGCAACAACGATGCGAACTCGAGCAATGATCGTGCCGCCAAATACAACTACATCGAAATGGACGTGCTCAACGAACATATTCATCAGCCAAAATACTGGGACATCTATGGCGCGAAGGGAATCGCCGATATCTTCACCGAAACTGCAGATGCAGTGGCCGGCGCAGGCGCCAACACGCGGCTGTTCCTCAACGAGTACAATGTCCTGCAATACGGCGCCGACAACTACGCCAATTGGTATCGCCGGGACGTCGACGAAATTATCAGCCATGGCGGGGCGATCAGCGGCATCGGCATTCAGTATTATCCGTTTCACGTCGACGGCTCGAACGCTCATAGTCCCGCGCGAATGCAGCAGATCTTCCAGAATCTGTCGGTCACAGACCTGCCGATAGCGCTCACCGAATTTGGCGTCCAAACAGGCAACAATACCACGGTCGCGGAAGCTGCAACCTATCTCGCAGACACGATGCGGATGGTCTTCGGTTCGGCCAACGCCACGACGTTTGATATGTGGGGATTCTGGGCGAACGACATTTGGAACCAGGCGCCGCTGGCGGCGCTGATGGATGCGAATTGGAACTTAACGCCAGCGGGCGTCGCCTTTGAGCAGCTGATGAATTCCTGGAAAACCGACCTCACACTCCCCGTCGGGCCGGACGGCACCGTCGACTTCAGCGGCTTCTATGGTGAATACGAGATTACAGTCGGCGGACAGAC
The DNA here is from genome assembly GCA_963847905.1 of uncultured Planctomycetota bacterium. Classification (GTDB taxonomy): domain Bacteria; phylum Planctomycetota; class Planctomycetia; order Pirellulales; family Lacipirellulaceae; genus DASYDU01. The sequence continues at coordinate 128,436 of CAWKBP010000009.1, read as the reverse complement.
GTTTGATCTCGATCTCTCCAAAGGCACGTCGCTCTATTCGCTGGTTATTGCGCCCGGCGACTTTAACGGCGACGGCGAAGTCGACGCCGGTGACTACACGATTTGGCGCGACACGCTGGGCTCGACCGACGATTTCCGCGCCGACGGCAATGGCGACCGCATGATCGACGAAAACGACTACGCGATCTGGAAGTCGCTCTTCGGCACCAATTATGCGAGCGGTGCTGGGCAGGCGGCGCTATCGGCTCCCGAGCCGGCAGCGATCTCGCTGGTCTTGGTTGCAGTATTCACTACCGCTGCTGGACTTCGTAGTCGAACCAGTCGAAGTCGGCCGGCGTCGTAGATTTCTTGCCGTTGCCGGTAGCGTACATGGCAAAATAGACGCCAGTGAAGCCGCCAAGCGCCTGGCGGAAGTTCACTTGCTTACGGCCGGCGCGGAACGTGGCTGATCTCTTTGCTCTTTTCGCGGGTCCTTTCCGCCGTGTCGTCGTGGTCAATTCATTTTGACGTGGCCGTCTCGATCACCGCATCGAACGCCGGCTTGGGTTGATACTGGCGATCGAACAGTAGCGGATAGTCGACGCGATTGCCGATCGGCCAGCCATTGCGCCACGACTGCCCGTCATGCACACCCCAGAACGTCACGCGCTCGATCTTATCGCGGTGCTTCACAAACAGCCGGAAAATGTCGGCATACCGCTGGGCCAGCTCTTGTTGCTTCTCGGCCGGCAGTCCGTCGGCGTAGGGATTGCTCCCCGCTTCCCGCCGCGCCCGCGCCGTGATTTCGGCACCCAGCCGCCGATCTGGCGTCGGCAGCACCGAGACGTCGAACTCGGTGATCATCAGCTTGACGCCGAGCTTGCCATACTCGGTGAGCATGTGGTCGATCTCGTCGAGTTCCGGATAGTCGAGGCCCCAGTGTCCTTGCAGCCCCAGCCCGTCGATGCGGACGCCCTTTGCCTTGAGCGACGTGACGAGTTCGGAGATCGCTTCGATCTTGGCCGGATACCATTCGTTGAAATCGTTGTAGTAAAGCTCGGCGTCGGGATCGGCGGCGTGGGCCATGCGAAACGCCTGCTCGATGTAGTCGTCGCCGATGGCGGCGTGCCAAGGCTCGCCGCGCTTCGGCCACGCGCCGACCGGGCCAGTCCGCAGCTGGCCTTCGTCGTCGATCGCCTCGTTGACCACGTCCCAACCCTTGACGCGGCCCCGGTAGCGGCCGACCACCGTGCCGATGTGCGTCTTCAGGCGAGCGAGCGCCGTCTCGCGATCGAGCGGCTTGCCGTCGACACCCGCAAACGCCCAGGCCGGCGTCTGGTTGTGCCACACCAGCGTGTGCCCGACGATGAACATCCCCTGCTCTTCGCCCCAGGCCACGTACCGATCGGCGGGCGCGAAATCGTACTCATCCGGCTCGGGATGAACCTCGGCCCACTTCAGGCAGTTCTCCGGCGTGATCGCGTTAAACTCGCGGGCTGCCAATTCGCTCGCCGCCGGCTCCTTGCCCGTGACCTGATCGACGCTCAGCGCCGTGCCGACGAGAAAGTCGTCATGGAATGCGGCTTTGAGAGTCAGTTCGTCGGCGCCTGCTCGCACCGTAGAGCTAAGTAAGCCAACAAAAGTAAGGACAGCGGCGGCCGCGAAGTTGACTTGAATCATCGTTGAAACTCCGAACAGGGATGCTCGTTCACTTAAGCGGTCGGGGCGGCCTGTCTCCGGGCAGCCAAGTCGTCGGCGATCTCGAGCGTCATCCGTTTGTTGATCTGATAAACGACCAACAACAGCGTGCAGACCGCGAACATGATCGTCGGATAGACGCTCGACGTCAGACGAATGCCGTGGAGTGCTTCCGCGCTCTGCTGCTGGTTGGCCACGTAGCCATACATCGCCAACAGTTGCAGCATCAAGAACGATCCGATGCTCAGCCCCGCCTTGAGCGCGAAGCAGATCGTGGCGAACACGATGCCCGTCACGCTGCGGCCGTTCTTCCACTCCGCGAAGTCGGCCACGTCGGCAAACATCGACCAGAGCACGGGTATCGTCGGCCCATACGCGAGTCCGCCCAGCGCCGTCAGTCCGACCATCGCCCAGATCTGATTTGGCCCCGGCAGGTACCACAATCCCGAGACGATTGTCATCAGCGCGAATCCGACAACGGCAATCGCCTTCTTGCCGAACCGTGCCGTAAGCATCGGCGAGAGCAGGATCATGAAAATGAACACGACCTTCTCAATCACGCCGATCACGCTCTGCGCCACGTCGGCCACATTGCTCCCGGCGAGATTCGCAGCGGTCGCCGTGGGCGACCCAACCGAGAAATTCCAACAGCCCGCCGGATGCGGCTTGCCCTTCGGCCAGCGGCGGCGCCGTGAGCCCCAGCCCCGAGAGCCAATCGTACATCGCCGCTGGATCGGCATAGTAATGATAGTAGTTGTAGAACGCGCCGCCGCGGAGCGAGATGATGGCGAAATGAATCAGGGTCATGCTGGCCATCACGATCCACGGTGCGTTGCGGAGCAGGTCGCCGAAATCCTGTTTCAGACTGGACGTGTGCGTGCTCACCGGGGCGAGCCGCTCGCGCGTCGTGGCAAACGTGATCAGGAAAAACACTACGCACACGACGGCCCAGATGCCCATCGTGATTTCCCAACCGGTGGCCCGTGCCGTGTCTCCCTCGCCATAGGCCGCGGCAAACTTCGCCACTAGCGGCAGCGTGAAACCCGTCACGACGAGCTGCGCCAGGTTCACCGCCACGAAGCGATACGCATTGAGACTCGTCCGCTGGTACGAATCGCCGGTCATCACACCGCCGAGCGCCGCATACGGCATGTTGTTCGCCGAGTAGAGCGTCATCAGCAGCATGTTCGTGATGAACGCATAGGCGATGATGGACGTGCTCGACCAGCCTTCCGGCGTCCGATAGGCGAGGAACATCACGACGCCCCAGGGCAACGCCGTGAACAGAATCCACGGCCGGAAGCGGCCCCAGCGAGTGCGCGTGCGATCGGCCGCGACGCCCATCACCGGATCGAAGAAGGCGTCCCACAATCGCGGGACGAGCAAAATCCAACCCGCCGTCCCGACGGCAATCCCCATCACGTCGGTATAAAAATTCGCCTGGAACAGCACCATCGTCATGAAGACGAAATTCGCCGCCGCATCACCCAGGCTGTAGCCGATCTTCTCGGTGACCGAAAGCTTCCCAGAATCTGCGGCCATCAAGGGCTCCTGAAACGGACAGGTTCAATCTACGAGCGGAGGAGTCGGCCAGAGGAGCCCGTTCGCAGGCCGCCTTACCCAACTGGCAGCGCATCTCCAGAAAAGCACCCCCCTACGCGCCGAGCTTGAGTATATCCGCGGCAGAAACCATCGGAAAGCTGCGATTGCGTCGGAGATGTTCCGCGATCGCGCCGGCGGCGTCCCTCGAAAACCAAATGCCAATTCACTCTGATATTAATTCGATGTCGATCGAGTTGTTGCCAGGAGCGACTTCGAATTCGAGGCCGGATGTGTCGGCCGAATTGTATTTCTCCGGAGTAACGAGCTTGGTGGGTCCGGTCGACCGTTGGCCAGCGACAGCTTCACGGAGATTGCTGAAAAACGGTGACAGCCACTTTGTATTTGCCGGCCGACAGACCATCCGTTCGATTGGATTTCAACGAATACGATCCGTCGGGCAAGATCGTCCCAATCGCAGGGTTCGATTTTCCGTCGATGGGAGAGAAATTCACGACGCCGGGTCCAATCGTCTTGCCATCCAGCGTGATCGTGCCGGATACGGCCGATTCGAGCTGGCTGCCACACCCGGCGCTCAGCAACGCTGCTAGAACGAGCAAAGGCGACGTCAAAATCCGAGACCGACGAGGCAATGCATCCATAATTCTATCTGTCCGATCCACTGGGAACCGTCCCACGGATGGACTAGTTCTCGTTCGTATCTACTTCACCCCAGCTCTTTGTGGAGAGCGCACGATACGTCAAGTGATTGATATTGTCGGAGACAAATCGCACTGAACCGTCCACCATTGCGAAATTCACTCCGCCGGGATGGTAGCTGCGGAATCCTCGCATTTGTGTATAGCATTGCGGCTGACCAGTGTTCACATTTCCGCTTCCATCGAAGCAGTTGCCCGCCGTTCGCCAGTCCCAATTCAATTGAACGGCAGTCACAGCCCAGTCGCCGTCGCTGGACCAGGCGGCACTATTGCTATCTTCCGGCGAGGTTTCCCCTACTAAGAACGTCTTACTTGTACCATCGGTGATTTCCCGCATTTTGACGCCGCCGCGAATATACGTGTAGCGCCAAAAGATGCCGTAACAGTCGTTTCCGGCGAGATAGCAATGTACCGCCGGGCTGTGCGTCCAAAATCCAGCCGGGCTGTTGTGTGGGGCGACGACTTCTTGAAATGGCGCCATCGCCGGCGTTGCCTTTGTAACACGTCACGGCCACAGAGGCGGGGCCGTTCTCTACGCCGCTGTCGCCTGAGTGCACTAAATGGAATTGATCCTGCGCGCGGGCCGCGAATTTCATTTGATGGACATTACAACACGTCGGGCTGCATCTGGATCGCCTGTCGCAATTCGGGCACGTCATCGTTTAAGCCAAGCTTGAATCGATACCATTGCTTATCCAAATACGGTCTGAATTGATCGTAAAGAGCCTGCTCTTCAAATTCGGCAGGACTTCGACAATCCAACCCCCACCGCCCAGTTTACGCCCCGCTCGATCGGGGTCCGCTGCACCTTGATACGCGCCGTAGGTAAGGGTCCCCGCGCCGAGATCAGCGCACGCAGCAAAATACTCGCTGTAGTCCTCGTCGACAGGGAAATGCTTGTGCTGCTGCTCATACAGCAGCGCAGCCAGTCCCAAATTCTTAATGTTGTTTGTGCAGCTGGAACGCCGAGCGGCCTCTCGCGCCGCCTGAATCGCTGGCAGCAATAGCGCAACGAGAATGCCAATGATGGCAATCACAACCAGTAGCTCTACGAGCGTAAAGCCCCGCACCGGCGATTCCTTCCGTCTGTTCATTGCATTGATTCCTAAATTGTGATCGCTGCAAAGCCCTGCTACTTTCGGCGCGACTAGCGGCCAGTAAGCCCATCGCCACCAATGCCAAAGCGACGGTACCAGGCTCGGGGACAGCCCCGCCGCCGACCCCGCCCGCCCCGCCACCCGCACCGAAATTCGCTTTCCACGAATTGTAGTCATCCTGTGAGACGACTCCTGTGCCATTGTTCGGGTCGCGATGTTGCAGCGTGGTTCCAGGTTGGCCGACATTATTGCGCCAAACGGTGTAGTCCGCGGCGTCGACGATTCCGTTGTTGTTGTAGTCGCCGATTTGGCCTGCCGGCGTTGGCAGCAGGATGCGGACATACTCCACTTCGAGATCGACCAATCCGGCCGACTGCTCGGTGAGCATGCCGAGATAATAGAGATTGAAGTTGCTTAGCAATCCGTCGCCTGGTGTGGCAAATTCCTGTGCTTGTTCAATCGTTGCGGCGGTGAAAGGAATGCTGATGGTGGTCATGCCGTTCTCATTGAATTGGCTGAGCGCGACGTTGAAGTGATACTCGTCACCACCAAAATCGCCAACTGCCGCCGTACCGTTGCCGTCGCGATCTTTGGCAACAACCCGAACAGTGGGCGCCTGATTGGCAAGCGGTGCCGTAAGTTTGGCCCGAATCTCGATCGACGCCGTCGTGCCGTCGAAGACAGTTGAAACTCCCGATTGCCAAACGCCAAAACCACCGATTGCATCCGAATCATCGGTGTTGATGCGGAAGGCATTGTTCGTCAAAAATCCGGTCTGATCAAACCGCTGTAGCTGATTGGTGACTGGCGGATCGTAATCAACACCGTTCACGTTAATGAATCCATCAAAATTGCGTTGGAACGGCGAACCGAATCGCTGGCTAAAACCACTCTTGCCATCGAGCCTCGCAACTTCCTGTGTATCGGGCGCGATCTTGCGAATTCGCAGCGCCTTGATCTCCCAGTTGTCGGTTCCGTTGGCGGGCGTCTGCGTGCCAAACACCGCTTGCAAATGGATTTGGACCACGCCGTTGGGCACTGGCAGTGGCCCGCCTTCGAAATTGTTGAAGTCGGGGGCTGTGTCGCGCTGATCGCTCGGCAACGGCGCCTGGGTATACATGTATGACGGACCGCTGAAGTTGGCCGAGGCCTGACTCAAGATGCCCATGTTGCTGAGCGATGTGGCGAACCCATCGGCATCCAAATCACCATTCGTCTGGGTATTGTTGAAAGTATTGACCAAGTCGAAGAAGCCCCATTGCCACTGCTCTCCTGCGCAACCCGGCGGCCGTGAATCCATCCGATGAATCAACCGTCATGTTCAATTGCGTCGCCGTATTTCCCGGCAAGGGCTTGTAAACTAACTCCGCAACGTACTGGTTTGGATCAAAATTGGCGCCGAACGTACCCAGATCAAGCAGCGGAAACATATTGGCGGTCACGGGGGTAATCGACCCGGCGCTCGAGTCGACAGGAGAGTTAATATCGCCGATCGTATAATTGACGCCGACACCGCCGCCATCAACACCGGACTCGGTGATGGTGAACGCGTCGTAGCGACCGAGGCCAGGAGTTGTCGGCTCGCCGACAGCAAACGAATTTCCGTAAGTGAACCGGCCGTAGCCGCCCCAACTTGGCTGCCCGCCGCCAGAGTTGTTGACAATCATGCCGTCCAAGGCCATGACGACGTTGCCTTGGGCATGAACGGCACTCGCATAATAAGCGAGCGCGACCGCTGCCGCGATCGAAAAAAGGAGCCGAGCCGCCTGTCTCAGGGAGCAAATCATAATTGCAATCCTCGATGTCAAAGTTTGTGCCGACCAAGATCCTGTCGGATCGATGCGCACTAATCCCGCGCGTCGAGTTGAAGAAGACTCGAGCGCCGCCGAATTACTGCCTGCCGCCAAATCACCGGGCGGCCGATTTCGCTGCACCCGCAATGGAAGATAACCGCCACGCCCGCCTACGAAAAAACTCCACCGCCCAATCAGCTGAAAAGCTATTAGGAGCGCATTCAATCCGCTCTCTAACTGCCTGCCCCTACTCTGTCAAATGTACCGAGGCGTCGCACTTCATTCTATTCGATCCCTCGATTTGAGCCATATTCGCTATCACGCAAAAAAAAGATCGGTTTTGCGTCTGCTGGTTGCATTGCATCTCTTTTTGTGGTGCTCTCTTAAGAGGTTTCGCTCCGTTGCCGCCAGCTGCCCATCCGAGCCGGAAACTGTTTCACGTCGCCAGCCCAACCCGATACTTTCGCGGCGTTTTCCCCACGCGCTTCTGAAAGAACTGAATGAAGTACCCGGTCGAACCAAAGCCGGAAAACTCAGCCACCTTCGAAATGGGATATGTAGTCTCCAGCAGCAGCCGCTTCGCGCTCTCCAGTCGTACCAGCTGGATCTCTTCCAGAATCGTCCGCCCGATCGAATCGCGGAATCGCTTTTCGAGGCTGCGGCGAGACATGGCGACCTCTTCGGCCACCCGGTCAACCGAAATGCCGCGGCCCTGTTCGGCCCGGATATATTGAAGTGCCGAAGCCACGTCGGCATCTTTAATCGCGACGATGTCGGTCGAACGACGCGTCACCACGCCCACCGCCTCGACAATGATTCGCCGCGGTTTGCGGATTTTTCCCTGCATCATTCCATCGAGCAGTTCGGCCGCCCGGTAGCCCGCTGTCTCGGCATTGAGCGCGACGCTCGATAGCGGCGGGTCGGACAATTCACAGAACACGTCGTCGTTGTCGACGCCGAGCACCGCGATGTCTTCCGGCACATGCAGGTTCGCCAAGCGGCATGTTTCCAGCACTTGCCGGCCGCGATCATCGTTGCAGGCAAACAGGCCCAAGGGCGTCGGCAACGACGCGATCCACGCGGCGAGCAGTTCCTGCTCCTTTTCCCAAACGCGGTCGCGCGGCTTGGACGACTGATGAAAAACATGCGGTTCAAACCCGGCTTCCTTCAACCGCTCGCGAAACGCCCGCTCGCGTCGCAGCGACCAAGCCCGATCCTCAAGTCCCACGTAGGCAAAATGGCGGAATTGCCGCTCGAGGAAGTGCTCAGCCGCCAGCCGCGCCACTTCTCTGGCGTCCGAACTCAATTCCGATAGTTGCGAAAGCGGGTTGTCCGGAAGCTGTTGCTCGTCGGTGAGCCCCAGGGCTACCGTTGGCACATTCGCTTCCAGGATCGCCTTCGCCACGCGGTCGTTCGGGATGCGGGCAATGATCCCCGTTCCGCCCCATTGCTTCATCTTTGGCAGCGCCTGCTCAAAATCGCCCGGCGTGATATGAAAACTCCAGGGTCCATGGAGTCGGGCGTACCGCGCCACTCCATGCAGCATCTCTCGACCAAAGGCGCGAGAAGTTTCAACCAGTAGGGCGACTTTGGGGATTTCCCGCATGAAAAACCCAGACGTTGTGCGGTTTGGGGTTGAGGAGACGGCCAAAGACGGCCTGCGCCTAAGCATTATAATATGATGCAATCCCGCATCCGATTTCTATGGCGCAAAGCGGCAAAAAAATGTCTAAATTGCGAATGTGGGGCCGCCCATCAATGCCAATCTCTATCCCGCTGGCTTGGGGCGTGTTGTATGTTTTCATACCGTTTCTTTCTCGCAGCGTCCCGTTCCACTTCAAATCAACCGATTTCTCTCATGCCCGAGTTCCAGCAGATCATCAGCAATTTCGTCCTCCTCTGGGCCGTGATCGATCCGATCGGCACAGTGCCGGTCTTCATTTCCGCCACGAAGAATCACAAGCCTGAGGAGCGTAAACATATCGCGCTGGTCGCGTCGCTTGCCGCGATTGCCATCTTGCTGTTTTTTATCTTTGTCGGCGAGAGGGTCCTCGATGCGATGGGCGTGCCGCTCGAAGCGTTTCAGATCTCGGGCGGGATCGTATTGTTCTTATTCGCGCTGACGATGATCTTCGGTGAAAGCAAACCGGAAGCCGAAGCCGACGACATCCGCAAATCGCACGACGTCGCCATTTTTCCCTTGGCCACGCCGTCGATCGCCTCGCCCGGCGCGATGATGGCCGTCGTCCTCATGACGCAGCGCGACCTGTACACGATCGATGAACAGCTCGTCACGACGATCATCATGCTGATCGTGGTCGGCGCCGCCTACCTGCTGATGCGCTGTGCTGGCTGGATTTCGCGGACGATCGGCGCCGGCGGCGCGAGCGTCGTGAGCCGCGTGATGGGAATGATTCTCGCATCGGTCGCTGCCGCCCAGGTGCTCGCAGGCATCAAGCTGTATTTCTCGACGTAACCGCCGCCTAGCGCAGCCGCAGCTTCAAGGCCTCGAGAATTCTCGCTGCGGTCTGTTCGATGGTCAAATCCGTGACGTCGATCATGACGTAACCGCGTTTGCGATACTCCGCCTCGACGGCCATCACTTCGCCAATGATCTTGTCGAGGTCGTCGTACTCGGTTCCCTCAGAACCCATCCGTTTGGCCCGTTCGAGGCGGATTTCGTGAAGTCGCTTCGGCTGCGTCGTGAACGCAACCACTTTCTTTTTCGAGACTTTTGCGAGGACGGGTGGAAAACCCGTCTGCGGCGCGATCGACACATTGGCCACCTTGTACCCGCGCGAGCCGAGGTAAAGCGAAGTCGGGCTCTTACTAACGCGGCTCACGCCGACGATCACGATCTCGGCCTCCCGCAGCGTACTGAGCCCCAGGCTGTCGTCGTGCTCGAGCGTGAATTCCATCGCTTCGATGCGGCGACGATAGGTCGCGTCGAGCTGGTGCAATCGGCTGACGTCATTTTGCGGCAATGCGCCGACGCAATCCGAGAGAAAGTTGAACAACGATCCGGTGGCATCAAAGTGAGGTATCCGCTGTGTCACACAGAAGTTTCGCACCAAGAGCTTGGCCGCCTTGTCAGCCAGCGCGTGCAGCACGATCGGCCGATTGCCGGATGGACGATTGTCGGACAGCCGTGCGAGCGTTGCCTGGAGTTTTTCCAACTCGTCCTGCAGCGGATGCGCGACGACCTCAAAGGCGATGCCAGGAAACTGGCTCACTGCGACGGCCGCCAGGCCATTGAGCAATTCGCCGGTCGCCGCGGCGATCAAGTGGATCGTGTAGGCATCCGCCGGCTCCAGCTTTGCTTTCTTACCTCGGTGAATAGGTTTCTTTGCCAATGCCGTGATTCCGACTGACTGGCGAATAAATTACGAAATGCGATCACGTTCCGCCACGCGCGAATCCAATAACATCGTTCCCGATCACGCGGACGGAGAGTCGATGTCCTCGGTCATCTGCTCGTCGGTGAGTATGATGCGCTTTCCGCGGGTGCGGGTGATTGCGTTCCAGCCCCAGTCGACGAAGACGCTGGTCTTTTCTTCGGCGCCGCTCAACAGGCTCAAGTGCACGCCGAGCCAGGCCAGCCAGGCGACCTGACCGGTGAGTGTGCCGCCCTTCGCAAATTCGACGACTGCGGCGCCATGGCTGATTTGGGCCATCGTGCCTTTGTCAAAGTACTCAAAGGGTTCGGCCTTCTTTGCCGGCCACCAGCCGGTCGATCGTTTGCCGACGTAGTGACCGGCCTGCAGCGCGACGGCGCCGAGGCCGGGGAGCGGCTTGCCGGTTTTGGCGTCGGTCGTCGAGGCGACGTCACCGATGGCGAACACTCCGGGCTGACCATTGATTTGTAAATTCCCGTCGACGGGAATCCGTCCGCCGGGAGCGAGCTCGATGCCGAGCGAAGCGGCCACGGGATTCGCCTGCAGGCCGGCCGCCCAAATCAGCGTTCGCGTCTTCACTTTTTCACCGCTGGCGAGCGTGATCTCGCCCGCATCGACCGCCTGCACGCCCGCACCAGTGTGGATCTCGACTCCGTGTTCTTCCAAAACCTTTTGCGCGTAGTCACGTAGCTTCGGCTTGAACGGCGCCAAGAGATGCGGCGAATGTTCGTAGAGCACGATCCGCACCTTGTCGATCGGCAGATTCGGATAGTCTTCGGTCAGCTCCGTATGCAGCAGCTCCGACATCGCGCCGGCTAGCTCCGTCCCGGTCGCGCCGCCGCCGACGATGCAGAATGTCGAGCGCCCCGTCGTCCGCCAGCGCCGGATTCTTGTCGACCGCCTCGAACATCTTGAGGATGTGGTCGTGCAGCCGAATCGCGTCGGCCATCGTGTAGAGCGGCAGCGAGTGCTCGGCCGCGCCCGGTGTGCCGTGAAAATTGACGACGGCCCCGAGTGCGAGCACCAGATAGTCGTACGCCAGCGGCGGCATGCCCTCGACGAACACCTGCTTCTTGGCCAAATCGATGCTCTGGACCCCACACTTGTGAAACGCCCAATCTGTGTGGCGATGTAACAGCTCGCGGACTGGATAGCCGACCTCCGCCGGACCCAGCTCATCGGTCGCCACCTGATAGAGCAGCGGTTGAAACGTGTGGTAGTCGTGCTTGTCGACGATCGTGAGCCGCACCGGCGCGTCGCGCAGCTTCTGCGCCGCACCGATGCCACCGAACCCCGCGCCCAAGACGACAACATGTGGCTTTTCGGCCATCGCAAGTCTCTCCTGAATCAAGGCTCGGCGGGAGCCTCGCCCTCCCACAAAACTACAACCCCGGGCTACTCTGCATGATACCACCGTCGGCGAAGATCGTCGTCGCCGTGAGATAGCTGGCCCCGTCGCCGGCGAGGAAGCCGACCACGCTGGCGATTTCTTCCGGCTTGGCCATCCGGCCGAGCGGAATTGCATCGTCGAGCTTCTTCAAGAGCGCCGGGTCTTTCATCGTCGAGAGGTTGATCGGCGTGGCCACCGCACCGGGACCGACTCCCACGACCAGGATGTTGTGGGGTGCGAGTTCGACGCCCGCCGTTCGCGTGAGCATCCGCATGCCGCCCTTCGAGAGGCAGTAGGCGGTGTTGCCCGGCATCGGCCAATCTTCGTGAACGCTGGTGATGTTGACGATCCGGCCGCCACCGCCCTGCTTGATCATCTGCTTGGCGGCGATCTGGGTGCCGAAGAACGCGCTCTTGAGATTGATCTCGAGCACTTTTTCGTACTGGGCCTCGGTCGTATCGAGCACCGACGTCCGCGTCTCGACGCCGGCGTTGTTGACCATCACGTCGACCCGGCCAAACTCTTTCACCGCCGTGGCAACGAGCTTCTCGAGATCGGCTACTTTGCTGACGTCGGCCTGGACGCCAATCGCCTTGTTGCCCAGCGCACAGACTTGCTTCTCGAGCGCTTCGGTCGACTCGGGATGCGAAACGTAGTCGATCACGACGTTGGCCCCCTGCTTGGCCAGCTCGAGCACGATCGCCATCCCAATGCCGCTGTTGCCGCCGGTAACGATGGCGACTTTTCCTTTGAGACTCATATCAAGCTACTCCTGCTATGTTCCGCATCGAACGATCAAGCCTTGATTCATTGGCCACAAAAAGGCACAAGAAGTCACAAAGAAGAGTACGTCATGGATCGAAACTTTCAATGCTATTCGCCCTGCTCTTTTTTGTGTCTTTTCGTGGCTCCGAGTCTCTAAATTCGCTCCAGCAGGTGGTCGCCCACCCGCAGGGCGTTGGCCATCGCGGTGAGCGCCGGGTTCACGGCGCCGATGCTGCAGAAAAAACTCGTGTCGACGACGTACAGGTTGTCCAGCTCGTGGGCCTTGCAGTTCGCGTCGAGCACCGACGACTTGGGATCGCTGCCGAAGCGGCAGGTGCCCGCCTGGTGGGCCACCCCGCCCAGGTCGATTTCGTTCTTCATGTACAGATTCCGCGGAATCAGGTGGTCGTGCATGTCGAGGTGGTTGAGCATCGACTTGAGCTTTCTGGTAGAGCTTGTCCTTGGCGACCTGGTTCGACGGCGTGTAGCTGAGCGTGATCTGCCCGCCCGCGTCGACCGTCACGCGATTCTCCGCTCGCGGCAGGTCCTCCGTCGAGAGCCAGAAGTCGACCGCATGCTTCGCCACCATCTCCAGCGTCCAATTCGGTGCGAGCGCGGTCTCGATCGGCTTCTCGCCGCGGAACATCGGCGCCTGCGACTTGCCGATCATCTGGATGTTGCCCATCGGATATTCGTAGCCCGGCATGCCGAAGTAAAAATCGTTCAGTCCGAGCGTCTTCTGATAGATCGTCGGGTTCGGCTCCTTCGACAGGGCGAGCACGGCCTGGCTGTTGTGGAACATGTAGTTTCGGCCGACTTGGTCCGAACCGTTGGCGAGCCCTTTGGGATGCTTGTCGTTCGCCGACATTAAGCAGCAGCTTCGCCGAGTTGGCCGCACCACACGAAACGACCACGACGCCCGCCTCGTAAATCTCCTGCACCCCTTCGATGTCGACGATCACTTTGGTCACCGCGGTGCCGGCCGGATTGGTTTCCAGCTTCACGACCATCGCGTTCGTGACCAGTGAAACGTTTTTGTGCTCGAGCGCCGGCCGCACTCCCAGCACTTCGGCGTCGCTCTTGGCGTGCACCAGGCAAGGGAAGCCATCGCAATCGATGCAGCGCACGCAGCGACTAAATGGCATGTTCGCTTCGTTGAGCATGATGCCGCACGGCGAATGGAACGGCTTGTACCCGGCCCGCGCAGATCGTCGGCCAGCTTGGCGATCCGCGGCTCGTGCGACACGGCCGGATAGGGATACGGTGCGCTGGCCGGCGGCTCGGTCGGGTCTTCACCGCGCGCGCCATGCACGTGGTACATCTGCTCGGCCTTGGTGTAGTACGGCTCGAGCTCGTCGTAAGTAATCGGCCACGCGGGCGAGATGCCGTCCTGATGTTTCCGCTCGCTGAAGTCCTCCTTGCGCAACCGATAGAGCGCCGCGCCATACATCTTCGTCGCGCCGCCGACGTAGTAGTGTACGCCCGGCTGAAAGTTCTTGCCGTTCTTGTCGCGCCAAATGTCGGGCGAGACGTAGCGATTCTTGATGAACACTTCCTCGGTGATCCAGTTCTCCGGCTCGCGGGGGAGGAAGCCGCCGCGCTCCAAGATCAGGATCCGTTTCCCCGACGGGGCCAGATGCGCGGGCGAGCGTGCCGCCGCCGGCGCCGCTACCGATAATGATCACGTCATATTGATTGGCCATGATTTCGCTCCTTCGCAAGGCCGGATCCGTTCAAGCCGCGGCCGGCACACTCACCAGCACAACGCTCGATCGCGCCTGGCACGTGTATTTTTCCTGCCCGCCCGCCAAGGGCGCCGGCGGATCGCAAAAATCCTCGGGCGACTCGATCGCCGTATCCACCAGCCGCCGCCAGCAGTGACCTTCTTCGGCGGACGGCACCGCAAACACCAGCGGCTCCCAAAAGGCGTTCAGCATCACCTGCAGATGCTCGCCGCTCTCCTCGTGCAACAATTCGTACGCCAGCGAGTGGGAATTCTCTCCCCACTCGGGCTCCGCCAGCCGCACTCCATGCCACGTGATTTTAGTGGCCCCCGCCTCCCCCCAAAACGTGCGATCGCGAAAAATCGCCGATTCCTGGTGGAAATGGATCAATGACCGAGCAAATTGCCGGATCCCCGCATGCTGGGAGACGTCGTCCCAATTGAACCAGGAGACAGTATTATCCTGGGAGTAAGCGTTGTTGTTCCCCTGCTGCGTGCGGCGGACCTCGTCGCCCATCAGCAGCATCGGCCGACCCTCGGAAAATAACAGAATCGTGAAAAAATTCTTGATTTGCTGCCGCCGCAGCGTCTCGACCGCCGGGTCGTCGGTCGGTCCCTCGCCGCCACAATTCCAGCTGAAGTTGTCGTTCGTGCCGTCGCGGTTCGTCCTCGCCGTTGGCCTCGTTGTGTTTCCGGTTGTAGCTCACCAGATCGTTGAGCGTGAATCCATCGTGGGCGGTGAGGAAATTCACGCTGCGACTCGGCAGGCGGTCCACGTGCTGAAACAGGTTCGCGCTACCCACGATGTTGTCGCCCAGCGGGCCGACCGAGCCGATGTCGCCTGCCACGAACCGCCGCACATGATCCCGATACTGCCCGTTCCAGACACTCCACCGCTCGCAGCCAAAATTCGCCAGCTGATAGAGCCCGGCCGCATCCCAGGGCTCGGCGATGATCTTGGTCCCCGCGAGCACGGGGTCGGCCTCGATGTCGAGCAGCATCGGCGGCCGGGCGAGCGGCTGCCCGTCCTCGCCGCGCGAGAGGCTCGACGCCAGATCGAAGCGAAAGCCGTCGACGTGCATGTGCTCGACCCAATAGCGCAAGCAGTCGAGGATCATCCGCCGGACGACCGGCTCGTTGCCGTTCACGGTGTTGCCGCAGCCCGTGTCGTCGACGTATCTTGCGCGGTTCGCGGGGTCGAGCAAATAATAAGTCGGATTGTCGAAGCCGCGGAGCGAGAGCGTCGGCCCCGTCTTGTCGCCCTCGGCCGTGTGATTGAACACGACGTCGAGAATCACTTCGATGTCGGCCCGATGCAGCGCCTTCACCAAATCGCGAAACTCGCGGACCGGCGCGAGCACATCCGGCTGCGAGCTATACGCCCGATGGGGCGCGAACCAGGCGATCGACTGGTAGCCCCAGTAGTTGACGCCGTTTGGCGCCGCCTGGGGGTCGAATTGCTGCACAGGCATCAATTCAACGGTCTTGATCCCCAGATCGACCAAGTAGGAAATCTTCTCGATCAGCCCCGCGTAGGTGCCCCGCTTCGCCGGATCGACGCCCGAGTTTGGGTTCCGCGTGAAGCCGGCCACGTGCATCTCGTAGATCACCGAATCGACAAACGGCCGTTCGAGTGGCGTGTCAGCTTCCCAATCGTAATCCGTAGGGTCGACCACAACACCCTTGATTGCCCAGGCTGTGTTGATTCCCGCGGTCGACGCCCGACCCCGGTCGTACTTCTCCGTGTTCGCCACCGCGAGCGCATACGGATCGACCAATAGTTTCTCGGGATCAAAGCGCAAACCGGCCGCCGGTTTCACGGGCCCCGTGACGCGATAGCCGTAGAGTTGCCCCGCTTTCGCACCCGCTACGAACACATGCCAATAGTCGTAGGTGCGATTTTGCTGCGGGCTGAGCGTCACGGTCTGCACGGCCTGCGCATCGGCCGCCTGGTCGAACAGCAGCAAATCGACCTGCGTGGCGTGCCGGGCGTACACACAGAAATTCACCCCGCCGTCGCCCACGCTCGCGCCGATCGGATAGGAGCGCCCGGCAGCCGTCTTCAGCGCGCTCATACAGATTCCATTGTGCAGTTAGCGAGTGGACCACGAGCCTGCTCATGCGTGCCACTTCGACACACTGGCGGGCATCGGCGGGATATTCTAGCGAATTGCCCCCGATCCGCCGACGTTGGATCGCGACTTCGGCGAAATAATTCTCGCGGGCTTCACGTTGCGAATACACTGCGAGATCGCAATAACGGGTAGCAGCCACGCCGACAAGTGTTATACTATCGCCCGCAACGTCATTGCGCAGTCGCATGAACGAGGGAAACGCGGCATGGATACCGTGGGGCCAAGGATGCTATCGACAGGTGGAGCCTTCTTCGCCCAGAGTCTGTCGATCTTCGACCCCGCCTCGCCCAATTCCCATTCGATCCTCAATCTGGCGATTCTCACCCTGGCCGTCGCCGGCGTGATCTTTCTGATCGTCGAAGGCGTGCTGCTCTACAGCATCTGGCGATTTCGCCACAAGCCGGGAGATCAGCGCTCGGCGAAGAAGTGCGAGGCGAACCGCCGCAAGTCTACGGCAGCATGCCGATCGAAGTCGCCTGGACCGCCGCCCCCACGATGATCGTGTTCTTCCTCGTGCTCGTGACGACCCGCACGCTCTGGGAAGTCGACGTCAATCTGCCCAAGCCCGCGGCGGGCGACAACACGCTGTTCGTCACCGTGGTCGGCCACCAATGGTGGTGGGAATATGCCTACGAAACCTACGACGGCCGACCGCTCGGCTTCATCACCGCCAACGAACTCCACATTCCCGTGAGCGAATCGGGCACACCGCGTCCCACGTACCTCACGCTCAAATCGGCCGACGTCTGCCACAGCTTCTGGGTGCCGCGGCTGGCCGGCAAGGTCGACCTCATCCCCGGTCACACGAATCTGATCGTGCTCGACACAAAAGAGGCCGGTCTGCACTTGGGTCAGTGCGCCGAATTCTGCGGTGCGCAGCACGCCAACATGCTGCTCCGCGTCGTCGCCGATCGACCGGACGATTTCGAAGCCTGGCTCGCCACGAAGCGCAGCCCGCCGAAGAGGTCGCCGCCGCCAGCGAGGGCAAAGCCGCTTTCCTCGCCGAGTCGTGCATCAATTGCCATACCGTCCGCGGCACCGTGGCCCGCGGCAGCTACGCCCCCGATCTCACGCACCTGATGAACCGCGAAACGCTCGCCGCGGGCATGATCCCGAACACGCCCGAAAACCTGCACCAGTGGGTCCACGATCCGCAATCGATCAAACCCGGCTGCCTGATGCCGGCGTTCGGCCTCGAAGACGACAAGCTCGATCTGGTCGTCGAATATCTGAAGACCTTGAACTGAATCAGCTCTGCAAGAAGCCATGTCCACCGTCCATGTCCACCGTCGAACCAACTCGCAGCCTCAACGTCGCCGACTCCCCGGGCGAGCGCGGCCGATCTCGGCTGGGCCGACCTGCTGCACGATTGGACCACCACGGTCGATCACAAGAAGATCGGCATCATGTACGTCCTCATGAGCATCGTGTTCCTGGTGATCGGCGGCATCGAGGCGATTCTCATCCGCTGGCAGCTCTTTTTCCCGCGCAACGACGTCATCAGCCACGACACCTTCAACCAGCTCTTCACGATGCACGGCACGACGATGGTCTTCTTCGTCGGCATGCCGATCCTCATCGGCATGGGCAACTACCTCGTGCCGCTGATGATCGGTGCTCGCGACATGGCCTTCCCGCGGCTCAATGCCTTCGGCTTTTGGGTCACGCTCCTGGGCGGCGGGATGGTCTACACCAGTTTGATTACCGGCGGGGCGCCCGCGCTCGGTTGGTTTGCTTATGCACCGCTGACCGCCAACACCTTCTCGCCCAGCGCGGCCACCGACTTCTGGGCGATCGGCCTGATCGTCGCCGGCATCGGCACGATCAGCGCCGCGGTGAATTTCCTCGCCACGATCTTCGGCATGCGCGCCCCCGGCATGACATTTCGCAAGATTCCGTTTTTCGTCTGGACGATGATCTGGACTTCGTTCCAGATGCTGCTCGCCCTCCCGCCGCTAACGGCCGCGCTGGTGATGATCCTGTTCGATCGCCAGCTCGGCGCCCATTTCTTCGACGTGCCGAACGGCGGCTCCGCCTATCTGTGGCAGCATCTGTTCTGGTTCTTCGGCCACCCCGAAGTCTACATTCTGATTCTGCCCGTGTTCGGCTTCGTCTCGGAAGTGATCCCCGTCTTTTCGCGCAAGGTGCTCTTCGGCTACGAGTTCATGGCCGCCGCGACGATGGCCATCGCCTTCATCAGCCTCGGCGTCTGGGCCCACCACATGTATTGCGTCGGCATGGGCCGCACGCTCGATTTGTTTTTCACGGTGGCTACGTTCCTGGTCTCGATCCCGACCGGCATCAAGTTCTTCAACTGGCTCGCCACGATGTATGGCGGGCGGATTCATCTTCGCCTCGCCGATGCTCTTCGCCTTCGGCTTCCTTTCGATGTTCCTGATCGGCGGCCTCACGGGCATCATGCTCGGCGCGTCGCCGTTCGATTTCCAACTCTCCGATAGCTACTTTGTCGTCGGCCATTTCCACTGGGTGCTGATCGGCGGCACGCTCTTCGGCACCTTCTCGGGCATTTACTATTGGTATCCCAAGATGACCGGCCGAATGCTTTCCGAGCGGCTCGCCAAGTGGCACTTCTGGCTGCTGTACATCGGCTTCATCCTCACGTTTGGCCCGATGCACATCTCTGGCATGCTCGGCATGCCGCGACGGATCTACACCTACGACGCCGGCCACGGCTGGGAGATCTGGAATCAACTCAGCACGATCGGCGCGCTCATTCAAGTGCCGAGCTACGCGATCTTCGTCTACAACCTGATCGTCTCCTATCGCCATGGCAAGCTGGCGGGCGACGACCCCTGGGACGCCTGGACGCTCGAATGGACGACCAGCTCGCCGCCGCCTTCGTACAACTTTGAAGAAATCCCGACCGTTCATAGCCGCCGCCCGCTGTGGGATTTGAAACATCCCGAAGACCCCGACTGGCAATACGAGTAACTATGTCGTACGAACGCCGCCGACTTACCTGTGCCGCCCGATATCGTGCCTGAAGAGACGCTTCAGCGCCGCCGAATGGGGCATGGCGAGCTTCCTCGTTTCGGAAGTCGCTTTCTTCGGCACGCTGATCGTCACCTACGTCGCCTTCATGGGTCGCGACGTCGTGGGGCCAACCCCGGCCGAGGCGCTCACGCTTGCCGATCGTGATCATCTCGACGCTCTGCCTGCTTTCGAGCAGCGTCGTAATCCATGCGGCCGAACGGGCGCTGGAGCGCGACGAGCCGCGGATTTTCTGCCTGTTCCTGGCCGTGACAATCGCGCTGGGCATCGCGTTCCTCGCGCTCACCGGCTTCGAGTGGCACGACTTGATCTTTAATCAACACCTCACGATCGGTCGCAACCTGTTCGGCACCACGTACTACACGCTCGTCGGCTTCCACGCCTTCCACGTCACGGTCGGCGTGATCGTGATGCTCATCGTGCTCGGCCTCGCCATGCGTCGCCAGCTGACGTCGGCCCATCGCACCGGCGTCACGCTCGTCGGTTGGTATTGGCATTTTGTCGACGCGGTGTGGATCGTCGTGTTCTTCGTCGTCTATATCGCCAGTCGGAGTATGGAGCATGAACGACGAATCTCACAACTCGGCCGATGACCAATGGGTCGAGCTGCCCCAGCCGACCGCCGCGCCGCTGGTGGTCGCCGTGGGCTTGGTGCTCTTGGCGATGGGCGTGGCGACCAGTCGCGCGTTTATTCCCGTCGGTGCGATCGTCTTCATCGTCGGACTCGCGCGGTGGATCGACCAATTGCTCCCCGGCCGTGGCCATGTCCATGAGCCGTTCGTCGCGCCGAGTTGCGTCCGCTGCCTGTCGCGCCGTGCCCGGCATGGTCCAGCGCCTGCAAACCGGCATGCCCGGCTACCGGCTGCGGTTGCCGACGAAGGTGCATCCGATTTCCGCCGGCGTCAAAGGCGGCATCGTCGGCGGCTTGGTGATGCCGCTGCCCGCGATCGCTTTACGGCTATCTCAGCGGCCACGGCATTTGGTGGCCCGTCAATTTGCTCGCCGGCATGGTGCTGCCCTACGTCGACGCGATGAATGTCGACCGAGCTTCGAGCAGTTCCACCCGACGCTGTTGGTAATCGGCATCATTATCCACGTGGTCGTCTCGCTGATCATGGGCCTGATGTACGGCGTGCTGATGCCGACGCTGCCCAACATCCCCAAGCCGCTCGCCTGGGGTGCGCTGTTGATGCCGCTTCTCTGGACCGCCGTGAGTTTCCTCGCGCTCGGCCAGATGAACCCCGGCATCCGCGCAGGTATCGAATGGCCCTGGTTTGTGTTGTCGCAATTCGTGTTCGGCGTCGTCGCGGCAATCGTCTTCATGCGGTTCGAGAGTCGCAGTCCGCTACTGGCCGGATTGTTCGGCGGCGTGGCGGGCGGGCTGCTCATGCCCGTTCCCGCGATCCTCTGGAGCCTCGCCGCGGGGCATGGCATTTGGTATCCCGTCAACTTGCTCTCGCAGATGGCGCTCGCACCACGCGACGGTGCCGACCCTCGCGGAGCTCGAAACATTTCACGCCGAGTGGTTCATCGCTGCGCTCGGGATGCATGCGATTTTCTCGCTCGCCTTCGGTTTGGCGTTCGCATTGGTGTTGCCGTTGCTGCCGTCGATCCCTGGCCCGATGGCCTGGGGTGGCTTGTTGCTGCCGCTACTGTGGACGGCGATGAGCTACGGGCTGATGGGCGTCGTGAATCCCGTGCTGCAAGATCGCGTCGATTGGCCGTGGTTCATCGCGTCGCAATTTGTCTTCGGCATCGTGGCGGCCATCGTCGTCGTCCGCAGTGAACAGGTCCACATCCCACCGGCCGGGCAAGGTCCCGACCGACGACACGAGTTTGTCGCCAATTGAATTCCATGGCGTCGTCGGCCACGACGACCAACAACGACACGCGTTCCCTCCATGCTCCGCAACCTCTCAACTCGCCGCAGTCAAGTCGCCATCGCGTTGTTTGCGCTCGCCGTTGTGGTCGGCTGCGAGCCGCCGGGCAAACCCAACCCGGCCAACAAGCCGATCTTGCCGGATCAGATTCTCGGCTTCGACCACCTTTACGCCACGAATTGTGCCGGCTGCCACGGCGCCACCGGCGAACTCGGTCCCGCGCCGCCCCTCAAGGATCCGCTCTTCGTCCAGATCGTGCCCGCGGCCGACCTGCTCGACGTGATCCGCGTCGGACGGCCTGGCACACCGATGCCCCCCTTCGCCCAGAAGCATGGCGGGGCCCTGACCGACGAACAGATCAAGATCCTCGCCGAAGGCATCAAGTCGCATTGGAAATCGAACGAGCCAGCAGTCGAGTCACCGCCCGCTTATGCCATTACTAAGTCCGGTGGCGTGCAAACTTCGGCCGGTAGCCGCGAGCGCGGCACTAGCGTCTATGCCCGCGCACTGCGCCGGTTGCCACGGCCCCAACGGCGCCGGCGTCACTCACGACGGCGTCATTGCTAACGCGATCAACGTCCCCGCATTCCTCGCCTTGATCAGTGACCAGGCTCTCCGCCGGATCATCATCACCGGCCGGTCCGACCTTGGCATGCCGAACTATGCCGAGCACGACGGTCGCCCCGACGACTTCAAACCACTCACGTCCGCCGAAATCGACGACCTTGTCGCCCTGCTCGCCGACTGGCGGGCGACCGGCCGCTCGATCGCTCAAGCCCAGCCATAAACCACCGCCCGTAACCAAACTACCAAGCAAAATCGCCATGGACCAATCACCCTCACCTTGCGAACCAGCCCACGCGAACGGCTCGCCCGGCCGGCGCACGTTCTTGCGGGTGCTGACCGGTGCACTCGGCGCCGTCGCCGCCGCGGTACTCAGCCTGCCGGTCATCGGTTACTTCTTCGGCTTGCGAAAGTACGGCGTGATCTGGGTCGATCTCGGCCCGCTCGCCGAATTCCCGCTGGGCGAAACCCGCCGGCTCGATTTTCCCAACCCGATGGCCCAACCTTGGGACGGCGTGACCGCGCTCTCCGGCGTCTACGCTCGCTACAAGGGCAAGAACGACAAGTCGGAAGACGAGTTCATGGTCCTTTCGATCCACTGTGCCCACTTGGGTTGCCCCGTCACTTGGTTCCAGCAGTCGGGCTTGTTCATGTGCCCCTGCCACGGCGGCGTCTACTATGCCGACGGAGCCCACGCCTCGGGCCCGCCGCCGCGCGGCATGTTCCATGTGCCGTGGCGGATCGCCGACGGCAAGCTGCAGATCAAGGCGCCGCATTATCCCGTCGCTGCAGAACACACTCACCGGCAAGCATGAAGAATCCTTCACCTAAAGGGCAACGCGGACGATGAAAGCCTGGCTCACACAGATCGGCGATTGGTTCGATGCCCGACTGGGCGTCCGCGCCGTCTTTCTGCCGATGATGCGCCATCCCGTGCCGCGCCAGCTCGAAGGCGCCGAGGGGTGGTTCTACGTCTTCGGCAGCGCCTCGCTCACGTTGTTCATGATCCAGATCCTCACCGGCATCGGCCTGGCGCTGGTCTATGTCCCGTCGGCCGACAAAGCCTACGAAAGCCTGCTCTACCTCGACTACCAGCAGCCGCTCGGCTGGTACCTGCGGGCGCTCCACTACTATTCCGGCTCGGGGATGGTCGTCATGCTGCTGGTGCACATGACGCAAGTCTTCCTGCATGGCTCCTACAAATATCCCCGCGAGTTGACCTGGGTGGTCGGCGTTTTTCTGTTCGCCTGCACGCTCGGCATGTTTTTCAGCGGACAGATTCTCCGCTGGGATCCCGATGCGTATTGGGGCCTTGCTGTCGGTGCGTCGATGGCCGGTCGCGTTCCGGTGCTCGGCCCTTGGGTCGTCGACATGCTGCTCGGCGGCCCGATCATTGGCGGCGACTCGCTCAGCCGCTTCTTCGCGCTGCATGTGTTCATCATTCCCGGTGCGCTGATGTTCTTCCTCGCCGTGCATCTGTGGCTGGTGCTCCGCTGCGGTGTGAGTTCGCCGCCCGTGCCCGGCCAGGTAGTCGACCCGCGAACCTACGACGCTTCGTATCACCGCGAGCTCGAGAAAGAGGGCGTCCCCTTCCTTGGCGACGCGCTCTTAAAAGACATCCTCTTCTCGGCACTGGCCGTGATCGTCGTCGTGCTCATCGCGGCATATCTTGGCCCCAAGGGTCCCACCGGTCCGCCTGATCCCGCGCTCGCCGACGCCAACCCCCGACCCGAATGGCCGTTCCTCTGGTTGTTCGCGCTCTTGTCGCTCAGTCCGCCGGCGATCGAGACGTACATCATGCTCGTCTTTCCGATGGTCATCTTCGGCGTGCTGCTGTTGGTCCCTTTCTTCAGCAATCGCGGCGAACGCGCGCCCAGCCGCCGCCCGGTCGCGGTCCTCTCCGTGATTGCGATCTACACCACGCTCGGCGTACTCACCTACGAGGGAATCCGCGCGCCCTGGTCGCCCAAAATGCAGGCCTGGACCGAAGATGCGATCCCCGTCCACATGGTCGAGCGGGCATCGCCTGTCGAGTTGCAGGGTTCGCTCGTCTTCCAATACAAAAACTGCCGCAACTGCCACGCACTCGACGGCATCGGCGGCGACCGCGGCCCCGACCTCACCTACATCGGCGTCAAGATGACTCGCAACCAGCTGATTGACCAGGTCAGCAACGGCACGCCCGGCGGCGGCAACATGCCCGCGTATGGCAAGCAAATGAGTCCCGTCGAAATGGACGCCCTGATCGAGTTCCTCGTCAGCTTGCGGCCCGAGGGCCAGCTACCCGCCGGCGCCGGCGACGCCGCGTTCTCGCCCGCGACCGTGATCGAAACAAAACGCCAGCCATGATCGCGGCTGCCCTGAATCCAACACCATGAGCGACACGTTCGACGCATTCCTGCGCTCCTGGCCGTTCGCCCCCTGGCTCGCGCTCTCGCTCCTAATCCCCGCTTGCGTCTTCGCGATCGGCTGGCGAAAACTAAACCGCCGCGACCCGGACCGCTGGCCGTCGGCCGACTCGTTGCCTTCTCGAGCGGACTCGCCGCCCTCTATCTCGCGCTCGCCTCGCCGATCGAGCCGTTCTCATCGCTGCTGCTCACGGCCCACATGCTGCAGCACCTCCTGCTTGATGATGGTCGCGCCGCCGCTGTTGTGGCTCGGCTGGCCGTTGTTTCCAATCGTTCGCGGCCTGCCCGAGCCGGTCCGCACCTATTGGATCGCCCCGCTCTTGCGTTCGCGCCGCCTGCGCCGCACGTTCTCGTTTCTCACCCATCCGTTCGTCGCCTGGCCGCTCTACGTCGCGGCGACCTGGCTCTGGCATTTGCCGCCCGCCTACGAGCTGGGCCTCGCGAACGACAATTGGCACTTCGTCGAGCATGCCTGTTTCCTCGCCACCGCCCTGCTCTTCTGGTATCCCGTCGTGCGGCCCTATCCCAGCCGGCCGCGCTGGCCGAAGTGGCTGCTCTTTCCCTACCTGCTCCTCGCCGACGTACAAAACACGCTCCTCGCCGCGTGGCTCACGTTTACGCCCCGCGTCCTCTATTCCCATTACACGCGAGTCCCGCGACTCGACGGCATCTCCGCGCTCGACGACCAGCACGCGGCCGGCGTCGTGATGTGGGTCCCCGGCTCCGTCGCGTTCTTGCTGCCGATGTTCTGGATCGGCGTCACCTATCTACTGGGCACCGACCGCGACCGCCCCGCCCGCCGTCGCCGCGCGCAACTAGCAAACGCAGGCAACGCCCCGTTCGATCTGCTCGATCTCCCCGTCCTCGGCCCCTTCCTCCGCTGGCGTCATTCCCGCCGCGTGCTTCAACTCGTGCTCGCCGCGCTGGCCGTCGTCGTCATCTTCGACGGCCTCCGCGGCCCGCAAGTCGCCGCGATGAATCTCGCCGGCGTCCTCCCTTGGATCCACTGGCGCGGCCTCCTCATCCTCTCGCTGCTCGTGGCCGGAAACGTCTTCTGCATGGCCTGCCCCTTCACGCTCCCGCGCTCGCTCGCCGCGCGCTGGCTGCCGAGCGGCCGCCCCTGGCCCCGCTGGCTTCGCAGCAAATGGCTCGCCGTCGCGCTGGTGGCGATCTTCCTCTGGAGCTACGAAGCCTTCGCCCTCTGGGACAATCCCTGGATCACCGCCTGGATCGCCGTCGGCTATTTCGTCGCCGCGTTTGCCGTCGACAGCTTCTTCCGCGGCGCGGCCTTCTGCAAATACGTCTGCCCCATCGGCCAGTTCAATTTCGTCCAGTCGCTCGTCTCGCCGCTCGAAGTCGCCGTCCGCGAGCCTGCCCTCTGTGGCACCTGCACCACGCACGAATGCATCCGCGGCAGCGCCACGATTCCCGGCTGCCAAACACACCTCTTCCAACCGCGCAAACAAGGCAACCTCGACTGCACGTTCTGCCTCGATTGCGTCCACTCTTGCCCCCACACCAACGTCGGCCTGCTCGCCACCGTCCCCGGCCGCACCCTCTGGAGCGATCCGTTCCGCTCCGGCATCGGCCGCTTCAGTCGCCGCCCCGACCTCGCCGCGCTCGTGCTGGTGCTCGTGTTCGGCGCCTTCGCCAACGCCGCCGGCATGATCGAGCCGGTCGTCGAGTGGCAAGACCGCCTGCGGCTAACGCTCAACGATCCACCGCAACTCGCCATCACCACCGCCAGCTACTTCTTCGCGCTCATCCTCCTCCCGCTCGCCGCCGTCGCGCTGGCCGCCGCCGCCAGCCGCCGCTTCGCCCGACTCGGCGACTCGACGCTCACCACCGCCACCCGCTTCGCCTTCGCGCTGGTGCCGATCGGCTTCGGCATGTGGCTCGCCCACTACTCGTTCCATTTTTCACCAGCTGGCAAACGATCCTCCCCGTCTCGCAGCGTTTCGCCGCCGACCACGGCTGGGCCACTCTCGGCGAACCCGTCTGGGACTGCGCCTGCTGCCAAAGCGTCGCCACCTGGATCCCGCACGTCGAAATCCTGTTGCTCGATTTCGGCCTGCTCGCCTCGCTCTACGCCGGCTTCCGCATCGCCGAAGCCAACACCCCGAACATCCGCCAATCGCTCAAAGCCTTCACACCCTGGGCCACCCTAATCGTGCTCCTCTTCGTCCTCGGCGTCTGGATCGTGTTCCAACCGATGGAGATGCGCGGTACGCTGCCGCTGGCCGGATAGGTTCGGGTGGCACGCCAGGAGCTTCCCGCGACCGGCGTGGTCGAAACCGCAAATAGCAGGAAGATGCAACACTCGCTGACAAACTTGATCGCAATCGCCCTCCTCGCCGGCCCCTGCTGCGCACTGGCCCACGCCGACGGCGGCCAACTCCGCGCGAGCGAATCACACGACAACCTCCGCCTCACCGTCTTCACCTCGCCCAACCCCTTCGCGCCGGCCCGATCGACGTCAGCGTGCTCGTGCAAGACGCCGACTCCGGCCGCACCCTCGACGACGCCACGATCGTCGTCGAACTCACGTCGCCCGACCACGCCCTCCCGCCGCTCCGCGCCATTGCCGTCACTGACGCCGCCACCAACCAACTCTTCCGCGCCGCCCTGTTCGACCTCCCCACGCCCGGCGAGTGGCACGTCCGCGTCGAATGCACCACGCCCGCGCATCCCGCTCCCGCCACCGTCGCCTTCACCATGAACGCCGCCGCGCCACTCCCGCCCTGGCTCACCGTCTGGCCCTGGTTCACTTGGCCCGCCGTCGCCGTGCTGCTCTTCGCCATCCACCGCGTGCTCGTCAAACGTCGGCAGACTCGCCGCAGTCTCCTCGGGTGGCACGCCCAGAGCGTCAAGCGATGGGCGTGGCGTCGTAGAGTTCGCACCGCCACATCACTCGCCACGCCAACCCCCACGCCCTTCGCCGAGCCTCAGGGACGTGCCACCCAAATCTGCTCCGCCAACCTTCGCAATCTGCAGCTCATGAAACGCCGCCAACCCAAACCCATCACGCCCGGCCCGCGCACCCCGCCCGTCGACTCCTCCGACGAGCGCAGCAGCCTCACCGCGCTCGCGCTGCTCTCCTTGCTCGCCGGCGCCGCGGCCGGCCTCCTCGGCGCATGCTTCCGCCGCCTGCTCGACGAGGCGAACACGCTTCGCGGCGAATTCATCGATTGGGCCCACGCCTACAGCTACCTCGGCATGGCGCTGGTCGTCGCGCTCGTCGCCGCGGCCACTGCTTTCGCCGCCTGGCTCGTCCGCCGCTTTTCGCACGAGGCCTCCGGCAGCGGCATCCCCCATGTCGAAGCCGTCCTCCACGAAACCAAGCCGCCCGCCTCCTACGCGGTCCTCCCGGTGAAATTCTTCGGCGGCCTCGCCGCGATCGGCGCGGGCCTCGCGCTCGGCCGCGAAGGACCGACCGTGCAAATGGGCGCCAGCGCCGCCCACCTTGTCGGCACCCTCTTTCGCCGCAACGCCGCCGACGCGCGGATCCTGCTCGCTGCCGGCGCCGGCGCGGGCCTCGCCACCGCCTTCAACGCCCCGATCGCCGGCTCCGTGTTCGTGCTCGAAGAACTGATGCGCCGCTTCGACACCCGCATCACTATCGCCACCCTCGGCGCGTCGGCCGCGGCCATCTCCGTCTCGCGGCTGCTCCTCGGCGATGCCCCCGACTTCCTCCTCGAACCGCTCCCCTACCCCGCCATCGGCTCGACGCCCGTGTTCATCGTGTTCGGCCTGTTCGTCGGCCTCTTGGGCATCGGCTACAACCGCGCGATCCTCGGCTGCATGGCCTTTTCCGATCGACTCAGCCGCTTCCCCGTCGAACTCCGCGCCGCCGCGGTCGGTGCCGCGGTCGGTCTCCTCGCCTGGTTTGCACCGACGCTCGTGGGTGGCGGCGACCCGATCACCTCGCAAGCGCTCCACAACAACGCCGTCCTCACGCTGCTCCCCGCCGTGTTCGCACTCCGCTTCGCGCTCGGCGCCGTGTCCTATGCGGCCGGCACACCCGGCGGACTCTTCGCGCCGATGCTCGTCCTCGGCGCATCAGGCCGGCCTGTTCTTCGGCACGTACGCCTGCCAGTGGCTTCCGATCGCCGGCAACAACCCAGCCGCCTACGCCGTCACGGGCATGGCCGCCTTCTTCACCGCCACGGTCCGCGCCCAGTCACCGGCATCATCCTCGTGATCGAGCTCACCGGCAGCGACACGCAGCTCCTCTCCCTGCTCGCCGCCTGCTTCACCGCCATGCTCGTCCCCACAATCCTCGGCAACCGGCCGATCTACGACTCGCTCGGCGAACGCCCATGACGCATCCCAATTCATTTAACCCCGGGTGATTCGGCGGTCGCGCCTTCGATTCTCGTCGCCGAGCGCCCGGGCCAAACGCATCGGAGAGCCAACAGATTCCTGTGGGAGGCGTCTCCGACGCCGATTGAGGACCGCGACTCCCCAAACCCGCGACCCAACCGGGTACCCCAGGTTGCCCCAACCTGGGTCGCGGAGCGACAAGAGGCAGCGAACCGCCCCAGCCGTCCGTGTAGCAACCCTCTCCAACTTTCAATCGGGAACGACCGACCGCGGAATCCATCGTATCGGCGCCGGGATAATAGAAAACGACCGTCTACTGAACCACTATTCCGATCTGGGATTAGGGTCCTTGACGACTCTTCGATTCGCTTGCTCCAATGGGGGGCGACAAGTGTTTTGATCACAAGGTGGCGCCAAATCCCGAGTTGATTTGTGCGGCTTTTTAGATTCGAGTACGCCAACTCATAACTAATCTACAGGATTGAGTGAATGCTTCATCAATTCGCACTCTCTGATGTCTTCAATGAAGCTTCTATTCCAGTCGTTACTTTCGTGCAGCCGAAGGAGTTTTCAGACCTCGTTGGTTCGTTGTTGACGCCAGGGAAGCACGTGACATTGTGCGGGCCCTCAGGCTGTGGAAAAACTACGCTAGCAAAAAAAGCGCTCGACAAGGCAAGGCTCGATACCGGCAAGTACTATTGGATGTCCGGACGAAGTCACACTGACGTTGACGATTGGCGCAAAGTGTTTGCTTTGGAATTCGGATGTGATCCGCAAGAGTCCGAGGTAACAGCCTATCTCGCAGTATGTGGTATTCTCGTCATTGATGATTTTCATCACATGCATAAGGACGTTAGGGATTCGATTGGTAAACTTCTTAAACTATGGCATGAACGAGGAATCCGCGTGTTGATCATCGGAATCGCGGAATCCGCTCATCATCTTCTTGAAATAGATTCTGAATTGGGAATCCGTAATGATCCATATGACATGAAGGTCCAGGACGATGCATTCATAAATGAAATTGTGCGATTGGGGGAGCAAGCATGAATTTTTCGTTCAGCGACACGACCGAAGCAAGCTTTGTACAGGCAGCAAAAGGGATTCCATCGGCCATTCACATAATTTGTCGAATTGCTTGCCAGCGAAACGATCTATTTCAAACACTTGCGGAACCAAAGACGATTGACTGCGATATGCCGGACATCAAGGACGGTGTGCTACGTTCATATCGTGGCAAATACCAAAACAAAGTAATTGGCATGGCAAAGGGAAAGCAGCAAGCGACGTCCGTACATAACACGTATTTTCAAATCATCAAGCATATTTGCTTGCTTGATAAAAGCGAGATCAACGTTGAGGAACTTCGAACTCGCATAGTTGGAGCGGAGAAGGATCCGAAGGAACGAGCGCGAAAGAATACATCATTTTACAATTGCCTGGATAACTTGCAGGATGTGATTCAACAGAGAGGGCTGGCCGATGCGTATATTATGACCCGACTTCACGCAGCATCTCGATTGAAGACCCCTCTTTTCGGCTGTACTTGAGTCTTACTAATTTCGACCAAATCGAGAGGGCTGTGAGGGTTCGAAAAACTCGTTATCCGTGGGACGTGGCGCTGTCGTTTGCAGGAGAGCATCGAGATAAAGCAGAACAACTTCGCGAACTTCTAAATTCACGAGGTTATACAACGTTCTATGATTTTGATCAGCAACATCAACTTTGGGGTCAGAATCTGCGGCAAAAACTGCAAGACGTATATGCAAATGAAGCGGAGTTCATGGTGGTGTTCTTGTCGAGGGAATATCCGGAGAAAGATTGGCCTTCTTTTGAATTGGAGATTGGCAAGGAAGCTAAAAGCAAACGGACGACGGAGTATCTTCTTCCGATATTAATCGATGATGTGCATATCGTCGGGATGTCCAAGGACGTTGGATATTTGGACTTGCGCAAAAAAAGCATGAACGAAGTGGCCGAAGCGTTGATAAGAAAAATTGAGTCTGCTGCGGCTTCCTTGGTTTAGCTACTTACCGAACCGAAAGGGACTTTATTCGGGTTTCACTCCACATGGTTCGCGTTGTTAAGAACAAATCTTATCGCACGACAAAGAGCATGGATATTTCAATTATGCCTAAAGCTTTCCTTAGTTATACGGAACCACGCCGAAATCGTTAGCAGGATAGCGAGAAACCTAACGCAAGAGGGCGTGCAGGTGTGGCTTGATCGAGACGAATTGACACCGGGTGCTTCTTGGGCGTCGCAAATCGCTGAGGCGATTCATCGGTCGGACTTCTTGCTTTTCTTCATCTCGCCAGACAGTTTGAAGTCGAAGTGGGCATTCACCGAGTACAATCAAGCGTTCTCAACGGCCCGGCGAAGGTGGAACACGTATTGTGCCCGTACTGCTTAAGGAGGTACGGGATCTCCCTGCATTCCTCGCAGAAATTCAATATGCCGATTTTACCAAATCATTTGATTCGGGCATGCAAAGTTTGGTCCATACGCTCCGGCATCCGGTTGGCCCGAAACCAAGCGAACTCGTCGACACGACGAAACTTGCTCGGCGAATTGCGGGAGAAGTCGCGAAGATATTAGGGCTTGAGCCTGACATATTGGGTCGAACAAGTCCGGTCGGACCCTACCCTTGTGTTCGTGATTATGCCTTTTTCCTCAGAAATGGAACCAATATTTGAAGGAGTTTCTTCGGCAGCTCGATCGCTGGGATTGTCAGCGAAACGCGTCAAGGATGTCGAAGGCGATTACAGAATAACTGATCAGATCATCTCAATGATTGCGGCTGCTCGATTCATTGTTGCGGATCTAACGCAAGAGAGACCGAATGTCTACTTTGAACTTGGATTTGCGCGTGGCCTTGGAAAGCAGATCGTTACAATTGCACGGAAGGGCACCGTCGTTCACTTTGACGTGAAAGACTGGCGCTATCTAGAATATTTGGATTCGCGACTGCTGGCGCAGCGACCTAGTCAAGCGGTTTCAGTATGAATTCGAGAAAAGCCAGCCAAACTACACGGGCAAGAATGCACGGTAGTGAGCCAAAATAGTTTCCAATTCAGACCTCTCGTATACCATCCCTAGCCCATCCCGCGGCCCGCTGCCCCTCTAATTCGGCACCGCATGGCGCGGAATTGCCCGCCCACCGCGACAGCCGTCTAGGCTGCGATTGCCCAGTTGTTGGAGGCCAAACACTTTCCGAACGTCGCCTACAATCCGAATCGAAGAGGGCCCCGGCCGACACCTCGGTCGTTCCTTACGCGTCAAACTTCGGCCCAAACTCATTAATCCCCAGTTCTTGACCAGCGCGCGGAAACGCAGAGAGCGGAGTGCAACGAGTGACAGCCAGACGGTGATTGGCTCTGAGCTCTCCCCCCTCCCCTCCCCCTACTTCCTCACCCCATAACTCGTCATGAGATTCTTATACGCCGGCAGGTGATTCGCAAACAGCCGGCCCAGGCCTTCGACGTCGTTGCGCCAATCGCGGTGCAGTTCGCAGGCCACGCCGAACCAGCTCATCAGTTGCGCGCCGGCCGCTTCCATCCGCGACGAGACGGCAGAGGGCAGAGGGCAGAGGGCGGAGAGCCAGACGGTGATTGGCCATTTGCCCTCCACGGCTTCGCAACCAAACCCCACCTTGTGCGTTAGTCGCCTCACTCAAATAGTCGATGGCGGCCGGCCTTGATTTCTTCGATGAGGTGTTCCAGATGGGCGCGTGCCTCCACTTTCATATCGAGAGGCATTGGGTTGTCGTCGAGCAGCGCGAGCTTTTCCAGCAGCATGGCCACTTCCTGTTCCGGCGTTTGCGGCATTGTGTCACGTACCTCAGCAGGAACGTGATCGAAGCAGAGATAGTGCTCGTGTCCAACTCCTTCAGCGTCGACCTTCGTCATGTGAACGCTTGCGGGGAGGCCACAGATGGCACAGGTTGCGCCTGGTATTGTTGACATGCGACCCTTTCAGAGCACGGTGCTCGACTCGACAACAGTTTAGTTGTCGCTTGGCTGCACTACAATTACCGCATATGCACTGAAACTAAAGGTAATTTGAAGATCTGGGTGCAAAGCCAGCTCTCCACTCTCCCCCCCGCAATCCGCCGAGTCAATCCCCAATTCTTGGCCACTGCAGGCCAGGGGTCAGGAGCCAGTGGTCAGGGGTCAGACGGCTCTCAACTCTCGACCCTCAACTCTCAACTCTCAACTCTCCCCTCTCAGCTCGCGAGTGGCCGAAAATAGGTTCTATACATCTGACCACCGATCCGTAAGATGCGAGTAGTTGGTCTCTTGCCGGGCGTTTGGCAAGGGAAACTGGCGAGCAATCACCCCTTACGGAGCGGACAGATGCCTCGCAAACGTGTGCTCGATGAGGGTAAGCAGCGGGAGGTCTGCGCGCTGGTTTCGGCCGGCTGCGGCATGGAGCTGGCCGCTCAGTATGTCGGCTGCAATGCGCGGACGATTCGCCGCGAGGCGCTCCGCGATGCCGATTTTTATGAGCGGCTGCGGCAGGCCGAGCTGCGGGCCAGTCTCTCGCCGCTCGATGCCTTGCGCAAAGCCTCGCAAACCCATTGGCGGGCGGCCGCCTGGTTCCTCGAACGGACCCAGCCCAATCGCTTCGGTCGCCGCAACCTCCAAAAGTATACCGAACGGGATCTGGCCGAAATGATCCGCCGCTTCTCGGCGATTGTGATCGAAGAGGTAAAAGACGCCGCGGTGCTGGTTCGGATCAACGATCGCTTGTCCGACCTGGAGTACGAGGAGCTCAAGGACACCTGGGCCGCCCACGCCTCGCGGCCCGACGTCCACCGGCGGATCCAACAGATGATCGACGAGCGGAAGCGAATGTTCCCGCCGCCGCCGGCGAGCGAGCCCCAACCAGAGTCGCATTCCGCGTTGATGAATTCCAACCAAGATACTGATCTGAAACAACAGGACGCCGAGCTTGAACCATGACTACCATCCGAATCGACAGGCACGACTCGACCGATTGCGGCGCGACACGCCGCGCACAGGCGGGACAGTATTCGGCGGGGAGGTGCCAGCGGACTCTATCGGACAATTCGTGTGGGCTTTCTGTCCGGTTCGCCGCGCGGAAACCCCGCGATTCCAGCGTGTGTCCGCGGGCGGCAGTTGACAATTCGCGCGCGAATTGTCAACTCGAATCGAGTTCGCCCGCCGCGGCGTCCACGCAAACTGTGGGCCAGCCACGACTTGCGAGCATGTTGGAAAAATGGCCCAGGACAAAACGCAGCCAACCCCGCACGGGAGCACGATTTGTCACCAGAGTCCGATCCACCGCGAGGACAATCGAGGCCGCGCGCCGCTCGAGCCGTCTCCACCACGTGATGCAGCTCGGGCTGGCGGTCCACAACGACGCATTCAATTTCGAGGCGCTCCCGCCGGGAGGTCGGGACACGAAGGAGCCGATTCGCAACGCCTTCTGACGACTGCCGCAGCGGTGGGGAGGGCTTTGCTGGTAGAATGTTGGCATCATGAGGACCTTAAAGAAATGGCTGGGAGCCCGCGTGCCCGCTCGCTCGCCCGAAATCATTCGCGACGGCATCACGATTGATGGGGTGGCGGTCGAGGTGGTGCGGAAGCGGATCAAGAATTTTTATCTCCGCGTCGACCGGCGGGAGGGCCACGTCCGAATCTCGGCGCCCCGAAACGCCAGCGAGGAGGAAGTGCGATCGGTCGTCGAGCGGCGGATCGACTGGATCCGGCGCCAGCGGGCTCGCGTGGCCGCGTCTCCTCCCCTGCCCCGCCTGCGCTACGCGAGCGGTGAAACGCACTACTTCCTTGGCGAGCCGCTGCGACTGGAGATCGTCGAGCGGACGGGGCGCGGCAGCGAGGTCGTCCGCACCCCTTACGCCTTGCAGCTCCATCTACGCCCGCGCCCGCGTCTCGACGAGCGCGAGCGGGCGCTCTACGAATGGTATCGCGGCGAACTCAAGCTGTTGATTCCGCCGCTGGTGGAAAAGTGGCAACCGGTGATCGGCGTGCGCGTTGCCGAGTGGGGCGTCAAACGAATGCGAACCCGCTGGGGCACCTGCAACATCCGCGCGCGGCGGATCTGGCTCAATCTCGAGTTGGCCCGGCATCCGGCCGAGTGTTTGGAGTATGTGGTCGTGCATGAAATGGTCCATTTGCTCGAACGATATCACAACGCCCGCTTCAAGGCGCTCGTGACCCGGTTCCTCCCCGATTGGCGCGAGCGGCAGCGGACCCTTGGTGGCCGACTGGCGGGCCACTATAAACAAGGGGATGGCGACGACGACGAAATCGATGCTTGTGACTGAACCCGCCGCGGGGAGCGTGGGCCGCGTGGTCGTCGAGCTCACCGGCCTGTCGAACAAGAAGGTCCGCGGCTTGTTCGACCATGGCTGCGTGAAGGTCAACGGAGCACCGTGCACCCAGGCGGGCGACCGGGTGCAGGCGGGCGACCAGGTCGAGGTCTGCTACGATCCCGACCAGGGCTACCGCGAGAAAAAGCGGGTCTGGGAGGACATGGCGTTCTCGGTCGTGTTCGAGGACACCCAATTGATCGTCGTCAACAAATCGGCGAATGTACTCACGGTGGCGACCGATCGCGGCGGCGAGCGGAACACGCTGGTGAGCCGGGTGTCGCACTACTTGAAGCACACCGGCCGCCGGCGCGAGGCGCTGGTGGTCCATCGGCTCGATCGTGGCGTGAGCGGGCTCTTGGTGTTCGCCAAGTCGCAGCGGATGCTCGCCGCGCTGCAGGCGCAGTTCAAGGAGCGGAAGCCGGACCGGCAGTACATCGCCATCGTCGCCGGCATGCTCGAACGCGAGTCGGGCACGTATCGCTCGCATCTGGCGACGGGCAAATCGCTCAACCAATACTCGACGCGCGACGAGTCGCAGGGCGAGCTGGCGATCACACACTATCGACTGCAACAGAAGCTCGCGGACACCAGCGTCGTCGAGGTGCAGCTCGAGACGGGCCGGCGGAATCAGATTCGTGTGCAATTTGCCGATCATGGGCACCCCGTGCTAGGCGATCCGCGGTACGGCCGGTCGCGGTCGCACCACGATCGCTGGCCCGACAGCCGGATCGCGCTCCACGCGTTGTCGCTGGGCTTCGTGCACCCGGCGACCGGCAAGCCGATGCGGTTTGAATCGGAGCTGCCGAAATCGATGCAGCGGTTCATCCAAGAACAAGCGTCGAGCGGCAAATGACTCTGGAACTGATCGCCACCGCCGCCAGCGGCACCGAGGCGGTCGTCAAACGTGAGCTTGCCGCGCTGGGGTACGAAGCGCGGACCGTGACGCCCGGGCGGCTGTTGTTCGTGGGCGACGAGAGCGCGATCGCGCGGACGAATCTCTGGCTGCGGGCCGGGGAGCGGGTGCTGGTGCACATGGGGTCGTTTCCGGCGACCGATTTTGGCTTGCTCTTCGACGGAGTGGCCGCCCTGCCCTGGGAACTTTATTTGCCGCGCGATGCGGAGTTTCCCGTGCAAGGTCGTTCGCATGGCTCGCAGCTTTCGAGTGTGCCGGCATGTCAGCGGATCGTGAAGCGGGCGATCGTCAAGCGGCTGCAAGAGGAGCATCACGCGGAGGAACTGCCGGAGACCGGGCCGCTGTGCAGCGTCGAGATCAGTCTGCGGGATGATGTGGCGATGCTGACGCTCGACACGACGGGCGTCGGGCTGCACAAGCGCGGCTATCGGCGGCTGGTGGGCGAGGCGCAGTTGCGCGAGACGCTGGCGTCGGTGCTGGTGCAACTTTCGTTCTGGCGGCCGGGGCGTGTGCTGGCTGATCCGTTTTGCGGGACGGGGACGATTCCGATCGAGGCGGCGATGTTGGGACGCAACATTGCGCCGGGATTGAGGCGCGACTTCGCGGCTGAGGCCTGGCCGACGCTTGATGCGAGTTATTGGCAGCGGGCACGCGAGGAGGCCCGCGATCTGGTGCGGCCGGCGCTCGAGGAGCGACTGCTGGCGTACGACGTCGATCCGGAAGCGCTGAGTCTTGCCCGCTACCATGCCGAGGAAGCGGGCGTCAGCGAGGACATTCATTTTCAGGAGCGGCCGTTCTCTGAGTTGCGGGCCAAGGCCGAGTATGGCTGCATCGTCACGAACCCGCCCTATGGCGAGCGGATGGGCGACGATGCTCAAATCGAGGCGCTCTACCGATCGTTTCCGATTGTGTTGCGGCGGTTGCCGACGTGGTCGCATTACATTCTCTCCGCGCGGCGCGATCTCGAAATGCTCGTCGGGCAGAAGGCGGATCGGCGGCGGAAGCTCTACAACGGGCCGCTGGAGTGCACTTACTATCAATTTCACGGACCGCGACCGGGCCAGCCGGGTCAGGCCGTTCGCACGCCGGTCGACGATGAATTGGAAGGTAGTGAGCAAGCGATTGAGTCTCCGATTATTTTGACGTCCAAGCCGGCACCGGCTTTTGGTGGGTTGCTCGAGTCGTCGAAGCGGCAGGCCGAGGAGTTTGCCAATCGCTTGCGGAACCGCGCTCGCCATCTGCGTCGCTGGCCGAAGCGGGGGATTACTTGTTATCGGCTCTACGAGCGCGATGTGCCCGATGTGCCACTGGTGGTTGATCGGTATGAGGATGCGCTCCACATCGCGGAGTTCGCCCGGCCGCACGATCGCTCGCCGGCCCAGCATGCCGACTGGCTGGACTTGATGGCCCGCACCGCGGGCGAAGTGCTGGAAGTGCCGCGGGATCGGGTCTATTTGAAGCACCGCGATCGGCAGCGCGGCACTGCTCAATACCAACGCGTCGACGAGCGGCAGGCGCGTTTCGCAGTCCATGAGGC
Organism: uncultured Planctomycetota bacterium; assembly: GCA_963847905.1. GTDB lineage: Bacteria > Planctomycetota > Planctomycetia > Pirellulales > Lacipirellulaceae > DASYDU01. The sequence goes on along the minus strand of CAWKBP010000009.1, from coordinate 91,208 downwards.
CGGGCTCCAGTTCATGGTGAACCTTTCGGACTACGTCGATACGGGATTGTTTCTTGATCATCGGCTCACGCGGCAAATGGTCCGCGAGGCGGCGGCTGAGAAGCATGTACTCAATTTGTTTGCCTATACGGGATCGTTCAGTGTGTATGCGGCTTCGGGCGGCGCGACTTCGACCACCACGGTCGATAAGTCGGCAACGTACATTGACTGGGCTCGTGAGAATCTGGAACTCAACGGCTTCACCGGTCCCGAGCACCGACTCATCCGCAGCGACATCCGCGAATTTGTGGACGGACTCACTCCGCGCGACCAGTGGGACTTGGCAGTTGTCGACCCGCCGACGTTTTCCAACACGAAGGACAACGACGATGTGTGGGATGTGCAACGCGACCATGCCGAAATGCTCGGGCGGCTGGCGGAGCACATCACGCCAGAGGGTATCGTTTTTTTCAGCACCAACTTCCGCCGCTTCAAATTGGGCGAAGCGGCGCTGGCGGAGCTCTATACGATCCGCGAGATCACGCGGCAGACGATCCCGGAGGATTTCCGCAACGAGCGGATCCATGCCTGCTGGCGGTTGGTGAAAAAGGTTGGGGTTGAGAGTTGAGAGTGAAGCGTTGGGGAAGTAGAAGGTTTGAGGCTGGTGCCTTCTGCATCATCTTTATCGGGGTGAATCGCTCGGTTGCGATCAACTGGAAGGCGACAGACATTTGCTGAGCGTAGCGCCGCGACCTGGCGTTTTGCGAAAGAACTCTCGCAGAGACGCGGAAACGCAGAGTGGGCGCGGGGAATGGCCACGAAGAGGTACAAGTAGGCGCGAAAAATTGGCGGCGCAGAAGAGGAACGTGAGGAGCATCGTGGCGGTGGCGGGTTCAGGGACCGAGGCCAGGGAGCCGGCGCCGGCGGTTTGGGTGTAGTGGCTGCCCATGAGTTGTTTCCACAGGCCGTAGTCGTCGGCGTCGATGGTGCCGTCGTGGTCGGCGTCGGCGGCGAGGCCTTGGCCCTGTTGGCCGAGGGTATTTCGCCAGACGGTGTAGTCGGCGGCGTCGACGTGGCCATCGCCGTTGAAGTCGCCGGTGCCGGGGACGAAGAAGACGTTTTGTTGCAGGTCGGTCAGGTCGGAGTTGGCGAGCAGGATGTCGGAGAGGCGGAGCGTGTCGAGATTGATGATCGCGGCGATTTCGGGATTCAACAAACCGTCGGTGTAGAGTCCGGCGGCGTTGGCGCGGTAGAAGAGGCGGTCGCCATCGCGGAGGCGGCGGAATTGCTCTTCGATTTCGCGTTTGAGGAGCGGGCCGACACTGGCGCCACCCACATGGTCCTCGGCGAGCATGCCGACCCAGAGGTCAATGTTGTTGAGATTGCCGCCGTAGATGTCGGAGAGCGTCTGGGCGAGGCCGGGATCGGAGGTGATGCTGCTGAACGACGTGAGCGACGGTTGTATTTCTCGGCTGGTGCGGAGACTTCGATAATCGGGGAGTCCCACGTCGCGGCCGCGCTGGATGTTGAGGGCGGCGAGATCGAGTCCGCCGTTACCGGGCTGTCCGAAGAGAAAGGTGCGGAGATCGTCGACGACGGAGACGTCGACTTCTTGCGAGGTTTGCGTGGCGGCGCCTTGCAGCAACTGGTCGAGCTTGGCCGGGTCGTTGCCGAGAACGGTTGGATTGTAGAAGGCGTTGCGGACGGGGATATTGCCGACGTTGTTGCCGTCGTGGTCGACCAATTGCAGATTTGACGAGACGGTGCTGTGGCCGTAGCGGAAGGCGGCGTGGGCAAAGGCGGTGGTAATCTCGGCCGATTGTTGGCCGGTGTTGTAACCGTATTGCTCCGCCTTGGGAACTGTCGAGCCAGTGCCGAGCAGTGCGGGCAGAAACTCGTGATAGGTGACGGCCTGTATTTCGGCGCCGACGATTTTGCGGGCGAGCTGATATTGCTCCTCTTCGCCGAGCGCCGGTTGTTGGGCGGTGATGACGTCGACGAGGCGATTGTGTTCGCGGGTGAAGACGGTGTGGAGCGAAGTGAGCAGCGAGTTTTCGTTGGCGCGGATATCGCCGGCGAGGAACATCTGGGTGTTGGGGAGCGGGCCGTTATTTTCGACTGGTAGGTTTGCGGTGTTGTAGGGCAGCATGTTGTTGGCGCTGGTGAGGAGTTTCGCGCCGGTGCCGCCGCCGGTTCTCAAGGCGGCGGCGCGTTCGAGACTCGAGCCGTAGATGGTCGAAGCGTCGAGGTAGCTGGTGACCTCATTGACGGGCGTGCGCGGTGCACGTCCTAGGCCGGCAACATAATTAGCGCGGGTGAACTGGATTGGATCAGGGCCAAGTGGATCTTGTTCGCCGTAGACATTGATTGGGGCGGAGCCGTTGACGGCGGCACCATTGCTGGAAGATGTAAGATCGGTGTCGTGACTGACAAATTGGCCCCAGGCCCAGATATAGTCGCTCAGATTTCGGGCGCTGGGTTTACTCTCGGATTGGGCGAAGATGGCGTTGCTGATGTCGCGTGCGTTGGCGCGCATGGCATCGTCGATCATGGCGCCGGTGCCGTCTTTGAATTGGTCCTTGTAGCCAAAGCGGATCATGGGCGTGTTGGCCGCGCCGCGAGTGGCGATCTGTGGGCTGTTACCAGTGCCGTCGAAGGTGCGATTCTCGGCGGCGGCGAGAGAACTCTGGAGGAGGCCGAATAATAGGGCGAGCGCGAAACGTTTGTTGAGATGCATGGGACGCCTCTGCCGAGGAGAATAAAACACGAGACTCTGGTGGCACCGATTATTCCAGATGGGGGTCGGTGTGTCCAATTAAATTAGGATGAACGTCGCGGCGAAAGAATTGGTCGGTGACCGGGGAATTGGGAAAAAGTTGGATTGGATTGGCGAAAGGAACGCGTCGCAAGCAAAGCGGTTAAGTGGCAAGCTGGACTCCGAATTGGTGGCGGCTGGGAAAATGGCTGGGCACGCGTAATAATGATGGGTTGGCGTGGCGGGACTTTGCGAGACCAGTATGGCCAGCGAGCGGAAATTGAAACGAGCAAGGAGCGTCGGTAGCGGCTGGCGGCCGGTTTTGCGCGCGGCAGACCAGGCGGCGGTGGCGGGGTTGGTGCTGCTGGCGCTCGTGGGGATGGGCGTGTATTGGGTTGTGCAAGGTGGGCTGACGGGCGAGCTGATTGAGATCGATCGGGCCGAGCCGCTGGTGGCGCGGTTTCAGGTTGACATCAATGTGGCGACTTGGCCGGAGTTGTCGCAGGTGCCGTCGATCGGCGAGACGCTCGCGCGGCGGATTGTGGCGGCGCGGCAGACCAGCGGGCGGTATGTGGATCATGAAGATTTGTTGCGCGTGAATGGGATCGGGCCGCGGACGCTGGAGCGGATGAAGCCGTACCTGCTCCCGATGCCGGGGCAGGAAGAGGTGGCGGGGAGTGGTGATGGGTTCGGACGGGATGCGCTTTAACGTGCTGCCCGCGTGCTGAAGCACGCTCGCCTTGGAGAGATTGGAATAACGCAGTATGGAATTTCGATTGCAAGCGCCGTTTGAGCCGGCTGGGGATCAGCCGCAGGCGATTCGTGAATTGGTGGCGGGGTTGAAGTCGGGGCGGCGCGAGCAGGTGCTCATGGGAGTGACCGGTTCGGGCAAGACGTACACGATGGCGAACGTCATCCAGCAGCTGCAGCGGCCGGCGCTGGTGCTGTCGCACAACAAGACGCTCGCGGCTCAGCTGTACAGCGAGTTTAAGGAGTTTTTTCCTTACAACGCGGTGAGCTATTTCGTCAGCTACTACGACTACTACCAGCCGGAGGCGTATATCCCGCAGCGGGACATCTACATCGAGAAGGACGCGTCGATCAACGAGGAGATCGATCGGATGCGGCTGGCGACGACCAGTTCGCTCGTGAGCCGGCGAGATGTGATCGTGATCGCCAGTGTGTCGTGTATCTATGGCTTGGGTTCGCCGGAAGATTACAAGGCGATGATGGTCGGGCTGGCGGTCGGCGAGATCGTCGACCGCGACACGCTGCTGGGGAAGCTGGTCGACATTCAATATGAGCGGAACGACACGGACCCGTCGCGGGGAAAGTTTCGCGTACGGGGTGATTCGGTCGAGATTTGGCCGAGCTACGAGGAGTTTTCCTACCGGATCGAATTCTGGGGCGACGAGATCGAACGGCTCTCGATCATCGACCCCACGTCGAGCGAAACGATCGACAAGCTGGAGCGGATTTTCATTTATCCGGCGAAGCACTTTGTGTTGCCCGAGGCGCGGATCGAGGGTGCGGTCGACCAGATTCGCAAGGAGCTGCGGGGGCGGCTGGAGCTGTTCAAGTCGCAGGGGAAGCATCTCGAGGCGCAGCGGATCAATGCGCGGACGCGGTACGACTGCGAGATGATGATGGAGATGGGCTACTGTCCGGGAGTCGAGAACTACAGCCAACCGCTTTCGGGCCGGCCGCCAGGGAGCCCGCCCAACACGCTGTTCGATTTCTTTCCGGACGATTATTTGCTGTTTATCGACGAGTCGCATGCAACCGTGCCGCAGATCGGGGCGATGTATGCGGGCGATCGGAATCGGAAGGTGACGCTGGTGGAGCATGGCTTCCGGTTGCCGAGCGCGCTCGACAATCGGCCGCTGAAGTTCGATGAGTGGCAAGAGCGGGTGAAGCAGGCGGTGTTCGTCTCGGCAACGCCGGGGAAGTATGAGCTGGAGAAAACGGGCGGCGAGGTGATCGAGCAGGTGGTGCGGCCGACGGGGTTGTTGGACCCGGTGATCGAGGTGATCCCGGCGCGGGGGCAGGTACCGCATTTGCTCGAGCAGATCAAGGAGCGGTCGGCGGTTGGCGAACGGACGCTGGTAACGGCGCTCACCAAGCGGCTGGCGGAAGATCTGTCGGACTTCTTCTCGGACAAGGGCGTGTTGTGCAAATGGCTGCACAGCGAACTGAATGCGTTTGAGCGGGTGGAACTGTTGCGTGATCTGCGCAAAGGGAAGTTCGAGGCTCTGATCGGCGTGAACCTGCTGCGCGAGGGGCTCGACTTGCCGGAGGTGTCGCTGGTGGCGATTTTGGATGCGGACAAGGAAGGCTTTTTGCGGAGCGAGACGTCGCTGATGCAGACGATCGGCCGGGCGGCGCGGAATGTTAACGCGAAGGTGATTCTGTATGCCGACCGGGTGACCGACGCGATGCAGAAGACGATCGAAGAGACGGCCCGGCGGCGAGCGCTGCAGCAGGAATATAACATCGAACACGGCATCACGCCGGAGACGATCAAGAAGGCGGTCTACGCGGGGATCGAAGCGACGGCAGCCGCGCACGCCGAGGCGAACGCGAAGGTCGGCCGGACGGATGAGACGCAATACATCACCGAGGAATATCTGTCGGAGCTGGAGGCCGAGATGTACGCGGCGGCGGACGCGATGGAATTTGAACGGGCCGCGACGATCCGCGATCGGATCGACCAGATGCGGGAGGCGGTGGGCAAGCCGGTCGATTCGGTGAAGGAGCGCGAGCCGAGCGGGAAGAAGGGGAAGCGGGCGCGGAAGAAAAAGGACGGCGACCCGGCGGCTTGGAAGGGTCGTGTGCCGCGGCCGAAGCGGGGCGTGTGAGTGAGCAGGTTCGTCAGCCTGGTCCGTGGCCGTAGAGGTGTTGGATCGGGGTTTTGTGGCCCCAGGCGATTTCGTTGGGGGCGACTTTGAAGACGGTGGCAATCTTCTGGCGTTCCGTGGGGCTGGGCGTCCAGCGGCCGAGCACGATCGCGAGCACGCGGCTTTCTTCGAGGTTGGCGCGGTCGGCGAGTTGGGGGACCGTGAGGCCGCGATCGCGACAGAGGTCGGCGACGGTGTGGGTCATAAAAGGATGCCCCGGCGAAAGACTGCAAGGACCGCGCGTCGCCGGCCATGCCTCCATGCTCAGTGCCCGACGCGGCTAAATGGGCACCAACAAGCTTGTATCTTACCCAAACCGGCCAAATTTTTCGCCCGGAGTTGGTTGTGCCATCTATTGTCAGCGCCTATACTTTATATTGTACAGGTTAAGAGTAGGGCATGCGGCGCCGATTCGGGTCTATCGCAAGTCCGAGTTCGCCGCTGTCTGGTCGCAGACGGACTTCTTCTCTCTCGAACTGACTCTCAACCCGTCGGAGGCCCTCTATGGCTACCGAGGCGATCGGTCGCATGACCGACGAATCTAATGGTCGGAGTACGGATATTCCATCGGCCAGGTCCTCGCACCAGGACACGTTTGAGTACACGGGCATTCCGACCACGTGCGACGGCGCCGAGGCCGTCGTCTGGGTCGAGACCCGCATCTCGCAAGGTTGCGGTGCATTTCCGATCACCAGTTCCACCACGATGGGCGGCGGGTTCAATCAAGCAGTGGCCAACGGTGTGCCGAATCTGTGGGGCGACCAGCTGGTGTTCGTCGAACCGGAGAGTGAACACTCGAGCGCATCGTTCTGCGAAGGGTTCGCGGCGGCGGGCGGGCGGGTGACGAATTTCACGTCGGGCCAGGGGCTCGTGTTGATGAAAGAAGTGCTCTACACGATCGCCGGCAAGCGGCTGCCGGCGGTGTTCAACATCGGCGCCCGGGCGCTCACGAGCCAGGGGCTCAATGTGCATGCGGGGCACGATGATGTGATGAGCGTTGCCGACTGCGGGTGGGGAATCTTGTTTGCTCGCAATGCGCAGGAGGCGGGCGACATGTGTCTCATCGCGCGGCGGGCGGCTGAGGCGTCGCACACTCCGTTCCTCAATTGTCAGGACGGCTTCCTCACCACGCACACGGTGGAGAGCGTCCGGCTGATCGAGCCGGAATTCATGCGCGAGTTCGTCGGCGATCCGAAGGACAAGCTCGTGAACCTGATGGATACGGCCAACCCGATGATGTCGGGGGTCGTGCAGAATCAGGATTCGTACATGAAGGGGAAGATCGCCCAGCGGTGGTACTACGACCAGGTGGAGCCGGCGCTGGCCGAGGCGTTCGACGAGTTCTTTCACAAGACGGGGCGGCGGTACGATTTTGTGATGCCGTATCGCTGCAAGGATGCCGAGTACATTCTGGTCGGCATGGGCTGCTACATGGAGACGGCGCAAACGACCGTCGATTGGCTGCGGAGCGAAAAAGGGATTCGGGCCGGATGCCTGAACGTGCATTGCTTCCGCCCGTTTCCGGCCACCTACATTGTCGACGCGCTCAAGCACGCGCGAGCCATTACGATTCTGGAACGGATGGACGACCCGCTCTCGACGACCGGCAACCATCTGACGCGGGAGATCAAGGCGGCGTTTTGCGATGCGATTACCGCTCAAAACGGCCAGGAACCGATCCTGCGGATCCCGAAGATTTATCACGGGGCGGCGGGGCTGGGGAGCCGCGACGTGCGGCCGGGCGACATCTACGCGGTGTTCGAGAACATGATCGACGAGGGGCAAGACTTCTTCACCGTGGGGATCAAGCATGGGACGGCGCTCGCCGTGACGCGAGGACCCCGACATGCGTCCGCCCGGCGCGTTTTCGATGCGCGGGCATTCGGTGGGCGGCTTCGGCTCGGTGACCACGAACAAGGTGATCGCTACGATCGCGGGGCAGGTGTTTGGCAAGGACGTGCAGGCGTATCCGAAGTATGGGTCGGAGAAGAAGGGGCTGCCGACGACGTATTACCTCACGATCGCCGACTCGCACATCTATTCGCACAGCGAGCTGGAGTACGTCGATCTGGTGGTGCTCAACGACACGAACGCGCTCTTCAGCGGCAATCCGCTGGTGGGCCTGGTCGAGGGGGGCGCGATCTTCATGCAGAGCAGCTTCACGAACCCCGTCGACGTTTGGCAGCGGATTCCGCCGCGGGACAAGAACACGATCCGCGACCGCGGGCTGCGGGTGTACTACATCGACATGGTGCAGATCGCCCGCGAGGTGGCGAGCGAGGCCGACTTGCAGATGCGGATGCAGGGCATCGTGCTGTTGGGCGGCTTCTTGAAGCTCACGCCCTACGCCAGGACGAGCAGCATGAGCGACGAGGCCGTGTATGGCGGCGTGGAGAAGGCGCTGCGGAAGTACTTTGGCAAGCGCGGCGAGCAGGTGGTCGAGGACAATCTCAACTGCGTAAAGCGCGGATTCAGTGAGATGCAGGAGATACCAAGGGAGATCATCGATGATTGATGAATGTTGATTGATGATCTCCAAACATCATCAATCATCAATCACACATCAACAATCCTCAGCAGGTGCATTATGGCGACCATTGAAAAGCCGTGTTCGATGAACGATGCGAGTGACCGTGATCCTCGCAACAACAACTGCTACGGGACGCTGGTGGATCGGCCGTACGTCGAGGTGCAGCTGCCGATCCTCGACGTGATCGACTTCAACGAGCGGGTAGTTCGCGGCTACGAAGCGGGCCGGGGCGAGAAGGAGTTGCCGGCGGATCTGGCGCTGGCGCGGTCGTTGGTGCCCGCGGGGACGGCGGCGCTCCGCGATTTCAGCTACGTCGCGCCGGAGATTCCGGAGTACCTCCGCGACAACTGCACGGGCTGCATGGACTGCGTGACCGAGTGCCCCGACACGGCGATCCTCGGCAAGGTGATCGCCGAGTCGGACCTAGAGGACAAGCTGGCCGGCGATCGACAACCTGGATGACCGGGCCCATTTCGAGGCCCAGTGGTCGAAACCGCGGAAGTACTACGACGGCCCGAAGAAAAAGGGCCTCGACGGCGGGCGGTTCGCGATCATCATCGACCCTTCGAAGTGTAAAGGCTGCGCGGAGTGTGTCACGGTGTGCGACGACAACGCCTTGAAGATGGTGGCCAAGAGCGAGCCGATCATGGATCGCATCCGCAGGTCGCATCGACTGTTCAAAGAGGTCGGGCCAAGCGACAACCGCTACATCAACGACAACCTGCTCGTAGACATGATGCTCAAGGAGCAGACGCATGTGTACGTGGGCGGGGCCGGCTCGTGTGCGGGCTGCGGCGAGGGGACCGCGCTGCGGATGATGTGTGCGGCGACGGGGGCGAAATACGGCGATCAATGGGGGATTGTCGCGGCGACGGGCTGCAACACGGTTTACACATCGACCTATCCGTACAATCCGTATCTCGTGCCGTGGACGAATTCGCTGTTCGAGAACGCGCCGGCCGACGCGATGGGCGTCCGCGCGCGGTGGGACCAGATGGGCTGGCAGGACCGGCCGCTGTGGTGCATCGGCGGCGACGGGGCGTTTTTTGACATCGGCTTCCAGTCCCTCTCGCGGATGCTCGCCTCGGGCATGCCAATCAAGTGTTTCGTGCTCGACACGCAGGTTTACTCGAACACGGGCGGGCAGGCATCGACGAGCACCTTCACCGGCCAGAACACGAAGATGAGCCTGCACGGCAAAGCGATCGCCGGCAAGCAGGAGCGGCGCAAAGAGATTGCGCAAATCGCGATGATGCATCCGCGTTCGTATGTGGCCCAGACGACGTGTGCCCACATGAACCATTTCTACAAGGCGGTGCTCGGGGCGCTGGAGTTCGACGGGCCGGCGCTGGTGGCCTGTTACACGACCTGCCAGCCGGAGCACGGAGTGGCGGATAACATGGCAGGCGAGCAAGCGCGGCTGGCAGTCGATACGCGAGCGTTTCCGCTGTTGATCTACGATCCGCGGGCGGGCGACACGATCCGCAAGCGGCTCTCGCTGCAAGGCAACCCCGCGATGAAAGAAGATTGGTTCACCAACCCGAAGACGAGCGAGGTGGTCGACTTCATCGACTTCGCCCGCAGTGAAGGCCGCTTCTCGAAGCATTTTGACCGCGAAGGGAATCCTTCGGAGACGCTCGTGCGGGCCCGCGAAGATCGGCTCGAAAACTGGCATCTGTTGCAGGAGCTGGCGGGGTTGAGGTAGGGGTGCGCGCTGGGGTTAGCTAAACCGCAAGCGATGGGGTTGCGCGTTGGGCGATGCAACGCGGTATCTGGGGGCCCGTTTCTTTGCGCCTCGGCGCGGCGAACGGTGATACGCGCGTGATAATCGGCGGCGAGTATATGTCAAGTACTGGCGGACGGATTCTTTGACGGCCCGCTTCGCAAAAAATCCGGTCGCCTGCTAGCGTAATAATCGTTGCAGACCTCTTCTTGGCGCGCGATTGTTGGGATTTTAACGAGCGTTCCAGCGAACCACTTTTCCAACAAAGTAAAACGCAGCGTCTGTGCCGCTTGGGTAGTTGACGGAATTTATACGCCTGCCTAAGATCACAAACTGTTACACGCGGGGAGGCCCTCAGCGCGACAGGCACAACGTCGTTGTCCTCGGCTGGAACGCTCAACGCCCCTACCCTCCCCCACCCACTCCCTTTTCCTGGAGACGACAGCAACGATGAGCAAGTACATTCTTTCGATGGCCGCCATGTTGGTTTGTTTCGCCGGTGCCGCTCGGGCCGACGAAGGCATTTCAGCGAAAACACTGAGCGAAATGGGCCTGTCGGGCCTGACCGTGGTTTCGGATCACGACGCCTTGGCGATCCGCGGCATGGGTTTCCGCGGTGGTCTCCACAGCAAGGGTTGCAGCAGCTGCGGCCTCCGCGCCACAAAGCAGCCGTGGTCGGCCGTGGCTGGTAATTCTTTCGCCACGATCGGCGTGGGCGACGGCGGCGCGCACAGCGAAAACGCGTACGCTGCCGAAGGCCCCTACGGCGCTTCGGGTGAGAACTACTCGGAAGCCGCGTCGTCGGTCACGAACATCGAAGTCGTCGACATCGACGGTGTCGTGAAGAGCATTACCACGACCTGCATCACCAAGGTTTACGCCGGTGGTAACAGCTCGGCAATGAGCTTCTAAGGTTAGGGGTCTGGTCCGCGCGTCGGACCGTGAAGAAAAAAGTAAGGCGTCCTGCAGCCGTTTGGTTGCAGGACGCCTTTTTTGTTGCGCGTAGGATGCGTTTCTCAACGGGATTACCAGGTCAGGCCGGTGCTGATCGCCAGGCCGATGAGGTCGAGGTCCGGCGCGTCGGCGATTGCCAGGGCGTTGCCGAGGGTTGTGGTATCTCCGTCAATTTCGACGCCAGCAAACGAATTGGCGCCCGAGAAACCTCGTCCGCCCGACCAGCGTTGATACTCGAGTGCAGCGCGGCAGAAAGCGTTCGCCGGCATGCAGCGGAGGGCATAGTCCCATTCAAGGCCGAGTTGCACTTCGCCAATGAACAAGTTGTCGTTGGCGCGGGTGGACGCGCCGTTCACGGATCCTGCGGCGCCCACGGCGTCGGGATCGGTGGAAGTAAGCGACACGAGCACACCCGTTTCTGCCGCGGTATCGGTCGGGCCCCACAAGGCGGACCAATGGAAGTTGTAGAACCAATGGACGCAGGAACAGGGGAATACCGGCTTACGACCGTACCAACCAAGCACGATGCCTGTGCCGCGTGTATCACGGTGTGAACCGGCGAAGCCGAACAGCACCGAATCGTCGGCCAAGGCCGTTGCATTCAGCGAGGCATCGGTTTCAAGTTCCGCATGGCGGACGCCGGCCGAGAATTGCATCCAGCAATCGTACAAGCAGACACGGCGGGTTATCTCGAGATCGATCGTGTAGGCTTCGAGATCGTTGCAGCTGGTGTAGCCGAAGTCGGGCGTGCCGCAATTGGGGCCGTCCCAATCGCCATTGCTGCCGAGCGTCGGGTCGAAGCTGCCTTCATTGGCACGCAAATGCCAGTAGCGGAGGTTGGCTCCCCACAGGCAGCCCTGCACACCGAACCAAATCCGCGGCGACATGTAGAAATCGTCCACGTCGTTGGTCGCCGTATTAAACTCATCGAATCGATTGTTGCTGGCCTCAAACACCGAAAAGTTGGCGTATCCCTCGTTCAAATCGGGGCGCAGGAACGTCGCTTCGATGCCCGAGGTCCAAAACAGCGGCCGCGGCGGCGGACAGCACGAGCCGTCGAGACACTCATATTGCACGCCGTCGCCGGCGCGGAGCATCCGGTCGTCGGAATAGGGAGCGGCCGGAGCGGGCATCGGTTCTTCGCTATCAGCCGTTTGGACCTTCGTGTCGGCGAATTTGGTGGTCGCCAGGCGAATTTCGGATTCGGCAAAGGATTTGGGCTCGACCGAGGCCATCGACTCTTCGAGCTGGGCAGTAAGCGGCGCAATGCTAATGGGTGCCGATGCGGAAGGTTCCGCAGGCGCCGCTTTGGCGGCGCTTGGGGCTGCTTGTTCCGCATAGATCCGAGCCGCTATGGCGGCTTCCGTGAGTTTCAATTCGAAGCCGTCGGAGGCGGCAGATTTCGGTTCGGAGGCGCGTGCCGCGATCGGGGCCGGTTTGGTCGTCGCCAATTGCTGGGCCGGAACGGACGGATCGGAAAAGCGAACGGCGCCGCTCGGTGCCGCGTGATGGCTGCGCCAGCCGATTGTCGGGACGGCGCCGGGGACTTCGCTCCGTGTGGCAGCTGCCGCCGGCTGCGGATCGGAATCCGAGATCAGCACTTCGGCGGCGCCCTGCGTGGACCAGGCGGTCGACTGGGTGACGACGTTCGTCTGCTTCGGTGCGACCGTCGGAGCGCCCATGGCGCGGCTCTGGGCCGCAAGCTGCTCGGCGCGCCGGGCGAGTAGGGCCGCCTGGTCGGCCAGCCGCTGGGCTTCGGCCGCTTTGTCCGCGGCGGTTGCCGGAGCGAATCGGGTGGGTGCGTTGAAAGTTGGTCCGCTGCCGTCGGCGGCGTGGGCCGTACCCGGGCAGGCCATGCCGATCGCGGCCAGCAGGACGAGTCTCCGACCGAATCTGACGTTCATATTCATCATTCCTCCTGATGTCGAATCCGCTGGGCATGCTGCAGGTTCGCATGCGCGGCCCGGTGCGACTTTCCCGGGGAAGATTCTGGGATCGAATTGAAAAGTGTGGTCTTTGCGGGAGTCAGCCTTTCCCCGACCGCAACTTGCGTTACAAGCCGGAGGATCGCTGCAATGGTTGTTTCCGTTACAGCAGCAACTTCCGTTACAAACGGCAGACTTTGCCACGTACCCATCGATCGTCGTACTTTGAGGGGAGGGGCGAGATTTTGCCCGCCGGCAGGCATAACCGCTACAAGCCGCAGAGTTTGACACGCGGCGCGTGAAGCTGGCCAAGATTTGCTGGCTGCCGTGAGTTTGACGCGCGACTGGCGGCGGAAAACTTCGCCCAATCGACCGAGTTTACCACCGCTAGCATCCACGATCTCGCGCGACGGCACCATCGCCGTCAAGATTAAGCTTTGCCCAGGCCGATCTACCGTTACAGCCGGCAAGGTCTGCGCCACGGGTGCGGTCCGAACAACCGGCGGAACCGATACGACGCGGAATGTCTTCCCAGTTTGCCAACTCGCATACCGGGTGACTGCCCTCGTCTTGACGTCGACAGCATGCACAGCAGCCCAAGCTTCGCTCGCAGTTCACAACCGATCCCCGCGCACCGACTGCGCGCCGGCAGCTTGCTGCTAGGTCTGGTGGGACTTCTGGCGTTGCCGGGCCTCGTGAGTGCGGAATCGGGGCTCACTCAGCCGCCGTCCGTTACACCGGGGACATCGCCCTACCCGACCACGAGATTTCCATCGCTCAACGGCGCGATTGTGCAGCCGACGTTTGTGGCGCCGGATAAGCAAGCGAATGCGGATGAAGTGGTGGTCAGCGATGGCAGCAGTGGCGTGACTGCACAGGCTCCGCCAAAACTGGCGTCGCAAAATGTGCCGCGCGAATTCAAGCCCATGCCGGCGAAACCAGTTTCCGCTGCGGCCGAGCCAAAAAAGCGATCGCGGTTTTGGGAGTTGATCCTGGGACCGAACCAACCTGCAACGCAAAACGCGCCGGTCGCTGTGGCGGACACATACTCAAATCCACCGCCGAGCGGCGGTGGTTCGCTCATTGCGCAGCTGCTGGGTACGAGTTCGCCGCCACCGCAGCCAAGCACTACGCCGAAGCCAACGCCTACGACGGACCCGTTCCTCAATCCGCTGTTGCTTGCGTCGGCCGAAGAAGAAACATCCGCGTCGCCTCCGCAGCGAAAGCCCTCGGTACAAGACATTGAAGAGGCGAAGACGCCGGCAACCAGCATGACGATCAGTCGGCCGGGTTGGAAGCAGCAGCTCGGCGTGCCAGTGGAGCGGTCAGTGGAGCGACCTGTCGGATCGGCGCCAAACATGACCGGCCTGCCGCCAGTGCCGACCGTTCCGGCCGGCGCATTCGATCGCGTCGCGTCCGCACTTTGGCGACCGTTTGCGATGACCGATGATGAGCCGCTGGCCGCGATGCCCGAGGCCTCCGTGCCGGCAGTGGCCGAGAGGCGGCCGGAGTCGGAACGTGTGCCGGGGCTGTTGCGACCGTTTTATGCCACGAATCCGCCGGTGCGGACCAATGGGCCCAATGGAGCACCGAGCGCCGAAGCGACCGTCGACTCGACGGAGAGCTTGACGGACATGTTTGTCCAGAGTTCACTCGGCCGGCAAATGTCACTCACCACGAGCGATGACTTGCGAACGCCGATGACCGCAGCGATCGATGCCCAGGTGAAACACGACCGCGAACCGTGGGACGGGCAAATCACCGTTCAATGGCCGCTGATGACGAATCCCTTTACGATCACCGACTCCGGCGAACCGCAACCGGCCGCCGGGAGCAACATTTCACGCGTGGCATTCCTGCAGGAAGAAATGCCTGTCCCGGTGACCGACGGGGCGACTCCCGACATCGTCGATTTTCCCGGCAACGAGAACGGCTCTGGCGACAACGACGATGACGCTGGCGGTACGGGAGAGAAGAAGAAGGAAGCGAGCACGCTCGTCGGCGCCAAGACGATCGGCACGGCTCCGGAAGACAATACGCTCGAATTCCTGCGGGCGCAGACCGTGCTCCTGAAGCCCGGCAAATCGCAGTTCGACATCGGCATTGAATACACGCTAACTGAGAACAACTTCCCGATCCTGCTCACCGATACGATGGGGAACGTGGTCGGCGTCGACGACGTCGAGTTCAAGGGCCGCGAGTTGACGGTGCCGATGGAATTGCGCTATGGCCTATTGAACCGCGTGCAGGGCTTTGTCCAAGTGCCGGTCGGCTGGGCTAACGTCCAGGCGGCGATCAACAACTACGACGAATTTGAAAACGACGGCGGGCTGGGCGACATCGGCTTCGGCCTCACCGCGCAGCTGCGCGACGCCTACAAGGATTGTCCTTATCTAATTGGCACGATTGCTGGACTCGCACCCACGGGGGGCGATCCGTTCGGCGTCCTCGGAGTGATTTCGCCCAACGCGCCCTCGCTGGGCAACGGGTTTTGGGCGATCTCCGGTAATCTACTCTGGGTGCAGACGCGGTACGACCCCGTGGTCGTCTACTACGGCTTCGGCGCCCGCTATCAATTCGAGCGAGAATACCTCGGCATCGAGTTTCAGCCGGGCACGGAATTCAATTACACGCTCGGCACTGGGTTCGCGGTCAACGAACGCGTGACGCTCAGCGCTCAGTTCTTCGGCTCGTACATCGAAGAGCTGAAGGCCAACGGCGAACGCGTCGAGGGCACGATCCAGGAGCCGATGAACTTGCGGCTGGCGGCGACGCTCGCCAAGCCCTGCAACCGGATCGTCGAGCCGTTTGTGGTGTTCGGGCTCACGGACGATGCGATCTCGGCCAACTTCGGCATCACGTGGACGTACTAGAGCGGGGAGCATGGGGCACGGAGCAGGGAGTTCGTCGTCGATGTTGTATCGTGCCTTCATGTTACTGATCTTGCTCTGCGCTACCGGCGCCATTGCGGAGGACGTCGACATTCAGCCGCAGGCGACGCCGCGTCAACCGGGGCAGCAACAGCAGAATAGTGGCGCGGGCAACGCCACTCGGCAGACGGATAGCAACGATACCACCGTCGAGCCGCAGACCGTCGAGAAGCAAATGCAGACGCTCAAGCGCGAGCTGCGCGGGCAGAAGGCGGACCCCAGTCAGACGGCGCCGATTCGCGATCGTCAACACCAATTCCAGCTCAAGGTGCCGAACTACGTCGCGCTCCGCAATCGCAACATCGTGATGCAGCAGCGCGATTTTTCCTGCGGCGCGGCCTGCCTGGCGACGATCCTCCGCTACTATTGGGGCGACGACGTCACCGAAGAGATGGTGCTCGAGCCGCTTGATAAGTTGCTGACTGCCGAGGAGACCGAAGATCGGATCAAGAACGGTTTGGCCATGAGCGACCTGCGGCGGGCGGCGGTGAAGCTGGGCTACCAGTCGGTGGTCGGTACGACGACGTTCGCCAAGCTGCGGCGAGATGAAGGTGCCCGCGATCGTCGGCATCCAGCCGAGCGGCCATAAGCACTTTGTCGTGCTCAAAGGAACGTTTGGCGACTGGGTCTATCTGGCCGACCCGATTCGCGGCAACATCCGCATGGCCAATTGGGAATTTGTTGAGCAATGGCAGAAGAACGCGATCCTGGTGGTCTACAAGCCGGGCGAGAAAGTGAAGCAGTACTCGCCGCTGAGCGTCACCGAGGCGGACATCAGCCTGAGCGATCTCAGCGATCAGATCATTCGCTCGCAAGAATCGCGGCAACCGCAGAACCGGATCAAGCTGCCGCCGTAGCGACGTCCGTCGATTACCGCGTCATTTCGAGCGCGTCGTTGATCGTGCCGATGTAGAAGCCGGCGATGCGGAAGATCATCAAGATGATCAGCCCCATGACCAGCATCGCGACGGCGACGCCGGCAAGCGTCGTGAGCACCTTGAGCGCCGTCTGCGCTTCGTCCTCGTAGCGTTTCGAGAGCCGCTCCATCGATTCGACGACCGCGCCGCTCTCCTCGGCCACCTCGAGCGCTTCGAGGAAGCTTTCGGGAAAAATCCCGGTGACGCCGAACGCCTCGTGGAGCGGATGGCCGGTGGCGACCAGCGAGACGACCTCGTCGGTGTGGCGGATATAGTAGTCGCTGCCGGTGGCCCGCAGCACGAGCGGCACGACTTGGCGGAGGTCCATGTCGACGTTCATCGTCAGGTGCAGAGCCCAGGTGAGCCGGGCGAGAGCCAGCTTCTCGAGGCAGCCGCCTACGACAGGGATTCGCATCACCGCGTGTTGCAGCGGCCGAGTCCAGAGCACGCCACGACGCACGGCGACGATCAACCCCGCGATGAGTCAGCCCGATCGCGATAATGAAATTTATGTAGATTAACAGGCCGCGGTTGCCGATCAGGCCGAGACCGAGCACGTCGATCGCCTGGCCATTGTTCCGCTGGGCGACGATGCCAAGCACCCAGATCATCCCGCCGATCACCAGGATCGCCAGCGCGAGTTCGATCATTGGCCAGGCGATGGCCAAGAGGAACATCCGCTGCAGTTCGACGCTCTTGCGATAGTGGGTAGAGAGGCGATGGAACACGCGGCCGAGTGTGCCGGTTTTTTCGCCGACGTCGACGATCTCACGAAACAGCGGCGGGAAGAGTTGGCCCGTGCTTGCGATGGCCAACGACAACGTATCTCCACGATTGACCGCGTCGCTGATGTGCTGAAAATCGCCGCGCACGCGTGGGCGGGCCGACTCGGACTCGCGCTTCCAGGTGCGGCGGATGTCGATGCCAGACTCGGTCTCGACGGCCAGCCGATGGCTGAGTTCACCGAGGTCGCTGGCCGAGAGTCGTGGTGAGAGGAACATGGGGCACCGGGGGACGTGTCGGGCAAGCCCGACCGCTAATTGTATCCCTGCCGATTGTAACATGGTGCGGCGCTTTAATGCGCTGGAATTGTGCCGGACCAGATGCCGCGCTTTTCGCGTTTGGCTTCGTCCTCGGCGAGGCGTAGGCGGCGTTTGAGGGCGGAGCTAAAGTGCCAGCCGAGCCGGGCTTCGGCCAGGCCGGCGCGGACCAGCTCCTCATTGAGCATTTTGTCGCCGTCCCAGACGAAAGCCAAGTAGCGGCCGAATTTGTCGAGCCGCTCGTCGCCGAACGTTAGCGTGACGTCGTTCCCTGCCTTTTTGATGAAATCTTTGGTGAACGCGCTGGCCTCGGGGCCCCAGGGCTCAACTGGATAATTCTCGCGCACCGTTTCGGGCGTATCGATGCCTTCCAGACGGACCCGTGCGCCGGATGACATTTTGAGCGTGTCGCCATCGACGACGCGTTCCACGTGGTGCAGGCCCTCGGTGAGCACTTCGTGGCCGGAGGGTCGCGGCGGCGGGCCTGGAATTGGCGGGTACATGACCCACTGGAAAGCGAGCAGCGCGACGATGGCGAACCAGTACCAATAGGTGCGAAAGCTGCGCCAGTAGGGACGGGATCCGCGACTCATAAACGGGACTCGTGGCAAGGGCGGCTCGCGGTGGATGATCGCCTACGTTAGACTGGCTCCGATTCATCGTACAAGAGTTGTACCGCAGAAGTCGAGCGGAGTCGTTGGGCGAAAAAAATGTTGGCGATTCGTTGCCAAAACCTGGTGAAGCGCTACGACGGCAAGCCGCCGGTCGAGGCGGTCCGGGGTCTCGACCTCTCGGTCGAGCGAGGCGAGTGCTTTGGCTTGCTCGGGCCCAATGGCGCCGGAAAAACGACGACCATCGAAATCCTCGAGGGCCTGCTCGAAGCGACTTCCGGCGAAGTCGAGGTGCTCGGCTACCATTGGGGCCGGCAAGATGACGAGATTCGCCAACGCATTGGCATCTCGCTCCAGGAGACGCGGCTTTCGGAGAAGCTGACGGTCCGCGAAACGTTGACGTTGTTTCGCTGCTTCTATCGCGCGGGCATCACGCCCGAGGAGGCGATGGCCCGCGTATCGCTCGACGAGAAGGGTGACGCGCGTGTGGCGAGCTTGTCCGGCGGGCAGAAGCAGCGGCTGGCGGTCGCCTGTGCACTGGTCGGCGATCCGGAATTGCTGTTTCTCGATGAGCCAACGACGGGGCTCGACCCCAGCTCGCGTCGGCAATTGTGGGACTTGATTCGCTCGTTTCGCCAGAACGGCCGGACGATCCTGCTCACGACCCACTACATGGACGAGGCCGAGCGGCTCTGCGACCGAGTGGCGATTGTCGATCATGGGCGACTGATCGCGCTCGACACGCCGCGGCGACTGATCGCCAGCCTGGGTGGCGAACACATCATCGAGTTTTCGTACGAGAGCGCGAGCGGGCCGGCCGCGATGGAGCTTGACGGTTTCGCCGAGTTGCCGGGCGTGAGCGAAGCGCGACTCGAGAACGGCGGCGTGTGTCTGTCGGTGGGCGAGTTGCACGTCGCGCTGCCGGCGCTGTTGGAATTGCTCGCAGCGCGAGGCGACAAGCTCACGGGGCTGACGACACGCAATGCCAGCCTGGAAGACGTCTTTGTCAAACTCGCAGGGCGGCATCTGTCCGACGAAAACGAAAAACAGTAGCTCCAACGTGAACGACAAAACCTGGCTCTCGGCATTCCTCCATTGGCCGCCCGTGCAATTGACGCGGGCGCGGCTACTGGAACTAATGCGCGAGCCGGAAGCGCTGTTTTGGGTCTACGGTTTTCCAATCCTGATGACCGTCGCGCTGGGAATCGCGTTTCGCAATCAGCCGGTCGAGCAGATCGCGGTCACTATCGTGGCGGGGCCCGCGGCGGAGGCGACCGCTGCTGCACTGGCGATGTCGGAGAGTCCCGAGCGGTTTAAAACCAGCGTGCTCAGCGAGGCAGAAGCTTCGGCCCAGCTGCGCACCGGTCGGACCGATCTGGTCGTCGTGGTCGAAACGCCGACCGCTGCTCCCCCGGGTGGGGCCGTCGAGCCGCGATACGAGTATCGCTTCGATGCCACACGGCCGCCGAGTGTTTTGGCGCGCAGCGCCGTCGACGACCAGCTGCAGCGCGCGGCCGGGCGGCGCGACGTGGCCCAGGTGAAACTCGTCGCCGTCGATACGCCGGGCAGCCGGTACATCGACTTTCTCGTGCCGGGGCTGTTGGGCATGAGCTTGATGGGCGGCGGGATGTGGGGCGTCGGCTTTGTCACGGTCGATATGCGCCGGCGCAACCTGCTGAAGCGATTTCTCGCCACGCCGATGAAGAAGAGCCATTTTCTCGCCGGGTTGATGGTCAGCCGGATGCTGTTCATGGTGCCCGAAGTGCTGTTGCTGTTGTTGTTCGCCCGCTACGCATTTGGCGTCGTGAATCACGGTAGTATCGTAGCGGTGATTTTTTTGATCTTGCTGGGAGCAGTGATGTTTTCCGGCATCGGGTTGCTGGTGGCAAGCCGGGCGAAGACGATCGAGATGGTGTCGGGGTTGATGAACCTGGTGATGGTGCCGATGTGGATTTTCTCCGGCATCTTTTTTTCGTCGGAGCGGTTTCCCGAGGCGATTCAGCCAATCATCCAGCTGGTGCCGCTCACGCCGCTCATCAATGCGCTGCGGGCCGTGATGCTCGAAGGCGCCCCGTTGGAGGCCCAGTTGCAGCGAATTGGCATCATGCTTGCCTGGAGCGCGCTGGCGTTTGTAATGGCGTTGCGTTGGTTCCGCTGGCGGTAGCGGCCGGCCGCGCCAGCCTGATCCGGTACGACCGGCACTTCCGGCTGGCCGGCGTGAAAAATGCCATTCGTGAGCTATGTTTGCGTATCGGCCGGGCATGCTGCTCGGCCGTCTGGGCCCACATTCGATCGGGCCCACCGGTCAAACCTGGGGGAACACTTGATGTTCACAACGCGGACACTGTCTCGGTCTCTGGCCATCGTGGCAACACTGGCGACGTATGGCTTCCTGACTCCAAGCGCCATGGCGAAAGGCGGCGGACACGGAGGTGGCCACGGCGGCGGCGGGCATCATGCCAGCCACGGCGGCGAACACAACCATCATCCGTACCATCCGTCGCACCACCATGAGGAGCATCATGCTTCTCATCACGACGACCATCATCATGATCACCATCATGTCGCGCACCACGACCACCATCATGAAGATTGGCACCATGGCGGCTGGGGTCCTGGCTACTGGGGTGCGGCAGGTCTCGGCTACGGCCTGGGCTATGCCTATGGAAACTGGAACGGCTATGGCTACGATGGCGGCAATACGTATGTCGACAACTCGACGAACGTAACTCCGACCAGCAACGACTCGGCTGGCAACGAAGATTCCGCCGATGACTCGAACTATTCGAGCGACGAGAATACCGCCGCAAGCGGCGGATCGGATCAAGGATTCCCGACCGACGATTGGCCGGAGTTGGGCGTCGTCACCTATGCCGGTGAGTATGGCGCGTCGCAAGGTCAGGTGATCATGCGCGTGGTGCCAGGTAGTGCGGCCGAGAAGGCGGGCTTGGTGCCGGGCGACGTGATTTTGACGTTCAACGGCACGCCGGTCCCGAGCGCCGACGACTTGGATCAGGCGTTCAACACGGCGAACGGCAAGTTTGAAGTCTCGGTGTGGGACGCGCGCACCGGCCGCAAGAGTACGATCAGCGGCACACTTGATTCGGCGGCTGCGACTTCGCCGACGAACGTGACGACTGCCTTCGCACCGGTCCAATAGTTGAGATCAAGTGCGAGACCAAACCTGAAAACGACAGCAGCCCGGTCGCATTGCGGCCGGGCTGTTTTTGTTGATACGTTTCAGTTCTGACTGAAATCGAGCGATGGCGTGGTGCGGCGGCCGATCGCGTCGAGCGAGAACTTCTGCCGACACTCGGGGCAGAGATCGTACTCGACTTCGTCTTCGCATTCCTGGCCAACCAGGTCCTCGTTCAAGTCGCGCGCACAAACGAGGCGGTCGTCGATCTCTTCCAGATAGTCGCGGTCGTCGTCCAGCGCGCGTTCGGCATCCTCGCCGTTGCCGCTGGCACGGTTTCCGCAAGCTTTGATGCGAAGCACGTAGCGCTGGTCGCTTGTCGCGTCGAGAACGCGTTGGCAAACATCGCACGTGTAATGGCAATCATAGTGAAACATGGTCCCCAATCCCTTCCATTGATTCACCTGGTCGTGAGACTAACACGGGCCTGAATCGTGTTAAGATTCATCGTAATGAAGATTCGAAGCGCTGGGCAACCCAAACCGGCAATATTTTTTCTCGCTCCACCCGCGCTCGGCCCGAAGTGTTTCATAATGCGACACTCGCCCGCGGGGACCAACTTGTCGTGGCATGCCGCTTGCCGTTTGCCAGCAAGTCGGTGAATTGTTAAATCTCTGTTTGTTATTCTCAGCCGACCACGTTTCGAGCCTGGAAAGCACGATAATTTCCCTCGCCAGCAGCGCCCGAAAGCAGGAAAGAGGGGAAATACAGTCTGGCCGAGCCTTTGGCGGGCGACTAAAATAAAAGCAGTCTCGCGGTGATCCCTGCGGGGTTTCCGCGATCGGAGTTGGTTCGCCACTTCCGCCGGTAATTCCCCACTCTGGATTTTCCCACCACACACTGTGAGATGACTGCTTTCGCTAACTCCGCCCTCAATTCGAGCGTTCTGCTCTTGAACCGTCAGTATGTCGCCATTCACGTGGTCGACGTGCGCCGTGCGTTCATTTTGCTCATGCGTCGTCTGGCCGAGGTGATCCACATCGAAGATGGCCAGTGGGGCAACCACGATTTCGATTCGTGGCGCGAGGTGAGCGATCTCAAGTGCCAGTTCAAGGAACCGCACCAGGACTGGATTCAGGCGGTGAACTTTGAGATTCAAGTACCGCGCGTATTGCGATTGTTGAATTACGATCGCGTGCCGAAGCAGCGGGTGCGACTCAACCGCCGCAACATCTTCGCCCGCGACGGCAACCACTGCCAGTATTGCGGCAAGAGGTTTTCCACCAATGAGCTGAGCCTGGACCACATCCTGCCGACCTGCCGCGGCGGCGACACATCTTGGGAGAACTTGGTCTGCGCGTGCGTGAAATGCAACGTGCGCAAAGGGGGGCGAACGCCGAGCGAAGCGGGCATGAAGCTGTTCAAGCCGCCAACGCGGCCCAAGACCAGCCCGTTACTGACGATCAAGCTGGGCAGCCCGAAGTACGCCAGCTGGAAGACGTTTCTCGATAACGCCTACTGGTCGGTCGATTTGCGGTAGGCTTTGCGCACCGCGAAACTGAGCCAAGCGCGACTGGTCGCTAAAGCGACCAGTCCGTGTTACGAGTCGCCACACGTTACGAATCGCCACAGAGTGGGGCGGCGGCCTTTTCGGTGATCACCGGGCACTGTGACGCCATCTCGGCGTTGAGTTCGGTGAAGGGTTTCCACTCTTCCGGCACATTATCTTCGTGGAAGATCGCCTCGACGGGACACTCGGGCACGCACGCTTCACAGTCGATGCATTCATCCGGATGGATGTACAGGATCTGCTCGCCTTCGTAGAAGCATTCGACCGGGCACACCACCACACAGTCGGTGTACTTACATCCGAAGCAAGGTTCGCAAACGACGTGCGTCATCTCTCAGAGTCTCCCTCTGGACATTGGCCAGTTTTATGGGCCCGGTTTTTACCTGCCCCGTCGGGCACGAGAACAAATCTCGCTGCCGGGGGCGAATTGGCGGCTGCAGGCGGCTTCCAGTACATCGGTAAATTGGGGGCAAGTTCTTGCCCACAAAGCACTTGGAAGCCGCTTTCGGCCATGTTTTTTGCAATCCTAGTGCCGCCTCGGTAAAGTGTCAAGCACCGTCTTGGTGAACGTTTCCCGGAGTTTTCAGCAATCTTGCTCCGACCGTTAATCCTACCTATGATTGAACGTAGGCGAGCCGATGCTCGTTTTACTTGCGGGTCAGGTGGGCTAAGTGGTCGGACCGGTTTGCCAGGAAGACTGAACTTTCTTGTCGGCCAGGTCTTGGCCGGGTCTGGGTTAGAGCCAGACCGAAGCTGGGGCCGGATTTGACTGAGACCGGTGGTTGCCGTGCGTTTTGACGGCATCGCCGCTGGTAGAAGTGTCCCAACGAGGTGCTGTCCGTGGCGCTATCGGATATTGACCGCAATCTGCTGGACCGCTGTCTTAATAATAAGCCGCGGGCGTGGGAGGATTTCGTAGACCGCTACATGGGTCTGGTCGTCCACGTTATCAATCACACGGCCCAGTGCCGCTCGCTGCGGCTTTCGAATTCGGACCGCGAAGATCTGGCGGCCGAAGTTTTCCTGGCGATTATCGACAACAATCTGGCCGTGCTGCGGCACTTTCGCGGACAGAGCTCGCTGGCAACCTATCTCACGGTGATCGCTCGTCGGGTCGTGGTCCGCAAACTGGTCGACGGACGCTCCGCCCTGCCCTTGAGCGACATGGTTCACCAGGCTGCCGCTGAAGACGGTGATCTCGAACAGCGGATTAGCGACCACGAAGAAGTCGACCGGCTGCTGGGCGAGCTGCGCGGTTCGGAGGCGGCCGTGGTGCGGATGTACCACCTCGAAGGCAAAACGTACCAGGAAATCAGTCACGTCGTCGGCATGCCGGAAAACAGCGTCGGCCCCATGCTCAGCAGGGCCCGTTCGAAGATGCGTCGCCGTGCCGGCGCCGATCAGCCGACCGCCTGAGGCGGTGCTATCACGCGCAAGACTCTGCGCCACCGGCAAAGTTGAAATCAATTAGCCGACTGCGTCTGCTCTCGGCCGCTTCGGCCTCATTCCCCTGCCCGCCGCCGGCCGAAGTTCTGAACGTAGGACTGTTGGTGCGTCAGGCTTTCCAGTCTGACAGGTCCGCAAGTTCAGGCCGTAAAGCCAGAAGCACGCAGGGAGGCGAATGCTGATGTCGCGACTATTTCTCGGATCGATGTTTGTTGGATCCCTGTTGCTAAGCGGATCGATCTTCTCGCTCGGTGCCGCGGCGCGCGCTGACGAGATCGAGGAATTCGACGTTGAGACTAGTTCGCCGGTGAATCAACAGCGCCCCCAATCGCGCGACGAGAGCTGGTACTACCATCCGACCACCGAGCCGACGACCTACAAGCCCAACCCCACTCAGCTGGTGCAAGAACGGGCCATGGCCCGTGCCGCGCAGCGCGACGCCCGGTTGGCCTCGTCCGCTTGGTATGGAGTGTACAATGGACGTCCCACGACGGCGGCCACGCCCTTCTGTTCGCCGCTCTACAGCCCGATGTGGCAGTCGCCCTATCGCAACGGCATGTCCTGGCGTCCCAGCGCACCGGTTTACATCGTAACCGGGCGGCCGACCTACTCGGTGCGGTAAAACGCCCGTAATATGGCTTCCGCGAGCGTTGGTTTGACTCTCGGCAGGCGTCTTGTAGAATTGACTGTAAGCTCGTGCTGCGCCGAGATTTAACTACGGCGACTATCTGCAGGAGACTTTATTCGCGGCCCGACCTGCCGCGCAGGATGGTTCCTATCATGTTTGGCATAGGCCCGCTCGAATTAGTAATCGTTTTGGGAATCGTGTTGCTGCTGTTTGGCTCGCGGTTGCCCTCCGTCGCGCGATCGATGGGCAAAAGCATCACCGAATTCAAACGCGGCATGCACGACGACGACGCCACGGGCGAGCAAATCGAACACAAGTAGTCCGTGCATCTCAGAGTCGGCTACAAACCATCCATTCAAAAAATTGCGGGTCGGCAGGAGTTAGAAGCGATGTTCGGAATTGGTCCGTTGGAAATGGTGATCGTGGGGATCGTCGCTGTGCTGCTGTTTGGGAGCCGGTTGCCATCGGTGGCCCGCTCGCTCGGCAAGAGCATGACGGAATTCAAAAAAGGGATGCGCGAGTTCGAGAACGAGATGCATAGCACGGTCTATTCCGAGCCGCCGACGCGCGTCACGTACAACGAGCAAATCGAAAAAAAGCCCGATCCGCCCGCACAGCCCGAGACGGCGGCCGCGGCGGTTAACACGCCGGCCGAGACGAGCGAAGTCTCTGCTCCCTAATTCTCATAAGCTGAAATCAAGCGTCGGAATTAGGGAAACGTGGCCCGACTAGCCAGTGGCGCCGGGCGGGTGTAAAATCGTCGCCAGACGGTTGGTGGCAAAATCGCAAAAGTTGCCGCCAATATCTCGCCGGGCGACTAGCTCAGTTGGTTAGAGCGCTACGTTCACACCGTAGAGGTCACAAGTTCGAGTCTTGTGTCGCCCACTGTTTGCAATACGATTGGACTGCACGTAACACTTTTCTCGACGATTTCGCGAGGCTCGTTTTCTTCTGACGGCTCGTGTCCGCTCGTGTCCGCTCGTGTCCGCAACAGGGCGCATAGTCTGGCGCATAGTTTTTCCGATCGCTCGATCGTAGTTATCGTCAGTGACCTGCAAATAGTGCTTGGCGGCGACCGCGGCGCTAATGGCCGATCCACTCACATACCACATGCGAAGGAAACTCACGGACCAATTCTGTTTCACCCGTGGCGCGAAGATTCTGCACAAGTTTTGGGTGTGGTTACCTGTCCCCAAATCCTTTACCAGCGGATTTGAGAATACGGACTCCGCAAAGCGGATATTCTATTAAAACGAAGAAGCTGCTGGAGGCGTCGCGGCATTCATCGATTGAAGTTTCCTCGGTTCGGAGAGTGTGTGGCCGGTTCGTGAATGTCGTAAAAGATGGCGTATAGCACTGGGGTAACGATCAACGACAGGAACGCGGCGAACGACAGGCCGAACATGATGCAGACGGCCATTGCGCCGAAGAACGGGTCGGAGAGGAGTGGGATCATGCCGAGGACGGTCGTGATGATCACCATGCAGACCGGCCGCATCTTGCTCGTGCCGCCGTCGAGAATCGCCTGGTAGGGCGGCTGGCCCTGGTCGATCAAGGAGAGAATCTTGCTCAGGACGACGATCTGGTTTTTGATCAGTTCGCCACCCAGCGCCAGCACGCCCAAGAGTGCCATGAAACCAAACGGGAAGCCGGTCAGCAGCAGGCCGACCGTGACGCCGATGATCGCCAGCGGCATGACGAGCCAGATCAACAGCGTTGTGCGAAAAGAATTGAACAGGCAGACGACGATGAACACCATCAGGGCGAAGACATACGGCAGCGGCCTGGCCAGCGCGGCGCGAGCATCGCGAGAATCCTCATATTCGCCGCCCCACTCGAACGAATATCCGGGCGGCAGCTCGATCGCTTCGACCTTGGATCGCACGCGATTGAACAACTGGCTCGGCAAACCGGTACGCGGATCGGCGTGTACCGTGAGCGTTGGAAAGCGATCGCGGCGCATCGAAACGGGGTCTTCCCAGACGACCTCCGAGCCGGTGGTGACCTGATTGAGCGGAATCATCCGGCCAGCGACAGGGCTCCAAATTTGCAAGCTGTTAATCATCGAAACGTCTTCGCGCTCGGCCAGCGGCGGCCGGGCGACGATCGGCAAGAGCCGCGATTCCTGCGGGAAGACGCCGGCGCCGGCAGCGCCCGGCTCGCGATAGAAGCCGACCACGCGCCCTTCGAAGCTAGTCTCCAGAGCCTGGGCGACTTCGACGCGCGTGATCCCATTGCGGCGGGCCTGGAATTCGCGGAGCTCGGGGCGAATCGCGGCGACGCGCTCGCGCCAGTCGCTGCGGATGCAGACCGCCTGGCCATCGTCGGCGATCGCCTGCATCGCCGCGTCGCCGAGTTGGCGAAGCACCGCGGGATCGGGACCGCTGAACCGCGCCTGGATGCGGCCCCCTTCGCCGGGACCGAGCAAAAACTTCTTGGCGACGGCGTTGGCGTTGGGATACTGTTCGTCGAGACGTTTTTGAATGTCGGCGATGAGCGCGTCCATTTTCGCAGGATCGTCGACGTCGACCAGGAACTGCACGAACGCGCGGTTCTCGCGCTCCGGGCTGTAGACGAGCAGGAACCGCAGTCCGCCGCCACCGACAAACGTGGTGACGTGCGTGACGCCGGGCTGCGGCTTGATGTACTGCTCGATCTCGCTGGCGAAGGCTTCGGTTTCGCGGAGGTGGGTGCCGGCCGGCAGGAAGACGTCGACCATGAATTGGGGCCGCGTCGCGGGCGGGAAAAAGCTCTGGTCGATCTTCGTGAAACCGTAGAGCGAGGCGAGGAACGCGACGAGCGAGAGGATCACCACCGCCCAGCGGTAGCGAAGGGCCGCGGTGAGCAGATCGCGATACACGCGGAACGGGAGGCTGCCGTAAGGATCGCGGGCGCCGCCGGCGCCGGCGGCGATCGGTTGGAAAAACAGGTAACTCAACAGCGGCGTCACCGTGACCGACGAAACCCAGCTGAGCGAAAGCGCGATCAGGATCACCCAGAAGAGCGAGTTGGTGTATTCGCCGGTGCTGTCTTCCGAGAGGCCGATCGCGGCAAAGGCGATGACGCCGATGGCCGTCGCACCGAACAGCGGCCCCTGGTTCTGGGCGACGACTTCGCGGACCACTTCGAGCTTGTCGCGGCCGGCTTCGATGCCGACCTTGATTCCCTCGATGACGATGATCGCGTTGTCGGTGAGCATGCAGAGCGCGATGATCAGCGCCCCGAGCGAGATGCGTTCCATCAACAGGTCGCCCCGCATGTACATCACGGCGAACGTGCCCATGATCGTGAGGAACAGCACGATGCCGATAATCAGGCCGGTCTTGCGTCCCATGGCGAAGAACAACACGACGAAGACGATCGTGACCGCCTTGCCGAGATTGAACATGAATTCGCTGGTGGCATGGGAAACCGCTTCCGGCTGAAAATTGATCTCGCCGATCTCGATGCCGATTGGCTGATTGCTGAGGAGCTCGTCGAGCTTTTGTCGCACGCCTGCGCCCATCACTACGACGTTGCCACCCTCGACGGTGGAAATGCCCAGGCCGATCGCCGGCTGGCCGTCGTAGCGCAGCAGCCGTCGCGGCGGGTCTTGATCGCCGCGGACGATCGTCGCCACGTCGCGCAAGAAAAGTTGCCGGCCCGATTGGTCGGAACCGATCACCAGGTCGAGCATGTCGTTGGCCGAGCGGAATTCGCCCTGTGGATCGAGCGGAATGTGCTCGTCGCCGACGCGGATCCGGCCGCCGTCGGCCGCGATGTTGCGGGCCTGCAATTGGGCGTAGATTTGTTCTTCGTTGATGCCGAGTTGGGCGAGTCGCTGCCGCGAGATTTCCAGGAAGACGACTTCCTGCTGTTGGCTGAATAGCTCGACGCTCTTGATGCCGGGCACTGAGAGCAGTTCGCGGCGGAGGAACTCGACGTAACGGCGCAGCTCGGGGAACGTGTAGCCGTCGCCGGTCACTGCCAGGAAGATGCCAAACACGTCGCCGAAATCGTCGACCACCATCGATTGGCCGCGGACCGAGGGCGGCAGCTGCGGCTGGACGTCGGCGATCTTGCGGCGGAGCTCGTCCCAGACTTGCGGGATGCGATGGCGATCGTAGCGGTCCTTGATGATCACCGAGACGACCGAGCGGCCGCGCGACGATTCCGATTCGACCCGCTCGAGCTGGCCCAGTTGCTGACAGGCGATCTCGATCGGATTGGTGACTTCCTGGGCGACTTCTTCGGCACTCGCGCCGGGATAGGGCGTGATGATGAGGGCTTCTTTGATCGTGAACTCGGGGTCTTCGAGGCGGCCGATCTGCAGGTAGGCGACGATGCCGCCGACGAGAATCAGAGCCATCGCCACGAACACCACGCGGTTCAGCTGGACGGAGAGAACGCCGGGATTCATAGCTCGGCGCCTCCGAGCGCGTCGCCCAGGTCGCGAACCTGCATGCCATTTCGCAGGAAGGTGACGCCCGCCACCGCAATGCGATCGCCCGGTTCGAGTCCTGCGAGGATTTCGATCTCGCCGCCTTGCACTGCGCCGACTTTCACCGGCCGCGACGCGACTTTTCCCTCGGCGTCGACCAACCAGGCGACTTGCCCGTCCGACGCGCTCTGGCTGACGGCGGAGATCGGCACGAGGATCCGCTGGCCGAGGATGTTGGCGCGGCGATACGTGACGGTGACGGTTGCGGTCATGCCGGGCAAGACGCGGACGCCGTCCGGTGCCCGCATGGCGGCGCGGATGTTGAAGGTTTGCGTCGTCGGGTCGGCGACCTGGGCGACTTCGCGAATTTCGACGGGGAACCGCAGCCCCGGCGCACCGCTGAGCTCCGCGATCATCGACACGATGTCGGCAGTGCGGATGTCGGCCGCCATTACCGCTTCGGGAACGTCGACGGCGATGTCGATCTCGTCCACGTCTTGCAGCCGCACGATCGGCTCCTTCGCGCGGACGTTCTGGCCCTGCTCGACGAAGCGCTGGGCGATCACGCCGTCGTAGGGCGCGAGCAGCGTCGAATCTTGCAGCTGTAGATTCGCCTCGACGACGCGGCCTTCGAGTCCGCGGACTTCTGCTGCGCGGGCTTGGATGTCCTCTTCGCGTCCGATCGTACCCTTCTCGGCCAACTCGCTGGCAGACTCGAAGTCTTCCTGCGCGACGCGATACGCGGTTTCGATCTGCTCAAATTCGGCGCGGGGGATGACGCGATTCTGAACCAGCCCGGCAGCGCGGTTCAATTCGGTGCGTGCGTTGGCCAGCCGGGCTTCGGCGGCGCGGACTTGCGACTCACGCCGGCGCCGCTCCTCGGGACGTTCGCCAGCGCGGAGCGCTTGAAGCGCGGCGCGAGATTGATCGAGTTGGCCTTGCAGTGCGGTGAGACGGGCCTGAAATTCGTCCTGCCGCAACTGGCCAATGACTTCGCCCTCGACGACCTTTTGGCCTTCCTTGACGGGGAGCTTCACGAGCAGACCGGGAACCTGAAACGCCAGCTCAACGCGCCGCGACGCTTCGACCGTGCCGGGGAAGACTCGCTCGCGCGTGTCTTCGCCCGCGGTGATCACCATCGTTTTCACCGGGCGAACGACCGCGTGGGTCGATTCCACTTTCGTCGTGCAGCCCGCCAGCAATGCCAGTATTGGCACAACGAGCAAACCGCGAATAACGCCGTCGAGACGATGTTTCATGGCTACCTCGCGCACGATTCCTTTGCCGATCTGCAGCTAGCAACGACGACGTATTGTCGCCAGTCGCTCTATGGTACGGAATCCCGCCAAAGTTGTCGCCTCCCCCCAATCGATACATTTAGTGAAGCCGATCGCGTCCAACGGCAGACCCCTCTTTGGCCGCAGGAATCGGGAAACTCTCTTCGCGCGACTTTTCTTACCTGACCGCGGCCTTTCGAGGGTCGCGATCGATGCGGAAATCCAACTCATCACTGACGCTTCCAATGCTGGTTCGGCAATCTGTCGCCGGACTTGCCGTGTTCGCGCTTGCGCTGACGGCAATAGCCCAGGCGCAAACTCCGACCGCGCCCCCTTCGACATCCTGGAGCCCGCCCATCGCGCCGGCAATTCCGCAGGCGGGCGGCGCTTCCACCTCGACGAGTCACACCGCGATTGCTTTCCAGCCGCCCTACATCGGCACTGCTCCCCAAAGCTACCCAACGTCCGACGAGGTCGAGCAGAACGCACCTGGTGCGAATGTAAATCCAGCCGACTCGCAAAACGGCGTGGCGGAGCTACCTGATTATTACTACGAGAATTGGTATTACAATACGTATGGCATCGGTGCCCGGCCGCTCGCCGACTACGCGCCGCCCGGCTACATGCCGCGCGACTACCAGGATGCACCGGGAGTGCCCGAGTTTTCACGAATTACGCCGCCGCCCCGTCCGCCCGCGGGCGGCGCGGGAATCGTCGTCACGCGCGGGATGTTCCCCGGCTCGTTTCTCGTGCCAGGGGCGAGCAACACTTCGTTTCGCTTGCGGGGCTTTGTGCGACTGATGGCGCTGGGCGATTTCGAGCCGATTGGGGTCCCAGACGCCTTCGTCACGAACTCGATTCCGGTGCCTCAAGAGTCGGGTCAAAACTTCAACATGAGCGCGCGGATGAGCCGCTTGGCGGTAGAGTCGTGGACGCCCACAGATTTTTGCGACTGGAATGTTCACACGTTGGTCGAAGGCGACTTCTTCAACGGCCCCGGCCAGGCGGCGGGCGGCGGCGGCAACCCGTTTCGCCTGCGACACGCGTTCTTCGACTTCGGCTACTTTCGTTTCGGTCAGCAAAACTCCGTGTTCATGGACGGCACGAATTGGCCCAGTCTCGTCGACTTCCAGGGACCGAATAGTTGGGCGAATCAACGCCAGCCCTCGGCGCGAGTCACGCTGCCGATTCCGGCGTATGATGGGCTCTATTGGGCGGCGAGCATGGAGCGGCCCTTCTCCGACATCACGACCAATTCGCTTGGCACGGGGGTGCAGGACGTGCCAGACTTCGCCACTCACGTTCGTTACGAGACGGACGTCGGCCATCTTCAATTTGGCGGATTAGCGCGGACGATCGGCTACGAGCCGACCGGCGCAGATGTGACGCGACGACTCGGTTGCGGCGTGAACGGAAACATCGTGTTCCATCCCTGGGCGATTGTGATGGGCACCGACCCGGTCCACGAGGAAGATCCCTCGGGGCTCACCCGCAGCCGCATCCTATTGCAATGCAATTGGGGGCCGGGCCTGGGCCGATACATGAACGACCTGGCCGGTCAGGGACTCGATGGCCAGGTGAACCCAGTTACCGGGGAATTCGACCTGGTCGAGGCCCTGGGGTGGAACGCCAGTTATGAGCATTGGTACAACTCAAGCTGGCTATCGAACTTCACATTCGCCAATGTGCGCGTTGACGACAACCCGGGCCAATCGGGCGCCACCTACGAATCGGCCAAGTACGTGGCCGGCAGCCTGTGGTGGATCCCGATCCCGCGGATGTCGCTCGGCATCGAGTACTTGTACGGCCAGCGCGAGAACTTCGACGGCCAGGATTCCACCGCCCAACGCCTCAACGCCCTTTTTCAATACAATTTCTGATTGCTCTCACGAAGCCCGAACGTGATAATGGGGCCGTGATGCGTCAGGAGCGACCACTATTGGTCGGTCCCACTCTTATCTAAAGGGCGCGGAATGAATGAGCCGGAGCAGGTGTCCAAATCGCTGACGCAGCGGGTACTCGACGTTGTCGAGGCGGTGGGCAACAAGGTCCCGCACCCGGTGATCATCTTTCTGATCCTGATCGCCATCGTGCTCGTGCTCTCTCACGTCCTGTACCTTTCGGGCGCGAGCGTCACTTACCAGGTCATCAATCCCGAGACGCACGAAGTCGAGACGACGACCACCGCCGCACGCAGCCTGCTCACCGGTAGCGGCGTGCGCGACATGGTCACGCGGCTGGTGCCCAACTTCATGGGTTTCACCGCGATCGGCCTGTTGATCGTGGCGATGGTCGGAGTGGGCGTCGCGGAGGAAGCAGGCCTAATCAATTCGCTGATCCGCAAGCTGGTGGCCGTCTCTCCAGGCTGGGCGTTGACCTATATCCTGGCGTTTGTTGGTATTGTTTCCAGCATTGCCGCGGACGCGGGCTACGTGGTGCTGATCCCGCTTGCCGGAGCGGCCTTCTTGAGTCTCGGCCGCAATCCTCTGGCCGGGCTAGCGCTGGGCTTCGCCGCGGTGGGCGGGGCGTTCAACGTCAACATGCTGATCAAGCCGCTCGATGCAGTGCTCACCGAAATCACCAACGACGCGATCCACATGGTCGATCCTTCGATCTCGATCGGCCTCACGGCGGGGTTGTGGTTCTCGGTCGCGTCGGTCGTGTTGCTGACCGTGGTGATCGCCGTGGTGACCGATCGCATCATCGAACCGCGGCTGGGCAAATATCAGCCCGCGACGCCGGGCGACGGGGGCGGCAAGACCGATTCGCAGCTCTCGGCGGCAGAGTCTCGCGGTTTGCGATTTGCCCTCTTGGGCCTCGTCGGTGTGCTCGTCGTGTTTGGGCTGTTGACGATTCCAGCCGCGGCCCCGCTGCGCAATCCGGATACGGGAGCGCTGATCGGCAATTCGCCCTTCATGAACGCCCTGATCGTGCCGATCATGTTCTTGTTTCTCGTCTCGGGCATTTGCTATGGGCTGGGCGCGGGTACGATGCGCAGTGCGAACGAAGTGCTGGCGGCGATGACCAAGGCCGTTGCCAGCCTCGGCGGCACGATCCTGCTGTTTCTCGTCATTAGCCAGTTCATCGCATACTTCAACTACAGCAACATGCCCACGCTGATGGCCGTCAAGATGGCCGATGCGCTGAAGGCCGCGAACATCGGGCCGCTTTGGCTGCTGCTCGGGTTTATCCTCGTGGTGACGCTGCTGAATTTCGTCTTCACGCCGGCGATCGCCAAATGGGCCATCTTCGCCCCGGTGTTTGTGCCCCTATTCATCACGCTGGGCGTCGATCCGGCCGCGGTCCTCTCGGCGTATCGCGTCGGCGATTCGCCCACCAACGCGCTCACGCCGCTCAATGCCTACTTCGCGCTCGTTGTCGGTTTCGCACAGGTCTACGACAAGCAGGCCGGCATCGGCACGGTCGTCGCTTTGTTGCTCCCCTATGCGATTTGGATGACCATTGCTTGGATGGTGTTGTTTGCCGCCTGGTACTCTTTTGGCCTGCCATGGGGGATTTGACCCCGGAGAATCGCGAACCATGAGCATTAATATTCCACTCGACGTGAAGGCGGCCGAAGCACACTTGATGCGACTGCTGGCCGTGGACGGAGTCACCGGACACGAGGCGGCCATCGCCCAGGCGGTGAGCGACGAGCTGCAGGCCGTGGGCGTGCCGGCCTCAGCCATCCGCTTTGACGACGCCCACAAGCGAATCCCGCTGCCGACCGAAACCGGCAACTTGATCGTCGATTTGCCGGGCACGAAACCTGGACCGCGACTGCTGTTCTCCACGCATCTCGATACCGTGCCGCTCTGTGCGGGCGCGAAGCCGATCCGCGAAGGGGACCGCATCGTCACGGACGGTTCGACGGCACTTGGGGGCGACAATCGCACGGGCTGTGCGCTGTTGGTGACGCTCGTCGAGACGCTGCTCAAGCACAAGCTGCCCCATCCGCCGATCACGCTACTCTTCACGGTCCGCGAAGAGAGCGGCCTGCATGGCGCCCGCGAGCTGAAGCCCGCCGATTTGGGCGGCGCGGTGATGTGCTTCAACGTCGATGGCAAACTTGCGTCCGAACTGATCGTCGGCGCCGTTGGCCAGGAGAATTGGGACGTCGAAATCAAGGGCCTGGCTTCGCATGCTGGCGTCGCGCCCGAAAAAGGCATCTCCGCTACGCTGGTCGGCGCGATCGGACTCACCGAGGCCCAGCGGGCCGGTTGGTTTGGCAAAGTCGTCAAGCCGGAGGGACACGGCACGAGCAACGTCGGCATTTTTGGCGGCAAACCGGGCCAGCCCGCCGGCGACGCGACCAACGTGGTGACCGATTACGTTCACCTCAAGGGCGAAGCCCGTAGCCCCGACGCAGCGTTTTGCCGCCGCGATCTCCGCCGGCTTCCGCGCCGCCTTTGCCAAAGCGCAGCAAGAAGTGAAAGATGCCGGCGGCGCGACGGCCGAAGTGAAATTCACCAATACGCCGTCGTATCCGCCCTTCACGCTGGCCGAAGATTCTCCCGTTGTCGCGCATGCAAAACGGGCGATCGAAGCGATTGGCCTGAAACCGACGACTGTTTTTTCCAACGGCGGGCTCGATGCCAATTGGCTCGACAAGCATGGAGTTCCCACCGTGACGATCGGTGCCGGCCAGTACGAGATTCACACCGTGAAAGAGTACGTCGACGTGCCGGAGTTTTTGCAAGGCTGCCGGCTGGCCGTCGTCTTGGCAACGATGAACTAAAAGCCGCAAATCTCCCGCACTGACACAAAGAATTGTTTCACAATACACAATTATTCGAGAAAAACTGCGCATGAATCCCCGTACGAAGACTGCTGGCGTCATTCTCTGTCTGATGGCGATGTCCTTTTTTGCGGCGCTACCATTTTGGAAATACATGAGTGCGCGAGCGGTCGACGCGGCCGTGCAAGCGCGAACTCGAACGCTCGTCGAGAGCAAGCCAGAATTGAAACCCGCTTTGGACGTCGCCATGCAGGACGAAGTGCTGACCTACCCCGAAGCGAAAATAATTATCGAAGCTGCCGGCGAGACGGTTGAGCCCGAGCAGGAGTGAGGCTTGCTACTTCTTGCGGCGGCGCAGATAGGATCCGGCCCGGCCGATCTGTAGTTGCCACGCGCCAAATCGCTCGGTGAGCCACTTGTAGAGCGATGCCCCCATCAGCGTGCCAAGCGCCACCGAAACGAAGACGAACACCGTGGTGATCATCCCGTCGACACCTGCTGCCCGGTCGCTCAGCATCTGTTTGACGCTCAACAGCCCCAGCGCGCCGGGAACCATCAGCCAGAATGTTGGCAAAAATGTCACGATCGCCGGCGGGCCCTTGAATCGCAGATGGATCAGGTATCCGAGCGGCGTGGCCACGAGCATGCCGAAGAAGCCGCTCGCCGTGCGTCCGAAATAATGGGCCGCAATCTGTTGCGCGGCAAACGCGGTGAGCAGTACGAGCAACATCCACAGCCACGAATTGCGCGGGGCGGAAAAATGGACGTAGACACCCGTACCGAATACGATCACGCCCAGCCAAGGCAACCACGTCGTCCACGGTGCGGCGACAACTTCTTCGGCCACGTCGACCAGGTTTTCCGGTTGGTATCCCGCGATGATTGCGCCGGCCGCCAAACCAAACGCCAACAGCACCAGTTGGATGAATCCCGTAATTAGTCGACTCGAGCCGCTCACCATATCGCCATACGCCAGCTCGACCATCCCGAGCGTGAGCATTCCGCCCGGCAGGAAAGTGACCAATGGCGGCACGAGCACATGCAACGGGTCGACCGGCAGTCCGAACTTGATGGCTAGATACGTGAGCGCCGAAACCAAGGTCGCGGCGACGACCGGCAACGGTACGGCGAGCACCGCGCGATTGCGATTGAGTGCCTTGACGACGCCGACAATCGCACCGAGCACGCCGGCAGCGGCCAGGTTCGCCGGCGTCGACATCAGGACCATCGCCACGCCGATCGACAGGATCGAATGTCCGACGATGCTACCAAGCGGCCCGAACCGCGGGCTCTCGCGGAGGATTTCGGTTAGCCGCTTCAGTCCATCGCTCGGCGCCACATCGCCTCGCTGGGCAGCGTCGCCCAGCGTATAGACGTCGGCGATCTGGTCCAATCGCAGTGTCTGCGCGGGCCCTTCGGCCAGGGTCGTCCGCTCGTCGGCACCCTCATGCACGCTGATGAAAATGGCGGTTGGGAATGCCACGACGCGCGACCGACGGACGCCGTAGGCCGATGCGATCCGTCGCAGCACCAGCTCCACTTTGGCCGTCTGCTCACCAGACGCCAAGTAGGCCTGCCCCAGGCGAAACATGAACTCAACGAGTTCGTTCGTATCGGTCTTGGCACGTTCGGGATTCACGATCAATCGCTTCTCCCTGGCAGGACGCTTGGTGAAAGTCACGGACCAAATGGCAAACCTAGCAAATACCACGCGAAGAACAGCGCCGTCCAGGCGAGGAACGTCGCCGTCGAGAAGGGCAGCATCATCGCCACCACCGTCCCCACGCCGGCCGTCTTTTGCCAACGTTGGGCGAAGCCGACCACCAGGGCAAAATGTGGCAACAGCGGATTGATCACATTCGGCGGCGAATCGCTCACGCGGTAGGCGGCCAGCACTGCCTCGGGCGCAATCCCCAGCTTCAAGAACAGCGGTATGAACACCGGCGCGAGGATCGCCCATTTCGGCAGGATATTCGGCACCGGAATGCTCATCATCAGCCCGATGATCAGGAACGCCAACAGCAGAGTCACGCTATTGAGTTCCGCGTCCTTGAGCAGGTCGGCGAGTGTTACGGCCAGCACGGTTCCCATGTTGCTGAAATTGAAATAGGCCACGAACTGGCTGATCACGAAAAACAAGAGCAGCAGACCGCCCAAGTCGGCGAGCGTCTTGGTCATCGCGTCGATCGCGGTGTCTGCCGAGCGGATCGTTTTGGCTCCCCAGCCATAGGCGAGGCCCGCGACTCCGAACGCCAGCATGATCATGAACACGAGGCTGTCCATGAACGGCGAGTTGCCGACGAGCGCGCCGGTGGTTGGGTTGCGAAGCGGTGCATTTTGCGGTAACGAAATGGCCAAGATGAATGCCAAAATCGCGGCCAACGCGATGCCGGCCCAAATCAGACCCCGCGACTCGGCTTTCGACATTCCCGCGTTTTCGGCCGCCGGCGATTCTCCGTCGTATTTGCCCAATCGCGGCTCGACGATCCAGTCCGACACGAGCGTGCAAACCACGATCAGCACGATGCTCGAAGCCACGCCGAAATAGAAATTCGACGTCATGTCGATCGACAGCGTGGGATCGACCGCATGGATCGCGTCGTTGGTCATCTCGGCCAGGATGCCGTCGATCGGCTTGACGAGAAAATTCGCCCCAAACGCCGCGGCGACGCCGGCGAAAGCCGCGGCCAGCCCAGCGAGCGGGTGGCGATTCAGGCTATGATACGCGATCGCTCCCAGCGGGATCAGCACCAGGTAGCCTGCGTCCGAGGCGATACTCGACAGCACGCCAAGCGTGACGATGATCGCCGTGATCGCGCTCGGCGGCGCCACCTCGACCGTCTTGCGGATCAAGGCCTGAATCAATCCGGATCGTTCCGCCAGCCCGATGCCGATCATCGCTACCAGAATGATCCCGACCGGGCCGAAGTTAATGAAATTCGGCACGACCGACGTGAAGATGAAGCGAATCCCCTCGGCCGAGAGCAGGCTCCGCACGGCCGTAGTCACCTGTTCGGCTTTGTGCGTCTCGACGTTGATCCGCTCGTAGGTGACGCTCACGCCCGCAAGTTGCAGCAGGTATGAGAGGGCGAACACGAGCACGATCATGAACGAAAACAGCACCGCCGGATGCGGCACGCGATTGCCAAGCCGCTCGATCGCGTCGAGCAGGCGCGAATTCTTTTTCGGCGCTATTGGCTCGGTACTCATACGGTCCGCCACGGAGAACAGGCAATCCGACCACCCAGCGAATGATAAGAACTTGTGGCTGGGAATGCGACCATTCTAGCCGACGGCCTGAATTCACGCATCGCCAGACGATTGCTGCGAAACGACTTGCACCGAGATTTCCATCCGCTCGAAGGCGTTCGCGGGTCCTTCCCAGAAGCCGGAGAGGGGCGAGGCCTTTTCCTGCTCGCGGGCGACCGCCACCGATACGTGCTCCGACCCGGCCAGCTTGTTGTTGGTCGGATCGAAGCCGCGCCAACCGGCGCCCGGGATATATATCTCGGTCCAGGCGTGGGTCGCGCCGTGTTGGCCCTCGGCCATCTGGATGTAGCCAGTGACGAACCGAGAGCCAAAGCCCCAGTGCCGGGCAGCCTCCATCATGAACACGGCAAAGTCGCGGCACGAGCCCGTTCCCAGGGCCAGCGTCTGGCACGGCAGCTGGACGCCATACTCTTCGCGGTGGCGGTATTGGAACGTCTCGAAGATCCGCGTGTTGAGCTGAGTGAGCAAGTCGGAAGTATTGATGCACTGGCCCGGCCGGTACAGGTCGAGCAGCCACTTCTGCAGCGCGGGTCCGTCGTGTGGATAGCTGGGCAATCGATAGGGAACCAATTCCACCTGCTCCGTGGCCGCGTATTGAAATGGATACGACTGGGCGCCGGGATCGATGATGCATTCGATGGGGCGGTCGTCGAACAGGTCGACGTCGATCTCGCTCAGCAGGCGGAGTTTGTTTGCCGGCCCGGAAAACGTGAGCACGGCGATCGAGTTGCCATAGATGTCGCGGAGCCAGCGGACATCGGCCGCCGGCTCGATCTCGAGGCGGGCACTTTCGATGCGCACGTCGTGACCTTCGCGCGGGCGCAATAGCGCGGTGTGCTGGCCAAACTTGACCGGCTCGCGGTAGAAGTACGCCGTGTCGTGGATGATGCGGATGCGTTTCATGGGAATGTCGTTCAATTATGGGATGTAGCCTGCGAGGCGAAGAGGTTCAAGCCCAGTTGCTCGGACAGGAATCTCGCCACCAGCTGGCCTTTGACGCTGTTGCCGGAAGCATCGAGCGGCGGGGCGAACGTTGCGAGACCACATTTGCCCGGTGCCACCGCGATCATGCCACCGCTGACTCCGCTCTTGCCGGGCAGGCC
This sequence comes from uncultured Planctomycetota bacterium, assembly GCA_963847905.1. Lineage (GTDB taxonomy): Bacteria > Planctomycetota > Planctomycetia > Pirellulales > Lacipirellulaceae > DASYDU01. The sequence goes on along the minus strand of CAWKBP010000009.1, from coordinate 51,359 downwards.
GGTTTCGTAGAGCCAATCGCCCGAGTTTTCGTAGAGTCCCGCGGTGACCATCACTGCGAGCACATGCTGACAGTGGATCGCATCGATGATCGGCTCGCGGGTGAGTGGGTTCACTCCGCCGTTCGCGAGCGTGGCCGCCATCACCGCCAGATCGCAGGCCGTCACACGCAGCGAACACTGTCGCGTGTAGATGTCCGTAGCTGCTACGGGATCGAAGTATATTCGTTCGTAGCTCGCCAGCACTTTGGCTTTGCCCATGTTGCGCTGGTTGGTGGCCATCTCGGATTGGTAGACGTCGTCGTCGAGTTCGAGCTTGCGACCGGCGAACCGCGAAAGACCGTCGCGCAAGAATTCCCATTTTGCGTCGGCCGTGTCGCCGGGCGCAAGGCTCACCGCCGCGATCGCGCCGGCGTTGACCATCGGATTGGTCGTGCCGTCGCCCGAGCGCTCGATGGCGATCACCGAATTGAAGGGCAGCCCCGTGCTGTTGACGCCGAGCTTTTCGCGGGCCGCCGCCTCACCGATCGCCTGGCAAATCAGCGCGAAGACGAACGGTTTCGACACGCTCTGGATCGAAAACTCGACTTCGGCGTCGCCCGCACTGTGAACTTCGCCGGCCGCATCGACGACACACACTCCAAATAGTCCTCGCGGCACCTTGGCAAGCGCGGGGATATAGTCGGCCACTTCGCCCTCGTCGATCGACTGAAACTGCCGATGGGCTTCCGCCACCAGGGCGCGAACGCGTTCGGTTGGAGGTGCGAGACCTATAGCTACGGCAGTTGGACTTTTCGCCATCGAAATACCCGCTCTACCAACTGATCAGCACGTTGATCACCACGGCATTGATCACGCCGATAAAAAACCCGCCCACGAGCGGCACCAACAAAAATGCCCGGTGGGCCGCCCCGTATTGCTTCGACACCGCCGTCATGCTCACGATCGCTGTGGCCGTCGTCCCCAACGTGAGCCCCGAGAAGCCGGCCGCGATCATGGCCGCTTCGTAGTTCTTGCCCAGCGTCCGAAACACAACCCACACGGCGAACGCGAGTGCCATCAAAATTTGCAACGTCATCGCCACCGCCAGGAACACCACGGAACCCTTCAGCTCCCACAACTGCATACTCATGAGCGACATCACGAGAAACATTCCCAGCGAAATATCCGATATCAGCGCCAGCCCCAAATCTGCCCCCGGCCAGGTTACTTTTGGAAACCCATACCTCCCGACGTTACCCAGCAAAATCCCCGCCACCAGGCACGAGACAAACAGCGGCATGTTCACGCTCATCGCCTCGAGTCCCATGTTGAAGAAGTAGCCCAGGATCAGTGCCACGTTGAGCCATAGCCAGGCCCAGAGCACCCCGTACGAATCGACCGTTTGATGGTGGTCGTCGTTCGGCTGGCCAATGTCCAGGTCGTCGTCGTGGCTGGTCTCGATTTTGTGCCGGTTGATCAGGTACGTCGCACTCGGCCCGCCGATGATGCAGGCCGCGATCAGTCCGAGCGTGCTTGCCGCGACGCCGAGTTCGACGGCGTTCGTGATCCCCAGCTGCTCAATGAATGTCGGCCCCCAGGCGACCGTCGTCCCCAGGCCACCGGTGAGCGACACCGAGCCGGTCATCAAGCCTGCCTTGGGATCCATGCCCAGCGCCGCCGCGACTCCCATCCCCAGCAAGTTCTGCATCACGATAAACACCGCCACCAGCGCGATCATCACGGCCAGCGCCCTTCCCCCCGTCACCAGATCGCGTACGTCCGATTTGAGCCCGATCCCCGCGAAGAAATAGAGCAACAAGAACGGCTGCGAATCGAGCGCAAATGTCACCTTCGTGTCGGCTGCAAAGTACATCACGCTGACAACGAACGCCGCCACAAATCCGCCCACGACCGCCTCGGGGATGCTATACCGCCGCAGCAACGCAGATCGCTCGAGCACCACCTTACCGATGAACAGCAGGATAATCGCCAGCGTGAACGAAACAAAATTGTTGATTTCCACAAATGGCCTTCCAGGTCGCAAGAGAAGCGGAAGTCTCGCGAGTCATTAGGAGCGATCCGCAAGAAGTGGTCAAGCATCGTCACGGAGGTTGGGAATGGTCCCGCGAGCGGAAGCTATTTGGACGACATTTGCTCCGTTCTCTGGCCACAGGATCTGCGTCGCCAACGCTCCGACCCGTTTGCGGTCGCTTTCGTCCGCCCAATAGCCGACCAGGACGTCGCGGCAGTCGAACCGAGTTTTGGTGGCCAAGACGAAGTCGGTGTTGGCGACCGGTTCGTTCATTGCCAGGCCTGTCTGCCACCGCCCCGACTCGAGTTGCAGAGGCTAACGAAACTGCCGAGCTCATCGCGGACGTCCCTCGCGGCCGAAATTGATAAAAGAGAGCCCAGAATGCGCCAGTAACTTCCGTCACTATGATCCTTGAGCTCGTCCCGCTCGGGGGCCTTGAGTTCAAGAATTCTATGATCCTGGTCCCACAGCACCAGTCGCTTGTAGATGCGCATGACCGTCGTCGGCCATCGGAATTCCTGGCGAACACGACATCGCGTTGCTTGCGTGCTTCCGTAGGTTGCTCGTCGGTCGGCGATTCCGGTTACTCCCGCTCCTCGCCATTCGCGAGCATGGCGTCGATCTCGACATCCGGGACAGCCAGGTCGAAGCCGGTCGCTCCCTCCGACCCGACAGCATGTTCTCCAGAAACCGCCACGCGAGATCTTCAGCCTTTCCCCGCGGCACACCCATCGCCATCTGCCGCCTCGAGAATGCTACACGAGCGGGCCCTGCCGCCGACCATTTGCCGACCTTGCGGAGGTTGTGATACTTCGTCGACTTGGGCAACCGTGACTCGGTTTCCTCGTGGCGGCGGCAATTGTCCAGGGTTCTGGCAGTCGAACCGCAGCTTAGAGTTCACATCGTACACCCGCTTTTGAAACGGCCCGAGCACGAACTTTTCGCCTGTGCGTGTCAAAAGGATTTCGCTGAGGGCATCGCTGGTCGTATCCATCTGTTTAAGCTCGTCACTATTTCCAAAGGGTAAAAAAAGTGGACGAGAAATTCGGAGAACAGACCCATATGGAACCAGGGGCGCGCGGGGGGAATCATCGCGCCCGTCCCGCCCCTTGATCACTCGTCGGAGTCGTTGCGACGGTTGGCGGAACGCGAACGGTCGGCCACCAGCGGCGGGGTCGGGAGCAGCGGCTTGAGTAGCTGGCGTTTGGCGTCGGCCGTTCCGAGCAGCAGTTGGATGGCGCCCTCGTCGCCGATCTTGGCCTGATACGCCTTCATCAATTGCGGCGCGTCGATCAGGCCCAATTCGTGGTAAAGCCGCATTTCCACCAACGCTCGCAGCGGCTCCGACTCGTCGCCGGTCGCGAGGCCCGTCACGCGGCGCAGCGCATGGCGAGCCTTGAGCTGCTCCGGAATCGGACGAAAGACGCACTCCGTCTCGAGATACCGCACGAGGTCGTGCAACGCATCCTCCAGCGGATTCGATGTCAGCGGATTCGACTTGGCACGTTCGACCCGGCTACTTGGCACGCGTGGCATTTTCCAGACAACGGCGCCGCGGACCACGTCGACTAAATCCATGCCCACCGACCAGCCCCGAGCCGTCTCGCGCCAATCGACCAGCAACATCAGATCGACGCGATCCATTTCGGCGAGCTTGCGGAGTGCCGACTCGCGGGATTCGCCGAGATACTCGACGCCGGGTGCGAATTGACCGCTCGGACCGAGGGCGCGATTCGACGCCCGGCGCGGCGCAGTACCGGATCTCTTGCGCGGCGCGGGTCGTGTGCCAATAGCGATGAGTTGCCATGTGCCGCGACATGTTGGGCCAGTACATCGATCACTTGCTGGCCGAAGTCACCGGTCACTTTCGACCAGGCCCCTGGCGGCTTGGTGTTTTGAGCGCTGTCATATTGCAGCCCGATACCGAAACGGAGCGCGGCCGCGGGGCGACGCACGGCGGCGACCCACTTAAATTGCTGACTCCACGCGCCGCCATTTGGACTGGCGAGAGCCGCGGCGTAGAAATAACTTACTGCATCTCCTTCATGTGCGAGCGCAAGCGACTCGCTGGTGAGTTGTGCGTATTCGGCCACAAGGGAAGAAGCGGCGGAATCGACCGGTGCGGCGGCCGTCGGTGCTGCCGCTTCTGCGCCGGACGTACCCGCAGCCAAGCTGGGACCTGGCTGAGCCGTGCGGCTTGGCGTCGCAAACAAGGGCCGGTCGACCTGCCCAGAATTGAAATCCTCTCCCGCATCGTGCGTGAACATCGCCCACAGCTGAACCTGCGAAGTGGCGGACAGCACGCGTCCCAGTTCCGCGTTACCCCAAATCAAGAAGAAGGAGTCGCCGCGCAGCGCACCCAAGTTTTTCCCCGGCGTTCGCGGGTCCGGCTCGTATTCGCGCGGCGCGGTCCAGGGAACGGCTGCCACGTCGTCCACCTCGACGACCATCACCGTGTTCTTGGCCCCATCTTCAAAATCGCGAGGCCGCACGACCCCCTTGCCGCGAAAGACAGTGGCCGACGACACCGGAACCTCATAATTGGTGTGATCGTCGTAGCGTTCAGGAGATTGATACACGGACGGGATCTGCTTGAGCAGCTCGTAGTTGTGACGACTGTTCCAGGGTTCGTCGAGGCGGAACTCGTCGTATAGTCGTTGGTAGCCTAAGTACGGCAACAGCGCCACTCGCCAACTTAGGTTCGCATCTTCGCCTTGAGTAATGGCCCGGGCCGGATAATAGCCTTTTTCATCCAGATGTTTTTGGAACGCGGCGGCGATTCGCTCCAGATTCGCCACGCTGCGTTTGGTTCGTTCTTCTTGCGGGAGCGGCGTGCGCGGCGGCGACTTGGTGTCGGTCAGCGGCTCTGCATCTACTGCGGCTGGTGCGCGATCGTCGGTTTCACTTGCGATCGGCTTAGAAGTCGCTTTTTTCTCCGTCGAAACTGCCCGGCGTTGCTGGGCACGATCCAACGAGGCTACGCGCTTGACCGGCGGCTTCGCCGGCGCTGGCGATTCCTCTTCCTCCTCCGGCGGATTGCGGAGTGAATAGCGGGCCATGTCGCTCTGCGAAATAGCACCGCCATTGCAGCCAGCGAGCGCGAGCACGCAGCACAGCATCCACCACCAGTACGTTCGTCGTTCGTCAAGTTTCATGGAACGTCAAACCTCACGACGCGACTCAAATCGGTTAGGTACGACTCTCGGGCCGCGCCCAATGGCGGAGCAAGCCATATTGACGGCATCCGCCTCCGGCTACGTACACCTGCGCAAGCTGCGAACCGAGCGTGCTGCAACAAGTATCGAGCGCATGCTTCACCGCGCGGGTCAGCTCTTCGATGGCCGGGGCCAGGTCGGCGTCGAGCCGATACATTGCCTCCGCCGTATGCCAATGGTGACGCAGCGTGTCGGCCTGCGCCATGGTTAGCGAGCGAGCGCGAGCGAGGGGCTTGTTAAGCGCACGGACGCCCTGATGAACCGCGCGGAAACAGGATCCGCTACGGGATGCGACAACAACATTCGTCGCCACGTCGCCCACTTCGATCAAAGCGATCGACTGGCCGAGCGGCAGTTTGGCAATCTGCTCCGCGAAACCAAAATGCAGCACGTTCAAGAGCGCGACGCATTCGCTCTGGAGCGACGCCACACGCAAGTCGAGGTTCGCCAGCGGGCTCAATCGCAATTCGATGTGCGTTCGTTTGGCGGCGGCAACGGTCACACGGGCATGACTTGCCGACGCTTCGTCGGCTGCGTCGCCTTCCCAGACATGGGCACCGTAGACCACTTCGTCGAGCGGCAAGGGTATCTGCGTGCGGACTTCGTACTCGAGCAATTTTTGAAAGCGACGGGCCGGCTTGAGCTGCGGCAACTGGAAACATCGCCCCAGCGTTTGCGTGCCGGGCAGACTTAACACGACCGGTTCGCTGCCGGGCTTGTGGCGTTTGATGAACTCGTCGAGTGCCGCCGAGACCGAGCGCTCCGAGTCAGTCGCCTCGCTCAGCCGCTGATCGACCGGATAGGGAATCACGCTGGCGGAGTCGACTCGGATCTCGTTCGATTTGTTTACCGAGAGGCGGGCGTACTTGAGGGCGCTCGACCCGACGTCGATTCCCCAGGCCACCGTGTTGCGACCCAAGTTGCGGACCTCGGCCAGTCGTTCGCGCCAGGAAGTTCGCCCCGGCCGCAGGTCGAGCGCGAGCTCGGCTTTGCCTAAACCTACCAGTGCCAGTCCGACGGCCGCGAGCTGGCGATGAAGTTCGCTGCTGCCGCCCGATGCCTGGATTGCCGCGGTCGTCCCAAGAGAGATTCGGGAGCGAGTCGACTAGCTGTACGGGAGCGCCGATCCGAGGCGATTCGGTCGGCTTGCCCCAGGGCACGATCGGCTCGGCCGCCGTTTTCTTGACACGCGCGAGTCGTTCTTGAATCTTAGTGAGCCACAACTTCGCGGTCTCGTCTTTGGGCTGCAGCTTCACCAGCCTCGTGGCGATAGCCAGGAGCGTGCGATCGGCAAACGGGGCTGTCGTGATTTGCCGCGCGAGCCAGACCCGCTCTTCGATTGCGTCGCAAAGTTCGTGGCCGCCTTCGGGAGAAGCGATCGGCATCCGGCGAAGACACGCCTCGGCCACGCGATAGTCGCTCACCACGATCGCATCGCGGGCTTTTTTCAATAAATTACGAGCGAGCGAAGCGTTCAACTCTTGTTGCTTGGCGCTCAATCGCTGCCAGAGTTTCTCGACGTCGGCGGAATGTGGTTCGAGTTCGCGCAGTCGCTGGACCTGCTGAATCAACTGTTCCGTGGCGCCTTGCTTGACGGCCTTTGTCACGCGGGCCCGCAAGTCGACCATTTCGGCGACGAGCTCTTGCAAATCGGCGAGCAGCGAGCGGGCCTGCTGATTCCGCAGCGTGACGGGAATCTGTTCCACGAGCGCGAGTGCCGCCGCGTACTGGCGTTGGTCGGTGAGATGCTGGGCCTCTGCCACGCGCTCGAACAAATTCGAAACGATCTGCTGGCGGCGCGCCGTGAGATCTTCACGGAGTCGGTTCGCCTCGCGGACGCGGCTGACCAGCTGGCCGTGATCGCTGGCCACGAAGCTCGCCTCGACCGTGGCCAAATGCTCCACCGCCTCGAGCAGTTTGCCTTCACCTTCCAGCAGCGAGGCCGCTTGCAGAATCTCGTCGAGCTGGGCGATGGCCGCTTCGATGGCCGGTGCAAGCTCGACGCCGCATTCGGCGCAGAACTTCTCGGCCACCGAGTTCAGCGTTTGGCAGCCCAGACAAGGCTCCCACAGCCGCGAACCGCAACTGCCGCAGTAGCGCCGTTCGACGCTCGCTTCGGCACCGCAGTCCGCACAGCGTGCCTGGAGTGGTGCCATGCGAGTCGGCGACTCGGGGGTAGGACTGGTCATTAGTTTTACTTTCAGCGCAGAAAAACAATCGCGTCCCCGCGACGAGGCCCGCAACGGCCTGACGCGGTTCATTGTTCGGCTACGGGCTTTGCCCGCTCATACTCAATTGTCGCAAGCGTGACGGTGGCTCGTTGGGGACGACAAACGACACGCCCAATTCCAGCGAATCGATTCGCGGATGTTCAAACGTCAGTCGTACCTTGCCGAGGTTCTCACCGCGGTAGTTGCCAGGCGTCGCGTCGGGCGGAATTCGCAATCGCAAGCGATACATGCCCGCTGCGTTTTTGCCGGGAAATGGCTCCAAATGAGCTTCGACAAAACTCGGCTGGGTCTCTACGGCAGTAATCTTCAAGTCCTTGAGTTGATCTTGTACGCGGACGGTGAGCACACGTTCGAATTCGGTGCCTGGGTTGACGATGCCGACATCGAGCGTGCCATCGAAATCGATCCCTTGCCCGAAGACGGAGAGTCGGCGGAGCACCTTGCCGCGCACGGGCACTTCGTAAGTGAGCAGTTCGTCGTCGATCGGTTCGGTGCGGTCTTTTGGCTCGGCCTTGAAGCGTAACCATTGCGTAAAGCTGCCTTGCGGCAAGTTATCGGGTACGGTCAGTTCGATGTTCCAACCAGCCTTGGCGCGCAAATCTTTCAATTGCTGCGGGCTGGCAGGCGAAAGCGTCCACTCGAGTCCGTCGAGCGAAGTCGTCAAATCTGCTAACGTGAATTTGTCGAGCACTTGAGAGAAGATGACCCCCGCGATCTTGGCCGTTTCGTCCGGCTTGACGCGCGGGGCGATGAATTCCGCAGGATAGGTGGCCAGCAGCAACTTCGCCTGACCCAGGACCTTCAGCTCGATTACGTCGTGGTCCGGATCATTCGTCTTGATCGAGGCACGTTGGACAAAAACATCTTGTGCAGCTTTGGCCTTCCAAGCCACGACGACGTTCCCCTCGCCGCCCGGAGGAATGACTTCCGTAAAGCTTTCGACTTGGAGGCACTTGCAGGTTGTGTGAGGCGCGGACAGCGTTAGCGGCGCGTCACCTTAGTTGCGAATCTTGAATGCATGATGATGCGTTTGGAGCGGCTCGACGGTGCCAAAATCGAATTCGCGTTGTACCAGCTGCGCCCGCGGGGCCAAGCTCGCGACGGGCTCGTCGTGCGACGCATGCTCGACCGTTGGCAACGCCGATTCGAACGCAGCGGCAGTTACCTGATTTTCGGTCGCGGGAGCCGCTTCCGGATCGCTACAGCCGGATATCGCAAGTACAACCCACAGAAAAGGAAGTCTCGAGAACGCGCGCACCGATTGGTTCAGACAGCAGAAGCAGTTCATGACTAAGTTTTCACCACCATCAGCAATTGGAGTGGACAACGGCGGCAGCCACGGGACCGTAATAGTGCCCCATGGCTGCCGACCGACAATTACAAAAAGGTTTGCAACTTCCTCGGAGAGTCTCACTCAAAAACGGCGAGCTTCCCGAGCTTGTTCAAGAACACACCGTTGAACATACCGTTGAGTTCGGGCGTGTCGTTGTTGTAGCCGATGCCAGCCAAGTCGGCCGGATCGGTGATGCCGGAAACCGGGAACCCAGGATTCAGGAACTTGTCGCCCGTGAGGTCGTAGAATTCCTTAACGCTACCGTCGGCCATCATGATATTGCAGCTGCCCTGGTCACCGCCGCCGTGGACACACAACCAGTCACGGGTATCTTGCAGATACGTATTCGAGCCGGCAGTTGGGGGCGCGCAGTTGGCCCGGGTTGCCGTGTCGCAGTTGTACTGCGTCGTGAGTTCGGCATTCTGCAGGATCAGGTCGACGTCGGTACCGTTCCAATTCGCGGGACCGTCGTTAAATGCTTCGGTCAGCAAGGCACCCGCTTCCAAAAACGTTCTTTCCTCCGTCTTTCCATTGGCAAACGGGTCCGACGCCGTGTACTTCAGCGTCCGCGTGAGAATTGCCTCGTTCACATCGCCCGGAGCCGCGTCCCCAAGGAGCGGAAGTTGGGAAGTTGGGATCTTGGAATTCTCGGCCCGCGCTAGCACCAACGGACCGTCGGTCGTGCTGAGCCCCTTCATGCCTTGATTGGTACTGCTTTGGTTAATACCAATCAACGTCGGCGGGGTCGTCGAAGTGTCGAGCGTGTACTTTGGTCCGGAACGGACAAAGTGCCAACTCGCGGCGTAGTTGTTGTTGTAGCCTTTCTCAATGAGAGCGCGGGAGATGATCGCCGCGCGTTCATCCGTGTCGACGGCGGTATTTGCAAACTCGTTGGCCGGTACCACCGCCAGCAAAGCCGCCAAAATTATCGGCACCACAAATTCCGTCGTCCAGACGCGACAGATCCGCACCGTCTTTGCCGTTGTTAGTAACGCCACCCAACAAGTCATTGAGCTTCTCCGTGCCCTTGAGCGGATTCGACGGGCAAAGCATTTCCTGAGGCCGTGCGGCACCGGAGTTCACCAAGTCAGCCACCCAACCCCAGGTGTCCATGCAACCGTCGCGGCGGAAGTCGCTCGCTCCGGTGCAGAGACGGCCGCTCGGATCGTGATCGGCAAACACGTGGAAGCCGATGCCGAACTGACGCAGATTGTTTTTGCAGGTCGCGCTGCGAGCCGATTCGCGAGCCTTCGAGATCGCCGGCAACAAGAGCCCGGCCAGGACCCCGATGATGCCGATCACCACCAACAGCTCGATCAGCGTAAAGCCGCCGAGGCGGAATTTTCGCTTACTAGTCATCTAAACTCTCCTTGAATTCGATAAAAGTTCTAAACACAGTTTGTTGAATTAGGTCGCGTACCAGCGTCGTCTTGCCTGAGCGGTTCCCGTCGGTCGCGTCATCACGACCCGGACGGCTCGCGGCAATCGAACAGCTAATCTCAATCACCCTCCCAATCGCACCTCCTTTGTCTTAATTACAGTTAGTCCTTTAGTTCCCCCCATCAGACCGTCCAATCGCTCACCGTTCCGTTCTCTGACTTCAACCTATAATCGCTTGAGCGACGTCTTGCTGAAGACTTCCTTGGGCTTGATTTCCACCTCATCACTCTCAAAGCCACTAGTCGCCGAGGCGGGAAAGCCGTTGTTCAAGAGCCCGTCGTCGTTTTCGTCGTACACCGTCTGCACGCTGCCGTCGGCCATCAGGATGTTGCAACTCTTGTTGTGGACCGGTGCGAAGGCTCGATAGTCCTGCAGCGATTTCTTCTCCCACACGTTCCACCAGCCGTCCGATCCGCCGCGGGGCTTGCCTTCGGCGAACGAAGGCGGCTCGAGCGACGGCGAGATTTTCTGTGCCGGACCGCGAGTGAACTGCTGCGTCGCAGGGGCGGACGCTTGGACCTCGCCAATCTTCATCGACAGCACGTCGCTAATCGCACCATCAGCCATGAGTGGTATCGTGCTCGAGGGCACCTTGGCCGCGTCGATCAAGCTCAGCCGCAACGGGCCCATTGTGGAGCCCACCGACAGATGATCGGCGGGGCAACTGGCCGATTTGGCGCGGAAGTTCCCGCTGGCGTCGAGCATCGGGCTGCCGCGCACCAGTAGCCAGCTCGCGGTGTAGTTCGTGTTGTAAAACTTGTCGTAGACCTCCGTTTCGACCAGCGCGCGCCGCTCTTCGCTCGACGGGGAGAGGCTCTCTTCGATAATCTGGCGGCAGGGATTGATGATCGGCGTGCCGTCGGGCGCGGTCCGCGCCTTCGAGCCGAGACGATCGACGCAAGTGTCGAACTCGGCGACGTCGGCAGCGAGCAAGTCGTTGTAGGCGGCAGAAATCTGGGCTGGATTCGCGGTGCAGAGCATAGTTCCGACGGGGATCGCCTGGTTCACCAGGTCCGCGACCCAACCCACCTCGGTGACCGCTCCATCTCGTTTCCAGTCAAAGGCGCCGGTACACAAACGTCCGCCTCGATTGCCCGTCTGCGACATCAGTCCGATGCCGAATTGGCGCAAATTGTTCGAGCAGTCGGTCCGGCGGGCGCTGGCGCGGGCCAACTGCACCGCAGGCATCAGCAGCGAGACCAACACGCCGATGATCGCAATCACGACCAATAGTTCGACCAATGTGAAGCCGCGCGCGAAACGCAAATAGCGTCTCGTAGCGCGGAGACGGAGAGTTGGTTGCCCGGCATTCGGCCGATGGGATAGCTTCGTCACTCGGTAGGATCGCTCCCGCCCACAATCTCGGGGAACATTGGAAGCCGGCATTCCAATTTGAACAAACTTCGTGCCTCGCCGGCGAATCTCTGTTTCACGTTCGAGAGTATCGGGAGTGAATGTGAAGAAACCGGGTTGAAGATGTGAAGACTGCGACAAGATTTGATGAAGAGTGGAAATCAGGTCGCAGGACGCAGCGACTCCGCTTGTCGCGCAGAATAAATAGTCTGCGGGAAGTGCCGAGTGTTTTCGCGCACGTTCCGTTTGCGGATCGAAACGAGAGCCGCGGCACCGATCACAAGTAGCAGCGACGAATAAGGTTCCGGCGCGGTCGCTCCAAATGTCGCGCCGCTAGCGGCACCGCTTGGCGAGGTTTCGCCAAAGTGCATCTTCCACACTTGATAGTCGAGGTCGTCGACAGTTTCGTCGCCATTTCCGTCGGCCGCGAGCGCAGATCCCACGAGGCCAAACGTATCGCGCCAGATTGTATAGTCCGCCGCGTCGACGGTGCCGTTGAGGTTGTAGTCTCCCGCGAGAACGCTCGCCGAAGAGACGACCGCTAATCGGAGCGCCGTTTCGGTTTTCATGACCTGCCACACCAGTCCCGCGCCAGCGCGGGCAGAAACGACGAGAATTGCCCCGAAATACCGCCGGCCGCAGAGATGATATCGAAAGTATTTCCGGCCTGAGGCGCAAAGAGGCCGCTACCCAGATCGACGAGCGACACACGGAGCGTCCCCGCCAAGCTCGCCGATCCGCCAACCGTTAGCTGGTCGTACTCAGTGCCAGCGGTCGTCCCGCCGATCTCGAGGAGCAGATTGGCCGTGCTCGACTCGAATTTGAGATCTCCCCCAAACGCAACGGAAGTCGGCCCCGCGCCGGGTCGATAGTCGCGGCGAAACGTGGTGAGACCGGTGCCGGTGAAATTGCCGGCGCCGCTGACGTTCCCGCGAAATTCGACATTGCCGCCGCCCAAATCGACGGTCCCTAGGTGTGCCACGCTGCCAAAAAAGCGGAGCGTGCCGGAATCGCCCTCGATCGTGCCGTTATTCGTAACGTCCCAGTCGACCGAGACGTCGCTGAATCCACTGCCGACCGACTTGCGCAGAATGCCCTCGTTGACTAGCGAGCCGCCGTTCGATCCCGCGGAAATCGGGCTCTCCGAGAGCCCGATGTCGGCCTGAAGATCGAGGATGCCGCCCGAGAGGACATTCACGTTTGCGGGGGCAGCCGACGTGGCGAGATTGACAATGCTCTGGGTGCCGGCGAGCGTCGCGGTGCCGGCGATGGAGAGCTTCGCGTTGTTTGCCAATTGTTTTCCGCCGGAGCCGCTGATCGTGAGCAAACCGCCCGGATTGATCGAGATGCCGCCCGAATTCGCCAACGTGCCAGCCGTCCAGGCGAAGGCGTCTAGCGCAAGCGGCGCTGTCCCACCAATCTCGGCGTCGCTGCCCACGAGGCTCAGCGATGGATTGCCCTCGATCGTTGCTCCATTCACGAATCGCACGCGGCCGTCCACTTCGAGCGTTCCCGCGTTGTCGATCGTCGCGCCGTCGAGCACATGGACGATCGACGGGCCGGCTTGCGTGGCAAATCGCAAGGTGCCGCCGGCGCCAACCTGAAACGTGCCGGTGCTCGTGCCGCCGCCGACCTGCAAGGTTCCGGCCGAAACCCGGGCAAGACCCGCATTATTGAAGCCGTTTCCGTTGCGGCTGAACTGCAGCTTGCCGCTTGAGACGTCGAACACGCCGGTGGCCGAGTTGTGAATGGTCCAGTCGTCGGTCACCAGACTGGTGCCGCTACCGGCGCTCTTGGTGAAGAGGCCCGCGTTTTCGACGGTCCCTTTGCGTAGTTGTCCGAAGTTGTCGAAGAACGTGTCGGTCAGGTTGCCGTTGCCCTGGATGTCGAATGTCGCGCCCTCGAGCACCTCGATCGTCGCCCCGTTTCCGACGGCGGCGCTCGTGTTGAGCTCGGCGTTTCCGGCGAGGACAAAATTGCCGCCGACCACAAGTTGCGCCCCGCTATCCATCTTGTGTTGCGTACTGTTGCCGGAATACGTGACCACGCTGCCCAAGGGCACAATCAAGCCACCACTGTTGGCCAGCGACCCGTCGGACCAAGTCACCGCGTTAAGCACCGTGACCGATTCGGCCCCCGTCATCATTCCGCCCGACCAAGTGAGGCTGTCGAGTGTGACGCCGCCAACGACGTTCTGCGCAAGTGTGCCTCCGCCAACAAATACGTCGTAGGTCGTGCCGCTGTTGTCCGGTATTTCCGGATTGGTACTCCACCGCGCGGCATCGGTCCAATTGCCATTTGTTCCGTTCCAAGTAGCGTCGACGGCCTCCGCTCGCTGGTAAACCACGAGGCCGACGAGCAGCACGATCAGGCCGACGAGCCGCAACGAACTAGTTTCTCCCACCATCAATCCCCACCTCCCAGAAGAAAAGCAAACGGTCAGCGCCGCGTCATCGTGACGTTGAACCATGCAGGATCCGTGAGGAGTGTGCGAAGATTCCGTGAAAATGTGGCGACGCGCGTTCTGCGACGAGTTGGCGAACTCCGCAGTTGGAGACACAGCGGCCTAACTTGAGTTGAAATGTAGAGTCGGAGCGGGCAAACCGGGCGTTTTCTCCACACCGCTCGTGCCGCTCGCGTCCGCAGGGCGGTCTTCCCGTTTTCGGATCACGGCGAGGCATTCTGGAAGTGCGCCACCAAGTCGCTACGAGCGCCAAAAGATGAATCTCCAAGTCGCCCCAACCTGGTTAGCCCAGCGAAGAGAGTCCGCCAACTCGGCAACATACGCTACCAAATCAATTTTTGCGGTAGCAGCCCGTAGCCCGTAGGGTGGGTCGAGTAACACGAGACCCATCACATTCGCCTTGACCCACACGCCATCGACGATAAGAGTGAGTTTCCGTCCCCCCTTTCCGCTCCCTCAACGAATGGATTGATCCTCATGATCGAAATCAAGTGGATTGTGCTCTCCAAGGATGCGCTCATCGATCGCGACACAGGCGAACTGAATTTGATTCGCGTGATGTCGAGCTTTCGACCGAACGAGCTCCCGATCTTCCTGCAGAAAATCTCCGCGTCCGTCTATCTACGCCGCGATCCGTTCGACTCCGAAACGGCCGACGCGACGCTGCGAATCACCGTCGACGGCGAGGAAAAATTCAAATTCCCCGTGGGCATCGATTTCCAAGACAAGCCCAACTGCCATTCCGTCACCAACATCCAGGGGTTTGTCATCGACCGCCCCGGCACCTGGGAGTTCGAATTCTCGGCATCGGGCATGGAACCACACTCGGCCCAGTTATACGTCGATCCGCCAGCCGCCAACATTTAACCCCGGTTGATTGCGATGCGCAACAAAAAAAGCCCTTTCAGGCAAAGTGCCTGAAAGGGCTCGAAAGAGTCGACTGGATTCGCTTTGATTTTTACCGTCGGCGGAAACCAACCAGGCCGAACAGGCCGAGGGCGACCAAGACGAAGGAGGCCGGCTCGGGAACTGGGCTGAGTTGGAAACCATTGAACAGAGAAGCCCCCTGCACTGTCTGCCCGAAACATTTGCGGATCGGCCCAAGTGTAGACAGTGGAGAACGCCACTCCCATCGGCTGCGGTAAGAAAGCCGGCCCCGAATGGAAAAACGAATTTGACGCCGAGAGCGAATCTGGACCAGCCACCTGCGAGCCGCCCAAAGTTGGAATCGGATTCTTATAATCCTGTGTTTACAGGTGGAGTGTTGGCATCCATGTCGTCGTCGACGAAAATGGGTCGATAAGACGCGCCAGCACTAACGTTGGCGTCGAGCCACGCTGCTGGGCCGTCAAGGCCGCCCAGTTGGGCGAGGTCCGTCCAAGCTTGATAGCTTTGGCCCGGATCATCAGGATTCGCCAAGGCCGTGTCCTGAAACGCCGCTTCGCGGGCAAACCCTCGGAAGAAATAGGATTGATTCGGGGTCAGACCGGACAATGTAAGCTTGATGAAGTTTCGCCCAAAAGCGCATTGCATTGTCACGTTGCGCAAACGCAAAATCCTGTTGGAGGTCGGTCATCCCGCCGACGTTCGCGCCGCGGTTGCGGGCACTAAGACTCTGGCCGACACCGCATGGGCCGTGATGTTGCCTTCGCTGGTAGCAAATACCTTGCTCAATCCGTTGGGCGGCCCGCCTAGGCCCCAATCCTCGGCCGGGTTGTAGGCTGGATCAAGTTGATCGAAACCGGAGAACGCGTTAAATGACTGGAATCCAGTTTGGGTCGGCCCTATGGTCTGACCGCCGCCGGCATTTGCACCGTTGACGTCAACGGACAAAAACGGTGCCGCCGCCGCCTGCGTGGCCGCTACGAGCGCGCCTACCACCAAGCAGGCGTAAATCTTCAACTTCATGAGACTCCTCCACCTCAGCACAGTTGCTGATCAAAGAAAAACGAGATGCAGAACTTAGAAAAGACAACGCCCCCCGCTCATCTTCTTATAGCCATGGCAAAAATCCTGTCAACGCAGCGACGCAATCGCAACATATTTTTGCCGCTATCCAGTTTTTTCTGTCGATCAGCTGGTCGCCAACTCTTGGCTCAAGACGTCGTCTAATGACGGGATCGACGAATCGAATGCCGCAGCCCTCGACTTGCGGCTGAGCGGCTGCACGCGCTTCATAAATGGGTGCGAGATCGATCGGACCCCGCGTCCGACTACGATAAGGAAGTGTCCACTCCGGGCCAAAAAACGGCCTGAATCATCAACAATTGCCGTACTATCTGGTGTTTCCATCCATTCGCCGGAATTCATTCGGTAAGCGCCATGTGTCTCGAATCGCCTGTGCGTTCGTGCACAGGCCAACGGGGGGCGCAACAACGCGATTCCCGCTGAATTTCAGCGGCAAACGCTCTTGATCTCAGCCAAGAAATTACGTCCGCCCAGCCACGAGCACAGTTTCATCTAGTCGTTCTAACGCCACGGAAAAAACGACATGGAAGATCAATTTTGCGCTCCGTGCGAACGAGCCAAATTATGCTCCGCGATCGCATAACTTTTTTGCGTAATCCAGCGCTGTGCGGTTTGCGGTCATGGCTAGAATAAAAATGGTGGGTAACTTATCGAGTAATTGCCCCTATGCACTTCTGTGGTGTGTTTGTATCGGCGCGGCTACGTGGTTGACCGGGCGGTGGGTTGGACTTTGCCGGAAATGTACCCCAGTCGGTCAAGCGCCATAGTGCGAAGTGCGGGATATCATCACCACGCTATGTGGATTGTTGTGGGTCGGATTTCTGATCTCTGGTTCACAGTTAATCCTTGCAGGTGAGTTGAAGTTATTCTTGCATGACTGCTGTTGAAGAATTGCGTTTCTAGGAAATAAACAACTGGTTGGAGATCTGCAATGATTCGCGAATCGCGTCGGTTGGTCGGGTTGATTGCTATATGTGTCAGTGGTGTGATTGGTAGTCTACCTGAGTTGGCGAGCGCCCTAGAAACTGCAAACACTCTCATGGGCCTCGACGGAATGGTGCTGCGAGCGGGCGGCATTTTCCGCGACCCGGGTAGCTTCGGCGAGACGAATGGTAACGACGGTTACAACACGTTTCAATTTGGAGCCTTTGCGATCAACAACGCTGTCACGACCGGCAAAGGGAAATACGATGCATTTCGTTTTCAAAAGACCGACGTGGGCGATTGCTGCATCAGCCACAACTCCCGCATCAACAGCAATACTCCGGAAACCGTAGTCGATCCGACGGCTACGCCTGTTGCGGTAAGCTTGTTGGGAAATCCGACGAGCAGCTCTACTTCCAATTATTGATCGAGCGGCCTTTGGCCAGCAATTTGATCCTGAGAAGTACCAGATTCAAGTGAAGTTCAAGCCGCTGCTCCAAAAGACCACCGCGGATAGCCTGGGAGTAAATCCATTCCCTACCAACCCCACTTATCCACCGATCTCCGCCGCGCTTGAGAATACCGCACCTGTATTCTCTGTCGCTCTGGATCAGCTTGGGGGCTATGTATGGGACAACGAGGCTGGCAGCTACAAGAGGGCCGGCGAACAGATTTTCTACAACATTGGTAGTCCATTGAATGCGGAGGGGCAGCCGGTCGATCCGACCATGACCATCAATAATTGGTACGCCTCCGCGTCGAAGGATGCGGAGGGCTACGCGACGTGGACGGTACCAGTAACATCCCCCTCATTTGTGGCGAAGACCTTCTATTACAGCACGGGGAGCGGTGACTACCGTGCTGGCCAAGTGCTGGCCAACGGCGGGCGGGTGTTCGATTCGGAAGCCGGTACGTGGTCGGATGTAACCGTGGGCTACGGGCCGAACTTCCAGCAATTTGGTGGCGGTCCGAGTGAGCCCGGCAATCCTGGTTCAAAATTGAATGTCCCCAATGGCGTCGGATTAATGTCCTTGGGAGCGCCTGCCGCGAGCCTCGGATTGAGTCTCGAAATTAAAAGTATTGCATTGACGAAGATTAATCCCGGGCAAATCATGGCTCGGATCGATTCCAGCAGCGGCATCTCTTTCCGTTTCGGCAGCGGGCTCACCTACGGCGGAACTCAGCCGGGAATCAATGTTGGCGGCACGGACTATTTCCCTCTCGCCAGTGACCAGATCAGCCGTTTCGACGCCAACGGAATGACGAATTTGAAAATCAATATGCGGACTCCCGGATGATCCGACCGAAACACACCGCTTCCTGATTCGCGGGGCACCGAGTGACGCTACGTTCGATGCGACCACGGCCATGGTCGATATTCGGGCTCGGCTCCTTCAGCCACTCACCGATGCGGGAGTCGCCCAAAACATGACCGTTTACGCGCGGGCCCGAAAGGGCAACGATAACGCGGCCGGCAAGGGCGCCGATCAGTGGGAGTACAACGTCCCTCTGAATCAGTTTAATACGTCGACGATGACGACGGTCTCGATTCCTTTGTCGACGTTCATCCGCAACGCCACCAAGTCCGCTTGGATTCGCCAATCTGGGCGACGGCTTGCTGACCAATTTTGGTCTCTATGAATTTGGCGGCCTGATTGGTCCCAATGGCGGGCTCTTGAAACTGGAATTGGAATACATGGAAATTCGTCTGCCCTCCATGGGACTCGTCGGCGACTACAACAACAATGGCACGGTGGATGCTGCCGACTACACCCTCTGGCGGAACAACTTGGGCGGCGATGGTTCGCTGCTGGGTGCAAACCGCGACCCGGCTAACAATGGCCTCGTCGGCGCGTCGGATTACAACTCCTGGAAGTCACACTTTGGACAAACCAACATGGGCAGCGGCAGCCTGACAATCGCCAGCGTGCCTGAGCCCGCAACTTTGGCTTTGCTTGCATTTTTACTATCTGCGGTGCTGGTCGTTCGACCCACTCGCTGAGGATGATTGATGGCGTGATTTCAGTCACGGTCAAAGGATAGGGTGGCCCGAGCCGGCGGCCAGGATGCTCCCTATTAGTCTTTGTTACAGGAAATAATTATGAACTGCAACTTGGCTACTCAATCTTCGCCGAAGTCGAAGGGCTTCACGCTTGTTGAATTACTCGTGGTCATCGCGATCATAGGTATTTTGGTAGCGCTGCTTTTGCCGGCGATCCAGGCGGCGCGCGAAGCCGCCCGGCGATCTCAGTGTTCTAACAACATGAAGAACGTCGGACTGGCAATGCTCAACTACGTCGACGTTAAAAAACGGCTGCCTGCCGCAACACCCTTTCGGCCCAACAATAATACCTTTCCGAACGTCCCCAACGGAAAAGGCGGGACGTGGGTCGTGCAAATCCTGCCATTCATTGAGGAACAGGCGCTATACGATCAATTTGACCAGGAGAAGGCGTCGAATCATGCCAATAACGCGATAGTGATTGGCACACCATTGCCCTGGGCGATCTGTCCCAGCGACAGCGAACAGCTGTCATCAAACGGAGTTGATCCTCCCGGCATGCATAACGACGGTGGAAGCGGTGTATACAATCCGAAAGATGTTCCGGTGATGTCGCTTTCGTATCCGGTATCCATCGGCCCGACGCATATGGACGCCTGCCCGTTCTGCACCGAAGCGCGTCCCAATCTCTGTTGCCAGGGTGCAGCGTTCGGCGGCGAATCCGTAAAGCTTGCCAACGATCCGATCGGGCCGATTGGCACGTTTCCCAGTTTTGCCGGCTTGTTTGGCAGGTATGAAAAGGGAATCAAGATGACGGAGGCCACGGACGGAACGACTCACGTGATCATGGCCGGCGAGACGATTCCGGCTCAATGCCGTTATATTTGCGCCCACTGTCCGAATTTCCCCTTCGCGGGGACCAATATTCCGCTCAACACGTTCCTGCGATTCGCCAGCGGGACCTCGGGTGCTGCAAATGTCTCGGACCCCGATAATCCAGAAATTGGTGGCTATGCGCAGGCTTGCGGCTATAAGAGCCATCATCCGGGCGGCGCACATCTGGCAATGGCTGACGGCAGTGTGCAGTTTACTAGCGAGTCGATTGATTTCCGAGTCTACTACTTGCTCGGCGCTAGGAAGAGCGGCGAAGTGAAGTCCGTGCAGTAGTTTCGATGCAGTTCAACCTGAGGAACGGAATTTCCGCATGCTTGAGAGAACATTGTTGCAACCTTGCCTTTGGTTGAGCGTAATGGCCGCCGCCACCTCGTCATTCGTCGGTTGCGGAAGCAGCGACCGTCCCAAGACCATTCCTATCAGTGGAAGTGTGACAATTGACGGCGGGCCACCCGGCGAAACCGGCAAGATGTTTTTTACGCCGACGCGAGCGGCCGAAGGCTACTCTTTGCGACCGGCCAGCGGCAGTTTCAATGCCGAAGGACACTATCGCGTCATGAGTTGGGCGCCGGACGACGGGCTGGTTCCGGGCCACTACACGGTCAGCGTCTTGCCCAATGATCTTGGCAAGACATCCGTTCCAACTCGCTACCATCAGAGCTCGACTAGCGGACTCGAATTGGACATACCGATCGATCAGGGCCCAATCGAGTACAACATCCAGGTACTGAGCAAATGACGACCGCGGCGATTTTCTGACGGGGCAAAGTGGATGTTTGGTTGGATGCGGATTTACTTTGTCGTACTTGTGCTCTCGCTGACTCCTGGTCCACTCGCCTTCGGCCAAACCTTCACCGGCAGTAGCCTGTCGACCCGCTCCAGCGGTAGCGGATCCGGCAATTGGACCCTGAGCGAAAACGGCTACGTCGGCACCTACTTCACGCTTGCCGCGCCAGGCTCCGTGACGCTCGCGGTGAATGCCTCCGGTTCGACCAACGACGCGGTCGTCCCGCGTATGAACCTGGTCGTCGCCGACACGAAAGTCGGCTTCGACGTCGCTGCCGGATTCAACAACTACGGGCACACGTTTGACCTGCCGGCAGGGACATTCTTCGTCCGCACCGAATTCAACAACGACGTGCCGACCGCCAATCGCCAGCTGACGGTCGGCAACTTGACGATCACCGGTGCCACGAGTGTCAGCAACACGACCAGCACCACGACCAACAACGCCAATGCCCTGTCGGCGGCCGACACCTACATCGCCAACTATCGACAAGGACCGGGGAAATTGGCGCTCTCGGCGCCGCGCCGGGGACGCCTGTCGAAGTACGCATGGTCAACAGCGCCTTCAACGTCGGCACGATGGTCCAGGGCTTCGATGCGAACGTGTTTCTCGCGCCCGTGGCTCCCGGCGATACCACCTCGACTGCCGCCCGCTACCAGAATTTTGTCAACAGCCACTTCAACATCCTTGTTCCGTCGAACATGGGGAAGTGGCAGCCGAACGAGAATACGCAAAACACTCCTACCATGAACGACGTCGACACGATTCTCAATTATGCCCAGTCGCACAACATGAACGTGCGGATGCACAACTTGATCTGGGGCAACCAGCAACCCGCGTGGGTCAATTCCTTGATTCAAAACGCGCAGTTGCCGAATCCCACCATCGCTGCCCAGGCCAAAGATGACTTGAAGACGGCCATCAGCAACCGCATCGCCTACTACGTCGGCGACGGCGACAGCGACACGAACGACGGCGATCGGGCCCGGCGGTACTCGGAAATCGATGTCCTCAACGAGACCTTGCGCGAGGGGACATACTGGAACATTTTTGGCCCCCAGGGGATCGCCGAGATCTACAAGAAAGTGCAGGACGCTGTCGTGGCCGCCGGGGCCGAGACGCGGCTCTACACGAACGAATACAACATCTTCAACTACGCCAACGATCCTAACGGCGGCGCTTCCGATCCCTACGCGAATTGGTATCGCCGCCACATCGAGGAAATCAACAACGCTGGCTTCGGCGAGGTCGTGACGGGCATTGGCATCCAGTACAACAGCGAGCCCCGAGCCGGCGTGTCACAGGCCCATAGTGCGGCGCGCATCAATCAAGTTTTGCAAAACATGTCCATCACCGGCTTGCCCATTTCAATCACCGAGTTTTCCGTCCCGCCGACGGCCGGCGGCATCGACACGACGGAGGAACGGGCGGCTTTGATCTATAATGAAGCGCTTCGCTTGACGTATGGCTCGCCAAACGCCACGTCGTTTTTGCTTTGGGAACCCTGGCCACCTGCGACGACCGACAGTTCGACGATTGTCGACGGGAATTGGAATTTACGACAGGCCGGTCAAGCCATGGTCGACTTGCTCAACGCCTGGAAAACACCGACGCAGAATTTGCAAGTTGGGCTCGACGGCACGATCGACTTCAACGGCTTCTATGGCGACTATGAAATCACGGTCGGCGGCCAGACCTTCCAATTGTCTTTCGATAAGGGCACGCCGGCCTATTCTCTCGTCGTCGCCCCCGGCGACTTTAACGGGGACGGCAACGTTGACGCCGCGGATTACACCGTCTGGCGCGACACTCTCGGATCGGTCAACGATCTGCGGGCCGACGGCAACGGCGACCTGGTCGTCGACGGTGGTGACTACGCGATCTGGAAATCAAAGTTCGGGATCAACTATGGCCTCGGTGCTGGCAACGACGGCGCCCCCGGCATCGCGGTACCGGAGCCGGCGACATACGTCATATTCCTCGTCGGCATGCTGGCGCTCGGTCGGCGGCGGCCCAAATCATCGTGCCACACGTTCACTCCACCACGCAGCATATCTTAACCGTCGCACCATCGAGCGACGTCGACTCCGCTCGCAGATTGATCGTTCCCGACTGCCCGCGTTTAGCGCGAAAGATGACCAGGCACATGCCGGCGCAGTCCTCCAGTGAATTGGACGACTCTAAACCAGCAAGATCTCGGCGACGTTCGCGTGAAGAGCGCGGACTACCTGACCATAACGTGCTAATCGACCTCGCTCAGACATATTTGGCGGAACAGGTCAAACTCTGGCCGAAACTCAAAAAACTGGGCCTCATCAAATCCCCAACGCCGGCTCGGGAGCAACTGAGAACTCATAGTTGGACTTTTCCTCTCAACATCAAGATCAACCTGGAGCCTCCGCATGAGCGATTGGCCACCTATTTTTCGAGGAATTCATCAACGAAGTACGTTATCGCCATCGTCTAAAAGAAAGATAGGGCGTATGTCCGAGATGTAATTGAGTTTGCCGAAACTGGCATTTTTTTCCGACAACTTGATTGACCTTCTTACCCACATGTGCCAAACCTTCTCACCGCATTTCGCTGCTGGCACGGCCTCATTTAAAGAGTGTGGGGGGCTAATCGTCCCATCGCATATGCCAATCATTACAGTTAAGACTCAATCCGACAGTCATGGTTCGACGCTTATCAGATAAACGTCGTTTTCGTTCATCTGCAAGTCCATCACCAATGGTTCGTCCGCACGGACCATCACTTTGTGGGATTCCGGCGTCCCCGTACATTGGCGCTGCAGCTTCGCTAAAACGTCGTCCGGGAAAAACGCGGACGCATCGTGCAGGCCCGGTGGACTGCCCATCAGCAGATAAGCCGTATAGACGTCGTTGTGGCGATATCCAACGCGCGTAATGTTCACCACGTGCTCGCCAGATGATAGATTCTTGATTGCCACGTGCGCTGGCGACAACAATTTGGCCGGCAAGTCACGTGCGAAGAATTTTGCATTTGGAGAATCCTGCTTCGGCTGATGATAATCCCAGAACAACACCTGCACGCCGCCATTTTCGCTCCGGCATGCCCACACGTTCGAATCGTCGCAGGTCAGTTCCGTGTCGCCCAATTCGTTCAAAAATCGATAGGCAAAGTAGGCCGGTTTTGGTAGTCCCTGCACGTTCAATAGGCCGAATCCCCCATGGAAGGGCGACGTTGCCGGCCCGGGCTCCTCAAACTGATCCGAGAACGTCCAGTAGGACATAGCTTCCACTCCGGCCGGTAGTTGTCGAAGCCGATGCAGGATCCACGCGGCGCAGAAATATGAGTCATGCACCGGATCGCGCGGCGAGTAGCTCGGGCCCCACTCGGTCACTTGAATCGGCAGATCCGGGAATTTGCTGTTTTGAATCGCCTCCCGCACTTGCGGCATTCCGTCGATGACCGAGTCCGCGTTTGGAGCCAACATCGTCTGGCCTTTGCCTTGTTCATCGAGGAAGCCTTCCATAGCGCCATACGCGTGGGTGGCGACAAAATCGATCGGCACGTCGTTTTGTGCGCAGTAGTCGAGGGTTTCCTTAATCCAACCATAACCGGCCGTTGCTGGGCCGCCGACGCGATAACTTTCGTCGACGCGCTTGATCGCGCGGGCCGTATGTTCGTAGAGTTTGAAATACTCCGCCTGGCCAGCGGGCCAGAAGCCGTCGAGGTTCGGCTCATTCCAGACCTCGAAGTACCACTGGCGCACTTCATCCGCCCCATACCGCTCGGTCAAATGTCGCGCGAGCGCTTCGACAAATTTGTCCCACTCTTGGTATGACTTTGGCGGAGTAACGTTGCCCTTCCACCAGAAAATCGTCTGCTTGCCTCTGGCGAGCGGTTCGGGCATGAAACCCAGCTCCACGATCGGGCGGATCCCTAGCTCTTGGAGAAAATCGTAGACTTTGTCCACGTTCGTCCAGTCGTAGGCGATCTTGCCGTCGGAATCGACTTTCACCAGCTGCATCTCTTCGTTCAGCAAACCATGAAAACGCATGTACTCGAAGCCGCATGTGTCTCGGACGAAACGCAGATCGCGCTGATGCTCCGGGCGGAGGTGAATGATCGCCCGGTCCGAACCAACGGACATACGATAGGCTCGGTTCAGCGGTCCCTTCACCTGATTCACGTCCACATTGATCTGCCGCTTGCTCGACTCACCTCCTAACGCTTGCCCAACCATGAGAAAAACGAAAAGGAAAGCGAAAAGTGCGGAAAGGGTCCACACTTGCCGGACTGAACTCAAACTAGAGCGCGTTCGAGCAATGCATTTTGAAACGGAGTTGTCGATCATGTAATTCTCTAACAATTGTCTTTGTGAACCAGCAAGTGATAAAAACGTCCTATTCGACGAGTACCGATACATCTGCCGCTGAGGCAACATCGTTGTCGTTTGCTGTCCGCAATGCCGTCAAACGAAAATAGCGTGCCGTCATGCCGATCGGCAAATTCACGACTTGTTGCTGCCGGCTATTGACGATGTTGTCGAATTCCACGTTGTCTGCCGCGGCGGTCCACTTTTTGCCGTCCTGGCTGACCTCGAACCGTGCACGCATGATGATTCCACCTTCCCACATGTCCTGACGGGGCGTGTAAATGAAACCGTTGATCGTCACTTCTTCACCAAGATCCACGGTAACGTGATGTGGCATGGGATCGACGCCGTCGCGATAACGTGTGTGCCAGATGGTGGTCGGATTGTCATCTATGGCTTTGCGTGGATCTCCTTCCGCACCATCTTGGGAGTCACAGTCGACGATCTTCCACTTCGCCTTGGCCAGGCCAAATTGTGTCCGTGCTGTTGTATTCGCGTCGTCGGCGACATCTTCGGCCGGAGTCAGCGGAAATGTCTGGGCAACGATCTTGCCCCCGCTGGGCAAGGGAATTGGATCCGAATAAAGCGGCGACTCGTTCGTTGGGTCGGTACCATCCAGCGTGTACCGAGCGCAAGTGCCGTCAGGTGTCTTGATGGTCACGGTGCCGTTGAGGTCACGGACAAACTTCGGGGCGCAAGTACGGCTGGAGCAAAATAGAGTGCCAAGCTCGCCAGCGTCGGTCGCACACGGAACTGCGTGAAGCGAATTCGAAACTTGGAAATGGTACTGTCCGGGAATCGCAACAGTCGCTTGTGCCCAATGACCGTCCCGTGGGCGACGGGATGCCACTTTCCTGCGGTGAACACTTCCAAGGAGAAGTCCTCGACGCGCTGTCCCGAGGCGATGTGCTCCTGTAGCATCAAGCAGTTGGCACGAACCGGTGCCGGAAGTTCTGCGGTGAGCGTAGCCGTTGTTGGACCGTCCGTTGTGGTCCAGAAAGTATCTGGATTCATATCGAGCAGCGTGGCAACATCGCCGACGGACTGACCATCTGCGACCTCGACCGTCAGCTTGGCACCCGCCGCCAGATTCCGAGTGAACGTCTTCTTCAAAACGTCGCCGAGCTGCTTGAGACGAGCAACATCGTTTTCGTGGAACAGGCCTCGTCGATCGGGCGGAATGTTCAGGAGGAACTGTCCGTTTCCACCGACGGAACCATAGTAGACTTCCAGCAAGTCCTCTAATGAGCGGACGCGGTCGTCTTCGTGTTCGTGGTAGAACCAGCCAGGACGAATCGAAGTATTCACCTGCGCCGGATACCAGGCCAAAACAGGGCTGCCCTGTCGACTCCGCATCAACACTTCACGGCTGCCAAGATCGTCGCCGTAGATATCGCCAGTGAACCCGGAAAGAGTCTTGTCCGAGTTTTCCCATGACTGGTCGTCGCCCGGCATCGGAATGACGCTCCACTCGCTCTCTCGGGTATAGCCGGCCTCGTTGCCGCACCAGCGTACGTCAGGACCACGGACGGTAATCGCAGCATCTGGAGCAAGTTCGCGGATCAGTTTCCAATAAGCGCGCCAGTCGTACTCTTGCCGTTTGCCGTTGGGCCCTTCTGCGCAGGCGCCGTCAAACCACACTTCTTCAATACCTGGATATGTCGTCAGAACCTCGCGGAGCTGATTGAGGAAATACTGATTGTATTTTGGCGAGTCGCCATACGATTCTTCGTGTCGATCCCAAGGCGATATATAGATGCCGTAGTGCATCCCTTCCTCACGGCAGGCGTCGACGAATTCTCCAACGACGTCGCCCTTGCCATTTTTCCATGGACTATTTCGCACACAATGCTCGGTGTATTTGCTGGGCCAAAGACAAAAGCCGTCGTGGTGCTTCGCCGTGAGGATCATTCGAGTGATGCCGGCCGCCTTCGCGGCGCGAACCCATTGGCGCGCATCCAATTCGGTGGGATTGAACAGCGCCGGATCTTCCGTCCCGTCACCCCATTCCCGGTCGGTGAAGGTATTCATGCCGAAGTGGATGAAAGCGGAGATTTCGTCGCGTTGCCAGGCGATCTGTCGGGGCGTCGGACGGACGTCGACTGCCTTGGCCACGACGGAGTCTAACGAATCCGCAGGCGATAAACGGACGTTCTCCGCGTTCGCCGACACGGCTGCCGATAGTGAAGCGGCAGCTAACACAACCGCTTTTATTTGTAGATTCATAGAAATGCCCCGAATCAAGAATTTTCAATACGCGTCAGCGACTGCTGCTAATCGTGACTGTAGACGGAGAATAAGACTGTACCTCGACCCGCTTGATGATTTTGCCGGCAGGTGCATCGGACGTTGGCCGCGCTTGCAGCTCGACGACATTCGTTGCATCTGCCCCAGAGTTCAGCCAGCATTCTGGCATCCAGATATCTCGTTGCGGTCCGGCCGCCCAGTAGCGTCCAAGCAGATGGCCGTTGAGAGTGACGAAGGCATTGGCGTCCGCTTCAAGGTGAAGCTTCAATGGAACCGACAACGCCGCAGGAGTACTTGGTAACTGGAACGCCAAAGTGTAGTGGGTAAGCAAGTGACGATGCTGGTCTGCATCAATCGGATCGTCGCTCACGATCGTGTCTGGCACAACCTGCAGATTATCCAGGCGACGCCCAACAGGATCAACCTTGCAGCCCTGTTGCGGACCACCGTCACCCCAGTCGTTGTGTACAAGCAGCGCGATGATGTTGTTTCCCTCGTGCAGATACTCAGTGATCTCGAATGCCCACGGTTGTGACCAGTCGTTGGCTTTGCCGGCTTCGCGCCCGTTGACGTAGAGGACCCCACTGTCGTCGATCACAGGAAATCTGAGAACGACACCATCACGGAGGCAATCCTTCGATATTCGTAGCGAAGTGCGGTAGACGGCGCTCCTTCCCGCTGGTGTAGCTGCGAAAGATTCTTCGAGGCGGACTGACTTCCATTGTTGGTCGTCGAAATCTTCCCGGACTTCGGCGAGTTCCGTAGTGGGGACGTTGCCTGAAACTAGTCTCATCCGCCATTCTTCCAGCGTTTGCCCGTGCGCCGCTTGTGCCACCAGGCTGATCCGTGTGATCCCCTGTTCATCTTCGATGACCGGACCAAATCGGTGGCAGCCGAGGTTCTCGAAGAGGATTTCCACCGTATTGCCGCCCTCGTGAGCAAGCTGATCGAGAGCTATGAAGTTGTTCGTGACAATAGCGACTTCGGTTCCATTGATGCGAGCTGCCAATGAGTCGCCGCCACCGTCGGAGCACACGAAAAGTCCCAACGAGGAGGAGAGATCGTCTGCGGATAGATTGAAGTCCACACGATAGTACACGTACCGCTGGTCGAAGATGTCGGCAAATTCCAGATGTCTGCCGGTGGGAACATCCCGCCAGTTGTTCGCGGGCTCTTCCGCGACAATCGACACAATGCGCACCGGCACTGCTGCGAGCGCGGAATCTCCTGTGGCGGCTGGCTCCACTGGCTTCGGCAGCCACTCTCCATCGGCTAACCTACTTGCGTCCGGCGGGACATAAAGTACCTTCGCCTCAAAGTTGCCCAGGTCATAGGTCAGAGTTTGTTCCGGCCCATCCTTCGACCGCAAAATTACGGTCCCTGACCGCGACTCATGTTCTACAGAATTACGCACGAAGTAGAACTGCGAGCCGTCGTCCGACCGGCGCAGGTAGATGCTGACGTCTGGGTGATCGCCGTTGACGCTCAATTCGACCGGATCGGATTGAATCAACTGCTGACCATGCTCCCTAAGCATCTGGCCAATGGCTTGGACGGCATAGTAGCGGTCGCCCATGCCGCCCCATTCGCGCAAGGGTGCATTGTAGTCGTACGATTGCGTGACCGTGCGAGCGGCGCAGTATTCGAAGTTGGATCCGCCGTAGAACATATAGTAGTTGATCATGGTGCAGCCACGTTCGATCGCGGCCAGGGTCACTTGTGTGATTTGCGCCGCATTGTGGCCTCCAGAGAGTGTGCCACCCACTTGAGAAAACCAACCACCTTGAAGCTCGGTAACACCTCGGAATGTCTCCGGCTGGTATTTGGCGCGTTCTTCGATGCCCTCGACCAAGGGTGTCGTGTCATAATTCGGATACTTGTTGACCGTGTCGAATACATGGGCGCGTAGGAATGGATCATCGCGGAATGCGCTGTCCATTGTTTCGCACGTAAACAGAGGAACATCAATGCCGCCACCGATTGACGCATGGGCAAGTGCACGCAACACGTCGGTACGCACTTCGGAAGTAATTCCAGCGCCATTCCAGTCGTATTCGTTTTCTAATTGCCAGAGAATTACGCCCGTTGAACCCTTGGGCACGTTTGTTATCAAATGCGGCTTGACAACTTTGGCGGCAGCGGACAGCCAATGCCGGTCCCACGCCAGCATTTCTGGGGAGTTGCTTCGCAGGAACTGCCCAAGTCGAACGCCATCAGGTCGGTATTTCATCAACCAGCCTGGCAAGCCACCGCGATCCACTTCTGCGCAAATGTACGGGCCCGGTCGAATAATCACGTACAACCCCAGGTCCTGGGCCGCCTGAATGAAGTCACTGATCTCTTGCATATCGCGGAACTTCGAAAAGTCGTCCGGGTTTACGGGCTCCTCCGGCTCATGCAGGTTCCAGGCCAGATACGTATCGATGCAGTTCAGGCCTGCGTCCTTCATTTTCTGCATGCGATCCTTCCACAATTCGCGCGGACACCGGAAATAATGTAGTTCGCCTGAAAAGATGAAAGTCGGCTTCCCGTCGATGATGAGGGAACGCTTGTCGTATCGAATGCGATCCGGCTGCGAGAACGTTCTTTCTCCCGTGTTGTGCTGCTCCGCAAATCCATCTCGCGCAGTCAATATTACAGCCGCGCCAATGATGGCCGTTGCGAAGTATGACACGGTTACCTGATGCATCGATTACCGATCTTGAGAGGGAGACGAACCCGGGGGTACTGATTCACTGATTGGTTCTAATAGTTAGTTTTGCCTGTTCCAAGCCAGGTGCCGTTGCCACAAGCGTCAGTTCGCCGCTCTCGACGGTGGACCGTACGATCACTTGAGCCAAACCGTTGAACAGCTTTCTCTTCCAATGCTGCGCCGGCGTCCTGATTTTGACGATCGCCGGGAGCTCACGGTCGAATGCGTCTCGCTGGAGATGCTCTTCTTCAATGACGACAGCGATCACATTTCTTCCGTCCCGAAGCGAGCCGACATCAAGCTTCGCGACGCGCTCATCGCCACCGCGTTGGGTTTCCAGTTCGCAGAGCTTGCCATTGAAATAGACGAGCGCCTGCGAATGGCCACTGATTAGTAAGCGGACTTCCGCGGTATCGGCAAGTTGAGGTCGTTCGAATGTGCCACGATGAACGCGAACGCTTCCCGTTGATTCCCGACGCTCGCCGTTTGAATCCGAGCGAAGCGGATGAGACGCGGATTCAATCCAGTCCGAATCATCATAGTCAGCGCTAACGACCAAGGGTTGATCTGTGGCGACAGCCGCCTTGTTCTTCCAATTGACATCGATGACGGACCAAGAATCCAAGGATTGGTCCGGTTCATGGGACGATGGATCGCCATTGCCGACGCCGCAGATATTTCCAGCCCCCGTGACCGCAAACGTGATCTCCTGACTGGCAGTCGGGATCGGACGGCCTTCTGCGTCAACGAGTTCGACTGCGACAACGGCGACGTCCTGACCATCGGCCCGCAAGGTCGACCGATGAGGAGATAATTTCACGGCTATCGGCGACCCCGTTGTTGCGACATGATCCGTCGCCACCTGAACGCCATTGCGCAGCCCGCGCGCAATAGCGCTCCCGATTCATAGGGCACTTCCCACTCGACATGCGAGTCTCGCTTCACTCGCTGGCGACCAAGGCTTCTTTCATTCAAGAACAACTCAACCTCGTCGCAGTTGCTGTGGGCCCAAACTCGAATCGGCTGGCCTTCCTTGCCGGACCAATTCCAGTGAGGCAACAGATGCACGAGTGGTTTGTCAGTCCACCAAGCCTCGTAGTAATAGGAGTTGTCTTTGCGGAACCCGCAGGTGTCCAAAATTCCGAACTGCGAATTGATTGCGGGCCAATTAAAGGGAGTGGGTTCGCCGCGGTAATCGAAGCCGGTCCAGATGAAGAGCCCTGCCACGTAATTGCGGTCGGCGTAGTGCCCCCAACCGTCGTGCAGCAGCGCCCCATTCGGGGCAGTTCTCGTCATACGCAGTCAGATGCTGGCGATCACGGTCTTCGACATAAACGCCGCGCGTTGAAAAGGTGCTGCCTTCCTCCGTACCAATGGAGGGCTTGTCGGGAAATTGCTCGTGAAAATGGTCGGTGTTGCCATGCGTATAGTAATTGAATCCCATCACGTCGATAGGAACGGAGACCCCCTTACCCCAATTGCCGCTGCTGGCGACGGTTACGCGTCTGGTCGGATCGAGCCTCTGAACGAGCGCTTGCATGGTCGCGGCGATCCTCTCGCCCTTTTCATTGCCTTCGATGCCCCATTCTTCATTGCCGATCGACCAAAGCACGACGCTGGGATGGTTGCGGTCGCGGCGGATCAACTGTTCAAGCTGGCCGAGTTGTGTGGCGGAGGTGCCCATCGCGCGGGTTTCGTCGATGACGAGCATTCCCAATCGGTCGCAGGCATCAAGTAATTCGGGCGTCGGCGGATTGTGCGAGCAGCGATACGCATTGCAGCCAACTTCCTTTAGGCGTGCGATGCGGAATTCTTGCAATGCGTCGGGAACCGCCACACCTACGCCGGCGTGGTCTTGGTGATTGTTGGTGCCGTAAAGGCGAACATGCTTGCCATTCAGAAAGAATCCGCTTTGTGGATCAAACCCAATTGTGCGAATGCCAAATGGCGTCTCATAGCTATCGACGATGTGGCTGCCGTCCTGGACCTTGGTCATAAGGCGATAGAGATGAGGCGATTCGAGCGACCACAGCTGCGGCTGGTCAACGTCGATCGTCGATGTGTACTCGTGGCTCTCGCCCGGCGGTAATTTCGATTCAACCGTCTTGATTGCAGCGACTTCTCTTCCATTGGCGTCAACAATGGAGTGAGTAATCCGAAAGTCCGCTAGCTCGCGGCCATCATTAGTAATCGTGACGCGAATGGCCACCAATGCCGAACCGTCTGTTACTTCCGCAGTGACAAAAGTGCCGTGCCGCTCGACATGAAGGGGATTCGTCTTCACGAGCCAGACATGCCGATAGATCCCGGCCCCTTCGTAGAACCAGCCTTCTTCGAGCGAGGCATCTACGCGGACGGCGACTACGTTCTTTTCGCCGTAGTTCAAGAATTCGGTAACGTTGTAAGCAAAGCTGCTGTACCCGCTCTCTTCGCGGCCAAGGTAGTGACCATTGACCCAGACTTGCGAATCGCGAAAGACGCCGTCAAACTCGAGACTGATACGCTTGCCAACGTCCGAACTGGGGACAAAGAACGACTTGCGATACCAGCCAACGCTTCGTTCGGGAAACTGCCGACCAATCGCTTTTGAACCATGGCTGTTGCTGGCTCGCTCGTCGAACGGTGCTTCAACGGCCCAATCATGGGGAAGATCGAGTTCGCGCCAGGTGCGGTCGTCGAAATCCGGCGCAGCTCCGCCGGACGCAAAGCCAGTCTTGGCCAGATAGCTGAATTCGCTCCCCCCGGGATCAAAGTCCCTACTTCGATCCGCTGCATTGCCAAATGCAAAACGCCAGCCGAAGTCAAGCTTACTTCTCTCACGCGATGCTACATGTTCGTCCTCGGCCACCGCATAAGGAGTGTAGATTTGCAGACAGCAATGGACGAACATCATTGTAAGGCATTGGATTGTCCCATATCTGCGCATTGAAATACCTGTCTCACAGAACCAAACGTAAGTCCCAAGTCAATCGCTGATTGAATGCCGCTGAGACTTGGCGGCTACACCAATCGATGACGGCGAATTTGACATAGTCTTTGCGGCATTGGGCGACGCACTTTAGCCGCTGGGTTACTTACCATCGAACGAATTTAAAGCCCGATCGGTTGCCTTATCTTCGTCGAGCGGCGTCGCAGCGATGCCGTACATCGCCCGGCCTCCCTTGTCGCTGAGACCTTTTCCGTCCTTGCCCCAATCACCAGCGTGGCCCAACGAAACTGTGCCACCGTCGACACAGCGTCGTCGCCAAACTGAGAAAACATTGTCGACGCTGTTTCCACTACCAACGGCCGTTTTGTTTACGTCCAATTTGCGATATTCTTGCAAATCAATTTCAGAAAGTTCTTCGGGGTCTAATAGCCATGGCCCTTCGTCAAGTCCAATGTCCACACCTGTGTCCTCAAATCCTTCCTTCAACCATTCGGGCGGATCGACTCGATCGTCGAAAAAGACATATAGATTTGCCGGTCGGGCGAGCTCGACCTTCATTTCAAAGTATTCCATGTAGCGGTAGTCATTGAATGTCCTGATATAATCCGCCCCGCGCAGGAAGTCCGGCAATCCATCTGCGGTCAGGCCGTTCCACTGGTGATACGGGTTGTCGGAATAGGCAATCGCGTCGTCAACCAAACCTTCAAAAGTAGTCTGATAGCAATTAAATGTGTTGCCTCCACCCGCTTCATCATGAATATTGTCGGACACGGTCGCGATAACGTGTCTGGTCGAATCGGCGCTATCGCCGCTCCACCATCTTCCCTCGACGTCGCGGCGGACGTCCACGAGGCGATCAATCGAGCCTTGTCGATCGACTTTAATTGCCTCGCCTCGCGTTAGCCTCTGTTGACCACCCGTGCGATCTAGATTCGATTTAACATCCACTTTGCCGTCGAACACAACGACGTCGGCTCGGCCATTTTCGACCGAAATTCCAAATTGAGTACCTTGGTCGACAACATCGACCATCGCCGAGGTAATCGTAAAACCGATGCTATTTTGGGGAACGTCGGCGGTTGCCTGACCGTGATCGAGTTGCACTAACATTTTCGATTTAATGTCAAGAGAGGCGGTGCCTACGACGCGAACGGTCGAACCATCGCGAAACTGGAGCGTGTATTCCCCGCCGACGGACGACAACCGGCCACGTCGGACCGCATCATTCGCGGTCAGCGCCGTGGAGTCATCTGCCCAAGTCACCCCCTGTTGATGAACAATGTCTGCGATTGCGGAATCGACCGAACTGGTCCCAGAGTATTTCCATGCCGTCAGACCGGTCGCGATCAACAATGCCGCAGCGATCACCCAACTCCACTTTGGTAACGCATTGCGACTCGTGCGCATCGGAAGACTTTGGCTACTTATGACTCCGCCTTCCGAGAGCGGTAGCTTTTCAACAATGCTGCCACTCTGCCACTTTAGCAGCGCGTCCACCATCAATTCGTTGACAACGGAGTCGACCAGTTTCGGATGCGCTGCTGACAGTCGCGATAACTCGGCTCGCTCTTCGTCCGTAGCGATTCCATCTAGCACGAGTTGGGTAAGGTGCGCGAATTGACGCTCTGTAGAGTCCATTACCCCTCCTCGACTGCAAGAGTACGCTCGACACAATTGGCGAGTATCTTGCGGACGCGGTGCAGCCGCGACGATATATTGTGGGCTGAGTCGTTCATTCGACTGGCAATTGTTTTGACGGATTCCTTGGCCACGTAACGCTCCCGGATCAACTCCGCCTGAGCGGTGCCCAGTTGAGCCAAACACTTCTGCAATGCCGTCAGCCGGTCGTCGATCGTGTCGGACAGGTGTACGTTATGGCCACTAATAATATCCAGAGTTTCGTCGGAAAATACCAGCCTGGATCGTACGCAGGTCTTGCGATATGCCATCACACGTTGGCGGGCAAAACCAAAGGCCCAAGGGAGAAAAGGTCGGTCGGCATCGTAGCGATCAGCCTGTGCCCATAAATGCAAATTCGTGTCTTGAAGCACGTCGGCAGCGCACGAATCCCCAAATAGCATCGTGGCGATATAGGCATATATCTGGGGCTGATGTGACGTCAGCAGCTTAATGAACTCCGTCGTCATTTCACCGTCCGCGTCCTCCTCTTGATCCCTCACGTTCACCGCCTCCACTTGGAATCGCCTTTTTGGACTAAGCATGCTCGCCGCTCCGATAACGCAGAAAAACTGCCAGCGGTGGACATTCTCCCTAGGGAGATTTAGCGGTGGAAGGCAACATATCGCGAAATTCACTTGAAATTATTGCGAGATTCTCTCTGCCACCGCTAACTCTTTGCAGGGTGTCGTTGCGCCAAAGGCGAAACTAATCAACGTAGGCACATCACGCACCCCCCGACATGGGAGTGCTGTGTCGGGCGTTATCCCCTTGGCTGCGTGCCCGTCGTTTCGACTTTGCGTCTAGGTAGAAGCATTGTCAGTGGTGGCAAAAGCGGGTCGGTGACTTTTCGGCGCAGACCATTGGGGACGATTGCGATTTTCGGCGCGAGTCCGGGGTGGACGGGCCGCGATTATTGGCACCGGAAGCGAATTACGAGCTTTGGCCGACGTCAATTTCAGGTTTTGGCTCGAGGTTTGATCGAGGCGTTAGTCGATGTCCGTGACGATTTACGAGATTGCAGAAAAGGCGGGAGTGTCGAGTTCGACCGTCGCGCGAGTTCTCCGTGGCGATGCGCGAGAGTCGCAGCATCGAAGCGCCGCCAACGCAAAGCGTATCCGCAAGATTGCCAGCGAACTCGGCTATCGGCCGAATGCGTTGGCGCGGGCTTTTTCGCGTGGTCGCACCCATGGGATCGGCTTGCTTTATACCGACGATGCATGGGTCTTCGAAGGGGTCAACACGGTAGTTGTGAATAGCCTGATCCGGTCGCTGCAGCGTGAGGGCTATCATCTGGTGTTCTGCCCAGTGGACGAGACCGGTGCCTGGGAAAAAATCGTTTTGGGAGGTCAGATTGACGGGGGCGTTGTCTTCCAGGAATTGCCGGCTGATGTCGCGGATGCAGTGCGTGCGCGACAGCTGCCGCTAGTGCTCCTGGGCGACAACAGCGATCCGCGATTGTCCCAAGTTGTCGTCGACGACTTTGCCGGTGCATACGCTGCCACCAAGCACTTGCTTGGCTTAGGTCATACACGAGTAATGATGTTCGTGCATGAGACGATCAAGCCTCACTGCAGTGTCGACGATCGGGTGCGGGGCTATCGCGCGGCGATGGGGGAGATTGGGTTGCCGGTTCATGAGTGCATTCGTTCGTCAGAGGGGGAAGCTGTCGACAAACTGGTGCGTGGAGATTCGCGTCCGACGAGCGTTGTGTGTTACAGCGACCTGGAATCTACGCTGATGGTTCATTCGTTGTGGCAGTATGGTGTCGCGGTCCCGAGGGACGTCAGTCTGGTTGGCTTTAATGACGTATTTAGTACTCGCTTTATGACCCCACCGCTGACCAGTGTTAGCTTTGACGCTGCAAAGATCGGTGAACATGGCGCACGCTTGGCGCTCGAACTAATTGATACAGCTGATGCGGATCGCCCACCTGAGTTCGTATCGATCAAACCGACGCTGATAGTTCGCGGTTCGACTGGCCCAGCTCGGACGCGCGATGACATTGCAGGAGTGGTCGCTCACGGCATGCAGTCGAACGGACAATTGCCTGCCCTAACAAATGGGCTTTTGCAGACCGACTTTCGTTAGGCGAAGGTTTCGAACGCAAGTGATGATGGAAATTTCTATTTGAAGTACTGAGTTGCAATTGAAAAGAGAAGCAGTGAGGGGAGCGTTTGAGCGAGTTTAGCATTTGAGTTCTGGTTCAGTCCCCTGTTTTTCCACTTTTGATGGAGGGTCTTGTCTAATGAAGTTTTCAGTTCCAAACATGCGACTCAGTTTACTGAGCATCGCCGCAACAGGTGGCATGATTGCCGCGCTGGTCGGTAACTCCGCCCAGGCCGCCTTGACGTGGTATGACGGGTTTTCGCTCGCGGATGATGGAGGCGATTATGCGCTCACCACTTTCGTTGATCCTGATGTTGTGGACCCGCTTGCCGGCCAGTCGGGCGGTGCGGGCTCGTTCATGACCGGCGGGCCTTGGGTCCAAGCCGGCGGTGACACTGCTTGGGTGCAGGCAAACTCTTTGGAACGTACGTTCCAGGATAATACGCCCGCCCAGATCGTCGCCGTCGATTGGCGGTTGGTCGGCGACGACCCGGCGGCGCGAACCGGCTGCTGCCATACGGCGCGAAACGGCATGGCAATGGCGACCCCATGGGGCGGCTTCGATGACCCGGACGGCGAGTTTTACATGAGTTTCCTTGCCAACTTTGGCGACGGGCCCCACGCTGAACCACCGCGTGATCGAATGGTGGGACGGCGGAGTCGGCGACGCAACATCGTGCTTGAGTTCGGCATTGGCGAGTTCTCGGGCGTCGGTGGCGGCAAATTGCGGTCTTCGCGTTAAAGACGCCGTGAGCGGTAACCGCACTCAGTCAACTGCTCGATCCACACCACGTGGGCCGAGATCGAAGGCATTACGCAGTCCGTGATGCTCAAGTTTGATATGTCGACGTCCGGGCAAGACACGATTTCGCTCTACCTCAACCCGGTTGGGGACGAGGGGAGCAATACGCCGGATGCCCAGATCTCGGTCGACCAGTACCTGATGTCCCACCTGGGGACGTTCTCGGCGTTCATATACGGCAAAGGCGTTGAGCCGAGTTTCGACGAGCTGCGGGTCGGCGACGCATGGGCTGACGTGCAAAACAACACCGCTCCGCACTACTGGAATGTCCAAGTTCCAGAACCGGCCTCGCTGAGCCTCGTCGGGCTGGCGCTGATCGGCCTGGTGTGCGGGACGCGGCGGCGTTCGTAAAGAGAAGTTTATGCGGTCCGATGCGATTCGATGATCGGATCATGACAGGTTTTCCTCGCTAACGGCTCTCCACCCTCGGTGGAGGGCCGTTAGGGGAAGCCTCCGAGAACCGTGGGGAATGTGATCTCGACGGTTATGAGCTGCGGAAAACCCGTACGCCAGTCTTTTCCTCTCACTCAGCCTGATGGCTGGCTCGCAGAAGACTCGCGTACGGCAAGTTTATCGCGGCCCTATTCACCGAAGAATGGCGGAACAACCATGATGCAAACAAGATTTACTCGGGTACTAGTCATCCTCAGCGCGCTCGTCACGGCGACACTCTCCTTGGACCTGGCGGAGGCGCGCGAGTCTTACTGGACCGGAAGTACAAGTACCGACTGGAACAATACCGGCAACTGGTGCACGATCAACAGTGGCGCCTGTGCGGCCTTTGTTCCGCGGGCTACCGGCGGGTTCAATTCTCGGGCCGTCATCGGCACCGACAGCCCCAATGGGCTACTCAATACTACGCTCGGCAACTCGCCAGTGATCTCCGTTGCACTGCCGACGAACAACGTCTCCATCGGCGGCGTGTATCTGGGCGTACGCCAGCGGGATTTCACGCTCAATCCGGCCCCGTTCGTCAATCCGGCCCCGGCAGCCGGCGCTTTGGTCGGGAAGCTGACGATTAGCGGGGGGACGCTCAATAACGTCACTACCAGCGATAGTGCACTCGGCGCCGACGGGCGTATTGTCGTCGGCCAGGACGGCCGCGGCTTCCTCACGATGACTGGCGGTACGCTCACCGGGCCGCAGCTAGTTGTCGGCGGAGAGAACTTCACCGGCGATGCGCTCGGCACGAGCCTGGTCGACTTGAGCGGGACGGCGACTGCTCTCGATCACCAATGCTACCCCTGCGAACGCTACCGCTGCCTTAGACCGCCGCTTGAAAATCACCGGCCCCAACGCCCGGCTTACGTCGAACGGCCCCGTCAACTTCGGCACGGCCAGCGAATTTACCGCGGTGATCACCAGCGCTGCCAATGCGGCCGGCCCGGCGATGATTCAAGCGGGCTTGGGAGTCAAAATGGGCGGAACTCTGAACGTGGGGTTCAGCGGCGCCGGCGCGACCGGGCATACCCTGGGGAACAAATGGAACCTGCTCACCGCCACCACGGCCGCGACGAACAATTTTACTAACCTCGGCTTTGGCAACCAAATCAACCCTACCGGTTTGGCTTCCCCTGCGCCGCTCGGGTCCGCCTATTTCCTTCGCACGGTTAACGGCGGGAATGGCAAGTTGGTGCAGGTGTCTTACGAAGGCGTCCTGGTGCTGAACGTCAATCGCAACACGGGCGAACTCAAGGTCACCAATCCGCTCGGCGGCAACATCGCCATCGACGCCTACCAGGTTACTTCGAACCGCGGATCGATGGTGGCCAGCTATAACGGGATTGGTTCCTCGACGCCGGGCGCCGGAGTATGGATCAGCCGGCGAGAATTCGGTCAACGGGCTCTTTGAAATCAAGGAGCCAGACATGACTCCTCCCATCGACAACAACGATGCCTATGATTTGACGTCGGTTCCATCGCTTTCGCTCGGCACCGGCTTCAGCCGCACGGGCGTTGCAGCGAACGTTAGCAATTTTGGCAATCATGGCGAAGACTTGATCTTTTCCTACACTTCGCCCCATGGCGGCATATTCCGTGGCCAGATCGTTTATGAGGGTACCAAGTTTGAAAACAATTTGGTGCTCCGCGTGAATCCAAACACCGGCGTGGCGACGCTAAAGAACGATTCCCTTGAAACGCTGGTGTTCGATGGTTTTGAATTCAAATCGACTGTCTCTGCTCTTAACATTGCTGGCTTCACACCCATCACCGGCGGCACCGGAGCCTGGCAGACTGACGCCGAAGGAACGACCGGCCTCACGCAAGTGAACGTCACCGGCGCTCGCACGCTGTCGCCGGGGCAAGAGGCCTCGATCGGCGACATCTCGTCGACCAACTTCACCACCGATGCCGCCAAAAGCGGCGTCTCGATGAACTTCATCCTCGCCCAAGGTCTGGAGGGCGCTGGTGCGGCCGGCGGCGACTACAATAACGATGGCAACGTCGACGCCGCCGACTACACGGTTTGGCGTAACAATCTGGGCGGCGACGGGGCGACCTTGGCCAACCGTGATCCGGGCAACTCCGGCATCGTGAATCAAGACGACTATCTCTTTGGAAGACCAACTTTGGCAGCACGGGCGGTGCCGCCGGCCCGAAGACACCTTCCGCACCGGTACGGTCTTTTTCGACACGACGCTCGGTTCCGGCGGCGGCAGCCTCGCGGTGGCCGTTCCCGAGCCAGGCACCGGCCTATTGCTGATCGCTGGCCTCGGCAGCCTGCTTTTCACGCGTCGCCGCAAGCAGTGCAACCAAGAGTTGAGTGTTGATGATTCGGAACAACCAGTTTTGAAAACCGGCCAGGTAGGAGTGAGCACCATGTCCAGGCGAGTTGTGTTTCTGGCGCTAGTCGCCATCGGGATCTTCACCGTGGCGAGCACGGCCCGACCGGCTGCGGCCGCCACGGGCGGACTTCCAATCACGAACTTTGATATGGAACTACCCGGACCTCCAAATACGAAGGCGGTTGCCTTTGACGCAACGGGCGCTCCCGTCGCCGGCACTATCCCTGGCTGGACGTTCACGGGCCCGGGTACCACGCCTCTGGGGCGACGACGTGCCTGGCGATTCCGGCACCGAGGGCGGCGGCACTCCCGGAAACGCAATGTTGCTCAACACGAATGACGGCAAGGTCTATCAGACCGTGCCGAGTCACACGATCGTCAATCCACCCGCCAATCAACAGTATCGGATTAGCTTCGACGCGTCGGGGATTTTTACGACCTACGTCGAGGGTTCCGATGCCAACTTGGCCGACGGATTCCGTCTTACGTCGCGCCTCTACTATGGCGCGTATCCTGGAACGACGTTGATGACCCAGCAGATTCTTGGGGGTGTGGAGTCGGATGATTACGAATTCCTGATTCCCCACAACAGCCCGCTGCTGACCGCGGGGGTGCTTGGGCAGTCGCTCGGCATCGAGTTCGACACGACCAGCGTCGAGTATTCGATTGCCGAAGACCCGCTCAACACAATCCGTGACGTCGTGGAATCTTGGGCCCACATCGACAACGTCGTGTTCGAGATCGTCGGCCTAATCCCCGGCGATCTCAATGGCGATGGCGTAGTCAACGTGGCCGACGCCGCCAATCTAGTTCCCAACCTGCAGAAATATACGCCCTTCGAGGCGCAAGGTGAACTGACGGGAGACAATGTCGTGAACCTCAACGATTTCCGTGCACTCAAGAATCTAATTGCGGCTGCCGGAAGTGGCAGCGGTTCCGGTGGATTTGCCGGCGCCGGTTCGGTCGTACCCGAGCCATCGTCAATCGTTCTGCTACTGGCGATGTTCGGTATGGCGGCCGGTGCATTGGCTCGTAGTCGTCGCCGCGGAGCCTGTGGTCGGCTGCTGATGCTGGCGGTAATCGCTGTGGGGTCAAGCTGTGTTATCACCGCGGAATCGAACGCCGAACTCTTGTTCTATGACCCGTTCTTGATCGGTGCGAATCCGGCGGCGGGACAGTACGCCGCTGACGCTCCACTCGGTGGCCAGAACCCGACTCTTCCCAACACCGGCGTTTACGGTACGCAGCCGGACCTCTTGTCCGGTTCCTGGATATTGCCAAACGCCGCTCACAACACGCATGTGCTGTCCAAGTCGGCCCCTGGACTGAACTACATCGGTGCACCAGCGGAAGGTGGTTCCATCGGTACGGTACCGGACCCGGTCGACTTCGCAATCGATAACCGTATCGGCCGCAAGTTTAAGGCCGGTTCCGAGTGGACCGACGCCACGGTCGGCACCTACTACATCGGTTGGCTGCAGAACTTTGGCACCGGCACCGACATGGGTTTCCGGACCATGGAGTTTTGGAGAAGCCCTGCTGGAGAGATCGGCGACGGCAAATCTCCTCGGGGACCTGGGCTACAACGCCTTCTATAGCCCGCTCGGCTCCATACAAACGAATGCTGCGACGGCGCGGTTCGCGTTTCAACACCAGATCATTGAGGGCTCGCCCGTGTTTGTTGAGGACGGGGCTACGCACCTGTTCGTGA
This sequence comes from uncultured Planctomycetota bacterium, assembly GCA_963847905.1. Classification (GTDB taxonomy): domain Bacteria; phylum Planctomycetota; class Planctomycetia; order Pirellulales; family Lacipirellulaceae; genus DASYDU01. The sequence goes on along the minus strand of CAWKBP010000009.1, from coordinate 9,442 downwards.
TGAAGTTTGTACTCAGCGATGTGGCGAATTCCGATCAGATCCTGATCTACTTGGATCCGACCATCTCCACGGAGCCCGAACTGCCGAACCTGGCGATCACGGCTACCAATGTCCAGCTCGGCGCCCTCGGCATTGGCCAATTTGGCGGTTTCACAGACCTCTTGAACACGATCGACGAACTACGCATTGGCACCCAGTTTGTCGATGTCATAGCCGGAGCTGCCGCTGCCCGGCGACACCGATGGCGACCGCGATGTCGACCTCGACGATTACAACAACATCATTACGCACCTGGGGCTTCAAGTAGGCACTGCCCTCCAGGGGGACGTGGCGAAAGCCGACGGTAGCCAGGGATCGGACGGCCGCGTGACGATCGCCGACTACCGAATCTGGAAGGACCACTATCCCACATTGCCTCCCGCTCCTGGCGGTGGCGCGCTTGCGGGCGCTGTTCCCGAGCCGTCGAGCTGCTTGTTGATTGTGATCGGAATGGCCCTAGCGGTCGTGTCTGCAAACCGGGCCAAAGCCAGAATCTAGTAATTTCGTAGCCAGAGTTCGCCAGCCAAAGACTGGCGATAACTCGATGATCCAAGGAGACGGAGATCATGCGTCGACAAATCAAACGAGTCGAAAAGGGCTTTACACTCGTCGAGCTCTTGGTCGTGATCGCGATCATCGGCATCTTGGTGGCGCTGTTGTTGCCTGCCATTCAATCCGCCCGTGAAGCGGCCCGGCGCTCGCAGTGCAAGAACAACCTCAAGAACATCGGCCTGGCAATCCTGAACCACGTCGATTCGAAGAAGGTGTTCCCGACCGGTGGTGTCACCTATGGCGTGTGGATCGAATCCTACCTCGAGCCGGAGGGGGGCAAGCCCGTGGACACGGAAAGGATGGGCTTGGGCTGGGGCTATCAGATCCTGCCCTACATGGAAGAGCAATCACTCCACAATCTCATCGACAGTAAGCAGATGAGAGCGACGGCGGTGCCTCTCTACAATTGTCCGTCGCGTCGCAGTGTGACGAAAGGGGGCGACGGGGACCTCGTGCTAACCGATTACGCCGCCGCCATGTCCTGCACCAAAACGGCGTCCGAAGCAGCACAACCGCTCGACGTTGCGACCTTGTACCCAAATTGGACTGGCTGGGGTAACGTCTACCCATGTTTCAGCCCGGGTAGCGGCGCCGCTCCTCTTCCCGATCCAACTACTACGGGGCCTGCGCCAAATCCTAATGGGATCTTCGACAATGTGATCGTTCGCTCGCGATTCGTTCGAACAGGCAGAGACCTCATAAATGGAAAATTGGAAGGTACATTTCGGGATACCACCCGGCCAGTGAAGTTCGCTCAGATCACCGACGGCACGTCCAAGACGATGTTGATTGGCGAGAAGTATGTCCGCTCCGATTTGTACGCGGGCGGCACCTCGTCCGACGACTTCGGCTGGACCGACGGCTGGGACCCGGACGTGATGCGCTCCACGGGCATTCCCCCTTTGCAGGATAGTTCTCTCGACGCGCTCACGCTTCCTAACGAACCGCCTCCGCAAGGGTCGGCCTATTGGGAGTTCCACTTCGGCTCGGCTCACCCGAGCGGCATCAACGCGGCCAGCGCCGACGGCAGCGTGCATACGGTCAGCTACGATATTGATCTCAATGTATTCAACGCCTACGGCACCCGGAACGGCACGTCCTACGGCGAGTTATACGGCGGCGTAGTGACCACTGAGGGCGTCAACTAACGCGTACCGGTCTACGGTGTGAACACGATTTGGGCAATGCGTCATTGCTGCCCAAAGTCGGGTCACATTGTCTGTCCGGGCAACCTGGGAATAGGAATCGAGGGGATCGGGATGCCACACGTACAGCGCGCTTGATTAATTGGCGCTGGGATTGTGTTCGGCTTTATACATTTGTCGCAGATGGCGACGGTTAATGCCCAGACCGTCACCGTCGGCGTCGACCGGAACCAAATCATCGCGACTTTGCCCGAATACGGCATGGGCGTCCATTCGTCGGTCTATGACGGCGCCTTGCGGTATGAAGGGTCGCCCGTCTTCAGCCAACTAGACGGTGCCCTCGACGACGTCGGCATCAACGTGCTGCGTTATCCCGGGGGCGGCTATGCTGACATTTTTCACTTCTCAACGTCCCGGGGCTATTATGACGGGGGCATGGAAGGCCACGGATTCACTCCTTGGTGGGGAGAGGAAGGCAATTACGGCTGGATGAGTGGCAAGACCGACTTCGGCAACTTCGTCAAGTTGCTTGATGCCACGGATTCTAAGACAGTTATCACCTTGAACACTGGCGGTGCGCTGAAGTACGACAATCCCTCGAATCCATCCAAGCTCGTCGTACCTTCTCACGGCGGTCAGCCGCAGGAGGCCGCCGCCTGGGTAGCTTATTCCAACGCCGACGCGAGCATCTATGGAACGCCTAATGACATTGCCCTCGGAGTCGACGCCGAGGGCAACGATTGGAAGACGGCTGGCTACTGGGCCAAACTTCGCGCCTCGACACCCAGCCAATACAGCAGTTGGGCCACCACCGATGGCGTCTACGATTTCAATAACGCCTTCCTAGCCATTGATCGCATTGACCCAGTGGGAATCAAATACTGGGAAATCGGCAATGAGTGTTTCGGCACCGGCTACTACGGTGGTGGCAACGGATATGCGCTCAACTATGCGCTGCCCTATGACGGTACCAACCGCGATGACAATCAGGCATTGTCGCCAGCCGCCTACGGCCAGCAAGTGAACGAATTCGTAGCAGCGATGAAGGCGGTCGACCCAACGATTAAAGCGGGAGCCATTCTGGCAACGCCACCCGGCGACTATAGCTGGTCCTACGCCGATCTCAACGACAACGGCCGCAAAGACGCCAACGAGCCGTATTGGAATGACGAGGTCCTCTCGCACACCGACACTAGTCACGGCAAGGTGGCCGACAATGTCGACTTCGTCGTCGTGCACTGGTATCCCTGGTTCGCACAGGGCGACGACGCTGGCATCCTTAACGCCCCGCGCACGACGATCCCCCGGATGATCCATGGCACGACCACGGGCATCGACACCGGCTCCAACGCGGGGCTGCGCGATTCAATTGCCACATGGCGAACCGACGGTGATGCGAATGCCCTGGAAATCTTCGTTACCGAAACAGACGGTGCTGGATATGTGCCGGCGGTCGATGGTTTGTTCGCGGCGGACGAATACGCCACTTTCTTCGAGAATGGCGTGTCAAACGTTGACTGGCTCGAACTGCACAGTTCATTCCTGGACGGAAATAATGGGCCCGATTACGCCGCTTTTGGCGTTCAAGCGGTTCACTTGCTCGCCGAGGTCGGCGACGAATTTGTCTCGACCACAACCACCGAAAGCGATGTGCGAATTCATGCGTCTCAACGGGCAGATGGATCGGTGGCGGTCATGGTGTTGAACATGAATACGAGTGGCACGCGGACAGTCAATGTCTCAATCAATGGCAGTATGCTTTCCGAGAACGGCCTCATGTATCAGACGACCGGCGATTCGCCGTTATGGCCGTTCGACGCAAGTAATCTTGGCAACTCATTTTCCACAACCATCGCAGCCCGTACCCTGCAACTGTTCATCATCCCGGAGATGCCCACTCTTGAGGGTGATTTCAACGGCGACGGCGCCGTCGATGCAGCGGACTACACCGTCTGGCGCGACGGTTTGGGAACGAAATACAACCAAGACGACTACGACGTTTGGAAAGCAAACTATCGGCAACAGTTTGATGTCTGCTGCGACGACGGTCGGTGTGCCGGAACCTGCGACATCGCTGATGTGCGGGACCGGATTGCTCGTGGGCGCACTCTTCGCACGGACGCGGCACTGCCAGTATATCTTGAAGTGACTCTCTTTGCTGATTCCGGCCTTGCAGATGGCCGGAACTCCCGTCCCTAACCCTTTAATCTTCCCATGACAACATCACGCCGCGACTTTCTCAAACAGACCACCCTGGCGACCGCTGCACTTTCAATCCCAACCGTTTGGACGGGTGCGACGGCATGGGGCCAACGTCCCAACTGGCGCCGCCGCGACGGAATGAAGCTCGCCGCGATTGGTGTCGGCGGCAGCCGTGGCGCGTATGCCCAAGGCACGTCGATCGCCATACGGGCCGCTCAGCACGCCAAGATGGTCGCCGTCTGCGACGTCGATGCCGTCCACCGTGACGAGTTTAATGCCAAGTTCGACAAAAAGCTCACGCTCTACAACGACTACCGTGAATTACTCGAAAAAGTAAAACCGGATGTCGTCACCATCGGCACGCCCGATCATTGGCATGTGCCGATTGCCATCGCCGCCCTCCGCTCTGGCTGCCATGTGTACTGCGAGAAGCCGCTCACTCTCACCATTGAAGAAGGCTTCCGCATTCGCGACGCCGTGAAAGAGTCTGGCAAGACCTTCCAAGTCGGCACGCAGCAGCGGAGCGAACATGGCTTGCTGTTCCTCAAAGCGATCGCGATCGTCCAAAGTGGCCGGCTTGGCAAGAAGGTCAATGCGGACATCGCGATCGGCGGCGGGATGGTCGGCGGACCGTTCAAGAGTGCCGAAGTCGCCGAGTGGCCTGGATTGGGATATGTGGGTCGGCCCCGCGAACAAGGCCGACTACTCGCCCGAGCGTCGCAAAGAGTTCCGTTGGTACTTCGACTATTCCGGCGGCAAGATGACCGACTGGGGCGCCCACCACATCGACATCGCGCAATGGGCGCTGGGCCACCCGAACACGGGTCCGGTAAAACTCACGCTCACCGGGCCAACCGAATTCACGCCGATCGTCCCGAAAGATTTCGATTGGCAGGCCTACCTTGCTGGTCAAGGTTCGCTGCCTAACGCGTACCAAACCCCGACCAAGTTTAGCATCCGGATGGAGTACGCCGACGGCTCCACGATCACGGTGCATGATGAGTACGTGTCGGAAGACGGCAAAACGAAGTTCCCCAACGGCATCCTATTCACCGGCGAGAACGGCCGCATCTTCGTCAATCGCGAGCGGCTCACCGGCAAGCCGGTCGAAGAAATGACCAAGGCCGAAAAGGTCTCGATGCTGCAGGCCATGATCCCGATCTACAAGGGCCGCTGGCCCGGCGATCACATGGGCAACTTCTTCGACTGCATCGCCGAGAAGGACGAGCCAATCTCGGATGTCAACTCGCACGTCCGCACGATGAACTCCTGCCACCTGTGCAACATCGCGCTGATGCTCGGCCGCGAACTGAATTGGGACCCAAGTGAAGAAAAGTTCGTCGACGACGAACAAGCGGCAGCGTTCGTCTCGCGCCACCGCCGCGACGCCTACTCGCTGGCTTCGACGACGACGGTCTGACGACGCCAATCCCGCAAAGAGTAATAATACCTAATTATTCGGGTATTAGCGGATAGGCATGTACAGTCCATACATGCCCAGTTATTTGAGAGAACAACATCATGGCTATTTTCGGTCATCCATCTTCTCGTCGTCGTACTGGAATCCCGCGCCGTTTATTTTTCGAACCGCTGGAGGATCGCCAACTTCTGGCCGTCGTGACACTGGACCCGAACATCGAATACCAGACCATCCAGGGCTGGGGCACGGCCGCGGTGTACCCGAATAATCTGGTTACGATCGAGCAGGCCGGCGCTATCATGCGCGACGCGGGGATGAACGTGGTGCGCGTCACACCCGGTCCCGATGAATACACCTATACGGTCGGCGGGAATATGACGACTCCGGTGCCGATTTCGGCGAACCTCGACGAAAACGTCGCCCGGTTCTACCCCGGCGGCAATGCCCAGACCGACCTGATCAATTGGCTCCAAGAGAACGCGCTGGAGCCGGACAGGACCCTGATGATCGGTTCGCTGTGGAGCCCTCCGCACTGGATGAAGATCACCACCGGGCGCCTCATGCAATGGGACTTCAACGGTCCCCAGAGTGCTTATGACCCGATCATCCCCTGGGGCAACTACGGCGGCAATACCGGCGGCGGGCGCGTCAATCCTGAGATGTGGACCGACTATGCCAGGTATGTGCTGTCCACCATCAAAAAATATGAGCAGGAGACGGGCCTGCTCATGCACGCCTTCAGCTTTCAAAACGAGCCCAATGTCCCGGCTACCTATAATTCCGCAACATTTGCTTATATCGCCAACAACGTTAACAACCCCAGTGCAGGCTTCACGGACGGCCACTGGGAGTTATACGGTGATGCTTTAGAGGCGCTGGCGAATGAACGGGCGTTGCATCCTGAGATCACCACCATGTTCTTCGGCCCGGAACTGAGCCAGCTCGGAGGCGGCGCAAGTAACCCCTATAACCTCTCCTCGTATAATGCCGTCCGCCAGAACTTGATCAGCCGCGGGCTGCTCGATGATCTCGGCGCCTGGACGACCCATGAATACACCTATCCCGCAGACAGCGCCGCGATGTGGGACGCATGGTATAGCGGCTCGGCGCACGCGGCCCAGATCATCAACGGCACCAACAATCTCGGCTGGCTCGGGCCGACACCGGGAATCGCCGGCGACAACAAGGAAATCTGGCAAACCGAAACCGAAGGTGAGGACCAGACATGGACCAAGGACGGCGCCATGGGATTTGGACTCAAAATCCAGAATGCGCTAGTTTTCGGCAACGTCAGCGGCTACACCTCCTGGACTCTCACCGGTTACAGTTCCAGCGATAGCTGGGGCTTGGTCGATCTGGACGATATCAACAATCCCACGAACAGCTACAAGTACGACGCGATGAAGCAGTTCTCGCGTTATATCGGTGCCGGCGCCGAGCGCATCAATGCCGTGTTCGAGAACGGCAAGACCTCGATCGGCGGTGCGAATGCACTGGACTCTTACAACGGACTTACTGTCTCGGCCTTCAACCACGCCGAGGACGAGCGGCTCACCATGGTCTTCACCAACATGAAGACCAGCGACGAGTCCACCACCATCACCATCCCCACCGGTTTCGATGTCTCCTCGTTCCAGGTCTATCAGACCAGCGGAACCCAAAAATTCGTGCAGCTAGCCGATCTCATCCCTAGTGATGGGCAGATCACCCTCACAATTCCCGCCTCCAGCTTCGTCACTATCACCGGCACCTACGGGGCACCGGACCCCGCTGCGCCGACTGTGGCCACTCCCGCCGCCGCTACCCCGGCTATTGTCACCGGCACGACTACAAATCTCACAGTCCTGGGCGACGACCAAGCCGGCGAGTCAAATCTTAACTACACGTGGTCCACCACGGGCACTCCACCCGCCTCCGTCAGCTTTTCCGCCAACGGCGCCAATGCCGCCAAGAGCACTATCGCCACTTTCTCCAAGGCCGGCACCTACAGCTTTGTGGTCACGATCACCAATGTATTGGGTCACAGCATCTATAGCGGCGTCGATGTGACGGTCGGCCAGACTCTCGCCGGCACCGATGCAACTATTTCGCCGGCCTCTACAATCGTCGCACCCGGTAGCTCGATCCAGTTTAACGCGTATAGTCCGGATCAATTCGGCAACTCCATGGGCACACCACTAAATAATGTAACATGGTCGGTCTACTCCGGCGTAGGAACTATCAGTTCTAATGGGCTCTATACGGCTCCGGTCGGCGGCAGCGGCACTGCCACCGTTCGCGCCGTCACCTCCACCGGCCAGATCCATTACGCCAGCGCCACGTTGCTTACCAACATTTTCACGAGCAACCTAGATATCGGCTCCCCCAGCCCAACTGGTTCGGGAAGCTACAACTCCAGCAGCGATACCTATACGGTCGCCGGAGGTGGGGCTGACGTCTGGGGCAGCTCCGACCAGTTCCACTTCCTCTCCCAAAGCTCTACCGGCAACGGCACTATCATCGCCCGCGTCGATAGCGTCCAGAACACCAATGTCTCTGCCAAAGGCGGGGTGATGTTCCGCGATTCGACCGCTGCCAATGCGGCCTACGCCTTTGCCTGGGTCAAGCCGAACGGCAACGTGGTGTTCGAGACGCGCGCGGCCAACGGCGCCTCGTCCAGCTACAGCAGCACCGTTAGCGGCGGGGTCATTCCCGTCTGGGTGCGTTTGGTCCGCTCTGGCAACCAGTTCAGCGCCTCCTACAGCACGAACGGCACCAGTTGGACACAGGTGGGAACCAACCAAACGGTGACCATGGCGACCAACGCCCACACCGGTCTTGCAGTCACCAGTCATTCCAATGGCACGCTGTGCACCGCCGTCTTCAGCAATGTCTCGGTGACCACCACCGATTCCACTCCACCCACGGTGACCATCGATCAAGATATATCTCAAGCCGATCCGGCCAATGTCTCGCCCATCAACTTCACCGTGGTCTTTAGCGAGCCGGTAACCGATTTCGCCACCGGCGACGTCAGTCTCAGCGGCACGGCTGGTGCCACCACCGCGACGGTCACCGGCAGCGGCACGACCTATAACGTGGCTGTCAGCGGCATGACTGCTAACGGCACGGTGGTCGCCTCGCTTTTGGCCGGCGTGGCCCACGATGCGGCGAACAATTCCTCATTGGCCTCCACCAGCACGGACAATTCCGTCACTTTTTCATCACTTCTACTGGGCGACTACAACCAGGATGGGACGGTCGATGCTGCCGACTACACGGTTTGGCGGAACAGTCTTGGGCAAATGTCGCAGAATTTGCAAGTGCCGACGGCAGTGGCAACGGCGTCGTGGACCAAGCTGATTACGAAGTCTGGAAGGCGAACTTCGGTGCCGTAGCGACCGGTGCTGGGGGGGCCGCATTCGCTGTCGCATCGCCCAATGAAGAGATTTCCGCAGGATTGCCTTTGGAGGGGGGCACGAGCACTCGAATTGCATCGCCGGCCGAGGTGTATAGTGCGGCGGATTCGCGGCAACCGCTCTCAAGCGTGTATTTTGTCGAGCGAGCCAGGTTGAGCAACAACGGCTTGCATGCGGGCCTTAGGCAGTTGCCGGTGTTTGCAGGCAACCAAGATAAAGTTATTTTCGCATGGCTAGCGACGAGGGGAACAACGCCATATCACGACGCGTCCACCACGCGTTGCCATGCCAAACCGATCAATTCCACCAGTAACGATCTGCCCACCGACCATATCGTTGAAGGCCTTGAATTGGCCTTCGCGTCTTTCGACGATCAGCATGCGGTCAAAGAGTATTAGTACCAGTTTTCCCCATGGTGAAGTGGAAAAACTGGCGCGCCGAGCGTGGAGCCATAAACTAACCTTGAAGTGAATGGCGAGAAATTGTGGTTACAGATCTGCGAGAATTCGGGCCTCTCGTAGCCACCCCTCGCAAATCGATTTTATTCCACTTCCAACCACGTGCGATGGTTGAGGAGTAAGCATCGTTCAAAACCAATTGCATCCATTCGGGAATTCCCAAGGAGGTCGTCGACGTTTGGAAAAATCATGTGCCCGATCGAGCGGCCAGCACCGTGTACTACAAGC
>CAWKBP010000008.1:0-78589 GCA_963847905.1 uncultured Planctomycetota bacterium | reverse complement strand
TGGTGATGGCGTGGTTGGTCGACCAGTGGCAGTGGCCCGCCGCGACCTTGTTTGCGGCCTGCGTCCTGCTCGCCACGGTGCCGGTCTGGATCGTGGCGGCGGGGATGACGGTGGCGCTGGTGTTCTTGCAACTGCCCCTCTACATGGTCCATCAATTCGAAGAGCACGCGGGCGATCGCTTTCGGCTCTACATGAATCGCAACGTGATGCATTGCGACGCACTCTCGCGCGAGGGCGCGTTCTGGATCAACGCGCTCGGCGTGTGGGGGCTCGACCTGGTGATGCTCTACCTGGCCGTGTTCGTCGATCCGCGATTCGCGCTGGCCGCGTTCTATTTGCCGATCATCAATGGGCTCACGCACATCCGCGAGTCGGTCGTGCGGCGGCAATACAACCCGGGCCTGTGGACGAGCATCGTGCTGTTCCTGCCGATTAGCGGTTGGTGCCTATTTCGCGTTTCGATGAATTCGGGGGCAACGTGGGGCGATCAACTGCTGGGCGCCGGAATCGCGTTGGCCGTTCACGCGGCGATCATCGTGTACGTCGTACTGCGCGTGCGACATTTGCGGGAGGCTGAAGCGGGCACTCCGTCACCGGCTCGATAGCTATCGGTGCACCGCTTGGATGATGCGAGCGTGGCCCGCGAGGTCTCGGATCGTGGGGGCCGCGTCGAAGTCGCCGTGCTCCAGGACGAGTTGCTCAACCGCCGCAGCGATCATCGGGCTGATTTCGATTAGCAGCACGCCGCCGGGGTTGAGACGCTGGGCTGACTGCGGCGATGAGCGGTTCGATGACGGCGGTTCCGCGCTCGCCTGCTTCGAGTGCTAAGTGTGGTTCGTAGTCGCGGACATCCGCGGGCAACTCGGCCATTTCGGCGGTCGTGATGTACGGCGGATTGCTGACGATGAAATCGAAGCGGGCGTCGGTCGGTACTGCGGCGAAGAGATTGCTTTCGACGAAATGTGATCCGATCGGCCATCTGATGCCGCTCGGCGTTGCGCCGGGCGACGGCGAGCGCGGCGGGACTGATGTCGATCGCCGTCACACGGGCCTGCGGCAGATATTTTGCCGCACACACGGCGAGGATGCCGCTGCCAGTGCCGACGTCGGCGATCTCGAGCGATTCGATTGAGCCGGTTTTGGCCTTCGCGTGATCGAGCAGCGCAACGACGATCGATTCCGTCTCCGGACGCGGGATCAACACGTCGGGCGTCACCTCGAACTCAAGCGAGTAGAACTCCTTGTGACCGACGAGATACGCGACGGGCGTTCCTTTGGCGCGGCGACTCACCAGGTCGCGGAACGTTGCGCGGAGTGCGTCGCTGGCTTCTTCGCCGTAGGCGGCGTAGAGGTCGATCCGCTTGCATCCTCGCGAGTGGGCTAGCAGGACTTCCGCGTCGAGCCGCGGGCTGTCGGCGCCGTGCTTCTCGAGATAGTCGATCGTCCACATCAGGAGCCGACCGATTGTCCAGGGTTCGTCGGGTGTGGTCATGGGGCACCTGACATCGGGAATCGCGGGGAGAGCGCGGGGCAAGCCCCGCCGCTGAATGACGTTTGACCGGAAACTGATTTAATCTAATCCGCCCATTTGGTCGCGGAGTTGTTGGCGATCGTAGTCGATTCAGCGCGTCGATCACGGGTTGCACATTGCCGATGATGATCTGGTCGAGATTGTAGAGCGTGAGGCCGATGCGGTGGTCGGTCAATCGATTCTGCGGGAAATTGTAGGTGCGAATCCGCTCGTTGCGATTGCCGGAGCCGACCAGCGTCTTGCGTTCGGCCGCCCGCTTGGCATCTTCCTGCTCTTTCTTCTGAGCATAGATGCGAGCCGACAGTTCGCGGAGGGCCTTGGCTTTGTTTTTGAGCTGGCTCTTTTCGTCCTGGCATTGGACGACGATGCCTGTTTCGAAGTGGGTCAGCCGGACGGCGGAAGCGGTCTTGTTCACGTGCTGGCCGCCGGGGCCGCTCGCGCAAAATGTGTCGAGGCGGTAGTCATCGTTCTTCAAGTTGACTTCGACGTCTTCCGGCTCGGCCAGCACGGCGACCGTCGCGGCGGACGTGTGGATGCGGCCTTGGGTCTCGGTCGTAGGGACGCGCTGCACGCGGTGGCCGCCGCTTTCGTATTGAAGTTCTCGGAAACATCCCTCCCCTTCGACGGCGATCACCATTTCCTTGAACCCGCCGAGTTCCGTCGGGCTGTGGTTCATGATCTCGGTTTTCCAACCCTTGGTCGTGGCGAAGTAGCGATACATTTCGAACAGGTCGCGCGCGAAGAGGGCCGCTTCGTCGCCGCCCGTGCCGGCGCGAATCTCCATGATCACGCGCGAGCGGTTGGCATCCTCGCCGCCCACGGTCAGGTCGAGCAGCTCGCTCCACATTTTCTCGCGGTCGATGCGGAGCTGGGGCAACTCAGCTTCGGCCAATTCGCGGAGCTCGGGGTCGTCGCCGGCCACCATTTGCTGGGCTTCGACCATTTGCACGGCGATCTGTTTGAACTTGCGATACTTCTTGGCGAGCTTGCCCAGCGAACCGTGCTCGCGGGCAACGGCCGTGATCCGCGCAGGGTTCGATAAGACCTCGGGATTGATGAGGTCTCGTTCGAGCTCGTCGAAGCGAGCCAATTTTTGATCGAAGAGTTCACGCATGGGAATACCGCACCGGCACACGGGGTGTGCCTGCTACCGTTGGAGGAGATTCTACCCCGCGGTGGAAGAAGCGACTACGCCGGCCGAGCGATGCGCAGCATGTCGCGACAGGCGACGCAAGAATGGTCGCGCAGCTAGGAATTCTCGGCGGCGGCGGCCGTTTCCTTCTTTTTGCCCCGGCCCAGGCTGGCGTAACCAGCGGCGGCAAACTTGTTCTTGAATTTCTCGATGCGGCCGGCGGTGTCGATGAACTTCAGCTTGCCCGTGAAGAACGGATGGCAGACGCTGCAAATGTCGACCTTCAGTTCCTTGCGCGTGCTGCGGGTGGTGAACTTGTTGCCGCAACCACAGGAAACCTGGGTCTCGTAGTATTCCGGGTGGATGCCTTTTTTCATGATCGTCAGCCCTTGTCGCGGTCGGTATTCGAGCGGCCTGTGCCGCCGGTTCCCGATCGCTCGGTCGATTTTTGGTAATCCATAATAGTAGCGAGAAGGCCGGCAGCAAGCAAGAGCCGCCTATTTCCCGGCCCCCCTACTCCCCGCCCGCCATGATCACGGGGATCAGCTTCCAGCAAACCAGCGTCACGATCACGGAACTGGCCAAATTCAGGATCAGTCCGTAGCGAACCATGTCGGTAATCCGCACCCGGCCTGTTGCAAACACCAGCGCGTTGGGCGGTGTGCCGACCGGCATCATGAACGCCAGACTATTGGAAAACGTCGCTGGAATCATCAGCATCGCCGGGGCCATCGCATTCGCGGCGGCCGCTGCCGCCAAGATCGGCATGAGGATGTTCGAGGTGGCGGTGTTGCTGGTGAACTCGGAGAAAAACGTCACCGAGACCGTGAGCGTGCCCAGCACGGCCAGCGTCGGCCAATCGCTGAGCACGCCGACCAGCCCGCCGATCGACGTCGAAAGACCGGACGCGTCAAATGCTTTGGCAATCGCGATCCCGCCACCGAACAGCAGGAGCACGCCCCAGGGAATCGACTTGGCAGTCGGCCAATCGAGGAGCCGGCTGCCGTCGCGGGCGCCACTCGGCAAGAGGAAAAGCGCCACCACTGCTGCGAGCGCAACGGTCGTGTCCCCCGCCGCGGAAGGGCCGACATAAGTTGAGAAAAGTTCGGACCAGCCTCCGAAAGGAATTTCGCGCGTAATCCAGGCGAGCGCAGTTAGCCCGAGCACGACGAGTATCCGCTTCTGCATGACGGTATATTCACCCTCCGAGTCGACCTCGACACCCGGCACACCACCAAGTCTCCAGGTGAGTACGATCCAAGCCACCGCGAGCATCAGCACGGTGATGATACTGCCCAGCGCAAACCATTCATGAAAGGGCACGCTAACACCGGTAGCCGTCGCATAGGCCGCCATGAAGACGCCATTCGGCGGCGTGCCGATTGGCGTGGCAACGCCGCCAATACTCGCGCTGTAGGCGATGCCCAGCAGCAGCGGCACACTCAAGCGGCCCGATTCGTCACACTCCAGCACAGCCATCGCCACGGGCAGCATCATCAGAGCGGCTGCCGTGTTCGAGACCCACATGCTGGTGAAGGCCGTGGCGACCATGAAGGCGAGCACCAGCCGGCGGCCGCTGGCGTGGCCGATCGCGGCCACGATCGCATGGGCCAGGCGGCGATGGGCGCCGGAATGCTCCGCGGCCTTGGCGAGCATGAATCCGCCCATGAACAACAGCACCATTGGATCGCCGTAGGCTGCGCCGACATCGCGCTCGGTGAGCACGCCCGAGAGCGGAAATATCACGAAGGGCACCAGCGACGTGGCCGCCAGCGGCAACGATTCAAAAATCCACCAGATCGCGCAGAGCACGGTCACGGCCGCAGTCCAGCACTGGGGCGTCGTCATGCCTTGGCTCGCCATCAGCATGAATGTGATGGCGGCGAGTGCGAGGCCGGCGATCGTCGACGGATAGCGTGATTTCATCGGCAGGCGTTAGCGATTCTGTTTCGCCCAGCGATCGGCGATGAGGGTGTCGACGAAGAGTTGCACCGCATGATAGGTGACCATCGGCAGGATCGCCAGCGGACCGACGGCCAGCGCCACGTAGGCCCCGACCATCAGCGTTTTTTGGCTGCCGGCGAATGCCACGGCAATCGAGTCGGGCTCCGCAAAACCGAGTGCCCGTGACGAGCGCAGGCCGAGCCAGAGGACCGACAAATGGACGGCCGCCACGCCGGCGACCAGCAGTAGGACATTGGTTACCGAAAGTATCGAATTGTCCTCCATGGCTGCCAGCTTCCGGCCGCAGCTGACCGCACCGATCAAAACCATCGCCAACACGCCGATCTGGGCCAACCAGCTGAGCGACTTCTTGTGACGCGTCGCCCCATCGCCAAGCGGCCGCCATTGCCGTAGCAGTTGCGCGACGACGATTGGTGCGACGACCAGCAGCATTAATCCTTCGACAATCGCCCGGTAGTCGACCGCGGCGCGAACTCCGACCAGCAGCCAAAGCCAAAACGGCACGACGAGGAAGCAGGCAAGATTGGTGATCATCGTGATTAAAAAGGCGACCGCGTCGTTGCCGCCAGCCCGACGTGTCCAAACCGCAGCCGTGGCGAGCGTCGAAGGAACCGCCGTGGCTACGATCACTCCGACGGCCAGCTCCGGCGGTAGCAGCAGGCTAACGAGCCAGCCGACTGGTGGGCAGACGCCCGCGTTCATCGCTGCGCCGAGCCATGCCGCGCCCGGCCGGCGGACGACGTTCCAGAGTGTCCCGGTGGCGAGCGGCAGCGCCATCACGAAAGTCACGACGGCGACTACCCAATCGCCATTGAGCCACGCGACGACGGGTTGCATTGCCCCCGGCCAGCCGATTCCCGCCACGAGCAGCATGATGAGCGCTATTAGAAACCAGCGGGAGCGCAGGTGGGCCAGCATCGCGTCTCAGTTGTTCGGGTCGTCGCCGGCCTGCGGCGTGGATTGCGGCTTATTCTTGAGTTGCCGTGCCCGCAGGCGGTTGCCGTCGCGTTGCGGCGAGGTATCGGCTTCGTATACTTTGATCGCTTCGGCGTTTTTGCCTTGAGCTTCGAGCGTGCGGCCGAGGTTGTACCGTGTGCCGGCGGCCCATTTGCCGTCCTTCTGGCCAACCAGCCGCGGATCGCTCAGCCAATCCTCGGCGGATTCGAACTTACCTTCGTCGAACAACAGAAGTCCGACCCAATAACTGGCCGCATCCTTCGCAGCGGAATAAATCTGCTTCTTCGGTTCGGAACCGAGCGAGTTGAGCACGCGATCGGGGGGACGCACTTGGGGACTGGTGTAGAGTCCGATCGCGTCGCGGTGGTCGTTGACAACCTCGTCGAGGTCCGCGGCGAGCGCGTCGACGTCGCCCTTTTCATGGCCTTGGAATTGGAGCACGCGAGCTTTCCATAGCGTCGGCCGCCAGGCGAATATCTGAAACTCGATCGCCATTTCCCGACGGGTCGGTTGGCTGGCGGTGTTCGGAGCGCGGAGTTGATCGCGAATGGTGCGGAACGGAAAGTCCCAAAGTTTGACGGCTTCGATTCCTGGAACAGCTTGGAGCTTGTCGGCGAGTGCAGTTGGACTCACCGTGAGCGCGAGCCGATCGTCGCCCGAGAGCTTTGATTGGATTGCCGCGGCGCGGCGTGAGAGATCGAATGGATCGGCCACGACCTGGGCCGTGACATGTTCTAGCTGTTCCGCGGAGACAGGGTACTTTGCGTCCTCGAGGTCGAGCTGGCGCAAGAGAGCGGGGTCGGCTTTCAGCTCGGCGAGCGTGGCAACGCCTTGACCATCTTTGCCAGGGATCGGCAGCCCCAACCGCGTGTCGAACAAATACAATTTGTCATTGGTGAGCAGCGCCGGAAGCCAGAACTTGGTTTTGCCCGTGGTACCGGCTGCCGCGTCGGGCACTTCGAGCACCACGACGTCGAGTCCTAGTTGCCGCGCCATCAGCGCAAAGACCCAAGCCCGCTGCTCGGCCGTGCCATGACCGAAGGCCAGCGATTCCCAAGGCCGATAGGGCAGCTGCGCGCTATCCGCGTCGAGCTGGATGTTGCGAATGGTCCAATCGAACAGCGCGGTCGCTCTGGCCAGATCGTCAAAACTGTCCCCCTGTGTCCAACGGCCGACGTCGCGGAGCCAGACCGCTTCCTGCAGCAGCCGGCCTTCGTGGGGCTGAATCGCCGCATCGGCCAGCGCCTCGGCCGTGATCAGCGGGGCGAGTCGATCGTCCGCGGCGAGTTCCGGATCGATGGTCGCCACGAGAGGATCGGCCGACCACTTCGTTTTCGGCTGGCTCTGCCGCATCCACTGATTGAGACGCTCAGTCACTTGCTTGAGCACGCGATTGTCGGGGCTCGGCTCCCAGTCGAACACGGGCAGCCGGTAGCGCTCGTAGATCGCAATCGCCTGCGCGATGTCGCTGAGCCGTTGGTCGCTGTAGTGCCAAATCTCGATCTTTGCCGGCTCAAGCACGGGCTGGATGAACCCGCGTTCAACCAAAAGATGGTTGTCGTCGGGCACCTGGGCGACAATCAGATCCATCGACACTGTTTGCGAGATCCCTGTCTCGGCGCTGTCTTCGTCATACATCACGTAGTATTTGACAATGTCGCCGGGCCCAACGCCCAGGCTGCGGAAGCGGCCGTTGTGGGTTGTGGCCGTGAGGCAGTTGATTGGCCCCTCTTCCGTGTCCGGCGCCATGGTGCAAATCGCCATCACATCCTGGCCGTCACTGCTCGACTTCGAGTCGAGTACTACGGTCGGCGGCGTCAGTTCGACGTCGACGTACGAAGGCAAATCGCGCAGTTGCTGGACGACGGTTTGAAAGAGAACGTCGCCACGCTCGTTGCGGCCGGATGGGACGGCGGTGCCAGTCGTCTCCTTGGGGCGGGCCGGCTTTTTGGAAGACGCTGACTTCTGGCAGCCGCAAGAAGCGGCGAGTGCCACGCCCGACAGGAGCAAGAGCAGTGAAATAACTCGTCGATGGCAGGATGTCGTCACGTCGTGGGCACCTGATTCAGTTGGCGGATGGGGCGGTCGGCTCGAGCTCGCGGACCGTATCACGGATCGCAACGAGTCGCCGCAGCAGCTCGGCAAACTCGGCGAGCGGGACCATGTTTGGCCCATCGCTGGGTGAGCGGTCTGGGTCGGGATGCGTCTCGCAAAACAGTCCTTCGGCGCCGAGCGCCATGGCCGCCCGAGCAAGCGGTTCGACCATCGCGCGGTTGCCGCCCGTCGCGCCGCCCAATCCGCCCGGTTCCTGCACGCTGTGCGTGGCGTCGAACACCACCGGCACTCCGAGCGTCTGCATTTGGGGGATCGAGCGCATGTCGTTGACTAGCCGGCCGTAGCCGAAGAACGTGCCCCGTTCACAGAGCAGCACATTCTCGCAGCCGGCGCCCACGAGCTTGTTGAGCACATGGCGCATGTCGGAGGGCGCGAGGAACTGTCCCTTCTTCACGTTGACCGCCCGCCCGGTCTTCGCCGCCGCCACGAGCAAATCGGTCTGTCGGGCAAGGAACGCCGGAATCTGCAACAACTCGCAGACGTCGGCCACCGCCGCGGCCTGGTCGGGAAGATGGACATCGGTCGTCACTGGCAGCCCCACTTGATCGCGGACGAGCTCCAATATCCGCAATCCTTCGTCGAGCCCCGGACCGCGATAGGCGTCCAAACTGGTGCGGTTCGCTTTGTCGAACGAGGCTTTAAATACGAGCTGGACGGCCAGGTGGCGCGTCTCCCGCGCCAATTGCTCGGCGATCGATAGCGTCAGCGATTCGCTTTCGATCACGCAGGGCCCCGCGATCACGAACAGCGGTTCGTCCGCACCGCAGCGATAGGGGCCGATTTGAGCAGGGTTGTTCGACATGGCGAGAATTCGTTTCTAGGGCTGCAGCTATCTAAAACCTCAGGCCGGAAGGCCTGGCGTAATGAAACCTAGCCGGTGTGCAACATCTGGCATCACGAGCAAGCGAAGCTGCCCTGGCAGGACGTCGACATCGACGGGCAACACCCCGCCGAAATCTCCGTCCACCTGGTAAGCCACGTCGCCGCCGTCCGCCGACTCGATCCGCAAACTGCAGCTACGGACGAGGCCCGCGTCGGAGAGCCGAAAGTGGCTCTTCCAAATCACATGCCACAAGTAACGGGCCACATTTCCGACCGAACCTCGCTCAAACGTGCAAACGTCGAATAAGCCGTCGGTCGCCACGGCGTCGGGTGCAACCTTCCAACCGCGTGCATACAGCGGCAAATTGAAAGCAAACACCCAGCGACTGCGAATCGCCTCCGTCGTTCGTTCCGCGACATCGTGGCAATATAGCTGCAACTCGGGATATTCGTAACTACGGATCGTCTCGAGCGTCGGTTGGACGTAGGAATAGCGCGTGATATTTCCTTGGCGTCGCTCGTGCAGTCGGCGGACCACCTCGGCGTCGAAGCCGGCGGAGATCATCGACAGGAAGTAGCACTGGCGCCCGTCCGAACGGCGAATCCGACCCAAATCGAGCGGCACCACGACCCCTTCCTCCACCGTTCGGCGGACGGCCGCGGGCGACGCGGACTGCGACACGTACTTTCCGAGGAGGTTTTCCGTGCCCAGCGGCACCAGGAGTACCGGAACTTCAAGCGGCGTGTGATTTCGTACGACGGCGGCCGTGCCGTCCCCGCCGCAAGCGAGCACGCAGCGCAGATCGCCCGCCGCGCACCATTCGCTGGCGAGTTGGGCGAGCTCCGCGAGGTCGCTGGTGGCCCGTACTCGATAGCCGGCCACTTGCAAATCCGCGACGATTTCGCGGGTGTGCCGCTCCGTCGACCGAGATCCGGCAAAAGGGCTGAAACTAACCAGCAAACCTCGAGCGGCTGCGGGGGGCTGCTCGACGGGGCGGAGTTCCATCGGCTGTCTCAGCATGAGATTCGAGTGTGACGAAGTGGCGGGCTAGCCCAATCGCTCCTCCGCGGAAAATCACCATCCGCGGACGCCGTGAGTGGTGCGAAAGTGATTATAGCGGATCGGTTTACGTCGCGGCAGTTGGGGGGAGAGTCTCAATCTGAGGCGCTGCTCCGATCGCCGAGCGATGGGGCGACGGAGCGGCTCGAATGTGTGGCGCAGTGCGACACTTCGCCCCGTTTCTGTCGCAGCTTACAGCAACTCGCTGCAGAACGGTTCTACTCAAATCGGATCGAATCGAACGATTTGCGCGAGATTTCGTCTCACGCTAACTGCTTTGCGCAAAACGACTTGGCGGGTGCTGTTTGGGGCGCCGAGGAAAGCGCGATCCGCGAGCTGGCACGAGCTCTGCAAAGTGGGGGTAGCAATGGCTGAGGGACGCGAAGCTCAACAACTTCGCCGCCTCGGCCTGATAACCTCACTGGCCCGCGGGGCCTCGGATGAATGTGATACAGCGGTGGCCTTGCCCCTGACCGCTGTATCGAGCCAAAACGTGATTGGCTCATTCGAGGCCCGCTTTTTTTTGCGCGGACCAGTCAATTCAGACCTTTAGGAAATCGCCAAGCGCAACGGCAGACAGAGAGTTTGGCGGTTGAGTGCCAACAGCTTGTCACCGTAGTGGCGCGCTAAACCAGCTCTTTGCGGACTGCCCAGACGGCTGCCTGGGTTCGGTCCGAGACGCCAATCTTTCGCAGAATATGCTGGACGTGCTCTTTGACCGTCTCGTAGCTGATGCCCAGTGCCTGGGCGATCTCTTTATTGGTGAGACCGAAGGCCAATTGCTTGAGCACTTCGTTTTCGCGCTTGGTGAGGGGTACTTCGACGTCGGCCCCGACGCGTGGCGTGGCCAGTGCGCCGGTGACGCGACGTAGCTCTTCCCGGGTCCAAATCGCTTCGCCCTTGGATGCCGCGTGGATTGCGTCGATGATTTCTTTCTTCGACGCGCTCTTGTTGAGATAGCCGGCGGCACCCAGCGCAACGGCCCGGGCAACATACGTCGGATTGTCATAAGCGCTGAACATCACGACCGGCACGTTGGGCAGGTCGAGCTTGATGCGGGCGAGGCAATTGAGCCCATCGGTGTCCGGCATGCGGACATCGAGCAGGACCAGATCGGGTTTGTGCTTGATCGTAAGTTTTAGGGCCGTGGCCCCGTTGTCGGCTTCGGCCACGATGCGAATGTCGGTTCCCTGCAACATGCTCTTCAAACCAGCGCGAACTACTTCGTGGTCGTCCACGATCAACAGCGAAATTGCCATTCAAAATCTCCCGAGGTAATACGGCAACGATGGACCTGGTAACACGCCCACAGGGAATAGCAGACTGCCGTATCGACCCGCGCAAGTAGCGTCGACGGTGACCGCTCGATCAAGAAATTAACTGCCCCTGACACTGAAGTGCGACTTAACACCACTGCCTAAGCTGAACAACTACCACATGACGGGGCGGATTGCGTTTCACGCGATTGCGTTGGTCCGATCAAAGGCCGAGTCTTTCGGATTTTGTCACGAATGGTTTTGGACGTTGCAATCATTGCTTCGCACAAAGCCAGTGCCAACTCACCGTCGCGGCACAAAACCTAGCCTCTTCTCTTAAATTGTAAGAAATAGAGTCGATCGAGTTTCCAATGCTATCTGCCCCAAACAAATCCAAAATGGGCTAAATGCCCCATTGGGGTTGGCGTGAATTAACACCCCCAACCACCTTGCTTACTTTAACAGGCAGCCCCAATAGTCGGCAACAGGAGCATTGATAAACCCTTACAGAATAAGCACTAAACGATAGTAGCCAACTTCCAATTCGATTTTGCCGGATTGGTTTGGCGAAAAAACGCTATTTTTTTCGACGTTTTTCGCGCAGTGCTCGTCTGCGCTATCACCTCGTATGACTGCAACGACGTCGACCGCCGCATCCCCTCAGTGGAAGGTTTCAAGTTCCCCCTTGCATTTTCATGTCGGCGGTCGAACTAGCGCCGCGAGTCAAAGTCACGAGTCTCAGCGTTATTTGAAAACGTCGATTCGTGCGACACGGAAGTCGCTTCAATCGCACGTGCTGGTGCCGCGATCTGCTTTACGCCAAAACTCTGGGGGAACCGTCTCTGACCGCGAGTCTGGAAAGCGAACATTGCGATTTTGCCGCAGCTGCGCGTTATCGGCGTCGGAGACGCCTCCCACAGGAAGAGTTTTGGTGCAAAGCCTGCCGCGACCAACGATATCGATCGAGATAGAATTCGTCGACGCAGTTGTCGTCTGCCACCCAACCGCGATGCTAGCACTCGTAGTCGGCTGCGCGAGT
This sequence comes from uncultured Planctomycetota bacterium, assembly GCA_963847905.1. Taxonomy (GTDB): domain Bacteria; phylum Planctomycetota; class Planctomycetia; order Pirellulales; family Lacipirellulaceae; genus DASYDU01. The sequence goes on along the minus strand of CAWKBP010000008.1, from coordinate 66,712 downwards.
GCCGTGGTGATTTCAAGCATCTGGCATCGTGCCCGCGACCACGGCATTTTTTCCAAGGCAAGCGCCGCGTTCGGCACACCGCATTCCGCTTTACACATCGCCCGTCATTCCACATACTCACTTCCCCGGTTGCGACTTGCATTGCAAACGTGGCGCGGTCGGCACGATGCGAGAGTTGGAAAAACAAAACTCTTCTTACGAGGAACATCCCGCACATGCTCGAGCTTTCCATGAATGAAGTGACGACCTTTCGCTGGTCGTTTGAGGAAGACATCGAGAACTATTGCCGAGCCGGTTACCGTTCGATCGGTCTCTGGCGGCACAAACTTTCGGACGGAGACGAAGAACAAGCAGTCGACACGCTCGTCGAGAGTGGCCTGGGTGTATCAAGCTTGGCATGTGCCGGCGGCTTTACGGGCTTAGGTGGCGTCTCGTTTCGCGAGAGCATGGACGATACGATTTCGGCGTTGCGACTCGCGGCACGCGTGCAAGCAGGCTGTTTGGTCGTTCATCCTGGCGGCCGCAACAATCACACCTCGCGCCATGCATTGCGTTTGCTGCGCACGGCACTCGACGAGCTGTTGCCGACCGCCGAGCACTATGAAGTACCGCTCGCGCTCGAGCCGATGCACGTTGCCTGCGCCGCTTCGTGGACGTTTTTGACAGACTTTGAACGTGTCAGCGAGCTCGTCGCCGAGTACAGCACACCCTACCTGAAGCTCGCGCTCGATACGTATCATTTTCCTTGGAACGAGAGCGATCATAATGTCTTGCCGGAGATCGCTCCGCACATCGGCGTGGTCTATCTGGCCGATCGCCGCGAGCCGCCGAGCATCGACCACGACCGTTGCCCGCTCGGCCGCGGTCAATTGCCGCTCTCGGACATTGTGGCTTCGCTGATCGAATCCGGATACGAAGGGCCCTTTGACGTCCGCTTGATGGGGACCGAGATTCAGCCGGCCGACTACGACACTTTGCTCCAGCAATCTCAACGGGCGTTTGCCGAGCTTGTCCAATTGGCCACGAGTCGATCGCTGGCATGAATTCGTCGGAACCGCTGCGAATCAACAGCCGGATCATAGTTCCTCAGAGCGAACTTCGGTTCTCCTTCGTGCGCAGCTCCGGTCCGGGCGGGCAGAACGTCAACAAAGTCAACAGCAAGGCCCAGTTGCGCTGGTCGGTGGCTCGGAGCGAATCGCTGCCCGAGGATGTTCGAAGCCGGGTATTGTCTCGCTATGCCCGTCGGATCAACGAACGCGGCGAGATCGTTCTGACTAGTCAGCGCTACCGCGACCAAGCCCGAAATATTGGCGACTGTCTGACCAAGCTGCGCGAAATGCTAGCAGCCGTGGCCACGCCGCCGAAGCGGCGCAAAAAAACTCGACCGCCGCGGTCTGCCGGCGAGTCGCGGCTCCGTGATAAGAGAGCGAAGGCAGAGAAGAAGCGTGGTCGCTCACGGCCGGCGGACGAATAGCGTCGGCGCTGCCATTCTTACAACCGCAACTCCCATTTCGACAACTTCTCCCCAGTTGGGTTTGCGTTGAGGATCGAATTTGGCTTTGGCGTAAGTGTCGACGCTCAGCCACATTTGGCGTGCTCTGGCGAATTCTCGCCACCGAACCGGTCAGATTGGTGGATGCATTTTGAATTCGACCAGGGTATAGTGAGTTTCAACTTTTCAGGCGAAATGGAATTATTCTCGCGGCAATATTCTCTTCCATTCGATCCGCGAGTGACGGGTGCATCGACGGGCGGGTCCTTAACATAGGAACGCTTTTTGCAGTCGGTAGGGGTCGCATGCGACTTTGCCGACCGCGGATGTCGATGACGCCGGGGCAAATCAGGACGAACGCATGCATTAACTGACCGGACGCGCGAAGTGAACTGCGCTTGCCGGTAAATGGCGAAAACGCCAGGGAGGATCAAAGCATGACGACGCTACACGACCCTACGTTTGCCTCGACCAGTTTGATCGAGCATCAGGTCCTCAACCACGTGAAACAGGCGTTGCGCGTGACCCTCGATTGGGACGCACCGGTAGTTAGCTTGCCGCGAAAGCTTTCCAGCCTGCAGTTTACGATGAAATCGTTCCGCCGCCATTTGGAACGGGTCATGTCGATCGAAGAAGAAGGCGGTTACTTGGAAGAAGTTGCCGCGGCCAAACCGAACTTAGAGTCACGAATCGAGAAGCTCAACCTCGATCACGCTCGATTCCGGGCCAGGATCCGCGACCTCGTGCCGCAACTCGAAAGCTTGAACGAGTGGCAGGAAGAGCGATTTGGCGGGCTCTGTGGCGAGATCCACCAACTGCTCGACGACATCGACGCGCACGATGCACGGCGAAATCGATCTGCTGCAAGAATCGATGCTGATGGACGACGGCGGCGAGGGCTGATTCTGCTCCGTCGGGCGCTAGTTGCCCCTGCTGGCCGCTCGCCCGTCGCATCCTGCTAACGTACAATGGTGCTCTGTAAAACAGGGCAACTTTGTCGTAGAGAGGATGGGCGGAGCATCGATGAGCAAGCGGCCACAGCACCTTGACTTTCTGATTGCCGATTGGCCTTACGAATTTGGCGAAGTCTCGGCCCGCCGCGTGCAAGGTGCCGACGGCCGCGACGTGGTCCAACTGCGGGTCGAGATGGGTGTGCTGCAGATGGAAGTCTCCGGCCGACCCGACGGCAGTCGACCAGGCGGGCATCCAACTTGTTTCGATTGGTTCGCTGCGCTGGCCGTCGAAGAAGCGGAGTCGTTTCACGCTGGACGAGCGACGCTGCCTGGAGATCGACCGCGAATTTGTCCAGTTCTTTCACCGCCGGGTCGCCTGGTTGGCGCTCCGCGAATTCGAGCGGGCGGTGGCCGACGCCGACCATACCCTCGCGCTCATGGACTTTAGTTCGCTGCACGCCCCCGAGGTCGGCTGGGCGGAAATGCACGAACAATACCGCCCGTTTGTGCTGTTCCATCGCGTTCAAGCTGCAGCGCTGGGGACGCTCGAAAAGGGCGGCGCGGCGGCGGCCATGGCCGAGATCGACGCCGGAATGAAGTCGATCGCCGATCTGCTCGAAGATGAAGATCCGGAAGAGTTCACCGAAGAAGACGAGCTGCTAGCAAAGCTGGCCGAGATGAAAGCCGCCATCTCCGAGCACTACGATGTGCAACCGTCGCTCACCGAACAGCTCGCTGATGCGATCGCCAGCGAGCAATACGAGCGGGCCGCCCAGCTCCGCGACCAGCTCAGTCGCAAGCGCGGCAGTTGATTAGGATCCTTCCAGCTGGCGACCTATCGCGCTGCTCGGAACCCGTTGCTGGCAGAATCCGACACGAGCAGCGCGATCTACTTCCACTCAGCTATCGCTCGATTTTTTGCAACAACTTTGTAACTGTCCACCAAACTAGTGTACAAGCTATCGCCGCTGGCGGAGCGGCGTAAGTTGTTTCCAGCCAACGCGTTCCCGCAATCGCGATTTCACGGCGCGAAATTCAAGTCTCTCGGCACGGTTACTGCGTAGTATGTTCGAGAGAGAAGAGTGACTGGCAAGTCGTGACAAACGCTGGGCAAAGCGGCCCTTTGGAAAATGGGGCAAAGCGACTTGAGGCGGCGGCGCGATGCCGCGACCAGAATGCCGCGACCAGGAAGTGCATCACCAACCAAGGGAGTGAACAATGTTGGTTCTCACACGGAAGCATCAAGAGAAGATTCGTATCGGCGATCACATCGTCATCACCGTCCTGAAGACCAAGGGCAAGACCGTTCGGCTGGGCATCGAAGCGCCGAGCGAGGTGCCGGTCATCCGCGGCGAACTGTCGTTCGAAGGCCATAGCATCGACTGGCAAGGCGCGTCGGACGAAGTGGAGGTCGAGGCCGATCGTCCCGCCCCACTGCGACGGAAGTGTCGCATGTGGATCGCGTCCGCGACCATTGGCCGACCAAAGCCTCGGCCAAAAGCAACGCCACGCCCAGGGTCAGCCTCCAGCGCGTCTCGCGTGACCAGGTGGCCCAGGTCGTGCCGAAATTGGTCGGCGACAGCAAGCCGCTGCGTGACATGCTCAATCGCCGCTCAGTGTCGGCTTAGGTCTTGGCCCGTCCCATCGACTTGTGGTACCTGGGCCACCTGGGGATCCTGAACGTTAGGGAAATTCTCCAAATCGAGCGAGTTGCTCCATCAAGACGCGGCGCACCTCCAGGATGCTTTGCGGATGTCGATGGACATTTACATGGTCGGACGGGACAACGATCTGCTCGCGGAGTTGAGGCATGCCGTCTAGTTTGGCGCTGGCCAGGGAAACTACCCCGTCGCCATCGTCGACAAACCATTTCCGCCAACCGAGATCCGGCTCGCGCCCAACCACGTTGTAATACGAGATCCATGGTCCTGGTTGGGCGTTGAGCAACACCGGCAGGATGGGCGAGTCGGGAGCGAGCGAATCAATACTTGTGGCGATCTCGATCGGTGAATTAGGACGGAAGAAGTCCTTGTTCTTCGCCAATAGTTGCTGATGCCTCATCAGCATTTGCGCCGGCAGCTTGATCAACTTGTGACTCAGCCAGCGCGTGGTGCTATTGGCAAACTGGCTGCCGCGGTGGGGAGTTCCGATCGTGACGACACTTCGCACCGAGGGACTTGGATCGAAGAAGTAGGAGTTGGCAAGTGTCCGCGTGACGTCGTCATCTGCTTGGAGCTCCGCAAATGGATGCTCGCTCGTCGTTTGCCAGAATTCATCGCCGCTGTTGACGGTTTGCATCTTCGACACCAAGCCGCCCATGCTATGGCCCACCAGCACCATCTGGTCGAGCGCCGGGTGCTGTCGTTCCGGATCGAGCTTGCGGCGCATCACCGCGAGATCTTCGCGCATCTGCGTTCCGCTGAGCCAGAAGGGTTGCCCGGTCGGGTACATGTAGAACCAGAACTGGTAATGGTCGCGGATCGTGGGGTCGCTCCGCAGGTCGTTGAACATCTCCATCCAAGTGACGGGGCTCGACCACAGACCGTGGACCATCACGACCGGCATCTTGTCCGGGTCGTAGGGCTCCAGCATGTAGAGCCCCTGTAGTTTCTTGGCCTCGCCCGGATTCAAGAGTCCGGCCGTTGAGAGCTTGCTGTCTTGAAACTGCGGCTGGTTGAGGAAGTAGGCCAGCGGCGTCGACAGGTCGGCTTCCAATGGCACACTTCGGCCATCGATCGCAATCTTCGGCTGTTCCAGCGAGTCGTATAATTCGAGCACGAAATGGAGGCCCGACCCGCTCGTCGCATGTGTTTCATCGTTGTCGGCAAGCGGAGGCGAGCCGAACGATTGATGCGGCGACCCCGCCCTACCCTGCTCATCCTCGTGCGACGACACGCGCAAGAATGCCGTGAGCGGAAAGCTGAGGTTCTGTGGATAGAATCGTTCGGCCGGGTCTTCGCCCTCGTGTTGCCGGCGGATCGCGATCAACGGCACGCCCAGCCCATAGTTGTGATAGTGATTTCGCAGGCCCTGCAGTTTGTAGTCGCTGACGAACTTGAATTGCTCGAAGTCGTCGGCGTGCCAGCCGTCCGAACGCAGCACCACGTCGCAAGTGCAGACGTGGCCCGAGGTGTGAATCGTTTGCGTCGCGCCGGGCCGCAGATTGCCTTCCTGTTGAACCAGCCGCAACATTCCTTCGAGCGATTGGTTGTAGAGGTCCGACGCGCCGCGAAACTGGGGGTCGTACGCGTTGAGAGGCAACTCGTCCTGGTAGTCGAAGAAATACCGGTACGCATGCACAAGTGAAGTGCCGTAGAACTCGAGCGCCTTGCCTTGCTGGAACATCTCCGGCAGGTGCTCCGATTCCTTCGCTGAGATATACGCGACCTCGGCCATCGCGTATTCATTTTCACGGCTTGGCTCGCGGGCTTGGATTTCTTCGAGCCGAGTGAGTAGCTTGGTGCGATCGCCGCTCCACTGGTCGGCGAGATCGTAACGGCGCAACAGCTGCATCGTCCGCGAGGTTGGTTTGGGGCCCTTTCGCGATACGAGATTGAGCGACCGAGAAAGTGGATTGCGAGGCGTATCGCGCACACTGACCCACTCGGAGGATGCGCCACAACCTGCGGCGGCAGCCAGGTACAGGCAGACCGCGAGCGCCGCGGCCCGTCGGAGCCGCTGGTGGAAGCAGAACGGTGACGTGCGCAGCGTCCTCGGAATTTGATATTCGCGCAGCACGAGCGCTCGAACAAGAGTGATAGACGAGTAGGACGGCCGATGCCGGGCGGGGAGAGTAATGCAACCGGCCAACGGGCGTCAATCGCGGCACGCATCTGCTATCACAGCAGTGCCGGCACTAATTAGCGGTCGGGCTTGCCCGCCATTCTTTTTCCCCAGCACGCATCCAACACCGCTACCCCAAAGACACACACCCCAAACGCCAAGTCGCCAACGCGCCGGAACACAAGTTCCAGCGGTTGGCGACTCGACTTCGCGGGGGGTGTGATGGGAGGGTCTGCGCTTGGCGCTGCTACGTCTGGTTCTACTTAGGAAGGGTTTAAAAAACGGGGTCGGAAGCCGATTAGTCCTCGGGTGTGAGTTCAGCCTGCGTCGGGTGGTCGACCGCTGGCGTGGATCTAGGGCTTCCGACCCCTGGGTGATCGTTTATTCCTTTTTCTTCAGGTGACCGCGGGATGGGAAATCGGCTGCGGTGAGAGTGTCGGCAGCACATGTAAACGACGATGAATCACAGCGTAAGGTTCCGGCCCCGGCTCGGCGTCGTTTTCGGATGCTACCGCGTATTCACTAATCTCATGATGTCCATTCGCTCCTTCGCCTGTGGTCGAGATTTCAAACTCGGCCCCGTTGTGAAATTCGGCTGCATCGCGAAACTCGCGGGCCGCCTGATTCAGTTCGCCGCGAAGAATTCGCACGGTGCGGGGCGCTTCCAGGGCCAAGGTGACCCGGTTGCCGGCCACGCGCCGAATTTCGATGGTAATGTTATCCCCGATGTGTATGCGTTCGCCTGTTTTTCTGCTGAGTACGAGCATCGTCCAAACTCCTGGTCCTTGCATTGACGGTCTCCGCCGACATGGCGGATGCAGTCGCGTGGTGCGACTGGAACAATGGAAACGCAACGGGTGTGCCAGAAAGCAGGGTATGGTGATGGCAGATTGCCGCTGGCACGCGTTTCCAGCAGATTTTGGCGTTGTTTTTTGCTCAGAGGGGGGCAAGATTGCACCGACGAGCGTTGATTTGCCCGTGACTTTCGGCCCGATTTCATCTCAAATTGGGACGGCAATCCGATAATGAGACGGCTGCCTATCTGGAATCTAAGAATGGAAAGATCGCTATGGACCCCTATGCTATCAACGAAGCCGCTTGCCGCGGCCGGCAGAAAAAATTCCTCCACGAGATCGGTAAGATCGATCTCGAGTGGGCGGTCATCACCGGCCGCGAGACGATTCAATGGCTGACCGGGGCGCTGATTCGCGCTCCGTATGAGCCGGTCGCCGTATTCAGCGCCGCGGGCTTCTCGTTGCTCATCCTTCCTGAACGGCAACTCGGTGAGGCGGCCGCGGTCGACGAGAAGCTCGGCTATCCGGCGAAACTCCATTCGACACTCGTCGACGACCAACGCGCGGCGAGCTCCGAGACGCTGCAAAAATCTTTCCGGCAAAAAATTCCCGCGCGGGTCGGCGTCGAGTTTGCCACGTTCAGCCCCCATCTGACGTTTCTCACGCAGCTGGGCGGTTCGGAGTTCGCCGACCTGGGGCCGACCATCTCGAAACTTCGCCGCCACAAAGATCCCGACCAGATGGCAATGCACCGCCGCGCGAACGACGCGAATCGCGCGATGTACGAGCGGGCACGCGAGATCGTGCGGCCCGGCGTAAACGAAATCGAGGTCTACAACGAACTCGAGGCCGTCGCGGTCCAAACGCTGGGCGAGCCCCTCACCTACTTCGGCCAGGACTTTCGCTCCGCAGCCCGCGGCGGAGCGCCGCGCAATCGAGCGATTGAAGCGGGCGAGATGTACATCTTCGACCTGGGTGTCGGCTTCCGTGGCTACTATTCCGATAACGCCCGCACGCTCGCCGTGGGTGGTGAACCGACCGAGAAGCAACAGCAGGCGTGGAACGCGGTGAGCGCCATATTCCCCATGATCGAAGAAAACGTCATGCCGGGCGTCAGCTGCAAAATGCTGTTCGACATGGCGCAGAAGGAACTCGACAAGCAACTGCCCTGGTTTTTCAACCACCACCTGGGCCACGGCGTCGGCTTCTTCCCGCAGGAAGGCCCCCATTTGAACCCCTGCTGGGACGACCACTTCGCCGAGGGCGACTTCATCGCCGTCGAGCCCGGTGTGTACCACGACGACTTACGCTATGGCGTACGGTTGGAGCAGAACTATTTTGTTACGGCCACCGGCGTCGAACTACTGACCCCCTGGCCGCTCGAACTGGTCTGAAATTACCGAATGGGCGGATTCTGCTGGATCAGTCTCCGCATGGGCCCGATCGCTGAGCTAATCTTCTCTGGTGACGCTCTTCGTGTCGAAGGCAAGTTTGATTTCGCAAATCGTAGGGAGTCCGGACCATGTGTTTTTCTCACGAACCCTCTCGACGGGATTGGATGCGACAGGCCGGCGTTGCGGCGGCGGGGATCGCCCTGGCGGGAACGAGCCAATGGGCTGGCGCCGCCGAAACTGGCGCCGACCCACGGGCGGGACTCACAGCGGATGATGTGATCGCCGAATTGGTCGCGGGGAACGAACGGTTCGTCACCGGGCAGACCAAGAGCCCGCGGCGTCGGCCGGAGGATTTCTCGCCGCTCGCAGCGGGGCAGTTTCCCCTGGCAGCGATCGTTGCCTGCAGCGACTCACGCGTGCCGCCGGAGATCATGTTCGACCAGGGCGTGGGCGACTTGTTCATTATCCGCGTGGCGGGGAACGTGGTCGGCGGTAGCGGGCCGGTCGTCAAAGGGAGCATCGAATACGCGGTGGCCGTCCTCAAGGTGCCCGTGGTCATGGTGCTCGGTCACAGCAAGTGTGGGGCGGTCGAAGCGGCGATCGAGCACATCGACAAGCACGACTCGCTTCCCGGCGAAATCAACGGGTTGGTGGACTTGATCAAACCGGCGGTCGAGCAGATTCGCGACGAACCGGGCGACAAGCTCACCAATGCGATCCGCGCGAACGTCGAAGTGGGCGTCGGCCGGCTCAAGGGCCTGGAGCCGATTATTGCCGGCCCCGTGCGGTCGGGCAAACTGAAGGTCGTGGGTGCAACCTACGACCTCGCTACGGGTCGCGTGAAAATGCTGTCATAAGTCATTGCGGACCGATGGCGGCTTCATTTTCCGCGCGAACGGCGCGGATCATGGCCGCCGTCGAATCGCGACCGAAGCGGCGCTGCCAACGCCGCACGATCGGATAGCCGAGTCGCGCGAGCGCATGCCTGGGGCGCGAGAATGCGAGAATATCGTAGTAAACGCCTCCCTCGGTTGTGTCCCATTCGATCAGGAATCGCTCTTCTCCCGACTCCACATGATCGGGTAGCGTGCCGTAGGCAAAACCAAAGCGACGAACTGCCGTCTGCTGGTCGTCGATCGTATAGACGATGCGCGCGCAATTGACCGACCACACGCCCCCCGTCCGCGCAACGACCGCGACGACCGTGTCTTTTCGCAGTGGCGCATCGGCCGGCGTTGCCACGAGCCAACCCAGCGCGAATTGTTGCCAACCGCGAATCGCCCGAGTCGCCGCCAGATAAGTCGACTCGCCGCTTCCGAGTTTGACGCGCGTATGATCCACCACGTAACCCGGCGGAGGGTTTACCGCTGGCTCGCGATTGGTAATGCCTTGCTGGGCATACGAGAAACTGCGGCCCGATTGATCCGCTAAATGGCGGTGAATTACGTTCTCAGTCGGTTTGCGAAGCGATATCATGGAAGTATGATCCTAACCGAATTATCGCACGCAGCATAACCGAGAAAGGCCGCAGGGTGTCGACACCGGAACCGAACTCACGACCAGCTGCAGCACTAGATAAGCCGGTCTTGGTCGCGGGCGCGTACAGGGTACGTTGGCGGACGACTGGTGCCGCTGTTGCTCGATCGCGGCTGCAAGGTTCGCTGCCTGGTGCGGAATCCGGAGAAACGCGAAGGGCGACTTCCGGACGAAGTTGAGATTGTCGCCGGCGACGTGCTCGACCGAGCGTCGCTCGACCGGGCACTTCAAGGCATCGGCACGGCGTACTACCTCGTCCACCTCATGTCCGGTTCGAGCGATTTCGAGGAGGACGACCGGCGAGCGGCGACGAACTTCGCGGCTGCATCCAAAGCGGCCGGCGTGGAACGGATTATCTATCTCGGCGGACTCGGCGACGATTCCGATCCAAAGCTCTCGCCCCATTTGCGAAGTCGGCACGAAGTCGGACAAATTCTCCGAGATGGGGGCGCCGAAACGATCGAGTTTCGCGCATCGCTCATCGTCGGTGCTGGCAGCCTGTCATTTGATCTGGTGAAAGCACTCACCGAACGGCTCCCGGTCATGCTCTGCCCCAAATGGCTGGCGACGCCGACGCAGCCGATCGCGGTCGATGATGTATTGGCCTATTTGATCGCAGCGGGCGAATTGCCGCCCGGCGCGAGCCGCGTGTTTGAGATCGGCGGTGCAGATGTGTTGACCTATGGGAACATCATCCGCGAATACGCCCGACAGCGCGGCTTGCGGCGCTGGCTGATCTCGGTGCCGGTGTTAACGCCCTACTTGTCGAGCCTGTGGCTGGCGCTGGTCACCCCGACAGCCTTCGACGTGGGCCGCCACCTGATCGAAGGACTCAAAAACCCAACCGTTGTGCGAAATGACGACGCGCGGGAGCAGTTCAAAATCCGGCCGAAGGGCATTCGCGCTGCCATCGCCGATTGCCTGAACTAAACAACCGGGAATCGCTCGTTGTGTCCTTTGAACAAAGAATTGTCGCAGTCTCGCTTGTCGACGCGGTAGGATGATCGTATGGTTTAGCAACTTGCACTTATCACCTCGGCGGCTAGTTCAGCTATGAGTTCTGGTCGATTGATCGCCGTCGGCGACGTTCATGGGTGCTGCCACGCACTCGACACGGTGCTGGATGCCCTCGTGCCAACGCCTGACGACCGGATTGTATTCGTCGGCGACCTCGTTGACCAAGGCAAGGAATCGCGCGAGGTGCTGCAGCGGATCATTCGCCTGCAGCAAGAGTGCCATGTGGTGTTGATCCGCGGGAACCACGAGGAGATGATGTTTGCCGCCCGCGAGAGCGAGGCGGCGCTGCGATATTGGGAACGCTGCGGTGGCGTGGCGACACTCAATTCGTATCGCTTCGGTGGCAAGCTCGATGACATTCCCGCCAGCCATTGGGCTCTCCTCGAGTCGACGATTCCCTATTTTGAGACCGACGACCACATTTTCACGCACGCCAACTACTTGGCCGACGTGCCGATGAACGAGCAGCCGGAGTACACTCTGCGGTGGGCGCTGTTCGATGCGCCTAAAGAGCAGCCACACGTCTCGGGCAAGACGGTCGTTGTCGGACACACGGAGCAGAAGAATTCCGAGATCCTCGACCTCGGTTTCGCTTTGTGCATCGACACGGCGTGCTGGAAGTACGGCTGGCTGACGGCGATCGACGTGTTATCGCGCGAATACTGGCAGGCGAGCCGCTGGGGCGTTCTGCGCGAAGAGGGCGAGACCATTCGCCGTATCCGACTCAAGGAACTGCTTCGCCCCGTCGACTCCGTGACGGCGGCCGACGCCGCAGCGAGTTAGCGAGCCGGCTTGGCGTCGGGCTTGCCAGCCGCGGGCTCGGCTGGATCGGCGGCCAGAAGTTTTTCAAGTTCTTCGCCCAGCTTCTTGCCCCGGCAATTCACGGCCGCGACCTTGCCGTCCTTGCCCACGAGGATCATCGCCGGCAATATTTGGATACCATACTGTGCCGCCATCGACTGCTGTTGATTTCCCGTCATCGTCGCGGCGAAATTGTCGGCCACGACGGCCCACGGCAACCTCACTTTGGCGACGGCTTTTCCCAGCGCTTCGAGATCTTGATCGACGCTGACGGCGATCACGTCAAAGCCTTTGTTGTAGTTCTTCTTGTACTCGCCGGCGACATTCTGCATTTCGCCGCGGCTTTCGTTGTCCCAGGTTGCCCAGAACATTACGAGCACTACTTTGCCCTGGTAGCGCGAGACGTCGAGCGGGGTTCCGTCGAGCGTATAACCCACCAGGCGGAACGGCTTGCCGACAAGTGCTTCGAGCGAATCGTTGCCACTGGCCCCCTCTTTTGCCTCGGTCTCGAAATCGAACATCTTCGTGCCGCCGGGCTCGGACGCGCTCATCGCAAAGATGCGCCACTGCTCTTCTTCTTGGCGGAAATGAAGCGTGGTCTTGTATGGCTTGCCGCCGGCCTTCACCTGCACGGCGATCTCGGCCACTTGGTCGTCGATCTTCGGGCGGCCGACGCGGACGGCGCGATCGCCATCTTCCGGCGCGGGAAGTGATACTAGAGGCGACTTGCCGCCCTTGAGCACTTCTTGCGCTTTGGTCGTGAGCATCTCACCGGCGACCTCGCGCTTCTCGCTCCGCAATTCGTTGTAGAACTGCTCCGCCAATTCGACCAGCTCATGTCCCTTCGACGCATTGCGGCGACTGGGCTTTTGCGGCTCCAGACTCTCGACGAACGCTTGGTCTTCGGCGCTGAGCTGCTTCAACGGCACGGTCAACTGCCGGCCATCATCGGTGCGGAGCACGACGTTGCCCTGTTGGATGGCCACCAATTCGGCGGTGATCGAAAACTTGCCCGACTTGTTCGACCAGGTCCGAGTCTCGCCCCGCGCGACGCTCGAATAAGCGACGCTCGCACATGTGACCAGGGTGAATGTGAGAGCGTACCACCGCAATTGACTGTTCCAAACCATCGCCCGCGACCTCCATGGAAGGGTCGTTCCGAAAACCCAGCAATGTGCCTGTGAGTATTCTAAGTCGGGGCCGGCCCGGCGGGCAAACCTATTTGGGAATTTCTCACGCGGGAGGACGATTCCAGAGCTGCAGTCCGATGCCCCTTAGTAGCCGTAATGAGCGGCCGCGTGGAGCTTGAATTGCTCCGGTTCCGTGAGGCCCTTGATATGGGCCGCATCGAACATGTGGTCGCGGGTGAGATGGGTCCAAACCGTCATCCCGCTCACGCCCGCCTCTGGCACGCGGATCGTTTTCAGCCAGACGCCAAGTTCCTCGGCATTCAGGCTGCGGAGCCACTTGCTGGGCGGGCGGCCATGACGGGCTCGGCACTCCTCGGTTGGCAGCTGCGGATCAAGGTCGACAACATGCTCCGGGTGGTGGTCGTCGTGGTGTTCGGCATCGGCTTCTTGGTGGCTGGCCTGCTCGACCCCGTCCTCGGTGGCGAGTACCTTGTGGCTGACTGTCTCGTGGTTAACCAAGTCAATCGCGGCCTTGTCGCTCTTCAGAACTTCCGTTGGCACCAGACTGTCGTCGATGTAAGCGATGTTCTCTGCTTTCCGCTCGCCCGTCTGCTTGTTGACCGGCGTGGTGATGCCCGTGAGCACCCACTCACCCTTGACGAGGTTCTCGCGTTCGAACCAAGTCCAAGTTTTATTGCCGCCGACGGTCCAATGCTCTGCGCCAATCCGTTTGGCGATCTTGGTCGCCTTGTCGGTGCGCCGCATCGCCTCGGCCGCCAGCGCGTCGAGGCCGCTGAGGTGCAGCTTCTCGGAAAGACTGAACAGCCCGAAACCAACCCAAAAAGCAAATCGTCGACGATTCATGGTGGGGACCTACCGGTTCAAGTCGCCTGAAAATGTGGGCGCCTGGCACGCACAATTATAGGTCGCAGCCGGGAAAATGGGATGACTCCCGCCAGCGAATTCCCGGCGCCAAACCCTGCAAATCCCGATAGTTTTTGCCGGCACGCTAGTTGCTCCCTTCGAACCCCGGTAATCTGGGCCGCGAACGAGACGGGGCTTGGTAGTTTTCAAAGCGAGGTAAACGATACGATGGGAATCTGGCAATCACTCAAGTTTGGCACGCGGGCCATGGTGCTCGAACGGACGGCAAGGCTGCCCGCGAGGGCCATCGCAGCGGATTCAGCGGCGGCGATTGCAGTCGCTGGTCGAGCACGCGCGTGCCAACTCGGAGTATTACCGCGACAAGTTTGCCGATGTCGACGAAACAGAGTTCGAGCTCGCCGACTTGCCGACCACCAACAAGTCGGAATTGATGGACAATTTTGATCGTGTCGTGACCGTGGACGACGTTCGCCGCGACGACGTCGAAGAGTTCTTTTCCGAACCGTCGAATCTCGGCCAGCTGTTCCGCGACAAGTACGCGCTGAGTCATACCTCCGGTAGCCAAGGCCAGCCACTGTTGATCGTGCAGACAAAAGAGAGCCTGGAGCTGTTGTTTGCGTTGCAGGCATCGCGGGGCAACCACGACGACTTGGGCCTGGGCGATCTGGCAACCCACTTCGCCTCGCCCGCTCGACTCGCTGCCGTGACGCTCAAGCCCGGCTTCTATCCCTCGGCCTCCGCGTTCAAATACATGCCCGAAGGCGCCCAGCCCTTTATCGAGTTACTACAAGTCTCCTCCGTCGACGACGACATGCTCGAACAGCTGGCCAAATTTCAGCCGACGCATCTCACCTCCTACGCCAGCATCCTGCACGAACTGGCGCGACAAGTCGAACAAGGCAATCTAGCACTCAAGCCCGAGCTCAAGCAGGTCGTCAACATCAGCGAGCGCCTGATGCCCAAAACACGAAAGCATTACGAAGAGATTTTCGGCGCGCCGGTGCTCGACGACTACGGTATGGGCGAGTGCATGTTCCTCACCAACGGCTGTCCCAAAAGCGGCGGGATGCACGTCAACGCCGACTGGGCAATCCTCGAAGTCGTTGACGAAAACAACCAGCCGGTCCCCGCCGGGCGAACAGGGAGCCAAGGTGCTCGTGACGAACCTCGCCAATCATGTGCAGCCCTTCATTCGCTACGAAGTTGGCGATCTGGTCACGATGGCCAAAGAACATTGCGATTGTGGCAGCTCCTTGCCGCTGGTTGCGCGGGTGGGCGGCCGAGATTCCGACATGTTCTACGTCGAGACCGACGAGGGGCGCAAACCGCTCTCGCCTGTGGTGTTTGAGCACGCGCTCACGCAAGTGCTCGATGCCCGCGAGTACCAGATTATTCAAGAGGAGAACACGCGCTTTCGAATCCTGATCGAACCGCTGCCCGGCGTCGACTTCGACCGCGAGCGAGCGAACCAGATCGTTGCCGAGCAACTCGACACCTACGAACTCGATGACAAGCTCGATGTGTCGGTCGAGGTGGTCGATCGGCTCGCTGGCGAGGGCGACCAGAAGTTCAAACGCGTGATCAGCAAGGTCAACGCACCCGACAAGAAGCCACAGGATGAAGATTCCGCCGCCGGCTCGCTTGCCGAGTCGGCCTAGTGCCAAAGCGCGTCGGCCGCCCGCTGCGAAAGTGAGAGACCCGTGGCCAGCGCCCTGGCACGCCAGCGCGGATCGGGCGGCACGAACACGTCGGCCAACTTGCGCCGCGACCAATGTTCCGGTTCCGAGTTGCCGAGGGCAATGTGCCAACGCAGCTCTTCGGCCAGCGCGCTCATCACGCGTCGCGGCGAATAGGTGCCAAACTCCGCGACCGCGTAGCGATAGTTGCAGTCCGCAGAATCGCGCCTGCAGCCACGCGCCAAAGCCGCCGCGGATCACGTAAGAGCTATCGGTGCTGACTGCTTCCTTCACCGCCATGTCCGTGAAAATGCTCGCGCCACCACGCGGCGTTCTCCGGCCGTTCACGCTCGGCCAGCAACAGATCGCAGTTGGCCCAGCGACCGAGCCCCGTATGAAAATCGAGATGGACCACCTCCCGCGCCGTCCCGAGCAGCGTCGGCAACACTCGGTCGATCTGCTCGGCAGTCTGGGCGCGCTGATGACCGCCAAAGTAGAGAAACTCCGGGAAGTCGTACTGTCCGACGGGCAGCGTCCGCCAGAACGATCCGATGCCATGGCGCAGCGCGAGCAGCGCCATCCGCGCCGTCCAGAATCCAAATCGACGATGAAAGCTCCGCGGCGTGAGCAGGCTGCGAAACCGACCCGTGAGCGGCGGAGCGCCGGAGTATGGCTCTTCGGGGAGCAGGAAATTACGATTCAGATCGACATTCTCTTCGTTGAATCGCCGCCGCCAGGCGAAGCCAAAGGGATTGAGCGCGTGGAGCAGGATGACGGCCGCACCCTCGGGCGGCCGCCAATCGGGCGCGAGCGAATCGAGATACGCCAATTGAACTGCCGAGCCGAAGAACCCTTCCACGCCGTGGATGCCGCTCGAGAGAATCAGCGCGGACGACGGTGTGGCCGAGCCGGCGACGCCGACGTCGATGGTGAGCGGCTCCTCACCCGGACTCGGCGCGTCGATCACCAGCGACTCGATGCGCGAAGCCCCGTTCGCGGCAAGCGGCAACGAACCGTGCGCGGGCGGTGAAATAATCGGGCGAGAAGTAATCGCGAGGTGTATCGAGATCGCCTGGCAAAACATGGTCCGTGGGTCGAAGGATGATTTACGCTTGGGCCCGCAATCGCATGTACAACTCTTGCACCGCGGCCATGCAGGACCGTCCGTCGGCAGCCGCCGAGGAACAGCGGGCCTCGGGCGACTTCGACTTCGCCAACAGGGCACGGATGCGCGTCGGAGTTCCTTCCCGTACATCGGCCACCACGTCGTCGTAAGTCAATCCGAAGCAGGCACAGATCGGAGCGTCCGGATCTTTCGGATATACGGGCGTGACAAGTTCGTCGATCGTGACGACCGCGTCAAGTTGGTTGAAGTAGGCTACGTCGCAGCGCGGAAAGTTGCAAAACCAAGCGGCGTCGCGGAGACGGTCGCGCGCCTCGGGCCGCACGTGCGTCTCGATCGGCCCAGCCTCGACCGCCACACCGAGCGACCGGCAGCGCGGGCAATAGGCCCGTCCATCATCTTCGGGTTCGCGGACAAAGGCTTTATTCATGGTCTGGGTCTCGATTGCTTCCAGATTATATACGCCTAGTGCGAGGACTCTCCATGCCGAAACGAGGTTCTTGGAGAAATGGAATGTTGCCGTTAGACTAGCAGGACATGATTTGACGCGATGACTTTTTGTCGCGATGACATCGACGTTCGCCGGGTGAAGCGTAGGAGCTATAGTGCTGTTTCAACTCGACGACGTCACCAAGACCTACGGCTCCGTCACGGCGCTTAACCAGCTCTCGGTGACTGCGCCCGTGGGCGCGATCGGGCTCTTGGGCCCGAACGGGTCGGGCAAGACGACGATGATCCGCGCGCTGTTGGGGCTGATCGCGCTCGACGGCGGATCGGGCAGCGTCCTGGGGCTCGACATCAGCCGCCGTTCGCTCGACGTGCGCCGCGACGTCGGTTTCGCGCCGGAGAATGAATGCCTGTTCCCGCAGGTGGTGGGCATTGGATTCGTCGCTTACGCGGGCGAGCTGGTCGGCATGCGATCCAAGGACGCGCTGCAGCGGGCCCATGAGGTGCTCGACTACGTCGGCCTGGGCGAGGCTCGCTATCGCAAGGTCGAGTCCTATTCCACCGGGATGAAGCAGCGGCTCAAGCTGGCCTCGGCGATCGTCCACGATCCGAAGTTGCTCGTGCTCGACGAGCCGACCAACGGCATGGACCCCGCCGGGCGGCAGGAAGTGCTTGAGCTCGCGCGCGACCTCGCTAAGAACAAGGGCATGAGCCTGCTCGTCTCGAGTCATTTGCTCCCGGACGTGGAGTACGTCTGCGACTACGTGATCGTGCTCGGCGGCGGGCGACTGCTGGCCGAGGGAAAGATTCAGGATCTCAAACAAGTTCACCAGCAGAGTTTCGAAGTCCGCCTGAAGGGCGACATGGGTCCGTTTGCGCGACGACTCGCCGCGGCCGGCTGCGCGGTCACCCGACGCGAGGATGTGCTGGTCGTGGGAATCCCCGCCGGAGACATCGCCGCGGTTGCTGTGGGAAGCGGCGGCCGGCGAAGGGGAGCAAATCCGCTACTTGCGCCCGCAGCGTAGCACGCTCGAAGAAGTGTTCCTCGAAGCCGTCCATGAAGTTGCGGAGCACGCCTAGATGCCGATCTTCGATCAAGGATATCAACATTGGCAGGGCGAACTCGCGGGCCACGCTTGGCGGTGGCTGGCGATCACGCGGCACGGCCTGCGCGTGGCGCTCGCCGGCCGGATGATTCGGCTCGTGCTGATCATCGCGGCACTGCCGGCGCTGCTCCTGGCGTTTGTGGTGGCGATGTGGGGATTGCTCGAGCTCAAGTCCGACTTGATCACCGCGATCATGCCGATGCTGGGCTTCCTCGATCCGGAGATTCTCGCCGGCCCGCGAGCGTATCGCGTCGAAATTTGGACGATCTGCTTCACGCTATTTTCTCCGCACCGAAACATGGTTCGCGATGGTGCTGATTCTGTTTGCCGGGCCCGGGTCTGATCAGCCAGGACTTGCGTTTCAACGCGCTGCCGCTCTATTTCTCGCGTCCGCTGCGGCGGATCGACTACTTTGTCGGCAAGCTGGGCGTGATCGTCGCGCTGTTGGGGTCCGTGATCATTCTGCCGGCCCTCGCGGCGTACGTGCTCGGATTGGTGTTCAGTCTTGATATCACGATCCTCCGCGACACGTTTCGCATCCTGCTGGCGAGCGTGGTCTACGGCCTGGTGATCTCGGTGTCGGCGGGTCTGTTGATTCTGGCGCTCTCGTCCCTCTCGCGCAATTCGCGGTACGTCGCGCTGTTTTGGATCGGAATGTGGTTTGTCACTAGTTCCGTGTCGAGCGTACTCACGCATGTCAACACTGAGCAGCGGCACCATGCGGCGCAGCGTGCCGCGGCTGCCGGTGAGCAGTCAGACGCCCTCGTGAGCGACCAGGGCGCCGCCGAACGCGACTGGCGACCGCTTATTTCGTACACTTCAAACCTGCGCCGAATTGCCCAAGCGTTGCTCGGCACCGACGCAGCCTGGGAAAAGATCATGAAACTCCAGCCCGAGCGGCGTCGCGAAAAAGATTTGCTCGTCGTCCGTGGGCCGCAGAATCCTTGGTATTGGTCGGCGGCCGTGCTCGCCGGGCTGATGGTATTATCCGTATGCATCCTGAACTTCCGAATTCGAATCGCTGGACCGGCTGAGTTGACGTCCGTCGTTGCCTTCCACAACGTCTCGAAGTGGTACGGCAACGTGATCGGCATCAACAAGCTCACGCTCGCGGTCCGCCCCGGCGTAACTGGGCTGCTGGGTCCGAACGGCGCCGGCAAGAGTACGCTGTTGCAACTGGCGACCGGGCAATTGCTGCCCAGCCAGGGAGCGGTCCGCGTTTTGGGCCAGCGCGTCTGGAACAACCCGGCGCTGAATCGACGCATCGGCCTCTGCCCCGAGCAGGATGCGTTTTACGAATGGATGACCGGCTGGGATTTCGTCCACACCTGCGCGCGGCTGAGCGGGCTGGCGCGCGGCGAAGCGCGGGCCGCCGCGGCGCGGACGATCGACGCGGTGGGCATGACCAAACACCAGGGCCGCGCGATTCGCGGCTACTCGAAGGGTATGCGGCAGCGGATCAAGCTGGCTCAGGCCCTGGTCCACGAGCCCGACGTGCTGTTCCTCGACGAACCGCTCACCGGCACCGATCCCCTGGCGCGACGCGACTTGATGGACATCATCCAGCGGCTCGGCAGCGAGGGGAAAAGCGTGCTCGTCTCCAGCCACGTGTTGCATGAAGTGCAGTCGCTCACGCCGAGCATCGTGCTGCTCTCGCGCGGCCGGCTCGTGGCGGAGGGCGACGTCCGGCAAATTCGCGATCTGATCGACGAGCACCCGCACCAGATCGTGCTCCACGCGGACAACTGCCGTGCGCTGGCGGCCCGGCTCGTGGCGTTTGACGACGTCGAAGGGGTGCGGATGCTTGCGGGCGAAAAGGGCCTGGTTGTCGAAACCCGCGCGCCGGACGCGTTTTATGGACGACTCCCGGCGCTTTACCTTGAGGAAGGGCTCGACATCCAAGCGGTTTATTCGGATGACGACAATCTCGAAGCCGTGTT
Source organism: uncultured Planctomycetota bacterium (assembly GCA_963847905.1). GTDB lineage: Bacteria > Planctomycetota > Planctomycetia > Pirellulales > Lacipirellulaceae > DASYDU01. The sequence continues at coordinate 46,635 of CAWKBP010000008.1, read as the reverse complement.
CAAATACCTGGTTCGGAATTAGCGCATCATGGCCGACGCCGCACTCACCCCATCGATCGCCAGCCGCAGCACGCCGCGAACATCGCGCGCGAGTGCCTACTGGACGCTCTACACGCTCACGTTGCGTCAGCATTTGCACGGCAAACGCTGGCTGGTGATGGGGCTGATGTTTCTGCTGCCGGTCGGCCTGGCCATCTTGCTGCGGGCCACGGCGCCGAACGTAGCGCCCCAATCGCTCGAGTTCTCGCTCGTGATGATGTTCATTCCGCAAGCGCTGTTGCCGATCATCGCCCTGCTCTACGCGTCGGGCATCATTCAAGACGAGCAGGAGGAGCAGACGATCACGTACTTGCTGCTGCGGCCGATTCCCAAGTGGGCGATCTATACGCTCAAGTTGCTCGCGGCGATGACCACGACGTCGCTGCTCGTGTTCGTGTTCACTGGGCTGACGTACGTGGCGATCTATTTGGGCGGCGATGTGCCGATCGGCGAGGTGGCGGTCCGCTGGCTCACGGCGTCGTCGATCTTCGCGCTCTCGGCCATCACGTATTGCAGCTTGTTCGGCCTGTTGAGCCTCCTCACGAAACGAATTCTGGTCGTTGGCATCCTCTACACGGCCGTCGTCGAGGGGCTGCTGGCGAATTTCCCGTTCAGCATTCGTCTGGTGACGGTCGTTTACTACGCCCGGCTGATTGCCTATCGGACGATGTCGTTCGAGGTGCCGCGAGCCCGGCGGGCAAACTAAGGACATCGCGGCCGCCACCTGGTGGCTCGATCCGGTGCGCGATCCCGGTCTCACGGAACATCCCCAACTGGCGACGTGCATCGCGATCCTGGTGGGCGCGAGTCTGGTGTTCATGGGAACCGCGGCGTGGCTTTGTTCGCAGCGCGAGTTTCATGTGAAGACTCCGGAATAGAGCCATTTCTACTGCCGCATGCGGGCGAAGTCCAAATAGGCTCGCAGGCCGAACTTCCAGGGCGGCAATTGGTCGCAGTGGTTGACCCAATTGACGAGCTTGCCGAGTCGCGGGCTGGAAATCTCGACGCGATCGCCGACGTGGTGGGTGAAGCCCTGGCCCGGGGCGCCGCGGTCCTTGGTCGGAGCGAACATCGTGCCGAGGAACAGCATGAAGCCGTCGGGATATTGGTGATTCGCCCCGTAGACTTGCGCGACCAGCGACTTGGGTGAGCGGCTGATCTCGGCCATGCGATTGGCGTCCTCGAGCTCGAAGCCATCTTCGCCGACAATGCGCAACGCCACCTCGGCACGTTCGACATCGTCGAGCGTGAAGTCGTCGTCGAAGAGCCGGATGAAGGGGCCGATCGCACAGCTGCCGTTTTGATCCTTGGCTTCGCCCAAGAGGAGCGCGCTGCGGCCTTCGTAGTCGCGGAGGTTGACGTCGTTGCCGAGCGCCGCTCCTTGAATCTTGCCAGTCGGCGAGACGGCGAGCACCACTTCCGGCTCGGGATTGTTCCAGGCCGAATCGGCGAGCACGCCAATCTGAGCACCGAAGCCGACTGATGCGGTGGGCTGACATTTGGTGAACACCTCGGCGTTGGGGCCGATGCCCACTTCGAGATATTGCGACCAAATCCCCTCGGCCTGCAGTTTTGCTTTGAGGGCCATGGCCCGCTCGGAACCAGGGTCGATGTCTTTCAAGCTGCCGCCGAGTGTTTCGAGGATCAGGCCGCGGAGCAAGTCGGCCTGCTGGCGGTCGCCGCGCGTCCGCTCTTCGATCACCCGTTCGAGCAAACTGCGGACGAAGGTGACGCCGCAGGCCTTCACCGCGGCGAGATCGGTCGGACTCAATATGACGGGGTCCGTCGCCGCCTCGACGGAACCGCCCGTCCGATGAAACAGGCTGGATGACAAGAGAGAATTCACATCGCCGAGCGAGCGACGGCGAGACGAGCGAATTGCGGCGACCGGATCGTCCGCCGCCAGCAGTTCGCTGACCGAGTGAAAGCGATCGCTTAGATCCAAGACTTCACCGTGTTCGACGCAGATCGCGTGGGGACCGGCGACGTTCTTAAAAGCCAGCGACTTGGGCAACCACGCACGGCCAACCCAAATGCCGTCCGCGGGCAGGCAGTTCTCGCAGCGAAAGTCGGTGACGGTGCTGAGCTGGTCGCGTGTCATGTGGTGCCTGTCGGAGCGAGCTACTCGTGCTTTCCATCGACGAGCCGGCGAATGCCGAGCGGGTTCGAATCCTGGAGCGCTGCGGGGAGGAGCGGCCCGGGGCAATTTTGCCAGGCAACGTACCGAGTGAATCGTTCGATGGCGAGCGTGCCGACGCTGGTGCTGCGACCATCGGAAGTCGCCGGATACGGGCCGCCATGAACCATCGCGTGGCAAACCTCGACGCCGGTCGGGAAGCCATTCCAAATCACACGGCCCGCCTTATGTTCCAATGCCGCGAACAACTTTGCGGCCTCTTCGGTTTCGTTCGCGGCCGCGTGGACGGTTGCGGTCAGTTGGCCTTCGAGTCGCTCAAGCGCGGCGAGAAGTTCGCCGCAAGTCTCGTACGTCACGAGCAGCGTCGCAGGACCGAAGATTTCCGCTGCCAGCGTCTCGTCGGCGAGAAAATCTTCGAGCGAAGTTTGGAACAGGGCGGCGCCCGCGTGGCTCTTTCCTGGGCCAGCGTCGGCCGAGTGGGGGACGAGCGTTTCGATGCGAGGATTGTTCGCGCTTTGGCCGACGCCTGCGGAGTACGATTCGCGGATTCCGTGGTGCAGCATCGGGCAAGCGGGCGTGGATTGCATTCGTTCGACGAGCTGTGCGCGGAACGCTTCCGACGCGGCACCGGCCGGCAGAAACACGATGCCGGGGTTAGTACAAAACTGGCCGACGCCGAGCGTGACCGACGCGTGCAGCCCTTGTGCTATTTCGGCGGATCGCTCGCGGAGTGCGCCCGGGAGCAGAAACATTGGGTTGACGCTGCTCATTTCGGCGTAGACGGGGATTGGCTCGGATCGGGCTGCCGCCACTTGCATCAGCGCTTGCCCGCCGGAGCGAGAACCGGTGAAGCCGACCGCTTTGACGCGCGGATGGCTCACGAGCGCTTGCCCGACCGTGCGGCCCGCGCCGTAGATCAACGAGAAAACGCCTGGCGGCAGGTCACAGGCCGCCACCGCATCGGCGACCGCCGCACCGACCAGTTCGGCGACGCCCGGATGGGCGTGGTGTGCTTTGACGATCACGGGGCAACCGGCCGCCATTGCTGCAGCCGTGTCGCCACCGGCCACGGAGAATGCCAACGGAAAATTGCTAGCGGCGAAAACCGCGACGGGCCCGAGCGGACGACGCATCGAACGGATGTCCGGTTTCGGCAGCGGCTGGCGATCGGGCTGCGCGCGGTCGATGCGAGCACCGACCCAGCTACCCTCGTCCAGTAGCGCCGCGAATAGCCGCAGCTGCCCACAAGTGCGGGCCCGCTCCCCTTCTAGCCGCCCCTTGGGAAGGCCGGTTTCGAGTTGGCCGCGGGCGACGATCTCGTCGTTGGACTCGATCCGCTCGGCGATTGCTCGCAGTAGATTGGCGCGAGTGGCGTCGCTCGAGCGGCCGAATATATCAAACCCCTGCCCCGCCGCGGCACAGGCCCGGTCGAGTTCTGCGACCGACGCCTCGTGGAAGGCCGGTTCGAGCTGTTCGCCTGTTGCCGGGTTGATGCCGTGGAAGGAGGCGCCGAACTTCGCGCCGCGGCCACCGGCGACAAACGACAGACCTTGCAGTGATTGAGTCATGTCAAAACGTCTCGCTATCGAACGGCAGTTGAACTTACTCGGCCATGATAGCAATTCTGCGGCACGCTTGCAGGAGTTCGATATTGGTGACTGGTGACTGGATTTGCACAAAAACTCTGCGGGAGCTGTTTCTTGCCGCCATTTCTGACCCGCAAATTCAACCGATGCCGAAGTTGACCCACATCGGCGTCGGAGACGCCTCCCACAGATCGAGTTTTGGTGCAAAGCTACTGGTGACTGGTCAGCGGGATGGGTTTTGAAGGGGGCGATTTCAAAACGTGTGTGGCGCTCGGAGTTTTTTGAGTTTTGAAATGAGGGGTCGCGGGGGTCGAGTTTGTAAGTCGTTCGGAATGGGGAAGTTGCGGCCGCGAGAGTTTTGAAGGGTCGGCGTTTTTCATTTCAAAACTCACAGTGGGCGATTTCACATCGCCTGCGTCGCGGGCTTGAGTTCGACGCGTGAGAAATCGCTGGCGCGGATCAGGTAGGGTTGCTTGTCGTCTGGATTCGGGGCGGGGCACGCGATGCTAGATTCTGGTTGCTCGGTATTTGATGGAGTGTCTGCGGTTGGTGCCTCCGCGGTCGCGGTTGGCGCGGTGAGCAGTGGGCGGAGGGGATTTTGTTGTTGGTGGACGATCTTGTCGTTGGCGATGGCCAGGGCGCGGCGCTTGATGCGGGCGGAGATCTGGTCATCTTGCGTTTCCTCGCCAATCGCTTCGCAGACGCGGTCGAGGAGCGCGGCCACGTCTTGCGGGCTGAAGGAATTGGCCGCGCGGCGGGCGTAATGCTCCGGCTGGGTGCGTTCGAGGAGCCAGGCGGCGGCCCGCCAATCGTTGGCGGCGGCATCTTGGAGGGTGCGGACCGGGTTGAGGTCGCGGGCGAACTGGGCCTGGCGGAGGGTTTCATCGAATTGAGGGCTGCGGCGGGCTTCGCGCCAGATAGTGAGGGGGCTGCAGCCGACGACTCGGGCCGCGGCGGCGAGGGTGAAGCCATTCATGAGGAGGCTGGTGAGCTGCTGCTTTTTGTGGTCGTCGAGGATGCGTGGTCGGGGCATGGGGATTGAGAGTCTAGAGTTGAGAGTTGAGAGTGAAGGCGGAGGATGCGGGATGCGGGGCTGGAACTTCGTGCTGTTTTTCGCTGACCCCTGAATCCTGCTCCCTTTACGTGTACATGCGTTCTAGTCGGGATGGGGAGGCGATTTCAACAAGTATTTTTGGCCACCCTCGGGTGGTCGCAGTGAGAACGAGCGGCGGCCTACCTCGGTTTGGATATTGGCCGAGTTGGCGGATGCGCTGTCGGCGCACGGCGAGGCGCCTGCAAGAAGTCGGGATGGTTGATAAACCCGACGAGTTAGTGTGCAAGTGTTCTGAATGCAGGAGCAGGCCGTTGATTGATTGGGCGCGTTGATGGCCGAAAACGCACATTACCCCCGGCCGACCCGCAAGCGGGTGCCCCGCGTGGGCTGGCGGGCGTGTTCGGATGCAATGCGTGTTGGCAATTCAGCCCCAGGCTTTGCTATCACTTTCAGCACCGTCCCCAAATCGAATCAGCAATGCGGGGCTTGACGGCTCGAAGGTGGCCGCGAACCTATCTTGACCCTCCAAAGCGGCCCGCTATACTCCGCGGGCTCATCTTGTCAGTCTCCTGCTTAAGCGGGCCAATCCCGGGCATAAGCGGGATTACGGAACTTTACTCATCGAATCGAGCGCCGACCTTCTCGGTGCACAGAATCCCTGCGACCTTGCGGCGGTGAATCCCGTCGTTTGGGCAGCTATGTCAATTCCCATGCACGAACCGTTTGCGGATATTCACTGTCACCTCCTCCCGGGCATCGACGACGGGGCCCAACATTGGGACGATACGCTGGCGATGGCCCGGCTCGCGGCCGACGACGGCACGGCGACCATCGTGGCTACGCCCCATCAGCTCGGTTCGTGGAGCGACAACCGCGGCGATGAGATTCGCGCGCTCGTTGACGAGTGCAATGAACGCCTGGAGGCAGAGAGCATTCCGGTGAACGTGCTCGCGGGCGGAGAGATTCGCATTGAGCCGGGACTGATCGACGAGCTGGTGACGGGGGAATTGGTGACGCTCGGCGATCATCGCCGCCATGTGCTCCTGGAACTGCCCCATGAGCTCTACTTCCCGCTCAACGGACTGATGCACGAGCTTGCGGCCCGGCAAATTGCCGTCCTGCTCGCCCATCCGGAGCGAAACCAAGGCTTGTTGCGGCAGCCCGATCTGGCGGTCGATTTGGTGGACGCCGGTTGTCTGATGCAACTCACGGCAGGCAGTCTGGTCGGCACGATGGGAACTCACGCCACCGACATGGCCGAATGGATGATCACCGAAGGGTTGGTCCACGTCGTTTCGACCGACGCCCACAGTCCGCGGACGCGCCGGCCACTGATGAGCCGGGCCTACGATCGGATTTGCGAATTGACGGACGTCGAAACGGCTGACGACTTGTGCGGACGCAATCCGGCAAAGATTGCCGCCGGCCGACCGGTTACTGCGGGCAGGCGCGTCGTTCAGCGACGTCGACGTACGAGTTGGTGGCAGCGAAGGAAGTCGGCGTAGGCGTATGAAAATGACATCGAGACACGGAGAAATGGAGATGGAGAGATTAGGAGAAGTCGTCGCGCGCGCTTTCTCCTTGTTTCCTAGTCTCCCGGTCTCGCTGTCTCTGCTGGCGCTACTCGCATGCGTTGCGAACGCCACGAGCGCCGAACACTGGGTCGACACGCGGCAGAGCGGGCCCTTCGTTTGTCAGGCGACGTTCCCACTCAAAGAATACGAACCGCTGCTGGCGGATCTGCAGGAACTCCAGCCGGAGTTGATCCGTGTGTTGGGCGTCACGCCGGCCGCGGAGCCGATCTACATTTATCTGTTCTCGGACGCGCAGGCGCATCGACGCTATCTTGCGAAACACTATCCCGACGTCCCGTATCGTCCGGCCTTGTTTGTGAAGGAAGGCGGGCTGGCTGGGGTGTATGCCTATCGGCATGACGCGCTGGCCGTGGATCTTCGTCACGAATGTACCCACGCGCTGCTGCATGCCAGCTTGCCGATGGTGCCGCTCTGGCTCGACGAGGGGCTGGCCAAGTATTTCGAGGTGCCGCCGGACGAGCGTGCGTTTGACCATCCGTATTTCGGTTGGCTCCGTTGGGACATGCGGCTGGGAATGGTCCGCACGGTGAGCGATCTTGAACAGCGGCGCGAGCTGGCCGAGATGGGAGCGAGCGAATATCGCTACTCCTGGGCGTGGGTGCATTTCATGCTCCACGGTCCCGAGGCGGCTCACGCGACGCTCGTACATTATCTTGCGGATATTCGCCGCGGCGAGATTGCGGGAAACCTATCCGAACAACTGGAACTTGCCGTGCCCAACTCGACAGAGCAGATGGTGCGGCACTTCAAATATTGGCACGAGTGAACTGCGAGCAATGCAAGCCAATCGAGTGGAGGACTGGGCAATGTAAGCGAAGATTTCCGGATCTGCGGGCAGTCTTCGTCAAGTTGATTGCCGGGTGACGTCGATACCGGACCCGGGACCGTAGTTCATTCCGCGAGTTGCTAGCAACTCGCTGGGTCCGCGCGTCGCTCGCTGCCAAAACGAATCGGAGGGGGCAGGGATGACGAATCGATACCGAATTGCGAAGGAGATGCAATGACAATTAAGAAGATTCAGACGATTCTGGCCGCGATCGCGTGCGTCGGAATCGTTTGTCCTCCGAGTGTGATGGCGGCCGAGGCGACGCCTGTGGCCAAAGACGTGGCGCTTCGCCCGGGCGGCGTCCTGGTTGGACAAGTAGTCAACCAGCAAGGCACGGCTCAGACCGGTTCCGTCGTTTCGATTTGGCAAAATGAACGCGAAGTTGTCCGCACCAACACAGACAAGAACGGAATTTTCGCCGCGCAGGGTCTGCGCGGCGGCCAGTATCAGATACTCACGCCGGAGGGCCACAGCTTCTGCCGGCTCTGGGCGGCCGACACCGCGCCGCCTGCTGCATCGGACTCGGCGGTAGTCGTTACGGGCGACGAGCTGGTCCGCGGTCAATACGGGCCGCCGGGCGCGACTTGGGCGCCAACTATGGCGGACGCTGGCTGGATTGGGTGCGTTCGCATCCCTACATCACGGCGGGCATTGTGGCCGCGGCGATCGCAGCGCCGCTGGCGGTAGCAGCATCGGACAACAGCGACGATGGACCGAGCAGCTAAGGCAGGACGTGCAAGCATTGCCTGAGCACTGGCTAGATTCGTGTCGAAGTAGCTAGCGCGGAGACGGAAGGCATGGACTGCCCTTTCGTCGGGCTTGTGGGGTTACTAACATTCGCGGTCCAGTTTTCCGCGAGTTTTTCGGAGAATGCAGATGGTCGCTTCATCGAAATGGAGTCGCTTGTTGGCGGCGCTGGCGAGTGTCGGCTTGTGCCTGTCGCCAGCCACAACGAACGCCGAACAACGGGTGCCGGTTGACGCACCAATCGTTCGCGACGTGGAACTCTCCGACGGCGGTTTGCTCGTCGGTCGATTGCTCGATGCGAACGGCCGACCGGTTGCCAACGCGGAAGTCTCCATTGCCACGGGCGAGAAGACGCTGGCGACCACACAAACCGATGCTGAGGGCGTGTTTGCCGTCTCGAAGCTTCGCGGCGGCGTCCACGAAATCAAGACGGCCGACAATCTGCATGTCTGCCGTCTCTGGGCGCCGGGCACCGCCCCGCCTCGCGTGCCGAAGTCGATCGACATTGTTTCCGGGTCGGACGTCGTCCGCGGCCAGTATGGTCCGCCGCCCGGCAATCGCATGATTCGCAAAGCCAAGGTCTGGGCCACCAATCCGTTCATCGTGGGTGGCGTGGTCGCGGCCGCGGTGGCGATCCCTGTCGCGCTCAATGACAATCACGGTCCGCATAGCTAACGGCGCGGCCCCGGCTGTCAAACTCTGCGGTCTGTACCGCCTACAGCGACCTGATCGAACGCGGCGCTGTTGCTTGATTTGCCGCCATTCGGCTGCCGATCAACTTCTAGACGAGTGTCCGGTCAAGACTAACTTTTCGGGTTGGGTGCACCGGAAGTACTTGGCGATTCACGTCTTGCCATGCACCCAACCCGAAAAGATTAGTTTGACAAAGCACTAGACTCGCGCCCACTTTGCGCGACGCGACCAACTATGGCATGGACGCCGGCCGTTGTGTTGCTCTAACCTTTGCGCCCGCGAACAAGGAGGTTCCCCGTGGCAGCTGCAAGTTGGCTAAAGTACGTCTACCTGGCCCACTTTTCGCAGCCGCGGACCGAACGGCAGCTCTATCGCTTGCTGAAGACTCACAAGGTCAGCCGGATCGTCGAAGTCGGCATTCATAGCACCGAGCGCACCACGGCGATGATAGCAGTCGCCCAGCGCTGCTCCGGCTCGGAGCAGATCGCGTACACGGGCCTCGATTGGTTCGATGCCCGCGACGAAGATCTGCCGAAACTAACGCTCAAGCAGGCACACCGCGAATTGCAATCCACCGGGGCAACCGTGCGCTTGGTGCCGGGCGAACCGGCCCGCTCGGTCGCGGCGATCGCCAATGCCCATCAGCACACGGGCCTGTTGTTGCTCTCGTCGGCCGTGCCCGAAAGCATGTTGGCCGCGGCCTGGTTCTACTTTCCGCGAATGATCGACGGTACGTCGGTGGTCCTCCGCGAACGGATCGACGTGTCCGGCCGCTCGACGTTCGAACTGCTGAACCACTCGCTACTTGCGAAGCAAGCGTCGACCCTGGGCGAACGCAAAGCGGCATAGATTGTCGTATCTCCGGGGGGAACGCCCCTGCCCGAATACGCCCGTCGTGCGTAGGATGGTAGGTGCTCCCAGGCACTCCTTTCCCCCGCATGAGGTAGCCGTCGGTGCCGCCGTTTGAATTCGATCACCGCGCCAATGGCGCCCCGCCTTCCTTGCCGGGCGACGAAACGATCCTCGTCGCCCCGCCCCGTTTTCCGCAAGCCAGCGATAGCACGGACCGCGGAAGCGACTCCGCGCGCCGCCAGGTGGCGCTGGTCGAAGGCAGTGCACCGCATCTAAGCCAGGAGACGCGCGATCTGTTGCGCGGTCGGCTGCGGATCGCGGCGGTGCTGTTCTTTGTGGGCTTCTTGGCATTCTTGCTGCGATGGCCATTCTATTGGGACGAGTGGAACAATTCTGGGCACGGTTGGATGTTATATCCACACGTCGGTGTGACCATACTGCTGGGGCTGGTGGCGATCAAGCTCTGTCGCCGGTGCATGGTTTCGCTGCCGATGCTGCGGCTGGCCGAGCTATTGGTATTCGGCGCCCCGGCGGCGTTCTTTGTCTTGAAAGAGTATAGCGAAGTGACGTCGGCGGTGTCGCTCCAAGACGGTCGGGGATTCATACCGTTGATGATGGCCCCCTGGATGCTTGTGATTTTCACGTATGCAATCTTCATTCCGAATACGTGGCAGCGAGCACTCGCGGTCGCGTCGCTAGTGGCGGCGCTACCGATCGGTTTATTGCTGTACATGTTCATGACCGTGCCCGACTTGAAGGCGGTGCTTTCGCAATCCGAGTACGTTGGTTTCATTAGCGGTCAGCTGATGACATTGGCCATTGCCGTGCTGGTGGGCACTGTGGGCGTGCACACCATCGGCACGCTCCGGCGCGAGGCGTTTGCCGCCAAGCAGCTTGGCCAATACCGACTCAAGCAAAAGTTGGGAAGCGGCGGGATGGGCGACGTCTACTTGGCCGAGCACAAGATGATGAAGCGGCCCTGCGCGGTGAAAATCATCCGCGCCGAGAAGGCGGGCGACCCCCAGGCGCTGGCCCGCTTCGAGCGCGAGGTCCGCGCCACTGCGAAGCTCTCGCACTGGAATTCGATCGACATCTACGACTACGGCCGCACCGCCGAGGGCACTTTTTACTACGTGATGGAATTCCTGCCGGGACACAACATCGGCGAAATCGTCGATGACTACGGCCCGTTTTCCGCCGGCCGCACGGTCTACTTGATGGACCAGGTGTGCGCGGCCTTGAACGAAGCGCATGGGATCGGACTGGTGCACCGCGACATCAAGCCGGCCAACATTTTCTGTGCGTATCGCGGCGGCATCTTCGACGTGGCCAAGCTGCTTGATTTCGGCCTGGCCAAGAAGCGGTTTGAAGCGGATGACGCGAATGCCAACCTGACGATCGAAGGCACGATCACCGGCTCGCCGCTGTTTATGTCGCCCGAGCAGGCCGCCGGCGAAGACCAGATCGACGCGCGCAGCGACATCTACTCGCTCGGCGCGGTGATCTATTACATGCTCACCGGCCGGCCGCCATTCGAGTCGGACAATCCGCTGAAGGTGATGATTGCCCACGCGTCGCAGGAAGTCGTCCCGCCCCGCGAGCACAACGCCACGATCCCCCGCGACGTGGAAGAGATCGTGCTACGGTGTTTGGAAAAAGATCGGGAGCATCGCTACCAGGATGTGGCGACCCTCCAGCGGGCGCTCCGCGAGCTGGTGATGGAAGATCCCTGGTCGAGCGATCGGGCCCACGATTGGTGGAACTGCAACGGCTGCCCCGATCGGAAAAAAATGGCCGCCGAATTGGTCGAAGCGGCGGCGGTTTAGTTGCGGATTGGCCGAAATGGTGCATCGGTGTGGAGCACTGCACCCGTCCTCCCTCGCCCTGAAATAGGGTACAATTCTTGTATGGAAAGCTGGCTCGATCCCGAATGGCGCGACTGGTATGCACTCACGCCGCAGGAGCGGTTTTGTGAGTCGAGCAAACTCTGGGCATTTTACCTGAGCGTGGGAGGTTCGCTTGATCCCGAGCCCGATTCACAAAGTCCTTTCGACGCTCTCTACCCACGACGTCCGGTACCTGCTGATGGGCGGACAGGCTTGCGTGTTCTACGGCGCGGCGGAGTTTAGCCGCGACTGTGATATCGCAATTCTTTGCGAGACGCAAAATCTTGAACGGTTGGATGGGGCGATTCGCGTGCTGGCTGCAGAACCGATTGCGGTGCCGCCGCTGACGGCAGAGTACCTAGAGCGCGGCCATGCAGCCCATTTTCGCTGCCGAGCTGCCGAAGTTGCGGGAATGCGTCTGGACGTGATGTCTCGGATGCGCGGGGTTGCTCCGTTTGACGAACTCTGGTCGCGTCGCACTACTTTGGAAGATGATTCGGGCGGCCGATTTGAGTTGATGGCGCTTCCCGACCTGGTGGACGCCAAGAAAACACAACGGGACAAAGATTGGCCAATGATCCGCCGGCTGGTTGAAGCCCACTTCGCCCAACACCACGATTCGGCAACCGACGAGCAGACTCGATTTTGGTTGCTGGAAGCACGCACGCCAGAGATCTTGGTCCAATTGGCCTCTGCGGAAACGGAAGCCGTCGAGGAACTCGTCGCGCGTCGGTCCCTCTTGCGTGCTGCTCGGAAAGGTGATCTCGCGCAGCTTGAAGTGGGGCTTCGGGAAGAAGAGCAGCGAATTCGCGACGCGGATCGACTATATTGGAATCCACTCAAGGCGGAACTCGAGGAGCTTCGCCACCGGCGCAATCCCGGTAATTCGTCGACCCCAGCGGAATGATTTGCGGATGCACACGATGGTTTTGCTTTGCCGAGTTTGGGTCGCTGCGATCGTGCTGCAGCTTGTCGCGGTTGGATTTGCCAGCGATACGATTGCGGAAGTGGACATCGACGGGCCGTTCGAGCCGAACGTCGAATCGCTTTCCCACTACGAGTGCCCCGAGTGGTTCCGCGATGCGAAGTTCGGCATCTATGTCCACTGGGGCGTCTACTCGGTGCCGGAAAAGGGCGAGTGGTATGCCCGGGAGATGTACCAGGAGGGCTCGTCGGTCTACAAGCATCACGTCGCCACGTGGGGCCACCCTTCGAAGTTCGGCTACCACGATTTCATCCCGCTCTGGAAGGCCGAGAAGTTTGACCCCGATGCGTGGCTCGCGCTGTTCAAGGAGGCGGGAGCGAAGTATTTCACGCCCTGCGCGATGCACCACGACGGGTTCGCGCTCTGGAAGTCGAAGTACACGCCCTTCAACGCAGCGGAGATGGGGCCGAAGAAGGACGTGCTCGGCATGATGCGCGACGCCACGCTGCGTCACGGTTTGCGCTGGGGCGTCACGACGCATTTTGCCCGCTCGATTTCTTGGATGCAGCCCTGCCAGGGTGCAGACAAGGAGGGCGAGTTCAAGGGCGTGCCCTACGTCCGCAACGACCCGAAGCTCGCCGATCTCTATCTCTTCCCCTACCCCGACGACAACCGGGCCGACACCGAAGAAGCGCCGGTCTGGTGGAGGGAATACTGGCTACTCAAACAAAAGGAGCTGATCGACAATTATCAGCCCGATTTCTTGTATCTCGATAGCGCCGTTCCGTTCGCCGGCAGTGACCACGGCCGCACCGGCATGCGGCTGTTCGCCTACTTCTACAACGCGAACATGGCTCGCCACGATGGCCGCCTCGAAGCAGTCCTCACGCACAAAAGCGACAAAGGGCCGAAGCGAGCGCCGTATTTCCCCGACATTGCCACACTCGACATCGAACGCGGCAAATCGCGCGACATCCGACCGCAGCCGTGGCAGACCGACGACAGCATCGGTCCCTGGGGCTACAACCGCGGCGTCCGCTACAAAGACCCCGACGCGGTTGTCGACAAGATGATCGACATCGTCTCGAAGAATGGCAACCTGCTGCTGAATGTCCCGCCGCGGGCGGACGGCTCGCTCGACGACGAGACGGTGGCGATTCTCAAGGGCATCGGCAAATGGCTCGCTGTCAACGGCGAAGGTATCTACGCCACGCGGCCATGGCGTGTATTTGGCGAAGGGCCCGAGGTCCGTATGGGCGACCGCGCCGACCGCTCGCCGTACGGAGCCGACAACATCCGCTTCACGCAAAGCAAGGATGGCCGCACGCTCTACGCGATTCAGATGGGCTGGCCGGGTAGCGGTAAGGAGTTGCTGCTCACGTCGTTCGGCACAGGCGCCACCGGAGCGGACGTCGTTGTGACGGACGTATCCATGCTCGGTTCTGCCGATGAAATCGAGTGGTCGCGCGACGACGACGGCCTGCACATTGAAACTCCCGCAGCGGCGCCGAACGACTTGGCCGTCGTCTACAAGCTGAAGCTGGAAATGGCGAGTGATTCAACACGATAAGCACTGGAGTTGACTATGGCATGGATTCGATTCGTGGCCGGTAATCGCATGGCTTGGATCGCGGTTGTGCTCCTCGTGTCGGCTACGTTTGCACAAGCTGCCGAGCGTTGGACTGTCGAACGGGCGAACGCCTGGTACGATGCCCAGCCTTGGCTCGTCGGCTGCAATTTCCTGCCAAGCACTGCGATCAATCAACTCGAAATGTGGCAGGGCGATACGTTTGACGTCGAAGCGATCGACCGCGAACTCGGTTGGGCAGAGTCGATTGGATTTAATACCGCGCGCGTGTTTCTGCACGACATTCCCTGGCGCGACGACCACGACGGTTTCATGGAGCGCGTCGATAAGTTTCTGGAGATCGCGGCGAAGCACAACATTCGTCCGCTGTTCGTGTTTTTTGACGGCGTTTGGGATCCTGACCCACAGGGTGGGCCGCAGCGGCAGCCGCGCGCGGGCGTCCACAACAGCGGCTGGGTGCAGAGTCCGGGCCGCGTCGTGCTCGCCGACTCTGCCCAACAAGACGCGCTCAAGCCCTTCGTAGTCGATGTGCTTCGGCGTTTTGGCGAGGATGATCGCGTGTTGGGATGGGATCTGTTCAACGAACCGGACAACGACAATGGCGGAAGCTATGGGTCGCGCGAGTTGCCCAACAAGGACGAACTTGCCGCTCGGCTGGTGCGAAAGACATTCGAATGGGCGCGCGAGGTCGGTCCGAAGCAGCCGCTTACCGTCGGCGTTTGGCGGCTCGACCATTGGGACCGACCGAGTGAGCTCAATCAGGTCCATCGCGCGGCCCTTGAGTTGAGCGACGTGATTTCGTTTCACGACTACGGAAAAACAGACGTCACCTTGCGGCGAATCAACGAACTGAGGTCGTATGGCCGGCCGCTGTTGTGCACGGAGTTCATGGCCCGTGGTAACGGCAGCACGTTTGAAGACGCCCTTCCGCTCTTCAAAAAGGAGCGCGTCGCCGCGTATTGTTGGGGCTTGGTCGATGGAAAATCACAGACCAAGTATCCCTGGTCCACGTGGCAAACGCCGATCCTCGGCGAGCCGGATCCCTGGCACCACGACATTTTTCGCGCGGATGGGAAACCCTACCGCGACTCGGAAGTCGAGCTGATTCGCAAAATCACCGAGAGGTAATGCGGTGCCGCTATGCTCGCCGGGGGACTTACGACTAGAATCATGGGCCAGGCTGTCCCTCGGTTTTAGCTCCGCGAAATCCCCATGCGCTTTCAAGTCTCCAGCCACCTCGAATACACAATCTCGTTGCCCTCGACGCTGATCCTCAACATTCACGCCCAGCGAAATGCCGGGCAGACGATTCTCGAAGAGCAGTTTTCCTGCGACCCCTACGTGAAGATCGAAGAGTTCAGTCCCGATGGCGACGAGAACCGCTTTGTCCGGCTCGAAACCGGGAAGAAAAAGCAGCTCACGATTTCGTATTCGGCGACGGTCGATTGTCATCACAAGATGTTTTCGGCAGCGAGCATCAAGCACACGCCCGTGGCCGAACTTGACCGGCGCGTGATTCCGTATCTATTTCCCAGCCGCTACTGCCAATCGGACCGGCTCAGCCGCTTCGCCTGGGATTTGTTCGGCAAGATTGATCAGCCTTACAAAAAGGTGCTGACGATCGTCGATTGGATTTACGACAACGTCGAATACTTGCGAGGCAGCACGGACGCTGGCACCTCGGCGTTCGACACGGTCACGCAGCGGACCGGTGTCTGCCGCGACTTTGCCCATTTGGGGATCGCGCTCTGCCGGGCACTGAGCATCCCGGCCCGCTACTTCACCGGCTACGCCTACGAACTCGAGCCGCCCGATTTTCATGCTTGCTTCGAGGCGTTCGTCGGCGGGCAGTGGCTGGTGTTCGACCCGACGCGGCTCTCGGCACTGAACGGACTGGTGCGAATCGCCACGGGCCGCGATGCGGCCGACGCCGCCGTGGCAAGCATCTTTGGCCGAGCGCGCTGCGAGAAAATGGAAGTCGCTTGCCTGCTGGTGAAAGGCCACAAGTTCACGCCGCTGCGCCGTTCGCAGATCAGCCGCAAGGGCGTGTCGCTCGATCTCGACGGCGCGATGTAGCTTGCGCAGGCGCGAGTCAACTCTCGGGCGGAGTCAGGAATGCGAATGGATGAGCATACTTCGAATTGAACATCAAACGCGATATAGCTACGCCCGACCGGTAGCCTTCGGCCGCCACCGGCTCGTGCTGCGTCCGCGCGAGGGACACGATGTCCACATCGAGAGCATGCAGCTCGAGATCTCTCCCGCCTATCGTCTCGAATGGACACGCGACGTGTTCGGCAATTCGGTGGCGACCGTCGATTTTCTCAACGAGGCCGCCGAGCTAGCATTCATGAGCACGGTGGTTGTGGAGCGCCAGCTGCCGCTTCCGGAAGACAATGCGATCGAGCCGTGGCGTGTGCCCTTTCCCGCGGTGTACGATTCGCTCGAGTGGACGATCGCAGCGGCCTATCAGACGCTGACTTATCCGGAGGACGCTGCGGCAATCCAAGACTGGCTCGACCGCGAGCTGCCGCCGCCAAACGAGTCCGACGCGGAGAGCGTGATGATTGCCGTGGGATCGCTCGTGCATCGCGCCGTGAAGTACCAACGTCGACAAGAAAAAGGCGTTCAATCGCCCGCGGAGACCATCGCACTGGGCAGCGGGTCGTGCCGGGACATGGCCACGCTGATGATGGACGCGGGCCGCTTGCTCGGTTTCGCGGCTCGGTTTGTCAGCGGCTATCTCGATTGCCCTGCATCCGAGGCGGGGCGGGCGTCGATGCACGCCTGGGCGGAAATCTATCTGCCGACGCTTGGCTGGCGGGGCTACGATCCCACGCTCGGCGAGCCAACTTCGCTCAAACATCTGGTGGTCGGCGTCAGCCACCATCCGCGCGGTGTGATGCCGATTTCCGGCATGTTTACCGGTGCGTCGAGCGACTACATCGGAATGACCGCGCAGGTGAAAATCGAGCAAGTCGATAGGTAATTAGAGCAATTCTCGCTATCCGGCTGCCGCGTCGCGGGAAGCGAGCCGCTTTTCTCCAAGTCCCTTGGCAAGCTACAATTGGGAGTCGTGCTTGCAGTCGCCAGGCGAACCTTCTGTATCCGCGGCGCGTCCATGCACGAATTGGCCACTTCACCTTTTTTATTGCTCCGATTGTTCGACGACTATGGCTGGAACCGCTTCATCTCCGCGCACGCTGTTTGAAAAAATTTGGCAAGAGCACGTGGTGTTCGAAGAGCCGGGGCGGCAGACGATTCTGTACGTCGATCTCCACCTGGTGCACGAAGTAACCAGCCCCCAGGCTTTCGAGAGCCTCCGCCTTGCAGGCCGCAAGGTCCGCCGCCCGGAGCGAACCCTCTCGACGGTCGACCACAACGTGCCGACCACCGACCGCAGCCTGCCGATCCTCGACGTTATTTCCAAGCAGCAGATCGACACGTTGCGGGCCAACTGTAAAGAATTCGGCATCACGCTCTACGACATCGACGACGTTCGCCAGGGAATCGTCCATGTAATTGGCCCCGAGCAGGGTTACACCCAGCCGGGCATGACGATCGTCTGCGGCGATAGCCACACCTCGACCCATGGCGCGTTTGGCGCGCTGGCGTTCGGCATCGGCACCAGCGAAGTCGAACACGTGATGGCGACGCAGACGCTGCTGCAGTCGCGGCCCAAGACGCTCGAACTTCGCGTCGACGGCAAACTCGGGCCGGGCGTCACGGCCAAGGACGTGATCCTCTATCTCATCGGCCAGATCTCCACCAGCGGCGGCGTCGGCTATTGCGTCGAGTACACGGGCGAAGTGATCCGCAATCTCTCGATGGAAAACCGGATGACGATTTGCAATATGTCGATCGAAGGTGGTGCGCGGGCCGGGCTGATCGCACCCGACGAGACGACGTATGAATATCTCCGCGGCCGACCGCAAGTGCCACAGGGTGCGGACTTCGACAAGGCGGTGGCCCGTTGGCGGACGCTGCCGACCGATCCGGGCGCGAAGTACGACAAGTCGCTGGTGTTTCAGGCGGCCGACATCGCGCCGCAAGTCAGCTGGGGCACGAACCCCGGTCAGGTCGCGCCAGTGACTGGTCAGGTCCCCAAGCCGGCCGACTTCACCGATGCGAACGATCAAAAGACGGCGGCAAGCGCGCTCACCTACATGGGCCTTGCCGGCGGCGAACCGATCACCGACCTCAAGCTCGACCGCGTGTTCATCGGCTCCTGCACCAACGCGAGGATCGAAGACTTGCGAGCGGCAGCAGCCGTCGTGGGCGGCCACAAGGTTGCGGGCCACGTCAGCGCGATGGTCGTCCCCGGCAGCGGGCTGGTGAAGCAGCAAGCCGAGAAGGAAGGGCTCGACCGCGTATTCAAAGACGCCGGCTTCGAATGGCGCGAAGCCGGCTGCAGCATGTGCCTGGCGATGAACCCCGACAAGCTCGAGCCGGGCGAACGCTGTGCGTCGACTTCAAACCGCAATTTCGAAGGCCGCCAAGGCCGCGGCGGCCGCACCCACCTGGTCTCCCCGGCGATGGCCGCAGCGGCCGCGTGTGCGGGGCATTTTGTGGACGTGCGGGAATGGAATTAGAATGTCCTGCAGTTTGAGAGACTTCTAGGTCGAGAGCGCGAAATGTTGAACACTGATTCACCTGCTTTTGAACCGATCGGACCGTCCGGCAATTCCCCGATTGCAGGCATAATTTCGTCCACAACCATTATGGCCGACGAGACCACCCTGCATACGATCACGTTGGCATCGGCCGACGGATTAAACGATCTCTCGGTTCCGGCAACCGCTTGCACGTTGAACGGGTTTCGCGAGTGGGCGGCAACGGATCAGTTTCCGGAGCGCGGTCAGGTATCCTTTTCTACTGAAGGATTAATCATTGACATGAGCCCTGAACTCTTGGAAACACATAACTATGTCAAGTCAGACGTTGGCTTGACGGTGCATACACGAGTTCGAGAGCGAGATTTAGGCCGGTTTGTCGGTGACGGGGTACTTATTTACGAATGAATCGGCTTGCGTTTCGACCGAGCCGGATGCAATGTTCATCAGCGAGGCAACGGTGCGTTCGGGTAAATGCCAGTTGGCGGAAAGCCGACGCCAGGGCGTAAGTCGAGAAGTGCTCGGCTCTCCCGACTGGATCATGGAAGTTGTCAGTCCGTCGTCAATTCATAAGGACAACGTGACCCTGCGCGAGGCATATTTTCGTGCCGGCGTCGGCGAGTATTGGATCGTCGACGCACTTGGCGATGAAATCAAGTTTCAAATACTAACACCTGGCAAAGATGCCTACGTTGCAGCCAAGTCGGTCGACGGATGGATTTTCGTCGCCGACGTTTGGCTGCTCCTTCCGGCTCACGCGAGAACGCGTAAAAACTTCTGGCACTACACGCTTCACCTGCAAGAGAACCCATGAAACCATTCACCAAACACACTGGCAAAGTCGTGGCCATGGACCGCGGCAATGTCGATACCGACCAGATCATTCCCAAGCAGTTCCTCAAGCGGATCGAGCGGACCGGCTTTGGTGAGTTCCTGTTTTGGGACTGGGCCCGCAATCTCGATGGCTCGGTGAATCCGGAGTTCGAGCTCAATCGGCCGGATGCCCAAGGGGCGAGCGTGCTGGTGGTGCGGCAGAATTTTGGTTGCGGGTCGAGCCGCGAACACGCGCCGTGGGCACTCGAAGACTGGGGCTTTCGCGTAATCGTCGCCCCAAGCTACGCCGACATCTTTTACAACAACTGCTTCAAGAATGGCATGTTGCCGATCACGCTCAGCGAGGAGCAGGTGGAAGACTTGTTTCAGCGTGCGGCGGCCCATCCCGGCTACACGTTGACGGCCGATCTCGAACGCAAGACGCTCTCCGACGACCACGGATTATCGATCCCGTTTGAGGTCGAAGAATTCCGCCGCCACTGCCTGCTCAATGGGCTGGACGACATCGGCCTCACGCTTGTGCACGTCGACAAGATCGCCGAGTACGAACGGGCGCACGGAGTCGCCAGCTAAGCCGCAAGCGGTCGTTATTGCTTTTTGAATACTCACGCACAGGCGCAAGGCGCGAAGGAATCGGCCATGAAACTTTGGGCCTTGACGCCTTGGCATGAGATTCTTGCCGCGTTTTTTCTTTTTAGCGTGGCGGGTGTCGGATTGGCCGCCGATGCAACGGTCGAAACGGTGCTCAAGAATTTGAGCCGGCCCGCGGGAATCGCGGTCCGGCCCGGCGGCACGGCCGACCGCTTCGAAGTGTTCATTGCCGAGAGCGGCGCGGGCCGCGTTGTTCGCTGGACGACTCTCGAACCGCAGCAAGTCACGGAGGTCGTGACGGGCTTCGGCACGCAGGATGCCGCCGATGCCTTCCAGCAGCAGGGCCCGATTGCGCTCTTGTTCCTCGATCCGGGCCTGCTCGTGGTCGGGGCGACCAGCGACGAAGGCGGCAATCTACTAGGGACCTACGAATTACCCGACGGCGAGAAAGTCTTGGCAGCCGACACAACGAGCGAGGCCGCGACCCGCAACAAAGCCTCGCGGGGAAAAACGTGCGCCGCCTTGGCGCGCTCGCACGTCAACGAATTTGTGACTGATCGTCTGTTCCTGGCGGTGCGCGATGCGGAGGGAGTCAGCCGACTGATGGCTTCCCGCTTGCAAGCGGGCATGCTAGGCGAGCCGCAGTCGTTTGGCGCGGAAGACGCCGCGACGAACGACAAACCCGCGCCGCGTGCAATCACGATCAGCAACTCAGGCCGCGTCGTGGTCGCGGATGCCAGCGGCAGACTCACCTTTTACAGCCCGATCGATGGCCAAGTTGAGCTGACCATGTCGACAAATCTGAAACAGATCATCGGCCTCGCCTACAACCCGGCCAGCGGCAGCCTTTATGCGGCTGATTTCGCGGGCGGCGTCCACCGCATCGACGACGCGAGCCAGCCTGGACACCCAGCTTCACGGACCGTCAAAGTTGCCGACATCAGTCAACCGACCGCACTCACGTTCGCCCCCGACGGCTTGCTGTATGTCGTCACCTTTGGAACCAGCGACGACACCGGCACCCTCCAAATCATCTCCGGCGAGCTTTGATTTCCAACTTGCAACTCGACTCCCGACTCCCGACTCCTATGCCAATGTCCCGCCGCGAAAAAATCGAAGCCATGCTCGCCGACGAACCGGGCGACACGTTCCTCCGCTACAGCCTGGCCATGGAACTGGACAAAGAGGGCGACAACGCCACGAGTCTGGCAAAGTTCACTGAGCTCACGCGGGACGATCCGCCGTATGTCCCGGCTTTTTTTATGGCTGGCCAGCAACTCGCGCGGCTCGATCGAATTGCCGAAGCCCGCGATTTCTTACGCTCGGGCATCGAATCCGCTCGGACTCAGGGCGACGCCCACGCCGCCGGCGAGATGAGCGAGTTTCTCGCCTCGCTCGGAAATGCAGGCTGACCCCGCAAAGTGTGGCACGCCAGGAGCGACAGCGACGGGCGTGGAGAATCGTCCGCAGCGCTATCCTGTAGAACCACGCCCTTCGCTGGGAGCTCAGGGACGTGCCACCCTACTCGCGTTACGCGGAATCTCGAAAAATTCGGCGCTACGTGGCGTGTCTGGCTTCAAGCGACTTTCTTCGGCACGACGATTGGCAGTTGTTTTCGCCGCTGGGTATCCTGTATTCTACTCGCTTCGGTTGTCTTATCAGCTTTCGCGGCGGCGTCGACGGCTCCCTATCCGCTCGTCGGCACAATCCTTCGGCCGAGATTCATCTCGGTGGAACAAGGACCTTGATATGGAAGACGAATCCAACGTTTCGCATGAGTACGAGCGCGAGCCGGTTCCCGAGCGGGCCCGGCTCGGTTTCAAGAGCTTCATCGGCATGTACGCCGGCGAGCACACGGCCGGCACGGAACTGATGATCGGTCCGCTGTTCGTGGCTTCGGGCGTAAGTGCCTACGATCTGTTGGTCGGCCTATTGGTCGGCAACCTGCTGGCCGTCCTGAGTTGGACCTTCCTTACTGCGCCGATTGCCACCAAGGCCCGGCTCACGCTCTACTACCAGCTCGAAAAAATCTGCGGCCGCCATCTGGTCACGCTCTACAACCTCGCCAACGGCGTGATGTTCTGCTTCCTCGCCGGCGCGATGATCACCGTGTCCGCGACCGCGATCGGTGTTTGGGTTAATTTTCCGATGCCGACGCTCACGGACGTTTATCCGACCAGCATCGGCTGGGTGTTGGCCGTGTTGGGGGTTGGCGTGTTGGTGGCGATCGTCGCTGCATTCGGTTACGATTTCGTCTCGCGCGTGGCGAACATCGCGGCTCCTTGGATGACGTTGATCTTTATCGCGTTTGGGCTGATTGCTCTTCGTCAGTTCATCAATGAGACCAATTCGGAGATCCATTCGGCCAGCGATCTCTGGAACCTCGCTACCACCCATATCTGGAAAGGCGGCGATCCGCTGCCGGGCCAGGTGAAGTTCACTTTCTGGCACGTCATGTTCTTTGCCTGGTTCTGCAACATGGCGATGCACATCGGCATGAGCGATCTCTCCGTGTTCCGCTTCGCCCGCAAGTCGTGGTACGGCATCTCCACGGGTTCGGGCATGTTCCTGGGCCACTATCTGGCCTGGATCGCGGCCTCGATCCTTTATGCTCTCCAGCTGCATCGGAATCCGGCTGACACCGACGTGCTGCCCGGCCCGCTGGCGTACGGTGCCTGTGGCATCGCCGGCCTGATCTGCGTGATCATCGCCGGTTGGACCACGGCCAATCCGACGATTTATCGAGCGGGCCTCGCGTTCCAGGCGATCATGCCATCTGTCTCGCGCGTAAAGGTCACGTTCTGCACCGGCCTGGTTGCGGCCATCGCCGGCATGTTCCCAGCATTCGCAATGCAGCTGCTCGGCTTTGTGGCGATTTACGGCCTCCTGCTGATGCCCATGGGCGCCGTGATCTTCGTCGACTATTACCTGCTGCGGAAATTCGGCCTGCAGTCGAGCTACGCGGAAGCCAGCGGTCAGTACTTCAACTGGGCCGCGGGCCTCACCTGGTTTCTCACACTCGGTGCCTGTTGGGGATTCGTCAGTTACTACGGCAGCGACAAGATTTTCTTCGCCGGCCTGCCCGGCTGGTTCTTCGCGTCCGTGCTCTACATCATCTTGAGCAAGTTCTATCAGCGGAAGGTGCACGCATGAGACTAATCCTCCAACTCATTTCGCTCGTCGCGTTGGTGGCCACGATCGTTCCGCCAATCTTGTTCCTCGTCGGCCGGCTCGAACTCGAGCCGACCAAGTGGACCATGCTCGGAGCCACGCTCCTCTGGTTTGCCGTGACTCCCTTCTGGATGGGCCGGCCGAAGATGGACGAGGAGCTGGTTGTTTAAGAAATGCTTAGAACCAGCGGGCTGATAGTTTTGCTGCTAGTCGTCGCGTCGGCTCGTGCCGAGCTGCCCGCTGATTTCGTCGCCGGGGACCTGGTCACGCTCAACGACAACGGCGCGTGGTCCTGGTTCATGGACGAGCGGGCGATCGTTAGCGACGGCAGGCTGATCGTCGGCTCGGTGCGGGCCGTCGAAAACTATAACAGTGGCCGCGACGATCCCAACTGGGGCAATGTCGAACTCGCAGTGCACGACCTCAGCAGCGGTTCGACACGTCAGATCGTGCTCGACAAGCATTTTGAGCAAGACGACCACAACGGCCCTGCCCTGCTCGCGCTCCCCGATGGTCGCATCCTGGCCGTCTACACGCGGCACGCCGTCGAGCGCAAGGTTTTCTACCGCATCTCCGAGCCGCACGATCCGCTCCAGTGGGGACCGGTCCAGTCGATCGAGACGCCGGGCGAAGACAGCCCGCCTTTCACGGGCGACAACGTCACGTATTCAAACCTGTTTCAATTGAAGTCTGGCCGCATCATCAACTTCTACCGTGGCTTCGGCTACGATCCGAATTACATGACCTCCGACGATGCGGGCCAGACCTGGCAACTGGGCGGCCGGCTGCTCCAGGGCAAGGACGGCTACGGCCCCTACATGAAATACGCCTCCGCCGGCGACGACACGATTCATTTCGTGGCCACCGAGGACCACCCCCGCAATTACGACGACAGCCTGTATCACGGCTACCTGAAGGACGGCGAGATTTATCACAGCGACGGCGCTCCGCTCGGCCCGCTGGCCAAGGGCAACGACACCACGATCACCGCCTGGGACCTCACCAAGATTTTCCAGGGTGACCCGGACAACGTTGCCTGGATGATCGACCTGGAACTCGACGACGACAAGCGGCCGTGCGTGATCTTCTCGGTACAGAAAGACGGCCGCGGTCTCGAGCGCGGCCAAGGCGGCTTCGACCACCGTTACCATTTTGCCCGTTGGGACGGCACCGCTTGGCAGCAGCACGAAATCGCTTACGCCGGTATGCGGCTCTATCCAGGCGAAGACGACTACACGGGCCTCGCGGCAATCGACCCGCGGAACACGAACGTGATCTTTATCTCGACCGACGTCGACCCGCAGACCGGAACGCCGCTCGTGAGCACGGCCGACAACAAGCGTCACCGCGAGCTGTTCCGCGGCGAAACAGCCGACGACGGCCGGAGCTGGAGCTGGACGCCAATCACGGCCAACTCGACGATGGACAACCTGCGGCCAATCGTTCCCAAGTGGGACGCCCCGCGCACGGCGCTCGTTTGGATGCGCGGCACGTACCGCAATAACCATGGCGAATGGGCAACCGCCGTCGTGGCGACCATTTTGTCGGAAGAAGCGACGAATCGTAAAAAATAGCTGAGGGTGTCCGGGAATTCTGGGTGGCACGTCCCTGAGGTTCCGCCGAAGGGCGTGGTAGTTCGTACCGGTGTTCAACCACGCCCGTCGCTGGAAGCTCCTGGCGTGCCACCCAAGGAGAATTCGAATTCCCGGACAGCCTCAAATAGCTATCGCCGCGTGATTGCCGATCGACTCGTTTAACGCAAGGGAAAGTGGCAATTCGCGATCCATCGTGTATGCTTACGATATGGATGCATCACTACCGCCAATCGCACCCGCTACGGAATCGTTTTTACAACAGCATGGAGGGCCCCTATCCATCCCGGGCCAGCAAGGCGAATACGTGGTGATGCGTTCCGATGTCTATGTGGCGATGCTCGGTCTCGGCGAAAATGATGAGGCGGAGACAATCGCATCCGTAAGGCGCGGATTGGCTGACATGGAGGCTGGTCGTACGCAGGATCTCGACGACGCCTTCAACGCGCTCGACCGACGCCATGAGTCATAAGGTTCGCCTCACGTCGGAGTCTTACGACGCCATCGCACGGATCAGCGACTATATTGCCAAGGATTCCGTTGCAAATGCGCGTCGATGGCGATTTGCATTGCTCGAACGGCTGAGGTCACTCCGCTATCTACCAGATCGACACGAAGTCGCCTATCCAGCCGCCGTCGTGGGGCGCGACATTCGCCATACATTCTTCGGCGCCTATCGCGTGCTCTACACGATCGAAGAGGATACGGTCGTTGTGCTCACGATCAGACACGGGGCACGTAAGCCACTCACTTTTGACGAAGTTCGAGAACTCGGCTGAGTTCCAATCAAAGCTCTTTCAGCTTGACATTCTTAAACCAAACCTCGTGGCCGTGGTCTTGCAGGCCGATGTAGCCGCTACGGGGGAAATCCTTGATCGCCTTGCCGGTGAACTTGTGGGCCGTGCCGTCGGTTCGCAGGCCCGGCTGGTCGTAGTCGTCGCAGTTCATCGTGGCGACTTCCGTGCCGTTGACGGTCACGCTGATCGTCGGGCCGTCGCAGCGAATCTCAAGGGCGTTCCACTCGCCCGCGCCCTTGGCTACGTCCTGCGACGGCGCGACGAGATCGTAAATCGCCCCGAAGTCGTGAATCCCGGTCTCGGGGCCGTCGTACACTTGCACTTCGATGCCGGTGTTCACCGGGTCGGCCAGTTCGCCGGTTCGCACGAACACGCCGGAGTTGCATTCGGCCGGCCCCATCTTCACATCGCATTTGAACACAAAATCGCCGAACGGCTGATCGTACACCAGCAGGTAACCGCCGGTGTTGTGAATATTGATCGCGTCGTCCTCGATCGTCGCCGCCACCGGCTTGCCGTCGTTGTTCTTCCAGCCGCCCAGGTCGTGGCCATTGAACAACAACACCCATCCATCCGCTTGCTCGTCGGCGGTCAACACGTTGTCGGCGGCATTCGCGCTACCGATCAATAGGCTGACAAGCAGCAGGCAGATTGGCGCGCCAAGACGCCAAGGAGCAAAGATCGCCAAGGAAATCGACGAAGATAGATTCATCAGTGGATCCTTTGTTTTGGTTTTTCTTTTTTGCGCCCTTTGCCTCTTGGCGTTTTGGCGCGTACAAATTGTCCGCGGCATGTCGACTATTTCCGCTTTGTGCCGCAGGCGCTGGCCACCGCGCAGCTCGTGCAGGATTCGCAACCGCCCTGCCCTTTGGCTTCTTCCGTGCCGCAGCCGGGGCCGCAGCCTTCGATCAGCGTTTCGGTAAACTTGCGAAATTGTACCTTGGTTTCGTAGGCCTCGGCCAGCTTGCCGGTGTACGTTTCGATCGACGACGGCACTTCGCCGAGAAAATAGAAGAACAGCCCTTGCCCGTCGAACAAATGCTCGACGTCCACCAGCGACGCCGAAAGCTTCTGTTCCGCCAGCAGCGACGCACAGGCCTCGTACGCCTCGTGCCGATGACTCTCCAGCCGGGCCTCCAACAGTTCGTCCTCGACGGTCATGCCGCGGAGGATTTCGCCGTCGGCAAACGAGCGGCCGTCGTCGCCGTCGTCCGGCTCGGTGAGCACGTTGCCGATCTCCAGGCCCCGCCGCGTGCGGACGATCACCCGGCTGTGGCGCGGGTAGCGAACCGCGTCGACCGCCGCAAAGCGGCCAACCTGCCCCATGGCTCCGACACGAATTAGGTGGTAACGCGACATGAGTGGAATAAGGAGCCGGGAGTCGGGAGCCGGGAGTCGGGGACTGCCCGCCCGTTCAATTATGTCATTCTGACCGCTCCTGCGTGGCGTGCCAAGCGAGAATCGGCGTTGGTCGGCTTTCGTTGAGCTGGCGCAAGCTGTTTTCCCCCTTGCCCTTAGCCGCGTTGACATTGGATACTAAAGGCGATCAACAAGTTGACTCTCCAGGGACGAAAACGCGATGAATTTACCGACGATGGCCGACTCCGCAGTAGAAACCGCCACGACGAATTGGCAGGAACTCGCCGATCGCGTCCTCGCCGGCGAAACGATTTCGACCAACGAGGCGCTCGCCGTACTGGAGTGCCCCGACGAAGAACTGCTCGATCTCTTGGCGGCCACCTATCGCGTCCGCCGCCGCTGGTTCGGCAACCAGGTGCAGCTCTATTTCCTCATGAACGCCAAAAGCGGGCTCTGCCCCGAGGACTGCGGCTACTGCTCGCAATCGAAGGTCTCTGAGGCTGAAATTCCTCGTTACAATCTGCTGAGCCGCGACAAGCTGCTCGACGGGGCCCGCATCGCCGCCGAACAGCAGGCCCGCACCTATTGCATTGTCATCTCCGCCCGCGGACCGAGCGAGCGCGAAATGGCCGCCGTCACAACGATCGTGCCGGAGATCAAGGAGCGCTACAATCTCCACATCTGCGCCTGCCTCGGCCTGTTGACCCCCGACCAGGCCCAGCAGCTGAAGGCGTGCGGTGTCGATCGCGTGAATCACAATCTGAACACCGGCGAGAGCTACTACGGCGACATCTGCAGCACGCACACCTTCCGCGATCGTGTCGACACGCTCCACGCGGTCCGCGACGCCGGCCTCGAAATGTGTTCCGGCGGCATCATCGGCATGGGCGAGCGCCGCGCGGACGTCGTCGAGATGGCGGTCGCGCTCCGCGACCTCGGCGTGCAGTCGATACCGATCAACTTTCTGATTCCCATCGACGGCACGCCGCTCGGCCAGAAGCACGATCTCACGCCGCGCTATTGCTTGAAGGTGCTAGCCATGTTCCGGCTAGTGAACCCGGACCGCGAGTTGCGGATTGCCGGTGGGCGTGAGGTGCATCTTGGCTCGATGCAAGCACTCGGCCTGTATGCCGCCAACTCGCTGTTCGTTGGCGACTACCTGACGACCAAAGGCCAGCCCGCCGATGCCGACTACCAGATGATCCGCGATCTCGGCTTCGAAATCGTGAAAAACGCCGAAGCGTCGCACTGCTAGCGAGTCGTCCCGTGCTTTCCCAGATATCGCTCTTTGCCTGGTCAAGTTAACCGGCAAACTTCCAGCGAATCGGTTAAATCTACGCAACCGATAAAGCCGATAACCACGGACAGCGGAAATCCTGAGCGAGAGTCCGCCCCTGCGCGACGAATTCGTGTCGCGTTGTGGAGACTCCCGACAGCCGTTCACCCCCGATGGCAAGGACGCGATCATGACTCGTCGATGGTTGGTATTGAGCATTTCACTTCTTATGGCAACTTCGTTCGCAGCCGGCGCTGTCGCCCAGTCGCCGTCGCTCGCCGAGAGAATCAAGCAACTGCGCCGCGAATGGTCCGACGCAGACGACGAGGTCGAGCCGACTCCCGCCGAGGAGTATACGCAAGTCGCGCCGCCGCGGGCTGGTTCCGTGCAGGCCGGTGCGGCAACCGCCGGTCGCGGTGGAATTCCGCAGATCGAGCCCCGTTCGTTGATGCCGCAGAATCTCTTCGGACGCACTTCCGCGAACGAACCCGAGGCTAGTGAACCCGCCACGCGCCAACCGACGACGTCGCGGGCGGCATCGCGTCAGTTTTCGTCCGCCTCCTCGGTGACCAATCGGCCCGTTGCGCGAAATCGCCATCGGCAGCCCCCAAGGCATCGCCTACGCCCGACTACTCGACCGCGCGCCGCTCGCCGACGCAGCGGACCTACGTCGACGTCGATCCCAATGCACTTCACGACGAGCTGACCGGAACAACGCATTCAGCGATTACTGTCAAGCCCGAGGCCCAGCCGTCGGAAGAATCGCCCACGATCCTCGACGACTTCGCGGCCGGCCTCGCCAAGAAGCCAGCAGCCACGACGACCACCACCACTACCACGATCGCGACCGCGCCTAAAAGCACGTCGCCGGCTGCCAGCACTCCATCGCCATCGACCACGCCGGACTCCATCTTCGCCTCGCCGAAGTTGAGCCCGACGCAAGGACCGATCTCGCTGCCGCATGCAACGGAGCCGACCGTCGCCGAGCCCGAGCCGGAGGTGGCGGAGTTGGAACCGACGCCCGCTCCGGAGAACGATCGCTACGCACCTTCCTCGTTTCCGACGGTCGGTTCGCTTCAAGATCGCACACCCGCAACCAGCTCAGCTTCCGGCCGCGCACTTTTAGGCAAAACCAAGGGCGACAGCGCGGCCGCCAAGGCGTTCCAATTCGATTCAATTCCGCTGCCGGAAGAGGCGACTGCCAAGCCGCCACGAACCGAGTCCCACGTGAGCTCGCAGCCTCTCGCACCACGCAACACACTCTCTGGCGACGCCGCCGATGCTCGCCGAGAGTCGTTTATCAAGGAAGAACAGAACGCCGGATCCGGCGCCTCTTCCGGCGTGCTCGTTACTGATTCAGCCCCTTCGATTACGTCCGACATCCGCGGTCCGAAGCAGATCGCGATCGGTCGTGAGGCGTCGTACCGCGTGCGTCTGCAAAACCAAGGCGGCTCGACGGCCAACAGTGTCGTGGCGACCGTGCGAATTCCCGCCTGGGCAGAAATCGTCAAAACTACGGCCACCAACGGCGTCGTCCGACAAATCGCCGTCGACGATTCGGCAGCGACGCTCCAATGGCAAATTCCCCGGCTCGACGCGCAAGGAGCCGAGACGCTGGGCATCGACCTCATTCCGCGGGCCAGTCGCCCGCTCGAGCTGACTGCCTCGTGGACCCACGAACCGATGCACACGCGGACCGTCGTCGAAGTGCAGGAACCAAAACTCAAGCTCGAAGTCACTGGTCCGGATGAGGTGCTCTTCGGCAAGTCGAACGTCTACCGCCTGACCCTTTCGAATCCCGGTACGGGCGTCGCCGAAGGGGTTCGCATCAATTTGCTGCCGCCCGGCGGCGGCGAGCAAGCGGTGAGCACGTTTGAAGTTGGCGACCTGGCTCCCGGCGTCTCGAAGACCGCCGAAGTCGAGCTCACCGCCCGCGAGGCCGGAAAGCTCAGCGTGCAGGCGGTCGCCGTGGCCGAAGGCAATCTCAAGTCGGAAGCCGTGAAAGAGCTGTTCTGCAAAAAGCCGGAACTAGAAGTCGATTGGCGCGGTCCGGACACGCAATATGCCGGCACCGCCGCGACGTACTTCTTCCGTGTGCGCAATCCTGGCACCGCCGCGGCCGATGATGTGGCCGTGAAAGTCAATCTGCCCGCCGGCGCCGAATTCGTCAGCGCCAGCGAGGGCCACGCCTACGACAAGACCAAACGCGAGGTTGCCTGGCGCGTCGGTCCGCTCGGCCCGGGCGACGACTGTTACATGGAACTCCGTTGCCTGGTGAGCACGCCCGGCGAAAACAAGATCGCCGTCAACGCCGCCACGGCCGCCGGCGACCTCACCGACTCCAAGCAAGGCGTCACCAACGTCGTGGCGATCGCCGACCTCAAGCTCGACGTCTCCGATCCGTCGGGGCCGATCGCCGTTGGTCAGGAAGCGATTTACGAGATTCGCGTTACCAACCGCGGCGCCAGCACCGCCGAGGACGTGAACGTCGTTGGTCTCTTCTCCGCCGGACTGGATCCGGAAACCGGTGAGGGAGCGCCCTACACGGTCTCCGATGGCCGTGTCGCGTTCCGCACGATTGCCAAGCTGCCGGCCGGCCAGGACATCGTCCTACAGATTCGCGCGAAGGCAACCGAGGCTGGCACCCATGTGTTCCGTGCCGAGGTGCTCTGCCGCGACCTGGAGATCAAGCTCGCGGCGGAAGAGACCACGCGGTTCTACTTGGACGAGGTTTCGCGCGACACGCCGCATTCGTCCAGTTCGACGGCGGTCGGCGTAAACTACGAGGCTGCCGCTCAATAATCGCTCGCTCGCACAACGGCGAGTGAGTTGTATTTGCACCGCAGCAGCGCCAGTCGAAAATCGCTGCTAGCGGTGCCATCGGTTCTGGTCTTGGCCGCTGATATCGGGCCGCTATAATCCCGGCCCCAGTCGCTGCCGCCGTTCTTCGCTGCGTTTCGCGGCTCGACTGCCGACTCGCGCTCGGCTTTGCGCGACCATGGATCGATAGCTCAGGTCGGTACGACATGATTCGCTGTAGTTCGCCGCTTGTGGCTCTTTCTGTGTTGGTGTTCGCGCTCGGCATGCTGGCGCTTGCTGGCTGCGGCACCACGCGCTCGTCCGACAGCATGCGGACCGCCACCGAGCAGCTGCTCATTTCCGACGCCATCGACCGGGCCGTCCAAACCATCGATTTCAATCCGCTCCGCGAGCAGTCGGTTTACCTCGACAGTTCGAAGCTCCAAAACGTGGTCGACAAGGACTATCTGATAAGCACCTCCGCCAGCATCTGCTCGCCAGCGGCTGCACGCTGCGCGACAAACGCGAAGAGGCCGACTTCATCGTCGAGGCGCGGGCCGGCGCGGTCGGCACCGATCGCAACGACCTCTTGTTTGGCATCCCGGCCACGAACGTGCCGCAGATTCTGCCGCTGCAGGGCGTGCCCGCGGCGATTCCCGAATTGCCGCTCGCCAAACGACTCGATCAGCGCGGCGTGGCCAAGATCTCGATGTTTGCCTACCACCGCGAGAGTGGCCGGCCGGTTTGGCAGTCGGGCCTCGCCTCGCGCGAGAGCTCGTCGAACGACGTCTGGCTGTTTGGCGCGGGGCCGTTTCAATACGGTTCGGTATTGAAGCAACGCGAAGGATCGCAACTTGCCCGCGGCGGCGATTCGTCGGCCAAGAAGGGCGCCGAGTCGCTCCAGCCCGGCGCGAAAGTCAAACTCACTCAGCAAGCGGTCTTTGCCTCGCCGGAGAAGCTGGCAAAACAAACACGCCGCCTGCCGGCCGCAAGCGCCGTGGCACAAGCAACGCCGCCACCCGCCGCTTCGCCAGCAGCTCCAGCCGCCGCAAAACCGGTTGAATCGAAAGCGCAGGAGCGTGCTTTGGTCGAGGCGGCGGCCAAAGAGCAAATCGTGCCACGGCTGACCGGCGCGATCACCGGCGCCGACCTGCTCAAAAATGCTCCGCCGAAAACGGCCGAGATGTCGCTCCCGCCCGGCGACGCCAAATCGCTCGCCCTGCCCTATCCGCGCTTCGATTCGATGTGACGACCTGCCGGTTCCGGTCCACATTGTTCGATCTGCGAATGCCGAGTCTGCGAATTCCTAGTTGCGTTTGTCGTCGACTGAGCCAATACTTTCAGGTGTCTTGCGTTCTAAATCGCCAGCCGCCCGCAGGAGACGAACCACGATGCACCGCGCCATGACCTGTTGGATGTTGGGGCTCCTTGGCGCGATAGGAGTTCTCGCTGGCTGAGATTCGAGCGGACGAACCGGCCGCCGTCAGCCGATCGACGGCCGAAGCGGATTGGCCCGGGTTTCTCGGCCCCAATCGCAATGGCAAGTCGGCCGAACGTGGCTTGCCCGACCATTGGCCGGCAAGTGGTCCGCCGCTCGTGTGGCAAATCGGAAATTGGCGTCGGCTATTCCGCTCCGGCAATCAGTGGCGGACGACTGTTTCATTTCGCCCGCTTCGGCGACGCGGTGCGGCTAACGTGTCATGGACGCCAAGAACGGCAAGACGCTCTGGACGTGCGAATATCCCACCGACTACGCCGACATGCTCGGTTACAACAATGGCCCGCGCGCCACGCCGGTTGTCGACGGGGCGTTTGTCTACACGATTGGCGCGGAAGGCATCTTGCAGTGCGTGCGCGTGGCGACGGGTGAGATGGTATGGAGGATCGATACCTCGCGTGAATTCGACGTTGTCAAGAATTTCTTCGGCGTCGGCAGCACGCCGCTCGTCTGGAACGACCTGGTGATCGTCAACGTCGGCGGCAGTCCGCCTGGCGGTCCGACGCGACGTCTATTCCGCCAACGGACCGCTCGTCTCGACCGGTTCGGCCGTTGTTGCTTTCGACAAGACGACCGGCAAGGAGCGCTGGACGACCGGCGACGATTTTGCCAGCTACGCCAGTCCGGTGGCCGCGAAAATCGACGGCCGCGACGTCGTGTTTGTGTTTGCTCGTGCTGGATTGATGGCCATCGATCCAGCGCAGGGCAAAACGCTCGCAACCTTCCCCTGGCGAGCAAAAAAACTGGAGAGCGTCAACGCGTCGAGCCCTGTCGTCGTTGGTGATGAGGTCTTCATTTCCGAAACCTACGAATTGGGTAGCGCGGTCGTGCGGTTCACCGGCAACTCCTTCGAAGAAATCTGGACCGACCGCGGGCGACGCCGTGATCGGGCCATGGCGCTCCACTGGAATACGCCGATCGAGCACCAGGGCTACCTCTACGGATCCAGCGGCTACCATTCGCCCGAGGCGGAGCTGCGGTGCGTCGAATGGAAGACAGGCAAAGTCGTCTGGAGCCAACCCAATCTCGG
This sequence comes from uncultured Planctomycetota bacterium, assembly GCA_963847905.1. Lineage (GTDB taxonomy): Bacteria > Planctomycetota > Planctomycetia > Pirellulales > Lacipirellulaceae > DASYDU01. The sequence goes on along the minus strand of CAWKBP010000008.1, from coordinate 13,147 downwards.
CCGCTCGTCGCTCCTCTTGGTCGACGGCACGCTGGTCTGTCTCAGCGAAGACGCCACATTGCGACTCGTCCGGGCAACGCCCGAGCGATATCAAGAGCTCCAACAATGGGATTTGTCGGACGATGACGGAAAGCCACTGCTAACGCAACCGGTCTGGGCAGCCCCGGCGCTCGACCACGGCCTGCTCTATATCCAAGGCGCCGATCGGCTGGTCTGCCTCAAGCTGCTTGGCGGCGAATGATCGACGGTACGAGTTCACATCACGACGCGCGGAAAGAGTCTGCGCGGATCGATCGAATCTATTCTTCGACGTTTTCAGTAGGTGGACCGAAGTCTTCGCGTATCCGACCGTTCTATTCTCGACTCACCATGTCAAACGCCAGCGGGCGTTCGCTCAAGGGGTCGTCGATGCGGATCGACTTGCGGCCGGCGAGCAGGTCTTCGATCAGATGGCCCACCAACTCGGCACGCCAGCCCTGGGCGAGCAGCGGTGGTGGGTCGTTGCCCCACGAACCGAATTCAAGCCGGTAGGCGATCAAATCGCGGACATCGCCCGCCGTGCCGGCGAGACTGGTGGCCACGTTGGCGCTGCGGCAGATGCTCGAGAGCGCCGGCGTGAGGAACTGGCCGAGCAAGTTCAGCTGCGACGGCATCGACTCGCGGCGCCCGTGCGTGAATTCGTCGAGTGGCGCTTCGAGGCCGCAGCGAATGCAGCGGGCCAATTCGTCCATCGCGTGCTTGCCGCCGCTCAGCTGCATGCCGCGGATCGCTTTGATTTTCTCGGGCTGGTCGCTCTTGCGTTTGGCGAGTTCGACGATCAGGTCGTCGCGCAGCACGCGCCGCGGCGGCAGGTCGCGTCGCTCGGCCTCGGCCTGACGCCACATCCACAGCTCACGGACAATCGCCAGACTGCGGCCCGCCAGGTTGCCGATGCCGGAGACTTTTCGCCATCGCGGCCGGTCGCGCGATTCCTGCAGTTCGCGGAGCCAGGTCGCCGATTCCTCTTCGAACCATTCTGTGCGATTGAGTTTTTTTAACTGCCGCTCAATCTCGGAATGCAGCGGCAGCAGATAGCGGACGTCTTCGAGCGCGTAGTCGATCTGCGCGGCCGAGAGCGGGCGGCGGCGCCAATCGGTTCGCTGCTCTCCCTTGGCGGGCGTCCGATCGAGAAACCTGCCGACCACGCCACCGTAGGATGACGGGAACTCCGTGCTGCAGAAGCCCGCGGCCAACTGCGTGTCGAACAGGTTCGCGGGTGGTCGGCCGCCGTCCGTGAGCGCGAAGTTTACTTCTTCGCGGGCCGCATGAACGATGGTCGTCTGTTTTCCGTCGGCGAGGGTCCGCCAGAATTCGCTGAGCTTGCCCGCCTTGTAGGGGTCGATTACCGCGAGCGTATCTTTCGTGGCGACCTGGATCAGGCAGAGCTCGGGACGAAACGTGTCTTCGGAGACAAATTCCGTGTCGAAGCCGATGCGGTCGGCGCTGGCAAGCTCCTCGCAAAAGCTGGCGAGTTGAGCGGGCGAATTGATGGTGAGATGCGACACGGCGCGATGGGCATGCGCCCGACGAAAAGGATGGTGTTAGTAGCGTGGCCCTCCCCAAACTCTATTGTAATTGGTCGGAGCAGTTTCCGAAAGTGGAGCCGTCACGACGCGGACACGCGTTCCCAGCCTACCACCCGTTACATCAAAAACAACCAGACAGTCAGCGCCAGGATCGGCAGCAATATCAAGACGCTGTAGGCCATGTAGCCGAAGAAGCTGGGCATCTTCACGCCCGACGACTCGGCGATCGCCTTGACCATGAAGTTTGGCCCGTTGCCGATGTAGGTCATCGCTCCCATGAAAACAGCGCCCAAGCTGATCGCGGCGAGAATCGAGTGCTCGACACCCGCGACGAGAACGGCGCCTTCCTCGTGCGGCAGAGCCTGGGCCGTCTTGAAGAACACCAGGTAGGTCGGCGCGTTGTCGAGCACGCTCGAAAGCGTGCCGGTCGCCCAGAAGAACTTGGGCGGAGTGTTGATGCCGAGCTCCCCTCCATGGAGCGAGAGAATCTGCAGCGCCGGCTGCATGCAGATGAAGATGCCGATGAACAACGCGGCGACTTCGATGATCGCGCCAAAGTTGAACTGATTCTTAACCCGAATTGCCTGGTCCCCAAACAATAGCGATGCCGCCACCAGACCGAGCTGCACCAGCTCGCGCAAGTACATCCACGGATGCCAGTCGGTGCCGAGGAATGGCTTGCTGGGGTCGAGCAGCGCCACGGCTACCACCACGCCGACCAATAACGGCACGTTGACTTTCAGCCCGCCGAATTTCAGCTTGCCAGCCTGTTCGATGTCGCGCTCGACGTCGGCGATGGTCTCGCGGCGGTAGAAATAGATCCGGTCCATCAGCACGTACGTTACGACGAGCATGATGTTGACGAAGGCCCACTCCTTCCACAACGAAAGCGTCCAAAGGAAAGGGACGCCTTCGAGATAGCCCAAGAAGAGTGGGGGATCGCCGATCGGCAGCAGGCAGCCGCCGCAGTTGCAAACGATGAAAATGAAAATGACGATCGTGTGGGCGACGTGCTTGCGCTCTTTGTTCGTTTCCAAAAGCGGACGAATCAAGAGCATCGCGGCGCCGGTCGTGCCGATAAAACTCGCCAGTAACCCGCCGGCCGCCATGAACGCGGCGTTCGTGAGCGGATCGGCTTGCAAATCGCCTTCGATGCGAATGCCGCCGCTGATCGAGTAAAGGCTGAACAACAGCACGATGAATGGAATGTACTCCTGCAGGATCGCATTCTCGAGTATTGTTCGCACAAAGCCAATGTCGAACGATCCGGCGCCGGGGCTTACCAAGTGATGCGCGGGCCAATGCCCTTCGAGTGCCGTGCCGTGCAAGAACGCATAGTAAGCGAGCGCCACGACCGCCAGGGTTCCCGCCACGATCAGCTTGCTGCGATTCGACTCCCACCAGTGATGTGCCGCCGGCACCAACGGCAAGATGGCAATCGCACCGAGCATCAGCACAAACGGGATCACGGTCCAGACCGGCGGTGACTCGATGACCGCCGTCGCATGCTCCGCGGCGTCAGCTCCCTCAGCTGCCGCTCCATGATGGGCCTGTTGGCCGACGATCACCTCTGTGCCATACTGTGGCCAGCCCCTCGCCAGCGCAAGCATATAGAGCACTGCCAAAGCGACAATTGCAAGCGGTACGAATCGGCCGGAAGATCCCGGCGAGGTGGGTTCGGTCATGTTCGGATGCACTCGAAGTGCGAGATTGCGCCTGCAGAAGAACCTACAAAGCTAACTAGGATCGCGGGCATCGTCCACCCCTGCGACAAACCCTTTAGCCCGGCCCAGCCGCTCACGTTGTATAGAAGTCGCATGGAATCGAAGCCAGACGTCCACCTGCCGGTCAATGCGAAGCGCGAGACCTGGTTGCAACCCAATCGCCGTGCGTTGTGGTTTGGTTCCGTCCCACCCACGCTGCTCTTCTTATTGGGGGCGTGGATCGTATATGCCGGTGAGCAGCCGATTGCAAATTGGCGGCTGTGGGCCGGAGGCGGATTGATGCTGGTCGGCGCGACGCTTGCTGCCGCGGTGATCGCACAGATGCGTCGACCTAGAATCGCCTACCTCGATGGAACCGTGGAATTCTATCTCCGCTCGGCCGCGCCAATCGGGGTGCCCGTCGAACTGGTGGAAGCATTCTTCCTCGGCCAGGGTCCGCTCATGTTGCCCGCCGCGCCGCAGCGCGACGCAACCGTAAACTTGGTTGCCCGCATTTCGCAGCGTGACCCCAGCTATGCCGAGCGCGAGGTCAAGCCGGCGCTCGGCGCGTGGAGCGAGAGCTACGTGACGATCCGCGGCACCTGGTGCGAACCGCTCCATGGAGAACTGATCCGCCGGCTCAATCACCGGCTGCGCGAAGTGAGCGAAGCGCGGGCAGGCGAAACGACCGCAAGCTGAGTTGCGCAAAGACGCCAAGGAGCAAAGGCCGCAAAGAAAAGTCGAAGTAAAAACAAATGTAGGTACGATGCAACGCTGACCATCGGTTTCTTGCTTCTTGTCTCTTCCTTGGCGATCTTTGCTCCTTTGCGTCTTAGCGCGCCAAATTGTTATGCTTCACCTCGATTTCAATGCCAATCGACTGGGCCTGCGGGTCAGCGTGTCGCCCTGCCGACGAGGCAACTTCGGGCTGGCCGGCGGCGCGGCCGGGATCGGCGTCGTGCTGGCGGGTTCGTTCGCGGAGGTTAGAATCCAGGCCGCGACCCCGGTGACCGGCTGCTGTCACCGACGGCCCATGCCACTGCCAAGTTTGCCGCGGGTGCAACCGAAACCCCTGGGAACCGAGAATTTTCTTGACAACGGACGCAAAATCCCGATACTCGGAAGCGCTGACTTGTGGGGGCAGGCACCCAACGAGTACCAGGATTTGGTTGGAAACAGACTTGATACAGACTCTCGGAGGAGGGCTTTGAGCGAGGCACGGACAGTGAAGGGTCGAGCTATGGGTGGTAGGAGCAATTTGATTACGTCACAAGCAGTCGTGTTCGCAGGCAATCGTTCTCGCAGGCAATCAAGGGGAGTGGATTGTGACGAAGTCTGTGTTGGAAGCGATACGGGAAGGGAATTGGAACTTTGAGCCGGAAACTATCGACAAGCAAGGCTTCGACGCCACGCTCGCGATTCCCGGCACTGATGAAAAACTAAGAGTGCTCGCCGAACGTGTTAGCGCCGGCCTGCCGCTCTGGCACGAAATGGATCGTGCCGACTACGAAGACTTGTTGGAGTGACGCGAGGCCAGTGAAACCGGCCCAACGGACCTGCGCAATTTGCGGGGGCCGGCGGATCGCTCCAATCGAACGCAAAAGGAAATGGAATGCCGAAGTTCAACGTGACGGTTCCGCACGCGCTCTCCCAGGAGGAAGCGACCGAGCGGCTCAACCGGTTCGCAGACATCTTGCGCGATAAGTTCAAAGACTCGGTCAGCGATCTCGAACAGAACTGGGAAGGCAACACGCTGGCCTTCCGCTTCAAGACGTTCGGCTTTCCCCTCTCCGGTAAGATCAACGTCGGCGAAAAGGATCTCGTCGTCGACGGCGAGCTGCCCTTCACCGCGATGATGTTCAAAGGCAAGATTGAGTCGTCGATCCGCGAGCAGCTCGATCGCCTGATGACCGCCGGGATCACCAAAAAAGAAAAAGGATAGGGCGGTCCGCCACTATCGGGGCACGATTCTGACCGTTTTCCCATCGCGCTCTGCGCGGAGGCTGGCGGCGCGAGCAGCGCTTCGAGCAATTCGTCCTCGTCGGCGTTTTCCACGCGAAACGACACGCGGTCGTCCAGCGATCGGCCCGCCACCTTCAAGGCCGCTTCATCGACCGTCAGCTTCCAGCCGAGACGGCGTCCGAGCTGGTCGAGAACTTTTCCGACCGGCTGATTTTCGATGCGGAGCGTAAAGACCTGTCGGCCCGGTAGAGTCGGGCGTGCCGCGCGACTTGGCGTGGGCGTAACAGGCGGCGCGGCGTCGATCGATTCCCAATCGACGGGGCGAATCTCAATAGTTCTCCCGCTCGGTGCGACGCGGTAGGTCAAATCGAAACCGGCCAGTAAGACAGTCAGCTGATCGGCAAGTGTCATCGCCGGCAGCTCGCCCGCTGCCCACAGGTCATGGGGAATCAGTTCGCCGCCCGCGATGCGCCATCCATGTTCTTGTACGAGTCGTTCCACGAGCCCACGCGGCTCCGTGAGCCGCGGCCACACGATCCGGCGCCGATCCAGCAACGCCCGCTTCTCTGCCGGCGGAAGTGCCGCGATTTGTCGACGTCGCTCCGCCGCGAGTTCGCTGATCCGCAGCACAGGCTCAACCGGCCCGAGATAAACCAGCCGGCCCAGCCGCGCGTAGCCAAGCGAATTATTGGCCGCGAGCTGGGCGACAATTTCCTCGACGCTGCGCGTCATTTATCTCCAGATCGATCCGCTGGTCGGGATCGACGCGACGATCCAAGAACAGTCGCAAGTCAGCCACCGAATTCAAACGGGCGACCGCATCCCGCAGCGGCAAGCGTTGCCAATTCACCGAATGAACGGCCGCAGTCGACCGTGCCGCGCCGCCCGCTACGCGGTTTGGCACCGGTGTCTGCCCCAGCGCAACGGCCGCGGTGAAGTGGATTAGCAAGCCAAATAATGTCAACCGGCAAATCATATTTTCGTCCGCATTTTCTCCCCCGAATCGGCCACACTGCGCCACCGGTCAGGTTGCCAACTTCTATTGATCCTATGCGGCGGATGCAAATCTGCGAAAGTGCAACCTGACCGCGTGACTATCGATGGAAAAATCCCAGCCGTTTCTTCTTGCACCCGCTCTGGCGGCGTCACAGCGATCCGACGTTTTTTTCATTGTGCTTCCTGTAATTGTGATTACACTCAAGCCATAGAGGTTGCGGGCTCGCTCGCCCCCGAATATGAGTTCGGCGCGAGCACTTATCAGGCAGATCGGCCCGCGATCGAAAGGACTCTGCGACCAGCCCAAGACGGGCGTTTTATCATGGCGCGGATCTCTTGGAACGGCATTTTGGAACGGCAATCCGAGGGATCGTTATAAACGGATTAGCTGCACTCGTAATACACGGCATCTTCTGACGGAGTGTTCGGCGTGGACGCGAATCGATTACGAAGCCCGGTCTTGGTTGGTTATTACCAACGGTACCTTAATCACCAAGACTCCTCAATTTTTCTAAGCCAGGTCTCCGAGCGGTACGCCTGCGCCACGCTTGAGCGCCTTGTCACCATGAGCGACTGCGTGACCCGTCGGGCCGCGGTCCTCGCGCTCAGCTGCACGGGCGACTACTCCTCGAACGCCGTTTTGGGCCGGGCGCTGATCGACCGCGACCGTGGCGTCCGCTCGATCGCCGCTAATGGAATCCGCGAGCTTTGGTGCCGCGTCGGTAATCGGCAACAGCGGCAGTCGCTGCAATACGTCGTCCGGCTCAACGACTCGAAGCGCTACGAAGAAGCAATCGATCTTGCCACGCAGCTGATCCACGAATCACCCTGGATCGCCGAAGCCTGGTGTCAGCGCGGCATGGCCCACTTCCATCGCGGCCAGTACGAGTCGGCAATCCGCGATTGCCATCAGGCGCTGGAGATCAATCCGTACCACTTCACCGCGGCCGCCGGTATGGGGCAGTGCTATCTGCTGCAGGACAATCCCGTCTCCGCGCTCGAGGCGTTCCGCCGCGCGTTGCGGCTCAATCCCGGCATGGAAGAAGTCCGCGCCCAGGTCGTCCGCCTGCAGCGCTCGTTGAAAGAGGATTAAGGAGCCAGGAGTCGGGAGTCAGGGAAGAATCGGCAATTGATTCCTTTCCCGGCTCCCGGCTCCCGACTCCTTTTCTTCTCACCGAGTCTGCTGCGTCGGCGTCATCTCCATCGCCTGCCGCACACCGGTCGCATACCGCTCCGGGCTGCTCGTAAACTGTTGCAGTGTCGCTTCGCTCGAGAACAGGAAGAACTGTCCGTCGTAATCGAGACTGTGCTCGCGCAAGCCGGGGACCGACTGGCGATGGTCGATCGCCAGCACCGGATCAATGCCGGCCAGTGCCGGCCCATAGTAGTCCGGGTTGGCAAGGAATTGCTTCTGCTCGTCTGGCCCCACAAACCAATACGTGCGGCCCCGATGGATCGCGCCGTACGTCGGATCGCCAGCGATCCATTTCCAGCTCGTCCGCATGCGTCACGGGGCAATAGCCGTCGAAGCCCAAGGGCGGCGCTCCAGGCGGCAGCTTGGTTTGATCAGGAACCGCGGCGGCTTGTTGTGTACCCACGGGTCGCTGTGCTTCTTCCGATACCGGGCCTGCCGGATTCGATGGCGGCACACTCGTGTCGGCCGGAGTGTTGTACACTGGCGGCGCGTTGTAAGTGGGCACCTCGGGGGCTGGCACGGCCGGCGTCGTCGGCGTCGTCGGCGCCGCATAGCGGTTCTGCACAGCCTGTCCCGGTGCTGCGCCCGCAGCTGGCGGTGCGTAGGAGCCGTACGGGTCCGCAGCCGGATTGGTCGGCACTGGCGTCACGGGCTGCTGTGCAGCGTAGTTATTCATCACCGTTCCCGCCGGTGCCGCGGCGCCAGGAGCGGCAAATGCATTGGTCCCCGCAGCCGGAGGCGTTCCCGTCGACATCGGCACACTCGGCGTCGCCATCGGCGGAGCGCCAACCGCCAGCTGAGCGTATGCCTGATTGAGCGTTGGTGGATTCGGCGGCGTCGCAGTGGCCACTTTGTAAGGCTGGCCCGATTGCGCCGCGTACTGATTGGCCACGCTCGCTGTGTCCGCAACGTATGCCGCCGGCGTCGCCGGGCTGATCGCTTTGCTGAGGATCTGGCCGTCCGGCGTGAGGATCAAGTCGGTTGGCACACGCGTGATGCCGAAGCCCTGAGCGATCGCCGGAAACTCATTGGCATTGAGCTTCACGGGCACGAATCGCTGCTCGATCGCGCCGCCGACTCCCGGCTGGGCGAAGACATTTGTCTCGAGCGATTGGCACGGTCCACAGCCGTCCGCGACCACATGCACCAACACCAGCCGGCCGCTATCGCGGGCCATGACCTTGGCTGTCTCGATGTCGCGTTGCCAATGAACACCCGTTTCCTGGGCGGCCGCCGATAGCGTTAGCAGCAGACTGGCAAGCATTCCATATAGGGGCAGCAGATTGCGTGGCATGAGCGTTCCTCGTCGTCCGAAATAGCGGTGCGCGTACGCAGCTGCCACAATGGGCAGGCGCTCAGTGATCGGTATCGGATATCCGGGTCCGCGACTTTGCGCAAACTTTGCCGATTCCACCGCCACCACCGCCAGCACACCATTGCCAACTCGAATTTAGCCCCGGGTGATTCGGTCCTGAGCTTGTCGAAGGGCCGAACGCCCGGGGCAAATTTCGACCCCGGTGTGGGCTTCCCAGTCTCGGTTCCAACCCGCCCATTCCCACTCCATCCCGATCAATCCACCCGCCCCCACCCTGTCTTTGATAATTTGTCCCAATTTTGCCGTCCACCGCTGGACACGAACCTTGACAGCAGCCGATCCGTAGGGAACAATACGCATGAGTTGATTGTCCTGCCCGGGTTTTGGGTGGGTTCTACTGGCCAAACGCATTGGTTTGCTCGCCGCCTGAATTTCCCGACAAAAGAGTGGGACATCTCTGGCAGCCGAGTGAGTCCAATGGCCGCCTTTCCGCCAACAGGATATTTCTTGGGCGGAGGGCATCCGTGGGAGCGTCCAGGCCTGCGGCGTCGCAGATTACATGCTGCCCGCAGCCCAGTGCATCCACGGCTGATTTAGCGCTTTCGTCTGCTTTCACAACGCGTCTGTAGTTTTGTCCGAAGCGTTGTCTTAGGTCCGCTCGCCCATGGGCGAGAAATATAGACGTGCGGAAGCAGAGCCGAGTTTGTGCGCGCCTCGTTGTGCGCGCCGCCTTGCGGGGCTGCGGACAAGGATGTTTTAGAACAGCAAAGATTGCATACGGCAACGTGTCGACAAGGATGTATCACAAGTGTTTTGGATGTCGCATAGCGCGACATATTTCAAATCTTTTGGGGGAATGTCAGTGACTCGTTCTGCTGGTCACTCCAGCAGCGGCGCAGATGCTGTACATGTCTCGATGAGACGGCGCGAAGTGAGATGGCGCGAAGAAGGTCGCATTAAATTTGGTTCTCGCCGCGGCTGCTCGCAGCGCGTGGCGAGAGCGTCCTCTGGTTTTTGATGGTGAGTTTTCTCTCTTACCCGAATTGGAATGCATGGTGCCGCACGGCTTGTGATCGTGCGGGCCGGTCGAGGTTGTCGTGTTCGGCAACCGCTTGGAAAGAGAGTCTTGTTTAAGGTGTTGGATCACATGAAGAAGAAGCGTGGTGGGGGTGGCGGCGGTCAAGGTGGCGGCGGCGGTGGCGGACGCTATCGCAATCGGCAAGGTGGCGGTCAAGGCGGCGGCGGTGGATACAATCCGCGGCGGCGGCGGCGGCGGTGGAAATCGCGGCCGTGGCGGCGGTGGTGGTGGCGGCGGCGGCGGTGGACGTCGTCGCAGCGGCGGCGCAACGGCCAATCGCCAGGATCGCGATCGCCAGGAATTCGACTACCCCGACAGCGGCGAACCGTTGCCATTGGTCCCCGGCTCTGGCGTCTTGGAAATGCACCCCAACGGTTACGGCTTCCTCCGCAACCCGGCCTCCAATTTCACCCGCGAACGGACCGATCCCTTCGTGCCCGGCACGATGATCGAAAAGTTCGGACTCCGCGAAGGACTCCTGCTCCACGGAACCGTCCAGCGGCACCGTCGCGGACAAGGACCGCGGCTCAAAGAACTGCTCGACGTCGACGGCCTCGCGCCGGAAGACTACACCAAGATCAAAACGTTCGACGAACTCACGCCGATCAACCCCGAGCAGTGGCTCCGTCTCGAAACCGGCCAGACTCCGGTTTCGACCCGCGTCATGGACTTGCTCACGCCGCTCGGCAAGGGCCAGCGGGCCCTGATCGTCGCGCCGCCGCGAACCGGCAAGACGATCTTGCTGCAGCACATCTCGAACGCGATTTCGGTCAACTATCCGGACATCGCGATGGTGATGCTCCTGATCGACGAGCGGCCGGAAGAAGTCACCGACATGAAACGCTGCGTCAACGGCGAAGTCTTCGCGTCGAGTCTCGACAACGACGTCGAGAGCCACGTCCGCCTTTCCCAGCTCACGATCGAGCGTTGCAAGCGGCTCACCGAGATGGGCAAGGACGTGTTCCTCTTGATGGATTCGATCACGCGGCTCGCTCGCGCGTTCAACAAATGGGTCGGCAACACCGGCCGCACGATGAGCGGCGGCGTCGACATCAAGGCGATGGACATCCCGAAAAAACTGTTCGCCACGGCCCGCGCGTTTGAAGAAGGCGGCTCGCTCACCATTGTCGGCACCGCCCTGATCGACACGGGCAGCCGGATGGACGAGCTGATCTTTCAGGAGTTCAAGGGCACCGGCAACATGGAGCTCGTGCTGGATCGCAAGCTGTCCGATCGCCGCGTTTGGCCGGCGATCGACATCGAACAATCGGGCACCCGCCGCGAAGAAAAGCTGCTGCCGGAAAACACCCTCCGAGCCGCGACGATGCTCCGCCGGACGCTCTCGTCGATGCACCACGTCGACGCGATGGAACAGCTCACCACCAAGCTCGACAAGTTCAAGTCGAACGCCGAGTTCATCAAGCTGATCCAACCAAGCGACTAGCCCGCTTGCGGCTTAGCGCTCCAAAATGGACAATTGGAGCGCGACACCCCGGAGGGTAAGCGAATGGCTAGCGGCCACACTGGAAATGTGGTGCCGGGCAACCGGTTGTGGGTTCGAGTCCCATGCCCTCCGCTCCCCAAAAATTAGCCCCGGGTGATTCGGCGGTTCCTCCGTCGAACGCCCGGGGGTTTATCTTCGACCGGCCAAGGACGACTTCCAACTCACCGCCGCCAGCATCGCTAATCTGTTAGCTCGCGGAGGTAGACGTTGCGGAACCAGAGATTATTGCCGTGGTTCTGCAGCTCGATCGTGCCGGTGGCGGGCAGTGGTTTTCCCGGCTCCCAGTAATTCTCCAGCGGCACGTCGTCGACCACGAGCTGGTCGTTGAGCTTCACGGTCACGCGGTCGCCGACCATGCGAATGAACATCGTGTTCCACTCGCCCACGGGTCGGTCGGCCTTGACAAGCGGAAAGCGCTCGTGCTGTTTGTTGTTCCAGAGTCCGCCCGAGCCCTTCTCGGCGCCGTGCTGCCAGGCCGCCTCGTTTTCAGTATCCCAAATCTGCACCTGCGGATTGCCGCGGAGGTAGATGCCACTGTCGGCGGCGGGCGGAATCTTCCAATCGACCAACAGCTCGAAATCGCCATAGTCCTTCGCGGTGCACAGGCTCTCGCCCTTGCCGTCGAATTCGAGGACGCCATCTATCACGTGCCAATGAGCCCTCATCCGCCCGTCGGCGGTCTTCTGCGCCACGGCCAACTCTTCCGGCGACATTTTCGCGCGTTTCACGGGGTCAGCCGCCAGGCCTTTCCAACCGGTGAGGTCCGTGCCGTTGAACAAGCGTACGAAGCCCGCCGGCGGCTCCGTGGCCGACTGCAATGTTGACTTGGTTTCGCCGCGCGCCGATAGAACACCCAACCAGCCGCCCACCAACGCAACACTTACCCAAGCGGCACATTGTCCCCCAAGCCATCGAATCATAATATTTCGCATGGGAATCACATGTTACTTTCTCGCCGCGGCGAAGAGTTGTTGGATAGTGTTTGAGCGAACGCAGTCTTTGGTCAGTGATTGTGAAGCCAATACTCACGGAAGGCGCGCAGGCGAGGCAGCGACTCCCGATCTTTCGGGCGGCCGGTGGCGGTCTTACTAGCGATGATGTCGTCGATGTGGCAGACGGCAAAGCCCTCCACCTCAACGTGGCGCTGCCAAGCGTCTTCAAATCGCTCGATACCGTCAGGTGCGAACACCAAATCGAGGTCGAAGGGGCCGTTCTTGAGCTGGACGAAGTCCTTGCCATGCTCGATTTGCAGCATTTCGTCGCTCGCCAGGTCGAAGCCGAGGTCGCGCAGTGCCACTACCGCGGCCCGCCCATTCTCGGGCGTCTTTTCTAGGAACACATCGGCGTCCTGCGTCGTGTCCGGGAAGCCTAGCAGAATCGCGCCCGATTTGCCGAGGAACAAATAACGCACTCCATGGCGCGCGAAGACCTCGCGAATTTCTTCCGCTTGGCGATATTCAAATGCACCCATAGCCTAACCAGCTTGGTAGGTTTTCCTCGCACCAGCGGCGATAGTCGGCAGTCGTGTCAAAAGCGCGAAAGCGAGCGTCGTCCAGCACCGGTTTGTAAGTCTTGATAAAGGCGTAGCGGAAACGCATCGGCAACGGCCGCCGGGCGGCGGCATCAAATTCGTCCAGCCACTCGCGCGGGATCGCCGCGAGTTTCGCAGCGTCGCGTTCTGATGATTGTGTGCTGGTTTCCATGGGCGCGGTACGAAAACTGTTTACTGATCCACCCATGCATTATAGCACAGTTGGTTTGGCCAGGATCGTGATCCGGCTCAGCAGCAGGCGCGAGAAAGTTCGTCTACTAGGTCGCCTCTTTCAATT
>CAWKBP010000007.1:0-1193898 GCA_963847905.1 uncultured Planctomycetota bacterium | reverse complement strand
CTCATGGGAGTAAATTGCGACGGTGCGAATGCCGAATTCATCGGCTATGCGAGACACGCGGATGGCAATTTCGCTACGGTTAGCTATCAAAAGACGGCGAATTAGCTTCAAGGCAGATACCTGAATAATCGAAGGCCCAAAGTCGTGAAAGACCGCGTTTAGCACTTGGCGTGGGTCGTCAGCCAAAAAGTATAGCCGAATCTTGCCGCCTTGGATCAGGCTCTGAATGCCGCGAGACGCGATGTAATCTCGGCGAGTTCCTAAGCGGCCAGAATAATCGTTGAACTCGGCCGCAGGCTCCGCTAACACAGGAATTGTCCAAATTGGCGGTGGAGTCAGCATGCGTAGTGTTCCCACTGTCGGCGACGGCTACCTGCGGTCCATGAAGTTCCGAACCGGCGCGTCTCGGTTCGCCCGCGAGCCCCCTTGTCGCGGAGCCGAACGCTATAATAAGTGACTATGTGCGATGTAGCTCAAATTCTGTCACGGATCGATTCCCGTGACCCTAAGGCCGCCGAGCGGCTGTTGCCTCTGGTTTACGATGATTGCGAAAATTCGCCGCTGCAAGACTTGCCCAAGAGAAACCTGGCCAAACGCTCCAGGCCACTGCACTGGTCCATGACGCCTATGTTCGACTGGTGATGTGGAAAGAGCGCAGAATTGGAACAGCCGCGGCCACTTCTTCGCGGCCGCAGCCGAAGCGATGCAGCGAATTCTGATCGACAACGCACGCCGCAAGCGGCGACCAAAGCATGGGGGCGACCGCGAGCGAGTTGATCTCGAGGAGTTCCCCATGACGGACGAGCACGCCGATCAGCTGGTGGCGCTCGACGAGGCGCTCGAAAAGCTGTCGGCGGAATCGCCTGAAAAGGCAAATCTCGTGCGACTGCGATACTTCGCCGGATTCTCGCATCAAGAGGCGGCCAATGCGCTTGGAATATCGCGCAACCGCCGACCGGTATTGGTCTTATGCAAAAGCGTTCCTTCACTCCGAAATGCAGGATGCCGAATGCAGATAAAAATTTTTCCGTGGCGTGAGGCAATTCGGAGGAAAAATCGCCACTGTCAGTAGAGCAGGGAAAAAGACCGTGGTATCAGACAAACCGAGCGTCGATTCGATATTTCTGGCCGCGGTCGCATTTCAGCCAGATCATAGACCGGCGTACTTGAACGACGCGTGTGGCCACGATCTGGAACTCCGCGCACGTGTCGAACGACTTATCGCGGCCCAGTCGCAAGTGGCCAGCTTTCTCGAGTCTCCCGCACCGGAATTGGGAACCGCCGCCGATCGCGCCGTCGCGGAAAACCTCGGCGCTGAGATCGGTCCCTACCGGCTGGTGCAGCAGATCGGCGAAGGGGGCTTTGGCGTGGTGTTCATGGCGGAACAGGAACGGCCGGTGCGGCGGCGGGTGGCGCTGAAGGTCATCAAGCCCGGCATGGACACGCGACAGGTGATCGCCCGCTTTCGAAGCCGAACGTCAGGCCCTGGCGTTGATGGACCATCCGAGCATCGCGCAAGGTCTTCGATGCGGGGACCACCGATCAAGGCCGGCCCTATTTTGTCATGGAGCTGGTTCACGGCGTTCCGATCACCGAATACTGCGACCAATATCATCTCACCACACGAGCTCGGCTGGAATTGTTCGTTGCTGGTTTGTCACGCGGTTCAGCACGCGCATCAGAAGGGAATCATTCACCGCGACCTCAAGCCCACGAATATCCTGGTCTCGATTCACGACGGCCAGCCGCGTGCCGAAGGTCATCGATTTCGGCATCGCCAAAGCGACCAACGGCCAGCTCACCGAACAACGTTGTTCACGGGGTTCGGCTCAGATTCTCGGCACGCCGGTCTACATGAGCCCGGAGCAGGCGGAGTTGAGTCGGCCTGGACATCGACACGCGCAGCGACATCTACTCGCTGGGCGTGATGCTCTACGAACTGCTGACGGGCACGACGCCATTCGACAAAGGCAGCTACACGCGCTGCGCTACGACGAGATGCGGCGGATCATTCGCGAGGAGGAGCCGCCGCGCCCGAGCACCGGCTCAGCACGCTGCGGCCGACGCGGCCACGACATCGCGCGAATCGCCGGCGCACGGATCCTCGACGTCTCACCGCAAACGGTTCGCGGCGAGCTGGATTGGATCGTGATGAAATGCCTGGAAAAAGATGGCAACCGCCGCTACGAAACCGCGAACGGTTTGGCACGAGACATCGAGCGCTACCTGGCCGACGAGCCGGTTGCCGCCTGTCCGCCATCGGCCGGCTATCGGTTCCGCAAATTTGCTCGGCGGAATCGTATGCTAATCGCCGCGGTGGGTGCGGTGGGTTCCTTGTTGGTGTTACTGCTCGTGGGGTTGGCGGCGAGCAACCGGATCATTGCCGCGGAACGCATGCAGGCCGAAAAACGGCGCGTATCGCCCAGGAAAGGGCCATGGAGGAGCAGCATGCGAGCCGCCTCGCGCGAGCCGAGACCGCCAAGGCCAACGAAGTCGTAACGTTGATGCAAGATATGCTGTCGGCCGCTCATCCAGATACCGCGGGGGAGAAAGCGTATACGGTGCGCGAGCTACTGGATGAATTCTCATCGGGCTTGAAGAAGCGGCTTGACGATCAGCCGGACGTCGAAGCTACTCTGCTACAAATTATCGGCTCGGCTTATACGCGACTGGGACTAGTGGATCGGGCCGAACCACACTTGCGCCGTTCGCTATCGCTTCAGCAACACTTGTACGGAGCGAGGGATGTTCGAGTCGCTGACGGTCATCGCTATTTGGCTTGGAATCTGTTGGAACGCGATCGTTCCGACCCTGCGGTCGAGCGATTGGTCCGCAATTCGCTCGAAATCTATTTTGAGAAAGCCGATACGGATCGCGCACTTCAATCGCAATGGCTGCTTGTGCTCAGCCTGGATGGACAGGAAAAGATGTTCGAGGCGGAAGCGGCGGCTGAGGCCGCCTTGAAATTTGCCCGGACGAATCGACTGGAGAATCATGGAACTGTTCCCAACCTGCTTCATCAGCTGGCCTGGATCGAGATCCGCAAAGGCGAATTCGCCGAGGCGGAACGGTTGGCACGCGAGTCGGTGGAACTTCATGAGCGCATCAGGGTCCTACGCATCCGGAGACGGCTTTCGGCTGGCGATATCTTGGCGCTGCATTGCAGCGACAAGGAAAGCTGCTTGAAGCCGAAACGTGTTACCGCAAGACGTTGGAGATTTTCCGTCGCCGTTTGCCGGAAAGCCATCCGTACGTGCAGCCGACATTGATTGATCTCAGCGCCGCATTGCGCGGTCAGGGAAAAACGGCCGAGGTCGTGGCGTTTTCGCGCGATGTGATTCGGCGCCAGCCCGATTTGGCGCTGGCGACAATGAGTTGGCCTGGTCCTGAGTACGTGTGCGGACGAAGGCCAGCGGGATGCGGAAGCGGCGGTTGTCACGGCGCAGGAGGCCGTCTCACTCGAACCAAAGAGCGGCATGTTCTGGAACACGCTCGGATCGCGCAGTACCGAGCCGGCAATTGGTCGGAGTCGGTCGCGGCATTGCGGACTTCGCTTGGATTTCGACAAGAAGGTGACGGAGTCGACTGGATCTTCTTGGCGATGGCCGAATGGCAGCTGGGTAACGAGGCCACGGCCCGCGAATTGCTGGGGAGAGCGACCGAATGGCGTCGGTCCATCGGCCCTGTCGGTGGAGACGTGCAGCGATTTCACGATGAGGCGGTCCAGTTAATTGAACAGGATCCACCAGTCGAGTAATCAATGAAGAAGTTCAAAGTAATACTGATCGTCCTCGCCGCCGCAACTACCGTCGTGAGCTTAAAAGCCGGGCAGCGACAGGAAAAGCATGTCGAGCGACAAGGCTTCATCGGGCTGGGAGATCTTCCCGGTGGCATAATGCACAGCATGGCGACCGGGATTTCGGCCGACGGAAAGGTTGTCGTTGGATATGGTCATTCGGAGAACGGCCCGGAAGCGTTTCGTTGGACGCTGGAGGACGGAATGGAGGGGCTGGGATTTCAAAACGCGATGGCCGCGTCCGGCAGTGGCTGCGTCGTCGTCGGACAACGGCTGAATCTTGGCCGCAGCCAACCAGTCCGTTGGACGTCTGCCGACGGGACAGTTGATTTGGATCCAAATGGTGAGTTTCCCTGGGCCGTGGCTTATGGCGTTACGGCTGACGGGTCAAAAGCGGTTGGTGTCGTCGGCACTGGACCCGACGAGTGCGCGCGACACGATCGGGCCCATTCCTGGATGCCGCGCGGCGGAGTCGCGTCGCAACTGAATGCGGCCGACGAGCAAGTTAGTTCGGTGGCGTATGGCGTCTCGGCGGACGGCCAGGTGGTCGTGGGCGCGAAAAATAATCTGGCTGGGCATCAGGAAGCGTTCTGCTGGACCGCCAAGTCGGGGATGAGAGGACTGGGTTATTTGCCAGGGCATACGACTAGTTGTGCGTACGCGGTTTCGGCGGACGGCTCGGTGGTCGTGGGATCAAGCAGCAACTTCGTGACTACGACGGCCTTCCAGTGGTCCGAAGAGACCGGAATGACGGCACTCCGCGGCGAGGAGCTAGTCAGCGATGAGAGTACGGCCTGTGCCGTCTCGTCGGACGGGACAATTATTGTCGGCTACTCTCGGAACCGTCGAGGACAGGAAGCTGCGATTTGGGACGCGGGGCATCGTGTGAGACGAGTCCGAGACCTGTTCCCCCACGAATTTTCCAAACAAAAGGGCCCGTATTGTGATTGGCGGTTGACCTTGGCCACGGCGGTGTCGGCCGATGGAAACGTGGTGGCAGGAGTGGGAATCAACTCGCAGGGGTGCCGAGAGGCCTGGGTCGCGCGACTCAGCGAGGACCGGCGGAACGAGCAGCGCGCAGAGACGTCGCTCCAGCCTGCGTTGATGGGCAAGATGGCTGGACCCTTAGCGGTCGGACAATCTGCACCTGCCGGCAAGTGAATCGGCAAGCGGCAATAAAAAACACCCCGGTGCCAGGGCCGGGGTGTGGGGAATGGATCCAGTTTTTTCGATGGTTTGCACGCGGCCGCTGGGGCCTACCGGATTCGAAAGCTCGAATCTAGTAGGCTGTGTGCGCCGGATGGTATTGCGGCGTGTGCACCGGTTGGTGCGGCTGCGTTTGGTGCGGCTGGTGGTTGGTGCCCGTTGAGCTACCAATGCCCGTCGAGCCGATGCTCGTCGTGCCACCCATGCCGGTCGAGCCGATGCCCGACGAACCCATGCCCGACGAAATCGTCGCGGCAGCTAGTTGCGGCTTGCGCTCGGGGGTGCTGCCGGTCCGTTCGGCAGGAATCAAGTCCTGCTCGATGACCTGCAACAGCTTCGAGATGCAGAGCTTGTTCATGCTGGTCCGCAAATCGTGAGCTTCGGTGCGCAGGTATTCGTGCATGCTCTTGGGCAGCCGGACCGTAATGACACGGGTCGGTTCCGTATCGCTGTCGGTGGTGCTGCGTTGTTCACGCAGCTTGACCAGCCACTTTTGAATCTGCTCGAACTCCTGGCTCCGCTCGAAAGCGGCCAGTTCTTCCAGGCTCGCAAACGAGCCCCGGACCATCCCGTCGACTCCCAGCACCTCGCGGAAGAACGTCACCCAGTCGGGTTCCTGTTCGTAGAGGCGTTTGGCGGTCGAGAGGATTTGTTGGTACTTCTCCGTCGATTGTGTGAGCACGGCATTGTCTCCTTCCAGTCGTGCGAATAACGAGAGGCCGCAAGGCCCCACAGGGGGCCCGCTTTTAGGAGTATTTTGCGAACGTGGCAAGTGCAGTCATGCATCTCGTTGCAGTGCAAGCACTTGCGTCGCTAGCACGCCGTTGCCTATGTTTGCGCAGGGCGTGCGTAAAAAGCGGGCGGGGTCCGTGTGCCTGCTTTTTAGGCAGGCGGCCGGTTCCCATTGGGGGAAGTGTCCGGTGGGAAGATTGCTGGGGAATGTGGAATGGTAAGAGAGGTAAGGAAGAGGGGCCGGCGTTTGCGGTCAGCTAAACCGCCCTTCGACTTCGCTCAGGACAGGCCCTTCGACAAGCTCAGGACTGTTAAGCAAGCGGCGTGGTGGGCGGGACCTCGGGGCCGAACGGCAAGCGGTGTGGCGGCCAGATTGCCGCGACAGAAGAAGTTGGAAAGGCCGATCGCTTGCGGTTTCGCCAAGCGATCGGCCCAGATCCGTGGAAAACTCAGGACAGTTCGTCCCGCACCCGCTCGAGCAGGGCTTTCGTGAGCCGAACCCCCTCGGGCTCGCTCGGCGTCTCGCCTTCCCACTCGATACCGACGTAACCGTGGTAGCCGGCGTCGAGGACGATTTTCATCATTTTGAGGTAGTCGATCTGCGTCTCGTTGCCGGCGGCGTCGAACCCGTGGGTCTTGGCGCTGACGCCCTTGGCATAGGGCATCATCTCGCGGACGCCCTGGTACATGTCGTACAGCTCGCTGTCGCTGACGCGGAAATTGCCGAAGTCGGGGAGCGTGCCGCAGTTCGGCAGGTCGACCTGCTTGATGACCGCCACGAGCCATTCGCCATTCGACGACAGGCCGCCATGGTTCTCGACGATCACGTTGATGCCGTGCTGGGCGCCGAATTCGCTCAGCCGGCGGAGGCCATCGGCCGCATGCTTCATTTGCTCTTCGTACGAACCGGCCGAGCGAGCGTTGACGCGGATCGAGTGGCAGCCGAGGAATTTGGCGGCCTCGACCCATTTGTAGTGATTCTCGACCGCCTGAGTCCGCTTGGCCTCGTCCGGATCGCCCAGGTCCCCCTCGGAGTCGCACATGATCAGGCCGCTCGTGACGCCGTTGTCGTCGCAGCGCTGCTTAAGTTCGGCGAGGTAGGCCATGTCCTTGGCCTTATCCATGAAGAACTGGTTGACGTACTCGACGCAATCGATCCCGAAGTCGCGCTTGGCGACCAGCGGGAAGTCGAGATTGTCCATTTTCTTGTCGAACAGCGCCTTGTGAAATGACCACTCGGCCAGCGAGATCTTGAACAATGGTGGCTTTACTTCCTCCGCGGCCAGGAGCGCGGGGCCGCCGCTGGTTGCGAGTCCGATGGCAGCCCCCGTTGCAGCTGCCGATTTCAGGAACGAACGCCGATCGAGGGAGCCAGTCATGGGTTTTACCTCCGCCTAAATAGTCTCAGATATTATTGTTTGAACAGAGATTGGCCGACGCGAGCGTCCATTATCAGGCGTGCCAGCGCCGGCGACAACTGGGCGGGGCAAATCGTAGCAGTTTTGGACAGTCATGGGAGGCCCATCTTCTCAGCCATTGACCGACATTCGCCGACCGTCGACAATCGGCAAACACGAGAGTTTTCTCGATTTTTCGCCAGTGTGACCTTTGATTTCGGAGCTCGATTCATGTCCAGCGTACCCAGCGGCCAGGCCATCAAAAAACACCAAGGACGGCTCGAGGTACCCGATCGGCCCGTGGTCCCCTTTATCGAAGGCGATGGCACGGGACCCGATATCTGGCGAGCCAGTCAAAATGTGTTCGACGCCGCGGTCGCTAAGGCGTACGGAGGCAAGCGGCAGATTGTTTGGAAAGAAGTGCTGGCGGGGCAAAAATCGTTCGACAAAACCGGGAACTGGCTGCCGGACGAATCGCTTGACGACTTCCGCGCGTATCTCGTGGGTATCAAGGGACCGCTGACGACGCCGGTCGGCGGCGGGATTCGCTCGCTCAATGTGGCGCTGCGACAGATATTGGACCTCTACGTTTGTTTGCGGCCCGTGCGGTATTTCGCAGGCGTTCCCAGCCCGGTCCGCGAGCCGCAGCTGGTCGACATGGTGATTTTCCGCGAGAACACGGAAGACATCTATGCCGGCATCGAATACGCGGGCGGCACGCCAGAGTCGCAGAAGGTGCTCGACTTCCTGGCGAAGGAATTCCCCAAGGAGTTTGCCAAGATCCGCTTCGGTACCAAGGAGAAGAACGCCGCCTGGTGCCGCGAGCTCGAATCGATCGGCAGCCCGGCCCGCGATCTGCCCGTCGAGGTCGGCATCGGTTTCAAGCCAATCAGCTATTTGGGCACGGAGCGGCTGGTGCACAGCGCGATCAGCTATGCGATCGAGAACAAGCGGAAGAATGTGACCCTGGTGCATAAGGGAAACATCATGAAGTTCACCGAGGGTGGATTCCGCGACTGGGGCTACAAAGTGGCCCGCGAGATGTTTGGCGCGGAGCCGATCGACGGCGGCCCCTGGTGCAAGATTCCGGAGGGGAAGCCGGGCGCGGGGATTGTGATCAAGGACGTGATCGCCGACGCCTTCCTGCAGCAGATTCTCACGCGCCCCGCCGACTATGAGGTCGTTGCCACGCCGAATCTCAACGGCGACTACATCAGCGACGCGCTCGCGGCCTGCGTGGGCGGCATCGGCATCGCGCCGGGTGCGAACATCAATTACGTCACCGGCCACGCGATCTTCGAAGCGACCCACGGCACGGCGCCGAAGTATGCGGACCTCGACAAGGTCAATCCCGGCTCGCTGATCCTCTCCGGCGAGATGATGCTGCGCTACATGGGCTGGAACGAAGCGGCCGACCGGATCATCCGCGGTGTGGAAGGCGCGATCGCCGCGAAGACGGTCACGTACGACTTCGCGCGGATGATGCCTGGTGCGAAAGAGGTGAAATGCAGCGAGTTTGGCGCGGCGATCGTGAAGCACATGGGGTAGCAATGCGCTTTCTCGTGGCCGCACAGGGGGTTATAATTCCAGTATGGCTACAGCCGACACCCACATTTCGACGCCGTTCGTTGCTTCCGTGGCGATTGGTGCATCTGCTCCGGGCGGCCGCGTGCGGTTTTCGCGTGAAGCGTACCATCGCATGTTTGAAATTGGAGTTCTGCATGGAGAACAACGATTCGAACTCTTGGATGGGGACGTCTATATGATGATGTCGCCAATTGGACCCAGCCAAAGTAATGTCACAAGCCGCTTGACCGAGCTATTTGTCGGCAGTTTGCCACGCGAGTTGCAATGCCGAACTCAACAGCCGATCGTGATAAATGATCAATCGGAACCAGAACCTGATGTGGCAATTGTACGTCGACGTGACGCGGAGTACTCAAGTCACCATCCTGGGCCGACCGACGTTGTTTTGCTGATCGAAGTTGCTCAATCGTCATTGAGCGTCGATCTGGGGTTGAAATCGCAGATTTATGCTGAGGCAGGAATTTTCGAGTATTGGGTGGTCGACCTGATCAATCGGAAATTAATCACTCACCGAGACCCGACTCCCACTGGTTACCGAACCGTTGCGTCCTGTACCGCCGAGTCGACAGTCGCGCCCGTTGCGCACCCGAGTGTCGGATCGATCTCGGCCGGTTGTTACGCTGAATAGCCGGGCCGATCGATAAATCACAACTCAATCGGCCGGTGCTTGTTCATGGCATCTGATCCAACACCGTCGCACGACTCGGACATCACGGCTGGCGATTCGGCGTCCGCGGTCGATCTGGAGAAGACGCCGCTTGAGAGCGATCAGACGGTGATCTCGACGGCGCCGCTGTTCGAGCCCCATCCACTCCTGCGCCGGCAAAAGCCGAATGAGTTGGCGCAGTCGCTCCGGGGCGAGCAGCTTGGCGATATCCGGCTAGAGGAATTCGTTGGTGGCGGTGGCATGGGGGCCGTGTTTCGCGGCGTCGACATGCGGCTCGATCGCATCGTCGCGGTGAAGGTGCTCGCCACGTCCCACGTTGGCGATACGAATTCCGATGGTCGCTTCGAGATGGAGGCCCGCAGCGCCGCCCGGCTCGACCATCCGAACATCGCCCGCGTCCACTATGTCGGCGAGGAGCGTGGCCATCGGTATCTTGTCTTCGAGTACATCGAAGGCACGAATCTCCGCGATCTGGTCCACGCAAACGGCCCATTCCCGCTGGCCGACGCGCTCCGCTACATGCTGCAGATCGCCGACGCGCTGATGCACGCCTGGCAGCGCGACGTCGTGCACCGCGATATCAAGCCGTCGAACATCCTGCTCACGCCCGAGGGCCAGGCGAAGCTGGTCGACATGGGACTGGCCCGCGTCGAGCAAGACGATCCCGCCGAACATGAGCTCACGACCAGCGGCACCACGCTCGGCACGTTCGACTACATGGCCCCCGAGCAGGCGCGCGACGCGCGACAGGCCGACGTCCGCAGCGACATTTACTCGCTTGGCTGCACGTTTTATTTCATGCTTGTCGGCAAGCCGCCGTTCCCCGACGGTTCGGCATTGCAAAAGCTACTGCAGCATCAGTCGGGCGAGCTGCCAAACCTCGGGCAATTCCGGCCAGACGTTCCCGAGTCGGTCGTCGACGTGCTCGAGACGATGCTCGCCAAGCGGCCGGAAGATCGTTTCCAGAATCCGGCCGAGCTGTTGGCGGCGCTGATCGCCGTGACCGAGCAACTCGGCATCGTCTATCCGCAGATTTCGCTGCCCGTTGGTTGGTCAGCCCGAACGACGAGGTCGACGTGGCTGCATCAGCACGCGCCGTGGCTGGTGCCGGCCGCGTTGCTCTTGCTCTCGGTGCTCACACTTGGGATCGTGTGGCACCGCCAGCAACCGCCGCCTGCGTTTCCGGAGTTGCGCACGGAGAGCGTGAATGGCGAAGCGGCCAACGGTGAAGAACTGTCAACGGACCGACCCTCAGTCTCGGACGCTACCCCATGAGCAAATATTTGACCGCGCCCGTCCCTTCGTCGAAGATGCCCGGCGGCATCCCCTACATCGTCGGCAACGAGGCGGCCGAGCGGTTTAGTTACTACGGTCTGCTGGCGATTCTGGCAATCTTTTTGACACAGAATCTGCGCGATGCCTCTGGTAGTCTCGCGCCGCTCGACGAGAACACCGCGAATGAGTGGCAGCACAATTTCATGGCGGCGGTCTACTTCTTTCCGATTATCGGCGCTATTCTGAGCGATTGGTTGTTCGGTAAGTATCGCATGATTCTTTCGGTATCAATCCTCTATGTTTTGGGCCATGCAGTGCTCGGACTGATGGATTTCCCGCAAGTCACCGGTGTCGCCCCGAAGCAATTGCTCGTCCTCGGCCTTGTGCTGATTGCGGTGGGAGCGGGCGGCATCAAGCCGTGTGTATCCGCCCACCTAGGCGACCAGTTCGGCGAGCAGAATAAGCATCTGATCGCCAAAGCATTCAGCTGGTTCTACTTTTCCATCAATTTCGGCTCAACGATTTCGATGCCACTCACGCCGTGGCTATTGAAGTATTACGGGCCGGGCTGGGCGTTCGGTGTGCCGGGCGGGGCGATGGCCATCGCCGCGTTCTTGTTCTGGCTCGGCCGAAACAAGTTCGTGCACATACCGCCAGCGGGAACTTCGTTTTTCCGAGAAACGTTCAGCAGCGGCGGCCTTAGCGCAGTCGGCAATCTGATTCCGCTCTATCTATTCATCATTCCCTTTTGGTGTCTGTTCGATCAAACCCACTCCGCGTGGGTGCATCAGGCGAAGCATATGAATCTGGTCGGTTTCGATCCCGAAGTTCTTCCGGCACAGATGCAGGTGGTGAATGCAATTTTCGTGCTGGTGTTCATCCCGCTATTCGCCTATGTCGTCTATCCCTTTATGAGCCGTTTCTTCGAAGTGACGCCACTGCGAAAGATCGGCATCGGACTGTTCGTTACCGCGATCGCATTTTTGATCCCTTCATTCGTACAAGAAAGCATCGATGCGGGAGGCGCCCGCACATCGGCTGGCAATTTCTCGCCTATGCACTGATGACTGCCGCCGAAGTAATGGTCTCGATCACCGGACTGGAGTTTTCATACACCCAGGCGCCTCGCAAAATGAAGTCCTTGGTGATGGGGGTGTTCCTTTTGTCGATCACGCTGGGGAATCTCTTCACGGCAAAAGTCAACGGGATCATTGCGGCACAGAAGGCGGCCGGCAGCAGTTTTTTGGAAGGTGCGACCTATTATTGGTTTTTCACGGCAGTGATGGCAGTAACCGCAGTTGCCTTTGTATTGTGGTCCCAGTTCTACCGCGGCCGGACGTATATTCAGGGCGAACAGGACTAGAGAAGGTTCAATCGGGCCCCTGGCGGTTGACAAACGCTGTTTTTGCGGCAAGATTTGACAGTATCCCCGCTGCGGCCTACTCGCCGCGGCCGAATTGCCCTGCCTGCGGCAGCTGCCGCCCCTATGCAAGTATTCCCCGGAGAGTCTTTCGATGCGCAACCTCTGCATGATTCTGGTGATCGGTGGGCTGCTTTCCACAACGGCCCGGCCCGCTGCTGCCGTGCTCGCCTTTTATAAGGTTTGGGAAACCGAAAATCTCACCGACCATCCGGACAAGGATTACGTGGCACTGGTGAAGAAGCCGGCCAATCGCTGCTTCGTCTGCCATGAAGGCAAGAACCGCAAGCATCGCAATATTTATGGTGCACATCTGGGCGAGCTGCTCGATGCGAAGAAAGACGCCAAAGACAAGGAAAAGATTGCTGCCGCCATCAAGCAAGTGGGTGAGATGCACGTTGATCCGAACGACGACACGAGCGAAACCTTCGCGGAGCGGATCGCTGCGGGGAAATTCCCCGCCGGTGAACTTGAGGATCTAAAGAAAGAGCCGGCCAAATAACGTAGCCGCTTTTCTCCGTAGTGCGAGTGTGAGTCTCGGAGAGACTTGCCTACGACACACTGATCGGGATCGTTGTTTTGTAAGCCTCGCCCGGCTTGAGCACCATCAGTCCTGTCTTGTGTCCTTCGGCGGTGAGTCGGAACGAATCCGGTAGGCATGTGTACGGCTCGAGGCAGATCGCTTCGCGATGGGGCGGCGTGTAGACGATGCACTGCGTGAACGATTTGTCAAACAATTGCGTCACCGTCCGGCCGCTCGTCGGATCGCGGAGCCAGGTGTGCAGCAGCCCGTCGTCCTCGGGTTTGAGGTCGGTGTAGGAAGTGTCGAATTGGCGTCCTGCGAGCGGTCCACTTTGTTCGAGTTCCATGCCGGCCGGGATCGGTAGCACTTGTCCGGTCGCCAGCATGTCCTTAAGTTCCCAAATCTTCGACGTTGGCGCATGGACGAGCGTTTCTTCCGGCGCGGCCCCTTCCGCCAGCGGCAAGCGGAAATAGGTGTGCGTCCCGAAGCCGCAGGGCAGGGGGCCATCGCCGGTGTTCTCGAATTCGATTTCGCTCAACAGTTCGCGTCCGCGGACTTCGTAGCTCACGCGGATGCGAAAATCGCTCGGCCAGCGTTCAAGAATCGCTGGATCGTCCACCGACGCTTGAAACTCGCCCACGACCTTTTCGGTCCGCTGTTCGACGATCCGCCAGGGCCGAACGTGGACGAATCCGTGAATCGCATTGCCAAACGCATCGCCCGGCTCGAGCTGATAGTCGCGCCCGCCGAAGGAATACTTCGCCTGCCCGATGCGCCCTGGAAAGGGAAACAACAACGGGATGCCGCTCCCCGAGGGGCGCTCTTTCCCGGTGGCAAAATCGGGGTGCGACCAGAGCATCTCCCGCGGCCCGTCGTCGAGCGTTGGCTTCCAGCTAAAGCAATTGAAGCCCAGGCTGACGAGAATCTTCGCCTCGGTGCCGCTGGCCGGGTCGGTGATCGAAACAATTTGGGGCTGCATTATCTAAGTTCCAGAGGGCCAAAGCTCGCCAAAAAGTGCTTTGACCGTTGTATGCCAAGCGGGGGCGACAAACAACGGTCCGGAGGCGGCTTTTTTGACCATCCTCATGAAGGAGCGGCTATGCTGCG
Organism: uncultured Planctomycetota bacterium; assembly: GCA_963847905.1. GTDB lineage: Bacteria > Planctomycetota > Planctomycetia > Pirellulales > Lacipirellulaceae > DASYDU01. The sequence goes on along the minus strand of CAWKBP010000007.1, from coordinate 1,180,188 downwards.
AGAATCACATTCCAGGTGCCGTGCGGAATAATCCTGTTTTCTTTTTAAGAATTGCACTCCAGCAAACGTCTCAATAATAGAACACCCGGAAAGGCGCTCATGTCGCGGCCAATGGATCGGCACACCGTGGACCGATTGGTCGTCGAGCACCTGCCGGCGGCCTTGCGCCTTGCGCTGCGATTAACGCGTGATGCCAACACGGCTGAAGACGTGGTTCAAGAGGCGCTCTGTCGGGTGCTGAAGCGTTGGAAGAGCTACCGAGGCGAGGCCGCATTCAGCACTTGGATGATGCAGATCGTCGTCAACGTGGACCGCGACCGGCGGCGGCGCCAAAGTGAGTTGCATGAGCTGGTACAAGATCAGCGAGACTTCAGTGCGATGGAGCCAAGCGACCAGGCCGCAGCGACCGAGCTGCGCGATGCGATTCTCACGGCGATTGACGACTTACCGGACCGACAGCGGGAGGTCGCGCTGCTGAGCCTGGGTGAAGGGCTGCCCGCGACCGACGTCGCTTACATTCTCGAAACCACTGAGGCCAACGTCCACACATCGCTCCACCTGGCCCGTAAGCGAATTGCCAAGGCAATTGGCGTCAACATCTCGCGACCGACGTAATATGAGTTTTGATGATTCCAATTTGCCGCCGCACGACAGCATGGATCAAGCTGTTCGCGCGGCACTCCAAGTCGATATCGAGGAGGAGCGTCTGGCTCGGTTGGAGCAACATTGGCTGAAGGGATCGCACAAGCAGCAATGGCGAGGACGGCTGAGTCGAATCACAGCTGTCGCGGCTACACTAGCTGCTGTTTCCGCCATGGCCGTCGCCTGGAATCATCAGGAGGCGGTCCCGCGCGTGGTCGACAAGACCAAGCCCGCAGAGCTGATCGTCGTTGATACGGTGAAAGATTCCGCGATTCCTTCGTCGATGGGCCGCCTGCCAACTGCTTACGAACGGCTCGTTTTCACAGCTCGTTCCGAAGTGCGGCAATCGGCCGAACCTCTGGTGGCACAAATCGATGTCGATTGTCGACGAACTCTCGATGCATCCGCAAGTCGACGCACGGGAGCTGATTGCTTCGTCGAATCTTGAACAGAGGAATTTGGAGACGCCCCTGTTGCGGATGTTGCCGCGAGCTGTGTTTTCCGAGCAGGCTGCTATTTTGCGACTGTTGGCAGTTTGCGGCACACAACGGTCCGTGCCTCCGCTCATGCGACTAGCGCGCCAAGGCGGGCACCAAGAAGAGGCAATCGCCACGCTGGCGCAAGTGGTCGGAGTGAAGAGATTGCCACAATTGGTCCGATCCAGCGCCGATCGGGATTTTCGGGCAAACCTTATTCGCCGATTGCTGGTCGCCGAGCCGGAAGCTAGCCTACTCGACTACCTGTCGCTGGTACATGATGAGTCCACTCGCACCGAAGCCCTCGCGGTAGCCAAGGCCGCTCCGACCTTGCCGACGGATGCGTTATTCGTATTGCTCGACGATTCGAATCCGTCCGGTGCGATTTTCGGCCGCGCTGGTGTTGGGCTACGTCGACGGACCAGATGTGACTCGGCGGCTGATCGCCCGCGTGACCAAACAGCCGGCCGACTCGCGGGAGGCCTGGATAGCCCTTTTGGCATGTCGCGGCGAGTTAGCGGACCAATTCTTTGCCTATGCGACGCGTCGGCCGCAACTGCTCGGATACGTCAACAATGCCCGCGTCCAATCGTCCCAATTAATTCCATAACCCCACCGGAGATATCGAAATGTTCCTGCAATTGAAATCGTGTCCGCGCAGCAGCGTCGTTTGGATCGCAATCGCCCTGGCTGGGTCTCTCGGCGTGCTGGCCCCAGCGCAAGCCCAAACGAGCGAGTCGAATGTGCTGCGGACCTACGAGGTTGGCGATCTCATCCTCGATGTTCGCGACTATCCTTACAGCGAAACTTCGCAGCGATCCACCACGCAGCCCCGCGGCGGATTTGGGGGCGGAGGTGGTGGAGGTGGGTTGTTCAGTGTGCCGGTGGATGCTTCTGCCTACACTTCTCCCGGCCAGACCTCGGCCGGCGCTGATGGTGTGTTTCGACTTTGCCAATTTGGTGGGGGCGGAAGGGGGGATGCGGTCGCGGAGGAAAGCGGCGGCGGCACGAGCATCACAATGAGTGATCTCCAGCGCGTGATCGAATCGACGGTCGCCCCTCAAAGCTGGGCCGTCAACGGGGGCGGCGATGCGAGCATCCAGCCACTTGGCAGCGTCTTGGTTGTATTGCAAACGCCGGCCAATCACGGCAGCATCGAAGAGTTGCTGAATGCCGTCCGACAGGCTTCCGCAGAGCGCAAGACGTTGACCCTCGACGCCCGCTGGCTGCTGCTAAGTTCCAACGAACTGGATGGCCTGCTGCTCAAGGACCAGACGGGCGTCCCAGAGGTGGATCGCGCTCGACTTGCAGAATTGACCCGTCGGCCTGGCAGCATTCGGGGCATCACCAACTGCTTCAGCAGCCAACTCGTTTACTTGGTCAGTGGCACGAGGCAAAACTTCGTGTCGAGCTATATCCCGGTCGTCGGCAGTCTGGATCGGTCGGATCGCGGAGAACAATTAGCATCCTCGAGCCGCGGATCCCTGATTCGATTGGTTTCCGAGAGCTCGGCGTCTGACTCTCCCCGAGATGTAAAAGTCGGTTACCAACCGATCGTCGAGAATCCGAATCTAGGTGCGCTGCTCGAAATTCGCCCCACGCTGACTGGTAAGACGGCGGTCGTGGACCTCAAATCGACCGTTACGGCGCTCAACCGGCAGCAAACGGCGTCGGTCGGGGTCTCCCCAACGGCTTCACTCGCGCCGGCCGTCGACCGCATCGCAATCGAAACGCAGCAGATTGCCACGACGCTGCGGATGCCCCTTGGGAAACCAATTCTCGTCGGCGGTCTGACCTACGCGGTGCCAGCGGAGGGTCCTAGCACAACTGGCGGCGATCAAGTGGTCGCTGAGGAGAAGCCGCAACTTTATCTCGTGCTGGAAGTGCGATAAAGTCGTTTGCCGGCCAGTCGCTTGCATTGCCAGGACAGTGGATGCGAACCAACGGCATTTTGGTTGTCCGTTGCCTGCGGTCCGCCGTTCGTAGTATGATAGCTGCTGACCGCGGACAATGGGCCGGACAGCGGACCAACGTCACAATCGGGCGATTAGCTCAGTTGGTTAGAGCGTCGCGTTTACACCGCGAATGTCGGGGGTTCGAGTCCCTCATCGCCCACTTTTTTCTGCTGCGGTGTGTATTACTCTTGTTCTTATTTCCGCGCCTCTGGTTAGAGCGCAGCTGGCTAGACGGACCATGCGGCTTTGCATTTTGGACCTCGTCGACGAGCGACCTTTTGCTGTGGGCAAATCCGTGCTCGCGGCGATCGGTCAAATCGAGACCGTTTGCTCATCACAAATCCGCGGTGTTGGTTGAGCGAATAGCGACCAGTTGTTCCGCTACCGACTCCGCTGCTGGTCCTCGAACTCACGCCGAATGCGGCATTTTGACCGCGCCGGTATCTTTTGTCGCATGTTTTCTCCGCTTGACGTAGATTTGAAGCAGACTGTAGCTAATGGGCATTAATTTTGCCCTTACCCTGCGAACAGTCTCTTGAGCCCGCTCAAACGACGGGGCATGAAACGCGACGAGGCTACGGGTTGGTGAATATGCGGAACTGGATGCAGGCACTCTTGATTTCGGCACTCTTCGCGACGGGCGCAAACGCGGCTACGCTCAATGGCAATTCATTGGCGCTGAGATCCACCGGCGATTCGTCCGGCAACGCGTGGATTCTGGATCGCAACGGTTACGCTGGCACCTACATCACGCTCCCGCAGGCCGGCCCGGTGACAATTACCATTTCGGCCGATGGTTCTGGCGGGCCTTCGATGGGCCTGGGAGTCGGCGATTCGTTTCAATCGTTTTCCGTCTCGGCGGGGGCGCACAACTACAGCCAGACGCTCACGCTGCCCGCGGGAACGCATTTTCTTCGCACCGAGTTGAACAACGATCGCGGTGTCGGCAGCCGGCAGCTGAAGATCAATAGCTTGAGCGTCGAGGGAGCGGCCTTTGCTAATAGCCATAGCAACGAAAATGCCCTGGCGGCTTCTGACACATACATCAACAACTTTCGTCAGGGGCCAGCCACGGTGAAGATTCACGGCCTCACCGCCGGCGGAAAGGTTGCCGTCTCCCTCAAGCGGATCGATTTCGATTTTGGGGCGGGTGTCCATGGCGGCAACAACGAGTTCAACGGCGAGCTTGGCAACCAAGGCACGACGCAACAGGTCAACTACCAAAAGTACCTTAACCAGAACTTCAACTCGATCACGACCGCGGGCAAGGGCTATTGGGCCGACAACGAAGCCGTTCGCGGCCAAGTCTACATGAGTGCCGTGGATCAGTTCTATTCCTACGCCCAGACGCACGACATGCACGCGCGGCTGCACAACATGCTGTACGAGCAGCAGCAACCGAATTGGGTCAACGCGCTCAAGCAACAGGCGGTCACTAGCACGGATGCAAAATCTGATCTGCTCGCGGCAATCAACTCGCGGGTCGGCTACTATGTCGGCAACTCGCGGTCTCAGTTTCCAGAAATTGACATTTACAACGAGAGCCTGAATAGCGGTCTCGAAGGCGATGCCAGCACCTATTGGAATCTGTATGGCGCCGCCGGCGTCGCGGCCATCTATCACAATGCCAAGCTCGCCGGCGCCGGCTACTCGCCGCAGCTGTTCCTAAACGAATATGGCGCACTGCAGGATCCGGAGAACTACGGCAACGACTACATGCGCCACATCGAGACGGTTCGTCAGGCGGGGGTCGACGCTGGGTTCGGTGAGATCGTTGGCGGCATCGGCTTGCAACTTTATGAGACCAGCCACGACGTGGAATTGCCCAAGAGGATGCTGGCCACGCTGCAGAGCATGAATATCCAAAAGCTACCGTCCGTCCTCACCGAATTTGGCACTTTTGAAGATGTCAGTGCCGAAGATTCAGCGACGATGCTCGGCCAGGCGATGCGACTGATGTTCGGTAACGGCCAGTCGACCGGCATCACCGTCTGGGATTGGACCATTGAAGACGGTGGCGTTGGCCAATTCGGTCCATTCGCGGCGCTCTACACCGTCGACACTCACAATTGGAATAGTTTCGCAATCACTCCGGCAGGGAAAGTCTGGCAAGACCAACTAGGAATTCAAAATTGGGACGGCGATCCGAACAACGGCTGGACCACTCAACTCACGGCCACCGCTGCGGCCGACGGATCGATTTCCTTTTCTGGCTTCTATGGCGACTACGAACTGACCGTGGGCGGCAAAGTGTATCAGTTGTCGCTCACCAAAGGTGTCACGCAGTATGAACTCGGCGATCCGCTGGCTCTTGCCGGCGATTTCAACGGCGACGGCAAAGTCGACGCCGCCGACTATTCCGTCTGGCGCAATCACTTGAATTCCACATACGACCTCCACGGCAACGGGAACGAAGAAGGGGGCAGCGCTGGCCGCGTCGATCAAGCAGACTACCAATTATGGAGGGCTAATTTCGGCCGTACCAGCGGCACAGGCACCGGTTCCGTAGCTGGCTCTGCATTGCCCGAACCGGGAGCGTTGTCGCTGGTGGCGTGGCTCTTTCTACTGCTCAGCTTGCGAAAATCGCGTCGGGTTATACGGGCGTGAAGTCAGCGTCTGCTTCGATCGAGAGCGCGAACTCAGCCAAGAGATCCGCTGCCCGATCGATGTCTTCGAGCGAGATCATCTCGACCGCGCTGTGCATGTAGCGGTTGGGGATGCTCACCAGACCGGCGGCCACTCCGGCACGCGTGATTTGGATTGCGTTGGCGTCGGTGCCCGTGCCCCGTCCGCTGGCGGCCCACTGGCAGATGATCTCCGTTTTTTCGGCAGCCCGACGAAGCCGATTCACCACCACGGGATTCATATTCGGTCCGCGATAGATGACTGGCCCGCCGCCGAGTTTCACATCGCCCTCTTGTGTTTTGTCGACCGTCGGACAGTCGGTCGCATGCGTGACATCGATCGCCACGCCCACATGAGGATCGACGCCGTAGGCGCTGGTGATCGCCCCACGCAAGCCGATTTCTTCCTGCACCGTCGAGACACTGTAGAGCGCCACCTTGAGTCCGCCCCGTTTCTGCGCTCGCCGCAGCGCCTCGATTGCCACCCACAGGCCGACTTTATCGTCCATGCCGGGAGACGTGGCGAGATTGTTGCGCATCTCTTGGTAGCGCAATTCGAGCGTCACTGGGTCGCCGATGTCGACGGCTTCCGACGCTTCCTCGCCCGTTTTCGCGCCGATGTCGAGCCACATCTCTTTGTGTTTGACCACGACCTTGCGCTCGTCTTGGTCGAGCAGGTGAATCGCTTTGCGGGAAATTACCGCGGGGATCGGCCCCTTGGCGGTGTGAATGGTCATCCGCTGGCCGATGAGCTGCTGCGGATCCCAGCCGCCGATCGTGTTGGTGTAGATGTAGCCACACTCATTGATGTGGCTGACGATCAGCCCGATCTGGTCGGCGTGTCCGGCGTACATTACGCGGAGTGCGCCCTTGGGATTGGCGCAGGCGATCACGTTGCCATGCAGATCGGTCCGCACGTCGTCGGCAAACGGCTTCGCGTACTTCCGCACGATCTCTTGCACCGGCTGCTCATAGCCCGAGGGGCTGGGCGTTTCGAGGAGTTGTTCCAAGAACTTCTTTGCAGATTTTTCCATCTTGCTCGCTTTCTCTTGCTGTCACTGCCGGCAAAATTAGGGCCGACAGATGTTTTGGACTCAAGCGTCGTAATTGTTCATCGCCGCCGTTGTCGGTCGTCGATGAAACCCAGCGCGTCGTGATGTGACTCCACGTACGACGACCATCGCATTTGTCTACGTGGGAGATTGACCCCATGGCCAATCGGTTCGCTGCCCTCCTCTTCGTCGCAATTGTTGCGCTGGGTCTTTCCGGCTGCGCCCACGATCCGTTTGCCTGCTGCGACCGCCGCCCGAGCCTTGCCGACTGGTTCGACATGTACGGCCCCACCGGCTGCTACTGTCCCGACGGCAGTTCTCGCTGTGCAAACGGCAACTGCCGCTAGCGCGCTCGGAAAGCTCGGGCAGTTTGTTTCATTCTCACGCTGTCACTAGCGGCACTGCAATCAACTGCCGCAGTGCGCGAGTGCGGGTGCTATCGGTGACTCGGCAAACTCTGCCGATTGTAATGATTTTTCTCAACGCTGGGGAGAGCCGGCGTCGATGTATTCGAGGCCGTTTGGCCTGAGACGATGCACTTCCTGTGCGTCGCTCCAAGGGGGGCCATCACGCGCAAGGCGTTCGCGACTCATCCGGCTGCGATCTACCGTCGCAGTGCTCGACCAGTCGCTCAAAGGGGGAAGATATGCAAGCTGGCCTGAAGGCTGTTTTGTTCGTGTCCGCGCTCGGACTCGTGCTGTCCTGCAATTCGTCTAGTTACGGCGTCGGGCTGTGCGAGTACTTGGGCATCGGCTCCAAGCCATGCGGGTGCGGAAACCCCAACTGCTGCGACGGCTGCGAACCCAATCGTTGGATCGACGGCGGCTGCGGCTGCGAGGCCAGCTGTGGTTGTGGATCTGGCTGTTGTGAGACGTCCTGCGGCTGCGGCAGCGGCTGCGAAGCTTCCTGTGGCTGCGGTGCGTACTGCGTGGATGGACGCAAATTCGCCGGCCGGACCTATAACGGTGGCTGCGAAAGCTACATGCCGATGTGTGGTTGCACCGGCCCTGCTTGTTGCGAACCGGCTTGCGGCTGTGGTTGTGGCGATTCTTGCGAAGCCGGCTGTGGTTGCGAGGCGAGCTGCGGCTGCAGCAGCGGCTGCGGCGATTGTGGATGTGGTCCCAAGAAGGCCGGTTGCTGTGCGGGACTGTTCGCGGCATGCGGCCGGATGTGCTCCGCCATGTGCGGCGGCGGTTCCTGTGGCTGCAGCGGCGAAATGTATTGGAGCGAATGGCACAACGATCCGCCACGCTGCTGTGATCCGTGCAATCGCTGTGGACAATGGACTGGTCCGAGCGCCGGTTGTGGTGGCTGTTCGAGCGGCGGCTGCAACAGTTGCGATAGCTGCGGCACGAGCGGCTGCGGCTGCAATGGCGGCGGTTATGGCGGCGCTCCAAATGGCGACTTCGGCGGCTATGCCGTGAATCGTCCCAGCGGTGCCCACGGCGGCTCGACTTTCGCCGCCAATCAACGAGCGAACAAGACGACGAACGGCTCCGCTGCGGTGGCTCGCTCGACGACGCCCAATCCTTACACCAACAAGGCCCGCACCGCGCGCCGCCCGCAACAAGGCATCAATCAGCAGATCCAGCGCTAAGTCGCCCGCCGGAGAAACAATCGTCGGGCGTTTGCCGTGGTGATCGCGGCAAACGCCTCGACGCTTACTCCACGGACTTCGGCCAGTCGAGTCGCCGTGTGGAGCACATGGGCGGGCTCGTTACGCTTGATTTTGCGGACCGGTTCTGGCGACAGATACGGTGCGTCGGTCTCGACGAGAATTCGATCGTCCGGCACGATCGCCGCGACGGCCCGCAGCTCGTCGGACTTCTTGTAAGTCACCATGCCGGCGAAGCTGATGTAGAGGCCCATCGCCAGGCATTCCTCGGCCATCGCCTGGCCGCCGGTGAACGAGTGCATCACGCCCACCAGCGGCCCGCGGGCATGTGCCTCGCGGAGCATCGCCAGGATGTCGTCGTCGCAGTCGCGCATGTGCACCACGAACGGCAAACCGCGCTCCGCCGCGAGCCGTAGGTGCCGGTCGAAATAGTCCTGCTGCACGTCGAAGGGAGTGAAATCCCAGTGGCGGTCGAGGCCCGTCTCGCCGATCGCCACCACGCCGGGCTCCCCGTCGAGCGCAACGATTCGATCCCAATCGCCCGGCTCGGCTTCCGCGATGTAGTTGGGCTGCATCCCAACAGCCGCATGCACACCCGGGAATTCCGCCGCGAGCCGCACACAGATCGCACTCGTGGCAGCCGTCGTGCCGATCGAAATCACGTTCTCGACGCCAGCCGCTCGAGCCCGCCCGACGACATCGGCCCGGTCGACGTCGAAATCCGTCTGGTCCAGATGCGCATGCGTGTCGAAGAGCTGCATGGCGTGCCAATCGGCAAAAACCTAGACCACCGGATTCGGCATGACGAGCGCTTCGAGCGAAGCCAGGTGCCGCTTCGCTGCACTCGCCGCTTCTTTCACCAAGAACTCGGCCGGCGGCGTAAGATCCGGCATCGCGGCGGCCCGTTCCAGCTCGGCCACATCCTGCTGGCCGTAGCCGACCGCCTCGCGGAGCATGTAGTCGATCGAGAGGTCGTGCGTGTCGGTGAACTCCATCGGGAACTCGCCGGTATCGGGCAGGCCTCCCAAATCGTCGACCGCGTCGAAGATCCGCTCCGCGAACGCCTCCTGCTCGGTGACGATTCGCTCGAGCGCTTCGAGCACCCGCTCGTGTCCTGGCGGCACCCAGGGCCGCGACCACCGCAGGTATTGCGGGAACGAACGCAGCACGACGCCAAGCACGCGGTTCAGAGCGGCGATCGATTCGGTGGCGGGCATGGGCGATGACGATTTGAGGACCGATGACAAGGCGAACGACCTCTACATGAACAGTTGCTGGGTGGCCTGGTGAGCGATTTCCAAAATGCGGCCTGGCAACAAGCCGTAGTACAGCACCGGAATCGCCAACACCAAAACATACGCCGTGGGCAGCAGGCCGAGCGTGACCGGCCCGCGAGTTTCCGGCTCTGGATCGATCGTGACGGTCTTGGCCACGCGGAGGTAATAGATCAATGAGATCACGGTGTTGAAACCCGCGATCACCAAGAGCGACATCATCACCGGCCCGCCGGCGTCGACCAGCGCTGCGAAGATTGCAAACTTGCCGATAAAGCCGGCCATCGGCGGAATGCCGACCAAGCTCACCAGGATCACGACCAGGGCGACCGCCACGGCTGGTGCCGAGCGGATCAGTCCCGCGTAGTCGGCGATCTCTTCGCTGCCGATTGCCCCTCGCATGAAAGCGACGATCGCAAACGCACCGAGATTCATGAACACGTACATCGCCAGATAGAACACGAGTGCCGACACTGCCTCGCGCGACGACACGGCGTTCGTGCCCGCGAGCTGCACCGCAGCGGCCACGGCCATGATCATGTAACCGGCGTGGGCGATCGTTGAATAGGCCAGCAGCCGTTTGATGTTGGTTTGGCCGTAGGCGGCGAGGTTGCCGAACGTGCAGGTCACTGCGGAGATGATTGCGAGCAGGTAGACGATGAAGGTGCGGACTGGGGCCAGGGGGGAGGTGGGGGAAGCGGGCGAGAGCGGTTGGGCGTCGTTGGTTGTTTCGCCGCCGGCTGCAGCGGGCTCTCCGTCCGCGGTTTGCAGGAAGGCGACGGTGTGGGCGGGAACGGCATCGTGGACCGCTACTTCTTGGGCGGGCGGAGCGACGCTCACGCCCAGCGCCACGCGGACCAACAGGGCCATTGCCGCTGCCTTCGACGCGACCGAGAGAAACGCGTCGACCTCGGCCGAAGCGCCTTCAAAAACATCCGGGCACCAGAAATGAAACGGCACCGCCGAGAGCTTGAACGCAAGGCCGACCATGATCATCAAGCCGGCGAGCGCCAGCACCATCAACGAGCCGCTCCCTTCGCCCGCGGCCATCGCCGGGATATCCATCGCGGCGAGCTTGGTGGCGATCGAGGGCAGATGGGCTGTGCCCAACAGGCCCGCGAGCAGGCTGATGCCGTAGAGCATGACTCCCGCCGCACCCGCACCGTAGACTGCGTACTTAAGCGCCGCCTCGCTGCCGCGCCGCCGGCCCTTCAAGATGCCGGCCATCACATACGACGGCACGCTCGCCATTTCGACCGCGAGAAACACCGTCATCAAATGGTTCGCCGAGGCCATCAAGCACATGCCGAGCGTCGCGCCCAACAGAAGCGAGTAAAAATCCTGCCCGTCTTGCTTGTCCGCCAATCCCGTCATCCGCACGAGGATCACGAACATGAATGCGAACGCCAGCAGGAACAGGCGGAAATAGACGGTGAGCGAATCATAGACCAGCATGCCGGTAAAAATCTCGTGTCGACCCGACGTCGGCGAGCTTATGAATGCCGCCCTCGGGTAGCGCCAGCCAAAATGCCACGAGCGACCCGGCGAGCGCCAGCCAAAACGGGTCGAGTTTCTGCCCGACGTTGAACAAGCGGACCAGTAGCATCACCACGATCGTGGCGCAGATCGCCAGCTCCGGCCGGAATAGCGCGAGGCTATCGAGCGTGTTGGTCTCGAGATTCGTAACTAGCGATTGAAAGTCCATGATTTATCGACTACCTAACGTTCGGAAGTTCTCACCACGGAGGGCACAGATGTTCACAGCGGAAATCAGAAGGCCGTTCTCTGTGCCCTCTGTGTACTCTGTGGTTAATTCCTGCTTCGATTCCTGCTTCTGATCTGCGACCGTCGCCGGTGGTCTCTGCTTTCAGCTTCTTCGCCGGCTCATTGATTTTGGTCCAATCGGCCAGCTCCACCACCGTCGCGTCGATTGACGGCTGCATGTATTTCAAGAGCGAGTTTGGATTGACGCCGAACCAGATCGCCAGCACCAGTAGCGGCACCGCGATCGACAGCTCGCGCGGCGTGATCGGCGTGAGCGCTTCGGGATGCGGGCCCTTGTACTCGGCGCCGAGGTAGACCCGCTGCAGCGCCCACAGGATGTAGCCAGCGGTGAGGATCACGACGAAGGCCGAAATCACCGCGAGCGTGATGCTGTAGTTCCACACCGAGAGCACCACCAGCACTTCGCCAATGAAGCCGCACAAGCCGGGGAGGCCCAAGCCGGCGAAGAAAATTCCGATCGCCAGGCCGCTGTAAATCGGCATCTTGCTGAACAGCCCGCCGAAGCGGTTGAGATCGCGGTGATGGACGCGGTCGTAAATCACGCCGACCATAAAGAACATGCCGGCCGAGCTGATGCCGTGGGCGATCATCTGGAACATCGCGCCGTTCATGCCCATCTTCCAGTAGTCGGGGTTGTACGATGTGCCGGCGACCGCGCTCCATACGCCGATGCCGAGCACCACGTAACCCATGTGGCTCACCGAGCTGTAGGCGACCATCCGCTTGAAGTCGGTCTGCGCGAGTGCCGCGAAGGCACCGTAGACCATGCTCAGCACGCCGATGCCGCAGACGATGTATGCCAGGTCGTACCCGGCCTCGGGGCAGATCGGATAGCAGATTCGCAAGATGCCGTAGCCGCCCATCTTCAGCAGAATGCCGGCCAGGATCATCGAGATCGGCGTGGGGGCTTCGACGTGCGCATCGGGGAGCCACGTATGCACCGGCACGCTAGGCACCTTGATCACGAAGCCGATAAACAGCAGCACAAAAGCCCACCATTCGAGCGATTTGCCCCAAAGGATCTGGCTCTTGAAGAGCTGCGTGTGTTGGCCCATCTGTTGCAGAGCCAGGATGTTGAACGTGTGTTGCGGGGTGTCGGCATTTTTGATCGCGTTGGCCGCTTCGGCCAGCCCAGCATCGTCCAGCCCGGCCGTAATCGCGCCGGAAGCCACCATCTGCTGCGGCGATAGCTCACGCAGATCGCTGCTGAAGTACAGCATCAGGATCGCGATCAGCATCAACACGCCGCCGAGCAAGGTGTAGAGGAAGAACTTGATCGCGGCGTATTCCTTTCGCGGCCCGCCCCAGATGCCAATCAGAAAGTACATCGGCAGCAGCATCACTTCCCAGAACACGTAGAACAGGAAGAAGTCGAGCGCCAGGAACACGCCGACCATGCCCGTGACGAGCAGCAAGAACAGCACGCAATACGCCTTCTCGTGCTTGACGATCGGCCAGCTGGCCCCCATCGCCAGCATGCTCACGAAAGTGGTCAGCGCCACCAACGGAAAGCTGATGCCATCGGTCCCCATCATGTAGCGGATGCCGAACGATGGGATCCAATCGATGGAGAACAGATTCTGCATCTGGGCCACGCCCGCGTCGAATCGCACGTCGCTGCCGCCGAAAATCATTGTCATCGACATCATGAACAGGACGAACATTGCGGCCAAGGATAGCCACTTAGACTGTTCGCCATTAATTGGTGCGATCGCGATGAACAGCGCAACCACCGCCGGCAGAAACACCAGGACGCTAATAAACGTGGCAGGAGAGGATATGTCAAACATGGCAAATAGTTCGATTCAGGATTCGGGATTCAACATTTTTCAGATCGCGAGCCGGGTCGTCCTCGACCCCGGTTTTGCGGGGCCGGGGACGGCCCGGCTCGCTACCCGGCGATCGCATATCTCCACACGCTGGCGACCAAAAAAATCACAATCGTACCGACGACGATAAACATCACATACTGCCGCAGCCGCCCCGTCTGCACGGAGCGCATCGCCAGGCCCAGGTCCCAGGTCTTCGCCGCCACGGTGTCGACGCCGTTGTCGATAATGAACCGGTCGCCCACGACCGAGACCACCACCGCAATGCCTTTGCCGATCGCCGCCAATGTATGGATGAAGCCGTCGATCAATCCGCGGTCGAGCACGACGGCCACGATGGCACCAATCGCTAGCGCCGGCCGGACAAACACGAAGTCGTACAACTCGTCGAACCACCACTTGTGCCACGAGAGCGAATAGAGGGGCCGTAGGTTATGGGCGAGCGACTCGGCGCTGATCATTTTCCACAAGTAAATCACCATCGCCAACAAAATGCCGGCAGCTGCGGCCAGGATTGCGGCCCAGCCAGCCGGCTGTTTGATTTCCCAAGCGTGGGCATTGTGTTCGCTAGGAATCGTCAAGTCGGGGAATAGCACGCCACTCGTGGTCGCGAGCGTGCCGACCGGTCGGGCCTGCTCGAGCAAATGCTCAACGCCAAAATTGCTCAACGCAGCCGGCGCCCAGGACGGGAAATTCCAGCCCGCACACACGGCAAATACGGCCAGCAGCACCAGCGGCCCAGTCATTACCTGCGGCGATTCGTGGGCATGGTCGTAGCGATGATGGTCGCGCGGCTCGCCGGCAAAGGTCATGAACCACAGCCGGAACATGTAAAACGCGGTAAGCCCCGCCGAGAACAGCGGCACGACGAAGAACAACCACGAGAAGCCGGTCGTTGCAGCGTTTGAATTCCAATGGCTCAGCGCCTGCTCGACGATCATGTCCTTCGAATGGAAACCGCTGAAGCCGGCCAGGAACGGCACACCGACGCCCGCGATCGCCATGCAGCCGATCAGCATTGTGTAGGCCGTGATCGGCATCTTCTTCCGCAGCCCGCCCATCACGCGCATGTCGTTCGAGTGGACCGCGTGAATCACCGAGCCGGAGCACAGGAACAACAGGCTCTTGAAGAAGGCGTGCGTAATCAGGTGGAACAGCCCGGCCAGCCAGCCGCCGAGCCCCAAGGCGAGCATCATGAAGCCGAGCTGGCTGAAATCGTCGAATAGGCGAGCACCCGCTTGATGTCGACGGCCGTCACGGCGATCGTCGCCGCGATGAACAGCGTGATGCAGCCGACTGTGGCGATCACCAGCAGCGCCTCGGGCGTAAAGATCGGGTAGACGCGGCCCACGAGGAACACGCCCGCCGCGACCATCGTCGCCGAATGGACGAGCGCCGAGACCGGCGTCGGGCCTTCCATCGCGTCGGGAAGCCACGATGTGGAGCGGGAACTGGGCACTCTTGCCGATGCAGCCGCAGAATATGCCGACTCCCGCGACGAACAACAGCCAGTGGCCCCAAGGATGACCCGTGTCGGCCCGCAATTGGCCAACCGCTGCCGTCACCGCCGCTGCCGGATCGGCGGGCGACGCGATCACCGCGGCCGCGACTTGGTCGCGACCTTCGAAGGCGACCATGCTATCGGCCGGCACGAGCTTGATAGTTGTTCTCTGGCGTTCGCAGTTGGCTGAAGATGCCTGGGGCGACCTGGCCGTCGGCGTCTTGCATGTCGCCGAAATTGAACGTGCCGAGCGTCGACCAGATCGCCATCAGGCCGATCAGCATGCCGAAGTCGCCCACGCGGTTGACGATGAACGCCTTGTTCGCCGCCGTGCTCGCGCTGTGCCGTTCGATATAGAAGCCGATCAGGAAGTAGGAGCAGATGCCGACCAGCTCCCAGAAGACGAACGTCATCGCCAGGTTGCCAGAGATGCAGATCCCCAGCATTGAGAACGAGAACAGCGAGAGATATTGGAAGAAGCGATGGAACCGGCCACGTCGGTGCAGATGGTGCCCGTCGTCGAGCGTCACTTCGTGGTCGACGTATTCGTGCAACTCGTCGTGCATGTAGCCGAAGGCGTAGATGTGTACGCACGAGGCGATCAGCGTGACCATGCAGAACATCGTCACGGTGAGCGTGTCGATGTAGTAGCCGATCGTGAGCTTGAGGTTGCCGAACTGGCCAAGGAGGTACCAGTCGCCCGTGATGTAGGGCGGATGGCCGTTGTTCTCTGCCGCGTGTTCGGCGTGTTCCGATGTGCCGCGTCCGCGTGTTCGTCGCCCTCTGCATGCTCGTCCGCTGCTTCGTGATGTTCGGCGGCCACGAGCGGATGGGCCGGCAGCCAGTAGCGGAACATCGCCACCGAGCTGAGCAAGAATCCGCTGACGATCGCCCCGATGGCGATATAAGCGGCAACCTTCTGCGTCGCGTAGGGCACGCGGATGCCGATGTACTGCGGAATCGAATAGCCGATCGAGATCACGGCAAACGAAATGAGCGGCAGCAGCCAGGCCGCCATCAACAAATTCGGTAGTGCCGTTTCGGGATTCATATTATCAAGTCAAGTTGTCGAACCACTACGACACGACGGACACTACGCACGAAATCATTACCCAAATTCTTGTCTTCGTCCTGTGCTCGTTGTGCCGTTGTGGTAAATGCGACTCTAACCCTGCAACTGATCCGCGCGATCGACGTCGATCGTGCTAAAGCTATTGTAAAAATTGAGCGCGATCGCCAGCGCCACCGCCGCCTCGGCCGCCGCCAACACGATCACGAACAGCGACATCAACTGGCCATCGAGGCCGAGCGTATTGTCAGCCGTCCGCAGGTAGGGGCTGCCGAAGGCGATAAAGTTGAGATTCGCACCGTTGAGCACCAGCTCGATGCCCATCAGGATGCCCAGCGCGTTCCGCTTCGTGGCCATGCAGAGCGCACCGCAGACGAACAGCACCGCGCCGACAATGAGGTATTCCCTCACGCCCACCGGTTCGGTCAGAAAATTGGCTAGTAGCAATTGATTCATGACGTTCATCAAACCGCGGAGGTCCGTTTTTGCCTCGCCCGAGCCAGGTAAGCGGCACCCAAGAGCACAACCAACAAGTGGACCGAAATGATTTCAAACACCAGCAGGTAGCCCGACCGATCCGGCGAATCGACCCGTGCCCCGAGCAATCCCATGCCGATCGGAGCCGCGGTCGGTTCGAGAGGCAGCGCTTCCGCGGCGGCTCGGTCGAGGCCATTCCAGTCCGGTACGCTCACCGCGGCCCAGACCAGCACCGCGAGCAGGCACGCCCCGACCAAAAGTGCGATCGTCATTTCTTCGCGGCTCGTTTTCATCGAGACAAATCGATCCTGCGACGTGAGCATCACGCCGAAGACCAGCAGCACCAGTGTGCCGCCGACGTAGATCAACAGCTGCATGGCTCCGACGAAATCGGCACCCGCGAGGAAGAACAATGCCGCGGTGGCCGCGAGCGACAGTACCAAATAAAATGCCATCCGCACGATGTTCGCCGTCAGCACCACCGCGATCGCAAAACCGCAGGCGATCGCGCCGAAGAGCCAGAAGAAAACCGTGGGCCAATAGAGCGCTTCGAGCATCAGATGGCCCCCCGCTCTAGATTCACAGCCACCGTCTCCGGTGGATTTGCCGCCGGGGGCTCCGGCCAGTTCTCACGCAATGCGAAAACGGCCGCTGGCGTCTTGAACACGAGTCCATTGGGCCACATGAATTGCCACCAAGTCGCACCAAGGAAGCAGACGGCCGCGATCGGCACGCAGTACTTGAGGCAAACAGTAATGACCTGGTCGATCCGCAACCGCGGCAGCGTCCAGCGAACCCACATCATCACCGTCACGCCGAGCACGCCCTTGCCGATCACGTTCACGCAGGCGAGAAGTCCGCCGAGGTAACCCCACAACGGGCCCATGTTCATACGTCAGGCCGAGCCAGCTGCCGATCGGTATCGGTCCATGCCAGCCGCCGAGGAACAGGATCGACGGCGAGCAAACTCACGGCCATCATCGAGCCATACTCGGCCATGAAGAAGAAGCTCCAGCGCAGGCCGGAGTACTCCGTGTGGAACCCGGCCACCAGCTCGCTCTCGGCTTCCGCCAGATCGAACGGGGCCCGGTTCACGCTCGCCGTCGCACAGGTGAAATAAACCCAGAACACGACGAACGTGAACGGATCGTGGAAGATAAACCAATTGGAAACCCAGCCCGCCTGGCAGTCGCCGATGAACACCAGGTCCATCGACCCCGCGATCAACACCGGCACCACGGCACACATACCAAGCGGCACTTCGTAGCTCACCACCTGGGCCGCCTCGCGCATCGCCCCGAACAGCGACCACTTCGAGGCGGAGGAGTAACCCGCGAGAATCACGCCGAACACCTCAAGCCCGAGCACCGCGATGATGAAGAACACGCCGATGTTCAGGTGCTGCGCGACAAACGGCATGTCGCCCGACGCAAAGGGCAGGGCGATCAACGCTACAAACGACGCACAAAAGCTAACGTAGGGCGCGATCTTGAACAGAAACTCGTCCGCCCCTTCGGGCATCAGGTCTTCTTTGGTAATCAGCTTGAGCCCGTCGGCGAGCGTCTGCAGCCAGCCAAACTTGCCGCCGACCCGCGTCGGACCGAGTCGATCTTGAATCCGCCCGGCCACTTTCCGCTCGAGCCAGATGAAAACGAGCGCACCCACCGCGATCAGATTGATCAGCAGGGTCAGATGCACCAGCGCGGCGACGGTATACGCCAACCACACCGGAATGTATTGCGACAAAAACTCGGCCACTTGCGGTTCGTCCTTAACCCATCACGGAGCCGACCTTATGGAACGGCCAATTGTTGTACGATTGTACGAAATCATGTACCTGTGCCGTAAGGCCCTCTTTCATTGGATTGCCTTCGACGTAATCAACTCTCCCACGAACCTCGTCGGCGGTGCGGAGAAACACCTTGTACGGCCGGGACGCCCACACCGAGTGTTCCAGTCCGACGTCTTCAAATCGCGCAATTCGTGTTTCACAGCGTCCGCGATTGCATGCCAAATCGTCAATGCGTCATCTCGATGTCGGCGGATCACCATGTGCATGTGATTCGACAATATGGCGAACGCCCACACGGTGTAGCCACGCTCGGCAACCACCCGCGCAACCGCGTGGCCGATGGCTTGCCTCTTCGCGTCGTCGATCCAAAATCGCGGATATTCCAGCAATGGTTCTGCCTGCTTGTGAAATTCTCGTAGTTCTGTCCGCGAAGGCTGCATTCGCGTCTGGCTTCCGCCCGTGGTAAATCTCACCCAATGCCGCGAACTTCGGGTCGCGAAGTTCCTCCGACCCGCTTCCCCGCAGATCGTTGGGGAGCCAGTGTCCGTACAACGTCCAGATCAAATGGTGTCCTATAATCGAGGGGCGTTGGGCGGGCATGGCTTGGCTCTCACTTCTTCGCGAAGACGCAAGCGGTATTTGGCACGTTGAGATTCATCATACCGCTTGCGTCTTCGCGACTCCTTACCGATCGATCTCCCCCATCACGATGTCGAGCGAGCCGACGATCGCCGGCACATCCGCAATCAGGCAGCCGCGGCAGAGCGCGTTGGTGATCGACAGGTTGCAGAAGCAGCTGCTCCGGGCCCGCGCTCGCCAGGGAATCGCATCGCCCGAGCTCACCAGGTAGAAGCCCATCTGGCCCTTGGGGCATTCGGTCTCCAAGTACACTTCGCCCTTGGGCAGCTTGGCCGTGAGCTTCATCGGCTCGCCGTAGCTGCCGGTCGAACGGCTGTAGCGGTCGATCGCCTGCCGGCAGAGGTCGACGCTCTGCACCACTTCGAGCATCCGCACGTAGAACCGGTGCCAACAATCGCCCAGCACCGCCTCGTGCGGCACCTCGGGATAGTCGTGGTCGTTCGGATAATGGCCGTTTCGCTCGCAGATCACCTCGAACGCGTAGCCGTCGTACATCGACGTGTAGATCTCTTCGCCGTCGCGGCGGAGGTCGTGGTCGACGCCGCTGCCGCGAAGCACCGGCCCGCTCGTGCCGAAGCTGATCGCCATTTCCGGCGAGATGATGCCGATGCCGGCCGTCCGCTTCACGAAAATCGAGTTGGTGGTGAGCAGCGTGTGATATTCCTGGATCAATCGGCCCGAATTGGTCGAGGAACGCCGAGCACTTCTCGGTCCAGCCACGCGGCAAGATCGGCCGTCGCGCCGCCGGGCGTGAGGTAGCTGTAGGTGAGCCGTGCGCCGCAGGCCTCTTCGAACAAATCGAGAATCTTTTCCCGCTCGCGGAAGGCGTACAGGAACGGGCTGAACGTGCCCAGGTCGAGGCCATACGCCCCCATGCCGACCAGGTGGCTGGCGATCCGGTTCATCTCGCAGATCAGCACCCGCAGATGCCGGCCGCGCTCCGGCACGCGATAGTCCATGAGCTTCTCGACCGCCAGCGACCAGCCGAGATTCATGTTCATCCCGGCCAGGTAGTCCATGCGATCGGTGTACGGAATCCACTGCCGCGGCGTGAGGTTCTCGCCGATCTTCTCGGCGCAGCGATGCAGATAGCCGATGTGCGGCGTCACTTCGGAGACGATTTCGCCGTCGGTCCGCAGCACGAGCCGCAGCACGCCGTGCGTGCTCGGATGCTGCGGGCCCATGTTCACGAGCATCTCGTCCGTGCGGACGTCGAACTCGATGATGCGGGGATCTTCAACTGCGGTGCTCATTTAACGTCCTGACTAACGGCCTCGAATGCCGTGGTACTCCAGCGGCATTTCATAATCTTTGCGCAACGGGTGACCGACCCAATCTTCCGGGCACAATATCCGCCGCAAGTTCGGATGGCCCGTGAAGTCGATGCCCGAGAGGTCGTACACCTCGCGTTCGTGCCAATCGGCCGTGCTCCACAGGCAAGTGACACTGGGCACCTCGGGCAGCTCGCCCGGCTTGTCGTCTTTCCACCGCGGCAGAATCACCTTGAGCACCAGGCTGTGCTTGTGCTTCATGCTGAACAGGTGATAGACGACTTCGGTGTGAGGCTGCCATTCGCTCTTGGCCGCCTTCTTCTCGTCGGTGTGCAGGTAGTCGACGCCCGAGATGCAATTCAAGTAGTCGAACGCGAGCGTCGGCTCGTCGCGCAAATAGCGGCAGACTTCCAGCAGGCCGTCGGGTGCGACTTCGATCCAGGGATCGATGTTTTCAAGATTCGAGCCGGTGATCTTGTCGCCGAACTTCGCTTTGAGTTGTTCAACGAAAGTCGGACCGGCCATATTCGAAACCGAAAATTAAGAGACCAATTTAGCGGCGGAACTTGCTCCGCACTCGCCCACCCAAATGCATTCAATTCACCTATGCCGACAAAATCGACTGACTCGGTTCCAGCGGCCGTGCGGGGCGGTGGTCGATGTACCGGCGCCTTTCCTGCCGCTTGACGCTTCGCACCCAATCGAGGTCGCCCCGTTTCCAAACGTAGGCAAAGCCCACCATCAACACCGCGAAAAACACCAAGATGTCGGCGAACGAAATCAGCGCCATCGTGCGGGCCGTCTGATGCACGGCCGCGGCGTTCCTCGCTGCCGGATCGCCAGCCACTCCAAGCTTCGCCGCTTCCTCGTCCGAGAGCGTCGGCATTTTCATGTCCGTAATCCCCAACTCTCGCAGCCGATTCACGGCCAAGCTCGAGAACTGGTCGACCGGCGCCCGGGGTCGAGCTGCGCGGCGACGACTGGCGTTTCCGGCCCGGCCAGCTGCGTCGCCTTGCCGAACACCACCGCCCACGGGAAGAAGAACGCCACTTCCACGTCGAAAATGATGAACAGCAGCGCCACCACATAAAACCGCAAGTCGAACTGCACGAAGCTCGAACCGATCGTCGGCTCGCCACACTCGTACACTTCGAGCTTCTCTTCGTTCGGCAGCACCGGTCGCAAGAAGCGGCCGAGCAGCAAGTTCGCAAACAGGAACACGAATCCCACGGCGGCAAACAGCGCCAGGTACGCCACGATTGCGGTAGGTGTTGCCATAACGAAGCTCTTAGCGATTAGCTGTTAGCAATTAGCCATTCTTAATCGGGCTCTTAGCCAACAGCTAACGGCTAAGAGCTAACAGCTTCCCCAATTATTGATTCGGTCCGCCATGCACCGGTTCGGTGATTACCTTCGAGTCCGCCACTGCCGTCGGATTGAGCGTCGCGCGGCCCCAAGCCACATCGAGCGGCATCCGCGAGAAATCGACGATGCATCCGTCCCGGCTGTAGCAACTCAAGTCGTGCGTCGCACCCATGAAGATGCAATCCACCGGGCAAGGCTCGACGCACAACGCACAGAACATGCACTTCGTGTAGTCGATCGTGTAACCGGTGATCTTGAAGCCCTTGCCGCCTGTGACCCGTTCCTTGCCGATGTAGATGCAGTCGACCGGACAGGCCTTCGCACATTGATCGCAAGAGATGCAGGTCGTCAGATCGAAGCGATGAAATCCGCGATATCGCGCCGCCACCGGCACCGGCAATTCCGGATACTCGAAGTGTTCGGTAAACGTCTTCCGCTCCGGCTGATAGGTCTTGAACCACGTTCGCAGCGTGATCCACATGCCGTGGGCGACGGTGTACACCGCCTCGACCACATTGCCCAACCACGGCCAGACGGCTTTCACTTGATTGATCATTCCGGAGCTCAAAATCCTTATGAGTCGGCTGCGGAATTCACCGCACGAGATGCTATCAGATGTCAGTTGACCCATGATTATAGGGAGCGGCCGACCGTCCGCAACCGGCAATCAAGCGACACGCAGAATGTCGCGCGCGATTCGCTGGCAAGTTGTGCCGAAGGGACGGATTGGCGTCGCGCGCTGCATCGTCGCCGATGCACTTCGTGCGATCGTGTACCCGTCGGTCGATCGCGCGACACAACAGCAGGAGGGCCTGACGGCGCCCCGTGTTTTGGTCTCCCTGGTGTCGCATTTCCACCAATCGAATACCAGCCGACGCGATTTGTGACAGGAAATCTCTGTTTTTGCCCAAATTGCGCGGATTGCAGCGGTCGTAATGAGAAGGGGCCCGGAATCCCGTTTGAAAGACTAGTCAAGATCCGGCTATCAATGTTGTAAGGTGTTCTTCTGCATGGCTTTATGGAAATGATCTCAGGTCCGTGCGGATTCGAATATAGGGTCGATTTCGAGGGAGCATCGGAGGTTTTGTTTGAAATCTTGTGCCAAAAGTCATGACGACCGCCCAAAATCCGTCTCCGTAGCGGCAACTTTGCTTGACTAGGCCCCTGGACCACGTAGAGTGGACTGAAGGAGACCATTGGGCTGGAGTCGCCAACACTCTGCCGATTGCGGTGGGTCGTCGCCCTCCGTGGCGTGTTTGGATGCGCGACTGCTGCTCTCAACTCGAGTCTGAGACACGGCTCCGCGAAGGAAGCGAACGATGCTAGTTCTATCACGGAAAAAGAACGAAAGTATCATCATCAATGATGACATCACCATTGTGGTGGTGGAAATCCGCGGTGATAAGGTGCGCCTGGGAGTGGAAGCTCCCAAGGAAGTGCCCGTCCATCGTAACGAAGTTTACGAAGCGATTCGACGCAATCAGGGACAGGAAGCTGCCCCCGCCGTCGAGCCGGACGCCACCAGCGCCGCGGAGTAAAAGGCGATCCGTATCTCGGGTCTGCCATTGTCCATTCATGGACAGGCTGGCTGCTTGATTTTTTTAGTGCGTGGCGCTCGCGAACATTCTAGTTGTCAGTGAGAATTCGCCCGACGAATTGCCGGCGTGGAATCACCCCGGCTTGACGACTCCAGGCAGTAACCCTATACAGCTAGGGAACGTACGTTGATCTGCGCCGCCGGATTTGCCGTGGCTCGACCTTGCGATGCGAATCGCATCGAGTGGGGTCCGCTCGCTCTCCGCGCGCTGGCGTCTGTCGATTCACCGTCGATTGACAATCAATACGTTTTGGCCCCATCGTCTAGCGGTCTAGGACACCGGCCTTTCACGCCGGTAACACGGGTTCGAGTCCCGTTGGGGTCACTTCATTAACCGCCGGTAAGGAGCGGACAACACGGCTTCGGCCATGTTGTCTGATATTGGCGGTTTTCCTTTGCGATCACCCAGTGGCACGGAACGCCATGGCGAAACGCAGTAAGCATTGGCCGCCGCGAATTCTTGCGCTAATCATTGCTGGGGCGATGCTCACACTTGCCGCTCCCGCCTCCTCAAGTTGGGCAGCCTATTCCACGTTGATCGACAGCGGCGACCCCGCGAACCGCGTGGACATCGTTTTTCTTGGAGACGGTTACACGCAAGCGAATCTTTCGGCTGGCCTCTATGCGAGCCACGTCCAAAACTACCTCGACTACATGTTCGCCGCGCCCGACTATCTCGCCGATCCGTTTCCCCGCTACCGCAACTTCTTCAACGTCCATCTGGTGGACGTCGTCAGCCAGGAATCGGGCGCCGACGACCCGGTGCCAAACGGAATCTTTCGAAATACGGCCTTGGGTGCAACCTACGATACGAGCGGGATTGACCGGCTTCTGTCAATCAATGCAAACTCGGCCAACGCGTTCCTCCAGGCGAATCTCTCCGGCACTGGCCTCACCGCTGACATTCGAATGGTGACCGTCAACGATACGCAGTATGGCGGCTCGGGCGGCCAGTGGGCGGTGTTCGCCGGCGGCAACGTGGATGCCCGCGACATCGCGCTGCATGAACTCAGCCACTCGTTCTCCAAGACGGCGGACGAGTACGCATCGCTTCCCGGCGTATTTCCCTCGGCCGAACCCTCCGCGGTCAACGTGACCAAGAATCCGCTCGGGCAGAAATGGTCCCATTGGCTCGGTTTCCAGGATCCGCGTGCGGACTATCTCGAGGTCGGCGTGTTCGAAGGGGCCGCGTTTTACTCCCAGGGAATCTACCGACCAACGCTCGATAGCAAGCTCCGCACGCTCGACCGTCCGTTCAACGCGGTGGTCCGAGAGAAGACGATTCTCGATATCTACCAGCATGTCGATCCGCTCGACGACTGGCGCGACAATGGCACGACCATCGAAGGCGGCGCACTGTGGGTCGACGTGGTAGATCCAGACGTCGTCATGGTCGATTGGTATGTGAATGATCAATTGATCGGGATCGAGCGGGGCGAGTCATTCGACCTGGCTGATTTCGATTTTTCGGCGGGCACGTACCAGGTGCGAGCCCATGCCTACGATGAAGCAGTCAGGCATGCCTTCGACGGACAATTGTTGGATCTGGTACGCACCAATCTCGAAGAACTCCAGCAAGACGTCGTCTGGAACGTCAACTACATTCCGCCACTGCCTGGCGACTACAATCGCGACACGGTCGTCGACGCCAACGATTTCGCCGTATTGGAAGTTGAACTTTGGCTCGACCAGCGAATTGGCAGCCGATGGCAGCCGCAACGGGATTGTCGACGCGGCCGACTACACCGTGTGGCGGGATAGTTTCGGTTCGCAATTGTCGACCGCTGACCGAACCCAATCGCCAACGCCGGAGCCGGAGATGCTGCAACTGACGCTCTTAGCCGCGGTGTTCGGACTGCTCCACTCTTTTCGTCGACGCCGCTACGCTGCGACTTAGTTCCATGTTGTGATGCGAAGTGCACTGACCAATTTAAATGCATCGAGTCCGACGTCGCTCGGCCAATCCGATTAGTGGTAGGAGTAATGCAAACATTGCCGGCTCCGGGACGACTTTGAAGAACTCTATCGGCCCCCTAATTGAGAACCCAAGTATGTTGCCGTTTGCGTTGGCAAAGGCGTTAAATGAGTTGGATGTCCACTGGCTCACGTCGAAAGACGCCGGCAATTCAATGTCGGACAGGACGTTATAGTCTCCCTCGAGATGGAACCCCATCCCACGGTCACTAAACTGGCTGATGTCGAAGAAGTTGGAACCAAAATTACTGGAGCCAAAATTGACCACGTCGACAAACGAGCTGAAATAGTCGATGACCTCGACGTGGAATCGCTCAAATGGCGACCCAGTCATTCGCGTTCCGATTGTTTTATTTCCAATTTGAGCCCAGAGGCCGATTGGCGGCGCCCATTCGGTCGTCGTGAATACGTAGGACTCTCGTTGCTGATCACTTAAGGGCATCGAACCCGACGCAGGATGAGACAGGTCATAAGCTGCAAATCCACTAAAGTGGTCGCCCACTTGCATTCCGTTTAACACCCCTAGGTGATCTTCGACAAAATCGATTGTTCCTGAAAACCTCAACTTCATCACTTGGCCACAGCAATCGGCGGCTACACCGCCAATCGTCAGAATCAGTATTAGCAATTTCAACTTGCCGTCCCCCTAGATAGCGTGCTGTATCAACACTTGAACCACTCGACACCGTCCATCCATTGTTAGTCACTTGGTCGGCCCATCTCCCCCCGTGCAGCACTCCTCAACGCTAATTTAGGGAATAAAACGTTGATTCGTCAATCAATTCGCACTTGGGGACAGGGCGTTGGCCTATTGATAGAATAAACTCATGTCGCCGCGAGAACCACATGAGTGCAATCCACATTCTTACGATGGCTTGCTAGTCGTATCGTTCGGAGGTCCGGACGGCCCCGAAGATGTGATCCCGTTCTTGGAAAACGTCCTCCGCGGCCGCAATGTGCCCCGCGAGCGGATGCTCGAAGTCGCCGAGCACTACCAGCACTTCGGCGGCAAGAGCCCGATCAACGACCAGAATCGCCAGTTGATCGCCGCACTCGAGCGTGAGCTGGCCGAACACGGGCCGCCACTGCCGGTCTATTGGGGCAATCGCAATTGGCATCCACTACTCACCGAAACGCTCGAAAAGATGGCGGCCAACGGAGTGCAGCGAGCGCTAGCGTTCGTCACCAGTGCGTTCAGCTCGTATTCCGGTTGCCGGCAATATCGCGAAAATATCGCCCGCGCCCAGCAGGAGGTTGGCCCGGCCGCTCCCGTGGTCGACAAGCTCCGCGTGTTCTTCAATCATCCGGGCTTCATCGAGCCGATGATCGAGCGGACTCGCGACGCCCTATCGCAAATCGCTGCCGATCGTCGCGACGCAGCCCCGCTGATTTTCACTGCCCACAGCATTCCCCAGTTGATGGCCGACGGCTGCCGCTACGAAGCGCAGCTCCGCGAGGCCTGTCGGTTGGTGAGCGAAGGAGTCGGCCGCGACAACTGGCAGCTGGTCTACCAAAGCCGCAGCGGTTCGCCGCAGCAACCTTGGCTCGAGCCGGACGTGGGCGATTACCTCCGCGAGCGTCACGCCGATTCGCCGCTGCGCGACGTGGTCGTGGTGCCGATCGGATTCATCTCCGACCATCTGGAGGTGATGTACGATTTGGACACCGAGATTCGCGCGTTATGCGAGTCACTCGGTATCAATCTGGTCCGCGGCGCGACGGTCGGCACTCACCCTCGGTTCGTGTGCATGATCCGCGAACTCATCGAAGAGCGGTTGACCGACCAGCCCAAGCGGCTGGCGCTCGGCACGTTCGGCCCGAAAGAAGACGTCTGTCCCGACGACTGCTGCCTATACGCTCCCGGTCCGCGGCCCGCCCGTGCTTAGCTCTGCGGTCGGGACTCGCATTAAATCTCGGGCGGCAAGCAACTCGCCACTTTGTCACGCAGAAAATCGCACGATTTCCAGTGTATTTTTCCCCGCCAATCCGTTCGATTTTTCCACTTTCCGGTTTACAATAGAGTCAGACATCGGCCATTCATGCTATGGCCATGACTTCTCGCGTCGCGATGCCGGCGCACCCGGAACAGAAGAGAAACCCCACCATGATTTCTTCGATGCTACGGACGCGCGCTCGCGCGGGCCGGTTCTACCTTTCGCGCGCTTCAATTCGCCGATCGCTGTTGCTTGTCCCAATCGTCCTCGCCGTGCTTGCGTCCACCGCCGGTGCCGCGAATCGATTTTGGGTTCCCACCGGAGGCGGCATATTTGGATCGAGCTCATGGTCCGCAACGACCTCCGCCGGACCGAGCGGAGCCACCGCGCCCGGTGCAGCGGATCTCGCTATTTTCGCCCATACCACTTCCAGTATCTATACCGTGAGTTTTGATGCCAACGCGACGAATACTGGTTTTCTCATCAATAACGACAATGTGACGTTCGATTTGAATGGCAAAACCTATATTGCGACTGGTGGTGCCAACATCGGAAATGTAGGTGCTCAAATCGGCCGGCTAACGGTTAAGTACGGTACCGTCGATGTCGACACCGATACGGACCAAATCCTCGTCGGCGCGACCTCCTCCACAGGATTCTTGACAGTTTCCACGGGGGGGAGAATTGGCGATGGCACGATCGATCCAAATCTGATCATCGGCGACGGCGGTGCAGGTACACTGATGATCGAAGACAACGGCGTGGCGAATTTGGGTTATCTAAGTATTGGGCAGACGGCGCAGAAATCCACGGGCAGTGCCACCGTGTCCGGTCCGAATGCCAGCCTCAATACGATCAGTGGGATCCTGGTCGGCCGGGTCGGCACGGGAACACTGAACGTTCAGAATTCTGGAACGGTGACTTCTGCTGGCGCGTCGACGCTGGGCGTATCGCTTGGTGCGAATGGTACAGTTAACGTATCCGGCATTGGTTCGACCTTCAATCAAGTGGGCGCGCTCGTGGTTGCCGATTTGGGTAATGCGGCCCTCAACGTGCAGTCAGCAGGTGTCCTCAATACGTCGAGCGCCGTCACTATTGGCAAATCAAGTACAGGTGTTGGCACGGGAATTGTCACGGGCACTGATTCAATCTGGACAATGGCCAGTACGTTGCAAATTGGCGTCGATGGCCTGGGGAATTTTGCCGTCACCAGCGGCGGACGCGCGAGCACGGTTGGCGCCGTCCAGATGTCCGTCAATGCTCTCAGTAAAAGCAATGCGATCATCACCGGTGCCGGCGCTCGCTGGTCGACGGGTGCGATGACCGTTGGAAATCTTGGTAGCGCAAATCTGACCGTCTCGGACGGCGCTGTAATTGATACTAACGGGAACGCTACGATTGCGGCAGGTGCTGCCGCGGTCGGAAACGTAATCGTCCGTGGCGCCGATTCCAAATGGAGTGTTGCGGGCGCCCTCAACATCGCCAGTTTGGGCACTGCCACGATGACGGTCGAAAACGATGCCAGCGTTTCGACCACTGGGGCTCTAACGATCGGCGATCCACCCGGCTCGCAGCTGGGAACGCTGAACTTCAATGGCGGAACCATCTCAGCGGGCGGCTTCACCCGTACCGGTGCCAGCCAATTCAATTGGACGAACGGCACGCTCCTGCTCACTGGCGGTACGCTGAACAATGGCGGCGCGAATCTGACGATCAATGGCTCTGGGCTCAATGATCTGCCGGCGCTGCGCCTCGGAGGAGGCTCTCAGTCACTGGCTGCAAATCTTCCCAATCTCACTGTCGGCAACAATCGACAGGGCGCCGTGGTTGTTAGCGGCGGCTCGACTTTCCAGACCACCACGGCCGTTTTCGGCAACGTCGATGGCGGAACGGGCTCGCTGGTGGTCGAAGGTCAAAACAGCGTATTCTCCACCACGGGGGATCTAGGCCTCGGTGGCAGCACGACGGCGGCTGGCGGATTAGGCACTGTCACGATCGGCCCCGGAGGCACGCTCACTGCAGGCAACACATTGCGACTCTGGGGCGGTGGCACCATCAACCTTGTCGGCGGCACGCTGCGGTTCAATAGTCTCGCCGCCAATGGCGGTAAAGCCGTGTTCAATTCCGGAACTGTCCAAGTGCTTTCGGCCTTCAATGCGAATGCCGCTGCACTGGATGCGCTGCTCGGCCCCACCCACACACTCGGCGTCGGTCGAAAAATCGAAACACTCGGCAATACCATGAATTTGCAGTCCAACCTCACCGCCACGGGCGGAGCCATCGCAGGAAATTTCTTGTCCGTGAGTGCCGATGTTATCGCACGCTTCGAAGGCGCTGCGACCGGGATCTTCAGCAACGGAATCGCCAATCCTCTGGGGGCGCGGATGTATGTCACCGATTCGACAGTCGCCGCCGGCACCACGTTCACCAACGGCGGCGAGCTACACCTCGCGGGCAGCACGGCGACCGTAAACGCCACTAGCATCACAAACACTGGTCTCGTGGACGGGTCGGGACGCGTCAACAGCGTTGTCACCAACAACTCGGCTGGCCAGATCCGAGTTGCCGCCGGACAACGGCTCGAAATCCTTGGCGCCTCGGGTACCAGCATCAACAACGGCCTGATCGACGTCGACGGCGGTGCGATCGAATTCGGCCGCTCCATTACCAACTCCAGCGTGAGTCCCAGCTCGGGCATGATCGCTGCCCGCGATGCAACGCTCCGCTTCCAGTCCGGACTCCTCAACAGCGGCGCACTCACCTTCTCCGGCGGCGTCTCCGATGTGTTTGGAAAGGTTACCAACCAGAACAATCTCGCCACGCAGGGTCGGATCGTGGTCACCGGCGGTGCGCAAGCCAATTTCTTCGACGACGTCGTCAACAGCGGCTCGATCCAGGTCAGTGCGGCCGGCAGCTTGCAAAGCACCGCTGTTTTCCTGGGCAGCCTTTCGGGCAACGGCGTCGCAGGCGGTGGGCATGTCTTTCTCGAAGGCGACACTCGCCCCGGCTTCAGCCCCGGCACCATGGCGTTCGGCGGCGACGTCAGCTTCGGCCCTTTGAGCTCGCTCGACGTCGAACTCGCCGGCACCACGCCCGGTACGCAATACGATCGCGTCACCGTCGCCGCGACCGCCGCGATTGGAGGCGAGCTGAATGTCTCGCTGCTCAACAATTTTAAGCCCACGATCGGCAATTCGTTTCAAGTGGTTTCCGCCGCAGGCGGCTTGGCCGGAACGTTCGCCAACGTCGACTTGCCGGCGCTCGCCGGCGGAGCGAGCTGGAGTGTTGACTACGGCGCCGGCGCGATCACGCTCTCGGTTGGTGGCGTGCTGGGCGACTTCAATCTCGACGGTCGCGTCGATACCGCCGATTACACCGTTTGGCGGAACCAACTCGGCACGAACTCCCTCGCAGCCGACGCTTCGGGCAATGGCTCGGTGGATCAAGCCGACTACAATATCTGGAAATCAAACTTCGGCCAAGTTGCGGCCACTGGCGGCGCGAGCGGAGGTCTCCAGGCGGCCGCAGTTCCCGAGCCCACGACCGCGGTGATACTGTTCGGCATTGCAGTATTTGCGGCGAGTAGCGGACTGCGCTGCAATCGCCGGATTCCTCCGGTGGGCTAAGTCGATTGTTGGCCTAGCGAAGGATAGTTGCCGGCTCGCGGGCCGCCACGACGGCGTCACTCCGGAACGTCAGCGGCATTTGAAGCGTCGCCAGCGAATCTTTCATGCCCGCGTAGTAGGCGGGGTAGTCTCCCGCGGCGAATCGTCCCGCGGGAACTCGCACCACGTGTTCGACGTGTATGGTCGAACCGTTATCCTGCGCCTGGGAAGCCCAAGCGACGAACTGAGTTTGCCCCGTGGACGACAGACGTTCCCCGTCGGTCAGGCGAAATCCTTCCGGCAGATGAATGTCGAACGACGATCGCACGAGTCGCGGCATGGTGTTCTCGAACGGCGTCTCCCGCGATTCGAGATACTCCGCCTCCAGGAAGTAGGTTTCCCAAGGTGCCGGAATCCGCCCGACAAGCGTATTTCCCGATGTCGCCGAATTGAGCGAGTGCATCGTGTCGGGAAGCACATACTCGAGATGCAGCACTAGCGGCTGCGATACATCGTCAAGATGCTCGACGTCAGCACGTTTCAAACGGACGTTCTGGCTCGCAGCGAGCACTGTCTGCAGTGCCTCGCGTCTTTCGCCGGCTTCGAACGATCGCAAGTAGGAACGCATTCCTGGCGAAATATAGGGATTAAACGTCAATTGCTCGGCGACGTCGAGTTCGACCTGGCCCGGCCGATTCGCATTCGCGCGGACGACAACGCGGCGCTGACTGGTTAGCTGTTGTGCGTCGAGCGGATAGGCCGGTGTGTGGACGACGCCGCGGCCGCGCGGCATCGAGCACCAGGAACGATTTATCGGCCATGCCATAGGGCGGGTAGAGCAGGGGGTCGGCGCACTTCTGCGTCGCGTCGACGATCAAGCCGCCGATCTCATTGGGCGGTTGCCCCACTGCCTCTCCGGGCACGAAAAGCACCATGTGATCGAATTGGTCGAGCGATGGCAACTCGGGCGTGATCCGCTGTGACGAATTCACCACCGTCAATTCGGACGGGATGCCGACGCCCGCCAATAGTTGCTTGAGCAGCAACGCGTGGTCCTTGCAGTCGCCGTAATGGAGCGAGAGCGTCTGGGCCGCCGAGTTCGGCACTCGGGCACGGCGACCAAATTCGATGGCGTGGTACGTGCATGCACCTTGCGTGTACTCGGCCAGCACGGCAAGCTTTTCGCGGTTCGTCGTGCAACCCTTGGTGAGCTCGGTCGCCAATTGGATGGTGCTTTCTTCGAGCGCGAGTTTTCCGGCGACCATTTTTAGGTATTCGTGCGTCTCCGCTTCCCAGGTCGAGCCAGCTTCGCCGATCCACACGATCGGCAAGAATCGCTCGATCGGCTGCTGCTTCGACTCCGCTCGATACGCGGGGGGGTTAGCCGTGACGCACTGCAGTAGATTGGCGCCCACTTCGACGTTGAGCGGCACTGACGTTTTGTAATTGAGACTCTGCACGTCGCCTTCGATGTAATATGCGCTCACGCCGACCGGTACGCTCGTCGAAAGATTGATTTCGCCAAAGCCGAACTCCTCCGAGGGAGCGCGGTCTTCGCGCGTGACCATGCATTCGATTGAATACCCCGGTTTCAACCCGGGCACCGGGACGGTCACCAGCTTGGCGTTCGACGCCACGCCCGTCGAACTGTCGTCGACGACGTAGTACGTGTCGACCGACCCTTCCGCGACTTGCTTGCCCGTCGTGTCGAGCACGACCAAACGGTTCACGTAGAATCGCTCCACCATCGGGTTCAGCTCAAACGTGAGCGTGTTGTACTGCGACACGCCGCCTGCCGTGTGGATTTTGATGCGGCGGCTGACCGTGGTACGCAGCGGTTGATTGCGGTGGAACGAAACGCCGACGATGCGAACCTGCTCCTCGGCGCCATATTTCTCCAGCGACTTGGCGGCTTGCACCGGCGCTTGCTGAATTGCGATTCGAACCGCTTCGGGGAATTCGACGGCAGCAATCGGAGTCGTCAGCGCCGAGTTGTCGCCTTGCCCCAGTTGGTTGGCGGCGATCTTGACCAATTCCTTCGCGATCTCGCTGTGGGGGTGTAGCTGGACAGCCTGCTCAAATGTTTGCTTCGCTTCAGCGTACCGTTCTGCACTGAGCTGGTGCTTGCCATGCAGCAGCAACGTGACCTCACCGCGCTGGCCTGAATCGATCAGTCGTTGTGTGATCGCCAAGGCCTCGTCATATCGCTCGGCGTCGCCCAACACGCGTGCGAGCCGATGCGCGACGTCGAGATTATTCGGGTTTTGCTCCGACAATTCCAGCAATTGTGCGATGGCGGTGTTGTAGTCGCCTTTCTCACCGTAGAGCGTGGCCAGCGTGAGCTGCACGTCAATCGTCGGCCTGCGCAGCGCAAAGAGCCGCACCGCCTGGATCGCTTCGTCGTAGGCCTTATCTTCTGTGGCCAGTTCCAGAAACTCACCCAGCGCGCCTTCGTCGGCGTAGCCCGCCGCAAATAGCTCGGTGTAGAGCCGCCGCGCGGCTTCGCTCTGTCCGCTGATGCCCAGTAGTTTGGCCTGAGTAGCCCGCACGTCTGGATTTGCCGGATATTTGACCATGTGCTGCTCGAGCACGCCCAGGGCGTCCGCCGTGCGTCCCAATTCGGTCAACGTCTCGACGTAGTTCGAGAGGATCGCGTTGTCCGCCGGGTGCAGGCGATAAGCGCCGGCGAAGAAATCGAGTGCTCCCGCAAGATCGCCTCGCTGGTAACTGAGCAGGCCGATACTGTTGAGTAACAGCCCGCATCCATTTTGGTTCTCGAGCGACATTTGCGGCTCGTTGGGAAGCGGGCGATTGGTCAACGCGACGCGATCCAATGCTTCTTCCAATCGTTCGATCGACGCGGCATCGCCGTCGAGCGCAACGCCCAGAAACATGTACGCAGCTCGGTCGCTGGCGACCAGGCGTACGCGGTACAGCAACGTGCTCGCGCCCAACGCACGCTGCCCTTCGTACCTCTGGCCTCGCAGTGCGCCCAGCTGATACGGGCCGACGGCGCGAATCTCCTGCGATGGATAAGTGAACCCCATGCGGTCCAGGAAAACTTTTGCCAAGGTTTCTTCGTCGACTGTTCGACCCGGCAGCGGCACAGGAAGCACCAGCAGCGACAATTGGCCGCAATTGGCAATGAATTCAGTACCCGGGACATTCAGGTCGGCGCTGTCGCCGCGCAGCCAGCCCATGTTTTCGAGGTCGACGTCGTAGCCGAAGTTCGTCGACTCAAACTTGGACGCAAGCTTATTGGCGTCTGTGTGGGCTACTCGGGTTGGGTCAATCACGGACATCCGCTCGCGGAACAATCGATGCGCCGCCTCAACTGCCCCTTGCTGGTGCGCTTCGCCGAAACACAGCACGTGGTAGAGATAACCGTTTGATTGGCCGGACCACATCACGCCATAGACCTGATTGCCCTGCGCCGAAGAGCCATGCGCCTCGAAACGAGTGCCCGCGATGGGGCCGACCGCCAATGGCTGATTATTCGCAAATGTCAGCCCCGGAAGTCGCATGCGAACCATGGACTGAGAGGTTTGCAGCAGAGTCTCGGGTGACAAATTCAATTCGACACCAATCTTCTCGCCTATAATAACGACTGCCAAATCGGGATCGCCTTGCGCTACGACTACTACCGATGTCGTGGCAGAGGTAGCAATTGGCGAGGCGATTTCATGCCAAGGCCCGCCTGGCAGGTCGACCGTGAGATTCGTGTTTTCAAAAATCCGTCGCCTCGGTGCTTGGTCGTAGGTCGGCGCCGTCGATTGCGTGCCGGGCGACTGTCCCTCGCTGATTCCGTAATAGTCGGCGCCGAGCCGCTCGGGCGCGATGGCCCAATCGGGCGCTGCGGATGGATTCGCTGCCGGCTGCGAAGCGGGACCTTGCGTTGACGGAGGCTGCACCGAAACGGGTAGAGTATACGAGTACGGTTCGGCGTAGGGGCCGATCGATTGCGACTGCGCACATAAGTGCGACGTTCTGGCGCACGCAAGCAGGGCGAAGGCAGCGAGTGCAATTGCAGTACCGTACCAACTCCGATTGCGGCAGATATTGCCGAGCTTGTGGTGAATGTTGATTCCCACGCCACCGGCCGTCGATCGCAAAGTGCTGGATTTCATGCGGTTATGATCGGCATATTCGTTACAGATTCTCCCCGTGAATTTTGTAAGTGGTAGTTGGAATTCCCCAACAGCGGCCAACCACCTGCTGTCTTGCTGGCATAGTTCGACGCTCCAAATTCCTGGCGCGCATCCCACCGCGCTTGGTTGACGCGGACCTTAGCACACGATTAAAACGCCCCCATGACGCATTCGCCGCCTTCCGATCAGCGAGCCCTGGGAAAATCGGGCTTCACGATTGCGCCAGTTGCTCTTGGCTGCTGGCCGATCGCTGGCGTGACCACGCTCGGGACGACCGACGCTG
The DNA here is from genome assembly GCA_963847905.1 of uncultured Planctomycetota bacterium. Classification (GTDB taxonomy): domain Bacteria; phylum Planctomycetota; class Planctomycetia; order Pirellulales; family Lacipirellulaceae; genus DASYDU01. The sequence continues at coordinate 1,145,281 of CAWKBP010000007.1, read as the reverse complement.
ATAGCATCGCCACCATTCGGGCCTGCTTCGACCTGGGAATCAATCATCTCGACACCGCGTATGTCTACGGTCCGAACGGCGAGAGCGAGAATCTAATACGCAGCGCGTTGGGCAGCCGGCGCGATGAGATGGTGATCGCCACCAAGTGTGGCATCCACTACGAAGGCGCAGAGATGGTCAACGACGGTCGACCCGAGGTACTTCGCCGCGAGTGTGACGAAAGTCTCCGTCGCTTGGGCACCGACCACGTCGAGCTGCTCTACCTCCATTCGCCCGATGAACAGGTGCCCATCGAAGAGTCGGCCGCCACGCTCGCCGCGCTGCAGGCAGCCGGAAAAACTCGCTCGCTCGGCGCGTCGAACTGCACGCTCGAACAATTCCAGGCGTTTCATGCGGTCGCGCCTCTGGCGGCGGTTCAGCTGCCCTACAACATGCTGCAGCGCGACATCGAGCAACGAACGATTCCCTGGTGTCGCCAGCACAACATCGCCGTGACCGTCTACTGGCCCTTGATGAAAGGCTTGCTCGCCGGCAAGTTCGCCCGCGACCACCAGTTCGCCGAGCGCGACAAACGACAGAACATGCCGATGTATCAGGGCGACGAGTGGCAGAAAAACCAGGACTTCCTCGACACGCTGCGACGGGCTGCGGCACTAAGCGGTCACACTGTGGCCCAGCTAGTCATCAATTGGACGATCCACCAACCAGGCATCACGTCTGCCCTTTGTGGAGCGAAGCGTCCCTGGCAAATCGAAGAAACTGCTGGCGCCATGGGCTGGACCCTCTCGAGTGAGCAAAGCGAGCTGATCGAAGCTGCGATCACGGCTCGCGGCCCGGCCCCCGCCAAACGAGTCTTCACGTAGCTCGTGCGGCGGCTTCCCGCCATGAATTCCCGATTTCTTGCCCTCCAGTGAGTGAGCCAGCTACAATGATTCGGCCAGGGGCTCTCCATCAGGGATTATCGCATTCGGGAGGCTACATCGATGTCTCGGCATACGCGCCACAGCTGGTCGTCGAAGCACAATCGAAGTTCCTCCGCGCGTCATCGTCGCGGCAAACTGTTGCGTTCACCCACGCGTCGTCCCTTGCGATTCGAGCCGCTGGAAGACCGGCGGCTGCTTTCGATCACGGTCAGCACACTCGTCGACGAGAATAACGGCATCGGCGTGGGCGGCACCTCGCTCCGCGAAGCGATCGCCGCCGCCGCGCCCGGCGAGACGATCGACTTCAGCGTCACGGGCACAATCTTGCTCGAGCATGGCGAGCTCTTGATCGACAAGGACTTGGTTGTCGCCGGTCCGGGAGCAAATCTTCTCACCATCGACGCGGGCGGGGCAAGCCGCGTGCTGAATATCGACGACGGCAGTTCCAGTCAGGCCAATGTGGACCTATTTGGCCTGACGCTGACCGGCGGAGTCACCGGGGGAGATGGCGGCGGAATTCTCAATCGTGAAAATCTGTCGGTGGTGCAGTGCGTGATCGTCGGCAATCAGGCCGACGACGGTGGCGGAGTTGGCAACTTTGGCGGCATTTTTTCCATCGTCGACAGCACGATCCGTGGCAACGTAGCAACGGGCGTCTCGGGAGGCGGGGGCGGCCTCTTCAATTTCGCCAGTAGCGTTGCTGACGCGTCACTAATCTCAAATTCCACGATCTCTGGCAACTCGACCACGACGCGCGGCGGCGGCGTCAACAATTTCATCGGCACGATCACTATCCAGTTCAGCACGATCACCGAGAACGAAGCCCCGGACTTCGCCGGCTCAGGCATCGCTTCCTGGGGTGATCAGAATACGACCGCCACCAACTTGTACTGCACCATCGTCGCGGGAAACGATAACACCGACGTTGATCTGGTCGGCAGCTTTCAGCCCACCTTTTTCTCCGACGGATACAACTTAATTGGCTCGGGTACGGCGACCGGTTCGTTCATGGCATTGGGAGACCAACGAAACGTCGCCGATCCGCAGCTGGGACCATTGACCAACAACGGCGGACCGACGCCAACTCACGCATTGCTCCTCGGCAGCCCGGCGATTGACATGGGCGACCCCAATGCCGAGGCAGTCGTCGGCGATGTGCCGGAGTTCGACCAACGCGGCGCGCCGTTTGGCCGAGTCTTCGACGGCGACGGCGATTCGCTGGCGGTGATCGACATTGGCGCTTTCGAGACGGACTCGGTCTATTTTCTCGTCGACTCGCTTGTCGACGAGAATGACGGCGACATCTCTCCGCTCAACTTTTCACTCCGCGAGGCAATCGGCGAGGCGAGCTTGCTCAGCCAAGGCACGCCCGTGATTCAGTTCGACGCTTCGCTTACCGCCGGCGGGCCTGCGACAATTCAGTTGTTTCTCGGCGAACTAGTCATCGGCAGCCGGGTGGAGATTGATGGCCCCGGGGCGGCCCTGCTAACAATCGACGCACAGGGCAATTCCCGCGTCTTTGTCGTCGACGATGGCGACGGCGGCAACCAGCAGCTTGTGACGATCACCGGCCTCACGCTCACCGGGGGCCACGATTCCAATGGCGGTGGGGCGATTTATTCGCAGGAACGACTCACCGTTGCCGATTGCGCTATCACCGGGAACACGGCGCAATGGGGCGGCGGCATTTACAATGCAGAGTACGGCTCGCTGACCGTCCTCCGCAGCCTGATTTCCGGGAATCATGCGATCGAGCCCCTGCCAGGCTCGCTTGGTTCCGGGGGTGGGCTCTACAACTGGGGCGGCGACGTGAGTCTGCTCGACTCCACCATTTCGGGCAACGACTCGGTTACCGATGCCGGCGGCGTTCGCAATGCTAACGGCGGCTCGATGTCCATCGTCCGCAGTACTATCCGCGATAACATCGCGAACGACACTGGTGGAGGTCTGCGCAATGACGATGGCGTCATCCAGATCACGAGCAGCACGATCAGCGGTAATCATGCCGACCAAGGCGGCGGCATTTTCGTCGCCACTCCAAATTTTCAAGACACGATCATTAGCAACTCGACCATTTCCGGAAATAGCGCGCCCTCCGGCGGCGGCGCCATTTACAACCAAAGTGGCCGCGTCCGAGTCGAATTCTCCACGATCACGCAAAACACCTCGCTCGACTTCGCCGGCAGCGGTGTTCGCGCGGCGTCATCGCCTGCCGACTCGCCAACCACATTTTACTCCAGCATCATCGCGGCGAATTTTGATCCGAACGGCGGAATGCAGTCGGCGCCCTACGACGTCGCCGTGGGCGGCGGGGAGAATAGTCTCATCTCGCTCGGCTACAACGTCGTCGGCATTGGCGGCTTCATCGACGACACGTTCATCGAGGACGGCGACCAAATTATCGGCGCCGACAACCCGCTGCTCGGCCCGCTCGCCGACAATGGCGGACCAACCTGGACCCATGCCCTCTTGTCCGGCAGTCCCGCCATCGACGCCGGCGATCCGAACGCAGTCGCTGGCGCTGGCGATGGCGATGTACCGCAATTCGATCAGCGCGGAATTGGCTTCGGTCGCGTTCGCGACGGCGACGACGCCGAGGGAGCCGTCATGGATATCGGCGCCTTCGAAGTGCAGGAGTTCGTCGCGGGCCCCGCCCTTCCCGGCGACTACAACCTCGACCTTCACGTCGATGCCGCCGACTACACCGTCTGGCGCAACACGCTGGGAGACGAAGTCGAGAAATACGCCGGTGCCGACGGCGATGGCAATGGCGTCATTGGCCCCGACGATTACGGCGTGTGGAAGGCCCACTTCGGCGAGTCGCTCGAAGGAGCAGGAGCTGTCGCCGAACCGCTGGCGCTCTCCGGCGCGGGGTCGATCGACGGTTTGATCGTCGTCACCACGCTCGACGACGTCGTCGATCTCGCCGACGGCTTCACCTCACTGCGCGAAGCGATCTTCGCCGCCAACATCGTCAGCGGTCCCAACGCGATCGAGTTCGCCGCATCACTTACGGCCGGCGGCCCCGCCACCATTCTGTTGACGATGGGTGCTCTGTCGATCACCGATTCCCTCACGATTCACGGCCCCGGAGCCGAGCTGCTCACGATCGACGCCTCGGGCAGCGATCCGAATCTGGCGATATTTGGCAACGGCAGCCGCGTCTTCCTCATCGATGACCAGTCGTCGGAGATTAAGGATGTAGCCATCAGCGGATTGACGCTGACCGGCGGCGATGTTGCCGGCAACGGCGGCGCCATTCTCGCGCGAGAAGTTCGTTGCCGATTCGCTGATCATCATCGGCAATCATGCCTTGGGTGGCGCTGGCATTTCGCTCGCGAACACTTCCGCTACCGTCAAGAATTCCAAGTTCGTCGCCAACGTGGCCGCGGGCGACGGGGGCGCGATTGCCATTGAGAGCATCGATTCCAGCGCGGTGATCTACCTGGTCGACAACATCATGTCGGATAACAAGGCCAACCGTGGCGGCGCGATTGCTTCGGCTCGCGCCAGTTTGAATGCCACTTTGATCATCGATCAGACCACCATCACCGGCAACACCGCCAGCTTACAGGGCGGCGCGATTTGGATTTCCAATGCGGGACCGCTCGGAAAAGTGTCGCTGCTTCAGAGCACAATCGCCGAAAACTCCGCAGGCCAGCAGGGTGGCGCCGTGTTCTTTAGTACTCTCCGCGATCTCGAAATCGTCGACACCGCGATCACGGGCAACAAGAGTCTGTCAGCCAGCCCATCAATCAGTCGCGGGGGAGGTGTCTATGTCTTCAACGGTGACCTCACGATCATCGGCAGCACGATCTCCGGCAATGCCGCGGCCAGCGGCGGCGGTCTCTACAGCCGGATGAACGAGCTGTCGATCACTGCCAGCACGTTCGAGAACAATCAGGCGACTGCCGGCACCGGCGGCGGAATCCTCAGCCAGTCCGATCGCTTGACGCTCGTTGGCAGCACGCTTTCCGGGAATTCGGCCGGTGGTTTGTCGCCGCAGCTCTCCGCAGGCGGCGGATTGTGGCATTCACCGGCCACCTCGGCCCCCGACACGATCAGCGACAACGTTTTTGCCAACAATTCCGCAACGGGTTATGGCGGCGGCCTCTATCTCCGCTCCGGTCTGGAAGGCCAAAGCCCTAATCCAGTGACGCTCAATAACCTGACGATCACGGGAAACTCCTCTGCCCGCAGCGGCGGCGGTCTCGCGTTTGGAATTGGGAACCCCGGTGCATTGATGGGAACCTTAATTCTCAACGGTGGCACGATTAGTGGCAATACTTCCAATTTAAACGGCGGCGGTATCTACAGCCGTGCCGCGAATCTCACGATCTATCACACCACCATTTCCGGCAACAACGCCCGCTTACATGGTGGCGGCCTGGCCGTGCCTCAATCCGGCCCCACGCTCCAAGTCACCGTCTTCGGTGCGACATTCCATCAAAACGCCGCCGGCTTCCAACCGGAGGGGCACGTTGGCGACGGCAACGGCGGAGCGATGTCGATTCTCAGCGCTTTTGCGAACGTGTCGCTCTTCGACACCGCCATCACCGAAAACACCGCCCGCAACGGCGCCGGCATCTACCGCCAGCCGCAGAATTCAGTCGGTTTGATGTCCCTTACCAATAGCCTCGTCAGCGGCAATATCGCGACCATCAGCGGCGGTGGCATTTTCAGTCGCATCGCCGACGTGTCGCTGCTCAATAGCTCGATTATCGGAAACTCCGCTACCACTGGCCGCGGCGGCGCTCTCTATCTCGGCCAAAATGGCGACTTGAGTGTCACCGGCAGCACGATCGCCGGAAACTTCGCCCGACAAGATGGTGGTGGTGTTTGGATGCAGGCCGCTGGACTCGACCGCGCGACGATTCATTCCAGTACGATCTCCGGAAACTCTTCAATTCAAGGTACCGGCGGGCTCTCGCTCCGCGTGCCGACCACGATTCGCTTCAGCACGATCACCAAAAACTCGGGCGCCGGCGGAACGTCGGCGGCCGGCGGGCTGTTTGTCGGATCGGACGGAGGACCGATCGAACTCGATCATACAATCATCGCCAACAACACCCAAAACGATTCGGTAAACCCGGACCTTCGCTTGTCGTCAGCGGTCGTCAACGTGCGATTTAGCCTGATCGGCGACAATCGTGGCACGACGCTGGCCGAAGCGCCCCTGGCGCGTCCGACGTCAATGGCAACCTGATTGGCAAGCCGCTCGCCGCTGGCGGCAGCGGCGTGATCGATCCGCTTTTGGGGCCGCTCGCCAACAATGGCGGCACGACGTTGACGCACGCACTCTTGCCCGGCAGCCCCGCGCTCGACGGTGGAGCGCTCGTCACCAGCGTCCCGCAGGGCTTCGATCAGCGCGGCAATCCCTACTACCGCATGGTCGACGGCACCGGCGACGGAATTGTGCGGATCGACGTCGGCGCGTACGAATCGCAAGGCGTGCCCAGCTTCACACCCGGCGACTATAACCGCGACGGCCTGGTCGACGCATGCGACTACACGGTCTGGCGCAGCAGCGTCGGGGCCGAAGTCGTGCCGTTCACTGATGCCGATGGCAATGGCAACGGCCATGTCGACTATGACGACTTCGAAGTTTGGAAGAGCCACTTCGGCGACGGGCTGACGTTCGCGACCGGCGGCGGACCAGGTTCGAGCCTGGCGGCGAGTTTTGAATCGGCGACACCGGCCGCATCCCTTCTTGCACCTCCGCTCGTAAATCGGACAAACGTCGAGCGAATCGCGCACGTTCCCGGACGCGCATCGAGCAGCCCGGCGATCGCAGCCGCCACAAGCGATGGGCTCCTGGCATGGCTCGCGACCCGACCACTTCATGCCGGCGCCAATGAAGATGCATTTTCGCTGCAACCAAATGCTGACGACGCGGGAGACTCCGAATTTGATCCAGATGCCGGTGCGTTCGACTTGGCACTTGCGGCATTCGGCAACGAATTGTGAGGCGAGGATTCGTCGACCCAAAGAGTTGGCAAAATCGACTAAGCCGGCGTCCCGCGCGTTCGCGCTTGCGATTCCGGATGGGCTGGCTCGGTGAACGCGAGATAGTAGCCGTTCGGATCGCGGATGCCGAACTCGCGCATCCCGTAGTCCATTACCTCCGGCCCCCAGACGAACGGAACCTTTCCCTGAAACTCGGCCGCCAAGGCCTCGACGCTGTCGGGATAGAAGTAGAGCGTACCGCTGCAACTGGGCGTGAAACGCGTCGCGTGGGGCGCATCGACGTAAAAATGGATCGCCACGTCGTCGCGCCGCACCTCGGTCCATTCCGGATCGCTCTCGATCGGATAAAAACCCGTCTGCGTGAAGCCGAGCTTCTCGACGTAAAACTCGAGGGTCCGCCGCATATCAGCAACGAGCAGGCTGGGTACAATCCGCGCCCCTAATTTCACCGCCATCGACGAGTCCCCAATGAAGCCGGGAGGGCGAGGCTCCCGCCGAGCCTTGAATTCAACCACGACTGGCTCAGCGGGAGCTTCGCCCTCCCACCGATTCCGCTAGATCCCGATCGCCGCCAAGCCATCGGCAATCTTGCCCAACGTGAGCGAAAGCTCAGGATGCTCCGACTCGAACTTTAGCAGCAAGTCTTTTAGGCCGCTGGTGACGCCGTCGGCCTCGAGGTCGTCGGTCGCTTGCTCTTCATCGAGCAGCCGGCTGATGTCGGCCGTGAGCGTCCGCAGCCGGTCAAGGCTCTCGGGGTTCACCCGCTCGTTCCGGGACAATTCGGTATGTAGTTCCGCCAGCTTCGCCGTAAGTTCTTGCCGTTCCATAGCTTCAGCGTAACCGGGCATGTGCGTTGCCGCAAGCTGATCGAGAAATCGCCGAATAGGGCGTTGGGCGCAGATTTTTCACGCGTTCGTCATCCGGCGCAATCTGCGATCGCTCAAGAATCCGAACTCGCTGCTAGTAAACTAGAGGCTCGACAGTCTACCAGCGACTGCCGCCCCGGGCGCCACCACCACCGCCGCGTGGTCCGCCTCGGCCACCTCCGCCGCTGCTGGCCTTCGGCTTGGCTTCATTCACCGTGATGGTGCGGCCGTCCAATTCGGTGCCATTGAGACCTTCGATCGCGGCTTGAGCTTCGCCGTCGTTGCTCATCGTGACGAACGCAAACCCGCGGGGGCGGCCCGTATCGCGGTCCGTGATCACGGCCACTTCCTCGACCTGACCATGGGCCGAGAATTCGTTTTGCAACGCTTCCTCCGTTGTGGAAAAGGAAAGGTTGCCGACATACAGCTTCATCGTACACAACTCCGAAACTACGAACTAATTCCGCGATCGCTGGGGACCAACATGGGCACCAAAAACTTTCGCAAAAAATGAAGAAGTCAATAACCGCCCAAGTATAACGGGGCGTTTTTTTAAAGTCTAATCAGTCTCGTGGCAAAATCGGGCCGCTGCGCGTGCGCGGATCGTAAGAGCGCTAATGATCTCGATGACTGCACCAGCAATACTAATCGCTCGAAGCGACCAAAACACTTCCGCAATTGCCGTGGCGAGGTTACGCCACGTTGCCCAAATCTAGTTGTCGACCGTCCTTCGAACAACCGCGGTGCTGCACAGCGGAGCGCGGGCGTCTTCGGCGACGGCAACCAGTTCAGCGGGTGCGCGATGCGATCAGAGAGCGAATCCGCTCGGGTGAGAGTTGCCGCAAGCTATCGACGACGGCATCGGCAGCAGAGAGTTCGCTACGCTTGAGAGTGCCCGTGAGTGCAATCGCTACCATGCCGGCGCGCTGCGCTGCCGTGACACCATGCACTGCATCCTCCACCACGGCACACGCGGCCGGAGGTAGACCAAGCCGTTCCGCGGCGATCAAAAACACCTGTGGATCGGGTTTCCCGCGCGTGACGTCGGCGCCGGTCACGGTAGCTGCGAATCGCTCCGCACCAGCCAGCTGCTCGACCACGAGCGCGACGTTCTCCGGCGGCCCGGACGAGCCGATTGCCAGCTTGAGGCCGTCATCCGCGAGCGCCCGGATCAGTTCGCTCGCCCCGTCCATGGCGGGAAAACTTTCGCGGAGGATATCGCGATAGAAGGCCTCCTTGCGACCGTCGAGTTCGGCAACGCGCTCGTCCGTGAGGTCATCTCCCAACGTGCGGCGGAGAATATCGCGACTCGTCCGCCCAAAGTCGGCGGAGAATGCCTCTTCGGTGTATTCCAAACCCAGCGCACCGTAGAGGCGCTTCCAGCTCTCAAAATGCGCGTCGTACGAATCGACGAGCACGCCGTCCATGTCGAAGATGACTGCCAGTGGTGACATATCTGCTCGCTAGTTTTTGCTGATGACTTCTCCACCGGCGATCGAACTCATCGCCTTGAGAGTTTCGATTTCTACGTCGTTCGACATTGCCTCGACATGGCCGTCGAGGAAGGCAAACATTGTCACTCCTGGGTGAGGCCCACCAAACTTATTGTGGCTTGCGTCGTCCACGTCCGTGGCTAGGCCTTCCCCGCTCGCCCGGAGAATCGACCAACGATTGTCGCCGGCCAGGAAAGCCGTGTCGCCTTGCACACTCTGACGACGCTCTTCCGCGATGTCATCTCGCTCCGGCGGTATATGACGCTCGCCGATCGCCAATGTTGACGACAGGCCGTCGATTACGCGGCGCACATTGATCTTGGAACCACTGTAGATCGGGCCAGCCACCGAGGTGTCGACCGGGATCGGCGAAAATGAATCGTTCGCGTCGAGGCTTTCCATCCCTGTCTCGACCGTGTGCCCCGCATTGGCCGCATAGTCGCCTAGTGCCGCAACGCCGCGTTGTTCTGGTGGTGGCGCTTCGTCATTATTGTCGAAATTGCGATCCGCCGCCGCCTTCCGCCGGCTGGGGCAAGCATAGACGTTAATCGGCGTTCGCATTGCTTTCTCATTGACTGGCGCATCGACAGACGAGTCTTTGACGAATGCGGAAAAAATCGCTGTCTCCTCAAGCTGAGGCAAAATCCGGAAGGCCCACGAGACCCCGAGCTGGTCCGATTTGTCGCGGCCAGTCGGGAAGTATTTCTGCGAATCGTGGAACGTTTGCACGGCCAGGCCGATTTGCTTGAGATGGTTTTGACACTCGGTCCGCCTGGCGGCTTCCCGCGCCGCTTGAATCGCCGGCAGCAACAGGGCTACTAGGATGCCGATGATAGCAATCACGACGAGCAATTCGACTAAGGTAAACGCATTCCGATGGCAACGGGAATATCGCTGCATGACTGCCTCGCTTGCAAAGGTGGGGGATTGAGGTGGGATTGGGAGGTGGGATGGCTAGCAGCATGGCTAGACCATTGAGTCTGCGGGGAAAAATTGTGTGGCTACTGAAGTGCGATGACCTCCTGGCCGCCGATGGTGCTCAGCGCTTTGAGCGTTTCGACTTCGGTGTCGTTCGAGAGCCCTTCCGCGTGGCCGTCAAGATAAACGAACATGCGTCACGCCCGGATGCACGCCGCCGAATTTCTTCTCGCTGTCGTCGTCGGGGCCGGTTGCAAGCCCGTCTTCGCTGCAACGAAACACAGTGAAGATCGCGTCGCCACCGAGCATCGCAGTGTCGCCCTGATTGAAGTGCACCAATTCTTCGGGCCAATCGGACTGAACCGGGCGCAGATGCTTCTCGCCGATCGCTAGCGTCTTGGAAAGCCCATCGATGACACGACGGGCATTGATCTTCGAGCCGGTGTAAATCGGACCGGCCAACGAGATGTCGATGATCTGCCGAGTTTGCGGGTCTAACCAGTCGTCGTCCTCCAGGCCCGTGTCTTCCTCAAGGCCGGCGTTGGCGGCGTAGTCGCCGAGCGACGCGACGCCCCGCTTGTCGACCGGCGGCGCTTCGTTATTGTTATCGAAGTTGCGATCGGCGGCCGGACTGCGGCGGCTCGGGCAGGCGTAGACGGCAATCGGCGTCCGCATCGTTTGCGAGTTTTTGTCGTCGTCGACCCGGACGCCTTTTTGGAAGGCGTCGTACAGCGCCGGCTCTTCGATTTGTGGCAAGATAAAGTAGGCCCAGGAGACCGCCTCCTGATTGCGGCCGTTGCGGCCCATCGGGAATTGCTTTTTCGCGTCGTGGTGATTCTGGATGCCCAAACCGATCTGCTTCAAATGGTTCATGCACTCGCTCCGGCGGGCCGCTTCGCGGGCGGCTTGAATCGCCGGCAGCAACAGCGCCACGAGGATTCCGATGATGGCAATCACCACCAACAGTTCGACTAAGGTAAATCCGCGCAAAGGCAAAGGTCGAATGCCGCGCACAGTTCGATGGCTTTTAGACATCATGCCAGGGTTCCGGTTCCAGGTGGGTGCCGCGCCGAACATATGTTGAGTTCGACGCTGCCGATCGTGGGACGACGCGCTGCGCCGTTAGGTTTCCGTCGAAAAACGCCCCAGCCGCGCGTTCGACGATTTCACTACCTTAATGGAGGTGGCGGCGAAAATCAACGGAAATTTGCCGGGCCCGCACGCTACGTTGCCAGTGTCCCGAGGGTTCGCAACAATTGTAGAAAATATCGTGCGCGAGATTGATGACCTACGCCAAAATTCCTGCCAGATGTTCGCCGCACTGCTCCCCGGCGATTACGTCGACCATCTTGCCGACACACGATTCGTCCGCCTCGATCTCAACGGGTGCATACCGGCACGCCGTCCCAAGCCACCCATTTTCGCATTTCGATTCCATCAGCACGCGCAGTCGCTTTCCGCGCAAGCTGTCGAAATACTCGGCACGCAATTCTGTCTCCACGGTTGCCAGTTCCCGCGATCGCTCCTGCTGAATGGGAGCCGCAATCTGGTCGGGCATCGTCGCCGCCGGCGTGCCGCGGCGCGGGCTGAACGGAAAAATATGAATCTTCGAGAAGCCGACCGCCCGCGAAGTAGCGATCGTCTCGGCAAACTCCGCATCGGTCTCGCCGGGAAAGCCGACGATGATGTCGGTCGTGATCGCTGGCCGGTCGAGCCGTTCCTTCAATAGATTGCAGCGGTCGATATATCGCTGGCTGCCCCAGCGGCGACGCATTCGCGTGAGCACCGTGTCGCTCCCGCTCTGCATCGAGATGTGCAGATGCGGACAAACGCGGTCGCCATGATCGGCCAGCACATCGACCAGCTCGCGCGTGACCTCGGTCGCTTCAATGCTGGAGAGCCGCAGACGGAAGTCGCCCGGCAGGGCGGCGAGCCGAGCCACCAGATGGGACAGTCGCGTCCAATTGTCTTTCGGCGAGTTGCGATTCCATTCGACGCCGTAGTGGCCCAGGTGGATGCCCGTGAGCACGACTTCGCGGTAGCCGTTGTCCACCAGCCGTCGCACCTCGTCGACGATGTGTTCGATTGGCCGGCTCGTGAGCTCGGGTCGCACGTAGGGGATGATGCAGAAACTGCAACGCAACATGCAGCCGTCCTGCACTTTGACATACGCCCGATGCCGCCGGCCAAACGTCGAGATGCCGGTCGGCACATCGGTCACGCCGAACCGCCCCAACAGATCGGGCAGCTCCCGCTTGTCGGTCACCACCTCGGTTACGTTCGGCAGTGCCGCCACTTCCTCTGGTGCCCGCGTGGCGTAGCAACCCATCACGACAATCTTCGCCCCGGGGTTCCGCCGCGCGAGTCGACGGATCGTCTGCCGACTCTTCGAGTCTCCTTCTCCGGTCACCGTGCAGGTGTTGACGATACACAGATCGGCCGCGTCTTCCTCGGCCGCGTCCTCGTACCCAATCCCCAGCAGCCCCTCGCGCACGAACTGGGTCTCGTATTGATTGACTTTGCAGCCGAGTGTGACGGTCTTTAGTTTCATTGACAGACGATCCTCGTTACGCCGCGCTTTCGATCGTCGAATGCATCGAGCCCTTGCAGTTCTTCATCAGTTCGTCTTTGCCGTAGGCGATGATCTGGTCCCGCTTCAGCTCGGCATGCTCTTTGGTGGTGGTGAGCACGATCACCTTGCCGTCGGCGTCGACTTTCTCGGCCATTTTGTGGCAGTCTTCTTTAGTGTGGCCGAATAACTCGTGCAGCATCCGCTCGACGTAGTCATACGTGTGCTGGTCGCTATCCCACAAGATGACGTGGTATCGCGGCACCTCTCGTTGTTTGCGCTCCCGCTTGGCCTTTGGCTCGGCGACGGCGGTGCCGCCGCCGTCCGGCACGTCGGCAGCGGCTTCTTGCGAGTCCATCTTGGTTACCCCTGCATGCGGTGGTGTAAGTCGTTGCGGCCCATTATATTGGACGGCCACCCTCCGGCCAACCATGACAGCACGCCATGTCAACGTTTGACGCTTACATCGAGTCTCACCGCCAGGCGTTCGTCGACGACCTCGCCGAATTCCTGCGCATTCCCAGCGTCAGCGCCGATTCGCGCCACGCGGCCGACGTGCACCAGGCCGCCCAGTGGATGGTGACGCGATTTGAGCAGCTTGGGCTCGCGACCGAACTGATCGAAACGGCCGGCCACCCGCTGGTCGTCGCCGAGTCGCCGCCGGTGCCGGGGAAACCCGTCGCGCTGGTGTATGGACATTACGACGTGCAACCGCCCGATCCGCTGGGCGAATGGACCACGCCGCCGTTCGAGCCCTCGATTCGCCACGGCAACATCTACGCCCGCGGCGCGACGGACGACAAGGGCCAGATGCTCACGCATGTGAAAAGCGTCGAAGCCTGGATCAAGTCGGGCCAGAAGTTGCCGCTGCAAGTGAAGTTCCTCATCGAGGGCGAGGAAGAAGTCGGCAGCGCCAATCTCGAGCCGTTCGTTGCCGAGAACCGCGAACGCTTGGCGTGTGACTGCGTCGTGATCAGTGACTGCGGTCAGTTCGCCCCCGGTGTGCCGGCGATCACGTACGGCCTTCGTGGCATCGCCTACTACGAGCTGAAGCTCGCCGGCCCACGGCAGGACCTCCACTCCGGCACCTTTGGCGGCGGCGTCACCAATCCAGCCGGCGCCCTGGTCGCGATGCTCGCCGCACTCAAAGACGCCGACGGCCGCATCCAGTTGCCCCGCTTCTACGACGACGTCATCGAACTAACCGAGGCCGAGCGCGCCCAGTTCCGCGAGCTGCCCTTCGACGAGGCCGATTTCAATCGGCAACTCGTCGTCGACGATACCTGGGGCGAGGCCGGCTACTCGAACATCGAACGCCGTTGGGCCCGGCCGACTTGCGACATCAACGGCCTCACCAGCGGCTACCAGGGCGAAGGGGCGAAGACCGTGCTCCCGGCCCGGGCCAGCGCCAAGTTCAGCTTCCGGCTGGTGCCGAACCAGGACCCGGTCCAGGTTTCGACGGCGCTAAAGCAGTTTCTCGAGGCCCGCGTGCCCCCCGGAATCCGCATGGAGCTGGTCGATTTTCACGGCGCTCCCGGCGTGGTCGTGCCGCTCGAAAGTCCGTATATTGGTGCGGCCGCCGCCGCGATCGAAGCCGGCTTCGATCGCGCTCCGGTTTACATCCGCGAAGGCGGCTCGATCCCGATCGTGAACACCTTCGCCCGCGAGCTCGGAGCCGACGTCCTCTTGTTGGGCTGGGGCCAGAACGACGACAATACCCACAGCCCGAACGAAAAGTTTTCCCTCGCCGACTACCAACGCGGAATCAGTTCCAGTGCACATCTTTGGAATGAACTCGCAAAGCTCCCCGCATAATTGTATTTTCTGACACCTTCCATCTGAACTCTTCCTCCTATGCTTGATCGGCGATTCATCCTCGAAAACCCCGAAGTCGTCCAGCAGAACTGCGATCGTCGCGGCGTGAAAGCCGACGTCGCGCGATTCGTCGCGCTCGAAACTGAGCGTCGCAATTTGCAGGCCGAGGTCGAAGAGCTTTCGCGACAAGCCAATGTCGTGAGCAAGTCGATCGGCCAGGCGAAGACGGACGCCGAACGCGAGGCTCGCAAGGAAGAGGGCCGCCAACTCCGCGAGGCGAAAGAAAAAAAGCAGGCCAGCATCGATCGCCTCGGCGCCGAAGCTAGTGCCATCCACAACAGCATGCCGAATCTGACGCATCCCGACTCGCCCATCGGCGGCGAAGATGCCAGCCGCGAGATTCGTACCGGTCAGCTCGACATCCGCCCCATGAAGTTCCCGGTTCAGGACCACGTCGCGCTCGGCGAACAACACCAGCTGATCGACTTCGAAGGTGGCGCCCGCATCGCCGGGCACGGCTTCTACTTCCTCAAGAACGAAGGGGCCCTGCTCGAGCTGGCCCTTCAGCAATACGCGATCCAAAAGCTAATCGGCGAAGGCTTCACGCCGATGATCACGCCCGACCTCGCCCGCGGCGACGTATTGAAGGGCATCGGTTTCATCCCTCGCGGGCCCGAAACACAAATCTACAGCGTCGAGAACCAAGACCTCAACCTCGTCGCCACCGCCGAGATTACGCTCGGCGGCCTGTACGCCGGTCAAACCGTCGACGCCGACGACCTGCCGATCAAGATTTGTGGCATCAGCCACTGCTTCCGCACCGAAGCGGGCGCCGCCGGTCGCGCTTTGCGCGGCCTGTACCGCGTCCACCAGTTCACCAAAGTCGAGATGTTCGCTTTCACCCGCCCAGACCAAAGCGAAGACATGCTCAACTACTTCTGCGACATGGAGTGCGAGATCTTCGACGGCCTCGGCATCCCTTATCGCGTGCTCGACATCGCTTCGGGCGACCTGGGCGGTCCCGCTTACCGCAAGTTCGACCTCGAAGCCTGGATGCCGGGCCGTGGCGCCGGCGGCGAGTATGGCGAAGTGACGAGTGCCTCGAATTGCACCGACTACCAATCGCGCCGCCTCGACATTCGCTACAAACTCAAGAACGAAAAAGGCACCCACCTCGTCCACACGCTCAACGGCACCGCGGTGGCCATCAGCCGTGCTCTGATCGCGATCCTCGAAAACTGCCAACAACCCGACGGCTCGATTGTCGTACCCGAGGTGCTACGGCCCTGGGTCGGCAAAGAACGCATCGGCGGCAACGGGGCGTAGTTGAGGCCTCGGGGTTTTGGGTTCAGGATTTCTCCAGATACGCCTCGAGCTTGTCGAACGACCCGGTCCAGCCCATGGTCATTCCGGTCCGCTCCTGAATAAACGCCTCCAATTCTTCCCGCGTGGTCGCTCCGTGCGGTTCCCACGTCACGCTCACACGCGTCTGCTCGGGTCCCTCCTGGGTGAGCGTTACCGTCGTGAGCATGGTTGCCGGCCAAACCGGCGCACCCGGATGTCGCGACAACTTCTCGTTCTCGTCGCAGAACTGCTGCGTGTAGACGAGCGTTCCCGGCTTCTCAATCCGCAAGTACTCGCACTGCCCGAACATTTTTGTACTCGCGCCGTCGGTCATCATCCACAGCGTTCGCCCGCCCGGTCGGATGTCCGCCTTGATAAACTCCATGGTGAATCCCGTCGGCGGCAGCCATTTTGAAAAGTGTGCCGGGTCGGTCCACATCTCGAACATCACCTCGATCGGCACGTCGAACGATCGCGCGATCACAAACGTCTCCTTGCCGCTCGATTCCTTCTCGAGGTACTCGGCGAGTCGATCCCAAGTCGAGTTGCCGCTCGCCTGCTTGATGATCTTGCGAATCTCTTCTAGCGCCTCGGGCGTCGGCACCGTCATCGTCATGTCCAACGTCGTCTTGCCCTCCATTTCCTTGAACAACGCGGTCACGCGGAACAGCGGCGCACGCTCGTCGTTGCCGCCGTGATCGTAGACCAGCTTCGCGTGCTCGACGACTTCGTGGTAGAGCGTCTTGTTCGGATAGTCGGTGCCGTCCGGTCCGTGCATCGTGTAGTGCCAGATGCCGCCGGGCCGCAGCTCCTTGCTATGCGTGGTGATCGTGAACCCCCGCGGTCCCCACCACTGGGCGACCTGTTCCGGATCGGTCCAAGCGTCCCAAACCGCCTCGACCGGCGCATCATAGACCCGCACGATGCGCAACTCGTTCGACTTATTTTTGGCGACCATCTTTCTTCCCTTTCGAAGTTGATTTCTTGTTGGCAGCACTTGTTTTCGCCGTGACAGTTTTTAAATAGGCCTCCAGCCGATCGAAGCTCTCTTCCCAGTGTTGCCGAAACGGTTCCATCCAGTCGGCCACGTCTTTGAACCCATTGCTGTTGAGCTTGCAAGGACGCCACTGCGCCTCGCGGGTCTTGGTAATCAGGCCAGCCCGCTCCAGCACTTTGAGATGTTTCGTCACCGCCGGCAGACTCATGTCTTTGAGAAACGGCTTGGCCAGGTCCGAAACGTTGGCCTCCCCCTTCGCTAGCCGCGCGAGCATCGCCCGCCGCGTCGGGTCCGCGAGCGCTCCAAAGGTTTGACTCAGCGTGTCGGGCATCGTAGTTCTCCTCCCGGTTAATTAACTAGTCGGTTAAATATAGGCCGGCATCTAATCCTCGTCAATAGCCGTCCCGACCTATCCGCCGCTTGCGGTTTAGCTGACCGTCCCGTACCCATTTCCTCCGCGCACCGCTATGATGACCGCCATGAGGGAACAAGTTGCGAATGTCGACGTCCTCGTCGTGGGTGCCGGCCCAACCGGCCTGCTCCTTGCCGCGGAACTAACCCGCCGCGGGATCTCCTGCCGCGTGATCGACGCCAACCCGGAACCGCTCCATTGGGATCGAGCAACCATCGTCCACCCGCGCTCGCTCGAAGTCTTCGAGTCCCTCGGCATCGTCGAGCCGCTGTTGGCCGTCGGCGTCAAGCAGCGTGCGGCCCGGCTTCACTCGGCCGGCGGCGTCCTCGGCGAGATCGACCTCTCGCTCTGCGGCAGCCGCTACGGCTTCAACATCGGCGTCTCGGAAGAAGTAACCGAGTCGATCCTCATCGACTACCTCCACCGGCTCGGCGGCGAGATCATCCGCTCGTCCCGCCTCCAGGGGCTGGAGCAGCATTCGGACGGTGTCGTCGCCACGATCGAGCACGACGGCAAAACGGAAGAGGTCGCCGCTCGCTGGGTCGTCGGTTGCGATGGCGTCCGCAGCACCACGCGAACCCTCAGCGGCATCGAACTCACCGGCAGCGACCACACCGAGAGTTGGGCCGTGTTCGATACGACGCTCGTTCCCTGGTCCGAATCGTACGAAGTGATCTACGCCTATCTCGACGAGCCACCGGTGATTTTCACGGCGCTTCCCCACGAGCGGTGGCGAGTCTATCTGCGACCAAATTCCGCCGACTCCGACTTGATCGCCGACGCATTGTCCACGGTTACCCGCTACCTACCCTCGATCAGCTTCGCCGACGTTGCGAACCCCGCGCGATTCCACTGCCACTCAAAAGTTGCCGCGCGCTATCGATCGGGTCGCATCCTGCTCGCCGGCGACGCCGCCCACGTCTGCTCCCCCTCGCAGGGCCACGGCATGAACAGCGGTCTCCAAGATGCGTTCAATCTCGCCTGGAAATTGGCGCTCGTCTGCCAGGGTCACTCCGCGCCCGAACTCCTCGATAGCTATGAAGCGGAGCGACGCCCGGTCGCCCAGATGATCACCGCCTCGGGCGAAGCATTCGAGCAATCGCAAAGCATCCACGACCCGGCCGAACGCCGCGCCCGCGACGCCTCGCTGCGAGCCATCTTCGCCGACCCCGCGTCGCGCCACCACGAATCGATCGCCGAGGCCGAACTCGACATCGACTACAGCGGCTCGCCGATCGTGATGGGTGACCCACACGAATCGCTTGCGCCAGGCCAGAGAATCCCCGACACGATCGAGGTGTGCCACCCGAGCGGCAAAACTTGCCTGCTGCACGAACTGACCCATCGCGCCGGCCACACGGCGCTGATCATCGGCGGAGAGTCGTCGAACCATATCGATCTCACGCAACTTGAAAGCGCGCTTGCAATCCCCAACCGACGCCCACATCGTCGAAGAAACCATCCTCCTAACGGCCTGTCGCGCTGATCAACCCCACTGCGCACAGCTGTCCCCTGCCGCCACCGACCAATTAGGCATCAACAATACGACGCTTTTGGTCATCCGCCCCGACGGCCACGTCGGCCTCCGTGCCGACTGCAACCATCTCGAATCCCTTGCCGCCTATCATGCGCGATTGAAGTCCGGCCGCGTGTGACCCAACGGGATCATCCAAATCGCAACGACGCCTACGATCGCCAGCAAGAGCGCCGACGGCTCCGGCACGACCAGATTCTGCTGTACCCAGTCGATCGCCTAGTCGTGAACCTCCTCGTCGAGACCATTGTTGTAGACCACGAAGAAGGGACGCGATTTCTCCAGCGACGAATCGCTGCTTTCGAGCTCCAGCGGCAGCAGGTAAATTCCCGCCGTCGGATCGCCACTGCCGCCATTAAGAAAAGCATTGAGATGGCGGTGGATCGCGCCGCTAGCCGTCACGGTCTGCAGATTGAAGCCCGCCACGAAAGTCCGTCGAATCATCGGCAACACGATTCTGACTCCCAAAATTGAGCGTCAACGTTTCGCCCGCGGGCGCAACCGCGAAGTCAACGTCGCCGCTGCCATCCCAATAGCTCAAGTTCGCTGCCAGCCCCAGCCCGCCAGCTCCCACGATGTTAAACAGCAGTTGGCTCCCCGCCGAGCAATCCACTCCCGGCCGCCGCGTTGAAACCCGGATCTTGTGCGAAAAACGGCTGGCCGGGGTCCTCGCCAAAGTCGTAGCCAAACACACGCATATCGAGCACCTCCGTGCTCGTCGCATCGTTGAACCCCGCGGTGAGAATCCGTCCGTCCGCGACGTAGGGACGAATGTCCGCATGTTGCCCGCAGGCGGTGCCGGCAACAGACAATAGCAACACGGCAAATCCAAGTACAAAAGACTTCATAGTAAATCTCCACAGGAAGTTATTCAAAAAAGTTCAAGGCCTCGGCGGCCTCCTCAGGTTTCACAAACACAAGTGGCCTGGTGCTCCACTCGGCGATCGTCGCCTCCGAAATCACGACCACGCGACCATCGGCAAACAAATAGTTCGCCCCGCCCTGATGGCGGTCGATGCTCACTTCGCCCCGAATCGCCTCCAGCACATTCCCGTGGGCGATGTTCGACGAAGTGAACCAGCGATGCGATTCCACGTGGTCGTCAAACTCCGAGACCGGGCGATTTTCCCGATCCGTCAATTCCACCGCCAACAGCGTTTTGCCGACCGACGGGCAGCTTATTGCGATTCAAATACGCGCCCGACAAACTGCCGTTCGTCACATACGCATTCATCGCGTAGCTCGACATCCGAGCCTTCAACCGCTCGTCGGCCTTCTGATCACTCGGACAAATCCGGATCGCGTCGACGCTCTCCATGTACGGTGCCAGCGTGTCAATCCAGCACTGGTTGAGATCCGTGTCGTGCGACGTTTTCGGAAACTCCCCACGGTGATCGTCTGAGTAGCGAATCACCGCCAAGCCGACTTGCCGCAGATTGTTGGCACATCCGGTGCGGCGAGCCGCTTCGCGCGCCGCCTGGATTGCCGGAAACAATAGCGCCACAAGCGTCCCCACGATCGCAATCACCACCAGCAGTTCGACCAGCGTAAACGCGGGTCGTCTGGCGATAGTCGGCGCTCGAACCTCGCTTCGACCAAAAAATGGAAGGGGAAAAATCATGACGAACCGATCCTAGCGCGAGCGGATTGCTTCGCCGGCCGGGCGTGAAGTCAACGGTGGTGGTCGGACCGCTTTTTGTCTTCACACCGTAGGCCGACGAAGCTCTGTCCGCGCAGAACGACGACACGACGCGCACGACTTGCGCGCAGCATGTTCCAGCGTGGTGGAGGGTAAGGGACGACTTCGATTCACCGGCAGTTGCAAGCGCAGAAACAGCGCAGCACTTCGGCATCGAAATCAGAAACGGCTAGGCGCTCGCAGAAAGGCGCGGCGGGGCTCGCGCGCCGTAGGGCCGCCAGATGGAAATCGACGGCTCGAGAATCGTCGCCTCAGCCAGCGGCTCGAAGCGAACTCCGCCCGCCACCATCGCAGGCGGCGGCGTCAATGTTTGCGGAATCGCCAACAGCTGACAAATCGCACAATCGTCGTGCGACTCGCCGACCGCCGGCGCAGATACGTCCGTCCCGTGGTCGCAACAGAGCTCCTGCCCAGTCCAGTCGTGCCCAGAGCAATGATGTCCGGGCAAATGGAAGTGTCCACACCCAGGAAGCAGGTGCAGACCGGTACCCAAGAGCGAAACGGTCCCAAAGACCGTTAGCAGTACCGGGGCGGCAAATTGCCGAATAAAAGACATAAAGGCCGCTACTTACGCGGAAATCAGGGCATGTAGCGGTCCGACCATCGGACATTATCCGCGGCCCTCGCACAAATGTCAACGCCCAGCCGATTCATCTCGTCCGCGCCTATAGCCGCTTGCGGTTTAGCTGTAGCCGCTTGCGGTTTAGCTAACCGCAACGTCCCACACCAGCTCATGGACTCGAGCGCGGCCAAAAATAATCGTTGAATTCCCTCACCGCCCAAGATAGAACGCATGTACACCAGATGCCGAAGCTCACCTACTCACCCACTCCCCACACCCTTTCCGAGGTCACACCATGCCACGTCCACGCGCCCTCACCGAAGCAAAACAACGCGAAATCTGCAACCTGGTGGTCACCGGCTGCTCGATCGAAGCCGCCGCCCGCTACGTTTGCTGCAATGTCGTGACCATCCGCCGCGAGGCACTCAGAAACCCTTTGTTTCACGAACAACTCCGTCAAGCCAGCGTTTCTGCCCGCGTGTCGCCGCTGAACACCATGCGCACCGCCGCCATCTCCGACTGGCGCGCCGCCGCCTGGCTGCTCGAACGCACCGAGCCGCATCACTACGCCAAACGAAATCCTCACGCCTTCAACGAGGCCGAGGTCGTCGATCTCATCGGCCGCGTCTGCGATGCCTTCCGCGAGGAAGTCCGAGATCAGCAGGCCTTCGCCCGCGTCAAACGCCGCGTCGCCAAGTTCGCCCGCGCTGCCATCAACAAAACGTCCAAGGCAGCACCGCCCAGAGAAGTCCCTGTAATCAACGTAGAAAATGCGGCCGATGCCCCGTCGCCAACAGCAGCCAACGCCGCCGCACCTGCCAATGCTGCGCATACCTCGGCCGCAGCGTTGAACGAAACCAAACCAAACGAGACAAAACGAAAACACGGACTGATCTGCATGAGTGACCTACCACCCTACAAATCCAGGCCTGCCGCGACAGCCGAAGCGACCTGACGTCGGGAACTGTCGGCGAATCACCACTTCGCAAAAAAACGACAATTCACAACCCACCGCCACCAAACGACTTACGAAATCAGCTGTTCGCCACGCCCAGACAAAACTCAAAAATCCCCAAGCGCCAAACACGTTTTGTTTCCGGCAGGACAATTCGACGGGATCAAATCAACCCCAATCATGATTCGAACCGCCAAGGAAATTCGAGGAGCAAGTCAAAACACGCTTTCCTAACTTGGCGACCTTGGCTCACTTGGCCGTTCATCAATTCGCAAATCCGAAGTGGGGCCGCGCCAGCCGTGATCCAATTGCCTGGTTGCCGTTGGCGATAACTCCTCGCATTCCGCACAACCGTTACAACGCGCCGATTTCCCGCCTCTTCAGCCCCAATTCGTGGCAAAGTCGTCCGGTTAGTTAAGCTGCCCAATCTGCGTTGACGATAGCGTGTGATAGCGTTTCCAACGTTGCGCGCCGGTGATGCGGCGATCCGACGTCGGGCGGCGAATCGGCACCTGCCAAGTGTTCGATTCACTGCCCTGCGAGTTCGCATCCCAACGTGCTTACTGTGTGTTCCCTCCCGTTTCTGTTTCTTTAGGAGTCTCGAGATGAACCGACGTTTTGCTTTTGCGGCGCTTGTCCTGGGCGCCCTCGTGGTGCTCTCCAGCGCCAACAGTGCTTCGGCCTGTTTCGGTCTGTTCGGCATCCGCGGCTGCGGCTGCTGCGAACCGGCCTGTGGTTGTGACTCGGGCTGCGGCCATCGCTGCTGCCTGCTCAACCTGTTCCATCGCCACAATGATTGCTGCTGCGAAGAGTCGTGTGGTTGCGAAGCCAGCTGTGGTTGCGCCGCTGAGGCCAGCTGTGCCGCTGAGCCGAGCTGTGGTTGTGCCGCTGAGGCCAGCTGTGCCGCTGAGCCGAGCTGTGGCTGTGAAGCGAGCTGTGGTTGCGAGGCGAGCTGCTGCGATCCGTGCTGCAAGCCCCGCCGCTGCTGCATCCTGGGCTGCCTCGGCCGGTTGTTCCACCGTAATCGTGGCTGCTGCTGCGAGTCGAGCTGTGGCTGCGAAGCCAGCTGCGGCTGCGAAGCCCCGAGCTGCGGTTGCGGCGGCTAAGCCTAAGTAGAATCTTTCCCCAACGAAAGATTAGTAGAACCAAAACGACTCCTGCCTCTCGGGGCAGGGGTCGTTTTTTTATTGCGCTGAGCGAGCGAGCGTGCAAGCGAGCCGGGTCGTCCTCGACCCCGACGGAACGCCAAACCGTACTCTTCGCTCCCCATCAACGGCCGAAACTCGATCCTGGGAATAACTCTTCTCATTCGCTACGATAGAAGACGGGAGAAATCGTCAGGAACCTCTTTTCCCGAGAATCCACCCATGCGGAACTTACACGTCTCATTTGTGCTTGCCGCTTTCGCACTCGCTTGGTCTCTCGAGCCGGCGACCGCCCAATTCGGCAATCCCGCTCCGCAACAGCAAAACGTCCAGCAGCCGGTCGTTGGCGCAACTGGCTTTGGCTTGATGGGCGCTAACCAAGGGTCCACTGGCGGCGCGGCGAGTGCCGACTTCGACTCGCTGATCGACCTCATCCAGTCCACGGTAGCCGTCGATACTTGGGCCGACTCCGGCGGAGGCGAAGCCGAAATCCGCCCGTTCCCAAACGGCGTGATGGTCGACGCATCGGGCGCGCTCAAGCTCGCCAGAGTCACGGCACCATCGTCCGCACTTAGCGAACAACTCACTGCCGTAAGGGACGTTGCTCCGCCCGTCCTTGCAAACACTGCCAATGACAAAACTGCCGACCCGCGCCGCACTTCGAAACTTCGCTACATCTCCCTCCCGCGCCTCGAACGCGAAATCGTCCGTCGACAGGATGCCCACGCGGCCTTCGACCCCGCGCTGCTCGCGCTTGCCGGCCTCCAGCGCATCGAATACATTTTCGTCGTCCCGGCCGCCGACGATGGTAATCCCGGCGACCTGATCCTCGCGGGACCAGCCGGCGATTGGCAGATCGACTCCGCCGGCCGCATCCTCTCTGCCGACACCGGCGTGCCAATCGTCCGCCTCGACGACCTGCTCACGCTGCTCCGCCGCGCGGAACAATCGAAGTCGACTTTCTTCGGCTGTGCGATCAATCCGAGACCGGCAGCACTCGCCGCCACGCAAGCCTTCCTCGACAAGTCGGCCGCCCGACCGCTCGAACCTGCGCAGCGAACCGCGTGGCTCGAAGAGATCCGCACAAAGCTCGGCCGGCAAGACGTCGAAATCTTCGGCATCGATCCCACCAGCCGCGTCGCCCGCGTGATGGTCGAAGCCGACATCCACATGAAGCTGATCGGCATGGGACTCGAAGCGAGTGTCCCCGGCGTCGAAAGCTATTTGGATTCGGTGAAGCAATCGCAGCGAGCCGGGGCGTCCCCGCCCCCGAGTGCAATGTCTGTACTGCGTTGGTGGTTCGCGCTGCATTATGCTGCAATCAACACCTCCCCCACCGGCGATGCCTACCAATTCGTCGGCGACGGTGCGTGCGTGCTGAGCGAAAACGAGGCTCTCGCCGCCCAGGGCCAGCGCGTCCACACCGGCCAAAGCGACCCCCTCAATCAACAATTCGCCGACAGCTTTACCGCCCACTTCAGCGAGCTCGCCAAAAGGTATCCCGTCTACGCCGAGCTGCGCACGATCTTCGACCTCTCCCTCGCCATTGCCATCATCGAAACCGACGGTCTCGCCGCCCGCGCCAACTGGCAGCCGACACGCTTCCTGGATGACGAAAAACTCCGACTCCCCAAGTGGCTCACCCCGCGCGAAGTCGACACGGTCGCCAATTGCGTCGTCGTGAACCGCCGCCAAATCATCGCCGGCGTGAGCGGCGGCGTAATGGTCGACACCACGCCTGTCCTCGCCAACCGCACCAACGATTCTTCGGAAGAAGTCAGCTCCATCCGACGTGTAGCACCGGCCGCTGGAGCCGATGGCCATTCCATCGTTTGGTGGTGGGACGCGAGAAAATAGCGATTGCCAGTTCGTGCTGCGGCACAACGATGAGTACAGATTCAGCGATTTTTCCGACCCTGACCCCAGGCTCCTGAATCCTGTATCCTATCTCTCATGGCCACATTCGCAGCAATCGTGACCGCCGCCGGGAAGAGCAGCCGGTTTGGCGATCGAAATTATAAGAAGCCTTTTGCGATCCTCGCCGGTCGCGCCGTCTGGCTTCACTCGGCCGACCGCTTCCTTAATCGTGGCGACGTCAAGCAGACGATCATCACCGTGGCTCCCGAGGACCGCGAGGATTTCGATCGCAAATTTGGCGCGAACATCGCCATCATGGGGATCGACGTCGTCGAAGGGGGCGAGCACCGGGCCGACTCCGTGCAGCGGGCGCTCGAGCGTGTGCGGAGCGAGATCGAATTCGTCGCGGTCCACGATGCCGCCCGGCCTTGCACCGCAGAGAAATGGATCGACCAGGTCTTCGAAGCCGCCGCGCGATCGGGCGCCGCGATCCTCGCCGCCCCGGTCGCCGAAACGCTCAAACGCGTCGACGGCAAAAAACAAATCACCGCGACCGTCGATCGTGCATCGCTCTGGACAGCGCAAACACCACAAGTCTTCCGCCGCGAGCTGTTGATCGAAGCATACGCCAAGCGGGGGAAAGACTCCGCGACCGACGACGCCCAACTCGTCGAACGGCTCGGCCACGCCGTCACCGTCGTGCCTTGCCCCGCGATGAATCTCAAGATCACGACCCGCGACGATCTTCGCCTTGCCGAGCAGGTGCTCAAAGTGCTACCCAAGCCGAAACTCGACGGATTTAATCACCCCTTTGCCGGCGACGACCTGTTTCGCTGAGCCAATTTCGGATTTCGGATTGCGGACTGCGGAATTAAGATAGGGCTTCTTCCCATCCGCAATCCGCCCTCCAATCTGCAGTTGAAAATGTCTTTCCTCGAAGATCTCCGCTGGCGGGGCCTAGTCCACCAAACGACCGACGACGCCGGCCTCGCCGCCTGGCTCGAGGCAAAACCTCGCGTTGTCTACGCTGGTTTCGATCCCACCGCCGCGAGCCTTCACGTCGGCAGCTTGTTGCCGCTGATGCTGTTGCGGCGATTTCAGCGAGCCGGGCACAAGCCAATCGCGGTAGTCGGCGGCGCGACGGGCATGATCGGCGACCCCAGCGGCAAGAGCCAGGAACGCAATCTACTCTCGAAGGAAGTGCTCGATGCCAACGTCGCGGGTCTCCGCGAGCAGATGAGCGGCTTCCTCGATTTCGATGGCCGTAGTGCCGCGCTCTTGGTGAACAACTTCGATTGGATCGGCCCCTGGAGCTACCTCGAGTTTCTGCGCGACGTCGGCAAAAACTTTCCCGTCAACGTGATGCTCGCCAAGGACTCGGTCAAAGGCCGGATCGGTCGCGAAGACAGCGTCGGCATGAGCTACACCGAGTTCAGCTACATGCTGCTGCAGGCTTTCGACTTTGTGCAGCTCTACGACCAGCACCACTGCGAATTGCAAGTCGGCGGCAGCGATCAATGGGGCAACATCACGGCCGGCATCGACCTCGGCCGGCGGATGCGGAGCGTGCAGCTCTATGGCATGACCAGCCCGCTGCTGCTGAAGTCCGACGGCACGAAGATGGGCAAGACGGAACAGGGCGCCGTCTGGCTCGCCGCGGACCGCACCAGTCCGTACCAATTCTATCAATATTGGATTAACGTCGACGACGCAGACGTTGGCCCCTGCCTGCGGATGCTCACCGAGCTCGCCCGCGAAGAGATCGAAGCCCTCGACGCGGCTCGTGAAGAAGACGCGGCCGCCCGCGCCAGCCAGACTTGCCTGGCCGAAGAGCTCACCCGACTGGTCCACGGCGAGGCCGGCCTCGACGCCGCCCGCCGCGCCACCGAGATTTTCTTCGGTGCCGAAATCGCCGACCTCGACGACACGCAACTGGGCCAGATCTTCGCCGATGTGCCCAGCCAAACGGTTGCCAGAAACTTGCTCACCGCCGAGGGCGGCTTGCCGATCGTCGACGCCCTGGTCCTCGCGGGCCTCGCCAAGAGCAAAGGCGACGCCCGCCGAACGGTCGAGCAGGGAGGGGCCTATGTGAATAATCGGCGCATCGCCGGCGTCGAAACCCGGCTCACCGAGGCCGATCTGGCGAGTCGAATCCGTGATGGTCTTGCGGACTGGGAAGAAAAAGTACGCATTGCTGCGGTTTGAATAGGCCTCCGGGCCGGTCCGGGCAACTTGCGACCCTCCCACGCGCCATCTATAGTGACATGCTTACCTCCTGCGCCGCTCGAACCCTCCAGGGGTTTGCCGCGTAGCGAACGTGTGGCACGGTAAGCATTTAGGAACTCTCCAGCTTTCAAGTCGAAGCAGCCGCATACGACGGCTCAGCAGTCGGATCAGGCCTCGAGCGAGGATTTTCTGTATGGCAGGCGAAACAGTCATCGAAACGCGGGCCCTTTCGAAGGTCTACCGCGATTTCTGGGGCCGGCAAAAGGTGCGGGCCCTCAAGGGGCTCGACCTCGAAATCAAGCAAGGCGAAATCTTCGGCCTGCTCGGCCCCAACGGCTCCGGCAAAACCACGACGATCAAGCTGCTGCTTGGGCTGCTCTTCCCCACCGAAGGCCAGGCCCTGGTCTTCGGCAAAGAAGCCACCGACGTCAGCAAGAATCACCGCATCGGCTACCTGCCGGAAGAGTCCTACCTCTACCGCTTCCTCAACGCCGACGAGACGCTCGACTTCTACGGCCGGCTGTTCGACATCCCGCACGCCGAACTCAAACGCCGTATCGACAGCCTGATCGCCATGGTCGGCCTCGAACGGGCCCGCAAACGGCAACTCAAGGAATACTCCAAGGGCATGACCCGCCGCATCGGCCTGGCTCAGGCACTGATCAACGAGCCTGAGTTGATCCTGCTCGATGAGCCCACCAGCGGTCTCGACCCTATCGGCACCCGCGAGATGAAGGATCTGATCATCAAGCTCAAGGAAGAAGGCAAGACGGTGGTGATGTGCAGCCATTTGCTCGCCGACGTACAAGACGTCTGCGATCGGATCGCGATCCTCCACCAAGGCGAACTCAAGGAGCTCGGCCGCGTCGATGCCTTGCTCACCGTGGCCGACGTGACCCAGATACGCGGCCGCAACCTCAGCCCGCAGTGCCAGGACGAAATTCGTCAGGTGATCGAGCGGAATCAGGGAGAGCTTGTAAGCATCGAACATCCGACCACCACGCTCGAAGAACTGTTCTTATCCATTGTCCGCGACAGCGAAGCCCGTCCAGGCCGCCGCGTCGTGGTCCCGGACGGCCAGCCGGCGGCATCCTCCAACTAATACCCGGCATGACCGCTTCATAAATCGCATTCATATCGTCGGGCGAAGAGGCCCGAGTCAATAGATCGACCGAAGATGGTACTCGAAAAGCAACCGCTCGATTTTCTGGTTTGGCTGCTCGGCGGCTCCGGCGAGATCGGCGCACTGCCGCGGTTTTTGATCACGGCGCTGGTCCTGGCCGTGCTCGCCTTGCTGGTCGGCTTCGTCATCGCGCTAGTCCGTTATGGACCGATGAAGGCCGGCGACCTTACCTATCGCGTCGTCACCAACGGCTTTTCGGAGCTCGCGCTCGACCTCGCCACGGCGAATTTGGGCTCTGGCTCGGTTGGCGATTAAAGAATCGTTCCGCCGTCGCGTCGTTGTGGCGCTTGCCGTGTTCTTTCTGATCCTGCTCTTTGCCGGCTGGTTCCTCAAAACCGACTACCCGCAACCGGCAAAGCTACTGTTTAGCTTCGTGCTCACTGCGACTACCTATCTCACGCTGCTGATCGCGCTGCTCTTGAGCACGTTCAGCCTGCCGAACGATTTCAAAACAAAGACAATCTACACGGTCGTCACCAAGCCAGTTCGGGCAGGCGACATCGTACTCGGGCGGATCCTCGGCTTCACGATCGTCGGCACGATTCTGCTCGTCGTCATGAGCGTCTTCGGCTACCTATTCGTCGTGCGGACGCTCTACCATACGCACGAAGTCGACGTCGCCCGGTTGGAGGAAGTCACCGATTCGGAAGGGGTCGTGGTCGGCAAAGTCGGCCGCACGACGCTCGACGATTACCACCGCCACGAAGTCGACCTCGACGCCGAGGGCAACGGCAAGGCACTCTCGTCCAACGAGCACGAGCATTCGATCACCAACCGTGGTACGCCCGACGCACCAAAATATGTCGTCTCCGGTCCCGAGGGTTTCCTCCGGGCGCGAGTCCCGCAATATGGCCGGCTACGTTTCCTCGATCGTCGCGGGGCTCCGGCACCGCGCGGAATTAGCGTCGGCAGCGAGTGGACGTACCGCAGCTTCATCGAAGGCGGCAGCGCGGCGGCGGCCGTCTGGACCTTGAGCGGCATCAACGAGTCCGTGCTGCGCACCGACGCAGAGGGCAAGAAATACCTGCCGCTCGAATTGATCGTGCGTGTTTTCCGCACTTATAAGGGCGACATCGAACAGGGGATTCAAGGCAGTATCCGCCTGCGGAATCCCGACAACGCGGATATGAAGAGCAACGAAGACATCTTCACCGCCAAAGACGCCTCGATCAACACGTTTGACATCCCGGTGAAGCTCTACAACGGCCAGAAAGAGATCGACCTGCTCACCGACTTGGTGACCAAAGACGGCCGGCTCGACGTTGTTGTACAGTGTCTCGACGGTGCTCAGTACTACGGCTTCGCCCAACCCGACTTGTACCTGCGGCTGCCCGACGCGTCGCCACTATGGAACTACACCAAAGCCCAGATTGGCATTTGGGTGCAGATGGTGCTCGTGATCTCGATCGGCGTCACCGCCAGCACGCTGCTCAACGGGCCGGTTTCGGTCCTCTTCACTGTTTCGTTCATCCTGTTAGGATTCTTCAAGCAGTTCTTCGTCAATGTAGCCACCGGCAAGCAAGTCGGCGGCGGCCCGATTGAGTCGCTGGTGCGGCTCGTGACGCAGAAGAACCAAATGACGGGCCTCGAGAACGGCGGCTTCGCGGTGCAACTGATGGAGTGGATCGATTGGGTTCTCAAGCAGGCGATGCTTAGCCTCGCTCAAGTGCTCCCCGACTTCCGTTCATTCAGCACGGTCGATTACGTCGCCTACGGCTTCAACATTCCGACGAACCAGATTACTCAAGACCTCGCGGTCACCGCGGCCTATGTATTGGGGCTGGTCGTGATCGGTTACTTCTGTCTGCGGACGCGTGAGGTGGCCAAATGAGCGAACGTCGTTCTTTTTATCGCAAAGTGGCGTATGGCTTGGCGATCGCCGTGCTGTTGTTCCCACTCGCGCTGTTGAGTTCGCCCGCTTCGGTCAACGACGAAGGGGGCAAGCTGGCCCGTTTGCGCAGCGATCCCGAACACCCGCTCAGCCAAGCCAGCCTCGGCCAAATCGACCCGGCAAGCGAGACGATGAAGCTCGCCACGCTCGGTCTGCGCGGCGTCGCCGTAAATCTACTCTGGGAAAAAGCGAACTACTACAAGAAGACCGAAGACTGGACCAACCTCACCGCCACGCTGGAGCAACTCGCCAAGCTGCAGCCGAATTTCATCACGTTCTGGAAATTTCAGGCTTGGAATCTGACGTACAACGTCTCGGTCGAGTTCGACGACTACCGCGATCGCTATTCATTCGTCCGCCGTGGCATCCAGTTCCTCAAAGAGGGCGAGCAATACAACCGCGACAATCCCAATTTGCTCTGGGACCTGGGTTGGTTCATCGGCCAGAAGATCGGCCGCGCGGACGAGCATGTTCAATACCGCCGGCTGTTCGTCAAGGACGATGATTTCCATCCCGCCGACCTGCCGCCGGATGAGCGCGACAATTGGCTGGTTGGAAAGACCTATTACGAGCAAGGCATCGACGCCGTCGACAACCGGGGCAAGAGCATGGGCCGCAAGAGCCCGCGCATTTTCTATTCCAGCCCCGCCATGTCGCAGATGAACTACTCCGAAGCTATTGAGGAAGACGGCTTCTTCGACAAGGCCCGTCGTGGTTGGATCAAGGCCCAGGAAGAATGGGAAGCCTTTGGTCGCCTGCCGATCGAACATTCGACGGGCGTCGTCCTCCACCTGGGCGACGAAGAAAAGCTCACGGAAGAAGTCAA
This sequence comes from uncultured Planctomycetota bacterium, assembly GCA_963847905.1. Taxonomy (GTDB): domain Bacteria; phylum Planctomycetota; class Planctomycetia; order Pirellulales; family Lacipirellulaceae; genus DASYDU01. The sequence goes on along the minus strand of CAWKBP010000007.1, from coordinate 1,114,099 downwards.
CAAATTGCGCGGCGAGCTCGACGCTCTCGCACCCGGCTTACGCGACAAGATCCTCGCTGAAAAGAAGGCGGCCCTTACGCCCGAAGAACTGGCCGCGGTCGATCTGCCTTACGAGAAACGCACGCCGGCCCAAATGGAGCTGGCGTACAAGGTGCAGCCGGCGCTGGAAATCACCGATCGCCAGCTAGCCGAGCGGATTGGCACGGACGACCCGGCGAAGAAGAGGCAGGCCCTACAAATCGTTGGCGAACTGGAGCGCGAAAACCAGCGGCTGCGGTACACGATCAACTACAAAGCCGACAGCAACTACGACTACTGGTACACCCGCGCTAAGCTCGAGCAGACACCCGACGCACTCGCCGCCCGGGAAGCCATGTTCAAAGCCTCGCGTGCCTTCCGCCAGGGCGATCCATTTGGCGCCGCGCGCTCTACGAAGAAGGCTTCGCCAAATGGCGTAAAGTCTTCGACCAGTTCCCGCAAGCGATCATGAATGAATCGTCCACGGGCGATGACCTGATCGAATTCATCTTGCAATATCGAAACGTGCTCGATCAGATGGACGAAGAGCTGGGCGACGACTTCCCCTTGTGGGATGTGATCGAACGCTTCGACAACGAGCAAAAGCTGCAGGAAGAACTCTCTGCCCACGCCCAGCGCATCGGCAAGGCAGGGAGTCAGGGCGCCGGCGCGAAAGCGGCCGCCGAACAACCGGCAGCGGCGGATACTCCGGCCGCAACGTCCGCAGAGCCGGCGAAGCCAGCTGGGGAAGCAACCAAGTAGCTTCTCGCCTGCTCAAACGCGTCCTCGACAATATCATTTCTCCGCGCGCGCCAGCTAGCACGCCAAGTCTTCGCGGCACCCAAGCGCACTTCGGCTTGGGTCGGGGCGCCTTCTCGGTCGATACAACCCGAAGAGACGGATTGTGCCGTCGCTATCGCCGGACCGTGCGCCCTCACATCAGTTTGCGAGACAACGCCAGCACCGGGTCATGCTAGCGATCGAGACGAGGATGATGCAGCATCAGTCATGGAAATTGAAACGCTCGCTTGCCTGCGTGGCGCTCCTCGCGGCTGGAACTGCGCTGGTCGATGTGCGCCAAGTCGCTGCCATAACACTGACAGCAGTTCGCGTGATCGAGTGCGGACTCGACGACGCCCACTGTCCGACCGTCGTCACCGGCGTGGCGATGTCACGCGACGGCCAGACAATCGCGGCTGCTAGCGACGATCACCTGGTGCGGATTTGGAATTCCACCGCGGGCCAATCGAGTTCGCCACTGTTAGGCCATAGTGATTGGGTTCGTTCGATCGCACTCTCCCCGGATGGCCAGACGCTGGCCTCTGGCGCGAATGATCGCACCGTCTGTCTTTGGGACGCGTCGACCGGCGAGCGGCAGTTCAAATCGCCCGAAATGGCCGGTGGAGTCGCCGCCGTTTCGTTTCACCCGAACGGCCAACAGCTGGCAGTCGTCGGCTTCTCCAATACGCTCGAAATCATCAATACCTCGTCGGGCCAGACCACGCAACAACTGGATTGTCCATCCGCAGACGTGCGGACGGTCGCCTTTTCGACCGACGGAACGCGGATGGCCGTTGCCGGACGCAGCGGTCAGATTCGCCTCTGGAACATCACCACCGGCGCGGTCGAGCGCGACATTCCTTCGGGCCGGCAACGGATTCGAGCGCTCGCGTTTTCGCCTGACGGAACACGTCTCGCGGCGGCCGGCGAGGACGTGATGATTCACGTCGTCGATCTCACCAGCGGCGGCGCCGATATCTCGCTCACCGCGCGACCGGCGAAGGTCTTTGCCGCACTGTTCCTCGACAACAACACGCTGGCCACCGCCGGCAGCGACGATCGTATCTGCATTTGGGACCTCGCCAGCCGCAGCGTCACCAAGGAGCTGGTGGGACACACCGGTTCCGTTGCCGCGCTGGCCTGCGACAGCACGGGCACGATGCTCGTGTCGGGCGGCTACGACACCACGCTTCGCATTTGGGATCTGAAGCCCGGCGACCCCCAGCCGTCGGTTGCACGATCGCCGAGTGAAACGGCGCGATAGCACAAACTCGGTCAGCGGAATGCACGGAGGCATCACGTGGGAATTCTCACATCGCTTGGCAACTTTTATTTTGGAACGCGTCGCGCTGCGCGCCGGCGACCGATAAATTGATGCCGCACACTTTGTCCGCAGCGCCGCGCCGTGGCCGCCGCTGCCATCTCGAGTCGCTCGAGGAACGCCGCTTGATGGCGGGCGATCTCGCGCCCCAGGTCCTGCTCGGTTCGGTTTACTTTCGAAGAAGCCACGGGCGACGACAGCCAGCCCGACGTGATTCAAGTTTCTTTCGAAGGCGGGGCCGCCGGCACGACGCTCAATCGGCTTGTGATCGACGGCGACAAGCTCGGCGACGGACTCTCGACCGGCGACGTGTTTTTCGACATCGAAAATGGCGGCCTGGGCGCGTTCGGCGATGTCGGCTTTTCTATCGTCAGCCACGCAGGATTCACCGTCACGAGCGTCGCGGTCGTCGATGGTGGCACGCAGATCGTCTTCACTTTCAGCGGCTTCGACGCCGGCGAGAAATTCGAGTTCTCGCTCGATGTGGACGAAGCCCAGTTCGTGGGCGGCGGAGATGTCGATACCAACGCGCTGGTCGAAGGCGCCGAATTCCAACGCTCGCGGATGACCGGCACGTTTTCCGCGCCCCACTTTGTCGACCTCACGCTGAACGGCACTTTTTGGGACGCCTTCAACGGCAACTTCGCGGCCGCTCAGACCGCCACCGGGCTCGTTCTCAATTTGCCCAACGACAAATACGCGACTAATCACGACTTCTCCGATCGAACCGCCGGCGCCGTAGTCTATGACGCACAGGTTCCGCTGGCCACGATTTCCGGATGGGTCTATCACGACCGCGATGACGACGGTAACCGTGACACACCAGCCGAAGAAGGTATTGGCGGTGTCACGCTGGAACTTTTGAAAGACGGCGTCGGCACCGGCATCACCACCACAACATCGAGCGTCGCCGGCAAGGTCGGCTTCTACGAGTTTATCGACCTCACGCCGGGCAGCTACGGCGTCCGCGAGGTGCAACCCGCCAGTTGGCTCGACGGCAAGGACACGCCCGGCGACCACGGCGGCAGCGCGGCGGCGAACGACCGCATCACGGGCGCCGTGCTCAACTACGGCGACCATGGTCTCAATTACAACTTCGGCGAACTGCTGCCGGGCTCGATCGCTGGTCATGTGCAAGCCACACACGGAACCGACTGCGATTTCGACAATCCGGAGATTTTGCTCGCCGACATCCAAATCGATTTGCTCGACAAAAACGGTAACGTGCTCGCCACCACCACGACCGATGCCAACGGTCACTACGAGTTCACCGGCCTCGCGCCCGGCGAGTACCGCGTCCGCGAGCATCAGCCGACAAACTACTTTGACGGTGAAGAACGCGTCGGCACCGCCGGCGGCGCGGCGAGCGACGTTGCCAATGTGTATAGCTTGATCACAGGAATCCAGCTCGGCTCGGGCTTCCATGCGATCAATTACGATTTCTGCGAGCACATCGGCCCGAGCCTGTCTGGTTGGGTGTATCACGACCGTGATGACGATGGCAATCGCGACACGCCGAGCGAAGAAGGCATCGGTGGTGTCACGGTCGAATTGCTGCTGGGTGGCGTGGCGACCGGCGTCACGCGGGTCACGTCGACCGCGGCAGGCAGCGTGGGCTTTTATGAATTCACGAACCTCGCCCCCGGCACTTACAGCGTCCGCGAGGTCCAGCCGACGAACTGGCTCGATGGCAAAGACACCGCCGGCAGCAAAGGCGGCACCGCCACGAACGATCTCATCAGCGGCATCCCGCTGGTGTTCGGCGATAAGGCCATCAACTACAACTTCGGCGAGCTGCTGCCCGGCTCGATTCGCGGCCGCGTCCATGCGGACGAACACGAGGACTGCGATTTCGACGACCCCGATGTGATGCTTGCTGGCGTGCGGATCGACCTGCTCAATGCGGCGGGCACCGTCATCGCCACCACGCTGACCAACCAGAACGGCGAGTACGAGTTCACCGGCCTGGCTCCTGGCAACTACCAGGTCCGCGAGCACCAGCCCACGCAGTATTTCGACGGCGGCGAGCGCGTCGGCACCGCGGGTGGCACGGCTCACGACGTCGGCGAGCAGTACAGTATTTTCACTGGCATCAACATCACCTCCGGCTTCAACGCCATCAACTACGACTTCTGCGAGAAGCCGCCCTCCTCGATCAGCGGGCGAATTCACGCCGACACCGGGCCCGACTGCGACTTCGACAATCCCGAGCTGTTGCTCGCGGGCGTGAAAGTCGATCTGCTCGACATGCAAGGAAATGTCGTCGCCACCACGCTTACCAACTCGCTCGGCGAGTACCAATTCAGCGGCCTCCGTAAGGGCGTTTACCAGATCCGCGAGCATCAGCCGACCGACTACTACGACGGCGGCGAGCGGGTCGGCAGCGTGGGCGGTTCGTCGTTCGACATCGGCGAACAGTACAGCATGTTTACCAACATCGTGCTGGGCTACGGAGTGAATGCGATCGAGTACGACTTCTGCGAGAAGATCGGCGTCATGCTCTCTGGCAACGTCTACCACGACCGCTCGAACGACGGCGTTTTCAATCGCAGCAGCGAAGAGGGCATCGCCGGCGTCGTGGTGAAACTGCTCGACGAAAACGGCGTCGACACCGGCCTCCGCGCCACGACCGACGCCACCGGCTTCTACAAGTTCAATAACCTGCGGGCCGGCAAATACTCGGTGATGGAAGTCCATCCCGGCGGCTGGCTCGACGGCATCGACACGCCGGGCAATCTCGGCGGTACGGCGGCCCCGGTCCCTGGCGACATGATCAGCCTGGTGATGATCAACTGGGGCGAGATGGGCACCGACTACAACTTCGGCGAGCTCAAGCCCGGCTCGATTCGCGGTCAGGTCGTCGTCTCGACCGATCCCGCTTGCGATCCGGACGACGGCGAGCCGCCGATCGCGGGCGTGCGGATCGACCTCTTGGACGGCCAGGGCAATTTCATCCGCTCGACGCTCACCGACGCCAACGGCGAATACTCGTTCACTGACCTGCGGCCGGGCGAGTATGCAGTCCGCGAACATCAGCCGACCGGCTACTTCGACCTCGATGCCCACGTCGGCGACGGCGGCGGCACGCGGCTCACCACGAACTTGCTCGGCGACATTGAAGTTGGCTCCGACAAGCATCTCACGAACTACGACTTCTGCGAGGGTCCACCGGCGGAGCTTTCGGGGTACGTCTACGTCGACGGTCCCGCGATCGCCTCGAACGACACACTTACGCCACAACAGATTTACGCGCTCCGCAACGGCATACGAACTGCCGACGACCGGCCGCTCGCGGGCGTTGTGCTCGAACTGCGCGACGGCACCGACGGCACGCCGATCACGGGCGACCTCGCGCTTCCCGGCACGTACGGCAGCGGGCCGATTCGTACCACAACCGATGCCAACGGCTACTATCATTTCGGTGGGCTCCGGCCGGGAACGTATGCGGTCGTCCAAGTACATCCGTCGCAATACACCGACGGCCGCGACATGCCGGGCCCGCTGGGCGGCTTTGCAGCGAACCCGAGCGGCATTCCAGTGACGCGGCAGGTCGACGCGACTGGGGAAGTCATCCCGAACAGCATTTCGCTGATCCTCGAACAGTTTCGCACCGAGTTCGGCAACGACGCGATCGTGCGGATTCCGCTCGCTGCCGGTCAGCACGCGCGGGAAAACAATTTCAGCGAAGTCGAGATCGTGCCGGTGATCAATTCGCCGCCGCCGGAACTGCCGCTGCGGCCCGAGCCGGTGTTCAACGTCTACGACGAGCCGAATTTCCCGGGCAATCCGCTTGGCTACAAGCTGCCGCCTTTTGCGACGCGGACGCCCGATTGGATCGGTGGTTCGTCTAAGGCTCTTGGCTACACTTGGCACTTGAGCGTCGTGAACGCCGGGCAGCCGCGATCGGTAAGCGAAGCGACCATGATCTACAAGCTCACGTCGGCGCCGATTGTGGCCGGGGCTTGGACCGACGTGCAACTCGACGGCGGCCATTGGGTGCTTGGCCGCTTCGAGGGAGGCAACGTTTCGATTCTGCGCGAGGAAACGTTTGGCACTCCGGACGGCAAGCCGGTCGCGGGCGACTTCAACGGCGACGGCGTGTGGGACGTCGGCATCTATCGCCAGGGTCGCTGGTACCTCGATCTCAACGGCAACGGCCAATGGGACGCAGACGACCTGTGGGCGAAGCTCGGCAAAGAGGGCGATCAGCCGGTCACCGGCGACTGGGATGATGACGGCAAGACCGACATCGGCATCTACGGCCCGGCGTGGGCCCGCGATCCTTGGGCGATCCAGCACGAGCCGGGCCTGCCCGACACGGACAACTACCCGACCTCGCCGCTCGCACACAAGAAGAACGTGCCGCCGACGGCGGACGAGGCCACCAGCGGCGGCCGGCTGATGAAGCGAACCGCTGCCGGCCGGCCGCGGGCCGACCTGATCGACCATGTGTTCCTCTACGGCGCACCGGGCGACGCGCCGATCACCGGCGACTGGAACGGCGACGGCATTCGCACGATCGGCGTCTACCGCGACGGCGAGTGGACGATCGACCTCAATGGCGACGGCCGGCTGACCGAGACCGACGGCCACTACTCGTTCGGCCAGGCGGGCGACTTGCCCGTGGTCGGCGACTTCAACGGCGACGGCGTCGACGAGATCGGCGTGTACCGCGACGGCCAGTGGATCATCGACACCAACGGCGACCGCCAGATCGACGCCCACGACACGGTGTTCGCCCTCGGCGAAGCGGGCGACACGCCGGTGGTCGGCGACTGGGACGGCGACGGCACGGACGACCCGGGCACGTACCACTCGTCGAGTCCCTCGTCGAGTCCCTCGACGGGCAGCGGCTCAGACGACATGGCCAGCCGGCCGCAGCGGCAAGCGGGGTAAGCAGCGCAAGTCGTCCGCGAATTTTGGATTTTTGGAACAAGTCCGCGAAACTCGATTCCATGTTCCAAAATTCACCTCTTTTGTCACACCTCCTTTCTCGAAACGCCTGAAAAACCGGGTGGATTCGCGCGCGCTGCGTGTTCCAAAATTGCTCGAATTCGCGCCGGAGGAATTTCATGGGTAAAGTTCCAAAAATCAACTGGCCGGCATACGCGGCTGGTTGTCAAAAGTCGGTACTCCGACTTTTGTCGCGTTCGTAAATCCTCGCGGTTTTCTCGAAGACGCCAAGTTTCGGCCGAAGACGCCAGGTTGTCTCGAGGTTGAGGGTTGAAGGCAGCGAGCAGGGGGAACAACGGGGGAAGGCGGACATTGGCGGACGTTTCGCTCGGACGCGAGGATAAGTTCGTTTAGTATCTTCGCGCCGCGGCTTCTTGTTCGTAACTTCTGACCGGCTCTCGGTTTGCGTGCTGCGCGCCGATAGGGGTCCCATAAGACTGCGAACAATTCGCTCTGAATTGTCAGTCGCCGTGGTGAACCGCCCCTTGAAAACCAGTCGTTTCTCGAAGTCGTGCGTATCAATTCGTCCTCCGTTTTGTGCTTTGGGCGCGCAGTTTTTGGGAGTTAATGGGAGTTCGTTGCTGGTTGCTAGATGGAAGGTGACAGGTATCAGGTGTCGCGTGTTAAGGCTATGGAGCAAAGTGCGATGGCGAGTGTAACTACGGACTCCGACCCCCTGCTCCGTGTCCCCTGCTCCGAGCTTGCTACGTGTACATGCGTTCTAGCAAGCTGGGCGGCCGAATTCAACGATTATTTTTGACCAGTCACGTAATTGAGGTTCTCGAAATCGCGGCGATTTCGTACAACTTGCCTAGTTCGATTGGGTGGTCTGGCATGGAGGTCTGCGATGGCGAAGAGTCGACGACGCGGCGGCAGGGATTCACGGCGGCGGTTGGGATTCGAGATGCTGGAGGAGCGGCGAGTGCTCTCGGTGACTGTGAAAACGGTGTCGGAAGCCGCGGTTCCTTCTGCGTCGGCCCGTGGCTGGTACGCTTCCAATGTAAATTGCGTTAGCGCCATGGAAGATACGTCGCCTATATGAGTGACTCGCCAAACTTGGTAGCAGGAATGCCGGTAACCAATGCAATAATGAATGCTTACCGATTTGATCGGATAACTGGCGAGAATCTACTTGCCAGCGTTAGTACGGATGGTGTCTCAAGTGCAAACGGAGCTGTATATAACGTTATATTAAGCCGTGACGGAAACACCGTTTCTTTTACAAGCACGGCGACGAACCTGCATCCGTTAGATCGCGACGTGGAACCTGGCGTCTTTGCTCACGATTTCCTTACTGGTACGACTCATCTAATTAGCGTTAACGCAACGGGTGACGGCAGTGCCAACGGTTCAGCTGGCAACTTATCGATGAGCGCGGATGGAAACCTCTTGGTGTTCGCGACCACGGCGACAAATCTCAGCGAAATGGACAAGAATGAGTTTAGCGACTTGTACGTTCGCGATATTGCCGCCTCATCCACACGGTTGGCGGCGCCATGCGCTTCGTCTTGGTGCTGGAAACGGCGACAGTGGACAAACCGCAGTTATCAGTGCAAACGGCCGGACGATTGCCTTTACAAGTGTGGCTAACAATCTTCACGAAGAAGATTCAGACGCAATTTTGGACATATTCGCCTTCGACCTCCAAACCGGAATTACATCGCTAGTTACCGCAGGATCGACGGCAACGGCCTTCGATTATAGCTTTAGTACGAATCCGATGATCAGCGACGATGGTACCATCGTCGCCTTCGAGAGCGTTGATTCTACTCTGGACCCGCTGGATACGGATGGCAAATACGATGTTTTTGTACGCGATCTTGTAAATGGCATTACTCATCTCGTCAGCGTCGATTCGTTAGGCACCACCAGCGGGAACATGGACTCTCATCTTGATAGCATCAATGCAGATGGGAGCATAGTGGCGTTTACAAGCGATGCAAGCAATCTACATACAAGCGTTACCACAAGTACCGATCGAAATGTGTACGTGGGCCGCGACATTCGTAACGGCCTGACAATCGTGGTGAGCGTCAACAACGCTGGGAACGGATATAGCCATTCAGAATCTGGCGTATTAAGTGCGGACGGCCGCAGAGTGATGTTCTGGAGTTATGCCGACGACATTCCCGGCTTTAGCGACGTGAATGGAAACGGCGATGTATTCGTTTACGATTTCGCGGACGGAACGACGCAGCTTGTCAGCAAGAACAGAAGTGGAAATGCCACAGGGAACGGCGGATCGGCGGGCTTTGCCTTAAACTCCGACGGCAATTTCATAGCGTTTGTTAGCATTGCCAACGATCTTATTGATCAGGATTTCAATTCGACCTGGGATATTTTTCTCGCCGACTTAGAGGCAGACTCGATCATGCTCGTGTCCGCCGCAATTCCTGACGACACGGATCCAGACGGCGAATGGTGAATCAACCTTGGAACCCTTCGGTGACAGCCTGGACTCGGGGCCGATGATGAGCGCCGACGGGCGATACGCTGTCTTCGTGAGCAATGCAAGCAACTTGGTAGGAAAACCGGGAGTAGTTGACAATGAGTGGGTTACAAACGTCTATCGATACGATCGATTGACCGGTGATGTTGTGTTGGTAAGCGTAAATGGGACAGACACCGGCGGCGGTAATAACTCGTCGTATCAACCGGTGATTAGCGCGGATGGCAATATCGTAGCATTTACCAGTGGCGCTACGGATCTAATCGAAGGGCAATGGTTCTATTCGGGCTATGCACAGGTTTTTGTTCGTAACATCTCCGAAGCAGTCACCCAGAGTGTTTCCACGAATGCGGATCGGCTAGCTACTGGGGGCAGCCACTTCCCCGCGATCAGTGGCAACGGTCGATTGGTCGCGTTCGAAAGCATGAACGACACGTTGAGTCCGTTGGATACCGACTCAAATCGAGATATCTACGTCCGCGACGTGGAAACTGGAGAAGTTCAACTAGTCAGCATAGACTCTTCCGGAACTGGCAGTGGCAACAAATGGGCCCACAGCCCTCGCATCAGCGCGGATGGGAGCACAATAATTTTCAGCAGCGAGTCGACGAATCTGCACCCACTCGACGCCGACGACGAATGGGATCTATTCGTGCGCGGCTCGACACCAATACAACCGAGTTGATACTCAATCAATATCGATGGAACAAGAAGTGAAACAGTTATACCAGCGTAAACTCAATTAGCGCCCGACGGTAAGCGGATTGCTTTTGCTAGCGGCTCAACGAATTTGAGTCCGCTCGATACGGGATTCGAAACTGATGTTTATGTACGTGACCTAATCGCTGGAACCACGACGTTGGTTAGTGTCGATGAGACCGGGAGCCGCGGTGCCAATGGCGAATACACGACGGGTGTAGTCATATGCTGACGGAACAAAGGTAGCCTTCACTTCGTCTGCCACAAACCTTCATCCGCTTGCATCGACCATTGGATTAAAGCTGTTCGTCCGCGATCTCGCCTCGGGAACAACCCATTACATAGCGTCGACAGCATTTTCGTCTCCGGCATCAGTGCCGATGGGAACATAGTAGCGTTTGTAAGCAAGGATTTGGCCCGCGACCCTCTGACACGAACAATAGGAATGATGTGTTTGTCGGCAGGTTAGATATTGGTGCTCTTCAATTGGTTAGTCGATCCGTTGGGAGCGAAAGCAGTTCCAACGGACATAGCTCTAGTCCACTTGTAAGTGCCAATGGACAAATTGTCTTATTCTATAGTGACGCGACTGACTTGCATGGTCTCGACCAAAATGGCGAATCCGATGTCTTCGTGGCCTCGGTAACATGGGATTTGCCGCAATTGCCAGGGAGACTACAATCTCGATGGTCGCGTCGATGCGGCGGACTACTCGGTGTGGCGGAACGCGTTGGGGCAGTCGGGGCTGGTGCCTTATAGCGGGGCGGATGGGAGTGGGAATGGACGGTGGGGCAGGAGGACTACATCTTTGGAAGATGCACTTCGGGGAAACGATCGAGCAGGGGCAGGAGGCGGAGAGCTCGGAGCAGGGGGCACGGGGCAGGGAGTCGATTCAGTACTGGCAGAGCTAGTGGCACCCGGCAATGAAGAACCTCACTCGCTCGCGGCTGCGCCGTCCCCTCATCCTCTCGATAACTCGCGGCCTCTCCCGGAGGGAGAGGCGGGGGGCGACGCTGTTGGTGGCGACGCATTTTGATGTAATGGCACGCAGTGGCGCGGGGGCCGATTTCAAATTCGGCTCGGCGGGAGCCTCGCCCTCCCGGTTGCGCGCGATGGAGAGTGCGCGGCGCGATGCGGCGCTATTGGCTTGGGTTTCGCGTGGGGACGCCGCGCGAGTTGACTGGACCGGGGTTGAGTTGCATCGGCTCAGGCACTCGGCGCCGGACAAATCACAAGTAGCTGGCGTCGAGGGTTTCGATGCGGTGTTTGGATCGGCGGGGTGGAACGCTCGATTAGTCCGAATCTAAGTCCGTGTTTCGGTCGCGGATGTCGACGACGAAGCGGTCGCGGAGCAGGTTGCGGCCGATGAGCATTGGGTGGCGCATGGTGGCGCGGTTGTTGAGGTTCACGAGGACGGTGGCTTCGATGTTTTGACCGTCGACGCCTTCGACTCGGAGCGGCAGGCGGACGAAGTAGCGGGCGACGGTGAGGGTTGAGGTGCGGATCTGGGCGTGGTCGACGAGCTTGGATTCGATCCAAGCGGTTTTGCCGTCGGTGCCCTTGATCTTGAAGCGGGCGATCTTGCCGACGTTCTTTTCGGGGTCGTCGTCGGCCGCGGGGATTTCTAGTTCCTCGTAATGCAGCGAGCAGATTTGTGCCCCGGTGTCGACGCGAGCGTCGAGGGTGATGCCCGAGGTGAGTTCGGTGACGGTGGCGATCGCGCCGAGATGCGGGAGGGAGTTTGCGCGGTGCTGCCAGTAGGTCGCAGAGGGCGATGACGCCGATGCCGAAGATTGCCAATCGTCGCGCTCGCGGTGTGATCATATCTGTTTATTCGGCCGGCGGCTGGCCGCAGTTATTGCCCCAACTTGTCCACGAACGGCGAGTTGCGATAATGGGCCGGGCGGGTGTTGTGAATCATCAGGCGCGAATTTTGCTGGAGACTATCTATGTCGGATACCAATGCACCTGCCAACAAGCCGGCTCACGCGGAGGGCGGCTGTACCGCGGGGACGGATCATGATCGCGAGGTGCCGGAGACGGACCTGCTCAGCCCGCTGGTGATACGCGGAGTGACGCTGCGGAATCGGATTGGGATGTCGCCGATGTGTCAGTATTCGGCGGTGGACGGGATGCCGACGATTGGCATTTGGTACACCTTGGGAGCCGGGCGGCTGGGGTGTGGCGGTCGTGTTTGTGGAGGCGACGGCGGTGACGGCCGACGGGCGGATTTCGCCGGGCGACACGGGCATCTGGAGCGATGCCCACATCGAGCCGTTTCGGCGGATTGCCAGCTTCGTGGCGAGCCAGGGGGCGGTGCCGGCGATTCAGCTGGCCCACGCGGGGCGGAAGGCGAGCTGCGATGTGCCTTGGCGCGGCGGAGCGCAATTGGGGCTCGATGCGGGTGGCTGGGAAACGGTTGGGCCGAGTGCGATCGCGTTTGGTGAAGGGGAGCGGCCGCCGGTGGCGCTGGATGCGGCGGGGATCGATGGAGTGGTCGATGCGTTTGAAGCGGCGACGCGGCGGGCACTGGCGGCGGGATTTCAGATCATCGAGGTTCACGCCGCGCATGGGTATCTGTTGCACGAGTTTCTGTCGCCGCTGGCGAACCAGCGGACGGACGAATATGGCGGCAGTCTGGAGAACCGGATGCGGCTGGTGCTGCGCGTGGTGGAGCGTGTGCGGGGCGTGATGCCGGCGGAGCTGCCGCTGTTTGTGCGGATCTCGGCGACGGATTGGGTTGACGGTGGGTGGGACATCGGGCAGTCGGTCGAGCTGGCGAAGCAGCTCAAACCGTTGGGCGTCGATTTGATTGACGTGTCGACGGGCGGGATGGTGCCGCAGGCACGGATCCCGGTGGGCAAGGGGTACCAGGTGCCGTTCGCGCGGCAGATTCGTGCTGAGGCGAAGATTTGCACCGGCGCGGTGGGGTTGATCGTCGAGGCGAAGCAGGCCGACGAGATTATCACCAGCGGCGATGCGGACTTGGTGTTTATCGGCCGGGAGCTGTTGCGGGAGCCTTATTGGGCGCTAAAGGCGGAGCATGAGTTGGGCGCAGAGCCGCAGTGGCCGGTGCCGTATGGATATGCGGTGAGGCGGCGGGCGAAATAGCGGCGGGCCGGGTATCGTTGACAGTGGTTTACGGCACCGCTTCGAGCGATGGTGGGGCGGCGATTTGGGCGCTGCCAAGCGTGTCGACGGGTGGGACCGCGGGGCGGATGTCGATGGCCAGCCAGTTCAGATCGACGGACCAGTCTGTGGTGTGAGCGGGCGTGTCGGTGTTGACTTCGACTATGGCCGTCGTCTTTTTCGCCAATTGGTGCTTCAGGCCATGGGCCAATAGGTGGGCGAGGGCGGGGGACGAATTGGGGCCGGCGCCTGCGCTTGTCATGACGGAGCGGTGAACGCGGACCGCGACGTTGGGCGCTCCTTCGATGGCCGGCAGCGCGTGAGCGAGTTCGTTCCAGGTTACGTCATCGGGAGTGAGCACCATCTCGGCGTGGTCGCGCGTGGTGCGGAAACGGAAGTGGAGCGGCTGGCCGTTGCCACTGGTGGCGAGCTGCGCGAGCTCGGATGGTTTGAGGCCGGCGGCTTCGGCGAGTGCTGCAGTCAGGGCGCTGAGCGACGTTTCGAGGCCGCGATCGAGGTCGCCGGCGACGATGTCGGCCGTGTGGCGCGAAGCGATGGCTTGGGCCTGCTCGCGCGATTGGGCGGCGCGGCGGCGGGCGACGCGCTCGACGAACATTCCCATCAGGCCGCCCGATTGCGATTCGATTTTCTGCAGATGTGGGTGGGTAGATGCGGTAGCGCGGGCGGTTTTCGTCGTTAGGCCATTGCCATCGATCACGATGCGTTTGGTGGCGCGGAAGGTGGAATCGGATTTGTAATGCAGGATGGCCGGGCCGTTGACGCCGCGGGTGACGGAGTCGACGGTGCCGACGAACTCGATGTCGGCTGCGAAGTGGTCGTCGTTGGGCACGAGGACGAGCCGAGTGGTGCCGCGCGTGAGCGATTTGCCGCGGATACTGGTGCCGAGAATGTGGTCGGTGACCGGCTTGGTGCGATTCACGTCGCGTTCGAAGCGGCGGGAGAGATAGTCGCCGGAGACACGGAGGTAGACGAGCGTGGGGAGCGACGCGGCGGACTCACCGGCCCACGGGATCAATAGTTGGGGAAGTTCGAGGTCCCAGGTGGCGGATTGGCCGATCGTTTGCGAGAGAAGTTGATCGACCGCAGAATTTGAAGTGCTACCGGTTGGTTCGCCGCTGGTTGTGGGAGCTTTGGCAGTTGCGATCGCCGCGAGGACATGCAGTGCGCAGAGCGAGAGCGACAGTCTGAGACAGACGCGGAAAGCCACGGGGCACTCCGACCGTACGAGAGATTAAGTTTGTTCCGTAAAGATGAGTCCGACTGCGTTGTGACGCAGTTGGGGTGCAAACATCGTGCCATACAGCACAAGCCGAGCGGCCGGTCGTACACGAATGTTGCTAACTTAAGTATATGACAGGATTGTCGGTTCTGTCGAGAAAAATGCGCGCGGGCGGCGGTAAAATCGGAGCCACCCTTTCAGCTCGCCTTGAGCTTTTCGAGTTCAGCCTGGGCGGCGGCGAGCTCGGTTTCGAGTTTGACGACTTCGTCCGGCTCGTCGGTCTGCTTTTTTGCGCGGCGAGGCGCGGTTGCAGATCGGCGATTTTCTTGCGGAGCACTTCGATGCGTTTCTTCGCCTTCTTGTCCATGAGGAAAGTCGTCAGTTGTTGGTGGTCAGTAGTTAGTTGGGGGCGATTATCAGTTGGGGGCGACGGTCAGTTGGGAGCAACGATGGCGGGGCCCTCGGTGGACTTGGGTGTGCGGGGGTAGGACCGCATCACGCCGCCAATGATCACGATCAGGACGCCGATGAGCATCGTGACGGTGAGCCAGTATTTCATTCGCTCGCGGAAGCTGTCGGCGAGGGCTGTTTTGCCAGCGAGGATCGCGGCGAAGAAGAAGATCACCAGGGCGACGAGGATTTTGATGCCGCCGAGCATGTGGTAGGAGGTGGCGATCTGGTTTGCTTTGACGATGGTGACGAAGTTGAACAGGCCGGTGACGAGCAGGAGGGCGGTTGTGATGCCGACCCATTTGGCCCAGGCGGCGCGGTTGCCGTTGAACCAGGCGTCGGCATTGCCGCCGCTGGTGATGGCTCGCGGGGCAACGACGGCCAGCAGGTAGAAGATGCCGCCGAGCAGGACGATGCTGCTCAGCACATGCAGGACGCGCGACGTGAGCAGGACAAAGTACCAGCCGTCGAAGGTGGGCATCGTGTTCTGGGCGAGCAGCGTGCCTTGGGTGAGCAACGCGAGTGAATCGAACATGATCGGCATCTTTCCGTGAGTTGACGAATTCGATTCCTTGCACCGTACCGGATCACGATTTGGCGTCAAGGCCCCCTGGCAATTCGCCGTCGAGGATTCGCTGGACGAGCCGCATCGCGCCGTCGACGGTTTCGATTTCGCCGAG
This sequence comes from uncultured Planctomycetota bacterium, assembly GCA_963847905.1. Taxonomy (GTDB): domain Bacteria; phylum Planctomycetota; class Planctomycetia; order Pirellulales; family Lacipirellulaceae; genus DASYDU01. The sequence goes on along the minus strand of CAWKBP010000007.1, from coordinate 1,098,380 downwards.
GAGTTGGGCGTGGCGGACGGCTTCAAGCAGGCGGGCGAAATCGGGGCTGGGGGCGAGGCCGTGGCCGATCAGGTCGCTGCCGTCAATCAAAGGCAGCGGATTGAGCTGCTCGGTCGGGAGGGCGAGTCGCTCGCGGACGAAGGCGAGGGCCGGGTTGTCGGGTCCGGCGATCGTGGCGTGGAGGGCGACCAGTTCGGCGGCGCCTTCGTGGACGAGCACGCGTTGCAGCCGTGGCCAGAAGATTTGCGGAGCGTCGCGAATGGTGGGTAGCTCGGCGAGGAGCCAGCCGGTGCGATCGATTTCGTGGTTGGTGTAGCGGAGGCGGCGGCCGACGGTGCCGGCGACGCGGGGCTCGACTGAGCGGTGGAGCATGGCGGCCAGCGCGAGCGGCAGCGTGGGGCTCTCTAGCGCGGCGAGCACGCGACGGGTTACGGCGAGCTCTAGTGCATCGAGGCGGGCGACTTCGGCCAGCACTTGCGGCAGCAACTTCGTTTCGCCGAGCAAGTCGAGCGCGACCGCGCGGTTTGGGCCGGTGAGCATCCGACGAATTTCGGCGCCGATGCGTTCGGCGCTGACGGTGGTGACTTCGGCGGCCATCGCCTGGATTGCGGCGAGCGTGGCTGGTTCGATCGTGAAGTTGAGCAGTGCGGCAAAGCGGACGGCGCGGAGCATGCGGAGCTTGTCTTCCGTGAGCCGCAAGCGGGGGTCGCCGATGGCGCGAATTATTTTATGCTCGAGGTCCGCGCGGCCGTCGACGTAGTCGACGACTTCCCCGGCAACGGGGTCGAAGAATAGGCCGTTGATCGTGAAGTCGCGGCGCTCGGCGTCGTGTTCGGCGGTGGTGAAGTGGACCGCGTCGGGGTGGCGACCGTCGCTGTACTCGGCGTCGGTGCGGAAGGTGGCGACTTCGATCTGACCTTGGTGGCGATGGCCGAGCACCGTGATTACGCCGAACGCCGCGCCGATGGCGAGCGTTCGCCTGGGGCCGAAGACGGCGCGGATCTCGTCGGGCTTGGCGCTGGTGGCGACATCGTAGTCTTTCGGCGCGAGGCCGAGCAACTGGTCGCGGACGCAGCCGCCCGCCCAAAATGCCTCGAAGCCCGCGGCGCGGAGCTTCTCGACGACATTAAGGGCGAAGTCGAGGGCGAAGTTGCTCTGTGGAGTGGAATCAGGCATCGTTCATATCCGATTTGCGGATCGCGTCGTTGACCAGGCGAACGCATTTTTTGCGACTCGCGTCGTTCCACTCGATGCGGTGTTCCTCGCCGGGGCGGAGGAAATGGAGCACGAGCTCGACGGGCGGCACGCCCACGGCTCGTTCGAGGGCGGTCGCGTAGAGCAGCATCTGCATTTCGTACTGGTCGGCCAGCGCCGGAACCTTCGCGGCAGTGGTGTCATTGGATTTGTAATCGACGAGGTGCCAGCCGCCGCTTGCGTCTTGATAGAGGCAATCGAAAAAACCCTGCAGATAGCGGCCAGTGGGCCCGGTATCTTTTCCTTTGCCCCCGGACGGCCAGGCGAGCAGGAATTCGAGTTCGCGGTGGACTGCCTTGGCAGCGGCGATCTCGGCCCACCGCGGCGACGCGCGGAACCGCTCGATCATCTCCGTCGCCCGCTGGGCCGCTACTGTTGCATTGAGGACGACACGCTCGGAGGCGATTTGTTCGCACAGCGTGCTTACCGGCTGCCGCCCCTGGAAATCGATCCGGGCGAGGATGGCGTGGACAAAGGTGCCGAATGTGAGCGGGTCGACGTCGTCGGGACCGAGGAGCGGTTTCGGTTCGAGCTCGCGCGAGTCGGGGCGGACGAGCTTGCCGGAGAGCCGCGACACGGAGAATTGCCGGCGGGCCGTTGCGTCGGGCGGGATTGGGCCGATGTCCGCGGGTTGGAAGCCGCCACCGCTCGCGGCCAGGTCGCGGGCCTCTTCGACGATCGCCAAGAGGTCGGGGCCACGGGTGCTGCCGAGCGGTTTGAATTCGGTGGCGGGGTCGCTGCTGGTGACGCAAACTTGCGGCGGCGGATAGTCGGCTGGGAGCGAACCGACGAGCGCGCCGGAGGCCAGATCGAACCGCTCGGCGAGCAGCTTCATCCAATCGGACTCGAGTTCGTTCGTGTCGTAGCCGACGAGGCTGCTGGAGAGGATCAGGTAGTCGGCGGCACGCGTGGTTGCGACGTAGAACAGCCGGCGGCGTTCGTCGGCGTCGGCACGTTTTTCGAGTGCGCGATAGAGATCGAGGCCTGTGGTCGTCGCTTCCTCCTCGTCGTCGGTCGGCGGTTTCACGACGGGGCCGAGCTTTTCGTGGAGCGCGGCGGCCGGCGCGCGGAAGTCGGCCTTGCGATCGACGTCGGCCACGACCACCAGCGGAAACTCGAGTCCTTTCGATTGGTGAATCGTCATCAGCCGGATCACGTCGGCCGATTCGGAGAGGGTCGCGGCGAGTGCCTCCTTCGGTTCGCGGGCGACGAACTCGGCGAGCTGAGCGATGAAACCGGCGAGGTCCAAAACGCCCGCCGAGTCGGCGCTGCGGGCCTGCTCGACGAGCTTGGCGAGATTGGCCAGCTTCCGCTCCCCGAGAAACTCGGCCAAGCAGCGCGGCGTCGTAACCGGTGCGGGCGAGGGCCTCTTCGAGCAGCTTAGTGATGGGGAGCGAGTCTTTGTCGGCGCGGAGGAACGCGAGCGTCTCGGCGGCGGCAGTCGCTTTGATCCGCTCGTCGGTAGGTAAATCTTTGGGCAACTTGCCGCCGAACAGGCCGTCGTTGAGGCTGCCGGCCGATTCGACGAGCCAGAACAACGTTTCGTCCGTGAGCGAAAAGAACGGGCTGCGGAGCACGCCGGCGAGACTGATCTCGTCGGCCGGGCTGGCGACGGCCCGCAGCAGGTTGAGCACGTCGAAGATTTCCTGCTGGGCGTAGAATGCGTGGCCGCCGACGAGATAGTAGTCGAGCCCGTAGTCGCGGAGTGCCGTTTCGACCAACGCGACGTCGCTCAGTGCGCGGAACAAGATCGCCACGTCGCCGGCCCGGAGCGCGCGCTTGCCGCCGGAGGCTGCGGCATCGGCGATGATTGGCGTTTCGTTCTCGATCAACTCGCGGAGTCGGCGGGCGATGCGACGGGCCTCTTGCTGGCGGGCGTCGCTCTTGCCGCCGGGGGACCGTTTGTCGGGCGTGAGCGTCCAGAGGAACTCGATTGCGGGCTCGGCGGTCGCCTGGGTGCGATTGGGCCGCAACGGCTTGTACTCGCGGCCGAAGGCGTGCACGAACAGAGCGTTGACGAAATTCAGAATCGCCGGCTGGCTGCGGAAGTTTTTCGTGAGCGGCAGCTGGCCCGGCTTGGGAATCTGCGCATGCAGGTCGCGGAATACGTCGGGCTGCGCGCCGCGGAAGCGGTAGATCGATTGGTTCATGTCGCCGACGAAGAACAGCTTGCCATCGGCGACGTCGCCGCAGAGGGCCCTCACAAGTTCGACCTGCAGTGCATCGGTATCCTGAAATTCGTCGACCAACAACAGCCGCAGATCGGAGGAGAGCCGCTGACGGAGCGATTCACGCTGCGGGTTGGTCAGCAACTCCTTGGCGCGATACAAGAGATCGTCGAAATCGAGCTTTCCTTCGCGGGACTTCGCGCGCTCGTACTCACCGGCGGCATCGTGTGCGAGATTGAGCAACTTGAGTCCGAGGTCGGCCGCTTCCCGAGCGGCGGCAGCTGAGAATGGCTTGGGCGTGAGCTTGTCGAGCGCGGCGCGGAACCGCTTCGTGGCGTCGCGATAGGCTTCGTAGCCGGCCTTCGAGGGCCAGTCCTTCTCCGCACAAATTGATCCGACACCAACGTGCTGGCGGAGTTCCCGCAAATCATTCTCGCCAAGCTCGCCGGATTGGATGAGCGGCAGCTTTTCAAGCAGTTGCGCCTTTGCCTCGATAAATTTCGCTTTCTTCGCGGGCGGCGTCACCGAATGCAGCAGCTCGACGATCACCGCGAGGTCTGCCGACGCGGCCAGCTCCGCGAGCGCCGCCGGCACGGCGTCGCGCTCGTGACTCTCCTGCCAGGCAGCGACCAGCTCGTCGGCGGTTGCGGTGCGCCACTGGTGGAAGTGATCGTCGTGCCGATACTTGAGCAGATCGCGGAGCTGATCTTTGAGTTTTGAGAGACTGAACGCCGCGGCCAGCTCGAGCGTTGTCGGCTCGAGATCGGCGAGCCGCGATCGCAGGACATCGTCGATCACCTCGCTCTGTAGTACGTCGGCCGCGCCTTGATCCAATACGCCAAACGTCGGATCGAGCCCGGCCTCGACCGCGTGTTCCCTTAACAGCGACGTGCAAAACGCGTGGATCGTGCTCACGCGGGCCGCTTCGATTGCCCGCAACAACTTCAGCCAGGCGTCCTGGCTCTCGCGGGTTGGGGCCGATTGCGAGCGCTCGTAGCACTTTTGGCGAATGCGGCGGCGCATCTCGCGGGCGGCCGCGTCGGTGAACGTGATGGCGATCAATTGGTGCAGCTGCGCCGCTTCCTGGATCAGTTTGCTGTCGTGATCCAGATGCGAGAGGAACCGTTCGGATAGCACAAAGGTCTTGCCGCAGCCTGCCCCGGCCGCGAGCGCGATCGACGTGTCGCGCGTGTTGAGCGCTTTGGATTGTTCGTCGGTGAGTGTGGCGGCTGAGGTCATTATTTACGCATCCGCCTCATCGCCAAACCATTGTTTGCCCAGGCTGCGGACTTGGGCGACGCGGCAGACGGTGGAAAACTCGCAATAGCTGGTGCATTGGTCGTCACGGCTGGCGACCGGGAAGTTGCCGGTGCGGATGTCGTGGACGAAGCGGCCGATCTGCCCGACGACCTCTTTCTGCAGCTGCTCCCAGTTGTCGGTCGGCGATTTGAAGTCTTCGGAACACTGGAGCGAAAAGCGGGCGTTGACCGTGACGCCGTTGGCCATTGACCAGTAGCCGGCCCAGAGTGGTGTGGCGGCGTCGCCTTCGAACAAAAGCGCCTGGGCTGCCATCACGTAGAGCGCTGGCTGGAGCCGTTCGCCAGTGGCGATTTTTTCCCGCCCCAACGACGGCCGCTTGCCCGATTTGTAGTCGATGACGTTGAACACTTCGTGGCCGGCTGTCTGGCCGACGTCGATCCGATCGATCCGGCCCGTGATCCGCACCTGCTCGTCGCCGAGGTCGAGCAGGAACGGCTGGCTCGTGGAGCGGGGATCTTCATATTCCTTTTCGGCGGTGCTACTTTCGTTGCGGGCGGGTCCGAAACGCCATTCGAGAAACTTGGCGCGAGCGGCGAGTCGAGCTGTGACCAGGCGGCGGAGTATTTGCCATGTTCTTCCTGGTAGCGCGGGCCCCATTTGGCGATCTGCCGACGATCGAGCTCGACCAGCGCGGCCTCGACGCCGGTGTGAGGCGTCGCGCGGACCAGTGCGTCGAGGATGTTGCCGAATTCGGCCGCAAACTTTTCCGCATCCGCTGCCGCGAGATTCGCATGACGGCTGAGCAATTCGGGGAGCGTGCGATGAAACTCGGCCAACACGCGATGCACGAGCGTGCCGCGGCGGCGATGATCGGTCTCGAGCACCAGTTCGCCGAGCGGCTCGCGGCCGAGCACATCGCTGAGGAAGAACTTAAACGGACAGAGGGCGTAGCGTTCCCACTGGCTGGGGCTCCAGAGATGTTCGCTGCCGAAACGGCGGGCGAGCCGGGCCCGCACGGCATCCCCTTCGAGCAGTCCTTCGCCGGGGCCAAACGCATCGCGGCGGCCGCGCGAGGCGGCGATCCGCAGCGCCGCTTCGAGCGAATTGGCAACTTGCTTCCGCGCCGGATCGGCAAACAGCCCGGCCAAGAGCGTGAGGCTGCTTTCGGTTCGAACGGCTTCGTGAAGTGCTTGGATCCGCCAGTCGGCCGGGCCGAGCGGGGAGGCACCGCTGGGCAGCGGCGACGGCCGGGTGGCGCGGTGGTGCGTGACCACTTCGGGCAGCACGGCCCGCTCGACTTCGGTGACGTAGGGACTGGGCGAGAGCGTTTGGGCCTTGGCGTCGAGCGCAGGATAGCTGATCGTGAGCCGCTCGCCGGCGCGGGTCAGCACTTCGTAAAACAGCAGCATTTCGTCCTGCGACCGGTGGACCTGCGGCAACTCGGCCTCGGCGCGCGATTGGTCGCCTGCGTTGGCGAAGAAGCGGTAGTCGGCCGCCGAGTAGAGTTTGCCGGCCCGCTCGGGCGACGGGAATGCCTGCTCGCTCATGCCGGCGAGGAACACGTGGCGGGCACTTGCAGTTCGCGCGGTCGCGGCCGATAGCACGCGGACGCGACCGGTGTCGTCCGAGCGGCGGGGTAGCGATTCGTTCTTCGCCAGGTCGACCAGCATTTCGAGGACCGCCGCACGCGAGAGTTGCGGCACGGGTTCGCCGAGCCACTCGGCCAGTTGCTCGCGGGCGGCGAAGTGTTTGACGATCTCTTGCCAAGCGGTCCCTTCCCAAACGGAGTTGTTGTCGGCATCTGCGCTCGCTTGGGTGATACTGCGGATGCCGAGTCGTTTGCCTAGTTGGGTAAAGGCGGTGGTCCACGCGGTGGGCGTCGCTTCGGTCGGCAATTCGTCGAGGGTGGCGGCGAGTTCTTGGAGGAAGGGGAGAGCGGTGGCGGCGGCTTGGGCGCGGCGGTCGCGGTGGGGGCTGGTAGGCTCGCTCGCTGAAGCGAGCTCGTCGGCGAGAGTGGTGATGCGGGCTAGCAGCACGTCGCGGCCCGTGGCGATTTGCAGATCGCGGATGAGCCACTCGGCGGCGGTTCGCTCTCTGCGATCGACGGCGGTGAGCAGGTTGTTTGTCACTACGGACACGACTCGGCGGAACGGCCAGCGCCTCGGCATCGAGCCGCACCAGGTCGAGCAGTGTCCGCATCACGCCCGTCGCGGCGAGCGGCACGCCCGCCTCGAGCGAGTAGGGGATGCCAAACTCGTCGAACACGTCGCGGACCCGCGGCGCCGCCTCGCGGAGATTGCGAAACACGACCAGCATGTCGCCGGGACGGGAACTGCCGGTCCGCTCGCGTTCGTCGACGAGTCGCCGCTTGATGTTGCGGGCCAGCTCGACGATTTCATCGTGCACGCTAGCCGCCGCGACGATTTCGAGTCGGTCGAGCGAATCGGCCGCGGCAGGCGCGGGGGGCGGCACGTCGCGGGGGTGTTTGAACAGATGCTCGGCGACGTGATCGAGCGCGGGCCAGTCGGTTTCGCGGCACGGCTGCGATTCGACGACCAACTTGGGGAAGAGCCGCCGCAATTCGGCGATCGTGGCAGTCGACTTGGAGAATAGTTCGGCCCGCGAGTCGCTGCCCGGCTCTTCGCCTGGAAGCGAGACGAAGAGCTGGCCCGCGCGACGGGCGAGCGCGGCAAGGATTTCGAGCTGAGTGTGGGTGAAATCGGTGAAGCCGTCGGCGACCACCAATTCGAGATCGGCATAGATCGCGGCGTCCTTGGCGAGTGCATCGCGGAGGGCCCAGTTGCGACCTTCTTCGTCGGCGAGGCGATGTTCGGCGAGCAAGTGTTCGTAGTCGGTGTAGAGCAGGGCCAATTCTTCGTGCTGACGACGATCGCCACGCGAGCCGATCGAACGGGCAAAGGCGGCCGCGGTGACGCCGTGTCGCTTGAGCTCGTGAAAATGTTCATCGAGTAGTTCGACGAACGAGCCGCGGCGGGCCGCTTGAGCCAGGAATTTTATTCGCCCACTTTCGCGTGATTCATCGAGCGATTCGTCAATCACGCGCCGCAATAGCACGCGGCTCGCGAGGGCGGACAGTGCGCGTGGCGGCGACGCGAGCGACGCCAACACGCGTGCGGCGAGCGCGTCGAACGTGGTGACCCCGGGATCGAGGCAAGCCGTGAGCCCGCCCTGGAGCAACTGCTCGCGGACCGCGGCGGCTGTCCGAGCAGTCGGCGCAAGCCACAAAGTGCGGCCGACCGCGAAAGTCGCCGATTGCAAGACCTGGCTGTACTGGGTGGCGAGAGAGTGCGTTTTTCCGCACCGCGCGGGGCCCAGCAGGATGTGAACGGAGTGGGACATTGATTGTGAATTCTGGCCGTAAGTGGCGATGTGTCAATGAGCTAGGGGAAAGGGGGAAGGGGGAGGGCGGAATGCGAGCCAGGCGGACGTGAGTGTGCGGTGTCGGCCGCCTGCGGCGTCGAGTTTCTTCCCCCTTCCGCCCTCCGCCCTCCCCCTTTTCCCGGCCAGCTCATTGACAGCTAAGTGCTGACTAGGTTAGACTTTGAGAATACAAAGGCGGCTTCTACGCGCATTGGGAACAGCTTTTCGAGAGGCTTCCTGGTATTTACGAGGGGTTTGGCAAGGGGTGCTTGGCGCGGCCGAGTGGTAGCGTTGGGCTGGCTCATTAAACGGGGTATTGGTGAAATCGCGCGTTCGTTCGCGGTTTCACGTTTGATAGATAACCGCCGATAGATAGGGGTAGGCGACCGATTGATCGCCAACGATGGAGGAACCGCTCTCACCGTGTTGGTGCGGGCGACATTTCTTTTTCATCCTCATTTTCTGTTTTATTTTTTTTGAAGGAGGTTCCAGATGAACACGCGAAACCGTTCGCGGCGAGGGTTTACCCTCGTAGAGCTGCTGGTCGTGATTGCGATCATCGGCATCCTGGTAGCCCTGTTGCTACCAGCCATCCAGGCAGCCCGAGAGGCGGCCCGGAGAAACCAGTGCCTGAGCCAGATCAAGCAGTTGGCCCTGGCCTGTCAGACGTTTGCCGACTCGAGCAAGGCGTTGCCGCTGGCATCGACGGCGCCGTTCGTGCAAGCCGGTGCGACGAATGTTAAGTATGGACGGTACAGGCGGTGCCGAATGCGGCCGGCAACATCAGCGGTGGTACCGCGACGCCGACCAAGTCGCCGGGCAACTATCCGGGCAATTGGGGCGATGGCTACAGCTGGATCGTGCAGATTCTGCCCTACATGGAAGAAGGCACGATCTACGCCCGCTTGCAGGCTTCGAAAACAACGGCACGCCGAAGAAGCTCGGCAAATTGCGCGATCCGGCATTTGCGGCCTCGCAGATTACGGACCCCGCGCACCCCATACAACGCGACGACAAATCCTTACCTTTTTGAAACGAAGATTGAAGTGCTCCGCTGCCCCAGCTATCCGGGAGAGGAATCGGTCACGCCGACCGGTTTCCTGAATCCAGTGCCCGCTAGCGCGACGACGGTTGCCGCGGGCAACTACATCGCCATGCCTTCGACGCACTACACGAATGACGGCCACTTGGCCACCCAGCCGCCAAAGTCGAATGCCAAAGCGGGTACTACGGACTGCGGAACTGCTGCCGCACCCCGCTCCTATTGCGGCAACGGTGCCTTGCCGTTTCCCGGCGGACCGGTCACGGCGGCGACTATGATCGGCAACAAGCGCGGCTACGGCTTCGCCCAGTTGAGCGATGGCACGTCGAAGACCGTGCTTTGTGCCGAGACCCGCGAAGAGAAGTTTACTTCGTGGTACAGCGGCTTCGCCTCCTATGGCGTGGCGGCTTGGCCGAACAAGACCGCAAGACCGCGAACCGAATTGGCACGACAGCCGTCCAATGGGTCGACCACGCCGATCGTCTGGACATTCGCGGGTGTGACCACGTGGCGACATCGCCCTCAACAAGGGCGATCGCAAGACGGATACCACCATCAAGAACGAAAAGTGGTATCAGACAGGATGCGGACAATCCGCATCCCGCCAGCTACGGTCGCGCCTTCGGGCCCAGCAGCCAGCACCCCGGTGTGGTGCAGCATGGTTGGGGCGACGGACGTGCTTCGAGTATCTCGGACACGATCGATCCGGACATCTACTTGCACATGATCACTCGCAATGGTCGCGAGGTGGATTCCACAGTGAACTGACCGGCGACCGGTTAGATCGCATGAAACGCAACGACCGCCGCGGTGGGGCAACCTGCCGCGGCGGTTGTTTTTTTGGGGAAGGCGCTAGTTGGGAGGCGCGTAGGCGCTAGTTCTATTGAAGATTCGTCTTCCAACTAGCGCCTCGCGCCTCCCACCTAGCGCCTCAAATACCCGCTTGCGGATCGGACTCTAATTTGACATCATGACTCTCTCACCACAGGCCGCTGTGGCGGAATTGGCAGACGCGCATGGTTCAGGTCCATGTTCACGCAAGTGAGTGGGGGTTCAACTCCCTCCAGCGGCACTTGGAAATGACGAATGACGAATTCCCAATGACGAAATGGCACATTCGTCATTAGGTATTTCGTCATTCGTCATTTAATCTTCGCCGTAGTCGATCTCGACGCGGGAGATCTGCACGGGCTCTTTGCCGTCGGCACCGACCGGCAAGGCGATGCGAAGTTGGTTGCAATCGCCGCCGGTGATCCGGCCCTGGTAGAGGATCGGGACCAAATATCCGTAGTCCCCCTCGCCGGACGAAAACGCCTGCTGGTCGATCGGCAAGGGCTCGAACGCACCTCCGTCGGCAGCTCCTTGGACGGCAAGCTTCGTCTCGGGTGAAGTGGCAAAGGCATAAACGCGCCAGGCGATGATCGGCGCATCGACCCGGTAGTTGATTCCCGCGCCGGGCGCCAGCACGATTCGGTGGGCGTCCTCTTGGGTCCGCCGCACATTGTCGGTATGCAGTTTGACATCGCCGTTGTAGCCGGCGACCACCTTCAAGTCGAGACACTCGTCGACCAGCGTGCGATGCTGGGCTGTGACCGGGCCGACGACGTTCGACGGCGCCGAATCGCCCGCTGCGTTGCGGGCTATCACACGATAGTGATAGGACTCGCCAAGGGCGACCGACTCGTCGTTGAAGAGGGGTCGATATTGCACGTGGGCGTCGGAGACGTCGTGGCCGACGACTGTCCAGGGGCCAGCGGCGGCCGGAGCACGCTGGATGTCGTACGACGCAGCGCCGGCCGAGCCCTGCCAGGAGATGGCGGCGGGGCGCTCGATGGCCAGCAAGCGCGGCGGGGCCGGCGGTTCGATCGCGGGCGGGGCGAGGCCTTGAATCTCGAAGGCCTTATCGCGGGTGAGCGCGAGGACGGCCTGTTCATCGTACGCGGAGCCGGACTCGAAGCCGGGCCAGTGGTACGCCTTGTAGAAATTGCCGCCGGTGCCGACTTCCATGTGCCAATAGAAGCCGCCGTCGCGGTTGTGGAATCGCAGGCTCCAGAGGAGCGCGCCGGCGATGCCGTCGTCGATCGTGGCGTCGAATACGCGGCTGATCTGCGGCGTGGGGACGAAGCCAAACTCGCCGACGAAGTAGGGCTTCTTGCCCTTGGCCATGGCGTGGGCCGCCTTGATCGGCGGCACGAAATCGGTCTCAGCCGTGGGGGTAGTGGTGGGTCGAAACGACGTCGGTGGCCGGCTCGTCGAGTTGCCACTGGGCGACGCCATGCAGTGTGCGGCCGTCGACAACGAGATGGTTCGGGTCGAGCTGCTTGATGTAGGAAGCGATCTCGTGGGTCCACTCGGGCGTGGCGTCGATTTCGTTGCCGGTTTCCCAGCCGAAGATCGCGGGGTCGTCCTTGTAGAGTATGCCGGTGATCGTGTTCGTGCGATTGAGGACGTGTTCGATCGTCTGCTTGAAGTCGGCGATCAGCTGCGGATCGGACCAGAATTCTGCGGGCTGTTTGCCGCGGAAGGCGGCGTACTGCGGGGCGCCGCCCATCCATTTCCAGTTGTCCACCAGCGGGATGATGATGCGGATGCCCTTGCGATTGGCGATCTCGAGCACTTTGTCGAGCGCGACGAAGCCCTCTTCGTTGAACTTGCCTGGAGCGAGGACGTGGACCGTCTGGCCCATGTCCGAGCCTTCTCGAAAGACGCTGATCACATACGTCCGCACGACCTGCCCGCCCATCTGCCGGACCGATTCGAGGGCATCTTCGATTTCAAATTCGTCCGGCCAACGCCAGGGGCTGGCCGGGTGAACTCGAAGGCATCTTCGATCACGAGCAAATTGGGGATATTGAACGAGATGAAGCGGTAAGGTTGGTCGCCGTCGAGGAGCTGGTCGCCCTGGCGGGTGATGATATTCTTAAGCGGCTGGGCCGAAGCCGTCGCGCCGCAACTGATAAACGCTAGCCCCGTAAGCAACATCAGAACGCGCACCCGCGTACGCAGCAAATATTTCATGAGGTGGTCTCACAGAATCACGAGAGTTGTTAACCGTCTTCCGCCGACGGCAGTTTATCGTACCAGTTGAACTTCAAGATCACGGACGTGACCACAATGACGGCCAGCGAAACCGTGATGCCAGTCGTTTGCCGAATGACCACGAACACGGGGAGCACCGACAGCGCGATCTGCCAGATGATGCCCACCGCGCAATTGAACATATCGCGGTAGAAGGTCTGGTTCGGCCGGAAATCGGGCTCCTCGTCGCGGATCATGCGGATGACGGGCCGCCAGAATCCCCAGGGACGCACGCGGCGATAGAAGTCCTTGAGGACCTCGTCGGAATCGCGCGGCGTGAGCAGGCTGACGATCACCGAGGCGAGCCCGCTCACCAGCAGCATCAAGGGGAACACGTTGAGCGGCGTGAGATCGATATCCTGTGACTCGAACCAGGCGTAGAGTCCCGGCATGGTCGGGGCGAGCGTGACATTGAGCGCCGTGATTGGAATGTTCCGTGCGCCGAGCGACGTCACGAGTTCGGGCGACACATAGCTCACCATCGGCCCCGGCATGTCGACTGTGAGCATCGCCAGCGTCATCCCGCTGACCATGCCGGCAAAGTAGCCCGCACCGTTGAGCCGCCACCAAACCCACTTGAGCACGTTCGGCGCAACATAGCCGCCGTACAGGCCGGCCGTGATCCAGAGGATCAGGCTATTGAGATCGGACAGATAGTAGCCGAAGCCGATGCCCACGGCGACGACCAGCAGCGAGCCCGCGTAGCTCATCACGGTGAGCCGGCGGCTTGATGCGTCCTGGCCGAAATAGCGTTTGTAGATGTCGTTCACCAGGTAGGCTGCGCCGGCATTGACCGTCGAGTCGAACGTACTCATGAAGGCGGCGAACAACCCGGCCAGCAATAGTCCGGTGAGCCCGATTGGCACAAACTTGTTCATCACCACGGGCAGGAGCTGCTCGAAATCGACGCTCTCGCCCTGCGCGTTGAGCTCGCCGGAGTAATAGACCAGCGCCAGGACGGTGATCCCGGCAACCAGAAAATATCGCGGCATGTAGAGCACGGGCGAGACGAGTCCGCTCATCAGGGCCGCCTCGCGTGCGTTGCGAGTGGCCAGGATCCGCTGCATGTCGTAGTTCGGGGCCGGACCGGCGACGCTGGCGAGCACGCCTTTGAAAAAGGCCATCATCAAGAATGGGGTGAACAGCGCGTAGCCGGCGGTGTCGATGTGATGGTTGGCGAAATCGACTTTCCCCGACCAATCGAGGTCGAGCTTCCAGCCGAACCAGAGGCTGTCCCAGCCATTGGGGACGACGGCCGCAATCGAATCTCGCGTCGTTTCCGACATGGCGATCACCGCCAGGCCAATCGAGGCAACGACCATCAGGAAGAACTGCGTCACGTCGACGATCACCACGCTATACATGCCGCCCAAGACGACGTAGATCGAGGCGACGCCCATGATGATCAGGGCATAGGTGTTCGGTTCGAGATTCCACGTTTCCTGGAGAAAAATGGCCGCGAACTTGCCGATGCCGATGAAGGCATACGCCGTAAACCCGATCACGTTGATCAACGCGAACACCACGACACTCAAATGTGCGAGTTCCAGTCCTGTGCCCCGGCCGAAACGCGTCTTGAGCCAGTCGGCGCCCGTCAGCGCGCCAGACCGCCGCAGCCACATCGAGAGGAACACCATCAGGAACACCTGGTTGAACGTCGGCCAGAGCCAGGGAATCCAAATGCTCTTCAAGCCGTAGACGAACAGCAGCATGACCATCCACATGGTGCCGCTAATGTCGAACTGGCCCGATGCGTTGGACAGGCCGAGTAAATACCAGGGAAGCGACCGCCCGCCGAGGAAGTAGGAGTCGAGATTCTCGGCGGCTTTTTTCGATAGAATGACGCCCAGTAGCACGACGCCGACGAAATAACCAATCAGAATCGCCAGATCGATCCAGTGAATCGCCATGCTTCGCGCCGCCCACTAACGAGAAAGATTTTGAAAAGTTAGCTCAACTACTTTAACAGTTGTGCGCGATGTTATGCAAGCGAATTCATCAAGATGAGCAAGCGAGCATCGGCGCGCAATGCGCCTGTGCCTAGTGATCTCGCGCTGATGCTAAAAGACCTGCGAGTTCTCTTTCGTGAACGCGATGAGTTCGTCGAGGTGGGTGTAGGCGACGCACGAAGACGTGTCGGCTGCACCGTAGTAGATCGCCAACCGATTCTGCTTTGCGTCGCACAGCGCCGCACAAGGGAAGACGACGTTGGGCACGTGGCCCGAGACTTCGTAATCGGCCTCGGGAGTCATCACGTGTTGGTTGGTGCGGTAGAGCACGCGCCATGGTTCGTCGCGATCGAGGATCGCGGCGCCCATGCTGTAGACGAAGCCGTTGCAGGTGTCCATGACGCCGTGGTAGATCATCAGCCAGCCGTCTTCGATCTCGATCGGGATCGGGCCGGCGCCGATTTTCGTGCGTTGCCACCACTGGCCGACCTCGCCGCCACCGCGTCGCATCACCAGCCGATGCATGCCCCAATGGCACATGTCGGGGCTCTGGCTGAGGTAAATATCGCCAAACGGAGTGTGGCCATCGTCGCTGGGGCGGCTGAGCATCATGAACTTGCCGCCGATTTTTCGCGGGAACAACACACCATTGCGGTTGAACGGCAAGAAGGCATTCTCGAGCCGATCGAAACGCTGGAAGTCCTTCGTCGCGGCGACGCTGATCGTCGGGCCGCCATGTCCACCACACCAGGTGATGTAGTACGTTTGATCAATTTTCACGACGCGCGGATCGTAGGCGTAGTCGCTGGCCTCGGCGTGATCGCCGCTGGCAAACTCGATCGCCTTGGGTTCGATGTGCCAGTCGAGGCCGTCGTCGCTCCAGCCGAGATGCAAGTGGGGAAAGCGATCCTGCTTCTCGAGGCGAAAGACGCCGACAAAGCCGTCGCCGTAGGGGGCCACGGCACTGTTGTAGATGCCTTGCACGCCGGGCATGTGGTGTCGGCCAATGACGGGGTTCTGGGCGTGCCGCCAAACGATTGCATTCGAGCCGGCGGGCCGCTCCTGCCAGGGAATCTGCGCCGCTGGGGCCGAGCCGTTTACGCCGTTGGTTCCGGCTGCTCTCAATTTGTCCACTGTGGCCGCCCCCGGGGACGCGTCCCTGGAGAAGGATCGTACGGCCGAACTTCGCTCGTCATCGCAGAATTCCTCGTATTTCACCGTCCCTGGTCGTCGACAATGCGCTATCCATTAACTATCGTGCGGGTTGACACAATTTGACAGCGGCCCGCTGGCCGGGCTAAAGTGGAATGTAACCAGACTTAAACTAGTTTAGCCGTGGGCTAAGGCGTTGTCCATCGCTTTGCGTGGCAGCGACGACGGCGGGCGGCGGTCCCTGCGGCTCGGACGTCAATACAACATGAGCAATTCGTCGGTACCCCGGCTTAAAGACGTGGCAAAGGCAGCGAACGTCTCGCTGGCCGCCGCGTCGCGCATCCTCCGCGGCGACCGGGAGCGATTTGGCGACGAGACTTGCCGCCGCGTGATCGAAGCCTCCCAGCAGCTCGGCTGGCGACGGAATCTGCTCGTCAACGGGATGCAGACCGGTAAGACTCAGACGATCGGCGTGATGATTCCGCCGTTTCGACTCGTTCTGGGTGAGTGTGCTCTCCGGCATTCACGATGAACTTTCGGTCGCCGACTATTTGCCGATCACGGTCTGGACCGGCAACCTCGAACGCCTGCCCCACTTCGAAGAAGGCGACGTCGAGGGCAAAAAGCAAATCAATCGGCTGCTCGATCGCCGCGTCGACGGCCTGATCATGTGGCCGACTTTCAGTCTCGCCTATTACCACCACTTTCCGGAGTTCGTCGAGCGCCGCGTGCCGGTGGCCGTGATCGATCACTATTCGACGGTAGCCGATTCGGTGGAGACCGACGAAGAACAGGCGACTGCTGTGGTCGCCGAGCACTTGCTCGCGCTGGGGCATCGCCGGATCGCTTGCCTTTCGAGCCGCGAAACGCCGACGCAAACCTGGGCCGTCAAGCGCCGCAGTAGCTTCGAGGCGGCGGTTGCGAAACAACAGGGCGCACGCGTCAAGAGTTGGCATTTGAACGAACAGGGCACGGATGATATGGAAATCGCGCGGCAGTTGCTGACGGACGAATTGGCTCCGACAGCGGTTTTTGCCGTGACCGACCACGAAGCCAACGCCATCTATCGAGCCGCGGCCGAGCTCGGCATCTCGATCCCGGAGCAATTGTCGGTGGTCGGTTTTGCCGATCTCGACTTCGCAGCGGAAATGGATCCACCACTCACGACGATGCGGCAGAAGCCGTATCAGATCGGCCGCCTGGCCGCGAAGCTGATCATGGATCGCATCTCGGGCGAAGTGGCCGACAGCGACGAGCCGACCACGATCAAGGTTGACGCGGAACTGGTCGTTCGCCAGTCAACGGCCCCCCCGCCGAAGTAATTCGCACGCGGAATGCCGCCGGGTGTGGACTGCGAAGGTTATGGGCAAGAATTATTTTCGCTGCCCGGCGCTTCATCGCTAAATAGTTGCTCCATAACAGCTTGGAGCTCATACTGCAGGTTGGGAGCCGTTCCCTTCCGCGGTTTTTCTGAGCGCCGCGTTACTTTTCGATACTAAATTCGGCCGCAGGCGCCTAACCGTAAATGACGGGGGAACGCAGCTGAATGTTTGGGCAGTTCTCATGGCGGACGATCCGGTTGATTCGGGCGGAATGTCGTCGGACGACGACCGACAACGCGACGCGTTCGCGCGGTTGTTCGCGCAGCACGATCGCTGGCTGTTTGCCTACCTTGTCTCGCTGTTGGGAAGCTCCGCCGCAGCGGAAGAAGTGTTTCAAGAAGTTTGCGTCATTCTCTGGCGTGAACATGAGTCGTTCGAACTCGGCACCGATTTTGTGAAGTGGGTCGGCGTGATTGCACACCATCAAGTTCAGCGTTATCGCCGCCAGCGCCGCCGAGTCGGGCCGCAGCTCAGCGATACGGTCGTTGACTTACTCGCCAGCGACGCGGTCGAACGGGTCGATCTGCTCGAATCGCGCCGCGATGCATTGCGTGGCTGCCTCACCAAGCTCAGCGATACGGACCGCCATCTGGTCGAGCAGTGTTACGGCGATAGTCGCCAGTCGTTCAAGACGGCGGCCGAGCAGTTGGGCCGGCCCACCAACACGGTCTACAAAGCGCTGAACCGCATTCGCCGCGCCCTCTATCAGTGCATCGAGCGCACCCTCGCCGTGGAGGGACTCTCGTGAGGTCAAGCATTTCGAATGATGAACTTCATCGGCTGGTGAGCGAATATTGCCACGGCACGATCTCCAAGGAGGATGGCGTGTTGCTGGACGCCGCGCTTGAGAGCGACGCCGAGGCCCGCCAGTTTTACAACAACTATCTATTCATGCACGCCGAGCTGTACACGCAGCTAGCCAGCGTCGGCTGCGAGAGTCTCGTGGCACGGATCGAGGAACGGGAAGCCGAGTTTGCCCGCAGCGCGTTTTCGGCGCCGCCGGCGCCGCGACATTCCTGGCTGGCAATCGCGGCCGCGCTGTTGGCCGTCGCGGCCGGCAGCAGCTGGTTCACGTATTTCGCTTCGCAGCAGGCTCGTCCCGTTAGTGAGGTTGCCGAGGTCGCCGTCGACGGCGTGGACCGCACCGTGGCCGTGGCGAAAATCACGGCGACGCGCAATTGCCTCTGGAACGGACCGAGCGATAATTTCGGCTTTGGCGCGACGCTGTTTGCCGGACAGAAACTGGATCTGGCTGCCGGTTTGATTGAAGTGACTTTCATTGACGGCGCGCAGGTCGTGCTCGAAGGGCCTGCTCAGTTTGATCTCAAGGCGGCAGATCTTGCGGAACTGCACGCCGGCAGGATCGCCGCCGTGGTCCCGGAACGGGCCCGTGGTTTCGAGATCGCAACCAACGGACTAAACGTGGAAGACCTAGGCACCGAATTTGGTGTGTGGGCCGAGGGGGACGAGACCGAGGTCCACGTCTTCCGCGGTTTAGTCAACGCTCATTTGCTCAACGCCTCGGGCGAGCAGATCGAGACGGTCGAGCTGCGAACTTCCCAGGCGGCGCGGATCATCCCTGCCTCGTCGATGGTCGCCCGCATGCCGGCCCGCGACGACGAATTCGTCCGCTCCTTGTCGGTTGTTTCCGGTCCGCACGACGGGCTCTATGCCTATGAAGATTTCAGCTATCCCGAGGGCCCACTCGCCAAACAGAACGGCGGTTTTGGCTGGGCCGAAGCCTGGGTGAATCTCGATGCGGTCGATCCCAAGGGCGAGAGCAATTGCGTCGTTTCGGGAGGATTGGAATACGAAGGGATGTCGCCGATCTCGAATCGCGCCGTACAGACCGGCCAGCAGAATCGCGTTCGGCGCGTGCTCAGCACATCGATCGGCGGCGTGTTCGATGCGGCGGGCATGGTCGAAGATCAGGACGGCACGCGGCTGATCGGCCGCGACGGCTCGACGGTGTACGTTAGTTTCCTGCAGCGCGTCGACAAGCTGGATGACGTGTTCTATGGCCTGGAGTTGCATCGCAATGATGGCAATGGCAACCGTGTGCTCTGCATCGGCAACGGGGCCGAAGGTTGCAAATATGGCGCGACGTCGAACGTCAATGGAATTGCCGCTGGGAATTTTCCCTCGCTGGGCCGGGAAAACACGGAGACGAATTTCATTGTCGTGAAGATCGAATTCGGAACGGACAACCGCGATCGCGTGTCGGTTTATCGCAATCCAGAATCGTTGGTGAACGAGTCGGGTTGCGTGGTCGACGCGGAATTGTTGGGCAACTTTGCGTTCGATCGGATCGGGCTCGGCAATTTTAATGGCATCAAGGTACACGAGGTGGACGAGATCCGCGTCGGCACGACGTTTTTAGCGGTGACTGGACGCCGCTCGCGCGGGCCGGAACGGTCGATGCGACGGATGGCGCAGTTCGACGAGTCGAGCGCGCCATCCGGGGCAGGCGTCGCATCGGCCGGCCCGCCGGGCTGGGCGGAGCGACTTTTGATGGCCTGGTGAGAGGCGGCGAATTCGATTGATGAACTTTCTTGGTTTCTTTTCAAGTGTGGAGGAGTAAGCTCATGAGATTTCTTCTGGGTGCATTGTTGTTAGCGGCGATGGCGGTCGGTCCGCCAGCGTTGGGAATCACAATTACCGATACGGTCGGCGACGTAGTGGTGCCGGGCAGCCCGTTTCCGCATCTCGATATAAGTTCCGTCGCGGTTTCCAATACAGCCACGGATTTGATTTTCAAGATCAATCTGGACGGCGATCCTGTCGCCACAGATTGGGGAAAATACATGGTCGGTATCGACTCGGTGGCCGGCGGCGACACCGCGGGCAACGGTTGGGGCCGGCCCATCAGCATGAGCTCAGGAATGGACTATTGGCTCGGAGCTTGGGTGGATGGCGGCAACGGTATGGAAGTGCGCAATTGGAACGGTGCCGCGTGGGACCTGTATGCGGCAACGTACAACCCGATCCCGCCGCTTGCGGTTCCGACGAAGGACTCCAGCTCGGTCAGCTTGACGGTGCCGTTGTCGTACTTGGGTCTGGGTGTGGGAGATATTTTCCTGTTTGACGTGTATTCCAGTGGTGGTGGCGGCGGCGACAGCGCCGTGGATGCATTGGGGAATCCAAACCCGAGCATCCTTGATTGGCCTGGCCCGTACGACACCGGCAATATGATTCGTACGTACCTGGTGGTGCCGGAACCGGCGAGCCTCGCGCTGGTGAGTCTTGCTGGACTCGCGCTGCTCGGAGCCTTGCGGCGTCAGAAGTAATGGGGGTGGATTGAGGAGAGCCGGACTCTTTGAACGGGTGCGTTTAGCCCCCGGTCACGGATCTAGGGATTCGACCGGGGGCTAAGCGGGACCGCAGTTCTTGCCGCGATTTCTCGTAGTATCTCTTCGTTTAACTGAAAGGGCGGATGTCATGAGGCGATCGGCTTCCATTCTCCGAAACAGGAGTTGTTTCCGGAATTCGGCGTTTACGCTCGTCGAGTTATTGGTCGTGATTGCGATCATCGGCATCTTGGTCGCATTATTGCTGCCGGCGGTGCAGGCGGCGCGGGAAGCGGCGCGGCGGATGAGTTGTTCGAACAATTTGCACAATATCGGGCTGGCCTGCATCAGCTTCCACGATTCAGCAAAGCATTTGCCGATCAGCATCAGCCAATGGGCGGAGGACCTGGATCGGACAGGTAAATGGATTGGTCCCACCAACGGAAAGATGGCGGTTACCAACGGTGGTCCGGGCTACAACGCCAAGGGCTGGATCGTTGATATTTTGCCGCATG
This sequence comes from uncultured Planctomycetota bacterium, assembly GCA_963847905.1. Classification (GTDB taxonomy): domain Bacteria; phylum Planctomycetota; class Planctomycetia; order Pirellulales; family Lacipirellulaceae; genus DASYDU01. The sequence goes on along the minus strand of CAWKBP010000007.1, from coordinate 1,077,912 downwards.
ATGGAGGAAACGTCGATTCACGACGCGATTTCCCAAGGCCTTGAAGCGAATAAGGGGAATTTTGGTATCGCTAGTCCGACCACAGGGAAAGGGATGGGCGCGCCAAGTTTTCGTGAAATGTTGTCCAAGCAGTTTTCCTGGCTATCGTGCCCGTCCGACGGATCGGCGCAGCCTTCGAACAAGCAATACGTCGAGCCAGTTTCGCCGGCAATCTTGGAACGATTCTATTTTGGTACCACCTGCTACAAGGGCGTGATCGGTGACTCGGTGATCAACTCCATGGGAGTGCATACCTCTTCGCCGCCGGGCGATACGCCGTTTCCAGATTCTGGCTCGCATCGGGATTGCCACAACACGGCAGACTGCAATGGTCTGCTTTGGCGAGCCACCTACTTGCGCCCCATCACGTTCGCCAAGATCGAGGATGGCACAAGCAAAACGCTGATGGTGGGCGAGAGTGTTGTCGAGCAGTCCTATCACTCAGCCGCCCTGTTCGCCGACGGAGATTGGGCGACCTGTGGCATTCCCCTCAATTACTTCATCCTCCCGGCGGATGAAACCAGCGTCAAGATCGACAACTGGCAGGCCGCGCGCGGGTTCAAGAGCGTTCATCCGGGCGGTGCTCAGTTTGTGATGGCGGACGGCTCGGTGCAGTTTTTGAACGACTCGATCGATCACATGCTCTATCGCGGTCTTTCGACGCGGAACGGCGGCGAGACTGTCGGTCTCCAGTAAGCCGCAGAAAGTGACCATGAACGTGATAAAACGACTTCTTGTCTGCTTGGCATTGTCGCTCGCCGTCGCAGTAGGCTGCGGCGGCCCCGCCAACGAGTATGACTCCACCGTCACCGGGACCGTGACCATCGACGGAGACCTTGCCCCGTCCGGCACGGTGAAGTTTCAGCCGGTTGAAAATTCAGGAAAAATTGCTATCGGCCGTATCCACCCGGATGGCAGCTATTCACTCCGCACCGGTCAGGGAGATTTGCAACAAGTCGATGGCGGTACGGTTGTGTCGGGCGACTATATCGTGACCGTATCCATCACGGCGCCGCCCGCGGACGATTCCCACTTGAAAACCGGCGGGCCACCGATCCCCGGACCGTCGCTGGTCGCCACAAAATACGCAACCATAGAAACGAGTGATCTAAAATACGCCGTCAAGCCGGGACCACAGGTGATCGTGCTCGAGTTGGCGCGCGCCGAAGCAATGCCAGCCACTGAGGAAACCACGGTCGACGGAGCAGAAGTTCAGCCGGAAGGCGCCCCTCAAGGCGCGGAGGAAGCTGCCGGCGCCGCGGCTTCGACGGAGGTTCAGTCCGAGCAGTCGATTCCGCAAGGTTCGCCTGCGTCGCCTGATGACACTGGTACCGTTGGCGATGAAAGTAAGGTGCAATGAGCAATCGATTCCTGAGCACGATGGTCTTATCAGTCGCAAGCCTGCTCGCGGGGGGCTGCGGTGGTGTGTATGACTCCACCGTGACTGGCAACGTGACGCTCGACGGCAACGGCGTGCCGCGAGGCACTGTGGCTTTTCATCCCAGGTCCGGAGGTCCGGCGGCGTATTCGCCGATCGCCGATAACGGATCGTACGCGGTTCGCACTGGTCGCGAGTCTGGATTGCCGGCCGGCGAATATGACGTCACGGTGACTGCCAACGAGCGGCCGTCGGAAGCAGATATCGCCAAGGGCGGTGCGCCCCCTCCCGGCAAAGCGATTACGCCAATTTGGTACCGCTCGAAGGAATCATCGGGACTCAAATTCACTGTCGAACCGGGGTCGAACGTAATCAACTTGGAATTGACATCACAGCCGCCGGCGGGTTGGACGCCTCGCTGAGCAGCTGCCTGGAACGATTGAAGAGAGCATGACGAAGGGACAGGTATATTGGCGGGCAATTGCGCGGTGCCTCGTCGTTTTCACGACGGCGGTGTTCGCGCTGCGTTCGGCGGCGGCGTTTGCCGTGGACCGATCGGAGCCCGCCATCTTGCAAATGTTCGAAGCGCGTTGGGATACGATCGAGGATCGCATGGCGGATATTTTCGAAGTCGGCTACGGGCAGATGTGGTTGCCGCCGCCGCAACGAGCCGATTCGGGAAACCAGTCGGTCGGGTATGACGTTTTCGATCGCTTCGACCTGGGCTCGCCCCGCAAGGAAACGCTCTACGGCACCGAGACTTCGCTCAAGTCGAGCATTGCTAGCGCACACGACGCGAGCGTGAAAATGTACACCGATTTCGTCCCGAACCACGACGGCTTCCGCAACAAGAACACGCCCAATTTCGCGGCCCAAGGCGGTTACCCCGGCTTCGTCCTCTCGGCGCCCGGTGACACCTATGGCGACTTTCACAATCCGGCCATCAGCTACGAACAGGACGCGGTCAATGGCAGCCTGTTCGGCTTGATCGACATCGCCCACGAGAAGAATCATTCCTACATTCGTCAGCCGATCGCGGGTGGAGTCGCGGGCAACATTCCGACCGGTTCGATTTACAACCGACCCGACCCGAACAACGCGCGATTCTACACCGACCAGGGGTTGGGCGGCATCGAGTTCACCGATCCCGCGTTGGGCGGAGGCACGTTCACGCGATACAACTTCAACCTCGACAGTCCCTTGGCGGGCGATCCGATAGCGGAAAACGCCACCGGCCTGTTGATGCGCAACATGCAGTACATGATCCAGGCGATCGGCGTCGACGGATTCCGCGTCGACGCGGCCCGGCACATGCCCACTTGGGTGATGAACTATCTCGACAACGCCGTATTTCGCGCCAGCCTGCGCACCAATCTCGACGGCACGATCCAGCCGATCTACATGTTTTCCGAGGTGGCCGACGGCAATGCGGACGCCGTGCAACCGTACATCCGCCGCGATCTGCCCAACAAGCTCGGCATCAGCCCCAGCGACACCACGGTTCACGGCAATCGCGACGCGCTCGACTTCCCGCTGTTTTGGGCGATGGTCGGCAACCTGTCGAGCAACGGCACGCAAAACAATTGGCATCAATATCCGCACTGCGAGCATGATGAGAACGACCGACCCGCCGGTTCGCAGGTCTGGGACAGCGACGGCAGCCAGGGTGTCACGTTTGTCGATAGCCACGATGAGCATAGTGGGCTGCGACCCTAATTCTATAAAGTCGCGTACGCCTACACGCTGATGATGCCAGGCAATGCCGATTGTCTACATGAATGCCAAAGAATTCGGCGAGGGCCGCAATTTTCCCTACGACATCGGCGGCTCGTCGTATTCGCTGAGCAACGACGCGCTGGGCGGCTATCATGGCGACGACGTCGCCAAGCTCGTGGAAATCCGCAACACACACGGCCGCGGCGACTTCCGCGAACGCTGGATCGATGACGCCTTTAATCCGAACGGCTTCTCGAACATCTACATCTACGAGCGCGAAAACTCGGCGATCGTCGGGCTCAACAGCCGGCTCGACAGCGGCTTCGACCAGCGGACGCCTGTGCAGACGGCTTCGCGCCCGATACGGTGCTCGTCGAACTAACCGGCAACGCGGCGGATGCGACGGTCGATCCGGGCGGCAACATTCCCGAAGCGATCCGCGTCAACGCGAGTGGTCAGGCGACGATTCGCGTCCCCCGCAACGCATCGCATGGCAAGGGCTACGTGATTTATGGCCTGGCGACGCCCCAAGGGACGCTCTCGCTCACCAATGTTGCACAGGTGCTCGCAGGCGCGACGCCCACGCAAGCAAACAACGGCACGGCGCGGTTGGCCGAAATCGACGTGATCACCTCGGATTCATTCGCCGTGCAGCTGTCCACGAATCCGGTCACATTGCCGGCACCGATGGGCGAGGCAAATCCGGTCCGCGACGTGCATGCCGACGGCGGCCTGGCGATGATCCGGATCGACGACGGGCGGGACATCAACGGCGTCGCAGGAATCGACAATGTCGATCTGAACAGCGCCGGCTACGGTTTCGAAAACTTCACGACTCAGAACTCGCCCGGCTATGTTTGGCAGGGTGGAGCCAACGTCGGCACCGGCGCCGGGAACTTTGTTCAATCGATTGATGCCGGGCAGCTCGCTGAAGGTCGGCACTACGTCACGGTGCGGGCCTTCCGGAATCGCGACGCCGCGGCCGGCGGCGACGGCGGCCCGGAAGTGTTCACCGATTTCAAGCGCACCATTTATGTCGACCGATTGCCGCCCGAGGCGGCGATCGTCAGTTTCAATCCCTATGCCTCGGATCCGAACAATCCCAACAATCGCGATCTCATCGTGCGTTCGGTGGATCAGACGGCTAGCAGCATGCATGTGTTGCTCGACTTGCCGGCCAACCTCACCGATGCGCAGATCCTGGCCCAAGTGAACGCCAGCAACGAGGCCAGCTACTACGACCGGGATCAATTCATTCGCGGCCAGACCGTTAACTTCGGCAATCATGCGGCGACGATCGTCACCTACGAACTGACTGGCAACGTCAACATCCAGCGATTCGCCGGGCAGTTCACGCAAACGAACTACCGCGGCCGCGGCTTTGGCGACATGAACTTTAGCAACAGCTATGTGCTGGCCGACATCCGCGCGACAACGCCGGACAACGGCTCCGTCGAGGACGTGCTCTACAGCCAGAACAACAAGTTCAGCTCAGCCTTCGATGTCAACGGAGACGGCCTCGGCGACAACCGCGATCTGTTTCTCTTGGGCGACGAACTAGTGACGAACGCAGCCAGCCAGGACATCCTCGATGCCTACACGGACCTGCTCTTGAAGCGCGGCGACTTGGACGGCTCTGGTGCGACGGGGATCGCAGACTTTGAAACACTGTTGACGAGCTTCGGGGCGGCCACTTGGCTATTGGACTTGAACGTCGACGGCGCGGTGAACGCGCTCGATGCCGAGACCTTTGTGACGGAGCTCGTCCGCACCGTGCCGGGCGACTTCAACGTCGATGGCCGAGTTGATGCGGCGGACTATACGGTGTGGCGGAACAACGTGGGTCAGGGGGCGCCGCCTTGGTTGCCGATGGCGACTTCGACGGCGACGTGGACGCTCACGACTTCGCGGTGTGGAAAACGGCCTACGGGTTTGTGCGTAGTTCGCTGATGCCAGGTTCGCGCGTCGTCTTCGTCGGCGGCCGTGCCGGAACCTGCGATGCTGTGGCTTGTGTATTTTGGCCGGCGGTCTGCTGACGATGGTTCGGCCTTTGGGTAGGTGGCGTACTTAGATTTTAATTTTTTGGTGGGCAGGTTATTGGATTTGGAGGTAGTTGCGATGAGATTTCTATCGAGCCTGATTTTGTTGGTAGTACTTGCCGTTCCGGCGGTGGCGCAGCCACCGTGGTATGCGCGCGGCGAATTCAACGGCTGGGGTATTGGCAACGTCGACGGTTCCATCGCCGATTTTCCGATGGTCGTTGATCCGGGTAATGCAACCCACTACACGCAGCACGTCACGGGACTCTTCGACAACGTGGCGTATCCCTACAAGATCGCCGGCGGCGGCGGTGACAACTGGGCCACCAGCATGCCGACAACCGATGGCCGCGTCACAACCAACGCCGCCGGTGAAATCGACTTCCATCTCTGGGATCAAACCACGTGGAGCGACGGCTGGTTCCCGAACAACTCGCGCCGGGTCGGCTACAACGATCCTCAGCAATTTGATTGGGAAGTAATCGGTTCGCTGAATAATTGGCGGGGAACTGAAACAGATGCACCCATTTACATGACCGATTTGGGCAATGGCTTGCACCAGGCGAAAGTTATGCTGAATGCCGGCGGCTACGAATTCAAATTTCGGGCCAAGGACAGCTGGGACACCTCTATTGGAAACAATTTCGGTAACGGGGCAGGAAACAATTCATTCAACGTCGCCTCCACTGGCGACGAATGGACCTTCGAGCTGGACCTGCCCAACGGGCGCTGGCGCGCATTCACGCAAGCCGTCGCTCCGATCCAGGTCGGCGATTACAACGAAAACGGCATCGTCGATGCCGCGGACTATACCGCGCTGGCGCAACGCCGCGGGGACCAATGCCGTGCTGCCGAACGACCCGGTCGGCGGGACCATCGGCGCTCAACAGTACGCCAACTGGAAGACCCACTTTGGCGAGGGCGTCGAGGACCACTGGATTGTCCGCAGCGTGACACTCGGCGACCAGCTTCCTGTCGCGGTGGGCGGCGGCAAGTACGAGCTGAATATGACGGGTCTGACGCCGGGGGCCGACCACGAATTCAAGGTCGTCCGCAATGACCTTTCCGTGTCGGTCCCGGGCAGCGCCATGAAGGTTCGAGCCAACGTTGACGGCGAGATTAACTTGAATTTCTACGAGCTGCCGGCGGGCGGATTCGCGGATGGCTGGTCGCCTGCCAACGCGCCTCGAGTTGGCTACGAAGATCACGAGCAGTTCGACTGGCAGTTGATCGGATCTTTCATTGGTTGGAACGGGGACCCGGCGTTCAATCTGGTCGATCAAGGCAACGGCCTGCACACCGGAGCGTTCTCTTTTGCCGCGGGCACGCACCAGTTCAAGTTTCGCCAAATCGATGACTGGAATACATCTGTGGGCGACGATTTTGGCAATTCCGCGGACAACAACTCGATCACGGTCACCGACCCCAGCGAGCTTTGGCACTTCGAGCTTGATCTGCCGAACGGTCGGTGGCGGGCTTACTTAGATGGCAGCGGTGCTGTATCCGGCGCAGTGCCGGAGCCGGGCTGTCTGGCGATCTTGTTGGTTGGAATGCTCGTCGGTGTGGCGGCAGTTCGCCGCCGCTAATTGAACGAAGAAATTCGAGTCGGGGAACGAGGACGATGATCGAAATGGGCAAGCGTTCGACCGGCTGGGCTGGACTGCTGGTCGCCGCGCTGACGGCGACCGGCTGCTCCACGGCCGTGGGCGAGGGAGAGGGCATCGCGTCGACGACTGCGCAGATTAAGCCGGCCGCAGTGACGGTCCGCTTCGACGAAGCGATCCATCCGGCGGCGCACGCGAACGTGGCCGATCTCGCGGAAACGGCAGCCACCGTGCCCGTCCCCGCTTGGGTCGCGGACGCCGTCTTCTACCAGATTTTCCCCGAGCGGTTCGCCAACGGCGATCCGAAGAACGACCCCACCCGCGAGTCGCTCGAAGGGCCGGAGAGTGTGCCCGACTCGTGGCAGATTTCGCCCTGGACCGGCGATTGGTACGCCCGCGCCGATTGGGAGAAAGAGCTAGGCCCCAGCTTTTTCGAGAACGGGGTGTTCCATCGGCGCTATGGCGGCGATCTGCAGGGCGTGATCGATCGGCTCGGATATCTGGAAGACCTCGGCATCACCGCGATCTATTTCAATCCCGTGTTCTATGCTCGATCGCTCCACAAGTACGACGGCAATTCGTTCCACCACATCGATCCCTATTTCGGCCCCGACCCGGCGGGCGACTTCGCTTTGATGGCCGATGAAACTAACGATCCCAAAACCTGGCACTGGACCGCGGCCGACAAGCTGTTCCTCGAGCTGTTGCGGCAGGCCCACGCCCGCGGCATCCGTGTGATCATCGATGGTGTGTTCAACCATACGGGCCGCGACTTCTTCGCTTTCGCTAACTTGCGCGAGAAGCAGTCCGAATCGCCTTACAAAGACTGGTACCTCGTCCAAGCGCTCGACGACCCGGCCACGCCGCAAAATGAATTTCGCTACCGCGGTTGGTGGGGCGTCGACACGTTGCCCGAGTTTGCCAACGCCAAAGAAGGCCACGATCTGCATCCCGGACCCAAGCAATATGTGTTCGACATCACGACGCGGTGGATGGATCCCGACGGCAACGGCGATCCGTGTGACGGCATCGACGGCTGGCGACTCGACGTGGCGACGGAGGTTCCCGCCGGCTTCTGGCACGATTGGCACGAGCACGTCCGGCAGCTGAATCCCGATGCCTACACCGTCGCCGAGGTTTGGGATGATGCCCACAAGTTTCTCCGCGACGCCGGTTTCACCGCGACGATGAACTACTACGGCTTCGCCTTTCCGACCAAGGGATTTCTCGTCGACAACGTGCTCACGCCCAGCCGAGCAGTGTTGCAGCTCTCCGGCCGGCGGACTGCCTACGCCGAACCGATGCAACAGGCACTGCTAAACATGGTCGACTCGCACGACACGGATCGACTGGCCTCGATGATCGTCAATGCGGGACGTCGTCCCTACGAGGAGCCGGGCCGCTTCGACTACGACGTCGGCGTTTCGCCACGATCTACAGGTGATTACGACGTCCGGAAGCCCACGGCGGCCGAGCGACGCATCGAGCGGCTCGTGGCGTTGCTGCAGATGACCTACGTCGGGGCGCCGATGATTTATTACGGCACCGAGGCCGGCATGTGGGGTGGCGACGACCCTTGCGACCGGATGCCGATGGTCTGGCCCGAAAGGAGCTACGATCCGCAGCTAGCCGATCCTCTTGGTCGTCTCCGTCCGGCCGACGAGGTTGCGTTTGACGATGCGCTATTCAGCTACTATCGAGCGGCGATCGATCTGCGGAAGCGTTGTCCCGCCTTGCGACGCGGGTCGATCGAGTTCGTGCGGACAGACGACAAGGCCCGCTTCCTCGGCTTCAAGCGAGCCTGTCAGGAGGCGACGGTCTTTGTCGGCTTCAACCGGGGCGATGCCGACTATCGCTGGGAAATCCCGCTCAAACCTGGCGAATCGCTGGCCCAAGTGTTCACAGCCTCTGGAGACGTCGACGATTTTACGATCGAGGGGAAAGCCGGGGCAGCGGTGGTGAATATTCCCGCGTGCGACGCTGTGGTGCTCGAACTCAGCCGCCGGGAGTGAACGATTAGCATGCGCTCCCGCACCGCTTGTGTCTTGGCGATCGCCGCATCATTTATTGCGCTGACGAGCGGATGTCAACCACGCGATGCGGCCGTCGACGGCAAACGACGCGAGATCACAATCTGGCATCAGGTCCGGCCAGCCGAGCGCGAGGTACTCCGCGAGGAGATTGCCCGCTACGAGGCAGACCACCCGGACGTGCGCATCCGCCCGCTCTACAAAGAGACCGAAGAGCTCCGCAGCGGTTTCCAGGCGGCGGCGCTGGCGGGCACGGGGCCAGAGCTCGTCTACGGCCCGTCGGACGTGCTCGACACGTTCCACACGATGGGCCTGATTCAAGATCTCGCGCCCTGGTTTCCCGCGAGCATGAATGTCGACTTTGTCGACGGGGCGCTCACGTATTTGCCGTCCCGAAAGGATCCGTCGCGGCATGAGCTGGTGCAGGTCGGCGACCGCTTCGGCAATCATCTGGCACTCGTCTACAACCGCCGCTTCATCAAGGCGCCGCCCAAAACGACGGACGAGCTGGTGCAACTGGCGGTAGAAAACACGATCGATAGCGATGGCGACGGTCGCCGGGAGCGCTACGGCCTGGTATGGAATTGCACGGAGCCGTTTTTCGCCGTCCCGTTTCTCACTGGCTTCGGCGGCTGGGTCTTTGCCGAACCGGAATCGACGCCCCCCGTGCCGGCGCTCGATACCCCCGGCTCGATTGCCGGTCTCGGCTTTATCAAATCGCTCCGCGACGAGCATCGCGTCGTCCCGCCAAGTTGCGACTACGAGCTGGCCGATTCGCTCTTCAAGACGGGCCGGGCCGCGATGATCATCAACGGCGACTGGAGCTGGGCCGACTATCTCGACAATCCGCAGATCGATGCCGCGGTGGCCGTACTGCCGACGGTCAATTCGACCGGCCTGCCGATGGCGCCGATGATCGCACCCAAGGGCTACTCGCTCAACGTCAACGCACAAGGCGAGACCGCCGATGCCGCAATGGAATTTGTCCGTTATATGACGAGCGACGAGGTGCAGCGGCGACTGGTCGAACGGCTGCGAATGCTCCCTGGCCGCCGCTCCGCTTGGGACGACCCGCTATTCAAATCCGATCCGACGCTCGCCGCATCGCGGGCCCAGCTCGAAAACGGCCGCCTGATGCCGGTCGCCACCGAGCTCCGCGCCGTTTGGGATGGCATGCGGCCCAGCTACCAAGCTCTGCTCGGCGGCACGATGACGCCCGAGGCGGCCGCCGCCCAAATGCAGCGCGACGCGGTCTCCAAAATTGCGCTGATGCACCGCGTTATCGAGCCCGGGCAGTCCGTCGCGCTAGTCAAGCTCGTCGTCGGACTCGCGCTCGCCGCTGCGTTCATTTGGCAGCTGCCGAATTTCGTCGCGTTTGCTCGCGATTGGCACCGCAATCGGCTGGCCTATTTGTTTGCCATGCCGGCCGTGGTCGTCATCTTCGCAGTGATCGTCTTTCCGTTTTTCTACAATCTGGTACTCTCGCTCTCCGACATGTCGCTCACGCGGTTTCAAGATTGGCAGGTGGTCGGCCTGCAGAACTACGCGGAAGTGCTCACCGATCCGATGCTCTGGGGGCCGTGGGGCGTGTTCATGAAGACGCTCGTCTGGACGGTGGTCAACGTCGCTTTCCACGTGGGGCTCGGCGTGATGCTGGCGGTGACGCTCAACGCGCCGATCCGCGGCCGGGCGCTCTATCGGCTGCTGCTGATCATCCCCTGGGCCGTGCCGGCGTACATTACGGCCCTCTCCTGGCGTGGCATGTTCGACTACGAATACGGCGCGATCAACCTGCTGCTCGCCAAATTTCTGCACCTCGGGCCGATCAACTGGTTGGGCGAGCCATTCAACGCCTTCACGGCCTGCGTGCTCACGAACATCTGGCTCGGATTTCCGTTCATGATGGTGATCGCGCTCGGCGGCATGCAGGGCATTCCCGCCGAGCTCTACGAAGCGGCCCGCATCGACCGCGCCTCGCGCTGGCAGCAGTTTTGGCATATCACACTGCCGCTCTTGAAGCCGGTGCTGCTCCCCGCAACGACGCTGGGGGCGATCTGGACCTTCAACAACCTGAACGTGATTTGGCTCGTCTCGAACGGCGGCGAGCCGCAAGATCAGACGCACATCCTCGTGTCATACGTTTACAAAGCAGTGTTCAATCTCTATCGCTACGGCTACGGCGCCGCGTTGTCGATGGTGATGTTTATCATATTGCTCACGTTCTCGATCTTTTTCCTCAACCGCACCAAGGCCACAGAAAGCGTCTACAACTAAACCTACTTACCTCTCTCCATGCGCGAACCGAAACTCATCACCGTCCTCCGCCACACCGTGCTGCTGGTGTTCGTGGCGATTTCGATCTACCCGGCGCTGTGCGTGTTTTCGATCTCGCTCCGCCCCGGCAACCGCCTCCGTTCGACCGACCTGTCGATCATCCCGGCCGACTGGACGTTTGCCAGCTACGTCGAGCTCTTCACCGAGCAGCCGTTCCTCCGCTGGTTGGGCAATTCGCTGTTGGTCGCGGCGCTTGTGACGGTCACGGGCGTGGCACTCGCGTCGATCGGTGGCTACGCCTTCAGCCGTTTCCGCTTCGTCGGACGCAAGGCGACAATGCTCGCGATCCTGACCACGCAAATGTTTCCGGCCACGATGCTGCTGTTGCCGCTCTACATTCTGATCGCCCGACTCGGGCTGGTGAACACCTACCTCGGGCTGATGGTCTTCTACGTGTCGACGGCGCTGCCATTCTGCGTGTGGCAGATGAAGGGCTTTTACGATACGATCCCGGCGTCGCTCGAGGAGGCCGCCCGCATCGACGGCTGCTCGCGGGCTCAGGCCTTTTGGTCCGTGATCCTGCCGCTGGCGACGCCGGGGCTGGTGATCACGGCGCTCTTTAGCTTCATGACGGCCTGGAGCGAATACATCGTCGCTGCTCAGGTGATGCAGGACGAAGAAATGTTCACGCTGCCGCTGGGCATCAAAAGCTTCCAGGCCAGCCTCTCTTCGCAATGGGGACTCTACGCGGCTGCGTCGATCCTGGTCAGCATCCCCGTCGTCGTCGTTTTTTTAATGCTGAGCAAGTACCTGGTCTCTGGTTTGACGCTCGGTTCCGTGAAAGAATAAACGTATCCATGGCCAACGTCGTCCTCAAACATCTCGACAAGAAGTACCCCAGCGGGTTCCACGCCGTACGCGACGTCTCGCTTGAGATCGCGGACGGCGAGTTCATGGTGCTGGTGGGTCCCTCCGGCTGCGGCAAGAGCACGACGCTGCGCATGATTGCCGGGCTCGAAGAAGTCACCGGCGGCGAAATCTTTATCGGCGACCGGCTCGTGAACGACGTCGCCCCCGGCGACCGCGACATCGCCATGGTGTTTCAGAATTACGCACTCTACCCGCACATGTCGGTCGAACAGAATATGGCGTTCGGCCTGAAGATGCGCGGCACCCCGCGCCAGGAAATCGACCGTCGCGTCCGCGAGGCCGCCGACATCCTCTCGATCGAATCGCTGCTCGCCCGCCGTCCGCGCGAGCTCTCTGGCGGCCAGCGGCAACGCGTCGCGCTTGGCCGGGCAATCGTGCGAGAGCCAAAGGTGTTCCTCTTCGACGAGCCGCTTTCGAATCTTGACGCCAAGCTCCGTGTGCAGATGCGGGCCGAGATCGCCCGCCTCCACCAACGGCTCAAGACCACAATCATCTACGTCACGCACGACCAGGTCGAGGCGATGACTCTTGGCCAGCGGATCGTGCTGATGAACCACGGCGTCGTCCAGCAGGTCGACACGCCAATGAAAATCTATTCCCAGCCGGCCAACCGTTTCGTCGGCTCGTTCATCGGCAGCCCGGCGATGAATTTTTTCGGCGGCACAATCGTCGGCGAAGAATTTCAATTCGCCGCCGGCGGTCGCATCCCGCTCGCCGGCTCGACGCCCACGGGCCCCGCAACGCTCGGCGTCCGCCCAGAGGACCTGCTCACCAATGGCGACGGCCTGCCGCTAGCGAAGGTGACGCTCGACGTCGTCGAACACATGGGCCACGAGACGATGGTCCACTTCGAGCTCGCTGGCGACCAGCATGTCGCCCGCCTCAGCCCCGACACCGCGGCCCAGCCCGGCGACACTCTGGCGCTGGCGATCCGTCCCGGCGCCTACCACCTCTTCGCCGGCGACGAAGCGGCTCGCCGGCTTAACTGACGCTTTTCGGAACGGTGAGTTGGCGAGCTTCCCGCCGAATGTGTGCCGCTCGCCTGGCAACCTACAGCTGCGATCGCAGAATCGTGGCAAGCGCCTCGTGGAGCTTTTCCCTTCGCGGGCGACGCTGCCACTCGACGAGCGTGATTTGTCGTGAATTGGCTCGGTCCCGGAGGAAATCGTCGATTTGCCGGGCGGCGAATCGCTCGTCCAGTGCGTTGAGATTCGCTTCGTCGTTGAGGCGAAACGAGCGATTGTCAAAGTTCGTCGAGCCGACGGACGTCCAGCGGCCATCGACGATCATGACCTTGCAGTGGATCATCGTGGGCTGGTACTCGTAGATGGCGATGCCCGCTTCCAGCAGCGGGCCCCACCGTGCGCGCGACGCCCGGCGGGCGAGCGGTACGTCCGTGTGATGGTTTGGCACGATGATCTCCACCTCGACGCCGCGCTCGGCGGCGGCGACCAGCGCGGCGACGCAGCGATCGTCGGGCACGAAGTAGCTATTTACGATCAAAAGCTGTCGGCGGGCAGCTTCAATCGAAATCAGGAACATCAGCCGGGCGCTGCTGCTCCCTTCGCGCGACGAGCTCTTGAACACCTGGGCCAGCACATCGCCCGCTAGTTCCAGTGGCGGGAAATACCGTTCATCGTTCAGCACGTCGGCCCGAGTTTTCATCCAGTTGTCGAGAAACGCCGCCTGCAGATCGGCGACGACCGGGCCCTCAACCTGGAAGTGTGTGTCACGCCAGTGGTCGGGGGACTGCGCATGTCCGAGCCAATGATCGGCGATACCCACGCCGCCGATGAAGCCGATTTTGCCATCGACTACCATGATCTTGCGATGAGTGCGGTGATTGAGCCGCGACAGATTGTACCAGCGCAGCGGCCGATACCGTTCCACGTGGACTCCCGCCTCACGCATGCTGCGGAGCGACTCCTCATCCAGTTTGTCGCTCCCCAGCCAATCGAGCAGGACATGGACCTGGACACCCGCGGCGGCCCGTTCGGCGAGGGCATTTGCAAACTGCTCGCCGATTTCGCCGGCCCAATAGATGAACGTCTCAAACGTAATCGAGTGCTTGGCGGACCGGATTGCCGCGAGCATGGCGGGAAAGATTTCATCGCCGTTTAAAAGCGTGTCGATCCGATTGCCGCCCACCAACGGCGGACCCAGCAGATGGGCCATCCCGCGCGAAAATCGGTTCGTCGACGCCATTGGACTCGATCCGATAGTCGTGTTTCTCTTCCGCCGACGTGAGGTTTTGCCAGAGAATCACTAGAAAGAACACCGTGGCGGCGGTAATCAGGATGATCGTGAACGTATACATGCTGGCCTGCGGGATTCATGGTGAGACTGAGATGATGAAGGGTAACACGATCGGGGTCAAGTTGCGGGCGCAGGGCACGCACTCGCCTGCCAGACGTTCTTCAAAACGGCTATTTGCGCGATCAGACACCAAGATGAGCATTCACCCACCAGTCGGCTCCGCTCCTTGGGACGCGCTATAGCGTGTCGTTTGAAGTGGCGAGATGGGCACGCGGTTTGCTTCATCCTCTCGTCAATCCGTCGCGCCAAGCGGGCGAAGTGTTTCGACCGCAAGTGTTGGCTGCGAATCGTGAATCGATATCCGTTTCACTTAAACACAGACGAGGATAGCCATGGAAATGTCGACATTGGAAGACCTGTTGGTCGAGGAACTCAAGGATCTATACAGTGCGGAGAATCAACTGCTGAAGGCAATTCCGAAGATGGCCAAGGCGGCGACTTCTCCCGAGCTCCGCAAGGGATTTGAAAAGCATCTCAAAGAGACGGAAGGCCACGTCGAGCGACTCGAGCAAGTCTGCGAAGAGCTGGGTGTTTCGCCGCGGGGCAAGAAGTGCAAGGCGATGGAGGGCCTCGTTGAAGAGGGCGCCGAGGTGATCAAGGAAGACGCCCATCCCGACGTCAAGGACGCCTCGCTAATCGCCGCCGCCCAGCGGGTTGAGCACTACGAGATCGCCGGCTACGGCTGCGTGCGAACTTACGCTAAGCTGCTCGGTTACACATCCGCGGCCAAGCTACTGCAACAAACGCTCGACGAAGAGGGTGACACCGACAAGGCCCTCACCAAACTCGCCGAGAAGATCAATGTCGATGCCGAGGATCCGGACGACGATCAGACGAGCAGCTCAAAAAAGAGCACGAAGAAAAAGTCGCGTCGGAAAATGGCGACGGCATAAAACTGGATTGTAGCCGCTCCGGGCTGTTCAGGCGGGCAGTCCGGAGCGTCATTTTTTTAGGGTCGATCCCTGCCGAAAAATTCGCGATCTTGCAGGTACCTGACGAGGTCTTCCGCCACACCAGACGACGGCTCCGTCTCCAGTATCTTCGAAAAAACAACCAGTATTTTTGCGGAAAAACGCGTCGCGGTCGGTGAACAGCCGCAAAAGACGGCACGCGCCACCGCGCCGGCCGGCCAAATTCGCTTGGATTCCGCAGTTTCCCTGGTTATGCTGAATGTGGGGCGATTCGATCCCCAATCTCGATCCACGGAACTCGATTGGCAACTGTTCGGGAGCATTGGAAGATGAAGCGGCATATTCGGTTGACCTCGTTCGGCTTGGCGCTCTCCGCATTGGCAATCGGCGGAGCGTACTTGGCTTCGCAAGCGGCCGCGGCGGCGCAGGCTAGTGCTGATGCCAAAGAAGTCGAACTGTTCGACGGCATGCAGAATGGCGATCTCGACGTTCAGATCATCGCCAAGAACGACCATGCCGGGCGCGTGATCATTACCAACAAAACCGGCATGCCCGTGAATATCCAATTGCCCGAAGCTTTCGCGGCCGTGCCGGTCGTCGCCCAGTTCGGCGGTGGCGGCGGTGGTGGTCAGGGCGGCGGCGGATTCGGGGGCGGTGGTGGTGGCGGCGGCGGCGGACAACAATCGGGCGGCGGCGGTTTTGGCGGCGGTGGCGGTGGTCAGGGTGGCGGTGGCGGCGGTGGTGTGTTTAGCATCCCGGCCGAAGAGACCGCAAAGCTTCCCGTCGAGTTGCTGTGCCTCGATCACGGTTTGAAAGATCCTTCTTCGTCGAAGCCCTATAAGTTGGTCCCGGCCGACGCGCATGTGAAGAACCCGGCGGTTGTCGAACTTTTGAAGGCACTCGGCCGCGGTGAGTTAAATCACGACGCGGCACAAGCGGCCGCCTGGAATCTCAACAGCGAAGTTAGCTGGGACGCGCTGGCCGCGAAGCAAACCGGCACCGTCCGCAACATCAATCGTCAGCCTTACTTTACAGCCGCGGAGATCCGCACCGGCATGGCGTACGCCCAGGAAGCCACTCGCCGCGCGGACGAAGCCGCCGCAGAAAAAGCAGCGGAAGAAGACGAAGCGGAACCGGCCACGGACGATGAATTCCAGCGAAGACCGCAGCACGACGGACTACACTGCCGAGTAATTCGCGCTTGTTCCGTTCGTAATCCGGCAACTCGCCGCTTGCGGTTTAGCTAACCTCCGCGTTAGGTCTACGCCGCCTTGAGCTCCACCGCCCGCAGGGCCGCGAGCAGCCGACGAATCTCCGCCTGGTACTCGATCTGCTCGACATGCCAGCGTGATTCCATCTGCTCATAATGCTGCTGCTGACGATCGAGTTCCTGCTCGCGGACCACGAGCCGTGACGCTTGGTGTTCGATGTCTTCGTGCCGTCGCTGGGCCCATTGTTGCAACTCGTGCCGCTGTGTTTCGATGGTGTCTAGTTGGGCGGCCAGATCGCGACGGACCGCTTCGAGCTCGTTCGATTTCGCCGCGATGCCTTCAAGCGTCTGCCGATAGTGGTCGGCGAGCTTTGCCCGCACGATCGACATCGACCGCATCAACGTGGCGGGCGCCATCGCCCCGGCAAGTTGGTTCCAAGTTTCTTCGGTCGCCAGACGCATCTCGAGCGCCTCACGTTCCGTGTTGCGGAGCTCGCCGCGCATTTGTTCGATTGCGGCTTCGCGGTTGTCGAGTTCCGTCTCGCGCTCGTTGAGCTGCGTGTCGCGCTGCAGCTGCTCCTTGCGGAATTGCTGTTCCTGTGCGGCCAGCGATCGCTGTTGGCGGGCGGTCGTTTCTTGGAACAGCCGCCGTTGCCGATCGAGCTCGCGAATCTGTTCGGTGAGGTCGGCCTTTTCTTGAGCTAGCTGCGATTCGGCTTCGTCGAGGTAGCGTCGTCGGGCGCCAAACTCGGCGGCTTCCGCTTCGAGTTCGCGCATCCGCTTTTCGGTGACGCCGAGTCGTTCGAATCGCTCGAGCGCCGAGGCAATTTCTTGTTGGCGATACGTGAGCTGCTTCTCCGCCGCGGCTACTTCCTGTTCGCGGCCCGAGACGATCGTGGTGTGGTGCCGCAGCTCGGCCCGTTCCATTTCCAGCTCGCCCGCCCGATCGCGGAGTGTTTGCGTCTGCGCGTCGAGCGATGCGACCTGTGATTCGAGTCGGGCCTCCCATTGGGCGACCTGCTGCTCGCGGCGGTCGATCTCGGAGGTTCGCTGGCCGAAGGCGGCCTTTTCGCTGGAGAAGGCTTCAATCGCCTGGTAGAGATCGCTTTGTCGGTGGTCGAGGTCGCGCTGGCGGCTTTCGACCGCGGTTTCGCGTTCTTCCAGCTGGTCGCGCCGCTCGGACCACGTTTGGCGATCGCGGTCCAGTGTGGCGACCCGCTCGGTGACTTCCTCTTCGCGGCGCGCCAGATCGGCCTGCGCTTCGGTCAGCCGGGCTTCCTGCTCGGCGAGCGTGCGGGCGCGGACGTGTGTGAGTTCGACGGCGCGGGCTTCGAGGGCCGATTCGCGTTCGACGAGGGCGGCGTCTTGCGATTCAAAGTGCTTGGCGCGTTCGTCGAGTTCCTGCCGTTGCTCTTCGATCCAAAGCTGGGCGTTGCGGAACTTGGCGTCGAGATCGGCCTCGCGGGCGATGAGCTCGTCGGCGCGGCGATCCATTTCGTCGCGGTCGCTTTGCAGGCGGTCGGCGAGTTCCGCGGCGTGGGCGCGGAGTTGATTGACGGTTTGTTCGAGTCGGCCGGTGGTGCCGATCGCGGCGTCTTCGGCGGCGACGCCGACGAATTGCGTGACGGGACGCTCGAGCGGCAGCAAATGGAGTTCGCCCGGCTGGCCGGCGTGGGCGGCGTCGTAGCGCCGTTCGCTGGCTTTTGGACCGGGCTGGTCGGCAGTTGGTGTTTCTTTGCTGCTGGCCATGGAGACGGAAACCTCTTGCGGAGTGCTGGCGGTGCGCGCAGCAAACTCGTGGTAATCGTTAAACCTTCGCCAAACTACTTCGGCAAGGTGGGCGGCGATTCTGTACCGGATTTCTGGCGACGTTTGCGATGGTGACTTGAGGAGCTAAGTTGCGGAGATTAGGGAGCGGCGCGAGCGGCTTTTTATGCAAGGTCGCTGCTGTCGCCGCTGGCATTCAATGCGAACGACCGGCTCCGCGAGGGGCCGGTCGTTGGCGATTTTCGATTTTGCGCGATCGCTGCCTGGCTTAGGCTTTGGCTGCGTCGAGCGCTTGTTGCAGGCGCGTCTTTGGTTGGACGCCGACGAAGCGTTCGACCACTTCGCCGTTTTTGAAGACCATGATCGTGGGGATGCTGCTGACACCGTAGTTTTGCGCGGCACCGGGTGCGTTGTCGACGTTGAGCTTGCCGATTTTGATCGTGCCGTCGTTTTCACCGGCGAGTTCTTCGATCACCGGGGCGATCTGGCGGCAGGGCCCGCACCAAGGGGCCCAGAAGTCGACCAGCACGGGCTGGGAGGACTGGAGCACTTCGCTCTCAAAATTCTTGTCGTCAAACTCGGGCACGCCCATCTCTCTGTCCTCCGGTAATATTCGATTCGCCTATGACCAGCTCGTAGCGACAATGCGTTTCGATTGCGGGTTCGGCCCTGAATTATAGGGTGCAGGGACCGTGTGTCAACGACGAGAGGCCCGTTGCGAGGCCGCGGGGGATGCGGGATACTGGCACTGTTCGCCTCAACTAGTGACTTTAATACGCACAGTTGGGGTCTAGGGTTTATCGGTCCCATCGGGTGGTCGCCCGCTGACGAGTTCACGCCGTTTTGGAGGTTTTCGCGATGGTTCTCACACCCAGCACCATGCTGCCGCTCGGTACGCAGGCGCCCGATTTTACGCTGGTAAACGTCGATGGCCGCGAGGTCTCGTTGGCCGATTTCAAGGGCCAGCCGGCGCTGTTGGTGATCTTTCTCTGCAATCACTGTCCCTACGTGAAGCACGTGGCCGACGTGCTCGCGCAATTCACGGGCGAGTACATCGACAAAGGCGTGGCGGTGGTGGGCATCAGCTCGAACGATGTGCCGAACTACCCCGCCGACTCGCCGGAGCAGATGGTGGCCGAGGCGGAGGCCCGTGGATATCGGTTCCCGTATCTGTACGACGAGACGCAGGAAGTGGCCAAGGCGTATCGGGCCGCGTGTACGCCCGACTTCTACGTGTTCGACAAGGATCAGCGGCTGGTGTATCGCGGACAGTTTGACGGCAGCCGGCCGGATAGCGGGATCCCGGTGACGGGTGCCGACCTGCGGGCGGCGCTCGACGCGGTGCTGGCGGGGAAAGAACAGCCGGAGGACCAGCGGCCGAGCATTGGCTGCAACATCAAGTGGAAGCATGGGAACGCGCCGGATTATTTTGGGTAGGGTAGGAAGAGGGTTCAGGGTTCGGGGTTCAGTTGGAAGGCAATTGATGATGGATGATCTGGGTGCGTAGACGTCCGAAGATGACAGGCAATTGCGTGTCATGTTGCTTCAACCTCGGGGATTTCTAGAAGGCGCCAAGGTGACAGGGAAGTTCTGGTGGCTTGGTATCGAGCTTTGAGTTTTGAAGTGGGGGCTTCAAAACGACTTGTCATTTTCTCGGGGTTTTCTGGGTTTTGAAATTGGGTCGCGACAGGCCGAATTTGTAAGTCGTTGCGAATCGGTAGTTTGCGACTGCGCCGGTTTTGAACGATCGCGGTTTTCGGTTTCAAAACTCGGCGCGATTTGTGGAAGGCCCCGAGGAATTCACAAAATACGGCGGCGAGTATTGATTCATTTTGATCATGATTTGATCGCTGTGGTTCGGGATGCTGGATGGAGTCGCGCGCGAAGGCGACAAGGCGTGAAGGATGATGATTGATGAATGGGGGATTGAAGATTGATGAACGCGCAGCGCGAACGCAGACGGTTATGAAGCGGAGAGCGGAGAGCAGAGGGCGGAGTGCCAATCCTTGTCTGCTGGCTCTCTGCTCTCCGCTCTAGGCCTTCCGCTATCGGCATGTACAGATGTTTATATCGCGCTGGCGGTGGAAATCAAGCACTTTTTTTGGCCGGGAAGGATTTCACCTCGCCCTTCGGCAGGCTCACGATTCAAGGGCACAGAGGGCACGGAGAAGAGAAAACGTGGGACCGCTGATTGCCGCTAATGTTCGCTGATTGGGAGTAGTGCAGATTAGTGGAGATAAGTGTTTTGCTTCTGCTCGGCACCTCCAATCGCCGTTCTCCTAGATGCCGTCGTTGCCGGGGCAGCAGCCAGCGATCCAGGGGAGTTTGTCTTTGTCGACCTGTAGATGCGCAACGGTCGGCCGAGCACTAATGCGCCACGGCGAGAACGTCTTTGTCGAATGGCGGACTGAAGTACAGCGCGCCGTAGGCTGGTCCCCAGAGGAAGGTCGCGGAGAGCCGAGTGTTGAGGGTCGAGAGTCGAGAGCCAATCCAATCGCGGTGGGGTGGATTGGTTTCGGCCTCGGTTGGGCGTGCATGTCGACGGGGCGCATCGCTCGGCCGAGGAATTCGGGCGATGCGTACCCGGGGTGGCGGCGTTTGTGGTGTGCGGTGCGTTTGGCCCCGGGGCGTTCGGCCGGTGAAACGTCCGAATCACCCCGGGCTAAATTTTGGGGATGGGTTGATGCGTTGGATCGTTGAGGAGCGTTTATGCCGTTTGCGGGATTTCGTCGGGCTGGCATTGATACTGCTTTGGATGGTGATAATCTTGATCTTCTCCGCGCCGCGAACTGCGGCCGATTGGTGGAGTTCCAACTTTGTCGCTGAGATTTCAGGAGAATTGCTGTGACCACGATCAAGGCTGCTGCCGTGCAATTGAGTCCAGTGCTTTACAGCCGCGAGGGGACGGTCGAGAAGGTTTGCCGGCAGATCGTGGCGCTTGGGGAGCAGGGCGTGCGATTCGCGACGTTTCCGGAGACAGTGGTGCCGTACTATCCGTACTTTTCTTTCGTGATGCCGCCTTTTAAGATGGCGGCGGAATATCAGCGGTTGTTGGAACAGTCGGTGACGGTCCCGTCGGATGCGACGGGGCCGATCGGAGAAGCGGCGAAGCGGGCGGGGATGGTCGTGTCGATTGGGGTCAACGAGCGCGACGGCGGCACAATATTTAACACGCAATTGCTGTTCGATGCGGATGGAAGTTTGATCCAGCGTCGGCGTAAGATCTCGCCCACGTATCACGAACGAATGATCTGGGGCCAAGGGGATGGATCGGGGCTGCGGGCGGTGGACAGCGCCGTGGGGCGAATAGGTTCGCTGGCGTGCTGGGAGCATTACAATCCGCTGGCGCGCTATGCCTTGATGGCCGACGGCGAGCAGATTCACTCGGCGATGTATCCTGGCTCGTTTGGCGGCGACTTGTTCGCCGAGCAGATCGCGGTCAACATTCGCCAGCACGCCTTGGAATCGGGCGCTTTCGTAGTCAACGCGACCGCTTGGCTGGATGCCAAGCAGCAGGCACAAATCATGCAGGAAACCGGCTGCCCCATCGGCCCAATCTCGAGCGGCTGCTTCACGGCAATCGTCGCGCCGAACGGCGCCTTGATCGGCGAACCTCTGCGCCGGCGAGGGCGCGGTGATCGCCGATCTGGATTTCTCTTTGATCGATGAGCGCAAACGGTTGATGGACGCGCGTGGTCTTTATAGCCGCCCTGAGCTGCTCAGTCTGTTGATTGATCGCAGGCCGGCCGCCCACTTGTACGAGCGGCCAATGATGGCGAGAGACGGCGAGGCGGAGGTTTAATCGGTGATTTGGTCCCGGAGCGGCGATGGTGGTGTGCGGTGCGTTTGGCCCCGGGGCGTTCGGCCGGTGAACCGTCCGAATCACCCCGGGATAAATGGTGTTGTATTGGTGGTTATGCGCCGCCGCGCCAGGAGTGCCAGAGGGTGATGGCGAGTGAGAGCAGGCTGAAGATGGCGGCGACGAGGAGGACGGAGTAGATGAGCGAGTATTTCTGGTAGAGTGCGCCGAGTGCGTCCATCAGGCGCGAGATGTCCTTGCCTTTGGTGAGCACGATGCCGGCGAAGCCGGTGGCGGCTTGGCGGGTCCAGATGCCGACCAGGAACAGGAACAGTCCGGCGAGCGCGAAGGCGACGGCCGAGGCGGCGAGGGGCGACGATGAAAACCCGCCCGCGAGCGATTTTTCAAGTGTGCCGAGTTGCGCCTCGGTCACGCCGGCCGATTTGGCGGCTTCGAGGATGTGCGCCGGATTGCGGGTCATGAACAGGGTCGTCACTCCGTTGATCATCTGGAGCAGGCCGAAGAAGATCATCACGAATCCGACCAGGGCCATCTTGCGCGAGAGGCCTCCGATCAATCGATTCTGGGAATCGTCGAATTCGAATTCGGAGGAGGCGGGTGTGGGAGTGGTGGACATGGCGGGCTTCCTTCGCTGGACAAGAGTGCGAGAGCGGAAATCGCTCAAGAGGCCGTCATTAGAACAGAACTGTGGATGAGTTCAACGGGGCGGTCGCGGAGGTTAAACCGCGAGGGATGTACCGAGCGAAAGGGTTGGTGCGCTGGCGGTGCGGGTTGCCCGGCCGAGGGAGTCGGGCGATTGCGGATTGGGAATGCGGCGGGGGAATTGGGAGGCGCGGATTGGTTTGCTAAACCGCCCTTCGGCTGCGCTCAGGACCGAGTGGCAAGCGGCGTGGTGGGGCGTGTTGGTGGGATATGGGGCGTGACGTGCCCGCTCGCAGTTCGACGGAGCTCACCAAAATCTGAAGCGAGCTCGCCTTGGGAGAGGCGGTGGGTGGGGCGTTTTGGTGGGAGTGCTAGCACTTGGGTGCTGGCGGCTCGATCTTTACGGGGTTGTTGATCGAGCCTATTCTGCGGCACATCGATTCCGTCGCGTTTCCACGTTCTGTGCGCAGTGCGCCGTTGGAGAATGAATATGAGACCATGGATTGTTGCTGGCTTGTTGGGTGTCGCGCTGTTGGGCGCGTTTGCGGTTGGGGCGTTGGCGGAGGATTTTCGGATTGAGACGAAGATCTTTGTCGGCAAGGAAGAGGAGCCGGTGAGCACGGCGACGACGCTGTTCTATCGCGGCGTGGTTTATGATTTTATCAAGGAGCCGAAGCAGACGGCCGTCTTCAGCAAGCCGCGGGCGGGCAAGGCGGGGCGGTTCATCCTGCTCGATCCCGAGCGGCGGGTGAAGACGGAGCTGTCGACCGACCAGGTGGCGGACGCGATGAACAAGCTGCGGAATTGGGCGTCACGGCAGCGGGATCCGTTTTTGAAGTTTGCGGCCAATCCTCAGTTCAACGAGTCGTTCGACCGGGAGACGGGGCAGCTGCTGTTGGCGAGCCACGAAGAGAGTTACACGATCAAGTCGAAGGCGGCCGACACGCCGGAGGGGCTGGCCGAGTATCGGGAGTTTTTGGATTGGTACACGCGGCTGAACACGCTGCTGACGGCCGGGCCGCCGCCGGAGCCACGATTGCAAGTGAACGCGGCGCTGGCGCGGTATCAGATTGTGCCGGTGAGCGTTGAGCTGGCGCGGCAGGGGGAGAAGGAAAAGTTGCGGGCCGAGCACGAATTTACTTGGCTGTTGTCGAAGAAAGACTTGGGGCGGATTGATGATGCGGGGGCGGCGCTGGCGGCGTATCGGCCGGTCGACAACGAGGAGTTTTTGGAGGGGATGCGGGAGCAGATGGACGCGGCGGCGAAGGCGAGGGCGGAGAAGTAGGGGCGGGGAAGGGGTGGAAGGGGAGTAGGGGAGTAGGGCGAACGCGGAGCAAGCCCCGCCGCTAAGTGGGGTTACTCGCGGGTTAGGGCGTGGAATTGCTTGCTGAGGTCAAGTGTCATCGGGCCGGGCTTGCCGGTGCCGATGGTGCGGCTGTCGACCTTCACGACGGGGATGATTTCCGCGGCGGAGCCGGTGAGGAAGACTTCGTCGGCGATGTAGACGTCGTGTTTGGTGAGGGGGACTTCGCGGACTTCGATGTTGGCCTTCTTTGCCAGCTCGATCACGGCGTCGCGGGTGACGCCTTCGAGGATGCCGGCGTCGATCGGCGGGGTGAAGAGCACGCCTTTGCGAACCAGGAAGATGTTGTCGCCCGTGCACTCGGCGATCTCGCCCTTGTGGTTGAGCATCAGGGCTTCGATGCAGCCGGCCTGCAGGCCTTCGATCTTGGCGAGGATGTTGTTGAGGTAGTTGAGCGACTTGATCCGCGGGTTGAGCGCGGCGGGGTGGGTCCGCATCACGCTCACCGTGATGATCTCGAGCCCCTTTTCGTAGAGCTCTTCGGGGTAGAGCGAGATTACGTCGGCGATGATGATCACCTGCGGGTTGCTGCACTTGTTGGGATCGAGGCCGAGGGAGCCGGCGCCGCGGGTGACGACGACGCGGATGTAGCCGTCGACGAGGTCGTTGGCGCGGACCGTGTCGTTGATGGCTTTGGACATCTCGGCGGGCGACATCGGGATGGTTAGCCAGATCGCCTTGGCGGAGTTGAAGAGCCGCTCGACGTGCTCGGCGAGGCGGAAGACTTTGCTGCTGTAGATGCGGAGGCCTTCGAAGACGCCGTCGCCGTAGAGCAGGCCGTGGTCGAAGACGCTGACCTTGGCTTCCTCTTGGGGGACCAGTTTGCCGGAGATGTAGATTTTACGGGACATGCTTATGTTTGCCTGCTGGTCGGGGCGTTAACTGTTTTGCGCCAAGACGCAAAGGGGCAAAGGACGCAAAGAAGAAAGAAGAGTACTAGAATCGAGTTGGTCTACTTAACTTTCTTGATTTAAGTTGCATTTGCCCGACCACTGAATTTTTTTCTTTGCGGTCTTTGCGTCCTTGGCGTCTTTGCGCGCACCAATTGGAGCCGTATCGCTAAGGAGGCCGGTGGTTCGCTGCGGGTTCGCGGTTTTCGCTTTAGGCTGCCTGGACGCGGCCGTCGACGAGGGTCACGGTACGGTCGGCGGCGGCGGCGATTTCGCGGTCGTGGGTCACCATGACTATAGTGAGGTTTTGCTCGCGGTTCAACCGACCGAGGAGGGCCAGGATTTCCTCACCCGTGGCTTTGTCGAGGTTGCCGGTGGGTTCGTCTGCCAGCAGCACGCGGGGCTGCGATACGAGGGCCCGGGCGATGGCGGTCCGCTGCATTTCGCCGCCGGAAAGCTCGCGCGGCTTGTGCTTGAGGCGGTGGCCGAGGCCGACGATGCTGAGCATGGCGCTGGCGCGTTCGCGATATTGGCGGCGCTTCATCCAGTAGCCCAGCACGCTCTCGCCGATCATCGCGGGGGCGAGCACGTTTTCGAGCATCGTGAGCTCGGGCAGCAGGTGGTAGGCCTGGAAGATCATGCCGAAGTAGCGGTTGCGGAGGATGTCGCGGCCGGCGGCGGCGAGGTTGTCGATGCGGTTGCCTTCGAAGTAGATCTCGCCGTAGTCGGGGACGTCGAGCGTGGCCAAGAGGTGCAACAGCGTGCTCTTGCCGCAGCCGCTGGGGCCGATCACGGCGACGAACTCGCCTTCGCTCACCGCGAGGTCGACGTTCTGCAGCACGGGGATCGCCAGCGGGCCTTTGCGGTAGCTCTTGATCACGCCGCGGGCGCCGAGGATCGCGGGACGCGCGTCGCCCGTGTGTTGATCACCTGGTTGCGGACGGCGGAGCGGTTCGCGCTGCCGGCTGACGAAGCCTGTCGCCGCGCTGGGCGCGGTGGCGGCAGCGATCTGGGCGAAATTGACGCGGCCACTGGTGCGGGACGCGGAGCTTGCGGTCGTGTCATTCATAGCGTAGTGCCTCCACCGGATGCAGGCTCGCCGCCCGCCACGCGGGCAGGATGCTGGCCAGGACGGCGATCAACATCGCACCGGCCGCAACGAGCACGACGGTGAGCGGATCGATGATCGTGGGAATTTCGTGAAAGTAATAGACGGAAGGGTCAAAAACGGGCTGCCCGATGATCCAGCCGACAACCTGGGCGATTTCGTTGATGTAGACGACAAATGTGAGTCCCGAGGCGACGCCGACGCCCGCACCGACAATGCCCAGGCTCAGTCCGTAGGCGAGGAAGATGCTCATGATGCCGGAGCCGGTCGCGCCGAGCGACTTGAGGATGCCGATGTCGCGCGTCTTCTCGACAACGATCATCAGGAAGATGGCCAGGATGCCGAAGCCAGCGACCGCGATGATCATGAACAGCAGAATGTTGAGAACGACGGTTTCCAATTGCACGGCCGCGAGGATGGCGCCTTGCTTCTCTCGCCATGATTGGATCACAAACTCTTCGGGTCGAAAATTCTTTCGCAACAGTGCGCAGACGGCATCCATATCGGCGCCGGGTTTCAGACGTATCATGATCGAATTGAAGTTTCCGATGCCGGTCATGCGGGTCGATCGTGCCGCGCAGCTCCTGGAGCCGGCGAATTGGCACGAAGACAAAATTTGAGTCGTACTCGGCCATTTTGCTTTCGTAGAAATCGACGATGGTGAATCTGGAGCTGAGCGGCTTGGGGGGCGAGCCGGCCGTGGGGTAGGTAATTTCGACGTCATCGCCCGGCAAGGCGAGAAACACGTCGGAAGCGTCGACTCGACGGTAGGAGCAGATGCCGATTCCGAGCACGCATCCCGCGTGTTGCTCTCTGGCCGGATCGAAGACTTCACCTTCGGGCGAGTCGGATGCGTTGGGGGCCGTGGCGAACGGGTTCTTGTCCAACGACCCGTCTGGCGCAACGGCTCTCTGAGTCGATTTTGCCATTTCGCGTCGCCACATCCAGCCGGCGTTTTGCATTTGCGGGCGCTCGACTCCTTTGCCCGCCTTGGCGGACTCGCTGTTGACGGTGTCGTAGCCGCCGTACTTCAAATTGAAGTCCAGCTGCTTGCGGTTGTCGGGGTGCTGAAGGTAGCGGCCAAAATCGCTCACCGACGCGTAGGATGTGTCATCGATGCCGATCAGGGTGATTTGCCGGTTGACGTATCCACCGTTGACTCGATATCCGAGCATCGCAGGCACGTTGACCGTGGGCGACGCGCCTTCGATGTACTGGCCGGCGACGCTTCTGATTTTTTCGATGTACCGATCCGCATCGGGCATCCCGTCGAGCGAGCGGCTCTCGAAGACAATGTCGGAGAGGATGCCGTGAATCCGATCCTGCATCTCGTACGAGAAGCCTTCCATGACGGCGTTGGTGACGATCAATGTCGCCACGCCGAGCATCACGCTGACGATCGACACGAGCGCGATGTAGCGGGTGCGGAGATAACGCCAGCAGAGCAAAAACTTGTACATGAACCCGTCCTTGGGTATTGGTAGTCGTCAGTTATCAGTCGTCAGTTTTCAGTACGCCGCGGCGATCCGTCGCTTGCAGTTTTGCTTGCGTTCAATCGGTCTCCGGTCGCAACAGAGGAAACAAAATCACGTCGCGGATTGATTGGCTGTTGGTGAGCAGCATCACGAGGCGGTCGATGCCGATGCCGAGGCCGCCGGCTGGGGGCATGCCGTGGCGCAGGGCGCGGATGAAATCTTGATCCATCTTGGCCATCGATTCTTCGGCGGCGAGGCCGGCGAGCTGGGTCTTGAACAGTTCTTCTTGCAGGTCGGGGTCGTTCAGCTCGGTGTAGGCGTTGGCGACTTCCATGCCTTCGATGACCAGCTCGAACCGCTCGGCGACCTGCGGGTTGTCGGCCTTCCGCTTGGTGAGCGGGCAGATGCTCGCGGGGTAGTCGGTCACGAAGATCGGGCCCACCAGCGCGTCCTCGACCTTAGCTTCGAAGACCTCGCTCTTGATCACGTCGGGGTGTTTCCCGGCGGTTTCGAGGCCCAGTGACATCGCTAGCTTGGCGATCGCGGCGGCGTCCGTGGGATCGACGCCGGCGTGCTCGTGGAACAGCTCGTCATACGTCTTGCGGGCGAATGGCGGCGTGAAGTCGATTGTCGTTTCGCCCCAGGGCAAAACGAGTGGCTGACCCGTCGCCTCGATTGCCTCGACGATGCAGGCCTCGGTCAGGTCCATCATCGAGCGGTAGTCGCCGTAGGCCTGGTAGACCTCAAGCATGGTGAACTCGGGGTTGTGCTTGGGGCTGATGCCTTCGTTGCGGAAGACGCGGCCCAGCTCGAACACGCGCTCGATGCCGCCGACCAACAGCCGCTTGAGATGCAGTTCGAGCGCGATCCGCAGAAAGAGGTCGATGTCGAGCGCGTTGTGGTGCGTCTTGAACGGCCGGGCCGCGGCGCCGCCGGCGATCGCGTGCAATGTCGGGCCTTCCACTTCGACGAAGCCGCGGGCGTGGAGCGTGTCGCGAATCGAGCGGACGATTTTCGAGCGGTTGAGGAACGTCGGCATCACGCCGTCGCCGTACGTGAGATCGAGATACCGCATCCGCTGGCGGAGTTCGGGATCGGTGAGGCCGTGGTGTTTCTCGGGCGGTGCGGCCAGGCTTTTCGAGAGCATCGTGAGCTTCTCGACGAAGATCGAAAGCTCGCCCGTCTTGGTGCGGCGGAGTTCGCCGTCGACGCCGATCACGTCGCCCAGGTCAAAACACTCGGCGAGCTGCCAGTCGTCGCCGACTTGCTTCAGGCCGATGAAGAGCTGGATCTGGCCCGTCATGTCGCGGATGTCGGCGAAGATCAGCTTGCCGCCGGGCCGCTGCAGGACGATGCGTCCGGCCGCGCGGACCTTGGGGCCGACCATCTCGCCTGGCCCAAGTTCGGAGAGCCACTTGCGGAAGTCAAACCCCTCGCCGGCCGCCTGCGCGTCTGACAGTTCGACGTCGCGGCCATCGGCGGTGCGGAACACGACCTCGCCCGCGCGGGCGCGAATCGCGGCGATCGGCGCGTGGTCGTCGAACCGCGCACCCCAGGGGTCGTGGCCGAGGGCGGCGATCTTCTCGAGTTTGTCGCGGCGCGACGATTCCCAGTCGCCGGGCGCGGTGGTTTCCGCTGGTTCAGTCACAGGGGTGCTCATGGTGGTTAAGGCGCAACCTAAAGGGGTGCAACATTTTAGTGGCTACGGCGAGGGGGTCAACGCCGGCTTCGCGGGCGAAAAACAGGCAAATCGAGCGGCCGCGCGAATCGCAGCCGCTGCTGGCAACGAATCATCGCCGGCTGGGGCAACGAGGCCGACAAGGTGACCGTTGACCCGATCGTCGCCGCAGCCTACGATTCCGCCCGCGGTCGGGACGCTAAGATCCCCAACGGCCGTCGGTGCCGGTTCGCATTTTGGACTTTCGCCCCATGGCCCGCAAGCAGCGCCTCGCGGCAATCGCCGTCTTCGTTTCCGCCGCGACCCTGCTCGCGGCGACGCTGGGGTGCGTCTACGTGGCGATGGGCCGGGTGCGGCCGTTCTACACCGAAGCGCTCCAGCTCGATCCGCAAACGCTCGAAACCGGCAGCCGCGAGCTCGAAAGTCGGGCGACCGCCCTGTACAGCGAAACTCGCCACGCGGGCGAGTGGCGAGCCGTGTTCACCACCGACCAGATCAACGGCTGGCTCGCCAACGGACTGGCCGACGTCTACGCCGACGCGATGCCTCAGGAATTCTCCGAGCCGCGTGTGGCGATCGACGATGGCCGGCTGACGCTCGGCTTTCGCACGCGGCGGGGCGGGGTCGACACGGTCGTCTCGGCCGACGCGGCGGTGATGCTTACCGACGACGGCAACGTGGCGATTCGTTTGCTGGCGGTCCATGCGGGTGCGTTGCCGCTGCCGGTGATGCAAGTGGCGGACGATGTTTCGCGGGCATGCCGCGAGATGTCGTTGCCGATCCGCTGGACGCAAGTCGACGGCCAACCGGTCGCGCTGGTGGACGTGAATCAAAGCGCGCGCGGCAAGAAGACACAGATCGTGCTCGACGCGGTTGAGCTGCGTGACAGCGCGATCTATGTTGCCGGTCACACGGTTGCCGAAGGCGATTCGGCCATCGTTACTGACGAGTAAACCGCAGCTGCCACTTCGAGTTGCCGCCGTCGAGCTGCTGCAAATCGACGCGGCCGCGGATGACTTGGCCAGTGAGTGAAATACGACAGCGGCTCTGGCAACTCGCAGAACGTACCGGCATCGAGTCGCCGCACACTGCCGCGATCGCCGCTCACCGGTCCTTCGTAGTCGAGATACGCCAGTCGATGATCGGGAAGGCGTTCGGCTTCGACGGAGTTGGAAACGGCGCAAGTCTCGAGGTGCCGCATCGAATACCCAATCTCGCGGCAACTCGTTTAGCGCCCAGGTCTGAAGAGACTGCGCCGACCTCGAGCATCAAATCGCAATGCGTCGGCCGAGGAACGTCGTCGGGACATTCATGCAATAGCAGTACGAACCGGGGCATCGAGGAATTGATGATTGATGATTGTTTGATTGATGATCGGAAGAATCTATTCTGAGCATGCACTTTTTCCGTGGTCGGTTCGCGGCCGGTCTTCACGCTTGAGGCGAGGATTGCGACCAATTGGTTGCATTCGTCGACCAAACCGCTGAAGAAGTTCGGCGCGAACTAGCTTAGCTTCTTTGACCAATTCGAGCCAATACAGGGTCTCATCAGCCTCCCGCAATGCTGTCGCCAAAATGGATGCGAAATGACGTCTTGGTGCTCGCCCGCGAGGCTTCGCGATAATTTGCACCAACTGAAATTCCGGATCGCAGTATCTGACGTCCAATGACGTCGGCGACTCGGCCCTTGGGCAGACTCGTACACGAGCCGAATCACGTCGCAGTGCGAACAGTCCGCGTCCGCTCAACCATGTCTTCTCGGCGCATTGTACGCCATGCCATCACGCTCGATCATCAATCATCAATCATCAATCAAAGATTTCATTTATTGCGCCGCCGGTTCGATCTGAATCGGCGTCGACTCGGCGACGATCGGCTGCGTCATGCCAGTGGCGTTCACTAGGGCGGTGAAAGTGGCGATGCCGGGGGTAGAGGAGGTGAGCGGGATTTCGAATTCTCGCCGCTGACCAGCGGGGATGTCGCCGACCCGGTCAAAGCGGATTTCCTGTTGGCCGACGAATTCGAAGGCGCCGGGAGGGCTAATGCGATTGGCATCGGGAACGGCTCCGGTGGGGAGTTGGACGCGGAGGGAGACGTCCCGCTGCGGCTGTTGGCCGAGGTTCTCGACAAATATGAATAGCGACAGCGGCGTGCCGACGCGGCCCGGGTTGGCCGACGTGCGGATCGTGAGTTTCAGTGGCTGGCTGGGCAAGGCAGGAGGCGGCGCGATGCCGCCCGTTGTTGGTGGTGCGGCCGCGGCGAGCGGCATCATGATCTCGACACATTTTTCGTCGGCATAGCGTGACGCCGCCATCGGCGGTGACGGTGACCAGGCTGCACGCGCTGCGCGCCGGGGTGACGCACGCACACTGGACGTTGAATCTCGCGTCGCTCGCCCTTTTCGAGCCGCGCGATCTTCCAGCGGAAATCGCCGTTGGGCAGGATTTCGCGGCCCGGGTCGGTGAATCGAGGTTCGAACGCTTCGTCGTAGTGGTCGACGACTTCGAGATTGGTGACCGGCACGTCGCCCGTGTTCTTGATCACGATGCGGAACTTCGCGATCTCGCCGACGTAGTGGCGCGTGCGGGCCTTGTTTGGTGACTTCGAGCGTGGGGGGCGACGTCGGGCCGGGCGTCGATCGCGGTGATGCAGCCGCTCTCGGTGACGTCGGCGGCCCCTTCGGCCGAGACGGTCACGCGGTGGCACAGCTGGCCTGCGTCTTCGACGCCGAACGTGAGCGGCACGGTGGCCGAATCGCCAGGGGCGAGGTCGCGCATGCCGTTGTATTTCACGGCCCGCTCGTTGTCTTCCGCGCGGACGTGGGTCAAACCGGCATCGAATTTGTCGAGCACCTTGATGCCGCGGGCCGGGGCGTCGCCGCGGTTGGTGACGACGACGTCGAATTGGGCGAAGCCGCCGATCTCGACGCGCTCGGGGCCGGTGCGGCGGACGTCGACGACCAGCTCGGGCTTGCCGGCGGTTTGTTGTTTCGGCGGCGGGCCGTAGGTTCTCGGCGGCGAGTCACTGTCGGAGAGCGAGGGGGGCGGCTCGAAGCGGTTGGGCGTGGGCTCGTTTGTATAGGGCTGGCTGGCGGGCGACGATTCGGTCGGCGGCTGGCCATAGTCGGGCGGCGGTGGATATTCGGGGCCGACAAGCGACGGCGCGGCCATGGCGCTGGCGAGTCCCGCTGGCGGCGGGGCCCACGCGGGCGCTCCGGGTACGCCGGCCCGCCAGCTGATCGTGGCGGTTGACTGACCGACGGCCACCGTGGAACTCGGCAGTCGCCGTTAGTTCCGGCGGTGCGATTACCGACATGGTGACGAGCTGCTTCGCCGACGCCGGCATTTGTGGGACTGATTTCGATGCTGGCGCGGCCCGTGGCATCGGTCGGCACTTCGATCTGGTTGCCGCCGACCGGTCCGAGCGCGGCAGCGGGACTGCCGACCTGGTATCGCACGATCCAGCCTGGGAGCGGCGGCGCGGTCGGAGCGGCGCGTGACGATCGTCGTGAGCACCAGCGGGTGGCCGGCTTGGGCGATCGTCGGCGCGGGGAAGGCAAACTGCGCGTCGAGCGCGGGAGGCGGCGGCGCGATCGGCGCGGCGGCAATGGGCGGTGGTGATGACCGGCGGGGCGGTCGCCGGTGGCGGCGTCGTGATTACGGGGGGCGGCGTGGCAGGCAGTCCGGCGTCGGGATAGACGGGGGCCGCCTGCAAATTTCCGCTCGGGACGCCGACGCTGGGCGGCGGCGGGGGAGGCGAACTGAAAACGGGAGGTGGCGGGGCATACGTTGCGGCGGGCGGAGCGCCGGGCGGAGCGGAAAATGCGGGCGGAGGCGTGACGGCGGCGGCAGTCGTCTGGCCGGGCCAGATGAGAAAGCGTTCGCCGGTGGGGTCGATGCGAGGGCATGGGCAACTGGCGCAACCCGGCGCGACCACGGCGCAAGCCGCTGCGAGGAGCGCGCAGAGTGGTGTTCGCCATTGCCAGCGAGAGGACATCGATCGACCATCCATGATTGCCGCACGGAACTCGCCTCACCACATACTGGGGGCGAGCTGTCTTGGGGGCGAGCTGTTAAACTCTACCGCCCTGTGGGCGACATGTTGCCTTTTGGCAACGAGGAAGTTGTCTTTTCTCGACGCTGGATTGCGGGTGAGGGCGGTTGTGCGGTTTGGGGCGGTGTGACCAAGGAGGCCGAGTTTGGCCGGTTGGTGCTGCGCCCGCCCGCTGAAGCGGGCTCGCCCTGGGGGCTTAAACCTAGAGCTGGACTGGGATTGCGATTCCTGCGGGTCCGTATGAATTCCTTGCTTTACCCAAACTACCCGATTAGCATAGAGGGTAGGCCATTTCCGCGCCTCCGTGGGATCACTGCGGACGCGCGGCGGACATCGTTCCGTGGCCCGATTCGTGTGCCGTTGCGCGCACCGTTTGAGGAACAGTCACCGCAGAAGCGATTGAGGTAACGACATGGTTCGGTTCGGCTTGAGCTTACGAAATCGCGCGATCTCGATGCAGCTGGCGATCACGCTGGCCGCACGTCGTTTCGCTATCGGTCATCTCGTCG
This sequence comes from uncultured Planctomycetota bacterium, assembly GCA_963847905.1. Classification (GTDB taxonomy): domain Bacteria; phylum Planctomycetota; class Planctomycetia; order Pirellulales; family Lacipirellulaceae; genus DASYDU01. Next base: position 1,044,161 of record CAWKBP010000007.1, on the reverse strand, counting down.
TCGGTCGTTGCCCAAGGAACAGGGCGGCGGCGCGGTGGCGACACGATTGGCACCGGCAACACGTCCGGCGTCGCGGTGGATGCCGAGGGTGTGTTGCGGCAGACGACCGTGGCCGATCCGACCGGCGCGCTCTCGCGGCAACGCGTGCAAGAAGCGCTCTCGCGGCTCGATCGCAACGTCGCCAAGACGAGCAAGCTCCGCAAGGTTTCGCTCAATCGGCTCGAAAGCGAGTTGGCCAAGCGAATCGCCGCCGGCGAGACTGCCGACGATGTGATGCAAAACCTGGCGGGAATCACCCGCGTGAAATATGTATTCTGCTATCCGGAATCGGGCGACGTCGTGATCGCCGGTCCGGCCGAGGCCTGGGGCGAAGCGCCGTCGGGCCGCATCCAGGGCATCGACTCGGGTCGACCGATCGTCCAGCTGCAAGACCTGGTGGTCGCGCTGCGGACGTTTGCTCCGAGCAAGGACAAGTCGTCGCCATTCATCTATTGCTCGATCGATCCGACCGAAGAAGGTCTCTCGCGGATGGCGCAGTTCCTGCACGAGATGGGCCCGCGCTTCTCCAGCCCCAACCAGGAGCAGTTCATCGTCGAGCAGCTGCGCGAACGGCTGGGCTTGCAGGTGATCACGGTGGGCGGCATTCCAGCGAATACGCACTTTGCCCAAGTGATGGTCGAGGCCGATTACCGGATGAAGCTGATTGGCATCGGCCTGGAGCAGCCGGAAGTGCGGCTCAAGAGCTACGTCGCCCGGGCGAATCCGCATCAGATCTCCAGTAACGCGTTGGAGCGTTGGTACTTCATGCCGAATTACGAATGTGTCCGCGTGAGCGATGATGCGCTGGCGATGGAGCTGGAAGGCGAAGGCGTGAAGCTCGTCGGCGAAGCGGAAGTCGTCGGCAAGGATGGCCGGCGGAGCGCGTCGAAGCGCGGCAACCCGGCAAGCCAGGCGTTTGTGAATGCGTTTACGAAGGTCTATCCGAAGTTGGCTCAGCGGTCGCCCGTGTACGCCCAGCTTCGCAACTGCATCGATCTGGCGGTGGCCGCCGCGTTTATCCGCGATCAGGATTACTACGGCCTGGCGAAGTGGACGCCCACCGTGTTCAACGACGAGTCGGCTTATCCGGTCGAGACGTACAACCCACCGAAGCAGGTGGCCTCGGCCGTGAACAGCATGTGGAAGGGCTCGATGCTGGTGACGCCGATCGGCGGTGGCGTGCAGATGCGGCCGACCGAGGCGATCAGCCCGACGAATTTGCTCGATGACGAAGAGCAAACCGTCGCCAAGGCCCGCACCGAGACCGATCTCTCGCACCTGGCCGAAGGCCAGTGGTGGTGGGACTGACGCCGGCGAGCTCGCTTCAGCGAGCGGGCGGGATTGTAGTAATCACCCGCAGATCGCAAACATTGGTCTGCGTCGCCCCCGTCTTCCAAAGTCCGCCCGCGGCAGTCTCGTCGAAAAACGAGTACGCATCGTTGCGTCGCAGGTAGTCGTGCGGATCGAGTCCAAGTTCTCGCGCCCTCCGCACCACATCCGCGGCAACGATCGCGCCGGCCGCGTCCGTGGGGCCATCTTCGCCATCGGTGCCGCCGGATAAGAGCGCGATCCCATCGCAATCGCCTAGCTCCGCCAAGGCCGCGAGCGCCAGTTGTTGATTGCGGCCGCCCCGGCCACGGACGGACTCGTTGGCGAGCGTCACGGTCGGCTCGCCGCCGGAGATTAAGCAATCGGGCCCCGGCTCGGTGCGCATCCGCAGCGCCATCTCAGCCAGATGCCGGCCGACTTCTTCCGCGGGACCCTCGGGGGCGGTCGCGGCGATCATCGCATGCGAGTAGCCGAGCCGCTCCGCCTCGCAGCCCGCCGCGTCGACGGCGAGCGCGTTGTTGCCGATCACCAGGTTGGTGACTTCGCAGATGGAATCGTGGGGTGCGTTTTGACTTGGAGATTTACTTCGCAAGAATCGGACAACGGTCGCCAGTTCGGGGTGCCGGGTGGGACCGAGCGCTTCGAGGACGTGGAGAGCATCGGCAGGAGACGCAGGCGAATCGACAGTTGGTCCAGATGCAATGAGATCGAGAGGATCACCAAGCACGTCGGAGATGATCAGCGAGATCATTCGCCCGGCGCGGCAGGACCGCGCGAGCCCACCCCCTTTGACGAGACTCAACTCTCGCCGCACGGTGTTGAGCTGGACGATGTCGGCACCAGCGGCACTGAGGATTCGCGCCACGCGGATTTTGTCGTCGAGCGAAATGCCCGGGTCCGGCGCGGGGAGCAGCGCTGACCCGCCGCCGGATAGCAGGCAGAAGCAGAGGTCGGTTGGGCCGAGCGAGGAAACGATCTCGATTATTTTCTGTGTGCCGACGACGCCTTCGGGCCGCGGCTCGTTGACGCTGGCGGGCCGGGCCGCGTGCAAATGGATCGATCGCGTCGGCAGCACGCAATTGGCCGGGACGTTGATCCAACCGTACACTTGTTTCTCGACGATCAGCCGCTCGCCCAGCGCCAGTTCGAGCGCGACCGCCATCGCGGCCGATGCCTTCCCGGCACCGACGACGGCGATGCGACTGACCGCTGCGGAGATCGACGATCTTCGTCGCCCACCAGGAGCAGGTCGCCATCGACGCGGACGCAGTCGGGGATCAGCCGCTCGGGCTGCACTGCGCGGACGCCGGCCCACCAGATGCGCTCGGCGTCGGCACGGAGTTGGACGGTGGTTCGGACCATGCGGAGCGCAGTCTACCGCTCGGCGGGTGCCGAGAACACCGAGCGACGGGCCGAATTTGGAAACGCGGGGCCCAGCTCGCTGCTCACAGTGGGGAGCCGCTTCACGCTGGGGGCCGAGAGCGAGCGAACCATCACGCCGTCGATGCTCGCCGTGCCGAGGCCGGTGAGCGCGAAGGTGAGCGTCATCTCGGTGGTGTCGCGCGTCGAGCGAATCAGCCGAAACGGCTGCCAATCGTCGGTGCTGCGAACGCGGAGCGAAAGCTCCGGCCCGCCGAGCGTGTCGATGATTTCGAGGCCCTCGATGCTGCCGCGAATCGGCTGCGAAACGCGGACCCAGCCGGAGATTTCAATCAAGTCGCCCGCGGTGGCGCGCATCGGCGGCGAGGTGATCCAGACCAGCGGCCGGGCGACGATCTGTGGGGCACTCTTGGCCGGGACCGCCTGGGCGGAAAACTCCAACGAGTAGCGGCCTTCGTGCGGCGCGCGGCCGGCGAGTTGGACCCTGGTCTCGATGCCGGGGAGTGGATCGTCGACATGCTGCCAACCGAGGCCGACGGAGCTGGTCGAGATTTTCAAAATCGCCGCCGGCCAGACAGGTTTTCGCCGCCGCGGAGCATGGCCAGGGATTTTTCGAATTCGGCCAGCCGCAGGAGCGAACCGGCGTCGACGGCCAGTGGCACGCTGTTGAACTCCGGTGTGGATGAAATTTTCCGACGCGCGTGCTCGCGCGCGGCCGAGAGGATCTCGTTGGCGGTGGATGAGCGTTCGTAGGCAGCGGCGAAGTTGCCGGCCGAAAGGAGCGAATTCACGGTGCGGAGTTCGACGTTGGCCGAGCCGATGGCCGCGTCGAGTTGCTTGGTGCTGACGCCGATCCGCTGGAGTCGGCTGGCCAAGATCGCCAGCGAACGCGCGCTGTTGGACGCGAGGGCAAATTGCAGCTGGGCCGCCCGCGTGCCCGTTTGCGCGATGCGTTTGCGATAGTTGGCGATCACGGTGGAATCTTCAGTCATCAACAGCATGCCCGCGGCGCTGCGGTCGACGGTGACTCGCGTGCCGCCTGCGACGCGTTTCGAGTTGAGCGATCGCAGTTCGACCGGCGAGAGCAGGAACGCCTCGTTCGATTCCGGCACACCGGGCACGACAAAGGCGATGCTTTTCTTGGCTGCGGTTGTGGCGTCGGACTCTGACGCGGCCCGCGACGTGGGAACGAGCAGCCGAGCGCGCTCCGCCTGAAGGACGACTCCGCCGGCGGTCGAGTCGGTCGACGCCGCGTCGCCGATGCGTTTGCCGATCGTTAGCCAGGGGCTCATCGATTCGAGCCGGTTGTTAAACTCCTCGAGTAGCATCGCGCGGCGTTGGGTGATTTCATCCTGGGCATCGAGAGGCGAGTCGGATTGAAACAGGAAGCCGCGGCAGTCGTTGGTCGCGGCCGCTGTGACCAGCGCGTCGAGCTGGTGATCCTCGATGAGCGTCGGTGCGGACGAGGTCTCAGGCGGGAGTGCGTCGAGTTGCAGGCGGGTTCGAGGGCCCGGTTGCGTGGGGATTCGTACCCAGAGCGGCGTTCCGGGCCGGGCGAGCCGGGGTAGGGCCTGAAGCCACTCCTCAAAATCGCGCTGCGAGAGGGTAGCCGCCGCCGGATGATCGGCGACCAGCACGTCGGCGAGCCGACTGGCAAGATGCCAGTCGCCGCGCGGTGTGATGAGGATTGGCCGGCCAATGAGCGGGTCGCGGCCGCGCACGAGCTCGACCCAGCGACGCATCGATTCCAAATCGCGTGGGCCCGCCGGAGACCCCAAGTTCCACGCCAGCACGCGACCCCAAGCGGGATCAATGCCGCTCGTGGCGAGGTCGTCCGGCGAGGGCGGCGGGCAAATCAGCCACAGGCCGGCGCGCGTGGCCGACGCGGTTTGCTCGGACGTCGGCGGTTGGTTGAGCCAGACGGTGTTGAATCCGCGGGCCGCGAGAAACGCGAAGGTTTCAAAGTGCCACTCGACGCCGCGCATCAGAAACGGTCTGCCGCCGACCATCAGCGTGGTGCCCTGAAACTGCGCCGGCGGTTCCGTCGCGACTTGCTGCGGCGGAACGGGCTGCGGCGGAACGGTGGCTGTGTTTTGCTGCTGGGGCTGTCGCTGCTGTGGAGCGCTGCTCGAGAACAGCGCCGGGATTGTTTGCGGGGTTGCGGCGGATTCGGCGGCTGATTCTATCGCGGCCGCCAGCACAACGCCGTCGATTTCCAAAGCGTCGGTCCAGGCGACGGTGTTCCCAGGTCCGCCCGGGACGACCAGCACGATCGCGTCGACGTATGCTTCGCGCGCATCGATGTTCGCGCCGCGCGTGGCTCGTAGGACGCGAACTTGCGCGGCGAGCCGATTGGGCACCTCCGCGAGTCGCAGTTGCTGCCAGCGTCCGGCCGTCGCGCACTCGTCGCCGGCAATGATTGCCGTCTTGGCGGCGCCTGTTTTTTCGTCGATCGATCGCGGCAGCACGACGCGCGCCGCGAGCGACACGCCGGGGCGATTGGCTTTGACCCACATGCGGGCTTCGAGTTCGTCGAGAACGGGAATCCGACCCGCCGGGCAAATGAAGTGCAACGACTCGCCGCCGGGGGCCGTGATCGTCACGCGTTCCGAGCCGCTCCCCTCGCGGGCATCGTCACCGACGCAACGATGCGAGACGAGGCTCGTGCCAGCGCGACGATCGACGAGCTGCCACGCGACGTCGGGTCCATCGAAGTTGCGAAAACACTCCGTGGCGACGACTTTTTCGCCGGAGCTTGCCCCGAAGGCCGACCAGAGGACGACGAAAACGAAGAGTTTTCGCATAATTTGGATAGGCGACCGCCGACTTTGCGGCCAGAAGAGGCACTAATTGAGGCAAGAAATCGACATGCCAGGGCTCGGGCACAATCGCCGTAAAGTGTTCTTCTATCAGCATTTCCGACACGCAGCCAGGGCAGCTGAGGCGTTTGGGCATCATCGGCACCCCGCCAAAACGGCCTCGCGCCAAACGATTGAATGAATGCAAGTGCTTTTCATATAATCAGTTATGGTCGATTCGCGGAAACCAGGGCGGACCAGTGGCGCACGGAGTGCATTTTCGTCGCAGCGTCCAACCCACCCTGCGAGAACTTCCATGACGAACATCCCCCGTACCGCCGCGACCGGAGTCGAAGAATTGCCAGCCGATTTGCAACGCCTCGTATCGGCAGTGCAAGCATTGCCCGATGAGCAATCGAGCGAAGTGGCCGCTGCTTTGGAACGAGTTGTTGAAAGCACGAAACGTCGGCGGCGAATTTTGACTTTGGTGCAAGACGCGCTGAGCCAATTGCGGCTCGACATGAAGTATTTGATGTTCGATTTGGAAGCCACTCGCCGTGAGCGCGACGACCTGCAAGCGAAATTGGAACAGCAGGAGAGCTAGCCGCTCTCCAGGGCACCTGACGGTTGGTGCCGCGGAACAGAACAAATTGAAACCGAAGCGGCGATTCTCGGTCCGGTCTACCGGACAGCGGCTGTCGCTCGTGTTAAGGTAGTGTGAACCTCCACTAGCAGGGTGCAACTGCGCGGAGCGGCCCCGAGCCGGAAAACAGCCCGGGCGGCCCCAGCGCGGTTTCGCATTGGATCGATCCAGCGAAGCGCGGACATGGCCGAGATCAAAACCTCTGAAGAACTTGCCCAGCGCGCTCTCGACGCCAATGTCGTCGACGACGGACAGTTGCAGACCGCCTGGGGCGAGCTCGGTTCGACCACCGCGCCATTGGGCGATTTCCAGCAGGCCTTGCTCCGCAGCGGGCTGTTGACGCAGTATCAGCTCGAACGGCTGATGAATGGCTATCGCACCGGGTTTTTCTTTGGCGATTACAAGGTGCTCTATTGCGTCGGCGCCGGCACGTTTGCCCGCGTCTATCGCGCGACGCACAAGCAGACCGGCAAGATGTACGCGGTGAAGGTGCTCCGCAGCCGGTACAGCAACCCCAAGGCGACCGACGCCAAGACGGGCAAGAGCAACAAGCCGTTCATCGAGTTGTTCCGCCGCGAGGGCGAGATCGGCGTCGAGCTCAAGCACCCGAACATCGTCGAGATCCACGAAATCTATTCGCACGGCCTGATGCATTATCTGGTGATGGAATTCATCGAAGGCCAGAATCTGCGCGAGTTCTACCGCGCCAAGCGGCGCTTCGAACCGCTCGAAGCGGCCCACATCATGGAAGGCGTGATGTCGGGGCTCAATTACGCATTGCAGCAGGGGATCACGCACCGCGACTTGAAGCTTTCGAATGTGCTGCTCTCGAGCGACGGCGAGCCGAAGCTCGTCGATTTCGGGCTGGCCGGTGTGCAGGGCGAATTAGAAGCCGACATGATTGAAGGCATCAGCACGCGGACGGTCGACTACGCCGGCCTGGAGCGCGCATCGGGCGTCCGCAAGGACGATACCCGGACCGACATTTTCTTCGCGGGCTGTATCTTCTATCAGATGCTGGGCGGCCAGCCGGCGCTCTCCGAGTCACGCGATCGAGCGCAGGCCGGCAAGGCCCGCTACACCACGGAAATCAAACCGATTCTCTCCCTGGCGCCCAAGCTGCCCATGGCGCTGGCGATGGTGGTCGGCAAATCGATGGAATTCGATCCGGACAAGCGGTACCAGACGCCGTCCGACATGCTGATCGATTTGAAGCTCGCTATCAAGCGAGTGAAGACTGCCGCCGAAGGGGGCAAAGTCGCCGGCACCGAGCGCGAAAGCAACGAAGGCCTCGACGCCGATGGGCAGCCGCGCAAGTTGATGATCGTCGAGTCGGACGTGAAGATGCAGGACACGCTCCGCGAACATTTCAAGCGAAACGGCTACCGTGTGCTGGTGTCGGCCGATCCGAATCGGGTGCTGAACCGCTTCTTCGACGACAGCCAGGCGGCCGACCTGATTCTCTTCACCACGAGCAACAACGGCCGCACGGCGCTGGAGATTTTCAATCGTTTCGGCCAAGAATCGCAGACACGCGACATCCCGGCGATCTTGCTGCTGGACCAGATTCACAGCGATTGGGCCGAAGAAGCGACCGTGGCCGACCACCGTGTGGTGGCCAAGATGCCAATCAAGCTGCGCGAGCTGCGGGAGCTGTTGGTCGAGGTCGGGGCGAAGAAGGTTTCTTGACGGGGGCTCGATTGAATTGGACGTCAGCTCGCAAGTTCTGAATTGCGAGTAGGGGATTGGCGAATGAATGACGACCGCGAACATGGATCGGATGGTGTCGGTAGTCCGCCTACGCAAGCGAGAGGTTGGGCATCGACCGTTATCAAGTTGCTGATCGGATTGGGGATAGTCGTCGTTGCACTCTGCCTGCTCCTTCCTACCATGCGATCGGCGCACGTACCAGCACTTCGCAACCAATGCTCATCGCAGCTGATGCAGATTGCGCTGGCGTTGCAGTCCTACGCCGATCAAAACGATGGCTTGCCCCCCGCCTACACGACGGATGTGAATGGCAAGCCGCTGCACAGTTGGCGGACACTGATCCTTCCGTACATGGAGGAACAGCATCTATACAATACAATCGATCTGACCAAGCCCTGGGACGATCTGGCGAACGCGGCCGCATTTGAGACGATTGTCTCGGTCTATCGCTGTCCATCAGCTCGTGAAGAGGAGGATAATCGGACGACCTACTTGGCTGTGGTGACGCCGAGTAGTACTATTCGCGCGAACGAGTCGGGAAGTCTGTCTGAGATATCGGACGGCGCATCGCAATCGTTGATGGTGGTCGAGGTGGGTGAAGAACATGCCGTTCCTTGGATGGAGCCTACGGATGCGGACGAGAGTGTCGTGCTCGGAATTGGAAGTCCAGAATCCAAAACAACGCACCCCGGCGGTTTTCACGCGGCGTTCGCCGATGGAAGAGTCCGATTTCTCGAGCTTGATACGCCCGTCTCTCAACGTCGCGCGCTGATATCCAAAGCAGGCAACGACAAATTAGAGACAGGATTCGCCGAGTGACTTTTGCCGAGGTCGTCGGACTGTGTGAGTAGTCGATGAACGGCACAACCGATCTCAAACGCCGCCAGCGGCACCAACCAGCTGGTCCAGGCCGCTAGCGGATAGATCCAGCTACTACCCGCGTCCGTCACGGTGGCCAGTCCACCGAATAGTCTGAGAATGACTGCCGAGCACAACAGCAAGTAGCATCGCCACATCCAACGACGATGTTCGGCGAAGTTCTTTTTCACCGCGAATTGCCAGCCAAGTAGGACGCATGTGCCTGTGGCGATCGCGAGCAATACGAATCCCATTCCGGCGACGGCGCCGGTCTCGGCATGGCCTGCCATCCAAAATCCGCTCGGAACAAGCAGACACAACACGATTGCGGCCTGGGTCTTGCCCAGGAAGCGGTGCCCTGCCGGGAATCTCGCCCGGAATTGGTCGCTAACTAGGATCAATCCAAGGATCAGCGTGACCGGACCCGCTATGACATGCGCATAAAATGCCCATTGATATGCGCCGAAGAAGTACGACTGCCGACCACGCAGAAAATCCGACGCGAAATCTGGTGGGAAGTAGTCGCGATACCCCAAAACCACGCTCGCGGTGACTTTGAGGATCAGTAGGGCCGCCAGTAGCGTCAATGTGCGTTGCACGACTTGCTTCGCTTGCGTCCGATGGTGCCGTGAGAAAAGAAAGTATGTGAAGGCGGACGCGCCGAATGTTTCGCGCCGCGGGTGATTCAATTCTGGGGGCTCGCTGGCGCTTGACCTCAGCCACCCTGCTTGTGGCGCGACGTACTATTTCTTGCCGTGCGTTTCCTGCTCCATCTCGAGGATTTTGTCGAGGCGGCGTTTGTGGCGGCCGCCTTCGAATTCGGTATCCATCCAGATTTCGACCAGCCGCTCGGTGCTCCGCGAACTCAACAGATCGCCGGAGAGGCAGAGGACGTTGAGGTCGTTGTGGCGGCGGCTGAGTTCGGCGGTCACTTCGTCGACGCAGGCGGCTGCCCGCACGCGGGCGAATTTGTTGGCGGCGATTGCCATGCCGAGGCCCGTGCCGCAGATGAGGATGCCGCGGTCGACGGTGCCTTCGCTGACCTTGCTGGCGACCAGCGCGGCGAAGTCGGGGTAGTCGACGCTTTCGTCGGTGGCCGGGCCGTCGTCGATGACGTCGTGACCTTTGGCTTTGAGCAGCGTGATCACCTTCTCTTTGAGATGGTGTCCGCGGTGGTCACTGGCGATGGCAATTTTCATCGCGACTGCCTTTCTTCGAGCGTTTCAAAATTGTTCAATTTCGGTCCGCGTGAAGGTCGCAGTGTCGTGGCCGAAGCCGCCAACGCCCTTCCTTCGCTTGTTACCGGCCGGTCGGAATCGGCCACGGGCATTGAAGAGCTTGTTTTACGTCGCCGGACAACCTTCACGATAGATTCTCTCGGCGTGGAAATCCACTCCCCGCTGGATCTGCTCGGCTGCGTGCCGGTAGGCTTCCATCGCCCGGCCGATCGGGTCGGGTACGTCAATTTGCTCGGGTAGCAGCATGTGGGTGCGGTCGGCGGCTCCGGGCCAACGCTGGACAATCGCCTGCCAGTGGCCGGCCGTCATGGTCAGAATCAGGTCGGAATGGCGGACCAGTTGCTCGGAGAGGGGCTGGGCCTCGTGTTTGCCCAGGTCCAAGCCCAAGATCGCGCAAGATCGCCACGGATTCGCCCGATGCCGGACAGCCGGCGGCGGCCGAGATGCCCGCCGAGCGGACGATGAAGCCGTGATCGTCGAGTTCGTCGATTTTGCACTTTTTCATTTTCGCCAGCCGATGACGCATCATCAGCTCGGCCATCGGGCTGCGGCAGGTGTTGCCGGTGCAGACAAACAAGACCATCGTGCTGGCCAATCGCTTGAGCGTGCCCTCGGCGACGACCCCTTCGCGGAGAATCTCGAATTGGTTGTCCTGCACGCGCACGACCGACGACGGCTGGCCATAGCGGCAGGGCCCATCGTCGAGAATCAGAGCGACGTTGTCGCCGACCGACGCCCTGACTTCTTCGGCGGTGACGGCTTCCGGTTCGCCGTGGCGATTGGCGCTGGTGAGTGCGATCGGGCCGGCGAGCATCCGCAGCACGTCGAGCAGGATGTCGTTGGCCGGCACGCGGAGGCCGATCGTGCCATTGGGCGAGACGGCCTCGCGGACCTTCGCCGGCAGCTGCGCGGCCAGGCCGTCGCGATGGTGACTGTCGACCACCAGCGTCACCGGGCCGGGCCAACAGCGGCGGGCCAGCCGGCGGGCGAGCGGGGTCATGTCGGGCACGAAGTCGACCGCTTCTTCGGCGCTCTTGATGGCGATGGCGAAGGGGGACTTTTGATCGCGGTCCTTCAAGTTCCGCAGCCGCTCGATCGCGTCGGGGTGGCAGGCGCTGGCGCCGATGCCGTAGACCGTCTCCGTGGGAAACGCGACCAGCTGACCCTTCGGCGAGCGCCTGGACGGCACGATGGATAACGTCTCGCGCATCCTCGGCGTTTCGTACATCGATCACAACTGGCGGCATGGGCAGGCCCGGTCGGCCTCTCCACAACGAGAAGGCAACAACGAGTGGAAAACAACTATGTAGTACGCAATCGGTCGAACACCATCCGTGCGTCGAACCGGCCGACCCCACCTCGGCTGTCGGTCGCGGCAATCGAGCGCTGCATTCGAGCACTGCATTTGCGCAAAACGGCCCGAAAAGGCGGCTGGAGGTAGTGTAGCTCTCGTCGTGCCTGACAATCGGAACGCACCCCAACTATATCGGTGGCCGCCGCGGCGGTTCAAGCCGCGGCCGGGACGCGCGGCGCACCGCAAATCCTTCCCAGATCACGACTTTTGACTTGCGGGGGACGGTTTTTCCCTGCGTTAGCGCTTGGCGGTGGGGGTGATATACTCGGATGTAGGAGTTCCGACATGCACTACCAGTTTCCGCCCGACCTTCATGACCGCGTCCAGGCCCGCCTTGCGGACGGCAGCTACCAGTCGGAGGACGATCTGTTGCGCGACGCGATGAACGCGCTCGAAGACTTAGATCGCGAGAAGCTGAGGCTTTTTGAGGAAGGCAATCGGGTTGCCAGCGAACAAAGCCGGCTTGGATTGTCGAAGCCACTTGACTTGAACGCGATGTTGCAGAGGGTGGAAGCTCGGGTCGCCGCCGAAGGAAAGGGCTGACTATGCCCAGCGCATTCTGGGCGCCCAAGGCCGAGCATGACCTCGAAGAGATTCTGTACTATGTCCGCGTGACGGCTGGGCATCCCTTGGCGGCGGAGCGGATCGGCCGCGAGATTTTCGCGGCGGCCCAGCAGCAGGCAACGCTACCGACTCCCGGGTCGCGACATCTGGCCGCGCCGGCAGAATGGCGCTACTTTCGACACAAGCGGTGGCTGGTGTTTTATCAACCGCATTTGCATGGAATTGAGATCATGCGAGTCGTTGACGCGGTTCGCGACCTGCCGCGGGTACTCGCTGATCCACCCGAATAAGGGTACAACGGACGGACAACTTTTCTTCGACTTCAACGTAATGACCCCGAACTTTCATCTCCTATGGCCCAAGCCGAATCGATCGAGAAGCGTGCCGCTGAGTTTGCGGAGCGATACAAAGCCGTTTACAAGCAGCTGGGCCGCGTGATCGTCGGCCACAGCGATATCGTGCATGGTGTGCTGACCTGCTTGTTTGTGGGCGGGCACTGTTTGCTTGAGGGCGTTCCCGGTCTGGGGAAGACGCTCTTGGTGCGAACGCTCGCCCAGACGCTGAACCTCAACTTCTCGCGGATCCAGTTTACGCCCGACCTGATGCCGGCCGACATCCTGGGCACGAACATGATCGTCGAGAGTCAGGCGGGCCACCGCGAGTTTCAATTCCAGCAGGGGCCGATCTTCACGCAGATCTGCCTGGCGGACGAAATCAACCGGGCCACGCCGAAGACGCAGTCGGCGCTCTTGGAGGCGATGCAGGAGCGAAGCGTGAGCATCGCGGGGAATGTGTACAAATTGAAGTTGCCGTTTTTCGTGATGGCCACGCAGAACCCCATCGAGCAGGAGGGCACGTATCCGCTGCCCGAAGCCCAGCTCGACCGCTTTTTCTTCAAGCTGCTGCTCGGCTACTCCAGTCGGGAGGAGCTGAATACGATTGTCGAGCGGACCACCAAGGGGATCGTCGTCGAGCCGGAGAAGGTGATGGACGGCGAGGAGATCGTCCGTTGGCAGCAGCTGGTGCGCGAAGTGATCCTCGCGCCGCACGTGCAGGACTACATCGCCCGGCTGGTACTGGCGACGCATCCCGAAGGGCCGTTCGCCGTGCCGATTACGAACCAATACCTGCGCTGGGGTGCGAGTCCGCGTGGGGCACAGACGATTGCGCTGGCGGCGAAAGTGCGGGCGCTGTTGGGCGGGCGGTTTAACGTCAGCTTCGAAGACGTCCGGCGGGTGTACCTGCCGTCGCTCCGCCACCGCGTGATCCTCAATTTCGAAGCCGACGCGGAAGGGGTTGCGCCGGACAAGGTGCTGCAGGAGATTCTGGAGAAGGTGCCCGAGAAGGCGGACCAGAAATGACCGGCGAGCTCGCTTCAGCGAGCGGGCGAACTCGGTTGGCGTTCCAATCATGACCAAAGACGAAACACCGCCACGAAGACGTCCAAAAGTTTGGCCAGGCATGCCAACACCACGTAGCGAAATGCTTCAAATCCTGTTTATCTTTTTTCCGCTTCTCATCGCGTTGTTGGTTGCGTTTGTACTGTTCTTTGTGTCGTTCGTGAGGTGATGATTCGACGTGATTGGATTGCTGTCTGAACGAACACTCATTCCCCGCGTGCTGAAGCACGCTCGCCGATGCCAACTACGAACACCAACCTGCTGCCGCCGGACTTGCTCGCTCAACTCGAGCGGCTTGAACTGGTGACGCGGAAAATCTTTCGCGGGCGGATGAAGGGCGAGCGGCGGAGCAAACGGAAGGGGCAGAGCGTCGAATTTGCCGATTTTCGCGCCTACGCCCCCGGCGACGACCTGCGGACGATCGATTGGAATCTCTACGCCCGGCTCGACAAGCTGATCGTGAAGCTGTTCCTGGAGGAGGAAGACCTCCACTTCTACGTGCTCATCGACGACAGCCGCTCGATGGACTTCGGCGAGCCGACGAAACTCGACTACGCGAAGCAGCTCGCGGCGGCGCTCGGCTTCATCGGCCTCACTCGGACCGATCGCGTGCGGATTGAGACGCTGGGGCAGGGGCTGCGGGAGCACGGGCCGGTGCTGCGTGGCCGTAAGAGCGTTTGGCGGATGCTTGAGTATCTCAACGGGATCGCGCCGGGCGACGCGGTGTCGCTCGCCGAGGGGGTGAAGAATTTCTGCCTCCGCAACACGGGCCGCGGCGTCGTCGTGCTGATCTCGGATTTGATGGACAAGAGCGGCTACGAGGCGGGGCTGCGATATCTCGTCTCGCAGCGGATGGATGTCTACGTGATTCAGCTGTTGAGCCAGGCGGAGATCGAGCCGGACGTGAAGGGCGATTTGAAGCTGGTCGACTGCGAAGACCAAGACGTGGCCGAGATCTCGGTCAGCGCGCCGCTCCTCGCGCGCTATAAGACGACGCTCAATGCGTTCACTAGTGGAGCGCAGGAGTTCTGTTCCCGCCGCGGGATGAACTACTTGCTCGCCAACAACCAAACCCCGGTGAAAGAGTTGATCTCGAGCTACCTGCGTCGCCGGGGCCTCGTGCGATGACGGAGCTCTTTCGCAACACGCTCGCGCCTTGGCAATGGGGCCTCCTGGCACTGGTGCCGCCGGCGATCATCACGCTCTATTTTTTGAAGCTCAAGCGGGTGCCGCTGGAGGTGCCGAGCACGTATCTCTGGAAGCGGTCGATCGAAGATTTGCACGTGAACAGTCTGTGGCAGCGGCTGCGGAAGAGTCTGTTGATGTTTCTGCAGTTGTTGCTGGTGGGGCTGGCGATTTTGGCGCTGTTGCGGCCCGGCTGGGAGGGGAGCCGGCTCGAGGGGCAGCGATTTATTTTTCTCATCGACAACTCGGCGAGCATGGCGGCGACTGACGCGACGAACGGGGAGAACCGGCTGGAGGAAGCGAAGCAACTGGCCGAAGGTTTGGTCAACCAGATGGACTCCGGCATGCGGGCGATGATCATCAGCTTCGCCGACAAGCCGCAAGTCGTGCAGGAATTCACGTCTAACCGCCGGCTGCTGCGGGAGCGGCTCGCCGCGATCGAGCCGACGGCCCACGGCACCGATCTCGCGGGCGCACTGGAGCTTGCTAGTGGACTCGCAAATCCGGGCCGGGTGATGCGCGAGCCAGCCAGCGAAGACGAGCCAGCTTCTGCCGAACCGCCGCCCGCGACGGCCTACATCTTCAGCGATGGCCGCTTCGAGGACGTCGCGAGCACATCACTCGATAATTTGAAGCCGTTCTATGTGCCGGTCGGTTCGTTCGACGCGCCGAATCTGGCGATCACCGCCGTCTCGACGCGGCGGAACGACGAGCGGCCGGAGCAGCTTCAAGCCTTCGTGCAAGTGGCGAATTTTACCAGCGCGCCGCAGCAGGTCACCGTCGAGCTTACCCTCGATCGCGATTTTCTCGACGCCGCGGCGATCGAGGTGCCCGCGGGCGAAACGAAGGGCGTCGTCTTTCCGCTGGGCGAAGGAGTTGTCGGCGCGCTCGCGGCCCGGCTCAAGTACAAGGTCGACGGCGAGT
Source organism: uncultured Planctomycetota bacterium (assembly GCA_963847905.1). Taxonomy (GTDB): domain Bacteria; phylum Planctomycetota; class Planctomycetia; order Pirellulales; family Lacipirellulaceae; genus DASYDU01. The sequence continues at coordinate 1,028,739 of CAWKBP010000007.1, read as the reverse complement.
CGCAAGACGCGCTCCGCCAGGACGACCTCGGCTACGCGGCGATCAACGACACGGGGACGGGCCGCGTGCTGGTGGTCACCCCTGGAAATGTGCCGCTCGAATTGGTGCTGGGCACGGCTCGGGCCAAACGCCTGGCGAAGATTGAGATTGTGCCGTCGTCGTCGCTCGCTTCGGCCGACTATCGCCGCGAAGCGGAGAGTGGGGCGTACGATTTGATCGTCTACGATCAGTGTGCGCCCGAATCGCTGCCGCGAGCGAACACGCTGTTTGTGGGGCGGTTGCCGCCGGGCGTGAATTGGGGGCGACGCGAAGTCGCAAGCGGCGGTGCCGACGAGGATGAGGTGCTTGCCGCAGAAGTAGTCGCGGGGCCGCAGATCATCGATTGGGATCGGGCGAGCCCGCTCCTGGCGAATGTGGATCTGGGGGATGTGGCGATTGCCGACAGTCTCCTGGTGCCGCCTCCGCCGGGAGGGACGTTGCTCATCGAATCGACCGCCGGGCCGATTGCAGCGATCGCCCCCCGCGGCGGCTACCAAGACGCCGTGCTGGGGTTCGAAATTGTCGGCCAGGGAGAGGACGGCAGCCGTACCGCCAACACCAACTGGCCGATCCGGGCCTCTTTTCCAACTTTTTGGCTCAATGCGCTCGAATATCTGGCGACCCGCGGCGAAGAACAAGAGTCGGCTTCGGTGCGGCCGGGCGGGGCGGTGGAACTCCGCGCTCCGGAAGGTGCGAATCGGCTCACGGTCGTCGCACCGGATGGACGCGAGACGGTGGTCGACCGCTCGGAGCGGGATTCGTTCACGTTTGCCCGCACCGACAAGCCGGGGGTCTACCAGGTCCGCCTGGGCGACTCGCCGGGCAATGCGGTGATCGAGCGGTTCGCGGTGAACCTGTTCGACCGCGCGGAAAGCGATATAGGTGTGCGGCCGACCCAGGATTCGGAAAGTCAAACTTTGCGGCCCGCCGATATCCGTATCGGTCACGTCGACGTTGCGGCCAGCACGGATCGTGCCCCGGCCCGAACGGAAGCTTGGAAGCTGCTATTGGCCTGCGCCCTGTTCGTGCTGCTGCTGGAGTGGTATATCTACAATCGCCGAGTATATCTCTAAAACACTTGCCGGGTGGCACGGTAGTTGCTCGATTGTGACCATGGAAGGGAGCTACGGTTGACCATGCTTTCAAATCCTCGTGCACCTCGACGACGCAACGCTCGCCTGGCGACTGCGGCGAAAGACCCAAAGCGGCCGCCGTTGTTGGCATTCAAACGGTTCGTCGAAGACGACACGATCCGCCGTGTGAGCCACGACGAATATCGGGCGAAGGTCAAGGACGTCTATGGCGGTCCGCAGGGCGCGATGCTCGCCGCGGCCAGCATGGTTTCGCTCCACTTGCCGCTCACCGAGCGGCTGTTCCGTTCGCGGAAGTTCGATCTGACAGGGATGAAGTCGATACTCGACGTTGGCAGCGGCGCGGGCCAGTTGGCCCAACACCTGATCAAATATGGAGATGCCGACGCGGCAATCACCTGCACCGACTTGTCGCAACCAATGCTCCGCCGAGCCCGCAACCGATTAAAAGGGGGCGCGCCGACGTATGTGACGGCCGATCTGTCGTCGTTGCCGTTTGCCGACGAATCGTTCGACGGCGTGACCTGCGGCTACGTGCTCGAGCACTTGCCCGATCCGCGGATCGGACTGACGGAAATGGCGCGGGTGATGAAGCACGGCGCCGGATGTTTCTGCTCACGACCGAGGACAGCTTCTCCGGCGCCTGGACCAGCCGCTTCTGGTGCTGCCAGACCTACAACCGCAAGGAACTGATGCGGGTCTGCGAATCGCTCAATCTTCGTTGGAAGCGCGAACTCTGGTTCACCAACCTGCACCGCGTGATCCGCGCGGGCGGGATCTGCGTTGAGATCGAGAAGGCGTAGCGCGGCGACGTATTGCTATTGGAACTTTCGTCGACGGAATATTGTTGCGACACGCTTTCGATCAAGCCGAAGCACATTGGCGCGGACAAGGCCTATGGAATTTGCAAATCGTCGGGCGAAACAAGGTCTTGCCCGGGCACTCGAACGTGCATCACAAATACGTCGCTTTGGCGGATGGTATAGAGCGCACGATAATCACGTCCGCTTCGGGTGCGAAAGGTAATTTGGCGGATTTCCAACTCCTGGTCTTGATCCTCTGGAGCAAGGCCAAACGTGCCTGCGGAGACCTGTAAGGTGCGGATCGTGTCCTGCCAGGCTCGATACCACGCACCGGCACCCTGGGGACTGCGTTGGTCGAGCCACGTCAAAATCTGGTCGACGTCACGTTCCGCGCCAGAGCAATTGGACCGCGTAGCTCATGAGGCGGGAAGATTGAATTTACGTTCCAGATCGCGCGACACTTCGCCTGCGGATCGAAAACGCCCGGCCTTGAGATCCTCGGTCGCTTCGCGAAGCGCTTCGTTGACTTCCTTCCGTTCCCGCGCAGCCTGCCATTGAAGTGCAAGGTCGGCCACAGATGTCGCCTCACTGTTGCCTAGTTGTGCCAAGGCAAAGTGATGGAAATCGTTGAGTTGGTCTGCGGATACGGACATGACTCAAATCTCTAGGCGCGGTAGCCCGCACTTGCCGGCGGTGGGCTACGATATTGTTAATCCTTGCGTAATTCTACCATGGGCAGAAAGCCGTGGCCAATCCCAGGTGAATGCGTGCCCAAGTACGAAGGATTTGTTACGATGGCCCCGGCGTGTGGGCAGCCACTCGCAGGGAATTGTTTCCGCATTCTGATTGCTGGCGCGACGACGAAGCCTATGAAACAAAACTGCATTATTGCCATTCTTTTGCTGAGGGCTATTTTGATGACGAATAACGGGCAGTGCGCGGATGAAAATGCGTTTCAACATGACGTGACTTTTCTGCGGAAGCATGTCGAAACGGTCGTGCTGGCTGAAGCGGGAAATGGGCCGAGCGTGGCGGTGGTTCCAGCGTATCAAGGCCGCGTGATGACCTCGACGACGGGCGGCAAATCGCAACCGAGTTTTGGTTGGATTAATTACGAACACATCGCGTCGGGCGAGTCGTCGCCGCATATCAACGTCTTCGGCGGCGAAGAGCGATTTTGGCTGGGGCCCGAGGGTGGGCAGTTCAGCATCTTCTTTCCGCCGGGCGGCAAGTTTGAGCTGGCGGATTGGCAGACGCCTCCGGCGATCGACACCGAGGCCTTTGCTGTTGTCGACCAGACGGACACCTCGGTCAGCTTTCGCCACGAGGCGACGCTCAAGAATTATTCGGGCACTGAGTTTCATGTCGGTGTCGATCGCAAGATCGAACTGCTGAAAAAGTCGGACGCGGAGAAATCGCTCGGTGTCGTGCTTGGCGACGTGCGGATGGTCGGCTATCGCTCGACGAATCGGCTCACCAATCGCGGGGAGAACAATTGGCAGAAAGACGATGGGCTGCTATCGATCTGGATCCTCGGCATGTATAAGCCGGGACCAGAGACGACGGTCGTAGTTCCGTTTCGCACCGGCGACGAGGCTGAATTGGGCCCGATCGTGAACGACGCTTATTTCGGCAAGCCGCCCGCCGAACGGCTCAAGATCGGCGACGGCGTGCTGTTCTTCTCCGGCGACGGCAACTTTCGCAGCAAGATCGGCCTGCCGCCGCGGCGAGCGCGCGACATCGCGGGCAGTTGGGACGCAGCGGCTGGCGTGCTCACGATCGTGAAATACTCCCAGCCGGACGCGAGTGTGACCGACTACGTGAACTCGATGTGGGAACTGCAGAAAGAACCGTATGCTGGCGACGTCGTAAACGCCTACAACGACGGCCCGCCATCGCCCGGCGCGAAGCCGCTCGGACCATTCTACGAACTCGAAACGTCGAGCCCGGCGCTGGCGCTCGCGGCCGGCGAGTCGGCCGAGCACGTTCAAGAAACGTATCACTTCGAAGGCGATCGAGCGGACTTGGACGCACTGTCGCAAAAACTGCTCGGTGCGTCGCTTGCGGTGGTCGAGCAAGCGTTTCAATAAATACTTGCTTCAACCGGCCGAGACGGCCGGGCTATATAGCCGGGCCATCTTGGCCTGGAACGAGCACCAACAGCGCGATCTCGGGCGTGCAGTTCCAGCGAAAGGGCGTCAGGCCACCGGTGCCGCGGCTCACGTGGAGCACCGTCTTGTCGCGGCGGAATGTGCCACTGGCGTAGCGGACGCCGGAGAGGCTGGGGGCCAGGATTCTTGCCGATAGCGTCTGAGCATTATTGAGCCTCAGGCAAACTACGGTTCTCATCGGACTATATCTCGACAAATATGCCGCTTCAGTTAGCACCGCCCACTTCCTCTAAATTGGGCCTCTCACGGAAATCACCACGGCCGCGCATCGCGCGTGATACTCGATCTCTCTCACCAAGCGTCGATACATAATTGCCCTACTTCGATAAGCCCGCCCTTAGCTACCACTCTTACGCGCGCTTCTACATGTCGAGTATTCGAACTCTAATCCAAAGACTCACTTTCAACCCACCTACCGAACCGCCTTCTTCGTGCACCTGCTTACAACGTTCTTCTCTGTTCCATTCTCTCGCGATTCTGAATTCAATTTCTGGTGCGATCCGCCCACCACCTTGTGAGTCATAATACCTAGCTGGCGTCCGCGCCTTGATTCTTCGTGCTCAAAGATGGCATTCACTTGTTGACTCGTAGATTGATTTTCGCTCCACAACACCCAGCACAGCAGCGCGATCTCGGGCGTGCAATTCCAGCGAAAAGGCGTCAGGCCACCGGTGCCGCGGCTCACGTGGAGCACCGTCTTGTCGCGGCGGAATGTGCCACTGGCGTAGCGGACGCCGGAGAGGCTGGGGGCCAGGATCGGGCCGAGCAGGGGCAGGCGGATTTGGCCGCCGTGGTTGTGGCCGGCCAGCATCAAGTCGAAATCGTGGCGTGCAGCCCAGGCGAATTGATCGGGGGCGTGGGCTAAAAGGACGCGAAGAGGCAAGCCGTCGGCGTCGCGGGGAGGTAGGCTCGATGGGCGCGGGGCCGGGCCGAACCAGGGTAGTTCGTTGCCGGCGATGACGATCGGCGTGTCGCGGACGACCGCCTCGCGCCAGGTGCCGCCGACATGAATCAGCCCCATTCCGCTGAGCGTCTCAATGAGCTGGCGGTGATCAATCGCGCAGATCGTGATTGCCGAGTACGAAATAAACGCCTTTCACGGCGCGGAGCTGGCCGAGTGTCTCGGGGAGCCAGTCGAAGCACTCTTTACGCTCGACCAGGTCGCCGGTGAGCATCACGAGGTCCGGCGCGAGCGCGTTGACGGCTGCAACCATCTCGACGAAATATTGCTTCGTCACGCGGCCCGACATGTGGAGGTCGGTGATGTGGACGATCCGCAGCTCGCGGCCGGCTGGCAAGCGGGGGAGGGCGATCCGTTTTTCGTGAACGTGCAGATCGAGCACCTGATTGCCGGGGATTCGCCCGAGCAGCCGCGGCACTCCTGGTGCGATGAGCTGATCGAGATTGTGGTGCGAGAGATCGACACGCGTGGTGTGATTCGACTCGAGCACTCCGCGGCGTTCTGGATGGAGCGCGAGCCACACGCGATGAAATACCGAAAAGACACACCATCCGGCTGTCAGGTAGATGTAACTCCAGGCAATCAGCGAAGCGGGGCTGGAATTCGCCGCAAACTCGACGCGACCTTGCCGCCAAAAGAAATAAGCGATCGCCAGTGGCAGCGTACCCATTGCCAGGGCACAGCCCATCGTCGCCCGATCCATCCAGCTGCGCTTGATCGCCAGCCCATGAAGGCGGTTTACGAGGGCGGCCCAGAGGATAACGTGACCGACGGCAGCCACGGCTAGTACGAGGTAGATCATCGGCGGCGACTATGACGGGGCGGACGAATCACTGATTGGTCGACGCGCCGGCGGGCGCACCGGTCACGAGGAGCTCGACCGTCTCGAGCAGCTGGTCGAGCCGGAACGGCTTGTAGAGGACCGCCTGCAGGCCCGCCTGGCGAGCACGGACGATGGAATGACCAGGATCGTAGCCGAAGCCTGTCATCAGGGCCATCGGCACGGCGTCCATCATTTCCTTGAGCTTCAGCAGCAAGTCGTAGCCGCTCATGTCAGGCAGCCGAATGTCGGAAATGATCGCGTCGTAGCGCTGGTCGTTGGCGAGGCTGCGGACCATGAATTGGGCCTCGCTGCCGTCGTGGGCGGTTTCGACGATGCAGCCGTAGCGATCCAGGAGGGCATGTGCGGCGCTGCGGACCGATTCGTCGGCGTCGATTACCAGCACCCGCTTGCCCACCAACGAGGGCCGCAACTCCACACGACCGCCGCTCGGATGGGCCTCGACCGGCGCCATCGACTGACCCACCTTTTGGATTGTCTGCTTGATGTCGCGGGCGTTGCGCAGAATCGCTTGCAGCCGTTCGACCACTTCCGGCTCGTGGCCGATGTAGCGTTCCATCACGTTGCAGGCGTCGTTGAGGATGTCGTCCACCGGCAGTGCCACCGCGCTGTGGATGGCCTGGACGCTGGCGGCAGCGGTGCTGGCCTTTTCCGCCAGGAGCAATTCGAGCGTGTTCAAGGCGGCGGCGACGTCGCGGGCGAAAATCTCGAGGAATTGCAGGTCGCTCTCCGAGAACGCCCGCGGTTCGGTGCTCTCGACGTTGAATGTGCCGGTCACGCGATCATGGAGCATGACGGGCACGGTGACCGAGCTGCGGGCGTTCTGGGCGCCTTCGAGATAGAGCGGATCTTCGAGCGTGTCTTCGCAGAGGTAGCTTTTGCCCGTTGCGGCGACGAAGCCGGTCACGCCGTTGCCGGTGATCGATGAATGCAGTTCGCGGCCGGCTGCCTGGTCGGTCATGCCCACCGCGAGAACAGGTTCGAGCACGCCGGTGTTCTGGTCGAGCATGCGGATTTCGACGACGTTGTATTGCAAAACATCCTGCGTGCAGTGCAGGATGTTTGACTTCAACAGCTCGATCCGCTCGTCGATCGACATGTTCGCCACTTCGTCGGGCGTCAGGTCGGCGAGCTCGATGCCGGCCTGGTGAATGGCGTTGAGCTTCTGCTGCTGAAGGACGTCGACCGTGACGTCGCGAATCGTGACGATCAGATGTTGCGGCGGCTCGCCGTTTTCGATGACTGGTATTGCGTGGACGCGGAAATAGCGGTGGTCGCAGCGGAGCGTCGAAGCACTGCCTTTGCCCGTGGTGAAGGCGGTGTGGAAGGGGCAGAAATCGGGGCCGATGATCTCGGGGTTGCCGAGGACCTCGTAAAAATTTGCCCCCATCACGTCGTTGCAGCCTGTCCACTCGCGTAGGCGACCGTTGCCCCAGAGGATCGTGTTGTCGCCCGCCAGTAGGACGACTCCGTCGGGCATCCCCTGCAAGATGCGCTCGTTCTGCAAGAAGCGGCCGACGTCCATGACTTCGGCGAAGTGGTCGCCATCGGCGTAGATGCCGATGTAGTCGCCGCGGGCGAGTTCGGCCAAAGCGCGGGCCGGCGAGGAGACTTCGACGACTTCAAACTCGCCCCCCAAACGCTCGCGGAGCGCGACCTGCTGGTCGTGCGTGCCGCCGAGGCAGAGAATCTTCGGCATGCCGAGCTCTCCTTGGCCTACCGCCGAAGCGAGGTTCTCTTGGGTGGACGCGGACTCGTACACGGTCTCACTTTCACGACGCTCGCGCGTCACAAGCCACGGTGGCCATTCTCGCTGCCCAGGCCATTCCTAGCCCGAGTGCCCCCTCGCTGCGAGTAATCTAGGGGCGTTGGCCGTCAATACCGCACTTGGAATTATAGGTGCTAAGGAAATTGCTAACAACCTGGTTTTGCCGGTCGGTGCAATTCCCCTGTTTTCTCGCATCGGCTACCGCTGTACCAGTAATTGATCGCGACCGGCACACTTCCCGCAAGTCGGACAGTTTCACACATGCACCTCCCCAATCATCGGCATAACACGCGGCAACGGCAGGGCGCGGGCCTGCGCTGCAGATTGGACATTTCGCGTCGGGATGGCTCGTTCGACGGCAGCGAATGCTCGGGAAATGACGGCCCGGGTGCCCGCAGGATCAGCACATTCGACCCCCGGGACGGCGGAAAAGTTCCGCGTTCGCCCCGCTCCCCGAGCGGTCGAGCTACACTTGCGCGGCAAAAAACTATGCGCGGGGGCGAATAAAACGTCACGTAGCCCCGCTCCATTTGCGGCGCGTTGCACTACAAAAATACGAGCCACTCCCGGAATTAGAGAATTATGAACAAACTAAACAAAATTGCATGTCTGCCCGCTGCTGGTCGGAACCTGGGTTCGACGCGCGCCGGCCTGTCGGTCCTCGAAATCGTCGGCTGCCTGATGGCGCTGGTCGGGGGCCTCTGGCTCGGAGCGATTTATCTGGGGGTCGATGTCCAACACATTACCTATGTGGCGTTGTCGGAATCGGCGTTGATGGACAAGATGCCGGAAGACTGGCGGCCGAACGATCCGGCGACCGAAGGCGCACCGACCGCCGCGGAGCGGGCGGCCAAAGCGCAAAACGAGCTCGTCTCATTGCGAGACGAGATTACGACACTGCGCGATTCGCCGCCGGCACAGACGACGGAGACGAAGACGGACGCGAAAATTGCCGCTCCGGCCGATGCGGATGAAGCGGCGCGAAAGGCCTCGCTCGTCTATTGGTCGCGGCTCAACGAAGTGGTCCACCGCCAAGCCACGCTGCAGTTAGAAGCCGAATCGGCCGCTAACGAAGGCAACGCAACCAAGGTCGCCGCGCTCAAGGCGAGGTATCGGCCGCTTCTCCGCCGAAGCAATTCGTGCCCTGTCGACAACAGACGTCGACCCGACGGCAGCGAAACTCGGCAGCGAAATTGCCACTTGGTATGAGGATGGCGCTGATTTATTCGAACAAGCGGTGCAGGTTTGGGAATCGCCAGCGCGATCGCAGGCCGGCCAGCCGCTCACCCAAGAATGGGAGCGCGAGCAGGTCCAGTACCAGAACGAAGGGCGACTGCTCCGCAGTCGAGTTTCCGCCGTGAGGGACTCGCTGGCACGCCGTTTTGGCGGCGGGTTTGCGTCGCTCGCGGGGCTTTAATCCCTGGTCAATCCTAACTTTTCGGGTTGGGTGCCTCGGAAGTACCTCGAAGCCCACGCCTTGCGAAGCACCCAGCCCGAAAAGATTAGTTTGACAAAGCAGTAGTGCCCGACGGAAGTGGGACAAAGTGTCGTTTTTTGGGCATTTTGATCATTGGACGGAACCGGCCCGAAGTTTGCAAATTGACCGCGGGGCGAATACGATAGGGATCACTTTCCTCTGCGGAACCAACTACTTTTTGATGGGAAGAAGCGAGCCATGCAAAAAATGATGCGCACGATTTTGGTTGCCCTGCTGGTGGCGACATTGACGATCAGTCCCGCGACCGCTTGCCACTTCTGTGGCGGCTACGGTGGCGGTGGATACTATGCCCGCGGCGGAAGCTACGGGGGCGGATACTATGTCGGCTGCAACGGCTGCCAGCCCGCCTACTACGAAGGCTCCTCCAGCGGTTCGTGCTGTGGCGGCGAAGTCGTGGTGAGCGAAGGCTGCGGCGATTGTGGTGGGTGTGATGGATGCGAAAGTTGCGATGGCTGCTCGGGATGTGGCGAAGTGGCAGGGCCTTCCCAAGACGAACCGCAAATGGCTGCCCCCGAGCCTCCCGTCGAACACTCGCAGAGCATGCCGTCGACTGTGAACCGCGTGCCTGCGGAGCCGGCTCCGTCGTTGCCGCCGCAATCGATGCCGAGTCACGCCGAATCGGAAATGCACGCGATGCCATCGACCGAGCCGAGTGTGGTCGAGCCGCCGGCGATGGATACCTACGCACCGCGCACCGAGGAACCGCCGATCGTCGAAACGCCTGCCGTCGAACCGGTGACGCCGCCAGCCACCGCCCACGACGAATTGTTCAGCACGCCTGCGGCCGAACCCGAAGCGCTGCCTGTCGAAGAACCGGCCACGCCAAGCGAGGCTGACGACTTCTTCAGCTCGCCCAGCACGCCGGCGACCGATTCGGCCCCGGCGACTCCGGCCGCCGAACCAGCGAGCCAGCCGACGGACGATGACTTGTTCGCTCCGCCCGCCGAAGAAGAAAAACCGGCCGAAGAAGAGAAGCCGGCCGACGACACCTACGATTTGTTCAACAACACCGAAACGATCTTGCAGATGCCAGGTGGATTGGCGAGCCATTCGCTTCGCCACTGGATGGACAACTCGGGCAACTTCTCCTGCGATGGCCGGATGGTGCAGATGCTCGACGGCAAGGTCCGACTGCTGAAGGCAAACGGCCGGACGACCACCGTGCCGCTGGCCCGCCTAAGCCAGGGCGACCTGGAGTTCGTTAATCGCCAGGCCAGCGCTCAGCAGGCCGAATCGATCGGCAAGACGGCAAATTCCTCGGCCAACTGGTCGAAGTAGTTGCCAGATTCGCAGATTGGTTAGCGACTAAGATTTTACCAACGATTGCAAGCAGTTCGAGAAGAGCTGCTTGCAATCGTTTTTTCGCCGGCTATAATCGTGGCCACCTCAAGCGTACTGGGTTGATCGCGGCAAAGGCAGGGGCGTTGCCGTCTAGTGGTCTCGCATCGCGGACCCACGCGATCACTCGCGCGTCGAGTTCTTTCGTTTTCAATGCAGTCTCGTGTCGTTTTTTGAGCGACTTGCTGCGCGTTGACGACGAGTTTCGCACCGACCCCATATGGCAATCGAAAGGATGAGCCACAAATGAGAAAACTTTTGACGATTGGTCTCGTCGCGGCGACAACCGCTATCCTCGCCACCACGGCCCACGCAGCGGTCAGGATGTATCAGGCGAACATCACGCACGATCAGGAAGTTGGCGTACCGGACGAGGGCACCAGCGGCTTTGGCACGTTTGTCCTTAACGACGACAATCCTGCCAGTCCATTCCTCACGTACGACGTCACGCTCCTTGGTCTGGATTTGGACGGACTGCAGACGCCTGCCGACGCCAATGATAACGTGACGCGGACGCACTTCCACGCGGCGGCGTTCGGCGTCAACGGCGGCATCGTGTTCGGCCAGATCGATCCCAGCGCAGGCGCTACGAAACGACTTGGACGACCTCGTTGTCGACCCGGTCGCAGGCACGATCAAGGGCATTTGGGACAACGCGGAAGGCAACGGGACGACGCTCCTGGCCCAAATGCAAGCAGGAGCCTTCAACCTCGACGTCAACAATCGCACGTCGATTTACTTCAACGTCCACACCACCGATCATGGCGGCGGCGAAGTTCGCGGGCAGCTCACGTTCGTGCCCGAGCCGGCCACGATTGCACTGTTCGCGCTCGGCGCGATATTCGTCGGAGGCCGACGAAGAAGATAGTTGATGCCGTCCGTGTCCATGGGTGGCACGCCAGGAGCTCCTCGCGACGGGCGTGGTGGCTTACCGGCAATGACAACCACGCCCTTCGGTGGAACCTCACGGACGTGCCACCCGCCGGTACCTGGTAGCTGTCGCGGTTTTTGTTCAGCCAATCACTCCGATTCCTGGACACGAATCCGCCGATACTCCATCTGCCCGCGGTCTCCTTCGAGACCGATCGGGCCGGTGGCAGGGAGCGCGAAGCTTTCTTCGAGCAGTTCGCCGTTGCAGGTGGCTCGGGCCGTGTTGCCGTGGACTTCGACGACCAGCTCGTTCCAATCCTGCGGCCGATACTTTTCCAACTTGTCGTACGGCCCGGCGAGCGGATAGTCGCGGCATTGGAGTTGCGGGCCGCGGAGATAGACGCCGCTGTCGGCGTTGGGCGTGGCGCGGAACTCGAGCTTCAACGTAAAATCTTTGGGAAACTCGCGCGTCGTCCAGAGCTGCTCGATCTTGCGGCCGTCGGTCGGCGTCGTGACGATCAGCCGGCCATTCTTGGCGACGTAGCGGCCGCTGTCGCTCGAGGTCTCGCCGTCGAACGCTTTGGCGTCGGTGATCACGGGCCATGGCGGCGCTTGCGGGTCGTTCTTCCGCCAGTTTTCGCGGTCCTTGAGATCTCGCTCGGGCGTCGGCCGCACGCCCCAGCCGGTGAGATCGTGGCCGTTGAACAGACTTTCGTAGCCGGGTTCGAGCGCGAACTCATCGCTCTCGGTTTCCACGAACCCGAGCGTCGCCAGGATCGGCCGCAGCGCCGCGGCCCACTTGCGATAGCCGATCGCGTTGGGATGGAGCAAATCGGGAAACTCCTCGATCTTCGCGTCGCCATCGGCGTTGGCAAATAGCGTCCAGGTGTCGACGAACGTCACGCGCGGATCGCCTTTTGCAACCTCGCCCAGAAGCCTGTTTAGCTCGCGGATCTTTTCCGCCGGCCGGTTCTTTTCGGTTGAACTAGGGAACACCGCACAGAGCACCACCGGCATCTGCGGGTCGTGCCGCTTCAGCTCGTCGAGGATCAGTTTCACGTTGCCGGCGATCGTCTCCGGCGTCGCGCCTTCCTCGAGATCGTTGGTGCCCATCAGCATCACGACGCCGTGGGGATCGAGTGCGAGCACGTCCTCCGCGAGGCGAACGAGCATCCCCCGCGTCGTGTCGCCCCCGATGCCGCGGTTAGCGACTTTCAGGTCGCCGAACGAGCCGGCGATGTTGTCACCCCAACCTTGCGTGATCGAATCGCCGAAAAACACGACCGCTCCCTGCTCGGCATCGCTCCGCTCGGCAAAATGCTGACGCCGCTCGTTCCAGATCGGCCGAAACCAATCGCCCCGCCGAATCGGGCCGGCACCGGGCAGGCCTTCGTCGCTCTCGGGCAGGCCGATCATTTCGATCTGACTCGCCGCCGGCGGCGCGGCTGGTTGGGCGATTGCGATGCGAAAGTCAGCCGACGAAGTTAACGCGGCCAACAAGAGAGTCAAGAAAGCAAGACGAAACGAAGCGAGCGATGCCATGGCGCCTGGTCCTTGGGTGTTCGCGGTTCAGGAAGGAACCGCCCCAATGTAGCAGCCACGCGGCGAGATTGCCACTTTCGTCCGACGAACAAGACCAGCCGGTTTTTCTGTGGGAGGCGTCTCCGACGCCGATTTCGGTCAGCTTCGGCAACGGTAGAGTATGCGGTTCGGAAATCGCGGTCAGAGACCGCTCCCACAGAGGTTGCGCAATGCCTCGACTTCCGCTCAGGCTCGATCGCCTGGGCCTACCGCAGCGCGAAGCTGTCGATTTCCAGCCGCACCAGCCGGCGCGACAGCTCGCGGGCCGTGTCCGGGCGGCGAAGCGGGTCTTTGGCGAGCATCGATTGCAAGAGCAGGGCGATCGGCTCCGGCAACTCAGGCCGATGCGTTCGCACATCCGCCGGCTTGGTTTCGCGCTGCAGCGACGCGAGTTCGCCCGGGTCGTCGCTCTCAAACGGCCGTCGGCCGGCGAGCATCTCGTACAGCGTCACGCCCAGGCTATAGACGTCGGCCCGCGGGTCGGCCGCCAGCGTCGAGGTGACCATCTCCGGTGCGATGTACGCGAGCGTCCCGGCGATCGGCCGTGCCGACCAGTGCCAACCCTCGCTCGGCGCCTGTGCGAAACCGAAGTCGAGCAGCGTCGCATGCCCGCTGGGCGACACCAGGATGTTGGCCGGCTTCACATCGCTGTGGATCATTCCCGTTGCGTCGAACAGCGCGGCAAGTGCGTCTGCCGTCTGCCGCGCGATCCACAACGCGACCGGCACATCGAGCCGACCTTGTTCGGTGAGGATCTGGGCCAGGCTCGCGCCGTCAAGCTTGGGCGTCACCACGTAGAACGGCGGCTCCTTGACGCTCGCCGAGAGCACCGGCATCAAGTTCGGATGCGACACCTGGCTGCCGACCCACGCTTCGCGGCGCTGGACCTCGATCGCCTGCGGATCGCGCCACCACTCCTTGCGAAGCAGCTTGACGACATACGACGCCCGCTGGCTAGTTGGCGCGTCGGCCGGGCGCGAAGATAGACCCGCGTCAGGTTCCCTTCGCCCAGCAGCTTCACGAGTTGCCAGGGGCCCATGCGTCCCACAATCGGTTGCGAACCGGCCGATGCGCCGCTCGAGAGCGTCGCGATTCGCGCAGCAGGACTGGATATTTCCGCAGTTGCCATAGTCGATGAGCTCGTCTTGCGGCGTGCCGCAGGTGCGCACGCCGAGCGGGAAAAGTAGCGTCTCGCACGGCGCGTCCATGCACCGCACTCATTCGCGCCCGGAAAGAGCCGAGGCATTCTTGAATCTGGGTCAGAGATTCTTCGTTCCGTCTCAGCAGCGACTCACGTCCTGCCATGCGGATTGAATCGGTTGCAGCGGCGCGAAAATCAATCGTGAACCGGCCGCGCCCGCAGCGTTCAACATTCGCGTGGCAAGCTGCACCGGTCCGGCGGACTCTCGTGCTCCGAGGCGATGCTAGCGGCCACGCTGGGAATGCTTGCAGCCCAACGGCCGCCCCGCGACAATTCAATTCTTCCGCCGACTTTTGCAGAACCCTGAACGGAGCCCGCCAGCATGCCCGACATCCCAAGACTCCTGAAAGCCTACGCCCGCGGCCCAGCCGAGCTCCGCGAAGCGGTTCGCTCGGTGCCAGCAACCGGCTGGGACGCGACGCCGATCGCCGGCAAATGGTCGATTCGCCAGGTTGTGTGCCATCTCGCCGACAGCGAAATCGTCTACGCCGACCGAATGAAACGCGTTCTCGCGGAAGATAGCCCGACGTTGTTCGACGCCGACCCAGACGTATTTGTGCCGGCGCTCCACTGCGGCGAGCGGCCGCCGGAAACGGAATTAAACCTGATCGAAGCAGTCCGCGCCCACATGCTGCCGATCCTGAAGTCCTGCACGGCCAGAAGATTTCGAGCGCATCGGCATCCACTCCACCGCCGGCCTGCTGACGCTCGCGTCACTTCTCGAGCGCGTCACCGACCATCTCCCTCACCACGTTGCCTTCATCGAAGAGAAGTTGCGAGCGTTAGGGTAATGAAATCACGGGACGGGTGCAGCTTGCTTTGGAATTCTCCATTTGCCGTTTGGCTACTGGTCGAGGCCAGTTGCCAAATCGATGGCCGCCTGAATCTCGACCAGCGACGCAGGTTTGCGGATTAGCGTTACCAGCGGCTCATTTTCCAAGACGATTTCTGCCGCATCCGCATGCCCCGACACAAGCACGACCGGAATGGAATTCGTGGCCAGAATCTCGGCCGCCTCCAAACCATCCATCACAGGCATGTGAAGATCGACAAACGCGAGGTCCACCTTCACATCCATGCACTTTTGAACGAGTTCATTTCCATCGGCCGCCATGCAGGTGACCGTATGCCCGATTGCATTTAGCAAGAGTTCAAACGTGCGTCGCACGCTCGGATCGTCATCCGCGATGGCGACGTTCAAATGTCGGTCAGTTCCCACTCTGACGCTCCGCGCTGGTTCCACTCCCATGTGCTCGCAGGCACGAGTAATTGTAGGGCAAACGTGGACATTAGCGGAGTAGTCGGACGAAAAAAAGCACGCCGACCATCGGCTCGGCCGGTTTCTGGCCAAGTGGACACGTACTTTCTTCGGTTATGTCTGCCGAATCGGGAACGTCCATCCTCGGCCCGCCCCTTGCCGAAGCAAGTCGACCGCTTCAAACTCAATCTCGATTGCAACCGTCGTGCCGAGTTGGATCGCAGCTGTCTCGGTTAATTCATAGCTTAGTGTCATCTCTCGACCATCGCCCATGCCCCCACATACCACCGAACTAAGTTCCACCGCAGGTGACCGCCTGCCCGTTCGTGCGCACTTGGTCGTCTGGGCGCGCTGCTCGCGTTGATTCTGCTGCTTGCAATCATCACGCGAGTTTTCGACAGCCGGCATGTCTGGGATGGCTGGCGCGAGAGTGGCGGTCTGCGGCGCTCCGAATATGCGGAACGGATTTATCCCGAGCGCTTTTTCCGCACGCGGGCGAATACCTGGTCCAATCTGGCCTACGTCGCGGTCGGTTTCTATTGCTTTGCGTTCGGCTGGACCGACTCGCGCCGGCGGCACCCGCCTGAGGTCGGCTATCTGGTCCGCACGCCGGCGATGAGTTTTCTGTTCGGCGCGGCTTGCTGCTGGCTGGGAGCGAGCAGCGGATTTTTTCACGCATCGCTCACGCGCCTCGGCCAGCAGTTCGACGTGGCGTCGATGTATGGTCCGCTACTGACGCTGGTGGCGATCAGCCTCGGCCGCCAGCTACCGCGCGCAAGACTTGGAAGGGGTGGCGCCGGCTTTGTCACCTGGCCGTGGCTGGTCGCGATCACCTTGCTCGCATGTGCGCTGCTGTTCTATTTCAAGTGGTCGATGTCATCGCGAGTCGTTCTGACGACGCTCTGCGGCCTGGTCGGGATCTGCGCCTCGTTGATCGGTATTGGCCGCCGCGGAAGTTGGACCTGCGCTGGCTGGAAGGGGCGACCTGCGCACTGGCGGTGGGCGTCGCCTGTAGGCAACTCGACGTCGCCGGACAATTCGCCGGCCCCGACGCCTGGCTGCAAGGGCACGCCCTCTGGCATCTCTTCACGGCCGCGAGCCTCGGCTCGATGTATCTCTACCATCGCTCGGAAATTGCCGCGGTCCCGGCAATCACTCGTACCGAGACGATCAGTGACTCACACCCCCATTTCATCCCCTAACGACACGGATGCTCCCGCGATGCCCTCTGGTAGGGTAGAATTGCCAGCCGCGACGGTAGAGAAGGACATCTAGCAACAGGTAAATCGAATGAAGACATTGATCGCCGACCACCACGAAGTCACGCGGATCGGCCTAAAGCAGTGGCTCAAGAATCACACGATCATCGAGGCGCTAGCGCCGATGAAGCCGTCCGCCTCTACAAGAAGCACAAGCCCGATGTCGTCGTGATCGAATCACGCCTTCCGGGCGACGGCCTGGAATGCCTCGCACGGATCGGGCGTGAAGCTAACGTCCTGATGTTCAGTGGACACGACAACCCCACGTATCTTGCGAGATCGCTCGCATTGGGTGCGAAAGGCTATCTCTCGAAGGGTGTAACGAGCAAAGAATTTCTAGCTGCGATCAAGAAGGTCGCGGCCGGTGGCGATGTATGGAACGACGAGACGCTTCAGCGGTTGTGCGGTGCATTGCCGAAGAGCGCAGGATTGACGCCGCGAGAAAGCGACGTTCTCAAGCAACTCGCATTCGGACTTACCAACAAAGAAATCGCCATGGCGCTGGGGATCAGCTACGAGACGGTCAAGGAACACGTCCAGCATCTTATGCGCAAACTCGACATGGGCGATCGGACGCAAGCGGCTGTGTGGGCTGTCAAGCAGGGGTTGGTCTGAGCATTCTCTCAACGCTCGACGCCCAGCATCGCCGAACGTCAACTCGCACTTGGGCAAAACGCCGCTCGTCGGGTGTTAGGAGCGGATTAGCGGACTGCGACTTGGCGAGTTCAATTTGCTGGTCGATGTGAGCCAACAGGCGGATACAGGCGGTGCGGCGTTCGGATGGGATCATGCCACCGATTGTAGCCGCTATTCGCCATCGTGGTACAATGCCCAGCATGGACGATCCGACGCCCACCGTCGACGCTCCCAGCAAGCCAGGACTCCGATTCCGGCGAATGCGAATCGCCTTGTCGGTGTTTTTCGGCCTGATGGCCGTGGCGATATGCGTCTTATGGGGGCGAAGCTATTGGAAGTGGGACGCATTGAAAGTCACGCTCCCAAATCATCGCGTTGGTGTTGCGTCGATTCGAGGTACACTTGGAATTGGGATCGGTGCTGAGCCGCCGAATCAATCGAATCCAACATTTGCCGAACTGAGCAGCGGACCGATTACCGTAGAAATGCAACAATATGTCGAGTCGATCACTACGCTTGGATTCGGGTTCCATGCACCATCAAGCGGCCGAACCGTAATCATTCCCATGTGGGTTTTGTTCAGTTCGTGTTTGGGGGCAGCCTGGGCTTGCTCAGGCGTTTCCCCTGGACGCTTCTCTCTCCGCACCATGCTCATCGCCATGACGCTCGTGGCCATCGTGCTGGGTCTGGTGGTGTGGGCGGTACGACTCTAGGTGGTGTGCCCGCGACGCAAGCCGAAGCAGACCAATCCGGCCATCAGCAGCCAAACAGCACTTGGCTCTGGCACCGTTGCTGAGGCTGCCGCTGCCCGCAAAGTTGTTTCGCCAGATAGTGTAGTCGGCGGCATCGACCAAGCCATTGCCGTTGCCGTCTGCGTCGGCGAATGACGTGCCGAAGTTCGTCTTCCACATGTCGTAATCCTCTGGGCCGACTGATCCATTCTTGTCGTAATCGCCGGGCGGCGAAGCAGCGGGGACTCCATTCCACCATGTCAACGCATACGCTTGCGTCGTATCAAGTCCACCGTTGTGTTCAACTACAATTTTGTAATCGCCAGGCGTTTCAATATCAAAGAAAATATGCTCAAGATTCATCTCTTGCGAAATTGACTCTGCGAATACGATACCGCTGCTTGCATTTACCAAATGTATGTCGAGGTTGTTTACAATGGCATCCACGTCCAAGTATGGAAAAAACTGGTCCCCTGAACTATACGTATTCCCGCCAGTGTGATTCACGATTCGATCCCATGCAAGCGTGATAGCAATATATCCAGATACATCAGACAAATCGTACTCCGCTGTTTCATCGGGTCCGATAGTGCCATAATCCCATCCGATCTTTGGGACCGGCCCTGGATCGTATTCGCCGGGGCTTAATTGCTGCACGGCCCGTGCGACGTTCAAGTGGCCCGCCCCCATCTTATCGTCTAAGGGTATGAAGGAATTGTTGTACGCTTCCGATTGGGTCCAATCAATACAAGCCGGACCGGCCGCGTCACAAACAGTACGTGTTGATCCATGCACACCCGTCAGCTTGTCGGCAGCATTCATCATCACAGCTTTCATCAATTCGTGGCGTTGTGAAGATGGATTGATACCCGGCGTGAATCTCGGATTGTTAGCATCAATTTGCTGCTGCGAATACTGTTGCAAGAGTGCGGTGGCACCAGTTACATGGGGTGCAGCAAAACTGCTACCAGTTGCAAAACCTTCCTGGCCATCGAGCGTTATAACTGGAACGGCGATTCCCGGAGCCAATAGCGAGATCGCCGAACGATCTCCAACCGGATAGCCTGAATCAGAATTAAACGACGAATAACGACGGAAAACTAGGTCGCCCTCATCTAATTCCGACGACGCAACCGTCATTCCATTATAGTTGTCGGCCGGAGTTCGGAATGGATCGCTATCTGTATTGCCCCATCCTACCACGTACAAAATATCATGTCGCCTCGCTGACCAATCGACAAATTGTGCAAAGCGTGACCTCCCATCTGGGGATTCCGTGAATTGCAGCGGACGATAATAACTAAGATTTATAGCCTTGATGGCACCAGAGTTGAGTAGCGCAAGACGATTTAGCGCTAGCGCATTGGTATCATCATTTTCATAGTCTGCGACGGCGAGTGAATGTAGTTCCGAATTTGGCGCAACGCCCGCATAACTTGCAGACGGTGTTGTTTTGGCAGCAGCTATTTGGGCCACAGAAGTGGCATGTTCGTCTATTCGACCAGAATTCGGTGAGTCCATGCCGCCAGAATTCTGAAAATAAACGCCTGCCGGTATTGTATTCGGCACCGAATTATCCTCGTTGTCGTATCCCGCTTTTCCCGATCGTGTTAACTCGACTTGGCCAATTTGAACTCCACTGCCAGTCAGTCCAGTTACAAGTGAGTTGATTCCATCTTCACCGTTGGTGATAAAATCGCACAAAGCTGTACTCGGGCACAGTACAATCGCAAGTAAGACGCAATGTCTCATCTCTCCTCCTTTGCTACTTGGAATGAAAGACCTTTGCAAACGATTTGCCGTTTACCAGAAATTGGCTTTGCCGGCCTGCCCTTAGTGTCAATTGGTGGAAGTCCCTCGATCTTTACGTCGTAATTTCCTTCTGGTAGTTGCCCAAGTGGAATCAATGCAAAGTGAGTTGTCATTTCTAAAGTAGGATGCGAAACGAGTACGTACCTGACCGTGATTGTGTGGTCGTTGCGTCAGCAGAATCGAGTCGCACATAGCGACCAGAGATGTTTGAGAAGAATACGAGCGTAAGTTCCGTATCCGATGGGAACATCTGCAATGGCTTAACTTTATTCAAAAAAACTGTGCGAGCATTGTCCAGCGCTTGCCTGTCTGTACCCTCGACGACAAATGCGGGCCTTGCGACGTAAGTATCCTGCGGTTTACGTCGCAATGAATCTAGGATGGGTTGAACAATTGGATGGGAAGTAAGTCCATTTGGCTTTTTCACGGCGTCTAATTCACGTACATCGCGGGTGCCCGGCATCGCATGCGCCCAGATCGCATCAAGTGGTATTTCTGTTGATTTGTTCGCCGTAGCGTCGGTGGTTGCAGAAGCACTCTGAACAAACGCGAATAGGAGTCCAATTATGGCAATACGAAGCATTTTCGACCTCGATTCCTATCAGGGGGTTTTGCGTGACCCTAACACAATTTGCCAGCCAATTGCAAGCAAATACCTGCAATTTTGACACGCTAGTGATGAGATAGGCAGAATGGACCTACTGAATCAACTCGCTCCTAGCGATGGCAACTATTCCCGCTCAGCAGTGTGTGCCGATTTGTCCCATTGACAGCAATGTCAGTGATATACGTCCGTCACCAAAAACGAAAAAAGCCGGGCAAGCCCGGCTATTTGAATCGTTCAAATTGTCAATCTACCTAAATCCCAACAGATCGCCCAACATCGTTCAACCACTCCTTCCGACCAGCACAGCCGCACGTCGGCGAGAGGCCTAACTTCTCTTTGATCGCCACATGCCGCTCCGGCGTGTAGCCGAGTTTGCTCAGTGCGCGTTCGATAGGTGTGTCGAGACCTGCTCCTGCCTTGCTTTGTTTGCACCTGGCAGTCGAGCTAATTTCGGCATAACGAAAATCGAGGTAACCGGGGGATACTCCCTTTCTGCCTTCGTTGCTGCGTTTTCGCGACGAAATCCTCCTGGCCAAAAATAGTTGTTGAATTCGGCCATTCGGTTCTCTATAAGAAGAGATGTACAAATAGTTACTACTGCTTGGCCCGATACTGGTCGCCAGTTGGGAGGCGCTGGCGGCTAGCTTTGCGCCGGCTGCCAACCATTTCTCAATCGATGCCCAATCGATGCTCAAGAGCCCGCGGGCGACTTCTGCGGATCTATGCATAAAACCCGAGCGAATCGTGTCATCAGCCGTCTGTCACATTTTGCCTATCTATGGACGGCCAGCAGCCAAGCGAACCGCCGATAAACGCGGATTCACGCCGATGGGAATTCCAACACAGAGCATCTGCGTGCATCTGCGTTCATCGGCGGCAAACTGCTTTTCCTCCCTCCCCTCCGCGCGGTACGCCGCTCCGGACTCTATCGGACAATTCGCAGTCCGATTTTGTCCGCCTTCCCGCGAGATCGGACCGAGATTTCCAGGCGCGATCGGCATGGCCGACGGACAAAACCGTCGGCAATTGTCACCTCGGATCGAGTTTGCGTTTTCGCGAGTCGCTCGAAACCTTGGCAGTCACACCACTTGCGCGGCCGGTCGAAAGAACACCTCTGACAAAACGCTAGAAAGCTCAGAGCACAGCGCCTGTTGTCCCCTGAGTCCGGCAAGTCGCCGGACATTTCCCGCGCACCACGAATGATCTCGCCTCGTGCCAGCATCTGCGACTATGCTGTGGCGCCAATCTCTCACCTTGAGCTTTCAAACGTGGCCACTGTTCCCAGTACCGATTCTTCGTCGCTCCACGCCCTCGCCACCGCTCACGCGCTGCGGTCGGGTTGCGCGGCAGTGATCGCGCTCGTCATCGGCGAACGATTGCACCTGCCTTATACCGATCTGGCGGTGTGGACGACGCACATGGTGATGAACCAGGTCGTGTTCACGTCGTTCCAGAAAGGGGTCGAGCGCGTGCTCGGCCGCGGTTTTGGCATCGTCGTGGCGCTGGTGCTGCTGACCGTGTTTCGCAACTCGATCTACTTCGGCTTCCTGTTCGAGTGCCTGGCGCTGGTCGTCTTTTTCTATATCTATTTTAGCGATCGGCTGGCGTACACGTTTTTGAACGCCGGCTTGTACGTGGCCGTGATTATGCACATTGGCCGCACCACGCCAGAGGCCGCCGGGCCGCAAGGGCTGCAGATGTTTCTGGCCGTCGTGGTCGGCGTGATCGTCGCCGATTTGGTGCAGTGGCTAGGGGGCGCGGAGCGCGATCTCTCGATCCAGGCCAAGGGGGCGGCGTTCTTTCCGATCGATCGGGCGCGGCTGGGCCGCTGTCTCACGCTGACGGCGACCGTGGCGCTGTCGCAGCTGTGATCACCTACTTCGACCTGCCCGCCGACGCGACGCTGATTTCGGTGATGCTGCTCACGATCGCGCCCGACTTGCACGCGCTCTTGTGGAAAGGCGAGTTGCGGCTCTTCGGCGCACTATTGGCGATGGCCTATGCGTTCGTGCTCATTTTTGATCCTGGTACGGATGCCGCACTTTGCGCTGTTGGTGGTGCTGCTGTTTTTGGGTTCGTACCTGGCATCCTATCTGGCCCGCACCGGCGGCGACTGGGCGTACGCGGGTGTGCAGATGGGGCTCGTGCTGCCGATGATCCTCGTGGTGCCGGCCCGAGACTTTGGCACGATGACCACCGCCGTCCAGCGGCTTGAGGGGGTGGTGATCTCGCTATGCTGCGCGATCTTTGTCGGCTCGATTGTCGCGGCTTTTCGACGGCGGGCACCGGTGGCGTCGAAATAATGTGCGAAAGTGTGGCACGTCCCTGAGGTTCCGCCGAACGGCGTGGTAGAGAGTGATTGAGGCTGGTGGAGCGTGAAGCGCGTGTTCGTGTAGGGCCACGCCCGTCGCTGGAAGCTCCTGGCGTGCCACCCGGCGGATTGTACAAAGGAGCTAGAGATAATAGAGCCAGCTCACAATGCGGTGCAATGCTCGCGTGAGCACGCGGCAGTACGCCGCTCGATTCGGTGTAGACCGATACGCTGGCCGTCATTCCGACGCGCATCGGCACCGCCTCTCCCCCCTCTTCCACGTCGTCAAGCGCGAGCCGCACCTGGAATCGCTGGGCGGGCGGGATCCAGAATGTCTGATTATCGACGTGGGGCAGCATGCCGGTGGGCACGCCCTGCCCGTGGGACACACCGGAGCCGATGTATTTGACCGTCGCCGGCCACAGCCGGCCCGGCATCGCCTGGAAACCGACCAGGGCCCGCTGGCCGGGACGCAGTTGTTCGAGCGAACGTTCGCGGAAGTTGGCGACCACCAGCGCGGAGTCGGTGTCGATGCAGGTCATCACGGCCTGGCCTGTCTGGGCGTAGGCGCCGACGACCAGCTGCAGGTCGGTGACGATGCCGTCGCAAGGAGCGTCGACCTGGCAGAAATTGAGATTCAGCTCGGCGTTGTCCAGGCTGGCCTTGGCCTGGGCGACCGACGCGTGCTCGGTCGCCGATGCGGGCGGCCAGTTTCTGCTCGATGTTGTTGACTTCGCTGGCCGATCGCTCGAGCGCCGCTTCGCTGGCCTTGAGCTTCTGCTTTGCGTCGAGATACTTGCGTTCGGTGGTCGAGAGTTGCTCGTAGATGCCCTTCTCCTGTTCGTGGACGACGCGGGCATATTCGGTTTCGGCCGCGATCTGGCGGTGCTCGGCCTGGGCGGCGGCGAGTTGGGCTTCGAGTTGCTTGATCTCGTACTGGGCCTCGACGTGCTTGGCGTGAAGCAGGTCGACCTGAAATTGAAACGGCCGCGGATCGATTTCGAAACAGCACGTCACCCTGCGCGGACCTGGTCTCCCTCTGCCACGTGGATCCGGGTGACCTGGCCGCCGACCTGCGGCGCGACCTGCACGACGTAGGCCTGCACGTAGGCGTCGGTGGTGAGCGGTGTCTAGCGATCGGCGCCGATGAAGTAGACGACCAGCAGCACAATCAATGCGATCACCACGGTCAGCCAGAACCGGAACGAAGTGCGCCAGACCGCAGATCGTGCGCATCCAGCCGCCCCTTGCGCGATGAGCCTCCGTCCGGTGGATCAGCAGTGGTTGGCGACGTCATGGCGAACACTCCTCAACGGTCGATACCGGCATCGATGGGGCTCAGGGACTTCCGCATTTCAATGCTCGAGCAGCCAGGCTTGGTCATTTCCCATGGCATACTGCAATTGCGCCAGGTCGATCAGGTAGCTGTAGACGGCCGTGATATAGGTCGTCTGGGCGCGAATCAGCGCGGTTTGGGCGTCGACCATGTCGGTGGGCGTGGCCGTGCCGTTGTTGTATTTGACGGTGGTGAGCCGCAGATTCTCGCTGGCCTGGCCGATCGTCGTTTTGCCCAGACGGATGCGGGCCAGGTCGGTGCTGATCGCTTCGTAGCTGACCCGCACCTGGAGCGTCACCTGGTCCAGGATCGATTCGAGTGCCGCGCATGGCGCCGGCCACCTGCGCCTCGCTGTGGCGGACTTCGCCGCGATGGGCGCCGCCCGTGTAGATCCACTGGTCGACGTGCAATGCCGGCGCCTTCGATCCAACCGTTGAGCGGGCCCGGCGAATCGGCGCGAATGACCGAACCGCGGATGTAGATTTTCGGGAGCAGCTCGCCGCGCGCCGCTTCGAGGCCGTTGCCGGGCCTCGGCCACGGCCCGGCGGGCCATGTCGATCTCGCGGCGCGAAGCGGCGGCGATTTCCAGGCACGACTCGAGCGGCATTCTCGAACGCCGGCTCGCAATCGACCGGCGCGATCTCCAGCGGCACCGCGGCCGACCGGCCGAGCACGACGTTCAGCGTCGATTCGGCATCGCGAATCGCCTGGCGAGCGCCGAAGATTTCTTCCTGGATCTGGGCGACTTCCACTTCGGCGCGCAGCACGTCTTCGCGGTCGGCGTTGCCGTTGGTGAAGCGGGAGTTGGTGTCGCCGAGGACCGGAATTGGCTCGCTGCAAGGCTTCGTCGCGCACTTGCAAGTTGGCCTCGGCGGCCAGCAAGCGAAAGTAGGCCTGTGCGGCTTCGAAGGCGATCGTCTGCTGCGCGCGGACCAGCGCCAGTGCTTCGATCTGCTCGCGGTCGACGGCCTGGCAGTAGCGGCCTTGCGTGCGGCCGAAGTCGTAGAGCGTCCACTGCATGCCGGCTTCGGCGACCACGAAACTCGTCACGCCCGTCGTTGAGCGAAGCGGGCACGAACGAGCCGCCGGGCAACACCGGCGTACTGAAATCCGAGTAGCGAAAGCTCGTGCCGACTTGCGGCAGGAAGGGCGCGTAGGCGACGTCGACGTTGGCGCTGGCACCGCCGACGCGAGCCATTGCCTGCCGGAGCCGCGGGTTCTGCGCGAGTGCGGTGGCGACGGCCTCGTCGAGCGTCATCGTTTCGAGTGCGGCTGCTGAAGTGAACGGAAGCGGATCGGGGAGTTGATCCGTGGCTGGGAGTTCCATGGGAAACTCTTGATAGAGACTCGGTTGGCACATGCCCTTCTCGACGGAACTCGCCTGTTGGCAGTCGACTAGTTCGATGCTCGGTGGTGCGGGCGCGGCTGCTAGCGGTGCCGAAGTTGGTGGAGACTGGTCGCGTGTCGCGGGCCGTGAGCGGCAACCAGCTGCCAAGATCAATGCAAGCACCACCCCAGCCCACGGCCAGCCTCGGCTGAACTTGATTGTCGAGCGACGCACGAGGGCCATGGCAGCACGAGCGGGGCGGAGGAAAAGGCAATGCGCGAGGCGCGGGCCGACGAACGCGAAAGAATGAGCCACTATCATTTTCTTCGACGTGGATCGACGGACCGGTCCATAGATAATGCCTGCGCATTGGCCGACCGGGCCGCTAGCAACGCCAGCGAAGGAGCATGCCGCTTAGGCTCCGACGTATCGCGCGTGGAGCGACCTCGCAATCGCGATGTCGTCGGTGCCGCCGACGATCGTGCGGCCATCGGAATACGTCGCAGATTCGCGCAATTGGCCGCGCCCGATCGTGGCCAACTGTCCGTTCGCGCGGCCGGCCGATTGGACCGAGCTCTGTCGCCAGGTCGCAAACGAAAGCCGGATTGGTCGCAACTCAACGAACGGCACAAATCGTAGCCGCCCGTTCGACGATGCCGACTGGATAATCACGACGGTAAAGGGCATGGGACTCGAGACAGCGAATACATCGCGGGGACTGCTCAATCGAGAATTGTAGCGTTTCGAGAGCGAGGGCCAGCATGCGACTCAACCTACCCCAAGTTTAGTGGCTGTCCGTTTGCTCACATTTCACCTTTTCGCCCCCTGGTTTGATGAGATTCAATGCGGCAAGATAATCGCAACGCCCGGTAAGGTTTTTCAGGAGATGAGCGATCGATGACCTTTTTCATTTTCAATCTGCGCGGCGTATTGGTATTCCTACTTGGTGGTATGATCGCTTGGTTGGCGGTCGCGCTCGTGCCGCTCGCAATTGGATACCAAATATTCTACGGACTGTTGATCGCCGCCCTGTTCTCGTCGCTTGTTTCTCTGGCCACTGACCGGTGCGATCGCCCAGGTTTGTGGCAGGGATATCGAGTCAACTGTATTCAGTTCTACTATCCTGCTCTAGGGCAGCAAATTCCTGACGACGTAGGATTGAACTTGGAACGGCGACTTGCGGTCTTCGGTTGGCCGCTGGCCGGCGGGCCGACTTTGCTACTTGTATGCGTTTTGATGTGCTGGGTGGTTGATCAAATTCAAAAAACGCACACCATAGACGTGGTCGATCTTCGCAACTATACGCTTGCTTCATTTATTTCGGCTCTGATCGCGATCGTTTTCGCGATGCTGACCAGCGGCCTGCGAACGCTTCCGCGTGATTCTGCCACATCGATACCGGCTACTGCCCCCATTGAAGTTCAACCAACGACTTGGGTGGGAACCGTAGCCAAAGCAGTTCGAGGGGGCAGTACTGAGCATTCGCCGAAGCGTACGTGGGCATATGTTGCGATTGTTGTCGGAGTCGCCGGGCTGGCTTGTAACCATTTCGTGGCCAGCGTGAGAGGGCAAATGGCGCTAATGATTCTCACACTTTGTCCGTTTTTAGTTTCAATGGGTATAGGCGGCCTCATTGACCCGCGAATTATCTGGTCGATTCGGGCGGAGGGACGTATCTACCCGTGGTGGGTGCGTGCAATCGGTGGATTCTTGGCTGTGTCAAGTATCGCCATCTCAGCGGTATTGATACTGGTCGTGTATCGCGGAAAGCTTTGAGTTCGAGGTTGCGATTTAGCATCTGAGTTGTTGCAGACAAGGAGAGACATCCAGGCAAATCAAAGATGGGCAAATCACAGGTGATTGCTACCAAGTCTGGAAGAGTTGGGCAATTTCAATAGCTCATGTCATGCGCCGACGTACCGGGCGTGGAGCGATCGCGCGACCGCGACGTCGTCGGTGCCGCCGACGATCGTGCGGCCATCGGGGAAGATGGTCAGCAAATAGTCGTCGACGGTGAGCCGCAGGAGAAAAGGATTGCGCGATACGGTGCCGATTCCGGCGAGACGCGCGGCGAGTTCGTCGAGCGAGAGCGTCGTGCCGGCGGGAGCGGCGATTTGGACGGCATTTCGGCCGCAAAGGACGGCTGGGCCGCCGCTGCGCGAGCCATTGAGCCAATGGAACTCGCCATGCTGGCAGACGCGACAATCGCTCTCTTCGCGGAGTTTGCTGACATCGATTTGCCGCAGGCGATTGTCCCACATCTCGACGACGGTGAGCGAGCGGCTGATCGCTGCGGCGTGGCCACTCAGCAACTTGATCGCTTCGTTGGCTTCGAGCGATCCGATCACGCCGATGATGGGGCCGAGGATGCCAGCGGTATCGCAAGTGGGCGTGCTGCCCGGCGGCGGCGGTTCGGGGAGCAGGCACGCCAGGCAAGCCGTGTCGTGTGGGATGATCGTCATCGACTGGCCCTCAGCGCCAATGCAGCCGCCGTAGACCCAGGGTTTGCCGTGCTTCACAGCGAAATCGTTCACGAGAAATCGAGTGGCGAAGTTGTCGGTGCCGTCGACGATCACGTCGACGTCGAACGCGAGGCGGGCGATGTTCGTGTGCGTCACGTCGGCAACCACCGGCTCGATCTCGATTGACGAATTGACGCGGCTCAGTTTCTCGGCCGCGGCGACTGCCTTGGGAATCGTGCTGGCCACGTCATTTTCGTCGAAGAGAAACTGCCGCTGCAGATTGTTGAGTTCGACGAAATCGCGGTCGACTATCCGCACGAAACCGACGCCGGCGCGGACGAGCGTTCCCGCGATCACCGACCCCAGCGCGCCGCAACCGCATACCAGTGCCCGCCCGGCCGCGAGCTTTTGCTGCCCTTCGATGCCGAAGGGCGAGAATCGCACCTGGCGATCGTATCGACTTGGAGTTTTGCCGCTCATCGCCCCACCGCTCATTCCCAGGTTTTCATTGGCCCGCTCGAACGCAGGCCCAATTTACCATGATACTCGGCCACGATCTCCTCGCCGTGAAGTGCTTCGACGTGGGCCTCGTAGAGATGCGGCAATTCAGCCGACCACCAGCAGGGATCGGTGACGATCGCCTCGGCGGCCGCGGATTCTCGTCCGGCCAGAGCGCGGAACGGATAATCGGCCGGCAGCGTGTGGGCCGACGCGCAGTAAGGGCCGCGGAGTGAACCGCGGAAAACCATGGACTGGCCAGATTCGATAGGATTGCCCTCAGCGCCGCGATAACGAACGACAACGCGGGCTTCCATGTTCGATACGTCGCCGACTTCGAGTTCGATGGTGCCGCGATTCATACGGAGGCCTCCTTCAAGAGTTCCGCGTCGCGGGCAAATTCGCGGGCCAGGAATCGCCCGGTCGCCGATTCGGCACACGCGGCGACCTCTTCCGGCGTGCCGGCGATGACGACGCGTCCGCCATCGCCCGCCGCGCCGGGGCCGAGGTCAATAATATAGTCGGCCGCCTTCATTAGCTGCAGATTGTGCTCGACGATCACGAGCGAGTGGCCCACGTCGAGCAGGGCTTCAAAACAATCGAGCAGCCGCACGATGTCGGAGAAGTGCAGCCCCGTGGTCGGCTCGTCAAGCACGAACAGCGTCCGCCCGTTGCGCCGCGCCAGCAGGTAGGCCGCGAGCTTGAGCCGCTGGGCTTCGCCGCCGGAGAGCGTGGTGGCGGGCTGGCCGAGCCGCAGGTAGTCGAGGCCAACGTCGATCAGATGTTTGAGCCGCGACTGGATTTTCTTGTGGCCGCGGAAGAACGTGAAGCCTTCGCGGGCCGTCATGTTGAGCACTTCCGCGATGTCGACGCCGCGATACTTCACATCGAGCACGGCCCGCCGATAGCGTTTGCCACCACATTCGCTGCAGCGCATGTAGACGTCGGCCATGAATTGCATGTCGATGGCGATGTGGCCCGCCCCTTCGCAGGCTTCGCAACGTCCGCCCGCGACGTTGAAGCTGAACGCGCCGGCGGTGAGGCCGCGTGCCTTGGCGTCGGGCTGTTCGGCGAAGACGGCGCGAATCAGATCGAAGGCTTTGATGTACGTGAGCGGATTGGAGCGGGGCGAACGGCCGATCGGCGTGTGGTCGATGAGTACGACCTCTTCGAGCTGACCCGTGCCGAAAATGTCGTCGAATTCAAGTGCCTCTTTACCAGCCGCCGAATCGTCGTCCTTCTTCTTGGCGAGCTGGGCGGCCAGCGAGGGATAGAGTGTCTTTTGCACGAGGGTCGATTTGCCGGCTCCGCTCACGCCGGTCACCAGCGCGAGTACTCCCAGAGGAAACTCGACCGTCAGGTCCTGCAGGTTGTTGCCGCGGGCGCCGACGAGCTTGACGGCGCCGTGGTCGGTCGGCCGCCGCTTGCCGTTGCCGATCCGCCGTCGTCCGGCGAGCCAATCGCCCGTGCGGCTGTCGCTCGCTTCGATGATTTCCTCAGGAGTGCCGTGGAACACTAGCTGCCCGCCGTCGTCGCCCGCACCGGGGCCGATTTCGACGATTTCATCGGCGCGGCGGATGATCTCTTCTTCGTGTTCGACGACGACGACCGTATTGCCGCGGTCGCGGAGTCCTCCGATTGCGCTGGCGAGCGGCTCGACGTCGGCCGGGTGCAATCCGACCGACGGCTCGTCGAGTACGTAGAGCATGTCGACCAGGCTGGAGCCGAGTGTCGCCGTGAGCGCGATTCGCTGGGCTTCGCCGCCGCTGAGCGAGCGGAGCGGTCGCTGGAGCGCCAGATAGCCGACGCCGACGTCGAGCATGTATTGCAGCCGCCGTCGCACGTCTTCCACCAGCGGCCGGGCGATCGTTTGTTGCCAGGCGGCGAGATCGAGGTGGGCGAGATAGTCGAGGGCCGTGCGAATCTCCATTCGCATCACGTCGGCGAAGTTCTTGCCGCCCGCATGGACCGCGAGCGCTTCGGGCCGCAGCCGCGCACCGCCACACTTGGGGCAGGGATAGTACGATCGCCAGCGGCTCAGGTAGACCCGCAGATGCATTTTGTACTTTCGCCGTTCGAGCCAGCGGAAGAAGCCGGCGAGGCCGCCAAACTTGCGTTCGGGCACGCCTTCGTCAACGATCTGCCGCTCGGCGTCGGTCAGCTCGGCGAAGGGCACGTCGACCCGCAGTTGGTAGTCGGCCGCGAGAGCGAGCAATTCTTCGAGTTCGTGAGCATAGGCGGGCGAGTTCCAGGGGGCAATCGCTCCGTCGCGGAGCGACTTCGTGGGATCGGGAACGACGCGGGCCATGTCGGTCGCCACGATGTTGCCGAACCCTTCGCACTCAGGGCAGGCGCCGAGCGGGCGATTGAAATCGAACAGCTGCGGCTCGGGGTCGGGGTATTCGATCCCGCACGCTTCGCAACGCAGACGTGCGCTGAACGCCAGACGCCTGAAAGGCTTGCCGTCGATCAACAGGGAGGGTGAGTCGGTCAATTGGGAGGGCGAGGCTCCCGCCGAGCTTGATGCGAACACGGATTCTAGCTCGGCGGGAGCCTCGCCCTCCCTTTTGTCTTCAACCAGCGCAACGCATGCCCGATCGCCGGCAGCGAAGGCCGTCTCGAGTGACTCCTGCAAGCGCTCTGCCGACGAGTCGCCGGCCGCAAGGCGATCGACCACCACGGTGATCCGATCGAAAACTTTCAACTTCGGACCGAGGCTGGTCTCAAGCGTCTCGGTAGTACCCTCGACCACGGCCCGGACGTAGCCTTGTTCGACGAGGTCGGCGACCCAATCGTCGATCGCTTTGCGGTCCGGCACTTCGGCCTCGAATCCGAGCATCAACCGCGTGCCATTGGGAATTTTGGCGAGGGCGTCGGCGGCGCTTTGCGGCGAGTCGCGGTGGACCGGCTGGGAGCAGCCGTAGCAGATCACCTCGCCCACGCGGCCAAAGAGCAGGCTGAGGTAGTCGTTCACCTCGGTCGAGGTGCCGACCGTGGCGCGGTTCGAGCGACTGGGGTTGCTGTGGGTGACGGCGATCGCGGGCGGGATGCCGTCGATCAGTTCCGCTTCTGGTTTGTCGAGCTGTTCGAGGAACCGCCGGGTGTAGGCTGAGAAACTTTCGATGTACCGCCGCTGGCCTTCGGCGTAGAGGGTGTCGAGTGCGAGGCTGGTTTTTCCGCTGCCCGACACGCCGCAGACGACTACGAGCCGGCGATGCGGCAGATCGAGATCGATTTGCCGCAGATTGTTGACCGCTACGCCGCGGAGTCGGATCACAGGCTCGCTCACGGCCACATTTCCCCCTGGTGTCGTAGTTGGCGGATGCCGAACCCATCAGTGTAGGCGAGCGGGCGTCCAGGGGCTAGCGCGAGCGATTGGGGGAAATCTCGGGGCCGACCGCCGCCGCTAAATGGGCCTCCGGACGGGGACCGGGTTTGATATAATTTGGTGACCGACGATGTGAACATTACCATGCGACGATCCAAAAAATCCGCCAATCCGTTTTATGGCATGCTGATTCTCGTGGGGCTGACGTTTTTCGTTACCGCCACGGCGTATGGCGTGATGGCGTTCCGTGAAACGCATGCGGTGGTGCATGGTGAGCCGGTTGCCGAGCACGCGCTGATGAAGTGGATGCACGAACATGGCAACACGGCCTTGCTCACGGAGCTGGCAGTCCTCGGCGTTTGCACCTTCGGCGCGATCGGGACGGACGAATTCTGGCAGCGCCGCGCGTCTGCGCAAACGAAAGACAATACCCCATGCAACTGAAAAAGCTTCAAGACGTTCCCGCGAACGAGGTCACGATGGAAGGTGCCGCGGGTTGCCGTGTCCGTTGGCTCGTCGGTGAAAAGGAGAACGCTCCAACCTTCGCCATGCGCGAGTTCGAAGTCTCGCCCGGCGGACACACGCCCAAGCACTTCCACGACTACGAACACGAGGTGTACGTGCTGGCCGGCTCGGGTACGATCCTCGATGGCGACCAGGAACTCCCGCTGGCGGCCGGCGACGTGTTGTTTGTCGCGCCGAACGACGTGCATCAATTTCGCAATACGGGCGCCGAACCGATGCGGTTCCTCTGCCTGATTCCCAACTCCGCCACCGGCCGAGCCGTGACCGTCGTTCCCGAATGCGGATTGGAATCGTGAGATTTGAAACGTCTGTCATCTAGGAAGAGATGGCGTCACCAAAATCGCCACCAACTGCTCGGCCGCTGATCGGCTCGTCAAATCCATGAAACGTAATCGAGCGCATATCGGTAAACCGGATGAACATAAACGGATTGCCAATAACTTCGCGCAGTCACGCGACTGTTGTTCCGAATGAACTCTATGCATTCAGAGGTGTGCCGCGAATCATATCGGAGATTGCCCCGCCAGTTCCCCGATCACCTGGCTGACACCTTCGTGGTCAAACCAGACCGGCACTCGCCCAGGCGCGACAAAGAGCGCCACCCCCTCTCGAATCGCGAGCGCATCTGGATAATCGACTTCCAGTCGATCGCCGTTTACCATTGCAACCGTAAACGGGCGAAATGGATTCCCGTTCTTCAACGTCCGAAGAGTCACGTCAAATGTGTCGCGGTCCATATTAAGGCCCTTTTAGGCAACTGTGCGAGTACTGATCGACAATCTATTATATTCCCTGTCTCGACGCCGTTCAACTTTGCTTGGTTTTAGAAGGGCGTCCGACGCGGGAAAGTAAAACGGGCGTGCAGTTCGGCAGCACTAAATGGCACAAGAAACCGGCAAACAAGAGATCGAAAGCCTCCGCGACACGATTCGCGAGCACGATCGGCGTTATTACGTTGACGCCCAGCCGACGATTTCCGACCGCGATTACGACACACTGTTGGCGGAGCTGCGCGACCTGGAAGCGAAGCACCCCGAGCTGATTACGCCGGAGAGTCCTACGCAGCGCGTCGGCGGTGAGCCGATCGCGGGCTTTACGACGATCGCTCACGCCCGGCCGATGTACTCGATTGACAATACGTACGACGTCGAGTCGCTGCGGAAGTGGGCGGCTCGCTCGTTTGAGGCGGTCGACTCGAAGCTGGCCAAGCTCGAGGAAAACGGCGACTCCGAGTCGGAAGCGGCAGCGGCGAAAATTCGGCGTGATAAGCGCGAGAAGTTGCTGACGAACGCGGAAGAGGACGGCTACCCGCTAGACGGCGGCTATTTTGTCGATCCGAAGGTAGATGGCGTGGCGATCAGCCTGCGTTACGAACGAGGCAAGCTGGTGCTCGCCGCGACGCGCGGCGATGGCGTTCGCGGGGACGATGTGACGCAGAACATTCGGGCGATTCGGGCCGTGCCGCTGGCGCTCCGCGATGGAAAAAAGAATCCGGTTCCTGCGATCGTAGAAATCCGCGGCGAGATGTACATGCCGAGCATCGAATTTGAGCGGATCAACGCGGCGTTTGTGGCTGACGGGAGGGAGCCGTTCGCCAATCCCCGCAATGCGACGGCTGGCACGTTGAAGCAACTCGATCCGCGCGTTGTTGCCGAGCGTCGCCTGCAGTTCATGGCGCATGGCCGCGGCGAACTGAGCGAAGACCGCTTCACCAGTCACAGCGATTTTCTTGAAGCGGTAACCGCTTGGGGGCTGGCTACCAATCCGCGGTCGAAGATTTGCGATTCGATCGACACGGTGTGGCGAGTGATCCAAGGTTTTGAGGCTGAGCGAACACGGTTGCCTTATGGAGTCGACGGGATGGTCGTCCGCGTGGATCGCTACGACCTTCAGGAGCAGCTGGGGTACACCAGCCGCTTTCCGCGATGGTGCATCGCCTACAAGTACGCCGCGGAACAAGCCACGACGAAACTGCTCGCCGTCGATTGGCAAGTTGGAAAGAGCGGCAAGCTCACGCCGCGAGCCAATATGGAGCCCGTGTTCGTCGCGGGAACTACGGTGCAGCATGCAACGCTGCACAACCTGGGCGAAGTTCGCCGCAAGGATATTCGCATCGGCGACACCGTGATTATCGAGAAGGCGGGCGAGATTATCCCGCAGGTGGTGCGAGTCGTCTTGGAAGAGCGGTCGGCGAGTTCAAAGCCGATGAAACCGCCCGGGAAGTGCCCAGAGTGTGGAGGCGAGATCGAGATCGAATTCGACCAGCGCCGCGAGCACGACGTTGCTGCGTACGCCGCTCGCGTCGAACGCGAAAAAGCCCGGGCAGAAAAAGCCGGCCGTAAACCGGAGGCAGTTCCCAAACCCGCGCCGCTGGGTGAAGAGGACGAGTCGGGTCGATACTGCATTAATCCTGAATGCCCAGCCCAGCTCCGCGAGCGGCTGATCCATTTTGCGGGCCGCGGGCAGATGGACATCGACGGGATGGGCGAGAAGGTCGTTCACCAATTGGCCGACGCCGGGCTGTTGCGTTCCTTCGGCGACGTGTTTTCGCTCCGCACGAAGCGGGAAGCGGTGCTCGCACTGGCGCGGATGGGCGAGAAGAAGGCTGACAAATTGTTCGCGGGCATCGACGCGGCGAGGGATCGCGGACTGGCGCGCGTGCTCGTGGGACTGGGAATTCACCATATCGGCTCGACGGCCGCCCGCGTGCTGGCCGAGCATTTTGGCTCGATCGACACGCTGGCCGAGACTTCGTTCGACGACATCGCCGAGTTTCGCGTAGGCGGGCAACCTTCGGGCATCGGTCCGGAAATCGCCAAATCAATTCACACTTTTTTGAATAGCGCGGAAGGTCAGCGGGTCGTAGCGGAGCTAAAGGATGCAGGCGTGAAGCTCGACGCCGCTCAGTCGACCGCGGCCGGTGCGGCGGGCACGGCGCTTGCCGGCAAGACGCTTGTCGTCACCGGTACGCTGGCGAAATACAGCCGCGGTGAGATCGAGACGCTGATCCGCGAGCACGGGGGCCACGCCGCGAGCAGCGTTTCCAAGTCGACGGACTATCTGGTTGCCGGCGAGAAGGCCGGCAGCAAGCTTGAAAAAGCAAAGAAGCTCGGGGTGCGGATATTGAGCGAGGACGAGTTCGAGGCGATGGTTCGCCGTTAGAAAGTGGGGATACCAGAATGGCGGGCACCCCAGAGCGCGATCGCTCCAGAGTGCCCGCCAATTCGCTTAGCTCCACGACAGCTGCCGATTAGGGCAGCGTTCGCGTTGTCGTTGACTGTTGCCTCGCGGACGACGTGGCATCGTCGGAATTCGGCCGCTCGAGCCGGACCAGCTGCCACACTTCGGTGTCACTGGACCACGGCCCGAAATGGACCATCATCGTGCTCTCCTGACGCGTGAGGTTATAGAGCGCCGTCTCAAATACGACGTCCTCGTGCTCGCCGTCAGCAAATGCCCAGGCAGCCCTTTGCGTCCGCTCGTCGACCATGCCGCTTACTGGGTGGACGTGGCCATTTTCACGATTGAAATAAGTGCCAGAGAGCACACCGCTATCGTTGACCGCAAGTTGCAGCGCGCGCTGGCTTTCCTGCCCGTTTTCGCGATTGATGGCGAACACGCCGAGCGGACTCCAGTCCATCTGCTCTGCTTCACTCTCGCTGATGTTCGGCACATTATGCGCGAGATCGTAGAGCTGCTGGTAGTAATCGTTGACCGGGATGGTGCGACGATTGTCGTAATAGACGTAGTCATCTCGATAGTAGATGTTTGCACCAGGACCATAGCCCCAATACCGGGGGCGGTCCCAACCGAATACCAGCCAATCGGTCAGCCGCGTGGCGGGGGTATATCCCCACCAGAAATACGGTTGGTTCGAATAGCGGGAATAGCGATAGGGGCTGTAATTGGGCCAGCCAGCACCGTAATACGAATTCCACCAACCGGAGCGGAACGGCGCGTTGCTACGGTCGTAACTTCGCCACCAGTCGCGGCGAATGTCGTCCCACTGGCCGCGCCGGTCGTTGCGCCCGAACCGATCCCAGTCGTTCCGATCCGAGTTGGAACGGTCTCGATCGGCGCGGTCACGAACGGAACGGTCCCAAGTAGAACGGTCCCGATCGGGATGGTCGAATTCTTGGTTAGAGCGGTTCCGATCGAAGCCGTCGCGATTTCCTCCATCACGCGCCGAACGATCACGTTGTAGTGGTTGCTCCGCGTCGCCGCGGTAGAATGATCGCTGACTCTCGCGCCCGCGATCGGCATCACGATTCTGATCTCGGTGCGCGGAACCTTGCGACGCTTGACTACGCTGGTTGCTGCGCGGCGTCTCGCTCCGATTTCGATTTGAGGAATCGTGAGTTTTTTCAGAGAACGAACGCTTGTTGCTCGAATTCGCAGATCGCTGACCGCCATGGTCGCCGCCGCCGCGCTGGCTGCTATCTGAACGCTCCCCTCCGCCGCGCTGTTTGCCATGTTCTCCAGCGCCGTCGCGCTGGGCAAATGCGATGCTGCCGCCCATTGGCCATGCAAACGCCGCGAGTACAGCCAGCATTTGTCCGTATTTCCAAATTCTCATTTCTCGATCCTCCGTAGTCTTGTCATCCATAATTGCCGCACGACGGCCCGATCGACGCTCCGTCTGTTGAGTGCGGCCTCATCGAGGCGGTTTAATGACGCAATCGATGTTCCGACTGAGGTGACTTTTCGATTTTGAGTGTGGCCCGATCGAATTCACGAGACGGGGGGTATGGGCCCATAACGCCGACGCTTATGCGTCCGGAGCGACATTTCCGTCAGTTCGACTGCCCGTATGACCCAGGAATTGCAAATTCCGTGTGAACGTGACTGGTGGGGCGAGAGTGCCCAGCGCGCGTTCGGGGGCGTCACCGAGATTGAGTGTTGGCCGGTAATTGCGTCGCACGACACGCTGCCGTAAATTGCTGGCAAGGCTCACCGGTACCTTTTTTTGTTGGATAGTGACCCGAAAGGAGTTAGAATTAGCGGTATGAAAGCGCTTTCTTGGAATGTTCGCGGCCTTGTGGCTAGGAGTACTTGGTTGATTGCCCTGGTGCTTTGCCCGGTGCTCCGATCGGGCGAGGCTCAGGCTGCCGATGCGCGGCCGAATATCGTCTACATCATGAGCGACGATCATGGATACCAGGCGATCAGCGCTTATGGATCGAAGTTTAACAAGACGCCAAACATCGACCGCATCGCTGATGCGGGCATGCGTTTCGATCGTTGCTACGTGACCAATTCACTCTGCGGGCCAAGTCGCGCTTGTCTGCTCACGGGTGCATACAGCCACATCAATGGCATGTACGACCATTACACGTCGACGTTCAACGATCGTTTGCCGACCTTTCCTAAACTCTTGCAGGCGGCCGGGTATCAGACAGCAATCGTCGGCAAATGGCATCTCACGAGCGACCCGGCTGGTTTCGACTATTGGGACGTGTTGCCGGGGCAGGGGAGGTATTATCGACCCGAGTTTATTACGGCCGGCGGAAAGTCGGCCACACCTGGCTATGTGACCGATGTGATTACGGATAAGTCGCTCGGCTGGCTGCGCAATCAACGAGATCCTAACAAACCATTTCTATTGATGGTGCACCACAAGGCGCCCCATCGGCCTTGGGAACCTGCGGCGGAAAAGCTTGCGGCCGCGGAGAATTCGACGTATCCAGAGCCGGCGACGCTATTTGACGATTATGCCACGCGCGGCCGCGCTGCCAAAGAAGCTGAAATGCGGATGGACGACCTGAATCCCAGCATCGATCTGAAGATGTGGGAGGAGTCGAATCGCGATCGCAAATGGCTTTACGGACAGATGTTGCCGGACGAGCGTGCCGAGTGGGAAGCTCACGTAGATCCACGACTGGCGAAGTTTCGCGCGGCCGACCCCAAAGGACTCGATCGCACTCGCTGGAACTACCAGATGTATCTGCGGGACTACCTGGCGTGCATCTCGAGCGTTGACGACAGCGTCGGCCGATTGCTGGACTATCTGGACGAGAACGGTTTGTCCGACAACACGATCGTGGTCTACGCCAGCGATCAGGGATTCTATTTGGGCGAGCACGGCTGGTTTGACAAGCGGTTCATGTACCAAGAGTCGCTGCGAACGCCGCTGATGATCCGCTGGCCGGGTGTGGTGAAGCCGGGATCGGTCGACAACCACATGGTGTCGAACGTTGATTTCGCGGAGACGTTTCTCGATGCGGCCGGCATTGCCGCCCCGAAAGGAATGCAGGGGCACAGCTTCCTGCCGATTTTGCACGGCGAGTCGCCCACGGATTGGCGGAACTCATTTTACTATCACTATTACGAGGGCGTCGAACGTGACCACCATGTCCCGCGGCACGAGGGTGTAACCACGGGCGATGCCAAATTGATTTATTTCTATCCACTCCATGAGTGGCAGATGTTTGATTTGCGAGCAGATCCAGAGGAGCTGCACAATCTTTGGAACGAGCCCGGAAGTGCAGCGCTTCAAGAGAAACTGCTTGCCGAACTTATCCGCCAACGGACCGAATTAAACGTTCCACCCGTTCCCTGAGATACCTCGATGAAATTGAAAGTCGATTCAAAGATCGCCGCGCGTGAACACTGCTTGCTGTTGATAGCCTCGCTTCTCATGGGTTTGGGATGTTGCGAAACTTCATTGGCCCAGTCACCTGTGGCGGCGGTGACGGAGCGCGGAGTTATTGAGCGGCCCTGGCTCGATGCAAATCCTGAACTGGAGCATCGAGTCGACGCGTTAGTCCACGAGATGACGCTCGCCGAAAAAGTTGGCCAGCTCACTCAGCTCAATGGCCTTGGCGGTGAGCCGACAGGGGGAGCCGACAATCTCGTCGCGTCGAGCGCGCTCTACGAGCGGATCCGGCAGGGTGAGCTGGGCTCGATCCTCAACGAACGCAATACGGCAATGATCAACGCGCTGCAGCGGGTTGCCGTGGAGGAGAGTCGACTTGGTGTACCGCTCATTTTTGGGCGCGACGTGATCCATGGCTATCGCACGATTTTTCCGATTCCGCTTGGCCAGGCTGCCAGCTGGAATCCGGAACTCGTCGAGGAGTCCGCCGCGGTGGCCGCCCGCGAGACGCGGCGCTGTGGGAATTCATTGGACTTTTGCACCGATGGTGGACATTGCCCGCGATCCGCGCTGGGGCCGTATTGCAGAAGGCTTCGGTGAAGATCCCTATTTAGCAAGCGCATTTGCGGCGGCGATGGTTCGCGGTTTTCAAGGCGATAATCTGTCAGCCGATGATCGAGTCGCCGCTTGCGTCAAACATTTCGTCGGCTATGGAGCGGCCGAGGGTGGGCGCGACTACAACGCTACGACCATCTCGCCTTCGGCAATGCGAAATATCTATCTGCCTTCGTTTCACGCTGCCGTCGATGCGGGCGTTGCGACGTTGATGACCGCG
Organism: uncultured Planctomycetota bacterium; assembly: GCA_963847905.1. GTDB lineage: Bacteria > Planctomycetota > Planctomycetia > Pirellulales > Lacipirellulaceae > DASYDU01. Next base: position 989,057 of record CAWKBP010000007.1, on the reverse strand, counting down.
TTCAACGACGTGAACGGCGTTCCCTCGTCGGCAAACAAGCAATTGCTACGGGATGTATTGCGTGATGAGTGGGGATTCGACGGTTTTGTCGTCAGCGATTGGGAATCGATCCGCGAGATGATTCCGCATGGTTACGCCGCTGACGGAAAAGATGCGGCTCGACAGTCGATCGATGCTGGCGTCAACATGGACATGGCGAGTCCCACGTATCATGAGAATCTCGCACAGCTCGTGGAGAGTGGCGAGATTCCCGAATCGACCCTCGACGAATTGGTCCGCGGCGTGTTGCGGGTTAAATTCCGGCTCGGCCTGTTCGAGCGGCCTTTTACGGACGAGTCGCGCGATCCGCCGCTGCTGACGAAGGAGCACTTGGATGTGTCGCGGCAGCTGGCGCGGCAATCGATGGTGCTGCTCAAGAATGAGCATAGTGTGCTGCCGCTGGATTTGAAGAAGCTAAAAACGATTGCCGTGATCGGTCCCCTCGCCGACGCAAAGCGCGAGCAACTCGGCACCTGGATTCCCGACGGCCGGGCGGAGGACAGTCGCACTCCGCTGGCCGCAATTCGTGACGTGGCGGGCGACGAGGTGGAAGTGCTGTACGTGGCCGGTTTGAAAGATGATTTGGACCGTAGCAAAGATGGCATTGAAGAGGCTGTGGCCGCGGCGCGGAAGGCGGACGTGGTGTTATTGATCGTCGGCGAGAGCGCGCAGCTTTCGGGAGAAGCACGCAGCCGGGCGATCCTTGATCTTCCCGGTGCACAGAACGAATTGGTGTCCGCTATTGCCGCCGTCGGTAAACCGGTCGTGCTGATCGTCGAGGCCGGGCGGCCGCTTACTATTGGCAAACCAATTGCGAAGGTCGATGCCGCGCTGTATGCCTGGCATGCTGGCACGATGGCGGGTCCTGCACTCGTCGATCTACTAATGGGCGTCGAGTCGCCCTCGGGAAAACTTCCGGTCACGTTTCCCAAGACCGTGGGGCAAGTGCCGCTTTACTACAATCATGTGAACACCGGTCGGCCACCGCGCCCCTACGACTTCGCGCGTGACAACCAGGTCGACGACGAGATCGATACCGAACTGGGGTATAATTCAAACTACCTGGATGTGAGTCCGTATCCGTTGTATCCGTTCGGCTATGGGCTGTCTTATACGACTTTTGAGTATGGCCCCGTCGAACTGTCCGCCGACAAGTTTCGTGCCGGGCAGACGATTGCGGTACGCGCACCGGTAAAGAACTCGGGCGACGTGGCCGGCGACGAAGTGGTGCAACTCTACGTCCGCGATGTGGTGGGCAGTCTGACGCGGCCGGTCCGCGAACTGAAGGGTTTTCGTCGCATTCATTTGGAGCCGGGTGAAACACAAATTGTTGAGTTCGCCCTTTCGACCGACGATTTGCAATACTACAACAACGACGAACAGCTGGTGCTCGAGCCGGGAAAGTTCGAAGTCTATGTGGGCGGCAGCTCGCTGGCCCCGCTGGCCGGCGAGTTCGAGTTGCTCGAATAGGCCCATTTCTTTGGGCAATTTTGCAATCGGGGCGACGCTTGCCCGGGCCTGACATGGGTTACAATCGACTTGCTGGCGCTTGGCCGCTGCGCTCACATTTCAGCAATCAGGGATATGCATCCGATGAGTATGAAGCAATTTTCCATGGGTCGAGTCCGCTTGGGCCGTAGTGTTATCGGTTGCTTTTTCGCGTTGGCAGTTATCGTCGTCGCCGCAGATAGCATCGTGGCTGCGGATGAATTGGAGCAAGCCGCTCAGAGCATCGTCACGCTCAGCCCAGCGACGGATTCCGTGGACGTCTGTCCCGACACGCCGCTGAGGATTACGTTTGCAAGCCCACCAACTCTCGGTTCGGGCATGATCGAGGTGGTCGACGTCGCCACCGACGCGGTCGTAGCCCGCATCGACGTTGCGGAAAAAGTGCGCGTCCAGTCGATCGGCGGGTTGCCGAATTTCCACGTCGTGCCCGTCCTCGTGATGGGTAATGACGCGCTCCTCAGTCTTCCCGGCCAGACGCTTGGCTATGGAACGACATATGAAGTGCGCGTACCACCCGGTGCGTTTCTCGATGCCGATGGAAATCCGAGCAGCGGAACTGGCGGGGGATCGGCCTGGCAATTTGCCACGAAAGCGGCGCCTCCCGCGTCGGGCAGTAAGCGGATAGTCGTCGCCACCGATGGCAGCGGTGATTTTGCCACCGTGCAGGGGGCGATTGACTCGGTGCCGGACGGAAATGATTCGCCGGTCACGATCTTCATTCGCCGAGGCATTTACAACGAGATCATCTGTTTCAATGAGAAGCACAATTTGACGATTGTGGGGGAGAGCCGCAAAGAGACCGTGATCGCGTACCGTAACAACGAAATCTTCAACCACGACACGGAAAATCCCTTCGCACCCGGCTCGGATCCGAGCAAAGCGCGGGTGCGGGGACGGGGCGGCATCTATCGACGCGGTTTGTTTCTGGCTCATCGCTCGCGCGGTCTCACGCTGACCAACCTGACACTACGGAACACGACGGAGCAGGGCGGGTCGCAATCGGAGGCCATCATTCTCAACGGCGGCCCTCGCGCCCATGCTATATTGACGAAGCTTGATCTCTTCAGTTTTCAAGACACACTGCAGATCAACGGACAGGCGTTTGTGAGCGATTGTTACGTTGAGGGGGACGTTGATTTTCTTTGGGGCACCGGGCCCTGTTTTTTTGAACGCTGCCAGGCGAAGTCGCTCCGTAGCCGTGCCTATTACACTCAGATTCGTAATCCGCCCTCCAATCATGGCTACATCTTCAACAAGTGCCGATTCAACGGCGCACCCGGTATCAACGGCAATGTGCTTTCGCGAATCGATCCGCAGCGATTTCCCGCCAGCGAAGTCGTACTGCTCGATTGCGTGCTCACACCGGCGGTCGGGGCGATTGGCTGGCAGCTCGACAATTCGAAAGTTGCACCCGACGTTCACTTCTGGGAGTTCAACAGCCACCAGGACGACGGCCAGCCGGTCGACATGAGCAAGCGTCTGCCGATCGCCAAGCAGCTAGAGTTGCCGGAAGATCAAGCCATCATCGACAACTATCGCGATCCGCATTGGGTCCTGGGTGGCGAGTGGACGCCCAGCTTGAAGCCGATCGTGCTTGATCAACCGTCGCCAGTCTTGGCCCGAAAAGGAGAGACCGTTGTGTTGACCGTTAATGTAGCCGCAGTACCAAGGGCAGCATATCAATGGCGCCACAATGGACGTGTTATGGAAGGGGCAGATAGCCCGACGCTCACGATCGAGAGCGTCCAGATGGCGGACGCAGGCGAATATGATGTCGTCATCGCCAATATGGCCGGCGAAATCAATAGTCAAAGTGTGGCACTATCTGTGGCAGAAAAATAGAGACTGCACGCCTAAGGCATTCAACGGATAAAAGGCGCGCTAATCGATGTCGCCAGATGGCCAGGGTTTGTCAGCCGGATAGATCATCGCCAAATCCGCCCAGAAGGCGTTCGGCCGCTTCCTACGTCGCTTCTCCGACGTCGAGAATCTCCTTACCCTCTCGGGCAGCTAAGACTCCGTTATCACATGGATCAGATTTTCGGGAGCAGGCCCGGAGGCTTCTGAGTAGATGTGCCTGGCCTCGCTGAAATTTTTTTGAGGGCAATTGGCACGTAATCATCCGGTATGTCTTGAGGGGAGCAAAGGGCGCACAGAATATTGAGTCGACACGGACCGGCTTGGGCTGCGAAAAATCTTCATGAACAGCATTCTCGACATGGATCGAAAGTGCATCTATGATATACTTTGTACACTATGTCAAGGTTCTGGGTGAGCCGCCCTGTCAATTTTCGGACTGTCGGGCACTCAATTTCGCAAATTATGTGCTCCATGTGGTTGGGCAGGGCGCCGGTTTCAATAATTTGAGACGTGAAAATAGTCGGATTGGATTTAGCGAGGACCGGATTGATGATTTCGAATTGGCGCGGCATATTCCCTGCGGCAACGACACAGTTTACGTCAAGTCAGCAGATCGACGTCGAGGCAACGATTCAACATCTCGACTCCATGGTGGCGGCTGGCGTACACGGAATGATTGTGTTGGGCACGGTCGGCGAAAATTGTTCGCTCGAATTCGACGAAAAAATTGCCGTTACGAAAGCCGCGGTCGAGCGTCTTGGCCGTCGCGTGCCCGTGTTGGTTGGAGTTGCAGAATACACAACTTCGCTTGCTTGTCGGTTTGCTGAGGCGGTACAAAACGCCGGCGTCGACGGTTTGATGCTGCTGCCGGCAATGGTCTACAAGTCCGACCCGCGCGAAACGATCGCTCATTTTCGCGCCGTCGCCCGTGCGGTCGACCTGCCGATCATGTGCTACAACAACCCCGTTAGCTATGGCGTGGACATCACGCCTGAGATGTTTGAAGAGCTCGCCGACGAGCCCCGCTTTGTTGCGATCAAGGAATCCTCGGAAAATCCCCGTCGGATCACCGACATTGTCGATCGACTTGGCAGTCGGTACGCGTTGTTTTCCGGCGTCGACGATTTGGCGTACGAGAGTTTCATGCTTGGTGCTACCGGGTGGGTTTCGGGCCTGGCCAACGCCTTTCCGGCGGAAAACTGTCTGCTATGGGACCTGTTGGTCGCCGGCCGCTTCGAGGAAGCCCTCTACGTTTACCGCTGGTATACGCCGCTACTTCATCTCGATACGCACTTCAAATTGGTGCAGTACATCAAATTGGCTGCCGCCGAATGTGGTTTTGGCACCGAGACGGTACGCGCCCCGCGGTTGCCGTTGGTCGAGCCGGAGCGAGCACAGATCCTGGCGATAATTCGCAAGGCGATCGCGGCTCGTCCGTCGATCGACACGGCGGGCGTTTCCGCTCCAATGTCGTTGAGGTCGAGCCCTGGTGTATCGACGGCGACACGCGTCGTTCATTGATGCTTCATCGTCGGCTGATTTCAATGGGAAATGCTGATTCCATCCATGTGATCGATTCTCATACCGCCGGCGAACCCACGCGAGTCGTTGTCTCGGGGGCGCCCGCTCTGGGATCCGGCAGCATGTCCGAACGGCTCGCACGAATGCGCACGGAAGCCGACTGGCTGCGGACTTCCCTTGTCACCGAACCTCGCGGTAGTGAATGCATGGTCGGCGCCGTGTTGCAGACACCCGTTTCATCCAATGCCGTCGCCGGTGTAATCTTTTTCAACAACGCGGGATACCTGGGAATGTGCGGTCACGGCACAATTGGCGTCGTGGCCACGCTTGCCCATCTAGGACGAATCCCCCCCGGCTGCCACCTCCTGGAAACACCGGTAGGCGAGGTGCGAGTCGAACTCGCGCGCGACGGAGCAGTCTCCGTCGAAAATGTCCGCAGCTACCGTCACATGAAGGATGTGACGGTCGATGTACCCGGCTTGGGCTCCGTCGTCGGCGACATCGCCTGGGGCGGCAACTGGTTCTTTCTGACAAGTACCGATCGGGCCCTGGCGTTGAATGACGTCGGCGAGCTTTCGACTTTGACGCTACATATCCGCCAGGCGCTTGAAGATAAAGGAATCACGGGGGATGACGGCGCGATCATCGACCACATTGAAATGATGGGACCGCCCGCAGATCCGACTCGCGCCGACGGCCGAAACTTTGTCATGTGCCCAGGCGGACAATACGACCGCTCTCCGTGTGGCACGGGCACTAGTGCGAAACTTGCTTGCCTCGCGGCCGACGACAAGCTTGCTGAAGGACAAATCTGGCGGCAGGAATCGATCGTCGGCACCATCTTCGAAGGCAAATATCGACGTATAGAAGGCGGCATCATCCCTACGATCACTGGTCGAGCACACGTCAACGGCGACCTGCGACTGATCCTCTCGCCCGGCGACCCATTTCGCTTTGGAATCGCGCCCCAACCCCCAACCTAAAGCCCGATGGACAGCGGCCCCGATGTGATTGTGGTTGGCGGCGGTGTGATTGGGTGCGGTTGCGCCTATTACCTGGCGAAACAGGGGGCCCGTGTCCGTATCCTCGAGTCGGATAAGATCGGGCGAGCCTGTTCGCGCGGTAACTGCGGCTTCATCTGTCCCAGCCATGTGCTCCCACTCACGGCCCCCGGGGCAGTGCGGCGAGTGATGGGGCAAATGTTCAACCCCGATTCGGCGCTCTATGTCCGGCCACGAATCGATCTGGCCCTCTGGACCTGGCTGGCGAGATTTGCAGCACGTTGTAACGAATCGACGATGATGCGCGTTGCGGCGGCGCGGCGCACGTTGCTCGATGCCTCGATGATGCTGTATGGGCAATTGCTTGCTGAAGAATCGCTCGAGGTGGAATGGGACGACCAAGGCTTGCTGTTTGTGTATAAAACTCCCGACGAATTCCATGCCTATGCGAAGTCGGCGGAATTGCTGCGTCGCGAGTTCGACGTCGTGATGACTCCTTATGAAGGACGACAGCTGACGGAATTCGAACCGTCGTTGCGACCGGAACTGGCGGGCGGCTGGCACTGCCCTACGGATGCCCATTTGCGGCCCGATCGCCTGATGTCTGCACTTGTACCCATTTTGCGGCTCGCTCGGCGTTGAGATTCTCGAGGGAGTCGATGTCAAACGCTTCAATACTTCGGGCGGCAAGTTGCTCGGCATCGAAACGTCGCGCGGCTCGATGAAGTGCGACCAGCTGGTCTTAGCCGCAGGCGCCGAGTCGGCGCTTCATGCGCGGGAATTAGGATGTCGTCTGCCGATCCAGCCAGGCAAAGGCTATTCGATCACCATGCCCCGTCCGACCGGTGCCCCGAAAACTCCGATGATCTTTGAAGAGTCGCACGTTGCCGTAACGCCTTGGCCGTCGGGCATCCGGATTGGTTCCACGATGGAGTTTGTGGGCTACGACCGCGGCATCAATCGTCGCCGCATCGAGTTGTTCCAACGCGCTGCCGCAGAGCACCTCGTCGATCCGCCGGTGGGTCCTATTGAGGAAGAATGGTACGGTTGGCGGCCAATGACCTGTGACGAATTGCCCTGCATCGGACGGTCGCCGCGCATCGAAAACGTGATCGTCGCGGCTGGCCACGGGATGCTCGGCGTCTCGACCATGCCGTCCACTGGCAAGCTTGTCAGTGAGATCGCTCTCGGTATCGCGCCGCACATCGATCCCAGCCCTTTTGCGCTGTCACGGTTTTGATATGGCGCCCCAACCGCGAGCGTGCGAATCCTTCGTCAGGTACCAGTCTTCAATTCCTGCGACTTGAACTGCTCCAGCAGCTTCTGCACGATTGGCTTCTGACTCCGAATGTGCCGAACCAACGCCTTCTTGGCCGACGACCAGTCATCATGGATCAGAGCCTGGAGGATCTCGCAATGTTGGTCGGCCATTTCCGCGACCACATGCGCCTCCGGTGCGGCGAAATCGAAGAGAGTCGTGTAGTAGACCGCCTGACGTTCGAAAAAATCGATAATGTAGCGATTCTCCGATAGCTGAATCCAGTAGCCGTGCAAATTGTTATTCAGCGACCCCAACTGGCCGATCGACTTGCTCTGATTCCCGGCCAGGAATTGACCGAGCACTTGCTTATCCAACTTGTCCCGCGCCTGCTCCAGCGCCGCCAGTTCAAGCGACTCGCGCACAATGATGAAATCGCACAGGTCGCGATTGTCAAATGGACGAACCTTCCAGCCGCAGCGCGGGACATGGTCGAGAAGTCCCTGACCGGCAAGTCGGCTGAGGATCGGCCGCAAGACGGTTCGACCGATCCCATATTTCGCCGCCGCCGCGCCTTCTCGCAAGTATCGCAAGTCGCCCGCCAAACTCATCTGGATCAAATCCATCCGGATGATTGCTTCATAGTCGGGCGGTGGCTCGTTCACCTCCAAGCGGCGCGAGCGGCCACTATGTGGCGGATCGTCGCTCACTTGCAGCCGGCCATTTTCCAGCGTTACCAGGTAGCCCTGAGCAACTAATTGCTGCACAGCCGCTCGGACTGGCGTCAGACTCACCCCGTAGTGCGAAGAGAGCGCCGAAAATGTCAACTTGCACGGCAGACCTTCCCGCGACTCGATGCGCGAAAGCAGGTCTTCGTAAATTCGCTCGGCCAACTTCATATCTTGAAATCCGCCATTTATTCTGCGAGGAATTGATCGCCGCTCGAATTGGATGCGATGCCTCAAGATTTACTGTACACGATGTATGTCTCGACTCAAACGTGATGAAACAAGGCGACTCGACGAATGCAGCCTCCAAAGGCCGAGCGAAAATTGACCTTGTGCACAAGATATCTTATACTGCGTGTCCGCTGCCAGGGCCGGAGTTTCCGATTTGGGGCGTTGGACCGAGATCGCCGCTTCGTCCGAACTGGCGAATTCCTCATGCGAGTTCCATTTCGATCTTGAGCCATCCTGCGTGGATTCTCTTCTTCCATGATGAAGTCGGCCTAGCTTACCGAGTGGAAAACATGACAAGCTGCATCCTGTCGACGTCGCCTGAAGTCGAACTTGTTTTGACGCCCGTGCGAATGGCGATTGTGGCATTGTGCCTGGCGGTTTCGCTGCGAGCTGCTTCCGTTCGCGCGGCGATTCCGCCCGCGGTGCCCGCGGTTGCCCGGCCGCTGCCGCTGGCCGACGTTCGCGTCACCGGCGGCCCGCTAAAGCGCGCTCAGGACTTGGACGCGGAATATCTGCTCAAGCTCGAGCCGGATCGCATGTTGGCGAACTATCGTAAACTGGCCGGGCTGGAGCCGAAAGCCGAAGGCTACGGCGGCTGGGATGGCGACGGCCGGCAACTCACGGGACACATTGCGGGCCACTATTTGTCGGCGGTGAGCCTGATGTGGGCCGCCACCGGTGACGAGCGATTCAAACAGCGGGCCGACTACATCGTCGACCAGCTCAAAGAAGTGCAAGACGCCAACGGCAACGGATTTGTCGGCGCTCTCGAGAATTGCCAGGAGCAGTTTGCCGAAGTGGAAAAGGGCAATATCCGCTCCGGCGGCTTTGATCTCAACGGCCTGTGGTCGCCCTGGTACACATTGCACAAGACGTACGCGGGATTGCGCGATGCCTATCGCTACACGGGAAACCAGCAGGCACTCGAAGTGTTGGAGAAGTTTTCTGCCTGGGGCGAGAGCAACGTGGACGACATGGACGACGCCCAAATTCAAACAATGCTCAACACCGAATTCGGCGGCATGAACGAAGTCTTCGTCGACTTGTACGTCGACACGGGCGATAAACGCTGGCTCGCGCTGTCGTACAAGTTTGAACATCATGCGATTCTCGATCCGCTCAAGCATCAACAGGACATGCTCGCCGGAACGCATGGCAACACCCAGGTGCCCAAGCTGCTTGGTTCGCTCGCGCGCTATGAGGCGATCGGCGACGAGCCAGACGGTGTCGCCGCTCGCTATTTTTGGGACCGGGTGGCGCACCATCACAGCTTCGCCACGGGTGGGCACGGCAAGGACGAGTATTTCGGCCAGCCGGACAAGCTGAACGAGTTTGTCGACGGCCGCACCGCGGAGACTTGCAATGTCTACAACATGCTCAAGCTAACCCGCCGATTGTTCGCTCTCGACCCCAAGCCGGAATATGCCGAGTTTATGGAGCGATCGCTGATGAACCACATTCTGGCGTCGATCGATCCGGAAGACGGCCGCACATGCTACATGGTCCCAGTGGGGCAGGGAGTCGAGCACGAATACCAGGATATGTTTAACAGCTTCACGTGCTGCGTGGGTTCGGGCATGGAAAGCCACGCGCTGCATGGCGACGGCATTTACTACGAGGCCGACGGTCGTTTGTGGGTGAACCTCTACGTTCCGTCGACGGCGAATTGGAAGTCGGCGGGGGCCCAAGTGAAAATGGACACCGATTTTCCGGAAGGCGACTCGGCGACGCTCACCCTCGATCTCGAGTCGCCGCGCACACTGACGCTGTCGTTCCGTCGCCCAAGTTGGGCCGGCGAGGGATTTGAAGTCGCGGTCAATGGCAAAGCGGTTGCGAACCCTCCAGCGCCGGGATCGTACGTCCACATCAAACGAGAATGGAAGTCGGGCGACAAGGTCTCGCTCACACTGCCGAAGAAGCTGCACACCGAACCGGTGCCGGACAATCCGAATCGCGTGGCGATCATGTGGGGACCGCTGGTGCTGGCCGGGGACTTGGGGCCGGAGCGACGTCGCGGTCCGACGGGCGGTGGACGTGAACGGCGTGCAGTCCAAGAGATCCCCGTATTTGTCACCAACGAACGGCCGGTCGAGGAGTGGCTCACTCTGAGTGAAAAGCAAGCCACGTTAGCGGGCGGCGAAGCGGATGATGGCGACGAGGCCGGCGTGAGATTTCACACCTCGGGTGCCGGCCGCGAGCAAGACGTCGATTTCGTACCGTTCTATCGGCTGCATCACCGCGTGTATGGCGGCTATTGGGATATTTACACCGAGTTGCAGTGGAAGGCCCGGGCGGCGGAAATCGCCGCCGAGCGGGATCGGCTCCGCAAGCTCGAAGCGGCCACCGTCGCCCTAGTGCAACCGGGCAACATGCAGTCGGAACGCGACTTTAACTACCAGGGCGACGAAGCCTGGCCGGTGCGCGCGGGCGATCGAGCCGGTCGATTTGGACGAGGTTGGATGTCGTTCGACGTGCCGGTGGACGAGAAGCATCCGGCGTTGCTCGTGCTGACCTATCGTGGCGGCGAAAGGCGCCGCGAGGGTGACTTTACGATCTCAATCGATGGCAAGTCGCTCTCTAAGCAGCAGCTCAAGAGCGGCACGGGAGCCAAGTTCTTCGACGTCGAATACGCAATTCCGGACGAACTGATCGTTGGCAAAGAGAAAGTAACAGTTCGGTTCGAGGCAAGGGAAGGCCGGGACATCGGTCCGATCTTTGGCCTCCGCTCGATCCGCGGCGACTCGGAACGCTAGCCGGTTTGCTTAGAGTCCTCCGCGTCCATCCGCTCGAAATTCATGCGGCCGTCGTTACGCCATCGTCTTGGAAGCGCAAACTGGAGCAGCGGCGGGCACAGGCTCGCATTGCCGCATCGGTCAATAGCTCGCTATTCATGGGAGAAAAGAGCATGTCGCATACGGTTCCGGTCGAAATGGTTCAGCGGGCACTGCGCGGCAACGTTTCTGAAAATGGATTTCGACTCGGTGATTCGCAACTCGGGGCCGCGGGATTGGCGAAATGTCGCGGGATTGGTCGAGCGACGCTCGGCTACGGGAAGTTCGCTGGAATCGTTCGGTGACTGCCCGATGGACGATTGCACCCGCGGCGAACTCTTGCGAATGCTGGCCGGGACCGCCTTCCGCAGCGCTACCGAGCGTTATTTTGGCGTGCAGCTCTTGTTTCAGAACTGTCACAATGTGGCAGTCGTTGGCATCGGTGAAGTTGAAACACCCGAGGCACTGGAGTTCACGTTGATCGAGGGCCAGATACTGAATCAGCGACCCGAATTTCAGTTCTGCTAGCCCCGTCGCCGCGGCGCTATTTGGCGACCGCTCCTTGCATGCTCATGTCATCGATCAGCCGGCTCAAAGTCGGTGCATTTCTCGGTGCGGCAAGCGTACGCAGATTTTCGCAGGGAGCCGTGAACGCAGAATAAGCCCCGGCTGTGACAAGGGGCTGTGCTTCGTGTTGTGTCGCGTTGCAGGTGCGATTCGTATCGCCACAACGGTCGCTGTCACTAATCTTACTGGCCGAAAAAGTATGTGCCGAAACAGCGCTCAGGCTGGCTGTTCAATCGAGAGGCGACAACCGCCAACCATGATGCCGCTAGTCCGACTCGATGGGGAATTCGGGCAGATGGATGCCGCTCATTTCGAGCAGTTGCAATCTTGTGCCGCTCAGCCGTTCGGCCAATGTACAAGCCACGCGATGCATAAAGCGGAAGCCAAAGGTCGGGTTATTGGCGCAAAACTCCATCAGGGCGTCGCCGTCAAAGACGAGTGCCGTGACGGGTGTCAGCGAGTGAGCCGAGTCGTAGAGGCGGGTCCGTCCCACCAACGGCGACCAGCCCATTAGGTCTCCCGCCTGGACGATGGCAATCTGCTTGCATGAGTCCGCCGGCTCGCAGATCGCCAATGAGATCTGGCCGGTCAAGATCACGTATACCTTTTGCGCCCGATCATCTTCTGCGAATACGGTCGTACGAGCAGGAAATTCCTGCAAATCGCAGATGTCAGCCAGTCGATTCAACTGGTCGTCGTCGAAGCCGCGGAAAAAATCGATACTCTTCAGTTTCTCCAAATGACTTTTCTGGTTCATGTGGTCGACTCCGCCTGTTTTGGGTTCATGATAGCCGCAAATTGTCGGGGGCCCTTATTCTAGCACTTGTCTCCGCAAAAATTCGGCGACCCGCTGAGGACTGACAATTCCCACGACCTGTTGTTCAATGTCTGTCACGGGTACGTGCCGGAACCCGCTCACGGCCATGATCGAAAGGGCCGCAGCCGCGGAGTCGGCTGCGTACACGAAGACGGGGTCGGTGGTCATCAATTCGCTGACCGGACGATCCTTTACGCGATCATACTCGAGTGCCACGCGATCCAATACGTCACGATCGGAAAATATGCCGACCAGTCGCCCGTCGTCGACGATCAGCAGGCAAGACACCTTCAATCCGGCGAGTGCATTCACCGCCGCGTGAACGGGTGTGCTGGGCGTGACGGTCGCCACCGGAATAGTTTGGACGGCAGCGACGGTCTCCTCAGCCAATGCTTTCTCTAAGGGGTCGCGATATGTCTTTGGATCGTAGTTCTGCAACGGATCGCTGAACTCTTCCACGTGCTTGGCTGGCATAGAATTGTCTCGCATGGTCATGCTCCCTCACGCTCGGCCGGATATGGCTGCCCGCCGATTCGTTGAACGATCACCTGCTGCGGAAAGTGTTCCGCTACGTATTCCATCAGGCCTTTTTGCCCGGTCAGCCCTGCGAGCCGACCTTGGTCATCGACCACGATCAGGAAGCGCACGTTATCAAGTTCCAAGGCAGTGAGCACACGCGATATCGGATCGGTCAGTGCCACCGTGGGCCACTGCGGATCGAGATGCTCGAGAATCGGATCGTAAATTGCTGCGGGTGTCTCGCACAAAAGCTGCGTCAATCTCGACTCGGCAAAGAGTCCGACCGGCTTCCGCTCGTCGTCGACGACAATCGCACAGCCAAGCTTCTGTTCGCGCATGCGGGTGACCGCGTCGCGGACCGTCGCTTCGCGTCCGACGACGACCGGCTCGCGGAGCGCCAGCCGACTTACTGGCTCATTGCGAATGTTCTCGTAAAGTCCCATTGCTCCTACCTCAGACACAAAGATTGAATCGCCTGTTTACGCCACCAAACTAGCTGGCCCAATACTCGGGGGTATAAGTCGCCAGCGCTTTCATGTAATTAGCACGTTCCAACATGCTCGGATTCGGGCAGTTCGCTCGACTCATGCTGCCTTTGAGTTGTTCGACCGACTGATATTCGTGTTCCATTAGCCAACTGGACAACTCTTCCAGCATCGGACCGACGCATGCCGATCGGTGTTTCAACAATCCGGTCGTCATCATCGTCACGTCGGCGCCGACCAATAGCGCTCGGATCGCGTTGTTCGCGTCGTGGATCCCGCTAGTCGCCGCGAGCGAACATGCCAATTGATCTCGCAGAATCGCAATCCACCGCAGCGACAGTCTCACTTCGTGCCGCTGACTAAGAACCAGATCGGGGACGATTTGCAACGTTTCCAGGTCGACCTCTGGCTCGAGAAATCGGTTGAACAACACCAGGCCGTCGGCGCCCGCAGTCTCCAGGCGGAACGCCATGTTCGGAATGCTGCTGAACTGCGAGCCGATCTTCACCGCGAGCGGAATCTTGACGGACTGCCGCACTTCGGCGACCAGGTCGACATAGCGCCGCTCGACCTCCGAGCCTTCCATGCCACAATCGGTTGGCACAAAGTAGACGTTAAGTTCCAGGGCGTCGGCCCCGGCATCCTCGATCATCCTCGCGTACCGCGTCCAACCGCCTTGCGATTGCCCGTTGAGGCTGGCGATGACCGGGACAGACATCGCCGACTTCGCGGCTTCGACGAGTTCCAAGTATTCCCGCGATCCCTTGCCAAATTCGGCCGTTTCGGGGAAGTAGCTCAGCGATTCGGCGTACGAATCGGCCTGAAACTCGTAGAGCCGGTTCAGCTGCAATTCATCGTGTTCGATCTGCTCCTCGAACAGCGAAGGAAGCACGACCGCGGCGATTCCATTGTCGTCGAGTTGCCGAAGCGTCTCGAGACTGCCCGTCAGCGGGCCGGCCGAGGCCACCAGCGGATTCTTGAGCTTCAAGCCCAGGTATGTTGTGCTTAGATCGACTTGCATGGGGGATTTCGCCTTATTTCGAGATCTCGCGTACGACGCCGGCCATCTGCTCGTAGTAGTGCCACTGGTCGTTGATGTCTTGTTGAGCGAGTTGAAATAGCCGCTCCGCCTCTTCTGGCTTCGACCGCATCAACATCGCGAAGCGGCCTTCCTGCATGGCAAAGTCTCGGAACGTCTTTCTCGGCGCACGGCTATCGAGATGGAACGGATGGCCGTCGGCATTTGCTTCTCGCGGATCGTAGTGATAGACCGGCCAGAAGCCGGATTGGACGGCGTCTTTTTGATGCGTCATCGAAGTGGTCATGTTGATGCCGTGGGCAATACAGTGGCTATAGGCGAGGATCAGCGACACGCCCGGGTACGACTCGGCTTCGGTAAACGCGCGAATCGTCTGGGCCGGATTGGCTCCCATCGCCACTTGGGCCACGTACACACTGCCGTACGAAACGGCCAACATGCCGAGGTCCTTGCGACGCGCCTGCTTGCCGCCAGAGGCAAATTTGGCGACGGCCGCTCGCGGCGTGGCCTTCGACGCCTGTCCGCCCGTGTTCGAGTAGACTCCCGTGTCGAGCACCAGGATGTTGAGATCACGCCCGGAGGTTAGCACATGGTCCAGTCCACCGAAACCGATGTCGTAGGCCCAGCCGTCGCCGCCGACGCTCCAAACGCTACGGCGGACCAGGACTTCGGCGATCGGTTCCAGGGCGGCTGCCAACGGCGAATCGTGGCCCGTTTAACTTATGTCGGAGGATGGCGACTCGCTCGCGCTGGGTGGCAATTTCCTGCTCGTTAGTCTGCGCTGCTTCGCACAGCTCACGGACCAGCGTATCGCCCACGACATCCGACAATTGCCGCAAGAGATGCTGGGCGTAATCCCGCTTGGCGTCGACCGCCAGTCGCAGACCGAGGCCGAATTCCGCGGTGTCTTCAAACAGGGAGTTATTCCACGTCGGCCCGCGCCCGGCGCCGTCGGTGGCCCAAGGCGTCGTCGGCAAATTGCCGCCGTAGATCGATGAGCAGCCCGTGGCGTTGCCGATTACCGCCCGGTCGCCAAACAACTGGCTCATCAGCTTGAGATAGGGCGTCTCGCCGCAGCCGGCGCAGGCGCCCGAGAACTCAAACAGTGGCTGCAGCATCTGCGACGCCTTCACCGAGTTGTGATCGACGAGCGTCCGATCAATTTCCGGAATCGTCAGGAAGTAGTCCCAATTCGTCCGCTCACGTTCGAGATGCTCCTCCTTGGGCGACATGTTGATCGCCTTGTGACGCGCGACCTCTTTGCTTTTGGCCGGACAAACGTCAACGCACACTCCGCAGCCCGTGCAATCCTCTGGGGCGACTTGGATCGTCATCAAGTGGTCAGCCAACTCGTTCCCCTTCCAGGGCCGGTGGACGAAGCTCTCGGGGGCACCGTTAAGATCCGTTTGCGAAAACGGCTTCATCCGAATGGCTGCATGCGGGCAGACGAGCGCACAGAGTCCGCATTGGATGCAGATGTCCGGCTCCCAGATCGGTATTTCCTGGGCGATGCTGCGCTTTTCGAGGTTCGCCGTGGCCGTGGGGAATGTTCCGTCGACTGGCAGCGCGCTCACGGGCAACAAATCGCCGCGGCCCGCCAAGAGCGCCGCCGTCACACGCTCGACAAAATCGGAATGGCCGTCGACGGCCAGCGGCGGGCGGCGGCGCGTTTCGCTCGTCGCGGTTGCCGGAACGCGGACCTCGTGCAGTGCGGCCAGCGCCCCGTCGACTGCTGCATAGTTCCGCGCGAGCACCGCTTCGCCGCGACTGCCGTACGTCTTCTTGATGGCCTTTTTGATCGCCGCGATCGCTTCGTCGCGTGGCAGCATCTTGGCCAGCGCGAAGAAGCAGGTCTGCATGACCGTGTTGATCCGATTGGCCATGCCGGCTTCCGCCGCAACGTGCAGACCATCGACCACGTAGAATCGAAGCTGCTTTTCGATAATCGTGTTTTGCACCTCGCGCGGTAGCTTCGCCCACACTTCCTCCGGGCCAAAGGGACTATTGAGCAGGAAAACCGCTCCCTTGGCCGCAACGCCCAGCACGTCCATACGCTCGAGGAAATTGAACTGATGGCAGGCGACGAAGTTGGCGGTCTCGATCAAATAGGTCGAGTTGATCGGCCGCGGGCTGAATCGCAGATGCGAAACGGTGATCGAACCCGCCTTTTTCGAGTCGTAGACAAAATAGCCCTGGGCGTATTGCGGCGTGTTCTCGCCGATGATCTTCACCGAATTCTTGCTCGCCCCCACCGTGCCGTCGCTGCCCAGGCCATAGAACACGGCCCGCGTGACGTCGTCGCGCTCGGTGGAGAAGTCCGCGTCCCAATCGAGACTCAGCCGCGTCACGTCGTCGCGAATGCCGACGGTAAAGTGCCGCTGTGGTTGGGGAGACGAAAGCTCAGCCAACGTCCTCGCCGCCATCGCCGGCGTGAATTCCTTCGACGATAAGCCGTATCGTCCGCCAATCACTCGCGGCAAAGCAGTTCGATTCGGGCCTCGCCTCGTGCCACCGCTCGTAGAGTGCCGTAACGATTTCCTCGTAGAGAGGTTCGCCGATCTGCACCTGGTTCCTTCGTGCGATCGAGGACGGCGATCGCCTGAGTGGTTCTCGGCAGGGCGTCGACAAAAGCGGCTGTGTCGAAAGGTCGGTAGAGCCTCACTTTGAGTACGCCCACCTTTTCGCCGTTGGACATGAGCTTGTCGACGGCCTCCTCTGCGGCACCGACGCCCGAGCCCATCATCACCAGCACGCGATCCGCATCGGGATCGCCAGCGTACTCGAACAAGTGATACTGACGCCCCGTCAATTCTGCGAAGCGGTCCATCGCCTTCCGAACGATTCCCGGCACCGCCAGATAGTACGGATTGCACGCCTCGCGTGCCTGGAAGAACACATCCGGATTCTGCGCCGAGCCGCGGAGGATCGGTCGGTCGGGGTCCATCGATCGGTCCCGGTGGGCGCGGATCAAATCCTGGTCGATCATGACGCGGATCACATCATCCGAAATCTGTTCGATCTTGTTGACTTCATGCGAGGTGCGAAAGCCATCGAAGAAATGCAGGAACGGCACACGAGATTCGAGTGTGGCCGCTTGGGCGATCAGCGCACCGTCGTGGGCTTCTTGCACGGAGTTCGACGCCAGCATGGCCCAACCCGTGCTGCGGGCCGCCATCACATCGCTGTGATCGCCGAAGATCGATAGTGCGTGGGTGGCAAGAGTGCGGGCCGAGATGTGAAAGACCGTCGGCGTCAGCTCGCCGGCGATCTTGAACATCGTCGGAATCATCAGCAGCAACCCCTGCGACGCGGTAAACGTGCAGCTCAGCGCCCCGCCTGCAGCGCACCGTGCACTGCGGCGGCCGCCCCCGCTTCGCTCTGCATCTCGATGACCTCGGGCACCGTGCCATAGATGTTCTGTCGTCCCTGGGAAGACCAGGTGTCGCAGAATTCGCCCATCGGCGAGGCAGGAGTGATCGGATAGATGGCGATCACTTCGTTGGTTCGATGGGCGATATACGCGGCCGCTTCGTTGCCGTCGACGGTGATAAATCTTGGTTCGCTCACGGATGGCGCTTTCTTCCTGAAGGATCTCGACGGAGTCGTCGCGTCGCCGCAAGACTCCAAGGTCGGCGACCGGGCACAAACAAAAGCACAAAATGTGCCAGCCCCAGGGGAAGCCCAATAGCCGCCGAAATCAGCGCAGTCAGCGAACTCGCTCGCACTACAGAAGCGAAGGTGGCGCGCAGATTCGCACACCGGTGGGCTAGGTTTGCACGGAAATCACTCACGGGGCGCGGGCCAGTCGCCGCTAAGATTGCGCCGACTCAAGCTGCCGAATTCGTTCTTCGAGTTCGGCGACGCGCTGGGCCAGTTCCGCCTCGGAATCCTTCGGAACGGCAATTTCGGTCGCGTGGACGGCGAGTGCATTTCCATTGGCAGGGCGGAAGCCGTCCATCCACGCTTTGACCCAATGCACCGGGTTCGCCAGATTCTGAGCCGACGCCCCGTGTTGCTTTAAGTAATCAAGATACGTCAGCGACTGTCGGAAATAGTCCCGCAAGAACTCGGTCATCATGTCGTTCGATCGGACGATCGAGTGCAGCATGTCGACCGGGAACAGGGACATTTTCTCCGGCTGGCGATCCATGATGATCTGGGTCAGCACCGCATGCGTGATCTCGTCACCGCTCTGATTGTCGCGGATCTCGACGGTGTGCCCGGCGCGAATCATCTCTTCGATCTCAGGCAAGGAAACGTACTTGCTCGTGTTCCGCGCATAGAAGCGGCGATTTGGGTAGCGCTTGATTTGAATTGGTTCGTCTGCCATGGCCATCACTTCCAGTTGCTCTGCCTCCAGGCGGCAACATGCGAGGGGGTACGCTCCGTCTGCATCGGACTCAAGTATGAGCCTTAGGCTGAGGGATGCCAACCCGCATCGGCCCACAACTGGCCGCTGACGGCCGAGTTGGAAACCATGAAGCAGATCGCGTCGGCAATTTCCTCGGGGCGGATCAATCGCCGCAGCTGCGTATAGGGCAGCACGTTCTTATTAATGAACTCCTCGCCCAGACTGCGGACCATCGGCGTATCGGTGAATCCCGGGTGGATGATCCCGCAGCGGACTCCGTAGAACATTGCCTCCTTGGTCAGCGTTGCCGTAGCACCTTCCAGGCCGGCTTTCGTGACCGCGTAGGAGATCTGGCCTTTGTTGCCTTGTGACGACACCGAACCGATGAAAACGACCGTTCCCTGCACGGCTTCGGCCGGCTCCCAACGTTTCAGCCCGCGCTGCCAACGGTCTTCCGCGATCCGAGCGACCATTTCAATCGCCCAGTAAATCGGGGCAATCAGGTTCACCTCAGTCACTTCGCGAAACGTGTTGATCGAATAGGGCTCCGCTTTGCCGGTCTCCTTGTTGACCATCACCGCCAGCGCATCGCGAGTGATTCCCGCCGCCGGAACACAAATGCTCACCACTCCGTGCTGGGCGACCACTTCGTCGTACACCTGAGTGCGAAAGGTGTCGTTTGTCGTGTCGCCGATTTTCACTTCTGCCACTTGCCGGCCGACCGCGCTGTTGATCGAATCGGCCAGATCGTAGACGCTGTCGCGGCGATCGACCAGCACGACGGCTCGCGCTCCGCGACTCGCAAACTCGCGGCAGACTGCCGCGCCAATGCCACTCCCGGCACCGGTGACGAGCGCCACTTTATTGTTGATGTTCATAGCGACTCACCTTTCTTGTGCATTCGGGGTATCTACGCCGAGCCCGTTGCGGCCGTCCGATCCAGACAGCCGGTGCGGCCGCAACGCTGGCCACGACGCCACTTCCTCGCAAACTACCAATCGAGTAACAGCTCACGGTCCCGACTTGGCGAACAGATCGGTCCATTTGGTGACCGCCTCTTGAAATTCGCGAATCTGGGTCTCGGTGACTTCTCGCATGCAATCGAGCGTCTTGCGATAGAACTGCTCCGTCCGGCGACGCAACTCCTCGGGAGTGCCGGCATCCGGAATGTGCAACGCCGCGTCGAGCGACTCGATCGCCGCATCGTACTGCCGATCGACCACTTCCCGATGCTTGCGCGCCAGACCGGACACCGTCTCCATCCATTGCTTGCGAAGATTCTGCATTTGATTGATCCAGGCCGATTGTGGCAGCGGCATGCCTGGCCACAGCACCGACCATTGACTCAGCACCTCCTGCTGCATTTTGAGATTGGCTTCTGCAGCTTTGCGAATGTTCTGAAAAACTTCCTCAAACACAGGACTAGCGGTTGCGGTTTCTGGCATGGCTTTTTCTCTCCTCATTTCAAGGGCGTGGGGAACACGTGTCGCTCCTTGGAGCGCGAATTGCTCAGATTCAAGTCGATTCCTCTCTACCGCAATTATTCGTCCGTCCGCCACCCAAGTCAATAATAAAATGCTGCTATTGCAGCAAATTGATATGAATGCTATAATTATAAGTGTTACAGGCGACTGATATGGCCGATATATAGGAATGCATGGTGCTGCAATAGCACAACGTCACTATTGCATGTGCGTGAGCCGCGATTTCGGCCGAAACCGATCGTCGTGTCCAGGCTCAATAGGCAATACGTAGCAATTCATCCGTCGCAATTCGTTAAATTCCTTATTCACCATGCAAAACATCGTCCGAGAACTGGCGACAAAGCGAGCGGCCGCCGAAATGGGCGGCGGCCAGCGCCGTATCGAAGCCCAGCATGCCAAGGGCAAACTCACCGCTCGCGAACGGATCGAGCTCTTGATGGATCCCGGCTCGTTCGAAGAGTGGGACATGTTCGTCGAGCATCGTTGCGTCGACTTCGGCATGCGCGAACAAAGCGTGCCGGGCGACGGCGTCGTCACGGGCTATGGCACGATCAACGGTCGCGTCGTGTTCGTCTTCAGCCAGGATTTCACGGTCTTCGGCGGCTCGCTCTCCGAACCCCATGCCGAGAAGATCTGCAAGATCATGGACCACGCCATGAAGGTCGGGGCACCGGTGATCGGACTCGAACGATTCCGGCGGCGCCCGCATCCAAGAAGGCGTTGCCTCGCTGGCCGGATATGCCGAAGTGTTCCAGCGCAATGTGCTCGCGTCGGGCGTGATCCCGCAAATCTCGCTGATCATGGGCCCTTGCGCCGGCGGCGCCGTCTATTCGCCGGCCATGACCGATTTCATTTTCATGGTCAACGACAGCTCGTACATGTACGTCACGGGCCCGGAAGTCGTCCGCACCGTCACGCACGAAATCGTCTCGCACGAAGAGCTCGGCGGCGCGGTGACCCATTCGACGCGCTCCGGCGTGGCCGACCTGGCCTTTGAGAACGACGTGGAAGCCCTGCTGATGACGCGCCGGCTGATGAACTACCTGCCGGCCAACAACCGAGTGCCGCCGCCGTTCCGGCCCACTCCCGACAACGCCGACCGGGAAGAACCCTCGCTGGACACCTTGGTTCCCGACAGCACCACCAAGCCCTACGACATGAAGGAGCTGATCCTCAAGATCGTCGACGACACTGATTTTTTCGAGATTCAGTCCGACAACGCCAAGAACATTATCGTCGGCTTCGCGCGGATGGAAGGTTTCCCGGTCGGCATCGTGGCCAATCAGCCGATGGTCCTGGCCGGCTGCCTCGATATCAAGTCGGCGATCAAGGCCGCTCGCTTCGTGCGGTTCTGCGACAGTTTCAACATCCCGCTGATCACGCTGGTCGACGTTCCGGGCTTCATGCCGGGCACGGCCCAGGAATATGGCGGCATCATCAAGCACGGGGCCAAGCTGCTCTATGCCTATGCCGAAGCCACGGTGCCGAAGATCACGCTGATCACTCGCAAGGCCTATGGCGGGGCGTACGACGTGATGGCGTCGAAGCACCTGCGGGGCGATGTGAATGTCGCCTGGCCCAGCGCCGAGATCGCGGTGATGGGGCCCAAGGGTGCGGTCGAGATCATCTTCCGCAAGGATCGGGACGACGCGAATCGGATCGCCGAACTGACGGAAGAGTACCGCGCAAGTTTGCCAACCCGTTCGTCGCCGGTCGCCGCGGCTACATCGACGACGTGATCGCGCCGCGTCACACGCGCAAACGAATCTGCCGTTCGCTGGCCATGCTCCGCAACAAGAAACTGGAAAACCCGTGGCGTAAACATGGAAACATTCCTCTGTAGCACCGTTCCTGGCAACGAGCCCGCTGAACGTGGCTCAGCGGATGGCAGCTCGGGAAGGAACTCGACGTGTTCAATAAAATCCTCATTGCGAATCGCGGCGAAATCGCTTGCCGCGTGATCAAGACGGCGCGGCGAATGGGCATCGCCACGGTGGCCGTCTACTCGACGGCGGACAAGGACGCGCTGCATGTCTCTCTGGCGGACGAGGCGGTGTGCATCGGTCCGCCGCCGTCGGCCGAAAGCTACCTGGTGATCGACAACCTGCTCGACGCCTGCCGCGAGACGGGCGCCGAAGCGGTCCACCCCGGCTATGGCTTCCTCTCCGAGAACGCGGAGTTTGCCGAGCGGCTCCAAGCGGCCGGCATCACGTTCATCGGCCCCAATCCCCATGCCCTCACCAGCATGGGCGACAAGATCACTTCGAAGCGGCTCGCCCGCGAGGCCGGCGTGAACACCATTCCCGGCTACGCGGAGGTGATTCCCAATGCGCAGATGGCCGCGTCCGTGGCCCGCGACGTCGGCTACCCCGTGATGCTCAAGGCCAGTGCCGGCGGCGGCGGCAAGGGGATGCGAATCGCTCGCAACGATGATGAGTGCCGCGATGGTTTCGAGCGGGCGACCCACGAAGCCCAGGCCAGCTTCGGCGACGGCCGCGTCTTCCTGGAAAAATACATCGACGAGCCGCGGCACATCGAGATCCAAGTCCTCGGCGACCAACATGGCAACATCATCTACCTCGGCGAGCGCGAGTGCTCGCTGCAACGTCGTCACCAAAAGGTGATCGAAGAATCGCCCTCGCCGCTCTTGGACGAAGCGACGCGCCGGGCGATGGGTGGCCAGGCGGTCGCGCTCGCTCGGGCGGTCAACTACTGGTCCGCCGGCACGGTCGAGTTCATCGTCGACCAGTCGCGGAATTTCTACTTCCTCGAGATGAACACGCGGCTGCAGGTCGAACACCCGGTCACCGAGTTGGTGACCGGCCTCGATCTCGTGGAACTGATGATCCGCGTTGCCGCCGGCGAGCGGCTTCCGTCTCGGGCAAGACGACGTCCAGCTCCGCGGCTCGGCGATCGAGGCCCGCATCTATGCCGAAGATCCGTTCCGCAATTTCCTGCCCTCGGTCGGTCGGCTCGTGCGGTACATGCCGCCGGCCGAGTCGGCAAATGTCCGCGTCGACACGGGCGTCGACGAGGGTGGCGAGGTTTCGATCTACTACGATCCGATGATCGCCAAGCTAATCACCCACGCGGACGACCGCGACCAGGCGATCGCCCGCATGCGGACCGCCCTCAACGAGTTCTACATCCGCGGCGTGTCCCACAACATCAGCTTCCTCGGCGCCCTGGTCGACCATCCGCGGTTCCGCGCCGGCGAGCTGAGCACCAATCTGATCGCCGAGGAATATCCCGACGGCTTCAACGCGGCCGACGTCGTCCACGACGATCCGCTGCTGCTCGTGGCCACGTGCGGCGCGATCCATCGCCGCTACCGCGAGCGGGCGGCCAAGATCAGCGGCCAACTCGCGGGCTACGAGCCGCTGGTCGAAGCCGATTGGGTCGTCCTCCTGGGCAGCGACAAATACTTGATCAACGTGCGACCGATCGACGGCTGTTGCGACGGCGGATACGACGTCGTCCACGCCGGCCACACCTACCGCGTCGAGACCGACTGGCAATTCGGCGAGCCGCTGTTCCGCGGCCACATCAACGGCGAAGCGGTCTGCGTCCAAGTCGAGCGGCGGCACCTCCTCTACCGCCTGTTCCATTGGGGCACGCAGCTCGACGTGCGGGTGCTCTCGGCCCGGGCCGCGGAGCTGCTGGCCCGCATGCCCGACAAGCCGCCGCCCGACACGTCGAAGTTCCTGCTCTCGCCGATGCCGGGCTTGCTCGCGCGGATCGTCGTCGCCGCGGGGGAGGACGTGAAAACGGGGCAGGATCTGGCGGTGGTCGAAGCGATGAAAATGGAAAACGTCCTCCGGGCCGAGCGCGAGGCCAAGGTGGCCAAGGTGCTGGTGGGCGTCGGCGACACGCTGTCGGTCGACCAGCCGATCCTGGAGTTCGAATAACGTCGCGCTCGCCGTGCCAGGCAGACGCCGCCGCTCGTTCCGTCACGCTGCGAAGTGTCCGAGTGGGTGCCGGACTCAGCGGACAATAGGTCGTGCGGCCCGATGTTTTTCGCGTTTTGTCCGAGGCGGTTTTTTGGCTCGCCTCGCAAGTCGTTGCCGGGCTTGAGGTTGCCACTGCGTGCCGCGGCGCGAACTCGATTCGAGGTGACAATTCGCGTTCGTATTGTCCGCTCGTTGCTCCGCCGGCCCCATGAAAACGAGGGCCAATCGCCCGCGGCAGCTGACAAAATGGAGCGCTGATTTGTCCGGAAATGTCCATGTTCACGTTCCCGCCTGGCAATGTCGGGACGCCTGCATCTGGTTGGAAACATAGCGGTGAAAAAAAGAGGAGATCTCCTCCGGAAAACGCCCGGAGCTCCGCTGCCCGACCGGCAGGCGCGCACCGCGAGCGATCGGCTTTTGACCGCCGCCGGCCTTCGAAGTATGTGTCCCACTGTCTGCCCATCAATCCGTGGCTACCGGATAAGGGGCTGCAGCCCAGACACAGGCCTGCCGACGACGAACCAACCACCACGCATGAACACCTGTCCATAGGACGCGATCCAACCTAAGCCATCGCGCGGCCAAATTCAACAACTATTTTCGGCCACCACGACAAAGTACGTCGCTTTGATTCGTCCAGGGAAGAGTTTGGCAAGGAATTTGGTGCTGGCGATTTGCCTACCTCCCGGTCCGAAAATATGCTTGCACCTAACCGTGTAGCTCGAACGGAGAGAGCGACCGCCAGCGAAGCGGAAGGCTCGGGGTTCGATTCCCTGAGTGCCAGCCGATAACAGGAATTGCCGACCCAGTCCAATTTTTGACATCACCAGGTGCCGGCCCGCACATCGATTGGCCCAGGACACGCCCTCATTGTGCACTTGGGGGCAAATAACACGCGGCTTCGATGGCGAAAGATTCGGTGTCATCAAAGTGATCCTTAAACTGCCGAGGTCTTCCTCACCGCCGTCAATTTAGGCGGAACCTTCGGGATGGCGGGTTGTCCAACCGACGCGACTTGATGTTGGAGCTAAATGCATTCGGTTAGGGCCACCGAAGCACGATAGGTAGATAAGCGAGGTCGACCTCGAAAGTCAATCAAGTGGTACATAGGAGAGCTAATTGGGAGGCATATTGCATCACAGCAGATTTCCAATGCCAGCTTTTTTTTGGCTTATGCCCGAAGTATAGTAGATATGCTCAAGTTGACAGTCGTAATGAGCCACTCGGCGGGAGGTATTGAATCGGGGGATCTTGCAGTAAGATACTCGGCGCGCCTTCAGAACGGTTAAATCTACTCCGGGAGCTAAGCGTCATGTTATGTCAAATGAGAGTACTAATTCTGGCGGTTTCTGTACTTGCACCTACCACGGCAGTCGGGCAGATCTTTACTGACGACTTGAGTACTGGAACGAATTGGACGATTTATCAAGACGCCGACGCGTCCGCTGTGTTCGGCTTTGACTATTCAACCAAGGGCTTACCACCCGCACCAAACGGCAGCGACACGATCGGCATGAAGCTTGAGGTGAACAACAACGCACCCGCTGAGGCCGATGGGATCGTTGCTCTCAATTCCAACGCGGCGTACACGGGACAGTATACGTTCCGAGTCGATGCCTGGTTGAACTGGGCACCGAGCGGCGGCACACCCGGTACTGGCACGACGGAGTTTCTGGGCGCTGGGGTCGGACATAATAGCCCTGTGGCTTTGCCGTTCGGCGGGTCGTTTGTTTACTCGAGCGAAGGCGATGCGGCTGCAACTGACTATCGATTATATAAAGAAGGCGAGCAGCTTCAATCCGGGAGTGGTCAATATGCCGCGGGCAAAGTGGCTGCGTCGCGTGATAGCAGCGATCCGTACTACACGAATGCCTTTCCCGCTTTCAATATCGCTACGGCGGTGCCTACACAAGGATCTTCTGGAACCCAGCCCGCCGGTGCAGGAGGGTTTCAATGGATGACGCTCAACTTTGAAGTCGACACCGAAGCCATCGGCCCCTCGGGCAATACCACTGCCCCTGGCTACGTGAGGGTTTCGATGCGAAGTGCCAATTCCGGAAATACGATCGTGATTGGCACGATCGACAACAGCAACGGCGACTTCCTTCCTGCTCCCTTGGGGGGGACTGTCTCTATGATGATGTTTGACTTTTTCAGTTCCGTGACCCTTAACCCCGCGTTCGCCTTTGGAATCTTTGACAACGTGCAGGTGCTGGAAGGATTGGTTCCGCTTTCTCCAGTGGGCCTTCCCGGCGACTACAACAACGACGAAACTGTCAATGCCGCCGACTACACGGTCTGGCGCAATAGTCTTGGTGCTCCAGCCGGTACGCTACAGAATGATGCCGACGGCGGCGTGATCGGCCAGCCCCAGTACGACACCTGGAAGGCCCATTTCGGGCTAACGGCCAGCAGCGGATCGGGTGCCACTGCGAATGCCGCCGTGCCCGAGCCGGCGAGTGCACTGCTGATCATGGTGGGAATGCTGGCGATGGGCTCTCGCCGACGCGCGAAAGTGGCATAAACTCACACGTTATTTGGAACTGCGATCAAAGCACCCTTTTTTCGGTTCGGAAATCGTATCGACAACCTGCTGAGGCGTCCCCACCGCCCGCAATTCGCCACATCCCAAAGATGCTGAGGATGCATCATCCCATCGCAGATGTGATTCGGAGTTCGGCGCAGCGGTGGGTTTGACCGTTCGCAACTTCCAGCAGCCAGATGTGTGCTCAAAGTGACTGCACTTTGCAGCTTGAGGGCAGCAGTGTTCTTGACCAATGTCGAACCGTCATTTGCCGACTTCCGTTACGGGCAACGGCAAATAGGGCAAACGCCCCTAAGGTGTTGCGGAACCGAATACGGGAAGAATCGCTGCTCGAGCATTTTTCTTGAGCATAGGCCAGGCTCCGACGATTCTCTGCAGATCGTTCGACGAATAGGTCACGTCACGACGACGCCGAGAGCGCGTCGCCTGCCTTGATACTGGACGCGCCATCAGAGCCGAGCGGCGACTTGACCGTCGTGGTGGCGGTGTCGGGGAGCATCGTGCCGTAGCGTTCGAAGTTCTGGTGGAGCGCGAAGCAGCGGGCGAGGTCGTGGCGGATGTGGCCGGGGGCGGATTCGCGGACGTACCGATGCAAATAGTCGCGGTAGCTTGGGTGGGCGCAGCAGTCGATGATGCGGGCGGCGCGGTCGTCGGGCGCGAGGCCGCGCAAGTCGGCCAGGCCCTGTTCGGTGACGACGACGCTGACCGAGTGTTCGCTGTGGTCGACGTGGGGGCACATGGGGACGATCGTCGAGATGCGTCCGTCTTTGGCAATCGAAGGGCACATGAAGATCGAGAGGTAAGCGTTGCGGGCGAAGTCGCCGCTGCCGCCGATGCCGTTGACCATGTGGCGGCCCAGCACGTGGGTCGAGTTGACGTGGCCGTAGACGTCGCACTCGAGCGCCGTGTTGAGCGCGATGACGCCGATCTGGCGGACGGCCGCGGGGTTGTTGGAGATTTCCTGTGGCCGCAACACGAGCCGTGGGGCGTAGTAGTCGATTTCGTCGATCAGGTCGGACATCTGTTGTTGGGTGAGGCAGAGCGCGGTGGTGCTCGCGCCGGCGATCTTTTCTTGCGTCATCAACTCGAACGCGGCCGACTGGAAGACCTCGGTGTACATGGTCAGTTCGGGGATGTCGGGATGCTTGCCGAGGCCGGCGAGCACGGCGTTGGCCACGTTGCCGACGCCCGACTGGATCGGCAGCATGTGGGGCGGGATGCGCCCGCTCGCCATTTCTTCGAGGAGAAAGTGGACGACGTGGTGGGCGATTGCGCTGCTGGTGGCGTTGGGCGGCGTGAGTTCGGTGAGCTCGTCGGGTTGGTCGGTCTCGACGATGCCGACGATCTTTTCCGGGTCGACGCGGGCGTACGTTTTGCCGATCCGCTGCAGCGGGTAGTCGAGGTCGAGCGCTGGACGAAACGGCGGCGGCTTGGGAATGACGATGTCGGCCATCTCGCTGATCTTCGACGAGGCGCTGCGGTTGAGTTCGATGATCACTTTGTCGGCCGCCTGCAGGAACGTGGGCGAGGCGCCGACCGAGTTGGTGAGGAAGACGCGGCCATCGGGCGTGACGCGACTGGCCTCGATCACCGCGAAATCGATTTTGCCGAAGAAGCCGAACAGTACCGACTGCGGCACATGCGAGAGATGCAGATCGACAAAGTCCACGCGGCCGTCGTTGATTCGATTGCGGAGGGGCGCGGAGGATTGGTAGGGAGCTCGCCAGCTGATCGCATCGGCCTCGGCCAGGGCGTCGTCGAGGCTCGTTCCGGTGGAAGCGCCGGTGAGGACGCGAATCTGATAGGGTTGGCCGCTGGTGTGAAGTTCACGCGCTCGACTTGCGATCGCCAGTGGCACGGCCTTGGCGGCACCGGCTGGAGTGAAACCACTAAAGGCGACCATTGCGTTGTGGCCGATGAGCTGGGCCGCTTCGTCGGCGGTGAGTTTTGGAAAGACTCCGTTGTGCGTCATTGTCTGATTTCCCCTCGCAGTTTGGCAAACTCCGTTCCGCCTCAAGAGAGCCTATCTTTAGTGTCGACCATTCTGCCAGCACGTAATTATACATTCATGCAAATCGAACGAACAGGCGCGCGGTGGACAATCGGCCCTGCGCGAGCGCATTTGATAATGTGCCGATCTGTTACGCTGGTGTGACGGACTCGCACAATGCGCGCGGCACGACTTGCGGGCGCTATGTTAAGAATTGCAGAGCGCGAGCGACTCCCTCCACTCCGCCTGCCAGAATCGCGCCGCCGCGAGCGGCGCGCTGAGCAATGTGTGTACGAGATCGGCGTTCGAGAGCCGTGTCGCGAACGAGCGCGAAGTCTGGCGCTGTGCACCATCGCTCGGGCCACTCGCGGCCGAAGTGGCGGATAAACTCGACGAGCAGCGATTGTTCGAGACTGAAGCCATCGGCACCAAGTTCGCCGATCACGCCTTCGAGCGTGTGGAGCGACTTGCGAAACAACAGCAGGTCGGGGGCCACGCGGAGGCGGGCCGTTTGCGTCGCATCGTCGAGCAGCGCGACCAGCCAGGTGATGCCGGGGAGCTGGCCGTGGCGGATGCGGCGGAGAGAGTTTTCGGCGATCTGTTGTAGCGCCGCGTGATCGACGGATCGCCGCTGGTCGAGTTGGGCCAGCAGTTCGACGATTCGTTCGGGCTGCTGCATGATGGCCGCCAGCACGAGCTGCGTGATGGCGATTCGCTCCGCTTCGCCGAGGTGTCCGACCAGGCTCCAATCGAGGATGGCGAGGCGTCCGTCGCGGGTATAGAACAGGTTTCCGGCGTGCGGATCGCTGTGAAACATCGCCCAGTGGGACGGCGAAAACACGCTTTCGCGCGAGGAGGGCCCGCGTCACGAGGTGGGCCAGACGAGTGCTTCTGGCCGCTGCGATTCGAGGGGATGATCCGTGATTTTGTCGCCGAAGATGCGCTCCATCGCGGTGACGCGGGGCGTGCAATGGGGAAGCAGCGCGGGGATCTGCACGTCGGGGTGGTCGGCGAAAAGTCGCCCGCGCCTCGGCCAGATGCTGCTGCTCCTCGTCGAGCCGGACTTCGACGCGAGAGCTTGGCGCGGACGTGGTCGAATGTCTCACGATAGTCGAGTTGCGGGATCGCCAGCTCTTCGCAGCGGGCGTCGAGGTGCGAACCCACGTCTGGCAAGCAGGTTGAGCTCGAGTTCCATCCGCTCCTCGATGCCCGGCTTGAGAATCTTGAAGACGCCCTCGGGGGCCGTCGGATCGCGGTCGTCGCGATAGGGAATCACGACCGCCACGCTCGCTTCGGCGATGGCGGGCGGCAGCAGCGTGACGCCGAGTTCGTCGAGCGGTCCGAGTTCGTCCGTGAGAATCGCCCGGATCGTGTCGAGATCGACCGTCGGCGGCAGCGATTCGAGCTGCCGCAGTTCGTGCCGCAACTCCGGGGCGAGGCGGCCGTCGCGGGCGAGGACTTGCCCGAGCTTGTGCAGCACGGGGCAATTGCGGGCGAGCGCACCGAGTCGAACGGAGAGAGTTGCATCGAGGGGTAGCTGCTGCCTGGTCGGCGAGGATTTGTTCTTGAGCTTGCGAGTGGCAAGCCGCGCAAGAATATCGACCAGGCCTTCCTTCACGCGGCCGGGCGAAGTGAGCGATAGGCAGCGGGCAGCAATCGCGCGAGGGCTGCTTCGTCGATCAGAGTGTCCCAGTTCACGGCCGTTCGCTCCCGGCGACGCGTCGCATGTGATCCGCGCCTCAGTTCGAGCGCGGCCCCCAGCCAGGCGTCGAGGTGCGGCCAGGTCGATTTTTCCGCGCCGCGTCCCGCCATGATGCCGATGTGGCCACCTTTGACGCGGAACACTTCTTTGTCGCTGCTGCCGACCAGGTCGATCACGCGCTCCGACTGGCAGGGCGGCGTGATGTGATCGGCTTCGGCGATGACGTTGAACAAGTTTGCCCGCAGTCGGCCCAGGTCGACGCGCTCGCCGCGAATCGTGAGCGTGCCTTCCATCAGCCGATTCTCTTTGTAAAACTCGTTGATCAACTGGCGATAGGCGGCACCGGGCATCGGGATGATGTCGCGGACCCAGGTGTTCATCGCGTGCCAGGCTTCGACGCGGCCATCGTCGTCGATGTTGTCCCACAGGTTGACGTAGGTGCCGACGTAGTTTTCGACCGGCTTGAGCATCTTGGCGCCGGCGTCGATCATTTCGCCGGGCACGTTGCCGAACGCTGCGGCGAGCTTGTCCGGATCGAACGCCGGTTCGGTGACCCAGCGACTGAAGCCGCCGGCTTTCTTGTCGGAGAAATCGAGCGGCGCGGTGAGCAGCATCAGATTCTTGAGCCCATCGTCCGGCCGCAGGCAGGCGTAGATCGTGCTGATCAACGCCCCGAGGCACCAGCCGAGCATGCTGAATTCGTTCGCGCCGGTGACCGACTTTGAGCTTGCGAATGACGCGCGGCAGGTATTCGAGCGCGTAGTCGTCGTACTTGAGCTCGCGGTCTTCCGGGCCGGGGATGCCCCAGTCGAGCAGGTAACGTCGTAGCCGTGCTGGAGCATGTATTCGACGAAGCTGTGCCCCGGCCGCAGGTCGAGCACATGGGGCCGATTCATGATCGCAAACACCAACAGCAGCGGGATCTTGTGCCGCTGGTCGTCCGGCACGACGGGCACGTAGCGATAGAGCTTGGCTTTGTTGAGCGTCCAGAGGAGCTGCTTGGGGGTTTGCGCGATCTTGGCGTCGGTGGTGAGCAGGCGATTGAACGTCTGCAGATTGACCGAGGCGTCGTGCCATTGTTCGCACACGTCCTCGAAAGTGACCGCGGCGCCGTCGCCATTTTGTGTTGTGCTCATCGAAACCTTCTTTCACCCTTGGTTTTGCGGCTGGCGGCGGAGGAGCTCGTCGAGCTTGGAGTTGATGCCGTCTTGCTTCGCATCCATATCGTCGAGCCGCATCTCGATGTTGGTCATCCGCTCGGCGAGCCGTGTGTAGTCGTCGCGCGAGGCAAGGTTGAGCGCCGCGAGCGACTGGTTCACGGCCGTTTCCATCGATTTGCGAAACGGCGCCGAGCTGGTCAGCCAGGCGTTGAGCATTTCGGCGTTCGCCTCGGCATAGGCGTCGCTGGAGACGATCTCGGTCATCATCTTCGACCAGTCGTCGATGCCGGCGTCGCGCATGCTTTTCATCATCCCGGTGGGGTCGAAGATGTTGATCTTTTCTGTGATTGTCGCTCATCGTGCGCTACCCGTCGAATCTGCGTGTTCAAAGTGTCTGCCGCGGAGGCAACGGCCGGGGCCGCTACTACATGAATGCGCCGCCGTTGACGTTGATCTGCTGGCCGGTGATGTAATCGCCGTCGGTCCGCCAGGAAGACAACCGCCTTGGCGATCTCCTCCGGCTTGGCGAAGCGGCCCAGCGGAATCCGGCTCTTGATCTGCTCCTGGATTTTCTCGGGCACCTCGGCGAACATTCGGTCTCGGTGAAGCCGGGCGAGACGGTGTTGACCGTGATGCCGCTCTTGGCCAGCTCGAGGGCGGCGGTCTTGGTGAAGGCGATGATGCCGCCCTTGCTGGCGCTGTAGTTCGCCTGGCCGAAGGCCGCGATCTGGCCGTTCATCGAGCTGATGTTGATGATCCGGCCGAACTTCTGCGCGGTCATCACCGGAATCGCCGCCGACGTGCAGTAGAAGTAGCCACCCAGGTTCGTCTTGACCACTTCGTCCCACTGCTCGTCGGTCATTTTCTTGAGCGAGCTGTCGCGCGTGATGCCGGCGTTGTTGACGAGGATGTCGAGCCGACCGAACTCGTCGGCGACCTGCTTGACCATCGCGCGGGCCTCCGCCGCGTTGCCGACGTTCGCCTTGACGAGCATCACCGCGCCGCCGAACGCGGCCACTTCGTCGGCCACAGCCTGCGCCTTGGCGTCGTTCGCTTGATAGTTGAGCGCCACGCGAGCTCCCTCGCGAGCCAGTTCCACGACGATCGCCCGGCCGATTCCGCGCGAGCCACCCGTTACCAATGCCGTTTTGCCATCCAGTCGACCCATTGCTCGCGCCTTTCCTATGGAAGTTGTGAAGTTGTTTGAAATTGTTCGTGTTGCGGCGAGGGTGGCGACGTCACTCGCGTTCGAAGATCGCCGCGATCCCCTGGCCGCCGCCGATGCACATCGTCACCAGCGCACGTTTGCCGCCGGTCCGCTTGAGTTCGTACAGCGCCTTGATCGTGAGGATCGCGCCGGTCGCCCCGATCGGGTGACCGAGCGAGATGCCGCTGCCGTTCGGGTTCGTCCGATCGGCAGGCAGCTTCAGCTCGCGGGTGACGGCCAGTGCCTGCGCGGCGAACGCTTCGTTCACCTCGAAGACGTCGATGTCCTCGAGCTTGAGGCCGGTTTTCTCGAGCAGCGACCGGACCGCCGGCACCGGGCCCATGCCCATGTACTTCGGGTCGACGCCGGCGTAGCTGTAAGCCACCAGCCGGCCGAGCGGACGCAGCCCGCGCTGCTTGGCCAGGCCGCGTTCCATCAGCACGACCGCCGCCGCCGCGTCGTTGATGCTCGACGAATTGCCCGCGGTGACGCTGCCCTTCCTTGTCGAACACCGGCTTGAGCGTGGCGAGCTTCTCGACGCTGCTGTCGGCGCGGACGGTCTCGTCGGCGGCAAACTGCACCGTGTCGCGCTTGACCTTGATTTCGACGGGCACGATCTGCTCTTTGAAATAGCCCTTCTCGATGGCGGCCGCCGCTCGCTTGTGGCTTTCGACGGCCAGCTGGTCCTGGTCGGCCCGCGAGACGTTCCACTTCTTGGCGACGTTCTCCGCCGTCACGCCCATGTGGCAATCGTCGAACGGATCGCTCAGCGCGGCGACCATCACGTCGACGAGCGTCGTGTCGTTCATCCGCGCACCCCAGCGCATCGCGGGCGAGAGATACGGGCTGCGGCTCATGTTCTCGGCGCCGCCGGCGACCGCCACGTCGGCATCGCCGAGCATGATCGCGTTGGCGGCGGTGATGATCGCCTGCAGTCCGCTGCCGCAGAGTCGGTTGAGCGTGAGCGCCGGCGTTTCGACCGGCAGGCCGCCCTTCACGCCCGCGACGCGGGCCAAATAGTGGTCGTGGGCGTCGGTGTGGATCACATTGCCGAAGACGACGTGCCCGACCGACGCGGGTTCGACGTTGGCCCGCTTCACCGCTTCGCGCACGCAAAGGGCCGCGAGGTCGCTGGGCGGAATGTCCTTCAGGCTGCCGCCATATCCGCCGATGGGTGTCCGTGCGCCGCTGACTACTACGACCTCGCGTGTCATGAGAATTCCTCCTGGACTGCTTAAGTTTGCGTTTGGAATCTCGTCCGCCTGTCGCCGCGCCATCTTAAAGCAATGGTCGTGCCAAACGTCTGCGACGGGAAAGTCCGCGTCGAACCGCGGATGTTCGAGCGCGATGCGGCGAGCGAGCGCTGCGGAGGCCCGCGGCGACTGTGCGAGAATTACCTCGATGTGCCAAAACGCACACTTTCCGCACTTGGTAACTCGACCCTAATTTTGAAATCGCGATTCAATCTTTGATTTTCAACAACAGGCGACGCCCCGACGGCCGCGCGACGGATTCGCAACAATTGGCACACGAATCGCGTTTAGTTTGCCGCGGCAGGGGAATCGCGGTCGCGGCCCAATAGAGATAAGTGAAGCCGTCCGGGTATCGCGGTTGGCACGTCCGATGAGGTTCCGCCGAAGGGCGTGGTTGTCGGCACTGGTAGTCGAACCACGCCCGTCGCTGGAAGCTCCTGGCGGTGCCACCCCTGGAACCGGACGGGTTCGATGAATCGAGGAAGGTGCCCGATGCGCAGCGACGGGAAAACGGCGATTGTTGATCGGCAAACCGGGGCTCGACGGTCACGATCGCGGGGCGAAATACGTGGCCCACGTGCTCCGCGATGCCGGCTTCGAAGTGATTTACACCGGCATCCGACGCAGTCCCGAACAAATTGTCGACGCGGCGATTCAAGAAGACGTCGCCGGCATCGGGCTGTCGCTACTCTCCGGGGCACACAACGTGTTGTTTGGACGGGTGGTGGAGTTGCTGCGCGAGCGCGAGGCCGACGACATCCTCGTGTTCGGCGGCGGGACGATCCCGCCCAACGACGTGCCGAAGCTCAAGGAAATTGGCGTGGCGGCTGTGTTTACGCCCGGAACGCCGGCCCGGACGATCGTCGAAACCCTCGACGGTTTATTGGGGCAAACGCTGCTGGACCAACCGGCGGCAGTGTAATCTGCGCACACCGAGCGGGATCATGGAAACGAATCTGGAACAACTCGTGGGCGCGGCTCGCGGCGGCGGCCCCACCGCGCTGCGAGCCGCCGCGCGATTGATGAGCATCATGACCGACCAGCCGCAGCGGCTCGCCGAACTCCTGGCCGGCAGCCGCGATTGGCCACAGCCGCGGCTGGTGCTCGGCGTGACCGGCGCACCAGGTTCCGGTAAATCGACGCTGGTGGATCACTCTGGCGACGGAATTGCGCACGCCGATATCCGGAGCGAAAACTGGGGATCGTCGCCGTGGATCCGTCGTCGCCGTTTACGGGCGGGGCCCTGTTGGGCGACCGCGTGCGAATGATGCGGCATGCGACGGATCCGAGCGTGTTCATTCGTTCGCTGGCGTCGCGGGGTCACCTGGGCGGGCTGGCCCTCGGAGCGAAGGGTGTCGTCCGCGTCATGGGGCTCGCTGGCTGCGACGTGGTGATCGTCGAAACGGTCGGCGTCGGCCAAAGCGAAGTCGAAATCGCACGGAATGCCGATTTGGTCGATCGTCGTGCTCGCGCCGGGGCAAGGCGACTCGGTGCAGATGCTCAAGGCGGGACTGATGGAAGTCGGCGACCTGTTTGTCGTCAACAAGGCAGATCGCCCGGAGTCGGCCCAATTGCAGCAGCAATTGCTCGCCGCGCTGGAGACGAGCCGCATGGCGCAGCTCGACCTTGCGCATCCGATCGGTGAAGCGACCTCCTGCGGAGAGGCGATTCAAAGCGATGGCACGTTTGGTGTTGGTGGCGAATTGCCCGTGATCTTGTGCAGCGCGGCCAATCACCAAGGCATCCCGGAGTTGGTGGATGCATTGGAACAAATCACCTCGCAAAAGGTCGACGAGTGGCGCGCGCGCCGCGACAGCCAGGCACTCGAAGAGATCCGCCAGGCGGTCCTCGAGGAGATTCGGCACCGCGTTTGCGATGTAATTGGTACGAACGGGAAAGCGACGGCTCGCACTCGCTCGATTCTCGACGGCAGCGAAACGCTGGCACAGTTGGTCGACGACGTATTGCAAGAAACGGCGAGCCGCACGGATCGCGCAGATTCACCACAGTAATTTGTGCAGATAGGAAGTTGATTTCGATGACGACGACCGCGACCCCCAATCGACTGGAAGAATCGCTGCGGGAATGGACGACCGGACCGGTCGCCAAGACGCTCGCCAAATTTCCTGAGCAGCGGAGCGAGTTTGTGACCGCCTCGGGCAAACCGGTCGAACGGCTCTACACGCCCGATGCGAAGTATCTCGACGGCTACCGCGAGGAGTTGGGATTCCCCGGCCAATTTCCCTTCACGCGCGGCGTACAGCCGACGATGTATCGCGGCCGCTTTTGGACGATGCGGCAATACGCGGGCTTCGCCACGGCGGAGGAGTCGAACAAGCGGTACCGCTACCTGCTCGAACAAGGGACGACCGGCTTGAGCGTGGCCTTCGATCTGCCGACGCAGATCGGCTACGACTCGGACGATCCGCTGGCCACCGGCGAAGTGGGCAAGGTCGGCGTGGCGATCGATTCGCTCGCCGACATGGAGGCGCTGTTCGACGGCATCCCGCTCGACAAGGTCTCGACGAGCATGACGATCAACTCGACGGCGGCGATCCTGCTGGCGATGTACATCGCGGTGGGCGAGAAGCAGGGCGTGCCGCCCGAGAAGCTCAACGGCACGATCCAGAACGACATCCTCAAGGAGTACATCGCGCGGGGCACGTATCGTTTCCCGCCTCAGCCGTCGCTGCGACTCACGAGCGACATCTTCGCCTATTGCACGCAGTCGGTGCCCCATTGGAACACGATCAGCATCAGCGGCTACCACATCCGCGAGGCGGGATCGACGGCCGCGGAAGAGATCGGCTTCACCCTGGCCGATGCGATTTGCTACATCGAGACGGCAATCCGCGCGGGGCTGGCGATCGACGATTTCGCACCGCGGTTGGCGTTCTTCTTCGCCTCGCACAGCGACCTGTTCGAGGAAGTGGCCAAGTTTCGCGCGGCCCGCCGGCTCTATGCCCGGATCATGAAGGATCGGTTCGGCGCCAAGAACCCCAAGAGCCAGATGCTCCGGTTCCACACGCAGACCGGCGGCGTGACGCTCACCGCCCAGCAGCCGGACAACAACGTGGTCCGCGTGACGATTCAAGCGCTGGCGGCCGTGCTCGGCGGCACGCAGTCGCTCCACACGAATTCGAAGGACGAGGCACTCGCACTTCCGACGCAGGAGTCGGTCACCGTGGC
This sequence comes from uncultured Planctomycetota bacterium, assembly GCA_963847905.1. Classification (GTDB taxonomy): domain Bacteria; phylum Planctomycetota; class Planctomycetia; order Pirellulales; family Lacipirellulaceae; genus DASYDU01. The sequence goes on along the minus strand of CAWKBP010000007.1, from coordinate 951,881 downwards.
CCTGCGGACGCAGCAGATGCTGGCGCACGAGTCGGGCGTCGTGAACTCGATCGATCCGCTCGCCGGGAGCTTCTTTGTCGAGAAACTGACCGACGAACTTGAGGCCGAGGCCGAAGAGATTATCCGCGCGATCGACGAGCGGGGCGGCATGGTGGCGGCGATCGAGCAAGGCTACGTGCAGAAGCGGATCGAGCAGTCGGCCTATCGCTATGGGCAGAGCGTCGACCGAGGCGACCGCGTGATCGTGGGCGTCAACAAATTCGTCTCACATGAGCAGCCGCAGGTGGAATTGTTCGAGGTGCCGGAGTCGACGACCTAGCGACAAGTGACCAAGCTGCAGCACGTGCGCGACGAGCGCGACGCCGCGCGAGTGGCCGAGGCGCTCGCCACGGTGCGTCGCACGGCCGAGGGGGACGGCAATCTGATGCCGCCAATTCTGGCCGCGGTGCGAGAATATGCGACCGTCGGCGAGATCTGCGCGGCACTGGCTGGAGTGTTTGGCGAGTACAGCGAGTCATACCATAGCTGAGCGAGTCTGTAAATTTCGGGTGGCACGTCCCTGAGGTTCCACCGAAGGGCGTGGCTGAACGTTGCGGTGTTGAACCACGCCCGTCGCTGGAAGCTCCTGGCGTGCCACACAAATCGCCAGTACACCGAGTCATTTAATAGCTGAGCGAAGGAGTTTGTAATGATCCATGCCAAGGCCGTCAACCATATCGGCATTGCCGTGCGATCGATCGCCGAGCACCGCGAGTTCTATGCGAACATTCTGGGTGCCGAGTTCGAAAAGATCGAAGACGTGCCAAGCCAGAAAGTGCGCGTCGGGTTCTTCAAGCTGGGCGACGTGCGGCTGGAGTTGCTCGAACCGACCGACCCGGCGAGCAGCGTGGCGACGTTTTTGGAGAAGCGGGGCGAAGGCTTGCATCACGTTGCCTACACCGTAAGCGACATCGAACAGCGGCTGGCGGATTTGAAGGCTGGCGGAGTCCGGCTGATCGACGAAACACCCCGACTCGGCGCACATCAGATGCAGATCGCATTTTTGCACCCCAAGAGTTCGTGCGGCGTGTTGACGGAACTGTGTGAGCCGGCGCATTCCTGAACGAGAGGCGACGATCGACCATGTCCAACGAAACAGTAACGCTAGAATCACAAGATGCCGCCGAGCCGGCGACGATCGGAAAACCTGCGATGGAAGAAAAAATCGGCGAACTTGAAAAGCGCCGACGGGCCGCGGAGCTGGGCGGCGGCGCGGCGCGGATCGAGAAGCAGCATGCGGCCGGCAAACTCTCGGCCCGAGAACGCATCGAGGAGCTGCTCGATCCTGAGAGCTTTCAGGAGCAATATGGCTTTGCCCAGCATCGCTGCACGCAGTTTGGCATGGAGGGGAAAGAATTGCCGGCGGACGGCGTGGTGACCGGGTGCGGCTCGATCGATGGGCGGCTGGTCCACCTGGCGAGTCAGGACTTTACCGTGGCAGGCGGCGCGGCCGGCGAGGTCCATTGCGACAAGATCGTCGAGATGATGCACGCCGCGCTCAAGACCGGCAGCCCGTTCATCTTCGTCAACGACTCGGGAGGCGCACGGATTCAGGAAGGGATCGATAGCCTGGCCGGGTACGGCCGCGTGTTCTACCACAACACGTTGCTCTCGGGCGTCGTGCCGCAAATCAGCCTGATCTGCGGTCCCTGTGCGGGCGGAGCGACGTACAGCCCGGCGCTGACCGACTTCATCATCCAGACGCGGCAGGCCCAGATGTTCATCACCGGGCCGACCGTGATCAAGCAGATCACGGGCCAGGTCGTGAGCGCCGACGAACTGGGCGGGCCGGAGGCCCACATGCGGACTTCGGGCGTCGTGCATTTCGTGGCCGACGACGACCGCCACGCCGTCGAGATCTGCAAGAAGCTGCTGAGTTTTCTGCCGTCGAACAACCTGGAAGATCCGCCCACGCGGGCCGTCGAGCCGGTGGTCGAACTCGATCCGGCGCTCAATGCGATTTTGCCCGAGAACTCGCGGCTGGGCTACGACATGCACGAAGTGATCGCGCGGATTGTCGATGAGGGCGATTTTCTCGAAGTGCAAGCGCTCTATGCGGAGAACATGATCGTCGGGTTTGGCCGCGTGATGGGGCGGACGGTCGGCGTGATCGCCAACCAGCCGCTGGTGAAGGCGGGTTGCCTCGACATCGACGCTTCGGACAAGGCGGCTCATTTCATTCGCTTCTGCAATGCGTTCAACGTGCCGCTGGTGACCCTAGTCGACGTGCCGGGCTTCATGCCGGGCATCGAGCAGGAGTATGGCGGCATCATCCGGCATGGTGCGAAGCTGCTGTTTTCCTATTCCGCGGCGACGGTGCCCAAGATTACGATTATCTTGCGCAAGGCCTATGGCGGCGCGTACGTGGCGATGTGTGCCAAGGACCTGGGCGCCGACCGCTGTGCCGCCTGGCCGACGGCCGAGATCGCCGTGATGGGCGCCGAGGGAGCCGTGGAAGTTGTGTTCCGCAAAGAGATTGCAGGCGCCGACGACAAAGACGGCAAGCGCCGCGAGTTGATCGATTTGTATCGCGACACATTTGCCACGCCGTACGTCGCGGCCGGCCGGCGGATGATCGATAACGTAATCGAGCCGGCGGAAACTCGCCGCTACATCGCCCTGGCGCTCGACAGCTTGCGAATGAAGCGCGACATGCGCCCGGCGAAAAAGCATGGGCTGATACCGCTCTAAACAACGTTACGCAGAATGCCATGACGACGCAGTTGTTCCAACTACTGGCAGCGATGACACTCGGCGAGAAGCTACTCGACGCGGTCACCGTGACGATCGTCGGTATGGGGACCGTGTTCGTGTCGTTGTGGTTGATCGGCGAAGTGTTCACGCTGCTGCATCGCTTTTTTGAACGCCGAGAAAGAGGAAGCTCGGACGATCCGGACGCTCAACTTGGCAAAGCGACACAAGCGGCGGCTGCCAGCGGAATCGACGCGCATCTGGTGCCGATTCTCATTGCCGCGGCGACGGCGGCCGTCGGGCGACGCATCGTCTTGCGGCGGATCCGATTCATCAATCGCAACACTGTTTCGGGTTGGGCCGAAGCGGGCCGCGCCGCGATTCAAACGTCCCATAACATCCGCAGGAAGATGTGAACGCATGAAACTCCGAATTACAGTCGAAGGCAAGACGTACGAAGTCGATGTCGATGTGTTGGAGGAGGGCCCGCCGGGGCCTCTCTACGGATCGACGTCGGTCCACGGCAGCACGGTTCACGGCAGCACCGTCGCCGGTCCAACGTCGCCAGGCAAATCGGCAGCGACACCTCCCGCAGCTTCGGCGCCCGCACCGGCCGGCGGCGGCAGCGAGCATGTGGTGAAGGCGCCGATCGTCGGCACGATCGTGCAGATCAAAGTCGCGCCGGGCGACACGGTGGCGGTCAATCAGGTGCTGTTGGTCATGGAAGCCATGAAGATGGAAACCAACGTGGCGTCGCCGATCGCCGGCAAGGTGAAGACGATTCGCGTTTCGCCGGGCGAAGCGGTGAAGGCTGGCCAGGTGCTGGTGGAATTTGAATAAGCCTGCCCCGCGCGGTAGACAAGTCAGTCGCTGGAGTCGATCGATGTGGCAACACGTTTGGAATACGGCAGTTAACTACTTTCAGGAGAGTGGCTTCGGTCAGTTCTACTGGGGCAACGGCGTGATGATCGGCATCGGCTTGCTGTTCATCTACCTGGCGGTGCGGCGTGGATTTGAGCCGTTGCTGCTAGTGCCCATCGGCTTTGGCATTCTGATTGGCAACGTGCCGTTCAACTCGCAGTCGACCCCAGTGGGCCCGTACGATGGCCCGGTCGACGAGGAGAAACTCGACTACTACGTGACGGAACCGATCGAGTGGGCGGGCAAGACGTTCGAAAAATGGCAGCGGGTCACCAACCCGATCGTCGGCAAGGCACTGCTGTACGAGCCCACGACGTCGGGTCGCGCGAAGCTGAAGGCGAATGCCAGCTTGGAACAGACCAATGACGAACGGCGTGCGGCCGGGGAGCCGATCGCGGAGCGCGAGTCGCTGGGACTCATGGACTACCACGCCGTGATGGTCGATCGCACCGTGACGTTCGACTACGAGGGCGGCGGGGAGATCGATCCAGAGACGGACGTCGGCATCCAGGAACTGCGACAGGGGCGCCGCGTGCTGGTGGGCAAGTTGACGGAACTCGCCGACGGGAAGTACGTGCTGCGGCCTGCGGGTGACGCGGCGGTGACAGAATTCCCGATGATCGTCGATCGCGGCACGCAGAACGTGTTTCACGCGAGCTCGCTGTATTTCATTGTGCGGGGCGTGATTTGGGACTTCTTTCCGCCGTTGATCTTCTTGGGATTGGGGGCGCTCACCGATTTCGGTCCGCTACTGGCCAATCCGCGGACGATTATCTTGGGAGCGGCGGCGCAGTTCGGCATCTTCGGCACGATTCTCGGCGCACTGTTGTTGGGCTTCACGGGCCCGGAGGCGGCGTCGATCGGCATTATCGGCGGCGCGGATGGTCCGACCGCGATTTACACTTCCTCGAAGCTCGCGCCCGATCTGCTCGGCGCGATCGCGTTGTCCGCCTATTCGTACATGGCGATGGTGCCGTTGATCCAGCCGCCGATTATGCTGCTGCTCACCAGCAAGAAAGAGCGGCTGATTCGGATGGAGCAACCGCTGCATGTGTCGAAGACGCTGCGGATGATGTTTCCGGTCGTCGGGTTCCTGCTCTGTGCGTTCATTGCCAACGCGGCGCTGCCGCTGTTGGGGATGTTGTTCTTCGGGAATCTGATGCGCGAGTGTGGCGTGGTCGACCGCTTGTTCAAAACGGCGCAGGCGCAGTTTATCGACATAGTCACGATTCTATTGGGCATCTCGGTCGGGTGCCTGACGCAAGCGTCGACGTTCTTGACCTGGCGGACGATTGGCATTTTTTGCTTGGGAATGGTCGCGTTCTCGCTGGCCACGGCATGCGGCATTCTGCTGGCCAAGCTGCTGAACCTGGTGAGCAAGACGCAAATCAACCCGCTGATCGGCTCGGCCGGCGTGTCGGCGGTGCCGATGGCAGCCCGCGTGAGTCAGATGATGGCTCACCGCGACGATCCGCAGAATTTCATCTTAATGCACGCGATGGGACCGAACGTGGCAGGCGTGATTGGCACGGCCGTGGCCGCCGGGGTCCTACTTTCCTACTACGCTCATTGATTGCCGCCTCAATCGCGGCGCATCCTTTCGGCGCACGATCCATGTGCGGATTGGGCGCATGAGACGTCGACATGTGCCAATTTGCCGCCGGAATCGCTACTCATTCCCTGCACGGCACGGCAGTTGCTTCGCTATCAGCTGGTGAATCACATTGTTTGGGGATCGAGTCATGGTCATTGACGAGATGAGTCGTGAAGAGTGCCTTGGTATCCTGGCCAAAGCGCCGGTGCGCCCGACTGGCATGCGCGGCGGACAATCAACCGTATGTCGTGCCGGTGTATCTTGCTTATTTCCAGTCCGCCGATGGCAACGACTTTCTCTATGGATTTACCACGATGGGCCGGAAGGTCGAATGGATGCGGGCCAATCCGCTGGTCTGCGTGGAAGTCGACCAGATTGCGAGTCGCTCGCAATGGGTCAGCGTTGTCGCGTTTGGCCAGTTTGAAGAAATCCCAAACGTACATGAACTGGATTGCGGACGGCCCCCAGAGCGGAGTTCGCTCATGGGTCGGCGGCGCAGCAACGCCCCGACCTGGGAGCCGGCAAACGAACAACTGCTCGCCCACAAGCTGCTCGAGGCCCGAGCGATGTGGTGGGAACCGGCTTCGACAGTCCGCGCCGACATCGAAAGCGCGGACCGACCGAACAAGATGTCGCCAGTGTTCTATAAAATTCGATTGACCGACGTGACGGGCTATCGGGCGCGGCGGGAAGAAGTTATCGATTTGTCGCTTCACGACACTCCCGAGGCTGAAGCCCCAGCGCATGCTGGATGGCTACGAAAGGCGATTAGTCGATGGCGGGGCGACGGATCGCGGGGCGATGCGCCAGCCCTGCAGCAACTGCCAGAATTCACAATCGGCCGACACGGTGCGGAAGGCGAGGTGACTTCGATGTTCGTCGAGGACTTGTCCAAGAGTAACGGATCGCCCGGCGAGGCGGACAACCGCTGGGAGGACAAGCTCGTTGAAGATTTGCCGCCCATTCCCTTGCAGCCGCTCGAACCGGGTTACCCACTGAGCTATTTCACGGGCGTTGGACTGTGGCAGGGCGCGCTCGCCGGCTGCGTGAGCCTGGTGCTTAACATCATCGGCAGCATGCTCATCCCGACGGCAGGAGGTGCGGCCCAGCATCCGCTACGGCTGATCGAGGTTTATTTGACGTTCCCGCTCGGAGCGCGAGCGTTGGAACTCGAAGGGGGCAGCCTGCTGGCGCTGGGGTGCATGATGTATCTGGCCACCGGCATGCTATACGGGATGCTGTTTGTCCTGGTGCTGTCGTACTTTATGCCGAACGCCGACCTGCGGGGACGGCTGATCGCTTGCAGCGTGATGGCGGTTGCCGTCTGGGCGGTGAATTTCTATGGGGTTTTGTTCTGGCTGCAGCCCTGGTTGCAGGGCGGAAGATGGATCACGGAGTTAATCCCCTGGTGGGTCGCGGCGGTGACGCATCTGGCCTTTGGCTGGACAATCGCATTCGTTTATCCGCTGGCAGAAGATGCGGACAAGGAGCCGGAGGACTGAACCCGTGCCAGTTGCGAGATGCACGCCTTCCGCACCACTTCTTCAGCTTGATCCTTTCAATCGTTCAGCACCAACGCATCGTCCATGGCGCTGTCAGCCGTGTTTGGCACGGGTTGTTTGACGATTAAGACCGGGCAACTCGCCCGCCGCGCCACGCCCTCGGCCACGCTTCCCATCACGATCCTCGAAAGCCCGGTTCGTCCATGCGAGCCCATCACTATCAAGTCGATCTGTTCCCGTTCGGCGAACGCGACGATCTCTCGCACCGGTATTCCTTCCAGGTAGCGGTGCTCACACTTGACGTGCAGCAACGTGGGCCGCACCTGCTTGAGCTGTCGCCGGAGGTCGCTTCGGTCGGCAACCACCAATGGCGCCGTGTACGCAAATGGCGGCTCGCCCAGCGCGGCACCGGCTTCGCGAAACTCATCGACATAGACGATATAGAGCGTCGCGCCGGATTCGGCGGCCAGGGACGACGCATAGCTGAGGGCCGCGTCGGTGAAATGGGAGAAATCGGTCGGGCAGAGAATTCGTTGTGTTTTCATCGTTCGCTCTCCGGTTGACGGAGGCAGTCGGATTTCTCTCGGCCCAAATCACTCCTCCGCATGTCGAAATTGATCCATCAGTGAAATATCAAGTCTCCTTGGAATCAGTTTTTGGCAAGCTGTCGGTGGCCCGTAAACCAAGCCGCAAGGTACAGCACGCCGGGCGCGGCAAACCACGCGACGGGGAACGGCGGCATGACCTGGGTGCTCGCATATCCAACCGAGAAAAACGCTGCGGTTCCCCCGATCACCAGCGTGGCACCGACTAACGGATGGCGCCAACCGATGGCGTACGCAGCGAACACGAGGCCCAATATCACGGCCTGGTTGAACGACCACATGTTTGGAATCCACTCCCCCTGTCGAACCGCTTCCAGCAACAGCAACATCAGCCAATCGACCGCGATGACCGCCCCGATGGCGGCAGCCGCGTCTCGAAATAATTCACTCACTGGCACATGGTGTTTACGTAATAGAGTTGTCATGGCAGTATCTCCTTGCCGCAGGCGGCATCACGTTTGGTAAATAATCCCGCGAACAAACCACGGGAAGATACCGCAAAACGCATACCGGAGGGCCAACTGCGACGCGCGCCGAGAAAGTGGCTATGGCGCGCACAATCGAGAGGACATCGCGGCAGACTCCCAGCAGAGTGAGCGGTCCAAGTTGACTCACTGTGCCGGATCCGCTCAGTTACGACGCTGCTCGACCCGCTCGACCGCCTCAACGGCCAACTGCAGCAAGTAGTCGAGCGGGCAAGGGCAAGCCGACGAATCTTTGAATTCGCACGTCGGACAGATCAATTCGTGCAGCTCATCGATGTAGGTCGCCATCTGGTTGCTGTCGGTCGTGCGACAGAGCTCGACGAGCTCCGCCAGATGAGCTTCGATGCCGCAGGGCTTGCCGTGTTGCGCACAAGGCGGCGAGCCGGGCTCCCGTTGGATGCACCGGCTGCACACATGCTCGCGCAACTCGGCCAGGTACTCACCATGTTCTTGTGGAGTCAACATGATCCATTAACCTCCTGCCCGCCACTCCTGCCGAACGGGGCTAGCCAGCGGCGGCTAGTCCGCGCCAATTTCGACCTCTCCCAAAATGAAGCCGCCCGGCTGCAACCGATAGACGTCGAGGTACTTCAACCGCATGGCGTGCAGCCGGTCGGCCAGTGCCGCGGCCGTGGCCTGCATGATGCAGTATCCAAATCGCGGATGGTCGTCGCAAATGGAAAGCAGTTTTTCACCGTCGAAGCGGAATACTCGCGTCTCCGCGATCGCCTTGGCAGTCGAAACGCGATGCTTGCGACGCATCAGGGCCGACCAACCCAGACTTTCTCCCGCGCTAACATTGATCAGGTGCTGCGGGCTGACGCCCGATCCGTTGACCTCCAAGGCAACCTGCCCGCTGATCACCAGATACACGCTGTCGACCGGATCGCCTTCGGTGAATATGACATCGCCTTCTTCATACTCTTCGAGTCGGGCGATATCAGCGAGATTATCAAGATCCAGTTCGGCGACGCCCTGCAAGAAGCGAGTCTTTCCCAAGGTACTGACGAGAATCTGCCTGTTCATGGCGTCCGCCTTTCCTATCGTTTTGTTTTCGATCCAACCCTTATTTTTATTCGGCGGTCCCAACTCGACGAGCCGCCACGACTGCTGATTTATCCAACATGCAATTTGCGGGCCAAGCCGCCGAAGCGCTTTTCATTTGCGGTCGTCTCGCGGGTTGAGTGGGCGTGCCTGTTCCTGGGTCGGAGCTACGGCGGCGGGTTCGCTCCGCTGCCGCTGCAGTTCGTTACGCGTCATGGTGTTGGTGCCCGTGAGTAGTGGTAGCGCCGTGACGGCGGTAATGGCCGCGAATGAAAACAAGCCGATTGCCAGTCTCCAGCCCGAAGCATCCGTTTGCTTGCCGCGGACGACACCAATGATCCACTTCCAATGCAGGAGGAGATGCACCGACAGTACGGCCAGCAGCCCAATTGCGATCCAGTAGTGGTAGTCGCCCCACTCGTGCCGCGTGAGCCCCCACAGCAAGTCGACCGATCGCTCTCCGGCGCGACGGCCCATTCCGCGGCCGAACGCCTCGCCGCTTCCCGGAGGCAGCTGCCAGCGCAACACCAGACCGGTCGAGGCCAAAGCCATGAAGACCACCAGCGCGATCGCGTCGATGACCGCGTTCACTTGTACGCGTTTCATGCGATGTTCCTTTCGCCATCCGTCGACTAATGCACGGCCGTATTAATGCACGGTAGAGTACGATGCGATGGCCCGCATGTAGTACGACCGTTCGATTTCCGCTGAGTCGACACAGTGGCCGGTGCTCAGGCTACCCTGGGCTTCCTCGACGGTCGCGAAATTATTCACTTCCAGCCATTGCCGGAGATTGGCGATGACGTCGGCAACACAGTCGCTGCCGCGTTTGAGCAGGGTTGAAGTCATCATCACCACGTCCGCTCCAACCAGCAACAGCTTGGCGACGTCGTTGGCCGATTGAACGCCACCGCTGGCAGCCAAAGAAATCGAGACCTGATCGCGCAAAATGCCGATCCAGCGCAGCGGCAAACGCATTTCGTGGTTCGTACTCAGCGACAGTTGGGGCGTAAATTGCAGCGATTTCAAGTCGACGTCGGGCTCCAAATAGCGGTTGAAGAGCACGACGCCGTCGGCGCCCGCTGCTGCGAGCCGGCCGACAAAATTCGGCAAGCAGGTAAATTGCGCCCCGAGTTTTACGGCCAGTGGAATTGAAGTCGCCTCGCGCACCGCCTCGACCAATTCGAGGTGCTCATCCTCGATGTCCTTGGCGGTCATGTCCGCAGAGGTTGGCACGATGTAGACGTTGAGCTCGAGCGCATCGGCTCCGGCGTCTTGAATTTCACGTGCAAAACGGACCCAGCCGCCGCGCGAGTAGCCGTTGAGACTGCCGATGATCGGGATCGAAACCGCTTGTTTCGCGGCCGCGATCAGACGCAGATAGTCGCGTGGGCCGACGCTGTTTCGGTGCACATCCGGTGTGCTGGAGAGTGTCGCCGTATAGCAGCCAGACGTGTATTCGTACTGCAATTGCGGATGCGACGGCGGGCGGGAGATTTGTTCTTCGAACAGCGACGGCAGCACCGCCGCCGCAATCCCCGCGTCAGCCAGCCGGACCAGGGCATCCAAATCGCCGGTCAGCGGACTCGCCGAGGCAACGAGCGGGCTATCCAGCGAGAGGCCCAAATAGTGCGTGGTCAAATCCGGTTGCATCGAAGGCTATTCCTAGAGTCGATCGGGGCTGCGGACCATGTGTGTCCGTCCTAGTAATCCAGTACGCAATTCGAGTGCCGTGGAAAAATGGTGTCCGTCGGCAGAAATGACCCCGTTTGCGACATCGGCACGGACTTGGACCGTGCGTTCTGGCGCGCCGTGTGCGAATCCGACACAGCGCTGGTAGGCAGAATGGTCGCCGCGACACCCAGCAAGAATGCCCCAGACGGAAGCCACCCCTCTCCACGCCGTCGACCCCGATGCCACTCGATGAAGTGCTTCGAGGGGTAGGCTTCCGCATTGAGCTGACCGGAAACCGGTCGGATCATTATTGAGCAGACGGTACCGCGCAGACGGTCTGAGGCCGCCACCGTGCGACGCGACATTTCGGTGTCACCTATCGCGGTCACACAAACTACTCAGACCTTCGACGCTAACTACGTCCACCCGGTTATCGATTCTCCGGATTCCGGCCACGTCCTGCAGCAAGGTCTGCAGGACCTGCTTCAGATAGAACGACGGTACACAGCCACGTACCTGCAAGGTGCAGTCGACGACGACAAATTGGAAGTTGTTGGCCCTCCCACGAAAATGGGAATGCTGGGCCAAAATGCTTCGCGCCATCCGGCAGACCTCATCAAGCGTGGCAGTGTTCATTTCCTCTCGTTCTGCTGAAGCGATATCCATGGTTTCGTCCTCCTCGGCAATCAATTGCGCGCATTGGACACATGGAACGGACATTCTGAGTTGGCGGTCTCCCTGCCGCCCACTTGTCGACCTCCTTCAAATCGAGCAAACCCCGCGCCAAAACCATCGTATTTGGCACAACCAGTGCATGCGTCGTGAACTGCGGAGTTTTCGCAGGATGCTTCGACGAGAATACTCGCGCGACGGGACCGAGTCCGTGCTGTGACGCGCGATGTGCGATGTTTCGCGCGCTCAAGGCCCCAATCGCACAAATTCGGGGAGCTACGCCTTGCCCCAGATTACGATTACAATCAAGGAGTCTGGAACCTCTGCGGAACCATGCGAATCTGGGCATGCTGGAAGCCGAATTCTTCTCACAATACCGCGATCTACAACGCTACGTCGGCTGGACCGATGAAGACGCCGCTAATGTCCGCCATGTGGCGGAGGATTTGCGGGCCGGGCTCCCCGCGCTGATCGACGATTTCTACGACGAGCTTCAGCAACACCCGGCGACGTTGCGCGTGATTACCGGCGGGACGGCCCAAATCGAACGCCTCAAAGCGAGTTTGCGGAGTTGGTTGAGCGATTCGCTCCGCGCCGAGTTTGACCCCGACTACGTCGCTCGCCGCTGGAAAATTGGCCTTCGCCACGCTGAAATCGGCTTGCACCCCGCCTACACTAGCGCGGCGCTGGCGCGGTTGCGCAACGGCGCGATCCACCTCGTGATCACCTCCGCCAGCTGCCCGCCCGAGTCGCTGGGCGCTACGATTCAATCGCTCAATCGTCTCCTCGACCTCGATCTGGCGATTATCCAGGATGCGTACGAGGCGGAACATGTCCGCAAGGAGAAGCTCGCGGAGTACCAGCGGAGCGAAGTCAAATTTCAGATGCTGGTCGAAGCAGCGGCCTGCCTGGTGGTGATCGTCGACGAGCAGAGTCGCATCGTGTATTGCAGTCCCTACGGACAAGAAATCACGGGTCGTCCGGTCGAGGAAATGGTCGGCTGCGATTTTCTCGAGACGTTGGTCGCGCCCGCGGCTCGCGGAGAAGTTCGGGCAGAATTGGCCGAGACGTTTGCCGGGCGTCCGTCCCGCGGGTGCGAGCATCCGGTCCCTCGCGGTCGACGGCCGCCAGCGGTGGTTGGTGTGGAATTCGCAGCGGCTGGAAAACTACGAAAACGCTCCGGCCGTGCTGGCCGTCGGACACGATTTCACCGAACGGCGCGAGGCGCACGAGCGGATGCTGCGGGCCGAGCGGCTGGCGGGCATCGGCCAGATGATCACCGGCCTCGCGCACGAGAGCCGCAACGCGCTGCAGCGGATCCAATCGTGCAGCGAGATGTTGGAGCTCGAAGTCGAGGGCAACGACGAAGCCTTGCGGCTAGTGCATCGACTGCAAAGCGCCCAGGACGACATCCGCCGCTTGCTCGACGAAGTTCGCAGCTTCGCCGCTCCGGTCCAGTTGGAACGATCGCCCTGCGATTTGTCACACATCTGGCGGGAAGCCTGGCAGCTGGTGGAGACGGCACGCCGCGACCGCGACACGGCACTCGAGGAACCTGCGGGCGAGGTCGATTCCAAGCTGTGCGCCGATCGTTTTCGGCTGGTGCAGGTATTTCGGAATTTGCTGGAGAATTCGCTCGCGGCGTGCTCGGGCCCTGTGCGGATCAGCATCGCCTGTCGCGAAGTGACACACGAATCGGGGCCGGCACTTGAAATTTCGGTGCGGGACAATGGCCCGGGGCTGACCCCCGAGGCCCGACTGAGCGTTTTCGAGCCCTTCTTCACCACCAAGACCAAAGGGACCGGCCTTGGCATGGCGATTGCACGACAGATCGTCGAAGCCCACGGGGGCTGGATTGACCTCGGCGCCGGGAGTCCCGGCGCCGAATTCATTATCACGCTGCCGAGAATTGAGCTATGAGCCGTGGAGTCCGCATCGCGATCGCCGAAGACGAGCCAGACGTCCGCGAATATTTTCGCCGGATTCTTCCGCAAATGGGGCATGATGTGGTGGGCGCTGCGGCGAACGGCGAGGAACTCGTCCAGCTTTGCCGCGAGAAATTGCCCGATCTGGTCATTACCGATTTGCGGATGCCGGGCATGGACGGCGACCAGGCCATGAAGCTCGTTTGGAGCGAGCGGCCAACGCTGTGCATTTTTGTTTCGGCCTATAGCAAACCCGTCCCGCACGGGAATGGCGACCATGGAGCCGACTGTGTCTGCTTGACGAAGCCGGTCAGTCGCGATGAACTAGAGAGAGCGATCCAGCAGGTTACGGCACCAAACCTCCCCTCCGATCTTAACTAGCCCACACCCCAGTTAGCACGCATGGCCACCAATTCCGCGAAGTCCAACCTGTCGCTGTTGCTCGTCGATGACGATGATGGCTTGCGCACCGACATGGCCGAGTTTTTTCAGCGGCAAGGGCATCGCGTCACCGAATGTGACAACGGCGAGCGGGCGCTGGAGCTCGCCGAGCAGCAATCGTTCGACGTGGTCGTGCTCGACTTGGTGATGCCGGGTCAATCGGGCATGGAAGTGCTCTCCAAGCTTAAAGAGCGCAACACGGAGTGCGAAGTCGTTGTCCTTAGCGGCGAAGCGACGATCGAAAGAGCCGTCGAGGCGATGAAACTTGGCGCGCGGGAAGTCCTCACCAAGCCGATCAGTCTCAAGGAACTCGATCGGCTCGTGCGCAAGGCCCATGAGACGGGCCAGCTCCGCAAGGAGAATTTGCAACTCAAAGCGATGTTGAGCCGTCAGCAGGGATCGGTCGAGATCATCGGCCAGTCGCCCGCGATGCAAGCCGTGTTTCGTCTCGTGGAGCGAGTCGGCCCAACCGACAAGCCAATCCTCGTCCAAGGCGAAAGCGGCACGGGCAAAGAGCTCATCGCCCGGGCGCTGCATCAATCGAGTCACCTCGCCGACAAACCATTAGTCGTGATCAACTGTGCCGCGCTGCCCGACACGCTGCTCGAAAGCGAGCTGTTCGGCTACGAGAAGGGCGCGTTCACCGGCGCGGTCGGGATGAAGCAAGGCCTGTTTGAAGTTGCCGACGGGGGCACGCTGTTCATCGACGAGATCGGCGAGTTGGCGGGCGAGTTGCAGGCCAAGCTGCTGCGGGTTTTAGAAGATGGAAGCCTCCGTCGCGTCGGCTCGGTGAAAGAACGCCGCGTCCGCGTGCGGTTGATCGCTGCCACGAATCGCGATCTCCACGAGGAGGTCAAAGCGAAACGCTTCCGCGAAGACCTCTACTATCGCATCAATGTGCTCACGCTCGAGTTGCCACCGCTCCGCCAGCGGGCCGGCGACCTGCGGCTGCTGGTCGAGCACTTCGCCGGCGACGAGTGGCAGATCGATCCCGAAGTGATTCCGCTTCTCGAACGCTACAGCTGGCCCGGCAATGTTCGTCAACTGCAAAACGCGATTGACCGAGCGAAGATCCTCGCCGACGACGATCACATCCACGTCGACAACCTGCCACCCGAGATCGTGGCCAGCGCCCACGAGCGCCCCGTTATTTCAGCCACGGGCGACGTGGACTTGGACACGCTCACGCGGCAACACATCGTCGCCACTTATGGCCGGCACCACGGCAACAAAGCCCGCACGGCCAGGGCACTCGGCATCGGCCGCCGCACGCTCTATCGCCTGCTTGAGAAATATGGCATCGGCGAAGCAGAACAGGTCAACGCGTAAGCTCAGGGCATTGAGCAACGTCTTGTTGGGCACCGGTTGCTTGACAATACGTCACATATCCGCCGCTGAGGTTCGCGGCATCGTAGCCAGCTTGCGCCAGAATCCGCGTCGCGAGATAGCCCCGCTGGCCGACTTGGCAGTAGGCAATTGTTCGCTTTCCGCGGTCGACCTCGTCCAGCCGGTCACGCAGTTCGTCGAGCGGCAGATTGACAGCTCCACGAACGTGGCCGGACGCGAATTCCGTGGGCGTGCGCACATCGAGCACCGCCGCGCCAGCCAGATCGGCAACCTGCGAGATCTTTGAATCTCCCCGCACGACGCCAGCGGCGATGAATCCCGCCATGTTGACCGGGTCCTTCGCCGAGCCAAACTGCGGTGCGTAGGCCAACTCGACCTCTTCCAAATCGAACACCGTCATCCGAGCCTGGATCGCCATCGCCAACACGTCGATCCGCTTGTCAACTCCATGCGTGCCCACGACTTGGGCACCCAAGACCGCGCCACTCACAGGATCGAACAACAATTTCAGCGACATCCGTTCCGCGCCAGGGTAGTAGGAGGCGTGGTCCGTGGGATGAAGGTAGATTTTCTCGTAGCTTCGGCCCATCCGCTGGAGCACTTTCTCGCTGAGTCCGGTCATCGCGGCCGTCATGCCAAACACGCCGACGATCGCGGTTCCTTGCGTGCCGCGATACGCGCTGGAGCGTCCAAAGATGTGGTCCGCGGCGATGCGCCCCTGCCGGTTGGCGGGGCCCGCGAGCGGAATTTGAATCGGTTCGCCCGTCACGAATTCATGGACTTCCACCGCGTCGCCGACCGCATAGATATCGGGATCGCTCGTTTGCATGTGCTCGTTGACGCGGATTCCGCCACGCGCGCCGATTTCGAGACCGGCCTCGACGGCTAGCCCACTCTCCGGCCGCACGCCCACGCTCATCACCACGAAGTCGGCCGCCAATTCCTGGCCGCTCTTGAGCCGCACCAAGAGCTTGTTGCCGCGCGAGACAAACTCGACCGCAGAATCGCCCAACAGCAATTCAATGCCGTTGGCGCGGAGATGCTCGGCGAGCGGCTGCGTCATTTCCCGATCCCACGGCGGCAGGACTTGATCTTGCAGTTCGATGACGGCGGTCTGCAGGCCGCGCCGCACCAGGTTCTCGGCCATCTCGATGCCGATAAAGCCGCCGCCGACAACGACGGCACTCTCGGCCCGCGACGCGACCTCCTGCAATCGGTCGGCGTCGCGCAAATCTCGCAGCGTAAAGATGCCCGGCAAATCGATGCCGGGGATCGGCGGCCGCAGCGGCGAAGCGCCCGGGGAGAGGATCAATTTGTCGTACGTCTCCCGGTAGATTGTGCCATCGACCAGGTTTTTGACCGTGAGCAGCTTCCTCTGGCGATCGATCGCCTCGACGGACTGGCGCGTACGAACGTCGAGCCGGTGCCGCTCGACGAGCAGCTGCTTGGGCGCAACGAGCAACTTTTGCCGGTCGGTAATCTCGCCGCCCACGTAATAGGGCAGACCGCAATTGGCGTATGACGGATCGAATCCGCGCTCGAACATGATGATCTCCGCGGACTCGGACAGCCGGCGAGCACGCGCTGCCGCCGAAGCTCCGCCCGCGACACCCCCGACAATGGCGATCTTCATGGCTTACCCTTTCGCACAGGTGGTGGCGGAACCGGGGGAGCTTTCGACTTGATTCCATGGCATGTGCGCCAGCAGCAATCCCATTCCGCAGGTGTTGGAGATTCCTGCAAATACAAGTCCAGCCCCCACGAAGCCCGACAGCGCGATCCAGTACGGATGTGCGAAGTAGCCCAGCAGCGCGCCGACTAGTACCAGCGATCCGGCGGCGATGCGAACTTGTCGTTCAAGCGACATCGACTTTGGTCCGCGAACGACCGGCAGCCCAGCCTGGACCCAGGCCTGCGTGCCGCCTTCTACATTCACTACGTTTGAGTAGCCGGCCCTGACCAGCTTCTCGCATGCCTGCATGCCGCGGCCGCCAGCCTGGCAGATCAGGTATAGGGGTTCCGCCGTACCATACGGCTTGTCTGCAAGTGTGGCGGCATCGAGTTGATCGAGCGGCACGTTGCGGGCCGCGGTGGAGTGAACTTCGCGAAACTCGACGGGTGTCCGCACGTCGATCAGGTCGAATCGACGGCCGGACTGCATCATTTCGTGCAACTGGCGAGGGGGGATCGAGTTGATGGCCATGGCTTGCTCCTCCAATCAATCGTGAGACGACAATTAGTCTATAGGTCGGAATATGTCGATATATTAAAAGAAATAAAAAGGGAAGCGGCCTACTTTGCTGTCGCAACGCCAAAGCGATCCTCGACGCACTTGAGGATGTTCTTCAAATGGGGTTCTGCCACCTGGTAATACACCTTCCGCCCTTGCTTTTCGCTGGTGAGAAAACCGCAGCGCTGCATTAACCGCAAGTGTTCGGACGCCATCGGGGTTGGCAACTTGCAGGCCGCTGCCAACTCGCCAACTGAAAACTCACCTTGCAGCAACATTTGGACCATTCGCAGGCGATGCGGATGGGCCAGCGTCCGTAAACACTCGGCAGCCTGCCCCAGGGCATCTAAATCCGTAAGTCGCAGTCTAGCAGCCATGGTCTCTCATTCTCTCCTGCAATCAATTATATCGACATATTCCGATATGTCAAGTAGTATTTCTGGGAATTTTTCGCGCGGATGAGGAAAGTGCTAGCGGGCCAAGCAGCGCCAATTTCAACGGTGTTACCAAGGACCGCCGGCTGTGCGAGGAAGTGAAGTACGATCTGGCCCATCGCTGGTACTGCCGGCTGTCGCTCGCAGAGGACATCCCGGACCACTCATCGCTTTCGCGCATCCGCGACCGCTTCGGCGAAGAAGTGTTCGAGGCCGTATTCCGTCGGATCGTCGCGCAGTGTCAACAGAAGGGGCTGGACTAGGAACAGTGTCGAGTGATGGGGACTTGACCGTGGCGGTTATGCGTGCCCCCTTCAATCGAAACCAAATCAGGAGTGAGAAACGGGGTGAAGGTCAGGTTCTACTTCCGAGTTACATTGGTTAATGCACGTTATCCTGGTCGTCAGTCACTTGGGTTTGCGGTTTGGGGAGTTAGTCGACTGCGATGGACGGATATCAATTTGCAAAAGAAAAGTGTCAGGATCGCCGATGAGCAAGAAAAAATCTCATGTCGGCAGTGCTCGCTCGACAAAAAACTGGCGATCGCGAAACATTCCTTTGCACCTCCAGCTCGAGGCGTTGCTCGTGGCCTTGCCAAAGACATCTGACGGGCGGGTCATTCACTCCGCTCGCGGGCTCAGACTTCGGGAAAGCTACTCGTTAAGTATTTATAAAAGGCGCGTTCTCGAAGCATTGAAAGTGGAGTTTCCGACGGCACCGGATGAGCTCGGATTTGCCGATGGAACGTTCCACAGTTTTCGCCACTTCTTTGCCAGCCAATGCCTCATTTCAGGAGCATCAGAGGGAGAAGTCCGTGAGTGGTTAGGCCACCGAGATTCCAAAATTGTCGCAAGGTATCGGCATCTTCGAAGCGAAGATGCTCAGCGGAGAATGAGCCAGATCGATTTTCTGCGTCAGGACGACGATCCGCAGCGTCCAGGCAAAACCGCGTAGTTTTTTGTTTCAGTAATTTGGCATCCACACTAGCGTCAACGAGGTATTTGAGAAAACGACGGCGACGGCAATGCTGAGAACGCATTCTGGAGATCGGAATGCCCGACTTTCTCAACGTTTGTCCCAGTATTTGTCCCAGTAACTGGGACAAACAAAAAACGTCCGCCGCAAGAAGTTGACTGATAACGACTTGCGGCGGACGTTCTGAGACGAAGCGGAGAGGACAGGATTCGAACCTGCGGTAGGCTTGCGCCTACACCGATTTAGCAAACCGGCGCATTCGACCACTCTGCCACCTCTCCAAACGGTCAGAACTTCTATTTTTACAGTCTTTGCGAGTGTGGCATCTCGCATCGCTGCCTGGGTCCCTACTGCCTTTCGTACTACCTGGTAAGATGGGCAGTCAATTTGCCCCGTCCAGTTCGTGGCCGGAACGGGGCGAACGCCACCTGAGCCTTGTACCGCAGGTAGCGTTGTGACGGTCGATTCTACTGACAAGCCGCGGCGCCGTAAAGTTCTCTCACGGCCCCCCAAGCCTTACCCGCGCTTTCCGCTAAATGCCCACGCGAGCGGCTATTGGGCCCGCAAAATCAACGGACGAATGCACTATTTCCCTCGCTGGGATCGAGTTGCCGGCGGCAAGATGGAGCGTATCGACGGCGAGAACTGGCGTGTGGCCGAAGCGGAATATATCCGACATCGAGATGACCTCGACGCCGGCCGCGATCCTCGGGACGACGAAGAAATGGACCATGCCGATCCACCACTGGAAGCAGGCCCTCAATCACTTCGCCATTCTCTGCGAGAAACGCATCCCCGAGCTAACCAATTCGTAACCTGCCTGCTGGCGTGACACAAAAAGTATTACAGGCCCCTGTTGTTCGCTGAGGTGCGCCCTATTCAACATGCAAATCCCCCAGCCCGCGATACTACTTAGATTTCTCGTCGCACTTGCCGTAGGGACAATCTCTATTCCGCTTCGACCGTCATGGAACGTCAGCCGCAGGGGCGACTTTCACGAACACGACGCCATGTGGCTCGACAGTCGTCGAGAAATCGCCGTCGAACGTGCCCAGGTCCTTTTGCCGCCACAGGTCGCGGACGACTTGCTTTCCTTCTACGCCGACCTCCTGCCATTTGACGGCAACCGTTGTCGGTTCGGTGCCCAAATTGAATAATCCCACGGCTTTCGAGCCGTCCGCCAGGTCGCGGGCCCAAATCTGTTTTTGCTGCTGCTTGTTGATTCGGTCCGGTCGGCCTGGAGCGGTGGCCGTCACGGTCGGTCCATGCTGGGCGACGCGATCGGCCTCGTGACCCAACGGATCCTGGTTGACCGCCAAGACCTCGTCGTTGGTCAGCAGGCTGAGCGTGAACTCGTCCATTCGCTCCAGGTCGTTCCCCAACAGGAGCGGCGCGGCGAGCAAGCTCCAGAGACTGATGTGGGTGTACTGTTCATCGGGCGTGAGTTTTGTCGGATGGAGACGGGGCCCCCAACCCACGTAACCGATCACCAGCATGTCGGGGTCGTTCCAATGACCGGGGCCGGCGTAAGGGACCCAGCGCGACTGCGAGAAGCCGATCGAGCTGACGCTCCACCAGGTGTCGCGGATGTCGCCGGTCGTGCGCCAACAATTTGCCAGGCGTGCCCAATCTTCGGCATGGTCGAACGGGGCGCTGTTGGAGAGGCTGTAAACGAGATCGCGGCCGCTGGCACGGAGGGCGTCGGCCATCTCGGTGACGTGCTGCACGTCGTTGGGATTCCAGTCGTATTTCAAATAGTCGAAGCCCCAATTGGCCCACTGGCGGGCGTCGTTCTTGGCAAATGGATACTTGGCGTGGCTCCAGGGTCCGCGACCGCCGGTCACTTTGGGATCGGCCGGCGGCTCCCAGTTCCCCGCGCGATTGTCGGCACTGCCGCCGATGAATCCGGCGTAGGAGGTTTTCCACGGAGTAGAGTAGATGCCGGCTTTGAGACCGAGCCGGTGGATTTCGTCGCACAAGCCGGGCATGTCGGGAAATTTGTCGTTGGGCTGAATGCCGCCGAATTCGCCGCCACGTTGCGCTTGCCAGGCGTCGTCGATGTTGATGTACGTCCAGCCGTGATTGACGAGACCCGTTTCCACCACGGCGCGCGCTGACCGTAAGACCTTTTCCTGATCCACCGCCTTCGCCCAGCAGTTCCAGCTATTCCAACCCATCGGCGGCGTGAGCGCGATCGTTTCGCCAATGACGATCTTGAGTGGTTTTGAGTCGCTGCCCAAATTGTTCTTGGCATGCAGCGTCACAAGATATTCGCCGGCCGCCGGAGCGGTGCCGCCGATCTGACCCGTGTTTTTGTCGATAGTGAGACTCGCCGGGAGGTCGTCGGCCGAGAACTCGATCGGCCGAGTGCCGGTCGTCGGCACGGTAAACAAGAAGGGCCGTCCGGGCCGTTGACCGTAAATGCGCGCGCCATTGATCCGCGGCGTCGCCGGCGCCGGCGGCGTAAGAATCCGCCGGCGGAGTTCGGGTGGCGACGGCTTGACGGCGGCGGCGACGGACTGAGCCAGCAGATCCTGTCCTGTTCCGCCAACCATCCAGGAAAAGGCCAAAACGAAGCTGACGAAAAATGTTTTGCGATCGTAGATCGACATTATTGAATTCCTCCTGTCGAAAGCCGGATGCGGAAAGGCGCGCGTCGAGCGGCCGCCGACGCGACGAGTGGGTCGAAGCGGCGACAAATCAAGAGTATGTTTGCCGCTTCTCGGTTGATTTTGTTCGCGCGAGGAAGTGGGGGCCGGCGCCAGCGGCACCGTCCATATCGCCGCATTGCACGACGGGGTCGAACAGAGGCCGGTTGATCTCCTCGACCCGATAGCCGAACCCGGCGCCCGCAATCGTCGACAGATCAAGTTCGCCGTTGCGTCGGGCGTAGAGCCCGGGATGCACGCGGGCCTCGAACAGGGATGCATCGGGATAGAACTGCATCGAATTGGACTCGACGCCCATCACCGTGCCGGCGTGTGCGGCCAGCAAGACGTGTGGAATTTGGGCCAACATCGGATTGGTCAAGTCCTGCACCATTAACATCATTTGGTGGGCCCGAGCCCAGCAGAGCGACAGCAGCACGCCGGTCTGCGTCTTGCAGGTTTTGAGCGCAACGCCGGTCCAACCGAGTTCGGCACCGCGCTTGACGTGTAGCCAATCGTGGGCACTCTCGTCCAGCAAGAGGGGCTTGCGGCGGGACACGCTGCGGACGTCGATCTGGAATTTTTCCAATTCGTAGGGGAACGGCTGTTCGACGAACATGATCGCGTCGAAAATGTCACGCTCGTCGCGCTGGAGTCGGTCGAGAATCTCGTTGACGTACTCCGGGTCCTGCACCATGCAGTTGAAGTCGGCGGTCAGCATGGAGACGCCGCGGTCCATGCCGATCTGCCCCACGCGAACCAAGCGTTCGTAATCCCACTGCGAATCGTCGCCGCGCAGCTTGACTTTGAGACACATCAGCCCGTCGCGATCGATCCAGTCGGTGAGGACCAGTGGATACCCGTCATCCGGCTCATTGCCGTTGAGTTCGCTCTCGTCGAGCGGATCCAAGCCGCCCACCAGATGCCAGACTGGCAAAGCGCGGGCCGGATTGACAGCCAGGAAGTCCGACGGAAACTGGCCGCGAAAACGTCCGTCCGGGCTATCGCCTGCCGCAAATAGTTCTGCCAGATCGCAATTCATGTAGCGCCGGTTGTAGGTGGCATACGTGGGAACATCATGCAGCCTTCCGTACGCGTCATGCAGCGCGATGTCGAACGATGAACAGCAGACGAGCGCCGCAAGATAGGGCAAGTGTGCGTCCGGCGGCCGATTGGCGTTGAACTCTTCAATCAATTGAGGCAGCACTTGGAGCTGGAAGCTGTAGCCCAATTCGAGCGAGTGGCCCCAGGCGTCGAAATCGACCCAGGCCGTCGCGAGTTGGTGGCTGAATGCGATCATCGCTTGCTGGCGCTCGGCGTAGCTGAGATCGCCTGGCCAGGTCCACTGGACATTCAGCGGTGTCTCACCCCAGCCGGCCGCGGTACGTCCGCTGCGGTCGATGACATTGAGTCGCACGCGGGCACAGGTTACGGAAGTGAGCGTCTCGGCGCCAAACTTGAGTGGCACACGCGCCATGACAGGCAGCAGGTAGAGTTCGGCTCCGGCAAGTCGGATGTCCGTCGATTTTTGCGTGCGCCGCCGCGCTGCGCCACTTTGTATCCTACTGGTGCTCATCGATTCGAGTTTATTTCTCGTCCGCGGTGCGCGGACGCTATGAATGGCTAGTTGCGAACTGATTGGCCACATTCCAGGGACTGCGGCCGACGCGATGGACCATCGCATTGGCTTCGTCACTATGTGGGCCTTTAAACTGTTCGTTCTGGGGGTCCCAATTCAGACTCGATTCCAGTCGAAGCGCGATATTTCCCAAATGGCAGACCGAGGCGCTGCGGTGGCCGATTTCCGCCGGCGCGCTCGGCTCGCGTCGCGACTTGACGGCGTCGAGAAAATCTCGCTGATGATCGGTGCTCGTGCCGAGCCGCAGGTCGTTCGGTCCCAGCGCGACGGTCTTGATTCGCTCGGGAATCGTGACAAAGTTCTCGGCCTTGGCATCGATGCGGAGCATCCCTTCCGTGCCCTCAAAAATGCAGCGCACTTCCGGCACGGCGGTAACGCACTCAAGAACGACTCCGTCGTCGTACATGCAACGGAAATCACTGAACGTCGTCACGTTGAACAGGCTGCCCGCGGGCAGGTAGTCGGAATATATGTGTTCGACGCGGACCGGTCCGCTGGCGTCGCGTCCGAGCGCCCATTGGGCGATGTCGTTCGAATGGGCGCCGTAATTGGTGATTTGCCCGCCCGAGTAGTCGTAGTTGAAACGGAAGCGATACAAGCAGCGATCTTGGTGATAGGGGGCCAGCGGCGCGGGGCCGAGCCACATGTCGTAGTCGAATCCGTCGGGCACCGGCATTGGCTGCCAGCCCGGGCCGGGCCCCACCTTGTTGTGCCGACCAACGTGCGTCACCACCCGCTTCACGTCACCCAGGTATCCATTGCGGACTAGCTCGCAGGCGAATCGGATGGTCGGATTCGAGCGCTCGTGGCTGCCGGTTTGTAGCACGCGATCGTGCTTGCGGACGGCGTCGACCATCGCGCGGCCGTCGCCGATCGTGAGCGACAGCGGCTTTTCGCAATAAATATCTTTGCCCGCCTCGGCAGCGCGGATCGTGATCGGCGCGTGCCAGTGGTCTGGGGTGCAAACGGTCACGGCGTCAATGTCGCCACGAGATAGGAGCTCGCGGAAGTCGGAGTATGCCGCGCAGCCCTGGTAATTGCCTTTCGATCGCTGCGCGGCGTAGAATTGTTCGACTTCGTGCTGGACTGGCTCGCGGCCGAGAAACTGGTTGTCATCGCGATATCCGTGACTGCCGCGGTTCACGTCGCAGACCGCCACGATCTGGCAGTCTTTAAATTGAATGAACTTGCGTAGGATATCGATGCCTTTGTTGCCGACGCCGACGCAACCCAGCGTAATTCGATTGCTCGGCGCCGTGGCGCCGAAAACCGTCGAGGGAACGATCGTAGGAGCGGCAATGGTTGCAGCCGCGGTGGCCTTGAGGAAACTGCGGCGCGAAAATTGCGCCGTATTCTTGGCGAGGCGAGACGAAGGGACCCGCCGCCCCCCAGCATCCGCTTCAATAGTTTTGGCTGTTCGAGATTCCACGCATTCCACCCGCTTCATTCCATCGCGTCCTCGGGCCTGTCCGTCGCAGCGCGGCCTTCGACCCCTTCAAACCCCCTCAACCCCCACAAACTGTTCGTGGCCATATTTCAATCGTCGAGCATGGGACCCCAAAGAGTTCCATGACCGGTTCGGCCCCCAACCTAGCATTTGCCCCCGGCGCACAACGCGACCGCTGGCGTATCAGGCTATATCGAAGCCACGACGATACGGCTCAACATTCAGGGTAGGCGGACCGACCGTATTCACAATCCACTTTTCCGGAGCATGGCTCCGATTTTCCGGCAGGTGCAGTTTTTCACCGCCGCGAGGCCCTTTCTTCTCGTTAGGATATTGCGAAATGTGCGCGTAGTTTTGGTGATTGGATAGACAATTACTAGGGCGGAAGAATTCAACTCGGCGTGACTACGCCAGCCTCTAATCGCGGATAGCTATCAAATATGAGTCCATGCAAACGTGTCGGTTGGACGCCCAGATGGCAGTGGCTGTTTGCGCGTTGTTTGGGTCCTCTAGGCCTGCTGTCTTTCGCGTGGTTTGCAGCGCCCGCGAGTGCCGACTTCGTCCAGTCGCTGACGTCATCCGGCAGCCGGGTCGTGCTTGCCAATGGGAGCGAGGCGCCTGCCGACGCGTGGCAAATCGAGCGAAGTGAGCCGGCGGTCGCGGCATCCGGCACGGGACAAGTGATCGACTTTGAATTGCGCAATCGTGGCAAAGAACCGCTGCATGTGAAAGAGGTTGTGCTCTTTGATTGGAAGCATGGACTTCCCGCCGATTCCGAGTTTTACGGCGAAGGCTACACAATGCTCAGTCAGACGGGCGGCACGCTGGGCAAACCGGCCGCGCTGAGCCGGTATTTGGATCGCAAGCACTATCGCTTGCCGGTTCCGGACGGTTTCTACGACGTCTACGGCGTGATGCTGGCCACCCCCCCGGGGCAGCCAACGCTACTGGTCGGTTTTGCCTCCAGTCGGCGTTTCGTCGGTAAGTTTTACGTCAACGCCGATCGCATCCAGGTGGTCGTCGATACGGAAGGATTGGTGCTTGAGCCCGGCGAGTCGTGGCGACTTGAAGAATTGTTGGTGGCCGAAGGAAGCGATCGCAACGCGCTGTTGGCAACTCTGGCGACACACATCGAGCGTCATCATCCGCGGCTCGCGTATCCCCAGTTTCCCACTGGCTGGTGTTCTTGGTACTGCTTTGGTCCGCGCGTGACGGCCGAGAAAATCGTCGAGAATCTAGAGGTGATGCGCCACGATCTTCCCGAGCTGCGGTTCGTGCAAATTGACGACGGCTACCAGCCTTGGATGGGAGACTGGCTGGAAACGGGGAAGGCTTTTGGCGGCGGTGTGCAAGATGTGCTCGGCACGATCCGCGAGGCCGGACTCGAGCCGGCGATCTGGGTGGCGCCGTTCATCGCTAGCCCCCAGTCGCAGTTGTTTCATGACCATCCCGATTGGTTTGTCCAGGACGACGAGGGCAAGCCGCTGCGGTCTGACCGAGTGACATTTGGCGGCTGGCGAATGGGTCCTTGGTACATGCTCGACGGGACGCACCCGGAGGCCCAGGCCTACCTGGAACATGTGTTCCGCACGATGCGCAACGAGTGGGGCTGCACCTACTTCAAGCTCGACGCGAATGTTTGGGGAGCATTGCCGTTCGGTCGGCGGCACAACCCGCAGGCGACCTCGGTCGAAGCCTATCGACAAGGCATGGCGGCTATCCGCCGTGGGGCCGGTGACGCTTTCATTCTTGGCTGCAACCATCCCATTTGGCCGTCGCTTGGCGAGATTCACGGCTCGCGGAGCTCGGCCGACATCTCGCGCAAATGGGACACATTCGCTCAGACGGGTCAGCAGAATCTGATGCGCAATTGGCAGAACGATCGACTTTGGTGGAACGACCCCGATTGTCTGCTGCTCACTGGCCAGTTATCTCCCGATGAGTACGCGTTTCACAAGTCGCTGCTGGTCGCGACCGGCGGGATGATCCTCAGCGGCGACGATCTGACGAAGCTCTCCGCCACACAACGCGAGATTGTCCGTACGATGGCCAAGCGGCCGGGGATTGCCGCGACCTTTGATTCGGATGACCTTGAGGTCGGCAAAATCAGCGCGACGAATCGAACGTGCTACGTATTGTTGAATTGGTCCGAAGAGAGCAGTCGGCGGGAGATTGCATTCGCCCAGCCGTGTCGCGTGAGCGATTTTTGGAGTGGCGAAGACTTGGGTACACACACAGATCGCTTCGTCGTTGACGACATGCCGCCACACAGCGGTCGATTGATCGTGGCGGAGCCAGTTTCACCCTGACGGTCGGCTGTCCCCCGCGCTGGAACGTCACTATGCTCGATCGCTACTTCGGGTCGAAGCGGGCGATGAATCCTCCGCCGGCCGCCAGCTCGATATTCATCGTGCCCTCGGCGGTGGCGCTGCCCTCGCTCGACATCGAGCGATGTCGGACCTGTCTTTCCATCGCACACGAGACTGGATCGATAGTCGCCGTCCGCGAGAAACGTCAGGGGGACGGCGAGTGATTGCGGCTCCGTACCGTTGAGGATCGCCAGAAACCACGTGTCGCCGTGACGGCGGGCGAAGGCGGCTGTTTTGCCGATCTCGCTCGGCGGCAAGACGATCGATTCGTCCCAGGTGCTGGGAAGGCTCTTGATCATGTCGACTGCCGGATTGTCGAGCAGCTTCTGCGGATGTGCGGCGTAGATCATCAGCGGCGACGTGAACACCGCGGCGGTGGCGATTTGATGGGCCCAAGTGGTGTCGCCGCGTCGCTCGCCGAATTCGACCGGAGTATAATCGGCGTGACCAGCCAAAAAGCGGGTAAAGGGGACGGTCGCGTCGTGCGTCGCACGCGATTGAGCTCGGCGCATTTCCATGCCGAAGATTGCTTCCCGCGACATTTCGTTCGGCCAGGTCCGCGACTCACCGGCCGGTTTGTTCGCTCCATGAAAGTCGACGATCATGTGATGTTGGGCGGCGTCCCGGAGCAAGGTTTGATAGAGATCGACGATCTCCTTGGCTTCGTGATCGAAGAAATCGATCTTTGCTCCGGCGACACCGGCGTTGCTGCAGCGATCGAAGAATTCCCGGCGGGCCTCAGGCGTATGTAAGCGGCCGCTGTGGTACCAGACGACGATGCCGACGCCGCGCTCGCGCGAGTAATCGACCAATTCGCGCAGGTCACTGTCGGGCCAGCGTTGCCAAAACCCTTCGACGACGTTGTATTCAAAGCCCAGCTCGCCGGCCAACCGTGAGAACTCTTTCATGCCTTCGAGCGAAGACTCGCCGCCGTCGAGATACTTCCAGACCGCCCGGCCCGGTTTGAGCCAGGCGGTGTTCGGTCCTTCCGGAAAGATATTCTTGTCCGGCGGCGGTGATACGTTGTGAATCACGTCGCAATTGACCAGGGCGTTGAGATCCGCGCCGATCATCACAATCCGCCATGGCGTGACGATTTCGCCGGAGAGCGCGGCCGGCTCTGCTAGGCGCTTGGCTTCTTCTTCGCCGAACCGCAACTCGAACGGATAGCTGACCGGCTGAACGTGCGCCAATCGCGCCGTCAATGTGCGGTGACCCGTTGCTTGCAGTCCCAAGCCGCCATAGCCGACGAGTGCGCCTTCGGTGATTGAGGCAAAGCCCGTGGAATCGGGCAATTTGAAGGTCAGCGGAAACGCGCACCACTCGCCATCGGCCAAAGCGTCCACGTCGGAGCGCTCGTGTACGCCTTCGTAGTGTCCGCGGAATCCGTGATGCCAGAGCGTGCTGCCGTTTGGCAGGACGAATGCGTGGGCTTCGTCAGGCACGCGCTCTCCCGTGCCCGGCACGACGTGTCTGAACGCGATGCCATCGTTGTAGGCCCTTATGTCCAGTGTGTAGCGGGCGCCGCTTTCTCGGTGCAAAAGGGTGATTCGCACGCCGCGGCAATTGTCGACCGCCTCGGAGTGAACACCGCGCCACGGATAGCGTTGGTCGACCTCGTACGGCGTCACGCCTTCGACGTCGACGCCACGGCTGAGATTGACGCCGTCGACAATCATTGACAAAGGGGAGTCCTCGATCACGTTGCGGTCGCGAAACGTGATCCGATAGTGGAGCTGCGTCGGACTTCCGCGGAGCTCGAAGCCGACTTGACCGTCGGGGCTGGAGATGTTGACCGCTTCCTGTGAGTCGCCGTTTTCTTCGTCCGCGGTGAGCGCCGCGGGAAGCAAGGTCAGAACGATCGAGATGACAATTCCAAACGGTTTTTCCACGGAAACAATGTCCCTTTCCGGGCTGCGAACGTAATCAGGCCGAGGATGGTGCCAATTGGCGGCGGTCAAGTTAATCGGCCAATGGAGCGGGCTCTCCCCGCAACCGGAGCTTGACGACCGATGCGATCGGATCGGCTGCGGCGCCCTGCAGATTCACCGTCAGTCCTTTTCCTGCCTCGCGCTCGACGTCGAACTCACGACTTGGCTCGGCCAGGAGCGAACAACTCACGACCTCGTTGTCGACGGACACGGGGAGCTTGCCGTCGGCCGGCCAGTCGAAGACGTGCAGGTAGAGCGTCGTGTTATCGCCGTCGACTTTCTTGGTGATCCGACCCCAGTCGGGTGCGAAACCGGGCTGGCCGTCGTGCCGTAGATCGAGTCGCCATTGGACTTCATCCACCGGCCGATCTCGCGGAGTCGATCGATCGACTCCTCTGGGATCGTGCCGTCGGATTTCGGGCCGATGTTGAGCAGGTAGTTGCCACCTTTCGACGCGATGTCGATTAAGTTCCGCAACAGCGTTTCGGTGCTCTTCCAATCGTGGTCGAAACTCTTATATCCCCAGGTGCGATTCATGGTCATGCAGGTCTCCCAATCGGAGTCCATGCCGGTGTCGGGGATGCGCTGTTCTGGAGTGGAGAAGTCGCCCTGGGGCAGCGGCCGGGCGAGACGGTCGTTGACGATCAGCTCGGGGTGGCTGGTGAGGAGTGGCAGAAACTTCGCCGCCCGTTCGGGATTCATCTGGACCGGCGTATCCCACCAGATTACGTCGGGATGATAGCGGGCGAGGATTTCCTCGACCTGAGGCACCGCGACGGCGTCGAGATATTGGTCGAAGCTGCCGTCCTGGGCCGGATCCCAGCCCTTGCCCTTTTCGTACTTGGCTTTGGCGCCACCGGGATTCACCCAGTCTTGGGCTTGGGAATAGTAAGTGCCGAAGCGGAGTCCCCGTTTGCGTGTCGCTTCGGCCAAGGGTCCGATCAAATCTTTGCCGTAGGGCGACGCATCGGCGATGTTCCAATCCGAGGCAGCGGAGGGAAACATGGCAAAACCATCGTGGTGCTTCGCCGTGATCACGACGTATTTCATCCCCGCTTCCTGCGCCAGGGCGGCCCAGAAATCGGGGTCGTACTTGACGGGGTTAAATTGCCGAGCGTAGCCGCGGTATTCGGCGACGGGGATTTCGGCCGTGTGCATGATCCATTCGCCGATTCGGTCGTACTCGGTGCCTTGGTACGCGCCGGCGGGCACGGAGTAGACGCCCCAATGAATGAACATGCCGAAGCGGGCATCGCGCCACCACTCCATGCGGGCGTCGTGCGCGGCGGGTGTTTCATGGGAGTAGGCCTGGGCCAGCGCGACGCTGGGAAGAATTCCTATTAGCAATCCGACGCTTGCCAAAATTAATCCGTAAACAAACTTTGACATCTCTATCTTTCTCCATGTCGACGAATTCGAAGCAGTCGGGACGATGTGGCGTAGCCAATCGCGAACGGTAAAAGAGCCAGCGCCAGCGTCGACGGTTCCGGCACGCCGATCAGGTTGGCGAACGAACCCATGCCATTGAAGTTTTCGTAGGCCGTGCGGAACAGCCAGAAGTCGGACAGATCGTGGTCGAAGTCGCCGTCCAAATCGCCGAGCAGGTACGATTGCTCGACGGTCAGGCCAGTGAAATCGGTCCCTTGGCCGGCCTTGAACAAGCCCCAATCGATGGTGGAAATCATTCGATCGTTGTTCAAATCGCCGAACAAGAACTCGAACGCCGGATCGAGACGCAGTATCAAGGAAGGTCGATTCGGATTGAACGGCTGGCGCGGATCGGGGCCGGCAATCAGGTAGAGCTCCCCATTCTCATCTTCGCCGACGCTAAAAATTCGCTCCGGCAGCGCTTGCGTGCCGCCCTCGAATTTGGGCGACGCATCGGACAACAGAAACTCAAATACTTCGCCCACGTCGCCGTCGGGATCGCTGGGGTCAACAATCGCGTAAAAGATCGCGCTGCTGTCAAAGCCCTGTCCCAGGTCGGCGAACACGTACTTGCCGTACAGTTCCGGAATGGCGCTGCCGCGATAGACGAAGCCGCCGGAAATGCTGCGGGAGGCGTTGGAATGCGCCAATTCGAAGATCGGGGGCGTGAGCCCCGTCGTATTTAATGTGCCGTCGCCTGGGATCAGCGTCCCGTCGTGGTTGCCTTCGAGCTGACCCCAGCCGTAGTTCTTCCCCTTCTCAATCAGGTCGACTTCTTCCCAAAGATTCTCGCCGACTTCGCCCAAATACAGGTCGCCATTGAGGCGATCGAACGTCAGCCGCCAAGGGCTGCGGACACCGTTGGCCCAGATCTCCGCCAGCGTGGACGAGGTCTTCGTCTCCGCGGCGTCGTCGCCGTTGAAGGGGTTGTCGGCTGGAATGCTGTATGCGGGTAGGCCGCTGTTGGCACTGGTTCGTACCAGGGCGTGGGCCGTGGGGTCCGGGTCGATTCGGAGTATGTTGCCGTAGATGGTCGACAGGTTCAGGGCTCCCTCAGCTCGCGCTTGATTGCTTTGAACTGATGAGTTGCCACCGTCGCCCGACGTGATGTACAGCATCCCGTAGTCGTCGTCGTCAGGACCTACCGACGTGTTGAAGGCGAGGTCGAAAATGTTGTGGAATGGCCCCGGCTCATCAACGCGGAGAATCTCGCGGGCATTGGCATAGACTCCGGTAAATTGATTGTTAGCGGAGTTGCCCGGTACGTCGCCGAAGGTGGCCAGGTCCCACTCGAGGACGACTCCCTGGTGTTCCTCGCTGGCAAAGGGGAAATCGACGCTGGCGTCGCTCAGTCCGCCTTTGGTGAACGAAGCCTCGGTGGAGATCGTGTAGAGTTTTCCATAGCCGAACGTGCCCGAGTTGTTGAAGTCGGGATGGAACACGATGCCGGTCATGCCGGATTCCTGCGGCAGGACCAACTGTGTCTGAGCCTTGGTCAGCAGCGGCGTGGGATTCAGTTGTCCGTTGCCGTTAACGACGCGGACTCCGCCCTGGACGGTCGACACGGCCAAGCGACCGGTGCCGTCGTTGAACGGGACCAGATCGATGAACGAAAACTCGTTGGCCGGATCGAGCGGCGTGGAGACGAGTTGGTTCAAATAGACCTCGATGCTTCCCTCCGGCACGCCGGAGCGAAGATCGAGCGCCGAAGCGGTGGCAACCCACACCGAAAGCGCACCGGCCACCACGAAGAGATCTAAGATTCGCCTGATCAAGGGTGCCTCGTCTCGATAATTGTCCCGCAATGCGTCTAAATACGTCGATGCCGATGCGTCGTCGCGACGCATCGGCATCGGCCAGCAATTCCATTTCCCCCCTGGGACGGAAGTGCCGGAACAAGAAAGGGCGCCTCATGCGCCCGGCGGTGATTTACAAATAACAAACCGAATGCCGCGAGCCCCACGAGCATAAGTGAGCCCGGCTCAGGGACGGCTTCCAAGCGAACGTTGTCCCAGTTGCCCTGAGTGAATCGGTAATTGGTGCCGTCACCGCCCACGCTTGGATCATTGGCATCGACCACGCCGTTTTGCATTTTC
This sequence comes from uncultured Planctomycetota bacterium, assembly GCA_963847905.1. Classification (GTDB taxonomy): domain Bacteria; phylum Planctomycetota; class Planctomycetia; order Pirellulales; family Lacipirellulaceae; genus DASYDU01. The sequence goes on along the minus strand of CAWKBP010000007.1, from coordinate 919,744 downwards.
ATGTTGTGCGCGTAGGATGCGGATTGCATAGGGATCACTCGTGGTTGCGGTAAATACGTACGTCAAATCCTTAATGTTCGTAGTATCTGGTACGGAGCCAAGTACTTCCAATACGGCGCTCGTGGGCGTGCCGAGAACGGTGCCGCCGCTCGATCCATGATCATTGTTGGTACCATCACCGTTGGTGGGATTGGCGACAAGCATGATGTCGTATCCGACGTCGTTCCAACCCTGGTTTGCCCGTGCACCGACAGCGACCTTCAAAATGTAAGTCATGCCGGGCGTTAAATTTCCGAGAATGGCCGATTGAATCTCTTGGTCGAGGCCGTCCGCGTCGTCCATGTTGACGAAGCCGATCAGATTGCCGTTGAACGGGGCTGAGAGTGTGCCCGTGGGAAAGGTACCGGCAGGCAACGAGCGTTGGTAATAAAGCTGATTGCCGCCAGTGCCAGATCGCGGCTGCTGCACGTCCGTATTTGGCATTCTCGCCTGCCGGTCCGTTCGATTGCCATCCTAGGACAAGATTGCTGGGACTTGTGTAGGTTTCGTTGGTGTTCCTTAGATAATTATCCGCATTCCATGGCGGTGAAATATCTCCCGTCGCGTAATTGTTGTCGCCATCGACGTTCGGATCAGCCGGAGCCGTCTCAAAATCGCCATTCGGAACTGGAATCATTGCAGCGAACATTACGCTTTGAGATGCCGCCAGCAAGGGCAGCGTTGCGATGAACGCAAAAGCTAGTCGTTTCATTAGTCATACTCCCAAGGTGCCACACAAGATTAGAAAAGAACGCACTGACGACCGGTTGGTCGTCGCTCAACACACGGAATCAACAGGAAATTTGTTTCTATTGCAGTCGGGGCCGGCGGGCGCGGCCGACTAGCAGCATGCCAATCGCAGCTGAGCACAACGCGAGGGCGGTCGGTTCGGGTACCGCCAATGCGTTGAATGCCGTCAAATCGAAGCTACCGCTGCCCGCGCCGCCGATCGCAGCTCGTAACAGGGCCATGTCCCCGAGATCGGTGATGCCGTCAAAGTTCAGGTCGCCGTTGCCATAGCTAGTGAGATCGCCGACTTGGACGTTGTTGACCAATCGCTGACTCAACCAGCCGGCGACAAATGCGTCAATATCGGCCTGCGTGAAGCCTCCCATTTGATTGACATCGCCTGGAATGCCGGTCAAATGCGTGGCGACGTACTCGTTGTCCGTGGCGAAGTTGAACTGACCGAGACTGGTCACGGTGTTCGTCGTTGAATCGTAGACGTTACCCCATGCGAACATCGTCAATTCGTCGAGCACACCGTTGAAGCGGTTGCCCGTACCGACGGTGGGATCCGTGTTCCCTGTACTCGCTCCTACCACGAGCGAATAGGCCATTTCCGCAGCGCTGGTCGTATAGTTCGATTGCCGGGCTGCGACGGCGACGCCATTGACATACAGCACCTCGCGATTGGGAAGCGTGCCGGGCATCGCCACCATGACGTGGGACCACTCGTTGAAATTGACGTCGACGTTGCTGTCGACTTCGTTGTTGTTGTAAACCAGGGCCCATTCGCCTTGCGTATTGGTTCGCAGACCGTGCTGCCGCGTGTTCATCACGATGTGCTGCGACGACGCACTTCCGGCCGAATCGGGATAGACCCACAGTTGGAACCCTTCCGTAATCACGCCGTCGTAGTTGTTGGGACCAGGCGAGGGCGTAAATAAGTGGGTCCCGGGAGCATTGCTGGGATAGCCGAACTGCAAGCCACTCAAGAAATCATCGACCCCGTCGAACTTGATGCCGAGCCCGCCGGAGGCGGCCCCTGGCCGGGCCTGGGCCAGTCCTGGACCGATCGCGCTCACGTCGATGTATTTGGGTAGACCGGTCACTCCATTGGGCGCCAAATCGATGTAAGCAAGCGATGGGCCCATCGAGTCCAGCGTGTTCGCACCGGCTGTCGACAAGGAGCCGACGTCCGCGCCTGGCGCGCCATGTTCCAGCGAGTCTTCGCCGAAGTGGTATAGGCGGTCGATTGTGTAGGCTGCGGAGGCCGAGTTATCAAGGCCACATACTAGGAGCGCCGCGACAATCATCGCGGAACACATGGGGCCAACACACATGGCCAGAAAACTTGTCCGCGGTTTGGAAACAAAGCACATCAAGATTCCTCCACTAAGTGCAAGCATCAGGCCGGCAGATGGCTCGGGCACGGCTGACGTGTTGTCCAGCGATCCACTTCCCGAACCGGACTCGCCGAAATGCGACTTCCAAAAGTTGTAGTCCTCGGACGTGACGGTACCGGGCGTCTGCCCGGCGCCTTCGTTCATCAATTGATAGGATTGGTTGAGATGATCACGCCAAATGGTGTAGTCCGCCGCGTCGACGACGCCGTTGCCACTGTAGTCGCCGGGGACGGCACTGCCAATCGACGCGTAGACTACTTTTGCAGAGCGCTCTGTGCCGTCTGGCGTTAGGTATCGAACTGCAAGATCATGTGCATTCACCGCTTTGTCGTAGGCGAATCCCAAGTCGACCGATTGTCCTTTATTGAGCGTTGAATCGCCAAGCAGATACCATTCGGTCAACTCCTTCGAACTGGAACCTGGGCCGGATTCCCATCCATTGCCGGTGCCGTTGCCTGGTGGAAAGCCGGCGACGCTTTGGTCCGCCATCGGGGTCCAACCACTCGAGTCCAATGAGTTGCCAGCGCTGGTAATGCGATAGCTGTTAAACGTGATCGGATCGTCGGACGGATTTCCATCGCTATCGTTTCGCAACATCGTATGCCCAGTCAGGGGATCGACCCGCAGCGTCAACAGCGTTGGCGGGGCTGGCGGCGCGTTGGTCTGAAACAGATTGGTGACTTGAGTCGCATCTAGCGCGCCGTCGAGAACCCATATCTCGTCCAATTGTGTATCCGCGGTGAGATAGAGGCTGTTGTCCGCCTTAAATCCGAATGAACCCACAGCAGACGTACTTTCCGCCAATTCAAAACTTGCACCGGGAGCCTGATACGTCTGCACGTTCGATCCGTCAAAATATGTGTTCAGAGTGCCGCTCGTGGTATCAAAGGTCCACGTCAACATGTGCCACGCACCATCGACGATCGAGGAAGTAGTAACGGTACGTCCATAGATGTCCGTGCCATTGGGGGTGGCCGCATAACGGGTTTGGGCGCGGACCGAGGTACCGCTCGCCGGCCCAAAAGCGTACGTAAACCTGGCGTCGACGCCATCCGTGCCCGCGCCGCCGTTGCCCCAGTTCGACATTGTGCTGAATGGCGTAGCACTGGTGGGCGCCGCCGCATTGAGCCACTTGACCCACATGGACGTGGTATAGCTAGGCGCGCCATGGGACTTCGTCAATTCGGTCAAGATGGGGTAGTCCAAGTGATTGTCGCCGTTGAATCGCAATCCATTTCCAAATTTGCCGGTCACCGAGTCAGTGGGCAAAAAAGTTCCTGAAGCGGTCGACGCATTGTGGTTCCCCGAAGTCTCGGCAAGGCCGGTGATGTTGCCGCTTCCATCGGCCGTCAGCGAATCAGAGTCAAAAGACCAATGGGCGACGATGCCTTGAGCCTGAACAGTGCCATCCGCCGAGACCCATATGCACAGCCCCATCGACCACACCAGGACTAGCTTCGCGATTGGCAGCCTTCGCCGCGAGTAGGTCACTCGACGACGTACTTGCGTCGCGCGCCGTCGGCACACCACGCCACCCAGGAGGCTACCACAAGCCAGCATTACAAACGTGCTCGGCTCCGGTACACCCAACAACGTGGCAAACGAACCGGCCCCGTTATTCATTTCGTATGCAGTTCGGAATAGGAGAAAGTCCTGCAAGTCGTGCGAGCCATCCCCGTTCAAATCGCCTTTCAAGTACGCTTGCGCGGTTGATAGGGACGAAAAATCGGTTCCCTGCCCATTCTTGAAGGCGGTCCAGTCTGCTCCCGTAATGGCGGCGTCTCCAGTGAGATCACCCGACGGAATAGCGGCGCCGGTGTATTGCACCTGGACATCGAGCGTCGAGCCGCCCACGAGAGACAATTTGGCCTGCACGTCTTCAAAGGGAGTCTTGCGCCAGACGTTGCCCAGATTGATCGGCGCGGCGTTCGAAAGGGTGCCGCCGTCGCCGGCGCCAGCCTCCAATTCGCCTTCGCTCAGGGCGAGGGAGCTGCCGGCCGCGCTCAGGATCGTCCAAGCGTCGTCGCTGTCGACCGTGCCGTTGCCGGGCGTCGGCGCGGAGTTCTTGTCGTAGGTATTGGCGATGCTTGTCCAGGCGGCCGAGTTGAAGGAACCGGCCGCGGAGGTCAACGAGTAGCCGGCGATGTTCAAGTTCGTGGTGCCCGTCTTGCTGAGCGAGATCGCTCCGGTTGTCCGGTTGATCGTGATCAGCGGCGAGTTGGCAGTCGCGAGGGTACCGGTGAGGCGGACATTGTCAAAATTAGGTTGGGTAAAAGCCGCAGTCTCGACACCATTGATTACTGAGAGATTGACGCCCTTGATAACGATGCGGACATCCTGTCCGGCAAACGCGGCCGCTTGCGAGTTCACGTTGAGCGAGTACTGCAGGTCGGCGATGTTGGTGGGCGAGGCGCCTGGGACCATGTCAATGGTCGCAAATGTTCCCAGGTCCGTGCCCCCGATCGTTCGCAGACCGATGTAGTAGCGCTGGGTGGGCCAGGCTGCGGCGTTGCGGGCACCAACGGCGACGTTAAGCGCGTAGGTTTGCCCGGCCTGGATCGCTCCGATAGGCTTCGAGACGAGCTCACCTGCGGAATAGGCATCTAAGTTCATGAAGCCGATTTGTCGTCCATCGAACGGCGCCGGCAGCGGATGGGCTCCGTAGAATCCATCGGCGGGATCCTGGACACCGTAGTCGCCAGACGCACCGCCTAGCAGGGAGAAGGTCCAGCCTGGGCCCAGGTTGCGAGCCGCGGTCGACTCGCCCGTGCCGTCAGGCAGATCGGGTGTTTCAAAATTTGCGTTGACGCCTAGTCCCAGCAGGTCCACTGCTTGTGCGTGGGCAGCTCCTGTGGCGCCGAAGCAACCCAGGAAGCCGATCAACGATACCCATTGAAGAAATGCAGTTGTTGCGTACGTAGCTCTCATGCTGGTAGTCCCACTTGTATTTTCGAGCGAATAGTCCAACCCAACCTTCGAAAAAGAAAAGAAAACCGTGCGTCAGAATTTCAAGCGAATCGCCTTTCCCGAGCCGGCCGTCGTAAATCGAGAAATCTCCTGGCCAAGCGTGGTGTTCACGTTGTACTCTTCCGGAATTTCAATCTCCGGATGCGTGATCTCGATGAGATACAGGCCTGGCCGAACCATCGCGATTCGAGCTGGGGCATTGGCCGGCCGATCCTCTGCGGCGAGCGACAATTCGGCGCAGCCGTCTTTGTCGGTAACTCCCGTAACCGGCGGGATTACACCTTGGAGTGCCGGAAGTGGCACGAATTTGACGTTAGCGCCGGTGAGCGGCTGACCGTTGCGCGAGACACTGCACTGGTAGGTCAGGAGTCCGACTTTGGGATCAAAGATGGCCGCCAGGCCCGCTCGCAACTCGTCGCCCGAGATTTGCCCGTCGTGGTCACCGTCGTACCACGAGCGGTTGCCGGCAATCGGTGGCAAGCTGGCCAATTCCTGCTCGGACAGTTTGCCATCATGATTCAAGTCATACTGGTCGATAATCTTCCGACTGATTCCGCCGGCGTCGACACTGACACCCGCGACACCAGGCGGATGGTTACTGCATCCAGTCACCAGGAAGGCGCAAATCGTGCTTGCGAGCGCTAAGCCACTAGTCCGCCAGAAATTGCAATGATCAACGTCCACAAGCCACCTGATTAAACGAATTGCACGACAACCAACTATAAACCCGAGCGGTCGATTGTTCCTCAAGCCCCACGACAATCTCCCAATGGCCCCAACAAACTCATTAGCGGGGAGGTGGAGAACTTGGCGGCGGATCGGCAGTCACGACGATTGCATCATCGCACGTCGCACCCGCTCGGCTTCCACTCTGGCAATGCACTTCCAACTCGATGTCGAACGAAAGGGCGTCCACGGAGCCGTCGCACATCACCACCTGCCAAACGCCCGGGTGGGCGCTGCCCCAACCACGATAATTCGTGGCGACGCCGGGTTGATCTTGCAGTGGCAATAGTCCTGGAGAACGCAGTGAGTCGTCGTTGTTGCCTGTAAAGGCCCCTTCGACGTCCGTGTAGTCCGTGCCTTCAGTGTAGGCATCGGTCTTGAGGTATTTCTCGGCGATCATGTAAGTCTTTGACGTCCCATCCTCGATCTTCCGGATCGAGATCTCACCGCCCATGAACACGATGCCTTGAACTTCGTTGAGGTTGTACGGCCAGCGGTAGGTATCTGGAATCGGCACGGCCCCGGGCGCATTTCCAATTTGCACGATTCCCTTTTCTCCGGCGGCTGTCTTCAAGAGTCCGGCATTTGCGCCATAGTCGATACGTCCCGTGTCAGTGACGAGGGCGGCATTGGCATTCTTGGAGCTAAAGCCGAGCGCCGAATCGCGCTGGTACTTTGCCGCTGGACGCCGAGACGGACAATAGAAGGTTGGGATCACGGAACCGTACTGCTTCGCTTTATCGTCCTTCTGGGTTCCCGTCGTGTCGTTGTCGCGATCGCCGTTTCCGCCCAGGCTATAGACCGCCTGTTCCTCGATGAAGGGCAAGATGCTATAGGCCCAGCCGCCCGGTTGTTCGCGACCGTGGCCGCGGTCTGGATCGCCCGTCCACGTCCAGCCCCAGCCACCGCTGGGGAAGTGTTTGAACGTGTCATGATGCTGCAGCATCGCCAGTCCAAGGTTTTTGAGATGGTTCTTGCACTCTGCGCGGCGCGCTGCTTCACGTGCGGCCTGGATGGCCGGCAGGAGTAGCGCGACCAAGATTCCGATAATCGCAATCACGACGAGCAACTCGACCAGAGTAAAGCCAGTGTGTCGCCGCCGAACCTGTCGAGCACCCAACCCCCAGCCGCGGTCTGTGTTCGCATTCATGTCTTGGTTCAATCCTTTATTACGCGCTTGAATAAGGTAAAGTGAAAAGACGCGGCACAGACCGCGTACTATCAAACCATTCGTCCAGCCATCTCCGTCAAGTGTGTCGCCCCGCGTGTGAGGGCGGCAAATTCGTTGCCAATCGCTCCCGGGCCACGGGTCGCCACAACACATGGCGAATACCGACGCGGCTCAATACGCTCTAACGCCATTCCGCAGTTTCGAAGAGTCAACGTTGTCCAACTGAAACCAAGTCGATGAGTGCCTGCTCAACTATCGCTGTCAAAGCTTTTGACCCGCACGGTCTCGAGCCACATCGGAGTGGCCGCTCTCATCCGCCGATCATCAAGTTCGTCGCATAGATAGATTGAGGAGTTCCCACCTGTCCCCTACTCTTCAGATTAGGGACATTGGCGTATTCAACAATCCATTTTTTCGGAGTCGGGCTCCGATTTTGCGGCAGGTCAAGAATAGCCCGTGATTTGTTAGTCGTCGCGGAACCGCCGCCGAAATTCGGTGGCCGTCATCCCTGCGTGTTTGCGAAAGATTTCGCAGAAATACTTCGGTTCCGAAAAACCGCATTGTTCGGAAATCTTGGCGACAGTCCATTCGGTTTCGCTTAATAGCAGCCGTGCGCGCCCCAATTGGACGCGTGTGATTTCTTCCTTGATCGTACGGCCCAGGATGTTTTTCACACGTCGCTCGAGTGTGCTCCGCGACCCCCGCGCATGGGCGATAACTTCGGGCACCACGATCCCTTCGCAGGCGTGCTCGCGGATGAAGCGAATGACTTTGGCAACCTCTTGGTCGTCGACCCAAAGCGTGTTTGACGATTGTCGATTGGCAATGCCGCGCGGCGGGCCGAGCAGAATCGGCTCCGCGGGGGCCTTGCCGCCGTTCATCAACTCGCCGAGCAGAATTGCCGCGCGATAGCCGATGTGGCTGGGGTTGACGTCGATGCTCGAAAGCGGCGGGCTGCATAGATTGCACAACACCGGATCATTGTCCACTCCGATCACGGCGACTTCGTCGGGCACCGAAAGTTCGGCTCGCCGACAGGCATCGAGCACCAATTGTCCCAGGTCGTCGTGACAAGTCATGACGCCGACCGGCTTCGGCAGCTTTAGCAGCCAGTCGGCGATTTCCTGTTGCTGCTTTTCCCAATTGAATCGCGTATCGCGAGACTGCCGGCAGCAGAATACTTCACAGCTACAGCCGTCGGCCCGAACATATTCGACGAAGTATTCGCAACGCAAATCCTGATTCGGGTTCTCGCCGGGAGCAGTTCCGCAGAAAGCAAAATTCCTCAAGCCGCACTCTTTCAAGTGTTGGACGCCCAATTTGCTAACCGGCCGGTTATCGACTCCGATGAAGGGGATACCCACTTCCGGCAGCGCGCCTCGCACGTCGACCGCCGGAATGCCGGTCTTGAGAATCGCGTCCGCCATGCGTCGGTCGTCGATTCGCACCAGAATGCCGTCGCCTTTCCAGCCCGCCAGCCAGGAAGGGGGCGGATCGCGCAGCCCATGTGGCTCGAAATAGACGCTCCATGGGCCATGTTCGCGGTTGTAGCGCGCCACGCCCCGGAGCAATCCACGGGCATACTCGCGCGACGTCTCGATCAAGAGTGCTACGTGTGGAATTGATTTCATGGCGACGCCGTGCCTCAAACTCGGAGTTCGGCTGCGGGGTTTTCGGTATCCGCGCCGCAGTTCCACCTGTTACATTGAATGAGCAGTTGAAGAATCTAAGGCAATCAATCCGGATCGAAAAGCCGAATGTGAAGTACAAGAGCAGGCGATTCGCGCCGACAACACCTCGACGCTCGGACGCCGAGTGGCGTTCTGCAGTTCGCTTGGCTTGCCATTTCAAGCGATGACTTCCGCCAGTATCCAATGTAATTCATAAACTACTTCTCAACACCCACGGCGGAACTCAACCTGTCAATATTTGTGCGCCCCAACGGCTCGGCGGGCAAGATTTTTGTGAAGTGGGACCAAGCCGAATCAGCTTATCCAGCGGTAAGACCAGAGAGGAACTTGGTGTGGAAATTCACTTGAGTCGTCGCGGTTTTCTTCGCAGTACGGTCGCGGCCGGTGCCTTGGCCGTGACCTCGCAGCGGAGCGACGCCGCTCCGCCAGCGGTCGCACCCAAAAACCAGATTTGCGTATTCATCAAGTATTTGCAGCCACTCGGTTACGAAGAAATGGCGGATTCTGTCGCGGAGATCGGCTTTGACGGCATCGAAGCGACGGTCCGCAAGGATGGCTATATCGAGCCCGCCAAAGCGGCAGACGAACTGCCCAAATTGTCGGAAGTACTCCACCAGCGTGGCTTGGCGATCACGATGCTCACTACCGACATCCTCCGCCCCGACGACCCCCACGCGCGGAGGGTACTCAAAACGTCGGCCGATCTTGGTATTTCGATGTATCGGCTCGGCTTCTATCAATATGATTTGGCCCAGCCGGTCTTGCCGCAACTTGCTGCCGTCGGACCGCAGATTGCTGGTTTGGCGGCGCTCAACGGCGAACTCTCGCTGCAGGGTCTCTATCAGAATCACAGCGGCGCCGAGATGGTCGGCGCGACCGTCTGGGATATCTACGGCCTGATTAAAGATTTGCCACCGCAACAGTTGGACTTGGCCTTCGACATTCGACATGCCACGATTGAGGCGGGGCTGGCTTGGCCCGCGGTGTACAACGCGATGCGATCTCGGATCGCAGCCGTGTATGTGAAGGACTTTGATTGGAAGGGCCGACGAGTGGAACATGTGCCGCTTGGCCAGGGGCGTGTCGACCGTCGATTCTTTGAGATGCTGCGGCGCGACAAGTTCGGCGGCCCGATCTCCCTGCATGTGGAATATGCCCGCAATGAGGGCCCGAGCGGCAATCTTGCCGCATTGCGACGCGATCTTAAAACGCTCAAGAGTTGGCTCGCATAGGTTGAAACACGCTCGATGAACGCACCAGCTAGTGCCCCCAGCGAACGACGCGGTCAATGGTTGGCGCTGGCGGCAGCGCTATTGGGCTGGCTGTTCGATGGCTTTGAAATCGGCCTGTTCCCTCTGGCCGGTCCGAACGCTTTGGATGACTTGCTGCGGGATCAGATTGCCTCGAATCCGGCCGTAAAGGACGCTTGGTTTGGCGTCTTGATGTCGGTCTTTCTGATCGGCGCCGCAACTGGCGGAGTGTTATTTGGTTGGCTTGGCGATCGTCTAGGACGTGTTCGCGCCATGTCGCTGAGCATCCTTGCCTATGCGGTTTTCACCGGATTGTGTGGATTCGCGCAGTCGGCCTGGCAGATTGCCCTGCTTCGTTTTTTGGCCTCGCTTGGCATGGGCGGCGAATGGGCGCTCGGCGTGGCGCTGGTCACGGAGTTGTGGCCCGATCGGTCTCGTGCATTTCTTGCCGCGGTGATTGGCGCGGCGGCCAACGTTGGCATGTTGTTGGTCGGCCTGCTGAGCCTGGTGCTAGTGAATTTTCTGGCAGGAGCCGGCGATCTACTCCGCGCGATTGGGCTGTCCGAAAGATATGTCGCGATGCTGCTCTACGGCGACGGATGGCGGCTGTTGATGATCGCCGGCGCGTTGCCGGCGCTGTTGGTGTTGTTTGTCCGCTTGTTCGTGCCGGAGTCGCACCGTTGGGAGGCTCAACGGGATCAAGGCGCCACGTCTCATTGGGCGACGCGAGACTTGCTGGGAGTTTTGGTCGGTGCGATCGGCGCGTCGGCCGTCGTCGCGATGTGGTCGCCGTTGTACGAGCAGCTTGTCGGCACTCTTAGCCAGCAGCCCGGCGGCCCGCTGGTGCTCCCACCGGTCGCAACGATTGCTAGGATGTTGGGCTCTGTGCTGGGATTGACGATGGCCTTGGTCGGCTATTCGTTTCCAGTCGTCCGCTATCTGGGACGTGCCGAGCGAGCCAAACAGCTGGCGCCCGGCGATCGAGGCAAATACGTCCGCCGGATGTTGTTGGGCGCTGCGCTCGCCGGGGTCGCGCTGTTGGGCACTTGGGGATCTCTTCAGTGGGCGCCAAAATGGGCCATCGCGCTCTCCCGGCAACTGCCCGCCGACGCCGGCCCGTACTACGCAAAAGAGTACACGCAGATCGCCGCCGCCGTCGGCGCGATCCTCGGCACGATCGTTGCGGCAACGCTCGGCGGGCTGATCGGCCGGCGGATCACTTATGCCTTGTTATGTGTCGGTTCGTTCGTTTCGTTGATCTACATGTACCAGGCGAACGACGTTTATGGCACAAAGCTGCTTGTGTCGGTGTTCGTCGCGGGCGGCGTGACGGCGGCGTTTTACGGCTGGTTTCCGCTCTATCTTCCGGAGCTGTTTCCCACCAGTATCCGTGCCACGAGCCAAGGGTTTGCCTACAATTTCGGCCGCATCTTGTCGGCTGTCGGATCGCTGCAAACCGCTACCCTGACCGCGTATTTTGCTCAGGGCGTCGCTGCCGACCGGATCGAGATCGACGCATTTCCCAATGCGGGAGCCACGCTGGCCGGAATCTATCTGGTCGGCGTCGTGCTGATTTGGTTTGGGCCGGAAACCAAGGGAAAGCCACTGCCGCAGTAGTTGTGGAAGGCGCAGTCGGCGCGCATCAGTCAATGTTGCGCGGACTTCAACCGCGGCCGCTCGACGATCTCCGTGGCCCACAGGAAGCCGGCGACTGCTTCTTTCGCATTGAGCTTCTGCTGGTAGCGGATGTAGTGATCGTAGTCGACCTGGACACCGACGCCGTCGCAAGCGCTGTAGATGTCGACGAGTCCGCGGTCGTTGATCTTTGCATTGGCCGTGATGCCTTGGTAGCCGCGCTCGACCACCGGCGCAAATTCCGCCGCGTCGAGTAGTCCCAATTCGGTGCCGCGCGCGAGGGCATACGTGAACATGGCGCTGCCAGACGTATCGGTCCAATTGTTGGACCGATCGCCGCGGTCGACAACCTGGAACCAGCGACCGCTCGCGGGATCTTGCGTCCGCTTCAGTCCATCGGCGAGCCGTCGCAAGATTTGCTCGACAGCAATCCGTTCGGGGTGATCGGCCGGGAGCACAGCCAGCGTCTCGACAACAACCAGCGCGTACCAGCCCTCGCCTTCGCTCCAGACTTCGGGCGACAACCCGGTTATCGCATTGGCCCAGCGGCACTCGCGGTCGCCGTGCCCCGGCTCGTAGGCACCGTGGAAATGCAGCCCGCTCTCGCCTTTGCGTGCCCGTTGGTCGTAGACCGAGATCTGTCGGGCTGCCTCGCCGAATGCATATTCCGCGTCGCCGATGGATTTTCCGTAGCGCGTCAAAAACATTTGGCCCATGAAGATACCGTCGACCCACATCTGACCGTCCATCGACGTGGCGTGCCAGAAGCCGCCGTCGCTGTTTCGCGGATATTTGTCGAGTGCGCGACGAATGGTCGTGGCGGCCTGCTTGTAGCGCGGATCGCCTGTCCGTTCATAGAGCATGACGAGCGTGTTGCCAGTCATCATGTTGTCGAGATTCGTAAACCGGATCTTCTGCCGATCGCCTTTGGCATTGACGACGGTGTCGCGAAAACGGCCATTTTCGTCGACAAACTGGTCGATATACGTCTGGATGTAGTCGAGATACCGGCGGTCGCCGGTGTCGTCGTACAGTCGCTCGAACGCCGTGAGCGCATAACCGTTCACATAGGTCCACGCGTTGTGATAGGCCTGCGAGTAGTCGGGCCAGCGGGCCATGATCGTGTCGGCCGTCGCGATGGACCAGAACTTGGGCGACTTGCCCGGCGGATTGTCGAGCCGTGCATTCGGCACCGCCGTAGCCGCGGCGTCGACCAGCCCGCCCCGATTCCCGTCGTTGGCGAGCTTCGTCGGCAAGCCCCGACCATCGACGCCGATGCATGACTAGCGAGGCTACCGGAATTGCCATGACGTGGCCACGGATCAATCCTCGGTAGAAAGTTGCTATGCATCAAAGTCACCTGTCCTTTCGCATTCACGTAACGAATCATTGTCGCTCATTCGACTTTGTTCACGTCTCTGGAAGGAAGCCGACGCATTCTAAATGGCGGCGTGCTGAGTCGACAAATAGTGAACAGCGTGGGTCGCCTTTCACGTGCGCAGATGTCGACACGTCTGCGAGACGATGTGAGACGATACCGCGGTCACAGAGCCCGCGAAGTTTCCGAAATTGCGGCAGGCGACTCCGATTTTGCGTCAAACGAGCGTTTTTTAATAGCGGTATGGGGACCCAATTCGTAAGTTGAAAGCGTAGCCGCTGTCCGGCGCTCGACATCGGCTACGGGTCGAGGTCATTCATTCGGTTGGTCGGCGCCTCGTCTACTTTTCAACTTTTCATCGCGAGTTTTCACCACAGGGGAGTTCCGCTAATGAATACGCGAGTCTTCGTTATTTCGAATTGCATCGTACTGATCGGCACGGCTTTGGCCTCATCCGCTTCGGCGGCAATGACCGCAACGCTGCACGCCGGCACCGACTTTCCGAGTGCGGCCGACTTTCAGCCGTTCAATCCATACGATGCGGGTACTCCAACCGGCAGTGAGCGGACGTTGACGAGCACACGGAATCTTTCGCAGAGTTTCCGGCTTGCTTCGGATGTGGAAGTGAACGAAATCGACATCATGTACGTGCGGGGACTGAGTGGGGCCACGGGCAGACTTAGAATCTTCAACGTAGCGGATACGCTGGGCGGCGACATTACTACGCAATTTAGTGATGCCGAAACCAATGGCTTCCTGATGGACGAGACGTTCGTGATGCCGACGGCACCGAACGACAACACGGAACGGACGCTCAAGCTGGTATTGTCGAGCCCGCTGAACTTGCCGGCCTCAGCGAGTCCGGCCGGTTACGCACTGAATTTGTCGTCGGATGACGGCACCTCGGAAGTCCTTACCTGGCGATTCGGCGATCCGGGCACAGGGGGTGGAAGCGGCTGGTATGCGGACGGGCGAGTATATTACGACGATTTCGTCAGCTCCGGCAGTACCGAAACGCGACGCGACGGCTTGTTCGCGTTGAACGGCGACGTCACGGGGCCGATTGTGCCGGAACCCAGCTGCGTTGCTTTGTTGATCGTGGGCATGGGATTGGTCGCGCCGCGGCGCAGGTCCTGGTGAGCTTCTCGTCCTGTCAAAAGTCCATACGGTGTGCCAACCGGAAGCGCGGAATGCGGTTCCGGTTGGCTGTTAGAACTAAGACGGAACAATACCCAAGTTTTCACATATGAATACATATTCGATTTTTTCGCGTTGGCGGGCGTTTGCGGTTGGCACGATAGTGGTTGGCACGATAGTGGTTGTAGTCGGCATGACGGCAACTTCGCGGGCGGCGGTGACGGCGTCGATCGACGTCGGGCCAAACTTTCCGAGCGCCGCCGATTTCCAACCGTTCAATCCACACGATCCCGCGACGCCCACCGCTTCCGAGCGGCACGGTTCACACCACGCGATTTCTCACCCAGTCGTTTCGCATTGCCGCGCCGATTTCGGTCAACGAGATCGATTTGATGTTTGTCCGCGGCATGAGCGGAAATTCTGGTCGGCTGCAGATTTTTGACGTGGCCGACACGCTAGCAGCGGACATCACGGCCGACTACAACGCGGCAGTGAGTGGCAACGCATTTCTCGCCGACTTCAATTTCGCGATGCCGGCGGGACTGGATCCAGCGTCGAATGTCGACCAGGTATTGAGGCTGAGTCTGACGGGCGCGAATCAGTTCACTCTGCCCGCCAGGACGGGCCCAGCGGGGTACGGTCTGAGTCTTTCGTCGATGGACCAATCGTCGGAGGTATTCACCTGGCGATTTGGTGACCCGGGCACGGGCAGCGGCACTGGCTGGTACGCGGACGGCCGCGTGTACTACGACGACTTTGTCAGTTCTGGATCGACGGAAACGCGACGCGACGGTCTGTTTGCGCTACAGGGCCCGTTGTCGACGCTCCAGTTGAAGGTCGACCCACTCGACGGCGACGTCGCGCTCATGAATCCGACCGAGAGTCCGATCTCGCTCGACAGCTATCGGATCGTCAGCGACACGTCGCTCAATAGCGCCCAGTGGAGTCCTATTTCCAACCAGAGCATTAGTGGTTTCCCGGCCGGCAACGGCACCGGCAACGGCTGGGAAATCGGACCGAACGTCGGCCCCGGCGAACTGGTGGAATGGTATCTGTTAGGTGATTCGACGCTCGCAGCCGGCGATTCGATTTATCTGGGGAAGGCTTACAACCCCGCCGTCGATGGCCACGATCTGCAGTTTAGCTATAGCTCGGACGACACCAATGTGTTGGGCTCGGTGCTCTATGAGCCGTTCGTGCCGAACGTCGGCGCGGTGGCCGGCGACTACAACGGCAACGGCGTCGTCGACGCGGCGGACTACACGGTGTGGCGCAACCACCTCGGGCAAACCTTTCAGTTGACGAACGAAGGTCCCGGCCAGTCGCCCGGCATGGTCACGCCCGAAGACTACAGTTTCTGGAAGACCCACTTCGGCGAAACCGCCGGCAGCGGCTCCCTAGCGCAGCACGGCGTTCCGGAGCCGTCGGTCATTTGGCTGTTGTTGTTCGCCGCTCCGGCAATTTGCTGCCGCTGCTTGCGCGTTGCGCGCTAAAATCGCAGATCGCAGATCGCAGCTTCGCCGTTGCGTCGACAGTTGCGCGAATCGGTCCAAGGAGGCCGACGATAGAACGTTTTCCGGAATTGCGGCAAGCGACTCCGTTTTTCCGTAAACGGACTGGATTCAATACTACGGATTGCTCCCTGCCGCATTAAACTCAAGGGATCAGCGACGTTTGTCGCGAAAGACTTTTCAGCGGTTGGTCTCCACAGTAGGGCGGCAGCATGAAAACTGCACTACGGCTTTCCTCCGGGCATGGATCGTGGATTGGCAATTGCTCCACTATGTACTTTGTCACGGCACAGACGGTGCTTCTCTGCGATGAGAATTCTTAACGCCCGTTAGCGGGTACCGTGGATCAGAAACAAAAAGGAATAGTATATGTCCGCTTGTCAATCACGATCTCAACTCGCCGTGACCGTCGCGGCGCTCACCGCTTCCCTGTTGGTCGGCCTGGGGACCGCCCGTGCGCAGCTGGATTTGTATTACGAAGACTTCGAAGACGCCACGCTGGCGGGCAACACGACTCTCACTCTGGGCAACGTAGCGGCGGGCCAAGCCGACTTCCTCGACGACAGTACGACCACCAAGGGCTATGTCATGGTGAGGGCCACACCGGAGATCCAGTTTACTTCCCCCGTGATGACGTTTTCCTTCGATACGGTAGCTCCGGTGACGCTTGTCGACGGGCTGGACAACGAATTGATGATCCGAGGTGGGCCCGGCACCAGCAACAGCATGCTCAGCAGTAGCCAGGACGTTTTCGAGGTCATTCTCTTCCGCTCCACGGGCGGCGGAACCGGCGGCGGCTCGTGCGCTCCGTTCCTGAACAACGGCAACGAGAGCCTCTTCGTCGTCGTCAACAATCAGGCTGCTGAGCTGAGCTTCAATAACCCCGTGGACAGCAGTTCCGTTCTGCTGGCCGGCAATTCGTACATCGCTTACCTCCGCGACAACAACACCGGCACCTACGCCCAGCAGAAGGGCGCCACCGCGCTCGATTCCGTGGATGGAAGTATGGCGATCGATCGGTTTGGGATCGGTAATAGCTCCAACGCGTACCAGGGCGCGTTCAGTCTCGATAACGTCCTTGTGTCGGATGCAGTCTATTTTGGCGGCGCACTGCAGCAGACGAGGCTCAGGTTGCTGGTCGATCCCATCGACGGCGACGTCTCGCTGATGAACCCAACCGACAGTCCGATTTCGCTCAACAGCTACCGGATTGCCAGCGAAACTTCGCTCAACAACGGACAGTGGAGTCCCATATCCGGCCAGAACATCAGCGGTTTTCCGGCTGGCAACGGCACCGGAAATGGCTGGGAAGTCGGTCCTAATGTGAGCTCCAGCGAACTCGTGGAATGGTATCTGTCGGGCGATTCCACGCTCGCGGCCGGCGATTCGATTTATCTGGGGCATGCCTACAATCCCTCGATCGATGTCCACGACCTGAAATTCCGCTATGGCTCGGGCGACACCGAGATCGCGGGGTCGGTGCTCTACGAGCCATTCGTGCCGAACGTCGGCGCGGTGGCCGGCGACTACAACGGCAACGGCGTCGTCGACGCGGCGGACTACACGGTCTGGCGCAACCACCTCGGGCAAACCTTTCAGTTGACCAACGAAGGTCCCGGCCAAACGCCCGGCATGGTCACGCCCGAAGATTACAGTTTCTGGAAGACCCACTTCGGCGAGACCGCCAGCGGCAGCGGCGCGGCGGCTCAGCGCGCGGTACCGGAGCCCTCGACATGGTGTCTACTGCTCACCTTGACCATCGCGGTGTGCGGAAGCCGCTTCGCTGTCCGCGATCGATAATGGCGCCGCGACTGTGCGCTCATACGCCTAAGCGTCGCCGGTTGACAAACGCGGGGAGTGAAATGCACAGCAGCCATACGCTTGCTGGTTCGGGGACGCCGACCAGCATTCTTGAAAACGCGCCCTCGCCGTTGGCATCTTCGTAAAAGTTGCGGAAGAGCGCGAAGTCGGACAGGTCGTGCATGAGGTCCTTGTTCAGGTCGCCGAGGAAATAGGATTCGAGGGGCGACATGCCGGCGAAGTCCACGCCCTGACCAGATTTGAAGATGGACCAGTCCAGATAATCGACCATGCCGTCCTGGTTCAGGTCGCCAGCGAGGATTCCCGCCAAGGGACCAACATCGGCAGGCGTGAGCATGCGAGCGACAATCGCGTTGCCCGATACCTCGTCCGCGCCGTGGTCCATGGCTGCCGGGCGCAGCTGCCCGTCCATGTCGAAGAGCACATTCGCATACGAACCAACCGCGCTGTCGATTGCCGGGCTGAGAGCCTGCGGGCGATAAATGCCGTCGGCGTCCCGCACGAGCAGCGGATTCTCGATCGTGTATCCGCTGGCGGGAATATTCCCAACTCCGCCGACATTCCAGAGTAAATTACCCTCCCAGACCGGGTTGGAATAAACTCCTGACGAGCTGACGGATACGGCCGTCCCGCCGCCCTGGATGATGTTGTTGGCGAAGGTCGTGTTGGTCGTGCCGAGTCCGTCCGTCCTGCCGGTCCGCTGATAGTGGACGTCGTTATCGACAAACGTGTTGAATGCCACGACGTTGTCGTCAGGCCGGTCGTGTGCAGTGAGCGGATCGCCGGCGTAGACGTCGCCATCGCCATTTCCCATCGTCAGGCCGATGTTGTTTCCCTCCAGGTAGTTGCTGTGGAACACGTTGCGATCGCCGTACACGCGAAAGCCGTCGGAGTTGAGCATGTAGTTGCCGTAATACAGGTTGTCGTCGCCGTGCCGCTGGGTGATCTCGCGCGAATCGAGCACTGTGTTGTAGCGGTAAGTGTTCGAACTCGCTTTATTGGAGATCATTTCGTTTTCCCCGTTGCAGCGGAGAAAGAGATTGTTCTCGACCAGACCGTAGCCGTCGGAGAGGCTCAGTCCGGAGAGGCCGAAGCGGATCGTCTCGGAACCGTTGCCGCCGCCATCCGTGAAATCGTGAAAATAGTTGTGATGGATCCACAGCCGCTGAGCGACCTGGCTGCCGGAACCGCGCACGTCGATCATGTTTCCGACGGTGTCTTTGTTGCGAAACTCGTTGTATTCAATCACCGAGTCGTGGCCAGCCACTTGGAGGTAGTTGCCGGTGCCCGGATTGTCAAACACATTGTGGGTGAAGCGACAAAACGTTGCTCCGGAATCTATGTAGGCGCCATTGGTATTGTGGGTGAAAACAAATCCCTGCACCGCGACGTGGCTCGAGCCGCTGTTCAAGTCGAAACCGTGCGTGCCCCCGATCTCTACTCCGCCGATGGTTGCAGCCCGTATGACGATCGGGGCCAACGCCGTGCCCTTCCGATTGACGCTGATCGGGGACGTAGTCGTGTAGTGGCCGTTGGCGA
The DNA here is from genome assembly GCA_963847905.1 of uncultured Planctomycetota bacterium. Taxonomy (GTDB): domain Bacteria; phylum Planctomycetota; class Planctomycetia; order Pirellulales; family Lacipirellulaceae; genus DASYDU01. The sequence continues at coordinate 900,750 of CAWKBP010000007.1, read as the reverse complement.
TGACAATCTCGTCACCTGCCACCGCGCTATTGATCGCCGATTGCAGGCTTGAAATCGAATTGACGTTAATCAATGTGGCGGCGGCATTCGGAGCCAAGCCCGCGCCAACCCAAGCCGCGACAACGATCAAACGCAAATCGATACGCATCCCAAACATATTCTTTTCCTAGAAATGATTAGTCAAATGAAAGGACGGCGTAGCTCGCATCATTCACTAACGAACCTTCGAATCCGATCGCTCGACCGGGCCGACGTCTGACCACTACGGCATAAGCGGCCGAGAGCACACACGCCAAGCAGTGCGCATCCGGCTCGGGGACGCCCGCGAGCATGCGGTCGAAAGCGCCTTCGCCGTGAGCTTCGTCGTAAAAGTTGCGGAACAGAGCGAAGTCGAACAGGTCGTGCTTGAGGTCTTCGTTGAGATCGCCCAGGAAATAGGATTGAACGGTCGTCAGGGCGGCGGTCAGCTGCGAATTGTTGCTGACGGCGACGGTCCGCAAAGCAGCCTGCGCCGGCTTGAACGGTATCAGCGCGAGCGGCACTCCCAGGCTCATCACGATGTTCATGAATGCTCGCTGCACTTTATCGCCTACTCTGCTGCCAAACGCCGGGGGCGTTTTTGCAAATTACTGTATTCCGCGTCCAAATGTTTGGCGACTTTGGCGGCACCCGACCAGGGCAGCGACAGTAGCCAACATCAACCAGCAAGTCGCGGGCTCGGGCACGCCGCGGATCATGCGGGCAAACGAGCCGGCGCCGTTGGCACCCTCGTAGGCCAGGCGAAACTCGAGGAAGTCATCCAGGTCGTGCAGGCCGTCGCCGTTCATGTCGCCCTGCAAGTACGACTCAAGCAAACTCATGCCGCCGAAGTTCTGTCCCTGGCCCGACTTGAACGCCGTCCAATCGGCGGCATTGATCGAGCCGTCGCCCGTCAAGTCGCCGTACCGCGTGGTCGAGAGCAATTCGGCGATCGCCGCGTTCTCCGTGTACTCGATTCCCCACACGCCGTCGCCGGAGAGATCGCCGACGATCGAGTTGTCGAATCGGCTGCCGAGGAGCCCGCCGCCCGCGGTGAGAAACGCAACCTGCGTTCCAGCCGCCGGTTGATAACCGCCGATGAGCCTCAGCGACACCGTTCCAGCCAACAGCGCCTGGTCGCCGATCGCCAACTCGCCGAACTGGCCAGCGGACGAACCGCCAATCTCGATGGCGAGCGAACTGCCCGGGTCTTGCGCGAAGTCCTGACTAATATCCACACGGCCAGTCGACCGGAGAGTCAGCGAACTGGGCAACTCGGGGCCGCCGTTCTGCAGTCCGCCGATTGGCGTTACGTGGGAATTGACCGTCACGCTGCCGCCGTCGAGAAAGACCATCGCGCCGATCGGATCGGCCTTCGGCGTAGCGACCGCCACGGTGTACGTCGCCCAGTCGACGCCCGCGTTGTCGCTGACCCACACGTTGACCGAGCCGCTTTGCATCTGGGCCAGATACGAGCCCATGTCGACCACGCCGACGTAGGGCGTCGTCGGGTTCAGCTTCGACGCCCAGCCGAGGGAACTGAAGCTCAGGCGGTTTTCCGGCGCGGTGTCGAACAGCTGTACGAAATCGCCGCCGGCGGGCGAGCCACTCTGCTTGAGGCTCATTGCCAGGTAGCCGTGGATCACGCGCTCCCCGGCCGCGAGCTGCCGCTGGACGGTGAACGCAACATTCTGCGGCCCGCTCGTCGTGTCGAAGCCGACGATCGGCGCGGCCGACTCCTGGGCGATCGCGGCGGCGAACGCCGGTTGGACGTAGGGCACGTCCGGCTCGTTGCGGTCGTCGTACGAAAAATGGTCGACGTCGCCGATCGTGTAGTCGCGGAGGCTCACTCCGTACACGCCTGGCGTCGCTGCCTGGTCCCAGGCCAGCGCGTCGGCCCATTCGCCGTCGCCGCCGGTCCAATGAAACTCGCGCAGATCCGCCGCGTCGGCGACCTGCGCGGCGTACAGACTTTGTCCATCGCCGGTCGTGACGCGCGTGCCTTGCGAGTCGTAATACGCGGCGCAGGAAGCCCCGTCCAGATGGCAGTTGCCCGCGTTGATCGTGCCGGTCGAGCCGACGAGCCAGCCTTTGGCGGTGGGCGGCGCTTGCATGATGAAGCTATTGGCCTGCGAATTCCAAATGACGACATTGGCGCCGGCCCAGCCGTGGCCGCTGCCGCTCGTCCAGCGATTCTGCACGTTGATCGCGTTGCCGCCGATCATCACATTGTCGAACAACAAGCCGCTGCCCCAGCGGTGGTGTGGACCGGCGTCGGCATGCGTGCTGCTGGTGGTCGAATTGTAAAACACGATCGGGCCGGTGACGTCGCTGCCGGTGACAAAGTCGTGCCTCCCGTCCACCGCATGCGAGTTTTCGACCAGCGACATCTGGGCATCCATGGCAAACGTGTACCGCCGCCCGCCCGTGACCTGGCCCGTGGGAAGCATGCTGGTGACGTTGTCGACCGTGATGTGCTGCGTGCCGTCGGCTTGCGACGCATAGACCGACGCATAGGGAAAATGCCGCGTCTCGACGTCGCGGACGTACCCGTCCTCGACGCGCGTAAAGCGGACGAACGTGGGCGTGCGGACTTCGTTCAATTCCTCGCGGTCGTCGAGCGACTGGCCGCGAAGATTCTCGACGCCGACGTTGCGAATCTGGCCGGGCAGGTTGTAGGTTCGCACGGTGCCGCCGCCCCATTGGGCGTCGAGCGCGGTGGTGATCGGGGCGTCGAAGAACACCGTGTTGCCTTCGATCCGCGTGATCGTCCGCTGCCAGTGCGAGGTCGCGATCGCCGGCGTGCCACTCCTTGCCGTCGGGGATCAAATCCATGCCGAGCTCTTCGATCCAGGCCTGCGTACTCGGGCGAAAGACCTCGATCATGCCGCCGACCGCCATCCCCGCCGTCGAGGCGACGCGAAAGCTCTGCGACCCCACCGGCACGCGCTTGTCGAGAATCTGAAATTGCGGGCCGTAGGTCCGACCGCTTGTCGAGCCTTGGATGTTGATCACGGGCGTGCTGGCCGAGTCGAACAGGTCGGTGCGATTCTGCGAGACGATGTGAGTATTGCTGCCCAGATCGTCGCCGCCGCCGGCACCGCGGAGCACGATGCCGCTGGTGGTGATCGAGAGGTGCCCGTCGACGTTGAACTTGCCCGGCCCGAGCTCGACGGCGCCGCGGTAGCCGTTGGCCTGGAGCGGCTGCGTGGCGGCGAAATTGATCGCGTTCTGGATGTTCGCCGTGTTGTCGCCCGCCAGCGGATCGACGTGAATCACCACGGGCACGTCGGTGGGAATCGGCTGCTGGCCCGCGCCGTAGCCGACCATCGAGAAGTTCGCCACGCGATCGCCGTCGGCATCGGGCACGTAGATCAACCGGCCCGTCACGCCGGTCTTGACCCAGGCGCTTTCGACGGCCGCCAGCGGCGACGCGCAGTGCAGCGACGCCAAAAGCGACGGCAAGCGTCCACCAACCGATTTGTCCGCGCATCGCCAGGGGTACCTCCTCGACTCTCGGAATCGATCCGGAGGGCGAGCATCGAGGCGGAGGTGGAGAATCACTCCCGCACCGGGCCGCCACAATAGAATCCCGCCGTGAACCCGTTCCGCCAACCGCCTCAAGCCTTCAATATAAGAGCCGTCGCGATGGGGCGACTCCGAAAAAGCGGAACGCAACTACGATTTTGCGGCAGGGCAGCGTTTGGGAGTCGGTCGCTCCGGCGGAAGACCTTAACCGCGAATGTGCTACTTGGTCTTCAGATCGAAGTTGGCCGTCTTGCGTGCCGCCGGCGGGGACGGTGAATTTCATCATGCCGCTGCGGTAGTCGCCGGGGACGACTTCCTTTTCGGTGGGCAGCGGCGAATCTTCCATCGAGCCGCCCGTGACCGTGGTGATCATCAAGCGATATTCGCCCACCGCGGCGCCGCTGCCAGGGCTCGTGCGCGGTGCCCAAGGTGAATTTCCCCTCGGCGTCGGTCTTGCCGACGAACGGGCCCGGGTCGGTCGCGCGGAGCTGCGCGAGCACGATGTTGGCGTCTGCCAACGGCTTGCCGTCGAGCGTCACCGTGCCTGCGACCGGCACCATCCCGTTGCCCCCGCAGCCGGCCGCGAGCGCCAAGACCGATGTGAACAGGAGGAATCTTCGCGTCAACCAACGAGTCGTCGTCATGCTTCCTCAGCGGGTCCCAGGGTTCGTAGTCGTTCGAGGACGTACCAAACTCGTTGGCATCGGCGATCGAGCCCATGACGGCGAAGACTTCCAGGTCGGTGTTCCAGGAGATGAAATCGACCGAGCCGTCGCACATCGCTCCGTTCATGCCGCCCGTGTGGTTGGAGAACCAGCCGGACATGCAAGCACGATTCGACGTGCTGCCGACGTCTGGCCCTGTCGACGGAGCGCAGCCGTTGGCTCCGGGTGGACTGCAACGGCACCAATCGCCGATCAAAGTCTGAGAGTATGGATATGTCTGCGATTCGATCGCGTTGCCCCAGGTGTAGGCCCAAAGCGTGCGGCGCCGAGCGAAGACGTTGGTGGATTCGGCGGCCAGGAGCGTCTTGGTCGTGCCGTCGGTAATGTCCTTGATGCTTTCCTTGCGAAGTTTTATTACCGCTGTGCCCCCATCGGCCGGGCCGTTGTTAGTACAAGCAGTTCGGGTGTCGACGCCGGTCTTTAGAATTGCGTGGACGGGTCCGCGCCAACCCGCAGTACAACCTGTCGCCGCACATTTCCCAGTCCCAGGCGGTAAACTCTCCATCAAATACCAAGTGACATGCCCATCTCCCCGACCCGCATTCGCCCGGTACGAAGCGGTCATGAACTCGATTCCTACTCCTCCCGGCGGAAATTCGGCGGTGTTGCCGCCGTTGGCCGGTCCGCTATGAGGCACGACCAGCTCCATCTGGAAGTCGGACGGACAAGAGTAGAGCGGCACCTGCGTCTCGCGGAATTGCTTCACGAAGGCGTCGTTCGAGCGCGATACGTCGAGGCTCGTGTTGTAGAGACTCTTGAGTGCCGGATCTTCTGCATAGGGCATGATCTCCGTGGTCCAGCCGTTGAAATAGCCGGAACTGCCGATGTTCGTGTTGTCCATGACGTTTCCCGGCGGGAACGTTTTCTTCGAGTCGTGGTGATTGAGCATCGCCAGTCCGATGTTCTTGAGATTGTTGGAGCACTGGCTGCGGCGGGCGGCCTCGCGGGCCGCCTGGATTGCCGGCAGCAACAGCGCCACCAAAATGCCAATGATGGCGATCACGACCAATAGCTCGACCAACGTGAAACCTCGATTCGGACTCTCCGGTCGGATAGCCCGACGCCGTGAGATCCGCAAGAAATTCGCGCTCATGTTTCGCTCCGTCTTATGTGACAGGTGCGTGGTGAAAAGAAACGCCTGGAAAAGCAACAAGGTGAAGAGCAATTTGCAGCCGGCCGCCGCACGGTTCTCTGCCGCGAAACGTACCAAGTCTGACGGCGGCATGAGTCTCTGGCTCGCGCGACCGCAATTGCGAAAAGGTATACCACCCATCCCCCAGTGAGTATCAAGTGCGTTGGAAGGACCGACAATCCGGGTTTACGTAGTCGATATCCGAAATTGCGGCAGCCGCGGCGACCTGGCCAACCCCTCTCGGACGCCGGGCGGGGCAGCGACTTTTCGACTCAAGTCCGACGGCGGAGGAGGCCCGATATCGCCAAAATCCCCAATGCAGCCATCGCCCAGCTGGCCGGCTCTGGCACCAGCTTCATGATTTGACCGTTGCCGAACAAATAGTAGATTTCGCCCGCGGCGTCCTCGGCCACGCCGTGGACAAAAGCGGTCGGCTTCTGGACAGTGCCGGCGATGCTCAAGTCGAACACCGTGTTGAGTCCCGGCTCGGTGACGTCGGCATAGAGCAGCCGTCCGCCCGTGCCATTTCCTCGATTCAAGTCAGCGAACACGTATTTGCCGCTGAGCTCGGGCAGGAGGTCGCCGCGGTAAACGAAGCCGCCGATCGCGGCGAGCCCGCCGCTGCCAAGTTGCGTGGTCGGATACTGGGCGACGGGGTCGACGAGCGAGACGCCGGCGGGCGCCGCATAGCCGAACTCCGTGGACTGCGTGCCAGCCTTGATGATCCAGCCGTAGTTGCCGCCGCTCGTGACGACGCTCACCTCCTCGCGGGCCGACGTGTTGCGGTCCTGGCCGACGTCGGCGGCGTACAGTTTTCCGGTCGCCGAATCGAAGCTGATGCGAAACGGATTGCGAAAGCCAAAGGCGAATATTTCGTCGACCCAGTTGTCCTGCCAGCCGGGCACCGGGGTAGCGGTGTTCGTCTCGACGGTGAACGGATTCGACTTGGGCACGCGATAGCCGCCGCCGTTGGTGCTGGGATTGGTATCGGCGTCGGCGTCGACGGTCGGTTTGACGCGGAGGATCGAGCCGAATACGTTGCGTCGATCCTGGGCATTTCCGTGGCCGGTGTAGCCGCCCGGCGTATCAGGGTTATTGGGGTTTGTGTGCCCATTGTTGTTGGAATTGTTGCCGCCGTCGTTGCCGGCAGCACCGCCGTCGCCAAGCGAGACATACAAGTAGTTGTCGGGACCGAACGCCAATCCGCCGCCGTTGTGAAACTGCCCCGGCTCGGCGATTCGCATCACAACCCGCGACGCGACGCTCATATCGATCGCCGTCACTCCGCTCACGTCGGGTGCCTTGGCGGTCCATTCGCGGATCACGCTTTGATGGTTGTAGGCGGGAGTTTCCGATTGGTGGGCAAAGTTGACGGTCGCTAGCGTCAAGCCTTCATTGGGCGGCGCACCGCGGGGCGGAGGAGTTTCGGAATCAAAGTTTTCGCTGGTGTAGGTGTAAAACTTGCGGTAGCCGTTCGGATTGGCCGCGTTGTTGAAATCGGGATGGAAGGCCGCCCCGAGCAGGCCGCGCTCGCCAATGTTCGTGTCGTCGAGCAGTTTGCCGGCGCCGATCGCCGCGTCGATGTTGAGGAAATCGCTACCGAGCAACGGATTCGGCTGGCTGAAATCGAGTGTTCGAACGCGACCGTTCTGTTCGCCGACATACAGGAATCGCGGGTCTCCCGAGTTCACGCCGAAATTCGGCGCTCCTTGCGTGGAGTTGGTCACGGTGGCGACCAACTTCAGGCGGGCGGGAATCGTGCCGGTCTGAATTGCCTGGCCGTGGGCGAGGTCCGCCGCGACGAGGAGATTGAAAACTACTACCGCGGCCCAGCAGCCGCCCGTCCGGATGTCCAAGTTGTGCATATGCTTCTCAATGTGCAGTTGATAAACGGATTCCGAGACCATTCGCAAAAATGCGGCGCAGGCGCCGAAGCAATTGAAAGAACGGGCCCGCGAGAGCGGTCGATGCGCGTGCGGCACCTACCGTGGGAAGGGCAATCGAAGAGGGAGCGGCATTAGACGTTGCCTGCCGGCTGTCGCCGGCATGATCTTGGAAATTCGGAAATAGGAGCGCGAATTCACGCTGTCAATTGACTATCACCTTTGGCCGCGAGGGCAGCAATCCAACAATTCGGAAACCGATTCGGTTTTTGCGGCAACTCTATCGCTTGATTTAAGGCCGTCTGTTAGAGAGGAGTCATCGGCGTACGCTTCGGGCGCGGTCGGCGTCTCGTTGAAGTCGGCCATCGGACAGGATGAACCCCGTCGCATTGAACTAACAGGCTTAAATTATGCGGAATTGCAGATTTTCGGTCGCGCTGGGACTCGCACTGAGCGTTATTGTCGGACGCGTTGGCAATACGCAACCGACGGCTTCTTTCGATGAGAATTCGGTGGCCAAGGCCGCCATTGCCCGTGCCGACGACGGTTGGTGGCGCGACTCGATGACAACAAAGGACGAGCGAATCGCCTGGTGGCGCGACGCCCGCTTCGGTTGTTTCATGCACTGGGGCGTGTACGCCGTGCTGGCCGGCGAATGGGAAGGCAAACCGGTCAGCGGCTACGCGGAACACATCCAGCGCAGGATGCGGATCGACCAGGCGACCTACCGTGAGGCCGCGGTGGAGAAGTTCAATCCGACAAAGTTCGACGCGGACGCCTGGGCCGAGTTGCTCGAGCGTGCCGGGATGCGGTACTTGATCATTACGTCGAAGCATCATGACGGCTTCGCGATGTTCGATTCCGACGTGTCGGACTACAACGTCGTCGACGCCACGCCCTTTGGCCGCGACCCGATGCGGGAACTGGCCGACGCCTGCCGCCGTCGCGGCATCCGTTTCGGTTTCTATTATTCGCAGGCGTTCGATTGGGGCGAGCGCGACGGGGCGGGCAACGACTGGGAGTTTCACAATCCGGGCGGCGACCGTCAGATCGGCGGCGCAGAATGGTGGAAGCAGATCCCGGAAGAATTGCCGCGGATCCGCCAGAACTACGTCGACGCCAAAGCGATCCCGCAGCTCAAGGAACTGATTGCCAAGTACGACCCCGACATCCTCTGGTTCGACACGTCCAGCAAGCTGCCGTTCTCCGAGAATCTGCGAATTCTCGAGGCAGTCCGCGAGTCGGATGCCGACGTCGTCGTGAACGGGCGGTTGGCGCACGGTCACGGTCGGAATTTTGGCGACTACATCAACACCGGCGACCGGGCCGAGGAACTCTCGCAGCGCGGCGGCGACTGGGAAGCCATCCCGACGACCAACGAATCGTATGGCTACCATCGACACGACCATTCCCACAAACAGCCCAAATACTTCATCCAGCTGCTGGCCAAGACCGTTTCGCGAAACGGCAACGTGCTGCTCAACGTCGGCCCGATGGGCGACGGCCAAATCGATCCGAAAGACATCGCGATCCTGGAGGCCATCGGCGGCTGGCTGGCGGTCAACGGCGAGAGCATTTACGGCGGCGGGTTGACCCCGCTGCCGATCCAGCCCTGGGGGACGTCCACCCGCAAGGGCAACACACTGTATTTGCACGTGTTCGAGTGGCCCTCGGACGGCAAACTGATCGTCGGGGGCTTGGAGAACGATCCCGTCTCCGCGGAGCTACTCGCTGGCGACGGCGCCAAGCCCGTCAACTTGTCCCGGCTCAACGCAAGCGACATGATTGTCGACCTGCCGGCCGCGGCGCCGTTTGCGGACGATTCGGTCATTAAGATGACGTTCAACGACGACATCCGGGCCGGCTCCGTGCGACGGTTGGCGACTAGCGGACTCACAAACCGGCTGCTTACGTTCGATGCCGAGCGCGGCCGCGGCATGGGTACCGGCGATGGCAAACGAAACCAGTATTTCGTCACCGGCATGCGCTCGCCGCGAAATCGTCTTTCGTGGAAGGTACGTCTTGACGAGCCGGCCACGTTTGACGTCGCGGTCCGCTATGCGGCTGGCGACCCACAGGGTAGCGGCGATTATATCGTCCAGGTCGGCGACGAGCAGCTGAAACAGCAGGTCACTCGACCCGAGCGACGCGAGCCGGTCCGTAGCGACGGGCTGGGCGAGTTGACGCTGCCGGCCGGCGCACACGAGGTCGTGCTCTTCTCGCCGAACGTCCGCGGTGGCGAGATATTCCGACCGCTGGAAATTCGGTTCGAGCCACACGCAAAGTAGCCTCTCCTTCGTCGCGCCCGACGGGCATTCGGAGTTCAACGCACGATGGATTTTGCATCACGCCAATTATGGGTCGCGCTGATGGCGATCGTCTTGAGTATCGTGCCGCGTGCGGCCTGGGCCGAGCATTGTGCCGATTGGCTGCGCGAGGCGAAGTGGGGCGTGATGACGCACTACTTGGCCGATTGGATCGCTGCCGGCGAACGATCGACGATGAGCGTCGAGCGGTGGAACCGCCTGATCGACGACTTCGACACGGAGCGGCTGGCCGACCAGTTGGCGTTGGTCGGCGCCGGTTACTACCAGATCACGATCGGCCAGAACTCGGGATATTACCTTGCTCCCAACGCGAACTACGACCGGCTGGTGGGCATCGAGCCGAGCAAGTGTTCGCGCCGCGATTTGGTCGTCGATCTGAGCAATTCGTTGCGGGCGCACGGCATCCCGCTGCTCGTCTATTTGCCGTCCGGTGCGCCCCGCGGCGACTGTCGGGCGGCCGACGCGCTCGAGTGGCAGGACGGGCCGCATCCGAACCTGGCGTTTCAAGCCAAATGGGAGCAAGTGATTGGCGAATGGTCGATGCATTGGGGTGATCGAGTTGCCGGCTGGTGGTTCGATGGCTGCTACTGGCCCAACACGATGTACCGCCGTCACGAGCCGCCAAATTTTGCCAGCTTCGCTGCGGCCGCCCGGGCCGGCAATCCCCACAGCATCACGGCCTTCAATCCGGGCGTCTACGCTAGAATCATTTCGATCACACCCCACGAAGACTTCACCGCCGGCGAAATCAACGAACCCGGTGGCATCGAATTCAAGCGAATCGAAGACGGCCGGCGCGACGGCGCGCAAGTCCAAGTATTGAGTTACCTCGGCGAAACTTGGGGCCGCGGCGAACCGCGCTTCTCGAGCGAGCAGGTCGTCGAGTGGAGTCGCTCGATTTGGGCCAACAGCGGCGCGGTCACTTGGGACGTGCCGATCCAGTCGGACGGCGCCATTGCGAAACCGTTTCTGGACCAACTGCGAGCCGTCGGCGACGCGGCCCGCTCGAATTGAACCCGCCGGCGCTGGAATCACAATTCACAATGTATCACTAAATCTTTAGCAGGCGAAATTAGCGCATGAGTCTCAAAATCGATAACATCACGCGACCGGGCCTCGCGAAAGTGGTCACCGCAGCGCTGTTGGTCGCGCTGGTTTGGTCGTCCAACCTGGTCGCCGCTCCCAAAGTCATTCTCCGGGACGCATCCTGGCTCGCGGAGGCACGCGAGCGAGTTCGCGGGGACGATCCGGAGCTCGCACCCGCCGTCGAAGAATTGCGCCACGACGCGCAGCGCGAATTGAAACGCGGGCCGTATTCGGTCGTCAATAAAGAGGCGATGCCGCCGAGCGGCGACAAGCATGATTACATGAGTTTGGGTCCGTATTGGTGGCCCAATCCCGGTACGCCCGATGGTTTGCCCTACGTGCGGCACGACGGCCGCCGCTTCCCGGGCATCCGCAAGATTCCGAACCGCACCCACCTGGGCGACATGTCGGGCGCGGTCGAGACTTTGGCGTTGGCCTATTACTTCACTGACGACGAGCAATTCGCCGACCGCGCCGCGCTCCTCGTTCGCACTTGGTTCCTCGATCCGACGACGCGGATGAATCCGAACTTGAACTTTGGCCAGGCGATTCGCGGCATCAATGACGGCCGCGGCGTGGGCATCATCGAGACGCGGATGTTTGCTAATGTGCTCGATTCCGTGGGCCTGATCGCGGATTCGCCCGCCTGGACCGACGCCGACCAGCGGGGACTCGTGGATTGGTTTGACAAGTATCTGCAGTGGTTGCTCGATAGCGATTTGGGGCGCGACGAACGCGCCGCCGAGAACAACCACGGCACCTATTTCGACATTCAAGCCGCGTCGTTCGCATACTTTGTCGGGAACACCGACCTGGCCAAAGAAGTGCTGCGCGACGTCGGGCCGCGGCGGATCGCCGTGCAAATCGAGCCGGACGGCAGTCAGCCCTTGGAACTGGAACGGACCAACGCCTGGAGCTACAGCGTCGGCAACCTGGGAGGTCTGATAACGCTCGCCCGCATGGGAGATAAATTTGGCATCGACTTGTGGACGTATCAAACCAGCGACGGCCGCAGCATTCGCAAAGCGCTCGACTTCCTGCTCCCCTACGGCGTTGGTGAGCGCGAATGGGACTATCAACAGATTGGCGGTTTCTCGCGCGAATCGTTCTATCCGCTCCTCCGCGCCGCGGCAGAAAAGTATCCCGACGGCAGCTACCTCAGCCAGCTGGCGAAAATCGGACCTCGCAAGGCCAATCAGCGCAGCCAGCTGGTTTCGCGCCACTCGAAACAACACTTCGCCCGTCGACGCGGCCTTAGACGTATTGGCAAGGGTCGCAAGGGGAGCTGGCGGTTCGGAGGCAACGGCTGAACAGGATCACGCGGCCGCGGTAATCCGCATCCGGTAGAACGACCGCCAGACGAAGACCATCGACACGGCGAACAGTGCCACCCCGACCCAGACCCGCTGGTCCGGGATCTGAATCGCCAGCTCCACGGCCAGCAAGCCGAAGAGCGTGGTGAACTTGATGATCGGGTTCATGGCGACCGACGACGTGTCCTTGAACGGATCGCCGACGGTGTCGCCCACGACCGCCGCGGCGTGAAGCGGCGTGTTCTTTTCGCGGAGCTCGACTTCGACAATCTTCTTGGCATTGTCCCAGGCACCGCCGGCGTTGGCCATGAAAATTGCCTGGTACAGGCCAAAGATGGCGATTGAAATCAGATAACCGATGAAGAAGTAGGAGTCGATGCAGGCGAAGGCGAGCGTCGTAAAGAACACGGCGAGGAAGATATTGAACATGCCCTTCTGAGCATATTGCGTGCAAATCTCCACCACGCGTTTGCTGTCGGAGAGCGAAGCCTTGGAGGATTCGTCGCCCAGCTTGATGTTGGCCTTAATGAACTCGACGGCCCGATACGCGCCGGCGAGTACCGCCTGCGTCGATGCCCCGGTGAACCAATAAATGATCGCACCGCCGGAGATCAGCCCGAGCAAAAACGGCGCGTGGAGTAGCGAGAGGTTGTCGGTGTTCTCGGTGAGGCCGTTGGTGAGTGTGAGGATGATCGAGAAAATCAGCGTCGTCGCGCCGACGACGGCGGTGCCGATCAGCACCGGTTTGGCCGTTGCTTTGAACGTATTCCCCGCGCCGTCGTTGTCTTCGAGATAGTGCTTGGCCTTTTCGAAGTTGGGCGTGAAGCCGAAGTCGCGTTGGATCTCGGCCGAAATGTTTGGCAGCTTTTGGATCGTCGAGAGCTCGAAGACTGATTGGGCATTGTCGGCCACTGGGCCATAGGAGTCGACGGCGATCGTCACGGGACCCATGCCGAGGAAGCCGAACGCTACGAGTCCAAAGGCAAACACACTCGGTGCGAGCATCAACTCGCCGAGCCCTTGTTCGCTCACGCCATAGCCGATCCCCATCAAGCCAACAATTGCCAGGCCCATCCAGTAGGCGCTGAAATTGCCTGCGATGAAGCCCGAGAGGATGTTGAGCGATGCCCCGCCTTCGCGCGACGAAGTGACGATTTCCCGAACGTGGCCCGAACTGGTCGAAGTGAACGCTTTCACGCACTCGGGGATGATCGCTCCGGCGAGCGTACCGCAAGTGATGATCGTCGAGAGCTTCCACCAGAGCGAACCGTCGCCGATGTGTTGGATCAGCAGATAGGAAACGCCATAGGTGACGGCGACCGAAATCAGCGAGGTCAGCCAGACCAGCGAGGTCAGCGGCTTTTCGAAGTCCATGTGTTCGGCGTGGAGGTACTTTGCCCGGGCGGCGACCTGATTGATGGCGTAGGCCGCCACGCTGGTGATGACCATCATCACCCGCATCACAAAGATCCACACCAGCAGCTGCACCTGCACTTCTGGCTGCACGGCCAGCAGGATGAACACGATCAGCGCCACGCCCGTGACGCCGTAGGTTTCGAATCCGTCGGCCGTGGGGCCGACCGAGTCACCGGCGTTGTCGCCGGTGCAGTCGGCGATCACGCCGGGGTTGCGGGCGTCGTCCTCATCGATGTTGAAGACGATTTTCATCAGGTCGGCACCAATATCGGCGATTTTGGTGAAGATACCGCCGGCGATCCGCAGGGCGGCCGCACCCAACGATTCGCCAATAGCGAAGCCGATAAAGCAGGGCCCGGCAAACTGGCCCGGCACGAACAACAGGATGCACAACATGATCGCCAGCTCGACGCAGATCAGCAGCGTGCCAATGCTGATGCCGGCTTGCAGCGGGATCGCATAGATCGGATAGGGCTTGCCGGCGAGGCTGGCAAACGCACAGCGAGAATTCGCGTAGGTGTTGATGCGGATGCCGAACCAGGCCACGCCATAGCTACCGGCGATGCCGACCAGACTGAACAGCACGATGACCGCTGTCTTGAGCGGTGTGAACTCCGCGGCCCGGAGCCAGCCGAAGTAGACCACCATCACGGCGCCGATGAACAGTTCCAATAGCAAGATGAACTTACCTTGCGTGACCAAATACGTTTTGCAGGTTTCGTAGATCAACTCCGATACATCGCGCATCGATTGATGCACCGGAAGATTGCGGAGCTTCACGAACATCACCAGTCCAAAGAGTGCGCCTAGCGCGCAGACGACGAGACCGGCCATCAGAAGTTCGCGGCCCGTGTAGCCGGAGAACGAAACCGAGCCGACGTCCGGCAAGATCATCGTGGCTTCGTTGGCCGACGCGACGGCGCTCGAAAGGAGTACAAATAGCATTGCGGTAATTGCCGCACCGCTTGATTTTCCAGCCGCCAGAAAACGCATCACACTCGTCGAACAATTGGACATCATCATCTCGTTTATTGACTACGTAAACCTTTAGGATTAACCAACTTAAGGTTGGGTGAAAGCCTGTTTTCCCCTAAGGGTATGTAAATGTAGCACACGAGGTATGAAGCGACCATGGGAACTAATTGGGGCCAATTTTACTTGACCTCGCGCAACATCCCGACGATCGGAAAAACAGTGTGCGGCATCGCAGGCGGCTCTCAGATCGAGACGCAGCCCGGCGTGATTTCCTCGCACCAACGCTGGATAGCCAGGGCCAAGTTGGCGTTGCGGTCGATGTGCTCCAGGGCGCGCAGCGAGGCGTCCAGGGCGGCGAGTGCCTGACCGGGGGGAAGACTTTTTTGCGCTTTCGAGACAGTTAGGCGGAGCAACTCGTCGCCACCGACTTCCCCCTGAACTTCGGCTCGCATCAAGGCCCGATGCATTTCCTCGACGAAGGCCACGATCGTGCGCAAGCGGTCTCGTCGCTCCGATGCTTCCTTGCCCGCTTCGTCGACAAACGCCTGAACCGCTTTGGCGAGGCGGACCGGATTCGGCTCGGCGCTCGCCAGATCGCCAAGCAGCTGCGCGCGAAATTGCCAGAGAGCGGGATCGGCAATGTTACGGGCCCGTTCGACGCTCCCTTCGCCATAGGTTGCCAAACGGACGGACTGTTCGGGGTCGGTGGCGATGCCGGTGTCGAGGAGAATCTGGGCGACCGTGTCGATGGCCAGCGGCTGGAAGCGGACCACTTGCGACCGCGAGCGGATCGTCGGCAGCTGCTTGCTGGGGCTCGTGCCGATGAGGATCATCAGCGATCGCGGCGGCGGTTCTTCGAGTGTTTTGAGCAGGCAGTTGGCGCTCGCCTCGTTGAAACGGTCCGCATCGTCGATGATGGCCACCTTGCGACCGCCGAGGAACGGGCGCAACGCAATGCGATGGCAGAGCCCGTCCTGGTTGCGGTGCTCCTTGTCGCCCAGGAATAAATCGATCGGCAGGATCGATTTGTCCTTGGGCAGGCCGACGACGTCGAGATCGGGGTGCGTGCCGGCGTCGAACAGGCGGCAGGATTCGCAGTGGCCGCAGGGTTCGAGCGGGTCGAGCGTTGCGAGCGGGGCGTCCGGCGAGGCGTAGCTCGCCGGCTGTTGGCAGAGGAGTGATTTGGCGAGGGCCAGGGCGAAGCGTTTTTTGCCGATGCCGGCCGGACCGACGAACAGGTACGTGCTCGCCAGCCGATTGCGGCGGACCGCGGCGCGGAAGCGGTCGGCGACTTCGTCGTGTCCGAGGATGCCTTGCCACATGGGGAGTCGAGAGTTGAGAGTCGAGGGTCGAGAGCCAGAGGCTTGAATTGTAGAGGCACTTTGATTCGCGTGGAAGTTGTAGCTTGGGGCGTGGTACACTGGGAATTGCAAAACCTCTTCGCTCGGGGCGTCCCATCACATGGCAACTCCTTCCACGCAAACGTTGGCGGTTAAGTGTCCCGGCTGCGGCGCGCGGTTTCGGCTGGCGGGCGAAATGGCGGGCCACAAGGGACAGTGTGCCAAGTGTAATCTCATATTTCGCGTGCCGACGCCTGCGGCCGCAGTCCAGCCGATCGCACGCAAACAGGGCTCGGCCGAGCAGCTTATTCGAGTCGATTGCCGCGTGTGCCAGACGCTGATGTACGGCCGGCTCGACCAGGTCGGCCAGCCGCTGAAGTGCCCCGATTGCGGGGCGCAGACGATCGTGCCGCCCCCGCCGGTGGTCGTTCCTGCCAAACCGCTCGCGGCGATGGAGGGGGAGCAGTACGAGCTGTGGGGCGTTGATGAAGCGCCGTCGGTCGCCGAGATGCTCGCCGCCCAGCCGAAGTACATCGCGGTTGAATGCCGACTCTGTCGCACGCTGATGCATGCCACGGAGGATCAGGTCGGCAAGTTGCTGAAGTGTCCCGATTGCGGCACGGCGAACCGTGTCGAGCCGCCCGCAGCTCCGACGAAGGTCATCTCGGTCCTTTCGCGCGATGACGATGATCTCCTGATCGACACGTCGCGCGACCCCGGCGAGCGACCGCATGTGATCGTCCCGCCGCGCAAGCCGATGCTCTATGAAGAGGAGGCCGAGGCGGAGCGGAAGCGACAGGAGGAACGACACGCCAAGGGCGACTTCCGCGGGCCCCAATATGACGACAAGGGCCACGCGGTGATGCCCCGCTGGCCGCTGGCGACGCGGGTGTTGCCGTTTTCTCTTCTCGCGCGGCGTGCCGGTGCGGTGGATCATGCTCTCGGTGGGAGCCTTCTGCGGCGGCGGCCTGATGCTCTATGCGATCTCGATTGCGATGACGAGCAAATTTGGTGCGATCGGTGGCATGGCTTTTTACGCGATGGCTGTGGTGGTCTTGTCGATTTGGTTCGCCGCGCTCTCGGCGACGGTCTACACGATCGTGACCGAAAGCTCCGAAGGCGCCGACGAGGTCCACCACTGGCCCGGCGGCGGAATGTCGGAATGGCTCGGCGAGATGTGGTACATGCTGGTCGCCTCGCTGGTGAGCCCGTTTCCTGGTTGGGCGTTGGGGCAAGTGTTGGATCCAACGGCCCGCACGTCAGGCTTCCTGCTCAGCCTGGTGATTTGCCTGCCGGTGGTGATCCTCTCGCAACTCGACGGCGACTCGGCGTTCTCGGTCGCCTCGCCGCGAGTGATCACCAGCCTGGTTCGGCTGCCGGGTACGTGGCTGATGTTCTATCTCGAGATCGCGGCGCTGGTGGCGATCAATCTGGGGCTCACGATCGCCGCCGACCCAATTCCTTTCGTCGGCCTGCTACTGGTTCCGGTCTTCATCGGCTCGCTGCTGCTGGCGGCGAGAATCCTGGGCCGCCTCGGCTGGAAGCTGGCGGAGTCGTTGCCGGCTCGCGACTAGAACTCTCGCCATAGGATGCCAAACGGACGAACGTCTCGGCTGCGTGTGATTGGAGGCCGAAGCCATCGATTGCCAAACGTCCAAAGGGCGGCACGGCGGCAACTCGCACAGTTTTCCGCCTTGGCGCCGCAGCCGTCACGAGAATCGGCTCGATCGGTTTGCGCTCAGCGGCGATTTCGACGACAAGTAAGCCCTGCTACAAGCGCGAAGCAGGTGATCATGGCCGTAGATGGTTCAAGAGCCATTCCAGGCCCATCTGAGACTGGACGTCGTTGGGGAAGTTGTGCGCCGAAGTGCGGATTCGAATCCCAAGCGCGGTCTTTGGACGTATTCTCCCCTCTGCAGGGAGGGGCAAAATCGCCGAGCCAAAGACATGCGAGATAAAGGCGCAGCGGTTACAATAATGGCCAATTTGTGTCGGGAGTGGTTCTCGGCTGAACTATTTATGGAATTCCGATTCACACTACCTCTCGATCAATTCCAGCCAACCCGACCTCTATCCACATCACAAAAAGGGTCAATGCCGTGATTCGACCTTGCGCAATCGTTCTCACCGCCGCTTTGTTGGCCACCACTTTCTCCGTAGCCTACGCGGAACATTCGGGCCGGCCCGCCAATCTGCCGCCAGTTCTTCCGAATACCCTCTTCTTATATCTCGATGACGATGGAGTTCCAATTGCTTCCGAGGCAGGATCTGGGAACACGGTCGCCACACTCAATGTTTTTGGTTGGGGTTTCGACCCGGAAGACCCAAATAGCCCTTTCGAAGCGAGTAGCCCCGCTTTTACCAGCGACGATCCCCAGCTAGGCTACGACACTCGTACGCAAGTGTACGCCTACAATGGCAGCATCCTGACACTTTCGAATGTGAACAAGCACACGCTTGAGGATCTGAATGCCAACCTAAAAGTTGGGCCGAGTTACGTTGTTTTGTACGATCAGAGTCAACTGGCAATGACCAACAGCGTGATTGGCAACTTGCAACTTTACGATCAAAGCAGTGCCAATCTGACCAATACCAAATTCATTGATAGCTCGGACGGTGTGGAAATGAATTCTAGCGGAATGCTGAATTTGACTGGCATCACCACCCTTGAGCAAGTCGGATTTGATGGATCTTTACCGACCGTGATCGCGAATAAGGGAACAACCCTGGTTGATAGCAGCAGCCTGGATGAAGTCAGCGGACGAGGCGATGCGACCGTCACCATTAGAAACTCAACAGTTCGATCTAACGTTTTAACCAATGGAGATACCGCAGGATCGCCAACCGTAAATATTGAAAACAGCACCGTCGGAAAGATTTCTGCCGAGCGCGGCAGCCTTTCGATGGATGGAGGAAGGGTCAATGGAATTGTCTCGGCAATCATCACCGGTTCCGTAAACATCAAGAACGCGACCGTGGTAGGCAGCGTAATCGCCCTGGGCAACACAACCGGGCATGCATCAGTTTTCTTGAATGACGCCACCGTCGAAGGCGATCTGCTCGCCAGCAGTATGGACGCAACCGTCTCGACGACAACCAGCAGTGTCACTGTCAGTGGTGGTGTCGTCAAAGGGACTGTCGTCGCGTCGGGTTTCGGAGAGATCAACGTCTTGGGTGCCGAGTCGGTGGGAACGGGATCCGGGAAGGCTGTCGAGGCAAGTGGAAGCGCCAGTCTCGCGATCGGGGAGGTCACGACGATCAAGGGGAGCGTCTTGGCGTCTGGATTCAGTACTTTGATCCTCGACAACATTGGCGCCATCAACGGCGACTTCATCGCGTCCAACGAGGGACCCTTGCAAGTGACGAATCTGACCACGATCGGCGGCGAATTAAACGTCGCTGGAGACGCCAAGCTCGCACTCGCAAATACCACGATTGCCAGCGGCGCCGTGGTGCTCGACAATGGCTCGCTAGACCTCATCGCCACTAGCAGTTTGTATGCATTCGTTGAAAACGGCACGCTGCGGCTCACCAACGCTCAGGTCGAGCAATCAATTGCGGCGCATGGCAAAAGCCACCTAACGTTCGCCGGTACTTCCCGCACCGGGGGGACCCTCCTCAATGTTGGGAACGAAGAAGGCCTGGTCAGCGTTACCGGCGGTGAGGTGGCGGGAAATCTCGCGGGGTTTGGCAACAGCATCACGTCGATGAGTGGCGGACACGTCGTGGGCTTCCCCGTGTTCCAAGGCGCGGCAACGTTCTTATATTCCGGTGGAACGTTTGACTTCTTTGGCATGCCTCAAGTTGCGGAGGATGGCAGCTTGGGCCTCGGGGCGGGCAGCGAAGAAGGTGCTGAAGGAAATCTCCCGGAGCTCTTGCCGCTGCCGGGCTTTGCCGCGATGGGAGATGCCGAAATTCAATTCATCGGCCACGATCTCCAATCGACGCTCGTCGATCCCAATTTTACCTACGGCGAATCGAGCTATAGCGTGTACCAACTCACCGGCCGATTGGCCGACGGCACGCCAGTCGATGGAGGACTGGTCTACACCGAAAATCTGTTTGGCGCTCGTTTCTTGTTGATCGAGGCGCCCGTGCCTGAGCCGTCGGCGCTCGCGCTTGTTCTCTTGGCGCTGCTTGCTTCCGCGCCGAGGAACGGCGGAAGAAGAGGTTATTTCAACGCTGAGTGACATGCCCCCAGTAGTGCTCCGCGATGCGATGCTCAAGGAGGAATTTCTAGCGGCCCCAGCGGATGCCCGCTCCATACATTGCCAAACGGTCAAGCTTCTGGGGGCTGGTCGGTCGGTGGCGACTCGTCCTCGGATTTGCTCTCCGGCAGCTGCCACTCCCATATGCCGCCCAGGTAAGGCCAGTGCGGTAAATTCGTTCGCATCTCGACCGGAATCTCTTGATAGACACCCCCGATCGGGCTATCGTGAAGTACTGCATTTCGCCACGGATGCTTGCTGGGCTCTCTCACGTGAGCGTCTGACAGACAATTCGCTCGCACGGTCAATCGATCCAGGAGGATCGCTGCATGCATTTCATAATCACGCCTCGGGGACGGTTTGCATGGATCGTTCTCGCGTTGCTCACTTTGGAAATGCCATCGTGGGCAGCATTGCCGTACACGCTTACCGACTTGGGTGCTCTACGCGGATTTACCAATCGCGATGAAAGCGGGGCCTACTCGATCAATGAGTTGGGGCAGATTGCTGGTATGACGCGCGAGACGAACGTCGGCAGTTTTCGGCAGCTTCCGTTCCTCTGGTCGCCAACGACTCCCAACGGAACGGTTGGTGGCATGGTCCATATCGCCACTGGCGACTACGCTTCTCCACGCCAGAGTGCCGCCGCTGGTATCAATTCCTACGGACAAGTTGTGGGCGAAAGCACGTTCGGCAGCGGATCCTTTCTCTGGACGCCGGGCGGTCCGAATAGCAATGCCGGCACGATCATGGATCTCGGCGACCTGCCCGGTGGCGACGACAACGGCGGCACCGCTGCGGACATCAATTCCTTAGGCCAAGTCGTGGGGGGGGGCACAGTGGCGACGCCGGCCTATTTGAGCGCCTATCTCTGGTCGCCAACGACGCCGAACGCCTCGACTGGCTCGGTGGTCGATCTGGGCACGTTGCCGGACTACTCCTATTACAGCTATGCAAACGGCATCAACTCCTTCGGACAAGTCGTCGGCAAGTCGTCGAGCGAAGACGCGAATCGCGCCTTCCTCTGGACGCCCGATTCACCCAATGGCGAGACGGGGGCGATGGTCGATCTTGGCGCGCTCAACGAAGAGTACGATGGCGCGGAGGGCATTAAAATCAATGCCCGCGGGCAAGTCGCCGGCAACGCGTTCCCATCGACTGGACTGCCGGTCAAGGCCTTCCTTTGGACGCCCGACTCTCCCAACGGCGACGTCGGATCGATGATCGACCTGGGCCAACTGCCCGGCGGCAGCGGGTCGACTTTTGCCCATGGAATGAATTCCATCGGCCAAGTGGTCGGCTCGAGCGACGTCGACGGGCCTCAGAACGTTGTCAGACACGCCTTTCTGTGGACCCCCGCGGCGTCGAATGCGACGACGGGCGAGATGGTCGATCTAAATGCACTCCTCGCTCCAGAAGATCGCGCGGACTGGACGATCACTTACGCCAATGATATCAACGACCGCGGCCAAATCGCGGCGATCGCGTTTCATCATCCGGTTGGCCAAGCCGGCGCCCCCGTCACGCGCGGTATCTTGCTGACGCCCACCGTTCCCGAGCCCGCCACCCTATGCCTGTTCGTCGTGGGCGGCGTGTTCTTCGCGCTCACCATACGAACGCGCGGGGCGTTGTCTTCGTAGTACGAATGCGGGGAACCGTTGACCGCATGGCAACCATTGCCACCGCATGTCGTCGCAGCCCCGTGAGTTGCTGTTGATCTCTATCCCAAACGCTCCGCCGTTTGGCACTCTATGGTGCGGTGTCGGCGGGCGCGACTATTTAAAATACCGCACTGCGTTTTGGAACATGCGGAGGCCTTCGCCCACTTCGCGCTGGGGGCCGCGGGTCCAGGTGGGGTGTTGCGTCGGATCGACGAACCGTTCGGGGTGGGGCATCAGGCCGAACACGCGGCCCGTGGTGTCGCATACGCCGGCGACATCGTCGATCGCACCGTTAGGATTGGCGGGGTAGGGGGTGGAGCGGGCGATTGCGGAATTCGGATTTCGGAGTGCGGATTGAGAATTCGAATCCGCATTCCGCAATCCGCAATCCGCAATTGGCGCGTACTTCAGCACAAGCTGTCCCGATTGACGCAGCGAATCGAGCACGCTGCTCATCCCGCGGCACGAAGCGTCCTTCGCCGTGGGCGACCGGCAGCTCCATCTGGTCGATTCCGCTGAGGAACACACACGGATTGACGCCGTCTTTCGTGGACGCCACCGCGAGCCGCACCCAGCGATCTTCAAACTTGCCCGAGTCGTTCGCCGCCAGCGTGGCCACCGGGCCCGACGCGTCGTGGGCCAATAGCAGCTCGGTCTTGAGCAGAATTTGGAAGCCGTTGCAGATGCCGATGATCAGCTTGCCGGCGTCGCGGAATTCCTGGAGCGTGTCGGCCAGGTGGTGCTCGATCTGGTTGCCGAGGATGCGGCCGGCCGCGATGTCGTCGCCGTAGCTGAAGCCGCCCGGCAGGCAGAGGATCTGAAATTCGGCTGCCTTCTGCGGCGATTCGAGCAGCCGGTTCACGTGCCACCGCTCCGGCGCGCCGCCGGCGAGCGCGAACGCATGCGCCGACTCTTCATCGCAGTTGGTGCCCGGGGCTCGGAGGATTAAAACGCGCGGTGACATGATTCGAAATGACGAATTACGAATGACTAATGATTGGAGCTCTCATTTGCCATTAGGCATTCGACATTCTCCTTTTCTACCAGCGAAGCGGCGCTTGCCACGCCTCTTTCAATAGGTGGATGTCCGCGTCGACGACGGGGTTGCCGCCGCAGGAGATCACCAGTCGGTCGCCTTCGGTGACGCTGCCAATCTTCACGAGCGGCAGATTGGCAAATGTTTCTTCAAACCTCGCGGCGTTCTCCGGCGCAATCTCGCAGAGGAACCGGGTGTTCGACTCGCTGAACAGTGCGACTGCGTGTTCGCCGACATTTGTCAGCTCGACGCTCGCCCCGCAACCGCCGGCAAACGCCATCTCCGCCAGAGCAACTGCCAGCCCGCCCTCGCTCAAGTCGTGACACGCGCGAACGAGCCCCGCTTGAATCGCGGCATGCATCGCACGGAACGTTTGTTTGGCAACCTTTGGATCGACCGTCGGCACACTTCCGCGAACCAACCCGTCGCCCGAGAGGCCGTGGATCATCGCAAAATGCGACCCGCCCAGCTCCTGCTTCGTCTCGCCGACGAGATAGAGCAGATTGCCGGGCGACTTGAGGTCCATCGTGACACACTTCGCCACGTCGTCGATCTGCCCCATTGCGCTGATCAGCAGCGTCGCGGGAATGGCGATCGTTTGCCGCACGCCGGCCGCGTCGGTGAAGCTGTATTCGTTGTTGAGGCTGTCCTTGCCGCTGACGAAGGGCGTTTCGAGCACGAGCGACAGATCGTGACAAGCGAGCGCCGCCCGCACCAGGCTGCCGAGTGTCTCGGGCTTCTCGCAGTCGCCCCAGCAGAAATTGTCGAGGATCGCGATCCGGCTCGGGTCGGCCCCCACGGCCACGCAGTTGCGCAGCGCTTCGTCGATCGCGCTGGCGGCCATGTGATAGGGATCGAGGTCGCCATAGCGCGGGTTCATGCCACATGAGATCACCACCCCGCGGCGCGACGTGAGCACCGGGCGAATGACGGCCGCGTCGCTCGGCCCGTCGCGCTCCACGCCCACCAGCGGCTTCACCACGCTGCCGCCTTGCACCTCGTGGTCGTACTGGCGAATGATCCATTCCTTGCTGGCGACGTTTGGCGAGCCGAGGATCTGCACCAGGTCGGCCGTGTAGTCCGACTTCTGCGGCAGAGACAACGGCAGGGCGGGCTTCGGCAGGTAGGTCGCCTGCCGCACGACCGGTGGCCGGCCCTTGTGCAGGAACTGCATGTCGAGATCGGCGACTTCCGTGCCGTGGTACCAGAGCCGCAAGCGGCCGGTGGGCAGGAAGCGGCCGATCGACGTCGCCTCGACGCCTTCCGATTCGCAGAGCTGATGCAGCTCGGGCCATTTGTCTTCCGGCACGGCGACGACCATCCGCTCTTGTGCCTCGGAGATCCAAATCTCGGTGTACGATAGGCCCTCGTACTTGAGCGGCGCCCGATCCAGATGCACCTCGGCGCCGATCTTCTCGCCCATCTCGCCGACCGCCGAGCTGAACCCGCCGGCGCCGCAGTCGGTCACGGCCGTGTAGAGGCCGCGATCGCGGGCCGCCAAGCAGCACGTCGAGCACCTTTTTCTCTTCGATCGCGTTGCCGATCTGCACCGCGCCGCCGGAGAGCATCTCGCTGTTGCTGGTGAGCTCGGCGCTGGAGAACGTCGCCCCGTGGATGCCGTCGCGACCGGTGCGGCCACCGATCGAAACGATCAGATCGCCCGGCTGCGTCTCTTTGAACGATTTGTCGCAGGCGAGCAGGCCGACGTTGCCGCAATAGACCAGCGGGTTGCCCAGGTAGCGCTCGTCGAAATAGACGGCGCCGTTCACGGTGGGGATGCCCATGCGGTTGCCGTAATCGCGCACGCCCTCGACGACGCCCCGCATCACGCGCCGCGGATGGAGGATTCCCGGAGGCAGCGAGTCGGCGGGCACATTGGGCGGCGCGAAGCAGAACACATCCGTGTTGCAGACCGGCTTTGCGCCGAGCCCCGTCCCCATGATGTCGCGGATCACGCCGCCGATGCCCGTATTCGCGCCGCCATAGGGCTCGAGCGCCGAGGGATGATTGTGCGTTTCGACCTTGAAGGCGAGGTTGAACTCGTCGTCGAACCGCACGACGCCAGCATTGTCCTCGAACACGCTCACGCACCAGTCGCCGCTGCTCGTGGCAGCCCAATCCTTGCGCAGCTGCTGCGTCGCCGCGAAGATCGTCTCCTTGAGCATGTTCTCGAATTGCCGCTCGCCCCGTTCGTCGCGATACGCAATCCGCCCAGCGAGCGTCTTGTGGCTGCAATGTTCGCTCCACGTCTGAGCGATCGTCTCCAGCTCGACGTCTGTCGGATCGCGGTCCAGCTCGCGGAAGTACGCGCGGATCGTCTGCATCTCGGCCGGTTGCAAGTAGAGCTGCCCCTCGCGGCTGAGCCGCACCAGGGCATCGTCATCCAGTTCGCGGATCGGCACGTGCTTGAGCGCGAATGGAGTCGACTGGCCGACGCCCAGTTCGGTCATCGCCAGCGGCCCGAACACCACGTACTCGATCGCGTCGTTGGCCAGCAGCCGCTCGCTGACGCTCTTGACGACCGAATCGCTCGCCCCGGCGAACCAATACTTGCGGATCGTCGAAACCGCTTCGAGCGGCACGCCCAGATCGGCGGCGGCAGACAGGGTGCTTTGGGCAACCGGGTCCATCACGCCGGGCTTCAGCAGCACCGTAACGCTGTATGCTGCCGAGACCAGTCGCTTGGCATCCTTTGACGCCAGCCGCTCCGGCGGAGCCACCAGCCGCGGATCGCCACTCTCGGCAACGACCGGCGTTTCCACCACGAGGTCCGCAATCAGCCCGCTCGCCAATCGTTCGGCCTGCGAGCGGTCGAGCTGTGCGGCTTGCACCAGGAACCCACGGGCCGCGGCGACCTCCAGATCATCGGCCAGCCCCAGCTCGTGGGCCGCCGAGCGAACGCGCAGCGCCGCACGATCGACTTCGTGTGCGGCCGGATGGATGTCAATCTCCCAGAGTGTCACGATTCGCTTTCATCCACTGCGCCCGTTCGAGAATTCTCAACAGTCGTTCGTCTTGTCCGAGAGTCAGGATCTCGCGGAGTTCGCCGGTCCAGCGTTCGAATCGCTTCAGCGCTTCGAGCACTTCCTGCCGGTTGGTGGCGAAGATCGCGCGCCACATCTCCGGATCGCCGGCGGCCACTCGCGTTGTATCCCGCCAACCGCTCGCCGCCAAGGGGAGCAAATCCTTCGGCGTTGCCAGGGCCAGGGCCGACGCAATCAAATGGGGCAAATGGCTCGTCGCGGCCAGCGCCTGATCGTGTTCGGCCGGACTCATCACCACGACCTCGGCCCCCAGCGTCTGCCAGAACCCGCCGACTTCGACCACCGCCGCCCGGTGGGTATGCTCGGTCGGAGTGACGATCACTTTCCGCCCCTCGAACAGATCGCCGCGAGCGAAGTCGACGCCCGTGCGATGGTCGCCCGCGAGCGGATGGCTCCCGACGAACCGCGGCCCGTCGCGGCGGTCGACCAGCAGGGCCTCGAGCGTCTTGACGACTTCCTGCTTCGTGCTGCCCGCATCCGTGATCAGCGAGCGATTGGCCGAGGCGGCCGCCACCTGGCTGACCAGGTCGGCGATCGTGTCGACGGGCGTGCAAACAATGACCAGCTGGGCCTCTTCCACGCCGTGGACCAGCGAGGTGGTGCCGACGTCGATCGCCCCGTGTCGCCGGGCGGCGTTGAGGTTGCCCTCGTTGCGGCCGATGCCGATCACCTGGCGGGCCAGCTTCCGCTCGCGCACCGCCAAGCCAATCGAGCCTCCGATCAGCCCCACGCCGACAATTGCCACGGTGTCAAACTCTGCCATGACGGCATTCTATGAAACCATGGCCTGCAGCGGGAGGGGCAGGGGGGAATGACGAATTCCTAATGTCGAATGACGAAGTCGGGGAAATTCTTGCCGGCGGCTCTGCATTCGTCATTTGGTATTCGTCATTCGTCATTTTTCCCCAGGCCTTCGATCCGCAGCGTCGTCACCCGATGCGGCGGTGCGACGTCCACCACCCGAATCACGCTGATTGTTCGTGTCCGCAACGTACAGCTTGCCACCTGCGGCCGTGATGCCCGCCGGCTCGTTGAACGTCGCCTCTCTGCCGCTCGCCGCGTCGTCGATCGCCCACTTTGCCCGTGCCCGCGAGTGTTTGGCAGTCGCGCGTCGCCACGTCGAGCACTTTTATTTTGTTGTTATACGTGTCCGCCACGTAGAGCTTGCCGTCGTAATACACCACGCCCAGCGGATGCTGCAGCCGCACTTTGCCGCCGATGCCGCCACCATCGACGTCGCCAAAGTCGAACAACGAGCCCGGCACTCCGACGAGCGTCGTCACTTTGCCATTTGGATCAAAGGGAACCGAGCGAATCGCACTCCCTTCGCTGTCGGCGACGAACAGCTGCTGGCCGTCGGAGGCAAGTCCGCTCGGCTGCGCAAACGAGGCGAACCCGGTTGAATAGGGTTTCTTTGGCAAGAGCGGACCGTCAACGATGTCTTCTCGTCCGTTGCCCGCGTAAGGACCGATCCACTGCCCATCGAGCGGCATCCTCCAAATTTGATGCGGCCCGGCCATCGCGATATAAAGGTCGCTGTCATGCGCCCACAAAGCCCAGGGACTATTGAGCGCCGTCGCCAGCGGCGGTCCGCCGAATTGTCCGCTCACCGTCCCGCCGGGGAAGCCGTCGCCTTGTTCGCCCGTGCCCGCGAGCGTGGTCACGCGCTTTGTGTCAAAATCGATCTGCCGCAGCAAATGGTTCTCGGTGTCTGCCACGAGCAGTTTGTTGCCGGCTAGCACCATGCCTTGCGGATGGTTGAAGCGGCACTCGTTGAATGTTCCGTCTACGTGACCCGTCGCGCCCGCACCAACCACCTGCTTGAGCTTGCCAGCGAGGTCCGTGACGACGATCCGATTGTGATTGCTGTCGGCGATGAACAGCCGATCGCCTGTCTCGTCCGCCAGCACCTTGCCGGGAAATCGCAACGGCGTCGTCGGCGGCAGGGGGACTGTGATCGACGCGATCGGCGTGGGATCGAGCAGGCCCAGCTTGCGATAGTAGGGAAGTCCGCGGTCGATGATGGCTTTCACGTCTTCAAACTTCCGCTCGCCGTTGCCGACCCACACCGCTTCGCCTGCCGGATCGATCAACACCAGCGTCGGCCAGCTACGGATGCCGTAGCGATTCCAAATCGTGAGCTGTGCATCGTTGACGACCGGGTGGGCGATCTCGTTGCGCAGCACCGCCTCGCGGATGTTGTCGGTGTTCTGTTCGCCCTCGAATTTCGCCGAGTGGACGCCGATCACGACGAGCTCCGTCGGATACGCCTGTTCGAGCTGCTTCAGTTCCGGTAGCACGTGCATGCAGTTGATGCAGCAAAACGTCCAAAAGTCGAGCAGGACAAACTTGCCGCGGAGCTCGCCCAGCGACAGCGGTTTGGTCGTGTTGATCCACTCGAAGTCGCCGTCCAAAGGCGGCGCGGGCACCTTGCGAGGATAGGGATGGGCGGCGGCCGGAGCGGCCGCCGGAGCTGGCGATTGAGCCGTGGCCGGGGTCCAGAGGGCGAATGCCAACAGCGCGACGAGGGCGATGGGCCACCAAGAACGTGTGCGACAACTCGGTTTGGCCATAGTTTGCCAAGTATGCCGATGATGAGGGTTACGCCAACAAATCTGGCCGGCGAGCTTCCGAACTGCCAAGTGTCCGACCCAAATTTCTCCTGCCACCGCTTGCCTTCGGCCATTTTATGCATTTCTGTCGGCGGAGGCGACAGCGACTTCTGCCCTTTTTGCCCCCTCGAACTGACCGCGACGACTTGGCAGACAAAAGATTACACTCCCTTAACGCCCGGCAAAAATCAGAGCCTATAATTCAACCGTGTCGGGCGCCGATAACTACGTTTAATCGCCGCCCGTTGATGAATTTCCAACCAATGTCTTGCCTCAGGGTAGGGGCCCCAAGTGGGAGTCGGTTCCATGTGCTTGCGTGTGTTGAGCGTTGTGGCAGTTGTCGTAGCGCTGTTGGCCGCCGGACAGGCTTCGGCCCAGAATTGGGTCTCGAAGATGTGCGCGGAGAAGGAGCACGATTTTGGCACGGTCGCCCGCGGCGCGGATACGGTCTTCAAATTTCCGATCAAGAACATCTATAAGCAAGATATCGAGCTGGTGAGCGTGCGGTCGAGCTGTGGTTGCACGACCCCCACCCTTGAAAACAAGATGCTCAAAACTGGCGAGACGGGCTACGTCGTCGCCAAGTTCAACACTCGCACATTTGACGGTGTCCACAGTGCGACGCTGACCGTCACCGTCCGCTGGGACGACAACGGCAACACGCGGACCGGCGAAACGCAGCTCCACGTAAACGGCAATATCCGCAGTGATGTCGTCTTCCAGCCAGGTGCCATCAAGTTCGATGGCGTCGACCAGGGCACGAAGGCCGAGCAACAGGTCCGCGTCACCTATGCCGGCCGCAGCGATTGGAAGATCACCGATGTCCGCGGTGCGAGCGACGATCTCGAGGTCGAGCTCACCGAGACCGGCCGGCAGTCGGGCCGCGTTTCCTATGATCTCTTGGTTCGGATGAAGGACAACGCCCCGTCCGGCTATTTCAACGAACAACTGGTGCTGGTCACCAACGACGGCAGCAACCCGCGGATTCCGCTCCATGTCGAAGGCCGCGTGATCCCCGAGATCTCAGTGGCCCCCGAGGCATTGCGGTTCGGCGACGTTGCCAGCGGCGCGACGATCCCGATGAAGGTCCTGGTTCGCGGCAAGAAGCCGTTCAAGATCGTCGCCGTCGAGAGCCCTTCGGGTGCGTTCGAGTTCAAGACCGACGACGCGACGAGTGCCCGCCACGTGGTGGAAGTCGTCTTCGCGGGCAACAAAGAGAATCCCGGCCCGGTGAAGGAAACCATCCACATCACCACCGACCTGGGCGATTCGTTTGACGCCACGCTCACGGCATACGCCACCGTGCTGCCAACTCGCGACCGACACGCCTGAGTCGCAAACTCCGGCCGCCGATGCCCCGGGCGTCACCTCGACCGACGAGAATGCCGCCACCGCTAGCGGGACCGTTGCCGCTCAATAGTTAACGCCAGCGTCGGGCGGCCGCCCACTCGCCGCCGTCCGGCCGCTCGCGTCTTAGCTTGCATTGACACCGCGCACATCGCCCGCCATAATCCGCCCGCTTTTCTCCGGGCTCGGGCTACGCTCGACCCACGAATCTCTTCTATTGCGGATCGCGCTCGATCTCGTTGGAGACGCGAGTGTTGCGTTGGATGTTACGAATCGCCCGTACACACTACGGCCGCGCGCTTGCCGCGTGGTGCGTGTTGCTCGTCGTTGCGCTCGCGGCCGCGGCGCAGTTCCCGGCCGTTGATGGCCCGCCTGACGGAATGGACCCCGAGCGCGAGCTTCCCTACGAGGAGGCCGAACTCGGCGACGAAGAATCGATCCTCGCCACGGACAACGATGGCGACCAGGTGATCGTGGGCGACATCCCCAACGACGTCGACTACGGTCCGCAGGTGGGAGCCCAATTCAGTGCACCTTACGACTACACGAAAGAGCAGGGACTGCCGTTCATCATGCAGCAGGAAGGCGGCGCCTATCAGCCCGGCTCGTTCTATAACCCCGACGAGATGCCCCCGCCCCCGTCGACCTACTGCCGCTGCATGCCTTGGTTTGGCTTTCGCCACTCGTACACTCACGGTCGCAACGTCGGCTGGGGGTTGCCGCTGGTGGGCAGCAGTTGGCTCAATCGACCGTATTATTTTGGCGCCACGCTGGGGCCGATGTGGCTCACCGCTCGGCCGCGCCACAACGTGCCCCGCGACGTCGACGTGATCGGCAGCGTTTTTTGGGGCTGGGACTGGGATTACTATTGGGGCAGCGAGTTCCAATACTCGTATGCCACGCCCGAGTTGCACAACACGGCCGACCCCAACCACCTCGTCACCAATCGACTGGTCAGCTGGAACTACAGCTTCATGTACTACCCCTGGGGCGACGCGAATTTGCGTCCGTTCTGGCGTTTAGGATTCGGCGACACGAAGTTCGATATCCCACTGGAATCGGGGCTGAGGCAGGACGAATGGCTGTTCGCCACACCGTTTGGCGTCGGCATGAAGTACTCGTTCCGCCGCTGGCTGGCCGGACGCATCGAGTTTACCGATCAGCTTTCGTGGGGTGAGCGCGGTGTGGCGACGCAGCACAATCTGACGCTCAATTTCGGCCTCGAGATGCGCTACGGCGCGAAACGCAAGAGCTACTTTCCCTGGAATCCCAGCAGCCACATTTGGTGATGGGGGTTGGTGGGGATTGAAGATCGTTGATTGATGATTGATGATGTGAAGTTCATCAATCATCGATCATCTATCATCAATTGGCCTTCGGGCAAGCTGTCATGAGTGCCGGCAATCCCACAGCAATGCCCCGCATCGCCGTCATCGGCGGTGGTATCAGCGGCCTTGCGGCGGCTCACCGCATCACCGAGCTACTTCCGCACGTTCGTTTGGCACTCTATGAAGCCTCCGATCGCCTCGGCGGCGTGCTGGAAACGACTCACCGCGACGGCTGTCTCGTTGAGCGGTCGGCCGATAGCTTTATTACCAAATACCCCTGGGCGACGGATCTCTGCCAGCGACTGGGCATTTCGGACGAGCTGATCCCGACCGATGAGACTCGCCGCCAGGCGCTGGTGGTTCGCAATGGCGAGTTGTTGCCCGTGCCGCGTGGTTTCACGTTGATGACCGCCAACCGGACCTGGCCCATCATCACGACGCGCATCTTGAGTTGGCGGGGAAAGCTGCGACTGCTGGCCGAGCCGTACATGCCGCGGCGGAAGAGCGACGCGTTGGGGGACGAAAGTGTTGGCTCATTCGCTGTCCGCCGTCTCGGTCCCGAAGCGTACGAACGATTGGTCCAGCCACTCTTGGGCGGCATCCACACCGCGGACGCCCAACGGTTGAGCCTCGCGGCCACGTTTCCCGAGTATATCGCGCAGGAGCAATACCACGGTCGCATTCAACGCACCGCACCGAAGCAGACGGACGGCGGCGCCCGTTACGGGATGTTCGTTGCCCCACGCGACGGCGTCGGGCAATTGGTCCGTGCGATCGCGGACCGCCTGCCGGTCGGGGCCGTGCAGCTTTCGACCCCAGTCACGGACCTTCGACGCGATGGCACTCTATGGCAGATCTCGTTCAACGATGGCCAAATTGAAACCGCCGACGCCGTCGTAGTCGCTCTTCCGGCTCCCGCAGCGGCCCGGCTCTTGGCTCCCTTCGACGCGGAACTCTCTGCCGACCTGGCAGCCATCGAATACGCCTCATGCGCCGTCGTCTGCCTCGCCTATCGCCGCAGCGATTTTGCCCGTCCACCCGAGGGCTTCGGCTTCGTCGTCCCGCGGATCGAAAACCGGCAAATCATCGCCGCGAGTTTTGCCAGCGAAAAATTCCCCGGCCGGGCCCCACAGAACGAGGTGCTGATTCGCGCGTTCATCGGCGGGGCCCTCGCGCCGCAACTGGCCGACCTGCCAACGCGCGGAACTGGAACGAATCGCCCACGGCGAACTTGCCGCGCTGATGCAAATCACTGGCCAGCCGCTTTGGGCCGACGTCGCCCGCTGGCCGGCGTCGATGCCGCAGTATCATGTCGGCCATTTGCAGCGCGTCGCCCAGATCGAATCTCGCGTCGCCGCACATCCCGGCCTGGCAGTTCGCCGGCAACGCCTACCACGGCGTCGGCATTCCCCAATGCATCCACAGCGGCGAGATGGCCGCGGAACAAATCGCTGCTTTCGTAACTCAAACCGGCGATTCGTCGCGGTAGCTCCAGTCGAGCACTTGCATCGGATGCACGACGCGGAGACGCAGTCCTTGCTGACGCGCCTCGCGGGCGATCTGCAGTGCGCAACCGGCATTGGACGTGATGCACATTGTGGCACCCGTGCTGCGAATGTTTTCGAGCTTGCGGCGGCTGAGGCGGCCGGCCATCTCCGGCTCCGTGAGATTGTAAGTGCCCGCCGCACCGCAGCAGAGCTCGGTCTCTGGAAGGTCGCGCAGCTCGAGTTCCGGGCACTCGGGCGAGCAGCGTGCCGCGGCGCATCGCGAATTTTCTGAGCGTGGAGCAGGTGGCACGCGTCGTGATAGGTTGCTACGGCGTTGACCTCGCCCTCCGGTCGCACCGGCCCCAGCTCCGCGAGGAATTCATTCACGTCGCGCACTTTGGCGCTCCACGCGCTGCGGGCCGCCTGATCGGCGTCGTGCCAGTGGTGGCCATATTCCTTGAGCATCGAGCCACAGCCGGCAATGTTGTTGATGATCGCGTCGAACTTCCCGGGCAAGAACGCCGCCCGATTCTGGTCGGCAAACTCGCGGGCCGGCTCGCTCAAGCCGCCATGGAAATGGATCGCCCCGCAGCAGGCTTGATTGGGCGGCACATGGACATCGCAGCCATTGTGCTGCAGCACGCGGGCCGTCGCCCAATTCACGTGTCGAAACATCGCGTCGCCGGCGCAGCCGAGGAACAGGCCGACGGTCGCGCGGTGCTTGCCAACCGCCGGAAGAAACTCGGGGAGCGGGCCTTCATTGCGCTCGGGCGGCGGCAGCATCTCGATCATTCGCCGCAGATTCGCCGGCAGCAGCCGCGTCATGCGTGTCGCCTGCATCAATTGCAAGATGCCCAATCGCTGTGCGATCCGTGCCGGCACCAGCGCTCGCCGCAACTTGTCACGATACGGAAGCAGACCGAACAGGACGTGGCGATGGAACCAGTCGTCCTGCTTTGTCAGGCCGCCATTCTCTCGATCGGCAGCCGCCATGGCCACGCGAAACGGCTCGATCAACTTGCCATATTGCACGCCGGACGGGCACGCCGTCTCGCACGCTCGGCAATCGAGACATAGATCGAGGTGCCGCTCGACGCGCGGCGACAACTCCAGCCGCCCGTCGGTAACCGCACGCATCAAGTAGATCCGCCCGCGTGGCCCATCGTTCTCGTTGCCCGTCTCGACATACGTCGGGCAGGCGGCCGTGCAGAGACCGCAATGGATGCAGTCCAGCAGCAGATCGTAATCGAGGGCCGCACCGGGATTGGCAGGCGTCGGATTGGTGATCGGATCGGTCACGAGTATTAAAAAACGAATCGGTTGGGATTGAGGATGTTGTGCGGATCGAATTGCTGCTTCACGCGTTCCATCAGCACGGTGGCCTCAGTTCGGCCGCCCCATACGACGTGCGGCGTGAGGCCTTCGAGTTGGCTATCGAGCACCACGAGGCTGCCGCCGCGCCCGATGGCCGCGGGCCGCAATTTGCCCACTAACACGGTGCTCACGTCGGCCGCGGCAAATTTTGCGAACCGGGCGACGACAATCCCGCTCGCGGCGTGCGCTTGAATTGTACAGCACGCGTCGAGCGTACGCAGGTCGGCAATCGTGGCCGACACAGCGCTCGGCGGCACCGCCACTTTTACCACAAGCGGGGCCTTGTCGTGCTCAGCGCTCGCACCTCGGTCGGCGAATTCGATTTGCTGCGACCAGATCGAGTCGGCTACTTCTTGCGACAACCGTTGAACGCCCGTCGCGCCTCCCTGCCAGAATTCATATTGCACATGCTCCGCCAACCAGCGAACCTCGGCCTCACTGCCTTCGATCCGCACGACGAGCGTCGCCGCGTCCGCATCGTGAACGGCCAGCGCCTCCTGCTGCCAGGCCGAGCCTAGCAAGAGGTCGATCGCAGTCGGCGGTGCGGCCAGATTCACGAGCCTGCCAAGTATCGACTCCGCGACTGCGAGATCAGCACAACTCGCCACGACTGCCCCGGAACACTCCGGAATCGGAATCACCTTGAGTGCGAGCTGCGTGATCACGCCGATCGTGCCCTGCGACCCCGTGAGCAATTTGCAAAAATCGTACCCGGCGACGTTCTTCACGACCCGTCCGCCCCCCTTGAAGGCAACGCCGCGGCCGTCGACGGCGTGAATGCCGATCACATAGTCGCGCATCGTACCGCGGGCGAGCCGGCGCGGCCCGGTCCAGTTGGTCGCCGTCACGCCGCCGAGCGTGGCTTCCGCGGCGCGGGGGACGTCGATCGGCAGTTGCTGCCCCTCGACAGCGAGCGTCGCCGCAAGGTCGGCCATGCGGGCGCCCGCTTCGACGACGATTGTCATGTCGCGCGGCGTGTAGTCGACAATTCGATCGAGCGATTTGAGATCCAGCTGCCGCTCCGCGGCTGGAGTCGGCCCGCTACAGCCCAAGCTGGTGCCGCCGCCAACGGGATAAACCGGCGCATGCGATTCGTACGCGGTGCGGAGAGCGTCGATGACAGCGGCCTGATTCTGCATTTTGGAACTACAATGCCGCGCGGCGACCGGGGTGAACTTGTTCCATACCACAGGCGCCCGCGGTGGGCAGCATCTTTCCGGGTGTGAGCAGGCCGCGCGGATTCAAGGCGCTACGCATCCGCTTCATCACGTCGACATCATCCTCGCTGAAGAGCCGTGTCATGAAGCTGATCTTTTCCAGGCCGATGCCATGTTCGCCCGTGACGCTGCCGCCACAATCGATGCACTCGGTGAGGATTTCGTCGCTGGCCGCGAGCACACGCTTCACCTCTTCCGGACGCCGCTCGTCGAACAACAGGATGGGGTGCAAGTTGCCGTCGCCCGCGTGGAACACGTTGACAATGCGTACCTCATGCTTCAGGCCGATCTCGCGGATTCGCTTGAGGATATGCGGCAATTTTGTACGGGGAACGACGCCATCTTGCGTGCAGAAACTCGGGCTCAACCGGCCGATCGCGCCAAATGCCTGCTTCCGCGCCTTCCACAATTGCAGCCGCTCCTTGGCGTCCTTGGCATGGCGTACCTCCCGCGCTCCCTCCTGCGCGGCAGATTTCTGCGACGCGGTCGCGCTGGGCGTCGAGCCCCGCTTCGAGCCCGTCGACTTCGATGATTAACACCGCCTCGGCATCGAGCGGAAAACCAAAGTGAAACGCCTCCTCGACCGCGACAATGATCCCCTGGTCCATCATCTCCAGCGCCGCCGGGATGATCCCCGCGCCGATAATGCCGCTGATCGCTTGCGAGCAGGCGTCGACCGAATCGAATACCGCCAGCATCGTGCGGTAGCCCTCGGGATTGCGAGTCAGCCGGACCCAAATCTTCGTGACGACCGCGAGCGTGCCTTCGCTGCCGACGATCGTGCCAACAAGGTCGAGCCCCGGCGAGTCTTCGGCCACTCCGCCCAGCCGGACTATCTCGCCATCGGCGGTGACGATTTCCAGGCCCAGGACGTGATTGGCCGTGACGCCGTATTTGAGCGTATGCGGTCCGCCCGCGTTCGTGCCGACGTTGCCGCCGATTGTGCAGGCACCCTGGCTCGAAGGGTCGGGAGCATAGTGATAGCCGCTGCCGGCCAAATGCCGATTGAGCGCGGCATTCACCACCCCCGGCTCCACCACGGCATAGCGATCGCGGAGATTCACCTCTTCGATCGCCTTCATTCGCGTGAGCACGAGAATGACGCCGCCGCCGACCGGTGCGCCGCCGCCCGCAAGGCTGGTGCCCGCCCCGCGCGGCATGAAGGGCATTCCCGCCGCCACGCATAGCTTCACGATCCGGGCCACCTCGTGCGTGGTCTGCGGAAGAACCGCGATCTGCGGCAGATGCTTTTCGAGCACAAACGCGTCGCACTCGTAGACCAGCAACTCAGCCGCCGCGTCGAGGACTTGATCCGTGCCGACGATCGTGCGCAGTGCTTCGACAAAGGTCGCTTGATCGCTGAGGGCGGTCATCGGCATGCGGCGAGGGGCAGGGGAGCTGCGGCAAAGCGCCGATTATAGGCGATTCGCGCTCGTGCGCCATCCACCACCAACCACGAGCCAAATTGCCACTGGTGTTGCAAACCGCTCCAAACATCGCTTGCGGTTTAGCTAACCAAAAGAATCCCGTCGCATCGAACAAACTTGCCAAGAAAAAAACGCGTGCCACCTGTCCCCATGGCGGTGGGGAGGAGAGAGGCGGGACAGGTGGCACGCAGGCGGGAGGAGAGGCAGGAAGAGAGGAGGGAAACTGGCAGGAAAAGACTGGCGGGGAGGGAGGGGGAGGCTTACTGGGTGATTTCAAACTGCGCGGCTGGCACATTGTCCAGGAATCCGGCGAGCGCCCGGGCCCGATACGGTTGCTGCAGCTTGCGGACGGCCTTCGATTCGATCTGGCGAACACGTTCGCGCGTCACGGAAAAGATCTTGCCGACTTCTTCGAGCGTGTAGGCGTAGCCGTCGGCCAGGCCGTAGCGGAGGCGGATGATTTCCCGCTCGCGGTAGCTGAGGTCGACCATCACGTCGTCCAGCCGCTGCTTGAGGCTATCGAGGTTGGTCTCGTAGAGCGGATCATCATCGCGGCCTTCTTCGAGGAACTCACCGAAGAAGTTGTCGTCGTGGTCGCCGACCGGCTGGTCGAGCGAGAGCGGCTGGCGGGTCATCTTCATGATGCAACGGGCATCATCAATCGAAAGTTTTGCCATCTCGGCGACTTCTTCCGGATTGGGGTCGCGGCCATGGAGCTGAACGAATTCGGCGGTCACGCTGCGGACCTTGCCCATCGTGTCGATCATGTGGACCGGCAGGCGGATGGTCCGGCTTTGGTCGGCGATGGCTCGCGTGATTGCTTGGCGAATCCACCAGGTGGCATAGGTCGAAAACTTGTATCCGCGAGCATGCTCGAATTTGTCGACCGCTCGCATCAACCCCGTGTTTCCTTCCTGGATCAGGTCGAGGAACGACAAGCCACGATTGCGATATCTCTTGGCGATTGAGACCACCAGCCGCAAGTTGGCGGCCGAGAGCTCGCGCTTTGCGTGGTCGTATCGTTCCCGGCGAATGTTGCTGCGGGAAACGAGCCGGGCGAGTGTGGAGGGGGTTTCGAGCGTGATCCGCATCAGATAGCGGAGCTCCACGCGGAGTTCTTCCAGCTGCTTGGGGCCCAGAACGGTATGCGAATCGGCCAGATGCTGCTGGATGGTCGCCATCCGCGCGGCGATCTCATGCAGCTGGGCCATGATCGGCATCAACCGGGCGATGCGGAGATTCAACTCTTCGACCAGCCGGACGATCTTGTTCCGACGCGAGACGAGTCGACGCCAAGCCTTGC
This sequence comes from uncultured Planctomycetota bacterium, assembly GCA_963847905.1. Lineage (GTDB taxonomy): Bacteria > Planctomycetota > Planctomycetia > Pirellulales > Lacipirellulaceae > DASYDU01. The sequence continues at coordinate 862,963 of CAWKBP010000007.1, read as the reverse complement.
TCTTCTCGGCCGGGCCGCGGCGACGGCTCAGATGCGGCTCGGTAGTCGATCTGGTTGAGTCGCAGCAGGTGCTTGATCGTGACCAGGTTGGGGACGATTCGCTTGAGTGTCCGCTTCTTTTCGGCCGTGTTGGTGACCGAGATTTCGATCGTGCGGTCGAGGCGGAGCTCGCCATTCTGGACTTTTTCCAGGAGATCGACGGCACCCTGCAGCACAAAGTCGTTCGCCAAGAGTGTGCGGCGGAAGTGGGTCCGGGTCGCCTCGATTGCTTTGGCCGACGAGATTTCCCGCTCCCGATTGAGCATCGGAATCTCGCCCATCTGCATCAGGTACATGCGAATCGGGTCGTCGATGTGCGACTCGCTGCTACCGCCCACCGAATCAAAATCGATTTCCACGTCGGCTTCGTCGTCATGCGACGCATCATCTGCGTCGGTCGAATCGACCGTATCGGACGAGTGGACATCGTCATCGTCGCCGTGGCCACTCGACGATTCGTCGAAATCGGACGTGCTGGCGGCCGAACGTTTGCCTGGCTTGCCGTTGCCATTGGTCGGCTTGCCGTTCTTGCTGGTGGCGGCGGGGCGGGATGTATTCGGTGGGGTGCGTCGCACAGTTGTTTCCTCGCGGTGTGCCGGGACCAGTCGCGGTTGGTGATGGGAACGACGGAATGCACTGTCGATGCCAACTGTGGCGGCGGGAACGAGCGATCGTGCGTAAGTGGTTGAAGCACAGTGGTTTGTGTCGCGTGGTGAAGTGGCGACGCGTGTTGTCCAGATGCTCGCCTGTTGCCGTGCGACCTCATTCATCGATCACCGCGTTGCCGCGAAGCAACATGTCGGGTCGTCACGCGCCCGTCGAAGCGCTACAATCGTTGCAAAGCGAAACGGTCGAACTGGCGCGTTGCCGATGTCGACTCCTGCGACTCCCGACTCCCGACTCCTCAATCCCTTACCGATGTACATGGCCAGCGGCATGGTGGACGTGCGTGTGACGGGTGCGGTGGGCACGATCCTGCTCAACCGCGCCGAGCGGCGCAATGCGCTCTCGCGGGCGATGGTGGCGGAATTGCAGCAGGCCTTCGACGACCTGCATCTCGAAAAGCGAGTGAGGGCGGTGGTGCTCACCGGAGCCGGCACCGCGTTTTGCTCGGGGCTCGACGTCCACGAGATGCACTCGCTCGACGGGCTTCCGGACCAGGAAAAAAACCAGCAGTGGGGCGACGCGGCCGAGGCGTACCGCGAGCTGGTCGCCCAGATGATCGAGTTTCCAAAACCGATCATCGCTTCGGTTAACGGTCCCGCTGTCGCCGGTGGGGCAGGGCTCGTGCTGGCAAGCGACATTGTGGTCGCCGGCGCGGCGGCACAATTTGGCCTGCCCGATCCGCGCCGCGGCGTGGTGGCCGGCGTGGTCGGACCGCTGTTGGCGTTTCGCGTCGGGGCCGGCCCGGCAGCCAGACTGCTACTCACCTCGTCCCTCTATCCGGCCGCAGAAGCCTTTCGTCTGGGTATCTACCACGAAATGAGCGACGAAATCCGTCTCTGGGCCCGGGCCGTGGCGATCGGCGAAGAATGTGCCGCCGGTGCCCCGGAGGCCGTCCAGCTCACGAAGCGTCTACTCTATGAAACTGTGGGCGAACAACTCGCCACGCAACTCTCGGTGGGGGCCGCAATCAGTGCGACCTCACAGACCACCGAAGCCGCCCGCGAGGGGCTGGCGGCCTTTGTGGAAAAACGTCAGCCGGAGTGGAAGTGAACGGTAGGTACACGCATGTACGAACGATTCACCGATCGGTCGCGAAAGGTTATGGAACTTGCGAACGAGGAGGCCGAAAAACTTGGCAGCGATGTGCAAGCGTCCGAACATATATTGCTCGGACTGATCAGGGAACGTGCAGGTGTCGCCGGATCGGTGCTTACGAATCTCGGTGTCGAATACTCAATACTACGAAGTGAGGTGACGCGGTTAAATGCGACATGTGCCAAGGACGGAGCAAGCGCCAATTCATTTTCGACTGCTAGGTTTGTCGAGAATTCACTGGCGGAGGCTGCCAAGTTGAATCACCACTATGTGGGCACAGAACACATGCTCTTAGCCTTGTTGCTTGAGCCGCCATGCAGGGCAGGGATGGCGCTCACAAATCTAGGCCTAAGCATCAAAGAAGTCCGTGCGGAAATACTGAGTTTATTGGGTCATGGAATCTGACGGCGGGTACCCCGATTGTGCGAGCCGATGGCAAATAAGTGGCTGGTTAGCCCTCTGGAACTCTGCCCGTAAAACCCTTACAATCAGCGAATTACCGATTCTTCCCGAATCGAAACCTTGAATCCATGAATTGGGACGAGTGCAATGGCTGGCAAAGGTGGTAAGCGTAAGCGGAAGGTCGAGACCGTGTTCCTCGTCTGTGAGGAAACCGGCGACCACAACTACACGATCCGTCGCAAGACGGGCGGCGAAAAGCTGAAGCTCAGCAAATTCAGCCCCCGCCTCCGCAAGCACACGACGCATGTCGAGAAGAAGAAGTAGGAGCCGAATGCCGAATGACGAATCTCGAATGACGAGATTGCCTGAGAGGATCGTCATTCGCTCTCGACTTTGAAACTTCCGGAATTCGCTCATCCACACGGACGTCATGCCTAAAATCTGGCGGATCGCCCCGCACGACCCGGAACGTGTGTCGGCGCTCGAGCGCTCGGCCGGGATTCCGGCCGTGGTGGCTCAGCTCTTGGTGGTCCGCGGCATCGATTGCCCGCAGGCCGCTCGCGATTTTCTCGATGCCAAGCTGAGCGGACTCCGCGAGCCCGAACTGTTGCCCGGTGCCGTTGAGGCGGCCGAGATTCTGCATCGCGCGATCGCCGACAAGAAACGCATTATCGTCTACGGCGACTACGACGCCGACGGCATGACCGCCACGGCGATCCTGCTGGGCTGCCTCAAGCTACTCGGTGCGAACGCCGACTACTACGTGCCCAATCGCATCGACGAGGGGTACGGCCTCAATCACGAGGCCCTGCGTTCGCTCGCCCTCGAAGGAGCGCAGGTCGTCGTTACCGTCGACTGCGGCATCGCCAGCGTCGCCCAAGCGGAGACCGCCAGTCGAGTGCGGACTCACGCTGATCATTACCGATCATCACCAGCCCGGTCCACAACTACCGCACGCGGCAGCGATCGTACATCCGGGCCTGCCCGACAGCGTGTATCCGTTTGCCGGCCTGTGCGGAGCGGCCGTCGCGCTGAAGCTCGCCTGGGCGCTCTGCCAACGGGCCAGCGAAGCGAAACGCGTTAGCGAGTCGATGAGGAACTACTTGATGCGGGCAGTGGGGCTCGCGGCCGTGGGCACGGTGGCCGACGTCGTGCCGCTGGTGGATGAAAACCGTGTGCTCGTGCGGCACGGGCTCAATTGCCTGCGGCATTACACGGTGCCCGGCCTCAAGGCGCTCGAGCACGTGACCGGCCTCGACAAGAAGCCGGCCCTCTCGTGCGAAGACATCGGCTTCACGATCGGCCCGCGGCTCAACGCGGCCGGCCGGCTCGGCCAGGCCCAGCTGGCGATCGAACTCTTGACGACCGAATCGCCGCAGCGGGCAATGCAGCTGGCCGACTTCGTCCACCAGCTCAACGATCAGCGACAATCGCTCGAGCGGAGCGTGCTCAAGTCGGCCAACAAGCAGCTGGGCGACGCGGCCAATCAAAAGGGCCTCCCCGCGATCGTGCTCGCCGACCGCGAGTGGCACCCCGGCGTGATTGGCATCGTGGCGGGGCGGCTGGCCGAAAAGCATCATTGCCCGGTGATCCTCATCGCACTCGATTCGCTGGGAGTGAAGCCGGGCGTCGGCTCCGGCCGCAGCGTGCCCGGTTTCAATTTGCACGAAGCGCTCGCCGCCTGTGGCGAGCACCTGGTCACGCACGGCGGGCACCAGGCCGCCGCCGGACTGGCGATCCAAGAGAAGCATCTCGACGCGTTTCGCATCGATTTTTGTGCCTATGCCGAGCAAGCGATCGCCGAAGAGGATCGCATCGCGGAACTGTTCGTCGACGCCGAAACACCGTTCGCCGCCCTTACCCAACAGGCGGTCAACCAAATCGAGAGCCTGGCTCCCTTCGGCAGCGGCAATCGCCGTCCCGTGCTCTGCACTTCCGACGTCCGGCTCGCCGAATCGCCCAAGCGAATGGGCACCAACGGCCAGCACCTCTCGCTCCGCTTCGAGCAACATGGCGTGACGATCCGCGCAGTCGCTTTCGGCGGCGGTGACTGGGAACACGAACTGGTCGCCGTCGACGGCCCGCTCTCGGTCGCCTTCCAGCCTGTGATCAACCACTTCCGCGGCCGCCACACCGTCGAGATGCACCTGTCCGACTGGCGACCACAGAATGGCAAATGAGCCGAACCGCGAGTTCTCCTCTCGAACGCGAACAGCTACACTGCGTGCTGATTGAGCCCAGTTGCATCTACACCATATGCCGTCAGCTTCTAAGGGGAGATATCCGATGCGGATGATGTTCGTGCTCTTCGTTGTTGTTTCTCTATCGGAAGATTGCTTGTCCCAGCCGCCCGTGGCCCCCGTGCGGCCAGTGACCGACACGTATCACGGCACAAAAGTCGTCGATCCCTATCGTTGGCTCGAAGCCGACCAGGATCCGGAAGTCAAAGCCTGGAGCGATTCGGAAAACGCCTATGCGCGGACCTTTCTCGATCGGCTGCCGAATGTCGCGGCGATCCGCGAGCGGGTCACCGAAATCATGTCGGCCAAGTCGCCGAGCTACTCCAGCGCCACTTTCCGCAGCGGTCGGTACTTCGCCATCAAGACCCAGCCGCCCAAGCAGCAGCCGATGTTGATCATGCTCGACTCGCTCGAAGACCTATCCGGTGAGCAAGTCGTCGTCGATCCGAACGCGATCGATCCAACGGGCGGCACCTCGATGGACTGGTACGTCGCTTCGCCGGACGGGAAGCTGGTGGCCGTCTCGCTATCGCAGGGGGGCTCCGAAGCGGGTGATCTCCATATTTACGCGACCGACACCGGCCGCGAAGTGTTCGAGGTCGTGCCGCATGTGAACTCCGGCACCGCCGGCGGCGACGTCGCCTGGACGCCCGACAGCCGCGGTTTTTACTACACGCGGCATCCCTGGCCCAACGAGCGACCGGCCGCCGACCTGGGCTTCTACCAACAGGTCTACTTTCACGAACTCGGCACGAGCCCCAGCAACGACCGTTACGAGATGGGCAAAGACCTGCCGCGGATCGCGGAGATTCAGCTCGACGTTGACAACGCGACCGGCCGCGTACTGGCGAGTGTGCAAAACGGCGACGGCGGAGAGTTTGCCCACTACCTCCGCGCGGCGGATGGCACCTGGCAACAGTTCACCCATTTCAAAGACCGCACGGTGCAAGTACTCTTCGGCGGTCACGACGACTTATTCCTCGTTTCGCTTCGCGATGCACCCCGGGGAAAGATCGAGCACGTGGCAATTGCCGACTTGGGCAAGACGCCGCCGAAGTCGATCGTGCCGGAGGACGAGGACGCGATCCAAACCAGCTTCATCGGCATGCCGACGATCGCCGCAACGCCCGAGCGGCTCTACGTCGTTTATCAACTGGGCGGTCCATCCGAGATTCGCGCGTTTGATCACGAGGGGCACGCAGTGACTGGTCCCGAAAAAACTCGCGTTGCCGCGTTTTACGATCTTGAGCCCCTGGTCGGCAACGGCTTGCTCTACGGCAGCGTTTCCTACGTGCGACCCGAGGGCCGGTTCGTGTTCGACGCCGCTAGCGGCAAGACGATCGAGACGGCGCTCGCCAGTACGTCGCCCGTCAATCTCGACGACATGGAAGTCCGACGAGAGTTTGCCACCTCCAAGGACGGCACCAAGGTCCCGGTCAACATTCTCTTTCGCAAAGGCACGCCGCTCGACGGCAAAAACCCCGCGATCGCCACCGGCTACGGTGGCTACGGCGTTTCGATCACGCCGGAATTCACGCCCAACCGGCGGATTCTGCTCGACCACGGCTTCGTGATCGCGATCGCCAACCTCCGCGGCGGCGGCGAATATGGCGAGCCTTGGCACCTCGAGGGCAACCTGACGCACAAGCAAAACGTGTTCGACGATTTCACCGCCGTCCTCGAGCACCTCATCAAGCGAAAGTACACCTCCAGCGAGCATCTGGCGATTATCGGCGGCAGCAATGGCGGCCTCTTGATGGGCGCGACGCTGGTCCAACATCCGAATCTGGCCAAAGCGGTCGTGTCGTTCGTCGGCATTTATGACGTGTTGCGGACCGAACTGTCGCCCAACGGCGAGTTCAACATCACCGAGTTCGGCACGGTGAAAGATCCGGCCCAATTCAAAGCGATGCTGGCCTATTCCCCGTATGAAAATGTCAAACAGGGAGTCGACTACCCGGCCGTGTTCATGCTCACCGGGGCCAACGATCCGCGGGTCGAGCCGATGCAATCGCGGAAGATGGTCGCCCGACTGCAAGCGGCTACGGCCTCTAACGCGCCGATCCTCTTGCGAACGAGCGACACCTCGGGCCACGGCATCGGCACGGCACTCGCTGAGGTGATCGCGGAGACGGTCGACGTCTACGCCTTCATTTTCGATCAATTGGGCGTCAGGTTTCAGGGAGCAGGTCGGCCGTAGCTCACAACAAAAGCATATTGTCAACAATCGTCCGACATTTTGCCATGTCCCGCACCGTGACGAGGAAAACTACGTTGGTACTTCGCACCTCCAAGTGGGCCACGTAAGATGAGAGGTGGCCGGTTAGTTATCGCCCGAAAGTCGATCATGGTTGTACGGCGCAAGGAGTTGATCAATGACGCCCTCGCATCGCGATAGCGCGATTGCTCGCTTGACGTGTTTCCTATCCACACTTTGCTTGGGAATTCTCTCGAGCGCAGCTCTGGCAGATATTAAGTTGCCGGCGTTGTTCAGCGATCACGCCGTTCTGCAGCGTGAACGGAACGTGCCGATCTGGGGTTGGGCCGATCCTGGCGAGAAGGTCAAGGTCACGCTCCCCAACCAGGAGCACACCGCCGAGGCCGACCGTACGGGCCGCTGGCAGGTGACGCTCACGCCACTCTCGGCGGGCGGCGCGATGTCGATTATTTTCGAAGGAAACAATCGCCTGGTGCTGAATGACGTCCAAGTGGGTGATGTCTGGCTCTGCTCTGGGCAGTCGAACATGACGTGGGCCGTGGCCGACTCGCGCGACGCCGACGTCGAGATCCCGGCCGCCAACTATGAGAATATTCGGCTGATCAACGTCGCAACCGCAGGGAGCCAAACCCCGACCCTCGACTTCGAAGGTCAATGGGAACTTTGCACATCCAAGACCATTCCGCAGTTTTCCGCAGTGGCCTACTTCTTCGGTCGCGACATGCTTCAGAACGTCAAGGTGCCAATTGGCCTGATCCACAATTCCTGGGGCGGATCGGCTTGCGAGGCCTGGATTCGCCGCAACCTGTTGGAAGGCAATCCGCTTTACGACCCGTTGCTCAAGAAGACGGACGAGGCGATCGCCGGATTTAACGAGGAGAAAGCCCGCGCCGATTTCAATCGCAAGCTCTCCGCGTGGGAGGCGAAAGCCATAGCTGCCAAGCGAGGTGGTGCGCCGGCGCCGCCCGGCAAACCAAATTGGAGTAGTCCACTAACCGATCAATTCAGTTCCGGCAATCTCTACAATGGCCGCATAAAGCCGATCATGCCCTACGCGATACGCGGTGCGATTTGGTACCAGGGCGAAACCAATGTCCAACGGGCCTATCAATATCGCGAGATGTTTCCGCTCATGATCAAGAACTGGCGCGACGACTGGGGGCAGGGCGACTTTCCATTCTATTGGGTCCAACTGGCCGACTACATGGCCGAGCAAAATCAGCCGGGCGACAGTGCCTGGGCTGAGCTCCGCGAAGCACAAACGATGACGCTATCCAAGCTGCCTCATACGGGGCAGGCGGTGGCCATCGACCTGGGGGAAGCGAACAACATTCACCCGAAGAACAAGCAGGACGTCGGCCGCCGGCTCGCTCGGCTGGCGCTAGCCAAATCGTTCGGCCGCAAGATCGCCCACGACAGCCCTCAATACAAATCGATGTACAAGCAGGGCGACACAATCTTGATCCGCTTTAGTGGTGTCGACGGACGGCTGCAAACGATCGATGACAAACCGATCACCGGTTTTGCTATTGCCGCGTCGGATCGAAAATGGCACTGGGCCGACGCAAAGTTCGTCGGCGCCGGTGAAGTCGAAGTCCACAGTGACGCGGTTCACGATCCGTTTGCCGTCCGCTACGCCTGGGCCGACAACCCCGTCTGCAATCTTATCGACTCGGCACGGCTTCCCGCGACGCCGTTCCGCACAGACACATGGCCGGGCGTGACCGACGATGCCCGGTGAGTCGGTGGGAATGCAATTTATCAGCCCTTCAGAGCTGGGTTGAACACCGCCGCGTCGTAAATCGAATAGAGGTGTACGACCCAACCCATCAGGATCCACCAAAGAATCACGGCGAGCACAAACTGCACCGCGGCCGCTAGCAATCGCCCCTGCACCAGCTGGCCCAGGCCAGGAATGAAGAAGCTGCAAATCGCGGCGAGCACATTGCCGCCGGAACCTTGTCCTGCCATGGTCTAACCTCGGGTGGAGTTGGCGCCCTGATTTCGAGCTGGCAGCCGCGCGGCCGACCTCGTTGCAGATTTTAACAAACGATCCCAAGCCGCAGAAGCGGGCTTTCGCGTGGAAATGGGCAGCATGACCGGCATTTTTGCCGACACTTTGCCGCGCCGCGTGGACGCCTTGCTCGCGGCCAGATACGCTCAAGGTAGATCGAAATCGACACCGTTGCCAACGCTTGCCAACTTTTCTGCATGATCGACATCCACCAACTCACTAAACGGTTCGACGGCGGCGGACGCGAAATCGTCGCCGTCGATCGACTGTCGTTTGCGGTGAAGCCGGGCGAAGTCTATGGGCTCATGGGCCCCAACGGCGCCGGTAAGACCACGACGATCCGCATGATTGTCGGTCTGCTCGAACCGGACGAAGGCTACGCGGAGGTCGACGGCTTTCGCACCAGCGAAGCGCCCGACGAGGTGAAGGCCCGGCTTGGCCTGGTCTCGGCGGGCGACGGTGTGTATCCGTGGCTCTCGGTCCGCGAGATGCTGCTGTTCTTCGCCGACCTCTACGGCGTCGCGCCGCGACACGCCAAGGAGAATCTTCGTGCGCTTAGCCAACTTCTCGATCTTGGCAAACTCCTCGAACGGCGCTGCTCGACTCTCAGCACGGGTCAGCGGCAGCGCGTCACGCTCGCGCGGGCACTGATCCATTCGCCGCCCGCGATGCTGCTCGACGAGCCGACGCGCGGCATGGACGTGCTCGGCAGCCAGGTCGTTGTCGACTACATCGGCCGCCTCCGTGACCAGGGGATCGCGGTCATCGTCACCACCCACCGACTTGACGAGGCCGAACGACTTTGCGACCGCTTCGGCCTAATGCACGAAGGTCGATTGCTCCACGAAGGCACTCTGGCCGAACTGCGGGCCTCCACCGGTTGTTCCACGCTCGTCGACATGTTCCGACAATTACTCCAGCCGACGCTCTTCGCCAGTATCTAGGTCCGCCGACGGACGATACCCACACGATGCCCACATAATGATCGAAACGCCGCCGCAGAATATGATGGAGCACGCCAGGCCCCTTTCCGGCACGGCCGCACCACGCTGGACCGATCGGCGGGAGGTATTCGGCCGGCTCACGCGACTGGCGCTCAAAGAGCTGCGCGAGACACTACGCGACCGGCGGACGATCCTCACGCTGGTTGTGATGCCGTTGGTGCTCTATCCGATCCTGGCACTGGTGTTCCAGCGATTTTTGCTAACCTCCCTCACGGGACAGGGAGTCGTCGAATATGTGGTCGGCGTCGATTCCGCTCGCACCAAGATGCAGCTCGAGGAACAGCTCCGGCTGGGCGAAGCCGTTTTGAACGATGAGCACACGCTCGACGAAAGCCATAGCGCCACTAACCTCGGCGGCGAACAAACCGTCGCTCCCAAGGTGATTTTTGGCGAACTTCCCGATCCCGAGGCGGCGGAAAAATGTGTGATTGACGCCCTTGTCCATTTAGCCGTGTTGCCGCGACACGACGACGATCGTGATAACAATCACGACAGCGACCAGGAGGGGCTCGACCGGCCGCTCACTTGGGATCTATATTACCGAGCTGGCTCGCCCGCCAGCGAGGCAGCCCTCCGCTACGTCGAAAGCCGGCTGCACGCCTTCAGCGAATCACAGCTCGACGCGCAGCTCAAGCACCTGGGCGTCGCCGCCGAGCTGCCTGTGGCCAGCCAACGGCACGCGCTCGACTTCAGTGGCGCGCCGGTGTTTTCGCTCGCGGCGTTGATTCCGCTGATCCTGGTCCTGATGACGGTCACTGGGGCCGTCTATCCGGCGATCGATTTGACGGCTGGCGAACGCGAGCGGGGCACGCTCGAGATGTTGATCGCCGCACCCGTGCCGCGGATTGGGCTGCTGCTGGCAAAGTACGTGGCCGTGCTCGCTGTCGCTTTGCTCACAGCGCTAGTGAATCTCACCGGGATGGCAATCACATCGCACAGCACCGGGCTCAATGTCTCGCTGTTCGGCGGGGCCGGGTTGTCGCTACCAGTAATAATTAAAGTGCTCCTGCTGCTGGCTCTCTTCGCGGCGTTTTTCTCCGCGGTGCTGCTGGCGATCACCAGCTGTGCGCGGAGTTTCAAAGAGGCCCAGGCATACATCATTCCGTTGATGCTGCTTTGCCTCGTGCCGGGCGTCATCTGCTTGATGCCCAGCCTGCAGTTTACCGGCACGCTGGCCGTCGTGCCCTTGGTGAATATCGTGCTCTTAGCCCGCGACTTATTGGAAGGGCATGTCGATCCGCTCTTGGCGTCGGTCGCCGTGATGTCGACGATGTTTTATGTGGCGGCGGCGATCGGCATCGCCGCGCAAATCTTCGGCACCGACGCGATCCTCTACGGTAGCCAATCGAGCTGGTCCGATATCTTCCGCCGCCCGACTCAGCCGCGAGCAGCCCTCGCGCTGCAAGCCACCGCGTTTGCGCTGGCGATCATGTTTCCGCTCTACTTCGTGTTGGCGGCCACGCTGGCTCAATCGCGGAAATCTCGTTCGATGCTCGGCTGTTCGTCGGCGCGGTCGTCACGGTGCTGGTGTTTTGCGGATTACCCTGGGCCTTTGTGCTCTTCAATCGCGTCCGCGCCCGCACCGGCATCGGCTTCGCCCGGCCGCAGATTGGCGCTCGTGGCGGCGGCGATGCTGGGGTTAGTGCTGTGGCCGGTAGCACATGAATTGTTCCTGCTCAACGAAATGATCGGGATTTCTGTACTACGGCTCGACCAATTGGCCGAGGTCAAAGCCGTGATGGAGCAATTGCAGCACGTCTCGCCCCTCTTGATCCTGTTGGCACTGGCGATCGTGCCGGGGGTGTGTGAGGAATTTTTCTTCCGCGGCGTGTTATTCGGGTCGCTCCGGACTGTGACCACTCCGTGGCGGACAATCGTGGTCGCTGCGGTGCTGTTCGGGTTGTTCCACGTCGTAGCCGGGACGGTGCTCGCACCCGAACGGTTCCTCCCCAGCACGTTTTTGGGATTGGTGCTCGGCTGGGTGCGGATGCGAACCGGGAGCGTTTGGCCCGCGATGCTGTTGCATTCAGTTCACAATGGCCTGGTGCTCGCATTCGTCCATTGGCACGAAGAGCTCGCCGCACACGGTTTTGGCATCGAGGAGTCTGCCCATCTGCCGGCCACTTGGCTGCTCGCGGCAGGAATTGGCATTTTCGCCGCCGTGGCGCTGATGCTTGTCACCACGAGGCCGGCGACTCGCGCGTTGGAAGCGGCACCGACGACATCGCAATTTGGCTAATGCTTGTCGGCATTCTCGGGTGACTCCATTTGAAATAGGCCCATCCGCAAGCACCATCCCATGGCGAGTCCCAGCAGAAAGCCCAGCGCGATGTTGTTCAGCCCCATGCAGGCGGCCGCGGTCAGCAACATCGTAAACGCGTCTCCGCGACTTGTCTGATCGCGGAACACGAGCGCCAACTCCATGCCCGCGAACACCAGCATCACGCCAAGCACGCTTGCAGGAAACGCGCCACAGAGTGTCATCAGCGAGGCGCCCAGAAAAACCGCGAGCAGGATTTTCACGGTGCCGAGAAACAAGATCGAACCGTTTGTGCGGGCGCCGAATCGATACTGGCCAGCGAGCCCGCCCGCACCGTGGCACATCGGCATTCCGCCAAACCAGCAGGCAACCAGGTTCATCACCCCGACCGACACGGCGACTCGCCGCGGCTCCGCCCGCCGATCGGGGAACAAGTCGGCCGACAGCGCGCAGACGGCGATCACCGAGTTGAGCGTAGTGAGCGGAATTTGTGGGAGCGCGGCTTTCGGGAAGGCAGTGACAAAATCGTTCCACGCCGGCGGCGACCAGGAGGGAAACGTGAGGCCCACTCCGAGCGAGCTCACCACCTCGGGATGGGTCCAAACGGCGAGCAACAGGCCGATGCCAAACAGAATCAGCGCTGCCGGAAACCTGCGGGAAAAGAACAATAGCAACACCACCAGCGCCGACAAAATACCGGTCGCGTAGCTGTCGGGGGCCATCCACTGGTTCGTGCCCGCCACCATCTGCATGCCCTTCATCACCAGCGACAGGCCGAGCGCCAATTGCAGCCCACGAACCACGCTCTTGGGCACGACGCGATTCAGCCAGTCGATCCACCCGGTGACACCCAGCACCAGGATGATCACGCTGACCGTGGCGCCGGCCGCCAGGATTTGCGGCACCGTCAGCCCCTCGGTGAGGGCCACCGCCGCGATCGCCTTCATCGGCTGCACGGCCATCGGGATCGCAAACGTCATGCCCGTAATGACGTTGAAAAGTCCCGCGAAGAACAAGGCGGACGAAAAGCTCAGGCCATTCTGAACCGACATGCCCACCAACAGCGGCAGGAATGTGCCCAGGTCGCCGAGCGAACCCGCGATTTCATGGCGGTCGAGCCGCGCCCGTCGCAAGTTTCGCCAAATTGACACACCGCTCGCCGCACCACTCGCCGCTGCGACGGGAGCGACCGGGTCGGGACTTTCTTGATTCGGAGCGGCTTGGGCCATGTCTCGATCACTCGACTGTCGCGATGCGCCTTCAATCGACGTCTGCTACGGAAGCTTTCGCACCGAGCCGGGCACCACCGGCTTGCCGCGTTCCGCGCTCGCCACCGCCGCGAAACACAGCGCCAGGCTGGCCAGATTGTTTCGTGCGTTGTTCATTGGCTGGCGTCCCTCTTCAATCGACGAGAGTAACTCCGCCATCGTTCCATGGAAACCGTCGGGAAACCAGGCGCCTACCAGCTTCGGTCGTGCAATGCCGGCCGCCGTCGTCAGTTCAACTTTCTGGTGGTCCTGATTTGGACCGGCGCTGGTGATCGAGCCTTTGCTCCCAGCGATGTAAACGCGATCGGTCCGCCCGAACTTCGTTTGGGCATCGAAGACCAGCGACGCCTGCGCGTGGGGATACTCGATCACCACTTGCGCCAGTAGCGGTGCCGTGATGGCTTGGGTTGTTGCCCGCGCCTTGGAAGCGAAGACGCGCGTTGGCGCGATGCCGTCCATCAGCGTCGTGATGAAATCGAACCAGTGTATGGCGAAATCATAAAGGATCAGGTGTGGCGTCGTTTCAAATGCCGTCCCCTTCACCCAGCTGTGGTCCCAATGTACGTCGCAGTGGACGCCCTCGACGTCGCCCACCAGTCCGCCAAGTACCGCCTCGCGCATGAAGCTGAAGTGGGGAGCCCAACGCGCGTTCTGATTGACGGCGAGTCGCACACCCATCTTGTCGGCCAGGTCCGCCAGCCGTTTGCCGACCGTCAAATCCGTGACGAACGGTTTCTGACTCAACACATGCTTCCGCGCTTTGAGCGCGGCTTCTACCAGCGGCGGCCGCACCGCGGTGTGCGTAGCGATGTCGACCACCTCGACGTCGTCGCGTCGCAACAACTGTTGCACGTCGTCCGTCACGTCGGCTTTGGGGTAGAACTCGTCTCGCCGCTCTCGGGCGTGTTTGAGACTCAAATCGGAAAGTGCGACCACGCGATATTTCGCAGCGCGATAGGCTCGCAGGTGCCAGGCACTGATCCCCCCGCAGCCCACCAGCGCGATGCCCGGTCGATAGTGCTCAGGGTCGTGTGGACGATAGCCGAGCGGCGGCGCAGCGACGACTGCTGGCTGCGTTTTTCTCGTTGCTTTCGCTGTTTTGCGCAGCTTGCGTGGGGGCATGGTGTTCGTTGCGGTTGCAATCGACCGACTATTGGATATACATAATGGTTTACCATCAGCGGCCTCGCGGCCACATTTATTAACGTACAGCAAAGCCTAGCAAAACTCATGGCAAAAGATAGCGGACAAAAAACAGAGAAGCGCGTCCTTCTGGTGGACGACGACGCCGAGATCATCGAATCGCTCCGGCTCGCGCTCGAATCTCACGGCTACACGGTCCTCGTCGCCCGCGACGGCAATCAGGGTCTCGCCCTCACCGAACGCGAGAATCCCGACCTCGTGATCCTCGACATGATGATGCCCAAACGGAGCGGCTTCCTCGTGCTCGAGAAAATGCGACGCACTCGCGAAACGCCACTGCGCGTGATCATGATCACCGCCAACGAAGGCAGCCGCCACAAGGCCTACGCCGAAATGCTCGGCGTCGACGACTACATCCGCAAGCCGTTCCCCATGGACCGGCTGATCGAAAGCGTCAAGCGTCTGATCGGGTAGCGACGCCTACCAGCTAGCCGAGCGAAATCGCCCGCGCGAGCGGCTCGAGCACGCTGGCCGTTACGTAGTTGTCGACGACTTCCTGCGCGAGATTCGCCAGGCGTTCGATCGCGGCAACGTAGGTCGTATCGGGGCTGAGGCTCCCGTATTGGCGGGCCGTCACGTAGACGCTTACCTGCTCCTCTTGAAAATCTTGCGTGCGAATCTGATACGCATTGGTCCGCGTCTCGACGTTGACGCGGCACTGCACGCGGCACTCCGGATCGAGCGCCAGCGTCAGCGACGGCTCGTTGCCGATGAAGGTCGCTCCCGGCATCGTGGAGAGCCGTTCGAAGGCTGGGCAGACGCCGAGCGCCTCGGCAATCAGCTCATTCTGGTTGCCGCGGTAGGAGAAATCGAAGCCGATCATGAAGTCCAGCGCTTCGCAATCGAGTGTGCTCACCGAGAGTCCATAGGGAGCGATCTCGAGCGCATTGCGATGTTGAGCCAGCGCATCGTCGATCGTGGCCGGATTGACGTAGCCTGAGCAGATCCGCCGCGGCTCGACCGAGCACCAACGGTAGCTGCCCCGGTCCTTGTCCTCCTCCAGCACAAAATCGCCCTTCTCGCGGGCGTAGAAGTTCCGCATCTGCGGAAACTTCTTCTGCATCTGTTCGAAGTAATGCAGAATCGTCTCGCGGCTGCCCGAGAGTTCCATCTCGGTACTCAGATTCATGTTGACGTAGTAGTCGTCGGCCAGCGAGTTGTATGGATTCATAATGTCCTTCCCGGTTGCCGTCGTACGAGCGAGGGGTACTTCGCGGAGCCTGCAGGCAATTTCACTACCCACTCACATGTGCGGCGAACCGCGGCACCAGCTTACCCAGTTTCCCACCGGAGTCGGGCGCTGCGATGCCGCCCTCTGTCAGTATAGAATGTCAACTTTCCCACTGTCAAAGAGTCGATTTTGGCCGGCAATTATTTGCTCGGGGTTTTGAGCGTCGTTCCGTGAAATTGGGGAGATTTTTCTCATGACTCCGTCGACACTTCGTAGAAAATCTAGCCACAAGTCGGCTGTGCGGCGAACCGCCAAACGGGATCGAGACATCGTAGCGACAGCCTTCGAGACGAATCTTGGCTGGATGGCGCTCGCACATCATGATGGCGTGCTGACCGGCGTCGTCTTTGGCCACCGTTCGCGACGGCAGGCATGCGACTCGCTGCGACGCAATTTGACACGCGACTTTGCGGCACAATCCGAAATCGACTTCCTGGAACCGGACGATCATCTACCGGCAATCGTCCGCGTCATCGAGCGTCTTGCGACGTTCGCAAATGGCGAGGCGGTCGACTTTCGCGACGTACGCGTCGACGAGCGACACTTGACCGAGTTCGGCCGCCGCATCGTGCGGGCCTGTCGGCGAATTCCCCGCGGTGAGACGCGCTCGTATGGTGAATTGGCGGCAGCAAGTGGATCGCCTGGCGCCGCCCGCGCAGTCGGCCAAGTAATGGCCAAGAACCGCTACCCACTCATCGTGCCGTGTCACCGCGTATTGGCCGCCGGCGGCCAACTGGGCGGCTTCTCCGCGCCGCAGGGACTCGCCATGAAGCGGCAACTCCTTGCCTTGGAATGCGGCGGCCTTACTCCCGGTTGAGGGCAAATTTGCTGATGACTCTACGGCGACAAATGATTCTGTGGATCGCGGGGCCCGCGCTGCTGATTTACATCTTCATTCTCGGCTTGACCGCGGTGAATCAATATCGTCAGTCGAAGCAGGAAGTCGAGCGGGCGATGATGCGGCTCGCTACAAGCTATTCGGCACGCCTCGACGGCTATCTCCGCGAAGCGTCGCGGATCGCTGAGACGGCGGCTCGGGTCCTCAATTCTGGCGTCGAACTGACCGACGACCAGATCTACGCGCTGCTGGAGAATAATGTCGAGCAGATGCCGCTGGTGTATGGCTCCTGCCTGGCCTTTGAGCCGGGAACTCGGCGCACGGCCGGCGAGCTGTTTGCGCCCTATGTCTTCCGCGGTCCGCAAGGGCTCGAGCGGTTGAACATCGATCAGAGCGTCTACGATTGGTACCGCGATCCGCAGTTCACGTGGTATCAACAGCCCAAACAGCTCGATCGCGGAGTCTGGAGCGAGCCCTATTTCGACAAAGGCGCGGGCGACATCCTCATGTCGACCTATTCCGCTCCCTTCAATTCGGGCGACGCCTTCGGCGGGGTTTGCACCGTCGACATCGATTTACCGCGTTTGCGCGAGACGGTCGGACGCGAGTTTGACGAGCGGCTCGATTTTGTGATCGTCGCCGCGGATGGTCGCTACGTGTTTCATCCCGATGCGACGCGTATTCTGTCGCGCACGGTGTTCGAGTATCTCGAGGACGATGGCCGGAGCAATCAGCAGCCCGCGATAAAGCGGCTTCTCGCTGGCAATGCCGCCGCCTGGATCGACGGCTGGGATACGGACGAAGCGATCGGCGTTTTTTCCTCGCCGATCCCCTCGACCGATTGGACTTTCGTCGCTCGCGTGCCCAGCAGCCAGGTGCTCGCCGATGTTCGCCGCCGGACGCTGGCCAACATTGCGGCCCTGGTCGCCACGATGCTACTCATTTGCGGCGCGATCTACGTCGTCGCGGGCCGCATCGCCGCGCCGATCGTCGCCCTCGAGCGAGGCGTGTCGCAAGTCGCCGAGGGCAATCTCGACGCCCGGATCGAGGAGGCCGCATCGACCACCGAAATCCACAATCTCGCCACGAGCTTCAATCGCATGACGGCCGACCTCCGTTCGCACGTCGACCGCTTGGCAATCGAAAAGGCCGAGCGACAGCGGATCGAATACGACCTCGACATTGCCCGCGGCATCCAGCGCGGCCTGCTGCCGACAACGCGGCCCGACTTGCCCGGCTACGACATCGCCGGGTGGAGTCAGGCAGCCAACCAGACTGGCGGCGACTACTACGACTGGCAAGTGCTGCCGGACGGCCGCGTGTTGGTCTCGCTGGCCGATGTGTCGGGGCATGGTGTGGGCCCAGCGCTCGTGGCAGCCGTTTGTCGTGCTTATGCCAGGGCGAGCGTCACGAATGGCGATTCCGATCTGGCGACGATTCTCGACCGCATCAATTCGCTGCTTGCCCAGGACATGCCGGACGGCAGGTTCGTCACCTTTGTCGGCGTGCTCATCGACCCGCAGACGCACCGCGCTCAGATGGTCTCGGCCGGTCATGGCCCGCTCTTTCGCTGCATCGCCTCACACGGCGAACTGGTCGAAACAGGTGCCGACGGTGTGCCGTTTGGGCTCCTGCCCGATAGCGAATACGGCCCGGCCAACGAATTCACGCTTGCCCCGGGCGATTCCGTCTTGCTGATCACCGACGGACTTTTCGAATGGACCAACGCGGCCGGCGAAAGCTACGGCCTCGAACGACTCCGGGAGAACATTCAGCGACTGTCCGGTGTGCCGGCCGATGAGATGATCTCCGGGTTATACGACCAAGCCCGCAAGTTTGTCGGCGACTTGCCGCAAGAGGACGATGTGACGATTGTCCTCGTCCGCCGTAGTGCAGAGGGTTAGTCGCTCAGTCAGCCGAACCCGCGACGAGCTGGCGTGTCTCAAATCGGGTCGAGCGTCTCGAAACGAGAGGCTGCGGTCGACTTCATGCCTTCCGCCGCGCCAGAGCCTAGGGGCGTCGATTTGGGATGTAAGTTGTAAGCCCATCATCGCTTCCGTCGACGGCGCAAACTCGCCACGACATGTTGACGCCCATCGGCACATTGCTTGCTCCCCCATAGGAGAGTCGCAAAAGCCTCGGCTTCACCCCAACGGACTGGCCAAGAACCAGATATGGAAATCTGGGAAGAATGGCGAATCTCGGACGATTTAGCGGAGGTCTCGGTTCTCAGGCGCGTTACACGACGCAAGGCATTCCAGAGGAGTACCAACCATGGCCACACAATGGTTCTGCAAAATCATGGGCGACGAGCAAGGTCCCCTGACGGCGGGTGAACTCCAAGCGATTGCACACAGCGGCCGACTGTCGATCGACGACCTGGTCCGAAAACACGCCGACGGCACCTGGGTCCGCGCGGAGAATGTGGTCGGCCTGTTCGACCGGCCCTCGCTTTCCGGTGGTCACGAAAGAGTCGATCGCCGTGATCGATGATTTCGAGTCGGTCCGTGCCACCTGGGAAGCAACAGTCGGCATGTCGGCCGCGGGCCAACGCTGCTCGATTGAAATCAACAACTCGTCTAGTCGCTCTGGCGACAGCTGGCTGGCGAAAAGCTCGACGTGTGCCAAGAGCACGACGGTCTCACAACGCGGCGGCGCTGCTGCCCGCACGTCCAACGTCGTCGTCCCGCGACGGACAATGAAGATCGCCACCGGTCCTCGCGCCAAAGCCGTCGCCGAAAAACTTGCCAACCAATCAACCGTAGCCGGCGCCTTCAATTCAGCGGCCGACACGGTTTCCGCATCGAATGTCCAGCGGCCGGTCGAGTCCTTAGTCGAACAATGTGTCTAAATCGCGCAAGTAGTCGAGCGCCTCATCCAGTTCGGGCGCTTCGACCCCAGGTGTGCGACCGGCTCGGTCGCATTCGCCCAGCAGCAACAGATCTTCGAAGTGTTCGGATTCTTGGAGGCGGCGACGAGCGCGGGCTCCCAGCGTACCGGCTGCGAGTTGATGCGTTAGCATGTGGTGCTCGATCAGCCACTCCGTTCGCGGACTGATGAAACCCTCGAGCGCTTCGAGGGCCGCCGCAACGTGGTCTGCGGGGTCGATCGCTTTGCCCACGTCGTGCAGCAGCGCGGCGGCCAGGAATTCTTCATCGTAGGCCGATTCGTTTCTCGCCAGGTCGAACACCTGCAAGCTGTGGTAAAGCGCGTCGCCCTCCGGATGGTACTTGAGCGACTGCTTCACGTTCTCCAGGGGCAATAACAGCGATTCGTACAGCTGAAACCGATCGACCTGGGCTGCCGCGTCCGCCAGTGCCGCCTGCACGTCGAGGTCCGGGTACTCGCGCTCGAGAAACTGCTCGAGCTCCGCGATGCTCGCTCGCTCGATCGCCTTGCCCGTGATCGAGCTCTTAAATACGTAGTGCGCCTTGTCGGGCGAATAGATCGTGAGTTCGAATGGGAAGCGGTCGGTGAGATGGATGTGGGTGAATATCCGCTCCTCGCCCTGCTTGCGGACTTGCTTTTTTTCGACGGTATATGCGTAGCCATGGTGATCGAGCACATGCGTGATTGCCTCCGTCGTGTCGGAGAACAAGTGCAGATCGACGTCGGAGCCCTGGCGGACGTGGCCGGTGAGCGTGCTGCCGATCAGCCGCGGGCGAAATGGCGCGAGTCGCTGCATCATGGCGAGCGCCGCGAGTCGCATCTCACGCAAGTTGTCGACGCGGCTCTCGCCTTCGTAGAGCCGCGCGAGCGTCTGGATCTCGTCCCGAATCTCGGCGTTTGACGGCAAATCGGCCGGCCGGACCCAGCTTTGGCCGACCAGCCGGGCCGCCTTCATCTTGGCGCGGTAGTACTCCGACTCCTGTCGGCTATACATCAAGCGGGCGGCTTCCCAAGTGATCTGCCGCCGTAATTTCGATCGATTCATCTACCGATTGCGCCGTAAGCCCAATGAATCGGCGCGGGCATCGAGAACAATAAACTTTCCATTCCTTACAGTCTGCCACGCCGCGGCACGCGAAGCAACAGTCAGACGCGACCATCTGAGCAACAGAATCCGATCGTCCCCGGCTCGGGCATGCTCACGGCGCCGCTGCCGCCCGGCAGATTGTGCACCGAGTTGCCGAGGTTGTCTCGCCAAATCGTGTAGTCGGCGGCGTCGACGACATCGTCGCCGTTGCCGTCGGCGGCGAGGAATTGGTGCGAACGACATCGCCAAATGTGTCTTTCCAAACGCTGTAGTCCGCTTCATCGACTTCGCCGTCGGCGTTGTAGTCGCCGGCGATTAGTTCGTTGGTGGCGATGCGATAGACACTGCCACTGCCGTAGGCACACGATGTACAAATTGCCGTTCGGCGTCCTCGGCGAACGCAGTCCGGGAACTGTGGCGCTGCCCGACGTTCGGCGTGAGCAGACTGTCGACGTTGGCGACACTCTCATACGGGTCGGATGGATCGAAGCATCCAGTAATTGTCGTGCTCACTTCGATCTGCGAATCGAAGAAATACTTCCCCTGCAGCGCGGATCCGGTCCGCGATAGACATAGCCGCCGATCACAACGCGTGCCCTTGGAATGCACCTGCACCGTGCGTGTAATCATAGATCGGCTCGACGTTTCCCGGCGGTGGATTGACCGCCGACGCCCCCCGAGGGCGTTGCGATTTTGCCTTCGCGGAGCCGCCACCCGATAGTTCTCGCCGCCGCCGCTGTCGGCAGCTTGGAAATCAATTTCCTCACGCGTGTTTTGCCCCACGTCGCCGATCCACAAATCGCCTGTGTGGCGATCGAAACTATCGCGGAATGGATTACGCAGCCCGTAGGCCCAGATCTCGTCATCACCAGTAGCATCGACAAATGGATTTGTGGAAGGGATTGAAGTAATTCTTGTCAATGTCTTCCGGAAAATCGTCGCCGTTGACGTCGATCCTCAGCATCTTGCCGAGCAAATTGTTGGTGATGTCCTGCGCGTTGCCGGTGCCCGCGGTGTGTCCCGCGTCGTTGTCATCGCTCCCGCCGCCATCGCCAAAAGCGGCGTACAAATATCCATCGAGCGGACTGAAGTCGATCCAGCCTCCATCGTGGTTCGCGGCCGGTTGTCCCACGGTGAGCACGTTCTGGAATGTCGTGTTGGCAACGTTCGGATTCGCCGAGACGGAGTACTCCCGAATGTACGAGCTGAACACTGTGTTTGGGGTCGAGTCAGGCGCCGTGACATTCACATAGAACTTGCCGTTTGCTTGATAGTCCGGATGAAACGCCAGGCCCAATAAGCCACCCTCGCCTTGCACATCGAGGCCTGTGATGGTGAGGAACGGCGTTGTTTGCAGGACGCCGGTTTTGAGGTCGAGGATGCGTATGTTGGCCGTGGCGTTACTTTGATTTCCCGCGACAGGCGTGCCACGCTCCAGAATGAACAGCCGATCTCGGTCACTGGGCGCATGGGTCGCATAAATCGGCGCGGAGAGGCCGGACGCCACTCGCTGCAATCCGGTAACGGCTGCCTGAGCATTGCCGCCACAAATCGCGAGTCCCAGTAAGCAAGATGTCCAAAACAGCGCTAGTCTCATTCGGGCCTCTCCTCATTCCGCGGTACTCTGATTACGATTTGCCATTTGCTCCTGTGGCAAACGCTGTGCCCGAGCGAATTGCCCACATTTTAACATGCGGAATCGAGTTGTTTGCGTCGAAACCGCATTGAATCGTCGTTCAGCTCCAAAACTGCCGGTCGAGCATGCGGTAATTCACTGCTTCGCTCACGTGCTCCGCCAGAATGTCGCTCTTTGCTGTCGAGGTCGGCGATTGTGCGGGCGACGCGGAGAATTTTGTCGTGGGCTCGGGCCGAGAGGCCGCTTTCTTGCAGGCTGGAGCGGAGCAAATTGGTGCCCGCGTCGTTCAGCTGGCAATGCACGCGGATTTGCCGCGAGGTCATCTGGGCGTTGGCTGCGGGCCGTCGCGTCAGCAAATCGCGTTGTTTGCACCGCGCGGGCTGCGAGCACTTGCTCCCGCATCGTGGCGCTCGAAGTTCCGGGTTGCGTTGCGTTGAGTTCTTTGAACGGCACGGCCGGCACTTCGATGTGGAGGTCGATGCGGTCGAGCAGCGGGCCGCTGATCTTGGCCATGTAGCGTTCGATTTGCGGAATCGAGCAATGGCATTCTCGCCGCGGGTCGTTGCGATAGCCGCAAGGGCAGGGGTTTAGCGATGCGATCAGCATGAAATCGGCCGGGAACGTCGTCGAATTCAGCGCCCGGCTGATCGTCACGTGCCCATCTTCGAGCGGCTGCCGCAGCACCTCGAGCGTCGTGCGGTTGAACTCGGGGAGCTCGTCGAGAAAGAGCACGCCGTTGTGGGCGAGGCTGATTTCGCCGGGCGATGGCGTCGAACCGCCGCCGACCAGGCCAGCGTTCGAGATTGTGTGATGCGGGGCGCGGAACGGTCGTTTGGCCAAGAGTGGTTGCCCCGCCGGCAGACGGCCCGTCGCGCTGTAGATTCGCGTCGTCTCGATCGACTCGTCGGCCGAGAGCATCGGCAGAATGGTTGGCATGCGTTTGGCCAACATGGTCTTCCCGGAACCAGGCGGGCCGACCATCAGGAGATTGTGGCCACCCGCCGCGGCGATCGTCACGGCCCGCTTCGCCATCTCCTGGCCGCGGACATCGGCGAAGTCGACGTCGTAGTGTGAGAGCTCGCTCGAACAATTCGTCGAGCCGCGACGGCACCGCTTCGATGTCGATCTCGCCGCTGAGGAACGCGACCGTCTGCGAAAAGCTGTTGACCGGGATCACGTCGATCCCGTCGACGACCGCCGCCTCGGCCGCATTGGCACTCGGCACGATGATGCCGCGCAGCTTCTTGTCGCGCTTGGCGGCAGCGGCGACGGCCATCGCCATCGAGAGCACCCCTTGATCGGCCGCGTGGTACCGTCGAGCGCGAGCTCACCCACCACGGCATACTGGTCGAACAATTCGCTGTGCAGCTGCCCGCTGCCGGCGAGAATGCCGATGCCAATCGGCAAATCAAACGACGCTTCTTGCTTTGGCAGTTCGGCCGGCGCCAGGTTAATCACGACCCGATCCTGAGGCCGCACGAAGCCGCTGTTGACCATCGCCCGCTCGATCCGATGCGTGCTCTCTTTTACTGCTTGCTCGGGGAGCCCGACGAGGATCGTCTTCGGAATAGCACCCGGTGAAACGTCGACTTCGGCGACGACCGGCAGGGCGTCGATTCCCAGCAGCGAAAATGTGTGGAGCTTGGCGAGCATTGAGATTGTGGGAAAACGGGGAGCGCCAATTGCGGGGGCGAACCAAATTGTGACGCTCAGCGACAGGAGTTGCAAGTAAATTCAGGGTGTTAGTGTTCGTGGAGTCAGTTCCGCGCAGATGCGGAGCCGCACTGGTCGTTTGGCGGTGTTTGTCGTAAGTCGTTAATTGACCGAAGGCGTCACTCGGAGATCGCCGTAAGTCCTGATGAATTGGAAGGCGACACGGATTCTTTGACGTAAGTCCTTATTTTCTCGAAGGTGTCACGTTTGTTTTGTGGGTACTTGGCGATCATTCATCCGCGGCGGAGGCGAGATCAATAGGCCCGGCAATGTGTTGGCGCGGAGTTTCATCGGCGGAACCTCGCGGCACGGCGGGCCCAAGTCAGTGGCTATGTGAACATAAGTATATACGTTCAGTCTAGCTAGTTGCGCGGCCAAAAGCGAGTGGGAAAGAAAAGGTTAGTGCATCATTTGTCCTGTAAAGGGCGACGTGGCCCTTTACAGGACAAATGATGCACTAACTCACAGGAAATGGGAGTTGGTGAGTTTCGAAATGGGGCTCGCGCAATACTCCGGTGTTCACTCCACTATTCTGGTGTAGAGCAAGGATCACCAGGTCTGGGACGACGGGCTGGGCCGGTGGCCCGACTCGCGTGTTTCCAGCACTTTTCGCAACGGCTTTGTTGCGTGGGCGCGCAGAGGCTACAATCGCGATCAGGGAGTAAACTTCGTCGCGTCATTGGATTGCCAGGAGGGACGACGCATGCGGCATACGGTGCATGAATGGTTGGGGGCGCATCAACATGGCGAGGGGATGGCGAAGAAGAAATCGGGCGGGAAGAAATTGCCCGTGCCGTTTTCGGAAGCCAATGAGGCAAGCGCGGCAGGCAAGAGCTTGGGGGCGACGCGGGTGAAGAAGAAAAAGGCCGCGGGGAAGAAGCGGGCGGGGAAGCGTAAGCCGAAGTAAATTTTTGGTGGCGGCGGTATGGTCGTTGTTTGAGTGCTCGGGGCTGAGTTGTTCGTCGACGCGTCGGTGCGGCCGTCGTTTGACGTTAGCTAAACCGCAAGCGTTGGGGATGACGCGAGAGTTGAGGGTGGCGGGAAACGGTTTAAGAGACAGCCGCGGTGTCGATGCCGGCGATGCGGGGGATGACGTCCCAGCGTCGTTCACCGCGGGTGGCGTCGCGGGGAAGCGATTCGATCAGTCGCAATCTTGGCAGGAGGCCGGTGCGGTGGGCCACTTGGATCGCCAGGCCGGGGCGGGCGTTGGCTTCGAGGACCACCGGCCCGACGGTGGCATCGACCACGAAGTCGACGCCGATGTAGCCCATCTCGATCGCGTCGCTGAGTTTCATCGCGGCGGCCATCAAGTCTTTCCAGCCGGGGATCTCGAAACCGGCGATCAGTTCGCCGGTGTCGGGATGGCGGGAGATGGGTTTGTTCTTGCAGACGCCGCCAAACGTGCGACCCGTGACCAAGTGGACGGCTGCTGCTGCGGCGCCTTGATGCAGGTTGGCGCGGCCTTCGGAGGCGTTGGTGGGCAGGCGGACCATCGCCATCACGGGGACGTGGCGATAGAGGATCACGCGGACGTCGGGCGTGCCACCAACGGCGATCCGTTCGAGCGCGGGGTGGATGATGATGCGTTGCTCAACGATGGCTTTGTCGACCTGGCCGCCGAGGGAATAGAGGCCGGAGAGAATCGTCGAGACGTGGTAGCGGAGGTCGCCCCAGGAGAAGGTGCGTCCGCCGGCGGTTTCGAAATCGTTGCCCTTGCGGCGGGCGATGACCACGATGCCGCGGCCGGCGGCACCAGTCGAAGGCTTGATCACAAACTCGCTGCGATCGCCCAGCACTTGCAGGAAGCGGTTCACATCGCCGTAGCGGCGGATGACGGCGTAGGTATCGGGAACGGGGATACCGTTGGCGTGGCAGATTTCCTTGGTGATCGTTTTGTCGTCGACGCGGGGGTAGAGTCCGCGGGGATTGCTCTCCTGGATAAAGGCCAGGTTGCGCTGGTTGATGCCCAGCACGCCGGCACGTTCGAGTTCGTGGGGCCAGACCCACAATCGGCTGTGGGCGGCACTCATGATGTGGACTCGCTATTGGTCACGAGGTCGCGGAAACGCCAGAGCTCCGTGATGCGATAGCCGGCGTAGCGGCCGAGCAGGATGAAGACGGCGATCGTGAACAGGTGAGACTCGGGATAGACGAGCACAAACTGCCCGACTTCGTTCCAGGCCAGGATGGCATAGACCAACGAGGCGACCATCAGCGTGCCGGCGGCGAGTTTGACGGTGTACATCAAACCGTCTTCTTCGGTGGTGACGTAGAACCGCTCGATGAGCATGGTGAGGATGACCATCGGAAGGAGCACGGCATCGGTGACGATTTCGGGCAACAGGTAGTACAAAATCGACATGCCGAAGACGACGCAGAGGATCACGATCGTGAGGATGATCGAGAGCCGCGGGACGGCGAGCAGTCGCAAGCGTTCGAGGAAGGAGCGGCTAAACACGCCGGCGATGCCGACGATCAGCAGGATCGCGACTCCGGTCTGCCAGTTAGCATAGATAAAGCTCATCGCCAGCAGGGCCGGCGAGAAGGTGCCGAAGGTGCCAATGCCGACAACGTTGCGAACGATGACCGTGATCAGCGCACCGAAGGGGAGCAGCAAGAGCACGCGGAGTACCTTGTGCATCGGGATCGGCAGACGCGAGAGATCGAGGATCTGAATTGGATGGCGTTGCCCGCTGCGGAGCACGCTGACCGGCGGCTCGACGCGAACGATGGAATACTCGGCCGTGTATTTGGACGAATCGGGTTCGGGCCGGACCGGTTGGTCGCCGCCACGGCGGACGGGAACGAAATTCATCGGTAGATAGCGGGTGAAGCCATTGGAGGGATCGAACGGAACCCATGACTGGCCCATGAAGACCTCGACCCAGACGAGCGGATCGACTTTGCGCTTTTGCTTGACGTCGAACCCGGTCACCAGGCGCGCGGGGATGTTGATGCTGCGGGCGAGTGCGACCATGGTGCGGGCACGGCCGAGCGGAGTGGCATTCGTTTCGACCTGGCTCAGTATCTGGGCCGGATCGTCGGTCGAGCCGGGGGGTATTTCGGAGCAGTACTGGAAGATCCATTGAATGCGCTCCGAGATCGTTTCGCCTTCGTCTTGCGCCTTTTGAGCAATTACGCGGACGGCGTCGCTGCCGGAGGGGATCCCCGGACTCGGCGTCGGAGGTAGCGATGCCGCGAAGCGGGCGAGAGGTATTCCATCGCCGGAGCGCGGGATAGGTCGGCCCTGCGGCTGAGGCGAAGTTCAAATTCCGGCGTGATACGGAATGGCCCGCCAGGCTGCGGCGCCATGGCGATGATCCGGCGGCCGCGAATCTCCGTGCGTACGCCCGGCGTGCTGGGCTTCACCGTGCGAACTTCGCAGTGGGGAGTGTCGTAGGGGATGTAGATATTGAGGGTGGCATTTCGTTCGACTGGTTCGAAGTCGATCGCGTAGGTGAGACTCCAGACGCTCTCTTCCTCGGCCAACCTGGCGGATTCGCGACCATGGTGGCGCAGGGCGATCAGCAGCGAGCCCAAGATCAGGCAAACCACCACCGAGACGTAGCTCAAAACACGGGAGTTCATGGAAGTGTTTTCTGGGTCCTAATCCCTATCGGCAACTCGATCCAATTGGCAGGAGACATCCGCAGGTGCGGTATACTTCCTGGTGTCGAGCCGCAAAGTGGCACGATGGAGCGGTCGTCCGGTCGAGAAGCTGCCTCTTGCGGAAAGTCGAGCGGAGCGACTCATTCTGCCTATTCCATCGTGCCGACTGTGTTTTATTATAGTATTGAGAAGCATCCTAAGTTGCCGCGGCCGGCCGTCAAGGTCCGCCCGAATTGCCCATCTCATCACAATTGATACAATCGCTAGACTGGCACGGCGGTCAACGAGGAAAAGCAGCATTGTTTGGGGAGAATTTTTTGATGGTTTTTGTCGATCGGCTGATACGGCTTGTGATTGTGAGTCGCCATAAGTGGGTATTGGGCTGTCGGGGGATGCTGGGTGTCGTCGCCCTGGCGTGGATTGGATGGGTCGTCCCGGTGCGAGGTGAAGTCGTGACCAAGCCTCAGAAACAAGTGATTGGCGCGACCGCGACGATCACCGAAACCAACAGCGGGCTGCCATTCTCGGCGCGGATCGACACCGGCGCGACCACCTGCTCGATCCACGCGAAGAAGTGGGAGATTGAAGGCGAAGTGCGGCATCGGGCGCACAACGTGGGCAAGCCGATTCGCGTGCTGATCGAAAACGAAAAGGGCGAGCAGGCCTGGGTCGACACGGTGGTCAAGAGTCGGGTGCGAGTTCGCAGCTCGGTGCAGAGCGAGGACGATTACCATGGGCGGTATAAGGTGCTGCTGCCGCTCGAGTGGAATGGCGTGCAGAAAGAAGTGCTGGTGACGATCAACGACCGCTCGGACATGGATTATCCGCTATTGATCGGGCGCAACTTCTTGCGCGGTGATTTTGTCGTGGACGTCGATCTGGACAATGCAGATCCGGTCGTGGATGACGATTCGGCCGTGGATGAATCGGAATCCGACGAATAGCGGCGGGTGCCAGCAGGCGACCCGTCGAGATTCGTGATTCTGCCGGCGTTTCTTCTGCCGGCGGCAGATTCGCATTGCGAGCAGCGACGCTAGCATGCATCGATCCGCGTTGACCGTCGCGCAGATATCGCCATACTTATCGTTCTGGTTTCATTCGGGAGTGCGACCCAATCAAGGAAGAGAGGGTTGGTGTGATCGTTCGTCGGTGCGCAGCGATGGGGGCGGTGGTTGCCGCCGCGTTTTTCATATTCTCTGGCGGCGTTTTAGCTGCGCCGGGGCTCGGACCGCTGCTCCCGGGGATGGCAGAGAACGCGGCGCCGGCTGCCGTTGCGCCGCCCACCGTCGCGGACAAGCGGGCGGAAAATGCGGAGCTGATCCGCGTGGCCGAACGCAAGCTCGAGGCCGATCCCAGCGACAATGCCGCTGCCGCCGAGCTCTCGATCTACAAGACGGCTGAAACTCTGCTCGCTCAACAGGACGCCGTGGACCAACAGGCCAGCGATCTGGCCGCGCGTGAAGCGGAATTGCGCAAAGAGATCGAAACCTGGAACGGCCCGGGTGCCGTCCAGGCCAAAACGATTTCGTTTATCGAGTTCGATCGGCTGGTCAATCGGCTGGCGGCCGAAAAAGCGCGGACCGAACTGGTGCGAACGAAACTCAAGGCCGCGAAGGCTGCCTTCGAGCAGGCACAGAACGAATTCAACACCCGCGAACAGGAACGCCGCAAGGCTCATGAAGTGGCTGAGGCGGGCAAGGCGGGACCGGAAGCGGCCACCCTGGCTGCCGCTGCCGACGATGCGAAGCGCGCGAGCCTGCTCGCCGCCGACGTGGCCGCGCTCCGCAAGAAGGAAAACGAGCGCGAAAAACTTGCCGAGACGGTCCAGGGTCTCACGGTCCAATTGCTCGACCAAAAAGTCACTCGCTTCCAGCCGCTGGTGGTCTTCACCGACAAGGAACTCGACGAGCAACTGAAGAAACTTACGACGCAGGAAGAGTCGATCCGCGCGGCGATGAAGAGTGCGGACGACGAGGCGTCGCGGGTGGCGCACGAGTCGGCGCGAGCCAAGCGTCGGCTCAGCGGAGCGACGGACGACCAACCGGCGCTGGCGGAGGAAGCGGAGGCCTGGCGCCGGGCGAGCGAAAATGCCCGCGATCGAAAAAACACCTCGCTCGACGAGCTGCTGCAGATCGAGCAGCTGCGAACGGCCTGGAATCGGCTCTACAAGCTGATGTCGGGCGCCGTCGCGCCGACGGCCGAAGAACTCGCCGCTTGGAAGGCAGAAACGTCGAGCGCGCTCACGGTCTTGATCGGTTCGACGCAGATGCACTTGCTGCGGATCGAGGAACTGCGCGGCGAGTTGGCGACGGTGCTGGGCAAGGCGGCCGCCGCGAAGGAGGGCCCCGAGGACTTGCGCCGCTTCATCGACAGCCAGCGAGGCAGCATCGAAGCGATGATTCGCACCCACGAGGCGAACTTGGTGTCGATCGACGCCAGCCGCCGTTTGCATGGCAAGCTTCGCACGGAGCTGGGTCGCGGCATCAACCTGCTCTCGCCGCAACAGTGGGCCCATGACGGCTGGGCCCAGATTGTCTGGCTTTGGGACTATGAACTGGCGCACAACGACGAAGACTTTCCGATCACAGTTGGAAAACTTATCCACGCGCTGGTGATTTTTGCCTGCGGCTGGATTCTATCACGAATAGTTTCGCGGTTCTTTGCACATCGAATTTTGAAGCGGTTTCATCTCAGCAAAGACGCAATCGCGGTCATACGTACGATCATTTTCTATACTGCGGTGGCGATCGCCGGGCTGGTCTCGCTGCGATACGCTAACGTGCCGCTCACCGCATTTACGATCCTCGGCGGTGCGATGGCGATCGGCATTGGCTTCGGCAGCCAGGCACTAGTGAACAATTTTATCAGCGGGCTGATCATGCTGGCCGAACGGCCGGTGCGGATCGGCGAACGCGTGCTGTTTGGCAACTACGACGGCGTGATCGAAGACGTCGGCTACCGCTGCACCAAGCTGCGTACGGGGACCGACCACCTGGTGACTATCCCCAACTCGGCGCTGATCAACGACTCGATCGAAAACATCGGCCGGCGGCGAACCATCCGCCGGATCATGAACCTGGGCATCACGTACGACACGCCACGAGCGCGGATCAGCGAGGCAGTCGAAGCGATTCGCGCCGTGCTCGAGGAGCCCGGCATCCGCGAGCCGATACACCCGATGATCGGCTGGGACAAATTCCCGCCCCGCGTGTTCTTCCAGGACTTCATGGCGGACAGCCTGAATATCATCGTCGTCTATTGGTTCGCCCCGGCCGACCATTGGGAATACATGGCCCACGCGGAGAAAGTCAACCTACGCGTCTTCGAGGAGTTCGAGCGGTTGGGCGTCTCGTTTGCGTTCCCCTCGCGGACGGTGTACCTGGCCAACGACTCGGCCCGCGATCTGCGGATGCGACTTTCTTCGGAAGAGGCGGCGTAGCGCCTGGGGCGGCTATTGCCCGCAATTTCGTTCTGCTTTCGAGATAGCCGAGTTTGTTTCATTTTAAGCTCATTTCGGCTAATCGGTATCGTCCGTCTGCGCGATTGGCGATCATGGTGGTTGATCGGTGCCCGTGTGCTCATGCGTCGTGCGCTACGACGTGCGTGCGACATAGTGGGGGAACGACAAATCGGCGATTGTAGCACGCGCCAGGACCGGGCGCGGCATCCTGGCACAGTGTTTGCGTTGATGCTACTACGTGTCAGGCAACAATCCGAAATTCGCAATAGAGGAGTAGAACCATGATCATCGGTATCGCCACAATTCGTAAAGCAGTTCCTGTCGCCATTGCATGTGCTGCATTTATCGTATCCGGCTGTTCAGATACCGCGACGCCCGAGGATGTCTCGGATGCTCGCGACGAATCTGCGCGAGGAACAACAAGAACTCGCCGAGACTCGCGCTGAGGCGCAGCGGGACATTGCAGATGCGCAGAACGAGGCGCAGCAGTATGCCGTCGGGAAACCGGTTGTCGAAGACGATGCCCTCGACGCTCGGGAAGACCTGGCCGAGACTCGCCAAGAAGCGAACGCCGATATCGCTGAGGAACGAGCCGACGTGGAACAAGCGGCCACGGAGCTTAACAATCAGCAGGCGCGTCTTCAAGCCACGCAAGCCCGCGATGCCTATGTAAGCGACATCGAATCGCGCCTGGCAGCGATGGAAAAGAACATCGAGCAGCTGGAAACGCAGGCCGACAGCGCTGAGGGTGCGGCGAAGACGAGCCTTGACGCACAGATCGATTCGCTCCAAGCCCAGCATGATCGCGTCGAAGAAGCGTTGGGTGATTTGAAAGACGCGGACCTCGCCAACTGGGAAACCCACAAGGACCAGGTTCGCACCGCGATGCAAAGCGGTGAGGCCGCCGGCAACGTACGGTAGGTTCATTTTGACTTGCACACTTTAACTCGAAAACGCACCCCGCCCCCGGCTCTGCCGGGGGTTTTTTATTTTCGAGTTGGAAGGCGGACGGGGTCGTAGACGTGAGTTGTTAACGTGCAGGGCGGCCGCGCCGGGACGAGCCCGCCGGCTAACGGCTGCTTGTTGGAGTCTCTTGGAATGGCTACGATCCACCAGATGGTGCAGAAGCCTATCTGGAAAACTGAATTTGGCGATGGACCTCTCGTTGCGTGCGCAATTCACGAGGGGCACGCGCTGCGGCCGGAGGTGGCTGGTCTGATGAAGCTCGGCGACAGCGAGCGGCTCTACGAAGAGGATCCGTTTACGGGTGGCTGGACGACGATCGCGCCGACGCGGATCGTGGGTATGCGTTCGCGGTTTGAGGTCGATCTCAACCGGCCGCGAGAAACGGCCGTCTATATCCGGCCACAAGATGCTTGGGGGCTCGACGTTTGGCAGTCGCCGCCGCCAGCGGAAGTGGTCAGCCGCTCGCTCGCCGAATACGACACTTTTTACGCCCACCTCCACTTTCTGCTGCAACGGCTGGTTAAAATACATGGTCGGGTGGTAGTGTTCGATTTGCACAGCTACAACCACTGCCGGGGTGGCGTGGGCTTTCCGCCGGCCGATCCCGAGGAGAATCCCGAGATCAACCTGGGCACCGGCAGCCTGGACCGGAGGCGGTGGGGGCCGATTGTCGATCGGACGCTGGCCGAGCTGCGTGGGTTCGACTGCCTGGGAGAGCAGCTCGACGTGCGGGAGAACGTAAAGTTCTTTGGGGGCGAGTTGTCGAAATGGGTGCACCGGGAGTTTCCGGATTCGGGGTGTGCGTTGGCGATTGAAGTGAAGAAGTTTTTTATGGATGAGTGGACAGGCAAATTGGACGATACGAAGTTCAACGCGGTGCATGGTGCGCTGGCGCAGGCTGCGGTTGGCGTGGGGGAGGAATTGGGGGCCTAGCCGGCGAACGACGCCTTTGGTTAGCTAGACCGCAAGCGGCGGGCTGCACGTATTCGGCCTATTCACCTACTCACTCTTCCGTCATGGCGCGACTATCGATCCAACAAGAATCCATCGCGGTGACTTCGGCGGTGCTGGCGAAGCTCGCCGAGGACCAGCCGGTTCGTCAGGAGTTGCCGGGCGGTGGCCGCGTTCGGTTCGATCGTCGGTTGCCGTTCGTGTGCGTCTATCGCCGCCGGCCGGATGATGCCGACGACGGGATGGAACAACTGCTCGACTCGGAGAACGCCTCGCTGATCATCCCGGCCGGGCCGCGGGGCGGGCGGATTGGCCGCGACTTGCTTGCGGCGGTGATGGAGAATCTGGCGAGCCACTTCGGTTCGTTCTTGGTAGTGGAGGTTTGGGCGGGTGTGCTGCCCTCGCCGCCTGCAACAGCTCTAAAGAAAGGTCGGACGCCGCGGGGGCCGCGTTTCGAAATCTTTGCACCCAAGCACCGCGCCCCGCGGCGAACGATCGAGGCGCTGGCCAAGTCGCTGAGCACGCTGCGATTCCGGCAGGGAAAGGCGCAAGTCGTGGCCACCCCGCGCGACGCCCCTGCCCCGCCGGGCGCGAAGCCGCTCCTATCGGCGGCCGTGCGCGACGCGGCGAACAGCTACCTGGTCGGCCTCTCGGTCGAACCGGTGTTTCGCCATCCGCAGACGGGCGACGTCTTTCCGAGCATCGTGCGCACGCTGCGGCGTGGAGTGAGCGCGTCGCTGAAGCATGCGTTCTTTACGTTTACGCACCGCCGGGCAAAAGTTCGGCCGCAGCACTACACGGCGCTGGGCCCGAAATCGATCGACCGCAGCGTGTTTGCGATCGACCACCAGCTGGCGTCGATCGGGCGGTCGTTCGACCTGCTGCTGCAGGCGACGCCGGTGAACGCGGAGGCGGCCTGGCGGGAGTTTCGCCGCAGCCGTTTCGGCGAGCCGCCGGTATTTTACTATCGCCCGCTGACGCTCGACCCCTTGCTTTTGAAGCGGCAGCTGTATGCGATCCCGATGGAGCGGATGCAAGACCCGACGCTGGCTTTTCTGTTTCGCCAGAAGCAGGACGAGCTCGACCGGCAAATCACGTTGCTCTCGGACGTCGACTCGCCGCGGTTCCTCCAGGAGAGTTTGCAGATCTACGGCGGAGTGTCCGACTGGCTGCTCGCGCAGGCGACCGATTTATTGGAGCACGTTTCGGCGAGCCGCGACGATTCGGTGCGAAAGCAGTTCACGGCGGACGAATTTGCCGCCCGGGCGAGAATCGAATTTGAGTACTACCGCTGCCAATGCCCTGCGTTTCAGGCAACCGCAACCGTCCGCGAAGATTTGTTCACCGGACTGATGGTGTCGGCCGATCAGTTGTTGATCGGCGGGCATCTTAAGATCCCTAAGACGCGGGTAGACGCCCTGCTGCAGCACGAAGTGGGCACGCACCTGGTGACTCGGTTCAACGGTTCGCAGCAGCCGATCAAGCAGCTGGAGGTGGGCCTGGCCGGTTACGACGGGCTGCAAGAGGGACTGGCGGTGCTGGCGGAATTTTTGGCCGAGGGGCTCACGCGGCTACGTGTGCGGATTTTGGCGGCGCGGGTGGTCGCGGCGCGGCGGATGGTCGAGGGGGCATCCTTTATCGAGACGTTCCGATTGCTAGATCGGGAGTACCAATTTTCGCAGCGGACGGCGTACACGATCGCGATGCGAACCTATCGCGGCGGCGGACTCACCAAAGACGCGGTATACTTGCGCGGCCTGTTGCAGATTCTGAAATATCTCCGCGAGGGGGGTGAACTTGAACCGCTGTATCTCGGTAAGATCGCCTCGGCTCATTTGCCGCTGGTGGCGGAGTTGCGACTTCGGCAGGTGATCAAACCGCCGGCATTGCGGCCACGGTACCTTGAAGATCCGGACAGCCAGGAGAAAATTATCCGGCTGCGAAAAGGCCTCACAGTTTTAGAGTTGTTGGAGTAGGAAATCCCCAAGTTGTGCGACATTCAGCCCCCGGCTCGGCCGCGGGATTCCAGGCAGGCGGAATATGAAAATCGGTTTTGTCGTTAATTCTGTGGAAACGGAGCAGGCTAGTTATACGACCACGCGGCTGGCGATGGCGGCCGTGAATCGCGGGCACGAGGCCTGGCTGATCGGGACGGGCGATCTGGCCCTGGACCCAGACGACCACGTCCGGGCCCGGGCCCGCTCGGCCCCCAAGGAAAAGTACAAGGTCCTGGCCACGTACCTGGACGAAGTCCGCGGCCCGCGGGCCCGTGCGCAGCGGATCACGGTCGACGACCTCGACGTGTTGATGCTCCGCAACGACCCGGCCGAGGATATTGGCCGGCGGGGTTGGGCCCAGATGGCGGGGATCATGTTCGGCCGGGCGGCGCTGCGCCGCGGGGTGATCGTGCTGAACGATCCCAACGGGCTGGCCCAGGCCGTGAACAAGATGTATTTCCAGCTGTTTCCCGAGGAGGTCCGGCCGGCGACTTTGATTACCCGCGACCGCGAAGAAATTCGCGCCTTTGCCGGCGAGCTGGGGGGCGACATTGTCGTCAAGCCGCTGCAAGGCTCGGGCGGCCAGGGAGTGTTTCTCGTCCGGCAGAACGACCTGGGGAATCTCAACCAGATGATCGAGGCGGTCAGCCGGGACGGCTACGTGATCGCCCAGCAGTATTTGAAGGAAGCGACCGAGGGGGACATGCGGCTGTTCGTGATGAACGGGCTGCCGCTGAAATACAAGGGAAAATATGCTGCTTTCCGCCGGCTGCGGTCCGGGGACGATATCCGCAGCAATATCCATGCGGGCGGCAAAAAAGGACAGGCCGTCGTGGACGAGCGGGCCCTGCGAATCGCGGAAATCGTGCGGCCCAAGCTGGTAGCCGACGGGATGTTCCTGGTGGGTCTCGATATCGTGGGCGACAAACTGATGGAAATCAACGTTTTCAGCCCGGGCGGATTGGGGAGCGCCCAGACCTTCGAAGGCGTCAATTTTGCCGCCGCGGTGATCGAAGCGATGGAACGGAAGGTACAATATATGGGGTTCTACCAGCGCAACTTCAACAACGTCGATATGGCCACGTTGTGAAGAGTGAGTAGGTGAGTTAGTGAGTAGGTGAGTAGGTTGTGGAGCGCGGCTTGCTGTGACTTCTTCTACCTACTCACTTATTCACCTACTAACCTACTCACTTGCATTTTTCTGCGGCGGTGACGAACCCAGACTAATCCTACTCGCTCGCAAACAATTGGATTCGCACCGTGCTCCGCGCTGGACAGAAACTTGGCAAGTACCGACTGCTGACGAAGCTCTCGGTCGGTACGTTTGCCACGGTGTTCCGCGCGTTCGATACGCTCGAAGGCGTCTATGTCGCGCTGAAGATTCCGCATCCCCATCTGATGAACAAGGAGACGCTCGCCGACTTCACGAAAGAAGTCAAGCTGGCGGCGCGGCTCGATCATCCGAACATCCTCGCGCTGAAGACGGCCGACTACATCGACGGCCAGCTGGTGATCGCCTTTCCGCTCGGCGAGCAGTCGCTCGACGACCGGTTGGCCAAACGGTTGTCGCTGCGCACGGCCCTCGACCTGGGCGAACAGCTGTTGCGGGCGCTGGCGTTCGCACACGAGAGCCGCGTGATCCATTGCGACGTGAAACCGGACAATCTGTTGCTGTTTGCGAACAACCGATTGCGGCTCACCGACTTCGGCATCTCGAAGATCGCGCATCGAACGATCTCGGCATCGGGTGCGGGGACCGTGGGCTACATGGCGCCGGAGCAGGCGATGGGACGGCCCTCGGCGCGGAGCGACGTGTTTGCGGCAGGCATCGTGCTCTGGCAAATGTTCTCGGGCTATCTGCCGGAATGGCCGTTCGATTGGCCGCCGCCGAACTACACGCAGATGAAGCGCCGCGTTCATGCCGACATGCTGGGCGTGCTACGACGTTCCCTGCAACTCAAGCCGAGCCAGCGCTACGCAGACGCCAGCCAAATGCTTTCCGCTTATCTGCGGGCGAAACCGAAGGCGATCAAGGAAGCCCAGCGGCGGACCAAGACCAAGTCGAAACTGACGACCAAACGCGACTGGAAAGCGATCCGGCAGCAGCAATTTTTGAAGCAGTTTGGCAAGGAGCTGCAGGCGAAGTACCACTGTCACCGCTGCAACGGCCCAGTCGCCGAGAGCATGCACGGCTGCCCCTGGTGCGGGACGCATCGCAAGATCTTCCGCGACGAGACGGAATTTCCGGCCGCCTGCACGCGCTGCCATCGCGGACTGAAACTCGACTGGCACTATTGCCCGTGGTGCTACGGCGCGGGCTTCGAGCCGCTCTCCGAACGCTGGTACAGCGATCGCCGCTACACGGCCCGCTGCAAAAATCGCAAGTGCCAGCGGAAGGACCTGATGCCGTTCATGCGCTATTGCCCCTGGTGCCACACGAAGGTGCGGCCGCCGTGGAAGATCCCAGGGAGCAGCGACACCTGCGGCAAATGCGGCTGGGGCGTGCTGCGCGAATTCTGGTCCCACTGCCCTTGGTGCACGGCGAAGCTGTAGCCGACTCGCGAACCCCAACATCAAAGTCGTCGCAGATTCTACAAAATGGCGCCGACTCTACGGTCCAGACTTCGCTTCCATCCACGTCGATGGCTATGGCTTCCATTGGGACGGTGCGGCTCCGGCGATCCTACGATGGCTGCGCGACGCCGGCATCGGCACGGCACCGTGGTCGATCTGGGTTGTGGTGGCGGACAATGGCTCGCCCGACTTGCCGAAGCAGGCTACTCGCCAGTTGGTATCGACGTTTCGCCGGCCATGATTCGGGCCGCACGGAAGATCATTTCGTCCGCACTGCTCAATTGATGGTTCTTTCGCCGACTTTGAACTTCCGAAGTGCGATGCCGTCACGTCGCTGGGCGAACCGCTTAATTACTTGGCAACGGGCTCGCACGAATTCCGACGAACCTTGCGAAATGTCCACGGCGCTCTCCGCCCAGGCGGCCTGTTCATCTTCGACGTCCGCCTGCCCGCTCGACCCGGGCCGATCGAGACGTCGCACGCTCAGCGCGACCGGCGACGATTGGGCATGCATCGCACGAGATCGAAGAACGTCCCGCCACTCACAAATTGATTCGCCGCATCACAACGTTTCGCCGTCGCCGGCCGCAGCTACCGCCGCGCCGAGGAGATCCACACGCTGCACGCTCTACCTCGAAGCAATCAAATCCTCGCCTGGCTGCGCGAGTCTCGGCTTTCGCGTGCCGCACGTTTCGCGGCTACAGCGAATTATCGCCTCGGACCGCGGCAAGCGGTGTTCGTAGCGCGAAAGCTATCCTAGCTGCGGCGATCGATCTTAGCCGGCCGTCGTCAAACGCGTCCGCGTTTCGGCGGCCTTCACCGCTTGTACCGCGTCGGCCAGCGTCGTCACCAATTCGCTGGGGCCGTCGCGTTCGATGCGGCCGAGCAATTGTCGGGCATCGCCACTACGCCAGCAGCCGACGACGACCGGCAGATCGGGGAACCGCGAGCCGCAGCCGCTTCCACAACAGGCGGGTTTCGCGCTGTGCGATCGGCGGCAGGATCGAGATCACGACGACGTCGGCGCCGAGCGTTTCGATCCGCTCGACCATTTCGTTCGAAAGCGAATCGCTCGACGCCACTTCGCACTTCAGTCCCTCGAGCGAGAGCAACTGGGCCAGCATCCGCCCGCAGGTTTCGTCCGCGTCGTCGCGGAGCGGAATGCAAAGCACTTTTGATTCACCGCGTGGCGGTGCGGCCGCTCGACAGTCGCCCTCTGTCGCGTCGCTCCGGCCTCCTCTGCCTCGCTTCTTGTCGGCTTCGCCCAATTCCTCCACCAGGTCCTCCGCCAGCTCTTCAACCACCGCGGCCTGATCGTCGCTGAGCAAATCCTCGTGCCGATCTTCCTCGGCCAGCGCGAGCGCTGGGATCAGAATCTCGTCATAGACTCCGCAAGCGACGCTGGACTTCAATTCCTTCTTCAGCAGATTGGTGAGTTCATTGCCGTCCGATGCGAGCATCCGCTGGTACACCCGCTCCGCGAGACTCAAGGGCGGCCGATCCGCCAGCAGCACCGTGATGAATCGCAACTGCGGCACGTAGCGGGCCATCACCAGCAGACACACCGTGAGCGGCATCGCCAGGATCAGCCCGACCGGCCCCCACAGCCACGTCCAAAAAATCGCCGAGACGATCACGCCCACGCTCGAAATCCCGACGCTGCCGCCGTAGAGCCACGGCTCGGCCACGTTGTTCAGCAGCAGCTCGAGCACGACATACAGCCCGACCACCATCATCGGCTGGGTCCAGCCGTCGGAGACTGCGAGCGACACCAGAATCGGCAGCGTGGCCGCGATCCAGGGCCCGATGTAGGGCAGGAACCGCAGCGAGAAACCGAGCACGCCCCACATCGTCGGCGACGGCACGCCGATCGCCCACAGTCCCAAGGCCACCACGACGCCATAGCCGACGTTGATCAGAAACTGCATCCGCAGATATCGGCTCACGCGCCGCGCCGCATCACCAAACGCTTCGGTCGTCGCATGCAAATTGGCGGTGCCGAAAAGTTGCAGCAGCCGATTCCGCTGGTCCTCGCGGTCGATCAACATAAACAACAGCAGCACCACGACCATGCCGCCTGCCGTCAGCGGCGCAACGATCGGTCCCGAGCCAGCTCTGAATTTGGCTCAGCGGCGAAGGCGGCATCGAAACAACCTTCACTTCCACCGCCTCCTCGTCGCCGCCCGAGCCCGCCTGCCCACTTTGCAATAGAGGCAGCCAGTGGTTCGGTCGCACGCGAAGAGCTTTGCCGGGCGCCTGAAGCGAGACTCTGATTTGCGATTCTTGGGAAGCCGCTGCGAGTCGGCAGCAGTTTCCTTTGCGTCGGCCTCGGCTTCCGGCTTGCTCCCCTTGGTAAACTCTTTGCCCACTTCATCAATGACATCGGAAACATCGCTGATCGTACTAGAGCTCTTTGGCAACCGTGCGGATCTTTTCGAGAACATTGCTTTTGTACTGCGGAAGTTGGTAGCTCAGCCCGACCAGCTGACTGGTGACCACCCAACCGATGCCGCCCAGGGCCGCAAACGTCAGCCCCACCACCAGCAACACCGACGGAATCCGCCCCAGCCCGATCCGCTCCACCCGGTTCGCCAGCGGCGTCAACAAAAAGCTCAACAGCGCCGCCAACGCAAACGGCAACAGAATCTCTTTGGCAAAGTACAGGGCCGCAATCGTCACCACGATCGCCACGAGAATGAACAGCGGGGATAGCCCCCGGGTGCGCATACATGGAGAGACATCTCGCCAGGGGAACCGCGAGCAAGAATGCCCGCGCGCTCACCTTATTAGAAGTGCGAAACAAGCGTTCTGCAACTGATCCGCGATCGTCCGCTCTGGCGCCAAACCGCACCAGCCTCAAACGCTGCGCATGCGATCGCTCTAACCGCAATCAAACGACGCACAATCACCGCGTCGCGGGCGATTCGCACTCCCCGATCGCCCGTCCCCTACCGCACCAGCTCCGGCGTCGACGACGACCACCAAAGCGATCTCGTGCGTCTCCTCGCTCTTGCGCAGCGACCAGCCAGACTTGGTCGGAACAGTTCGTTCCTGGACCAGGCCGGACATCACTACCGACTCTTGCCGAACTCCACCTCGCTCCCGAAATCGATTTCTCGCACCCGCGTGGCCGGCACCGGCTTGCCGCCGACGACAATCCCATTGCTGCTGTCCAATTCGGCAATTCGCGGATGGACCGCCAGGCGCACGCGATTGTTGCCCAGGCAGGTCGCGGTGATCTCGACCTTCGTGCCAAATCTCGATGTGGCTGGTGGGAGAGTCGCTGGGAGCATGTATGGGCACCTGCCCACCGACGTTAATCGACGCTGCCCGGCCGTCGACAACGACGAGTTGTGGATTGGCGAGTACTCTGCCAAGACCTTGCTGCTCGAGGGCCGCAAAAATCTCCGAGGCCCGGAATTATCGATGCTGGCGTAGTTGGCGTAGTTGTGCGTGGGCACTGCTGTAGCAGGATTGGCGGCACGACCATCGAGGAGCGCCGCGATGGCGACAGGCTGGCGTTGCCGTCGACCACAGCGGACAGGTCGACACCAGCCTGCCGCAGTTTCGTCAGATTGACCTCCAGCAGCTTCACGCGGACCAGGATTTGCTCGGGAGTCTGCGTCGATTCGCGGAGCGAAGCGATCTCGTGCTGGAGTTGGTCGCGCTGGGCAAGCTTTTCTTTGAGCAGTGCCTGAGCGGCCGCGGCATCCGCCGGCAACGTGCGCGTCGCCACA
Source organism: uncultured Planctomycetota bacterium (assembly GCA_963847905.1). GTDB lineage: Bacteria > Planctomycetota > Planctomycetia > Pirellulales > Lacipirellulaceae > DASYDU01. The sequence continues at coordinate 821,866 of CAWKBP010000007.1, read as the reverse complement.
TGCGGCACATAGTTGAGAGGCACTTGAGCGACGGGCAGATCGACGTACGGAGCAGTCGTCGGCACGACGATCGAGCGTTCGCCTTCCTCCGCCGGCAACACGGTGGGGCAGCTGGTGATTTGCCTGCCGGCCGGCGAGATTGGTTCCTCGCTCCAGGCGAACGTCGAATGGAATGTCAACAACACCACTCCGCACCACCAACTTCGCGCACGCATCGCTTTGAACCTCCGTGTACCCAGGGGTAATCGCGCACCTCGCTGCCAACCGAGATGAGGGTCGGCAATGATAGTCGGCGCTCAATTACCGAGCAATCGCGGCCTGTCTTACGAATCTGCTCCGCCAGCATTGCTGCGCGGCCCTCCGCGGCGAATTGTCGCCAGCGTAATCGACATTGCGAGTGCTATCAGCAGGCGACTGTTCGGTTCCGGCACGGACGCTATTCCTGCCGCGCCGCTGACCACGCCTGCCTCCAGCGTCAAGCCGAAGTGGCTTTTCCAAACGTCGTAATCGGCCTGCGTCACGAGACCGTCGCCCGTTGCATCGGCCCCTTGGAACGGGGCGACCGCGGTGCCGATCGCATTGCGCCAGACGGTGTAGTCTGCCGTGTCGACAGTGCCGTCAAAGTTGAAGTCACCCGCCAGGCCCGCGGGCGCGGCGAAAAACACGTTGTCCTGCAGATTCGTGATGTCCGTATTGAGGCGGATGATCTCGGCCAGCGTGATCGAATCGAGGTCGATCACTCCCTCGACAAGCGCCGTCTGCAAATCCGCATCGCCAACGTAGAACAGGCGGTCGCCGTCGCGGAGCCGCGTGAACTGGTCCACCAGCGACGCCATCACCATGGCGCCGACGCTCGAGCCGGCCACGTGGTCCTCGGCGATACCGCCAACCCAGGCATCGATCGAGTTGATATTTCCGTAGAGCGTGCGGAGCGTAGCTGCGCAAGTTCGGGTCGGAAGTTAACTGTGCGATCGACATCAGCGGTGCCAGCCCATACACGGGTCGAAAGGCGTTGTAGTCGAGCATGCCATGGTCACGGCCACGTTGGATGTCGAGCGCCGCCAAGTCGAGCCCGCCCGCCCCGGGCGGACCGAACAGAAAATTGCGGATGTCGTCGACCATCAGCACGTCGTTTTCCTGGGCGACCTGCGAAGCGAGCCCTTTGAGCGCCAGGTCGACCGTCTCCGGCGCGTCGCCTAGAATGTTGGGATTGAAAAACGCGTCGCGCAGCGACAGGCTGCCGGCGGAGCTGCCGTTGTCGTTCACCAGCTGAATCTCCGACGACTGCATGCTGTGGCCGTAGCGAAAGAACGCCGTGGCAAACGAATTGGTGATCGACGGATTGAGCGTCGGGTCGTAATGATATGCCTCGGGATTGGGCGCGGTGCTGCCCAAGAGCGCGGGCAGGAATTCTTTGTACGTGACGATCTGCATCTCCGCGCCGACGATCTTCCGCGCCGTCTGGTAGAGCTGCTCGTCGCTGAGGGCGGGATTCTGCGATTGGAGCAGATTGGTGAGTCGATTGTGCTCGCGGAGGAAGAGCGCGTGGGTCGACGTGAGTCCGACTTGCTCGTTGGCTCGTACGTCGCCGGCCAGAAACAGCGCAGCTCCCCTCGCCGAGCGGATCGTCGTTCTCGAAGCCAGCCGTGTTATAGCCGGGCAACAAACCGCCCGCGGTGGTAACTAGTTTTCCGCCGCTAAATGTCCGCAGCGCCGCGGCCCGTGTCGTGTCGGAGCCGTAGACGTTCGAGGCGTCGATGAAGGAAGTCACCGAATTGATCTGCTCCCGCCAGTTCGGCCGTGTGCCGAGCGGCGCCGGGACCTGCGCCGTGGTGCCGGTCGCCGGGTCGTAGTTCGAACGATTAAACGCAATCGGGTTGGGCCCGATCGGATCATTCGGATCATTCACGGCGATGTTGAAATCGCCCGTCCCGCCGGCGAACAACGTGTTGTTGGCCGCGTCGCTACCGGTGTGATCCATGTCATGCGTGATAAACTGTCCCCATTGGACGATCCAATCGCTGAGCAGCCGGTTGTTATAGACCGGGCTCGCTTGGGCACAGAGTACGTTGCTCACGTCGCGTGCATTGGGCCACAGTCGGCGAACCGTCGATTGCATCGCCAAAGCCGTCGGGATAGTCGGCCGCGTAGCCGAAGCGAATCACATCAGTCTCGGCGGCTCCCCATGTCCGACGGATCGGCACGAGATTGTTGCCGCTCCCGTCGATCAAGCGATTCTCGGCCCCGGCCCGGCCCGCCGCCATGGCAGCAATCGCCATCACCATTGGTCCTGCTATGAGTGCGCGCACCTTCATCGCCTCTCCTCCAATTGGATCGCCAGGTTCCTGTCCCGCAGCTGTTCCGCCGCTGCCACACCAACATCGCGCCCCAAAGCGCGACACGACGCGTGACTCGGATAAGAGGCCAACGCCCGCAAGATCACGTGGCCACAAACTCTCTAACCCACGCGCCAACCCAGAGTGTCGCAAAAAAAAATGGTTTTTCTGCTGCGTGACCGACGGACAACTGCATTTCCCTCGCGCCGCGAAGTGCATTTTCGGCAATTCGCGCGGCCGAGCGCGACCAACCCATGTGAGCGGTTACGTCAGACGACGCTCTGTCCCCGTCGCGTGGCGCGAGCATGTACGATTGTTTAGTTAGAAATTGCCGATCCGCCTGAATTTGCGCAATTCTGGGCCTCTGGGAAGGTATTTCAGCCGCAGCGGGCCCAAACTGCTCTCGACGGGCTAGCGGCATATTCCCTACAACTCGCTCGCACGCTGGCATTAGGCGTGCTACCATTGAAGGGCTTACCCAGGCACGATCGAGGGCCAAAGAACGATGATGCAAGCCATCGCTACACTCCGCCCAGGCGCAGTCCGATTTCCGTTTCTTGCCAGGCGAGCAGCCTGGTGCCTGGGAGCGGGTACGCTGGTTTTGCTTGCCGCGTCTGCTGCGAATGCCGTCGAACCTGAGAGCGAATCGCGCAGCATTCCTGCGGCCACTAGCCAGGAAAAGGCCTCCGCCAAAAAGAGCACGCCTCAGCAGAACGCAGCCGCCAAGAATTCGCCACATCGGGCCCGTCACGACGATCACGGAAGTCAGCACCGGCTTTCCCTTCCCGGCCCGCGTCGACACCGGGGCCACAACTTGCTCGATCCACTACGAAGCGATCGAAATCGAAGACGCCGCGGAGAGTCCGCAGGACAACGTCGGCAAGCGCGTCCGCATCCTGATCCAGAATCCCGACGGCGATCAGGAATGGATCAACACGAAGATCGTCGACCGCGTGACGGTTCGTACTTCGACTGATGACGACGAGCGCTACAAGGTGCAACTCAAGCTGCGCTGGGAAGACGTGGAGAAAAAAGTGCTGGTCACCCTCTGCGACCGCCAACGGATGACGTACCCAGTTCTCCTGGGACGCAACTTCCTCCGCGGCGATTTTCTGGTCGACGTCAATCTTGGCGACGAGTAGCGAACCGACGCTCTTTGCTGCAGCTGCTACCAGCGCGGCAAGCGGCTGTCGCCGCACCACCTTTGCCGAAACACTTCTCAGGTCAATCCCGCGGCGCCGCCTGCGCCGCACCACCATTGCCGAAACACTTCTCAGTCTCAACTGAGACTGAATTCAATTGCTCCCGCCCGCGCGACATCGCTGCTCAATTGAGACTGAAATTCAATTGCGCTCCGCCGTGCGACGCCACAACGCAGCAGCAGGAATTGCGGCGATAGCGGCGGATCTTTTGCAGTTCGCGCCGTTTCGCACACTTGACAGTTGCCCTGCGATGGCTGACAACGCAGATGCCGTTTAGGCAAGGAGTTTCGGCAGCGGAGGAGGCATCTTGGTGAATTCGCTCGCACAGAGAGATCGGCGGCCCGAAGTGATGGACCAGCCGGGGCTCGACGAACGGCTGCATCATCAGGCACTCGAAGGATTGCGGCGCGGCAATCTCGTGAGCAAAACGTCCCGTGTGCTGTGGGGCGGGTTGGAGGCTGCCGGAGTGCTCTCCGGCGACCGACCGGTGCGGGTGCTCGACGTGGCTTGCGGCGGCGGCGATGTCGTGCTGGGACTCGCGCAGATCGCGCGGCGGCGTGGCATCGAATTGGCTGCTCATGGCTGCGATTTGAGTCCGCTCGCGGTCGATCATGCGCGGACTGCCGCCGATCGGGCTGGAATTGAGTCCGCCAAGTTTTTTCAGTTCAATGGGCTCGAGGATCCGCTGCCCACCGATTACGACGCGATTTACTGCACGCTGTTTCTGCACCATCTGGACGACGCTGATGGCGTGAAACTGCTCCAGCGGATGTCGGCCGCCACGCGCCATGTGGTCCTGGTCGACGATCTGGTGCGTTCGCGGCTGGGGTTCGCACTCGTATGGGCGGGCTGCTATCTGCTCACGACTTCGCCGGTCGTCCACACGGATGGTCCATTGTCGGTGCGCGCTGCGCTCAGTCTGGCAGAAGCTCGCGAGTTGGCCGATCGCGCCGGACTAAACGGGGCAACGTTTCGCCGCCACTGGCCCGAGCGATTCCTGATGACTTGGAGGAAGCCGTGAGGCACGTGGCTCCTACTACGCAGAGCGATTTGGCCGGCGGCGACTGGGACTCCGACTGGGATGTCGTCGTCATCGGTGCTGGCCCGGCCGGCGCACTGGCGGCCCATCAACTGGCCGCCGACGGTGCGCGGACGCTCGTCGTCGATGCGAAGCGATTCCCGCGAGCGAAAGTCTGTGGCGGCTGTCTCAATCGACGTGGCATCGCGGCGCTTCACAACGCCGGCCTGGCGAGTTTGCTCGACGATTGCGGCGCGACGTCGGTCCACTCGTTGCATTGGATCGTCGGCGGCCAGAGGGCGCGGTTCGCCTTGCCGGAAATGCGTGTCGTCGATCGCGGGCGGTTCGACGAGGCGCTGGTTCGCGCTGCGATCCGTGCCGGAGCGACTTTTCTCGACGGCACGCAAGCCCGGGTCGCAGCGGAATTGGTCGACGAACGTCGCTCCGTCGCACTCAAGCGGGGCTCAGAACATGGAGAAATCTCAGCGCGGCTCGTGATCGCGGCGGACGGGCTTTCGCGCTCGAGCGTCAAACGAGTGCCCGAATTCCGCTCCCAAGTCATGCCCCACTCGCGGATCGGCGTGGGCGCGACGCTCCCATTGGCGAGCTCGCTCTCGCCCGATGAGCTCACGATGGTCGTCGGACGGCATGGCTACGTGGGGCTGGTTTCGAGCGGAACGGATCGCATCAACATCGCTGCGGCGATCGATCCGGGTGCGGTGGCCGGCGCGACGGTCGACCGATGTGGTCGGCGAAATGCTCGCGAGTGCGGGGATTCGCCTGCCGACCGGTCGGCCGCCGATCGACTGGCACGGCACGCCGCCGCTCACCAGCCGGCCCCATTGTGTCGCCGCGGAACGCCTGTTCCTGATCGGCGATGCAAGCGGGTACGTCGAGCCGTTTTCCGGCGAAGGGATGGCGGCGGCACTCGAATCGGCGCTGGCGGTCGCGCCGCTGGCCAGAGCAAGCGATTCGCGACTGGCGGCCGTCGCTCGCGCGACTGGAGAATCTGTCCAACACATGGTGGTCGTCGAGTCGCAGGCCACCTGCCGGCAGTTGGCTTGGATCCTGCGCCACGGATGGGTGCCGCGGCAGCGGCGATCGGTCTATGCCGGGCCCAGCCTTGGATCGCACAACGCTTCATACGCAAAGTCAGTTGACACCTCGATCGTCGGAAACACCACGGGCAGAGCGGAACATGAACATCCAAATCCTGGGCATCGGCACGGCGGTTCCCGCGGGATCGATCACCCAACAAGACACGGCGCGGCTGGCGCTGAAGTTGTGTCGACACAACGAGCAATTGACGGCGACCCTGCCCTCGCTCTACGAGCACACGACCATCCGCACGCGACATAGCGTGCTGGTGGAATCCTCGTCGAATGGCCATCCCGCGACGCAATCGTTTTTTCCTATGGCTACGAGTGCGGCCGACCGGGGACCAACGACCGCAACTCGCATGCAGCGTTACGAGGCGGACGCCGCCGACCTTGCGGCCCGGGCGGCCCGCAGCGCGCTCGCGGCCGCCGATTGCGCGGCTGGCGAGATAACGCATCTCGTCACTGTCTCGTGCAGCGGCTTCAGCGCGCCGGGCGTAGATATCGGCTTGATCGACCGGCTCGAGTTGCGGCGCGACGTAACGCGGACCCACGTCGGCTTCATGGGCTGCCACGGCGCAATGAACGGAATGCGCGTGGCCGCTGCGCTCGCCCAATCGCAACCGGAGAGCAAAGTACTTCTGGTCTGCGTCGAGATCTGCAGCATCCATCAACAATATGCCCAACAGTTCGACCATCTCGTGGCCAATGCGCTGTTCAGCGACGGCGCCGCCGCAATGGTCGCATCGGCAGGCAAGGCACTCGGCAATCGCTGGCAGCTGGTCGACCAGCGGTCCCATGTGCTCCGCGACACGGCCGATGTGATGCGGTGGCGGATTGGCGACCATGGCTTCGAAATGTCGCTCTCGGCCGACGTGCCGACGATCATCCGCGAGTCGCTGCGCGATTGGGTTGAAGACTGGCTGTTCGCGCAGGGCCTCTCAATCGACGAGATTCGCGGCTGGATCGTGCATCCTGGTGGACCGCACATCCTGGCGGCCTGCAGCGAATCTCTTGAGCTCGATGCCGACGCCCTCGAGGCGTCCTGCGGAGTGCTGGCGGATTACGGTAACATGTCGTCGCCCACGGTGCTCTTCATTCTCGACCGGATGCGGCAGGCGCTGGCAAAGGTGCCCTGCGTGATGCTGGCGTTCGGCCCAGGGCTCACGATCGAAGGGGCGCTGTTCTGTTAGGCCGCTCGCGGGGGAGCGAATTGGCGGCAGGGCCCTTCCGACTCCTCGGCCGGCCACCGTGCGAGTGGTCCGAACGGCATCCCTGGGTAACCCGGCACTCGGCTCGCATACTCGCGATAAGCGTCGCCGAGGAAGAACTCGAGCCGCTGATCTTTCAGGCGGCTACCGACCATCACGTAGAGCGTCCAGATGCCCGTGAGCAGCGCGTGATCAAACGTCATGTGAGGCGTGAACCAGATCAACCCGAGAAAGCTCAAGTAGGCGGGGTGCCGCAAGATTCGGTACGCGCCGCGATCGACCAGTCCGCGGCGAGGCAGTGGCTCTCGCCGGAACCAGCAGAGCCATTGCGTCCAACCCGTTTGGTAACCGAAGCCGGACAGCGAAAGGCTGTAGAAGAGCGTGAGCCAAGATGCGATGAAAGCCAACCGCACCAACCCGGCTGCCAGGCCATGCAGGCGCCACACGGCCGCCGTCGTGAAATGCCAGTACGTGAAAATCAGCCACAAGCTGGCGCAGGTGGCAACGCAAAATAACGAACCGTACAACGCGGATGGCAACCACCTGATGATCCACTTCCGCACCCGTGGAAGCAGCAGCACACTATGGGGAATTGCAAACAGCAGCGACAGCAACACGTCGATTGCGATCCAATGGCGCGAGGTCACTCGACCAACCGAATCGTCGCCGTAGAGAAACCCAAACAGGTACCAGACCGTGGCCAAGAAACCAATTTGCGTGCCAAGGCCGAAAGCGATTCCGAGCGCCCGGCCCACGCTGGGCGAAAAGTTGTTTTGCTGCGCATCCATGCGGTCACTCTTGCGTTCGCAGAACTATTGTCTAGATTGAAAAAGCACTAACCGGCGAGCGGTTTGCGAGCGACAAAGCATCCGTACTTCATCGCGCCGTTGCGATAGGCGTCCAGGATTGTCTCGAAGCGATCCAAAAACATCAGCGAGTCTCGATCAATCAAGCGGGCCAGCCGGCGGACGTGCGTCCGGGCGACTCGATCGCGGCAGATTTCCCAGGTGTGGGTCACCTGCTGCGTCCAATCTTGTACGTGCGTCACTTCGAGGCCGGCTTCCGCCATCCAGGCCGAGTAGTCGCTGGCAGTCCCCAGCGACGGGCAGAAGAAGCCTTCGCACACCTCGTAGACCTGTTGCGACTGGGCGGTGTCGAGGTCGTCGCCGGCGAGCCAGGCACAAATCGCCATGGTGCCTCCGGGCCGGAGCCAGTTGGCCGCCCGCTGAAAAAACCGCGGCTTGTCGAACAAATGCTCGGTGCACTCGACGCTCCAAACGACGTCGAACGAATCGGCGGCCACGTCGACCTGCTCCGCGTCGGCGCAGCGAAACTCGGTGCGATCGGCCACGCGGTGCCAGCGCGACGAAAGCGCCGCCCAGTGTCGTTGCAGTGGGCTGATCGTGACACCCAGGGCCTGGCAGCCGCGCGACTTGGCCAGATGGATCGACGAGCCACCCATGCCACAGCCGACGTCGACGAGCCGCTGGCCGGGCGTGATCTTGGCGAGCGTCGCCAGCCTTTCGGTCAACTGCAGTTGGGCGGTGCGGGGCGACTCGTCGGCTTCCCAATAGCCATGATGAATATGGGGCCCCCACAACAGCCGATAAAACGGCGTCGACAAATTGTAGTGACCGCGAATGACACTCTTCTCGACAAGCGGGCAGGAAAGCATGACGTGATTGTCCGGAGGTGAAGCGAGGGATGCTTGCGGTTTGGTGCAATGGATCAGCGATTGGCCGGCGCCGGGGCCGCGGCCACCACTTGCCGCTCGCGGGCGATCCACAGGTCGCCGTAGACTTTTACTTCATCGGCCACGCCGACGGCGCCAAACGCTTTGGTAAACGGCGTGATGCCGAACTGCGATTGCACGAGGATAAAGCCGCCGCGAAGATGGGTCCAACCTTGTTGTTCTTCCGCCTCGGCGACAATTTGAATCGGGCGCGTGACGCCATGCAGCGTGAAATCGCCCCCGATCTGATACTGCGGCATACCGCGCGGACCTGGTTGGGCTATTCGCGCAGCGCTGTGCACGGCGAACGAAGCGGTCGGGAAACGGCCTGCGTCGAGCACGGCGGTGCCGAGCATGTTGGTGTTCACCTCGCGCTGTGTGGCAGGCGGCGTCGATTCGGCCAGGCCGACGTACTTGCGTGCCAGGTCGGAATCGGCCGCAAACGTACGCATGTCGAAGTTCAACTGGCCCGCATCTTGCTGGGCGTCGAGTCGCAGCTTGCTGGGGAGCAGCTGACCTACCACGCCATGTTCGTGGCCGAAACCAGTTTTGCTGACAAAGGCATAGACTCGGCTGCCCGGCAGGTAGACGTCGCCCGGCTCGAGCACGGTCGTTGCCGCCGCTCCCGCCTGGGTTGCAGGCGCCGCACCATTACCGGCCGATGGTACAATGCCTTGGGCAAGCGCGCGCGGACTGCAAAGCGAAAGCATTCCGGCCGACAGGCACGCGACGCCAACCGAGCGCCAACGTGCGTAGCAAACATCGATCATCGAGCCACTCCTCCCTGGTGCCGATCGATTGCATCACGAATTGGATGCAAATTGGCCGCTGGGAGTTTAACCCACAGCCGACAATGCGAATAGATCGCCGCCTCCGGCGCCGAGAATCGCTATCATGCGCACATGTGCGATCCGGCACGCCGCGCCAGAATCGCTTGAAAGTGGTGCAATGCACGACTCCGGTCGCTGATACTGATTCTCAAGATTCTTAAGCTGCGGCCGCTCTTCGTTGGCCGCGGTCAATGCTTGAGAATGATTTGCTCAATCCAGGTTTGGCAGCGATCAGGCCAATCGCAGGTGCCGGGGATGTCTTGCGCCAGGCCGGTGCCATGGCCACCTTTGCGGTAGATGTGCAGCTCTGCGGGCACGCCGGCTTTGCGGAGGGCTTCGTAGAACACGAGGCTGTTCTCAGCAGGTACCGACGTGTCCTCATCCGTGTGGAACAGAAACGTGGGAGGCGTCTCGCGGGTGACTTGCGTTTCGTTCGACAGACTGCGTAGCAAGTCGGGATCCGGAGTCTTGCCGAGCAGTTTGTCGCGCGAGCCGGTGTGCGTGTAGGGGGCTGCGAGCGAGATCACTGGATAGCAGAGGATCAAGAAATCGGGGCGCGAGCTGGCATGGTCGATTGCGTCGGCCGCGGCAGAATCGCCAGCGTCGAAGTGAGTGCCGAGCGTGCTGGTGAGATGGCCGCCCGCGGAAAAGCCCATCACGCCAATTTTCTGCGGGTCGAGGCCCCACTCGGCGGCGCGAGCTGCGCACGGTGCGAATCGCCCGCTGGCCGTCGAGCATCGGCGTGGGATGCTGGTGGCCGGTGCCGCGCGTGACGATAGCGAAGGACGAAGGCGGTGACGCCAAACGAGTTGAGCCACTCGGCGATCTTGCTCCCTTCCTTCTCCATCGAAGATTCCCGTAGCCGCCGCCCGGGCAAACGATCACGGCCGCGTCGGTCGCCACGTCGGCGTGCCGGCCGCGTCAGAAACAACGTCGGCTCATCCTGCGGCTTGGTCGAGGCGCCCGGGGCGCCGTCCTGCCAGAGAGGAATCTCGACGACGTCGGCTGCAAAGCACGGGACGCCGCCAAGTAGCAACATCGATAAAACCAACCAGCGTGTTATTGTCCGCCCATCTCGTCGCATATTCATCTTCGATGTTTCTCCAAATAGTAACGCCCAGGAACCCAATACTACTTCTGGCAACCCTCGACATTGCAATTACAATCGTGCACCGGCACATCCAGTTGCACTAGGTCGATGCGGCCTGATGAGGGTTGCCAAGGCCGTTTTGCTAGCAGTCAAGCTGGGAAAACTGGCCTGCGGACAGCAGTTCGCGGTGGGCGGACGCCCATTGTAGCATCGGCTGCCGCTCGGAATAGAAATTCCCGGCAGCACTCGTTGGAGACAGTGTCCAATTTCTGGACCTGATGGTGGAAATCACGGATTTCCGTTGATTCGATCCTACCGGCAATCAGAATTGACCAGCCTTCGCGGGTTCTGGGCGGTCACCTGCCCCAGGGACAATTCCCGGTTTTGACCGAAACAGAAGTTGCACCCGCGAAGGCCCGGTTCTTGGACCCTCGAATGCTCCGAGACCATTCGATGTCGCACAGGAGCAATCTCGCAGGTGATCGGCTGCCGTTCGATTGCAACCGTTTCGCCTTGGAGTACATTTCATCATCGGCAGTACTCAAACCACTTTCCAGGGGCAATAAGGCAAAGGTAGGGAAATCCCCACCCGGGTTTTCCCCAGGGTGCATCCGTCCTCGATTGAATTCCATTGGCAGGCAAGCAGGGAAGCAGGTGACCTCAGGTTACGCGAATACCAACCTCTGTCGATACGCGTCCACAAAACCACCCCAACGGGTGCTGACTTGAACCTCGGCGAATGCGGTCGCGACGGCCAATTCATGTGTCGCGGAGCTGAACTCGACGGGCGCGCTCATCGGCTCATCGGTCGACGAATTGTCCAACGAGCAAATCCAACAACGCCTGGCGAATCTCTTCGCGCGGTAAGCTGCGTACCAGTGGCGCTTCAGCGGCGATCGGCGAATTCCGTCTTTTGCGCGTGCCATCGTGCAGGGCTTGTTTCCGCCTGCGTGATGGAAAAGGGCAGGCGGAGAGCGGTCCCTGCATCGCCGCCTGCCCATGTGAAAACACACATCTTGTGACTACCGAACGTGGCATCCCTGTCCACTAATACTCTCTATATCGCGAGAAATGCGTTTCCGCAGCGGCAGAATGGGTGATCGGCGACGAATCAGGGCAAACCCCCAGGGGGGATTTCCCTACTCGCTCCCCTTCACGCCGGCGAGCAGCGAAACTCGCACCAGATCCGCGACGTTGCGCACATCCATCTTCTTCATCAAACTGGCGCGGTGCTTTTCCACCGTCTTCTCGCTGATGTCGAGGCGGTGCGCGACGACTTTGTTGGCCTCGCCGGCAACGACGTGCGCAAGTACCTGGCGTTCTCGCGGAGAGAGCATCGCCACTTGTGCCGCGGCGACCGCGGCAGCTCGCGCGCTGGCTTCCGCTTGCTTGCGAGACGTAATGTCTTCAACCAGTCCATCGATGCGTAGCGGGTGCTGGCCTTTGTTCGACAGGCTCGCGTTCACCCAGTAGCAGCGATCCCCTCCCGACGGCTCAGATCGCTCGATTTCGCACTCCTGACGAACCCTCGTCGTCACCACGCGATCCAATAAGTGCCGCACTTGCTCGGCATCTCCAAACAAACCGCGAAGTCCCTTTTCCCGTGCCTCTTCCGTCGTCGCGCAGTTCAAGAATCGCACCATCGAGTCGTTCAGTTCGATGATTCGTCCCTGCGGCGTACAGGTGAAGACACCGACATCCAGGTGGGCGAGCAACAAATCGAGTCGGTAATTTGCTTCCCGCGCGCTCTGCGCGATCTTGTGCCCGCTCCAGCACCGCCTTCACGGCCGATCGGAGTCGGACCAGGTGCTTGACGCTCTTGATGATGTAGTCGTCGAGCCCATGCTTCATTGCTTCCACGGCGACTTCTTCGTTCCCCGTCCCCGTGAACATGATCACCGGACAATTCGGCGCACGCCGACTTGATCGCTTGCAGCACCTGGATACCGTCCGACCAATGCAGGTGGTAATCGGTCACGACCACGTCGAATTCCTTGGTCGATACGACGCGATCGAACTGCATCTTGATCCAACGCCTGGACGATCATCGCTTCCGGGTACGATTTCCTCAGCTCGCGCAAGACCAAGTGCCGGTCGTGCGGATTGTCGTCTACCAACAGGATCGTGATTCCTTGCGGCATGGCGCCACACTTACTCCGAAGGGAAATTCGAGTGAAGCTTATCTCATTCGAGGCCGGGCCTCTCGTTCGTCACGATCCAATACAGCTCGATCGTCTTGAGCAGATCGACGAACGCGTCGGTCCCAACCGGCTTGACCAAGTACGAGTTGCGCCCAGATCGTAGGCCCGACTCACGTCGGACGTCATGCTGGACGAGGTGAGAACGACGACCGGGGTTCTGCGCAAGCCGGGCTGCGAGCGAATCCACTCGAGCACCTCGAACCCGCTGAGCTTGGGCATTTTCAGATCCAACAAGATCAGCACCGGCAACGGATATTGGGTTCGATCGTCGTAGGGAGACTGGCCGCCGAGATAGGCGATCGCCGCTTCGCCATCGCCCACGGTCTCGACTGGATTCAGAATCCTGCGCCTTCTCGATCGCGCGTACGATCAGCTTGGTGTCGTAGGGGTCGTCCTCGACCACGAGCACCAGCGCTTCGTCAGCTTTCTGCATTCGCTCCATGAGCAGGCAACTCCACCCAAAATCGGCTTCCCTGACCGACAACGGAGTCGACGCCGCAGCTGCCACCTAGTCGCTCCGAGGCGCGGGCCACGATCGCCAACCCGACTCCAGTACCTGGATAACTTTCGACACCGTGCAACCGCTCGAACATACTAAACACACGCGCTTGGTGTCGCGCCTCGATTCCAATCCCATTATCCTCAACAACGAGTCGGATTCTAGCAGGACTCTGTCGACTCAGACCAAATTTGGATCACCGGCCGAACATCGGGACGGACGAACTTGATCGCATTGCCAATCAAGTTGACTGCCACTTGTATCAACGTAGTGCGGTGTCCGAGGACAGTCGGCAACGATTCCGCGACCGTCACGACCGCGCCTGCGGCCGTCATGTCTGACGCAAGTTCGCCAAGAGCCGCCTGCACCACGTCGTTCAGATTCGTCGGCAAGATAGTCAAATCCGCTCTTCCCAGTCGGCTGTAGTCCAGCAAATCACGGATTAACACATCCATTCGGCTCGCCGAATCGGCGATGTGACGGACAAACTCACGCCCTTGCTCGTCGAGTTCGTTGCCGTAATCTTCCTCCAGCGCGATGGCAAAACCTTCCATGGCTCGGAGCGGTGCCCTCAGATCGTGCGACACCGAATAAGCAAAGGCTTCCAACTCTTGATTGGTGTCTTCTAGGTCGGCGGTTCGCCGGGTGACCCGTTGCTCCAAAGCGACATTCAACTCACGCAGGGCGTTGTTCCAGCGATGCACGCTATAGGACCGGAAGCTGACCACCAGCGTCGATAGCCAAAAGACCCAACAATCCGGCGAACCATGGTTGCTGCCACAGTGGTCGCGCCACCTGGAAATGAATCTTCGGTGGATCGGGGTCGACGTTGAAGTCCATGTCGCGCGTCCGCACCTCAAAATCATGAGCCCCGCTCTGCAAAGACGTGAAAACTCGTTGCGTTTCGCCCGTATAGGGGGACCACTCGCCGCCGTCGAAGCGATACGAAAAGCGCAAGTCCTTTTGATCCGTAACATGCCAGCGATCAGCTGCCAGACCAGGCGATGATCGTGTTGCCGCGCGACGACACGTCCGGTTCGTGCAGTGTGATGGCGGTAATCGGCGCCGTCCGCTCGGGCAAATAGCGGCACGTCCAAAACTCCTGTTTTCGTCGGAGACATAGATGTCGTGATCCAGCGCCCGCCGCTTCCAACCGCGCGACGAGATGTTGATCCAGATCGAGCCATCGCTTGTTTGCTGAAAGCCCCCTCCCTCGCGCCGCATGTTGAACTCGATGGGCAGGGCGTGGTTCGTCCAGGCGGTACCGTCAAATCGACTGATGTCTCCGTCCGTGCTCAGCAATACACCGCCCGACGACAATTCGCATACAGATACGACGGTGTTGTGCACCAGGCCATTGGATGCGTCGTAACGTTTCCATGCCTGCCCGTCGTACGAGGCAACGCCGTAGTTCCTGGTGGCAACCCACAGGCGGCCGTCGCGGGTCGTGTGCAGGTTGTCGATTCGAGCGTCGACCGGGAAGGGAATCGGCAGGTTCTTGACGCGGGATTTGCCGACCGGGTCGTACGCATAGAGATCGAGTCCACCAAACCAGATCAAGCCGTCGCCCGTCTGACCGATGCCATAGGTGCTGCTCCTCGCCTCTGGGAGATCGACGATTTTCCAGGCACGCGCTCATCGTCAAAGCTTCCGATCGCGGGATCGTAGCGCAACACGCCTCCATGTTGGCCCTTTTCCGCGATCGCATTCGCCGCTGCCCCGAACCACAAGCTGCCATCCTTGGCTTCGCACACCGAGCGATAGTCGATGCCCCAACTGAGACCGGGGATGGACTTGGGATGCCACTTCTCGCCGTCGAAATATGCCACGGCCGCTTCCTGCCCCTGGCTACCCGCCGCCCATAGCTGCCCGTTCCGCGTCGCGACCAGCGCTACTGGTGTATCGATCAATCCAGATTCAGGGCCGAAATTCTCCCAGTCCAACAATTGCTCGTTCGCGCTGACCACGCGCCCCTCCTTGGTCAAGAACCACAATCGCCCGTCCGGCGTCTCGGCGCCAAAATTGAGGTCCTCTAACGTTCGCCACCTCTTGCTGAAATAGTCGACACGATACACGTCGCTCTGCTCACTGGCGATCCAAATCGTGTCGTCCGACGTGGTGAGTACCGAAATCCGCGCGGCACCACCATTAGGAATATCCGGTTGCGCATCAGAGCGCCATTCATCGTCTCTGTAGACGAACAAGCTTCCCTGGCCACCCACCCAGATACTCCCGTCCGGGCATTCGGCAATCGAGACCGTCACGTCGCCGCTCATCAATGTCCGCAGATCCCACCGATCAGTCGTGCCGTCGACGATCCGAATCACGATGCCATCGTCACCCAAAACCCAGATGGCGCCGCCCTTGGCTCGGCAGACGACCGTTGATCGTGTCGGATACCAGTATTTTTTCAGACTACTCAACTCGCGCCACGATTTCTCAGGAGTTTGCCTGCCGTCGTAGGTCAACGAATAGATTCCCTCTCGAGCTCGCACGAGCAATTCTCCTGGCGCTCCTGGCTCCAGGTTGTACACGGGAAACATCTCGTCGGGACTGCTGAGCCCGGGGATGACTCGCCGCTCGATCTCGGGTGCGACATTGCGCAGCGGCTCAAGGCACTTTTGCGGGCCGTAGATCGACGTCCGGCCGTTCTTGATTTGCAGGATGCCGTAGTTCGTACCGGCCCACAAGCTGCCGTCCGGCGTCGACGTCAGTTTGTAGATTCCATACTCCCAGTCGTCAGCGATCGGAAACACGCGCTGCCACGAGTCACCCTGCAAACGCACGATCGCATGATTGTTTGCAGCGTACACGGTGCGATCTTCGGCGATGCAGATCGACAGCACTGCCGTCTCGCCACCCAGTTCGAGCGGATACGACTTCCACTCCGCACCATCGTAAGCCAGCGCGCCGCTCTCGACGCCAAACCAAATCGTCCCATCCGGAGCCTCCGCCATGCAGCGGTAGCTTTTCTCCGTAAGTTCCGGGAGACGATGCCAACGAAACGATTCCAAGAGCGGATCGGCGTACCGCGGCTCGTAGGCTGACGCCGTTACTGCGATCATCAGGACGGCGAGCAAGCCAATTGCGCTCAACCCGGAGCGTCTAAATTTGGCAGCCTCCGCCAGACGCGAGCCGAGCGCAGACAATGCCTTCGCAAAAATACTGCTCCGGACGAAATGTCGTGACAACATATCGCGTTGCGTCGCTGATTAGAGGTCGCAATGATCCGACAAGTGCGCTTTGCCGATTGGCGATTGCGGTTTCCCGGCTCGATTCAGCGAAGACAAGCTGACTCCACGGTAAGCCACTAATTGCTTCGCGTGACGTCTGGCATTTCGGGGCCGGGCTGCAAACGAGTCTACCATTATAGCGTCTCATCCGGCGATGGCGGGGCTCTTCCGCACATGAATTCTGAAACGCGGCCCCGGCACAGTGCCGGGGCCGCGAAATCGAAATCCATCCGCCGGGAAAAACACTACGCCGTCGACGCCGCCTTCACTTTCTGGTCAGCCAGCGCCTGCTTCATGCTCTCGATCGATTGGCTGCTAACTTCGTCGGCCAGCTCCTGCAAGCCGGAGAGTTCCGAGCTCTCCGGCGATTGGAAGCCTGATTTTTCGGCTACGAGCAAGCCCAGCAACACGCCCAGCAAGCCGTTGGCTTGCGGGTTCTTGTCGTCACCGCCCGTGACGAACAGCCGCTGCGGCACGAGCGGTTGCTCGCTGTGGGCAAGCCGGTCGGCGACTTCGTTGACGGCGTAGAGCCGCGGGTCGCCGAACGAATTGATCTTCCGCAGCAGGACCGCCGCCTCCGACAGGCCCACCTGCATGATCCGCTGGCTTTCGCCGCGACCGGCGAGCATCCGTTCGCGGGCGTCCGCCTCGGCGAGCACAACCTTCTGCTCGGCCTCGCGGCGCGAGCGGCCGAGCGTGGCCTCGGCAACGACGATCGTCTGTTCGGCCTGCTTGCGGGCGCGGGCCAAATCGGCCTCGCCTTCGTTGGCGGCAATTTGAGCCTGAACCTGCGCATTGGTCGAGCGCGGTCTGCCGATCGGCGAGCGCCTGCGCGGCGTTCAAGTCTTGCAGCTTTTTGGCCGCCTCCTGCCGGCGCTCGAACGTTTCGAGCTGCTCGGTCGAAAGCTGCCGTTGTCGAAGCTGCTCGAGCAGCGTCTCGATCTTGTCGTCGCCCTCGGCGTTGGTCGGCTTGCCGATCAGCACGTCGACACACTCGATGTCGAAGCAGCGGAATTTCCGTTGCAACTCGGCACGGGCCTCCTGCTGAATCTGCGTCGCGCTCGTGGAGCAAGCTCGAGCATCGTCTTGGTGTGGGCGATGTCGCGGAAATAGGCGCTGAGCATCGGGTCGAGCGTCTGCGTGATCAACTTCTTCACGTCGCCGAAGCGCTGGATCACGCTCGGCGCCCGCTCGTAGTCGATATGCACGACCACCGACAGCGGCAGCAGCGGCTCGTAGGCGTCCTTGGTCACCAGGTCGATCGACTTCAAGCTCTCGTCGAAGCGATGCGACTCGGTGCGGCCCGTGATCCAGTGGAGCACGAAGTTGGTCGTCGGCACGAGGATGATGCTGCCGGCGTAGGTGTTGAACGCGTACTTGCCCGGGCCGTGCGACTTCTCCCAGACGCCGCGTTCGCCCGTGGCAACCTGCTCACCGTGACGGAAGCCCTTGCCGGAGACGTCCTGGCCGTGCCGGCCGACGTAGCTCACGACCACGCCGACCGAACCGATCGGGACGACCGTCTTGGGAATCATCTCGAGCGTGGCGAACCAGCGGTTGATGAAGTACGTGCCGTCCGTGAGCGATTGGTACTGGCGACCGCGGCGGCCGCCGGCGCAGGAACGCCTCCGCGTCCTGGAAGTTGTTATGGAAATCGGCGCGCGTGCGAATCGCTGCCGACGATCGGCGCGATGATTTCGTCCGGCGGCAGCGACGGGCCGTCGTGAACCGTCACGACGCCGAGTCGAGTCGACCATCGCCGGCTTGTCGGGATAATCGTCGTCGGTCGAGTGCATCACGGCGCCGACCACCACGGGATCGAATCCGCCGATGTCGGCCAGTTCGCGGCGATACTGCTCGATCGTCACCGAGCTCCTGCCGCGAGAGGGTTGCCGGCAGCGTGAAGACGTGGTCTTCCGCAATCACCACGAACAGGGCGGGGTTGATCGCGTAGACGCCTTCGCGGAGGATCGCCCGCTGGCGACCGCGCTGTCCACGAACGACGCTGCCATCTTCCTGCGTCGCGCCGACAAGGTACGCGCGGGCGTCTTGGAAATAGTTGCAATCGACCGCCCGGCCAAGCGTCTGGCTCGACGCGAGCGGCTCGCCGTCGCGGGCGTAGACATAGCCGATCTTGCCCTGCGAGATCGTCACCAAGCGCATTCGCAGGACCCTGATATTGCCACCGCCAATAGCCAAAGTGGAGACCACCGCGGAGCAGTTCGGCCTCGAAACCGGCCTCACCATCGAGCGCGATGATCTGGCCCTCAGGCACCGAGCCCTTCCACGACCAAAGTTTCTCGACCACACCCACCGAGTTGTGGGCGATGTAGCGGAACGAGAACCAGTAAACCAGCAGCGAGCCGACGACGACCGCGACATACGGCCACCAGCTGAAGAGCCACTGTCCCACCAGTCGCATTTCCGCGCCTTGGGCAAACTGAAAGTAATCCGAAATGTGAATGCCTGCAAACATGATTCGACTCCCTCGCATGGGGCCGCGAGACGGATTTCCGGCGCGAGCGAGCGCACGTCAATGTGTGCGTGCGTCGTTCAGCACTGCCGGAGCACCGAGCGCGGCAAGTCCAAGATCAAGAGCACGCAGGCTCTGCGGTCGCCGCATTGGCGAGACGAGTAGGCCCCGTTTCCTGTTGTCGAGAGAACGTCTCTCGAACGTGCCTACGAGGTTAGCTGACGGGCTAGGACGGAAAGGTGTCCCGGCATTCGCATCGAATGCCTTCGCCCCGGCGGCGGCCATTTGTTAAGTGGCCGCACGCATTGGTTCCCCCGCTCGCGGCCCGGCGTGATCGGCCGCGATTAGGCTGCACTGGCTAAATTATACACGATTCCGGCTTGGCAGTTTTGCTACAAATTTCATGCCGTGTCGTAAGTTGATACGCCATGAGCAGATCGAGCGGTGGCGATTTTTCGCCAGCACGTCGCCTCATCACGCGTTACTCGGCGCGTTCGATCGCGGCGATGAGTTCGGTGCGGCTGGTGATCTGCTCGCGGTCGGGCACGGCTACCAGCCCTGCGACAATCCGCAACTCGTCGATCGTCATGCTGTGAAGGCATGTGCTATCCAGCTCCGTGTCGTCTGGGTCGATGCCTTTCGTCTTACCGGCCTCGACCTCAGCAACACGAAGCGCCTCGGCTGCATTCGTCGTTGCGGCTGAATTGAGGAAGGTGGTCTCTTCCTCGAATTGACGGCGCTCGACTGGAGGATCGAACAAATTGTAGCCGGGGCCCGAGTAAAGCTGCGCCTTGGGGACGTGTCCAATTCTGGCCATGGTAACTTCTCCGTTCGGGGTCAGACTGATTCTTTGTCGACTGAATCTCTGTCGACCGCATCTTTTTCGAGCGGCGCAAGATCGCTGTTGGCGGGACCGTTGATGACTTTGCCCTGGGCGTCGAACCGCGAACCGTGGCAAGGACAGTCCCAGGTGGTCTCGGCCGTATTCCAATGGACGATGCAATCAAGATGGGGGCAGACGGCCGACATCTCGTGGGCCGTGCCGCTCTTGTCTCGATAAACGGCAACTTTCGTCAGCCCGCGACGCAAGATACGCGCCGGTGCCGGGCGCGACTTCGTCGGCGGACGAAACTTCGCCGGGTGTGAACCAGTCGGCATACTGGGCCGCGACGTTTGCATTTTCTTTGATGAAGTTTTCGGCCGCGCGCACGGTTTTTCGCGCGGGGTCGTACAGTAGTTCCCAAGGGTTGGGGCGATCGAGGATCAAGTCGGTAAGTAGCATCCCCGCGATGGTGCCGTGCGTGATGCCCATCCCCGAGTCACCCGTAACGACGTAAACGTTCTCCTGGTCGAGCGGGTTGTGGCCGATGAAGGCCAAGCCATCGATTGTTTCCATGCACTGGCCGCCCCATTTGAATTCGATCTTGTCGATCATGGGGAAGCGGGTGCGGGCCCAGGTCTCGAGGCGCGCGTGTCGAAAACGCGCATCATCGACTTGGCCAGTTTTATGATCTTCACCGCCCACGATCAGGATGTCGTAGTCGGCGTCTGGACCACCTTCTTGCAGCCGCACGTAGTGGTATGCCTTGAGCGTGTCCCAGTAGAGCGCATCAAGGACGGACCCTTTGGGCACTCGGCAGCCAATGACGTACGTCATGTAAGGGGCTTGCTTGGTATGGAGCGCGACGAGGTCGTTGATCGGTGTGTTGGTGGCAACGACGACTGCGGACGCGGTGACCGTATGCGGCCCGACTTCAACTATCGCCGTTTCTGCGTTATCGACCTTCTTGCTTTCGATGTGGTCGGCGTGGCAGTGGCTGTAAATCGTGCCCCCTTGCCCTTTGATCGCGTCCGCGAGTGCAGCGAGGTACTTGAGCGGATGAAATCGCGCCTGATTGCGGAAGCGAATCGTAGGGCCGGTGTCGTACTCGATCGGCACCCAGGGAATCATCTCGGCAGCCAAACCGGCGCGCTGTGCGGCGGCGAGTTCGGCTTCTAGCGCCTCTGGTTCGTCGCCCTTGGCACTGAAAAGATAGCCATCGACGCGCTGAAAGTCGCAGTCGACCTCCAATTCGGCGGCGATCCGTTCGATGCGGTCGATCGCGGCGCCGTGGCTTTCAACGGCAAGTCGGGCACCATTCTCTCCGTGCCAGCGCTCGATCTCCGTCATCCGGTCGTCGATCGCATTTGAAAGATGAGCGGTCGTGACGCCGGTCATGCCGCTGGCGAGCGGGCCGTCTTCGAGGACGACTACGTGTTTGCCCTGTTGTCCGAGCATGTAGGCGGTGGTGAGACCGGCGATGCCGCCGCCGACAATGCAGACGTCGGTTTCAACGTTGCGTTCTAACCGGCGACAGCGTGGCATTTTCGTCGTGGACCAGATCGCTTTGCTCTTGGCTACACTTGCCGTTCCCATTTGTTTCATAGCCCCATACTCCCCATCGGCGAGTCGCTCAATTCGTCTCCATACGGAATTGCAAATTGCATACCGCGAGTCGTAGCGCGTTGCAATTCAACCTGATACGATGGATATTGGCCTCTCTTGGTCATTCCAGCACCACCGCGAGCGACTGGCAATCTGATATGAACGCATTAACCCGTCATTTTTGTTTGTTATTGCTCATCGGAATCGCGTTCATTCGTTGCGGCCAAATTGCCGCAGCGGCTGACCCCGAGCGCGCGTGGCAGCGTGCGGATAAGTTTGCTGAGGTCTGGATGACAGAAGAGTTGGATCCGGATGTCCGGCTGCACGTCAATGCACCTGCCGACGACGCGGGCCATCCGCAGCGCGGCACACGCATGATCGTGTTTGCAACTCCCAACGGGAACACGATTGAGCAAACGCTGGGCTGCAAGCTATCCGACGGGATGGATTGGCACTACGACATTCAGCACGTGGCCGCGCAAGTCCGGTTGCTGCGCAAACTTTGTCCCGACGAGCGGATAGTGTTGCTGGTCGTCGAGGCCAAGGGACTCAGCTGGCCCAACTGGCGGCGGACGCACGAAGAGGCGAATCAGAAGATTGCCCAACTGCTCGACGGCTGGCGAAAGAAGTTCGGCACGCCCGACGCGAAGGTCATGCTCACGGGCCACAGCGGCGGTGGTGCGTTTGAATATGGCGTGATCGAGGGGCAGGACGCCATTCCCGACTTCATCGATCGAATCGCGTATCTCGATTCGGATTACTGGTTTGAAGGCAAAGACCACGCCGATAAATTCGATCAATGGCTCCGGCGCGATCCGTCGCACCGTTTGATCGTCATCTGCTACGACGATCGCAACATCATGCTCGACGGCAAGAAAGTGGTGAGCGACACCGGCGGAACGTTTCGCGGCGCCGGCCGGATGCGTGACGCCCTGGGCCCGCTGTTCCCGATTGCTGAGGTCGAGCAGCCGCCGTTCCACGCATACAAGGGTCTTGACGGCCGCTTCCAGATGTTCGTCCACCCGAATCCCGAAAACAAGATTCTGCACACGGCGCTGGTGGGAGAAATGAATGGCCTCTTGGCGGCATCGACGATCGGTACGCCGAACGAGGGAAAGTGGGGCACATTTGGCGGCCCGCGGGCATACACCGAGTGGGTCCAGGACAAGCCCACGACGGCCCCGTCTATTACGCCCCCAAAGCTTCCGCCACGGCCAGCCGACGCGATGGGCGGCAAAGCATTCCTCCGCAGCATCGACGGGCTCCAGCTCGCCGAGCGGGAAGCGGCCATTTTCCGCGAAGTCTCCCATGGCAACTTCCCCAATTTCCTCCGCACCTTCAAACCGGTGCCGATCCACGGTCCGGACTCCAAGGGAAAGGAGATCGCGGCCAGGCTGCTGGTGATGCCCGACTATCTCGCCGTCGGCGGCGACGACGACTTCGTACGCATGCCGATGACGCCGCAGACCGCTCAGCAAATCGCCGACCTGTTTGGCTGCACGCTGCCGACCAAGATGATTGTCGACGCGATCGATGCCCAGGCCGAGGTCCACCTCGAGCCGCGTCCGCTCACGGTCGACCGCGAGGCCGTGAAGACTTTTGCACAACATCAAGAGATCATAGAAAGCCAGCGGGCGGGAAAACCGCACGGCCTGCTCATCACCGGCATCAAAAAAGACATCGTCCTCTCGCCGCGGATCTTCGATCGGCCCGATCGCCTGGCAATCTATGGCTGGCGTCAGCTGGACGGCCAACCGATCCAGAACTCTGACCATCGTCCACTGGAACAAGTATGTGGACTACAGCCACGGCGTGCGGCTCATCCTGAACCGCGTTATGCTCGACGGCAAAGACGTATCCATCAGCGATCTGCTCGCCGACCCCGAGCGTTGCGGATTAGTTAGCGATGAAGGCCCGATGGATCCGCCGCGTTATCCGCAGTAGCAGCCGCCGTCTTCGCCAAGGACGAAAGCACGAATTCGTGCTCCGATTCAACGCCCCAGGCCTCGAAGGGTCGCCAATACCAACGCGGGTAGAGCCGCGAAGCGATTGTCGTGTGGCGAATGACGCGGGTGCCGTCGGTTTCAGGAATCAGTTCGTAATTTGCGTCGACAAACGAGAGCCAGCGCCGTCCAGGGAGCGTGCTTTTGGTGATCTTCATGGCAACGGACTTCGGAGGCTGCCAGTCGGTGATTTCCATCTCGATGACGCCTTGATCAAAGTAGCAGACGCGCTGGCCACCGACACCATCTGCGACTGAGCGTGCAGTGATCAGGCACCGGGAGGCCGATCTGGATGAGGAACGGTTTCACTCCGTCCATTTCTGGCATGCGAACGAGCATTGCCCAGGCAGCTTTCGGCGACGCCGGCAGTAGCACTTCGGAGGCAAACGACTCCTTACGTTGCTGCGTAGCGCCATGGTCTCTCCGACCTCGTTGGCGGCGGCCATCAGAAACGGGCAAGCAAGCAGGATCAACAGCGTTTTGCGCTGACTATGGTTCGAATTGTCAAGCATGCGCCCGCGGACGACAGTAGCCGATCAATGCTCCGACGACCATCCCGGCGAGCAACAGCGGCATCGCCATCAGAGCAGCAGATCCAGCCTTCGAGACCACCCACGATCATCAAGTCCAGACCGAGCAGGAGCGTGAGAATCACTATGACGGCCGACGATCTCTGCATGCGACCCGCGCGGTGGCTACCGCACCGATGGCGAAGCCCGCGACGAATGGATCGACAGGAACATTGACCAATCCATAGGCATCGTGGCGTCGTCGACGATAGCAAATACCCGCCGATGAAAAAGGCATGCCAACCAAAGTACCTAACGAATGCTGAGAGCTGGTCGAGCGGTTTGCTCGAGTCATTGTTCGATTCCTTTCTTGCTGCGAGCCTTAACCGCGAACCCAGCGAGCAGCCGTTAACAACAAAACAACATTTTTTATTGTCGGCAACCAATATCTGTTACGCAAACCGCATCAGCAGCACCAGTGAGCCGATGGCCATAGCCAGGCCAGCGATCTCGTAGGCGGAGAGCGACTCGCGGAAGCCGACCACGCCGATCGCCGTGAGCAGGAGGATCATCGAGACGCTGTAAACCACGCCGATCGTGGCGAGCTTGAGGTGCTTCATCACGAAGACCCAGCCGAAGGCGGTCGAGGCGTAGATGAGAAAGCCGACGTAGAACCACTTCGACTTGAACCAGGTCGGCTCACCGCTAGCGAGCTTGAGAAAGTAGTCGCCCACCACCCCGACCACACTGAAGGCAATCGTCACGAGTACGGCGAGCGTAGTTTTTTCCATAATCGATCGCGGCCCGGCTAGAAGCTCGCACCTTGAATCGCAACTTTAGTTGGTGCCCGACCGGGATAAAATGTACCCGGCCAGCAAAATGCCGACAACCGAAAGCATCGCGGAGAACCAGACGGACCAATTCGGGAAAGGTTCGCGGGGCCGATCGACGGGCCGCAGGTTGCGGCAAAACCGGACATGCTGCCACGCCGCCATCGAGACTGCCGCAGAACCCAAGAGTACGAGGCCGACGCCGATGTAAGTCGATCCCGGATGGCTCGCCGGATCGGGATCGTGCCGTAGGATCTGCAAGAAGAGGCCGAAGCGGGCGACGACAAATCCGAGGCCGATCACGGTGATGCCGGTTCGCACCCAAGCCAACAGTGTCCGCTCGGCGGCAAAGTAAACCCGCGGGTCGTTCAATTCATCCATGACAAACTCCGGTACCCTTCCATGCGAGCTTAGCTCGCCGACAGTATAACCGGCGTGTTCGGCGCGCGGCAGGCCGATTACCGCCCGCTGGCAATCGCGCGGTTTTCGTCGCCGGGCGTCAGGGGCTGAATCACTTCGTTCCCCTGCATCGAGATCGTCTGGATCGTGTCGCCGGCGACATTCATCGCCGCGAGGTCGACCGAGCGGATCTGGCTGTTGGCGTGGGTGCGGAAGTAGAACTTCTTGGCCTTCAAGTCGCAGACGCTGGTCCATTGGGTTTCTTCGGCAACCACGTTGCCGTGTGCATCCTTCGCGCCGCGGACCGAGCCCTTGGGAATATCGAAGTTATTCAGGATGTGGAACGCCTGGAGCACCGTCTCCTCGCCGGTGGCGATCGGCTCGGCCGATTGGCTGTAGGCCACGGCTCGCACCAACCGCGACGGCGGCGTGAAGTCGCCCGGCATACCGAGCATGCCCGACCCTTCGCCGAAGGCCGTGAGCTTGACGCCGTCGAGCACGAGCGGCGGCGCGCCGGTAGGCGTGAACTTGATATAGTTGCGCAAGTTCGTCATATGCCAATCAAAAGTCGGATTGTTCGTAAGCACGCCGAGCGGATTGTCGTGGACATGCAGCTTGCCGCCGACGTACTCGATGACGATCGCCGCGCCGGTCGCGTCGATGACGACGTAGTGTACTCCGGGACAGAAGCCCCACTTGGCGAGCACGACTTCGGGGACGACGACCGAGCCGATCGCCGATTTCACTTCGTCCATGGTCGCAAAGTTTTCCAGGATCCACGAACCCAGTTCCCACGGGGCGAGCGTTTTGTCGGCGTCGGCCGCGGTGTAAGTCATGTAGCCGGCGGTGTCGGGGAAATAGAACAGTCCGGCCGCGAGTCCCTTTTCGTTCAAGCCGTCGATTAGGATTGGCAGGCCGACGCCGCTCGCACCGACGCAGGCGTACTTGCTGGCAGTTTTGATGCCGGGCTTGCCGTCGGGCGTGGTGCCGGTCCGCTCATAGCCGCGGGGCACGACGATCACGTTCGAATCCATGTCGACGCCGAACTCCATCG
Source organism: uncultured Planctomycetota bacterium (assembly GCA_963847905.1). Lineage (GTDB taxonomy): Bacteria > Planctomycetota > Planctomycetia > Pirellulales > Lacipirellulaceae > DASYDU01. Next base: position 795,724 of record CAWKBP010000007.1, on the reverse strand, counting down.
TGCGGGCCTGAAGGACGGTGCCGTCGGTCGCAGCGAGCCGGATGCCGGTGCAAGCGGTGGCCGAAGCGACCAACATGCCCAACAGGAGCGAGCCAATCAACAACGCGGTAACGATCAGACTCTTGAAAACTGTCATGATTGGCTCCTTCGATCCGGGCCATGGCGAAAGAATGCGAGGGACGCCGGGCAGCATCGCCGCCACGAACTAGCGGCCTCGGCAAACCGCTTGGCGCACAACTATAGGTTGCCGCGGTCGCGATCGTCGGCAAGTCCCGCTAATAAACTCGAATTACATCGAAGGACGGCGCGCGGCCGGTTAGAGGCCGACCCATAGGCCAAGAGCAATGAGCGTCACAGCCACAATCAGACAGCCAAACGCCACTCGCGGCCGCACCGATTCAGGAGCCGAACCGAGCCCAAAATGCCTTCCCTGGCCGTGCCACAGCCAGAGACCCAACGGAACGGTCAGCATGCCGAAACCCCACAGTTGCCACATTTCCGCTCCGTGCCGGAGCATTTCGCCACAGTCGCCGACCCCGGCAAAGGAGCCCAGGCCGATGTAGAGGCCGTTGACGATCAGGCAGAAGCCGGCAAAGAATCGCCAAACAAAGGCCCCCGGCATTTTGGCGAGCACGGCAATAAGCCAAGCCGCTACGGGCAACAGTACTCCGACAACCGGCCCCGCCCACACAACCACACCCGGCGACTCGTTGTGGGCGACGTCGGTCCGCGAGAACGCGAGCGGATGGAGCGACAGATGGGTCACCTCGCCGCCCGTGGCGAGAGCCCCAAGAACGTGGCCCATCTCGTGGACCAATTGCATCCCGAGCCAGGAACCGACCAACGTCGAGCAAATCAATATGGCCTGATAGACTCGGTTGGTCATTGGTCGTCAGTCACGTTCGCGCGACACAGGAAGCTCATACCGAGCAACCAGGTATGGCCCCACTTGTCGATCGCTGTGGTAGCGGAACCCGTTACGCTCGTACACGCTGCGTAGGCGTAGCCGCGCGGCATCACAATCGAGCCGCACGTATCCCCGTCCCAGGGAAGCGGCCGCTTCGGCTGCCCAATCCAGGAGCGGCCCCGACACCGCGCCACCGGCGAATCGCCTCCGCACCGCCAGGCGATGCACGTACACCGCTTCGTCCTGCGGAATGTCAGGCCAATAGAGCGGGTCGGTCATTTGAAACCGCAGCGTGCCGGCCGGTTCGCCGTCGCTCTCCGCCAGATAGTACAAGCCGGCGGCGACGTCGGCCGTGATGCTGTCGGCCTCAAGTTCACCCGGTTGCCACATCGACATGTCGCGCGCGATGAGCCACGCCGCTGCCTCAGTAAGTATCGCTGAAACGATTGCCTCGTCACTCGCTCCGGCTTGTCGAACGATCGTCGTCACGGGCATCGGCCCACGCGTGGTTCGTCACGAATACTTCTTCACTGCCCGCTCGATCGCCGGACCGGCCTTCGCCAGGTCTTCGGGCACCATCACTGGGTGGACCTCGATCGCGGCGTTGAGCGCGAGGAACCACGGCTCGCAAATGGCCGGGATCTGGGCGGCGTCCGCGAGGTCGAAGAATACGTAGGCGGTTCGCATGCCGCAACCGTCGGTGAAGTAGACCGCCTCCGGCTTCATCTCGGCCAAAATCGATTGGATCGTCTCGCCCAGCTTGCCGGCCCTGGCGGCCGCGTTCCCCGCCTCGACGGGGATATTCACCTTCATCATGCAACGCATTGTTTTTACCTCCTGTAAAAGTTGCGGCGATTGGCCATCACGAAATTGCGATCGGCTTCAATTCGTAGGGTTGGCGATACTCGCGCGGGCCGATGAATTCGTTCGCCGCGCTGGCTCCGGCCCCGACGAATTCCTCCCGTGCGGGATCGATCTCGAGCACGGCGCTGCTGCGGACATTGTCCGGGGCGCCCGAGGGAAAATAGGACGCGAGCTGATCCTGCAACAGACCAGCGATCTTTTCGCCGGCCGGGGAATCGCCGACGGAACCGAGGTCCGGAATCAAACCGGGGCCATCGGCCGCACGCCAAGATGCGTTGATCGCATGGGCCCAGTTCGTCGATGCGTGCCCCACGGCAACGTCGGCATTGAGCAGCTTCGGATCGCGGGCCCGCACCGCCTTGAAGAAGTTGCGCATGTGTCCCGCGCCCGAGTCGCCGTGGAACTTCTTGATGCTCTTGCCGTCGGTGTCGAATGCTTCGCCGCCGCCGCGGTAGCCGTGATACGAGCCACCATCGCAGACGACGATGTATCCGCTCTCGACGCCGTCGAAGCGGAGCGGCTGATTGCCGCCCGGCTCGCTCGGCAGGTTGCTGAGCGCGAAGAAGACCGGCGTGCCCCCCGCGTCGAGATAGGCGAACTGAAAATTGGGAGTTTTGCCGGCATCATCCCAAACGAGCCGGCCGCCCCCGCTGGCCACATGATTCGGCATCGTCACACGATCGTTGAACGCGACGTTGCGAACGTCGTCCAACACGTGGACGCCCCAATTGGCACATTCGCCGTTGCCTGTGTTCCAGTCCCAATGCCAATCGTAGTCGAGCTTGTTGCGGAAGATCGGCTCGTCTTTCGCCGGGCCAAGCCAGAGATCGTAAGTGAGCGTCGCCGGCATCTCGAGCGGGGTCGACCGCTTGCCGATCGACTCGCGGACGCCGAACCGCGTGACCACAACGCTTTCGATCGGGCCGAGCGCCTTGTCTTCATGCAGGTAGGTGCGAATCTCGTCCTGCATCGGATCGCTGCGCTGCTGTGTACCGACTTGGACGATGCGGCCATGTTTGCGGGCGGCGTTGATCAGCTGCCGCCCTTCCCAGAGGCGATTCGACAGCGGCTTCTCGACATAGACGTCTTTGCCCGCTTCGCAGGCCCACACGCCAGCCAGGCAATGCCAATGGTTGCAGGTGGCGATCACCACCGCCTCGATCGTCGGATCGTCGAGCAGCTGGCGCAAGTCGGCGTAGGTCTTCGCCTGGGGCTGTTTCTTGCTCGCTTCGCCGAGAAACTTCGCTTCGGGATCGCAGAGAGCGACGATGTTCGCCTCGGGGAGCCGTCCCAACTCGTCGAGCAATTGCCCGCCACGCCAGCCCAAGCCAATCAGCCCCAGTCGGATTGGCTCCGCGGTAGTTGCGGCCGATGCACTCCGGGCGAGCGACGACAATCCCATGGCCCCGACACCGGCCATGGCCCCTTGCATCAAGAAGGTTCGCCGCGTGGTCCCGGGGCGAGAAGTTTTTTGTAACATTTTGCCACCCTAGAAGAGAAGTCGTGTTCAAGCACTGCAATTATCAAATATAACAAGCTGGCAGAAAAATTGCCAACCTTGCCGAAACGACTCCGCTATATCGAACACTCCACCCGTTTCCCACGTAGAGTCTGGTTGCTCGCAGTTGTCCATCAATATTCGGGGGACTCTCATGCCAACTCGCCGCCGACTCGGTTTCGCGTTGCCGCTTGTCGCCCTTCCATTCATCGCCTTGCTGCATATTTCATTGCCGGTCGCGTCCCTACACGCTGCGGAGCCCGCAGCTACGCTGGCGACGGCGGACATTTCGCTCCGTGCCACGGCATCCGACTGGCCTTGGTGGCGCGGTGCGCAACGCAATGGCGTCAGCGCCGATTCCGTGGCGCCGACCTCGTGGTCGCCCACCGAGCACGTTGTTTGGAAGTCAGCAGTCCCCGGTCGCGGCCATGCGTCGCCGGTGGTCTGCGGGACACCACGTATTCGTCGCCACCGCCGACGAGCAGCTACAAGAGCAACGACTGCTCGCCTACGACCGGACCACGGGAAAGCTGCTGTGGAATACGCTGATCCATTCCGGCAACTTTTTGAAAGCGCACCCCAAGAACAGCAACGCGTCGCCCACTCCGGCTTGCGACGGCACGCGCGTCTACATGCCGTTCCTCAACGCCGACGCCCAGTGGATCACCGCCGTCAACATGGACGGCAACATCGCCTGGCAGCAGAGAATTGGTCCCTTCCATTCGCAACACGGCGACGGCCCCTCGCCAGTACTCTACAAGGACCTTGTCATTCTCAATAGCGATGGGACCCGGGAGTGGTGTCTCGTCGCTCTGGACCGCGCGAGCGGTAAAACTATCTGGAACACGCCCCGCAAAGGAGGCGGCCACCATTCCAATTACGCCGCGCCCTTGCTTGCCGATGTAGCGGGGCGCGTCCAAGTGATTGTCCCCGGGCATGGCAAAACAATGAGCTACGATCCCGACAACGGCGAGTTGCTCTGGTGGTGCCGAGGTCCGGCCGAAGTTGCCGGCAACACGGTGGCGTCCGGCGAAGGACTCGTCTTCGCCAGTGGCGGCTTTCCCGAGCACGAGACGTTGGCCGTGCGAGCGGATGGCTCGGGCGACGTCAGCGATTCGCACATCGTCTGGAGCACGAAAAAAGCGAACGCGTACGTCCCTTCGCCCGTGTACCACGAAGGACGGTTGTACATAGTCAGCGATCAGGGAATCGCCACCTGCTACCGCGGCTCGGACGGCCAGCAGTTGTGGCAGCATCGCCTTGGTGGTGGATTTTCGTCTTCCCCGGTGATCGCCGGCGACAACATCTACGCCGCCAATGAGGATGGTACTGTTTTCATCTTCAAGACGGGCGGCAACTACGAACAAGTCGCTGAAATCGACATGGGCGAAGGAATTATGGCGACTCCGTCGATCTGTGGTGGCAAGATCTACTTGCGCACTGCCAGTAATTTGTACTGCATCGGCGAGTAGCAGGCGACCAAAGCTCGCAGCTGCCGCTCACGCATTGGGACGCTGCCACACGTCGCCACGCCGCTCGTATTCCATTTCCGCCGCGACCCGATTGGCGATGCCGGGGCTGGCGAACCGCTCGACCAGCCAGAGCGCGAGGTCGAGCCCCGACGTAACGCCCCCGCAAGTGATGATATCGCCATCGTCGACGACGCGGGCAGCAATCACGTTCGCGCCCGTGCGGCGCAAGTCGTCGACTGCCGCGTGGTGAGTCGTGGCTGCCCGACCCTGCAACAGGCCTGCACTTGCCACGATCATCGCGCCCGTGCAAACCGCGGCGACGGTCGTACCCACTTGATGCAGTTCGGCGAGCCGCGCGGGGATAATGCCGCGTTCGGCTTCGGCACGGGCCCCCTGCGGATTGCGATCGTTCCAGCCGCCGCCGGGGATAATGACTAAGTCTGGACGTGCATCGCCCAAATCCTGGACTTCGATCGTCACGCACAAGCCGTGAGCGCCGATCACTTGCGGGCCGCCAGTCCACGAAACCAATCGCACCGAGAAGCCAGCGCCCAGCTTGGCCGCATTCCTCAGCACTTCAAACGGACCGATGGCATCCAGTTCATCGACGCCATCAAACACCACAATGTCAATTTGCACTTGGACCTCAATGTCAATCGTCGGCGAGCGAACGGACGTACAATATGTAATCGGTCTGCGGTGCTGGCACGCCAACCCGGCCGAAGGCTTTGGCGATCTGCCCGCGGTGATAGCCGCCGTGAATCACCACGTGCGTGAGAATGTCGACGACCGCCGTGGCAAATGGGACGCCCGTCGTCGTCGTGTACTCGATGATTTCTGCTAAATCGGCATCGCTCCGCCAGGCGAAAAACGCCGCATACCCCGACCACATTCTCCGCCGCTAACGACTGCACACTCGGCCAGCGAAAGCGTCGGCCACACCGAGCTGCTCGGCGTTCGCCGCTCCAGCCGCGCCAGCCAAACACTCTCCGCCGCCAGCAAATGCGCGAGCAGCGGCAGCGCCTCAGCCTGCGCCGCCGAACAATCCGCGAGCCCCGCAATCACCCGCCCATCGGCCCAGGCTAAAGCGTCGATCATTCGTTCAAGATGGGACTTCAACATTGAAGAATCTCGGATTCAACAACTCCCGGCAGTTTTCGTCGAGCGGTTTTTCGCCGCCCTGTTCGCCGACGTGATGAAAAACGCTTCCGTTGCTCTCAACCGAGAGCTTTGCCGATCGCCACGAGTGTCGGACGTGGTCGATCGCGAGCGTTAAGAGCAAGTCCTCATTGGCACTCCGCGTAGATCGCATAGTGCGCGCTCGCGTGGCGAAGCGGGAGAACGCTTCGTGCGGCATGCCTCTCGGCAACATCGGTGCCGCCACGCCGACTTCAATCGTCTCGAACAAGGGCTCAGCGACAGCAAAATCTGCTGCCCCCGCGCCCGATGCACTTCCCATCAGTGCCTCGCCGAAGTGAGCCTTCCAGACAGCATAGTCCTCTGGACCAATCGCGCCATCGCCGTTGCCGTCCGCGCCGCCATAGGGCAACTGCCCACTTTGTCCCAGCGCATTGCGCCATACGGAGTAATCGGCCGCGTCGACGATGTTATTCCGGTTGTAGTCGCCAAACAGCGTGGGCGGGCTGGCGATCGCTACCAATTCCGCCGCGGAAAGGGCGCGTGAGTAGATGCGAAAATCGTCGACCGAGCCGTTGAGTGCCGGATCGGGCCACTGACTCTTGCCGATATAGTTGGCGGCCGTGTTCCCCAGGCTCGACGGATTGAGAGTCACACCGGCATTCACGCCGCGTTCCACACCATTGATGTACAGTCGGGCGGTGCTGCCGTTGAGCGTGATCGCGATGTTTGTCCAAACCCCGAGGGGGATCGTCGTGGAGCTGTCGACGATCTGCTCGCCAATGCTCGGAGTGCGGATCGCAAAACGCGGCCGACCCGTGCTCGATTGCGGCGTGAGGAACATGTAGCTGGTCGTGTTGTCGCCAAAGTCAAAGATCCGCGCCCATGTGTCGAGGCTCGTAAGTTTGACCCAAGTGGAGATCGTGAGATCGTCGAACTGGCTGACGATACCCGTGGGAAGCGCCGCGTAACCGCCGGCGAGATTGAGCGCGTTGTCCACCCGGCCGGCACCGAAACTGTACGGTCCCGTCAAGATCGCGGTGTTGTCACCCCCGGAGGAATCCGCGAGCGTCGGACCGCCTGTTTCGTCGGCAGCGTACCAAGCTACGAGCGGACGTCGACTGACGGTCACCTGGCTAGTCGTCGAATTGCCGTCGCCGTCGGCGATCGCGACTTGCAAGTTGTAATTACCGTTTGCACCGAGTGTCACCGCGGTGTTCTTGGCGGCGTTGGTTCCGTTCGCCGTGAAGTCGACCGTTCCCGGCGCCACACCCACTACCGACCACGTATAGGTCAAATTCGACTCACCGCCGTCGTCGTCGCCGAGCACGCTCAAACTCGAGACCCCGTCCGGGCCAACGCTCGGCGAGGCGCTTGCCGGTGTCACGACGACGGGCGACGCTCCCAGGACTAGGACGGTGGCCATCGCGGAAATTCCACCGCTCGACGCGGTGATCGTGGCGACGCCCGGCGTGAGCGCCGCTGTGAAATGGCCCTGTTGGTCGATGACGCCGCTCGTGGTAGTGAAGTTGATGTTCGCGGCGATCGGATTGCCGAATTGGTCTTTGGCCGATGCGACAAAATTGACCTGTGCGCCGGCGCCTACCTGTGCCGACGGAGGCGTTACCATGATTGTCTGTAGGTTGGGCGCATTGGTGAGACTGGCCGTCGGCACGAGGTCGATCGCGTCGTAAACCACGTTGGGGCTAAGGAACCCGCTGCCGGAACTGCCGCTCACCACGGGCAAATCGATGGTGTTGACGCCCTCGTGCAGCGCGCTGGCCGGAATGTTGTAGGTATAGAGTTGGTTCGGGCCGCGGTACGTGCCACGCGTGACGCCGCGGCTGTTAAGATTGGTGCTCGCCGCGGGAATGGCGCTGGTCCACGCGCCGACTTGCCCGGCGTTCACCGTGACGCGGTTGCGACCGCCCGCGAAGCCAAGGGTGATGCCAATCCGCAGCGTCTGGGCCGTCGCGGCCTGGGCAGCCGAAAGGCTGAACGTGATCCGCTGACCATTGTTGACGTCGACGAACTGAGCCATCGGCCAATCGGCCTCGGTGTTGACGCCAACGACGTAGTTCGTATTATCCCACGGACTCATCCGCACGTCCGACGGGTGCATGATGGCAAGCTTGTCGGCGTTCAAAAAACCGGCCGGCGTGCCGTCCCAGGTGCCGATCCGCCAGGTCGCGGCCGGCGTGTAATAAGTGCTTGTGATGTCCGCCAGCAGATTCGCTTGCGCGACGATCTGAACGGTCCGCGTGCCCACCGCCAGCTCTTGGTCGTAAATCGTCATCGTGTACGTGCCTGGCTGCATGCCGTCGATGCTGTAGACGCCGGTCGTGGCGTCGGCGATCGTCCAATACTGGGCGGCGCTGTTGCTGAGCCCGATGACCGTTTGATGCCCGGCAACCATCCCGCTGGCGACGCCGCTGACTGAGCCGCGCGCCGAGGCAGCGAGCAAATTTGGAATGCCGAGCTCGTCCATCCACGAGTAGTCGGGCGCGACCGGCGCCGAACCGTCGTTGAGCTGCAACGCATACGGCCCGTACATCCCGTAGCGATACGGCTCGGTTTGCGTGTGGCCGCTATAGATCACGTTGTAGAGTTCGGTCGCGCCGTCGGTGGTCTGGAGGTCGATGTCTTTGAAGAACGGGCCGCCGGAGCTATGTTCGCGGTTGCCCATGAACATCCATGCGCCGATCGTCGATCTGCCGACGCCGCCCGTGGCGCCGTGGTATTCGTTCTCGATCATTCGGCGGGTGTTGTAAAACTTCGACCGCGTCGTTCCGTCGGCCATGACAAACACGTCGGAGCCCTCGACGGCGCCAACGTTGCCCGAAATGTTGGATGGCGCCTCGATGTTGGTGAACACGCCGCGACTCAGATACGCAAGGAAGCGACCCTCGCCGCCGGAGGTCACATACGACGACATGTAGATGTTGTTGTCGCCGTTGCGGACAGCGTAATATTGAATGACCCCGTTCGTCGAGTCGTCGCAAACGACGAGGACCCACGAGTCGTTCGGGCCGACGGTGTAGGTGATATTGGTCGTACTGCCCAGGCCCTGCTCGTAGTGCGAATAGCGGCTGGTCGACGAATAAGGGGCCAGCAGTTCTTGCCCTTTGTATTGGATCGACGACATGTCGCCGAGGTGGACCGTGCTGCTCAAGCTGCCGCCACGTATGACCGCGAATTTCACGTCGGCGCCGTTGTCGACGACATAAGTCGACTGCCCCGTCGGGGTCACGCCGGTGGTGACGCCGAACGCGAGCATTTGTCTCGACTCCAGCAACTCAAACGTCAGCCGCTTGCCGCGCCGCACCGCCGATAGTTTCATCCTAGTCCCCATTCCTGTTGCGCCGTTTCCCCAGCGGACTCCGATAGGTCACATGGGAGTACGACGGCCACCGAAACTGCCTCGCCAAGAGCGGCAAAGCCCGCGCATTGGCTTGAATCCGCCGAATGAATTGCCCGATTCCCAAATATCTATTCCGCATCGCAGGGAGAAAGCGGAGTGAAGACCCCCGAATCGATGAGTTTAATCTAGCCAGCCGGTGCAAAGAATGCAACTTGCGCCAGTCGCGCCGTATGTTGGTTGCGACCTCGCCCTCACCGCGAAGCGAGGCAACGCTGCAGAATCGGCCAGTCCCAAAGTCGAGCGCGTCGCGCCGTTCTCAAAATTGTCCACATACGTCGCGCTGCGGGCCGCCGAATTCGACGAGATCCCCAGCGATCGCAAACTCGCGCTTCAATAGCTAGCGCAATTCGTCGCCGACCGCAAGTCAGCTGGCGAAACGGCCCGGCTCAACTTCATCTGCACGTACAATTCGCGCCGCCGTCGCCGCCGTCCACTTCGGCATCGAAGGCGTCGAAACGTTTTCCGGCGGCACCGAAGCAACCGCCTTCAAGTCCCGCGCCGTCGCAGCCCTCCAGCGAGCCGGCTTCGACATCGTCAACTCGGACGAATTTGACACCGCCGCCGAGCCCGAGAATCCGCGCGATCGCGTGACGTTCGCCACAGACGGCGAACCTCTCGTCTACGTACGACGACCGCTCCGCCCAAATGGCCCGCGAAATGCTCTACGTCTTCTCCCACATCAATTCAGCGCCCCACTCTTCATTTAGCGGCGGGGCTCGCCTGTGGTGAGCCCGCCGATCTGCCCCGCGCTCTTCTTCCCGCGCTCAGCCCTTCCACCCGCCACGCATCTCACAGCCTCCCCCAACGCTTGTCTGCCAGTCCTGAGCTCGCCGAAGGGCGGTTTAGCTGACGCGCAACCGAGCCCCTAGCTCAAGTCAACTCACCTACCGCGCCGTATCGGCTAAGCGCGTGCCTTCGCCACTGCGGCAAGGCAGGCATCCCAAGGGATAGGTAACTTTCGCCAGCGTCGGCAATGGGAGTTCAATCGTCTCGCGACGGGCGATGACAGCGAAGACGTCTAATCCCCGTTGTCTTTCCTCATCCGCCGCATCACTCCCGAATCGCTCAGCCGATACCAAGACCGTCGACGATCGGTTCGACTCGTGTGATCGCCATGCTCGTGGCGATGGAGTTGCAAGTGCTCCTGGAATTTGAGCCAGCCGGTGAAGCCCATAATCAGTGCGAACGAGATCCCGATGATCGTCACGATAGTCGCGGACATTAGGCAGCTGCTCCTCGCTATCGCGCCGGCGTTGCGGTCGGCGGCTTCTCGCTCGACCCTTTACCGTGCGCCGGCTTCCCTTCCATGAATTTGTTGCACCCGCCGTTGCCGGTGATCCGCAATTGAAACGGCTGCAAACTCTCTTCAATGCAGTAGCCCGCCGTGAGTGGCTCGGCCTTCGCATCCGGCTCGATCTGCCACCACTTGCAATCCACGCACAGGCCCCACGAATCGGCATCTTTCTTGTTCATCGGACTCCAACTCCTCAAGATTGAGCCGCAAATCGCTTGCCGTGTCGGCGACCTGCAACAACTCGCGGTGGCACTCCGGCCAGCCTGATCGGCCGGCGCCCAAGCCACCGCCAGCACACGGCAATCGTCGGCTGGCATACAGAATGAGCAGTTTGCGTGCCAGAGTAGTTTTCGCCTGCAGCAAGATCACTCCATTTTCCCGCAAGTTTCCGGCGAGCATTTTCCCCCGCTCATCCATCGATCGACCATCTCCCAGCTTCCCCCAACACTTGTCTACCAGTCCAGAGCTCGCCGAAGGGCGGTTTAGCTAACTCTCAAGCCACGCCCTTCCATCAAGTCAACTCACCCACGACGCCTTCCCGCGCAGTTACAAACGCGATGTCCCCTGTCAAACGGCGCCTTGATTCTTGCGTCCAAGGACACACTGACTGGACACAATGCTACGAACTCCGTTTGAAGGTCCTCACCCACAACGCCATGATTCTGTTATTCGACAACTTTTCCGCAGAGCCAGTCAGAACTATTTCCAAAAACAGATACAACCCCTTTGCCCCTCCATTATCGTGCCGCCCAAGCCACCAGCCCCAGTACGGCGGCAACTAGCGTCATGGCAATCAACAGGGTACGGAGGGAGAATCGCAATCCGATCCACGGGGCCACGAAAACGGAGATGGCAATCAGAAAACATAATAGGACCCAATGCGGAAGTTGGAACCGATTAGCACTCAATCCAAAACTTGGCTTCGAGATTGATACGCCTTCTCCTCGCGCGATCGCCTGCTTTCTGAATTCCTCAAGCCAGGCAATCGACGTATGTTTCAATTTCCAACGGCTGAAGCCGTCCAGTGGATGGCTCCTCGAAAGTGTTATCCAGCCGCTGCCAGAACCAATGCCAACTCTTTCCGTGGCGGAAACTGGACCGGTAACATTGTCGATCCACCAATAGCTTCGCACCCACAACAAGCACAGTGCGATGGCCAGCACGCTAAAGAACACCGACACAGTGATTCGCAATAGCAGGAAGCGGGGGGGCAACTTGCTGGGATCAATGGCGATGGGAGCGGCGTCGGACATGGCGGACATTGTACTACGGCGGCCGGGTTAGACTAGAATAGACCGGGAATATCAAAGGTGGCGAAACTATTTTAAAAAACAGCTATACCTCCTCTTTCCTGAATAGTCGTTCGCCAACGTCGAACGGCAGTGCGGCGTTCGATGTCGCCACTAGGTGGGCGGAATAATCCATTTCTGCACTTCCGCGCGACTGCCCAAGGTGGCCAAAAATCGCGGCTTGAAATCTTCGTACGCTCCGGTATCGTGGATCGGGAATAGTGGACAAATGTATCCACTGCCGTCCGACCGCAATTCCACCAACCAGGAGCCCATCCCATGTCCGCCGGCCGCAACCGCACCCTCGATGAAGTCAAACAAGGTGAAATCTGTGCCCTCGTCGCCTCCGGCGTCAGCCTGCGGGCCGCCGCCCAATACATCGGCTGCGACCGGGCCACCATCCGCCGCGAAGAACTCCGCAACGAGCAATTTGCCGAGCACCTCCGCCGCTCGTTGATGCAGGCCGAGTACTTTCCGCTCCAAAAAATGCACGACGCCTGCCACACCCATTGGCGGGCCGCCGCCTGGATGCTCGAACGCACTCGCCCCGAACAGTACGCCCGCGCCGCCACCAACCTCGTGAAACTCGAAACCGTCCACGACCTCGTCGAACGATTCGCCGAAGTCATCGCCCAGGAGCTCGCCGAAATTCCCGATGGCAAGGCCGTCGGCCGACGCCTCAACCGGGCCATTCAGGATACGTGCGGCGAGTTGACCGTCGCCGCCGTGGCCAACCGCGACCCCAAGCGGCTACGCAAAGTCATCGACCGCATGTCGACCCAGCCGACGGAACAAGAAGAGAGCCAGGTCGAAAAAGGCCGGGTCGAACTGATCTGCGCCGCCGACGTTCCTCCCCGACCGGCAAGAACAGCTTGATCAATTAACTGCGACTGCTGGCTGCAAAATGCCCCAGTGGCTGCAAAATGAACCCTTATTTTGCCGCCACCCCATCGTCGCAAGTCCCGAATGCACAACCCTTTCCAAGAATCGCCCGCTGCAAAACCCAACCATTTTGCCGCACGTTACTGCGATCCGACATCCGCCACTCAACTGCCCCGCGGCGGCGTGGAATGATCCGACGTCGAATGGTCCAACGCCGTATGGCTCGCCGGCGGGTTGTGCGGCGCGGGGCCGCCACCGATCCAACCCCGTCGCCAAAAGAGGATCAACATCCCGCAGGCAAACGTCCCCATCAAACCCAGTGCAAACGGGTAACCGAGGTGCCAATGCAGCTCCGGCATGTTCCAAGGCGAATCGCTCTCGAAATTCATCCCATACAGCGCCGCGATGAAGTTCATCGGGATGAAAATCGTGGCGATGATCGTGAGCGTCTTCATCACCTCGTTCATCCGTTGGCTCATCGTCGACAGATAGAAATCTCGGATGTCGCACGAGATGTCCCGGTACGCCTCGACCAGGTCGATCAACTGGATCGCGTGATCCTGGCAATCGCGCAAGAACAGCCGCGTCTGGGTGCCAAACAGTGGCGTCTCCTCCGTTTGTAGTTCCCTAATCGCATCGCGCAATGGCCAGATCGCCCGCCGCAACAACAGCAGCTCCCGCTTCACGCAATGCAAGTCGGCAAACGCCGACTGTCCTTCCCCGGCGGCCGTCCGATCGTCGAGCTCGTCCAACCGATCGCCGATCTTCTCCAAGATCGGAAAATACGCATCAACCACCGCGTCGATCAGCCGATAGGCCAGGTAGTCGGCCTGCGTCTCTTGCCGCATCACGCTCTGCTCGTGCCGCAGCCGATTCCGCACCAGGTCAAAACAGTCGCCCGGCCCTTCTTGAAATGTCACGACATAGTTCTTGCCGACAATGATGCTCAACTGCTCGGTCAGGTCGTCCTTCTGCGGCTCGGGCATCCGCAGCACGCAATACACGTTGCTCGGGTAGTCGTCCGCCTTCGCCCGTTGGTGAACGTTGACTACGTCTTCCATCGCCAGCGGATGGATGTTGAACGTCGTGGCGATGCTCTTGAGCGTTTCGACGCTGCCGAGTCCGATCACGTTGACCCACACGACGGGCCAGCGATTCATGAAATCGGCCAGCTGCTGGATCGTGACGTGCGACTTCTCGACGATGTGGTCCTTGTCGTACGCGATCACGTCGATCGTCGTCGCCAGCGCATCGGGCGCGACGTTCATCGTGCCCGGCTTCGTGCCCGGCGCGGCCCGCCGATGGATCCGCGGCTTGAGCCGGCGGTGTTTGCGATGGTTACTCATGGCCGGGATTCTAGCACAGCCGAGCCGAATCGACTGCCGCAATTTTGTCGCCTATCTTGATGCATTCTTGATGCCCAGCACGTTGGTCTTAACCCCTATTTGATGCCCCTGTTCGTAGAATTGAGTCGAAGAGATGAACATCCCAACGCACTGAACGAGTCGTAAAAATGGATGGAAGCGAGCTGAGCGGATCATTGCTGTCACTCGGGCTATTTGTTTACCTGCTGGTAGCGCTTTTGAAACCGGAGTGGTTCGCATGACAACGAATGCTTGGATGCAATTGACACTCTATTTCGCGGTGCTCCTGGCACTCGTGAAACCGCTCGGCGCCTACATGGCCCGCGTCTACCGCAGTGAACCGAGCGGTCTTGACCGCCTGCTCGGCCCGATCGAGCGCGCGATCTACCGTATTTCCGGCATCGACCCACGCGAAGAAATGTCATGGCAGCGGTACGCCCTTGCCATGTTGATGTTCAACCTGGCGGGATTTGCAACGGTCTATGTGCTGCTTCGACTACAAGGCATGCTGCCGCTCAATCCGCAGAGTTTCCCCGGCGTGTCATCTGATCTAGCGTTCGACACGGCCGCAAGTTTTGCCACGAACACCAATTGGCAGAGCTACGGCGGCGAGACCACGTTGAGTTACTTGTCGCAGACGCTCGGTCTCACCGTGCAGAACTTTGTTTCGGCCGCGAGCGGCATGGCCGTGCTTGTGGCGCTGTTCGCGGCCTCGCACGCCGCGAGCGCGAATTCCATCGGCAATTTCTGGTTCGACCTGGTGCGCTCGACGGTCTACATCCTGTTGCCCCTCTCAATCGTGTTGACACTGGTGCTCGTATCGCAAGGAGTGATCCAAAACTTCTCTGCCTACAAATCGGCCGCGCCGCTGCGAACCGCAAGGCAACGCCCAGGTCCTGGCGATGGGGCCGGCCGCCTCGCAGATTGCAATCAAGCAACTCGGCACGAACGGCGGCGGTTTTTTCAACGTCAACTCGGCCCATCCCTTTGAAAACCCGACGCCGCTTTCCAACTTCCTGGAGATGCTGGCGATCCTGCTGATCCCGGCGGCGCTCTGCTACACGTTCGGCGTGCTGGTCGGCGATACGCGGCAAGGCTGGGCGGTTCTGGCAGCGATGTTGCTGATCTTCGTGCCGCTGGCGATCGGCACAATCGCTGCAGAGCAGGCGGGCGTGCCACTTTACAACTCACTGCGGCGTCGATCAGCAGGCGTCAGCACGCGCAGCCGGGCGGCAACATGGAAGGCAAAGAGACCCGCTTCGGCATCGTCAATTCCGCGCTCTGGGCCTCTGCCACCACCGCCGCCTCGAACGGCAGCGTCAACTCGATGCACGATTCCTTCACGCCGCTGGGCGGAATGGTGCCGATGTGGCTGATCCAGCTTGGCGAAGTGATTTTCGGCGGCGTCGGCAGCGGTCTCTATGGCATGCTGATGTTCGTGATCGTGGCCGTGTTTGTCGCCGGACTGATGGTCGGTCGCACGCCAGAATACCTCGGCAAGAAGATTGAAGCCTTCGAAATGAAGATGGCGTCGCTGGTGATTCTCATTCCGCCGCTGGTCGTGCTTGTCGGCACTGCGTTCGCCGTCTCGGGACCAGGCCTGAAATACACCGCCGGCTGCAGAAATGCAAAGCAACCTCAACAATCCGGGTGCCCATGGTTTTTCGGAAGTGCTCTACGCCTTCTCCTCGGCCGGCAACAACAACGGCAGTGCGTTCGCCGGGCTTACCGCAAACGAGCCCTTTTACAACATCGCGCTCGGCATCGCGATGTTGATCGCCCGCTATTGGCTGATGATTCCCGTCCTGGCCATCGCCGGCTCGTTGGCTGCCAAGAAGTTTACACCGCCCAGCGCCGGCACGCTGCCGACCCATCAGCCGCTGTTCGTCGGGATGCTGGTGAGCTGCGTGCTGCTCGTGGGGGCGCTGACATTTGTCCCCGCGCTGGCACTCGGACCCATCGTCGAACAGCTGCAGATGACCGCTCCGTAGGGACAGTAACCATGCATGTAAATACAAAGTCGGATCATACCATGCCCGCCAACAGCAAATCGCGTCCGTTGTTCGACCCGCCGATTGTGCGGCAGGCGATCTTGGACTCGTTTGTGAAACTGAATCCACGGCGGCAACTCCGCAACCCCGTGATGTTCACCGTCTTCGTCGGCAGCTTTCTCACGACGGGGCTCGGTATCTTCGCGTTGGTTTCGCCGGGGCCCGAATCGCCGACGTTTATTTTCGCGGTTTCGGCCTGGCTGTGGTTTACAGTGCTGTTCGCCAACTTTGCCGAAGCGATGGCCGAAGGACGCGGCAAAGCCCAGGCCGACTCGCTCCGCGCCACGCGCCGCGACGTGCCGGCCAAGAAGCTCGACGAACCTCGTTACGGTGCGGCAGCACCAACTCACCTCCGCAGCCTTGCTCCGCAAGGACGACGTCGTGCTGGTCGAGGCCGGCGATTTTGTCCCCAGCGACGGCGAAGTCATCGAAGGCGTGGCCTCGGTCGACGAAAGCGCGATCACCGGCGAAAGTGCGCCCGTCATCCGCGAAAGCGGCGGCGACCGCAGCAGCGTCACCGGCGGCACGCGCGTGCTCTCCGATTGGCTCGTCGTGCGGGTCACCGCCAATCCCGGCGAAACGTTTCTTGACCGCATGATCGGGCTGGTCGAAGGAGCCAAACGACAAAAGACGCCGAACGAAATCGCGCTCGACATTCTGCTGGCCGCGATGACGATCATCTTCCTCGTGGTCTGCGCGACGCTGCTGCCATTTTCGAAGTACAGCGTGCGGCCGCAGGGCAAGGGAGCCCGATTACGGTGACCGTGCTGGTCGCGCTCTTGGTCTGTCTGATTCCGACGACGATCGGCGGCCTGCTTTCGGCGATCGGCATCGCCGGCATGGACCGCATGATCCAGGCCAACGTGATTGCCATGTCGGGCCGGGCCGTCGAAGCGGCAGGCGACGTCGACGTGCTGCTGTTGGACAAGACCGGCACGATCACCCTGGGCAATCGCCAGGCCGTCGAATTTGTGCCGGCCCGCGACGTCGATCTTGCCAACCTGGCCGACGCCGCACAACTTGCCTCGCTCGCCGACGAAACGCCCGAAGGTCGCAGCGTCGTCGTGCTGGCCAAGGAAAAGTACGGCCTCCGCGGCCGAAATGTGCACGAACTGGGCGCAACGTTCATCCCGTTTTCGGCCCAGACTCGGCTGAGCGGCGTCGACTTCGACGGCCGGCAGATCCGCAAAGGCGCCGCCAGAGCATCGAGCGATTTGTCAACGATCGCGGCGGCGCTTTTCCCGACGAGATTCGCAATTCGGTCGACTGAGATTTCGCGCAAAGGCGGCACGCCGCTGGTGGTGGCCGATGGAGCGAACACACTCGGCGTGATCTATCTCAAAGACATCGTCAAAGGCGGCATCAAGGAACGCTTTACCGAGCTGCGGCGGATGGGCATCAAAACGGTGATGATCACCGGCGACAACCCGCAAACCGCCGCCGCGATTGCCGCCGAAGCTGGCGTCGACGACTTTCTCGCCGAAGCCACGCCCGAGGCCAAGCTGCAAGATGATTCGCGATTACCAGGCGGGCGGCCGGCTGGTGGCCATGACCGGCGACGGCACGAACGACTCCCCGGCGCTAGCCCAGGCCGACGTTGCCGTGGCAATGAACTCCGGCACGCAAGCCGCGAAGGAAGCCGGCAACATGGTCGACCTCGACTCGAACCCGACGAAGCTGATCGAGATCGTCGAGATCGGCAAGCAGCTCTTGATGACCCGCGGCTCGCTCACGACGTTCAGCCTGGCGAACGACGTGGCCAAGTACTTCGCGATCATCCCGGCCGCGTTCGCCACGACCTATCCGGTGCTCGATCAAGCTCAACGTGATGCACCTGGCGACGCCGTCGAGCGCGATCCTCTCGGCCGTGATTTTCAACGCGATCATCATCATCGTGCTGGTGCCGCTGGCGCTGCGCGGCGTGCCGTATCGAGCGGTCGGCGCGGCCCGTTTACTTCGCGACAACCTGCTGATTTACGGGGTCGGCGGCCTTGTCGTGCCGTTTGTCGGCATCAAGGCGATCGACTTGGTGCTGGTGGCGCTGCGTTTAACCTGAGGAGAATTCCGTGTTCCAGCTAATTCGACAATCGATTGTGGTATTTGTGTTGCTGACGCTGCTGACGGGCGTGGCCTATCCGCTGGCGATGACGGTCATCGCGCAAGTACTATTTCCGCACCAGGCGAACGGAAGTCTCATCGAGCGGGACGGAAAAATCATCGGCTCGGAACTGATCGGCCAGCAGTTTGACGACCCGCGCTATTTTTGGGGTCGGCCTTCCGCCACAGCACCGACTTCCTACAACTCCGCTGCGTCGACCGGCAGCAATTTTGGTCCGACGAATCCGGCGCAGCTCAATGCCGTCAAAGCGCGAATCAAAACCATCACTAGTGCGCAGCCGAAGCAAACAGCGCCAGTTCCGATCGAGCTGGTCACCGCCTCCGGCAGCGGACTCGATCCGCAAATCAGCCCAGCCGCTGCCGAATACCAAGTCGCTCGCGTCGCCACGGCGCGCGGGACGCGACGAACAGCAAATTCGCGAACTCGTAGGTGAGTACACGACCGGGCGAACGTTCGGCGTGCTGGGCGAACCTCGCGTCAATGTATTGGAACTGAATCTGGCACTCGACGGGCGAACACCATGATCGTCCAAATGTCTATGACGTTCGAATTTGGCGAAGGACCGCCCGCACCATTTCGAGGACCGAGCCCATTCAGCCGGCGGCTGCTGGATCGCTGCGTGGCCTGGGTCCTGAAACCGATCGAGTTTCCCGGAAAGTGGCCAGTCATCGAACTGCCGCAGAAAAGGTACAATAAAGATGACCGATCCGCGTCTGCGCAGGCCGCGTGACAATTCATGAACGGCGAACGCCCCAATCCCGACGAGTTGCTGGCCCGCGTCGAGCAGGAAGCAAATCGCGCGCGCCGGGGCAAGCTTCGCATCTTCTTTGGTTATGCGGCGGGAGTCGGCAAGACCTATGCAATGCTCTCTGCGGCTCGACGCGAGCACGACTCGGGCACGGACGTCGTCGTCGGATACGTCGAACCGCACGGTCGGCCGGAAACCGAGGCACTGCTCGAAGACCTTACAACTCTGCCGACGTCGCGAAGTGCCTTATCGCAGCGTGACGCTCCGCGAGTTCGATCTCGATGCCGCACTCGCTCGTCAGCCACAGCTGATCCTGGTAGATGAACTGGCGCATGCCAATGCAACCGGCTCGCGGCACGCCAAGCGGTGGCAAGACGTGGAGGAACTTGCTCCAAGCGGGCATCGACGTGTGGACGACGCTAAACGTCCAGCACATCGAAAGCCTCAATGACGTGATCGCTCAAATCACGGACGTGTCGTCCGCGAGCGGTTGCCCGACGCGGTACTTGAAATGGCGGACGAGATCGAGCTGGTCGACGTCACGCCGGAAGAATTGATGGAGCGACTGGCGGCGGGCAAGGTCTACATCCCCCATCAAGCGGAGCGGGCGCTGCAGAATTTCTTTGACAAAAGTAACTTGGTCGCGCTCCGCGAGCTCTCGCTGCGGCAGGCGGCCAATCGGCTTCATCGCGACGTCGACGCCGCGCGAAGCGAACGGTCGGCGCAGATGCCCTGGCTGACTTCCGAGCTGTTGCTGGTATGCGTAGGTCCGAGCCCCACTAGTGCTCGAATCATCCGCGCCACGAAAAGGCTGGCCGCGTCGCTCGGTGCCGATTGGCTGGCAGTGGCGGTCGATACGGGCACGAGCCGCGCTTCGGCGGAAATGATCGAACAAACGGCTCGTAATCTCCGCCTTGCCGAGCAACTTGGCGCCGAGACGCATACGCTGGTTGGACGCGACGTGGCGAAAACTCTTCTTGATTACGCACGTTCGCGAAACGTCACCAAATTTGTCGTCGGCAAAACCGCCGTTCCCCGTTGGAAACGCTGGTTGTTCGGCACCATCGTCGACCAATTGCTCGAACTCGGCGGCGAGATCGACGTTTGCATCGTTTCGGGCGAAGGCGAAACCCCGCAAACGCCGAGAGTGCTGGCACCGGCCGCGCCCTACCGCTGGTCGGAATATGCGTACTCCCTGGCGATCGTGGCTGGATGTGCTTGCTTGGCGTGGCTGGCCGACATCGGTGGGCTGGCCGAGGCGAACGTGGTCATGATATTTTTTGCCGGCGTCGCCTTGGTCGCGGCGCGACTCGGCCGCGGCCCCGCGATCGCGGCCAGCATTGCCAGCGTCCTGGTGTTTGATTTCTTTTTCGTGCCCCCGAAGTGGACCTTTGTCGTCGGCGATTCCGAATATGTGATCACTTTTGCCGTGATGCTCGGGATCGGCCTGTTAATCAGCGAACTCACGTCGCGCCTCAAGACACAGCTATCTGCCTCGCAACAGCAGGAACGTCGCACCGCGCAGCTTTATCGCATGACGCGACAATTGAGCGAACTCTCGGGCACGGAATTCCTGCTCCGCACTGCGGGTCGGCAACTCGAGGAAATATTCGATGCCGAGATTGTGGTCTATTTGATGGAGCCATCTGGCACGCTCGCACTTCGGTTTGGCGAGCAAACTTCGATCGCACAGCTGCCGATTAATTCGATTGTCGCCCACTGGGTAATGCAAAACAGCAAGCTGGCCGGGGCCGGCACAGATACTCTGCCCAATGCCACGGCGCTCTTCGTGCCGTTGGCCGGATCGCAACGGGCAGTCGGAGCGCTCGGCGTTCGACCGAACGTGTCAAACCGTTTCCTCGATCCTGATCAACGTCGTCTGCTGGAATCGTGTGCCAGCCTGATTGCACTGGCAATCGAACGGGACGAGTCCGTGCTGGAAGCCCATCAATCGCAACTGCGGATCGAAGCCGAGCAATTGCGGAATTCCCTGCTTGAGCGCCGTGTCGCACGATTTGCGGACACCGCTTTCGACGATTTCCGGGACGGCGACAAATTTGCTTGAGCGAGCGGGAGACTCGGATCGCGAGCCTTTGCAGACGATTGTCGATGAATCGCGGCGGCTCCAACGGCTCGTCGAGAACCTGCTCGACATGGCCAGGCTGGATTCTGGAGCCGTCGTGTTGAATCGTCAATGGCACGTGCTGGAGGAAATTGTCGGACTGGCGCTGGCCGACGTCAAGCGCGAAATCGAGGGACACACGGTGCGCGTCCAGATTCCTGTAGAGTTTCCGTTGCTGCTCGTTGACGCCTTTTTCGTTGAGCAGTTGCTCGTGAACTTGCTCGAGAATGCCGTCCGCTATACTCCGCCCAATAGCCAGATCGAGATCTCGGCCTCGATCGCTGACAAGTTTGCGGAGATTCGCGTGGCCGACAACGGGCCCGGCGTGCCGGAAGGATCCGACGTGCGACTTTTCGACAAATTCGTCCGCGGCAAGTCCGGTGCCGCCGATGGCCGCCGCGGAGTCGGTCTCGGGCTGGCGATTTGCAAGGGAATCGTCGACGCCCATGGCGGCTCAATCTCCGCCAAGAACCGCCCCGAGGGGGGGGCCGAGTTTCGAGTACTCTTGCCCTGCGAAGCGACGCCGCCGAAAATCCCGGTCGAGGAATTGCCGAATGGTGCAATTGTCTAAATCATGTCTGTAGCGTCGCCACTCGTACTCATGGTTGAAGACGAGCTTCCAATTCGGAAGTTTCTCGGCGCGTCGCTGTCCAGCGCCGGCTACCGGCTCGAAGAGGCCGCTACCGGACAAGAAGCACTTCGGCGGGCCGCGCAGTCGCCGCCGGACTTGGTGATTCTTGATTTGGGCTTGCCCGACATGGACGGGCAGGAGGTGCTCAAGCAGCTGCGCGAGTGGTTTTCGGCGCCGATCATCATTTTGTCGGCGCGCGATCAGGAGCACCAAAAGATTGCGGCCCTCGACCACGGCGCCGACGACTACCTTACCAAGCCCTTTAGCACTGGCGAGCTGTTAGCGCGAATCCGAGCGGCGTTACGTCACGCCGCCCGCATCGGCAGCAACGAACCTGGCGCGACGATTTACGAAGTTGGAGATTTGAAGATCGACGTCGCCTCGCGCCGGGTGTTCATCGCGGCCGAGGAGGTGCATTTGACGCCCCTCGAATTCAAGCTCATCGCGACGCTAGTCCACTCGGCGGGCAAGGTGCTCACACACCGCCAATTGTTGAAGGACGTCTGGGGACCTCAACAGGTGCAAGAGACCCACTATCTTCGAGTCTTCATGGCAAATTTGCGCCGCAAACTGGAAGCCGATCCCACACAGCCTCGCTATTTGATCACGGAGCAGGGGATCGGATACCGCCTCAAAAGCGAATAAATTACGCAGCGCGACGATGCATTTCGCTCGGCGCTGCCGCGCGACCATCGAGCACCCGATCGTAGACCCCCTCGAGAGTCTGCACAAATCTCGACCAGCCGAACACATCGCGAGCTCGATCGTAGCCCGCCTGGCCCATCAATTTCGCTTTGTCGCGGTTGTCGAGCAGCTCGCAAAGCGCTGCGGCGATCGCGCGGCTGTCGCGGACCGGCACCAACAGGCCCGTCTCGCCGTCTGCGACCGACTCCGGTGCGCCGCCCGCCCGGCAAGCCAGGATCGGCTTCTTCATCAGTGCCGCCTCGATGTACACCAACGCGCATGGTTCGCGATGCGATGGCAGCGCCATGACGTCGATCGCGTTCATGATGTCGGCCATGTCACGGCGGAAACCCAGGAACCGCACATTGTTGATCGTGCCGTTTGTCCGAGCGGTCGCTTCGAGCTCGTCACGCAGCTGTCCCTGGCCGACGATCCAAAACTGCGTCTGCGGAAACTCGCGGCACACCAGCGGAATCGCTTCAAATAAGTCGCGGTGCCCCTTCTTCTCCGAGAGGTGGGCGATCGTCCCGATCACCGGTGTCTCGTCCGTCGCGCCGAACTCATCGCGGAGCTCGCGCGGATCGCGCCGCGCGACGAATTCCGCGGGCTCCAGCGCATTGTGAAGCACCGTGATTTTCTCCGCCTCGATGCCTTGCGCCACCAGGTCGTCTTTCACCGCTTGCGACACGGCCAGCAAATGCGATTGACGCCGGTGCCAACGCGCCGAGGTAAAACCCTGGACATGGCCGATCGTGCGGATGCCGCTCAGCCGCTCCAGCCAGCCGCTCCACCAGCTGGCAGTCGAAAGCGTCGACTGGATCAAATCCGCCTTCGTTTGCCGCGCGTGTTGGGCGAGTACGTGGATCGCCAGCGCATTGAGTTTGCCGCCAATTGCCAAGGGAGTCGCGTCGACGCCAAGCCGCTGCATCTCTGCGGTCGCTTTGCAGCCGCGCTTGATCACGGTCGAGAATTGGTGCCCGCGGGTCCTGCATCTGCCGTGTCAGTCGCACCAATTGCATCTCGGCGCCCGACATGTGAGACGGCGTGATCACCTGCATGACGCGGCGAGTTCGCTTTGCGGACGGCAATGGTTGCAGATTTCGTAGAATGCATCATGATGATGTTCATCAGTGTGGACTAGGCGGCCGAGCGGATCGCAGCCGCGGGTCGGTGGCAGGCAGTGGTTCTGCCTTTTCGTCCGGCGCGAAGACTTTTAGTTGCTTCAAACTGTCGTGAACCAGCGACCGCCGTTCAAACGGGGGCCGCGCGATTTCCCAACGAATTGCTTCCTGCAAATACACGGATAGCGCCGAGAGAAAGCTGGCGTTCAGCCCGACCCAGCCGTCGAGCCAACCCGAACGCAAGACATAAGAACGAACGAATCTCAGCGGAACTCGCCAGACCCATCTCCGTCGCGAAGCGCGGGGACCATCCTGCCGAACGTCGTAAGCGGCCCGCGTCGCCGCTCGCGTCATTTCCTGGATACAGCGCTCGATGCTGGGACACGCCTCGTAGACCAACCGCGACTTCATCGTGCCGATTTTTCCCGACGGGATGCCGACTTCCACGCGGCCGTCGCAAAGTTCGAACTTCGCTTCACGCTGGCGGAACAATCGAATCGAAGGCTCGCTACGAAAGTCCCCATAACGCAGCCGTCGGCCCCGCAAGTAGACGGTACGGGCGATTTGAAATCCGTCTTGAGTTGGCTCCGTCGCCAGCAGATCCTGCACCTGCCGGCTCAGCTCGCCATTGAGTTGCTCGTCCGGCCGAAGCCGCAAGACCCATTCATGCGAGGCTTGGCCGGCGGCACGGGCGACAAATTCTACCGGGTCCTGAGATAGGTGAATATGTCTCGCCACATCCTCGTTTTCGACAATGCGACAGCCGCCAAACTTCCGCACCCGTTCGAGCGTATCGTCCGTCGAGCCGTAGTCGGCAACGATGATTTCGTCGGCCATGTCGCGGACCGATTCGAGGCAACCAACGATCGATTCCGCGGCGTTGCGACAAGGAATCAACACGGTTACCAAATGGTTCGGTTGGTTTTTCGCTACGGTCGGCTCATTGAGCGGATGCTTTGCTCGTAGCGGACCGGCCAAAGTCTGCCGCGCTGCGGGCGTGGCAAGAATGGCCTGCCGAAAAACTTCCGCCGCCGCCGGATCGCTCCGCCAATTCCGCGGATGGAGAAAGTCGCGGGCATCTTTCATCTGCCGCTCGCGCATCCGCTCACGGTCGCATTCCGCAAAGCGCCGCATCCGTTCGAAGTCGATCAGCCAAACTTTGCCTTCCCGGTCGACGAGGAAATTCTCGGTTTTGAAATCGTTGTGCCAAACGCCCAAATCATCCAGCTGTTGCCAAATGGTGCCGACCTGTTCCGCCAGATACGCGACGAAATCCGTTGACGGCCGCTCGAACCGCATCAACCGATAGAGCGATGTGCCGACGATGTAGTCCGACAACAAATACGAACAATGTTGAAACGGCCCAAAGCGGTGTTCGTAGACGGCGCGAATTCGCGGTGTGGCAATGCCAGCCGGCGCAAATAGCCGCTATCCTGCCAAGATTTTTGGGCCGGCGACTGGGCCAGCGATTTCTTGATCGTGCGGCGCAGCGTCCCCCAATTGTGGTGCTTCCAGGTGAAGAGGTCGCCCGCATGCTCGATCCGCGCCACGGTACAGCGGAGCTTATCCTGAAGCTTTTCGCCCTCCGCTAGCAACGCACCCGGGGCATTCCAAATCCGTTCGACGAGTTCGGACGGAAGGTCGATGTCCCATTCCAGGGAGCGATCGAACGCACGCCGATGGAGGATTTCACCATCGGCGCGGTGTATGTCTGCAGTTTCGCTATTTGGCAAAGAATTAGCTCCCAGCGTGTTCTTGCCCCGTTGAATCGTCGACAGTGTTAAGACAGTGTTAAAGCGTGACGATTAGGCCGCCGATATCGAACGTATCGGTTATCGCGGCAGCGATTGTGAAGAAATCCCACTAGGCGAACTTCGGCTATAGCACGAAAATCGCTGGAATCCCCCGAGAGAGCGACGGCTAGCATGAGCTCGACGACAAGCTATCGCCCACCTCGCGGGTGGCTGCGCGTGGGCAAATATTTGTTGCCGCTGGGAGCCGGAGTTGCAGGTCGGCTGCCGAGCGCCGCGCCTTGCGCGCAAGTGCCAATCGCTCAATTGGCACGAGAACACCCCGATTGCATTCAACATCAGACGGTCGGTAGCGAGGAGACTGTCGGCGCTTTCACATACTTCGGGTACTCGCGCGGGCAGCGCGAAGTGCTATCGCTGCCGAGCACGACGTTTCAACCTGCCTTCGTGGCCCAACTCGCCTACGGTATGTCGTACGGTCGAAAATGCTGCGCGGTGGGGCCGGCCGGAAAGGCGGTCCGCGAAACTGGTTTCTTTCTCGATGGCGAAGTGCAAACTTCAAAAATTCCCATTAGCCGCTTCAGCTTGCGTTACTGGCGAAAGCGTTGGTCGAGCGACGTCACGTCGCGCATGTGGTTGCCACCCAAACAACGAGTTGAGGGGCGCGTCGCCGTGCTCAATGCGCGTTACAGTCATAACTACTTTCACTGGTTGATCGAAATCCTCCCACGCCTGATGCCGATGCGTCGCGCTGGGCTTGCGGCGGACTACTATCTGGTCGACTGCCTCAAGCCATATCAGCAGTCGGCACTGGCCGCCCTTGGGATCGAACGGCGCCAACTAATCCAACCACATTGCAAATTGTTGCTCGAGGCCGACGAGCTGATCGTGCCGTCGTTTCCATCGCCAACGTGCTTGCGCGAATTTGGACGGACGATGCTGGCTGGACTTGGGTCCGATGCGGCCGTTACAGCTCCGCGCAGGATCTTCATCAGCCGTCGCAAAACCGGCACACGCACACTGGCTAACGAGCAGCAACTCGAATATCTGCTTCATTCTCACGGATTCGAGACCCATTCGCTGGAAGATTATCCGCTAGCCAAGCAGGCCCGACTGATCCATGAGGCTGAAATTGTGGTTGCAACACATGGGGCCGGTTTAGCCAACCTCGTATTTGCCCGGCCCGGGACCCGCGTGATCGAAATTGTGCCCGCTGGCAGGTTCAACTACGCTTGCTACCCGAAACGGACCCGGCTGCTTGGTTTGCACCATCAACTGGTGTTTGCAGAGTGCCCCGGTCGGCACCAAGTACTGCATGTTGGACTTGATGACGTGGCGGCCGCGCTGGCCGAAGCCGAATCGGTCGTCCCCCAATCCGCCGCTGCTTAATCGACCAGGAGGTCGCCGAATGCATCCTTGGAGACTCTGGCCCGAAGATCCGATCTTCATCGAATTCGGCGTGCGCGATGCCGACGTGGCGCTCAGCCTCCGCGAGGACGACTACACAAAATATCTCGGCGTGAGCGGCGATGCGGCTCGCATCGAACGCCTGCAGGCGGACCATCCGCAGCTGGCCGAGCGGCTCACCTCGTCGAACCGCCGCAAGCTTGTGCTCAACAACAACGCCGACGTGCTGATCCTCCGCGGGACGCACACGCGCAGCCTGTGGAAGTACGATTCGGTTCGGCATGCGGATTGGGTTGTCTGGCCCTGCAGTCCAAGTCTCGCGTCGCTTGTTGGGTTTCTGGGATGCATGATTCACCTGGTGCTCAAGCGATTTTCGCTGCCGCGGATCGTGACGTTTCGCACGCCGAAGGGAAAGGCGCGGCGGATGTTTGCCAGCCGCGTTCGCCGGCCGAAAAACTGCCGCCGCAATTCGCTCCATTTCATTCCCCACACGCTTGGCCTGCGCGGCATGTTTGGTAGCTTCGACGAGCGACGCGTGCGGTACGCCGTGTTGCGTTGGTTCGAGCGGCTGCCGGAAATCGAGCCGAGCGAGGACGTCGACATGCTGGTCGCCGACGATTCGCTGGCCGACGTGCTCGATGTGCTGCATGCCGAGCCGGGCATCCAGCCATGCGACGTGTATAGCGAAAGCGGCCTGGCGCGCTCTGCCTACTGCGGCACGCCTTACTATCCGCCGCACATTGCAAAACGAATCCTGGCCGGGGCCGTCCGCCACAACGATCTCTGCTCCGTGCCGAGTCCGCGCGACTACTTCCACAGCCTTGCTTACCATGCCGTGTATCACAAAGGGCCCAAGTCGAATCTCTCCCGCGGCGAGCTCCAACTTGCGGAGCGCGTGAAGTCGGAGCACGACTTTACCACGATCCTTGGCGATATGGCAAAGCGGCTGTGGATTGAAGTCGATGTGACGCTCGAAGGCTTGCATTCGTACTTGCAAAAGACAGGTTGGGGACCGGCGCCGGAGTTTTTGGCGCGGCTCGCGCGGGCCGGGAAGTCGAATCGCTGGCTGAACGTGTTTGTTGAGCGGCTGAGTCCGCATGTGAATGATCAGGGGCTGGCCGTGTTTGTGCTGCGGGAGGAAGTGATTCGCCGCGGGTTGACTCATCGCGTAGTCGGCATGATCCGCGAGCAGGGGTTCGATGTGTTGGCCACACGGTTGCTGTCTTCCGAGGAGATCGAATTTGCAGCAGCCCGCACGCGCGGCGGCAATTGGGAAGCTGGCCGGCCCTACTGTCTCTCTGGCGGCGCGCCGGCCGCGGCGGTCGTGGTTTACGATCATGCGCCGATTCGTCCGAATCGGCGGCAGCGGCGTAAGTTTCCCAAGCGGACGAACGCTCGAATTTTCGCCAAGGAGAGGATCCGCGACGCGATCATCGCCGAGCTGCCGCCGGACGAGACGTTCAACGCGCTGCCACTCGAGCGACCACGCCGCCGAGGCCTGGCATCTCATCGAGGTGCTCGCTCCGGAGCTCACCGAAACGATTCGTGCGAAGCTGGCCGAGATTCATGGCGATTCTGCTACTGCTCCCCAAGTTCTCCGCCGGGCAGCGTGACGACGAAAATCTGGTTCCAGGTTTGCGCCGTCTTGCTCCACCGGCCGGACATAGGCGATGCGACTGCCGTCGGGCGCGAATACGCATGCTTCGGGTCTTGGCGGATTCTGATGGGCCTTCTTTTCTGTTAGCCGCTCCGACTCGCCGGTGTCGACTCTTGTTACGAATACGCTACGGTCGGCGACGTAGGCGATTGAGCTGCCGTCGGGGCTCCAGCTGAAGGCGGAGGCGACGTCGAAGGGGTGGCTGGTGATTTGTTTTGGTTCGCCGCCGAGCGGGGTGATCGTCCAGAGTTGGATGATGCCGGCATCGTCGCGCATTAAAAGTGCGATCTGCTCGCCGTTGGGCGAACTGCGAAGCCAGTGGCGCGGGCCTTGGAGGCCGGGGAATTTGCGCTCCGATGTGTGCGTGAGGCGGCGCTGTGTTGTTCCTCGCGGCGGGGCAGGGGGAGTGGTTTGCGTGCCGGCGAGCGGTGCGTCGCCTGGTTGCGTCAGGTCATCGGGCAGGTCGACGAGGAATGCTTCGCTGATTGTATTGCCGGTCGCAGTTTTGACGTGACCTTGAAAGGCGAGTGCGCGGTGTTGACGGGTGCCGTCGGGGCGGAGGTAACCGTTGGTGCCGACCCAGGCTTCTTCAAATGCACGCGAGATTTCATCGGAGCCGGGGCGTGGTGTTTTTGTGGTTCGCGTGACGAGCACGGAAAACGCGGAGCCGTCGTGATTGCGGGGACGTGTTTTGGGGACGGTGACGTTGCGGCCGACGGCGCTGACGCCGATGTTACGGGCGTGGTCTGCGATCAGGTTGTCGTCGTAGGTGAAGCTCACTAGCTGGCCGTCGCTGCTGTAGATGTGGACATGGGTGCCGCCGCGGAGTGCGCCGGGAGTGAAGGGGGGCGAGAGATCGCGGGCGTCGAGAGGAATCGCTTTGCCGGGACTGTTGAGATCTACCACCACTCCTTGCCGATGCGATATGCCATATTGCCAGTCGGGGGTAGGATGCTCGGGGCCGAGGATGAAGACGACTTTGTCGGCGGTGGCGTGGAAGGTGGCGACGCCGCAGTGGGCGCCGTTTTGGGAGCGGTAGACTTGGCGGATCTCGCCGGAGTCGACGTGGACGATTTCGATTGTGTGGCCGTCGAATTTCTCGCCGGCCGGGTCGCTGCGGGTGTCGTAAACAATCCACTGGCCATCTGGCGACCAAACGCCGATGTTTGTCAAGACGTGTCCGCCCGGTTGTTTGGTGACTTGAATTTCCGCCATTCCCTTAGACTCTTTTGGTCGCACTCCGTGAAGTGGTCTGCTGCCGCCGCGAGCGGGCCTTGTCGGGCGAACCAGAATCAGTAGACTTGAGTCGTTGATTCTGAGCACCCCTAGCTCAATTGGATAGAGCATCGGTCTACGGAACCGAAGGTTAGAGGTTCGAATCCTCTGGGGTGTACTTCTTTTCGGGCTTGGTTTTTGGGGGCCATGGTCACTTTCTGGTGCAGCCGCCTTTCTTGTGGCCCGCCTGTCCGCGATTCTCGCTGGGGCGAATTTCTTTCGATTTGTCGTAAGTCGTTTAATTCTCGAAGGCGTCACGCGGCGTTGTCGTAAGTCCTTATTCTTTCGAAGGTGACAGGGCGGACGGTGGGGTCACCTGCGACAGGAGCGGTACGACGGCGAGTCTTTTTTCTCTGCTACCTCTGCTTCCTCTTGTTCAAAAAAGAATTGAAACAGGAGGTAGCCCGCCTCGGCGGGTAAACTCCGGGCAGGGAGGAAGGCGACAGGTTTCGTTGACGTAAGTCCTTATAGTTTCCCAAGACGCCAAGTTTCGTCGAAGACGCCAGGTTGTCTTGCGTGGGGCAGGGAGCATGGAGCGGGGAGGAAAAAAATACCTTCGTGCGCAGGGTTAACGGGGCCGCGGGTGGTCCGTTGGTGGATGGACCTTGAGCGGGCCGGCGATGCGGTTGTTGGTTGGCGGTTCGGAAGGTGACAGAGGGAAAGTGGCCGCGGCTACAAACGGACGTGCGGAGTGTACGGGTGTTTATACATCTGCGGGCGGCTCGGTTCAACGATTATTTTTGGCCACCGTCTGCTATTGATTGGCGCACCAATAACACGACCGGCCGTCGCGGGCCGGCGACGAAGCGAGACTCGTCGCCACGGTGACAATCACTGTTTCAGGTGTTGTCGGGTGGCGATATACTGCCGGCGGCCCCGCCTGCTTGAGGGGGGAGAAAACTTGCCGGCAAGGTAGCGGTGGGAATTTCCGTGGGTCACCGAATTGGCATGGCGGTTGTCTGTTTGCACATTAGTGCAGTGTTGTATTTTCTTGGCGGCCAGTTGAACTCAAGGTGATGAATCGGAAAAAGGTTCCTGGCATTTGTTAATCTCCTCTTATTTGTTTCGCCTTCGTCTCCGACAGGTAACTTGTAAAAATGGTTGCATTATTTGTCTGTGCCGTTTTGGGAGGGGTATTGGGATTTGTTCAGTCGCTGATGGTCGAATTTTATGTGCAAGCATGGAGTGGAGGGACGGGATATAGTTGGGCAGTAATACTTGGAACAATTAGCGGCGGCGCCTCGCTGCTTATCGGTTGGTGGGCAATTCTCGTTTCAATTTTGGCGCCGCTTCTTGTGGGAATTCTGTCGTTTATTTCAATTCGAAGAATGAAATAATCCATTGAGGTCAGCGAAGTGTCAGAAATCAAATCGCGATTTGGGTCCTGACAGGCTCTGTAGAAAACCTCGACATAGACCAGAATCATGACGTTGTGCGTGAGGGCCATCAGTCGTAGGTCGCGGCACTGGCTCCAGTATTTGTGTCCGCGCACTTGAGAACCTTGTCGCCTTTTGATCATCGACATGACCGTCTCGACCTGCACTCGGTTACGGTAGGTCTCACGATCGAAGCGGGTTTGCATCAGTCGCCGATAGCGACCGCTGGCTGGCTTGTCGGTGGGTCGGCCATGCTTGGGAGGGATCAGCGTGCGAATGCCGTGTTCATCGCGCGCGAACTCGTGATTGGGTTCGGAGTCGTAACCTGCATCCGCAGCCATCAGAGAAAGCCGCACCCGCCGAAGCGCATCAGCCACCAGTGGGCGAAACTCGTCCACATCCGGTCGCGGTCCGCGTCCTGCGTGGAAAGCGAGAATGAAATGATTGCTCGTATCGCAGACCACACCCAGCTTGGGATATCGATGATAAACCACCGTTTTCCAAGGGCTTCCCACCTTTTTGCGTCGACGCACGAAGTACGCGCTCGCTGTTCCGCATTGCAGGCCAGTCGAATCGATTGCCGACGAGCGAACGCGCTGACGTCGTCCCATTTGTTGCCGGACTGTTGCGTCCAACAGGCATCTGGCCGGCTTGGCAGCCAGCAATCTACGGGCCCCCTTTTGCAGCGTTGTGAAATGGGGGATGCGTTTCAGTTCCAATGCTTCGACCACCGTAGGATGATCAATCAGGTGAGCGACCACGCCCCGATAGTCCGTCTTGAGAAAGTTCTTCAACGTCAAGCAGGCGAAGAGTTGATGCTGCGTGAACTTCTTAGGACTACACACGTGTGAGTAAGCCGGCAACGCACGCCGCGCTGTCGAAAGCGCGGCCAATACAACGGCTCGCGGAGATTTGCTGGTAACCGACACCCTCTTCGTACGAATGCAAGCGGCATGAATGTTTAGCTAGCAAGAGGAGTTTTCTACAGAGCCCGTCAGGCCCCTTTTTCTTCGTTGATGCGGCGGACGAGGTCTTTTTACACTGCCACGCGGCATGTCGAACGCAACAGATTTCGCGATGAGTTGGTCGCTGCGCGGAGTTTTCGCCATGGTTCGGGGGCCTATAGCTAAGTAGCGGCAAAGTTCGCTCGACGCGGTCCCTTCTGGTTCAAATCGAGAATCCGGCGACCGTCGGCGGATGCTGGTATGCCCGTCGACGTACCAATCCGCGTATGCATTTTTCGCCGCAGCGGGCATAATCACGGGGCATACTTTGGGAGCCCTTTCTTGTTGCCCCGGTGGTGGATCGCACGATGCAGTTTTCGCAGGTCATTTTGAAGAATTTGCGGCAGCGGTGGGCGCGGACGGTGATGACCGTCGTGGGGCTCGCGGTGGCGGTGGCGGCGGTGACGACGCTGTGGAATATTGCCTGGGGGTATGCGGATTCGGCGAGTGAGTTTTATGCGACGCGGGGGATTGATATTGTGGTGGTGCGGGCCGGGATTTCGAATCGGCTTACGAGCAGTTTGCGGGCGGAGATGTTGCCGCGGCTGGCGGCGGTGCCGGGCGTGGCGAGTGTCGACGGCAGCTTGACCGAGATGGTATCGCTGGGCGAGTCGCATCTGATTGGAATTCCGCTGCGGGGACTGGCGATGGGGAGCTCGGCGCTGGGGCAGCTGTCGATCAGTGTGGGACGGCCGCTGGCGGCGGGGGATGAGGATGGCGTGCTCTTGGGCAGCGGCATCGCGGCGGCGCTCAAGAAAAAAGTCGGACAGCCGTTGGAGATTGAAGGGGAGGAGTTTCGCGTTGTTGGTTTGTACCAGGCGGACAACCCTTACGACGCCAACAGCATTGTAGCGCGGCTCGGGCGGGTGCAGAAACTGATGGAGCGGCCCGACGTGGTATCGGAGATCCAGGTGCGCGTGGCGGATTCGCTGCGCGACGAGGCGGGGATGGACAAGGTGTGCCAATCGATCGAGGCGCTCCGCGACGAACGTGACCAGCCGCTCGGGCTGAAGGCGCAGCGGACGCGGCAATTTGTGGATAGCGCCACAGAAGCGACGCTGGGCAAAGGGATGGCCTGGGCGACGACGGTGATCGTGTTGTCGTTGTCGCTTTTGGGGATGCTCAATACGATGTTGATGTCGGTGATCGAGCGGACGCGGGAGCTGGGCATTTTGCGGGCGATTGGCTGGCGACGGACGCGGGTGGTGCGGATGATCTTGGGCGAGAGCCTGGCGATCAGCGTGGCCGCGGCGGCGGTTGGTATTGTCGCGTCGTGGTTGCTGATGGAACTGCTTTCGGTTTGGTCGAGAACGAGTTTGCTGGTGCCCGGGGGCCTCTCGGGGACGGCAGTGTTGATCGGCGCGGTGGCGGCGGTACTGGCGGGTGTGGCCGGTTCGTTCTATCCTGCGTTTCGCGCCGCGAGTATTCCTCCTGTTGATGCACTTCGCCATGAGTAGTACCTTGTTGCAAATGCCACCCACGAATTCGCCGGTTGCGGTCGAGCCGCTGCTGCAAGTTAACAACGTTAGCCGCACCTACGATGACGGTAAGGTGCAGGCGCTGGTGAATGTTTCGCTCGCGATTGGGCGGGGCGAGTACTTGGCGATTATGGGGCCGAGCGGGAGCGGGAAGTCGACGCTCTTGAATTTGCTCGGGGCGCTCGATCGGCCGACCAGCGGCGAAATCCTCTTTGACGGGCGTTCGCTCGCGGGGCAGACCGACCTCGATCGGTTTCGGGCGACGACGCTGGGGTTTGTGTTTCAATCGTTCTATTTGTTGCCGACGCTCTCGGCGCTGGAGAACGTGCAGATTCCGATGTTCGAGGGTTCGCTCGGTGCGCGGCAGCGAGTGGCGAAGGCGGCGGAGCTGTTGGAGCTGGTGGGGATGTCGCATCGCGGCGGACATTTGCCGGCGAAGCTGTCGGTGGGAGAGCGGCAGCGGGTGGCGATCGCGCGGGCGCTGGCGAACGAGCCGAAGTTGCTGCTGGCCGATGAGCCGACGGGGAATTTAGATTCGGCAGCGGGGAGCAGTGTGCTGGAGTTGTTCGACCGACTGCACCGCGAGCGAGGTTTGACGCTGGTGGTGATCACGCACGACGCCAACGTGGCGGCCCGGGCGGAGCGGACGGTTTGGATTCGGGATGGTCGGCTGCAGGATTCTTAGGATCAACTCAACACAAACTTTGGCACGTGAATTTCACCACGGAGGGCACCGAGAAGAAGATGAAACAGGGCACCGCTAATTTGCGCTAATAAACGCTAATTTCGAGAGTGCATGGTTTCTGCTTCCTCGGTCGTTAGCGAAGATTAGCGGTCATTAGCGGTGCTCTCTGCATTGAATTCAACTGCTCCGTGTCTCCGTGCTAATTCCAAAAAACGGGGAGTTTGTTGTTGTGTTGTTGGTTAGGCAGTATGGGCGGCGACGATGAATACTTGGACCATCGCGGGGAAGAATCTGTGGCGGCGGCCGGCGCGTTCGGCGCTGACGGCATGTGGGCTGGCGATTGCAGTAGCGGCGGTGGTGGCGCTGGTCGGCGTATCGGAATCGCTGGAGAGTTCGTTCTTGGATTTGTACACGCGGCCCGGCGCGGACTTGGTCGTGCAGCGGCGGGGCGGGGCAGTGCAACTCTCGAAAGGGATCCCGCTCGCGGTGGGCGACCAGATGCGAGAGATTCCAGGCGTGCGCGAGGTGATCGGCGGGCTAATGGACATGGTCTCGTTCGAGGATCAGGACCTGTTCATGGTGATCGTCAACGGTTGGGAGCCGAATTGTTCGGTGCTCGATCGGGTAAAGATCGTTTCGGGTCGGCGGCTGCGAGAAGGCGACCGGCGGCAGGTGATGTTGGGGCGAATCATCGCGGCGAATCTCGGCAAGAAGACGGGCGACACGATCTCGCTCTATGGGCAGGATTTCGAAGTGATTGGCGTGTTTGAAAGCTTCAGCGTGTACGAAAATGGGGCGGTGTTCCTGTTGCTCGACGAGTTGCAGCGGCAGATGGATCGTGCCGGGGAGGTCACGGGGTTTGTGGTCATGACCGAGACGCGGAAGGCGGCGGAGATCGCGCGGATTCGCGGCGAGATCGAGGCGCTCGATCCGGAGATCGCGGCGGTGCCGTGTGCGGAGTTTGTGAAGTCGCTCACGCAGATGAAGGTGACGCGGGCGATGTCGTGGTTTACGTCGTTGTTTGCGATCGTGATCGGCGGCGTGGGGATGATGAACACGATGGCGATGACCGTGTTCGAGCGGCGGGGGGAGATCGCTTCGCTGCGGGCGATGGGATGGAAGCAGTGGCGCGTGGCCCGGCTGATCTTGAGCGAGTCGTTTTTCTTGTCGATCGTGGGCGCGCTACTGGGAATTGCACTGGGGATCGGCGTGACGATTCTGCTCACCTATTGGCGGCGGACGTCGGGGCTGGTGCAGGGGGATATTTCGCTGTGGGCGATCGGCGAAGGGTTTGCGGTGGCGATTCTCATTGCAACGCTGGGGGCGGCCGTTCCGGCGGTGCGGTGTATGCGGCTGCCGATTGCGGAGACGCTGCGGGGGAGCTGACGCTGGCGTTTGGTACTTGTTGGGGGGATGTGCCGTGTTGTGGTCGCAGTGTCGTGGCCGACACCGCCAAAGATATTGAACTGCGGTAGTTTTTCTATTGCTCGGCCATCTTGCGGCGGAGCTTGCGCACGACGTCTTGGGCGACGATCGGCAGCTTGGAGCGGAGCAGGTTGGCGCCGTGGAACCAGCCGTGCTGGTTCGGCGTAGACGACGTGGTATTCGATGAACACGGCGCCGGCGGGCTCGGTGAGACGGGTGGCTTTGACGTAGGAACCGAGCCCCATGTAGGGTTGCGGCGGGCCGATCTGGCGGCGGCCGGCGTCGTCGAACGTGATCGCGCGCCAGCAGTTGGGATAGTCGTCGTCGTTCTGGAACTTGGGATCGAGGCGGAAGCGACGAGCAACGAGTGGTCGGTTTCGAGTTTCTCGTTGCGAGTGGTGAGGTTGAGTTGGACCTTGTTGAGGAGCGTTGCTTCGACGGCGACCCAGCGCGTGCCAGCGTGATTCGGGTCGGTGGTTTGGCTCGCGGAGAGGCCGCGTTTGGCGAGCTCGTCGGCGGTGAGAAGTGTGACGTGACTGCCGGCGGATTCGGAGTCGCCGGCCGAGGCGAGATTCAAGTGCTCTTGCAGCTTGCGATCGTCGCCGAAGATGTCGAGCTTGCCGTAGGCGACGAAGTAGAGATCGGCTCGCCGGCTGACTTGTCCGGATTCACGATCGAGGTCGTCGATTTTTAAGAGGAGGGGGCTGACGACGGATTTGCGCGTGAACTGGTCCCATTCGTATCGGCCGGCCAGCAGCGATTCGATCGCCTGGCGCTGGGCGGCGGCAGCGAGTCCGTCGGCGAGCAGCGGCGGCGGCAGTTTGGTCGTTTCGTCGGCGGAGAGTTCGACGCCTTGTTGGATGAGCGCGTCGTAGATGCTCTCGGCGGCGATGCCGAAATGAGTTGGCAGGCAGAGGGCTAGCAGCAGGGCGATGCGGCAGATGGCGAGCTTCATGATGATGCAGGACACTCGCGAGCGGGGCTACTTTCCGACCGACATCTCGGTGGACGGTTCCATTTGCCAGAGATAGAGGAAGGTCGGCATTTTGGAGCGGTCGAGGCCCGGCACGCTGATGGGGATGAGCCCTTTTTGTAGCGGGGTGTTGGGTGTGATCGAGTATTGCGAGAGGGCGGGGTCGTCGGTGCGATGATAGAAGACGACGTTTGCACCTTGGACGCCGGCCATCGATTGGGCGAGCTCGACCGCGTCGTCGACGTAGCCGATCTCGTCGATCAATTGTAGGTCGCAGGCTTGGCGGGCGGTGAAGACGCGGCCGTCGAAGGTGGTTTTTAGATCGGGATCGACGTTGGGCCGGCCCTGGAGGACGACGTTGCGGAAGCGGGCGTGAAATTCGTTGGCCATGGTTTGGAGGAGCTCGCGTTTCTCGTCGCTGAGGGCTTTGATCGGGGTGCCGAGGTCGATATTTGCGCCGGCTTTGATCGGGACGCCGAGGATGTTGAACTGGGCCATCAGGTCTTGGAGGTTGTAGACGTTGAGGATGCAGCCGATGCCGCCCGTGACGGTGGTCGGATGGGCGACGATCGAATCGGTGGCGGTGGCCAAATAGTATCCACCGCCGGCGGCAACGTCCATCAAGCAGCCGACGACGGGGAGGCAGGTGCGTTTTTTGAATGACTTCAGGTCGCGCCACATGATATCGGTGGCGGTGACGCTGCCGCCGGGTGTGTTGATGCGAACGACGACGGCGCAGACATTTGGATTGCACTCGATCGCGTCGAGCCGCTCGCGGAAGATGGAGACGGGATTCTCGCCCCAGGAGCCGAGGCCGGTGGCGTCGTTGTTGAGCAGCAGGCCGTCGACGTCGACGATGGCGACCGTGGCTGCATGTGGCCGGTTGCGGCTATAGGGGAGCCACATTGCGCTGACCGGCCTGAGTCGGGGCGTCGGCGCCAGTTGTGCTTTGACGTCGGCTGCGGCGTCGACCTTGGCGCGCGAATTGACGCGAAGCGGTTGGGCGCAGCCGATGAGGCATGCGAGAATTAAAATTGCGCTGAAGCTGGCGAGGCCGATTTGCGCCGCAGGCGCATGTTCATCGAAGTGCGTCGCGATCGCACGAAATTGAGAACGAAGTCGGCCCATGAACGGCAGTCCCAACACGTTGGCAGAATGACGCAGCGGCAGCGAAACCATTGCTAGCGAAGAGCCCGGCGGGGCGGATTATGGCATTCCCCGCGTCGTTGTCGAGACCAATCGTGACAGCGGATGCAAATTGCCTACAATGCCGGGTCGGGTGAGTGTGCGTCGAGCGAGTTGTCGTGCTATCGGGGTGCGTTGTTGATGGAATGGATCCGGCGGTTGCTAGCAGATTGGGGCGGGAGGCGGCCGGGGGAAATCCGTCGCGTGGTGTTGGTGGTGCTCGACGGATTGGAACCGGCGCGGGTGGACGAACTCCTGGAGCAGGGGGTGCTGCACAATCTGGCGCTGCTGAGCGACGTCGGCACGCGAGCGAAGTGGAATGATTCCAGTCCGCTGGCACTCGACACCTGTGCCGCGGCGCTGGCGAAGCGTGGACTGCGGACGACGACTTTGTTGTCGCCCGAGCGTCTGCCGCCACAGGATGTGGACTCGCTCTCGGCGGCGGATCGCGATCAGCAGGAGCGGCTGATTGCGGAACTGTCGCGGGGCAGGGGCGGGCTGGTGGTGGCGGTGTTCGATTTGCCGGCGCAGCTGGGGCGATTATTTGGACCCTATCCGGATGCGAGCCAGCAGCAGGTGATCCGCGATGTTTATTTGCGGATGGACGAGATTGTCGGCAAGGCTTATTCGTTTGTCGACGAGCGGACGGCGCTGGTGGTGTGGGTTCGCGGTGCAGGTTACGGGGACCCGTCGTCGGCGCCGTCGTCCGGGCTGATCTTCGCGAGTTTTCGATCGGACAATTCGGTCGGTGTGGGGTTGGACGTTTTGCGACACCTTCGTGCCGCATTGGGCGAACCGTGACGCGTCGACGGCGCGTATTGTGCCGGTCGTACGGTTGGCGAAATTCGGCACTCGCGTCGGGGGATGAAACCACCATCCGCCAGGGACCCTTTTATTACCTAGAGTTGCTCAACTGATTTCTGGGGCAGAACGCCGACTGGGCACGCAGCGACGATCGATCGCGCGGCCTAGTTCGCATTGGGCGCGATCGATGTTGAATTCCTCCTAGACCCTGGAAACAATCATGTCTGCCCTTGCTACAGCATTTGCTGCACCAACTTCGCCCAGCCCCAAGGCGGTCGCCGCTGGCGGCCAGGCTGCCGACGAATCGCGGCAGGCCGACAGCGTGCAAGACATCTCGCGGTACGTGACCGATCTCTCGCAAATGCTGACCGACGCGATCGACGAGATTAGCGACATCAACTCGAATACCCGCCTGCTGGCGCTCAACGCGCGGATCGAAGCGGCGCGGGCGGGCGAGGCGGGGGCCGCGTTCAGCGTCGTTGCGGGCGAAGTTCAGTCGCTCTCGGAGAAGACCTCCGGCGTGGCCAACGAACTGGCTACGAAAACCAAGAAATCAATTGCCGAATTGTCGGACATCATCGGCACCAGTGTGCGCGGCACGCGGCTCTCCGACATCGCGCTCACCAACATCGACTTGATCGACCGCAATCTGTACGAGCGGTCGTGCGACGTGCGGTGGTGGGCGACGGACAGCAGTGTGGTCGATGCGCTCGGCCAAGCGACGCCGGCGGCATACCAGTTCGCTTCGCAGCGGCTGGGAGTGATTCTCAATTCGTACACGGTCTACGTCGATCTGGTGCTGGCAGACATGAACGGCAAGATCGTCGCCAACGGTCGGCCCGACCAATTCAAATCGATCGGCCGGTCGGTCGCCGATCAGGATTGGTTCACGTCGGCGCTGCGAACGAAGAGTGGCGACGAGTTTGGTTTCCAGACGGCCCATCGCAGCGAGCTAATCGATCGGCAGCCGGCGCTGGTCTATTCGTGCGGCGTGCGAGAACATGGCCAGGCGAATGGACGGATGATCGGCGTGTTGGGCATCATCTTCAATTGGGAGGCGTGGCTCAGACGATCATGAAAGCCGTGCCACTCGCGGCGGCAGAGAAAGCAGCACGCGCTGCTCGATCATGGACGCCGATGGTCGGGTGCTCGCCGATTCGTTTGAAAAGCATCTGATCGACTCGCTCGATCGGAGCGAGATTCCGGACGTGTTCACGCGGCCGAAGGGTTTCTTTGTGACCAACTACCAAGGCCGCGAGTGCTGCATCGGTTTTGCCAAAGCGCCCGGCTTCGAGACGTATACCACGGGCTGGTACTCGCTGATCATCCAGCCGATCGACTGATTTGTGAAGTGCGGAGTGCGAGGCTTACATCGCCTCGGCGGCCGCTTCGGCTTCTTCGATCTCGTGCATCGCCTCGCGCAGATTTCCGCGCTGAAGCACGTAGAACGCGAGGCACCCGGCCGCCATCAGGATCATCGTCGCCCGCTGTCCGAGCGAGACGAGTGTGCCGTCGCCTGCGGGGATCGGCGTCGGGGTGGGTACCGCCTGATACAGTCTGTCGACCGCCAATTCCATGGTGCCCAGGCCGCTCGGCGTGGCGGGGATGGCGCCCGCCAGATTTGCGACGGGGACGACCACGAAGTGTTTCACCATGCTCGGAGATTGGACCGGTAGCCCCTGAGCGATGAAGTAGAACGAAAGAATGAAGAGCGCGTTCGATACCAGGCTGATCGAGCAGGCCTGGAGCACTCGCCGCTTTTCGTTGCGATAGACGCTCACGGTGCCGATCAGCCGCGCGGCGGTGCTGCCGACCAGCGGTATCGAACCGATAATCGCTCGGATGCGCTCGCCCGAAAGGGCGGGCACCGCGAGCAGCAGGGCCATTCCGAGGAGCAGGCCCACCGTGGCGACGCGAATGGTCTGGACGAGCACGTTGATCGCGGGCGGCGCCGCGGCCCAATCGACAAAGAAGGTTGCCACGGTCGCCAGCGAGAGCATCATCAGCACACCGACCAAGCGGTCGACGACCACGGTGGCCACGGCCTCGGTCCGCTTCCCCGGCGAATCTTTGGCGGCGAAGATCGCCTTGAACAAGTCGCCGCCGATACTGCCAAGCGAGACAAAATTCAGGGCGAACCCCAGGGCGCCGAGCCGCATCGTATCGCGGAGACGAAAGTTGAGGCCGAGCGCCGAAAGCAGGACGTGCCAGCGGACGAAGGTGAGCGAGATTGCCGACGCGGTGCACAGCAGGCCGATCGCCAGGTATCGCCACTCCTTGGGCTCGTTCACCAGGCGCGCGAAGCCGGCCTGGCGCTGCACTTGCACGAGCAAGTAGCCCAGGATCGCCACCGCGAGCGTGATTTTGGCCAGGATGAGGAGTGTGCGGCGAGCCGGATGGGCGGGAGCGGTCATGGGGTCCATTCTGATCGACGCAGCGGCCTTGTCGATAGAGTGTACCGCCGACTTCTGGCGGCCGGGCCACGGTCCGGTTGACATGGTGAAGGGGGATTGATACTTTTCAATGTTCGGGGAGGTCAGGGCAAACCTGATTTTCCCGCACGACCCACCCGGGGGATTAGCTCAGCTGGGAGAGCGCTTGCATGGCATGCAAGAGGTCAGCGGTTCGAGCCCGCTATCCTCCACTTGTTCTAATCTAGTCAGCCGAATCTATTTGCGATACCTACTCGAACGTTCGGTAGTGCGGCGTTTTCTACGGTGGAAAAACGGAAGATTCCGTTTTCCTATTCACCCGGAGACCCCGCATTATGCCAAAGCTTTACACCGTCGTTCCAAGGTATCGTCTCCACCGCCAGAGTGGTCAAGCGATCTGCACGCTCAACGGGAAAGACCATCTACTCGGGCCGCACGGCACCAAGGCCAGCCGGCTCAACTACGATCGGCTGATCGGCGAGTGGTTAGCGCGTGATCGACAACCAGCCGTCACTTCTGCCGATGGACTCACGATCACGGAGTTGATCGCGCGGTACTGGCGGCACGTCAAAAGCCACTACGTCAAGAATGGTCGACCGACCGGCGAGCAGGCTACGATTCGATCCGCGCTCCGCTTCGTCAAAGACATCTACGGCGGCACACTAGCCGTGCGAGTTCTCGCCGATGGCGCTCAAGGCGGCCCGGGTTCGGATGGTCGACTCGGGCCTCGCACGGAGCACGGTCAATCGGTACGTCGATAAGGTCCGTCGCATGTTCAAGTGGGGCGCCGCGGAACAGCTCGTCCCGGTTGCAGTCTGGCAATCACTTGTCGTCGTCGATGGACTGCGGGCCGGCCGCACAATTGCACACGAGACGGAACCAGTTTTGCCGGTTGAGGACGCGGTGGTCGATGCGACGTTGCCATGCCTGCGCGAAGACTTCTGGCAATTCCGCCCGAGCCATACCGTGATCCTCGCCACGAATCACAAGCCGACGATTTACGGCACGGACATCGGCATTTGGCGGCGCATCCGGCTGATCCCGTTCCGATCGCCGGATGGCGTGAGAGTTAGGGTAGTGCGAGAAGGAGAGTCACCCTACTCCCAGGTCGATGGTAAAGATATGCCCCGGCGAAGGTCCCGGTGGGAGCGAGATCGGCTGTAGTCTGGTAGACTGCCGGAAACCCCGGGGGAGGACAGAATGGCCGACGTATCCGATAAAGCGATCCAGATGATGGCGGAGGTCGTCGAGGCCGTCGCTCAAGACCCGTGCGAAATGCTAGGTGACGACAGCGAACAGGTGCAAGACTGCCGCGAGGAGTCGGAGCACACGGACGACTGGTGCACAACGTGCCTGGCCCGCTCCGCGTGGGCGCTGATTCCGGACGTGTCGGAACCCGCCCCGACAGCCTCGCACAATTCCTGGGTCATCTGGTGAGGTCGGTTTAGCGGCGGCGGATGCCGAGGAGGCCGAAGCCGGCGAGAGCGAGTAGAATCGCGCTGGGCTCGGGCACGCCAAAGGGTTTGGAATAGTCGGTGCCGGACTCAGAAAACAGTGACCAGTCTTCGCGTGGGATGAGATTGCCGGCCGCGTCGGTAACACTCTCGATGCCGCCCCATTTGAGGCTCGCCAAAAAATCTGCCGTGAATGAAGTCGTGCCGCCGTTGGCGGCGTCGGCATCCACATTGAGCCGCATCGAGTTGTCGATTGTGTAAGGTTGTCCGATGAACATGGTGTGCTTGACGTGGATGATGTCGGGTGGCAAGTCGACGATATGGACGCCGCCGGCGGGGTCTTCAATTTGCCGTCCCCAGGTGTTTAATGGGAAGGGCGAAGGTGGCAACACTGCATTGGTGCTGTTTTCGTTGAACTCAATATCGGAGCGGACCGAGCCAGGCAAGTTGTGCTGCCCACCCGTGACGTCGGCGCCAAACGAGCCGTCGAGAAGGATCCTCGCGGTGTAAATGAACTTGTCGCCGAGGGATGCGTTGCGGACCTTGGGCACCATGAACTCGATCCACCCAGCCGTAGCGGTCGCATGGATCCTGCCACCGCTGGCACCGGTGATAATTCCGCCCGCGATCGGGCCGCCAGTGGACAAAATCGAGCCCTCGATGCCAATCCCCAAGTCGAGTTGCTGTGCGCGGACAGTGGCAAAGACCGACGCCGAGGCGTCCCCGTGTACAGCGACGGCATCCGGCTTGAATTCAAAGGGACCTCCAGTGACGTCGAGGGTCACGCCGCCTGGAGCCGCAACGATTTTGCCATTCCCGGGAGCCTTTGTATCCTGCGCCTCAGCGCGGAGACCGTAATTCGCAGTGAGCAGCAGTGCGCCGAAGGAGTCGTTGCTGGAGAGTGATGCGACAAAGAAGACGAGCAAAGCCAATCGCGTAGTTATCATGAGTCAAATCCCCAAGAAACATCTGTAAGTGAGAGGGGCAGTAATAGGTTGCCGCCCTTGCGTACGACGACCTTGCAGTTGGCACTGGTGGAGCATCAGCTGCCGAAAACATAATACCCGATAGAAACCGCATCACAACTCGTAAATTCGGCCGGCCAGGCGGAAATTGATGGCGTTTGTTATCCCGAGCTATCTGATCGAGTCCGTGAAGCTAAATCCAGGTGCTTCGTTAGCCGCAAGGTGCGCTGGTGGCTCTACGGAAACCACGACAACAATTCTCACCAAGGCGATTTTTTGCCTGACACTCTGCCGGGCAAGGAAAGGCAACCGACATGGTTAACGGCCCAACTTTCTATCCCATACGTCGGGTGCCGGTCTGGGTAGCCGCCGGTGTGTTACTGGCG
This sequence comes from uncultured Planctomycetota bacterium, assembly GCA_963847905.1. GTDB lineage: Bacteria > Planctomycetota > Planctomycetia > Pirellulales > Lacipirellulaceae > DASYDU01. The sequence goes on along the minus strand of CAWKBP010000007.1, from coordinate 751,863 downwards.
ATCACGATCACAGGCACGCTGATCGCCCTGATCATCTTCGGCGGGATGTAACGTAGCTGAAGTGGCGTGGGTGCGACTGCGATTTAGCATGACGCCGCCAATAGGCGAGACTGTTACGAGGATTGGGCCGAACGATCGGCCAAGAAATGACGGAGGTGCGCCGTCCTGTGGCAAACATCTGCCAACGAAAAGACCCACGGCCAAGAGGAGCAAGGGGCAGGTTCGCTCGTATCCTAGCCGTGGGTGCAGATTAATACACCAGTTGTATCGGCCAGAAAGCGGATGCGCAATCACAGGAAAAAACACCGGCAGGGCAGCCTGCCCCCAGGTCCTGCCCAGACCGGCGATAAATGGCTAACCAACCACCTATCGGCAGTAGATTCGCCATGCCTGAAGTTTGAGCACCTTGATTGTGAAGATTTCATTAAGAGCTAGCAGATTGTCGTTGCTGTGTAACAAACCCAGCGATCCAGTGAACTGCCGAGCTACCCATATCAACCGAAAAAGAGCGGCGGCCATGGTCGGGGATTAAACATTGAATGCCCGCAGCAGCGCCATCAACACGAGCGTACCAATGATTGAAACCACGATCGAGCCCAGGCATCCGAGTCGACTTGCGAAGAATCCAAACATCCCGTGCCCCATTTCAGTGACGATGCTGCTGCTTTTACTACTACCCGGACACAAGGTAGTGCAAATCACGTTCCAGCGCCGCGAAGCGGTAAATCGAGGGCAGGTGAATTGTCGCACTGGATGTAGAAGCGGCTAAGGCCGACAATGCCTGTCTCTCAACATCCCCAAGGTAGAAATGACACTCACACGATCGCAGTTGCTCAAGATCCTGGATGACAACAGAAATGAGCTACAGAAAGCTGAAGCAGAAGTAGTCGCCGCGTATGAGGGTTCCAGCGTTGTCGTAGAGTCCGAAGTGGTCAGGTACTTGGCCGTGCTCCGTATGAACGTGGGTCGCATCGAGAGAATGCTGGGCGACACGGACGCCCCCGCTGCCCCATAGACGCTCTCCCTGGTCCGGCGGCGATGGTCGTCCGTGGCTGTCCGCGCTCGACGTGGGGCGGATGCGGGGGGCACGCCGTTCTAATTCCATAGATGTAGTGTACAGGCCCAGACGGAAAATTCCGTTTTCGGATCAGAAACACGGCGCAGATTCCGCGTTTCATCGCTATTGAGCGCAACGGTTTGCAAGCATTCGCAAATCGGCTAGAATGCAAAAACCACCGATAAAAACGGCATGATTCGGCTGTTATCTGGGGCGCATGGCATGCAAGAGGTCAGCGGTTCGAGCCCGCTATCCTCCACTTGTTCTAAAATCGCACCGCAACTCTAAAGTTTCTTGTCCAAATCCATTGGCGCGGCGGTGTGTCGTTTGCTCGAATCGCAAAACGGTAGCTGCCGCTTTGTGACAAGCGGACGCCGACCCAGTCTCAACCATCCAACTTCGTTTCCGAAGTGTTGATGGCATTGACGACGCCAAATCGTTCGGCCTCTCATGCAGCGGCTGGATCAATCTAACCGGCGAGCCAGACGCCGAGCCCCAGTACGACGGCCACCAGCGTCGTGGCGATGAACATCGTGCGGAGCGAGAAGCGTGAACTCTGAACCAGGTGCCGGCACGACAACCACAGGATGACGAGTGTCAGAAGTGGCACCCAAATTGGAAAAGCAACCATGTACTCGCCGTTCCACTGATGAACATACTTGAAACAAAGCAACGGATTGTCGGTTTTCTGTCGGCCGGCGATCGATTCAAAACCAAGATACCAACTGTGTGTAATCGGTCTAACATTCAGTAGATGAATGGAGATCACACCTTGCCCTGTGTGCTGCCAAAGGAAGTTATTGCCAGTCGGCGAAGCCCGCAGTTGCATTGTGAGTTGTAATATTTCCCAAAAGCTCACCACCCACAACAAGCACAGCGCCAACGTCAGCAGGCCGAAGAACACCGAAACGGCCATACGCGTGTGACGGAATTGCGACGGCTTGATAGGGGCGTCGACGATGGGTTTCAGTTCGGCCATGCCGGACAATGTACCACGCGGTTCGGGATCTTTGAGATGGACGCGGGGCGTTGTCGCCGCTCGGTTTTGGCGGAGCGCTATTCTTGTCGATCTTCCGGCCACGATTCGGGCCGTTGCAGCGGCGATGTCCGCCGGATTGGCTCGTAGTCTTCGTTCTTGTGGACGGGCATCGTCGTCGGAGCGTGAATCTCGAAATCCACCCGATCCGCTTCGATTGCCTTGACGACAACGAGGACCTCTCCCACGCGGAACGATTGACCGGCAACTCGGGTGAATACGATCACAGCTCAAACTCCCGGTGCTGTTGGCGTAGTGTGTTGCTGGGAAGGGTTCCTAGCCCGAATCCTAATCCTTCTGTTGCCCCAGGGCTTTGGCCATCATGGCCGTTGACCCAAACGCGAGGAATATGAAAAAGATCGGGATCAACAGAGAGAACACCTTCGGGGGCTCGCCGGTTCCAGTGGATACGAGTCGGGACAACGGGTGGAGCATCGCCGCCACGACCCAGTACAAGACATTCATGACGAGAACATTCTTATTGGATTTGGCCATCAACGGCTCCTTTCGATGAGTGATTCCTACCGGACATTCTACCAAACGGGAAAGCCTAGCGGGACAGCCAGACGCCGAGCCCCAGCACGACGGCCACCAGAGTCGTGTTTATGATCGGCGATCAATTACCGAGTTGACCCGCCTCACGGAAACACCGACTCGCTTGGCAACCGACTCGGGGGAATAGCCTTGGTCGATCAACTTGCCGATCCGCAGATCAACTTTGGCTTTTTCATCATTCACCTTGGATTCCTGATGGGCCACTTTCGATTGCTCTGCCCGCCGCGTTGTTTTCTCGCGGTCGAGTTGCCCCCGGCGTTTTTCGCGACGTGATCGATCGGCTGCTTTATCTTCGGACATCTTGGGCGTACTCGGTTTGCTGTAGACGTGCTCGGAAGGTACAGAACACTTTTCATTCGCCTTCGATCCCACCGAAAAGTGTAGCAGATGCTGGCAGAGAGAAGGCACAAAACCTCCGTACCCGTCGCCTGCCGGCCACTGCGTTCGCCCGCCACATTCGAAAATTGGCGGGGCGATGGTGGTCTTCCACAAAATGTTCGATGTATTGCAAGCTTCATTTCGATGGGGCTCTTTTTGTGCCAGTTATATGCACGCGGATTGGACAGGAGTAAGATGACGTGATGGCTCTTACCGCCGAACAGATCATCGAACGACTTCAGCTGCACGGGCCGACTACTTGCGGCTTTGTGAGTGAGTCGTATCGTAGTGAGTGGCAGGTGCCGCAATCGGCGCTGCCGCCGGGCTTCGATGGCGACCGGCCGCTGGGCAATGTGTTCTACTTTCTCGTGACACCCGCGGCGCGGGTTGAGCTGCATCGGATTCGCTCGGATCAGATGTATCACCACTACCTGGGCGATCCGCTTGAGGTGCTGCTGCTCTATGCCGATGGTCGGAGTGAGGTGAAGCTTGTGGGTGGGGAGCTGACGGCGGAGGTGCGTCCGCAGTTGTTTATTCCGGGCGGCACGTTTCACACGGCGCGCGTCGCGGGTGGCGGAGATTACTCGCTCTTGGGAACGAGTGTCTGGCTGCGTGCCGAGTCGAGCGACGTCGAGGTGGGCGATGCGGATCGGTTGGCGGAGCAATTCCCGGCTGCGCGAACTGATCGACGGGTTCACGCGCGTTTAAACTCTGTCGGCCGTCGCTCGCTTTAGATCTTTATCGACGGCGTTGAAACAGGCCTCGGCCGTGTGACGACGACTTCGCATTACCGCGGTGCGACTTTTCCCACTGCATCGAGGCGTAGTTGACGCCGGTGAGATTGAAGCTGCGATAAGGATTGTTGCGGCTGATGGCTTGGGCGGGCTCGACGTCGATGAGCGTAGCGGCGGACAAAACGAGGGCCAGCGATAGAAGGCGAATCATGGATGTTCTCCTTGGGAATAAGGAAAGCCAAAATGGCTCGCGGGTACTCTTCTTGTACCGCAATTCTACGCCGGGGCCAATGAATTTGCCGGAACTCCTTAAAAGGGCCGGGACGTTGGCTGCTATCGCACCAGTTTGGGCGAATCAGGCCGTGACAGCACACGTTGCGGCAAGTTCGGGTCAGAAATGCCTGCCCTGATTGCCGATACGACCATCTGGGGCATGCCGGCAAAGTCAACCTTTGCGGCAGACTTATCGTAGGCGATACATCTTTTCGATCGCCAAGGGGGGACAACATGGCTACGCGAACGGCTGGCGGCCGAATGGGCGCTGTCAGCGGAATGATGCTGTTCGTGTCGTTGGCGCTGGTCGCCTCGATGGAGGCTGCGCACGCGCAACCGTACGCGCCGCGTGGCGAATCGGACTTTAACTACGACCGCTTCGAGCCGACGCGCCAGCTTCCCAGTGGTGAGACACCCGACGGTTGGAATGGCGACGCGGGAACGTATGGTAACGGAGATTGCGGCGTCGAAACTTATGCCGACTATGGCTACGGTAACTGTGGCTACGGCAACTGCGGCAACGGCGACGTGTCCTGCGGATGCCCGTCGGACAGCTTCGATGATTTTGCATGCGGCGCGGCGAATTCGATGAAGTGGTGGTTCGCTGCGGAGTATTTGCTCTGGAAAACCGACAGCACGCATTTGCCGGCGCTGGTGACGGACAGTCCGATCTTGACGTCGCCAACCTTGAACTCGCCGCTGACCCATGTGCTCTCGAACGAGAAAGTAGCGGAGAGCTGGCGAAGCGGGTATCGACTGGAATTCGGCTTTTGGCTCGACGATTGTGAAACGCTGGCCGTGGTGGGCGACTACTTCAACATCGGCGAAGACGACTACGACTACTATTTTCCGGGCGACTCCGGGCGCAATACGGGCCAGCCGTATTTCAACACGCAGACCGGGTTGCAGGACGTAAATCCCATCGCAGGCAGATACCCCGATCCGGATCATCCGCTGGATCGAACGTTTGACATATTCCGGGAAGGAACCGTCGGCATCACAGCGGACGACGAATTCCAGGGGAGCGGGCTGACGCTCGAACAGTGTGTCTACTCGGTCGGCAACAGCTCCGGGTGCGGTCCTGGCACCCAAGTCATTCTGCTCGGCGGCTACCGCTACTTCGGTTACGACTCTCGATTGGCCATCGCCAGCACATCCACCATACTGCAGGGCACTGGCGCCGGTTCGTTCGAATCTCGCCGCGACGTCTTCACTTCGGACAATAAATTTCACGGCGGCGAGATCGGTGCGAAGGTGCGGTTCACCCAGACTGCTTGTTGGTTTGATGGCATGTTCAAACTCGCGCTGGGCGGACATTATCGCAAGGTGACGATCAATGGCGCATCGGCGATAGTTCCTGCGGGAGGAGGAGCGGCTCAGATCTCCGAAGGCGGACTGTACACCTCGGCCGATACAAATATCGGCACGTACAGCGACTCGCGTGCGCGGCTGATTCCCGAGTTTCGCATCGGCGTCGGCGTTTACTTGACGCCGAACTGGACCATGCGGGCCGGCTATAGTGCGCTGGTGTGGAGCGGCATCGTGCGGGCATCCGACGGGCTGCCGCCGAACCTGGCCGTCGATCCGCGGAATACACCCGGTGGTACCGGAAACGGCGGGGTGTCGCCGGTGTTTTCAGGTTTAGGCGGCGCGGAACTGCTCGCCAACGGTCTCGATTTGGGTTTTGAATATAACTACTAATGCCGAATGTGGCAGACGCTTGTCACGCATCATCAAGTAACCAGCGGGCCGCTTTCGCCTAACATCTCGCGGAGGTGTGGGGCGTCGATGATTTGGAATCGGCTGGCGACATCTTGCCAGCGTTCGCCGCGCTGCGTGATTTGCGCTTCGTCGAGCGGGCCGAGTCGGTTTGCGGCCAGCGCCAGGTAGGGTATCCGCTCCGGCCTGAGGCCCATGATGCGAACGACAGTCGCGTCGACGGCCGGCAGATTGGTGCCCACGACGATCAGGCCCATCGGCTTGAGGCTGCCCATGATCGGGCCGTCGCCTTCCATGCAATCGATGCCGTCGACGATCGCCAGCAGCGACGGGAGCGAAGCGTTGATGTCGTAGACGGTTTCCGCGATGCCATGTTGATGGAGCACGTTCTTCGGCCACCCGTAGACGATCCCCGGCAACACGCCGTAAAGGTTTTTCATGCTGGCGGTGACGCCCATCCAGTGGTGCGTCTTCATCTTCGGCATCGAAACGACGTAGTCCGCTTCGACGATGCTTTGTGGGAACCAGAAGCCGGGGAGCTTGCTCCGCCGGCCGCGGTTCGGTTGCCAGGCGACCGCTTCGTAGTTGAGGTCGGCAAACTGGGCGCCTGACTCGCGGGCCGCGTCGGCAATTCCCGACTCGACCAGCGCCATCTCGGTGTCGCGGACGTGCCCGGGCGCTTCGCCGATCGTGACGGTGGCCCCCCAACTGCGAAACACCTCGGCCGCGGCGACGACCACGGCGGGGTTGGTTGTCATGTAGGCGATTTTCCGCGACGGCTCGACCATGTTGGGTTTAAGCAGCACGCGCTTACCGGCGAACATTTTCGGTTCGGCGCCGGTGGCCAGCAGCCCGGTGCGGATTGTCTCGACCAGCGGCCCGTCGTACTTTTGATTCCGCGCGATGAACACGGTGGCTTGCGGTCGCGTCACGTTTCGCAGCCAAGGAGCCGCCGCTAGTCCCGCCGCGGCGACACCGCCGGTGATCAGCAGCGTGCGGCGGTCGAACTTCGGTTCGTCGGTTTTTCTATCGTTCGACATGTTCGCGACTTATTCGTAGTTTGGTTCGCTCAGGAATTGCGCAAAGTCGCAAAGGGGCAAAGTTCGCCAAGAAATGCGACGGCGATCGAATATCTTCGCTTACTTTGCGACCTTTGCATCTTGGCGACTTGCGCGCATGACTTTAGTTTGGTATTCCGATCGGGTATGGGATTGTCGACGCGAGAGAGAGCAGGGCGAGCTTGTAAGGGCTGGCGTCCGTGCCATTTTGACGTTGAAAGGCGTTTTGCAACCAGACGAGGCGATCTGCCGGCGAGCGGCGGTGGGCGGCGAGACCGAGCAGGCCATAGCAGAGTGATGCGGTGGTTGTGTCGGCGGAGAGCTCTCGTTCCAAGTATTGCAGCGAGAGCTCGATTCGCGGATCGGTACTTGGCTCGCCCGCGAGCGCCATCATCACGATTCCGGTGGGCTGGACGTGAGGTAGCAGCTCCTGGCCGAGGACCAGGGTGTTGCCGTAATTGCAGCCGCCGTGGGGGAGCAAGCGGTCGACGAGCAGGCGGACGGCTTCGCGGGTGCGCGGATGTTGCGACTTGCCGACGGCTTTGAGTGCGAGCACGAACATCGCGGTCGGTTCGAGCCAGGAATGAGTGTTGGCTGCCCAAGACCAGCCGACGAGCATTGTATCGTGGCCGACATAGGGCCGCTGCTCGTGTGTTTCGCCGCGTTCACCGAGCGCCCACCGGACGGCGTGCGCGGTGGGCTCGCCATATTTGTCCGGTTCGCCCATCGCGTGCCAAGCGAGGATCGCCAGGCTGGTAGGCCAGCATGGCGTCGGCTGGGTTGCCGTGACGCCGACCGATCCGTCGTCCGCTTGATGTTCGACGAGCCAGTCGGCGGCCACCTTGGCAGAATCATTATCGCCGGCGGCGGCCAGAGCGATTCCGGCTAGCGCCGTCGGTTCGCTCGCAGCAGGTCCGCGCGTGGAATAACCACCAGGCACCGAGGCCGCGAGCTGTTCCAGCAGTTGGTGCTGCCACTCCATTTAACTAGTGTCGGCCGATTGGTCGTTTCGATCGCCACCGAATGCGCGGTGTGGGTCCGATTGTGCGGGCTGTGCCGGTCGCCCGCGCGATCGGAAACTTTTCGGAATCATTCAAGTCTAACATTTGACAATGAATGAATCTGACATAAGTTTCATTCGGAGACATGACGCGATGAGCGTGGTGTCGCCAAGCGAAAGCTTCTCTTCTCCAGACCGATCTAAGGTCCGCCTCAGACACGTGAGGAGAAGGGTCGTTTTCGATAAGAGTATGACGGCCTGCTGCGTCATCATCCTCGAAAAGGCAAACCAGCCGTAAGGTTGGGCGCAAAGCCTAGGGCCGAAAGGCGAGCGTCTTGGGAAACCAGGGCGGGCCGTTCGGAAGCCGGGTTGCCGAAGGGATGTTGGCTGCCGACCACTGCTGCGTGCAAACGTGGCCGCGGCGGCATGTTTCGGGAAGTGTTTCCGGCCAACGCGAGGTTGATAGCGCAAGACTCTGTTGTATTGGTTCGACCTCATGACGGCGGCCGGCAGGCCACCGGGGCTCGATTTCGAGTCCCGGACGCCGTCGGGGGTCAGCTATCGGGAGCATTTAACTTTTAACGGCTCCCGTCAACCTAAAGGGTATGGTCCACAAGGCCAGCCCGAGAATCGGAGGATGCTATGAAGAATCTCGCAACGAAGGTGCAACGTTTCCTCGTCTCGGAAGACGGTCCCACCGCGGTCGAATACGCCGTTATGTTGGCGTTGATCGTGATCGTCTGTCTTGCTTCGATTCGTACGATTGGTACGAATGCGAACACGACATTCGGCAACGTGGCGACCGAACTGGCCAGCTAAGCCGCCTCTTGGCGCGGGCTTAACCCTGCTTGCTGATTTGAAACATACGCCCCTCGGTAGTTCGCTGCCGAGGGGTTTTTCCTTACAGGCACTCTATCGTGCCAACCTCGCATCGGAGGTAACTATGAAGTTGACTACTTTGAAGTTGCAACGTTTCCTCGCCGCGGATCTAGGTTCGATCGCGGTCAAATGTGCCGTCATCATGGCGCTAGTGGCCATCGTGGCGGTCACGGCTTACGCCTCGGTCGAGACCAGCGTGAGTCACGGATTCTAACCGTCGTCGGTCTTGGGAGGGCCGACTGGGGGACAAACGGAATTCGATTGGGTCTGTTTTGAATGGAGCCCCTTCGGCAGAGAGCTGCCGGAGGGGCTTTTTTATTGGAGAGCCGCGAGTGCTTCTAGCGGGGGCATTTTCTTTGATTCTCCGGGCTCCTCGCTCCACGCTCCCTGCTTTTACGAGCTAGGCTTCTTTGGAGACTTTGCGCGACGCCATATTGGCGTCGCGATGCCCGTTACAACCGCTACCAGGCAAATGCCATCAGGAAACCACGGCGATGATTCCGCTGATCCCTAAAGACGCGCTGGTCTCGACCGTGGAAATGATGTGCTATTTTTGCACAGCCGTGGGCGTCCTGTTGACGTGCATGCTCGCGCCGCGGCGCTAGGCGAATTACCGGCCAGGATGGCGGGGCTAAATAGCCCCGGCATCCTGCCGGGTGAACACCACTTCCCCACTGTTGATGGACGACTAACATGCCAGCCATGCAAGATCTTACTCGCGGCCTCGCCGAAAATTGGCCGATCTGGTTCGTCACGATTACGCTCGTGGTCGCAGCCGTGATCGACGGAATGAAGCTCAAAGTGCCCAACTGGATCACTTTCCCGATGATCGTTTCGGGATGGATCTATAGCGCGACGCTCTCGCCGTATGCGGGCGTCGAAGGGCTGACCTATAGCCTGATCGGCACCGCCGTGGGACTCGCACTTTTGATGCCGGCCTATGCCATCGGCGGGATGGGGGCTGGGGATGTCAAGTTGCTGGCTGGTGTTGGCGCCTGGGTATGGGGAACGGTCACGCTCTATGCGTTTGCCGTATCGGCCATCGTGGGCGGGATCATCGCCGTCTGCATGGTGCTGGCCGGCAAAGGCTGGGACAAACATCAGAACCAATTTTGGATGATCTGTAACGAGATCATGACCGTCAAAGACCCGGAAAAGCTCGCCACGATCGCGGCGGAGCGTAAGCCGACCATGATGCTGCTGCCCTATGGCATTCCGATCGCGATTGGAACGATCGCCTACTTTGCCTGTGCGGGGATGCTGATGTAGTGGCGGTCGCTCTCGCATGGGGCGCTTGAGGAATTGGGCGCTCGAACTGGTCGCTGAAGCGACACAGTCCCTAGGGGGCGAGGGAGGGATGGTTGTTTGGAGCGCACTTTCGGGCGTGAAGTACGACAGTCCGTCCGAGTGGAAGAGGATGCTGGCACTTTGGCGCGACTCATTCCACGATTCATTTGCACTTCGCCGCGAATAGCCTGAACCGGATATGTTGATCGTGCCGAAGAAACCGACAAGGTTCCGTTTGCGACCACGCTAGCACCTTGTTTCCGGTTTTCGGACCGGAAGCCACAGATTGGGTCGGGTTGGCAAGCCCGACGTGCTGGCAGCGCGGAATCGAAGGGGGGATTCATGCGACCAAAATCGCTTATGTTGTTGGTATTGGCGTTGGGCTGCGGCCTGGTTGCCTCGATTGGCATCAGCCAGGTGATGGACCGCAACTCGAAACGGCCAACCGCGACCGCGACCACGCCGATCTACGTGGCGCTCCACAACATCAACTTGGGCGACCCGATCGACGCCGCGATGGTGTCGTTGCAGGAATGGCCGAAGGACAAGGTTCCGCCGGGAGCGATCGCGCAGCTAGACGAGCTTGAAGGCCGCCGACCCCGCTCGACGATCATCCAAGGCGAGCCGATTCTCGATGCGAAGTTGCTCGCCCCAGGTCAGCTGGCCGACCCGATCACGTCGATCCCGAAGGGCTTCCGGCTGAAGACGATTTCGGTCGACGCGGAAAAGAGCGCGGCCGGCCTGTTGAGTCCTGGCGATCGGGTGGACGTGCAGCTGTTCGTCAAGCGTGACGAGCGGAACGGCATCGACTCGGCCAAGACGAAAGTCATTTTGCAAAACATTCGCGTGTTCGCCGTCGACCAGACGGTGCAGCGCTCGCCGGACGGCGGTGAAGAGCGAACGATCGCCAAAACGATCTCGCTGCTGCTGACGCCGGAGCAAGCCAGCAAACTGACGCTCGCCGAGAACTTGGGCCAGGTCAGCCTGACGCCGCGTAATCCAGACGATGACGCGACCGGCGACATGGTCGAGTATTCGACGGACGACTTGCTGTCCGACGGCGGCAAGAACAGCCGCGAGAAAGAGCAAGCTCGCACGGAGCCGGAGCCGGCTAAAGACAGCGGCAATTTGCTCAGTGCGATCCAGCAATACGTTCCGCCGCCAAAGCCGCCGTTTGTGATGGAGATCGTCGAGGCCCAGGATGTCCGCGAAGTGAAGTTCGATGCGGATACCGGCAAGCCGCTGAAAGACGATGATCTTTCGTCGTCGACGAGTTCGCCGGGCACGCTGCCGGCAATCCCAGCGACTAGCACTTCGACCGATCCGCAGTCGGACCCCAAGGGGACCGAGTTGCTCGATAATTTTCCCGTGAATTTCAACTGACCGCATCGTACGTCAGCCTTTCCAGGCTGACATTTGCAAACGCCAGGAGATATGACAGTTATAGGGTCAGGCTAGAAAGCCTGACGTACTGACAGCGGCGATTCGGAAAATGGGATTTTCGAGCCGGCGCTGAACGACCCCATCGGTTTCGCGACAGCACGAGCCGACAGACCGCTGGGTGTCCTTCGCCAACGCGAGGTGATGCCCGACCCACGAAGGAAGTACAAGGATGTACGACACACTTTTCGCGCGGCGCCCGTGATGCGCCCCGTCGCAGTTTTCACGGTTGCCATTCTGGTGCTCGTGTTGAGCCAGGCGGAATCTGCGCGGGCGCAATTGGGCGGCTATCAGTCTCCGGATTTGGTCTACAAGCTCAAGGGCGCCACCGGCCGGCTTGAGCTCACGACCAATACGAGCCGAATCCTGACGCTCGACAAGAACATTCCGCGGGTGCAGGTGAACAATCCGGACCTGCTCGCGGTGACGCCGCTCTCAGCGAACCAGGTGCAGATTTCGGCCAAGAAGGCCGGCGTGACGCAAGTCAATCTGTGGGACGAGAGCGGCGAGATCCACACCGTCGACGTGCTGATCTATGGCGACGTGCGCGAATTGGAAGTTGCTTTGGCGACCCAGTTCCCCAATTCAACGATCAAGGTTTACCGTTATAGCGAGAGCCTGGTGCTCAAGGGCTTCGTCGATGAGCCGTCGCACGTGAGCCAGGTTGTGCAGCTGGCGAGCGACTATGCCCCGAAAATCATCAACAACATCACCGTGGGCGGCGTGCAGCAAGTGTTGCTCAAGGTCAAGGTGATGGAAGTCTCGCGGACGAAGCTCCGGCAGCTCGGCGTCGACTGGGCCTGGTTCGGCGGCGGAGGAGATTTTGCCGTGAACCGCGTCGGTGGGTTGATCAACACGTTTCAGCAGCGGCGCCGGGACCATCACATCAGTCAACGATACTTTTTCATTCGGCATCATTGGCGACAACGGCGCCTTTTTTGGCGTGCTGGATGCACTTCAAGATCAGCATGTCGCCAAAGTTCTCGCGGAGCCAAACATTGTTGCGGTGAGCGGACGACCCGCGCAATTCAACGTCGGTGGCGAATTCCCGATCCTGGTGCCACAAAGCTTGGGCACGACCTCGATCGAGTTCAAAAAATACGGCACGCAAGTCGACTTCCTGCCGATCGTGCTCGGCAATGGCAGTGTCCGGCTGGAGGTGCGGCCACGTGTTAGTTCGCTCGATCCAGCGACGTCGATCGTCGTTCCGGGCACGGGTGGTATTTCCGTTCCGGGGTTGATCGTCCGCGAAGTGGATACGGCCGTGGAGATGAAGGCCGGACAAACATTTGCCCTGGCCGGCTTGGTTCAGGAAAAGATCGAAACGCAGAATCACGGCCTGCCCTATCTTTCCGACATACCGATCTTGGGCGTGCCGTTCCGTCGGACGCGCGACTAAACGAATGAAATTGAATTGTTGATTATGGTCACGCCGGAATTTGTTGACGGCATGGAACCGTGTGAAGCCCCTTGCGGTGGACCGGGATATACAACAACGACGCCGACCAACTGCCAGCTTTATTGCGCCGGCCACGTCGAAGTGCCAGCCCACTGCAATCCTATTTCCGGCCCGACGTCGTGTGGCGAATGTTCGCAAGGGGGCTGCTCGCAGGGCGGTTGCGATTGCGGACCTCAAGGCGGCGGCCAGAGCTACATCAGCGACGGCATACCGATGCAAGGGGGGACTGGCTACGACGACGGCTCGACGCCGATGCCACATTCCGTGTTGCCGTCGCCAACACCAGCAGGCGGCTCGTCTCCCCCAGGCGGTGCGATGGAACCAGACTCCATGGTGCTGCCGCCTGCCTCCACGGCGCAACCGTTACCGCCCCAGTCTTCGCTGAACAAGTCCGGCCGGGCGTCGCCTCGTTTGTCGGGCACGGAATACACCGTGCCACGCCCCTACAGTACGTCGCGGGCCCCCAATTATGTGCGCAATGCGACCAGTCCGGATAATCCGACCGTGGTCAGCGACGACAACTCCTCCGCAGCCGGTTCCAAAGGGTTGATCGGGCCCGTTGGCTACGACTCAGAATAAGCCGTGACCTACGCTTGCTGAGTAGGTTAGTAGACATCCGTAGCAAGCCGACGTTGCGCATTTTCAAATCTGTCTGTCGCGGGTGCGAGTAGCGGGTGCGGTACGGCTTGCCTATTGCGAGCCGACGGCACCGTGAATGTGACTGCTCCGAATCACCCGACCAAGCCAGACAAAGTCCGACAAAACCATGGGTAACGTACTCCGAATCGCCGTTGTCGATCCGAAAGACACCTCCCGCGATGCGCTCAAGACGGCGCTGTTGGGATTGGAAACGGTCTGGCTCGAAGCCGAGTGCTCGCGGTACGAATTCTTTGCCGACGTGGTCGGCCAGACGAAGCCTGACGTCGGCTTCATTGCGCTGGACGGCAACCCGGATCGGGCGCTCGAACTTGTGGCGCAGCTAGCGAAGAGCGCGCCCGAGTGTTCGATCCTGGTCACGAGCAGCTCGACGGACGGCAATCTGATTCTGCGTACGATGCGTGCCGGTGCGAAAGAGTTCCTCACGCAACCGCTCAAGCCGGAAGACGTCGCCGCGGCCTTGCAGCGCGTGGCGCGACAGAAGCACGGCAGCCGGCCCGGCAATCCGCATGGCTGCATGGTGTTCGCGGTCACTGGGGCGACTGGCGGCGTCGGTGCGACGAGCATGGCCGTCAACCTGGGCTGCGCGCTGGCGGCGGACAAAGACAACTCGGTGGCGCTGGTGGATCTCGACCTGGCGCTCGGCGACGCCGACGTGTTTCTCGATACGATCCCCGAATACACGCTCACTGACGTCGCCCAAAACGTGTCGCGGCTCGACTTGACGCTGCTCAAGCGTTCGCTCACCAAGCACGAGTCGGGGCTCTACCTGTTGCCTCGGCCCGTGCAGTTGGAAGACGCGCGACTCGTGACGACGGACGACATGACCCGGGTTATCGGCCTGCTCAAGGCCACGTTCACCCATTTGATCATCGACACGTCGAAGAGCTTCAACGCGCTCGACATGTTTGCGCTCACCCAGGCCGACACCGTGCTGCTGGTGACGCAGCTCGACTTGCCGTGCTTGCGCAATGTGGTCCGGTTGCTGATGTCGTTCAAGGAAACGGCGACGCTCGATCAGAAAGTGAAGATCGTCGTCAACCGCGTCGGCTACGATACGGGCCAGATCAGCCTCAAAAAGGCCCAGGAAACGATGGGCCGCGAGATCTACTGGCAGATCCCGAACGACTACCGCGTGATGGTCGAGGTCCGCAACAACGGCGTGCCGCTCATTACGCAAGCGCCGAAGGCGGCCATTACGCAGTCGATCGGGCAGCTCGCCGATTCGCTCTGCGGCAAGCAGGAAGACAGTCAGGACGCCAGCAGCAAGGTTCGCAGCTGGCTCAGTCTCTGGCCCGCCCGCAGCGGCGCTTGAGCTGTCATTACCCAGCCAAGATGGCTGGACTATATCGTTTGGCCGGCCAAGATGGCCGGTCTATATAGCCGCGGCATTCTGCCGCGCTACGACCGGCACAATCGAGCCGACCGGCCCAGGAACTTCGATGGGCAGCCTGTTGCGGTTGCCGATGCGCCGCACGCTTCGCGCTCGATAAGCTATCTTTTCTCGGAGTGTTATATCCAGCCGTTAGCTCTTAGCTGTTAGCCATTGGCCAGGATTCGCTGGCTGATGGCTAACAGCTAAAGGCTAACAGCTAACAGCTACTTTACAGGGTCAACATGACAAAGCTCCCAAACTCCCCGGCCGCCTTGTCCCAAAAGGACAAAGAAGTCGAATTCGAAAATCTCAAGCGCCGCATCCACGGCAAACTGGTCGACAAGCTCGACCTCTCGCGGATCGGCGAGCTGGAGGGCGACGTCCTCCGCCGCGAAATCCGGCTCGTCGTCGAGCATCTTTGCAACACCGAAGACACCTACCTCAATCGCAGCGAACGCGATCGCTTGATCGAGGAAGTGCTCGACGAGACCTTCGGCCTGGGCCCGCTCGAAATGCTGCTCAAGGAACCGACGATCAGCGAAATCATGATCAACGGGCCGAAGAGCATTTATGTCGAACGGAGCGGCACGCTCGAAAAGGCGCCGATCACGTTCCGCGACGACAAGCATTTGCTGCAGATCATCGACCGCATCGTGTCGCGCGTCGGCCGGCGCGTCGACGAAGTCTGCCCGATGGCGGACGCCCGCTTGCCGGACGGTTCGCGTGTGAATGCGATCATCCCGCCGCTGGCGCTCGACGGGCCTTGCCTCACCATTCGGCGGTTCGGCTCGAACCCGCTCAAGCTCGAAGACCTGCTCAACTACAAGAGCCTCACGCCCGAGATGGTCATGCTGCTCGAAGGCGCCATGAAGGCCAAGCTGAACATCGTCATCTCCGGCGGTACCGGCTCCGGTAAAACGACGCTGCTCAACACGCTCTCGAGCTTCATCTCGAACGAAGACCGCATCATCACGATCGAAGACGCGGCCGAACTTCAGTTGCAGCAGGATCACGTGGTCCGGTTGGAAACACGCCCGGCCAACATCGAAGGTAAGGGCATGATTAAGGCCACGGACCTGGTGCGCAACTGTTTGCGTATGCGGCCCGATCGGATCATCATCGGCGAGTGCCGTGGTCCGGAAACGCTGGACATGCTGCAGGCGATGAACACCGGCCACGACGGTTCGCTGACCACCTGCCATGCGAACACCCCGCGCGACGCGATCGCCCGTCTCGAAACGATGATCATGATGGGCGGCTTCGATATGCCGATGCGGGCCATGCGGACCCAGATCGCCAATGCCGTGGATCTGATCGTGCAGGCCAACCGCTTGCAGGGTGGTCCACGTAAGGTGACCCACATCACGGAGGTTGTCGGCATGGAGCAGGAGACGATCGTGATGCAGGACATTTTCAAGTTTCAACAGGATGGCGTGGACGAACGTGGCAAGGCAGTCGGCCATTTTCTGTCCACGGGTATCCGGCCGACGTTCATGGCCCGGCTCGAACAGAGCGGCGTGCGGCTGCCGGCCAGCGCCTTCCGCGAACGAATCATGCTCCGAGATTAACCGCCAGTCGCCCCGAGCAATAAATCATGTCTCCGCTAGTTGTCAGCATTGTGGTGTTTATCGGCGTGTCGGCCTTTGTGATCGGCATCGCTTTGACGATGCGCGGCGACAAAGAGAAAGAGGTCGAAGATCGCCTGAGCGTGCTCACCGGCGGCAAAAAGAAGAAGGGGAAATCGGCGAGCGACGCAGCCCAGTACGCCGAATTGCTCGCCAGCATCCATCAAGATGGTTCGGGCACGATCGAGCGGTTCATCTCCCGCTATTTGAATATGCGGCTGCTGTTTGAGCAGGCCGACGTGGCGCTTCCCGTGCCGCAGTTTTTGATTATCTGCGCCGTGCTTGCCGCAGTGGGGCTCGTGCTGCCGACCGCGGCTGGCATGAACGTGCTCTTTGCGCCGCTGGTGGGCGGATTCTTGGCCATTTTGCCGATCATCTGGTTGCTGTTTCGACGTAAGCGACGGTTGAAGAAGTTTGCCGCCCAGTTGCCCGAGGCCCTCGAATTGATCGCCCGCGCGCTGCGTGCCGGCCACAGTCTGGCGGCGGGCATGAACCTCGTAGCTCACGAAATGTCCGCGCCGATCAGCGTCGAGCTCGGCCGCACGTTCGAAGAGCAGAATCTTGGCATCCCGCTGGAAGAAGCCCTCGATAGCCTGACGCAGCGGGTGCCGAACCTCGACCTGAGGTTTTTCGCCACCGCGATCATCCTGCAACGTCAGACGGGCGGTGACCTCGCGGAAATACTCGACAAGATCGGGCACCTGGTCCGCGAGCGATTCCAAATCTGGGGCCAAGTCCAAGCGCTCACCGGCGAAGGCCGCCTGTCGGGCATCGTGCTGTTGGCGCTGCCGCCGGCGCTGTTTGCCGTCGTTTACCACATGAACCCCGAATACTTGATGCTGCTGTTTACCGACGACATGGGCAAGAAGATGCTCGTGATCGGCGTGCTGATGCAGCTGTTCGGCGCGCTTGTGATCCGCAAGATTGTCAACATCCGAGTTTAGCCGCGTCGCATGTGACGCGTGACGAGTCAACCATGTACCTAATCCTGGCCAAGAACCTGATCAGTACCGACTTGATGACCAAGCTGGCCATCTTCGGCGCCGTGGCCTGCGGCGTTTGGTGGTTGCTGGAGATATTGGCCAAGAGCAAGCCTCGTGCCGAGCGCCGGCTCGATGAGTTCCGCGAGCCGAACGCGCGACGCGGCGACGGTCGGGGCACCAAGAAGTCTCAGGGAATGACCAAGCTGCTCGAGCGGGCGACTCCCACTTTTTCCAAGCCGCTCCAGCCAAAGACGGAAGAAGAAGTCGGCAAGTTGAGGCTCAAGCTCGGCTACGCCGGTTTTCGTGGCGAGACGGCGACCAGCATCTTTCTTGGACTGAAACTGATGGCGATGGCGGCTGGGTTCGTCATCGGCGGGGGCACGTTGCTGTTTACCAAGGGCCTGACGATGGAGTCTGGCATGTACATCGTCGGCTGCGCCGGCGTGGCGTTCTATCTGCCGGACGTCGTGCTCTGGTTCCTCAAACGGTCCCGCCAAAACAACATCTTCTTCGGCTTGCCCGACGCGCTCGACTTGATGGTGGTGTGCGTCGAAGCGGGCCTCGGCCTCGACCAGGCGATGCGTAAAGTCAGCGACGAGATGAAAAAGACCTACGCGGTGATCTCGGAAGAATTTGGCCTTTGCAATCTGCAGCTGCAAATGGGCCGCTCGCGGAACGAGGTGCTGCACGAGCTGGGTGCCCGCACCGGCGTGGACGACCTCAAGGCGCTCGCGGCGATTCTGATTCAAGCCGACAAGTTCGGCTCGAGCGTGGCCCAGGCGCTGCGCGTGCAGAGCGATTCGATGCGGATTCGCCGGCGGCAGATGGCGGAAGAAAAGGCTGCCAAGACGGCGGTGAAGCTGATTTTCCCGCTCGTGATCTTCATCTTCCCGGCGATTTTCATCGTGCTCGTGGGCCCCGCCGCAATCACGATGGTCAACGAGATGTTCCCGGCGATGACCGGCGGGAAGTAGCAGGTCAGCTTACGCGGCCCGCCGCTTGTCGCGTGGAATCTCGACCTCGACCGGATCCGCGACAGTTCGTCGCGCGAGTATCGCGCTCCATCGGGCCGGATAGAGTCGCGCCAGGTGTCGCAGATAGAGCCACTGCTGGCCGAGCGACAGCTTGCTCTCGCCCGCCACGCGATCCTGAAAGAGGATCGGTAGTTCGGCAACATTCCGGCAATCGCAACGGACGATCAGCTCCAGCGCAATCTTATAGCCTAGCGGACGGAGCACCGGGGCGCGCGAGAGCACGTCGGCGCGTAGGGCGAAGAAGCCCGACATGGGGTCGGCCACGGGCGTGAGTCCCCTTGCCAGCAGCGACGCCGCGCGCGAGTTAAGCCGCCGGAACCAACTCCACTTGCTGGTCGACCTCGCCGCCGGCAATGTATCGGCTGCCGATCGCCATGTCGCAGCCTGGTGCGCTGGCTGCCTTCACCAAGGCCGGCACCGCCGCGGGTGGATGGGAAAAATCAGCGTCCATTACCACCGAGACCTTGCCCCGCGCCGCGTGCAGGCCGCGCAGCACGGCCGTTGCCAGGCCTCTTTCGTTTCGTCGAATGATCAGTCGCAAAGGGTACTTCGCGGCGAGTCGCTGGCACAATTCGTCAGTTCCGTCGCGGCTGTTGTCGTCGACGACGATCACTTCCGGTTTGAGATCGGCATCGTGGAGAATTGCAAACAGGGACGGCAACAGCCGCGAAAGATTCGCGTGTTCGTGATACGTTGGAATTACCACGGTGACGTCGGGCATGGCAGCTACCTGCGGTGGACCATCTCCAAGGTGCGCCGATCGGACACCCCCGGTACCTGGGAGGCGACGATCCGGAAACTCCCGGCCATATCGGGCGACAGTCGTCGCACTTCCTGCGCGTGGAGGGTGCGATCCAGTTCCTTGTCCGTAATCGCTACCACCCATCCTGGCGGTAGGCTGGCCAGGTGATCGGTCGTCCTGCCGCTGGCTTCCACGACGCGCCCATCGCGGAACCAGTTCCGCTGTTGCGGCGACAGGTAAAACATAAACGAGCCTGTTTCTTCGCCGATCATCACCAGCCGTTGCGGGAGTGTTTGATAACTTGCAATTTCTTGAGCCAGTTCGCGCTGCGAATGTCGATTGGCAAACTTTGGAAACGGACCGTTGATAAGGCCTGCGAAGAGGATCGGAAACCAAAACAGTCCCAGCGTGAAAGCGGTTCGCCGATCCCCGAATTCGAAGATTCCTAACGCAACGGCGATGACAATTCCCGCCATCGCCGCCAATAGATAAGCAGCCACGGGCGACGGCGCGCCGAGAAAGTGGTCGAACACCCACAGGGTGATCACCGGTCCGAAAACGCCGACCCCGCACGCGAGGCGGAATGTGTTGGCCACAACCGTCGCGATCGCCGGGGCCAGAGTGCCCTGGAAAAACCGGCTGAGCGCGACGCCGGCCAGCACGGCGAGCGGCGGAAATAGTGGTAGCGAATAAGTCATCAGCTTCGAGTTCGCAGTCGATAGGAAGAGAAACCCACCGACGAACCAGCACGCCATCCACACCGTCGCACGGCTCTCTTTCGATGCCTTCTCGTCGATCCCCCACTGAGTGACGGCGGCGATCGAATAGAGCAGCCAGGGCAGTGATCCGCCTAACACGGGAGCGACGTAGTAATACCAAGAGGCTTCGCCGTGAGTTTGAGCTTCGGTTACAAATCCCATCAAATGGCGCTCGATGAAGTAGTAGTGCAGGTATCCGGGGCTAGCGGCTTCCATCGTCAGGAACCACGGGCTGGCGAGTGCCACGCCACTACCAAGTACCAATGCGGAGCGGGCAAGTAGCCGCCAGGACAAACTTCTCGTCACCAATGCATAGAGACCGACGCCTACGGCAAACACCGCGATGCCAATCAAACCCTTGGTTAAGAGCGCCAATGCGACGCACACCGCTCCGCCCATCAAATAGCTCCAGCGCATTCTCACGGAAGTTGCGCGTCCCTCTTCCCAGAAGCAAATCGCCAGCAGGTTGATCGCCGGTACCAGCGCAATGTCATGCGCCGGGGATTGCGTGAGCATGACGGGTAGCACGAGCGTTAGCGCGGCGGCGAGCGCAAGGCCCGCGGTTTCGTTGTCGAACAGCCGCCGCGCCAGGAGCCAGGTGGTGAAGCAGCCCAACAGCGAAAACAAAACGCCAGGCAGCCGCACCGCGGCTTCGTTCATGCCGAACACGCGCAGCGACGCGGCTTGAGCGGCAAAGTACAGGATCGGCTTATCTCGAAACGGCTCGCCGCAGAAGCGTGGCACGAGATAGTCGCCGCTCTCGACCATCTCTTGGGCAATCGATGCGTGTAGTCCCTCATCGGGATCCAAGAGTGGCGTCCGCAGCGTAAGCGGATAGATGTAGACAACAGCGACGCACACGGCGATCGGTAGCCAAATCCATCGATGGGCATGCGGGTGCATGATCAAATCCAGGTGTCGGAAAATTCGACGTGCGCGAGCAGAATCGCACTCTAGAAAAAGAAATCGGCAGACTTGTAGCGCAGCGACACTATTATGTCAAGTTGAAGTGCTGGCGCGCTGCGGCATGCTGCTGGCGTCCGCCGTGCTGGCACGGACACGCGCATGCCAAAGTATCACGCTATTTAGCAGGCGTTTTTGGGTGGGTCACAAGAGCGTGCCGCGCAGTACCACCCAGGCGACCGTGAAATAAATCACAAGCCCTGTGACATCAACGAGCGTCGCCACGAACGGCGCCGAGCTGGTTGCTGGGTCGAAGCCGAGCCGGCGCAGTAGAAATGGTAGCATGCTACCAATGACCGAGCCGAAGCAGACGACGCCAATCAAAGTGAGCCAGACTGTGACGCCTACGAGCAGGTAGTGCTGGCTATAGTCGACCCAGCCGAAGCTGTGCCAGAGGATAATACGGATGAAGCCGATCAAGCCGAGCCAGGTCCCGAGGGCTGCGCTGGTGCGTAACTCGCGCCCCAAGACACGAAGCCAGTCGGACAGTTTCATTTCGCCGAGCGCCAGCGCGGATTACGAGCGTTGCCGCCTGCGAACCCGAATTGCCACCACTGCTGATAATCAACGGGACGAACAGAGCGAGCACCACTGCGCGCTGGAGCTCGCCTTCAAAGAAGCCCATGGCAGTGGCCGTCAGCAACTCGCCGAGAAACAGCACCGAGAGCCAACTCCCGCGCTTGCGCAGCATTTGAAAAAAGCCGACGTCCATGTAAGGCGCATCGAGGGCTTCGGAGCCGCCGATTTTTTGAATGTCTTCCGTGGCTTCCTGAGTCGCCACGTCGAGCACATCGTCGATGGTGATAATCCCCAGCATGTGTCCGCCGGCGTCGGTCACCGGCAGCGCGATGCGGTCGTATTTTTCGAACGTCCGCAAGACTTCTTCTTTGTCCGTCGCCGCCGCCAGCGCAATCAGCGGGCCCTCGTGAATGTCGCCGACTTTGGTGCTGGGATCGGCCATCACGAGCGAACCTAGCCGTAAATCATCCAGCAGTTTTCCCCGATCATCCACAACGTACAGCACATTGACCGTTTCTTTGTCCCGGCCGGTTTTGCGCACTCGTTCCAATGCATCGCGCGCCGTAATCCCGGCGGGGAGGTCGACGTATTCGGGAGTCATGTACCGCCCGGCGCTGTCGGGCGGATATCCCAATAGATCGCGTGCCGCCTGCAGCTCCGCCGGAGTCAGCGCCGACATCAGTCGACGGGTCACCTCGGGCGGGAGTTCATCCAACATGCGGGCCTGATCGTCCGGCGACATGTCGTTGAGCAAGGCCCGCATTTGATCGTTGCTCAGCAGCCTGACCAACGACTCCTGACGCGAAGAGGGCAGATGGGAGAATACTTCCCCGGCGACCTCGCGGGGCAGAATGCGAAAGATTGGCACATCGGCCGCTTCCGGGATGTCGACGAGAATCTCGGCGATATCGGAGGGATGGAATTGGGAGAGCGTCTCGCGCAGCACGTCCCACCGTTTTTCGCGGATTAGTTCTTCCAATTCCGGTCGGATCAGATAGCCGATCATGGTCGCCTCACATTATGAAACGCGCATCGTCGCCCGCACATGTTGGCCAGAAGTCGAAATCGCCTGCAAATCCCGA
The DNA here is from genome assembly GCA_963847905.1 of uncultured Planctomycetota bacterium. Lineage (GTDB taxonomy): Bacteria > Planctomycetota > Planctomycetia > Pirellulales > Lacipirellulaceae > DASYDU01. The sequence goes on along the minus strand of CAWKBP010000007.1, from coordinate 729,250 downwards.
ATTGTTGGGGCGGCGCCCGCCGACACGGAGGATCCTTCGGGGGCTGGAGCAGTCCAACCCCAAGTGGACTCGCTGGGCTTGCTAGCCATTATGCCAGCAGCTAGCGTCGGTGACTCTACCGCCTCGGCAAGCTGCAACGGTTCCAAGCAAAGTAGCGCAGCGACCCGGATGGCCGTGACGATATTGTCGAAGGCGACGGGTATGCCGCGTGTCCGATGTCGGACCGCCGCTGGCCCTGTTCGCGGTAAGTCGATCGTGTCCTTCGCACGACGAGAGGTACAATATGCGACGAATGATTTTGCCAATAATTGCGACCCTCACCGTGGCGATCGTGACTTCGAGCGCCTCGGCGGTCTTCATTGATACCACCTGCCACTACGTGAAGAGTGGATATCATCGCAATAAGGTCTGGCCCTATCCTTACATTTGCCCGGATCGGGCGGCTGTCCGTGAGCCGTTCGAGATCATGGTTCGCAACGGCTGGCGCCGGCAGAACCTGATGGGCGGCTACCTGTTCAACCCCGTGACCAATCAGTTGACGACGGCCGGCGAGCTGCAGATCCGCTGGATCATGACCCAGGCGCCGCCCGCGTATCGTCAGGTGTTCGTCGAGCGTTCTCTCGATCCCGAGGTGACCGCGAGCCGCATCGCCGCCGCGCGAGAGTTTGCGTCGCGCGTGTCGCTCGATGGCCAGGTGCCCGAAGTATTCGAAAGCAGCTTGATGGCCGAAGGTCGCCCGGCGGCAATCGTGGATGCGACGAACGTGAAATTCATGGAAAATATGCCGATTCCGGTGTTGCCGGCGGATACCACAGTAGACCAATAAATCGCGACACGCCGCGTCGCGCGATCACTCGCGCGGCGACAAGCAACCGGCATGGATGCCGGGGGGCAATGTGTTTCAGGGAGGACATTGTCATGCGAAGCGCCTGGCTATTTACGATCGGGGCGGCACTGTGTGTCGTGACGACTACCACGCGGCCGGCGACGGCAGCCCCGTCGTCGATGGCATGGGGCGCGCAGCCCGTCGCGTCGACCTCCTCGGATTCGTGGACCGAGAAGCTGAAGTTTTGGCATCGCGACACGCCGGCCGCACCCGTGGCGAACCGCTGCGCCGGTGGTCAAGCCGACCGACTCGATCTCACCCTGGCGGCACCCGATCTCGTATATGTCGGCCGCCATTTCTGAGACTCCCGCCGCTGCCGCGATGAAACGAGACAAAACCGCGACCAAGCCGGTCGACGAGCTCTCGCTCGACGTTCCGGTCGGTCCGCCGACGCCGCAATTGTATATTGCAGTCGCTCAAATGGCCGAGCGCAAGGGCAACCTGGAGCAGGCGCGTAAGCAGTTGCAAGAAGGGATAGCCAAGTTTCCTCGCGACGTCGAATTGCTCCGCGCCGCCGCACGGATGGAAGATCGTCAAGGAAACCTGCAGCTTGCGGAATCGCTCTATCAAAAGGCCACGACCGTTGACCCACAGAATGCAGGTGCACTGAACGATTTGGGGCTGTGTCTTGCCCGACAAGGGAAGCTCGAGCAATCGGTTCAGGCCCTCGAACGAGCAATTAATTTGCAGCCCGACAAAGCACTCTACCGCAATAATGCGGCGACTGTGCTCGTCGAGATGCATCAGGATCAGCGGGCACTCGCCCATCTGTCGGCCGTGCACGGACAGGCGGAATCGAGCTTCAATCTGGGGCAGTTGTTGGCCGATCGCGGCCGGCCGCACGAGGCAATGGCCTACTATCAGCGGGCCCTCGCGCTCGATCCGTCGATGCAACAAGCCCAGTCGGCGATCGCGCAAATGAACGGCACAGCGATGACCCAATCGCAGTATGCTGTCGAACCGCAGATGCAGCCGCAAGGAATTGCTCCGGCCTACGGTCCGCAGTTGAATCCGCAGCAGCCGGTTGCCGAACCTCAGTTCCCGGCCACCGCCCGCGGCCCAGCCTATGGAGCATCGAGCTACGTTCCGCCGACCAACTATTATCCGTCGAGTCCGCTGCCCGCCTATACGCCTCCAGCACCCGTGTATCAGACCGCCACGGCGCCGCGCTATTTGCCGCCAGTTCAATCGGCTGCACCTGGGACGATGGTCCGCTAGCGGACGATTGGCTGAGGCGGATGATCCGTATGTGTTGACAGCCCCTCCGGGCGATATGCGGTCTGTTCGACTGCGGAGTTCGACGGTTGGGCAGGCTGCTGAGAAACCCAATTGGGTTCTGGCGTTGCGACGGCCGGTGGCGTGTCGAGTTGGAATACGTAGGCACCGCCGAGGCCGACCAACAGGGCCGCGATCAGCGTGAGTCCGAGGCTGGCTTCTGTCTTGCTCAATTGACGTTCTTCGCTCATCCGTGCGTCTCGGGGTTTTGCGTCTTGCGTGCGGCAACGCGCAATTTAGCGCTGCGGGCACGGGGGTTGTTCATGGTTTCGACTTCGGTCGCGCGGAGGGGCCGTCGCGTGACGACGTCGAGCCGGTCGTCCTCTCGGAATGCTTCTTTGACGAGCCGGTCCTCCAGCGAGTGGAAGCTGATGATTGCCAGGCGGCCGCCGGGAGCGAGACAATCGGGTAGTCGCCGCAGTGCGACTTGGAGCCATTTGAGCTCTTCATTGACTTCGATCCGCAGGGCCTGAAACGAGCGAGTAGCCGGATCGATGCGGTCGTGGCGGTTCCGTGGAATCGCGCGGCGAATGACGTCGGCCAGCTCGTCGGCTGTTCGTACGGGCGACTGGCTGCGGCGCGCGACGATTTGCCTGGCGATTCGCCGGCTGTATCGTTCTTCTCCCAATTCGAATAGCACATTGGCCAAGTGTTCCTCGCTGAGTCGCTCGATCAGTTTCCAGGCCGGCTCACCGCGGGTGGTATCGAATCGCAGGTCGAGCGGGCCCGAGCTGTTGAAGCTGAAGCCGCGTTCGGGGTCGGCCAGCTGGTCGCTTGAGAGGCCCAGGTCGAGCACGATTCCGTCGACCGCCGCGACGCCGCGATCCGCGAGCACTTCCGGCAGGTCGGCGTAATTGGCTTGCAGGCAATCGACAGGCAGCCCGCTAAGTCGCTCGGCGGCGCCTTCCACCGCGGCCAAATCACGGTCCAGTGCGATCACGCGACCGGCGGTGCCGACGGCCCCTGCTAGCAGCCGCGCGTGACCGCCGCCGCCGAGAGTGCCGTCGACGATCGTCTTGCCCGTGAGCGGGCCAAGTCCGTCGAGCACCTCCGCCGCGAGCACGGGCACGTGTTGGGTGGAACCAGCCGTCATCGGTTAACCAATCGGGGAACGGAAATACTAAGAATCGGCTGACCGAGCAACGGCAGTCGCGTGCTAGCATCATATGCCGGGAGGAGTGGCGCCGAGAAGAGATGGCCCGTCGACGAACGCTTTCCAAATCTCGTCGTCAGCTCCATCGGCGGTCGCGGGCCGCAAACACGCGTCGACCCGCGGACACGCATCCTTGTGTCCGCGGTTGGGTCGACGCGGGTGGGCGGCCCGATAGGAGTCCCCACCATCCGCAGCTCAGTTAGCATCCGTGCGCTGAGCCGAGGCAGGGTGGATGTACCGGAAAGGAACCGGATCATTGGAGGAGCGACTGTGGCCAAGCGCTCTCCGTTCTCCCTGCCCGGCGTGCCCGCGGTAAGGCACGCCGATGTGTGTTGTCGAAGCGTTGGAGGCATGTTGTTTCGGAACACGTTAAGTTACGATTTGAAATCAAAGCGTCAACACACGTTTCGGGGGCCCGGTGGTCGTCGTCTGTTCAGTAGTTTTGACGTATCTCCAAAGGGCGCGATGCGGCCGACTCGGTCGATAAATTAACGCCACGGAAAAAGTATTTATTTTCTGACTCTGTACGGAATGACACTAGTTTTTGCGAATCGTCGGGAGTGGCGCTGCTAGCGGCCCATCGCGGTGATTCAGGGGCGAAATCGATGCCCGTCCGCCGAGCGAGGTCGGCGGCGTGGGTTACGGCGGTCCGCACTCGACTTTGTGGCGCAGAACCGTATACTCGGCTGCCCAAGACTGCTGTTTTCCAGTGACTTTCGGCCCAATGACCTCCAACCCTTTGAACGCACACCCGGCGACCCTTATGCCCGATGAACCATTCTGTTTCGATTACGAATTGCCGCGTGAGCTGGTGGCCCAGGAGCCGCTTCGCAATCGGATCGACGCCCGGCTGATGGTGGTCGACCGCGGCCGGCAGTCGATCGAGCACTATCATGTGCGCGATCTGCCGGAGTTGCTGCGAGCGGGCGATCGCCTGGTGCTGAACGACACCAAGGTGATCCCGGCCCAGCTTTCGGGCAAGCGGGAACCGACCGGCGGACGCTGGCAGGGCCTCTACCTCGAGACGACGAGCGAGGGGCATTGGAAGCTGCTCTGCAAGTCGCGTGGGCGGATCAAGCCGGGCGACTCGGTGATGCTGGTCGACGCCGAGGGGCGGCCGGGCGTGAAGCTGTGGATGCTGGAGCCGCTGGCGGAAGGGGAATGGCTGGCTCATGCCGAGTCGGACGAGCCGACGGACGTGCTGCTGGGGCGAATCGGTCGTGTGCCATTGCCGCCCTATATCCGTGGTGGGCAGATGGTCGACGCGGACGTGACGAACTACCAGACGGTGTTTGCCCGGGTGCCGGGGGCGGTCGCAGCGCCGACGGCTGGGCTGCATTTCACCAAGGAGCTGCTGAAGACGATCGCGCAGGGCGGGCGTTGAATTCTCCGCGCTCACGCTGCATGTCGGGCTGGGGACGTTTCGCCCGATTGCCTCGTCGCTCGAGGAACATCGCATGCATCGCGAGTGGGGCGAGTTGTCGGCGACGGCCGCGGCCGAGTTGACGGCGTCGCGGGCGGCGGGCCAGCGGCTGATCGCGGTCGGCACGACGGTCACGCGAGTGCTGGAGACAGCGGTCCGCGCGCCGGGGGCGTCGCGTGACAAGTTTGTCGCCTGGCAGGGCGAGACGGATCTGTTCATCCGGCCGCCGTTTGAGTTTCAAGCGATCGATGCGCTGATCACGAACTTTCATTTTCCGCGAACGACGCTGCTGGTGCTGGTCGAGACGCTGGCCGGCCGCGAACTGATCGAGCGGGCCTATCGTGAGGCGATCGAGGAAGAGTACCGCTTCTACAGCTACGGTGACGCGATGCTGATTTTGTAGGAGGCGTATATGCCACATTCGATTTCTGATGAGGATGCAGCAGAGATTCAAGCGTCGATTCTTGCCGAGCAAAAGATCGAGGCGATCAAGAAGTATCGCGAGCTGACGGGGCAGGGGCTCAAGGAGTCGAAGGAGTTTGTGGAGGCCGTCGAGCGGGAGTTGTGGCAGGAGAGTCCGGAGAGGTTCACGGCTCCGGCGGGCGGCAAGGGGTGCGGGACGGCCGTGCTCTTCCTGCTGATCTTACTGGGCCTGGCCTCTGCGTTCGCGTAGGGCGACGAGACGTCCTAGCCCTCGGCGCATAAAAAGAGCGGCTCTCCTCTGAGGAACTGGGGCAGGTAGTTCCTACTGGCGAAGAGAGCCGCCATGACTCGTGGGGCACGTCGTTTGAACGTTCCCGGCGACTCGTATTGTATCAATTATTTGCAGCTGTTGTACAAGTTTTTGCACACTTAGTGCCGGACAGTAGCATATATCGACCATAGCATATTCGTAGCTTGACCGAGAAACTTTCGACTTTTGAGCGAATCTTTGAGCAAAATTTACGCGGAAATCGCGGGAACTAGAAGGTGGGCGCGGCCTCGGCCGGGGGTAAACCGGGGGCCAAGGCGGAAGTTCGCCAGTTGCCAGCGTGACACCCAGGCATAGCTCGCCCGCCTAGCAGTAGCACCGTTCGCCGGGGGCCGTTGATGGACCGCGACCACACGCTGCCGCATGGGAGCCAGATCGGTATTCGCAGACGGTAGGTAGAGTTACGAGCCGAAAACCCCGGCCAGCTCGGCTGCCGAGGTGTCGAAGCTCTGGGCCGTGTTTTGGGCCATCAGGTTCACCGACCCGATGCACACAACCACGATGAGCGCCAACATGACAGCGTACTCGACCGCTGTCGGGCCCGATTCATCGCTCAGGAATCTCTTGAGGTGGGAAATCATGGAACCATATCCTGGCAAAGTAGGATCCACCGGCGTCAAAAAAGGGTTGGTAGTTCGCCGGCTAATCCCACGTGAAAAGGCGCCATATTTATTCAGGCAGCTTCCACCTGAAGCGTACGTTATATCCTGAGGATGGCAAATTCAGGGGCGCGTCGGTGGAGATTCAGTCGCGGCCGGAAGGGCGAGATGTGACAGTTGGCGCGGACGTGCGGGTTGTGCGGGGGTGCGTTGGGCCGCGCAGGGTTACGCGCGGAAATACACAATGTGGAATTGCCGCGCGAACCGGTGACGATGGCGTCGTGGCCAACGTCGCGAAGGGCGTTTTGAGTGGGAGCGGCGGGTATCAGGCTTGGAACGAATTACCGCAGCCGCAGCTCTTCACAGCGTTCGGGTTGTCGAACGTGAAGCCGCGCTTCTCGATGCCGTCGAAGAAGTCGACGGTTGTGCCGTCGAGGAAAAGCGCACTCTTCTTGTCGACGACGACCGGCACGCCGTGGAACTCGAAGCGGCTGTCGACTTTCTGATCGTACTGTTTGTCGAAGCCGAGGGCGTAGGAGAAACCGCTGCAGCCGCCGCCGGTGACGCCGACGCGGAGCACGGTTTCGGGCTCGAGCTTCTGGTCGGCGATGATGCGTTTGACTTCGGTGGCGGCTTTTTCGGTGAGGGTGATTCCCATGGTCGTACTGCTCCCCAATTTATTGTAGTGAGTGGGACAGTGGCCGGATGGCAGCCAGTCGCCCCACGTAGTTAATCTAGCACATCCAACGTAATTATAGTCATCGGCGCGTTGCGGGAAAATGGCACACCGAATCTCTTGTTTGCGGCTGGTACTGGCGTTTGCACGTAGTTTAGCCCTGAAATGCCAGCTTTCGCAGCTCGCCGACCGCGCGGAGACCTGGTGGACCGCGAAATCGACGTCGGCGTCGGTATTGAATCGACCGAGTCCGAAGCGGAGGCTGCTGCGGGCGGCGTCCTCGCTGAGGCCCAGTGCTCGCAAAACATGGCTCGGTGCGGGGTCGGTCGATGAGCAGGCGGCCCCGCTGGAGACCGCGAGGTTGCCCATTGCCATCAGTAGTGCTTCGCCATCGACGTTGCCGAAGGAGAGGTCGAGGTTGCCGGGGAGGCGGAGGGCCATGCCGTCGTCGCACTTTTCATTGAGGGCAGGGCCGCAGAGCTGGACATCGTCGAGTTGTGCGATGATTTCCCGGGCCAGGCGGTCGCGGAGCGTGGCTAGTCGGGGCATTTCGGACGGCAGCTCGGCGATGCAGAGGTCGAGGGCGGCGGCGAAGCCGACGATGCCTGGCACGTTGAGTGTGCCAGCGCGGCGGCCTTCTTGCTGGCCGCCGCCGCTGATTTGGGCGTCGAGCCGGACGATCGGGTCGCGCGAGCGGACGTAGAGTGCGCCGACTCCTTTGGGACCGTAGATTTTGTGGGCGGTGAAGCTCATCAGGTCGACGCCGAGTTGGGCGACATCGACGGGGATTTTGCCGACCGCCTGCGTCGCGTCGCAGTGTAAGAGCACGCCGCGTTCGCGGCAGACGCCGGCGATCTCGGCCAGCGGCTGGATGATGCCGATTTCGTTGTTGGCGAGCATCACCGTGACGAGGCAGGTGTCGTCGCGGAGGGCGTCGGCGACTTGTTGCGGATCGAGCCAGCCGGCTCGCGTGCTGCCGGCCTGTTCCACTTCCAACAGAGTCACGTCGTAGTCGCGGCGCGCGAGGCGGGCCAAGGGATCGAGGACCGCTTTGTGTTCGGTGGTGACGCTGATGAGGTGGCTGCCGCGGCGGCGGTCGCGCTCGGCGACGCCGCGGAGGGCGAGATTGTTGCTCTCGGTGGCGCCGCTGGTGAAGACGATTTCGTTGACGCCCGCGCCGATGGCGGCGGCGATCGACTCGTGCGCGGTGTCGACGGCGGCGCGGGCGTTGTCGCCGAAGGCGTGGCCGACGCTGCCGGCATTGCCGTAGTCGGCGGTGAAAAAGGGGAGCATCGCCTCGACGACGCGCGGGTCGACGCGCGTCGTGGCGTGGTTGTCCATGTAGACGGGGGCGGATTGGTGGGGATTGGTCGGCATGGTTTGCTAAACCGCCCTTCGGCTTCGCTCAGGACGGGCCCTGTGACTGCGCTCAGGACTGAGTGGCAAGCGATGGGCGGGGCGGTCACTCACCATTGTACGCAACGGCTCGGCGCGAATGTCGCTGGCGGTTTTGGTGGCCGCCGCTGGCCCTAGCCAAACAGGGCTCTCACCGCGATTTGCGACCAGCTTTCGAATTCGTCGAGCCGCGTGAGGATTTCCGCTACTGGGCGAAAGCCAGCGTCGAGAATGTCTTCTTCGCGGGGCTTGACGGCTGGCTGCTCGACGTCGAACAGGTGGACGACGCCGAGGTGGACCGTGCCGACGGGGGTTTCATCGTCGTTGATCAGTCCGGCGATCGTCTCGAGATAGGGTGTGTCGATGGCGACTTCTTCGGCCAGCTCGCGCTGCATCCCTTCGCGGTAGACGTGGTCGATGTGTCCCGCTGCGGCGTCGAGCGACGAGATGTGGCCGCCGATGCCGACGCTGCGCTTGGCGTGGAGCCGTTTCTCGCCCATGCCGCCGCCGCGCTGGTACTGGAAAATCTGTACGTTGCCGCCTTCGTCGGTCCAGCGGAAGAGGACGTAGGGGATCAGCTGCTTATGGGTGGGGTCCTCTTCCATCTCGCCACGGGGCAGGTACTCGATCTCGCGTCCTTCGAGCAGCCGCGGCAGGTAGCGACTCACGTCGGTCGAGAAGCCCTGGAAGTAACCCAGCTCGTGAAAGAGGGAGGTCGGCACGACGAGGACTTTTTCCGTAGCGACGTTTTCTAGAGAGACGGCGGTCACGGCGAATCCTTTCGGAGAGTGGGAGCGGCTGGATTCGTGCAATTGTATCGCAGTTCGGAGGTCGACGATAGCGCTCGTCGTCGCTGCACAAACCAGTTATGACCGCGCAGCGATCAAATGAAAGCGGCAGGTGATACGTGAAACCGCTCGGACAGTGCACGAATCTGGTTCACGTTCAATTCCAGTTTGCCGTCGAGATACTGCTGAATGTCGGTGGCGGCGCCAATTTCGGTCAATTCGTTCGTCGCAAGTCCATGTTCCTCCATGAGGAATTCAAGAACTTCTGGTCCCGGGGCGCTTGGAATCTCGTGGTGTTGCTGCTCGTAGGTATGAACGAGTGTGCCCAGCGTATCAAGGAGATCGTAAAGCGGATGCAGTTGATTCGTGCCGACTTCGTCCAGCAGCGCATTGAGACGCACCACGGCGGCGTCGTATTCCGCTTCGTTCCGCAGCGAGAGGAACGGCGCGATCGGTGTCCAGTACGTTTGCAGGTCATTCAATTGAGGCGTCACTGTTTCCAACTTCCCTGATCGTATTTGGCATGCGTCTGGACGTGTCGCACATAGACCTTTCGGCGATTGTAGTGAATCGAGGCGATCAAGCGAAACTTGTTTCCGCCGATGTCGAAGACGACCAAATCACCAACTACGTCGGCTGAGGGAAAACTTTCACGCAACTCGGCAAAACTGCTGAAGTTGGTCGTCGAAACAATTGTAAACCAACGACGAAGTGGTTTCTCGGCGTCAGGATTGCCTTCCCAGAAGGCTCGTAATGCTTTCCGGGAGATAATGTGCATCGTTCCGTCAATTATAGGTTCGGCGGGCGACGGTTTTCAATGAGCTTTTCCCAGCAAACCAACAACTACGGCGCCGGCTGGTCCTCGATTCGCAGCTTGAGTTCGGCGGAGTTGCCTTTGAGTTCGGGGGCGTACATCGCGGAGGCGCGGGCGGGGAGGCGCTGAAGCGGCCGGGGATTTCGGCGCGCAGGCGGTAGCTGACGCTGTGTTTGCCGCGGGCGAGGCGGGAGAGGAAGAACGTGACGCGGTTGTCGCGGAGTTCCATGTAGGCGCCGAGGTCGTTGTTGTTGTAACCGCTTTGCAGGGCGACCGACTCGGTGCCGGCAGCTTTCATGTCCTCGAACATCACGTACTCGTAGTCGTTCTTCGATTCGATTTCGAGTTCGATCTCGATGAGGTCGCCGCTGGTGACCATGCCGAGATTGGGGATTTCGGTGCGGACGAATTTCTCGACCCGCTGGTCGACGACCTGGCCGCGGCCGCCGGCGACTTCGATCGATTGGTCGGTCGGCGTGAGCTTGTAGAAACGGCGAGCGACTTTGAGCTCGAGGCCGGCGGCGGGGATGTCGTCTTCGAGCGTGAAGTTAGTAAGGTAGCCGTTCCAGTAGAGTGGGCCGGTGCCGCGCTTGCGGAGCTCGATCGTGTGGCGGCCCGCTTCGAGCTCGCCGCCCGTGAGGAGGAAGCGATTGTCGAAGGCGAACAGGTTGTCGCCGTTGATCGCCACTTCCTGCCGCTTCTGGCCATCGACCCAAACTTCGACCGTCATGTCGGGCTTTGCTTCGCCGGTGGCGAGGATGTAGTCGGCGAGCGCTTCGACGACCAAGGCCGTGTCGCGGGTGCTGTTCCAGTAAGTGGCGTGCTTGCGATTGTTGACCAGGTATTTCACGATCATTGGCGCGACGGGGTCTCGCGGGTCGTTCGCCACCAGTAGCTTCAGGTAGTACGCGTGGGCCTCGAACTCGCTGCCGTACCAATACCACCAGAACCCCGCGGGCAGATTGAGGTGGGCGGTCTGGTTTTCGTTGTCGATCACGAGGTACTGGCGGATGTTGCGCATGACCATCGCCAGCTTTTCGGTTTCGTCTTGTTTTTTTAGTGCGAGGCCAAACGTGGCGAGGCTGTAGACGGCGAGCTTGGTTCGGTCGCGGTAGAGGGCGTCGCGCATCGCTTCGCTCTTCTCGCCGCTGTCGACGAGGACCATGTAGACCAGGGCGTCGAGATTGTCGGCGGCGAGTTTCGCGGGTTTGTTTTTGTCGATCGGCTTGCCGTCTTTTTCGACGTTGGCGAGTGCGGCGAGCTGGTCGTCCTGGTATTTCGCCAACCAGGCGACGCCGCGGTCGAGCATGCCGGGGACCAGGGCGATGCCATTGGCCTGAGCGACTTGCAGGCCGTGGACGACGGTCGCGGTGGTGTGAGCCATGCTGCGTTCGCCCCAGCCGCTGAACCAGCCCCAGCCGCCGTCGGTGAGCTGCATCTCGGTAAGCCGCTGGACGCCGGCCTTCACGATCTTCTCGAGTTCGGCATCGTCGAACACAGGGTTGGTGTCGAACCGCTTCCAGCCTTTGGCCCGTTCGGCCGGGTCGCCCAGTTCCTGGGCGTTGAGGTTCGTGCGTTTCTCTTGGATCTGCTTGAGGTCGAGGCCGAGTTTGCGGAGCGTCTGTTGGGTGATCGCGGCGGGGACGAAGCGATTGAGCGTTTGCTCCGTGCAGCCGTAGGGATAGTCAATCAGATAGGGGAGGGCGTCGACCATCGCGCCTGCGAGCGACGGCGAGTACTGGACTTCGAGCCGTGTTTGTTCGGCCCGGCGCTCGCTCGGTACCGTGACCTCGAATTTGGCGATTTCTTCCGCGGGCCGGAGCATGCCGGTAAAGCTATCTAACTTGAGCATGCCATGGACGTAGACCGGGAGGCGGCCCTCGACGGCATCGGATTCGACGTCGGTGAGCGCGGCCATGCTGATCACGGCCTCGCCTTCGTGCACGGCCTTCACGAGCCAATCGACGCGGTGTTCGCCGCCGGCGGGAATCTCGACGGTTTGCTCGACGTCGGCGGGCAGCTCAAGTTCGCTACCGGTCTGTTCGAGGCGGACGGTGACTTGCTTCGCTTCAGCGAGGTAGTTGTGGACGTTGGCGCTGAGCACGACTTCGTCGCGTTCGACGAGGAATCGCGGCGCCTGCAGGCGGACGATAATGTTTTTTCGGGTGACGACTTCGCTCGCGGCCTCGCCAACACGCGTCCCTTGGCCGAGCGCCCAGACTTGGATTCTCCAGGCGGTGAGATTCTCGGGCATGTCGAGCGAAACTTCCGCGAGGCCGTCGGCATTGGTGTCGAGCGAAGCGACCCAGAGTGCGGTGTCGGCGAACTCGGAGCGGAGCGTTGGCTGGACGGTTGGCGAAACTTGAGACGGTTCAGCTTTGTCAGCAAGGAGATCGAAGGACCTGCTTTCGAAGGCCGTTCCTTCGGCCGACATCGGCGCGGCGGCCGGAGTGGCCATGCTTCGTGAGAATCTTAGGCCAGCCGCCATACCGCCGCCTCTGGGCCCGTTGACGTTGGTCGCCATGAAGTCCACTTGGCTTTCGTCGGCCACGCTATCGCCAAACACGCCGATCGGCTGCATCTCCCGGCCTCGCCCAAAGGGGTCCTCTTTCTCGGGTGGCGTAAGGTTCACGCTCCAGCGATCGAGGCTCGATTCTTGGTGTGGCTGGTGCTGCCGCCGCCATTTCCAGAAGAATTCTTTGATGTTGGGCACATTTGAGCCGCCCGAGATGTACTCGACGCTCTTGTCGAAGATCGAGAGGACGGTCGAGCCGACAAACGGCTGGCCGGCTTCGTCCGTGAGTTTTAGTTTCACCGTGGCCTGTTGACCCGGCAGGTAGACGTCGGCCGACGGTACGACGTCGACGTTGAGGATTCGCTTGACCGGCGGGACGTGGATGTCGCAGACTTGCGTGTGGACGCGGGCTTCGGAGATGGTCACGGCTTCGACGAAGAAATTCGGCCTGTCGCCCGCGAGCACGTCGACCGGCACGATGCGTGCTCTTGCCGGTGAGCCGCAAGAACTTCGGCGCTGGGTAGACGCCGTTCGACGGTCGCACGAACAGCAGCACCGTCGAGCCGACGCGATTGGTGTTGATTTGCAGCTGAACTTGCTCGCCGGGCGCGTACTCGGTTTTCTCGGGCACGATCTCCAAATCGTTGAAGCGGAACTTGCTGCCGTCGAAGCCTTCGCCCACGATCGTCAGCAGATAGCCGCCTTCGAGCGTTTTGCCTGCTTTATCGGTCAGGGCGTAGGCGAGACGATATTGGCCCTGTTCCGAGGCTTTGATCGGCAGCGTGGCGCGGCCTTCTTCGTTGGTGTTGAGCTCCCAGGTGCGGACCTCGGTTTCGATCGGCACGCCGGTCGCGTCGTCGGCGTAACTGATCTTGAGCAGCCGGAGTTTTCCGGTCCCTTCAACGCCCTGTCCGTCGAGTCGACGGGCGGCAAAGCTGGCGTTGATCGTGTCGCCGACGCGATAGTAGCCGCGATCGACCCAGGCAAACACGCGGAACGGCTCGCGGGCCACGAGCACTTCGCCGCGGCCCGTGATCGTCCGCCGCGATTGGTCTACGACTTCGACCTGGATCTCATAGCGGTGGTCCTGGTCGGGATGCGACGCGAGCGCGAGCGAGGTGTCGATCTCCACGTCGAGCGTGCCATCCGGAGCGATTGACGCTTCCCGCTCGACGACGATCTCTGGCGGGCTCGGCGCGCGCCACCACCACCAGGGCGAAGGCCGCATGCAGCCCCATTCGTGCCAACCGGGATACCAGGTGGAATCGTGCGCGAACCACCAATAGCCGGGGCCATAGAGCCAGTCCCAGGGCATCGGCGGGAACCAGTTGCTCGAATATTCCGAGCGGAGCACTTTGTATTTCACGGTGGCTTCGGTCACGGGCGAGCCGAAGAAGTACTTCGCGCGGATTTTGGCCGTAATTTTTTCACCGAGCTGGACCGGCTCTTTGGGCGCTTCGACCGTGACTTCGAATTCGGGCTTCTTGTACTCCTCGACGCGGAACGAGCCGCCGCCGTGGTTGACGACTTGCAGATGGTACTGGCCAAGCGTCGCGTCGGCAGAGAGCTCGAGCTTGCTGGCGATCCCGCCAAAATTATCGGCGGTGAGCGTCTCGCTGTAGATTTTTTCTCCCTTGGGATTTTGGACCTCGACCTTGAAGGCCTGATGCGCGAACTTCGACGAGTCCTGATCCTCGTAGGTGGCACGGCGAATCCAGACTTTGAATTCGACGGTCTGCTTGGGCCGGTAGACGGGGCGATCCGTGATGACGAACGCCTTCACTTCGTTGTACGTCTGGTCGACGTAGGGGCTTCGCCAGACGTTGTGGAAGCCGAGAAATGCGAGCCGACCATTGTTGCCAGTCGCGATGATGAGCCACTGGAATTGATCGCGCTCCTTGTCGGCGAGCGGGAGAAACGCCTGGCCGTCTTTGTTGGTCACCTCGGCGAAGTTCTGGACTTCGATTTGGAGTTCCTGGCGCGGCCGAATGGCTTGGGCCTGGGGATACTTCACGCGATAGCCGATGAATTCGACGTTTGTCTTGGGTAGCGGCGCGCCGGTGAGCGCGTCGGCGACGAAGTAGAGCGATTTGTCGCCCATCGGCTTGCGTACGATCGCCGTGTCGGCGAGCCAGAGGACGATTTTGCAAGTGTTGCCGCCGTCGATCTTGGCGGTGACGAGGTACGCGCCCGCTTTCTGCAGCGGCGTGGTCACGGTGATTCGCTTGTCGAAGTGCTTGGGCCGCGGTTCGAGCGGCAGACTCCACTTGGCGACCTGTGCACCGACGTAGGCGCTTTCCTGTTGCTGCACCAGCCGGTAGCCGACGTCGGCGATGTTCAGCTGGTTGCCATCGAGTTGCTTGGGCTGAGATTTCAAATACGCGCGGACGTCGGCGAGCAACTTCGGGACGTCGACCGGTTGGGCGGTGAACTCGACTTCTTTCGCGTTGCGAAAGCGGAAGTCGATCGTGGCGCCGCGGCCGGCCGGCTGGGTGAGCGAACTGCCGAATTCGCCCCAATTGCCGAGGATCTGGTCGAGGCGGTTTTGGTATTGGGTCCGCTCGTCTCCGATGAATTTCTCGACGGCGAGCCGCCAATACTCCGCGGCCCGGTCGAATTGGCGGCGGTTTTCAAAGATCGTGGCTAGCTGGCTGAGTGCGGTCCGCAGGGACTCTTCGCCAGGCGGAGGTTGGATCGCGAGTACCTGTTGATAGAGCTTGATGTAATTCTGATCATCAGGGAGCGTGAACCGCTGGATACCCGTGGCGAGACGGGCGATTGTTTCGTCCTCGCCGAGCGTGTCGAGCGCCCAGGTCGGCGGCACTTCCTGGGAGTCGTCGGCTTGAGCGCGGAACAGCGGGATGGGCTGACCGGCCATTGTTTGCACGTCGAACTGCGCGGCAAGAAACTCTGCCCGCGCGACCAATTCGTCGCGCGCTTCGCCGGATTCCAGTCGGCCATTGTCGCCAGGGCCCAGCGCCATCGCTGGCCGTCGTTTTCCGCCGCGTCCCAGCTCGGAGGCACGTCGTAGAACACGGGCTTCCCGTCGGGGCCGACCGGCGCGCCTTGCAGGCCGCTAAAGTTGTAGCCCCAGCCTTCATCATAATCGGGGAGCTTCGTGAGATCGGTGAGCGATTGCAGACGCCAGTACTGGCTCGTGTCTCCGTTATAAGCGAGAGTTTGAGCGAGGCCGCGGAGTACGGGAGCCGCGCCGATTTGTCGGGCGCATTTGCTGCGAGTTCGACTGCCTGTCGATACAGTTGCAACGCGCGCACGCGATCGCGGGCGGTGGCATGCACGACGCGACCGCCGCCCCGATGCTGGCCTCGTCGGAACTCACCGCCGATCAAATAGCCGTAGTGTTCGATCGTGCCGTATTGGTTGGCGATTGCGGCCAGGGCCTGCCAACTTTTGGCGTGGGCCGTCGCCGTTTGCTCCAGGAGGGCGTCGACCTCGTCGAAGCGGTTGAGTTGCCGCAAGCATTGGACAGCGGTCGACAGGTCGGTATCGATTGTGGCCGAAGTCGAATCGGTCGACATCAAGCGGCGATGTAGGCCGTCGTAAGCATCCTTGAAATTTCCGTCTCGAAAGGCTTGCATGAGGGTCTCGCTCTTCGGCAGCGAATCCTGCGAAAAAGCGTTCGGCATGGCCAGCATGACGCCCAAGGCGAGGAATGTGCAGAACAAGAGATATTGGACCAATCGATGCATCGTGCGTCTCGCGGGCAGCGGGGATTTTCTAATGTTCTACGGTGTTGTGGCGGGTTTGGTCCACCGGAATTCGGTGGACCCAGGCTGGGGCAAGGACTGCCAATGCAAATGTTTTGACTCGCATTGGCCGTGGAAAGTTCCGGTTACACCGGCCCCCGGTTGCCGTTGTATGCCGGCAGCAGGAGGCAAGGGATGTTGAGAAAAATCAACGTTGTCGACCCGGCGGGTGGGTCTGCTGCCGATCGATCGGACACTCCAAAAGGCCGGAAATCAGAGGAAAAGCCACGATTTTACCGAGATGGCGCTGTGGCGGCACGGGCGATGCAGTTATCGGGGGCAGGAACCTCAGACGGATCACAGGAGACGGGAGAGTCACCAGCAAAATGTCACCCATCACTCGCGGAATTACCTACAGCGAATCTCTGCTCTACAGCCTGCATCGGCTGATCGATGCGGCGATCATTTGCCTCACTGTGGGCCTGGCGCTCCGCCACACGACGGACTCGAGCGTGTCGGATCTCGTGATGATCGCGGCCACGTCGATCGTCGTGCACCACGTGATTGCCGACCTGAGCGGCTTGTATCGCAGCTGGCGTGGCACGCGGCTGCGGAACGAAGTCGTCTGCGTGTTCGTCACCTGGGCCTACACGGTGCCAGTGCTGATGGGCCTGGGCCTCGTGACGCAGTACAACGCCGACTTCTCGTACCTGACGAAGCTGGTCTGGATTTTCGCCACCCCCACGCTGATGGCCGTGGCCCGGGTCGTGGTTCGCAAGATTCAACAGCGGCTGCGAGTGCAAGGGTTCAACACGCGGAATTTCGCGGTATGCGGCGTGAATGAGCTGGGCATCCAGCTGGCACGCAACATCAAGAACTCGCCCGAGATTGGCCTGCGGCTGGCCGGCTTCTACGACGACCGGCCGTCGGAGCGGACGGCCGACCTGCCCGCTGAATTTGGCGATCGCATCGGCGACCTCGACGAACTGGTCCGCCGGGCCCGGCTGGGAACGGTCGACACCGTCTACATCACCTTCCCGATGCGGGCCGAAGATCGCATTCGCGACCTGCTCGCGCGGCTCGCCGACAGTGCGGTCTCGGTCTACATCGTGCCTGACTTTTTCGTGTTCGAGTTGCTGCATGCCCGCTGGTCGAACGCCGGCGGTCTGCCGACCGTGAGCGTTTTCGAGAACCCGCTGTACGGCGTCGACGGCATGCTGAAGCGGTCTGCCGACCTCGTGTTTGGCTCGCTGATTTTGGCGGCGGTGTCGATTCCGATGTTGATCATCTCGATCCTGGTGAAGCTCTCGTCACCGGGCCCGGTCTTCTTCCGCCAGAAGCGGTACGGGTTGGACGGACGCGAGATCCTGGTTTGGAAATTCCGCTCGATGAAATGTTGCGACAACGGTTCGACGGTGCAGCAGGCGAAGCAAAGTGATGAGCGGATCACGCCAATCGGTCGCATCTTGCGGCGGACGTCGCTGGACGAGTTGCCGCAGCTGTTCAACGTGATCGAAGGGACGATGTCGCTGGTGGGCCCGCGGCCGCATGCAAACGCCCACAACGAAGAGTACCGCACGCAGATCGGCGGCTACATGCTCCGCCACAAAGTGAAGCCGGGCATCACGGGACTGGCGCAAGTGAACGGCTACCGCGGCGAGACGGAAACGCTGGAGAAGATGGCCCAACGCGTGGCGTGCGATCACCAATACATCCGCGAATGGTCCTTCGGCCTTGGACTTCATGATCCTGCTAAGGACGCTGCCGGCGGTGTTGGCGCAGAAAAACGCGTATTAGAGAAGAGAGGTAGGTAGTTGCCGAGCACCATGGAGTACGGCCACTATTTCCACACGGTCTGCTGCAATGTGGTAGATAATCCGATAAGGATATTCAAGAATTTCACGTAGCTCGTCCGAGTCGTATTCAGGTACGCGTCCACCGGCATATGGAGAAGAGCCACACTGACCGGCTCGTCGAGTGATTCGATCGACCATTGCTTGGGCGTATCGAGGCGAGTTGTGAGCAATGTATGAATGGATTCCGGCAAGCTGCGATTTAGCGAGATCAGACCAAAATATTTTCACGAGGGGAGCCCGAAGCTGTTGCGAACAGTTTCGTGGTCCGTGACGCGACCTGCTTCGCAATCGCGCAGGCCGGCTTCAATGGCCTGGCGGACGTAGATTTCATACATTAAATCGTCCCAGGTGGCTTGTTCTGGAAGACGATCGACGAGGCGGCGAGCTTCGTCTTTTACACTGACGGAATCCATGTTTGGCCTCCATGAATCGAAGAAGGAATACCTTCTCATTCTAACTTAGACGACGAAATTGGCAATCAACGGAATCGTCGACTGTTACTTGAACAGCGCCGGATTGTTCGCGTCGAAATCTTGTGCCGAGAGGCCGACGTTGAGCTTTAGATTCGCATAGGTGTAGCTGGCGTCGAGTGGCGGCGTGCCGCCAGGGGTTTCTGGCCACAGGTAGGCGTCGTAGTAGATTGGCACTCGCAGTTCGTTGTCGAGGAAGATCCGCGTGATGTGCGTGGCGAATTCTTTGCGCTGGATCGGGTTCTTGACTTGAATCAAGGTCGCCGGGCGATTACCAATTCTCTGATTCGGATCGGTGAAGACCTCGCATTCGCCAAACCGCATCTCGGGCGTCTTGCCAGCAATTAGTTTGGCCGTCAGATTTCGCATGCCCACGTCCGTGATCGGATGACGCTGGCCGCGCATGGCCATCATGCCGTTCGGGTCGAGGTTCAATTTGCCGAGATGACGCTTGAAGCCGGTTTCGAGCACTGTCAGCTGGTTGTCGTTGGCACCATCGACATAGAGCACTTCGCGTCCTTGGTTCGGCTTGAGGAAAACCATGTAGACGCTGAAGGGCTGGTTGCGGACCTTCATCATGATGTGCTGCGGCTCGCCGAGCTCGCCGTCGAGGGCTTCGCGCTTGATCAACGTGCAGGTGTAGTCGCGGACGTTTTGATCGATATTGGCTTGCACTTCGGTCAGCACGCGAATCACCGGCGCGAGGGGATGTTCGCCCGGCTGCTGCACGAGATTGAAAGGCGTCGCGGGAGCTGTGGGAGCCACAGCGGCCGGAGCGGCGGCAGGGGCAGGGGCCGCCGCTGTGTTCGCAGCTGATTCATTCGCGACGCGGTAGACTGGTTCGGTCGTCTGTTGTTGTGCGCTCGCGGTTAGACAACATGAGAACGCGATCGCCGCCGAGGCGACGAGAGATTTCGGTGTAAGCGTCAAGCGCATGATGGGACTCCTAACCATGAATCCGCCAAGGTGGGAAAAAACTATTTCGTAACATCCCTGTTGGGCGCGGCGGGAGCGGCCCGTGGGTCGCCGTCGCCCCGATGGAGCAACTACCCCATCTGGAGGCGACCGCGACCCGCGGACCGTATCGCGGGGAAGGACTCGCAACAATACCTTTTTGTCGGATCGGCCGCAAAGCCGAAGGAGCTTCCCTAAATCCTCCCCGCCGGTGAAAATATCGCAGTCAACCGAAAATATCGTAGTCGACCTGGATTTCTGACGGAAGGGAGAAATTGGCCATGGGAGCGGCTGAACTACTACTGGGGAAGGTGATTTCGCCACCCTTCGACGAGAACTCATACATCGCCCACCTGGCGGGCCGCGACGACTGCGTGCTCTTCGATCCGGGTTTCGACCCTGATGCCATTTTAAACTACATCGGCGAGCGGGACCTCAATTTGGCGGCGATTCTCTGTACCCACGGGCACAGCGACCACATCGCCGGCAATGCCATCATGAAAGAACGCTGGCCCCAGGCGCCGCTGGTGATCGGCGCGGGGGACGCTTGGAAGCTGACCGATCCGCAGGGAAACCTTTCGGCGGCGTTTGGTGCATCGCTCGTCAGTCCACCGGCTGACAAGACGGTCGACGAGCCGGACCGGTTCGAAGCGGCCGGGCTTGAGCTCGAGGTGCTAGCGGCACCCGGCCATTCGATCGGCCATGTGGTGTTCCTCTGCCGGCAGGTGGAGCCATGGTATGTTTTCGGCGGCGACTTGTTGTTTCGCGGTAGCGTCGGCCGGACCGATTTTCCCGACGGCGATTTTGACGCACTCCGCGCGTCGATCCACGACAAGCTGTTTACGCTTCCGGACGACACGATTGTGCTGCCGGGCCATGGCCCGGCGACGACGATCGGGCGGGAAAAGCAGACGAACCCGTTTGTCGGGGCGCCGGCGGGGTTCAAATAGGCACCGCTGGCGGCCTTTGTCCAGAACGGGACAAGGAGGGCCTGCGGACGTCATTTTGGCACGGTCGCTGGCAGTACCAGCTACTGCGGTCCGCGGGGACCCATGTTTACCGGCCAAATTCGTGGCAATCGCCGGCTTTGAACCGACCAGGGGGCCACAGCGTAATAAGCGGCGAGGTTCTTTACGGGGACGTTTTCAAGGTCTGGCTGCGGGGCGGAAAGACAACGATTTTCCGCATCTAAATCAGTTTCGCAGCCGCATTCTGCTGGTGGAGGCCATACGCGATATGCTTCAAGCTCTGGATCCCCATGTTTCGGTGGACGTGGGGGACGCGGCCGTAGCGACTCTAATTTCGCCCAAAACTAAAACTCATCTCCCGCGGCCATATAGTGACGGCAAACTTACCGTCCTCGTGCCAGCTTATAACGAAGCCGAGAGCATCGGGGATACAGTTCGCAGCCTGCTAAACCAATCCCGGAAAATCGACGAAATCATCGTCATCGATGATTTTTCGACGGATGATACGGGCGAGATCGCGCGGGCCTTGGGTGTGACAGTCGTCCGGCCTCCCCAGAACACGGGCTCGAAAGCCGGGGCACAGAACTTTGCGCTCCAGCAAATAGAGAGCGAATTTACCATGGCGATCGACGGCGATACGACGCTCGCCCCGGACGCCATTGAAACGATCATGGCGGCGATGGACGATCCATCGATTGCGGCGGCCTGTGGTTTTGTCCTGCCGCGGCATGTGAAGTCGATTTGGGAACGAGGCCGCTACGTCGAATACTTGTTTGCGTTTACCTTCTACAAGCCGATTCAAGACCATTACGGGAAGCCGCTGATCTCGTCGGGCTGCTTCAGCGTTTATCGAACGGATATTCTCAAAGCCAACGGCGGTTGGAATACGCGGACGATGGCCGAGGACATGGACCTCACCTGGAGTTTTTACGAGGCCGGCCACGGAGTGCGATTCGTGCCCGCCGCGGTCAGCTATCCGATCGAGCCGCACGATTATAATTTTATGAGCAAGCAGCTCAAGCGGTGGAGCCACGGCTTTGTGCAGAACGTGCAGCTGCATTGGCGGGGAGTTCTCGGCATCCCATTCTTGCGTTACACGGTTGCGGTTGCGCTGTGGGACGCGGTGGTGGCGTCGTTTGTTTTCCTGTTCTTGATTCCGCTGTTGGCGGTGTTGGTCAATCCACTCTTTTTGTCGGCGTACTTTCTAGATTTGCCGTTCGTGGCCGTGCCGGTGCTGTTCAAGGCCTGGCAGCGCGGCGAAACGTGGCAAGCATTCACCAGCCTGCCGAGCTTCTTGGTGTTGCGCTCCGTGAATGCGATTTTTATGTTGCGGGCGATCTGGGCAGAGTGGGTGCTGCGGAAACCGCTGAAGGTGTATGAAAAAGGCCATTAATCGAAGGTGTCAACAATGACTGCAGGGTTACCTGGATCCGGCATTGGCGGGCTCTACTATTTTTGTCTCGTGCTGATGATGCCTTTTCGCGAGCTGGTTTGGCTCGCGCGCGGGCGGAGTAGCGTTGCACGATGGATGACGATCGCCTTTTATTGGACTTTGATGGGAGCGATCCTCGCCGCGGTGTGGGGCGAAGGGCTGCTGGTGTCGCTCGGCATCGGTTATTTGGAGGGCACTCATACCTGGCTCGGAAACTGGCTCTTGCACGCGCAGGCGATTCGCTGGCCGATGCTGAAGTTTGAGGGAGAGATTGCGATGGCGATCTCGTTCGGGACGCTGTTTGCGGTGTGTATGCTGGCGCTACTGGCCCACTTCGCTTGCAGAGCCGGACTTTTGAAGGCGGCGCCCCTGCTGACCGGTGTCGATGCGCGGCTGGACGACGACGGCGACGACGAGTTCATGCGATAGCAGTACCATCGAAGTTCGGTGGGCGAACGGCAAACGAAAGGTAGCCGCTTACGACTGCGGCGATGCGGCCGTCTGGCCGGTATCGGCCGGCTCTTCGATCGTCGTGCTGCTGCGGACTTCCCCTGGCGGATCGGCGCCGGGTCCATGCGGCGGAGTCGCGGGGAATTCGAGCGTGAATGTGCTCCCCTCGTCGGGGCGGCTTTCGACGCGCACGCGACCGCCGTGTTCTTGCAGAATCTTCTGGCTTACCGGCAGGCCGAGGCCCGTGCCGCGGCCACCCTTGCGGGAAACAAACACGCCGAAAATTCGTTCGATGTCTTCCTTCTCGATGCCCGAGCCGGTGTCGACGACGCTGACTCGCGCCATTCGTTCATTGTCGTCGTAGGCGGTCGAGACCACGACGCGGCGCAGTTCTCGCTCGAGGCAGGCGTCGACTGCGTTGGTGACGACGTTGAGAATCGCGCGGTGCATCGCCTCGGGGTCGAACATCAGCGTGGGCATGGTCGTCGACGGTTCCCAGACCAGTTCGACATTTTCGTCCTCGGACCTCGACGTCATCAATTCGCAAACATCGGCGGCGATGTCGTTGAGATTCGACGGCTCGGGCACCGGCTCGCGCTCCTTGCTGAACGTGAGCATGTCCATTACCAGCGCGGAAATCCGCTCCTGGTTGCGTTCGACGATGTTCCAGCCTTTGCGCATTGTCGTGACCGCTTTTTCTGCACCTTCGACGTTGATTTCGCCGTCGCTCACGGCTTTGGCGTGGTCCTTGATGCCGAGCTCGATCAGGTAGCTACCGCCGCGGACGCCCTGCAAAATGTTCTTGATGTGGTGGGAAAGCGAGGCAATCGTCTGGCCGACGGCCGCGAGTCGTTCGGCCTGGACCATCGCCTTGTAATAAGAGGTGTCTTCGACCGCGAGCGCCGCCTGGTGGGCGATGGCGATCATCAGCTTGAGGTGTTCTTGTGTGAACTTGTTCGCGGAGCCTTGCTGCAGGATGCGGTGGGGAGTGAGTGCGGTGTCGATGTAGATCACGCCGACCACGTCGTACCGGCCCTGCATCGGCACGCAAATCGCTTCGCGGACCGCGAGCTGCAAGATGCTCTTCGCGGCGTCGAAGCGGTCGTCATCGCGGGCGTTTGAGGTGAGCACGCCTTCGTTGTGTTCGACCACGTAGTCGAGAATGGTTTTCGAAATCGTGATCCGTTCGTCGCTCTGCAGGCCGCGGCGATGACGACGGACCTTGGGGACGAGCTGTTCGGTCTCCGGATCTTTGAGCATGATGCAGCCGCGATCGGCGTCGACCCACTCGAAGATCATGTCCATGATCCGGGCGAGGAGCTGGTCGATGTCGAGCGTGTGACTCACGGCGAGTGCCGTGCGATACATGATCTGCAGATTGCTTCGTGCCCGTGCGAGCCAGGGTGAGGCGTTTTCATCGGCGGGTGGTGCGAAGATTTCGCTGCCTTCCGACTGGGTCATCGAATGGACAATCCGCGAGCCGTCGTCCTCGACGTTGCGGGCCACGATGTTGACCTTGTCGGCCAGGTCCTCGAGCCGATCGTCGGTCACCCCGGTGTAGAGCAACAGCGATCGGCCGAGTTGCACCTGGTCGCCGCTAGCCAGTTCGTGCTCGCGAATCTGGCGGCCGTTGACGAAGGTTCCGTTTGAGCTGCCGAGATCTTTGAGGACGAATTTGTCTTCGCGGCGCACAAGCTCCACGTGGTCGCGCGACACCTCGGTGTCGTGCAACTGAATGGTGTTGGCCGTGCCGCGCCCGATCGTCACTAACGAGTCGTCGAGGCGGAAGCGCGAGCCCTGATCTCGACCTTGAATCACGAACAGCGATGGCAAGGTGGAAACGTCCCCCGGTGAATTCGGCGCCTGTCGAATTGGACGGCGATCCGATAACAACAAGATGAGCCCTGGCGCGGTGCCGTTAGGCCGCGTCCAGCAAGTTCTCAATTTTATTGATTAGTTGGCCGTAATGGTAGGGCTTGGAGACAAATTGGCCAGGAGTAGAGCGTTTTTTTGCGCCCCGGACAGTGCCCAGGATGACGATCGGCGTGCCCTTGCGGCTCGCGGCGGCTTTGAGGTCCTGGGTGCCGCTGCCCGAATCGGTACGATCGCTCTCGGCGTCAAACACGATCAGGTCGACGTGCTCGCGCTCGGCGAGCTCAATCGCTTGTTGCGGCCGATGGGCTTCGACAGTCGTAGCGCCATGACGCGCGAGGAGCATGGAGAGCACTTCACGCGAATCAGCCGATTCGTCGACGATCAACACACGCGGCGCGAATTTCACCGAGTAACTCCGTCGTGGTAGGTAGGAGGCATCTGCGATTGGTGTACGAACGGATGCCGATTCAAGGGGCGGGGCAAGTCGTGGGCGGGGAGAATAGTGCGTGAGGCGCGGCGTGTCAATTTGATGTCTGCCGCAAAATGTTGATGATCATTGTGGTCCGTGGAATCAATTGCATTTGCTACCAACGAAGCGACGGCGCATTGAGTTCGCGGGGGCGCTGAGCCGGCTCGATGTTGATGCGATGCGACGTTTCGCTGCACAACTGTCGGGAAATACTGCCCTTTACGCGGTATCGGCTTCCCGCCACAATACGCCCCGCATTTTGAGAGCCAGGCAGAATGCATTTCGCGGCGATGGTTTGCCGCTCGCACCTGGCGAGATCGACGTTGGTCAAGGAAGACCCCCGCTTACAGCAAGGAGTGCTGACGTGAAAACTCTGTTGCATGTTGCCGCCGCCACGGTGGCTCTGCTAGGTGTTGTTGGAACCGGTTCATCGGCCCAGGCCCAGAACGCCGCCGGCGCCAACGCGCAAAAATTTAACATTGCCGTAGTTGACATCAGCTACGTCTTCAAGAATCACAAGCGTCATCAAGCGACCATCGAGTCGATGAAGACCGAGATGACGAGCACCGAGGCGGAGCTCAAGGCCGACAGCGAAAAGATCCGCCAGATGGAAGAGCAGCGGAATACCTTCAATGTCGGCGCCAAAGAGTACAAGGACCTCGACGAAG
Source organism: uncultured Planctomycetota bacterium (assembly GCA_963847905.1). GTDB lineage: Bacteria > Planctomycetota > Planctomycetia > Pirellulales > Lacipirellulaceae > DASYDU01. The sequence goes on along the minus strand of CAWKBP010000007.1, from coordinate 704,126 downwards.
AACTCGCCCGCAACATTGCCGAGTTCAAATTGAAGATGGATCGGCTCCGCAAGAGCTTCATGGAGCGCGAAGCGAAGATGTACTATCAGGCCTATCTCGAAGTGAACGACGCCGTCAAGTACTACGCCGAGCGTCATGACATCGCCCTGGTGATTCGCTTCAACGGCGACAAGGTCGACGTCAACCGCCGCGAGGACGTGTTGCGTGAGATCAACAAGACGGTCGTCTTCCAGAATCAGATCGACATCACGCCCGATATTCTCGCGCTGATCAACCGCGACGCCGCGGCGGCACCGCAGATGGGTGGCCGTCCGGCAGCGCCGGGAACGTCGATTCCGCGGTAAATGTGCTTTGATTGAAAGTCGTCGGCCGGCTTGCGGCCGGCCGACGACAATGAAACTCGATCGAGACGCGGACTCTACCGCGGTCCTTATGTCCATCACGGACGCCACCCCCGCTCGGGAGTTTGTCGATGTCTGTTCCGCGCTGCCAACATACCGTCCGAAAACCGGTCGCGGTGGAAGGCTTCGGCTACTTCAGCGGCCAGGATATCCGGGTCGAATTTCGTCCCGCTCCGGTCGGTGCTGGTGTGACATTTGTCCGTGGTGATTTGAATCCCGCGGCCCGCGTGCCAGTCTCTCCAACATTGCGGCTTGATGTGCCGCGACGCACATCGCTCGAGTGGCGCGGCGTGCGCGTGGATATGGTCGAACACGTTCTGGCCGCGCTCGCCGGATTGCAGATCGACAATTGCGACGTTTGGGTCAACGCAGCGGAAATGCCTGGCTGCGATGGTTCTGCTCTGGCGTTTGTCGAGGCGCTCGATTCGGTGGGCCGGGTGGGCCAGATTGCGCCCGTGCGACAGATTCGCGTGAAGCAACGAATTCGCGTCGGCGACGAAAACAACTGGATCGAAGCGTCGCCTTCGCGCGACGGGAATCTCTCCGTGGCATTTGATCTCGACTACGCGGCGCATCCCGCGATCGGGCGACAAACAATTCGACTCAACGTGCATCCGGCAACCTTCCGCACCGAGCTGGCTCCGTGCCGGACGTTTCTCGAAGAGGAGGCGGCCCAGGCGATGGTAGCGCAAGGCGTGGGGGGTCGCGTCACGACACAAAACTTGTTGATCTTCGGCCCGCAGGGGCCGATTGAAAACACGCTTCGGTTCGACAACGAATGTGTGCGGCACAAGGTGCTCGACGTGGTCGGCGACTTGGCGCTCACCGGCTGCGAAGTAGTGGCCGACGTCGTCGCCTATCGCTCGGGACACCGTCTGCACGCCGAGTTGGCCAAGCAAATGATGGTGCAGGCCGGCATTTCGGGCGTCGAAGTCAATTTGGAGCGGCGACTTTCCGCATAACACACCGGTTGGACCGTCGACCGGCAACAGATACCCAGACATCAGGCGGCAAACGGGAGTACACGACGATGACGACACGCATTGCTCCACAAGCAGCGGTCGATCCCCAGGCCCAAATCGACGACGACGTCGAGATCGGACCGTTCACGACCATTGGCCCACATGTGCGAATTCTCGCGGGCACGCGCGTGATGAATTCGGTCAGCATCCTCGGCCACGTCACGATCGGACGCGACAATGTGATCTATCCGAACGTCGTTATCGGTGGCGAGCCGCAAGATGTCAGCTATGCCGGTAGCGACACGCAAGTCGTGATTGGCGACGGCAACACGATCCGCGAAGGGGTCACGATCAACCGCGGGAGCGAAAAAGAGGACGGCATCACGCGGATCGGCAACAAGAACTTCATGATGGCTTGTTCCCACGTGGCCCACGACTGCAAGCTCGGGAACCACATCATCATGGCCAACGGCTCGCTGTTGGGCGGCCATGTCCACGTAGAAGATTACGCGTCGCTCTCCGGCGCGGTGGCGGTTCATCACTATACAACGATCGGCAGTTACAGCTTTATCGGTGGACTGAGCCGGGTGCTGCACGACGTGCCACCGTTCATGCTTTGCGAAGGAACGCCTGCCCGGCCGCGATGCATCAATATCGTCGCCCTCAAGCGGCACGATTTCTCCACGCACGTGATCGATTGCCTGGCCGAAGCACACCGCTTGCTCTACCGCGGCAAGGTGGGACTCGACCCGGCCCGCGAAATCCTCCGCAGCAATGGCCAATTGGTGCCACAAGTCAATCAGCTGCTCGGGTTCATCGAAGGGCAGCAAGACGGCCGCCACGGACGGGGCCGCGAGATTCGGAGGGCCGCATGACGCCGCTGCGTATTGCCGTGATTGGTGCCGGCCACCTGGGACGCATCCACGCCCGCATCGCCTCGGGCATCAACGAACTGAAGCTCGTCGCGGTGGCCGATCCGGTTGCCGCCTGCCGCGACTTGGCCGCCACTGAGGGCAAGACCCGGGCCATCGCTGATTATCGCGAGTTGATCGGCGAAATCGACGCCGCGATCATTGCCACGCCCACGCACACCCACCACACGATTGGCATTGAATTGCTCTCGAGCGGCATCCCTCTCTTTATTGAGAAGCCGCTGGCCGATCGCACGGCCGCAGCGGATGATCTTGTGAATCTGGCGCGCAAGCAGGGACTCACACTGCAAGTCGGACACGTCGAGCGGTTCAACCCGGCGCTCGCCTGGGCGGCCTCCGAAGTGCGCGACCCGAAATACATCGAAGCCACGCGCACGAGCGGCTATTCGTTCCGCTCGACGGATATTGGCGCGGTGCTCGATATCATGATCCACGATCTCGACATCGTGCTCGCGCTGGCCAATTCGACCGTGACCGACGTGCAGGCGCTTGGCATCTCGGTGCTGGGCGGACACGAAGACATGGCGACGGCCAGGCTGACTTTTGCCAGCGGGTTGGTCGCACAGTTGACCGCCTCACGCGTGAGTTTTGGTCAGCAGCGAACGATGAGCATTTTTACGTCGCGTTGTTCGGCATTGATCAACTTTGCCACGCAAGAAGCGTCGCTCGTGAAACCGCGCGAAGAGGTGCTGCGGCGGCGGTTTCAAGTCGATCGGCTGACGCCTGAGCAGCGATCGCATCTGAAAGACCATCTTTTTGAAGATCTGCTCATCCGCAGCGAGCACGAACCGATCAAGATCAACGCGATCGAAGAGGAACAACGCGATTTTATTGCCGCAATCCGCACCGGCAAGACGCCCCGCGTCGATGGGGGTGCCGGCCGCGACGCGGTCGCGGTTGCCGGGCTCATTTTGGAGAGCATTCAAGAACACGCCTGGGACGGCAGCTCCGCCGGCCGCCACGGTCCGTTCGCCATGCCGGCGCTGCCGATCGTACCGGCCGCCGATCGTTGGCAGCCAGACGTGGTTCCACATCGACGAGCTGGATGAGATGACCAACTAGCGCAGGGCCAGCGACGACTTGAGTGCGTCATTGAGCATTGCCAGGTGGACGGTCGAAAGTCGGCCAATCTTTTGTCGGACAACGCTAGTTGGCAGCGTATAGAGATTCTCGCACTTGATTGCCGACGTGCGCAGCAATCCCGAGAGTTTTCCATCGGGCGTAGCAACGTCGATGTTGACTTGCGTGGGCTCGGTTGCCGCCAAGCGAGTGTTACTCGTGACCATCGCAAAGATTGAATTGGACAGCCGGCGATTATTCTGATCGTTTTGCACGACAACGACGGGACGTCGCTTCACCGCCTCCCCGATTTGCTGCGGAAAGTCCACAACGACGATGTCCCCGCGCTTCAAGTTCATGTTTCGGGCGTCGTGAAACCCAAATTGTCGTATTCGGACATCCCTTCGGCGTCGCAATCTTCCGGATCGATCAGCGCGTAGGCGGCAGCCGCAAGTATTTCTTCGGCCGTCCATTCGCTGTCGTCGTAGGCGAGCTGCTGAAGTTGCTGATAGCCTTCGACCGACATGAGCATGAACTTTGTTCCGGGATGCTGATGGTCCTCCACCTCAACTCCACGGATGCCGACTGCTTGATCGCAGATTTGTCGGAAGGCATCTTCAGTGATGTCAATTTTCGTGGTCATACCGACAATTATAACACGACCTCACGGTGCAGCCAGAGAGAACTAGGGGCACTGACGGCAAAACAGGCGGTTCCCAACGCGATTGACATGCTGCTAAGTACCTGAAATAGCGAGGCCATTTAAGCCAAATCTCGATCCTCGAACAGGATCAGCGCGAGCAGCATCGCGGCGGTGGAATAGAGCACGCAATACAAAAGCGCCCAGCCGAGGTAGGCCATCGGGATGTCGACGCCGCCGGCCACGGCTGCCTGCACGTTGAAGTGGTCGAGCACCGGTAGCACCACCGCAATCAGTCTGCCGATGAAGGCCACGAACTCGAGCTGGCCGGCCGACGACTGCACAATCAGCGGACCCAAGTGGCCGAGCACATAGATCGAGCCGCAGATAATCAAGTTCGGCAGCATCGGCAGCCGCGTCGAAATCGCCACGCTGATCGCCGTGAGCACGACGGTCTCCATGAACGCCAGCGCCAGGCCCGGCACGATGCCAATCATCGCGGCGTAGCACTGCTGCCAGTCTGGTTCCGGGTTGGCTGTTTCGCGGGCGTCGTACACGACCTTGTACGACACGGTGATTAGCAGGATCACGCCGAGCACGATGAACATCAAGAGCAGCGGCCAGACGATACCGAGGAACTTGCCGATCACAAATTGCCGCCGGCTGATCGGCTTCGACAACAGCGTGACTGCCGTTTTGCCTTCGATTTCGTCGGCAACCGAGACGCTCGCGGTCCACAGGCCGACCAGGATCGAGAGCACCATGATCGTGGTTAGCCCGGAATCCTTGAGCATCTTCACGTCTTCGCCGAACGTGTTGTAAGGGATGTAGATGAACGCCACGAGCGCGAACGCTCCGCCAAGCATCACGAGGATGTACAGGGGTTGGGCGACCGCTTCTTTCGCCGTGGCCACCGCGATCGCGGAGATGCCAGGAAACAGCCAGTAGATGAGGAAGTAAATGACATACACACCCACGACTGCCGCGGCAGTGATCGGAATCTGATGGACCTCCGGCATTTCAACGTCGGTCAGGACGTTGATCTTAAGCTCAGCGTCGGCCGTGCCTGGATTGGTCACGTACAACTTCGAGATCGGACCGTCGAACAACCGCGGGCGATAGCCGCTGGGGGACCAGGCATAGGGTTCTTCCGCTTCGATCAGGATCTGCGGATTGGAATAGGCAATCCCCTTCTCGACGTCGAGCACCAGGTCCTGATCGCTGGCGAACGCATAGCGTTGGAGTTCGTCGGAGCGAAACTCGATCGGCACCTCGACGTCTTCCTCTCCAGCGGCGATGGAGAGCGTCCGCTCCTGCGGCCCGACGTCGGGCAGGCGTCGCAATGAATCGATTAGCGTTTGCGTGGGCATCGCGGGCGCTCCGAGCAACGCGAAGCCGACGAATGCCAATGCCAGATAGGTGATTGGCATTAGCACGCTTTCGCGGATCACGCGCGGGACCGCTTCCGCCGCGGGCCGGGCGACCAGCCACAGCAGCCCATATAGCACCAGCAGGATCGCCATCCCAATCGTCACGCCCACGGCGAGAATCCAGACGGGCGTGAGCCACATACTCAAATTGCCGAACAGCAGCAGAGACGACATGAGAACCTGCGATCAAGAAGGGAGAAGAACAGGGAACATACTATCGGCTTCTTTATGATACTCGCGTGCCAAAATCGTTGATCGGATTTGGCAGTCCAATTCCTTCATCAAACCGTGCGACGGGCCAAGGATCAAGGGGCGTTTGTGAGATGTTCGCCCGACCGACGGTGCCCTACCGCCGAATCTCGAATCCTGCGAACTCTCCGCTGGCTGCCTGCGTATCTACCCGTTCGTCGCGGATGAACCGGACCATCCGTTCGCGGACGTCGTCGAGGAACGCGGCCAGCTCGTGCTTCTCTCCTTCGACCACCAGCTCGACCTGCCCATCGGCGAGGTTCCGCACGTAGCCGTTGACCTCGTACCGCTTGGCGATCGACTGGGTGGTGTAGCGGAATCCGACGCCCTGGACGTGACCCCGATAACGGACGGTTTTTCGCAGATGAGCGGTGGTCGCACACATACTCCAGCGTCCGATATTCGGCCGATCATTAATTGGCCAAAGTCGTATCGGTTCTCAGTATATCCACCCGCTGCTGGCACTGCCAGCCTTGACCGGTTGGACGCAAATCTCTAAGCTCCCCGCGCGATGGAAAGCAAGCGAATTCTTCCGGGCCGATTGCTGTGCGCGATAGCGCTGGCGATCGGAATCTATTCTTCCGGAAGGGCCGCCGAAGAGGCCAGCGTTTTAGTCCTCCGCAGCGGCGGCGTCTTGCACGGCCAAGTTTCGGTGAGTGGCGAACGGTACGTCGTGACGCGCGAGAACAGCGTGGTCGACGTGCCGGCTCCCCAGGTGCTGCTCGTTGCGCCGTCGATGGAGGAGGCCTACCAAAAGCAGCGCGTGCAATCGCCTCAAGATGCGCCCGAAGCTCACTTGGCGCTCGCCGCGTGGTGTGTGCGTTACGATCTGGTGGAGCCCGCCCGGCAGGAGCTTGCAGACGCGCGGCGACTCGATCCACGCGACCCGCGGATCGCGCTCTTAGAGCGCCGCCTGACCGTGGTGAGCGCTCCCAAGAACAAGCCGGCGTCGGCTGTGGCTGAGCAGCCGCTCGATGAAAACCACGCGAAGGCAGAACTGCGCGAATTGGAAAATCAAATGCGAGAACTTCCCGTTGGCGTCGTCGAACGCTTTACGAGAAAGGTGCAACCGATCCTGGTCAACAGCTGCACTGCCTCAGGCTGTCATCAGGCCGGATGCGAACAAGACTTCCAACTCGATCGCGCAGTGCTACACGGACTCGCCAACCGCCGAATCACGCTCCGCAACCTGGTTGCTACGTTATCGCTTATCGATTTCGAATCGCCGCAGGATAGCGAATTGCTGTCGATCCCGCGCCGCTCCCATGGTGGCATGAACCGTCCGATTTATGGCACTCGGCAAGAGGCGCAGCTGCGGCAGTTATTTGACTGGGCGGAAATGGTGACGGAAACCTCGATCGCTCGGAGTCGCGTTGCCGCCACACCCACAGCGAAGAAACACACACGCAATGCGGAGGCGGCACCGCTCCCGGCGATCGAACCCTTTGGCGATGCGGCGAATGTCGCACCATCGAGTTTCTTGGACCCCGCCGTCGAGCCGGCAAGTTTTGAGGATTCAACGCAGCCGCTACGCCCCAAGGCGAAATTGAAATTCGGCCTCGATCTACGCCCCTGGCAGCCGAAGGATGAATTCGACGCGGAGATCTTCAACCGGCTCAAGGACAAACCCGTTGAGCAGGGCGACGCAGCCGCAATGAGTCCGCCGGCAAGTCGCTGAATGGCCGCCAGTCCCTCTTGAAGCGACGGCTACTCGTAGCCCACTTCGTTCTGTGGCGATTCTTCGTAGTACTCTCCACTCGTCGAGCCGCCTTGATTGCCGCAGTTGCAGCCGCCGGTGGAGCAGCCGCCGGAACTGCAAGCGCCACCGGCGCAATTTCCTGTGCAATTTCCGTCGCAGGGGCTGCATGCACCGCAATTGCTCGCGGAGCCTGTTCGGCCGCAACCGCAGCCGCAATCGGCGACGGGGCCATCGTAGTCGTGGCAGGAGCTGCAGCTGCGGCAGCCGCCGCCGGCGAGCGTAAGCGATGTTCCGAGGATGAGCGACATGAGCAAGTGGCGTAGCATCGCAATCGTTCCTTCCCGCGCGACGAGGTGCCGGTCGAAGCTGCGCGATAGCAGTCGACGGCTGGATGAGAGCGCGTTGTGTACCAGACCATCGGCCCGCGACGGCTGGCGCGATGAGGAAAACTGCGGGGAAGATGCCGATCGAACCTGTCAGCAATGCTATCGGCCGGCGAGTTCGAGCGCTTGCAAAATCCGCGGATCGGCGAGTGTGTCGGCAATAAACTCGACGCCGGTAAAATCGTAGCCGCGCGTGTGGCGGTTGGGCACGGCCACGGTGAAGGCGCCGGCTGCGATGCCGGCGCGGCATCCGTTGACGCTGTCTTCGAGCACCATTGTCTCGGAGGGGCGCAGGCCGAGGCGAGCGGCGGCGAGCTGGTACGGATCGGGTGCGGGCTTGCCATGGACCACGTCTTCGCTGGTGAGCACGAACTCGAACCGCGTAAGCAATTCGAGCCGGCCGAGGACGTAGGCCGCGTAGGAGCGATGGCCGCTGGTAGCGATCGCCTTGGGCATTCCGGCCGCTTCGAGCGCGGCGAGCAGCCCATGCAGCCCAGGCATGGGCTCGATCGATTGCTCGAGCAGCGTGTCGCGTAACAGTGACCGCTCTGCATCGAGCGATTCGGCCGTGTCCTCCAGTGCGTGCCACTCGATCATTTTGCTGAGGGACTCGGCGGTGGGCCGGCCCATCATCTGGGCCCGCAGCTCCGCGTCGTAAACCTTGCCGCGGCGGCGGAGCACTTCGACGTCGGCCTGTTCGTAAACGTCTTCCGAATTGACGATCAGCCCGTCGAGGTCGAACACGACCGCGGCAAGTTTTCTTGATTCATTCATCGATCGGTCGATCCTCGCTAATTCTACGGAGCAGGCCTGCAACCTGGCCCAAGATTATGCTGGTCGCGCCCCACACGCAATCCTCGCCCAGTCGATAGCAGGGAGCACGGAATACGACAGGGCCACGTTCGACGGTCATCGTGCCGCAACAACCGGGGGCGACGAGCGAGGCGAGCGGCATCTCGACGACGCGCTCGACTTCGCGATCGTGCGGGTGCCACTCCGGGGAACCGAGCGTTGTCGCCAGCCAGGGCGTGACGCGGAAATTGCTGACATAGACATAGCTTTCCGGAAGTTCGCCGAGCAGCTCGACCGCCGTCGAGACGCCCAACTCCTCGGCCAATTCGCGCCGGGCGGCGTCGGCGGTCGTTTCGCCGGTGTCGACCGATCCGCCCGGCAGGCTGATCTGTCCGCCATGTTTGCCGAGCGCGGCATGGCGCACGGTCAGCGCGACATACCAGCGGCCGTCGCGGCGGAAGAGCAGGGCGATCACTGCCGCCGGCCGCGCACCTCTCGGCGGCGGACCGAAATGTCGGCCGTAGCTGAGCTCCGGTGCAAATCGTTCACCGTCGCGGCGATCGGCACCGTGGCTGTTCAGCTCTGCGGCGAGTTGCAGCGGCAGGTCGTCGGCGGCAAGCAGCACATCAATTTTCGATGGCATAGACCACGTACTTGTCGTTCGGATGCTCGCGATTTGGGTAGACGGTCGGCAGAGCCAGCGGGTGATCCTGATCGGAGACGATGTAGCTGGCCCCGTATTTTCGCGCGAGCGCGACGGCGCGTTCGGTGCCCAGCTCGCCGACGGAATTGAACGGCTCTACACCATCGCCCAGTTGATAATAGAAAATATCCTCCATCCGGTCGAACCAGGCCACCATGCTGCCGGCGTCCTGGGGAATATCTTTGTTGGTGGCGACTTCTGCGCGGCCGGTCCGCCATTTGAACGTGCTGGCGAGCCGCGGCGTGAGGAACACGGCGTCCTGAGGCGTGTTGGCGGCGATCCAATCGCAGGTGTCTGCCCAGGCGGCCGGATCTTTCATCCTCGCGTCGGCGGGAGGAACTGGATTCGCCCATCGCTCGGCCGTTTTGACGCCCACATGCCAAAGGGAGAGCCCGATGGCCGCGGCGAGCGCCCATAGCGCCCATGGCTTGCGGTCGCGGAAGCCGGCCGCAATCATCGTCACGGCCTGGAGCGCGAGGGCCAGCGGCACGGCAACGTCGGTGAGCCGGAACCAGTAGTAGCGCAGCAGGCTGGCTGCGATCTGCGGCTGATTCCAGAACGAGATCTCAATCGCGAATCCGATCGTCGCGAGGGTGACGGCACCCCAAGCGTACCAGGTGATGAGTCGGAGTGGTTCGTATGTGGATGCCGCCCGTCGGCGATTCGCGCGCGAGATGGTCCACAGGCAAAGTATCAGCAGGCCGTGTCGCAGCAGCCGGTTGGTGATTTCGGCAGGCGGTAGCGTCAGCAGCGACAAGTGATGCGGCAGACGCTCGAAGACATAAATTCGATTGGCGGCGGCCACGATTTCAGGCGGCTGGTTCCAATTGAGCGCGAGCGCCGGCACGAGGCCGAGCAGCGCTAGCAGGCCACCGATGACGAGCCCCGGCAACATCGACACCAACGCTCGGATGGGCGGGACGTTTGCCGAGCCTTTCGCTTGCTCCACGAGCCAGATGCCGCCGCAAACGATCAGCGACCAGCCACCGACCAGCACATGAAATGCGCTCGCCGCGCCGAGTGCGATCCAGACTTGGTTCCAACGCCGGTCGACCAACGCGCGAAGTGCAATGAGCACAAACACATAGGCAAAACATTTGGCTTCGACGCCGCCGAGCACCCATTCGCCGGCCAGGTGAGCAGTATTGGTGAGTGTCACCCACAGTGCCGCCGTGAGCACCGACGCCAGGGGCACCGGCAAGACCCGCCAACTCAGCCGCTGCCAGGCCCAGGCAAGCAATGTCCACGCCAAAGCCGCGCCGACCCAGGCGGTCGCCGTGAGGGAGAGCCATCGCGTGATCCAGCCGAAGGTCCAAGCAAACAGTCCGTGTGCCTCTGGCGATTCAAGAAACAAGTCGCCCGCACACCAGCTTGGGTCCCAGAAATGTTTGAGTCGGCCGAGGTAGTGGGGCTCATTGACGCGCGGCGCCAGATCGCCGGCGATGGCGAAGAACACCAACACGATCAGCAGCACCTCCCACCACCGCGCAGGGAACGACTGCGGCCGGTTGGCGTCGCTGGCGGGAGTCGTGTTCATGTTGCGGATCGACTTGGTGTGGGAGAAGTTCCTCTCTGGCCAGCCTAATCGGCTTGCGCCGTGCGAACTAGTCGAATCGTGTCGGGTTCGCCTTGCTGGCTGAGAGCCACGCGGCATATCATGGGCAGGACCTTTTCACCTTGGAAGTGATTATGACGAGCAACGGATCGAGTGCTGGAGGAATGTTGCGGGCGGCCGTGAAGGCCTCCGCGATTCAGGTGCCCGGTGCGCCGAGCGCTCTGGCCGCACGCATGATCGAAGACGCCGGATTCGAGGCGGTGTACCTGTCGGGGGCCACGCTCTCGGCGAACGTCTTGGCCATGCCGGACGTCGGCCTGTTCACGCTTACCGAACTCACCCAGCAGGTCGACTACATGACCTCGCGGGTGGGGATCCCCGTGATTGTCGATGCCGACACCGGCTTTGGCGACACGCTCAACGTCGAACGGACAATCGCCGATTTGGAGCGGGCCGGGGCGGCTGCGATCCAGCTGGAAGACCAGGTGCTGCCCAAGCGGTGTGGGCACCTCTCGGGCAAGTCGCTGGTGACGATCGACGAAATGTGCGCGAAGCTGCATGCAGCAGCGGCTGCTCGTGCCGACGAGAGCACCGTACTGATTGGTCGGACGGACGCGCGAGCGGTCGAAGGTTTCGATGCCGCGGTCGACCGAGCTAAGCGCTATCTCGATGCCGGGGCGGACTGGATTTTTCCCGAAGCACTGACGACGCCGGACGAATTTCGGGCGTTCGCGGAGGCGGTCGACGCGCCGCTGGTCGCCAACATGACCGAGTTCGGCAAGAGTCCGCTGATCGGCTTCGACGAGCTCGCCGAGATGGGCTACCGCGTGGTGCTGTATCCAGTGACCTTGTTGCGGGTGGCGATGAAGGCGGTCGAAACGGCCCTGGCGATCCTGGCGGCGGACGGCTCGCAGCGCGAGCTGTTGGACCTGATGCAGACGCGGCAGGAACTCTACGATCTGCTGGATTACGACACGTATGAGTCGCGCGATCGGGAATATTTTCAGTAAGACTCTCTGAGGCGATTACGAAGACATGCGGGGCAAGCCCCGCCGCTAACTAACGAACTGACATCTGATCTATTCTTTATGTCTGAACCGATTTATAGTCCGGGTCTCGAAGGCGTGATTGCCGGCGAGACGTCGATCAGCACCGTGACCGGGGGGCTACAGTATCGCGGCTACTCCATCGAGGACCTGGCGCGGCAGGCGACGTTTGAGGAAGTTGCTTATTTGCTGCTCTATGGCGAGTTGCCGACCGCCGAGCAATTGGATCAATTTCAGCGGCGGCTCGGTGAAGCGGCGACGGCCGTCCCGCCCGCGATCATTGAGACGCTGCGGAAGATTCCGCAAGCTGCAGACGGCATGGATGTGCTCCGCAGCGGTGCGAGTCTACTCTCGCACTGGGACCCCGATCGCGGAGACAACAGCCGCGATGCCAATCTCCGCAAAGCAGAACGCCTGCTGGCGCAGCTGCCTGTGCTGATGGCGGCCCGGCATCGGCTCAAGCAGGGCAAGGAGCCGGTCGCGCCGGAGCGCGGTCGCACGCTCGCGGCGAACATGCTGTGGATGCTATTTCGTGCCGAACCGACGCCCGGTCACGCTCGTGCGCTCGATGTCACGCTGATTCTCTACGCGGAGCACGAGTACAACGCATCGACGTTCACTGCCCGCGTGATTGTCTCGACACTCTCCGATTTGTACTCGGCGGTCACCGGTGCGATCGGCGCGCTGAAGGGCCCGCTGCACGGCGGTGCGAACGAACGGGTTCTCGACGTGCTCCGCTCGGTCGGCAAGAAGGAGAATGCGGAGGCCTGGGTCCGTGAGGCACTCGCGCGAAAAGAGAAGATCATGGGTTTCGGCCACCGCGTGTACAAAGACGGCGACCCGCGGGCCGAGTATCTGAAGTCGCTGTGTGGGGAGCTGGCAATCGAAACCGGCAACGAAGACCTGGAGACGATCGCCGGCGTGATCGAGCGGGTGGTCCGCGACGAGAAAAAGTTGCCACCCAATCTCGACTGGCCGACCGGCCGATTGTACCACTACCTGGGCCTGCCGATCGAACTCTACACGCCGCTGTTCGTGGTGAGCCGCGTCGCTGGCTGGAGCGCCCACGTGATCGAACAGCTCGACAACAACCGGCTAATCCGCCCCCGGCCCGCTACACGGGCCTGTTGCATCGACCCTGGCTGCCGATCGCGGAGCGGTAATGGGCGACTGCCTTGCGACGATGTCCGCGTTGAATCGAGGCCGGAGGTGACCGTATTCAATGGCTAGTCGGCGTCGATGAGTTCTTTTGCATCTTTAATCCAGCCATCGACCTTTGCCACGGTGATCGCTGGATTCTTTTCTTGCAGCGAGGCCACGACGATCGCCTTTTCCTCCGGGTCCTTGCTCATTTCTACCAAATCATGAAGCGTGAGAATTCCAACGTCGTTGAGAATCTTCTCGTAAACTGGGCCGAGTGAATCCAAAAGTCCCTGCAAGTCATCGCGGCCTTGACCAAGCGCGTCTCCCTCGAGACCGAAACCGTTGGCAGCTCGCCAATCAGCGATGAACGTCTCGATCTGAAATTTGACCTCATTGAGGATGGCGGGCGTCGATTCGATGCCTGCTGAAATGTCGGCGTACTTAATTTCGGCACGGTGCCGCCATGTATCGGCGCAGCACTACTGACGACTTGAGTCGGCCGATTTCAACTTTCTCGCGCAACGTGGTCTCCACTCGATACACGACGACTTGCTTTCTAGTGACTGGTTCATAGAGTGGCCGCACGGATACTGCAATTTCTAGGTCGGGCACGCCACTCTTGTTTTGATTGCGAATCCCGTTTGCTCGGAGAATGGCTCCGACCGCCAATTCGACGGACTGCTCGGCGGTGTGTGCAGAGAAGCTGTCGGCCGCACCCATGTCAATCACAATCTGCACGTCGACTGTTCTCAGTTGTCGTAAGTTTTTTTTCAGGCGAGTACTCGCGAGCGACGTTGTAGCAGTCATGAGTTTTGCACTCTCAGTGAATGGGGTGATGAGTGAATTGTCTGAAGTTACACGAACCATTACAAATGTGCCGTCGATGTTCGGATGGCGTTAGATTCCAAACAGAGCTCCGAGGCCTCCGACAGCGCCCAGCAAATCGCCGAAGATGTCTCCCCCGCCTCCGCCCCCGCCACCCATTCCGGGCAGCGCTTGCATGCCGGGCAGAATATTGGATGGCGTCGAGACGGCAGGAACGCCGCCGATCCCGGCCGCGCCCTGGGGCCGACGACACACCGCCGGCACCGGCTACTCCGCCCGCCGTCGCTGCGGGCCCCGCGGTAGTCGCCGAACCGGACGAAGCGGCTGGAGCTGAGGTCGCCGCAGGTGCGGAGGGCGCGGAGGGGCTGCCGGCTGCGGCAGGACCCGCCGATGTGGAGGACGCGCACCGAAGGGCCGGCGCTTGAGGGCGCCGAGGGCCCACCGGCCGCGGAAGGTCCGGCGGGACCCGCCGGCCCGCCGGCAGATTGACCTCCATTGGTCCCTCCGCCGACGGGAGACGGTGAGTTGCCTCCATGCATTGGCGTCGTTCCCGCGTGCGTTTTATCGCCGAATACCGGACCGGGCCCATACACCACGGCTGGCGTTCCGCCGCCGCACTTGCAGCAACAGCAGTCTTTCTTATGGGCATGGGCCGCCATTTCGCGGGTCACCCCATGGACGCGCTCCTCGGCCACCGCGGCCACTGCTCGGCGATGGTTTTGTAGGTGCGGTACTCATCCTTGAGCGAGTGCAAATGTACGTTGGCATGGTGCAGGTCTTCGAGTTGCCGGCGATAGGATTTGACGCGGCTCTTGGCGGCGGCAAAGCGATTGCCGAGTTCGTCGATCCGCTCCAAATCGCGGTGCCGCTGCTGGCGGGCGTCCTCGATCGAGTGGTGCAACATCCAGGCCCGGTAACGCGCGAACCACAGGCAGATCAGCAGCAAGATCACCAGAAACAACCCGAGCAACGCCAGCACCCAAAACCACGCGAGTCGGCGATCGAGACGGGACTGCAAATCTTGAATTCGCAGGTTCGCGGCGTCGAGCTCGCGAGCGAGGCGATCGTTCTCGTCGCGGCATTCGGTGAGTTCGTTTGCGGTCTTCTCCAGCTCGCGGTTCGCGGCCTCTAGGTTCGACTCGCTCTTGGCAAGGTCGGCCGTGAGGTTGGCGACCTTTTCTTTCAGCGACTCGATGCGTTCATACGCCCGTTCGAGCTGATGGCGAGTTTCATGGAGCTTTTCGGAAACTCGCGTGAGGTCGGCTTGGAGGCGATCGCGATCGTGCTCGGCGTTGCGCAGTTTGTCGACGAGGCGCTGTTGGTGGCGCTCACATTGTTTCAGATCGGACTTGAGGCGGATGACTTGCGCGTCGAGCAGGCTTACTTGCCGGCGACACTCGGCGAGTTTCGTCGAGCAGCAGCCGGCGGTGTTACAAGAGACGTAGCGCCGCCCCATGGCTGCCGCCGCTTGGTTGGTCGCCGCGAGTTCGATGACGAGCCCGATCGAGAGGAATGCCAGTGCCAATCGTGCGCCGCGCGAATTCATGTTGCACCTCCGGACAGATGAGTGACGAGATCGATGTGTCGTGAAGTGGACCTCGAAATTGCCGGCAACACGACGCGCGAACTGTACAAGCTTGTTGATACCCTGGTGCGACAAAATGTCAATCAGTCGCGGCGCGACAGTTGAGTGCCATACGTCTGTCACCGCAGCCGCGGCGCGGGTCGCGATTTCAGACCTCGCTTCGGCCGGGCCAGTCTATAAATATGTCCACCGCCTGGAGGATGCCGAATTTTGAATTGCCGATGGTGGGCGGGCCGCGACCTAGACGAGGGCAGGAGGAGGGCAGGCGGGACCGTTTAACCGCCTGCATTTGGACCGACGCTGCACGATTGGCTTGTGCGACTGCGATGGAATCCATTTGGCAGCCCCCGCGGAGCGTTGACACCAGCGAATTCACCGAATCCCCACACGATCTTCCCTGTTTTCTCTTGCTTCTCGGGCAAGATTCTTCTACACCTCGTCCCCCGCCGGACGATAGGAATTGTGGCGGTCATGCCCGGCCGGCATCGGGTTTGCATTGATTTTTTCCCCCGTGTCGATCCTTCGCCCAATTTGGACGTAAGTATTGAATAGGAACACTTCGGCACCAGAGATATAGAGGTTTTGGCAAATGGCACACGATGAGACAGTTCTCGACCGGGTTCAGGAACTGACCTGGGCGATGGTCGACGATCAGATCAAAGCCGATGAGATTCGGCTCCTGGAAAACCTGCTCCTATCCGACGATCAGGCGCGCGATACCTATGTGCACTGCATCCAGCTGCATACGGACTTAATTGGTCACTTTGCCAAGCCAGTGGCGGGAGCTGCCAGTAAATCGCCCGTGCTGGGTTTTCTCGGTGAAGGTGCACCATCAGTGGACACTCAGTCGACGCCGCAATAGCCTGCCGTCGATCGCGGGGGCTGCCCGAGTCTTGGGCAGTTGCTGCTCGCGGCCAGGCGCAGAGGAGTGCGTTGTCTCACCGAATTCCGCGTTGGCGATCAATCCAATTTGGCGATCGCGCGAAAATCTTCGCGCAGGGATCGATAGACCTTCTGGTAGACTGGAAAGCCTGCGTCGTAGGTCGGCTTCACCTTTCCGCGAGTCTTGGTTTCGCGCAGGGTTTTCACGGTCGCATCACAGGCCTCGACAACGTCTTTGAATTCGCCGGCGCCGACCGCGGCGAGCAGCGCGACGCCAAAGCCGGGCCCTTCGTCCGCCGCCATCGTGACGACGGACTTTGCCAGCACATCGGCCTGTAGCTGTCGCCAGAACGCGCTTTTCGCGCCGCCACCCGAGGCGCGGATCTGTTTCACCGCGACGCCTTGCTCTTCGATGATTGTGAGGCAATCGCGGAGCGAGTAAGTGACGCCCTCGAGAATCGCGCGGACCATGTGCCCGCGGGTGTGCTTGAGCGTGAGACCAACGAATGCGCCGCGGGCGAGCGGATCGGCATGCGGCGTGCGCTCGCCGGCGAGGTACGGCAAGAAGAACAGCCCTTCGGCGCCGGGCGGAGTGACCGCGGCTTCTTCCGTGAGCACGTCGTAGACGTCGACTTTCGATTTCTTGGCGGTAGCGGTCATTTGTTCGCAGAGCGCGTTGCGGAACCACTGCAGCGAGCCGCCGGCGGAAAGCGTTACGCCCATCATGTGCCATTTGCCGTGTACCGCGTGGCAGAACGTGTGGAGTCGGCCCTCGGGGTCGACTTGCGGCGTGTCGCTGTGGACGAACACCACGCCCGAAGTGCCGATCGAGGTGGAGAGCACGCCCTTGCGGACGATGCCATTGCCGATCGCGCCGGCCGCACAGTCGCCCGCTCCGCCGACCACCACGCAGTCGGTCGAGAGGCCGAGCTGCTTGGCCACCGCGGGCGTGAGCTTGCCGGTGACTTGTTCCGACTCGTAACAAGTGGCCAATAGGCTCGGGTCGAGGTCCAGTTTTGAAAGCAGTGGCTTCGACCACTCGCGCTTGACCACATCCAAGAGCAGCATGCCGCTGGCGTCGCTGACCTCGGTGGCGAATTCGCCGGTGAGCCGGCGGCGGACGTCGTCCTTGGGCAGCAGCACCTTGGTGACCTTGGCGAAGTTCTTTGGTTCATGGTTGCGGAGCCAGAGGATCTTCGGCGCGGTGAAGCCGGTCAGCGCGGGGTTCGCCACCATGCCGATCAGCGCCTTCCGCCCGCCGGCCCGTTTTTCGATTTCGTCGCACTCGGCTGCAGTACGTTGGTCGTTCCAGAGGAGGGCCCGCCGCACGACGTTGCCTTGTTTGTCGAGGAACACCGAGCCGTGCATCTGGCCGGAGAGGCCGATCGCTTTCACGTCGGCCGGCTTGAGCTTGGCTTGCTTGACCACCGCGCGGACGGTCTTCACCGTTGCGTTCCACCAATCGTCCGGATCCTGCTCGCTCCAGAGCGGCTTGGGGTGATAGCTGGGGTAGGTGGCCAGGGCCTGGCCGAGGATTTTGCCTTTCGCGTTGATCGCCAGAGTCTTGGTGCCGGAGGTGCCAATGTCGATGCCGAGGTACACGCTCATCGCGGTGCGATACTCCAAGGGGGGAACGGATGTGCGACAGAAAGCGACAAGATCGCCGACCAGTGTAGCAGTCGGCCGTGCGGGGGTGAATGAGCCGCTTGTCACGGAAAGCCGCTGCCGGTAGGGTGAAGGGGCTCAAACTACCCACCTTTTGCCGCGTTCTATGCGGTGGCTTCGCGTGACGGACCATGATCAGCACCGCCAAAGACCAGCCTCTGGAGGACCGCGAGCGGATCGTCATCACCGGCATCGGCCTGACCGCGCCCAACGGCAACACGCTGGCCGACTATCGTGCGGCGCTCTTGGCCGGCAACAGCGGCGTGAAGAAGTACGAAATCCGCTACGTCGGCGAGACGCTGGCCGGCATCTGCGACTTCGACGAGCTCAAGTATCAGAAGCGCAAAGAAGTCCGCCGCGGCACGCGGGCCGGCAGCATCGGCATCTATTGTGCGCAGGAAGCGGTCGCCGACTCGGGCGTCGATTGGGCGAACCTCGACCGCGAGCGGGTCGGCGTCTACATCGGCGTCACCGAGCACGGCAACGTCGAGACCGAGAACGAAATCTACGAGATCAAAGGCTACAACTACGACACGAGCGTCTGGTCGCACCACCACAATCCGCGGACCGTGGCCAACAACCCGGCCGGCGAGATCACGCTCAACATGGGCATCACCGGCCCGCACTACACGATCGGCGCCGCCTGTGCCGCGGGAAACGCGGGGCTGATCCAGGGTGCACAGATGCTGCGGCTGGGCGAGGTCGACGTGGCGATTACGGGCGGCGTCTCTGAGAGCATCCACACGTTTGGCATCTTCGCCGGCTTCGCCAGCCAGGGCGCGCTCGCCAAGCACGACGACCCCACCAAGGCGTCGCGGCCGTTCGACCAGGATCGCAACGGGATCGTCGTCGCCGAAGGGGGCTGCCTCTATATTCTCGAGCGGTTCGATGATGCCAAGGCCCGCGGCGCGAAGATCTACGGCGAGTTGGTCGGCTACGCGATGAACAGCGACGCGAGCGACTTCGTGCTGCCCAACCCGGCTCAGCAGGCGCGCTGCATGCAGATCGGCGCTCAATCGCGGTCGGCTGAACCCCGAGGACATCGACCTCGTGAGCACGCATGCCACCGCCACCTCGAGCGGCGACATCCAGGAGTGCATCGCGCTGCGACAAGTCTTCGCGGGCGATGGTAATTCTGGAAAGGGGCAGCCGGTGGTCAACAACACCAAGAGCTTCATCGGCCACGCGATGGGGGCGGCCGGGGCGCTCGAACTGGCCGGCAATTTGCCGACGTTCGACGACGGCGTCTGCCACGCGACGATCAACGTCGACCGGCTCGATCCGGAGTGTGCCCTCCCCGGCCTGGCCGTGAACGAGCCCCGCGAGCGGAAAAACACCCGCTATATCCTCAACAACTCGTTTGGTATGTTGGGGATTAATTCGGTAGTGATTATTGGGAAAGTGTAGGTCGGGCTTTCTAGCCGGCCGCTGAACCAGCAAGAGAAAGTCAGCCTGGAAAGGCTAACGTACGAGGAGACCCCCGGCATGACACCTGCCGAGATCAGAAAGAAGTTTTGGACATCCTCAGCGACATCGCTCCGGACGAGGATCTAACGCAACTGGACGACGAGAAGCGGTTCCGCGAGCAGCTCGAGCTCGACAGCATGGACTTCCTCGACATCGTGATGGAGCTCCGCAAGCGCCATCGCATCCAGATCCCCGAAGACGACTACATCAACCTCGCCAGCATGCACTCGACGGTCACCTACCTCGAGCCGCTGATGAAAGACATCGAGCGCGAGAAAGTTTGAGAGTGGTTAGGGTTTGGGGTTCAGGGTTGCAGTGTGGATTGCGCCTGAACTCTGAACCCCGAACCCTGAACCCTCCCATGTACGACACGATCATCATCGGCGCGGGGATGAGCGGGCTGGCGGCCGGGATTCGGCTGGCCTATTACGAACAGCGGGTCTGCATTCTCGAGCGGCATTACACGATCGGCGGGCTGAACTCGTTCTATCGCCTCCGCGGCCGCGACTACGACGTCGGCCTGCACGCGCTCACCAACATCACGCCCAAGGGGACCAAGACGGGCCCGCTCGCCCGGCTGTTGCGGCAGCTGCGGCTGAAGTGGGACGACTTCGCCATCTCGCCACAGATCGGCAGCGAGATTGCCTTTCCCAGCGCGCGGCTGCGGTTCGACAACGATGCCGAGACGCTCCGCGACGAAGTGGCCCGCGCGTTTCCGGACCAAGCGGACAATTTCGATCGGCTGATGCGCGAGATCGTCGAGTACGACGACCTCAGCGAGACGCACGCCAATCTCTCGGCCCGCGAGGTGGTCGGCTCGATCATCAGCGAGCCGCTCTTGGTCGAGATGCTCTTCTGCCCGCTGATGTTTTACGGCTCGGCCCGCGAGCATGACATGGACTGGGGGCAGTTCTCGATCATGTTCCGCAGCATCTTTCTCGAAGGGCTCGGCCGGCCACACGCGGGCGTGCGGCTGATCCTCAAGCACCTGGTGCGGAAGTTTCGCGCTCTGGGCGGCGAATTAAAGCTGCGGGCGGGCGTGAAGCAACTCGTGGTCGACGGCGATCGCGTCACGCGGGTCGTGCTCGAGAACGACGAAGTGCTTGAGGCCCGCAACGTGATCTCGTCCGCCGGCTGGTGCGAGACGATGCGGCTGTGCGACGATGGCCACCCGGTCGTCAACTCGCGGGCCCCCGGCCAGCTCACGTTCTGCGAAACGATCGCCACGCTCGACGCCGAGCCCAGCGACCTGGGACACGACCGCACGATCACGTTCTTCAACGACCACGACGAGTTTGTCTGGCAAAAGCCGGACGGCCTCTGCGACGTGCGGAGCGGCGTGATCTGCTCGCCGAACAATTTTGCCTACAACGAGCCGCTCAATGACGGCACGATTCGCATCACCGCGCTCGCCAACTTCGACCGCTGGCGCGAGCTCGACGAAGAGGCGTATCGCCTGGAAAAACTCCGCTGGTACGACCGCATTACCGAGTCGGCGGTCCGCTTCATCCCCGACTACCGTCGCGGGTGATCGACACCGACATGTTCACGCCGACGTCGGTCGTCCGCTTCACCGGCCACGACAACGGCGCGGTCTACGGCGCCCCCGACAAGCAACTCGACGGCACGACGCACCTCAAGAACCTGTTCATCTGCGGCACCGACCAAGGCTTCGTCGGCATCATCGGCAGCATCACCAGCGGCATCGCGATGGCGAACCTGCATTGTTTGCGAGCGCAATCTGGTTGAATTCGCCGCGGCCGTGGTGTACCCTTGTAGGGGGCTCGCCAATTTTCGAGTGCGCTGATGGAATCTCAAGACCTGATCGACCTGCTCCGCGAATGTCCGCTCTTGATCCGCATGAACGACGGGCGAGAGTACTTCGTGGAAAAGCCAGAGTTCATTGTCGTCGCGGACTACACGGCCGCAATTCTCTATGACGACAACGGTGTGAAGCGCAACGCAGTGATCTCCTTAATGAACATCGCGTCGGCAATTCCACACGCGACCGCTCCGCAGGAATAGGCCCGGACGCGAATCGCACTATGACTCGTCTCCGCCCGCGTTTTTCGCTACTGACGGCAATCTGTCTGACGACGATCGTCGGGTCTCTCGATCGTGACGATCCAGCTCTGGCGAGAAGTGGGGCCGTTGCGCAAACAGGTTCGCAGCATGCGGACGGAATTGGGGCTGCTGAACATTGACGATCCGAGCGTAGCCCAAGCGATCCAGCTTGGCACACGTGAAGCGAGATCACTGGAAGTGGCGGATCTATTTGCCGCCAGGCGGAAAATACGAGTATTCGTTGTACGTACGGGTACGATACCGCCACATGAATTTCACAAGGACTGGTATGACGAGATTCGCCAGCAATACTTCAGGGATGTCGACGGCACAATGCGACGACGGCGAGTTTGTGTTCAACGTAGAACTAAAAAAGCAGGACGATCGATGGCTGGTGTTGACGTCCAGAGGTGTTGATCGAAAGGGCAGCGTCTGGTCGGTTCGGGTGACTGGCTATCCGACGATGATGGCGCAGAATTACGAGCTCAGTCGGATCCGAAGAAGCAGTGCATTTCCGACCCTGGGAAACCGATTCATTTGATGACGTTGCTGGAACCGGTTGCCACGCAACATGGAAGTACGACACATTGGTCGACGCCAACCGGCCCGGCCAACGGGATCGTTATCTGGATCGAACAGCATCCGCCGGCGGCAGCTGGTTCCTCTTCCTCGCCCTAAGATTTGACGGGGCATTATCAAGCTGCGGCCCGGCCGGTAGAATGGGCAGTTCGCTCGTTTTCGAGCGCTCACGCGGGGACGAGGACGCCCCGGCTCGCCTGTTTGTCGATTCGAGTTTGCCCGATGCCCCGCGACTTTCTCAAAAACGCCAAGGATGAGTACGACGTCGTCGTCATCGGTAGCGGGCTGGGCGGGCTGACTGCGGCCAACGTGCTGGCCAGGGCAGGGCGGAGTGTGTTGCTTTTGGAGCAGCATTACAAGCTTGGCGGGCTGGCGACCTGGTTCAAGCGGCCGGGCGGGCACATCTTCGACATCTCGCTGCACGGCTTTCCGTATGGCATGGTCAAGAGTTGCCGGCGGTACTGGTCGAAGGAGATCGCCGACTCGATCGTGCAGCTAGCGCACATCCGCTTCGACAACCCGATGTTCTCGCTCACGACGACGTTCAACCGCGATGACTTCACCAAGCTGCTGGTGAACGATTTCAAAGTTGACGAGGCGGCCGTGCATGGCTTCTTCGACACGGCCCGCGGGATGAACTTTTACGACGACCAGCAGACGACGACCCGCGAGCTGTTCGACCGCTTCTTCCCCGGCCGCGAGGATGTGATCCGGCTGTTGATGGAGCCGATCACCTACGCCAACGGCAGCACGCTCGAAGATCCGGCGATCAGCTATGGCATCGTGTTCTCGAACTTCATGTCGAAGGGCGTGTTCACCTTCTCCGGCGGCACCGACAAGCTGATCGGCCTGATGGAGCAGGAACTCCGCACCAGCGGCGTCGACATCTGCATCAACGCCGACGTCTCGAAGATCGACTGCCGCGGCGGCAGGGTCCGCGCGGTCGAGGTGAACGGCCGGACGATCAAGACGCGGGCCGTGATGTCGAACGCCAACCTCAACGCGACGATTTTCAATCTCATCGGCGAGGAGTATTTCGACCGCGCGTTCCTCGACGAGGCCCGGGCGGTGCGGCTCAACAATTCGAGCACGCAGGTCTACATGGCGCTCAAGCCGGACGAAACGATCGACGAGTCGACGGGCGACCTGCTCTTTCAGCTCCACGGCGCCGATCTTTCGCACCGAGTCGCTCTTGAGCCGCGACATCACGAGCCGCACGTTCTCGTTCTACTACCCGAGAACTCGGCCCGACGGCCGCCCGCGGTGCCTCATCGTTTCGAGCACCAACGCGAACTACGAGGACTGGGCCAAGCTCACCAAGGAGGAATACGAGGCCAGCAAGGCGGACCTGGTGGAGACGACGATCGAAGCCCTCGACAAATACGTGCCGGGCGTCCGCGACAAGCTCGACCACGCCGAGGCATCGACGCCGGTCACCTTCGAGCACTACACCAAACACATCAGCGGCGCGAGTTTTGGCACGAAGTTCGAAGGCCTGGCCGTGAGCCGGGCCTTGCCGCAGCAGATCACCGGCCTGTACCACGCCGGCAGCGTTGGCATCATCATGTCGGGCTGGCTGGGGGCGATGAACTATGGCGTGATCGTGGCGAACGAGGTGGATAGCCAGTTGATGAGTAGAACCGCCCAATCTGCATCACCGGTTGCAACAACTATTTAGGGAACCGCCGATGAACGCAGATGGACGCCGATAGTCGGCGTTTTCAAAGTGATCTGCGTTCATCTGCGTTTATCGGCGGTTAATCTATGTCCCTCGTCGCCATCAAATCTGCCATCCCCCACCGCGAGCCGTTCTTGCTCTTGGACGAGATCGTCGAGCAGACCGATTCTCGGATTGTCTGCCGCAAGCGGTTCACGGGCGAAGAATTTTGGTATCCTGGTCACTACCCCGATTTCCCGATCACGCCGGGTGTGTTGTTGTGCGAGGCGGCGATGCAGGCGGGGGCGGTGCTGCTGGCGAAGTTTGCGGCCGCCGAGCCGGGGACGGTTCCCGTCGTGACGCGGCTGGGCAACGCGAAGTTCAAGGCGATGGTCCGGCCGGGCGATACGGTGACCTTGGACGTCACACTGAAAGAGCAGCTCAGCGGGGCGTACTTTATGGACGCCCGCGTGATGAACGGCGACAAGACGGCGGTCACGTTTGACTTCGCTTGCAAACTGGCTAAACCACCCGAACAGTCAAACCGCTAATGGACGCTAATCGACGCTAATGGGATCAGAATTCTAAGAATTGTGCCCCAGCACGTATTAGCGCACATTAGCGTCCATTAGCGGTGACTCAAATAAATGCCGACCGACTTCTTACAACTTGACGGAAAACGCATCCTGCTTCTCGGCGTGGCCAATAAGAAGAGCGTGGCCTGGCACATTAGCCGCGTGCTCGTCGAGGCGGGGGCCGAGGTCGTGTACGTCGTCCGCAGCGAGGAGCGACGCGCGCAGGTGCAGCCGCTGGTGGGCGACGCCGCGGTTTTCGTTTGCGACGTCGAGTTTGAAGACCAGATCGAGCGGCTCGCGGTGGAGCTGGCCGCGAAGTACGACGTCTTCCACGGCCTGGTCCATTCGATCGCCTTTGCCGATTATGAAGATGGTGTTAAACCTTTCCACGAGACGTCGAAGAGGGCTTTCCTGCGGGCCTTCGATATCTCATGCTTCTCGCTGGTGGCCCTGTCGAATGCCGTGAAGCCGCTCTTCGCGCTGGACGCGTCGGTCGTGACGATCTCGATCTCGACCACGACGATGGCCAGCGAGAACTACGGCTACATGGCCCCGATCAAGGCGGCGCTCGATTCGTCGCTGGCGTTCCTGGCCAAGAGTTTCAGCCGTTTTTCGCAGGTGCGATTCAACGCGGTGGCCCCCGGGCTGCTGAAAACGTCGGCCTCGGCGGGCATTCCGGGCTATGTCGATTCGTATCTGTACGCCGAGCAGGCGACGCTACGAAAGGCCGCAATTCGCACCGAGGAGGTGGCCAATGCGGCGGCCTTCCTGCTCAGTCCGCGGTCGAGCGGCATCAACGCCCAGCGACTGGTGATCGACGCGGGAATGAGCACCAATTACTTCGACGCCGACCTCGTCCGCCGTGCGTCTGGCCGCGACTGATTGGTGCGATTGGCCCGCAGGATGGGGCGCTCGTGTCGATCGCACCGACAACCGGGGCGAACCCCCGCGAATCGCTGGTTTTGCCTGGCTCGGCGGGCCCCAAATGGAGAAAATCTGCTATTCCAATGGACGGCTCCGTGGTATGGTAGAAAGTAGGTGCCGAGCACCGTATCATGCTACCAGCGCCGCCTGCAGCGGAACGAACTTATCGATAGGCGCGCTGGTCCCGAGTTGCGGGTGATGGCCGGCAGGGAAGTCAGAAACAGCGACGGCTGGCGAAACAGACGGCGTGCGAAACACTGCTTGCGAATTAGTGGAACAGACTGAAGTGGGCGACATCTCATCTTGTCGCGCTTCGCTTGAGTAGGCGCTAACAGAGAGACAGGGCATTTCGACCGTGGCCACGTGGCCGTCGGTTGGCAGGTCCCGGTCTTGTTACGAACCCACAATGACGAAGGTGACTGCCAACAAGCTAATCGAGCTGTTGCGTCGGAGCGGTCTCGTTGACGAGGCTCGGCTGACGAGCTTTCTCGACACGGCCACCGCCGAGCACGGTGAAGCTGCGCTCGAAGATCAGGAACAACTGGCCGAGCTATTGGTCACCGGCGGCATCATCACGCGTTGGCAGGCCGACAAGCTGCTCGCCGGCAGGCACAAGGGATTCCGCCTCGGCAAATACAAGCTCCTCGGCCAAATCGGCAAGGGGGGCATGAGCAGCGTCTACCTCGCCGAACACGAGATGATGAAGCGGCGGGTGGCGATCAAGGTGTTGCCGCTCAACCGAGTCGACGACGCCTCGTATCTCGAGCGATTCCGGCTCGAAGCCCGCGCAGTCGCCCGGCTCGACGACCCGAACATCGTACGCGCCTACGACATCGATAGCGAGGGCAAGACGCACTACATCGTGATGGAGTACGTCGAAGGGCAGGACCTGCACCAGCTCGTCAGCCAGAATGGCCCGCTCACCTACGAAGCGGCCGTCGACTACATCGCGCAGGTGGCCAACGGGCTGGCGCACGCCCACGAAATGGGCCTGGTCCACCGCGACATCAAGCCCGCCAACTGCTTACTCGACAAGCATCAAACGGTGAAGCTGCTCGACCTCGGCCTGGCGAAGCTCAGCGAGGACGAAGCTTCGCTCACGATGGCCAACGAGGAGAACGTGCTGGGCACGGCCGATTATCTCGCGCCCGAGCAAGCCCTTAATAGTCACGAAGCCGATGCCCGCAGCGACATCTACAGCCTTGGCTGCACGCTGTATTTCCTGCTCACAGGCCATCCGCCGTTCCCGGAAGGGTCGATCTCCGAGCGGCTGCTGAAACATCAAACCACGCGACCCGACAGCATCTTCAAGACCCGGCCCGACGCGCCGCCTTCGCTCGTGGACATTTGCGAAACGATGATGTCCAAGAAGCCCGACGATCGCCAGCAGACGGCCGCCGAAGTGGCCGAGGTGCTCACCGAATGGCTCTCCGAGCGGGGACGCAAGCTCGGTGGCGGTCATATCTCGGGCTCGGAAGAAACTGGCAGCGGCGTCGGCAGCGGCATCTTCAATCGCTTCGGCGTCGGGCCGGCAACACCGATGTCCGGCTTCGACTCCTCCGGGAGCGGGCGGCCGCTGTCGTCTGGCGACCGCGACACCAAGCGGCTCAACGATGTGGGGAGCTCGCCCAACACGGACGAAGAGATCGGGCTCGCGCCGCTGGACGAAGAAACGAAGGGTAAAGAAGAAGAGGCGGCGGAGGAAAAATCCAGAGCTGAAGACGATCTGGTCACCTCCAGCGATGTCCTGGTGACCAAACGCGTCCTGCCGGCCGGCGGTTCGTCGAAGCGGTCACTCGTCGAAGAAGAGATGCACGACCCTGATTTCGAAGCGATCAAGCGCAAAGTCGCGCAGCGGGCCCAATTCAATCCGCTCAAGCCGCCGAACTACGTGCCGCCAAGCCAGGGCCCGCCTTGGGGACTGTTGGCGCTGTTGGGCGGGGTCGGCGTCGTGATTCTCATCGTGGTGCTCATCATTGCCAACAGTTAGCGCCAACCCGTTGAGCGCCCATGAATCGCCGAGACCACAATAGCCGGGGAGCTACGCTTGCCGGACCGGCCCGCGTAGCGGCCCGGCTATCTCTCGTTGTGGTACCTTTTCCACCGCTGCGGCCGACTTCTGCCACTGGACGGCGAGCATC
Organism: uncultured Planctomycetota bacterium; assembly: GCA_963847905.1. Classification (GTDB taxonomy): domain Bacteria; phylum Planctomycetota; class Planctomycetia; order Pirellulales; family Lacipirellulaceae; genus DASYDU01. The sequence continues at coordinate 676,768 of CAWKBP010000007.1, read as the reverse complement.
TGGCAGTTGATCCCCGAGCCGATGCCAAGCATCGCCACGCGGTCGCCCATTTGCAGTTTGCCCTGCTCGATGCCGAGAGCCATGGTCACCGGCAATGCTGCAGCGCCCGTGTTGCCGAGCGTCTCGAGCGTGGCGAAGTCGTTCGCCGGATCGAGGCCCAGCGATTCGAGCATCAGCTTGCGGTGGGCCGCCCCGACCTGGTGACAGAATGTCCGCTGAATTTCTTCCGGCTCCCAGCCCGCGATGCCAAGGAAGCGACGGAACGTCTCGACGCCCGTGGCGATGCCTTGCCGCATCAGCGTCTCGCTGTCGGTGTCCATCATTGTTTCGAGGCCGCGGCTGCGACAGAGCTCGTGGTGGCTGGTGTCGGAGTAGACGACCGCCCCCGTGAGTCGGTTGCCGGTCTGGCTCAGCTCCTCGTCGCAGAGCACCACGGCCACGCTGGCCGAGCCGATCGTGAGCGAGGCGATTGAATCTTTGATCGAATCGCGCGTGAGCGATTCGTCGGCGTTGAGCCGCGCGATTGTGTTCTCCACGAGGTCGCGGCCACTCTCGGTGCCCACCACGATGCCGGCGCGGATCTGCCCCAGCTCGATCATGTTGGCCACCTGGATCATGCCGGTAAGCACGCCCAGGCAGGCGTTCGATACGTCAAAGATCATCGCCTCGCCGGGGAGGCCCAGGCCGTGGTGAACGCGGCAGGCGGTCGCCGGTTCGAGATAATCGCGGCAGACCGAGCCATGCACCAGCGCGCCGAAATATCGCGGGTCGATTCCGCTCTCGGCGATCGCCTTGCGAGCCGACTCGATGCTCAACGTGCTCGGCCGCTCGCCGGGCGCGAAGAACCGCCGCTCGCGGATGCCGGTCATCAGCTCGAGCCGTCCCTCGGGAAGCCGCAGCCGCTGGTAGAGCGGCGCGAGTCGCTGTTCGATCTCCGCCGTCGTAACCACTTCCTCGGGCAACGTGTACCCAAAGGCCTCCAAACAAACGCGGCGAAAGTGCATGGTGCAAAGGGGGAGGGGGAATGTGGAAGGGGGACGGCGAGCGTGCTTCAGCACGCGGGGACTTACTCAATACGCCAAACGCCAAAACGCCAAGAACGACGGCTCAATCTCGAATACTCGAACATATCCCACCCGCCGCCCACCCGTAAACCGCCAATTGCCGCTGCCAGCATGCCCCGGCGGCGATATGCTCACACACTATGCAGCCCCAATCGATTTCCCTGCCCCATTCCGCCCCCGCCCGCCCGCGTCTCGCCTGGGCCGGCGTCCTCTTCGCGCTCGTCTTCCCGTCGATCGTCACCTGGGCCTATTTCTTCCAAGCTGCCGCGGCAGGGCAGGGCGTGCAACAGGCCGTCATGGCAACCGCTCAAAATCCTCCAGTTCGCCTTCCCGCTCGCCTGGGCCCTGTTGGTGCTCCGCGACCGGATCGACTGGCGACGCGCCTCGATGCGGGGCGTCGCCGACCGGCCTGCTCTTCGGCCTCACCGTGACCGCGGCCAGCCTGGTGCCTGTTCCACTTCGTCCTGGCCAGCAGCCCCGCGTTCCTCGCCGCGACCGAACCGATCCGAGCCAAGGTCGCCGGCTTCGGCATCGACTCGGTCACGAAATACGTCGCACTGGCCGCGTTCTATTCGCTCGCCCATTCGTTCCTGGAGGAATACTACTGGCGCTGGTTCGTCTTCGGCCAGCTGCGTCGGCTGGTCCCGCTCTGGCCGGCGATCATCATCTCGTCGCTCGGCTTCATGGCCCACCACGTGCTGGTGCTCTCGCTCTACTTCGGCTGGTGGACCGCCCCGACGCTGCTCCTCTCGGCGGCCGTCGCCATCGGCGGCGCCTTCTGGGCCTGGCTCTACGACCGCACCGGCTCGCTCGTGGGCCCGTGGCTAAGCCACCTCGTGATCGACGCCGGCATTTTCATCGTCGGCTATCAACTGGTGCGTGCGTCGCTGGGCTGAGAGCTGTCCAGCTCGCATCAATCACGAGAATTGCGACTGACAATTCATGGACTCGTAATCTGTGGGTCGTGACTAAGTGTCGGAGTTCAGAGCTATAGTGACAGTGACACCGAGCGATGGACGATTGTTGGACTAAAGCGCGCGAAACCAACCGTCAGCCAATGCATAATCTCGGGCATGTCGAGCTGTACGAGCTAGTCGCTCAGTAACCGTCCCAACGCTCGGCGAATCAGTGGCCTGCGAAAACTCCGCGACAATAGGTCCAGATGTTGTTCCGGAGATGCAGGCTGACGAATAGCAGATCAAAATTCAAGTCAGTCCATGTGTCGCGATTCGATCCAGAATTGGCTTAATCTCGATGAAACTCTGATTCGTCCAGATCGACAAATGAGTGCGGGGACGCCAACGACGTTTTGCTCCACATTCTCGTAGATTCCGAATGTCTATGGACGCTCATATCGTGCCTCATGGTTCGCTGGGAAGGTGGTCTGCGCGACAGTGTACCACATAGGGGGGCACGGATTGCGACTAGATGTTGGGCCATCGGCGGAGCACTCTCGTAGTGTCTTTACGTACAAACTCGGCTCCTGGACCATGGCCAGCCATCGTGATTGACGCCGGCATTTTCATCTTCGGCTACCAACTGGTACCTGCCTCCCTCGCCCAATACCTGGCCTTTTCCCGCCCATTCCACAGCATGTTGTGCTAGCAATAGCAACTTCTCGCTAAATACGTGAGGTACTTGTAAACTTTTTTGGCCACGCTAGACTCAGCCATCAACTTGCATTTCCCTCCTTTGCCTGGTGACAAGGCTGTTAACCAAAAGGGGTTCTTTCCGCCGAGCGAACAGGACGTAGACTCGCCGCTTCCCGATGACCGTCTCCCCGGCGGTTCCGCGCGAAGTGTCGGTCGACTGCCAAGCCAAAGGAATCTGGCTTGGTGACGCTCGTTCCACCGACCGTGATTCGCTGCGTAGGCTGCTGCGCTGCGAGGAAGAACCGCGGTCGGCAACTGTTCGTTCGACAGAGGGCGCCCCTCCGTTCGGCCGTTTTGATGATGGCCAAGGAGTACAAGGGAATGTCGAAGCCAATTATTGGTCTGAATGCCGATTTTCGCGCCGCTGCTGCCGGCCGCTCTTCTTTCACCTACGTCGATGCATGCTATTTCGACGCGATCACCCAGGCGGGCGGCGTGCCGATGATCATGCCGCCGCTGGAGAACGACGACGACCTCGCCGACGCGCTCGCACCCCTCGACGGGGTCGTGCTCGTGGGCGGTGCCGACCTCGATCCTCGCCGCGACGGCTGGATGATGCACCCGACGATTCGTCCGCTCGCCACCCGCCGTGAGTCGTTCGATCGCCGCCTGATGCGACAGATTGCCCAGCGGCGGCTGCCCGTGTTCGGCATTGGGGCCGGCATGCAGCTTTTGAACGTGATGATGGGTGGCAACCTGTTCTTCCACATCCCGGAAGATCGCCCGACGGCGCTGCCCCATCTCGATCCGCTCGATCCGGCCCACCGCCACACGCTCGAACTGGTCCCCGGCTCGCTGATGGAGCGGGTCTATGGCGACGGCGAGCTCCGCGTCAACAGTATGCACCACATGGCGCTCGACGACATTGCTCCCGGCTTCGAAGTGACGGCCCGCTGCCCGGACGGCATCGTCGAAGCGATCGAGAGCCGGATGGGCGACTGGTTCGCCATCGGCACCCAGTTCCATCCGGAAGCGCAGACCGCCTCGGCCCTCGACCGGCGAATCTTCGAAGAATTCGTCGACGCCGTGAAGGAATCGGCGACGGCCGCGCGGTTGATGGTCGCGTAACCATATTCGGGTCAGCTCCAAAGAAGGTAGTTCGGTTGGTTGTTCCCGGTCACGGAAGGCAACCTCCAGTTTGTTGAAGGGTGCGGTTTGGCGAGACACGGACGCTCTCGCCAGGCCGCACCCGCTTTTTTTGCGCTCCTGCCTGTTCGCGACGTCGGCCACGACGCCCACGACCGGTTCGTCTCCCCACGCTATAATCACCGCGTGCTATCCTTCGAAATCACTTGCCTCAATTGCCAATGGCGAACCGTCTGCGGCCGCGACGATGCGATCGCCCGGCTCAAGATCGTCGGCCTGCTCCGCCGCGACCCCGATCCCGACGATGGTCTGCTCCGCGCGCTTTTCACCGAAGCCGCCCCGCGAATGACCTGCCCGCTCTGCAAAGAACAACGACTCCAAGCCGTCGAACGCGACCCGCTGGATGCGGAGGAAGATGATGGCTGGCAATCGGCCGTCCTCTGCGAAGTCTGCCGCAAGCCGATCCCGCCCGAGCGCGTCGAAGCCCTGCCTGGCGTCAAACGCTGCATCGCCTGCCAGGGCCAGAGCGAAGCGGGCATCTCGGACGAAGAACCGGAATACTGCCCCCACTGCGGCTCCCTCGTCGAACTCCGCACCACCCGCGGCCCCGGCATCACCCGCTACCGCCGTTTTTGCACGGGCCAGCCGCCGTGCCGGCTGTAATTCACGGCGTGCGAACGTTAAGTTGCGCGGCGGCGACGCGCCGCTTTCCAGAATTCATCGCGCGAGTCCCTTGCCCGCCGCGATACTCTGCCGCGATTCATCGAGCATCGCCTGGAAACGTGGCGAGCGAGCAAGCATCAGCCGATCGAGGTCTTCTTCGTCTTTCGGTACGAGAAGGACTGCCGCCGGCTTGCCATTGCGGGTGATGATCAACGGACCTTCGGTCGAGCACGCGTCAACGTATGCACTCAATCGCGCTTTTGCGTCTGCAATCGGGACAATCTTCATGGCGTATACTCCGTGCCTCCAATAAATAGTCGATTCCGCTCCTTAACACCGATGGCAAGTACGTGAACTTCCCCAGCAGCCACGTCCACGTCGTAAAACACGCGAAAGCGATTCTGAGGTCCAAATCGCAGTTCCCATGTCGCTCCCGAGGGTCCCGATTCATTGAGCGGCTTGCGGTTCCTCGTCTCCTTGAGCGGAGTGGACAGCAGCTGTTGGTCCAATGTTCGCTCGATCAATCCATGGTGTTTTCGTTCGATGGCGTCGAGGTGATCCAAAGTCTCTGGAGCAAATACCAGCTCGAATTTTTGTCGACTTGCCATGGACTATAATTATAGTCCAATTTGTGGTCAAAGTCAATGTTGGGCTCAGCACTGTTTCAACGGGGACCCACTGCGGTTCGCTGGTCAAACCCCGCGCGACCCGCGGCCCCGGCATCACCCGCTACCGCCGCTTCTGCACGGGCCAACCGAATTGGCTTGCGCCGCCATGCGACGCTATAATACAGAAGGAGCCGGTAGTTTCATTCTTCCTGGGAGCGGCAATGAATACATTTACCGCGGACACCTCACTGCAGCAATCGCTGGCCATGCTTCCGGGACTGACGGAAGTCCGCGACACGGCGGGAATCGTCCTGGGCTATTTCTCGCCCGCCTCGCACAATCTGCCCGAAGTGTACGCCCAGGCTGCAACCCATTTCGATCCGGTGGAAACAGAGCACGTAAACTCTCTGGCGAGAAAGGTCGACGTCGTCATTTACTGAATGCATACCGATTGCAGTGAAATCTTCTTTCTGTCCGGCTGATTCGTCAAGCTGACGGCCATCTCAACCCGGGAGGTGGTTCATGGCGAAGAACGAGCGGGATTTGGACAAAGAACGGTTCTGGCGTGGCGTGGTGAAGCGGCAGGTGGCCAGCGGGCTGAGTGGGCGGGCGTTTTGCCGGCGGGAGGGGCTCAGCGAGGCGTCCTTCTACGGCTGGCGGCGGACGATCAGCGAACGAGACGCGGAAGCCAAGCGGCCGGCTTTCTTGCCCGTGCTACTGGCTGACGACCCTGGTCGTGACGGGGTGATCGTGATCGAATGGGCGGGCGGCCGCGTGTTGCGGCTGCCGGAGTCGATCGTGGCGGAGCGGCTGGCGGAACTGGTGGTGGCGCTCGAAGCGAGGGCCACGCGATGATCGCCACGGACCTCTCGGGCGTCGAGGTCTGGGTCGCCACGACGCCGGTCGACATGCGGAAGTCGTTCGACTCTTTGGCCGAGGTGGTCCGCTCGTTCCTCGGCCGCGACCCCCTCTCCGGCAACTTGTTCGTATTCCGCAATCGCGGCGGGCAGCTGGTGAAGATTTTGTGGTGGGACCGCGACGGGCTGGCGATCTACTACAAGCGGCTGGAGCGGGGCGTGTTTCAGTTCCCACGCTCCAGTGCGACGGCCGTGGAGATCACCAGTGACGGGCTGCTGCGGCTGCTTTCGGGACTCGACATCGTCGGCCGGCGAAGCGCCTGAAAACTTTTTCCAAAAATCTCGTCCACTTGCTATTGCGCCATGGAAAATGCCTGATTACAACGGGCAACATGACAGTTGCGATCGACACATTGCCCGACGATCCGGCTCTGCTCAAGCAACTTCTTGCCGAGCAGCAGGTGATGATGGACCGCATCCGCGAGGAAGCGGCCACACAACTGGAAGCTCTCCGCCAACGCATGGAGGCGGAGTACAAAGCGGCGGTGGCCGCGATTCTGCGGCGGTACTACGGTCCGCGGAGCGAGCGATTCGATCCGCGGCAACTCCTCTTGTTCGGCCAGCGGATCGACCAGTTGCCACTCGACGAGGCGAGCATCGCCGAAGAAGCGGGCAAGAAGCTAGTCACACGGCGGATCAAGAACCGCGACCGGCACGGTCGCCAACAGCTTCCCGAGCATCTGGAGCGGATCGAGATCGAGCATGATCTTGATGAGAAGGCGTGCCCGGCGTGCGGCCACGAGCGGCAGCGGATCGGCGAGGAAGTCAGCGAACAGCTCGAATACTTTCCGGCCAGCTTCAAGGTGCTGAAGCACGTGCGGCACAAGTACGGCTGCCCGAAGTGCGACGGCGACGGCTACAACCCGAACATCGCCACGGCCGCGAAGCCGCCGCAGCCGATCGACAAGGGCCTCGCGGGGCCAAGCCTGTTGGCCTACGTCGCGGTGAGCAAGCTGGGCGATCACCTGCCGCTGTATCGGCTGGAACGCATCTTCGAGCGACAGCAGGTGCATGTGGCCCGCTCGACGATGTGCGCCTGGATGGCCGCGGCCGGTGAGTTGGTCGCTCCGCTGGTCGACTTAATGATCGAGCGGGTGCGCCAATCGCAGGTGATTCACACCGACGACACGCCGGTGCCGATTCAGTCGCCGGGCCAGAAGCAATGCCGCAAGGGCCGCATCTGGTGCTATCTCGGGGATGCGGCGAATCCTTACACCGTCTACGAGTATACGCCCAGTCGCAAGCGCGACGGCCCGGCCAGGTGGTTGAAGAAGTTCGCGGGTTATCTGCAAGCGGACGCCTACGGCGGTTACGACGGCATTTTCTCAGGCGGCGACGTGACGGAAGTCGCCTGCTGGGCCCATGCGCAGCGCAAGTTTTACGATGCGCAGGACTCGGACGAGCGACGCTCGCTGGAGATGCTGGCGCTCATCGCGGAGTTGTATGCAATTGAGCGCGAAGCGAAGGAACAGAACCTCGACGAGTCGGCCCGGCTCGCGCTGCGCCAACAGCGGAGCGCGCCGGTGCTCGCGCGGATCAAGGCCTGGCTCGACGCCGAAGGCGAAGTCGTACTGCCACGTAGTCCCATGGCGGCGGCGATCGGCTACGCCCTCAACCAGTGGGACGCGCTCGGCGCCTACGCCACGCAGGGCTTTCTCAACATCGACAACAACGCCGCCGAGCGGGCGCTGAAGCGGGTGGCCATCGGCCGCAAGAACTGGCTCTTCGCCGGCAACGACGCCGCGGGCGAAAACCACGCGCGGCTGTGGTCGCTGATTGCCAGTTGCGAACGTCACGCCGTCGATCCGCAGCGCTACCTCACCAGCGTCCTGGCCAAGATCGGTCAGACGCCGCACGATGAGTTAGAGCAGTTCCTGCCGGACGTCTGGAAGCGAGAGACGCCGCCAAGCCGTACCCCGCCGACAACTAACCGACGCCCACGCCGCCCTTCGAATAATATCGCATACCCGCCAGGAATGCTTTTGATGCAAATACCCCACCCCGGCAAATTGACTCAGTAGACTCATCAAATCAACAATCCAGCATTCGGTGAAGTAATTCTCGTCCGTGCATTCAATATAATGATATTGCTCCGAGTTATATTGATCTTCGATTTCTTAGTATGCCGCAGGTTCCAAGTATGCCAGACTCGTGCCAGTTTGCGTATCATAGATTCTTCGGTTTCTCGCAATTGCACACGCTGACATTTCCCATGGAAGGTAATTCCACGTTTGCCATCAAAGCATCGCATCGGGTCAATTGAATCGTCAGTTGCGCAGCTTGGACTTCAGTTGGATCGATTCGGTGTTCTGCCAGTCGATGCGAAAACCACGCCGCGATTTCAGGACCGATGTAGTCTTAACCACTCCGACGGAATCGTGTTCGCATTTGCCATATGTGACGTCGATCCCTAATCGTCCCTCCGGCAGCTGCGTCAAATGCGTTTAGATCTTCCCGATTCTCCAGCCCATAAACATCTGGCAGAACGTTAACCGTCGCACCAAGTACTTCAATAGCACCCTTTTTCGCGGCCGACCCTGGCCAAAAATAGTTGTTGAATTCGGCGTTCAAGCGGGCTAAAACCAGTTACTATACAAAACAGCAGTCCACCCACGTTGAGGCAATATTCCTCCGTGCCAGGCGTGTGAGGCGTTTTCCTCCGCCAACGAGCTGCTGTCCGTTCCTTGGCAATTTGAACTAAGCTCTCGGCTGCTGGCCATCCGCTCTCAGCCGGCGATCACGCTGCGCGTGTTGCTGCTGATCCTTGACGGCCTAAGCGGATTCCTCGCGAAGTGGAATTTTGGAACTTTGCCCATGATATTCCTGCGGCGCGAATTCGAGCATTTTTGGAGCAGGCGGTGGGCGGAATTGCCTGGTTTTTCAGGCCTGCCGCGAAAGGGGATGTGACAATGAAAGTGATTTTTGGAACGTGGAATCGTGTTGTCGCGATGTTGTTCCAAAATTCCAAAATTCATGGCAATAGCGGCAAACAGGGATGACATGGCGAAGTTAGACCAGATGGAGACTCGACGTATTGATTAATGGCATGTCGACGTCTGCAGCTGGCCGCGAACTTCACACTTCCCCAATATCCTCGTTCCACAACTCCGGGCTGGCCTTGATGAAATCCTGCATCAGTTGGTAGCACTCTTCGCTGTCGACGATTTCGAGCTCGATGCCGCGCGAGCGGGTGTAGTCTTCCGGGCCGCGGAAGGTGCGGTTTTCGCCGATGACGATTTTGGGGATGCGGTAGAGCAGGGCGGTGCCGCTGCACATGTCGCAGGGGGAGAGGGTCGAGTAGAGCACGCTCTTGCGGTAGTCGGCCGGCTTCAGGCGGCCGGCGTTTTCGAGGCAGTCCATCTCGGCGTGCAGGATCGCGCTGCCGCGCTGCTCGCGGCGGTTGTGGCCGCGGCCGACCACGCGGCCGTCCACCACCAGCACCGAGCCGATCGGGATGCCACCCTCGGCGAGCCCGAGTTGAGCCTCCTCGATCGCCATCTGCATGAATTCATCCATGTGTGCTCCACTTTCGTGTCGGTCGATTTGACGCGTGTACGGAATCAGCCCCGGCTCTGCCGGGGTGTTTTGGTATCTGGTTGTGAGTTTCGCTTGATGATTGGCCACATTACCCCCGGCGTCGGGGGCTGGCGGGCGTGTCACGTCATTCGCCTGCGTCCGCAATTCCGCCAGCTCATGTTCGAAGCCGCTGTTGAGGATCGGGAACCGGCACCAGGTTTTCGGATCGAGATTCTCATCGTCGAGGTGGAACGATGGGGCGTACCGCTCGCGCTTCCACTGGTTGCGGCACCAGAGTTGGAAAAACCGTTCGACCCAGGCCGCCATTTGTCTCTTATCGTAATTCGCAAACTGCGGCGACACCGTTTCCCAGACTTCGACCGGCATTTGCTTGTCGCGGATCGCCGCTCGCTCGATCGCGTCGAGCACGCGGTAGGGCATCAGGTCGCCCTCGTCGGTCTGCTCGGCCGACGGCGGCCGCAGCTCGGCGGTGGGCCGCTGGTTGTTGACGATCGCCAGGGCCGGCGAGCGGCCCGACGCCGGCCGGGCCCGGTGCTCTCCATCCAGCGGAGCCAGTCGAGCAGGAACGCCTTGTCGATGCCGGCGATCGGCGCGAGGCCGCCGCAGGTGTCGCCGTCCATCGTCGCGTAACCGACCGCCGCCTCGCTGCGATTGCTGGTCGTGAGCAAGCAGCGCCCGCCGCAGATTGGCCAGCAGCCAGATCCCCGGCCCGCGGGCCCGTGCCTGGATGTTCTGCAGCGCCACATCGTCCCGCTCCCAGTTCAACTCGCGATCAATCGCCTGCGACACCGTCGGCAACGTAGCCGTCGACCATCGCGTCGACATTCCACTCGAGGAACTCGGCCCCGACCGCCTCGGCCACGGTTTGCGCGGCCGTCCGCGTGGTCGCACCGCTGTTGCGTGTCGATTGGTAGACGCAAGTGAGCAATTGGCGGACGAGATCCGCGATCCGATTTGGCAGCGGCAATGGCCGGCAACTTCTCGGCCAGTCCCGCGAGTCCCAACTCATGACCGCCCAGCCGCACCAAGAGATGCACCATCACCGCGACCGCCGACGAATCCGCCCCACCGCTGAGCGAGACGACGAGCTGCCGCGCGTGGCTCTTCCGCAGGTAGTCGAACAGCGCCAGCGGCACCGCGCGGGCGAATTCTTCTTCCTTGCGATGCGGGCCGGTCTCCCACTCGGGATGGCCGGGGACCTGCACCTCACCGGCTGAGGAGCTGATCGTCGTCGGTTCGCCGCTGGCCGCGGGCCAATTGAAATCCGTGCTAATGGTCCGGCCGTCGCCCGACGCGTTCACCAGGTCGGACTTTTCGTAGAACGCCGTCCGCGCTCGCCGCGTCGCGGTGACGTCCACTAGCGCCGTGGAGAGCACCCAATCGGCGAATGAAAATCGCGGGCCGCGGAGGAGCATCTTGCCGCCGCTGGCGAGGAGAGTGCCGCCGTCGTAGATCGCCCGGCCCGACTCGTTGCCCAAGAGGTTGCAATAGGCGTAGCTGACCGAGAACGCCCGCGAGCCCTCGAGCACAAACCGCTCGCGGACATCCTGCTTGGCGAAGGCAAAATGGCTCGCGCTGGGGTTGAGCAGGATATCGGCCCCGCGCTGGGCCAGCCGCGCGCCGGTGCGGTCGGCGACCCACGCATCTCGGCAAATTTCGAAGCCGATCCGCACGTCGCCGACGTCGAACAACAGATCGCCGAACGGAACGGTTTCGCCGGCGACCTCGATCTCGCCGACCTCGCCCGGTTGCCAGCGGCGAAACCAGCGTGGCTCGTAGTGGATGCCGTCGCCCGCCAGGTGCTGCTTCGCCACGATGCCGAGCAGCCGGCCGTCGCAGGCGAGTGCCGCTGTGTTGTAAACCGCCCCTTCGTAGAACGCGGGCAACCCCAGGCAAACTGCCATGCCCTCGGTTTCCGGCACACACGCCGCGAGCATCTCGAGCGCCGTCTGCTGTACGCCCGGCGCGTGGAACATGTCCTCGCAGCCGTAGCTGCTCAGGCACAGCTCGGGCAAACAGAGGACGCTGGCCCCCTCGTCGTGCGCCGCCGCGATCGCCGCGAGCACCCGACGCAGGTTCGCCTCCCACGCCATGGGCGTCTGATTCAAAGCAGCGGCAGCCAAGCGGATGCGGTTCAAAGCTTAACTTTCGTTCGTGGATTGATTTATGAGTGCCAGGCGGAGCATATTTAACGCCTGCTTGGCCGCGCGGGTGCGGATGATCGCCGGGTGGCCGGCAAGAGGGAATTCCTTGACCCGCACATTGTCGCCTGCGGCGAGCGCAATCTGCAACGTCCCTTCCAGCTCCTGGTTGTTTGTATACCGCATGTTTGGCGGCAAGGCGGCAACGGCGAGCCCGAAGTTGGCCCCCGTGAGCTCACAGACGACGCGGGCCATCGTCTCGGCCGTCGTGGCGCTGGCGGGTTCGGTGTCGCGGATGTCCATCAGCGCGGAAAGCGATCCCGACTCGTGGAGCACGACGCCGCCCAACAGCGTGCTGCTTTCCGCATCGGCGTCGGCCAGCCAATGGTCGAGCAGCCCGTCGGTCGCACACTCGGCCACCGCCACGGTCTGCTGCCGCTCCTTCAAGAGACGCACCACCGCGTGCTGAAGTTCGTCCTCTTCCTCGCCGAAGACCAGCACGCCGAGAAGCTGGCGAATCTCGGCCTCGGTCGGCGCGATCATCGCCCGGCAGGCCGCTTCGTCGGGGCCGCTCGCGGTGATCCGCAGCGTGATCGTGGTGTCGCTCACCGTGATGCCGACGCGGGGCTCGCGGCCGCGGCGGATCATGTCGGGCAGCATCGCTTCGAGCTTGCTCTCGCCGGCGCCAAAGCATTTGATTCGCCGATGGACCGTGACGCGGCGCGCGGTCTGCGCTGCGAGGATCGCCGGGGCCACCGTCTCGCGCCACATCACGAACAGCTCCGCCGGCACCCCCGGCAGCGCGAACAGCCGGCACCGACGCGCGCCCTCGCGCGCGATCGTCATGTCGATGCCCGGCGCCGTGCCGTGCGGATTGGGGATCGGCCGGCTGCCCTGGGGAAACATCGCTTGCACCACGTTCCGCTCGGGCATCGAACCGTAGCCGCGGCGAGTGAACAGCGTTCGAATGTGTTCGAGCGACGCCGCGTCTTCCACGAGCTCGACGCCCGTCGCCGCGGCGATCGCCTCGCGGGTGAGATCGTCGGCCGTCGGCCCCAGTCCGCCGGTGCAGACTACGACATCGGCCCGATCGATCGCCGCCCGGAACACGGCGATGTTGGCCTCCAGGTCGTCGCCGACCGTCGTGTGAAACATCACGTCGACACCCAGTTCGGTAAGCCGCTCGGAGAGCCACTGGCTATTGGTGTCGAGCCGCTGGCCGGTGGAGAGTTCGTCGCCGATGGCGATGATTTCAGCTCGCATGGAGAATCCTGGGGGAAAAACGGGCCGCAACTGCGTCAAAAGCTGCTTGGTAACCTTCGTACTCATTCTCGCCGCCCGGATGCCCTTCGCCCAGGGCCCCAATTTTCGATTAAAATGGACGTAGATCAACGGAATGTCGCGGTCCCAATTTTGGCCGCCCGGGGTTCAATCAACATGGCGATTCGTTTCGAGTTTTTGGCGGCCTGCACGGCTTCACCGCGGCGATCTTGCGCTCGCCAGTTCGTTACGTCTGTCCCGCCAATGTCGCGGCCCAGGGCGGCGGCGATCGGCCGGCGGAGGCCGAGCGGGGCGATCGACCCGACCGTGGCGGACGAGGCGGGGCGGCAGGTGGGGTGGCGAACGCGGTCGAGGCCGCGACCGCGGACCGTGACGGCAACGACCAGCGCGGCCGATCGCCCCGCGACGGCAACTCCGGCCGCCGCTCCCTCTGCCAGCAGCTTTGGCACGGTCTCCGAGAGCGAGCGAATCCGCAAATTGGCCAGCGACACCATCAAGAAGCACGACAAGAACGGCAACGGATTCTGGAAGGCGACGAGCTGAAGGATCTGGGCAATCGTCGCGAAATGCCGACAAGGATGGCGACGGGAAAATCACGCACAACGAGTTGGTGAGCCTTCTATTCGACGCCTAAAACAGGCGGCACGAGCGACGTCGATCGCGTTCCAACGACTTCGCCTACAAGCCAGCAGCAGAATCAAAGCCGTCGGCCGACAGCACCGCCAAGCGCAGATCGTCAACACTTCGCGGAAGTCGTACCGCTTCAAGACGACCAAAGAGCGGATCAATTCTTGGAAATTTTCGTCGAAGGACGCCAATGGCGATGGCCAGGTCTCGATGAGCGAATACTCGAGCTCGTGGACCGACCGCACGGCCAGCGAATTCCAGCGCTACGACAAAGACAACGACGGCATGATCACCGTCGAAGAAGCAAAGTAAGTTGGCGTCGTCGGCCACGACGAATATTCACCAGCGAATCGTCGTCGAGAACTGTTCTGGCGCTAGTTCCCGCGACCGCCACCGCCGCCACCGGGAAGCCGCCGCCCGGAAAACCGCCGCCTGGTCACCGCCGCCGCCCGCCGCCGCCACGGCCCGCCGCCACCGTCCGCCGCCGCCCCGTCCGCCGCGGTCGCCACCACCTCCGCCCCATTCATCGGTCCGACATCCGCTGCATCTGGCGGAACATTTCCATCTGTCGACCCATCTGCCGACGGGCTTGTCGCGCTGCGTCGTTGTCGTCGCCACCGCGACCGCCGTCGCGATTCCCTTGAGCCCAAGGGGGCTGTTGATTGTTGTTCGAGGCCGTCGTCGACGTTTGAGCCTGGTCGCCGAGCACGGACACCAGCGCCCGCTGCACGGCGGACGAATTCGTATGCTTGAGCGACACGACACGCGTGATCTCGGGCGAGGTGAGGTCCGTTTGGTCGAGTTCTTCGACGAGTGCTTTCACTTCTTCAAATAGCGGATCGGGGCCCGCACCACCAGCGAATTAGTCCGTTCGTCGACGCTGATCGACATCTTTTGGGCCTGTTGATCGAGATTCGGCCCGTTGCCGCGGATCATCTTCAGCATGTCTTGCGGCGACATCACGGCCGGGCCGCCGCTGGCCATGCGATCGGAATAGATCTGTTGCACCACGGAAACGATCTCCGACGCCTGAATGTTGTAGACGGGGATCAACCGCGGCCGGGCGTCGGCCTCGACTTCTTCCGGGCCGACTCGCTGATCCAGCACGCGGAGCAGTTGCTCGACCGTGTCGAGATCGGCCGGCTTGGCGCGGACGATCAATGCGTTGAGGCGAACGTCGGGCACGATATCGACGGTTCCGGACGAGAACCCGCCGCCGCGAAGCTCCACCGCCACCGCCGCCCAGGAGCAAGTTGCCCATCAAGCCGCCGCCCATGTCGCCGAGCGCGGCCCCGGCCATGTCGCCGACCAACCCGCCGCTCTTGGCGCCGCCGCCGAAGATCGCCGAAAGCACTTCCGAGACGTTCGCCGCCTTGCCGTATTTGAGATAAAACACCGCGTAGTCGCGGGTCGAACTGCCGTTTCGATCGGCGACGCTGGAGAGCAGGGCCTCGAAATCGTCGAGCGCTTCCAGATCGTCCGAGGCGATCAACACGCCGCCCGGACCCGGGGCCACGACGATCGGTGCGCCGGGCCGGCTCTCGCCCGTCGTCGACACCTGATCGTCGACGTACTTCAGCATCTGCACGAGATGAAAATTGCTCCGCTCGGATGGCGACTGCGCCGAAGGCTCGAGCAAGTTCGAGTCGGCGGGCGAATTCGCCGGTGCCGCTTTGCTCTCCGTCCCGTCGGTGGCGTCACCCGGCCGGTAAGTCTGAATCGTTTGGGAAGGGCTGACGACGCGGATGCGATTCTCACGCATGGTGGGCCAAATCTGTTCGATCTGCGACAAAGCGGAGCGGGCCGCGGCGCCCGAGAGGGGCAGCAGCCGGACGTGTTCGTTCGATTTTGACGCGGTCGAAGAGTCTTCGCTCTCGCCCATCTGCGTAAGCAGATTGCGAATCTGTTCGACTTGGCCGGTCGTACCCCGCACGAGCAGGCTGCGGGTCGTGATGTCGGCGTCTACCCGCGGCGCCGAGGGATCGGGCTTCTCCCGATCGAGGCCGCCGAAGAGCTTGGTGATCGAGAGCACCGCCACTTGCGGATCGACCGTCGAGAGCGGAATTACGGCCACCTGGCGCGAGTCGCGCTGCATCTGATCGATCGTGGCCTTGATGGTTGCTTGTTGGGCCGGCCGGGCAAAGGCCACGAGGTGACCCGTGACCGGATCGACGGCGAGCTTGACGCTCTTGTCGCCCTCGAGCAGCGTTTGCAGAATCTGCAGCACCGATTGCGGGTCGGCCGTCGAAATCGGATACACCTCGAGCTGCGGAGCGCCAGAGACGCCGCGGGCCGCGTCGGCGACGTCGATCAATCGCACAACTTCCTCGGCCCGGGCCACCCGCTCGGGCATGCCACGCACCAGCAGTTTCCAGCCGGTGACGTCTTTGCCAATGTGCAGCTGGCCGTCGGCCGTGCTAAACGCCTCGTCCGGAATGCCGAGCAGCTGCCGCAGATAAGGCATCGCATCGTCGACCGAAAGGTGCTTGAGCGCGATCTCGCGGATGCTGCCAGCCGTGTCGGTCGGGCGTTCGACGGCGTTGATCACCGAGCGAATCGCCCGCAGGCGGCCGCCGGTTTCCGTGACCTGGATCCGCTTCGACTGGGGCAGCACGATCACCGCACCCTGCGGGCCGATCAGATGTTCGACTTCGGTGGCTGCCTCCGCGGCACTCATGTTGTAGACCGGGAAGGTGACGCGAATGATCTCATAGTCGCCATGCTGGTCGAGCTGGTCGAGCGGCACATCGGTCACGAGGTTCGGCGGGATGCCGTCCTCGAGATTCACGAGCACCAGCATTCGCCCGTTGCGGACCAGCGTAAAACCCTTGGTCAAGAGCACGCTGTTGATCACATCGAGCGCTTCGGCCGACGTGTAGGAGCGCGAGTCGCGGTAGTTGAACGTGCCGGGCGGCGGCGATTCGAGCACCAGCGACAGGTCGGCCTCGGTGGCAAACCAATCGAGCACGTCCTGCCAGGGCTGGTAGCGGAAGTTGAACGTGAACTTGCTGTCGCCGTGCGGCGGCGGCTTTTGTCTTGGGCTGCTTCGGCTGGCAGGCCGATGCCATTTCAGGTCCAGGGGCCATCACAGCAGCCTCGCTGGCCTTGGCGGGCAGGTCGAGCGCCGGTTCGGCCGCCAGCGGATTCGGCCCGGTGGTACACAGACTCGCCAGGCAAATCACGGCGGGCAGGAGTGCGATGACGAATCAGATGCGGGGAAGACATGGGCGCGTACTCCAAGCGCTATCGCGAGCGACGTGTCCCAGCCGCCACGCCGTCGGATACTGGTAGGATGATCGTACCCCTTCTATAATAGTCGGCCGAGCGGCGAAAAACTAGCACGAACCGCGCGAATACGGCCGGTCAGGCTCGGCTTCGCCCGCTCTGTATTTCGGCGGTTTGGCGGCGATTAATTCGAGAAACTCACGCCCCAGCCGACACGTGGCCCGCCGTGGTGGTGCGGGTAGCAAGGCGGCCCATAGCAAGGCGGTGGACCGTAGTAGGCCTGTTCGATCACCACCGGTCCTGGCGGCGGTCCCGGCACGATGACTGCCGGAGCCTGGGCCATTCGCGGCGCTTGCATCGCTTGGATCACTTCTGGCGCAACGCCTTGCTGGGTGAGATAGATCACGTCTTGCGGCGAGGGCGGCTGCGGCGACACCTGAGGTGTTGATGTAGTTGGTGATCAATTGCGGATTCACGCCGGCGCGGCTCATCGCCACGACTTCGCCCGGCGTGGCGGCCCCGGCCGCCGGCGGTCGGCCCATGCTGGCGGCGATCTCGGCGCGGTTGCGGGCCTCGACGTCGTCGAGCGCGCCGCCGACTACGTTGCCAGTGAGTGCGCCGACCCCGGCACCAATCAGGGCGCCGGTTCCCGCGTCCCCCGTCGCACTCCCCACCAGCGCCCCGACGCCCGCGCCGCCCAGTGCGCCGACCGCCGTGCCGCGACTCTTGATAAGTAGGGCAAGCGGCAGCCAATAGCCGCCAACAGGCACAGACACGCGAGCGCGCAGCAAGGAAGCTTGATCATGGGTCGACTCCGGGCGTTGGGCCGCGTCGCTGGAGTGTCGACGCGAGATACGGGGCCGGGATCGTCGCAGTCGGCTAGCTGCCAGTCAAGAGAAGCGGCCGCCGGTCAAGACAACTACGCCCGCCGCCGCTAGCTGCTAGCGGGTCGCGGCATGTCGAGCTTGTGTTCCACCCGCCAGGCCCGCCATCGCTCGGCCGCCGCCGCGCGGCGCTCGTCGTTTTCCAGCGTCAGACGACTGCACGTTGAACACGGTTTGCGGATTGGCCTGGGCGTGGAGATATCCATAGGTCAGCGGTTCCTGCTCCGTGAGATGCAGCAGCACGGCGAGCGCCACGTCGCGGACTTGAAGGGTCTGAATCGTTCCTCCTGCAGCACCCATCCCATTGATTTGCTGCCCGATTTGAATCTCGCCGCGATCCTCCAGCAGCGGCTCGATCGCCGCCACATGTTGCTCGGAGCCCAGTTTGCCGACGGCCAATATCGCCGTCATTTGCAGCGACGGGCTGATCGTCAAATACTTCGGATCGCGGCCGATGATTTCGAGCGCCAGCGGCAGCGCCTCGGCCAGTTGCTGCTGAATCATGATCTGTAGCCGCATGGCTACGACTTGTTCGCTGCGGTTGGGACACCCGACGATCCACGCCGAGACCAATCGTCGCAATGCGGTATCCGACTGCGTGGTGGCGAGCGATTCACTTAGCGGCGGAATCTGCGTGAGTTGGACCAGGCTTCGCGCAGCCGCTATCCGAGACGTTCGCGTCCGCTAGCGCGCCAAGGAACAGCAGCGTCGCACAGCTGCCGACCGGAGCAGCAAGCTGGTTCAGTTGCATTTGCCCATTCGCTTGCGATTGATTGAAGATCCGGGCGCGATTCAAGCGGCCCACATGCAATTCCCAGGCGATCTCGCGCTTGTCGGGCGGTACGGCGAACGTCCGCGCCAAGAGCGCCGATTCTTCGCGTTGCATGTCGACGAACAAAGCTCGCGCGGCCGCGTCGCGGCCAATCAGGTCGCCAAATTCCTGCCAACCCGGGAGGCTCGCGCTTTGTTTTCCGTCAACGTCTGCGGCAAACTCGGCTAGCCGGCGATTGAACTCCGAATCGTCGATCAGCTTCAGTAGCCGACGCGCCGAAGTTCGAATCTCGGGATCCGTGCCTTCTGCGGCTTTCGCGAGTGCAGCGTGGGCCGCGTAGCTGCCGGTCGCCAAGCGTTCGGCCGCTGCCTTCCGCGTTGGATAGCTGTCGTCGCCCAACTCGTCGACCCAGCGATCGACGTCGGCTGCCGATGGCGGCTCGGCGGTGGCGGTGCGCGAAATATGGGTCGCGGCACCCAGGGAGCCGAGCAGCACAAGCGCGGAGGCGATGCCGTTGGTTGTTGAAATCATGCCGCGAACCGCCCGCTGGTGTGGTGCGTCCTATCGACGATTGCCCGAGAAGATATCCTACGCCGCTGGGCGGCGGATTTCCACTGCCGCGGTAAACCCGCTGTTCCAACCCCTACACGCGGAGGAAACTGGAGCGAAAATCGGGCGTGATGGCAGAATTCCGCTTCGCAGCCGGCGGCTGTGCTTGTGTTGGCCCGCGGTACGGAGGTAGAATTAAGAGCACTTGGGATTTGTGGCCGCTTGCAGCCGAAACTGCTAAAGAGCCAACGTCTGCGGAAGAGTTTTAAGTCGCGCGCTGGTAGTGACTCTCGCGAAGTTCCGTCACACGTTTTTTCTTTTGCACAACAAGCAAGCGATAAGCCGCGGTTCCGAGCGATCGGTGCCGCGGCTTTTTTTGTTGCGCGTTTTTTTGTTGTGTTGGCAGGATTTGAAAATGGGGAGGGATGCGGCTGCTGCCGTGCCCGAGACATACCATGAGTACCACGGAAATGACCAAACCCTCGCAAGACCGGCCATCCCGCAAGTCGCCGGCCCTTCTACCCGCTGATCAATCCGCCCAGACGCCGGAGTTTTCCACGCTCAGCGTCCACGCCGGCGAGGCCCGTCAGAAGCCGGGCAACTCGATCACCGACCCGATCTTCTGCGCTTCGACCTATACGTTCACCGACACGCAGGCGGTGATCGACTACATCGAACAGGATCAACCCCGCGAGGAATATGGCCGCTACGGCAATCCGGGCGAACGCGTCGCCGAGCGGAAGCTGGCGGCGCTCGAAGGGGCGGAAGAGGCGGTGCTGTTTTCCAGCGGCATGGCGGCGATCGTCGGGCTGTTGATGTCGAAGCTCAGCGCCGGCGACGAAGTCGTTTTCTTCGACGAGTGTTACCACCGCAGCCGCGAGTTTTGCAGCAAGCACCTGGCCCGGTTCGGCGTGAAGACGCTGCAGGTCCGCGCCTGCGACTACGCGGCGATGGAGGCCGCCATCACGCCGCAGACAAAGCTGCTGGTGAGCGAGTCGCCGACCAATCCTCACATGAGCATCGTCGATCTCGATCGATTTGCCGAAATCGGCCGCAAGCATGAGGTCGAGACCCTGATCGACGCCACGCTTGCTACGCCGTACAACCTGCGGCCGATCACCGCGGGCGTCGACTACGTGCTCCACTCGGTGACCAAATATCTTGCGGGTCACAACGATCTGCTGGCGGGCGTCGTCGCCGGCTCGAAGGACCAACTCGAATCGGTCCGCAACCTCCGCGGCATCATGGGCGCGATCAACAGCCCGCAGAATTGCTTCTTGCTGCTCCGCGGCCTGAAAACGTTCGAGCTGCGCATCACTCGCCACAACGAAAACGGCCAGCGCGTGGCCGAGTTTCTCGAGTCCCACCCGCGGGTCGAAAAAGTCTTCTATCCGGGGCTCGCGTCCCATCCGCAGCACGAACTCGCCCGGCAGCAGATGCGCGGCTTTGGCGGACTGATCACGTTCCTGGTGAAAGATGCCGACTGGCGTGAGACGGCCAACATGGTCGACGCGGTCCGCATTCCGCGGATCGCCCCGAGCCTGGGCGGCGTCGAGTCGCTGATCGAGCAGCCGCTGGTGATGAGCTATTACCAGCTCACTCCGGAAGAGCGGGCCAAATTCGGCATCCCCGACAACATGATCCGCCTCTCCTGCGGCATCGAGAACGCCGACGACCTGATCGCCGACTTGGCCCAGGCCCTGGACCGCCCGTCATGACATTTCGCTGGTACTTGGGTGGCATCGGCGCGGGGGCGGCCATCGGCTGGATCGCCGCCAAATGCCACCAAAGCGGGCTGGCACCGGTTGGGCTGGTTTCGCTCGGCGTGGGACTGGCGCTCGGCTATGTCCTCTCGAAATTGGCGGCAGCAACCAAGGTTTCGTTGCCCCAAGCGGCTCGCGGTGGGGGCGGTAGTTTTTGCCTTGGTCACAGTTTTTGCCGAGCACACTTGGCTTTACCGTGATTTCCGCCGACAATGGCAGGACGCCCGCGAAATCAGTCCGCAGGTCGCGCTCTTCCGGCCCGCAGAACCCTGGTCGCCGGCAGAGTATTTTCACTACGAGGTTGCGTCCGGTAGGATCGCCCTGTGGTGCGTCGATGCGGCACTGATCGTGGCGGGCACAATGGGCGTTGTGCTGCTTCAGAATAAAAGATTCGTCGTGGCCGACGACGCCAAGAAGAATCTGACCCCCGACCCCTGACCTCTTTCTCCCATGGCAATTCTCGGCATTGGTACCGACATCGTGGAATGCCCGCGGATCGCCGACATGATCGAGCGACACCAGGACATCTTCATCACGCGGGTCTACACCGCCGCCGAGATCGAATACTGCAGCGGCCGGAAGGCAGCGACGCAGCACTACGCCGGCCGCTGGGCCGCCAAGGAAGCGGTCCTCAAAGCGCTCGGCACCGGTTGGCGTCGCGGCATCAGCTGGCGCAACATCGAGATCATCAGCAACCGGCAAGGTGCGCCGCTCTGCCATTTGCACGGCGGGGCCCGCGAAGTGCAAGAACGCGCCGGCATCCAGAGGATGCACGTGAGCATCTCCCACAGCCGCTACTACGCGATCGCGTATGCGGTCGCTGAGGGCGAGGAACGCTAGTTTTGATCGGGCGTGGCGGCGGCGTTGTCCGGCACAAAGCCGATGGCGTCGAGCATCGGCGCGATTTCTGGATTCGCCATGAACAGCTTCCAAACGAGCCCCGTCCGCTGGTTTTCGATGCCGACGACGATCTGCGCCTGGTTCAGTCCCATGTAGCATTCGTCGAACCAGTTCTGCGACTGGTTGAATCCGTCATGGAAATCCGTAGACTCCCCAAACCTTCGCGCCGAGGTCGTGATAGAAATGTTGGAGCACGGCGAGCGACTCGTCGGGCGTGTAAGGAAAACAGCCGAGCGCTGCGGAGCAGCAGATCGTGCCATTGTCGCTACATGGCTGCGGCTTGCCGCCGCCGTTGTTGACGCCGGCCGAGAGTCCCCAGCAATTCTGCCCCGTAACCAGCGAACTTTCGCGGATTGTCGATGCAATAGGCGCGATTGATCAGCGTCAGCTGGCGATTGTTTTCGAAATAGTTCGTATAGCGGTCTTTGCGTCCGCGCGGATCGAAACCCAAGGTTGAAAACTGCGCAAAGAACAAGTCGCCCGCCCGTGCCGCAGCCGACGGCCAACTGATGACCGAAGTAGGTGTTGCCGTTCGCATAGTGATCGCCCGCGGTGGTGCGCTCCAGCCGTGGCGATAGTCGACGGCCAACGGCGACTGCCCGGCCCAGCCGGTGTAGTAAAGACTCGCCGGCACCGGATGCGTGGGCGAGGCGATCGCCAGCAGATAGACGATCATCGTCTCATTCCAGCCGATGAGCGGATGGCTGATGTGCCAGCCGTGGTCGGGCGACCAATGCCAATAGAGCACTTCGCCGTCGGGCGTTTTGCGATACCAGTCCCATTCCACTTCACGCCACAATGCGGTGATCGTCTCGCGGATTTCCCGTTCCTCGGCCGAGTCGCCGTCAAAATATTGGCGAGCAGCGAGCAGTCCCTGCATCAAGAAAGCCGTCTCGACGAGGTCGCCGCCGTTGTCGTACTTGCCGAACAACGGCCAGACTTTGCCCGTGCGCCGTGAGATAGTGGGGAAAACCCCATGAAAGCGATCCGCTCGTTGGAGAAACCGCACGATTTTGAGCATCCTCTCGACGCTTTCGCCGCGCATGACAAATCCCCGGTAGGTACCGACCACGAGCGCCATGATACCGAAGCCGGATCCACCCACCGCGACCAAATTCTTGTCGCCCGGCAAAACCTCCAGCGCCATGCCCGAGTCTTCATTGGCCCCGTCCCAGTAGTAGCGAAAACAGCCTTGCTGGACCATGTCCAGGAGTGCCCCGTCGTCGAGCGGCGTGCGTCGCTCCGCTTGCCGACTCGGAGAGGGGCGACTCCTGGTTGTCGATGTCGATCGCACTGATTTTGTAATGACGCTCCACGCCGGATTCGCCGACGAAGTCGACATACCGCTGGAAACCGCCAGCACTCGTTCCGATCGGCCGAAACGACTTGCCATGGTCCGAACGGTAAATGCGATAGCTACAGAGGTCGGACTCGCGATTTGGTTGCCAGGCGAGATCGAAATGGCTGTCCTCTCCCGTCACGGTCAAGCCGACGGGGGCGACTGGGGGCAGAGTGTCCTCCGCGGCGCTTTCGACAATTCGCACGTCGTCGATGGTCAGGACGTGTCGTTTTCCATCGTCCAGCTGCTGCGCGAGCGTCACCGCCGAAAGCTTGCGCGGATCGAATCGGCGATCGCTGGTGTCGAGATATCGCCCGGAAAAATTTGCGATCGGGAACTCCAGCCGAACCCATTTCTTCGCCGGTAGCTGTGCCGAACCAGCGAGTAAGGGCACTTCAGGAAGTCCGTTGCGTTTTGAATCCTGCACGCCGACGAGGGGAGAATCGGCCGCAGTGAGCTCGTCCTCGGCATAACACCAGATCGTCAACGTATCGCCGACGAAACTCGCTGGGGGACCGTTTCGATTTGGCACGCGCAGCGAGACGCGCCAATCGCCTCCGGTGTTCGACTTCCACTCGAGTCTCAAACCGTTTGGCGGACTGACGAATCGCTCGGTGTCGACGGGTAGCTTGTTGTCGACCAGCAACAACTCGCTCGGCGCGATCATGCCGCCCTTCGCTGTGATAGTACGACCCGTCGGCCTGACTATTCTCGAAAACAACGTGCTGATCGTACGCGCCGGGCTCTGCCGCTGCCGCCGACAGACTTCTAAAGACCACGAGACAGACCAAGCAAAACGGACGCATCGCAGCCCTCAGAAAAGACAGAGATTGGCGGGACGAATGAAAGCGCTTGCAGCCTAGGATTTTAGCGTCGCATGGGGGCCCGCGTCAAAAGAATAATTGCGAGAAGTAGAGAAGTCGGCTCCACGTTATTCCGACGAATTTCACGGGCGCCGAAATGTGGCTACGTATTCAGTCGCTGCCGCCAATAGCCGGGCTTTCGCTTGAAATGAGCCACTGCGATGCCGATTAGTCGATCGCCGCGGTCAACGTAGACCAATCCGTAAGGAAATCGTTTGAGCGGTAGACAGCGCGTGCCGTGCATGTAGAGACCCCATGACTCTGGCCGCTCGGTAACGAGGTTTTCAGCACGATATAGTTCCTGCTTGAAGTCGAAGGAGGCAGTCATGCTGCGTTCCGCATACCATTCTGCGGCAGCCCTTGCTTCAATCATGGCCTCGGGGTGGAATTCAAAGCGTCGGCGGTGTTTTGCCATTAATAAATTTCCACGCCTCTTCGGACGGAATGGTCTTCACTCGCCCCGAGTCGATGTCTGCAATCCGCCGCGCGATTTCGTCGCCCCATGCCGTTTCTACCGCGTCGGCCGGCTCTTCTGGTCCATGATCGACCGTGGCATCGATCAGGCTCTCCTGCAGCGCGACAATCACTTCCTCGCGAGCTGCGAACGGCAGCTGCATGCGCTGAGACGATAATATCGTGGGTCGTTAGGTTCAAGGACATGGTGATTTGATCTCCGTGGAATAACTATGACAATCGTACCACGGGCGGCCAATTCGCGTCAAAAGTCGGCGAAAACCAGCGGCCTGAACGCTGAAACGATAGAACGACAACGTTATTCGGCCGACTTCTTCTTCGCCGATTTCACCGCGGCAGTCTTTGCCGGCCGGCGCTTTGTGGCGGACTTCTTCGGCGCTGCGCTCTTCGCCGCTTTGGGAGTTTTCGCCGTCTTGGCGGTGCGCTTTTTCTTTTTCGGCGGGCCGAGTGCCGCGCGGGCGGCCAAGAGTTCGAGCGCTTCGGCGAACGTCACTTCTTCGACGCTTGCACCCTTGGGAAGCGACGCGTTGGTCTCGCCATCGTTGAGATACGGACCGTAGCGGCCGTCGAGCAGTTGCACCTTGTTGCCGGTGACCGGCGATTCGTCGAAGACCTTGAGCGGCTCCTTCTTCGCCGCGGCGCCGCGGCCTCGCGTCTTGGGCTGGGCCAAGAGCTCGAGCGCCTTTTCAAGCGTTACGTCGAGCGGCGAGATGTCGGCGGGCAATGAGCGTGTTTCGTCGCCGCACTTGATGTACGGCCCGAACCGACCGTTGAACGCCATCACCGGCTGCGCTTGCACCGGGTGGTCGCCCAGTGTTCGCGGCAGCGTCAGCAGCTTGAGCGCAGTCGCCAGATCGATGTCTTCGGGCGTCATGCCCTTCATCAGCGAGGCGTTTTGCGGCTTCTCTTCGTCTTCCATCGTGCCGCGCTGCACGTACGGCCCGAACCGCCCGACCTTCAAATAGACGGGCTTTTGCGTGTCGGGGCAGATGCCGAGCGGCTCTTCGGCCTTGCCGGCCTGCTCCAGCAGCTTCAGCGCCATTTCGAGCGTCACTTCATCCGGCGGCGTCTCCTCGACCAGCGAGGCGGTCCGCTCGCCTTGTTCGACGAACGGCGAGTAACGACCCACGCGGACGTACACCGGATCCTCGCCCTCGGGCGTGCCGATGTGGATCCGGCTGATGCTGCGGGCGTCGATCTCTTCGACCTTGTTCGCCAGTTGCGGCTTGAGCCCCGGCTTGCCGTTGCCGAAGTAGAACGATTTCAGGTATTCGACCTGTTCGCGCTCGCCGCGGCTGATCGCATCGAGGTCGTCTTCCATCTGGGCCGTGAACTGGTAGTCGATCAGGCTGGAGAGATGCTCTTCCAGCAGCTTGCACGACGGAGAACGCGACCCAGGTCGGCACCAACGCGCCGCCCTTTTTGAACACATAGTTCCGCGCGAGGATCGTGTCGATAATCGAAGCGTACGTACTCGGCCGGCCGATACCGCGCTCTTCGAGCGCCTTGGTCAGCGCCGCTTCGCTGAAGCGATCGGGCGGCTGGGTCGTGTGGCCCTTCGAGTTCATCTCGATGCATTTGACCAATTCGCCGACCTCGACGCTCGGCAGCGCCTTCTCCTGGTCGGCGAGTTCCGCGTCCGGATCGTCGCTGCCTTCGACATAAGCCCGCAGATAGCCGGGGAAGTCGATCGTCTTGCCGCTCACCTGGAAGACGCAGCCGCCGCCTTCGATCTGGACCGAAATTCGCCGGGCTTTGCAATCGGCCATCTGGCTGGCGATCGTCCGCTTCCAAATCAGCTCGAACAGTTTGAACTCGTCGGCGCCGAGCTGCCCACGCAGCGTTTCGGGCAACTCGAACGGATGGCCGGCCGGGCGAATCGCTTCGTGGGCCTCCTGCGCGTTCTT
The DNA here is from genome assembly GCA_963847905.1 of uncultured Planctomycetota bacterium. GTDB lineage: Bacteria > Planctomycetota > Planctomycetia > Pirellulales > Lacipirellulaceae > DASYDU01. The sequence continues at coordinate 650,516 of CAWKBP010000007.1, read as the reverse complement.
GACCTTCGAGCGATACTCGCGGGCCTCGGCCGGCAGGATACTGGTCGCCGTATTGATCTTTCACCAGTCGCCGGGCGTCTTCGATCGCCACCGCGGCCAGGTTGGTCGAATCGGTACGCATGTAGGTGATGTGACCGTTTTCGTACAGGCTCTGCGCCACCTGCATCGTCCGCCGGGCCGTGTAGCCGAGCTTGCGGTTCGCTTCTTGTTGCAGCGTGCTGGTGGTGAAGGGGGCATACGGCTTGGTGGTGTAGGGTTTGTCTTCGACCTTGGTGACCGTGAACTCGCCGCTACGAATCCGCTCGGCGAGCGCTGCCGACGTCTCGGCGTCGAGCAGCATCATCTGCGGATTCTTCAGCTTGCCGGTGGTGGAATCGAAATCCTTGCCGGCCGGGATGCGGCGGCCGTCGACCGAGACCAGCGCCGCATCGAGCTGCTGGCCGCTCGACTTGGCAAACTTGGCGAGCAAATCCCACCAGGTGGCCGAGACAAACGCCATCCGATCCCGCTCGCGCTCGACAATCAGCCGCACGGCGACGCTCTGCACGCGTCCGGCCGAGAGCTTCGGCCGTACTTTGCGCCAGAGCAGGGGCGAGACTTCGTAGCCGAACAGCCGGTCGAGGATCCGCCGCGTCTCTTGGGCACGCACGAGCTGGTTGTCGACGTCGCGCGGCGATGCGAGCGCGGCCTGGATCGCGTCCTTCGTGATTTCGTGGAACACCAGGCGATGGACCGGCACCTTGGGCTTCAAGATCTCGAGCAAATGCCAGCTGATGGCCTCGCCCTCGCGGTCCTCGTCCGTCGCCAGATAGAGGGCGTCGGCCTTCTTGAGTTGGTCCTTGAGCAGCTTGATCTGCTTGCTTTTGCCGGGCGGCACGATGTAGATCGGCGCGAAATCGTGGTCCACGTCGACGCCCAGGTTCGACCACGGCTCTCCCTTATATTGGGCCGGAATCTGCTTGGCGCCTTGCGGCAGATCGCGGACGTGGCCGATGCTCGCCTCGACGGTGTAGCCGCTGCCCAGGAACTTGCCGATCGTCTTCGCCTTGGCCGGCGATTCGACGATCACCAGCGCGTGACCGTTGTTGGGCGATTTCGACTTGGTTGCTTTTTGCTTGGCCATAAATTGTTCTTTGCGTAAAACTGCGGGTCCTCGACCAATTCGGCAATTTGTAACGCGCTGACTGTTCCGTTTCGACAAAGAATAAAGAATAGGTCAGCCCGCCGGGGCACGATTGTCCCAGCAAACCGATTGTGAGGCCGCACAACAGGCGCGACCCACACCGGTGGAAACTGGCTCATTGTTCTAACGCCTACCCGATCGGGCAAGCCAGTGGGCCAGCGCATTCGCCGTGAAACGGACCTCCGGCGAGCACCGCAACCCTGATTGGCATTGCATTTACGTCGATTCGCCCTAGAATCACAAGTTTTCCGGCTCAGGCGAAGTCGCTTCTTGCTTACCGGCCCGATAGGGCGGGTGTCAAGACGGCTCGGATGGCGGACCGGCAGTAGAAGCTCCTTCACGAGGCAATTGTCTCCGCAAGGATCCACGCTTCGCGGTCCGCTGTCGATTTTCAAATTTCAAGAACTCCGACCCCCTTAATTCCGCCCATGGCTAGTCCGTTTCGTACTTTTCGTAAATATCAGAAGGCGCTGATCGCCGTCGCGGGCGTGATTCTGATGTTCGTTTTCGTGTTGGCCGATCCGCTCTCGCAAATGTTGGGAAGGAATTCGGCCGCTCCCAGCGGAAACGGACGGGCGCCGAAGGATACGGCCGTCAAATGGGACGGCGGCAAGCTCACCAATGCGGAATTGGGGCAGCTCGTCGTCCGTCGGCTGGTGTTGAACAATTTCATTCGCAACGTGGTGGGCTATGGACAGGCGGCTGCGGAAGAGGCCGGCAGCGAGGTGCAGCCGCTTCGCGTCACGCCGCTGGTGGGAGCAGAGCGGCCGGAGGACGGCGTCGAGCAGGACGTACTCCGCACGCGGCTGTTTGCCGACGCGGCGCGCAAGGCCGGCATGGCGATCAGCGACGAATACCTCGTCAACTATCTGATGCAATTGGGCCGCGGCTATGTGTCCGTGGATACGATCCGCCAGATGATCGCTTCCAGTAATCAACGCGGCGGCGGGGCCTCGATTGACTACATGCTCGAAGCATTGCGCGAGGAAATGCTCGCCCGCAACTACTTGTCTAGTTACTACTACGCCCTGGAGACCGAATTGCCGCAAGATCGCTGGCGCGATTGGCTCCGCGTGAACGACCGGGTCGTCGTGGAAGCGGTGGCAATTCCCGCCGAGTCGCTGCTGGCGGACGTAAAGGAGCCGACCGAAGCCGAGTTGGAGGCCTTCTTCGCGGAATACAAGGATAAAGAGCCGACCATCGACCGCAATTGGGGCATTGAATTGCCTTCTCCCACCCCGGCCTTCAAGATTCCACAGAAGGTCGCCACCCAATATCTCCAGGCGGAATTCAGTCAATTCCTCGCCAAAGTGGAAGATGAAGTGACCGATGAGGAAATCGAAAAATTTTACGAAGAAAACAAAGACCCCCATTTCATTCGCGCCGAATCCGTGTTGAGCGAGGGGGACGACTTGATGGAGGCCACGGGAGAGGACGCGTCCGATTCGACCGAATCCAAGCCGGAAGCCGATAGCGCACCGGCCGAGACCCCACCGGTTGAGACCGCGCCGGCCGATGATACGAAAGCGGCTCCGGCGACCGACGACGGGTCATTGCAGTCGCCCGCGAGTCCGTTTCGCTTGACGGCATTTCAAGATACGCCAGCAGCCGAGACGGTAGCGACGCCCGACGCGGATGCCACTGCCGAGACTCCCGAACCAACGGCCTCAAGTGAAGCCGCGGATGCGGCCCCGACGGCCGAGCTGGCGGCACCCGTCGAGAAACCCAAGGATTTCCAGCCGCTGGACGAAGTCCGCGACCAGATCCGCCGCGTCATCGCCGAAGCCAAGGTCAATGAGCAACTCGTAGAATTGATCTCGTCGGTCGAGAGCGAGTTGAACGAAAGTTACATGGATTATTTCGGTGCTTCGGTAAACGCCGAAGATGCCGGCAAAGAACCGCCGCCGCCACCGGCAGCCCTGGCGGATCTGACGCCCATCGCCCAGAAGAATGGCCTCGTCTATCAGAAGACCGACCCAGCCTCGATGCTCGAACTGCGCGACACGCCGATTGGCGCGTCGGTGCGACTCGACCAGGGCAATGTGCCGTTCTTCTACTCGATCTTTGGCCGCGACGTCGAACTTTACCAGCCGATCGCGACCTACGACCTCGACAACAATCGCTACCTGGCGATGAAGACGCAGGACATTCCCGGCAAAGTGCCCACGCTCGACGAAGTCCGCGACGAAGTCGTGCGGGCTTGGAAATTACGCGAGGCGGGCAAGCTCGCTCTCGCGAAGGCCGAAGAGCTGGCAAAGAAAGCTCAAGACGGTGGTGGTTTACTCACCGACGTGACCGCCGGAGATGCCTCACTACAAGTTAAGAAATCTGATCCCTTTGCGTTTTTTACCATCGGCACGGTTTCGCGCGACACGCAGCAGGTGCAGTCGTTCCGCCTGAGCGAGCCCGATGGGATCGTCGCCGCCGGACCGGAATTCATGGAAAAGGTCTTTGACCTTGGCGACGGCGAAGTGGCCGCCGCTCCCAATCACGACCAATCCGTGGTTTATGTCGTACGAATCGCCGAGCATCTAAACTCGGCCCCCGAGTTGCAGCAGGCATTCCTCGCCGAGGACTACAACTGGTACGGCGTCCCCGCCATGGCCCGTGGCCATTTTATCACGGCGCGCAACGCAGTGATCGCCGATATGTTCGAGTCATCCGGCGTCGACTGGGTCCGCGACCCCGATCAGATCATCCGGCAGGAAGACGAACCGGACGCGGAAGCCGACAAATCGTAGTCCCGCAGCTTATCGCTGCGGCTTGAACACCACGGTCGACAGCGGCGGCAACGTGAAAATCAGCGAGGCTGGACGGCCGTGGCTCTCTTCGGCCAGCGCCAGGATGCCGCCGCCGTTGCCCACGTCGCTCCCCGCGTAGTGACGTCGAGTCGCTGTTGGCGATCTCTTGGTACCAGCAGGCCTCGGGCACACCGATCCGATAGTTGTGCCGCGGCACCGGCGTGAAGTTGTGGCACACGATCACGTAGTCGTTCGGGTCCTTCGCCTTGCGGACGTACGCCAGGATGCTGTCCTGGTAGTTGTGGCAGTCGATCCACTCGAAGCCGTGCCAGTCGAAATCCAGCTGGTGCAGGGCCGGCTCGCGGCGATAGAGCGCGTTCAGATCGGCCATCCACCGTTGGATGCCCTGATGCGACTCCTATTCGAGCAGGTGCCACTGCAGCGACTCGTTGCAGTTCCACTCGTGCCACTGGCCGAATTCGCTACCCATCATCAGCAGCTTCTTGCCCGGATGGGTCCACATGTAGCCATAGAGCAGCCGCAGGTTGGCAAATTTCTGCCACAGGTCGCCCGGCATCTGGTCCAGCAGCGAGCCCTTGCCGTGCACCACTTCGTCGTGCGACATCGGCAGCACGTAGTTTTCGCTGAACGCGTAGATCAGCGAGAAGGTCAACTCGTCGTGGTGATATTGGCGGTGAATCGGCTCGTGGCTCATGTAGCGCCGCGTGTCGTTCATCCAGCCCATGTTCCACTTGAGCGAGAAGCCCAGCCCGCCGAGGTAAGTCGGCTTCGACACGCCCGTGTAGGCGGTCGATTCTTCGGCGATGGTGAGCACGCCCGGATATTGGGCGTGCGACTCTTCGTTGAACCGCTTGAAGAAGTCGATCGCTTCGAGATTCTCGCGGCCGCCGAAGCAGTTGGGGATCCACTCGCCTTCGTTGCGGCTGTAGTCGAGGTACAGCATCGAGGCCACCGCGTCGACGCGCAGTCCGTCGATGTGGTACTTGTCGAACCAGAACAGCGCGTTCGAGAGCAGAAAGTTGCTGATCTCGTTGCGGCCGTAATTGAAGATCATCGTCCCCCAGTCGGGATGCTCGCCCTTGCGGGGGTCGTCGTGCTCGTAGAGCGCGGTGCCGTCGAAGCGGCGCAGGCCGTGGTCGTCTTTGGGGAAGTGGGCCGGCACCCAGTCGATGATCACGCCGATGCCGTGCTCGTGCATCACGTCGACAAAGTGCATGAAGTCCTGCGGCGTGCCATAGCGGCTCGTGGCGGCAAAATAGCCGACCGTCTGGTAGCCCCAACTGCCCGTGAAAGGATGCTCGCTAATCGGCAAGAGCTCGACGTGGGTGTAGCCCATTTTGACGCAGTATTCGGCTAGCTGCGGGGCGATCTCCCGGTAGCTGAGCCAGCGTTCGGGGTCCGCCGGATCACGCCGCCAGCTGCCCAAGTGGACCTCGTAGAACGAGAGGGGCGCTTCGAGTGCATTGTGCTCCGGCCGGCGGGCGACCCAGTCGGCATCGCGCCACTTGTAGTCGTCGAGGTCGGTCACGATGTTCGCCGTCTTCGGCGGAATCTCGGCCGCGAATCCGTACGGATCACACTTCTCAACCACATTCCCTTGATGCTTCACGGCGAACTTGTACAGCGTGCCGACCGTGAGGCCGGGGATGAACAATTCCCAGACGCCGCTGGGGATGTGCTTCCGCATCATGTGGCGGCGCGAGTTCCAACCGTTGAAGTCGCCGACGAGGCCGACGCTCTCGGCGTTCGGCGCCCACACGGCAAAGTTGATACCCTTCACGCCATTGACGGTCCGCTGGTGGGCACCGAGCCGCTCGTAGCTCTTCCAATGCGTTCCTTCGGAGAGCAAGTGCAAGTCGTACTCGGTCAGCAGGGGCTCGAAGGCATAAGGATCGTGCATGGTCGTCGTCTCGCCTGTGTAGCTCGTCGCGCGGAGCATGTAATTCCGCGGATCAAAATTGGCAGCCTGCGGATTGGCCGCCTGTGAATTGAACATCGAGCCGTTGGGGTCGACGATCGCTTCGTACAGGCCGGCTGGGTGAATCCGCCGCATCGGCCGGGACTGGCCATGCGTCGGATCGACCACCCAAGCCTGCTGCGCGTCCGGCAGGAAGGCCCGCACCGCGATCGCGCGCCGTCCGTCATTCTGAATTTCGTGGGGACCTAAAACTTCAAAAGGGTTTTCGTGATAGCCGTGAATTACCGGTCCGATAGCTTCCAATGCGAGTTGCGTCTGCACCGTGGGGGATCTCCTCTTCAGTCGCCTTTGTCACCGCCTGTAGTCAAGGCCGTGCGTCTATTGTGTGCGGTCAGGCGCTCCGGCTCAACGCCGTGCGGCCCAATCCGGCCAGCGTGCCAAGCACTTCCTGGCCCCAATTTGTAATCTGCTCTGCCGCCGGAACACGCTGCCGCCGTTGGGGATACGTTCGATTGGCACCCCGCCGCAGCACGCGTGGTTGAAGGGTCTCTTCGTGGTCGTGGGAATCGACTTCAACTCCCCCGACGGACTGGTCGCTCGAGCGGCCCATGCAAGATTCGGGTTCCTCCGCGCTCCAGGCGAAGCACTCGACTTGGTGAATCGACAGCGCCCGATCGACCCGTTGCCAGAGATCGAGATCGCGGATCGGCACCAGTTGTCCGAACCGCTCCCAGCGCCAGCCATGTTCGCGCCATTGGGCCAGGTCGCGACGGATGCCGCGCCGCACGAATCGATTCGCCACCAGCAGCGTGACGCGCGATGGTCCGTCGAGCGCTTCGAGGCCGCGGACCACGGCGAGCAAGTCGAGCCGCATGCCGTCGGCGTCGGGCTCGACGTCCGCCGCGACGATTCGTTCGCCGGTGCTGGTGGGCTGCAGCACGAATCGCCATTCACGCGATTGGCAGGTGCGGCCGACCGAGTCGGTCATCAACAGGTAGTGGGGGCCGAGGCTTGCATCAGGTGCGTCGTCGTAGGGGAGGGAGGTGCAAGTTTGCTGCAGGATCGTGCATTCCAATGCACGTGGTGCACGCTCGTAAATGAACCGTATGCTGCGCATCCGGCCGACACGAGCGACTTACCTCCAATGCAAGCCAGCCGAATTACCTGATCCGGCCAGTTTTACTTATCGGCACCTCTTCGCACAACCGTCCAGTTTAACAAATGAAATTGCCAGCTTTTCACTCGCCGCGACGCCTCGAGTTCGTCGGATCCATTGGTTCCTCCGCTGCCAGGGAAATCTGCATCGCCGGCGGGTCGCGCCGATTCTGCGGCCTGTACGCAATCGACCGCCGACGCGGATACGCCAGAGAGCATCCATCGTGTCTCGTTTCGCGGAACGAGGCAGGGATTGACCTACCGTTCTTATGTCTTCATTTACGTCGCCGGCGGCCAATGATGCCGTGTGTGGGAGAGGTCCGTAATGAAGTTTGGCCTGTATCTGAAAAAGAAGGGCGTGCTCACTGCCGAAGGGTTGGTGTCCGCGTTCGACTACCAGCAGAGCCGGATGCCTCCCGTCGGCCAATTGGCGATGGAGGAGGGCGTGCTCTCGGCCCGCCAGGTCTTCAAAGTCCTCCGCTGCCAGAGCGGCATCCCTCACGAACGCTTCGGCGAAGTGGCGGTCGGCATGGGGATGATGACGCCGACCGAGCTGCAGCGGCTGCTCATGATCCAATGGGAACGCAAGCCGCCGCTGGCCGAGGTGCTGGTCACGCTCCGGCTGCTCAGTCCGAGCCAGGTCGACGACGAAATGGCCGCGTATCGCCGCGAAATGGAACGCCGCAACGTCGTGATCAAACGAATCGTACCCTCCCGGCCCCATGTCTCGTCCAACGCCGAGTCGCCCGTGCTCAGCGAGGCCGAACTCGTCTCGATGATGGTGTGAGGGGGGGGGCAGTGGATTAGCTGACAGGTGATTGGTGACTGGTGAGGGCTGTCGGCTTTCAGCTCGCGCTTCCGGCGGTCGTCATTTTGGAATTCTGGCACGCGCCCGCGGAACTCGATTCCACGTTCCAAAATTCACCTATTTTGTCACGTCGCGTCGCGGCAAACGCCGGCCAACGCAGGGTTTGGCGCTCGGCAGGTGTTCCAAAAATCAACGAATTCACGACTTCACTCGCAAAATTCCAAAGTGCCAAAATGGCGAAGGATCGAGGGTCAGGGCTGAGAGTCCAGGGTCTGCCTTGACGCCTTGCCCCTTACTCCCCGCTGCCTCCGCTCTAAGTGCCTATCTGTACACTGTCCGTTGTAGTGGATGGGGCGGAGATTTCAACGGCTATTTTTTGGCCAGGGCGGAAAATAGAAAGGAGCGTGGAGCAAGGGGGCAGGAGGGAAGAACGGTAGAGCGGGAGTGGAGTAGGGGAGTAGGAGTGTAGGGACTGATTTCGGGTTGGGGATTTCGGCTTGCAGTTTGGCTGCCTACTGATGGCTAGGGCTTCTTACTATCGGGATGGAACTTCGGCGACCACTGGCGTGACTCGTGACTCGTTCAGTCACGAATCGCACGTCCCGAGTCACCACTCCGCCTAGCCCTCCGCTACCGTCTGTTTCTCTGGCCACGAAGAGCGCGAAGATTCGCAAAAGCGTCGGCGGCCGCCTTACGTGCGTCGGATCGTGAGGTTTGTGGTGTTTCCGTAGGGGGGCGTATAATCGGGGCGATCATTTCGTATTGGGCCAATCCATCGTGTCTTTGGCTGGTAGCAATTGATGTGTGCGAAAGCGGTTATTGAGATTGATGGAGTGCAGGTTTGTGACGCTGGAGGAGTTTGCCGACCACTTCGGCTCCGTTGCGCTGGACGGCCACACGTGGCACGGCAACCTCGACGGATTCAACGACATTCTTGCGCGGTGGCTTCGGGACGCCGGAGGGTGGCTTTGTGTTGCGGTGGCTCCACTCCGCGCTATCGCGCGAGGCCTCGGTTACCCCGAGACTGTTCGGCGGTTACAGCACCGGCTGGGTAAATGCCATCCGTCGAATCGTGCCGAGGTGGCTGCCGAGCTGGAGGCAGCTCAGGCGGGCCTTGGCCCCACCGTGTTTGATTGGTTGGTGGAGATCATTGCGATCCACGGCGCGGGCGGCGAGGAGTCTGAAGACGGCGTGGAGTTGGACCTCCGCTGAGATGCGAGATGCAAGAAACCGGGAGCCAAGATTCGACGCTCGACGCTCGTTCTTGGAGCTGATGGCTGGCGGCAAGGATGCTGAATGCCGGGGCCGGGGCTCGGAGGAGGAATGGTCGCGAGACTAGGGCCTTGCGAAATAAACCGCTAGTTGACTCAGCTTTGGCAACGGGCGTGATTTCGCTACAATTTCAAATGTGCTCATCAACAGGTTCTTATGCGAAAACCAATTTGAGAACTTGTGTCGTTTACTCTATCGCGGTGGTCGTGGTTTTCGGTTGCATAGAAGGACCGACACAGGAACAAACTGTCGACGAAATGGCTGGCCAATCACAACAAGAAGAGTGGAGCGCAAGACGCTCCAGTACGTGGAGTCCGTCAACGCTTTTGTTGAGAAGGGGCTACGAGATGGTTGGGAAAATGCCGGAACTGAACCGGAAGATCTCGGTCGGGAACACCTTGCTCAGGATGTGGTTTCCGCAATTCGTGAAGCAAATGCGACGCGTCGGATTGAATCGCTGAGAGAGCTTTGGCCACCCGCACATGCACCGTTGATCGCGTTGTTGAAGGAGAACAGCCAATCGATCCCAGTGGTTTGCATTCTTCCTGATAACTCCATTATTGCTCGATTGGGGGCACCATACGAATCTGGCAAGACAATTCACATTACGGGCGACTCGGTTCAGGATGTTGACGATGTGGCATTCTTTGGCCGGAGCCCCAATCGAAGGTTTTTCGCGATTGCGAAATCAGATGGAGTCCAAGTCTTGGATGGTTGGAAAGGCCCTGAAGTTGGTTTCTTTCCATGGCCGACTGGACTCGAAGGTATGCCTGAAGAATTTGATGTTGAACCATTTGCTGGGCCACCGACACCGACGCGCCTTATCCCCTTCCCCGATGGAAGTCGAGTGCTACTGGTCAGCAGCCAGGGAGTTTTCGTGCTGTCGTCCGGCCCGGCACTACGGCTACTTCCCACAACTGAGCAATTAAGGGAGCATTTCAAATGGCTACGTAAGGAGTATCCTGATGACGATCTGTCGATGGATTTGTCGATGGAGCATGGGGCGTTATCACACGACGGCAAACTCATAGCGACTGGATCCCAGGATAGCACCCACATGGTATTTGATGAGAATCTGTCACTCATTGCCGACGTCGGCAACCGTAGCGAATACCCTCATTACGCATTATTCAGTTCTGACGACAGTATGGTAGCGTTCAATTCCTGTCATTTTTACAACGGAATTACTTTGGGTGTTCCGGTCAGTCAGTTTCCGGGCCTCAGGACCGAACCATACGAAGACGACGACCGGGTTACGATTCTTGAAGAAGGCTCTCGCGTTTATGCTGGCACGTGTCGCAACGATGAGTTCATTATTGGTGACGCGAATGGCTACGTGCGTGCATTTGGCACCGACGGCAAGCCTTCGTGGCAACTGTTCATCGGATCGACCGTGGGCGATATTGACATCTCTGACGACGGCAAAGTCTTGGTTGTTTCGACATATGCCGGTTTCATTTCGATCATACAGATGGACGCTGGTAAACAGGCACCGCATCAAATTGGCAACAGCGAACACATGGAGATTCGCCGTTGGTTGTTCTGGAAAAACGAGGAGCGTCCCTTGATTTGGTAACCGATAAAGCGCAATTACAGTGCGTTATCGGAATCGCCGATCACGCGTGTTCTGAAGATGGTGTGAAACCCGTTGGGGTTTGGTCTTGTATTGGTGGGGGTACGGGATTTCCAGGGTGCGCCGGAGGACCGGCGACCGTTCGCTTCGGAGTGAAACGCCTGCGGCGTAAGCTTTGAGCCTGATCCGCCGCGGGGTGCACCCCGCGTTTTGTCGCTGGTGGTGCTGCGGTGTCGGGAAAGACCCATGGCTGGACACCCCCGGTTGGAGCATTCTTGCACCGACTGCGCAAACCCGTGTCGCGCCGTGCGCAGTCGAGCGAAACCCGAGGAAAACCGACTTCGCACCCCAGCTGCGCAGTCGGGCCAGGCCGGCACGGTCGGCCCCTCCCTCAGAGCGGGTGAGCAGCAGCCGCCTGGCCTGGCGGTCGCTCACGCCACTCGATGCGACGCCGCTAAAGGAATTCGCCACCTCCAAACCGCAAAACGCGTTCCTGCACCCACTGGCGAGGTCGGTTGGACGGCGTAATCAGGGTAAGGCGATGGCGGCGGCGAGTGCGCGGGCAGGTCCGGGACCGCGCGGAGCGGGCTGCGAGCCGCGGGTGGGTGAAGAGGCGGACTCGTTTGACGTAGTCGTCGAATTGTTCGCGGGCGAGGGTGCGGACGACGGGCGAGATGTCGCCGAGGCGGCGGTAGGTGTTTTGTTTGGGGAAGTGGACTTCGACGTCGAATTCGACTTCGAGGCCCAGCGGCGGGGCGTCGACGAGGATTTCGTGTGGGGCGACGGGCGTGCCGAGTAGTTTGCCGAGGGCGGTGGCGAGGCGCTCGAGCGTGGCCGAGGAGGGTTTCGTAGGGTTGGCGGGCGAGGCGGCCGTAGACTTCCGGCTCTTCGAAGTAGCTGAATTGGGCGAGGCGTTTATAGAGGCGGCGGCGGGGGCCGAAGAGGCCGTCGAGCAGTTCGTGGGCGGGGCCTGCGGCGGAGAGCGTGAGCAGGCGGTCGATCATGGACTGGTCGGTGAGCGTTTGCAGCTCGCCGAAGTCGATCGTGTCGCGGAGGAGGTAGATGGCGCGTTGGAGCATGGCGGTGGCGCTGCGGACGGCGTGGTGCCAGTAGACTTCGCTGAACATCACGTAGCGGGCGAAGACCATCATCTCGGCGGCGGTCTTGCCTTTGTCGGTGATCGCCAGGGCGTCGCCGGTTTCGTTGAGGCAGAGGCTGCCGATGAGCCGGCCGCGGTCGAAGTTGCGGCCGTAGGGGACGCCGGCGTGGAGGCTGTCGCGGATCAGGTAGTCGACCTTGTCGACGTCGAACGGGCCGGAGAGGAGCGCTCGAGAGGAGCCGGGCCTCGACGTCGTTGCAGCGGCCCGCGATCAGGTCGGCGACGTCCTCGGGCTCGAGCGACCAATCCTCGCGGATCGCGTCGGCGATTTCGCCGTCGGTGATGAATCGGCGGGCGAGCAGTTCGTGGTCGGGGACGTTGGCGAGCTGCAAGTCTTCGATCGGATGGCCGAAGGGCCAGTGGCCGATGTCGTGGAGCAGGGCGGCGACCAGGAATCGCTCGGCGTCGGTTGGGCCGATGGTGGCGGCGAATCGTTCGTCCGCGCCGAGCCGGGCGAGAAATTCGAGCGCGACCTGGTAGACGCCGAGTGAGTGTTCCTGCCGCGAGTGGTTCGCGGCCGGATAGACGAGGCTCACCAGGCCGAGCTGGCTGATTTGGGCGAGCCGGCGGAAGGCCGCGGTGTCGATCAGTCGTCGCACGCGCGGGTGAGGGGCACGTCGAGGCCAGGCGGGATGCGGACGAGCGAGCCGCCGCTCGGCCACCGCGCGAGTTCCGGGACGTCGAGGATCACAGGCGCGGCCCCCGTCTCAAGAGCTGGCCCCAAGCCCGGGGATCGCCGCGAGTCCGATCACCAGCCGCAAGATCACGGTCACGGCGAAGTACATGGCCCAGTGGAAGAAGCCGCTCCCCGGATCAAGATCGAACGAGACATAGGCGGCCATGGTCCCCATCGCGCCGACCGGTACGGCGAGCACCATCATCTGCCAGATTTCGAGCCCCTTGGCGAACGACTCGGCCCCGAACCATTGCTGGCCGATGAACAGATAAACGCCCCAGAGCAGCGCGTACACCAGCCCGCAGGCGAGCGAACGCAGCAGCAGGTTCATGCCGACGTAGCCTTCGAGCTCATCATCCCGGAGGAATGTGTAGCCCGACCAGGCGAGTGGTGGGCCGAGGATGATCGCCCCCAAAGCCAAAAGCCAAGTCGGTTTTCGCCTCGCCGCGCATCACCAGCGCCACCAGCAGCATCACGAGCACGATGCCAATCACGGCGGCAAAAACCAGTGGCTGGAATTTCGTGTCCTGCCGCTTGTAGGTCTTGAGTACGTGCCGCCCGCCGACGCCGACGGCCCCGGCCTCGTGTTCCCCCGCGTGGATCACGATCTGATCCTCGAGCTTGGGAATTTCGATGAGTCGTCTTGCACTTTTTGCACGGCCCCTTCTGGCCGGCAAATTTGTCGGCGACCGTGAACTTGGTGAAGCAACCTGGGCAAGTGACGTTGATCGGCATACTACCCAGTTTCCGCCGGCAGAGTGTGCAAGTCAACAAGTCCGAGAGCAACCGTTAGCCGGCGATCTTGTTCCTCGTGTCTCGCAGTTGGCCACGCGCAGGCCCTCCGACGCTCACAGGTCCATCAACTCATCTTCGTTGATCGTGTGGAAGCCCTTGTTGCGCAAGGTCTCGACGGCCATCTCGATGCTGTCGACCATCAGCGCCACCGCGGGCCGGCCGGTGGGACGCATCAGCAGGGGGTAGATCTGCGTGATGTTCACCTCGGCCGCCAACAGGGCCGTGCAGATCTGGAGCATTGGTTGCGATGATTCGGGGAGCTCGACGCCGATCAGGTCGGACTCGACGATGGCCAGCCCGGCCCGCTCGAGGATTTCGCGTCCCGCCTCGGGGTCGCTCAGCAGGAACCGCACCAAGGCACATTCGCTCGCCTCGGAGATGGTGAGTGCGACGATTCGGACGTTGCTGCCCTCGAAGCGGCGGACGACGTCCATCAGTTGGCCGACCCGGTTTTCGAGAAATACCGTGAATTGGCGAATCGACGGGTAGTCGCGGCCACGCATCGTGGCGAAGTCCGTACCTGCTCCTTCTCCGATGCTCATGGCGATTTCCCTTCGCGTTGGAAGGAGTCGGGTCGTGCGGCCGGCCCCGGCGTGAGGTGCCAGCGTCCGACGGCCGCCAAAGTTCGTGATGGGTCCCTAACTATAAGCCATTAGCCGAGTTTTGCAACTCGCCGCCAGACGTTAGGATGATCGGTCGACGCGGGCCGCCGCTCCCCCAAATATGACATCGGCCGAACCATTCGCCCTGTCCGAGCCATTTTCTGAGCAACTTTACTGAGCCATGCCGCCCCGCGACCACGAAATCGAGATTCGCGTCCGCTACTACGAGACCGACGCCCAGGGCTTCGTCCACCACGCCAACTATTTCCAGTACTTCGAGCTGGCCCGCGTCGAGCAGCTGTTGGCGATCGGCTACGACTACGCCGACTTGGAACGCGAGGGGATCATCCTCGTGGTGAGCAAGATCGCCTGCCGGTACCATCGGCCCTGTAAGTTCGGCGACACGCTGCGACTCGAGATTCGCACGGTCCGCACGCGTGCCGCCCGGATCGACCACGAATACCGCCTGCTCCGCGGCAACGAGCTCCTGGCCGAAGCCGAGAGCACGCTGGCCTGCATCGACCGCAACGGCCGTGTCCAAAAACTGCCCGACTACCTTATGATGCCCGACGCCAATGACTCCAAATGATTGACACCAAATATAACTGTTCTCGCTGCTGAGCGAACGATAGATCCGTCAGAAAAAAAGACCGCTAATCGCTAACTGCGCTAATATGTTAACGCCGCTACTTTTGCATTACTTTCTCCCATTAGCACAAATTAGCGTCCATTAGCGGTGAGTCATTCCCATGGCAATCAAACGCATCCTCCTGCTCGCCGGCGACTTCGTTGAAGACTACGAAGTCATGGTTCCCTTTCAGATGTTGCTGATGGTCGGACACGAGGTCCACGCCGTCTGTCCCGACAAGCAGGCGGGCGACGTCGTCGCCACGTCGATTCACGATTTCGAGGGTTTCCAAACCTACACCGAGAAGCGCGGTCACAACTTCCGGCTGAACTTTGACTTCGCCGCGGTTGACCCGGCCAACTACGATGCGTTGGTGATCCCCGGCGGGCGAGCGCCGGAGTACCTGCGACTCGACGAGCGCGTGCTCGACCTGGTCCGCGCGTTTGCCGCTGCCAACAAACCCATCGCGGCCCATTGCCATGGCCCGCAGATTCTTACCGCGGCGGGCGTGGTGTCCGGCAAACGCTGCCAGGCCTATCCTGCCGTGAAGCCGGAGTTGCTGGCCTGCGGCGCGCTGTGGGACGAGCCATCGCCCGGCATGGACAGCGCATGCGTCGACGGAAATTTGGTTACGGCGCCGGCCTGGCCCGCCCATCCAGCGTGGATGCGGGCCTTCTTGAAGCTGCTCGGCACGCCTGTGGGCGATTGACCCCTGTGGAGACCCGGCCGCTCGACTCCGGGGCCCGCCGTGCGTACGATCCCTATAACCGGGCCGAAAAAGCCGGCCGAATCGGGCAGTCGGCCGTCAGAATCTGCATATTTTTTGACGCATTTTGAACGGTCGATTAGGCTGAAGGTTCGGGCCACTCGCCCGAGAACGTCTCTTCCGGAACATTGAATTCGCCCCCGCCGACTCCACAGGTGTCTTGATGCCACATCGTTTGTGTTTCGCTCTCGTCGTAGCCACGCTCGTCTCCTCGGCCGCGATGGCCCCTTCGGCAAACGGCCAAGTCGTCCGCTTCCAAACGTCGGTCGGCGATTTCGACATGGTGCTCAATCCGACGAACAACCCCGTATTGCAGGGGCACGTCGACAACATGCTCGAGTACGTCGAGAACGGCAACTACCGCGGCAGCTGGATCAATCGCGCGGCCGAAGGCTTTGTGCTGCAGATGGGCGGCTTCTTTACGCACACCAAGCGCGTGCCGCTCGACATTACCAACACGCGCCCCGTCGCGGCGTTTGCACCGATCGAAGGCGAGCCGGCTGCGGAGAACGTGGGACTCTCGAACACGGTCGGCACGGTCGCGATGGCTCTCTCGGGCGGCGCGAACGGCACGAATCAGAATAGTGGCACCAGCAGCTTCTTCGTCAACCTGGGTGGCAACGAGTTTCTCGACGCCGACTTCACCGTCTTCGCCGCCATCAGCGACATGACCACGATCAACAACATCATGGCGCTGATGCAGACCGACCTGACGGCGCTGCCCGATTTCGGCGCGGGGGCGGGCAACCTCGGTTTCAGCGACGTGCCGCTGGAGGACAATGGCTTCCAGGTCCTCATCAACCGAGCGTTTGTGATTACCGACGCGATGGCCGTCGCCCAAGCTCGGGCCGGCGTGCAGTCGGTGATGGCGTCTTCGCTCGCCGGCGGCGGCAATGGCTCGTTGCAAGCCCCGCTTTCCACCGCCGCGGTCCCGGAGCCGGCCACAGCGACACTCTTGCTCGCTGCCCTCGCCGCGCTTCCCATCCGTCGCCGCCGCTAGATCTCGTCGATTTACGGAATTACCGGTACCGTCGGAGCGACGAGCAAGTCGTCGAATGCGCCCGGATTTGCCACACCCGCCGGTGATTGTGGCGCGACCGTTCCGATGTTCCGCAGGCCGGCGAATGTGTCGTCCCGCTCGAACACGTCGAAATCGGAGCCGGGGACTTCGATCAGGTTGTAGGTGCCGACACCGAGCACGCTATTCTTCTCAGGCGTTGTCCTCGCCACCGAGGTTCAACCGCATCCGGCCCTGAGCGCCGGTGGAAGTCATCGTAAAGTCGCTACCCGCGCCGTTGCTGTTGTCGAATGTGTTGCCGCGGATCGTCGCGTTATAGGTCACGTTGCCACCGGCGGTAAACTCGGCGGCCGGATTGGCGGCACTGCTATTATCAAAGCTGCCATTCTCAACAAGCAAGTCAAACGTCTTGCCGGTGCCACCTGACGTGATGATCGACACCGCAGAAGCATCGTCGGCCACGAAATCTGTGTCGGACAGAATCATGTCCACGTTGGTGGCGCCGCCGCTGATAGTTCGCCCCAAAGGCGTCGGTTGTGCCGCCGACGTTTATGTCCGTATCGGTCACCCGCATCTGGATCAGCTGCGATCCCGTGGCGTTGAAGACGACGTTGCTTTCGAGGTCGCTGTTGATGAGGCGTGTGACGAAGGAATTGGAGTTGCTTGAGGCCGTCACTTCCATGCCGTTGCCGGTCGATGCGTCGAGATTCAAGCCGTCGACGGTGACGTCCATGTTGGTGGTGCCAGCCGCGTCATGCGTGATGGCGACCCCTCGGCCACCGGCGCCAAGGATTTGAATGTCGTGGAGCGCGACGTTCTGCGCGTTATGGACGACGATCGCGTCTCCCGTCGCTCGAATTACACCGCCGGAGTTCTGCGCCGGTGGTCGTGCCAATCTCGACCTGACCGCCAGTCAGGTTTTCTAGCAGGATGGCAGTCGCCGGCCCGGTGCCGCCGTCGACGGTCACTTTTTGGAAGTCGACCGAGCCGATCGTCATGTCGGTGATGATCAGCCCCTCGCCATTTTCCGTGTCGATTTGGTTCGTCAGGCCGGTCACCGACAGCGTACCGCCCGCCGTGGCCACCACGCCGCGAGCAGTATCCGTGGCGGTGATGTTCAGACCGGAGAGTGTGATACTCGCGTTCGTGCCGCCCACGTCGTTGTTGGTGAGCGTGACCGCGGTGTTGGTGCCCGACATGTTAAAGGTATTCGTACCCAGGAAGTTGATCGTACCGCCCGAGTTGTTTTGCACCAGCATGCCTTGCGTTGTTGTCTGTGATCGAGCTATTGGTGGTGAAAGTCTTCGCTCCGCCGGTCGTGTTTTGTATGACCACCGATCGACCCGTCGTATCGGCGGGATTCGTCACCGAAGAGTTAACAATTCGCCCGTTGAAGGTAATGTTGGGCGTGCCGCCGTCGACCAGGAAATCAGTGCCGCCGTATTCTTGGATTACTGTGTCGTCGTTCGTCGGATCGGCATCGAAGGTGAACGATGCGTTGCTATTGACGATACTCACGCCCACAGCCCCGGGCGTTACGTTATTGCCGTCGAACGTCGTGTTGTTGACTTGGATCGTGCCGGCGTCGATGTTGTCGACACTCATGCCGAAGGCTGTCGAACTAAGGATTTCACTGTCGTTGACCGTCATGTTCAGCGTGCCCGTGCCGTTACCGGTCACTTCGACGCCAACCTCTCCCCCGTTCACTTCCAAATCATTGAGATTGACCTGTTGTGTACCGGTCGTGTCCTTGTTGACAAGCACGCCCGATTGTCCGGCCGCCGAATTGACGCGAATCGAGTTGACGGTCACGTTGGCCGAATTGTCGATGACGATTGCATCGCCGATAGTGCCCGCAATCGTGCCGCTGTCGCCGACCGGGTCGCCGAGCGTGCCGATCGTGATGGGGCCGGTGAGATTGTCCTGCAGGAAGATGCCGTTGTCGCCCAGAGCCCGTGACGTTCACTTCCGCGAAATTCGCCCCGGCCGCGTTGATCGTCATGCCGGTGATCTCGAGCGCACGATTCCCAGTCGTACTTAGCGAGTTGCCCGTGTTGGTTACCGAAAGCATGCCGCCGCCCGTCGCCGTGAAGGCCTTGCCCGTGCCGGTGATCGCTCGTGTCGATTACGCCGCCAAAGCTGATGTCGGTGCCTGTGTTAGCCGTGAGCGTGATGCCGTCGACGCCCGTCAGGTCCGTTTGCGTGATGTCGCCCGAGAAGAGGATCGTGCCGCCGGAATTGTCGTTGACCAAAATGCCGAGGCTGTCGTCGGTTTCAGTGATGTCGCCGCCGATCGTGACGGACGTTCCCGCGCCGCTGATGCCCTGAATCGAAACGACTGCGGCCTTCGTCGTTGGTGATGTCGCCGGCGAAGGTGGCCACGCCAGTAAACTGATTCAGCACGCCGCCATCCGTTGCCATCGATGTCGATCGTCGTGCCGCCGACGTTGGTGAACGTGGCCGTATTGGCAAACGTAAACGTGCCGTCCGACGCGCCGATGATGCGGACGCCCTCGAGCGTGCCGCCCGTGAACGTCGACGCATTGACGCCGATCGTGCCGTTGAAGTTGTTGAATCGCATGCCGCCCGCCACACCCGCCCCGCCGTCCCATGTGATGCCGTTGCCGGCCGTGACGGTGGTTGCCGAAGTGGTGTCGACGTTGGCATAGTCGAGCGCATATCCAATATTGTTGAATATGTCGATGTTGGTGAGCAGGACGTTGCCGTCGAACTCGTTGGTCGAGGAGCCTTCGAATACAAGCACACCGGAACCGGCGAGTCCGCCGCCCGAGCCTGCAGTGCCCGCCGTGCCATTGGTATAGTTGGTTATGGTGGCGGTGCGGCTGGCGTGCGTGTTCCGCAACCAGATGCCGCGACTGTTGCCGTTCTGGCTGTTGACGTCGGTGATCGAGATCGTTTCTTGCAGTGTGTTGTTTGAATTCGAGGCGTCGGCCGACGCCGAATTGATGTCGATTTCCACGCCGCCCATATCGTCGAAGTTCACGTCGTCGATCGTCACATTCCCAGCGATCGTCTTGAAGGCGTTGTTCGTGTTGTTCGCGGCTGAGCGGCGTAAATTGAATGCCCGTGCCCGTCACGAACGACATGTCGATGTCGTGAATGTTCGGATTTCCGGCGCCGGTAACCGGCGAGAAAATACCCGCCACGTTGGCGGCGCTGCCCGTGCCGTTGATGTTGAAGTTCGCGACTTCGTTCGCGTCGGCCAGCTGCACGGCCCCGTCGGCCAGCGCACCCATGATGATCGCCCGCGTGCCGTCCCGCGCCCGGGCGACGTCTCCGGAATCACGACCACGCCCTTTTGCTGCGGTCGTTGACCGTGAAGAATTCGCCGTTGCCTTCGCCCAACAACCGCTGATTGTCCTGCAGTACGCAACGTGTTCTGGCCCGTGAACGTGCCGTCGGAGTAGAGCAGCACGATGTCGCTTTCTTCACTGTTGGCGTGAACATTGCCGACGTTGTCGAGCGGATGCTCATACGTGCCATTGCCGCCGGACGGCGCGTTGGCGTCTACGTGCACAAACCGCAGCGGCTCGCCATCGGTCCCAGTCAGCGGCTCGCCGCCGACTTCGGTCGTCCGCTGCAGCGCCACGTAGTCGTTGCGCATCACCGGCTCGCGCATCCGGTCGGCCAGCCCGCACGCCGGCTGGAAGTTGTTTCGCGTTCGGCCGACAAACCAGGTCACCTGGAATGCCGCGTTGGTGTTGAAAATGTCGTCCTGGCTGACCGCGATTTGCAGTAGCAAGTCGGGATAAGCGTAACCGCGCATGCCGACGCGATAGCCGGCCGAATCCTGTTCGTCGTTCCCCAACACATACGGGCCCCGCAAACGCCCAGGCGTCGCGGTCCCGCATGATTCGCCGGGCAATTTCCGCCTCCGCGCACGTTGAACGAAGTATTCCGATCGGCAAGTGCCTCCAGCACCAGGAAATTCTCGTCAAATGAATATTCCACCTGTTTCCGAAAACTTCCCCAGTCTGCGATTTCTGGCCCACTGGGATGTAACCATTCACGCGCAGGTCCCACATTTCGCCGAGCGACTCGAAACTCACGCCGACCTGCGGAAAGAAGTTGCCCGATTCGGTGCTCGTCCCGTCCGCCCAGAAGCTGAATCCGGTGATTCGCTCCGGCTCCATTGGAAACGGCGTCCAGCCCAGCCAGCGGAAGCCGACGCCCAAGTTGTAGCCAACGCCGTTGACGTCGCTGAGCGTCACCTGGCCGTCGAAAAACGCGATCGCGTCTTCAAAGTTGGCCACGCGCATCGTGCCGATGTCGAAATTGCCCCGCCGATCCTGTCCGTAGCTTTCGGTGTTGTAGCGCAACCTCAGTAGAGTTCCCAAGTCCTGCGAGAAGAACTCGCCGCCGCCCATCTCGACGCCCGGAGCGCCCGCTTCGAATGCGTCACCCTCAAAAGCATCGCCCTCCATCGCGGGATTATCGCCCATCATTCCTGCGCCGACACGACCGCAGGACTCGCTGCGAGCCAAGCGGCGAATGCGCACGAAGCTGCGAGAAATACCCATGGTCCCCGCATGCACCGCCCGCAGCCTGTTGTGGGTTGTGATGATTCTGGAGAGCGAAATGCGCGACAATCTTGAATCACGTCAGCATACTCCGTTCGCGTCGAAAGCGCGCTAGCTCCACCATCGCGGCGCACGCGGCCAGCGACACAGCGCTAGTCGAGCACAACCACGTTCTGGTCGAACGCTTTCGAGGTGTCCGTATTCACCGAAGTCCAAACGGTCGCGCCGTCGAACCTCGACGTGCCTGAAGGGCACTGGGAAAAGTCTGTCAAAATCTGAAAAGTTGGTAGAAGCGCAAGCCTCTCCCGAAAGAGAAGCGGCGGGATACTACGGACCGCGCCGCGACGCCGCAATACCAGTTTGCCCCGGGGACAAACGCATTCCAGGCGAGCCCGCTTCAGCGGGCGGGGCCTTCCAAACGGATTGGAATCCTGTGTAACCCCCACTAGTCCAACAACTTACGCCCTAAACACCACGTCCGGTGCGATGGCGCGGAAGTTAATAAAACGAACTAAAATATTGAGGAAGATTCACTATATTAAAACGAATAGCCATCGAGTATGAATAATAGTGAGGTCAAAAAATGCCGGTCACCAACCTATGTCCCTACTGCAACGAGCCGATGGTCGTGAGCCGCATGCACTGCGGCGGCTGCCACGTTTCGGTGGACGCAAACTTCCCGTCCCCCCGGCTGATGAGCCTCCCCAGCGAACATCAGCGGTTCATCGAGATCTTCATCCTGGCCGGCGGCAATCTCAAGCAGCTCGCCGAGCAAGCCGGAGTTTCGTACCCAACGGTCCGCTCGCGACTCGACAAAGTGATCGACGCCCTTCGCCAGGAAATCGCCCGCACCAGCCAGGTCCGCGGCACCATCCTCGACGCGGTCGGCGATGGCCAGGCCGCCACCGACAACGATTCCAAAGACACTGCCGCCAAAATCATCAAGGCCGTATGACCGCATGAGGGGAGGGCGAGGCTCCCGCCGAGCCGCGCAACGCCAGCCACATCAGGAACCAAGCCATGAACCAATCCACCACTCCTCACGACGATCAAGCACTTTTCGAATCGGTCCTTGCGGATCCCGATCTGCTGCTACTCGATTCCCTGCGTTTGGACGAGCGGCGCCGACGTCGGCGCCGCCTGATGTTCGTTTCACTTGTTGTAGGAGGAATTGCGATGTTCTGTACCACACTCGCGGTACTGGCCGGCTGGCTCACGCTCGCCGCGCCACCCCCAGTCGAATCGCCGCCCGCAAAACTGTCGGTGGCCCAATCGGCGACCGCTGACGCCTGGGTCGAGCGGATCAAAGGTTTGCGCGACCACATGCACACCGCGTTCGGCGTCGGCCCCGACCTGACACTGCTCGAACCCGATCTTGGGGTCCAAATTGTCCGGCTTGCTTGGCCGCAAATCCAGGAGCCCGATGTGAAGACGGGCTTGCTCAAGACGTTCGCCTTCAGCAAGGCGCTTCCCAGCACCCATCCAAAATTGTTCCAGGTGCTCGATCTGGGCATGAACGACTCGGACCCCAAAATTCGCGCGTATGCGGCGAGTTACGTCAGCGAGTATTCCGGCGTCGACTTCACGGACGATCCCGATGGCTATAAAGCCTGGTTCGCGAAATTCGGCGACAAGACTCCGACCGAGGTCGTGGCAATGAAGAAAGCGGGAGCAAGCGATGTCGCGTCGATGAGCCAATCGGACAAGCTCGCCGAAGCCGGCACACTTGCTACCGCCGGCTGGCAGCTTTGGCAGCAGCAAAGATTCGCCGACGCGATTCCCAAGTTTGAGCAGGCCGTTGAGTTGGATCCTGACTCGACCCAGGCCTGGAACGGACTCGGCTGGGCCCGTTTCAACAGCGGCGACAGCATTGCCGCCGTTCCGGCGTTTGAAAAGTGCGTCGAACTCGAGCCGTCTCATCCGGCAGCCCTGAACGGTTTGGGGCAGGTCTATCTCAGCTGGGGCGAATTCGACATGGCCAAGAAGTATCTCACCAAAGCCGCACCGCAAGCACCAGCCGCCTGGTACGGGCTGGCTCGGCTCTACCTGCTCACGGGCAAGTACACGGCCGCCGAGCGCTGGATCAAAAAAGCACTCGCCACCAACCCGGGTGACGAGTCGCTCGAGAAAATGCTCGCCGCCGCGAAGAGCAAAGAGTTGCCGGACGACTTGCGGCGAATGATCGAGCCGGCCGGAAAGCCGAAATCGTCGGAGTCGTCGGCCGACACCTCGACTGGCTGGCAGCAGTTCCAGCAAGGCCAAATGCGATTGGCCGAACGCAGCTTCCGTCGCGCACTCGCCAAAAACCCGGAAGACGCCGCCGCGCTGAACGGCCTCGGCTTCTGCCTGCTCAATAACGGCCAGGCAGCCGCTGCGAAGGAAAACTTCGAGAAGTGCCTCGAACTCGATCCCAGCGCCGCCGGCGCGATGAACGGACTCGCGCGTTGCCTCAAAGCGGACGGCAAAATCGACGCAGCGATCGCTGAGTGGGAGAAGATGCGGGAAAGATTCCCCGGCCCCACCGCGGCCACCACGGGTCTGGCAACCACCTATCTCGAACAGGGCGAGTACAAGAAAGCCTTGCCACTGTACGAGCAGTTGGTGAAATCAATGCCCGACAACGCCGAGTTCAAGCAGGGCCTCGAAGCCGCGAAGAAAGGCGCCGCCGAGTAGGGATGTTAACCGCGACGCGCAGCGGAGCACGAACTTGTTAGCCGCGACTGCGCAGCGGAGCGCATATTAGGGCGGCCGGCGACACCCGGTGAAATGGCTCCCAACCGTTGGCACGACGGGGCCAAATCGCCAGGCATCACCGACCACCGCATAGAAGAAAACTCGACTGTCTTCAACTTTAACCCCGCCGCGGGCAAGCGACAACTCGCCCGCGGCGGGCTCTTTTTTGTTGGAATCCCCCAATCTGCTATACTTTCTCGTAAGCAGCATCGCTTCGCTAACCCCCACAGCATCCACGAATGAGCACCCAGCTCTACCCCGTCGACTCCGGCTTCCCGCCGACGATCACGCCGTTCGTCGGTGGCACTCCGCCCGCGCACCGATTCTCGGTGGACGAATACCACCACATGATCGAAACCGGCATCCTCACCGAAAACGACCGCGTCGAACTCTTGGACGGCTGGATACTCGAAATGTCACCTATCGGACCGCCCCACGAAGTATGTGTCAGCCTACTTATGGAATCGATGCAAAAGGTGTTGCCGACCGGTTGGATGATACGGGTGCAATCACCGATCACGCTCCCCAACAGCGAACCGCAGCCGGACGCGAGCATAGTCCGTGGCAGACCGCGTGACTTTTTGACTCATCATCCGCTGCCTGCCGAAGTCGGTATCGTGATCGAGATATCGGAGTCCTCGCTTTCCTACGACCGCCGCCAAAAGCGCCGCAGTATGCCGCCGCGGGAATCCCCGAGTATTGGATCGTCAACCTCATCGACCGCCGCTTGGAAGTCTTCCGCAATCCAGCTCCTGGCGGCGACTATCAAGTCACGGAATCCATCGCCGCAGATGGGACCATCGATTTCGCGATCGACGGCAAATCAGTGGCTTCACTCGCCGTCGCCGACCTATTGCCCTGATGCGGGCCTCGCGACTGGCCCGCTCTCGACCGGTCCGTAAACATCGTGCATCGCGCGCGAGCTCTATCGCAACTGCTCTTGTCGCGTCCAGCCCCCCAGAATTATCATCCCTCATTCTGCCGGAGTATTAACCCACCTGCCCTGGGAGCTGTTGATGAAATCACATTCATTCCACGCGATGGTCGCTTTCGCGTTCCTGGCATCAAATTTCCAATCTGCTAGTTCCGCGAGCCTGACTCTACTGCCCGAGTGGTTCAACGCTCCGACCGTTCGCAGGATCTTCATGCTTCCCGACGGGAAAACCTTCACCGGCGTCGACGGTACCGACGTATTCCGCTGGTCAGCAACCGAGGGTCGAACGAATCTCGGGACAGTTCCGTCCACTTACGGCGCGTTCAATCACACCGTCAACCTGGATGAGGTTTCGGGAGACGGTGGCACTCTTATTGGAACCGTTGGCAGCTTTGGGTGTATGTGGACGGCCGCCACCGGGTTGATTTTTATGCCCGACTCTCAAGACGGATTTATTCGTTTCGCCGTGCCGACGGCTGTCTCCAATGATGGTAATGTCATTGTTGGTAACGCTCGTCGATTCCCGAATGGCCTGTTCGGCGAACAGCAGCAAATCGCTTTCCGCTGGACGTCGTCGACCGGAACCGAATCATTGGGCTTTGCTGGCTTCCCCGAGGACGTAACACCCGACGGTGCGACAGTCGTCGGTAGTCGGCCGGCGACCGATGTTACTGGCGAAGCCTTTCGCTGGACCGAACAATCGGGCGTGGAAGGTCTCGGCTTTCTGCCGAACAGTTGGCTGTCGAGCGATGCCAAGTTCGTCTCAGATGATGGTAGCGTCGTCATCGGTGAAAGCGCGACGTCCAACGGCAGGCATCTCATTCGCTGGACCGAACAGGATGGCATGCAGCAAATCAGCACGCTAGGGGAATACCAGAATCCAAACGACATTTCTGCCGCCGCCACCGTTGTGATTGGGTCACTTACGCATTTCGACTACGAACGCGGTTCTATCGGCCCGTGGATTCCCTTCCTCTGGTCGGCAAACAATGGGCTGAGCACCTTGTCCGAAGTACTCGCGATGCACGGGCTGGATGATGAGTATCCGCTCTACGACTCCAATAAGTCCCATTCAATCAATGCAATTTCTGCAGACGGCCACGTGATTTTTGGAACGTCAACATTGGCTGTGGGGGGTGGAACTTTCACGGATCCGAGACCAACGTATTATTACGAACAATGGCTCCTCGATCTTTCAGCCATCCCAGAGCCGTCAACTTTCATTCTCGCGGCAAGTTTGCTGTTGATGGCGCCACGAAGACGACCGAGGGATTGCTGCGGCGAAGCGTGAATTCTTTCTGCATCTTTAGAATTGGCCAACGCCGACCCAGATCGTACCGGTACTGGCCAAAAACAGCGTCTATACAAAAGGCCACTATCTGATACGATCGATGGCAACGCACATCGGCGGACTGCCGTCGAGGCGCTGCGATTGCGTGTGAGGCCGTGGTTCAAAATCCCTCCGCCGTAAGGCGTTGAGGCCATGGTTTTGAATCCCTCCGCGATCGCCGGTTCGTTGAGGATTTTGATCGTTGGCAAGGAAACTGCGACCGAGATGTGCGCCGATTGCATTTCGATTGACCACTGACGACTGACGACTGACGACTGACCACGGGGACGCCGGAGCGGACTCTATCGGACAATTCGAGGCGAGATTATGTCCACGATGGTTCACGTTTTGCTCGGAGATTTTCGCGGATTCCGCGCTGCTCAGGCGACAAAACGAAAGCGAAATGTCGTCTCCGAGCGTGTTTGCGAATCGAGGACGCGTCGCAATTCAATGGCTGGCCACGACTTGCGACGCAAGCCGAAAAATGGCTCGGGACAAAACGCGAAATTCCTCGGGCCCTGCGCTCGAATGTCCTTGGTGTCACGAGGGGCGCGTGACAATTGGAGAGCTCGCCGCGATGCAGAAGTCGCCAATCGGTTACTTGCCGAATGGCTATTTACCGACCACCACGCGATTGAAGTGCAGCCGCACTTCGCCTTCGACTGCCCGCCGCACGCCTTCGACCAAACAATGCGGCTCGTTGTCCGACTGGCCGCGGCGGATGATTTCGTCCAGCGGCATCCCCGGCGGGACCATGAACGTCGACTGGTAGATGATTTGGTTCCCCGCGTCGAGCTCCGGCACGATGAAGTGGCAGGTGCAGCCGAACGTCAGCATTCGCGCGCGCGTACGCATCGTGATACGGCTTCATTCCCGGAAAGCTGGGCAACAGGCCGTGATGCAAATTGATGATCCGGCCGCCGGCGTATTTCCAGCAGCTGGCGGCCGGCAGGATTCGCATGTACCGCGCGAGCACGATGAAGTCGACTTCGTGCTCGTCGGCAAGCTGCATCAATCGCTCATCGTCCGCGGCGCCCGACTTGTCGCCGACGTTGAACCACGGGATGTCGAATTGCTCGGCCAGCGCGCGGCAGGTGTCGCGGTTGCCGATCATCAGTCGCGGCTCAGCCTTCACTTGCCCATCGCGGATCGCCCGCAGCAGCGCCAGCGCCGGTTCGGGCCGATACGTGACGCAGATCGCCAATCGCGGCAGCCGGCCAACGATGTCGGGCGTCCAGGTGCGAATCGAGAGCTTGGTGCGGCGAGCGACTTCAGCCATTGCGTTGCAGAGCTCTTCATAGCGTTCGACGCCCAGCTCGACGCGCGTGAGCATCGAGAAGACCCGCTCCGCGTCGTGGTCGTACATCTGGATCTCGGCGATGTTCGCGCCGAGGCTGGTGACGCTATGGACGATCGGATCGGCCAGTCCGCGATTGTCCGGTCCGACGGCGGTGATGACGACTTGCATAGGTTTAGTTTGGGAAGCTCGCAGGAGGAAGGGGCACCACAGTGTACCGTCTTTTTCGGCATCCTCGGAGGGGGCAGCCGCTTGAGCAGGCCGAATCGCCAGCACAACCGGCCCAATAGCACCGGCCCGGCTTGGGCCGAGTTTGCCCACCCGCCTTCGCAACGTAGGTTTCCTATGCGGACGTTCCCTTTGGCACCCTTGCGCCCCGACATCGAATATTATGGCAGAACAATCCATTCTCGACGCGCTGGCCGCGGCGAATCCCAAAGTCGCCTCGGCGCGTCCCGATGCCGACTCCGACAGCCGGCTCGACGCGCTGTTGAATCGCATTCAAGAACTGACCACCGAAGCGCCGACGCCAGCGCCTGGCATTCGGCCCATCGCGCCGCTCACCGAGCGGATTTCCGCCCCCACGCGTACGCTGCCGAACGACCACCATTCCGAGCACGAAGGCTGGGCGCCGATCGAGCCGGAGAATCTGGCGGCGGCCGGGCTGACCGATGGCGAAGTCGAGTCGCTGATCCTCAAAACGCTCAACAGCCGCAGCGAAGCGACCGGCCGAAACCTGGCCGAGCACATGCAGCTCTCGTTCCGGCTGGTCGACACATTGCTCCATTCGATGAAGCACGATCGGCTGATTGGCCACAAGGGCTCGGCCATGGCCAACGACTACGTGTACCAGCTCACGGAGCTGGGCCGCGAGCGGGCCAAGAAGTTTGCCGAGCATTGCACCTACTTCGGCTCCGCACCGGTGCCGCTCCATGCGCTACATCGACAGCGTCAAGAAACAAACGCTCGCCGACCAGCATCCGACCGAAGACGATTTGCACCGGGCGTTTGAGGACCTGTTGATCGACAAGACGATGCTCATCCGACTCGGTCCGGCGATCAATTCGGGCCGCGGGTTGTTCCTCTATGGCGCGCCGGGCAACGGCAAGACCAGCATCGCCGAGCGGATCACCAAGGCCTTTGGCGATTACATCTGGATTCCCCGATCGCTGACGATCGACGGCGAGATCATGCGGCTATTTGACCCCGGCATGCACGAAGAAATGCCGCTGTGCGCCAACCAGGGTCTGCTCGACCAACGGAAGATCGACCACCGCTGGGTCCGCATCCGCCGGCCGACGATCGTCGTCGGTGGCGAGCTGACGATGGACCAGCTTGAAGTCACGATGAACAACTTGACCAATACCAGCGAAGCACCGCTGCAAATGAAGAGCAACTGCGGCACGCTGGTGATCGACGACTTCGGCCGGCAGAAGATGACCACCGATCAGCTGCTCAATCGCTGGATCGTGCCGCTCGAAAAGCGCTACGACTTCCTCAACATGGCCAGCGGCAAGAAGATTCAGGTGCCGTTCGACCAGCTGATCGTGTTCTCGACGAACCTCGAGCCGCGCGATCTGGTCGACGATGCGTTCCTGCGGCGTATTCCCTACAAGATCGAAGTGACCGATCCCGGCGAAGACGCGTATCGCGAGCTGCTGAAGATCATGGCCCCCAAGGTCGGCGTCGAATACGACGAAGCGACGGTCAATTACCTGCTCGACAAGCACTACAAGTCCGTGAATCGCCCGCTCCGCTGTTGCCAGCCGCGCGACTTGCTGCTGCAGATTCGCAACTACTGCTGCTACGTCCGCAAGCCAGCGAAAATGACACAAGAGAACATCGACTTCGCGGTGCAGAACTACTTCGCGATCATGTAAGTCGCGAGTGTGGGAGGGCGAGGCTCCCGCCGAGCCACCGCGCTACCCATGCGATCGCTCGAAGCCAAAGTTGAGCGCCAGCTGCGGGTCCTTGTGGAGTTCCGGTGAGAGTTCCTGGAACAAGAGGCTCGGCTGGATGTCGCGGTTGTGCTGGTACTTGCTGTCGTACTCGGCCACTTCGCCGGTGATCTCGTGGTAGAAGATTTGGCAGATCGGCACGCCCGGATAGATCCGCACCGGCTGCACGGCAAACATCTCCAGCGTCCAATAGCCGGCAAAGCCGACGTCGCCGAAACCGGCCGTCACATGGACGAAGAGCCCCAGCCGGCCGATCGACGAGCGGCCTTCGATCTGCGGCACGAGATTATGCGTGACGGTCCGCTCGCATGTTCGCGCGAGATACAGCTGGTTCGGGTTGAGCACCAGCCCCGAC
This sequence comes from uncultured Planctomycetota bacterium, assembly GCA_963847905.1. Classification (GTDB taxonomy): domain Bacteria; phylum Planctomycetota; class Planctomycetia; order Pirellulales; family Lacipirellulaceae; genus DASYDU01. The sequence goes on along the minus strand of CAWKBP010000007.1, from coordinate 621,053 downwards.
TCCGGCAACTCGATTCGCCGCACGCGATTGGCCTTGGCCATGTCGAGCACGACTTCTTCGTAGACCATCAGCTCGTTGTGGAGCGTGAGGTTGTAGCTGTTCGGGTTGAGCTGCGACTCGTCAAACGGATCGATGACGATGTCCGAGCCGAGCCGCTCGCGGATGGCCTGTCCAGAGAGAATCATGATGATAATGAGGACCGCTAAAGGAACGATTCGCCTGCGATGTCAAGCAACGCCGATCTTGGGACAAAAATCTCGCATCGAGCATTCGGGGCAGTTCGGCTTCCGCGCCATGCAAATCCGCCGTCCATGGTGAATCATCCGATGGGCGAAGTCTACCCACTCGCTTTGCGGTACGAGCTCCATCAGGTCGCGCTCGATTTTCACCGCGTCGGTGTGTTTGGTAAGGCCCAGGCGATTGCTGATCCTGGTGACGTGCGTGTCGACGACGACGCCGGTCGCCATGCCGTAGCAAGTTCCGAGCACGACGTTTGCCGTCTTGCGGCCCACGCCAGGGAGCGCGACCATCTCGTCGATGTCACGCGGCACCTCGCCGTTGTGCTTGTCGGCCAGCTCGCGGCTGCAGGCTTTGATGTTCTTCGCTTTGTTGCGGAAGAAGCCGGTGCTGTGAATCACTTTTTCCAGCGACTGGATCGGGGCCGCAGCCATTGCTGCCGGCGTCGGCCAGCGGCGGAACAGCTCCGGCGTGACCATGTTGACGCGTTCGTCGGTACATTGGGCCGAGAGGATCGTGGCGATCAGGAGCTCGAATGCCGACTCGTTCTCCAGCGCACAGGTCACTTCCGGATAGTCAGCGGCCAGGTGTTTCACGACCTTGCCTGCCGTCGACTTGGATCGCGGGCTTTTTGGCGGGCAATTTCTTGGCGCGGGACGGCCGGTTTTGATTTTGATTTCGGCTTGCTGGCCGTCAGAGCGCGAGAAGCATTTTGCGGCATCGTGCGATTTCCTTCTCGCGGCCAATTGGAACACCGGTGGCCGGCGGCGACACTCGGCGGCACAGACAGCATCGTGGGAAACAGCGAACTGCTAAGGTCATTTTGGGGCTCGGCGAAGTGCTGTCAAGCGACCGCTGGCCGAACGTGCGAGAGGCCGCCGCAAAACCGGCAAAACTTGACCTAATTGGTCTACCGACCTAGACTTACTCAGCGTGGGGTTACATGATGGGGCGCGTGCGGCAGCGGTCGCTGCCGGCAATTTCAATTCACCTGAGGTGGGCGATGAACCAAGCTGATTTTCGCGCAAATACTCCTTATGCAGCGCTCGGCAGCGTTGTCGCTGCGGCGCCGGAAGAAGCACGTCGCACGTTCATCCGCAAGACGTACACGCATCTTGCCGCGGCGATCTACGCCTTTGTGATGATCGAGTGGCTCTTCGTCCAAATGGGTTTGGATCAAAAGGCGCTCGAATTGATCGGTCAGAGCCGGTTCATGTGGCTGGCGGTCTTGGGCGGGTTCATGGCGGTTAGCTGGGTCGCCGACAGTTGGGCGCAGTCCGCGACGTCGATCGGCAAGCAGTACGCTGGCCTGTTCCTGTACGTGCTGGCGCAGGCGGTGATCTTTTTGCCGATGATTGGCATCGCGAAATTCATGACGACGAACATCGCCGGGCATGAAGTACCGATTATTGGTGCGGCCGGGATTACGACACTGCGTCATGACGGCTGGGCTGACGGCCTACGCGTTCATTTCCAAGCAGGATTTTTCGTTCCTGGGCGGCTTCCTCAACATGGCCGGCTGGGGCGCGATGGCTTTGATTGTCGTGAGCATTGTCTTCGGATTCGAACCTCGGTGTGTGGTTCAGCGCTGCGATGGTGATCTTTGCGTCAGCTTATATTCTTTACTACACGTCGAACATTCTGCAGGTCTATCGCACGGATCAATACGTCGCGGCCGCGCTCGCCCTGTTCGCATCAGTGGCCTTGTTGTTTTGGTATATTCTGCGGATTTTCATGGCGTTTTCGAACCGCAACTGACCGTCGTCGACCGCTTGGTTCGACTCGAATTGGATGAACGCAATGAGCACCGCCGAGTGCGACTACGATCCTTTGTATTTGCAGGGCGTGGCTTATTTCAATGCGTGTGAGTTTTTTGAAGCGCATGAAGTTTGGGAAGAATTGTGGAAGAATTACAGCGGCGATTTGCGGCTGTTTTATAAGGGGTTGATTCAGGCGGCGGTGGCCTTGCACCATTTTGGCAACGGCAATATCCGTGGCGCCCGCAAAGTCTATCGCAGCAGCCGGGGCTATCTCGATACCTACCGGCCGGTGTGCGTCGGACTCGACCTCGATGAGTTCCTGAAGAGTTTTGATACTTGCTTCGCAGAGGTGGATGCCTGCCAGGAAGAATTCCCGCGGATCGACATCGACCCGGAACTGATTCCGGAGATCGCGCTCGACCCGCCCGTCGATTTGCCGCCCGTGGTGATTGAGGACTAACTTGTCATGAATTCTTGGAAAGCGGCCGACTTGCATTTTGATGCCGATTCTTTTTCCGGCGTCGCGCGTTTGTTCCCGCTGCCGAATCTGGTGATGTATCCGCATGTGATGCAGCCGCTGCACATCTACGAGGGGCGCTACCGCGAGATGCTCGAAGACTCGTTGGCGACCGACCGGCTGATCGCGATGGCGCTGTTGGAGCCGGGCTGGGAGACGGACTACGAGAGCCGCCCGCCGGTCGCCCGCTATGCCTGCCTGGGCAAGATTGTCACGCACAATCGACTCAAGGACGGCCGTTACAATCTGCTCCTGATGGGCGTCGGCCGGATTCGCATCGTCGAAGAAATGCCGCCGCTGCGGTCGTTTCGCCAGGCGAAGGTCGAGCTGTTGCGCGAGTCGTTTGTCGACGATTCGGTCGAGCATGTCGACGAGTTGCAATGCGAACTGATGAACGCATTCGAGAAGCACCTGCCCTGCGGCTGCCAGGCGCCGGAGCAGCTCCGCGAGATGTTCGCCCAGCATTTGCCGCTGAGCATGATGACCGATCTGGCGGCGTACGCGCTGCCGTTCGAGTTGGCTCTCAAGCAACAGCTGCTGGCCGAACCGCGCGTCGACGTGCGGGCCCAGCTACTCGTCGAGCACCTGCGAACGCAAAATTCGGGCGAGTTAGTCGGCGCGTTTGCGGCAGGGATTTCCGCCGCCATTTAGCTTGAATTGATGCCTTCGTCCCTGGGCGCCGCTTGACGCTCTTCTTTGCCGCTTCGTAAGATCGAATGTAGGCGGTGCTGCTCGGCCAGCGGGACTTTGTCCCGCAGGTCGGCTCCTTCGGCCGGGAATGGCCCGATCGTTACTTGGATTGAAAGCAAGCTATGACCCCTCCTCATGGTATCAGCGAACTCGCGTCCGACGTCGGCAGCCTCGACGGCGAATTGTCGGAAATCGAAGACAAGCCGGTGGAATGGCAAGTCGATTTGCCGCGAATTGAACGAGGCGGTGCGGGAGATTCTCGCGGCGGTCGGCGAAGATCCGAATCGCGAGGGATTGCGCGAGACACCGCGTCGCGTCGCCCGGATGTACGCCGAGATGTTTTCGGGCCTGCACAAAAACCCGCGCACCCACCTGCAAAAGTTCTTCACCGAGAAGTACGACGAGATGGTGCTGGTGCGCGACATCTCGTTCGACAGCATGTGCGAACACCACATGCTGCCATTCTCGGGCGTAGCCCACATCGGCTACATTCCCAACGGCAAGGTCGTCGGCCTGAGCAAGCTGGCCCGCGTGGTCGAGGTCGTTTCGCATCGGCCGCAGGTGCAGGAGCGGATGACCGAAGACCTCGCCAACCTGCTGATCGAAGAACTCGACGTGAAAGGCGTGGCGGTCGTGATCGAAGCGACCCACAGCTGCATGACGATTCGCGGCGTCCGCAAGCCGGGCAGCGTTTGCGTCACCTCGGCAATGAAGGGCGTTTTCCGATCGAGCCTCTCGAGTCGCGCGGAAGTGATGAATCTCATCTATGGCAACCGGCGTTGAGCGTAGCGGTTCACGCGCATGTTGCTTCTCACGCAGTTCTTGTTGCGATTGTCGTTCGGTCTAGCGGTCGGCATGGCGGTCACGTCGCCGCGACTGGTTTCGAGTGGGTACTTTCGTAACCATCTCTATGTGACGTTGGGACTCGCCACGCTCGCGGTGCTGGTCTCGATGAAAGTTGCGCCGCTGGTGGCGATGTTCGCCGCCGCTGGCGGCGGTGCTGAGCTATCTGGGCTCCGTGTGCTGGCTTTACGAGGCGCAAGCGGGCGGGAATCGTCGCATTGTGGCTCGTGGCGGGTGCAGCGCTCGCCGGGGCAATCGTGGGCGAGGGGCCCGGCTGGCTGCAATCGGCGTCGGTGGTGACCTCGGGACTGGTCCTGGGGCTGACGATGGCCGCGATGCTGCTCGGCCACTGGTATCTCAACTCGCCCGGTATGGAACTTGAGCCGCTGCGTCGCCTGCTGATTTTCATGGCGCTGGCGGTGGTCGCTCAAGTGATTGTCTGCTCCATCGGGTTGATGGGGCAGCTTCGCTATGCGGACGACGTGTCGTTCAGTTGGCTGCTGTTCGTGGTGCTCCGCTGGTCGTTTGGCCTGTTCGGTGTGCTGGGCCTCGTCTGGATGGCGTGGCAAACGCTCAAAATTCCCAATACCCAGAGTGCCACGGGCATCCTGTATGTGGCGGTGATTGGTGTGTTCGTGGGCGAATTGACGGGACTCCTCCTGTCGGCCGAGTCGATCTTTCCGCTATAATTGAGTGTACGATGAACGTTACCTACCGCTGTCCCACCTGCGAAAAAACCGTCCGCACGGCGTTTGCCGCCGAGTCGACCGAGTTGCCGTGTCCCGCTTGTGCCCAGTCGCTGAAGATTCCGGCTGGGGCGGTGTCGGACGAGCGGCTCGAACGTTGCCTGGTTTGCCCGAGCACGGATCTGTTCGCCCGCAAGGATTTTCCGCAGAAGCTGGGCGTCGGCGCTGGTGATCTTCGGTTTTATCGCCAGTAGCATCGCCTGGGCGAAATACCAGGTGTTTTGGACGTTTGCGATTTTGTTCGCCACCGCGCTGGTCGATCTAGTCTTGTATCTGGTGATGGGCGAGTCGCTCACCTGCTATCGCTGCCACTCCCAATATCGGGGCACCCACGAGATCGAGCGGCACGGCGGCTTCGACCTCGAGACTCACGAGCGGTATCGGCAGATGGCCGCTCGGATGAAGGATCATCCGACCCCCGTGGCCACGACGTAGTTTGAAACCGGAGCCCAGCTCGCTTTTCATTCCCCCTGTCCATCTCAAGTTGGCGCGTCACCGATGGACCCAGAGAACCAGCGAATTGAGGAAGACCTGCGGGGTGTGTTGCGAGGCGAGGTCCGCTGCGACGATCTCTACACGCAACTCTACTCGACCGACGCGAGCGTCTACGAACTGCGCCGCTCGGCGTGGTGCGGCCGCGGTCGCTGCGGGACGTGGTCGCCACGGCTCAATATGCGGCGGAGAACAGCATCCCGATCTTTCCTCGCGGGGCCGGCACGGGGCTGGCTGGCGAATCGCTGGGTCGCGGGATCGTCGTCGACTTCTCGCGCTTCTTTCGTCGGATTCTGATGGGTCGACGGCGAGCGAGCGCGAGTGCAGGCCGGCGTGGTGCTCGCGAACTTGAATCGGTTCCTCGCCACGAAGGGACTGCTGTTCGGGCCCGACCCGGCGATGAGCCACGTCACGACGATGGGTAGCGTCGTGGCGATCGACGCGGCGGGCAGCCATTGGCGCAAGTACGGATCGGCCCGCCGCCACGTCGAAGCGCTGAAAATCGTGCTCGCCGACGGCGACGTCCTCAAGGTCGGCCGCCACCCGGTGCCGACCCTCGAAGAAAGCGCGGGAGAGAGCTGCCCCGTCACGCGGCTCGACCATCTCGTCCATTCGGTCGCGGGACTGATTCGGCGGCATGCCAAGTTGATCACCGACTACCGGCCGAAGAGTCTGGTGAATCGGAGCGGCTACGGACTCGACTCGGTGCTCGATGGCGTCATGAACGAGGGCCAGCTCGACCTGGCCAAACTGCTCGTGGGGAGCGAGGGTACGCTGGCCCTGATCGTCGACGCCACGGTGACGGTCGACCCGCTGCCGCGCCACCGCGGCTGTGCGCTGCTGATCTTCGACAGCCTCGACAAAGCGGCGAACGCGGTACTCGAACTCTTGCCGATGGAGCCGGTCGCCTGTGATTTGATGGATCGCCGGCATTTGAATCTCGCCCGCGAGAACGACGTTCGCTACGAGCTCTTGATCCCCGGCGAGGCGGAGGCGGTGCTGCTGGTCGAGCAGCACGGCGACTCGGCCGACGAAGTTCGCGCCAAGCTGGAACAGATGGTCGAGCTGGTGCAATTCAAAACCAGCCTCGCCGCCGCGTCTCACATTGCCGACGATGAGGGCGACTTCCAGCTCTATTGGGGCCTCGCTCGGCGATTTGTGCCGACGCTCTACCGGCTGCAGGGGACGACCAGGCCCGTGCCGTGCATCGAGGATATCGCCGTGCCGCCCGAGGCGCTGCCGGTGTTTCTCAAGCATGTGCAAGACATTTTCAAACGATTGCAGGTCACGGCGTCGATGTTCGGCCACGCGGGGCATGGGCAGCTGCACATTCGGCCGTTCCTCGACCTGGCCAGCTCGGACGATATGGCGACGCTCGAAACCGTGGCGGCCGAGCTCTACGAAAAGGTCTGGCTCTTGGGAGGCACGATCAGCGGCGAGCATGGAGATGGGCTGAGCCGGACTCCGTTCCTCGCGGGCCAATTTGGGCCGCTGACCAATGTGTTCCGCGAGCTCAAGCACATTTTCGACCCCCAGGGTCTCTTGAATCCGGGCAAGATCGTGCCGCTCGCGCCCGAGCGAATCACACACGATCTGCGGCCGATGACGATCCACCAGGCACAGCAAGCGGCCACGGACGAGGCGGTCGAGACGAACGGCCGAACGGAGGGGCCGTTTGCACTGCAGCTGCGTTGGCAACCGGAAGAGTTGATGGATGCGGCCCGGCTCTGCAATGGCTGTGGCGCTTGCCGGTCGCAATCGCCGGATGTGCGGATGTGCCCGATCTTCCGACTATCGCCGCGCGAGGAAGCATCGCCACGCGCAAAGGCCAACCTGGTCCGCGGCATCCTCACGGGCCGCTTGCCGCCCGACGAGATGCTCGACGAGGCGTGCAAGACGGTGGCCGACCTGTGCGTCCATTGCCACATGTGCCGGCTCGAATGCCCGGCCAACGTCGACATACCCAAGCTGATGGTCGAGGCGAAAGCCACGTACGTCCGCACCAACGGACTCTCGCTCCACGACCGGATGTTGGTGCGGATCGATTCGCTGGCGGCGTTTGCCGGGCGGCTGCCGGGAATCGCCAATTGGGCGCTGGCGAATCCGCAGGCGCGTTGGCTGCTGGAAAAGTTTCTCGGCGTGGCCCAAGGCCGCAAGCTGCCGCGGCTTGCCCGCCGCAGCTTCCTCAAGAATGCCTCGATGCGGCGGCTCAGCGAGCCGGTGCGTAAGCCGGTCGAGAAAGTCGTCTACTTTGTCGACACGTATGCGAACCATTTTGACACGCAGCTGGCCGACGCGCTGGTGGCGGTGCTGCGGCACAATCGCGTGAGCGTGTTTGTGCCGACGGACCAGGCTCAGGCCGCGATGCCGATGATTTCGCAGGGCGTACTGGAGCCGGCGCGGATGATCGCCCAGCGAAATGTGGCGTTGTTGGCCGAGGCGGTGCGGCAGGGGTACAAAGTGATTGCCACCGAGCCGTCGGCGGTGCTGGCGCTGACGCGCGAGTATCCGATGATCCTTGATGATGATGAGGACGCGATCGCCGTGGCCGAGAATTCGTTCGATGCCTGCCACTACCTCTGGCAACTGCATCAAAACGGGAAGTTGAAACTGGGATTCCAGCCGCAGCGGATTTCTGTGGGATACCATGTGCCTTGCCACTTGAGGGCGTTGGGAGTCGGGGCGCCAGCCGAGAATCTGCTGCGGCTCGTGCCCGGAGTCCGCGTCAACCGCGTGGAAAAAGGCTGTAGTGGGATCGCAGGCCTGTACGGCATCAAGCGGCAGAACTACCGGGCCAGCTTGCGAGCCGGCTTCGAGCTGATCGACGCGGTCCGCACCGGCTCGTTTCAGGTTGGCATGACCGAGTGTAGTACGTGTAAAATCCAGATGGAGCAGGGGACCGCCAAGCCGACGATTCATCCCGTGAAGCTGCTCGCGCTCGCCTATGGCCTGATGCCGGAATTGGCGACGCTCGGTTCGATCGCAGGGAAAGCCGTTGGTCGTGACATGAAAGTGCGGGTGAAACTATTTGCTGCGGCACGCGACTTGGCGGGGGCAAACGAAGTATCGGTCGAGGTGCCTCGATGGCGCGACGCTGGCCGACGTGGAAGCTGGCGCTGGTGATAGAAATTGCCGACACTCGAGCCGATCGTCCGCCACGCACGCTGGGCGCTCGACGCGGCGTTTGCCGCCCGCGAGTCGATGGTTACCGAGCGGGCCGAAATCGCATTAATCCCGCCGGTGAGCGGCGGTTAACCGAAAGAGGCGGATTGAGATCGCAATGATCGAATTGACGAGAGAACCGATCGATTCGAGTGCGCTGCTGGCCAAAGCGTCGCGGCCGGAGGCGGGAGCGGTCGTGTTGTTTCTCGGCACCACGCGGGAAATGACCGACGGCCGGCGAACTGTCTCGCTCGACTACGAAGCCTACGACGAAATGGCCGAGAAGAAGCTGGCGGAACTGGAAACCGAAGCCCGCCGACGCTGGCCGCTGGTAGAATGTTTCATCGTGCATCGCTTGGGCCAAGTGCCGCTTGCCGAGGCGAGCGTGGCGATTGTGGTCAGCACTCCCCACCGAGCCGAGGCCTTTGCCGCGGGCCAGTGGCTGATCGACTCGCTCAAACGCGACGTGCCGATCTGGAAGCAAGAACATTGGGCCGACGGAACCAGCGAGTGGGTGCATCCGACATAAGCTTGAGTATGGAAACGATTTCGAATCAATCACCGCTCGTCGATCGACTCGGCCGCACGCACCACAGCTTGCGGATCAGCGTCACCGATCGCTGCAACATCCGCTGCTTCTACTGCATGCCGGACGAGAACATCCGCTTCAAGCCGCGGCACGAGATCCTGTCGTTTGAGGAGATCACGCGGTTTGTGCGCGTCGCGTCGCAAATGGGCGTGCGGCGGCTGCGGCTCACCGGGGGTGAACCGCTGGTACGGGCCGATCTGCCGCAGTTGGTGGAGCAATTGTCTCGCTTGCCGGAGATCGAGGACCTCGCGCTCACCACCAACGGCATCCTGCTCGCCGAACAAGCGGTCGCACTGCGGCAAGCGGGCCTCAAGCGGCTCAACGTCAGTCTCGATACGCTCAGCGAGGCGACGTTCTTGAAGATTTCGCGGCGTACGGGGCTCGACCGCGTGCTGGCGGGAATCGCCGCCGCGCAGGAGGCTGGTTTCGAAAGCGTGCGGCTCAATGCGATCGCCATTCGCTCGCTCACGGAGAATGAGATCGTCCCGCTGGCTCGCTTCGCCCGCGAGCGCGGCCTTGAATTGCGATTCATCGAATACATGCCGCTCGATGCCGAAGAGCACTGGCAGGCGGCCGACGTGCTCGACGGCGCGACGATTCGTCGTACGCTTGAGGCGAAGTTTGGCCCGCTCGAGCCGGTCGCGCCGCCCCACCCGAGCCAGCCGGCGACCGATTTCGTCTTTGCCGACGGTGGCGGCCGGATCGGGCTGATTCAGCCCGTGTCGCAGCCGTTCTGCGGTGGCTGCGACCGCTTGCGGCTCACCGCCGAGGGGCAGGTCCGCAACTGCCTGTTTTCGACCAAGGAATGGGACGCCCGCCGGCTCTTACGCGAAGGGGGCAGCAACGATGAGATTGCTGAGCTTGTACGCGACTGCGTCTGGGCCAAGGCGCCCGCTCACGGCATCGGCAGCGACGAATTCGTGCGGCCCGAGCGGGCCATGTACCAGATCGGCGGGTGACGTACAATCAAGCGATAAGAGCGGCGAGCGATCCGCAGCAGCCCCCGACCTCGAATTTTGGTGCGATGAGTTCTCCGAAGCGAATTTACCTCGACAACGCCGCCACCAGCTGGCCCAAGCCGGACGCCGTCTATGCTGCGGTCGACCAGTTCCAACGCGAGATTGGTGCCCCCAACGGGCGCAGCGGCTACCAGGAAGCAATCGAGTCCAATGGCATCGTCGAGCGAGCGCGGCAGGGGGTGGCCGAGCTGATTGGCGCGGACGATCCGCTGCAAATCGCCTTTGGTTTCAATGGCACCGACGTGCTGAATTTGGCGATTCGCGGCGTCGTGCGGCCGGGCGACCATGTGGTCACGACCGTCTGCGATCACAACTCCGTGCTGCGGCCGCTGCGGGCGCTGAGCGAGCAGGCCGGCGTCGAAGTGAGCTACGTGCCGTGTGACGGAAACGGCTTTGTATCGCCCGACGACGTGCGCAGCCCTGCGGCCGAGCACGCGGCTGGTCGCCGTGGTGCATGCGTCGAATGTCACTGGTGCCGTTCAGCCGGTCGAAGCGATCGGGCCGATCGTCCGCGAGCATGGGGCGCTGTTTCTCGTCGATGCCGCCCAGTCGCTCGGCCATGTGCCGCTCGATGTATCGAAGTTTGAAGTCGACCTCGTCGCCGCCCCGGGGCACAAGGGATTGCTCGGCCCGCTGGGCACGGGCGTGCTCTACATCCGTCCGGGCATCGAACGCGAACTCGAACCACTGCGCTACGGCGGAACGGGCACCCGCAGTGACGAAGACCGCCAGCCGGACGAATTGCCCGACAAATTTGAGCCCGGGAACCACAATCTGCCGGGACTGGCCGGCCTCGTGGCGTCGTGCGAGTTCCTGTCCCGCAAGTCGATTGCCGCGGTCCACGCCCACCACACGGCTCTCACTGCCCGCCTGCTTGAGCGATTGCAAGGGATCGACGGCCTCACCATCCACGGACCGAATATCGACCGCCCAGCGTACGAGCGTGGTGAGCATCACACTCGACGGCTACGACCCGCAGGAGCTGGCCGCCGTGCTCGAATCGGCCGCACCGCATCCAATGCCGCGCCGGTCTGCACTGTGCCCCGCGGATGCACGAATCGCTGGGCACGACGGCGGGCGGCGGCACGCTCCGCGTGAGTCCCGGCTATGCGACGACGCTGGACGAGATTGATCTCGTCGCGTCGGTGCTTGAGGAAGTGGCTAGCGTTTCGCTAAAGTAACGCCTTGCCAACTAAGAAGGAGCGAATCATGGCCGCCGACAAAAGCGAAAAAGAGCCTTGGTACAAGGATGGATTGCGATTCACCTGCAGCGGGTGTGGCGATTGCTGCACCGGCGGCGCCGGCTACGTGTGGGTCAACAACGAGGAAATCGCCAAGATGGCGGCGCTCGTGCGGCTTTCGGTCGAAGATTTTGAGGCCGAAAATGTCCGTAAGGTCGGGGTGCGGAAGAGCCTGATCGAGTACGAGAACGGCGACTGCGTCTTTTTCGACAACAAGAGCCGCAAATGTGCCATCTACTCCGAGCGTCCGCGCCAGTGCCGCACCTGGCCGTTTTGGGACTCCAACATCCGCACGCCCGACGCCTGGGCCGAAACATGCCAGGTCTGTCCCGGCAGCGGCCAGGGTCGTCTCTACCAACTGGAAGAGATCCAGCAGCAGGCTGCGGTGATTCGACTCTGATCGAGTGTCGGCCAGCCGCGGCCGCGATTCTCGCTAAGTTCTTTCCTGCGAACTGTTTACGCGGAAGCCATGCACGCGGGGCTGCTGACTGTCGCTAAATGGACATTCTAAGTCATTTAGCTTGCAAAGATTTAGCACCAATTGCAGCCGATCCTCGCCGAACGACGCTTGCGCCAGTCGACCCCGTCAAACGGGTGCCTTTCGGAGCTGGCGGCCGCAACCAAATCTTGACACTAAGTCTTACAACAATTAGACTTGGAGCGTTAGAGGACACTCTCCGGGCGGCCGCCGATCGGCACGAAACCGCCATTCTCATAGGGGACGCTCGACGTGACGAAAAAAGAGATCGTCAAAACCATCTCGGAAGAGATTGGGATGACCCAGCTCAAGACGAAAGAGATTGTCCAGAAGACGTTTAACGCGATTGTGGACACGCTGGTCGAGGATCACCGGATCGAGCTGCGTAATTTCGGCGTGTTCGAGGTCAAGCGTCGGGCTGCCCGCAAGGCCCGCAACCCGCGGACGGGGGAGAAAGTTTATGTCCCCGAGAAGTTTGTGGTGACTTTCAAGCCGGGTAAGGAGATGGAGGAGAAGGTGCGGGAAATGGAACGTCGCGCAGCACAGCAAGCAAGCCACGAAGTTGCCAACGGTGCTCCACCTCTCACGCCGTCGCCGACTCCAACTCCATCCTCGCCTTCCGAACCCGCATCGAGCTGAATCGGTCGGAAGTCGTTTTGCAGCAATCCTTTAGAGGCGATCTCGCTGCCATTTGGGCGATGCAGGCAATGCTGGCCTTGGGCCGCACTAAGTGCCTAATCGGCAAAGTTTACCGATTTTTCGCCGTTTGAATCAAAGATTGCTCTCGGCGCTGCCGAATCAAGAGGCTAGTCTCTCGCCGCTTTTCACCATTCTCATCGAACACAATATGTCGCCGGGCAGGCCCAGTTGGGAACACCCACGGGCAAAAGCCAGACGACGGACGGAATCGAATCACGTCGGCAGCCATGCGCGCTGCCGCCCGCTCGATTGTTGACGTAGGAGACGCAAGGATGCGTAAGGTATTTTGGGCCATGACCGTGGCGGGGATGTTGGCAGTCCACACCGGCTGCTTGATTCCGCTTTACTCGGGCGATCCGGCCCGCCGTGCCCAAGAATTGATCTTCACGTCGGAAGACCTGCGCAACTTCCTCAATGAGTGGGAACGCATCTGGTTCCTTGACCAGCCGAGCCACATGGCTCCGATGCGCACGCATGGCGGCATTATCTAGCAAATTGTGTCCAATTTTCGTGGTGGAGTGTCGAGCGGACTTAGCGGAAGCTAGAATCTGGGACTAATCGCCGAGCAGCGAACTGCCGGTCGAAGTCCAGCCGTCTAGCTTTCTGGTTTCTTGATGCCGCCCGCTGCCACGACCAACACGATCGATCTCGCCGTCCAACTCGGGCGGTTGCGGCTGCCGAATCCAATCCTCGTAGCCTCCGGCACGTTCGGCTATGCCCGCGAGATGACCGGGCTTGTCGACGTATCGCGTCTGGGCGGCATTCTGCCAAAGACGATCACCGCCGAGCCGCGCGTCGGCAATGCACCCTGGCGGACGATCGAAACGGCGTCGGGCATGCTCAATTCGATCGGACTCGATAACGATGGCATCGAGGCGTTCGTCGCGTCTCCATCTGCCGTACCTGGCCGGCCTCGGTGTGCCGATCCTGGTGAGCATCGCAGGTCGTTCGCATGAAGAATTCGTGGCGATGACGCGGCGACTCGACGGACTCGCGGGCGTTGCTGCCGTGGAACTCAACATCTCCTGCCCGAACGTGTCGGGCGGAGTCGATTTCGGTACCGATGCGGCGATGTGTGAGCGCGTGGTGGCCGAATGCCGAGCGGCGACCGCCACGCCGATTGTCGCCAAGCTCACGCCCAATGTCACCAGCGTGCCAACCATGGCCAAGGCGGCTGCGGCGGGCGGGGCGGATGCGATTTCGCTAATTAACACCTGCCTGGGCATGGCGATCGACTGGCGCGGGCGGCGGCCGATGCTCGGCAACGTGGTGGGTGGGCTGAGCGGGCCGGCAATCAAGCCAATTGCCCTGCGGGCCGTTTATCAGGTCGCCCAGGCCGTCGACACGCCGATCGTTGGCATCGGCGGCATTGCCACGATCGACGACGTGATGGAATTCCTCGTGGCGGGAGCGTCGGCGGTTCAACTCGGCACGGTGAACTTTTACAATCCACAGGCGTCCATGGAGGTGCTCGATGCGCTTCCTGCGGCGCTGGCGGAAGCCGGGGCATCGTGCGTGGCCGACGTCGTGGGATCCCTCGTGACCAACGGAAGCAAGAAATAGGCGATGCGAGTACTCAGCGGCATACAACCGACCGGCCCGATCCATTGGGGCAACTACTTCGGCGCGATCCGGCAATACATCGAGTTGCAAGACAACGATCAGTCGTTTTACTTCATCGCCAACCTGCACGCGTTAACGACGGTCCGCGAGCGCGACAAGCTGCGAAAGTACACGTTCGACGTGGCGCTCGACTTGCTCGCGCTCGGGCTCGATCCCGAGCGGGCGACGCTGTTCGTGCAGTCGGACGTGCCGGAAGTGAGCGAACTTTGCTGGCTGATGATGACCGGCGCACCGATGGGCCTGTTGGAGCGCTGCCACGCCTACAAGGACAAGAAGGCCAAGGGGCTGACGGCCGAAGCGGGGCTCTTTACGTATCCCGTACTGCAAGCGGCCGACATCCTGGCTTACGACAGCGACGTGGTCCCGGTCGGCGAGGATCAGGTGCAGCACATCGAGGTCTGCCGCGATCTGGCCGGTAGCTTCAATCACCAGTTTGGCGAAGTTTTTGTAATGCCCAAAGCCAAGGTGCTTGACTCCTCGGCCCGCGTACCGGGCACCGACGGCGAGAAGATGTCGAAAAGCTACAACAACACGCTATTGGTGTTCGAGGACGCGAAGGTTCAGCGGAAGCAGATCATGCGGATCGTGACCGACTCGCGGCCGATGGACCAGGCCAAGGAGCCGGCGGGCGACGTGCTGTACGATTTGCTGTCGCTGGTGGCGACGACCGAAAAGTGCGAAGAGATTGCCGCGCTCTATCGCCGCGGCGGCTTCGGCTATGGCGACATCAAGAAGGCGCTCGCCGATGCGGCGGAGTCTTTCTGGGCCGAGCCAAGGGCGCGGCGGGCCGAGCTGGCGGCGAAACCGGACTTCGTAAAACAGGTGCTTGCGGACGGCGCGGCCAAGGCTCGCGCGAAGGCGGGGGTAGTGCTCAAGCGGGCGCAGGACGCTTGTGGGATCATGGGTTGGTAAGGAACCGGCGTAGCCGTCGGCGGTAAAAAATGCAATTTCGCACACGGGCAATTCATGTGGGGCAGGAGCGCGACGAGGCGACCGGGGCTGTCGTGCCGCCGATTCATGTCGCTTCGACTTTTGTGCAGCACGAGGCCGGGAAGTGGCGCGAGTTCGACTACTCGCGCTCGGGCAACCCCACGCGGAAGAATCTTGAGCTGACGATCGCTTCGCTCGAGGGGGGCTGCGGAGCGCTGGCGTTTGCCAGCGGCATGGCGGCGACCAATTGCGTGATTCAATCGCTCTCGGCCGGCGACCACGTCGTCGCGGCGCAGGACCTGTACGGCGGCACGTATCGGTTGTTGCATAAAGTGACCGACCGCGCCGGCATCAAGTTTACGCACGTCGACACGACCAACGCTGCGAACGTGGCGGCCGCGATCACACCGGCGACGCGCCTCGTTTGGATCGAGTCGCCCGGCAATCCGCTGATGACGATCACCGATATCGCGGCGTGTGCCGACCTGGCCCACCAGCGCGGCGCGCTCTTGGCCGTCGACAACACGTTTGCCACTCCCGTGCTCACGCGGCCGCTGGAGCTGGGGGCCGACATCGTGATGCACTCGGCGACAAAATACCTGGGCGGTCATAGCGATTTGCTCGGCGGGGCGCTGGTGTGTCGCGACAAGTCGCTCGTGGAAAAGCTATACTTTGTGCAGAACGCCACCGGCGGCATGCTCGGCCCGTTCGAGTCGTACCTCTGCTCGCGCGGCATCAAGACGCTCGAACTGCGGGTCCGCGAACAGAGCCGCACGACGTTGAAGCTGGCCCAGTGGTTGCGGAAGCATCCGCAGGTGAGCCGCGTGCTCTATCCCGGGCTGGTGGATCATCCGAACCATGCGTTGGCGGCCCGGCAGATGGACGGCGATTTTGGTGCGATGATGACCTTTGAGCTGAAAGCTGGCTTTGCGGCCGCAAAGAAGTTTGTCGAATCGACCGAGTTGTTTCAACTTGCGGTGAGCCTGGGGGCGGTCGAATCGCTGATCGAGCAACCGGCCTCGATGTCCCACGCCAGCTACGACCCGGCCGACCGGCAGAAGCACGGCATCACCGACGGCCTCATACGCCTCTCGGTGGGCCTCGAGGCGTACGAGGATTTGGAAGCCGATTTGGCACAAGCATTCGACAAGAAGTGATTGGTAGCGACGACTATGCAACTAGGATTTGTCAGTGCGATTTTTGCCGAGCTGCCGCTGGAGAAAGTGCTCGCGTTTGCGGGGGCGGAAGGCTATCAGTGCGTCGAGGTGATGTGCTGGCCGGGGAGCGGGCCCGATCGGAAGTTTGGTGGCGTGTGTCACATCGACGTCGACGGCTTTACGCAGGCGATGGCGGACGACGTGGGCGGCCTCTGTGAGAAGCATGGCGTCGCGATCTCGGCGCTCGGCTTCTATTCCAATCCGTTGGCGGCCGACGCCAACGAGGCCGAGCGGGCGCAGGTGCATCTGAAAAAGGTGATCGACGCGGCGCCGCGGTTGGGTTTGTCGATCGTCAACTCGTTCGTGGGAGCGCATACGAAACTGCCGCTCGACGAAAACATGCAGCGGTTTGCCGAGGTCTGGCCCGATCTGGTGAAGTATGCCGAGGATCATGGGCGTGCGGATCGGCATCGAAAACTGCCCGATGTTGTTCGCCAATACCTGGCCCTTCGGCATGAACCTCGCGAGGACACCGGCCGATCTGGCGGCGGATGTTCGAGATCGTTCCTTCGCTGAGCTTCGGGCTCAACTACGATCCCTCGCATCTGGTGATGCAGCTGATCGACCCGATCGCGCCGATCCGCGAATTTGGCCCGCGGATTTTTCACGCCCACGCGAAAGACATGCGCATCGACCGCGATCGGCTGCAGGATGTGGGCTCGCTGGAGCCTCCGCTGATGCGGGCGACCGCCAAATTGCCGGGGCTGGGCGACGTCGACTGGGGCAAGTGGGTCGGCGCTCTGGCCGACGCCAACTACAATGGAGCAGTGTGTGTCGAGGTCGAGGATGAGGCCTTCACAGAAACTCTTGAAGGGCGTGAGCGGTCGCTAAGGATCAGCCGCAACGTGCTCCAGCCGATCGTGGTCTAGGATTCGGCATGGCCCGGCTCAGCAAGTGGATTGATTCGATACCGGCAGCGGCCCGCGTCAGCGATGCGGCCCGCGTGTCGCTCGAAGCTCGGTTGGCGACGGTGGCGTATTGGCTGCCGCTCGCGGCGCGCCAGATCGATGATGACGCGGAGAAGGTCCACCAGCTCCGCGTGGCCACGCGGCGAGCGCTCGCCGCGCTCGAGTTGTACCGCGATTGGCTCCCGCAGGGCGGTTCGCGCTGGCTCACGCGGCGACTCCACCAGATTCGCCGCGCCGCGGGGGCAGCCCGCGATCTGGACGTACTCGCGCTGTGGATGCGCGACGAACTCAACGGCCAGTCGGGCGGCATCCTGGCAATGGTGGCCGACGAACGGGCCGAGGCCCAGCCGAAGATCATGACCATCGCCGACAAGAGCGAGCAAGAGAATCGATTTCGCCGCAAGATGTATGGAATGTTGGCCCGCGTGCGACCGCGCGGCAAAAGCCAGAAGACGCAGGACGTGAGTTTTCAGAATTGGGCCGAGACGCAGCTCGGCCTCGCCGCGGAAAACTTTTTTGCCGCGCTGCCGAATCAAAACAGCGACCTCTCGGCCCTGCATCAGTTTCGCATCTGCGGCAAGCAGCTTCGCTACACGCTCGAATTGCTCTCGTCCGCGTTTGGGCCCGAGCTGCGCAACGAGTGTTACCCGGTTGTCCAGCAATTACAGGAGCAGCTGGGACGGATCAACGACTGCGTGGCTGCCGACGGGCGACTTCGCCGTTGGCACCGAAAAACCGATTCGTCGATCGACAAGGAAATCCTCGACACGTTGATCCGACATCAACATGTGCAATTGGACGAAGCGATCACGGAGTACCGTTCGTGGTGGACGCCCGATCGAACCGAGTCGTTGCGCCAGGGGCTGGCCGAGCTCTTGGGCATCGCCGAATCGCCGCCCAGTGCGGCGACCGAAGAAGCGACACCATCACCGGCGGGCCAAATCTAGCGGCTCGCCCGAGAGCACGCCGCCAAAAGTGACCGGCTGGTCGACGACCTCGGCCAGACGGCGCAAGAAGTCGCATCGCGGGATCATGATCGCCCCGAGTCGGCCTGTGTGCGGAGTCCACTGTTGAATATCGCACAGCCCGTAGCCGCGCGTCCGCAGATGGGCGAGCAAAGCAAGGACCGCCACTTTCGACGCGTCGCGGACGCGATAGAACATGCTCTCGGCCGCAAACAGCCCGCCGATGGCCACACCATACGTGCCGCCGGCCAGCTGGCCACCGTGCCAAACTTCGATACTGTGGGCATGTCCCAACTCGTGCAGACTGAGATAGGCTGCGATCATTGCCGGCGTGAGCCAGGTGCCCTCCGGGCGATCGCCCGCGGTGGCGCAGCCGTCGATCACTCCAGCAAAGTCGCGGTCGCAGGTGACCGTGAACTTCCCGCTGCGCAGTGTCCTGGCCAGCCGCCGCGAAATGCGGACACATTCGAACTCGAAGATTGCCCGCGGATCGAGCGACCACCAGGCCATCGGTTCGTCGTCCCACACGGGCCAGGGAAAGATCCCATGGCGATAGGCATCGAGCAGCCATTCCGCTTCCAGCCGACCGCCGACACAGACCAGACCATCCTCCGTCGACGACAGCGGCGAGGGAAAGAACCGGGGCGCGGTCATTCCAAGCTCGTCGAGCGGGCCGTTATCCACGGCATCGACCGGGACAAAGAGCTCGTCGGTTTGCAGGAGGGTCCTAGCCATACCAACTAGGATAATCGCGTGCGAGGTCGGTGTGCCAGCACCTCCGCCTAGCGGAGTTGCCCGGATAACTTTTCCCATTTCGGATCGAGCAGCCGTCCGGTCTTTGCTTGCTGGCTTTCATAAGTGACTTGGCACGAATACTTTGGGACCACCCACTGCGCCTCGATTGGCACCGCCAAATAGGCCTGCGGCGATTGCGTGTCGGCCAACATTTGCAGCAGTTCCGTCGATTCCGCGTCAGAAAGCCGCGGCATCACCGAGCCGGCATAAACAAGCTTGCCCTGGTAGGCAGTGCCGAGAACCAGTGATTGCAACCGACTGGCCGAACTGACTCGATAGCCGAGGATCACACAGTCGGCCGAGAGACGTGGTTTCGGCGGGGGAGCCGTTTGGCCTTCTTTTCCTTCCATGCCCTCGAGGTCGCCTGCCTGACCAGCGAAACCGGTGACCGCGTCTTCCATGTTGTCGGCACGATCGCCTTCGACCTTATGCACCTGCGACATCACGGCACCCATCAGATTGTTTTGAGCCGGTTGCTCGATTCCCCAGTCCCAAAGCCGTTCGTAGGGCAGGCCGCCGATCACGAGCGGCGACATCACGGCCGCCACCAATCCTGCGGCTGCCGTGTTGGTGACCCACAGTCGCGTCGGCAAATGGCTGAATGCCTTGAACCAAAGTTTCAATGGTCGAGCGATAAAATCGAAGGCTCCGGTGTCGGCATCGTCGGCGACGGCGGCGAGGAAATTGAAGAAGTGACAACCTAAGAACGCGACCAATCCAATGGCCAGCTGCGTGAGCGACCAGTTTGTGCGTAGAGCGCTTCCGTCGGCGGTGACCAATCGCGCGACGACACTCTCGACAACAACCGCCACCGAGGTGGCGATCATGATCCAGGCCCAGGCTGGCAGGAGGTTGAGCCATACCTCAGCGTGTGAAGGAGCTGGCTTCGGAGCGGGCTCATCCGCGTCATCGCCGTAGCTTTCCCATTCGGGGTCGACCTCCACAAATTGGCCCAACAGCGGGTACCAGCCGCAGCGGCGGCAGATCGCCACCGTGTCGGACTTCATCGGCGCGCTGCACTGGTCGCAGCTGGGGCCGTTCCATTTGGCTGCCAATTCGATGGCAGCGTTGTCCACGTCCTCGTTTTCGAGGGCGAACGAGGATTCTTCTTCCGGCGGCATCAGCAAGGTCATGGAGTGGCCTGTGGTGTTGCAATGAGTTGGAGGGCGTTTTCCAAGGATAGTTTGCCAGTATGGGGGTGGCGCGGGCGATTTACCGCCACTCGCGGCTAGACGCATCCGGCTGGAGGGGTTTCGCCGGTTGAATCGGGCAACAGGATAATCGCCTTGCCGGGCCGGAGCGTCTATAATCACCAGAAGAGCCGCCCCGAAGCCAGGTGGCCGCTACTCGCCGCTGCTCAGTTCGACCGTCTCGCTGGACGACTAAACCCGCATGGACGATTTGAATCAATTCTCCGCCCCGCACGAGCCCCCGCTCGCTCCGCCGGTTCCGAGTTCGCCTGCTGCCGATCCGGCCGCCCGGGCGTCACGCTGGTGGTTTGCGGTGCTGATCATTCTGACGCTCGTGGCGGCCGCACCGTACATGGTGGGCCAGTTTATCTACCAGGCCCGCTTCAATGCTTTGAAGGCCGACGTCGACGTGGCGACCGAAGCCCTCGGTGGTCTCAAGCCGCGACTAACGGATTTTGAACTCGCTTCGCGGATGGTTGCCAAACGCGTCGAGCCGAGCGTGGTCAGCATCTTTCGGCCCGGCTTTCGCGGCAAGGAAGGGCAGGGCTCCGGCGTGATCGTCGACTCGGCCGGCTATGTCGTGACAAACTATCACGTCGTCAACGGAGCCCGCTCGATCTCGGTGCACCTGACCGACGGTCGCGTGGCCCCCGCGACGATCGTGGGTGCGGACGATATTACCGACTTGGCGGTGCTCAAGATAGATTTGCCGAATTTGATTGCCGCCGAATGGGGCGACAGCGAGGAACTGCAAGTGGGCGACTTGGTCTGGGCGCTCGGCAGTCCGTTCGGTTTGGAACACAGTTTCACGTTCGGCATCGTCAGCGCGAAGTCTCGCCGAAGCGGCTCGCTCCGCGGTGGGAACTTGTACCAGGAATATCTGCAGACCGACGCGGCGGTGAACCCCGGCAATTCGGGCGGGCCGCTGATCAACATTGAAGGCAAAGTCGTCGGCATCAACGCCGCCATCTTCGGGCCTTCCTATCAAGGCATCAGTTTTGCGATCCCTAGCAGTGTAGCCAAGGTGCAGTACGATGTGCTCAAGATCAAAGGCTGGTTTGAGCGCGCCTACCTCGGCATTCGCCCGGTCGCCGTGCCACAGGACATTCAAGAGCGACTTGGACTCGCAATCGGCGAGGGAGTTTATGTCGGATACGTGGAACCGGAAGCGCCCGCGGAGCGGGCCGGGATTCATACCGGTGATGTGATCCTCGAATGGAACGATTTTGCCGCGACCGATCCCACTCTGTTGAGTCGATCGATCGCCGCGACGAAAGTCGGCTCGACGGCCAAGGTGCGATTGGCACGCGTCGAACCCAGCGAGGGCGATGCGAAACCCAAACGCTCGGAGTTGGAACTCAGCGTCGAAGTCGAGCGCCATCCGGACAGTTCCCCCAACCGCATTGGACGCGACTAATTCGATCGACCTGCAGCTCACTAGCTGAAGCCCGACGCTAGCGGTTTAGCTAACTAACAAATCCATTTCCCCCATCACGTCATCGGAGGACGTCCCCCTGTGAGCTTCGGCCCCGCCAACGACGTCAAGGAGCAAGTCCGCCAGTCGATCGACATCGTCGACCTCGCGGGCAGCTACATCCAGCTGCGTCGCCAAGGTCGAAACTTCGTCGGCATCTGTCCCTGGCACGACGACAGCCGGCCCAGCCTCAACGTCAATCCGCAGCGCCAGTCGTGGAAGTGCTGGGTCTGCGACGTCGGCGGCGACGTGTTCAGCTTCGTGATGAAGGCCGAGGGACTGGAGTTCCGCGAAGCGCTCGAACTTCTGGCCGAAAAGGCGGGCATCACGCTGCGACCACAGCCGGGCGGTCCCGGTGGATCGGGGTCATCGCCGGGGAGTGACAAGCGCCGACTGCTCGACGTCCTGGCCTGGGCCGAGGAGCAGTTTCACCAATTCCTGCTCGAAGCGCCAGACGCCGAAGTCGCCCGCCGGTATCTAACCGATCGCGGCCTCACGCCGGAGACGATCCGCAAGTTTCATCTTGGCTTCTCGCCCAATCGCTGGGACTGGCTGCTCGAACGGGCGCGGGCCAAGCAGTTTCATCGCCAAGTTGCTGGAGCGGGCCGGGCTGGCGATTCCGCGCGACATGGAGGGTGGCCACTACGATCGCTTCCGCGGCCGCGTGTTGTTTTCAATTCGCGATGCCCGCGCGCGGCCGATCGCGTTTGGCGGTCGCGTGCTTCCGCAGTTCGCCGAAGAGCGGACCGCGAAGTACATCAACTCGCCCGAGACGCCGCTGTTCTCCAAGAGCCGCGAACTATATGGCCTCGATGCGGCCCGCGACGGCATCGCGCGCGAGAAGCAAGTCGTCGTGCTCGAAGGATACACCGACTGTTTGATGGCACATCAACACGGGCTCACGAACATGGTAGCGGTGCTCGGCACCGCGCTCGGCGAAGCGCATCTGCAAGTGCTACGTCGGTTCACTGATAGCATCGTGCTGGTGCTCGATGGCGACGATGCGGGCCGTCGTCGCACGAATGAGATCATCGATGCACTGCTAGCACTGTTCGTAAAAAATCAGATCGATTTACGGATTCTGACCTTGCCAGAAGGACTCGATCCGTGTGATTTTATAGCATCGCAAGGAAGCGACGCGTTCCGGCAACTCCTACTTGGTGCCGTCGACGCACTCGAACACAAATTCAATTCGGTGACCCAAGGATTGGACCTCTCCACCGACACCCACCGTGCCGCCGAGGCTGTCGAGCAAGTGCTCGCCACGCTCGCCCAGCTCCGGCCCGCCGCGAGCGACGCCGCGTCGCCGACGCTTTGCGCGAGCAGCAGATGCTCGGGCGGATCGCTCGCCAATTCCGCTTGCCGGAAGAGCAGCTGCGAAATCGGATGACCGCCCTGCGGCGTGCCCGCCAATCGCGGCCAGCCAGCATGCGGCGCGATCAACCGGAAGTTCCCGCTCCGGCAGAACCCGCCGCGGCACTTTCGTCCTGGGATCGCGATCTGTTGGCCCTGGTGCTGTTGGAACCGACTTACCTGACGAGGATCGAAGCCGCCCGAACCGGCCGAGATTCACGTCCGCCGCCGCCCAGCGGATCTACAGCAAATGCGTCGAAATCGCCCGCAGCGGTCAGCCGATCGACTTTGGCCGGCTGTTGCTGGAGTTCGACGACGCCGAGACGAAGAACGTCCTGGTGATACTCGACGAGTTTTGTCAGGACGATCAGCGTCAGAAGGGCGACCGCGAGCTGTGGCTGCAGGACCTGCTCTCCGCCGCCGATCGCCAGCAGGACGAGAAGCGCCGCCGCCAAACGCTGGCCGCGGCCAAAACAAATCAAGACGATGCCGAATCACTGTTGGCCAGCTTCTGTGAAGAATCTCGTGCCAAGCAACTCAACCAATACGAGAGGAGAAAGAAGTGAAGTAAATGATGCCCCTGAGTGGCATGCTTTCGCGGATTGTTCGCGTGAGCATGTGTGGGGAGTGTAATCAACATGCCTACGCCGCGGAGCGACGAAGGCATGCCACTCAAAGATTTGCGTGCCGGCAAACGGGGTCCTTGTTCATGGATGGATAGGGGGTTTGGCCGGTGACCGTGTACGATGTGCCTCCCGCAATTTGTCGGTGCGTCGCGACGGTCTTTTTCGTTCCTCAAACCAGCCGCACATGATGTGCGAGAGGAGTCGAACCATGTTGTCCCATCTCGATCGTGAACTTCAAGAACTTTTGGCCCGGGCCAAGGCCCAGGGCACCGTCACCTACGACGAAATCAGCAGCTTCCTGCCCGACGAAACGCTCGGCACCGACCGCATCGATGAGGTGCTCTCGGCGCTCGACGATCTCGGCATTGAGCTAGTCGACGGCCCGAACGCTCACAAGCGAGCCCTGGCGGAAGCCGAAAAGCCCACTGCCGACGGCGATCGGGCCTTTGTGCTTGCCGACGGCATGCCCGCCGGATCGAGCGATCCGATCCGCATGTATCTCTCGCAGATGGCAGACATTCCGCTGCTCACGCGCGACGAAGAGATCGGCCTGGCCAAGAAGATCGAGCTCACGCGGAAGCGTTTCCGCCGCAACATGCTCCGCTCGTTCTACGCCCTGGAAGCCACGGTGAAGACGCTCCAGAGAGTCCACAACGGCGAGCTGCCCTTCGATCGCACGATCAAGGTCTCGCTGACCGAGCAGCTCACCAAGGAACAGGTTCAGGCCCGCATGCCGCACAATTTGCCGCTGCTCGTGCACCTGATGCGAGCACAGAAGTGTGACTTCGCTCTGTTGATCAGTCGCAGCGCGACTTCCGAAGTAAAATCTGCTGCTCGTACGCGTTACTTGCGTCGACGGGAGAAAATGCTCGTGCTGGTGGAAGAGCTGAGCTTGCGGACGCGCCGCGTGCAGCCCCTCATTCGGCAGCTCGAGGAAATGTCGCAGCGGATGGACGAACTGAAATACCAGGTCGACGAACTCAAGTCGTCGGGTGCTCCGGCCGAGAAGATTGCGTCCGTGGCAAGCGAACTTCGCGCGTTGATGCAAAACACGCTCGAAAGTCCCAAGAGTCTCCGCATTCGCTGCCGGATGCTCCGCGGCCAGTACCAGGAATTCGAGGACGTGAAGCGCGAACTCTCGAGCGGCAACTTGCGGCTCGTAGTGTCGATCGCCAAGAAGTATCGCAATCGGGGCCTCTCGTTCCTCGACTTGATCCAGGAAGGCAACACGGGCCTGATGCGGGCGGTCGACAAGTACGAGTATCGACGTGGTTTCAAGTTCTCGACTTACGCCACCTGGTGGATTCGCCAGGCGATCACCCGGGCGATCGCCGACCAGGCTCGCACGATCCGCATTCCCGTCCACATGATCGACGTGTTGATGCGTCTGCGGAATACGGCCCGCAAGCTGCTTCAGGAAATGGGCCGCGAGCCGACGACCGAAGAGACCGCGCTGGCCGCTGGGGTCAGCATCGAAGAAACCGAACGCGTGCTCGACATCGGTCGTCACCCGGTGAGTCTCGACCGCCCGGTCGGCGAAGGGGACGACTGCAGCTTTGGCGAGTTTGTGCAGGACAACAGCACCGAAAACCCGGCAAAGCTCGCTAACAATTGCCTCCTCCGCGAGCGGATCGAGGAATTGCTCAAGACCCTTACTTACCGCGAGCGCGAAATCATTCGCCTCCGCTACGGGTTGGCCGACGGCTATTCCTACACGCTCGAAGAGGTGGGCCGCATCTTCAAAGTCACACGCGAGCGCGTGCGGCAGATTGAAGCCAAGGCGGTTGCCAAACTGCAGAATCCGGTCCGCAGCCGTTATCTGGAAGCGTTCGTCCCGGGCGTGTCAACCGCGGAACCGATCGCTGCTGCAGCGTAATCGATTCGCCTGCATACCGACAAATTGCCCGAATTTCCCCAACAGCCGGTCGCCCGAGCGCGACCGGCTGTTCTTATTGGCGTTAGCGTGTAAACTAGAAAGGAGCGAGAGAACTATTCGCCCGCGCGGTTGTGGCGGCGCGTTTTTCATACACATCCTTGACAACTTGAAACACCAGGGAGGCACCCGATGGCAGTTACCGCCGCAGCGTTGCGAGAGCTGCATCATCTTCACGAGCAGCTGACGGAGCTCCGCGATCGCGTAGAGCGGGCGCCGAAACAGATTCGCGCCCGAGAGGCGAATGCCGCGCAGCTCAAGGCGAAGGTCGATGAAGCCCGGGCCCGCGTTCAAGAAACGCAGATGGCCATCAACCGCAAGCAGCTCGATCTCAAGGCTGGCGAGCAAAAGGTCGTTGACGCGAGAGTCAAACTCAACGGCGCCAGCAGTAACAAGGAATACCAGGCTCTCGTCGAACAGATCGCCGCGGCCGAAATGGCGGGCAGCGTGATGACCGACGAGGTTCTCGAATCGATGGAGAAGCTTGACGGACTGCAGCTGCTCGTCAAAGAAGCCGAAAAGTTGCACACCGCCGGAATGCAGGAACTTGAAAAGACGCGGCAGGCGATCGAAGCGTCGGCGGCATCAATTCGAGTCGACATCGAACGGCTCGAGGCCAGCCTCGTTCAGGCCGAGGCAGCACTCCCGCCCGAGATCAAGGTCGACTATGAGCGCGTGGTCCGCGGCAAGGGTGCCAACGGATTGTCTGCAGTCGATGAAGACGTCTGCGGCGCATGTGGCCAGCAGATCACGTTGAACATGCAAAACGAGTTGCGGCTCGCACGCCCCGTGTTCTGTAAGTCGTGTGGCTGCTTGCTTTATCTGCCGGAATAGCGCCATTCTCTTGATCCGCCCTTTACATTCGTGGCGCGGCGCAGCAAAATATACCGCTGTTGGAGGTCTCCCTTGCGGAGACCTATTTTTTTCGCCACTACTCTTCGACACCGCAGACTTGCGGTCTGATTGCCATGGCTGATCGAATTCCGATGACGCGCACGGGCTACAACAAGATCAAAGCCGAAATGGACGAGCTTCAAGACGTGAAGCTTCCGGAAGCGGAGCGGCGAGTTGCTGCTGCGCGCGCCGAAGGCGATCTCAGCGAAAATGCCGAGTACCATGGCGCCCGCGAGACGCACGGCATGTTGATGGCCAAGATCAACTTGCTCAAAGAAAAGCTGGCCCACGCGCAGATCATGGACAACACCAAGGTGCCGAAGGATCAGGTGTCGTTCGGCTGCACGGTCGTCGTGAAGGATCTCGATTTCGGCGACAACGAAGAGTTCACGCTCGTCGGCGCCGGCGAAGAGGATTACGACAACGGCAAAATCAACATCGCCAGCCCGCTCGCACAGGGCTTCGTCGGCAAGAAGGTTGGCGAGAAAACCGAAGTGGAAGTTCCGGCGGGCACCAATCGTTTCCAGATCGTCGAAATCCGCTTCGACGATTGATGCTCGCGATCGTGAACTAGCCTGCCTCGCGGTGCTTCAGGCGTGTTGTCTTCACTCGACGGCGGGTACGTCGCCGGGCGTCCTCGACCGGTTGTTCGATTGTCTCGTCGATAGTCTCAGCGACGTGTTCCGCATGTTCTTCGCGTAGCGACTGCATCGTGCAGACTTTGGCGCCCATCGCCGCGGTCCGCTCCGCCACTTCATCGCGGGCCGTGAATACCAATACCTGGTGACCTCGGTCGCAGAATTCGCCCAGCACTTCGACGAGTGCCGCCGAAGATTTGGCGTCCAGCCGAGCGAACGGCTCGTCAAGCACCAGCGGCAGGCGGGCGCCATGCCGATGCAGCGCCGAAACGAGCGCCAAGCAGAGGCTCAAATAGACCTGATCGCGTTGCGTCGACCAGAGCGACGCGACCGGGAGCGAGTCGCCGTCGCGGGTCACGACGCGCGCCTCACCACTTTCGGAGTTCAGCTGGAGCCGCTGCAACTCACCGTCGGTAAGCTGGGCGAGGAAATGGGACGCCCGGCGATTGCGTTTGTGAGCTCGGGTTTTCTGGTCGGTCGCTGCCTGCTCGTCATCCGTGCCGAGCCGGCGCACGAGGGACTTCATGTCGGTCTCGAGCGCTCGGAGCCGGGCGTAGATCGGTCGCAATTCTTCGTCGACGCTTGGCGGGGCCCACTTGAGGCGCCACAGCGCCGCGCGAAACTCCTGCGAAAACTCTGGCGACAGCAACCATTCGATCGGCGGAGTCTCGCGAAAGTTCACCGCGAACAGCGGACGCAGAATCGTTGGCGAGAGGCACGCGACCAGCCTTCTCACTGTTTCTTGATCGACGGCCGATTGATCGAGAGCCGCCACCGTGAGCCGCTCTCCGGCCGTCGCATCGTGCGAACGGCGGAGGCGAAAATGCTTGCCACGGCAGTCGACGACGACTTCGCCTTGGGGCGCGTGTGAATGCGCGTCGGCGGAAGGCGCAGGCATGAATCGCCGGCCATAAAGTGCATGCGTTGCCAGATCGGCCAGCGTCGTCTTGCCGGTGGTAGATGCACCTTGGAAAACATTAAGGCCCGGTGCCAAGGCATCCGTGCCTAGTTCCGACCAACCGTGCGTGGAGTGAATTGCGAGGGTAGCGATTTTCATTTTTTTTGGCGTCCTTAATTGCTGCCAATGTGCCGCGGCGATTCCAGGCAAAGATAGCGAATTGCCTTGAATTGAACAACGTGAGCACTCGCGGCCGACGCTAGCAGTGGCGCCCGCCTCACGATACGATGGGATGTTTGGGGTCGGCGAACATACACGCAATTTGGGAGGTATTGAGTTATGGAAATTGTCCGCATGATCATCTTTGGATTTGTGATCGGCGTGATCGCCCGCTTTCTGATGCCGGGCCCGCAGCCGATGGGCATCATCCTGACCACTCTCTTGGGGATCGCTGGATCATTTGTCGGCGGCTACCTCGGCCACATGCTGCATAGCGAACCAATGGATGTCGCCGCGCCGGCCGGCTGGATCGGCTCGACGATTGGCGCCGTGTTACTCCTACTGGCTTACGGTTTGCTGAGAAAGAAGCCTGCTTAGCCGTTGCCAACCATTCTCGAATTCGTTGAATTCCAATAAGGGGGCGAAATGGCGGAGACTTCGCCACGCCGGCTCATTGGCCAGCTTTTCGTCGGAATCTGTGTGGCGGGCTTGTACCTGCAAGCGGGTTCGAGGACCGCGTTGGCCGTCGAAACCTTTCCCGTCGTGATGCGCGTCGATGCGGGCGAATCGCTTGGTCCGTTGGTGCCGATCTGGCGATTCTTTGGCGCCGATGAGCCCAACTACGCCACGATGCCCAACGGAAAAAAGCTGCTTGGTGAGCTGGGGGCCCTCGCGCCTGAGACCGTCTTCTTCCGAACCCACAATCTGCTCACGTCCGGCGACGGCAAGCCGGCGCTCAAGTGGGGCTCGACCAATGCGTATCGCCAAGACGCGGATGGCAGTGCGGTTTATGATTGGACAATTCTCGACGGCATCTTCGACACGTATCGCGAGCGGGGAATTCGGCCCTACGTCCAAATCGGGTTCATGCCGCAGGATCTCTCGACGAAGCCCGATCCATACCATCACAATTGGTCGGCGACCGACAAGTACAGCAAGATTTTTACCGGCTGGGCCTACCCGCCGAAGGACTACGAAAAGTGGTCGGAGCTGGTCTACCAGTGGGCGAAGCATTGCGTCGACCGCTACGGCGCCGATGAAGTTGCGACCTGGTATTGGGAAACCTGGAACGAGGCCAACATTGGTTACTGGCAAGGTTCTCCGGAGGAATTTCGCAAGTTGCACGACTACGCGATCGCTGGCGTGCGACGAGCGCTGCCGAATGCGATTGTTGGCGGTCCCGATTCGGCGGGCAGCGGCGGTGATTTCACCCGCGATTTTCTCGAGCATTGCCTCCGCGGCAATAACTACGCCACCGGCGAAATCGGCACTCCGCTCGATTTTGTCTCATTCCATGCGAAGGGTGCGCCGCGGTTCGTGGAAGACGATGCAGAAGGCCATGTGCAGATGGGCATCGCCGAGCAGCTCCGCACGATTGACGACGGTTTTGAGATTGTCGCGTCGTTCCCAGAGCTCAAGAAAACGCCGATCGTGATCGGCGAGTCGGATCCCGAGGGCTGCGCCGCCTGCCAGGGTCCGCAGCTGGCTTATCGCAACGGCACGATGTATTCGAGCTACACGGCGGCCAGCTTCGCTCGCAAACATGACCTTGCGGCTCGACACGGCGTGAATCTCGAAGGGGCGCTCACTTGGGCATTTGAGTTTGAGGACCAGCCGTATTTTGCCGGTTTTCGCTCGCTGGCGACCAACGGCATCGACAAGCCGGTGCTGAATGTATTTCGCATGCTGGCGAAAATGAGCGGCGAGCGGCTGGCGGTGGAAAGTGACGGAGCCATATCGCTGGATCAGATCATGCGGCGTGGCGTGCGCGACAAGCCAGACGTGGCGGGCTTCGCCAGCCGCGACGGCGAAACGCTCTATGTCATGCTTTGGCACTATCACGACGATGACTTGCCGGGTCCCGCGGCCGAGGTGGAATTGTCGCTCGCTAATTTGCCGCAGGGGTCTGGAAAAGCCAAGATTGAACATTTCACGATCGACGCCGAACACAGCAATGGCTACGCGGCGTGGCTGAAAATGGGTTCGCCGCAAGAGCCGACGGCCGAGCAGTATGCGGACTTGGAGCGGGCCGCCCAACTTGCCGAGGGCGCCGCGATCGAGCCGGTGGCGATCGCCGATGGTGCGGCAACTGTGCGGCTGGAGCTGCCTCGTCAGGGGGTGTCGTTGTTGGTGGTACGTCCTGGTGAGTCCAGTAGCTGAGGCGTGTGGCGTATTCGGACAAAATGGCCGGCCGGGCAGGCAATTGCGAGTTTGCCGAGATTCCAGCAAACCCGGCAAAAGTGCGGTGCGAATTCTGGAGCAATTGGAATTTTGGAACATTCTCGCGAAACACGATTCCATGTTCCAAAATTCATCGTTTCTGTCACACTCGATTCGCTGGCGCGGCTGAAAAGCTAGGCTTCTTTGAATAAGTCGCGTTCCAAAATTCATCGAATTCACGTTTTCACTCGTAGTTCCAAAATTCGACTTCGCGGTCATCACAGACGTGCCGCTTGCCGCGGATTTCGTGGGAGAGGATTCCGAACCGGGCGCGAAGTCGGCGGCGCGATACCCGCGCATTGTCAAGTGCGCGATCTACTCGGTCGGCATGAGCTGTCGTAGGCTGCCCATACACCGGCGTGTCAACGACGCACAAACCGTGGATACTGAACGCCCGTCACCTATTGGGGGTTCAGTCTAGAGCATCTCGCGGCCCGGTTCAAGAATTGTTTTCGGCCAGTGATGGGGCGAGAGTGGAGAGTGGAGAGCGGAGATTTCAAGAGCCAGCTTCGGATCGACTCTGAACATTCGACTCACAACGCTTGACTCCGCATGTGGCCGAGAGATGGTGCTCGAAGTTGCTCTGCTGGACCGGAGGATATTGGTGGGGTACATTATCCCTCGGCAAAGTGAGCGGGGTGGTTGTTTTTCTTAAGGGCCAGCATGTCTGACGCAAGTGTATCGGCGTTTATCGAGCGATGGTCGAAATCGGGTGGTGCCGAACGCGCGAACTACCAGCTTTTTCTGACGGAACTGTGCGACGTGCTGGGCGTGCCGCGGCCCGATCCGACGCTGCCCGACGACCACGAGAACGCCTACGTCTTCGAGCGGAATGTGCAGTTCGACAATCTCGACGGCACCTACTCGACCGGGCGGATCGACCTCTACAAGCGCAGCTGCTTCGTGCTCGAAACGAAACAGAGCGTGGAGAAGCAAGACGAAGAGCGGCCGCTTTCGACGGCGGCACTCGCGCGTAAGAAGAAGCTCAAGAAGGGTCACGGCGTGCGTGGCACGAGCGGCTGGAACGACACGCTGCTGCGAGCGCGCGGGCAGGCCGAGCAATATGCCCGAGCACTCACCGAGCCGGAGACTCGGCCGCCGTTTCTGGTCGTGGTCGACGTGGGGCACACGATCGACCTGTATGCCGAGTTCACGCAGACGGGCGGCACCTACGTGCCGTTTCCCGATCCGCCCAGCTACCGCATCCGGCTGGAGCAATCTGGCCGACGAGGAGGTCCGCGAGCAGCTCAAGCTGTTCTGGACCGATCCGCTGGCGCTCGACCCGGCCCGCCGCAGCGCGAAGGTGACGCGGGAGATCGCGGCCAAGCTTGCCGAACTGGCCAAGTCGCTCGAAACCGCGAAACACGATCCGGAGGACGTGGCCCAATTCCTGATGCGGTGCCTGTTCACGATGTTTGCCGAGGACGTGGGGCTGCTGCCGAAGCAGGGCTTTCGCGAGCTGCTCAGCAGCCTCGCGAGTCGCCGGAGTTGTTTCAGCCGATGGTCGAGGACTCTGTGGCGGCAGATGAACGTCGGGCGGGTTCTCGCAGCATTCTCGCAACGAAGCTGCTGCACTTCAACGGCGGGCTGTTCGACGATCGCGTCGGCGCTGCCCGCTGACGCGCGACCAACTCGACCTGTTGATCGAGGCGGCCAAGGCGCGATTGGCGGGACGTGGAGCCGGCGATCTTCGGCACGCTGCTGGAGCGGGCTCTGACCCGGTCGAGCGGCACAAGCTGGGCGCCCACTACACGCCGCGGGCCTACGTCGAGCGGCTGGTGATGCCGACGATCATCGAGCCGCTTCGCGCGGAATGGGACGCCGTCGCGGACGGCGGCGATCGTCCGCTGCGCCAAGCGGGCGACCGCAAAGGCGCGGTCAAGGAACTCGAAGCGTTCCACGACAAGCTGTGCGAGATCAAGGTGCTCGACCCGGCCTGCGGCATCGGGGAATTTCCTGTACGTGACGCTGGAGCACCTCAAGCGGATCGAAGGCGAGGTGCTCGACGACGCTACGAGAGCATCGGCGAGCGGCAGATGCTCTTGGAGAGCGGCCACACGGTCGACCCGCACCAGTTCCTGGGGCATCGAGATCAACCCGCGCGCGGCGGCGATCGCCGACCTGGTGCTGTGGATCGGCTACCTGCAGTGGCACTTCCGGACGCGCGGCAACGTGACGCCGCCGGAGCCGGTGATCAAGAATTTCAAGAACATCGAGTGCCGCGATGCGGTGCTGGCGTGGACGAGCACGGCGCCGTGCTCGACGAGAACGGGAAACCGGTCACGCGCTGGGATGGCCGAACGACGAAGCCGCACCCGGTGACGGGCGAGGAAGTGCCGGACGAGACGGCACGGGTGCTGTCGCTCAAGTACATCAATCCGAAGAAGGCGGAGTGGCCGAAGGCGGATTATGTTGTCGGCAATCCGCCGTTTATTGGCAAGAGTTTTATGCTGAGCGATTCTTGGGCGACGGCTATGTCGAAGCACTCCGCGAAGTCTTATGAGGAGAAGTTCCAGATACGTGCGACTTTGTAATGTATTGGTGGAAGATTGCAGCGTTAACAGTGGCAGCGAGTGCAATACGACGCTTTGGCTTTATTACAACGAATAGCATTAAGCAAATCTTCAATCGTCGAATCGTAAGCGATGTGCTTATTGGAAATCAGCCGCCGTCGCTTTAGTGTTTGCGATTCCGGATCATCCCTGGGTCGATAGCTGCTGACGGTGCTGCCGTACGAATCTCGATGACTGTTGGCGAGGCGGAACGTCTGTTGGTACATTGATGCAGTGTCGCCACAGAACAAATTGTGGAAGGGCAAGATGAAGTTTCTGTTGAGCTTAATTCGCTCGTCGGAACGATTGGGGCGTCCCTAACGATTGGCGTGAGCGTCAGCGGATGCCGTGCACTTTACGATCCAATAACGGGCTTTCAAGCAATGGTGTAATGCTGGGAGGTCGCGGATTCTTGGTTGATCCCGACGGAATTAGCTGTAATCTCGAAGGATCGCATATTCGCGACAATACTGCAACGGCATGACGTATTGCAGAAATGGTCGTGACATAACGACTTCGGGATTGACTTTATCGATCTTTCGGATTTGAAGACGAGTTCGAGATGCGTTATCCTGCAGTATTTCAACAATTGATCGATCGTGTGAAACCCGAACGGGACAGAATAATAGCGATCGTCGATACGCGAGAATTGGTGGATTTTTAGTGAGTGATGCATCAATTGCGCGACGTATTCGCAAAGACTTGACAACGATTATCGGAACACCTGAAACTTCGAAACATCGCGTATTTTCCGTTTCGTCGACGCATCTATGCTCCCGGAGCATAAGCTTGTGGTATTGGCCTTCGACGATTCCTTCATCTTGGGATTCTATCTCAGCGTATCCATATCAACTGGTCGCTTGCGGCCGGTGGAACGGCTTGAAGGAATCGACCACGATACAACAAGAGCCGATGCTTCGATCCTTTTCCTTTCCCCGATGCGCACGGAATCGCAGATGCACGCATCCGCGAACTTGGCGAACAACTCGATGCGCATCGCAAGCGGCAGCAGGAGTTGCATCCGAAGTTGACGATGACGGGGATGTACAACGTGCTGGAAAAGTTGCGATCGGGCGAGGCGCTCACGGCGAAGGAGCAGACGATTCACGAGCAGGGGCTGGTGTCGGTGCTGCGCGAGATTCACGACGAGTTGGATGCGGCCGTGGCGGAGGCGTATGGCTGGCCGGTCGATTTGTCGGATGAGGAAATCCTGACGCGGCTGGTGGCGCTCAATCACGAGCGGGCCGAGGAGGAGCGGCGGGGGATCGTGCGGTGGCTGCGGCCGGAGTTTCAGAATCCCGGCGGCGAGAAGCAAAAAGGGATTGACGTCGAACTGGTTGGTGACGAACAAGCTGAAGGCGAGGAGAGCACTGGCGGAGCCAGTGGCACCCGGACCAAGAAGAAAACGGCAAAAGGGAATGCGAAGAAACTGGCTTGGCCGAAGACGCTCTCGGAGCAGGCGGCGGCGGTGCAGGGGGCGCTGGTCGGAATCGGTGGCGCGGCTTCGGTCGAAGATGTGGCGAAGTGTTTCTCGCGAGCGAATCGGGAGCGGGTCGAGGAGCTGCTCGATACGCTGGCTTCGCTCGGCAAGGCGCGCGAGCTGGCCGATGGGCGATTTGTGGCGGTGGCTTGAAGCGCGAAGATCGCCAGCTTGGCCGCACCGCTTAGCACGTGCAATTATGCGCCGGCGGGGATGATTTCGATGTAGTCGACGGCGGCTTGTTCGCCGGCGTCGGAGGTGGCTTCGATGCGGATCTCGTCGTCGGGGCGGAGGGCGACGCTTTGAGTTTTGTGGCGCGTGGAGGTGTGGCCGCTGGGTTGGTCGTGGGGGAGGTTGTCGTCGGCGCTCCACTGGTCGACGAGCTGGTCGCCGACGTAGAGCTTGAATTTTGAGATGCCGTCGTTTTCGTCAAAGTAGGTCACGAGAAGGTCGTACCAGCCGGCCTTACCGTCGAACTTGTGACGGATCGTGCCGTGGTGATTCTTGGCCGTCAGCGCGGCGGCCTGGCCGGCGGAGGCAGTTTCCCAGGGCTTTACGTCGACGGCCTCGTAGCCATCGAGTTCCATCTTTTCGGCTTCGACGCGGTGTGGATGGTTGCCAACCCGCTTCTTGTCGTCGGCGATGCCACTCTTGCGGAGGAACCAGTTGGCGACTGCGTCGCGCCAGACCTGGGCGTGGCCGGCCTGGTAGGTGAGATCGGCAAGCACCTCTTCGTAGCGAGCTTCGTCGATGCGGCCCTTGAGCGTCTCCCAGTTGCGCACAAGTCGGCCGGCGTCGCGGGCGCCGTCGTAGTGCGAATCGTAGATCGATTGGATCAGCGATTTGCCCGACTTGAGCGCGTGGTCGTAGGGGACGTGGTGCATGAAGAGCAGCAGCTCGTCGGGACAGGTGTCGAGCGACTCGTAGATGCGGGCGACTGCGGGCGAATACTGGCCGATGAAGCCGGTGCCAGTGGCCACCGTGCGGTCCATGCCGATGCCTTTGTCGTCGGCGCGGTGCCATTGGCCCCAGCCATTCTCCTCGGACGACTCGATGCCGGGGCCGTAGTGGATGTTGATGATGTCGGTGAATGTGCCGGCGCCGTTCGGGCCCGTGTAGTTTTCGTAGATGTTCCAGGACTTGAGCAACATGTCGACGATTGTGCCGACGACCTTGGGATCGGGACCGAAGGTGAGCCGCGTCCACTCTTCGGCGATCTGCTTGCTCTCGAGGTCCGGATTCCAAGCGAGGCGGCCGAAGCCAAAGAGATTCGCCATTGCGAGTTGATGGCCGAGCCAACTGGCATCGCGGCCGACGTTCGAGACGCCGACGAACCCGCCGTACGGCCGCTTGAATGTCAGGCCGGAAACAAGGTCTTTCACTTGCGTGACGTTGCGATCGCCCTTGGCCTCGGGGTTGGCCTTCAGATCGAAATCGAGCACCTCTTTCCACATCGGTGGCAGGAAGACGAGGTGCCGCTGCTGGCCGAGGTATTCCTGTGTGATCTGGAGCTCGATCGCCTGGTTGGTTTTCTGAAGTCCGCCAAACAGTGGCGAGGCGGGTTCGCGGACTTGGAAGTCGATCGGGCCGTGCTTGATCTGGACGATGACGTTGTCGTCGAACTTGCCGTCGAGCGGTTGGAAGTTGTCGTAGGCAGCCTTCGCGCGGTCGTTCTTGGGATCCTTCCAGTCCATTTTGTGGTCGTAGACAAAGCCGCGGTAAAAGAGGATGCCGCCGCGGGGCTCGAGGGCCCGGGCGATGACGTTGGCGGCGTCGGCGTGGGTGCGGTTGTATTCGGACGGGCCGAGCCGGCCTTCGGAATCGGCCTTGAGGACAAAACCGCCCAGGTCGGGGATCACTTTGTAGATTTCGTCGACCTTGCGCTTCCAGAAGTCGACGGCGGACTGGTCGAGCGGGTCGAAGGTGCTGATGCCGCCGATCTTGCGTGGGCTGGCGAAGTCGAGCGAAAGGAACAGCTTCACGCCATAGGGGCGGAACACATCGGCCACTCGCGCCACCTCCGGCAACAGATCGGACGAGATCGCGCGGACGTCGGCGTTGACGTTGTTGATCGAGCAGCCGTTGATGCCGACCGAGGCCATCAGCCGGGCGTAGTCACGGACACGGCCGAGGTCCTTGGTGACGTGGCCGCCTTCCCAAAAAATCGAGCGACCTGCGTAGCCGCGTTCGATCGTGCCGTCGAGATTATCCCAATGGTTGAGAATGCGGATCGGGGCGTAGGGCTTGTCGCGGACGTTGAGGTCGGAAATTGGTGATTCCAGGCCGAACATCCGCAGCAGGGCGAATGTGCCATAAAGCACGCCGCGATCGTTCGGGGCGGCGATGACGAGGTGGTTCTTACCGTCGACGGTGAGTGACTTGAGCCAGAAGCCATCGGGCGGGAGATCGGGGAGTTTGCCGAGCGAGGGCAATTTGCCTTCGACGGCGTCAAAAGTGGCGAGGATGATCGACCCTTCGGCGGGAATCTCGTGGGTGGCGCGGAGGGTGCGGCCGAGCATACCCTGGGTGCCGCGAACGAGCTCTTTCTGGGCCGCCACGATGATCGGCGAGTCGCCAAGTGCGACGACCACGGCCGGCAACGAATCGTACCGCTCGCGGGCGGCGCGGTCGGTGATCGGAGCGTAGCGGAGCCAGGCATCGTAGCCGGTCTCGGCGTGGACGGGCGCGGTGGCCAGCAGCTGGGCGAGCGCAACGCATGCCCAGGCGGCGAACCGCCCAGCCGTGCTGGCAACCCTAGGGATAGAATTCATCGTGTTCAACCCGCCGCGCGAACCAACAGAACTACGGCCATGCCTGCTTATCTATCTGCAAAGAACCCTTGAGAATTGTAGTTCACAAGAGCCGATCACGCAGGCTGTGAAGGTTTTTCGCTAGTTTCGCGGCGGATTATTTCAATCCTGATCTGGAAGGCTGACATGCATCGGCTCCATCCGCGGGACGAGTACCTGAATGATCGCCAAATTGATCAAATAGGCCACCGACGCGATCGCCAAGATGACGACGTAGCCATTCTCGTAGTGATCCAGGATGCGGCCAGTCATTTGCTGGAAACCCATTGCGATCAGTCCGGCCGCCATGCCACCAATTCCGACAATGGAGCTGATGACGTTGCGGGGGCACATGTCGGACACCAAGGTGTAGGCATTGCAGGAATAGCCTTGGTGGGCCGAAGCGGCCACGCCGATAAGAAACGTGGCGACCCAAGGACTTTCGGTGATCGACGCGTAGAATACCGGTACCACGGATAAAGCACAGACCAGCATGGCCGTCTTACGCGAGGCGTTGACGGTCCAGCCGCGTTTGATCAGCGCCGAGGAAAGCCAGCCGCCGCCGATGCTGCCAAAGTCGGCGAGCAAATAGATCGTGACCAGCGGCCAACCGATGTTCTTCAAATCGACGCCGAACTTGTCGTGGAAGAAGCCGGCCGCCCAGAAAAGGTAGAACCACCAGATCGGCGACGTGAGCCCTTGGGCGACAACGTACGCCCAAACCTGCCGATACTTGAGCAGGGTGAGCCAGGGAATGTGGACGGGCGGTTCGACTGGATCGCTCTGGATGTGAGCAAGCTCGGCCGGGGAGACGCGCGGATGTCTTTCTGGTGCGTCATATGCCAACCACCAGCAGACGAGCCATATCAACCCGAGCCCGCCTGTGACGTAAAAAGTGCTGGGCCATCCCCACCGCAGCGTCAACCAGGGGACTAAAATCGGCGCAATTACCATGCCGATGTTACTGCCGGCGTTGAAGATGCCCGTCGCAAATGCCCGCTCGCTCTTCGGGAACCACTCGCTGACCGACTTGACGGCGGCCGGAAAGTTTCCACCTTCGGCCAAACCAAGAGCCGCTCGCATCACACTGAAGCCGAGGACCGAGCGCACCAGGCCGTGCGCCATGCAGGCGATGCTCCACAAGGTCACCGACAAGCCGTAGCCCAGTCGCACTCCGACTGCATCGATTCCACGCCCCGCGAGCGCGTAGCCGAAGGCATAGGCAAAGCTGAACCACGAGATAATGTCGCCAAAATCGGTTTCGCTCCAATGCAGATCGGTCATCAGCGTCGGCTTGAGGATGCCAATGACAGCTCGGTCGACGTAGTTGATCGTGGTCGCAAAGAACAAGAGCGCGCAGATGACCCAGCGAAAGTGTCCCACAGACGAGCGATTTTCGTCGTTCATGAAAAGTGTGCCTGCGTGAAGAGAGAACGGGCCGGGCCGCGCCAGTAGCGACAGGTCCTCCAGTGTAACCCAGCGCGCGGCCGAGTTAAACCGGCGGAAAGCCGCATTGACGGGCCGCGAAGACGCAAGCGACGAGACTGCGGATTAGGCGAGATTGGCGGTCGAAGCCGGTTTACTGCCGTCGGGCGTGGCGTCGCTCTTTACGTCGAACCACTCGCTCTCGAAATCGATGCGGCCGCCTTTGGCGATGGCGATATTGCTGGTGAGCGCGATCACTGCGTCGGCCATCGCCACCTCTGGTTTGCAACGAGGCTGGTGTTCGGGAGCGGGATTTCGGATGCACCAGGCCCAGTGCTCGATCTCCTCGCGGTAGCCACGGCTGGTGTTTTCGGCCGTGGCGGCTTGTGCGACCGCGGCGCCGCCGCCCGTTTCGTAGGTATCGAGCGAAGGCTTGCCGTCTTTGCCGGCTTTGACTTCGACTTTGGTGCCGGTTCTTGAGCCGGCGAAGAGCATCGCGTCTTGTTCTCGCTCGAGGATCATCGTCCCCTTGTCGCCGAAGACGATCTCGCCCCAACCACCAAAACCATTGCCGTTGATCGAAGAATAAGTGACAACCACTTTGTCGTTGGGATTATTGACTTTGTGACTGGCCTCGTCGGCAAAGTATTCGATGCCGGGGAACTCGAAGCTGCAATAGACGTGATCTTCGCATTCGCGATCGGCGGGGAAGATGCTGCGGCCGCCGAGCGCTACCACGGAAAGAGGCTTGGCTTTGCGGCCGTCGGGCCGTTGGGCCGTAAGGAAGATGCTGGCCGCATCGAGTTGATGGCTGCCGAGCTCGGCCATCAGGCCACCACCGGTGCGTTCCCAAAGCCGCCAGCGAATCAGCTCTTCGAGCGCCGAGCGGTTGTAGCCGCCGGGGATTTCCTTGGCTTGGTAGCCGTACGTTTCAGCGAGATCGTTGGTGATGTCATTGACCTGCGCTTCCTTTTGCGCAATCTTCATTTCCCATTCG
Source organism: uncultured Planctomycetota bacterium (assembly GCA_963847905.1). Lineage (GTDB taxonomy): Bacteria > Planctomycetota > Planctomycetia > Pirellulales > Lacipirellulaceae > DASYDU01. The sequence goes on along the minus strand of CAWKBP010000007.1, from coordinate 581,454 downwards.
CTGATATCTTTTAGATCGGTGGGCTTCTTGACTTTTGGGTGAGTGCCAGCGAGCACCGACTTCCAACTCGCTAGTTCCCCGGCCAATTCTCCACTCTGCGGCAAATCGGGCTGCCAGCTGTCGTGGCCGGGAGAGTTGTCTCGGTGCCACTGGGCGCGGATGTGATGAATCTTGCCGATCAGGCCCTGCTTGATTTGGTCGACCGCGTTGTCGTAGAGAATGCTGTAGTGGCGTTGGTGGCCAACGGCGAACACGATTGGCTCGCCGCTGGTGGCGCGGAGAGTCGACGCCGCTCTGGCCAATTCTTTGCATTGACCCACGTCGTGGGCCATGAGCTTTTCGGTGAGGACGTGTTTGCCTTTGCGCATCGCGGCCATAGCGACTTCGTGATGCAGGTGGAGCGGCACGGCGACGATCACTGCCTCGATGCTTGGATCGTCGAGCAATTCGTTGTAGTCGCCCGAATAAACCTTGACGTGCTTCTCAGCGGTGGAGCGATCGGCCCAGCCTTCGCGCTTGTAGACATCCAATAGCCCCGGCCGAGCTTCGTGCGCACCGGGCGAATACCAGTCGCCATAAAAAGCGCGGTGGACGCTGTAGGGCCGAATGTCAGCAATCGCCACGAGGTCGATGTAGTCGGGGTTGAGCGCTCCGATCAAGACATTTCCTTCGTCGCCGGTGCCAATGACGCCGACGCGCAAGGGATTGTCGATCTTCGAGTATTTGAAGTAATAGCCGCCCAGCGCGCCGATGCTGCCTGCCGCGACGGTGGCCGCGATGCCGCCCTTAAGGAAGTCGCGGCGCGTGGTGCCGACTGATTCCTGGAAGTTCTCTTTGCCGATCTTTTTTTCTTCAGGCGTTAGATTCATCGATATTTCGCTTGTCTAGACTTCGCGCTTATGAAACAGGGCCCAAGAAAAGTAGTCGAGCCCCAGCCAACGGCCGGCGCCGGTCCCCGCAAGGACTAATAGCCCTGCTAGTTCTACGATGGGAAAAATGGTCAGTTCATACGTGCCGAGCCACGGCGGCTGCGACGCGATGATCGAAAGCAGGAATATCGCCGCGGTCACCGAGGCCAGCCGCGTGAATAAACCTAACAACAGGCAAATCCCGACGCCGAGCGTCAGCACCGTCGTTGCCAGATTGATCCAGCCGAGGCTCGATTCCGCGGGGCCGGCGAGCGCAGCGTCCAGCGCTGGCGGGCTAAACGCCTTGGCATCGGATGACAATGTCTCGCGTAGGTCCGCGCGAAGCAGCTCTTCCTGAGCGGCCACCTGAGCAACCCACTTCCTGGCCGAGGCGGTTGTCTCGGCCGCCTTCTTGGCGATGCGTTCTTCCTGGAAGGGGAGGTCGGCAGCTTCCGGCTTGGCCCGCCATTGGTCGAGCCGCCACAGTTCGTGTTGATACTCGGCGATCGCGCCGTTTCGCCGGCGAAGTAGTCCTTCAATTCTTGCGTCCGCAACGCGAACGCGGCTTTCGCCGCTGCGATTTGTTCTTCGGTGAGGCCCCGCACTGCGACGGCCTTGTCGAGCATGGCCTGCCAGTCGCTCGTGATCCGTCCGAACCAGTTTTGATAGGGAGCGTGAGCCGCCAGTGCTTTGGTCTCTTCAGGCGTCAGTGGCCGAATCTGATGAGGCACCGCAAGTTGCGTCTGCCAGTCGTGTCCATCCGGCGCAAACGAGTGGAAAGTATCCGCCAGCGGCCCTTGGGCTTGCGAGAGAAAACCAGCCGCCGAAAAATCGATGCGATAGCTTCCCGTCGCCGGGTCGCGCTCGATTTTTTCCATTCCCTCATTGAAGAAGTGCCAGCCAATGGCCAGGCGCAAGAACACCAAAGCCAGGATGGCGAAGCCACCGAGTTGTCTGCGACTATCTGTCACCGAATGCTCCCCCTGGTCCTTGCCAGAACGGACGTCTCTGGCGACAACTTCATATTATGCCAAACCGACCATCCTCGCCAGCGTTGTTGCCGAAGCCAGAGCGGATCGTGCTCTGTTATCCGGTGGAATCGCGTCACATCGCCCAGATCGCGGCCGCCGCTCCCGATTGCGCAATAGTTGACGCCGGACAGGAAAAGGTCGCAACCGAACTGCTCGAGGCCGACATTTTCTGCGGCCATTGCAAGGTGCCCGTCCCGTGGGACGAGGTGGTCCAGAAGGGCCGGCTCCAGTGGATCCAGTCCTCGGCCGCTGGAATGGACCACTGCCTGGTGCCGTCGGTGATCGCCTCGGAGATTACGGTCACGAGCGCATCGGGCGTGCTCGCGGACCAGGTAGCCGACCACACGATCGCGCTACTTACCGGGCTGTTGCGGAGTCTGCCGACGTTTTGGGAAGCGCAAAAGAAACGCGAATTCATCCGCCGTCCGACCCGCGACCTGCACCGCGCGCGGATCGGCATCGTGGGTCTGGGCGGCAATGGGCGGCGATTGGCCGACGTGCTGAGCGTATTTCGCACGACGATCCTGGCCACCGATTGGTTTCCGGAAAACAAACCGGAGTGCGTGGCCGAACTACTTCCGGCCGATGCCCTGGACGAAATGCTGCCGCGGGTCGATATTTTGATCCTCGCGGCCCCGCTGAACGATCACACACGGCACATGATCAACGCGAAGCGGCTGGCCCTGTTGCCGCGCGGCGCGATATTAATCAACGTCGCCCGCGGCGCCCTGGTGGTCGAAAACGATCTCGCCGACGCGATCGAGTCGGGCCACCTCGCCGGGGCCGGTCTCGATGTGACCGAAGTCGAACCCCTCGCGCCGGAGAGTCGGCTGTGGGCGCTGCCGAATGTGATCATCACGCCCCACGTCGGCGGTCAGTCGTTTACACGGATCGACGACATGACCAACTTTTTCTGCGACAATCTCGCGCGCTATTTGGCGGGTCGGCCGCTGCGAAACCTGGTGATCAAGGAATTGGGCTTTCCCCGGCCCGAACTGAATTCACCGAAAATGGGTCGTTAGCAACTCGTGGACGTGCCGTAACTTAGTGATATTGACAGAGTTGCACCGACACAGCCGACTGGACTATTGCGCAGCTTTGTGCATAAGATGGAGGTGTCCGGAGCGATGAGCTTCGGGACGAGAAAAGGATTTCTTCCGACGCGTGGCCAGGGCTTCGATCAATCTATGACAACAACGATATTGCAAGGCACTCGTACGCTGACTTACGGCGGCGACATTGCGGATCAGCCCGATAGCGAACTTTACGATCACTATTTAAAGCTCATTTCGCAGCCCAAGTTGGGTTGGACCGAACACCTCCGGCTGCGCAGGCTGCTGGGGACCGGCGGCCAGGGGGTCGTTTACCTCAGCGAGCGGCGGGGCAGCGACAATTTCACGTTGCCGGTGGCGCTGAAGTTTTTCTCGCCCGAACGCTTCGCCGACGAGCGGAGCTATCGCGAGTCGATGGAGCGGATGGCGGCCATCTCGAGCCGCGTCGCGCAGATCCAGCACGACAACCTGCTCGACGTGCAAAACTTCATCGAGCGTCGCCGAGTGCGGATCCAGGAAATGGAATGGATCGACGGCTACGACCTCGACATGCTGCTCTCGCCGGACATGCTCGTGCGGGCGCGGAAGAAGGTCAGCCAGAGTCGTTGGGAATACATCAACCGCGTGGTCGCCACGCCGACCGAGTCGCGGACGCGATTCAAGCCGGGCGTCGCGGTGTCGATCATCCGCGAGTGTTTGGCTGGGCTGGCTGCGCTCCATCGTGAAGAAATCGTCCACGGTGACATCAAGCCGTCGAACATCATGGTCAAGCGGACCGGCAACGCGAAGCTGATTGACATCGGCTCGGCGATTGACTTGAACGACATGCCGCAGATGAAGACCTGCACGCCGCAGTATGCCGCGCCCGAGATGCTCGACCGCGAAGAGATCACGCCGCGAAGCGATTTGTGCAGCTTGGGCTACGTGCTCGTGGAACTGCTCGCCGGAGCGCCGCTGTTTGCGGGCATCAAGGAGTATGCCAAGCTGCTCGAAGCGAAGCGAACGCTGCCGCAACGGCTGCACAAGGTGCTGCCGAAGGAGATCACGCACAGCGAACTCTTGATGACGATCTGCCGCCGGCTCACCGCGCCCGATCCGATGCTACGATTCGCCAGCGCCGAGCAGGCTGACATCGGCCGTGAAGGGCTCGCCGAATTCCAACGGACGCTCGTGCGCGTCGACCTGGCGAGCGAATACGAGAACGAATTGCGCTCGTGGCTCGAAGAGTTGGACTGAAGGCGCGGAAAGCAGAGTGCAGAGGGCGGAGCGCCAGATAGTCGCTGCTCTGCGCGTTGACGTTGTATTTACTCGGCTCTCCGCCATAAGCTCTCCGCCTTCCGCTTTCCCCAGCTGCCATTGACTCCGTGCCTCATCCCGGGGCATTCTATTATGTCACCAACGGCACGTTTTCGCCGCTGGCATGTTTCCAGTTGGGAGGCTGGCCATGTCTGTCTATGTCCTCGTAATTAGTCTGGCCCTCAGTGGGCAAGTCGCCGGCGATCGCTATGGGACTCCGTCCAGCGAGCCGGCCGCCGCGCCCGTTCAGTCGCCGTTCGGAATAAGCCCCCGCAAAAACGTGAGCCCTCCACCGCCGATGGAGACGGACACGCGCCAACCGCCGGCCAGGGCCGCGGACGACTATGGCTACAACGCGGCCGCCGCGCGAGCAACCGCCCCCATCTCTCCGCCAGCCACTCTCCCGGTCGAGCGACCAGAATCGCCGTCGGATGCGAAACCTTCGGCGATGATGCAAGCGATGCTCACCGCGCCACGTGGTTCCCGGCTGACGGGCCGTCCCGTGCGGCTTTCAGAAGTACTCGCCAGCGCGACCTCGCGGAACGACAAATCCGAACGGATCGAGGCGTATTGGGATCTCTGTTCGTCAGTCGCCGACTATTATCTTGGCGTGCGCGAGCAGGACGAATTGCAGCGATTGCAGTCGAATGTCGCCACCGTCGGTCCGGTGTGGCAACAGGCCGCCTCGGAACTCGGCGTGCGGATCGGCACCTCGGAGCGGGCGGCGGTCGCGTCCCAGTATCGGCTCGCCAGCCTGATAGGCTCCTTCGACGCGTCGAGTCTCCCGTTGCCGGCCGATCTCCCGCATTGCGGCGATTACTATGCCCGCTACGACCAGGTGTTTGCCGGACGGCAGTCGCCCGAGGCCAAGCAGTTGAGCGAGCTGCTGCCGATGCGATACGAAGAATTGAGCGACGCGGCAGACGGGGTCGCTCGCGCCGAGGAGTTTCTCGGAGCGATTGCCGCGCAACGCAGCGGCGGCGACGGCACGGGGACGCTCCGCGGATTGGAATTGCTCGCCTTGCGTCGGCGGGCGTTCGTGCAGATCGCTCGCGACTACAACCGCCGTATCGCGCGCTATGCGGAGCTCGCATCGCCAGGGCCGATTGATTCCGATCGGCTGATCGGCATGTTGATCAAGCGCGATGGCGCCAGCGAAACCGCCAGGCGCCCCGCGACGCAATCCCCGCCGTTGAATCGGCAGTCGCAGCTGCAAATCGATAGCGACGTCGAGCCTGCTAGTCTGGCAACGGACGGCTCCGACCAGACGTTTGCCGAGGGCTGGGAGTCGATCAAGAGCGCTGCGGCCACCTCACCGCGCGACGATCAGGCGCAGCCGACTTCTGGCGAGGCGAAGCCGAGCATGCCGCGCCGCGAGCATTCGTTGCTTGTGCCTACGGAGTGACAGGCCGTCCGTCTCCGGCCATAATAGCAGGCATGGGCCCGCTCACGGCAACTCGATTCATGCGCGAAAACGGCGGCGAAGTCGGCGAGCCGATCGACGCGCCCTTGCCAAACGTCGGGCCACTGTGGATCGGTCCGCTTGAAGTCGACCCGCCGATACTGCAGGCCCCGATGGCGGGCTACACGAACTACGCATTCCGGCAGATCGTCCGCAAGCTTGGCGGTGCCGGGCTTCTGGCTACCGAGATGGTCTGCGCCAAAGGGTTTGTTTGGCTCGATGAAAACGAGGCCGAGCAGCCGGATCGGCTCTGGGGTGTGGCCGACGAGCCGCGGCCGCTGGCGGTGCAGATGTGGGACAACGACCCGGAAACCCTGGCGAAGGTCGGCAAGCGACTAGCCGAGGAGTACCGCGTCAGCGTCGTCGACATCAATTTCGGCTGCCCGGTCCGCGATGTGGCCCAGCGGGCGCACAGCGGTTCGTATCTGCTCCGCGAACCGGATCGGATGGGACAGATCATTGAGCGTGTCGTCGCGGCCTGTGCGCCGACGCCGGTCACGGCCAAGATTCGCCTCGGCTGCACGCGCGACCAAATCAATGCGATCGACATCGCCCAGGTGGTCGAAGGGGCAGGGGCGGCGGCCCTCACGGTTCATGGGCGAACCGCGGCCGATATGTTCCGCGGCTCGGCCGATTGGGACCGCATTGCCGCGATCAAGCCGTACCTCAAGAAGATTCCGCTAATCGGCAACGGCGATCTCGATTCGGCCCGCAAAGTGGTCGACGCGTTTCGGCGCTATGCCGTCGACGGCGTGATGATCGCCCGGGCCTCGCTCGCCAAGCCGTGGTTGTTTCGCCAGGCGGCGGCCGCGCTGCGCGGCGAGCCCGTGCCGGCGGACCCGACGCTGGACGAGGAGCGGGCGCTGCTCTTGCACCACTTCGACCTCGTGTGCGAGCGGTTCGGCGTCGAGAAGGGCGCGATGCTGATGCGGAAGTACGCCTGCTGCTACGCCCAAGGCCGCCGGGGAGCGCGCGAGTTTCGCAAGCGTGTCGTCCTGGTTTCAACACCAGCAGAATTCTATGGCGTCGTCGAGGAGTTCTTTCCGCGGGAAGCTCTATCCGCGGCAGAAGTCTAAATCTTCTGCATGTCGCTCTTGTGGCGATCCAGTTCCATCGCCAGCGCATGGAGCGTCAAATTGATGTCGCGGAAAAAATAGACCAGCGCCACGATCAGGAGCGAAAGGCAGAGGATAAATAGCACACTCAGCACAATCGCCAACTCCAACTTGAAAAGCACGCTCAAGAACAGCACAATCACCAATAGGGCTGCGAGCAGTGCGCTGGTCGCAATCATCGCAATCGCCGATTGCAGCAAATGGGCCCGCCGCCAGAGGATGTCCAGCTGCTGCTTGTAGCGCCGCCGTTCCTCTTCGTCACATTCCTTGAGCAGCTGGGTCAATTGGCGCGTCCGATCGATCGTCCGCCCCAGCCGATTGGTCATGTTCAACAGCAACATGCCGACGCCCGAGATGAGAATCATCGGACCGATAGCGGTCTGCAACACGGGGACCAAATCGTTGAGCAGCATGGAATGGTCTCTTGCAAGCCGATCAATCGGCATCCTCGGTATCGCGGGTGTCGATATCGAGCGGCGCTTTGAATCGGTCCTCGACTACTTCTGGCGCCAGAGTCAGCACGCGAAACAGGCAGAATCCCACCAGCGCGAGCACCGATCCGACCGACACGACCATGATCGCCAACCCAGCATTTGTCATGACTTTCGGCTCCTTGTCCGCATCAGTCGTATTTTACCCGGCCTTCGCGTTCCCAGCGTTTACCGGCGATCCGCACCAACACGAGCAAGAATACGAACACGGTGGCGATAAAGCTGACCGAGGCCAGCACGATGTGATTGTCTCGCATCTCTGCAATCCGGCCTGGCATCGACTGCCAACAAAAAACGCCGAAAATGACAATCAGGTAAACCGGAGAAACATATTTCAAGATGTACTGTACCAGTCGCGGTACGCGGAGATTTGCTCCCTGATGCATTTCCTCTTCTCCCCGTTCGATGCCGAACACCCAGCCGTAAACAAATGTCTGAAACATGGCCAGCGTGTAGATCAAGAACGTCGCAACCCAAAAATCGAACGTATCGAGTGCGATCATGCCGGCAGAAAAGTACAGTACGAAGCCTGTTCCGAGTGCTGCAATTAATCCCAAAAACGTCACCGAGGCATGACGCTTGAGCCCCAGACCTTCCTCGAAGAATGCAATCACCGGTTGCAGCATCGACAGGCTACTAGTGATCGCGGCCAGAAATAACATAAAGAACCAGACGAAACCGAAAAATCGCCCGCCTGGCATGGCGGCAAAAACATTGGGCAGCGCGTTGAATCCGAGCCCAAACGTGCCCTGCGTCGTGGCAGCGACGCCCAGAAAAATGAATGCTGCGGGAAGCGTAATCAAGCCACCTAGGCAAACTTCAAAGAATTCATTGACGCTCGAAGCAGTCAGGCTGCTGAGCGCGACATCGTCCTTGCGCCGCAGATAACTCGAGTAGTTGATGATGATGCCAAATCCGGCCGAGATGCTAAAGAAGATTTGACCAGCCGCGGCCAGCCAAGTGTCTGCTTTCCACAAGTACTCGGAATTCGGATTCCACATCGAACCCAACCCGTTCCACACATTGAGCTCCGGTTTTGCCGGGTCGGGCGTGCCCAGCGTGAGAACTCTCACCAGTACACAAAGTGCGCAGATGGCCATCAAGGGCATCGCCACGTTACAGAACTTTTCTATCCCCTTGCTGACACCTCGATAAATCAACACGAAGTTCAAGCAGAACGTGATGAGCAGGATGCCAACCAGCTCGTTGTTGCCACCGTCGTAGATGAAGCCGTCGGCGCCCTTGCCGATAAAGTTGTCGAAGTGGGCACTGTAGTCGGCGGACGTGGCGGTCGATGCGAGCGGCAAATTGCCGACAAGGTAGTCGTACGCGTATCCCAAGCACCACGCTTCGATCAGCACGTAGTACATGTAGATCACGAGCGGAATCAGCAGTGCGAGCGCCCCGAAGTACTTCGCCAATCGATTGGGCCAAATCGTCGTAAAGATGCCGGGTGCGGAATTGAATCCGCGTTCGCCTCCGTAGCGGCCCATCGTCCACTCGGCCCAGCACATCGGAATTCCGAGGACGACCAAGGCGACGAAATACGGCAGCATGAACTGCGCCGCCGCCGTTTTGGGCCGCCTGCCCAGGGAATCGCAGAAAATTCCCCAAACCGACGGCAGACCCCGCCACGGCCATGATTACGCCGATTCGCGTGCCCCATTGCTCCACGGGGCGGCCGCCGGGCAATTTCTCTTTGGACATAGCGTGGAGTCCTCCGGCGAATAGATCGCCCAGATTGATGGCCAATTGGCACCTGGAGCCGCGGTGTTTTAACGCAACAAGCCCTGATCTGTCAACAGGTTACGCCGACGGAAGAACTTTTTCAAATAATGGGTTGTCAAAAATATCCTGCCGGGTACGATTGAGTGGACAGAGAGAGGGCCTAAACCGTTAGGACGCTTCGAGATAGCCGTATGAGTGGACAAGCCGAAACTTCAGACGATGTGCTGCTGAATTACCTGCGACGCAGCGGGGCCGCTCGAATTTCGGATTTGGTGGCCGAGACCGGCGTCACCGCGACGGCCGTCCGGCAGCGGATTCAACGGTTGATGGCCGAAGGGCTGATCGAGCGGCATGCCGAGAAGATCGGCCGCGGCCGCCCCAATCATCGCTACGCGCTCACCGAGAAGGGCGAGAGCCAGGCCGGGAACAATTTTTCCGATCTGGCAACCGTGCTTTGGGAAGAAATTAAAGCGGTGCCCGACCCCGAAGTGCGGCGCGGGCTGCTGAAGCGGATCGCCGACCGGTTCGTGGAAAAATATCGCACGACGATTTACGGCGAGACGCTCGGCGAACGGATGGCGTCGCTTGCGGGTCTGATGAATGAACGAGACGTGCCGTTCGAGGTGAACACCGCGGGTGGTTTGCCAGTTCTCTCGGCGTTGGCGTGCCCCTATCCGGAGCTGGCCAAGGCGGACCGAGGCGTGTGCACGATGGAAAAACTGATGTTATCGGAGGTCTTGGGTGAAAACATGCGGCTTTCGGCCTGCCGACTGGACGGCGCGACCTGCTGCACCTTCACACCGAGCACTTCATAAGCGAAGATGGTCGATTCGCTGTTGTCGGACGACAACCGCTTGCGGTTTAGCTGACGAGAAAACTTCGACAATCGATAGAGAGCAATACGATGTCCGAGCCATGGATTGAAGGCCGTTTCGAGGAAAACCTGATCACGACCACGGTCGAGCAGGCGATCAATTGGGCGCGTCAGTCGAGCGTTTGGCCGCTGACGTTTGGGTTGGCCTGTTGTGCGATCGAAATGATGGCCGCCGGGGCCAGCCGGTTCGACATGGACCGCTTTGGTGCTGGTGCGTTTCGGGCGACACCGCGGCAGGCGGACCTGATGATCGTGGCCGGCACGGTGACTTACAAAATGGCCAGCCGGGTGCGGCGGCTTTACAACATGATGCCCGATCCGAAGTTTGTGATCGCGATGGGCGCCTGCACTGTCGGCGGCGGACCGTATTTCAAGTATGGCTACCACGTGGTGAAGGGTGTCGATCTGGTGGTGCCCGTGGACGTTTACGTGCCCGGTTGCCCGCCACGGCCCGAGGCGTTGCTCGAAGGTCTGATGCGGATCCAAGACAAGATCAAGGGCCACAAGATCGCGCGGATGCAAGGCGGGTCGGTCGGCATGAAAGTCGATGACGAGCTGCCGGTGCCGCATCACTCGGGGTATGTCGAGGCGCCGGCCGACCTCGAACCGGTGTTTGATCACCAGAAGATTACCGCCTGACGGGACCGGCGATGTCCGGCGAGACGTAGCTCGCCAGCTATTTCGCAGAACATTGAATGAATTGCGACTGAAAACTTACGACTGATAACTGAAAACTGAATTGAAATGACTGAAACGCTCAAAATCAAAGACCTGCACGTGGCCGTCGAAGGCAAACCGATTCTTAACGGCGTCAACATGACGATCCGCCGCGGCGAGACCCACGCGCTGATGGGCCCCAACGGCTCCGGCAAAAGCACGCTCGCGTCGGCGATCATGGGGCATCCTTCGTTTGAAATCACCGAAGGAACGATCGAGCTCAACGGCGTCAACATCGCCGATTGGGACGCGACCGAGCGGCGCGGGCCGGCATATTCCTGGCCTTTCAGCGGCCGATGGCGATCCCAGGTGTGAAAATGGCCGACTTCCTCCGCCACGCGACGACCAACGTCCGCAATCCCGAGCGCAAAGAAGGCGAGCAGCTGATCCCGATGCGGCGAGTTCCGCAAAGAGCTCAAGGACAAGATGAGCCAGCTGCGGATGGACGAAGAGTTCGCCCGCCGCTACGTGAACGACGGCTTCTCCGGCGGCGAGATGAAGCGGGCCGAGATCCTGCAGATGGCCATGCTACGGCCCAAGTTTGCCATCCTCGACGAGACCGACAGCGGGCTCGACGTCGACGCGGTGAAGCTGGCCAGCCAGAGCATTGCCCAGATCGGCCGGGAGCAACTCGGCGGCGAGCAGATGGGCATCCTGATCATCACCCACCACGACAAACTCCTCGACAACAACACGCCCGACTTCACGCACGTGATGCTCGGCGGGCGAATCGTCGAGACGGGCGGCGTGGAACTGGCCCGCGAATTGTACACCGAAGGGTACGACCGCATTCGCGCGGCCCATCCGGAAGAAACAGCGATCGAGAAAGAAATGGCCGCCAGCACCGCGACCAGCGGCGTGGCGTAAAGTTAACCGCGACCCGCAGGGAAGCGCAGCTCATGTTAGCCGCGACCCGCAGGGGAGCGCGAGAGGAAAAGTCATCATGGCTACCGATTTAGCATCCGCCCCCGTCTCCGACGGACTTGGCGAAATCAATAAGTACAACTTCGTCACGCAGACGCACGGCATCTTCAAGGCCCAGCGCGGGATCAACGCGCAGATCGTCGCCGAGATTTCGGAGATGAAGCAAGAGCCGAAGTGGATGCGCGATTTCCGGCTCCGCTCGCTGAAGATCTTCGAGTCGAAGCCGATGCCCCATTGGGGCGGCGACATTGGCATCAACTTCCAGGACATCTTCTACTACCTCAAGCCGACCGACCACCAAGGCAAAACCTGGGACGATGTGCCGTCCGAAATCAAAGACACGTTCGACAAGCTCGGCATCCCCGAGGCGGAGAAGAAGTATCTCGCCGGCGTGAAGGCCCAGTTTGAGAGCGAAGTCGTTTACGGTTCGCTGCAGGAAGACCTCGCCAAGAAGGGCGTCATCTTCACCGACACCGACACCGCCGTTCGCGAGCATGGTGATTTGGTGAAGGAATACCTCGGCTCGATCATTCCGCCCGAGGATAACAAGTTCGCCGCGCTCAATTCGGCCGTCTGGTCGGGCGGCTCGTTCATTTACGTGCCCAAGGGCGTGAAGATCGAGTTCCCGCTGCAGGCCTACTTCCGCATCAACGCAGAGCAAATGGGCCAGTTTGAGCGGACGCTGATTCTCGTCGACGAAGGGGCCGAGGTGCATTACGTCGAAGGCTGCACCGCGCCGATGTACACGACGGAGAGCTTGCACTCGGCCGTGGTCGAAGTGGTCGTTCGCCGGGGCGCCCGCTGCCGTTACACGACGATTCAGAATTGGGCCAACAACATCTACAACCTGGTCACCAAGCGAGCCGTCGCCTATGGCGATTCGCTGATGGAGTGGGTCGACGGCAATCTCGGCAGCCGGCTGACGATGAAGTACCCGGCTGTTTACATGATGGAGCCCGGCGCTCGCGGCGAGATCCTCTCGATCGCGTTCTCGTCGAAGGGCCAGCATCAGGACGCGGGGGCGAAAGTGGTTCACTGTGCCCCGCACACTAAGAGCCGGATCATCTCGAAGAGCATCAGCAAAAACGGTGGCCGCAGCAGCTACCGCGGCCTGTGCAAGGTGCAGGACGGGGCGGTCGGCTCGAAGAGCAACGTGGTCTGTGACGCGCTGATCCTCGACCCGCAGAGCCGCAGCGATACCTATCCGTACATCGAAGTCGAAGAGCAGGACGTCCAGGTCGAACACGAGGCGAGCGTCTCGCGGATCGGCGAGGAGCAACTGTTCTACCTACAGAGCCGCGGGCTGACCGACGCGGAAGCCAGCTCGATGATCGTCAGCGGCTTCATCGAGCCGCTGATCAAAGAGCTGCCGATGGAATACGCCGTCGAAATGAACCGGCTAATCGAATTGCAGATGGAAGGGAGCGTCGGCTGACGCCAGACCAAAGGGATGAGCAGTACACTAGTTTCCAATCGGCCGACCGGCATCTCTCAAGATGCCTTCGATAAGTTTCTTGCCGCGCGCGACGAGCCCGGCTGGCTGACCGACCTGCGACGCAAGGCGTGGCGGCGGTTTGGCGAGTTGCCGATGCCGTCGAACCACGACGAAGAGTGGATGCGGACCGACATTCGGCTGTTCAAGCTCGATCGGTATCATCTGCCTGAGGCGGCTCCCCACGAAAGCCCCGAGTTTCCGCATGCCCTGTTGGCGGCGGGCGTCGACCTGGGCGGACGGACCGTAAGCGTCGATAGCCGATCGGTATTGGGAGAACTCGACCCCGAACTCGCCAAGCAAGGCGTCCTCTTTGGCAGCCTGGGCCGGCTGGTCGCCGAACATGGTGACTTGCTGCGGCCGTTCTTTGAGCGACAGGTCGTCGACCCATTCAAAGACAAGTTCTCGGCGCTCAACGCAGCCTGCTGGTCGGGCGGGCCGCTGCTGTATGTGCCCAAGGGCGTGCGCATCGAGCAGCCACTACACACGCTCTCGGCCCTTGCCGATGGCGGCGTCGACCTCAACAAAATCCTCGTGATTTTCGAACAGGGGGCCGAAGCGACGCTACTCTCCGAGACCGCGAGCACCACGGCCGACGGCGGCGGGCTTCATTGTGGTGCGATTGAACTAATCGTCGAGCAAGGTGCCCGGCTGCGGTACGTCAACTTGCAGAACTGGGGTCACGAAGTCTGGCACTTCGCCCACCAAAAGGCGAATGTCGGCCGCGAGGGACACCTGCAGTGGACGATCGGCGCGCTGGGCGGGAAGCTCGCCAAGGTGAATCAGCACGTGGCGATGGTCGGCCCCGATGCCGAGGTGCAGGTCAACGGCGTGATGTTCACTGAGGGGAAGCAGCATCTTTCCTACAACACGCTGCAACACCACATGGCCCCTTATTGCCGCAGCGACTTGCTCTACAAGGCGGCGCTGCAGGATCGCTCGCGCACTGTCTGGCGCGGCATGATCAAAGTCGATAAAGTGGCCCAGCGGACCGACTCCTACCAGCGGAACGACAACCTGATGCTCTCGCGCGATGCGCGAGCCGATTCGATCCCCGGCCTCGAAATCGAAGCCGACGACGTCCGCTGCACCCATGGCAGCACCTCGGGACGAGTCGACGAGAGCCAGGTGTTCTATGCGATGGCCCGCGGCTACACGCGCCGCGAAGCGGTGCGGATGATCGTGGCCGGCTTCTTCCAGCAAGTGTTCGATCGGATCACGATCGAGAGCGTCCGCGAGGCCTTGGGCGAAGCGATCGGCCGGCGGGTGAGCGACATCCAGGAACTCGGCTCGGTTGTATAGCGACTACTGTTTAGCGGCGGCTTAAATTTAATGGCGGCTACAGTATGAGTGCTTGGCAAGTGTTCGCGGTCTTGATGCGGGTTGTCGGACTGATGTGCCTCTTGCCCGGGTTGTTCTTTGCGGCGGGTGGCGTGCGGACGGTTGTCTCGGGGCGGATCGACGAACGCAAGAAATCGGCGAGTGCGTTGCGGCGGGGTTTGCCGCTGCTGGTGATTGGCATGCTGTTGTTGTTCGGTGGGACGTGGTTAGCGAATTGGGCGGTACGATAAATGGCGGATTTTGTTCCCGTAGCAAAAGTTAGTGACGTGGCTGACCCCGGCAAAGAGCTGGTCGAAGTTGGCGAGCGGCTCGTCGTGCTGATCCACGCGGCCGGTCACTGGTACGCGCTCGACGACGTCTGCACCCACGACGGTGGCCCGCTGAGCGACGGTCCCCTCGACGCGGACGCCGGCACGATTGCCTGCCCGCGGCACGGAGCGAAGTTTGACGTCAAGAACGGCGCCGCCTTGACGATGCCTGCCACGAAGCCGACCAAGGTTCACGAAGTGAAGATCGACGGCGACCAAGTCCTGGTTCGACTGTCAGACGTCTAGCCGATGTGGCTGCACCACGAGTAAAATTACCAGGTGCTTTTAATATTGTCGGAGGTAACGATCATGGCCATTGAAGAAGACAAAGTCCGCGAAGCCCTCAAGCAGGTGATCGACCCCGAGTTGTTCGTCAACATCGTCGACCTGGGGCTGATCTACGAAGTGAACATTGCCGAACAGGAAGACGGCAAGTCGAACGTCGGCATCAACATGACGATGACCAGCCCGGCCTGTCCCGCGGGGCCGCAGCTTCTCGGCCAATCGAAGGATTTCGTCGGCCGGCTCGAAGGCGTCGGCGAAGTCGACGTGCGGCTGGTGATGGACCCGCCCTGGACGCCCGATCGGATGACCGAAGACGCACGGGATCAGCTGGGGATCTTTTAGTCGAGGGTCAAGTGTCGAGAGTCTAGAGCCAGAAAACCAAAGTGCTCGTGATCCTATCCCTCTGGCTCTCGACCCTAGACCCTCAACTTTCGACTCTTGATGCACTTCTTCCTCTACGAATGGTCGAGCGGCGGCGGATTGGTCAACGAACCGGGCGCTCTGCCCGCCTCGATACTCCGTGAAGGCGTGACCATGATCGGGGCAGTCGCTGCGGATCTCATACGCATTCCCGGCACGCGCGTCTCGGCGCTCCGCGATCCGCGTGTTGTGCAACTTTCACTTCACGGCTGCGAAATCCTCGACGTGCAGAGCTCGGCGGAGCACTTTGAGCAATTCGAGCGACTGGCAGCCGAGGCCGACGCGACATTCCTCATCGCGCCGGAGTTTGACGGCATCCTCTTGAAAGCTGCGCGGCAGGTCGTCCATTGCGGTGGTCGGCTGCACTCGCCCGCGCCGGAGTTCATCCGTATTACCGCCGACAAGCATGCGACGTGCGAACGACTGGAAGCGGCTGGCGTTCGCGTACCGCCGGGCATCGTCCTCGAGCCCGAACAGAAATTGCCCTCTGATTTCTCTTATCCCGCGGTGCTCAAGCCGGTCGACGGTGCCGGTTCGCAAGACACGCTGCTAGTGGCGGGGCCGCACGACGAGCCGGCGGCATACGCCTGGCCGCGGCGGCTTGAACGGTATCTATCGGGTTTGCCGGCGAGCGTTGCCTTCCTGTGCGGCCCGGCGGAGCGGATCCCGCTCGTGCCCTGCACGCAGCGGATTTCAGAAGATGGCCGCCTGCGCTATCTCGGTGGGGAACTTCCGCTTTCAGCCGGTCTCGCGGCACGGGCCGTTACGCTTGCAGACCGGCGCTTGCCGCACTACCGGCCGCAGTGGGCTATGTCGGCGTTGATTTGATACTCGGCCGCGATCCCGGTGGCAACGAAGACTACGTGATCGAAGTCAACCCACGGCTCACCACTTCGTATGTCGGCTTGCGGGCTGCCGCAAAATCGAACCTCGCCGAAGCGATGGTGCAAATCGCGGGTGGCGATGCGGGGCCGGTCGAGTTCAACGATCGAGCGCTGGAATTTGATGCCGCCGGCAATGTAAGCTTCGTTCAATGACGAGCGTGCGAAGATGCGTTGGCTGGCACTCGTTTTGGTGGCCACGGAATTGAATGTTTGAAAATCGATCCCGCCCAGGTCGGACAATGCATGGATGGCTGGTTGGGCAAGCTGGCGATGGCAAGTTATGTCGACGCGTTACTTCCCGTGCTTGGCGTAGAACTGCCACCGATCGAGTTTTAAGCACATACGACTCCATGGGTCTTTGTCGTAAGTTGCTTCGCAGTAATTCGTTACGCTATTAATGTTCTGCCGCGTGGCGGACCCGCCGAGGCGCCGTAGAGGGCCTTAGTATTCGATTCTTTTGCGGAGAAATCCAGAGATTTCTTTTTGTGGATTCCTCCGTTTACGGCTATTATGAAACTGGTGATAACTGGCTGATTGCTGGCCGACGGCGGCAACGCGTGACCCATTCCAACAGCGAAGCCTAGTTATCCACTGGGAGGTTAGATCCAATGTCGCGTCGCGTGGGTATCGTTCTCTTCGCGGTGTCGGTCTGCGCGCTCGTCGCAAACTTCAACGCCGCCTCTTATGCCGGTACGATTATCAAGCTGAATCTCGGCAGCGTCTCGCCGGACATAAAGTACGATGGGACAACTCTCTCAACCGCGGACGATTCGATCGTCGCTACCACCGGCCAGCAAAACACGGCCGTTGAGTTTACTGATTTTCTCGAGTCGATAGCAGCCGACATTCCAACTTCCGTGGCATCGTTCACGATGAGCGGCCTGACTCCGTCTGGATCGGCGTTCGTTTTCTTGGGTCAGAATGTCGTCCAGAACTTCACTGGCGGAACGCTCACGCTCTACGCACCCGACAATTCTATTTTGCTATCAGGCAACCTGTTCAACAGCGCGCTCTCCGGTCCGATTGGATTCCCGTCGGGCGGATTGTTTACCACTTCGTTTGGCGGTGTGACGGGCGGTTCGCTGGCGCAGTACATGGATCCAACTTCCTTGGTGCTGTCGATGAACTTTACCAAAGTGCAGACGACGGGCGGACCAGTCGGATTCTCTGTGAACCCGCCGCCTGCAAACCCGGCGCCGCAGATTCACATGGGCGTTCTCAATCCGTTCACGGCCGACGCCTCGATCAACATCGCGGCCGAGACGCCCGAACCGACGACGTTCGTCCTGTTCTTCGCCGGGGCCTTGGCCCTGCATTCGGTCGGCCGCTTCCGCAGGGCGCGGCAGCGCTAGAAGCGATCGAGAGCGTCGATCCAGCGAGCGAGCTGCTCCCGGTCGGCAGCAGAGAGCGTACCGTTCGGATTGCCGAGCGTGGCGGCGGTCACTGGATAGCCGGCTTCGCTCAACTTCTTGATTCCCAATTGCACCTGGGCCAGCCGGCTGGGATCCGTGGGCAGTCCAGCAAAAACGGCGAGTCGCGCGGTGGGCTGGGCACTTGGCGGATCAACCGTTCGCGGCAGAGCGGCTGCCGACGTGGCGACTCCCGTGAACAGATCGCGGCTGACCAGCGCCAAGAGATACGCCATTCCGCCGCCGCCCTCTTGTCCGAAGACCACGACGCGTCGCGGGTCGACTCGATATTCGGCGAGCACCCGCTCGCTAAGTCGCGCAGGTATTCCAGCTCGGTCCGCTCCCAGCGACTCGCATCCGACGAAGCGGGCGCGACCAGCAGCAATCCGTCGCGATCGCAAATCGATTGCCACTGCTGAAACAGTTCCTCGCCGGGTGGATCTCCTGGCGCATGGAGCCAAAGGATGACGCCCGCCGGTTGTCCCCCCTCGAGACTCGGCGGCACATAGACGCGACAAGTCTGGGGGAACTCCGCCAGTTTCAAGTCCTGGAGCTCGAGCGCTGCCGGTTGGGCGACTTCGTCGTCGTTGGTTGCGGGTTGATCGGCCGCTGCAATCGCCGGTGGCAATTCGCTGACAATGCTCGTGGGCAATCGAGCGGCTACGAGTGTCATTTCGATCGGCTTGCCGTCGCGGAATAGCCGGACGGCGACATTGGACGAAGGCACGACGTTGTTCATCGCGCCGATCGCCGATTTGATACTGTCGATTTTCGCTTCGTCGATCTTCACGATGCGGTCGCCGGCTTGGATTCCGGCTGCGGCAGCCGGGCTCCCAGGATAGACCATGCGGACGACGACACCCATGCTCGAATCGGCCGGGGCATTTTCTTTATCCTTGTCGGCCTGCTTATCGGCGTCGGCCAGCTCGGGCTCCGCCGCTTGGCGCAGCGGCAGGATGCCGAGAAAGGCATGGCGGAACGGTTCAAGCTCGCCTACCAGCTCGATGTCCTTTTGCAGTCGCTCGTCACCGCGCTTGGCCGTAACGTGGACCGTATCGCCGCCATACTTGGTGCCCAAGGCGAAGCGTAGATCCGTTTGAGTGCGAATCTTGCGGCCGTCGATTTCAACGATTTCGTCGTCTTTCTTGAGCCCCGCTTTGCCGGCGGGCGACGTGGGCAATACGGAGGCGAGTTCAGCTGGCGCTTCGCGCGAATTCTCGGCAGCCAGGCCAATGCCCATCAATCCGGTGTGTTGATCATTCCCTTTTTTCATCCGCTCAAGTGGCGCATCGAGGCCAGCGAGTGGCACGGCAAAACCAATCCCGGAGTCGTACCATTCGGCGCCGGCAAGTTCGCTGGTCGCCTGCGGCGCGATCGGCACGACGATGCCATAGACGCGACCGCGAATATCCACGAGCGGCCCGCCGTAGTTTGCCGTCGAAACGTCGGCATCGGTTTGAATCACTTTGCCAAACATCCGGCCCAGCGCGCTAACGATGCCGACCGAGATGTTCGGCCGGTCGGCGCGAAAAGCGCGGCCGACCGCGATCGCCCACTGTCCCACGCGGATCTCGTCGATGGGCACCATCTCGGGTACGGCCAGCCCACTCACGCCTTGAGCCTTGAGCAGCACGAGCATACGGCTGTGGTCCGTGGCGACGAGTTCCGCGGGCGCCTGTTCCCCATTGGCGAAGATCACCAGGATCGACGCGGGTTGCTGCACGAAATTGAACGCGCTCGAGACGATCCAACCGTCCGGTGAAATGACCAGCCCTGTCGTCGGCCCGCTGGCAAGCAACGTGCGATCGACCTCGTCGAGCCCGCCGATGGTGCGGATCTGCACGACCGAATCAGACACCTGAGCTACGGCCGCGCGAATCGCCGACTCTTCCTGCGACGACAGCGATTCGGCCGAAAGCTCCTGAGCACGGACAATCGAGCCCGTGGCCAGCAGCCAGCACAATGCGCCGACGATGATTTGCAGCTTGAGTCTCAAGGCCTTACTCTTTCGTCTCAGGGTCGGCATCGGCCGCGGGGGCAGGCTCGGACTTCGCCGAAAGCGAGAAATCCAACAATGCTTCGTCCCGGAGTACCGCCACGCGAACTTTAGCGTCGTCTTCCAAGCGGGCGATGATCGCGTCGGCCTGGCTGCGCGACGCGACCACGTTGGTATCGATCATCACCAGTAAATCGTCCGGCCGGAGCCCTGCTTTTTCAGCAGCGGAATCGGGCAAGACGCGATCGACGTAGGGCGGTGTTCGGCTCACCACGTCGGGCACCAGCACGATCCCCAGCGCCGAGAGCGTTAGCGGATTGTCGGGCCGATCGGCTTCGGTCAACGGCTTGGGAGTAAAATCGCCAGCTGCGGATCGACTCGACCGTGGAAGCAAACGCGGCAACCGGAAGTGCGTAGTTGAGCCAGGTGTCCGTCAGCTCGCTCCGCAACTCTTTGCCCAGCATGCCGACCAGGCGGCCTTCACCGTCGACGAGCGCTCCGCCCGAGGCACCAGGATTATTGATCGCGGCGTCGACGATGTAGACTTCGCCCCGATAGTTCGTGCTAAATCCACCGCGACGCGCTTCGAGCGGTGCGACGGACGCAACAAATCCCTGCAACATGCTCACCGGCTCGTCGCCCGTGGCGATGCCGAATAGGTTGCTGAACGCCAAAACCCGCGCGCCAACATCGACGGCCGCGGCTTTGTGCAGATCGAAGTGTGCGAGCTGGTCTGCTCCGGCGTCGATTTTGAGCACGGCGACTTCAGTCAGCGGATCGGCGCCGACGAGTTTCGCCGTGAAGCGGCGGCCGTCGTCGAGCACCACCGCCACGTCGTCGCTGTCGAGCACATAGCTCCAGGCCGTGAGGACGTCGCCCTCGGCGGAAATCAACATGCCACTTTGGTAGGCCTCGAGGCCCCGCATCCCGCCAGCACCGTAGATCTTCACCATCTTCGGCTGCACATCGCGGGCGACCGATGAGAGCGAATTCTCGGCCCGGGCGACGCCAGCCGCTGCGAGCGCATAAATGGCGGCCAAACAGATCGAGCGCCAATGGTTGGAGGTGGATCGGCTACGCATGGTGAATTAGCGTTCGGCGTCCTCTGCGGTGGGTTCGGCCGGTTTCGCTGGCACATTCTCCAGGTCGTATTTCGTGATCCTTAGATCAGCAAACTGTTCGTCGCCGTGACGAACGACCCAGCGGTGCGGCAGCCGGCGGCCATTGACGGCGCGGAAGTCGCTAAAGTATATCTCACAGGGGTCCTGGTCCTCAGCGGCCTGCATTTCGATACCTACCAGGTCGCCCTCGACCGGATCGAAATAGAAGTGCGTTTCAACGCCACCCTGCACACCGACCAGGCAATCGGCGAGCTGTTCGCCGTTCGGTTGCTCACTGTTGGGCCAGGGCAGGGTGCCGAAATAGTGCAACTCGCCGAATTGCCGCGGACCCACCAGCAACAGCCGCTGCCAAAGATGGAGTGTCGCCAGCAGCCCGCCCGAGCGCGGTGGGCTGAGCGTTTCTGAAAGCGACAGCGTGAATTCGGCCGCCGATTGGCCGGCCGGCTCGACGAACGAGCCATGATCCTCGGCCAGCGTGATCTCAACATCGCCGTCCGCCGCATTCTTGGCCGCGATCGTCCAATTCCAACCGACGCCCTCAAAATCGCCGCGGGCTTTGTACGCGTCAAGCACGCGCTGCTGCTGATCGCGATTGAACCAGTAGTTTGCGTAACCCGATCGCGCCTCAAAGAGTTTGTCGACCGCGTCCGGCAGAGCGTCGGCCTTCTTTTTCTTCGCACGAATGCGTTTGGGGGCGTCGGGTTTTGGTGGACCTTCTGGCCGCTTGCGTTGTTTTGGTTCGGGCTGTTCGGGGCCTCCTTCCAGCATCGCAGCCAACTCGCCGTCGCGATGGGCCGCCGCGAGCCGCACCACGCAAGGGTACTCCGTGCCGTCGCGGCGGTACACCATCGGCACTCGCCAGCCCTCGGGATACGTGCCGAGCACATTCTTGAATGCGTTGGCCGTAGCGATTTGTCGACCACCGAAGCTGACGATTTCATCGCCGTAGCGGAGCCCGCGTCGATAGGCGTCACTATCTTCGAGGATGTCATCGACCACAACGCGTCCGTCGCGGTCGGTCGAAACCACGGCTCCGAGCGTCGCATGATCCACCAGCCGGCCACTCTTGAGATGGCTCACGAAGCGCTTGATCTGATTGATCGAAACGGCATAGCCGACGCCCACGTTCACGCGTCCGCGCTTCTCAAACGAACAGCGGCCATTGATCCCGATCAAGCGACCGGCCGAATTGAACAGCGGCCCGCCGGAATTGCCCGGGTTCACCGCCGCGTCGGTCTGCAGGCAGTCGGTGTATTCCAACAGGGTGCCGGCGGGATATTGGTAGCGATGCACACCGGAGATGATGCCATAGCTGACGGTCGGGCGAAAATCGTCGGCTAGCAGGAACGGATTCCCCGCCACGTAGACCCAATCGCCCACACGCGCGTCGTCGTTATTGCCGAAGTCGGCCACCGGAAACGCATCGTCGCTGCCCAGCAGCTTGATCAGCGCGATGTCGCCGCCCGGATCGAGGCCGACCAGCACCGCATCGACGAAGCGCCCATCGCAAAGCCCAACTTTCATCGCCGGCCCACAGGGAGCCGTGACGTGGTAGTTGGTCAACGCGTAGCCATCGGGCGAAATGATCACCCCGGATCCGCCCCCTTGCCCTTTGCGATCGAAGATCGCGATCGTCGGACGCACGATCCGCTCGATCGTGGCGACGCGATCGGCTTCGGCGGCGAGCACTGCCTCTGGCACGTCGACGGTGCGCGACTCGGCGGCGAGCGCCACGCTCGATGCCGCGAGGGCCGTCGTCAGCAATAAGTTGTAGTGCCGTGCGCTCACTTCAGGATTCTCGCGTTGCAGAGATTGAGCCAATCGCCCGTGTCGAGATTCTCACCGTAGTCGACGACGATCTTGAGTCGTTTGACGGCCGCGATGTCGAGGTCGAGCGCGATGGGCGCGTCGGAACCATCGACTGCTTGTTCCATGAGAAGACGGTCGTCACCTAATATCGAGAGCATCACGTTGCCGCTCGCGCTCGCAAGTGGCTCGATACCCGCTTCCGCTTGGAAGCGGCCGTACCCGGAAGGCAGGCGGTACACGAGCTCCGTGCGACTGCGGATGGCGAGGCCCTTGGCGAAAGATTTCACGTCGGCCGTGCCAAGCGCGGGGTCGGCCGCAGGGATGGCGAGCGTCAGCGGACCGCCACTCGTCGAGCGATCGAAGCGAGGTTCGCCAAATCGCGTCGCTTGCGATGCTGCCGCTGGAAAGCCGACCAAGGGGCGCCAGGAAGTTGCGATGGGCTTCAAATCGCTCAGGTAGGCGATTTTTCCGGCCGAGAGATCGGCACTGACGATATTCGCAAGCGGCCAGCCGATCGTCACGCCGGCACTCGAGTCGGCGATCAGGTCATCGTTTTGCAGACGGACCGTCGTTCGCCGCGATGCGCAGGCCATCGGGACCCGCAAGCACGCAAGGCGCCACGTCGGCATTCGCATCCTCCGGCCGGTAGTAGACCAGACCCGCGACCTTGCCCAACGGAACTTTCAGCTGTTGGCCATCGATTTCACAGGTGACTTCCGCGTCGGTCACGTCGCCCAATACGCACTCCAAATGGTCGAGGCTTTTTCCGCCACGCTTCGACACCACGACCAAGTCGCTCGTGACCGCAAGCTTGCGAATCTCTTGCCATTGGGGCAGAACATCGGTGTCGAGCGCCAGCAATCGCACCGCGTGTACTTGTTCGAGCGGAACCTTCAAGGCTGGTGGCTCGGCAGCTCCCGGCACCGCGAGCCGGGCGTTCGCGCGCTTGCCGCTGATGCGGAAGTTTTCGATCGGCAGACAGGTCCCGCCGGTGAGTTCGAGCAGCGGCTTGCCAGTGTCGGCCGTCTCGTGCGTGGAAATCTCAAGACCGACGAGATCGGCTACGGGTACCGAAAGTGGCCCGCCGGCGGTGGTCACAACTACTTCGCTCGCCGACCAACTTTGCAGCTTGCCCGCCTCGGTTGCGCCGTCGAGCTTCGTGACGGTAACGCTCTCCGGTGCCGCCACGGCAATCGCTAGCAACGCAATAAACTTCCAGACCATCGACACAGACTGACTCCCAGCTGGAATTTGCCCGCTCGCCATGAGCGCCCGAGTTCGCAGAAAAAAGAACCTTCGAGAGCGGCTAGGGCGTGTTGTCCGACTCCTCGGCCGCAAGTCGGCGGAAGTATTCTTCGATCACTTCTCGATAGTGGGAAGGGAATTCGCGGCCGACGTCCTGTAGTGCCTGTTCCCGCTCTTTGTCGGGCATGTCGCCCCAGTCGGCGCCGTGGCCAATGTCGCGCTGGTCGACCTTGCCCGGGGCTTTGAGCTCGGCCAGCCGGCTATCCTGCATCGGCGTGCCACTCGGGGCACCGCCCGAACTGCTGGCCTGCGACTGCTGTTTTTGGGCCTGGTCTTCCAGGTCCTTGATCATTTTGTCGAGCGATTCGACCACGCCACTTTCGACGACCTGCACCGTTTTGCCCGCGCGGCCCAAATCGAGCCGTCGCCGCACGTCGGCCATCCGCCGCGCGATATGATCCAGCGAATCGTCCTCCAAGCCTGCCAGATCCTGCTGCATCAAATCGGCCAGCTTTCGATAGCGGACCGGCAAGTCGTCGGATCGTTGGAGTAGCTGGGCCACAGCGGCATCCGCGTTGTCTGCTTCGACGAGCTGATGATTGGCCACCGCGCGATAGAACAACAGCGACTCGGGCGCCACCACGTCGGCGGGCGAAACACCCTCGGTCCAGGAGAGCGCCTCGTCGAAGTAGCCGTTCTGGGCGAGCCAACGAGCATAATAAAGCCGCATGTTGAAACGCACCAGCGGCGGCGTTTCGCTGTTGGCGAGCCAGGAAAAATCGGGAAGCGTCACTGGCCGCTTGGTCGCGGCACAGAAATCGACCAGCTGGGCCACGCGGTCGTCGACCTCGGCCAGACAAACGGCGAGCCGATCGAGCATCTCGGCGGCTTCGATATTGGTGCCGACATTGGCGCCGCCGTCGGCCTGCCACCACAGATCGCGGACCTTCGACAGTCGATCGGCTGCTAGCGGTTGCGACCGGACGTAGTTCTCGAGCAGCCGATAAGTGACGTCGGCACTGGCCGGCTGCCAAGTGGGCTGGATGGAGAAGTCGGTCTCCGCGGCGTGAGCCGGCTGCGGAGTCAAAAGAGCGGTGGCAAGGAGAGTCGAGCCAGCGATTCGACGGGCTAAACGGTAGGATTTCAAACGGTCGGCCATGCGGTGGACTTTCGCGTGTTTAAGGTCGCCTGCGACTAGGACGATTTCCTGTCTCAACGCGCCTGCCTTCGTCGGGCTCCCCGCCAGCAGCCCTATCTGTCAATTATTTCTCATAGGTGCGATCCGGTCCAATAAACGGTGGTCCAACCTTTTTGTTCATCGGCCTCCGGACAGTCAAAACCCGAGGTTTAGGGCCATCCCCTTCAACCGATTTCCTCCATTTTGCCATTTTGGGTCAATTTCGCAAACATCAATCATTGCGGCCCGTGCTCAGGTCACTCGTGGCCTGGAAGACCCGCTGCTGCCTCTCGGCGAGCTTCACCAGGGCGTCGAGGAGCTCGGGCGTCTCGGCTTGGTCGCCCTCGATAATCTTGCTGTAGCGCTCCGTACGACGGTTGATCCGCATTTGCAGGGCCCGAATCATCTTCAGTTCGGCCAGCTTGTCGACCAGCGGCGGATCGCCGGGCTGGCCGGCTGGCGGCGATTGGCCGGGGGGGGTCTTCTTCTTTTCGAGGTCCTTGATCGCCTTGTCGAGGGCGGCGATCGTTTCCTCGAGCGCTTCGAGAATGTCCTCTTCCAGCCCTTGCGTGAACTGTCCGACCTTCACGTCGGACAGTAGCTCCGACACCTGTTGCATGTCGTCGCGCATCAGGCTCACCGTTTCCGGGAAGGCCATCGACGAACCTTCTTCGCGCAGCAGCACCAGCGCCCGATCGGCCTCGCGGACGACTCAGCGATTCTTCGCGGCTGAGGCGGGCGCCCTCGATTTCCTCGTCGTGGTCGCGGTCGGCCTCGGGCACGCGGTCCAGCCGCTTGGTGCCTTCGTAGATTTTTGTTTGGGCTTCGAGCATTTTGCGGAAACGGGCGACCAGCTGGGTGAGCGTGCGTTCCATTTCCTCTTCACGCAGTTGCCGCAGCACGCGTTCTAGTTCTGCCTTGGCCTGCTCCAGCTGCTTGAGCGCTTCCTTTTGGGACTCGGCGGCGCCCTCGCGTTCCGCATCTTCAAGCTGCTTCTGCGCGTCTTGCATCGCCTGCTGTGCTTGTTTCAAACGCTCGGCGGCGCGGTCGGTTGGCTCTTGCTCTTGCGGCGGTGACTCAGCCGGAAGGGGACGATTCGCCCGGCTGACCCGGTTCACCAGGCTGCCCTGGTTGGCCCGGCTTGCCTTCGGACGGCTCACCAGGCGACGGCTTACTGGAATCGCCCGGCTTGCTATCCGACGGTTTGCCTTCTGAGGGTTTCGCCAGCGGAGGGTTTTCCGTCGGATGGCTTGCCATCTGAGGATTTGCCGTCTTTCGCCTTGTCGCCCTGCTTCGAGTCTTTGCCAGCTTTCTCGCCCTGCTTTCGCGTCGGCGGACTCATCTGCTTTCTTGCCCTCGGTGTCGCTGATCGATTTGCCGAGCTCGCCCGTCTGGTCGCCGACTTGCTTCTGATCTTTGGCGAGCCGCTTCGCGTCGTCGCCCCCTTCGGTGCGGGCTTGCAGGCCTTTTTCCAAACGGATCAGTCGACCGACTTCTTTGAGATAGGCTTTGATCCGCTTGTGCTGCGAGTCGAGTTCGCGATCGCGGTCCGCCTTCAAGAGCAAGGACAACAGCGACTCGAGTTCTTTTTCAAGTTCGGATTGATGCCCGGTGGCGGCGGAGAGGCGCTCGTCTTCGAGCAGTGAGACAATCGACTCGAACTGCTGGTCGATGCCTTGTTCGCGGCTCTTGGCGATCGCCTCGCGGAGGACCTTGGCTCGCCGTGGGTCGGTGCCGGCAGTGAGTTCCGCCAGCCGGGCGAGCACGGTTTCCAGCCGACTGTAGCGGTCGGCCACCCGGGCCTGGTCGACCGACAATTCGTCGCCTGCCGCGGGAGTAGCTGTTTCCGCCGGTTCGGCAGCCGCCGTTTCGCGCATCGTCGCAAAACAGGCAGCGATTATCAGCGCCGCCAGCATGGCCACGGTCTGTCGGCTCTTTCGGTTATCGTATTTCATCGCTCTGGGTCCCGTTATTCTTCGAGCAGGTCCTTGAGCCGGTCGGTTTGTTGCTGCTTGGTGCGGTCGTTGAGCGTCCGCTGGTCGTCGAGGATGCCGCGGAGCAAACCGACCACTTCATTGTACGATTCCAATTCCAGCATACGGTCGAGAATCTGCTGCATCTGGACCAGCACACCGTCGGCCAGCCGCATCGAATCGGCCAGCGCCGCCGCCCCCTCTTGCGGGTCGTCGATTCGATCGTTGGTCAGTTCAAGCTGCGTTTCGAGTTGCCGCATCGAGTTCTCCCCTAGCAGACGCAGGGGCTGGGCGATTTGTTCCCGCAGCCGGGTCTTGAGGTCGACGTTGTCGATGCGGTTGTTCTCGACCTGCTCGTACATGTCGTCAAAAGCTTCCGCCAGGCCGATCACTTCATGGGCCGACTGCGTGACATTTTGCAGCGCTCCAGCCAGCCGCAACCGGCGGCGGGTAAGCGCTTTGTCGGCGTCGGCCTCGGGTTCGGCGCCGGTCGCGAATTCGACGCGGCTGAGCATGTTGCGCGTATCGGTCATCTTGGCGTAGACCGATTCGAACCGCTGACGCAGTTCGAGTTCGCGACGCTCCAGGATCGCCAGCAGTTGTTGCACTGTGACAACGTCGAGCGAAAACTGCTGGCTGGCGCCGTGCGCGGGGCACGCTTGGCGTCCGACTCGAGATCGTAGCGGTCACTGGCGTGGACCGCGAGAAACAGCGTCTGACCCGGTTCAAGTTCGATCGCCCGTTCGCCTCCCGCCTCGTCGGGGCCGCGGGTGTCGAATGCGCCGAAACGTGGTTTGCTCCTGCTCGCTCTGCGAGTCACGCTCCAGCGGCCGTTCGCGCACGGGTCCGTCGTTCACATGGTACGTGCACCAGATCCGATCGAGGCCATAGTCGTCCGTCACTTTGCCCACCAGCGGTATGATCGCGTCGGGCGTGATCGCCATGCCGATCCCGGCCAGCCGCACGGACACTTGCGGCGGCTCGTCCGGAATCACGGAGAGCGAAATCCGATACGGTTCGCGGCTCGAAACGTCGTCGGTGTCGGTCACTTGGATCGTGAGCAGGTCGTCGGCCGCGAGATTGCCGTACACCCAACGAATGGCTTCGACAGGTCGGCCCACATCGTACAGCGAGCGCGGCTCGGGATTGCTCGCGCTCGCCACGCGGACATCGGTGAGCGGTTTGGTCGACGTGGCGTGCAGCGTGAGACTGGTTCCCTCGGGAATCCGCATCCCGCCAGTGATCGGCAGCCGACGCGCAGGGCGGGCCAGGTATTCGGGGTAGACGCACTCGACTTCCATGCCGACCAGTTCCGGTCGCGCGACGATCTCGAGATGCAGGTCTTCGACGCGATCGTCCCCGCCGATCACGTCGAGCGTCATGCTCGAATTCACATCGTTGAACTCGTAGCGATAGGCCTGGAAGTCGTCGCGCCCAGCCACCGCTTCGCCGACGCGCGTCATCGTGTCGCGGCCGCGGCCTCCGTCGGCCGACTGGAAGCGAAACTCGACCTGCCGCGGGGCGACGTAATCTTGCGTATCGGCACGGACGGCGAGCTCGAACTTGTCGTCGCGGGCCAGTTTGTGCACTCTCCGCCCGCTTTCGTCCTTTGGAAAGCCGACCACTTCCAAATGCACGCGCCGCGGCCAAAGCTCCGGGCTCAGCGCCAGCCGTTGGATCCAGAAACCAAACACGTTCCCGGCCATGAGCGCCGCGATCGGCAGCGACGCCGCAAGCACGACCGCCATCAGCACTCGCCGCACCAGCGGACCGCGGCGAAAGAGCTCCTTGGTGTCGACTTTTGCCACCGCGGCGATGGCTGCATTGCGGGTGCGCGTGACCAGCTCGGGATGATACACGGTCGTGTCATCATCGCCCTCGGCCAGGTCGATCGCCGTGAGCAAATCGTCCTTCAGCTGATGAAAGCGGCGCTCGAGCAGCACTGCGAGGCTGGCATCGGGGAGCCGCACAAACGCCCGTCGCAGCAAATAGCGATAAGCGACCCACAGGCAAACCAGGCCCACCGCGACGATTGCCGCCAGCCGCACGCCTGGCGCCGGCTCGAACAACCAATCGACGAGCATCCCCGCCCAAAACGCGACGACCAGCGTAATCACCAGCGTCGCCAAGCCTTCCAGCCACACATACGCGCGAATACCCCGTCGCACTTGAGCAAGTTTGCTCTCGACGATCGGCGGAACGGCGTGTGGGATGGTGAGTTGAGCCATGGAACTGCGAAACTAAGCCAATCGATTCAAGCGGCGGATGATCCATTCGATAAACAAGGCCCCGGCGATCACGCCCAGCAACCAGGTCATTTGTGTCTGCGCAAACTGCTTGTCCGGTGCACCCTTGAGCAGCTTCACTTCGGTCCGGCTGGGAATCGCCTTGCCAAGCGGCATGTTGTCGGCGTCGCCAAATGCTGCCAGCTCGAGTCGCGGATAGTAATGGCCGCCGGTGTCTTTGGCGATCGACGTGAGCAAGGCGACGTTGCGTTCCGGGTGAACTCGCTCCAAATCGGGTACGCGGACTTGAATGAATTTCGAAAACGGTTCCTCGTCGCTGCCGAGAACGGGCAGCGCCACCTGATAGGTTCCTTCCTGGCGAACGACAAACTGGCCGGCGTACATCCCGGGCCGGCTCGGATCGGCCGCGAGTTTGGCCGTGGCGGTGCTCTTGTCGGGCCGGATGATTTGGGCGGTGACGTTTTCGAGCGTGAGCGGTTCGTGCCGTTCGTCGGCGAGGCGGCCACGCAACATGACCGTTTCGCCCAGCTCGTACCGATCGCGATCCACCAGCAACGTCCCACGCGACGAACCGCGGAGCAGCCGACCCTGGCTCACTTGCCGAATGAGTTTGGTGAACAGCACTTCAAAATAGCTCGGGTCCACCGCGCGCAGCCGCCAAAACTCGCCGCTGCCGATGTACAGCACCTGGCCCGATCCGTAGAACTGGCCGGCGATGTAGACCGGCAGCTTGTCGCCCATTCCCGCCTCGGGATCGGCAACCCGGGCGTAGACGGTCGCCCCTGGCTTCTCGCCCTTGATCGCGTAGTAGCCATAGACGCCGGGAAAACTCGCCCAAGCAAGATTGCTTTCCTCGGCGCTGTTGGCAAGCCAGAGGAAGCGGGCATCGCGGCCAGCCCGCTCAAACTCGATCGGAAACGCCGCCTCGCCGCCAAAGTGGCCATCGTCGAGCAGCGTCAACCGTTGCTGGAACACCACGGGGTAGAGGTCGCGGAGCTTGGCGTGCTCGACGCTGCGCACCCACTCGGCCGTGTGAATCGGCCCCGGCACCGCGATCAGCCCGCCCGCTTCGTCGGCGACCCATTTCTCCAGCAACTCCACTTGGGCGGCGTCGAGCTGGGTCCAGTCGGGATCGAACGCAATGATGCAGTCGTATTGATACAGCTCCTCGCGGGTTGAGGGAAACTCGCTGAGGATATTGTCCGCGTCTTGCGACATGCCGGGCTGAGCCGTCTGCAGCAGCACATCGGTCTTCATCGAGCGGTCTCGATGCAACTGATCGCGGAGGAAGCGATACTCGCGCGTCGGGCCGCTGGCGATCAGCAACACGCGGGTCTCGCGGTCGACGACGTCCATCTCCGACTCGCGGCTGTTGTCGCGCGGGTTGTCATCATCGGGCGGGGCCGCGGCGCGAATCTGGTAAACAAATCGCCCCGGTGCGGTGGGTTCGATTTCGAACGAGATCGGCGCAATTTCGCCGTCGGCGCCGATTTGAACCCGTTCCGAGGCGATCGTCGTTCCCATGCCGGCGGCTTCTTCGTTCCCGCGGCGTAGCAGCTCGACATCGACGTAGCGGCCCGCGTATCCGGTCGCCTGGATGTAGCCGACGATGTTCAGCGTGTCGCCCGGAAACGCCCGGGCGGGCACCAGCAAATCGCTCACCGTGAGGTTCCGTCGCGGCTCGGTCGAGCCGATGCCGATCGTGTAGACCGGCACTCCGGCTTCGCGGGCCGCGGTGATCGCGGCGCTCGGCTCCGTGCCCGCATTCTGCACGCCGTCCGAGATCACGACCACACCGGCGAGCGGCACCGCGCGATAGCGATATAGTTGATCGTCGAGCGCGTCGCCGAGCCGGGTTTGCGTGCCGCTCGGTTCGAGTTCCGCCGCCCAATTGATTTTCGGTTTTGAAGCTGAGGCTGCCGGATCTTCCTCCGCCGCGTCGGCTGCCAGTCGGATCGGCGAGCCAGGCGACGCGCCATTCGCCGCCCCGTCGCCAATCACCTGCGCGCCCCGCTCCTTCGGCAACGACACGACCGGCTGCACATCCTGATCGAAGCGCGAGACGTTCACGTCGTGATGCTCGCGTAGCTCTTTCACGAGCGGCATGTTGTCCAGCGCGTCGACCACCTGCTCGACTCGGCTCCGCTTGTTGGCAGTTTGCGTCGGATCATCGTCCGAGAGCGCCATGCTCTGGCTCACGTCCACCAGCACCGCGACTTGCGAATTGTGGATCACCTCGCGCGTGGTGCGACGCTCGACGCCGAGAAAAAACACCAGCAGCCCGGCCAGCGCGATAAACCGTAGCCCAGCGAGCAGCAGCCCCATGCCCCGCGGCAATTCGCGCGTATCGCGACGATAGAGATACCACACCAAGAGCAGAATCGCCGCCGTTCCCACGGCAATCAGCGTCACCGGCAACCGCAGGTCGTCAAACTCGCGCAGCCGGCTCAGTTCATAAACGACCCGACCGGGGCCGGTTTCAAGGGGCGCGGATGCTGCGCCGGCGATTTGGGCCAGGATCATCGCTTGCCTCCCTGCACCACGGGTGCGTGAAAACTGGCGATGTACGCGAGGACCTGTTCCAACAGCAGCATGGCGATCAGCGTTGCCAACAACGCGTCGCCAAGTTGCAATCCGGCCAGCTGCTGTTGGCTGATCGACATGTCGGCCGCGTCGTGCATTTCGACGTTGGCGCCGCCCAGTTGCCGCACCAACTCGTCACGCGCGACGATATGCAAATCCCCTTCGCCGACCGGAACATTGAAGGCAAACGCCCGCCGTTCCGGCGGACCCTCGGTCGGCTGCAACTGCACTTCGTAGATACCGCTGACCTCCACATTTTCCAATCGGCCCGTCAACTGGCCGTCTTCAATCGTCGCCTCCACGGGCACTTCGGGCCGCGCGGCGCCCTCGCCAGGCAGGAAGAAGCGAAACGCAGGGTCAAACTCCTCCTCAGGCACGCGAACAACGAGGTCGTCGCCCACCGTCTGCACGGAGCTGTTCTGTTGTCCGGCAGAGAGGTACGCGACCAATTCGTTCGCCAGCACGGGGAAGATCGGATTGAGACTCCAATTGGTCCAGCGGCCCAGCGGCGTGTCACCGGTCGACAGCTTGGTCAATTGGGCGACCACGCGCCCCTCGCCGAATTTCTTGTCGATTACCAGCGGCGCGCCATTACGCAGCCGCGCGAGCACATCGACGGACCCATCCGCCGGCGGTTTCCAATCGCTGGGCACCGCGTAGTAATAGTCCACGAGCACCAGCGGCAAGAAGCTATTCCGCCTCCCGGCCAGCGCTTGAAACATCGCATGATCCGAGACTTCAACGTCCGGTGCCGTTTCGTGGCGGCTGTCGAGCAGTTGCGTCGGCAGCGTGAGCGGCACCGGAAACAGACCGGCGCCGCCACGGTAAAGGCGCTCGTTGTAGTAGTCGCGATTGGTCTGCGAGCCGACGAACCAGGCCAAGCCGCCCCCATTCTCGACGTACTTCTCCAGCGCCGCGAGCTCATCGTCTTTGAGCGTTGCCACGTCCAACATCACAATCGCCGCCTGGTCGTTCAGGTTGTCGGTCCGCGCAAGGAAGCTCGCTGGCTCGACATGCGGACTCCAACCCGTGTGCGTGTTGCCGCCCGGATCAAGCGCCAACGACAGTTGCCGACCGCCGCGGCCATCAGTCGATCCGTCGACGATCAACACCGGCCGCGCCGCCGGCAAATCGCAAGCGAAATAACGCCGATTGTCGGCCTCCACCGCGTCGGGCTCCAGCGCCGCCGAGAGCCAGTGAGCACCCGTACCGGAAAATTGCACGCGGAATTTCTTCGTGACTTCCTTGCCGGCCGGGATGTCGTCGAGCGACAGCGAGGGCAGGGCGTCGCCGTCTTGTTCCAGTTGGACGAGGATGCCGCTTGCCGGTTCGTCGCCAAAGTTGGCGACCGTCACGTTCATCCAGGTCTCGACTCCCGCCGCCCGCACGCCTGCTTCCGGCGCGAGGGCTGTAATCCCGAGATTCGGTCGCGTCTGCGTGACGCATCGCACCAGGTGCGTCTGAGCCACATCCTCCTGCATGTCCTCGAGCAACTTGTGCACGTCGGTCGCCGACGCGAATTGCCGACTGCGGAAGTCGCTCAGCAGATACAAAATGACCGTCTGATCTTCGCCAGCGAGCGGCAATCGCGGAATCGCCTTGAGCGCCTCGGCCGGCCCGACGTCGGTCTGCGACGGTTCCCATCCCGCCAGCAGCGCGGCAAGCTTGCTGCGGAAATTATCGTCGATCGGCTGGGCGAAAACCTCCGGCTGGGCCCCCGCCGAGAGCCGGGTCGCCTCGGAGAACCGCAGCAGCGTGATCAGCTGCGAATCCGATTGCTGATGCGCCTGTTCGACGATCGCCTCGACGGCCCGCTTCGCCTCGCCGAGCGCCGACGTGTTCTCCCAGCGGTCGCCAATCGAGTAGCTGTCGTCGACCAGCAACACATGGTGCGTAGTCCCCGACCCTAGGAGCCGCAACCACTCGTTGCGGACCACCACATGCGCGAGCAACAGCACCAGCACCGCGATCGCCGCCATCCGCGTCGCCAGCAGTAGCCACTGCTTGAACAGAATCCAGCGCTTGTTTTGCCGCTCGCTCTCGACGAGAAACTGCATCGCCGCCCAGCGGATCTTCCGCTGCCGCCGCAGATTGATCAGGTGGATCAACAGCGGCACCGCAATGAGCGGCAAGCCGATCGTCAAGAGTGCTGGAAACAAGAACGACACGTTGAATGATCCTCGCCTGTCCTTAGCGTTTGCGCTGATGATTGCGATGGCTCAAGAACGCGACGAGGGCGGCGTCCAGCGGTTCGCTCGTCCGCACCAGCGCGTAGTCGATGCGGTCGCGGGCACAGCCGCGCCGAACCGTCGCCAAAAAATTCCCCAGTGCATCGAGATATCCCTGCCGCAGTGCCCGCGGGTTGCAGCTCAGCTGCTGATCCGTTTCGAGTCCTTCGAACCGCGTCGGGCCGGCGAAAGGGAAGTCGAGCTCATCGTCGTCGAGCAGATGGAGCACCAGCACGTCATGCCCCCGCTGCCGCAACCGCCGTAGCCCGCGGAGCAAATCGTCCGGGTCGACCAGCAGATCCGAAAACAGCACCATCATCCCACGGCGTGGGAAGTTCTCTGCCACTTGCATCAGCACGGTCGAGAGACTCGTTTTGTCCCGTGGCTCCGCAACGCCGAGCGCTTTGACGATCGTCGCAAGGTGGCTGTTGCTGGTGCGATGCGGAATGATCTGCCGCACCGATTCATCGAACGCGACCGCTCCGACCGCATCCTGCTGCCGCAACAACAAATACGAGAGCGCCGCCGCCGCCGTGCACGCATAGTCACACTTGGTCATTGGGCCGTTGCCATACGACATGCTGGCCGAGAGATCGACCAGCATGCAGGCCCGCAGGTTCGTGTCTTCTTCGTACTGCTTGACGTAGAGCCGATCCTGCTTGCCCCAGACCTTCCAATCGACGTGACGCAGGTCGTCGCCGGCCACGTATTGCCGGTGCTGCAGAAACTCGATCGACTGACCGAAGTACGGACTGCGATGCATGCCGCTCAGCAGCCCTTCCACAATGTGCCGCGCGCGAACCTCCAGCCGGCCGATCCGCTTGATCAGCTCAGGTTGCAAAGATCTTTTGGAAACGCTCGTCATGGATCAATTGGTCTTCGTGGGCTGGGGTCGTGGCGAGCAACTGGTCGACGAGGTCGTCGGTCGTGATGCCTTCACTCTCAGCGGCAAAATTCACAACCAGCCGATGGCGCAGCACCGGCTTGGCGAGGGCTTGGATATCTTCCGCGGCAACATGCGCCCGACCCTGGACCAGCGCCCGCGCCTTGGCGCCAAGAATCAAGAACTGCACCGCTCGCGGTCCCGCTCCCCAGGCCAACTGGTCGCGAAGAAACTCTGGCGAGCCAGGTTCCTTCACGCGGGTCTGTCGGACCAGCGCGATCGTGTAGCGAATCAAGTGGTCGCTGATCGGCACCATCCGCACCAAATCTTGCAACCCGCTGATTTCATCGGGCGAAAGCACCGGCTGGACGATGTTGGCCTCGGTCCCGGTCGTGCGGCGGGCGACCTCGACCTCTTCCTCAAACTTCGGGTAGGTCACCAGTACCTTGAACATAAACCGATCTTGTTGCGCTTCGGGCAGCGGATAGGTCCCTTCCTGCTCGATCGGATTTTGCGTCGCCAGCACCAGGAACGGATTGCTCATCTGGTGGCGAATGCGGCCCACCGTGACTTGCCGCTCCTGCATCGCTTCCAAGAGCGCGGCCTGCGTCTTGGGCGGCGTCCGGTTGATTTCGTCCGCCAGGATCACGTGCGAAAAAATCGGCCCCGCGAGGAAGCGGATTTCTCGCTGCCCCGTCGTCTTATTCTCTTCGATGATGTCTGTACCCGTGATGTCGGCTGGCATCAGATCGGGAGTGAACTGGATCCGCGAGAAGGTCAGGTTGAGCGATTGGGCCAGCGTGCTCACCAACAGCGTCTTGGCGAGTCCCGGCACGCCTTCGAGCAAGCAGTGCCCCCGGCTGAAGAGCGCCACCAGCATCAATTCGATCACGTCGTGTTGGCCGACGATCACGCGCGAAAGCTGCTCCTTGAGCTGGCGCGTAGCGTCGCCCAGTCGTTCGATCGACCCATTGGAAAGTTGTGGTGGCGTGTCGGACATCTTGCGGAAATCCCATGCAAAGGGTTGGAAAACGTAGCAAAGTCGATCGGTTCCGGCGATCGGCTCAACGTTGATAGATCGGCAGGCAGGCGTTGTCGAGTTGCAGGATGATCAAGTTCAATGCGGTCGTGTAAACGGGCCCAATGTAGCCCTGAGTCCATTGTACGCCGGTCCGGTCGCCAAGTTTCACTTCCGCCGCCTCGCCGAGCAGTTTTGTCTGGATTTCGTCCCGATAGTCCTCCCAAACCTTGCCCCCTTCGCGGTATTGCACCTGGGCATAGTAGAAGTGGGCATAATGCCAGTGGCCGTAGCTACTTTGGGCGTCGGTGCCGAGGTTCTGTTGGCAGTACTTCATCATCCGCGGGACGAGATCATCATCGTAGTCGCCGGCGTTGAACAGGCAGGCGATAGCTGCCGCGGTGATCGCGGGCCGGCCGCCGCCGCCTTTCGAGCTGTATTGCACGCCGCCTTCGGGGAGCGTGCAATCGCGGATGTACTTTACTGCTTTGTCGATAATCTCTTTGGGGACCGGGATGCCCGCGTTGCGGCAGCCGCGGAGGCCTTGTACTTGTGTGATCGTGGTGGAACCCTCGTCGAAGCCGTTGCCGTCCTTCGAGCTGACATAGCCCCAGCCGCCCGCCGGCGTCTGTGCTTCGCCCGTGAATTTCACCGCTCGCGTGAGCACGTCGACCAATTCCGCGCGGCGGTCTTCGTCTTCTTCTTCGCCGAGTACTTCGGAGAGAAACAGCATTGAGAAGCCGTGCCCGTAGGTGTAGCGATCGTCGCGCAATGGATCACCAATCAGCCCGTTCGGCCGACTCTGGCGGACGAGATAATCCACCGCGCGGCGGAGATTCTCGGCATACTTGCCCTGGGTCGTCGTCGAACCTTCGCAGAGCATCGCAATTCCCGACAGCGCCGTCATCGCCGTCGGGTAGCGACCTTGCGCCGTCCAGTGACCCAACTTATGCTGCTGATACGCCAGCCAATCGAGCCCTTCGCTGACGAGCTTGCGGGTACGTGGGTCGTCGATCGAAGCGCGGGCCGGCCGCACAGGATTTGCAGCCGACACGGCGACCAGCAGCATCAGCCCGAGCTGAAATCGCCGAGTCATGGAACTTGTTCGGAATTCGCTGCGACTATTAATCGTCATCAGTTGGTCCTTGGGCGTCTGGTCCTGGGGAGTCGTCGCCAGCTTCGTTGGCATTGTCCGAACCGGGTAGATTTCCGCCAGGGTTTTTGAGCGCGTCTTGAAGGGCGTTGCCCATCCGCCGCGTGACGCCCCACAGGCCTCGGCCCAGGCTCTTGCGTGGTGCTTCCACCAGATCGTTGGCAGGCGGCTCCGGCGAACGGGGAGATTCCGTAAACTTCAGCCGGATCGTTTTGGCAGTCATTTCGATGTCGACCGACGCCGTCTCGTCGCGGGTTGTTCTCACTCGGAACTGACCGCCCGAGATATCGGGCAGCTCGTCATTGCGATATATGGTCGCGCCCGTGGCCCGATCCAAGCACAACAGACGAAGCTTCGTTCCGCTGCCGTTTGCGTCGCGTTTGAGTAGGCGATCGACCAATACAAGCACGGGGACGTCGTTGGGCTGGGTCAGCGCCAGACCTCGCGACTCGATCACCGCCGGGCCGGGCCACATCATTCGGCCATCGCGCAAATCGAATGCGAAAAGCTCCCCATCGACTAGCGGACAATCGAGTCCGATCGGCCGCGACGACTGCTGCCGCGTCGGGCCGCCGACGCCGAGGAAGAGTTGATCTTCCGTGCGGAACATGGAAATCGTCCGCGGCGGCGCCGAGATCGACAACTTCTCGTCGATGAGTAGAGTGCCGGACTGAACGTCAATCAATTGAAACGCTCCATTCGGCTCGACGACCGCAACCAGGTCGGGATCGAGCGTCGTCATGCGAACCGCTGGATCGTAATCGGCCGCGAAAATACGTTTTCCAGAGACGGCGTCGACGACCTGGAGCGTCTTTTGCTGTTTTCCCTCGTCTTGCGTGTCGACCAGTTGAGCGATGTTCCGATTAGCAGTGAGCAGCCACGGCGTCGCCGGCATCGCCCGCCGTTCGACGCGCTGCCCGTCGCTCATGCGCAGAACGTGGATTTCCTTTTCCTCCGGGTCCGCGGCGAGCAGGAATTCGTCGTCGCCGAACAGTTCGCTGCCAGCCGGGATATCGCTCCGTGTCCAGAGCGTTTCGCCCGTGAGCGGATCGACGCAGCGCAGTCGCTGGGTATCCTGGAAAACAACGCCGCCGGGTGTTGCCGGCCCAAGCGCCGCGACGAGTCGGCCAGCCGCGCCGGGGATGCGCCGGCGCTGTGACCAGGCATGGTAAATCGACTGACCATTACGGCGACCAGATCGCTGCATGTTTGTCCCGAGTTGTCCCGACGGACTTGATTGCCAAAGCACCTCGGAATTGCCGTCGTCGCGTCCGCGACTGTCGATCGCTACGACTTGCCCGCCGAGCGTAGCAAAGAGGAAATCGCCGAGTTGTGCGGCCTGGACCAGGTCGGCATTGCCAGTAAACCTTTGCGCGGCCGATCGCCGCGAGGAACTGAAACGAAATATATTTTTGCCCTCTGCGTTTCGGCCGAATAATCGCGTGCCGTCTTGGGAGATAAGCCATTGGGCCGGTCCGAGCGTCGGTCCGCTCGCTTGTTCGATCCGCAGCTTGCGCAGGCCGAGTTGAAATTCGGCCTGGGCGCGACGGGTCATTGCGGGGCGATTGGCGGCCGTAGCCGGCAGGTCTTCGACAGTGACCCGGCCGCGGGGCCACGCGTTGGCGCCGGCGCCGGAAAGTTCCGGCCGCCAGGATTCGAGCCATTCGGCGGGCGACTTGCCGGCGACCGGCTGGGCTTTCGACCAGTCGAGTTCGACTGCTTCCGCTAGAGTCGCGGCTTCGGCCGTTCGGCCTTGGTTCAGCAGCCATTGGGTGAACAAGATTGCGGCTGAGGCTTGGGATTGAGCGGAAGGCGATTGCGCGAGCCGCAGCAATTCCATTTCCACGTCGAGCGGGTCGGATCGCTCGAGCAGCGTCTGGACCAGCTGTGTACGAATCTTGTCGGCGTCCGGCAGTCCGCCGAAATAGGCCAGATAAGTACGCATTTCGTTCGCGGTGGGCGGCGCAGACCAAGCGTGTTTGCGAACTTCCAGTTCGTGCTCGATTTCGGTTCGTTCGCTCGGCGAGGCGGCGGACCAGAGTGCGGTGAGCTGGGCGCGGACCCAATTGTCGCTGCGAACCGAGTGTTCCGCGTCGATCGTCAATAAAGTGAGATCGGCGGCGGTTGCGTCGATCAGCTTCAGGTAGGCGGCGAAGGCTTCCGAATGTTTGCCGGCGGCGTCCAGGCCTTGGGCATCGATCCGCAGTAGATCGATTTGTTGTTGGGGTCGATCGACGATTTGGCGAAGTAGCGGCAGGTCGGCGCGATACGTCGTGTAATCGCCGGCAAGGGCTTCGAGCAGCGTGTCGGCGAGCATGTCGCGCGTGAGCAGGTCGGAGGAGTCGATCTCGTATGCCTTTTTGAGCATCGTGACGGCTTCGGGGACTGCGCCTTCGAGTCGGCGCATCTCGGCCAGGTCGCGGATCGCTGCGGCGTCGCGCGGATTCGCCGCGAGGGCCGACTTCGCCCGGTCGCGGAGGACTTCGATCTGCTCGAATTTGTCGAGGTACAATGCCGACTGGGAAATGATCGAGCCGCGATGGCAAATCAGGTTGCCGACCGCGACGTCGCTCGGAGCATCGATGGCCGTGGTCGAAGTTCCGTCCGCGGTATTGATCGCGATGACCTGACCGGAGGCGAGCGGCAGGAAGTAGCGGCCTTCGCTCAAATATCCCAAACCGCTTGGCAGTGAGCCGGCGGGCAGGGCGAAATCTTTGGTCCAGGCGGGAGAACCATCGGCGAGGCGGAGAGCTGTGACGGAATCGGCGCCGACGAGAACGACATTCCCCTCGTCGACGCAGGCGAGGAACAGCGACTTCTCGCGCTGCTTTTTCCACAGGAACTCGCCGCTCGCCAAGTCGAGGCAATGCAGTTCGCCGGATTCGGGCGGCGTGACCAGCACTTTTCCGTCGGAAATAATCGCTGGGCCATCGAGCCAGCGGTTGTTGGAGCGAGGGAGCTGAATTTCGGCGCGGCCTTGCCAGCCGGGACGGATGTTGGCGAACGACTCGACTTGGCGCGGGTAGCGATAGACCCAGGCGAATTCGCGGCGGATGACGTCGACGGCGACGACGATTCCGGCGGTCGTCGGGCAGACGAGGATTCCGGCCGAGTAGAAGGGCGTGCGGCGTTCAGGCGGCGCTGGGGATCGAGCGTGATGCCTTGTTCGAGTCCGACCAGCTGTTGCCGCCAGAGGAGTTTGCCGCTGGTCGGTTCGAGAGCGAGCAGATAGATGGCGCTGCGAATTTCGGCCAACACGTAGAGCGAGCCGTCGACGGCGACCGGCGCGCCGAGGAAGAACACTCCGCCCAGATCGCCGGAAGCGTTGGCGCCGTCGATCTCCCAGGCGAGTTTGCCTTCGGTGGCGAGCTCGTAAGCGGAGAGACGGTTGGTGGGGGACGAGGCGAAGTCGAACGAGCCGCCGAAGCCGGGGCCGACGTTCCAAGCAGACTGGTCGTTGCGGTCGGCGAGCGAAATGCCGCTTAAGGCGAAGGCGCGTTGTCCGTCGCTGGAGAGTGACATCGTGAGCGTGTCGTCCCAGACTCGCTGTTCGAGCGGATGGTTGAGCGTTGCGAACTCGTCGTTGTTGTTGTCGGACATGAACTCGGCCAGGTACTGCTCGCGGACCGACGATTCTTCTTCGCGGGTTTCCCAGATACGCTTTCCGGTTTGCCAGTCGAGTGCGACGACGTTTTGCGGAGTGCGCATGAGGACGACGTTGCCGGTGGCAATCGGGCGGGCGGCGGCGATGGCGACGAGGCCTTGTTGCTCGGCTTGTTCGCGGCGACTGGTGAGGAAGTTTTCGAAGCGAGGGTCGTTGACGACGCGCGATTCCCAGCGAGGGCTCAAGTGAGGTGCGCCGCCGCGATGTTGGGAGTTGCGGGCCGGATCGCCGCGAAGCGTGAGCCAGTCGGAGTCTGCCGCGTCGATCGCCTGCGCGTGGCCGACGGAATCGTCGAGCCAAGCCAAGAGTTCGGCGTTCGAATTGCTGAGTTTGGGGAACGGTAATTTGCGGCCGGCGATTTCGACTTCGGCGCCGGCGAACTTTTCGGCCAGGGTGCGGAGGACGGTCGCGGCGGAATCGGCTCGGCCGGCGGCGCGCAGCTGACGGCGGCGAGGAGCGAGAGTTGTGGCTCGTATTCGGCAGCGATGGCTGGATCGGCGAGGAGTTCGTTGTAGAGGTGGGCGGCGGCGAGTGGGTGGCCGCGGTCGAGTTCGGTCTGGGCGAGGATGATGGCGGCTTCGTAGCCGGGGGCGGTGAGGAAGTAGCGGCGGACGAGCTGGGCTAGTTCGTCGGGATCGCCGGATGCGAGTGCGGCGTTGAGCGCGCGGCGGGCGGCCGCGTTGTGGAGCAAGACGTACATCTCGCGTCCGGCGGCCGGGAGGTCGGCGATCAACTTGCGGGCGACGGCTTTCAATCCGCGGAGCTGTTTCGACTGAGGTCCGTCTTCGACGAACACATCTTCGTCGCGATCGAGCAGCTGTTGGAGGAAGGCGAGGGCTTCGTTGTATTCGCCCGACTCGAGTCGTTCGCGGGCGCGGGAGACTCCGCGGGCGAGCGTGCG
Source organism: uncultured Planctomycetota bacterium (assembly GCA_963847905.1). GTDB lineage: Bacteria > Planctomycetota > Planctomycetia > Pirellulales > Lacipirellulaceae > DASYDU01. The sequence continues at coordinate 539,720 of CAWKBP010000007.1, read as the reverse complement.
GTCGGTAGGTAAGTAGACGCCGTAGGGATCTTCGTCGGGCGGCGCTCTGGGTGGCTTGAACTTGAAACTGGACTTGTTGGGCGTGGGAGATTTTGGCCGGGACCGAGAGACCGAGGCTGCCGGTGGCGAGCGCGAGGGCCGCGGCCAGAGCCGGGGCTCGGAATCGGAGGGGGCGAAAAATCATGACAATCCTTTGGCCCAAATTTGTCGGACGCTCTTCGCCCGGTGGGAACTGGTCGACCGGCACGGACGGGCAAGTAATCGTATTCCAGTGGGAGTGGTGGAGGAAATCTCGGAATCGCCGGATGCGGGTAAAAGGGGCATTTGGCGGCTGGCCGAGACGTCGGCGACTCTGCGCGTAACTTGCTTCTGTATCTAATCTTATAGCATTTTTCCAAGGGAGCAAGTTGCTGGTTAATTTGCGAGCTAGACTGGTGCAAAGCCGCGCATGGAAGGCTCCCCTGCTGCGCGGTGGGTCGTAGTTGGCACGCGTCGCTCGAGGCGACGAAGCCAGGAGTGTCGGCATAATCCCCGGGTTTTCTGGGCGATTCGCCGATTTTCTGGCTTGTGTTGGTATGCCAGCACGATGTAATTTTGACCGTCGCAACGCACAAATGGAGGTGCGTCCAGCGGACAATTCCCTGCACTCGAACAAAGAAGCCTGGAGGATTCAGCACAATGGCGAAAGCTGCTGCCAAACCACCCACGAAAACCGAAGTGTTCTCGACGATTGCCGAGGCCACAGGGTTGACCAAGCGCGACGTGTCGAATGTGTTCGACGCGCTGGCCGACCAGATCAAGAAGTCGGTTGGTCCGCGTGGTCCGAAAACGTTTACGATCCACGGCATTGCCAAAATCGTTGTCCAGCACAAGCCGGCGACGAAAGAACGGCAAGGCACCAATCCCTTCACGGGCGAACCGACGACGTTCAAGGCCAAGCCGGCCCGCAACGTGGTAAAGATTCGTCCGCTGAAGAAGCTCAAGGACATGGTCAGCTAGTTGGATTGCGTCTCGTTGATGAGACGTGTTGTTGTGAGGAAATAATTGGCATCTCCGCGGCGCCTCGTGTGGGACTCGTTCCACACAAGGGCGGAAACGTCGCCGAGATGCATCGCTCCGGACTCGCAAGGGTCCGCAGGGCGAGAGTGCCAGGAGTCGGTTCCCGTGTTGCAACGGGAATGGCTCCTGGCACTTTTTTTTGCGCGGTTGAGAGTTGAGTGTTGAGAGTTGAGAGTGGGGGAGGAGGAGGGGGAGGTGTTGAGCGTGGGAGGGAGCGTAGGGATTTTCTGAAGTTAATGAGGAGTTGGTCGAGTTTGGCGTGGTCGGTTGGGGGCGGGGGATATTCATCGACGGTGAGGTCGGGCGGTTTGCATTGGGCGTCGAGGTTAGTGAGGAACTTGATCGATTCGGCGATCGTGGCTTCGACGCAGTCGATGGGTGAAGGGGGCCGATGCGGGCAGTTTCTCTGCGCCCGTTTTCTCGGGGTTTTCTCGAAGACGCCAAGTTTCGTCGAAGGCGTCAAGTTTTTCCGCGGGGTGTTTTTCGACAGCTGGCTGTTCGACGGATGGCTGTTCGACGGATGGCTGTTCATGCGTGTTGGGTGACATCTGGGGGCTCACTGTCGTTCGACCGCCAGCCACCCCTTCCGCGGGTGGCGGCGACGTCGATGTCGGAAGACGTGAGGCTCCAGAGCCAGCAGTCGTAGTAGCCGCGTTTTCTTGTCTGGCCGCCGATGTCGTGGAGCGCCCGTTGGAGGGTGCGTTCGCTGTAGCCGTTTTGCTTGCCTTCGCGGAGGACGTGAAACGATTCGAGTGGGCCGAGCGAGAGAGCGAGTTTTAGCCACTCGCCGGCGTTGCGGCGGTCTTCGGCTTCGGGGCCGCGCTTCTTGGGTGCAGGCGTGACGATGTCTTCCGCCGTGTTGGCGATTGGTTCTGTTTGCCAATTGATGATGGGTGCGTTGAGGTCGGCGTGGGTTTCGATGGTGTAGGCGAGGCCGGGGGAGAGGGGGCCGACGTTGTTTTTCACCGGGAGCAGCAGGTTGCGGGTGGCGTCGGCCGGATCGCGACAAACGGTCCAGACGGTGCGGGCGGCGGCGACGAAGCCCATCGAGCCGGCGGCGCTTTGGATTGCGCGGCCGGTGTTCTTGCGGAGGTGCGTCACGGCGAGGATCGCGATGCGGCGCTCGGCGGCCAGCTCGGCGAGCGGGGCGAGGACCTTGCGGACGATGGTGTGGAAGTGGGAATCGCTGGGGCCGACGAAGGCGTTCACGGGGTCGACGACGATCAGCCGGCAGTCGGGGATGCGGTCGAGGACGGCGGCGAGTTTGTCGCGATCGCGGCGGAGGTCGGTGAGGGAGGATGCGAAGAAGATTTTTGCAGGGTCGGCGCCGTGGGCGTCGAGTCGGGGGCGGATGGTGTCGGCGATTTCGTCTTCGGCGGTCAGAATAAGCACGGAGCTCGGAGCATGGAGCATGGAGGAGGGAGAATGAGGCAAGGAGTCAGGGCCGGGAGTCGGGAGCCAGGTTCGGGTTCACTCCGTGCTCCTTGCTCCATGCTCCTTGATTCTGCTGGGAAGGCTGCCGCCGGTGGTGACTCGGGAGGCGACGTCGAGAGCGATGAGGGATTTGCCTAGGCCGGGGTCGCCGATGAGGAGGGTGACTTTGCCGAGGGGTATTTTTTGGGGCCAGAGCCATTCGACGGGTTGGCGTGGGTAGTCGGCGGCGGAGCGGATGCCGAGGTCTTCGGGTTCGGGAGTGGGTTTGTTGTCGGCGTGTTCGCTGTCGGGATGGTCGTGGTCGGTTTGTTTTTGGATGGCCATGGCGTGGGTGGCGTCGGCGAGTGCTTGGAAGGAAGGGTAGAAGGTGACGGTGCTGGTGGGTTTTTTGCGTTTGGGCATGGTGGTGTTCCTTGGGAGAACGTTGTGGTTAGCTAAACCGCAAGCGGCGTAGGCGCGGAATTAGGGTACGGACGTTCACGATAACAAATCGCGTGGGCGATTTCGCGTGGCTTTTTTGGCCATCTTGACAGCGGGGATTTTGGGGGAGAATGCGCTGGAATTCTCTCGCAGAGATGCGGAGATGCGGAGGGAGGAGAGTAGTGGAGGAGGCACCGCTGATGGGCGCTAATTTTCGCTAATGGGATTGGTGTTATTTGCGTTCTCGATGGCCAATTGTCGGGTTGAATTAGCGGGAGGTCTCACGGAGGCGCGGGGACAAAGACGGTAATGAGGGGCGTTCATCGAGGCACTTTTGAGACGCTGGATGCGGACTATGCGCAATCTTGACGATTCGATCGGCGGCCACTCTATTAGGGGTAATAGCAGTCACCACCTACACTCGATTTCCTGGAAACGTCGAGAAACAGCTCCCTGCTCCTTCCCGTTGCGCTGTGAATTTATCCTGATCGCAAGACGACCCTTGAACGATTGGAGATTACCATGCCCATGTATTGGCAAATGAAGCGCTGGAAGTCTGTTGATCGCGAGCGGACAATCGATCACCTCTCCGCGCTGCGGATGGCGCTCGCCAAGTCGATACCGCGACGAACTGCGTCTGATACGTTGCTCCTGGCCACCTGGAACATCCGCGACTTTGATTCCAATAAGTTCCGTCACGGGCCGCGATTGTCGGAATCGTTTCACTACATCGCGGAGGTGATTGCGGCGTTTGACTTGGTCGCCTTGCAAGAAGTGAACGAGGACATGCGTCCGTTTGAGCGAGTGATGGATTTGCTTGGGCCGACCTGGAGGTACATTGCCACGGATGTAACGGAGGGGCGGTCTGGGAACGGCGAACGGATGGTGTTCGTCTTTGATTCGAATAAGGTCCAGTTCAAACACATAGCTGGGGAAGTGGTGTTGCCTAAGGCGCAACTAATCAATGGGGAGGAGCAGCCGGCGCGATCTCCGTTTTTGGTTCGATTTCAATCCGGCTGGTTCAAGTTCAACCTGTGTACCGTCCATTTTTATTATGGCGACACGAGTGGCGAAGGATTTGATCGTCGAGTCGCCGAGATCGACGCAATCGCTAAGTTTGTGAAAAAGCGGGCCGACGAGGATGGGCAGAATTACATCCTGCTTGGCGATATGAATGTCGTCAGCCCGGACGATGTTACGATGAAGGCGCTCAGAAAGCATAAATTTGTCATGCCGGCCGACCTGACGCTGGACAACGACGCCTTGCGGTGGGTGAGCAACATGGTTGGTGACAAGCACTACGACCAGATCGCGTTCTTAGTCCGGAAAGATGAATTAGAGCTAGGGCCTGCGGACAATAGTGCAGGGGTCTTCAACTATTACAAGACGGTTTACACCGAAGATGAGGCGGAGGTTTATTACCCGCTTGGTAAGGCGAACAAGAAGTGGCCGACGACTAAAGCGGTGCGCGCGAAGTACTTTGCCAAAGAATGGCGAACTTGGCAGATGTCGGACCACTTGCCGCTGTTCGTCGAGTTAAAAATCGACTTCACAGACAAGTATTTGAAACGCATTCGCGCGGGCGAGCAGCCCGTCAATCCGCCGACGCCGGACGCAACGGACGACTGATCGGCGGAGCAAGAGTTGGAAAAAATAGCATGGGACAACTAGGATGTCAGGAAACAAATCGCGATTTGGTTCCTGGCATCTTTACTGCTCCCACCGATCGAGGAAGTGAGTATGGAAATACTTCGACTTATATTCCTACCGCTCGAGTTTGTGGAGGGGTGGTTTTGGTTGTCGGTCGTGATCATCATCACGTTTGTGGTGCTGACGTGCGGAAGTCTCTTGATGCAACGAATACGACGGGATCGATGAGTTGCGGGGGCGACTTGATTCGGCGGGGACCGAGGCGATGCGATCGTTATCCGTCGTTTGAATTCAGCGGGTTCTTTTTTGGGGTGTTGGCTCTGGTGGGCTTTGTCGCAGTCGTTTCGTGCGTATTGGAACGGCGCCGAGGCGAGTTGGATGCAGACGTTCGCCGTGTGTAGCGTGACGCTTCTGGTCGCGGTCGTGTGTTTCGGCTGGTCGCTGTATTTGGGGAAGTCGCTGTATTTGGGGAATCAGTTGAGGCGGACTCGGGAGTGGCGATGGGAAGAGCAGCTAACCGAAGCGGAAAAGTAAAATGTCGCCGTTTGTTTTGCATCGTTTTGCATCCGACGTACGGATTACGGCCAAACGCCCATTTTGGCAGAGACTCAGAGTTGCAGTTGATTAGTTCAGTATTGGAAGCACAGCGGTGATAGTAACCGCATCACGATTTGGCTTCGGGCGTTGTTACCGACGCGAATTGTCTGCCAGTGCAATCAAGGATGTTGCTCGATGAATGTCAACGGCGCAGGCGTGGTCGTTCCGCTTTCGATAATGCTGGTCTTGTGCATCAGTTTCGTCCAGATCGTGCGTTATTTGTTCAAAATGTCACTCAATCGAAAGCCTGGCGTACCATTCACCGATGGATATCAGTCGCCATTCAACATTATTTTCCGTCCACATCAACTCACGGAGGCCGGACTGGAGGCTCGAAGGCACTGATTTTCTGGATCAGCGTATTCATGAGCACGTTGTTTCTGAGTTTTCTGATTCCAGCAGTGATGTATGTGTTCGTGGAGTGATGTTCAAAGTTGCAATTGGGTTGGGTCGCGACGTGACTGTTGCAGCGAGTATTGTCGCGGCGAGTTGCGTTACTTTTCTTCGAGGAGCGGTTCGGATGGATTTGCGACAGTCGGCTGTGGCGATGATCTGCACGATTGCATTTAGCACTAATGGGTTTTCACAAATCCAGTCGTCGGCGATCGAGCCCGAAGTGCCAACGAAATCTGTGTTGGCAGTCGGATCTTTTGACCCGGGTGTCGATTATTGGTCGCTTGGGGTGCCGATGTGGCAAGGTGACGACCGTGCGAGGTGTCTGGCGGGATCCGGGACCGCATGTGAAAGACCGTTCCTTGACATTCTATGTCACGGAAATAGATGGGCGACGTGTGAAGACTCCGATTGAATTTGAAAACGTGAGTGCAATTTCGGATCGAGGACTAAGGACCTCGCAGCTGGATGGAGTTACTTGGGATTGGAGAGCTTCTGGCGAAGGCATGACGGCTCCCCCGTCGCCCGTTGCGGATCAAGAGATCGAGCTGGTCGTCGTCGAGACCGGCCGGACTTTCATGTATCCCGATGAAGTGGTCGCGGAAGCGTTCGGCAATATCCAGATGCATGAACGAGGATTCATTACCGAGTTGAAGTATTTTCGGGTGCGTCGAATTGAGTGAGACGCGTTTGCTTCGGCAACATTTTCAGTTCTAGTGAAGCAACGGTGTCAGTGAAGCAAAACGCGATTTGGTTCCCGACACCGTATCCTATCAAGGAAGTAGGAGAGGCACCGCTGATGGGCGCTGATTTTCGCTAATGGGATTAGCGATTATTAGCGTCTGTTAGCGGTTTTTCTTTTGGGTGTTGGGTGGGGAGGGCCGTCGCGAAGACGCAAGCGGTGGATTGGGGTTTGTTGTTGGTGGATCCGTCGTGGCCGACGGCGCGAAGTAAAAGGAGGGAGTGCTCGCTAAGAGGTGGATTGGTATTCGTCGTCGGTGACTTGTTCGAGCCAGTCGACGGGGCGGCCGTTGAGTTTTTCTTGGATGGCGATGTGGGTCATGGAGGTGGTGGGCGTGGCGCCGTGCCAGTGTTTTTCGTTGGGCTCGAACCAGACGACGTCGCCGGGGTGGAGTTGTTCGATGGGGCCGCCGGCGCGTTGGGCGCGAGCCTTGGCCGGCGGTGATGAGGAGGGTTTGGCCGAGGGGGTGGGTGTGCCAGGCGGTGCGGGCGCCGGGAGAGAAGGTGACGATCGCGGCGGCGACTCGGGCCGGGGCGGGGGCGTCGAGGAAGCGGTCGAGTTGGACGGCGCCGGTGAAGTATTCGGCGGGGCCGGGGGTGAGGGGGCGGGCGGCGTTGCGTTGGATGTTCATGGGAGGTAGTGGAGTGAGTAGGTGAGTAGGTGAGTAGTGAGTAGTGAGTAAGGAGTAGTGTTCGGAGTTTGTTGGATTGGTCGCGAAGACGCAAGCGGATGACGGATTGGGCGATGGGGGGAAAAGGACGGTTTTTGTCGGGTTTTAGGGGGAAACTGGCGTGTGTGGGGTGACCTATATTTTTATAGCGGGACGGCCTTTTGAGGAAGCCTGCCGCCACGACCAATTTTCAATCGGTGGAAGGAGACGTGCGATGTTTAAGGTGCGGGATATTATGACGACGATGGTCGTCACGGTGACGCCGGACGCGACGCTCCGTGATGCGGCGAGTTTGATTTTGCGCCACGGGGTGAGCGGTTTGCCGGTGGTCGATGATCAGGATCAGCTGGTGGGGGTGCTGAGCGAGTGGGACTTGCTAGAGGTGCTCGAGGAGCCGGAGCGCGAGCTGGAGCTGGTGGGGAAGTACATGACGCCGGACCCGGTGTGTGTGAATGAAGAGACGTCGCTGGTGGAAGTGGTCGATTTGTTTCAAACGCGGCGGGTGCGGCGTTTGCCGGTGGTGCGGGACATGTTCCTGGTGGGCGTGGTGAGCCGGCACGACTTGATTCGCTTTGTGCTGACGACGCGCGACCGGATTGCGGGGCGAGCTGGCATTGTGCCGGTGGATGCCAAGCCAGTGAGGCGCAACAAGCCGTCGAGCTCGATGTTTGTGTGAGCCAGGCGGCCGGTGATTGCACTCAGGCATCGCCGGCTGCGCGAACGATCGTTTTAGAGTGCGCCGATTCTGTAGGTTCGCGTGCTGCGGCGCGGTTTATTGCAGCGCGGACCAGAAAACTTGCGGCGGCACCAATCGCTGTCTTTCTTCGCGGCGACGCTTAGGATGGGAGTGGGAGGACACTCTTCTCTTGCGAGGTGTCGTATGTGCTGTCCCAGGTCTCGTCGTGGTGGTCGTGGGTTTACGCTGGTTGAGCTGTTGGTGGTGATTGTCATTGTCGCCACGTTGATCTCGTTGCTGTTGCCGGCGGTGCAGTCGGCGCGCGAGGCGGCGCGGCGGTCGATGCTGGCGAGCGAGTCGTCGGATGAATATGGCGACGAGCTCGTGGCGCAGTGAATTCAGAGACGGCGGCGAGGGCGTTGCCGCGGGCGCGGGTGGGTTCGTTTGTGGCGGACGTGGTGCTGACGCCGAAGTTGAGCGTGGGGACCGTGACGCCAGACTCGATTTATGAGGCGCGGTTTGTGGGGAAGATCGCGGCGTCGCGGCCGGGCGGCGCGGTGGCCGCGGGCGGTGTGGCGGGCGAATGTGAATTGGAATTGCCGTTGCCGCCGCAGATTATTTCGCTCGCCGATTTGTCGATCGCCACGGAGGATGGGCCGCGGGAGCAGGTGACGCTGCGGGACGGGCGGCTGGTGTGGCGTGGGGAGCTGCCGGCGGAGCAGACGACGCTCGATGTGACGTACACGGCGACGGGGAAGGGGCTGTATGAGCTGTCGCTGGCACCGGGCGGACTCGTCGACGAGTATCGCGTGTCGCTGACGGCGAATGGGTCGGATGTGCGGCTCTTGGAGTTGTCGATGCAGCCGACGAGCATCGAGCGGGCGGGCGGGAGCAGCACGTATCGCTGGGATTATGCGCGGCTGTTGTTTGGGCGGCCGGTGCGGATCGACGTGCTGGGCATCGCGCCGATCGATCGGCTGGGCGAGCTGACCTGGCTGGGGCCGATGAGCGTGGTGGCGTTTGGGCTGCTGGTGGGGCTGGTGGTGCAGGCGGCGGGCGTGCCGCGATTCGATCGTTGGATGCTGCTGCTGACGATCGGGACGTTTGCGGGTGCGTATCCGCTGATGTACTTCGCGCAGGAATATATTTCGCTGCTGCCGGCCGTGCTGGTGTCGGGGGCGATTGCGGTGGTGATTATTGGCGTGCGGGCGATCACGCTGATGGGAATTTGGCGCGGGCTGGCGGGTGTGGTGGCGCCGGCGGCGGTGATTCTGGCCGTGACGCTCGCGGCGGCGGTTTGGCCGCAGTTGCAGGGGATTCTGCTGACGGCGCTGGCGCTCGGGTTGTTTGTGGCGGCGATGATGTTGATGCCGAAGGTGGCGGCGAGCGGGAGTGGTTTCTGGCGGTTGATGGACCGGCCGGTATTGCCCACGGAGGCGGTGTCCCCCGCTTAGGACAGCTCTGCCTGCATGCCTAACAGCGTTCGATTCAGCGTACCGCCGGCGAACAGCAGCTCCTCGAGTGCAAGATCGACATCTTCAAGACTGATGTGCGCCGCATCGGTTCTCTCGAGATGGAATTGTGCGGCACGGCGCATGAGCTCCTTGATGAAAGAGGCGCTGACTCGGTCGGTTCTATTGACGGTCGCCTCGACCACATCGTCGGGCACGACCATTCCGCGCGAATAGAGCAGCACGAGTTTTCGTCGCCCATCGGCGTCTGGCAAAGGGAACTCGATGGCCTGGTCGATTCGTCCTGGCCGAGAGGCGAGGGCCGCTTCGAGGGCCTCGGGCCGGTTGGTTGTGAGAATGAAGAACACGTCGGTGTCGGGTCGAAGACCATCCATTTCGTTGAGCAGTTTGTTGAGCAAAACTTCTTCGCACGCCGATTCCATCCGATTTCGATCGCGCGCGATGAGGTCGGCATCTTCGATAACGACGATGCTCGGCTGCAGCAGCCGGGCGAGAGTCATGTAGTCGCTGAGCAAGCCGACTTGCTCGGCAGTGATCAACAGGGTGGTGTGCCCTGTCATCGCACCGGCCAGATAGTGGATGGTGTGCGTTTTGCCCGTGCCCGGTGGTCCGTAAAAGAGCAGGCCTTTTTTCGTAGAGAGTCCGAATTCGGCGAGCCGACTACGCTGTTGCGCAAACTGGATGATGTTTCGGTCGAGCAGGTCGAGCGTCGATTTGGGGAGGATAACTTGCTCGCGGTCGACGGTGCGAAGTTTGTGAACGCAGATGCCAGCCGTCATCCCGGAGTAGTGGTCTTTGACTTCCAGCGAAAGGATCTTGCCTCGATACGACTCGGACCGGAGCACGGCATCCTCGAGGTGTTTGAAGAATTGCTGGGTAATCCGCACACCTTCTTCGCCTTGCAGCACGGCGATTTGAAATTGGAGGCCAACGGCGTCGCCGTGGCGAAGCTCAGGAGCCAACAGAACCGCAAACTTCTGGCCGTCTTGTTCCGCCAGCCAAATTCCATTTCTGATGCAGCGAATCGGATCCGTCTCGCCTATGTCTAGTTCTTCGTATTGCGGCGGGACCGCCAGCGCGGCATCGTGAGGATCCGAATAAAGCAGGTCCGACAGCATCATGCTCTCGTATGAGCGGTCCTTTTTTACTCCGAAGAAATTGGACACTTGCACCGAAGTGTCGAAGAGTCGGTTGATTGCACGATGCAAATCGGCGCGAACGCGGAACGGAAACTTGCGAACCGTGATTGCCAATTCACTTACGAAGGCAGGAGCGAAGTGTTCCGCGAGCAACATCGAAATGCGTGTCTTGCGTTGTGTCATGTCTAAATCCTGGATGGAGTCGAGTTCGAGTTGAGCGAGCGTATCGAGGTCGGCTTCCGCAGCCTCATGACGACCTAGGTCGACGAAAAGTTCGCAGCGGACCTCCAGTCCGCGTTTCAGAGTTGGACATAAATCAATCGCTTGATTCAGGTCGGCTAGTGCCGAGTCGTCCCGGCCCATTGCCCGATGCGTTCGGGCACGTAGCACGTAGGGAAATGATTCGTTCGAATTCAAATCGATCGCCCGCGTGAGGTCGAGCAGGGCAAGATCGAATTCTGCAATGTCGAGATAAGCATCCCCGCGGGCCCAGTGTGCAGGAAAGTGATTGTTTTGTCGGCCGATTGCTGATGTAAAGTCGGCGATTGCGGCGTCGTAATCATTCAACCGGGCCCAAGCTAATCCTCGGGAGTAGTAGTGGTCTGCGTTTTCGGGCTCGAATTGGATCGCCAAGTCGTAGTCGCTTACTGCCGGCTCCGCCTCGCCGCATTGAAAGAGGGCGGAACCCCGCATGGCGAACAAAGCTGGACTCGTCGGCTCCAGCTCGATAGCCTGATCCAGACATGCCACAGCTTCTTGGAACTGATTCTGTAGCCCCAACGCGTGGGCTTTCCATTGAAGCGAACTAGGCCGCGCATAACCAGCCTCGATAGCAGTTTCAAAGTCTGCGATTGCAGCCGGGTGATTGCTGAGATTGGTGTACGCGATCCCGCGTTGAAAATGGGTCGCCGGGTTTGGGTTGAGTCGCAGGCATTCGCTGAAGTCGTCGATGGCAAGCTCGTGCTTTTCGAGCCGAAGGAAGCACGTTCCGCGGTGATAGTAAAACGCGGGTTCAGCGTTCAAATTCATGGCAGTCGAGAAATCTCGAAAGGCATCCTCCATTTCTCCTTGTTCGAATCGCAATAGCCCGAGATTGAAATAGGCTCGAGCGTATTCAGGGTCGAGGCAAAGCGCGGTGTCGTAATCACTGCGGGCTTCGACAGCGCGGCCGAGCATGCGAAATGCCGTGCCGCGAGCACAAAATGCCTTTGCGCAGGTGGGATACTCAGCCACTGCAGCGTTCAAATATTCGAGCGCATCGGCAGGCTGATTGCGGTCGATGCAAGCCATGCCTCGATCAATCGGATTGGAGAGGTCTTCGTCTGGCCCATCTTGGTGTCCCATGTCAATATGGTAACGTCTGTTACGCATTATGGTAGCCAATTTGATAACGAGTTAACGTCCCGACATGAAGCGGTCGAGATATTTGGCGCATCCGGTCCCACCGCAAACGGTGGCCGAAGAACTTGTGGGGAAGAATCGCCGATGCATCGTTCGAAGCACCGGACTTACGATCCTCATGCCCGACCGCGGCCGGGGACGTTCTATCCGCCGCGGAACAATCGTTTTGTGACGCGGCTCGCGCTGGCTGCCGTCGGGCGGGATATGCGCCGCAAGCTCAGGGTGGAGGCGGTCGAGGTCGTGGGCGATGGGCTCGCGCGGCTGGAGCGGCTGCGGGGCGAGCGGTGCCTGGTGACGCCGAGTCATTGCGGCGGGTATGAGCCGCATGTGTTGATGCATCTTTCGGGACTGCTGGGCGCGGAGTTCAACTATCTTGCGGCTCTCGAGCTGTTTGAGCAGTCGCGGTTGCAACGGTGGTTGTTGCCGCGGCTGGGCGTGTATTCGATTCGCCGCGGGGCGGTGGATCGGCCGTCGTTCGCGATGACGCGCGAGCTGTTGGCGGCGGGGCGGCGGTGGCTGGTGATTTTTCCGGAAGGGGAGACGGTCTGGCAGGGAAGCACCGTGATGCCGTTTCAGCAGGGCGTGTTCCAGCTGGCGTTCAAGGCGTACGAGGATGCGCTGGCGGCGGACGCGGCGGCGAATCTGTACTGCGTGCCGTTGGCGATCAAGTACGTTTACGAGCGCGATATGCAGGCGGAGATCGACGCGTCGCTGGAGCGGTTGGAGCGGAGTCTGGCAATTAAGGGGACTCAAGCGACGGCTCGCGTTACGAGCGGATGCGCCGCGCGGCGGGGGCCATTCTTGCGTCCAACGAGCGGGCGCATGGCATCGCGGCGAGTGAGTCGGCAACGCTGGGTGAGCGGATCGACCGAATGAAGCTCTCGGTCGTCGCGCGGATGGAGAGCCAGTTCGAGATTTCGCCGAAGCCGGGCGAAGCATTGCTCGATCGAGTGCGCGGGCTATTCAACGCAGTCGATCGAATCGTGTTCGAGGAGTCGGCGGGGACGGATTATGAGCGGCGACTCGCGACGGAGCGGCAGCAGGCGGCCCGCGACATGTACGACGATCTCTGGCGGCTGCTCAGGTTTGTGGCGATCTACGACGGCTACGTCCGCGAGTCGATGACGCAGGAGCGGTTCCTGGATGTGCTGGGGCTGATGGAAACGGAGGTCTCGGGCGTGCGGCGTGTTTGGGGCCCGCGGCGAGCGCGCGTGCAGGTGGGGGAGCCGGTGAATTTGAAGGATCGCGTGGCGGATTATTCGGCGGATCGGCGCGGTGCGGTGGCGAATGTCACGCAAACCGTCGAGTCGTCGGTGCGGGAGATGATTGAGGCACTGGGAAGCGGCGGACTTCCGGTTGTTTGAGCGCGTGGTACTAATCGAGCCACTGCTGGCCGAGTCCTGCCTTAAATGCAAGAATGGTGTGATGGGAGCGGATGATTCGTCGCAGAACGAGAATGTGCAAGAGCCGGCCAGAACGGGGCTGGGCGATTTAGCGGGTGCGTTTTTCGAGTCGCTGGGCGTGACCGAGGATCGGTATCGGGCGGTGAAGGTGGCGCTGCATCTGGATCCGAAGTGTAACTGCGCGGATCGTCGGCGGTGGCTAAACGAGGTGGGGGCGGAGCTGGGGGTCGACGGGGTGGTGATGAAGATGGCGCGGTGGATGGACAGAAGAAAAGGGGGAGGGGGGAAGGGGGAGGGGGGAACTTAGAAGTCGTACCAGAGGCCGAGGCCGATTTGGTCTTCGAAGGTGTTGAAGAACTGGGACTGGCTTGATTTGCCGTTGAAATAGTGGAAGCCGAGGCGGAATGTTTTGCCGGTGTCGCCGCGCCAGAGCCAGCCGGTTTGGATGGTGAGGTCGCCGCCGTAGTCGTTTTCTTGGCGGAGGCGGGCGTTGACGGCGAGGAAGGGCGAGCCGTGGAGGCCGGTCGGGCCGCCGTACGAGAGTTCGTTGCCGAATTGGAAATGGACCGGATTGGCGCCGCCGCTGGTGTGGAATGCCCAGTCGTATTCGGCATAGACGCGACACCACTCGCGCGGGAACCAGGACGTGCCGAAGACGAGGCCGTCGCGGACGTAGTTGATGCGATCGACGTCGGGATAGCGGATGGAGTATTCGTCGCCGAGGTGGGAGCTGAGGTGGGCGTAGCCGAGCTTGAACTGCCAGTTGTCGACGCCGTAAGTGATGGGGAAGCCGAAGACGAAATCGGCGGAGTTGAGGTCCTGGTGGTGTTCGGCGTCCATGCGGACGATCGAGGCGCCGTAGACGTCGAGCTGCCAACCTTGGGGATGGAGCGGGTCGCGGTCGCCATAGCGGACGACGCCGCCGCGGCCGCCGACCGTGGCATCCCAAATGGCGTGGCTCGAGGAAAACATCGGGGTGATGCTGATTCGCGGCTCGTGAGGGCCGGCGAGATACGAGCGGTAGATGATGCCGGAGGGGCCGACTTGCCAGGTGAAGTCGTTGGGGGCGTATTCGAAGTAGTCGTCGGGTCCAAGGAGCGTCCCGTCGGGGTTGGTGTAGGCGTCTGGGCCGGCGGGAGTGCCGAGCGGGGCGGCATCTTCCGGTAGTGTTTCGATCCAGGGCTCAGTCGTAGGAGAGTTTTCGGCGGCAATCCCACCGATGGGCTCGGTGACCGGTTCGGCGACAGGCTCGGCGCGAAGGATTTGAGCCAGCGTGACGGACGGATCGAGAAAAAAGATCGCTTCGTCGGTCGATTCCCGCTCGGCGGCGACAGTAGTGCCCACCGACACGAGCGCTGCACAGAGCAACGCCAGCGCGCAGGCCAAGACTCGGAGACAGTCGCCTGGTCGGGTCATGCGGGAACCGGGTGTTACGGAGCGGGGAGGTGGGTCGAACGGCGTGTGGCGGCCGGGCGGATCGTTGATTCGACCGGCTGCGTAGGGTGAACCGTTGCGGTGGTAACGGTTGCTCTTGTCGTTTCGGTCTTGCGGCGGGCGGTGAGTGAATCGACGTCGGCTGGCCGTCAAAGTGGATGATAGCGGTCGCTAGCGGCGCTAGCGGGGCGAAGGTGGAATAGGGGATTGCGTCATTGATGAAGCAGCAGCGGTGGCGGCAAGTCGCTCTGGCTCGGAGCGGACATTTCGAGGAGAATTCGCCGCGATTTGGTCGAAGTTGATAAGGGAGCAATGTTTCGTTGCGCCTCGTGGTCAGTTCCGGAGAAGATGTCGCATGGCTGATGCATGTCGTTCGCAATTGGTCGGCTCGCGGAGTGGCGCTGGTGGTTGTGGCGGCGAGTTCGCTCGTTTCGACCGAGCATGCGGCCGGCCAGTACTACTATCAACCGGCGCCGAGCTACTATCAGAACGACCAACTGGGCGGCACGGTGGTCGGCGGCGCGTTTGGTGCGATCACCGGGGCGCTCGTGGGCGGACGCAGCCATCGGGGCGAAGGGGCTCTCATTGGCGCGGGCGTCGGCGCGCTCACCGGCAACGTGCTCGGCCGGGCTCAGGACAAGGCGGACGAACGGCAGGCCGCGAACGGCGCGGCGGTGGTGGCTGGCATGAATCAACAGGCGGCCGCGGCGGCCGTGACGAATCAGGACCTGGTCGGGATGGCCCGGGCCGGGGTGAGCGACGATCTCATCATTAGCACGATCCAGTCGCGCGGCGCGCGGCTCGACATGAGCCCGCAGGGGCTGATCGCGCTCAAGCAAAATGGCGTGAGCGATCGCGTGCTGCTGACGGCGCAGAACATGGGCGCCGGGCCCGGCTATGTTGCCGCACGGCCGACGTACGTGGCGCCGCCGACGACGGTGTACGTGACACCGGGTCCGCCACCGTACTGGTACGGCCCGCGGCCTTATTGGCACGGGTGTTATCACCACCATTGGTAGGTGATGGGACGCAAGCTTCGGCTCTTCCTATTCTTCTAGGGCTACCTCGCGTGGGATAGCGTTCGCGGATTCAAACTGGCCGCTGAAGCGGCCAGTCCGTCGTTAGCGTTTGTTGGGGATCGCGGCGATTTGGTGGTTGTCGTGGTAGACGATGTGGCCGGGGCGTAGCGTGGTGCGGTGCTCTACGTAGAGTCCTTCTTCGTTGAAGAGGGCGACCAGGTTCCAGATTTGGGCCAGGCACTCATTGGCTTCGGTGCGGAACCAGAAGATGGGTCGGCCGCGTTGCGCGCCGAGGCGCGGTACATGGAGATTCGCGTTGAACCAATTCAAGCTGTCGTCGAGAAGTTCATACGCATAGTCCGGGAGATCAAACTCGGCGCGCAGCGCCTCCGACGCGTAGAACAGGCCGAGGGGGCGGCCTGTTTGCGCGGAACGGAGCTCGGTTTGGAAGCGGATGAAGCGGTGCATGGGAATGGGCGTTGCATCGATGGGCGAAAGGGTATCCAAAGGGAGTCGAACCCATACCTGTCGCGGCTGCGACCGTGCATGCCAAATACACTACAGATACCGTGGGATGAATTT
Source organism: uncultured Planctomycetota bacterium (assembly GCA_963847905.1). Lineage (GTDB taxonomy): Bacteria > Planctomycetota > Planctomycetia > Pirellulales > Lacipirellulaceae > DASYDU01. Next base: position 523,629 of record CAWKBP010000007.1, on the reverse strand, counting down.
CTAAATTTGAATGATGAATGTTGAACGCCGCGTCGGCCGGCGCTGAAGCCACCAACGAAAAAAGGCCCGGTGTCGCGTCGACACCGGGCCTCAAATGGCTCGATCGGGATGGACCGTGTGTCATGGACGCTGTGCGCTACCTCGCATTTCGTGGACGGAATCTCGTAGGGACATGGAACACCTCGTCAATTCTTGCAGCACTTGGTGCCAACCGCGGCGGCGGCGGGAACACTCCTGCGGTTTTGAGCGTCTGACTGCAGAAGAGCCGCCGATTGGTGGCAGGTTCGCCGATTTCCGGGAAAATCTGTGGCGAAAGTCCGACAGGGCCGCGAGATCGTGAAAGATTTCACGCTCTGGTGTGTGAATCTAGGGGAGCTGCATTTCTTTGTGAGTGGTTTTCGCCTTCAGAGCGACTACATTGGGGTGCGTCGGCCATCGGGGCATGAAATGAGCCGATAGCGAGGTCTCGATTGACGGATGCTGAACTCGTATGCCGCGCCCGTAAGAGCGACGCCGAAGCCTGGCGGGCGCTGTACGAGCGCTATTTGCCGCTGGTTTGGCGGCAGGCATACGCATTGGTGGGAGACGCGCATGCCGCCGAGGACATCACCTCGGAGACTCTCGTGGCACTCTTGAGGAATCTGGAACGGCTGGAGGGCGATGCGCCGAACGTGGCCGGCTGGCTGACTTCCGTGGTGCGACGGCGGGCGGCCGATCACCATCGCCAGGCGTATCGCGCCCGCAGGAAATTGGCTGCTGCGGCTGTGTCGCCGATTGCGGCGCAACGCGACGGGCCGACGGTCCCGCTTGAGACGGAGGAGACGCGGCACGAGGTGCTGCGAGCGCTCGGCCAGTTGCCCGAGCGACAGCGGCTGGCGCTGGAGTGGAAATATCTGGACGAGCTTGGCGTGCGCGAGATCGCCGAGCGATTGGGAGAAAGCGAGCGGGCCGTGGAAGCGGTGCTCTATCGAGCGCGGCGGGGATTCAGAAAGTTGTTCGAAAAGAAGCGAACGGCAAAGTGATGAATACGAATCCAGAACAATCCGATGAAATGCCCGATGAAATGAACAAAGCGCGGCTGGCGTGGCTGCTCACCAGCGCGTACGCCGGTCCGGCGATTCGTGAAGAGTTTGCCAGCGAACTCTCGGCGCGGCTCGACGCCGAGTTTGCGGCGGGCGGAGCAGCGAACGGTGCGGGCTCGTCGTTTGATGATGTGCAGGTTCGGTCGGCGAATGGGCATGTGGGGAATGGGCACGCTCGGAACGGGCATGCGGTGAATGGGCACGCAATGAATGGGCACCTGTCCAACGGGCATGCGGCAGAAGTGGAATCGGTGACGCTTGCCCAGTGTCATTATCAAAGCCCGTGCCAGAGCCCGCGCGGCAAGTCTCGCAGCTGCGGCGGTGGTCGGTCGGCTTTGCGGCGGCGGCGGCGATGTTGGTGGCGATGGCCGTGTGGGCGGATGCGCCGGCGTGGGCCAACATGCTTCACGTGATCGTCAGCACGATTCAATATTATACGGTGGGCGGCGGCGAGGGCGGACCCGCGGTGCCGGTTGCAGTCGGTGGCGATGAGCCGGCCGAAGCGGTGGCCCCAGTTGAGTTGCCTGCTGCCAGCGAACCGCCGATCGAGCAACCAGCCGAGCAGCCAGCCGAGCCGGCGGTGATCGCGGACGAAGTGCGGACGCTTGAATCGCCGCAGACCGCCCGAGAGAAGCTAGCCTCGAATGTGCCGACGCCGCGTCCGAAGACAAAAAAGACGCCGCCCGTGGACGACAAACCAAGTTGGCAGCCGTTTGACGAACCGCTGGAGCCGAGCGCACTGTCGAATCAAATTGATGAGCAATTGGCCGCGCTGTGGGCGGCGCAGCGGATCGCACCGGCGGGCCCGGCGAGCGATGCGGAGTTCATGCGACGGGCGTTTCTCGACCTGACGGGTCGGGTGCCGACCGTGGGCGAGGCCCGCGATTTTCTCGAGGACCAGGCGCTCGGATCGGCGCGAAGCAGCTGGTCGATCGGTTGCTGGCGGATCACGACCATGCGACTCATTTCGCGGCGGTCTGGCGGCGGATCCTGTTGCCGGACGACGTGGACTTGAGCCGGTTGGGCGGTTCGGCCGGATTCGAGGATTGGCTGGCGGAGAAGTTTGCCGCCAATGTGCCGTACGACCAGATCGTGCGCGAGCTGCTGCTCGCCGAGGGACGCGTTTCGGAATCGGGGCCGCTGCTGTTCTATGCGGCGGTGCGGCTCAATCCGGAAGAGCTCGCGGGGCGGACGTCGCGGGCGTTTCTCGGCGTGCGGATGGAGTGTGCCCAGTGTCACGATCATCCGTTCGATGATGCGATTTCGCAGCAAGACTTCTGGAGCTTCGCGGCGTTCTTTGCCCGCATCTCGCGGCCGCGCGGCAAGATGGAGATGACATCGCCGGTGCTGGCGGTCCGCGACAACGCGCGGGGCGATGTGATGATTCCCGAATCGGACGAGGTCGTGCCGCCGCGGTTGCCGGGGAGCGTGATCGAGCTGGCTGAGGAGGCGGAAGGGCCGTCGCGGCGGGAGCAGTTGGTCGAATGGCTCACGGCCCGGAACAATCAGCATTTTGCCCAAGCGACGGTCAATCGCGTGTGGGCCCATCTGTTTGGCCGCGGGCTGGTCGAGCCGGTGGACGACATGCGGCCGGCGAATCCGCCGATCAGTCCCGAGTTGCTCGACACGCTGGCCCGCGATTTTGCGGCGAGCGGCTTCGATTTGCGGCGGTTGTGCCGGGCGCTGGTGCTCACGGATGCCTATCAGCTGACTAGTCGCGAAGACGCAAGCGGCGAGATGGGCGGGGGTGCCATGGGCGGCGGTGCTGTGGACGATCCTTCGCGGGCACTCGTGTTTGCCCAGATGAATATTAAGAGTCTGACGGCCGAACAGCTTTACGATTCGATCGCCGTGGCGACAGGGCAGGCGTCGCTGGCGGGCGCGGCGGGATGACGCGGCGCTGTTGGGGATAGGGCTCGCGCGGTCGACCGACATGAGTCGGCAAGCGTTTGTCGAACAGTTCCGCAGTGCGCCGGGACAGGTGACCGACTATCAGGCCGGCATCCCGCAGGCGCTGACGTTGATGCACGGCGGCTTGATTTACAGCGCGACCGACGTGGCGGCGAGCGGGCTGTTGAAATCGCTCTCGGCGCCGTTTTTCACGAACGACCAGCGGCTCGACACGTTGTATCTGGCGACGCTCTCGCGTTTTCCAGATGCGGAGGAGCGCGAGCTGATGTTAAAAGAGATTGCGACCGCGTCGAACCAGCAGGAGCGGCAGCAGGTGCTGGGGGACGTGTTGTGGGCCCTGCTCAATAGTGCGGAGTTTACGTTGAATCATTAAAGGCTCGGCGAGAGCCTCGCCCTCTCGGAATTTGAGGTGAACTATGGGAATGTGGAATCCGATTGATCGGCGGCGGATGCTCAAGGCGATGGCCTGTGGCGCTTGCGGCGTGAGCGTGAGTGGCTGGTTGCCCTCGCTCGCGCAGGCGATGGCGGCCGATCCGCGCCGGCGGCGGCATTGCATTCTGCTGTGGATGGCGGGCGGGCCGAGCCAGACCGATACGTTCGACATGAAGCCGGGCCACGCCAACGGCGGCGAGTTCAAGGAGATCGCCACCAACGTGCCGGGCGTGCGATTCAGCGAGCATTTGCCGCGGCTGGCCGAGCATGCCGACAAGCTGGCGATCATCCGCAGTCTGACGACGAAAGAAGGCGACCACGAACGCGGTGCGTATTTGATGCGGACGGGGCAACGGCCGATGGGCGCGGTCAACTATCCGTCGGTTGCGGCGGCGCTGGGGAAGGAACTGGCGCTGGCGGACGACAAGCTGCCGCCCTATATCAGCATTTCACCGAGCTCGCGGACCGGGGCAGGGCGGGTTCGGACCCGGTTTCCTGGGGCCGAAGTATGCGCCGCTGGTCGTGGCCGGCAGTCAGAGTGCTGCTCCGGCAGGTGCGGATGCAGAGGCCACCGCTGCGCAAGCGTTTGCTGATTTGAGGGTCGATGCGATCAAACCGCCCGGCGAGTGTGACGGCGGCCCAGACCGAGCGGCGGCTTGAGCTCTGGCAGATGTTGGAGAAGCGGTTTTTGAATCAGCACCCGGGTGCGTCGCCCGCACGCGCACCAGACTGTCTACAACAACGCGCTGCGGATGATCGATAGCGACGCGTCGGCCGCGTTCGATCTGTCGCAAGAGCCGGACGCGATCCGCGAGAAATATGGGAAGGGCTTGTTCGGCCAAGGGTGCCTGATGGCTCGCCGGCTGGTTGAGCGGGGTGTGCCCTTTATCGAAGTTTCGCTTGAGTGCGTCGGTCGCCGGCAGCTATGGCTGGGACACGCACGCGAACAACTTCGAGGCGGTGAAAGGACTGTCGGGCGAGCTCGACGCGGGTTGGGCTTCGCTGATGTCGGACCTTGCGGAGCGGGGCCTGTTGGAGTCGACGACGATTGTTTGGATGGGCGAGTTCGGCCGCACGCCGCAGATCAATGGCCAGGCGGGGCGGGATCATTTTCCGCGGGCGTGGTCGTGCGTGCTCGGCGGCGGCGGCATCGCCGGCGGTCAGGCCTACGGTCGCACGACGGCCGACGGCATGGACATCGCCGAGGACCCGGTCGAGGTGACCGACGTGCTGGCGACGCTTTGCACGGCGCTTGGGCGTGCCGCCGGAGACGGAAAACAACTCGAACACGGGCCGGCCGATCAAGATTGTCGATGGATCGCCGATCGAAAAACTTTTGGCTTGATGCGGAAGATGATGCGCAGTGGTCGAACGCGAGCACCATGCCGCCGAGATACCGCGCTTGCGTGGTGCGGTTGGCGTTGCGCTGGCGTTGGGTGATTTCGACTGCGCATGCTGCGAGTGGCGAAGGCAGAGCGGACGATGGGGCGGCCCGATCCGTTCGCTAAGCCGCAAGCGGAGTGTCAGCTGCAGGCGCTGTCGGCGGCGCGTGATTCGGTGGCGATGCGGATGCGGTGGTGCTCAATGCGGTGCAGGCGGTGGTCGACGATCCGCTAGCGAATTATCAGCGGACGCCGCTGGGCGATTGGCAGATGCCGGTCGCGGTGGACCGTGAGGATCCGTGGCTGCGATTCGTGGTGTTTGCCGTGCGGCGGCCGGTGGTTGTGGATCTGGCGGTGTTCGTCGACGGCAAGCCCTATTCTGACGGCCGCGAGGCTTGGATCGATGGCGTGCTCGAGGAGAGCAAGCAGCGCGAAAGACGTGGCGGACGCTGCCGGAAAAGGGAAGACCAAAGAAGGCAATTTTGCCCGAGGTGACCGATCCGCAAAAAGTGGCGGCGCAGGCGCGGCGAGCGCCGGATATGCGCGAGCGACTGCTGGCGTATGTGTCGACGCCGGGGCCGGCGGTCGACCGGCGCGAGCTGCGGTGGTTGGTTGCGGAATGGGGCTTTGGGCCGCCGGTGGTGGTGATGGATTCGAGCTTGTCGTGGCAGCGGGCCAGTGTGGCGCCGCTCGTTGCCTATTTGGATCGCGACCGCAGCGGGGCGCTCGAGGCGGCCGAGATTGCCGGGGCCGACGCCCAGTTGATGCAAGCCGACGCCGACGCGAATGACGTGGTCGACGAACAGGAATTGCGTCGCAAGGCGGATCGAGCCGCCGGTGTTGCCGTTTGCGGCCGATCATCCGCTGGTGGTGCCGGTCGATGATGCGACGGATCGCGGTAGTCTCTTCGCTGCGCTCGAACGGGTATACGGCGCTCGCACGGAGCAGGCGGCGACTCTCGTAGACGGGCCGGCGGATGCGACGCTGCGGGTGGACTTTGGGGCCAACACGGAGCGATCGGCGGGCGTGTCGCTACTCGCGCTGTCGGACCGGAGTTTGCCGGTTCGACGGCGGCGGTGTCGACCGCGCCCAACGTCATTGCGATCGACCTGGGCGCCGATTGCATTGAATTCTCGGCGGCAGCCGCTGGGGATGCGGCCGGTGCTGATATTGCAGCGACGCAAATCGCGCGTCGGAGCGGCGATCGACGGCAATCCGCTGTGGCGACTCTTCGACGCCGATCAGAGACCATCGGCTCACGCGCCGCGAGCGGCAGCAATTGGCCGCTCTGCTGGCGAGCCTCGACCGCGACCGCGACGGGCAGATCGCGGGGTCGGAGTTGCCGATTCCGATCCGCTTCGCCGTGACGCTCGGCCCGCAGGTGCATTCGCTGCTGGCCAATCCGGCCGGCGCGACGCGAGCAGTCGCACCCAGCGCAGAACTGCAATCGCCCGATTGGTTTGCGAGCATGGACAAAAATGGCGACCGCGACCTCGTCGCGGAGCGAGTTTCTGGGGACGGCGGAACAATTTGGGCAGTTTGACGCGACTCTGACGGACTGTTGAGCGTCGAAGAAGCACTGAAAATGGACGCTGACCAGTAACCGGACACGGAGAGAATCGCTTATGATAGTCCCATTGAGATTTGGGTGGTTTTCGACACACCCGTCAAGATTTGTCCGTCGGAAGCGAATCGTAGGTAAGCGCATGACGCGCGGGCCGCGTTGCGAGCTTGGCGAGTGTGGCACGCAAAGCGGCCACGCCCTGCGCTGGACGTTAGGGCGTGCCACCGGACTCGATGTCGGAGTAGATCGTGCCGGAGTAGAACGTCGACTTGCTTTATCCTCTAGCAACCTCAAAACGAGAAGTCGCATGGCAATGAGTGAACTAGCAACCACGAACGAACATGTTTTGAACGACAATTCCACGCCGGACGAAGTCGCGCGGGTCGTCGACCACGTGCATGGCCGGTATCAGCGCGATGTGCCAGGAGCTCGCCGGCACGATCGTCGGCATGAACGACGTCACCGAGCAGTTGGTGATCGGCATCCTCTGCCGCGGGCATTGCATCCTGCAGGGCATGCCGGGGCTGGCCAAGACGCTGCTGATCTCGCAGCTGGCGTCGCTGATGGATTTGACGTTCCATCGCATCCAGTTCACGCCCGACCTGATGCCGGCCGACATCACGGGCGGCGACGTGCTGGAGGAAGACCGCACGACCGGCAAGCGCGTGTTCCGCTTCTTGCAGGGGCCGCTGTTTGCGAACCTGGTTCTGGCGGACGAGATCAACCGCACGCCGCCCAAGACGCAAAGCGCGCTCTTGGAGGCGATGGAGGAGCGGCAGCTCTCGGTCGGCGGCAAGACGTATCCGCTGCCCGAGCCGTTTTTCGTGCTGGCGACGCAGAACCCGATCGAAGTCGAAGGGACCTATCCGCTGCCCGAGGCGCAGCTCGACCGCTTCTTGATGAAGATCAAGGTCAGCTATCCGAGCCGCAAGGACGAATGGGAAATCTGCCGGCGGCAAACGACCGACTACAGCCACGACGTCGAGCATGTGATCGACGTGCCGACGCTGATCGCAGATGCAGTCGATCGTGCCGAAGGTGATCGTGGCGGACCACGTTTACGAGGCGGCGATCGATCTGGCGCGGATGACGCGGCCGGAAGAGGGCAAGCTGCCGGCCGACCTGCGCGACAAGGTGCTCTACGGCGCCGGTCCGCGGGCCAGCATCGCGCTGTTGATGGCCGGCAAGGCGCGGGCGCTGTTGCACAAGCGGTGCCACGTGACGACGGACGATATCTGCGAAGTTGCGCCTGCCCGTGTTGCGGCACCGCATCATTCCGACGTTCAACGCCGAAGCGGCCGGGCTCGACACGGACGCGATCGTCAAAACGCTGGTCGAACGGCATCGGGCGACGTTGCGGAAGTAGAGGCAGTTTGAACAGGAGGGAGCAGAGGTAGCAGAGTCTCGTGTTAATACAAACTCTGCTACCTCTGCTCCCTCCTGTTCAATGTCTTCTGATTGAATGAAGGTTTGTTGTGAGTCAGAATCGGGTCAATAAGTTTGTCGAGGCGCTGCGCAGTCGGCAGGCGCAGGACATGCCGTCGCGCGCGACCGTCGGCTGCGACTGCGAGTGCTGGCGCGAAGGCGGTCGCCGGCGGGGGCCGATTTTTGATCCGCAGGTGCTTTCGAAGCTGGGACGGCTGGAGTTGATCGCCAGCCAGGTGGTCGACGGGTTTCTTTCCGGCAAGCATCGCTCGACGCACAAAGGGGGCTGCACCGACTTTGCGGAGTTTCGGCCTTACTCGAAAGGCGACGATATTCGGCTGCTGGATTGGCGGCACTATGCTCGCACCGATCGGTATTATGTGAAGCGGTACGATGATGAGACGAACCTGCAGGCACTGCTGGTCGTCGATGCGAGCGGCTCGATGGGGTTCGGGCTTTCGACGGTGAGCAAATGGCGGTACGCGCAGATCGCGAGCGCCTGCCTCGCCCATTTGCTGTTGCGGCAGCGGGATTCGGTGGGGCTGGCGGATCGTCGGCGATCGGCTGCTTGACTTATGTGAGGCCGCAGCCGCGGGCCAGCCATCTGTCGCGGCTGTTGAATCTGCTTGCGGCGACACGCAGCCGAGCGGCGTGTCGGCGCTGCCGGCGGTGCTGGGAGAGATGACGGGGCGGCTCAAGCGGCGCGGGATGGTGATCGTGATCTCGGACTGCTTTGGCGACGTGAAGGCCCTGAAGGAAGTGCTCGGGCAGTATCGCCACCTCGGGCACGACGTGCTCGTGTTTCAAATCCTCGCGCCGGAAGAGCTGACGTTTCCGTTTCGGCGGGAGGCGTTTTTTCAGGACCTCGAACTGCCCGGCCGGATGCAGGTCAACCCGAACACGATTCGCAAGGCGTACCTCGAAGAGTTTCAGAAGTTCCATGACCCAGCTGCGCGCGGCGATGACCGATTGCGGCGCCGATTTGTCGACGCTCTCGACGGGCGACGACTTGGGCGAAGTGCTGGCGTATCAGCTGCGCCGTCGGGCGGTGATGAAGAATCCGCAGCGGAGCCGGGCGCAGGTTTAAGGAAGAAATCGTAACCGCCGATGAACTCGGATGGACGCAGATGAAGAGGAGAGAAAGTGATGGAAGGAATGGATCGCTGCTTGCATCCGCGTTTGTCGGCGTTCATCGGCGGTTCGCTTTGTTTGATTTGAGGTGGATGCTGTGAGTTTTTTGAGTGCCGCTTACTTGCTGGCTTTGCCGCTCATCGCGGTGCCGATTGCGATTCATTTGTATCGCGGGCGGCAGCGGGATGTGATTCTGTGGGGGGCGATGCAGTTTCTGGCGAGCGCCGTGACCAAGGGCCGGCGGATGGAGCGGCTCGAAGAGCTGCTGCTGATGCTGCTGCGATTGGCGGCGGTGGCGGCGCTCGGTGTTTGCGCTCGCCCGGCCGATGATTCGCAGTAGCTGGCTCGGCCAACAGACCGATCGGCAGGTGATCCTGGTGCTCGACAATTCGCTCTCCATGTCGCGCGAGATCGACGGCGTAAGCGCCGATGGCCGGTTGAAGGAACAGGCCGCGGAGTTGATCGACTCGCTCGCGTCTTCCGACGGGGTGCAGATTCTGCTCGCTGCGGGGAGCGAATGGGCGATGGCCGATGATGTGGCCGCCGACGCGGGTGGTCGCGCGCAGCTACACGAGATCGTGGACAATCTGGAGCCGACTTATGGCACGGCTGACTTGCTCGGGTCACTGCAATCGGCGGTGAGTCTCGAGGCCAGCGAGGACCTGGCCAGTCGGCGGATCGTCGTGTTTACCGACTCGCAGACGGAGAACTGGCAACTCGACGCGAAGGGTGCCTGGCAGCAATTGGCGGCGGCGCGGAACGACGCGAAGGTGCCGACGACGATCGAAGTGGTCGATTGCGGGTTGGATGCGGAGGAAGTCGACAACTTGGCGGTGGTGCGGGTCGAAGCGGGGCAGCCGATGGTGCGGCCCGGCGATCGGCTCTCCGTTTCGGCGGAGGTGCGAAACTTGGGCGACCAGCCGAGCCAGCCGACGCGCGTCGAGTGGCTCGTGGATGGCAAAGTCGTGGAGCAGTCGCGCGTGGCGGGGCTGCGTCCGCGCGCCAGTGCGCGAGTGGCGACGACCTTGCGGTTCGACATCGTCGGGCGTGCGCGCGGTCACCTGCCGGCTCGAAGCGGCGGACCAGTTGCCGCTCGATCAGGAAAACGGACTGGTGGTGGAAGTGGCGGAGGAGCTGCCGGTGCTCTTTGTCGAATCGCGCGAGCATGCGAGCGATGCGGTGACGGCGGGCGAGCTCTTCTCGGCCGCTTTGGGATTTAAGGCCGGCGAGGCCCAGACGTGGCATGCCGTTTATCGTCCGGAGGTGATTCCGGCCGCGGCTTTGGCGACGCATCCGCTGGCCGACTATCGCGCGATCGTGATCAACGACGTGCCGGAGTTCGACAACAACACGCTGGAGCGGCTCGATGCGTTTGTGCGCGCGGGCGGCGGTTTGTGGTTGGCGGTGGGCGAGGCGACCGACCCGGCCATCTTTCGCCGCGATTGGTATAGCGACGGGGCGGGCCTCGCGCCGCTGCCGCTCGATTCGCTGGAAGTCGTGGCGAAGGCCGACGATCCGGCCGCGACCGTGCATCCGCCGTCGCGCGATCATCCGGCAACGATTCAGCTCGCCAACACGACGCAGCTCGACATCGACGAGGCCCGGCTGCGGCAGTACTGGCGATTCACGGACAAGGGGCCCGATCAGCAGGCGGTCTCGGCGCTCTTCGAATCGGGGAGCGGCCAGCCGTTGGTGGTCGAGAACTTTGTCGGCGAGGGGCGGGTGCTGGTGCAGGCGTTTCCGCTGGGGCTCGAGTGGAGCAATGTGCCGCTCTTGAAGGCCTACGTGGTGATGGTCCAGGACTGGCTGGGGTTTGTTACTTCGCCGACCACGTCGCGCTACAATCTGGAGCCGGGCGGCTTGATCGTCGCCAGTCCGCCGGCAGACGCGGCAGGCGCAACGGCGGAGCTGGTGACGCCGCGCGGGCGGGCAATTCCGCTCGCGGCGGTCGACGCCGATTTCGCGCCCGTGTTCCGCTACTCGCAGACGACGTTGCCCGGCATGTATCGCGTACGGTTCAAGGAAGGCAGACGCGACGGTTGGCGAAGTGCCGTATCAGGTCGCGCGACACGCGGTGGAATCGGACCTGCGGATGCTCGACGACGGGGAGCGGGAGAAGCTGGCGACCGCGTGTGGCGTGAAGTTCGACGAGACGGTGGTGGCCGAGCCGACGGTGGCCGTGGCGGCGCCGCGGCGGGAGCCGGTGTGGGGGATATTGCTCGCGGCGCTGGTGGCGCTGTTGGTGGCCGAGTTGTTCTTGGCGAATTTGATCGCGCGGCAGCGGCATGGGTTTGAGGCGGGGGCGGCGTGAGTAGGTGAGTAGGTTATGAGTCCAAGTGATCCGCAATTTGTTGAACGCCTTGGTTGGGAAGGGGTCGTCGGCGCCGCGGCGGCGCTGGTGATCCTGCTGGTGCTCGCGTTGTGGACCGGTTGGGCGCTGTGGCGGGAGCGAAATGCCGTCGGGCGCGGCTGGGCGGCCGTGTTTTGGGTGTTGCGGATGGTGGCGTTTGGTTGTGCGCTGTGGATGCTCGCCGGGCCGACGCAGTTGCGGATCGAGCGGACGGCGCAGCAGCAATCGATTGCGATCTTCGCCGACGGCAGCGAGAGCATGGACGTGGTCGACGCGCCGGACCCGGCCGACTCGGTCCGCTGGGCGCTCGCCGTGAGTGGCGACGATGAAAGTTCGCCGCTGCGGGCCGTGCGATCGGCTCGTTGTGGACTTCGGCGCGGCTCATGCCGAGTGCTTGAAACTGGACCAGCTGGTGAAGGAACATCGCCCGCTGAAGCAACTCAAGGCGGCCTGCGATTCGGTCGCGGTGCTCGTCGGCCGGGCGGCCGAGCACGCGACGACGGTCGCTTCCGCGCTGGCGGCGGAGGAGGAGTCGCTGGGCGAGCGGGCCGAGCGGATCGAGACGATTCTCACGGGCCCCGCGCGGAGTCGCTCGCCGCGGTCGCATCTTCGCTGGATACGTCGGAGCGAAACTACGGCGAAGAATTGCCGGTGCGGCTGGAGCAGTGTGCGGAGGCGATCGGAACGGCGCAGCGGCGTGCGACGGTGCTGACGTTCGATCTGGCCGGGCGACTGGCCGATTCGTCGCCAGAGCGGCGGGCCGATAGCGATCGGATGACGCGCCGCGAGAAGGTAAGCCATGCGCTCGATGCGTTTGAGAAGTCGGTTGCGGGGAAACTGGATGACGGCGTGCGCATTCGCCGTTTTCGATTCGACGACCGGCCGGCGGAAATCGACGGCAGCGGCGGCTGGGCCAAGGGGCTGCAGAATGCGGCGCCGGCGGCGGAGTCGCAGGATTTCGACATGACGGCGGCAGGGGCTAATCCGTCCGCCGGAGCGGGCGCGACGACAAATCTCTCCTCCGTGTTCGAGCAATTGGCAGCCGAGGGTGCGCGCGGCGCGACGCGGCTGGCGCTGGTGCTCACCGACGGACGGCACAACAGTCCCGATGTGGCTGCGCCGCAGGAGATGGCCACGCAACTGGCCGGGACGAGCATCTACCTGGTGCCGATCGGTAGCGCGGCGCGGATGAAGGACCTCCTGCTCCATCGGGTCGAGGCGCCGTCGACGGTCGCGGAGAAGGACTCGGCTTTGATCGATGTGATCGTCTCCGCGTTTGATTGCGACGGCGAGTCGTCGATCGTTGTGCTGCGGCACGAGGGGCGCGAGGTGGATCGGAAAGAAATCTCGTTCACCGGCGCGCAGGGCGACCAACGGGCGCGATTCAAGGTGCCGGCCGAACAGCTGGGCTGGCAGGAATATGTCGTCGAGGTCGAGCCGGTGACGGACGAGGTGAACACGGCGAACAACTTCATGCCGGTCTCGTTTGAGGTGGTCCGCGATCGGACGCGGGTGCTGTTGGCCCATGGGGTGTCCCACTGGGAGTACCGGTATCTTTACCAATTGTTCCTGCGTGAGCAGCACGTGGATTTCGACGAGCTGGCGTTTTCGCCGCGGCTGCACGGTTCGGGGAGCCTGGCCGAGAGGCCGGAGTTTCCCAGCAACGTCGAAGGTTGGGCGAAGTACGACGTGGTGATTCTTGGCGACGTGAGTCCGCTGCAGCTGTCGGTGGCGAGTCAGCAGGCGCTGGTCGAAGCGGTGCAGAAGCGCGGCTGCAATGTGATTCTGATCGCGGGCGACAATGCGATGCCGGACCGCTTTGTCGGGCAGCCGCTGATGGACCTGCTTCCGGTCGAGCGGGACGAGAACGTGTATGCCCGCGAGGGATACGCGCTCAAGGTGTCCGACGAAGGCCGCTTCCACAGCGCGATGTTGATCACCGATTCGATGGACGAGAGCGTGAAGACTTGGGAGCAAGTGTACGATCGGTTCCCGGTGTATGGGCTGTCGGACTACAGCCGGCCGAAGTCGACGGCCCGCACGCTGATTGCGGCGGTGTCGGATGCGGCCGGGGACGTGTCGGCCGACGGAGCCGGATCGCCCGGGCATGCGTTCTTGTGCTGGCAGCGGGTCGGTGCGGGGCGAGTTGCGTACTTCGCGGCGCCGGAAACGTGGCGGCTGCGATGGCGCGTGACGCGACGAGATGCACCATCGCTTCTGGGGCCAGCTGCTACGGTGGATCACCGCGTCCAACGCCGGGGCGGGGACCGATCTGGTGCGGCTGCAGACCGATCGGACGACTTATCTGACGGGCGAGCCGGTGGAAGTGACGGCGTGGCTCAAGGACGCGAACGGACGACCGCTCGCCGGCGAGACGATCGAAGCCAAGGCGCTCTCGTTCGACCAGGCGGCGATGAGTGTCGAGCTTGCGGCCGACGACGAAGTGCCGGGGCGCTACTTTGGCAAGCTCGATCGGTTGCCGGCGGGGGCGTATCAGGTCACGGTCGAGGGCGCGGTGGTCGACAAGCTGGTGCCCGAGGGCGCGGCGGATTCGGTCGTGAGCACGATCACGATCCGCGCGGGGGACAGCATCGAGATGATGAACACGCAATGCAACCGGGCGCTGTTGGACCAAGTGGCCAAGATCACGGGCGGGCAGGTGATTCCGCCGACCGCGATCGACGAGGTGCTGCGGCTGGTGTCGTTCACGCCGGACGTGAGCGAGCGGGTGGAGCGGACGCCGCTGTGGAATCGCTGGTTCAATTTGCTGCTGGTGTTGGGCTGCGTGTTTACCGAATGGACGGTGCGGAAGGCGAAAGGGCTGGTTTGAGTAGGTGAGTAGCTGAGACGAGGGTTACGATTATGAGTCAAGCGACGCTTTCTTCGGCGGTTCCTGGGTCGATCGTGCGCAAGTTGCGGCTGGTGCGTTCGTGGAAGCGCTGGATCCACGCGGCGACCGCGGTGCTGATGGCGCTGGCGGTGTTGTTTGCGGCGATGGGCGTGGCGATGTTGGTCGATTGGGCGGCGACGCTGTTCGATTCGCGGTGGCGCTATGTGCTCACGAACGTGGCGCTCTTGGCCGCGGCGTTCACGAGCCTGGGCTGGCTGTTGGTCGCGTGGCGGCGTGGCTTGGCTTGGTCGAAGGTGGCGGGCGACGTCGATCGCGAGTTCCCCGAATTGGAAGAACGCTGGACGACGATGACGCGGCTCGAGCCGGCGATGGCGGAGAACCCGCAGATGGTGCACCCGGCCATGTTTCGTCGGCTGGCTTCGGAGGCGGTGCGGTGGGAGCCGCACGTCGATCCGCAGCAGATCGTCTCGCTCTCGCCGCTGATCCGGACGATGCTCTGCCTCACCGCGATCACGCTGGTGTTGGGAGTAGCGGTGATTCTCGACGCGCGGCAGACGCTGGTATTGGTGCGGCGGTTTTGGTCGCCCGGTGCGTCGATCTCGGCCACGGAGCTGGTCGACGTGCGCGGGAGCACGGTCGTGGGGCGCGGCGAGCCGCTGCTCTTGGAGGCGAATGTGAAAGGCCGGGCCGTCGATCGCGCGCTGCTATTCCTACAGGGGCCGGACGAAGAGCGGACGATCAAGCTGGTGGCCCAAGGCCGCGATCCGATCGGATTTTCGCACAACGTGCGGTCCGTCGACGAGGCGTTTGCGTATCGCTTCCGTGCCGGTGACGGGCAGACCGCTTGGTACCAGGTGGACGTGGCGGATCGGCCGGAGATCGACAAGCTCGTGATGACGATCACGCCGCCGGCCTACACGAAGCGCGAGGCCAAGTCGTTCGACCGCTTGCCGCGGCGGGTGTCGGTGCTGGCTGGGAGCGAACTGGAACTGGCGGTGCGGCCGACGATCGCAGTTGAGGGAATCGAGCTGCGGGCCAGGGACAAGCAAGTTGCGACGCTGGAGAAAAGCGACGATGGTTGGTATCGCTGGCGGACGCAGCTCAAGGCGAATGTGTCGTTTGCGCCACTGCTGACCGAAACGCATGGGCTGGTGAATCGGCAGTCGCCGCAATGTGACGTGACGGTGGTGGCGGACAAGCCGCCGGCGGTGAAGGTGCTCACGCCGGATGACCAGATGGAGGTGCGGCCGGGTGACAAGATCGACATCACGTTTGCTGCGCAGGACGACGTGGGGATCGGTAGCGCCGAGCTTGTGGTCTATGCGAACGACGCGGCGAGCGAGGAAACGACGCCGCTGGCGACAATTCCGATACCGCTCGACGACCAGGCGGGCGCACGGAGCGTGCAAGGGAAGGTCGAGCTCGATTTGAGCCAGTTCCAGATGGAAGACGGGATGGAACTGAGTTACCAGGTGAGAGTCCGCGAAGATCGCGGGCCGGTCGAGGAAGGCCGCAGCGCGACGAATTCCGTGGCGATGGCGTCGCCGCCGGGAAAGGCGGGCGATCCCGCGTCCCAGCAAGCGAAGTCGGCGGCTGAGCCAGCGAAGCCGGCGCAACCCGCGGCGGAACAGACGGCTGCGAATCAGGCTGAGACGAGTCAAACGGCAGGGAATCAGACTGCAGGGAATCAAACGACTGAACAGCAGTCGTCTGGGGCTCAACCCGCTTCGACACCAGCGGCAAATCCGCCGGCGGCAAATTCGCAGTCGGCGGAAGCCGTCGCGTCGGCCCGCCCGACCGGGCAGCCGCAACCTGCTGAGTCGAATGCAGCGAAGCCGTCGGGAGCCCCATCGGCCAAGGCAATGGCTTCGAACGAGAAACCGAACGAGAAACCAACGGCGGCACCCCTGGCTGCGACGCCGACGACGCACTCCCGTGCCAACGCCGCCAGCGGCTGCGATGCCTGCACCGACGGCTGCGAATAGCACGCCGAAGACGCCGGCAACTTCGCCCGGCCGCGCGGCCGAGAGCGATCGCCGCGGATTGATGGCGGGCGCGCCGGACAGTGGGCAGAAGCCGGAGCCGACGATGTCGGAGCCTGGCAAGAGTGAACCGACCGACGGAGCGCCGATGGCTGGTGCTGCTTCCCGTGGGAGACAAGTCGAAGAAACAAAACGGCGAACCGTCGCAGCCGAACGGCAGTCAATCGGCGAGCAAAAGCAGTAGTAGTGCGAGCAAGCCGTCGTCGGAAAAGTCGCCCGCCAGCGATTCATCGCCGGGCGATTCGATGACGCGGCGGACGCTCGACGTGGCCCAGTCGTCTTCGAGTCAGCGGATGCGGCTGAAGGTTGATCAGTGGGCCGGGAGTTTTTCGGGGCAGCAGCGGACGAAGCTCGAGTTGGCGATTGCGCCGAAGTTGGCGGCGCTCGACGAGGCGCTGGCCAAGGCGGAGCGGACCGCCCAGGGAGTACTCGATTCGGTGACTGCCGACGGTGAATGGCGGGCGACGCACGATCGTGACATTACGAGCGCCGAGCAATCGACCGAGAGCGGGCAGAAGATAATTGGTGAACTGGCGAAGCAGACGGAGAACACGCCCTACGCGTTTATTGGATTGCAGGTGGCCGACGTCGGACTCGCGCACGTCGATCCGGCGCGGAGGAACTTCTGGACGGCGCTGCAGGCCGAGGGCGAGACGCGCGTGCCCAACGTGCGCGATGCGCAGCAGCACCTGGCGCGGGCACGGCAATTGATTGCGGAGCTGCGCGGGCAATTCGAACGATCGCGGCGCGAGTTTCAGCTGGCCGAGTCGGTCGAACGAGTGAAAAAGATGTACCAGGTGTACGTCGAGAATTCGATGGCTCTACTCCCGACGAGCGAGAACGATCCGAATCGCTACCAGCGAAAGCGGGCCGAATTTGAGCTGAGCGACGAATACATGAAGCGGCTCGAGGAAGTGCTGAAGATGCGGGAGGAGTTGCGGGCCGAGCTGGCGCGGATCCTGGCCGATGATCCGCGGCTATTGCGGCGACTGATGGATTCGATTCGCAACCGCTCGGAGAATCTGCGCGAGGAGCTGGCCGAACTGGTGGCCGATCAGAAGGAATTCAACCGCGAGGTGCGGGCGTGGTCGGAAACGGAAGTGACGGACCGGCCTCGGATTGCGCAGCTGCTTTTGATGCGGCATCTGCGGAAGTCGGCGGCGATCGCTACGGCGACGGGCGAACTGCAGGGTCGCTACCAGGCGTGGTTGCCGCTCGATCGGAAATCGAAGGACGGCAATCTGGCGGCTGCGACCGAGCGGATCCAGGCGCTGGCCACCGCGGCGAACCAGCTGAGCGCCCATTCGCAGCAGTTTATCGTCGAGGCGACATCGCCAAAGTTGGCGGCGCCGGCCGCCGAGGAAGGAGCGCCGGCGGCGGAAGCGCCGGTGCCAAATGGGCCGACGGTGGATTCGCTGGTGGCCGAGGGGCAGAAATTATATGAGCAGGCGACGCAAGCCGAGACCACGCTGCGTCAGCTCAGTGCAAGCGACAAAGACGCGGAGATCGCGGCATTTGCCGCGAACCGATTGGTGGACACGCGGAAGGTGATTGAGAGCACTTCGGCCTGGGTGCGACAGGCGCGGGCCCATCAGGCGGACAAGTATTCCCGCGCGGCCGAAGTGGAGCAGTATCGGTTGGCGATGAAGACGGACGAGCTGGCCGGGAAGCTGGGCTCGATCGAGCAGACGCTCTCGGGGTTGATGCAGCGGCAAGACGGGAGCCTGCCGGAGCCGATCGCGGTGAAGGCTCGGGAGTTTATGGCGGCGCTCGACAAGGAAGCGTCGCCGAATCAGCTGGCTGCAGTTTACGCGCTGCATGTGGACGACATGCCGCGAGCGACGGAACGGCAAGTGCTGGCCGGTGGGGCGCTGGACAAGGCCGAAAAACTGTACGACGAAATGGTCAAGCTGGCGATTGCCGAGATGGACAAGCTGCCGGTGCAAGACCCGATCGCAAATCTGCTGGACGATCCGACGCTTGATGAGCTGCTGGCCCAATTGGAGCAGGAGCAGACGATGGCGCAGACGTTGGGGATCCGCGACCGACCGTCGAATCTGCAAATCGTGAATGATTGGATGCTGCCGAATAGCAGCGGATCGATGGGCGGGGGCGGGGGCGGACGGGCGTGGATGCAGCAGCAAATGCAGCGGGAGAATCAACGGACGCAGCGGCAGCTGGACGCGGCCTATCGGCGGGCGATCGCTCGAGCGCTGAAGGAAACAACGCCGAAGTCGAAAGTCACGCTGCCCAAGCGGACCAAGCTTTCCGATTGGAATCGCCTGGTTTCGAAGCTCAACGACGACGTCGGCCAGGGGCGCGACAAGGCGCCGCCGGAACAATATCGCCGGGCGATCGAGCAGTATTTTTCGCAGATCAGCCGCGTGGTGGCCGACCAAGAAGAGGGGCAGTAGCATTGTACGTATGAAGCCGAATGTAACCTTACTGATGACGACAACATGCGTGACAGCGGTGGTGGGGTTGGCGGTGACGCTGATGGCTCAGCCGTTGCCCGCGGCGAGCGACGTCTCGGTCGAGTCGCACGACGAGGCGGGCGGCCGGAAGGATGATAAACCGGCCGACGTGCTCACGGCCGCCGAGTGGCGTCGCGTGGACGCCGCCGTGAAGCGAGCGCTGGACTGGCTCGCCGCTCAGCAGGAGTCGGACGGGTCCTTCCCCTCGACCGACATGGGCCAACCGGGTGTCACCAGCCTTTGCGCCTGGCGTTTATGTCGCAGGGGCAGATGCCGGGCCAGGGCGAGTACGGGGAGCGGCTTGATCGTGCGGCCGACTTCATCGTCGGTTGTCAAAAGGAAAACGGCCTGGTCACGCTGCTTGGGCCGGAGGGTCCCGATATTTCGCGGAGTGTGGCTCACGAGATTGGCGAGGCCGCATCGTACAATCATGCGATTTCCTCGCTGGGGCTGAGCGAGCTTTATGGCTCGACCGACGGCGTGGAAGCAGAACGCCTGCGGAAGGCGATCGACAAATCGATTCTGGCCACGCTCACCATGCAGCGCTGGCCCAAGGGTCGTGCGGCGGACCGCGGTGGATGGCGCTACTTGAACAGCGTGCGCGAGATGGATTCGGATCTGTCGGTCACCGGCTGGGAGCTGATGTTCTTGCGTTCGTCGCGCAACGCGGGATTCGACGTGCCCAAGGCGGCGATCGACGACGCCGTGGCTTACGTGCGCCGGACCTATTCGCAGCGATATGGCGTGTTTGCCTATGCGGTGAGCGCGAATTCCGATCTGCGCAGTCGCGCGATGGCGGGAGCGGGCATATTGGCGCTGGCACACGCCGGGCTGCACAACGCGCCGGAGGCCAAGCAGTCGGGCGAATGGGTGCTGCAATACAATTTCAACCGCTACAACGAGTACCTGCCGTTCACGCGCACCTCGTCGATCGACCGCTACCACTACAGCTTGTTCAATTGTTGTCAGGGTATGTATCAGCTGGGGGGCAGAAATTGGGAGCAGTTTTTTCCTCCCGTCGTCCAGACGCTGCTCGCCAATCAGCAGGCAGACGGTTCGTGGCCGGCCGAGAGCCATTTTAACGATGCCCAATTCGGGAATTGCTACACGACGGCCTTGGTGTTGTTGACACTTGGCGCGCCGAATCAACTGCTGCCGATTTATCAGCGGTAGCTGCGCTCGGCTGACTTATCCAACTATTTTCGCAGCGATCGCCTCTTGGCGGAGGGTCGATGAAACAGCGCAGGAAACAACAGCTGGCGGCAGTCGCAGTGATCGCGGTGCTTGGATCGTCTGCGCTGCTGTGGGCACAACAGGGCGGGCAACTGCGCGAGCCCGCGGTCGTGCGGCGTGAGTCGGGGGCGCAGCGACGTGATGCGCCGGCGAATGTGCTGGCGGCTCAAGAGTGGAAGCGGATCGATGCGTCGGTCGAGCGGGCGCTGGCCTGGCTCGCAAGTCGGCAGCAGCCGGACGGCTCGTTCGAGACGGACCCCTATGGCCAACCGGGAGTGACGGGCCTGGCGACGCTGGCGTTTTTGTCGTGTGGGCATGAGCCGGGTGCCGGCCGTTATGGCGGCACGATCGATCGGGCGCTGGCTTACATTGGGCAGTGCCAGCGGATGAACGGCTTAATCGCGGCGATTGGTCCCGACGATCCGATCGCGCCCGAATGCGAACAAGTATGCCTACAGTGTGCCGGCGACCTACAACCACGCGATCGCCGCGCTCACGCTGAGCGAGGCGTACGGCATCAGCGGCGACCAGGCGGGAGCGCAGACCGCGACGGCGATCGAGCGTGCGCTGCGGGTCAGCCTGAACATCCAAAGCTGGCCGCGGACGGCAGACAATACGGGTGGCTGGCGCTATTTGCACACGCAGGATTCCGATTTGTCGGTGGCCGGTTGGCACTTAATGTTCTTGCGCTCGGCGAAGAATGCCGGGTTCGACGTGCCGGCCGAGCCGATCGACCGGGCAGTGGAGTTTGTGCTGCATTGCTTCTCGCCGGAGTTCAAGACTTTTGAGTACGACGTCAAGCCGGAGGACCGCCGCTCGCGGGCGATGGCGGGCGCGGGGATTTTGGCGCTCGCCCATGCGGGGATGCACAACCGGCCGGAGGCGACGCAGGCGGCCGACTGGATCCTCGCGCATGGCTTCGGCAATTACAACGAGCCGCTGCACGTCGGGCCCGGTCTATCGCGGCGACCGGTACCACTACGGCGTGTTTTATTGCAGCCAGGCGATGTATCAGATGGGCGGGCATTATTGGGAGCAGTTTTTTCCGGCCACGGTGCCGGTACTGTTGGCGAACCAGAGCGAAGACGGATCGTGGCAGGAAGAAAGCAACCAGGACATGCGGTTCGGCCGCACGTACACGACGGCGCTGGTGGTGTCTGGCGCTGGGTGCGCCGAATCAGTTTCTGCCGATTTTTCAACGGTGATGTGAGCGATGCTGCGAGTTGTCTGCCAAGTATGCTGTTGGAATGTCGCGACGTTCTGTGTCGCGTTGCCGGCGCTGAGTCAGCCGGCGCCGCTATTGCCGGTTGCCGAGTCGCCGGCCGATGTGCTGACCGCGGAGCAGTGGGCGCGGACCGATGCCGCCGTGGACCGCGCGCTCGAATGGCTCGCGGCGCAGCAAATGCCGGACGGCTCGTTTCCCGTCGCTCGACATGGGGCAGCCTGGGCGTGACGGGGCTGTGTTTGCTGGCGTTCATGTCGCACGGGCACGTGCCGGGCGAGGGCCGCTATGGCAGCTGCCTGACCCGGGCGGCCGACTACGTGGCGAATTGTCAACGCGAGAACGGGCTGATCACGCTTGTTGGACCCGACGGGCCGCAGATCTCGCGCGACGTGACGCACATCATTGGCGTGACCGCGAGCTACAACCATGGGATCGGCTCGCTGGTGATGAGCGAGGTGTACGGGATGGATGATGCGCATCGGTCGGAGCACCATCGGCAGGTGATCGTGCGGGCGCTATCGGCAACGCTCACCATGCAGCGCTGGCCCAAGGATCGACCGAAAGACCGTGGCGGCTGGCGATACCTCGACGAGTACAACGAGCACGATTCGGATCTGTCGATCACGGGCTGGAACCTGATGTTTCTGCGTTCGGCGCGGAACGCGGGGTTCGATGTGCCCAAGCAGCCGATCGACGAGGCGGTGGCGTATGTGCGGCGATGTTACGCCAAAGAGTATGGCGTGTTCGAATATGTGGGCGGCGGTCAGCGAAGATGATCGCAGCCGGGCGATGGCCGGGGCGGGGATTTTGGCGCTTGCGCACGCCGGATTTCACGGAGCGCCCGAGGCGATGCAATCGGGCGATTTTATCTTGCGGCACAATTTCGACCAGTACAATGCGATCATGCCGTTCGGCAAGAGCCGGAGTTCGTCGCATGATCGCTACCACTACAGCCTGTTCAATTGCTGCCAGGGGATGTATCAGCTGGGCGGGAAGTATTGGCAGGAGTTTTTTCCGCGCACGGTGGAAGTCTTGCTCGCCGAACAGCAAGCGGACGGCTCTTGGCCGGTGGATAGCCACCAGTTCGATGCTCAATTTGGCAACGCGTACACGACGGCCCTGGTGGTGATGACGCTCGGTGCGCCGAATCAGCTTTTACCGATCTTTCAGCGATAGCAGGCCGACATGACACGCCACGCCAGAACGACGGCCGGAATTGTCTTGATGTGTGTGACTGCGCATTCGGTTTTCGGCCAGGGAATTGAAACTCGCGGTGCGGGTCGACGGGAAGCGTCAACGAGCGCAGAAACAGCTTCGAGCGTGCTCTCGCCCGGCGAGTGGCAGCGCGTTGACGGGGCAGTGGACCGGGGGCTCGTTTGGCTCGCTGGCAATCAGCAGTCGGACGGCTCGTTTCCATCGCTGGACCTGGGCCAGCCGGGCGTGACGGGACTTTGCGTGCTGGCGTTCATGTCGCATGGCCACGTTCCAGGCGAGGGACGCTACGGTGAACAACTCTCGCGGGCGATCGACTTTATCGCCGCGGCACAGAAGGCGAACGGACTGATCACAGTAGTTGGCCCCGATGGGCCGACGTTGTCGCGTAGCCCGCGCAACGAATCCGGCGTCACGGCGGCCTATAACCATGCGATTTCGTCGCTGGTGTTGAGTGAGTCGTACGGGATGAGCGATGCGGCGCGGACGGGCAAGACGCGACGCGCGATCAACAAGGCGCTGCGTCGCGACCCTCACCATGCAGCGCTGGCCGAAGGATCGTGCGATCGACCGCGGCGGTTGGCGCTATTTCGCACGACCACGACGATCGGGATTCGGACTTGTCGATCACGGGTTGGGAATTGATGTTTCTGCGGTCGGCTCGCAATGCGGGGTTCGACGTGCCGAAGCAGCCGATCGACGACGCGGTGGCCTATGTCCGCCGGGCTTACTCCAGCGAATATTCCACGTTCGAATATGTGGCGGGCGATCGGGACGGGCGAGACGCGAGAACCCGCGCGATGGCCGGAGCGGGAGTGCTGGCCTTGGCCCACGCCGGATTTCACAGCGCGCCGGAAGCGGAGCGGGCCGGCGATTTCATTCTGCGGTACAATGTCGATGCCTACAACGTGAGTATCGCCGCCTGGGATCACGACCGTTATCACTACAGCCTGTTCAATTGCTGCCAGGGGATGTACCAGCTGGGCGGTCGCTACTGGCAGGAGTTTTTTCCGCGTACAGTGGCGACGTTGCTCGAGAATCAACAGGCGGACGGCTCCTGGCCGGCGGAGGCGCACAACCAGGATGGGAAGTTTGGGAACGCCTATACCACGGCGCTGGTGTTGATGACGCTCGGTGCGCCGAATCAACTCTTGCCGGTCTTTCAACGGTAGCTCGCGTGAATATCCAGAGAGCAATCCTGGTGACGGTCACGGCGGCAGTGATAGCCGCGGGATCAAATTGCGCCGTCGGGCAAGGAACGGCGGCTTTGCGAATAAGGAGCAGTTCCCCGCGCGACGTGCTTTCGACGGGCGAGTGGAAACGGGTCGACGAGTCGGTCGAGCTGGCGCTGGCTTGGCTCGCACGCTCGCAGCAACCGGACGGGTCATTTCCAACCATTGAATCAGGCCAGCCGGGCGTGACGGCCTTGTGCGTGATGGCGTTTATCGCGCATGGGCACCTGCCGGGAGAAGGCGTTTACGGCAAGCGGCTCGAACTGGCGACCGACTTTGTGCTCGGTTGTCAGAAACCAAATGGCTTGGTGACGGTGATTGGGCCCGAGGGCCCGACGATCTCGCGCCAAATCGTGCATGACCTGGGGGTGACTGCCGCTTACAATCACGCGATTGCGTCGCTGATGCTGAGCGAACTGTATGGCATGAGCGGGAAGGAACGGGCGGGTCGCATCGAGAGGGTGGTCTCTCGCTCGATCCTGGCTTCGCTCGAGATGCAGCGCTGGCCGAAGGACTTGGACGACGACCGCGGCGGCTGGCGGTACGTCGATGATTTTGACGAGCACGATTCCGATCTTTCGATCACGGGTTGGAATTTGATGTTTCTGCGGTCGGCGCGGAACGCCGGCTTCGATGTGCCGAAGCCGGCGATCGACGCGGCGGTGGCGTATGTGCGACGGACGCACAATCCGAACTACGGTGCGTTTGGATATACGGCCGATTTCGGCGACGAGCGGAGCCGCGCGATGGCGGGCGCGGGGATTTTGGCGCTGGCGCATGCGGGATACCACAATTCGCCGGAGGCACGAAGTTCGGCCGAGTGGCTAAAAGACTATAATTTCGACCACTACAACGAGTATTTGCAGTTCACCCAAGGCTGGGCTCACGATCGCTATCACTACGGAGTGTTCAACTGTTGCCAGGCGATGTACCAGCTGGGCGGCCGGGATTGGGAAGAGTTTTTCCCGCGGGTCGTGCGGACGCTGCTGCAGAATCAGCAGTCGGACGGTGCTTGGCCAGCGGAGAGCCACTTTCACGACGGGCAGTTTGGCAATGCGTATACGACGGCGCTGGTGGTGATGTCGCTGGGGGCGCCGAATCAATTGCTACCGGTCTTTCAACGATAGGCGTGTGGCGATGTGGATACGCTTGGGATTTCTGGTGATCGTCGGTGTGTCGCTGATCGGGGCAGGGCCGGAGCCGGCCTGGCCGCAGCCGCTGCGGCCGACGTCAGTCATCGATCGATCGAAGGGTTCTCCGGCCGACGTGCTGACGGCCGACGAATGGCAACGAGTCGATCGGGCCGTGGCGCGGGCACTCGAATGGCTCGCCCGAGAGCAGCAGCGGGACGGGTCGTTTCCGACGATTCCCAACGGTCAGCCGGGTGTGACCAGTTTGTGCACGATGGCCTTCGTGGCCCACGGAAGTCTTCCCGGCGAAGGGCGGTACGGCCAGCAACTCGAGCGGGCGACCGATTTTGTGCTCGGTTGTCAGAAGCAAAACGGCCTGGTCGCGCTCGTCGGGCCGGACGGGCCGACGGTCGATCGGAATCTGCCGGACCACGAAATCGGCATTTGCGCGGCGTACAACCATGCGATCTCTTCGCTGATGTTGAGCGAGATGTATGGCATGAGCCCCGCGGAGCGGGCGAAGCGGATTGAAGCGGCGATCGTGAGGTCGCTCGCGCTCTCGCTGGCGATGCAGCGGTGGGAAAAGGATCGGGCTGGACGATCGTGGCGGCTGGCGATATATCGACGACAACGACGGCATTGATTCGGACCTGTCGGTGACTGGCTGGGAGTTGATGTTCCTGCGCTCGGCGCGGAACGCAGGGTTCGATGTGCGGAAGGAGCCGATCGACGAGGCGGTCGCTTACGTGCGCCGCTGTTATGCGGCGGAGTACGGCACTTTTGAATACATGACGGGTGGCGGAGACGACCGCAGCCGGTGCATGGCAGGGGCGGGAATCCTGGCACTGGCCCACGCGGGTTTTCACGAATCGCGCGAAGCGCAGCAGACGGGCCGCTGGCTACTGGAGCACGACTTCCGCGAGTACAACGTCTATCTGCCTTTCAATCAGCAGTGGGTCCACGATCGGTATCACTACGCGCTGTTTAATTGCTGCCAGGGGATGTATCAGTTAGGCGGCCGCTACTGGGAGGAGTTCTTTCCGCCCACGGTGCGGACGCTGCTGGAGAACCAGCAGGCGGACGGCTCCTGGCCCGTCGACAGTCACTGGCACGACAGTCAATTTGGCAACGCGTACACGACGGCGCTGGTGGTGCTAACGCTCGGCGCGCCAAACCAATTGCTGCCGGTGTTTCAGCGTTGATCTACTCGTGCCGGCGGCAAGGCAATCGAGAGGGTGCGGAAACTCCGATTGCAATTGGGGTGGCACGCCAGGAGCTTCCAGCGACGGGCGTGGTTGCTCACCGGAACAGACTACCACGCCCTTCGGTGGAACCTGAGGGACGTGCCACCCTCCCGGTTTCAGGCCTGACGACTGCGCCGTGTTACCAGTCCACAGCAAGCCGCGAGCAGCAGCAGACCGAGCGTGGCCGGTTCTGGTATCGATTGCGTCTGGCCGGCGAGGCTTCCGCTGCCGCCCATGCCGAAGTTGGACTTCCACAGGTTGTAGTCGGACTGGTCGATTGTTCCGCCATTGCCATTGCCGCTGAGGAGGCTGCCTTCGACTGCGCCCAAGTTGTTTCGCCAGAGGGTGTAGTCGGCGGCGTCGACTTTGCCGTTGCCGTTGAAGTCGCCGAGCAAGACGGACGAGGTGACGTATTCGACGAACCCGCCGAACAGCGTGGTGCCGCCGCTTTTGGTGCCGTAGAAGAACCGCAAATCTTGGTGTGCCGGGAGGGTACCGGCATACGCAGCACCGACGCCTACGTTCTGCGACGAATTGAGCGTCGACATCCCCAAGAGGTTCGTTTCGGAGATCAGATTGGCGGTGCTACCGCCGGCCTTCTCCCAAGTGGTGGTCGACGCGGGCACATTCCCGTCGATGCTGTTCCAGCCGCCGGCGCCGATGTTGAGCGAGCCGGACGCGCTGCGGACTTCGTAGTAGTTCATGTCGAAGCTGGCGCCTGCGGTGGCGTTGACGATACTGACCTGCCCGTTGGTGGTGTTGATGCGCAGAGTCAGCAAGTCTGGCGGGGGCGCAACGGTGAGCATGCCGGTCGCTTCGCTGAATTGGTAGTTGCCTTTGACCCAGGAGCCGGTGGCGAACTCGGTGAAGCCGGGGATGTTGAAGGTGTCTCCGAAGGTTCGATTGGTGGCGCTTACCAGCGTCCAACTATTGCCCAACGTGCTGCTAGCGCCAGTGAGGTTGATGTTGAAATCGCCATTCAACAGGTTTTGCGGACCGGCGCCGGAAATCGAGTTGTTCACGCCGCTCGCGCCAATTGCGAAGTTCATTCTGGCGCCGGCTGAGAGCTCAAACCGACCGTTGTTGACGATGCTACCGGAATACGTGTTGTTTGGCGACATAAAGCGGACGATACGGCCATCGCCATCGGAACTGGGGTTGGTGACCGAACCTGTGCCGCTGATATTGGCAAGGATATTGATGGCCCCTTGGCGGCCTTGGATGTAGGAGTTGGATACGACGTTGATGTTGCCGGCTAGCTGGAAGAGATCCGTGGGGGCACTGATGTGTGTGATCAACCCGCCATCGAGAATCAAATTGTTGATAGTGATAACGCCTGTGGTACCAGTCCCCTTATACCAGAGACCGCCGGCCGGCGTGGCGGGTACCAGCGGATCAAAGTTCGTGTTGTTCACCCGCAGCGAATCGCCGCCGAAGGTGTAGCTGTTTACGTCGGCGGGGGTCCGCAAGCCGACGTTTCCAGTGAAGTAGCTGTTGCCGGCGCTGGGAGCTGCGGCGTTGCTCCAGTTGCCCGCGACGTTGAAGGATGAGTTGCCCAGTGTGTCGCCTGTGTTCATCGTCACATTGACGGCATGTACATCGACGGCCGGTAGGATGGCAATCGCCACAAGTGCAGTAAGAAATTGATATCGACGCCAATGGATCATGCTGGAAATCCTTGAAGTATTCTCGATGGAATGGATAACGGTGCAGCGCGACGCGACTGCTGGACAGCGTGGGGCAGCCTCGGCAACCAGGTTGCGGCGGAAACTGCGGAGAGAAAACAAGAGCCAGGCGGCCACGACGACCAAAAAGGCGGTGCCCGGCTCGGGCACCTGAGCAACCATCGCGTCGAACGCCCCGGAACCGCCCGGGAAGGCGGCGCGGAAGGCGACGAAGTCGGCATGGTTGATCAGGCGGTCGCCGTTCATGTCGCCGCGGAGATAGGCCTCGGCCTGGCCGAGCGTGGAGACGTTGGTGTGCAGGTTGGCGGAGAGGACCAGGTAGTCTTCTAGTCCGACCGAGCCGTTGTTGCTGAGATCGCCCAGCAGGTGGGCGGTGCCGGTGTAGGTGGGCGTGAGATTCAAGACCGTGCCATCGACGAGCGTCATCTGAAGTTGGACGTCGGAGAAGCGCGTGTCCTTCCAGATGTTGCCCAGATTGATCGGCGAGCCGCCGGAGGCTAGCGTTGCACCGAGGGTACCGGCGCCGGCGGATTCGATCTCGGTCAGTGCGCCGGCATAAGTGGGAAAGGGCATCGTGGGGGCGGTGACTTCCCAGGCGTCGGTGTCGAGGGCGCCGCCTTGGTCATAGGTAGTTGTGATCGACGTCCAATTGGCGGGGAGCAAGGCCTGCGAGGCGGACGTGATCGATAGAGACGTGAAGGCGACGGAACCTCCGGTGTTGTTGGCAAGGCTGAGCTGACCGTTGTCGCGATTGATCGTGACTTGGAGGGACAATGGCGTGCCTGCCTCGACGAACGCCACGCCGTCGAGCCAAGAGCGATAAAACTGTGCGCCGCCAGGAGTAATATTGTCCGGATAGTCGGTGGTCGGCAGGTCATCGATGAAAACTTGGATTTGTCCGCCGGTGGCCGTTGCCGTGCCCACCTTGCCCAACAGCATGACGCGGTCTGCCTGGATCGTGCAGGAGGCTCTTGTCACGGCTCCGTCGACGCAGCCCAATGGTGCTGTGCTCCAGATGGCTGAGGACGCTCTTGAGCCGGCTACTGCCGAAGGCAAGAAGTCGAGTGGCCCTGTACGGTTGAAATAGGTCTGTGGGCCGGTTGAGAGTCGACCCTTGCACGCCCCATTCGGCGCCACCGGCCGTCCAGTACGCCACGTAAATGTCGTAGCTGCTTCCCGAGACCAAGCCGTGGGCCGCGTTGAGCGTCATGACGAGTTCGGGCGAGTTTTCGGCGCCTGGATCGGCGTTGATCGTCGATTCGTAGATCGTGTCTCCTGCGCCAGGGCGCGATAGCCCCATTTGCTGTCGAGCGTCGACCCCGTATTGTTCAACGCGTCGGGCAGCGTGCCGCCTGCCGCGGGAAGCAAATTCTGATCTGGATTTGCCGCCGAAATCGTCTTCGGCATCGACGTAGACGAGTCCCACGGCCGCGACGGGTGTGGCGATCATCGGAAAGCATGAGAGGGTTAATGCCGCGGCGAGGATGACTCGCAGACTTCGCCCGTTTAGTGGATTGGAGGCATTCATGTGTTTTGCTCCTGAATAAGAGTTGAATCGCAGTTGTGTGTTAGGGGAGGAGTGAAGTTTTTTCGGCGATGGCGATTTGATCGGTTGAGGAAGCATGCGTTGTCGCAATCAGCAGCACTCGCCACCAAGGCCCGCAAGAAAGTCCGACGGCAAAGAGTGCCAAGGCTGTCGGCTCGGGGATGCCGATCAGGGCGTCGGCGAGCGCGCCCTGGCCGTTCCACTGGTCATAGACTTGTCGGAAGAGCTGGAAGTCGGTGAAATTGTTTTGGAAGTCGCCGTTGAGGTCGCCCAGTTCGTAGGCTTGCTGTTGCGTCAGACCGGATAGATCGGCGTGGAGGCCGACCAGGTATTTTTGGTAGTCGAGCAGGTCGAGCTGGCCGTCGGAATTCAAATCGTAGGGTGGGAGCGGAGCGGTGTAGGGGCCGACGGAATAGAGCTCCAGCCCATTGAGCACCACGCTTGCGCCGGCACCGATGCCGTCTAGTGTGAAGGTGACGTCGCCGCTGCCGTCGGTGCCGAAGGCGATCCGCGACGAGGAGAGCCCGATCGTGGGGTCGGCACCGGTTACGGGATTGAGCGTGCCCAGGTCGACGCCCTTGAGCAGGATGTCGTAGGTGAGCTGGTTGACGTCGCGATCGTGGGCGTAGAGGACAAGTTGGTAGTTGCCCGAGGCTAGGTTGCCGAACTTGAGCGTCAGGTCGCCATCGACGAGCGCGAAATCGTCGCCAATGTCGCCGATCGGGCCGGCGACGTCGTTGCCGCGATCGGCAAATTGGACGTCGCCGCCACCGAGCGTGACGTTCACTTGCGAGCCGGTGGCGGCAAAGGGCGAAGTGAACGACTCGCTCTGCTCCGAACCGGCCGGGTTGGCATCGCGGGTAAACGACTCAAAGCCCGCCTGCACATTTTGACCGGTCGCGCCGAAGTCGATCGCGAGCGCGAGTTGCGGATCGGGGAGTACTGGGTTGACCAGGGCCACGGCGTCCATGTCGTAGTTGGTGTAGGAGTTGTAGCGGCCGCGCATCCAGACGAGGGCCGTGTTGTCGTTGTCCCACTCGGGTATGAGCGGACGGACATTGTTCGTCGTCGAATTGAAGGTGATCGGCGTCCAATTCCAGGTGGCGCCGTTGTCGTTCGTTTTGCCCTTGAACAATTCGTAATGGCGGAGGCCGTCGGCGCCGATCAATTGGGCTTTGGTGGCGGGGTGAACTTCCGAGGAGAGGTAGACGGCGGTCGGATCGTTCGGATCGATCGAGACGAGTCCGGTGTAGTCGTTCTCGGCGGAGTAAAGGTAGGACCCGGCGTAGGCCATTTGATTCACTTGCCATTGGGCGCCGTCCCAGCGTCCGTAGAAGAACCGGTGGTCGGTGTCGTTGCCATTCGCGCGCGCCTGGAAGACGGCGACCGGGTTGCCGCCGGATTCGATGGCGACGTCGACCGTCCAGGCCCGCCGCATCGCTTCGCCGTCGACGACCGTGCCGGTGGCGAAGACGGGGGTGAGCGCCGCGGGGGCGATGCCACTGGAGTCGAAGAGGTTGGAGTCGACGACGGAGCCGGCCGAATTGAATACCTTTCCATCCTGGACGTAGCCGGCAAAGACGCTGTTGTCGAAGTCGCGGGGATGACGCTCGGTGGTGATGAAATGGATCCGCTCGCCGTCGCTGAAATAGCGGACGTAGGGCCGATCGCTGCCGCCGCCCTCGGTGAGCAGTTTGCCGCCGTAGCTCCAAGTGGTGCCTTGATTGGTGGAGATGAGAACGTTGGGGTCGAAGTTGTTGGTGCGGACAAAGTTGTACATTCGCCCCGCGCCGCCGTTGTCGTTCGGCAGATAGTGCAGGTTGGAGTAGGTCATCGCGGCGTTGTTGTCGAAGGATTGCGTCGCGTTCCAGGTGGAACTGTTGCCGGGGTTGGTGCTGATGCGATAATAGGATTGCTGTCCTGCCTCGCCGCCCGCGACGTGCTGGCCGTACATGGCGAGATAACGGCCATCGGGGCGGGTGATGAGGGCTGCCGAATTGTGGTCGTCTGCCTGGAGGGCGGATTGCAGCACGAAGCGGCTGACCTGCATGTTCGTCAGGTCCAACGTGGCGAGGTCGACGTCGCCGTTGCGGCTCGCCCCGTCCGTACCGCTGGCGTTGGCGACCGAGCTGACCAGGAGCCGGTTGTTGGCGGCGTCGACAATGGCTCGCTCGTCCTGGAACCAGGACCAGGCGGCGTTGTCGTTGAGCAGGACCACTCCGGCGGGAACATCGTCGGCACCGCGGGCTGCGGCAGCCCAAGCCAGGCCGAGCAGTGTGAGGCCGATTGGGCACAGAACGAGTCGGTGCGTGGTGGTGTCAATCAATCGCATGGATGCCCTATTCTCTTGGCCGCATTCTCACTATCGCAAACTAGCCCGCTGATTTCTTTTTTGGCGTTACATCGTAGTTGACTTCGATCGGATCGCTACCGGCTTCGACGACCAGCTCGGGCGGTTCGTATCCTTTGGCGACATAGCTGACGTCGCCCCAGGGGTCCGGGCTTCTTGGATCGGGGAGTCCCGAGTCGCAGGAGACAGTCACTTTGTAGCGGCCGGGTATTAGCCCATCGCCTTTCTTAAACGAAGTGACGAAGAACGTTCCGTCCTCGTGAAAGGTGCCTGATGCGGGCCGCCGGGGCAGACCGGCCGCCACTTCGAGCGGCGTGAATGTGACCGTGCCGGCTGCGGGACACGGTCCGCCGGCAAACGTGACCTTCCCGCTAACGGGCACAATCTGCAGGCCATTGTCACGACCACAACCGACCAGCGCGATCAAGACGAAACCGATCGCCAGCGATGGGCGGATGCATGGTCGCGAGATCGAGTTCGGATGTATCATGTTGATGTAATCCGGGGTTGCAAACCAAGTTTTCCCGGCCGGCGCGCGGCCAAAACTATAGCGACTGGCTCTGCGTTTCTCCGGCGGCGCGGGTACCCATGCTGTTGTAGAGCACGTAGTCGATGGTCTCGTTCAAGAACTGAACGCTGCCGTCGCCCATCAGCACGTTGATGCCGCCGGGGTGCTCACTCTTGTAGCCGTGTGAGCGCCAGGGCCGCAGCAGGCCTTGCTCGTCGGCCTCGCGGTTGTTGATGGGGATTTGCGTCGAGGTGAGCGGGTGGTTGTCGCAGAACAGGCAATTCCAGATGCAATCGAAGGGCAGCGTTTCGCCGGCTGCGATTGTGTGGGACAGACCGTCAGTAACTCGTCGTAGCGGCACGCCCTCGATCGAGCGGGCGAACATGCCGACGCCTTTGCTCTTGTCGGGGCAGGGGGCGCGATTGTTGGTCGAGCAGGGGGCGCAAATGGGAGCCCACGAGAGATTTGTAGATCCCAAGTCGCAACCCATGCAGGCCGCTGCGGAACTGTCGAACGCACATTGATCGGGAATCGTCGGGCCGGCCGAGGCGGTGTACCACAGGGCCTGACTCTGCGGCGGGTGGCGATTTCCGGCGGCGCCGGGCGTGCGAATCTGCTCGAACTCACCGGCGAGGTTTCGCTTGATCGGGTCGCCGGCGCGAGGATCGCTCGGACAGATAAAAACTGGCAGCACAACATCGGCGACGATGGTCACGTTCGGCGCCTCGTTCATGTATTTGGTCCGATCGAATCGATTGGCGAGCGATTGTTCCTCGATGAATGGCAGCAACTCGGTGACCCAGGTGCGGGTGCCCTTTCCGTCTTGAACGAGGTAGCTCGATCCGCCCGGCAGTTCGCCCTTCTGGTTTGAATAGTTGTGCAGGCCGAGGCCGAGTTGCTTGAGATGGTTGACGCACTGGGTGCGGCGGGCCGCCTCGCGCGCGGCCTGAATCGCCGGCAGCAGCAGAGCGACCAAGATGCCGATGATCGCGATCACGACCAAAAGTTCGACCAGGGTGAACGCGGGACGCGAGTGCGAAACCGTTGTTGTAGCGCAACTATATTTTCTTTGAGTCATTTCTTCACTCACTTCTGGTGCGTGGAACGAGCCGGCGCACAAATTGGCGACAAGCAGGGCACGCCCCCGTATGGAATTCCGGTGCCCTAGGATTGCCAACCGAGCGCGAAGGCGCCGTACGCAAAAAAGTTCTTCCGCCGAGGAGTTTGAAACCGCCTAAATCGCCTGCCCAGAGGTTTTCTTTGGCCGAGCAAGTTGAAAGTGTTTGCGAATTTCGGCATCGCTCAAGGCCCGGTTGTAAACAGCCAGTTCGTCCAGCTGCCCGACAAAACGGCGCCAATCGCGATGTTGATCGAGTTGGCCGATGAGCAACGTCAGGTTTTCCGCGAGCGCCGTGTTGTCGTCGGCCTTGGCCACTTGTTTTCCGTTGACGTAGAGCCGCAATTCGCCACCGTCTTTCACGGCGACCAAGTGCTCCCAACGTCGAAGATCGTAGGGCGACTTGGAGAAGCAAGAAGTTCCCAAGGCAGGATCGCCGCTGGGCGGGTCGCGGTGCAGGAAGCGAATGCGACCGGGATGCTCGATCGTCGAAGGGGTCGTGAGCGGTCCGCCGAGCTCGAGCAAGACGCCATGCTCGCTGCCACCCGGCACACCGCGGGCGAGCGACACCAGCGTGCCGAGATGGTAGTGGCTTGGCTTTACCCAGACTTCGATCGAGTAGCTTTCGTGAATTGCGTCGCCGAAGGGGTCGCTGGATTCGACGTAGGCCTTGAGCGATTCATTCGACAGGCCGCTGCCCAACTCGATCGCGCGGTTTTCGCCTTGCGAGACCCAGTCGGGCGTGCCGGAAATGACGCCGTTGTAGTGGTCACCAACTTCGTTTTGGACTTGGCCCTCTTGAACGTCCTCAAACCTCCAATAGACGATCGGAGCTGCTTGTTTGACGGCGGCCACGTAGTCGCTGGTGATTTCCAGCTGATCGCTGACCATCGAGGTGAGCGAAACGAAGCGGCCTCGATCGGCTTTGCCGGGCGTGGCTTTCATTGCGGCGGCATTGGCGATCGACAACTGCAGC
Source organism: uncultured Planctomycetota bacterium (assembly GCA_963847905.1). Classification (GTDB taxonomy): domain Bacteria; phylum Planctomycetota; class Planctomycetia; order Pirellulales; family Lacipirellulaceae; genus DASYDU01. The sequence goes on along the minus strand of CAWKBP010000007.1, from coordinate 489,527 downwards.
GAATCACCGGCCTCGATCGTGAAGCGATCGATCGAGTTGCCGTCCGGCGACCATGGCGAGATGAATGTGGCCTGGCCGTCGAACACGTGTACCTCGACGTCGAGTCCATGGACGGCGATTCCGAGCGAAGTTTCCTTTAGCACGGTCACCTGGCCAAATGGCGTATCCATGGTGAATTCGCCGAGCCCTGGATAGACCGTGGCGGCGAACTTGCCGAGGGTCAAGCTGGGCGTCCCCTCGGCGGTGAGGACCATTCTGGCCGGCCCTTCGATCTGCAGCGTAGCTTTGCCGCCGGTGACCAATTCGAGCTCGATCTCGGCGAGGCCCTCCATCAAGTTGAGCGACTCGCCGCGGCGGAGCTTACCGTCTTCAGATTGCGGAGGGACGGTATCTGGCGCCCAGATGCACGCGGTGCCCTGAACAAACTTGGCGACGTACGGCGAGCGAGGCGAGCGGCTGTCGAGCACGCGGTCCGCAATCTGGTCCGCTCCCGAGCGGATGGCCCACCAGGTGACCAGACCACCCAACATCGTGCCGATTCCCAGCATGGCCGCGATCGACAGGCTGGAGATCAGCCAGCTGACCCGCGACGATGAAGTGCGTGCCGGCGATCGAAGTTCTTTGATGTGCGGCTGCTGCTGACGCGATTCGCGTGGCGAGTTGTCAGGCTTTGCCGGCGTGTCGGACTTTGTCGGGGCATCAGGTTTTGCCGGGCTGCCGACGGTTGGAATCGTCTGCATCAGTGCGAGCTGCGTGAGCAATTCGTCGGTATGCGTTTGCGAACCCTTCCAAGAGAGCCAAGCTTCCTGATTCCAGAGTTCGACCGTGAACTGGGCGAGTGATTTGTCTGCCAGGATCAGATCGCTGAGCCGTGCGAGCTGCGCAGCGGTCGCCTCACCGGCCGAAGCGTTCAGCACGATCTCCGTAGCCTCGCGTTGCATCGCTTCATTCTCGGTCATCGAACCCCCTCTCGAGCCAGACTGCGATCGACGCAACTCATCAGCGCCGTGTGGATTCGCGACAACGCCCGGTAGACCGAGTAGACCGAAACGGTGCCCAACTGGGCGATTTCCTTCGGTGTTCGCAGTTGGCGATAGCGCTGTTCGATCAGTGTGCGATCTTCGGCCCGCAGTTTTTGCAAGCACTCTTCGAGCGATTGTTGTCGAAGGTTGAGATTGTCGGCCTGGCTGAGCGCCGTATCGGCCAGCACTTCGAGCGCCTCGTCACTGACGGTCTGAAAACGTTGGCTCTTTCGCCGCAGCTGGAGGATCTCCAAATAGGCAATGCGGCAGGCCCAACCGTAGAAGGTCCCCTGCGGATCGTAGCTGTCGAATTTCTTCCAAAGCACCAGGCACGTATCCTGAAAGATCTCGTCGGCGTCGGCATGCCGCATGACGAGGGTCAAAATGAACTCGTAAATCCGCCGGGAATAGCGCGAAAACAGGCGCAGGAACTCGTCCTGTCGGTCATCGCCAGGTTCGATGCTGCCGGATTCGACCCTACCGCCGCTGACCATGGTCGTCTTGCCCTCGCCAAGTGCTGTTCCCACGAAAACCCCGTGATCGATCTGAGTACGCCCGCGAACCGCAATGTTGCCTGCCCCAAGGCATGACCGACAACCGACCCTACTACAGAAAGATCGTCGATGAGGCCAGGATTTTAGCGCGGAAAGCCGCCGGCAGAAGAGAAAAGTTGGACCGAGAACACCCGCCCCGCGGAATTACCCTGGTAAACGCTCTCACCCCGTCGGCTTTTGGACTTCGTGGCGACCGCGATTGGATTGATTTCGCGTCGTCCGCAGCAGGCGCGAAAACAATTTTGCGAGAATGCGCGCAAAAAATTGCGCGGTCCGCGCGATTTCTATATTGGTGGGCAAACCCGGTTCACTGCCCCAGTTGTCACGGACCGCCCTAAGTGGTTTCGGGATAGCAACATGTGGCGATTTGCGAGGGGGCTGGCCAGCGCTTATTCGGTTAGGCGCAGGGACGGTTCGCGGGAGGGTTTGAGACTTTTCGTGGTTTTTCGCAGGCCGGCGGTGTTCTTTTTGGTGTCGCGTTGTTGTCTCGACGTTGCGTCATCGCTGTCGGTGATCACTTGATGCCCAACTTGGGTGGAGGTTGCTTCTCATGAATTGCAGACGTTTTGTTTTTCTTTTCACGCTGCTTGCTCTCGGTGGAGCAGGCATCTCGGGGGCCGTCGCGGCTCCGATTACTTATGTCGACGCCACTTCCGGCATTGCGGGCAACACCGCACTGGCGGCCGGCGGAGTCTTCTCGCCACCGCTCAACGGAACGACCGGGCTCGACAACCAATGGGAAGAGCGGACAACGTTCGGCAACGGCGGAAATATATTTGAATCCGCCGGCGAGGGACCAGCCGTCACGGAAAATCCGCCGCGGCTGGTGACCACCATCTCGGGACTGGCCCCCGGTTCCTCCTACAAAATGTACGCGTTCTTTTGGTCGCCGAACGACATCAACCAGCAGTGGCTATTGCGCGCCAGCCTGACCGACTCGGTGGGCGAGCTGCCTTCGTGGTCGCGCCTGAACAACGACGCGGTCAATAACGCTGGTGGCGTCGTTGGTACTGATACGGATAGCATCCAAATCGCGACCGACAATCTCGCTCCATTTCCGGCGCTGGGCCCCGCGGATTTTTCCAATCCGGGTTCGCTGCTCGCGGCCACCGCGACGCAAGCCGGTAAGACAGTAATCTCGGAGAGTTCCCGCTACTTGTGGCAAGCGTCGCTGGGAGTCGCCGTTGCAGATTCCAATGGCCAGGCCAAAGTTTATGTCGACAACTACACTCTCAGCGGCGGCGGGCCTCCGGCCGGCACGGAAACGGTGAACAATCGCACCTGGTACGACGGAGTTGGCTTTGAAGTCGTTCCGGAACCAACGGCGCTCGTCATGCTACTGTTCGGCATGCCAGCCCTGCTGATCGGGCGAAATCGCGCGACACGAGGTGCGTGAGTCGCCTCGCAAGCCGCGGTAAATAGATCGCCTGATACCGAGTCGAAACTAACGTCGGCATGCTCGCTCCCAAAAAAGTGGATCGAGCGTGCCAATTTTTTTGCCGATGAGTGGCCACTAGAAACGGCCAGCAGCGCCGCCAGAAAAGCGAAAGCAGAAAATGAGCCCGGCGGGGCTCGAACCCACGACCTACGGATTAAAAGTCCGTTGCTCTACCAACTGAGCTACGGGCTCATTTTGCTGAAATTGCCGTATCTGTAGAACGCCCCGAGCGAACGCGTTAGATTGCGTTCGGCGGGGTGTTTTTTGGCTGTGGCCAATTCTACAGCCGGCCGGCGGCGTGCGAAACCCCGTGGTAGTTTTTGACGTTTTGGGGGCAAGTAGGGCTCTCGCCGATGGTAAAACCGCATCTACGGTGGTGCAGCGGGGATACACGTCGCCGGCGAGGGACGGCGGGGAGGGAGTTCGTCAGTTTATGCTGGAACTGACCCTTTATCCTCGCGGCTCCAGAAGCGGTGCTCGCCGATTGCCTGGATGAACTCGGCCGCGACCTTGTTCACCGGAGCCGATCGACTTGTGATTACGCCGTCTTGCGATGCAATCTGCTTTTCGTCGGCGTCGGGATCGATCGCTCCGACCGCTCCCAATTTGCGATGCCGCCAGGAGATCGATGCCTTCGCCCGTGGCGGCGATCGGCTTGCAGTGCATGTAGGCCTCGTTGATGAAGTGGATCGCCTTGGCCTCGCGCTTCAAAGTGGCCACGCTGTGGGCGCCGCCGACGACGTAGACGGCATCGTAGAGGACCGAGGCGGTGTTGAAGAAGCCGGCGTCGGCTTCGATCTCCGCCTCCTTCGTTCCGGTCAAGAAACCCAGCACGGGAGCGACGATGTTTACTTGAGCGCCGGCGGCGGTGAGCGCTTTGGTCATCGCGGCGAGCGCGCCGCTGTCGAATCCGGCTGCCGCCAGGACGGCGACCTTCCGCGTGGAGATGTCACCTTTAATCGTGTTTTCCATGCTCAGCGCGGGAGAGGTCCCCGCGTCTTTCGGCTTCTTGGGCTGGAATTGCTTCGGATCGCCATCGGCCGGGATGCTTCCATTGAGCGAGCCATCGATCTTGGTGGGGACCGACATGCCCAAGCCGTCGGCGACTCGCCTGGCCAGCGATCGGTCAATCCGCGCGAGCTGATGCAGCATCCGCTCGCGAATGGCTTTGGTCTCCACCTTGCCGAGCTCGAACCGCAACGCGCTCACGATGTGCGTCTGTTCCGGCGGCGACTGGCTGCGATAGAACATGGTCGCCTGGCTGTAGTGGTCGAAGAAGCTTTCGCTGCGAGCGCGAACTTTGCGTGCATCGATCCGCTCGGCGTAGCTGACGAACCCGCCCTCGGCCGCAGGAACCTGGGTCGGCGAATTGTCGGCGAGCGAATTGGGCTCGTAGCTTACGCGGCCACGATTGATCATCTGCCGCATGTGACCATCGCGCTGCAAGTTGTGGATCGGAGCGATTGGGCGATTGATGGGGATTTCGTGGAAATTGGGCCCGCCCAGGCGAATCAACTGCGTGTCGGTGTAGGAAAACAATCGCCCTTGCAGCAGCGGATCGTTAGTGAAGTCGATGCCGGGCACGATATTGCCCACGTGAAACGCGACTTGTTCGGTTTCGGCGAAGAAGTTGTCGGGATTGCGATTGAGTGTGAGTTTGCCGATTCGCTGGACAGGCACCAATTCCTCGGGAATCAGCTTGGTGGGGTCCAACAGGTCGAAGTCGAATTTGTGCTCGTCCTTCTCATCGACGATCTGTACGCCGAATTCCCACTCGGGAAAATCTCCGCTCTCGATGGCGTCCCACAGATCGCGGCGGTGGAAGTCGGGGTCGTTGCCAGAGATTTTTTGGGCTTCGTCCCAGACGACCGAATGCATGCCCAAGAGCGGCTTCCAATGGAACTTGGCGAAGCAGGACTTGCCTTTCTCGTTGATCAAGCGGAAGGTGTGGACGCCAAAGCCTTCCATCATGCGAAGGCTGCGGGGAATCGCGCGATCCGACATCACCCACATCAGCATGTGGAGCGATTCGGGCATCAGCGAGATGAAATCGTAAAATGTGTCGTGGGCCGAGGCGGCCTGCGGAATCTCGTTGTGAGGCTCTGGTTTGACGGCGTGGATCAGGTCGGGAAACTTGATCGCATCCTGGATGAAGAACACGGGCATGTTGTTGCCGACGAGGTCGAAGTTTCCCTGCTGGGTGTAGAACTTGACGGCGAAGCCACGGACATCGCGGGCCAAGTCGGTCGAGCCGCGCGAGCCGGCGACCGTCGAGAAGCGGACGAAAACTGGCGTTTTTGCGGCTGGATCCTGGAGGAAATCGGCCCGCGTCAGGTGGCTCATCGATTCGTAGACTTGGAAAGTGCCATGCGCGCCCGAGCCGCGAGCATGAACGATCCGCTCGGGGATCCGTTCATGATCGAAGTGGGTCATCTTCTCGCGGAACAGGAAGTCTTCGATCAGCGTTCCGCCGCGCTCGCCGGCCTTGAGCGAATTTTGATCGTCGTTGATCGGAATCCCCTGATTCGACGACAGAGGCTGATTGCGTCCGTCTTCGGTCTCGCGAGCGAGCTGTTCGAGCTTGGGGTCGGAGTTGTCGGTTCGATTGCGGCGTGATTTACTCATATGATTGAATCCACTTGGGGAGCGAGAAGTTCGTTCGAGTGAGGGCGTTTGCAAACAGCGTGTACGCAACTCACGTTCCAACGAAACCGCGACAAATCGCGGGCGATTCGGCCGCTAGAATAGCGGCGAAAATGTCGTGTGTGGATGGGCGACCACCAGCGCGGTGGTGCATCGACCAAGCAGAAGTCGCGCATCACGATGTGTAATAACGACGCACGATAGCGCAACAACAATCCCCCAGCAGGGATGAACGCTCGGTGAGCTCGGGGCCCTGCTGGGGGCGAAGTCTAAGATGTCTAAAGGGAGTTATCGGCGGTCGCGGAAGATGCGGCGACCAATATGAAGAGAATGCCGGCGCGGTGTAGCCGACGAGATTTACTGGAATCTGACAAACTTGAGTGGGGATGACAGGATTTGAACCTGCACTCCTTGCGGAACTGGAACCTAAATCCAGCGCGTCTGCCAATTTCGCCACATCCCCGTACGATCTCGACCGTCAGTAAGTATAGTTTCCGCTTTCCGTGCAGACTAGGAGCCGCTCTTGGCCGCGAGGGTTGGTGCCGCTATGGTCGGGGTTTGGGCGTGGACGGTGACCGTGTGGATGTGGCCGCGTGATTCGGTTTCCAGCGTGAATTCGGCGGTGTCAGAGTCGAGCAGGCTGAGGAGGACGTCGCGGAAATCGGCTTCTGAGGTAAACGACTGACCGTTGATCGCGTAGATCCGGTCGCCGACGACCAGGCCTGCCGTGGAGGCGGGCGAATTCGCGGCGACGTGGGTCAAATAGACAGACCCCGGTTCGGCTTCGTCGGTTCGCCAGGTGATGCCGAGGCGGGGCGGTTTCGCGCCGGGCCAATTGCCACGCGAGACCGCGGCGTCGCGAGTTTCGCGGCTCTTCTGCGCGGCGAGCGATTCGAAGCGGCGCGCGGCGCGGTAGCTGGGAAGCTTGTCGGCATCGGCGGCAGTGATGAGCGTGGCGAGCAGGTACGCGCGACACCGCTTCAAGTCCGGCGCGATTGATCTTGTCGGCGTCGTCGCTCGGTCGATGGTAGTCGGCATGGAGGCCGGTGTGGAGCATCACGGTCGGAATCTGTCGTTCGACGAACGACCAATGATCGCTATTGGCCGACAGCTCCCAAGAGAAATCAAGCCACATCGAGTTGTCGTCGTTGTGGCTCATGAAGCGGCGGAGGCCGTAGCCGGTGCGGGTGCCGTCGACTTCGAGGCGGCCTTCGCGGAGGCGGCCAATCATGTCGATGTTCACGCCGAGCTTGATCGACTTGGCGGGAATGGTCGCCGATTTGAACCAGCGCTGTGAACCGAGCATGCCCATTTCTTCGCCGTCCCAGAACGCGAATAGGATCGAGCGGCGGGTGTCGACGCGGGTGTCGGAGAGGGCTTCGATGATTTCCAACAGGGCGGCGACGCCGCTGGCGTTGTCGTCGGCGCCGTTGAAGATGTTGCCAATCGGCCCGTTGGCGTGGCCCATTCGGCCGTCGCCCACATGGTCGTAGTGGGCACCGACGACGATGTATTCGTCCTTCAACACGGGGTCGGTGCCGGGGAGCAGGGCCAGGATGTTGCGACCGCCTCGGTCGCAGGGTGAGAAGTAGCCGTCCTCAGTGCCGGCGGGCGTGAGCCGCGATTTGCGCAGCTCTTTGACGATATATTGGGCTGCGGCGCGGCCTCCGCGGGTGCCGACGGCTCGGCCTTCGAAGACGTCGTCTGCGAGCGTGGCGACGTGGTCTTGCAGTTCGGTTGCCGTGATGGTGTCGGCGGCGCCGCGATTCGTCGCTTCGTCCGCTTGGGCGAAGGACGTGAAGATCAGCGCGGTGAATGCGGCCAGCGGGAGGAAGCGATGTGGGGACATAGCATAATCATAGCACGAGGGTGGGGAATTGCGGAGAGACGGCGCACGAAGGAGTGCCAATTCGCAATGGCGACCGGGCGAAACGTAACGAAGCTGCCAGCGGCGCAAAGTTTAGCGGTAGATTTGCATCGAGGTGCCACCGGTGATCAATGCGAGATGGTTCGTGAGGTGCACGAGGGGGAAGGAGGCAGAGACCGAAGGGCAGAGGAGGGGGCTCATTTTCCGATGCAGAAAGTCCTAAATATCCGGTCCAACAGGTCGTCGGTGTAGACGGCGCCGACGACTTTTCCGAGTTCGGCCAGCGCACCGCGAATTTCGGCAGCTACCAGCTCGTCGCCGCCGCGCGTGGCGGCGATTTCGGCGGCGCGAGCGATCGCGGCGTCGGCCAAGCGGACGCTGTCGCGGCAGCGGTCGGCAGTGGCGGCGATGCAACCGGCGCGGCTGGCGGTTGAGGACGATGCCAGTCTGGCGGCGACGGCGGCTGCCAACTCGTCGAGTCCGGCGCCCGTGACGCTGCTGGTGGCGATGGTTGGCGAGGAACTTTGCCCAAAGGTAAGCGAAGTTGGTGGCTCGGCGAGGTCGGTCTTCGTGAACACGACGAGGTCGGATCGCGATTGGTCTGTGGTCGCGTCCATCGGGTTCGGGCCGGTCGCCTCGACGCAGAGAACACGGATCAAAGAATGCCTGCTTTGTTGAGCCGTTTGATCTTGGGCGGAGGCGGCGATCGACGAAAGCGAGTCGGCGACCGTTTCGATGCCGGCGGTGTCGACTAGTTCGCAGCGGTTGCCGGCAAACTCGACCGTCGCGGCGAGGTAGTCGCGGGTGGTGCCGCGGATTTCGGAGACGATGGCCGAGGTGGGCGTGTGTGGGGTGACGCCGAATCGCTCAACCAGAGCGTTGAAGAGGCTGCTTTTGCCCGCGTTGGGTGGACCGAGGAGGACGACCTGCATCGCGGCGTTCGCAGTCAGCCGCGACGAAATTTGCACCGCGACTTCGACGAGCTCGGCGGTGATTGTCTGCAACCGCCTGGTCAATTCTTCGGCGGAGATGAACTCGATGTCTTCTTCAACGAAATCGAGGCCGGCTTCGAGTTCGGCCAGTAACCCGACGAGTTCGTCGCGGAGGCGGTGGAGCGGGCGGGCGAGATTGCCGGCCAGTTGTTCGACGGCGTTGTGAAGTTCGTCGGCATTGTGAGCGTCGATCACGCCGAGGACAGCTTCGGCCTGGGTGAGGTCGAGCCGGCCGGCGAGGAAGGCACGGAGCGTGAATTCTCCGGGCTCTGCCAGACGCGCGCCGGCGCGACAGATTGCTTCCAGGGCGGCGCGCAGCAGCGGGGGCGAGCCGAGCATGTGGAACTCGGCAACCGGCTCGCGGGTGTAGCTGCGGTTGGTTGGCCAGAGAAACAGGTCGCACGGGAGTTGTCGCGGTGATCCGTCGAGCGAAATCTCAATGGAGCCGGGTAGCACGTGAGGTGCTGACGTCGAGAAAAGGTTCCTGACACCTTTATTCGCATTCGGCGAGAAAAGAGTTCTGACCCCTTTTTCGGTGGCGGGGCCGCTGATGCGTACGATGCCGCGGGCCGCACCGCCGGGGGCGGTGGCGATCGCTGCGATGGTGTCGTGTTGGTCGTACGCCACGCTACCGCTTCCGCTTTTCTTTGGACCCCTTCTTGCCGGTGCTGCCGTTGCGGCCGTTGTCGCTCCGCTTGGCGATCTCGCGAGCCGAAGCGGCGGGCGTTCCGGCGGCGGCTTCCGCATCGGCGGACTTGGCTCTTTTCAGCAGACGGCGTTCGCCGAGGCCCCACAGGCTTGAGGCGATGAAGTACAGGCAAAGTCCGCTGGCGACTTTGTAGAACATCAGGCCCATGAAGCCCGTCATGTACTTCATCATCTTTTGCTGCATGACGCCTTGCTCGTTGGTCGGTTCGGGCATCGACATCTTCATCGAAACCAGGAATAGCACGACCGTCACGATTGGCAGCAAGTTGAAGTACGGGCCGAGGGCAAGGATTCCCTCCCCGTTGTTGAAGCTCGTGCGGCATCAGCCACGACCAGTTGTAGAGCATGTCGGGCGCCGAGAGGTCGGAGCACCAGTGGGTCAAGCTGCCGAACAGCGGCGACTGGCGGAGCTCGACGTCGACCATGATCGAGCGATAGAGGCCGATGAAGACCGGCAACTGCAGCACGACCGGAAGGCAACCGCCGAGCGGGTTGATTTTGTTTTTGCGGTAGACATCCTGCATCGCGGCGGACCGCTTCTGCATGTCGCCCTTATACTTTTCGTTGATGCGATCGAGCTCGGGCTTGAGCGACTGCATGCGGGCCATGTTCTTAGTCTGCTTGAAGCTGACGGGGAACATGCAGCCGCGCACCAGTACGGTGAGCATGATGATCGCGATGCCGAAGTTGCCGACAATGCTGTAGAAGAAATGGAGGACGCTGAGCATGCCGCGGGCCACGGCGCCAAAGGGCCACATGCCGTAGTAGATGATGTCTTTGAGCGAATAGTTGGGGTCGTCAGCCGCCTTGTACTGGGCCAGGAGCGTGGGCGCTTCGGTCCGATGAAAACGACGTAAGAATCCTTTTTTGACTCGCCGACAGCCAACTCAATTGGCTTTCGCGTCATGCGACAGGAGACGTTGGTGAACCGCGTTGGCATGACGCCAACATCAACGTGGGGGCCGATGCGAATCGCTTCCGTCGAGTCGAGCCAATCTTCTTCGAGCGATGCCTTGACGGGAATGAAGACGGCCGAGAAATAGACCGCATCGACGCCGACAAACGCCAGCGACGCACCCTGGCCCATCGGTTCCGCTTTGTCTGCGGCGATGGTGGCACAATCGATTTGCTTCTCCGTCTGCCCGGCAAAGCGTACTACCACGTCGCGCAACCCGGCCGCGCTGAACCAACGCTGACTGATCTTGTGGGTGTACCACCAGCCTTCGAGCGGCAGGCCGGTCGGGCCGTCGAGTCGATAGGCGACCGACTGCGGGGCATCGCCGGTGTTTTGGACCTCGACGTCGAGCGTGAGATTGTAGCCGGGGAAATCTCGGTCCTGCCGGCTGCCTTCCGGCACGGGGACGAGCGTATAGCGTTTGATGACTTTCAGTTTTTGAGCGGGGATCGGCCGCTCGAACGTGGCCGAGGTTTCGTCGTGCGACGTGACTTGCCAGTTTCCTTGCTCGAGCCACTTGCCGATCCGTTTGGCATCGCGGGCATTGAGTGGCAAGCCGCCGAGGGTCGTCATGGAAGTCAGAAACGACGGCGGATCGACGAAGCCTTCGGGGACCTTGCCGTGGCGCATTTCGATGTTGTCGATTTCGGGCCGCATGACTTCCAGCGGCCGGCGGACTAGTTTGACGACCATTGTCTGCGGAGTGCCGCCGTCGCGGACGATGTTGAGTGTCAATTCCTGTTCGGGCCGGGTCTTGAGGCGGACCGCCTCGTACTCTTCGATCGTCGTGACGTCGACCATTTTGCCTTTGGCACGCTGGATGCCGACGATCAGGTCGCCCGCGCGGACGCCTGCCGCGTCGGCGGGCGTTCCTTTGCCGACGACTTGCACTTTCACGCCGTCCGCGGTGTCCGCAAGTTCCAAATGGCCGAGATAGCCGGAGCGATCGACGAGGTCGAGGAATCGCGGGCTGTTGAGCTCGGCGCGTTTGACCGCCGCACCTTGGTTGGTGAGCGTCAGCAGCATGCGGTAGCCGGTGTCACGATCGAGCGAGCCGAGGCTGACGAACTCGAGTGGGACCGTCGGGGCGGCGGGATCCGCCTGGGCGTCGGCCGGCTCGGCGGCTGCATCATCGGCATCCTCCGCGAGCGCCGCGTCTCCCGGCGCGGCCGCCAACTTGGCGGGTTCGCCGGGTTTCGCGTCGGCGTCGGCAGCGTCCGCTTCGGCGACCGGTTTTTCGCCTTCTTTCGGCTGGGGTGGCTTGGGCGGTGGGAACAGCATGTTGCTGATGATCAGCACCGCCAGCGAAAGTGCCAGGAAGGCGACTAGGTTTTTCTTATCCACTTAAAACAGATTCCTTGCTTGGTTTGATCAGACAAGGAGAGATGCGAGGGAGGTGACAGAGAGTATTCGCCCCAGGGGCCGCCTCCTTGTCTCCTGGTCGCCCAGTCTGCTTGTCTTTTTCGGTCAACGTCCCTGCTTGATGCGGTCGCCGAGGAAGTCGTCGAGTTCAGGGATGTTGTAGATTTTGTTGGCGGTCACGCCGAAATCGTAGGCCACCCGACGGAACGAGAGTTGGTTGTCCTCTTGAATGACGTAGCAGGGTCGATTGTCGCCGTCGCGCGGCTGACCGACCGAGCCGACGTTGACCATGAATTTCTGGCCGTCGTACTGGTAGACACTGTTGAGTTCTTCGGGCGTGAGGAAGTTGCGGCTTTCGGAGAACACGCCGGGGACGTGGGTGTGGCCCTGGAAGCAGCCGCGCGGCACCAGGCTGAACAGTTTCTCCATCTTCTTCTGGTTGTAGATGTCCTCTGGGAACACATATTCGTTGACGGGGTTGCGGGCCGATCCGTGGACGTACAACCAGGGATCGTCGCGGTGCATGCGGGGGAGGGCACCCAAAAAGTCCCAGCGGCGATCGATCATCGCACGATCGCTACGGGAGTTTTCCAGTTGGTCGCGGGTCCAGAAAATGGCCCGTTCGGCACCCGTGTTGAATCCCTCGGGGTCGAACAGGGCACCTTGGTCGTGGTTGCCCAACAAGCAGACCTTGGTGTTTTCGATCACCAGGTCGAGGCACTCGCACGGATTGGGCCCATAGCCGATAATGTCGCCCAGGCAGAAGATCTCCTCGACGCTTTGGCTACGAGCGTCGGCTAGCACTGCCTGGAGTGCCTCCATGTTGCCATGAATATCGCTGATGATGGCCCGTTTCAAAGCGCGGTTGGCCTCGGCAAGGTTGGAAAACGCGGACAAACTAGTAGTCTACGGTGTTTTATCGGAGAGGGTCAAGCCGCCTCGGAAGCGTGTTGGGCCCGCGATACGGAGAAAACCGCCCTTCGCGGTGTGGATTATTCTGAGAAGTGTGCTGATGCGTATTATCGCGATTGAAACTTCCGGCCGTGACGGCTCGCTCGTCGCGCTCGAAGGCGACGCGGCTGGCGGCGCCCGGGTCATGGGGATAGCCGAAGTGACCGGTCCCGAGCGGACCGCCCAGTTCCTGGCCCCGCGCTTGCACGAATTGCTCGAGCAGGTCGCCTGGCCGGCGGCGTCGATCCAGCTGGTGAGCGTCGCGGTGGGTCCGGGGTCATTTACAGGGCTGCGGATCGGTGTGACGACTGCCAAGACGCTCGCCTACGCCGTGGGGGCGGAAGTGATCGGCGTGAATTCGCTCGCTGCGATTGCTCGGCTGGCGCCGGAGACTGCGTTGCCATTGTGGGTTGTGATGGATGCGCAGCGGCAGGAACTCTTTGCGGCGAAATTCGTCGACGGGCAGCTGGTTGGCGACGTGCTCGTCGTTCCGCAAAAGGACTGGCTCTCTGAACTGCAGCCGGGTGACGCGGTGACCGGTCCGGGTCTCAAGCGACTTCGCGTTGGATTGTCCGACAAGGTAACGGTCGTCGACGAATCGAGGTGGCAACCGACGGCGGCGGCGGTCGGCGAGATCGGCTGGCGGGATTATCAAGCGGGACGGCGCGATGATCTTTGGACACTGCTGCCGCAGTATTATCGAAAGAGCGCGGCGGAGGAAAATCGCGACAAAAGTAGACAGGTAGGGCTCGACTGATAGTGGTTGAATCATTTGGTAGAATGTAAATGGGGCAATTCTGAGGAGACGTAAATCATGTCGGCAGAACAACCGTCGCCTATCGTTCCCATCGAGTTGAGCGGGCGGTGGATCGCATGGGATTTTGACGAAACGAAGGTCATCGCCAGCGGGTCTTCTTACGCGGAGGTGAAGCGTTCTGCCATTGCGACAGGCGAGCGTCGACCGGTCCTTGTCAAAGCGCCGCAGGCTCCACGCGTTTCATTGGTGGTTACCGATGAAATGGAGCTATCGCCGTTATTCGGTTGACCCATCTCGTATTTGTCCGACGGGAATTGCATCCCGGCCCGAGGGCAAGATCCGCTTGGCTGGCAAGGCAGGCGAAACGTACCTTCGCGTGTTGATCGATACCGGTGCCGATCATTCGATTTTCCCCTTCTCGGTGGCGGAGGACGTCGGTGCGGAATTGTTTCACGATGAAACAGACTCAACAAAAGGAGTGGGGGGCCACGAGGTGACGATCATTCCAGGGCGTGTCCAAATGGAACTGCTGGACGGTAGCGAATCGTGCCGTTGGTCGGCATTTGTCGGCTTCGCCAAATTCGACTCGGAAGAGGGTGAATGTAGCATTCTCGGCTATTCGAGCGGCCTGGAATATTTTCTCGCTGCGTTTGATGGTGAGGCGCAAATCGTCGAGCTTAGTCCGGGTAACAGTTTTCCGAGCAACGATTAGCGATACGTTCAAAGCGACTCGCGCGCTGCGGCGATCGTGGCGTCGATGTCTTCTTCCGTGTGTGCCGCGGAGACGAAGAGGGCTTCGTATTGGCTGCACGGCAAGTAGACGCCGCGGTCGAGCATTGCCCAGAAGAAGCGGGCGAAGCGGGCCGTGTCGCTGTGGCTGGCGGAATCCCAGTCGGTCACGGGGTCCGGATTGAAGAACAATGTCAGCATGCTGCCGACGCGGGCTATTCTGTGGGGCACCTTGGCGGAAGTCGCCGCGTCGCCGAGGCCGGCTTCGAGGCGGGCTGCGAGTTGTTCGAGTCGTTCGTAGGGCGGTTCATCGCGGAGCGAGCGGAGCGTCGCGATGCCGGCGGCGGTGGCGAGCGGATTGCCGCTGAGCGTGCCGGCTTGAAAGACTTTGCCGGCCGGGAGGATGTGGTCCATGATGTCGGCGCGGCCGCCATAGGCACCGACCGGCAGGCCGCCGCCGACGATCTTGCCCAGCGTGGTGATGTCGGGCCGGATGCCGAACCGCTCTTGCGCACCACCATAGGAGACGCGGAAGCCGGTCATCACTTCGTCGCAGATCGAGCAGCGCACCGTGCTGCTGCGTTAGCTCGCGGAGCGCGGCGAGAAACTCCGGCGTGGGAACGACGACGCCCATGTTGCCGACGACCGGCTCGAAGATCACGCCGGCGATTTTTGAACCGTGCTCGCGGAACAATTCCGCGAGGCCCGCCGGATCGTTATAAGCCGCGATCAGCGTGTCGCGTGTGGTGCCGGCCGTGACGCCGGGCGAGTTGGGAACCGAGAGCGTGGCGGCGGCGCTGCCGGCGGCGACCAGCAAGCTATCGACGTGGCCGTGGTAGTTGCCGGCAAACTTGACGATCAGATCGCGGCCCGTAAAACCACGGGCCAGCCGGATCGCGCTCATCGTCGCTTCGGTGCCGGAGTTCACGAGCCGCACTTTCTCTACGCTCGGCACGGCGGCAACGATTAGCTCGGCGAGTTCGTTCTCGGCGGCAGTCGGCGCGCCAAAGCTGGTGCCGCGATGGATCGCCGTCTCGAGCGCGGCGACGACGGCCGGATGGCCGTGACCCAGAATCATCGGTCCCCAGGAACCGATGTAATCGATGTAGCGATTGCCGTCGACGTCCCACAGGTAGGCTCCGTCGCCGCTGTCAATAACGATCGGCTCGCCGCCGACTGCGCCAAATGCGCGGCGCGGGGCTATTCACGCCACCTGGCATGAGCTGTTTGGCGCGGGTGAAGAGGGCATGGCTTTGTTCGCGGTTATTCATTGGTAGGCGGTAGCGCGGCGATTTTTTGATTGGCTTCGGCGACTAACGAGGCGGCCCAGGGTTCCGAGCCGTAGAGGTCGACGATTGCCTGGTAGATTTGACGGGCCTGGTCGGGCTGTGTTTTGGCTTTCAGATCTGCTGCGGCGAGTCGCTCGCGAATCGCGGACATCTGGCTGGAGGTCAGCTTGGCGAAGTCGCTGCGGAGTTGGACCAATTGGCGTTGTGCGAGCTGGACGCACTTCCCACGTCGGGAATCGCTGTCGGCCGACAATTCGCCTTGGTCGGACAAATCGCCAATATCATACAATTTAATCAATGACTCCAGCGTCTGAATTGCTTCCTCCGGCGACCATTTGGTAGTATTCATCGCTCGGAGATAGAGAACCTCGACCGGCAACAGGTCGGGGTCGGCGAGTCCGCCACGATGACGCTGAAATTGGCGGTGCATCTTGTCTATCTCGAGCCGCTGTTGAAGTTCGCGCAGCTCGGGCGAACGCGGGTCGTCCGGGAAACGGGCGACAAAATCGCCTAACTCGCGCTCGACCGTGCGGATCTGATCGACGTCGTCGGATTCTGCACGGTCGGAGATTCGTCCATAGAGTTCGTCGGCCGTGAGGGGCCGGGAGAGATAGAGTCCCAATGCCGCGAGTGCTGCCAAGGCAATCGCCAAACTCACCAGCGGTCCGAGGACCGAGAGCCAGGAACGCCGATGCTCGCGCTGACGGCGAGCCAGGTCTTCTTCGACGGTGGTGAAGATGGCAGGCCGATGTGTGGCCACATTCGCCGGCGGCGCGGAAGTGGTCGGCGGTACCGGGGGGGCGGCGCGAGGCTTGATCTGTGCCTGACTGTCGGCGGGCATCGTCTCGGCGACATTCACGGCATGTTTGTCGGCGGCTTCGGCGGGCTCGATTTTTTCGAGCAGCGATTTAGGGGGCGGCGTGGTGGAACGGGGCAGCTCGGTCTCGGCTTGTGTGACGGCGAGCGCCAAGGAGCTTTCCATTCCGGGCACGAGCCGCGGAGACTCGCCCATTTCGCCGGCCAGATTGAAACTGTCGTGGGCCGGCTTGCTCAACGCCATGACCATCGCTTGCAAGTGGCGGGCGAGCACGGCTGTGTTGGGAAACCGGTCGGCTGGTTCCTTGGCGAGTAGCTGCGCGATGACGCCTTCGAGCTGCTTGGGTGTGTCGGGAGCGTAGCGGCCGACCGGCTCCGGTTCCGCGAACCGCTGGAGCTGCAACATTTCCGGCAGAGTCTTCGCGCGGAACGGCGGGCGGCCCGACAGCAGCGCGTACATCACGCCGCCGAGGCTGTACTGATCGCAGCGAGCGGTCACCGGCCGGCCGTCGGCTTGTTCGGGCGACATGTAGTCGGCGGTGCCCAGCACGCCGCCGGCAGAGGTGAGACTACTGGCGTTGCCGAATAGCCGGGCGATGCCGAAGTCGGCGAGCTTCACATGGCGATCGTCGACAAAGAGGATGTTGGCTGGCTTGATGTCGCGATGGATGATGCCGTGGTCGTGGGCATGCTTGAGCGCACCGCAGAGCTGGATGGCGATGTCAGTGACCTCGCGCCAATTGAAGCGGCGACCGGCTTTGAGTTCGTCTTCGAGGCTGCTGCCGCCGATCAGCTCCATCGAATAGAAGAGGATGCCGTTTTGTTCGCCAAAACCAAAGAGTCGGACGATGCCCTCGTGGCGGAGCGTCTTGAGCGATTCGATTTCGGCCTCGAAGCGTTCGCGGAAACCCTCGGCTTCCGCCAGCACGGGATTGAGCGCCTTGATGGCGACTTGCTGTCCGGAGTCGGGATCGGTCGCGCGATAGACGGAGCCCATGCCGCCTTTGCCGATCTGTCGATCGATCGAGTAGGGACCAAGGTGGGTGAGCTGCATCGAGATGCCACGCTACCGGAAACGACGGAATTGCACGCTAGCACGCTAGTTTTATCGTAGCACCGGAAGTGTACTGAAACTAGCAAAGTCGGGACACTACCGTTGCTGCGTCATGCTGGGATGGCGAATGGTCTTGAGCAAAGGGGGGAAATGGGCTAAGTAATCCCGCCAATCTAGGCAGATTCGCGACGGAAGTGTGGAACCGCGGGAGTTCTCGGCATGCGACAGTTTCGTGATTTACTGATTCTCTTGCTACTGGCGACCTGGTGTGGCGCGGCCGTTGCCGCCGATCAGAGCGCGAGTGAGACGAGTCCGCTGCGCGCGGTCGTGACGAGTCCGGGTGCGGCGGTCCGTAGCGGACCGGGCGACTCCTATTATCTGACGGACACGCTTCCGGAAGAGACGGCTGTCGAAGTTTATCGTCGCGAGGCCGACGGCTGGTGTGCGATTCGCCCGCCTGCGGAAAGTTTTAGTTGGGTGTTTGCGCAAAATGTGCGATTGATTGACGAAGAGCTGGCCGTGATCTCGAAGGACGACGTCGCGGCGCGGGTCGGCAGCCGGCTCAGTGCGCAGCGCGACGTGGTGCAGGTGCGACTCAAGCAAGGCGAGAAGGTGAAGATCCTCGGACGCGACGAGCGCGACGGGGGAGTTTGGTACAAGGTCGCGCCACCGGCGGGCGAGTTTCGCTGGATCGCGGCAAGAGATATCGGACTCGGGGGCAGTGTTGCCGAACAGGACGATGCCCGGCGAGTAACGCCCGTTTCGCACGAGGAGCCGATCTCGGCGCCGCCGTTGGCGAAGGGCGATGAGGTTAGCGCGAAGCCGGCGGGTGACGCATGGACTGCGGCGAAGAGTCCGCCGCCGAAAGTTGAGATCACCCCGATCGGCGCCGGGCAGGCGGCACCCACGACTCCGGCCGCGACCGGTGAGCTGGCGGACCACTTGCGGCATTTGGAATTGCAACTGTCGCGGATGGTGGCGGAACCGCCCGCGACTTGGAACACCGCGCCGCTGGAGCAGGCGGCCGAACAGCTGTTGGCTCGGGCCGACACCGTGGCCGACCGCGAAGCGGTGAAGGTCACGCTGGGGAAAATCGACCGCTTCGCGTCGATCCAACGCCGTTACGCCAGCGGAAACATTGACGGTCGGCAGCCCGGCAACCGCGACGCCGACTGCGTTGCCAAACGTCGGCGTCGGACAGGTGGCGGCTGCAGCCGCCGATCCGAACGATCCTAACAGTGTGACTCCGTCGCCCTATGACGCGGTGGGGATTTTGCGGCCGGTGGTGTCGCGTCGTCCGGGTGCGCCGCAGTTTGCGCTGGTGAACGCACAAGGCCAGGTGGTGACGTTTGTCACTCCCGCGCCGGATGTAAATCTGCAGCCGTACGTCGGTCAGCGGATCGGCGTGACGGGTAGTCGCGGCTACATTCCCGAATTTCGCCGGGCCCATGTGACGGCGGGCCGCGTGTCGCCGGTCAATGATCGGATGCTGCGCTAGAAGCGGCTAGCGGCGTTGCGGCTGGTCGCGGCGGACACGCAGCCGCTGGGCCAGGCTGGCGATTCGTGGGTCGCGGTCGTGAAGTGCGACTTGCCAGGCTTTCTCCAACAGCTGTTCGTCGGTCGAGGCGGCCATCATCGTGACGGCGGAGAGCCGCACTTCGGCGTCGGCGTCCTCGGCGAACAATATCAGCCAGGCTGTGGTGCCGAGGCCGGGCGTCGCAGGTAGATCCTGCACCAACTGGACTCGGCCGGCGGTGTCGTCGGACAGCGCCAGGCGAACCACGTCGGAGCGCAGGCTGACCGAAGCCGCGCCGCTTGAGCTCGCGTTCGACCTCATTTTTAATCGTACCCGTCTCAGCCAGCCAGCGCTCGAGGAGCGACCGCGAATCGGCTAATTTCCAGGAATTTGGCATCGCGGTTTGCGATGGCAGCGCGTCGACGACAGGTATCGGCGAAGCGGTTTTCAAGCCGGCCTGGCCGCGGGCGTCGAATCGTCGCGGCAGTGGCAGCATTGGTGAGTGGTTGATCCCGGGCCGAGACCAGCGGAGCGGCGAAAGTGGTTGGACGGCGTCTTCGTCGGTCGCGGTCGTCGACTGCGGAAGCGGTGATTCGCCTGCGCGATTCTCGAGGGACGTGCCGTCGGGCGCAATCGCTTGCAGCGCGAGTCGGGACGGCGGCGTGAAAATCGTGTCGGGCGACGATTCGATCGTTGCGGATGCGACCGGCAGGATGTTGAGGCGGAGATCGCGCGCTGGTGCTCTTGCAACCGACAGCAACGTTTCACAATGAATCGTCAAGTCGACCAGGCTTTCGCTCGGCTCCGAATCGGCGAGTCGCAGAATCTTTTCGGCGGTCTTCGCCAGCCAGGGGTAGTCGAGCGTCGAGATTGAATCTCGCTGCACGTCCAGCGCCGCGGCCAGCTGTCCGAGGCGGTTGTCGACGCGGCTGGCATTGCGCCCCGACTCGATCTCGTACTTCCATTTGCGGAGTAGTTCGCCGATGGCATCTTGCGCTTCGCGTGCCACTTCGCGCGAGGGAGATGCCGCGGCCTGGACAAAAGTAGTAAGCGGCGGGTCGGGCATCCGCGCCATTTGCTGGAGGGCCGCGGTCGCCTCGTTTTCCTTGCCGTGCGCGATGCACTCGGCCAACTCACCGATCAGGCGGGCCCGCTGAGAGTGTGCGCAGATTAAGACCACTCCCCAGATCGCCAAAATGACGATCGAGAAGGTGAATAAAAATGTCCACCGAAGAGGCTTCGTATCCGACAACGCCTGCACTCCAACTGACGTCTCTGTGGGCCGAGACGAGTCCCGATTCCGTCCGAGAGGCCCACGACGTCGATTCGAAAGTTAATTCGATATCATCGAGATCGGCCGGCAGCTTGCTGTGGGTTGATAGCAATCGATAGATCCCAGTTTTTTCTCTCGCTCGCTCGGCCAGCGGACCGAAATATCTATCGGATCGACACAGTTTACCGCGCCTGCTAGCGGTTTGGCCGGAAACTGCGTCGTTGGGGTTAGGGGGGAAGTGCATGGTTGGCGAACCGTTGGGGAGCGCGCTGTCGTTGGACTGCGCGGTTGCGCGATCAAAGAGACGAGGGGACGGGGAGACAAGGAGACAGAGAGCGGCAGCCATGCTGCGCTCTTTGCTCTACTTGTCTCCGTGTCTCCTTGTCGTTTTCATTTCCACGGCTGGGGCCGAGCCGGCTGCTGACGGCACGGCTGCCGAAGCGACTTCGCAGCGCTCGGCGCGCGACGAAGCGATCCGCGCGATTCCCTGGCAGCAGATTGCCGAGCCGCAACGGCGGAAGCTGCAATATGTGGTCCAGAACGCCAGCATGTATCGCCGGCTGCCGACGCGGGTGATCGATTGCGACCCCGACCTGTTTACGTTCCTGTTGCAGCATCCGCAGGTGGTGGTCGACGTCTGGCAGATGATGGGCGTCAGCAAGGTGTCGCTGCAGCAAGTGGCGAATCATTCCTACCAGGCCGACGATGGCGCGGGTACGACAGGGAGCGTCAGCTATTTGTATTCCAATTGGGGCGCAGGAGCGCAGAATCTGGCCGTGGTCTATGGGGACGGCGCCTACGAAGGCAAGCCGTTTTTGAAGCCGCTGCGTGCCAAGACGGCGATCGTGCTGCAATCGGGCGCGGTGCAAGAGACCAACGGGCGGAGCTACATTACGGTTCGCGTCGATTCCTTCGTGATGATCGAGCAGATGGGAATCGAGTTGATCGCCAAAACGGTGCAGCCCTGGATCAACCAGACGGCCGACCGCAACTTCATCGAGACGCTCGGCTTTGTCAGCACGTTCTCGCAGACGGCGGAGAAGAATCCGCAAGGGATGCAACGGCTGGCGTCGCGGCTGCGGACGGTCGACGGGCAGACGCGGAATGAGCTGGTGGATCTCTGCTATCGAGCGGCCCAGCGCTACGCGAAGGATGACGAGACGCCCTGGACGAAGCCGTATGTGCTCGCCCAGCGGACCGAGCTGCCGGCGGTCGTGGCGAAGTAGCGGCGCGAGCGTCGGCTTCTGAAGAACGGTTGCTGCCGTTGCGATCCCGTGGCGGCACGCGCTCTGCACCGCAATCTCTGGGACGTGCCACTCGCGACTCCCGGTCCGGGGCAGTAATTTTGGAATTTTGGAATCCGTGCACGCGAACTCGATTCCACGTTCCAAAATTCACCTTCATTGTCACACCTCCTTTCGCAGCAGGCCTGAAAAACCAGGCGGATTTGCGCACCCGCGTGTTCCAAAAATGCTCGAATTCGCGCCTGAGGAATTTCATGGGCAAAGTTCCAAAATTCCACCCTGCAGCCGCCCGCAGATGCTTCTGGCGGCGGTGATTGTCGCCTTGGCAAAACCTCGAGGTTTTCTCGAAGACGCCAGGATGTTGGATTGAAAACATCGGGAAATCTTCGAAGACGCCAAGTTTCGTCGAAGACGCCAGGTTGTTTTGGGGACTGGGGATTGGGGGCTGGGGACTGGGGTCGGTAGAGAGTGGCGGCTGCGTTTTGTTCATTTTGTTCGGGGCGAATTTGATTGTTCGGGACGGAAGTCGTTTGGCGGCTGTGGTTTGCATTTTGTGCGCCGGTAGGGGTCCCAGTTTTTGGGGTACAGAAACGTGAGTTTTGATCGCTGGCGATTGCGAAATACGCGTACGTGACATGACTTCGCGCGAATCGGAGGTGACAAAATGAGGGTGCATTTTGTTTGGAGTTGTTTGGTTGGTCGAGAGTCCAGGGTTGAGAGCCGAGAGTCGTTGGTGAGCGCGCAGCGCAAGCGAGTGCAACGCTCGGTGAGCGCGGCCAGGAGCAGGGAACTTGGAGTTAATGCAATTGGTTTCCGGGTAGTTTCGTAGTACTAACGTAACGGATGTACAGTAGATTTCAAGAAGCTATTTTTGGCCACTGGGTTTCCCCGGGGCCCGAGCGATCGGGCCCGAGACGATAACGAAGGCCGCCAAATGTTTTTTGCCGCAGATGTCGCGGATGGCCGCAGATGGATTAGGGATTGGCGGATGGCCCTGTCCCGATTGGCTCTCCGCTCTTGGTACTTCGCTCTCTGCTTTTCCATGACCGCGGTAGAGTTTTGGCGACTTTGGATTGCCGGGACGAGCTGCCTGTCAGGCTGCTGCCGTCAGCGATCAGCCGTCCGGGGTTATGTAAAAGGTTCCTGACACGAATGGCACTTGAACTTTCGTAAGTTCTTTGTCCGTCAACTGATATGGATTGAAAGGGCCATCCTTGCGAAGAGGGAGTTGTGAACGACACACACTCTCAACAAGGAGGCCCAAGATGTTGCATTCATTTCGCGTGGCGATTGCCGAGGCGCGTCGGCATGGCGACTTATACTTCGCGGCGCTGGTCGATCGCCAGAGTATCAGCGAAGCGTTTGGCGAGGCAAGCTCGCTTTGGCAGGGCTGGATTTATACACCTGCTATCACGGTCTGGGTGTTCCTGTCGCAGTGCCTGAGCCCGGACCATTCGTGTCGCGACGCCGTGGCCCGGCTCTCGGCTTGGCGGACGGCACAAGGTTGGAAGCCCTGTTCGCCCGAGACCGGCGCTTACTGCACGGCGCGCGACGCCCTTTCTGAGGAGGCCTGCCGCGAGTTGGTTCGCCGCAGTGGCCGAGAACTCGAAGCCCGAACACCGAGAGAATGGTTGTGGCATGGACGCCCCGTGCGGTGGTCGATGGAACGACGATCACCATGCCCGACACACCCGAGAACCAGGCCGAGTATCCGCAGGCGAGGACCCAATCGCCCGGCTGCGGACTGCCGATCGCGCGGGTGCTGGTGGTGTTCTCGCTGGCCGTGGGCACGGTGATCGAGGCCGCGATGGGACCTTACGCCGGCAAGCAGACGGGCGAGAATAGCTTGTTTCGCACGCTCCACAAGACGCTCTCGGCCGGCGACGTGGTACTCGCAGACCGTTATTTCAGTGGCTGGTTCGACGTCGCCCTGCTCCAAGCAGCGTGACATCGACGTGGTGGTCCACAAGCACCAACTCCGCCCGACCGACTTCCGCATCGGCAAGCGACTCGGCGCGGGCGACCACGTCGTACAGCTCTCCCGGCCACCACGGCCCGAGTGGCTGTCGGACGACGCGTATGCGGCGTTGCCGGAAGAGTTGGTATTGCGCGAGGTGCGGGTTCGCGTGAAGCAGCGTGGCTTCCGCACCAAGACCCTGGTGGTCGTGACGACGCTCGTCGACTCCGCGGCGTATACCGCCCACGAGATCGCCGAGCTCTACCGTCGCCGTTGGCAAGCGGAACTCCACTTGCGAAGCCTCAAGGTCGTGCTGCAAATGGATCACCTACGCTGCAAGACGCCCCGCCGTGTGCGAAACGAGTTGCAGATACATCTCTTGGCGTACAACGCCGTCCGCCGCGCGATGGCGCTTGGCAGCTCTCGACGCGAATGTTCCGCCCTGGCAAATCAGCTTCAAAGGCGCTTACAGACCCTCAGCCACTTCTTGCCGGGACTGGCTTGTTCGATGCCACTCGACATTGGCTGCCGAACGCTCGTCGCCAGCATCACCGCGCATCGCGTCGGCAACCGTCCCAACCGTTTCGAGCCCCGTCGCATCAAACGACGACCCAAATCACAAGCCCTCTTGCAACGACCACGACACGAGTACAAACGACTGGCTGCGTAACGACTTAGAAAAGTTCAAGTGCCATTCGTTCCTGACACCTTTTCTGGCACCTGACACCTTTTCTGGCACCCGTATGGAATCTGCTTGATATTGCAGTAGTTCCTGATGACGACGAACTCGATCGGATGGGGCACTCAATAGTAGCGATTCTTTTGCCCAACGAATTGCGTTTGTATAGTCCTTATTTGCAGCACATGACGCCGCGTACAGACTAATCGCATGAGGATCTTTCCACTCGGTAAGATCGCAGGCGCGTTTTGCGTCTTGAAGCGCGGCCTCTGGCCGCAGATAAGCCGAATCGTTACTCCGTAGTTGTAGCTCTGCACGCAAAATATATGCGTCAGGAAATTGCGGGGTGAGCTCGATTGTTTTCGACAGGTCCTGCATAGCTTGCTTGTGGTGCCCCTTTAAGACATTGACGGTGCCACGACCGTAATAGGCCAGGCCCTCACGGGATTCCAGCTCAATAGCCTTTTCGTAGTCTTCGAGAGATCTGTCGAGGTCGCCCAAGTCGAAATACGCGTCGCCGCGGCCCAAATAACCCCACGGATCATTTGGTGAGATACTTACCACCTGGGAAAAATCCTTCAGTGCTTGCTTGAAGTCTCGACTATCAATGTAAACACGCCCGCGTTGAACGTATAAGTCCGCGTTCGTGGGCTGGAGACTTATGGCGTGCCTTAGGTCTGCCAGTGCCCCATCTGCGTTTTCTTCCCAGGAAAACAATTGGGCACGACACGCGAGCAACTCGACAGACTCCGGAAAGAGGCGGGTCGCCGCACTTAAGCTGTCCATTGCGGCCGACGTGTTGCCGCTATTCGCAATCGCCATCGCACGGTAAACGTAAGCATCAACGGAAGCATCATTAACCCTCAGTGTGTCATCGAAATCCTTAATCGCGGCTTCATATAATTCTTGATCAAGAAACGCGACGCCGCGAAGAAATAGCAATTGAGCGTCATTAGGAAACTCGACAAGTGCGGATGACAATTCGTCGATAGCCTCCTGGGATCGTTCGGATGCCATCTTAATTTGCGCCGACAACGCGCGAGCATAGATCCGACGTTCGTAGCGCACGCCGGCGCTGTCCGACAACACGGCTTCGACATGCTCCATCGCCCGATCATAGGCTTGCCGCTCGTACTCTCGAGCGGCACGAAGCAATTCGAAGTATGCACGATAATCCTTATATCGCGCATCACTCGATGGGGCTCGGGAGTAGAATCCGGACTCACGTGGCTGCAAGAACATATCACAGTACCACCCCTGAGGAGATGACGTAGTGATTCCCTTTGAAAGGAGCCATGGCAAAAAATAATTGATATAAAATGCCCGTGTGCCGCTCTGCGGCTGGGTCTTCCGATGCCATGGCCTTCAGGACAAAATCGTCGCGAGACAATTTCGAATCGGCAACTAGCTGTTCTAGCTTGACGTGTTCATCGACGGTCAACACATTGTACAGTTCAAAAACAGCCGATTGCCAAAGTTCGTCGAATGACGCCTCTCGCCCGGAAGGCGAGTCGTGACGAACTTTGCTCACCATGATCTGTGCGTGCTGATCGGGGGCTGGTCGGCCGGAAGCTCCTTGAAATGGCGCGGGCTCAGTCGGATTCCAATCGACCAACGCACCAAGATCCTCACCAGCGAACTTTCGAACGGCCCAATTCCAAATCTGATCACCTGGCATGACATGTTCCGCCATCGCCGGACGATCCCGGAGCATATTGCGGACCTGCTGTTCTCCGTGCGCCAAGGACGCAGCAGGAAGTTCTTTGTTTGTGGTGGCCCGGAAATCGTTGCCAAGATCTTTTGGACTCATGCGGATTGCCGCTAAGATATCGGCAATCCCTTTTTCAAATTCGTCATGTTTAAGGAATGCTGTTCCACGTGCCGCACGGTAAAACGACGAATTAGGTTCAATTTCGATGACTCGGTTGAAGTCAGCCAGCGACCCGCGCCACTCACCAATTGTGGCTAATGCTTCCGCCCGCCCCAGAAGCGAATCGACGTCTTTAGGGCGACTGTCAATCACGCGGGAAAAGTCGGCGATAGCTTCCCGATACTGGCCAGTCTCTTGATACAGAGAGCCACGATAAAAGTAGATCCAGGTGTCATCGCTTCCCAATTCGATAGCCCTGTCAAAGTCGGCAATTGCCTTCTTCGGTTCGTTCATCTCGCGCCACGACAACGCACGGCCGATATAAGCTGCAATACGACGGAGGTTCGCATCAACTGTCTCTGTATAGTTTGTATCAATTGCCTCTGTATATCCGTCGATCGCCTGTGGGTATTGACCTAAACTGAAGTAAGCATAGGATCGACCTAGCAATGCTCGAACATCGTCCGAACCAAATTCGATTGCCTGGTCGTACGCGTCGATTGCTTCTCGCCAATTTTCTCGATCAATACGGAGTCCCCCAGGGCAAGCCAAGCGGCTGGGTCTTCTGGCGCGAGCTCAATAGCGGCGTTAACGTCGAGTGCCGCCCGATCCAGGTCTTTAATACGAAGATATGCATCAGCTCTGGCGACCAATGCATTCACATTTTTCGGACGATTCTTGAGCTGAATCGTTAACTTGTCAATTTGTGCCTGTATTTTGTTGCCATCCGACCCACTAATACCGGTGCCGCTTGCAGGATTCTCCTGCCGATCTGCAATAGAACCGATTATCAAGTCAGATCGAATTGATTTCGGCTGGCAAGCCGGTGCCTTGGGATCGGCGGCAGCAACATTGCCAATCAGGATTGTGGAGGCGCAGAACGCAACTATCAATGCGGAAGTAATCAATAGCGGTCTCACCGCTCTTGACAATAGCGAGGTCGTTTGTGGTTCTGAGCACATACGCCAAATCAAGATGAATGTTTTGAATGCGTGAGGGCTCATGAAGCGATGACGATATCGTGGCATGTGTCAACCTCGTTAAACGCTTATGGAACGGATGGTCAATGCAAGTATAGTAATGGGCTTTCTTGATCCAGCCGCTCGGTCAATTACCTGTGGACATGCCGCGGGCGCTCCTCCTGCTTAAACTACGGGGGCGCAACACACTGGAATTAAGTTTCTATCGCCAGACGGCGCATCTCTTTCCAGAATGTCCGGGTCCTTTGCCCTCTTTAGTTTCGCCCGAATCGTAAAATATGCAATATCTTTCTGGGCGTCTCGGAGCAGGCTCGTTCGTTGGACCTTGTGGTGGTTTTTGCTTGAAGTTTCCGCTTAGTGGTCGTATATCGATGAATGGCGTACCTGCCGGCGGTTGATAGCTCCCAGCATGGCAGTTTGGGGACACCTAACTTCGACGTCGTTTGTAGCGGGATGGCGGGGAGGGTGCGGGAGGAATTGGTGGCCGATGGTTCTCGCATGCCGGGGGGAGCGGGATGCGGTCGGGGCAGGCGCTTTCTGCCCTGGTGCAGATACGTTTTTGCGCGCGTGTTGAGATGAATTCGTCGTGGCCGACGACGCGAAACCTGAAGTCGTCATTGTCTCACCTTTTGCGACTCCATTTTCACCCAGGGTACCAACCGACCCACACATCGTGGATTTCCACTGGGTCGATGGCAATTTGCCTGTCGGAACGCGCTTCTTGCAAAATTAAGCCTTCTACACGGACCGACACCTTGTAAGTTGCGTTTGGAATGGGCGGAGTTTCGGTTGCTGAAGAATGTGTTCTAGAAGCGACAACAGTTCCCGACACGGCAATCCAACGAGCGATTGGTATGAAGCTTGGCTGGACATCGGTGCAGAAGTAGTCGTCCTCGTTGGTTAACTCCTTCCCAAACTGTAAGACTTCAACAGCAACATCGATGCTTGTCGTCTTTTCTAGAGATATGCGCAGCTCCCCTTCGTCGAACGGAATGTTGTTTGCGTTGATTCTTACTACAAGAGCAGCTTTCTTACCAGCGCTAATGCGATAGACTTGGAAACCACCACACCCTCCAACTTCGCCCGAAAACTCCAACAGGTTTGGGGAAATGGGCTTGTTGCTCAGATAACCCCAGAAACAGTAGCCAGCTGTTGCGATCGCTAGAAACAGGAGTAGAACGAGTTTTGTATTGCGTGGCGACTTCATCCCATTTCCACCCAAAAACTGGGGACATCCAACAGCGACATCGATTATAGCAGGATGGTGGGGAGGGGTGCGGGAGGAACTGGCGGCTGATGGGTTCGGCGTGTTGAGGGCGAACGGAAGCCGGTTGGGGCAGGGGCAGGCGCTTTCAGCTCTGGTGCAGACAAGTTTGTGCGCGTGTGTAGAGTTGAATTCGTCGTGGCCGACGACGCGAAGGGGCTTTGCACCTAAACTCTGTAGAGGTGGTCTCCGTCCGCGAATCTTGCAGTAAGGACATCGCTGATCTTGCAGTTGAGCATCATCGGCGTCGGAGACGCCTCCCACAGCTCTTGTTCTCCCACAGCTCTAGTTTTGGTGCACAGCTCTAGTTTTGGTGCACAGCTCTAGTTTTGGTGCACAGCGATCCTACGGGCTGCTAGTAGCAGAGTTGGCCGGAGATGCCGACGGCGGGGGCTTCGGAGACCATGCTGTTGTCGCCGTAGAAGATGCGGTGGTTGAGGTCGGGTTCGAAGATGCCGAGCAGGTTGTAGCCGTCGATGCGGATGCGGGCGCTTGGTTCGGGGCGATATTCGAGGCCGGCGTTTAAGAACACGCTCTCGAGGAAGGGGCGCTTCCAGCCGTTGACGCTGATGGCGAAATTGTTCGGGTCGGAATTGGTGCGGGCGACGATGTCTGCGGTGCCGGGGTAGCCCCAGTAGTAGCGGAGCGAGGTTTCCGCGATCCAATGGTTGGTTAGCTTGCGCTGGGCGATGAGCTTGGTGATGTGGTTGGACCAGGCGTTGAGATCGTTGCCGAAGCCGTTGGGGGCGGCGGTGATGAATGTGGTGAGCGTCGGGTCGGCGAGCTCGAAGTGGATCAGTTTCGTGTAGCAATGGCTACCGACGATGTTCCAGCATTCGTTGTGCCAGGAGAGCTCGCCCTCGATGCCCCATTGGGTTTGGTTGCCGGTGAGTGTGGTGCCGTTGGCGGCACCGTTCCAGCTGATGGCGTCGAGATCGATGTAGAACGCGGAGATGGCCCAGAAGAGGCTGTCGGATGGGTTCCGTTCGAGGCGGAGCTCGTACTCGCGGAGGATTTCTGGATCGCTGAGCGTGCCGGTGTTGAGATATTGAGCGCGGAGTTCCTCGGCGAAGTTCATGCGTTGGGAACGGTTGGCCATTAGCTTCCAGGCGGTGATTTCGTTGGGCGTGTATACGAGGGCCGCCCGAGGCGAGAACATCCACGGGGTGTAGGTGTTTTTGTCGGCGCGGGCACCGAGGAAGGTCGTCCACTCGTCATTGATGTTCCATTGGTCCTCGCCGAGCAGGGAGTAGGTCTGCGTCGTCCAGGGCCGGAAGCCGGGGCCGAGTCGGCTGATGGTGGGTGGCGCGTCGACGAGGTGGGTCGGCAGGCCGTACCAATCGTTGTAGAATTCGGCGCCATAAGCGACCTGGTGGTCGCCGAGCGTGGTGATGAAGATGCCGCGAGTGTTGAGCTCTTCTTCGGCATAGGCCTGGTCGAAGCCGAAGAAGAGCTGGCGTGCGAACTCGGAGTGGTCGAAGCCGAGCATGTACATGAACTTGGTGTCTTCTGTGAGTTCGGTTTCATATTTCGACTGGATCGTCGCCTGCTGGTTGATCGTACCGCTGGGTAGCTTGTCGACGAATGTGCCGAAGCCGCCGAGTCCTTTGTAGTCGGGAGGGGCTTGTCCGTCGTTGAAATTCAAGCCGGCGGCGACGGCCATGGGATAGCTGAGGCTGCTGCGCGTGTAGCGGCCCCAGACTTCCCAATCGCCATAGTTGGCTTCCGCAAAGAATTTCAGGGGCAAGGTGTTGTCAAAGGCGTCGCGCTCTCGGTAGTTGGTATCGGGAACTGGGATGCCGGCGTGGGAGTTTTCGTATTGGGAGTGTGTGCCGTAGCCGGTATATCCAGGATCGGAGGTACCGAGCACGAGCGGGGCGTCGAACGAGTCGGCACCATCGACGGAGCCGATGCCGCCGTAGAGGAGGTAGCCGCCTTCGCCGTCTTTCCATTGGTGGCCGTGCTTGATTTCTAGCGAGGTGAAGCTGTCGACGGCGCCGCCGCGGGCGGTGCCGGTTGTGCCTTCGAAGGTTTCGGCGGTGTCGGTGTAGATAGCGATGACCATCGACACGGCGCCCGGGCCGTAGACGTTCGAGCCTGGGCCGCGGACGACGTCGATGTGGTGGATGTCGTTGAGCATGGGGAGGAGTCGTTCGGAGGCGGCGCCATAGTGGGTCTTGTCGTTCATGATGCGGCCGTTGACCAGGAGCAGGTACTTGTCCTCGCGGTCGCTGATAATGCCGCGGAGGCCTAAGTGCGTTTGCTCCCAGTGGTGGCGTACGACTTCGAGATTTGGCACGTAGATGTCGAGCACCTCGTCGAGATTGCGAGCACCGCAGCGCCAGATGTCTTCTCGGCTGATGTGGGTGACGGCGGCGGGCACGATGTTGCGATCGCTGGGGACCTCGGTGAGCGCGGCGGGCGTGTATTCCTGGACGACGCTGACGTTTTGCAGCTGGTCGAGGTCCATCGACATCAATTTGTCGAGGTCGTCTTTGGGTTTGTCGTCGGCGATTTGCTCGAGATCGCCGTCCGGAAGGTTGCCGGACAGGAGATCGGGCTGCTGTAGCGCGGTGCCTGGAATAGGCGGATTGTCCTGGGCATGAACCGAGGACGCCGCGACCAGCAGCAATAGAATGACAGTCCGCCAGGCACGAGCCATGAAGCCAACTTTCAACGCTCACCCTTCACGCGCACGTAGCTGCCCGGCATTGGCGTGCTGAGGTGATTCGGATTGGGGAACCGAACCGCTTCGACAGGGGAGGGCTGTCAACAGTGAGCGTATCGTCCGCAGCCATTCGTCCCTAAAGGACCCGACGATTGATGTGTTGCAGATGGCGCTATTGCGTCACCGGTTGTTCGGATTGGGAAAAGTTGTGGAGCGGTGGCTGGCTCGACAATGGGCAATAGTTATTGCATTTGGCAAGCTGTACAGCATGTAGCGGCTCGGACGCAAAATCTAAATGCAAGGAGGTAGTCGGGAACACTGAGTAGAGCGGCAGATTTCGACCGATACCCCATGCGACGGCGGAATCCTCCAATTCCCGTTGGCGCCGTCAATGCGCACGGCACGTTTTTCCTGCCCATTCCGTGCCCCCGCCCCAACAAGCGGAGCTCTGTTCGCTAATTAACGGGAACTCGTTCGTGCAATCAATCGTCGGTTGGCGGAATTTGATTTGCGCTGCGTTCGTTGTGTTGAGCCGGCTGCTTTTGCGGGCGGTTTTCGCACAATCGCCGGAGGCGTTGGCGTTGTTTCAGGAGGATTTCGCGGCGGGCGACAAGCCGAAAGACGATGATGATAAGCTGATGTCGCGGCCCTTGGTTTTGGTCTTGGCAACACCGTCCAGCATTTGTAACGACACGATGATTGACCGCGAAATAGATTTCACCTTGCGCACAGCTATCCAATTCGCCGGAAGGGGCGTCTCGACGGGAAGTCGGCGTCCATTTGCATGACCGTCGTCGTATTGTAATGTGTGTTCGTCGTACCAACTTGTTTGCTCCTTTCGTCGACCGCGCGCTCAAGGCACGCCAGCGATCGAGCGCCCAAGTTGCGCGACTTGCCGCAGTCTGGCTGGCGTTGACTGGTTTTTGCGGCGCGGTCGTGCAGGCCCAGGAAGCAATTGACCCACGATTGGAATACAACGTCAAGGCGGTGTCGCTGTATGCGTTTGGCCGTTACGTGACCTGGCCCGACTCGGCATTTTCCAATGCGAACAGTCCGTTTGTGATCGGCACCTACGGCGGAAATCCTTTTGGCGACGCGCTGGAGCGCATCGCGAAACAAAAGACGATCAATGGGCGGGCGATTGAATTTCGGCAGATAAGTCGGCCGGCGGACTGTACGGCGTGTCATATTTTGTTCGTGCCCAGGTCCGTGTCGCCTGAGACCGAGTCACAGCTGTTCGAGCAGGCGGCAGGCAAGCCGGTGCTGCTCGTGGGCGAGTCGCCCGGATTCGCCACGCGAGGGGGCATCATCAATTTTTATCACAGCGGCAGTAACGTTCGATTTGAACTGAACCCGGACAAAAGTCTGGAGAACCAGCTGAGTCTGAATGCAAAGCTGCTAACGTTAGGCACCAGGGCGGCCACGCAAAAATAGCGAGGTACGATAGTACTGCTGACGATTTGCCCGAGATTACATGAAATCGATACGCAACGCATCCATTCGGACGAAATTGGTCCTGCTCGCGGGGGCCGCGGTTCTCTTTGCGCAGATACTGTCTTCGACCGGCATCATCCTCAGTGACATCCAGATGATTCGGTCGTCGACGATCGAGCAGCTTGAAGTCCAGGCCCGGATGATGGAGTTCAACAGCGATGGCGTGTTGGCCTTCGCCGACGAGCGACGCGGCGGAAGACTTGTTGCAGTCGATGTCGTTGCAGCCGGCTGTGGAGGTTGCGTGCCTGCTGCATCCCGACGGCAGTGTGTTCGCGGCTTACGCCAAGAACCACGAACGAGCCGCTGGCGATCCCCAAGGACCTTGTCGAAGGGGCCCATGTGACGCCGGGCGGGCACATCTCGATCGTGATGCCTGTCCGCGAGGACGAAAACGACGGCGAGACGGTTGGCACGCTCTATATACGGGCCAACACCGATAACGTTGCGGCGCACGCTGCCTCTCAAATCAGTTACATCGTGCTGGTATCGCTCGGATCGCTGCTGATTGCCGTGACGATTACTGCATTCCTGCAGAATGCCATCTCGCGGCCGATACTGCGGCTATCGGAAGCGGCGCAGATGATCACGCGCGAGGAGAATTATTCGATCCGGGTGACGCGCGATTCGCAGGATGAACTGGGAACTTTGTATCGCTCGTTCAATCAGATGCTTGATGCGCTTAAATCGACGCACGACGAATTGGCTTTGCAGGCAGACCGATTGGCGAAGGAAGTTGGCGTGCGCAAGCGGGCCGAGGCGGATTTGCTCGTGGCGAAAGATGCGGCTGAAGCCAGCAATCGAGCGAAAAGCGAGTTCCTGGCGAACATGAGTCACGAGATTCGCACGCCGCTGACCGGCATTTTGGGTTTCACCGACGTGCTGTTAGCCGGTGGCGACGACGGCGACATGGGAAAACGGATCGAGTATCTCACCACGATTCAAGCCAGCGGCAAGCATTTGTTGACGGTGATCAACGACATTCTCGACCTGTCGAAGATCGAGTCGGGCCGCGTCGAGTTTGAGCACGAAGCCTGCAAACCCGACGTGCTCGTCAATGAAGTGCTCCGCGTCTTGCAGGTGAAGGCCGATGAGAAGTCGCTGAAGCTCTCGGCGCGTTGGGAGACGCAGATCCCCAAGTCGATTCATACGGATGCCTCGCGCATCCGCCAAGCGCTGATCAATCTGATCGGGAATTCGATCAAGTTTACGGCCCACGGTTCGGTGGAAGTGATCGGGCGACTGACTCAGTATCAAGGGCGGCCGCAGATCGAATTCGACGTGGTCGACACGGGCATCGGCATCGTCGACGATCAGTTGGCGAAGATATTCGACCCATTTGTGCAGGCGGACAGCTCGGTGACGCGGCGGTTTGGCGGAACGGGCTTGGGACTGGCGATCACGCGGAAGATTGCCCGCGGCCTGGGGGGCGATCTGACTGCCGTGAGCGAGATCGGCGAGGGAAGTACGTTCACGCTTCGTTTTGACACCGGTGATATTTCCAGCGTGCCGCTCGTGACGCGCGACCACATCCACGAAGACGACGGTGCGAGTTGAACGCCCGAAGTCGGCCCAAGTGGCGACGACGCTCAAGGTGCTGTTGGTGGAGGACGGCGACACGAATCGCAAGCTGATCAAGCTGCTCCTCGAACGCGCCGGGGCACGCGTGTCGACAGCGGAAAACGGAGCGATCGGCGTCGAAATTGCGATGCAGGAAAACTTCGACGTGATCCTGATGGACATGCAGATGCCGGTGATGGACGGCTACACTGCGGCCCGCCGATTGCGCGATTACGGGATGACGCTGCCGATCATCGCCCTTACCGCTCATACGATGGCGGGAGACCGGGAGAAATGTCTCGACGCCGGCTGCACCGACTATCTCACCAAGCCGATCAACGCGGAACAGATGTTCGCCACGATCGAACGGTCGATGCAAACGTCGGCGGAACTCGACACGGCGACCGTGGACGACACGGTGCGGGTTCAATAGCGGTGACGTCGGTTCCCTCGGGCGAGGCTTAGCCTCAGCCGCTGAAGTGATTCTTGGCAAGGTCCGCGACGGCCTTTAAGTCGATCTTGCCGCTGCCGAGGATCGGAATGACGTCGACTTCGACGAAACTGTCGGCGCCGGGGATCCAAAGATTGGGCAAGCCGGAGGCTTGGAGTCGTTTCACATATCTCGGCGGGAGTGAGCGCGAGCTTGGTGTGGACGACGATCATCCGCTCCCCCTTGCGTTCATCGGGAATGGCGGTAACGGCGGAAGTGATTTCGCCGGTCTGGCTTTCACCGAGGATATCGAGGAGCACTTCTTCGATCTTTCCATGCGGCACCATCTCGCCGCCGATTTTTGAGAAGCGGCTGAGGCGGCCTGTGATGTAGATGAACCCATCGGAATCGAGCTTGGCGATGTCGCCCGTGATGTACCAGCCGTCGTGCATGACCTTGGCGGTGGCCTCGGGGTCGTGCATGTAGCCCTTCATCACGTTGGGGCCCTTCACCAGCAGCATGCCGGCGTCGCCGACCGGCAGCGGCACGAAAGTTTCTGGATCAACGATGGAGACCGAAACGCTCGGCACAGGGCCGGCCGACGGAGCCTTCCTTGCAGTCGACTTCGGGGCTCTGCGAGCGGCTGGCGGGGATGTTGACCGAGACGAGCGGCGATAGTTCGGTGGTGCCATAGCCTTCGATCGGTCGGACGCCGAATTTCTGGGCGAAGGCATCGCACAGCGGGATCGGCAACTTTTCGGCGCCGGCTACGACGACTTCGAGCGACTTGAGATCTTCGGCCTGGCAACGCTTGAGGTAGCTGCGGAGGAATGTAGGCGTGGCGAGCAGGATGGTTGCCTTGCGGGCGCGAGCGAGCTGGCCGATTTGCTTGGCATCGAGCGGCGAATAGTGGTAGGCAACGCGGACCTCCAAGAGCAACGGCCCCCAGAGTGTGACCATGAAGCCGAGCGAATGAAAGAACGGCACGACGCCGAGGATTACGTCGTTGACTCGCGGGTGGACGACCTGCTCGATCGACTGGACGTTGGTGCCGATGTTGTGGTGCGTGAGCATGACGGCCTTGGGAACGCCCGTCGAGCCGGAGGTGAAGATCAGCGTGAGCAGTTCGTCGCCACGGATTTTGGTGAGGCCGAGGAGGCGATCGAGCAGCCAGGCGGGCGACGGCGTAGGCGCCGAGCGCCCCGGCGAGCTTGTCGCCGCGAGTGACCCAATCGCGCATGTCTTCGAGATAGATGAATTTGGCGTCGAGGGCATCCTTATATTTGGCGAATAGGGGATTCTCCATCACTTTCCGGCTAGTGAGGATTTTTCGAATGCCGGCTTTGCGGAGCGAGGCATTCAGGGTGTCGGGGGACGAGGTGTAATTAAGATTGGCGGTGACGCGGCCCGCCATCGATAGCGCCGCGTTGGTGATGCAGCCAGCAACCGTGGGAGGCATGAAGATGCCGACGATCTTTTCGTCCGTTTCGAGCACGTGGCGCAGAGCAGACGGCGGAGAATGATCGTCCGCATCAGTAGCTGTCCGCCGGAAAACTCCATGCCGCTCGAGTCGGCAATCTTCCAGCGGAACATCGACTTGCGGCAATTGCGGATCATCGCGCGGGGCAGGGCGATGGACCGCTGCTTGCGGCGGGCGACCGCATCGGCACCGAGATCTTGCACGGCCTGGCGGACGGTGAAGACGTCGGGCGGATCGTAGATCGGTTTGCCGAACCAGATCGAGACGTTGCGCGGCAAGGCGGTGGGCCACTTCCAGAAGAAGCGACCGCCGTGGAAGCTGAAGATGCTGCCCCAGAGCTCGTCGAGAAAGACGGGAACGATCGGGCGCCGGTGTCGCGCTGGATTTCGAGGACGCCGGCTTTGAAGGACTGGAGCTGGCCGGAACGGGTGATGCCTCCCTCGGGGAAGATGCAGACGAGCTCGCCGTTCTGGAGCGCGGCGCGGGCAGTCTCGATGGCATTCCGGGCCGCCTTGGGCGTGTTGCGGATGGGGATGCCGCCGACGATCTTGCAGATGCCGCGGGTCCACCAGTTGGTGAGGATGCCGCCGTCGACGACCATCCGGACCGGGCGCGGCGAGGTGCAGAAGAGCAGCAGGCCGTCGACCCAGGAGATGTGGTTGGGGACGAGCAGCGCCCCGCCTTGCTCGGGTAGGTTCTCGCGCTGGAAGATGCGGATGCGGTAGAAGGTGTGGGCGGCGAGCCAGGCCATGAATTTGATCGTGGCCTGCGGGATCAGGACGACAATGTAGATGAAGACCGGGATGGTCGCCGCTCCGCCGAGCAGAAAGACCTGCGCGCGGAGTGAGCTCGATGCCGATGTTTGGAGCTCTCAGCAGCCAGTAGGCGAAGGAGGCGATTAACATGCCGCTGAACGTGAGGAAGTTGCTGGCCGCCAGGATATGCGAACCGCGATGCTCCGCCGGGCTCTGATCCTGCATGAACGCCTGCAGGGGCAAATCGAACAGGCCAGAACTTACACCGAGCCCCACCAAGAAACGCGAAAGCGGCCAAGTAACTGGCGGTGTATTGTTCGCTGGGGGCGACCAATTCACCCTGGACTGTATAAAGTAAGATACGAGAATAAGGCCAGTCCACCGGCCCCCAAGGGCAAGATGCCCAATTCGACTTTGCCGCCCGACCAGAGGCCCGCCAGTACGCTGCCAAGCCCCATTCCGATGATCACGGCGGCCAAGAGCGGCGGAGACCTGCTATCTGCTCGGTGGCCCCCGCCTTCGAATCGCGAACTGGTCGATATTCAATTGCACCAACAGTGCCCAACGACCAGAAAAACATGATGCCCATCGCAACACGAAACATGGCCCGGTCGAACGCCAAGCATTCGCAAATCGCGGACCGTCTGCTGGGCGATGTTCCAGGGTTCCACAAAACTTGCGATTTGGGCGAGGCCAGCTTTGAGCGGCATGATCATCAGACTTGTAATCAGCCCCGCAATGGCCAGGCCGATCAGGATCACGGCCGACTTCCACCAATGTTCGCTGGCCAAGTTCGCCAGAGACTTCGGGCGACGGAAGCCAATTGCCGATTACCGCGCCGACCGAAGGGCAGTCACGGTCGTGAGCCCGAGGATGCCGTTGGCAGAGGAAATCTTATTCGTGCCCGCAACATCTCCGGGATGCTGCCGAGCTTCGCCGGACCGAAGAGGGCGGCTTGGGAACCGATCAACGCCACGACGGCAAACATCAAATAGACGTTGCCGATGACGATCGCCAACACGGCGAATGCCATGATCACGACCTCGGCGACTTTACAGGCGACGATTACGGTTCGTTTGCTGTAGCGATCGGCGAGATACCCTGCCGGCGCGGCAAGCAGAATGTATGGAAGCACAAAGCAGCCCGAGCCAATTGCGAGAACCGTGCTGGCCTCGAGCTGGACATGATCGCTTGAGACGTACTCCTTGCCGATGCCGATCACGAGCCAGCGGAGGACGTTGTCGTTGGCCGCACCAAGGAACTGCGTGAACAGCAGGCCGAGGAAGGTGATCGAGAGCAGCCGCTCCTGCTTCTCCGGCTCTTCGTCCGAGCTGTCGTGGGCCCGGTCAAGGGTCTGATCGTGGGATGAGGGATTGGCGTGGATCATCGAGCCGGCAAGAGCTGGGGAGGAAGTGCTATCAGCGCGATGGGTTGTCGATCGTGGCGGACCAAAGGGTTGGGCTGCGCGGCGGCGAGAATCGGGCGGTCGCGCAATGGAGTCGGCCTGGGCGATTGGGGGAGCGGCGGCCTAGTTAATGGCGAAACTGGTTCGCCCCGAGCCTCTGCCCTCACATTCCCCAATACTTTAGCGGGGAAGTGGCCAGCCGGCCAAGTGGAAGATTGGCATCCGTTGGTTCCGATAGGCCCAAATCTGACATTGCATGGGCCGGGCAGGAGCCTGTATTTTACCCCGCCTGGGTGAAATCGGCCCAGCAGTAGTCCGGTTTGCTGAATTTTCGCACGCTGAATTAAAGGTGTATCGATGTTGGGACGGGTAATTACTTTCTTGCTCGGTATTGCCGCTGGTGTGATTCTCTGCTTTGCCGCGACCAATTTCCACGTCGTCCGTGCCCAGGATGGGTTTCACTTGGTCCACAAACAGCGTGCCCGGATGGCCGAAGCCTACGTTGACGTGCGTGAGTTTGGTGTCACCGATTGGACGAACCATTCGGAACTGGCGCTGGAACTCAATGCGGTCAACAAGCAATATGTGATGGGCGAAAGCACGGCCAGCGTCGCCGAAGGTAGCCTGAGCAACAAGCTGCCCAATTGGATTCGGCGCTAACATCGGCAGGAACGGTACCGGCGTCATAATCATTGCCGCTCGGGGCTAATCGGACGCCAATTCCCAGTCTCTCTCATCCCTTCCAGTCGTCGCGTACGCCCAATCGCCGCGCATGATCGTCACGACCGACAGGTTCGCAATCCGCGGCCCGCGCATGAAGCAGCTAGCTTCGGCCGGTCGATCTTCTGGATAGACTCCGCAGACTCTCGGCACGAAGCACGAGTTGTCGCGGCGTGAACTGCCCGATCGCTCAAATTCGGGAAGCGACTCAAACATGGATCTCAATCGCAATCAGTTCTTCTTCCTCGGCCTGGTCGTGCTGATGATCGGGCTGCAGGTGCGGTTTGTCAGTACGTACGTTCTCAATCCCAAGGCGACGAAATTCCTCGCCGAGCGGACCGGGCAATCGCAGTCCGGTACCGCCGCTTCGTTCTTCGCCATGACCAGCGGAACCGACGCGGCACCACGGAAGACGCTCCAGCCGCCCGACTGGCTGGGCTGGTGCTTGATGTCGGTCGGAGCGGTCTTGGTGCTCCACAGTCTGGCCATGCAGAAGCCCGGCTAGTCGCGGTGACTATGCGGCCCAAGTGGCCAAGTGTCGATCCCATGTGTCTGGGATCGCCCGACCGTCTGACGGCCGCAAATCACGCTCAATCAGCTTCTCGGCGGCCCACTGGCCCACCCGGCAATCCTTGCACGTCTCCGCCAAGGCTTGTATTATCGTGTGTAGGCGCTGGGTCCCGGTTCGCCGGGCACGCGGCGCCTATTTCGTTATTTTCTCGCTGGATTGTTTATTCTCACTGGGCAGGAGCTCCGTGGCATGGCTAAGACGCGTCGCATCAAGGTCAACGAATCGGGACAAATCAGCGTGGTCACGTTTGCCGATTCAAAAATCATCGACGAGGCAGAGATTCAGGAACTGGGACAAGAGCTGTACGATCTTGGTGGAGCGCGACGACCGGAAGAAGATCGTGCTCAATTTTGCCAACGTAGAATTCTTATCCAGCGCCGCGCTGGGCAAATTGATCGGCTTCGACAAGCGGGTCAAGCAGCATGGGGCCGAACTGGTTCTCTCGAACATCCGCCCCGAGATTTACGAAGTCTTCGCGATTACGAAACTCACGAAGCTGTTTCAGATCAAGGATGATGAGGCCGACGCGCTGGCCGTGCTGTAAGCCCGATTGCGGCGAATATCGCCGCGCCTGCGCCGCGAGTGTTTGTCATCCCTGAGATTGCCGCCGCGGCGGAAAGTCGACCGCATGTCGGAAGATTCCTGGAGCTGGACCGTCGATACAAGTCTGCCCAGCCAGCATGGGGCGCACGAGCCCTGCGTCAATGAAGTGCTCGCGCAGCTCAAAGTGTTGGGCTGGAAGGATCGGGATCTGTTCGCGGTCGAAATGGCACTCGTTGAGTCGTTGATCAACGCAATGCGGCACGGCAACAAGCTCGACCCGAAGAAGAAAGTCCTCTTCGAGTGCAAGGCCAGCCCCCAGCGGTTCTGGATGCGCGTCGAAGACGAGGGCACCGGCTTTAAGCCCGAAGTGGTGCCCGATTGCACCGCGGACGAGAATCTCGAGTGTTGCGGTGGGCGTGGCCTGGCCCTGATCAAGGCCTACATGACCAGCGTCGAGTACAACGATCGCGGCAATATCGTCACGATGGAAAAACTCCGCACAAACGGCCCGCCAACCGGGGCTTAGCGGCTCTTGCGAACAAGCCGCTCGCCCGCCAGAATAGTACTCTGGTTGAGCGACCCAACGCGTCGGGCAACAAGCCCCGCGACCCGGCCGCCACCCACCAATTGTCCGGCCCCAATTCACTGGCCGGACCCATTCCCCTGTAGCTCAGTTGGTAGAGCGAGCGGCTGTTAACCGCTAAGTCGTAGGTTCGAGTCCTACCGGGGGAGCTGAAAGCACAAGCGAATCCCGGCGATCTTCGAGATCGTCGGGGTTTTCGCGTTTTCGGTCCGCTCTATTCTGGTCCATTCCAATCGGTTCCGACCCTGACTGCTGCGCTTTCTGCTGCACTTTTCGTCATCCCCGTTTTCGCCGGCCGATTTCCCAGCCGCCTTGGCGAAGTCGGACTCCGTTACTTGGAGGTAATGTTCCATTGCGACCGGTTCGCTATTTCCGATCCAACCGCAAACCTGATGGATTTTCCAACCATCGTTCAGAAGCTCCGTCTCGCGGGTGCTACGAAGATTCTGGAATAGCTTTGGCCAGGGAACCAGTTTGGCCCGCTTGATGATGCGGCAAAGCTGAGTCCGAAGATTACAGTTGCGGTCCCGGTAGCGGGTAATCACAAACTCCGACCCTTCGGGGGCCTCGTCCCATGCCTTTTCCAAGTAGGGACGCAATTCCGGGAAAATCGGGATGCAGCGAGGCCCAGTCTTCGGCGAGTCGATCGTGATACGATCATGCTCCCAGTCGACGTCGCCCCAGCGAATCACCAGTGGTTCGGATGGACACCGCAAGCCGCCAAAACGACATAGGGCGAACAAGAGCCGCCATTGATTGTCCGGGCAAGCGTCCAATACGGCTTGGGCTTCCTTGCGGGTCACGAAATAATCACGTGAGCGGTTTGCCCTGACACTAGTTTCCTTCATGTCGGCAAATGGGCTTTCAGGAATGAGCCGCTTGCGTGCAGCGGCGCGAAAGAACTGCTTGGCTCGGCCGCAGGTTCGGCGAATCGTGTTGTCAGCCCCTTTGATTTTGCCTTCGAAATTCGTCAGCGTCGCCGGGCGTGATGTCCCGCATCAGCTTGTCAGCACCGAAGTAGCCAATCAGGTCGTTCTTCGCACGATTCAAGTGGGATCGCGTACTGGGTTTGATGTCATCCCGACCGTCAATATAGCGTTCCAAGAACTTGCCGAGTTTTACTAACTCAACCTTGGTACGAGGTGTAGCCAATCCAAACGCTACCAGTTTCGCATGGAAATCGTTGTCTCGTTCGGCCACCCAATGACTCACTTCAAGGTCAGGTGATGTGCCCGTGATTTTTGCCGCAATCAAAGATTCGATATTGGATTTGATCGAGACCGCTTGCCGCTTGGCCATTTTGCCAAGCCGAATCGTCTTGCGGCTTGGATCGTCGGCTAGGTAGAAGTCGACGCGATAGGTCGTCCCCCGCTTGCCCTTGATTTTCGATAAACTTGCCATTCTTTCCTACTTTCGTATTCGCTTCGGGGTGGACTGGTCCACCACCAGCCTCGCACTGATGCACCCACATACTCTGTCGATTGCGTCCACTCCCACACCGCACTCGCTACGCATGAATCGACTCATCGTCGATTGCAGAATGCAGGTTTCGATACAAATGCGGTAGCGAGATTTCTCGCTCTGTTC
The DNA here is from genome assembly GCA_963847905.1 of uncultured Planctomycetota bacterium. Classification (GTDB taxonomy): domain Bacteria; phylum Planctomycetota; class Planctomycetia; order Pirellulales; family Lacipirellulaceae; genus DASYDU01. The sequence continues at coordinate 447,814 of CAWKBP010000007.1, read as the reverse complement.
GATAGCGTCCCGCAACTGATCGCTAAATGTCTTGGCTACCATGCCCGCATCATGGCCGATACTTGAAGCACGTGCAACTATCCCGTTTATGCAGAGGTGGCCGGGCAGCCAGCCTCGATCCATTCCAGAAATTGCCATTTTGGCCAGAGAACTCGCGTACCGAACTTCACGGGCTGCGGTATCTCATGCCGATTTCTAAGATTGGTAATGTGCCGTTCGCTAACCTTGAGCGCCTGCGACAAATCCTTGATGTTGAAGAACAGAGTTTCGTCGATTGCGTCTTTCAACTTCCCATTGTGATCCATGCTGATTCTCCGATAGAACTAGATACCGGGAACGACGTTCGATCCCGTATAATTTCCAAGGCAACTCGAAAGGCCCAATTATTGACACGATTTGGTAAGACTCTCCAAAGTGCCTCTATGTACTGCGTCAAATGACAGTCGCTACGACCAGTACAATGCGTATCCGGCAGCGTTCCTGCTAGGAGTCAAGGCGATCTGCCAGATACCAACGGTGAAGGAGCAATCCAGTCCGCGTTTTCGCTCGGCACATCACACGGCTCTGCCGTTGCAGTTGGCGCAATACCTGCTCTGCGATTGCGAATTGCGGGCTAGTAGACTGCCACATGATTTCGCAGTTCTTCGTATGTGGCGGAACTCCTATCTGGCTCCTGATCGCATCCAGCGCATCCATTATCAGATTCATTCGGCCAGCCGAATGAATGAACGGCAATTGCTGATACGCAGCGCAAGTGACTTGCCATTCGTGCCAGCTATGACATGGGATGGAACGGCAGCTTGCCGATTCGCAAGCGCTGGAATGCTACGATCTGCACCGGTCCGTCGCATTTCGGCAATCGTCTGTTCCATAACGCAAACATGCTCTGGCGCGGCAACCCCAACGGCTCGCTGGAAGTCGGGCAGCAAGCTGGACAACAAATGGAGGCGTCGCCAGTGCAGGCTAAGTAAGTTGCGTTCCAATTCGCTCCGCCGATGCTCTAGCTCTTCGCCGACTTCCATCAGATCGCATAACGTGGCGTCCAGCGCCCCGTCCAGCAAATCGCGGCGGTCAGCCTGCAAGTCGGCGATGGCGGCCTCGACTCCCAGACATTCCGCGTGGAAATCGTCCAGTTCGTTCGCCGCGTTGACCGACAGCGGGCAGATCACGACTATTGCCAAGCCAGGTAGTTGCGGCAATGGCACCCGATCCTTCGTGTTTTTCATCATTTTGTGCCTCACAATAGGTGGTGGATTTGCGCCCTGTCGCGGAACGCAAGATTAAATTGAGCGTGTCTAAGCGGGTTGCTCTCAGCCAGGTGTCGATCGCCTGACCGCAAAGTTGTAGCTAGGGTTTCGATGCGTAAATGCTTATTCGGATGATCGTTTCGTACCTGCGACGCAAGAAGCAGCACGGCAAAGTAATTGACTAGGCCGTGCGGCAGGGCGGCCGGTAAATTGAAGTGAACACCGGTCACCCATACTAGCCAACATGAGGCCAGTGCCGCACGGCATGGGACAGAGCGAAACTCTTACAGCTAAAGCGTGAACCGTGGGGGCAGTGTGAACCACTTTTCGCCATACTTTTCATTCATATGCGCAAAAGCGCCGCCTAATGCGGAAATTGGTTCACACTCTTCACACTCTTCACGCCGACAGTCCGATGCCGGCCCATGTATTTCGGCCGCGATGCTCGCCGCGAGTGGCGCGACCACTCGCGAATCCACGATCGCCCAGCCGCGAACCGAACCATGTTTGGGTTTGCACGGATTCGCCGTGCTGCTGCGCCCATGTCTTGTATCGCTCGTACAATTCGCCGGCCGTGGCTTCTACATCCGGGGCAACGACGCAGCATTCGGCGATGAACTTGCCGAACACATCCATATCGGCCCGGTAGCCGCTTGTCGCAATCAAAACATCGTTCGGCGGTTGTAACCCATTCCGCTGCCAGTCCAGGCAACCTTGTACGGCCCAGTGAAGGATTGCTGGCCATTCGCTGCGGAGCTTGCTCGCCAATTCCTTGTCTTGTTCCGCATCGGGAATTATGACAGTGAACGGCACTAGCAGAATTCGTCGCCAAATACCATTGTCCACGCCACGAATGATTGGCTTGTGATTCGTGCTAAGTACCGGTGTATGGCTCGGCGGAAATTCCCAAAAGTCTTCTCGCATTCGCCGGGCACGGATTGGTTCACCGCCCGTCAGGTCTTTAACCAGTGCTTCGCTCAGACGACAGCCATCGTCGGTTTCCGACACTGCTACAAGACGCTTGCCGAACAGACTTGCCAATTCTGTTGGGTGCTGTTTCGTTTTACTGGCCATCAGAAAACCGTCAGGCGCTTTCATACCATACTCGCCGAGCATTCCGAGCCAGGTTATGACTAGCACGCTCTTGCCGTTCGCGCCGGAACCACAGAAGATCGGTAAGATGTGTTCTTGCACGTCCCCCACAAGCGAAATACCCATAAGGCGCTGCACGAAACCGATCAGCTTTTGATTACCGGCGAAAATGCGATTCAGGAACTTCAACCAGAGCGTTGGCGTACCAGTGGACCATTTGACCGGGCATAGTTTTGTCAAGTAATCCTCTCGCCGATGCTCGCGCAGCTCGCCGGTCCTCAGATCAATTGTGCCGTCTTCGCAGTTTAGCAGCCACGGCTGCACGTCAAGCGCTTCGACAGTAATCGGTAGCTCGCTCTTCGCCAGCGTCACCATCGCCGTAAGTAGCCTATTGCATTCGGTCAAATAAGCCCACGTTGCCAGCGAATCAGATTCCTCTTTGGTAGTTGTGCGCAGACGCCTCGACATAGATGGACCGTGCCGTTTGCTTCGCCCGTCGCATCACTTCGCCGGAATCGTCTAGTTGCCATCGCCGGCCATCCCATACGAGCCATTTGCTCCACGGGTGGCAATAGCGAACGTCTGCCCGGTGCAGGTCGCTGAAATCGCTCTGCATTGCCTAGATCGGTTTTACGGCGGACGACGGAGCCACGCACTACGTCATTGCGTTTTTCGGCATCCCGGATGCGTCGCAGAATCTCCTCATCGCTGTACGCTCGTGGGAAGGGATGTTGTTGCTCATAGGCGCGAATCGTGGCGATCGCCGAGCCATCGCCTAGATCGTGTTCCACCGCTCGGCAAGCGAGAGCAAATAGGCGATTGGTACCATCATTTTCGTGTTCGGCCGGTCCGATGTTGAGCATGTCTGCCAACGCAGCGTCGTCAATGCCAGTTGTCAGCGGTTTGCTTGCGGATGCTGGTGCTTTCGGCCTCGTTTTTTTGACCATCGCGAGCATGTTCGCCTTCGCAATTTCAGTGACGCGCGGTAATTTACACTCGCCCATCGCGCCGCCCTTCCATCCATGCCTTATTGCGACTGGGCGGGAAGGCACTTTGCGAACCAGGCTGCGGTCCCGTACCAATGCGGACGATCAGCGGAGCGCACTGTTTCTTCGGGATCGAATTCCCGTCCTTGTCGAGACAGGGAATGTGCAGATTCGCTTTCGCCAATTCGTTCATCCACGGTTCGAATTGGAACAGCCGATGTTCGCCATGCTTGCTCGTGAAAGCTGGCCCTACTGGGACATTCTCTTCGCCGCCGAACAATTGGCAGAATCGCTCACGTTGCTCCGGCGAATCCCACTCAAAATCAATGATAGGGAGCTCGCAGCATTGTCCCATCTGTACGCCGATGCCAGGATCGGTCGCGTTCGCTAATTGACGCTCGATTGCGTCGCGGTCGAATGTCCTCTTTTGCCATGCCGTGATGCCCTTCGGTATCTTGCCATCGGTCAGTGGCACTACTTTTAGGCCGAGTCCGCGATAATACTCAGCCGCTTCTAGGAGCCTGTCGAGAGTTTTCCTTCTTACGTTGTCTCATTCGCTGTCTATCCCTTCTGGAATATGGCTGGATTGTTAGATGCCGCCAGCCGTTCGGCGGATCGAGCTACCCTAGCTCGCAATGTCCTCCAATCGTATTGATGCGACCGCCAAGCTATTGGGCGGCAAATCTTTATGATTAGCGAGAATTTTCCAGAAGAGCAGATTTCGCCGCGTTGGCCGGATGGAGGGTTACCCTAAATAGATGCAACCGCACAGCTTATGGGCGGCCGATACTTAAGGAAAAGCCATTCCCGCCGCGTCGGCCGCATGAAGGGCTGCCCGTATTGATGCGACCGCGGAGCCAACGGGCGGCCGTTGAACGGAGAATCATGGAACATACGCACACAGACGGAACCCCAGTTGCCTGGTCGAAGATTCAGGGTCTGGGCGTGCAGCCAATCGTCCCTGACGCCTTCCACCACTCCAAAACAGAGGTAAAGAACTTCACTTATCGCAGGCGGCCAACCGTTTCACACGTGACTGACTTGCCTGACATCGAAGGCGACTCCCACGCTTGGTGGTCTGGCCTAGATGCGTGGCTCCATTCTGGTGGTATCTTCTCGATCTATCATCGCGAGACAGTGTGGGCAATGTTGGCGCGCCCGGTGTACCGGCTCGCGCGGAGCGAAGATGCCTTCCAGAAGGGCATGATGGGAGTTTGGGACAATCTTGGCACATGGACGGAAAGGTATCCCATCAGCCATGAGCCGACCAGCGAAGAAGACGAGAAGCGTGGCGACGTTTTGGGCGACGTGATTAGGTATTTATGCGGTGTCGCGCGGAACGCTATGAGCGGTCGGAAGCGCAAGCCAGTGCTGTTCGACGATCGGCTGGTCGAGCATGCCGAAGATAACCGCCCCAGAAGCCTAAGTGACGATGACATACGCGATGCAATCGAGGAAATGTCCAGTAATGATACAGATAGGGACATCCTATGGTTGAAGTCGCAGCGGCACAGCGAAGCGGAAATAGGCAGTAAAAGTCGGCCTCAGCCGCGATCAGGTCAAGCACCGTATCAAGCCGCTTTACGAACACTTCTGCACGAATATGGTTGTCAGCCCACGCCGATGGGCCGTACCAAACGTAAATCTTCGACTCTATAACGCTTCAATGTTCACCGGCAGAGTCGCACCCTCGATCGCCGTTGGCTCGGCCAACGTACCCGCCAAACCTAACCGAATTCGTCTCAGTTCCGCTGCGCCGGACGTATGACTTACGTACACGGGGCAACACGAGGACGAAATGGACGGCATGACGGGCCATCTTCGGGGAGCGTGGGCGAAGTGAAGTTGCGATCCTACGTCGGGTGGTTCGCTCTGGTGTTCGGCGTCGCCAAAGACGAGTCCGAAATCAGCGAAGCGACTATGCGGGCGGCGGTCGAGCTAATCGACTGGCTTAAGCAAGAAACGACGCGGATTTACGGTCTCTTTGACAAGTCTCAGCAGGACTGCCGACACGTGGGTCAAGTTGCTCCAATTGGCCACTCGAAATGGTGGCAAGCTCACGCCTGCGGACCTCCAGCGAGCCAGCAAAGAGTATCGTGGACCCGGCAAGGCCCAGACCTACCTTGTGGAACTCGCCGCATCAGGCATCGGCAAGTGGGACGGGGTGACCTATTATCTGTCGAGTTGACTTCGACGCGGAGCGGCGCATTGGCGCTTGCGCTCGGCAGAGACTTACACACATACATACATACAAAAAAAGGAGTGTCTATATACGCGCCAACGGCACAACCGACGCGACTCGAAGATTAGTACGACCGCCGCTGCGCATCGCCCGCGTCGATCCCTGTAAAGGCGAAGCAATGTGTGTAGCACGCATTCGACGCGGTGCCTTCGGTCTGAACTCCTCGCACGGTTAATAAACTTTGAGCGCATGCTCGCTTATGTATCTACCGCACGCGTGACGTCGTGATGGATCTACAAGCTCCAAGAACGGGCCCTCATGGCCTCGACCACGGCGACCGGATTTAGATGCACCAGGTAACGGTTTGTAGTGGATAAACTGGCGTGTCCAAGCTGAGCTTGAATTAGATTAATTGGCGTCCGTTCGGCCGCCAATTCAAATGCAAAAGTGTGCCTCAAACCATGCGGGTGAACACGCTTCAAAATGCCCACTTTTTTAGCCAATCTGGGCATCAGATTTCGCACATAGGACGTGGTCATTTTGCCACCCTTCAGCGTGCAAAAAACGGGGCGGCGACCGGTCATACCGAAGGCCGTTCGACGCTCCAACCAGAGCTGCAAAATCGCCCAGGCTCCGGCATCCAATCCGACCGTTCTGGCATGATCTCCCTTGCCGTGCAAAATGCGAATTGTGCAAGCGTCGGAATCGAGATCTTTCGGAAGGATGCCGAGAGCTTCACTCACGCGGAGACCGGCGCGATAGAGGACTACAATCAGTGCACGATTTCTGATGCCGCTCGGAGCTCGTTTCGAGCAGGCGCGAATGAGTAGCTTGACTTCATCAGCGGTGAGAGGTTCGGCGGGAAGCTTGAGACCTTTGTTGGCGGGAGTCATGAGGAGAATCTCGGTGGTTGAAAAGCGTAGCGCTTAAACAACGTAGCGCTACTCATTAGCCACAATGATTGCGGGTCGTGCCGTCGTCAAGCAAGAGCGCTACGATTTCACAATGCGTTTGCAACTGGTGGAAAAGTCGCTCTGATAGGACGACCTAAAACGATGCAATTTCTGGTTAAGCTGACTTCAATTGGAATGCCCCGATGGCACATCTTGGATAGTCGGTCCTTAGAATCAGCTTGCCTAGAGCGATAGACTTCAAAGCATGATGTAGTACGCCTATTTCAAAGGACAATGGGAGCGGCCAGGGTTGTCAATCCTGGCCGCCCTCGCTTTCGCTATGTTGGACCGTGACCATCTAATGATGATCGCCACGGTGTAATTCAGAACTGCTTGCCGTAGGGTGCGTAAGGCCCATACGGCGAACCGGGGACGACTGGGCCGTTGAACTCTCGGTACAGTCGCTCGCGCGGAACCAAGGGGAGACCTTGGGCCGGTTGCGGAGTCTGATTCTTGTAGAGATCGTTTGGCCAGGCGTTCGACGGGGCATTCACGGGCGACGCACAATCCGGGATTGAATTCGTAGGCGGCAGTTGGTAGCTGCTGCGTTCGAACCAACACGGAGTGCTGTGGCAAGTAAAATTCCGTTCGTGTCCGACGCACGTAGGAATTCCAGTAGTGCCGCTCGACCTTCGCGTTGTATGCAGCACACTTCGGCGCGTGTCTTTACACGACAGTCAAAGGTGCCCTCGCGCGCGGCCACCTCTTGGTGCAAGGTTTGCAATATGACTTTCCAACGCTTAATCCGCGTGGATTGAGGCGAGCCGCTTCCACGACACGGCCCATTTCAGTTGAGCCGTAGTTGACAACCTCGAAGAAGTGCCCCGCTGGGACAGTTGTGGAGTTCAGACAGTGTGGCCAGGCCCGAGCTAGCCAGGCCGCTTATTATGGGCGTCCACAAAGGTTGTTCTTCCTCCCCCGCCAATGAGTTCGATCTAGCGATCCGTGAAATCAGTTCCACCGGCATGCGGCACATTCGTGGCGAATACCTCAACGAGATTTCCCGAGAGCAGACGAAACGACCGCTCGGATCAATCGCTATATCTCCGCACGTACCATCACGAACCAACGGGCGAAAACCTCACATGGCGGTTTGCCCGCACAATTGATGCCGCGCATTTCTAGATTCCCTACGCTCATCGGTTTCATCATCTGACGATAACCTAGATTAGAACGTCACGCATTCACTTCGATGAGGCGCAGCAAATGCGGTTCTCCTCGCAATTCGTTCGCATGGGTCCACCGAGAGGAGAGCCCAGTTGGGCAAGGGTGCATCGTTCATTAATCAGGACGGTATTTTGCCTGATCGTATCCGTCGTCGCGCTCTTTGCCCCATATTCCACGGCGGGTCCATTGTCGTCACTGAGGTGGTTGCCGGGCCAGCCACCGCCAATTGTCGACGCGATCATCTCCAACAAAGTGGAGGGCGACAGGGCAAGTGATGACTCACGCGTAACCGCGTATATCGAGGAACTACTTATAGGCAAGATTGTCTATCCCCAGGAAGCCGGTGAAGTTCAGCTCTCGGGAGGCTACTTACTCGGCGATGAACACCCTCACAATTCGTCAGTAAAGTTCGAAATCGAATATGGCATAACGGACCAATTTCAAATTGGCGCGGAGGCTGCAAGCCATTTCTCGCCGGATGAGACGTTTCAGGAACTTCAGCAAATCAGCATCGAAGCGTATTATAATTTTCACAACGACGGATCCACAGGAAGTGCCTATGGGGTTGGTTTTGAGTTCGGACTCCCCGCCGGTACGGCGGCCGACGAGTCGCGCGGTTGCGTTTACGAGCCATTTTTCGTTGCCTACCAGGATTACGGAGCATTTGCCGTTAATCTTTCATCGTCCCTGGAGATTGCCGACCCAGTGACCCGGGGTGAGGGAACGACAATCGCTGGCGACACTACTCTGGCCATATTCCGGCGCGTCGACAGCGTGGCAACAATTCTTGAAGCGAACGTTGCGGTTGATTCGGAAGAATCGCCCGTGCGGATAGCTCCGGGGCTGTACTGGCGACCATTCGACATGCCGCTCGACTTGGCTATCTCACTGCCTATTGGCTTGAATAGCGATGCGCCTGAGTTCGGCCTGATTGTTCTGTCGATCTTCGAGTTTCCAACTTCCTCCTTGAAGCGACGATAAGCGACCTGCGATTACGGCGCAGCTCACAATTTGCTTCTGAAGAATTCAGGACGATGATATGATCAGAGAATACGTCCGAGAATATCCAGCCGTTGTATTGGAGTTGCTTCTAATCATAGCAGGCGGGATTGGTGTGTTCTTGCTGTCCGGCTACTGGGAATTGTTCGAGCAAATCGATAGTTTCCTAATTCGCCATAACGCGTGGCAGATAGATGAACTGTTTTTCGTCTGTGTCTTTTTGACGTTCGCTTTTGCTGGGTTTTCCTGGCGACGCTGGCGAGAGGTTATTCGGACGCTGCGAGAACGTGACAAAGCCTTCGCTGAGGTGCTACTCGCCAAACAGCGAGCCGAGTCAGCCAATCAAGCCAAGAGCCACTTTTTGGCCAACATGTCCCACGAAATTCGAACTCCGATGAATGGGATTATCGGAATGACTGAGCTGACGATGGATACCGAGCTTTCGGATCTGCAGCGAGAGAATTTGCGGTTAGTGCAACAGTCGGCACACTCCCTGCTAAGCATTCTCAATGATATTCTGGACTTTTCGAGAATTGAAGCCGGGAAGCTGGAATTGAACTCGATCGCATTTGACATGCAGAGCTTGATTGGCGACACGGTAAAGTCGTTGGGTTTACGAGCCCACGAAAAGGGTCTTGAACTCGCATGCCGAATAACTTCGGAGTTTCAGGACGGCTTGATTGGCGACCCGCTTCGCCTGCGCCAAGTTCTGGTGAACCTGATCGGCAATGCGATCAAATTCACCGGATCGGGTGAAATCGTGGTGTCAGTTCAGTCGGAGTACGTGGATCACGACCACGTTCGGTTCCATTTTTCTGTGCGCGACACGGGCATCGGCATACCTCCCGAAATGCAGCAAATGATTTTTGAGGCATTTAGCCAAGCAGACGAAAGCGCGACTCGTCGGTTCAGCGGGACTGGTTTGGGACTCGCAATTTCAACTCGATTGGTGAATATGATGGGCGGGCATATATGGGTTGAGAGCGAGCAAAAGGAGCAATTCACTCGCCTCGAGCACTCCGGCATTGGGAGCACGTTCCACTTTACGGCACTATTCGAAGTGGACCGGTCCGAAATGCTGCCCTCGTGCATGGATACGGATTTGGCAGGGATGCGCGTACTTATCGTCGACGACAATACCACCAATCGCCTAATTCTTGTCGAAACAGTCGCGGGTTGGAAAATGCTGCCTGTCAGCGTCGGCAGTGGCACTGCTGCACTCGCTGCTATCGATCAAGCGACCGCGGCTGGGCAACCATACTCCCTCGTACTGCTTGACGCAATGATGCCGGAAATGGACGGTTTTGAAGTCGCTGCACAACTTCGGCAGCGCGGTGACGCTGACCGGGATGACCCTGATGATGCTTTCGTCCGCCGATTGCGACGCCGATGCAAAACGTTGTCACGAACTGGGGCTGGCTGGCATCCTCCGCAAACCGATCACTTCTGCGGAGCTACTCGATGGAATCTTAGCGGCGCTCGGGCAAGGCTCGACGAAACGAGCGGCCACCAGACGTTTCGACTACGCGGGACGCTATATTGGCCTGCGAACCACTGAATATTCTGCTTGCCGAAGACAATCTCGTGAACCAGCGTGTTGCAATTGCCGCACTGGAAAAGCGCGGGCACACTGTCGTCGCCGTCGTAAATGGTAGAGAAGTTTTACAGGCGCTGGCTTGCGAGCGGTTCGACCTTGTATTGATGGACGTTCAAATGCCTGAGATGGACGGTCTGGAAGCCACGATCGCCATCCGCCAAGAGGAAAAAGAGACGAACGAGCACGTACCGATTATTGCATTGACCGCACATGCAATGAAAGGAGACCGGGAAAGGTGTTTGAAGCGCTGGGATGGATTTTTACATAGCGAAACCGATCGAGCCAAAAGCGTTGAATGACGTAGTCGCTCAATGGGCGCCGCGAAAGCGCGATCTTGAACGGTCTCGGGAAGTCGCAGAACTCGCAGCGGAACGTCAGGCAACTGAACCGGCCGTGGGCGCGACGCCACCACGCACTCGACAATCCGGAAAGTCGAGCGTTGACGTTTTTGACATCTCAGGGCTCAAAGCTCGCGTCGAAGACGATCTCGGATTACTTGCGGAAATGATCGATCTCCATTTGCATAGCTCTCCACAGTTATTGGCGGAAATTGAGTCCGCCGTGAACCAACGACAAAGTGGCAACCTTGTCCGCGCAAGTCATGCGCTGAAGGGGGTGCTCAAGAGCATGTGCGCAACTCGAAGTGCCCAAGCCGCGCTCCAGCTGGAAATGATTGGCGACAGCCACGACCTTGATCGAGCGGATGAAGCGCTGATCGAATTGAAAAGTGAGTTTGAGCACCTTCAGATCGTCCTGAATGAAGTGGCCGAGGGGATTCACACATGAAAGTACTCGTCGCCGACGATGAAGCGGTATCTCTGCGACTGATTGAATCGTCGCTACGACGCTGGGGGTATGATGTGGTCGTTGCGCACGAAGGAGGCGAAGCGCTGCGCATTCTACTGCTTCCGGATGGGCCACGACTTGCAGTGTTGGACTGGTTAATGCCGGGTATCGATGGAGCACAGATTTGCAAAGCGATCCGCGAGCGCAAAAGCGATTTATATACCTACATCCTCTTGCTTACCGGCAGGCACTCGAAAGAGGATGTGATTGCTGGCCTCGAAGCAGGGGCTGACGATTACATCGCGAAGCCATTTGAACCACAAGAATTCCGCGTCAGGCTCCGTACCGGAAAGCGAATTCTCTGCCTGATGGAACAGCTAACAACTGCTCGCGAGGCGCTCCGCGATTTGGCGGCCCGCGATCCGCTGACCCAGCTTTGGAATCACAACTCGATCATCGGGCTCCTTGAGGGTGAGCTGAATCGCGCCGAACGAGAAGGCTCCAGTGTGGGTGTCGTACTCGCAGACCTTGATCATTTTAAACTGGTCAACGACACTTTTGGCCATCTTGCGGGGGATCATGTTCTTCGTGAAGCCGCTTACGCACTGAAAGCAACAGTTCGACCCTATGACGCGGTCGGCCGCTACGGCGGCGAGGAATTTTTGATCATCTTGCCAGGTTGCGATCGAATGAACTCTCTCAGTCATAGTGAACGACTTAGAGTCGCGTGCAGCAAGTGATGGTGCAGGCAGGCGAACAGCGAATACAGATAACGGCCAGTTTCGGAGTGACCGTGGTCAGTCCGGACCGGCGATTTGACGCCGAAACGGCTATCCAAGCTGCCGACACTGCCCTGTACGCCGCGAAGCGAAACGGTCGAAATTGTGCCGAATTCATGAATCCGGTCGCCAGTCAGCGGCAAGACTTTTTTCTGCAGCTGAATCCGACCGTCAGTGCATTGTGGAGTTGGTAGATGAGCTCTGACCGCGTGACATCGGAGCACTGCACCCTACCACAGAAGGTGATCGCCATTACGTGGACGGACGAGAAGCTCCGAGAGCGCTTGGTAACCGAGGGCTTTGAGCTAGCGCGCGACGACAAGCCGTGCCGGTGCTGTGCATGATTCGTGCGGATGGTAGCTGGTGTCTGGTCAAGCCTAACTTTTCGGGTTGGGTGCCTCGGAAGTGCCTGGCAGCTCACACCTTGCGAAGCACCCAACCCGAAAAGATTAGTTTGACAAAGCACTAAGGCGATTGGACGAAAAAAAGAGAGAGAGCAACGACTGACTCAAAGCCAGCCGTTGCCCCCGTTATCGACATCGACAACGCCTACTGTTATGCCGATCGATCACCAACCGCTTTTGCTATCGCGAGATTGGCGACAGCACAGCATCACATGTTATTGAGGCGACACGACGTTCGCGAACCATTCCTTGGTGGCCACATCAACCATTGCGTGCTTGCCGCACGTCGACCTGCTGCATCAGTTTCTGGGCCTCTTCGTAGTGTTTCTTCACGATCGGCTGCGAAGCCTTCACGATCTGTTGCAATTGGCCAGTGGTCTGGCCGGCCAGCACATCGAGGGCGGCGATCATTCGCATATGTCCGGCGATTTGCGAGCCAACGTAGCAAGCGTCGAATTCCTTGTCTGATTTGCGTTCCAGTTCCGCTTGGAGCATCAAAAGACAGCGCTCATTAATCTGCCGATCAATCTTCGATCGGCGATCCACGGGTTCCTGATTGCCCACCAGCACCGCCAGTTTATCGGCGACGGCAGTGTGATCCTCTATTGATTGCTGGGCAAACCGCTTCACGCTATCGGAAGTAGCGCGGACTACCGCAATCTTCGCCAGTTTCACTTGGGCGAGATTTGCCTGCAACAAGCAGGCCGCGAATTGAGTGTCGACGTTCTGCGCCGACTGGTGGTCGAGGATGGCAGCGGGAACCGCTTGAGCGGATCGATCCGAGCTAGCTCGATTCTGGTTCGATTGTACTGGGCGAATGAGGGATTGTTGTCCCGAGGCACTCGCCGCCAGGCAGGCAACACTCAAGATGGCCAAACAATTCATCTGCATCGAGGAAGACGTATCACTTCTCCATAAATGTGGAAGGAGCTGTGGAAAGAAAGTGGCGGTTTCGCGCACCACGAACGAAAGGTCCGTTGCACGACGAGAACCGCCACGACGATAAAACGACTCGAATGACGAGGCCCGTGGTTAGCTGCAGCAATTTTCCGCTTTGCTGAGCTCTTTGATCGACTCGACCTCGACCACCAAGTTCCGGTCGTCCGGCTTGGTGGTGATGCGGATCTCGCTGCCGACCTTGAGATTCTCAGCCTTGCACGCCTTGCCATCCCAAGTGATCTTCGCTTCCTTGGCCAACCGGTAGGAGTAGGACTTCCCTGCCTTGCTGGTCACGGACAGCTTGTCGCCGGCGAGGCTGACGATTTTGCCCTCGAATTTGTTCGAGCGCGGCTCCGATGTGGTTTCCTTCTTCTCTTTGACGTTCTGCATTGCTACTTCCCTTTCCTAAAGAAGTTCGGACTTTCCCACGGACGCAACATGCGTCCGTATTCCGCCAACAATTGAGAGCGGAGTCTAAGTTCAGTCCGAACAAATACACAATGGAATCATTTCGGCGCTGCAACTTCGAGCGGCGGTGCGGCCTTCGAAGCGAGCTCCGCAATCGCACAAACCTACATCGGCCTTTTATTCCTTGCGAATGCAAAATGGAGATTGCGGTGAATACCGCGCCGGAATGCGAATCAGTGCGATTAATGCAGATTTGTTCACACTCCTACCCGGACGGCTCCAAGTAGTCCGGCGTGATACGAATCTTGGTCGTTCGGCACGGATAGTTTGAAGCCGCGATGCGGGCATCCGCGAGTTTGTTGCACACGCGTGGAGATTACCTCATCGACAAATGCTTCCAACAGCGATAGACAAGTCGCGATGCATGCAGCCATGTTCCGCGGCTCAAGATCGACTGCGAAAATATCGCTGAGCATGTTGCCGAACAACGGGTTCAAGTGACCGCGTGCTTCGGAGTGTCGGTGGGGGCGATCCCGAAAGGCGGATGAATGCCTTGGTTGCAATCTAGGCGATTCACACGGCCCCCCACCGCGCTGCCAAACGAAACGGTCGACATTGAGCTGAATTCCCGGTCGCCCGTCAGCGGCACGTCTTTGTTCTGCTCCGGAATCCGACCGATAGCGCGGTTGTTAAGTTGGTAGATGCGATGAGTAGATGCAATCCTGCAACAACTCCCGCGTGGCTTATTCCTCAGGTCACTCAATTACCACGATTTCCAGTCCGTCACAAGATTCGCGTGCGTAACGAAGCGCCATCGCTCTTGTTCGTATGCTAGGTTTTGACGGTGTTGTCAAGCATTGTCGTAAACGCCATCCGCGGTGTGGCGCATGGGCTCGATGGACATCCGAGTCGCCGCGGTCGCCAGATCGTGAAGTTGTGACGGCAACTGCCCTGTACCGATGCTCTGGCGAGCGCGGACAACGGAGTAGTCGCGGACCAAGGAGTAGTTCAGTCATGACAAAACTGATAGACAAATCACTTCTTCCCAGGTTGGAGAAAACGCTGACGGGAATTCGGGGGTTGGATGAGATAACTTGCGGAGGAATTCCTACGGGGCGGCCCACGCTCGTTTGCGGAGGCGCGGGGAGTGGCAAGACGCTGTTGGCGATGGAGTTTCTAGCCCGCGGCGCGCAGCAGTTTGATGAGCCGGGCGTGTTCTTGGCGTTCGAAGAGACGGCCCAAGAATTAGCCACCAACATCGCCTCGCTCGGTTTCGATCTGAACGAGTTAGTTGCACAAAATAAGCTATATGTGGATCATGTGAAAGTCGATCGCAACGAGACGATCGAAGCTGGAGAGTTTGACCTCGACGGTCTATTCATTCGGCTGGGCCGTGAGATTGACTTGGTGGGAGCCAAGCGGGTTGTGCTCGACACGCTGGAGAATCTCCTTGTCGGCCTGCCCAATCCCGGTGTCCTGCGAGCCGAACTGCAGCGGCTATTTCGCTGGCTGAAGGACAAGGGTGTCACCGTGATCCTGACTGGAGAGCGCGGCGAAGGCACACTTACACGCCACGGACTGGAGGAGTACGTCTCGGATTGCGTGATCACGCTAGATCATCGCGTAGTGGGCGAGGTCTCGACGCGCAGACTGCGGATCGTCAAGTATCGCGGTTCCGCTCACGGCACCAACGAATATCCGTTCTTGATCGATGAGCAAGGGATTTCAGTCTTGCCAGTCACCTCGTTGGGGCTGTCGCATCAGGTGTCGTCGGAACGCATTACTAGCGGAATTCCGCGGCTCGACGCGATGCTCGGAGGCCAGGGATTCTTTCGCGGGAGTAGCGTCCTGCTTTCGGGGACGGCAGGAACAGGCAAGACCAGCATGGCCGCGACGTTCGCCGACGCGAGCTGTCGTCGAGGCGAGCGGTGTCTGTATCTGGCCTTCGAGGAATCGGAGAACCAGATCATTCGCAATATGCGCTCGATTGGTCTGGACCTGGAGCCGTGGGTCAAGTCGGGTCTGCTGCGGTTTCACTCGTCACGCCCTGTCTCCACCGGGTTGGAGATGCACCTGGCGATGATCCACAAACTCGTCACTGAGTTTGAGCCGCACGCCGTCATCGTCGATCCGATCAGCAGCTTTTTGCATGCCGGCGTGGAGGTTGACGCCGGGGCGATGGTCCTACGATTGCTTGATTTCCTGAAGTCTCAACAGATCACCGGACTTTTCGCCAATCTCGTGGCCGGCAACGATCCGTCCGAGTCCACCGGTCTCGAGATATCGTCACTGATCGACACCTGGCTGCTGTTGCGCGATATCGAACTGGGAGGCGAACGGAACAAAGGGCTGTACATCCTGAAGTCCCGAGGTATGGCGCATTCGAATCAGATTCGCGAGTTTCGCCTTACCGACACCGGTGTCGATCTATTCGACGTCTATCTGGGGCCGGAGGGAGTGCTCACCGGTTCCATGCGGGCGGCGCAGGAGGCTCGCGAGAAGGCCGCGGGAAGAACGCTACACGTCGAGATCGAGCGCAAAAAGAATCTGCTCGATCGCAAACGCCGCGTCTGCGACTCCCAGGTGAACGCTCTGCGGTTGGATTTGGAAACGGAAGAAGAGGTATTAAATGCCAGCATCGCCGAAGCAGAATTGCGCGAGTCATGTCTAGAGTTCGATCGAACCGCGATGATCGCCAGCCGAGGCGCGGACTCCGGCGCCAACCCACACACCCTGACGGAAGACTTACAATGAACGAGTATTACAACAATGCATCTCCCGTCTTGGACCAGGCGGATCTCACGGCGTGCTGGGATTTGCGGTTATATGTCGCCGGCGCCACGCCAAAATGTCTGGCAGCGTTTAACCACTTGAAGCTGATGTGCGATGAACATATTCCAGGTAGATATCGCATCGAAGTCATCGACTTGCTGGAGAATCCGCATCTTGCCGAAGGGGACGAGATCATAGCGATCCCGACGCTGGTCCGCAAACTGCCTCCACCTATCCGCAAGATCATTGGAAATCTGTCGGACACGGAACGCACGCTGGTCGGTTTGCAGGTTCGCCCGACGTCACCAAGCAATTGAGGAACGGAAACGTGGCCACCGAGACTTCGCTCAATCTGACCGAATCATTCAAACGCATGTTGGCTGATCAGAAGCAGGACAAGTACGTCCTGAGGCTCTACGTTGCCGGCATGACGGCGCGATCCATGAACGCCATCAGCTCTCTCAAAGAACTGTGCGAGGAGCAGTTTCCCGACCGTTACGATCTCGAAATCATTAACTTGCTCGAACATCCCGAGCTCGCAGAAACTCAGGAGATTATCGCGTCTCCCACGCTGGTAAAGGAACTGCCCCAGCCGGAGCAACGACTGGTCGGCGACATGACGAATCCGGAACGAGTATTGTCGGTACTGAAGTAACGAAAGTAGTGCTAATGGCGCCGACTCTGAATCCCGAACAGACTATCGACGAACTGCGCCGTGAAAATACAACGCTACGCGAACACTTACACAGCAGCGAGGAGACCCTCCGGGCGATTCGCTGCGGCGAGGTCGATTCGCTGGTTGTCAACACCGCCGATGGTCCCCGTATTTTTACGCTGACCGATGCGAACGTGGCCTATCGGACCTTTGTGGAGGCCATGCAACACGGAGCGGCAACGCTCAGTCGAGACGGCATCGTCCTGTTTTGCAATCCCAGCCTACCTATTCTGCTGCGCACTTCGGCGGAACTCGTCCTTGGCTCCGCCTGGCAATCTTTTGTGGAGGACTCCAGTTCGGAAGCCTTTGTGAACTTGCTCGATCAGGCGTCAAAGGGCGAGGCCAATGTCGAATTGAACCTTAGGGCGGTGGACGGCACGCTCATCCCCGCTTCCATTTCCGCGAATCCGCTTTCTGCGGAAGGAATTAACGCGATTTGCCTAGTGATAACGGATTTGACGATCCAAAAACGTACGCTAGAGCAATTGGTCCAGGCCGTAACCACGGCCGAGTTGGCTAATCTGGCGAAGAGCGAATTCTTGGCCAACATGAGTCACGAAATTCGCACGCCGATGAATGGCATCATCGGTCTGACGCGACTGGCGCTCGACACGAAACTCGCGCCGGAACAACGGAAGTTCCTGGCGGGGGTGCTGCTGTCGGCTGAATCGCTGCTGAAGATCATCAACTTAATCCTCGACTTTTCCAAGGTCGAAGCAGGGATGCTCGAACTCGAACAGACTAACTTCAAACTGCGCGAGACTTTGGCGAGCACCTTCCGCTCACTCGAACCTCAGAGCCACGAGAAAAACTTGGAGTTGCTCTGCGAGGTTCGCACGGACGTGCCCGATACTCTCGTCGGCGACCCAGGCCGGCTGCAGCAAATCGTCATTAATCTCGTCGGCAATGCACTGAAATTTACGGAGCAGGGTAAGATCGCCGTACTCGTCGAATTAGAAGAACTGTGGGACCAAGAGATACGTCTGCGCTTCTCTGTCAGCGACACGGGTATCGGTATTTCGACCGACCAACAAGTCAAACTGTTCCAGCCGTTCAGTCAGGTCGACAGCTCGACGACTCGCAAGTACGGCGGGACCGGGCTGGGTTTAGTTATCTCGAAGCGAATCGTCGAATTGATGGGGGGAAGCATTTGGCTTGAAAGTGAAGAGGGATTCGGCTGCCACTTACACTTCACCGCAATGTTTGGCCTCCCCATAGCTGCGACGGATCAACTCGTTTCACCACCGCGTGCCATCGTCGACATCGTGGATGTGATAACGCCGCAGAAGGGGATCCCTCTCTCCACGCCGGCTCAATATCAGGGGCCGCCCTGCGGATTCTGGTGGCCGAAGACAACAAAATCAATCAGTTGGTGGCAAAACACTCGCTTGAAGAAGAAGGGCATTCCGTCGCCATCGCCAACGACGGTGCGGAGGCGGTGGCCGCAGTCAATCGTGAGACCTTCGATCTTGTGTTGATGGACGTGCAAATGCCGGTCCTGGACGGCTATCAGGCCACCGCGAAATTCGCGACCAAGAACAGGGCGACGCCCGGCACCTGCCAATCGTGGCCATGACCGCGCACGCAGTAAAAGGAGATCGCGAAAGCTGTCTGGCCGCCGGCATGGACGAATATATCTCCAAGCCATTCGAGACCAGCGAACTCTTCTCCACCATCGCGATCGCCCTAAAAGTCAACGAACAGTCGCCGTTCTTGGAGCCTGCTTGAAATAGGGACGAGTGAACTCAATGGGAGTAGGTGCACGATGATTCGCCTGCGCCGGCAACTGTTCCAAAAAAAAGCTCTGATATCTTTTTCTCGCCTTGTGCGCCACTATCGAAACACTGCGGGATGCCGACGTCGGGGTAGGCGTCGCCGGCTGGAGCGAGGCTCGGGTGTTGAATGATGCGCGTTTCAATTTGAGTTATACGCATTCTAATCTGAAGTAGCGTGATTGATGCACGCTGTGTGTTATGTGCTTGGGCGTTCGGCTACAACTGGCAGGCTACGAGATGCTCGATGCTTGCGACGGCGAGAAAGGACTGGCAGCGGTCGTTCGGCATCGACCCGATGCGGTGGTTCTCGACGTTCGAATGCCGAAGATGGACGGCATCGAGATGCTTCGCGCGGTGCGATCCAACGCATTGATTCAACATACCCCCGTTGTTGTATTATCTGCCAACATTCGGGAACAACAGCGCGCACTCCAAGCCGGAGCCAACTATTTTCTCTCGAAGCCATACGACGCCGGCGACGTGCTTTCGGCGATTGGATTCTCAATGCGCCATGGATCAACCCGATCGCTGCCGACGATGCCGACTGCGGCAGCACGGCGGGCTAGGGACTTGCGCCGCCATCCTCTTGGACGCAGAATACTGCAAGCAGCAATTGCTTCAAGCGTTGCGAGAGTGAATGGTTTCTGCAATTGCGGTGTTCCGCCAAGGTCCGGGCGGAGAAGTGCTGCGTCGTAGCCAGACATAATGATGAAGGGAATGCCGTGCTCGCGCAGTTGGTCGATGAGTGGGAACGCGTACTGCCCGCCTAGATTCAAATCAAGCAATACGCCATCCAACTCCTCTTGACGTGACAATTCCTTTGCTTGTGGCAGCCTCCCCGCCATCCCGACAACCACGCAGCCGAGAGTTTCGAGCATCGCTTTCAACGCGATCGCCACCACGCCGACGTCTTCGACGACCAATAGCCGCAGACCCGAGAGCGAGCGTCGGCCGTCAGCTTGGTTTCGCTTCTGCGAATTCTTGGGCCCAAATTCGTTATGCTTCCCATCACGAACGTCCTCCTCGACCGGGAATTCGATTGTGCAGTGCAAGCCTGACCGCTCAAACCGCATGACGACGGTGCCCGCCAGATCGTGGGTCACGCTGCTCTCGATGAGCAGCGAACCGAAGCCAGCTGCACCTTGGGATTCGACGGCCGGTCCCCCGGATTCGATCCAATCGAGGCGGACGAACGGGTCATGCAAAGGGTCGAAACGTGTCAAACGGAGATGGATTATTCCGGTTTCGTTGGAAAGCGCGCCATATTTCGTCGCGTTGGTAACAAGTTCGTGGAACACCATTTCCAGCGCAAGGGCCGACTCACGAGCGAGGTACAATTTGTCCCCCTCGCTAGTGACACGTTGAAAGTCGTCGCCCAAATAGGGTCTCAATTCTCGGTTCAGTAGATGGCGCAGTTCAATGCGTTCATCGCCGGGCAGAGTAAGGATCGCGTGTGCTCGAGCCAATGCGGCCAGGCGTGGCTCGAACGCAGTGAGGAAGTCGGGAAGAGATTCGCAGCGACGTCCCAATCCATGTACCATTGCTTGGACGGTCGCCAAGGTATTCTTGATCCGGTGGCTGAGCTCATGCATGAGCCGCTCGCGCAACTGTTGGCCGCGCTTGTGGTCCGTAATATCGACAAACGTGGCGACAATGCCATCGATACGGTTGTCTGCCGTGCGGTAGGGGAGCACGCGCCGGATGAAGTACTTTCCCTCTCGGTTGTCGACTTCCGTCTCTACGGGCGCGAGATCTTTGAGCACTTGGCGCGCCTCCGACTCGAGTTCCGTCCCGGTTACGGACGAAGCCAGGTCTTGGATCGGCCGGCCGATATCCGAAGGAATTAGCCGCATTACCTCTTTGATCGGAGGCGTAAACCAGCGGATTCGACAGTCCATGTCGAGAAAAATCGTGGCGATTTCAGTGCTGGAGAGCAAATTGTTCAAATCATTGTTAGTCTGTCCGACAGCTTCCACTTTGCTGCGCAGTTCGCTGTTGAGTGTGTTGAGCTCTTCATTGAGCGACTGAAGTTCCTCCTTGGAAGTCTCCAACTCTTCGTTCGCGGACTGGAGCTCCTCATTGATCGAAAGCATTTCCTCATTCGAAGTGCTGAACTCTTCGACGAGGCGGTCGTACTGATCGGAGATCTCGCGGAGGTCCTGGCGCGTCAGCCGCAACTCCTCGTCGAGTTGGACCGCGGTCTGGCCAGCGATGTCTTCCTGGTCCGTCCTCACGATCGACCGGCAGGGCGCGGCTCCGCTGCCGGTTCAAAGCTCACCAGCAGCAACGGTGACGCTTCGAGCGGCGAGCCAATTGGGTCGACGGTCAATGTAACGGGCCAGCGCAATTCATTGTCCTTGATATATGCGTTGGTGATTAATCGCTCTTCCGTTTCTCCCTGATCGCTTCATTGATCGCATGGCGCAGCGACGGTCGGAGCCCCGCCGAGACGAGCGCCAGCAGATCGCGCGTTGGAATTCCGCCCGGCTGGGCAAGATAGCGGGACGTATCTCCATGATAGACGAGCACTTGATGGTCGGCGTCGATGACGACCGCAGGCGGAGCAAAGAGTTCGAGAAGCGCGCACTGAGCGATCGTGAGATAGTCGTCTTTGGCAGGACGATCTTGCTATTGCGGAGGAGAGTTGCCGCTGCCGCTGGTCCGTCACGGCGAACCTCGGAAAATCGAAGCGGCCAGAATAGGGGAGTTCGCCGCGATCGGAAAATCCGCCATGGTGCTGAAATCGGCTCGAACAACTCGGTTTGTGTCCCGATCGTCTCCGCGCTGCCGAGCATCAGAGTGCCACCGTCTCGAAGCGCGAAATTGAATATTCCGAGAATCTTCCGCTGAGATTCTGGCTCGATGTAAATGAGCATGTTCCGGCAACAAATCAAGTCCATCCGCGAGAACGGTGGATCGTTCATCACGTTGTGCCGCGCAAAAACGATCAGGTCGCGGATGTGCTTAGTAATCTCGTATTCTGAATCATGTTTGACGAAGAACCGATCGAGGCGTTCGGGCGAAAGCTCGTTTGCGATCGTCTGAGGGTAGATACCGCTGCGGGCAATTTCGAGACTATCCGAGACATCGGTGGCAAAGATTTGAGGCTTAAGTCTTCGTCCCGACGCTTCAATCCGCTCCAGCAACAACATTCCAATGGTGTAGGCCTCTTCGCCCGTCGCGCAGCCGGCTGACCAGACGCGAATGTCGTCGCCGCTGTCGCGTTTTGCGATCAGCGGATCGATCACCAATTGCTCCAACTCGTGCCAGGCTTCACGATCGCGAAAGAAACTTGAGACATTGATCATCAGATCGCGAAACAACGAAGAAGCCTCGCTGGCGTCTTCGCAAACCAAAGCGGCATACTGGTCGAAGTCATCCAAATTGCGCAGGCTCATTCGACGCTGTGTGCGGCGAAGCAATGTCGGACGCTTGTAATCCGAGAAGTTGTAATTGAATCGATCGTGCAAGAGTTGCAGAATGCTCTGCAGTGTGGCCGGCTCGGGCTTGGCTGACGCGTCTTTGAAGGAACCAGTAAATGTTCCAACGGAATGGTCGCTAGTCTTGCCAGTATCTGCGGAATTTGCTCGACCGGGAGCACTAAGTCGACGAGGCCTGTATTGATTGCGTTCTCGCGGCATGCCGTCGAACTGCGCCGATTCGGGATCTTGCGCGATCACCATTCCGCCGGCGGATTTGATCGCCGCGATTCCGCTGGAGCCATCGGACGCTGTGCCGGAGAGTATCACCGCAATCGCGCGATCGCCGAATTCGGCTCCCAATGAGTCAAAGAGCCGATCGATGGGACGACGTTGGCTGCGCTCCATTTCCGGATCAAGCAACTGCAGGCGACCGCCACTTACGACCAGATCGCGATCTGGGAATGCAGACGTAGACGTGATCTGCCTCAATCTCTTGTCCGTCGCGAGCGGATTCGACAGTGAGAGACGTATGGCGGGAGAGCAGATCGACGAGGTGACTTCCACCCTTAGGATCGAGATGCTGGACGATCAAAATCGCCATGCCCGAAAGAGAGGGCTTCGCATCGAACAACGCAGAAATGGCCTCCAACCCACCAGCGGATGCACCAATGCCCACCACAGGAAAGATTGGATGTTTGATGAATTGCCTCCTGCCGGGCCTACCGCGAGCAGCGAATGAGCTGTTGTCCTAAATTGTAGCGGGCCGACGCGGAATTAGCGAGGCGCTTGCGAAACGAGATCTTCCACGCGTTGGGACTCACTTCTTAATCGGCAAATTCGACATTCGTCAGCTCGAAAAAAAGCAGCGGAAGTGGGAAACCCAGTTACGCACTGCAATATTAATGCGATTTTTCGATTTAGGCCTTGAGTTCAGCCAGCTTACTGGTGGCGAATGATTTTCCAAGTTCCACAAAGCTTGCGGCAACCTCTTGAGCCCTCACGATCGAAGTCTCAAGGTTTGCCGACGTCGCCAACGGAATATGCCCCGCGATATCGCATCCCAACCGCGACCGGATTTCGTCCAATTCGAGCGGCTTAAGATATTCGTTGCGGCTCACGACGACCGCGCAGGTCGAATCGCCACCCATGTCCCCAGGACTGCAATTGATCGAGCGCGACCTTCGCGCTTTGTACCGATCCGAGTTCGCGCTCGGTGACCACGGCGACCACGTTGCAGCGACTCACTGCCGCTTGGGTAGCACTCGAGGGTTGACTGGGGAAATCCAGGATGACGAATTCGGCCATTTTGGAGAGCAATTTGACCAGCGCTTCCGTCTGTCCGGCGTCGAGTTCCTTGTATGCATCCCCCTGCTGCGGTCCGAACAGAACTCGTGCTCCGGACGGGCCTTTGCACAATCGTGCGAGGACGTCTTCCTCGTTGAAGCCTCCCGGGAACCGGTCGAACAAAGTCCGCAGATTTCTTTCCTTGGGTTCCTGGCGCAGGAGATAGGCGAGCGTACCAAACGAAGGGCGTATTTCCGCCAAAATGACGGACTCTTGCTGCTTGGCCAGTGCGGTAGCGACGTTTACCGCCACCGTTGTCGATCCTGCACCTCCTTTGGCGCCGAGAAAGCCGATTACGCGTGAGAGTTTATCGATTCGCGGCTTGCTGCGCTGGTTTTCGTGCACACGATGGCGGATAAGAGTGAGCTGCAGGACGCGGGCTAGCTTGGTTACGTCTAATTGTTGTTTGACCAAATAGTCCTGCGCGCCGACGCAACCGCCAACGCACCGAGTGCCTCGTCGTCTTTGCCCGTGAGCACCACGATCGGAATGGAGGGAGATTGCGCGTGGAGTTTAAGAAAAGTCTCTAAACCCTCGCTATCAGGAAGATTGAGATCGGATAATACGAGATCTATCCCGTTCCGGGTGAGTCGGTCAAGCCCTTGGTCGATGCGCTCGACCCATTCGACTTGGAAGCAATCCCCGTTGGCGTTATCCAGCCATTTTTGCGTCAGTCGTGCTTCGATTGGGTTATCTTCAATCAGTAGCACTCGAATTGATGGTGACATTGTTCGGTCCTTTCGTGGTTTACTCAAACGACCATCGGAAGCCGCGTTGCATACGCGCTCAGGTCCAACTGCACTCGTTCGTTGATCGGGAGAGAGGCATTGTCTACAGGTAGTGCTTTCAGTTCTGCGACCAATCGCGTCATTTCTTGATTAAGCAGGGAGTTTGCTGCTTCGGCGTGTTCCCAGTCGACGTCACGACCGATCATTTCCATCCGGAAAGCCGCTTCGGCGGCCTTTTCATCGTTGAACACTCCCGCTGAACCTTTCAGGCTGCGAGCGGCCTGCAGGAGTGCGGGACCATTCTGGCTGGCGATCGCGTCGTGGATCTCGGATAAGGCTTCGGGGCAGTCCTCCAAGAATATTTGGGCAAGTTCCAGCTGAAATGACCAGTCAGTTTCAAGAGAGTGGATTGGCGGCGGAATCGCGGCCAAGAGTTGGGGCAGCCGCCTGCTTTTGCTTTTCGCTCACCACGTCGGTGGGCGCCGCCTCGGCGTTGGTTGCGGCCTCGATTGCGGCAAATAGCTCATGCTCTTGGATTGGCTTCGGAACGTAACCGTCCATGCCGGCTTCCAGGCAGCGCTCTCGGTCACCTTTCATCGCATGCGCGGTCATCGCTACGATGGGTATGTGTTTGCCGGTGGCTTTTTCTCCAGCTCGAATCAGGGCAGTCGCTTCGAACCCGTCCATGACAGGCATCTGCGCATCCATGAGAACAAGGTCGAAATGCCCCTGATCGAGGGCCGACAACGCCTCTTTGCCGTTGGTCGCAAGCGCCACCTGGTGCCCCGCGAGTTCAAGCATGCGAACCGCGACCAAGCGATTGATCGCGTTATCCTCGGCGACCAAGATTTTCAGATGTTGCGCGAGAGGAACGGCGACAGGAGACGGGGAAGCTGGTTCGACAATTTTGCTCGGCAAGTTGAATAGGGCTGTGAAATGAAATGTGCTTCCGTGTCCCACATCGCTTTCGACCCAAATTCTTCCGCCCATCATTTCGACGAGCCGAGCGGAAATTGTTAGACCTAAGCCGGTGCCTCCAAAACGGCGCGTCGTGGAGGTGTCCGCCTGCGAAAATGCTTGGAAAATGGCCTGCTGTTTTTCCGGCGGAATTCCGATCCCGGTATCTGACACTGCGAAGTGCAGCCAACACCGCTTTGGGTCTCCGCCGTTAACTTCCTCGGCAATTACGCGCAAGGCAATTTCGCCTTGATCGGTGAATTTGAGCGAATTACCTAGTAGATTGAAAATGATTTGACGTAGTCGGCCTGGATCCCCAGTGAGCCACTTGGGAACATCGGGATCAACCTGGCAAGTCAGCTCCACGCACTTCTCCGCAGCGCGTGTGGAGAGCGCGTTTATTACGGAGTCCATTTTCTGCCGCAGATCAAAATCGATCTCTTCCAGCAAAAGCATTCCGGCTTCGACTTTGGAGAAATCGAGGATGTCGTTGATGACGACCATCAGCGCATCGCCCGATTCCTTGATCGTATCGAGGCATTCCTTCTGATCGGCGCGGAGTGGCGTCTTGAGTGCCAAGTTCGCCATGCCAATGATGCCGTTCATAGGGGTGCGAATTTCGTGGCTCATGCTGGCGAGGAACTCGCTCTTGGCCTTGTTAGCGTCGTCAGCCGCTTGTTTTGCCTCGCGCAACTCGGCTTCGATTCGTTTCTGCTCGGTAATGTCATTGGCGATTTTGGAGTAGCCGGTAATCCTTCCCTTGGAATCGCGGCAGGGAACTACAGAGAGCAAAGCCTTGAAGCGACTGCCGTCCTTTCGCAAATAGGTCCATTCGCGCTCCTCCGCGCCTCCGAGTATTGGATTTGCTATAAATACGTCAAAGCCCGGATGAATGGTGCGACCGAATTGCTCGGAAAGCTCTTTGGCACGAACTCGAATTTCTTCCGGGTCATGAACGATCGGTGGCGTTTTGCTTGCCGACCATTTCATCGGCCGTATACCCTAGCATGCGTTCCGCGGCGCGGTTGAAGACCTGAATGGTGCCGTCGGGCGACGTGGAAATGATGCTCCGATCCGCGTTGTCGAGAATGGCCTGTTGCGAAGCTACCGATTCACTGCAAACGCTCTTCCGCAGCCTTGCGCTGAAAGAATTGGCCCAACAGCTCGCCGAGCGACTCCATCATGCTCAGCAAGCCTTGATCTGGTTGGCGGATCTCCCGACTGTAAAACTCCACGACGCCAAGAAACTCACTTTGAAATTGAATGGGAAATGCGAAGGCACTATTCAGGCAGTTCGCTCGCGCGACTTCGGCACGAGGGAAATTTCCGTCGGTGAGTATGTTTTCAATCCAACTCGCTTTTCGGTTTCCCCATACTCGTCCGGGCAAGCCTTCTCCGCTCGCGAATACGGATTTTTGAGTAGCTATTCCGAACTCGTACGTGTGCAACGACGATTGCTGCCAGATCATCAGAGGCCGCAGAAGTCGAGCGTCTTTCGAATCGACCGTCCAGACGGCGCCGAAGTCCCATTCGAGTAACTCACAAACTTTCCGAATCACTAACCGAATCGTGTCCGTCACCGTTGCATCTTCATTCAGAATACTCGTGATTTGGTATTGGAGCTCCAAACGCTTGTCAACCAGCTTGCGCTCGGTGATATCCATCATCATTGCGATGGCCAACGGCGAATTACCACGATCGGGCAGGGTGGTACAATAGACCGTGATCCACTTTTCCTGTCCGTGCGAATCACGCGACCGCAGCTCACTTTGATAAGAACCAGTTTTCTCGGCTATTAAGTCTTGATAGGTTGCCCAAGCATTCTCTCGGTCGTCGGAGCGGATCACATCGACGAACGATTTGCCTTGTAACTGCTCGTCGGTGAAACCAAGCATATGGTGCAGGTATGAATTAGTCTGTAGAAAATGGCCGCGCGAGTCGACGACCGAGATTCCCAACGGCGCATTAGCGAAAATGGCCCGAAAGCGTGCTTCCGAGATATTGGCGAGTTGCAGACTTCGATGTGCCCAAACGACCATCTGCAAGGAGACGATGAGCAGAAGCGAGGATAATAGTCCGGCCCCAAAGACCACCGTCGGTAGCGGACTCCGCTGGCTGGCCACCCAGGCTCTCGACTGGAGCATCGGCGAGTGTCCACGTCAGATTAGCAAATGGCAATTCGGCAGTCTGGGCAAACTTCGAAGTCTCGATCCCAGCAATGGGGTCACTTTCGTAAAGCACGATGTGTTGATTCCGAATCTCCAAATGCTGTCCCGGCAGGGGCATTCGCCGCAACACTTGGAACATTAATCGACGTAAGTCGAACACGGCTAACAGGCAGCCGTCGTCCTTTGTGCCCTTCAGCGTGGGTTCACACAGCCAGACTTTTGGCTCTCGGGCGGTGCCGGTCAAGAGAACCACCGCCGTGGCGATATGTCGCCGACGCGCGCGCAGGATTGTGTCCCGCAATTTACCATCGCTAGCGACGACTTTGGCCAGATTGGTTGGTTCGACCGATTCAATCCATTTCGCATCCAGATTCGAATCGACCCACGCCAATGCTTCAAATCCTTCGAGGGCTTGCAAATAATTCTCAGCGTCGTCGCGCCAATTGGCCTCAACGATTCCTCCTCCGGAGTCCCAACGCTTGGCCATCCGCATCAGTACGCCGGTGTGATGCTCAAGCCTATACGTTAAGTCACCGTGCAAGTCGTCAAATTGAGCAAGTACTTTGCCTTGGATTCGCACCTGATCTTGAAATTGCAGTGCGTGCCACAGACCAAAGCTTGCGACAATGGCCGCATTTCCGACAATCAGCGGCAACCACTTGGCGAGAGAACCATCCATGTGACTCTGATAACGAGCCGCCCACGCCATGAGCGTTGTCGCACTGACGATTGTGCAAAATGCCGTCGGCATCGACATCCCGTACGTTCCGCGCCATCCAATCGCAGCTGTCAGACCAGTTTCGAAGCCGACAACTGCTAGGGCAGAGATCGATAGTGCTGCCGATGCGAGAAGTGCGGCTGCGAAGAATCGCCACCGTTTACGGTCGGGCAGTCGCATTGCAATGAACGCCAGACCTATCAGTAAGAAGCAGATGGCCGAATTAATCGACATCCGTAAGCCAGTGTAGGGTTCCACCGAATAATGGGAGTCAAAGAGCAAGTAATCGATTCCAAGGTCTTGCCCAACCAGGAATTGAATCACCGTGATGGCTGCGATCACCGACAGAAACGCGCCGAGCGACCGCATGATCGTGAATCGATCGTACGCCAGGGCGATAAGCGACAAGGCCGTCAATACGAAACAAAACGCAGTGTTAAATACCATGACGGCGCCGCCGATACCGAGCAGCACGAACTGCATCCGATTGGTCACCCAACCGAACAAGACGCATACTCCAACAGCCATCACCATCAACGCGGACACGAGCGTGACCGCCCGATACGTACGCTTGAAAGCGGAACTCTCTATTCGAGAGGCTGCCGTCGGCGAAAGATCGGAAAGTGAGATTGAGTTGGCCATCAGACGAGCGTCGGGTGAGCCTTGGGTGATTGGTTCAATTCTTGGAGCGACTGCTTGGCGGGCGGGGAAACGCCGTTGGTAAGCAACTTGCGCAAGGTCGATAAAAGTCGATCCATTTCTCGGGTCAGCACGACGTGCGCGGCTTCAGCGCCTCCCAATCGACGTCTCGACCGACCATTTCCATTTGAAATGCTGCGTCGATCGTCTGTTCATCGTTGAATACGCCGGCCGACCCTTTCAGTGAGTGGGCTGCCACCCTCAGCGCCGGTCCGTTGCGACTAGCGATCGCTTCACTGATTTCCGTGTGGGCGGACGGATAGTCCTCAAGGAACATCTGGGCGAGTTCCAATTGAAAGGCCTCGGCATCCGCCAGCGAATCGTTTTCGGAGGGAGGCTCGACAGTGGCCGAATTGTTAGTTTGCTCTCCCGCGCCGAGCCGTTCGCATGACGACTGCACTTCGCCCTTCATGGCCGCATCGATTGCGGCAAATAGTTCAAGCTCTTGGATCGGTTTCGGAACGTAGCCGTCCATGCCGGCGTTCAGGCAGCGTTCGCGGTCGCCTTTCATCGCGTGCGCGGTCATGGCGATGATCAGTTGATGTTTGCCGCTGGCAGTCTCTTCGGCTCGAATCTGCGCGGTCGCCTCAAAGCCATCCAAGATAGGCATCTGCACGTCCATCAAGACGATGTCAAACGTCCCCTGCGCCAGTGCGTTCAAGAGCTTCCTGGCCATTGACGGCGACGACGACCTCGTGGCCGGCGAGTTCAAGAATCCGCACCGCTACCAGACGATTGATCGCGTTATCCTCGGCCATTAGGATCCGCAGATTTTGCGGCCGTCCTGCTGCCGGTGCAACGTCTGCCGTCGGCAATTCGTCATTCCTGAAGGGGATGGAAAGGACGTTTGTGATGGCGTCGAGCAATTCGGACGGCTTGATCGGCTTGACGAGGTATCCGGCCGCGCCCAGTTCGTGACAGCGGGCAATATCTTCGCGCCGGCTCGCGGCATTGACCATTAAAATCGTGGGGCCAGCCACGGCTGGATTGTTCCGGAGATGTTCCATCACAGCGAAGCCATCGACGTCGGGCATCGTGAGATCCAACAGAATCAGGCCGAAGGGCTGGCACGCGTTTGTGGCGTTGTGTAAATGCAGGGCTTCAAGGGCAGCTGCTCCGCCACTTGCCAACACCGGCAACATGTCCCAACGGGTGAGCGCATCTTCGAGGATGTGGCGATGCATCGAGCTGTCATCGACAACCAGCACGCGGAGATTCTGCAATTCAAGTGGCACCAGCGGGACTTCATCGACGCCAGCGGCGGGCCGCACACCAAAGCGAGCCGTAAAATTGAAATTGCTGCCTTTGCCGAGCTCGCTTTCGACCCACATCGAGCCTGCCATCATATTCACCAGCTGCGATGAGATGGTCAGTCCAAGTCCCGTGCCGCCGTAATTGCGGGTTGTGGAGCCATCGACCTGTGTGAAAGCTGCGAAGATCGCTTGTTGCTTATCGACGGGAATACCGATGCCGGTATCGGTCACGGTGAAATGTAACACGACGGCGTCTTCAGCCGACGATTCCATTTCCACCACCACGGATATTTCGCCCTGCGATGTAAACTTCACGGCGTTGCCAATCAGATTGACCACGATCTGTCGCAGTCGCGCCGGATCGCCGATGAGCGCAGGCGGCACATCGGGCCGAATGTCGATCAGCAATTCCAGGCCCTTCTCCTGAGCGCCAATTGCCAGTGTCTTCAAGGTGTTCCCCAGGATTTCGTGCAAATCGAAATCAATCGCTTCCAGTGCCAGGTGTCCCGCCTCGATCTTCGAAAAGTCGAGAATGTCGTTAATGATCTTCATCAGGGTCTCGGCGGAGAGTTTGACGCCGTCGAGGTATTGCCGCTGCTCCGTGGTCAACTCCGTACCGAGGATCAAGCCCGTCAGGCCGAGGATGCCGTTCATCGGCGTGCGAATTTCGTGACTCATGTTGGCCAGGAATTCACTCTTCGAGCGGTTGGCCGCTTCGGCGGCGTCCTTGGCCAGGCACATATCGTGCGCGAACTGGATGCGGTCGGTTATATCGTGGGCAATTCCTGTGAACAGACGCCTGTCGCCCAGATTCAGTTCTCCGACCCCGAGGTCCATCTGAAACTTGGTGCCATCTTTGCGCTGACCAGTGACTTCGCGGACCTCTCCAATTACTTTCTTAATCCCTGTTGTCAGATAAGCCTGTAAATAGCCATCGTGTTCGCCCCGGAATGGTTCTGGCATGAGCATCGCGACATTCTGGCCGATTACTTCTTGTGCCGCGAAGCCGAACAATCGTTCGGAGGCTGGATTCAAAGACTCGACGATGCCCTGCTCATCAATCGTGAGGATGGCATCCACCGTAGCGTCCAAGATCGCTCGCGTGCGAGCCTCGCTTTCTTCCAGCAAGGCGAATAGACCTCTTACGCTCGACACCCAAGGCAATGTTGTCGGCGACGCAGCTCAATGTGAATTGTGCCGCAGGCGAAATCGGCTGACGGGCAAATACCGCCATCACGCCGATGACATGGCCCGACACGAGGAGCGGATGCCCCGAAAACGCGACGATCCCTTCCGCTCGTGCCCAGTCTTCGTCGACGCGAGAATCGCCGATTACCGAATTCGTTGAATAGGGGACGCGGCTCTCGGCAATGAGTTCGGCCTGACGATGGAGATCCGGGACCGCGCGGATCGCCAGCGCCCAAGTGGACACCGTCAATTCCTGCACTCGCCGCCGCGTGCAGTTCGGTTTCCGCTCGGTTGAACGTCCAAATGCGTGCGAACGCTGCGTCGAGATTGCGAATCAACGACTCGGCACATTGGCCGAGCATTTCTGGTATGGTGTCGTCCTTAGTAAGTGCGATCGCCACTTCAGCACTCAAAGTCAGCAGACACGCACTGTGTCGCAGCTGCTGATCCGCAAGGCGCATCCCATCCCGCAGCACTTTCTTCTCGAGTGCCATCTTTACGGCGGGCCCCAGGCGGCCGAGCGCGTCCTTCATGAGATAGTCGGCTGCGCCCTGCTTGAGGATCTCGACCGCACGCTCCTCGCCAAGGCTACCAGATACGATGATGCAAGGAATGTCGAGATTGCTTTCCTGCAAGATTTTGAGTGCATCCAACGCACTAAAATCGGGCAGAGAGAAATCGGCCAGAATGACTTCCGGCGCCATTTGCAGACAATCCAAAAACCCCTGTTCGCTTTCGACGATGTTCGACACGGGGTCAAATCCGGCGCGGACGAGCGCGTGCAACATCAGTTCCGCATCGGCAGAGTTGTCTTCGATAATCAAAACTCGCAATGGCACGCCCATCATTGGTTGCTCACAAGTTCCATGTCGGATTCGGGCAATAATACTTCTGTAAGAGCGGGCTGCCGATTGAGCAGCATCCAGTAGTAGCCCAGGTGCCGAGCAACTTCGTTGAACTGGTCGAAGTCG
This sequence comes from uncultured Planctomycetota bacterium, assembly GCA_963847905.1. Classification (GTDB taxonomy): domain Bacteria; phylum Planctomycetota; class Planctomycetia; order Pirellulales; family Lacipirellulaceae; genus DASYDU01. Next base: position 415,565 of record CAWKBP010000007.1, on the reverse strand, counting down.
ACGGGCTTGAGAATATAGCTGTTGACTCCCAACTCGTAGGTCTCAACCAGGTCCCGCTGCTCGCTCGACGAGGTGAGCACCACCACGGGAATCAATTTCGTCTGCGGGTTGCCGCGAATCTGCCGCAGCACCTCGATGCCGTCGACCAGCGGGAGTTTCAGATCAAGCAGAATGACTTTCGGGTTTTCGATTTGGCGATCGGCGTAAGCGCCGGTGCAAAAGATATACTCCAGCGCCTCGGCACCATCCCGTACCACATGCACTTCATTGGCGATATTTTGCCGCTTGAACGCATGCAGCGCGAGCATTTCATCGTGGGGATTGTCTTCCACCAGCAAGATTTCAACATCTATTTTCAAGCATCTGAATCTCCTCGATTTAGCCAAGGCCTGTCGCCCGAAACTATATCTAATCATTTCGGAAACTAACGGTATCTCACTACGGCGGCTGTGGCTTCCGGAATTGGCTGGCGATTGAGCAGCAGCCAGTAGTATCCCAAGTGCTTGGCAACCTCGTTGAATTGATCGAAGTTCACTGGCTTGACGATGTAACTATTAACGCCAAGTCGGTAGGTTTCCACGATGTCGCGCTCTTCATTCGACGACGTGAGCATCACGACGGGTATCAGGTGCGTGCGCGGGTCGCTGCGAATCTGCGCAGGACCTCGATCCCGTCGACCAAAGGCAATTTCAGATCGAGCAAGATAACTTTGGGATTTTCCACCTTGCGGTCAGTATAGACGCCCGTGCAAAAAACATAATCCAGTGCCTCGGCGCCGTTGCGCACGACGTGTATTTGGTTGATAATGTTGTGCCGTTTGAACGCATGGAGTGCGAGCATTTCATCGTTCACGTTGTCTTCGACTAACAGAATGTCAATGGATTGATCGATCATGGGTTCTTCCCGTTGAATGTGAAATTGGTAGTTGTGTTACGGTGGCCGATCCGATGCACGACCATCGACTGAATTGAGCACCAGCTATTCGCTTCGCGGGGCACCGCGGTGAGATGTCATGTCATCGCGTGAGACTCGCAAGTTCCGGTGCATTCGGAGAGGATTGGCTTTTCACGACGATCGGTTGACGGTTCAGTAGCAGCCAGTAGTAGGCTAATTGCTTGGCAATGCGGCTGAATTGATCGAAGTCTGCCGGCTTGACGATATAACTGTTCGCTCCCAGCGAGTATGTCTCGAAGACATCTCGCTCTTCGTTCGACGAAGACAGCACGACGACGGGAATTAGTCGCGTGCGTACGTCGCCGCGGATCTGTCGTAACACTTCGATTCCACTCTCCAACGGAAGTGTTAAATCGAGCAGAATCAATTTCGGATTGACGAGCAGGCGTTCGGCGTAAGCGCCGGTGCAAAAGATATACTCCAAGGCCTCGGCGCCGTCTCGTACGACGTGGACCTGATCGGCCATGTTTTGCTTATGAAAGACATGCTGTGCCAGCATGCCGTCGTTCATATTGTCTTCAATTAATAGGATGTCGATACTATGGACGTCCATGAAATACTCCTCAGGCGAGCGTGAATGAAAATGTAGCGCCTTCGTTTACTTTGGCGTCGACCCAGATCCGGCCTCCGTGGCGCGTGGAGGATTCGCTGCACGATTGCCAGGCCGACGCCGGTGCCTTCGTAGTCGGCGGCGCGGTGCAGACGCTGAAATACGCCGAACAATTTGTTGACGTACTTCATGTCGAAGCCGGCGCCATTGTCTTTGACAAAATAGATTACCTCGGGATCAGTGTTTGCCGGCACTGGCGGTTCTCCTTCGACCGTCGAGCGAGGCTCGGTGCGAGAGCCAATCTCAATCCGCGCGGCCTCTCGCTTCCGCGTATATTTGAGCGCGTTCGAAATCAAGTTCGTCCAAACCTGCTTGAGCAGTGCTGGATCACCGCTACAGGCTGGCAGGTCGCCGATCACGAATTCGATTTGTCGATCCTCCTGCTCTTTTGCCAATTCCTTCAAACACTGGCGGACAATATTGTTGGGATCGACGGTATGTTTGGAGAGTGCTTGTCGTCCCAAGCGGCGCGAAAGCCAACAGATCGTCGACGAGGCGGCCCATCTGGACGGTGTTGTCGCGGACCATTTGCAAATAGGATTTTGCCTCCTCCGCCAAAGTACTTCCGTACTCTTCGAGCAGAATCCGGGAGAAGCCATCGATTGCTCGCAGCGGCGCGCGCAGATCGTGCGAAACGGAGTAGGAAAAGGAGTCAAGCTCCTTGTTGGCGGTCTCCAGCTGCTCCGTTCGTTCCACAACGCGCTGTTCCAATCCTTCATTTAACTCGCGGATTTCCTGATTCGAGCGATTGAGGGCCTGGATGCGTTCCGTTTCCACGAAGCCGGCCAAATCCCGCGCTCTCTGCCCCAGAGCTTCGATTTTGCCGTCCGATTGATTGAGGGTTCGGATGCGCGACATTTCCATGGTCTCAGCCAGGTCGCTTGCCGTCTTTCCGAGTTCCTTGATCTTCCCGTCCGATTCGATGAGGGTTTCGAGTCGCGACGACTCCACCGAAAACGCCAGCTCTCGAGCTTCTTCACCCATAGCTTTGATTTTGCCATCGGATTCAATTTGAGTTTCGACGCGGGACGACTCGACGGAGGTGGCCAAGTCACGCGCGAGCTGTCCCAATTCTTCAATCCTCCCGTCCGATTGATGAAGGGCGCGAACGCGAGTTGATTCCATCGAGCGAGCCAAGTCACGCGCCCGTTGTCCCATCGCTTCGATTCTGCCCTCGGTTTGGGTGAGCGTCTGCAGGCGAGTCGTTTCAACGCTGCGAGCTAAGTCACGCGCTTGTTGTCCTAGCTGCTCGATCTCTTCGTCGGATTCTTTGAGTGCTCGTTCCTGCAACGTTTGGACGAAGGCGGCCAAGTCGCGAGCTTGCTGTCCGAGCGCCGCGATTTCCCTCTCCGATTGCGCGAGAGCTTGCAATCGGGAGGTTTCCACGGAGCGGGCTAATTCGCGGGCAGTCTCCCCTGCACCCAATCGTTCCTCGACGAGAGCGCGATCGCGTCGACCTCGTTGAATGACGGAGACAAACAAGACCACTGCCAGCAAAGTGCCGAGAATCGCCCATACGGTTGCGCGCCTGGCAAGCGCCACCGTTTTCGCGTCATTTGCTGCAAGCGATTCCAGAATGGCTGATTTGATTTCGTCTGACTTTGTGCGGATCTGAGCCATATATTGATTGCCCAGGCCCTTTCGAACGACGTCCATCGCCGCTTCGATTCCTTCTCTTCGCTGCAATTCGATCGTATCGCTCAACTCGGCGAGCTTCTTCGTGATGATGACCTGTAAGGCAGCGAAATTGTCCGATTCGCCGGGTAAGATGTGAATCATCTGCTTGACTTGGGCGAATTGTTCATCGAGCACCCTCCGGGCGTCGTCATAGGGGTCGAGATAAGCTTCGTTTTGGACGAGCAAGTAACCGCGCTGGCCGGTTTCGGCATCATCCAAACTGGCAAGGGCTTCTTGGAGTCCGAAGAGCAACGTGCGGAATTGCACCTTATTCTGGCTGTTATCGATCAACGCGGACGTGTTCCAGAAGGAAAATGCGCCCACGGTGATCAGAAGTGCCAGGGCCAGCCAATGGGCACGATCCATCGTCGCATGTCCAAGTGCGCTTTAAGAGTCGGTTTGCGCGAGCGCATGCCGAAGCCTTAAGGACATCCTTCTTCCATCCGCCGCCAACGGCGCGAGTCGGACTTATCCATCATTGATTCCTTGTGGAGTTGTCACTTCTGGGACACACCAAACATTCAATTGACATAAAAGGATATTGCGACGGCGCGGCCGCCACGGGAGTTGCGTCGTTGTTAAACCTCCTGGCGAGGATGGCATGTCTTGTGATCTGTTTTCCAATTTCATTCAGTTGATCCGGCAAAGGTGACGCTTGCCTTATTCCGCGAATAGCCGCAGTCCATGATCATCTTTGTTTCCCCGAGAGGAGTTGTCGACGGCGGCACGAAATCCGTGAGCTCGAGCGATCGCAGTTTGCATGCTTTCGAGTAATATTGTTTGGTCCAGCGACTGCTTGCTGAGATAGTCGTCGGCGCCTGCCTCAATCAACTCCGCTGCGACCGCGGAAGTGGCGATGCCAGAAACCGCGATGACCGGCACGATTGGGTCGAGCTTGCGCAATTGACGCAGGCAGCTCAATCCGTTGCCTTGCGCCAATTGGTAGTCGAGTAGAACCAAGTCAACGTTGCCGCGTTGAAAAGCGCCAACCGCCTCGTCTTCACTCTCAACGGCGGTTACGACGTACTTGTTTTCTTCCGGTACGACCAAGAAATGGGCGACGAGGGCCCGTTGAAGCTTATCGTCTTCGACATGCAGAATTCGAATAGGTTCCATAGTTAAGCCTTGGTTGATGGAGAGAAGACGTTCCACAGCTGACCGCTCAGTCGTCCGAGAACAGTAGATCGGTTGACTGGTTTAAGGGGATCTAATTCCTTCGGAACCAGCACTTCCATTAGCGTGAGGATGTCGGCCAGCGCAGGTGACTTGGGTGCAGCCATTCGCAGCACCTGGCCTTGGTCGCCCGCTACGCGAACAAGGGGATCATTGCCAACGGTTAGCAATCCCGGGCTGTGAAGAAGTGTGCGCAAGTTTTTGGCGGTGAAACCCTTCATGTTTGCGTCGTAGCGATTGACGACGATGACAACCGGTAAATCTGGCAGTGCCTCGCAGACCATTTGCACTCCGCGAATTGACGAAACCTTTTGCTGCGTCACAAGCACAAACTTGTCTGCTGTTGAAATCGACTTAAAGTAGAGGTCGTCAAATGTACTAGGAACATCCAAGACGACAACTTCCGCCAGATGACCGACAAGTTCGATCAGCGATAGGACATCCTCTGGATTGATTACTCCGGGCTCAACCGTTTGATATGGTCCAGGTCAGGACCGACAATTCGTCATTGATCACCGTGAGTGATTGTTTTACGGCGGCGCTGTCGACACTTTTGTCGAACAACAAATCGGATGTTGTGAATCGTGGCTGCAAATCGAGGTAGCTGGCCAATGCCCCCATTCGAAGAGAAAGCTCCATCAGTATGCATTTCAGTTTCTTTGCGCAAGCGATCTCATACGCCAAGTTGATTGCGAGAGTCGTCGCGCCACATCCGCCGGATGCACCCGCTATTGCGATCGTCTGAGCGCGTGCCGGCGCCATACCAAATTGCACGGCGATGCAATCGAGTGCCGCCCCGAAATCCGAACGTTGAAACGGTAGCAACACGACCTGCATCGCTCCTGCTCGCATTGCCTTGACGACCATCGATGCGTCTTTGTCGGCGTCGACCAGCGCAAGTATCGGTCGCCCGGAAAAAGTACCGCTGATTCGCTTCAATTGAGCCAGTTCCGGGATGGAGCCAACCTGAACGATGATCATGCGTGATTCATCGGAAACGGATTCGATCCCGTGCAGGGCGCTCGGGCAGATCGGCAAACTCGGCTTCAATGGTCGCCAAGTTGTTCAATGCTTCTCGACGTATATCGCCGACAATTCTCGCGTCGCAGCCAATTACGACGATTTTCATGCAGTACATGGGACGATCTCCGTGAGCGCAGCCAGCAGTCGATGGCACTCGATTTCGCAGTTATGATATTCGTCGATCGCGTTCGCCAGTTGGCCCGATTCGCCCGTAGTTTCCATGGTTTGGGCTGCCACGCTCAATTTCGCTGCACAAAACGGATAGGCCGAGCCTTTCAATTTATGCGCCGTCCGTGAGATGCGTTCGCTATCCCCTCCTTCGACAGCAAGTCGTAGGTCTTCAAGCTGGCCCGGCGCTTCCTCGATGAAAAGGGCAGCCAAGGTGCAAAGGAAGGATTGATCTCCTTTTACACGTAATAGCGCTGCAGTCTGATCGAACACCGGGTCGAGAACCGAGGTGGTCGGACCGGAGGCAATCGCGCGGCGCAATTCGTCGAGATGTAGGGGCCTGACGATGTATTGATCAATTCCGGCTTCTAAGCAGCGCTCGCCCTGCAACGTAGAAGAAGTCATCCCAATCATGGAAAGACCGACTTTCCTGATGACCTCTTGTTCTCGCACAATGGATATCACATCGGCGAGGGTAACGTCGAGCATCTCCATATCCATCAAGAGCACATTGAATGTGCTATGACGAAGCGCGGCCGACAGTTGCTCACCGTTGCAAACCGATGTCACCTGATGGCCATCCTCTTGGAGCAAGCGGGCGGCGATTCTTTGTGTTAGCCGGTTGCCGTCTGCAAGCAGGACTGTCTGAGGATGCGCCAATTGCTTCTGTCCTGCCGCTGTCGTGCGGCGACTTAGGCCGTCAGTCGTGTGCGACTCGTCCATCAAGTGTCTCCTGGTCGAAGGGCGATTTGTGGTGCCGACAAAAATTGAGCCGACGTGGCAGGAGTCCCAACAGGCTTCCACCGCGTCGGCTTACTGGTTGACAAACCTCCCGAGTGTGGCCGGACAGTGTTGCAACTATTCTTCCAACAAGATCAACAAGTTGTCCTGCACGATTTGCGATCTGCTGAAGTATATGTCACTCGTCGAAACATCAGCCTGCGATCACAGAAACTGATCGGTTGACCGTGGTGAATACCTCGCGTTCCTATACTCGCATCAGTTAAGACTGCGGCATTCACAAGGAGTGCGGCGAATGAAAAGATAATGCGAGGTAAAGACCACGAACTACATCTACCGGAATTGTCTGTGCTCGGTGCGAGGTAGGATTTTCTGAGGACGGGTCGCATTCATTGTTGCGGGCTCGCCTATTACCTGGCTGGCGACGGTCGTGCCAAGATGTTCGACCCCGCAATTTGGATCAAAAGGAGAACTAGGCATGTCGCTATTGAAACTTGATTGGTTGCTTGGGCGGCCGGCATCTCAAAGCCGGGCGGCATTCGACGGCACAAAAACGCAAACGATCCCGATATCGGATGAGGACTGCGAGGTGACGGCACACCAGACGGGAAAGTACGCCTGGAAGGCGTACGGCTATGTCAAAGGAGCGCCAATTCATGCGACCGGAGACACTGCCGCCGCCGCGTTCAGCCGCTGGCGGAAGTCCGCCAGGACGCTTGCTGGCGAATAGATTCCGCAATGCGTCGCAAATCGCCTCGACCCGCGGGAACTAGCGATATTTCCGGGTTCTGCCCAGATCTCGCCTACGTTCGCCCGTTCGGTGCGCATTGTCGCTTCGCTGTGGAGGGACTTTGTCCCCGTGAAATGCGGCACTACCAAGGCGTTATTTTTCAGACGGAATATCGATCGATACCTTGATAGTGGTCGTCGTCGCCGACAAGGTTGTCGGAGTCACGGTTATAACGGCTCCCCGAGTGCCGATCGTTTTCAAGATGGCGTTCGCCGTCGCTTTCGCCTCATCGGCCGTCGCCCCGGGCACCATCGCGCTTTGCGCCGCCTCGTAGGCAGCATTGTTTGCCGTGTGGCGCAACACATTCAGCCAACCAAACTCGAAGGACGCCAGCAGGAAGAGGAAGAAGATCGGCGCGACGATTGCGAACTCCACTACGGCTGCGCCGACACGCGTGCCGCGATGCAATGGCTGTCTCTTGTCATTTTTATTCGTGTTGAATTCCATCGGTGCTCCCCAGACGCAGGAAAAGTACCAGTCACTCAGTTGTCAGGACCGGTAAGGTCGCGGCGATCTGCCTAAAAATACTTGTCAGTTCGTTCTGCGTCGTCGCATGAAAGTGTTTTCCATTGGCTGCCGCTGCCACAGCTTCCATTCTTGGGATGTCGGCACCGTCGCTAAACGTGATCGTGTGAATTGTAATGTCCTGCTGCCGCAGCAGCTTTTGCCGACAAGACTGGATCGGCGCCGAAGTTGTGGACACCATCGGTCATCAGGATGATTGTCTTCACGGCATACGGGCGAATGTTATTGCCCGTGAGGACTTTAATCCCTTCATCCAAGCCGGCAGAAATCGCCGTAGCGCCTTTGACCGGCTTACTGCTGATGGCGCCCATTTTCGAGCGGATCACGCCGTAGTCGCTCACCAAGTCGGAGTCTCGCGTCATTATCTTGCACGAATACGCAACTTTGCACGGTTTGTCCTTTTTGCTTTCTGTGACATCGCTCGAGTAGCTCACAAGCGCAACACGCTCGTCTTGAACCGTCGTTGTCAGTTCATCGAGAAAGGCATCCACCGACGTTGCGAGCGAGCCCCAGCGGCTTTGAGTCGGATGGGGCCTGTCGCATTCGTCGGTTCCCGAGGGATAACTGTCGCTGGTGAGCCTCCACATCATGGATCCGGAGCGGTCCACGACCAGGCAAATATCGCGATCGAGTTGCGATGCGGTAGCGACTTTGCTTGGCGCGAATGTGCTGAGTGGTGAAGACCTTGCCAAACAGTAAGTTGATCGCGCCGTCCTTCGAACTGGCAAATCGATTGCCCGTTACTTGAACCGCGTTGAGTTTTTTCCCGCCTTCCGTAAAGTTGAATCGACCGACGCCAGCCTGCGTGCTTTGTCCCACTTTGATGTCGGCGTTTGCAAGTGTCAGCGGCACGCCAGCCACCTTATTCCGCAGCGCCACAGCCTTCGCCATGTCGCGAGCTGCAACTTCGGTCTGCTTAAGGCTGAGTTGCTTTGCGCCGGCGCGGGCGGCTGCATCGGTCGCAGTGCGCAGCTCCGTACGGGACAACTGCATCCATGCGATATTGATTGCAAAAGCTGCCATGATGAGCATTAGCGGCAAGGAGATGGCGATCAGCATGAGCATTCCGCCGCGGCGATGGCGGGCCGAAACGCGAGAAGTCGTGTTAAACATGGTGAACCTCGAAATTCGAAAAGTAGATAAGTGTTGTCGGACTAGAACTCGATCATCATCGAGGCCGTTGAGGATAGTGTCTTGCCGCGATAGAATTTGTTGGGAATGATGGAGTTTGCCCCGCAAGTGGCACTGATGGTCACGTCGACTAAGTCACCTGGTTTGAGTATGGTGATGTTTGCGGGTTTGACGGTGATGGTTGCGTCAATGACGTTTCGATCCTTCAGTATCTGCTTGCATGTGGCTTGCACTTGCTCAGATGTTGCGTTTGGGATAATCGCCGTTCGCGCGCCTTCATAGGCCGCGATCGCCAGCGACTGCTTTAGGAAGACCATCGAGCAGGCTTCAATCGTACTGACGACAAGCAACACAACGACCGGCATGCAGATCGCTAACTCGACCGCTGCCACGCCGAGTCGCTTGCGTCGAAGGTTGTGTAACATGACAGATCCTGAGGTATTGATACCATTCATATCTGTAGCAGGCCGTGGGTTCATGGGCTCAATTGGTTGCATCTGCACGATGCTTCAGTTGCATCTCTCGCCGCTCGACACCTCTCGGTAGTAACGAACGCACACGTTTACAGTTCGCTCCAAGTCGAGTCGGAGAAAAGCGGTCGATCATGTTCCTTGCGCAATCGGACGGTCAGCCATGCAATCTGATCCACCGTATGAACTCTATTCCCGATTCGTCTCGGTGATCGCAAGCAAATGGAAAAGAACTTGCATTGAGGTAAATGCCACGAAGCTGTCGCCGTGTCACCAGCGTTTTCGTTTGCGAACAGAGAGCACAGAATCGCTAGCGACGGAGCATGCGTATTGGTTCAATCGGTAGCTGCCGGACGTATGCCGCGGTGCACGGCGTGGCGGGACACCAGCTGCAGCGGACTGCATTGCACGAAGTGCCTACAGCCGCTCAGGGCTGAAAATAGTGCCAATTCGCTACGTCTTGGCAAAATGAATTAAGTTGCGAGCTTTAGTAACTTGAAGAGCTAGCGCTGCACTTCGGGCGGATTGTCGCCCGACTTTGTGATTTCCTTCTCGACCTTGACCGTGGTGGTTCCACCAGGCGTGGATAGTGTTGTCTCTGTGGTTGTGGTCGACTTGTCGGCACATCCCGCGGTGCCGAGCGCAAGTAGACTCAATACGACGACCGAGCTAGGAAATAATCTCATGTTCTGGCTCCTCTATTGGAAAAATGTCGCTGTACTGCTCCACCGCGGAGCAGGTATCACTTCTTAGTACCTTGGCGGCTCGCTGTTTTCATTTGCAGTGCTTGACCACTATACGCGGCCCATCAGTAGCAAAACCACTAAGATGATCACGATGAGTCCCAGGCCGCCGCTTGGCCCGTAGCCCCAATTGCGGCTGTGGCCCCAGGTAGGAAGTGCACCGAGCAGCATCAAAATCAAAATCACCAGCAGGATCGTCGAAATGGAAATCATTTGAGCTTTCCTTCAAAAAAAGTTCGACCGGAGTCATTGCTTGCTTCTGCGTTGTTGGCAGTCGACGAGAAGTAGTGCGTGGCTATGGCTCCTTCCTTGTCACCCTATTCTTCGCAGGGACTACGGGGTTGCCGTCGCTAGGAGCTTTTTCCGTCCATTCCGTTGCCGGGCTACTCATCGGCTCGGTATCCGGCAATGTTTCGCATGCGTCGGCTGGGAGGGTCATGCCATCCGAAGTGGTCGTCCTCTGAAAGGTAGGAGTGCACTACGGAGGCGACGATCGGATAGGCTCCGGCAATCGATACTAGAATCGTCACTGCGACCAGGCCCCAGCTGAGAGCTCTCATTTGTCCTTCTTCCCCCGACTTTGCCTAACTGAACGGGGATTCGACCGCCTTCGATGACCCGGAATCCAGTCGGATGCTCAGTCTTAATTGTCGTGTTGAATCGTGCCGTGCTTTCAATGCAGCAAACGCTGCGAGCTTCATAGGTTTAATTCTCGCTTGGCGGCGCGGCCGGAGTTGGCGCTGTGGCCTGGCCGCCGGATGCAGGTGCTCCCCCGGTTCCGCTCTGCTGTTGCCCGCCACTACTGGCTCCCGCTGGCGGGAGGCCAGGCGTGCCATTTTGTGGTTGACTAGTCGATGTGCTTTGAGGCTGGTGGTTGGTCCCACCTTGAGGCTGACCATGCGATGAGCCTTGACGACTGCCTCCCGAAGCCGCCGTGGGGATTTGTGATTGGTCGGCTGTGCCATTGGGCCGATTGACGCGGTTCGCTCCCTGTTGCTGTGACTGGCCCCGCGGAACGTCTTGCGTATGGCCAGCAGGGCTGTTTGTTGTGGTCGGCGCGAACCCCGGACGTGCGCCGTTTGCCTCTCGGTTTCGTCTTGGCTGGGGTTGAATTTGGAAATCTGGCTTGAGAACCTGATGCCTCTCGGGTGGCGCGTAGGACGGGCCCAGCTGATCGGCCGGCTCCGCGACGAAAGGCGACTTGGAAAGCTTTCTACGCTCAGACGCGGTTGCGGTCGTGGGAACTGCTCCCGTTGTCATCGTGGCGCTGGATTCCATCTGTCGTCGATTCTGAAGGTATTGTCGATACTGTTGGCCACGTTGGCCAAATTGCTGCCGCTCCGCGGGATTCACAGGTTGAAATCGAGTCTGTCCTACTTTTCCTTTGGTAAGCTCGTCAAGCGGCGACGTGACCACGAAGTTGCTTCGACTCGACTCCTTCTGCTGCGAAGTGAGGGCCGATTGCGCTTCCCAATTGTGTGGCGGACGGGAGACTGCATTATTTCGCAGGTTTTGGAAGTTGGCCGCCTTGTTTTGCTCCCAACCTTTGTCGCCCCGATGTTGCCAGCGCTGGTTGGCGTAAATTGGATCGTAACCGCGGTGACCAGATTGGAAGGAGAACCAAGGAGAATATCCAGTCGCCGCGTACTCCGATCCATAGTAATCGCCGAAGTAATAATGGCCGTAGCTCGGTCGCAAAAACAGATGGTTTAAAAACACGCCTGAGTTGATGACGGCCGAAGGGGAATAAGAGAAGCCAGTTTGTGAGCGGCTACGCTGATTAAAGTACACAGGTGCATAGACGGTACCGCGACGGGCCACTGCGTAGTCGTAGTAGCCATCGACGAAAACGTAGCCGCTGGGCGTCCACACGTAGTGATCCGGCACCCAGTCCCAGTCCTGATTCCCTCTCGTCCAGTAGCCGGCCCGCCATCCGTAACGATTTTGCTGCCAAACCCAGCAGCCTGGCAACCAAATAGCATCCTCGGCGGGCTGAGCAATATTGGGACCGGTTTCGACACTTGCCGGCGGTTCGGGTAAATACTCGGTCTCGCTAGCGGCAGCATCCGCCCAATAACCAGACGTCCACTGTGCGCCTAGCTGCGATTGGCCCCAGTATCCGGGTACCCACTGGCGGCCGGGGGGCAGAACTCGCCAGATTCCGCTCACCCAGAGGAAATCGCTGCGCTCGTCATCCCAGGCCCAATAGCCGGGAATCCAAGTCACGTTGTCACCTGCGGGCCTCTCATTGGGAACTATTTCGTTAATTGGCTCGGGGGGCGCCTTATCAACCGCTGGGCCTGGCTCAGGGTCGAATGCGATCATCTCAGCAAACGCCTCGTGGACGGGGCCCCGTGTTAGCACTTCCGTTCCACTCTGACTCGCGGTCGCGATTCGTTGCGCTCTGACTTGTTGGTCGCTTCCCCCCACCGTTCCGACCGCCACCAACGCCGAGAGTATGCCAAATCTTATGGTGCGAATTAGATTCATAGTTTTGTCCTCATTTGATCGATGCCATACGTTTCACCGGGCATCAATAGATGCCCAGGCGCACGTCTTTTTTTCTCTGTGGCCTCGGCCGCTTCCTTCAGACGGCAAGTGCGACTGGGTAACCAAGACGACAAAAAGCCGACGTGGCGAAACACCAGAAGGTGCCTTGCCACGTCGGCTTACTCATCAACGAGCCACTCGGACAGTCGAGTTACTCCTCAATTAGTCTTCCGACGACTTCAACGTATATTTCGCGTTGAGACCAAACTATCTAGTGTGAAATTCACGCCGATGACTTTCTACCGCAAGTATATGACGCAAGTAATGGAATACAAGAATGTACTCCGGTGTTTCATGAATTAACAGGGTCTCGGCGTTCCAACTCGCATTGTGGAACCGCTATTCCGGATTGTACTCTAGCATTGTTGAGGGTGAGGTAAAGTCCGCGCTATTGCTGATCGATCATTCGATTCCTCGATTGTAATTTCACAAGGTGCGGAGATCCTCGCCAGCGATTGCGTCAGACCTAAGCAGTGGTCGACGCCGCCAATTGCCGTCGATCTGACGCCGAAGGCAGGCCCTTCGTTGCAATCGCTTGTCGGGTTTTGCATAGGTCGTCGCCTTCCCAAATCAGTAGCGCCTTCAGATTCGAAGGATTCACCAGTTTGATGAGGCGCAAATCAATGCCTGCGTTCTCACATTCAGTGCGGCATGCTGCGTCGGTGCGACCCGTATAGGCGATCACGAAAAACGGAAGCAATGAATCACGTTGCCGCAACTATGGGGCTAGGCGGTCAGTGAGGTCAACGACCCTGACGGTGCAAGAGCAAATCCTCTTCCAACTCAAATTGTCATGGGCCACTCAAGACATTTGCGCCTTGATGATGGAAACACATCAGTCGCAAACTGTCGGGACGCGATTGGCGCATATGCGACAGACGTCGGATGACAACAATATTCTTGCGATTAATACCTAGTTAAATCGTGCTGGCGACTATTTCGGAGGAAATTGGGATGCGAATCGTATAGACAATCGCATACATGGGAATCTAGAACAAGTAGATTCCGATACGTATCTCCCGAGTGATTTGTATCGACCTCCGGCGAATCAACGCGGCTATGCTAACTGGAAGGCGGTTCCGCCATGCCAAACTCTCGTCCACAAATGATGGCGGCGAACCGCCACCCGATGTTGCCAGCAGAGGTCGTGCAGCCTGTTGCCGGAATTCTGGTCGTCGTCGATCCCGAAGTTCGAAGTCGTCGCACCGGCCGCTGAATCTTGTTCGAGAAGTATTGAGCTGCATTGCCTCTGTCCCGTCACCATCGGAACTCGATGGCGATTCGAAAAATGCCGAAGTCGCCGCCGTCGTGGCGAACATGTCGCCACTCTGAAAGCGGCGCACGATTTCAGTCCCTTGCCCTCGAAGCGGTATCGCAAGGCGTTACGATCGCCGATGCGACCCAGGCAGGCCATCCGATTGTTTACGCAAACGCCGGCTTCTTACGGCTCACCGGTTACAAACTCGAGGACGTATTAGGGAAGGACTCTACATTTTTTATTGGGCGCGACGCAAATCCAACTTCTCGATCCCAAATAAGCGACGCGATCCGTGACGGACAATCGCGCACGCTTTTGCTATGCAACCATCGGAAGGATGGGACGCCGTTTTGGCACCAGCTGCGGATTTCGCCAAAGTTTGATGCCAACGGCCAAATGACCGACATCGTAGGGCTTCACGACGATGTAACTGAACGGCAAATGCTGGAAGGACGGCATCGCGAGTCTCATAAAATGGAGACGATGGGGCAACTGGCCTATGGCATTGCGCATGATTTCAATAATCTTCTGACAGTAATCACCGCATATAGCGATCTACTCTTGCAATCAAGTGAAGTCGATCGCTCCGCGCTCGAGAGGATTGGGGCAATTTCAAAGGCCAGCGAGCAAGCAGCTTCTCTTGCGAGGCAATTGCAGGCGTTTGGAAGGCAGCAGCTGGCACCATACGTTTTGGTCGATTTGAACACCATCATTCGTGATGTCGAAGAGATTTTGCGCCGTGTGACAGGCGACGGTATTGAAGTCTCAATCGTCCTTGAACCCGGATTGCCACCAGTGATTGCCGACCCGGGCCAGTTATCCCAAATTTTGCTCGATCTTTCCGCAAGTGCGCACAACGTCCTGCCACACGGTGGGAAAATAGTGATTGAAACGAAAAATGGCGAATCGACGGACAAGAGGGCCGGTTTATCTTCAGGCGCTCTGCCGGGCCAATGTGTCATGCTGACTGCGACCTTTACAGTCGCTGGCATCACGCGCGAGACGATGAACCGCATCTTTGAATCCGATGAAGCGACACGCGCTGGCATTCATTAAGAAAAGCGAATCGCAGCCAAAGTCAGCGGTACGCATCGCCGGGCGTGGCGATGAGTTCGTGGAGTAGCGGCTCAATTCGGGACCAGATATCCCCGTTTTTCGTGACGTAATAGGCGCATAATTCGTGGCAGCGTCGAATGGTGTCTCGGTCCGCGCGCCCAGTGAGCATGATCACCGGAATCGTCGCCAATTGCTGATTCGTCGCCATCATTTCGCACACACTCAGGCCATTGCCTTGGGGCATCTCCACATCCAAGATGACGACGTCGGGCTGCATCTCGTCGACTTTCCCCAAAGCGGTCAAGGCATTGTGAGCCACATCGACGTTCAGCCCGATCGATTTGCAGCGATCGTA
Source organism: uncultured Planctomycetota bacterium (assembly GCA_963847905.1). Lineage (GTDB taxonomy): Bacteria > Planctomycetota > Planctomycetia > Pirellulales > Lacipirellulaceae > DASYDU01. The sequence continues at coordinate 400,341 of CAWKBP010000007.1, read as the reverse complement.
TAGGATCCCAGTGAGTTCCACGTCGTCGTCGGCGATCAATACTGATTTTGACATGATCAGCGTCCAGTTATTCAAATGGTGTGGAGTTTAAGAGCGGGTCCGTGTAAATGTCGATTGTTTTTCTACCCGTGGCGCATTCAGGGATTCAGACTCCTCCAGGGCGTACTGAATCGTCCGAAGTAAAATCGCCCCGTCGTATGGCTTGCTCAGGAAGAAGCGGGCGCCGGCATCCAAAGCATTATTCTGCTCAAGAAGACTCGCCGAGATCACGATTACCGGAATGCTTTTGGTCTGGGGATGGCATTTTAATTCTCGGAGGAGATCGAGGCCGTCCATTTTGGGTAAACGTACGTCGAGAAGGATCACTTGGGGAGGATCGGAGAGTGCGGACTTCAAACCCGCAAGTCCATCCGCAGTGAGCGTGCAGCGGAATCCCGCGGCACTTAGTCGAAGCTGAATGCCATTCGCAATGTCGCTGTCGTCGTCCACTAATAGAATTCGGGGCCGCATTACGATACGCCACTTATTATTTAGGCCAACAACGATTGATTCATTAGCTGTTCGACAGCACGCATGAGATCCCCAGTGCCCTGTGGGATTTGCCAGGTGCTCGTAATCGACAAATCGAGTTCTGGAAGAGCCACGCCCGGCCGATTGCGATTAGTTTCCTGCCATGAATTGTCGTAACGCTCGATCAATAACTCCGCTTCCGTGCGGCTCGCCTTTGCGAGGATTGCCCAACTGTTCGAGTCGATGGGAACAGACAAATCGCTGCCGCGCAAGAGGTAGTTCAACAGCGCATCGATTTCATTCCGCTGGCTTGCGCCTTGGCAACCTTTGACGGACGCGACGAGCATAGTGATGTTGGTGGCTTCTTCCGCACCCATGTAGCGACCAACGTATCGTCGTACGATCTCGCATGCATTGGCAACAGGCACCGTAAAGGAGAACGTGCTACCTATGTTTGGCCGGCTGCTTACATTCACCATGCCTAGGTTCAGTTCAACTAGTTCTTTAGCAATACTCAATCCCAGTCCGAAGCCTTTAGCATTTCCATGCAAATTTGAATCGAGCTGCGTAAAGCGATTAAATAGGGAATTCAGTTCGGTCGCGTCGATGCCACCACCGTTGTCGGTGACGTAAAACCTTACCGCTTTTTCTTCGGGCCGGTTTCGCACTTTGATGCGAACTCGACCCGGGTCCCCACAAAACTTGATAGCGTTCACAGCTAGATTGGTAAGTGCTCGGCCGATTTTTTCTGCGTCGCAGAACACTTCGGGCAATCCATTTGGCACGTCGAACTCGATGTCGAGCCTTCTTAACTCGGCTTTGACTTTCAAAGACGGAGCGATGTAAGAGACGATTTCGGCGGGCGTGTGAATTCGTCGCCACACGTGTAAAATTCCCGCACCCAGCCGACTGACGTCAAGCATGTCGTCGACCATGCGATTGAGGTCATCGCTGCGATCCCCAATAACGCACAGCATTCTATGCTGTTCGGCCAACGAACCCGCCAATCCGTCCTGGATCAGCGAGACATACTCCTTGATCACACTAAGCGGTGTGCGGAACTCGTGCGAAACATTATCCACGAACCGCTGCGCTGTCTCGTTCAACTCTGCCAAACGAAGATTGTTCTTCTCAAGGGATTGTCGCTTCTCTTCGACGTCGGCCAATAGTCGCTCGATCTCCAGGCGGCTATCGTGGCGCAAAATGGCATACTGGATCGATCGTTGCAGGCACCTGGGCTGCATGTCAATTTTAGTTATGTAGTCCTGTGCCCCTTGTTCAATTGTCGAGCAAGCTAGATCTTCGTGGGACATCGACGTCAGCACAATGATTGGTACGTGTGGAGCGCGTCTGCGTAAGCTTGCGACTGTTTCGACGGGGGCACTATCCGGTAACGACAAATCGGTCAGGATGATGTCGAACTGGCCTTCGGCGAGGCGGAGTTGTGCTTCGTTGAGACTTGCAGCAGTGCAGACATTGAACGGCGGCCGGTTCGCAGTAAGAGCTGAGGTGATCGTATGAGTGTCAAAAAGGTTGTCTTCCACAAGCAAGACATCTATTGCGCTCTCAAGCATAGTTACAATCATCCTACTTCTCGCGCTCAAGTGACTTGTGCCCCGTAAACAACCCTACTTTATGTTCATTCGAATGTGCGTAAATAGCTGGAGTGTTGTGGCGAATACCTCACGGCGTGTGAAATGAACATGTACACCAAGGAATCACGGTGAATGCATTTCGCTTCGAATTCAACAGCGCCGTACAATCCATGTGGAACAGTCGCTTTGGCTATGCCGACAGCCAACCATCCCAAATGACCACTTTTCGACGCGCAATGTGCCGACTCGTGAAGCCGGCAAAAAGCTGACGATCCATGGATATTACAATTCGGAAAATGGAATCCCACGATCAAGGGACCAGGCTCAGCGATGCCGTGTTAGCTGTTTCGGCGTCAGGCTCGCTTGAAGGGACGCTACTTTCGCTCGCAATTCAGGCGCCAAGCTTTGCAACTCAAACCATGCGACCGGTGTCTTTGCACCACAGTCGGATTCGCTCTGCGTCACGGCCATCAATGCACTGTCGAGGGAGTACGAGCCTTATCGCGTCTACTTTGATGGGCTAAGTATTGACGTTCTAACACAGGCGGCGGACTTCTGGCCCAATACAGTTCGACTGATCGCCGCTGAGCAACTTCCCGAAGCAAGTAACTTGAATGCGAACCGACAAAACTTGTTGGCGCCCCCTGTTCGTTCGGGAATGATTACACGCCTTCTCAGTAGTAATTGCCTTCCTTTAGGGTTGATTTACCTGACCGGCCGGACCCACGACGAATTCACTTCCGAGGACGCGGTCTTACTTGGACAATTCGCTGAGATCGGATCCAGCCTTTTGGAGTTGTCTCAAGAAGTGACAGGATCCGAAGATGCCATGCATCCAGGAGGGCATGCCCTGGCGAAAGCTAATCGTGCGCTGCTGCGGGCGAGGGAAGATTTAGCGCAATTTGCGACCGTTTCAACTTACGATGTTCAGATCGCTTTGCGAGCCGCATCGGGATACTGTCGACTTGTAAAGGCAGCCCTTGGCACGACATCCTCTGGGGACAAAGATGCGTCCGCCCAACTCGCCATCGATAGCGCAGATTCCCTGCAGCGGATGGTCGAACACATTTCACTCAGCGCCCGGTCTTGCCAACAAAGCGCCGCGACTGCAGATTGCAATCGAGCCGTCTCCGATGCATTGGCGAACCTGGCGACACGGGTGGAAAGTTCCCACGCGACAGTCCACTGCGATCCGCTGCCAGTCGTCCCGGGAGATGTACACGAATTAACTCAGCTGTTTGAAAATCTCCTCGACAACGCAATTACATTTCGAGATAGCAACCCGATCATAATAGCCATTAATGTTTGCGAAAACGACAAAGAATGGGAGTTTTCCGTCGACGATAATGGCATCGGCATCGTCGATAGCTGCCGCGGACGCGCCTTTACGATCTGTCAGCAGCCGGAATCTCGGAAGCACTCGGACGGAAGTGGTATTGGACTCGCGGTTTGCAAGCGAATCGTCGATCGGCATGGTGGACGAATTTGGGTCACGCCAAACAAGGGCGGTGGCAAGACATGTCGATTCACCCTACCTAAGTAAAAGTGAAACGAGCACTTGCTTAAGCGACGCAAGTAGGAGCGAAGTAGGCAAGCACTTAACGCAGTTGAGACTGAGTTGCGACTACCATTTTGTCGACGGACTTTTCAGTCGTCAGTGGAATATGAAACTGAAGTTAGCCCCTCCACATTTCCTTAGGTAACGTCGAGCTTCGTCTCGGGGATGAGTACTCACTGCGTGGGCGTAAGTAATAGCCGCATGGGAAATACTTCAGACGAACTTTGGACGCATGCGGCTATTGACAATTAAGCACGATGCTAAGATCATGCGCAGTACTTCTCTGATCTGCAGTCCGTTCGCTCTGCTTTGGCCCGCTCCTATATCTTGGGGAACAATTGCAGTCGGTTTCCTGCCGATTGTCAGTATTCACGAATATTATGGCACATACTGCCGTTGTCCATCTCGTAGACGATGAACTGGCGGTTCGAGAAGCACTTGCCAGCTTGCTCGAAGCCACCGGATTTAAGACATGTTGTCATGCGTCGGCAGACGGTTTCTATCAGTCGTTTGATCCAAAGATTCCCGGCTGCATTGTGATAGACGTCTGCATGCCCGGCATGAGCGGCCTGACGTTGCAGGAACAATTATCCAGTGCAAACATCGACATTCCAGTCATCATCCTGACTGGACATGCCGATGTGCCCATGGCCGTTGATGCAATGGCTAAAGGCGCTTTTGGATTTCTGCAAAAACCACCGCGTAGTCACGAGTTGCTGGAGCTGGTGGAGAATTCAGTACAGTGGCATCGGGCGCATCTCGACCAGCTGGCACGACTACACAATCGCGCGGAGAAGCTTGATCGTCTCACGCAGCGCGAACGGGAGATCCTCTGGCATGTCGTGGATGGAAAACCGAGCAAGGAAATTGCAGAGGTCTTCGATATCAGCCAGCGAACAGTCGAGCAGCATCGAGCACATTTGATGCAGAAACTTGAAGTGGGGTCATTGGCACAGTTGGTGCGATTTTCGGTCGAATCGGCCGAAAGTCATTCGACGGCGAGTTTATCGCAAATCAAAACCATTGCCACTGGTCGCGGCAAGAGATCTTTCTAGCCAATTCTACGTGATGTCGCGATAAGTGTGGTTTGCAGTCGCGAATAACCGCATCATCTTTCTACGACCATGTGAGCTCGCGTGACACACGGCGCGACATCGCGTCGCGCGGCAAATCCCTCACCAAAATCGATGACGATGCGGAAAGCGCATGCGGGCAGCGTAGTAATCTAGATAAGGCGGTGGTCCCATCTATGGGTTGACCGCAAATGTGCGAACACGGGTGAACACCTCACACTCCGTGCGTCGAATAACACTAGGGCCCGCGTGACAACTCGACGGCAGCAGAGTGTCACCGCGGCTAGCGAACACTGATTGATCTGACCTACGTGGCTCCCCGCGGCCGCCAAGCCAGAGCGGAACCGCATCACGAATCGACCTATCATTTATCAGCTCGTCGAAACGCAAATGCAAACACCGAATATTCGATTGATGTGCATGTTACATTGTCAGGTGTGCTTTGACACCGTGCGGCAATGGTGTGACTCCCAGCCAGATTTTCAACTAATTGGCGCCTTAAACAGCGCGACGAGCGATTTGTCATCGATATCGACATGTTGCCCCGACATCCTTCTGCTGGACTTGGATTTGCCCTGCGACGTCGTGGGGCTCGTAACCCAGATTCGCCACCAGTCGACAATGGTGCGAATCGTGGTGTCGGGTCCGAAATGGCCAGATCTGGTGCTCAGCGAGGTCTTGGCCGCCGGAGTTCACGGAGTGTTGCTCAAGAGTGAATCCGTGGAGTCGCTATTCGAGCATCTTCGCTACGTCGCCCGGGGCGAGGTGCGCGTGTCGGCCGATTTGTTTTCTCGTGTGCGATATGACGCGATTCGGCGGCAATATGTGCTCGCCAGCCCCGACCCGCTCACTTCATTGAACAATCAACAATTGGAGATTCTGAAGCTCCTGGCCTGCGGCGACAGTCTGAAAATGGTTGCCAGTAAGCTGAAATTGTCGAGGAAATCGATCGACGGACACAAATATCGATTGATGCGCAAGCTCGGTGTCAAAGACCGGGTGCTACTTAGTCGGCTGGCGATACGAGAGGGCCTGATTCAGGCGTGATTCGTGCCGAGTGCGACATGGCTTGACCCTGGCGGACTCACTTCTGGTCGCGCATGGGTGATTGATCACGGTTGGACTGCGCCATACCTTGAAGCGATCGCCGGCAGTCGCCGCAGGCTTTGAACAGCCCAATCAAGTCACTGGCTGGATCTGACTTGCCTCCAATAAAAAATAGCCCTCAGCACCAACGTCAGTAGATGCTGAGGGCCGGGGCGACAGACGCGGATTTGCCACCCGTCAATATCTTCGACAGTCTTGACGCCGTCCTTGATGTGCGAGGCGAAAACCGCGCTCGATTCCGCATCGCGATAGTGCGGCCAACCTAGACTCAATTGGCATCGACGCGAACACTGTCGAAGCAAGATGTCAATACGTGAATGTGCCGGACCATATTTCGCTGCTCATGCTAGTAGACTCCAATCATGCACGCGATCGATGCAACACCGCTTGGGTCGCGACGACTACATCGCGGCGATTGGCGGACGCAAAGCAATTCACTTTGATCGACGTGGTGAACGAGTCGATTCGCCTCAACAAAGCCGGTCTGCTGCGACATCGCGTGCACATCGTTCGACATTTTCACTCTCTGCCGACCATTTCGAGTGACAGACATACTGCTGCTGCAGATTCTCTCAGCGCTCATCGGCGCGGCAGGCGAGTCAATTTGCGAATGTGCTCGACGCGAAGCCAAGCTAACGATTCGTGTCGAAACGCAGATCGGCCATGCATGCGTCGAAATCGAATATGGACGGCGCTCGGAATCGGCGGTGAGCCGCTCCGCCAAGTATCATGTCTGCAAAACTGCGCAGCGCTTGCCAAGAAGCTGGGCGGCACGCTGACGACATTCAGTGCGGGCATAGATGGACGAACGTCGTTTCTCCTCAAACTTCCATTTCAGCCGGATAGAGGCGAGCATGTATAACTCCCTTGCGAGGCTTGCCGACTATTAGTCATTGATGATTGCCGCCCTTTTCATGACGAATTGCGCAATATCCTTGAGACTGGAATCGGCCGATGCGAAATCAAGAGCGCATACCACGCCCAGGAGGCGTGTCAAGCGATCGGGGACGCCGTCGCAGCTGGATGCCGATTCGACCTGGCGTTTATCGCCCTCCGAATGCCAACGGGCTGGGACCGGATCGAAACCAGTCGAGAAGTTGCAAGCTATTGATGAAGAATTGCAGGTCGTAATTTGCGGCGGTTTCTCTGACGTCGAATGGCAGAAATATTGTCCATCGGTTGGCCACAACGCAAATGTATTCCTGCTAAGAACTCCTCTAAACAAATTGGACGTGTGGCAGCTGGCTACCATTCTGATCGACAAGCAAATTCGCTTGCAAATTACGAACTCCAGCAAGCTGATTCAAAGCATACTATCGAACAGCTCCACGACGACCTTCGCAACAAGGAAAATGCGCCGACTCGCACGTGCCAAGTCAATCTTACTGTTGCCCCTATTGGTCGCATCGAACCCACATCCATGGCTGTCGGACAAATCATCGATCGGCTGGTGCGATCGCTTGCGCGGAAACGTGAATATCGGGTGGCAGTTAAAGTCGGACTGATAACCGAGGTCGGTACGATCTCCATTGAACCGCGCCAAATCTACGAGGCACTGAAGAGTTTGTGTCAAAGTGCGCTTCAGACGCGACACTCTTCGGCGGTGCGATTAGCATCGACGCGATGGCTTTCGACGCGAACGACGTCTCGAGCGACCGATTCGCGCGGAGACGCTGCAACTCACCGTTTCAACGCTACGTGGCCATCCGCGTCTCCGATTCGGGGTGCAGTATTCCGATCAACGTCCGCAACCGACTCTTTGAACGATGCCTCACATGTCACACAAGTGGTGAGCAGTCGGAGCCAGTTCAGTTGACCGTATATGAGATAGTCAAGCAGCACGGCGGATGGATTGAAACCGAAAGCAGCATGTCAATCGGAACGACCGTGATCGTCAATCTCCCACTTGAGGACGAACCAACTCCGGCCCAGTACTCGCCGCTGACATGTGACCTAATGATGATTTCTGGACCGACGAATGAAAGTGAACATCCGGAGTTGCTGCAACCTGTTGCTATTTCTTCATCTTTAAGATCCTCGCAACTGGAACGGAGACGATCGGCGAGTCCACCGTCAACTACTTGCACAGATGAAAGCGATCCTAAACACCCTCGTTCTACGTACGACCTTGATTGGTGAAACATGAAATCGAAAACCATCTTACTGATCGACGACGATTCGGACTTTCTCACCGCTCTCAAATCGCGCTGCCAGCAAATTGGCTTGGAAGTGCAACAGGCACACAATTTGCTGACCGCTCTAAAGTCGATTGAAAAGAGCCCGCCTGACGTGATTTGCCTTGACGTCGAGATGCCAACGGGCAACGGATTATCGTTTTGCGATATGCTTCGTAAGGACGATCGCACAAAGGCCATTCCCATCGCGATTGTGACGGGCAGCCAAACCGTCACAACTCGAAACGCATGCCAACAAATGGGTGTCCACCATATTTCAAAATCCGGGCGATTGTGGGCGGAGCTCGAGCCGGTCATCAAGAAGATGCTCGATCGCTCACCTCACACGCAGAAGCAGATCGATGGCCATCAGCAGTTGCTTGACGCAGCATATGCATTCCTTGCGACGGAGCCAGAAGAAACGGACAAGAACGGAACATGCGGGCACGATAGTCACACCCCACAAACCAAACAGTTGCCCACAATTCTGTGCATTGACGACGACCTAGATTTCTACGAAGCACTTTGCTTGCGTTTCGCCGAGCATGGCATTTTCCGTCCTACACGCGAAGGACGGCATTGAAGGCTATCGCACGGCATTTATTTCGCCGATCTGCGCAATCGTACTCGATTACAATATGCCGAACGGACGTGGCGACTATATTCTGATGCGACTCATGGACAATCCTGTCACCAAGGACATCCCAGTTCTCGTCGTGACCGGTCATAGCGATAAGGTGCTGGAACGAAAGATGCTTGCAATGGGTGCGAAGGCACACTTGAAGAAGCCATTTGAGTTCAGCCAGCTGAAGCGGGCACTTACCGCGGCCCTAAGTTCGTAATTCGTATCGCGGCAGCGGTCCGTCGCGCCCTTTGTCAACAGGTTCCGTTCTTTGCCCGACCATTCGCATGGTTTTCGATAATGCGATAAAGTGTTTTGCGATGCAGTCCTAGTGAACGGGCAGCCGCCGACTTGTTTCCTTGTGCGCGGTTGATGGCCTCTGCCACAATTGCCCCTTCAATTAGTTTGAGGTCTCCAACAAAAGGCACGGTGATCGTATTCACGTCGCGCGGCGTCGGCGGCGAAGTCAAATGCTCCCTCACATGTGCAGCCGTGACATCCCTTTCCGATACAAAGACGAACAGGCGGCGGATGAAATTGCTCAGCTCATGAATGTTGCCGGGCCAATCGTAAGTCTCAAGTAAAACTAAGGCCTCTTCCGAAAACCTGCGAACGTTCCCTGGCGACAATTCGGCGCAGATCTTAACGCTCAAGCCCTCAACGAAAGGCCGAATATCTTCGTGCCGATGTCGCAGCGGCGGGATATTGAGCGGGCAGGCACCTAGGTAACCATACAGATCTTGCAGTAAGGTCCCCTGCTTGATGCTGTCCGCAGGCAAATAGGCTGTTGACGCACTCACCCGGGCGCGGAAAGGGATCGAATCGCTCCGGCCCGGCCGACTAAATGAGCCCGCCTGGGCAGCTTGCAGGAACTCCTTCTGCATCCAACGGGGAAGTCCCGTCACATTGCGGAGGAGCAACGTACCGCCAGCTGCCCGTTCAATCAATCCAGTGCGGGTCGACGTGTTTTCACAATCGGATCCTTCTCTGCCGAAGAACATTTCGACGAGTTGGCTCTCTTGCATCGCGTCGCAATTGACAGCCACAAACGGTTCGTCTCGCCCTCTGCCGAGAGAGTGGATTAATCGAATGATCTGCTGTTTTCCCACTCCCGTTTCTCCAATCACGAGAATCGGCAAACATGAAGACGCTAAATTGGAACATGACCTAACTAGTTGCTTCATAGACGGACTAGCGGCGACCATCGCGGCAGCATCGAATTCTGTCTTGCGATCACAATTCTGATTTGCAGTCGGTCGGTGTGGTGGGTTCCGTGGTTGACTTGGCAACTGCCCGCGCCACTGCGGCGGACACTTGTACCGCTTGGAGCGGAATAGTGAGATAGTCCACGGCGCCGAGACGAAACGCCTCGATGGTCGAGTCCACCGTTCCTTTCGCCGCAACCACAATGACGGACAGTTGCGGTCGTCGTTGCCGAGCAATGCGGAGTATTTCCAATGTATTGCGATCCTCGGACCTGCAAGCTTGTGAACAGGACGTCGATTTGCTCGGTCGAGAGCAAGTTCAACCCGCGCGAGCATCAGGTTCGACGACGACGCTCGCGCTCTCGCGGTTCAACATTGTTTTCAACTGAGCTGCAATCTGCGGATCTTCGTCGATAACTAAAACTCGGGGCCCCATACAACAGAGTCCTTTCAAACGATCCTCGGCGTGAATTGCCGACCAAAAGCGGTAGTGCTGGGAAGTTGTCGGCCTGGAAAGCTCCCAGGAATGCCCGGTCATCGCAAGTTGCGCTTTTCGCATTCTCGCTACCCTGTGGCTGCAGTGTTTACCTGTCGTAGCTTCCGTGGAATGCCGACGCATCGATCCCAAGTACGCGCAACTACTTATTCGCCTACGTAGTTCACGCATTGCGAAACCTTGAAATTGTTCGACGACTGTTCCGCAAAACGCCTAATCAATGTTGTGCGTTTTGCCTGCGAGATTGAAAATGAAAGGCGCAGGGCGTATGAGTGACAGCGCGTCCTTATAGGTCGATCAATCGGGAACGCGTCGACAAGTGACAAGCATGCGCTGTAACGAAGCAATATCGACTCGATAAAGAAGGAGGTTCATTATGTTGGTGCTCACGAGACGCGATGGCGAAGAAATTCAGATCGGAAACAACGTCACAGTGCTGGTTGTTAAAATCGGCCGTGGAAAGGTCAGGCTTGGCATCGCCGCTCCCGGAGAAATTCCCGTCCATCGGGCGGAGATTGCGAAACAAATGTTGTCTGAACAAACGCCAACGCAATACAAGGAACCAATTCATGATTGACTATTCCGAAATCTACGATCGGTTCGAAGGGATCAAACGGACGTTGATCCAACTCGAAAACCGGATGCTCAACGATGGAAGCAAGATCAGTGCGACTGATCATTCGGTCATTCTTAAGCTGCTGCGCATGGCCGAGAGCGAGGCACAGGGCCTGTTGGTGTTGATTTTGCGGATGCGGGGATCAAACGGCACGGTCCGTCGCCACGGCCAGGAAGCAGCCATGAGCTGGTCAGCCGGAATCGATCACACCAGCGGTCAAATTGCCATGATGACCACGGACGTGTTCACCAACATCACCGATACTTACATGATGGCGCCAGAACAGTTTGAACGGCTGGTCGACTATTTCGTGACAATCCGGCAACAAATGCGAACACAAGAAGAGACCGCCGATGACTCGTGCCGGCCTCGCTAACGCCGGCATTGAATGGCGGCCTTTCGAGCCGCTAGGGGAGTAATGGGCTGATTCTATGAAACAACCCGTTGGTGCCCGCGAGCAATGTGACTTAGATGGGGCGAGTTGCCGTTCCAATCTTTCGCGCGACTCTAATCGCGGCCCGCTTGAAGAACGGCTACTTCATCAACTATTAGCGCAGCAGATTTGTACTTCTTCGGGAAGAGACGTCCAAAAAGCGCCCTCCCGACACGAATGTTCCGTTTGGCCGCTGAGTGCACCATAAAAGCTCACCGAGCAGTATTTGCGAAGTGCCTCGAGCGGATGAAATACTCATCTCCATTCGCTGCCGTGGCAAAGAGTCAGAATGCTTCATTTCGAAGCCAAGCTCACTTAGATTCGTGATTCGTGCGGTGGTCCGAAAAAACCCTGGGCGGCGTTCTGTTCCCGCGAAGCATTGATGTACGAGTAGTTCTACACCGAGGTCGCAAGAAACGCGCGCCCGATTGCGATGAGGCAGATCGCCCTGAAACCCAGTGGAGATTTGGCCAAGTAATAGGGCAACGGCTCGCCGGATTGCCGAATTCGCCGCATATTCTTCATTTTCGTAGCCTATATCGCGCTCAATTCGACTTGCTGCGATAAGCCTCAGATCGTCCGACCGCTTACGTTCACGAGAGCGAGCCGCAATGTCAAGGCCGACTGCGGCGGCAAGCCCGAAGCAGCCTGAGAACAGCCAGAGAACGCGCGAGTTGTCGTTAAACAGAGTGCTCACCCCACCAGCCAATAAGCAGGTACTCAGCCAGGCTATAATCGTCGCCAGGCTGTTGTGTGTGAGCCGGAACATCAGGTTTGAAGGAAACACGTCGGAGTTCAGTCCGCAAAAGTGTAGTGGGCCGGTGAGAGATACATTCGATCATCAACAAGTACCACGGAGGTGCGCCGAAAGCAAACCGGGATTACAGAGCGCGACGGAGCGTCGCGCTTGTGATCGACGACATGAGGGTATATCGGATCGCTTGATACCGAGGATTCCGTCGATACGAAAAAGCCCCCAGCACAAAAGGGGCAGGAAGTGCTGGAGGCCAAGGTGGGCAAGCTAAGTTACCCCCCAGGTATAACTTCGGCGTTTCTCACGGAGGCCATCAGCTATGAGGTCAATACCTTTGAAGGTAACGACCTTACCTATCGCTGCAACCCACGGCATCGTCGCGACTGACAGACGAGCAAATATGTCCGAAAGATCTCATTTACGGTTTGCCAAGGGGCAACACGATCAGAATTTGTGGTCGCTGGTTGCGGCATTGAGAAAGCGACATTGTCCGCAGAAGATCCGCGGACCTAGACGTTGGGCAGCCGATTCTTCGTCGCGGCCGTGGGTAGGGCTCCAGGAACGGTGACAACCTCGGATGTCTGCATTGGAATGAGTCGCAATAAAAATTGAATCACCATTTCGACATTGAAACATTCGACAGGAAAGACCACCGGTCGAGACGACGAGGCAGATCATCGGACTCGACCGGCGGCATCGAAAAGCCACCCAGATTGGATCAGTGCTCTTCAAATGTTTGACGCCGCAGTAGGCACATCGGCAACAGATACAAATTCACGGTGGGGCAACCGGCCCCTGTTTTGCCCCACCGATGGCTTTTATGTCGCCGACCGGGATAAACCCCCCAACGGTTTAAGCCCGGCCGGCGAAGTTGCTTCCTTTGAACGGCTATCGTCAATGCGCAATTGGCCACATAAATCTGAAAGCGTTGATGTGGGGAAAACCTCGTCGCTCCTTGAAGATGAATCGCGTCTCGTCTTTTACTTCGCGCACTACTCAGCCGATTGATATTGCCTCTAAAGTTATTGGCTCGGGATCAACTTCGACAGAGTCAACAGTTTGGAACTAACTTTCAGATCATCCCTGAGATGCGATTTCTCCCCGAATGCGATCCGCACTTTGTTGTTTTCCAGGAAGAATTGCACGGTACCGCCCCGCTGGACGAAGTCGTCGGTTTCGCCCACGGTCAGCACCGGAAAACCACTCGTGGCTTTGAGGACGGCGGCCTGCTCTTCAAGCGAGACTGTCCTTGGAATAAACAGGATTTGGCACGCCAACGCCTCCTGGACCGAAGTGATGTGTCGAATTTCGATCGGCTGTCCGTCGACTTTCTTTCGCAGGGCGATTGTCTTTAGCGCACCGCCGAAGGGATTTCTTCCATAGACACCTATCACAAACGGCTTGCCGTCTCCCGGGAACACGTCTCGGGGCCATTTGATGTATGTCGAGAAATGATAGAGGAATCCGGCCTTGATGGCGTATTCGCGGCTGATGACATTACCGTAGTCTTGGCCGCTTCCCACCCGTGGGAGAATCACTAATATAAGCAACGAACCGAGCGCACGGCACCAACGGCGACGCACGCCGCGCTGCCGCTGGCGATTTGAACCCGCCGGATCGATTTGTGGTGTGGTCCTTGCTCGTAACATTTCTTGTCGAGTCGGCTATGTTATCGCCGCAATTTAGTAGCTCCTAGCAAGTGTCGTAAATACTTCCGGTTCGACCTCAGTGGCGATAACTAGGCGAGTAGATCGGTGAAATCTTGGCGGAGGGCTGTCGTCCCCAACCAGAACGTTCTCGGCAGATCGATGCCCGACCGTGATCAAATCGCAAAGTTGACAAAATGCACTCTCCTCAATACATCCATGTAATTGAAGTAAACACTTGTGCTTGCACCTCGGTGCTTGCCGTGCCGCCTTCGATGTCGACAAATTCCAAATGGTGATTGTCGAGCAGGTTTCGGCCGACAATCTCCCATTGCAAGTTCTTGCTGGGCTGCCAGGCGAAACGCACATCCATTGTCGTATAGCTCGATACTCCCGAGGGCGGGCAGGCTATCAACGTAGCGGCCGATCAGATCGAACTCCCAGTCATTCGGAAGATTCCAGGCCGAGTGGACGTAAACTTGATTGGTTGGGCTGACTCCGTCGATCGGAAGTCTGTTCTCCCGTCAGGATGTCCATCTGCAAGAGCGTATATGCACCGCTGATTTCCCAGTCCGGGTTTAGACGATAGCTCGCCGACAGTTCGGCTCCGTAAGTGTCTCCAGCGCGATTATTCTCCAGCTCGATCGGAATAAGTACCGCTGGGATGCTGGGGTCGAAGAACGGTGCTCCTAGCGGACCCACGCCAGCCAGGCGGGTGTAATCGTTGTAAAACAAGTGCGAGATCCCAGGCGAAGTCGTCCGTCGGCTGTGTGCGATAGCCGAGTTCATATGCGATCAACTCCTCCGAGACGGGAGAAGGATTGCCGAGCGGCCTGGACGAACGTCGGCCCAACGGGCGACACGAACCGATGACCAACTAGATCCTGGTCAGATCCGGCTTGGTGTCCGCACGGCCCGCGACACCGCGGCCCACCATGTCTTGCGTTCAGTTGGGGTATAGAGCAGCCGGACGCTCGGTTGATATTCGAACCCGGTGAAATCGTTGTGTTCAAATTTCGCTGCCGACCACCAGATACCAGAGATCCTCCTGCAAGCATGATTTCATCCTGAATGAAATAGCTGAAAGATTGGTGCTTCGGTAAGCAGGGTCGAGCGCGACATTGAATGTCCCCAGCAGCTGAGTCTTCGATGTGGCGGTAGCCGGCGCCACAAATTATGTTGTGTTCCTCGCCGACGAGAAAATGATATTGATAGTCGACGTCGAGCGTTTCCTGCAATGGGTCGCCGATTTCCGTCGCGCGGCCGGTTCGGTCGAAGTAGATCTGCAGCGCCCAATCGGTGTCTTCGTCGACGGTGTGTGTCCAGCGCGTAAGGACGTTTTGACCAAAGGCCCGGTCATCGAAGCGCAAATCCCGGACGTAGGGTGGAGTGGGAAATGATTGTGCGTGCTAAATTGGCCGGAGATGCCCTCGTAGCAATCGCCCTGAAACGTGAATATGTCCTTGTCTGATGGCGTCCATTCGGATCGAAAACCGCCCCGCGTCTGACGCCAGTCGTCGAATCGCGCCATCGGGAAAGTAGCCCCCGTCGCGCTCGAATTGCTTGCCGTAGACTCGCCAGTAGATGTCGTCGCCTGCCTGACCGCCGTAGCGGACCGTACTGAATTGGCGATCTTCGCTTCCGCCGCCCGCTTTGACCAGCAGGCCTTGCGTTTCGGCTGCTCGCTTAGTGACGATGTTGATCACGCCGTTGACCGCGTTCGCTCCCCAGACGGTTGCTCCCGGTCCGCGGATGACTTCGATTCGGTCGATGTCCTCGAGTGGATAATCCTGCACATCCCAAAAGACGCCATTGAAGAGTTGCGAATAGACGGCCCGGCCGTCGATTTGCACCAACAGCTTGCTGGCATATTGGCCGTTGAATCCGCGAATCGAAATTGCCCACGTGTCGGCATTGATTTGGGCCACGTCGACGCCAGGCACCATTCGCAACAGGTCTGGAATGTTGTTCGCTGCGCTGCGCTGGATCATTTCTTGGCGTGATCACGAACACGGCGGCCGGCGAACGGCCGACAGTGCTCTCCTGCCGCGAGACACTGGTGACAACCGTGTCCATCGACGGCACGAGCACGTCAGCCCGCGATAGCTGGTCGAGATCCATGTCGAGGATCTCGTCGTTTTCCGCACCGGGCGCGGGTAGGGAGTCCGCCGGAATCGCCCCCGGGGTTTGCATTTCGTCCTGCGCCGCGCAGACCGCGGCAATGACGAGCAAAATGAGTGTGCTGCCCAACAGCGCGCGAAGAAATGGCGCTGGAAGCTGGAACTCCTCCATGATCTTCCGTCCCCCGAACTACTGGCACGCACCTTGCTTTTTCCGATAGCAACAGTGCCACGCCTCGTTTTGTGCTTCGACATTGTCGCCAAATCGAAGTGAGCAAACGAACGTCCCGATGGTTTGTGTGGGGCGCTGAGGCAGGAGGTCGCGCTCGCACCTATGCCGCGCCGCCGAAATCACCTCGGAGCTGTTGACGGAGGCCGGCCGAGAGTGCGATGAAGCGCGAGGTATGAGGCGGGTGCCGAAGTGACAGGGGAAAAAGTGCCGGCGAAGTGACTGTTTGGAGTCACCTCGCCGGTACAGCAGAAGTACCCTGTCCCGTCCCTGGGTTGGATACGAGTCCGCGTGTGATGTTGCTCGCGAAATGTTTGGGGAAAAATGCCGGCGGGGCAGCCTGCCCCGTACTGCCCCACCGGCGGTTGCGCGTGGTACGAGTCCGAATCTAACGTCATACAATGCACAAAAGAAAGTCGCAGCGAATATGACACGCGATGCCTCATTCACAGCTTGGCAATGAACGTGGAAGTGCGTACGAGTCACGGGGCAACTACGTGGAGAGACGCCGGATCGGTGCGGAATTGGCAGGTTGTAGCGGATTCGCTTTCGTTGTGAAAACGGCCTTGACCATTTGCTTTGGCATTTCGAAATACAGACGCCTTCGAATGGTCGGCCCAATTGGGGTTCCGGTCTCAGGGATGCAGGGTCGTAATCCAGAATCCTGACCCTGAGGTGTCTCCACGTTGGAGGAAGTAATCCTGTCTGAGTGGCTAAACCCAATGGCGCCGTACGACGCTGTTTCGTCGATGCACGAACCGCATTTAAGTGTTCGACAGCCGACTCAATTCGCGCACAAATGTTTCCCGAATCGGGGTGCAAACCTCGGTCCAACGACCCATGTTGTGGTCTTCGCCACAAAATCCAAAAAACTACTGATCAGTCACCATTTCAAGCCTATCGTTGAGCGGACAGGGCACACTTGATTCGCGAGCTTCGCGGATCAAGTTCTCGACATGTTTCGGCGAGAAGTTCTCTGCGTTTTAGAACTAGATGCCCGCTTTTGTTGGAATTGTTTGGGAGAAGAACCATGCAGCGATTCATGATGGTGGCGGCCGCGATTGCGGCCATTGCATTTTCGACGGCCCTTGCCGGCGACGCTCAGGCGCGCCTATTCGGCGGCAGCAATGGTGGGTACGGTAGCTCGGGTGGCGGCGGCAGCCACGGCGGAAGTTATGGTGGCATGTTCGCACGCCATCACGGCGGCAGGGATTGCGGTTGCTACTCTGACAATGGATCTACCGGCGGAAACGGTTCGCATGGCAGCCATGGCTCCTCTGGTGGCCACGGCGAATATGATTCGCCGAATCATCACAACGGTTCGAACTATGACCATAGCGACAACACGGATGAGCACGCCCCCGAAATTCACCAGGATCGCGACTCAGCTAAGTCGCCGAACGGCAAAAAGAACTAGCTCGACACTTACCGAGTCTAAACAATGCGAAACCGAGCACAGCGCTGGGTGAAGCGCGCATCGACAATGGATGCCGCTCGCAGATCCAATGGGACCTGGTCCGCCGGCGTCGGCGTGACCATGGAACTTTCCCGGAGGCGTTTTTTTGAGAGGAGTATTAGCCATGTTATCGAAAAAAGTAATGTTAAGCCTCGCCCTGTTGACGGCCTTCGCGGCAGTGATGATAGTCGGCACCGAAGCGCCGCGCGCTCAGGCTCAAGTCGTCGAGCGAACTCCGACGTCATCCGACCGGACTCTGAGCGGTACGAATGATCCTAACAAAGCCGATAAGCTGGCCAGAGCAAGCAATCTGATCGGAATGAGCGTGCGAGGCCTGAGCGGAGATGACAGTATCGGGTCAATCAATGATCTCGTGATCGGACAAGACGGTGGCGTCGAATACGTGGCCGTTTCGTTCGGCGGCTTCATGGGCGTGGGCGATAAGCTCTTTGCCGTTCCTTTCGACGCGATCGACTTCGTGAAGACGGGCGACGACACCTCCGCCCGAATCGACGTAACAGAGGACACTCTGAAGCAGAAAAAGGGTTTCAACCAAGACAAGTGGCCCACCGAAGCAGATCGTTCATTTAAGAGCGGCATCCTGCGTCGGCAAGCGGCTCGCTAGTCGGATTATAAATTCATCGAGTCGACGAGACGAAGGGAGCCTGGACGATGTATTTGCCGCGCCCGGCGGGTCGACCTTCAAGGGAGCGGACGCCGCCCAGAACCCTACTTCGTCTCGTCACTCACTTGCGTTGTAGAAGTGTCAATTTCATCAAGTCACAGTTCATTTCTGAAGACCACCATTCATTCCCAAGGGAACCAATCATGTCAATCGAAACTCTGGCCGACGCATTTTACGACGAGCTATGTGACATCTACCACGTCGAAAAATTGTTGCTCAAAGCGATCCCCTTAATGACGAAAAAAGCGACCAATAAGACGCTCCGGGAGATTTTGACAACTCATTTGAAAGAGACCGAGCAACAACTCGCGCGAATTGAAGCTGCTTTTGAAGACACCGGAAAATTCGTCAAAATTGGAAGGTGTGCAGCGATGGAGGCACTTCTGAAAGAGGCGCAATCGTTGGCGGAAAGAGAGTTCGATCCGGAAGTGACGGATGCTGTTATCGTCGGCCTGGCTCAAAAAATCGAACATTACGAAATTGCCGCCTATCGTACCCTCTGGTCATGGGCATCGACGCTGGGATACAAGAATTCTACAGAGCAATTGACCGCAATTCTAGCTGAAGAGCAAAACGCCAGTAAGTCGCTGGCGAAACTGAGCAATTCGGTGAACAGAGTCGCCGAGCTTGTCAGCGCGGTGTAGCCAATAGCTCTTCGGCGAGAATCTGTAGGTGCATCGTGACGATCAACCCTGGTCAAATCCATCCAGCAAATGGTGCTGGCGATAGGTACTGAGAAGGTATCGCCGACTAGGCTTGATATGGCTACATTAAAAACTTGCATTTGCGACGCTGGCCAATTTATTTGTTTGAGTAGAGTTCCATTTGGCTGGACGCAGAATAGTGTTGATTAAGAGTGAGTGGAAGGCGGCCCGCGGAAACCTTCCCATTTTCCGCGCGGCCGCTTTCGTGATACAATTAATGTGAGTATTATCCAGGTGTCCCCGTTGTGTCCGTCGATTTGAGTCGATTTTCATCGGAACGCTGCCGCGGTCAAGTTCTGCCGGTAGGCGGTAGTCGAATAGTTGGTGAAGCCGCTCGTGATCGTGGCGGAATTCGGCCGGGAGCGAGGCTTCCCCTTCCCAGCCGTCCGTGTAATCTTTCAGGCCTTCTTGTTACTTTACGCTTCGCCAGAACCGTTCAATGAACACGTTTTCGATTGCTAAGCTGCGGGATTCGAGCAGCAATGTGAAGTCCGTGGCCGTGAACTGGCTCCACGGACCGGTGTTGAAGTTCTCCGGATTGGCCTGATCAAGTGCTTCGCCGAGCGCCTCTCGGCAGAAGCTTCGCTCCAACTTGATCGGCAATCGCCTAGAGAGCACGTACCGTCTGTAACAGTCCATGAACGCCATCGGGTACAAGTTTTCGAGCCGCAGTAGCTAGTAAGTATTGCCGCTCGATCAGCCTTGAGTAGGCCGCGTGCACGCCACATTCCGCAGGAATTAAGGAAAATCTGTTGTCCAGCGGTGTGCACCGTGCATTGTATACGGGGCCTGTGCGGCTTCATGGGCCCCTTCTGGATCACTTCCCGCCACGGCTCGCTGCGAAAGGCCGCGGACAGACTTCGTTCGGAGATTGTCCGCCTTACTTTCGCTTGGACGCTTTGACGATGCCCGATGATCGTCGCCTTGGCATTTGCAGAGAGACGCGGCCATTTCTTGAATACCAATACAAGGTCGGGCGAAAATGCTGCGCTTTCTGCTGCGCTGTCTTTCGAGACCGCCGTTTCTTCCGATGACTTTGATATGTGTTCGAGTCCTACCGGGGGAGCTTTCTTTTTCGTTCCCTTGGAGTGTTGATCACGAGACCGTCTCAACTCGGACCGCGTGAGCGGGCGAGATTCTGGATTAGACTGGCGACCAGGGCAGTCCAGCCGGTTTGGTGGCTGGCGCCGACGCCGCGGCCCGTGTCGCCGTGGAAGTATTCGTGGAACAGCACGAGGTCGCGCCAGTGCGGATCGTCGGCGTAACGCGTGTCGTCGCCGTGGCAGGGGCGCCGGCCCGATTCGTCCGGCAGAAACAGCCGCGACAGCCGTGTCGATAGTTCGTCGGCGACTTGCTTCAGATTCATCATTTGCCCGGAGCCAGTTGGGCACTCGACCTGGAGCGAGTCGCCGTAGAAATGGTGGTAGCGCTCGAGCGCTTCGATGAGCAGGTAATTGACGGGGAACCAAATCGGCCCGCGCCAATTGGAGTTGCCGCCGAACAGTCCGCTATTCGATTCGCCTGGTGTGTAGTCGACGCGATGATCCTCGCCGCACAAATGAATCTGGTAGGGATGATCCTGGTGATAGCGCGAAAGCGCGCGGATGCCGTAGGGCGCGAGGAATTCGTTTTCGTCGAGCACGTAGCGGAGCACGCGGACCAAGCGGTCGCGCGACGGCACGGCCAGCAGCCGATGGACGTGTCTGTGTGGCGACTCGTGACCGTCGTGTCCGTCTTGGTCGCAGTAGCTGATGTGCCGCGCCAGATCCTGGCGATGTTTGAGAAACCATTCGAGCCGCTTCTTGAAACCGGGCAGCCGATCGATCACGTCCTGCTCGAGGATTTCGACGGCAAACAGCGGGATGATGCCGACCATCGAGCGAATCCGCAGCGGCAGCGTCGTTGCCGTCGGCGTTGAGCACGTCGTAGTAGAAGCCGTCCTGCTCGTCCCACAGCCCCATGCCGCCGAGCGAATTCATCGCGTCGGTGATGGAGACAAAGTGCTCGAAGAACTTCGAGGCGATGTCTTCGTAGGACGGATCGTCGGCGGCCAACTCCAAGGCCATCGACAGCATCGTGGCACAATAGAACGCCATCCAGGCGGTGCCGTCGGCCTGTTCGAGTTGCTGGCCGCTGGGCAGCGGCTGCGAGCGATCGAACACGCCGATGTTGTCGAGGCCCAGAAAGCCGCCGGAGAACAGATTCCGGCCTTGCGGATCCTTGCGATTGACCCACCAGGTGAAATTGATCAAGCAGCTTGTGGAACGCGCGGCGGAGAAAGACGCGATCGCGGTGTCCGCGGGTGCCGGTCATCTTGTACACTCGCCAGCAGGCCCAGGCGTGGACCGGCGGATTCACGTCGCCGAAGGCGAACTCGTAGGCCGGGATCTGGCCGTTGGGATGCATGTACCATTCGCGGAGGAACAGCAGCAGCTGCTCCTTGGCGAATTCGCCGTCGATCGCGCGCCATCGGCAGCATGTGAAACGCGAGGTCCCAGGCGGCGTACCAGGGATACTCCCACTTGTCGGGCATCGAGATCACGTCGCGATTGAACAGGTGCGGCCACTCGTGGTTGCGGCCGTGCTTGCGGCTCGCGGGAGGCGCGGGCTGCTCGGGATCGCCGTCGAGCCAGTTCTTCACCACGAAGTGGTAGAACTGCTTGCTGAACAGCAAACCGGCGTACGCCTGCCGGGCGACGCGGCGTTCTTCGGTCGAAAGCTTCTCCTTGTCCGCGATGCGCGTGGCATAGAACTCGTCGGCCTCGCGAATGCGCCGGGCGAAGACGTTGGTCGAATTCCTCGCCGAAGGCATTTGCCTGTCGCCTCGCCGTCGGCGCCGAAGTCGCAGGCGAACGACGATCTCGCCGCCGGCCGGCACGTCGAGCACATAGTGCCAAGCCGCCTTGGTGCCATGGCCGTCGTGGGTTCACCGCTTCGCTGCGACCGTGGATCACGTAGTCGTGAAATGCATCTTTGCGTATGCGGCGACGCATTGGCGATAACCGAAGAGCCGCTCGGTGTTCGTTTCATTTTCGGTGAACAGCAGCGTCGGCGCGATTGCCGTCGGAACTCGCTTCGGCCGCCATCCGAAACATGCCGAGCGACGCGTGCCGGGTAAGCACGTCCGCCGTTGCCGTCGACTTCGATCCGCGGCTTCACCTCGCAGCCTTCGTGGTCGCAGCCCCAGGACCAAGAGTTGCGAAACCAGAGCGTCGGCAGCAGATGAAGCGTCGCCGCGTCCGGCCCGCGATTGGCGACCGTGATGCGCACGAGCACATCATCGGGCGATGCTTTGGCGTATTCGGCCATGACGTCGAAGTAGCGGTTCTCGTTGAAGACGCCGGTGTCGGCGAGCTCAAATTCCGGTTCGCCTTTGCCGCGGCGGCGGTTCTCCTCGACGAGCCAGGCATAGGGAAACTCGCCCTGCGGATACTTGTAGAGCGACTTCATGTACGAATGGGTCGGCGTCGCGTCGAGATAGTAGTAACACTCCTTGACGTCCTCGCCGTGGTTGCCTTCCGGGCCGGTCAGGCCGAACAGCCGCTCTTTGAGAATCGGATCGCGGCCGTTCCAAAGTGCCAGAGCGAAGCAGAGCCGGCACTCGCGATCGGTGAAGCCGAGCAGCCCGTCCTCGCCCCAGCGGTAGGCGCGGCTGCGAGCCTGGTCGTGCGTGAAGTAATCCCAACAGTCGCCGTACTCCGAATAGTCCTCGCGGACCGTTCCCCATTGCCGCTCCGCACAGGTACGATCCCCACCGCTGCCAATTGGCCGTGCGCGCGTGGGCCTCGCGCCAGCCGCTGTTCTTCGGCGGTCGGCAGCCACAGTTCGCTTGGATGTCGGATTCGTCGGCGTGCATCGCGCGGCGGGTACGATTGGCGAGCAGTGGCGGACATTATAGGGCTCCTTCAAGGATAGGTCGCGTGGGGCGTGCGACGACGGTGGAAGCAATATTTTGCAGGCCGCTGTCAGTGTACGGCGTCGTGCCGATGATGCGAAACGGCCGCATGGCCCTGGGCGGCGTGCAATGGCCGCAGGTAGACGATGTCGCGGGGAAAGAACAGGTCAAGCGTCCAATCGATGGCCACCCGCAGCTTGCGCTCAAAGCCGGGGAGCTTCATCAGGTAGATCGTCCGCCACAGCCACCAGGCGATGAACCCGGAGAATCGCAGGCCGAAAATCTCGGCCACGGCCGAGCGCCGGCCCAGCCCGGCGAGCAGGCCAAGGCCTTGAAGCGGAACGGCTGCGGCTCGTCGCCGCGAGTTTCGCAGCCGCGATGTTGTCGGCCAGCCGACGCCCCTGCCGCAGCGCGTATTGGGCCGTGGGCGGACACGTGCCACCTGTGACCACGTCGGGTATCGTCGCACTATCGCCGACCGCCCAAACGCCAGCGGCAACCCTTCGCCGCCATCGTCGCGTCGACTTCGACGCGGCCTGTTTTGCTCCGCGGCAACCTCGACCAAATCGAGCACCGGGCTCGGCGCCGTGCCGGCCGCCCAGACGAATGTGTGGGCAGCGATTTCGCTGCCGTCCGTCAGCTGAACCTGATGCGGCGACAACCTTTGCACGCGCGTCTTCAGCAACACTTCGACGCCACGGCTTTCGAGCTTGTTGAGCGCATATCGTGGAGAGAGACTCGCTCACCTCCGGCAGAATCCGGTCACCCGAATGAATCAGGATCATGCGAATCTCGTCGGGCGAGATGTGCGGATAGAACCTCCCCGCACCACGGACGAAGTCATTGAGTTCGGCCAGCGTTTCGACGCCCGCGAAGCCGCCGCCGGCAACGACAAACGTGAGCAATTGGCGGCGCGACGGCAGGATCGGGCTGCAGGTCAGCATGTTCCAGCTTGTCGATCACATGGGCGTGGAGCGCCGTGGCGTCGGCGAGGCTCTTGATCGTGAGCGCGTGTTCGGCGACGCCCGGCAAACCGAAGAAATTTGGCACCGAACCGAGCGCGAGCACCAAGTGGTCGAACGGCACGGTGTAGTCGCCGCACGCACCGCAATGGGCGGCGGTCACGGTTCGCGCGCGCAAGATCGATCGCCTTCACCGCTGCCTGCCGGACCTTTGTCCGCCGCAGCAGCGCCCGTAACGGAAACACGATGTGCTTCGGTTGGATCGAGCCGGACGGCACTTCCGGCAAGAGCGGCGTGAAAGTGAAAAAGTTCTCCGCGTCGATGAGCGTGATTTCGACGCTCGCGTCGCGGCGGAACTTGTGTTCCAGTCGCAGGGCGATCGCCGTACCGGCAAAACCTCCGCCGATGATCACGATTCGCTGGGGAGAGTTCATGGCAGCAATCCTTGGTAATGGAATAGAACGGAAAGTACGCGATCGGCTCGATCAGCCCGCCCGCTTCAAAGCCGGGATAGAGCGTCATCCCGCCGTCGACGAAGATGCTCGCGCCGTGGACGTAGTCCGCCTGGTCCGAAGCGAGCCACGTGGCCACGCGGCCGATGTCGTCGACCTCGCCGATGCGCTTGTAGGGGATCAACTTCGAGCAGCTCGTCGTATGCCTCCGGCGTCGCCCAGGCTTCGCGGTTGATCGGCGTGCGGATCGCGCCCGGGCAGATGCTGTTGACGCGAATGCGATAGGGCGCGACTTCCTGGGCGATGCTCTTCATCAGCAGCATCACGCCGCCCTTCGAGGCGGCGTAGTTCACGTGCCCCGCCCAGGGAATCACCTCATGCACCGAGCTGATGCAGATGATTTTGCCGGCCGCGCAGGAAATCTTCCTGCCGCACGCCGCGACGCTTGAATTCGCGCACCGCCTCGCGGGCACAGAGAAAATGGCCCGGTGAGATTGACGCGAGATCACGCGGTTCCACTGATCGAGCGTCATCTCTTCGAGCGGCGCATCCTGTTGCAGCCCGGCGTTGTTGACCAGGATGTCGATCGTGCCGAACTCGTCGTACATCCGCTCGAACATCGCGCGGACCTCGCCTCCTGCGAGACGTCGGCCCTGATGGGCGAACACGCGGCTGCTGCAGCGCGCGGCCTCTTCGACGACCCACTCGGCGGCGTCGTCGCCGGCGTGATAGTTGACGACGACGTCGGCTCCGGCGTGGGCCAGCGCGATGGCGATGCCCTTGCCGATGCCCGAGTTGGCGCCGGTGACCAGAGCCTTCTGGCCCTTGAGCAGCTTTCTGGACTCGGGCACGCCGGCATCACGACTTCGGGCAGGTCGGTTTCAGATTGCGGTGCGCGCGGAGCGGTAGCGGTGGCGAACATGGGTTCGTTTCCTTGAACGCAGGGAATGGAAATTGGAAGCGAGAGAGAAAAGCCGCTACGGCTTGAGGTTGATTTTCTTAGCGGTCGGTGCTGGTGATGCGGAAACGGCCGGGGCGGGTGACTCTTCGAATTTCAGGGCCGCCGAGTTGATGCAGTATCGCTGGCCGGTAGGCCGGGGGCCGTCGTCAAACAAATGACCGAGATGGGCGTCGCATTTTTTGCAGACAACTTCCGTGCGTTGCATGAAGAAGCTGTTGTCTACGTGGGTGGCGACGTTTTTGGCGTCGGTTGGTTGGTAGAAGCTGGGCCAACCGGTGCCCGACTCGAATTTCGTTTTCGAGCTGAACAGTGGCGCGCCGCAGCAGACGCAGCGATACATGCCGTCGCGGTGGTTGTCCCAGTATTCGCCGGTGAACGCCATCTCGGTGCCCTTCTCGCGGGTAATGTGGAATTGCTCCGGCGTCAGCGTTTGCTTCCACTGGGCGGCGGTTCGCGGCGGACAGTCTTCATTCGCCAAGTGGGTCGGCGGATTGATGGATGGATTGGTCATTATTACGGGCTCCTGATTGCTCGTTTTCGTTGGCTGAGTCTCCTCGGCACGCATACGCCAGCTGGCGACAGTGAGAACGGCGAGGATCAAGGCGGTAAGAATCGTCAGCGAACGGATCTTCACGGAAAGCTCCACGTTCAAGAATTGGTCGGTCGGATTATCGTTTGCGTGGGTGACCAGCCGCAGGTTGGCGGCCCTCGTCGTTGTGCCCGAATTTGCGATTCGGGAAACTGCCGAGCGCCGCACAACCGTTTGGCTGTCACCTACAAACATTCTGGCGCTGGTGGCTTAGTTCATCTTCAACGGGGCGGTGCCGAAATTGACGCTGAACCGGTTGCACCAAATCGTTACGGAATTGTACTCAGCCGGGTCAACCTCGGTGGGAATCGTGTAGTTTTGGTCACCGATATTGCCCTTGAGCGACCCAAGATCGACGTATCCGGCGCTTTTGACCGTGTCGTTGTCCATCGCGTCGGCGGCCTTGCCGAGGAGGACATGGACGTCCGGACCATTGGAAGTGGCAAAGTCGGTCAGTCGCAAGATACGCTCGCCGCCGGCAAGCTGGTAGATCGCGGCGATGCCTTTCGTTTCATGCGCTCCGTCGTGGAACTTGCCTTGGGCACGGGCCTCCCCCAGCGGCATGCTAGGCATTGCGTTCGAGCCCGTGCTCGCCGTCGCCGTGGGAAATGCTTCGTTGACGTTCTGGTCGATGAACAACAATTCGGGCCGGAACAGATACCAGCCGATCGCGCCGACGGCGACGAAGACGGCCGCAATGATCCCGCGGCGGTGATGCATCGCGTGTTCCATCGACTTCTGCATCTTCGGCTCGTTCATCATCATCGAGTCCATATTCCGGGTTGGTTCGTTCATCGTTTCCATTTCAATCTCCTTTGATTTTCGGATCCAGGTAGTGTTCGCCGCTGCGCCGAGTCCGACGCGGACTGATGTTCGCCAGGCGAATCGGTACTTTAAGTTTGCGGTTCCATTTTTCCGATCAATTCGGTCACCAGCGGCGAGCAGCCGACCAGCTGCATCCCGCGCCGTCGCAGGGTTTTTAGCGCGGTCGCACCGGCCGAGTCGACGAAAGTAGTGCCGCTGAGGTCGATTGTGGTCGATGTGGCTCGCCTGCTTGCGCCGCGACAGGCCGCTTCCAGTTCGGCGATCCAGGGTTCGAGCAATTTGCCCTCGAGCTTCAAGGTTGTGCTCAAATTGGCATCTTGGATGTTGGTAATCCGCAGCATGGCGTCGCTCCGTCGGCAAGCGTATGTAGGTGAAACTTCGCGACGCCGGTTTCGCGTCGTCCCATGGTGCGGCATGTAAAGCGAGCCGCGTACCAAACTGCGAGCCGGTCGGAAGGTCACGGCAGAAGACATTGGCACGCAACGAGATCGGACGTAAACGAGCGATCCTGGCGTGCAGGAAATAGCGATGTGCCCACGGCGCTTTGGCCACGAGATGTCGTGGCCACCACGAGGAATCGTGGTCAGGTGGAGCTAGACGCGGGCCGCGAAATGCCGAGTTTTTTCATCCGGCTGCGCAGTGTGTTCGGGATGCAGGCCCAGGATCTGGGCAGCTCCGCGGGGCCCTTCGATGACCCACTTTGTGGTGTCGAGGGCCGCCACAATGTGATCGCGCTGCACCGAGTCCAGGTCGGTGGCTGTATTCGCGGCCGGCAATTCGCCGATCACTGCCGCCGCGTCGCTCGGCAGCATGTCCTGCGACACTTCGAGCAGCATTCCGGAAGAGAGAATCACCGCTCGTTCCATGATGTTCTCCAGCTCGCGGATGTTGCCCGGCCAAGAGTAGGCGGCGAGCCGCTGGAGCGTGTCGCGGCTGATGCCGTCGATCGGTTTGCCGAGCCGACTTGCAAATCTTGTGGCGAAGTAGCTCGCCAGGAGCGGGATGTCGTCCTGCCGCTCGCGGAGCGGCGGCAAGGGTATGGGAAAGACATTGAGCCGGTAGTACAAATCTTCGCGGAAGGTCTTGTCACGGACCGCCTGACGCAAGTCGCGATTGGTGGCGGCGATGACGCGGACATCGACCTCGACGGGCCCTTTGCCGCCGATGCGGTCGACTTCGCCTTCTTGCAACACGCGCAGCAGCTTGGCTTGCATCTCGAGCGGCAGTTCGCCGATCTCGTCGAGAAAAATTGTGCCGCCGTCGGCCAGTTCGAACCGGCCCACGCGCCGTGAAATCGCGCCGGTGAATGCGCCTTTTTCGTGACCGAACAGCTCGCTTTCGACCAGTCCGGCGGGCAGCGCGGCGCAATTCACTTTGATGAGCGGCTTCTCCTCGCGGCGGCTCACCGAGTGAATCGCGCGCGCGATCAGTTCCTTGCCCGTGCCCGTCTCGCCGGTCACGAGTACCGAGGCGTCGGTTGGTCCCACGGCCCGCACCATCTCGAGCACCGCCGCGAGCGCCGGACTGCGGCCGACAATCTCGTCGAAATTGAGCGACGCCTTGATTTCTTCCTGCAGGTAGGCGTTCTGCTGCTGCAGCCGCGCTTTCTCCCGCTCCGCCAGCACGCGGTCGGTGATGTCGATGATCATCGTCCGCGTGTGCTTGCCGTCCGCTTCAGGACGGGACCAAAACTGGACCCACACCGGCCGGCCGTCGTCCTTGCGGCGCAGCTCGAGTTCCACGAGACCGCGCTCTTTGCCTTGTTGGATGTCCTTAAAGGCGGCCGCAAGTTGTGCTTCGTTCCGATCGTTCTTGGCCACGAGCGACCAGCCGATGGTGCCCGGAACGTCTTCCGGCTTGAGTCCCAGCAATTTCATCCCGGCCCGATTGACGCTCACAAATCGCGTGTCCGTGTCTTCATAGACATACGCGATGGGAGCTTCGTCGAACAAATCGCGATACCGCAGCTCGCTCTCCTTGAGCATCTCTTCCATGCGGAGGCGGTTCAGCTCTGCGGCAGCCCGGGCGGCGAAGATTCTAAAAATCGAGAGCTTCACCGGTTCGGGTGGCAGAGGACGTTCGTGAAATACCGCCAGGTGACCAAGCACATCTCCACTTGCGTCGCGGAGCGGTACGCCTAAATAGCTCTCGACTCCTAGGTCGACGAGACCCCGGTCCGTTGGAAAAGTCCGCTGCACTCCGGACGGATGATGGCACAGATTGCCGCCGATCACGTCCTGACAAGGCGTCCCGCTGAGATCAAACTCGATGTTATCGACAATCCGGTCGTGAGCCCAAAAGGCGAGCGTGCGAACCCGCGTCTGGCTGCCAGCAAATTCGGCAATAAAGGCAAACGATACGGCCATCGCCGCGGCCAGATGCTGTACCAGTGCTTGAAAGAATTCGTCCCCAACCTGCTGCGCGGTTCCTTCGACGATGGCCTGCAGTGCGGCGAACTCGTCCGAGCCGACTACTCCGGCGACCGACGTGGAGATTGATTCTTGGGACGACATGGAGGTGGTTCACGCGACGAAGAGGTTGGGCTTCAACCGGTGATTCTACCTTGGTTTCGGCCAACGACGAAAGCGTTCCGACAGCAGTCGAGCACGAAATTCCGATTCGGACGGTAACAGCCCAAGAGCCGAATTGGGCGAACCTTCCCGCGGACTCATCCCAACTTTCTCAGACGCGAAATCGCGTGCGGTACTTTGCGGGCGTCATGCCGATTTCTTTGCGAAAGACCTGTGTCAGGTAGCTGGCGGAATTGTAGCCGCTCGAGGCTGCGATCTGCGGGATCGGCAGGTCGGTGTCGCGGAGCATTCGCTTGGCGTGGTCCAGTCGGATGCGTTGAATCTCGGTGAGGATGGTTCGACCGGTGGTGCGGCGAAACTTGACTTCGAGGTTCCGACGTGAGATGCCGATCTCGGCCGCTACGTCGTTGACCGTGAAATCGCGGGCCCGATTGCGGTGGATAAAGTCGATCACGGCGCCGACTTCCCGATCGCCGATCAACTTGATCTCGGTCGAGCGTCGGGCCACGACCTGGGTCGGCTCAACGATTAGCTTTTGCGGCACGGTGATCTTCTGGCGAATCAATTGATCGAGCAAATGAGCGACGCGATAGCCGCCATGCTCCGCATTGAGCGCCACGCTCGAGAGGGGCGGATCGGCCAGCTCGCAGAACAATTCGTCGTCGTCGACGCCGATCACCGCGACCTCATCCGGCACACGGACTCCCGCCACGCGACAGGCCTCGAGGACGCCACGGCCGCGGTCGTCGTTGCAGGCCATGATGCCGACTGGCTTGGGAAGGTCGCGAATCCAGTCGGCTAGATGAGCCTGATCGAGCTCCCAGCTACGTTGCGTACTGGACGTCGGGAGCGGATATACCAGTGGTGCGAATCCATGGTCCTGTACGGCACTACAAAAGGCCGTCTCACGCCGCTCCGACCAACCGCGTTCCCAGACCCCGACGTAGGCAAAATTCTGGAATCCGCAGCCGAGCAAATGTTCTGCGGCCAGGCGGGCGGCCCCTTCGGAGTCGGACGAGATTTCGCTCAGCTGTGCCAATCGCGGTAGTTGGGAGATGATCCGAGGCGCGACGTCCAAGAGTACGGTGGGAACGTTGGCGGCGAGAATCGCTTTGGCGACCTCGAGCGTTTCAACCCGGGCGACGATGCCGACCCCGCCCCACTGGCTCATCTTCGGCAGCGCTCTGCTCGAAGTCGCCCGGTGTAACATAAAAGCTCCAGGGACCATGCAGCCGCGCAAACCGCATGATGCCCCGCAACATGGCCCGACCGTAACCACGCGACGTCTCGACCAACAACGCGACGCGAGGGCATTCTGAGTTCATCGGCAAAGTCTCGCTGGGACCCGTCGGAGTACTTTCGGGAGGCCGTTCAAAGCCTGTCCGCTATTTATATATTACGCACACATTTGCGCAATCGTAAGGCCATTCCGTCGGTCGCCAGGAAAACTTGCTGTCAGAGGGCGTTGATTTCAATCGGATTTGCGGCGGCGCGAAGCGATTTCGGCCGGTTCCTGACGGGGCCCGGCGGCACGCACTGGCGCATGGGCTTGCGGCCGATATAGTGAGTTGAGCGGACTTGGATTCGATACCTTTGCGAGATGGACGAGCGATGGAAGAGGTGCAAACGGCGATGAGTTCGAGCGAGCCGCCAGTGATTGCTCGACGCGGTCGACCGCGCGTGGTGCTGCCGCTTGTGCTTTTTTTGGCCACATTCCTCAGCACTTGGGCCGTGGGTACACAAGCATACTCAATAGCCGGCGGCCTGAGTTTCTCACTGGCATTGATGATCACGCTGCTGGCCCACGAATTCGGCCATTTTCTTCAGGCGCGCCGATACGGCGTTCCCGCGAGCTTTCCCTATTTCATTCCGCTGCCGATTTCGCCGATTGGCACGATGGGGGCCGTGATCGTCATGCAGCCTGGTATGGGCAACTGCCGCTCGCTGTTCGACATTGGTTTGACGGGTCCGCTGGCAGGCCTCGTGCCGGCGTTGTTTTTCTCGGTCCTGGGACTCCACTGGTCGCAAGTCGATTCGATTCCAACACACCCTGGCGGTCTGGCGCTGGGGAGCCGCTGATCTTTAAACTACTTTCGTACCTGATCATTGGACCCTTACCCGCGGGAATGGAGGTATACCTGCACCCGATTGCTTACGCCGGCTGGGTCGGGATCTTCATCACCGCGCTGAACATGATCCCGATCGGACAGCTCGACGGCGGTCACGTGTTGTATGCCTTGTTGCTGCGCCGGGCACATCGCGTCGCGCAAGGGCTGCTGCTGGCGGCGATGATGGGAGTGATACTCTGGGGCTACTGGGGGTGGTCGCTGATGATCTTGCTGCTGGCATGGATGGGCCCAATCCATCCGCCAACAGCAAACGACGGGGTGTCGCTGGGGTTTGGCAGGACATGCCTGGGTTGGGCGAGTCTGCTATTTGTGCCACTCGGATTCACGCCAGTGCCATTCACGCCTGTGTAGTGAAACTAGGCCGCGGCGTGCGCTGGTCGGAAGGCAAATGCCCGGACGGCGTTTTCGCTGGAGATGTCTGCCAGATGGCGCTCCGAGATTCCGGAGCGGCGCAGCATCGGCAAGAAATCGGTCAGCAGCCACGCCAAGCCCGGTCGGCCGCCATAACCGCGCCAATACTTCTGCCGCGTCATGTCCATTCCCAGGAGCAACTGGCGGGGGAACTCGTCGGCGAGCGCAGCGATCATGTCGAGAGCGACACATTCCATCGTCTGGCTAAGCTGGCGGAAGTGTCGGTCGTAGGCCAGGCATACTCCGGCGGCGAGCAGCTCGCGGTGATATTTGGCGTCGTTGTTTGCATCGCAGTCGGTTAGCACAACTTGCGACGGTGTGGCCCCATTGCCCAGCAGCACCGCCACCTGCTCGTAGGCCTCGCGACCGCCGGCGGTTTGAGCAAGGATCGGGCAGCCGGTTTGCTGATGGGCGCGAGCAGCGGCGACGCACCGTTGCTTTTCGCGGCTGGTCAATTGCGCGGCGTCGCTGGCCACCACGACGACTCCCGTGCGCATGGCGAGCGGCCCGGCGCCGTCGTCGACCGCCGAAGTGATTTCACCGACGAACAATTCGACCAGTCGATCAAGATCCATGCTAAGTAGCGGGTACTGCGGCGGATAGAAGCGGGATTGGTGTACCCCGGTGGAACATACGATCGGCACTTGACTCTGTTTAGCGATCCGCTGCAGCAATGCGGCGTCGCGGCCTGCACCGGTCGGTGTCGAGTCGACGATCCACCCGCCGCGCGCGGCGCGAAAACCCCGCACGTCCACCAGCGTCCGGTCGAGGTCGGCTAACACGGATTCGGGAAGCGTCTCGGCCAGCCAATCGCTGTGCATCACCACATGATCGTTCGCGTCGCAGACACCGAGCGCGGCCGTCGCCGACAGATCGCCCAGGACTGTCCGGATGAATCCCGACGAGGGCGCTGCAGTAGTTTTTACCGAACCAGCGGCCGACGACGAATGGGTCACGTAATGATTTGCCTCTCACTGAGGCTGTAATTTTCGCCTAGCGAGAGGGCCCCAGCAATAGCGGAAAAAGCGGGCAGGCAACCGCGGAGGACAACATTGCTGTTTTTTTTAAAGTGCCTTGGTGTCGGTGATTGCTACGCGGTATACATTCACGCTGCATGCAGGCACGGTAACCTCACCCGAAAATGGCACGTCGGCCTCTTCGCGGATGCCGACTTGCTGCGTTTCGACTGAATTGAACGCTAGCGGGTCGTTGTCGTCGCTTGTGATCCGCCAGACTTTGGCCGTCGTAGCAAGCTGGATTCCTGCGACGTCAAGCGACAACGTTTGCGGCTTGTCCGACGAGTTGACGACGCCAATCGTCACTGCGCTGCCATCCTCGGTCCGCGCGGCCGCGACGTCGAGCGCCGCCTCGCCTTGGTTTCCTTTCACCGCGAGCGGAATTGAGCCGAACTCGCGGCGATAGAGCAGCAAGGGCAGGGCGGTGGTGTCGAAGAAGGCCGCGGTCTTGGTCGTCTTGATGCAGCCGATTACGTTGACGGTTTGCGCGTAGTGGGCCATCTGGATGAGATCGCTCTGGCGGAAATACTCGTGCAGGCCCGCGGCGATGCCGAGCGCGTCGCGCAGCCGGTACACGCAGCCAAGTTCACCGTATTTGTAGGGCTCGTACCAGTAGTTCCACTCGTCCATGGCGATCGGCATCACGCGGCCTTTCATGTTCGGCAGCTCGGCTTGCAACTTGCGATGGCCGTCGGCCTTGCCACGGATGGCGTCGACAATTTGCCGCCGTGTGCGCGGCGACGTCGTCCAGTTGCCGACGGGAGTAAAAATGCTCGGAGATCATGTCCATGTGGTCGGCACAATGCTCGAGCATGCCGCGCGACCAGCTGCGCTGGCCGCCGTCGCCCAAATCGCCGGAGCCGACGAGCACCAGGTTGGGATCCGCTTTACGCATTGCGCCAGCGACCAGGTTGTGCTTCAGCACGTATTGGTTGAGTTGCATGAAACCGAGTTGCCACCGACCCCACATCTCGTTGCCGACACACCAGTATTTGACGGCGAACGGTTCAGCGTGTCCATTCTTGACTCGCCACGAGCCGCCGATCGTGTCGACCGAGCCGTTGCAGTAGTCGACCTCCTGAGCGGCGGAATAGTCATCGCCGAATCCGGTGTTGGCGGCGATCATCGGCTCGGTGTTGACCTCACGACAAAAGTCGATGAATTCGTCGATGCCGACGTCGTTATGCTCGACTCCGGTCCAAGCGGGATTGTGACGGGGCGGGCGGCGATCGCGGTCGCCGATGCCGTCGCGCCAATCGTAGCCGCTGACGAAGTTGCCACCCGGCCAGCGATACATCGGGAGCGTTGAGCTGCTTGAGCAGCGCCAGCGTGTCGGGCCGCATGCCGCGAACGTTGTCGGCCGGCATCAGCGAAACGGTGCCAATCAGGCAAGGTGCCCCGTCGATCTCGATTGTGAGCCGTGCATGGTCGGTGTCCCCACCGGCGGTAAATTGGAAGGGGTACTTTTGATATTTGGCTCCGATGCCAGCCAGGACCACGGTTTGACAGTCGGCGGCGGCGTCGCCCCAGGAAAGCGCTACCTTAGCGGTCGTCTCGCCGTCTGCCGATTTGAGCCAGAGATAACCGTCGTACTTCTTGCCGGCGACAACTGCCAGATCGTTCTGGCGGATGCCGCTACCCGGCGCGATCTGCGGCGTCTGCTCGCCGACGAAGGCGTCTGGTTTGATCATCGTCACCGAACCGGCGGGGCCAACGACTTCCCAGGGCGATGCGCCGACGACCGGGAACTCGCTGTTTCTGAGGCTGCGGTAGGGATCGTACTTATCCGTGATGGGGAAGTAGAATTTGCGGTCCTCCAGCATCTCGGCCCAGATGCCGCCGTAGATGCACCGCCCCAAGTGCTCGATAAACTGGCTGTAAATGAACGGATTGATCTTCGCCCCTGGCGTGTCTGCGTCGACCGTAACGGAAATCGCGGGAGCGACCGTTTCCGTGGCGCCGGCTCGATTTACAAGGAGCAGTAACATTGCAACCAACGTCGAAACCGATTTCACAATGAGCACCTTTTAAGGTTGATTCGTGTTCGAAGCTGCAGGTTCATTCAAACAGGCCGCCATGGCATAGATCAATGCAGCGTTCCAGTTAATTGCGATTTCGTTGGTGCGGTAGTCGTCTTGGTTATCCTGCCAGTCGCAAGCACGCGGATGAGGCCCGCCCACCAAGTATCCTGGCCACGGCTGGGCGACGTTGTCGGCGGCCGAACGGCGATCGTGAGGGAACATCGGCGGAGAATCGCCCAGGCCAGTGACGAACGAACGGCCAAAGGGATTGCGGCCGAAGAGATAGTTGACCGCATCGAGCGACGTGGCGAGATATTCGGGTTTCGCATCGACGCGGCGAGCTGCCTCGAGGACGATCACCTGACGAGCGACGGTGCCATTGCAGCCCCAAAAGTAGCGATCGCCCAGCGGCCGGGCGTATCCATGGGCCGCGCCGGTGGCGACGATTTCGTCGGCGGTCGCAATGAGGCTGTTGCGGATTTGTTCGGCCAGGTGTGCGTCGCGGCCGGGACGAGCGGACTCCAAATAGCTGATCAGGCCCAGATTTTCGACGTTCCCCCAATCCCAATTGGCGTCGAAATGAAACTGTGGCCGACTTTCCGGTGGCGAATCTTCGTCGCCGCGATTTCGCCGCCAGTTGCGTCGTTCGGGACGTTCCGATTTGGCACGCGATTCAAAGTCGGCGAGCGCCGCCACTTCGCCTGTCGTCTCCCACATTTCCGCTGCGGCCCAGAGCCGTGCGCTCCAATCGCTGCTGTCATAGCCGACGGTCGTAAAGCCCTGCTGACTGGGTCGATGGTAATCGGGGTGAGTCGTGAGAAAGTCATAGCTCTTCTTCGCCGCGGCGAGGCAACGGTCGGCAAACGGCGGATCATAGGGTCGAAACTCGCGGGCGGCGATCGCCATCATGGCCACGAAGCTAGCCGTCGCCTGGCTGCCCCACTCGCCGAAGAAGCGAGGGTCCAATTCTGCTTCCGGCCGCACATAGCCCAGGTAGTTTGTCGTGCTGACTTTGTGATAGATGGATCCGTCGTCCGCTTGCATCAACAATAACCAATCGAGTTCCCATTTCACTTCGGCCAAGAGATCGGGAAGCGGACCGTCTGACTCGGGAATGCCGAGCTCGATGGACTCAATCTTGGGCTGGAAATCGTGCCACGCGCGAAGCATCGACGCGACGGTGACGCCCGCGTTGACGACATACTTATTATAATCGCCCGCGTCATGCCAACCGCCGGTTGCCTGGCGATGCCGCGACTTCTCGGGCGACTCGGAACGCTCCACGAGATCGAGGTGGCCATCGTCGAGATGGCAAGCGGCGTGTTCAAAGACCTGGCCTTTGTGTTCGCCGCGGACGGCCGTGCCGCAGCGCATCAGATACATTGCGCGCGCCCCGGTGCGGAAGGGATTCTCATAGAGGTCCGCTGCGATACGAAATGGAGCCGACACACCCACGTTTGGCACCTCGAGGCGAAACTTGCCCGATTCCCGAACGGCCGAAAAGTCGGCGAGATAGAGGTCCTCGCCGGTGTCGCTGTTACGGGTAGGCCCGGTGATTCGGCCTGCGAGCACTGGCTTGCCGTCGTCGACGCGGACGACGACAAACGTCTCCCCGGGGAGAGCGATCGTGGCTTGCTTGGCCGCATGCGGTAAGTAGCCGATTGTGTTGAGGC
The DNA here is from genome assembly GCA_963847905.1 of uncultured Planctomycetota bacterium. Classification (GTDB taxonomy): domain Bacteria; phylum Planctomycetota; class Planctomycetia; order Pirellulales; family Lacipirellulaceae; genus DASYDU01. Next base: position 363,893 of record CAWKBP010000007.1, on the reverse strand, counting down.
GCAGCGGTGGCGCGTCGGCCGCAGGTGCCGGGTCGGGAGGCTGGGCCAACAGGCTCGCCGTCCGCTCCCCGAATCCCCCACCGCATGCCGCCGTGACAAAGAAAACTTGGGCCAACCACCGGGTCCGCATCATCCCGCCATTCTAACCGCTCGGGACGCGAGATTTCCACCCAATTCACCGGCCGCCCAGGATGCAGGAAATCAGCTGCGCTCGATGTAAATGGCACCGTCCTCGAAGTGGAGGGAAACTTCGGCCGATTTGGCCGCCTCGGCGAGTGCCGCGTCGAGCATCACGACCGGATCGCGGCTGACGTCGATCCGCCGCATTAGGCCGTCGCCCTTCTTGTCGCCGACGGCGAGCGCGATCTTCAGCCCGCGGCGTTTGCATTTGACTTTCGTACCGTCTTCGAGCGACGCGTTGAGCGGCTTGAGGTAGGCGTCGATATAGTGGACGCCGATGCCTGACTTGTCGCCAGTATGTGCCGGCAACTTTTCGGTCGCGGCTTGATTGACATCGCAGAGTTTTAGCTTCATGGGGATTCCAATTGGGTAGCGGGCGCTGCTTCAAGGCGCGCGGTAGCGTTCGAAGTGGCGCCGTTAAGTACGAGGTACTCATCGATTGCGCCGCGGAAAGCGCGGATGTGGTCGGGGGTGCTGCCGCAACAAGCGCCGACAATGTTGACGCCAGCCGCCAGCAGAGGCGCGACGCCCTCGACCATGTCCTCCGGCGTTTCGTCGTACACGATCTTCATCTGGATCAGTTTGGGGAGACCGGCGTTGGGCTGCGCCATCACCGGCAGATTGGTCACCGCGCGATATCTCAAAACCGCGTCGCGGGCGCGGATCATGTCCATGCCCGTGCCGCAGTTGAGCGCGACGACGTCGGCACCGAGTTCTTCCATGAATTTTGCCGCCCGCTCGGGATCGATGCCCATCATCGTCCGAAAGGTCGAGCCATCGAGCGTGACGTCGTAGGCCATCGAACCGATGACGCAAGGTGCGCCTGCTTGTTTTGCCGCCTGGATGCCGAGGGCGAGCTCTTCGAGCGAGGTTTGCGTTTCGATGATGATTGCGTCGGCGCCGGCGTCGACGAGAGCTTGGGTTTGCTCATTGAAGGCGTCGCGGACTTGCGTCTCGGTGAAGTCGCCATAGGGCTCGAGCAGGCCACCGAACGGGCCGACGTCGCCGATGACAAATCCATCACGGCCGTTGAAGGCTTCGCGGGCGATTCTCACCGCAGCCTGGTTGACTTCAACGACCGCGTCGCTGCAGCCGTGGCGGTTAAGCATGATCCGGGAGCCGCCGAAGGTGTTGGTGAGGATACAATCGGAGCCGGCCTCGGCGTAGCGTCGCTGGATGGCGAGGACTTTTTCGGGATGGGAGATGTTCCAAGCCTCACCGCAGCCACCTTGTTCGAGCCCCGCGAACATCAGCTGGGTGCCCATGGCGCCGTCGCCCAACAGGGGGCGTTCGCGAAGTGCCGCCAACAAGTTTTTTTTCATAGCACTACCGGTATTGAATTGGTGGAGAATTCGCGGCTGCCCTCTTGTTGGACGAGCGCAAAGTGAATTGTTTCGAGCGCCAGCCGCCATTTATGCAGGCGATCACCGAGTTCACAGTAGCAGCCGGCGGCGCTGTTTTTGGCGTCCCAACTCAGCACATGATTGAGCGGCTCGCCCAGCAGGGGTTTTTCGCCCTCGATCGCTGCCATCAGCTGGGTGGGACTCTCCATATATCGGCACATCGACGTGTAACCGTCGTCGCCGGGAGTCGGTTGGCAGTCGAGCGAGCAAATCACGTAGCCGTCTTTCCGCGGGCCGAGCGTGACGCGATAATCGAACAGCAGTGTTTGCCCCAAGTTGCTGCAGGTGGTGCCCTCGTAGCGAAACAGCGCGTCGATCGTGCCGTTTTCACGCGGCGTGAGTGTCAGGCGATCGGCCGCCCACCGTGCCAGTGCCTTGCCATGCACGGAGTAGCGGGCGTTTCGCTCGAGGACCAGCAATTCCGGCAACAACTGCGACAGCAGCTGTTTCGATTGAGCAACTTCGTCGCGGTTGAAGCAGCGTGGGGCGCCGAGATAGGGGGCTCGGCGATATTGGCACGCCAGGAACGAACAACTTTCGCAAGGATTGATCTTGGTGAGCCGGGCGACACGGTCGCGCTGGCGGGTCAGACCGAACACGGCGAGCAGAGACTTCTTCGGCCGCAACATGCCGGACTCGAGCACCTCCAGTTCGCCGGGCAAAAGTTGACCATCGCGGCGAATCAGGCCGAGCAGCTCCGATTGCTGGGCGATGTCCCACTCTGGGTAACCAGGACTGTAGTGGGGCAAAATCGCTTCGCCTTTAGTCTCGGCCCAGGCACATAGTTCCGCGCCCTTCATCGTGATCAAGTGTTCGACGACCGCCGAGCCGTAAACTTCATGGAAAAAGTATTCGTCCGGCTTCTCCTCGAGCCAGAGATTCTGCGCTTGTTGCTCAAGCTCGCCGCCGGCGCTCACCGCGACCAGGAACGCCGAATCGGCGCCGGCCTGTTCGAGCAATCGCATGCAGTCGTTCGCTCGCGAACGAAACACCGTCAACACGAACAATGCCGTCCGCGAATTCTAGTTGCTCTGCTTGGCGGACATACACCCAGGGCCGGCCGTGCTTGGCATACCAGTCGCGGGCGGCCGACGCCAGCTCGCTCGCGCGCTCTTCCAGCACCCAATCACGCGGGTAGCCCAGAAGCCGCTGGTACTCGGCCGGCGCGACGTCAACAATCGGGGCGGAGGCGGCGAATTCGATCATCCCACCACCTCCAGTGCCCGCTCGACGGGTTTGAACTGGCAGCCTTCGACGAAAAAATCGAAGAAGTGGGGATGCGTTTCCAGGCGGCAATGTTCGACGCGGCGCACCAACCGCTCCAATTCCTGTCGCTTGGCACTAGAGAGCAAGGCGATGCAAGCGCCTTCGATCGCCGCGTTGCCGACTTTGACAATCTTGGCATCGGAGAGCGCGGGAATCAGCCCGATGCGCCGGGCCGCGTCGACGCTCAGATGCCGGCCGAAGCCGCCGGCCAGGTAGAACACGTCGATGTCGTCGAATTGCAGGCCGTAGTTGCTAAAGACCGTTTGCAGGCCGGCCATGTTGGCGCCCTTGGCCTGAGCGAGCTCATTCACATCGCGTTCGGTGAAGTAGATATTTTGCTCACCGTCGAGCACGATTCGATCGGAATCGTCTTCAAAGCGGCCCATGTGGTTCATCCGGTCCGTGCGGACAAGCTCGCTGAGCAGGTCGACGAGTCCGGAGCCGCAGATCCCGGCGGGAGTCACGTCGCCGATGACACCGAGGTGGTACTCGCCCGTGCCGTTGAGCGAGACGCTTTCGATCGCGCCATCCAGACCGGGCATTCCGCAAGAGATCGCTCCGCCTTCGAAGGCGGGACCGGCCGGGCAAGAAGCGGCGAGAATCCGTTGCTTGTTTCCCAGGACGAGCTCGGTGTTGGTGCCAATATCCATGATCGCCACGGTCCGATGTTCGTTGGCGAGATCGACGGCCAGCATGCAGGCGGCAGCGTCGGCGCCGAGATGCCCGCTGATGATCGGTGCGCCGTACACACGGGCCTGTGGATGAATCGGCAGCAAACTCTGACGGCCGGTCTGCGTGAGGCTAGTCGTCGTGCGTTTGCCGGCCGCCAGCTCCAACTCGGTGATCGACTGATAGGGCGACTGGCCAATGGAATACACGCTCTGCCGGAAGAACAGGTCCCGCATCGTCGAGTTGCCGACGACCACCAGCTCGTAGATCGAGCGCGGATCGACGGGGAATTCTTGGATCGCCCGCGTCAGATAGCCGGCTAAGGTCCGCATCAGTAGGCGGCCGGGATGCGTCGTATCGTATTGAATGCGGGCCATCACGTCCGACCCGCCGAATCGCTGTGGGTTTTCCAGCGACGAATCGGCGATCAGTTCGCCCGTTTCCAGGTCAAAGAGCCGCAGCACGATCGTCGTCGTGCCCAAGTCCATGGCCAGCCCGTGAATCGGGCCGGTCGAGCGATCGACTTCCTGGCCGTCGATCAAAATCCTTTCGCCGTCGCGGGTGACTGTGGGATCGAGCGGCATCTCGGCGTGGCTCACGGGCAGCTCGTACGCATGGCGTTCAATTCGCAGCTGGCCGCGGCGCATCGTGTGGCAGCGAATCTCGCCGCCGACGTCCAGAATCTTGTCCGCGGCAACGTGGCAGCGACAGGCAAGGCGGAAGCCGTCTTTCAAATGGGACTCGTCCGCGGTTCGTTCGCTGAGCAATTCCATGCCCGCGGCCACTTCCACGATGCATTCCTTGCATTTTCCTTGCTTCTGGCAAGAAGTGGGAACGTCGACGCCAAGCTGCTCGGCGTAGTCGAAGAGCGAGCAGCCGAGTGCGGCCTCGGTGACTAGTCCGTTGATGGTCAGTTTGACGGTCGATGTGCCGGCCATGCGCGCGATACCTCACTCACCAGTCGGCGTTGGCTTCGAGTTCGGCGAGGACTGCCTGGGCAACTTCTTCCGCGGTGCCATCGCGATCCTGATCGTCGCTCCAGGTCCACTGGGCGAGATAGTCGTCGCCGCCGGTCAATCCGCGTTCGATGGCGACCGCGTCGATCCGCTCGGTGAACTTTGTGGGCAGCGGCAAGCGAACGTCGCCGTCGTCGCCTTCGACGACAATTTGCGACGGCACTTCTTGCCAATAGAGGATGCGATAGGTCGCCATGGTAGCTAAGCCTTCCCCGCCAAACGCATGAAGAGATCGACCGCGCTCGAGGCGTCGGCACCGTAGCCGTCCGCGCCAATCTCGTCGGCATACATTTGGCTGATCGGAGCGCCGCCGATAGCCATCTTGATTTGGCTGCGGCCGGCATTCTCGAAGCCATCGATGACCGTTTTCATGTAGGTCATGGTGGTGGTCAACAGCGCGCTCATGCCGATGATCGTGGGCTGGCACTTGTCAGCGGCGGCCATGAATTTCTCCACGCTTTGGTCGACGCCGATGTCGTGGACCTCGAAGCCGGCACCCTCGGCCATCATGCAGACCAGGTTCTTACCGATGTCGTGCAGGTCGCCACGGACGGTTCCCATCAGCAGCACGCCGGCCGGCTGCGTCTGCGAATCCTTGGCCGACAGCAGTGGCTTGAGGACCGCCATGCCGGCCTTCATCGCCCGCGCCGCGATCAGCACCTCGGGCACATACAACACGTTGTGCTTGAAGTCTTCGCCGACGACGCTCATGCCGGCGATCAGGCCTTCGTTGAGCACTTCCTGCACGGTCCGCCCCGCGTCGAGGGCGTCGCGGGTCATTTGCTCGACTTCTTTTGCCTTGCCCTCGTAGAGGCATTGATTCATTAGGGCGTAATCAACCATGGGTCGCTCCGACGCGCGCCCAACGGCGGGCGTTGAACTCTTCGAGCGCGTCCTGCATGGCGAGGATGTTCTCGCGCGGCATGCCGGGGCTGGTGCCACCGCCGACGGAGAGGATGATTCCCTCGCCACCCGAGCCTTCGAGCACCTCGAGCGTTGCCTCGCGGACCTCGTCGACCGAGCCGCGGACGCCAATCTCAAGCGGATTGACGTTGCCCATCAAGCACATCCGGTCGCCGACCCGCTGTTTGACTTCGACGATGTCCTTCTGCTTGCCCCAGTTGAGCACGTTGAAGCCAGCGTCTGGCAAATGGTCGAGGCAGGCATCGACTTCGGCGTCGTTGTGATAGATCTTGATCCAATCTTCGGGGAACGCATCACAAATCCGCTTGAGATAGGGGTGGGCGAATTCGAGATAGTGCTCTTCGTTCACGAATCCGACGATGTCGTCGAGGATGAAGATGCTCTCGACGGTGTCGCCCAGCACTTTGTGTTGCGCTTTGAGCCAATCGATGACAACGCGCGTGCAGAGGTCGATCAGCTTGTGGGCGCCGGCGGGGTCTTCGACCAGGTCGATCATGAAGTGGGTCGTGCCGCGGACGAAGCCGGCAGTGCAGAGTGGCCCGCGTGCCGTGATCATCGGCAGGATGTAGCCGTGGTCGAGGATTCGCTGCTTGTGCATGCCGTAGCGATGGAGCGTCATGGCCGCGAAGGCGTCGGCGTCGACTTCGTACTCGGGGAAGTTGTCGATGTCTTCCAAGCGGTAGAGCGTGTGGTATTCGCTCGGCGTGTTGTCTTGCCAGAATTTGATTTTGGCACCCAGAATGGACGGCTCGGCCGCCATCCCGTATTCCATCCACCAGGACGGGATGAAGATGATCTCGGGGAACTCCTGCATGATCTTCAGATTGGCCTGGAACCACAGCTCGGGATCGAGATAGTAGTCCATGTGCTTGATGCCGAGGAAGCCCGGGATCCAGGGGCTATCGATGATCAGCGCCATGGGGATCCGCTCGAGCGATTCTCGACGGGCGGCGCGCTTGAATGTTTCCCATTGTTCCGGCAGCATAGGATTTTGGATTCCTTGGGCGCACCACCTTCGTGGTGCAGAAGTGTTATTCGCTTGTGTCAGTAGGGCCAGCGCGTGCTTTCCGGCGGACCGAGGTAAGAGGACTTCAGGCCGCCGGTGTCGACGACGAGTTTTTCCAGCACGACGCCCGGGTCGACCATCCAGAACTTCAGTACATGCTTCGCCCGATTCACGGAGTTGGTGTTCGGTCGACGTCACGTTGATATTGTCGGAGACCCATTTTTGCCATCGTCGGTGTGTCTCGCCCGCGTGGATGTTCACGACTTGCGGCGGCTGGTCGTCGAACGAAACTGCATAGCGCAGCCCTTCGTTGTTGTGAAAGTTCAACGTCGGCGCCACGAAGGCTTGCACTTGGACTTGGCCGCCTCGTGAGAGAAGCACTGGATAATCGAGTCGCGGCCCATCGGTTTGCGGCTCTTGTGGATCGGCCGTTCCAGGCGTCGTCGTCATCCCTGATAGCGTGCGGCCGAGGCCCGGAATGCGCTGCCAGCGGATCGGTTCCGCTGCGACCGAGCTGCCAAAGTGCTCCGCCTCGATCGAGACGTAGCTCTTGGTATCGACGAAGCCGGCAAAGTCGTCCGGGACCGAGGCCCGGTTGTTGTTGGCGATAACGGAAACGACAATCGGCGGTCCACCGGGGCCGGTAATCGTAATTGCCCCATTGGCGATTACGGACGGAACCTGGCTCCAATCGACCGACGCCCACCAGCGCTGCTCGTGCTGCAACTCGCCGGCAGTCTCGCTGCACTCGGGATCAAGCGTCAATCGCAGCCAGGGTACGTCGGCCATGATTGTAAATTCGCAGTGCGTCTTGCCCCGATTAAAAACCTCCACGAATTGTCGATTGTCGTCCACGGCGTTGAGTTCCCCCAAGACCAGTTGGCGTCTGCTCTCGGGCCAAAAATCACGCGCACCTTCGACGGCGACGCCGATGGCCGCCTCGGCGGGCAGCTCGATCCTGGATACCTTCGGCAAAATGTTCTTCGGCGGATCCTGCCAATTGGTGTAACCAATGTGGGTTTGATCCATCATGTGGTTCCACTTGCCACCGGCAATTGCCTCGTTGTAGCGGTGAGAGATCGCGGCATCTTTGGCGAAAAGTGCGTCGGCCCGCTCGGCCAGGTCATCGGTGGCCGCGCGACCTTGACGCGCGTAGAGCCGGTTTTTGGCGACGGTCAGATACAACTCGTTGAGATTGGCGCATGCCTGGACGGGATGCAGCACCAGTTGGAAATAGGCATCGCGATCCTCAGCCGGCAAGGCGTCGCTGATTCGCTCGGCTTCGGCGAGTAACTGGTTGTACGCGTCGACCACCGTTTCCGCTTCGCGGTAGTTGGTGAGGCTATAGGTATCTGGCGTGAGCAGTTCCGGCTTGCGTCGGGCGTTGAACCGTGTGTACTGGTCGAGGACCTCGGCGATCGCGGAGGCCTGCTCTTCTCCGAATTGCTCGGCTGACCAGGCGCGGGTGTAGTCGTCGAGCCGATCGGCGGGCCAGGCCAGTGGATTCCAGGCATAGTCGAGGAAGAACTCGGTGGGGAATTCCATCGGCTTGATGTCGCCGACGTTCACGATCCAAAGGCGATCAACACCGTGCTCAAAAGCCAGATGCATTTGCTCCCAGGTGCGGGATATCTGATTGGTGTTGAGCCATTTGTAATTCCGCGGATCGCCCACGTAGTCGAAATGATAGTAGATGCCGTACCCGCCGGCGCGGCGTGGCTCATCCCGTTTGGGTAACTTGCGAATGTTTCCCCAGTTGTCGTCGCAAAGCAGCAGCGTTACATCGTCGGGCACACGCATTCCCTTGTCGTAGTACTCCTGCACTTCCTTGTAGAGGGCCCACATTTGTGGAACTGTCGCTGGGTCGCGGCCCGTGACTTCGCCGATAATCTTCCGTTGGTCGGCAACAATCCGCTCCAGCAGCGCGATATTGGCGTTTTCGCTCATCGGCTCGTCGCCGTCGCCGCGCATGCCGACCGTGACGACGCTTTCGTTGCTGCCCATGCGACGAATGCCGTCGGCCCAGAACTCGCGGAGCTTGGCCTCGTTGGTGTCGTAGTTCCAGGGGCCTTTGCCGTAACGCTCCCAATCGACGTGTGCCCGCATCATCGGCTCATGATGGGAGGTGCCGATCACGATGCCGTATTCATCGGCCAGCCGGGGGCTCTCCGGATCGTCATCATAAATCGATCGGCCCCACATCGCTGGCCAGAGATAGTTGCCTTTGAGTCGAAGAATCAGCTCGAATACATGGTCGTAGAACTTGTGATTGTGGCCGCCAAACTTTTCCTGCATCCAACCCGCAAGTGCCGGAGCTTCGTCGTTGATGAAGATGCCGCGGTATTTCACCGCCGGCTCTCCCTGCGTAAAGCGGCCGGGCAGGGCATAGAGCGCCCGCTGCTTCTTGATCGGCACGTCGGCCCACCAGTACCAAGGCGAAACGCCAATCTGGGCCGAGAGGTCGTACATGCCATAGATCGTGCCGCGCTTGTCACTGCCGACAATCACCAATGCACGATCCACCCCTTCGTACGGTTCGTCCACGACTTGGGCGACAAACATTTCCCATTTGCCGCGCAAGACCGCAACGTCCAGCTTCTTCGATTCGACCAGCTGTTCGATGAGGGGGCTCTTGCCCAAGGTGCCGATCACGACGACCTGCTTGTCCGGCTGGCGCGTCGCCGATTGCCAGGCGCGGCGCGTGGTCGGTGACATTCGAGATGTCTCCCTGTAGCTGTTTCGCCACGCGGAGAACGCCGGGATAGTCGTCAGGGTGTAAAAAGAGTGGGGCTGCTTCCGATGCGGTGGAAAGAGTGAAACGGCCCACATTCGGGTCGGATGTGATGTACGATGTCGTTCCAACCGCAGCCGCCGGCGCCAAGATGGCAGCGAACTGAATGAGTGCGCATAGTACGGCCCAACCCAGTGTCCGGCAGCGGCTGTGTTGGTGAAATCTCATGCCGCACTTTAAGAAGTCTGTAAATGAGATTTCGGTGAAATTAGTGACAATAGGGGACCTCTCGCCGCATGCTTGGCTCGCCGGATGTTTGCTCGGCCACGACAAGAGATGAGTTAGCGCGCACTCGCTCCGCTGTTGGGCGCGAACCGCCCTTATCAGTTATATCCAGGGCGTCCCCAATGGAGATGGCTTCGTCGCGTTATGCGAACTTTTTTACGCAATACGACACAATCCCGGCGGGCAATTCGAATCCGCCGCACGGACTCGCTAAAAGCGACGACTTATTAGGCCATCAAAGGACCTCAAGAACCGACCGCCGACGGGTCGCCGGTAGCAGGCGGCGCATGGTCTGACTCTGCTGGCGGTCCCAGCAAGTTGATCAACAGCGGCCGCAATCCGTCCGCCCACACCTGATAGCCTTTCTCGGACAAATGCAGATTGTCTACCGTCATTCCGGCAAACAGCTTTCCTTCGGAATCTGCCAGTTTGTCATTGACGTTTAAATAGACGATCGTATGTCCGTCGGCCAGCTTCTCCAGGCCACTGTTTATCTTTTTAATTTCTGGTAGGACGGCAGAATTGTCATTACGGGGAAAGATTGCCGTCACGATGATCGTTGACTCCGGTGCGATCTCGCGGCAAGCGGCAATTAGCTGACCATAGCTCTTGAGAATGTTGGCGACTTTCTCATCATTGCCGGGTTGATTTCCGACGTCATTCGTGCCGGCCAGGAGGACGATGACTTTGGGGTTCACGCCTTCGAGCTCACCATTCTGAATTCGCCAGATCATGTTCTGGATGCCGTCAGCCCCCCAGCCGAAATTCGCGGCGTTCCAGCCAAAGAAGTTCTTGTTCCAGTTGGCGAGCAACATGGACCACTGAGGATCGGTGCAGCCCCAGCGGCGCGTAATGGAATCGCCGAGAAAATAGAGATCAATGCCCCCTGTCTTGGCTTTGGCGACGAGCTGATCGTGAGCGGTTTTCGAATTGGGGTCCGTGCGCGGAACCCCCGGCACTTTTGAGTTCGTGGTGGCCGTGCCGTCACTTGAATTATCTTCCGCAGCCCCAGCCGTCGGAACGACGCACACTGTCGCCGCCGCAACCATCATCCGGCAAGCGGCTCTCGTGAATTTCCAAATCGATCGAGTCCGGTAGTGCGTGTTCATATTGTCTCCACGAACGAAGGTTTCCAGGTCACGTAGCGGCGAATGATTTGCTGGTTGTAAGGATGCGGTAGTGCTAAACTTGCGTTTCGCTATCGAATGCCGAGCGAAGAAAGTCAGGTGACGAGATCGTGCATTTTATATCGTGTAAGAATGGCCTCTGAAACACAAGTGGACTCGTCACCCGGCAAGCCGAAGTGGCGCGATTGCCCAATTTATTTACGTATTCCATGGAACAACGCGGTTACATAATGGCCACTGTCGAGATAGTAGTCCGATCGCATGGGGGACGATAATGTTGAACAGTCGGATAGCGTGCTTTTTTGGCCAGCTTGTTGTGCGAAGCATTCTGGCGATATTTGCGTGCATGGTACTGCTGGGGTTCGGCGCGACGATCTTGAAGGCGGATCCAGTTGCTTTGAAACACTCCCCGCGTCAGCGACTCTCGATCAATGACAACTGGCGATTCATGAAATACGACTCGCGGGTGGCGGCTGACGATTTGATTTACGATGTTCGTCCCGAGGCCGACGACCGCCAAGACGATCGACCCGCCGATGCCGAACCGACGAAGGCAGTGGAAGTCGAGGCATCGCAGGCGGTACTCAAGCCGTGGATCCTGCCGACTGGGAACGACTTCATCCGCGATCCAAGCAACCGCCACAAGCGTCCGGATGGGGATCCAGGCAGCGATTTCCCGTTTGTTCAGGCAAGTTTCGACGACAGCGCATGGGAGACCGTGAATCTGCCTCACGACTGGGCGATCGAGGGGCCGTTTCAACAAGGTTGGAACACGGAAGTTGGCGGCGGCATGGGACGACTGCCGAGCCCCGGCGTCGCCTGGTATCGGAAGCAGCTCGACGTCGCCAAGTCCGACGCGGGCAAGTCGATATTCTTGGACATTGACGGCGCCATGTCCTATGCGATGGTTTGGCTCAACGGCCAACTGGTTGGCGGCTGGCCCTACGGCTACGCCTCGTGGCGCGTTGATCTGACGCCTTATGTCGTGCCCGGCGGTGAGAATCAATTGGCAATCCGTTTGGACAACCCGCCCGATTCGTCACGCTGGTACCCCGGCGGCGGCATCTATCGCAATGTCTGGCTTACGACCGCCCAACCGATTCACGTTGCCCAGTGGGGAACAACCGTAACGACGCGCGACGTTTCGAACGCCAAGGCGACGATCGACCTGGCGATCACGATCGACAACGATTCCAAAAACGATACAGCCGTCAAGGTGACCACGGATATTTACGCCTTGGATGACGGTGGCCGGAGGTCGGGCATACCCGTTGCGAAAATTGCACCGGTGAAGACTTCGATTGCGGCCGGCGTAAGCAGTAAGGTCGCAGGAAGCGTTGACCTCCAGAATCCGCGACTCTGGGGCCCGCCGCCAACTCAAGAGCCCAACCTCTACCTGGCTGTGACGACGGTGTCCGACGGAGCGGAGATAGTCGACGAATACGAGACTTCTTTCGGCGTTCGCTCGCTGCGGTTCGATCCGGCTTCGGGTCTTCATGTCAACGGTGAACGAATCCAAATCCAGGGTGCCAACCAGCATCACGATCTCGGCGCCCTGGGGGCGGCGTTCAACACGCGGGCGGCCGAGCGGCAACTCGAGATCCTCCGCGAGATGGGTTGCAACGCGATTCGCATGGCCCACAACCCGCCCGCGCCGGAGTTGTTGGAGCTTACCGACCGAATGGGCTTCCTGGTCGTCGACGAAATCTTCGACGTTTGGCAACGGAAGAAGACGCCGCTCGATTCTCATCTTATCTTTCCCGACTGGCACGAGCAGGATCTGCGAGCGTTGGTGCGTCGCGACCGGAACCATCCATCGGTGATCCTGTGGAGTTTTGGAAACGAAGTCGGCGAGCAATACACCGACGAGGAGGGTGCGGTAGTGGCGCGGCAGCTCCACGAGATTGTGAAGCAAGGAGACCCGACACGACCAACGACCACAGCGATGAACTTCTCGAAACCGGACATGCCCCTGTCCGAAGTTCCCGACGTCATTAGCCTGAACTATCAAGGGGAGGGGATCCGCGACGCGCCGGCCTACGCTGGGCTCAAGGGGACCAACACGTCCCCTTTGTATCCTGCCTTCCATGAGCGGTTTCCGGGCAAGTTGATCCTCAGCAGCGAGAATGCCGCGGCGCTCAGCTCGCGCGGGACCTATCTCTTTCCCGTCGCCGACGGTGTGAGCGCTCCGGTCAAAGATGGCTTGGGCGGTGACCCGAATAAGCAATACGTGAGTGCCTACGAGCTGTACTCAGCGGATTTCGGCTCGTCCGCCGACAAAGTGTTCGCGTCGCTCGATCGGCATCCCTACGTGGCCGGTGGATTCGTATGGAGCGGTTGGGATTACCTGGGCGAGCCGACGCCCTACTATGGGGCTCGTAGCTCGTATTTCGGCGTCATCGATCTCGCCGGTTTCAAGAAGGATCGGTTCTACCTTTACCAATCCCAGTGGCGACCCGAGCTGCCAATGGCGCACATTTTGCCACACTGGAACTGGCCGGAACGTATCGGCGAGGTCACGCCAGTTCACGTTTTCACTTCCGGCGATGAGGCTGAGCTGTTTCTCAACGGCAAGTCGCTCGGGCGGAAGAAAAAGAAGCCATTTGAATATCGGCTGCGCTGGGACGATGTGATCTACGAACCGGGTGAGCTGCGAGTCGTTGCGTACAAGGCTGGCAAACCGTGGGCCGAGGACGCTGTCCGGACGACGGACGAACCCGCGCGAATTGAACTGCTGCCGGATCGCACCGAGATCCTAGCCGACGGAAACGACCTGTCGTTTGTCACGGTCCGAGTGACGGATACAAGTGGGCGCACCGTGCCGCGGGCGTCGAACGCAATTCGATTTACCATCGAAGGTCCCGGAGAAATCGTCGCCACCGACAACGGCGATCCGACCAGCATGGTGCCGTTCACTTCGCACGAGCGCGAGGCCTTCGGTGGCCTGTGCCTGGTCATCGTTCGCGGAAAGCGCGGCCAGCCGGGAACGATCAAGCTGCAAGCCGAGTTCGCGTCGCTGGAAAGTGGAACGGTCACGGTAGAGAGCGTGTCAGCAGGGGATCACGCACCATGAATTCATTAAAGATAGTAATGCACGTCGCCATCTCTGGTGCCCCAGTCATTGCCAACCGTGTGACAATGGAGCCGGCTTCCCGCGTCAAATCGACTCTCGGCATTTTTGGCTTGGTCGTCTGCCGCCGCCGCAAATTGCGCGGGTGAATCGAGCCAAGCTTACCGAGCCCTTTCAGGCACACCGCCTGAAAGGGCTCTTTTTCTATTGCACGATGCAAAAGGCCGGTAAAACAAGGCGATTCGACTCTCTCAAGAGCGAACTAGAATAAAAGGGAGCCCGCAATGGGCATCTCGATAGCCAGCCGTTAATTGGATCATGCCTGGGAGCTGTCATGGTTAGAGAATTCCGGTTACTGCGCTGGGGGCTAATCGCCGCCAGCTTCCTGTCATTGACTTCCTTCGCCGGTTTCGCGGCGGCCGACACGTGGGCCGAGCGGCTTGGCTATCCTGCGGAGAGCAAAGTCTTGGTGCTCCACGCGAACGAGCTTGGCGTGAGCTACGAGACGAATGCGGCTGGCACCAAGCTACTGGATGACCGAATCGTGCGATCGGCGGGCGCCATGGTACCCGCCCCCTGGTTTATCGATCTTACGACGTGGTGCAAAACGCATCCCGACGCCGACGTCGGCCTCGAATTGACGCTCAACAGCGAGCTGCCTAATTATCGCTGGAAGCCCGTCAGCAGCACAGGCGTGGTGCCCAGCTTAGTGGGCGCCAACGATTTTTTATGGCAGCTGCCCGTGCAAACGATGGTCAACGCCACGGCGGAGGACGTCGAACGCGAGTTGCGGGCTCAAATCAATCGAGCTCGAGCAAGCGGACTCGAGCCGTCCCACCTGACCACACACTTGGGTACCTTGGTGACCCGGCCCGACTTCATGGAAGTATATCTGCGGATCGCTCGTCAAGAATGGATTCCGGCGATGATCGTCGAAGTAACGCCGGAACAAATCGAACGATTTCGCGCGAGGGGTTTCCGCTGCCCGATGACGTGATCGCTTTGCTGGAGGACTATCCACTGCCGAAGGTCGACGACCTAAAGTTTGTCGCGCCTGCGGACAGTTTTGAAGCCAAGAAGCAGGCCTTCCTCAAGCTACTCGCCGAACTTTCGCCCGGTCTCACGCAGATCGCGTTTCCCGCCGCCATCGAGTCGCCAGCCTTGTCTCGTATCATGCCCAACGCCCAGCAAAGTGTTTGGAACGCCGAGTTGTTCGCCGATCCCGAGGTACGTCAAGCGCTTACGGCGGAGGGCGTCGTGATCACCGATTGGCGTGAGATCATGCGGCGTTTCGAAGGTCGACCGGAATTGAGCGAATAAGAGCAGTAAGGTCGGAATCGCGCCGCACTTTGCCTGACGAGAGTCTCCCTATGCTCATGATCAAAGACCAGCATCCGATGAAGCGGACCGTCTGGCGGATGGCAACGCCGTTTGCTTGGGCGGCGCTGTGGACGCTCTCCAGCGTCGGTTCGGCGGCTGCCCAACAGGGCTATGGCTCGTATTACGGGCAGAGGGTCACGGACACAAGCGGTCAGGCGGCGGCCAGCCCGACTAACTATTTGTACGACAAGTATTTTTATAACCGCCCCACCGTCAGTCCGTACGTCAACCTCGATCGGTTAGATCCGCTGGACGGCACGGCGTACCAGACCTACGTGCGACCGCAACAGCAGGCACGTCAGCAGCAGCGTTATTCTCAGGCAGTGTACATTGATGCCCGCAAGAAGGCCGGCAACGTCGGCGACACGAGGCTTCCCGGCGCGATTGGAGGCGGCGCTGCAAACTTGAAGCCGCTGCCAAAGCGACCACAAACGACGTCCGGCGCGTATCACAACCATTGGTACGGCGGGTGGGCAAAGTGATTGGCCGCGCTACGCATCAATCTGTGAAACTGTGACGAATACGCAGGAAATCTGGGCAAATCGCCGGTGATTTTGCTGGCTCCGGGCAGCCATCCTCCTCGAATTGCGGCTCTTGTCGCCGACTCCGGCGAAACACTACCCTTGGAATCTTGCTCTGAAAAGCGGGCCGGGGATTCCTGACATCGGGGACTAGTGCGGTTACAATGTACGCTGGCGTGGAGTCGGTTTGTCCGCGAGTTATTAGGGAACTAGCTATGAAATACGCGCCTCTTTGCGCAGTCTTGATGATCGTTGGTGGTGGGTCCGCTGTCCAGGCGCAGGTCGTCGTTGACCAGGCCGCAACGGCAGGCGAAAGCTATGCTCGCGGCATCAGCGGCATCATCTCAGCCCAAGGGCAGAGGAACGTCAACGATTCGCAGGCGGCGATCAATTTGACCGACGCCCGATCCAATCAGATCGACAACCAAGTCAAGTCGGTCAATGCCTATTGGGAGAAGAAAGGCATCTATCAGCAGCACGTCGACGAAATGAACAAGGAGATCCAGGCGAAGCGCGAGCGATACATCGCCCGTCGGGGTTCGCTCGACCTCTCGACGGACGAATTCGACCGCACGACGGGACAGGTCAATTGGCCACCAATTCTCACACAGTCGGCATGGGATCCGTATCGCACGAAACTCGACACGGCATTTCACGATCGATCGTACAACGGCGCACTCACTGGCGACCAGTACATGGATGCCACCACCGCCTACAACGACTGGCGCGCGGCGATTCTGGCGAAAAAAGCTGAATACCCGTCGCAGATTTTGCAGCAAATGCTGCGGTTCCTGATCAAGGTGCAACGCGAACTCAACGACAATTTGGGTTAGCGAGCAGATAGATATCCTCTTTCGTTCGATTGCATCATCTTCGATAGATTCCAACGGAGCAGCCTTCCGATGAAGAAGTTTTCACGTCAGCCGTTCGTGAGCGCCAACATCAGCCTGGTCGTGGCCATCGGGTTGAGTACGATCATGTCTTGCGCCAAGCCGTCCGCTACAGAGTCAGAGAAGACGGACGAAACCGCGGCAGTCGAAACGGATACCGAAAGTCCAGCGCCGAGCCATGAGGAAATTGCCAAGCTGGCCGAGGAAGCGTCGGACGGATCCGGCCAGGCGCGCTACACTGCAATCGATGATTTGGGCGAACGGGCCGCCGAATCCGACATGATCGTACCAGACTTGATCGAGAATCTTGGCGACAGCGATCCGCAAGTCGTCTGGCGGAGCGTGCGGGCGCTCGGCGACTACGGCGAAGAGGCAGTTGCGGCCGCTCCAAAATTGCGCGAGCTGTTGTCCAACGGCGATCCGATTCTCCAATATCATGCAGCGATTGCCTTGGGGAAGATTGGAGATCGATCGGAACCGACCGTGGACGCGCTGGTCGACGCGGTGGGAAGTGCTGATGGTCGCGTTTCACGAGCCGCGGTCACGGCGTTGAAGACTTTGAAGCCAGGGCCGGCAAAAGTGCTTCCCGCCTTGAAGAAAGCGCTCGTGTCCGACGATCACATGGTGACAGTGAACGCGCTGGACGCCATCGTCGAGGCTGAAGCCGACGCCGTGCCCCTATTGAACGAAATGCTGAAGGATCCGGAGACGATGTATCTGGCGGTGACGGCCATCTCGGAGATTGGCGACGAAGCCGCTGCGACCGTGCCCACACTCCTGGAGTTGCTCGGTTCGACCAAGCATTCCCAATTGGAAACTCAAATTATTTTGGCCCTCGGCCGCATCGGTCCGAGCGCAAAATCGGCGGAACCGCAAATCATTGAACTGCTTAAGAATTCCCCGGATGACACAGTGCCAGTGGCAGCCGCTTTTGCGCTAGGTTCGATCGGCGCGACGGACGCCGACGCGCCGCTGAAAGCCGCCGCTAGCTCTGACAAGCCATTCCTTTCAATGGTCGCTGCCTGGTCGCTAGCCAAAATTCATCCCGACGACGCCGCGATCAAAAAGCAGGCAATTGACAAGCTCAACGCAGGGCTCAAGAGCGACGATCCCGCTATCCAGGGAGCGGCAGAAAAAGGGCTGAAAATGCTTGAAGCGCCGGCGGCTGCGGCAGCCCAGTAGTGCATCTTCGCGGCGACAGTTCGTGCCGAACAGTCCCCGTTTCATAGGGAGGTGAAACCGTGGCGCATGCAACCTTGTTGTGCGTTCGCGTAGCTAGCCGTCCATTTGGCTGCTGGTCGCAACTCTTTATTGCCCTCGTTTGTTTGGCGTCTAGTGGCTCGACTTGCGCTCACCCTGCACAGGCGCTTGGCGAGTCGCTCACAGCGATCGACATATTGCTGCTTCCTGACGCCACGATGATTGACGCCGCTGAGCGCGACAATGGGCGGTTACGCAAGAACTATCCGGCCAGCTTTGCCCTCGACGCGACCCACCGGCCGCATATCACGCTGTTGCAGCGGTATGTCGTCACGAAGGATTTGGGCAAAATTTACGCGGCGGTCGAGCGCGTACTCAATCGAGAGCGGCCGGTCGGCTGGGAGCTGACCGCGACTGGCTATTACTATCTCGATTTTAACAACACGGCTCTGGCTGGAATTGTCATCCAACCGACACCCGAGTTGCGCAAGTTGCAGCAGGAAATTATCGACGCGGTGGCGCCGTTCACCCGATCTAATGGCACGGCCGCCGCATACGTCACGACGCCCGAGGCACCCGGCATCAATTTGCCGACGCTCGGCTATGTGAACGCGTTCGTCCCCCAGCGGACCGGCAAGGATTTCAATCCGCATGTCACGATCGGGGTCGGGCAGATTCCGTTTGTCGAGCAAATGAAGGCTGCGCCGTTCCCGACGTTCAAATTCAAGATCGCCGGCTCGGCGGTGTTTCATTTGGGTAACTTTGGTACCGCAGCCAAAGAACTTTGGGCCTGGAAGCCCGACGCGGCTACCGACTTAGTGGAGCACGATCCGCTCCCTTCGTGGAATGACGGTCAAGCCAAAGCCGCAATCAAGAAGTTTGTCGCCGACGTCACAACGCCTGGATCCCCAGATTTCGTCCCGCCGCTGGAACGGATCGCCACGTTCGACAACGACGGCACGCTTTGGTGCGAAATGCCCATCTACGTCCAATGTGCGTTTGCCATCGACCGCGTGCACGAGCTCGCGCCACTGCACCCAGAGTGGAAAGATCGGCAGCCGTTCAAAGCGGTGCTGGAGAACAATAAGGAAGCGATCATCGCCGGTGGCGAAGTCGGTCTCGTCGAGATCGTGATGGCGACTCATACCGGGATCACGCCCGATCGCTTCGAGCAAATCGTCCGCGATTGGCTGGCCAAGGCCCGCCATCCGAGGTTCCACCGCCCGTACACCTCGCTGGCCTACCAACCGATGCTGGAACTGCTGGCCTACTTGCGGGCGAACGAGTTCAAGACGTTCATCGTCTCGGGCGGTGGCATCGAGTTCATGCGACCTTGGACCGAGCGCGTCTACGGTGTGCCCCGATATCAAGTGGTCGGCAGCTCCGTGAAGGTGAAATATGAATTGCGGGACGGCGAACCGACACTGATGCGAATTCCCGAAATGAATTTCATCGACGATAAGCAAGGTAAACCGGTCGGTATCAACGAGTCCATCGGCCAGCGACCGATCGCCGCCTTCGGCAACTCGGACGGCGACTACGAGATGCTGCGCTGGACGACCGCGGGCGACGGACCGCGGTTTGGGTTGATCGTGCATCACACGGATGCCGTCCGGGAATATGCCTACGACTATCCGTCACTAGTCGGCCAATTGCATCGCGCGCTCGAAGAAGCTCCTCGGCGCGGCTGGACCGTGGTCAGCATGAAAGACGATTGGAAAACCATCTTTCCGCAGCACGAAGGCGATTAGGGAAATCACCCCGGGTGCTGCCATGCACCGAGTCGGCTGGCGTCGAGGGTCGCGTTGGTATTTTCGACAGGAATCTTGTAGCAATTTGGCGGCCGTCGTGGTACAAATTGCGCTGACTCGTCGATTTCTGCTTCTCTCAGACCAATTTGTTCTGTGGCTTTTGGTTGGCACCGACGGCTTTTCCAGTGCGCGAGTTCCATCGCAGGAGGTATTCGACAAATAACGCAAGTCGCATGACTTAGATTTGCAGCTTGGATTGATGGAGAGTTGGGCTGTTATCGCGGGTGCAGACGCTGTGGGCCGGGCAGGCCTCAGCGGACGACGGCACAGGTCGATTTGATGCTTCGCCCTTTTCGCTGCAAGGAGAATCGTCATGAATCTCGTCAAATCCATTACCGATCAATTGTCGAGCGACGCGATGGCGAAGTTGTGCTCGACGTTGGGAGTCGACGGCGAAACGATCGAGTCGGCCGTCACGGTCGCCGTCCCCTCGATGCTCGCGGGCTTGGCAGGGCTCGCAGCCAATGAAGAGGGAATTCGCAAGCTCACCCAGACGCTCGGCAGTCTCGAAGACTCGATGTTCGGCAACTTCGACCGGATGCTCAGCGGCGACACAAGTGCGATTCTGCAAAAAGGTCGTGCGCTTTGGGGCGGCCTGTTCGGCGAGGGACTGCAGTCAAATTTGGCGACGGCCATCAATCGATTTACGGGGCTCAGTCCCGAGATTGCCGCCAGTCTGCTCGAGTATCTGACTCCGCTTGTCTGCGGACGGGTCGCCAGCCAGTGGCAGAATCAAGGCGGGACGCCAGATGCATTGAAACGGCTGTTCGACTCGCAGCAACGCTTTATCACCGACGCCTTGCCATCCGGCTTTTCGCTCAACGACATCCGCGATTTGCCGCAGCGGGGCGGCACACGCTCCCCAGCGACACAGTCCAAGGAGGAGCCACAAGTTGCCACGAAATCCCTGGCCGGTTCGCTGATTCCGCTCGCGCTGGTCGTCGCGCTGGTCGTCTTGTTGTGGGGCTATTTGCACAATCGCGTCGAGCCGCAGGAAGCTGGTGTCCGACCGGCACTGGAAGAGGCGGACAAAGTGGTTGCGATGAAGCCGGTAGCGCCGGAGCCGACGAGTGCCGTGAACACTTCCCTATGGGAGCGCGACGCAAACGCTTTCTTTCAGGCACTCGGTAAGTCGTTGACTGAAATCGCGGCCGCGCCATCGGCGCTGACGGCCTTGCCACAACTGGAATCGCTCGACCGCCAGATCGACGAGTTGGAATCGGCGCGAGCACTTTTGCCGGCGGGCGGTCGAACGTCGCTCGGCCCGTCGATCAAAGCGCAGGTGGTGGAAGCGAAACTCCAAGCCCGCGAGGTCCTGGCTCTGCCGAATCTTAACGAACGACTCGAATCGCTCATCTTGGAGATAGTCCGTAAACTGGACAAATTGTCCGTCGCCGAACCGACTACGTGACCTATAATTCAGGGCATCAGAATTCGCTCTTAGTACCACGAGGAGACACCGATGAATCGTGTCGGTATTCGCATGCTGCTGTTGTTTGCGCCATGATCTTTGCGGCGCAACTTTCGATTGCTCAAGAAGCGACACCCGCCGCCCCCGCCGACGACGAGGCGGCGATTCGCGCCAACGCCGATAAGTACGTCGAGGCCTACAATCGACGTGACTCGCGGACGATGGCCTCCGATGTGGTCGCCCGACGCGGTCTATCTGGAGCCCGATACCGACGAACAATTCGTCGGCCGCGACGCGATCGCCAAGCATTTCGACGACATGCTGGCCGCTTCGGAGGACGCGAAGCTCGCCGTGACGATCGACTCGATCGACTTTGTCTCGCCCAACGTGGCGCTCGAAAAGGGCACCGCGCTCGTGACCTATTCCAACTTTCCGCCCGAGGAGACGACTTACTCCGCGGTCCACGTCAAGCGTGACGGCAAGTGGCTGCTCGACCGCGTCAGCGAAGTTGAGGTGCCCGCCGCGCCGCCGTCGCACTACGAAGAGCTGAAGGAGCTCGAGTGGCTCGTGGGCTCGTGGGTCGACGCGGACGACACGGTCAGCATCCAGACGAAGATCGAATGGACCAAGAATCGCAACTTCCTCCGTCGCTCGTTTGCGGTAGTGATTGGCGACCAGATCGACATGTCGGGGATGCAAGTCATCGGTTGGGACGCGGCGGATAAGAAGATTCGCTCCTGGGTCTTCGACTCGGAGGGCGGCTTCTCGGAAGCGACTTGGACTCACAAGGGCGACCAGTGGTACATCCAGAACAACGGCACGCTCGCCGACGGCGGCAAAGCCACCTCGCTCAATGTACTCACCTACGTCGACGACAACACGTTCAACTGGGAGTCGGTCAACCGCGAAGTCGACGGCGAGCTTTTGCCCAACGTCGCCGAAGTGACGGTCGTGCGTGCACCGGCGGATCGACTCGGCGGATGCAGCGGAGTAATTTGCGGCCTCGCTGGGGCAGTCAGATCGAATCATGTTCTTTCCCTTGAAGGTGCGACGATGAAGAGATTCTTTCTCATTTCGATATCGGTACTCTCGATTTGCATGTGGATGACCGGCGACGCCTTGGCCCGCGGTGGTCGCGGCGGAGGCGGCGGCGGTGGTGGTGGCGGCGGACGAGGTGGCGGTGGCGGTGCGTCCCGTGGTGGTGGCGGAGGTGGCGGAGGTTATCGCGGTGGCGGTGGAGGAGGCGGCGCGAGTCGCTCTGCTGCCGGCAGAACTCCGTCGATGAGCCGGCCTTCGGGTGGCGGCGGTAGTCGTCCGAGTTTTTCCGGTGGTAGTGCTGGCGGTGCGTCGGCCGGGCGGCGGTGCTGGCGGTCGACCGAGTGTTGGTGGTCAGCGGACGGCCGCAAGTCGGTCAGGGCAATCGGCAGTCGATTGGCAACTTGCCATCGCCGAATCGGCCCGGCAGCGGCATCATCCGCGACCCGGTGGCAGCGGTGGCGCTGGTGGCGGGTCGCGACCCAACTTCGCCGGCGGCGGCACCGGTCGACCTGGTGGTGGCAATGCGCGGCCGGGCGGCAGTGGTCGTCCCTCGCAAGGTCAGCTCAACGACTTTTTGGATCTTGGCGGCGGCGGCAGTCGGCCGTCGACAGCGTCCGGGTGGCAGTGGTCGACCGGCGGGCGGCAATGCGGCTTATGACTTCCTGAACAATCGACCCAGCGGCGGTCGGCCTTCGACATTGCCGGCGACGCGACCCGGCGGCGGCGGCGGTCGACCTGGATCTGGTGATTTTGCCGGTGGCGGTCGACCGGGCCGCCCCGGCGGCGGCGACCTCGGTCCCGGCCGACCTGGTGGTGGCGGCGGTGACTCGACCTGGTCGCCCTGGCGGTGATGGCAATCGACCAGGAATCGGCGACGGCAATCGTCCAGGAAGACCTGGCGATGGGAACCGACCCGGCCGTCCAGGCGACGGCGACCGACCTGGCCGTCCTGGTGGCGGGGACCGACCCGGACGTCCCGGCGATGGAGATCGACCCGGACGTCCCGGCGACGGAGATCGACCCGGACGTCCCGGGACCGACCGGGTAATCGTCCCGGCGATCGGCGGCCGAATCGTCCTGGCAACGGCAATCACCGTCCCGATCGCAATCCGGATTGGAACAATTCGCAGAATTGGCGTCGTGATCGGTGGTCGAACACTAACAACTATTGGCGCAACAACTGGAACCACTACGACCGCTGGTTCGGCGGCAACTGGTGGAACAACAGTCCGTACTGGCGTTTCAACAACAACTTCAACTATTGGGGTTGGGCCGCCTGGCCGGCGGTCTCCAGCTGGTTCCCCTGGGGTTGGTCGGAGCCGGTCTACTACAACTACGGCAACAACGTCTATTACCAGGACGACATGGTCTACTACGGCACGACGCCGGTGGCGACCGCGGCCGACTATGCGGACCAGGCCGCGGCGATCGCGGCGAGCGTTCCCGAGACGCCGCCGCCGGCCGACTCGTGGATGTCGCTGGGCGTGTTCTCGATCATGCCCGACGGCGACGCGGCCGGCGCCGACCCAACGATGTTCCTGCAGCTCGCGGTGAGCAAGGACGGCGTGATCGCCGGCACGTTGCAGAACACCGTGTCGGGCACGACCAAGAACGTCGAAGGCATGGTCGACAAGGAGTCGCAACGGGCTGCCTGGACCGAAGTCGGCCAGAGCCGTCCGATCATGGAGACCGGCATCGGCAACCTCACGCAGGACACCGCGACGGTGCTGGTCCACTACGGCGACGACACCACGCAACAGTGGCTGTTGGTGCGGATGGACGCGCCGCCGAAGGACGCCGCGGGAAGTGCGGGCGCTGGTGGCGGCACGAATCCAAGTGCGGTGCCGCCGCAGTGACGGGGGAGTCGAGAGCTTAGGGTTGAGAGTCGAGAGCCGGAGCCCGTTTCGGTGCTGGTTTGCAGTGACTGCGCCTGACGCAAAGTCGCCGAAAATAGTTGGCTTTGGCTTCGCCATCAACCGTTGTTGATCAGCCAGTCGAAAATACGCTTGTTTTTCAGTGCCCGAGCGGCGTCGGCGGCAAAAAGCGGCTTGTTTTCTCGAAGACGACAGCGCGTCGACGTAAGTCGTTAAACTCTCGAAGACGCCAAGTTTCAACCAGGGTGTGCTGCTGTTGCGGACGGTGCTAAAGACCACAATCAGCGCATCTCTCAGTGCAATTGGCCGCGATTTACGTGGCGGCATACCGCGACCGCTGGCCGAGAGCGAGTGCTTTCGTGCTTGGACGCGTTTCGAGTTTTAAAGAACGAAGCAAAGCTGTCAGCGTTTAGCCGGTAGCCTTTAGCCAGGCGGATGTCGACTGGCACTTCTTCACCCCGTATCTTACGCGCAGGTGGCCTTCTGTATAGTGCCTGTTTTTGGCCAGGTGGAGCTTAGGGCTGAGAGCGGAGGGCCGAGGGCCAGAATCAGGATCTGCCATGCTCTCGGCAGATGGCTTCTTGCGATGGCCAAGATTTGGAGATTGACTCGACGGATTGCGCAATGACAAATCTGGCTTTTCGTTGCTGCTCGTGGTAGACTTGGTGAGAGGAGCGACTGTGAAATGAATTATCCCCTGCCGGTCGATTTGCAGCAACGGATCGACGCTCAGCTGGCAGGCGGCGGCTTTGCGAGTGCCGAGGATGTGCTGCGGGAAGCGATCGGTGCGCTGGAACGACGGCAGCGCGGTTTGGCGCAACTGCAATTGATTCTGGCCGTCGCCGAGGACGACGTGGCGGCAGGTCGCGTCGGCACATTCGATCGTCAGGGGATCAAGCGCGAGGTTCGCCAACGTCTCGCCGAGCAGGGCATCCAAGAGTGAATCGCGTCGCTCAGCGAACTGATGCTGCGAACCGCGATCTGGGCGAAATCGCCTATCAAATTGGCGTCGACAGTGGCCGGCCATTGGCCGCCGACCGAATCGTCGACGAGCTGGTCGACTGCTGCGACCGGTTCGGTTGGCGTCGTTCTCCGCAGAGTCGCAGTTGGGCACAGCTGCGCCCGAGCTTGGATCGGATGTCCGTCACTTTCACCACCGGCGCTGGGTGATCATCTTTCGTTATGTCGACGATGGTATTCTGGTGCTTCGAGTCGTCGACGGGAGCCAAGACTATTTATCGTGGAAACTTGCGGATGGCTAGCGTCGGGCGATATTGCGAATCGATTCCAGGCACCCTAGATTTTCCTAGATTTTCCCGGCAAGCGAATTGGTTACTTGGCACCGCTGATTTCCAGAGTGACATACAAAAATGTATTCGGCCTCTAAGATATGAGCCGATAAAGACGCGCGGCCACCCAATGGGCTTGAATCGCAACATCGCAACTTGATGCAAACAACCATATTTCGTGTGACGTCTGAGATGTTTGCCAAAATGCCCATGCGACGTTTTTGCCGCGGACTCCTTTTGAGCTCCATTTCTCTGGGCTCGGCGATTTATTGGGGAGCCTCACTTTCGCATTCTGCGCCGATCGAGATCGGCTTCAAAGCAACCGTTTCCGAAGTCGACGGAGATGCAGCGGCTATCACACTTCCGTTTTCGCTGTCTGTGGGGCAGCAGTTGAAAGGTCGATATTCATTTGACAGCGAGGAGCGTCTGCTGGAAGTCTTCAGTTACGCCTTCCCAAACCAGCAGGCTAAGTCGGGGCAATTGTTGCTCGACGTTGACAGTGTGATCGTCGGGGCGGGTATTAATACTGGATCGATCAATTTTGACCTAGTCGAGATTAACGGGCCGCCTCCGGTTCCTTCTTCGTCGATATCACTCGGCTACGGAAATTATTTCACGGATGTCTTTCCGGGATGGGGCGGGCAAGTCGCAGAGTACCCGTACGATACTGGCCTGCGACTGGAGGGGCCGGTGGGGACCGTCTTGGGCGTTGACGATGTGCTTGACGTCGGAATTTGGAACCGCTTAACGACTCGACGAACATTGGAGCTAGTTTTTGGCTATTTCGAATCGAATCAATTCAAAGTCGTCAGTTATACCGCCATTGTCGGTGACTTCTTCACCGTCCCGGAACCGCCAACGCATGTATGCTTCTTGATCGTCGTCGGCTTCGCGGCTTTCGCGCCGAGGTTGAGGCTGAATCGCCACCAATGACGTCCGACCGTGTGTGCTCGGTAGGCTGTGAAAGCGCGTGCTGGAACCGTCGAACGGTCCAGCGGTGGCGAATCAGAAGTCGGCGTCCAGCACGATGCGGTAGTTGGCTTTGCCGGCTTCCAGGTGGGCGAAGGCTTCGTTGATCTTGCTCATGGGGAAGTGTTCGGTCTGGGGCGTGACGCCGTGGCGGGCGGCGAAGTGGAGCATCGTGGCCATTTGGGAGGGCGAGCCGGTGGGGGAGCCGGAGACGCTTTTTGAGCCGAAGATCAGTGACATTGCGGTGACGGGGATCGGTTCTAGCACGGCGCCGACGACGTGGAGCCGGCCGTGGGGCGCGAGGGTGGCGATGTAGGCGTCCCAATCGAGTGGGACGTTGACGGTGCTGAGCAACGAGGTCGAGCTGGCCGGCTTGCTGGTTGATCGCGGCGGAGTCGCGGCTGGAGACGACGTGGTGGGCGCCGAAGCCGCGGGCTTCGTCGAATTTGCGCTCGCTGGAGGTGAAGGCGGTGACTTCGCAGCCCATGGCGGCGGCGAATTTGACGGCCATGTGGCCGAGGCCGCCGATGCCCACGATGCCGACGCGGCTGGTGGGGCGGGCGAACGTGGCGAGCGGATCGAAGACGGTGATGCCGCCGCAGAGGAGCGGGCCGGCTTCGGAGG
This sequence comes from uncultured Planctomycetota bacterium, assembly GCA_963847905.1. GTDB lineage: Bacteria > Planctomycetota > Planctomycetia > Pirellulales > Lacipirellulaceae > DASYDU01. The sequence continues at coordinate 337,209 of CAWKBP010000007.1, read as the reverse complement.
CGGGGAGCCCGTCTGGGATCGGCAGGGTCCAGGCCCAATGGGAGCGGAGCCGGCTGGCGAATCCGCCGCGGTGGCCGATGATCGTGGCTTCGGCGGTGGCGCAGAGGTTTTGTTCGCCGCCAATGCACTGGGGACAGTGCATGCAAGAGCCGCTGTTCCAGCCGACGCCGACGCGCTGGCCGACGGCGATGCCTTTGGCCGCGTGCTTCTCGGCCGCCGGACCGAGGGCGACGACGCGGCCGATCGCCTCGTGGCCGAGCACGGCGGGGTAGGTTGAATTCTGCCAGTCGTTGTTGAGGACGGAGAGGTCGGAGTGGCAGACGCCGCAGTGCTCGACTTCGATTTCGACTTCTTCGTCGGCGAGCGGGCCGAGGTCGATTTCTTGGCGGACGAATTTTTGCTTGGCGGCGGGGGCGACCCAGGCTGTGATCATGGTCATGGGAGGGCTCGTAGGGATGGGGGAAGTTTCTCGGAATGTGTGTGCCTGGCTGCGATATTATGGGCGATTACAGGGGCGGAATTCAATGGCCCGGGCGGGAGTCCGTGGCACCCATGGTTGGCATTGTCGACGGAGCAGGGGGAGATGACAATTCGTCCAGGCGGTCGCGAAACTGTTTGGGGAGACCGACGCATGAGTTTTGGACTGCAAATATACACGCTGGTGCATGTGGCGATCAGCCTGGTTGGGATCTTTACTGGGCTGGTGGCATTGTTTGGGCAGTTGACGGGGCCGCGGCTGGGGAGGTGGACGGCCTGGTTTCTGGTGTCGACGGTGCTCACGAACGTGACCGGTTTGGCATTTCCCTTCGAACGGTTCTTGCCGTCCCACGCGCTGGCGATTCTCTCGCTGGTGGTTCTGGCCGCGGCGATCTATGCCCGATATGGGCGTCGGCTTGAAGGAGCTTGGGGGCGCGTGTATTTGGTCGCGGCCGTGGCGGCGCTGTACCTCAACGTATTTGTGTTGGTGGTGCAATTGTTTCTACGTGTGCCGGCGCTCGCGGCACTTGCGCCAACACAAAGCGAGTGGCCGTTTGGTGTGACGCAACTAGTTGTGCTGGTAGCGTTTGTGGTGCTGGGAATTGGTGCCTGGAGGCGGACGGCGGTGGAATTTGAGGCGAATTCTTGACGTAGACTTGAGGAGGTAAGTCACACGGGGGCCGGCGGAGGTTGGGGATGTTGTGCTACGGACGTTTGTGGGCGGCGGGTGCGTTGGCGTTGTGGTCCATGCTAGTTGTTGCTGCGCCGGCGGTCGCGGATGTTGGCGCGTTTTCGATTCCGTTTGCGACCGATTCGGGTGGGCATGTGCTCGACGGGAGCGCGGGCCGATATACGCTGACGTTTGCCGCGGGGGCGTTGCCGCCAGTGACGAGGCAGTGGTCGCTCGATATGTATGCGCTGCCGGATCAGTTGCTGGTCGCCAATCCGATCGGTCGCTACTCGATCGATTCGTCGATGCTGCGGGAATTAAAGCGCGATGCCGACGGCGGACTGACCGTTTTTGTTCAGCAGGACGAGCCACGCGAGGGCAGGGCGGCGAACTGGTTGCCGGCGCCGGATGGGCCCTTCTTGATGATCTTGCGGCTGTATGGAGCCGAGCAGGCGGTGCTCGACAATGCTTGGGAGCCGCCGCCGGTGGAGCGGGTGGCGAACGATGCGAAGTAGCAGGCGGCCCCGGGCGTTCGGCCGGTGAACCGTCCGAATCACCCGGGGCTAAATGGTTAGCGGACGTTAACCGGGTGGAAGATCGGGTCGGGACGCGACTGGCGTCGTTTGCGCAAGATGCGTTCGGCCTTGCGGCTTGCCCACCAGCCGACGCCGGTGCCCTCGATGTTCAGCGCGACGAGATCGGGGAGAAATTCGACAACAGTGAGTGCGCGATCGGTGATCGGGGTGCGGCTGAGGTCGAGGTCGGCGAGACTCTTGAAGACGCGTAGCTCGAGCGCGAGGAGATTGTCGACTTGGCAGCCTGAGAGCGAGAGCCGCTTGAGGCCGGGCAGCGACGGCAAGTCTTCGATCATCGCTTCGACCAGCTCGGCGGCGTTTTTCGAGTCGTGCAGCCGAATGCCGACGATCGATTCGGTGAGATTGGCAAAGTCGCCAAACGAATGGCGGACCCATTCGAGCATCGTCGAGTCGACTTCGGCACCGAGGGCGCGGAGCCGCTCGGTGAGGGCGACGACCTCCATGTATTCGTCCATGCGAGCGGCGATCCAGAGCCGCCGGTCGCCACGGAACTTGAGATATTCGCCCGCCTCTTCGAACGCCGTCTGAATGTGCTCGAAGGTGTCGCGGTCGCCGCCGCGGTCGGGATGGGCGTCCTTGACCTTTTCGCGGTAGGCCCGCTTGACGTCGTCCATCGAATAGGGCGGCAAGAGGCCGAGCGTCACGGCGAAGGCGGGCCGATCGCCGGGGACGTTATTTCGCGGGGCAACGTTCATGCATTCGATTGTAGCATGCGAAAAGCCGGTGGGCACCACCGGCGCACTTAGCTATTTGGGAGGCGCGAAGCTTCCGGGATTTACCCAACTATTTTGCCCAACCGCGAAATCCAGGCATCGTCTTCCCAGACCGCGGCCGGGTCGGGCGAATCGCTGGAGTCGCCTCCGACGAGTGAGAAAAATTCGTCGTCGGAATCGCTGGCCGCGGACGTGTCGTGTCCATGCGCGAGCCACAGCAGCAGACTTGCGTCGGTCGACGCGGCGAGCGGGGCGGCTTGAAGAGCGTCGGTCGTTTTCCGGGTGGCTGTTGTGGTCGGTTCAGGAAGCAACCCGACGTGTATCGAAAACGATGTCGGCGCCGGTTCGTCACTTGCAGCCGCTGTGGGAGTTTCCACAGCTTCCACAGCGACAACGACCGGCGAGGGAGCGAGCGAAGCGGTGCCCGATGCCGATGCCAGTGTCGGCGTGAGATTGTTTCGCCAGACAGTGTAGTCCGCTGTGTCGACGATGCCATTTGAGTTGCCGTCGGCACCAGTGCCTGGGGTGACGATCGAGCCGAAGTCGGTCTTCCACTTGGCGTAGTCGAGCTGGTCGACGGCACCGCTGCCGTCGTAGTCGCCGGCGATCGGTGTACTGGCGGTGCCGGGGGAACCACCGTTGGCCGTGCTGGCGCGCCAGTTGGCGGGGTTTTCAAAGGGATCGCTCGCACCGAGCGGATCTTCCAGGCCGTTGAGCGGGCCAGTGTATTCGAGCGACGGGCCGTCGCCGTCCGGAGAAGCAGGCCAGCCGGCGACATTGCTATCGCCATAGGTGAACGACTGGAGAACCACGCCAAAGGCGTCCTTGAGCGTGACGACTTCGCCGCCGTTGCTGAGGCTGCCCGAGTAGGCGGTCGCCGCGACGTTGGTGACTCCGGGATATGCGATCTGGAAAGCAGCCACGTCCTGGGCGATGACAATCCGCTCGCCGGGCGCCAATGTGCCGCCGGCAAACGTGAAACCGCCGGCTGAAAAATCGGCGAGCTGCACGCCCGTCAGATCGATGGTCGTGTCACCATAGTTTAGCAATTCGATGTATTCGAGGTCGCCGGCGGGTGCGGGATTGTACATCAGCTCGACAATCCGCAGCGACAACGTCTGTTCTTTGATAAACGCTTTGTTGACCTCGGCGCTCCAGTCGTTCGCTGTGCCGGATTGCCCGGTATCGCGAACACGCGCCCGCACGAGCGTGGAATCTGTCAAGCTGATCGCGCCGCCAGTGTATGCGATGGCCGACGGGCTCAGACCGCCACCGGCGAGGCGAGGGTCGCTACCATCGAGCGTGTAGTAGATCGTCCCGCTGCCGTTGGGATTGGTGAGCGTGAGGTTGAACGGCGTGGTGATTTCGCCGCCAAATTGATTGAAGTTCGGCGCGCTGAGGTTCACCAACCAGTCAGTCTTGCCAACATGGCTGGAATCTCCCCCCGGTGCAATGGTGTGGTTGAAGATATCAATGACTTCATCGGTGCGGCTTTTATAGGAGCCGTTGGCAAAGAAGAAATGATCGGTTGTGTACTGCACGTTGGTCGCCCAAGTGCTTCCATCCTTATCCGGACTTCGGTTGTCGCCCCAGCGTGCTGCTTCGCCGTTGATGGCGCTGGAGATTTCGTCAACTCGAGCCTGCCAGACGCTCTGCGCGTTGGCGGGGGTCAGTAATCCATCATTCCGCATGAGCTCTTGAACTCGGTCGGAGAACTTCAGCCGGTATTCCTCGCTACTCATCAGCATGTGATGAATGCCGGTGGGGCCGAATTTGTGCTCGCCAAAATCATTGGCGACCAGCGCCGTGTGATCGTAGTCTTGATTGCGGCTGTCGCCTGCACCCGCGTTCTGATCGTTTGGAAACGCATGCTCTTGATCCCAAGAGTGGAAATGCCATTGGCCATTGGGATCTATGCTATTCAACGAGGCATACCAGTTGTTCTCGCCCCAGTCGTAATTGCCCGCGTAAAATGTGACGACCATGTAGTTGATGAACGAATCGATGTCGAGGATTTCCTCGACCTGCTGATACTCGGCAAGGTTCGACAAGTTATCGTCGACTTCGTCGAGCAAATTGGCGTAAGCGATTTCAGCGGTAAGGCCGCCATCGGCCTGGATATACTTGCCGTGTGTGCCGCCATGGTCCAAGTTGATGCCGTCAAATCCCTTGACGACCAGGTAATCGTCCTTGTCACCGCCATAATACTCCTCGGCAAAAGAGTCCGTGGGTTTCTCGTGGGCGTTGTAGAGTCCCCAATACATCCCGTTGATATAGAGATGGACCCACCGACCATGTGGTGCTTCGCCGCCAGCGAGATTGGAGAGGTCCGCCACAACCTGATCGTGAATATACGAGGCGTACGGGCCTTGTGTGGTCGTATTGTTCACGGTAAACGAATAGTTGTACTGTGCGTCGAGAACTAGGGAGTCGAATTTGGTGGCCGCACCCGCGCCATCCGCCACCGAGTTCCCAAATAGTGTGCTGGAGTCGAGGCCCGTGTCGTAAGGTTGCTTGAACTTGACCTCGAACGAAAGCTTGTCGCTGCGCCAGCGCACCGCACTCGAGTGGCCCTGAATTTCTACTCTGGCGTCGATCTGGAACTCTTCCGCCAGTCCATCCGTGAAATACTCGAGAGAAGCAAAGCGTTCGTCGCTCTTATCGCGCCAGCTTTCTGACTGGGTATAGATCCCGTGGCCATCGCCGCTCGATCCGTCGCCGAACAATTCTTCCCAGTCCATCACGAGGGACATGGTCGGAATCGATTTAAGATCGTTCTTGAGATTCTCAGCTCCAACCCCAGACACGATGCTCGGATCGATCTCCCAGTCGGCGCCCGCATAGCCCCAGTCACTAGATGCGGGAAGCCCGACGCCGTCCTGGCTCAATACCGCGTCGAGGAAGATGTAAGACTCGGTATCGACGTTGGTGGAATAGTATCCCGCCTTGAATGCCGCTGCCCGCACCGTCACCACGCCCGCGTTGGCGTAACTCAAAGTCGCCGGATCGATCATGAGCGGAGTTGTGTACGTCGCACCGTTGGTCAGAGTGGGTCTCGTCCCATCGGTGGTGTAACGAATTGTGGTGCCTGGCTCGAAAGTAGAAATCGTTAGCGGAAAAGCAGCGTCATAGAAGCCACGACTGTGCGAAAAAAGTGTATCCTCGATCACGCCAAGGAACCCGGCACCGTTTTCCATATTCGGTGTGGGGGTGACCATGAAAGTATTCGCCGCGGGGCCATTGGCTCGTTCGGCCGTGAGCTTGGCGTTTACCAAGAAATCGCCGGTGTCGCTGGTGTGATTGGCCGCATAGATGGCCAACACGTTGTTGCCTTCCTCGATCGTATCGAGCCACTCCGTGAGGTCGATAACAGTTGGCGAGCCAGTGATAGTAGCATTGCTAAGATTTTGGCGGGCGTTCAACTCCCAGTCGTTGCCAATCTTATGATCGGTCGCCAACCGCTCGCGCTGCACCTCTCTGCCATTTAGGTACAGGATGTACCCGTTGTCGACCCGCAGTTCCAACTTCATCGAGGTGAAATCGGCCTTGTCGGCTACAGTAAACGGCATGCGGACATAGGCACCAATTTCCCCCGCCAATGAGACCGTGCTGTCCTGATAAGGACTGCCATAGTTAAAGCCGAGTCCATCGGTAGCATTCGACCAGCCGCCACCGCTCGCCACGTAGTCGATCTCGGTCCAGTGGTCATCTACGCTTGCGTTGGGACCCGTAAAGGGCCGGAACTGGGCTGGCGATCCGTCGCCGATGGCGGATGTGCCGCTGCTGAGGAGCGTTTCGGTTGTGGTCGAACCGACAGTTACTCCCAAACCATAGGAAACATCCGGAAACTGTTGGGGGTAAAGATTATACTCATGCTCAATTGTCGTGCCGTTGGACCGCACTAAGCCCAAATACCCGGGCTCCTTCGATAGCTGGAAATTCGTGTGCAGTTCGCCGCCGACGAGACCCACTTCACCGCTACTTCCCGAGGCGAAGACCAGCAGCGTCTCGCCCGGATCGAGCAGGGTGAGCGCCCCGGCATTGGGAAGCTGAAACTTGGTGAGATTCGCGGCGTTGTCCGTGAGATACCAACCGGCCACGTTCTGAGCGACGGCGCCTGTATTCTTCAGCTCGATCCAGTCGTGTCGATGGCCAGCCGCATCGCGAATGCCGGACGTATTCTCCGCCAGGAACTCGCTGATCACGACGGCCATCGCCAGGCGTGGCTCGAGCTGCTCGAAGTTGAGCCCGACGCGGTGTCTTTTTGTCGATCGCTTGACTGCCGGCGCACGGCGTCCCCTGCGCTTTTTCATCATCGCTGCTCGCTCGTAAGAAACCGCCCGCACCGAAATAGAAACCGGATAGAAATGCGGATCGCGCGCTGGACGGCAATCGACGCAAATATCTCTGTCTGAGCTTGATTTTAGCTGGGGGCCGCAAACGTGTCAAAGTTTAGAGCACCCGGTGCGCTCGCGCTAGCGGAGTAGGAATGTCCAAATCCAAGGGCGCGGATCAGGCGAAGAGCGCGTCGACCGATTGGCCTTTGCCATCTTGCGTCGCGTAAAACGGCCGCTTCTCGACGTCGTATGCCATCTTCGGCGAGATGCCCATGGCGGTGAAAATGGTGGCATGCAGATCGGAGACCGAGACGGGATTCTCGATGGCGATGCAAGGTCGCTCCTCGGCGGTGGCGCCATAGAGGAAGCCGCGTTTCACGCCGCCGCCGAACAGGAGCACGCTGCTGCCGCCCGTAAAGTGGCGATGCAAGCCGTAGTGCCGCGGGATTTCCAGCGTCGCGCTCACGGCCCGCGACTGGTCTTTGGCGTCGCTGCCCGGTTTGCCTTCCATCATCATGTCGCGGCTGAATTCGCTGGCGACGATCACGAGCGTGCGATCGAGCATGCCGCGCTGCTCCAGATCGACGATCAGCCGGGCGATCGGCTGGTCGACTTGCTGTTTCATTTTGACCGTGCGCGAGTGGCCCTCTTCGTGTGTGTCCCAGCCTTCAAAGGGGACATACTCGGTGGCCACTTCGACGAACCGCGTGCCCGCCTCCACAAGTCGCCGCGCGAGCAGGCAGCCAAGCCCAAAGCGGCCGGTGTTGTATCGGTCGTAGCTGGCGCGCGGCTCGAGCGAGAGGTCGAAGGCGGCGCGCTCGGGCGACTTCAACAGGCGATAGGCGTTCTCCATGCCGCGGATCATGGAGTCTTGCTGGTAGCCGCTGCCATGCTCGCCGAGCGGGCCGCGGAGCACCAGTTCGCGATATTTTCGATAGCGAGCTTCGAACCGCTCGGGCGACATACCTTGGGGCGGGCGAACCGCATTGGCGGCGTCTTGCGGGTAGGGGAGCATGAACGGCCCGAACTCGCCGCCGAAGAAGCCCGAGGTGTGGAACGCTTTTAGTTCTTCTTTTTCGCCGTGTCCTTCGAGCCGCTGGCCCACGTCGACGAACGCCGGCATCACTTCGTTCCGCGAGCCGAGCACTTTTGCCATCCAGGCGCCGAGGTGGGGCGCGGCGACGGTCTGCGGCGGAACGTAACCTGTGTGCCAATGGTATTGGTGCCGCGTGTGGAGGATGAAGCCGAGGTCGGGCTGGACGTGGGAGCGGATGAGCGTGCCGCGATCCATCACGCTGGCGAGCTGTTCGAGCCCGGCGGTAAATTTGATATTGTCGACCGCCGTGTCGATCGCTGGGAACGTGCTCATCACGCGCTCGACGGGCAGGCCTTTTTCAAATGGAACGTAGCGCTTGGGGTCAAGCGTTTCGGGGCCGGCCATGCCGCCCGCCATCCACAGCAGGATGCAGGCGTCGGCCCGCGCGGGCGGAGCAATGACGGCAGTGGCGGCGGATGCCAAGCGCGGTACGCCGGTTCCCATGGCGGCGACGGCCGCGGCCGACATCGCGCGGAGAAAATCACGTCGATCCGGATGGTTGGCGTAGTCGTTCGTTGCAGGCATGCTTCGCTCCTTCATCGGCCGACGGTTAACGCACGATTTGAAACTCGGGCAACATCACGATGCACCAGAGCACGTCCTCGACGCCCGTGGTCGTCAGAGGCGAACCGGCGAGCGCGACGAGGCGATCGAGTTCCTCAGGCGTGGGAGGACGCGTGATCGCCGCTTCAAACAGGAACCGACAGAGCTCGCCGCCGGTCGAACCGGCGTGTTTCGCCATCAGCTGGTCGGCGCTCTGGTGCAGCAGCTCGGCGAGTGGCTGGCCGTTGCTCATCTCGATCGCTTCGAGCGTGGTCATCTCGGTTGGCCGGGTGGTTACGACCTGTTCTCGATTGGGTCGCCCGAGGGATCGCATCAAGAGGGACGACTCGACCAACGACGACCGCACGAACGGTCGGCTCGCCGCGCCTCCTTCGAGATAGTACAGCATTTCGCCGAAAGTCGCGTTGGCAGCCGTAGAGTTTGGCGCGACGTCGGAGATCTGCCAAATCGCGTCGACAAACTCCTCGGCGGTCATTCGCTTTGGCGCCGGGCCCTCGAAGACGAATTCTTCGACCGGAGCGGCCGGATTCCAAGTGACGCTTTGTGATGCGTAGACTTGCGAGGTCGCGATCAACTCGAGCGTTTGTTTGAGATCGTAGCCACGGTCGGCCAAGTCGGCCGCGAGATAGTCGAGCAGGTCTTCGCTCCAAGGCCGGCTCGCCAAAGCGTCGACGGGAAAGACGAGGCCGCGGCCCATCAGCCGGTCCCACAAGCGATTGACAATCGTTCGCGTGAGCCGGCCGTTGTCGCTGGAAGTCATCAGTCCCGCGAGCGTGGCCAATCGTTCCTCGCGGGGTGCTAGCGGATCGACGATGCCCAGCTCGGGAAACAAGAAATAGGCCTCAGCCATTTTGCCCGTGGGGACGTCGCAGCGATTGATTTCGAGCGGCTCGTTGCTAAAGATTGCAGCCAGGCCGTAGGAGTCGGTGAGCTTCCAGTTGTCGATGAAGCTGTCGTGGCATGAGGCGCACTTGAGATTGACGCCGAGGAACACCTGCCCGACGTTCTGCGCGAACTGCAATTCCGGGCGCTGGCTGGCGTTCACTTGCCCGCGCCAGACGAAGCCGTTGGCGAACCCTTTCGATTCGTCATTTGGGTTGACTAACTCGGCGACGAAGCGGTCGTATCTCTTATTTTCCACCAGGGCGCGATAGAGCCAGGAAGTGATCTGGCGGCGGCCGCCGTTGATGTAGCCAGTTCCGACATAGTCGTTTCGCAGGAGGTCGTTCCAAAAGGTGAGCCAGTGGTCGGCGTAGGCGACGCGGTTGTCGAGCAGCTGGTGCACCAATCGCGCTCGTTTGTCGGGAGCCGATTCGGCAGCGAATGCGGCGACTTCTTGTGCCGTGGGGAGCAGGCCAACGAGGTCGAGGCTCGCCCGTCGATAGAAGGCTGCGTCGTCGAGCGGCGCGGGCGGCTTGATACCATGCTCTTTCCAGTAAGCCGAGACGATTCGATCAACGGGATTGGCGCTCGCCGAATCGCCGGCCGGCAACTCGGGGCGCCGTGGCTTGAGCGGCGGAACGTAGGTGTCTTTGCGAAACGAAAAGCCCTCCTGCCAGGCGAGGCCGGAATCGATCCACCGTCGGAGGACGTCGATCTCTTCGGCTGAGAGGGCAGGGGCCTCAAGCGGCATGCGGATCTCAGGATCGTCGGACGTCACTCGCTCGAGGATCGAGCTCTCGTCCGCCGCGCCCGGCTCGGCAATGCCGGCTTCGAGCACCGCTTCGCGCGTGTCCAAAGAGATCGTTCCTTCATAGCGACCGTTGGTGTGGCACTTGGCACAGTGCTCTTGGAGGATCGGCAGCACGTCGTGTGAAAAATCGACCCGCTCTGCGGCGAGGGCGAACGTCGCTCCCAGCGCGGCTTCTGCTACGCAGAGCAATAGACGGCATAGCAACGTTCGCATCGCGTGGGTACTCATAATCCGTCGGCCGGTGCGAGGGCCTTTAGCTCCTTCTCGATCTCGCCGAGTCGCGCGGTGCCCGTCTCGACGCTCTTCTTCGACCGCTCCAGTTCCAGTTCCATTCGGGCCACGTCCGCCTTGGCCGATTCGACTTGCTGCTGTGCGTCATCGCGCTCTTTGGTGAGCCGATTGCGGGCGACAACGGGGTGGTCGAAACCAAGATTGACGACGAGGCCTGGAATCGATTGTTCGAGCGACATGGCCGCGTCGTACGAGGCCTTGGTCTGCCAGAGATATAGTCTGGCGAGTCGCGGCAGCTTGGACAAGTGTTGGAGTCCGGCGTCGGTGATCGGCGTGCCGTAGAGGTTGAGGTATTCGAGTTCACTCAACTGGCTGAGGTGGGCGAGCGCCGCGTCGTCGATTGTGGCGTGCTCCAGGTGGAGCCAGGCGAGGTGCGGCATCTGGGCGAGCGGCGAAAGGCCCGCGGCGTTTGTGTGTGCGTTGGCTAGATTCAACGTGTAGACCTGTTCGGCGACGCCTTGAAGCAGCACCATGTCGTCGTCGCCCGCCGGTTCGCCACGACCCGCAAAAGAAACGTCGAGCAAATTGCTGCCGGCGAATAGCGGCGCGACTCGCGCGCCCGCGGCCGTCAACTTGTCGACCGCCGATTGTGAGGCCGGCGGGACGACGGGGAGTGCGGGCTTCTCGATGGGCTTCGCCTCCGCCTTCGGATCCACCGTAGCAGCTGGCGCGGCTGCGTTTGCCGTCATGAGCACCGCGCCTTGCCGAATCCACTCGGCGATTAAGTTGAGCTGGTCCTCGGCGAGCGGATCGCCGCCCTTGGGCATTCGCTTCGGGTTGTCGGCCGGCAGAGTCAGCCGCTGGTAGAGCAAACTCTCGTCCGGCTCGCCGGCAACCAAGAGCTTCGGCTTGGCGGCGAGCGCGGCTTCGATGTCCGACGCAGAATTCAGTCGCAATTTAGCCTGGGCTTTGGCCTCGCCGTGACACTTCACGCAGCGCGCCGCGAAGATGGGCTCGACTTGCTTGGCGAAGTCGATCGGCTCCGCGGCAAGGATGCCGCCGCCAAGTAGGCATGTCCATAAGACGACGAAAGTGCGCACGAACATTTAATCCACCTGGATAAAGTTCAAGAGATCGCATCGCAACGGTCGCCCGGAGAAAGTCCCCCAGGCGCATTTGGCGACATAGGTTGGATTATAATTGACCGCCGCGATTAACGCAGCCCACGGATTCGGTGTCTCAAATTAGGGCGAAATGGCCGCATTCTCATCGTACCGCGCACTTGCCCGAACGGCGGCGAGCATGGATACTGAATTGTTCGTGTTCCCCAGGGCCTTTGCCGTGAATGGCGGTTCGTTTTCATGTGCACATTTCCCCGTCGCTATGCTGCCTGGTGGTGCTGCTGGTGCGCGGGTTTTCTCGCGGCGGCGATCGCCATGGCTGAGGAAACGCCGCCGCCGACATCTGCTGTCGCGCCGAGCTACAACCGCGACATTCGGCCGATTCTTTCGGATCGCTGCTTCACATGTCACGGTCCCGATTCCGCCGCGCGGCAGGCCGATTTGCGGCTCGACCGGGAGGAGAGTGCCCTGGCCGCGGCGATTGTTGCTGGCGATGCGGCGTCGAGCCCACTTGTCGAGCGTGTCTCGAGCGACGACCCCGACCTGAAGATGCCGCCACCGGAATCGCATCGGCTTCCGCTTACCTCCGCGCAGATCGAAACGCTCCGCCGGTGGATCGATGCGGGCGCGAAGTACGAGCCCCACTGGGCGTATATACCGCCGGTGCGATCCGCCGTTCCTGAGGTACAAGACAAAGCGTGGCCACGCGGCGACATCGACCGTTTTGTGCTGGCCCGGCTCGAAGCGGCGGGCGTCGAGCCGTCACCAGAGGCCGACCGACGCACGCTCGTGCGTCGATTGTATTTCGACTTGATCGGACTGCCGCCGACGCCTGCCGACGTCGAAGAGTTTGTGCAGGACGAGCGCCCGGACGCTTATGAGCGGCTGGTGGATAAGCTGCTCGCCTCGGAGGCCTATGGCGAACGGATGGCGACCTGGTGGTTTGACCTCGTGCGGTTTGCCGACACCGTGGGGTATCATGGCGACCAAGGGCACCGCATCTTGCCGTACCGCGATTATGTGATCAAGTCGTTCCATGACAATCTGCCGTTCGACCAATTCACGATCGAGCAGCTGGCGGGCGATTTGTTGCCGAATCCGACGCTCTGGCAGCGCGTGGCGACGGGATACAACCGGTTGCTGCAGACGACGCACGAAGAGGGCGCCCAGGATGCCGAATATCTGGCGATCTACCAGGCTGATCGGGTGCGAAATTTTTCTGAGACCTGGCTCGCCGGCTCGATGGGTTGTGCGCAATGTCATGACCACAAATTCGATCCCTACACGCAGCGGGAGTTTTACAGTCTCGCGGCGTTCTTTGCCGACGTCGATCAGTATGGATCGTTTGTTCCCGTGGGCCGCAATACGGAAATCGACGTGCGTCCGCCGGAGATCATGGCCTGGACGCTGCCTGTTTACAACAAGATCGAAAAAGTCGATGCCAAGATCGAGAAGCTGGAGGGGAAGTTGACCGGCAACCTCGGCCCAAAATGGCAAGAGAATTTGGCGGCGCTCACCGAGTTGAGAAAGCAGCGGGTCGAACTCGAAGGGCAGTTTGTGCCAACGATGGTGACCGCTGCGGTGCCGCCGCGCGAAACTCGAGTTCTCGCTCGTGGTAATTGGATGGATAGCACGGGAGAAGTGGTCGAGCCAGCCACGCCAAATTGCTTGCCGCCCCTCGCAGTCACAGGGCGGCGGGCCAACCGCCTCGACCTTGCGCGGTGGCTCGTGAGCAAGAATCATCCGCTGACGGCGCGCGTGGTTGTGAATCGACTCTGGAAACGTTTTTTCGGCGTCGGCCTTTCGAAAACTCTGATCGACATGGGGAGCCAGGGCGAAGCCCCGCCCGACCAGCCGCTCTTGGACTGGATCTCAGTCGAGTTCATGGAGCGGGATTGGGATGTGAAGCAACTCGTGCGACGGATGGTCACGTCGAACGCCTATCGGCAAGCGTCGCTTGCCGCGAACCGATCTCGACGCGATCGATCCCGAAAACCGTCTTGTCGGTCGGCAGGGGCGATACCGCTTCGAGGCCGAGCAGATCCGCGACAACGCGCTTTCGGTGAGCGGCTTGTTGGTGAATAAGTTCGGCGGCGATTTTGTACGACCCTATCAGCCGGAAGGCTACTATGCTCCGCTCAATTTTCCCGCGCGAGAGTACAAGGCTTCGGAGGGGGACGACCAGTTCCGCCGCGCCGTGTACGTGCATTGGCAGCGGCAGTTTCCGCACCCCTGGCTAGTTGCCTTCGACGCGCCGTCGCGGACCGAGTGTACGGCCGATCGGGCGCCGTCGAACACACCGAACGCCGCTATGGTCTTACTGAACGATCCCTCGTATGTCGAAGCGGCCCGGGCGCTGGCGGCGCGGGTGCTGGGCGAGTGCAGCGATACCGGTGATCGGGAGCGCATCGCCTGGGCCTGGCGGATGGTGTTGGGGCGCGAAGCGACGGGAGCCGAAGTCGATGAGCTGCAACGGCTGGTCGACGAGCATCGTACGCAATATGCCGCGGACAGGGCGGCAGCCGAGGCGCTCAGCGTCGGTGGGCAACTCGCCGCGGCCGGAGAACATCGACGTTGCGGAGCTGGCGGCCTGGACCTCGGTATGCCGGGTGTTATTGAACCTAAGCGAATCGATCACGCGCTATTAAGGCGGAAACAATGGCGATGAATCCACTCGAACCACAACCGGACGCCCTGATCGCGCGCCGAACTTTTTTGAGCCGTGCTTCGCTCGGGCTGGGATCGGTGGCGCTGGGCGGACTGCTTCCGTCGACGGCTTGGGGGACGACGGCGACCGGCGGACCGGACGGTCGTGGTTAATCCACTCCATCTCGCGCCGCGAGCGAAGCGCGTGATCTTCTTGTGCATGGCCGGCGGTCCGTCGCAGTTTGAGCTGTTCGATTACAAGCCCAAGCTAGGGGCGATGCATGGCCAACCGATTCCCGCGTCGTATACCGCCGGCCAGCCGATCGCCCAGTTGCAAGCCCAGAAGCAGCTGCTCTGTTTTGGTCCGCAAGCCAAGTTTGCCCGGCACGGTGCATCGGGGCAGCTAATCAGCGACCGGCTGCCGCACCACGCGAAGATCGCCGACGACATTTGCATCATCCGTTCGATGCAGACGGAGCAAATCAACCACGATCCGGCACACAGCTTCCTCAGTACGGGCACCAACATCGCCGGCCGGCCCAGCATGGGCTCCTGGATTAACTACGGACTGGGCAGCGAATCGCGCGACCTGCCGGGGTTCGTCGTGCTCACCAGCCGCGCTGGCACACGAAGTCCGCAGCCGATTTCCTCGCGCAATTGGCATAGCGGCTTCCTGCCGAGCCGCTATCAGGGTGTGCCGTTCTATTCCAAAGGGGATGCGGTGCATTACGTCGGCAATCCGCCGGGCGTGGATCGCTCGCGGAACAGGACGTCATCGATAGCGTGGGGCGGCTGAACCGGCTGCATGACGCGGAAGTGCACGATCCCGAAATCGCCACGCGGATCGCGCAGTATGAGCTGGCCTTCCGCATGCAAATGAGCGTGCCCGAGTTGGTCGACATCTCGAGTGAGCCGCAACACGTCCTCGACATGTACGGCGTAAGCGGGCCCGACGGCTCGTTCGCCTACAACTGCCTCCTCGCACGCCGGCTTGCCGAGCGGGGCGTGCGATTCATTCAGCTCTATCACCGCGACTGGGACTTCCACGACAAGCTCAATGAAAACCTGGACGCCGTTTGCAAGAGTGCCGATCTGCCGAGCGCGGCATTGATCGCCGATCTGAAGCAGCGCGGACTGCTCGACGACACATTGGTAGTTTGGGGCGGCGAGTTCGGACGAACCCCGATGGCTCAAGGCGACGTGAACCAAGCCGACGCCGGCCGCGATCACCATATCCGCGGCTATTCAATGTGGCTCGCCGGCGGCGGCGTCAAGCCGGGCATCGCTCACGGCGCAACCGATGAGCTGGGATACTATGCCGTCGAGAATCCGGTCCACGTCCACGATCTGCACGCCACGATGCTGCATCTATTGGGCATCGACCACGAGCGTCTGACCCATCGCTATCAGGGGCGCGACTTCCGGCTCACGGATGTGGCGGGCCGCGTGGTGAATGAGATCGTCGCTTGATCTCGCTTCGGGACAAGTCACCGCGACATGCTGGCATACCTGGCGATCGCGCTCGGCGAAACGCAAAAATCGGGCTTTGAACTTTAGCCGCCCCCAGATTATATATAGTTGCTACCCAAATAGTTTGGGACAGGGCTGGAACGGATCTCCGACCTGAACTGCTTTGCGAATCGGACACGGACGATGCGGCCCGGTGCCGCCAGTTGACCGCCGCAGAGCAAATAAAACACTGCCCGGCGCTCGTGCATGGAGCGACGAGGCGCGAATCTGGAGATCCTTCTCATGCTCGTTCTCTCTCGCGGTGCTAGTGAAGAAATTCGCTTCCCCAAATTGGGGATTTCCGTCAAAGTGGTTCGTATCGAAGGGAAGCGGGTGCGGCTTGGCATCGACGCCCCGCGTGAGATCGAAGTTCTTCGCGGTGAACTCGCACAACATGCATCGACGCAAGGTCAGCACTCTGTGACTGACGATGAAGCTAGCCGAGAAGCCGAGCACCGGCTTCGCAATCGGCTCAATACGGCACGCCTTTCCCTTGAGCTAGCGACGCTGCAATTGGAGAAGGGCCTGAACGATCACGCGATGGATGAACTCAGCCGTTCGCTGCATGAGTTTGATTCGATTGAAGCCGATCTCGACGGCAGCAGTGCATCCAACCCGACTGCCCCCAAGCTGCCACGTGCGTTGTTGGTCGAGGATGATGCCAACGAGCGGAAGCTGCTGGAAGGCTATCTGAGCCTGAGCGGCTTTGAAGTCGACACGGCGGGCGACGGCCTCGGGGCGCTGGTGCACCTTTCTCGCTGCCAGCCGCCCAACGTTGTGCTCTTGGATATGAATATGCCGAAGCTCGACGGCCGGTCGACGCTGCATCGCATCCGCAGGCAAGAATCGCTCCGCAAAACTCGCGTGATCGCGGTGAGCGGGATGAGCCCGGAGCAAAGCGGTGTCGAGATCGGGCCGCAGGGAGTGGACTTTTGGTTTCAAAAGCCAGTCGATCCCCGGGCGCTAGTGGCCGAGATCGAGCGCGAACTGGCGGCTGTTTGAGTCGATGTCGCCGGAGGGCGCTGGTCAGCCAAGGCAATCAATCCAATCACTCACGTTGAGGGGGGCGCCAACAGCGTCGCGAGCCGCGTGGTTCCCACGGATGGGAAAGATCACTCGCATGGATGCCTTCGATGTGATTGCAGGAGGCGGGGGCAGTTGCTGCCTCCGCCTCCGTCTTTAATCGTCGGCCGAGGTCAATTTGAGCCGGTGTCGAAGCGGATTCCCTGAGCGAGCGGTAGCTCGTGGGAGTAGTTGATCGTATTCGTGGTGCGGCGCATGTAGGCCTGCCACGAGTCGGAACCCGACTCGCGGCCGCCGCCGGTTTCCTTTTCCCCGCCGAACGCGCCGCCGATCTCCGCGCCGCTGGTGCCGATGTTCACGTTGGCGATACCGCAGTCGCTGCCCGTGGCGGAGCAGAAGCGTTCCGCTTCGCGGACGTCACCGGTGAAGATCGCGGAGGAGAGACCTTGCGGCACGTTGTTGTGGATGCGGATCGCTTCGTCGAGCGTCTGGTAGCGGAGGACGTAGAGGATTGGGGCGAAGGTTTCGTGCTGGATGATCCCGGCATCGGCGCCGATCTCGACAATGGCGGGTTGCACGTAATGGCCGCCCTTGGGCACGCCGTCGGTCGCGCGTCCGCCGCCGGTGACTATGCGTCCTCCCTCGGCTTTCGCGGCGGCGAGCGCCTGGTGCATTGCGTCGGCCGCGCGGGCGTCGATCAGTGGGCCAACGAGCGTACCGTCGTCGAGCGGATTGCCGATCGGTAGCGACTGGTAGATTTTCTTGAGGCGAGCGACTAATCCGTCGGCGATCGATTCGTGGACGATCAGCCGCCGCAGCGACGTGCAGCGCTGACCGCAGGTGCCGACGGCCGCAAAGACGATGGCTCGCTCGGCGAGCGCGAGGTCGGCCGACGGTGCGACGATCATGCCGTTGTTGCCGCCGAGTTCCAAGAGCGAGCGTCCCAGTCGGGCGGCGACGGTTTGGGCCACCGAGCGGCCCATCGGCACGCTGCCGGTGGCGGAGATGAGCGGCAGGCGTGTGTCGGCCGCCAGCGCTTTCCCACGTCTGCACCGCCAATCACCAAATTGCTGACTCCCGACGGTACGAAATCGAGTTGCTGCACCGCGCGATCGACGAGCACCTGGCAGGCGATCGCCGAGAGGGGCGTCTTCTCCGAGGGTTTCCAAACGACCGTGTCGCCGCAAACCAGCGCCAGCATCGCGTTCCACGCCCAGACTGCCACGGGAAAATTGAACGCCGAGACGACGCCGATCGCTCCGAGCGGATGCCATTGCTCCATCATGCGATGCTCGGGCCGTTCGGTGGCGATCGTTTTACCGTACAGCTGCCGACTCAATCCGACTGCGAACTCGCAGACATCGATCATCTCCTGGACTTCGCCGATTGCCTCCTGCGAAATCTTGCCCGCCTCCCAGGCGACAACGGCGGCGAGGTCTTCTTTATGCTCACGCAGCAATTCGCCCAAGCGGCGCACGAGCTGCCCACGTTGCGGTGCGGGGATAGTTTGCCATTTTAAGAACGCTTCATGGGCCTGGCCGATGACGGCGGCGAGTTGTTCCGGCGTGGCCTGCGGCAACGACGCCAAGCGTGATCCGTCAATCGGGGTGTGAACGTCAAGCACAGGCCCGAGGCCTGCCGTCCACACGCCGGCAGCTGACACCGCTTGCGGGTCCGTGCCAACGCCGATTCGCTTGAGTGCGTCAGCAAGTTTGGGGAGCATGCTTACGAATTCCTTACGGTTCCACAGATATTTCCGGCGAACGGACCTGGCTCGCGCATTGGGGCGTCGGTGTCGGCCCGGCGTGCTCGTAGTAGCGGCCAAAGCGGTTGGCCAAGAACACTTCGAGGTCGACTTCCTCTTGCCGCACGAAGCCGCTCTTGGGCAGCTTGCCGGCGAAGTGCAGATCCACCACCGTGCAGATGCCGGCCGCCGTGGTCACTTGAATCGCGCTCCAATTCTCGCCGTCGATCATCTGGTGATACGTTTTGCGGGCATCGCTAATCTGGACGAGCTGGCCATCGCTTTGGCCGGTGACCGTGCAAAACGTCACCACCACGTCCTGAAACGTGACGGGCACCGATTTCTCGAGAATGTCCTTCAATATCTCGCGGCGGTCGCGGAGCTGCAGCTCGTTCACGAGCACGTCCATCAAGTGGCGGTGGCCGATGTAGCGAACGGTTTTGTAATTGAGTTGCCGCACGCGGCCGTCGAACGTCTCGCACAAGGTGCCCAGCCCGCCCGAGGTGTTAAACGCTTCGTAACGCACACCGTCGAGCGAGAACTCCTCGAGCCCTTCGAGCGGCAGCACGTCGAGTCGCCGCCCGTCGTAGATCGCTTCGCAGGGGTTGCAATATTCGTTGATCAGGCCGTCGGTCGACCAGGTGAGGTTGTACTTCAGAGCGTTCGACGGAAACAGCGGCAGCGCCCCGACGCGCATGAACACCGTGTCGATCCTGTCGAACGACTTGGTCAAATGATGCGCGACGATCGAAATGAAGCCTGGCGCGAGGCCACACTGCGGCATGAAAATCTGCCCGGGTTTGGCCGACTTGGCGATCTCACGCACGCGCCGCGACGTTTCGACGTCTTCGGTGAGATCGAAATAGCTGATCCCGGCCCGAGCCGCGGCTTCCGCCACGCCGACGTTGAAGTGAAAGCTGAGTGCCGAGATCACGGCGTCGCAACCTTGCATCGCGGCGTCGAGTTGCTTGGGATTCGCCGCGTCGACGACGACCGTGTCCACCTCGACATGCTGCTTCAATCGCGCCAGCCTCTCGGCGTCGACATCGGCCACCCGCACGCGATATTCGCCCGTGCTAACCAGGAATCTGGCAATCATGCGGCCGATGATGCCGCTACCAAGGAGCAGAATTTGACGCATACGTTCTCGCTAATCGCTGAATAAATGGCGCAGGAGTCACCTTGTCGAAACCTGAATCGTAGAATAGTAGTAAGAGTAATTGGGCCGCAAGCCGAACCGAAATGACCCGTCTACAATTATAGGTCGCTATGAGTACCGAGACGAAAACAGCACCGAATGCAGAATTTCACTGGGAATGTCAGCCCGCAGCCGCTGCGATCGTGCAGCAACTAGTCGACGAATTTTGTGAGCGATCGCCCGCTGCGATGCGGCTGAAAGAGAAATTTCTGCGCGAAACGGGGACTCGTTTCGCCGATTGGGTCGACCACGTCGGCATCGGCGGCGCGGAAATCGATCGCGCCGCGCTCGTGGACGCCGGCTTCGCTTTTGGCGAGATCGACGGTGTACCGATTGCCGAACACGCCGGCGGCATATTCCCCACGCTGCGACTCGACGGTAACCGCTTCGGACTCGGTGTGAAAGTCGAATCGGTCGTCGACTATCTGTCGGCAAACGGCCAGAAGGATGCGCCGATCCACGGCGTGCCTTGGTCGCAGTTTCGCTCGGCGCGAATTGCCGACGATGGCAACGCGGATTTGTGGGTCGTCGAACGGCACGGATACCGAGGCTTCACGCCCAGCGAGCTTTCTAGCAGCGAAATCTCGGCACTCTTGCATCACGAAGAAGCATTTCGCTGCCGGCGTCGACTCTTCGATAGCGAAGCGGACGGCTTCGACCACGCGATGGAGGTCGCCGCGGCCGCAACAGCCGATCTTGGCGTCGACCGGGCCTGCGAGATCTTCTTCCGCGCGGAGCGTGATTTTTGGATGGCCCGCAACCGGGCCGGACGCTTGCAGCGAGCGCGGCAGGATGTACTCGGCCTCGGCTGGGGCAATCACGATCACCACACCTATCGCAGCAGCCGCGAAAACTTTGCTCGGCTAGTGGCGCTGCTTGAATCGCTGGGGATGTACTGCCGCGAAAGATTCTACGCGGGAGTCGACGCCGGTTGGGGCGCACAAGTGATGGAGCAAACGGCCTGCCAGGTGATGGTGTTTGCCGACGTCGATCTGTCGCCGGAAGAAGTTGCGGGCGACTTTGCCCATGGCCAGTTGCCGCCCCGCGACCACCTGGGGACGGTGGGACTATGGTGTGCCCTGCACGGTGAAGCGGTGCTACAGGCCGGAATGCATCATCTTGAGGCCCAGTTCGACTTTGCCGGCGCCCGCCAGCAACTGGCCGAGGATGGAATCCGCTCGATGGACCCGTTTACCAACTTCGCCTACCTCCGGCAATCGTTTACGCAAGGCGAAACTTGGCCTGTTGAGCCCCAGCGAATCGCCGCGGCGCTGGCGGCAGGCTACATCACGAAGAAGCAGGCCGACCAATTCGCCACCCACGGGGCGATCGGCTCGCACTTGGAAATCCTCGAACGCAACGAGGGCTACAAGGGCTTCAACCAAACCGGCATCAGTCAGATCATCCGCCGCACCGATCCGCGCGAGCAGGAGGCCGGCGTTTGAGTTTCGCTAGAGGGCGATCGTGCCGCGCAGGCCGAAGACGACCGCCGTATCATTCGTCACATCGGCGGGCTCGATCACCTGGAGGTCGGCGGTGAGAGCAAAATGTTCAGCCACGGCCGCGTTGTAATAGAGTTCGACACCGTTGATGTCTTGCAGAGTGAGTACCGGGCTGAGCAACGATTGAAACTGACTGCTGAGACCGGTGTGGAAATAGCCGACGCCGGTCGTATCTTGCGGCCGGCCGGCGAGCAGGCCTTGCCCCTGAATCGCCACGTTTGCGGTCCACTGGAACGGACAGGTCTGTTCATCGGCGATGCACCATTGGCTCAAGAGACCAACGTTGCGATCGGGGTTGCAGCAGTCTTGCCACAGACGTTGCTCAAGGATGTAGATCGCCGCCCATGAGCCGCTCTGCTGCGGCGCCACGATGCCTTCGCCGGGTACAATCACGAATCCGGCCGGGTCGAGCGAGACGAATTCGCCCGTCGCGCCCGAAAAACCAAATAGTTGCGACCCGGGCAGGCCGCCGACGTCTGTGAAGAATCGCCAAAAGCCGAAGATGTTTGCCCCGTTGTCACCGAGTTCGTCGAAGCCGCTGGTGGTAGTGACATTGTGCGGATCGTAGACCATCACGCCGCCTTGGACTTGGGCGCCGTGCAGCTTGAGCGCGCCGGCGCCCATGAACGAAAGCGGAAAGACGCGGGCGACGGAGAGCGGAATCACCATCGAGGCGTTCATGAAACCGGTCACGCCGCGCCCCGTCTGCGGATAGAGCATGTTGAATAAATCAAGCGAATTGAATTTGCCGAAGGCGGCTTGCCACTCGTCCGTCACGGCCTGGGTGAATTGCAGGCCGGTAATCGCGGTGTCGTGCTCATTCTCATTGGGATAGAGCATGGCGACGTTCACTGGAGCGAGTCCGACGGCCTGTTGATTGACGTCCTGGCCGAAGCGAGTCTCGACGTGCATGATCATCGAGCCGCCCTGCCAGAGGCCGAGCTTGGCGCTGTCGAGTGTGACGAACTGGTCGATCTTGCCGCCATACTCGAAGCCTTCGTCGAGGCCACCGCTGGTGACGCCCTGGTAAAACTGCGTGGCGGCAAAATTGTACGCGATCCCGCTCTCTTTCGCCTGGCTGCAGAGACACAGCACGCGGCTCTGCCACTCGCTCGTGGCGCTCATCGAGCAGCCGTCGCAGCTGCAGGACTCGTACCAGCCGCAGTCGCGCTCTTCCTCGGAGGGTTGCAGATAGATTTCACCGCTGGATTCGGTCGTGCGGGCGGCTTCTGCCTCATCCGCGCGGACGTTCCACGTCAGGTATTCGACGTCCCGATACCAATCGGGATCGCGCGCACTGGTGGTTGTCGCCAAGAGCGTTGCGAGGCAACAGGCGACAAGCGCCAGGCCAATCGCATTGCGAACCAGTGGGTTCATGAAACTACGTCCGTGTAAACGTCGGGAGGAATCCGTCCACGCCGGCTAGGGTGCCTAGAGCCGTATCGACCGAAAGCAGTGATAGCTAAATCGCGGCGTGCGAGAAGGGGGCGGTTCCATCTGGCGAAACCTTGAGGGCCCCCAGTCAATCGGAGCCACCGCGCACACCCGATCACCCGTCAAATTCGGAGCGCGGCGGCGAGAATCGATCGCGCGGGACGCTGACGATTCTGCGGCTGGCGCGCGGGGGAGAATTGCCACGGAGCATGGTGCAGCTGCGGCCGTGCGGCCCTTCGGCGAACTCAGGGACGAATCGTTGAGGTGGAAGAGAATCGGCGCGTCAACGTGCGGCGAGCTTGGCTTCCAGGCTGCGCGAGGCGCGCTTGCGGTCGACTTCCTTGAGGATCCGCTTGCGGAGGCGGATTTGAGTCGGGGTGACTTCGAGCAGTTCGTCCTCTTCGATGTACTCGAGCGCGGTCTCAAGCGACATGATGCGGGCCGGCTTCAAGAGAATGTTCTTGTCGGTGCCACTCGCCCGCATGTTGGTGAGTTTCTTCTCGCGGGTGGGATTCACGGACATGTCTTCGCTGCGGCTGTTCTCGCCAACAATCATGCCTTCGTAGACCTCGTCACCCGGCGAGACGAACAACTCGGAGCGTTCTTGCAGCGTGTCGAGGCCGTAGGCAACCACTTTGCCGCCAATCATCGAGACGAGTACGCCGTTGGCACGATCGGGGATGTCGCCTTCCTGGGGTCGATACGCTTCAAATCGGTGGTGGATCACGGCGGTGCCCTGGGTGGCATTCAAGAGCCGAGTGCGGAGGCCGATTAAGCCGCGGGCCGGGATCGAAAACTCGACGTACGTGTAGTTGTCGTGGGCATCCATGTGGGAAAGCTGACCGCGGCGCGCACCGACCAGTTCCATCACCGGCCCGAGCTTGTCGTGTGGCACTTCGACCACCAGACTCTCGAACGGCTCTTCAATGACGCCGTCATTCTTATGCAACACGACGTGTGGCTTGCCGATCGACAGCTCGTAGCCCTCGCGGCGCATGGTTTCGATGAGGACCGAAAGATGCAGGACGCCACGGCCATAGACCTGGAACGTGTCTCCCGATTCGCCCGGCTCGACACGGAGCGCGACGTTGCGCTCCAGTTCGCGTTTGAGGCGGGCGGCGAGGTGCTGGCTGGTGACGTACTTGCCTTCGCGGCCGGCGAGCGGCGAGCTGTTGATGCCGAAGACCATTGAAATCGTCGGTTCGTCGACCGTCACGCGGGGCATGGCGCGGCGCGAATTGGGGTCGCACACCGTGTCGCCGATCGTGACGTCGTCGATTCCCACCAGGGCCGCAATGTCGCCGGCGGTGGCTTCTTCCGCCTGGACCCGCCCGAGCTTATCGAACAGGTGGACCTCGACGACTTTGACGTTCTTAGACTGGTCGTCGGCCTGCATCAGGGCGATCTGCTGCCCTGGTCGGATCGTGCCGGAGTAAATCCGGCCGACGGCGATCCGGCCGACATAGTCGGACCAATCGAGGTTGGTGACCAGCATTTGCAGGGGGGCGTCGGGGTCGACTTCGGGGCCAGGGACGGTCTCGATCATCAGATCCAAAAGCGGGGCCATGGAATCGCCGCGAACCGCGGGGTCGGTTGTTGCGTAGCCCTCTTTGCTGGTAGCAAAAATGTGGGGGAAGTCGTCGAGATGCTCGGCCCCCAGGTCCATCAAGAGGTCGAATGCTTCGCCCGAGACCTCGTGAGAGCGGGCGTCGGGCCGGTCGATCTTGTTGATCACGACCACCGGTTGCAGTTTGCACTCGAGGGCCTTGCCGAGCACATAGCGGGTTTGGGGCATTGGCCCCTCGGCGGCGTCGACGAGCACAAGGGCCCCGTCGGCCATCCGCAACACGCGTTCGACCTCGCCGCCAAAGTCGGCGTGGCCGGGCGTGTCGATGAGATTGATTTTGATGCCTTTGTAGTGAATGGCAATATTTTTGGCGAGGATCGTGATGCCGCGCTCGCGCTCGAGATCGTTCGAGTCGAGAATGCAGTCGCCAACGAGTTGGCTGGCGCGGAACTCGCCGCTTTGGCGGAGCAGGCAGTCGACGAGCGTGGTTTTGCCGTGGTCGACGTGGGCAATGATGGCGATATTTCGGATGTCGGAGCGACGCATGGCGGTGGGATCACTTGGGCGGGAATGGTGGGGCGGCAGTGTTGAGCCCCTCAATTTACCAGTTTGGACGGGGTTGGGGTACCGCGCTTTTGTCCTTATCCGTGGCATGCGGAGTGGATGCCCGGGGCAAAGCGGTGGTTTATAGTGGATTGAAGCGAGTCGAGCGGGAAATTCGGACCGCAGACGGTCGACTCGCACCAACGGGAGGAACTGATGAGTAAAGCGAGATTCTTGAGCCTGTTGTTGACGCTCGTGGTGCTCGTCGGCAGAACCTCGGCGGCAGACGAACCACCGACGGATTGGGTCGATCCGGCGACCGGGCATCGGGTTGTGCGATTGTCGCGCGAGCCTGGGAGCGCGAGTCTCTATTTCCATCAGCACCCGTTCTCGGCCGATGGCAAGAAGGTCGTGTTCACCGCGCCCAGCGGGATTTGGACCGCCGATCTCGAGACGCATGAGCTAAAGCAGATCGTCAAAGGACGGGTCGGCATCCTATTGACCGGCCGAAAGTCAGGCGACGTTTTCTACGTTCGCCGCAATCGCCGCGACGACGATGACATCCGCCGTGAGTACCGTCCTCAAGGCGACACTCAACGGCGGCCAGAGACGGCGGCGGAAGAGGAAGAGCGCCGTGAGGGCGGCCGGCGCCGGCGCGGAGGGGGTTGGGGCGGCGGCGACGTGTTTGCCACGAATCTCGACACGCTCGAAGAGCGGCATGTAGCCAAGCTGCCGGAGAAGTTCGGGGGCGGCAACATTGCTGTGAACGCCGACGAGACGATGCTGGTGGCGATCGGCCGCGACCCAGAGGGAAAGCCGGAGCCTCGCGAATTGCCCAACGGTACCGGCGAAGGCCGGCTCACGCCGAATTGGAAGTCGGGCGAAGCGCGTGTCATCTACACGGTCGACCTCAAGAGTGGCTACGTTCATGTGATCCATCGCAGCCACGATTGGCTCAACCATTTGCAGTGTTCGCCAACGGACCCAGAACAGTTCCTGTTCTGCCACGAAGGTCCCTGGCACTTCGTCGATCGCACTTGGGTGATGCGCACTGATGGCACCGGGCTCAAGCAGCTCCACCCACGAACGATGGACATGGAAATCGAAGGTCACGAGTTCTTTAGCAACGACGGCAAGACAGTTTGGTACGACCTGCAGACGCCGCGGAGCCTGGTGTTCTGGTTGGCGGGATACGAACTGGCGACCGGCAAGCGGACCTGGTACCACCACGAGCGCGACGAGTGGTCGGTACATTACAACGTATCGCCGGACGGCAAGCTATTTGCCGGCGACGGCGGCGGCCCGGCGAGCGTGGCCAATCGCAGTCCAAACGGCAACAACCTCGACCCTGCGCAAAACGGACAGTGGATTTATCTGTTTCGGCCCGAATTGGTGAAAATGGAAGGCCTGCCTGAGCAGGCGGAACACCAGGTCAAGGCGGGCGTGTTCAAGAGTGAGCGGCTGGTCGATATGTCGAAGCACGACTATCGATTGGAGCCTAACGTGATTTTCACGCCGGACGGCAAGTGGATCGTATTCCGCTCGAACATGCACGGCAAATCGCACGTTTACGCCGTGGAAGTCGCCAAGGCGGACGTGGCGGTGGCCCAGGCTCAGTAGTTCGGGGCGACGCGGCGTTTTTTAACTTGCTGCTGGAAGTGGCCTCCATGGCTGCCGAGTGGCGCAGTTCTTGCACATGCTGCCGGTGATTAAGGGAAGGTCCGCGCCATTCCTTGCACTGGAGCACGTATGAACAAGCTTGCGCACTGGTTTACGAAGTTTGCCAAGTGGGCCGCCTGGGCGACCGGGCACCCCATGGCGTTTGTTGCCGCGGTTACGGTGATTGCTGTCTGGGCGGTGACCGGCCCGATGTTCGGCTACAGCGATACCTGGCAGTTGGTGATCAACACCGGGACGACCATCGTCACGTTCTTGATGGTGTTCTTGATTCAGAACACTCAGAATCGCGATACGGCGGCGGTTCAGATCAAGCTCGACGAATTGATTCGCGCGATTGAAGGAGCGCAAAATGCGCTCTTGGACCTGGAGGAAATGGAGGACTGCGACCTGGAACGGATTCGCCGCGATTATGAGTCGCTCGCTGAAGCTTCCCGAATTGAATTGCGGAAGGGCGCCGGTTCCGTCCCCAAGTCGAGCGAATGACGCAGACTCGTCATTCTTGGCTATGCAATCGGTACAGCCCCTACGAGCCTAGCAGGGCGAAAATAAGCTAAGCTTCCTGTGCGGCAATTTGCTTCCTGGTAGTGGGAGCGAGCGGTCGTCTCGTCCAATTGGTTACCGGCATCGTGTCGGGATGGTTGTAATCTGTGGCTGCTCGTCTGCGGCGCAATCAAGCGAAGCCGCGCGGGCAAGGGGTCGCTGTATGGCGCATATCTGGCAACTGGGAATCGGGCTTTCGATTGTTTCCGCTGGCGTGGCATTTTGCGCCGGTTGGTGGCTCCGCGGGCTGCGACTTGGCACGGGATCGTCGTCGGCGATGCCCAAGGCCGAGCGCAAGCAAGTTGCAGAGCAGGCACTGCAAGGCTTGCACGCGGCGGCAGAGACGGTCCGCTCCTGCGTCGAGCAGCACATCCAATGTATCCGTCAGGTCGAATCGGAGCTGCGCGATGCCTCGGCCACAGAGCCGGCGATCATCTCCAATGCAGCCGAGTCGATCATCGCGGCCAACGGCTTGGTGCAGCACCAGTTCAACGACATTCAGCAAATCATCGATAGCCGGCATGGCGAAATCCAGGATCATCTCACGGATCCGTACGGGCTGTTTTTCACGTTTGCGTCGCTCGATCGGCAGCGGCATGTCTACCGGCGCGTGCTGAGTTCGCTCGAGATGCTGGCAGCCGAGCTGATGGGGAATATCCAGCACCACGGCCAAAAAATCAAGCAAATCACGACAGGTTTGGAAGTTTCCGAGCCAAAGAAGGTCGAAGACATCACGCAAGCCGTCACTCAGATCTTCGACGCGACCGACGAAATGCAGCAGAAGATCGAGTCCACCGAGCAGCACCTCGGCGAGCAGGCCGAGATGGTGCACATGCAGGCGGTGCTCAGTCATACGGATCTACTTACGTCGCTGCCAAATAGGCGGGCGTTTGAGGCCGAGATTGAACAATTGGCCGCCCGGAAACATGGGAACGCCAGTTATTTCACGATTATGTTCCTGGACCTCGACAATTTCCACCAAATCAATTCGCAGTATGGCCATCAAGGCGGTGACGTAATCCTGCGACAAGCCGCGGGCGTGGCCAAGCAACAGATGCGCGGCCGCGACATGGTCGCCCGCTTTGCCGGCGACACGTACGCATTGATCTTGCCCCAGACGTCGATGCACGACGCGCTTCCGGTGGCCGAGCGGCTGCGGACAGCGATCGAGCAGACCGAGTTTGGCCATGGCAACTATCCGCTGCGGCTCACCGCGAGCGTGGGCGTCGCCGAATGGCAGGTCGAAGAGCAGCCCGATGAACTCACCCAGCGGGTCGAGAAGTCGCTCCAATCGGCCAACGAGGCGGGAGGCAATTTGTGCTACTGGCACGACGGCAAGGCGGCGTTCCCGATTTCCTCCGCCTTCAAAACAGTCGAAGCGGCCAAGAGTGAATCGCCACAGCTGGCGTCGATGTTTCGTCGCAAGCTTAGCGGCGAAGACGGCGAAGAAAAGTCGGCGGCCGAAGCGACGACCACTCCCGACGGACAACAGCTCTCGGGACGCTCGCTGTTCGTGGCCAATCTGCAGCGGCGCCTGGCCGAATGGAAACGGGGCGGACCGATGGTCTCGGTGTTCCTGCTGCGGGTCGATCAGTCGCAGCAGCTGACCGCCCGCTTCGGCACGTCGGCCGAGACGTTCCTGCATCAGGTGCTCAGCCGGATGCTGGAGGCGGTCACGCGCGACATGGACGAACGCTGCGAGTTCCAGGAAGGGATCTTCGCCATCTTGCTACCCGGCGTCGACGAAGTGAACGCCCTGGCCGTGGCCGAGCGGCTGCAATCGCAGGTGCGGCAGTGCAAGGTGCGGATGGGCGACGGGCTGTGGAACATTACCGCAAGTATCGGATTAGCGAATCCATCTGCCGGCTATGGCGTGGTCGAAGTGATCCGCAGCGCGGAGTCTGCGATGAAGCGGTCGGCAGAACGGGGCGGCGACATGATCACGGTCGGCGATCCGGTCGCTGCCGGGGCGCAGCCGGCGGTGGTCTGACCCCCGTCGGTCTGAATCATCGGGCGGCCAGTTGGACTAGTTCTCGTCGGCGTAGTGGAGCTGCACCTGGACGACCTGGTCGCGAACGCTAAGGAAGGCGTCAAGCACATCCGGATCGAAGTGAGAGCCGCGCGATTCGAGCATGATCTGGAAGCACTCGTCCAGTGGAAACGCCTTTTTGTACGAGCGGCGCGAGCTAAGTGCGTCGAACACGTCGGCTACCGCGACGATCCGGCCCACCAGCGGGATATCGTCGCCCTTGAGACCGAGCGGATAGCCGCTGCCGTCCCAGCGTTCGTGGTGCGTGAGCGCGATGGTGCGGGCCATGTCGAGAATTCGCGAGGAGCCGACTTCGAGTATGTGGGCGCCGACTTCAGCGTGGCGCTGTAGGGTCCGTTCTTCGTCCGTCGAGAAGGAAGTGAGAATTCGTTTGCCGAAGCCCGGATGCTTTTGCATCATCGAGAATTCGTCTTCCGTGAGCTTGCCCGGCTTGAGTAGCACCGAGTCGGGGATGCCGATCTTGCCGATGTCGTGGAGCAGGGCGGCGTGCTCAAGAGTTTCGACGACTTCTTCGGGCAAACCCATCGCCTGGCCGATCAACCGAGTGTAGCGGCCGACGCGGAGCACATGTTGTCCCGTGTCGTCGTCGCGATACTCGGCGGCGCGGGCCAGGCAATGGATCAAATCGCGGCGCGAGTTTTCCAGCTCGGCGGTCCGCTGGCGGACGGCCGTATTCGAGGTTGTTGTTGTACTGACGGAGCTTGTCCTGATACTCCTTGACCACGAGCAAGTTACGCACGCGGGGAACCAGCTCGCTGGCGTCGACCGGCTTGTTGAGGAAGTCGGTCGCACCAAATTCCACGGCGCGGACCCGCGTGTCGCGATCGGTAACGGCAGTGAGGATGACGATCGGTATGAAACCGATCGAGTCATCGCCGCGAACCTCGGTCAGGATGTCAAGTCCGCTGACGTAGGGCATCATCAGGTCGAGGAGCACGATGTCTGGCTGCTCTTGGCGGATCAGTGAAACCGCCGTCGGCGCATCGGTGGTAGTGATGAAGCTCGTGAATCCTTCGAGTTCCAACAGCCGGCGGAGGATTTTGATGTTCATCGCCTCATCGTCGACGATCATCACCTTGGATTGCTTGACGAGATCGGGAACGTCGTCGTTCGTCGCTGGTGAGGTCGGGACGGCCGCCGACAGCGACGGAAACGGTGGGCAGATGGTGGGAGATTCTAAGGAGGGGCTCACTGGTCAAGCTCCGAACGAGGTTGGAGAGTCGACGTTTGTGGGTGGGATTCGTCACTCGATCCGAGAGACGAAAGATTCCTGAGCAATATCTGGTCCTATTAGGCGACACCGTGTCCTTTGGTGAACGGCAAAGTGGAAACATCAGGTTCTTTGGCCGAATCGTTTTGTTCCGCAGCCACTTTTTCGGCGGCTTCTTTCACGGTGGAAATCAGTTCGTCCATGTTGATCGGCTTGGCGACGAAACCGCTGCAGCCAGCCAGCTCGCATTTTTCTCGGTCGCCGCGCATGGCATGGGCGGTGAGCGCGATAATCGGACGCTCGTAGCCCTTTTGGCGGAGCAGCGTGGTGGCGGTGTAGCCATCCATGACGGGCATCTGCATGTCCATCAAGACGATGGTGAAATCGCCCTTCTCGACCATGTCGACGGCGATCGCGCCGTTTTCGGCCGAGGCAACTTTGGCACCAGCGCGAGTCAAGAACATGCTCACCAGCCGGCGGTTTGTTTCCATGTCGTCGACCACTAGGATGCTCACGCCGTCGAGACTGGCGCCCTTGGACGGTTCTTGGGGAATGTCGGCGGCAATGTTCGGCGACGGCATTTCGATCATGCGTACGCCATGTAGCTCGCCTGTCTCGATGGTGGCGGTGAAGACGCTCCCATGGCCGAATATCGTGCGGACGGTCAGCTCACCCCCGAGCGATTCGGCGATCCGCCGGCAGATCGCCAGACCCAGCCCCGTGCCGCCATGCTTGCGGGTGACCGACGAGTCGCTTTGCACGAACGGCTGAAAAACCATCTCCAGCTTCTCGGGACGCAATGCCGATGCCCGTGTCGTGAACTTCAATCTTTAGTTTTGAATCGCCTTCGCGATCGACCAGCCGAGCGACGACATGCACGCTGCCTCGCTCGGTAAATTTGATGGCATTGCCGATTAGGTTGGTGAGCAGTTGATTCAGCCGATGCGGGTCGGTTTGAATGGTTTCCGGGATCCGGCTCTCCCAACGATAATCGAGAGTCAGGCCCTTTTGAGCCGCCGACACGCGGAGCGTCGCAATCACTTGAGACAGGACTTCGTCCGGCGAGTGGGGTGCCTTTTCCACGCGGAACTGGCCCGATTCTATTTTGGAAATATCGAGGATGTCGTTGATCAAACTGAGCAGTTGCCGTCCGCTATCGCGAATCATCTGGAGGAACTCTTGTCGCTCGTGTTCGTTACCGCCGTCGGCACCGCGCAGCAGCAATTCGGTGAAGCCGAGGATGCCGTTGAGCGGCGTCCGCACTTCGTGGCTCATGTTGGCGAGGAACTGGCTCTTCGCGCGATTGGCCGATTCGGCGTATTGTTGAGCCGTCTCGCGGGCGATGTTTGCCACCATCAGGTCGTCCACCCGACGCGCCGTATATCGGCTGATCCACCATCCGGCGAGCGCTGCCAGCGCGAGCGCGACGGCGGAAATCGCAATCAAGTTTTGGGCGAGTCGGACCGTCGACGAATAGACGTCGGTCATTGAAGTTGCCATTCCCAGTCGCCAAGGCGAGCCGGCGATTGGCACCGATTGGCAGTCGTAGGGAGCGTCGTCGATCTGTGCAGCGAACAAAGCGGCATCGGTGCTGCTGGCGGAAATTGAGATCGTGTTCAATTTGTGCGCGTCGGGAGTTGCCATCGCGAGCGGTTGGTCTGGCTCGGACATGGCGAGCAGGGCATGGTTCCCATCCATCACGTAAGCGAGCGTGTGGGGAAACTCTGCGGACCGAAAGCGGCGCACGCCATCAAACAGCGACGAGGGCGAAACACTCGCCAGGAGGTAACCCGCGAGCGAGTTTTCCGGTCCCGTACGAATTTCACGGGCGATCAGCACCGTGGGCTGGCCCAAGACAACGTCGAAGCCCGTCGCGACCTGGCGTTGGGCGTGATCGCGTTGAAGTTTTTCCAGCAGTAGCGAATCGGGCTCGCCGAGCGGACTCTCTCCCGGCCGGGTGTCCGCCATTACTTGGGCGCGACTGTTGAGCACGCGGAGGCGGGAAATCAGTGGCTGCTGCAGGACAAAGCCTCGCAATTGTTCCCGCAGTCGCTCCGAGTTATTTCCAGCACTTCCCCGTGGATTCAAAATTGCGACGACGTTGGCCCCGCGGGACAGGGTGCCGATCGCTTCGTCGACTCCGACCAGTTCGTTCTGCAGAATCGTTTGCAGTTGCGCTAGTTCGAGCCGGCTCTGTCCGCGAGCGGCGGACGTAGCGGAGTCGAGGCTCGAACGAATGGCCACCGTGACCACCACGACAAGTGGCGCCCCCACGGCGATCAGCGTGAAGGCGTAGAATCCCCACCGGAATGGGTTCCGTCGTTGGGATTCTGACGTGGGCAAATTGGCAATCATGTCAAACGGAAACGTACTGTTGTAAGTTGCGAATTTCGCTGAATGTGCATTCGATTTCCGCCGCTTGTCGGTCTTTGGCAAGTTTCTCAAGCCGCGCCGCCGGTTCGGTAAAGCAATTGAAGCCGGCGGTGCCGCCCGATCCCTTTAGCGCGTGGGCGAGGCGGGCCAGCTCGTCAAAATCGTCCGAGTCGAGCGCCTGGCTCATCGCGTCCAATCGTAGGTTGATGCTGTCGATGAATTCCGCGACTACTTCGCGGATCTCCGGGTCGTCGGTCGGCAATGTCGAGTGATACACTGGTGCCGGCGCCGGCGGGGCGGCCGCAGGGGTCAATGTTTCCACGGGACGATCCTCGCGTTGGTTGAGGGTGGCATGGCTGACCGAGAGGCGCACCGTGCGGACCAGTTCGTCCATATTGACTGGTTTAGCCAGGTACCCGGAGCAGCCGGCTGCTTCACACTTCTCGCGGTCGCCTTTCATGGCGTGAGCCGTGAGAGCGATGATTGGCCCTCGGAATTGTTTCTCCCGCAACCGAACGGTCGCGGTGTATCCATCCATGACGGGCATTTGCATGTCCATTAGAATGACGTCGAATTTCGTTCGCTCGGTGGCATGCAAGGCGAGTGCGCCATTTTCGGCCATCTCGACCGTTGCTCCGCTGCGCGTGAGGAACAGGCCAATCAGTTTGCGATTGGTTTCGCCATCGTCGACGAGCAGAATTGTCATTCCCTCGAGTGACGCGCTGCCCGTGGCCTCGCGGCCTACGTCGCCAGTCACTGCGACAGGTGGCCGCGCGGTGATCGTGACGCCGGTCAGGTCGCCGGCTTCGACAGCGACGGTAAACACGCTTCCCTGGCCGACGTTGCTCTCGACGGTAAGATCGCCGCCGAGGGACCTGGCGATGCGATGGCTGATCGCCAGTCCGAGGCCCGTGCCACCGTATTTTCGGGTGACCGAATTGTCGCCTTGGATGAAGGGCTGGAAAATGGATTCGAGTTTATCGGGAGCTATGCCGATGCCAGTGTCGCGCACTTGAAACTGCACCATCGGTGTCGGGCCGGTATCGAGCAGACTGGCGACCACCTGCACGCTTCCTTCGTCGGTGAACTTGATCGCATTGTTCACCAGGTTCATCAGCAGCTGCTTGAGCCGGTGGGGGTCGGATTGGATCGTTTCAGGAATGCCAGTCTCCCAGCGGTAGTCGAGCACAATCCCTTTCTTGCGGGCGGGAACTCGCAGTACCGACACGACCTCAGCGAGCAATTGGTGGGGCGAGCAGGTGATCGTCTCGACCTGCATTTGGCCGGCTTCGATTTTGGAAATATCGAGCACGTCGTTGAGCAACTGCAACAAGTGCTTGCCGCTCGAGCGAATGGTTTTGAGAAAGTCGGACCGCTCCTGTTCGTTGCCGCCGTCGGCGCCGCGAATCAACAGCTCGGTAAAACCAAGGATGCCGTTGAGCGGCGTACGAATCTCGTGGCTCATATTGGCGAGGAATTCGCTCTTGGAGCGATTGGCGGCCTCGGCTTGCTCTTTGGCGCGGCCTAGTTCCTTGGAATGCATCTCGATTCGCGTCGTATGTCGCGCGAGCGTCTGCATTTCGGAGACGCTCATGCGGATCGAGAGCAACAGGAATACGTCCATGACCACAACCCAAAACGCATGTTCGATCCAACGAAATTCGCTGGCCGTCGCGACGCCGAACACGCTCTCCGGCCACCAAATCCCCCGGGCGAGATGATCGACCGCCACGATGATCGTGAATGGAACGAGCACGCGCCAATCGCGATAGGCGGCGAGAAATGCCAGGGAGCAGAAGTAGTAGAAGTGGGTTTCGATGCGTCCACCCGTCAAATGGACCAGCAATCCGCAAAACAGCGCCTGGCTGGCAGAGATCACGAGCCGAGTGCTGACCTCACCGGGCCGTTTCAAGGCGAAATAAATCGGCAGGCTGCAGATCAACCCACCGAAGGCGACGGCAATCCAAAAATGGGTATAAACGTGGCCCGATGGCACCGATCCACGTTCTGGGAGAGACGATCAAGCACGACGGCAATCGAAGCAAGCCATTGCAGCGAGCATCAGCCCAGCAAACAGTCGGTCGATGTGACGCGCGACCGCGTTCGCGTAGAGGCGGACCTTTTCCTGAACTGCGGTCTCGAAAGCCAGTTCATTGGGATGTGTTGGAGTGGCCATGGCAAATCTTAAAGGTTGTCGTTTCTTTCAAATTAGCCGCACGGCGCGACCGGATCACCGCGGCCGGAACACAATTAAATGGATGATTTGGTGGTGGCAGCCTGGTGCTTGCCACTTTCGCCGATGCCGTGGGTTTCCCGGGGCGGGCAGGCAAAGTCGGCAGCCGAACACTGGCATCTCGCTGAGTACGTCGATCGCAATCCGCTCGCCGCCAAGCAGCCCCGCAACTTTTATGTATCGAGGAAATATAGGTTGACCAGATGAGGGGAGGGCCCGCCCCGGCCGGCAGCGAAGGATTTGCTGCCCAGGCAGTTCGATTGCAGCGGATGTAACGGCTACATCGTTTCGTTCGACGGACGCTGCGCAAGATGGACCGTGAAAACGGTCGAAAGTCGGCCCGAGAATCTGCACAAACTAACTAACCGGCTGCGGAGACCAACTGGCGGAGACAGTCGTGGAAGCGCTTGAGACCCTGTTCCATCGGCAGCTGATAGGGACCCTGCCAGTTTTCGCCGCGGGCAAACGCGGCCGAGCGACCTTGTTCGATCGTCTCGGCGGCGTGCTGATCTTCTCCCGTCACTTCGTCGAGCACGGCGAGGCCCGCTTCGACGTAGTCGCGGCGAGTTTCGGCGATCTCGCGATCAAAGAAGTATTCGCTCCGCAGCCGCGTCCGACGGGGTGAGAGCGGAGTGTAAGTGGTAACGACAAACGAATACGGATACCACTCGATCAGCTGGCCGGAGAACAGGCACATCCAGACGGCCGCAAACTCGGGCCTCCGGCCCCCGGCCACGTCCAACAGGATTTTCTGATATTCGGCAAACAGCGGCGAGCCGGCCGTCGCAAACGGCCAGCGAACTTTCACCTGCTCGCAGAAAAATCGCTCGCCGCTCGTGATGTGGAGCGCCCCATGCAAATCGCTCGGATCGACGAACGCGCGGAAACCAGGGTGGATCGCGCCAATATGGTAATCTTCCAGAAACACCTCGAGGAACGACTTCCAATTGAGGTCGTGTTCTTCTTCCTCGACGCGCTCCAGCACGACGTCGTGGCCGGCAAGCTCGGTCCAGCCATCAAGCGGCGCGAGCTCGCGGCGGATGTCGCGCGGACCGGCGAAGAGCAGGCCGTTCCAATCGACGACATCGGTTCGCGGCAGATCGAGGCCGGGATTCTTGCCCATAAACGGCGCCGCGACCTGGCAGCCGTCGAGGTCGTAGGCCCAGTTGTGGATCGGGCAGACAATGTGCTTGGCGTGGCCGCAGCCGGTGAGAAGCTGGGATTGCCGATGGCGGCAGACATTCGACACGAGGTGTGGCTCGCCCTGGTGGCGCACTAACACGCGCCCTGTTTGCAAACCGCCGCGAACGGAGTAGTCGCCGTCGTTCGGCACCAGACATTGGTGGCCCGCGTAGCTGGGGCCCGCGTCGAACAGCTCGCGCCGCTCGATCTCGAGTATCTCCGGGTCGAAGTACCAGGAAAGGGGCAGGCCTGTGGAGGTGGCAGCAGCGGATTTTCGGGCGACGGCGATCGGTGTCATCGCATTCACTCATACTCAAAATAGGGGACTAACGGACAACGCGAACCGTGGCGAGCGACGTGTCGCTGGCGTAGGGGTGGGCTCCCGCGGCAAGCAACTGTCCACAGACCTCGATGGCTTCGTCCGTGA
Organism: uncultured Planctomycetota bacterium; assembly: GCA_963847905.1. GTDB lineage: Bacteria > Planctomycetota > Planctomycetia > Pirellulales > Lacipirellulaceae > DASYDU01. The sequence continues at coordinate 300,850 of CAWKBP010000007.1, read as the reverse complement.
TCGTTTCGCCGGGCATCAAAAGCGGGATGCCCGGAGGATAAAACATAACCATTTCGGCACACACTTGGCCAGCCGCCCCGGCCAACGGGACCGTTTCTTTGGCCGCCAGGGCTGCCTCGCGCGGCAACATCGCTAAAGGTGGAATGGTGGGCTGCATGAATCGCACCAAATCTGCTGCCGTATATTGCGGCAAATCCGCGGCCGGTTTGGGCGAATCGCTGATCGATTTCAACCCCGCGACGAGCCGCGCTCGGGCCGCCGGATCGTCCTCTGGACTCAAGATATATACGACATTCGTCCAGTCGGACATTTCGTCTTCGATTTGGAACTCATTGCGGAGATAGAGCTCGACGTCGTAGCCGGTCCAACCGGTCTCCGACACGTTCACCACCAACCGCAAGGGATCGCGACGATGGTCCGCCATCCGCGGATCGCTTTCGGGCCGCAGCACGCGCAGGCCCGGCAGTCGTTCGATTTCCTCCTCCAGCTTTTGTGCTTCGGCGACTGCCTCGGCGAATAGCCGCTTCCCTTCGCGGGCCATCCGGCGCCGCACCAGGTCGAGCGACGCCATCAATAGATAGCTGGGGCTTGTGGTCTGGAGGAAGTTCAACGCGTCGCGAACTTGGGTCGGGTTGACGGGCGATTCGCGCCCGACATGCAGCATCGCCGAACCGACGAGCGAGCCGACGGTCTTGTGCCAGCTTTGGATCACCAGATCGGCGCCAGCTGCCAGCGCTGGCTCCGGATTGTTGTTGGGCAGAAACGCGAAATGGCCACCGTGTGCCTCGTCGACGATCAGCGGAATGCCGCGCGATCGGCAAAGTGCAACGTGCTCTGACAAATCGCGGGCGATGCCGTAGTAGCTTGGTCGTGTGAAGAAAACGGCGGCAGGTTTCGGATCCGCGTCGAGTGCTTTCCGCAATTCCTCAATCGGTACGCCCAGCGCGCCGCACTCGGGCAGTACCGCATGATTCATAAACCGCGGCCGCGCACCCGACAGCACCAGCCCAGCGACCACCGAGCGATGGATATTGCGGGGCAAGGCGATCGTCGCGCCGGGAGGCACGGCCGACATGATTGCCGTCGCCACGCCGAGCGTCGAGCCGGCAGCGAGGAAGAATGATTCCTGAGCTCCAACCAGGTCGGCCGCTAGCGCTTGTGCATCGCGGACGCAGCCAGTGGGGTGGAACGTGTTGTCGGTGGCCGTCATGCCCGGCAAGTCGAGCGCGAGGCCACGGTTTCCAAGAAGGGCGGCCAAGTCCGCATCCGCGAACCGGCCGCCCTTGTGAGCTGGCGTGTGAAGCGGGTAGATGCCTCCCTTTGCGTACCGATCGAGCGAGTCGAAGAGCGGTGCGCGGTCCTGGTCGGCTACCCTTGTGGAGTCAGCTGTCACTGACCGCCAACCTCCACGAGCATTTCTGGTTCAGCCACGGCGGATTCCACCGTGACGACCGATTTCACTTTGCGGCCCTTACCGTTGCCGTTGGTGCCGTTCGTGCCATTGGTGTGGCCGTTGCCGTTAGTCGCGTGACCATTGGCGTGGCCATTCGTGGCGGCTTTGCCGTTGCCTTTGGTGGCGACGACCGGTTCTTCGGTGCCGACGCGGCTGATTTGCATCGGCTGCATCGGACGGGTGATCGTCGCCGGAGCAACGCCCGCCTTCATGCCGGCCATGATGCCTGCGGCCTCGTAGTAGTTCGAGGCGTACTGGAGCTGGCCGTGCTTGAACGGCAGCGCCCGCAGGTCGTTACGCATCAGGTTCGTGTTGCCACGCACCGCAATGACGGGGATACCCTGCTCGACGGCCGCCAAAGTCGGCAGACCCACGCAACCATCCGGAATCACTAGGCACGAAACATCTTCGGCCGTGATCACCGATGGATCGTACGTACCGGTCGGATTCGCCACGATCTGCGGCGCCCGGTTGAGGCCCTTCAGCACGCAGAACAGGTAGGTCGTGGAGATGATCTCCATGGCCTTCCGCGGCTCGACGACGCCCCACGACTCCGTGCGCAGCGCTTCGCTGCTCATCGTCGGAGCATGGGCCGATGGCACGTCCAGGACGGCCGAGATCAGGTGCGTGAGCACTGCCTCGACGCCACCCCAGGGGTTCGGGCCGCCTTCGCCAAAGTACGCATGGTGGAGCTGGATCGTGTCGATGTGCGGCGTGATCCGCGTGGCCAGGGCCACCGCATCGTAGCTATCCCGCTTCTCGGCGAGCATGTCCAACAGGTGCGTCAGACGCTCGACCCGCCCCGTCACGCGGCCCGAATCGGAGACGCCCGTCTGCATGAACAACTCCTTTTCCAGCACGACGACTTCGCTGATGTCCATGCCGAGCGTGGCCCGGGCACCTTCAGCGCAGTTGATCGTCTGGTCGACGACGTTCGGAGCGTCCTTGCGGTTTTCGGTCACCAAGAGCACGCGGTTCTGGCGCACCTTGCGGAGGCCCGCCGTGCCCATCATCACGCGACAAATGAGACTGCCTTCGGCGTAGAGCATGTTTTCCGTCTGCTCGTTGACGTCCGAGGCGTTGACGACGTTCGGATGGACGATCAAATGATCGCTCACCGAAGCCAACAGCCGGGCGGCCGGGGTCGCATCGCCGGCGTGGCCGCCGATGACGCAGTCGACGCCAGTCGGGATCAGCATCACCGCGTTGAACGCGTTGGTGCGGGCGATCCGTCGGGGTCGGTAATTGAAGATCGAGGTCTCGGCCCCGTTCGGACCATAGATCCGGGGGTAGACGGCTTCGACTTCGCAGTGGTGTTCGCCGCGGAACTTGCCGGTGACGCTCAGGCGGACTGGTGTGGTGTCCGGACCGAGAGCTTCTTCAACGGCCTTTTGCAAGTTCGCCAGGGGCGAACGGCCGCTCGTCAAGTTACGCAAAGTGATTTGTTGGGAAGCAACTTTCATCGGAGGATTGGCTCCTAGCTTGGTAAGTGCGTCAGGCATTCCGGCCTGAGCGAGTAGTACGCGAGTGTGAATCAGCCTCAAAACAGCTGACGTACAAGTTTGTCTAGCTTGAAACGGTCCACTTAGTTGCTGGCCTGATGTGGCAGCTCAAGTGGTTGAGAATCAGCACAGATCGAAAAAAGGCACGAAAATCAGAAGGGCTGCTACAGGTTGGCCAGCAGCACGGCGTGCAAGAGAACCGGGAAGCTACAAAGTTTCCGGTTCGATCGAGGATCGATTCAACGACGGATCCGCCCACGCCAACCGACTTGGGATGCCGCAGCGCAAGCGTGCGGAGACCGGACATCGGCCGCAGAACGGCCGAAAAGCCTGGTCACCCAGTGGCGACGCCACAAACTCAACAGTCCATGTGTGAGAGCGAAATTCACGCTTTTTTACCTATCCGGGTTCGACCCGGGGGAGGAAATTGTCCAAAAGCCAACTCGGTCCCAGCCTGCGGTAGAAGACGCTCACTGTGGACAGAGTTATAGCTAGCTGCGAGATTCTACAAATTCACTTCGGTGAAGTGAAGAGCGAATTGCCTCCCGCGGCAAATTATTTGGCAAATTCTTCCGTCGCGCCACCGCGATGTATCGTCGCGCCGCGTCGCAAATCTGAAATATGTTTGCCGTCGCGGCCCCGCGCAAGCACCACGCGCGGCGTCAGTCGGGGCGCTGCTGCTCGCGGCGAGCGCGCTCCTTGGCGGCCAGCAGCCGCGAGGTGTACGACGTCGGCTCGGCGTCGGCGGCGAGCGACTCGCGCGGCGGTTCGGTCGGCTTGGCGGCGGTGAATGGTGCCGCGGTGGTCGGCGGATGCCGCAGCGGAAGTGGCATTAGTTTCCGCGTTTTCTGGCAATTCCCACCGCGTTGCCGCCGCGCGCTTTGATGTTCGCGGTGACCGAGGCTTTCGAGTGCTTAAGACGCTCCATCGGCTGCGGTGTGGCGACGGCAGCAGCGCGCCGCCCGAGCCACGGCAGCCAGGCCACCAGCGCCGACAGCCAACCGAAACTGATCATCACGCGCCGGCAAAACACATCGCCGAGAAACACCAGGCTCGCCGCCAGCAACACCAGCGGCCAGATCCGGCTGCGGCTCACGGCCGGTGCCACGCCCGGACGGAAGACGTCCGTTTTTAACATCTCCTCCGCGTCGGACAGTCCTTGGGGCGACGAGATCACCGAACCGGGCTCGCCGGCGGCCGGCGTGCGCGCGGCCAAGCCCGCCAGCAGCGAGTCGTTGCTCTTTAGCCGGTCGAACTCGGCCGTTTGCAGCACTTCGACCGCCGTCCGCAGCGGCGCCGTACCCGCGCCGCCGCTCACCGAGAGAAAGTAATTGCCCGGCTCCGCGGCGTCGATCGTGGCGACATACCGTCCTGGCGCGGTCTGCTCGAGGGCGTGCTCCTCGACCGAGCCGTCGGGCCGCACCGCCGCGGCCGAGAGCGACAGGTAGTTGAGATGCTGGTCCTCGCGGTCGAGCGCCGTGACCACGAGCCGGACCTTGCCGTCGCGGAATTCGGTCGACATGGCGAGCCGCTCGTTGGCGTCGTGGCTCCGCATCGAACGGCGGACGAGTTGCAGCAGCAGCTTGTCGTAGTTGTCCCATGTCGGCCAGGCGGTCGCCCACCGCTGGCCGATGTCGGTCGTGAGCACCGCGGCCCGGCCCAGGCCGTAGGTCCAGGCGGCAGCGATTGTGCTGTTGGGCTGCGGCTGGCGGGGCGTCGCGGCGAGCACCTCGACCAGCGGGTTCTGCTTGATCGTGGTGAGCACGTAGCCCGTGATCGGCGGTAGCGAGTCGATGCCGGAAAGCTCGTTGTCCGGCGAGACGACATTCACGGCAAACGGGTTGGGGTCTTCGAACACCAGCGGCATCGAGACCCGCCGTGCTTCGCGCATGAAAATTCGCGGGATCGCCTTGGGGTTTTTGAGGTAGTAGAACTTGCCGCCGCCCGACTTGGCGATGCCGGCGAGCAGCGTCCGGTCGGCATCCGGCCCGACGGCCACGCCGCTGGTCGTGATCCCTTCGGCGCGCATTTTCGCGGCCAGCTGATTGAAACTTCCCGGGTTCGTCTGTCCGTCGGTCAGCGCGATCACATGCTTGATCGACGCGGACGCGCCCCGGATCGCGCGATAACCTTCCGAGAGGCCGGGCATCATGTCCGTGCCGCCGCCGGCGCCGAGCTGCCGAATCCGCGAACGAGTCCGACTCGCCGTGCCATTGCGCTGCAGCGGCACGATCCAGCGATATTCCGAGTCGAAGGCCACCACGCCAATGAAATCTCGGCGGCCAAGCATCTCGGCGGCTGCCACCGCCGCCGCCTTCGCCCAGGCGATCTTCTCGCCGTCCATCGAGCCGGAGCTGTCGACCACCAGCACCAGCGCCCGACCGCCTCGACCTTGGCATTGTCGACCTGGAACTCAACCGGGAGCGCCTTTTCGAGCTCGGTGTTGGTCCAACCGCCGGCGCCGAAGCTGTTGGGGCCGCCCAAGACGACCAGCCCGCAGCCGAAATGCTGCGTGTTCTGCACCAGCTGGCGAATTTGCTCGTCGGTGAATTGCGTGATCTCTTCGGCCCCGTCGCCGGCCACGCGCGGCACGTCGGCCAGGATCACCTCGTCGAACTGCTGCAGGTCGGCGAGGTTGTCGAACGGTCGGCGGGTGTCGCGGACCGTCACGTCGATCTCGTTGCGGCGAAGTAGCTCGACCAGGCCGTCGAACTGGCCGGCGCTCGCCGCATCTTCGATTAGTAGCACGCGCCCCTTGCCGCTCACCTGGCAGAAAGCGGTGGCCGAGTTGTTCTGCGACTGGACGTCGGCCGCCGGTTCGTCGGGGATGAAAGTCGCCTCGTAGGTCGAGAGGCCCGACTCGTTCAGCTCCTGCCGCAACGTGAGCACCTGCTTGCCCGGCTGCAGCGTGATTGGCTCGTCGGAAACCAGCTGACGCGTACCACCCAGTTCGCGGGTAACGCGGAGTTTGCCGGTCGTGGTTTGACCTTCCGTGATGTTATCCAACACGATTCGCAGGGCGAACGGCGTTCCGCTGCGTAGGTTGGCCGGGGCGTCGATCCGCTGGACGACGACGTCGCCGCGGCGCTGGTAGCGGATCGGTACGACGTCGATCCCCGTGCCCGCGGCGAGCATCCGATCGGCCTGGGCATTTACGTCACCAATGTTTTGATTGCCGTCGCTGACAATCACGACCCGCTTTGCCGTGTCGGGCGGGAACGATGCCTCGGCCATCTCAAGGGCGGCTTCCAGGTTCGAAAATCGCGGGTCGACCAGCGACTCGATCTTCGAGAGCCGCCAGGAGGCGTCGAGCGGCGGGACTTCGGTCGCCGCGTCGCGGCCGAATACGACCACGCCGGCCCGATCGCCGCGCGTCGGCGTCGCGCTGGGTGGCGACCGCCTTGTTCACATAAGCAAGCGCGTCTTGCAGTTCGGTGTGATCGATGCTCGACGAGCCGTCGACGACGAACAGCACGGAGAGGCGATGGGCCAGCTCGAGCCAGTTCGGCTCGGCGAGCGCGAGCACCAGCAGCGTGGCCACCAGCATCCGCAGCCCGAGCGCCGAGCGGCGCCGCCACTTCGAAAGCGCATGGAGCGATCGCCGGCTCACGAGCCAGAAAACCGGCAACAGCACCAACAGCCACAGGTACTGCGGGGCGTCGAAATCGAGGGACCAGTCGGCCATGCGGAAGTGTTTACCTCTTTCTCTATTGTTTACGTTAGCGCACGGCGACGGTTTCGGCCAGTAGCGGGTGAAAATCGGCCAATTTGCGGGTTTTCTGCAAATTCACAGGTTGGCTGAAGTCGCGGTTGACAGGTAACGATACATACGTACAGTTACCCTCGGAGGCTTTGCTAGCGATGAGTGCCGCATCTCGAAATACCCTGTCCCCACCCGCCGATGCGCCGCCCGCCGAGCGGACCGAGCTGCTGCGGAAGCTCCGCGCTCAGTTGGGTGGGAATGTAACGACGGGGACGGCTGCGATGGGAGCCGCCACCGAAGAGGCGACAACGACTTTCTCGACGGGCGTCGTGGCGATCGATCGGCTGCTCCCCGGCGGCGGCTTGCAACATGGGATGCTCGTCGAATGGCTGGCGGAACTCTCCGGCTGCGGAGCGGCGACGCTCGGGCTCATCGCCGCGCGCGAAGCTTGCCGGGCGGGCGGGATGCTCGTGGTGCTCGACCGGACGCGGACGTTTTACCCACCCGCCGCGGCCGCCTGGGGCGTCGATCCCGCGCGGCTCGTCGTCGTGCGGCCGCGAACGCCGCGCGACGAGATCTGGGCGGCGGTCCAGTCGCTCCGTTCGCCGGTGGTGGCCGCCCTCTGGACGATGATCGACCGCCTCGATAGCCGAAACTTCCGTCGCCTGCAACTCGCGGCCGAAGCCGGCCGAACGCTCGGCGTGCTCGTGCGCGGCGCGTCGGCGCGGGGGCAACCGTCGTGGGCCGATGTGCGGCTGGAGGTGCGAAAGGCGGAAGGGGGAAGGGGGAGGGTGGAAGGCAGAAAGCAGTCTGCTTCGTCTTTCCTTCCGCCTTCCGCCTTCCCCCCTCCGCCTTTGTCCGTTTCCTTGCTCCACCTGCGCGGCGGGCGAGCCGGCGGCAGTGTGCGGATCGAGATCGATGAGGCGGCACATGATGTGCGAGACAACGTGCGAAAAGGGGCAGGGGCTCACCATGACACGTATCCTTTGCCTGTGGTTGCCAAACTGGCCGATCCAGCGACTCACACGCAGCCGGCCCGAGCTTAGCGGCCGGCCGCTGGTGCTCGAAGCGCCGGCGGTGCGCGGGAGCCGAGTGGCGGCGTGTTGCCGCGCGGCCGTGGCCCAGGGCATCCGCGTCGACATGCCGCTAGCCGAGGCGAAGTCGCTCGTGCCCAGCGTGGCGGTCGAACCGTACGCCGCCGCGGCCGATTGCCAGGAATTGCGACGGCTGGCGGCGGCGTGCGAACAGTTCAGCCCCGCTGTCGCGCTCGAAGAAGAAGGGGAGCCGGAGAGCTTGCTGCTGGATGTGACGAATCTCACGCATTTGCTCGGCAGCGAGGCGGAGCTGGCGGCAAAGGTCGAGCGTTTTTTCGCCGCCGAGAGATATCGCGTACAGATCGCGGTGGCCGACACGGTGGGGTGGGCCTGGGCGCTGGCGCATTATGGACGATTGCGGATTGTGGATTCGCGAGCCGGGCGATCCCCCGCCCCGACGATCGGGGTCGAGGACGACCCGACTCGCGAACTCGCAATCCGCAATCCGCAATCCGAACTCTCTCCGCTTCCCATCGAGTCGCTCCGCATCGCCTCCGACACCGTCGCCCTCTCCATCAACTCGGCGTCGAAACCGTGGGACAGCTGTTGCAATTGCCGCGCGAAGATCTAACGTCGCGGTTCGGCGAGCAGCTTTTGCGGCGGCTCGATCAACTGACCGGGGCCGCGCCCGAGGTGCTGGTGCCGCATCGTGCGCCGGCGGCGCTCGAGGTTGGCGTGTCGCTCGAGCATCCGGTGTCCGACCGGGCGCTGCTCGCGCAGGTTCTCGACCAGTTGGTGGACCAACTCGCGGGGACGCTCGCGGCCCGGGATCAGGGCGCGGTGCTCCTGGTGTGCGAGTTGAAATATGCCGGCGGCCAGTCGCAGCTCTTGCGGATTGGCCTGGTCGAGCCGACGGCGATCGCCCGGCAGCTGATGGAACTGGTGGGGCTGCATTTGGAAACAGTGGTCCTCGCGGACGAGGTGGCCCACGTCGAACTCCGGGCGGCGGTTGTCGGCCGGCTCGGCGAGCGGCAGGGCGAGCTCTTCGTCGACCGCTGGCCAACCGATCCGCATCAACTCGCGGTGCTGGTGAACCGGCTCAGCAGCCGGCTCGGCTACGAACAAGTGGTCCGTCCGCAGCTGGGCGCGAGCCCCGTGCCGGAGCGGGCGGTGCGGTATGAGCCGAGTGTGGGGAAGTCGAGAGTCAAGAGTCGAGGGTCAAGAGCCAGAACTCCGGCTCTCGACTCTCAGCCCTCGACCCTCGACTCTCCTGCTCGTCCCTTGTTGCTCTATCCCGAGCCGCAGTCGATCGAAGTCACTTCGGTTGCGCCGGATGGGCCGCCGCAGTTTGTCTGGCTTGCGGGGCAACGAGAGCGGATCGCTGCCCACTGGGGACCGGAGCGGATCGAAACCCTCTGGTGGCGCGGGCCGACGCTGCGGCGCGACTACTATCGCATCGTCACCGAAGCGGGCAGCCAGCAGTGGATCTTCCGTCGGCTTAGCGACGGAGAGTGGTTTCTGCACGGAATCTTTGCGTGAAAGAAACCGCTAATGAACGCTAATCGACGCTAATAAAAAATCCTCATTAGCGATTATTAGCGTCAATTAGCGGTTGAAAAAATGTCCTACGCCGAACTGCACGCCAAATCGAATTTCTCCTTCCTCGAAGGCGCCTCGCATGCCGACGAGCTGGTGCGGCAGGCGGCGGCGCTGGGCTACCGCGCGCTGGCGGTGACCGATCGCAACAGCCTGGCCGGTGTGGTGCGGGCGCACATCGCGGCGAAAGAAGTGGGGCTGCCGCTGGTCGTGGGGGCCGAGATCACGCCCGTCGACGCGCCGCCGGTGGTGCTCTGGGCCACGGACCGGGCCTCGTACGGGCGGTTGTGCCGGCTGATCACGCGCGGCCGACGGCGGGCACCGAAAGGGGAATGCTCGCTCGACGCTCGCAGACATCGCGGAATTCGCGGAAGGATTTGATCGCGGGCGTGGTCCGGCGAGCTCGCTTCAGCGAGCGGGGAATTCGGGGCACGCATACTAAAGCTCGACGGTTCTTGCTCAAGGGCCGGGTACGCCCCGCTCGCTGAAGCGAGCTCGCCGAGGCGCTATTCAAGGATTCACGCCTATCGCGAAATATTTGGTGACCGTGCGTACCTCGTCGCGGAATTGCATCGTGGGGCGGACGATCGGGCGCGGCTCGCGCAACTCCAATCGCTTGCGCACGAGGTGCGGCTGCCGCTCCTGGCGGCGGGGGACGTGCATTACCACGTGCCCGCGCGGATGGTCCTCTACGACGTGGTGACCGCGATCCGCCATGGCACGACGGTCGCCGCCGCCGAAGGAAAATTTCTCTTCCCCAACGCCCAGCGGCATCTGCGCTCGCTCGACGAGATCGCCACCCTCTTCGCCGCGGCTCCCGGCGCCATGGAGCGGACCTGCGAGATCGCCGACCGCTGCGCGTTTTTCGCTCGACGAACTGCGTTACGAATATCCGACCGAGCTCGCGCCCGAGGGCCAGACGCCGCTGGAGTTTCTCACCGAGCTCGCCTGGCAAGGCGCGGCCGAGCGCTATCCGGCCGGGCTCAGCGACAAGGTCCGCGAGCAGATCGAGCACGAGCTGGAGCTGATCGGCGATCTGCACTACGAGTCGTATTTTCTCACGGTCTGGGACCTCGTCCGCTTCGCCCGCTCGCGGAACATCCTCTGCCAGGGCCGCGGGTCGGCGGCCAACTCGGCGGTCTGCTTCGCGCTCGGCGTGACGTCGGTCGATCCGGCGACGAGCGACTTGCTCTTCGAGCGGTTCGTCAGCCGCGAGCGGGACGAGGCGCCCGACATCGACGTCGACTTCGAGCACGAGCGGCGCGAGGAGGTGCTGCAATATGTGTACGAGAAATATGGCCGGGAGCGGGCCGGGCTGGCCGCGACGGTGATCACCTATTGCAGCCGCTCGGCGATCCGCGACGTCGGCAAGGCGCTCGGCCTCTCCCTCGACCGGGTCGATGCGCTCGCCAAACACGTCGAAGGTTACACCCGCGAGCCGAAGCTGGTGGGCCGCTGCCGCGAGGTCGGCATCGACCCGACGTCGGACCTGGGGCGGCGACTCATTTATTGCGTGAACGAGATCATCGGCTTCCCGCGGCATTTGTCGCAGCATGTGGGCGGGATGGTGATGACCCAGGGGCCGCTGTGTGAACTCGTGCCGATCGAAAACGCCGCGATGGAGGATCGCACCGTCATCGAGTGGGACAAAGACGACCTCGACGAGCTCGGCATCTTGAAGGTCGATTGCCTCTGCCTCGGCATGCTCACGGCGATTCACAAGTGCTTTGACCTGGTTAATAAAAAAGGTGTCAGGAACCTTTTACTGGAACGGCCCGCAGTGTGCTTCGGGAATGAAATCGAAAAAAAGGTTCCTGACACCTTTTTGAGCCACGAACTCACCCTGGCGACGATCCCGGCTGACGACCCCGACGTGTACGACATGATCTGCCGGGCCGACACGATCGGCGTGTTCCAGATCGAGAGCCGGGCGCAGATGTCGATGCTGCCGCGCTTGCGGCCGCGGTGTTATTACGACCTGGTGATCGAAGTGGCGATCGTGCGGCCCGGGCCGATCCAGGGCCAGATGGTCCACCCATTTCTGCGGCGGCGGATGGGCGAAGAGGAGGTGGAGTATCCGAGCGAGGCGATCCGCGACGTGCTCCACAAAACGCTCGGCGTGCCGATCTTCCAGGAGCAGGCGATGCGGCTGGCCGTGGTGGCGGCGGGCTTCACGCCGGGCGAGGCCGATCAGCTTCGCCGCGCGATGGCGGCCTGGCGGCGGCCGGGCGTGATCGATCAGTTTCGCGTGAAGCTGCTGGCCGGGATGCAGGCGAACGGCCTGCCGGAGGAGTTTGCCCAGCGGGTGTACCAGCAGATCCAGGGCTTCGGCGAGTATGGCTTTCCGGAGTCGCACGCGGCGAGTTTTGCGCTCCTGGTGTATGCGTCGGCGTGGCTCAAGCATTATTTCCCGGCCGCGTTCTGCGCGGCGATGATCAACAGCCAGCCGCTGGGGTTCTACGCACCGGCGCAATTGGTGCGCGATGCGCGCGATCATGGCGTCGAGGTGCGCGGGGTGGACGTGAATTTGAGCGCCTGGGACTGCACGCTCGAAGGGGGAGAGCGAGCCGGGTCGCGGGCACCGACGCGCAGCGTTGGTCGGACCCCGGTCTTACGGCTCGGTCTCTGCATGGTGAATGGCCTGCGAGAAACATTCGGCCAGCTGATCGAACGCACACGCGCCGCCCGTCCCTACACCTCGGTCGACGACTTCGCCCACCGCACCGGCCTGGGCCAAGCCGTCGTGAAGCGGCTCGCCGAGGCCGATGCCTTCGGCTCGCTCGGCACCAACCGGCGGCAGGCGATCTGGCAAACGCTCGCCCAAGAAAAAACGCCGAGGTCCCTGCCGCTCTTTGATTCTATAAGGGGAGGGGAGGGCGAGGCTCCCGCCGAGCTTGGCACCAGCACCAGGTTCGGCTCAGCAGGAGCTTCGCCCTCCCATTTAACTGTCGACGACGATTCTTTGCCCGCCTTGCCGGCGATGTCGCTGGAAGAGGAGGTCGTCGCGGATTATCGGTCGGCGGGGCTGTCGCTGCGGGCGCATCCGATTTCGTTTCATCGCCGGGAGCTGGACCAGCTGGGCATCACGCCGGCGGGGCGGCTCGTGGAGCTGGCGAACGAAGCGCCGGTCCGCGTGGCGGGGCTGGTGCTGCTCAGGCAGCGGCCGGGCACGGCGAAGGGGATCACGTTCGTTACGCTAGAAGATGAAACCGGCACGGTGAACCTAGTGGTGCATCAGCGGACCTGGGACCGCTACTACCGCGTGGCCCGCGGTGCGCCGGCCTGGATCGCGCATGGTCATGTGCAAACCAACGCTGACAAAGTCGCGCCGGTGATTCACGTGGTCGTGCGGCGGCTCGAGGCGCTGGCCGACGGGCTCGGGGCGCTGGAGGTGAAGTCGCGGGACTTTCGGTAGGGGAGGGCGAGCCTCCTGCCGAGCCAAATGATAATAGGCTCGGCGGGAGCCTCGCCCTCCCGTCACACGCTCTCGCCGGCGAGGTAGCCGGTGCTGAAGGCGGCCTGAAAATTATAGCCGCCGATGAAGCCGTCGAGGTCGAGGATTTCGCCGGCAAGATACAGATTCGGCACCAGCTTGCTCTGCATGTCACGCGAGTCGACCTCGTCGAGCGCGACGCCGCCCGCCGTGACCTCGGCCTTGTCGAAGCCACGGGTGCCGATGAGCGGGATTTCACACTTTTTCAATTGCTCGACTGAACTGCAATCGCTCGGCGTTCGACAGCTCGGCCCCGCGACGGTCGAGCGGCACGCCGGCACGCGTGAAGAGCGCTTCGGCCAGTCGACGCGGCAAGTCGTCGCCCAACACGTTCGCGATCTGCTTGCGGCCATCGCGGGCAATCGCCGAGCGCAACCGCTCGTCGAACTCGGCAGCCGAAGCAGCCCGGCAAAAAATCAACGACCAGCCGCACGTCCCGCGGACTCTTGGCCGCCGTGACGGCGCGGCTGACGTCCATCGCGGCCGGGCCCGAGAGACCGAAATGCGTGAACAAGAGCGAGCCGCGGCGTTCGATCAACACGCCGGGCGGCAGCTTGCTGCGCCGTCGTCTCGCCGGCTTCGCATCGATCGCGGGGTCGACGACGCGCAGCAACACGTCGGGAATCGTCAGCCCCGAGAGCTCGTGCACCCAGGCTTCGTCGCACATCAGCGGCACGAGCGCCGGCCGCGGTCGGCGAATCGTGTGCCCCATGGCCGCGAGCCAGGCGTAGCCTTCGCCCGTAGTGCCGCAGCCGGGATAGCTCTTGCCGCCGGTAGTGACGATGAGTTTCGAGCACGTGAGCGAACGATTCGCGGCGGTAATCTGAAACGATTCGCCGACGCGTTCGATCCCGGTCACCGCTTCATCGAGCGACAGCGCCGCTCCCGACCGCTCGAGCCGCGAGAGCAGGGCACTCAGCACGTCGAGGGCCCGATCGGATCTGGGGAAAAACCTTTCCGCCGGGCTCGACTTTCGTCGCCAACCCGTCTTCATGGAACAAATCGAGGAGTTCCCGCGGCCCGAGCGCCGCCAGCGGCGAGTGCAGAAACGACCCGGCCGAGCCGAAGGCCGCGATAATACCGGCAGCGTCGCAATCGTGGGTAATATTGCAGCGGGTGCCGCCCGACATCAATATTTTCACGCCCGGCTTGCGATTCTTCTCGACCAGCAGGGTTCGGCGGCCCCGCTCGGCGCTTCGAGCGGCGGCAAGCAAACCAGCCGCCCCGGCACCGATCACCACGACTTCCGGGGAAAAGGCATCGGCAGAAAAATTGGCCGAGTTCGACGCTGGGGCCATAGAATGGGGGTATTGCGAGTGGGCGAGGCAATTTTCCTGGCCGCACCCACCAAAAAGGCGTTGGAATCCTGTATATGCTGGGGATTCCGGGCCTGCGCGGCACACCGAGCCAGCGAGCCTTTGCGGAGATAAACGAGAAAAAGTGGACAGGGGCGGGATCGAACCGCCGACACATGGATTTTCAGTCCATTGCTCTACCAACTGAGCTACCTGTCCGCCCGTGCGGGAAGTCTCCATAATAAAGGAAACCTGTCTGCTGTAAATGGCATCAGAGAAGGGCCATGAGGAGAAGTCGCCGCTCAAAATCTGTTCGAAGCTTGGGGCTGGCATGCGTGCGAGCATTGTGGGTCGCTTTAGCGGCCTGCTGTGTTATTGCGGCCAGCGGCGGATCGGCCTGCGCGGTGACCCCCAATAGCCCGGAAGTGAAAAAGCTGGTTGCGGCCGGTCTGGCAGCGATCGAACATCCACCAGAAGGCGAAACAGATTCGTATGGCGGCCGACTCGGGGCAAAGTGCTTGGTCGGAATGGCATTCTACAAGGCCGGTCAACCGAAACACCCGCTGGTGGCCGAAGCGGTTCAGGCCATCCGTGCCTCGATGAATCCTGAGGCCAAGGTTGACGTATACAGCAATGGGATCGCGATCGCGTTTCTCTGCGAAATTGGGGCACAGCAATATCGCCGCGAGATTGAGTGGTATCTTGATCTTCTGCGTAGTCGACAAAAAGAAAACGGCGGATGGGGTTATGACGGAAATAGTCCCGAGGGTATGGACATGGTGTCGGGCGATACGTCACAGACACAATATGCCTCGCTGGGATATTGGACTGCCTATCGGCACGGTTTTCGGGTCCAACCCGAGTCGCTCGAGCGATTGACACACTGGTTGTTGCGGACGCAGGACCCCTCGGGTGTCTGGGGCTACCAGGGCATCGTCTCCGAGTCTTCACAGCGCGTGCCCCAGGCCGAGACGGGGTGCTCGATGCTGGCAGCGGGACTTGGGAGCACACTGATTTGTGCCGATCTTCTCGATGCAGTGCCGGAAGGGCTCGAAAAGATCGCAAATGATGTACCGAGCGACCTACTCATGGACGACCTGCCGCCGGCGCTCAAAGCTGCCCGCGATGCGGCGGACAAGAATCGCCCGCCGCCAGTAAAGATTCCGACAAACCGGATCAATTCAACCGACCTGCTCCAATCGGTCGACCTGGCTCGGGGATGGATGAGTAAGAATTATACCGTCGATGTGGGGCGCTACACTTTCTACTACCTGTATGCCACGGAACGCTACCAAAGTTTCTACGAGCTATTGGACGGCGTCGCCGAAGATGAACCGAAGTGGTACAACGACGGCTTCGACTACTTGGCAAAAAATCCGTCGCCAGAAGGGGGATGGAATCGTGGATGTGGCCGCAGGGTCGACAGCGCTTTCGCGGTTTTGTTTCTGCTGCGGTCGACGCAGAGAAGCATCCAGTCCACGCTCGGCGAAGGAACGCTTGTCGGCGGGCGCGGCATTCCGATCAACATCGCCACCGCGACGCTCCGCGGAAATCAAATCGTCGCCAATCAGCTCCACACCAAAGTGGATGAGATGCTTTCCATGGTTGACGATGCGGACCAAAGCCGCCTCGACGAGTTGGCGCGCGATCCGACGGGCTTGATCGTCGAGCGAGTCGACGCGGCGAGCGCCCGGCGGTTGGAGCAACTGGTCCGTGGTGGCGAGCCAGCAGTTCGGCTCCTCGCGGTGAGGGCGCTCGGTCGAACTGGAAATCTCGACTATGTGCCCACGCTGATTTACGCACTGACCGATCCGGATCGCGACGTCGTGATCGAAGCACGCGGCGCGCTGGAGTTCGTCAGCCGGCGCTTTGAAGGCTTTGGGCCGCCGGATGGCTTTACCGAGAAACAGCGATTTGACGCAGCGGAGGCCTGGAAGAACTGGTATCGATCGTTGCGTCCGGGTGAGATGAGCGAAAACTAATCGCCTGACATCGGCGCCAACCGCACATACACCTCAACTAGCAGTAGGTATTCAATTTCAGAATGAAAACCCGTGCTCCAAAACCCGGTGTCGAACTGCGCGTCAGCGCGTACGACCGCGTTTCCAGCTGGCTAGTTTCCCTGCTGGTGATGACGAGCGTGGTGGTGGCGTCGCTGCTTTCGATTTACTTTGCCAGCAAACTACCGACGGGCGAAGTGGCCGTGCCGGTGACTCCAGTGACACTATCGGGCGGTGGCGGAGGTGGTGAAGGGGGGCAGATGGGTACTGGCGGCGAAATCTCACTACCCGATTTTACCGGCAACGAAGAGCCGCCGCTCGAGGATACGCTCGACACGATCACGAGCGCAGTCTCGCGCAACGAGCCGCTGCTATTCAGCGAAGCCATCGAAGTGCCGGCCGACGCGCTGACGCAAGACTATCTCGATACGCGACGTCCGGGTACGACCGGCACCGGGGGCGGCCACGGCACCGGCCACGGCACGGGCACTGGCTCGGGCTTTGGCCCTGGCAGCGGTGGCGGACGCGGCGGCGGCATGTTCCGTCCCGACCCCGAGCGGGAGATTCGCTTCGAACCGCAGAACCTGCTCGAGTACGCGCAGTTTCTCGACTTCTTTCAGATCGAATTGGCCGTGTTGGGACGGGACAACAAAGTCTATTACGCTTATAATTTAAGCCAAAAGAGTCCGTCGGTGCGAACTGGGGAACCGGGCGAGGAGCAGCGATTCTACATGAACTCGGCCCGCGGCCGGTTTGCTGCACTCGACCGCCGATTGGCCGCGCGCTCGGGAATCGCAGACCAAGGGCGGATCATTCTGCAATTCTATCCGGATCCGGCCTATGCAATCTTGCAGCAGCTGGAGCAAAGCCGGGCTGAATCAGCGGACCGCCGGCCGGAAGAAATACGTCGCACGATCTTTCGCGTGACGCCTACCGACGACCGTTTCGAGTTTCAAGTGGTGGATCAATCTTATCGTTAGTATCGCGCGTCGAATCGCCTTCGACTGGAGTCCAATGTCCGCAGAACGGTTAATCGAGCTCATCGACCAACGGGAAGTGCTTTCGGGCCGGCTCGTGGAGAAGTTGCGCGTCAAAGTCGCCCAATCGGGTCAGCCCATGTCGGCGGCTGCCCTGGCCAAGTTTCTCGTGCAGAAGGGGCATCTCTCGTCGTCGCAGGCCACTGCGCTGGTGAACGAAACTGTTTCCTACCAGCCGACGAAATCGGACATCGACGAGGAGCACCGCCCCGGCGACAGCTCGGTTTTGGGATCGATGTATGACGACGGCCGAACCGCGGCCAACGACGACAATTCGGCGGACGACGATGACGTATTCAAGCTGACTCCGATGGACGAGGATCTGCCGCTGGGCGAATTGATCCCCCAGCTGGATTCGAGCATCCTCAATGTGCCGCCGGTGCACGTCCCAGAAATTGGCGCCGGTGAGGATTCGTTTTCGCGGCTCCGGTCGACGGATGAATCGCGGTTGCAAGAGCCAATCGCGATGCCGACTCGTCCGACTGCCAGTCGGCCCGTAGCGAGTTCGATCACTACCGCGCCTGGCTTGAAAAAGAAAACGAAGACCAAGAACCCATGGGATTCGCCGATGTTTCTAATCGGCGGCGGCGTTCTCGTGCTGCTCGTGATTTGCGGTGCCACGGTCGCGTTGATCCTTACCCGACGGGGCGGCGACGAAAAACTTGCCGAGGCGCGGAAGTATCGCGATGCCGGCGCGTTTGCTCAGTCGATCGTCGCTTATCGCGAGTTCGTAGACGGATATGGACAAGATCCGTCCTGGAGCAATGCGCGGATGGAGCTGTCGCTGGTGAGACTGCGGCAGGCACTGGAGGGTGGCAGCGATTTTCAACCAGCGCTCGAGATTGCCCGAACAGAACTCGACGCCTTGGAGAATGACAAATCGTTTGATCAGCAGAAGCTGGCCGAGGCTCGACCGGAATTGGCGGACATTTTGCCAAAGATAGCCTCAGGTCTGGCGGACCAGGCCGACGCGAGCAGCGACCCGGCCGCCGCCCAAGAACTCGCCAAGAGTGCTGCCGACGCGCTGGTCCTCTGTCGCAATGCAAAATACGTATCGAAAGAGCTCCGCAACGACGCAGCGCTCGACGACGTCGAGAAGAAGCTGGCGCGCGTGAGCAGGCGTCAGGAAACCCGAGGTGATTTGGCCGAGGGGCTCTCCACGATCAAACAAGCAATCGAAGCGGGCGACACGCGAGCTGCCTACGCCGCGCACAAGCAATTGCTGGACGCGCATCCGGAACTTGCAGCAGACGATTCGCTGCGGGCGATCATCGTCGAAGCGGCGGCGGCAGAGCAGGCCGGCATCAAATTCGTAGCCGACGAGCAGCAGGCGGAAACTACGGAACGCAAAACGCCGTGGCTGGCCGTCTTGTCGACTGGCTACCGTCAGGCGAAAGGCGACGCGCCCGCAACCGGTACTTTCTGCGCTCAGATTGACGGCGGACTGCATGCGTTTGACGTGGCGACTGGGAAGCTCCTATGGCGGCGGTACATTGGCTACTCGACCGGCCTGCCGCCGGTTGCGGTCGGCGAAAATCTGCTGGCGTTTGATGCGAAGCATCGCGAGCTGCTGAATCTGGAGTTGCGGACCGGAAAACTTTTGTGGCGACAGGAATTCGGCGAGGCGATTGCGGCGCCGCTTGTCGTTGGAGATCGCGTGTTCGTTGCTGCGGAATCGGGGCGGCTCTACGTCGTTGATTTCAAGTCGGGCGCGCGGGCCGGCTACCTGCAGTTCGCGCAGCCACTGCATGTGACGCCAACTGTGGACCGCACGGGCCGGCGACTATATCTCACCGGCGATCATTCCAGCATTTACAGCCTTTCGATCGAAGAATTGAAGTGCATTGGCGTGTATAACCTGGGCCATTCCAGTGGCAGCATTCGCATGCCGGCGGCGCAAGTGCTCGATCGGCTCGCGATACTTGAGAACGACGGCGTCGCAACTTGCCGTTTGCGAGTGTTGTCGTTCGACGACGCGGGAGCGGTCGCCAAACTGGAGACCGAGCGGCGGCTGAAGGGCCTGGCGGCGTCGCCGCCGCTGGTCGACGCGCGTCGATTGATTGTGGTTACCGATCGTGGCGAACTGGGAGCGTTCGACGTCGGCTCCGGCGCGGGTGACGAGTCGCTGACGCAGGTCGCCGCGCACGAACCAACGACCCGCGAGCCGCTAGTACGACATGCCCTTCTCACACAAGGCGCGATCTGGATTGGCGATACCCAGCTCACCAAGTATGCCGTGCTGCCGACCGGAAATCGGATGCCGGTCGAGACGATTGACGACAGCTTCGTCCGCTCGACCTTCGATCACCCATTGGGCCTGTTCGGCTCGGTATTGATTCATGTGCGTCGCATTGACGGCAGGGCCGGTGTTGTGGTGACGGCAATCGACGTTGAATCGGGGCGAGCCTTCTGGACGAACGAGCTCGCAGTGCCGCCGGCGTCCACGCCGATCGTCGATGAAACGAATCGCACCTTGGCGCTGGCCGACGTGAACGGCTTGGTCTATCGCTTCGACGATGCGGCCCTTCGCGCACGAGTCCAGGACCAGCCGCTCTCTCCTGGCGCGACGACGAGTAGCTCGCCAAAGTTGACCGTGGGCGTCGATCTCGGCGCTGGCCGCGGGGCCTTTGCCGCGCCAGGCGAGGGACAGCAGCTAGTACTCTACGATCCGTCCACCGCGCGCAACCCGACTCGGCGGCTGAATTTGCCGAGCCGCGTTGCTTGTCGAATGTCGCCCTTTGGTGCGGGGGTGCTGGTGCCGCTTGAAGTCGGGCAGGTATTTTATCTCGACCCGGCCAGTGGTCAGCCGCTCGCGGCGCCGTTTCAACCCCGGCTTGAACCGCGGACCAAGGTTCTCTATCAACCAGCTGGTCCGGTCGATGAGGCAGGCCGACAGTTTGTGATCTCGGACGGGCAGGAGAAGATTTACCTTGTCGAGCTTGTAAACGATCCGCAACCTCATTTCGACACAGTGAAGGAGCAGGAAGTCGGTTCGTTCCCGATCGTATCGTCGATCGTCGTACTCGACGACGTCGCATTGGCGGCTTGCGACGGCGGGCAATTGGCGCGCTTTGCGTTGCCATCGCTGGAGAACGTCGGCCATACCGAATTGCCCGGCGATGTTGTCTGGGGACCTTATCGTGTGGGCGAAGTGCTCGTTGTCGCCACCGCTAACGAGCAACTGGTTGCAGTCCGCAAAGACGGTTCAATTGCCTGGACTGACGCGGTCAAGGAAGGCGACCTGGCCGGACCACCGCTGGCGACCGACGGCAGCCTACTCGTCACATACCGCAAGGGCATTCTCGAACGGCGCGGATTGTCGGACGGACAGTCAACCGGTCGACTCGACGTTGAGAATCCGCTCGCCACCGGGCCCGTTCGGTTCATGGATCGCATCGTACTCACCACCCACGACGGCACCCTGCTCGTCGTCGAACAGCCGTAAGGGGGGTGATGTATGCCGCAGGCTGATTTTCGGTGGTCGTTTCGCAGCGTATGCTGCTGGCTATGCATCGGCGTTGGCATGCTCGCGCTCCCCGCATCCGCGGCAGCGGTCGAAGAGCGGCTCTGTGACTTGCCACCTTTCGATCAAATTCTGCTCGACGAGACGAACAAAAACGCGCTACTCGACGTCGAGCTGCTCGATCTCCCAGGTCGACGCGTGCCGGCAAATCCGGTGGGAGATCTGACCGTTCGGTTGCTGGCCGACACGTCTCGGCCGTATGACATTTCATGGACCAGCATTCGCAAGGTGCTGTTGTTTGAAGACAATTTGATGCGAGAAGCCCAGCGCTTCACCACCGAGGGAAATTTCGACGACGCATTCGACTACTACGCTCGCCTCCTCCGCGATTACCCGGCAATGCCCGGACTCAACGACGCAGTGAGCGACTTCTTGCGACGCAACGCGCTGGCGCTGCAGCAATCGGGGGAATACGATCGCGCGCTGGCCGTACTTATGTCGCTCTACGATCGGCAGCCAGGTGCGCCGGGGTTGGTCGACGCGGTCGACGCGGTGTGCGGTAAAATCATCGCCGAGCAGCTGCGGGAGAAGAACTACGCCGCGGCCCGCGCCGTACTCGATTTGTGGCAGGGACAGTTCGCCACGCTCAATTCGTCGGTGGCGGCAAATTGGGAGCAGCGTTTCGGTGCTGCGGCCGAGCGGCAGGTCGAAGAAGCCAGGCAATTGATCGCGGCTAAGAACTACGTGGCCGCCCGCAAAGCAATGGGGCGGGCCCGCGACATTTGGCCCGAAAACGAAGAGGCCGACGCGCTGCTGGCCGAGATACAGCGGGAGAATCCCACGGTGTCGGTTGGCGTGTTCGAAGCCTCGCCGCAACGGCCGGTCCGCCGCATCGACGATTGGGCTTCCCTCCGCGCGAGCCGCTTGCTGGAGCCTGCTCTGACCGAGATCGTTGGTTTTGGTGCCGAAGGGGGCGTCTATCGATCGCGCTATGGAGAGTGGGTTCCGGATGATCGCGGACTTCGCTTGAGTCTCAAGCTGAAGAAAACTGCAGGCGCCGATGGTGACAACGCCCCCACCGCCGACATGATTGCCCGCTATCTCTTGAACATGGCCGATCCGGAGCGGCCCGAGTATCGGCCCGAATTTGCCGCCATACTTTCCGGCGTATCGGTCGAAGGCACCGAGTGGGTGCACCTCGATTGGAAACGGCCGCACGTTCGGCCGGAAGCGCTAATGCAACTTCCGTTTACGGGGCAGGCCGTTCCGACCGATAACGTCGAGCTTCAAGAATTCGTGGCCTCGCCACCGTGGCTCCTGGCCGACCGCGGTGCGGACGACGCCATCTACAGTGCTGCGCCAGACCTCGGTGGCTCGCGGCCTTGGCTGCAAACTATTGTCGAACAAACGCAAGCGGATGACAAAACTGCGGTCGACGCACTGCTCAAAGGCGAAGTCGACGTGCTGGATCGAGTGCCGCCATGGCAACTCCAGCGGCTGCGCGCTGCGCGGGACGTACGCGTCGAAAGTTATGGCCTACCGACGGTCCATGTGTTGGTATTGAATCCCAACAAGCCGCTCGCCAGAGAACGCGAGTTTCGCCGCGCGCTGTGTTTTGGCATCCAACGCGATCGCATTGTCAAACAGGTACTTCTGGGCGGCGCGGATGTGCCGGGCTTCACGGTACTCAGCGGCCCGTTTCCCGCGGGCCTCTCGTTCAGCGATCCGCTCCGTTACGCTTACAACAACCAGCTCGATCCGCGACCCTATGAGCCGCGATTGGCGGCCGTGCTGGCGTCGGTAGCCTGGTCGAAAGTCGTGGACCCCACGGGCAAAGCCGATGTGGAACCGGGGCCGATTCCGCAACTGGTGCTCGCGCATCCGGCCGATCCCGTGGCGCGATTGGCTTGCGAGTCGATCCAAATGCAACTCGGCAAGGCCGGCATTCCGATCAAGCTTGTCGAATTTACGGCCGACGAACTTCTGGCGGGTACCGTCGAATACGATTTGCGCTACGCCGAGATTGCCGTCTGGGAACCCGTGGCCGACGCTCGCGCGCTGCTGGGGCCAGGCGGTCTCGCCGGCGAATTGTGCAGCCCCTATCTTGCCGCGACCCTCCGCGAACTGGACGACACGACGAATTGGAAAGACGTTCGTACGACACTCTCGGAAATCCACGACATCGCGCACCACGATTTGCCGCTAATCCCGCTTTGGCAAACGGTGAACTTTTTTGCCTATCGCGCCGGGGTCGAGGGGATCGGCAAATCGCCGGTCTCGCTCTACCAAAATGTCGACGCGTGGCATGTGGGGATCGATCGTGCCGTCGCCGGATTACCTGTCCGACCGTAGGAAATCGCTTTGCGACACTCTTGTTTCAATTTGAACTGGATCATGGCGGCATGGCTAGCGGCGGCTTGCTGTGGCTCCAGCCGCGCGGCCGAACTGACCGAAACTTGGGAAGGAACTCCCTACCGCGTTGGCGTGTCGCTGTCGATCGACGCACCGGGCGGTCTGGCGGAGCACTTTGCAGCCGAGCTACCTGGCTTTTTACTAGATCGCGTGAATACTTCGATCGGAATTTCATGGCGGTTGAAAACGGAATTGGCT
Organism: uncultured Planctomycetota bacterium; assembly: GCA_963847905.1. Classification (GTDB taxonomy): domain Bacteria; phylum Planctomycetota; class Planctomycetia; order Pirellulales; family Lacipirellulaceae; genus DASYDU01. Next base: position 277,664 of record CAWKBP010000007.1, on the reverse strand, counting down.
AGCGGGCCCCTCAAACATCAAGTGCTATCGGATATCGACGGGCTCACCGCCGACGATGTTGCGGACGCTCCCGAAGACGAAGACAAGCGCCTGCTGCTCTCAGTACGTGCGACGCCTTGGGGTTATGAGTTGGCGGCCCGCGAATACGATCGCTATGTCGAACGTTGGGGCCCGACGATCCGGCGGTCGACTCGCCAACGCGACGCAGTGGCCGAATCACTGTTTGAACTTGTAGTGCAGGCGGTCGCGCCACTGGCCCATCTCCGTTCGGATGCGAAAGATCCGCGGCAAGTCACGCTGGAAATGCGCGGCGCCGAATTGCCGATCAGCGGTCCGGATTTTGCCTGGCTCCGGCCGGGCGATGTGTTTCAACCATTGCTGCGAAAAACGACCCGCGACGGGGCGCTGCTGGCCGGCGGAATCGTCACCGTGCCCGGCACGTACGTCGAAGCTGTCGCGCCGACGGAAGGTACCACGCAACCTATCGGTCGAGTTCGCAGCGTCCTCGTCCGTCCGCTGAATGCCCGTGGGAGCCGCATCGAGCAAGTCGCGATTGGCCTCCGCAACGATCCGGGCGATTCGATCCTCGAACTGCGTTCCCGCATGGACAAAGAAAAGCCATTGATCGGCTATGAAGTGTTCGCCCAGGACATGGACGAGAAACCGCTGCGATCGCTGGGGGCGACAGACGACGCCGGCGCGGTAACGATTTCGCCCGGCAAGTCCGCGGTGCAAATGATCTACGTAAAGAACGATGGCCTGACGCTGACGGCGGTGCCGATAGTGCCGGGGGCGGTCGAGAGCACCGAGGTCTGGCTTGTCGACGACGACGTTCGATTGCGGGCGGCCGCGAGGTTATCGTCGTTGCGAGAAGACATTGTCGACCTGGTCGCGCGGCGGACGATCTTCACGGCCCGCATCCGACAACAGATCGAGGAGCAGAACCTCGATGCGGCGAGGGAACTACTCGGATCGCTGGACGAGCTTCCCGGACAAACGCAATACAATCGCACCCTCGACCGAGAAGCACAGCAATTGCGGTCCGCCGACGCCCAAGTGCAGCGGCGGATCGATCGGCTGTTTGCCGAGACTCGGACCGCGCTTGGTAAGTACCTCGATCCGCGACCGATTGCCGCTTTGCATGAAGAGTTTCGACAGGCCGAGGAATTGCAACGGGCCGATAAAGAGGACCAAGGCGCCGAGAAGGACAAAACGACGGGCTAATCTCTGGGCGTCCCGCTTCGCTTTAATCCCCCAGCTTAATTCAAGATGTACGCGAGTGCCGCGATGAAGCTCGCCAGCAGAAACCCGAGCGCGATGCCGAACCAGAGCCACGATCGGCCGTCACTTGCAGCCGTCGCTTCTTCAGTCGCCGCTGGTGTCGCTTGGTGTCGTTCGTGCGAAAGCGTGTCTTCCGTATCGGCGGAGATCGGCGACGTGCCCTGCGAAATCTGACTCGGGCTCTCGGTCGGCGACGGCGCGATCTCAAAATCGTCGAGCACGTACTCGGCGGTTTCGGATAGCAGCACTGGCGGCGGCGGCGTGATCGGGCGCGAGGGGCCACGCTGCAAAATCCCGGACGCGGACGGATACTGTTCGGCCAGGTGTTGCGTGGCCGTCGGATCGCACCAGTCGGCGAGCAGTTCCACGGCGGCCGCGGCGGTCGGCGTCCGCTTATCGGGGTCTTTGTCCATCAGCGCCGCGATCACGTCGCAGAATGCATCCGGCAAATCGGGATTGAAATGGAGCGGATTGAGCGGCACCTCGTTCAGGTGACGCTGCATTTTTTCCGCCGTGTTGCCGCCGGGGAAGGGCACCTTACCGGTCACCGCGTAGTAAAGAGTGCAGCCGAGTGAGTAGATGTCGCTCACGGGCCGAACCTTATCGGGGTCCGTGATCGTCTCGGGAGCCATGTAGTCGGCGGTGCCCACCAGACTGCGCGATTTTTCGGGCACGGCGCCGGCGAGCTCATCGATCAGCCCCCACGCAAGTCCCAGGTCGGTGACTTTGGTGTGGCCTTCCGGCGTGACCAGCAGATTGCCCGGCTTCACGTCCCGGTGGACCAAGCCCTTGCGATGGGCGAAGTGGAGTCCCTCGGCGGCTTGCGAAATGATCGTCGCCGCGATCGGCGCCGCAAGCGGGCCGTTGCGGCGGACCAATTTGCGGAGGTCGGTACCGGGGACATACTCGGTGACAAAATAGAAAGTCTCGCCTTCATGGTCCGCGTAAGTGGCGCGAACCAGGTTCGGATGATCGAGTTGAGCCTGTGCGCGAATCTCTCGTTGGAAGGCGGCGATCGCGTCGGGCGTGCAGCGATTCTTGGGCAGGACCTTCACGGCTTCGGTGCGGCCGAGCAGCTTGTGCTCCGCTTTGAAGACGTGCCCCATGCCGCCCTGGCCGATCGCGTTGACGATTCGATACGGGCCGAGCGTGAACTTGGTGCGTCCTTCGCGCGAGCTGCTCGACTTGCCAGCGGTTGAGGTAGCCGAGCTCGACGATGCGACGGCCGAGCTCTTCGTCGAGCACTTCGGCGATGGTTTGCGGTCCGCCGGGCGACGAGCTGACGAGACCGGCTAGAGCATCATCCAGTTGCTGCCTGGACAGCAGGCCGCTTGCGAGTGCCGCGTTTTGGAACACGGATTCGGACACCTGGAATTTTCTGCCGAGGTTGTTGTTGGACCGCCGGTTCGCCAATCGCCGGCGGCCAGAAGAGGAAATGTCAAGCCGTCTGGTAGTTAAATGTACCTTGGAAGAAGTGGCCGCGCCTAGTCTCTGCAAAGCAAATTTCGGCTGTAAGTCGCTTGGCAGCCCATGTTTAGACTGCAACGCATCGCTGGCGACGCCGTCACACGAAGGATTCCCATGCTTTGGATAGAGGTGCTTCGATCTCTATACGCGACTTTTTGACCGGATGCTCGAAGACCAATCGCCGGGAATGGAGCGCGATGCCCGTAGGGAAGGGGCGGCGGCTACCATACTTGCGATCGCCGACGACCGGCGCCAGCGCATCGGCCAATTGGACGCGAATCTGGTGCTTGCGGCCGGTGAGGAGTTCGATTTCCAGCAGCGTGTTTCCTTTCACGAACTTCATAGTGCGGTAATTTAGCTCGGCCCGTTGGGCGCCGGTAGCGTCGGCGATGGTGACATGCATCCGCCGATGGCGTTCGTCCTTGCGCAGAAAGTGTACCAGCGTCGCAGCAGCCGGCTCGATTCGACCTTCGACGAGTGCCCAATAGGTTTTTTCGACGTCGCGCCGCTTGAACATCTCCGTGAGCCGGGCGGCAGCCTTCGACGTGCGCGCGATAAGAAGGACCCCGGTCACCGGCGCGTCGAGCCGGCTGACGACGCCGAGGTAAACTTCGCCCGGCTTCGAATACTTGCGGCGAATGTACTCCTTCGCCAGCCCGAGCAGCGACGGCACGTCCGCCGCAACCCCCATCGTCGGGAGCATCGCGGGCTTGTTCACGACGAGTAGGTGATTGTCTTCGTAGAGGACGTCGAGCATGGGGTGGACGATTGCGGCGAAAGGGATCACGCGGGTAACACAAACACCCGTCGGGCTCCAGTCCGGTGCAGCGGAAAACTCGGGGCCTCACTTCGCGACGCCTCGAATGGTCGCCACGACTGGCGTTGCCGCCAGTATAAGCAGCCAAGTCGTCAGGCGTCGACGATCACCTTGAAACCGCCGTAAACCATTCGTTCGACGTCGAATGGCATTTTCTCTGGGCACATGTTCGCGATCCGCGGGTCTTTCATGACTTTGGCATTTACGCGGTCGCGGTGGGTCCGCGATTTGAAAACGATGTAAGCAAATACGATAGTTTCGTTTGACTTAAGCTTCGCCAACTTGGGAAAGGGGATGCCACACTTGGATTGCAGGTCGTCCCCGACACACTCTTTATAATCGAGCGCGCCATGCTCGCGCCAGACCTTGCTGGCTTTGGCGGCGATGCGACGATAGGCGGCTACGTTCTTTTTCGGCATGGGGAGCAAAAATCCGTCGACGTAGGACATGGGAAGACTCCAGAAAAAATTATGGTGACGGTTGGACTGGCCGCCTGAAGCGGCCCGTCCGTAGTATTCGAAGATTGTTCGCACCCGTATCCACTACCCGCCAGCGATTGCGCCGATCACCAACAGCGGCTGCGCGCCATTGACCACAGCGGGGGGCAGTGGTGTCTCGGGCGGCTCGTTCGAGAGGTCTTGCTCGCAAGCGTAAAAGCGGATCATGGGGCGGCGTACTCCCGTGACGTGGTCACGGATCGTGCCGCGGAGCATCGGGTAGCGAGCTTCGATCGCGTCGAGCACGGTGCCAAGCGTCGCCGAGCCCTCGACTTCGAGCTCGAAGTCGCCGGAAATCTTGGCCAGCATCCGCAAGTGGTAGGGGAGTTCGACGCGGATCATCGCAGGACCTGTGCTTCCACGGATAGCACGTAGGGAAGGTCGCGGACGATCGGGGTCCAACTGTCGCCACCATCCGCCGAACCGTAAACCTGACCGCCCGGAGTGCCGAAGTACACGCCGCACGGGTCGAGCGAATCGACGCACATCGCGTCGCGGAGCACGTTCACGTAGCAATTCTCTTGCGGCAAGCCGCGGGTGAGCGGCTCCCAGTCGTTGCCGCCGGTGCGGGTGCGGTAAACCCGGAGCTTGCCCTCCGGAGGAACCCGCAAGTGGGGGTCCATCGGCACAGCGTACACCGTCTCGGCTTCATGCGCGTGGATGTCGATCGGGAAGCCGAAATCGGTCGGCAGATTTCCATTCACCTCGGCCCACTTGTCGCCCGCATCGTCGCTGCGGTAGACGCCACCCCCTTGATGCAACTGCATGAACACGACATTGGTCTGCGACGGGTGGAGCGCGAGGCGATGCACGCAGAAACCGATTTCGGGCGTCGGTTCCGGGAGGTAGAGCGACTTCAATCCTCGGTTGATCGGTTTCCACGTCGCTCCGCCGTCGTCCGTGCGGAACGCGCCAGCGGCAGAGATGGCGACATACATCCGCTTCTCATTGCTCGGATCAAACAGGATCGTATGCAGGCACATGCCGCCGGCCCCGGGTTGCCACTTCGAGCCCGACCCGTGGCCGCGCAATCCGGGCAACTCGTGCCAAGTCTTGCCGCCATCGGTCGTGCGAAACATCGCCGCGTCCTCCACGCCGGCGTAGACCGTGTCAGGATCGGAAAGCGACGGCTCGACGTGCCAGACGCGCTTGAACTCCCACGGATGCTGCGAGCCGTCGTACCACTGGTGCGTGGTGAGCGGTTTGCCGGCCGGCGGCTCCGTGTCGTAGACGAACTTGTTACTCTCGCCTTTGGGCATGCCATCCGGCGAGGTCAGCTCCTCGGCAGAACTCCCTGGCGTGTGCCACGTCTTGCCGCCGTCGTCCGAGCGCTGAATCACCTGGCCAAACCAGCCGCTCGACTGCGAGACATAGATGCGGTCCGGATCGATGGGCGAACCCTTGAGATGATAAATCTCCCAGCCGGCAAAGTGGGGGCCGCTGACTTGCCAGCGCTCGCGCTTGCCATCCGAGGTGAGAAGAAACGCACCCTTTTGTGTGCCAACCAGTAGCCGAACTGAACTCATAAATCTATACTCCAACGATTGAAACGGGCTCCGGCGCGGCGCGCGGCCGATCGAGTGCGATGCGACCACGCCCGGCGCTGGAAGCTCCCGGCATGTCACCCGGCTACTTCTATTCGCGGGTCATTTCGATACTCATCATCTTGAAGACTTCGCCCGTCTTTGGATCGGGGCCAAACATCTCGAGCCTCTTAGCATTCGGCCCGATCGTGGTTTCGACTTCCTTCATTACCATTGGCTGCTTGGTGATGGGACAGTTGCCGGTGAATTCCCACGTCAGCGTCTTGCCGTCGGCGGAGAGTTCTCCCGTGCCGACCATGATGCCCGTGCCGTGATTGTCGATCCAGGTGGAAACGAATTTCTGAGTGACATTGTCGAATCCGTAAATCCCAATGCCTTCGTATGGGCCCATACCGGGCATGTCTCCGTTCATTTCCACTTGCGTATAGCGGCCGTCCATCAGTGGCTTGACGACCGACGTACCCGTGCTCGACATCGGTTCGCCGCCCGGTTGCATCCACATTTGGGTCGCACATTCCCAAGTGCCAACTTCGCCGGCGAGACGCTCGTGCATCTTGCCGGGTGTGCCGGCGGCCATCATCGCCTGCATGTCTTCCATGGTCCAACCGGGCGGAAGCTGCATCTCGGCTTGGCTGGACGTAGTTGTATCCGTGGCGGCAACGACGAACGAACCAACGAATGCGACCAGGGCAAGAGTCGCAACTGCGACTGTTGCTATCAATCTCTTCGTGTTCATAGGAAACTCCATGGGTTGGGCCGGCCGGCGAATCGAAGACATCCGGCCGGCAGTGAACGAAACTATTTCAATTAGGTGGATTTCAACGCCGATTGTCACGAGCGGAGTGGAATCAAGCTGCGAAGTCGGGCGTCGCGCAGATACAATCCCAGCCAGATCAACACGCCCATTACGACCGGGATCACGATCTGCCCGTGTTCGCCGATGCGGACGTGCGTGGCGATCGCGCCGCCGAGATAACCAGTAAGCAAGATCGCACCGAGCACCGCCGTCTGCGGTACGAGGTACAAGAGCGTCGCGCCCAGCTCAATCATGCCGAGCGCAACAGCAAGTTGGAGGGGCCAGCCCAAGTGGGCAAATCCCTCGACCGCGTCAGGTGGCTGCAAAAACTTCATCGCGCCACTCATCACCAGCATCAGCACAGGCAGGATCGAAACAATCCAGCCGGTCCAAAACATCGCCTTGGACGCGGGAGCAGGTTGCGAGTCGGTTGCCATCATTTGTTCTCGCTCGTTAGGTTCTGGAAGCCGTCACCGGTGCGGCCGTCACAACGGACTTGAGATTTGCCAAACCTTTTTCAAAGTCGCCACCGATCATTTTGTCCATGCTGACGCACATGTGGAAAGCCTTGGCAAACAGATTCTTCGGGCCAAACATGCTCCAAGTGACGGCGGTCTGGCCATCTCCCTGCGGCGCGAAGGTGAACTCCGCCGTATTCGTACACGCGAAGGGCTTGAGAAACTCCAATTTGATGCGTAGGAAATCATTGGGGCGGCACTCTGTAATCGTCATGCGGCCCTCGCCCACATTGCGGTTGCCGATCCAGGCATAGCTCGCCCCATTTCCCGCGTCGGGACCGGAATATGTCCGCTGCATTTCGGGGTCGACTCTTTCCCAAGGCGACCAGGCCCGCCACTTGTGTAAGTCGGCCACGTTGGCAAACACTTCGGCCGGCGGCGCGGGAATCACCGCTTTCCGCTCCACTCGGAATTCGGATGATTGCATCGCCACGACAGCAAATAGCACGAGCACGATGGCGACCGCAGCGATGAGAATGTATGGAAGCATCGAATCCCCTTTTATTCGGCCCGTTCGATTTGATTGGCACACTACTTGATTTCCGGCGCCACATACACCATCCAGGAAACGCCAAAGCGATCGGCGACCATGCCAAAGCTCGGCGACCAAAACGTCTTGGTGAGCGGCATCTGCACGTGGCCGCCGTCGCCCAGCGCGGCAAAAGCCCGCTCGGCCGCCGCGGGGTCTGGCGCGGTGAGCGCGAGGGAAATCCCGTCGCTAAACTTCATCTCGTCCTTGCAGTTTCCGTCGGACGCCATCAGCGTCGCCTCGCCGACGCGAAACGTGGAGTGCATGATCTTGTTTTCCGATCCGGGCGGCATCATCCCCGGATCGCACGGCTCAGGGCTCTCGCTGAACCGCATCTTCATGATCACTTCTGCGCCGATCGCTTTGCTATAAAAATCCAGTGCCTCTTCACAACGACCGTCGAACATCAAATAGGGCTGGACGTTCATGCGGATAACTCGTTTTCGGTCTCGGTGGTGGTTAAGTGAACGCTAGTATACTAATCAGTCAAGATGGATGGCAAGCGCAGTTTTGGAGAAAAAGATTTCGCTCTTTACTGCCCCGGCAGCCCCGGGATTTCCAGCACTGGCCGCACCTCGACAGTCCCCAGGCGGGCGCCCGGATGGCGGGCCGCGATGGCGATTGCCTCGTCGAGATTCTCGGCGTTGATCAAGTAAAAGCCACCCAGCACCTCGCGCGTCTCCACGTAGGGGCCGGCGGTCACGATCGGCTGGCCGTCGCGGACTCGCACGCTGGAAGCAGTCGACGCTTCTTGCAGCGGTGACGCGAGAATGTACTGGTCTTTCGCGTCGAGCTCGTGCGTGAGCCCGACTGCTTCCTTCATCGCCGCTTCCAGCGCGGCCTGTCCCGCCTTTTTCCAGGCTCCTTCTTCGTCGTAGCACAGCAGCATGTATTTCATCGCGCAAAGTCCTTTCTGATTCCTTCCTGAGTGTTCAGCGAGCCAGAGCGGCGGTGCGTTTCTTCGGCAAGTTTGGCAGCTCCAAGATCGGCCGCACTTCGACCGCTCCCTTGCGTGCGCCGGGAATCCGGGCCGCGATGGCGATCGCTTCGTTGAGGTCCTTCGCCTCGACGAGGAAATAGCCTCCCAACTGCTCGCGCGTCTCGGCAAACGGCCCGTCGGTCACCAGCCGCTTGCCGTCGCGGACCCGCACGCTGGTCGCCGTGACGACCGGCTGCAAGGGATTCGCGGAAACATATTGCCCGCGGGAGTTCAGGTCGTGCGTCAATTCCGTCGATTCCACGTAACACTTCTGGCGTTCTTCGGCGGTAAATGCGTCTTCCGCCGTGTAGATAAGCAGCATGTACTTCATGGTGGTTCCCTTTGATTTACAATGTCGAATCCCGCTGCCGGCGATTATTTGGCGGCCAACTCTGCCGCCAGCCGTTGCTCCTGCTCGCGCAGCTCCGGCGTCATGTGAGCCTCGAAGTCTTCGCATTCGAAGAACGGGCGAATCTCGATTTCCGTGTCTTCGAACGGCGCCCGCTGGACCCATTCGATTGCTTCCTGCATCGATTCACATTTCCATATCCAGAAGCCAGCCAGCAATTCCTTGGTTTCCGCGAAGGGACCGTCAGTGACCGTGGTTTTCTTGCCGGCAAACTTGACGCGGACGCCATGGGAACTGGCCTTCAGACCATCGCCGGCCAGCATCACGCCGGCCTTCACCAATTCTTCATTGAAGTTGCCCATCTCGGTGAGCAGCTCTTGGCTCGGCAACACGCCCGCTTCGGAATCTTTGTTCGCTTTAACGAGGACCATGAATCGCATGGTTGCGTCTCCTATTTGAAAATTGGGTTAAGGCCAAAGTTTTCTTACGTTGATAAGGATGACTCTCACTCGCCGCGGTAAGCCCGCTCCATCTTGGCGACGTCGAGCTTAACCATCTGCATCACGGCCGCCATCAACCGGTCCATTTTTGCCTGGTCGCCCGACTTCATCATCGGGGCCAGGGAAGCCGGCGCGACCTGCCAAAACACGCCGAACTTGTCCTTGACCCAGCCGCATTGGATCGCCTCACCACCGTCGGCGATCAGCTTATCCCAGTAATAGTCGATCTCCTCTTGCGACTCGCAGTTGATCATTAGCGAAATCGCGCCGGTGAACTGGAACGCCGGACCGCAGTTGAGGGCGAGGAACTCCTGGCCGTTGGCGTAAAACGTCGCGGTCAGAACCGTTCCCTTGGGCATGGGAGCGTTGTCGCCATAATAATTGACGCTCCCCATCTTGGAATCTTTGAACACGGAGCAGTAATAGCGGGCGGCCTCTTCAGCTTCCGTATTGAACCCCAGGCAAAGTTGGATTTTGGACATGTGATAGAACCTTGTGTGATATTGTTGATGACTTGTACTGTGTTCGATTCTCGCGGAACACTAACTAGTCGAACGTGGCGGCCGACGATCGACAGCTGCCGGGCAGAAATTCCAAATATTCTTCCCCCGGCAATTTTTCGGGCAGTTTTCAGCCCAATTCGGCGATCCGCTGCTCCAAAAATCGCCGTTCCGGCTCCTGCCGGACGAGCGCCAGGGCCTCGCGGTAGGACTTTTTGGCGTCCTCCTTTCGTCCCAGTCGGCGGCAAAGATCGGCCCGGGCGGCATGGGCAAGGTGGTATTCCTGCAACTGGCCGCGGTCCAATATGGCGTCTATTGCTAACAGGCCGATCGCCGGTCCGTCGCGCATCGCCACGCGCTACGGCCCGATTCAACTCCACCACCGGCGACGGCGCGGCCTGCAGCAGCAAATCGTAATAGCCGACGATCCGGCCCCAATCGGTGTCAGCTGCGCTCGGCGCCTCGGCATGCGTCGCGGAAATCGCCGCCTGCACGGTGTACGCGCCAAAATCCTGAGATCCCAGCGCCTGGGCGGCCAGGCGTCGCCCCTCGTCGATTTGCGCCGCATCCCAGAGCGATCGGTCCTGATCGTCGAGCAGAATCACGTCGCCCGTTGGCGTCGTCCGCGCCCGCCGCCGCGATTCGTGCAGCAGCATCATCGCCAGGAGCCCAATTGCTTCCGCATCCGGCAATAGTTCCACGAGCAAGCGGCCGAGCCGAATCGCCTCTCCCGATAGATCGGCCCGCGTCACCGACTCGCCGCTCGACGCCGCATAGCCCTCGTTGAACACCAGATAGATGACTTGCAGCACTGTGTCGAGTCGCGTGGGCAGCTCTTCGCGCGCCGGTACTTGATAAGGGATGCCCGCGTCGCGAATCTTCGCCTTGGCCCGCACGATCCGCTGCGCGAGAGTGGAGGGCGACGTGAGAAACGCGCTGGCGATTTCTTCGGTTGTCAGACCGCACACTTCGCGCAACGTAAGTGCGACTTGGGCTTCCGGCGCGAGGGCAGGGTGACAGCAGGTGAAGATCAACCGCAGGCGGTCGTCCTCGACGCGGTCGTCGCGATCCTCTTCCGTGCCGCTACGTGTCTCGACGCGCTCGGCCAGTGTGGCGAGCGAAGCGTCAAACCGCGCGCGGCGTCGGATCGCGTCGATCGCCTTGAATCGACCGGCGGACACGAGCCACGCCCGCGGATTGGCCGGAACGCCGTCCCGCTGCCACTGCTCCGCGGCAGCAGTAAACGCATCATGCAGCGCCTCTTCCGCCAGATCGAAATCGCCAAGGACGCGAATCAATGTGGCGAGCACGCGCCGCGATTCGGTGCGGTAAACGTCGTCGACCAATGTCCTGATTTTGTCCGCGTCGTGCTCAGCCACGGTTGGACCCTCCCACTTGAAACAGAAGTTTGACCGCCACAACCGCGACAGTCTGTCGCGGAATAACTCCAGGTTATCGATCAAGAAATTCTCGTATGTTCGCATGCCGGTGGCTATAGTCGAAGGTAACGCGCGCGGACGGGGAACTGCATCAATGATTTGGCAACGAGGAGAGCGGCAATGTCTGTTTTTGGAATGCGCCAGCGATGCGTTTCGCTGGCGATGGCATGTTTTCTGCCTGTTTTGAGCGCTCGGGGGCACGGCTCGGTGATCAGCCCCGACAGTCGGGTGCACCGGGTGTACACGAGCAATCCAGAGAACCCGAGTTTTCAACTGGCGAAGAACGCGATCGCCACCGACGGCACGAACTCCTATTACACCTGGACCGAGTTGTCTCGCAACATTCCGCAGGCGGTCGCCGCCGGATTGCCCGCCGGCTTCGACTATTCGCCGTGGGTCCCAGATGGCCAATTAGCGAGCGGAGGCCGCGTCGCCATCGGCCCAGGCATCCCGCGGACCTACGCCGGACTCGACCAGGTGAGCAGCGCATGGCCGACCTCGCCGGCGCAAGCTGGCCAAAATCTAGCGATCGATTTCGACGCTCACACGCCCCACGACCCCAGCGTCTGGGACGTCTGGATGACCTCTGCTGATTGGAATCCCACGCAGCCGCTCAATTGGGCGCAAATGGAGTTTCTCGGTCGACCGACCGTCACCCTCGCCAATATGCACTACCGATTCGACGTGGCGATTCCAGCCGACCGCGTCGGCCACCATGTACTGTGGATTGCCTGGCAAAGAGACGATCCGGTGGGCGAGGTTTTCTTTTCCACCTCGGACTTGATGATCGCGGCGGCACCGGGCCTGGCGGGCGATTTTAACAACGACCGCGTCGTGAACGCAGCCGACTACACCGTCTGGCGCAACCATGTGGGTGCGGCGGCCGGCTCGCTGCCCAACGACGTCGACGGCGGCGTGATCGGTACGGCGCAATACGCGCGGTGGAAAGCAAACTTTGGTGCGACTGGTCAGCTCGCTGCAGCAGTGCCCGAACCGCAGTGGTGGGTCATGACGCTCCTCGCGGCGAGCGGATTGTCGTGGCGACCCCGATGGCACTCATAGTACAATGCCACGATGCCTCTCCCTCAGCTGATTCTTGCCAGCGGTTCGCCGCGCCGTCGCCAACTTCTCACCGAAGCAGGTTACGAATTTGACGTGATCGCTCCGGACGAAAGCGTCGAGTGTGGCGTTTGCAGCCAGAACGGGCCGGCGGGGCTGGTGACCGATTTGGCGTTTCGCAAAGCGGCAGCTGTGCGCGCGGAACTTACGGTGCCCCAAAGTCGCATCCTCATCGCCGCCGACACCGTGGCAGAGTGCGACGGCTTCGTGCTTGGCAAGCCGCGCGACGAAGAACACGCGCGAACCATGCTGCGGTCGCTGCGTGGCCGGGCGCATCGCGTGCTTACGGGTGTGTGCGTCTGGCCGCTCGACCGGCCGGAGCCGTCGATTCGCGTCGCAGTCACGCAGCTGCAAATGGACGATCTATCCGACGCGGCAATCGAAGAATACCTGACGACCGGCGAGTGGCGCGGCAAGGCCGGGGCGTTTGGCTACCAGGACCGGCTGGGTTGGGTACACGTCGTCTCGGGAAGCGAATCGAACGTGGTGGGGCTGCCCATGGAAATGCTCCAAGAAATGCTTGGCGAAGTGGGGGAAAGCTAAGCCGCAAGCGGCTGGTGGGAGAAAGCCGTCCGCATGTGCTGGGAGAAGGTATAATCGACTTTGCCGCGGTTTGGCGGAAACTCATCTTGCCGCTCGGTCGCGGAAAGAGGAGAGTAAAAGGGCTCGGCCGGCGGCTGACCGGCGAATCCTGCCTGGGAACTATCGACTTTTGGCATGAAACTTCGTATCGGCGTCGTCGGACTTGGGAAAGCCTGGGAAAGTCGGCACGCGCCGGCCCTCAAGGCACTGTCCGATCGTTTCGAAGTGCGTGCATTTTGCGATCCGGTCGCCCATCGCGCGGCCGAAGTGGCCCAGCGCTGGCCCGCCCGTACCTGCGACGGTTTTCGAGCCGCTCGCCGAAAGCGACGACATCGACGCGGTGATGCTGCTCTCCGCCCGCTGGTATGGGGCGCTGCCTATCCTGGCCGCCTGCGACGCGGGCAAGGCCGTCTATTGTGCCGCCGCGCTCGATCTCGATACCGACGCCGCCGAAAAGGTCCGCCAGCGAGTCCGCGACGCCGGAGTCGCCTTCATGGCGGAGTTTCCCTGCCGGCTGGCGCCCGCAACATTGCGTCTCAAGGAATTGATGGCCACGCGGCTCGGTCGGCCGCGGCTCCTGTTCTGCAATCGCCGCCACACGTCGCGCAAAGACGGCGGGCCAAGCTACACATCCGACATGCGCCAGCTGATCGAAATGGTCGACTGGTGTCGCGACGTGGTGGGCGACGAGGCTTCGAGCGTTGTCGGCGCTTCCCACGCATCGCAGGCCGCCGGCTGTCACGAACCGGAGGATCGGCCCACGAAAGACTATCTGGTAATGACGCTCGACTTCTCGCCGCCCGGCGAGATCGGCACCGGCGCGGTCGCCCAGATCGCCTGCGGCAGCTACGTCGCACCGCAGTGGCACGAAGCCGCCGCGTTCCGCCGCCCGGCCGATTTGCAGGTCGTCTGCCAGCGCGGGATTGCGTTCCTCGATTTGCCCCACACGGTCGTTTGGTTTGATGATGCCGGGCAGCACTCGGAGCTCCTGGATCACGACCGCCCCGTCGGCGAGCAGTCGCTCCTCTATTTCCACCGCCAGGTGAGCAGCCTGGTGCTAAAAACCGCCAGCCTCGAAGACGCGTTCCAGGCGCTCACCATCGTCAACAAGGCTCAGGAAAGCTATCTCGAAGGGCACCGGATCAATCTGGCGTAGCTGCGCAGTCTGGCGGGCTCGTTGACCCGGGAAATTGAGCCCATTAGAATCGTCGGTCGGCCCATTCGCGTGGGCCCTCGTCTCGAACCGCCCCCATTTGACCGGAACCCGAGAGCTCTCGATGCCGACTACTGCGCAAGACCTTGACCTGACTGGAATTAACACGATCCGCACGCTGGCGATGGACGCTGTCCAGGCTGCCAATTCAGGCCATCCGGGCACACCGATGGCGCTGGCCCCAGTCTCCTACCACCTTTGGACGAAATATCTGCGCTACGATCCGGCCCAGCCTCATTGGCCGAATCGCGATCGATACGTCCTCTCCTGCGGCCATGCGTCGATGCTGATCTACTCGCTGATCCACCTGGCAGGGATCCGGCAGGAGGACGCGAGCGGAAAAGTGACCGACGAGCCGGCCGTTTCGCTCGAAGACATCAAGCAATTCCGCCAATGGGGCAGCCGCACGCCGGGCCACCCCGAGCACGGCCACACGTCGGGCGTCGAAACCACGACCGGCCCGCTCGGCCAGGGCTGCGGCAACAGCGTCGGCATGGCGATCGCCGAACGTTGGCTCGCGGCCCGCTTCAACAAGCCGGGCTTCAAGTTGTTCGACTACAACGTTTGGACGCAGTGCAGCGATGGCGACATGATGGAAGGCGTCACCAACGAAGCCGCGTCGCTCGCCGGCCACTTGAAGCTCTCGAACCTCTGCTGGATCTACGACGACAACCACATCACGATCGAGGGCAAGACCGATCTCGCCTTCAGCGAAGACGTGGCGACGCGATTCCGCGGCCTGGGTTGGCATGTGCTCGCCGTGCAGGATGCCAACGACCTGGCCGCGATCGACCACGCCTATCAGGGTTTCCTCTCCTACAACGATGGCCCGACGCTGATCATCGTCAAAAGCATCATTGGCTTTGGCTCGCCGAACAAGGCCGGCACCTCGAAGGCCCACGGTGAAGCGCTGGGCGACGACGAGATCGCCAAGACGAAGGCTGTTTACGGCTGGCCGACCGATGCCAAGTTCCTGGTTCCGCCCGAGGTGCCCGAGCATTTCGATGCGACGATGGGTAATCGCGGCCGCGAGGCCCGCGCCGCCTGGGAAAAGCTCTGGACCGACTACCAGAAGAAGTTCCCAGAACTCGCTGCCGAGCTGAAAATGATGTGGGCCCACGAGCTGCCGGCCAAGTGGGACAGTGAATTGCCCGTCTTCCCGGCAAGCGAAAAGGGCGACGCAACTCGCAACTCGGGCGGCAAAGCACTCAACGCGGCCGCCAAGGCAGTTCCCTGGCTCATGGGCGGCTCGGCCGACCTCGCCCCCTCGACCAAGACGCTACTGACATTTGAAGAAGCGGGCGGCGACTTTCTCGGCCGAAAGTCCGGCCGGGCGAAACATGCACTTCGGCATCCGCGAACATGGCATGGCGGCTGCGGTGAACGGGATGGTGCTGAGCGACCTCCGCGCGTTCGGCGCGACGTTCTTTGTCTTCTCCGACTACTGCCGGCCGTCGCTGCGGCTCGCAGCGATCATGAAGATTCCAAGCATCTTTGTCTTCACGCACGATTCGATCGGCGTCGGCGAAGATGGCCCCACGCACCAGCCGGTCGAGCAACTCGCGGCTTGCCGGGCGATTCCGAACCTGGCCGTGCTGCGGCCCGGCGATGCCAACGAGACCTCGATCGCCTGGAAGGTGATTCTCCAGCAGAAATCGCGCCCCGTGGCGATCGCGCTGACGCGGCAAAACCTGCCGACTCTCGATCGGACGAAGTACGCGTCTGCCGATGGTGTCGCCCGCGGTGGCTACATCCTGGCGGACGCGAAGGGCGGCAAGCCGGCCGTCATTCTGCTGGCAACCGGCAGCGAATTGCAACTCGCGGTAGCGGCCCACGAAGAACTGACCGCGGCCGGCATCGCCAGCCGAGTGGTCAGCATGCCCTGTTTTGAGATCTTCGACGATCAGCCGCAAAAGTACCGCGACGAGGTGCTGCCCCCTGCGGTGACGGCGCGCGTCGGCGTGGAAGCCGGTATTCGCCAAGGCTGGGATAAATACATCGGCTCCGGCGGTGCGTTTGTCGGTCTCGACACCTTTGGCGCGTCGGCTCCCTACGAAAAAGTCTACGAGAGTCGTGGCGTGACGGCGGCCGCCGTGCTCGCCAAGGCCAAGGAACAACTCGGTCGCTAGTGGCGTTTGGCGCAGTTTGCTTGTCGATCGGCGATCGGCGTGGGATAATGGCCTGAGTCCGGGCGACCATTGCCCCGTCTTTCGCACGGCTACCCACACGGACGTCGGCTCGACATGGAACGAATTCGACATCTGATCCGCCCGCTGCTCATTCGTATTGCTCGCCGCGACCTCTTTGCATGCGGAGGGCGTGCTCGACAGCAGCAAACTCAACAGTGACATACTAAACCAGGTGCCGCGCGACGCACTAGCGATCGCGGTGGTTCGCAATATCTCGCAGGCAGATGCCCGGACCGGCACGGTACTCAGTGCGATTGGCTCGCGCTTGCCCGGACCGCTAGCTTTCTTGCGGTCGCTGACCGGCATCGACGCGGGCCTCGACACGCGGCGCGATTTGATGATCGCGCTCATGCCGCCGGCGAACAGTTCGCGCCAATTCCATCTGGCCGTGTGGCTCCCGGTCAACGACTACGACGCGCTCGTCCGCTCGCTCGACGGCGATCCCCAGCGGCGAATCGCGGCGGTCACCCTCGCTGGCGAAGACTTGCTGGTCGTACGGCAAAACGATTGGGCCGTCGTCATGGACACCGACCAGCGCGATCGGCTCGAACAATTGCGCGAGGGCACGTCTTCCCCGCCGCCGCAGCTCGAACAATGGACCGACTGGATGGCGACCAACGACACGACGATTGTGTTGCTTCCGGCGGGCATGCAAATGGTACGGTTCATGGCCGCCAAGGAAGGCTTGTTCGGCGCGGTGAATCGGCCGGCACCGGCGATTGCAGACGACGACGATTTGTTTGGACCGGCGAACAGGGTCTCACCCACCGCCAGCAAATGGCCCGCCGTTCGCAGTTGGTTCCAAACCACGTTCGCCGAAACGCCCGAACTGGCCAACTGGTTCGCCGAAGCCAAGGGCGCCGCGATCGGCCTGCGGCTCGATGACGAGGGAAACGTCCTAGCGGGCCTGCGGTTCGCCATCGCGCGAAAGCGAGTTGCCGCCGGCCACATCGTCGCCTGAAACGACCGAGGGGCAAGTATTCCCGCATTTGTACGACGGCGGTCCATTCGTCGTCGTCGGCTCGGGACAAGTTTCGCCGCGGTGGGCCGTGCCGGCCGTACGCGCCCTATGTGCGACAGGTGGCCAACGAGTTGGCGAGCCAATTCAACAGCAAGGTCGACGAAGCCGACGTCGCGAACTTTCGGAAGGTGGCGGAACAAGCCGTGGCCGAAGTTCGCGGATTTTCCGTACTCACGCGCCCCGGCGCCGACGCGGATGGCGTCTACACCAATGGCTTCTTGGCGCTTCGTGTCCAGGATTCCAGCGTGTTTCTAAAATCGTGCGGCGAGCTGATTAAGCTTTGGAACACTTTGATCGGCAAGACCGAAGGCTCCAAGATACTCACGCTCGAATCGCAGCCGATCAAACTGGCCGGACACGAGGGGACCGAACACTCGATCGACATGGTGGCAGCCGTCGGCGACCCCGCGATTCCCGAAATCAAGGCATCGATGGAAAAGCTGTTTGGCCCCGGCGGCAAGTTGCGGCTCCATTTCGTCAATATCGATGACCACACGGTGTTGCTTGCCTTGGCAACCGAAGCACAGGTTACAGATGCAATTGGAAAGATCGAGAGCGATGCCGATCTCGCCGGCGATCTAGCGCAGCTCAGCGACACCGCGAAACTCTTCACCAGCGCAGGCCAGTGGCAGGTGTACATCAGCCCGCATGGCTACACCGATTGGAAGCGTCGACAGCTGGACGCGATCTTGGGTGCCGTCATCGGCGGACCACTCGTGCCGCAGTTTCCCGATTCGCCGCCGGTTGGACTCGCCGGCGGCGTCGACGGCGAGATCATTTGGACCGAGTGTGCCGTGCCCGTCGAGACGCTCCGCGGTTACGGCCGGTTCGCGCCAAGTGATACACGCGGCACCGCTGGAAGTTCAAACTTCGCGGCCCCGGAGCCAGACCGCCGTCGGCTGGGCGTTTTCTGCTGCGACATCATCGAGTGTATCGGTCGCAACCGGCACAGCGACCAGATTCGCAAGCTTACCCGGCGTGATACTGCCACACACATCGTCAACTCCTAGGGCCGTCGCACCATGGAGAGTCGCCATCGCCAAGATCGCTTCGACCGGCACGTCGCCGTGCGACCTGCGCCGTCTGGCGGATCTCGGCCAGCATGCTCAGGTCGGAATTCGACGCCCGGCTATCGGTCCCCAGCGCGACGTGCACGCCGGCGGCAAGTAGTGCAGCCAGTGGGTAGCGCGGGATGCGAAAAATAGGCATGCGTCCGCGGGCAATAGACGAGCGTCATGCGATCGGCGTGGCCGGCGAGGAATTCGTGCTCGTCGGCCGCCAGATAGTTGCCGTGAATCACCAAGCGCACGCGGTGCGTCGGCAAGCTGCCGCAAATAATCGAGCGGCCGGCTCCCGACGGAAATCGCCGCCGGGTCCCACATGCTCCGCGCGTCGAGCAAGTCGCGAAACGGACCGCTGCCCGCCGAGAGCAACTCAAGCTCCTCAGCGCTTTCCGCCAAATGCATCGCCACGGGAAGTTTGCCCGCGCATGCCAATTTCACCAGCTTGCCAAGCAGCTCCGGCGAAACCGTGTACGGCGCGTGCGGACTGACGCCCGCTTCCGGCACTTCGCCGCTTCCCCTTTCGGCGAGCCTGCCTTCGAGCGCCGCAAACGCCGAATCCGCTCGCGCGCGAGAGAAGCCAATCACTTCGAGGAAATGCGTAACCGCAACCTCACAGTCGCCCGAGTATGCCGTCGCATCGGCCGTGGCGATCTCGCCCATCGCGCACGTCCCCGCGAGCAGGCTCTCTTGCAGGCCGAGCGCAATCGACTCGCTCGCCCGATGATCGCGCTTCTGTCGCTCGGCGATTGCCAGCGGCAGCCAATCGACGAGCCGCATCCCCGGCCTTCCCAGCGGAGCCGGCAAATGGCTGAACTCCAGATGCGTATGCGCGTTGACGAAGCCCGGCAGGAGTGCGACGTCGCCCAAATCGCGAATCTCGCCGTCCGCCGATCCTGCCGGTTCGACCGCAACGATCCGCTCGCCTTCGATCGTCACCACGCCGCCCGAGATTGGCGGCCGATCGACAGGACAAACCAGGCGAGCACGCAGCGAAATCGGCATGGCAATGGTGCGAACGAAAAAAACTACTCGCTCCCCAACAGTTGGTGCGACTGCAGCGCCCGAGCCTCGCTCAGCTCTTCTTCCTGCGTCGCCTGATACGGCAAGCGATGGAACCAGTACAGAATCGCCACCGAGAGCAACCCAGTAACGATCAACACCGGCATTCGATAAGCGAGCCCACCTTCCTCCGGCTCGACGACCAAACCGGAACAGCGCCGGCCAACGCTCGGCAATCTCGTTCACTTTCTGCGGCGCGAGTGCCAACCCCAGCATGATGCTGTTGTAGCTCGCATGGAACAAGATCGCCGGCAGCAGGCTGGTGGTCTGCACCGCGACATAGCCAATCACCAGCCCGAGCACCGCGGCCGCAAGCGATTGCTGCACCACCGTGTGAGCCAGGCCAAAGAACAACGCCGAGAGCCCGATCGCCCACCACTTGTGGCCAAAGTGCCGCAAGCCCGGAGAGAATGAACCCGCGGAACGCCAGCTCTTCGCAAATCGCCGGCAGCACCGCCATCAACAAAAACGGCAACCAGACATACGGAGCCGAATTGATCATCCGCTCCATCGACTGGATTTCAGCGTTCATGCCTTCCTGCAACGGATACAGCTTCTGAATCGCAATCACCAACTGCTGGCCGAGCGGATGCAGCGTCACCGCCAGCGCCACCGCCGCCACACACGCGGCCAGCTTCGGCGCTCGGTCCAAGAGCAGCGTCTTCGCCCACGAACGCGTAAACAGCAGCGTCATCAGCAGCGCGGGCAAGGCGATGCACACCACCTGGCTGATAAACAGCAGCTGAGCAAAAAAGCTGAAGTCCGGATCAGCCGGCACACTCGTCGAGATCGCCAGCCGCGTGAAGAACTGAATCACAAAAATCACGGCCACGCAGACAAATGCCTCGGCCAGCGAGGGCGTCGCCTGGCGATCGCGCACCAAATGTACGACCCAACGCTTCAGATCGAGCCGCTCGCTCTCGCGGAACAGCACCGATTCCTGATTGAATTGATACACGGCCCAGCGGATCGCCAGCAAACAACAAGCCAGCGTCATCCCAGCCACCGGCAACACATAGGGCAGGGCGTCGGCATAGTTGCCTTCCATCAACGTTCGCAGCAGCAGCACCACGCCCGTGATCGGAATCAGACTGTTGCCGAGGTTCAGCTCGCTGCCCGGCGACATCGGCAGCATCATCAGCGGCATCGTCACCAACAGCAGCGGCATCAAGTAGTACTGCCCTTCCTTGGTGCTGCGGGCAAACGCCGCACACGCCAGGCACAGCGCGCTGAACAGCGCCGACATCGGCACCAGCGCCACCACCAGACACAGCGATCACAGCGGGCGGCGGAAAGCCCATCCGCCCCATCGAATCGCCCGGCATCAGCGCCTGCATCTGATTCACCACAAACTGCGCGGTCACGCCCAAGCTCGTCAGATTCAAAAACGCCGTCGCCATGCTGAACGTCATCACCGTGAGCAGCTTGCCCCAGACGATCTCGCTCCGCAGCGCCGGGCTCGAAAGCAGCGTTTCGAGCGTGCCCCGCTCCTTCTCGCCCGCACACAGATCGACCGCCGGATAAAACGCCCCGGTCAGCGCCCAGATGAACAACACGAACGGCACGATCTTGGCCCACACCGCCGCTTCCTGCTGCCGCGGCTCCGCGACGTCGATCGATTTCACCTGGAACGGCTTGGCGATGTTCTTCGGCACGCGGCCAGCGAGCAAGTTCTGCCGCACAACCTGGGCCCGCCAATTTTCGATGACCCGGTTGACCGCCCGTTCAGCGATCCGCGACTTCTCGCGCGAAGTGTTCGACAGGACTTCCGGCTGCGGGATGTCAATCACCGGTGCCGCTTCCGATTCGTCGCCTGCATCCCCCTTCACCGAAGCCTGCAACTGTTCCAACTGCGCAGTAAAGTCCGGCGGGAAATAGACAACCACCTGCACTTCGCCGGCTTTCAGCTGCTTCCGCGCCGCCTCGAGCGCCACCGCCGCGTCCGCCGGATCCTTGGCGATTTCGAGTTGGAGCCGCGTGCTCTCCGCGGGATCGTCGAACAGGTTCTCGGCAAATTGGTCCGTCGTGAACGAGCGGCGGCAGCTCCGTGTCCGCAGTCACCTGCTCCGTGCCGATCAAAACGACTTTCGCTTCGATTCTTTCGCAAAAACTGCGAAAGCTGAAAAACGCTCATCCCCAACAGCGGATACAGCAAGAGCGGCAGCACCGCGATCATGAACAGCGTACGCCGATCGCGCAGCTGGTCGCGAATCTCGCGGGCATAAATCAGTTTGACGTTCCGCCAGCTCATGTAGCACTTCAAGACACCGCGACCGGGTGCTCCGCCTCCTGTTTGCGAATCAATCGAAAGAACAGCTCTTCCAGGTCCGACTCCTGATGTTCTTCGCTCAGCTCCGGCAGCGATCCCTCGGCCAAAATCCTGCCGCGATGCATGATCGCGATCCGGTCGCAAAGCCGCTCGGCCTCGCGCATGATGTGCGTCGAGAAAATGATGCATTTGCCTTCCGTCGCGCAGCTCGGCCACCGCTTCCAACAGCGCCCGGGCCACCAGCACGTCGAGCCCCGTCGTCGCTTCGTCGAAGATCAGCACCGGCGGATCGTGAACGATCGCCCGCGCGATCGAGACCTTCTGCTTCATGCCGGTCGACATCTTCGCGCCGAGCAGGTCGCGGATTTCCTGCATCTGGAATCGATCGAACAGCCGCTCGATCCGCTCGGCCAGCTCCTCTTCGCCCATGCCATAGAGCCGGCCAAAGTACTCGACCATCTCGCAGGCCGTCATCCGGTCGTAGACCGCCGTGTTCGCCGAGACGAAGCCGATCTGATGCCGCACCAGCTCCGGCTGCGTCACGCAATCGAAGCCGCCGACGATCGCGGTGCCGCTCGTCGGCTCGAGCACGGTGCTGAGGATCCGCAGGGCCGTCGTCTTGCCCGCGCCGTTGGGACCCAAGAGCCCGTAAATCTGCGCCGGGCCGGCCTGAAAGCTCACGTTGTCGAGCGCCTTGATCTCGCCCCGCCGCAAATCGGAGTACGCCTTCGAAAGGGAGCGGGCTTCGATCATGATGCGGGCGACCCGATGCATGAGAACGCGGCTTCGCGTGGCGTGGCCGAAGTGAGCCCCCAGTCTTCGGCAGCAGTAAGTGGTTATACCAGCTTACCTTATGATCGGAAGCGTCGGGCAACCGATTTGTCGCCAGCTTCAGCTTACGATGGGGAGGTGTGCGCGGTTATGCGGCCTTCCGCGGCACGATTTACGATCGGCCTCGTCGATCAGCTCGTAGTGAACATTCCGCTGACGCGGGATGTAGCCCAACTCGCGGATCGCACCGCGGATCTCCTCCAGCGTGAGGAAGTGGACCGTGCCCGCCTCGGCGACGACGTTCTCCTCGATCATCAAGCTGCCCATGTCGTTCGCCCCGTAAAGCAGGGCCAATTGGCCGATCTTGAGCCCCTGGGTCACCCAGCTCGATTGCAGGTTGGCGAAGTTGTCGAGGTACAGCCGCGCCACCGCGTTCGTCTTCAGATACTCAAACGAGCCGGCCGGCGGCGATGTCGGCCATGTCGGTGTGATCCGGCTGAAACGTCCAACAGATAAAAGCGGTAAAACCGCCCGTCTCGTCCTGCAGCTGGCGCAACCGCTCCAAATGTTCGATCCGCTCGGCCAGCGTCTCGACATGGCCGAACATCATCGTCGCCGTGCTGCGTCCGCCCAGCTCGTGCCACACGCGGTTCACATCCAGCCAATCGTCGGTCATCACCTTGCCGCGCGTGATCTCCGCCCGCACGCGATCGACCAGGATCTCCGCCCCGCCGCCTGGCAAGCTGCCGAGCCCCGCCGCCTTCAAGTCGTTCGAGCACCGTCCGCAGCGGCAGCTTCGAGATCTTCGTGAAGTGGTAAATCTCCGGCGGGCTGAAGCCGTGGACGTTCACCTGCGGAAAGTGGCTCTTGATGTCGTGGAGCAGCTCTTCGTACCACTCCAGCTGATAGTCGGGATGCAGCCCGCCCTGCATCAAAATCTGATCGCCGCCCAGCTCGACCGTCTCCTGGATCTTGTCGAGCAACTCCTGCGCGATCGAGGACATACCCCTCGGCCGACTTCGGCGTGCGATAAAACGCGCAGAAATCGCAGACCGCCGTGCAGACGTTCGTGTAGTTGATGTTGCGGTCGATGTTGTAGGTGCGATAGTTCTCCGGATGCAGCCGCCGCGTCACTTCGTCCGCCGCCCGCCCCAGCGACGCCAAATCATGCGACTCCAAGAGCGCAAGCCCCTCGGCGGGCGTGAGCCGCTCGCCGGCAACTGCTTTGTCGAGAATGTCTCGGTAGTTACTGTTTCGCGCAACCATCAGTGCCTCGAGTGCTTCGGCGTCGGCCAGAATGCGACAACCGCCATCATGCTCCGAACGCCCAGCTGAGCCACCATCCGCACGCTCCACACAGAGCCGGGCAAACCGCGCGAGCCCAGCCAACTCCTGCTCGCCGAGCGTAAAATGCAAATTGTCGCGGAGATAGCGGTGGGCCAGCTCGACGTCGATCCCCAACGGCGGCGCCTCGGCCGCGGCAATCTCCGCCAAATGAGCGACGCCCCGATCGCGAGCCGCCGCCAGTTCTGTTTCCAACTGCGTGGTATCAACATCCCGCCGCGCCACCCAGGCCGCAAACACAAACGGCAACCCCGTCCACTCGGACCATTTCTCGCCCATGTCCCAAACGGTCAAGAAAGTGCCCGGAGCATCGAGCGAGGAGCACGGAGAACTCGAATTTCTTCCTTCCGACTCCTTGCTCCCCGCTCCTTGCTCCTTGCTCTGTATCGCCCGATCGCCAATCAAGAGCACCGCGTCAGCTTTCGTATCCTCCAGCCCGCACCCAATCGGCAGCGGCTCGGTCGCAGGCCGCACTCCGGCAAGCTCGCCCAGCAAAATCTGCGCGAGCGCCGCACTGGTCCGCGAACCCTCGTCGAGCGCCAGCGTCTGCACCTCGTCCGGCGCCACGCGAAAATACAACTTCACACTCAGCACCGGCCCCCGGCAAGCCACGCAAGCATCCGACACCAGCGTCTGCCCCGGCGACCGCAGCCACTCCACAATCGGCACCAGCGCCACATCCAGCCGCCCCGCAGCGAGCGAATCCGCCAGCCGGCTCGGCAAATCAAACAGCAGCCGATCCCCCGCCGCCGACGCCTCGAATCCATACACCAGCGGCTTGCTATTGAGATAATTGACAGCACCAATGCGCATAATGGTCTCACTCCTTGAATTCGCGGCAATTATAGACGTTCCCAGCCCGACTCACTAGGCCGCGCCACCACGCAATTAACCGTCAAGCGGCCCGCCAATTAACACCAGCCCCCGGCTTGCTCGACTGAGCTCGTCGAAGCCCGCCTGGGGTAATGTGCGCTCCACGCGAAACGATATCCATTTATCACCACCGCGAACCCTGCGTACACTCACTGAAACCAGCGGCCACCAATCCTCAGCTCCCATCCCAATTCAAGTTGCTACGATCAAGGCAATGGCGGGGTGTCTGGTGTATATCCCGCGAATGTTTTGTCACCCCGTCGGAACTAGGCTACAATCCACCACGAAAATGGACGTCCCCGAGTTCCGCCCCCATGGTCACAATAGAAAGCACCGCCGACCTAAGGCAAGTCTTGACGGAGCCGAAGGCGTTTCTATTCGTCTGGGTCGACTGGAGCTGGGCAGGCGCGAAAGTCCGAGGCACTCTTCAAGCGTTGGCTGGAATCTTGGAAGGCGGAACATCCTGAACACTCCCTTCCTGCTTATAGAGTAGACCTCAGCATTCAAAGCGGTGAACTCTGGGAAGCAATTCGTACTTGGCTTCACTCTGAAGGCCAGGCAGTGAACGCAATAACATATGGGGGTGACGGGGCACTATTGTGTGTGGTTTCGGGGAGAGTGGCACTTGCAGTTCCTAATGTGTCACTTGTCGAGCCAAAGAAGTTAACAGCGGAAACCGAAGACCTCTGCCTGCACACCACTTAGTAGAGTCTACATTGAGCGATTCATAAGAGGATGCAAGTCAAATCCACGCTGGGCAGGTGATTCAGTTCGTCGGAGCTCGCGACACATCGTTGCCCATACGGTGCCCCGGCCGTCTTCTTCAACTGTTGTAAGTCACTGCCAGAATTTGGCCACAGATTGCGCAGATGTACGCAGATATTTTCCCACATCTGCGAAAATCTGCGCAATCTGCGGCAACCTCGAACCGGCCAATTCTCACCAGTTGACATCTGTACCCTACTCGCGACAATGGCGGGTTTAGCTCTTTGGCAACTTGAATGAAAGCTTTCAGCTATTAACCATCAGCTGTCAGCCAAAGATTGAGCTGCGCCCGCGAACACCCCGGCCAGCTGCGCTCTCGGTGCGCGCGTCGAGCAGAACCATCCTCCAAGCTCCGAGTCGCAGATTCGCCGTGGCGAACTCCACGCTCCAAAGGTCCATTTTTGATCTGGCATTACCACCCACTCTAGAAACCTGTCGCCTTGGCACCTTCCTACAAAACCGCGGGATTTTGCGATGGTGACATTCGCCAACCCGAACGCGACAGTCGCTTTGCAGCATCCGCGATTTGGTTAATCGTGGGACATCCAGCTTCGTGGTCCAGCTTCGTGGCGGATGATTGTGTGGCTCCGGCCTGGTGGAATGATCCTCGACTGCGTTGGCTTCTGCGGGGCCGGCGCGAAATCTTGCTGGCCAAAAAAAGTTGTTGCATTTGGCCGCGCAGTCCTCTAGAACGAGTACTGTACACACAATCAGTACCTGCGTCGCGTCGCGGCGATTTCCGAAGTTTACCCGCCTGGGCGGGACCGACGCGACCGCTGGGCGTTCTTTGAAAATTTGGATTTAGCGGTTGTTGATTGGCCATGGGCTAGATGGCCCGCGATCGCCATACGCTTCGGCAATTGTGCGGAGTGATTGTCGGTGCTTCGGGTGGGAGAGGCGCGGGAACGCCAGGGCGGACAATTCCGGACAGTTCGCTCACCGATTTTGTCCGTGCGGATTCACGTCTCGCCCTTGAAATTGCGGCCAGTTCGACGGTCGCCTGCGACAAAATGAACGGCAATTGTCACCTCGAATCGAGTTGGTGATTTTCAGGAGCTGACGCAAACCTTTGCAGCGCCGTGCCTTGCGAGATTCGAGACGAAATGCACTTTGGACAAAATGCGAAAAAGCTCGAGCGCCAGTGCAAGTTGTCCACACTGTCAGCGAGGCGGACGGACAAATGACAAGGGAATGGCAAGGGTGACAACCATCAGACGGAACGCGACAGTCGCCTTGCAGAGTTGTGAGAGAACAATATCCAGAGCAACTCAATTACAAACGAAGCCACAGAGATCACCGAGGGCTCCGAGAGAAAAACCAAGACGACAGGATTACCCCGATTTCTCTGGGAACTCTGTGTCCTCAGTGGCTATGAAATTTGGCCATCGGCTCTGATCAGCCGCTCAACTGAATTCCATCTGCCGAAACGATTTGAGTCCCCACCAGAGCGGCAGCACGGTCGCCGACACGCCGACGATGATCGCCGTGAAGCTGCCGCCCCACAGCCAGAGCCGCAGGAAATTCGGGTTCAGGAACGACTCGCGCCACGGCGCGTTGCCCGTGATGAGATAGAAATGGCAGGGCAGGGCGGTCAGTACCACGATCACGATGATGTACAGCGCGCTCAAGACCAGATTGAGCGTGCCGCCGAACCCGGCCGAGATTTTCGACGGCGAAGTCTCGCGGAAGTTCGGCATCATCGCCCCCAGCCCGACCGCAATCGACGACAGGCCCAGACACAGCAAAATACACACCAGCTGATGTACGACGATGATCACCCACGACACATGCAGCATGACGTCGCTCAGCAGGATCAGCGTGCCGCATGGAACCCACGAACCGAGCGCCGCAAACACAAACTTGCTCCACAGCACCGTGTCGCGCTTCATCGGCAACAGGCCCAAAATCCAAAAGCAGTGCCCCTCGAGGCTGATCATCGGGTAGATAAACCGCGTCGTGAACGTCGAGAGAATCAGTCCGACCACGGCGAGATTCAAGAAGCTCACCATGTTGATCCAGGTGACGTAGCTGATGTCGCGCTGCGGATTGTTGAAGCGATCGACGTTGAGGAAGTACAAGCCAAGCAAGCCGAAAAAGATGAGAAACTGCGACCACTGCACCGGATCGCGGCGGAGCAGCTTCCAGTCTTTGATCAAGAGCAGCCGTAAGTGATCGGGAAACGCCGCGAGCAGCGTGCCAGCGAATCGGTCGGACCAGCGGGCGAACGCCGCCGGCAGCCGGCCCGAAATCGCCAGCATTTTAACCACGGCCCGATCGAGCGGCGACTTGTCGGCATGGCGAACGTGTGGGGGGCCGCAAAGGAAATTATTGTAGCCGGCGCGGAACCAGCGTTTGGCCGCCCAGACTGTGAACACATGACACATCATCGCGTTCGAGATCAACAGCGCCAGGTAGAGGCAACTCTGAAAGAAGGGCACCTGAAAAACGTTGCTATGCATTTCGGCAGACGCTTCGGGTCGCGCCGCTTCCAACAGGCCGCCCGTCAGCCACGAGCTGGGCAACCATTCCTGCTGCGTGAAGCGGAAACGGAGCAGCGTTTCCTGAAACCACTGACTGCCGAAGAGCCGCGTCTGCGGTCCATTGACCGTCCGCCAGATCGACCAACCGGCGATCGCCGTCGCCACGACCGCCGCGCCGCTGACGATCAGCACCCGCAATCTCGGCAACCGATAGACAATGAACAGGCAAATGAGGGCCCCCACGCCGCTCGGAATATAAACAAACGCGATGATCAGCGGCAAAATCAGCCCGTAGTAATACCACGGGGCGCCGACCACGATGCCGTAGGCGATCATCATCGGACTCGCCAGGAGGAAGAATCCCCAACTGCTGAAAAACACGGCCTCTTGAAACTTGAACAACACCAGCCGCTCCGGCCGGATCGGCAGCGTGAGCAGAAAGGCCGTCTCCGTCGAATTGAAGAGGCCCGTGTAGAGAATGATCCCCGACGAGAAGATCAGCATCACGTTGAGCGACGCGAAGAACAGATGAAACACGAAGCGAACGGTCTGAGCATGGTAGCTCGCCCCCGGCGGACCGACGTGCTCCACCACGAACTCGAACCCCTCGTAGAACAGCGTGAACAAGCCAAACCAGAAGAACAGGCTCAAGCCAATCACGAGAATCGTCCGCAGCCGCCCCGTCGTAAACAGCTGCCGCAGTCGCGTCGCCGCGATCCGATACCGCAGCTGCCAGAACAATTGCGCTTCGAAGTCTTCGGACGGCAGGCGCCGACGGATTGCGCTCGGCCGGCGCGAGAGGACGAGCGAATAGTGTGGCGGGCGCATTACTCATGACAAAACTTTGCCGCAAATGAAGCGTCGAGTCGACACCTCAAGTCTAGCAGATGCCAGCACAGCCGTTCAGGCGCGTTCGGCCGGCCGTGGCGCGTGCAAATCGGCTTCGGTCATCGCCAGGTACATTGCTTCGAGCGACTGCGGCCCGCCGGGAAAACGCTCGCGCAGCTCGGCGAGCGTGCCGTCGAACAGCAGCTTGCCATGACTCATCACACCAAAGCGATGCGAAATCTCCTCGGCCGCGGCCAGCGTATGCGTCGACATCAGCACGCACATCCCCGATTTACCCTCCTCGCAGAGCAAATCTTTCACCAGCCGAATGCTGTGCGGATCGAGTCCCACCAGCGGCTCGTCGAGCACCAACGCCCGCGGCGAATTGAGCATCGCCGACGCGAACACGGTCCGCTGCTTCATCCCATGCGAATACCTCTCGGTCAACTCGTCGGCAAATTCGCCCAGCTCGAACCGCTCGATTTCTCGATCGATCGCTCGAGCGGCGTGAGCCGCGTCGAGCCCGTGCATCTGGGCGACGAATTGGAGAAACTCGCGGCCGGTGAGCTTTTCGTAGAGGAAAGGCTGATCGGGAACATAACCCGTGAGCGAAGCCGCGAGCCGAGCCTCGTCGACCACATCGTACCCGCCGACGCGGATCGTGCCCGACTCGGGCCGCAACAAACCGACGAGCAACTTGAGCGTCGTGGTTTTGCCGGCGCCGTTGTGTCCGAGCAGCGAGTAGAGCTCACCCCCGGCGACGCGGAGATTCAAGCAGTCGACCGCCACCCTTTCGCCGTACGACCGGCGGACCTGCTCGAATTCAATCATCGCGCGTGCGTAGATCGTCGTGAGCGGATTGGTTACGCGTAGCGCCACAGTGTCCAGGTCCAAGAGCTTACTGGCCATTTGAAGTGCTTTGGCGTCGGTGCGTCGTTCGAAACGGAGCTTCGTGTTGGCAAGGTAAAAATCTTGCCGCACCACGGTGCCATCGTCGGCGACCCACACGGCGGCCCGCAACGTGTGTTCGGCAGCAACACCGGCCGCCGAGAGATCACGATACTCGATTCGCTTGGCTCGCACCATACGGTGGGACTGACGAATCGTCTCCTCAACGACCACTTCCGCCTGCAATAGGCTGAGCGCGTTGTTCGGCGGGCGAAACAGGCTGAACATCTCCACCTGCCAGCGGCGACCGACATAGATCTGCAGCAGCTTGGGCTCTGGAATCAACTCGCCATCGAGCTGCTTGGCACTGGCGAAGGGGAAATTGACTTCGTGCGATGCGTCGCCCGTACGAAATGTCAGCTTCAAATTCGGCCCGTCCACACGACCCAGGACTTTGACCACCAGCGGCAGATCGTTGAGCTGCACTCGCGTATCGAACGACGAAAGCGCTCCAAACGAATCGAGCGTCATGCGGGTCCGCGAATCGAGCCGGATCAGACCTAAGCCTTCCGCAATGCTGCTCATCCACTGAGGAGCCATCTCCTTGAGCGGAATGTTATCGACGAGCACGCGGCTATGGACTTCCGTCGACGACAGGGCCCCCGGCACCGCCTGGCGGACTGCGTAGCCCACTCGCTTGCCGGAATACTCGATCTGCCAGCAGACTGGCAAATCTTCTTGCACCACCCCATGCTTCGGTGGATCGCCGGATAAGAAGGGAGGTAGAATCTTCTCGACCACGAGCCACGACATGGTCGCGGCCCAAAGCAATGAAACAACGGCAACAAAGATTCTATTTCCCATGCGGGTCTTCCGTGAATGCGGGAAGCGACACCTGTATGGACGCTTCTAGTGTACCTGCGCCTGGCGGTTCGGGCCACGAAAATAGGCAAGATTTCGCCAATTCTTCGCTTTCCCCAACTATTGCCAGGAATTCGTCAGACAGGATCGATTCTTGCTGGAGACCAGCGAAAAATCGGTGCAGTGCTTCGGCGTTGCAACAAATGCCCTTTCCTCCGAAGATGGGGCAGTTCGTCGGCGGGGAAACTGGATCCGTGACCGGCGCGTGAATCCGATTCAGCAGTTCGTGACTTCAGATGATGGCGAGATTTAATATTCTAAGTGCCCAAAGCCATTGGCGACAAGCGATAGCAACCTCGGTCGCTCTCGCGACGATGCTCGCATGCATGTACATTGCTGGCTGTGGAAGCGACGCAGCCGACAAGGCGGGCGACAGCGAGACCCCCAGCGAGACCACTTCAAACAACAAGAACATCGACCCCCTGCACCCAGTGGTCGAGATCGAAACAAATCTCGGCAAGATCCGCGTTCGGCTCGACGCGGAAAATGCACGGGGCACGGTGCGAAACTTCCTCAACTACATCGACAATGGTTTCTATGCAGGGACCCTGTTTCACTACGTGGATGCCGACAAGATGATCGTCGCCGGCGGGTATTCGGTGGATGGCCGCCCCAAATTGGCAACCGCTTCGGTTCGCAACGAGGCGCACAATGGGCTCACAAATGTGCGGGGGACAATCGCCATGGCCCGCGACATGGCGGCCGGCATCGACAGCGCGACGTCGCAGTTCTTTATCAACCTGGCCGATTCGCCGAACTTCGATCATCGCGGCGATGGGCCTGATGAATATGGCTATTGCGTGTTCGGCGAAGTGATCGACGGACTCGACGTGGCCGAAAAGATTTCCCGTGTCCCCACGAGCGACCAAGGGGGCGACCTCACACAAACCCCGACGCCGCCGGTGATTATCAAGGCGATCAAGGTCGTCGAGTGACGGTCGCTGGCTGGGTTTTGTCACCGCCGTGGCGACCGCGCAACAAAAAAGGGGCCGCCACGCGTCGCGCAGCGGCCCCTTCGACGGGAGATTAAAAACGATAACGATGCGTTAGCTCGTCGCGGTGCTGGTGCTGCTATCCGTCGCACACTTCTTGAGACCAAACGAAAGCATGATCCAAGCCCAGCCGTTGAAGATCAGTTCAATGCCGACGAACAAGCCAATGATCCACGCACCGGAATAGGGCCATTGCTTATAGATCAAAAAGCCCAACAATAGCGACACGGCGCCATTGAGCATCACCCAGCCCCAGCCGGTAAACCGCTCGTGCAGCGCGAACACGATACGGAAAATTCCACCGAAGATCAGGAAGAACGCGATGATCAGGGTCAATTGAATCGCGCTTCTTTCCGGCGCTTCGATGATCATCAGGCCAACGATGGTATACAGCACGCCGATTAACAGGTGGACGAGTGTCGCGCTCCATTTGCCGGCCCAGAACGAGCTGACGATTTCCGCGATGCCGCCCGCCAAGAGCAAAAACCCGAACAGCACGATTGCGGCCTCGGTGGCCACCACTGCATCGCCAATAGCGATTGTGCCCAGCACGACCATCGCGATGCCTAGCGCCAGAAACCAGCACCATTTGTCACTGAGCATTTGCATCTCGTGAGCAAACGGCTGCGGATTAAGCGGAGAAATATTGGTGTTCATGGGTTCCCTCGTACGATTTGGGAGTGGTTGACGTCGGTCGTGGGGACCGGCAACGGGGCCTACGGAAAAACTCTTTTCGAGTGTAGCATACAATTTCGGTAGCACTGGAAACGCCGGTTTTCCCAGCTTTTCGAGAACAGGATCACCCCCCGGGCACCTATGGCGACTTTTGGCGAGCAATTCAGAAATCTGCGCTATTTGGCGAGCGGGCCCGTGCGCGGGCGGCTGGGGCAGTGGTCCTCCCTGGTACCCAAAGTCGGCGCGCTCGAAGAGGGCCTCTTGGGACAGAGCGACTACGAGCTCAAGAAGATGAGCCTCTCGTTGCGCTATCGTGCGCGTAGCGGCGAGCCCCTGGAAACGTTGCTGGTCGAAGCGTTTGCGCTCGTGCGCGAGGCCGGCCGGCGGACACTCAACATGCGGCACTTCGATGTGCAGCTGCTCGGCGGGGCGGCAGTCCATTTCAACTCGATCGTCGAAATGCAAACCGGCGAAGGCAAAACGCTCACCGCTTCGCTCCCGCTGTACCTCGCCGCGCTCGAAGGCAAAGGGGCCCACCTGGCCACGGTGAACGACTATCTCGCCCAGCGCGACGCCGATCAGCTGCGCCCGTTGTACGAGTTGCTCGGCATGCAAGTCGGCTGCATCCAAAGCCAGATGCCCCAGCCGGAACGAGCCAAACAGTATAAATGCGACATCACCTACGGCACGGCGAACGAAATGGGTTTCGACTTCCTCCGCGATCGGCTGCTCAAGCGGCGGATCGGCGAGGGACAGCGCGACTTATTCGGCGCGATGCTCGGCCGGGCCGGTACCGGGAACGAAGAGCCAGTTCAGGGCGAGCTCAATTTCATGCTCGTCGATGAGGCCGATAGCATTCTCATTGACGAGGCCCGCACGCCGCTGATCATCAGCGCGCTGCCCGGGGAAGAGGAAGAACGCGAAGCGGAAGCCTATCGTTGGGCGGCGAAAGTCGCTCCCGAGTTTACGGAAGAGGACCACTACGACTACGACCACAAGGACAAAACTGTCGAGCTAACGCTACCCGGCCGCCGCCGTGTGCGCGAACTGGTCAAGCCCGACGCGATGGACCGAATGCCACTCTCCACGATCTACGAGCACGTCGAGCGGGCGATCAAGGTCAAGCGGGAGATGTTCCTCGATCGGCAATACGTGGTCCGCGACGGCGAAATCGTGATCGTCGACGAGTTCACGGGCCGGCTCGGCGAAGGGCGCAAATGGCGGGCTGGCATCCACCAGGCCGTTGAAGCGCAGGAAGACGTCAAAATCACGTTCGCTACTTCGCAGGCCGCCCGGATCACCGTGCAAGATTTTTTCCTCCGCTACAACCACTTGGCCGGCATGACAGGCACCGCCGCCACCAGTGCGAGCGAGCTGCGAAAAATTTACACCTGCCGCGTGATCCCCGTGCCCACGAATCGGCCGCCGATCCGCGAGAAGCTGCCAACCCTCGTTTTTGGCACCAGCGAAGACAAACGGCAAGCGATCGTTGACGACATCGCCGAACAACATCAACTCGGCCGCCCGGTATTGGTCGGCACGCGATCGATCGACAAAAGTGAAGTGCTCGCGCAGCTGCTCGAAGAGCGCGGCATCGAATTCGTCGTTCTTAACGCCCGGCACATTGCCAAAGAAGCGGAGATTGTCGCCGCGGCCGGCCAAAAAGGAAAAGTCACGGTGGCCACCAACATGGCCGGTCGTGGCACCGACATCCGGCTCGGTCCCGGCGTGCTCGAGGTCGGCGGCTTGCACGTGATTTGCACTGAACTGCATGAGTCGCAACGCATCGACCGCCAACTGATCGGCCGTTGCGGCCGGCAGGGCGATCCCGGCACCTATCGCCAGTTCCTCGCGCTCGACGACGAAATCCTCACGGGCGGCTTCGGCCCGAAGAAGGCCGACGCGATGAAAGAGCGGGGCTTGGCACTCGCCGGCAACGGTCCCTTGAGCGGATTTGATGCCCTGTTCTACAAAGCCCAACGCAAAGTCGAACGCCGCCACTTCCAAGACCGCAAGGTGCTGCTCTACCACGAAAAGGAACGGCAAAAAATGCAGCGTCAGATGGGACAGGATCCGTATCTCGACACGGCGGGGTAGAATTCAGGTGTCGCAATGGCAATACCATCAATCGAAGGGTAAAATGAACTGTCGCCTGAGGAGTTGAAATGGCAATTGACTTTCGCGAGATATCCCTTACCGATGAACAAAAACGCCGCATCGCCGAGTTGGCGGAGCGATCGGGGCAACCGTGGAACAAAGTACTCGAACAAGAGCTTGCGGTCGCCACGGATGCATTTGGGGGCCAACACTACCGGTCCTATCGCGACAAGTATATTCACGATCGCGAGAAACGCATTACCTACTTCCGCGAATGGGTGTCGCGGCGGAAGTCCTACAATCCTGGCTTTGACGATAGTCGAGAGAGCATCTATCCGGATCGTTGCTAGGCATGCAAATACTCGCTGACACGAATGTATTGCTGCGACTGGTCGAGCGGGATCATCCTCATCATGCGATTGCTGTCGAGGCATTGGACTTCGTCGAAGCCAGTGGCCACCAAGTGGACATTGTCCCCCAAATCGTTTACGAATTCTGGGTCGTTGCGACTCGGCCGATCAATGTCAACGGATTGGGGATGTCTCCCCAGGAAGCGCGGGCAGTACTCGAAGAATTGCTAGCGCCGTTCAGATTACTGCGAGATGAACGTTCCATCTATGAGATTTGGCAACAGCTCGTGGTCGATCACTCCGTGACGGGAAAGCATGCTCACGACGCTCGTTTGGTGGCAGCAATGCTACGACATGGAATTTCCTCATTGATGACGTTCAATGTCGGCGATTTTTCTCGCTTTGCGATGATTTCAGTGCTCGATCCATTTCAATTCAAATCGATCCTGCCGGAAACGTAATGTCAACCGCTCTGAATGGAAGCGGACTGTAGTTGCACCACCACGCACTTAAATGCCGGCGTTTTGCTCTGCGGGTCGAGCGTCCGACTGACGAGCTGATTTGCTTCCGGAAAGTACATCGCGGCGTTGCCCGCCTTGATCGCGGCAAACTCGGTGGCGCGGATGCCATACATCGCACCCGCCGGGCCGCGGATGGTAACGCGATCCCCGTCTTTTAGATTAAATCTTGCCAAATCGTCCCCGTGCAACAGAATCACGTCGCGGCGATCGATGTTGCGGTAGACGTCTTCGTCCTCATAGACAACCGTGTTGAACTGTCCTTCGCTGCGGATCGTCATCACGCGAATCTCGTGGTCCGCCGTACCCTGGAGATCAGGCAAATCGTGCACATGGAGCCGCGCCTTGCCGTCGGGTGTGGCGAACTGCGGCTGATGAAACGTGCGGCCCGCGATGTGAAATTCTTCCTTCGTGCGATCAATATCGCTCAGCTTCTCGTGGCCTGGCACGATGTGCGCGATCGACTGCCGAATCTGTTCCGTGCTGCGCATCGCCGACCAATCAATCGGCGTAGACGACTCGAGCACACCTTCGCCCAGCGCTGCGATTACCTCCACTTCGGAGCGCGGCCCCTCGTGGCGGCGAGGTCCGCCATCGCTGAAACGAATGTAGTTGAACATCGACTCCTGCGTGGTGGCTTGCGGTTCTTCGTCCCGCGCGAGCACGGGAAGAATGATCGTTTCCTCTGCCAAGGCGTGCGCGTGCCCAGTGTTGAGCGTCGTGCTCAAGGAGACGAGCAAGTCGAGTTTGCCGAGGGCCGCGCCCGCAAAAGCCGCATCCGGATTCGAGCCATAGAGATTTCCGCCCAGACAGAAACCGACCTTCAATTCGCCCCGATCCGCTCCCGTAATACACTCCATCGTGTCGCGGCCAACCGTCGTGGGCAGCACGACGCCGAAATAATCCTGCAACCGCTCGAACACTATGTCCTTCAATTTCGGCGTGACGCCCATCGAGCCGATGCCCTGGACGTTCGAGTGGCCGCGGATCGGGAGCAATCCACAGCCCTCCCGCCCGACCATCCCGCGCAACAGAGCCAAATTGGCAATCGCCTGCACATTCTTCACGCCGTGGGCATGGTGCGTAATGCCCATGGTCCAACTGAAGACCACGTTCTTAGCCGCGGCGTATCGTTCGGCGATCGCTTGAATCTCTGCTTGCGTGACGCCGCTCTTGGCGAGGATTTCCTCCCACGAAACTTGATTAAGCTGTCCCAGCAGCTCGGACCAACCCTGGCAATGATTGTTCAAAAAGGATTCATCGTGGGCATTCATCTCGACGATTCGCTTCGCCACGCCAGTCAATAGCGCCAGATCGCCACCGATATGCGGCTGAACATACAGGCTGGAGATCGCGCTACCGAACAACAAGCTCCGCACGTCACTGGGCACCCCGAATCGCTCCAATCCAGTCTCGACGATCGGATTGATCACGATCACACCCCCGCCGCGACGCCGCACCGCCATCAGCGTACGCATCAGCCGCGGATGATTGCTAGCCGGGTTGCCCCCGATCACAAATACGAGATCGGCCTGATCGAGGTCTTCGAGTTCGATCGTCGCGGTGCCACTCCCCGTGACCGACGAGAGACCGACGCCGCTTGCCTGGTGACAATAGTAGCTGCAATTGTTGACGTTGTTCGTGCCATAGAGCCGCGCGAACAGTTGCAGCAAGAATCCCGCCTCGTTGCTGCTCCGGCCGCTGAAGTACCAAAAAGTCTCATCCGGTGCCGTCGCCCGCAGCTTCCGGACGATCCGACCGAGGGCATCCTCCCAAGTGATCGGCGTGTAGCGACCGGTGGAGCGCGTGTAAAGCACCGGCTCCACCAGTCGGCCGCAAGCCTCGAGCTCGCGCGGCGTGAATTGCTGCAGTTCGCGCGGCGCATAGCGGCGCCAGAAATCGCTGCGAATCGCCCCCTGCATGTCGGCGACCATCGCCTGCAGGCTCTTCTTGCAGACCTCGGGAAAGTGCCCCAGCTCGTTGACCATCCCGCCCCGTTGCCCACCCATCCCCAGAGCACAAGTCTTGCAGGCATTCTTCGAGCGCATCGCCTTCCACAGCTTGAGCACGCCCCCCGCCTCGCGGGCCTTCCGCCAGGTGTACCAGACTGCCGGCCAACCGCCGCCAAGTTTATATTTTCGCATCGCGCTCGCCGCCAAAATCGGTTCTGCCACAGCACTTGCGCGGCTGGTGAGCCTCGCAGCTCTAAGCTAAAGTTATCAGATAGCCGCCGGCAGCCGCGACGCGGAATGCTCCGCATTGATAATACGTCTTTTGCGATCCCTAATTGCCGAATTGCCCTGATGCTGGATTCCATCGAAATCGAACCGGTGAACAAGCCGCTCCGTGTTCGCGTGCGGCCGCCGGGGTCGAAGAGCATCACCAATCGGGCACTCGTTTGCGCGGCCCTGGCCCAAGGCACTTCGACGCTCCGCGGTGCGCTCGATAGCGAAGACACGCAGGTGATGATTCGAGCGCTGGGCGAGTTGGGCATTTCCGTCGTCGTGCAAGACGCCGGGCAAACCCTGGTGGTCGAGGGTACCGGTGGCCGCATCCCAGCTGCCAAAGCCGACCTTTTTTGCGCCAACAGCGGCACAACAATTCGCTTTCTCACCGCGCTGGCGACCGTCGGCCACGGGACAATTCGGCTCGACGGGGTTGCCCGGATGCGCGAGCGGCCGATCGCCGACCTGCTCGACGCGCTCAATCAGCTGGGAGCCAGTCGCACAGAGCGATACCAAAAACGGATGCCCGCCCGTCGTCGTACATGCCAATGGTCTCGCCGGCGGCACGGCGACCGTCCGCGGCGACATCTCCAGCCAATTCCTCAGCGGCCTCTTAATGGCGTCGCCCGCTGCCAAGTCCGCCGTCGAACTGCAGATCGCCGGAACGCTTGTCTCGCAGCCGTACATCCAGATGACGCTCGCCGTGATGCAATCGTTCGGCGTTGAGGTGCATACCAACGAGCAGCTGAGTGCATTTCACATTGCAGCGCCCATTCCGTATCGCGCATGCGACTACGCAATCGAACCCGATGCCTCCGCAGCGAGCTACTTTTGGGCGGCAGCCGCGATCGCCGGCGGCGAAGTAACGGTCGAGGGACTCACCGCTGCCAGCCTGCAGGGCGACGTCGCGTTCGTCGATCGTCTTGAAGCCATGGGCTGCGAAGTCCGCCGCGAAGCCGACGCAATCACGATCGTCGGCCGGCCCCTCTCCGGCCCGCTCTCCGGCATCGACGTCGACATGAATGCCATCAGCGACACGGTGCAAACGCTCGCGGTCGTCGCACTGTTTGCCCATGGTCCGACGACCATCCGCAACGTCGGCCACATTCGCCATAAAGAAACCGACCGCATCGCAGCGCTGGCGACCGAGCTTCGAAAACTGGGTGCAAACGTCGAAGAACGGCCGGACGGTCTCACGATCGAGCCGCGCCCTCTCCACGGCGCCACGATCGACACGTATCACGACCACCGCATGGCCATGAGCTTCGCGCTAGCCGGACTGCGGCAGCCGGGCGTGAAGATCAACGACCCAGCGTGTACGGCGAAAACGTATCCCGGTTTTTTCCAGGATCTCGCCACGCTTGTCAGATAAAACGCTCGTCGAAAAAAACGACAACCCGAGTGTCTGCGTCGTTCATGTTACGCGGATCGCACGCATTGAGAGGCGTGAACGACTTAACGAGGCCTGCCCGGCACATTGGCTGTCACGCCAATGCCGCTGGCGCTGGCCGTCAGCAAATGCTCCGCCCGCTCCAGCAAAGATAAGCTAGAGTTCTGGTGGGAATAAGCCTCCGATCCAGGCTCGCACGCGTCGAATTTTCCCCCGCAATGCTGACAAACAATCTGCTTGCCGAGGTACTCGACACGAACTTGCAAATTGCGGCCGCAGGTCGGGCATTCCTGCACAAAGTAAGTGCTACGTGGCATACGGTATCTCCTACTACCGGCGATACTTCCCCCGACTGGGTCCAGGCGTTGGGAACCTAGTATATGCGGTCTGGGCATGGGAATCAATGATCTCTTTCCAGGGTCTGGCCGAAGCATATTCCAGCGGGATGCTAAACCGATGATAGCGGTCTACTTACGCCGGAAGTGACGATTTGACGGGCTCAAAGATGGCCCCGTACTTTCCAATTTTTCCTGACATTTGAGCACCCGATATCGCCATGAATAGCCGCCAAGTTTCAATGCCGACTTACCTCTTAGACGCACCACCGGCCCGCCTGGTTCGCACCCTCGCCGTGCAAAGTTTTGCCGTTCTCGCGCTGCTTCTGGCGACGTCGAGCGTGGCCTCGGCCGCCGCTCCACCGTCGTTCGAAACGATCGTGCGATCGCTCACCGAGTATTTCAAATCGCTGCCCGATTACCAGCGCGGCGACCTCATGTGTCAGCAACAAGTCTCCGCCGCGCTCAACGCGGTCACCAAGGCCGGTTGGGATGTGCCCGATGCCCAGAAGATCACCGACCTCGCGCTACCCGACAATTCGTTCCTCGTCGGCGAGTTCGCCACGCCCGACGGCAAACGTTTCATGCGCAGGATCTCGAAGACCCCAGGCACCTACAGCCGACTGGATCGGCTCAGTCAGCTCTCCCAAGGCCAGCAAGTCGTCAGCCAGTTGATTGGCGATGTCGGCGGCGACGTGTTCATGACCTACCTCGCAACCACCAACAGCGGCCGGAACCTGGGCCAGATGATGGCCGGCACGCCCAAGGGCACCGACCTCAACTTGCCAACCGGCCGCATCTACACCGCCGACGATCTGCTCGCGGTGCTCAAGAAGGCCTACGCGAAAGAATTCGGCCAGCGCGAGGGCTCTCAGGCCTGAGCCCAGCCCTTAGCGACGTCGGCCACGACGCCCACATATTCTGCGTCGTCGTCCTGCTTTTCGCCCTTACTTCGTCGCGCTCCCGCGCGCACGAAACCCGTCCGAGCTCGCAACCTCAGGCGCCGGCTGCGCCGCGCCTCCATACATCGCCTGCATCTGTTCGACCGAAACCATCTGCATCGCGCCGTTCGGACCGGGCACCATATAACCGACCAATTGCTGACCCGGCGGAGGGCCGGCGGCAGCGGGCTGCGGCGTAAACCACGTCGTCGGATCAGTCATGCTCGGAAAACGCATCCGCGGCGGAGGTGTCGTCGCAGGAGCGACCGGTACCATCGTCGCGGGCTGCGGAGAAGTCAGCGCCTGAGTTGTCGGCGGCGCCGGAACGGCACGCAATTGGACCGGCATCTGCGGCCCACTCGACGCTGGGGACTGATATGGCTGAACCGGCTGCAACGGTTGCGGCTGAACGTATTGGGCCTGCATCACGGGCGACCCGGCATTGGGCACCGCCGGCGAACGCCAGGGGCTGTTCGTATCGATATTCTCGGTTGCCGACGGGACAGCCGCCGCAGGGACGAGCCCCGCCGCCGCAGCCGGCTGCGAAGCAACTGCTTGATTGTAAGCCGCGGGAACAACAGCCGGTGCAGCCGCCGCTGCGATCTGTGGAGCGGAATTCGGCGCTGGTCCCGGCGGAACCGTCGGAGGCGGCGGCACCGCAAAACGCAAATCTGCGTTATCCGCCGGAATGGCGACGCTCCGCTCAGTTCGTAAACCCAGTCGGCGGTGCGGTTGCAGGTGCCACGCTCGACGCCGCCATCGCAGCAACCGGCGGACTCCCCTGCGGAGCGAATCCCGGCGGTGCCTGAGCAACCAAAGGCGCAGCAGGCGGAGCAACTTGTGCCGCAGGAATCGGGTCACCGGGATAATACGGCGCCGCGGTTCCCGGCGCGATCGTCCGCGTCGCCGGTGGCGGCACACGATCAGGCGACATGAACGGATTCGACGCCGACATCTGCTGATTCGAACAGCCGGCCACCAACAAGACAAACAGCCCGCGCGCGCGAGTGCAATCCAGCGTTGGTTCGGATGAAAGCGATCCATCCGCAGCATCCTTCCCCGGCGCATCCTGCGCCGCCGCTCCAAGCGAAGAGTTCCTGGTAAATTGGGCTGCAAGCTTAGCAACTCAACACAGCTTGTCCAGACCGATTCCCAAACCGCGGCCGCCAACGCCAGCTCGCGCGCAGCGATCGCAACCTCTGCCGCAGCTCCTCTTGCCCGCCACTCTCCAGCCCGCCCGGCTGACTGGGCGGAACGGGCAAGACTGGCGACTGGTCCTTCCTGGGTCATGGGCCTTCCTGTAATCCTTGCTTTCCGAAGTAATTGAGTGGAATTGCGGGTGGCACGTCCCTGAGGTTCCACCGAAGGGCGTGGTGGTCGGTACCGGTCGTCAACCACGCCCGTCGCTGGAAGCTCCTGGCGTGCCACCCAAGGACAATCTGAATTCGCGGGCGGCATCTAGCAATTTTGGATTTTTGGAACGCGCCCGCAACTCGATTCCACGTTCCAAAATTCAGCTTCATTGTCACACGCCCTTTCGCGGCGGGCCTGAAAATCCAGGCGGAATCGTCGTCGGCGAGTTCCAAAAACGCTCGAATTCGCGCCGCAGGGATTTCATTGGCAAAGTTCCAAAATTCCATCTCGCGGCCGGCCACGGGCCGACCGACGACCAAGTGGCGGTGGGAGCGCCACTTGCATCAAGTTTTGTTCGGCTGTTTTGCGCGGGAAGAAACAAAACGTGTCTGGCGCTCGATGATTTTTGAGTTTTGTTTCGGCCCGGCGCGACGCGACTTTCGCAAGTTGTTTCCTAGCCATGAGTTGCAAATTGTCTCTTTTTCGAAAAATGCCGATGAGGCGACAAAACGATTTTGTTTTGTCGCCTCGACGGTTTGAAATACGCTTTTTTCATGGTTCGAGAGGCGATTGGC
Organism: uncultured Planctomycetota bacterium; assembly: GCA_963847905.1. Classification (GTDB taxonomy): domain Bacteria; phylum Planctomycetota; class Planctomycetia; order Pirellulales; family Lacipirellulaceae; genus DASYDU01. The sequence continues at coordinate 235,611 of CAWKBP010000007.1, read as the reverse complement.
AGGAGGAAAAACTCGTCTTGAATCGGTAACGTTTTGATCGGAAATGTGCAGGCGGGGCAATGGGTTGGGCGGAAAGTCCCACGCCCAGTTGCCGCGGCCAATGTCGCCAACGTGAGGGCACTGCCGAGGTTCGAATCCCATTAGCATGCCAATAGTGATTCGAGTTTTCAAACAACGGAACGGCGAATCGCCGCCAGGCGATGTGCCCTGTAGCGATACTATACATTTGTTCCTATCAGAGCCGGTGGCCGATTTCAACGGTTATTTTTGGCCGCCCGGGGTTTCCCCGTGGTCCGAGCGACCGGGGCCGAGACGTTGCGGCTCACGCTGCGAGACCGACCAGCGGATTGGCGGCAGGCTGTTGGGTTGCGCAATTCGTTGGGCGGCAACATGTTGACCCATTGCCTGGCAGCATCTTGATGTCATGAAGGATGGCTGTCCCCGACTGTGCCCCATCGCGGAATCGATTCCGATTTGTGGCCTACTTCAGCGCCGTGTAGTTCGAGCTTTCGCGGAATCATTGCATTCCTGCCATAACGTTAAATCGTCGAGGTAGTAGTCTTCGTTTGCAAATAGCTCACGCCAAATCCAAATGAAAAAATCTCTGGAGTTGGCTGGTGCTTCGATCGGCCACTCCTGCTGGCTGCTGATTATTTGATTGAAGGGCGCATTATTCGTAGTTAGAAAGTATCGCAGAGCATCTTTACACGCCATTTGCGAATCGTCCGACAACGACTCAAAATAGGGCTTAATTCTCGATCGCAGAATAACGCGAGTACTATCTTCGTCGTCCGACGATAGGACATGGACCGCTTCTTCGTCAGTGACAGTGTTAAGCGGTCCGGTCAGGGCTGTCAAAAAATGATAATTGGCAGTTTGCATTTGAAGACAAAATAGAACCGCGGCCGGCCGCGCGGGCGAATCGAGGCCAGCTCTTGCATCGTCCAGCAATCGATGCAAACTTTCCTTCTAATCTGCTGGGTGACCAGGTCGGCGCTCGGCAAAATGCCAAAGCACGCCACATGGATCGTAGACATAGGCAACTCGTAGCCCCCAGGGTTGCATCTTGGGCGGCTTCGGCGGCTGCACTTCGAAGGTCTTGGCCAAGTCCAGCGTGACAATATGTGCCCACCAGGCGTCCAAGTCATCCACCATCAGCTGCATCATCGTGTTTTCGGCCCAAGCCTGCTCGTAGCCACGCTGTAATATAAACGACGTCGCTCCGACGTCGAAAATCACGACTTGGCTGTCGAACACCTTTTTGAATCCAAGCGTTTCGTAGAACGCGCGGCTGACCTCGATGTCCTTCGTCGGCAAAAATGGCCGAGCTACTTCATTTGTTGTTGTGATCATCAAAACCTCTCAGTTCTGCTCATTCAGTTTGGATTTGAATTTTGGACATTGGCGTTTGAGTCAGCATGTCACGAACTGCGACATTTCAATCTCCCTCGCCGTCTCGTACCAGGCCGGCAAGGGATTTGTTGACGCATAGACCCCCGCCAATTGCGCCGACCCAGATTCCCGACCCGACCACAACCAGTCCCACGTTGTGCAGCGAGAGTTCCAGCCGACCCAGCGCGAGTGCCATCAATATCGATAGCCCCAACACGACCCCGCCCGCGCCGACGACTTTCCAGCCTGAGCGACCGTGGAACAAAGCGATCGACAAAAACAGAACTCCAATCGCCCAAGCTACGAGCGACGCCTGCGCAAGAGTGAAACTTAGAATCATGTCATTTGCGACGACTAGTTTCGCCTGTGCCTGCATCGCACCGTCGCCACCCGCACGCTCGAGGAAGCAGGGAACGACCACGTGTCCCACGACGGCCGCCCCTGCGCCACAGACCCCCGCAAACGCCAATGCCACATATGCAAAATCATTCCACGGCCGCGGCGTCATGGACCGCAATAGCCGCAAGAACCCCACGCCGAGTGCGCCATAGCTGCCCACGACGATCACCGCGACGACAAGATTTCGCCACTCCGCATCGCTGCTTGACTCCACCGGGCCATGATGGGGATGTGCGGCAATGCCGACGATCATTGCCACAACGCCAGCGATCAGCACGACACCTGTCACCTGACGGGATTGCATGATTGTATCCTCTCGAAATTCGATTTATGATTGAGCGAACGAGATTACTATATCGACCGAACCGGCACGTGACAGCCAGTTCTCCCGTCGCTGTCGCCAAAAACGAACAAACCAACCCCCGTTGTTCGGAATCAGTTTTCTCTCGAACAATGCAGCCCTCCATGCCAGCGAAGACGAGCCCACGCATCGAGCGCACCCAGCAGGCATTGATCGATGCGTTGCTGGAGTTGATTGTCGAACAGGGTTACGACCGCACCACGGTCGAAGACATCCTCCGCCGCGCCGACGTTGGACGCACGGCGTTCTACGCCCACTTCGAGAACAAGCAGGATCTGCTGCTGAACCGTTTTTCCACGATCCCCTGGCTGCAGCGTGGCCCCGATGGCGGCTTCGACGCGAGCTTCCTGTTCGGGCATCTCGCCGATGAACGTGCGCTGGTGGCCGCACTTCGCGGCACCCCGGCTTTCGACGAAGCGGTCGTCAGTTTGCGGGACAGTCTGCTGGCCAGTTTCACACGACTCGTCGAAGATCGATCTCGCCCCGTCGAAGTCGATAGCAACGTGCAGCTGACAGCGCAAGCGCCCACCGGCGCCTGATGCAACTTCTGTTGTGGTGGATAGAAGCCGGGATGCCTGAAAAGCCCGCCACCATGGCCAAGTGGTTCGCACAATTATCGGAGCGGATGGTCGGCGTGTGAAGATTCAAGCGTGCAAATACAGCGAGCCGGCGATTTGCTCGCCGGCTCGTGGAAGAGTCCCAATATATAGCCGACCCATCCTGGGTCGGTCAGCAAAGAAAGTTTCAGCTGGCACATTCCCAGCCAAGATGGCTGGGCTATGTCTCCTGGCCAGCCAAGATGGCTGGGCTATTTGCGTCAGTTGGCGGCTTTGGCGATCGCGCGCGCCCGCGACATACGGATTGATGATCACCAGCGGTTCGGGCTGGCGATTTTTCGGTGCAACGGCCGCCGATTGGTCGACGTTCGTGGCCGAGGTTTCCGTGCTCGGCACATACGGGTTGATGATCTCGACCGGCTGCGAACCTTCGATCATCACGTCCGGAGTCATCACGTTCGGCGGATAGGCGAACGGGCTGTAACCATAGGTCCGCGGCACCGGGTAGCTGTAGTAGACCGGCGGATGGGCCGCGAAGTAGGGCACGTTGTAGTCGAGCGAATTGTAGAGGTAGCCCATGTCGTAGCCGTAACCCCAACCGGCGCCATTGCAGCCGCCGTAACCCTGGGCGGAAGCGTTCGGCGCGGCGGCCAACACGGCCACAACCATCACAAGCAGAATCATCAAATACGTCTTCATCGAGTTGTTCCTCAAGAACGAGAGGTGCGGATCGGCGGCGATCGCGGAAAGTGTCTATCTCCAGCCTAATTGCGGGGTTCCCGGGCTTCAACACGATTTCCGCCCGCTACAATAGCTCTATGAATGGGCCCCCGAACAACGACGAATTGACCGCCCGGCTCAAAGAGGAGGCCGTCCGGCTGGGTTTCTCGCTCACCGGCGTCGCCCCAGCCGTGACGCCCGCCGGAGCTGCCCGCCTCGACGATTGGCTCGCTGCCGGATTTGCCGGCCAGATGCACTACCTGGCCGATCGCCGCGAGGCCTACGAACATCCCGCGCCACGTGCTCGACGGAGTCCGCAGCGTCATCATGCTGGCGATGGAATATCGCTCCGACGAACCGGAGCCGACGCAGCCCGGCCAAGGGCGCGTCTCCCGCTACGCTTGGGGCGCAACCGACTACCACGAGCTGATCCGCGAGCGGCTTCACCCATTGGGCGATTACCTACGCGAGCTGAAACCCGAAGCGCAGGTTCGCGGCGTCGTCGACACCGCGCCGCTCCTCGAGCGCGACTTCGCCCAACTGGCCGGCCTCGGCTGGATCGGCAAGCACACGCTGCTACTCAATCGCAATCGCGGCAGCTGGTTTTTCCTCGCCGCGTTATTGACCGACTTGGAACTCGCCTACGACGCGCCGCACGAGACGGACCACTGCGGCACCTGTCGAGCCTGCCTCGACGCGTGTCCGACCGACGCGTTCCCGCAACCTTATGTGCTCGATGCGACGAAATGCATCAGCTACTTGACCATCGAACTCAAAGGGGCGATCCCCGTCGAACTGCGCCGCGGCATGGGCGAATGGCTCTTCGGCTGCGACGTCTGCCAGGAAGTTTGCCCCTGGAACGCGCACGCCGAGATCAAGCGCGAACCGTTGTTCGAGCCGCTCGCGGAAAGCAATCCGATCGACGCCATCCAGCTTTTTGAGCTCGATGAGGCAGCGTTCCGAGCACGGTTTCGTCACACGCCCCTTTGGCGGCCCAAGCGGCGCGGCATTCTGCGCAACGCGGCGATCGTGCTTGGCAACCGACCGACGCCGACGGCGCTGCCCGCACTCGTGCGCGGCCTCAACGACCACGAACCCTTGGTCCGTGGCGCTGCAGCCTGGGCCCTGGGCCAGTACGACGAACCGTCGGCCGCCACCGCACTCGACGAGCGACGCCAAATCGAGGTCGACGCCGAAGTCCGCGACGAGATCGACGCCGCACTCGCCCAGCGTGGCGTTGACGCACCAGCCCAACCGCGACCAGAATTGACGCCATGAATTCCAAGCTCGGCGAACTACGCATCGGCCCGTTGCTGCTCGACTTTCCCGTCGTGCAAGCGGCGCTCTCCGGCTATAGCGACATGCCAATGCGGCTTCTGGCCCGCCGACATGGTGCGCCCTACACGCTCTGCGAGGTGATGCTCGACAAGTTCATCGTCGAGCTCAAGCAGCGGCAGCGAACCCGCCACATCCTCCACATCGCGGACGAAGAACATCCCACGGGCGGCCAGCTGATGGGTGCCGACCCGGAGCTATTTGGCCCCGCCGCCCAGCGACTCGTCGAGAACGGTTTCGACGTAATCGACATCAACTTCGGCTGCCCCGTCAAAAAGGTGCTTGGCCGCTGCCGGGGCGGATTTCATCTTAGTCAGCCGCCCGTGGCACTCGAGATTATCCGCCGCGTCCGCGACGTCGTGCCACCTCACATACCAGTGACCGTGAAAATGCGCCGCGGCATCGACGACACTGCAGAGAGCCGCGAGAAGTTTTTCGAAATCTTCGACGGCGCTTACGCGGCTGGCGTCGCCGCGATCACGGTCCACGGCCGAACCGTCCGCCAGCGCTACGACGGCCCTTCGCGGTGGGAATTCCTCCGCGAGCTCAAGCAGCATGCCGGCAAACGCGTCGTGCTCGGCAGCGGCGATCTGTTCTCGGCTCAGGCCTGTCTCGACATGATCGAGTACACGGGCGTCGACGGTGTGACCGTCGCCCGGGGTGCGATCGGCAACCCGTGGATCTTCGCCCAATGCAGGGCGCTCGCCTCGGGCGAGCCGCTTCCGCTGCCGCCCACGCTCCGCGAGCAGCGCGAGGTGATCACGGAACACTATCGACTAGCCGAAGAGCTCTACGGGCCCGAGCGGTGCCTGCCTGACATGCGCAAGTTTGCCATCAAGTATTCGCAGCTGCATCCGAGCCACACGGAGGTCCGCGCCGATTTTTGCGCGGTGAAGGAGCCGGGGGCGTGGCGCGAAGTGCTCACCAAGTGGTATGACGCGGATGGCTCGGGCTGCTATCCGTCGATCGAAGAACCGAATCCGCTTTCGAGCGAAGCCGAACTCGTCGCCGCCGCTACTTCCAGAATTTGAACCAACGGCTGCCGACGCTTGGAGTTTCGCTGCTCGCTGCCGGAACCGTGCCTGGCGGCGGAGCGGGCTGCGTCGCGATGGGCGGCGGCGCGGCTGGTGAGTAAGCGTTGAGAAACCTGGGCCAGTAGCCTTCGAGATTTCGCACACAATCGGCAAGCTCGCCATTTTCCAGCGCCTTATCCACGGCGCTGACCAGCTTTACCAGAACGATCTTTTCAGGTTCACTCCGCTCGTAGAAGGAAAGTGGGAAGAGCAAATCGTAGACCTGCGCTTTATCAATCCAGATCTCGCCCGGCCCCTCCAGCTCGAATTTGACTCGCATTTGTCCGTGCGAATCGAGCGGCAAGTCTTCGCAGCGAAATGCATAGCCGCGATCGCCCCATTCATTGGACAGCGGCTCCGAGTCTTGTCCGCCAAGCGTGGCGAGTTGTCGGTAGGGCTTTCCAGCGCGGTCGGCTTCGAACACTAATCGCAGCTTGGTGTTGGGATCGACGTTTTCGCCGCGAACGAAAACCCACATCACCAGCTGACCGGTTGGCGGCGTGGCAAAACTCTGACTCTCGACGGTGGCGACACCGGCGCCCCGATTCTGCAGATGCAAGCAGGTCCGGCCTTCTTTCGGCATGGTCGTCACGAGATCGGCAGTCGCCTGCGCGGGGTCACCAACAAGCTGCCAACCGGGCAAGCGTTCGCCGGGACCACCCACTTCGAAGCCGGGGTTTCTCAAGGCTTCATAGCGCGGCGCGGCCGTGAGGTCCCGATCCTTGAGCTCGGCCACGCGGGCGGCGAGTTCCTGTTGCCCCGCAGCGCTGACTTGCGACTGAATGCTTTCGATTTCAACGCCCGCCGCACCAAATCGCACCGCGTGTACGTCATATGGAGCCAACTGCAGCGACCAGAGCTGATGGCCAGCGTTAAAGTGCTCCGTCGTGCTCGGGCTGCCATCGTCTTTGGCAGCCACGAGCGCCACCGCGTCGGTTGCCGACGACGCCACGATATCGAGCGTCACGTCGGCCTGCCAGGGACACTCATTGACGACCACACAGACCGTTTGTCCGCCATCGTTGTAGGTTCTAACCGTGACATTCTGTTCCCGGCGGACGTTCACGGCCGCGCCGATGGGGAGCGATTTTAAGATAGAACGAAAGTTCCGCGCAGCGTCTTCCTGTCCAAGCGGCACGAGCTTCACCCCCGTCGATCACAAGCGTGGGGTCGCTCTCGACGAACGCTGCTACATACGGCTTTCTCATCGCCGCGCCGTGGGCTGCCGATTGCGTCCGCAATTTTGAATGAGCCGCAAACGGGGTCATTCCGTCGAACGATGCGAAATTGAGCTGCTGCGGTCGATGGTAGAACATCGCGGCGGGGGACGGCATGTCGAGCGAGGCGAATCCGTCGTTGATCGACAAGTCGAGCGCGCGATCCACGAGCGGTACCATTGATTCGACGTACCGCGTCGGCAAGACGACGACTTGTGGCATCTTGCCTAGCGTTTTCCAGTCGATCCCCATGTCGAGCATCGCGCGGTCGAGCCGTGGTCTGGCCACCACATTGGGTCGAACTTTTACAGCAGCTTCTTCCGACGCCAGTAAGTCCTCAGTCAACATCAGCAAGCGGTGGTTGGCGCCGGAGGTCGCGACCAATTCGCCGAGCTGCCCGTAGAAATGGGTTATCCGCGCCGCCCGCCAATTGCGCCATACGTCGACATATTCACTCGTGAGCAATTGTTGTCGCCGAGCAAAGCGATCGGAGCCGCTCGCCGCAAGGCGCACACCAGTCTCGCGTTCAAACCGGGCAATTGTGGAGTCGTCGAGGCCCCACTCGAGACCAGGGACAAGGCCATAACCGCGGTCCGACAGGCGCAGCGCGAGCGAATTAAACGAAGGATGCTGACCGTATCGCTGCAGAACTTCGCGGACGACGTCCAGCATCGCCCGCTGCACGCGGTCATCGAGTAGATTGTAGTGCGGTGCGACGATCGGATCATCGCGATGTGCTTCGAGCCACGTGAGCCCGTTTCCGTCGACCAATTCAATCCCACCGGTGTGAGGGTCGACCCGCTGTCGAAGCGATTCAAGTTCGGGCAGGGGCCCATTGAATTCGAGCGTCGGCATCAATGCCAGCCCTGCTCGATCGAAGACCCGCAGCATTAGCTCGAGTCCGTCCGCGGTAGGCAAATCGGAACCCGGGCCAATCGGTGCGATGTCTGGGTGACGGGGAGTGTGCAGAAATTTGGCCGGCAGCAGGCCGCCAGCCATCACGTTGACTGCCGCGGCATTGTATCCGGCATAATTCAGATATTCAGCCAGATGCTCCGAGCCCTGATACAACGAGAGCCATTCATCTGCCGGCGGGGCTCCATTTTTAGTTGGCAATTCCGCACGGACAGGCCGCGAAAGATATGCGGCAACCAAGCGACCGGTCGGAGGCGACGTCGCCCAGGGTTCGACGGCGATGGTGCTCGCCGAGCGCTTCATCACCCGGATTGGACCGAACCGCGCTGGCCGTGGGATGTTGATTGGTGACCAGCACCAGCGGTGAATTGGTGTTCGGCCAAAAGACAATCCGCTGCGTCTGCTTCTTGCCCCTCTCCGACGCGCCAAACCCTTCGACGTAAACTCCCGAATCGCGGCCGATCGTGACAAACTGGCCGTTGGCGTCGGGCTCGACGATGCTGATCCCCAGGTGTTGGTCTTGGTCGCTTGGATAATCGATCTCGAGCAGGTGTGGCGCGCCGAGCGTTTCGATGGACAGTGGATAGGCCTGCCAATGTGGCTCCGCTTGTGGCGGTGTGGGGGGTAATTCAACGAATACTCCTGTAGGCAGCGTCACCGTCGACGTTCGCACGCTGCCGATCGGTCGCTTCGACAGGCCCAATGGCAACCGCCGCAGCTGCGTCCAATCGGGCACCCGCGTCGACCAGGCTGGATTCGCCGGGTCGATCTCGACCACCTTGCGCCACTGGGCATCGGTCGCCGCAGGCTTCGGCAGAGGTTCGAGCACGACCACTTGAAAAGTTCGCTCAACCAGCGGAGCGCCGGCACCGCCAGGAAAAAATCGCTCGCGGAAGCCGGGCGGCCGGGTCACCGCCAGGCGAATTTCGTAAACGCCCTCCTGTGCGGGCATCGGCACATGGAGCGTGGCGATGGCGCGGCCCATCGACCGGCACTGGCAGCCGCTGCTGGGTGCTCCAGAGCGTCGTACGTCCGCGGGCCGGCGTAAGCGTGGTAGCGATGTCGATCGTCGTGCTGGGTTCGATGCCCGCCAATAGCGGTTCGAGGTCGAATGTAAACTGTTCGCGCGGCCCAAAGATTAGTGGGTCACGGTTGGCGATGATGCGGAGCGAGTCGGCCGGCGGCGCAACGGGTTCCTGCGCAGGAAGCGAAACTGCCCCTGCGAGCCATACGATGACGGCAACCACCGTCGAAATTGTCGGACGTCCTTGTCCGATCATGATAGTGAGGCCCGCTGGAGGCCCACGTACGTTTTTTTACCCCACGCCAGTACGCCGCGGTTGCGGTCGCTCCTGCGCGTGACGCCGGCACTAAGTGACTAGCCCGCAACGATTTCCTGCTGCGAGCGGCGGCAGATTCTAGCGACGCCAGCAGTGGACGAACAGAGCGAATTCCGCCCGACGCTCGCGCTAGTCGGCCGACGGCTCACGCAAACGTGCTAGCAATGACGCCACTTCTTCCCGGCACAGTGCACTCACATCGTTCGCCTCCCAATGATCATCGGGTCGAACGAACAGCTGGCAACTCAATTCTTCGCCAGTTTGCTCGTCCGCTCGGCACGGCTCGGTGCGAAGGCACCAGTCGGCCGTCCGGATCGAGTGCTCGCCAGTGGGGCCGACTGCCAGCAGGGCGTCATGCTCCGGAGTCTGGAATTTGCCGTCGGCTGCGGAGAGGATCGCGGTCGGCAGGTCGGCATGCGACACCAACTTGCTGCTACGAGCAAGTTTTCCGGTGCCATTGGGGAATCGCCTTAAGAGCGGCACGTGAAGTTGTTCGGCATAGAGCCTGCCGTCAACACCACCAACTCGGCCATGTTCGCCGAGTGGAAATCCGCGTACTCCCAACAGCACGATTTGCCATTGCTCTCGAACCGCCTCTTCAATTGTTTGGCACAAGCCTTCAAAGCAAGCGTCGAGTGCCATCACCTGCGCGGCGTAGGCACAACTCCAACGAAATGTCGCATCCGGATCGCTGTGCTCGTCGAGCCACAAGTCGGGCGGATCGAGCACGTCCTCAGGGGGCGGATCGCCTTCTTCGCGTGCTAGCAGCTCTTCTTGAAGATCCAGCGGTGCGTCCCAAGGTCCATACATCCCCCGCGAGTGGACCCACAGCATCCGTCGGCCAGGTTCTGCCGATTCGATCTGTTCGCTCGCGGCCGCGAACACGCGCGCGAGTGACGTGTGCGAAACCTCGTCCGCCCGCTCCGCCAGGGTGGCAGGCAACTGGATGCATTCGCCAAACTGTGCGGTGGCACCGAGCGCGGCCACGTCGGCGTCATCTGAAATCAGCGTGGACGAGTATCCGCGAACCGCCAGCGAATTGATCAACTGCGGTTCCCCGTGCCACAGCCGCTTGTAGATCGCCGGTAGCTCAACCGCTTCCGTATAGCACCAGTCGAAGAGCAGGCTCTCGGCAGCGAACTGGTCGAGAGCGGGCGTCGAGTACGCGGTGTTGCCGTACGCACCGAGCACTGCGGCGCGCAAGCCGTCGACCGCGATCACCAAGATGTTTTCGTCAGGCATCCGAGCGAATATAGCCGCCGGGGAGCCTTCACGAATAGAGCCGCCGCCATTCGCGCCACATCAGTTGTGGAAATTCCCAAGCGTCGCGGGCGTAGCGACCGGCCAGGCGGCGCGGCTCGCTGGCGATGCGATGCAGCCATTCGAGGCCGGCGCGACGCATCCACACCGGCGACCGGCGGCGATGGCCGGCGAGAAAATCGATCGTCGCCCCGGCGCAGATGGCCACCTTGGCCTGCAACTGATGGTAGTGCTGATGAACCCACAACTCCTGCTTCGGCGCGCCGAAACCGACGATCAACAGATCGGGTTGCACCGCGGCCACAGCAGCCAGGATTCGCTGGTTCTCGGCAGCGTCGTTTTCGAAGCCTAAGGGAGGGGAGAGAGTTCCGACGACCGTCACCGCCGGATACTGGCAATGAATCCGATCGGCGGCTTCGTCGGCGACACCCTCGGCCGCACCAAGTAGGAACACGCGGAGCGTTTTGGCCGACGCAAGAAGTTGCGGAACCAGGTCGCTGCCCGCCACCCGCTCTGGCAGCGAACGTCGCAGTACCCGCGAGGCCACCACCAGCGGCAAGCCGTCGGCCAGTACGAGCGACGCGTCGTCATAGGCTTCGCGCAAGTCGGCCCGATGCTGGAACATCACGGCATGATCGACGTTCGGTGTGACGATATATCGACACGATTCGCCGAGAGGCGCGGCACACCAATCGAGAACGCATCCCAGGACTTCGCGCATTTTCACGCGCGCGATATGCATGCCAAAAAGTTCAACGGTGTCGTGCATGGCCGGTTTAGTGGGAGGTGATGGGAAGTTTGCCCGGTGACGCGATGCGAACGGTCTTGGCTGCCGCTGGAGCGGTCGCTGAGCTGAGTCGCAGATTCATCGTCAGCCCCGCGACGAGGAACAATATCCACTGTTGCGACGGGAGCAGCGTCAAATCGTGAAACACGGCCGAGGACATGTACGTGACCAGCACGGCGAGCATCAACAGCCCCTGCGACCGCTTCCAAACCGGCAGCTTCACGCTCCGCACCAGCCCCCATGCGCTCCGCGTCCACGCAGCCAGCAATGCCAGAAAGGCCGCCAATCCGAGCATGCCCGTCTCGGTCAACAGGCTCAAGAGTGTGTTGTGGTGATGCAGGTTGCGGAGCGATTCGAGTTCGAATTCCTGCGAACGGTCGGAGAGATAGGGCAGCTTGCGATCGTAGAATCGGCCGAAGCCGACGCCGAATACGGGGTGGTCCTTGAACATTTGCCAGGAGACGTAGGTGAACGACTTGCGCTGGTCGACCGAATGTTCCGATTCGCTCCCCGACCCTTCGCGTTCGAGATCGACGACGCTTTGCCAGGTGGCGGCGACGACCAGCAGGCCGCCAAGTCCGGCGAGCGTGAACAACGGCAGACGCCAATTCTTTGGCAGTTGTAGGTAGCCGACCACCGCGGCGCTGGCCCCCAGACCGATCCAGGTCGACCGTGTGTAAGTTGCATAGATGCCGATCGCCATCAGCGGCACGGCCGTCAGCAGCACTAACTGCCAGCCGCGGCGCACTTCCGGCCGCAATAGCCAGGCGCACCACAGGCAGACCGTCAGGTACACGCCGAGGCTCGCCGAGTTGAGTTCCGGTCCCCGCGCACGGCCGAAGTGGATGCCGAGCGTCGGGTCGGCGATGTAGCGTGGAAAGACCAGCGACCACTTGCCGGCGATCTCTGCGAGACCCGTGAGGGCCAGGTAAATACCCAGCGCCGAAAGTATCGCCAGCGAACCGATCCATGCGCGATGCGACAGGGGCGCCTCGCGGGCGATCCAATAGAGCAGCGCCGGTACGATGAAGCTCATCACCAGCCGCCACATTGGCGAGAAGCCTTCGGCGGCGCGCACCTCGGGAGTGCCGGCCAAAAGGGTGCTCGCTGTGAGAATCAACAGTAGCGCTGCGAGTAGCCAGTCGCTGCCCGAGAGCGGCTTCGATTCGATGCGGCCCCATCGCCATTGCGCGACGAATGCCGCGACCAGGCCAACGAGCACGACGCGGTCGAGCGTCAATGGCAGTGGACCAAGGTGCTGGCTCCAGAAGTTGAAACCAAACACGTAGGCCACGACGATCAGCCCCGCCGCGCCAAGCGCCAGCGAACCGCGGCGGGCGTAAATCGCCCCCCACACGAGTCCGGCAGCAACCACGATCAGGGCCACGAGCGGCATGAACAACGCCTCGCCAAAATAAAGGGAGGCGGCCAACCTGGCCGCCTCCTCAAATCTAGGTCATGCAGCGGGCGAAACTGGCTATTTCGACGGTTCGGACACCGCGGTTCTCGGCCTGCCGAATCGCTTCGGCCAGCGACATTCCGCGGAATAATCCGAACGGCTCGGTCGGGGTCACAACTGTCTTTTCGGTTGTCGCGGCGGGAGTCACCGCTTGCGTATTTGCGTCGCTGGCCGCCGGCTCCATCACTGGCACTGGTCCGGCGAACAGGAACACGACGCCCAGGCCGAAGATCAAGCCCGCCACGCCGCCGGCTGCGGTGATCGTCGTGCGACCCGGTCCGACCGGTCGGACACCCGCTTCGACGCCATCAATCCGGCCGATGACGCTCGCCGTGTGGGCACTGGCGTGCTTCGCGCGGGCGTCGGCCAGGTTCTTGCGAGCGGCCTCCACTAGCTTGGTGTGATTCTCGACCGCCGCGACCAGGTTCGCATACTCGGCACGCGATCCGGCGAGCCGGGCGATCCGCTCGTGGCCGGCTGCCGACTTGGCACCGAGCGACGCTTCGCGGTCGCCGTTGAAGCTCAGGTCAACTTCGAGGCCCTTGATCGCCGAGGCGATTTCATCGTGCAGTTGCTGGCGGACGAGCGTCTCGGCCTCGCGGGCACCAATCACGAACGGATGTTCTTCGGCATAGGTGCCGAGCAGGTTGGCCGTGCGAATCTGGGCGTCCACTAAAGCGTCTTTCAAGCGGCTCAGGGCGGGTTGCGACTTGAGCAAGGTGCTGGGGGTCGCGATCAGCTGTTCCGGATGCGACTCGATCGCTTTCAGCAGTGTGAGTAATTGCTCGTTTTCGCGGCGGACTGCGTCGTTGCTGCGGCGTTCGCCGGAGATCGCCTGGAGTTCGAGGACGACTTCGCTCTGGCTGCCGGAGGTGGCATTCAGGCTGCGAAGTTCGGCCAGGTCGCTGCCAATTGCGGCCTCAAACTTGGCCAATTTGACGGTGCGGGCATCGAGGTCTTTTTCGGCCATGCCGACGGTGTTTTCCAGTTCGGCCATCATGCTCGTGGCCCGGTCGTCGCGGAGCGATTGCATCCGGGCGTCGAGTTCGTTGATCAGCGCGGTAACCAGGGCGGTGGCCCGATCGCGGTTGTGATCGAGTACCGAGAGGTAAAACACTTCGGTCTGGCCAAACTCGGCGCCGCCCGGCGGACGCATGTCGATTTGCTTGCGGAACTCTTCGACGTCGCGGGCGGTCGGCCAGTCGGCTGAGGCAGCGAACCAGCTTTTCGGCGGGCCCACCGTCTTGAGGGTCGCTTCGACCACGCTTTGGCTCTTGGCGACTTCGAGCAACGTGGCCTGCAGGACCTTCATTTCCGAGAGGTCCGAAAACTTGCCCAGTCGCTGTTCTGAAACGCTGGCCGCTTCGGGACGCAACGTGAGCGTCTGCGTCGCTCGCCAGTCGCGTGGCGCGACGAGCGAATAGGCGGCAGCAATCGCGGCACAGGCCACGGCCGGAATCGCCCACCATTTCACGTGCGTTCGCAGCGTCTGGAAGAGCTCGGTCGGATTCAAGTTGAAATCGTCGTTGCGGGACATGAAAAATCTCGTGGTAAGTGCTTTGCGTTCGTTCTGGAGGCGAGCAGGGCAGAGGGGTTGAATGCGAGTAGAGGCAAAGCACGTGCCCTGGCTCGACAAATGCTGTATTCGAGTGCCGTAACTCGTTACACAAAAGCACGTTACCGCAATTTCCCAGAGCAGGCGGTCGCCTGGGCCCACGGCAAAACCGAGTGGTTTTTTCTCGACGTGTTGCCTCCAAGCAACAAACGGTCGCGCGGTGCAAAACGCACAATCGCCATCAAGCGATTTGGCCCGTAGATGTCGCTTGCGTTTGCTAAGGGGTGGCACACAGTTGCGTAGCTCCCGAGGGCTTCGGTCCTCGCCGGGGAGCATTTCCATACGTTCTCCTTGTTGATGGACAACCATGCTCACGACGCATTTGATTACCGTGCGCACCGACCTCGACGCGCTCGAGATGCCCTGGAACATTCTCGCCGTCGGCCAGCCGATGCGTTCCTGGAATTGGCTCGCTACCTGGTGGAATTACTACGGCCAGGCGGAAGACCGCGAACTCCACGTGCTGGCCGTGTACGATGAATCGGACGATGGCACCGGCACGCTGGTCGGCATCGCACCCTGGTACATCGAACGCACATCGATCCATGGCAGCGTGTTACGACCGCTGGGCAACGGGCATGTCTGCACCGACCATCTCTCGCTCCTTTGCCGGCCCGACTACCTCGCTTCGGTTGCCACCACGATCGCCGAGTATCTGACGGACAACGACGACGAATGGGATCGCCTCGAACTCGACGCGATCGACGACGGGGATGATGCAATCACGCTCCTGGTAGGTGAACTGGAATCCCGCGACGCGCTGGTCTCCTGCCGGCCGGCCGGAAACTGCTGGGTGATCGACCTGCCCGAGACTTGGGATGCCTACCTAAAAACTATTTCGGCGTCGCACCGCCGCCAATTGAAGCAGTGCTACGAGCGGAAAATCGACTCCGGTCGCAGCAAGTTACACTTAGTCACCAACGCCAGCGAACTCGACGAGGCCTGGAAAATCCTGGTCGAGTTGCACCAGCGCCGCCGCAACGAATTGGGCGACGAAGGCTGCTTCGCGTCGCAGCAATTTCACGATTTTCACCGCGACATTGCTGGCCAGCTGCTTGAGCTGGGCCAGCTGCGGATGTCGTGGAACGAGCTCGACGGCACACCCTTCACGGCCGAATACCACTTTACCAGTCCGGACACTGTCTACACGTACCAGAGCGGCGCGGACTCGGACCGGCTGGAGGAGTCTCCGGGCCGTCTCGCTTACATGCAGACCGTCAAGCGGGCAATTGAAGACGGCTTCACGCGACTCGATTTCCTCCGCGGCGACGAGCCCTACAAAGCTCACTTCCGCGCCGAGGCCAAGCCGACGTTCGATTACCACGTTTTTCCCAACCGCCCGCTGGCGCGATTGCGCGGACATGTGCTGTTGGCGGCCGGCACGCTCAAACATTGGGTCAAGCAAGGCGTGACCTCGGTCAGGGGATGATGTCGCATGGCTCGGATTCGTGACACACTGCTCAATGTCTATTATCTGGCGACGCGCTCGCAACGGCAGCGCGCGGCGACGGACCGTGCTGCGCGCGGGATGGAGCCGGTGAATGTGCTGTTCTACCATCGCGTGGCCGACACGAACCCGAACGGCTGGACGATGTCTACCGCGATGTTTGCCCGGCAAGTGCGCTGGCTCAAGGAACGGTTCGATGTCGTTGATCTGACGGAAGCCCAGCGGCGGATCGCTTCGGGGCACAATTCGCGGCCCACCGTCGCGATCACGTTCGACGATGGTTACGCCGAGAACATGCAATTTGCGGTGCCGCTGCTGCTGAAGGAGCAAGTGCCGTTCACTTACTTCGTGTCGACCAACCATGTGTTTGGGAATCGACCGTTCCCGCATGACGAAGCGATCGGTCGGCCGCTGACGCCGAATACCGTTTCGCAGCTACGGGAGATGGCTGCCGCGGGGGTCGAAATCGGCGCCCACAATCGCAACCACATCCACTTGGGCGTTGTTTCGGCCGACGTGATCGAGGACGAGATCGTTGGTTCGAAGCACGACCTGGAACAGGCGCTGGAGCGCGAGATCCGCTATTACGCGTTTCCCTATGGGCAGCCGTCCGACTTGAGCACTGCGGCCTTCCAAATCGCGTACAGGGCCGGATACCGTGGGAATCTGCTCGGCCTACGGCGGTTTCAACTTCCCCTGCGACGATCCGTTCCACTTGCAGCGGATCCACGCCGATTGTGAAATCGTCCGCCTGAAGAACTGGCTGACGATCGACCCCCGCAAGCTCCGCGATCCAGTGCGTTTCGAGCCCGGCGACTTCCGCGAAGAACCCGCGCCGCCCGTCCACTTGAATGCTGAGTTGCTTCGTTCCAATTAAGAATGCCATGAGCGCCACCGTCGCCAATTCGATTCCGCAAGCAAACGAGCATCGGCTTGCGCCCGATTCGCTCGCTGCGAGCGTGTTCGTGCTGCTGGTGGTGAGCGTCGTGCAGCGGAGCGTCGGATTCGGCCGGGGAGTCCTGTTCTGCCGCTGGCTCTCGCCAGACCAGCTTGGCCAATGGGACATGGCCTACAGCTTTTTGCTGCTCGCGGCCCCGCTGATCGTGCTCGGCCTGCCCGGCTCGTTTGGCCGCTACCTCGAACGCTACCGCCAACGGCAGCAACTGCGGACCTTCCTCAAACGAACTGCCGTCTGGACTGCCGCGTTCACTGCCGCGGCCGTCGGCATCATCGCCCTGTGGACGCCGAGCTTTTCCTGGCTCGTGTTCGGCCGGTCGGACCGCAAATCGCTGGTGATGTTGATGGCCGGCAGCCTGGTTTCGGTGATCCTGCACCATTTCCTCGAAGCGCTGTTCGCTGCCCTGCGGAAGTTTCGCATCGTTTCGATGATGCAGTTCTGTCAAAGTATGTTGTTCGCAATCGTTTCGTTGAGCCTGATGGTGTGGTGGCAGATGTCGGCCGCGAGCATCATTATCGGCTACGGCGTGGCCTGCCTGGTTTCGGCAATCGGAGCGCTCCTTTACACGGGCCGCTCGATCGCCGAGGTCGCCTCGCCGGGCGCGACGGTCGCGCATCGCGAATTTTGGCCGCCGCTGGTGCGATTTGCCATCTGGATCTGGTTTACCAATCTGCTCTGCAACCTGTTTGCGGTGGTCGACCGCTACATGCTGGTCCACTGGAGCGGGCTCGACGCAGAGGCCGCCCTGACCCAAGTCGGCTATTACCACAGTAGCCGCGTGGTGCCGCTGCTGTTGATTTCGCTCGCCGATATGCTCGCCGGGATCGTGATGCCCTACCTGAGCCACGATTGGGAGCGCGGCGAGCGCCGACTCGTCTCCGAGCGGCTGAGCCTGATTTTGAAACTCACCGCGATCGGCATGCTCGGGGCGAGTGTGTTGATTCTGCTCGGGGCGCCGCTGTTGTTCCACGTCGCGTTCGAGGGACGGTACAACGAAGGCCTGAACGTCCTGCCGTGGACGCTCACCTACTGTGTCTGGTACGCGATATTGATCATCGCCCAAAACTACATTTGGTGTGCCGAGAAGACCAAGCTCGGTTCCCTGCCGCTGGGCATCGGACTGGTGACCAACATCGTGCTCAACATGATACTGCTGCCGATTTGGGGCCTCTACGGCGCGGTGCTGGCGACCACGCTTTCGACCGGCTCTGGCGCTCGGCTTGCTGTACTGGATCAATCACCGCGAGGGGATGGAGCTGCACAGCGGACTCATTTGGCTCTCCTTTGCCCCGTTCGCGCTCGCCGGTGGGCCTTGGGTGGCCACGGCTGTGCTGATCGCGATTCTGATCGCGGCTCCATTCTCGCGCACTCTCTTTACGTCGGATGAACGTGCGATGCTCGGCGGATACCTTCGCCAGCGAGTTGAGTCGTTGACCGCACTGCTGTGGAAACAACCGAAACGAGTTGGAACCTAATGTCTTTTCATTCAACGGAACATGACGCCGCTCGCCCCACCTTCAACCGCGTCGCCGATGATGCGCCGCTCGGCCTCAACGGGCCGCTACGCGTGATGTTTCTCGTGACGAGCATGCCGGTGGGCGGCGCGGAAACTCTGCTGGCAGCATTGGTCCGCCGGATGGACCCATGCTACTTTCTTGCCGGAGATCTGCTGCCTCAAGGAGCTTGGGCCACTCGGCGAAGAACTGGCGGACGAAGTCCCCGTTTACGAAAAACTGCTCACGCACAAATACGATCTTCGTGTCTGGCCGCGGTTGGTCGAACTACTCCGCGAGCGGCGGACCGACGCCGTGGTCACAGTCGGCGCCGGCGACAAAATGTTCTGGGGCCGGCTGGCGGCGAAACGCGTTGGCGTACCAGTGATTCTCTCGGCACTGCATAGCACTGGCTGGCCTGACGGCGTCGGGCGGCTCAACCGCATGCTTACCCCGATCACCGATGGGTTCATCGCGGTCGCCGACGCACACGGCGAGCACATGCTCGACCAACGAAGGCTTTCCCGCCGAGAAAGTGTTCGTGATCCCCAACGGCGTCGACACCAATCGCTTCGCACCAACGCTCGAAGAACCCAGCGTGCGAGCGGAGATTGGCGTCGGCCCGACGGACCCCGTCGTGTCGATAGTTGCCGCGCTGCGTCCGGAGAAGAACCACGAGTTGTTCCTGGAAGTCGCCCGTCGCGCGTTGGCCCAATTCCCCAACGCGAAATTCCTGATCATCGGCGAAGGCCCGCGCCGCGAGCCGCTCGAACAGCATGCCGCCGATATGGGTATCACCGCGAGCGTCCGCTTTCTCGGAAACCGCAGCGACATCGCCGCGCCTGCTCACGGCGAGCGACGTGTTTCTGCTCACTTCGCACAACGAAGCGAACCCCGTTTCGATTCTTGAGGCGATGAGCGTGGGCAAGCCAGTGGTGGCGACCGACGTCGGCTCGATCCATGAAGCCGTCGCGGATGGCCGTACCGGCTACCTGGTGCCGCCCGGCGACGCGACGGCCCTCTCGGCCCGGCTGGTCGAGTTGCTGGAGGATCCGCTCCGCGCTCAGGAGATGGGCGCTGCAGCCCGCGAGGCGGTCGTCGAGAACTGGTCGGTCGAGGCGATGGTCCGCCGCTACGAACGGCTGATCGCATCGATCTATTGCCGCAAACGGCCCCAGGACGTTACCGACACCTTCGACGACGAGGCCCGCGCCGACGACCCGCTCGCCGATGATTATGTCGCCGAGGAGTGGCAAGATTGCTCGGTGCCGGCCGAGGCTTAGGTTTACGCCCTCGCACGAGGCCGGTTCGCTGCCCATAATAGAGAAGCCCGAACAGAAATCGCAGCCGCGTGGCGGCCAGGTACCGCGGGCCGGCCAGGCGTTTCCCTCTATGTTCACGGAGATTTTGCTCACTGTTGGAGCCCGCTTTCTCAGCGGGGCGAGCGTCCGCTGGATCGATTGCCAGCCGGATACCTGCCAGCGCATTTACTTTGCCAACCATACCAGCCACCTCGACATGCTGCTGGTCTGGTCGGCCTTGCCGCAACCGATCCGCCGCCTGACGCGGCCGGTGGCGGCCAAAGACTATTGGGATCGCGGGGCCGTCCGCCGGTATGTGGCCAAGACGTTCGACGCCCTGCTCGTGGATCGCAAGGAAATCAAGGTCCACCAGAGCCCGGTCGACATGATGCTCCGCGAGATCGGCACCACCCACTCGCTAATTTTATTCCCCGAAGGAGGCCGATCGACGGGCGAGCAGGTGGGCGAGTTCAAGAGCGGACTGTATTATCTGAGCAAGAAGCGTCCGGACCTGGAACTCGTGCCGGTGCACATCGACAATATGAACCGCGTGTTGCCGCGGGGCGAGTTCTTGCCGGTGCCGCTCTTGTCGTGTATCACGTTCGGACCACCGATGTGGCTCGAGACCGGCGAAAACAAAGTCAGCTTCCTCACCCGCGCCCGTGAAGCGGTCCAACGACTCAAAGAGACCGAATAGTCCTCCGCCTCGAACTTATTCCGCCGCGAACAATCCATGACTGGACAAGACTGGGCATTTTCCGGCATCGTCGTCACGCTGCTCACGATCGCCACGATCGTCGGGCAGGTGATCAAGCGCCAGCCCCATCTCGGGCTGCATGCCGCGGCGGTTGAGTCTTTCAATGGCCGAGTGCGGGCTTGGTGGATCATTTGCTCGCTGCTGGCCGTGGCATTCTTGAACTACGGCCTGACCGTGATCCTGTTCGGCTTTTTGAGCTTTTGGGCGCTGCGCGAATTCATCACGCTCACGCCCACCCGACTCGGCGACCACCGCGCGCTGTTTTGGGTATTTTTCTTTTTCACGCCGCTGCAATACGTGATGGTCTGGTTCGATAAATACGAACTCTACAGCATCATGATCCCGGTTTATGCGTTCCTGTTCATTCCGGCCCGCATCGCGCTTTCGGGCGATTACAAGCGGTTTCTCGAACGCGTGGCCAAGATTCAGTCGGGCCTGTTGATTTGCGTCTATTGCTTGAGTTTTGCGCCGGCGCTGCTGTATTTGCCGAATCGCCCCGGTGAGGAGAGTACCGGCAACGCTCGGCTGTTGTTCTTCTTCGTCACGATCGCGCTGTTTTCCGAGGCAATGCAGTTCCTCTGGAGCCGGCTGTATGGACAGCACGTGATCGCACCGTCGATCAATGCAGCCCGCACTTGGGAAGGGCTTATCGGCGGCACCGTAAGTGCGGCTTTGGCGGGGGTCCTGCTCTTCTACTTCACGCCTTACCACGAGGTCTGGGAAGCAGCCCTGATGTCGATGGTGATTGCCGTGATGGGCTTTGCCGGCGCGATGACCATGTCTGCCATCAAGCGCGACCGCGGCGTCCGTGATTATGGCACCCTGGTCGAAGGACATGGCGGGGTGCTCGACCGGATCGACGCGATCTGTTTCGCGGCGCCGGTCTTCTACCTGCTCACGCGGCAAATCCTCGGGATCGAGTAGCGCGTTCTGTCGACGGCTATCTGCGGATCGTTCCGGTAGGCCGCGACGCATCGTAGACGCTGCGGGACGAGCCCGCCGAGTTCGCCGGTCGTGCCTGTTCCTTCGCCCGGGCGGCCATCGCGGCATAGATCGAGCTATGGGCTTGCAGGTTCGCGGCGACCACCGATTCGGGCGGCGTTGCACGAATTGGCGTGATCGGCGTGGTGTTATCGTCTGGGCTTTGGCCGCGGACGATCGGCGCTTCATGCGAAGCGAGCGTTGCAACTGCCGCACCACCTACCGGTGCGAGACGCGGCCGCCCCTGCTTCACCCAGTCGAGCCAGGAGTTCTGCAGTGCGAACAAGTCGTGATAACCGTAGTGCTGCTCGACTGCCCGCGGCCAGTTCTCATCCTGCAGCCCATCGGAGAGAAACGCCAGGAAGGCTTTCTTGCCATGCTGCTCGATCAACCATTGGGCAAGCGAATGGCCCTGCGAATACAGCGGCATCACGTCCTTGGGATATTCCTTCATGGCAAACATCGTGCTGAACGGAATGCCGCGGCCGTGCTTAAGCTGGTCGATCAACATCCGCTCTTGTTTGGCGATCTCGCTGCGGTGCTCGACCGTAGTGCAGGCCCCTTCGTCGGCCCAGCGGGGCAGCGGCTGACGGAAGTAAGACGCGAAGATCGTGTGTGTGATTTCGTGGGGCAGCACGGAGTCGAGCACTCGCTCGCGCGAGCCTTGGATCTTCATGTCCCAGTTGAACACTTCGCCCCGATCGAACACAAAGCTCGTCGCGCCACCAGCTCCCATTAGAGGCTCAACCTGGGCATGGATCGGGCAAGTCCGCGACCAGGGCGGCATCGCCTCGCCGAGCCACTCGATCGAGAGCTTCCGCCGCCAATACTCGGCTGTGTCGCCGATCTCTTTGGCCAGGGCGGGGGTCGGCGCAGAAACAACGAAGTTCGTCGTTCGGTACTCGGCCGCGCCGGCAACCGACTCACCATCCAAGGGCCCAACAGAAGATGCAATCACCGCGAGCGCCATCGCACAGATGGACCGCTGGTACCGAGCTTCCATGCTCATTCCTCCAAGTTCGACAATCCCTGTCGCACACCGTTCGCCGCAGCGGTCATCGCTGCGGGAACAACCGGGTCATGGCGTCAAGCAAACTTCGAGCCAAACAATGTGGTGAGTTCAATTCGCATCGCGGTCATGCAACACGACACGCAAAATGAGGCCCGAATTATCTTGTACGTCTCTGGGTCGTACCCGGTTTTGCCGACGGTGCATTTTGTAAAACTTGCAGACTGTAGCACGCTGTCAGTGCTAATGGCCAGATCGATTCGCGACCAGTTGGCAAGCGAAATCGCAATCGAAGTTCGGCTTGCCAACCCACCAAGCATGATATATACTTATGATATAATCGGCGAGAAACACAATGGAAACAGCCAGTGTATTTTGGTCCGGACGTTCGCAGGCCGTGCGGCTGCCTAAGGCGTTTCGTTTTGATGCGGACAAAGTTCGTATCCGCCGTCATGGTAGCACGGTGATCCTCGAACCAATCGCCAGTGACTGGGGATGGCTCGACGAGTTAAACGGAAAGCTGGATGACGATTTCATCGCTGCGGCGAATGAAGTACCGGCCGAGCAGAAACGCCCTGAATTGGATCGCCTTTTCGAGTAATGATCTACCTACTCGATACCAACTCCGTCATTGCGCTGTTGAACGACCGCGACTCGCGCATTTCCAAGCGCGCCCGCTCGCATAAGCCAGCCGACATCGGCATTTCTGCCATTGTCGCCCATGAGCTCTACTACGGCGCATTCAAGAGCCAGCGCGCAGCGACCAACGCTGAAATGGTAGACAGGCTGCAGTTCGAGGTTGTTGATTTCGACAAGGAAGATGCACGTCTTGCTGGCGAGATTCGCGCCAAACTAGCTTCGCTCGGTACTCCCATTGGTCCCTACGACATTCTGATCGCTGGCCAGGCCATGTCCCGCGGGCTAATTCTCGTTTCTCGGAACACCGGCGAATTTGGCAGGGTGACGGGTTTGCACATCGAGAATTGGGACGAGTGAAGTCACAGACCGACAAAGTGAGTTGCCCGTTCATGGTACATTGATTTGAACCAACGCTTCTTGGGCGGCACTACGCACCGCGGCCGCCTGATCGCGCTGCGCTCGCTGAAGTGCCGCGGTGACTTCAATACTATTCGCTCCAACTTCGCCCAAAGCGCGAGCCGCCAGCGCTCGGATGCTCGGCCTTCGATCCCCGAGGGCTGCCGTTAGCGTCGGCACGGCCCAAATCGCGTCGGCCCCCATTCGGCCAACTTCCAGAAAGACAGTGCCCTGGCCGGCTTTTAGTGAGTCTAGCAGGATTGCTCGGTAGCTCACGTTGCGCGGGTCGAAACGGTAGATCGCCAGTGCCGCCTTGAGCCGCACCGCCTGCTCTTGATCCGCTAGCGCCAATTCCAGCGCCGGAAAGAGCGTGTCGCTTTCGACGGCCTTCTTGCCTAGCCCCTCGACCGCGATTTCTCGCACTTCCACGTCGTCACCTCGGCTGGCAACCGTCAGCGCCGCGATCAATTCGCTGGAACTACCTGGCAAGTTGGCCAGCTTGGTTGCTGTCATTCGACGCACATGCGCGTCACTGTCATTTAGCTGCTCCGCCAGCCGACCGATCGAGTCGCCCCCACATCCAGCGGCGATCAACACCCAGAAACAGAAAAGCAATCGCCGACATTCGCGACTAATCCGGTTCATTGCCCGCCTCGCCGCCGGCTCGCGTTGTCCAGGCAACATACAGATCAACCGAGACACTGTCGCTGACGAATCGCACCGATCCATCGCCAAATTGATGTTCGGCTCCGCCCGGGTGTTCGCTCGAGGGGCCATATTGGGCAACGGTCGGCCCCTCCTCGTAGTACGGAGTAAAGTTAAGCGCGACCTGACTCTTCGCATACCGCGGCCAGCGGCTGCGATCGTAGGCTTGGGCCGCGACGCAAGCCGTCAGTCCGTCGAACCAGGCGGCCAAGATTGTCTCGCGTGTCTCGGCAATGAACACGGTGTGGGACATGCCGTCCGTAAGGTCCTTGGGCGACACTCCGCCGCCCGGGATGATGGCGCCGTCTGGATTGAGGTCGACGCCCCAGAGGTTGCCGACCGAAGTTGCTCCCAGCGCTACGTAGTTGCCGATCGCAAACTTCTCGTTGCGCGTCGCGTACCGCTCCGACGAACTGAATTCCGGTCCCGTGTACGTCGGGCAGCGGAAAAGCGGCATGACCGTCGAGGCGATCGCCCCATTCTCACCGAACACAGCATGTTCCGAGCGATTGATCGTGTCGGCCAGGCTGGTGTTCTCAAGATAGGGCAAGATAAGACTGGCCCAACTGTGCCGCCGGGCGTCAGCCGGATCGCGCGTAAATTCAAACTGCTCCTCGAGGCCTTCGGTGCAACTTGCCGGCAATGTCTTTTGGGTCAACTGATAATTGGCAATTGCCAAGCCGATTTGCTTCAAGTTGTTGGCACAGGCGGTGCGACGCGACGCTTCCCTCGCCGCCTGCACCGCGGGCAGCAGCAGCCCCACCAGAACGCCGATGATCGCGATCACTACCAGCAGTTCCACAAGGGTGAAACCGCGTCGCTGCCTTTGACTTCTGGCAATGGCGGACAAGATCAGACCTCGCAACCGTCGCCCTTGCCTCCCGCGGCGACGATTCCGTCAGTCTATTCGCCCCCGACAAATCGAGCAACTCTCGAGAACTTCTTGTTTCGTCGTCCCATGCGCAACGCGTCTTGCGCCGATTAGCCAGCCGATTTCGCGGCCTTGATCTTGTCAAGCATCCGGCCCGGGGAACCCATCATGTTGTAGCCGCCGTCGAGATGCATGATCTCGCCGGTAATGCCCGACGACATGCCCGAGAGCAGAAACGCTCCACATTGCCCGGCTTCCTCGTGCGTCACGTTGCGGCCCAGCGGAGCGACCGACTCGTACAGTCCGAGCATCTCGTCGACACCGGCACCGCGGCCCGAGACGGTTTGCAGCGGACCGGGGCTCAGCGCGTTCACGCGGACGCCGACCGCACCCAGGTCGTACGCAAGGTATTTCACCGTTGAATCGAGTGCCGCCTTGCAGATGCCCATCACGTTGTAGCCCGGCACGGCCCGTTCGCCGCCGAAATAGGTGAGCGTCAGCACACTCGCGCCCTCTTTGAGTAGCGGCCGCGCCGCATTCGTCAGCGCGATCAGGCTATAGACGCTGATTTCCATCGCCAGCTTGAAGCCTGCCCGGCTAGTCTCGATCGTGTCGCGCTTGAGATCGTCGGGCAGGGCGAAGGCGATCGAATGCAGGAGAAAATCGAGCCGGCCGAGCTTGTCTTGGGAAACGTTCATCAGCTCTGCGATGTGTTCGTCGTTGGTGACGTCCATTGGCTGCAGGAATTTCACCTGCGGGTTGCCGTCGGTGAGCTTCGAGACCCGGCCGAGATTCTTCTTCCGCTCATCCTCCGGCTTGTCGGGCATGTAGGAGAAGCCACACTCGCCCCCGCCGCTGAGAATCTGATCGGCGATCGCCCAGGCGATCGACTGCTTGTTGAAGACGCCCGTGACGAGGCCCCGCTTATCGGCAAACATTGGCTGCATGAAAAACTCCTTGAAGGGTGCGTCGCGCGACATCGTGTCGCAATCGGGTGCCGCGAAAATCGTCTGTTAGTAAGTTGCGAAATAGCCGTCAGGACTGCAAGGGCGATCTTGGAGAGTGTCGCATATTCGACACGATCAACTGTTGTCTATTTGATACCATGAGCTATAATCTATGTATCACTTCGACATCAACCCACAAGTCCCAACCGCTATGCCTGAGACCGATATCCTAGCGAACTTGCTGCACCTGTCTAGCGAGGCTCGCAGCGCCGACGCGCTGTTGGGGGCTGCGCTCGATGCCATAGTCGACGCGACCGGTGTTGAAGCGGCCGCCATCGCCGCGGCCACGCCCCCCACTTGGTCGATCCCTGCAACCCGTGGAATTGCGACCGGGGCCGTGCCGATCGATCTCGCCGCCGAAGCCCTCGAGTACGATGCAGTAGTCCGCCGCGAACGTTGGCAAGCGGCCCCACTCGTCGGCTCGCGGGCACTGCTACTGCGCGGCCAGCTGCCTGAGTCGCAGATCGCTACAGCAGCTCAGGCTCTCTCCGATGCACTCACCATCGTCGACGACCGATCCCGACTCACGCGTCGCGCGGGCCGGCTGGAGACAATTCTTGAGATCACGCGCGAGTGGCAACAAACGAACGACATGGAATCGCTTCTGGTGCGCATGGCCGAAGCGTCGACCAAGATGTTTGCCGCCGATCGTGCGAGTATCTTTCTTTGGGACAAGGCGAACCGCACGATCGTCGGCCGGCCGGCACTCGGCGTCGAAGGCGGCGAACTGCGACTGCCCGATGATGCCGGCGTTGTCGGCCAGGTGATTCAAACCGGCGAGTGTCGCCGCGTCGCGGGCAGCGACGACGCGGCAGAGATCGATCGTTCGGCCGACAAGAAGACCGGGTATCAAACCACTACGATTCTTTGCGTCCCCCTCGAATCGCCCGACGGCAAGCGGCTCGGTGCCTTCGAGCTGTTGAACAAAAAAAACGGCCAGTTTACGGCCGACGATGAAGCGGGCCTGGCAGAGCTCGCCGCGCAGGCCGCGGTGGCACTCGAAAACACGCAGCAGTTCGAGCGCTTGCTGCAGCGACAAGTGGAACTAGTCGCACAAGCGGCCATGGACACGCTGCTGGTGGGCGAGAGCCCCGCAATTCAAGCTGTTCGCTCGACGATTCGTCGCGTCGCCGACACCGAGCTCGCAATCCTCATTCTCGGCGAAAACGGCACCGGCAAAGAAGTGGTCGCCCGCGCGCTCCACTACGGCAGCCGCCGGCGAAACGAGCCTTTCATGCCGGTCAATTGCGCCGCGCTGAGCGAAACGCTTGCTCGAGAGCGAGCTGTTCGGCCACGAAAAGGGCGCGTTCACCGACGCCCACGAATCGCGGGCCGGCAAGTTTGAAGCAGCCACGGGCGGCACCCTGTTTCTCGACGAGATCGGCGACATGAGTCTCGCCGGCCAGGCCAAGCTGCTCCGCGTCCTCGAGGAAAAGAAAGTCGTTCGCGTCGGCGGCAACCGCGAGATCCACACCGATGTTCGCGTGCTTGCGGCGACGAATCAGAAGCTGGCCGAGCTAGTTCGAGCCAGGCGCTTTCGGGAGGACCTCTATTTTCGGCTCAACGTCGTATCGCTCGAACTGCCCCCCTTGCGCGATCGCGGCGACGACATCCTGCTGCTGGCCGAGCATTTCCTGCATCACTTCTGTCGCCAGGCGGGACGGCGAACGCCAAAAATCGCTGCCGCGGCACGCAAATCTTTGATCAGCCACGCCTGGCCCGGCAACGTCCGCGAGCTGCGAAATCTGATGGAACGGCTGGCCTACCTGTCGTCGGGCGAAAAGATCGAATCTGAGGATTTGGCGTTCATTCTCTCGCCTTCCGGCGGTGCTCCGTCGTTGGTCGACTCGGGACTTTCGCTCGGCGACGCGACCGACCAGTTTCAAACGGACTATATCCGCCAGTCCGTCGAGCGTGCCCGCGGCAACGTCAGCCTCGCCGCCAAGAATCTCGGCGTCCACCGCTCGAATCTGTATCGAAAAATGCGGCAGCTCGGCATGGCGACCGACGACAGCGGCGACAACTGACGCGGCGATCATCGGGTACCGACGACCATTTCCACAAATCGCCGCAGCAGTCCATTCGCTTCCGGCGTTTCGCGGCAGCTGGCCAGGAACATTTCCGGCGAAACGCCGGCGATTCGTTCGACGTACTGCGGATAGGCCTGCACGCGCTCAAAAATCGCCTGCCGATCCAGCTCGGGGTGAAACTGCGTGCAGTAAATCGGCCTACCTGCGAAACGAAAGGCCTGATTGGACACGCGATCCGACGATGCCAGCAATACGGCGTCGGCCGGCAGCTCGACGACATGGTCCTCGTGCCCGGCCTGACTGGCAAAACGCTTCGGCAGCGTCCCAAAGAGCGGATCGGCGCGGCCCGCCTCGGTGAGCCGCAATTCAATGGTGCCAAG
The DNA here is from genome assembly GCA_963847905.1 of uncultured Planctomycetota bacterium. Lineage (GTDB taxonomy): Bacteria > Planctomycetota > Planctomycetia > Pirellulales > Lacipirellulaceae > DASYDU01. Next base: position 207,207 of record CAWKBP010000007.1, on the reverse strand, counting down.
CTCCGCGAACCGCGCGTCATGAATGCAGCGCCCGCCCATCGCGCGAGCCATCGCCTGAAATCCCCAACAGGATGCAAACGTCGGCTTCGCCAGTTGATGTAGCTCGCGCAGCGCGTCCAGTGCGCGCTCGAGCCACTCGCCCTCGCCGGCCGCCGAATAGTGCCCGCTGCCACCTAGCAACACGACGTCGGCCGCATTCAACTCATTGGCGGTCGGCCCCCGCGTGAGAAAATCGACAACGCTAATATCCGCAGCCGCGCAACCGAGATTCCGCGCAAAACAGGCGACCTCTTGCCCGCGCATGATATCGCCTGAATTCCGCGTCTGCAGCAGCAAATAGCGAATGCCGTCGATCATTCTGTTACCCGCTCAATCGCGCCGGCAAGGGTCGTCATCAAATGATCGATCTCATCCAGCGAGATCGCCAGCGGCGGCATCACGTACAACGTTTCTCCGAGCGGACGAATCCATACGCCGTGGGAGAGCGCATCGCGACAAACCTTCCAGGCGCGGCGCTCTTCGGCTGGATACGGCTTCACGGCCCGCTTGTCTTCCACCAATTCCAGCGCGGCGAGCAGGCCACGCGTGCGTGTCCCGCTGACATGCGGATGGCTCGATAAACGGTTGATGTGTTCACCGAGGCGTTCCACTTTCGTAACTAAGTCTTCCAGTGTGTGCTCTTCGTCGAACACATCCAGCGTGGCGAGCGCCGCGGCCGCAGCGAGCGGATTTCCGCCGAAAGTGTGCCCATGGTACAAAGTGCGACCGTCGGCACAACCGCCAAGAAATGCCCGATATATTTCGTCATGTGTGATTGTCGCCGACATCGGCAAGTAGCCGCCGGTTAGTCCCTTACCGAGGCACAGGAAGTCGGGCACCACTTCCTCGTGTTCGCAGGCGAACATTTTGCCGGTGCGACCCATGCCTACCGCGATTTCGTCGGCGATCAGGAGCACGTCGTACTTTCGCGTTAATTCGCGCACCCCACGCAAGTAGCCCGGCGCGTGCATGACCATGCCGGCCGCACACTGAACCAGCGGCTCGATCACCATCGCAGCCACTTCGTGGTGATGTGCGGCCAAGAGCGGCTCAAGCTCGTTGAGAAACTGTTGCGTCGCCTCATGCGGCGGCGTACCTGCGGGCAACCGCCGCGGGTCGGGCAGCGGAACTCGGATCACGTCAAACAGCAATGGCTCAAAAATCGCTTGAAAACGCGAGATTCCGCCGACGCTCGCGCTGCCGATCGTGTCGCCATGGTAGGCCTCGCCGAGCGCGAGGTACTTCGTCTTACCCGGTTGCGGATCCTCGCGTTGCCGCCAGTATTGAAACGCTGCCTTGAGCGCGACTTCGATCGCGGACGAACCATCGCTCGAGAAGAAAACGTGTGCGAGATTGCCTGGCGCCAGATCGGCCAGCCGCTTGGCAAGTCGCGCCGTCGTGTCGCAGCCCATGCCCAGGGACGTCGAATGGGCGATGCGGTCGAGCTGCTGGCGAATCGCCGCGTCGATCCTTGGATGGCGGTGGCCATGGACGTTGCACCACATGCTCGCCACGCCATCGAGGTACTCGCGGCCGTCGACGTCGATCAGCCGGCAACCCTCAGCCCGCGCGATCACCAGCGGCTCATACTCCGCCATCTGCGTGAAAGCGTGCCAATGGTGGTGGCGGTCCCAGTCGAGTAGCTCGGCACGCGTTGGCTCGGGGGTCATAGCAGCAGCTTTTCGAAGCGGAGACGCAAGCGGCGGAGCAGTGGGGAATATTGCCAATTCTCGAGGTCACCAGGCGACCGTGACCGTCGCCCCGACCGTCACGCCCAGCATCATCGAGGCATTTTCGTTGACAATTGCCAGCTCCAGCTTGTCGCCCGATCCTACGAGGGCAATGAGCGTCATCGGCGGCTGGTCGCTGTAGGTCTGAAAAATCCCCTGCGTTACATGCTCGTCGCAAGTGATGGTCACCGACTCGCCGGTCGGCACACCGGCCAGCTGCTCGCGCGTGATGTTCGTCACGAGATTGCCGAACGAGTCGACTTCGATCACTTCGCCTGAAATGCGATTTGCCACTCTCTCTGCCTCTCGCCAAACCAGTGGCACCAGCGTCTGCTGCGGCCGGCCAAGCTCGTCGGGCGATAGGCCCAGGCTCAGCCGGGCGGCGACCGGCGCCATGATGTCACGTCCGTGGAAGGTGTTCGACACTCGCGGCAGCCAAAACCGCGGCTCGTCGAGACTGACTATCTTAGACGGAGGCTCCGCCGCGGCCAAGCGACTTAAAAGCCCGTTGTCGGGGGCGATATACTGCTGCGAGCCGATGCGGGCGTAGACAATCCGCCGCTCAGTCCCCACGCCGGGATCCACGACGGCGACATGAATCGTATCTGCTGGGAAATACGGCGCCGACTCCGCCAACGCGATCGCCCCGTGCCGCACATCCTGAGCCGGGACAGTATGCGAAAGATCGACAATCTGTGCCTTCGGATGGATCGAAAGGATCACACCCTTCATCGCCGCGACGTACCGGCTTCCCTCGCCGAAATCGGTGGAGAGCGTGATGATCGGGAAATTCGACATGGCGGGATGCTCTCCAGGGCCCGACGGAGCGATCATGATGCCGCGGGCCGAATTCGATATTCGTACTTCGCCAGACGAACGATTTCCACGAAGTCGCCCGGCCGCAGACCGTGGGCTGCGACGAATTTCTTCACATCGCGATGGACGCAGCGGAGCGTCTTGTGTCGCCCCGAAATGTCGGTCGCCACACGGCGAACGCCCTCGAATTCGACAATTAAATGCTGCAGCGCGCGATCGACATTGCCACCGCGGCATTCCTCGGGCCAAAAGTCATCGAGCGGCTTGATATTAATGTAACCGTTCTTGATCCCGCCTGGCGTGAGCCGCGCCTGGCGCGATACCAGCGGCGCCGAGATGTGCCGATGTTCAGCCACCGAGCCGCGTGACTTCTGCTGCGCCACGTAATCCTTCAGGGAGAGAACACGCACCGGCGATCGCTCCCAATCGTGCTCCCAACAGACAATCAAATCGCAGAGCGCAGGGTCGTGGCCGTGGCGGAGGAAGTTGCTGCTGCGATACTCGAACTCGATTTTGATCCGCTCCCAGCCACGCTTGATCTGCTGGCGGGCGACGCAATCGGGATACTCGGCCCGAGTTTCCTCGATGATGAAGCCCATTTCCTCGCAGACTTTGGCGAACAGGGCGACGACGCCCATTTCGTTTACCGGGCCGTAGATCATCCCACGAAAATTGATCGCGTCACCGACGATGCTTCGCTCTGTCATCGGAAATCACCCGTTCGTTCGCTCGCTGCGCCCGCCACCAAGCGCGATCCGTGCGGGGTGAATTCTGCTAGGACGAGGCTGTGCCGATCAACTGCAAGCAGATTTCGCGGACTCGATTGGGATCGACGTTGGGATTCGATTTTTTCGCCTGTCCAACAAGTGCCCCAACCGCCTGCATTTTGCCACCGCGGACGTCGTCCGCGATCTTCGGATTCGCCGCCACGATCCGCCGGCACAGCTCCTCCAGCTCCGAGTCGTCGACGCTTTCAATTCCCAAGGCGGCCATCGCCTCGTCGAGGTCGACTTGCGTGTCGACCATCGCCTGGAACACGTCACGTGCTCGTGTACTTGGCAGCTTGCCTGCTTTAATTCTACCAATCAAATCGGCAATTGCCGCGCTGGAAACTGGCAATTCGTCGATCGTGAGGTTTCGCTCCTTGAGCACGCGCAGCACATCCTGCGTAACCCAATTGCTGGCCGCTTTGCCGTCCTGGCATGCGGCGGCGATCGCCAGGAAGTAATCGACTACCGGCCGGCCCTGGTTCACCAGCACGTCGGCATCGTACGCCGGCAGGCCGAAGTCCGCTTCCAATCGTGCTCGAAGCGTGGCCGGCAATTCGCCCAGCGACGCCTTGGCTGACGCGATCTCCGCCGGCGGAAAACGACACCGGCACCAGGTCGGGATCGGGAAAATAGCGATAATCGCTCGATTCTTCCTTGCTCCGCTGAGCTCGCGTGACGCCCGCCGCATCGTCCCAGCCGCGGGTCTGCTTCGGCGACTTGCCGAGCACGCGGCCTGTCTCCTGCCACTCGCGGTACTGCCGCGGGGCCTCGTAATCGAGTGCCCGCTCCACCGCCCGGAAGCTGTTCATGTTCTTGATTTCGACGATCGGCGTGGCGACTTTGCCCGCGGGTGTGTCGAAATGCAGATTAATGTTCGCGTCGACTCGCAGGCTGCCTTCCTGCATGTTGCAGTCCGAGACGGCGATGTACGTCAGCAGCAGCCGCAGCTCCTTCAGAAACGCCAGCGATTCGGCCGAGCTGCGGAGGTCGGGCTCGCTGACGATTTCTAAGAGCGGCGTCCCGGTGCGGTTCAGGTCGATGAGGCTGTCACCCTTGCCGGCCTCCTCGTCATGGAGGCTTTTCCCCGCGTCTTCCTCCAAATGAGCCCGGATAATGCGAACGTCTTTGGGCGCAAAGCGATCTTTGGTGTCGCTGATCGCGAGCCGGCCAGCATGCGACATCGGCAGATCAAACTGGCTGATCTGATAGCCCTTCGGCAAGTCGGGATAGTAATACTGCTTGCGGTCCCATTTGGTCCGCGGCGGAATCTCACAATTGAGCGCGACGGCCGTTTTGAGCGCCAGCTCGACCGCCCGCCGATTCATCACCGGCAGCGACCCCGGCATGCCGATGCAAACCGGACACGTCTGCGTGTTCGGCTCGCCGCCAAACCGCGTGCTGCAACCACAAAACAGCTTGCTCGCCGTGGCCAGCTGCACGTGGACTTCGAGGCCGATGATGGTGGTGTAGGGTTCGCTCACGGTAGTGAATTTAAATCGGCGCTCGCTTCTTGTGCCAGTCGGTTGCTTGTTCGTACATCCGGGCGCCGCGGAGTAGCCGCTCTTCCTGCAACGTCGGCGCCTGCAATTGCAGGCCGATCGGTAGGCCCGATTCGGTTTGTCCACAGGGCAGGCTGATAGCCGGGAATTCCGGCCAGGTTTGCGCTCACGGTGTACAGATCGACCAAATACATCGCCAGCGGATCGTCCGTCATTTCGCCCAGCTTGAAGGCGGGCGAGGCCGTGATCGGGCCGGCAATGAGATCGACCTGCTTGAATGCCTGGTCGTAATCTTGCCGAATCAGCCGGCGGACTTTCAAAGCCTTGAGGTAATACGCGTCGTAATAGCCGGCGCTGAGCGAATACGTGCCGAGCATGATCCGCCGCTTCACCTCGGGCCCAAAACCCTCGGCCCGCGTGCGGCGATACATCCGCACTAGCGCCGTGTCGAGATTGTCGACGCCACGTTGGTCGCCGGCCGACTTGCAGCTTCTTCCGCTCGGCGGCCAGCTCGGCGAGCATTTCCTGTTCGTTGGTACGGTAGCCGTAATGGGCACCGTCGTAGCGGGCCAGGTTGCTCGAGGCTTCGCTAGGTGCGATCACATAATACGTGGCGACGCCATGCTTGCCGTGCGGAAGCGAAATCTCTTGCACCTTCGCGCCGAGCGACTCGTAGACTTTGATTGCCGCCCGAACCGCCTGTTCCACCTCCGCGTCGAGTCCTGCGGCAAAATGCTCTTTGGCGAAGCCGATCTTCAGCCCGGCGAGCGGCTGGTTCACCGTCGCCGTGTATTTCGGCACCGGCTTGTCAAGCGACGTCGAATCGCGCGGGTCGTGGCCGGCGATCGCTTCGAGCAAAAGCGCGGCGTCTTCCACCGAGTGGGCCATTGGACCGACCTGGTCGAGACTGCTGGCGAACGCGACCAGACCATAGCGGCTCACCCGGCCATAGGTCGGTTTCATGCCGACGATGCCGCAGAGCCCGGCCGGCTGACGGATCGAGCCGCCGGTGTCGGTGCCGATCGCCAGCGGCACCATCCCCGCCGCCACACTCGCCGCCGACCCGCCGCTCGAACCGCCGGGCGTGCGCTCGAGGTCCCAAGGATTGTGCGTCACCTGAAAGGCGGAGTTCTCGGTCGAGCCGCCCATCGCGAACTCGTCCATATTCGTGCGACCGAGCAGCACCGCTCCCTCGGCCTTGAGCTTGGCGACGACGGTCGAATCGTAGGGCGGACGAAAATCGGCCAGCATCCGCGAAGCGCAAGTTGTCAATTGGCCGCGTTCGCAGAGCAAGTCCTTCACCGCGACCGGCAACCCGCCCAGGCGACCGACCGGCTGCTTTCTTGGCCCGCCGCGAATCGATGGCCGCCGCTTGCGCGAGTGCCCGCTTCTCGTCGACGCGCAAAAACGCACCAACGCGATCGTCCGTGGCGTCGATCCGCTCGATGCAGGCGGTGGTCAATTCGACCGACGAGATTTCGCCGGCTTCGAGGTTGCGGAGAAGTTCGCTGGCGGTGCGCTGGAGAATCGACATGAGCATTGGTGGCCGTGCGGAGGCCGTTTATTCATCCAGCGCCGTTACTCACCCAACACAGCAGGAACCAAATAACCCCGCGAATCGTGATGCGGCGCGGCTGAAAGCGCCTCTTCGCGCGGCAGGCTCATCGTGACCACGTCGTCGCGGAAAACATTCAGCTGTTCGATCGCGTGGGCCATCGGTTCGACGCCCTCGGTGTCGACCTGCGACAAATGATCGACGTAGCCGACGATCTGCGCCATTTGCTCCGACATCGTGGCGAGCTCGGCCTCCGATAGCGAGAGCCGCGCGAGCAGGGCCACTTTTTCAACGTCTTGTTGCGTGATGGCCATCGGTAGCACCTAGGCAGTCGCAGGATCCGCGTCGGCCTAGCTGGCCTTGGCTTTGACCGGCTTTTGCGACAACTTGAAAGGTGCCGCCCGGACGATCTTTGTGACCGCACCGCTCTTGATACATTGCGTGCAGACTTGGACCGACCGGTTGCCCTTGGGCGTCGTCATATTGACGCGTTGCAGGTTCGGCTTGAATTTCCGCCGCGTGATGCCGGTGATCTTGGTACCGACGCCGCCGAGGTACTTCTTCTTACCGCGGGTCGTGACCTGATTGCCGACCTGCGCCCCTTTGCCACATACTTCACATTGTCGAGCCATGGGAAAACCCCGAATGTAATCTGGTACCGCGTCGAAAGGCGAACGCGAATCCGCCCCTACCGACGCTGTTTGGAAGCCGCACTGGCTGCAAGCCAATTGAACGGGGGCGATTCTTCGCTCCGGCCGCCCATGCGGGAAACCGTAAGTATAGCGAGATTACCAACTTGGACAACGGCCAAAAATTGCCGATCACTGGGCAATTCCTGCCGGTTGGGCCCCCTCAGCCGCTTTAGCGTCCGCGTGTGATCGCCAGCACCTCGTCGGCGACCAGGCCGTTGGTGGCGATCGATTCGCCGCCGTGGACCGTCGCGCGGCCCTGCCAATCGGTGAATTGACCGCCCGCTTCTTCGATAATCGTTTGCAAAGGTGCCGCGTCCCAGAGGTTCATCACCGGGTCGATCATCACTTCCGCCCGGCCGGTGGCGACCATCAAGTAGCCGTAGCCATCGCCCCAGGTCCGCGCGAGCCGCGCTGCCTTTTGCAGATTGAGGTACGTCGAAATCGCGTCCTTCTTCCGCCCCGTGGTGAAACTCGCCACTTCGCTGGTGAGCAGGAGCGACTCCCGCAGTTGGCGCACCCCAGAGACGTGTGCCGCCGTGGGGGCCGCATCATCTTTGCGGGTGTCCGAATACCAACAACCGCCGCCCGCGGCCGCATGGACCATCTCGCCACAGGCCGGCGCGTAGATGATGCCCAGCTTAGGCTGCTCGTTGGCGAGCACGGCGACCAACGTCGTATAGAGCGGCACTCCATGGACAAATGACTTCGTTCCATCGATCGGATCGAGCACCCACTCGTAGCCAGAACTGCCGACCGTCGCGCCAAACTCCTCGCCCAGGATGCTGTCCGCGGGAAACCGCTCTGCGATCCGCTTGCGGAGCAGTTCCTCCGCTGCCCGATCGGCGGCCGTCACCGGCGAAGCGTCGGCCTTGAATTCGACGGCCAGATCGTGCCGGCGAAAGTAATCGAGCGTCAGATCGCCGGCTTCGCGCGTGATCTGGAGAGCCCATTCGAGCCGGTCGTGGACAGGATCGCCTGCTTGATTTGCCATGCTTTATTCCCGCTAACTAGGTTCCGGCGGACTTGTTATCGGGGTAGCCCGGCGATAGACTCCGCTGGTTTGCCGCCCTATCGTGGCCGGCGGCCAGTTCGTAAATGACGCTCTCACAATAGTTTAGTGGCAAATTGGGCCGGCAAAAAGGCGGCTCCTGCCGGGGGCCAAACCGCTATTGCCGCCCCGGACGGGTCGTGCCGTCCCGGCAATCGCTGTAAATACTGATTGGGCTGGGATTTAGCTTGAACCGGAAGACGGTGCTTCTAAAATAGGAGTTAGCAGCGCCGGATTCCTCACACGCCAGCTTCCGCTGGCAGTCATGGAGGAGGAACATGCGACGATCGCTCTTCGGCGTTGGGCTGGGAACCTTGCTGGTGCTTGGACTCGTTGTGGGAGAAGGCTTGTCAGAGCCCAATTCCGCGGTTGAGAGTCCGGGCGTAAACTACCAACCGGCGCCCGTTTCCCGCCCACCTACCAGCAACCTGATCACGCACGTACTCTCCGCGGAGGGTGGTCCGCAGACGGTCGTTGTCGTCGATCCCAGTCAACGCGTGTTGGCTGTGTATCACGTCGACAAGACCACCGGCGAAATCACCCTGCGAAGCGTACGCAATATTACCTGGGACCTAGAGATGGTGGAGTTCAACAGCGGCAAGCCGTTGCCGCAGGATATCCGCAACCTACGCGGAGAACTCCAACGTTAGCACGACACGGATCGCAAGAGGGGTGGCATGGCACAGAAGTTTGTCAGCCTGGATGAAGCGGCAACGCAACTCGGTATTTCCAAAGATCGCCTCAACGAACTCCGCGAGGACGGGAAGGTCCGCGCGTATCGCGACGGCACCAGCTGGAAATTCCGTGGCGACGACGTCGAGAAGCTCCTCGCCGACGGCATCCCGTCGACGGACGCCGGCGGCAGCGATATTTCCTTGAGTCTGGAAGAGATTACGGCAGATAAGCCGGCCGAATCGTCGATCGAGATCAGCGGTTTGAGCGATCTCGATCTTGGCGGCGATCTCGAAATGGGCAGCGAAATCGGTCTAGATCTGGGCGACGAAGAGGCGCTCCCCAGCCCGGCCGCCAGCGACTTGAGCCTCGACGATCTCGACGAGCCGACCGTCCCCGTCGACGGTCCGGCCGAAGGCGAAGTCCTCTCGCTCGACGGCGATGAGGAAGACGATTTGTCCGACTCGATCCTGCTCAGCGAAAACGAACTCGGCGAATCGACCGATCGCCCCCCCAGCACGATCATCGGCAAGGCCGAAATGGCCGCCGATCTCGACCTGGAAATGTCCGGTGGCGACGACGCGGCCAAGAGCGACGTCCAGCTGGCCGAGCCCAGCACATCCAACGTCTTCTCGTCCGGCGCACGTGAAGCCGTGCTCGACACCGAGCCGCCGAGCCTCTCTGACAATTTCGGCGACGATACTTTTGAAAAACTCGACGAAATCGAGATCGACCTCGAAGCCGAGTCGAGTCGCATCCTCTCGCCCGAGGACGTCAACAAAGCCCAGCAAGCCGCGAAGAAGCCGGCGTCACCCAAGGCGCCCGAGTTCAGCGACTTGGAACTCGCCGCGTCCGATAGCAGCCCTGGCGGTGTGCTCGACGGCGGTTCTGCCGTGTCGGACATTGGACTGGCCGGCTTGTCAGAACTTGAACTCGATGGGGATGATGACGATGTCCTCGGCGACGGCAGCGACATCACGCTCTCCAGCGAATCGAGCGGTATCAATATCATTTCGCCGTCCGATAGCGGCCTGGCACTCGACGAAGTTCCGCTGGCAATGGGGAGCGGATCGCCGATCGCCTCGGGGCTCGACTTAGGTCCCACCTCGGACGACGTTGGCCTCGAACCGCTCGAAGTTGCCGAAGACGGCGACGCCGAGCCCTTTGCCCTGACGCCCTTCGGCGAAGAAGCGGGCGAAGACGAAGAAGACAGTTCGCAGGTCATCCCACTCGACGAAGTCTCCGAAGAAGAATCGATGCTCGGCTCGCCGCGGTCGGCTGCCGTCGACGCGATGGGCGACGACTTTGCCGCGATCCCTTCGGCAGGCATGCTGCCGGTCGGCGAACCCGTTGGCGAAACGGCTTTCCCAGGTTGGGTGATCGGTCTGATGAGCGTGTCGATGCTGATGCTCGTGATGTGTGGCATCATGGTCTTCGACCTGCTGCGCAACCTCTGGAGTTGGGATCAGGTCTACACACTCAACAGTTCGCTGATGGACGTGCTCACGCCGATTCTCGGCTGAGCCGTTTCTCCTTCGAGCCACCACCAAGCCGACATGCCGCGGGAATCTGCGGTACCAGCGGGCCGCGGGAGCGGTATAATTTGGGGCGTGGACGCGGCCCTGCGGACCTCGTCCATCTTGCCTGTTCGCTCGCCGGTCGTGGGGCCGCGACGAGGTTCCCGCCCGCTCCCCGCTATGTCTTGGATTCATCATGTATCGCATTCTAGGTTGTGCACTTTTCGCAGCGTGCTTGGCGGCGATCGGCTGTCGCCCCGCGGATCAGATCGAAGCCTACGACGCCCCGAAAGAGGCGCCCGTTCGGATCTGCGGCGGCCGCTCCGACGGAAGCGACCGACAGAATGTTGGCCGCGATTCTGCCCGAGGGCGACCGCGCTTGGTTTTTCAAAGTCACTGGGCCGGTCGCCGACGTGACGACGCATGCCGCTGAAATCGGTAGCTTCCTGGCAAGCATCAAACCCGCAGCGGGCCAACCACACCCCGCGTGGCAGCTGCCCTCCAGCTGGCAAGAACAATCGGCCGCCGGCATGCGCGCGGCGACGCTGCTAATTCCCAATGAACCTAAACCGCTGGAACTCTCCGTGACCGTGCTGCCCTGGTCGGGCGGCGCGGGCGAGCTATTGGGCAACGTAAATCGCTGGCGCGGCCAGCTTCAACTCGCGCCCACCGACGCCAAAGGGCTCGCCGAGAGTTCCAAGGACATCCAAGTCGGTGACGCGACCATGACAATCGTCGATTTGCGCGGCCAAATGACCGGCGGAATGACGCCGCCGTTTGCCGGCGGCCCGATGGCGAGCACGCCGCCGGTCACAGCGGCCGCACCATCCGCTAATACCGCGACCAACTTGCCGCCCGGACATCCGGCCGTTGGCCCACAATCGTCACCGAATGCCACACCGTTCACGTTCGACGCGCCCACCGGCTGGCAATCGCGTCCGGCCGCGGGCATGCGCAAGGTAGATTTTCTCATCGATCAAGACGGCAAGACCGCCGTGATGACCGCGATCGATTTTCCGGCCAGTGCCGGACCGATGATGGCCGACCCGGTTGCTAATTTGAATCGTTGGCGTCGAGAAGTCGGCCTCGTGGAACTCTCGCCCGCCGATGCGGCCAAGGCGATGCAGCCGCTCGAGATCGATGGCGGCGAGGCCATGTTCATGGCGATTTTGCCCGATGCGAACCAACCCGGCGAGTCGGAAGCGGATCATGGCACGTTGGCCGCAATGCTCCGGCGCGGCGACACAATTTGGTTCTTCAAGGTGATCGGCGATGCTCAGGTCGTTGCCCAAGAACGCGATAATTTTGAGTCTTTCTTGAAATCGGTGCGGTTCACCGAAAATGGCGGAACAAACGATGGCAACGAGTGAAGCCCTGCGGCCCAAAGTGATACCCAATGATTCGACTGGTGCAATGTGGATCGAGGGCGCCCGCTTTTCCGTCACTGAGGTGCTCTCGGTGTTGGCGTCGCTGCGGCTGACCGTGGTGCTCTTCGCACTGTCGATTTTCCTGGTGTTTGCCGGCACACTCGCCCAGGTCGACCATGGCGTGTGGGACGTGGTCAACCATTCCTATTTCCGCGTCTGGTTTGCCCACATCGAATTGCGTGGGTTCGAGCGACTCGTGCAGATGTTCGCCCCCGGCACGGACTGGGGACTTCGCGGCGGGTTCTATTTTCCGGGCGGCAATTTGCTCGGCACGGCGCTGATGGTGAATCTGCTCGCAGCCCATGCGGTGCGATTCAAGATCGCCGCCAGCGGCAAGCGGCTGGCCATCGGAGTGTTCGTCCTTGCAGCGGGGGCCATCATCACGGCACTGGTAATCCGCAGCGGCATGAACGACACGATCGAGAGCGTGCTGTCGCCTGCGTTTTGTGACACGCTCTGGCAAGTGATGCGGGCCGCGCTGGCGTTAGTCGCACTGTTGGGGGCGTACATGCTGGTGCTCCGCTATGGCCGCAGCCGGCCAGCCGAATGGTGGCTGCTCGCCGCGGTCGACGTGCCGCTGGTGATTTTGGCCGTGTGGTTGTTTCTCAATCCGCAAGCGCGGCTCGACGACTCCGGGCTCCGCATTCTCTGGCAGCTTACCAAGGGCTTGGCCGCCGGTGTGGTGCTTTTGGCTGGTGCGGTACTCGTGTTCCGCCAACGGGCCGGCATCGTGTTGCTGCATGCCGGCGTGGCGCTGTTGATGTGCAGCGAACTCTGGACTGGCCTCTCCGCCAACGAGGCCCAGATGTCGATCACCGAGGGCCAATCCGCCAACTACGCCAGCGACATCCGCACTACCGAACTGGCGGTCGTCAATCACTCGAATCCCGAACACGATCGCGTGGTGGTCTTCCCCGCCGGACTGCTTGAAGATAACGTCGGCGCGACGCGCAACATCGGTCACGACGAACTGCCGTTCACGGTGAAGGTGCTTCGCTGGTTGGGCAATTCCTCGATTCGCGCACCGCAAGCCGGAGAGCCAAACCCGGCGACCGCTGGCACGGGCCTGCAATTGGTCGCCGACGATGCCCGCCGTGAGAACGGCATCGACACCGACGCTAGCGTCGACTTCCCGGCCGCCTACGTTGAGCTGATTTCCAAGATGACCGGCAAATCGCTCGGCACCTATCTATTCGGCCCCGAACTCACGCCGCAGCCCGTCGAGATAGACGGCAAGAAGTACGACGTCGCCCTCCGCCACAAGCGTATCTATTACCCCTATTCGCTCGCCCTGAAAGACTTCCGTTTCGATCGCTATACGGGCACGAACACGCCCAAGAACTACTCGTCGCTGGTGCAATTGCAAGATCCGACCCGCAACGTCGACCGCGAAGTGCCGATCTGGATGAACAATCCGCTCCGCTACGCTGGGACCACGTTCTACCAGGCCGATTGGGACAAGAAGACCGAACAGACCACGGTGCTGCAGGTGGTCGAAAACCCCGGCTGGATGGCGCCCTACGTCGCCTGCATGTTGGTGATGACCGGCATGCTGGCCCACTTCGGCGTCGTGCTCACTCGCTTCCTCGGCCGCAGCGCCCCCAGGCGAGCGTGCTTCAGCACGCGGGCAGCGCCACCTCACGCCCCGCCATTTATTACTACGCCATTCCCGCCCTCGTAGTCCTCTTCGCCGCCCTCTACATCGGCAGCAAAGCCCGCATGCCCCAGAGCACCTCGAGCGAAATGCAGGTCTTCGAGTTTGGCAAACTCCCGCTCGCCTACCAGGGCCGCGTGAAGCCTTACGACACCGTGGCCCGCAATACGCTGCAAATCCTCGCCAATCGCCAGCAAGTGACCGCCACCGACAAAGAGGGCAAGACCACCACAACCCCGGCAATCGTCTGGCTGCTCGACGCGATCTCCGACGCCAAGGCGGCAACCGCACACCGTATCTTCCGCATCGAGAACCTCGAACTGCTCGAATCCATCGGCCTCGAACCGCGCGAAGGCTCATGGCGTTATTCGATCGACGAGATTCACGACCATTTCGACGAACTCGACAAGCAAATCAGCCTGGCCGTGGCTCAGCCAGAAGAACAACGAACTCGCTTCCAACGGGCCGTGCTCGACCTGGCTAGCAAACTCAACCGCTACGCCACGCTTGTGAAATCGTTCCGCTCGCCGGCGATTTCGACCAAGCGCGACGAGTTCATGACGAGTTTGCAACAGGTGCAGGCCGACATCCAAAGTCTGCGCCAATCGGAGGCGCCCCAAGCCGTGCCACCGGCCGACGCGGTCGGCCATTGGACCTCGCTGATGGAAGCAGAGTTCCAGCTACTCCAGGACCACGCGCTCGATCGCCCCGTCAATCCGGCAACGCTTCCGCTGAGCACGATGCTCGACGCCTACGCCAAGGGGGACGTCACCACGTTCAACAAGCAGCTGGGCGACTTCCGCACGACGCTCGCCAGTTATGAGACTTCGCTCGATGAAAACACGCGGTCCGTTCGCGAGGCAGGGCTCAAGAGTGCGGAAATCCTGCGCCAGTGGCGGGTGAACTTCGAGGTCTTTTTCAATCAATTCAGCCCGTTTTACTACGCGGCCGTGTTCTACGTGATTGCGTTCGTGCTCGGCGCCGCGTCGTGGTTAGGCTGGCGGGAGCCACTCCGCCGGGCTTCGATCTCGCTACTGTGGTTCACATTTGCGTTGCACACAGCCGCCATACTTGGCCGGATCTACATCTCGGGCCGCCCGCCGGTGACGAATCTGTATTCGTCGGCCGTGTTCATCGGCTGGGCCTGCGTGCTCCTGGCGCTGGTACTCGAATCGATCTACAAGCTCGGCCTCGGCAACATCGTCGCGGCGGTCGTCGGCTTCCTCACGCTGCTGGTGGCCCATTTCCTCTCGCTCGACGGCGACACGTTCATCGTCATGCAGGCCGTGCTCGATACCCAGTTCTGGCTGGCCACGCACGTCGTCTGCATCACGCTCGGCTATGCCACGACCTTTGTCGCGGGGGCCTTTGCCGTGCTCTACATCCTCTTGGGCCAGGTGGCCGGCGTGCTCTCCGAAAACGACCGTAAAGGTCTGATGCGGATGACCTACGGCACGCTCTGCTTCGCCATCTTCTTCAGCTTCATCGGCACGGTGCTCGGCGGCCTGTGGGCCGACGATTCATGGGGCCGCTTCTGGGGCTGGGATCCCAAGGAAAACGGCGCTCTGATCATCGTGCTCTACAACGCGCTCGTGCTACACGCTCGGTGGGGCGGCGTCGTCACCCAGCGCGGGCTCGCGCTCCTGGCAATTGGCGGCAACATCGTCACCACCTGGTCTTGGTTCGGAGTGAATGCGCTCGGCGTCGGCCTGCACGCTTATGGCGCGAACGACAGCAGCACCGCGATGTGGCTACTCATGTTCGCGATTTCGCAGATTGCGATCATCGCGCTGGGGCTGGTCCCAACACACTTTTGGCGCCGTGCCGCTCCCGGCCAAGATGGCCAGGCTATCTAGCCGACCCATATTGGGTCGGTAAGCGTTACGCATCGTCACGCCGTGCGGAGTGCCGTTTCGACGCGGCGGATCGCCTCTTCCACGCTGCACGTCTCGTGACTCACGCCAATTTCGGCCCGCGTGCGAATCAACTTTTCCGTCCGCTTGTGGGCCGAAATGACCGTGCTGTGGCTACGGCGGCCGAAGAATTCGCCGATCTCGCTCCAGGGCGCCCGCGTGTATTTTCGTGCCAGCCACATCGCCAGCATCCGCGGCTCTTGAATCGAACGGGTCTTCCGCTCGGATCGCAAGTCGACCGCCTCGACGCCAAACACCTGGCAAATCGCCTGCTCGACGTCGGCCAATCGCACGTTCCGAGTACATTGTTGCGCGAGGTCCGCAAGCGCATTGGCGGCTAGCGCCGGCGTCACATTCTGTTCGAATGCCACGCTCGTGGCCTGCAATCGATGGAGCGCCCCGCGAATCTCGCGGGCACCGCCCGAGATCTGCGTTGCCACTAGTTCGGCGACGTCTGCCTCCAGATCGATTCGCATTTCGCTCGCGAGCCGGCGGACAATTTCGAGCCGCATGGCAAAATCGGGGAGCTGGAGATTGCAGACCAGCCCGCTGGCGAGCCGCGAGATCAGCTCTTTGCCGATCCCCTGCAATTCGCCCATGTGACCGATCGCTGGCGAGGACCAACTGCCGACCTTCCGCCAGCAGCACGTCGAACGTGTGCAGCAGTTCTTCGAGCGATGCCCGCTTGCCGACGAAGAATTGCAGATCGTCGATCAAGTAGCAGGTCGGCCCCCCGGCATTTCTGGCGGAAGCTGGGTAGTCCTGTGC
Organism: uncultured Planctomycetota bacterium; assembly: GCA_963847905.1. Lineage (GTDB taxonomy): Bacteria > Planctomycetota > Planctomycetia > Pirellulales > Lacipirellulaceae > DASYDU01. The sequence continues at coordinate 191,107 of CAWKBP010000007.1, read as the reverse complement.
TTCGCAGCGCTTCGACAAAGGTGGTGATGAATTGCTCGGCCGTAAGATAGACGGCCCGGGCACGCGGGTGGGTGCGGCGGTATTCAGCGCGAATCGCCCGCAGCATGTGTGTCTTACCGACTCCCGTCACGCCGCAAAACGTCACCGGCGACGCCTGCTGCAAGCCGTGGGCAGTGACTTCGGCCGCGCGAACCGCATACTCATTGCTCGCCCCGACTACCAGTTCCGCGAGCGAAGGTTCGGTGCGGACGGCCGTTTGCCGGGAAACAGGGGAAGCGGCGCCGTTTGTAAGAATCGGCGAAGCTGGAGCGTCACCGCTACGCGCCCGGCGCTGGAGCGTCGGCACGGTCACCACGGGTGTCGACTTCGTCGACGCTTCGGCTACTGGCTCTGCATTCGCAACGACCAATGATTCGTCGATCTCGAATGCAACTCGCACTTCCCCCCCCATCACTGTTGCACACACCGCACGAACGCCATCGGCAAAATTTCGCCGCAACCAGTCGCGTTTGAAACTGCTCGAGGTAACGATCGTCAGGCAGCCGTCGCCGATGCGAAACTGCGTCTGCTGGTCGAACCACAACTCAAAGCGTTCCTGGCCGATTTCCTCGGCGAGGCGAGCCCGTACGTTCGCCGCGACCTGATTATCTTCCATGACCACTTCCTGTGTGCTCAGACTTCCTTTGCCTCGGCGTCGGCGCGTACCCTGAGCGATCGGGCGTTGCCTTCGTAGCAAGACCCGGGCAACGACATGCGTTACCAGACCACCGGAGAAACTAGCGCGACCGAAGAAAAGGCCGGCGGGACCGCCGTGCCCTGATTTCCAATCCAAATCAGTTTGCCAAATCAGCCCTGCGTCAAACTCGTTCATTCGAGCGACGCGTGGACTCTTGCCGCGTGTCACCCGAGTCGACGATTTTACGCCTGCTAGCACCCATGTCAAAGGGGTCGACCGCGTCGCGTGGAAAAAGTTGTCGACGCTTCGCGCTGCGAGTGGAGGAACCGCGGAAATCGTTGCCTTTGTTACTTCGTGCGCGGTGGAAAAAAATTTAAGTCCGCGCTCGTCGAGCGCGTCGAAAAGAAAACTACGCGATTTGGCATCGCATTATCGCCTGCAATTCACGGCGTTTTTTGCGTTTGAGAATCGTCGGGCGCAAATCGCACCATCACCGTGCGGCGATCCCACGCCACAAATCCTGTTTCGTTGTACATCTTGATTGCTGGAATGTTTTCGGCGTCGACCGCGAGCACGATCCGTTCGGCGCCCGCGCGATGCGCGAGTTGCTGCGCGTGTGCCACGACCGCGCTACCGAGCTTGCGTCCGCGCGCCGGCGGCGCGAGTCCCATGTAGAGCAACTCCCAATGCTTCGCCGCTTCGTGATCGGCCAACAACAACACGCCGACATCTTCGCCGCCGCACACGACAATCAGCCAATTCTCCGGACGAAACTGGCCCGTCGCGCGGTAACCGACGAGCACCTCCTCCATCGGTCGCTTGCCATTGAGCGCGGCGCAATCGTGCGTGGCTTCGTACGTCGCCTCGATCGCCGCGACAAATCGTTCGCGCTGTGATTCCGCAAACGGGTCAAAAGACAACGCGTTGCTTCCTGGTAAGCGAGTCGCCGCCGCCTCCCAATTCAGATACATCAGATCCGCAAGACAAGCGAAGCCGGCCGATTCGAGCTCTGGAATATTCGGAGCGCTGCGATCCGGCAGCAAAACTTGCGTCATGCGGATCCCCGCTTCGTCGAGTGCCGCGGTGGCTGCGCAAGCTAGGTGAACTGCGGTGTCTCGATTGGTCGGGGGCCGCAACTGGGGCGGCCAAAGGAGTGCCGTGCTCCCCGGTTGTCGCTGTCCCCAGGCAGCACCGCACAATTCGTTCCCCTTGAGCGCGACAACCAGCGCTTCGACCGGTTTGCCAGGTTCGAAGGCTGCGAACTCGCGTCGCTGTTGAGGCGTTAGGTCCGCCAGCGCCAAAGCCAGCGCGTCGAGCGTCATCGCAGGAGGGCAGGGGACGATTTCAACAGGGCGGCCAGACATGCCCGGCAGGATAGCCGATCGGCCCGCGATGGGGCAGAGCAAGCCGCCCGTGTCAGTTGGGCCAGCGATGCTCGAACACCTGGTTGTGCTCCGCCTGGGTGGCCGCGCGGACGTCGCCGACGATATTCTGGTCGCCCGCAGCCCCGGCTTTCTCCGCTCCTGCCGCAGCCGCGGTTTTTTCGGCGGGCGGCGGTGACGCGACTTGGGGAATATCGAGCTTTGGCACCGGCGGCTGCAGCACGCGATTCGAACCCGGTCGCCCGAGCTCGAGAACGACACCAAAGCTGCCCTGGGGCGATTCTTCCAGTAGCACTGACTCCGGCCGAGTGCGGAGCTCGCTGTATACGCTATTGCCGCTCCGCACCTGGTAGAGCTGCTCGCCTGCCGGTGCGTCCATCCGCTGGAACTGGTACTTCTCGGTGAGAAACTGGACCAGCCGCGTGGTATCGGCCGTCCGGCCGCGGAACGAGATGTGTTGGGCCGCCCCGCTCGCGTCGAACAGGTAGGTGAGCGACCCCGCGAGATCCGTCCGCTGGGTACCGGTCACCAGGGCCACGCGGATGCCGAAGAACTCGGGGTCCGCCAGCCCGGTCGATTTCCGATCCCAATTCTGATAGACCCACTCCTTGCTCAGGTCGAAGCGAAAAACTTCCTGGATCGAGTGGTATCGGATCGCGAGCGGCAGGCGGCGGGCTTCCCAGACTTGCGAAAGCCGCAGGTGTCGAGGTGGATGGGTAACTGATCGGTGCAGCCGGCACCGCAGGATACGGATTCGCCGCGTTCGCCGGCAGCAGGGGGGGCGGCGAGGTCGTCGATCCGCTGAGCGAATCCCAGGTGGGCCAGGCCGATTTTTCCGCGGTCGCGGCGGGATTTGTGGCGGTCTCCTGCCCCACTTGAGCCGTGATTCGTATGCGAGACCACGTACGGCACACCTATCGAGGCGCCGAGCAATGTCGCTAACATAAGGGGGCGGCCGGCCATATTCGAAATCTCCAAGCGGGTACCATCTTCATTTTCGGCCGGCCGACACCGACCACTTGGCCATTCGCCCCCCGGCTGCAACAAGCTCCCCAGGCCGATTCATCCCTTCGATTCAAGATGACCTGTCGTGCCGAACTTGCCGATTGCCAGTGGTTGACCGGCACGGAGGCGGCGGAACTGCTTGCCGACCTTGCCGATCGTGACGAGCCAGTCCACGCAGCAGTCGCCCGGCTTCGGCAGCAGCATTCCGCCGAGCGGGTCCATCTGCTGCTTGGAGCAAATCGAGCTACGACAGCGGGCGACCGCGAAATTTGACCGCGGCTGCCCAGATGTTTTTCACGCGGCTCGGCCTCGAACAAGCAACCGACCAGTGGGTCGCCGCCCACAAGGCGCGTCGGTTTGCCGCAGCGGCCAAGCGCGGCCCGATCGCTGATTTCTGCTGCGGAATTGGCGGAGATCTCGTCTCGCTCGCGGAGGTTGGCACCACAACGGGCATCGATCGCGACGGCGTCGCCGCCTGTTTCGCGGCCGCAAATGCCTGCGCCGCCGATGTGGTCGACCGCACTTCGCTCCAGACGCACGATCTCGAATCGATCGACGCCGGCGATTTCGCCGCCTGGCACATCGACCCCGACCGTCGCCCTTCGGGAAAACGCACCACGTCGCTCGAGTGGAGCAGCCCGGGACTGGACGTGATCGAGCGGCTGCTGGCCCAATCGCCCGACGCGGCCGATCAAGCTCGCCCCGGGAGCCGACGCGCCCGCCGATTGGTCCGAGCGCTGCGAACTCGAATGGATCAGCCGCGATCGACAGTGCCGGCAGCTCGTCGCCTGGCATGGCGGGCTCGCCCAGGTACCCGGCAAACGCACGGCAACGGTGCTATCCGCCAATGGCGCAGTCGGCCGCGAGTTTCGTCGGCGACCCCAACGAGGCCATGACGTTCGCCACGCTCGACCGCTTCCTCTTCGAACCGGACGCCGCGATCCTGGCCGCTCACCTCGGCGGCGCTCTGGCCCGAGAAAACGGCTTTTCGGCAGTTTCGGCCGGAATCGCCTACCTCACCGGTCCGCAAGCCGCCGAATCGCCGTTCTTCTCCTGCTTCGAAGTCGATTGCGTGCTGCCCCTCGATCTGCGCAAGATCGACGATGCACTCGGCGAGCGAAAAATCGGCCAGCTCGAAATCAAAAAACGCGGCGTCGAGCACAATCCCGAAGCCGTGCGACGCAAATTGCATCTGGCGGGCGACGAGAGTGCGACGTTGTTCCTGACCAAGCTCGGCAGCAAACACGCGGCCATCCTCGCCCACCGAATCCTCCACCCTCAACCCTGAACACTCATCCTTCCATGAAACTTGCCTTCAGCTCCAACGCCTATCTGCATTTCACGATCGAGGAGACGATCGCCCGCATCGCCGCGCTCGGCTATCAGGGCATCGAACTCCTGGCCGACGTGCCCCACGCATGGCCCGCCGGCCTATTGGAATCGCAAAAACAGGCGATTCGCGACGCCCTGGCCAAGCATGACCTGACCATCTCCAACATCAACGCCTTCATGATGAACGCGATCGCCGACCCGCGGCAGCCCTACTGGCACCCCAGCTGGATCGATCCCGATCCTCACTACCGCGCGATCCGCCGAGAACACACTAAGCGAGCGTTGCAGCTGGCGGTCGATTTGGGTGCGCCCCACGTCACCACCGAACCGGGCGGGCCGCTCTCCCCGGGGCAGACCTGGGAATCGGCCGCCGACATTTTCTACGACGAGCTGATGCCCTGCGTCGAGCTGGCCGAGTCGCTGGGGATGCCGCTCTTGATCGAACCGGAGCCGGGCCTCTTGATCGAACGCTTCTCCCAGTATCTGAGCTTCCTCGAGCGGATCGATTCACAGCTGGTAGCCCTCAACTTTGACGTCGGCCACGCCTACTGCGTCAGCGAAGACCCGCAGGACTGGATCGCCAAAATGGCGACGCCACACGAAGCACTACCACCTCGAAGACATCGCCGCGACGCGAGTGCATCAGCACCTTGTCCCCGGCCAGGGGGCGATCGACTTCGCCGCGACGCTCGCCGAAATTCAGCAGACCGGGTTACGACGGCTGGCTAACCGTGGAGCTCTATCCGTATCTCGACGATCCGGACACTGCGGCTCGCGAAGCCCGTGAATACCTGTCGAAGTGCCTGGCCGGACTGGTCAGCTAAACCGCAAGGGGAGCGTCCGTCGTGAACGAGAAGTGGCGAGCCTATTTCGAGTTGCTGCGATTTCCCGCTGTATTCACAGCGATCGCCGATGTGATGATGGGGTTCCTCGTCACGTTCGGAGCCCTCCATCCGGCAGCACCATTCGCAGTGCTCGCCACAGCATCGGCATTCTTGTATTTGGCCGGCATGGTGCTCAACGATGTCTTCGACGCCAACCTGGATGCGGCTGAACGTCCAAATCGCCCGCTTCCGTCACAACGAATAGCCCACCGCTCAGCGATGTTTCTCGGTTGGGGACTACTTTTGTGCGGTGTGCTCCTGGCGGCCCATCTCGGCTACCACGGCAACTCGATTCGAACGACCGTCGTAGCAATTGCGCTCGCGGCCTGCATCGTGCTCTACGACGCTAGTGCGAAACGCACGTCGTTCGGACCGATCGTGATGGGCAGTTGCCGCGCGCTCAATGTGATCCTGGGAATGAGCTTGGCAACAGGAATCGGAGGAATGAAGTTCCGCCCATTGCGAAACGACGAGCTAGGTTTGGCCGCAGGCATCGGAATCTACATCGCTGGCGTGACCATCTTTGCACGCGGCGAAACCACCACGAGCGAACGGAAACGGCTCCTGGCGGGCGTGGCAACCATCGCCGCGGGAATCTCGGTCGTGGCCGCTTCCCCCGACTTAACTTCACCATGGATTCTCGCGATTGGAATGACACCATGGCTGCTGCTGTGGCTGTCGATTGGGAGTGTTATCCTGCGACGCTGCCTGCTCGCTTGGCGAGACCCTCGGCCAGAAACAGTGCAACAAGCGGTGCGCACCTGCCTGAGATCAATCATCGTGATCGACGCCGCGATCACATTGGGCTACTGCGGCCCATTGTGGGGCTGCGCTGTCCTGGCGTTGCTCGCGCCGATGCTGCTGCTGGAACGCTGGGCCAGCACTACCTAGTTCAATCCGGCCGCGCTGACACAGCTAGTTGGATTCGCCCATTTGCTCGCGGATCCACGCTTCGAGTTCGTCCAGGTTCACGGGCGGCAGCTTCGATAGATCCGGCCTCAACCGCACCGCATCGCGCACGTAGATGTGTTCGATTTCGTTTTGCGCCCGATCCGTATTCCAATGCACCAACACGCGAATGCAGCGGGGCAGCGAGCCCGGCACAGAAAGTTCGTGACCGCACAATAGCGGCACATCGAGCCAGCCAAGTTGCCGGGCCGCGAGGGCCGGAAACTCGGCATCCAAATCGGGAGTCGTCGTGAAAATCGCGCTGGCGACGTCTTGCTTGTCGATGTCGTTGCGGCGGACCATCAGCGCGACGAGCTGCCGCGTGGCCGTGAGGATTTCCTCGCGGTCGTTTCGTTCGACGGTCGTTGCCCCGCGGACTCCGCGACATGCCATGGCGAATGGACCAAAAAAACGAGTGGAAGAGTGAAGCGATACGTGACGGCCCTATTAATGGTCATTTTCGCAGTGAATTTCAAGCCATTGACGTCCAGCAACCGATGCGTACAATTACGCCTGCTCAGTCGGTCCTCAGACCTTCGGGTCAAAAGTTTCCGATTGAGTTTTTTATTTCTGGCCTTGTACTTGAAAAAGTACTGGCTAGAATACGAGGCTTGCTCTTTGACAATTTGGTAAGTGACCTCCAATTTTTTTGTCAGCTAAAGACTGTACAGGCGGGGGTTTAGCGGTCGTAATCGTGTGAGTAATCACACGGCTTGCGGACGTTGAATTTCCGACTCAATTGAACTTCAAATGGCTCTTTAGCCGAGAGGCGAGCGTGCTTCGGCACGCGGACTTTTTCGGTTTAAGCATATACCAATTGAAGGGTTTGATCCTGGCTCAGAATGAACGTTGGCGGCGTGGATTAGGCATGCAAGTCGAGCGGGTATAGCAATATATCAGCGGCGAAAGGGAGAGTAACGCGTAGCTACGTGCCCCAGAGACCGGAATAGCCAGCCGAAAGGCTGGGTAATGCCGGATGATGTCCCTGGACTAAAGGGTGTGATTCCGCTTTGGGAGCGGGCTGCGTTGTACTAGCTAGTTGGTAGGGTAATGGCCTACCAAGGCGATGATGCATACCGGGCGTGAGAGCGTGGCCCGGCTCACTGGGACTGAGACACTGCCCAGACACCTACGGGTGGCTGCAGTCGAGAATCTTCGGCAATGAGCGAAAGCTTGACCGAGCGACGCCGCGTGCGGGATGAAGGCCTTCGGGTTGTAAACCGCTTTCGGTAGGGAGGAAATTGCTAGGGGCTATCCCCTAGTATTGACCTATCTTCGGAAGAAGGACGGGCTAAGTTCGTGCCAGCAGCCGCGGTAATACGAACCGTCCAAACGTTATTCGGATTTATTGGGCTTAAAGGGTATGTAGGCGGCGCCATCAGTCGGGTGTGAAATCCCTCGGCTCAACCGAGGAACTGCGCCCGATACTGTGGTGCTTGAGGGAGACAGAGGTAAGCGGAACTGATGGTGGAGCGGTGAAATGCGTTGATATCATCAGGAACACCAGTGGCGAAAGCGGCTTACTGGGTCTCTTCTGACGCTGAGATACGAAAGCTAGGGGAGCGAACGGGATTAGATACCCCGGTAGTCCTAGCTGTAAACGATGAGCACTTGATCGAGGGGCCTCCCATAGCCTCTCGGTCGAAGCGAAAGTGGTAAGTGCTCCGCCTGGGGAGTATGGTCGCAAGGCTGAAACTCAAAGGAATTGACGGGGGCTCACACAAGCGGTGGAGGATGTGGCTTAATTCGAGGCTACGCGAAGAACCTTATCCTAGTCTTGACATGCACGGATTAACCCGGTGAAAGCCGGGCCACGCCTTCGGGTGGAACGTGCACAGGTGCTGCATGGCTGTCGTCAGCTCGTGTCGTGAGATGTCGGGTTAAGTCCCTTAACGAGCGAAACCCTTGTCGCTAGTTGCCAGCGAGTAATGTCGGGGACTCTAGCGAGACCGCCGGCGTTAAGCCGGAGGAAGGTGGGGATGACGTCAAGTCCTCATGGCCTTTATGACTAGGGCTGCACACGTCCTACAATGCCGCGCACAAAGGGAAGCAAACCCGCGAGGGCAAGCAAATCCCAGAAAACGCGGCTCAGTTCGGATTGCAGGCTGCAACTCGCCTGCATGAAGCTGGAATCGCTAGTAATCGTAGGTCAGCATACTACGGTGAATATGTTCCTGAGCCTTGTACACACCGCCCGTCAAGCCACGAAAGTGGGGGGGGCTTAAAGTCACTACGCTAACCCGCAAGGGACGCAGGTGCCTAGAGTCAACTCCGCGATTGGGACTAAGTCGTAACAAGGTAGCCGTAGGGGAACCTGCGGCTGGATCACCTCCTTTCTAAGGATGATTTCTTAGAATGCTCGATCAAAAATGTCATTCACGTGACATCTAGATCGCGCGAATAAATGGGGCAGTCCTAGCTGACAGTTGAAGGTCCATTCAAGAAGCGAAAGCTTCTTTTATAGCTTACCAAATTGAAAAGATAGACCCGGCGTGAGGCTGAGCCGCTTCACGTCGGGTTTTTTTATGCGCAGATGGATTCCAGCGATGTTACTTATTCTTGAACCGCCCGCCAGTTCAACGAGATTGCTGCCCACGCCAACCGAGCCCAATGCACTCGCAATACATGCATCAAAAGCTGACTTTTGGGAGAGTTGTCTAGTAAAATAGTGCTTGGAAGGGCCTTGGGACACTTGCTCACTTCAACAAAAACAACATCTCCACTTTTGATGCGTGACCTCTCCCGCAGTATACGAGCAATTAAACATTGGTTTACGGCTCGCCTCAGCCGTTCCGGAACCCAGTGCAGCCGCATTGATTGGCTTGGGCGTCATTGGCTGTTTCGCCCGCCGTCGGCGTCAACCGGGCCACGCATCGGTCACCACTACATCACCGCCACAACGATAGGCAACCCGATTGCCTGTTGCCATCTTTTTTACGACGTGCCATCGTTAGCATTTGAGTGAAGTACGCTTCGACGCATGCAAGTTCTACCTACTAATGGGCAGATCGCGCCGAGGAGCAACACTAGGAGCGACGTTGGTTCGGGAATTCCAGGGCCGGTCGATGCGCCGCCAATTCCAGGCAGGTCCGTGCGGTTGTCTTTCCAAAGCCGATAGTCGGCGATAGTCACCTTGCCGTCACCGGTCACATCGGGATGAAGTTCGAGCGTGCTGGGAACCATCGCTCCGCCCAAATTCATGTATGCGAGTATATTCTGGTAATCGACAAGGTTCACCAAGTCGTCGTTGTTCGTGTCGCCCGGCAAGGGGAATTTGGGCAGCGCATCGATGAAAGTGTCGGCGACTCGCAATTCGTCAAAGATGGGGCCCTGCCCCGTGCCACCGTACTCCGTAAAGCCGCCAATTGCTCCAAGTGTGACATTAATCCCGCTTAGCGAGGCATTGGGAACAACCGGCTCCACGGTTGACTTGGGATCTAGCTATACATATCGAGTCCATAGCGACAGCGGCACTGAAATTAAATCTCAGCACGATCAAGTGAGTAGCACCATCCTCTACAAAGCTATCAGGGGCTTTCTGCAAGACCTGATACCCGAATCCATCCAAATACATCTTCGCGGTTAGAGGATTCTGTTGAACCGCCCCACCGCCAGAATTATATGCGTTGTAAGCTATGCTTATGAGAAAGCCATCGGCGGCCGTATAAAACTCTACGGCACGGTAACCCATGTCGTTGCCGTCGATCCCATCCGAATAGTCACCTTGGCCAAAGTTTGCCAAGAAGCTGATGTAATAGGCCCCTTCAGTCGTAGCGGACAATGGGTTTGTAAGATAGCGACGGACATCAGCGTTCGGGGTCGAAATCTGCGAACCGCCCGACGAAGGAGCACCGACGAACGACAGCCCTGTTTCCTGAACCGCTGCATTGGGTGCGGCGTCCGAGGCGATCGACACCCAAGGGCCTGTCAAGAATGGCGTTGGGCCCAACGTCGGATTCTGCCCAGTGATTGGGAAAAACGGATTCTCCGTCGTGACGGGTGGACTGAAAGTCCTATATTCGCCGGCGGCTGGGTTCGAGCCGGTCAAGAAAGGATCGTAAAACAGCTGAGTTGCCGCCGTATGAGACGAAACGAATTGGATCGCGGTAATTGCGAAAACCGTCGCCCATCTCATCCCATTTCTCCAGTCGGCAGATAACGCAGTCGACGTGCGAACGGAAACCACACGCCAATCAAGAACAGCGCCAAAGATGCCGGTTCGGGTATTCCCGGTCCGGACGGATCAGCAGCACCGATTCCAGATAAATCTGTGCGCCGGCTCTTCCAATAGCGATAGTCGGCGATCGTCACCCGGCCATCGCCCGTCAAATCTCCATTGGCGAGGCTTTGGCCCGTGAGATTCATATGTGAAATGATCGCCTCGTAGTCAACAAGATCGACAAGATCGTCGCCATTCGTGTCGCCGGCGGTAACGAGCGAAACATCAACGTTGGAAACGTTGATCTGCTCCGCCGCGAGCGCAGCACCGGCAAAGAAGCCAACGCGGTTAAAATCAAACGCCAATCGCGCCGGATCAACTTCCGCCAGGTTCTCCCAAATGTTCGAGAAATTACCCCCCATGATCGACGCACTGAGGCTCAAGTTGTCGCCCGTCCGACGAATCGAAAGACTGACGTTATAAGTGCCGGCAAAGAAAAAATCCTGCTCCGGATCAATGGTCGTTCCCAGGGAAATGGCTCGCGGCGGATTCCCCAGTACCGACGCCCAAGAGGACGCAGCAAAATTCTCTCCCAAGGGGTTTTTGGCCGACAGATCGCCAGCCTGGGTGCCCGTGCCGTTCATTGCCAGGTAGCCGAGCCAGCCCGCCGTTGAGCTCGAGCCATTGCTATTCAACAGCCCAAAACGGAATTGTTCGTGGGTTGCATCGGAGCCAATGAGTTCGACGGTCGCGGAGAGCGTCAGCGTTCGATCACCGGTGATCGAAATGGTTGGGAAACTGGCGAAGATCGCCGAATTGTTGGTGCTGCCTTCGGCACCCGTGCCCCAGATCGGCGAATTCGTATTCGCACTTGCCAGGCCCGGAGCGGTATTCGATGCGAGAGGATCGACTTGCCAGCCAGTTATGGGCGACGCCTCTGCCAGACCGGTGGCGAAGCCAATCGCCGCCATTATCGAAAACCACGTCCAAACTTGCCAAAAACTGCGACTCCCGGCTTGCATTATGCCCGTCTCCGCCTCGATGAATTCCCGACCGACCTCGGCCATCCAATTTCACAACTAGACAATCCGTCCACCTACTTTCTGCCGACGCCGGCCAAATCTCGCAAAAAATTCGCGGATTTTTGGCGAGAAAACTTCGATTCGTGGAGAATCCAACTGGCAGGAACTCGCTTCCCATTGCTTATGTCCGGCTGGATGCCAATCCGCCCGGAAACCTCTAGGATTCAAGTTTGACATCCGAACGATCACAAGAATTGGCCCGCGACCGGTCCACCCGCTTTGTCGAGCTGCTCACCGCTCACCAGCGCAAGCTCTACGGCTACATTGCCTCCATGCTGATGGGCGATCCGGCGGCGGCCGACGTGCTCCAGGAGACAAATCTCGATCTCTGGTCCCGCATTGACGACTATGATTTCGAGCGCCCTTTTCTACCCTGGGCGTTTGGTTTTGCTCGGCAAAAAGTGCTCACTTTTCGCCGCTCCCATTGCCGTTCGCGACTTGTTTTTGGCGAAGAAGCGCTGAACCTAATAAACGACACTTGCATTCAGTACGCCAGCGAGGCCGACGATCGGCTGGTCGCGCTGCGAAAGTGCCTGCAAAAGCTCTCCCCACAACAAGCAAAATTGATCCACACTCGGTACGTCACCAGGACGCCCGTCAAGAACATCGCCGAGCAGTGGGATGAATCGGTTCATAACGTGTCGTCGCGATTGCATCGCATTCGCAAGGCGTTGGGCAAATGCATCGAGTCGACCTTGGCGGCCGAGGGACAGTAATGGTTTCCGACGAACAACGATTTGCCGAGTTACTCAGTCTCGCGCTGGACAATGCTTGTTCCGATGCCGAGCGGGACGAGCTCGCGCAGCTGGCGGCGAAGCACCCGCAACTTATCGTCGAATCGGTCGGCGAAATATTCACTCACACTCTGCTGGAGTGGCAGAGCGAAGATATTTCTGAGTGCATGAAATTGGAATTGGCGGCGAGCGCGCATGATCAACTCAAGGTGCCGCGGGCAACAACCGCATTGCGTCCGACTCGCCGCTTGTTGTGGAGGTTTGCCGCGGCAATCCTTCTAATCGCAATTGGATTCGGTTCATGGCAAATCGCGGGCATCCGGCTGCGGAATTCCCCAATCGCTGAAATTATCGCCCAAGACGACCTCACCTGGACCAGTAATTCCACGGCGCTCCGCGACGGCAATCTGATTGTCCCCGGCAGGCTGGAAAATCGGACCGGTTCCTTCACCTTGAAATTTCGCTCGGGGCCGATCGTGCGAATTGCGGGACAAACGTCGCTCGATATCAAGTCCGCCCTGCTCGTTCATCTCGAACGGGGGCAGGCCACCGCACGTGTACCGGAGTCGGGCAAAGGCTTTGCGATTAAAACTCAGGAAGCCAAAGTCGTCGATCAAGGAACTGAATTTGGTGTCTTTGCTCGCGACGACGGCGTGACCGATGTGATCGTCTTCGAAGGCCGTGTCGATTTGCATGAAACCGCCGGCGCCGTCCTGCCCCCACGCAGCTTGACGATCGGCGACGCAGCACGAATCAACTCCATCGGAGCCGTCGATCGCATCATGGAAGTCGGACGTGACACGTCGGGCGGCTGGTGGACGACTCGTCCTAGCAGTGCACGCCTGATCGCCAGCGTAAAAGACAATATTGTGTCCGACGTCAGCGACATGTTCACTTGCTATCAGACCACATATGGCGGGCTCCACGATGACGCGCTGGCCTACGCCGACAACGCCTACCATCAATGGAATGGCTTGTCGGACGAAGGGCTGCCCGAATTCCTTCGCGGCGCGGACTATATCAAGACATTTAACGACTATCGCTACCGTCAGGACTTCGAGTTGACGCTGGAGATCGCCAAGCCGACGAATTTGTACGTCTTCGCGGACAATCGGATTCCACCACCCGAGTGGCTTAAATCACAATTCGAAGATACAGGCGTCGACATCGGACTCGACGAAGGGCCGTGGCAGCGCAAGTTCCCGAACAGTATCGGCAACTCGATACGAACACTACGGCCGTCGGTGGTGGCGAAAGCATCGACAATTCTTTTTCCGTCTGGCGTCGCCGCTGCGTCGAGCCCGGACCGGTCATTCTCGGTGACGCCGGCAAGTGGGCCAGCGAAGGCAAGCAAGGGCGGGCTATGTACGGCATTGCCGCCACGCCGCTTGAAGGCGAGTAGGCGGCAATGCGAATTCCATCCTTCCAACACGTTGAAGCAATCGACGGCCTACCAACCCACACACTGCGGAGCAGATCTGCAGCCGAAAAAGTGGCGATGGTTTGCGCCGCCAGTCGGACGGCCCAACGCCTGTCGGCCGCCGGCGTTCATTTTCTGCATACCGATTACGATGATCGTCAGCGCTCAGATCGAAATGCCAATGGCCGATTCTTGGATCAAGGCGAGCTGCTCAGATTCTCCGTCGAACAACTCGAACTGCTCGGTGTGCCGTATGTACTGGTCGGCGCATTTGCCAGCGGTATTTGGGGCGAGCCGCGATTTACGCACGAGATCGAGTTCGTCATCGATCTGAAGGCTTCCAACGCCGATCCCATTTACGCGGCATTTGCCACACAAGATTTGCAGCTCGTTCCGCCGGCGGCCAATCCAAGGATCGGTCGCTCCTTCCATTCCAGTTTTTTCAATCCTTGCTCCGGCAATCGGGTTGTCCTCATTGCTGCCGGTCGCACAGCCTGGGCTGCCCCGCAATTCGCCCGGAGCAAATCGCTGGGTCTTTTCCCGCAGCAGATGGTACGCGTCGCAGCTCCCGAGGATACCATTTTGGGGAAGATCGCTTACTTCCGCGACGGAGGCTCGGAGCTGCACCTACGCGACGCCGCGGGCATCGTGAGAGTCAGCCACAAATTGATCGACCGCGAGTATGTCGAACTATTCGCGCGACGATTCGGCGTCCTTGACCTGTGGGAAGCAATTCTCGATTGTGTCGAGTAAGCGATCCGATCAGCCCAAAGACGGCCCAACTCACGACCGGCAGGCTCTCGCGGGCCCACCCACCGAGATAGAGCATTCATTCCAAGCGGTAATCTCTACTTTCCATGATCGCGATTCATCTCAATCGCCTCATGACGCGCGGTCGTATATAATCACGGAACGCCATTATTCGAGTTGTGTCTATGTCCCGTCCGCTCCCTAAAACAATCGAAATCATTGACGAACAACTGGCAGCAGCGCTGCGCCAGAAGTCTCCCGCGGAGAAAATCGAAATGATCGCGGCGGCGAACCGGACGGCACGGTTGCTGGCGGCGGCCGGTGTTCGTTATCAGCATCCCGATTGGGACGATGAACGCGTGCGGATGGAAGTAATTAAGCGAGTCAGCAGTGGAACAAACTGACCTTCTGCACTACGCGGCGCAAACTTTGAGCGAAATCGCGTCCCCTACGCAATCGTTGGATCTTTCGCCAGCAGCATCTGGGGCGAATCCCGGCTCACTCAAGATATCGACTTCGTCGTCGATCTAAGCCAATCCAGGCGGAAATCATCTGTGCCGCGTTTCCGGACCCCGAGTTCTATGTCAGCCGGGCACGGCCGAGCAGGCGATCGCCACCGCAGGCCAATTCAATATCATCCACCCTTCTTCTGGAACAAAACTGACTTCATGATTGCCGGACGGACGGACTGGTTCCTAGCGCAACTCGATCGGAGCAAGGAAGTTCCCATTTTCCCAGGAGATTTTGCTATCGTGGCGTCGCCGGAAGACGTAATACTGGGAAAATTCGTATACTATCATGAAGGCGGTTCGGAAAAGCATTTGCGGGACATTCGTGGAATTCTGCGATTTAAGTGGCCACATGATCGACGCGCAATATGTCGCACAAATCCCAAAACTTGGCGTGATCGATATATGGGAAGGAATTCTCAATTCGAAGCCAGATAGTCTTGCCTCAACGAATTCGACGCACTAACTTTCATGCTCCTCGGATACGTCACTAACGGCCTGGAAAACTTGGATTCAATCGAGGCCGTCGACCTGCTGCACTCGATCGGCTATCGCGCGCATCGGCTTCACCCTCGATCATGGCCTGCTGAATCCATACGCTGACGATTTCGATCAGGGACTACTTCGCACTGCCGACCGCCTCCACCAACTCGGGATGCGTTCCGCCATCGAAACCGGGGCCCGCTTCCTGCTCGATTCCGACGTGAAGCACGAGCCGACGCTGGTGACTGCCGATCCAGCCAGCCGCGCCCGCCGCGTCGATTTTCTCTGCCGGGCCG
Source organism: uncultured Planctomycetota bacterium (assembly GCA_963847905.1). Taxonomy (GTDB): domain Bacteria; phylum Planctomycetota; class Planctomycetia; order Pirellulales; family Lacipirellulaceae; genus DASYDU01. Next base: position 175,447 of record CAWKBP010000007.1, on the reverse strand, counting down.
TCGATGCCGCGGCTGCCCTCGGTTCCGATTGCGTTTCGCTCTGGTCCGGCATCGTCCGCGATGGGGCAGGGGACCGCGAGGCGATGGATCGGCTCGTCGAGGGACTGATTCAAGTCCTCGACTACGCCGCCAAAAAGTCAGTGCTGCTCGCCTATGAGCCCGAGCCGGGCATGTTCATCGACACCATGGACCGTTTCGCCGACCTCCTCGATGCCCTTCGCCAGCGGGGGGCCGATGCAGACCAACTCCGCCTCACCATCGACATCGGCCACCTCCATTGCCAGGGCGAGTTGCCGATCGCAGGCCAACTCCGCCAGTGGGCCCCCCGAATCGCCAATATCCACATCGAGGACATGCGGCAGGCGGTTCACGAGCACTTAATGTTCGGTGACGGCGAAATCGACTTTCCCCCGGTAATTCAGGCCCTAGAAGAAATTCGCTATTCTGGGATAATCGACGTGGAATTGTCGCGGCATGCCCCCATTGGCCCTCAGGCAGCCCGACAGGCGTATAATTTTCTCCGACCCCTCTGCGATGCCGCCCGCGGAGCCTAAGGCGGCTTTCCCAAACTCGTCGGCAATCTGAAAACTCGATGCATCCACAAGTTGTCCTGCTCTCGATCCCCGGCCTGCGCGAGAGGGACCTCTCCTCGATGCCGAACCTCAGCCGTCTGGCCCTCGGCGGCGGTTACGCCTCGCTCGCACCAAGCTTCCCCGCCGTCACCTGCCCCGTCCAGGCGAACATGATGACCGGCAAACTCCCGCGCGAACATGGCGTGGTGGCCAACGGCTTCTACTGGCGCGAGCAAAAACGCGTCGAAATGTGGACCTCGTGGAACGACTGCATCCAACGACCGCAAATCTGGGACATCCTCCACGACCGCGATCGCTCGATCACCTCGGCCGTCTGGTTCGCGCTCCACAGCCGCGGCTGCGGTGCCGACTATCTTTGCACCCCGGCGCCCGTTCACAATCCCGACGGAACCGAATCGCTGTGGTGTGAAACCCGGCCCGAGATGATCTATTCCGAGCTCGAGCCAAAGCTCGGCCACTTCCCGCTGCAACACTTCTGGGGACCGCTCGCCGGCATCCAATCAACCTCCTGGATAGTCGCTTCGGCGATCCACACCGCCGAAAAATACCGACCCAACTTTTTCTACATCTACATCCCACACCTCGACTACGCCGCTCAGAAGGCTGGCCCCAATAGCCCCGCCGCCAAGACCGCGCTGAAGGAGCTCGACGCCGAAATCGGCAAGCTCGTCGAGGGTTTCGAAAATGCGTACCGCGAGTCGCCACTCTGGCTCGTGGCTAGCGAGTATTCGGTCGTCCCAGTTGAAAGCGTCACCTATCCCAACCGCCTGCTCCGCGACGCCAAGCTGCTCAAAGTGATCGACATCGGCGAAGGCGAAATCCTCGATTTCACCGAAAGCCGCGCGTTCGCGCTGGCCGATCACCAGTTCTCGCATGTGTTCGTCCAGGATCCCGATCCCAAGACGATCAAGAAAATCGCCAACCTGTTCAAGAAGCAGCCCGGCATCGCGGAAGTTCTCACCGCCGACACGCTGGCCAAATATGGTCTCGACCATTCGCGCAGCGGCGACCTGGTCGTGATCTCGAACCCAGACAACTGGCAAGCCTACTACTGGTGGGAAGAAGACGCCAACGCACCCCGCTTTGCCCGCAGCGTCGACATCCACCGCAAGCCGGGCTACGATCCCGTCGAGCTGTTCCTCGACAAGAAAACGAAAGCCATTCCGCTCGACGCAACGCTGGTCAAGGGCTCCCACGGCGCCCCGGCGACCACGCCCGCCCAGCGAGGCGTGCTGCTCTCATCGGAGGCTGGCATCTTCCAAGGCCCGATCGTCAAAGACGTCGACGTCGCCAGCATCGTGCTGCGGCAATTTGAGATTTCAATGTAAGGCTATTTTGCGGGATTGGTTACTCGGGCGATAAATAGCAGGCAGCCTGAGCGGACATCTCGAATCAGAAATAGAAATGGCCGATCAACGACCATTGTATGAAGTGGAGTTGATGTGATACCGCCGAACGCGCGGCCAACTGTCGCTGCGGCGGCTTCTGTACCTCGCTCGTCAACTTCTATTAACGAGGACTGCATCACGCGTTCAATCGCCATGGGGCCATCGACAATCCGTCGCAAGTCGGCACTTGCAAGATCAAATACTTTCGACAGTCCCATCGCCGCAAGTGCCGGCTTAAGCTCGAGACGCGACGCAATTTTAAATTTCGGCATCGTGAGCTGCAGCTCGACGGCTTCGAGGGGCTCCAGCCAGCTCGACAGGGACTCGGCCGACAACGATGACTCGATATCGTTTAGTCCGTCTCTTCCTGGTTTTGGCAAGACAATGACGGCTGAAATCCGCTCGCCGCGGTAGGGCAACTCGGCAATTTGAGGACCGCTGCTTTCAATCGCCGCGGCACGTGCGAAAACCTTCCCGTGCATCATCAGAACTTGCGACGAACCGCCTCCCAACAGTTTGAATTGGCTTCGCTTTGACTCTTCTTTGGAGAAAGGAGTCTCCCACACGCCCTTAAAGCAGGTGGCATTAACGATCGCCGCCATCGATTCCGGCACGATGTCCGAAGGCGATATCACTTCTTTCAACCCGTCGTTCGTCCACTTTGCTGTCCATTCATTAATCGACTTCGACGCGTCTGTTGGCTGCCGAAAATCGACGGATTGCACCTCGGCATTCATCCCCTTCTTAGCAATCGCAACAAACTCCGAGTTTGCCGTCAGACCTTGTTGCAACCACAAACAATTTGTCGACGAAAACTCGGCCCCGGAGCTATCGGTCGATGACAAATGAAAACGCATCGCCAAAGACTGTGCCGCTGCCTTCTGAGTACTCTCGGGCAGTTGCAACGCCTTGACCAATTCGCAGCGACATTCTCCGGACGCTCCTAGCGCAATCAGAGTCATTGCCTCGCGGACGCTGTAACCGCAAATAACCGAGTTTTCACGAGCATCAATCGTAATGCGCCGCATTAATTCGAGGCTGAATTCGTTCGATCGTCGCGCAACCTCCCGGAGCCCATCGGTCGTCGCTAGGAACTTTAATCGCTCGCGACCTTCGTCATCGGATTCGTCGACCGCATCATTTTGTGCGACGTCGAGTGATTTCAGCGGGATTAATAATTCGCGAAACTCGTCGAAGCTGATGGCCGGCGATAGCGTTGCCCCTTCTGCATCCCGAGTGGCACGCATGTCCTGCAACAACTGCGCGATTTTCCGATGGGTGGCGAACGTCTGCGAGACTATTAACACACGAATGCCGCCTGAGTCGAACGGCCGAATTTCGGCTACGCCACCGCCGTTCTCCGCCCATGAATCAGCTGCGAGTGTTGCCGTGATTACATCCGTCAGCGAATCGAAATCGACCTTCTTGAATTCGCCACGATCCAGGAGATCACCGACCGCGTAGACTCGCGTCTCCAAGTTTTCCTCCGCGCCCTCCGGAGTCGTAAAGACAATCGACTTTCCTGAGAGCGTCCAGACGAGGTGTAAGCGGCGCAGCGCAGTTTCCATGGCCCGCTCCAGGGACAGGCCTTCAAATTGTTCCGTGATCGCATCCTCTCTCCCGACTCCAGCGTCCTCCAAGTCCGACCACTCAATGGCTACCGGCACCTTCAATTCGCGCCGAACGCGCGCAGCCAGCGCCTCAACGGTCTCTCGATTCAACTGCCAATGGACGGTCCGCTGCATGTCTTCGATGAGTGCGACTTCAAATCCACGTTGTCCGCGATCTCCTGCAAACTTTGGCCCATTATGCGTATCGCCCGATTGTGGGCTGGATTCCGCGACATCTCGGACCGCAGTGGGCTCTGCGGAGACCGTACCCAAACTACTGCAAAGAGCTATTGCCAGCCAGGCGCCGAATGCGATGGGCCAGCGAGGTATTCCGCTCGTGTGGGCAGATCGAGACACGATTAAACTCCCTTCACGCATTCGCTTTTTGCGGAAACACGGAACTTAATCTTCGGCGAGTTTATCAATCAACTCGCTTGGCAATTTGGATTTCAGTTCCGGATGCGCTTCGATCAAACGCACAATGTCGAGCAAATCCTTTTGCCTCTTGCTCGGTCGTCGTGCGCGGTCACTCCAGGCGGCGATTTTCCCGGCAAGCGTGTCATCCATGGATGCAACTCGCATCAAGATTCCATGGACATCGGCCGAAACGCCTCGCGCGGGAAACGCATGGTAAAAGCTCTCCGTGCTGATCTGCACGGAAACTTTCGAGGCACCCTTCAAATTGATCGACCACTCAAATCGCTTGGCCTGAAAGCCGGCGGCTTCTAAAGCTTCGACCGCTTGCTCGACACGCTCGTGGGCAATTACCACATCGACATCGGCCGTCGCCAGTGGTTCAGCGGCCCAATGGTTGACGGCCAATCCGCCGATCATGCACCAAGGTGCTTCCATTCGCTCCAATACCTCGACCAAGCGCAAGACGTCACCACCACCGCCAGCCGTCTGCCAATCGTAGAATTGTCGCTCGGTCATGCGAACTAGCATCATTCGGGGATCTCGTCGATCACAGCAAACAGTGCCGTGACGTCGACGCTAAAGCCAGCTAGCAGAACTGAGTTTGCCAGCGAGCCAACGGCAAACTCGCCGCGGACCGTGTATTTGTCGCCTTGGAGTTGATGCACAATCACCACGCGCCGCTCGGGATCGACTATCCAATACTCGGCAACCTTCGCCTCGGCATAGTCAAGCAACTTCTGCTCGTAGTCGCGCTCGCGATCCTTCCGATCACCACTCACGACCTCCATCACGAGATCGGCACCATCCCAGACGCGATTGTGTCGAAGGTCAAAATGGTCCTTATGCAGGAACAACACGTCAGGCAGCCGCATTTTGTGCGGGCGAATCCGTACCCGAATCCCGTTGGAATATACCTTACCCAATTTCTGACGATCCACGAACTGATGCAGTGCCAGCAACAAAAATTGGACGAGCGACTCATGAATTTCCGTTGGCATCAGCAGGAACTCCAACCGCCCATCGGTGAACTCGATCCGCCGATTTGTTCCATCGGTTAGCTCAAGATACGCTTCTTCGGACCATTCTCCCTGCTCCGGGAAAAGCGTGGCCACTTCCCATGCGTAATCTGGCCCTTGAGATGATGTGGAAGGGAGAGGTGACATAGACTGCATCCGACCGGTTAGAAATGGTCAACTCGGGCCCAGCAAGCAAACAATTCCAATTCTAGCATATCGATCATCAGATGGCGAAACTACATCGTCGATACAAATCGATTGATGTCTCCAATTCATACCTCAACTTGCTCCGCTGCATCCGGCGGCTGAAACGCAAATCCTCGGCTCTGCGAGAAAAATCGCTGCGGGTTCTCGTACACCACTCGGCGAATAAGGCTCTCTGCGTGTCCCCGGCGGCGCATTTCGAGGATAAAATCGGGCACTGCCGTCGGCTTCGACGGACCCCAGTCGCCGGCCGAATTCACCAAGAGCCGTTCCGGCCCGTACATCTCGACGATGTTCGCCGCTCGTGCCGGCGTACACTTACTCACCGGGTACAGCGTCATCCCCGCCCAGAAACCCCCGTCGAGCACGTGCCGCACCGTGTGCTCTTCGACATGGTCCACCAGCACGCGCTCGCGCGAGATGCGCGAGTCGCCCGAGAGCATGTCGAGGATCATCCGCGTGCCTTGATACTTGTCTTCGAGGTGGGGCGTGTGGATGAGAATCTGCTCGTCGGTCTTCATCGCCAGGTCGACGTGCTCGAGAAACACGATCGCTTCGTTTCGCGTGTTCTTATTGAGCCCGATCTCGCCAATGCCCAGCACGCCCGGCCGATCCAAGAACTCCGGGATCATGGCGATCACTTCGCGCGAGAGGGCCACGTTCTCGGCCTCTTTTGCATTGATGCAGAGCCACGTGAAATGCTGGATGCCGTAGCTCGCGGCTCGCTTCGGCTCGAACGCCGTCAACTGCTCGAAGTAATCGCGGAAGCCGTCGACGCTCCCCCGATCGTAACCAGCCCAGAACGCCGGTTCGCTCACCGCGACGCAGCCCATTTTGGCTAGCGTCTCGTAGTCATCCGTGGTCCGGGAGACCATGTGGATGTGTGGATCGATGTAGTACATTTCCGCCTCATTGCTCTCTTCACTTATGTCGTCAGGCCAAAATCATCGCGCCAGCCTTCTTCAAACGGCCGACTAAAGACGAGTTGTATCTGCTCGGCGCGATCGCCACCCGAACCAAGCAGCGCGTCGATCGCCGCGCAAATCTTCGCCACCCGAGGCTCCCTTCCGCCAAGAGCATTCGCGCGCTCTAACCGATCGAGCGCGGCGCCAATTTCGAGCAGTTTAGCTCGCAACGGAAGAAACTCTTGTTCGATCACCGGGGCACTTTGCATGGCTGTAAACTTTCATCTCGGGCGTTGCGCCGATAACCGTTAGCGGGGCCGCGACATTTACACCTGGGCAGACTCTGCCGATCCTACTCCATTTTCCCCGAGGCGACGCCGTTTGCAACGCGAAAAGTTGAGTGCCATTCGACCACATTCAACCCGGCTCGGGCAAACGCTACGGCATGCGCAGCTTCGCCTATCCACGGGTCTCGAATGCGGCCGATAAGGCAAACTGGGGCGACTATGGCTCCCGCGACCGATCGAACTGCGCAAACACCGCCTCGGCCCGTGCCCGTGGAGACTGCAGCTTGGCAGACGCATTTGGAAAAACCATGTTTCACCTAGCCCACACCCGCAATCAGGCGGCCGTGCCAGTGTTGGCGTCTGCGCTCGCGTCGACCCGGCTAGAAATTCGGCTGGGTGCGATTCACGGCTTGGTGGTCCGCCGAAATCCCGAGGGGCACGCGCAGATACTCGCCCGCTTTACCACGTTCAACGACCGCGAGCTGGCCGAACTTGCCGATTCGGTCGTCCGCTCGCCCCACCGAATGCAGGCGACCCTCCGCGACGTCGTGCTCTCTGAAGATCAGCGGCTATGTGACAGCGCGTGTCGCGTGATCTTGATGGGCCGCGTCTATCAACTCCTGCCGACGCTCGTCGAGGTGGCCGAAATCCTCACGCACCGCCACTCGGCACAAGCCGCGGCCACGCTCGTCCAGTTGGCGAGCTACTTGCACCAGGAGACGCTAGCCCGGTCGAAAGACCGAACTTGCGAACCGACCCTCGTCCTTCGCCAAGTGCTCCCTGCGCTGGAGCGCTCGCTCGAGCGGTATGGCGACCACTTTCGGCTGGAGATCATCGACGCCTTTCTCCTACTTGTCCCGCCCACAAACGAGACTTTGCTCCAAATCCTGAGAAACACGTCGCACCCGTGCCATCGCACAGTCATCAACTCGCTGGGCACCAGTGCCGTGGTGCCAATTTTCGAGTTGCTCGCCCAATTGCTGCGCGATACCAGCATTCCGATCGAGGCGCTGACAGTCATCGCCGAACGCCTCGACCGCAAATTTCTCGACTATCTGCTCCACAATATCGGCGCCCCCGTTTCGCTCCGCGTCTTGGACAACCTCCGCAAGCTGAAGTCGGTGAGCTGGCTAGCCGACGGACGCGATGCACTCTTGGAGCTCGACGGACGAGCCCAATCAGTGGCGATTGAATTGGCAAAAGCCGGCTGCGTCAATCGAACTGCCTACCTGTCGATTTTGAAGTTTCTTCTACAGCACGGCCAGCCGGAAGGTCGGCGGGCCGCCTGCGACGCGCTGGCCGACTTCCACGATCGCTATCTCGATCCGATGGTTCTCGGCACGCTCAACGATCCAGATCCGCGTGTACAGGCGGCCGCGGTCAGGCAGTTGCGTCATCGCGGAATTCACGACGCCATGGAACGCCTTGTGACGCTGCTCGACCACCGCGCTCCGGAGGTTCGCGATGCGGCCCGCTCGTCCCTCGCTGAATTCAATTTCTCCCGCTTTCGTGGCTCATTCAATACGATGGATGACAGGACGCGGCAGAAAATCGGTCGACTGGTCGCCAAAGTCGACCCCACGTCGATCGCTCGGCTGGCCGAGTCCCTGAGTTCCCCCTCGCTCTCGATGAAACTACGGTCGCTGGAAATGGTTCGTGCGATGGACGTGGCGGACGACCTCCTTGAACGACTCACCCCACTGGTCGACGACCCGGACGTTGCGGTCCGCACCGAAGTCGTGACCGTCCTCGGATCGTGCCGTCGGTTCGAGGCGCTGCAGTTCTTGTATCAGGCCGAGGAAGACCCCAGCCCCAGCGTCCGCGAGGCAGCCAACCGAAGTATCGAACAAATCGCGGAGCAGACCGCGGACTCGAAGAGCAGCAATCTACCGCTGACAGGAGACTTCTACTAATGTGGCAACTTAGTTACGCGTTGCCTCTCCTGGCGCGGACTCGCGACTTGCGGAGCATGAGCGAGGGATTTCGCAGCGTCGGCTTTGAAGACAAAGCGTTCGAGACAATGGTGGTCGGAGGAATTATCCTCGCTATCTCGCTGACGCTGATCCTAGTCGGCCGCCACTTCCGTCGTTTCGAGCGACTCAAGTCGTACGACAGCCCGCCGGAATTGTTTCGCGAGCTGTGCCGCGTCCATCGACTCGATTGGTCGAGCCGCCGGCTCTTGAAGCGCCTGGCCGCCGAGTGGGAGATGACGAGCCCCGCGCTGCTATTCATCGAACCGGAGCGATTCAACGCCGCGCGACTGCCCGCCGACTGGCAAGAAAGTGCAGAGCAGCTTAATCAGCTCCGTCAGCAGCTGTTCGGCTCGCTCTAACGACGGCTACTACGGCGAGAAGCGGAAAGTTCTGCCCGACGCGGGGACATCTTTTTTGAGGGACCGGTTAGGCGTCCGCGAGCGGAATGGCGAGGTCTCACCGCGAGCCGCATCGCCGGCCGACTCAGGTTCGCGCCGGGAAGTCCGACGCCCGCGCCCCGGGACCCAGCCGGACCACGCGATCGTCGGGCGCGTAGCCAATCTGGTTCAGAAACTTGTCGAGCGTAATCAGCTCGACGCCATTGGTCTGAGCGTCGTCGCTGAGCTTCTGCCACGCTTCTTGCAACAGGGCTTCATTCGCGCCGGACGGATGATCGCCGCGCACCAAGTATCGGGTATTCACGGTAATTTCGCCTTCGATCTTGCCGTCGTCGGCGACGTATGCGTCCACCGTCCCGCCGTTGAGTTCGATCAAGTCGCGGGCGAGCTTCATGTCGTTACGGCCGTCACCATCCAGGTCGATGATGCCCATGAGCGCGAACCGCAGTCGCTTGCCCCGATGCCAAATCTGGCTGTAGACCTGATCGCCCGTGAGAATCGGATTGCGCGGGTCGTCGTTGGTCACGCGGGCCTCGGCCATGTGGTCGCCGAGGATTTTCGTCACCTCAAGGCTGCCCTTAGGATCGGTTTTGGCCGGATCCAGCGCGTCGGCGTCGAACACACTGAAGGTAATCTGCGACCGCAGCCCATCCGCGGCGCCAAGATTCAGCCAGACGGTGCCATTCTGATTGATCCAGGAGACGCGTCCGTCCGGCACCTCAAAGCTCTCGGCCGACTTCGAGACTTCCGCCAGTAGATTTTCCTTGGCCACTTCGCTCTTGGAGAGCTTGCTCGTCAGGTCCTTCATCTGCGTGCTGATCGTACCAAGTTGCTCCTCGAACTTCTTCTCTTGCTGAGCCAGGTTGTCCTGCAGCTCGCGCTTCGTGGCTTCAAGCGAATCGCGGTCCTTCTTGTGCTGGTCTCGCTCGGCGGCCGCGTCTTGTTCGGCGGCCTTCATCTGGGCCTGATATTGGGCAACTTTCTTCTCGTTCTCGCCCTCGAGCGCGAGCAGGCTGTCCTTCACGTCTTTGAGAGTTTTCTTCGCTTCGGCTTCCCGGGAGGAAATCGCTTGATTCTCCTGGGCCAGGTATTCGACGACCTTCCGATACGACTGTTGTTCGGGCGTAAAGGTAACGGCGTAGCGGTCCATGTCCTGCTTGACGCTTTTGCTCACGTCTTCGAGATTGTCGAACTGGCCGACGCCCATCCACTGGAGCAACTGTTCCTTATCGGCCTGGAGTGTGGTCGTGGCACTCCGCGCCTGCCCCAAGTCGGTCGTCAACTGAGCGACATGCGTTTCCGAATCGCTATAGCTCTTCCAGCCGACGTAAGCAGCCACGAACGCGATGATGAACAAAATCACGAACGCGATGAGGGTGAAGACCAAGCCTTGATCTTGTCGCGCAGCCATAGGGAGTGTCCGTAGTCAGTGGTGCGTGGTCCGTGGTAGTCCGAGCCTGGTCAGCGATCGCCGCCAAGGCAGCAACTGACATCGGACGACGGACCGAGAATTCGTCCTAAGTCCAGCTTAGTTAGGGGATTAACGCATGTCAACGAAACGGTTAGGATGGACGAACCGCCGCTCTTCGGCCGCCCCGTAAGTTCCTATTTCCGCCCCATTTCCAGCGCATAGCCCACGGATGCCCGTCGACAACTATCAACGCTCGTTCACCGGCTGGAGCGACCAGGCTGCCGACACCGCGGCCGAGGCCGCCACAGCAGCCGATCCCGACCGGCCTGGCCGCCCCCGTACCGAGCGCCCCTTCGGCGACTACAGAGCAGCCTTCGATCGCCGGCTGGAAGGTCTACGTCGTCGACGCCCATTCGCTGATTTTCCAGGTCTTTCACGCCCTGCCGGACATGTCGAGTCCGCGCGGCGAGCATGTCAACGCCGTCTACGGCTTCGTCCGCGACATCCTGCAGATCATCGAGCAGAAGCAGCCCGACGCGATCATCTGCGCCCTCGATCCGCCCGGCCCAACGTTCCGCGACAAGATCTACGACCGCTACAAGGCCGACCGCGGCAGCATGCCCGAGGAGCTCGTCGGCCAAATCCCCAAGATCGAACAGGTGCTCCACGCCCTGGCGATTCCGGTCATTTCGCGGCTCGGCTACGAAGCGGACGATGTGCTGGCCACGCTCGCCCGACTCTGCAACGAGGGCGAGGCCGATTGCTTCCTGGTGAGCGGCGACAAAGATTGCCGGCAACTGATCACCGACCGCGTTGGCGTCTACAACATCCGCAAGGACGAGGTGTTCGACGCCGCGGCGCTGGCCGGCGATTGGGGCATCCGACCCGACCAGGTCGTCGATTTTCAGGCCCTGGTGGGCGACAAGGTCGACAACGTGCCGGGCGTGCCGACGATCGGACCCAAGACGGCACAAGTCTGGTTGGAGAAATACGAAACACTCGACAATCTGCTGGCCCATGCCGAGGAGATTCCCGGCGCGAAAGGCAAGAAGCTCGTCGAGAACAAGGAGCTGGCGATCCTCTCGCGCGAGCTCGCCCGGCTCGACAACCAAGTGCCGATCGTTCCCGATTGGGGTTCCGGCCGCGTCGGCGGCTTCGACCACCAGCGGCTCGCCGATTTGTTCGCCGAGTTTGGCTTTCGCTCGCTGGGCGATCGCTTCGCCAAACTGGGCGGTACGGCGAGTCGACGTGCGACCCCGACGGCCTGGGACTCCGACTATCAGATCGTCGACACGCCCGCCAAGCTCGCCGAGCTGGTCGAAACGCTCTCGCAGCAAGTCGCTGATCGCCGTCGACACCGAAACGACCCACATCATGCCCCGCTGGGCCGAGATCGTCGGCTACTCATTCGCCTGGGAACCGGGCAAGGCGGTGTACGTCCCGGTCCGCGGCCCGGAGGGCGAAGCCGTGCTCGATCCCGCAGCAACACTCGCCGCCCTGCGGCCGATCCTCGAAAACGCCGAGCATCGCCAAGATCGGCCAGAATCTCAAGTACGACATGATCGTGCTCCGCACGGCGGCGTCCAGCTCGCCGGCACGACCGTTCGACACGATGGTCGCCAGCTACCTGCTCGACGCCGGCGAGCGGAATCACAATCTCGACGACATGGCGAGCCGCTATCTCAACCACACCAACATCAAAATCAGCGAGCTGATCGGCAAAGGCAAAAACCAGAAGCGGATGGACGAGGTGCCGATCGCTCGAAATCGGCCCCTATGCCGCCGAAGACGCCGACGTGCCGCTGCGGCTCAAACCGCTGCTCGAAGCGCGGCTCAGGAGATGGAGCTCGAGTCGCTCAACGACACGGTCGAGGTCCCGCTGGTCGAAGTGCTGGCCGACATGGAGTTTGAGGGCATCCGCGTCGACGCGGCCCGACTCGCCGAAATGAGCGTGCGGTATGGCGCGCGACTGAAAGAACTCGAGATCGAGATCGAAGAGCTTGCCGGCCATCCACTCAACATCGCGTCCCCCAAGCAGCTCGCCCAGGTCCTGTTTCAGGAACTCCAGCTGCCGGTCGTCAAGAAAACCAAAACCGGCCCCAGCACCGACGTCGAAGTGCTGGAACAGCTGGCCGACCAGCACCCGCTGCCGGCCAAGATCATCGAGCACCGCCAGTTCTCCAAGCTCAAGAACACCTACGTCGACGCCCTGCCGGCGATGATCCACCCCACGACCGGCCGCGTCCACACCTCGTTCAACCAGATCGTCGCCGCCACCGGCCGCCTCAGCTCGAGCGACCCCAACCTGCAAAACATCCCGATCCGCACCGAAGAAGGCCGCGAAATCCGCTCCGCGTTCGTCGCCGGCCCGAGCGGCTGGAAGCTGCTGGCGGCCGACTATTCGCAGATCGAGCTGCGAATCCTGGCCCATTACTCCGAGGACCCCGCCCTCTGCGAAGCCTTCGCCCAGGACGAAGACATTCACACGCTGGTGGCCAGCCAGGTCTTCGGCGTCGACGAGGCCGATGTCACGTCCGACATGCGGCGCAAGGCGAAGGCCGTCAATTTCGGCATCATCTACGGCCAAAGTTCGTTCGGACTGGCCAAATCGCTCGACATCGCCCAGGACGAAGCGGCCGCATTCATCGACGCCTACTTCGCCCGCTACATCGGCGTCGGCAAGTTTTTCAGCGAAACGCTCGCCCAGTGCAATCGACTCGGTTACGTCAGCACGATGCTCGGCCGCCGGCGGGCGATCCAGGGAGTGCGAATGCCGGACCCATCGATCGTGGACGGGAACCTTTGGAGCCGCCGCCCGTTGAGCCTGCCTGAGCGGACCGCGGTCAACACCGTGATCCAAGGCTCCGCCGCCGACATGATCAAGCTCGCCATGATCGCCATCGCCCGCCAGCTCCGCGACCAGCAGCGCCAGTCGAAAATGATCCTGCAAATTCACGACGAGCTGGTCTTCGAAGTTCCAGCCAACGAGCTCGACGAAGTGGCCACGCTCGTCACCCACGCAATGCAAACCGTGCTCCCCTTGCGCGTGCCGCTCAAGATCGACGTGAAATCGGGCGACAACTGGGCGGAATGTGAACCATGGACGGCATGAAAACCATCGGCATCGTCGGGGGCGTAGCCAGCGGCAAGAGTGCCGTGGCAAAGCTGTTTGTCGAGCTGGGCGCCGGCCTCTTGGATGCCGACCGGGCCGGCCACGAAGTGCTGGCACACGACGCCAAGGTGCAAGAAGCGCTCGTGAGCCGCTGGGGGTCCACGGTCCTGGCCCCCGATGGCAGCATCGATCGGGCCGCGGTGGCCGCTTGCGTCTTCGCCGCGGGTGAGCAAGCTGCCAGCGAGCGTAAGTTCCTCGAATCGCTGCTCCACGTGCGAATTCGCGAGCAGTTGGACCAGGAGCGAGCCAAGTTCGCCGCCGAGGGCCGACCGGCCGTCGTTCTCGATGCTCCGCTGCTGCTCGAAGCCGGCTGGGGCCCGCTCTGTGACCTGCTAATAATGGTCGATTCGCCGGAGAAGTCGCGGCTAGCACGCGCAATGGAGCGCGGTTGGACCCGCGATGAATTTTTCCGCCGCGAGTCTGCCCAGTGGACGGTCGATGATAAACGTCGTCAGGCCAATGTACTCGTCGCCAACGATGGCACTTTGGACGAATTGCGCACGGCGGTCCGCGATGTTTGGCAGCGGCACATTCTGCCACCAAACTAGCGGCCTGTCGGAGCAGCGATTGTGAATTTTCCGGATTGCCGGCATCACTTGCCAACTTTGCGCTTTTCAAACTGACATGTTCATGCCCATAATGGATACGAGAGAGGCATTCCCCACGATTCGGCCGAGTCCTACCTCTGGACACTCGTCGCCAAGTCAGTTTTGAGATCCCCCTACCGCAGGCGCCATCCGCGCTAGCCGCTCTTCTCTTCCCTAGGAGCGTACAACTCATGTCAGACATAAGTAACCGTGATTCACGGCGTGGCCACTCACGCCCCATGCACCGTCGCGATCCAGGTCAGAGCCGCGATCAAGGCCGCGATGGCGACGCCCCCCGCGGCGGTAACTATCGCGATCGCAACAACGGTACCAATATCGACCGCGAGTTGCTGGCCGAACTGGAGCGCGAGGAACCCCTCTCGCTGGCCGAAGAGCTCGACAAAGCGGCCGAGCGCGTCCGCCGCGTCGGCGCCGCCATCGCTCGCGACGACGCCCAGGATCGCAACATCCACATCGCTGAACTCCAGCGGATGACGATGCCGGAACTGATCAAGGCCGCCGAGCTCGAACAGCTCACCGAAATCACCGGCCTCAAGAAGCAGGAGCTGATCTTCCGCATCCTCAAATCGCGGGTGAAGCTCAAGGGCCTGATGTACGGCGAGGGGACGCTCGAAATCCTCCCCGACGGTTTCGGCTTCCTCCGCAGCCCCGACTACCACTACCTATCCTGCCCAGACGACATCTACGTCTCGCCGAGCCAGATCCGCCGCTTCGGCCTGCAAAACGGCAACACGGTCGCCGGCACGATCCGCCCGCCGAAAGAAAACGAACGCTACTTCGCCCTCCTGCGCGTCGAGGCGATCAACGGCGACGATCCGAACATGCTCGCCAAGAAAATCTTCTTCGACGATCTCACGCCCGAGCATCCGGACAAGCGGATCGTCATGGAGACCAAGGCCGAAGACATCGAGACCCGCGTGGTCGACATGATCGTGCCGATCGGCTTCGGCCAACGCGGTCTGATCGTCAGCCCGCCACGGGCCGGCAAGACGATCCTCATGCAGAAGATGGCCAAGTCCGTCCTCACCAACTACCCCGAAGCCTACGTGATCATGCTCCTGATCGACGAGCGGCCCGAGGAAGTCACCGACATGGAGCGGCAGATCAAGGGCCCCAACTGCGAAGTGATCAGCTCCACGTTCGACGAAACCTCGGCCCGCCACGTCCAGGTCTCCGAAATGGTGATCGAAAAGGCCAAGCGGATGGTCGAGTACGGCCGCGACGTCGTGATCTTCCTCGATTCGATCACCCGGCTGGCCCGCGCTTGGAACGCCGAATGCCCCCACTCGGGCAAGATCCTCTCCGGCGGCATCGATGCCAACGCGATGCAGCGGCCGAAACGTTTCTTCGGCTCGGCACGTCGTGTCCAGGAAGGCGGCTCGCTCACGATCATCGCTACGGCGCTGGTCGACACCGGTAGCCGCATGGACGAGGTGATCTTCGAGGAGTTCAAAGGCACCGGCAACCAGGAAATCGTCCTCGACCGCAAACTGGTCGACCGCCGCATCTGGCCGGCGATCGACATCGGCCGCAGCGGCACCCGCAAGGAAGAAATGCTGATGGACCCCGAGGAGCACCGCCGCGTTTGCCTCCTGCGTCGCGTGATCAACGACATGAACCCGCCCGACGCGATGGAGCTCCTGGTCAACCGCTTAGTAAAAACCAAAACCAACGCCGAGTTCCTGATGAGCGTCAAGGATTAATCGTTCGCGGGTGGGATCGCCGAAAAGCGCTCGCCAAGCTAGAATTTGTCGCAGGCGATTTCAACCAATTGCGATTGGTGTTCCCTTGCGTATTCGCAGCTATTTAACCGCGCATGTCGTGCCGCGTCGCACCGCGGTCATCGCTCTCGTTTTTTGCGCCCTCGCCGTCCTCATCTTGCAGACTGCGTTCTCGCAGTTTTTCAACCAGCGCTTTGTCGCCAATTACGACCTCCGCAACACGGACTTCCCGAATACCTACATCGAGTCGATCCACCTCGATCTCACCAGCCCCAACCACCATGTCCTCCTCAAGTGGGCCGGCCCCCAAGCCGACCAACAAGAAGCAGGACCCTTCCACAGCTGCCCCGGCGCGGGTCTCGGCAGTAACAACTGTGACGACGAAGCCGAGAGCCAGCGCAATGGCTCCAATTGCACCCCCAAAGGCGAACGCCTCGTCGAAGGCTTCCGTGACTACCTTCGCGATGGCCCCAGCTGCCACTATGTCACCTGGTTCGACAAGGACCGCGCGATTGGCTTCCATTCCCACTGGAGCCTGCCCCATTATCCCGCCTCGCACGGCTGCGTTCGCATGATGGAACATGACGCCCATCTGATCCACAACAACGCGGTCGAGGGCAAGACAAAAGTGATCGTCACCGGCACTTGGTCGCGGCGCTAATATTTCGCCCGTTTTGCGTGCTTTCAAACACGCATTGCCCGCGCTCCCGATTCGGCCGACAATGGCAAGTAGATAATCCAACCATGCCGCACGTCTTCCCGATTGCCGATCCGAACCCAGCCGACCGCCTGGCGATCGTCGTCGCGCGCTGGAACGAGTCGATCACCCAAAAACTACTCGACGGCGCGGTGAGCACGCTCACTTCCCGTGGCATCCCCGACGACCAGATCGACGTCGCCTGGGTCCCAGGCGCGTGGGAGATTCCGCTCATCGCCCAGCGGCTGCTCGACACCCATCGCTACCGAGCCGTGATCTGCCTCGGCGCCGTGATCCGCGGCGAAACCACCCACGACCAGCACATCAACCGCGCCATCAGCACCGCGATCAGCCAGCTGGCCCTCGACTCGGGCGTGCCGGTGTTGTTTGGCGTGCTCACCTGTGAAACAATGGAGCAGGCGATCCACCGCGCCGGCGGCAACGTCGGCAACAAAGGCGCCGAGTGCGCCAACGCCGCCCTCCACATGATCGGCCTGCTCAAAAGCTTGCCGCCCACCTAACCGCAACGTACAGTTCTTTGGTTTCTTCCCCGACTCCCGACTCCCCGCTCCTTTCACCCCAATGTCCAGACGCAGCCGAGCCCGAGAAGTCGCCCTCCAGATGCTGTTCGAAGACGACGTGAACCCGCGTCAGTCAATCGAACAGACCAAGGAGTTTCTCCGCGCGGCTCCACAACCAGGACCTCGAGGACTTCTGCCTTTCACTGATCCTTGGCGTCCGCCGCAACCAGGGCGAGCTCAACGAACTGCTCGCCAAGACGGCCGACAACTGGAGCCTCGACCGCATGGCCGCCACGGACCGCAACGTCCTCCGCCTCGGGGCCTTCGAACTCCTCTACACCGAAACACCGGGCCGCGCCGCCATCAACGAAGCCGTCGAACTCGCCAAACGCTACGGGTCCGCCAACAGCGCCCCCTTCGTCAACGGCATCCTCGACAAGTTCCTCAACCGAAAAGAAGCCCCCTAACGCGCGGACGGACTGGTCGCTTCAGCGACCAGTCGCCCGGGCTCCATCTGTCGACAACTACCGCGGCACTCGCCCCGCCCACTGCACGTCGCCCGCAGCCGGCGCCTCCGCCAGCGCCTCAATCGCATCACCAGCAATCCGCAGCGCCTCCGTCCCCTCGCACCAAGCCGCCACCTCGCCGCATCGCGACCGCACCAACTCATCCGTCGTGAGCCGCTCCAAGATCGGCACCACTTTTCCCGCACAATATTCCTTCCGCCGCACTGCGTGGCCAACACCGAGTCGCTCCACCCGATACGCATTGTCCGGCTGATCAAAGCTCATCGGCACCGGCAACTGGGGCACCCCTGCCGACAGCGCCTGGGCCGTCGTGCCAATCCCGCCGTGGTGCACAATGGCCGCCACGCGACGCAGCAGCTTCTCCAGCGGCACAAAATCCGCCGCCATCACACCCGACGGCAGTTCAGCCGGCAATTGCTCGGCATATTGACTCAGCAAAATCGCCCGCGCCCCAAGCCGACGCGCCGCCGCCACCGACTCCGAGAAGAACGCGTTGCCGTGGGCCATCCCCGTCCCGGCCGTGAACACAATCGGCGACGGCCCCGCCTGCAAAAACGATCTCGACTTCCTCCGCCAACGGCAGCCCCTCGCCGGCGTCGGTCGGCAGAAACCCGGCCAGCACCGACTGCCGCGGCCAGTCCGCCTGCGGCGCGGCAAACCAATCCGGAAAGAGCGCCACGATCCGCTCGGGCGAGTTCCACCATTCCCAAAACACCCGCCGCGCCCGCGGCAGCCCCAGCTCCTTCTGAAACTCGTTCACCACCCGACCAAACAGCTGATCGCCACAAAAGTCGGCCGCGCGATAAACCGACCGCTTCCAGGCCGGCGGAAACCAATCCGGCAGCCCGACGCCCGACACCCGCCGACTCGCGATCGCACTGCGAAACAAATACGGCGCCAAATGGACCGTCACCAGCGGCACGCCATGCTTGATCTGCGCAATCCGCGCCCCAAGCGACTGCGCCGGCGCGACCAGCACATCGCACTCACCCGCGGCGATCGCATCGCTGGCTGCCTCGAACTGCCGCCGCATGAACGGCAACACCCCGCTCCGCAAAAACGTGACGCCCGCCATCCGCGGATGCCACAATTGCGGGTCGGCAAAAATCCGTTCGTACTCCGCCCGATCGAACAGCGGAAAGAAATCGAACCCCTCGCGCTGCGCCAGCGGCTCAAACAGCTCACAGGCGATCAGCGTCACCCCGTGCCCCCGCAGCACGAGCTCGCGCCCAAGCGGACGAACGGGATTACGTCGCCCCAAGTCCCCAGCGGCATTAACACCACGCGACGCGGCACGGTCGCACGCAAAACTCGCGCGGCAGAATCAGCCCCCTCGAGTTGCCCAATTGCGGGGTAGGTCGGCATCAACGCAAAACGGGCAAAGGGTGGGTCGCCTGGGGCAATCGAACAGCCCCGCGATTGTCCCGAGAACCCCTACCACCGTCAACCTGCCGCACTCCAGACCCCTCGCGAACCCCACAAAACCAGCCAATTCCTCACTTTACCGCCAACTTGTGAGTAGCCCCGGTTGCCTTCAACCGGGGTCGCGAAGCAACTAAAGACAATTGGTAACGGACCGTGCGCAACTCGCTCTGCACCCAATGAACTTTTTATCAAACTCGTTCGACCATGCAATTTCAATACGGCATGACGAAACACCGCGCCTGCAACGACACCAGTCCGGCAATCACCGCCCACGTTAGCTACTAACCTTTGAGTCCATGTCCGCGACTGGTTTAACAGTTTTGCAACTGCCACGACTTAGCCCCCAAATCACTGCCATTACCACCGCTCCAACCACGACGGACACGGCGATATGCGAAATCGTCAGTGGGAGCAACGCGTCGTGGTTGACGGTCTCGGGACCCAGCGTCCATGTTCGGACGGCAAAAGTCTTTGGCCATTCGTGCAAATAGTATCGCCAAAGTTTGACCCTGGCTACAGCTTCGCCCGACGGCACCATAACGTAAACCGACTTGAGCAGAGCGATTCCGACAAATGTCGCGAGAAACCCCGCGACAAACCAAGGCCAAAGCCGTCGCTTCATTTTTGATACCTAATGCTCGAATTCGCTTGCAGGCCAAAACGAAGGAGAATGAGTGGTCGAAGTATAACCGTATCGAACGCATACCGCCAAATACGCCGATTGGGCAGCTGATCAACTGTTGCTTACCAAGCCAACCCACCTCCAATCGGCTGTCGCTCACCAATGTCCAGTTCTTCCCCAATTTCTCTGTGAACATAGTTTACTCTGTGATAAATCCTGTATTAGGACATACACCGCGGCCAAGATTAACCGTTGAACGCAACCACCCACGGTTCCGCCACCGGCCATCGTCCACTAAAATCGTGGCACCGGATTTGCCCCCCGACCTCCGACCTCTGACTGCCTTCCTACCATGGGTTTCTTCGACAAACTAAAACAAGGCCTCGCCAAGACCGGCAAGCTGCTCAAGACCGACGTTCGCGACCTATTCAAGGCCGAGGGTCGGCTGATCGACGAGAAATTTCTCGATGAAATGCGGGCGATCCTCTTCAAGACCGACATGGGCTACGACGCGGTCGAACAGATCGTCGCCGAGGTGGCCACCAACTTCCGCGGCCGCGTCGTCACGCTCGAGCAGATCCTGCAGACCTGGAAGGACAAGCTCCGCGAACTGATGGCGCAAGACGCCGCGCCGATCCACTACGCCTCCACCGGCCCGACCGTGATCCTCGTCTGCGGCGTCAACGGCACCGGCAAGACCACCAGCATCGCCAAACTCGCCCGCATGTTCACACTCGCAGGGCAAGAGCGTCGTCCTCGGGGCAGGGGACACGTTCCGCGCCGCCGCCGTCCAGCAGCTCACTATCTGGAGCGACCGGCTCGGCGTCGGCATCGTCACCGGCGAATCGGGCGGCCATCCGGCCGCCGTTGCCTATCGCACCGTCGAGCAGGCGATCAAGGATGGCACCGACGTCGCCATCATCGACACCGCTGGCCGACTGCAGACGCAGAAGAATCTGATGGCCGAGCTCACCAAGATTCAAGACTCGATCCGCAAGCAGCTCCCCGAAGCGCCCCACGAGGTGCTCTTGGTACTCGACGCCACCACCGGCCAAAACGGCATCAGCCAGGCGATGAAGTTTACCGAAGCGGTAAAATGTACCGGCATCGTGCTGGCCAAACTCGACGGCACGGCCAAAGGCGGCGTGGTCGTGGCGATCCGCCAGCAGGTCGGCCTGCCGGTGAAATATCTCGGCGTCGGCGAACAGCCGGAAGATCTCACGCCCTTCTCGCCCGACGAATTCGTCGACGCGCTCTTCGCCGGCCTCTCCGAATCCGGCACGCCCGCGGCTCAAACCACGTGATTCGTCGGGCGCAAGCACTCGCCCGTCGCCGCCGCTTCAATCGGCAATCTCCACCCCGGCGGTAGACCTTCGCTGGTCCAATGTCCAGAGTCGAAGTGGAGTCTAGCCTTCGCCTCACGCTCTCCCGGCGGTGAGTCCGATAGCAACATCGGGTCGCGGTACCGCCGCGACTCGGCTGAGCGCGATTGGCGGCGTGCCTCGGTTCGCAGACCCCGGACATTTCCCACCTACCACGGAACTCGGTCGCACCCGCACCGGTTCCACCCCGCACGCGTACGGCGCACCCGCTGCCGTCGCGCTTCCCTCGAATTGGAGATCCTCCCATGAAACGCGCCATGACGCTCAGTTCGGCGCTCGCGACGTGGATGTTCGCCGCGACGACTGTGCTGGCACAAAACGCCCTGATGCAACCACAAATGGTTGCTCCCGGCCAATCACAATTTGCCTATCCGCAGGCCCAACCCGGCGTGCTCTCGCAGGCATCGTATGCCGACGACGAACCAGCTCCGGCCGAAGAGCCGGCAGCCGCCACCTCCGGTTGCGGCTGCAACCAAGACGCGAGCTGCGGTTGCGAATCCAGTTGCGGCTGCGAAGCCAGCTGCGGCTGTGACAACGGCTGCTGCTCGGGCGGCTGCGACGATGGCGGCTGCTGCCTGTTCGGCGATTGCTGCTTGGGCGACGCTTGGACGCTCAAGAGCTGCTACGATCCTTGCGACTCGTGCGATCACACGATCGGCGGCTGGATCGCTTTTGGTTACTACAACAACAACGAACGCCTATCGGCCGATCCGGGCGACGCCCTGGCGTTCCTCGACAACCCAGACACCTTGAACCTTGATCAGGCGTGGGTCTACTTCGAGAAAGTCGCCGAAGCGGACGCCTGCAGCCCGGGCTGGGGTTACCGCTTCGACATGCTCTACGGCGTCGACGCCCAGAAGACGCAAGCCTTCGGCAACGACGACGGCATCTGGGACGTCACGTTTGACAACGGTGTCTACGGCTGGGCCATGCCCCAGGCCTACGCCGAGTTCGCCACCGGCGACGTCAGCGTCAAGGTTGGTCACTTCTTCACGATCATTGGCTACGAAGTCGTCCAGGCCACTGGCAACTTCTTCTACAGCCATTCGTATACGATGTTCAATAGCGAGCCGTTTACCCACACGGGTGTGCTCGCCACCTACTCGGCCAGCGACGAGACGACCGTCTACGCTGGTTGGACGCTCGGTTGGGACACCGGTTTCGATCAGGCCCAGGGTGGCAGCAACTGGCTCGGCGGTATCAGCCATACCTTTGGCGACAACGTGACCGTCACCTACGCTTCGACGGCCGGTAACTTCGGTCTCCGCAGTGCTGGTGGCAGCGGCTATAGCCAATCGGTGGTCGGCGTGGCCGACGTCTCGGACAAGTTGCAGTACGTGCTGCAATCTGACTGGGTCACGACCAACGGCTTCCTCGGTGATCCCGGCTTCGATGCCGAAGACTACGGCATCAACCAGTACCTGTTCTACACCATGAACGATTGCACGAAGGTTGGTGGACGGATGGAATGGTGGAAGTCGAACACCGTGACCGGCGAAGCGACCTCGTTCTACGAGATCACCGGTGGTGTGAACTACAAGGCTCACGCCAACGTCGTGGTCCGGCCTGAAATTCGCTACAACTGGTCGCCGACCCAACTGGAAGCTGCGTCCAACGGTGCCAACTTCAACAACACCGTGTTCGCGATTGATGCGGTCGTCACCTTCTGAGCAAGCATCTCGAGTTTGGAAAGCATCCGAGATTCGACAACTCTGAAAACCTCCTGTTGAGTTAGTACGAACGATACGCTTCAAAGTTAGACCGTCCCTCCACCGGGGACCGATTCATCCAGAATCGGTCCCCGGCTTTTTTTTCGCGGCGCGAATTGACGAAATGATCGCCGAAGGACGTTTGATTGTCAGCCGATTGCTTAAAGGAAAGGAATCGGCTGCTCATTTGCGAGGCAGCAAAGCCGGCAAAGATTTTGGATCGCCAAAACGACCCGCAATACGAGAATTCGCAAGTGCTTTGCAGGACACACATTACAACTATTTTTGCAATCTTCATCGACCAACGATGGCAAATGGCACGCACCTTGCTTTATAGGCATCCTCGTAAGCCAATGAGAAACGACGGACAACAAAAGTCGCAACTCATCGATATGAGAAGAAGTAAAACCGGCTCGAAACGAATGGAATAAAGCCGGATGCAAATAAGGTAAGTGACTTGCCTGAACGGATGAATGTCCCCCGCGGCTTGGATGGGTTTTCCGCCTGGCCCATCCAAGCCGGGGACGTTCGACAACATCCGACAGGGCCGAACGTGATAAGGAAATCCAACCAACCCACCTGAAGCCAACCGAATGTCCCCACAAGGCTTGGGCGCTCTTTTCCGCCTGGGAGCGCCCAAGCCGGGACATCCTTCAAGCACGGAAACTGGCCCAGGCGACTGGCCAAAGGCCACAACGATCACAGTCGTCGCGGCGACTATAGAACACATCCTGCGACGAGACCCGCGGCACGCCGCGAAAACCAATATATTCACGACCAACCGAATGCCCCTTCTAGGCTTGGGCGGGTTTTCCGCCTGGCCCGCCCAAGCCAGGGCATTCTGTCTCTTTCGCAACCCAACGTGTTCGCCGGCAATTCGTGCCGCGCTGGTGACTGTCCCTCGGAGCCCATGCGCCATCGGAGCCAGAAGGATGCCCCAATGGCTTGGGTGGGTCACCGCCTGATCTGCCCAAGCCGGGGCGTCCAATCAGGATGTGAGCAGCCAGGATTCAGGGATTGGGGTTCAGACTCTGCCCGTTTACAATGGTCGGTCGATGGCAGAATTCTGTCTTTGGTCTTCCCCGGCTCCCGACTCCTCCCTCCTGAATCCTTCCCCATGAAGCTCATCATTGCCATCATCCAGCCCAGCAAGCTCGAAGACGTGAAAGCGGCCCTTTCGGAAGTCGAGGTCGTCCGGCTCACCATCATGGACTGCCAGGGCTTCGGCCGGCAGAAAGGTCAGACGGAGGTCTACCGCGGCAAGGAGATCTCGGTGAATCTGCTGCGAAAAGTGCAGCTGATGATCGCCGTGAACGACAATTTCGTCGAGCCGACGATCAACGCCATCATCAAGGGCGGCCGCACCGGACCAACGGGCGAAATCGGCGACGGAAAAATCTTCGTCCTCCCGCTCGACGACTGCATCCGCATCCGCACCGGCGAACGGGGCGGCGAAGCGATCTGATGCCGACTCCGACGAATGCTTAACCAGCTATGCCTCGTGCAGCGGCACTTCCAACGTCAGACGGCAATCGGCCGCCTGCGATTGAACGCCCACTTGGCCAACCCCGCAATAACAGCCGCGGCTGCTGCGAACACTCCCGAGGGAGGTTCTGGCACCTCGACGGCCGAAGACGGCGATTCGATCGAGCCGCTGCCGGTCCTACTGGTCCCAAATCCAAAATTGCCTTTCCAATCATCATACTGCATCGGCAAATACTCGCTGTTCAGCCCGTTGCGCCACACCGTATAGTCGGCTGCGTCGACGCGGGTATCGCCGTTGAAGTCGCCGGCGATTTGCGGAGGAGCCACAAATGCTCCTGACCCGAAATTGACTGCAACGTCGACACACCACACGCTGATGGCATGCCATCCTTCCAGGGTCTGGCCGCTTGGCAGGTCAATCACTAACGGCGATTGACTGCCATCGTACGCCATCCCCAAGAGCTGCGGCCCGATGGGAATGCCGGAAATAAACGACGCCTGTGAGTCGGTAGCGCCAAGATAAAAGCGCACGTCGAGTCCCTGGCCGTCGTACGTGAATTCATCAAACCGGAGGGTGTCGTCATCTACAATCGTGACGGTCCCGCCAACGTTGTGATAGAGCCGGTTCAACTCGGCCCGCCAACCGATTTTCGGCGAATTCAATTCCGCCGCGACGGGCGTCACCGTCAATGCGAGGCATGCCGCGATCAGCAAATGCGCTGAAATGCTTCGCATCGTGCCTCCTCGGTAGACAGATGAGCAACAGGAAATAGCGTCGTGCTACGACGTCGGCGACTGCATTATAGGCCAAGCAGGCGGCAGCCAGCGTTCGATTTTGACAAAAATCCGGGCCGCGTATTCGATGGAGCGGTCAAATCTCTTGTCACACAAGCGGTTAGCGCCAGCCGACAAAACAATGCCGATAGTAGAATCGACGAGCGATCAGCTAGGTCGCCGAGCTACCCGCAACTGCCCGCGGGCCTGCGAAATCAGCCGTTCGCGGATCGCCAGTTCTTCGGGACCTGCTGCCCGCCGGCCGATCGCGGCACTCAGATTCTCCGCGGAGACCGCCGAGTCGATCGTCTCGGCCGGGACCGCACGGTTGGTGAGCACCGAGACGATGTTGTTGTTCACCTGCACGAAACCGCCATCGGCGTAGTACCGCTCGACACGTCCATTCGACCGGATCCGCAGCTCGCCGTAGCCGAGCCGGCCGATCATCGGACTGTGGAGCGGGGCCACGCCGTATTCGCCATCCACCAGCGGCAGCGCCACAAAGTCGGCCGACGTGTCGACGACCGTGGCTTCCGGCGTGACGATCACGACGTGGAGATTCGAGTCGGTAGTGGAGTGGGCGTGGTCGGCCATGGCGGGCAAATTGATGGACTAACTCGAGGGAATTCGGCGTGGCCGCCGACGTTAATTTTTCGACGCTGCGCGACAGGTTACTTCTTCTGAGACTTCTTCCACTGCTCTTCGGCTTGCTCGATCACACCGACGTACATGAAGGCGTCTTCCGGCAGGTGATCCCACTTGCCGTCACAGAGCTCCTCGAAGCTGCGAATCGTCTCGGCCAGCGGCGTGATCTCGCCCGCCTTGCCGGTGAACACTTCGGCCACCAAGAACGGCTGCGAGAGGAATCGCTCGATGCGGCGGGCACGATGCACCACCTTGCGATCTTCTTCCGGCAGTTCGTCGACGCCCATGATGGCGATGATGTCCTGCAGTTCGCGGTAACGCTGCAGAATCACCTGCACGCGGCGAGCGATCTCGTAGTGCCGGTCGCCGACGTATTGCGGATCGAGAATTCGGCTGTTCGACGCCAGCGGATCGACCGCCGGGTAAATGCCTTTTTCCGAAATCGAGCGCTCGAGATACAGGAACGCGTCGAGCTGGCCGAACGCGGTCGCCGGCGCGGGGTCGGTCGGATCGTCGGCCGGTACGTAGACCGCTTGCACCGAAGTGATGGCTCCTTGCGTTGTCGAAGCGATCCGCTCCTGCAGCGCCCCCATTTCCGTCGCCAGCGTCGGCTGGTAACCCACCGCGGACGGCATCCGGCCCAACAGCGCGGACACTTCGCTGCCCGCCTGGGAGAAGCGGAAAATGTTGTCGACAAACAGCAGCGTGTCGGTGCCTGTCTTGTCGCGGAAATACTCGGCCATCGTGAGCGCCGACAGGGCGACCCGCAACCGGGCCCCCGGCGGCTCGTTCATCTGGCCGAACACCATGCAAGTCTGATCGATAACGCTGCGGCCGGTCTGGCCGATCTTGGCTTCCTGCATTTCCAGCCACAGGTCGGTCCCTTCGCGGGTCCGCTCACCGACGCCCGCGAACACCGAGTAACCACCGTGTGCCGAGGCCGTCCGGGCAATCAGCTCGGTGAGGATCACCGTCTTGCCGAGGCCGGCACCGCCGAACAACCCGGCCTTACCACCGCGGACGAACGGCGTGAGCAGGTCGATCACCTTGATGCCTGTTTCGAACATTTCGGTTTTCGTCGACAGATCGCGAAGCTGCGGCGCTTCGCGGTGGATCGGCCAATGCTCGTCGGCGTCGACTGGCCCGCGGCCATCGACCGCTTCGCCGATGATGTTAAACACGCGACCAAGCGTCGCCGTGCCAACCGGCACCGTCACGGGGCTGCCGGTGTCGATCGCGTCCTGACCGCGGATCAAGCCGTCGGTGCTTCCCAGCGCGACGCACCGCACGCGGCCGCCGCCCAAGTGCTGCTGCACTTCGCCCGTGAGGTTGATCTTCACGCCCTTGTGTTCGGAGACGATCTTCAAGGCGTTGTAGATCGGCGGCAGCTTGTCTTCGTCGAACTCGACGTCAAACGTGGAGCCGATAACTTGGGTGATGCGACCGATGTTCTGGGCCGTCTTGGGTGCGGTTGCAGTTGCCATGGAAAAAATCTTGCGGGGTTCGAGGTTTCGCGTCGGCGGCAACGCCGAATTTATTTGTGAAATGCTTGTCTAGCGAACTTTATAGGTACAAATCCGGCGTCGCCGCCGGCGCTGAACTCAGCGCCTCGACGCCGCCGATCACGTCCATCAATTCGGACGTAATTCGGCCCTGGCGGGCGCGGTTGTATTGCATACTCAGCCGTTGGATCAAATCCTGGGCGTTTTCGGTCGCACTCTTCATCGCCACCATCCGCGCGATCTGCTCGCTCACGGCCGAATCGAGGAAGCACTTGAAGAGCTTGATCTTGAAGCTCGCCGGAACGACCTCTTCGAGAATGCTCTCGGGCGACGGAACGAAATCGTAGACCGAACGCCGACCATTTGCTGATTCCGTTTCGGTCTTGGCGATCCCGCCGCTGGCTTCGTCCGTAATCGCACCCAGCGGCAGCAAGGTCTCGATCGCAACCTGTTGGCGGGCAATGCTGACGAATCGTGTGTAAACCACATCGAGCCGATCGATCTTGCCCGTCGCATATTCGTCGAGATAGCGGCTCGCCAACACGTCGACTTCGTCGAACGACGGCTTGTCCTCAAAATTCGTGAATGACTTGTCGATGGCAAGGCCGCGGAACTTCATCGCCGCGATGCCCTTCTTGCCGGCAACCTCCATTCGGCAATTCGGCACTTCCGCCTTGATTTCTTCCCAGCGGATTGTTGCCGCCCGGGCCACGTTGCCATTGAAACCGGCGCAAAAACCGCGATTGGCCGTGAGTACCAACAGCGTTGCGTTCTGCACCTTCTCGCGGACTTCCAGCAGTGGATGCCGCACCTCAAGGCCGCTCGCCATCAGATCGCTGACCAACCGCGTCATCCGATTCGTGTAAGCAGTGGCGGCCGACGCCCGGTCCATCGCCTTCTTGAACCGCGCAGTCGCGATCAACTCCATCGTCCGCGTGATCTTGCGGATGTTCTTGATCGACTTGCGTCGTTTGTCGAGGAGGCGGGGATTGGCCATGTCAGGTCACTTCAGTCGTAATTATTACTTGATCAAACGAATCGTCATCGGATAGCGATACACTTCGCCGTTGCCGGCCTTGATGCCTGCGATAATCACGAGCACCAAGGCAGCGATCGGTATCACAATCAGCATCAGAATTCCAATTAACACGAGCACCAACGGAATCGAAGCGATGATGGCGAGGGTGACCGTGATCTGAAAATTCAACGATTCCTTGCCGTTGTAGTCGACAAATTCGGAGCTGTCTTTCTTGATTTGCCAGGCCACCAACGGCCCGATTACGTTGCCAAACGGAACTACATAGCCGGCGAGCGTGCCAGGTGGCAAAGCATCGCCCAGGTCTTCGCATCCTGGCTCGGACCCGTTGCCACGGGTACTTCCCCGTAATGTTCGTCGGCCATCGCGTCTCACTCCCGACGGGTTATCCAAATGTTTCACTGCATCACACGGCGACTGCTTCACGCTCTTTTTTCTTGGCTGCCGCGTCACCCGCCGCAAACTGGGCATGGAACTCGGCAATCGACGCGTTGATCGACTTGATCAAGTCGTCGCTCAGGTCCTTCTTCGTCGCCAGCTCTTCGCGGACTTCCGGCTTCTGGTTGAGCATGAACTCGAGGAAGCCCTTCTCCCAAGCCGCCACTTCTTTCAACGGCACTTTGTCCAAGTGGCCGCGCGTTCCGGCATAAATGATCAACACTTCGTCGACCACATTCAGCGGCTGGTACTGTCCTTGCTTGAGGATCTCGACCATCCGGTAGCCGCGGTCGAGCCGCGATTGCGTGGCGGCGTCGACGTCGGTACCCATCTGGGCGAACGCCTCCAACTCGCGGAACGCCGCGAGGTCCAATCGCAGACCGCCGGCCACCTTCTTCATTGCTTTGATCTGGGCGTTGCCGCCGACGCGCGACACCGAAATACCCGCGTTCATGGCCGGCTTCACACCCGCAAAGAACAAGTCCGGCTGCAGATAGATCTGCCCGTCCGTAATCGAAATCACGTTCGTCGGAATGTAGGCCGACACCTCGCCTTCGAGCGTCTCGACGATCGGCAGAGATGTGAGCGAGCCACCGCCCAGCTCGTCCGATAGCTTCGACGACCGCTCCAACAGCCGGCTGTGGCAGTAGAACACGTCGCCCGGGAACGCCTCGCGGCCCGGCGGACGACGCATCAACAGTGACAGCTGGCGATAGGCCACGGCTTGCTTGCTCAAGTCATCGTAAACAATCAGAGCGTGTTGGCCCCCAAACATGTAGTGCTCGGCCATTGCGGTACCAGCGTAGGCCGCCACGTATTGCAGCGGGGCAGGGGTGCTCGCACCGGAGACGATCACGGTCGTGTAGTCCATCGCGCCCGTCTCGCGAAGCTTCTCGATGATGCCGGCCACCGTCGAATCCTTCTGACCGATCGCCACGTAGAAACACTTCACGCCCGAATCGCGCTGGTTGATGATCGCGTCGATCGCCACGGCCGTCTTGCCGGTCTTGCGGTCTCCGATGATCAGCTCGCGCTGGCCGCGGCCGACCGGCGTCATCGCGTCGACTGCCTTGATGCCCGTTTGCAGCGGTTCCTTCACCGGCTGCCGTTCGGCGACGCCCGGTGCGATGATTTCCATCGGCCGGCGGTGATTGGTGACGATTGGGCCTTTGCCGTCGAGCGGATTGCCCAACGGATCGACCACCCGGCCCAACAGCTCGTCGCCCACGGGCACCGAGAGCAGGCGCCCCGTGCTACGGACTTCGTCGCCTTCGGAGATCTGCAGGTAGTCGCCCAGAATGATGATACCGACCGAGTTCTCTTCTAGGTTGAACGCCAGGCCGATCGTCCCGTTGGGGAACTCGACCATCTCGTTCGCCATCACGCTCGAGAGGCCGTAGACGCGGGCAATGCCGTCGCCCACTTCGAGCACGCGGCCCACCTCGCGGACGTCGATCTGCGACGCGTAGTTTTCGATTTCCTGCTGAATGACTGAGGCGATTTCGTCGCTATTAAACTTCATCGCGGTTCTCCGCATGTCCCGGGGGACATTGCTATGCGCTGGTGAATTGCTTGAATTGTATTTGCTTCGTGCGGGGCAAGCCCCGCCGCTAAATATCGTTAAACTGCCGTGTCGATGAACAGTTCGGGCTTGGTTTCGATCAGGGTCGAGGCCCGCTCGATGATCGATCGTCTCGCCATTTCGAATCGCGTCCGCAGCGAGCCATCGTGTACGCGGTCGCCAACTTTGATGATGATCCCGCCAACGATGTCCGGATCGACGATCTCCCGCAGGATCGGTTCCCGCGGGCCACCATGCTTTTTCAATCGTTCGATCAGTTCCGAGCGCAGCTTGTCGTCGAGCGGCGCCGCCACCCAGACGTCGACGTCCACCTGGCCCAGGTGATCGCGGAGGAACTGCCGCGATTCCTTGACCACCAACCGCAATAGGCCGAGCCGATCGTGCGCCGAGAGAACTTTCAAAAAATTCAACACGGTCGTCGACAATCGCTGGCCAAACACGCGGTCGAGCAGCTGCTTCTTGCTCTCCTGGTCGACCAGTGCCGAGCCCAGGATCGCCTCGAAGCCGGGAAACTTGTCGAGTGCTTCGGTCACGACGCTCCGCAACTCGTCAACGGCGGCCGACGGATCCGCCTGCTTGATCGCCGCGCCCCAGAAAGCCTGGGCATACACGTGCGCCAGCCGCTCGGCCGTGACGTCGGTCACCGTATCGTGATTGGCGGATTCTGCCATGCTCGTACTGCTCTGGGACTAATTCCTGCTCGTCGCGGCGTCGGACAACTTTTCGAGCGCGTCGCGGACGATCCGCTGCTGATGCTCGGGCGAAATCTGCAGCTGGTCGCGGACGACCCGCTCGCCAAGCTCGATCGCCAGCTTGGCGCTGCGGACCGCGAGGTCTTGCAGCGCGCTATCCTTCGCTCGCTTGATCTCGACCTTCGCCCGCTCGATCTCCTCGCCAGCTGCCTTGCGACCTTCTTCCTCGATCCGACGCTTGGTCACGTCGGCATCGCGGCGGGCTTCGTCGAGCATCTCGCGGACCTCGCCTGCCGTGGCCGCGAGCTTCGCCTGGTGATCGGCAAGCACTCGCTTGGCCTCCTCCAGCTTCTCGTCGGCCGCGGCAATCGTCGCCGAAATCTTCCGCTCGCGCTCGTCCACTGCCTCCGCAATCTGCGGCCAGGCAAACTTCGCCAGGATCGCAAACAGCAGCGCGAAGACCACCAGCGTCCAAATCGCCAGATCGGGATCGACGGCCAGCGGATTCGGTCCGCCGCCGCCTTCTTCCTCCTCTGCCGCCGCGACGGCCGCTTCGCGCGCATCTACCGGCAACGCCTTGTGCACGAGCAGCGCCCGTCCACAGCGTCGCCGCGATCATCACGACCGCAAACCAGCCGAAGGTTCTCATCGAAAATCGCATGATTCAGCCTCGACGCCCAGCGTCGGTTAGAGAGGCGTGTTGAACAACATACAAACGATCAACGCGAAGAAGGTGGCACCTTCGATCAGCGCGGCCGAAATGATCATCGCCGTCTGAATGTTGCCGGCCGCCTCGGGTTGACGCGACATGCCTTCGACTGCCTGACCACCGATCCGGCCGATGCCGAAACCAGCACCCAAGATCACGAGCCCGGCACCGACCGCCGCGCCCAAATTCATGAAACCGCCAGGAACGGCCGCTCGCGCAGCTTTGGCTGCATCCATCGCGGCGGCACTATCGGCCAGCGCTGTGCAAATGCAGGAGCCGCAATCATAAATGCAGCCAGGCAGAACATTGTCAGCGTGCATATCTAACCATGGGAAATCGATCCTTTCACGAAATAGTATGGAAACCGTTTTGGCAGCTACGGCAACTAGTGTGGGTGAACGGCCATGCCGATAAACAGGGCCGACAAAAACGTAAAAATGTAAGCCTGCAAAAACGCGACGAACAACTCAAGCATGCTCAGTGCCGTGGCACCAAACACGCTCGTTGGCGTGACGACCCACCACAGCATCGATTGCGCGCTCGCGGCGATGAACGCCAGAATCACGGCCAGCACCACGTGCCCGGCCATCATGTTCGCCAAGAGCCGCACGGCCAAGACGCCATGCTTGATCAGCAGCCCCAGCACTTCGATCACGAAAATCAGCGGGATCAGCACGACTTTCAGCCCCGGCGACAGGTCCATGTGGGGCACCAGCGACTTGATCATGCCGACCGTGCCCAGCTTCTGCATGCCCGAGCCGATCACGACGATGAACGTAATGAACGCCAGCGTGCCAGTGACCGCCAGCGAGCCGGTCGGCGAGCCCATCCAGGGAATCATCCCAAACAGGTTCAGGCCCAGCACGAAGAAAAACACCGTCCACAGAAACGGCACGAAGCGGTCCGCGTCGTGTCCGCCGATGCAAGGACGGGCGACGTTGTCGCGGAAGTAGAGCAACATCGCTTCGAGGATGTGGCGGAAGCGACCGCGGGGCAGGGCGCCCCCTTTGATCGCTTTGGCGAGCCCAATGAAGAACACGCAAATCAATAGCGCCACCAACAGCTCGATCACCATGAACTTGGTGATCTTGAAATCCAGCGGCTCGATCGTGTTGTCGACCAGCGCGTTGCCGGTGCTGACCTTGAAGATCGGCTGCTCGGTCTTGAACGGCTGCGGAAGCTTGATGTGACCGGAACCGTCGGCGGTGAAAGCACGCGGCACATGCAGTTCGGTCGAATCCTTGACGTGACTAAAGAGCACGTCCGGATCGAGCGGGTTCTCCGCGTGACCGTGAGCGCCGTGAGCGTCGCCGGCTGCGTGTTCCGAATGGTCAGTATGTTCAGCGTGTTCGGCCATGGGGGCGACTCAACGAGCGATCCGGGGAATGGACGAACTTGAATTTGCGATCCGGCCGACCGTCAGCCAGGTCTCGAGCGCCAGCGTCACCAAATAGAACGCCAGCAGATAAAAGATAAATGCCATGTGGGCCCGGCCGCTGATGCCTTGTGCGGCGAGCGCGACGCAAACACCCAACGGCGGCAACATGCGAATCGTCATGCCCAGCAGCATCACGGCTAGCGGCATCACGCGATCGTGCAGCACCACGGCAAGTGTTTCTGCCATCCAGCCGGCCGCAAGACAAATCGCGGCCGCCAGCGCCAAGCCGCCCAATCCACCGCTGCCAGTTCGGACAGCAGCAAACGGTGCGAGCAGCAGCCCAACCAGCAGCAGGCTGCCGGTAAGCACGAGCACCGAGCGTAAGAAACTCGCGTGCGTTGTTTTTGAGCCGTTCGTCCCGCTCATGGCCTCGAAGATCTCACTCTGCCTGACGTCGATCGCCAACGATTCCCGCCAAGTATTTCTGCCCTGACACAGCCGCTACTTCTTCAGTAAGTCGCGACCCTCACTCTTCACCATCCGCATCAAATGCACAACCGCCGCTGTTCCGCCCACCGCGAAACCCAGCAGCATGAACAACACCACGGTCCCCAACTTCTGATCCAACCAGTAACCGGCCAAACCGGGCAGGACCATCTCCATCGAGACGACCATGATCCGCGACGACCATTGGTACGCCTTAGCGGACGGCGATCGGTCGTCGGTGGACATGGTCACCCTACTGCCGCGTCACCCAGCTAGCCGCGATGATCAACGCCGAGCGAGCAGACTCAGCCGCCCGCAAAGCATTGCCCTGGAGAGATTTGCGTCGCCGATGCTGGCAGCGGAGAAAAACGGCCTCCAAAACCGCACCAAACAACTCGTGGGCTGGGCAATTTATCGCACCTAAGTGGTTGATGTCAACGCCTTAGTGGTGAATTCGTGCTTTTTTTCACAAAGTCCGCCGCGGCCCGATTCCCCACCCTCAAACCGGCCATTTGGACGCCCCAAGCCCCCAGTTTGCCGCTTGCGGCTTAGCGAACCCGTCGGCCCCAAATCAACACTTTTCCCCCACGCTGAAATCGACCGTAACTGCTAGCGGTCCAAGCACTTCCGAAACCGCCTGATTTCAGCCAATTCATGCCAAAACGTTGCAATTCCTTTTGCCGCGATTACACTAAAAGGAGGGAATTTAGCGAATTTGCGCTTTGCTGGCCGGGGGGTTAGCGTCTGCCGCGATACGTGGCCGTGACGCATCTCGTTCTGGTCCGCGTTCCTTCACTTGCGGACCCTTTTGCGTCGTATCCCAGCGGACACTCCTCTCATGACTGCCACTCTCTTGAAAACCTATTCATGCAAAGACCTGGCCCAAATGGCCAAGATGCAAGGTGTCACCGGTTGGCATGCCATGCGCAAAGACGAACTGGTCGATGCGCTCGCCAAGCGCGCGAAGAAACAGCGACAAAATGGCACCGCGACGGCCGAAATGACGCTCGATCCGGCCGCAACTCGCAAGTCGGCGATCAAGAATCGCGCTCACGACGACAACCCGATGCTCGATCGCCGCCCGACGATCTCTGCCGCGAAGGACCTCAGCTTCGCCGGCACGACCTCGGCCGAGCGCGGCGAACGCGACCGGCTGGTGGTGATGGTCCGCGACCCCTATTGGCTGCAAGTCTTCTGGGAATTGTCCCGCCAGACGATCGATCGGGCCCAGTCGGCGATGGGTCCCAATTGGCACTCGGCCGCTCCCGTGCTGCGGCTCTACAAGATGGGCGTCGACGGCACCAGCGCCTTGGTCCGCAACATCCCGATCCACGGCGGCGTGAGCCATTGGTATGTCGACGTGCAGGACCCGCCCCACGAATTTCGCCTGGAAATCGGCTATTTGGCCAGCGGCGGACAGTTCTACAGCCTAGCCCGCAGCAACTCGGTCACGACGCCGCCCGCAGGCACAAGCGACTCGGTGGACGAAAACTGGACCGATGTCGCCGACAACGCCGACCGCATCTTCGCCATGAGCGGCGGCTACAGTTCGCGCGGTACCAGTCTTGAACTTCAGGAACTGCTTGAAGAGCGACTTGGCCGGCCGATGGGCACGCCCATGGAAACTCGCTACGGCGACGGGGCCGCCCGCGTGCTCGCGAACGCCAAGAAGCTGCAATTCTCGGTCGACGCCGAGCTATTGGTGTTCGGCGTGAGCAATCCAGGCGCCCATGTCACGCTGCAGGGCGAGCCCGTGCCGCTGCGGCCCGACGGCAGCTTCTCCGTTCGCATGTCGCTCGCCGATCGCAGGCAGGTGATCCCCGTGATCGCCAGTTCGGCCGACGGCCTTGAGCAGCGCACGATCATCCTCGCCGTCGAGCGCAACACGAAGGTGCTCGAACCCCGCGTGCGCGACGTGGCTCACTAGTGTCTGGTCAAGCCTAACTTTTCGGGTTCGGTGCCGCGGAAGTAGCTGGCAACTCATACGTTGCCAAACACCCAATCCGAAAAGATTAGTTTGACAAAGCACTAGGCCACTGCCATCCGCGAAATCTCTCCCGACGTGAGTGAATTTCGCTCGCCAGCCACGCGGGCAGCCGTCGAACGCGGTTTCGCCAAACCGCCGTTTTTATTAGGCTGGGTATTGCTGGCAGTCTACCTGGCCTCATCAACCAGACGATGCCGCCGCGGCTTTCGTACCCTGCAACCCTTGGATTTTTCGCCCGTGTCCTTCGATATTTCCTACATCCTGGGCGAATGGCCCTACCGGCCGGATGAGATCACGGTGCGGATCGTCGACGGCGAGGAGGGGAAGCGAAAAATCCAACTGCGGCTCGACCTCGGCATCCTGCAGATGGATTTCGACGGCCGGCCCGACGGCCGCCGCATCCACGAGTGTGACTCCTGGTTTGAGTTCCACACCAATCGCCAAAAGGAACACGATCGGGCAAACCCCGATAGCGCGCCGTATGTGCTCGAACCCGAGGACTGCCAGGAACTTTTGCGAGAGGGCGTCCAATACTACCACCGTTATTTGAGTTTCTGGCATCTGGGTCTGTACGAGCTCTGCGCCCGCGACACGGAGCGGAACCTGCGGCTGTTCACTTTCGTCCGCGAGCACGCACGCGATGATCGGATCCGGCTGGAGTTCGACCAATGGCGGCCCTACGTGACCATGATGCACGCCCGCGCGGTGGCCACTCCGCTGGTGGAGCTCGAACAATGGGAAGCGGCCGTGAATGTGCTCGACGCCGGCATCCGCGGCATCGAACAGTTTCTGGCCGACTACAACCAGAAGGAAAAGGCAGGGCAGGTCGGCGAGCTCGCTTTTCTCCAGCGTTGGAAGCAGGAGATCCTCGAGAAGAACCCGCCGAAAGCAATCTCCGGGCCCGATACGTCGGCCGAACCCGCCGCTGCCCCGCCGCCCGATCCGATCAAGCAAGTCCGCGACGAACTCGCCAAGGCAATTGCCGAGGAGCGGTACGAAGACGCGGTCCGCCTGCGTGACGACCTGGCACGGCTCGAAAATCCGCCCCCGCCGCCGATTCGCGGCATCGGCGGTTGAGCGATGGGAAGTAGCAGCGACTTAAGAACCAGTAATAAGTATCCATCCACACCAGCCAGTGTCGCATGCCTCAACTTTCCCACGAACTGGCCGCCAAACGCGATCAGCTGCTCGAGCTGATGGCTAGCTATGGCAGTTGCGCGGTGGCCTATTCCGGTGGCGTCGATAGTGCCTTGGTCGCCAAAGCGGCGCAACTCGCGCTCGGCGAGCAGGCCGTCGCCGTGACGGGTGTAAGCGCTAGCTTGGCAGAAGGCGAGCTCGAAGCGGCCATAGCGATTGCCAGTGATATTGGCATCCGCCACGAACAAATCCGCACCGACGAGCTGGCAAATCCAGCCTACTCGGCCAATGCCCCTGATCGCTGCTTCCACTGCAAAACGGAGCTCTTCACCCAGCTGGTGACGATTGCGCCGAAACTGGGCGTCCAGGAAATCGCCAGCGGCACCAATCTCGACGACCTGGGCGACTACCGTCCCGGGCTCGCCGCCGCCACGTCCTACGGCATCCGCCGGCCGCTCGCCGATTGCGGCCTCACCAAAGCCGACGTTCGCGCCCTCGCCGCCGCCTGGAACCTCCCGGTGGCCGACAAGCCAGCCTCACCCTGCCTCTCCAGCCGAGTGGCGTATGGCGAAGCGGTCACGCCGGAACGGCTCCGCATGATCGATCGCGCGGAACAGCTCATCCGCGGCCTCGGCATCCCCGTCTGCCGAGTCCGCTACCGCGCCGGCAACGTGGCCAGCATCGAAGTTCCGACCGAATTGATTCCGACCGTCAAGCAGCCGACCACGCTCGCACGACTCGCCGAAGAATTCGGGCGATTAGGTTTCGAGTCCGTCGAAGTCGACCCGCGCGGCTTCCGCTCCGGTAGCCTCAACGAGGCACTCGCCGTGCATCAAATCGATCTTTCGGTGCACGAATAGTTTTGCCCCGTCGTGGGCACGTCCTACCACGAGATTCTCCGAACCCGATCGACCAGGTCGAAATGCGCATCTCGACTGACGATTTCAAGTGCATGTTGCCGCGCGAGGGCTGCGATCCACAGGTCACTTTCTGGAATCGGTCGCCCTTTTGTACGCAGCTCATGTCGGATCGCGACATACCAATCGGCAGTCTCGCGTTCACAATCCAGGACGATGGACTGCGCCTCCAATTTGCGAAAGCCCGCTTGTAGTCGTCGTCGCACTCGAGACCCCATCATGCCGAATTGGTATTCGGCAATCACGACAACGGGAAGATGGTGCCGGTGCGATGCATTCAATAGCGTACCGATATCAGGATCAGCTCCAAGAATCGCCGAGATTGCATTCGTATCGAGAATCACTTCCAATCCTCGGGATCTATCCTCGAAAACTCCTCATCGATAATCCGTTGGACTTCGGCAACATCTTCAGGCCGGGCTGTGCCAAATGCTGCCCGCCAACCGGTCTGCTCAGCAGAATCGCATTTGTCGTCCGCGAGCTTGTCGCGAACTGCGTCGAGAAAGAACGACTTGATCGTTTGTCCGCGCAGCGCCTGCGCGGGCCTTGATTTGGCGATACAAGCGGTCCGGTACATCGACAGTCGTCTTCATACCACAACCATAAAACCATATTTATGGTTTGTCAAGTTCCGGATAGTTTAGAGGCTGAGTTTCCCCAGCACGAAGTCGGGGAATTCCTCCTCGCCGATGAGTGTGCAGCGGCGGCTCTTGGCGTACTCTTTGCTGCCGGCGGTAATGCGAGCGTTGGTGACGATGCCCAGTTCATCGCATCCCTGTTTAGCCAACTCGTCGACCACCTGGCGCACCGCCGCCGCGTGAAACGGATTTACCTCCGACACCGCCGCGACCGCCAGCCGGCGCGGACTGAACGTCACGTAGAGCGTGGTCGCCGCCTGGCGAATTACTCCGCGTGGACCGGCCGCAGGCGATTCGGGGCGATGGGAGGAGTCCCTGGCTTGTCGCCCCGCTGAACGTTGGCGCCGAGCGTCCGGCAGACTTCGACCACGTAGTCTTCCCACTCAACGCCTCGGAGCGACTTCCAATTCCGCTGCAGCAGCATCGCCCGCTGCAATTTGTCCGACTTCCCCAGCGCCGTGCGATGTTCGTGGAGCGGGGCCAGCCGCTCGCGGAGTTCGGCTACTGCGGCCGCGGCCTCTTGCAACCGCACTGCTTCCACGCGCAGACTCGCCTCGACCTCGGTAATTGTCGCCGGCAGCAATGCGTCGGACGGTCGGTACAACAGCGACGCCAGCACAAAGAATCCAAGTACTGCCGTCAAGAAGAAGCCGCCCGCTGCCAACGACCACGAACTGAACAGCAGACTCAACAGCACGAGCGCCGCGATGCCCATCACCAATGGGCCAATCGCCAGCAACATCAGCGGATAGACCGCAATCGATGCCGCGGGCATGCGAATCCAGCGAGCCAGCCGCAAGTATTGGTGCCGACGCCGGAGCCGAGCGACCAATTTCGCCAGCGAGTTGCGACCGATTTCGAGCCGCACTATCTCGGTTTCAAGCTCCGCGACCTGGCGATTGAGTGCTACCGGATCGAGTTCTGAGGGCGTCGACATGAGGCGTTCGGCGGTCTCTCTGCCGGTCCGCCCACAGCACTAATTAGACGCGGGCCACAAACGCGAAAATCGCCAGGAAGTGGCATGCGCTCCCGGCAATCACCATCAGGTGCCAGATGGCATGAAAATGCCGGACCTTGTAATCATAGCGGAGGAACAACGTCCCGACCGTGTAGCACAGCCCGCCCAGCAACATCCACCAGAACGCGGCCGCCGGCACGATCCCCGCCAGCGCCGGGACCGAGACCACTGGCATCCAACCGAGCACGATACAGGGCCAAATCGAGACCGCCTCCACGCGATGCGCGAACACGACCTTCGACATAAAACCCCACAAGGCCACCGACCAGATCGCGCCCAACAACAGCCACCAAGGCGTGGTTCGCAAGTAAACCAGCGAAAACGGCGTATAAGTAGCAGCGATTAAAAAATAGATACAACCCTGATCCAGCGCGGGTAAAACGAGCGCCATTCCGGGGTCTTCGCCGCATGCGAGGCCGTGCTCATTGCGTAGACGGCGATCAAGCTGGCCACATAAATGCTGCAACCAAGTTGCCGCCAAACGTCGCCATCACCAATGACGTTGGTCGCCATCGCCACGGCACCCGCGATGCTCAGCACCAATCCCAATCCATGCGTGAGCGCGTTGGCCCGCTCCTCGGAGCGCGACAATTTCCAACCGAAAAACTCACGTGGAAAATACTCACCACTATCCATTTTTGACTTGCCCAAGCGAGAAATTGCAGGCGGGGATATCGTTGGCGGATTATTTATTAGAGTCGCCCCGCCACCTCGACGCAACCCTCGATCGGCGTCAAAACACGGTGGTCTTTCAATTCCCAGATCCCACTTTTCACATTGTATCGATCGTTCCGCCCCATCGGCCCGTCTATTGTATCGGTCGCGGAGCGGCTGATGGCATTGATAGCAGCGAATGATATTTCCCGAGCGCGACTGCCGACGTGTTAAGTAGGGCGGAGCGGTCAAACTGAGACGACGGCATTGGCATTACCATCGGTGAATGCCAGGCGGCTTGGGTAGCTCGTCAATCTAAAATGGGGGCGGATTCATGTTTTCCTTTATATTGCGACGGTCCGGTGCTGCGCGAACCGCATTGGCTTCGAGCGTTGCAGCGTGCTTACTGAGTCAGTTTTCACTTGCTCGCGCTCAAGATACCAGCGACCAACAGCTTACATACCCCAATCTCCACACGTACGAATCCGCGGCGTCGTTCGACGAGACGACCCACGACGGGGAACTTGCTGATTCCAAACCATACGAGTCGTCGGTTTACTCGAGCGAATGCAACAACTGCAATTGCTATGACAACCGCTCGTGCAATTTGGGGCTTTGTGGGCTAGGCTCGCTGATCCAGCCCTCAGACCATTGTTACGATGACTTTATCAGTCCGATTTCAAATCCCGTGTTCTTCGAAGACCCTCGCAACCTGACCGAAGCTCGCCTGATCTTCCTCAATCACAAAGTGCCACTCGCAGCCGGCGGTGGGGATGTACAGCTTTACGCACTGCAGATTCGCGCCGCCCTCACGGACCGGTTGTCATTGATCGCCACCAAAGACGGATACATTGTGTCGGATAATCCCGTGGTGGGCGACGGCTGGGCCGACATCTCGGCCGGCCTCAAGTACCTGCTCTACTCCGATCCCGCGTCACAAACTCTGGCGAGCGGCGGTGTCGTCTACGAAATTCCAATTGGCTCGCACAATGCTCAACAAGACAACGGCGACGGCACATTCGATCTGTTTCTCACCGGCGGTTCGCAGATTTGTTGCTACGGCCACTGGATCGGAGCCGGCGGCTTAGTACTACCAACTGACGACGATGCAAATAGCACCTGGTGCTATGTTTCCAATCACTTCGACTATGAGTTCCACCCCGGCTGGTACGCGCTCATGGAGTACAACTGGTACCACTGGCTCGAGTCGGGTTCAAACGGCATCCCCGGCATCGAAGGGGGCGACCTGTTCAATTTCGGCTCGACGGGCGTGGCAGGCAACAACATCGTGACCGGGGCATTCGGCGCCAAATACAAGCCCAGCGCCAACATGGAAGTCGGTCTCGCTTGGGAAGTACCGCTCACCGAACGCCGCGACGTGTTCGAAAACCGCCTCGCGTTCGATTGGATCCTGCGATACTAACGGGGCAAAGCGAGCGGCTCGCGCTTCACAGCGGCTTAATGCCGAGCGCTTTTTCCCAGGCCTCGAACATCTCTTCCGTGGAGATCTCACCGCCGGAGAGTACCGTGTCGCCCACCACCTGCACTGGCAGGCCAAACGACACATCCCCCTGATGCTCGGCCGCCAACGCCGCATAGAGTCGAATGTCTTTTTGAATTCTATCCTCGATTTCCTGGCTGCTGCCGCGCGCCTTGAGCCGCTTGCGGTCGACCATCCCATAGCCACGAACCACCGCCTGCCCGGACGTCGGAACTTTTTCTTCGTTCGCCATCAGGAAGTTGTGAAAGTCGACGAACTTGCTCGGTGCAACTTCCCCAACCGCCAGCGCCGTCCGCGCAATCTTGCACGCGCCGCGATGTGCCGGATCGGTGGCCGCGACCATCTTGTTGCATTCCAATTCCAGGGGAACCGGCAAGATCACCACCGCCACCTGATCACCGTACCGCTGCATCGCTTCGCGAATATGCGAATGCATCTTGCGGCAATGGGGACACGTATAGTCCATCAACTCCAAAACAACATGCTCCGCGTCGGGCGAGCCAAGCACTGCCTCCTTGTACATATCGAGCTTGATCCGGCCCTTCAGAAACGTCACTTCCCGCGACAGCTTTGGCGACTTGTGAGACGGAGTGTCGTCTTCGTCCGC
Source organism: uncultured Planctomycetota bacterium (assembly GCA_963847905.1). Taxonomy (GTDB): domain Bacteria; phylum Planctomycetota; class Planctomycetia; order Pirellulales; family Lacipirellulaceae; genus DASYDU01. Next base: position 133,675 of record CAWKBP010000007.1, on the reverse strand, counting down.
CAATTGAGTATCGGCATCGTCAGCCAGCCCAGCCGTTTCATCACCTTCCAACGTTGCTTCGTCGGTCGGACGATTGACCACATGCTCCAGCGCATCCGGCGAGAGTCCATCCCTGTCTACGCTTGGTGTATCCGACGCGGCCGTCATGTCGATCGTCGCCGCCAACTCCGGCTGACTGATCTCGAACATCTTCGGCGGAAACATCAATTGGGCGGCGATCAATAGCGCGAGCAGCACGCCAGCTACAGGTGCCGCCACCGCGAGCGCCGGCCGCTCGCCCGGTCGCGGTCCCATCGGTCGACGCGCGCCGGAATCGCCGCCATCGCCCCGTGCGATCGCGACGCACCCACTTGCGCCGGACGATTCCCCAGCGCCGACCACAGCACCAAGATCGCCATCACCAAACCGCAAAGATGAATCCCCAGGCAATAGTAGCAAAACGCGCCCAGCGCGAAGAACTGCAAACCCGTAAACCACAATCCCGTGAGCGCCGCCAACAGCGCCGCCGTCGCCAGCACGGTTCCCAACGCGCGGCTCTCGTTGAAGCTCCGCGTTCCCGCCATCAACGCTAACACCAGGATCGTCCCGTAGCACACCACGCCCCCCAGCGCCACCGGCAGCCCCGCCGCGCGCGACCAACGGCTCGTGAGTACATCGTCGCAGCCGCCATGCCCCAAGCCGTCGCAGCCGGCGACGACCCCATGCGTAAACGAGGTCCAAGTCAGGTACGCGGCATCCGCCGTCGCCACCAGTGCCAGCACCACCACGATCCAGCGCACCGCTCCCCGCAACCATGGTTCGGTGGCGGCGGAATTCTGGCGAGCATGCGCGGGGTTCACGAGGGGAATCATGGGGCGAAGTCACCAAGCGCGAGGATGCAGGGAAAAAGCCTGCCGGATGGCCGGCAAAGGGCACTAGTTCAGTTTACGGTGCAGCTTAGTTTCGAGCGAGTCCCACTGGCAGCGTCGCTAGCGGCGGCCGCCGGAAAAGTCTCGATCATCGGCAAAGTCCGCCTTGTCTCCTGAGCGCGAACCTCGCTACTATCCGATACTTTATGACAATCGTTGCAATCCGCAGGGGTTGCCCGCCGCGGCAAGCTGCTGCTGCGACAGCGATGCGTCACGAGACATTTACCCCATCATCGCGGACAGCCGCGAAAATTCCACTGACAAGGACGTCACGAATATGAACATGAGCCCCAAGGTGCGGCCGCTCTGGCTACGAGTGCCGCTGATGATCGGTACGGCAATGCTTTGGGCCTACAAGGCGCTCCATTTGCCCACGTTTATTCTCCCCCGTGACCTCAAGAGTGTGGTTACGAATTGGGAACACGATATGTTCTGGGTGCTGATTAAGTCCGGCTTCACCCGCGCCTATATCGATCAACCCTGCTATTTCAAAATGCCGAAATCCTTTGCCCCCAAAGCAAAGGTCGAGCCGAAGTTTCAGATGAGCGAACAGGATATCCGCAAATTCTACGAACGCGGCTACATCGGTCCCTTCGATGCCTTTACCAACGAAGAAATGATGGACTTCAAAAAAGAAGTCCTCGCGCTCGAGAAGACCAAATCGAAAACCTATGGCTTCGTCACGCCCCGCGATCGCCATTTCGAGTCGCCCCGATTGTGGAACTACATGACGTGCCCCGCGATCACCGAACGCTGTGCGCAGATCCTCGGCCCCGATATTCTCGCCTGGCGGTCGCAGTATTTCTACAAAGGCCCCAAGGCGCCGGCCATCCAGTGGCACCAGGCCAGCACCTTCATGGTCGAAGACTACCAGGATCCCGGCATCTACCCACCCGATCTTAGCGAAGTCTTCCAAATCACCGTCTGGGTCGCCATCGACGACTCCACGCCAGAGAAGGGCTGCATGCGGTTCGCCAACGGCACCCACGATCGCATCCGCACCATCAAGTTCGGCGGCGAGGAAGGTTTCTACGAGGCCGCCTATTCGCTCGACTTCCGTGAGGAAGATCAGCCCTGTGAACTCGTCCCCGTCAAGGCGGGCCAGTTCATCATGTTCATCGAACGCTGCATCCACGGCTCCGGCCCGAACACCACCGACCAACATCGCCTGGCGTTCAACATGCGGGTCATTCCGACCCACGTCCCGGCCTACACCAACAAGAAGTACTATCGCAGCGTCTACAACGGCGGCAAATACAACCTCGACAAGTGGGGCGTCGCCCTCTTAAGGGGCGAAGATCGCCACCGCGTCAGCCGCGCGATTCCGCCCGCCGATCTCGAAACCGGCACGTTCACTCGCGTAGTTCCCGCGGGCGAGCCGCTGCCCAAAACGCCGCTCCGCAAGGCAGCCTAACGCCAGTCGGCTGACGTTGATCAAGTTGGTATGTAAAGAGCCGGCGACATAAATCGCCGGCTCTTTCGCTAGAGGTAGCTCAACCATGAAAGAACTACGCGGCAAAAAAGCCCTCATCAGCGGTGCCGCCTCCGGCATCGGCCGCGCCATCGCCCTCGAATTCGCCCGCCAAGGCATCCACCTCTACCTGCTCGACATCGACGCTTGCGGTTTAGCCAAAGTTACCGCCGAGTGTCGCGATTCCGGTATCGAAGTCCTCGACCGCCGCTGCGACGTCAGCCAGCCCAACGAAGTCTCCGCCGCCGTCGCCGCGATTCTCCACCAATGGGGCGGCGTCGACATCCTCGTCAACAACGCCGGCATCACCTACTACGGACGCACCGACGAAATGTCGCCCGAACACTGGGACCGCGTCATGCGGATCAATCTCCACTCACACATACAGTTCACGCGCGAACTCCTCCCCTCGCTCCTGGCTCGCCGCGAAGCCCACGTCCTCAACGTGTGCAGCATGTTTGGCCTCTTGGCGATGCCCAAGCTCGCCGCCTACTGCACCAGCAAATACGCCCTAGTCGGCTTCAGCGAAGCGCTCTGCGCCGAATTTGGCCGCGAGGGGCTGGGCGTCACCGCGCTCTGCCCCGGCTTCGTCGCGACGAATCTGTTCGCCTCGGCCCCGGTCCCCGAAAATGCAAAGGGACCAAAAATTCCGCCTCGCATCTTTTGCACCACGCCCGAGAAAATCGCCCGTTCCGCCGTGCGCGCCATTCGCCGCGACCGCCGCCTGGTCGTCGTCGAACCGCTGGCCAGACTGCTCACCACGATCAAACGGCTCGCGCCCGGAGTGATCGATTTCTTCCTGCACCTCGGCCGCCGCAACCGCATCGCCAAGAAAATGGCCCGGCTCGAGAAAGAGCACGCGCCTCGGAAGGCGGCCTAAAATCGCCTACTCTTACCGCGCGTGATGCCGCCGCCGGACGATCTGGTTCGGACGCCGGGCCGCCCCGCCGCCGCTCTTGCGGTAGCCGTGGTGAATCGCAAACCACTCCGCGAAACGCTCCCGCTCCATGTAGTTGGAGTTCTTCTCGTCGACGAGGTGCCCCAACTCGTGGATCAGAATGTTGTTCAGATAAAAATCTTCGGCCGCCTGCTCGCTCCAGGTCAGCGTCCACACCCCGGGCCCCGGCTCGTCCCACACACCGCCGTACATCTTGGCCTCATTCACCAGCGCCGGCCGCGGCGGCTGGTAAAAATGTTCCACCAGCGACTCTTCCAACGGGTACAGGTATACTGCGTTGCCCCACTGCATTCCGTAACAGGGGAAGCACTGCTTCTTCCGCGTCATGCGGCTGAGCTGCACCACCTCCAGCTGGTCTAGAAAACTCGGCTGCACAAGCTGGAGCCGCTCCCGTATCTGCTCTTCGGTGACGATGTGCCGATAGCCCTCGCCCGGTTCCTGGATCACGACTCGATAACCTTCGCGGTCCGTCGATTCATGCCAATCCTCGGGCGGTGCGAAGGGTGCACACACATTCGGCCGACCGTTGAACGTCCGTCGTGCTTGCTTGTGCTGTTGGCGCGAATTGCCACCACCGACCGCCGTGTTGCGACGACGGGCTTGGCGGCCCGGTGACTTCTCGGAATAATCGCGGCGGGTAAACATGTTCGACCTCGCGCAGCACAAACCGCAAAACTGACCTGAATCGGCCGAAAAACAACGCTTGAGAACTGATCCGTGACAAGCGGCCGACCTACAGGTCGGCGTTCCGGTGGTCCACCACGTCCGAATGGCGTTTCAAGGAGGGCAAGCAGCCCCGGTGGGCTTCCTATCTATCGTAGGCAGCGTCCAGCGACCGGTTCAAGAAAATACCTAAGTTGCTTATATGAAAGCACTTATGCACGTTGGCATTTGGCGACATTGGCCCGCCAGCGGGAAAAATAAGGCCGGCTCCAGACCGCAAACCAAGACCATGAAAACTGATTCGCCAGCACCCGATCGACCCCGCCCACTCGTCGTGCTCTACACGCGACAAGGCTGCCATCTCTGCGACGATGCGCTTGCCTTGCTTCGTCAACATGGCGTCGAGCCAAAACTCATCGACATCGACACCGACGCAAACCTCCGCGAGCGGTTCAACGAGTGCGTCCCCGTCGTAGAAATCGACGGCAAGATCCGTTTCCGAGGCCGCGTCGACCCCATCCTCCTCCGCAGATTGATTTCCGCGCGGTAAGCCTCCCCAGCGCTTGCTCAACTGTCCTGAGCTTGTCGAAGGGCGGTTTAGCTAACGTGACCGGCCGGCCCCGCCCAAAAATTGCCTCACTCCCGCCCCTTATCCGGCGCCCCTGCATCCACCGCGTCCCGCCACCCTCGCCGAAAGATCGTCCACGAGTTCACAGCCACAAACGCCAGCCACGCCCCAACCACCGCCGTCGACACGCCACCCACGGCGATTCCGCCCAACGTCGTCCGCTCGCCCATGGCCATTGAAAGGCCCACCAGACCCAATGTTCCCCCGACAATCGCACCGGTTACCACACTGTTCCGCAACCGGGCCAGCGGCCGTTCCTTGCCATGCCACGGAGATCGCGGCCGATTCGATACCGCCAGGGCCACCGGCCCCACGTCATTCCGCTCGACCCGCGAACGTTCCGCTTCCCAAGCCCGCCGCTCATTCGCATGGTCCCGCAGACGAGTCCCAATCGCTGTCCCGCCCACATGCAGCCCCACGGCGAGCACCGCCAATAGCAGCACCGCCGGCGTCATATTGTCCGCCCGCGAACAAACCACCAAAGCAGCCAGCAGCAGACAAGCCCCCGTCACACACCAAAACAAGTGCTTCAAACCAAACCGCAACACCGGCAACTGCGGCTCAGCCGAATCCTTCCCAGCAGTTTTGATATCGCCACTCAACAAACCATTCCCTCTCCGCCTCCATTATCCCCACCGCCCCAAAGCCAGACAAGCAATCCCTCATCGCCCAACATTTAGCCCCAGGTGATTCGGCGGTCGAGCCGCCGAACGCCCGGGGCCAACCCCACCAAAACTCCCAACCACCACCGACGGACCGGTCGCTTCAGCGACCAGTAAACCACACAAACCACTCACGCCACCCCGGCCAAAAATAGTCGTTGAATTCAGCCATCCCATCCGCTACAAAACACCCGTACAAAACGGCACAACGCCATCACGTCGAGGCAATTTCCTCCGTGAGGGTATGTGAGACGGATTTCCTCCACCCACGGCGCTGCCGTTCGTTCGCGCATTCGGTCGAGCATCTCACGTTGCCCGCGCAAGTTCGTTCGCCGACCGTCCGCGCGATACCACGGCATAATAATCCATTTCTGAACTGGCACTTGAACCCACCCATTCCCCATGTCACCTTGGTCGCCTTCGCAAAATCGTCGGATTTTACGCAAGGCGACATAATCCAATGGCGGTCGCCAACGTCGGCATCGCGTCACCTTCGGCATTCAAAACTCGACCATCGGAAATCCAGAATGCGTCATTCGAAATTCGGCATTCGTCACCCACCTCGAAACCCGCTATAAACTATTGAGACGGCTGACTCATACCTAAACTCCCGCCACAACCCAACTTAAGGTGGAACCGACCACATGCCTTGGATCACCGAACAGGCCGACGAGATTTCTTGGGACCGACTGGAAGCCCTCATGCAGCAAACCGTCGCCGAAGCCCGGCGCCGAATCTGCGCCAAGCCCAAGCGCGTTCTGCTGCTGCCGCCCGACATCACGCGGATGCACTCCGGCGCCGGCCGCCTCACCGAGATCCTCTACAACCTGCTCAAAGACGAAGCTGAAGTCCACGTCATCCCGACCCTCGGCCAGCATGTGCCCCACACGCCGGAAGAGAACCGCCAAATGTTCGGGGCAATCCCCAACGAACGGATCCACGCCCACGATTGGCGCGATGGCGTGGTCTCCGTCGGCGAAGTACCGGCCGATTTCGTCAAAGACGTTTCCAAAGGCGCCGCCGATTGGGCGATCCCCATCTCGCTCAACAAGATGCTGATGGAAGAACCCTGGGACCTGATTATCAACGTCGGCCATGTGGTCCCGCACGAAGTCCTCGGCTTCGCCAACCACAACAAAAACTACTTCATCGGCCTCGGCGGCAAGGACCTCATCTGCGCCGCCCACATGGCTGCTGCCTGCTGCGGAATCGAGAACAACCTCGGCAATCTCGTCACGCCCGTCCGCGCCTGCTTCAACAAAGCCGAAGACGACTACCTCGGCAAATTGCCGGACCTCTACGTCCAGGTCGTCCTCGCCCGCAACGAAGCAGATCAGCTTGTCCACACCGGCGTTTACGTCGGCGACGATCTCGAAACCTACCTCGGCGCCGCCCGCCAGTCGCGCGAGCAAAACATCACCATCTTCGACGAACCGGTCGAAAAAATCGTCTGCGTCATGCAGGGCGACGAATTCTTCAGCACCTGGGTCGCCAACAAGAGCGTCTACCGCACACGGATGGCCCTGGCCGACGGCGGCGAGTTGATCGTCATCGCCCCCGGGCTCAAGCGATTCGGCGAGCAGCCCGAGGTCGACTCCTTCATTCGCAAATACGGCTACGTCGGCACGCCGCGCGTGATGGACGCTTACCGCCAGAATCTCGACATGCAGGACCTGGCCCACGCCACAGCCCACCTGATCCACGGGTCGAGCGAAGACCGTTTCAAGATCACCTACGCGCCGGGCCATCTTTCCCAGCGCGAGATGGAAGGCGTGAACTTCGGCTTCCTCGACATCGACGAAGCCCGCGCCCGCTACCGCCCCGACCAGTGCAAACAAGGCTGGAACACCACTGCCGATGGCGAGCGCTACTACTTTATCCCCACGCCCTCAGCCGGGCTCTGGGCCCATCCGTCGCGTCTCAAGAACGAGAAATGAGTGAGTCCCGCACCTGGATCAACTCCGCAGCCACGCTGATCGCGATCTCGCCCGGCTGGTTCTGACCGAGCCGCAACCCGATTGGACAACGAAACTGCTCGAGCTGCTCCGCGGCCACGCCGGCCTCAGCCAGCTCCCGTTCAAGCACTTTGCGCTTGGCCGCGCTGCCAATCACACCGAGGTAAGCCGGCCGCAATCCGCGGCGAAAAATCGCTTCCAAGATCGGCCGATCCGTCCGATGCCCCATCGTCATGCAAAGCACAAAATCATCATCGCTGAGTTGAGCCACGTCAGCCGCCGCGTCGCCCGACTCAACCACAGCGAGCTTCCCCGACCGCGGCAGTTTCGCCAGCCATTCGCCCCGTGGATCGACGCAAAGAATCTGGCATTCCAACTCGACGAGACAACGAACCAGCGCCTGCGCCACATGCCCGGCTCCAAATACCACAATCCGCCAACCGCGATGATTGTAGGTTTCGAAATACAACTTCACCACGCCGCCGCATGTCATCCCGACGTCGCGCTGCAGATTCCACTCGACAAGCTGACCGGTCGGCGAATCCTTCCCACCGAGCATCCGCTGGGCATGCTCGATCGCCTGCTTCTCGACCCGCCCGCCGCCGACCGTACCAAACACCAGCCCGTTCGCATCCACCAGCATCTTCGTGCCCGCGTCTTGCGGCGTACTGCCCACTGCTTCGACCATCGTTACCGATACGAACGCCTCACCTGCGCTGCGAAAGCTCGGCGAGTTTCTCGATGAATCCGTGCGGCACAGCCATGAGTTGTCAGTTGTCAGTTGTCAGTGGACGGGGAACCACCGCGGCGCCGTTGCCATTTGCGGATGCGGAAGGAGCAGATCGTGGCGGTGCCGGCGCGGGTTCAATTTCCGTGAGACAGCGAAGAATCTCCTCACCGGTTGCGGGAAGTTGCAGTTCGATTCGCCGCTTCGGATCCACGCATCGCAATGCGTGCTTCACCGCCGACCAAACACAAATCGCGTGCATCAGCGGCGGCTCGCCGACCGCTTTGCTGCGGGCCACGTTTTCAACATTGTCGTCGTTCGGAAAAAAATCACAGCGGAAGTCCGGCGGCACATCGGTGATCGCCGGGATCTTGTACGTCGTCGGCGAATGACTCAAGCAGCTCGCCGCGTTCGCTGTAGACCAGGCATTCCGCCGTCACCCAACCCATACCTTGAATGAACCCTCCAATCACCTGCCCACGATCGACCCCCGGGTTGATCGAGCGACCGATGTCGATCAACAGATCGACCCGCGGCACCGTGAGATCACCGGTAAAGCGATCGATTTCGACTTCGGCGACCGCCGCACCTTGCGTGTAATAGAAAAATGGAGTGCCGCGGCCCGTCTCTCGATTCAAGTCGACGCCGGGCGTAGCAAAAAACCCATGTGCTCCCAGATTGATGCGATCATGCCGCGCAGTGCGACAGAGTGCGGCGAATTCCATGTGATGATCCGGATTGCGGCGATCAAACACACGACCATCCTCAAACACCATCGAATCCGGCGACTCTGCCAAGCCCAACTCGTGATCCGCCAACCGCCGCGCCAGCATATTCCGCCAGCCGAGCCTTGATCTGCCGGCACGCATCGATCGGCCGCCGCGCCGTTGAGATCGGTACTCGCCGAGGCGGCCGTCGGCGAAGTATTGGCATTTTTCTCGGTCGACGTCGGCATCACCAGCACACGATCCCAAGGGATGGCAAATTCGTCAGCCACCAGCTGGCGGATTTTCGTGTTGAGCCCCTGGCCCATCTCGGTGCCGCCGGTCGAAACTTGCACGGTGCCATCGGAGTATACATTCACCAAAGCATTGGCCTGGTTCAGGAATCGCGTGGTGAACGAGATGCCGAATTTGACCGGTGCCAGGGCAATCCCGCGAAGTCGCAGCCGGTCGGTGGAGTTTTTCGCTTCGATCGCCCGGCGGCGATTTGCGTAGTCGGACGATTTGAGCAGCGTGTCGACGATCTCCGGCAGATGATTTCGCGTGAACAGCTGCCCATAGGGCGTTACATTGCGATCCGCCACGCCATACAGATTTCGCTTCTGCACGTCGATCGCATCAAGCCCGCAGTGCTGGGCAATCTCGTGGATCACGTTCTCCATCGCGGCCTTCCCTTGCGGGCCGCCGAAGCCACGAAAGGCCGTGTTGGAGGGGAAATTCGTATAGCAAACGCGTCCCTCAAAATCGACGTCTGGAATGTAATAGGCGTTTTCCGCGTGCAGCAGCGTCCGCTCCATGACCGACAGCGAAAGGTCGGCCGAGATACCGCCGTCGGAGTGGAATTGCGATTTCAGTCCGAGGATCCGGCCATCATCGTTGAAGCCAACTTCCCAATCGACTCGATAAGCATGACGCTTGCCCGTCGAGCACATGTCTTCGTCCTTGGTATAGATCAGCCGGGCAGCGCGACCGGTCTTCTGCGCAACGAGCGCCACCATCATCGCTGGAATCGCCGCCTGGGTTTCCTTACCGCCAAAGGCCCCGCCCATCCGCTTACAGATGCAGACGACCTGATGCTGGCCGACTCCCAACATCGCGGCCACGACGACCTGAGTCTCCGTAGGATTCTGCGTCGAAGAATGGACGACGATCTGGCCCTCCTCGCCCGGATAGGCGATCGCCGCCTGCGATTCGAGATAGAACTGCTCCTGGCCGAGACAATGAAACACGCCGCGGAGGCGGTGGGGAGCGGACTCAATCGCGGCAGACGCGTTGCCACTAGCAATTCGACGGACCGGGCCGATAAAGCAATCTTTTTCGATTGCCTCCTCGATCGACAGAATTGGTTCCGTCGGAGTCGCGTTGATCTTCACCAGCTGTTTGGCTGCCTGGAGCGCGAAGCGAGTTTCTGCCGCGACGACTACCACTGGTTGCCCGACATACAGCAGTTCATTCTCAGCGAGGACCGGCTCGTCTTGCAGCACCGGTCCGAAAATTCGCTTGCCCGGAATGTCCGCCGCCGTGAAGACTCCGACCACACCAGGAACCTGGCGAGCCGCGGCCAAGTCGAGCGACACGATCCGCCCGCTGGCGATCGGACTCCCGATAAAACCGACCACCAGTTCATCCGACCGCGGCGGCAGATCGTCGAGATAGGGCGCCGTCCCGGTCACATGGCCGGTGGCCGAATCATGCGGAATGGTTTTGCCGACGCTGGTCATGGTACGTGAATTATACGGTTGCGAGCGCCTGTTCGAGATAGAACTTCAGGAGCACGTTGCGGGCAAGCTGCCGGCGAAAACCCGCACTGCCGCGGACATCGCTGATCGGTGTGATTTCGCCAACGGCGATATCACCGGCCGCTCGCATGGTTCGTTCATCAAAAATCTGCCCGCGGAGGAAATTCTCTGTGTGGCGAGCCCGTTCGACCGTCGGTCCGCAGGCCCCGAAAGCGACCCGCGCTTCGGCGATCCGCTCACCATCGAGCCGCATCCAAATTGCCGCAGTGAAAGTGGCGATGTCCAAATCGCGGCGGCGCGAGACTTTCACCAGCCGCAACAAGACATCCGGTTCGGGCAGGGGGATGCGGACGCGGGTGAGCAGTTCGCCCGGCCGCAGATCGAACTTTTTGTAGCCCTGATAGAAGCCGACGATCGGCACAATCCGCGTGCCATCCGCACTCGACAGTTCCAGTTCCGCCTCGGCGACCATCAGCAATGGCAGCGAATCGGCGATCGGCGAGGCGTTGATGATGTTGCCACCGATCGTGCCGACGTGCCGAATCTGCGGCGCACCGAAAATGGCCACGATCTTCTGAAACTCCGGCAACGCGTCGCGGGCCAGCGATTCGATCTCGGTCCATGTGGCGCGTGCACCTGCGATGATTGCGCTTCCGTCGGGACCTTCCTCAATGGCCGCGCCGGTTATTTCCGACACGCGATTCAAGTCGATGAACACATCGGGGTCGATCAGACCCTTGTTCAATTGCACGCCGACGTCGGTGGCCCCGGCGATCACCTTCGCAGTTGGATGATCGCTGATAATTTCAAGTGCAGTGGATAAATTCGTCGGGCAGTAGAAGCGACGGCGGCGATCGCCGACGACCACGTCGACGGCGATTGGATCGTTGGTCGACTCTGCCAAATCGCGGAGCATGGGCCTCGCGTCATATTGCTCGTTGAGCCGGGTGAAGGCGCTCTTGTCGACCGAGCAACCCGCTTCGACGATCGGTACGTAGCCAGTGCAGCGGCAGAGGTTTCCCGTGAGACCTGTTTGCCAATCGTCAATCGACGGGGCCTCGTCTTGTTCCAGCAGTCCCGTCATCGCCACGACAAATCCCGGCGTGCAAAAGCCACATTGCGAACCGTGGCAGGCGATCATCGCATTTTGCACGGGCGACAGCTCACGTGGTTCCCGTTTGCCGGTGAGTCCCTCGATCGCCACCACGTGCGTGCCGTCGAGTTGGAACATCCGCTGAATGCAAGAGTCGACCGGTCGGTAGTCGAAGTGGTTGTTTGCCGGCCGACCAACGAGCACCGTACACGATCCGCAATCCCCTTCGGAGCAGACGATCTTGGTGCCGGTGAGGCCGAGCCGAGAGCGGAGAAAATCGCTCAGGCTGAGCAGACCGTCGCCGCCCCGGACCTGGTGCCGTTCGCCGTTGATATAGAGCAGCAAGTGGTCGCGCATGGCAAACTCGCAACGTTGCCGGCGAAATACCGGCGGAAGGGGCGAGGGATCGAAGGGACAACCTTAACTATACTGCGCGAGAGGGTAGGGGCCCAACGTGAGTTGAGACGCTACGTCACGTCGCCCGCCCGCTGAAGCGCGCTCGCCAGAGGAATCCCCTAGCCGAACCAGCCGCGGCGCATGAATGCCTTGCGGGCAGCGGCTTCGTCCGTTTCGATCTCGAAGAGCTTGTCGAGCTTGGTGATTTTGAACACCTGGACGATGTCGGGCGAGATCCCGGCGAGCTTCAAGTGGACCTTGAACTCCTTGCACTTTTTTTGCACCTGGACCAGCTTGCCAAGCATCGACGACGACATGAATTGCACATTGCGGAAGTCGAGGATTACCCGCTCTTCGGTGGTTTCGTTGAGCTGTTTGATCAACTCGGCACCCAGCACTTCGAGCTTAGCCTCGTCGGTCAAGCGAGCATCGGTCAGGCAGACGGTGAGAATTCCGTCCTTCGAATAGTTGATGACCGACATGACAATCGCCCTACAACGCGGACTAGCTGGAACACGCCTACCCCACTCCCACTGCAAAGGTAATGGAAATCCGGCGGAAATTCCAGTAGTTTGCCGCCCATGCCGGCCCGAAACCGCTAAGTCACGCGGCGGACCACGCCAGTAACGATGCCGATCACCTGGGCTGTGCGGGAGTAAATCGGCTTCATCGACGAATTGGCCGGCTGCAAACGGACACGATTGGCCTCAGGGAACCAGTACTTGAGCGTGGCCTCACCATCGTCGGTCATCGCCACGACGATATCGCCCTTATGAGCGGTGCGGGCCTTGCGACAAACCACGACGTCGCCGTCGGCGATTTGGGCTTCGATCATCGATTCGCCCTTCACCCTGAGCGCGAATTGGTTCTTCCGCTGAGGGAACCAGTTTTCAAACTCGAACCGGTCGCCCTGTTCGATGGCCTCCGTGAGATTGCCGGCCGCGACCTGCCCCACCAGCGGCATGCCGCGTTCTTCTTTGTATTCCTCGGTGATTTGAATAGCCCGCGACATGTTCGGTTCGCGGGTAATCAGACCCTTTTTTTCGAGGGCCTTCAAATGGCACATCACGCCGTTTGGCGAACTGATGCCAAAATTGTCGCCGATCTCGCGGACGGTCGGGCCGTACCCGCGGTTGGTGATCAAATCGCGGACAAATTCAAAGACCTCGCGCTGGCGGGAGGTTAATTGTGACAAGGTCATGATGCGGGTACCCTCCTGGGACGATGGGCAAATGCTGTCGATGAAGACAGTCGTGGGCGTTGTTTTCGAGCGGGAAAGCTGCCGAGCCGCCGCGATCGAAGTGACTATTAACTTATAATATACGTGCGTACATGGTCAATAGCGTTCGTACAGCTATTTGCAAAAAGTGACATAAATACGCGACGTAGCGGCCGGATTTTGACACGCTCGCGAAACATGCTCCGCACGTTCGAGTAAGCCAAGTCCCCGGCGCGAACCCTACCCCGATCAGCCTCGATCCAGTATCGTAGGGGGCTCGGTCTGCGTCGGCTCCCGACTCAGCGTGATCGGCCGGAAAACGCAGGTAAAACGGAATACACCGCCAATGATCCATGTGATTGCCACCATCGACATTGCCCCCGGCATGCGCGACGATTTCCTGGCCGCTTTTGCTGAGCTGGTGCCCGATGTGCGGGCCGAGCTCGGCTGCATCGAGTATGGCCCGGCGGTCGATTTGGCGACTGCGATTGCCGACCAGCCCGCCCCACGGGAAAACGTGGTTACGGTGATCGAGAAGTGGGATTCCCTCGAGGCCCTGCAAAAGCATCTCGAAGCACCCCACATGGCCCGTTATCGCCGCACCGTGAAGGATCTCGTACTCGCGGTTTCGATTCGAGTGTTGGAGCCGGCTTGATTATCATGGAGGAAAGGGCCCGGGCGGCGCTTTCCGGCGGTAAATTCGGCGTGGACGCCGACGCCAGTAGCCCAAAATCTCTCGCTCACGTTCTCTTATGCTCGATCCGGTTCGGCAAGAAGTTGCCACAGTCTCTCGCACCGTCGTCGTGAAAGTCGGCACCCGCGTGCTTACGCACGAGGATGGTTCGCTCGATAACGATCGCGTCACCGCCATCGCCGAGCAACTCGTCTGGCTAATCGAAGATCAACGCCAGGTGGTGTTGGTCTCGAGCGGGGCAGTGGGGGCCGGCATCGGACGGCTCGGGCTGCGGCGGCGACCCAGCGATTTGGGGCATTTGCAGGCCGTAGCGGCCGTCGGCCAGAGTCGGCTGATCGAAGCCTACAACCGGGCACTGGAGCCCCATGGCCGGCACGCGGCACAAATCCTGCTCACGGCCGACGACCTCAACGACCGCACGCGATATCTCAACGTGCGGAACACCCTCCTGGCTTCGTTCCAATACGATGCCATTCCGATCATCAACGAAAACGACACCGTGCGGGTCGACGAATTGGAACGCCGGGTCGGCGACAACGACCGGCTCGCCGCGATGGTCACGAACCTGCTGCGAGCGCCGCTGTTGGTGCTGCTTTCCGACGTGGAAGGTCTCTACGACGGCCATCCCAGCCTCCCCGAATCGAAGGTGATTCCCACCGTCGAGAATATCGACGAGGCGATCCGCGGATTCCAGGCTCAGACGGCTGTCGAATCCGGACCGCAACCATCTCAGCACGGGCGGTATGGCCAGCAAGCTCGAAGCGGCTCGCCTGGCGACCACAGCCGGCGAGAATGTGATCATCGCCAATGGCCGCCGGTCCAACGTCCTGATGGACATCGCAGCGGGGGCGCAAATCGGCACGCTCTTCATCGCGCATGGCCCCGCGGTCACTTCCCGAAAGCGTTGGATCGGACTCACGGCCCATCCGGCTGGGAAGGTGCTGCTCGACGCCGGAGCCCAAAATGCCGTCGAAAAGCAGGGACGAAGCCTGCTGGCTGTGGGCGTCTCGTCGGTCGTGGGCGAGTTCCACAAAGGGGACGTGGTCGCGATCTGCCGCCAGAATGGCGTCGAAATTGCCCGCGGGCTGACAAATTACGGCTCGGACGACCTCCGCCGGATCGCCGGTCTGCCCAAGGATCGAATTCTCGAGATTCTCGGCCAGAAGCCCTATGACGAGGTGATCCACCGCGACAATCTTGCACTCACGGGAAGGGAGTAGATAAAATGCACGCTCTGGATAATGTGCTATATTTGGGAAGCTTCGGATGGCTGGTGGGTATGGATGAGCCCCACCGTCCCCCCATTGTTACTGTTGGGCTAGGGTTGTGGCCGGCGTGTAACCGAGCAGGCGAAGTCCATCTTTGCCAGCGACACTGCGAATGCCTCCCCTTGGACAATGTGAAACGAATGCCGGTCGCGCCGTGCGCCGCGACCATCGAGCCGCCAGTCGCGCACGTCGACCTGGGCGAATTCTCCCGCGATTTGCTGCATCGGATCCGCGACTTGCACCAAGAGTTCGGTCCGCTGGGCGTCATCCAGGACGGCGGCCAGCGCGTAGCCTTCCTCTTTAGTCCCGAGTTGAATCAACAAGTTCTCAGCGACACCAATCGCTACCAGGCCCGCTTCTTCGCCATTCGCGGCCCGAAGAATTCGGCGCAGCGACGACTCTCGGGCGGCCTGCTCTCGATGAACGGGCAGCAGCACCGCCGCAATCGCCGGCTGGTGAAAGAGCCGTTTAGCCGGCGGGCCATTTCGACTTATTCCGCGACGATCACCCGGCTAACCGACGAGATGCTCGACACATGGAAGCCGGGCGAGGTCCTTGATATCGCCGAAGAGATGCGGCGGTACATGCTGCAGGTCACCAGCACGCTGCTCTTCGGACTCGACGAACCGGAGCTCGCCTTGCGGCTGGGCGACATGATCGCCGAATGGGTGCAGATGAACGACGAGTTGGGCGCCGGCGCACTAGTACCGAACGAGACTTTCAGCAAGCGTTACGAGGAGCTGCTGGCCTACGCAGAAAAGCTAGAAGCCGAGATATTGCGGATGATCCACCGTCGGCGCGAGTCGAACGAACAGGGCCGCGACGTGCTCTCGATCCTGGTGCGGATGCACGACGAGGAAGGCGGACTCTCGGATGAAGAGCTCGTCGGCCAGGCGGCCGTCTTGTTTGGTGCCGCTCACATGACTACCGCCCATTCGCTTTGCTGGACGCTGTTCCTGCTCGGCGAACATCCGTCCGTGATGCAGCGGCTGTGGGATGAATGGCAACAAGAAGGAGCAGCGACGGCCCTGCCGCCACCAACGACGCGCCCGAAGGCGCCGCCTGGGGCGATGCCGACTCAAACGGCGACGGCGAGGAGTCGCTCTCGCTGTTGGATTGCGTGATCAAGGAAAGCATGCGGGTGCTGCCCGCGTCTGCCTATTCGCAGCGGATCAACGTCGAGGCGGTCGACCTCGGGCCGTATCGCTTGCCCCGCGGCACGGGGATCGTGTTCACGCCGCTGGTGACCCATCGACTGCCCGAGCTGTACACGAATCCGAACTGCTTCCTCCCCGATCGCTGGCTCACGCTGCGGCCATCACCCTATGCGTATCATCCTTTTGGTGCTGGCGCACGGATGTGCATCGGCGGTCCGCTGGCCCTGGTGATTATGCGGGTCGCCCTGCGAAGGATCCTGTCACGTTTCCGCCTTTCGGTCGTCGACGGCACCAACGTCAGCGCCCACGTCGAATCGACGATGCTCGTGCCGACCAACGGCGTGTCGATGGAGATCCACGCCGCCGATGGCGAATTTTGCGCGGCTCCCGTGACCGGCAACATTCACGAGTTAGTCGATCTCGTTGAGGCACCGGAGACGCAGGCCAGCCACAACGGCGCACCGCGACGACCGCGATAAGCTCGCTATTGCTCTCGCACGCGGGCGTAAACATACACGTCGCGGGGAACAGGCCCCGTGTTCGGCGCGACGATAAATCTTCGCAACGTGCCTTCGCGCGACAACCCCGCCTTCTCCAAGACGCGCGCCGACGCGACATTCTCCAGATCGCAATGGGCCTGCACACGCCAAATATCCGGCATGTCTAACCAGACATCGACCAGGGCCCGCGCCGCCTCCGTGGCGAAACCGCGACCCCACATGTCTTGCGCGAGGCAATAACCGAATTGCAGGATATGCGATTCGACCGGGCGGCAGCCGATCATTCCGACTAGCAGGCCGTCGGTTTTCAGCGTCAGCAGCCAGCCTTTTCCGCCGCTAGATTCTCGCTCGGCTTCTTTCTTTTTCAGATACTCGCGGGTTTCGTCTACCGACCGATGTGGTTTCCACATCATGTAGCGCGTGACGACCGGATCGCTGGCATAGCGCGCGAAGATCTCTTCGGCATCTGCGTCAGTTGGCCAGCGCAATAGCAGTCGCTCCGTCTCGACTCGCTCAGGAAAAACCACGGCTCATTCTCACCCTTGGGAGTTGGCGGTCCAGATCGCCCTGTAGACGGCTATTCCGGCAGAGAGGTTCGCGAATCCCGAGAAAATCTGCACATCGAGCTCGGCGTGTTGCGAAATAGCAACGGGAATTTGCGGAGGGGAGGGGGCCTGACTAGGCTGGAAAAAGCCCCAAATTCTCCGCTCCCTCCTCGCCGAAAACTCCCATGCGCACTCTCCTTCTTGCTATTGGCGTCGCCGCGCTCTTCGTAAGCTTCCGTCCTGAAATCGCCTTGGCCCAGGAAGCAGCCGATCCAGCGGAAATCGCGGCGGCACGCCGAGCGTTGGCAGCCGCCAAGATCGAGGCCCGGCTCTACTCGCAGGTCGAGTACCAATGTCAGAAGCGTGAGCTCGACGCGGCGATCCGAATCTCGGACGAAGAAGTACGGACCATGCGTCGCCAGCTCCGCGCCTATGGACCGTTCCACGCATTCGCTTACGGCCAGCAGCCCAACTTTGAATATCGCAATGCCCGGCTCTTCCTGGTGGAAGCCGAAACGCGTCGCCGGCTGCTGATCGCGGAACGGAACGATCTGGCCCGCTCGCGAACCGACCAAATGGCACTCGAGAACTTGAACGTGGCCGCCGCCCGTGCTCGGCTGATCGACCTCGCCGGTGGCGGTGTGATCGAACTCAATGGCGTCGAACAGCCGTAAAACTCGCAGCGGAATCGTGGCCGTTGAGGTGCGGGCCCCGAGGGCGTAGAATGACTTAGGAGTCGCCCGTCCCACCACCGGTCTCGCCCCCTACATGTCCGACTTGCATCACGAGTGCGGCATCGCCGCTATTTATCATTTGTCGGGCCGCGAGACGAGCCCGCTCTGCCCGCCCCAGGGTCCCGACGAAATCTCGCGGTTGATTCCGCGGATGCTGCTCGATGTCCAGAATCGCGGCCAGCTTTCGGCCGGAATGACCAGCTACAGCCCCGGCCGACAGCAACTGCTGGAAACCTACCGCGGACTGGGCAGCGTCAGCGAGGTTTTCCGCCTCAGCCATCGTGGCAAGGCAGAAAGCATCATGGCCGGCTGCACGGGGCGAGCCGCGTTCGGCCACGTCCGCTACGCCACCTGTGGCAAGGACGATTTGAGCTACGCCCAGCCGTTCGAGCGACACCATCTGCAGAAGCACAAATGGTTCTGCTTCGGCTTCAATGGCCAGCTTGCCAACTACGCCGAGCTCCGCGATAAACTGCTGGCCGACGACGACCACCACCTTTCCCGCGCGACCGATACCGAAATCATTATGCACGAGATCAGCCGCGAGCTCTCGGGCGATCGCCGGCCGCCGCTGGTGGAAGTGATGCACAATGTGGCCCAGCGGTTCGACGGCGCCTATTGCATCGCGCTCTTGAACGCTTTGGGCGAAATGGTGATCGCCCGCGATCCGCTTGGACTTCGGCCGCTGTCGTACGCGATTGAAGGGCCGCTCTTGGCCGCCGCGAGCGAGAGTGTCGCGCTTTTGAACCTCGGCTTCCTAAACCGCAACATCCGCTCGCTCGAACCGGGCGAAATGATCTACTCCGACGGCCGTGAGTTTCGCATCGAACGCTTCGCGGACGCTTCGCGGCGGGCACACTGCTTCTTTGAATGGATCTATTTTGCCAACGTCGCCAGCACGCTCGACGGCCGCAGCGTCTACCTTTCGCGCAAGGTGCTCGGCGAGGAGCTCGCGCGGCTGGAAACCGTGCCGATCGACGAGGACACGGTCGTCGTTCCGGTGCCCGATACGAGCAAGTGCGCCGCCGACGCGATGGCCTATCAATTGGGCGTCCCCAGCGTCGAAGGGCTGATCCGCAACCGCTATTCCGGCCGCACCTTCATCGAAGGGGGCGACAACCGGATGTCGAAGGCCCAGTCGAAGTACACGCCGTTGCGCGAAGTGCTCGAAGGCAAGCGGGTGCTGCTGGTCGAGGACTCGATCGTCCGCTCGACCACGATGCGGGTGCTCATCAACCGGATCCGCGAAGTCGGCAAGGCCCGAGAGATTCACGTTCGCGTAGCTTGCCCGCCGATCGTCGCGCCGTGCTTCTACGGCATCGACATGTCGACGATTTCGGAACTCTTCGCGCCGCAATTCATGCAGGAAGGTCGCCCGGCGGAAGAAACTTTCGCGGAAATGGCCCGCGAGCTGGGTGCCGAATCCCTCCGCTACTTGCCTATCGAATCGATCGCAAAGTCTGTCGACCGCCCGCCCAGCGATCTCTGCCGCGCCTGTCTCACCGGCGATTACCCAACGCCGGCTGGACAGCGTCTTTACGAGATTGCGCTCGAAAACTCACAGAACGGCACGGAGGACCCCGCCGGCGGCTGCCGCCCGCTGCGGACCTATGAGGCGCACGGCGCACATATCTGAAGCTCGTGTTGAGATCGCGCCGGGAGCATCGTACACTTGAGGAAGGTCATCGACTTCCTTTGATTGACACAGGGGTTTTCAAATGGCTACCGTCGTTCTCGATCGCGAATTTGCGGAATTGTTGCGTGAAGAACGCGCTGCAGCGGGCTCCGATCGTTGGGACGAAGTCTGGGAGGGCACGTATATGATGGCCCCGTTGCCGAATAACGAACATCAACAAATTGCGGCGCGGTTGGCGGCGATATTTCAGCAAGTCGTTGGCTGGAGTAGCCCGGCCTTCGTGTTGGCGGGAACAAATGTCAGCGACAGGGAAAAGGGCTGGCAGCAAAACTATCGGTGTCCCGATGTAGTCGTTTACTATCCCGAAAACCCCGCACTTGATCTTGCTACTCATTGGTGCGGCGGGCCCGACTTCGCCGTCGAAATCAGTTAGTGAAGATGATCGCACGCGCGACAAGCTGCCGTTTTATGCGAAAGTCGGCACACGCGAGTTGTTGATCGTCGAGCGCGACCCTTGGAGGCTTGAATTGCTCCGGCTCAGTGATTCCGAATTGCGTTCGGTCGGGACGACCACGCTCGAATCCGCGCAAATCCTGACCAGCGAGTCGCTACCCCTTACGTTTCAGCTCACTCGCGGCGACGGCCGGCCAACCATCTTGGTGACACACAACGTGGATGGCAAAACGTGGATCGTCTAACTCTGCCGTCACACCGGCGAGCGCAATCGCTCAAGTGTAGCGGACGCCCTCGAATTGGGGCTCGAAGAATGCCGGCAGCAGCGAATCCACTTGCAACAGCCCGGTGCGCGTCAGCTCGATGCGATCGCCGCTCTGCGTCGTGGATCGCCAGTCCTTCTGCGAAATGTTCGCCCCAGGCATCTCGCCAGCGGGCAACGATATCCACACCAAACTTGTCGCGGAAGTAATGCAGATGGAGCTTCCCTTCTTCAGCTGCAGGATCATCTCGCGCACCAGCCGCTGGTGCGGATCGATCGCTAGCGCACGGGTGAGCGGTAGTTCGCCCGCTTCAAGCGTGCCGCAATACTGCTCCCACTCCGGATGGTTTTGATAGTGGACGCCCGATATATGGCCGAAGCTGGCGATGCCCGTGGCGAGCAAATCGCTCCCCTGCCAGAGATTGTCGCGATAGCTGAAGTTCACCCGCTCCGGATGCTTGACCATCGTATAGGCGCTCGACGTACTGTAGCCGGCGCCGGCAAGCGCATCGAACGCGTAGTCGACCCAGCCCCGTTTGGTCGACCAATCGGCAACCGGAGTTTCGATTACGCCGCCCAAAATGTCTTTCGAGTAGACCGTGTTGAACGGCAGCTCCATCTGGTAGATCGTCACGCTATCGGGCTCGAGTTCGATCGCGCGGCGGACCGTCTCGCGCCACTTTTCCGTCGTGTCGCCGACCATGCCGGCGATCAGGTCGATGTTCGTGTTGTGGAAGCCGGCCGCGGTGATCCAAGGCCAGGCTTTGTAGATTTCGGGCGACTCGTGAGCCCGGCCGTTCTCGCGGAGGATTTCGTCGTCGAAATGTTCCACTCCCAGGCTCAGCCGCGTGACACCGATCTCGCGGAGCGTTTTCACCTTGGCTTCGGAGAGCGTGCCCGGCTCACACTCAAACGTAACTTCCTCGGCCGCGTCCCACGACACATTGGCCCGCAGGCGATCCACCAACCGTTCGAGCTGCCGCGAGCTCAAGAACGAAGGCGTACCCCCGCCGAAATAGACGAATCGAAACGGCCTCGCGCCCATCACCGGCAACTTGCTCACCAACTCGATCTCGCGCGACAAAGCCGCCAGATATCGCTCCACCTCGCTGGAGTTCTTCTCGGTGAACACCTTGAAGTAACAAAACTTGCACCGCTTGCGGCAAAACGGAATGTGCAGATACAGCCCCAGCGGCACCTCGGCTGGCGGCGACGACATCGCCGTGCGCACCGAGTCGAGCTCCTCCGCACTCCAGGCCGAGAAAGGCGGGTAGTTGCTGATGAAGTAGCTACCGACTTCAGTTTTGGTGGAACTGGTGGTCAAGGTGTTGGTGCCTTCTCTGTGGATTCTTTTTTCGCGCCAAAGCAATACAGCGTACCGTCGCCGTTGCCAATGATTATTTTGCCGTCGACGACCACGGGCGAGGCCGTGAAGCTGCCGCCGGCGTCGAACTGCCAATTGATCGCGCCGGTCGCCGCGTCGAGCACATACAACACCCCGCGCTCGGTCGCCGCCACGACCTGATCGCCCGCGATCACCGGCGAGCTGTCGACTCGGCTCCGCGTCGGCACCTTCCATTCTAGGGCACCCGTGGCCGGATTGAGCGCGTAAATCGCTTTTCCCTGGGCTCCATAGACCACCAGCTTGTCGGTCACTGCCGCGGCCGAGCGGATCGGCTGGCCCCGATCGGGATCACGATACGTCCAAACTTCCTTCGGTTCGCCGCCGTCGCGTGGCATCTCGATCGCGTAGAATGTGCCCCCCTCGGTGCCAAAAAACACCCGGTCCTTGTGAAAGGCGGCGGTGGCACCGGTCGGTGCGTCGATCGCGATCTGAGTCGTCTCCTTGCCTGTCTTCGCGTCGATCAGATGGAGCTTGCTGTCGCAGCCTGCCAGCAAGATCTGGCCAGCCGCAATGGTCGGCGTGCAACGGAGCGGAGCCTCGATCTTGAAGTCCCAGCGCTTCTCGCCCGTCATCTTATCGTAACAAGTCAGCGACCCGGCTTCGCAGGTAACCAGCAGATTGTCATCATCGACCAACGGCCCGGCGTAAACTTCTCCCGGGCCTTCCGTATTCCAAATCTCGTGGCCATCTTCGATCGACAGCGCGCTGACCATGCCGTTGGCGTCGCCGACGTAGAGCGTGCCATCGTTCCAGGCCGCTCCGGCCAGGAACGCCGTATCCGGAAAATTCTGCTTCCAGATTCCCTTGCCGTCGTCCAGCAGCACGGAGTGAAATGTGCCGTAGTTGTCGCCGACGTAAATGATCTGATTGTTGACGACCGCGGTCGCCTCGAAGCCGGCTTCCTCGCCCGCGGCTGTAGGTCCACAGCACGTCAAGCTGCTTCGGCAGCGGCCCTTCGGCGACGCCGGTGCCCGAGGTGTCGCGGCGGACGACCAACCATTCGTCGGCAGACGCCGGCGCAGTTAGCAGCAGCGCCGTCGCGCAGACCGCCACCAACGACAAGCAATTCACGATTCTGCTATAGGGCCGCTTCATAAAGTGTTTGGAAGTCGCTGGAGGTCATCGGAACGGGATTGAATGTGCCGGTCCACTGTTCGGTGGCGGCTGCAGCGAGCCGGGGAAGCTCCTTCAATGGTACGCCATAGTCTCGGAGCGTACGAGCAAGCCCCGCTTGCTGCGTCAGTTCGGCGACAAACTCGGCGAGCGTCTCCGCTGGGCTGCCATTCGCGGAGAGTCCAGCGATATCGTCGTTGCCGTCGACCAGTTCGCCATACCAAGGACTCACCGTCCGGCCATTGTGACGGATCACGTGGGGCAACACGAGCGCAATCGCCTCGCCGTGGACGATGCCATACGTCGCGGTGAGCGGATTCGCCAGTGCGTGGGCCGCACCGAGCATTGAGTTTTCAATCGCCAGGCCGGCAAGCGCCGCGCCGAGCTGCATCTCCGCGCGGGCTTCGAGATTCTCGGGCTCAGCGAGCACGCGGCCAAAATTTGCCGCCAAATGCCGCCACGCTTCGCGGCTAAAGACCAGCGAAATTGGATTGCGCCGCTTGGAGACGTACGTCTCGAGTGCGTGCGAAATCGCGTCGATACCGGTGAGCGCGGTCACGCGCGTCGGCTGCGTGAGCGTCAACTCCGGATCGAGGATCGCCGCCCGGAACGCGGCCCGTTTGTCGCCGCACGCCATTTTGACGTGCGTCTCGGCGTCGGCAATCAACGCGTACGACTGCGTCTCGCTGCCAGTGCCGGAAGTGGTCGGCACGGCGATCATCGACATGAGCGGCCCGGTCGCTTTGCCTTGGCCCCAATAATCGCTCATCCGCCCGCCGCACGAATAGAGAAAATTGATCCCCTTCGCACAGTCCATCGAGCTGCCGCCGCCGATGCCGACGATCAAGTCCGGTTGAAACTCTCGTGCGATCGCCAGTCCCGCGTCGACGTGCGCCGTCGTCGGGTTCTCGGCCACGCCGTCAAAGAGCGCCACCGCAATACCGGCTTCCTCCAGCGACGCGATCCCGCGCGGCGTGTGCCCCGCCGCTACGATCCCCGGATCGCTCACCACCAGCGCCCGCTTCGCCCCCAAGCTCACCGCGACCTCGCCGAGCTCCGACAACTTCCCCGGCCCAAAAACGATTCGCGTCGGCAGTTGGAAATCGAACGGCAGCATCGAGGTGAGAAGTCGCAGCGGTCAGGGCAGGGAGGCAGTTTGCAACGCCCGGTTGCGATAGAAGAACTCGAACAGGTTGCCTTCGTGCGGCTGCAGCCAATTGAGCTTGGTGGTGGGGATCGGGCCGAGGTTGAGCCGGTCGATGTGCGTCGTGTCGGCGGCGGCTTTTCGCAGCGATTCGTCGTTCGAGATGACGGTGCCCACGAGCGTCGGACCGATCTGCTTGAGCATCTCCGCCTGCGGACATTCGACCACCGACGTGAACGGGAACATGAACTCGGTCCGCGCCATCGCGGGTTCGGGCGACTGCGCAGTGTACGATCATCGGCCGCAAATAGCTCGCCCGACCTTGTTCCACCAACCGCGGGCCGTATTTCTCGGTAACGTGCGTCACGCCCGCCGCCTTGAGATCGTTCTCCACTTGCTTCCACACCGCGGCGCCCATCCCCGGCACCGTAAACGCCGCCAGCCCGGCCTTCGGATCGGTCGGCGGCAAGGCCTCGATTGGTCCAAGTCGTTCGGCCAGCGCGTCGGCGATTTCGCGCGTGTGCCGCGACGCCCAGACGCCCGAGCAATTGATGCAGCCGCGGCCGCTGTTGATGTAGATGCTCTCCGCCATCAGGTCGATGATACTTTTCCCACTGGTCGACGACGTCGTCGCCCAAGAGAATCTTCGAGAAGCCCGGCCCGTGGGCCTGCACCTTCGGGTTGCCGCGGTAACGTTCGACCGTCGCGGTGCCGCCGAAGATCATTGCCCGCTCACACGCCTCCAGCACTGCCGCACCTGCTTCCGCCTCGCCCGGATAGAGCGAGAACGCCGACCGCGGCACACCCGCCTCGGTGAACGCGGCGAAGATGCGATAGGGCGTCCAGGGCTCCTGCGGTCCCGGCTTCAAGACCAGCCCCAGCTGAAACGGAATCGCCGGCAACCACAACGTATGCACGCCCGGCGAATTCGACGGCAACACGGCCGACAACACCGGCGACTGCGCCTGGTAGCTGACCGTGACGCCGCGTCCTTCTTCGCCATACCCGCGGCTCAGGATGTCGAGATCGAGTCCCCGCGTCAGGCAGCCGAGAATCTGCTCCATGTTCTTGAGCACGAACGAATTCTTGGCCATGTTCGCCCGGCACATATGCTCGGGCAGCCCCGTGCTCGCCGACTGCTGATGGACGAAATCGTCGGGCGATTGCGTGCCGTCGCCCATCGGCAGCGTGCCGTTCTCATACAAATCGGCCGCTTTGCCAAGCATGGCAATCAGCTCGCGACATGGAATTGCCCGCAACGCATCGCGGGCTTGCTGCGCTGCGCGCATGTCCCGCTTGATAATCCCGCCGCCGGCCTGGCAGACGGTCGCGATCGGCTCGCCCGTCGCAAAATGCGTGACTTCGGCCACCTCCAGCGAATCGTACGGCTGGCCCCAACGGATAACAGGTAGTTTCAACATATTCAAAACCAATTTAAACCGCCGATGAACGCAGATAAACGCTGATATTTCAACAACAACTCAAGCGATTTAGAACTTATTAACGACTCGCTTTACATCAAGTCTGGGTGTGCCGAAATTCATAAGCAGACAAACTTGTAAGCCTGTTGCTTTCAAATAATTCAGGCACTGTGCCAAATGCACCTCATCAAAACACTTCACCGCCTTGACTTCAACAAGCACTAATTTGTTTATGACCAAATCCGCCACATAATCCCCAACAACCACATTTTCAAATCGAATCTGGATTGCCTGCTGCTGAACTACGGCCAATCCGCGTCTACAAATTGCAACGGCCAATGCATTTTCATAAACCTTCTCAAGAAATCCTACGCCCAATACGTTGCTAACTTCGTGTGCCGCTCCAATAACCTGCTCGGTTATTGAATCAATCGCCAATCTGCGTTCATCCGCGTTCATCGGCGGTTCTAATTCCCTTCGATTTCGTTCTAGTAAACGCCCACAGTCGTTCCTTCGGCCAACAGGCGGAACGGCCGCGTGCCGCTGATGCCGTCCCAGGGATATAAGTCACACGGCGGCTCTCGCTCGCCTTCGTCGCGCTCGAGGAAGCCCGGCATGAAGAACTCCTTCGTCAGCGTCGTGAGCTTCGCCCGCCCCGTTTCGCCGTAGCCGACGAGATTGTCCGCGTTGTCGAATTCGACAACTTCGAGGACCGCCCGCGGCTGCGGCGCGTAGTAGCTGATCTTATACCCTTCGGCCGCCGTCACCGGCGCCGAGCACGCCAGCCCCATCAGCGTGTTGCCGTAAGTCGGCGTCATATAGATGCCGCTCACTTCCGGCGGACCGCCAAACATTTCCTCAATGCAGAACCGCGTCCACTGCGGCGTGAACTCCGTGCCGCCCGAGAAGATGCCGGTGATGCCCATTTTGGCCAGGCTGCTGCCGCGCTCTTCCAGCGCCAGGCACAGCGATTCGATCAACTTCGGCGTCCCGAACATGCACTTCACGTCATGCCCCGCGCCGAGGATCGTGATCGCCTGGTCGATGCAGTGCTGCTTGTACGCTTCGAGCTGTTCCATCCAGCCCTTCTTGATCATCTTGATCACCCACCGCGGATCGAGATCGATGCAAAAGCAAATCCCGCCACGGTGCTGGGCCAAATGCTCGACCGCTAGCCGCAGCCGCCGCGGCCCGCTCGGCCCCAGCATCAGCCAGTTCGCTCCCTTGGGAAAGTATTTCTCCGGCAGCGTGTCGCTAAACAGGGAATAGTCGGTGCGAAAATCCTCGACCGCCACCCGGCTCTTCGGCACACCCGTCGTCCCGCCCGTCTCGAACACGTAGACTGGCTTGTCGGCGAGCGCCTTCGGCACCCACCGCCGCACCGGCCCGCCGCGGAGCCACTCATCCTCAAACGGCGGGAACTTTTTCAAATCGTCGTAGGATCGCACGTCGGTGAGCGGATCGAATTTGAGCTGCTTCTTGAAATCGAGCCAGAACGGACAGCCGGTCGAGTCGTGGAAATGCCAGGCCACGGTCTCAACCACGTGGGCATCGAGCGCTTCGCGGGCTCGGCGGACAGTATCAACTGGAGCAGTGTTCGACATCGACCATCCCAATAACAGTCAGACCCAAAGGAATCAAACCCAAAAACTTCAAACTCAGTGCGTCACTTACCCAACCACCTTGAAAATATCCCGGCGCGCACTGCTAGACAACGTGGAATCTCCTGCATTACGTGGCACCGCCCCGTTTGGTTGGCCCAAAAAGCGCAAGAAAAAGGCCTCGCCGGGGCGAGGCCTGAATGTCAATGACTGGGATCGACGACTAGCTTTGCGTGTTCGTCGGATTCGGCACGCTCGAGAGCTGCGCGAGCACCTGGATCACCCCATTAAGATGCGCCAGCCGTGGGCCGTAGCGATCCACGAATTCGTTGAGCACAAATTCACCCTCGACCATGTCTTCGCTCTGGTCGTTGATGTCTTCGGTCATCCGATCGAGATATTCAATCTGCACTTTGCTCAACGCTTCGGCCGCATCGCGACAGGCCGTGGCCAATTTCGGATGGGCGTTGCGCCATTGGTGCAACTCGCTGGCCCGCTGCTTCTGCTGCGTTGCCATCGTCGTCACCAGCTCTTCAAGCAGCTCGTTCGTCCGCTCCTGGGCATTGAGCACATCGCGCAACAAATCGGCCTGCTCCTCCCGCGGCGAAACCGAACGCGTCTGCGCCCCGGGCGAAACTTCCAATTGCGAATACAACGGTGGCGGCGAATGACGAGAACTGGACATGAAATGTCGGTTCCTTGATTAGGTAGTTTGAATAGGGCGATCGCCGAATCTACGTGCTTCGATTCGCGAGACGCGTCGTCCTGCAGACTTGTTGTGCAGATTCGTCCTGAGACATGACGACGCCGTTCCCCCGAAACTCAACTGCCAGCCGCCCGGCAGCCGACATGCGCTAGCAACCTCTTCCTTGCTATTGCTCCATTAGTTTAACGGAAACTTGAGCCCATTTCCAGAATCCAGGCGACAATCTTTGCGAAACAAACACTTGACATTTTTGACTTGAAACACGCGCCGAATCGCAACGTGCGGCCGCAGCAGCCTTTCCGTCACACCGGTCCCTGCCGCCGGTTTCATCGCTAAAGTCTCCTGCCAGACGGTCCCGATGGTGTGATTACCCGACGGTCCGACGACAATTCGTGCGACCGCCTACATGCACCACGACCCACACCTTGCTCCCACCCCGAACTTTGCCGCATGACGACCCTCCCAACCCCGACCGGGGCAACCACTTTTGGCTATCTGTCCGCCGTCGAATCGCCCGAACACGGCTTTTTCGGCGGCTACCTGCTGGTCTCGCCGCTCGGCCGACCGGTCGAGTTCCATTGCACCGCACCGATCCGCCCCTCGCGGGCACAACAAATCCTCTACGGCCCGACGCTCCAACCCTATCTGCTCGGCGAACAAATTGCCGGCACACTGCTTGCTAAAGTCGCAAACCCGGCCGCAGATCATCCTAACCGACCAGTCCTCCGTACTTTGCCATCGCGCAAAGCTCGCCATTCCATTCATCTTACTCGATCCGGAGAATTCGTCCGCTAGCACGCCCGCACCCGGTACGCTCCTCGTATCCGGACACAGAATCGAACTCGCCCCCGGCTACGAGTCCGACGCCGATGCGACGATCGCGCTGCTCACCACACTTGCCGAGCACGTCGACCTGCCGGAGCCATTCGAACGAATTCACGATGCGATCCGCGAAGCACAACGCATCAGCGAGCGAGGGGCCGACGCACATGGCGAAGCTGCCTAACTCGACCGACGGCGCAGACAACGGTTGGTCGCTTGCGGGCGATGGCGCCTTTACCGTCGACGACATTCCCTGCATCGATCTGTACGATCTCTCGGTCGCGGCGGACGGCGTCTGTTCCACTATGTTTGCCAGTCTCCGCATCGAGACGGTCGGCTGCACGTTTCGCGCCGCGACTCACGAGGAGCCCAAACCTCGAGGTGAGTCTCAACCCTCGCGCATCCACGCCGCGCGCCGCAGTATTGCGTCCGCCACACGCCACCCGCATCCGCCCACCCCGCGACGTCGTAAAACTCGCCGACCGGCTGCGGATGCTGCTCGAGCCGCCGCTGGAAACGTTGCTCGCGGCTGAGTCGCTGCGGTTCGCCCATCCGCCGTTCCCGTTCCAACTCGACGGCGTAGCCTTCCTCTACCCGCGCCACGAAGCGGTGCTTGCCGACGAAATGGGCCTCGGCAAAACGATGCAGGCGATCACCGCCGTACGCTTGCTGGCCCACCACGGCCACGTCGCCCGGATGCTGCTCATCTGTCCCAAGCCGCTGGTGACCAACTGGCAACGCGAGTTCGCGGTCTGGGCACCCGAACTGCCGCTGGTGGTGATCGAAGGCGGCTCCGAGCGGCGGAAGTGGCTCTGGCAAAACGCGCGCGAAGCTGGTGGCCATCGTCAACTACGAATCCGTGGTCCGCGACGCCGAATTCGTCTCCGCCGAAGCCACACCGTACGATCTCGTCCTGCTCGATGAATCGCAGCGAATCAAGAACCGGGCCAACGTCACCAACCAGATCGTCCGCTCGATCCCGCGCAACCGCAGCTGGGCGCTCACCGGCACGCCGATCGAAAACAGCATCGAAGACCTGGTCGGCATCTTCGAGTTCGTCGCCCCCGGCCACGTCACCTCCGGCATGAAACCCCGCGCCGTCGGCCGGGCCGTGAGCGACTTCGTGCTCCGCCGCACGAAGGAACACGTCCTCACCGACCTGCCGCCCAAGCTCTTCCGCGATGCCGACGTCGAGCTCACGCCCGCGCAAGCCGCCGCCTACCAACTCGCCGAAGACGAAGGCGTGATCAAGCTCCGCGAGATGAAGGACCTGGTCACGATCCAACACGTCTTCGAGCTCGTGCTCCGACTCAAGCAGATCTGCAACTTCGATCCCGAGACGGGCGAGAGCAGCAAATTCGAACGTCTCGAAGCCGACCTCGAAGAGTGCGCCGCGAGCGGCCGCAAGGCGATCGTCTTCAGCCAATGGGTCGAAACCCTCACGGAGCTAAAGTCCCGCCTCGCAGCGATTCTCGCCCGAAGAGTTCCACGGCCAGATCCCCTCGAAGCGCCGCGACGCGGCCATCGAGCGTTTCCGCAACGACAAGAAGTCGAGCGTGATCCTGATGAGCTACGGCGCCGGCAGCGTCGGCCTCAACCTGCAGTTCGCCAGCTACGTGTTCCTCTTCGACCGCTGGTGGAACCCGGCCGTCGAAGACCAGGCGATCAACCGCGCCCACCGCATCGGCGCCGCCGGCCCGGTAACGGTCACCAGGTTCCTCACCCTCGGCACGATCGAAGAACGGATCAACCAGATCCTCGAAGAGAAGCGCGAACTATTCGACAGCGTCTTCGCAGCGTCGAGTTCACCGCCCAAACAAGGCCTCTCCCGCGAAGAAATCTTCTCCCTCTTCAACCTGCACCCGCCGGCCCACGGACACGAGTTACCGGCGGCAGCTTAATAGAAGATCGCCACGTTCTCCACCGGAAATCAATTCTTCCAGCTCAAACAGCTGGGCACGAAATTGCAGCTCGGCCGGTAGAGTGATGAGGAGCATGTCGGCAGAACATTCGGCAGCATCATCCGGAAGCACCCCGATCACTTCTACCTTGGCAGCTCCCCGTCGATAGGCTTCCTCAACTGCGTCCATGGTTTCGTCGTGCAACATTTCGTGAACGACGCCATAATCGGAACCGGCCGCCGAAAGCCATTCGCGAGCCTCGCGGACATCGCACTGACTTAGAATATGGCTCGTCACAAACTCGTCGTATGGATGCATCGTCGCACCGTGACTTTTGGAAAGTATTGGGAGATAGTTCAAGGGTCATTGTTATCTGGAAGAAGAGTATCGACCAGCTACCTCCCTCGTCCAGTGACAGAGATGAGGAACCCGTACTTCCGCTCTCGAACTCAGCGTCGCCCGCAAGACCCTGTTCAACACCTCGGAAACCTCAACCACGAATCTACCGAATAACACGAATGAGTTCTCTCGGGCCTCATTCGTGACATGAGTACCATTCTTGGTTACTTCCCCGGCCATCGATCGAGTGGCCGAAAACAGCTACTTTACATCCGTCCACTACCGCATAAAATGAAACGCATGCCGACCAGTCGCGACGGCGTTGAGGCAATTTCCTCCGCCAGCAGACTGCGCCAGTACACGCTCTTTGACAATTTGAAGAAGGCTCTTAGCTAGAAGCCGTCAGCTTTTAGCCAGCGATCGCTGTTTGCGCCGAAGTTGCGGATGCTGTGAACTCCGTGGCGAGAATGGGACCGTGAGTTGGGCGGGAGAGGATTTCGGACTCTATCGGACAATTCAAAGCCTGGTTTTGTCCGTCCACCGACGCGAATCCCGCAGTTTTCCAGGAGCTAGCGCCGCGACTCGCTGACAATTGGAAACCAATTGTCGCCAAAAAACGAAGTTCGCTCCGCGAGGGCCGTTGTAAGTCGATACAGCGATTCAACTTGCGTTCGGCAACCGGAGAACGTCGCGGACAAAACGCGATATCCTTCGGGATTCAACGTCATTTGTCCAGAGTGTCGGCCCTGGCCAGGGACAATTCCCAGCCGATGCGGTCCAGAGCCTACCGGCAAGTGATGTTGGTGCCGTCCCGCCCATGCTCCCTGCCCCTTGCTCGGAGCTACCCCGTGCAAGCGTTGCAATCGGCAATCTTTCGCGCGGGGGGCGGCTTTTGCCACCGAACCCGCGCCGCCGGTCGAGTCCAGTTGAACCTCTCGCCCTGATGCGCCGATACATACGGATGTAACGGGAGGGCAAGGCACCTCGTGTGTTTTGCTTCAGGATAGAGGTCATGGCAAGACGACGGATCGGCTTGCCATGACCTTTTTTATTGCCACACGTTTCTTTGGCGATCGCGTCAATAGCCGGCGAGCTACGTCTCGCCGACTTCCGACCCGCGATCATCACCGAAATGCAGTCGTCGCCTACTGCGTATCAAGCTGCTTCTTCAGCGCTTCGGCCTCCGTGCGGAGCACCGACAAACCGCCGGCCGAGTTTTCCAGGGCCGCCGTCAAAAACTGTTTGGCGACGTCCGGCCGATTCTGGTCAGCAAGGATCTTGGCGACCAGGTAGTTGCTGTCTGGGCTCATGTTGCGGGCGGCGAGGCCCTTACGCAGAGCCGTTTCCGCGTCCCGCGTATTACCCACTTGATACAGCACCCAGGCCAGCGTAATGTTCGCCTCGGCGCTATTGGGCTGCAGCATCGCGTTGATGCGGGCAAACTCCATCGCCCGCTGCCGCTTGTCTTCGTCTGGCTGCTCGACGAGGAGCAAAGCCAACTGGTTGATCACGGCCGCGTTCGACGGAGACAGTCGCAAGGCCGCGACAAAATAATCCTCGGCCGGCTTCATCTTCTTACCCATCCGAGCCGCCACGCCGCTCAAGACCAGCGTGTCGAGGTCTTCCGGCGCCACGCGTCGGGCCGCCGTGAGCGCTTGCTCCGCACGGGCCACATCACCGGTTGCCAGGAGCCACTGAGCGTAGGCATTGAGCGTTTTGACGTCGTCGCGATTCGCTTTGACGGCATTCTCAAACGCGGTCTTCGCTTCGTTCCGCATGCCGAGCTGTTCGTACAACAACGCCGCGGCGACGTCTTGATTCGGCAGATTCTTGTCGAGCTTCGACGCCTTGGCAAACTCGGCGTTCCCCTCTGGGAATTTCTTCTGCATGAATAACGCGCGGCCGAGGCGATAGTGGCCCGCGGCGTTATCCGGATCGACCGACAGCAACGTCTTCAGGTCGTTTGAGGCAACGTCCCAATCCTGGCGCCGTTCGGCCACGAGCGAGCGACCGGTGCGAGCACGAATAATGAAACTCCGCTTGCGCTTGTCGTTGCCCTTGAAGCCGTCGATTAGACCCAGCGCCTTTTCATATAGCGCCTCGGCCTGAATCGTCTGCCCTGCGCTGATCGCCTGATCGCCAAGAATCAGGTAGGGCTCCGGATCGGTGGGATTCTCGGAGGCCGTCTTCTCGAGCGAAGCAAGCGCCGACGCGGTGTCGCCGCTGAGGATGTACATTTTGGCCAGCAGCAAATCGACCGGTGGCAACGTGGGATTTTTCCGCAGCGCGGCCTCGAGGAACTGCTGAGCGCCGAGCGGATCGCGATTGCTGAATCGCTTGATCGCTTCGTCGACGTCGCCGTAACGAGTGCCGGGGTCGGAGACCGCATCGCCGATCAGGAGCTGAGTCGTGATCTGGGCCCGCGCTTCGGCGGCGAGAGTGCCGGCCAGGCCAACGGCCAGTAGCGCGGCGGCGAGTTGTGGAACCGAGTGGGAAACGCGTCGCAAAAACCGTTGCGAGAGCAACATGGTGAGTGATCCTGTACCGAGTATGGGAAGAAGGAGTGGTGACAATCGCCACCGCCGCTTGTGTCCGAAAACAACAACCAACGGAAGCCTGGATTGTAGTCGAATCGGCCGCCCGACGCATCTACCCGGCGGCCGACGGTTCTTGCTCGACGGCTGCCGGAACCATGCGTATATT
Source organism: uncultured Planctomycetota bacterium (assembly GCA_963847905.1). GTDB lineage: Bacteria > Planctomycetota > Planctomycetia > Pirellulales > Lacipirellulaceae > DASYDU01. The sequence continues at coordinate 100,130 of CAWKBP010000007.1, read as the reverse complement.
GGCACGAGACACTGTGATAAGAGTTTACGTTACTCCCCTACGCAGGAACTGGCCTTTTGTTCGTCGGACCGGTGTTTACACGGCAAGCCGCAATCGCACCCCGCCGGGTGTGGTTCTTCGCTGCGCGGACCGTGTTCGTGGCCGCGCTGTTCGGCATTGTCCTCACATCTTGGCAGCTGCTGGTCGGATCGCAACGGGTGGAGAACCTGGGTGACCTGGCATGGTTTGGTGCGGCGGTCACGCGGATTCTAGCGCCTTTGCAGCTCGCCGTAGCGATGCCGTTCTCGGCCCTGCTGGTTGCTTCGGCGGTGGCGCTCGAAAAGGACCGCAAGACGCTTGAATTGTTACTAATGAGCAATTTGTCGAACTCCGAACTGGTGCTGGGCAAATTGCTCGCCGGCATGCTGACCGTGGTGATGGTGGTCGTGGCGGCGCTGCCGCTGCTGATGTTTGTGGCGCTGTTGGGTGGCGTTTCGCTCGGCCAGATCCTGCGCATCGAAACGGTGACGCTCGCCAGCGCACTGGCTGCCGGCAGCCTCGGTTCGACGATCGCACTGTGGCGCGAGAAGACGTTTCAAGCGCTCGCCATGACGGCGCTGATTATCGTGCTGTGGCTCGTAGCTTGGGAGATTGTGGCGACCGGCGTGCTGGGCGATCACATCCTCGGCATTCCGATCGATGCTTGGGCCGTGGCGATGAGTCCCTGGCGGGCGATCCAAGCAGCGGCCGCCCCGGTGTTTGGCAGCGAGGGGCTGGCCGAGTTGGTCTCGGGGCCCGTCGGCTGGTACGCGATCACCGCAATCGGCGTCTCGCTCGTGCTCAACGCGATCGCCATTGCGCGGGTTCGCATCTGGAATCCGACTCGTGACATCCAGCTCTCCGACGAAGGAGAAGCGAATGCCTCGGCCGACGTCCACCGGGCGCCCGGCAAGGTTCGCGAGGTGTGGGACAACCCGGTGTTGTGGCGCGAGATTTGTACTCGGGCTTATGGCAAGAAAGTGCTCATCGTGCGGTTGGCGTATTGGGTCGTGTTTGCCGTCTGTTTGGGTGCGATTCTCACTTCCGCCGGTTCCCTGAGCGGCGATCACCGCGGGCCGTCCGCCGCGGCACAGAGCGTTACTGCGCTGTTGGTGGTGAGTCTCATTTTGCTCAATTCGGCAGCGGTCACCGCGATCACCAGCGAGCGCGACAGCGGGGCGCTGGATCTGCTCTTGGTGACGGATCTGTCGCCCAAGGAGATCGTATTCGGCAAGCTGCTCGGCGCTTTTTACACGGCGAAGGAGATGGTCCTGCTGCCGCTGCTGCTGTTCGGCTATCTCTTGTACGCCGAAGTACTCAAGACGGAACAGGTGGTGTTTCTCTTTGGCGGCTGGGTCGTGATGACGGTGTTTGCCGCGACGCTCGGGCTGCACGCCGGCATCACCTACGCCAATTCGCGGACCGCCATTGCTACGAGCCTTGGCACGCTGTTGTTCCTGTTTCTCGGCGTGGCGACTTGCATGCGGATGATGCTGGCGTTCAACGCCTTTGAATACCAGCTGACGTCGTTCCTCGGCTTCATTGCTGGCGGCGGCGTCGGGCTGTTCGTCGCGCTCGGCTGGCGGAACGCGTCGCAGGCGATCTTCTGGGCGTCGCTGGCCCTGCCGTTTGCCACGTTTTTCGTGATCACGAGCTACTTGCTCCGCGATTACGATCGCGTGCTGCTGGTGACGGTGGCGGCGTACGGTTTTGCGGTCGCGGCGATGTTGGTGCCGGCGGTGTCGGAGTTCGACGTCGCGCTCGGGCGGCACCGTGCTCAAAGACGAATGAGCGACGAGTGAGCCGGGTCAATTCGCCGGCTGGACTGCCGGTCGATCGCTGTTTAGTTGCGATTGTAGCCGAGCGACTTGATGACGGAGAGCATCTCTTCGAACGTGATGAAGCGGCGGCGATGCTGCAGCTTGTAGCCGTCGATGGCCGACGCGAGCTCGGCGGCTTCCGGCGAGAGCTCGTCGTGGCTGTTGGCAAACTGGCGGCGTTCGCGGCCCGGGGCGTCGTCCGATTGTCCCAAGCGTCGGTCCACGAACGGTTCTTCGGGCAGGTAGACGGTGGCGGTCGCTGACATGGTCGCAGCTCCAGGCGGGAGTGATTTGTGTGGATGCAAGGCGAAGTGCGTTCGCCGTTTGCTCGTTCAAAGATACCCTACAAATTGGTACATTGCTCGCCGGCCCGTCGGGCGAAATTTCTCGTTGGTGCAGCTGTAAGGGACGTGCAGGCGGTAGCGGTTGGCAGGGCGATTTCTCTACCTCGCAAGTGGTGCGACAGGGCTGGGATGGGCGGCGAGTTCCGTGAGCAGCGCGCGGCTGGCGACGTGGGCGGGGTTCGTGGCGAGGGCTTCCTGGGCGGTGGTCGCGGCGGCGGCAGGGCGACCGGCGGCGATTTGGGCTCGGGCCAGGTAGTACAAAATGTCGGCGTTCGGCGGACCTTGCTGGTTGGCGATGCGGAGACTTTCGGCGGCCTGGTCGGGGCGGCCGAGGTCGGCGAGCGTCAAACCTTCCATCCAATAGGCGAGCTGCGTGCCTTGGCCCGGTGGGTAGGTGTCGAGCAAGTGCTGCAGCGTCGTGAGGCAGCGGTCGTGTTGGCCGCGCTGGCGGTAGATCGCGGCGATGTCCATCAACACATCGCTCGAATCGGGGGCAAACTGGAGCGAACGCTGCAGATCGGCCAGCGCCCGGTCGGTTTGGTCCATCCGCCAGTAGACGCGCCCCCGCAGCGCCCAGGCGGACGCCAGCTTGGGGTTGAGCGCGATCGCCTGGTCGGCGCGCTTGAGCGCCCGCTTGGCGTCGCCCGTGCCGAGCAGCATTTCGCCGTAGCGGACCACCAGCGTGGAATCTTGCTCGTCGAGTGCGACCGCCTCTTTCATTTGCACTAGCGCCGCGTCGGTTGCACCGCGATGCCAAAGCACCTCGGCCAGGTAGTGCCGCGGCGCCGAGTCGACGGGCGACGATTCGGCGGCCCGCTGGAGCAGCGCTTCGGCCTCGGGCCAATTGCCCATTTCCATCGCCGTGACGCCTTGCTGCGTCAGGTCGCGACAGGCGGCGACGTCCTGGGGGACGGGCCCGCGGCGGAGGGCGGCACAGCCGGACAGTCCGCTGCAGATCGCCACGAGGACGAGCAGGGCGGCAAGGGGACGCAGGAGGCACCCCGGCAGCATGTACCGCGGCAGTATGTACCGCGAACCTGCACACGCCGTGGGGCGAGCGCGAGCGGGCGTTCGACGCGAGCCGAGGGGCTGCAACAAGATAAGTGGCCTTCCTTCTGGGCGGCAGATGGTAGCAAGCGGGCGGCCGAGCGACAACATCCCTTGGCAGCGGGCAGTTCGACGCATTTCGCTTCCATCCCGTAAATCTCGTTCGCCTCCGTCCCATAATGCTGGCTTGTCTCCGACAAGGTTTGCTAGCAGTTTGCAACGATTACTTGTAGTTCTTACAACGCGGCGGGGCCCGCTGCTGGCAACATCGGCAGTCTGCCCGACAAAAGCAGCCTGATTTCGGCGATGTCGCGTTTTGAATTCCATGAGCACGGGCTTTGGCACGTGACGTGCATTTAGTCGCTTTCAATTACCAACGGCAGCGGATGGCTAACGCCTCACGAAAGTCTGCCCGCCGCCTTTGGTCACCGAATCGTCTCCACAAGCTGATTGATTTGTTGAGTATGGTCTGAAGCCGAGCAACCTGTCGCCGGGGTATGGCGACCCTTTGCCCGTCACGGGAAGTTTGCAAGTTTCACACCAGGGAGTTGTAGTAGGCAGCACACGGCGGACCCCGCCCTCCTGAGTCCGTCGCCTAGTCGACGGCATCTGTCGTGTGCGGTCTGGGACACTGCGACTCTCTTTACCGGAGGACCCGGTTGGCACCCTCGCAGGGCCAACCGGGTCCTTTTTTTGTGCGCGCAGGTCGGCCGATTGCAGATCGGAACTGCCAAGCGAATAGTTACTGCCAAGGCGACAAGGAACGCCAGGGCTCTGAGCGGTCGGACGGGGTAGGGGAGGGTGAATCGCATTAGCTTGCTGCAAAATAGTTGGGATTCGCACCGGGCGAATCAGTAAGTCGTTGTCGGCCAACATCGTTGTGAAAACGGCTGGCTGCAAAATGGCGGGCCATTTTGCAGCCACGGACCGATTTTGCAGCCAGGTCGGCGAGCAGGGAGCGTGGCGGGGCAGGGGGCAGGGGGCAGAAGGATCTCACGCCAAGACGCGAAGGCGACAAGTTGATGGTGGGCATGTTCATGAAATGCTCGCGTTTTGGTGGAAGGCGACAGGCAGCGAGGGAGGAGGATGCAGGATGCTCGATGCTCGATGCTGGATGCTGGATGCTAGATGCGGGGATGGAATTGCTTACTGGTTCTTTAGGAGTGCGCAGCAGCGAACGGCGCTCAGTGCCTATGGCAAGCACTCAGCGCTGAGTTTTCAGGTTTCAGTTATCGGTGAGTGGAAATGACCGCTGACGACTGATGGCTGAAAGCTTGTCTCCAGTCCACCACCCTGCCTGGCACTAGGCTCTCCGCTCTCAGCCCTCCGCTGAATATATCCATCCGTACACTATCCGATCGCGGAGCGGATTTCAACAATTATTTTCGGCCGCGCGGTGTTTCGCCCGCGAGTGCAGAGGACGAAGGACGTCCAGTCGCGATCGGCCGCACCAAGTCGAGTTGCCAGACAGGCTGTCCAACTGGCCTAGTTGGGCGCCTAGATTCGATCTGACTTCATTAAGTTACAACTGTTGCTGAGCAAGACATGGCCAAGGTGCGCGCGATCTGCCTCGTAAGCGATGCGAGGTACTTCCGATGTGCCCATGAAGGCGAATGAGAAGGCGTTTGCAATTAGAAAGCAATGGCCCAGGCCTGCACCCGTTGGAACACAATAGCGAGATTTGAAAAGTGTCGACGCGGTACTATTCCAGTATCCGACGGCGTTCGTATGAGCGAGACTCTATGTGTCGACGGCGGCCCTTAGCGTCAATTTGCCGCCACTTTCAAAACGTACATTTAGTAACACTCAACACGCCACCTGAAATGACTTCACTAACCTATGCAACACAGACTCTGAATAGCGATCACAAGTGATTTCAGTTGCAATGCGACAATCGGGGCAGGATTTAGCGACCTTTACTTCGCAAGTTCTCCTATTGTAAGATTAGTACACAACTTCGTTCGAAGTCAATTCTGTTAGAAGGCAATATCAGCACCCTTCGAGCCGCGCTTTGTCATGACCCCACCTGTCACCAAGTATCTTGTTAAGCATATTGCGGTGAAAGGACTATGGGGACGTCGACACTTCGCGATCTCGTTCCACAAAGACATCAACATAATCATCGGCCCCAATGCTTCAGGCAAGACAACCTTAATAAATCTCCTGCACCATGCATTAACGGCCAATTTTTCCGCATTGTCGCAGCTCACGTTTAAAAGCATAGAAATACAGCTTCAGGAGTTCGATGGGACTGGCGAAGAAAAAGTACTGATAACCCAAAGTGATGAGTCTCTCCATGTAAAGTTCGCCCGAATCGATGTCTCGTTTCCACTTGGAGCTTGGCGAGGGACACATGATGCTTCGGTTTTTCTTTCACATTCAGTGCGGCGAAGCGTTGCAGCAAGCGGAAGTCAACTAAAATCGCAAATGGCCTTGCACGTACCCGCAGTGTGGTTGCCAGTAAGTCGGAGGTTGCCAATATCTGACGAAGAAGAAGCCGACCGGCGTCGCTTGCACCGTCGCCCTTTAGAATCTGTCGATGAATGCCTTGCAGAACTCTTGGAGGGACTCCAGAAGTACAGAGTCTCGCTGGATTCCCAGTTGTCAGAATTGCGCAAGGAGTTTCAGAAACATGCCCTTGAAGCGGTGCTTTATGACAAACAGCATGACAGAGCAGACTGGAGCCGGTTTACGGCCCCAACTGAAGACGACAAGGCCCAACTTCGTCGTGCATTTGCCGAATTAGGATTGGTCGATCGACGAATTGAAAAGAGAATCGACGAGCATTTTGCCGCCGCTCATGCCGCTGCGACGGAACTTCAATCTGAGTCAGATGGAATTGATGCCGATACTTTACTTATTATTCCATTGATGAACCGCACAAGGTCGATGGTGAGATTTGCACATGAGTTGGAGGTCAAACGCACCGCACTTTTCGATGCACTTCATTCATACGAGCGAATCGTTGCCACGTTTCTCGCCGACAAACAGGTGGACGTTGACAGCAAGGGCCAGCTTATCCTGTCGGAAGGTAAGCCAAGTGATCGTCTTGAATGGCGCGCCATCTGTCGTCCGGCGAAAAGCAGATACTAATTTTGCTGACCCAAGCGTTGCTTTGGCAGCGCGATCCGGTAATCTACGTTGCAGATGAACCAGAGCTGTCTTTACACGTCACTTGGCAGGAAAAGCTTATCTTATCCCTTCGCGCTTTGGCTGGACGTTGCCAATTCATCGTTGCTACTCATTCTCCGGATGTCGCCGGTGGTTTTTCGGATAAGATAATCGATTTGGCAAAGCAATGAATGTGTCCTTCACCCGCACCCCAACTGGAATCGTGGGCAAATGGCATTTCCACTCAGAGCCAACTATTTGGGTTGAAGGTCCTACTGACATATTTTTTTACTATCCTCTCATAGGCGGACTGAAGTGTCGGCTAGAGGCTTTTCATGGTACCGACAACTGCGCAAGCCTTGATCGAAGGTCTTAAGACGCACGATTTTCCGTATGTTGTGATTCTCGATGGCGACTATTCTATTTTAGAACGGCGTCGCACTCCGCATCGTCGAGTTGTTCGATTGAAACGACATTCGTTCGAAAACTACCTTTGGGAACGAGAGCCTTTCAATTGTGCATGTCTTCGACACGCTCAATGCGGAGACCAGGTCGATGACTGCTATCTCGAGTTCGATAGAGTCACACAACATATTCATTCGGTGCTTTTCGAATTGTTGGCCATAGATGTTGCAGCAAGAAGATTGTCTTCGCCGGAAAAAGTGCTTCCTGATCGGATTGAGCGTTTACTTGTGCGACAGGATCAGGCAGAAATTGATCCGCAAAAAGTCGAGGCAATTGTCACTGTTGTCAGGCCACTCCTCGATCCAAAAGAAGTGGAAATCGCAAGAACGCTCATCAACGAATTCATGGACGCTCTCGTCCGCTTGCGGATCTACTGCGTGGGCACTGCCTGTTGGGATTAATCCGATTGACATTCACAAAGCTAACGACTGCAATTCGAGGCAGCAAGGTGATTATCAACGATGATGCGCTGACGCAATTGTTATCGGACGCAGTGTGGCAGGCCCCATTATCACCCGATCATCGCGATCTAAAGAAGCGATTAACAAAATATACACGCGAATGCATTCAGCGTGTAATCTCGTAATTGGAGTTGTGGTCAATCGTCTTTCCCCAGATCTTCCTTTTGGACTTACGGAGGGAGTCATTCGGGCAAAGCAGTTCTTGATTGCCGGATTATCTATAGCTGGTGGCCCTCAACGAGGAGCCGATCCAGTGTGGCGTCGCAGCGAAGACTACCGCTCTCGGTCAATTTCCCTTGTGTGCACTCGGCGATTTGCATTGCTCTCGGTGCAACTGTCCTTGAGGGATGGTCATTGTCTCCTGCGGGGCAAGGAGTCGTTGGGCGTAGATTCATGGCGTGGCGGGTGGTTGGACATGGATGCGCCGAACATTGCCACAATACCCCCGGCCGACCCGCAAGCGGGTGCCCCGCGGGGGCTGACTGGCGTGTTCGCATTGATTGCGGATTGGCAAATCAGTCCCCGCGGGGCACCGCTTGCGAACCTGACGATAACCGAGACAAGCGATCGACCTGTCCGGACGTGCCGCTCGATCCGACTATGGAAGTCGGAAGTGGCACCGGCTGCGTAGACGGACAGGACGGTCTTTGCAGCGAGATCGTCGCCAAGCGAGACCGACGGCCGTGACTCCTGCCGTGCTGAGCAGAGCGGCGGATGACGGCTCGGGGACCGATGGCTCGGCGCCCGCTGCGAGCAGTTGCGCAAAGGATCCGCTGCCGCGGGCCAGTTCGAATGCGGAACGAAATGCGACAAAATCGTCCAAGTCATGGTCGAAGTCGCCGTCCAGGTCGCCGTGGGCGAGTGCTTGCGCGGCATTGAAGTGCGAAAAGTTCAGGCCTTGGCCGCTCTTGAAGAGTGTCCAATCGAGGGCATCGAGTTGCCCGTCCGCGTTGAGATCGCCGGGGATATCCACGATCGCGCCCGGCGGCAAGCCGTCGCGAAAAGTGCGGACGCTGCGCCACTCGACGACGGCCGGCACATTGCCGTTGGTCGTGCCGTAGACGCCGTATTTCCAGTAGTTGGTGGCGGCATAGTCGGTGTCGGGCTTTTCGTAGATGAACTCGCCGTTGACGTAGAACTTGGCCGAGACGTCCTGTTCGTGGATCACGTTGATGCGCACTTCCTGGCCGTAGACGCCGCTGGCAATGACGTGGCTGCCGCCCATGACGCGAATCTCGCCGCCGTTGTCGTTGTAGCCGCGCATCATCAGGTACGTGGCCGCTTCGCCGGAATTGCCGAAGATTTGGAACAGCGACTCGTCTTCGACCGGCGCGTAGAAGGTGACGTATCCCTCGAACTGCCAGATGCCGTCGTCGTAGTTGTTCTGGAGGCGGATTTCCGAACGATTGCTCCGCGAGTCGAAGATGCGGAACGTCTCGGTGTCGGTGGCGCTGTTGTAGTTGTAATCGGCACACGAGGTGGGGGCGCAGACGGACTGCGACGGAGTCCATTTAAAAGTCTGCAGACCGACGTCGTCGTCGAGGTGAACCGATTTCGTAAAGTTGGTGGGTGTCCAGCCGCTGCCAAGCTGTGCGCGGGCGGGCGTGACCAGAGAGCCGGCGATCAGCCAGGCTGCGGCAAGCAGCAAAGCGCTCGAAAGTACATCGATCCGAATCATTTCTGTTCCGCCTGGAGGAATTGCGAGGCAGGCCGGCGCGTGCGACGCGAGGTTGGCCTGACGATGGCAAGCCTTGTGCGCATACCGGCAGCGGTAATGCCTGCCGGCCCGTACAGTTCATCGTGAAGGAGCGTCGCCGCGGATGCAATCCGGTTTCCCGGAAGCGGATTCGGTTTTTCCGTCGCGGTCGCACGACTTCGATACGGTGGTCCGCCGGATTTCCAACAGCAAAATCCTGCAGAGACGCGACAGGCACCGGTGCGTCAATCGTCGCTCGTCTTCTTTTGCAGGATCCGGTCGCCGAGAGTGGGCCAGAGTTGGGCAAGGGCGAAGAGGAGTTTGGTTTTGGCGGGGATGACCAGCTCCGGGCGGCGGAAGTTCGCAACGCGTCGGCCTGCATTTGTCACCGCAGTCACGATGGGTGCAAGTCATCGCGGGTGGCCCAGTCACGGGTAGCGCGACGGACGTGAAGGACTCGCACTTCATTCTCTGCGATGGTGAACAACGCTCGGTAGGCACTTTCTCGGCAGCCGTAGATCAGCTGACGAATCTCGTCTGGCACGAGGGCGTTTTCCGGAGCAATCGAACACCGATGTGGGAAATGCGCGAGTGTTTCGAGTTCCGCTTCAAATCGATTCAACCACGCAGCTGCGGTATGTGGAGCGCGTTCGGCGGCCCAAAGATAGGCAGCGCGAAGATTTTGCTTTGCCGCCGCGGTCACGACGACGATGTAAGTCATGACGGCTCGCCCAAATGGAATTCTTGGCGAAGGTCTCGGAAGGAGTCGGCGAGTGGTTGCATTCGGCCTGCGGCGGCGTCGGCGAGGCCGAGGCGAATGCCTTCGATCGCTTCGTCGCGCTCGGCCTTGAGCAGGCGGACGGCCTCGTCGACCAATTGCTGCTCAGATTGGTAGAGGCCGAGTTGAAGTTGCTGAGTGACGAAGGGTTGCAGGTCGGTTGAGATTTCGATCGACATGGGCGATTCTCCAGATGGTGGTATTGTAGCAAACTTAGTCGCCGGAGGTCTTTTTTTGCAGGATCCAGTCGCCGAACGTGGGACAGAGTTGGGTGAGGGCGAAGAGGAGTTTGGTTTTGGCGGGGACGATCAGTTCCGCGCGGCGGGACTCGCTGGCGGCGAGGATTTTTTTGGCGAGGACTACCGGGTCAATGGCTTTCAGGCGAGCGCCACCGCCGGGGCGGTGGGCGGAGGACGGCAAGTTATTCGTCTCGTCCGCGTAGCGCGGGCTATTGTCGTCGCGGGCGATCGGGCCGGGGGAGACGAGTAATGTGTGCAGGCCGCGGGGGCCGAGTTCGAGGCGGAGTTGTTGGGCGAAGGCGGTGAGGGGGAATTTGCTCGCGGGGTAGGCGCCGAGGAAACGCGGGGCGCATTTGCCGGCGAGCGAGCTCACGAGCACGAGGTGGCCGCGGGTGTGGAGGAGGTCCGGGGTGAATGCCTGGGCGATGCGGACGGCGGAGAGGAAGTTGAGTTCCCAGAGCTGCTGGTACGTTTCGGGGTCGGTGGTGATTGCGTCGCCGCGCATCGAGCGGCCGGCGGCGTGGGCGACGAAATCGACGCCGTGCCAGCGCTCGTGAATTGCGATGTGGAGTCGCTCGACGTCGGCGGCGTTGGTGACGTCGGCTTGGAGGGCGAAGATTTCGTCGTCGGGGGCGGAGAGCTCGGCGACGGTTTTGTCGAGGGCTTCCTGGCCGCGGGCGGCGATGGCGACGCGGGCGCCGCGATCGAGGAGCACTTCGGCCAGTGCGCGACCGAGGCCAGAGGAACCGCCGAGGATCAGGGCTCGTTTGTTTTGCCAGTAGGACATGAACGTTTTCTAGCGTAGGTGGCGTAAGTTGAACCACGACGGCACGACGACACTACGGCGCAGCGACACGACGAATGAATTAGTGGGATCTTTCGTCGTGGCGTTGTCTCGTGGTGGTTTATTTCGGTTCGAAGCGGGTCACTTTCCACAACACTTCGGGGCCGCCGCCGAAGACGATGCGGTGGAAGCGGGCGGGGTAGCCGAACTGGGGATCGAATTCGGCGCGGAGATCGACCGAGGCGTTTTCGGTGGCGTCCATTTCGTGCTGGGGATCGGCGGCGAGTTCCAGCTCGCGCTCGATGGTTTCGAACATGCCGGGCACGGCCCAGACGTCCCACACGCGGCGCTGTCGCGGGGCGATGCCGTCGCGTTGCATGGCGGTGGTGATGCCTTCGCGTACTTCGACGTGGACGACGCCCGGTTGGGCGCCTTCGATGGTGAGGTCGAGGTCGTAGCTTTTGGGTCCGCGTGCCTCCCAGAGTTTTTCGGCGGCGGCGAGTTTTTCGGCGGTGAGCTCGGGGAGTCGCTCGACGACGAAGAGCTCGACGGCGATGACTCCGGCCAAGATGACGAGGAGCAGGGCGACCGCGGCGATTGCCAACGGCGGGATGCGGAAGCCGGTGGGAGCGGCGGGCTCGGCTGCTTCGCTATTTGCTGGCGTCATTCCACGATTTGATTCGGTCATAATGTTCCGACTCTGCGGATTGTCCGATAAGAAAGGCCGGGCCTCTCGTGTGGTCGGCCGGTAGCACGGATTTCGGCCGAAACGGGCGGAGTTGTTAGGAAGTATGGTTGATGGGCTTGGGAGAGAGCAAGACGTGCAGATTGCTCGTGCGTGGGCAAGCGAGGCGGTTAACTGGCCGACACGTATTCCCCTCAAGCTTAGCTTCGGCAACAATCGAGGGCAGGATTGATGGTATTGGATCAGGCGACGCTAACGGAGATAGCAATAGTACCAGCGATGTATTCGCCACAAGACATACGACGGCGGGCCCGCACGAAAATTGTCGCCACCGTGGGCCCCGCATGCAGTTCACCCGAGCAACTCCGCGCGCTGGCCCTGGCGGGCGTCGACGTGTTCCGGCTGAACATGGCGCACGCCGAGCCGGAAGCGCAGCAGGTTCACGTCGACAATATCCGCCGACTGAGCGAGGAGCTGGACGAACCGATCGCGATCCTCGTCGATTTGGCCGGGCCGAAGATTCGGCTGGGCGAGCTGCCAGACGACAGGATCTACTGTGAGACGGACGAGGAGTTTGCGTTTATCTCGGGGCCCGGTCCCAGTTCCGGCCACGATCTGACGGCGACGTACGGCCCGCTGGTGAAGGAGCTTTCGGTCGGCGACCTGGTGATGCTGGCCGACGGAACGGTGAGCATGACCGTTGTCCGCAAGGAGCCGGGGCGGGCGATTGCGAAGGTGATTCAGCGGGGGACGATCCGCAGTCGGCAGGGCATCAATCTGCCGGGGGCGAAGTTGAGCGTTCCGGCGATCAGTGTGCACGACCATCAACATGCGATCTGGGCCGCGGGGGCGGGCGTCGATTTTGTCAGCCTCTCCTTCGTGAGGGCGCCGGACGAGGTGCGGGCGCTCAAGGACATCGTGCGATCGGCGGGGTCGAGCGCGCGGGTGGTGGCCAAGATCGAGAAACGCGAGGCGCTCGAGCGGCTGGATGAAGTGGTGCAGGCGGCCGACGCGGTGATGGTCGCCCGCGGCGACTTGGGCGTGGAGATCGACGTGGCCCAGATGCCGGTTGAGCAGAAGCGAATCATTCGCGTCTGCCATCGCTACCAGCGGCCGGTGATCATCGCCACGCAGATGCTCGACAGCATGCACGATTCGCCGCGGCCGACGCGGGCGGAAACGACCGACGTGGCCAATGCGATTCTCGACGGGGCTGACGCCTGTATGCTCTCGGGCGAGACGGCGGTGGGCAAGTTTCCCAGCGAGGCGGTGTCGATGATGAACCGGATCGCGCTGGCGACCGAGACCAGTGTGCAGGATCGCCGGCCACGCGAACCGGAGGTGCAGCAGAACGGGACTGGGATCGGGCTCAATCCAATTACCCGGGCCGTGGTCCGTGGGGCGGGCGAGATGGCGTACGATCTGAAGGCGAAACTGGTGGTGGTGGCGAGCCATTCGGGGCGGACGGCGCTCGCGGTGTCGCAGCACCGCAGCTTTGTGCCGACCGTGGGCGTGAGCCAAAGTGAAGAGACGCTGCGGCTGATGTGTTTGTACTGGGGCGTGACGCCACTCCGCAACGCGCCGGCGACCGACGCGCAGGAGCTGATCAAGTTCACCGACGCCTGGGCCTGCCGCGTGGGCTGCGCCAAGAAAGGGGACCGGATCGTTATCGTCGGCGGCTCGCATCTGACGGCGGGCGCGGCGCACGACGAAATGGTCGCCGGCGTTCACGACGTGGTGCTGGTGCACGAGGTGGAAGGCTCGGCGTAGTTGCTTTTGGTGGAAGACGCAAGCGGCCCGGAGTGCAACTAGCGATATTGGGTCGGCTTGCCGGAGCTGCTGCGATTGGCGGAACGCGACGGCTGGCGGCGCTGCGGCGACGTCGACTTGGGCGTCGTCGATTTGGGCGGTTCGGGCTTGGTGGCGATTTTGGGGGTCGGTTCTGGCGTGGTTTCTTTCGTTACCGAGGCAGCAATTTCCTTTTCGGCCGGATCTTTCGAGACGAGCGTCGTCGTCTTCTTTAGCAGCGACGTTTCTCGGAGTGGTGCGCTCGCGGCCAGCTTGTCCTCGCTGAGTTTCTCTTCCATCCGCATGACATAGTGCATGCTGCTGGTGGGGCCGGCGAAGCCCAGCACGCGCTTGTCGACTTCAAACAGTTGGCTGTCGATGCGGCCTTTGCCGACGTCGAAACGCGCCGTGCCCTTCATCAGTTTTTGCACCAGTTGCGATTCGACCTTGGAGTCGATCGGCGATAGGACCTGGTAGGTGACTTCGATCTTGGCGATGCCGTTTTCGACGGAGAGAAGTTCGTAGTGGCGACGGGTTTGGATCGATTTGGTGCCGCCATCGTCGATGTTGACCGTGATGTCGAAGGGCTCGTCCCACGTGGCGCCCACGGCGACCGGGCCGTCTGGCAGACGGATCACGACTTGGGCATCTTTGTCGGCATTTGGCTGCTGGAGCTTGACGTTGCGGCTGGTGATTTTTCCGCGCGGCGTCATGCGCACGACCGAGAGAGGGACGCCGATGGCGCGGGCCGTGTCTTCGTAGCCGGGCGGCGGTGTTTTGTCGGTTTTGCTGTCGTACTCCGAAGGGGCGCGATCGGGGAGGTGGTTGCGCATGTGAACGCTTTCCACCACGTTCATGAACTCGATCTCGCCCGAGGGGAGCACGTCGGTGACTTTCCAGGATTTGACGGACTCGGTCTTGGTTTGGGCTTCCTGCGTGGTCTCGTCGATCGTGCTGCGGATCGCGGCGCGGTGGTCGATCTCGTAGCGCAGCACGGTGCCGGTGGTGAGCTTGTACTGGAGGTCGTACTTGGTGGCGTCGGATTTTGAAGCGGGCTCGGCGGGGGCGGGGTCCTCTGCGTTGGCGACGGTGCCCGCGAACACCAGGATGGCGAGCGAGAGGATGGAAAAAAGACGGCAGGACGTTTTTTGCGGCATGGTAGCTTCCTTGCTTTTGCCGGAGAGACAGGTTCGAGATTCTTGGTCAGCTAAACCGCAAGCGTTGGGCGGTGCTGTGTTGCTCAATTCTTTTTCAGTTGGCCGCCCCAGCCGAGTTTCTCGCGGAGGGTGCGATAGTAACTTTGGCCGCGGACTTCGACGGTTTGGAACAGGGCGCTCGAGCGGACGATCCGCACGCGGTCTGCCGGTTCAAGTGTGCCGAGCACGCGACCATCGACCACGAGCGACGTGCCCGGGTTTGGCTTGGGCACGGCGATTTCGAGCGTCCGGTCGGCCGAGTCGACCACGGGCCGGTTCGTCAGCGTGTGGGGGCTGATCGGCGAGACCACGAACGCCTGTAGGTTGTTGCGGAGAATTGGTCCGCCGGCCGACAGGCTGTGTGCGGTCGAGCCGATCGGCGTGCTGACGATCAGGCCGTCGCAACTATAGGTAGTGACCAATTCGCCGTCAACGTAGAGCTGGACGTCGAGCATTGTGAAGGGCTCGCCTGCTAGCACCTCGGCTTCGTTGAGGCCGAGTATCTGGCAGAGCGGCTCGCCGGCCCGCAGATGCGTGCATTCGAACATCAGGTGTTCGTTGATAAGGTGGCCGCCGGCGGCGATTTCGGGCAGGGCCTGGTCGAGCTGCTCGGGCTGTAGCGCGGCGAGGAAACCGAGCCGGCCGAGATTCACGCCGAGCACGGGCCGCTGCTGGTGGCCCATCTGACGGGCAGCACGCAGGATCGAGCCGTCGCCGCCAAAGACGATCACGAAGTCGACGTTCGACGTGTCGAGATCGGCTTCGAAATCGAACGAGACGGCGACGATCGTCAAATGCTTCTCGATCACCGGCCGCAGCCGCTCGACCGTGTCGCGCATCGCCGGACGCGAGCCGTCGACGAGGATTAGCGCGCGTGCTCTTGCGTCGGTTGCCATGGCTGACCGCTGGTGAGGTGGGATGACTGGGCCAAAGCACGACAGGCGGCGACAATTCCGGCAGTGTCGAGGCCGAGATCGGCAAGCAGTTCGCCGCGCTCGCCATGTTCGATGAAATGGTCCGGGATGCCGAGGCGGCGGACGCGGCTGGTGTCGATGCCCGCCTCGGAAGCGGCCTCGAGCACGGCCGATCCGAAGCCGCCCATGAGGGCCGCTTCTTCCACCGTGACGACGAAGCTCGAATGCGCGGATCGCGGCGACGATCGTATCGGTGTCGAGCGGCTTGAGGAAGCGGGCGTTGATGACGCCGATCGAGAGGCCGTCGCCACGAAGTTGCTTTGCCGCTTCGAGGCAATCGCCCAACAGCGCGCCGCCGCAAACGATCGTGCCATCCTCGCCGCGGGAAAGGACCTCGCTTTTGCCGAATTCGACGGGCAGGCGCACGCCAGGAATCGTCGTTGCGGATGCCTTCGGATAGCGGATGGCACAGGGGCCGTCGTGCTGGAGCGCCGAGCGCGAGCATTTGCTGGAGGTCGGCTTCGTCGCCCGGGAGCATGACCGCGAGATTCGGGAAGACGCGCAGGTAGCCGAGATCGAACACACCGTGGTGGGTCGGGCCGTCGGGGCCGGCGAGTCCACCGCGGTCGAGCATGAACGTGACCGGCAAATTCTGCAGTGCGACTTCCTGGAAGATCTGATCGTACGACCGCTGGAGGAACGTGCTGTAGATGTCGACGATCGGACGGAGGCCCGCTTTGGCTTGTCCGGCGGCGAAGGCGACCGCGTGGCTCTCGCAGATTCCGGTGTCAAAGAAGCGATCGGGGAACGCGTCGCGGACTTTTTCGAGCTTGTTGCCCTGGCACATTGCGGCCGTGATCACGGTGACGCGCGGGTCGGCCGTCATCTGGTCGAAGATCGCCTGGGCGGCCACGTGGGTGAACGATCGCCCGCCACCGGTATTCATCCGCACGACCTCATCCGCATTGCGTTCGAATTGCGGCGGGGCATGGAACAACACGGGATCGGCGGCGGCCGGCGTGAAACCGTGCCCTTTTTCGGTGACCACATGCAACAGGATCGGGCCGTCGGCCGCCTTGGCCATGCGCAAGTATTTTCGCAGCAGGCCGATGTTGTGGCCGTCGATCGGGCCGAAGTAGCGAAAGCCGAGGTCTTCGAAGAACATGCCGCCGTGGATGCCCGCTTTGGCGGCTTCTTTCAATTGGGCCAGGAACCGCTCGACAGGGTCGCCCAACAGCGGCACCTTGCCGAGCACGCTGACCACCTCTTCCTTGAGGCCGGAGTACATGCGGTTCATGCGGAGCCGGTCGAGATAGTCGGCCATGCCGCCGACGCGCGGGCAGATCGACATCTTGTTGTCGTTGAGGATCACCAGCAGGCGCTTGCCGAACTGGCCGGCGTTGTTCATCGCCTCGTAGACGATGCCCGAGGGGAACGCGCCGTCGCCAATCACCGCGACGCTCCAGCGGTCGTCGTCGGGGCGGGCCAGCGCATCGCCGCTCGCCAGTCCGATTGCGGTCGACACACTCGAGCCGGCGTGGCCCGTGACGAACAGGTCGTAGTCGCTCTCTTCGGGGTTGGGGTAGCCCATCAGGCCGCCCTTGGTGCGGATCGTGTCGAACTGCGGGAAGCGGCCGGTGAGCAGCTTGTGAGGATAAATCTGATGCCCGGTGTCCCAGATCAGCCGATCGTGCAGGAAGTCGAACGTTTGATGCAGGGCCAGGCAGAGCTCGACCACGCCAAGGTTCGATGCGAAATGGGCGCTGCGGGCCGAGACGAGATTGCAAAGCACTTCGCGCATCTCGGCCGCGAGCCGCTCGAGCTTTGGCAGCGAGAGCTGCTCAAGATCTCGCGGAGACTGAATCGTCGGTAGGATCGGCGAGGTGGTCATGTTATCTATTGTAACCGCAGGAAGACGGTTGGGTTTAACGGTTTCCAGCTAACGGTTTCGGTCGCGGACGAAGTTCGCCAAACCGACAAGCGGCGCTCCGGTATTTCCGAAAATTGCGACCGCCTGGCAGGCCTGTTCGACGAGCGCAGCGGCACGGTCGCGGCTTTCGTCGATGCCCAGCAGTTCGGGGTAGGTCGCTTTGCCGCGATCGGCGTCTTTAGCAAGTCGCTTGCCGACATCGGCCTGAGTACCAGACACGTCGAGCAGGTCATCGGTGATTTGGAAGGCGAGGCCCAGGTGCTGGCCATATTGCCGCAGCGCCGCCAATTGCTCGGCCGACGCGCCGGCGACGATTCCGCCCAGTTCGAGCGAGGCGGTGATCAGCGCGCCGGTCTTGCGACGGTGGATCGATTCGAGCGCGGGGACATCTTCGCAATTGGCGCCACCGGCAAGGTCCGAGGCCTGGCCGCCCACGAGCGCGGTGGCTCCGGCGGCGTGACCGAGCGCGGCACAACAACGGGCGGCCCGGTCGGCGGGCTTCACGTCAGTGGCCATGATCTCGAAGGCCCGCGCGAGGAGCGCGTCGCCGACGAGAATCGCGATCGCCTCGCCGAAGACTTTGTGGCAGGTGGGCCGGCCGCGGCGGAGGTCATCATCATCCATCGCCGGCAGATCGTCGTGTACGAGCGAATATGTGTGGATCATCTCGACGGCACAAGCGGTGGGCAGGGCGGCGTCGATCGACCCGCCACAAGCTTCGGCCGCCAGCAGCACGAGCCGCGGCCGCAATCGTTTGCCGGGTGCGAGCAGCGAATAGCGAATTGCTTCGCCCAACTCCGCGGGGCAACCGTCGTCGAACTGGCTGTAGCGGTCGAGCGCCGCATCGATCCGCGCCGCGAGCCGATCGGCGGCGGCAGTGGAATCGTCGGCGGTATGCAGCGTGGCCACGGCGGTTGATTCAGGCGGGAAGAGCGATTAGGCGGCGAAAGTATCTACACCCTCTCCCGGGCCCTCACCCAATTGGGTGAGGGCCCGGGAGAGGGTGTAGCAGCATCCATTCTAAAACAGGCTGTTCGCGTCGTCTATGTCGGCCTGAGTCGGCTTACGTTTGCCGGTCGTGGCGGTTGGTTCGCTTGTGCGGCGCCGCCCGCGGGCGGCGGCCTTTTCTTCGAGCGAAGCATGTTCCTGCTCGCTGAACGGCGTGGTGATCGGATTGCCCTCGGCATCCATCCCGGAGAGCAGTTCGATCTTCCGCTCAACGCGCTCGAGCAGCTGGTGACAAGACTTCAAGTGCTTGACGCCATCCTCATAGCGAGCGAGCGCAGCGGAGAGCCCCAACTTGCCACTCTCGAGTTCGCTGACAATCGCTTCGAGCTCTTGGAGCGATTCTTCGAACGACGGGGCATCACTTTCGGGAGTGGGCTTCTTTTTGGACATGATGATCCGAATCTAATAGTACAGACGGGAACATTTTGAACAGGAGGGCGCAGAGGTAGCAGAGTTTGTAATGATACCTAACTCTGCTACCTCTGCGCCCTCCTGTTCAATCTTCTTGTTGTTGAATTCTAAGTGTCAATTGCCTCGACGCGGCTGGTAACGGTTCCGTCGGCGAGTTTCGTGGTGATCGACTGATCTTGGCGAAGCTGGCTGGCGGAGCGAATGACTTTGCCGGACTTCGTATCTTGGGTGATCGAGTAGCCGCGCTCCAGAACCGAGAGGGGACTGAGTGATTGCAATTTGCCAGCCAGATTGGCGAAGCGACGTTGGCGATCGTGCAATAGTCCGCGGAGGCCGGCGGCGCCATGCAGCGCGAGTTCGTCGAGGCGGCGGCTGCGGTCGTGGATGATGTCGAAAGGTCGGCGGAAGGGGCGCTGGGAAGCGATGGCGTCGAGGCGTGTGCGGGACAGATTCAGTCGGCGGAGACTGGCCACGCGAAGTCGTTCGCGGTGCTGACGTAGTCGCGCCGTGAGTTCCTCGGCCGCGGGGACGACGCGCTCAGCGGCTTCGCTCGGTGTGAGGGCGCGGACGTCGGCTACCAAGTCGGCCAGCGTGACGTCGATTTCGTGGCCCACGGCGGAGACGGTAGGAATCCGCGACGCCGCGATCGCCCGGACGACCGCTTCTTCGTTGAACGACCAGAGGTCTTCGAGACTGCCGCCGCCGCGACCGACGACAAGCACGTCGGGGGCCGGCCGGAGTCGATTCGCGGCGCGGATGCCGGCGACGATTTCGGCAGTCGCTCCTTCTCCCTGCACGCGGGCCGGAATGATCAGCACTTCTACGCCGCGCCAGCGTCGCCGCAGGACTTCGAGAAAGTCGCGGACCGCTGCGCCGGTGGGACTGGTGACGAAGGCGATTCGTTTGGGAAACACAGGCAGCGGTCGTTTCCGGGCCGGATCGAAGAGGCCTTCGGCGGAGAGTTTTTCGCGGAGTTTGCGCAAGGCCAACTCCAACGCACCGACGCCCTTCGGCTCGAGTTCGTCGACCACCAGTTGGTAGCTGCCACGAGGGGCGTACACGTCGAGGTGGCCGCGACAGAGAACTTCCAACCCGTCGGCGAGCACCAACTTGAGTTTCGACGCGGTGCCACGCCAGATCACGGAGCGGATCTGAGCCTGGTCGTCTTTGAGCGTGAAGTAACAGTGGCCCGATTGGGGGCGGGAGAAGTTGGAGATTTCGCCGGCGACCCAGACCGAGGGGAAATCCCCCTTCGAGCAGGTCCTTGATGTGGGCCGTGAGCTCGGAGACGGTGAGCGTTTGCGGGGCGGCGGTGAGAGTCGGGGTGGGCACTTGTTTTTTACGCGAAGACGCAAGCGGTGGGCAAAATCGAGAGTTTGCGCCATGCTGCAACGGGAGCGATCATGGCGATGTCACCGCCAAGATACCAAGCGAGGTTCGCGGCGTCGATTCAGGCGGCGCGCGCCGGCCGGAGGGAGGGTAGAGCGTGTTGCGGTCGCGGTCTGCCCGGCGGCGGCGAGGCAAACTGAGGACGAATGACCACTTCGCCGGTCTTACGGCTGCCGGCGGCGGCCCAAGCTTCGGCTTCCGCGGTGAGACAGTTTAGCAGCCGCTCGGTGCGGAGCCGGCACGTTTCGAGTCCGGTGCGATCGAGTTCGGCAGGGATCATCACCGGCGGACCGACCACGGCACGGGCCCGCGAAAACATCCGCGGGATGGCGAAGCTGTCCCAACTTTTCATGCGCAGGGGCGGTCGTAGCCGAACCCCATGCACACGAGGGGAATCTGCAGCCGCGAGGCAAGGTAGATCGGGCCTTGGGCCAGCTTACGGCGCGGACCGCGTGGGCCGTCGGGCGTGATCGTCAGATGATGGGTGCGGCTGCGTTCTTCGAGTTCCCAGAGGGCACGAGCGCCGCCGCGATAAGTCGAGCCGCGAACGCAGTCGAAGCCGAAGTGCCCGGCGATGCGGGCCAGGATGTCGGCATCGTTGTGCTGGCTCAGGAGCATCGAGAGGTGGCAGTGGCCGCGGAGCGCGAGCGGCAAGAGGATGTATTCGTGCCAGAAGACATAAATCCGCGGCCCCTCGATGCCGTGCACGGGGTCGACGGTCTGGTCGTAGTAGGCGGCCCGTGCGTCGGCGGTCTGCATCCAGGCTTGGATGCCTTTGGATGCGAGCAATCCGCCGAGCTTCATGAAGAAACTGCGCGAGCGGGGAAAGAGTTTTTTCTTCTTGCGGCGGGGCATGGAGGAGGAGCCGGGATACGGGAGTCAGGAGTGGATTTCTTTTTCTAGTCGGGCCAGCGGCCGTTAAATACTTCGACCGCGGGGCCGGTCATATACACATGGTTGTTGTCTTCGTTCCATTCGATCGCCAAATCGCCGCCGAGCAAGTGGATCACGACGTTGCGGTCGCTGCGGCCGGTGAGCACGCCCGCCACGCAGACAGCACAGGCGCCGGTTCCACAGGCAAATGTTTCACCCGACCCGCGTTCCCAAGTGCGTTGTCGCAATTCGCTGCGGCTCTCGACCGCGACAAACTCGCAGTTCACACGTTTGGGGAAATGCTCGTCGACTTCCAATTTCGGCCCGATGCCCAGCACGTTGTCGTCCGCAAGTTCCAGATCGAACGTCACGCAATGGGGGTTGCCCATCGAGACGGTGGTCACGTGAAACTCGCGGCCACCGACGGCGATCGGCACGTCGACGACCGGTTCCTCCGGCCCGCGGGGCGAGCGAAGATTCGTCGGAATCGCGGCCGGGGTCAAGATCGGTTCGCCCATGTCGACACGGACCGAAGCGACGCTACCACGCTCGAGATTCAGCTCCAGCGTAAAAATCCGGCCGGCCGAGGCGATGGTGAGCGGGTTGCGACGCGACACCCCGTGGTCGTAGACATATTTGGCGACGCAGCGGATGCCGTTGCCACACATCTCCGAGGGGGAGCCGTCGGCGTTGAACATCCGCATCTCGGCGTCGGCCGAGTCGGTGGGGCAGATCAGGATCAGGCCGTCGCCGCCGATGCCGAAGCGGCGATCGGACATGCGGCGGGCCAGGTCGGCGGGATCGCCCGGAGTGGGTTCGGCGAAGCAATCGACGTAGATATAGTCGTTGCCCGCGCCGTGCATCTTGGTGAATTGCATGGGGAGGGGAGTCGCTGTTACGGAAAGAAAGCAGCCGGCGAGCTACGTCTCGCCGGAAGGGGATTGGGGAATTGGCTTATTGGTGGTCCGGCGAGGCGTAGCTCGCCGGCTAGACTAGCAATTCTCCACCAAACCATTCCTTAAGACAACCGACGAACGACACGAGTTCGATCGGTCAGCCGGTGAGGTCGAGATGGGTGCCGCATTCGCCCGAGAGGTCGCGGCTTTGGTGTTGGGCGTCGGCGCCATTGGGGTTGGCGGCTTCGTCCTGCTTCTTTTCCGGGGGCGCTTCCCAGAGGCGGCGGCCGTCCGCGTCGCGCTCCGAGGTCCCTTGGTCCTGTTCTGTGGTGCCGATGCCGGCTGCTTTTTCGGAGCGAGCGGCTCCGTCCGTCTCCCGCGATTGAGCGGCGGTCTCGCGGCTCGCGCGCTCGGCTTCGCCGCCTCCGGTCTGCGAACGCGGCACGCCGGCGGCGCTGCCTATCAATCCACCCAGTGATCCGACGCTCATTGTCGACCTCCTGCGATGTGAATGTGACCTTTACCTTGGTGGGGTGACCCAGGGGATTCCGGCCGCGGCCGGCGGGGCGACGGCGGCTGCTCCCTGCTGGGCTCCGTTCTGGAGTTCACCGATCATTTGGTTGATCATCGGAAACGCTTCGCGATGAATCTGCGGGTTGTCCCAGGTGCCCGCCACCTTGATCTGCAACCCTTGTTCGCTGAGGTGTCCGGCGACCGTGTTCCACAACGGGATCGGCAGATCGGCGGGCCCCAACAAAGTATAGAACGTCAGATCGAGCCGGCGGTCGAAATTTGTCTGTCCGCGGCCGTACAAACTGGCCGCGTCGCCGAGCAGATTGAGCGTATTAAAGTGGATGTTTTCACCCACGACGTCGAACTGCATGTCGCAACGATTAAATGCCGTGCTCTTGGGAATACGGTTGCGCAGGACGCTCAGCATCGCCACGAGCGGGGGCAGCTCGTAGATGTTGGCGTCGATCACATGCATCTCGCCATGTCCGCCGAGCGAATTCGTCGAGCGGCCGGTGCCGCTCAGCGAGAGCGTACCAATGACGGTGCCCGTGATATCACTCGACCCGCCCATGCGTTCGCGGATGAAGCGGCCGAGGTCGATGCCGGCGAGGGAGATTTCGGTGTTGTAGCGGGCTTGCGCGGCGTGTTGGAGAACCGTGTCGTAGGTGACGGAGCCGCCGTACACATCGGCCGTCATCCGCCGCGGCGGCTGGGCCAGCTTGGCAGTGGCACCCTGACCGAAGTAACAAACGGCGGTGTCGCTCCAGTAGGGACCGTGGACGTTGGTGAATTGGATGTCGTTCCAAATCAGCGAGTCGATCGCCAGTTCGCCGTAAGAGACGACGTTCGTTCCGTCGCTGGTGCCCATGACGCGGACGCCGCCGGTCAGATTGTCGAGCGGCACATCGCCGCGGAGCGACGCCTGGTGGCAGGCCAGCTGCAAATCCCACTGGGCGGCGACCTGCGATGCGGCAGTGCCGCGAACGAACCGGAGCGTGGAATTGTAGAGATTGAAGTTGCCGGTCGGGCGAATGCGATCGAGCACCTTCTGCACGCCGAGGGGCACGGCGCGAAGGAAGTCGGGCTCAAAGGCGAGGCGATCGGCGTTGAGAGCGTTCAACACGAGTTGCCAGCCGCCGTCGGACTCCGCTTGCCACACTCCGGCAGCGGTGAAGCGAGTTTGACCGTGGATGCCTTGCAGTTGCTGGAGATCGACGCGTCCCTCGGTGACTATGGCGCGACCGCCGACTCGTTCGAAGCGATAGGGAAAGAACACCGGCTCGACGGAGAGCTTCTGTTCATGCGGCTGGAGTTCGACGCGAATCGCCGGCTCGATTTGGCCCGGGCGTCGTTCCACATTGGCGACAAAATCGATGCGGCCTTGCGGTCGCAGGTCGGCCCAGATTTGCTGCACTTGCGGCTTGAGGGCCTGCTTTAGATTTTCATCGAGTGGGACATTGGTGCCGCTCACGACCAACGCGAGATCGAGGCCTGCGTCGGTCGCGTCGGCCTGTCCCTGGCAGACGACTTGGGCCGAACCTTGGCGGTCGCGGCCCGTGAGGTCGGAGAGCACGAAATGGCTGTTGCGCGCGGTGACGTTGCCTTTTACTTGTTCGATTGGATAAGGGAACCGGTCGAACTGGATCGCACAGTCGACGAGCTTGAGATCGAGCGCCGTGTCGCCCGTTTCGGCGGTCGGATCGGATCGCTCCCACCGCCAGCGGAAATCGACCAACCCTTGCGGCCGGAGCGAGCGCACGAAGAGCTGGTCCTTTGGCTTGAGCGCGGCGAGCAATTGTTCGTGAATTGCTACGCCGGTGCCGGAGACTTCGACCCAGCCGGTTGGCTTTGGCGCGACGGCGCTCGTGGCGGCGGCGAGCTGGACGCCGTTTTCATCGACCGACAGATCGCCGAACGCGACGGCTCCCGCGGCGCCGCCCGCGCCGACCGGAATCTTCGGCACCGCCAGGTGATCGACCTTCGCCTGGATGTGAATCGGCCGGCCGACGGCCATGCCCACCAGGTCAAGGTCGAGCTGCGTAGCACCAGTCGTTGGTGAGCGACTGACGGCGACGGTGCCGGTGGCGCCGGCGATGGGGTAGGGAAACTTCTCGGCGTCGGTCAGCGAGAGGCCGCGGCAGCTGGCCTTGAGTTCCGGCCGCCATTGGTGGCCGTCGAACGTGAGTTGCACTTCAGCATCGACGATTCCGTCGGGCTGAAATCGCTGCCAGATCTGCTCCAGCCGGGCGGGGAGTGCGGCCTGCAGATCCGCATTGACCGCCAGTCCGTTGACGCGGCCCGCGAGGCCGACCGGCGCATTCGCCGCCCAACCCTGGCGATTGCAGGCCACCACGAAGTCGGCGGCTCCAACCTTGCCGGTCAGTTGCTTGACGACGAGCTTGTCGGAGTCGGCGGAGAGGTCGGCGGAGAGCTCGGTGATCGGTTGCGGCAGGAGCTCGTGGCCTAATCGACCGCGAGTGACCTTAACGTCGGTGGACCAACGGAGTGGCGCACCGGGTGTGGCCCGCGACACGTGGACGGTTGCGTCGGCACTTGCGTAGAGCTCAACAGCGTGCAGTTCCGGCGGCACGGGGCCGGGAATGGCAGCCAGCAGTTGAGGCGATAGTTCGAGCGCATCGACTTCAATTGCGAGATCGAATGTGCCGTCGTCGGGGGAGACTGTGCCGGTGAAGGTGATTTGCGCGCGGAGGCGCCGGATGCGGTGCCGGAAACTGACAAGGGCCGCGAACTGGGGTGCCCGCTCGCTGAAGCGAGCTCGCCCGGGGTTAGTTTCAAGTTGACGCCGCGAACGTAGAGTGGTGCACTGCCCTGGTGTGTCGCATCTTCGAGAATCAAGGTCGCGTCTTCAATCAGCGTCTCCGGCGTATCGTCGCCGAACTTGGGCGGCGGCAGGAGGGCGGCGATGTTCCAGCGGCCATCTGGCTGTCGCACGGCATGGAGCCGCGGTCGGCGCACGACGATCTGCCGGACGCGCGGCTTGTGGGACACGAGTTCTTCTAGGCTTGCGTCGCAAGCCAAGTACAGCTCCTCGATCGAGAGCACTGGCTGCGGCCGGCCAGAGGGGCTTTTTTGGGCGAGGGAAAGGTTGTTGATGAACAGACCGATTCCCGGCTCGCGCCGCGCCGAGCCGACCTCGACATCCAAACCCTTGTAGTGCTCTGCAAAAGTTTGCTGGGATTCCCGAGCAATCTGATTGTCGATCTGCAGAAAACGATAACCGCCATAGGTCAGCGCAAGCAGCACCACCAGGCCGAGTGCCCACATGAAGAGCGACCAGCAGCAGTTGACGCAACGGGTGAAAATGGCGCGGAATCCTTCGCAAGATGCGGCGGAGGTTGCAGTCGAATTCCATGCCATGGCCGCGTCGCGCTCCAAGCGCAACGCAATCCATGGACACGAGCCGGACCCACATCCTGCGGGGACCAACTCGTGCCTTAACCTACTGCCGCATCGTAATTTAGGGCACCGTATGGTAGAGGGCGGCGAGCGAAGCGGCAAGATAATTCGGAGGGGCTGCGCGTGATGCGCATGCTAGGTAGGATTGGTGATTTCGACAGAATCGCCGCGACGCTCCGCTCGAATGCCGTGAGGCAAATTCAGGGAGCCGAAAGTTGCAGTGGACGCAATCAGCGAATGCAGCTGCTGCCATTGGTCGAAGCCCATGTTTTGCAACGGCCAGCCGACGGCACTCCAGGCCAGGCGGCACGCTTCACGGACCAATAGCGGTGGCTGGACGGCGAGCTGCTGGCAATCGATGCGGAGCTGGCCCGCCGATATCACGATGGCCCGCTCGACGAGCTGCTCCGCTACAGCGGTGATGAACTGGTTTGTCTCGCTGGCTTGTTGAGCGAGTCTTACCAGGGCCGAGTCGACGTCGGAATTGAAATCGGACCGCAATTGCGGCAGCAATTCGTTTCGCAGCCGATTGCGAGTGAAGCGGCGATCCGCGTTTGTGGCATCGACGCGGTAGTCCTGACCAATCTCCGTCAGATAGCGCAAGATTTCGCGGCGGCGAACGCCCAACAGCGGCCGCACCAACATGGTCGTGGGTGAGAGCTGGCGGACGACTGGCATTCCTGCGAGGCCCGCGAGGCCGGTACCACGAACGATGCGATGGAGGAGGGTCTCCGCTTGATCGTCGGCCGTGTGTGCGACGGCAACGAACCTCGCGCCGAGTCGCTCGGCAGTTTGTCGGAAAAATGTGTGGCGGGCATCGCGGGCAGCGGCTTCCAACCCGTCGCCCCGGTTTTCAGCGAGTGCCGGTACATCGGCCGCACCGACTTCCCAGGGAACGCCGAGCGTTTGCGACAGTTGCTCGACCCAAGCCGCGTCCTCGGCCGCTTCAACCGGGCGGATGCCGTGGTTTAGGTGGGCAACGTAGATTCGACCGGCGCCGCCGGCACGCTGTTTCGCGGCAACCGCGGCCCGCAGCATCGCCACGCTATCGGCCCCGCCGGAAACGCCGAGCACGACATGCAAATCGCGCCACTGGTCGGCCGGCCAGGCTTCGAGAAAAGCGGCTTCGAGGTTGGTGGCGTCGTCGGACATGGTCGGGTTGTCGTCGGGCTCCGGTTGCGGCAGGTAGGACATTTGATACTATATAGGTTCATACCTAGTTATTCATCACGGTCAGCAACCCCAGGCGGAGGATTCTCTGCGGGAGAGCTGCCGAATGTTGGGCCGGGCCAATCGGTTCGGTGCAGCATGCGTCGGGCGTCTAATTTGGCGCTCGGATTTGTTCGATGTGTTTTGATCGGCGGCCAACAGGGGCTGTCGAGCAGGATGCAGCGCGATTTTGGTTGGTTTGTGGATGAGTTCAAGTCAGTCATTGACCACTCTTGACATGCGTGGGTTTCAATCCTTGTTGGCTGCGTGGGTGACGCTGAGCGCTGTGCTGCGACGATGGTTTGCAGACGGTGGCCGGAGCGTTCATAGTGCGCGGTCGGCGGAACCCTGGATGATTTCGACGTGGTGCGAAGCTGCCTTCCGGGTGGGCCAACCCCTTGGGGCCGGAAGTCGGGGCGCATCGCAACAGGGTTACGGACAAGGGTCGATACGGGTAATCGCTGCGGAAGCGGAGAAGTTTGTGGGTGCGCTGCCAACATGGGTGCGCACTTGATTCGATTTCTCCGCTGGGCGGATTTCTCTGTAAAGACCTGTAAAGAGTGGAACAACGGCTGAGTAGCAGCGTGACCGACGGCGGCCGCGCTCGCGGAATCCATTTTGCAAAACCTTCTTAATCGCGTCTGCGATTGGCGGCTGTTGGCCGCTGGTCATGCGGCATTCGACTGACCGAATTCGGCGGCGGATGCTCTCTGCTCGTCCCCGCTTTTGGCACGCCGCGGAAATTTGCGAGCTTCGTTCGCGCGGGAGCGCATCGGCTGCGGCCGGCTTGCGGCGCGACGGGGACTTCGCCAGGAGAGAGAACCGTGCCCACCCAGATCGTATCGCTATTGGTCGCCCAAACGACGCCCGACTCGAATGCTTGGACCATTGTCATTGTTGCCGGCGTGTCGGCGGCGATGGGGATGGGGCTATTCAAGCTGCTCGGGCATCTGCGCAAGCGTGACGCAGAGAAGATGGCCCAGCTGATCCTGGAAAAGGCCGAAATGCAGGCCGAATCCCGTCGCAAAGAGGCCGAGGTCGAGGCCAAGGAACTGGCTTTGCGGGAGAAGTCCCGGATCGAAGAACAGCTTAACGAATCGCGGCAAAAACTCTTCGACCGTGAACGGCAACTCGACAAGCAGCAGGACTTGGTAGCCCAACGGGGCGACCAACTCCAGAAGCAGGAGAAGATGGTCGAGAGCAACCAGCGGAAGCTGGCGGAAAAAATCGAAGACGCCGGCCGCCGTCAGGGAGAACTCGACAATCTGCTCGATATCCAGCGGCAGACGCTGCACAAAGTCAGCGGCATGGGTCCCGAAGAGGCGAAGACGATGCTACTCGAACGGCTCGACCGTGAACTCTCGAACGAGCAGGGTGCGCTGATCATGAAGCGCGAGCGGGCGATGGCCGAGATCTGCGATGCCAAGGCCCGCGAGATGCTGATCACGGCGATCCAGCGGTTCGCCGCCGCCCATACCGCTGAGGCGACCACCAGCACGGTCGACATTCCGAGCGACGAAATGAAGGGGAGGATCATCGGCCGCGAAGGCCGCAACATCCGGGCGTTCGAAAAGGCGACCGGGGTGGACGTCATCATCGACGACACACCGGGCGTAGTGATCGTGAGCGCGTTTGACCCCGTGCGGCGGGAGATCGCCCGCAACGCGCTCAACAAGCTGATCGCTGACGGCCGGATCCATCCGACGCGGATCGAAGAGCTGGTCGCCGAGACGCAGAAAGAGATCGACGTTCAGATCAAGCGCTATGGCCAGGAGGCGGTGCAGGAAGCACAAGTCCACGGACTCAGTGAGCGAGTTGTGCTGCTATTGGGCCGCCTCCACTACCGCACGAGCTACAGCCAAAACGTGCTGCGACATTCGATCGAAGTGGCATTTGTCGCCAGCATGATGGCCGAGGAAATGGGCCTCGACGCCGAACTGGCCCGCCGGGCCGGGTTGCTGCACGACATTGGCAAGGCGGCCGACCACGACATGGAAGGCGGCCACCCGCAGATCGGCGCCGACCTTTCTCAAGCGCTACGGCGAAGGGGCGGAAGTCGTCCACGCGGCGCTCGGTCATCACGACGATATCCGGCCAGACATGCCGTATACGGTGCTCGTCGCCGCGGCGGACGCCTGCAGCGCGTCGCGTCCCGGCGCCGGCGCGAGACGCTCGACCGCTATATCAAGCGGATGCAAGAACTCGAGACCATCGCCACCGGTTTTGAGGGCGTCGAACAGGCGTTTGCAATCCAGGCTGGCCGCGAGGTGCGCGTCATCGCCAGCACGCGCAACACGACGGACGAGACCGCGGCGAAGATTTGCCGCGACATCGCCACCGCCTTCGAACAGCAATTGACTTATCCGGGTGAGATCAAGGTGACCATGATCCGCGAAACCCGGTTTACGGAAATGGCGAAGTGAGAAAGGGTTGAGAGTTTAGGGTTTAGAGTTGAGAGAACCCTGGTTTTCGCTCGGCAATTCGCTGGCGGTTTAGCTCACGCAAAAACTCCAATCGAGCAGCAACTCGTGCGCATCCTTTTCATCGGCGACATTGTTGGCAAACCGGGGCGCGAGATCGTCGAGCGCGCGGTCGCCGGACTGGTGCGCGAGGAGGGCCTCGATCTGGTCGTCGCCAATGCGGAAAACTCGGCCGGCGGCTCGGGACTCACGCCGGCAATTTACCGCGAGCTGATGCGCGCTGGCGTCGACGCGATTACGCTCGGCGACCATGCCTATCGTCGGCGGGATATCTACAAAGTGCTCGAAGGGGAAGACAACATCGTCAAACCGGCGAATTTGCCCCCCGAATCGGTCGGGAGAAACTGGGCAGTGGTCACGGCACGCAACGGCGAGCGGGTCGGCATCCTCTGCGTTTTGGGACAGCTGTTCATGAAGCCGGTCGACAGCCCGTGGCATGTGGCCAATCGCGTGCTCGCCGAATTGCCGAGCGACGTTCGCGTCCGACTGGTGGATTTTCACGCCGAGGCGACCAGCGAGATGCAACTGATGGGCCGCCATCTCGACGGCCGCGTGAGCGCCGTGCTCGGCACGCACACGCATGTGCCGACCGCTGACGAGTGTATCCTGCCGGAGGGCACGGCGTTTCAGTGTGACGTCGGCATGACGGGCCCGTACGAGAGCATCATCGGCCGGCGGATCGATCGCGTGCTCGAAACGACGCTGACCGGTGTCCCCACCGAGTTCGACGTGGCGACGAAGGATGTGCGCCTCTGCGGCACGATCGTCGACGTCGACCCGGCAACCGGTCGCGCGACGGCCGTCCGTCGGCTGTGCGTCACGGAAGCCGATTTGCCGCGGCTGCAAACTCCGCCAGCGGAATCAGTTAAACCGGCGGACAGCTAGGACCGCCGAATCGATGGCGTCTGGCCCGGTTCCCTCGCGTGTCGTCGTCCGCCATACTGAGCTATCTTTTTACGTATTCCGAGGTGCGTGATGTCGAATTTACTGGTGCTACCTGATCTGCGCGAGATGCTCCTCGAGCATGACGATGCCGGGCTAGCGCAGGTTGCGGGTGAGTTGCATCCCGCGACAATCGCGGACTTCAGCGAAGGCCTGTCGGTCGAAGAGACCTGGCAGCTCCTGGACCATGCGCCAGTGATCCGACAGGCGGAAATTCTCGCGTTCTTTCCGGTCGCGAAGCAGGTCGAGATGGTGACCGGCGCGGGGCGGCATTTGATCTCGAAGCTACTTGAGGCGATGCCGCACGACGACCGCGTCGAGATGCTGCGGCAGTTTGATCCCGAGGTGGTCGACGACTTGCTGCCGCTGGTGGCGAAGGCCGACCGGGAGGATATCCGCCGGCTGTTGTCGTACCCGGAAGACAGCGCCGGCGCGATGATGACCACGGACTACGCGTGGCTGCCGCGTGATCTGACGGTCGGCCAGGCGATCGAAGACTTGCGTAAGCAAGCATCCGACAAGGAAACGATCTACTACATCTACGTGCTCGACGAGACGCGGCGGCTGCTGGGATTTGTCTCGCTGCGGCATTTGATTCTCGCCAAGCCGGCGGCCCTGATCGCGGACATCATGCAGATGGAAGTGATCTCGGTGCGGGTCGACGCCGACCGGGAAGAGGTGGCCAAACTCTTGCAGCGATACGACTTCCTGGCCATCCCCGTGCTCGACGAGCAGCACCGGTTGGTCGGCATCATCACGCACGACGATGCGATCGACGTCGTTGTGGAAGAGGCCACGGAGGACGCGCTCCATCAAGCCGGTGTGGCGACGATGGATGAAAGCTACATCGACGCGCCGTTCAGCATGATTTGGCGCAAGCGAGCGTTCTATCTGGCGGGTTTCTTCGTTGCCGAGGCGGTGCTCGTCACCTCCGCAATGAACTATTTTGAAGGCGCGATTGCGGCGGTGGTCGTGCTCGCCACGTTCATTCCGCTCTGCATCTCGACGGGCGGCAATTCGGGCGCCCAAGCGGCAACGCTGATCACCAGGGCGCTGGCGGTGGGCGACGTAACGCTCAGAGACTGGTGGCGAATCCTCAAGCACGAATTGTGGATGGGGCTGGCGCTGGGGCTGACGGTCGGCATCGTGGGCTTTATTTTCGCGTCGTTTACGAGCAGTAGTGCGCTCGAAGGCGTGAATCGTTGGATGTTGGCGCTGGTGATCGGCCAGTCGGTGGCTTGCATTTGCCTGTGGGGGACGGTCCTGGGCTCGATGCTGCCGCTGATGTTCAAGCGGGCCGGGATCGACCCTGGCTACGCTTCGAGCCCCTTTGTCGCCACCTTGGTCGATGCCACGGGCATCATCATCTACTTCTCGTTTGCCAAGTTGTTGCTGCTTTGATCCCGACCACTCGACCAGTAGTTGGGCAATCGAGTTGCGGAATGCCGCGCGAGGGCTTACCAGCGTCGCCCCACGAGCACTTTCACTTCGCTACGCCACTCGTGGACGGCGCGGCCTCGGAGGACTCTTTCACTGGCTCGTCTTTGGCCTCTTTGGCCACTTTTTCCTCGGGCGGCGTCCGTTCGCCGGAGAATTCCATCGTGCCCGTGTTGCCGCCGAAATCAAAGTCGCAGCTGCCGGTGATCTTGTTGCCGTCCGGCTTGCCGCGATATTTCACTTCGAAGTCGAATTCATCATCGTCGCCGGATTCGATTCGCCAAGTGAGCTCGCCGTCTTTGAACTCGACGTCTTTCGCGTCGCGCTCGCCGAAGACACTGGAATAGCGGCCCTGCAGCTCGTCGCCTTTTTGCGTGAGGGTGAGCTCGGGTTCAATCACGCCTTGCGGCGTCTCCAGTCGCAGTTTCCAGGTGCCGAGCAAGCCGCCGGCGTCGACGGCGCGGTTGGCATGCCAGTCGAATTTGCGCAGGCCGTCGCCGAAGTCGATCCCCACGGTGCCAACGATGTCGTTCGCTTCGGCGTCGCCGCTAAAATGGACCGTGAAAGCGTTGCCGTTGAACTCGCGCTTCGAGACGAAC
The DNA here is from genome assembly GCA_963847905.1 of uncultured Planctomycetota bacterium. Taxonomy (GTDB): domain Bacteria; phylum Planctomycetota; class Planctomycetia; order Pirellulales; family Lacipirellulaceae; genus DASYDU01. The sequence goes on along the minus strand of CAWKBP010000007.1, from coordinate 67,680 downwards.
GCGAGTTTGTTGTCTTCGAAGGTGGCTTCTTCGATGTCCGTCGTGTTGTCGAAGGCTGTGTATTTGCCGGTCAGTTGCTTGCCGTCCCAGTTCAGATCCAGCAAGAACTCGGCCGGATTGTCGTTGAAAGAGTATTCCCATTTCCAGGAACCCGTAGGATCAACCGGCGCTGCCTTCGCAGCCGGCGCTGGTGCTGCTGCCGGTTCTGCTGCCGCGGGAGCTACCGGAGGTGTCGGAGCGGCTGCCGGCTCCTCGGCGTGGGCGAAGCGCAAAACGCAACTCAACACGATCAGCAGCGCGACCGGGACGATTCTTCCGCCGTTCATAGGAACTCCTCAATTTGAGATTCGAGTGAGAGACGATACTGACCCTGTGCTCGCCGCGAGGGCAGGGCGGGGACTGGCCAGCGTACCGATTCTACCACTTGCGGGCGACGACTCCAGCCGATTCTGGCGACATTTCTGCCGCGAGGATGCTACGCCACCTTGCCGCTACTGGGCGAGCTTGCCGACGAAGCCGGCGGTGGTGAAGATCGACTCCTTGATCGGGTCGATGAATTTCACCGAGTCGATCGAGTCGAAGCCAATGAGAATGTAGCGGGCGCCGAGCGAATCGGGGTTGCTCCGCTCCAGGAGCACGGTGTCGTCCTTGGTCATGAAGGCCTTGAACGGCATCGATTCGTTGAGTTTGTTGACGACGAGTCCGCGGCGGGGAATGCCGGCGGGCCAATTGTAAAACGTCGCCTTCCAGGCATTTTCGGTGGTCATAGGATCGGCCCTGCTATAGTAAGTTCTCCACAAACATAGCACGCCGCACGGCTGAGGGCGGGACGTTGAAAGAGCCAAATTGGCGGCACACGGAGTAAGTCATTGCCAAAACATGCGTGGCTCGCTTGCCCTCAAAAAAACAGCGGAATCACGGGGATTCCACGAGCCACCCGAGGAACCTTTAGCACACGAAAGCAGGAGACCGGCGATGCATACCGATTTGGCAGAGAAATTGGTCGGCGATTTCGAGCAAGGTCGGCTGTCGCGGCGGCAACTGGCGGCGCGACTGGTCGGACTCGGGGCGGCGCTGGCGACGTTCCAAGACGCGAGTTGGGGACAGACGGCCGCATCCGAGGAAGCAACCGCGGTTAAACCGACGTTTGCCGCGAAGGGGCTCGACCACATCGCACTCGACGTGACCGACGTTCCCCGCTCGAACGAGTTCTACGGCAAGCACCTCGGACTGCGCGTGATCCGCGGCGACGAGAACGCATCTTTCCTGGGTGCCGACCGCGACTTTTTTCTAACGCTATTCCGCGGGGAGAAGCCGGGGCTCAACCACTATTGCTACGGGATCGACCATTACGACGCGGATGATGCAATGGAGCGATTGGCGGCGGCCGGTCTGCGACTGCGCCGCGAAGGCAATCGGGTTTATTTTCCCGATCCAGATGGAATCACCGTGCAAATCGCCGACCGCTGAGCTGGCGGATGGCGGCAAGATTTTGCTGGGCTCGCTGTTCGTAGTCGGGATACGCTAATAAATCGGTGAAGCAACGTTTGGCGTCGGCGAGTCGACCGAGACGAACATAACACACCCCCAGATTCAAGATCGCGTCGCCCCGCATGATGCTGGGTTGAAAACTAGCCAAGCGATCGTAGTTCCCTGACTTGGCGAGCTCGCCGATCTGCTCCAGGAATTGTGCACACTCGGCAAACCGTTGCTGCTTAAAGCGCCGCAGCGAGATTTGCCAGAGCAGGGGAATTGCGCTGGCGAAGTATCGCAGCGACGCATGTTCGGCCGACGAATGGTCGAGTGGAAAGTTCGGGGGAAGGGCGTCGCAAGCCAGGATGTGTTCAAGCAGCATCGCGGCGGTGCCTCCGGCTTCCAATGCGCGAGACGCATCGTCGCGGAAAATGGCCGCGGCTTGCGACAATAAATCGGTGCCGCGCGGATCGCCCATGGCCAGATAGCTGCGGCCCAATTCAACGAGGAAGTAAAATTGGTTGGGGCGATCCCGCAGTTCCAATTCCATGAGGCGGATCGCTCTGGCAAGCTTCTCTTTCTTCAATCCGGCGGCATAGCCATAGTGTCGGAGCCGAATCGTCGACGGCAGCACCTGCAAATTCTCACGGACGGCAATCGCCGCGAGCGGAGTCGAAAACTGATGATGAATTCGACCGATGAATCGCAAGTCTGGCCGCACGCGAATGAGCCGCGTTTGCAGGATTTCCGTGAATTCGTTCGGACGATCCAATTGCACGAGGTCCTGGCGAAGCAGGGTGTAAGCGAGCGCCGGGCCGCACGATGGCACTTCGAAGCTCGCCACGGCTCTCGACAAGCAGTTCTTCATCGGCGTCCAGCAACAGCACCCAGTTCGTGCGAGCCTGATCCAAGCAGGCGTTGTAGGCGGCCGCGAAATCGTCGCACCAATTGAAATGCGAGACACGGGCACCGTACTGCCGGGCAATCTCCACCGTGTCGTCGATCGAACCGGTGTCGGTAACGACGATTTCATCGGCGACTTGCCGCACAGAATCGAGTGCCCGCGGCAGATTAGCCGCTTCGTTCCGGGCGATGATGGCCACCGAAAGCGATGTCATCTCAGCACACCGAACGGCGTCGACAGCGAGCCAGCCCAATCCCAGCGACGCTTACGAGAAAACACCACGTCGCCGGCTCAGGGACAAGCTGGACAATCACTGTGCCTCCGAACGCAGCATCGCTGAAATTGACGAGCGTGGCAGACTGACCGTATTCCGTCGCCAACTCACTGTGTAAATAGGGACGACTGTTCGAGCTATACGACTCCAGGAATCGCTTAACTTCAGATTCTTGAACGACCTGGGGGTAGTTCGGAAAGAAGTCGATTTCCTGAAGGTAGTCGACGATGCTGGCTTCTGTGTATCGGTAAGCGGTGATCTGATCGTCCCGATCAAAAATCGAAGACCATGTCGCCATTGCCGTGATCGGGTCGTCATTAGAAAACGAAACGGAAACTCCCGTGCCCTCCGCTCCCTCGTACAATCCGATCACAGCGTATACCGCGGGTTGATGACCCAGGCCGGGAACGTATGAATCCGCGGTCCACGACCAGCTCTCCTCGAACGGGACTTGGTTGGCGATGAAAGTGTGAAAAACCGTGGACGTCTGGCCGCCTGGCAGTGTGCCCAACGAGCGGAGCACGCCGGTCGAGATATTGTTACCATAATAAACGAGCGCGTTGGTGAGCGTTTGCTGCGGAGTAATTTCGATCTTAAGCGTCGCATCGGCTACCGCTTCGCCGCCCCAGGCCGTGGCCAGACCCAACGTAAGACAGGCAGCCTTCAACCTGCGCTTCGGCTTCACCTTTGGCAAAGTAACTTTGCGGCGACGTGTGAAGAACATCCTCATCGGCTTCGCCCTCCAATTCGTTGTTCGCAATTGTCCCCAATCGATTTTTCCATTGGGCCAACGCCCTCCCCCCATCATAGCGATACCGCGAGTCGGTGGCAAACTTCGTCGAGGCGAGGAAGTAGCTCAGACCTCGACAATGTGTGCGACTTTGCTCCCCATTTCCCCATTCAACGAAGAACGCCCCGCCGATCGAGAGACCGGCGGGGCGGATGAGACGATTTTTGTAAAGCGTCCGCGTGCGCCGCGACGCGTGGCTACCGTGTCTTCACGCCGCTGGCTTGCCGCGTGGCGACACTCTTCTCCTCGGGGCCGCGGCCGAGGTCGAGCACTTCCTTGGGGTTGGAGGCAATCGCTTCCGTGCCATCGTAAGTGCGGGCTTGAGCCAGCTTGCCGTCGTTACTCCACCAGCGCCAGTCGTCGACCAGGGCGCCCTCCCGATACTTGCCGACGGCGGCCTTCTGGCCGTTTTCGTGCCACCAGACCCACACGTCGTTGGGCAAGTCGTTGCTGTACTCACCGGTGGCCGCAATCTGTCCGTTCTCGTACCAGTAGGTAAATGTGCCGGAGCGTTTGTCCTGTTGGTAGAAGCCGTCGACTTGCAGCTTGCCGTTGGCGAACCACATTTTCGAGGGGCCGTGGTGCAAGTCGGTGCCTTGCGATTCGTAATCGGCGAGGGTAACGTTCCAGAAATTGTCGGGCGTTTTCTCGACCGTGGTCGCGGCGAGGAACATCTCCTCCGACTTCTTGACTTCTTCACCCTTGCGGTTGTTGCGATTGCGTTTGTAGTTGGCCGTCTTGGTGATGATGCGGCGGCCGTCGATGTAGGTGGCGATGCGTTTGAGTTCGCCTGACTTGGCGTCGGCTTCGACTATATCGCCGACGGGGACGCCCTGGTCGAAGCTGGACTGACGGAAGGTCTTGCCATTGGGCAGGAAGGTGATCATCAGGCCGTTGCGTTTGCCGGCCGAGAGGGAGATTTGCAGCATCTTTTTGTTGTCGGCATCGACGACGATCCATTCTCCGTCCATGACGCCTTCGCTAAACGTCGCCTGCGATGCGAATGGCGGCTTGAAACTCTTGAACGGGTATTGGTCGAATACCGGCGAGTCGTTGCGACCGAGCCAGCGAGTCCAGCTGCCGATTCGCTGGCCCATGTCGTACTGTCCCTCGGCGACGATGATTTCGCCAGGCGAGTAGAGCTTCCAAGGTCCGTGATTGACGTAATTGCCGTCCGCGTCGAGCGTGACTTGGCGTTCGATCTTGATTTTGCCGTCGGGATAACGTTCGCGGATCACCTCGACCTCGTCGTAGGCGAGAGGTCCTTGGCTGGCATGGTGATCGTCCATTCCAGCCGCGGAAGAGGCGCTGGAGAAGCTTTGCGGCACGCGCAGTTGCAGGCCCTCTTCGCCATAAGCAACGATTTGTTGATTCAGAGCAAAGACGGCGGTTACCAGCAGCGATAAATGCGTGCGTGTCATTCGGAAGGTGCGTTGCATACTGAGATTCCTTACTTCTTGATTGCCAAACGGGACAATTGCCATCGGGCGCGGCCGTCCCCGTCGGAAGATTCGTGCAAGTCGTGCCCCTACCATCGAATCGGTGAGGCTGACCGCTTACTTTGGCTTACGAGAAACAATCGGCCAGCTCAACGTGCGCGGAAAAGTCTAGCCGGCCGACAAATCCTGCCCACTGTGCCAAAAGATGCCACGAAAGGGGGAGATGCGCGACGAGATGTCGTGCTACCAGGGGTGAAGTTTGGCGGTGTCGCGCCAAATTGGCGTATCTAGGTCACAGTCATTGGCGGCGTTGATATCACCAGTTCAAACCGGTGTAGATGTTGACGCCGCTCACGCCGATCGATGTTCCCGCCAGGTTGGACATCCAGTCGCTCTGCCAACGCTGATATTCGGCGAGCACACCGACATACCAGCTATGGTCCTGACAAGCGCCAAACGGATGGCGATATTCGAGACCCCAGGCAAGTTCCGTAATCGACATCGTGTCGTTATCCGTTCGCGGAACAACGGTGCCGCCGGTCGTGTCACGCCAGTCGCCGAGCAAGATCGAATGTCGGGCACGGACAACGGCGCCCAACTCGGAGCGTTCAAAGTAGAGTAGCCCGTAGTAGCCGTCGACGAAAACATCGCCACCCGCCCCCTCGAAGCGGGAGTGCCCGTCGGACGCCGGATCGAATTCGAGTCCTGCGCTGGCGGGCCCCGCGCCGATCACGATCTCGCCTCGCTCGAGGAAGATTCGCTTGTAGAGATCGAGTTGAAACGTCCCCATGCCCAGGTCGACGTCGTCGGCCTGTGCCTCCGCTTCTTGGCCGAGCCCCCAAAAACGAGCGCGGATCCCGATTCCTTGTGGGTCCTCATATCCGAGAACAACACGCATCGCGAACGCACCGGCATCGTCATCCCAGCGGCCAAATTGCCCATCGGTAATGCGGGGTCGTGAAGGAATCAGCTCCACGCCCGCGGTCCAACTGCTGGTACGGCAAGATTCTTGCGGTGGCACACACCAAGCATCGCTGGAAGGCGGGATGACCAACTCGTCTGTAGTTGGCGGTGACGAAGAGTTCGGGGCACCGGCCATCCTAGGTACGAATGTGGCGGCTCGCGGAGCTTGCAGCATCGGCCCCGGGGCTGTGGACGGGGCATCGTACGCGACTGGTTGAATTGCTCGCGGGGTCGAATTCTGTACAAGCGCCGGCTCGTTGATCCTGGCATAGCGTGCAGCAAGTTCCGCAACTTCCTCTTCGGTCGGGGTCGGATCGTGAGCTTGAGCGCGCGCGGAACCGACCGTTCCCAAAACGACAATCGCCGACACCCAGAAACGCAATGCTACACCTGCCATGGATTTCCCCGCAGTGGCTTGAACGAAATGCCGACCGGCAGGGTTTGTAGCAATTGGTCGAGACGGGGCCCAGAGAAAATGCGGCGATTCGGGGGCCAATGCGTCCTCCAAACCGCCGCACCATAGCTAGCAATGTCGGGTGTGAAGTCCAGCTACTTCATGTGCTTCATGGCCTGTTCGATCTGCTTGTCGAGTCCCGCGGCCAGACCGGCTTGCACCGCGGCGGTGGTGAGCCGCTTGGCGTTCTCCGGCGAGATGTCGCAAATGACGTTGATCAGCACCAGCTTGTCGCGCTCGCCGGCGACAACGAACACGCCACGAATCGCGCCATCGGCGCGGACGGCCGACACTTGCACCGATTTGTCGCCATCTTGGGCGATGAGAGTCTGCTCCCAGCCGCCCGACTTCAGCTGCTCGCTGTAATGGGAGCTCACGCTAGCATGCTCCGCTTCAGCATTTTCGAGGCCATCGTACGCGCGGCACGTGGATGCTCCGGATTACGTTTTTGGCGATGCCCACCAGCTCGCGGGCGGCGGCAGCTTTCGCGGCGGCCAGCTGAATCGCCTGCGAACCTTCCTTGGCCTGGGGAGAATCACTTAGCGCTTCGGCGACGCCCGAGAGGGCCGCGTCGCCGATCCCGAACAGATCGCCAAACATCTCGGGGCCTAGATTGAACTCAACAAATTTCTTGGCCGTACCGGGATGATTGAACTCGATCCGGCCCAACTCGGCCGACGCCGGGGGCGAAGACGCCGTTTCCTGGGCGTACGCAGCCGCGACGCCGACATAGAGCAGCACAGCCGAAAAGGCGCCCATCGCGCCAGCACGGCGGGCTAAAAACAAGTGAAACGGGGACATGACTTCCTCCTTTTGCTCGAACTGCGAAGTGAAGTAACGCACCGGCGGATGGCCGGCTAGGCGGATATTCGTCGCGTGCCGCGCAATCTTGGGACAGGAACTAGAAAAACATGTCGAATTGAACGCCCGTCCGATGTGCAGTGTTGGGCAATTTCCTGTTTCAGTCAATTCCGTCGGCGAAACGGTGCAAATGTCCTGGCAAATACTCTACAATTGGGCCGCGATCGCACTTATTAACATGGGGCGTTTCAACTCGGGCGAGGTGGACAATGCTTCGACGCTTACTGTTGAGTGTTCAATTGACTGGATTTCTGCTGACCGCGACTGGGATCGCGCAGACTCCTGCAGATCCGCCGATTGAGACGATTGAACTTTTCAACGGCACCAGCCTCGATGGGCTGCAGGTCTACTGTGACGATGATTCGGCTGATGCGTCCGAGTTGTGGCGTGTCGAAGATGGGATGCTGCGGACCACCGGTGCGAGCAAGGGCTACATCCGCACCGAGATGCCCTATGCGGACTACAAGCTGCAACTCGAATGGCGCTGGCCGGAACAGCCGGGGAACAGCGGTGTGCTCTTTCACTTGGTGAACGGCGACGTACTTTGGCCGAAGAGTTTTGAGTGTCAACTGGCGAGCGGAAGGGCAGGGGACCTGTCATCCTATGTTGACGCCCGCAGCCAGGAGGAAATCGTCAGCCGCAATCCGACCGGCTTCAGCACAGGCCGGTTGCCACAGCCGGGCACCTCGGCAGAGAAGCCGGTCGGCGAGTGGAACCTTCTCGAAGCGGTTGCGGAAGGCGACACGCTCACGATCTGGATCAACGGGACGCAAGTGAATCGAATGACGAAGGTGGTGCCGGCCGCGGGAATGATCGCCCTGCAAGCGGAAGGCACGCCAATCGACTTCCGCAACATCAAGCTCACGCCGCTGCCGCGAGCGAAGGATTTGCACGCGCCGATGCCGGCGGCGGCAAGATAGGCTGCGAATTATGCCGCTTGCGACCATTCTTCGGGTCCCGATGCGAACCGAAAGAAGGCACGTTCGTTGTTTGTGGTGTATTAATTGGTAGCGCAATTGCGGTGCTGGACGACGTAGGGGAGGTACGTGGATGAGGGTTTTGATTGTTGGCGGTGGCGTGGCCGGACTGACGCTCGCGGCGAAGCTGCGGCAGCAGGGGCGCGAGCCAGTCGTGGTCGAGAAAGCGCCCGCGTATGGTGACGTCGGCTACGGGATCGGGCTCTATCCGCTGGGGAGCTGCGTGCTGCATGGGCTCGGAATGTACAACGAATTGGCCCGCCGCAGTTTGGAAGTGAAGCGGTACGAAATCGCGGACCACACGGGCGAAGTCCTACAGGGCATGGACATGTCTGAGTTCACGGCCGAGATCGGCCCGATGCTGATGATGTCGCGGACCGACCTGATCGACGTGCTGCACATGGCGTGTGGCGATTTGCCGATTCGGATGGGGACCACGGTCAGCAGCATTGAGCAAGTCGGTGCGTTGGTCGTGGCCACGTTTAGTGACGGGACCAAGGACACTTTTGACCTGGCGGTCGGCTGCGATGGGATCCACAGCGAATTGCGGAAGCAGGTGTTCGGGGCGGGCGAGAAGTTCGACTGCGGCTGGACTTGTTGGACCTGGTGGGGCAGGGGGGACCTGTTTCCGGCCGACCTGGTCCGCGAGTATTGGGGCCGCGGTTGGTTCTTCGGCGGATATCCGTGCCCCGGAAAGCGGGTGTACGTGGTCGGCCTACCGAACACGGTCATCGGCGATTCGCATGCGCCGCAAGAGGTTGTGCGGCAGGTGATCGAAACACAGATGGCGGAACTGATCGAGCACGACAAGGCGGCGGCGACAGCTATTGCAGAGGCGCCAAAGTTCTTCGCCTGGCCAATGTTCGACGTGCGGATGCCCCATTGGTCGAAAGGTCGGATCGCGCTTTGCGGCGACTCGGGCATGGGTTTTCTGCCCACCGCGGGCGTCGGGGCCTCGAACGCACTGCGATCGGCCGCAGCCTTGGCCGACGAACTCTCGCGGGCCGACGCGAAGTTGGTGCCGCTAGCGCTCGAACTCTACGAGAAGCGATGCTACAAAATCATTAAGGCGAACCAGCAAGACTCGCGGACGGCGGGCCGGATGATGTTCCTGGAATCGAACGCGCTCGGTTGGGGCCGCGATCAGCTCCTGAAGCACGTTTCGATGAAGTCTTTCATTTCGAGCATTATCGCCAGCATGAAAGAGCCGTTTTAGAAATCATTTCAGACCGCCCGCGTGCTGAAGCACGCTCGCCAGCCCGCACGCTACGAGGACTTCAGCGCAAAACAAAAACCCCGTGGGGAGATCCCCACGGGGTTTTTGAAAAATCTGGCGGTACCTACTTTCGCGCTGGTGGGCACTATCATCGGCCTGAAAAGCTTAACGACTGTGTTCGGGATGGGGACAGGTGTATCCTTTTCAGTATGTTCACCAGAAGAAGACCGCCGGACCGGTAGGCCACGGCGACCTTAATTTGGAAGCGTTGTAAGAGTGGGGCAGGGGAGCGCGAGCGGACTCGCGTTTCTGCCTTCCGTTGAAATGCCCTTATAGCTGTGTATTAAAAACAACACAGCGAGAGCGTTTGATAAATGTGGCCAAGCGATCGTCCGTTAGTACCGGTTAGCTGAACGCATTGCTGCGCTTACACATCCGGCCTATCAACCTGGTAGTCTTCCAGGGGACTTTCGGTTATTAACCAACGAGACCTCATCTTGGAGCGGGCTTCACGCTTAGATGCCTTCAGCGTTTATCCGTTCCGGCCATAGCTACCCAGCCGTGCCGCTAGCGCGACAACTGGAACACCAGAGGGCCGTCCTTCCAAATCCTCTCGTACTAAAGAAGAACCTCCTCAAGTCTCGTGCGCCCACAGTAGATAGGGACCGACCTGTCTCACGACGGTCTGAACCCAGCTCACGTACCACTTTCATCGGCGAACAGCCGAACCCTTGGGAGCTTCTCCACCCCCAGGATGTGATGAGCCGACATCGAGGTGCCAAACCGCTCCGCCGCTATGGACGCTCGGGAGCGATAAGCCTGTTATCCCCGGAGTACCTTTTATCTGTTGAGCGATAGCCCTTCCATACGGGACTACCGGATCACTATGCCCTACTTTCGTATCTGCTCGACTTATGAGTCTCGCAGTTTAGCACCCTTCTACCATTGCGCTCGTTGCCTGATTACCAACCAGGCTGAGGGTACCTATTGGGCTCCTCCGTTACTCTTTGGGAGGAGACCGCCCCAGTCAAACTGCCCAACTGACACTGTTCGTTGCCCGGTTTCACGGGAATCAACGTTAGAACTTATGCATAAAAAGAGTGGTATTTCACCGACGGCTCCCCCCGACCTAGCGGCCGGGGATCAAAGCCTCCCACTTATCCTACACAGTTTATACACGAGCCCAATATCAGCCTACAGTAAAGGTTCACGGGGTCTTTCCGTCTAGCTGCGGGAACGTGGCATCTTCACCACGACTACAATTTCACCGGGTTTCTGGTTGAGACAGTGCTTCTGTCGTTGCGCCTTTCATGCAGGTCGGAACTTACCCGACAAGGAGCTTCGCTACCTTAGGACCGTCATAGTTACGGCCGCCGTTTATCGGGGCTTCGGTCGTGAGCTTCGCCTTGCGGCTAACCCTCTCCCTTAACCTACCGACACCGGGCAGGCGTCAGACTCTATACATCCACTTACGTGTTAGCAGAGTCCTGTGTTTTTGATAAACAGTCGCAGAAGCCGATTTACTGTGGCCCCGGACAGCGTGAACCATCCAGGGCACCCCTTATCGCGAACTTACGGGGTCATTTTGCAGAGTTCCTTAACCAGAATTCTCCCGAGCGCCTTAGACTACTCGTCTCACCTACCTGTGTCGGTTTTAGTACGGTCGATCGTGCTTCGAACTTTAGAAGCTTTTCTTGGATATCCTACCAGTGACTTCGTGAACATAAACGCACTCGGCCTCCCCGCTTGAATTTTGTGGGTGGATTTTCCAATCCCACCATCTCGCGAGGATTCACGGACATTTCTATTCGTACCGCTCACCTTTCGGACATCGTCCCTCCATCAGTCCACACAACCGGCGCAGGAATGTTGACCTGCTATCCATCGTCTACGCCTTTCGGCCTCGACTAAGGTACCGGCTAACCCTGGGCGGATTTACCTTCCCCAGGAAACCTTAGGCTTTCGGCGGGCAGGATTCTCACCTGCCTTATCGTTACTCATTCCGGCATAATCACCTCTTGGCCCCACCACCGCTCCTTACGGTACGGCTTGTATCTGACCAAGAGCGCTCTCCTACCACGTACATTGCCCGAAGGCGCAGTACATCTGTTGCTTCGGTGTAATACTTACTCCCGTTCATTATCGGCGCAGATCTGCTCGACCAGTAAGCTGTTACGCACTTTTTAAATGGTGGCTGCTTCTAAGCCAACATCCTGGTTGTCTCAGCAAATCAACTTCCTTAGTGACTAAGTATCACTTCGGGACCTTAGCAGACAGTCTGGGTTGTTTCCCTCTCGACCACGAAGCTTATCCCCCGTGGACTTACTCCCGAGATAATCGCACTAGTATTCGGAGTTTGGTTCAGCAGCGTACCTGGTGAAAGGCCGCAAGCCAATTCAGTATCTCTACCCCTAGTGCGTAGTTGCTCGAGGCTAGGCCAATACCTATTTCGGAGAGAACGAGGTATCTCTGAGTTTGATTGCACTTTCAGTCCTCCCCACAAGTCATCCCCTCGGTTTTCAACCCAAGTGGGTTCGGTCCTCCACGCGGTATAACCCGCGCTTCAACCTGCTCATGGGTAGATCACTCAGTTTCGCGTCTACCGCCAACGACATAAGTCGCCCTATTCAGACTCGGTTTCCCTCAGGCTTCGACCCGTAAGGTCTTAACCAAGCCGCGGACGGTAACTCGCCGGATCATTATGCAAAAGGCACGCCGTCACACATTCCCCGAAGGGCATAGTGCTCCGACCGCTTGTAGGCGTATGGTTTCAGGTTCACATTCCTCCCCTAACAGGGGTTCTTCTCATCTTTCAATCGCCATACTGAGTTCACTATCGGTCATCAGGGAGTATTTAGCCTTACGAGATGGTCCTCGTAGATTCAGTCGGGGTTCCACGTGACCCGACCTACTCAGGTACCCCTCGAGAGATCACCAATTGACGCTTACGGGACTGTCACCCTCTGCGGTTCAATTTTCCAAAAGATTCTGCTAATTGGTGATTTTGTAACTCTCATGTGAAGGGCCCTACAACCCCGCAGAGGAAACCTCCGCGGTTTGGGCTATTTCGCTTTCGCTCGCCGCTACTGACGAAATCGATTTTTCTTTCTTTTCCAGTGGGTACTTAGATGTTTCAGTTCCCCACGTTGGCCACGTGTAGTTATGTATTCACTACACGCTAATTCGGGAATCCCGGGATCATCACTTGTTTGTCAACTCCCCCGGGCTTATCGCAGACTTCCACGCCCTTCATCGCCTCCTGATGCCAAGACATCCCCCATACGCCCTTAGTAGCTTGGCCACATTTATCAAAAGCTCTCACTCACTTGCGGGACCGCGAACGACCCAACTTGCTTTGCTCGAACTGTCGATACTTGCTGCTACTCTCAATCCCAGCCCACCGGCGAAGGTTAAGGCTGGGAGTAACGATTTTTCAAACGTTCAATCTAAGGACAAATCATTGGAGTCTTAGCTGACATCCGCCAAAGGCGGACTCAGTCAAGATGCCACTCTTACAACTTCCAAATTGTCAAAGATCATATGACGAGCAACAGTATCCGCAAAGACACTGTGCAACTCGCCCCGGTCACATTCTACCGGCCTGACATTCTCACCGGTTCGATCTGCCGAGCATGCCTGCTCGACAAAACAAACCAGTGCGAATGGACAGAGGCCGGCAAGGCAGAGTCAATCCCTCCTGGAATCGGCTGCCTTACCAGCCTCTGGCCACTCGAGTCCTCAATGAGGAACCAAGCGATCTTACCGCCGATGAGCTGTGTCTTCAAATGACAGCTGCCCCTTCGGTGGGAACGCAGAATATAGCGGGTTCTGAAAACCCTGTCAAACGCTGCGAAAACGATTCTACGCCAATCGCCCTGGCCGACAAGGGGCCATTTTCCGGAATCTTCACAGAATTCCTAGCCCGGCAGTGATGTTAACCGGGGCGGCCGCAAAACGGCTACTTTTCCCGCGTAAATCCGTGCCGATCAAGCCACCGACGAGTGACGACGGCGGCCGCACCGCAGAGCGCCATGGCGATTAGTTGAGAAATCGTGCCCACGACTAATGCTGGGAAGCCCATCTGTCCCAAGTCCGAAGTGAGCAGCGGAATTGACGCGACGACGGCCCCGATGGCAAACGTCCGCAGATCGCCGCGGGCGTAGACTGCGCCAGCCACGGCAACAGTCGGCAGCAATCCACATAAAACGACCGTAAACAGCAAGCCAAGGATCACCTGACCAACGTTAAGTGACGCCAGGGCGAGCAATCCAGCCACGACCGCGACAGAAATCAACAACCAGCGCACTGAGAACTGAAACCGCGGCACGGGACTAGAGTTTGTCACTTCGGGGCTCCGATCTCCGGTATCATCCGATGCCGGATCGTAGCACGAAACGTACCGGCGTTGCTAATCCGAACCCGCTGCGATCACTTGCCGACAAGCAGCTTTTGAGCACTTTCCATTTCGACCAATGCCTTGGCTCGCGCCATGAGAATCGCCGCAGTTTCGTTCGGCCGCAGTTCCGCGAGGCCATGGGTCACACGAAGCTTCGCTTTGTCGTCCTGAACGGGAAAAGCACAGTTAGCCGCGGACGTCTGCAAGCGTTTGGCGATCTGTCCGGCTTCGGAGAGCGTGCTTCCCGGAAGCAAAACGATGAACTCCCCATCGTCCAGTCGGGCCAGCAGATCCATCTCGCGTAGTGCGGACTGGGTGAACAGAGCGACCGAATCGAGCGCCACGTGCGCTACCGATTTGCCGTATAGCTGCCGGATTTTTGCATAATCGTCCAGCTGCAAGTGCATCACGGACAGCGGAATGCCAAAGCGATGGCTTTCGTTTACTCGCCGGTGCAGGATGTCGACGAACGTCGATTTCGTCGCCACGCAATCGATCAGCTTCGCCCCATTGGCGGCGTCCGCTTGAGGCACCGCCAGGGACAGCGCGCCGACAACCGGCAGGCATTGGGTACCGTTGTGCCAGTGACCGCAATTTCGGCCCGCTTCTTTTGATTTATAGAGCGCCTCGTCGGCGCGGCGGATCAGTCGGGCCGGTTCGTCGTCGCCCAAGCCGACGCTGGCCACGCCGATGCTGGCCGTCACGTTGAACGATTTGCCCTCAAATTTGACGACGGCCGACTCGATTGCTTTACGGAACCGTTCGGCGGCCACGCGGGCTTCCTGAATCTCGGTCGACGGCAGGATCGCGGCAAATTCCTCGCCGCCATAGCGGCAGGGGAGGTCCATCTGCCGGGCTGTTTTCACGAGCACCTTTCCCACGTTGCGGAGCACTTCGTCGCCCGCCGGGTGGCCGTGCGAATCGTTGAATTGTTTGAAGTGGTCGATGTCGAGGATCAATAGCGTAAATGGCGTGTGACGGCGTTGCCACTCCGCAAAGCGGCGCTGCATTTCATCGTCGAAGGCCCGACGATTAGCCAGATTGGTCAGTGAATCGGTGCGGGCTTCGGTTTCGTAGCTGCGGAGGTCGGCCGCCTGGGCAGCGATCTGCTTCTCGGCCAGGGCCAGCCGGCCATGCAATTCGTTGTTGGCATCAATCATCCGCCCAATGGTGGCAAAGACGGCGTCGGACTCTTCACTGGGCTTCTCGTCGGCAATCGCGTGCAACTCAGTATTGATCGAGTCGACCATGACCGCGTGGGCATCGACGTCGCAGACCATGTTCTTGGCGAGATCCTGAATCCGCTGAGAGGCCATCATGGCTCTTTCCGCAGCCCGCTGAAGCTCGTCGTCGTGACTCTTGGACTGATTTGGATCCCCCGTGCTTTTGGTGGCAACACCGAAAAGCCAAGCGCCAGCGCGATTCCGATGACCAGCGCGGCGCCCGCGAATATCAAATTCAGGGTTAGCAGCGTGCCCATCGACGCAAAATCTGCGAACATTAGAAGAACCTAGTTGTTGGGGGGCGAGACGGTGCGATACGACCGTGTCGACACCGGTCGAAATACTAGGACCGGAAGCGCACTTTGTGCCGACCGTTTACACGGTTTCTCACGAATTCACCAAAACTTACGTTGCGCCGAATCGATGTCAAAGGCGCAAATACGCCGAAATACCCGTGATTCAGGCCAGCCGTCGCCGAAATGAGGAATACAGCTTCCGACTGGAGCGATTGCAGCGAATAGCATCGGCACGGCCGTCGCAACAGGCACCCGCGCGAAGAAAAAGGCACCAGCTTGCGCAGAGAGAGAACGCGGAATCAGAGAAAATAATCCTACCAATTCACCTGCTGTAGTGGAGCCGAGGGGACTCGAGCCCCTGACATCTAGCTTGCAAAATGGCCGGAAAAACAAGAGTGTTTTCAACTTTTAACGCTTCTGATCGGCATTTTACGCAGTTTCGTGGTTTTTGCAAGGCATAGCAAGAAGTAGCAGAATAACGCGCGCACGTACTCGATCTGCGCATGCACTACGCGACCCAACACCCCTTGGCGGATCGTATCTCGTGCCGAGCGATAGATGTCGTCCGACGTGGCCTGCACGCCGACCTGAATCAACAGGCCGGTCTGCCGACGAAAGTCCCGCCGTACAGACCAGCACGAGAAATGGGAAAACGGACTTTTGCGCACGGAGCGACAGCATCACGACTCGCGATCGCTTTGATTGCGGTGCATCGCTGGGCGGAACGATCATAGCGGTCTCACCCGAACGTTGCGAAAGGCCACGGCACCGTGATCCATCTGCAAGAGCAGGGGAGCCCGCGGCGTTTCGGGCAGCGGCGTCGCGGCATTGCCCGTGGGCGAACCCAGCTCGACGTTCTCGTGTACGAGTTGTCCGTTGAGGACCACCGATTCGAATCGCGCATTTTGAAGTTTTTTACCGTACGCGTCGAAACGCGGGGCCTTAAAGACGATCGACAAAGTTTGCCATTCGCCGGCGGGCTTCGCGGCGTTCGCCATCGGCGGTACGCCTTTGTCGAGATAATCGAGCCCCTTGCCGTCAGCTCGATAAATCCAATGCGGATAGATGCCACCACAGTCCAAGGCGATCGGTTGTACGCGACCATGACTATCGTAGAGCTGGACCTCGTAGCGCTCCTCCAGCTTCACGCCGGAGTTGGAGTTCTTGCCGAGGAGAAATTCCAATTGAACTTCGCAATCGCCCCAGCTCGCTTTGCTGCGCAGATTTGCTTCTTCACTAACTTCGAGCTTGTGCGTGGCGGCCACGACTCCAGTACCGGGCGATGCGACTAACTCGCCCGGCTTGTCGGATAATTGCACATTGCCACAGAGCGTGATGCCGGGGCCGATCGATTGAATTCCTTTGGGACCAGTGGAGTTGATGATTTCTATCCATGTGTCCGCGGTTGTCGTCCTGCCGTCTGGCGGAAGGCTCGATTTCGCCGGCGTTGCACTGGTAATCTCGACCACGACGGGATTTGGCCATTTGTGGTCGTTGTAGAGCCGCTGAGCGCGGACCACCGAGATCGAAAGCCCGTCCGGCGTTTGAGTGAATCGCGACTTGGCATCAACGTCCGGCATGTACTCGACGACGCGATCGGACTGGCCTAAGACACTGATCTTTGTGTCGTTACTGGCGCCGACCGATCGGAGCAGAAACTCGCGCCGCGTTCCGCGTTCCCAATCGGGGATGCCGGCGAGACTTGCGTACACGGTGTCCGAGTCTTTCGACTTGGTGAACCAGACGTTTCCTTCATTCGTCACGTTCCACGGCCGGCTGTTGTAAATCGCCTTGTTGTTTACGGCCATCCAAAGTGCCACTTCGCGGAGCCGCGCTTCCTGCTCGATGGGGATTCGTCCGTCGGGCATCGGTCCGACATTGAGCAGCAGTGCTCCGCCCTTGG
This sequence comes from uncultured Planctomycetota bacterium, assembly GCA_963847905.1. Classification (GTDB taxonomy): domain Bacteria; phylum Planctomycetota; class Planctomycetia; order Pirellulales; family Lacipirellulaceae; genus DASYDU01. Next base: position 50,511 of record CAWKBP010000007.1, on the reverse strand, counting down.
CACGCGTTTCGATCAGCATCTCGATGATCTTCGTGCCGGATTTGTAATGCTCATTCGTGGGTTTGTATTGCCACTGGGTTCCCATCGTAAAATTGGCTTCCCAGGCGGCTGTTGGAGGCTTCCCCGGGATGAACTGCTCCGGGGTTTCGATCGCTCCCCGAGTGATCAGGCAGTCGGGCTGCAAAGACCAGGCGACTTGCTTGACCGGCACTTCGCCCTCGCCATCGATGAAGAGCACATCGATCTTGCCGTAATTCGTGAACAGCTCGCGAGTTTGGGCCTCGAGTAGTTTCACGAAAGGAGCGTGGGTATTCGGATCAAACGGCAGCCGATCGCGCGTCACTTCATATCCATTCTCGTGCATCCAAAGAAAATCTTCCGGCGAGTAATACAGGCCGACGGCGAGGCCCTGCCGGCGCACCGCGTCAACGTACTGACGCACGATGTCCTGCCTGTAAGGCGTGTTCATGATGTTAAAGGACGTCGTCTTGGTGTCCCACATGCAGAAGCCATTGTGATGCTTGGCGGTGAACACCACGTACTTCGCGCCACAGATCTTCGCCAATTCCGCCAGCTCGTCGGGATCCCAATGACGCGGGTTGAACGTCTTGGGTAGTTCGCCGAAATAGTTTTTCGTGTAGTCTTCCGACGCGCCCACCAGGCTGTGGCTGATGACGCTGCCCAGCTGGCTGTCGACGCTCCAGTGGACGAAGAGGCCGAAGCCGTTGTCTTGCAACCACTCCAGGCGTTCGGGTCGGTTGTGGAGTTCCGAATCCGCCTGCTCCTGGGAACCTGCTGTGGAAGTCGCCGCTACTCGACTCGTCGGCGGATTGTCGGCCCCAATCTCCGCACTGCAACACGCGCCCGGGAACATCGAGACGAATACGAAGTAAATTGTGCAGCGAGCAGGCCGCCGTTGAAGGTGATACATGGAGTGCACCTCATTGCCTGCGCGTCGCGGCCCGCCGTTACGAGCGGGTGCAAGCCCAGCGCGCCCGGATTGTTAACTATTACCTTCTCTATGCCTTGCGACTCTGCAGCCCGATAGTCTTGCCTCTCGCGGAGAGTCCGTCGAACGACACGACGACAAAAATCGCTTGGATGTCGTGCGACGGGATATTGCTCAGTCTTTTGCCGATGCAATTCCGAAAAGCCGTGAGTGATATCATATCGTAATTCTTAACTACGACCCATTCAAGTGCAGCGGGTCTGTCCGCGAATGAGCCGCGCTGAAGATCACTTGGTCACGAGTTTCAATTCGACTTCGTTATTACCTGTGTCGACATCACTGGCAAGAGGCGTGGTTCCCAAGTCCATGTATTGGCGCGGCGTAATCAGCTTCGCGGGCGGAGGATCTCCCGGACGGGCAGGCGTTCCGATGTCATAGCTCGCGACCGTGACCTTATAGTGTCCTGGTTGAATCCCTTTCGAATTGGCAATTGCGAGTTCGAAAGTACCGTCTTCCTTGATGTTTGCGATGGCTGGCGCTTGGCCCTCCTTGTGAAACACGACCCGACCACTCGTTACCGGCGTGCCATCGATTGTCACGGAACCCGTGACACGCGCCGCGTTACGTCCACACCCTGCGGTGATCGTCATTACGATTAGCAGCGATGCAAGCGACGCAATCCATCTGGAGAAACCTATCGAACATTGTGCCATGGCGAACGAACCCACCTTGCAGTTCTAGATATTATAAACCTTATCGTCGACTGTCTGGCCCGACAACCAATGTTAGCGTTGCGGGCCGCCCGTAGCGGGTGGTGGCTCCCAAGCTCCTAGCTCCCCACCGTCTTTGGTTGATAGCGCGCGGTGTAGGTTGAGGTCGATGTCGTCGGAGGCAAACTCGACGTGGCCGTCCGCGTAAGCAAACTGGACGCCGCCGACATGGTCGCTGCGAAACCCACGGACGTCGAACCACGCGGTGTGGCAAAGTCCTCGGCGGGCTCCGGCTTGTAGTTGAATGGCGCGTAGGTGGTCGCGACTGCTTCGTGCGAGTATGCCCAAGCATTGTGACGGTTATACTTGGGCAAGTCCTCACCGATCATGTAAGTCTTCGACGTTCCATCGGTGATTTTTGCAATGGATACCTTCCAATTGAAATCTTGGATCCAGAAGATACCGGCGCATTGCCTCTTTTGGTTGTAGCAGACGATTCCGCCGCCGAAGGCACTGTCGTCGGTATATGCGGATTCGCCCATCACACCAACATAATTGGTGGTGGCTGCCTCCAGCGCCGTCCAACTGAAAGGCGTTCGTTCTTACTCCAAATTCCGGCGTGTAGCCTGTGGGACACTTCAGGGCTTCGAGTTCCGTGGCAATGCAGGGGCAAGTTTTGCGTGTTTCGGATGCCTTTTCCCGCGCCGAACATATCACCGGTCAAATCGAACTGATCGTAGATCGACTGCTGCTCGAAGTTGGGAAGCATCGAAAGTATCCAGCTCTGCCCGTTGCGATTTCTATTTTGCTTGCATACGGATCGGCAGGATTGGGTGTAATGTCGATTGGCATGCGGCCGTTCGTATCGTGGTAATTCAAGGCGGACAAAGCGAGTTGCTTAAGATTGTTAACGCACGATGACTCTTCTCGCCGCCTCGCGTGCAGCCTGTATGGCCGGCAGTAATAAAGCAACAAGTATGCCGATGATGGCAATCACGACAAGTAGCTCGACCAGCGTGAAGCCATGACGTCGAATTCGGTCGGTGGGATTCATATTGTCCTTAACCTAAACATATAGAGCAAAACGCCTTTACCAAAACACCGATACGTCTGAACGGCAATCCACTTACTTGCGTCCATTTCTCCGGCCGAATAGTACCAATGCTCCCAGCGTGGCGACGAGGACGATGCTGGAAGGTTCGGGCACCTGAGCCCCGCTTCCGAGCAATGCAAAATCCAGTCCACCCATCCCGTTCGACGCGAGTGCCTGATGAAGAATGAACGCATCTTTCAAGTTGGTGATGCCGTCGTGATTCATGTCACCTTTGTCCCAAGTCAGCCAGTCGCCCACGGTCTGAGTTGAAGTCGCTCCCTTCTGGAGGTTTTGGTACAACCAGTGGTCGACAAATTGGTCGACGTCTTGGCTGTCGATCTGTCCATCCTTGTTGACGTCGCCGGGCATAAGTATGCCCCCTGGAACCGTCGTGGCAATCTGGTTGGCGATCCAGTCATTGTCGGCGAACAAGTCAAATGTACCCCAATTCTCCCCGTCCAAGAGGTTTCCGGGCGTGCCCGTTTCATTGTTGCCGAACACGTACATTTTAAGGTCGTCCAAAGCTCCCTTGAAGTAGGCCCTGAACCCATCCCCGTTGCCTTCGACGGCACCGATGATGAGGTCCCCGGACCGACCACTATTCGCGTAGTTGAAATTTGCCTGCAGATTGTCAATGTTCGACGAGACGGCAACGCCATTTACGTAGACGACAGCGGCGTGATTGGTGCCAGCGCCGCCTGATAACCTTCTTGGTGCATTTGGGTCGGTTGCATTGTAGACATGATGCATGACATGCAGCCAGGTGTCGGGCACGACAGGGACCGTGGCAGGCAAGCGATTCGATGTGTCGGTATACTTGTTGCTATTTGCTTGCGTCCAATTGCCTTCGGCAGAGATCTGTGGGCCACCGAATATTTGTGCGTCCCAAAACAGCGTCTGTGGTTGACCGGAAGCCAACTTGTCCGCGTCGACATAGGCCCACGCCTGCATGCCGCGCGAAGTGATGGTGGCATAATTGATCGGGTAGCTTGGGAATATATTGACTAGCTCCGAAGGCCGGGCCAGGCGCGTGCCGTACAGGCGGTCATCGGTGCCGTCGAACCGAACGCCCAGACCGCTGCGCCCGCTGCCGAGCGTCGATACATCAACGTAAGTTGGGTCGCCGGACTGACGCAGGTCAAGGAAAGATCCAGAAGGGTCGGTTCCTGTCGAGTTTGGGGAGTTCGGGTCTCCCGAGTCGAGCGTATCACCGGCAAACTGCGTTTCTCCCGAGCCAACGGTCGTATTCGCCGCGGCATGTTCGAAGGAGTCATCGCCCAATCGATAGACACGCTCATTGTAAACCGCCGCCTGAGCGGTGGTGCTTATCACCACACAAGCCACACAAAGGGCTACTACTGATATACCCAAGCGGCATTTCGACTTCGAAGTGATTTCGACGTCGTATTGTCCACGTGACATAGTTTCTCCTTGTCGTCGGCGACGTTGGCTAAAGACCATTGCTCCGCAGCAAGCACCAATCATCGCGATGATCGTACTGGGCTCGGGAACTGCAGATCCGGAAGCTGCCAGACTTCCCGCCCCCGCCACCTGGCCAAAGTGCTGCTTCCACAACGCATAGTGCAGGTTTGAAATCGGCGTACCCAGGCCGTTGTCGTTCGGCAACGGCGAGTTACTACCCAAGTTATTTCGCCAAACGGTGTAGTCCGCGGCATCTACCTTGTGGTCACCGTTGAAATCGCCATCAATACTTGTGGGCGGCGTGTTGTCGTAAGCGATCGAGCCGTAAACCACCGAGCCGGCAGTTGTCCGGTAGACGAACGTCAAATCTTGCTGTCCGACGGACGTATTGAATGCCGATCCCAGGTCAAGCGAAGCACCCGCACCGAGACTGGAGGGAGCCAGCTCATCATCGAGATACCATTCGACCAGCTCGCTGCCACTTGGGGTCGGACTCGCCTCCCAGCCGTTTCCACTGCCATTACCCTGTGGGAAACCGGCAACTGGAGTTGGCCGGTTCGCCAAACTCAACCAGCCGGCTGAATTCAGTGATCCGCCTGGGGCTCAAAATCTGATAGCTGTCGAACAACACTGCATTCACTGCTTGGTTGTTGACCGAGATTTTGCCCGACACCGTATTCACGAGCAAACCGAGCGGTTTCGGCGCGAGGCCCGCGGCAATCACGTCGATTTCGCGGTAGACACCGCCCGCCCCGGCCGTGCCGGTGCCATCCGTGGGGTCGATCCGGACGTGCGTTATATTGGTGCCTAACAAGCCTGTGTTGTTTCTAATGGTCGACAGGACGACTTCATTGCCAGTAGAGCCTTCTTTGTAATTAATGAGCGGAGTGAAGTTGACTCCGTCGGAACTTAGCGAGATTTGCAAGTCCTGGCCGGCGCGGAAATCCGCCCATGCTGAATAGACGTCGATCTGTTCGATGTTTGCCGGGGCTGCCAGGGTATAGGTGTATGGCCCATTGCCTGCGGTTGACGTTTCAGATTCTCCAGCAACTGCTGCGCTCACATTGGTGCCGAGGAAGTCGTTATTGATGTTGGCGGGCATGGCAGCACTTGTCGTGGCAGTCTTCAGCAAGTCATTCGTGATCAGCAAGGCCCCCGATGCATCGGTTGTCGACAACGCCGCAAAACTTGGCTGCCGCTCGACGCTCCGCGTAACAATCGCATGGGCCACGGGACTAGTAGCAGAGGTCGCAATGCACACGATAATAGCCGCGGAAACTGCCGATGGCACTCGACGAGTACGCACCAACAAACCAGCGATGCCAACGAAAGCAATCAGTAGGAAGCTCGCAGGTTCCGGTACATTCGCCGACCTCAACAGAGCGACGAACGAACCGCTGCCATTTGCTACGTCAAAGGCCGTCTCGAACCGACCGAAATCGTTGAGATCGCGGTCAAAGTCCCCATCGAGATCGCCAAGCAAGTAAGCTTGAGCGGTTGTCAATCCGGCGAAGACACTTCCCTGCGCTGCCTTGAAGGCCGTCCAGTCCAGGCCGGTGATCTGGCCATCACCCGTCAAGTCGCCCACTGGAATCTGGGTGCCATCGAATACGACCGGAAGGGTGACAATCGCCCCGTCGGGCTTCAGCAGCTCTGCGACAACTCCCGTCTCGTACGGAGTCGATAGCCACGGCGTGCCCAGGGAAACTTGCTGCAGGGTGGACAGCGTGCCGCCGTTCCCACCTTCCAACTCGGCTTCACTCAGATCCGACTTGCTGCCGGCTGCGGTGAGTACAGTCCACAAATTGTCGACGTCGACCGAACCATTGCCAGTTCCTCCATTGGCGGGCGTTGCATCGTAGTGGCCGGCAATGGTTGTCCAATTGCCTCGACCAAATCCACCTGCGGTCGACGTCAATGAGTAACCGGTGATGTCGATGTTTTGCGGGGAGGCGTTGTCAAGAGTTACCGCGCCAGTTTGACGATTGATCTTAAGACTTGCTACGTCGTCGCCAAATGCTGGAGCTGAAACTAGAAGCCCTGCCACCAATGTGACTCCGGCCACCAAAGTATGCCGCACTACGTTGAACGAATGACAACTGGATGTGAACATGCTGTCGCGTCTCCATTGACTCAATGAATCTTGCACGAGATGGATTGAGAAGAGTGAGAAAGTAACCGATTAATCAACTGTGATAGACTGCAGAAGTGATCCCCACGGCACACGCCGACTCTGCCAAGCAGTAGGTCGTCGGCCTGATTGAACATACGGCGACTGGCCGAATGACTTGCGCCGGTGCCATCGGTTGCCCGCACCGTCAGTCTTCGTTAGCGACAGAAAACCCGCCTGTCGTTCTACTAGCCGCACTGTCGTTGCATTGGTCGAGGTGGCTGCCGCACCGAGTGCGGCAGCCACGCCCCCCTCTAACAAATTCAGTCTCCTTATGATCTTGATTTTCATTCGTGGTGCTCCCGGTTGCAGCCGAAAAGTCACCAACGTTAACTACCCTTCGATTTCGCAAACCTACTCGATCTCCGCGATTGCAATGTTCGCTCGTAAACAACCGCATCTCATTGGCCTAACATCAAACTCCGTTAATCAGATCAGCAAGCTGGACCAATTACTTCAAATGGATGTGCTCATCTTGAACAGGAATGAGACGAGTGAGACAATTCAAACGCTTCGTCGGAACTTAAGAATGAGAAGAATTATCTGCAACCGCTTCGTATATTCTAATGCGGATGGAATTATGCGAAATCGAATATCAAGTACTGAAGAATTTTGTACTGCTGTTCCACTCGCCATATACCGTCTCGCCCCAGAGTAGGTGCCGGGCCGGTCCCCCGCGGTCATGTGCATGCGTAAAAAGTGTCGACATTTCAAGGGGTTTTTTGCCCCCGCTACCGTCGCCGGACGGGGAGTCGGCGGCGGCGACTCCTGGAACTCTACCCGAGAGTAGTGTCAAGATGAGAGAGAAAATCGCACTGTGAGCTGCCCAAGGTAACGACGCACTCGATGGAGCAGCTGCGAATGCGATCAGATCTGGGTATGCTCGTCACTCTCCAAGGCCTGCACCCTGGGGCAAGACAGTCAAATCGAAGCGGGTTCGAGATCTCGACCATTGTCTTATGCGACGTTGAGGTTCGGTCGAAAAAGTCCCACAGAGCAAGGTGATTTTCGCCATTCCTCGCCAGGCTCACTTGATGCTCGCAAGCCACAGGCACGACGTGCCCAAGGTCAACCTATGGCGATTTCCCATTAGGAAGTTGCTGAGGCGAGCAGCCGTGGTGGCGACGGAAGACCGTGGCAAAGTACTGCGGGGAACTGAATCCGCACAATCTCAGCAACTTGAACGTTGCTCAGTTCGGGCTGGTTGGCGAGTAACTCGGCGGCGGTTTCCAACCTCATGCGATTTAGATGCTGCATCGGCGTAGCATTGGTCAATCGGCGGCAGTACTCCGTAAACCGCGTTACTCCCAGGCCACATTCCTCGGCCATCGACTTCAAGGTCCACTCGTTCGCCAGGGTGCGAAGATCCGAACGCAGATCCTCCAAGAACAGTTCCACGGTGCGTTGAGTCTCGGCCAGACTGGCGTCTTTTTCGACGCGCCTGCTGCGCAAAAGGCCGAGTACGTGGAGCAACAACTCATTGATGAGCAGCTGCAACCACGAGATATTCACAACCTCGCGATCGTTCGCTTCTTCGAGAAGGTGAGCGATTCGCGAGAAGCATTGCCCGACATCGTTCGCGCCCTGCCATACCGGGTGTTCATTCTGCCGAAGAAGTGCAGTGAGCTCTTCCAGGTCTGACCGATCGATCATAACCCAATTGGGCCACTCCCAAGATTGATGAGGACGACGAACTCCGACGTCAATGATGATCCAGTGGAGACGCCCCGGCCCAACGACGGGTTCGCCCAGCCGATGTCGCTGCCACGGTCGAGTGATCGTCAGATCAAGAGGCTGTAGTTGGAAATTCTGCTCTTCGACCGCAAAGTCCAAATGCCCTCGCTCCAGCAAGCAGATCTCAATTCCTTCGTTCTGATGCCAGTCGAGCCGCCATCGCTGCCGCTTGGGAGCATCCCAAAAACCAATCGTCTTCAGACCTGGCAGCACATTTCGAGCGAGAATATGCCCCGGATAGTGGCCATGCACGACCGCTCGCACATTGAGTTCGCCCGCCTCGGACGCGTCTTGCAGCGGCTTACACGAATCTGCTCGATAGGTTTCGTCGTGAACTCGAAAGATCGGAATTCGGCTGCTCATGGCTAAGGGCACCACAGTGCAAAATATCTCAGAAATGGAATTTCTACTTTACTACGGCGGCGTTCCATTACAATAAATGGAAGCTTTATTCAGTCATACTCCGGTTAGTTCATTGTATCAAAGCGTTCGAATTATTTCACGCATTTTCTGATTCGGCAATCGGCGTCTATGCGAAATTGCTGTGTGGGATTGTTGATCTGCCTGACGCTGAGTGTCACTGGGGCGGTCGCCTGGGGTGCGCACCCGTGCAACAGCCCGCGACATGTGTTGCTGCTGAGCGGAAACAACAACCACAACTGGAAAGAGACAACGCCGAAAATCAAATCAATATTGGAAGACAGCGGCCGCTTCCTGGTCGACATATTGGAGAATCCTGAACAGCTGACGCCTGAGATGCTTCGCCCCTATCAAGTGGTGCTGAGCAATTGGAATGCGTTTAGTTCTCGTAGCGATGCAAATTCCAGTTGGCCGCCACTCGCAATGGAGTCGTACGTTCAATTCGTACGCCAGGGTGGTGGCCACGTAGTCGTACACGCCGGTTCCGCTTCGTTTCCCGAATGGCGGGACTATCAGCGGTTGACGCTGGCCACCTGGAAAGTTGGTCAAACGACGCACGGTCGCCCAAGTGCATTCGCGGTGCACGTCGACGGCGGGGATCACCCAATCACACATGGCCTGCGGGACTTCGACTATTTCGGAGAACTGTGGCAATCGCCTGGACTGCAGGAGGGAGCGACAGTGTTAGCATCCGTGCGGTCGTCTTCCGACACTGGAGTCCGCGACGAACCGGTGGCGGTCGCCGGCACGTTTGGCGAGGGACGGAGTTTCACGCTTCTATTGGGCCATGATGCGGCCGAGATGGACAATCCAGGTTTTGTCGAGTTCTTGGTTCGCGGCACCTTTTGGGCGGCAAATGGCCAGGCATTGGAGCCGAACGTGACGGACCAGAAGCCCTCCGAGTCACACACACAGAGGTAACGGTAATGGAAAACAGGCGGTATTCACGACGCACGGCGTTGAAATTAGGTATGGCCGGAATTGCCTTGCCCGCGTTCATACCGCGCTCCGTATTGGGCGACGCATCGACCAGCCCGGCGAGCGAACGCGTGACCCTCGGCCATATTGGCGTCGGCATGCGCGGTAGGCAAATCCTTGGCGCGATTAAAGATCGACCAGGCCTGCAGAGTCTCGCCATCTCCGACTGCTTCGCAGAGAATCGAGAACATGCAGCCCAACTTACGGGCGGGGAGGCATACAGTGACTTCCGCCGTCTTTTGGATCGTAAAGATATCGACGGAGTGATCATCGCGACTCCCGATCATTGGCATGTTCCCATTGCGTTATTGGCCGCCGACGCCGGGAAAGACGTCTACGTAGAGAAGCCGTTGGCGATTTGTTTGGAGCAAGACCTGATTTGCCAAAAGGCATTTCAAGCGAACAAGCGTGTCTTTCAGTATGGCACTCAGCAGCGCGAAGCCAAACACATGCAGGCCGGACGCGAAATCGTCCGCAGCGGCAAACTTGGAAAGCTCGAAGCGATCGAAGTAAAAGCTCCCTAACGGGCAGCAGGGTGGTTCCACGGCAGAGGCTCCCGTGCCGGCTGGATTCGACTACAACATGTGGCTCGGCCCCGCGCCGCTGGCACCCTTCACCGTCGACCGGTGTAAAGCGGGCGGAGGAACGTATTGGTGCTACGACTACTCGATCGGGTATCTGGGAGGCTGGGGAGCCCATCCGCTCGACATCATGATCTGGTGTTACGACGGAGACCAGGCCGGTCCTTTCACCGTCGAAGGCACCGGTGTGGTTCCATCCGCAGGCCTGTTTAATACAGTCATCGATTGGAACATGGAGCTCCGCATGAGCGACGGAGTGAAGGTTACCATCACCGTGGGTGATAACAGTACCAAGTTCATCGGTTCAGACGGGAAAGTCGAATTGACCCGCGGAGCAATACGAACGTCCCCAAAATCTTGGTTGCCGGAGGGATTACCGCCCAACAATCACGGTCGGAACGTGGCGCTACACGTCGAGAACTTCGCGGAATGCATCCGCACGCGAGCAAAGTGTCATAGCGACGTGGCGGACGCGGTGCGATCGGACGTTATCAGTCAGCTGTGCAATATCGCGGTGCGAACTGGCGAGAAAATCACCTGGGATCCGATCGAACAGCAGCTTAGAGAACCTAGTGTTCGCACTAGCGAAATGATGAGTCGCCCATTGCGTCAACCTTGGTCCGTTTGATTGTCGGTCATTTATAAGAAGCACTTTAAACGCCTCGAGAGGAACGCAATACATGGGCAAGCTCAGCCTGGGCATCAATATGGAATTCGTGCGTCACGCCGACAAGCCGTTCGAATGGGGCGTCGAGAAGGCCGCCGAGCTTGGCTATGAGTACGTTGAACCGATGGTTCACTGGGGGCGAGAACTGCTGAGCGAAGCTGGGTACTTCCACAGTGTTTCATTGCTCGACGATCCTTACCGGGTTCGACGTGCCTGCGAAAGAGCAGGAATTGAGATATCGGGGCTCTCATCGCACACGCCCCTTTGTCGGCCCGAGGTGAGCGTTGAATATCTCAAGCAAGCAATTCGATTTGCGGCCGAATGTGGCGCCCCCGTTGTGAATACCGACGAGGGACCTAAGGCTTCGTGGTCGACGGAAGACGACGACTTTGTACTCATGAGGTATTCGCTGCAGGAAGCGGCGAGTGTCGCTGAGCCCCGTGGTATCCTAATCGGCTTGGAACCACATCAGCAGTATTCAAAACACCCCGCCGGGCTCGACAAGATCTACGGCCTGGTGGATTCGCCCTCGATCGGCATCAATTTCGATACTGGCAACTCGTACCTTTGTGGCCACGACCCCTATGAGTGGCTCACAGCGGTCGCATTTCGTCTCGTACATCTGCATGCGAAGGACATATCGGCACAGATATCCGATAAGTCTCGGGGCAAGGTAACGGCTGTTCCGGTAGGTTGCGCTTGCGGCGAAGGCGTAATCGACTGGGCACGGATTATTGATATATGTCGAATCGCACCGCGCGACATCGTGCTGAGTGTTGAGTGCGGCACCGTGGACCAGGCAGCCCAAAGCATTGAGCACTTACGCGGATTGCTTGCGCTGGGCAAAAGCGAGGAGCCGAAGCTGCACGCAGCGATCATTGCCTGATTTCACACGAGCAATTGAGAAAGGCCGTTTTACTCAATTCAAGACGCAACTCTTCATTTTGGAAGCGAGCCGCCAAGTGGTCGGGATGCTCGGCCACGGCTGAGCGACCAATCCGCTGTGTGATAGACCGTCGTGCTGCTGACAAAATTCTGCGACGAAGACGCCTACTTCGACCTTCATTTGGATATCTATGTCACTTCGATCGCTCTTATTGACACCTGCAGCCAGCTTTGCGGCGTACAGCGTAGTAGTGCTGGTATTTACAATCTCGATTACGACCACGGAAGTGGCAGAAGCTGCCGACTACTTCGTTGCCACCGATGGCTCGGATGCAAATCCAGGCACGTTGGAGTATCCCTTTCAGTCGATCGAACACGCGCAGGCTCAAGTCCGCAAGGATTCCGCCAGGGGAAAGCAGCCGATCACCGTCTATTTGAGAGCGGGCACGTTTTACTTGAAGCACCCCCTGGTCTTCACTCACGAAGACTCGGGATCCCCCGATGCTCCGGTGACCTACGCTGCGTACAAGTCGGAGAAAGTTGTTGTTAGTGGTGGATGTGCACTCGAACTAAGCTGGAGGCCCTTCCGCAACGGCATCCTGCAGGCCGACACGCCTCCCGGGCTGGAGTTCGATCAGTTGTTTGCCAGTGGCGAACGCCAGCACATCGCGCGCTATCCAAATTACGATCTCCAAAAGTCTCCCTACCACGGCTTCAGTGCCGACGCGTTCAGTCCGCAGCGAGCCGCTCATTGGGCCGATCCGGCAGGCGGATTTATCCATGCCATGCACCAGAATCATTGGGGTGGCTACCACTATCTCATTACCGGAAAGCAAGCGGACAACACGGTGACCTACGAAGGCGGCTGGCAAAACAATCGCCAAATGGGGATGCATCCGTCGTACAGATACGTCGAAAACATTTTTGAAGAGCTCGATGCACCGGGCGAGTGGTTTCACGACCGCAAGACAAATGTGCTTTACTACTTCCCTGCCAATGGCATCGACGTCAAGACCTGCAAGTTCGAAGTTGCCCAGCTCGCTCACCTTGTCGAGTTTCAGGGCAGTCCAGAGCAACCGGCGCAGTTTATCGAACTGGTGGGCCTGACATTCCGCCACACCATGCGCGGACGTTTTTGGAGACGAAAGAGCCCTTGCTGCGGAGCGATTGGGCCATTTATCGCGGGGGTGCCGTCACTTTTGACGGCGCAGAGGACTGCCTAATTGCTGATTGCGAATTCGATCAAGTCGGCGGCAACGCTGTGTTTGTGAACAACTTCAATCGCCGGATCGTCGTGCGCGGCACGCACATCCACGGCGCCGGCGCCAGTGGCGTCGCGTTTGTCGGCAACCCCGCTTCGGTTCGCAATCCGCTCTTCGAATACCACCAGACACAATCCTATCCCGAGATCGATAAGACGCCTGGCCCGAAAGGCAGAAATTATCCGGCCGAATGCGTAGTGGAAGATTCACTAATCCACGACATCGGCGTCGTGGAGAAGCAGGCTGCAGGAGTGCAGATCTCGATGTCTAGTGGAATCACGGTCAGGCACTGCTCGATCTATGACGTGGGGCGTGCTGGCATCAATATCAACGAGGGCACGTTCGGCGGGCATCTGATTGAGTTCTGCGACGTGTTCGACACGGTCCGCGAAACTGGCGATCACGGAAGCTTTAACTCGTGGGGCCGCGATCGATTCTGGAACCTTAAGGGCGCGCCCGCCAATAAGCTTCCCAAGCTCGCTTTGCTGGATGCCAAGCGATCGATCATTCGCAATAGCCGTTGGCGGTGCGATCATGGCTGGGACGTCGATTTGGATGATGGTTCGTCCAATTACGAAATCTACAACAATCTCTTCCTCCACGGAGGCCTGAAACTACGCGAAGGCTTTCACAGACACGTTTACAACAACATTGCCGTCAACAACGGCTTGCATCCACACGTCTGGTACGAAAACAGCGGCGACGTTGTCACGGGCAACATCTGGATGACGCAATACCGCCCCGTGCAAATCACGAAGTGGGGCAAACAGGTCGACCGGAACCTATTCGCTGCGGAAGAGGATCGCCAGGCGTTCGTCGCCCAGGGATGTGACCACATTCCGTCGCCGGCGATCCCATGTTTATCGACCCGACGCACGGCGACTATCGCGTACAGCCAGGATCGCCAGCGTTTCAGATCGGTTTCAAGAACTTTCCTATGGACCAGTTTGGCGTCGAGAAACCGGAGCTAAAGGCGATTGCCCGGGTGCCCGAATTCCCCACGCCAGAGATCGAAATCGAAGCCGCCTTCTCGCGCACAAAATAACGAAACGATTTGGTGGGGCGCCACACGTCTCTGCTCTAATTGGCGAAGAGTATTCCGCGTTTGGCGTGAGCAAGGAAGAGGGTGGCATCCAGCTGATTTCGGTTCCGCCGGAGTCGAAAGCGGCAAAAGCCGGCTTGCGGACGGCAGATGTCATTCAAAGCGTCAACAACAAGTCGACGCCGACTGTCGCCGACCTCCTTGGGGCGACCGAACACGGCGCGGGCAACTCAATCACAATTGCATTTGTCCGTAAGCAGAAGGAACTGTCGCTTACCACGGAATGAGTGCATCCTCTCGACATTCGACACATAAAGGCCACAGATCCATGAGCGTCATATTTCTTTGCATTCTGATTGCCGCGCAAGTCGTTCAAGCGGATTGCGCTCCACCTACACCCTATGGTCCTACTCCGAGTGCAAGACAACTTGAGTGGCACGATCGCGAGTTCTATGGTTTTGTGCATTTCACTACGAATACCTTCACCGACAAGGAATGGGGTTACGGCGACGAGAGCCCCGATATCTTCAATCCAACGGATTTCGACGCCGATCAAATCGTGCAGGTTGCGAAACAAGCCGGGATGAAAGGCCTCATCCTGACCTGCAAGCACCACGATGGCTTTTGCCTATGGCCGAGCCAGTATACCGACCATTCCGTGAAACAGTCGCCGTGGAAAAACGGCAAGGGAGACGTCGTCGGTGAAATCTCCGCCGCGTGTAAGCGACATGACTTGGCGTTTGGCGTCTACTTGTCTCCCTGGGATCGACACCAGGCATTCTACGGCAAGCCGGAATACATCACGTATTATCGCAATCAGCTCACCGAACTTTTGACGAATTACGGTCCCGTGTTTGAGGTGTGGATCGACGGCGCGAATGGGGGCGACGGATACTACGGCGGCGCTCGGGAAGACCGGCGGATCGATCGCTCCCACTACTACGACTGGCAGCCAACGTTTGAACTCATCCGCAAGCTTCAGCCATCCGCGGTGATCTTTTCTGACGCAGGTCCCGACGCGCGATGGATCGGAAACGAGCGGGGAATTGCCGGCGATCCGTGCTGGGCCACGTTCACTCCCGTGCCAAAGCAGGACGAAGCGGTTGCCGCTCCCGGTGCAACCGAAAACAGTTCCCAGCCTCGTGGTGATCGCGATGGAAAGTTTTGGATGCCGGCTGAGGCCGATGTTTCGATTCGCCCCGGTTGGTTCTACCACGCCAGCCAAGACGCGAAAGTCCGGTCAGGCGAGAATCTCATCGACCTCTATTTCAAGTCGGTCGGTCGTGGTGCATCTTTTTTGCTGAACCTGCCACCTGACCGACGGGGACAAATTCATCCCACCGACGAGGCCTCGCTCGTCGAATTCCGTCGAATCTTCGACGAGACATTTGACGATAATTTGCTGCTACAGGCCAAGTTATCGTGTTCCAACGAGCGCGGCAAAAACTTCGACTCCTCAAAATTGCTGGATGGCGACAAAGCCACTTATTGGGCAACCGCCGACGAAGTAGTCGAGGCGGAAGTGATCGCCACATTCGCCGCGCCTACCAAGTTTAATGTCGTCGACATTCGCGAATGCTTGCCGCTCGGTCAGCGGGTCCGCCAACTGGACGCTGTCATACTGGACCGGAAGAGAGTGGAAGGAATTTGCCACCGGCGAATCCATCGGCTCGCGCCGATTGTGGCACGGTGCCACCCTAGAGACGAGCAAAATCATGCTTAACTTTCCGGCCCTGTGTGCCCCGCCATCAGCGAATTTGGCGTCTATCTCGGGCCAATCGAGTCGCCAGAATGAGCAGCGCTTCACGAATAGGACGAGTGCCGATTCAAATGCGAAGGCACGAATCCACGACTCCCAAGAGATCAAATTTCCAAAGTCGATTTTCAACAGCTTGGCGCGGCTCACTGAGTCTCGCTAGTTTTGATGCCATTTTGATGCCATTTTGATGCCATTTTGATGCCAGTTGTGGCATTTGGCTGGCCTTTCGTCCATGGTGTTCAAGCCTTTCCTCCGCAGCAATTTCGACGGAGGACTCTGATAGCTGAGAATGAACGTGAACGGGAATCACATGCGGGGAATTCAAATCGGCGACAAGAGATCTCGACGCTTGCGAAGAACGACCCAGAAGGTTGATGCGGAGGACATGGACAATCGTTGTGGATGAGGACTTTTGTCCGGCGGCGATTGGAGTCGTGTACGAAGTCTTCAATTGCCGGAAATGAAATCGCCTCCTGCACTGGTACTCAGAGTGCGCCAGGCATCGACATCAATGTCATCACTGTAGAATCCCGCCGACCCATCCGCTTTGGCAGCGAGCACACCGCCGGCGTGAAAGCTTCGAGCAGAACGATGGATGTCGGTCGGGATGGAAGCGCCGATCACGGCGTGATCTGGGTAAAGATTGGGGTCGCAGACGATTCCATCATCCATCGGACAGGGCCCCTCGATGACGTCAGGTACTCCTGTATTCGGGGGCCACAAGGCGGAAAAGGTGTGCGCGCCGCGAGCAATCATGATATCGCCGATCGATCCGAGCCAACCTCCGTTTGCAGTCCCGGCCGGGTTCTTTGCTTTGATGGTCTCGGAGAAGAGTAGGGTGTTGCTCGTCCCGTCTGTAATCTTCGCCAATCGCACCGCTCGACCGAAGGTAAACGGTGCCTCGCCAAATTCCACGCGCACATGGCCGGGCAAAGTCACCGTGGATTGTCCGGTACCCGTGTTTCCGTAGTTCGCCACGTAGTTGTAGTAGTAGCGATTGAAATTGTCGTTATTCGGCGTGCCATCGCCCGGCTGATTGAGAACTTCGCCGGGCGGATCGGAGGGACACGAGTAGACCGACACGTAAAAGGCGCGAGCAGTTTCATGATGGGTGCCAATGAACGGCTTCGACAAATCGAATCCGCTATAGGAGTTGCCTTCTTCCAAGTAAGGCAGGATATACGTCGCCCAAGTGTAGTCGTCGTACCACGCGAATCCGTTGCGTCCGTCTCCCACCTTGCGCTCCGCTCCCTTTGGCAAGCTTTTGAAAACGGATTCGTAGTTCAGTGCTCCCAAGGCGCACTGGCGCAGATTGTTTAGACAAGCCGAACGGCGGGCAGCCTCTCGCGCCGCTTGGATCGCGGGGAGGAGCAATGCAACGAGAATTCCGATGATCGCAATGACCACCAGAAGTTCGACCAAAGTAAACCCCCGATCAACACCCCGCCAAGATTTCGCGCCTTGCGATTTCAAGAGACTCGTGAGAACACCTGGTCGTGAGCACACTACGTCGCGTTGTTGAGCGAATGTACATTGGATATTCTCGCACTGCGAATAGAAAAGCTTGAGTTGAAACCGAACGCCCGCTGCGCATCGACAAAGGAACCAGCGTGGTGATGCCCACTGTTATTTTTCAAGTACAAAGTCTTGTGTGCCCCCGTCGGCAATTTCGCGCACGACTCCTTCGGTGCGGTAGCGCTCGGGGACCGGATTGATCACTTCTGGAATCTTGTCTCCCGTGAGACCTTTGACAAAGCCGCCTGTTTCCACGGACGCCGAGAAGGTAAATGCGTTTCCGCCTAAGGGCACATCGGTAAGTCGATACTCGCCGCCGACGATGGGGGCATGTCCTCCGGACCCATGCCCCGGCTCCGTTGGAAAGAAGGTGATCGTCCCGTTCTGCACCGGCTTGTTGTCCAAAGACACACTGCCGCTAATTGTCGTGTATTGGTAACTGCGACGCTCTCCACACCCAGTCAGGTCGAGCAACAGAGTCGCGAGCAGGATGACGAACATCTCTCCGCGTCGATGAGCCAACACGTTCAGACCCCACCGTAAATGATGTCTCATGTTCAAGTCGCCTGATTGATCAAGGCGATGTCAAAATCGAGAGTCAACGCGATCCGAGGAATGCAACCGACAACGAGTCGAAGCAATCGACTAAGAAATGTGCCGCCAAAGCATAGTTAGTTGGAGCCGATAGAGGCGCCAGCCACTGTCATCAACACCTAACGTTTAGGTTACCAATAAGAATAGCAGAGTAACGCCATTCAGACAAATACAGCGGTTGTTCTTTTTCGTGTCGGCTTGCGTCGGTCGGCAAGTCGCACCGAATCCAAATGCACCTTCCTCTCGTCCATACTTCCGATGGGCCGTGCGTTCCGGGACCCATGCGGTGGAGCCGATCGGATCGATCGAACAGACGATCTTTGCGGTTGTTTTTGCTTATTTATGGCAGTCTAGAAAAGTTTCGGAAAAATCAAGTCAGAACTGGCGAAGTTCATCCATATATTATCCGTGGTTGATTCGGCCGGCGGTTGGCGCTCGTCTTTGGCGAGACTCTATTTCGAGAGGCTGTGCACGCAGGCAATGCGGCCGCTTTCTGTGACTGTATCAATTTAAGGTTCTCGGCGTGGGCTACGAGACATGGCGTAATGGTAGCTAGCCGTGATTAACTCCTATCGTGCGGCACACGCCACCTGCCACTAAGTTGAATAGTTCACCTGGGACGATAACGCGGAGTAACTGCTGTCTTGTTAACATTCGTAATCGTGCGCGCGGGGTGCCAGCGATGAGAGCGCGACGAACTAACTGTCGTTTCGCCAGATTGCGCGAGTCAATGATAGATCTCAATGGATATGCTGGTGGGGGAGGTGGAGTGTCAATGCCGGATGTATGGCACTCGTTGCGGTCGTTGCGAGATATTAACCGGGTAGTGGCCTCTTGGATCGCTGTAGTAAGAAAGTAGGTGCTGCGCTATGAATTTTCGGGCGAGATGGCTCTTAGCTAGCCTCCTCATCGCCGCGACACCCGTGATGGCTCGAGCGCAAGGCGCTCGCGCATGGGACGGTGGCGGTGCAAACAACAAATGGTCGACAGTCGCCAACTGGGCTGGAGACCTCTATCCCTCTGGTTTCTTCCAAGAGTATGCGCAGATATCGACTGGTGCGACAGCTCTGGTCGATTCCGACTTGGCGAGCCTGCCGGGAGATGATGGGTATCCCGGCGCAGTCGACGTGTCAAACAATTCCGTGCTGAAAGTGGTCGGCGGCGGCGTGTTCAATACGGAAACGTCGGAAGGGGGGACTGGAGTCGACGGGTCGGCAAAGTTCAGCGGCGGAGGCAAGCTGACGATCACTGGACCGACGGCTTCGTTTACATCGCAAAGCCTCTCCTTTGCGAACGGTGGCATTTTTAATCCCGACATCACGGGCGTGGCGCAAGCGGCCGTATCCGTGACGGGTGCCCTGACGGCGGGTGGCGGCACGCTCAAGCCGACGTTTACTTTTTCCCCTTCGCCCCAAAGCTGGGTAATAGCGGACGCCGTCAACATCACGGGAAGCTTCGCAATCGACACGACTGGGCTCTCGCCCGGCAATATTTTCCGAACATCCGTCGTGCCGGGTGGGACCAACGGTCAACAATTGGTGCTCAGTTACGACAAAGTGTTGGTCCTTTCGGCCAACGTCGACACGGGCGCAGTATCGATCTCCAGTCCTTCGGGCACGCCGATCGGAATAACGGCCTACTCGATCACTTCGTCCAACGGCCAGCTTAAGCCGGCGACATGGACAACTCTCAAGTCTCAGCTCGCTGGAGGCTGGGACATCGCCGGCACTCCCAGTACGTCTCGGCTCGAAGAATTGGCTGGCCCCAAGAATGCAACGATGCAAGATAGTCTCACGGTGAACACCACGCCACGGAGCCTGGGCAGCCCCTACAATTCCAATTTGCCGTTTCAGTCAACTCCGACTAACTCCCTGTCGTTCGAATATGTCACCACCGCTGGGCAGCTTGCCCAAGGCGTCGTTCAGCTTACCGGCTTGAACACGGTCAACAATCTGCTGCTTACGGTGGATCCCAACGACTGGCGTCGCCCAGCTGAAAAACAGCTCGACGACAACCGTCAAATTGCGGGGCTATACAATCTCCTCTCCCGATGGATCGCTCAAGCCAGCCAACGGCGATTGGAATAGTATCGACGATCAAACGGCCTCTGGGATCGACGAAGCCAATGGCACGGCGAACTTCTTGTCGGAACTGGTGCCCAACGTGAACCAGCCGTTGGTACTCGCACCGGGGGCGTCCTACATGATGGGCGACTTGTTCGACACCGCGAAAGCCAAGGACTTGCAACTTGAGTTTGTGATGGTGCCGACGTCGCTAGATGGCGATTTCAATCAGAATGGCACCGTCGATGCGGCGGACTACACGGTCTGGCGCAACAATCTTGGCGGTCTCTATCAAGCTTCCGACTATCAGCTCTGGAAAAGCAATTTTGGGGCAACCGGTGGCGGAAGCGGATCGGTAGTTACTCACGGCGTCGTGCGTTACGAAGCAGTTTCAGCCGGGGCAGCTTCGTTCTCTGCCGTTCCAGAACCCGGCTCACTGTGGCTCGCATTCGTCGCCTTGTTGGGTGTTGCAGTGCTTTCGCGTCGATAACTCCAATTCACCCAGCTTGACAATCTCAACTTGAATTCAAAAGACCAAATCACAATAGCAGCGAGGTTCACTATGCATGCTCGATCCACAACGTTGGCAACCATGATGGCTACGAAAGCGATTCGTCCGCTACAAAAGATGTGGCCTGCCTTCTCGGCAGTTGTCAGCGGTATTGACAGTCGCCGGTGGGGTTCAAGCCGTAACCGTCTTGAACATTGACTTTCAGCCGACCATTAACGACGCCTCCGTCACCAACAACACCTATACAGTCAACTACACGGGAACCGCGGCGGCGCCAGATTCCGGCACGGTTTGGAATGCGCTGCTAGCGAATAATCCCGCACCCGCAGCATTCATTGGAGCAACCCGGTTATTACGATGATGTGGCAGGAGCGATCTCGAACTATTCGAACCTTCTCGACTCGCATGGAGCCGCGACCCCCGTCAACATCAGCTTTAATGCTGGTGGAACGTTCGCCGTCGAAAACAACGCTCCGAATCTGGTTCCCAACATTGCTTCCAACGCACAAGGATTGATGCGAGATTACCTGATTGCGTTTCGCGATGGCGGGCTGGCAGGATCGCGAACCGTGACGCTGTCTGGTCTGGGCGCGAATAAGCCCGTGATCCTCTATCTCTACGGCGAAGGTGATAACAACTCCAATGATCGCCAGACGACATTTAATGCCAACGGGGTGATGGGGAGTACGATGGGGGATGCCCCGCAAAACACTCCGCTCACGGAAGGTTCTGACTATGTTCGGCTCACGGGTGTGACGACAGATGCTAGCGGCAATCTGGCGATCTCGTACTCGGCTAACGGCGTTCCCGAAGGGCCGTTCAACGGTCTGCAGTTGCTCTACAACCTGGACGTCGGCATCCCGGGAGATACGGATGGCGACGGCGACGTTGACATGAATGATTACAACAACATTAAGAGCAACTTCCGCAACAGCGGACTGCTCACTCGGATGCAGGGCGACATTGCCGGACCTAGCAACGACACGGTCGGCGACGGCGTCGTCGACTTCTACGACTTTATTGCATGGCAAAACCATTT
Source organism: uncultured Planctomycetota bacterium (assembly GCA_963847905.1). Classification (GTDB taxonomy): domain Bacteria; phylum Planctomycetota; class Planctomycetia; order Pirellulales; family Lacipirellulaceae; genus DASYDU01. The sequence goes on along the minus strand of CAWKBP010000007.1, from coordinate 29,117 downwards.
TCCCACGGCGGGATCAGGGGCCGGGGCCGGATTGTCCATCGGCGTTCCTGAGCCGGCCACTTTCTTGCTCGCTTTAGGTGGCTTCGGATTTCTTTTGGCTCGTCGTCGCAGATCCGGTCGCTCGTAGTTGGCAACACGATTTGATCATCGCGACAATTGAATTTCGTTTTTCTTTTCAACTTGGAGGTGCTCTAATGAGACGATTGAGTGGGTTTCTTCTCTTGGCAATTGCCTTCACCGCCACCAGGGCGGTAGGCATCACGATCAACGTCGACTTCCAGCCGACGATCAATGATGCTGCGGTCAACACGTACACTGTCGACTATTCGGGGACCGCTGCCGCTCCAGATGCGGGGACAGTTTGGAACGCGCTCCTTGCTAACAATCCCGCGCCGGCGGCCTACAAAGGACCCGAAGGGTATTACGACGAAGTGGGGGGAGCGGTTGCGAACTATTCGAATCTCCTCGACTCGACCGGAAACGCGACGCCTGTCGGCATCAGTTTTGACGCTGCCGGCTCGTTCGCCGTTGATGACAATGCCCCCAACTATCCCAACATCGCCACGGATGCAAAAGGATTGATGCGAGATTACTTGATCGCCTTTCGAGATGGTAATCTTGGCGGGCCGCGGACCGCGACTTTGACTGGCTTGTCGGCCGGACAGCAGGTGACTTTATATCTGTATGGGGAGGGGGACAATAAGTCGAACGACCGTTCGACGGCATTTGACGCCAATGGCGTGACCGGGGCTACCTCCGGCGACGCCGGCAGTGCGCCGCTGACCCTGGGAATGGACTATGTCGTACTGCAAAATGTGTTCGCCAATGCGAGTGGCGAAATTGTGATTAAGTACGCCACCAACGGCACTCCGGAAGGTCCCTTCAACGGCTTCCAACTGACAACCGTTCCTGAGCCGGCGACCATCGCCTTGCTCGGACTGGCTGGACTGGGGCTGCTGGCCATTCGCCGCAAGTAGCAAATTGCTAACGGGGGCAAGCGCGCACGGTCTGGCTCGATCGGGGCCAGGCCGTGTCGCCTTTTGCCACGGCAGAAAATGTGGATCAGAATGAGCAGTCGGCTCCCGGCAACGACCGATCGTTGCCGGGATGTCGATTTTTGTCGACGTTCGTCGGCGACGGAACAAGCGTTAGCGATGGAACAAGAAAGAGTTTTCATGCGATTTGGAGGAATACTTTTCGTCCTCTGCCTCTGCATCTTATCGGCAGCTCGAAGTGCGCTGGCGGTCGACGTCTATGATGAGCAATACCGCCCCCAATTCCACTTCTCCGCGAAGAAGGGTTGGCTCAACGATCCGAATGGCCTCGTCTATTCGAATGGCCAGTACCACATGTTCTACCAGCACAATCCGTTTGGAGAGCAGTGGGGCAACATGACGTGGGGACATGCGACCAGTCCCGACCTGGTGCATTGGACGGAGCATTCTCCGGCTCTCGCCGCCGACCCGACTGGCGTGAAGTTCAGTGGTACCGCCGTCATCGACTTTAACAACACGGCTGGCCTGCAGTCGGGCCCCACCCCGACGATGGCTCTGTTTTACACCTCGGTGGGATCATTCGATCAACGGATGGCGTATAGCAACGACAGCGGTCGAAGCTTTCGCTATTACGATGGCAACCCGGTGTTGCCTTCTCAGTCCGGAGCCGACGACCGCGATCCGCAAGTCTTCTGGCACGAAGATTCGAATAAATGGGTCCAAGTGGTCTGGGTCGCCGGCCACAACGGGAACCCCCAGAGCTACCAATTTTTCGGTTCGCAAAACCTCACCGATTGGACTTACTTAAGCGAGACCCCCAATTTCTTCGAGTGCCCCGATTTCTTCCAGTTGCCAGTGAACGGCAATCCAAACGACAAGCGCTGGGTATTGTCGGGGGCCGATGGCGGATACCAGATCGGCAATTTCGATGGCACGACTTTCCAGGCCAACTACTCCCGCGTCGGGAAAACTCACGCAGGACTACGGCAACAATTTCTACGCCTCGCAATCGTGGCACGATATCCCGTCCGATGACGGCCGCCGAATCCAAGTCACTTGGATGAACGGCGGGAACTACCCGGGAATGCCATTTAATCAGCAGATGGGATTTCCTGCGGAGTTGACGCTGCGGCGGACGAGCGACGGAATTCGCATGTTCCGCGAGCCCGTGGCAGAGATTGCTTTGCTGCATCAAACGGAACATGCTTTGAGCGACACGTCGCTAATTCCGGGCCAAGATCCGCTGGGTGACCTGGCGGGTGAATTGTTCCACATCAAGACGGAAATCGAATTGCAGGGCGCCAGTTCGGTCGGCTTTAACATTCGCGGCAATCAAGTGAAGTATGACGTCGGTTCGCAGACGCTCAGCGCACTGGGACGGTCCGCCCATTTGGCACCGACCGACGGTAGAATTCAACTCGAATTGCTCGTCGATCGGTCGTCGCTCGAGATCTTTGGCGGAGGAGGACTGGTTTCAATGACATCCGCCTTCACGCCATCGGCAGCCAATCAGGCAATTGACTTATTCGCCACCGGCGGAAACGCGCGAGTCGTTTCTCTCTCCGCATTTGAACTGGGCTCGGCATGGGCGGCCGAGCCGAAAGCCCACCACGGGACTCCTGGGACATTGGAAATTCGACGAACCGAGCCGGGCCGCCAACTTCATCAACGACGCCGGCACGGAATTCGACGTGGCCAACTCGGGCTTGGTCTCGGACACACCGGGCATTGCCGGACGGTCGGCCCAGTTGGACAATTCTGGCGACTACGCCTACATCCCCAATCAATACCGCGCTAAACGCCAACAGCTTCACGGTATCGGTCTGGCTTGAGCCCGATTCCATCGGCAGCATGGGCCACGTCATCGGAAAAACCCATGAACAAACAGGCTCTTGGGGCATCGAGCAACTGGCCGACGGTCGGTTGAATTTCTTCGTTCGTACCGACGGCACTTCGGTTGACGACGTGCAATCGAATGTTGCCGTAAACGCGGGCCAGTGGAACCACGCCTCGGCCAGCTACGATGCGGAGACGGGTCGGCTGGAATTGTACGTGAACGGTAAATTCGCGGGTGCGAGTGAATTGTCGATCGATGGCGGGCCCATGTTCGACGACAGCCCGCTGATGATCGGGCAACGGAAGGTCGGTCTCGGGGGAAACCTGGCGGCAGTGAAGGGCCATCTCGACGACCTCCAAATCTATGGATCCGCACTAACGCCAGGCCAAGTCGGACAACTTTTCCAGCACCCTGGCAGCGCGATCGACCCCGATAGTTTCGATCCAGGCAAGGTGAAGCTGTTGATCGATCCGGCGACGGGAGCTGCCTCGATCGTTAGTGCCGACGGCACGCCGACGCAACTCAAGGGCTACTCGATTCTCTCGACGGTCGCCGGGCTGAACACCGCCGGCTGGCACAGCCTGGCCGCGAATCCAAATCCACAGTTTGACGGCTGGGACGAAGCCAATCCCACTGGCGCCGCACTCAACGAGCTGAATCCCACCGGCAGCTTCTTGGTTGGTTCGTCGACGGTCGTGGAGCTTGGACATCCGATTGCCGCCCTTGGACAATTGCCTTTCGGCACGCGCGCGGCCAATTTGGACGTCAGCTTCCAATATTCGACCGCCGATGGCCAAAGCGTGAACGGAGTGGTCGAAGTCGTCGGCTCCCTTGCCATGAACAACCTGTTGCTGAAAGTCGATCCCGACACGGGCGCGGCGGTGCTGACCAATGACTCTGGTTACACGGTGCGACTGGGCGGATACTCGATTTTGTCCGCCAGCGGATCGCTGCAGCCGGCCGACGGAAGTTGGTCGAGTCTTAGCGATCAAGGCGTTGGCGATGTGGATGAGGCCAACGTCTCGGCGCAACATCTTTCCGAGTTCGCTGCGCCGACGGGAAGCGGAATCGTGCTGCTGCCGGGGCAAAGCTACTCGATGGGCGAAGCATTCAAATCGTTGGCTCAGGGCGGCGAGCAAGACCTCAAGCTCGAGTTTGTGCTGAGCGAGCTCTTGCCGCTGGAGGGTGATTACAATTCCGATGGCATGGTCGATGCGGCAGACTACACCGTTTGGCGCAACGCACTTGCTTCGTCCACCACACTGCCGAATGAAGGCGCGACGCCGGGCGTCGTCACGCAAGAAGATTACGTGGTCTGGAAGGAAAACTTCGGGAGCAAGGCTCGGCTCAGTTCGCGGTTGATGGATGGCGTCGTGAGATACCAGACCTCAACCGCCTCCGCCGGCGCGGCCGCCGCCAATGTGCCTGAGCCCTGGGGAGCGACCATGTTCCTACTGGGTCTTTGCAACATCGTCTGCATCCGATCGCGGTTTTCACGCTGCGAAGCCGTTCGTTGGCGACACAGAGTCCGTTGCCGAAATTGTTCCTCAGATTGCTCGAATTGATTTGCGCATACCCGCCATGGTCCGAATAATTATCACGTTGTTTGCCGTAGCGGTCGCTTCCATCGGCGCTGCGGAACCACTGTTCCCGAATTCCGGATTCGAATCGGGTACGCTGAGAAACTGGTCGGTCGACGGCGAAGCATTCGTGACCCAGCCGACCAAAGGCGACAATCCCGCCGCCCGCGGACGGGAAAGCAGCTGGCACGACGGTGAAGTATTGGATTGGCGGGTTCGAGGCTTACACGCGCCGCGAAGGTTCCCCCGGCAGTATTCGCGGTGACGAATTCACCGGCACGCTGACGTCGCGCGAGTTCGTCGTCAAGAAGCCCTACATCAGCTTCCTGGTTGGCGGCGGCAATCTGCCCGGTCAATTGGGCGTGAAACTCAAATGCGGTCGCGACGAAGTCGAGCTGGCCACCGGCTGTGACTCCGAATCGATGGTCCGCTGCAATGCCGACGTTAGCAAATTCGTGGGCCAGCGCGCGCAGCTCGTCGTATTCGACAACGCGACCGGCCAATGGGGACATATCAACGTCGACGCCTTCGAAGGGGCGGCGGAGCCCTTGCCCGACGCCGCTCAAGAATTCGCGCTTTCGAAGAACGTCGAGTCCGCGTCCTACGACGACATCGACTATTCCGAACGCCTGCGGCCGCAATTCCATTTTTCATCCGGCCGTAATTGGATCAACGATCCGAACGGCATGGTCTACGACGGCGAGAAATATCATCTATTCTTTCAACACAATCCACAGGACACCCAATGGGGCAACATGACTTGGGGACATGCCGTCAGCCCGGACATGGTGCATTGGAAGCAAGTCAAGCACGCGCTGTTGCCTTATCGTGTCGACGGCCACAGTGGGACGATCTTCTCAGGCACGGCGGTGGTCGACCGCAACAATAGCTTGGGTGTCCAGCAAGGGAACGTCCCCACCCTGTGTGCCTTCTTCACGTTTGCGAATCAGCCCAAGTTCTACCAAGCCATGGCCTTTAGCACCGACCGGGGCACCACCTGGACCTATTGGAACGAAGGTCGGCCCGTGGTCGAGAACCAAGGGTTCGACTCAGGCGAGCGCGACCCAAAGGTCTTTTGGCATGCAGCGAGCAAGCAATGGGTGATGGTTTTATGGGTCCAGCAAAATCCCGGCCGGATCCGCTTCTTCACCTCGCCGAATCTCACCGATTGGACGTTTGCGTCCGACCTGATGCGGGATTGGGCGTTTGAGTGCATGGACCTGGCATTCATCCCGGTCGACGGCAATCGGGAGCACACCAAGGCTCGTGTTGTACGACGCCAGCTTCGACTACGAGGTCGGGGACATTCGATGGCAAGCAATTCTACACCGAGGCCGGTCCCTTCCATGCGGGCGGCGGAAACTTCTACGCAGCGCAGTCCTTCAACAATCAGCCGCAAAAACGCACAGTTCAAATCGGTTGGATGCGCGGCGGACCTAATCCCGCGGAAGCCTACGGTCTGCCATACAACGGCCAGATGTCATTCCCCTGCGACCTCACGCTCCACACACAGTCGGGCAGTCCCCGTCTGCACGTTTGGCCAATCAAAGAATTGCAATCGCTGGTGGCGTCGTCGTATGAAAAATCGAATGTCAGTCTCGGCCCAGGCGACGACCTGCTGAAGGACGTCGATGGTCTCGATCTGGTTGATATGGAGATCGATTTCGATCCAGGGACCTCGAGGCAGATCGTCTTCGATCTCGGGCGGGCTGTACTTCGCTACGACTGCGAAAGTAAGGAATTGAAAGTGGCTGGCGTCGATGATCAGGCGAAAGTCGTCGAAGAGACTGCACTGACCGGTCTCGCTCCGCGCGATAGATCGGTCAAATTGCGTTTCCTCGTCGATCGCTTGTCTGTGGAAACCTACGCCTTCGGAGGCGAACAGTTTCACGCCAACTACGTCTCACCGCTGGAAGGCGACGACAAAGCATCGATCACTGCCGAAGGCGGGGAGGCCAAAGTGAATTCCTTCGTGCTGCGTAAACTGCGGTCGGCGTGGCAATAATGGTTCGCTTAACGGCAGACGGTTCCGCAAACTGCCTGAGAAGAATGAAATGATGTTGTAATCGATTGCCAGCTTTGCTGGGCCGCGCCGGGGAGCGAGATTAGCTGCTTTGCGTTCGACGCAATTAGAGTGTGAGGATGAGAAACGAATGTATCGAGCCGCCGCAATAGTCTGGGTCCTGCTTGCTTCATTTATTGTGAAAAGCGCGCCCGCCGCGCCTCCAGATGGGATTGAGGCCCCTGCGCTGCCGCTGATTACCTGCGACCCCTATTTCAGTATCTGGTCGACAGGAGTTCGGCTGACCGATGCCGACACCACGCATTGGACAGGCAAGCCGCATCGCTTGACGAGTCTCGCGTCGATCGACGGCAAGGTGTACCGACTCATCGGCCGCGAGCCCGCGAAGTCGCCGCCTCTCGAGCAAATCTCAAAGTCGGTTACGCCCACGCAAACCAGCTTCCAATTTGTCGGCGGCGGCACAGAGATCGGGTTGACTTTCACGACGCCGGCATTGCCGGACGACATCGACCTGTTGTCTCGCCCGATCACCTACTTGACCTACACGGTTCGGTCCACCGACGGTCAAACCCACGCCGTACGACTCTTTTTCGAGGCCTCGGCGGAGTTGACAGTCGACACCCCGGAGCAGGCCGTGGCTGGAAGTGTCGAGCATCCCGGCAGGCTCGTCGCACTCAAAATAGGTTCACAGGAACAGGATATCCTGGCCCGCCAAGGAGATGACCTGCGGATTGATTGGGGCTATCTCTATCTGGCCGCTCCGGCCGATAGCGCGTCGTCCTACGCAATTGCTTCGCCCGCAGCGTTGCGTGACGCATTCATCGAGAACACTGTGATGCCGGCGGACCAAGCGACCTCCGCCCATCGTGGCGACGAACTTGCGGCCGCTATTTCGTTCGAGTTGCCTCCCATCGGGCCTAATCCGGTGACGCGGTGGTTGATTGTCGCGTACGACGATTTGTACTCGATCGAATACATGCACCAGCGGCTGCGTCCTTACTGGCGTCGCAACGGACTCGATGCTGAGGGGCTGCTGGTCGAGGCCGCGCGAGACTATCGAACGCTCCTCGACCGCTGTACCGAGTTTGACAACGAACTGACAAGCGACCTCACCAACGCCGGTGGTGCCGACTACGCGACGCTGGCCGCCCTGGCTTACCGGCAGTGCTTCGCCGCCGGCAAATTCGTCGCAGACGCAAACGGCCAACCTCTTCAGTTCTGCAAAGAGAACCACTCCAACGGCTGCATTGCAACGTCGGACGTGTTCTATCCAATGTCTCCCCAATTCCTGATGTTCGGTCCCGCGCTGGCCAAGTCGTTTGTCGTGCCGTTTATGAATTATGCCGCCAGCGATCGCTGGACGTTTCCCTTTGCACCGCACGACCTGGGCACGTATCCCAAGGCCAACGGCCAGGTCTACGGCGGCGGAGAAACCAGCGACCGAGATCAAATGCCGGTGGAGGAAACTGGCAACTTATTAATCTTGATGGCGGCGATTGCCAAGGTGGATGGAAACGCCGATTTCGCGAGTCTCTACTGGCCACAGCTCATGCAATGGGCCGAGTATCTCAAGCAGAAAGGATTCGATCCGGAGAATCAGCTCTGCACAGACGACTTCGCCGGACACCTGGCCCACAACGTCAATCTGTCGGCCAAGGCAATTTTCGGACTCGGCGCCTTCGCTCAGTTGTGCGAACTTGCGCGGCGACGAGCAGCTGGCAAAAGAATATCGCCAGGTGGCCGAAGACTTTGCGGCGCGCTGGGTGGCCGAAGCCGCCGATGGAGACCATTTTCGCCTTGCGTTCGACAAGCCGGGCACCTGGAGTCAGAAATACAACCTGGTGTGGGACCACGTGCTCGGGTTGAATCTCTTTCCCGAAAGCGTGTATCGCCAGGAAATGGACTTCTATCGTCGATCGCTGAATCGCTTTGGACTACCGCTCGATAACCGCAAGGCCTACACAAAACTCGATTGGACTTTGTGGACGGCGACGCTCACCCGAAACCAGGACGACTTCCAAGCGCTGGTGGCGCCCGTGATGCGGTTCCTGCGCGAGACGCCGGATCGCCAACCGATGACGGATTGGTATCAAACGGACAGCGGCCACAAGGTGGGCTTTACGGCGCGGCCGGTGGTCGGCGGCGTCTTCATGCGAATGCTCTATGATCAGGACGTCTGGCGAAATGGGCACAGCGCGATCGCACTGCCGTCGGCGAATATGCCAAACTGCCGGAACCTCCCGAAATCCGCACTCTCGTGGCAGCAGCGGACAGTACGCCGACCAGTTGGCGATACACGACCGTTGAACCCACAGGCAATTGGCAAGCACCCGACTTTGACGACTCGAATTGGCAAACCGGAAACGCGGGTTTCGGCACCCGAGAGACGCCGGGTGCCCACGTGGGCACCGATTGGGACACTTCCGATATCTGGCTGCGGCGAAAGTTTGACGCCCCCGCAGGCGCCAGCGACAACTGGCGACTGTCGATGCATCACGACGAAGACGCCGAAGTGTTTATCAACGGGGTGCCCGCGGGAAAAGCCAGCGGCTATACGACCGGCTACGAGCAGACTTCCATTCAAAGCGCTGCTTTGGCTGCCGTCGAGCCTGCGGATAATGTACTTGCGGTCCACTGTCATCAGTCCACTGGTGGACAATACATTGACGTCGGCATCGTGGCGCTCGAATCGGCCGACGACGGTTGGATCAGTCTCTTCAATGGCAAAGATCTCTCGGGTTGGAAAGCCTCGGAACAGGGCGGGTCGTTTCGCGTCGTCGATGGCGAACTAGTGATCCGCGGCCCGCGGAGTCATCTCTTCTACGTCGGGCCGGTGGGCGGCGCCGACTTCACCAATTTCGAATGGAAATGCGAGGTGCTCACCAAGCCCGCATCCAATTCGGGCATGTACTTTCACACCGACTATCAGGACGAGGGCTGGCCGTCCAAAGGCTATGAAGTGCAGATCAACAACTCGCATGCCGATCCAAAACGAACCGGCGGGCTGTACGCCGTGGCCGACGTCATGAACGACTCGCCGGCGAACGACGGCGAATGGTTCACGCAGCAAGTGACCGTCGAGGGAAAGCACGTCGTCGTTTCGGTCGATGGCCGAGTAACGACCGACTACACCGAACCGGACGATGTCACGCGCCCGGCGGAGTTTGCCGGGAGGAAAGTATCGCACGGTACCATCGCTTTGCAGGCACACGACCCGAATAGCGAGGTACATATCCGCAAGATCATGATCAAGCCGCTGCCCTAGCAGCGATTCCAGGCCCGTCGCATAACCGGCCGTTGGCCTGACGCAGGTTCGACTCGCAAGACACAAACATCATCAATACCTTCCAATCGCCAGCTGAGCATTTTCAATGACCGTACGAATGACAAGCTCCCGACACTGTTTTATTGTTACTGCCATCTTGCTGCTGCTAGTTCGCAGTGTCTGCGGAGCGCCACCCGACCTGACGAAATACGTCAACGCATTGCAGGGCACGAATTCCCGCTACGAATTCACCCACGGAAACACATTTCCCGCCGCCGCGCTGCCGTTCGGCATGAATATGTGGACACCGCAAACCGGGACCAACGGCGACGGCTGGAAATATCAATACTTCAAGGACACGATCCGCGGCTTCCAGCAGAGCCACCAATGCAGCTCCTGGACGAACGACTACGCGGTCTTTTCCTTGATGCCGACCGTGGGCAGTCCCATTGTCGACGAGAATAAGCGTGCAACCGGCTTTCGCCACGAAGACGAGTTGGCGAAGCCGCACTACTATCGCGTGGCATTGGCGAGCGGCGTCACCGTCGAGATGTCACCCACAGAACGAGGCGCCTATTTGCGATTTACTTTTCCCCCCGACAAGGATGCGTACCTCGTGCTCGATGGCTACACCGGCAAGAGCGGCGTGAAGATCAACCCTACCGAGGGCCGAGTTTCAGGATTTGTCCGCAATGGGCCGAGCCAGCCGGATGACTTCCGCAACTTCTTCACGATGGAATTCGATCGGCCGCTCAGGGGCTGGGGCACCTGGAAAAAGGGGTCGGAAGCTCTCCAGGCCGACGCGCTCGCCGACGAGGGAGATGGCGTGGGCGCTTACGTGCAATTTGCACCGGGTGAGGTGGTCCAGCTCAAGGTCGCCTCGTCGTACGTTAGTCCCGAGCAGGCGGAGCGGAACCTCACCCGCGAACTCGGCAAGTTTCAGTCACTCGAGGAGGCGACTAAAGCGGCAAAAGCAACTTGGAACCGCCACTTGAGCAAGATCATCGTCGAAGGAGATGATGAAGCAAATAAGGCCACCTTCTATTCCTGCCTCTATCGTGCGAGCTTGTTTCCGCACCAATTCTTCGAGTACGACGAATCGGGAAAGCCATTCTATCGCAGCCCATACGACGGCCAAATTCACCAGGGCTACATGTACACGGACACCGGCCTGTGGGATACATTTCGCGGTCAGTTCCCGCTCCACACGATTCTTTACCCGCAGATGCATGGCCAATACATGCAGGCTCTGCTCGCTGCCTACGAACAATGTGGCTGGCTCCCCTCATGGTCGTTTCCCGGTGAAAACGGCGCCATGATCGGCAACCACGCGATCTCCTTGCTCGCCGATGCGTGGGTCAAAGGGATTCGGACATTTGATCCCGCTCAGGCACTCGAGGCCTATCGTCACGAGTCCTCGGCAAAGGGACCTTGGGGCCCCGCCAACGGACGCGACGGTTGGCAAGACTTTAACAGCCTGGGCTACGTTTCCTATCCCAAGCATGGCGAGGCGACGGCCAAGACGCTTGAGTATGCTTACAACGATTTTTGCGGCTACCAGTTGGCCACACTCACCGGGGACACCAAGTATGCGGAACAGCTCTCCGGCCGGATGTTCAACTACCGAAACGTGTATGACGCCTCGACGGACTTCATGCGCGGGCGGGACGATCAGGGCCGGTGGTCTCCGAATTTTGATCCAACCGAATGGGGAGGTCCTTTTACCGAGGGTTGTGCTTGGCATTGGCAGTGGTCCGTGTTCCACGACGTGGCAGGATTGATCCAGCTAATGGGCGGCGACCAAAAATTCATCGACAAGCTCGATGCGGTCTTTACCCAGCCCAACACCTACAAAGTGGGCACGTACGGAGCGCCGATCCACGAAATGCGCGAGATGTCGGCGGCCAACATGGGGCAATACGCGCATGGCAATCAGCCGATGCAGCACATGCTCTATCTCTACAACTATGCGGGACAGCCTTGGAAGACACAGCAGCACGTGCGCGACGTGATGGACCGTCTGTACAACGCGACCGAGAACGGGTATCCGGGAGACGAAGATCAGGGCCAAACGTCGGCCTGGTATATTCTCAGCTCGCTAGGATTCTACAGCGTGTGCCCCGGCACCGATGAATACGTCTTGGGTAGCCCGCTGTTTCGGAAAGCGACGATTACGCTCGAAGACGGTAGCACGTTCGTGGTCGAGGCCAAGGAGAACTCGAAGCAGAATGTTTACATCCAGTCCGCTCGGTTGAATGGAGAGGAATGGTCGAAGAACTACCTACGCCACGCCGACATCGTCCGGGGTGGCCGCGTCGAGCTGACCATGGGTGCCGAGCCAAACGTCGCCCGCGGCGTAGCACCCTCCGACAAACCTTATTCGATCTCCACCCGCGCTGCGGAACTGAGCGAGAAATCTGCTCCCGCCGAGCCAAAATCGGCAATGTTCGATAGCTGGGGTCATGAGACGCTCGCCGCTATCGAGCGGGATTTCCGCTTGGATGGTCCGGCGATTTACCGGGAGTCGGTTCGCCCCGTCGACTGCGGCAGTGCGGTAGCGGCGGAGCCGGCCTATCTGTGGAGTGCTGGGGTGCAGCTCTCGGCGTTGACCGCCGCGGCAAATGCCAATTCCATCGGCTACCTCCGCCCGCTGACCGATTACCTCGCGGCGTTGCAGGCGTATTGGCGGTTAGACCAAAACGGCATCGGTGGTTACGATGTCCGTCCGCTGCTCACACAGCCCGATCGATTTTATGACGACAATGCTTGGCTGGCCTTGGGGCAATTGGATGCTTACGATTTGACCCGCGACGCCGCCTATCGTGATCGTGCAGAACAGACAATTAAATTCGTCCTCCGTGGCGAAGACGCGCATCTCGGCGGCGGAATCTACTGGCGGGAGAATACCCTCACTTCGAAGAATACCTGCAGCAATGCACCAACCATTGTTGCGGCGCTCAGGCTGTATCAAATAACTCACCAACAAAAATACCTCGACACGGCGCGGCGGATTTATACCTGGACGTGCGCCAGTCTGCAGGATCCCGCTGATGGTTTGTTTTGGGACAACATGGGCATCGACGGGCGAGTCGATAAGACCAAGTACACCTACAATTCCGCGCTGATGATTCGGGCCAACTGCCTGCTTTACGAAATCACCGGGGAGATGAATTTTAAGTCCGAAGCACGCCGGATCGCCATCGCGGCCGAAGCACTTTGGTGCAACTCCGAGTCGGGTGCCGTGCGCGACGCCGGGAGATTCGCCCACTTACTGGTCGAGGCGTTTGCGGCCATCTATGCGTTGGATCAAGACAGCCGCTGGGTTCATCGCATCGACGATACCCTACAATTCGTGCACGACGAGGTGCGCGACCCCGCAGGTCGATATCCAAAGCGCTGGGATGAGCGACAGACCGGCGCTCTCGCGTCTTACGATTTAATCGACCAGGCCAGCGTGGCGCGGGCCTATCTCGTTGCCGCGGGGATGACGACTACCAACGTCTCGGCTGCGGTGGCGGGAAACTAGAGCTTGTCGACGGGCCACCCGACGAAGTTTTCAGTATCTCCGCGCCAGCAACTCGGGTCGTTCGTCGTGAATCTTGACAATTAGCTCTCCGAAAAGAGTATTCGCCCAGGCAAACCAGTCGCGTGTATAGTCCGCGGGATTGTCTTTGTTGAATGCCTCATGCATGAAGCCGGTGCCGGCGTGAGTTCGCTTGAGCGTATGCAGGCATTCGACGATTTCGGCGTCCGACGTGCTGGTCATCGCACGGAGGATAATTCCCATCGGCCAGATGCGCTCCTTGCCCGTATGCGGGCTGGCTTGTCCCGCTGCCACCGTGCCGCGGAGGAAATAGGGGTTCTGATCGCTTAGCAGAAACTTGCGGGTGCGGGCGTAGAGCGGGTCGCTCGGCTCGTGAATTCCCAGGTAGGCTAACGACATCAAGCTGGGCACATTGGCGTCGTCCCAAAACACGGCGTTGCCGAATCCGTCCACTTCGTAAGCATAAATCTCGCCAAAATCCAAATGGGGCACAATCGCATAGGCTTCGATTGCGGCTTGGACTTCATCGGCTAAATTGTTGCATTCCGCGGCAAACTCTTTGTCGTTGAGCTGCTCCCCGAAGATCGCCGCCAGCTGACGCAACGATTGGACGGCGAATAAATTCGCGGGCACCAGAAATGGAAACAGCGTGCTGTCGTCGCTCGGGCGAAACGCCGAACAAATCATTCCCACGGGTTGCACCGGCCGGCTCGTGCCCTCAAACGGAGGTGCATCGATCATCGCAGTCGTGCGACGCACGAAACGATAGGGAGTGGTGCCGTTCTTGCGCTGCTCGACGCGAAATGTCTTCACCACCAGTGCCATCGCCTGCTGCCAATGCTCGTCGAATATCGTCGCGTCCTTGGTCCGCTTGAAATACCCGTTCGCCAAGCGGACTGGGTAACACAGCGAGTCGATTTCCCACTTCCGCTCATGCACGCCGGGGATCGGTGCAGGGCGATCGCTCTCCCACGCCGATGCTTGGCTCGCGTCCTGATAGAAAGCGTTGGCATAGGGATCGAGCAGAATGCACGTCGCCTGTCGGCGGATCAGTCCCGCGATCATGCGACGCAGCTTCTCGTCCTGATTGACATACGGCAGATAGGGCCAGACCTGCGCCGTAGAATCGCGCAGCCACATCGCGTCGATGTCGCCAGTGATGATAAACGCGTCAGGCCGCCCGTCCAACTCGCCAAAGTCGACGGTCGTGTCCAATGTGTTGGGGTAGCAGTTTTCAAACAGCCACGCCACTTCGGGATCAGCAATCGAATCGCGCACTGTTCGGATATTGTCTTCAACGGCTGCGCTGACAAAGCGACGAGCGCTGGCCCGCGGCCGGCGACTTGCAATGGGGGGCGACTCGGCGGCCCGAATCCGGCCGGTTCCCAGCAATACGGTTGCCCCGGCTGCCGCTCGAACAATTGCCTCGCGGCGACTAATTGTGTCGGCCATGAAAATTTCTGCCTGGCTTGCGCTGCGTGGTGTGGGACAGTGTGGTGTGGGACAGTGTGAGGCGGATCCCAAACCAATCCCCCAGTTGATAGGCGGGCGGTCTTCGGCCGCGGTCGATACTCGCCGTGTCCGCTCCGATCAATCGTTCGGCCGGCCCGCAACGTAGAGATCTCTAATTTCGTCGTCCGTCATACTGCGATCCAGCAGCAGGAACTCGTCGACTCGGCCATTCAGGTTACGAATACGGTCGTTCTTCAAGTCTTCTGGAACCCAATTGCCGAGCTCAACAGGCCCAAAACGCAAGGGCACGCGTTTGGTGATCGGTACGGTACATACGCGTTCACCATCGACATAATGCGATACCTCTAGTTTTTCGTCATCATACACGCAAGCAATGTGCATCCACCTTCCCAGATCGGTCGGCTTCAGGACGGAACCAGACAGATACTCCTGCGACTGCAGCGGCGCAGCTTCCACACCGAGCAGCAGCTGACCATTGTTCGTGAACTGCCAATGGGGCTCCCCCACGTTGTGACCGTCCGTGAGAAATATCGATCCGAGCCGCCGATCAAAGCCGTCAATTCGAATCCAGCACGACAAGGTGATCGATCGGAATTCGCCCGGAATGTTCAGCCGTACCCGATCTTCGACGCCCTTGAATTCCAGGGCCGACTTGCCAGGCCAACGGCCATCGGTCCAGCGACAGCCTACGATCGCGCCGTTGAGCGACGCCAGCTTCGAAGGGCTGTTGTTATACAGCACGCGGTTCGATGGCTTGTGGCCATCGAATGCGTAGTAGACCACGGCATGCGGGTCCGATTCCCAATGCTTACACTGTTGCTGCCAAACCGAAAACCGCGCTGCTCCTTCCTTTGACAGAATTTGGAGCATTTTCTCAATGTCGACAAATTTTTCTGAATTCGCCGTGATCCGGTGTTCGAGCCCTTTTCCCGACGTCCGCACAGCCGCACCGATCTCCAGCGTTTCCTTGGCCGAAGGTGGCGCCTGCTGTTCGAATTGCTCAAGATCGAACAACTCGACCTTGCCCTGAAATACATGGACTTCGGTGTCATCTCCATCTCCAACCGAGACGGCAAACTCGGTGCCCAGATCGACGGCACGATGATAGGGCGTGTCGACGCTGAAGCCTTTGGCCTGCTCGGGCACGCGAACGCGCAGCTTTCCCCGATGACATACCACGAGCTTCGTCGATTTCAAATCAAGCTCGGCGGGGCCCTCAATCACTACATTCGCGCCGCTCAAAAACTCGAGCTGGACCAACCCCGACTCCAAGACGAATCGTCCCGAACTCACGGGCGACCCCACGGTCAGAGAGGCCACGTCCGGCCCCACCGCGTCGGCTACACCAGCCAACACGGCGACCGAGCCAGCACTCAAGCGATTGAAATCGTCCGACATCTCCAACTCTTGATCGCGGCGCTCCGTGGCTTGGGCCACCATGCGATGCTGATCCTCGGCCCGCCGATGGGAAACGACCGAGACCATGATGGCGATGGAAGCCGCGATCGCCGCGGCTGCCCAGCCGAGAGACCGCAGCGACGGCAACACCTTCCGGCGAGTCGCCGATTCGTCGTAAATCGTGGCCCCTTCCCGCGACGCGGTTTCGCCAATACTTGTCATCGTCCGCTTGAACAATTCCGTGATCGCAACGTGCTCTCCCAATTCCAGGTGCAGTGCGCTCGCGTTGAGCAGCATTTCGCCGCCGTCCGGGCCATGTTCGCGGAGAAATGTGTCAATCGCTTCGTTATCCGCATCCTCAAGCACTCCATCCCAACCCCGGCTGAGGAGATCGATCAATCGCGTCACGTCAGCTTCTGCTGGAGTCATCAATAGCCCTCCTGCGACAACGTGCGCTGCACGCAAGCAAACAGACTTTTTCGAATACGACTAATCGCCTTGTAGATGGCTCCCACCGTCCGCTGCTCTTCTTTGGCAATGGCATCAAAGTCCCGATTGGGCGAGTAGCAACGCTCGACGAAGCGGCGATCCTTCTCCGACAATTTACCCAGGCAATTTGTCAACGCATCCGAGGTGTCAGTACAGCTCCAAGATCGCCTCGTTGCGTAGGTTGCCGCGATGATATCGAGCACCTCGTCACTAAACGTAATTGCATTTCGTCGCCGCGCACGGATGAATCCACGGGCCGTGTTGTGTGCGACGGTCGTCGCCCAAGCGCGGAAATTGGTCCCGATTTCGAACGTATCAAATTTCTCCCACAACACGAGCGCTACCTGTTGATACACGTCTTCTGCGTCCGAATGGTGCTGCACGAGCGAATAAATAAAGGCAAATAAATCGCGATGACATTCCGCCAACAACAGCCCAAACTGCCGTACGCGAGGTGTCGTTTGATCTTCGCAACCGTCCATTCAACCGCCCTGCAACATCACCAGCCAACGACGACCATCGCGCCGCACCAGCTCGGGAATTGCCGCCGACAAATGCCCCGCCCGCGAGTAACTCGTCCCGTCTCCCACATTCACCTCAGCCGGCATCCGCGATGGTGGAGAGGACGCGGCGGGCCGAGCTCCAAAATACCGCGCCCCACAGGCCCCGGAATCCAGAACACAACCCACCAAGGTATATATGGCTCCCCGTCTGGGCTTTTGACACGAAAAATCACCACAAAACTGAATCTCTGCCGATTGTCCGTCGCAGGCTTGACGCCGCCCAAGCCGGGATGCAAATATCGACCAGGCAGCCGTGTCAGCCAACTGCCCGCCACGCCTGGATGGTGCGATCCGGCCTCCCTCGCGGACCCACCAATCGACCAAACTCAAGCCCGACCGAAACCTCCCCGGAGAACCCAAATTGGCCGAATCCGCAGTTTGGCCAACCGACCCGGCCGCCGCAAGAATCGCCGCTCGCCCTCGGTGCCCCGTTGCCGATCCGCCGTTGTTTTGTTCGACAGCGAATCATCCGGCGGCGATCCAAATCTTTTCATTTCTCACTGACTGGCAAATCTCACTGAAGGCAAATCTCACTGAAGGCCAACGCATGCGTTCCTCTTCCATCTTATTTCGCAGCTCCGTAATCGCCGCCTTCGCCGGTTTCCTCTTCGGCTTCGACACCGTCGTCATCTCCGGTGCCGAACAAAAAATCCAATCGATCTGGAGTCTAAGCGACCTGCAACACGGCTTGGCCATCAGCATGGCGCTCTGGGGCACCGTCCTCGGCTCGCTGGTCGGCGGCTGGCCAACCGATCGATTCGGAAGAACAAAAACACTCCTCTGGATCGGCCTCCTCTACTTCGTGTCGGCCGTCTGGTCCGGGCTCGCCACCGGCTTTCTCTCCTTCATGGTCGCACGCTTCATCGGCGGCGTCGGAGTCGGCATCTCGACGGTCGCGGCCCCTCTCTACATTTCCGAAATCGCCCCGCCCCAGCTGCGCGGACGCTTGGCCGGAATGTTCCAACTCAACATCGTCGCCGGCATCCTCATCGCCTTCCTTTCAAATGCGCTGCTCGAGGGGATGGGAGACACAGCCTGGCGCTGGATGCTCGGCGTCGAGGCATTTCCGGCGCTGCTCTACACCCTGCTTTGCCTCGCCATCCCCGAGAGCCCCCGCTGGCTCATCGCCAAACGCCATCAACGCGCAGAAGCGTTGCAAGTCCTGCGGCAAGTCAACCGCGATGCCTCCGAAGAACAAATCGAGACCATCGCCAACGAAATCACCGCCGCCTCGGAGCGCGAAAACAGCGTCGCCCATCGATTCTTCACCGCCAAGCTCCGCCGCCCAATCATGCTCGCCTTCCTCATCGCCTTCTTCAACCAGCTCTCGGGCATCAATGCCGTCCTCTATTTTGCTCCCCGCATCTTCGAATTGACCGGCCTCGGCAGCCAGGCCGCCCTCCTCCAATCGATCGGCATCGGCGTCACCAACCTCGTCTTCACACTCGTCGGCATCTGGCTCATCGACCGCGTCGGCCGGCGAACCCTGCTCTTTATCGGCTCGATCGGCTACATCGCCTCGCTCGGCCTGTGCTCCTGGGCCTTCTTCTCCGAAAACTTCGCCATCGTGCCGGCCTGCATTTTTGCCTTCATCGCCGCCCACGCCGTCGGCCAGGGAGCCGTCATCTGGGTCTTCATCTCCGAGATCTTCCCCAACCAACACCGCGCCGAAGGCCAGGCCCTGGGAAGTTTCACCCACTGGATCTTCGCCGCCGGCATCACCCTCGCCTTTCCAAAAATGGTCACCACCTTCGCACCAGGACAAGTCTTCCTCTTCTTCACCGGCATGATGGTCCTACAACTCCTCTGGGTCGCCACCCTCGTCCCCGAAACCAAAGGCATCCCCCTCGAACAAATCCAACGCCGATTGGGCATCGACTAAACCCACGGCGCCATCCGCCTTCCGCCCTCCGCCTTCCCTTCTGGCTCTAGACTCTAAAGGCCTTTCCCTCCTGCTCTACTCCACTGCTGCTCTAGTCCACTACCGCTCTGCTGCCCTACCGATCTGCCGCTCTGCTCCTCTAAATCTCCTCGCCCACCCACGAAGGTCCAGTTATGCGGACCATGACGATGGCGACTGGGACAATCGCCCTGGCCGCCCCAATTAGCCGGGCATAATTGCTCCACGGGTGCTACGTTCAATTTCCGCAATTGGTCACACCGGACATTCGAGACCTTGGTGAGGAACATATGGCTAAGGCTGCCCCATCGCCTGAAATCTCTGCACCAAAAGAGATTCGCCCCTCGTCGAGAAATTCACGGAACACAGCGACACCTACCTCGGTAGCAACTACAACGAAACCCAGCTCCGCCGCGAGTTTCCTCGACCCGCTTCTTCAAGGCCCTCGGCTGGGACATCGACAACCACCAGGGCTACGCGGAAGCCTACAAAGACGTCATTCACGAAGACGCCCTGCAAGTCGGCGGCCGACCAAGGCGCCCCGACTACTGCTTCCGCATCGGCGGCATGCGGAAATTCTTCGTCGAAGCCAAGAAGCCCGCCGTCAACATCAAGCCACGACGTCAGCCCCGGCTTTCAGCTTCGCCGCTACGCCTGGTCGGCCAAACTGCCGCTTTCGATCCTGACCGACTTCGAGGAATTCGCCGTCTACGATTGCCGGATCAAGCCCGACAAGAACGACAAGGCCTCCACCGCCCGCACGCTGCTCCTCAAGCTACGACGACTACGACGACGCGCTGGGACGAAATCGCCGTCGATCTTCTCGCGCGACGCGATCCTGAAAGGCTCGTTCGACAAGTACGCCGAATCGACCAAGAAGAAACGCGGCACCGCCGAAGTCGACGACGCCTTCCTCGCAAGAGATCGAACACTGGCGGAGCGAACTCGCCAGGAATCTCGCCTTGCGGAACCCGACTCGCTCACGACCGCGAACTCAACGCCGCGGTGCAGAAGACCATCGACCGCATCATTTTCCTGCGCATCTGCGAAGACCGCGGCATCGAGCCGTACGGCCGCTGCAGGCGCTGCTGAACGGGCCGAACATCTATCCCCGGCTGTGCGAACTCTTCCGCCAGGCCGACGACCGCTACAACTCCGGGCCTGTTCCACTTCACAAAGCGAGAAAGACCGGCACGAAGAGCCGGACGAACTGACGCTCGGACCTCGCCATCGACGACAAGGTCCTTAAAGACATCATCGGCAAGCTCTACTACCCCGACAGCCCCTACGAGTTCTCCGTCCTGCCGGCCGACATTCTCGGCCAGGTCTACGAGCAGTTTCTGGGCAAGGTCATCCGGCTCACCGACGGCCATCAGGCCAAGGTCGAAGACAAGCCGGAGGTCAAGAAGGCCGGCGGCGTCTATTACACGCCCACGTACATCGTCGACTACATCGTCGCAGCACACCGTCGGCAAGCTGCTGGAAGGCAAGACGCCCGCACGAAGTCGCCGGCCGCACGAAGACGTGGAAGCCGACCAAAAACGCCCGGCCGCTCTCCGTGCTCGACCCGGCGTGCGGCAGCGGCTCGTTCCTGATCGGCGCCTATCAGTACCTGCTCGACTGGTATCGCGACCGGTACGTCGAAGCACGGCCCGGCACGCACGTTCAAAGACCGCATCTACCAGACTCCGCCAGAGACCATTGGCGGCTGACGACCGCCGAGCGCAAGCGCATCCTGCTGGACCACATCTACGGCGTCGACATCGACCCGCAGGCGGTGGAGGTCACCAAGCTGTCGCTGCTGCTGAAAGTGCTGGAAGGGGAGAACGAGGAGACGCTGCAACGCCAGCTGAAACTCTTCCGCCAAGAACGCGCCCTGCCCGACCTGGCCGAAAACATCAAATGCGGCAACAGCCTGATCGGCCCCGACTTCTACGACGGCCAGCAACGCGATTTGTTCGACGACGAAGACCGTCTTCGAATCAATGTCTTCGACTGGCAGCATAAATATGGCTTCCCAAAGGTATTTAACGGCGATAATTCCGGCTTCGACGCGGTAATTGGAAATCCACCATGGCTAATGGCCGGCTACTACGTGAAGGAATCGCTTGAAAACCTTAGAAGCCAATATGAAACTGCACATGGAAAGTTCGATTTGTATTACTTGTTTATCGAGAGAGGCCTCACTCTAATGTCTGAGACGGGGCAATTCGGTATGATTGTCCCGAATAAGATGTTTCACACTTCGGCCGCGCGAGAGCTTCGCCGAATTCTTGGCGAGAACAAACGCATTTCGAGAGTAGTTGATTTCGGCGACTTTCAAGTATTTCAGGGCGCAACCAACTATTCTTGCATTCTATTGCTTTCCAAGCGTCGGACAAAGGCAATCGAATACGTTGTGGCGGGAGCAAATCTAGCGGTTTAATTTGCGACCTACAAATGCAATTCGTCATTTTTTGACTCGGATCCTTGGCATTTCCAGGACGACAAGATCCGGCAACTGTTTGAGAAACTAAGGATGAATTGTTTCAACCACGGTGAGACATTTTGGTCCGTTGTTAAGCAACGCCCTCCCTGCTTTCCAGCGGCAGCGTCGGCTGCCGCAACTTTAAGTTCTTCTCGCGTCGCCGATGCCGCACCTCGGCCATCTTCCGACGCCGCTCTTCGTAGAGCCTCGCGGGGTCGCCCCGGTAGTAATCGATCGGTCGCAGGTAGCCCAACGCTGAATGCAATCGCTCCGTGTTGTACCACTTGGTGATCCTCGCAATCACGTCCCGCGCCTGCAGCAGGTCCGTCAACTCCTCGCCGTCCAGGGCCTCGCGCAGCGTCCGGTTCGAGCGCTCGATGACCCCATTCTCCTCAGGACAGTGCGGCTTGATCCGCTGATGCCCGAGCCCGTGTTCCTCCAGCACGCCGCGGAACTCCCGCGAGATGTAACAGCTTCCGTTGTCAGAGCGCATGCGTGGCATGCCTGCCTCGGGAATCTCGCCGCCTCGCTCCCCGAGAAATTGTTCGATCGCCGCTTGCGCCTCGACGCTCACCGTCGCTCCCTCCATGTTGGTCACCACCGCATGATGCACGATCAGCCGCGAGTACTCATCCAGGAAGTTCAACAAGTAATACGTCCGTCCTCCAAAGATCAGATACATCAGGTCGGTCGCCCAAATCTCGTCCGGACGCTGCGCCTTCTGGTCATCCTCCCGGCTCCGCTTCTTCCTCCTCGTCCACGGACAAACCAGGTTCTCCGCCTTCAAAATCCGGTACACCGTCGACGGACTCAAAAACGCCACCTCTTCGTCCACCATCCGCCAGGCCAACTCGCGATGGCGGATTCCCGGATGTTTTAAGGCATACGACCGCACGGCGCACTTCTCCTCGTCCGTCGCTTCGTAGGCCTGCACCGGCTTCATCGGTGCCCGTGGAATCTGCTGCGCCGACCGCGATTCCTGCTGCCATCGGTAGTAGCTCGCCGGCGATACGCCCAATTGCGCGAGCGTCCGCCGCACCGACCAGCCGCTGCGATGCTTCGTCTGGCAGACCGTCGCCTGCACCTCGCGCTGCAGTTCCACCGGCAATTGGCCATGGTCCTCTAATCCGAGAGCCCTTTTTTTAGGTCCAGGTTCTCCGCCGTAATCTCCGCGATCACGTCCTTCGCGCAACGCAAATCCGACTCCAGACGCTGCTGCTGGGCCGTCGGCTTCGACTCCCGGCCTTCCGCGAACACCCGCGCCGCCGAGCCCAACAGCTGCTTCTTCCAGCCGTAGTACTGCGTCGGGTTGATCCCCTCTCGACGGCACAACTCGCTGATCTCTACCGAGCCATCCAGACCGGCCAACACCAATCGGAGCTTCTCCGACGCCGTCCAACGGCGACGCTTTCGCTTCTCGCTCATCGATCCTCCTTCCCTCCTGGCACTCCCAGGATTCTACTCGTGGAGGAGGACGTTCGCTAACTTGCCCCATGTCTCACTTCGGCTGATGCAATACACCATATGTGGTTACTGTAACACCGCTGAATTCCGCGAAACCAACCTTTACCCCACCGAAAAAACGTCAATTGTTCCGACCTCAATCTGGTCATTGTCAACGACGCAAGAGCGGAGTAGTACCCGATCAATCTGCGCGAAGCGATTGAAGAGCCCCAAGGCTTCAGGCAGGGCAAACAATACTGTCCGCTCCCACGTCTTAAGTTTGTCCACGCGCGTTCGGTTAGTCGGCACTGGGTGGGAACCGGGGCCAGCGGCAGTATGCCAACAATGGGGACATTATTTCCGCAATTGGGGATGAGTTTAGGTTCGTCTCGCGATTAAATTTGGACAAGTGTGACGAGGCGTACTTGCATTCAGGACCATGGGGAACAGCGATGCAGGACTTTTCAATCCAGGTAATTCGTTGACTTCCCGAGCCGCTGCTTTGCCGTGGTGCACGGGGATAGCTGCCGGTTGGTTCCTGCTCTTTTCGACCGGACGGAGATGTTCGACCATGCGGTTCAACGCAATCGCTTCAATCTTGAGGAGCACGAACATGGACGGACGGCGCCGTGAAGCATTGAACTTGGCGACTTATTTGAAGGGCAGATTGATGGCGATATGGAAATACACATGGCAACAATCGGTCAAAGAGATTTGGTCTGGCGCGAGGGGTGTGACGCGCAATCGGCGGCCGACTGCGTTTACGCTGGTTGAATTGTTGGTAGTGATAGCCATTATCGGTATTCTTGTCGCGCTATTGCTCCCGGCAATCCAAGCCGCCCGGGAAGCTGCCCGTCGCACTAGTTGCCAAAACAACTTTAAGCAAGTGGGGCTCGCGTTGCAGAACTATCACTCAGCTCGGAATCATTTCCCTCCCGGAACGACCGACCATGAGAGCGAAAATCACGAAGGCTACGCGTGGGCCGTGCGACTACTTCAATATATCGAAGGAGGCACTATCTACGATCAGATTGACTTCAGCGACGACGGTTTCATCGGATCGACAAACGAACACAACAAACGACTGATGCAAGATACGCAAATCGCATCGTTCAACTGCCCGTCATCTGACCAAGCCCGATACTCGTCGTATTGGAACGGAGATCTTCAAGTTCATATCGGGGACATGGTCGGGATTGCGGGTGCACTTCCGCCGAATGCGGAGTCTGTGCCACAAGCTGAAAGGCGCTGGGACGCGAACGTCATGAACCCCGCGACCGCCAGTTACGGTTCAACATGGAACGGCATCTTGTTTGCGAATAGCAAGGTTCATATCGGCCAAGTCACCGACGGTACCAGCCATGTCATGGCCGTGGCCGAAACTTCTGGACGAACGTTTTATGATGGCAGACCCGAAATAGCTTACGATTGTCGCGGAATGTATCCACACGGTTGGTGGTGTGGCACCGATCGCAACATGCTTCAAGGATGGGCCGGCGACACGCGTGTCTTCAACACCACTTATATCGGGTACCGACCGCTTGGGACCAATGTCTGTACCGGCGGAGGAGCGGCAACCTATCACGATCCGGGATCCAATTACGACAATCAGCTCCCGGTGCAAGCCGCGCATAAGGGAGCGCATTCGTTGCCCTCTGCGACGGCTCGGTGCAGTTTCTGTCGGAGAGCATTGATTTCAGCATCTTTCGCTTGCTTGCGATTCGCGACAGTGGCGAAATAAAACCGATTCCGTAGGCGTAGCGACCATTGCGGTCGGTCGCAGTCGGTCCCCTCTTGCTACAATAAAAGAGAACAATTAATGACAGTTCTTAATTGCACCCATGGATTGCGGGCGAGGTCCTTTGCGGCATGCTTAACGGCGGCTGTACTTCTTAGCACTGGATGCCAACAGAATGCGGGAGACGTACGCGGTCGTGTGACGATGGATGGCGAACCTGTAGCTAACACAGTGATCTACTACGAACCTAAAAATGGCCCTTTGGTACAGTCGCACCTCGATCAGGATGGACGTTATCACTTGGTCAGACCGGGCGGCGGGCATGGTATACCGCCGGGAGCGTATCGTGTCTATCTCACCGCAATGCCTGCGGGCGCCGACCAGTCGGTAGCCGCCCCCATTAGCAAATCAGATCTTCTGGCTGGCAAGGCGCCGCCGCGCCCTGTCATTCCGAAGATCTCCCCCAAAACATACAAGTATTATTCGGCCTCGATGACCGATTGGCAGCGCAAAGTAGACACGGGGCCAAACGAATTTGATTTTGAGATTCTTACGAAGTGACACCACTGTTTGAATGTTACAGAGCTGATCGTAGCACGCAGTGAAAATAGTTATCATCACTCGCACTGTCTGTGGTCCCAATTGTGGTGGCAAGATTTCGACAAATGGGGATGCGGCTATCGCTAGTACACACATACTATGCATCGAAGGTTGGGGCCACGCAGCACTTGGTTCATCCGTGCGAATGGGAGAGAACCTTCGTGCGGCACTCTTTTTTCGACGCGAACTTCTTCGACGATTTGCTCGGCGGATATTCTACTACGAGGAGACTTGTGAGATGCGGCATCCAGGCGGGATTTGGTTTATTGGTGCCACGGCAGTCGTTCTATCGGCTCCGATGATGTCGATTCTATACGCTCAGGTCAACAACGGCTTCTTTCCACCGGGTGACGTCGGCGATTATGCGGTCGACGCGAACTGGGCTTTAGGACATGTACCGACGGTGGGGGAGCTTGGGAGCATTCGAGGTGGGCGAGTGGCGTCCATCGATTCGGCGGTTGCCGCGACACCGACGATCCTGCACGTGGGCGGGGGCGACGCATCGCCGGTCCCCGTGGAGGGAACGCTCAACTTGGTGAATGGTGCCGAATTGCAGGCTCTGGACCAGATGCGCGTCTCGATCGGCGGCACCACGAAAACCGCCATTCTCAATCAGTCGGGCGGATCCCTGGCCGTCGGAGACGCCCTGGTTTTTGGATTTGATCCGTGGTGTACCGCCGACTACAACCTTTCGGGAGGTACCGTCACAGTCGGCAACTTCTGGTTTCGCCAAGGCACTGCGCGAGTGACTCAAACCGGCGGCTCAGTCACGACCGACGTGATGACCTTGGGTGACTCGGGGATTGCTGCCGTGCCACCAGGCGGAAAATCCTTCACGACCTGAAGGATGGCTCGATGGAGATTCTGGACCGGGCCTTTATTAATTCGGCTACCGTTAATCAGTCTGGGGGATCATTGTCGGTCGTTGGCCCGGATCCTGTAGTCTTTCTCGGCTTCGAGGAGGCCGACACTGTCAATTACAATCTCTCGGGTGGCGAACTGAGCACCGGCAACCTCTGGTTCCGATTCGGCAACGCGACGTTTACGCAAACGGGCGGCGTGGTTTCGATTGACGCCCTGATTCTTGGCGAAGGGGGCGGCGAATCAACGCAGTCGCTCTACGAGTTGCGAGGCGGGTCGCTCAACATCGCCGGCCGAGCCAATATCGGCAAAGCGCCCGGAGGCGACGACCCATTTCCCAATTCCGACGGGAAAATGGTGATCTCGGGTGGGACCGCGACATTTGGCGATCTGCTGTTCGGAGTCGACTCGACCGATGTGATCGAACTTTCCGGCAATGGTCTGCTGCACATTGATCAAGCCAATTACACCGAGTCCTTTGCTACGACTGACATTTCATTGGGGTACATTTTGGGTGACAACCTGGAGGTGTCGACCATCGATGTGGGAGGTGTGCTCTACACGCAAATCACTTCGTTTACGGCGCTTGCGGGTGACTTCAATGGCAATGGAATCGTTGATGCGGCCGACTACACTGTCTGGCGTGACAATCTTGGTGCCTCAGACGAATCCTCGATCGCTAACAACGGCGACGGCATCAACGGAGTGGACGACGGCGACTACGCTCTTTGGAAATCGAATTTTGGAGATGCACTTGGTGGAAGTGGTGGCTTGGCGAATGCAGCTGTTCCTGAGCCAAGCTCCGGACTGCTGGCAATCTGCGCGGGAGTATCGCTGGGCATCGTGCTTCGAAAGAGACCGTTGGGTTTGTAATGGGATTGTCATTCAATTTAGGGCGTCCACGATAGTGGTTGGGTGCGAAGTCCAAGGCGCCTGTCCCCTCAAGTGATGAACTGCGGCAGTAGCTGCGGACGTACGGCCGGCCACTGCTGTGTACGGATTTCATGGCGCGCGACAATGGCAGCACGTTCGAAGCCATCCTTCCCATCCTCAAGCGAGAAAAGGTCGCGGCGTATTGTTGGGGCCTGGTGGATGGCACATCGCAAACCAAATATCCGTGGGCGACTTGGCAAGTGCCTGAGTTAGGCGAACCAGATCCGTGGCACCACGACATCTTTCGCGTTGACGGTACTCCCTATCGATCTGCAGAGATCGCGTAATTCGCAGGCTGACGAAAGACTAGGACCGAAAGGCGTTTTTGATGCGCACGATTCACATCTACCATTTGTCATTGGCGCTATTGTTCTTAGCGGTGGCTGGGGGCGCGATGAGCGCAGACCGGTAGCTCGCTGGTCGTTTGATTCGTTCGACGAGTCGCAGGGAGCACCACAGCCGGAGACGTCCTCCGGAACAAGCTGGGTTCGCGATGACATATCAGGTGTATCGGATCGCATTGTCGGCTACCACCGGCTTGTCCAGGGTGTGGCCGGCGAAGCGCTTCGACTAGGTGGTATCAACAGCTATATGGAGCGCGATTCGGCAGACGCCCCGCGATTCGACGGCCCGTTTACTATCGAGGCCTGGATTGCGATTGGCGCCTATCCTGTGAATTGGTGTCCGATTGTCGGAAAAGGAGATAATTCCGAGGGAATTATTTTCGGAATTGATGGCTACGGGCATGTCGGCTTGCAGGTCGCTGTCGACGGGAAATGGCAGACCGCGACGTCGGAGGAGCAAATCGGCCTGCGCGAATGGGCCCACGTCGCCTGTACGTTTGAGCCCGGAAAACAAATGATCGTATATCTCAATGGCAAACCAGTCGCCATGGCCAGTTCCATCCGCATTCCGGAACTGGCTGCAGAACGCCCGATGTTCATCGGTATGAATCCGATCAAGCAACGTCCGCAAGGCACACTTCGTGACGATACAACTGACGCAGTCCATACGCGTTTCGATGGCTTGTTGGACGAGCTGGAGATCTTTGATCGGGCGCTGAGCGCGGCAGAGATCCTACGGCATTCGACCGCTTGCACCCGCCGCTCCACCGGAACTGCCCCACGGAAACTGCCGAGTGGCCCGGCGGGGCCGGGGGAATTCGGCGCGTTCTACACGAAGCTGTCGTACTACGACGCTTGGGACGCACAATGGCGATCGGGCCGGCCGCAGACGTCGTCGTCCGGTTTGACAAAAGCCCCTGCCGCTTCGTTTTTTGGCGTGGCACGAGCTATGTCCCCAATTGGGTAACGGAGACCGGCATCTGGTACAACAATGAGTTCACCGAAACATCGGGCCCGCACGGCTGCTACGAGCCGATGTCGGATAAACAATGCCGTCACGCGCAGGTTAGCATCATCGAAAGTAGCGCTGCGCGGGTCGTCGTGCACTGGCGTTATGCATCGATCGACAATCTCTACAAATTCGCCCACGTCGATAAGCTGACAGGATTGGGCGATTGGACGGACGAGGTCCACACAATCTACCCGGACGGCATCGGCGTCCGCCAGATTACGTTGCACAGCACAGACGTCGATGCATGGCACGAGTGGCACGAGAGCATTTTGATCATGGGGCCGGGGCAGCGGCCTGAACAGGTGCTGCAGCCGGAAGCCGTGACTTTGCTCAATCTGCAAGGAGAATCGCACACCTATTCCTGGGAGCACGGCGTACCGAAACTTTCGACGCTTCCGGCCGGCGCCAACATCCAGATCACCAACACAAAATCGACATACCGGCCATTTTTCGTCGCTTCGTCTCGTTCGGCCCCGACCATCCTGCCGTACCAAGGTGATCTCCGCCCCGAAGTGAGCATCTTTCCCTGGTGGAATCACTGGCCGACTGCTTTCGGCCCGACCGACGGGCGATATGCGCTCGAGGCCGATCGTGCATCGCATTCGTCGCAAACCAATTGCACTTGGAACGAATACAGCCGAACGGCCAACAG
>CAWKBP010000006.1:0-72777 GCA_963847905.1 uncultured Planctomycetota bacterium | reverse complement strand
TACTTCCAGGCAAACGTCTCGCCGGAGATTTTCTCGAAGGCTTCGATATACTTCGCCCGCGTGTTGGCGACCACTTCCGGCGGCAGGGCGGGCGGTTGGCTGTTTTTGTCCCAGCCGCTCTCGGTGAGCCAGTCGCGGACGAACTGCTTGTCAAACGACGGTTGGCTCTTGCCGGGCGCGTAGACGTCGGCCGGCCAGAAGCGGGAGCTATCGGGCGTGAGCACTTCGTCGATCAGAATCAGCTCGCCGTCGATCTGGCCGAACTCGAACTTTGTGTCGGCGATGATGATGCCGCGGCTCTGGGCGTAGGCGGCGCCGCGCTTGTAGATCTCAAGGCTACGGCGGCGGAGCTCCTCGGCCAACTCGCGGCCGATCCGCTGGCAGGTCTCGTTGAACGTGATGTTCAGATCGTGCTCGCCGACGTCGGCCTTGGTGGCGGGAGTGAAGATCGGCTCGGGCAGGGCGTCGCTCTCGCGGAGGCCCGACGGCAGGACGATTCCACAGACCGCACTCGACTGCTGATATTCTTTCAAAGCCGAGCCGGAGAGATAACCGCGGACCACGCACTCGATCGGCACCACCTCGGTCTTTCGCACGAGCATGCTGCGACCCACGAGCGGCTCACGGTCGATGCCTTCCGGCAAGTCGAATTCTTCGACGTCGCAGGAGAGCAAGTGATGAGGCACGTCGAGTCGGTCGAACCAGAAGCGGCTCAGCTGCGTGAGCACTCGGCCCTTGTCGGGAATGCCGGTCGGCAGCACCCAATCGTAAGCGCTGATGCGATCGGTGCTCACCAGGAGCAGCTGATCGCCGAGGTCGTAGATGTCGCGGACTTTGCCGCGGCGGACGGGCAACTTGGCGAGCGAAGTTTCGAGCACGGTGGAGGACATAGGGGCTCGGGTGGGGTTGAGGGTGAAGAATTTGTGTCCGTTCGTGAGTATAACGGGTGTCGGCCCACTCTCGCTATGGTTGTTCAACATTGGCGAAATGGCTAAAATGATGGGTTCGCGGTGCCGTGCGATACGGCCGGCCCATTTTCGCGTGGGGCGGCCTTTTCAGATCGAATGCGATGACTGCAGCTGGCGTTTGTCAGGCGGTTGCTTGCCGGATGTCTTTGTAAGTTGCTGGAAGTCTGTGTGAATTAGGCGATCGTTCGGAAACAGGGGCGAACACGCACCCGGGGTTTCGCTTGCTATGGGCTTGATGCGACTGACGGTTCACGATCGAGATCGCATTCCGCCCGGCGGTCTGGGACAAGTTTACATGTGCGGCCAGGACGAGCTGCCCTGGTACGGCCGGGCCTACATGAGCGGCGACTTGTTGATCGTCGAGCGAGCCGAGAGCGACTCGGGCTGTGCCTGGGTCCCCTGGCGGATCAACGGACGGGGTGTGCTGCTGTTGGGCACCTCGACGCTGATCGAACGCGAGCGGCCCTACCGGCTCGAGATCGAGCTCGCCCGCGGCACGATCAATCGCTTGCGGAATCAGATCGCCCATTGGGAGATGCTCGGGCTAGTCGTGCCGGCCGACCTGCGGAGCGAAGTCCTCGACGCGACTCGCTACTTTTCCCGCGCCGCGACGACCAAAGACGACAAGCAGGCCGCGGAGAACGCCGAGCGGGCGCTGGTTGCGGCAGTCGATGCGATGGACCGCTCGGCGTCGATCTACGCCGAGCAAGCGATCGAGATGCGCCGCGCGCAGTCGAAGAAGCTCACGACCTGGTTCGGCGTGCATCTCGGCGACCAGATGCCGCCAGTCGGCATCGCGCGGCAGCTGCTGCCGTCGTTCAACATGGTTTCGGTGCCGCTCTCATGGCGGTCGATCGAAGCCACCGAGGGGCGGCGGAATTGGAAGCAGGCCGACGCTCAGATCGAATGGGGCAAGACGGCGGGCATGAAGATCATGGGTGGGCCGCTGTTAGAGCTCGACGACCGCGGCGTGCCCGATTGGACCTATCTCTGGGAGGGCGACTTCGACAGCCTGATCGGCTTCATGCTCGACCACGTGACGACGGTCGTCAAACGCTATCGTGGCAAGGTGCATCTCTGGCAGGTCGTCTCGCGGATGAGCCACGGCCGCGTGCTCGCCCTCACGGAAGACCAGCGGTTGCAGATCGCGGCCCAGGCGATCACCAAAGTCCGCGAGCTCGATCCGTCGACGCCGCTGATTGCGTCGTTCGACCAGCCTTGGGCCGAGTACCTCGCCACCGAGCAACTCGACCTCGCGCCGCTCCACTTTGCGGACGCGCTGGTGCGGGCCGACCTCGGGCTCTCCGGCCTGGGTGTCGAGATCACTGTGGGCTACCATCCGGGCGCGACGCCCCATCGTTCGCCGCTGGCCTACAGCCGATTGATCGACACCTGGGGCTTGCTCGAGCTGCCGCTAATGGTATCGCTCACGCTGCCCAGCTCGTCCGAGAAGGATCCGCTCGCCAGCCCGAAGATCCAGGTGCTCTCGAACGACGCGGACGACGTCACGCCCGCGACGCAAGCCGCCTGGATCGAGCGCCATGTGCCGCTCTTGTTGGCCAAGTCGCCGGTGCAAGTGATCCTCTGGAACCAACTCAGCGACGCCACGCCGCACCACTACCCGCACGGGGGCGTATTCGACGCCGCCGACAAGCCGAAGCCGGCGCTCGAGTCGCTGCGGAAGATTCGCCAGCAGCTGTTGATGTGACGCGTGCATTCGTTACACGGTAGCCCCGGTTGTCCTCAACCGGGGCCGCGCAGCGGCAAGAGGCAGTTGGACAGGGTAGGAACAAAGGTCAAGCTGTGCTGCGATTTGAGACGTCACCGCGGCCTCTGGTTGCTGCGCAACACTGTTTGAGGCAAGCAGTGGTACCTAGGGTGGCGCGCCACTTTGCGCAATAAAAAAGCCGCCCTGATGGTGAATCGGGCGGCATCTGTTTTTTTGTGCGAAACCGAATTAATAGGGTGGCTTCAAGTTGCTGTCTGGAAAAAGCTTCCATGTAGTCACGTCGTCGGTAAGCCCCACGGTCCGAAGGTCGGCCATCGATTCATGCGGCAATAAGGTGACGTGTACGTCTTGGCCGTTCACTTGATGAATCAGGCGCAAAACGGCTCTCACCCCGACCACGATCGACCCGGTCTTCGATCCCCATCCACGCGGCATGGTGCCTGCTTGTGGTTTCTGAGTTAGCAGGTGCTGATCGCCAATTAGCTGCGCATCGCCGGTGAAGTTGTCACCCGAGTAGGCGACCGCCCAGTAACCTGGTCCACTTTTCCAGTTGGTCTTGATGGCAAAGTCACAAGCAGCTGTCAGTTCCGGGCTCATCTTCGAAGAAATCGACGGCGCTTTGCCAAATGCTTCTTCCGTCGAAGCGCTGGCCAATGCCAAGCCACTGGCAACTCCGCATCCGATGGCCGTCCGGCGGGTGATCGACAGTGACGCACCTGACGCACCATTCGACTTCATGGCCGGTCTCCGTACGGTTTGACCCAACTACTGCATGCTCGGCTCATACCGGGCGAAGTTCGCCGCGGCTTGCATCTGGTCGACACCTGCGGAGCTAGAGAGGAGCTCGGTGAGCTTTTCGTGCAGCGCCGCTGCGTCGCCGCCGAGCACGGCCTCTTGCCGCGTTGCGTAGTTCGAAAGCGTCGCTTCGACGTGCGTGCCGCTGAGCTTGCGGGCGCATTCTTCTGACAGGCCGCAGACTCGTAGCGAGCCGTCGCATTGGGCGAGCCGCTCCTGCAGGATCACGAGTTGATCTACCAAGTCCGCGGGCATTTGACGCAACTCTTCCAGTTCGAGCACCACGCGATAGGTGAAGTGTCGCGAGGCGATCGACCACAGTTCATCGGCGATTTGCACGATATCCTGGGCGAAGTGTCGCTGGGGTTGCAGCTTGACGAACAGCCAGTTGGGACCTCGATCGACGACGAGTTTGAAACCTTCGATTGCGTGCGTGACCACGATAGCGCTCCGTCTGTGGGCAGGCGTGCCGAAAAAAATGTTCCAAGAAGAGTTTGGCCAACGACCGGCGCCCCGCCTGAAAGGCACCGCTGGTCTGCCTCTAATATCTTAGGTCGATTTGCAGCCGCGCCGCAACTCGGCTTTATCGATTCTTTTTACTTGAACGATTACGAAAAGTTGTCGGAGGAGTACGACATAGATCGGCGTTCAATCCGCGGTGACTGTGGTCGCGGACGGAAGGTTTGTTCACGCGCAGCGACACCATGCCAGCACTGATGGCGACCGTGAAGATCGCGCGAAGGCCAATGCAACCGGTGGCAAAACGGCGAGCGCGACGAAGTGGCCGATGGTTTCGGACGCAGGTCACGCGCCGAGCATCGTGCGGATGGTGTTTTTGGCGATTTGCAAAGCCTCGGGCAGTTTGGCTGGCAGTTTTCCGCCAGCCTGGGCCAGGTCGGGCCGGCCGCCGCCGCCGCCGCCCACCGCCTCGGCGACCGGGCGAATCCACTCGCCGGCGCTGAGCTTGCGGGACTGAAGGTCCTTGGAAATTCCAGCAACCAGCGTCACTTTGTCGTCTCCCGAACGGCTCGCCAGCAGCACGGCCGAGGTCGGCGCCTTGCCGCGGATCTGGTCGATCAGCTGCCGCATCAGGTTCGATTCGACGCCGGGCACCTCGACGACGATGACCGTGACGCCATCCACCTGCTCGGCACCTTCGAGCAGGGCCTCGCCATTGAGCGGACCGGCCGCGTCTCGCTCGGCGAGTTGCTTTTCCGTGGCGGCGATGTCGGCCTGAATCGCCGCGATTCGCTCCGGCACCGCGAGTGGCGCGACCGAAAGCATCTTCGCCGCTTCGGAGAGGGCGTGCTTCACCTGATCGTATTTCGCTTCGCCGAGAGCCACCGCCTTCGCCGCTGCTTTCGACTTGCCGCTGGCGGCGCCGCTCGATGCCTGCTTCTTGAGATCGCGCGCGGGCTTGCAGCGCTGCGACGGCGGTGGGTACGCCTGCGAGCGATGCCCCGAGTAGCTTCGCCGCTTGTTCGAGTGCGGCGGCCGTCTGCTTGATATGCTCCGTGGCGCGGCTGCCGGTGAGCGCCGTGATCCGCCGTGTACCGGCCGAAACACCTTCTTCGGCGAGGATCTCGAAGCTGGCGACTTCCTTCGTGTTGTCGAGGTGCGTGCCGCCGCACAGCTCGCGCGAAAATTTGCCCATCGAGACCATCCGCACGGGGTCCGGATACTTCTCGCCGAAGAGCATCATCGCACCCATCGTGCGGGCCTCGGCCAGCGGCAAGATCTCCCATTTCACCGGCTCGCCCGCCGCCACGCGCGCGGTCACGTCGGCCGTGATCGCGTCGAGTTGCTCTGCCGTGACCGGCGCCAGGTTCGTGAAGTCGAACCGCAACCAATCTTCGTCGACCTTCGAGCCTTGTTGCTGGGCGTGGGTGCCGAGATTCTTTTGCAGTGCGTAGTGGAGGATGTGCGTCGCGGAATGGGCGCGGCGGATGGCCGTGCGCCGCGCGACGTCGACGATCGCCTTCACCTTGGCTCCCTCGCTCAGCACTCCTTTCACGAGATGCCCGACGTGGACGACGATCTGGCCGTCCTTCTGCGTATCGGTCACGTTGAACTCGAAGCCGTCGCCCACCAGCTTGCCCGCGTCGCCCACCTGGCCGCCGCTCTCGCCATAGAACGGCGTGCGATCGAGCACCACGCGGACCGGGTTTGTGTGGCCGATCTCTTCCATCTTGTCGCAGAGGTGATCGTGCGGCGATTCGCCGGCGATGATCCCTTTCACGGTGGCGTCGGCCTCGGTCGCGGAGTAGCCGAGAAACTCGGTCGCGTGGAGCGCCTGCTTGAGCGAATCGATTGGGCCCTTGGCACCCATCACGGTGTGCTGCACCTTGCCCGAGACTTCGCCGTGCTCTTCCATCGCGGCGTGGTAGCCCTGCCAATCGAAGGCCAGGTTGTGCTCGGCGGCGAGCGACTCGAACAACTCGGGCGGTACGCCATAAGTCTGATATAGCTCTGCCGCCACCGCGCCGCTCACCGTCACGTGGTTGTCGCGGCGCATCTCGTCGAACACGCGGTCGATGTGGTTGAGCCCCGCGTCGATCGTGCCGAAGAAGTTGGCCTCCTCCTTTTCGATCACGCTGCTCACGCGCTTCACCGTTTCGGCCAGCTCCGGATAGGGCCGCTTCATCATCTCGGCCACCATCGGCACGAGCTTGTGCAGGAACGGATCGCGGAGGCCCATCTGGTGTCCGTCGAGCACGGCCCGCCGCAGTAGCCGCTTCACCACGTACTTCTCCTTGTTCGCACCGGGATAGACATTCTCATGGACGGCGAAGGTGCAGGCGCGCACGTGGTCGGTGATCCGCCGCAGCCGGCGGCCGTTATCCGATTCGTATTCGTACTTCGTGCCGCAGACTTCTGCGGCGGCGAGCACGATCGGATAGAGGATATCGATGTGGTAGTTCGTGGGCACGCCTTGCAGCGTCGCGGCCGTCCGCTCGAGACCCATGCCCGTGTCGATGTTCTTCGAGGGCAGCGGACGCAAGTTGTCCGGCGGATCGCCCACCCGGTTGAACTGCGTGAACACCAGGTTCCAAATCTCGACGCTCTTGCTCCCCTCGGGATGGTAGTAGATTTCGCTGCACGGTCCGCAGACGCCGTCCGGCCCCTGGCTCGGTGCGCTCGCGGGCCAGAAATTCTCGTCCTCTTCGCAGCGCTCGATCTGTTCGGGCGCCAGACCGATGTCCTTGGCCCAGAAGCCGGCCGCCTCATCATCGTCCTTGTAGACGGTGACGGTCAGCCGCTCCGGCGGCAGGCCGAGCCACTTCTTGTCGGTGAGGAATTCCCAGGCCCAGTGGATCGCGTCGCGCTTGAAGTAGTCGCCGAACGAGAAGTTGCCGAGCATCTCGAAGAACGTGTGGTGGTAGGCCGTGCGGCCGACGTTGTCGATGTCGCCGGTGCGCAGGCACTTCTGGCAGGTGGTCGCTTGGGTGAACTCGAGCTTCACCTTGCCGAGGAAGTGGTCCTTGAACTGGTTCATGCCGGCCGGCGTGAACAGCACCGACGGATCCCAAGTCGGCACGAGCACGTCGCTCGGGCAGCGCTTGTGCCCCTTGGTCTCGAAGAAAGCCAGGTACTTTTCACGCAGTTCGTCGGTCTTCATAGGGGAGGAGTCGGGAGTCAGGTGTCGGGAGTCAGGAATGGCCTGCCGCTTGCGGTTTAGCTAATGGCCGGCACGATTGCCGGAAACCGCCCAATATACCGCGAAGCCACCGCGGACGGCAGGCCAACCGCTGACAGAGAAACGGCCTCTTAGCCTCAGAACTGCAGACATTCAAACCCAGCGCCGCGTTCGCGCTGAGGCACCACGAAGATCGCAGTGAGCCGCTGCAGCGAGAATTCTCAGCGTCGCCGGCTCCGGGACCGTCGCATTCGCACCGCTTCCCGCGCCGCTGTTCAGCGTCTCGCCGAAATGGGTTTTCCACCGCGCGTAGTCGTCCTGGCCGACGCCCAAGGTGTCGTCGTTCGGAAGCGCAGTGAGGCTCCCCAGGTTGTTCCGCCAAACGGTGTAGTCGGCGGCATTGACGGTGCCGTCCTGGTTGTAGTCGCCGGGCAATCCGGCGGTGACGACGGAGAGCACAACGTTGTTCGTGCCGTAGTCGATCGCCCACTCCAGTCCCGATGAAAGCGCGGGAAGTTCGTCGGCCAGCGTCGAAAACGTGCCGTTCACGCCGCCGCTGGCGGTGATGATCGCGAACGAATCGTCCAACGCGGGTGAAAAGCCGCCGATCAGCGAGACGTCAAGCACGCCGCCCAGCTCGGCAATCCCCGCACCCAGGATGTGGTTGATCTGGTCGAAGTCGCCGGGAACCGTGTCGCCGATTTCGATTTCCAGCACACCACCGTAGACAACACTGCCCCGGACGACGGTAGCAGGGCTGAAACCGGGCGCGTCGGTGCCGGTGATCACCACGTTGTCGAGCGTGCCGACGCCCTTCACGTAGCCAGTGAGCGTGATCGGCTCGGCGCCGCTGTTGCCGGCGATGTGGCCGTTATTTGTCAGTGGTGTGGCGGCGTTGTCGGGCGTGTCGACCGTGCCGTGGCCGGCGATATTGCCGCCGAAGTCGAGCGTCAGTCCCCCCGCGGCGATGAGTGTGCCTGGGCCACTGCCATTACCCATCGTCACCGACGCCAGTGAGTCGAGCACGACGTCATTGGCGTCGTTCAGAGTCACCGTGTATTGACCAACGTCCAATGTACCGGCCGTTCCAAAGCCACTCGCATTCGTTGCATCTCCCAGTGTTAGAATTCCCGTGGCGACGATCGCCGAACCAATGGATCCCGAAACGGGCAAACTGTAAACGCCGGCGGCGCGGAGCGTGCCGCCCGTTGGGACGTTGAGTTGGGTTAGTCCCGTGACGGTCCCGCCCGTCAGTTCGAGCGTGCCGCGGTCGAATTGCAGCGCACCGTCGACGTCCAGATTTCTTGTCGTCAATTGCCCCCCGTTGAGCACCAGAGTTCGGTTGGCGGCAACGGTCGTCGTCGCGGGAGTGATCAACGTTTGATGAGTACCGAGTGTGAGGCTGACCGGAAAAGCAGTACCCGATCCAACCTCCACGCCGAAGTTGATCGTGAGCGAACCGGCAAGCCAGTTGAGGGAGCCACCCGAGGCGTTATCGAAGATATCTGTTACAACGTGACCGCCGTCGAGGGTCACCGTTCCCTGATCCCAGATTTTGAATCTGCCGGCGAAGCCGGCGACATTCACCAACCCGTCGTCCGCAATCGTTAAACTGCCGGTCCCACCGGCAGTAGTCAAACTGCCACCGACGTACAGACCGCTGGGGTTGTTCCACTGCGACCCACCGCCGGTCACCGACGCCGTCCCGGTCGAGCCAGCTAAACTGCCGAGGTAGCCTCTTGCATCGGACACCACGCCGCCCGCTTCCACGTTCAAGGTTCCCGTACCGGATTCTCCCACGTACAGACTGTTGGAGTTATTCCACTCGGACCCATCGCCGGTCACCGTCGCCGTCCCGCTCGAGCCAGAGTTGCTACCGATGCTTCCAATCGTATTGGACACCACGCCGCCCGCTTCCACGTTCAAGGTTCCCGTGCCGGATTCTCCCACGTACAGACTGTTGGAGTTATTCCACTCGGACCCATCGCCGGTCACCGTCGCCGTCCCGGTCGAACCAGTGGAATTACCGATGGAACCTAATATATTGGACACCACCCCGCCCGCTTCCACATTCAAGGTTCCCGTACCGTCGAATCCCACGAACAGATCGCTGGAGTTATTCCACTGCGACCCACCGCCGGTCACCGTCGCCGTCCCGGTCGAGCCAGGAAAAAAACCGACTCTTCCAGACGAATTGGACACCACCGCGCCGTCTGCCACGCTCAATGTTCCCGTATCGGAGAATCCCACGAGAAGCTCGCCGGCGATTGACAAATTCACGTCGGCGTTGCCGGTGGTGCGGGCCAGTGTGAGGGTACCACCGTCGATTTGGGCGTTGCCACTGATGTTGAGCGTCGCGTCGTTGTTGAGACCGGCGTTGCGAAAGAGAACATCGCCTTGATGGACCAGCAGGTCGCCGATGGTCGTGGAAGAGTTGGGCACGAACGAAGTTTCGTACGAAGCGGCGAGATTGAAGCGGGCCGTTTCCGTCGCCGTGTTCGGGACGTTCGCCGGGGTCCAGTTCGAGGCCGTGGTATAGCTGCCGCCGGCGGGATTGTTCCAGTCGATGGTCGTTTGCCCCTGGGCGATGCCCGCACAAGAACAGAATACCAACGCTGAGCACAGCAAGACGTACGTTGGGCCAATTCTACGATCAGTGAACTGCGACATGGCGGCGTATCCCTGGCGGTTATTGGGCGTAACGGAGAGATGCGTTCCCACGTGCCGGCGACCGCAGTATACGTAAAGCCAAGGGGAATCTCAAGTTTTTTCGCTTGGCGGGCCGTTTACCGGTAATTGCTGCGCAGACGGATTGCTAACACCGTGAGAAGCGTGATCAAGAGTGTGGCGGTCGCCGGCTCGGGCACCGACGCGAGAGAGGGCGAGTCTCCTGTCGAAGATCCGCCGTGGCGGGCCGAGCCGCTCCCCACCGTCTCGCCGAAGTGGCTCTTCCAGCGGGCGTAGTCATCCTGACCGACGCCCGGGGTGTCGTCGTTCGGGAGCGCGGTGCCGCTGCCGAAGTTATTGCGCCAGAGCGTGTAGTCGGCGGCATCGACGGTGCCATTTTGGTTGTAGTCGCCCGGTACACCGGCGACGCTAACCACCTGCAAGGCCACGCGTGTCGATTCGTAGAGCACTTCCAGTCCAAGTCCTCCACCCAATGACGGCAGGTTCTTGCTGGCGAAGATTCCGCTGACTGCGGCAGCCGTGATCAAGTCGAACTGCTGGCCGAGCGCGAAGCCCGCCAGGTTTTCTGCCGCCACGTTCAGCGCGCCGCCGATCAGGGCGCTACCCGTGACGTCGAGCAAGTCGGCGGTTCCGGCGTTGCCGTCGAGGCCGAAGCTCGCCGATCCGCCGCCATTAAGCGAGAGCGAACCGAGCCCCGCGGTGTTGACCACGGTGAGATCGCCGTTGTTGGTGAGATTGCCATTGATTGTGCCATCGATGAGCACGAGGTCGCCGTTGTTGACGAAACTAGTGTCGACCGTGATCGAGCCCCCGGCGACCACTGTCGTCCCGGAGTTCACGGCATCATTTGCCGACACCGCACCCCGTGCCACACTCAACAGCCCGGCGCCCGCGACGTTGAGTTGATTGGCAACGTTGATCGTCTGGCTATCGTCGACGACCAGCGTCGCTCCAAAGAGGCCAGTAGCAGAGACATTGAGCCCCGAATTGGTGAAGTTGAGCGTACCGGCGTCGAAATCGACATTGGACATGCTGCCGACGTTCGTGCTGCCCACGCTGAGCGTGCCGCCATTGACGCGGAGCGGAGTGTTGATGGTTGCGGTGCCGTCGACGGCCAGATGCTGGTTCGAGAGGAGAGTGGGATTGGAGCCGAGCAGGCGATCGACCTGCGCGAAGTCCAAGTTATGTGTACCCGCTTCCGTAAAGCGCAAGGTGCCGGTGCCAAAATTGAAGGTGGAGCCAGCGTCGGTATAAATTATTTCGTCGCCGACCCGGATCTCGCCGCCGTTGAGATTGACGTCGCCGAGATTGCGGATTCGCAGATTGGACGCGATCGTGACGAGGCCGCCCGTATTGACATTGAGCACGCCGGAACCGCTCGTCTGCGACGAGGTCTCCGTGCCGGCGATGGTCAGTTCACCGCCGATCGACCAGCTCGAAGTGTTGGCAGTGGCGCTGCCGACGGTGGCCGTGCCAAAGCTGCCGGTGTAGTGCCCGATGAAGGCCTGAGCACCGTTGCTCACCACGCCGCCGTCCGCGATGTTGAGGTTACCGGTCGCCGCGCCGTCGCCCGGAAGATCGTCGCCGAGCGACAGACTGGTGCCGACGTGGAGCGACGATCCATTGCCGCTGACGTTGACCGTGCCGACACCAGCTGCCGTTCGATCCGGCCTGGAACTCGCCCGTGGTGGTGGCCGTGCCGCCATTTTGGACGTCGAGGATTCCGGACGACGCGCTGTTGCCGTCGCCGACGTAGATCAGTCGCTGGCCTCAACGAGCGAATCAGCGCCGTCGACGATGATGCGGCCGTTCCCATTGTTGACGTCGCCAACGACGATACGGGCTTGGGAAGCGATGGACATATCCGGATTGCGCCGGACGGAGGAAAAGACCCCGCCGCTCGTGACCTCGAGCATCGCGCGGTTGGACGTGCTGCCGCCGGCATTGCCGACACTGATGTCGCCGGTGCCCTGATAGTCAACGCGGGAGCCGGCCCCGGTGATGGTGAGCTTGGAGCCATCGGCCGAATTGTCGTCGCCGATGAACAGGCGCTCGGCGGGAAAGCTAGTAGCCACTCGCACCTTAGCACCCTGTTCAACAGTCATCGTGCCCTGCCGCGCATCGCCGACGTAGAGATAACCATCGATATCCACCGTCGAAGCCGTACCGCTATTCGAACCGGTCACCAGCAGTTCCGCTTGAGCACTGCCTGCCAGGCTGCCGATCACGATGCCTTCGGCATCGATGCGACCGCCATCGCGCACTTCGGCCAGGCCGGCGCCACCATACCCAATGCGGAGGATGTCGTTGACACTGCCATCTTTTTGAAAGTAGGTCGACCCGAGTCCTGTGACAACGAGCTTGCCACTGGCCGTAGAATTGCCGCCGATATAGGTCTCGTCGGTGACATTGAGCGCGCCGCCGTTTTGGACAGTGAGCGTGCCGGTGCCGCCGCTGCCATCGGTGCGGCCGCCAATCTGTAGATTTCCTGCGTTGCTGGTGTCTACGTTGACCGTGGCGTCGTCGATCGTCAGGGTCCCGACGGAACTGCTCTGGTAGCCAATCCAGAAGTTGCCGGAGTTGTTGAGAATGGCCCCGTCGCTGATGGTGGCGTTTCCAGTGCCGTTGGTGGCAACTACAAAGTCGTTGGTCCCCGTGAAATTGGTGCCTGCGCCGGTCACCACGAGCGTCCCATTCGCAAGTGAGCCGGAGCCGACACGGGGAAACGCGGCCGAGAGAGTCGCCCCGTCGCGGAGTTCGAGCGTGCCATTGCCGTTCTCGCCGGCATAGAGAATGCTGCCCACCGTGACGGTGGTGTTCGGGCCGCTGATGTAAGCGATGTTCTCGAGTTGGTTGGTGGCGCTGGCACCGATCCGCAGATCGCTATCGACGACGAGGCTGGCGTGGCCCACGCCGAGGGGATCGGTATTTAGATCGGCGGCGAGCCCGACCCCGACACGAAGCTCGCCCAACCCATTGCTGCCGACAAACAGATCGTTGGTCACGTCGAGCGTCGAGATTTTGGCGCCGCCGCCCATGTCGGGAGTGCCGACCAAGGCGACTTTGCCTGAACCGCCCGCGTCGGCGAGGACCATGTCGTTGCTGTTGCTGCGGACCAGACCGCCATCTTCAATCGAGAGCGTGGCATCGCCGAGGTTGCCGATTTCGAGCCGAGCCATCAGCCACTGCGAGCCCAAGCCGTGGACCGTCACGTCGCCACTGGAACCAGCATTGAGAGCGACAAACGCGTCGGGACTCGTGGAAATGTTCTGGTTGACCACGCCACCGGCGGCGATGCTCATGTGGCCGGTGCCTGAACGACCGATCAGAACGTCTTCGGCAATCACTTGGGAACCGCCACCGGAAACATGGAGTGTTCCGTCGCCATCGGCAAGATAACCCAATTCAAAATTGGCAATGCCGCCGGTGACGTCGTTGACGATCCGCGCGAGTCCACCGCCAGTGACGTTGAGTGTGCCCGTACCAGCGTTGCCGATGAAGAATCCATTGGCATCGTTGAGGCCGTCGGTTTGCAGCATCGATCCGTTGCCATCGACATTGACCTCGCCAACCGAGCCGATTTGATTGCCAATAATAATGTCTTCACTTCTGAATTCGCCGCTCGAGTTGAGGGTGAACGAACCGAAGCCCTCATCGCCAACAATCGCATCGCCCACGTTGTCCCAGTTCGGGCCATTGAGCGTGACGATGGCGCCGTCGACCAAGCCGGCGGCGAGCACGTCGTCGATCCTGACGACTCCGCCCGTTGCAAGCGAGCCGCCACCGAGCGTGACACTGCCATCGGTGAACGAGACGTTATTCGCCGCCGAGGGTGCCGCCACGATCACAAAGTAAGAAGCGTCCACGTCGAAGATCGCGTTGTCGGCCGCCTTGGCAAAGTCGTCGCCAGGATTCCAGTTCGCGGCGTCGTTCCAATTGTTGAGCCCCGCGCTCGTGTCGATCCACGTCCGATCGACCGCTCCGGCCTGCGCAGCCAGAACCACAGTGAACAACGTACCCATCAAGACGACGGAACTGACCGACGGACGAGGGTCTGGCGCATGAGGTGCTCCCAATCTTCGAATTGTGTTTTGCCGGGCCGTGGGCTTGTCGGCGGAATGTCTCCTGGCAGCGAGAAACGCATCGACTCCCGAAAGGGAGTCGCACGCCATGTGAAACCGTAACTTAGTCCCGATCCCGGCGCCGAACAACCGAAAAACTAAGCATCGCGGCCGGTTTTGACGACTATTTCGCGCGTGCGAACGGCCCGATTGGGTGTCCGATGGTAATGGCCAATAGGTGACGCAACGATGCACTCAGAATCGCATCGACTCGCGCCGCTTGCCCGCGGGCATCTTCACGAAAACGAGAAAGTACGAGTGGTTCTTGCGGGCGTGGGCCTGCTTCTTCAGCCGGCTCACCGCGGGCCGGTTCGTCCGTACCACCACGAACAGGTCTTTGGTGTAGAAGCCGTTCGCCTCGTAGTGGTTGATCAGCTCGACGTGCGTGAGCCGCTGGCGGTTGGCGCTGACTTCGTCCTGGCATTTGACGATCGAACACTCCGTTCGGCTTGAGCACGCGATGGGCCTCGGCTCCGGCGCGATAGTACAGATCGAGCACCGCTTCGTGATATTTCGGTCCGCCCACCGTTCGTTTGCTGTTCGAGTAGCTGCCGCGGAATGCCGCGTGGGTGCCGCCACCGGCGAGCTGCGAGCCGGCGCGGCGGAAGAGTCCTTCCATGTAGGGCGGATCGAGCACCACGCAATCGAGCGAAGCATCGTCATAGGGCAACTGGCGGCAATCGACGCCGGTTTGCAAATCGGTCGCCAGCAATTCATAACGATCGGCAGCGACGTTTTTCCAGAACACGCCCTTGCCCCAGGTGACGTCGGCGATCCGGGCGCCATCGGCGACGTGCAGCGCGAGGACCTCGGGGAACACATCCGCGTTGCCCGAGATATGGGCGGAGACTGTGACCTGGCTGGTGGCCACGCCGCCGGCGGTCCGCTTTTTCGGCTTCTTCGTGCTAATCGGACGACGCGATTTGGCCATGGGATGCGTGGACTGTGGGGAGTGAGTGGCAAGCGGAACCG
This sequence comes from uncultured Planctomycetota bacterium, assembly GCA_963847905.1. GTDB lineage: Bacteria > Planctomycetota > Planctomycetia > Pirellulales > Lacipirellulaceae > DASYDU01. Next base: position 57,867 of record CAWKBP010000006.1, on the reverse strand, counting down.
GCCGAATATAAGGGCCGCCTGTGACTAGGGCAGGGGGCGTTACCGGCCGCCGCGACGCAAAATGCCAATTTGCTTGCGGTCGGTTCTGGTCCGCGATTATAATGGAAACGGCCCGCGGGACGGCGATTTTTCGCTCCCCCGGCGGCATCCCTCTGCCAATCACCTCGACGAGATCCGACCTACTGACGCTCTCAACCGCCATTCGCTCTTTTGGATGGCATCTGGTCGGACAATCTTTCACCTTAGGAAATGAGAACTGTGGTATTGCGCGCGCGTCGATTTTCGTTTTTAGCCGTCTGTTTTGCAATCGCCTGTTTGGGGCCGGCCTTGCCGGTCCGCGCCTACGTTTTGAGCGGCAGCAAGTGGAATCAGCCGGGCGGCCTGGGGTCGCCCGTCACGCTCACCTATAGCTTCCAAAACATGTTCGATGGCGGTCTGTTGATGCCCAATGGCCAGCCGCTACCCGCGAGCCTGATTCGTAACTCGATCGAAGAGGCGCTTGGCGTCTGGGCGAGCGTGACGCCGATCAGCTTTGTCGAGGTGCTGGACGACGGGCTGCCGTACGGCCCGAGCCTCCAGTTTGGTCAGATCCGTTTTCGCCACATCTTTCTCAACGGCCCCGATCCGCCGCCGCCCGCCGATCCGATCGCCAAGGCCCAGGCCTATTTTCCCAGCATCAGCGTCCAGGGCGGCGACGTCGAATACGATCATGGCGATCGTTGGCAGGAGATCGGCACGCTGCCGCAGCCCGACATCCTCGGCGCGACGATCCACGAACTCGGCCACTCGCTCGGCCTGAACCACACCGACCTGGTCAACGCCAACATGTATTGGATCTTCACCCGCACTCAAGGCCTGGGCACCGGCAAGCTCTTCCCCGACGACATCGCGGGCATCCAATCGATCTATGGAGCTGGCCGCGGCACGGTGACGTCGCTCGTGCCGGAACCGGGGACGGCGCTGTTGGCAGTTTTGGGTGCCTGCGCATTGTATTTTGGCCGTCGACGCCGTATTCGCCCGCGATGAACCAGTTGCTGTCCAAAGACACGTTCGAATCAAAGCAATTCATCTAGTTTGCGCGCCCCGTGCATCACGCCGCACTAGACGAATTCCCTCGTCGATCGGTTCGTAGAATAAGACATACTTGCCGACAGTGGACTGGCGGAGTCCCACACGGAATTGTTCAGCGGACTGGCCTATTGTTGGGTTTCGCGCGAGAAGCGTCAGATTCCTCTCGAAGCGGTCAATCATTCGGTCGGCCGCGGCCACGTTGTCCTGTGCGATGTATAACCAGATTCTCCGCAGGTCATCGTGCGCAGGATATGATCGTACAATCCTGGCCATCAGCTTTGAGATTGCCGTTGTTTCAGAATCGCGCGGCCATCCGCCTTGATAGACGCCGAGTCCCATTCTTCGACTTCTCCGCGTTCGATCGCGGCAAAACCCTCTTCAAGTCGATCGCGGATGTACTCCTCTTCGAGCTCCGGAAACCGGCCTTTCTCGCATAGCAAGTAAACTTTCCGCGTCTCGCCGTCCGTGATGTAGACCGGCGCATCCGGCTGGGCCAAAAGAGCAGCACGCTGGGCGGGCGTCAGTTCGAGGTTCGATGTGTCCATATCTGAATTATACCACCGCCAGCCGGCGGCGAAATCAGCAAATGTCAATCAAACTCTCAGCGTACTTCCAACCCATCCACCGCCGCCTGCTGGAAATCCTTACGGATGGGGGCGCCGTCGCTGTTGCCGGCGTCGGAGCGTTGGTACATCAGCACAAGAATTCGCTTCTTCACGGGGTCGACCCAGCCTTGGGTGCCGTAAGCGCCGCCATGGCCGAACGTGCCGGGCGAGAGCATGCCCGTCACATCTTGCGGTGCGCGGACGACGCACCAGCCGAGTCCCCAGCCGTTGCCGGGCGTAAAGCCCGCCGTCAGATCGCCCGTTTGCACGGCCGTCATTTGCTTCACCGCATCGGCCGAAACAATTCGCACGCCGTCGAGCTCGCCGCCGCTGAGGATCATGCTGTAGAAGCGGTCCATGTCGGCGGCCGTCGAGAATAGGCCACCCGACGGATTTGGTACGCTGCCCGCCTCCCCCAATCCCGCCCACCGCTCACCAGGCACGAGCGACTTCCCGTCCGTGCTCTTCTTGTAGATCGACGCGATGCGCGCTCGCTGCTTGTCGGAAGGATAAAACGTCGTGTCGTTCATCGCCAGCGGTGCGAAGATCCGCTCGCGCAGAAATCTGTCGTACGGCTTGCCCGAGACGATTTCGATGATCCGCCCCACGACGTTCATGCCGGGGCTGTACTGCCACTGCTCGCCAGGCTCGAATCCGAACGGCCGCGCCGCGAGCAGGTTGGCCGTACAAGCGAGCGACTCGACGCACTCTTGCTTGCCGACCAGGCCCGAAGTGTGAGTGACGAGATGTCGAATCGTCAGACCTTCGACCGGCGTCCCATCGGCCAGCTTCGCGTCCTTGAACGCCGAGATATATTTTTCGACCGGGTCATCGAGCGAGACCTTGCCTTCGTCGACCAGGATCATGAGCGCGGTCGCCGTGATCGGCTTGGTCATCGACATGATCGAGAACAAGTCGTCCGGCGACGCAATCTTTGCCGACTCCACGTCGGAGAGGCCGAGGGCAGTCGTCACCGACGGCTGGCCCGCCTCGTGCACCAGCACGACTGCGCCCGGGATGTCGCCGAGCGCGATGTACTTCGCAAGCACTTGCGACACGGTCGGAGCGGCCGGCTCTTTCGCAGACGCAGTAACACCGATCCATCCGCTCGCCAACCAGGTGGCGAGAAACAACACGAACTGAGCGCGGTGCGAAACCATAGGAAGGCCTCCCCAGAGAAGTTGCGATACCCGAAACTGCTCCCAGCTTAGCTGCCGCGAGCGGCAAAATCCAATCGCCGGCCCGAAGGCCTACTCCTCCAGCGGCATCACCAGCCAGAGGATAATATAGACGATCGTCCCCGGGAACGCGGCCGACAGCACCGACGCCAGCACGTAGAGGATCCGCACCATGTCGGCGTTCCAGCCCAGCCAGCGGGCGATTCCTCCGCAAACGCCGCCGATCCAGCGGTCGTGTGGATTTCGGGCCAGGTGATCCGTTGTCATCGTTAAAAACCTCACGGAAATGCTGCGATTGGGGCGATTTCCCGCCAATCGCGCGGGCCCTCAAACTGTTTATTCGCCACCCACGTAATGATATTGTCCGGGTCACTGCCCGAAGTGCATTTTACCGACTTACCCCCAATGACACGACCGCCCACACGACGTTTTGCGATCGCAACGCTGCTGGCCATCCTGGCCGCGGCCATCGCGGTTCCCTATCCCGCGCGGGCGGAGTGCGCGAGCCGGCCGCAGCGGAAGTGTTGCTGCGAACATGGCACCAAGCCCCTCGGCGATTGCGTCAGCCGCACCTGCGATTGCTGCCAACCGGCGCCTCCGCAGAACCTTCCCACGGAGTCCGTATCGCTGCAAACCGATCTGGCCGCGACATCGACTATCGAATCGGTGCCACACGGCGGCTCCGAGTTTGCATCGCCGCTGGGCACTGTCCACGAGAACGACGTCGCCGCGATCCCCCATCGCATTCTCCACTGCAGCTGGTTGATTTGATTCCGGCACGAACCCCAAAGTTAGCCGCGACGCGGAGGCGAGTTTTCGAGCCAAAGCAAAGCGCGAACGCATGTTCGTGTAACCATCAATTTTCATTTCAATCAACCAAAAAGTGAGTTTCATCATGTTTACCAAAGCGATTTTCTCCCTGGCCACCGCCGTCCTCTTGAGCACTGGCGTGCTCGCGTTTGCCGCGACCACGCCAGCCGCCTCCGGCAGCACCTCCTGCTGCAGCGACAAGGGCTGCTGCGAAGGCTGCCCTGACTGCGGTTGCACCAAGGACTGCTGCGAAAACTGCACCGACGGCTGCGACTGCACGTGTGAATCGTAGTCGCCTGGTCCAGTCATGACCGATTTTGGCGTGCCATCGCGTCGATGGCACCGAGAAGCGCCGGCCGGGCCCGCGCAAGCGGGCCCGGCCGCTTATTTGCGCCGGTCAGCTTTCGAATTGAATTCTGGCGAGACTTTCCCGAGAATTGATGTCGCTTAAATCAAGAATGTTTCATAATGGTAAAGGTTTCCGGAACTTTGGTTGGGTGGTCAGCGTCGATAGTTTTGAGTGCATGGCCAACATTCAAAGGGGACTTGTCCGATGATTTGCAGCAAATTGCCACATGGATTCGGTAGGTCGTTTCGCCAGCTGCAAAAGTGTCCGCGGAGCGGGAACGATCGAGTTTCTCGGTTAGGGACGATGCTACTGATTTGGGTGGTCTCGCTCGCAGGATTTGCGGCGGCTGCGAACGCGAAGGATAAAACAGTTGGTGCCGCGAGCGAGATTTCCAACGGAACGAGCGACGAAATTGAATCACGACGCGTGACTATCGTGCAGGGAAAGGTCTTCGATCCCGAGAAACGTGGTTTGGCCGGAGCGCGTTTCTATTTGGCGCTTGATCCTTGGGCTGAGCCAATTGAACTCGGCTTAAGCCAGGATGACGGCACGTACCACTTCGAGATTCCCGAGGAGACGCTGCGAACCAATCTGTGGGCGGGCTCGCGCTACGATAGCTGCCGCGCCGCGCTGGTGGTCACGGCAGCCGGCTTTGGTACCGCCTGGGGGGAATTGCCGGATGTTCAAGGCGGCCGATACGGCGAGTTCAAGTCGGAGTACGTCAACGATTTGCATCTCGCGGACGACTTTCCCATAGCCGGTCGCGTCGTCGACGGCAGCGGACAGCCGGTTGTCGGCGTCGAAGTATCCGTCGCGGCGATCCACGATCTCTCGGACCGACGCTGGTTCAAGATGCGTCCAGCAATCAAGGCGAACAAACCGGACTCGTTGACCCGCGCAGAAATCGACACCAACAACTGGGCCACGCACCTGTACCCGACGACCTGGAACGTAATCCCCTCGGCCAAAACCGATGCGGAGGGCCGCTTCCGTCTCGTGGGAGCGGGGGCCGATCTCGCCGTCCGGCTGCGCATTGATGGACCCGGGATCGTCGCCCGAGAATATGTGAGCGTGATCACGCGCGACGACGTTGCCGAATTCACGCGGCTGACGCGCACGATGTATCCCGGCAAAGACGGCGTGCAGCTGTTCGATCCCGCACCCACGATCGAAGTCGAGCGCGCACGAACGATCGCCGGCACGGTGCGTGACCCGCGCACCGGCCAGCCGGTCCGGCAGGTGCGTATCAATGCCAATACCTCCACCGACGCCCGCGGCAACTTTCGCGTACCCCGCGGAGACGGCGATGGTCCGTACTCTCTCACTGCCGACATGTACGACGCACCTTATCTCAACTCGATTCAATCCTTTCCCGGATCGGCGGAAGCTGACGAAATCGTCGCCGATTTCGAGATGCCCCGCGCGGTAATCATCTCCGGACGCGTGCTCGAAGCGGGGACCGATCGGCCGATCCCATCCGCCCCCCGCCATCATTGCCATGATATCGGTCCGGGGCCGGTAATTGCCGGGCGCGTCAGTTACTTTCCGCTCGCGACCAACACGGCGCTACGCGGAACTCCGGCGGGAAAGTATTTTGAGACCTACCCAAACCATTTCGCCTCGACACTGATCGATGCCGACGGCCGTTTCACGCTCGCCGTGCCGCCGGGGCCTGGTGTGCTGTTGGTCTACGCCAATCCAGGGATGTCGGACCTGTTTGACTTCGGGAATTGGAAACTGGACGACTACGCGCGGCTTCCTTTTGCACTTTTGCCCTCGCGGTCGCAGGACGATGGCGCGGCGGACGATGATCCCGCGACACTTCCCGGCTTCGGCCGCAGGATCGACGTCACTAGATTTCACGGCTACCGCGTCATCCATCCGTCGGCCGACGAGGCGGAGATCGACCTCACGCTCACAATTCCTCGCGCCGACCCGCACCCTGCGCTTCGTCGACCCCGCTGGACGTCCCATTGAGGGATTGTCGGTTCAAGGCGTGATCGAATCGCCGCAATACGCGTCGGTCGCGGTTGACGGTTCGGAGGTCGATATTATCGGCCTCAGCCCGGCCCGGCCACGCCGCGTGGTTGCCGTGAGCAACGATGGTCGATTCATCGGTGTCAATGAGATTCATATTGATGACCCTCAGCCAAGGACGATCACCCTGGAGAGAGCTGCGTCGGTTGCGGGACGGCTGGTCGACGCCGAAACCAAGCAGCCACTGGCCAATTTCAGCGTTCAACTCAGCTATCCATCGCCAGATCGATTCGATCCGAACAACCTGCACGTCGCGTCACGCGAGCAGGTGAAGACGGATGCCGATGGCCGCTTCCGGATCGGTCGCGCCGTCCCGAATCGTCCCGTTGCGATTACGTTCATTGAGCCCCCCAGCTCGTCCAAAATGGGAGTAGACGACTTCCAGCCGCCGGCGTTTCAGCATCTGGTTCTCGGCATTGATGAGACCCGCGAAGTGGGAGACGTCCCGATCAACCCGATCGTCAGCCGGGATGTCGCAGCCAATGTCGAAGAATGAACAGCGAGACGGGCAGCCGCGCGGTGCGCGGAGTCAGGGTAGCCAGTCGCCGCCTGTTCTGTGGGGAAATTGGCCCGAAATCTCAAGATGTTGACACGGTATCTGTTGTAACATATAATTAGGGCATGAAGACGCAATCCCGCCCGCCCGCCAACTCGCGCCCGCCCGTCAATCTTGCCGCTGAAATCGGCAAGTCGCAGCCGTTTGCCTCGCCCGAGCAGGAGGCGTTCTTGAATCTGGCTCGCACCAGCGAGGTGCTCTCCAGCGAATTCGACCGGCTCTTCAAAGAACACGGCCTCTCCAGCCCGCAATACAACGCCCTACGGATCCTCCGTGGCCACGCCGAGCCGATGCAGGTCTACGAGATTGCGGAACTGATGATCACGCCGCAAACCGACATCACGCGGCTCGTCGACCGCCTCGAAACCGCCGGCTTCGTCCACCGCGAGCGGTGCGGCGAAGATCGCCGCGTCGTCTGGGTGACGCTCACGGCCGCGGGCAAAAGTGTCCTCAAAAAGCTCGACCGCCCCGTGAAGGAGCTACACGAACGGCAGTTCCAGCATCTCACCCGCCGCGAGCTCTCCACGCTCAGCCAGCTGCTATTCAAGGCCCGGCACCCAGATTAGTACGTCAGGCTAGCAAGCCTAACGTACGCCAAGTGAACCAACCTCTTTTTTTACCGTAATATCTGTTGCAACAGACAAATAACAGCAAGCACAGTTCGAACAGGAGTTTCCCATGATCACCATCCGCAAAAGCAACGAACGCGGCCACGCCAACCACGGCTGGCTCGAGTCCTACCACACGTTCTCCTTCGCCGACTACCGCGACCCGGCCCACATGCACTTCCGCACACTGCGCGTGATGAACGAAGATTGGGTCGCTCCCGGCCAAGGCTTCGGCCGCCATCCCCACGAGAACATGGAGATCGTCACCTACGTCCTCGAAGGTCAGCTCGAACACCAGGACAGCATGGGCAACGGCTCCGTGCTCCAGCCGGGCGACTTCCAACGCATGTCGGCCGGCACCGGCGTCGAACACAGCGAGTTCAATCCCTCGCCCGACACCCCCGTGCACCTTTACCAGATCTGGCTGTTCCCCAACGAGCGCGGCCTCGAGCCCAGCTACGAAGAACGCCGCGCGAGCGCTAGCGAAAAACCGGAAGGCCTGCGACTGGTCGCTTCGCCCGACGGCCACGACGGCTCGCTCACGATCCACCAAGATGCCAGCATCTTCCTCGGCAATCTCGCCGCAGGCGCAAGCGCATCGCACGCGCTCCAGCCCGGCCGCCACGCCTGGCTGCAGGTGCTTCGCGGCACGGTCCGCGTCGGCGACACAGAACTCACTGCTGGCGACGCCGCTGCCTTCAGCGAAGAATCAAGCGTCCCGCTCGCCGCTATCGACGCCGCCGAAGTAATGCTCTTCGACCTCAACTGATCGCCGGCAAAACGAATCCCCAACTCCATCCAAAGGACTCGATACGATGAACGCAACCGCCACCGGAATCCTCACCGTCGCCGCCCGCGTGATGATGGCCACCATCTTCCTGCTGAGCGCCGTCGGCAACAAAATCCCCAACTTCAATGGCGTCTCGCAGTACATGGCTGGCGAAGGCGTCCCCGCGCCAAACTGCTCCTCGTCGGTGCGATCGCGTTCCTGCTGGTCGGCAGCGTCTCGCTCATCCTCGGCTACCAAGCCCGTATCGGCGCGGGGCTGCTGCTCGTGTTCCTGGTGCTCGCTACCTACTACTTCCACGACTTCTGGACCTTCGCCGACGCCGCCGAACGCCAGCAACAAACGATCCAGTTCATGAAGAACCTCTCGATGATGGGGGCGATGCTGTTTGTCGTCGCCAATGGGGCGGGGCCGTGGAGCTTCGACGTTCTAAGGCGTCGCAACGCTATCTGAGCCCGAAGTGTCAACCGCTCGTGATGGCGATAACTCCAGACGTCAGCTAGCAGGCGAAGGTACGCCAACCACGCCAGCCACGCCAACCACGCCAGCGCCGCCATCGTATCGGAGCTTGGCATTTTGTCGAAGCTTGCCGTGAATGACGTTGCCGCGAGCAAACACCAGGCACTGGAATTTGTGCCGGCTCGTCGCAATTCACGATTTGATTCGCGGCTGCTTTTCCAGCAACTCTCGATGAAAAGGAGAAAGCCATGGGCAATCGAATCGCTCGACCCTGCGATCGTCGGGTACTGATGGATTCGTTCTTCGCTGCTTTCGTCATCGCTTCTGCTGCGACTCAGTCAACCGCCGAGGAGCTCGGCTACCCGGATTTTTCCTACACCTTCGGACTCGAACTCAACGGCGATGCAGAATCCGTAGTCGATCGGGAAGAAAGTATCTTGCGAATCGTGCCCGCCAAGCAAGGCCAAGGCGGGACGTTTTTCTATAACAAGCAACTGCCGGTGACCAACTTTCACACCGAATTCAGTTTTCGCTTTTCCGACGTGGGCGGAATCTACGACCACACTCGCGAAGTCGGCGGCGATGGATTCGTGTTCACCATCCAGCCCGTGAGCGCTACCTTCGGCTGGCCGCGGCGGCGGCGGCCGCCTGGCCTTTTTCGACGTCTCGCCCAGCGTCGGCGTTGAGTTTGACACTTTTCGAAACCTGGAGCTTGCGGACGTCTCCAGCAATCATCTGGGGGTGAATTTAAATGGTGATTTGCGATCGTCATGTGGCGGTCGACGTAGCAGACCGCTTTGATAACGGGAAAAACTGGTTCGCGTGGATCGACTACGACGGGGCCACGCTCGAAGTACGTGCAAACCAAACCGGCCGCCGCCCTGATGCACCGCTGCTGAAATATCCGATCGACATTGCACAAGTCATCGGTTCCGACACGGCCTTTGTCGGTTTCACGGCCGCGACCGGCGGCGCTATGCGAATCACGACCTACTCAGCTGGCGCTTTGACGGCCAGCCGCTACGGCAACCGTGATTTCGATCGGATCGGGAATCATTCCCGCCGCCTTGAATAACTGCCTCGTGCCACGTTGCGGCCACGGGTAAGGCTACCTGGGCAACCCATTGTCAGCTCGGCAGCAATTTCCCTGCGTCCAGCTCCGACGCCGAGACGTACATCCGATCGACGACGCGCGTCGAGCAGGCGGGCGGTGCGGACCGACGTCGTGCCGGCGCAAATCCATACGCCAGCACGGGCACCAGCAAGTTGTAAAGTGCCCCCAAGCGGAAGTCGTCGAGCGCCTCGTCGAACTCGTAGCCTTGAACGCCGTGCTCGAGCAGCGATCTCGTGCCAGGCGGTGAACACTTCGAGATGGTGCCCGTTGCGTTGCGAGGCCGGCTCGCTGCCGCCCAAGAGCCGCGTGGGGTCGATCGCCGCCAGGCTCCGCGTCGCCAGCTGCCAATCGAGGATCACCACCGCGTCGCGCCGATTTGCGGCTCGCCGAACAGCAGATTGTCCGCCCGCAGGTCGGCGTGCACGAGCGACGACGGCCGCTCGCGCGAGCCGCGATTGAGCCATTCGAGATGTTCGCAGCACGCCCTCTCCGAGCGCGAGCCCCTCGGCCCCAGCCGCACTTCATACTCGCGGGCAAACCCCGGCCAGTGCTCCTCGTAGCCCTCGCACCAGAACGGATCGTGGTCCGGCAGCCACTCGAGCGACGCGAGCCGCTCGTTGTTCCAGATACGCCGCGTGTACCCGGCCGATCTGGCGGACCGTGGCGATCACCTCGCCGTGCCGCATGCCGCGGACCTGGTCGCCGCACGTGAGCCGCGTGAGATCCTCCATCACCAGCACGCTTCCGTCCGCCCGGACTCGGCATAGTACACCGTCGGCACGCGCACTTCGACGCTGCCCCGCCACTTCGCGATAGAACAGTGCCTCGCGCTCAAACGCCTGAATATTCCGCTCCGCGTCGCGAAACACCCCGGCCGCCGGCTCGAGCTTCACGACCACCGACGCGGGCCCAGCTCGCCGTCTGCGCATCCGTCACTCGCTGGCAGTCCTTCATACGTCAGCCCGACCGCCGCCATCGACGACAAATAGCCGACGCTATCCCCGATCGGCCGCACCGCCACCGCCGCGACCCGCCGCGAGGAAATCGCCCCCGCGGAGCGCAGCACATCGTCGATCCAGTCGGCCGTAATCTCAGCAATCGTCTGCGGCGTCGCCAATGGCATTATTTGTTCTCTCTCGGTCGAGCCTGGACGTCAGGCGTATATTTCCGAAACGTCATGATAAGAAATCAGTCACCACGAATCCACACGAGCCCAAAATCGCCGCCGAGAATGCCTGGCGCAATCGAGGCACGCGAGTTGCACTGTAGCTGGCAGTCCGACGAACTTGCCGTTTTTTATCCCACGAGGAGACATCATGGACCGACAAGAACGCCATCAGCAAGCGAAACAAAAAGAACGCGAAGAGAAGAACAAAGAAGAGAAGGCCTACGAAGAAGATCAACAAAAAAAGCGCCTGCCGGTCCACCCGATCTGGTTCGTCCTCGGCACAGCGCCTCGTCCTGGCCGCCGTCTACGTCTGGTCGTTTGGCATCTGGTGAGCGCTCTCTCTCACCGAACCGCGTAAACTACCAGTCCCAGCGCCACGGCAATCAATGTCGTGGCGAGGAGCAGCGTTCGGAGTCCGAAACGCCAGCGCATCCAAGGCACCAATGCGGCAGCAATCGCCGTCGACGCCAGCCACCCATACGCGACGCTGAACGCCCAATAGCCGACTTTATCGATGCGACCAAACCCGAGTCGTGTTTGTGTCTTCAAATCGGGAACGAAAGAATAGGGGTTTTGGGGGATGAACTCGAAGTTGAAATAAATGCGGTTCCGGCTTAGGAAAATCAACTTACCCTCGGCCGATACAAGTTCGTAGCGATGATCATACGTGGTCTTCAGCGGAACGACCGATCGCTGCCAATAGCTCCCCACCCACAACACGCAAAGCGCGAACGCCAGCACCCCGAAGCACACCGACATAGCGATTCGAATGCGGCTACGCATCGCGGCCCTACACTTCCTTTTCCATATAGACTTCGCGGAGCTCCTCGCCGCAAACGCTCACCGCCCAACCCACGGGCACCTCATGCATGCGTCGAAACCCCAGTCGCTCAAAAATCGGCACGTTCCCGGTCTGCTCGATCGTGTAGAGCGACAGCGCTCGCAACCGCGCTTCCCTCGCCCGCTCTCCCACATGCTCAACCACGCCCGCGTGATCCCTCGCCGACGAAACGCCGCATCCACCGCCAGCCGCCGCAGGTGCAGCCGATCGACTTGCGTGGCGTAGGTTACCGTCCCAACGATCGAACCCTCCATCTCGGCAACCAGCCGCACCGACCCAGCGACGACCGGCAGGACAAAATCCTCCTTCGGATGGTAGATCTGCCACATCGCCGCAAACGCCCGCAACGCGACCTCCTCAGCCGTGGCAATGTCGTCATCGGTTGCAGGGCGAATTAGAAACATGTCAGCGGAATGCGTAGCAAACCAGCCCCAGCGCGACGGCCACCAGCGTCGTCGCGAAGAGGAGGGTGCGGAGTGAGAAGCGGACACTCAGCCATGGCAGTACCAGGACTGAGCTAATTGGCAGCACAAAATATGGGTATGGTATTCGCATGAGAAATCTACCAGGAGTGTTTCTCCATTCAAATCCAGATTCCATGGGGTGCGAGTTGCCCATATGGTACCGCCAGCCGCGATCGCCCCAGCCGTAGCGCTTCATTTCATACTTCATACAGCATGATACGAACACAACCGTTATTGGAGGCAATGGTTGCATCGTAGTTGGACGCCGTGAGCAGGACATCCGAGTGCCAATAGCTCCGCACCCACAACACGCACAGTGCCACCGCCAGCACGCCAAAGAACACCGACACTGCGATCCGCAACCGGCCGAATCGCCCCGGCCGCGGGGCGGATACGTCGTCGACTGGCATCGCGTCGGACATGGCGTTCCATATGTTGCCAGACGATTCTCAAAACCATCTATTGCGTGACGACCACAATGCCGCCCACCAATACAGCCCCAAGAAATACCAAGGTAAGTATTGCCGTGAGGACATCATGGGCGGCAGAAAATGAGCCTGGTCGTGCCTTGGGCTGTCGGCCGAACAGGATGCGCACACCTTCGCCCCAACATCTCTAGCCAATCAAGAATCTCGCCCAACAAGAAACTAATTGGATTCATGTGCGTGTCGCCGATGTACGTACTTTGACCCACAATTCAGTGTAACACGGAAACGAATCGGCAAGCGTTATTGTATTGCGCAAGCCACAACTCCGAGCACTACGGCCACCAGCGTTGTGGCGACCAGCAAGGTGCGAAGTCCAAAATGCCATCGGATCCATGGCAGTGCCGCGGCAGCCAGCGTCAGCGTTACGACCAACCAGTAGGCAACGCCGATCGCCGAGTCCTCGTCCGTCGTCGTAGCGACCAATCCCGATCTTGGTCCGCGCGATCGACTCCAGCAATATAGGAATAAGGATCGACCAAGATCAATTCGAGTCCCAGATAGATTCGCTGCCGTCCTCAGAAAGATCAGCCACCCATCGGCCGACACGACATCGTAGCGAAAGGCGTGAGTCTTCCAGAACACTCATTCCCGCCGGCCCCCAGTAACTCGCCACCCACAACGCGCACAGGCAGCACCGAAAGCACCCCAAAGAACACCGACACGCCGATGCGAACACGATGGCCCATGGCGGTTTTACACTTCCCTTTCCATGAAAACCTCGCAGAGCTCCTCACCGCAGGTACTGACCGCCCAGTCGACGGATACATCGTAGATCCGCCGAAAACCAAGCCGTTCAAAAATCCGCACATTCCCGGTCTGCTCGATCGTATAGAGCGACAGCGCAGCGCAACTTCGCCTCCTCAGCCCGCACATTCATGTAGTCGACAAACGCGCGGGTGATCCCTAGCCGACGAAACGCCGCGTCCACGGCCAGCCGTCGCAGATGGAGCCGATCCTCTTTCGCCGCATACATCACCGTCCCGACGATCGCACCCTCCTCTCGGCAACCAGTTGCATCGTGCCAGCGACGACCGGCAGGACAAAATCCTCCTTCGGAAGGTAAATCTGCCACATCTCCGCAAACGCCCGCCGAGCAACCTCCTCGGCCGCGGCACTGTCGTCATCGGTTGCAGGGCGGATCAGAAACATGTCAGCGAAGATAGTAACAGACCACCCCCAGCACCACGGCCACTAGCGTCGTGGCGATCAGCAGGGTGCGGAGCGAGAAGTGCAGCGGTATGCGGTACTCCAAAAGTGGTATCCGCGTTAGTATGGCCAGGAGAGAACAAATGAGAATCAAGAACCAATGTGGCACCGCACTGCGAAAGCCGTTTGCAGTATTCGAAATTCCTATCGCGTTCGCGGATAGCGTTCGACTTCAGACGACCTGAAAGTTGCCGTCCATCCTGGAATGACCGTCATGATGCTGGGGAACGTCATCCCATTGCAGCGAACCACTCCATTCATCGAAAACAAACTGACCGACATTGTTGTGAAGACCTGTGTGGTTCACTCCAATGTTCCACGTGTAGCTCGACGCCCACAGTACGCACAGCGCCACTGCCAGCACCAGCAAAGAACACCGACCCCGCGATCCGCAGCCGACGAAACCGCCGCGGCGGCATGGCGGACACGTCGGCGGGTGGCGTCGCGTCGGACATGGCAGTCGTCTGATTTCTACGAGATTTCAGGAACGCGTTATGAATGCTTGGGCCGAACGCAAAATACATAGACTGCAGCAATCCGAGCTATCAGGGCGACGAAATATCAGGCAGTTCCGCTCCATTCTCACTGGCTAACGTCATCCATTTAGCAAGCCCTACCGCCGGAGAAACTACGACAGCTTTCATTCTACGTCATCCTCACCGACATGCGTAACCCACCAGCCCCAGCACCGCGGCCACTAGCGTCGTCGCGAAGAACAAAAGTCGCAGGCTGAACCGCCATCGCATCCACAGGCAAACAACGCGGCCGCGCAGCGCGGTCGATGCCAGCCAACCAATCGGCGACGCCGACCGCCCAATAGCCGACGTCTTTCATCCAGACCAATCCCAAGCCTTGATTTCGCCCTCAAATCGGAAACTGAAGAGATAGGGATCGTCGAGGATCGAATTCGTACGCCCAGATAGAAGCGGTCTCGCGTCACGAAGATGAGCAATTCCCTCGGCCGACACGAGTTCGTATCGATAGCCATGAGTACGTTCAGCAGTGGAATGACCGACCGTTGCCAATAGCTCACCACCCACAACGAGCACAGAGCCGCTGCTACCGCGGCGAAGAACACCGATACGCCGATTCGCTTTCGCAGAAACCGATGCCGCTTGTTAAGAGCCTCTGCGACGGGCGTCGGACTGTCCATGGCCGCCAGTGGACCAGCGCCGTGAATTCCAATCGGGCATGTCTGTTTGCCTCCGACAGTTTGGTTTTTCTGCCAGACCTATTTTGTGTCGCAACCAGCCTCGTGCCACGCGGCTCCAATGGAGAAAGCCTATGCATTCACGCTTCGTCATCTACCATAGGCTTCCAACACCCAGCGGATGCCAACAACCGGAATTGCAATCCCAAGCACAGCAAAGACCAAGGACCAAATGGTACAGGCTCCTCCCACGCGAACCAAATCAGCTAGGCAAAATGATCATTAGCGGAATCGAAATAAATTTTCGCATTTGTCTCCTCCCGCCATATTCGACCGAATGTAAACCTGGTTTGCAAGAATCGACCGCACGACACCAACCGAACGCCGTGTAATTGCTGAACAGTGTATCTGCGGCCATCAAGCCGGGAGTTTCGCCAGGATAAGGACCAACAGCAGGATCGCGACCAGCACTAACAGGCATCCGACCTTGGCAGCCAACAGGGCCAAGCAGCCCGATTGATACACCGGGACGGGCTCGCCCTCAGGCAGCACGTCTCGGTCGCCGGAGAATATCTGGTCAGCCATGCCTCTTCTCCCGTCCGACAAGCTACGAAATGGCGGTCTCGGATTAGTGTGTTGCCGGCGAAGTCTTAAGTCGTGGCGGATAGCGGCAAAGTTGGGCTTTTGTCGCCGTTCAACTCTTGCTTCGTATAAATTGGCGGGACCTGCGGTCCACCGGGCCACGAGTCGTTTATCGATCCCGCGGTTGGAAACGCGAAATTGAGGTGTACTGGTTGGTCCCACAGACGATTCACTGCGACCGCTCCGACGGCCCCAAGTGCAATTCCGCAAAGCAAACCAGCCAAGAAATCGATTTCGCATGAATCCCTCCAAGCTAAAGAGTGAAGAAGCCATTCTTCCGGCCGTTACTCCCGTACGCGATAATGGATCGCCTTGGCGATCAGTGACGCACCGATGAGGATACAGCCGCCAATCAGGAAAGTTGGCTCGCCGCCAAGGCCGATCAAAAGCCCCACCAACCCCAATACGGATACGACATTAATATGAATATGCAGCATCGTTCGTCCCTCCCGTCGGTCATTATACCAAACGCGAGAGCCTAACCGGTCAGCAAGACACAGACGCCAAGTACAGCCGCCAACAATGCCATCAGCAGGAACATCATGCGGAGCGCGAATTGCCGCGGCATCTGCGGGGGGCGAACTTTTGGCGATTCAATAATCATGCCCGCCAGTCTACCATCTGGACTCGCCATCCCCCACCCGGAACGGAGAAGAGGGTAGAGGGGGCTTGGGGGAGAGGGGCGTCGTCTCCACCAATTTCCAGCATCATCCGCGGCGCAGCCGCCTCATCAAATTAGGAAACAAGCACCGGCATATCCTGGTCTTCTCGGTCAGTCGTACGTCACTCTTCTTAATCTGCTGACCGCTATTTTCGATCTCCGCCCAATCACTTTGATCCAAGCGGGTCATCGCCGTAAATCACTCGATGCTTGGCCTTGGTCACATCACCAAGCGAAACGTTGCCCGGCCCGGAGGCCGTCTCATCATCCTGATAGCTCGGCGTCACCCGCGAGTCTGCCAGTATCCCGAGTTTCAATTCGGTTGCGCTGCGTGGCACCTTTAACACCAGCCATTCTTGTCCAGCGCGCGAAATCTTTTCGGTTGCTCCATGCCACCACATCGGCTTGGCACCATCGCGGGGCACGAAACCATATACGGCGAATTCGCCATAGTAGCTCACCGGCTGTCCCATCGCTGTCCGGCGATCCACCCATTCGAATTCCAATTCTACGTGGGGCAGCGCCTCCACAACCAGCTCGACCACTTGGCTCGTCTCCCCGAGCGACACCTCTTGCGGCACAAACACGGCTTGCACATCTCGTGATCGCTTGTTTCCCTGTTCGTCGCGCAGCGTCGCATCGGGCGAGAGTGTGAATGTCCCGGCTGCCATCGGTGCAAATTCAAAAGCACCGTCTTTCCCTGATATTGTTTTCCGCCCCGCGTAGGGCCCGTGTCGACTGGAAGTATACAAGTGAATGCCCGCGAGCGGGTTGCCTGCGGCGTCAACGACACGTCCCTTCAGCACGATCCCCGACTGAAGTTGCAGCGTGCCTAAGTCCAGGACGCCGTTCACCTCATCGACGCGCTTGTTGTCCGGCGATCCATTGACCTCCACTTCGAACGGAGTATACCGCAACAGCGCATGATCTTTGTTCTTGTCATAGATTCCTTCTGTATCGATCGCTTGAAATCCCAATCCGCCCGTGCCAATTCGAACCCAACTTCGCGCATCATTTGGCGGCACCGTGAGCGAAAACGTGCCGTCCTCGAGCGTCACAACCGACGCTGTCCAATTGGGCCATTCGCCATGGTCCCACGACTCGTACACGTTCGTTTCACGCCCCATCCGCTCGAGCCAATAGTCGCTCAGCACATAGACGCCCGCATGGAGCGCGACACCCGCCGCCGGATCACCATCCGGCGTGAGCAATTTGCCCTTAACTTCCGTTCCACGCCACAATGTGATCGAGTGCGCCTCGGTTTGCTTTGGTCCATCGAGCTTCCCGTCTCCATCCAAGTCGAACTCACCGACGAGCGGCATCCCCGCAGTCCACCAGCCTGGCTCGCGCACGTGGAACGTCGTCGCCTGGCCGGTCGGCAACGGGATCCTTACCTTTCCCGCATCATCTGATGTCAGCGTCATTGGCTGCAACTTGGTGTTTCCCGGCCGCGATCCATTCGCCAAAACCTCGACACCGCGGACCGCCTGTTTGGTCGCCCCGTCCACCAAAGTCACTGTCCAAATCTGAATTGGCGCTGATCCGCCGCGGCTGTCCTCAGCGGCAATCGCATTTGCTCCCAGGGTGAGAAAAAGAAGTGGCACGAGTCCAACAGCGAGAAGAAGCCTTGGTCGAAGCATCGTCCGTCTCCCTTCGAGCGTTTGGGCTTTATCGGCCAGTCGATTCAGCCGAACGCAAGTCTACGCCAAGCCCCAACTTTTGGCCATTTCAAATGCTGAAGGCAAAACAGATTCTGGCCCTCCGCCCTTAGCTCTCCGCCCTCAGCTCCCAGCCCTTCTCCCTACCGGCCAAAAATACTTGTTGAACATGCCACCCGCCCTCTGCTAGGCTAACCTTCGCACAAGTGACAGGCGTTCAGTACGTGCGGCGCGTGCGTTGTCGATAGGCCGGTGTCCAGGCAGCAGCCCCTCACCCGGTAGCCACTGTAGGACACGACTTCGAAGGTCGGCGACGGTCAACACACTCCGCGCAGAAAACGCGCCCGGCGCTCGCGCACCGGAGCTCCGCCTCATCTCGAAGCGGAGGAGGCCTCCTTCCATTTTTTTGGCACAACGACAGCCGGCAATCACTTGGCCACATTCAACGTGACGCCTGCCGACAATGCGTGCTCTTTCATCGCACTTTGATAACTTGAGCAGGAGATTTGCCCGCGGGATCCTTCCGGGGCCGCGCTCACGCTGTACCTTCAAATTGCCTGGCGTGTTTCCGTCACGTCACGCCGGAACAGGCCCCTGGCACCCCGCGAGAAACGTGACGCCTTCGATAGAATAAGGACTTACGACGACGCAACGTGACGCCTTCGCAAAAACCCGAGGGAAATCGCCAATTACGCAGACGCCTTCGCAGAATCCCGCGGAATCAGCTCAATTTCGGCATACGAGCGCTCGCCGGAGGTTTCGGCCGAGCGATTGCCTAGGCGGCCGCGGCATTTGCCGACGCGCGATTCTCGGCCTGCAATCGCGCGGCCAGGTTGCCGCGGACAAGATGGACCAGCTCGTCCGATGGTCCGGCCGGATCGCTCGTGGCGAACAGGGCTTTGATATTCCGCACGATTTGCACCGGCGTGAATATCAGACCCCAAGGCATACCCCACCAGCCGAACAGCGTCGAGGTGGCAATCGCGCTCAGTTTTCCCTTCGTGCCGCACGAGTCGCAGCAAACCAGCGGCGTGCTGCGCCATTGCGTCAACACGAATGCCGACCACACGGAATGCTTCCAATGGATGTCAACCGGACCAGGACCGTTACACTTCGGACAGCTTCCGCCATGCACCTGACAAGCCTGTTCGAGCACGAACTCGTGCGGCAATTGCGCCGCCGCGGCCATCTGATGCTGTGCCTGGTCGCGGCACGCGGCTTTGCAGAATCGATACCCGTCTTGATGCACGCCACCAAACAAAATGGTCGTACCGCAATTGTCGCATTTCGACATGGCAGAAGCTCCGAAATTGTGGTGGCGAGATTTACGATCGGCCTCGCTACGGCAGGATTGCCGCGGCCCCGACCACTGCGCCCGCTTCGAACACGGCTCCGCGGCAGGAAAGCGGCACCGGTGGGATCATGTACGGAGCACAGTTGCCCGGTCGGTAGTGACCGAGTGCGTACATGCATTCGGTCGGCGGCGTGACGCCCATGCAGTAGGGCAGCACGGGCAGCTTGCAGAAGAAGTGGGCACCGGAAACAACCGGGTCGAGGCACGGGCCCCACGAGTGGCCGTAGCGCTCGAGCGCTTCGTCTTCGAAGTAGAGTGGCTTGTGGCACAGCGCCGAAGCCTTCCACATATACGTCGTTTCATCCCAGCAGCGGCCTTCGTACCACTGACCTTCGTCGATTGAGCACTCAACCGGGAAGTCCTGGCCCGGGCTTCCGGCGATGGCGATGCTCAGGTTCACTTGGTCGAGCGTGTGAGCCTTCAACGCCGCGAGCTCCTCTCGACAATCGGCGTGGGAGTCGCGGCCTTCGTCGGAGAGAGTTGAATCTTCGGTGTTCGGCAGGCCGTCGCCCGGCAAATCGTCGGCCTCGACGAACGGATCGGGCCGCGGCGCGTTACGCGGCGGCGCGGGCTGGAAGGTCCGCGGTTGGCGCTGGTTGGTCGCGGGCTGGCGATTTGTCTCGGCTTGCGGCGTTTCATTATCCGGCGGCAGGGTCAGCTCTTCCTGCTCGTCGAGTTCGGCTTCCATCGACTCATCGGTCGGCGGCTGGCCGAACGGCGCGGTGATTTGTTCGTTGTAGCGGCCGTCCTCCTCAAGCTGCAGCTGGGCCGAACGGACGACGCCGCGCTCCTCGCCGACGTGCGGCACTTCCCGTTCGACGACGAGGCTGTGGGGTTCGGTGCTATTGGATTCGGCGCCGCCCGCTTGCTGAGCAGTGAGCGCCGGTCCATCAAATTCGCCACGTCCCTCGGCCTCAAATGCGACAGCACGAACGGCGCCGTCGTGGCGAGGCGGCGCGGGTTTCGCCGCGGTTTGCGATTTGATCGGTTGCGAATCGGCCGAAGGCTTGAAGTGCTTCGGCACCGCTTTGCGCCACTGCAGCTCGCCGGCGAATGCATTTGCCGCCAACAAAGAAAGGCACAACATGGTAGCCAAACCGGCAAGCGGCTTCACAACTCCGATCGCGCTTGGCTCTCGACCCTCGACCCTCGACTCTCGACTATTCATCCCCCGCCGAGTATTCGGCCGAGTAATTTGGCGCTTCTTGCGTAATGGCAATGTCATGGGGATGATTCTCCCGCACGCTGGCCGCGGTTATCTGAATGAACCGCGCTTCCGTGCGCAATTGGTCGATCGTTTTGGCGCCGCAGTATCCCATGCCGGCTCGCAAGCCGCCCACGAGTTGATACAAAAACGGGCTGAGCGAGCCTTTGTACGGCACGCGGCCCTCGACGCCTTCCGGGACAAGTTTTCCGTTTTTCGTTTCCGCGCCGGCCTGGCGATACCGCTCGCTCGAGCCTTTCACCATCGCACCCAACGAACCCATGCCGCGATAGGCCTTGTAGGTTCGGCCCTGGTACAGCACGCGCTCGCCTGGGCTCTCGTCGAGCCCCGCCAGGAGTCCGCCGACCATGACGGCGTTGGCCCCTGCGGCAAGTGCTTTGGTGATGTCTCCCGAGTAGCGAATGCCTCCGTCGGCGATAAGTGTGACGTTCGTTCCGCCGATCGCTTGCGCGGCTTCATAAATCGCGGTGATCTGCGGCACTCCGACACCCGAGATGACCCGCGTCGTGCAGATCGATCCCGGTCCGATGCCGATTTTCACCGCGTCCGCGCCGGCGGCCACGAGGTCGCGCGTTCCTTCGCGCGTCGCCACGTTGCCAGCCACGACGTCGATGTCCCAGCTCTTCTTAATCTGGCGGACCGTGTCGACCACGTTGGCCGAATGGCCGTGGGCGCTGTCCACCACCAGGAAGTCGACGTCTTTTGCGATCAGGCTGCCGGCCCGTTCAAAATCAAACACACCGACCGCCGCTCCGACCCGCAGCCGACCCTGGGGGTCTTTGGCTGCTTGGGGGAAGCGCCGCATCATGTCGATGTCTTTGATCGTAATCAGTCCGGTCAGTCTGTTATTTTCGTCAACCAGCAAGAGCTTCTCGACCTTTTTTGTCATCAAAATCTTCTCAGCTTGCTCAAGCGTCACAGTCCCCTGTGCTGTCACGAGCTGGTCTTTGGTCATGACTTGAGCAATGGGCAGGTCATTATGCTCGAGAAACCGCAGATCGCGGCGGGTGATGATGCCCACCAGCTTGCCACCGTCGACGATCGGAATGCCGCTAACTTTCGACTGCTGCATCGTCTGGTGTGCGACAGCGACGCTAGCATCGGACGGCAGCGTCACCGGGTCGACGATGATCCCGTTGGCCGAGCGCTTCACCTTGTCGACCTCTTCGGTCTGCCGATCGATCGACATGTTCTTGTGGATCACGCCGATGCCGCCCTCTTGAGCGAGCGCGATCGCCATCGCGCTTTCGGTCACCGTGTCCATCGGCGAGCTGAGGATCGGGATGTTGATCGAGATGCGGTTGGTGAGCCGCGTGCCGACTTCGACTTCGGTGGGCACGACGGTGCTGTAGCGCGGTTCGATCAGCACGTCGTCAAACGTGAGCCCCGTGCGGGCGAACTTATCGGCCAGATGATGGGCCAGCTTTTCGACGTCTCTCAAATCCATGGCAAGTCCTCCGCAAAGAATCCCATATTATTGGCGACACGGCGACAAATTGGCAAGGTGCCGCGCGTGGCGGAAGAAACGGCGATTTCGAATTTTTCACGAAAGATTGCATCCGGAAGCCGCGCTCGGGTCGTACTCTTCGGACGCCAGACGCCTGGCTCTTCGGACGCCAGACGCTTGCCGTCCTCCAACGTGGAGTCGGCACCGCGGTTTTCTTGGGGCAGGAACTTGGAATTCGAGACAGCAAGCGAGAGGAACGAGTAATGCGAATCTATTTGTTAGCAGTTGCGGTAGTCGCCTGTATGGCGCTGCCAGCCAGGGCGGAGCAGATCTTTGGATTGACGAATCTGCAGCAGATCGTGACCTTCGACAGCGTGAATCGGACCGTCACTTCGACGGTGACGCCAGCGGGTTTCAGCCTGCTCGGCGAAATCTTGGTGGGCATCGATGTCCGTCCGGCGACCGGGCAGTTGTTCGGGGTGAGCAACCAGAACCGAATCTTTACGCTCGATCCGATGACGGGTGCCAGCTCGCTCGTCGGCGCCTCGGCACTCCGCCGGATGGATTCATGAAGTCGATCGACTTCAATCCAACCGTCGATCGAATCCGAGTGTTGGGCAGCAATGGCACGGGAAACACTAACCTGCGTGCGAATCCCAACGATGCGACCGTAATCGTCGACGGCACATTGGCATTCATGGCTGGCGACGTCAATGCAGGTGACGCGCCTGCCGTCGTCAACGGTGCGTACGTCAATAGTATCAAGGGCGCGACCACCACGGCACTCTACGACATCGAATCCGGCAACGATGTTCTCGTGACGCAGAATCCCGCGAACAGCGGCACGCTGCAGACGGTCGGACCGCTCGGCTTCGACATCGTCGCATCGGGTGGCTTCACCGGCTTCGACATTTCGGGCGGGACGGGTGCCGCGTATCTGGTTGGAAACAAGCTCGGCGCGGGCGGGCTGACGGCCAACTCGCTGTACCAAGTGAATCTAATGACGGGCGCCGCTTCGGAGCTTGGTGCGGTCAGCGGCGTGAACGGCAGCTTCCGCGACATCGCCGTGGCTTTCGCCGTTCCGGAACCGACCTGCCTCGGCCTGTTGGTGCTGGGGCTGGCAGTCGTCGCCGCGGGGCAGCGGCGGCGATCGTGAGAGTGGCGAAGACTGTCGCCACTTGAAAATCCTGATTGGCCCTCCGAGCGGGCGTCGCGTTTCCAGGAGCGCGGCGCCCGTTGTTTTATTGGGAGTGAACGAGCGACTCAGAGTGTGGCTTCCAAGAGCGAGTCACGGCTGGGCGACTGCGAGCCCTCGGCCGGTTCATTGCTGATTGCCACGGCGACGACCTCAGTTGCACTGGAGGGCTGTTCGACGAGCAGGCTGATCGAGCCATCTGCGGCGGGCCGAACCGAATTTTCTGGCAGATACTGCCCGTCGTTCGTGACGAACCAAAACTGATACGCGCGGTCGTCGGCCAGCTGGGGCAGATTGAACACGTAGATATGAAACTGCTGCGTGAGGCGATCCTGGACGACGTAGCCATAGACGTCGGCCGCTGGTGCTGCAGGTCCGCGCGAAACGAAATGCAACTGAGGCGTCGAATTGATTTGTTGGGATTCCTGGGCGTCGAGAATCCGACGTTCCAGCTCCGCCCAGTCGCCGGGCGCGGGGCCGATCGTCGACGGTGCAGGCGCAGGCCTACCAAGCCACAAGGCCACGCCGACGAGGCTGGCTGCGACGGCCAGACTCGCCGCTGCAAGCAACCAGCGACGCGATTTTGTGGCGTCCGCTGGCGGTGCGTTCGGCGCCTGCGATCGTTCGGCCGTAATTCGCCGCATGAGTTCCCGCTCCACGCTCGGCGGCGGCGCTGCGAGTGGCAACGATTGCGGCAGCTGCGCAAGATCGGCGAGCAACTCGGCCAGGCGACGATTGCAGTCGGGACAGCCACCGTCCAAATGGGCGGACACTTGCGCACATACGTCCACCGGCAGCACGTCGAGCGCAAACTCGTCGAGCCGATCTTGGCACGCTTCACAGGAGATGTCGTACGAGTCAGTCACGTTTTCCAATCACCAGGGTCTGTCGCAGACGGTCCAGCGCGCGGCGAATTCGTCCCTTTACTGTACCCAGCGGCAACCCGAGCCGCTCGGCCGTGGCATGGTGTGTGAGTCCATCGAAAAATGCCAGCTCGATCGGCTGCCGCAAGTCGGGCTCCAGTTCTTGAATCGCTTGGGCGACGATTTCGCGCCTTTCCCCGGCCAGGACCTCGTCGAGCGGCGCTGGCGTATCGTCGCCCATTCCAGCCGTTTCGGTCGCCGCCCATTCCAACAGCGGCTGCGTGGGGTGTCGCGAGAGGCCCCGTTTTCGATCCAAGGCCCGGCAACGGGTCAGCATCATTAAGTACGTGTAGGGCGAGCTTTTGGATGGGCAATAGCGAGCGGGCTTCTGCCACAGTTCCCAGAAAATCTCCGTGACGACATCCTCCGCATCGTGAGCCTGCCCCGTGATTCGCAGGCAGAGCGAGTAGACCACGCGGCAGTAGCGGCGATAAAACTGCTGGAACGCGGCCGCATCCTGCTCGGCGATGCCGGCGAGCAGCTGCCGGTCGTCATCGTCGTTCGAAGAATCTGCGGAGGGGCTCATTTACGCTCGACCAACCGTTAGATCGCTTGTGGTTCGGGCGCAATTGGTGGAGTCGGTGGAGGAGTCGCCGGGGGCGGCGTCAAACGAAGCACCGAATCAGTCATCCAGCAGTCGGCGTAAGGCGGGTCGACTTGCTTCGAGAGGAAGAAGCGAAAGAGCGCGAGCTGCCCCTGGTTGTCGACAATCGTTACGAGGAGATGGGCCTCGTTGCCTTGTTGGATCGATTTGCCAACCAAGAACCAGTGCGCCCGGAGCATGACGTCGTAGCTCGGCGACTTGAGCATCCGGCCGAACCGTTCGACTGGCCCGGTGTGCTCGCGATTCGCCGGCGAAGCAAAACGGTAACAATTCTTGATTCGCTCGGGGATGGGGCCGTCGGCGGATAGCGTATTGAGTTGGGTCCGCACGACATCTTCCGGAGCGAGTTGCGGCGACGGGGTTTCGTTCGCTGGCTGATCGACTGCGAATGCAACTGCGCCACTGCAGGCAATTGCCATGAGGCTGACACACAATGGTCGAATGCAGGCAAGCATCAACTGGCTGTCCCTGAAGAGAGTTCGCCCAGGCCGGCGGCCAGCACCATTGTAGCAAGCCGCGGGCCTCAGATGCATGCTTTGATGGCTTGATTCGTGTCGACCACCTTCGCATAGGCGAAGCCGAGGGCCGACATGAAGGCGGCGTGGACTTCGGCAGCGGCGACTTTCTTGCCGTCGAATTCGACGTCGGTCGTGGCGCATGCGTCGTGGGCGACAATGCAGTCGAAGCCCAGGTCTGCGGCGGCCCGGGTCGTGGCGTCGATGCACACGTGGCTCATCGCACCGCAAATCGCCAGCCGCTCGATGCCGGCTTTCTGCAACTCCTCGAGCAGCCGCGTCTCGCGGAAGCTGTTGGGGAAATGCTTGACGATCACGGTCTCGTTCGGGCCCGGGGCGATCGAGCGATGGAGCTTGGCACCGCTCGTACCGGCGACGAAAAACGGGGCGGACTCGTCCTCCCAGGTGTGCTGAATGTGGAAGGTCGGCTGACGGTTGCTGCGGAAATGCGAGAGCAACAGGGCGGCGTTCGCGGCTGCCTGGTCGATTTCGGCGAGCTCCATCTTGCCGCCGGGGAAGTAGTCGTTCTGGATGTCAACAAGGAGTAGACCGGTCTTCATTGCAGTGATTGAACCTCTTCTTTTCGGATGAACTAGTTCGGGTGAACTTCATTATTCCTGAATTGGGCCTGGTCGGAAAGCGTGGGATTCGATCAACGCGCATGAAAAGAGCGTCTGCGAGCAAGTCGCAGACGCCTCAATTCAGCACAATCAGGGACGAAATACTTCCTAGGCACGTCGCCGCGAGGTGGCCAGAGCCACAATGCCAATCAGAATCAACGCGCCACCGGTTGGCTCGGGCACGGTATACAGCTCGAAAGCCATGTCGTTCAATCCGTGCTGCGGCTGGATTGGCTGCCAGCCGAGGTATTCCCACTGGTTGCCCGGCATCGCCAAGTGCCCCATCGTGGCAACGTCGTTGAAGTGGATCGGGCTGGTGTGCCAGCCCCAGTAATGGCCTTCTGGATTCTCCTGATTCGGCATCGCGGTCTTGCCCGTAGGGACGGCGACCCAATCCTGACCGCCCGTCGTCGGATCCGTGACCATCGCCAGCGTGTGTCCGACCTCGGCCACGATCGAAATCCAGTACACCTCACCCGGTCGTTGGTTGAATCCCATCGGGCCAGCGAGGTCCGACGGGTGGTCGAGGTGGGCGTCCATCAAGTTCGCCTTGTACTCAAAGATCGGATGCTGGTCCCAGCCGACGTACGACGTCGGTTCGACCCACACCTTCTCCAGCGGCAAGACGTAGCTGCCGAGCAGTTCGCCGGGATGGCTAAACGGCGTGCCGCCACCGGACGGATCGCTGGCCGGGACGTCTTTGAAGAAGGAAATCAAATAGCCGTCTTCCGAGCCAGGACCAAAGATCGGCACCGGTTCGGCGCCCGCGACCTGCTGAAATGTCGGTCCAACATAGGAGCCCCACCAACGGACCGTGAGCACGGGCGTGCTGAACGGGTCTTTGAAATCGTCGGCGATCGTCCAGTTGGGCGGAATCGTCGGCGATTCCATGATCTTGTGCCAATCAACGTCGGACGGAATGTCTTCACCCCACGAATGCATGTCGTCTCCCTGCGGCGTGAGATGGCCGATCGGCTGCGAATACTTGAGGACGCTTCCCTTCATCACATGGGGAACTTGTCCGTGGACCGCCGTCGTGGCGCTCGACACGAGTGCGGCAAGGGCTAGTGCCGCAAGGAACGAACTAGATTTGCAATTCATTAGACGCACCTCCAAACCCAGACAACAAGCAGTGCTGTATCATCAACCCTCCGGCGCGACTGCGATGCGCCGGCGAGCCACCGGACCCCAAGCCTGTTCCGGCAAGGATTCGCTGAGGAGATCGTTCGTCTACCGTCGCCCTTGCCGCGGCGTGACGAAGCCGATGAGGACCGCCTGCACAATGGTCGAGATAGATGAGAAGCAAGAAAGTGACCGTCGCGATTACCAAGTTGGCAACTTGGCGTGACGTATGACTCGGCCCGTCGTGCGCCTTTTCTTATACTGCCGCTGACATGCAGAGTCAACGATTTTCGCAGCGAATTGATCGCTTTCAGAATTGGCGACGCGAATAGCCAAGCACTTGGCACAACTATGGCGTTGGTTCGCCAGTCCGCCTACTTGACGCGAGCTCGCCGGGGAAGAATTCGGCCTCCCAGCCGTGACACGGGCTACTTCCAGCTACCGGTAATCGTCCATGCCCAGACGAAGCTTGAGCTCTTCAAACTCGCGGACGAACCGCTCCGTGGTGGAGTGGACGTGCTCGGCTTCGGTGATGAACTTCATGTCTTCCCGGCAATTGAGTCGGGCGTCGATGAGAATGCCTTCGTAGGGCGTGAGCTTGTTACCGTAGACCAGCAGCAACTTGTGCTCGTCGAGTTGGACTTCCTGGGGAATGTTCGGATTGAGAACTGCGATTCCCGTGCAACCGTCGTTGATCAGCAGGTCTTCGTAGTCCCAGAGAATGCTTTGCAAGATCGGCAGCTCGATCTGTTCGCGATATAGGTCGGTGTGGCCGCGCGATTCTTGCGAGTGGCTGGTTTCCAGCACGACGTCGACGGACTCGCCGAGCGGAGTGAGCAGCTCGATGAAGGTCTCCATCGTTCGCGGCTTGGTGATGGCCGCCATCAGCACGGGGACGGTCGAACGGTTCTCCGCGTCGCGATAGACGTCGTGGCGGAACCCGGCCGAAGGCACGACCTCGAGATTGTACGAGGGACGCACGGCATCGGTCAGCTCGAAGTCGCCATAGCGAGCGACCGAGAGATGGGCCTCCAACTCGCTCTCGCTGAGTTGGTCGAAGCCTTGCGCGGTTTTCACCTGGGCTTCGTCTTCGAAGACATTCACAAAGAATTGTTTCAAGAACCCCATCAGCAATTCTCTCGGCTTGGTCGGTTAAGTTGAGGCGTTCGGCGTTTCGTCGGGAAGTGGTTCGGGCGTGTGCCGAGTGGCCATGTTGGTCGGGTCGGGGAACGTTTTGGCCGGGAGCTGTTTGTCTCTGCTAGGGGAACCGTCGGTCGGGCTCACGCCGGACCTAGTCGGGTCTGCACAAAGTTAGGTCACACTGCGGCGAGCCAAAGAAGGCTGGCCCGAGACAAGGGGGGAAATCGTGGGACTGGCACTCTACAGACCGCACGACCGGACCAGCCGGGAAATAGCAATTAGCTGCCGGCGTTAAGGCATTAACCAGCGGGTTTTTGGCGCTATTTTTGCCTTCTGGCTAAAGGCGAATAGCGAAGAGCCAACAGCCTTCCCCGCTACGTTGCTTTTTGGCAGCGGACGAGCGACATGATCGCCATCGCCGTGCCGTATTGCTGGTGGTAATTGTAGAAGGGGTAGTCCCACCAGCTGCCGTCTCGCTCCTGCAGCGGCAAAAGAATGTGAGCCAGGTGGTCCTGGAAATGGGCCTGATCGGCTGCCGGCAACAGCCCGATGCATTGCGACGCATACCAATGGCCATAGTAATAAAAATAGCCCGCCACGTAGAAATGTGATTCATGCGGGATCGGACGTTTGCGGCCGATGCTGAGCCAACCATTGCGGGCGATCAGGCGGTCGAGCCACGTCTCGATGACGTCGTCCGTAACACGCTCGTCGCCGTAGAGCCGTAGGGCCAGATTGCAGGCTTGGGAACGACCGAGGCTGCCGCCGGCGCGGTTGATGAGGTGCATCGGCGCGAGCTCCAAATACTCGCCATAGGCGTAGGTGAAATCTGGATACTGCTGACGATGGATCGACGCGATTGCTTTGTCGGTGAGTCGTTTGGGAAAATCCAGCCCGATCGACTTCGCGTCGCGCAGCGCGATCAAGCAGGTGGCCGTCACAAAGCTGTTCGACGAGTCGCCAGGGATCTGGGTGCCGGCAGTGGTGTCGTAGTAGCCCCAGCCGCCGGCGAGGAAGCTGTATCGCGCGAGCATGTCGACCTGACTTTTGGCGAGTTGCTTCAAGCGGGCCTGGTGCTCGGCGTCGCCCGCCGCCCGGTCGTAGAGGCGAACGAGAGCCTGGAGCGCGTAGGCATGCCCCCAGGTGTTGTAGATTGCGTCGGGCGTTGCGCGGCGCAGGCGGGGCACCCGTTCAAATAGCCACTGTTCACCCCGCTCGATTGCAGCAGTCACGGCGGCACGTTGGTCTTCGGCAACTTGATGCTCGGCATCTACCAGGGCCATAATCACCAGGCCTGTTACTCCGGTGCGAAACGCATCGTGTGCGCCCGGCACCGGCGCGTAGATATTGAGCCCCTTGGTGTTCTCGGGACTGCCCCAGGAGCTGTCGGGCCGCTGATCGTCGAGCAGGAACTGAACGCCGCGACGGATCGCGGCGGTGATTTCCGCCGGCTCGGGCGCAGTGATCGGATGCGGTTTGGGGCCCGTGGTGGCGAACTTGGAGAGGTGAAGCGCCGTGGCACTTGGAGTCGTCGACTCGTCAGAGTCTGTCGCTACGATCGCAGAATCTGTCGTGTCGGTGGCCGCTTGCAAGGCCGAGCAACGCATGGCGAAGGCGAAGATGCACGAGAGCGTCCAAATCCGTTGGTGCCGACGAACCATGTCGCTGCCTCGCGTTGTCAGGCTGAAGATCTCGATCACTCGGCGTCTTCGTCCTTTTTCTCTTCGTCGTCAAGTGACACGACGTCGCCCGCCTTCAGGCCGCTGGCGATTTCGACGTTCTCGCCGCTGGATTTGCCGAGCTTCACGCTGCGGCGCTCGGGTTTCGCGTCGGCATCTTTCGCGTCGGTGAGCCAGACGTACTTCTGCTGCTCGTCGTCCTTGTCGGTGTGGACTGCTTTCTTGGGGAGGACCAGCGCATCCTCTTTGTCGTAGGTTGTGATCTTCACCTTGCAGCTCATGCCGGCGACGATCCAATCGGGGATTTCCGCACCCGTCAGATCGAAGCCGACGTTGAATTTTCCCGTAGCGACGGGCACCGCGGTGATGGTTTCGAGTTTGGCCGGCAACCACTCGATGTTTTCGACCGGCGTGACGATCTTGAGCCGGCTGGCCGACGGCAAGATTCGGCCGCTGGGATTCGCCGACCTGTGCCGCGACGTCGAGCGGCCGACGCTCGACGATCGTCATCACCACGGTGTCGGGGGAGACGTTGTTGTGTGGCTTGAGCTTCGAGATCAGCGACGACATGTCGGACCAGCTGCCGTTTTCACATTCGCCGTAGTAGACGATGCCGTCGGCCGGGGCCTTGATCTCCATCAGGGCGCGGTCGGCGAGCAGCTTGGCGTGGCGATTGAGCGATTTGGTGCGCAGTCTCCCGCTGCTGCTCGAGGTCGTACCGGGCGCGGTTCACGTCGAGCGCGAGTGCCGCCTTGGCTTGGGCCATGTTGAGCGCGGCCTTGTCGAGCGATTCCTTGAGCCGAATCTCGAACCGCGGCAGGCTGATCTGGAGCAGCTCGTCGCAGTATTGCTTGGTCTGCTCGAGATTGAATTTGGCAAAGTCGACTTCGGTCCGCGACCGCTTGAGGACGATCTCTTCGGTGTCCTCGGTGAGATCGTCGGCCTCGTACATCTTTTCCAGTTGGTCGAGTTCGTCCTGCGAATAGTCGAGCTGGAACTGGGCGTTCTTGAGCGAGTAGTCGACCGACTTGAGCAACATCGGCCGCTCGATCTTGTGGAAGCGGTCGAAGTCTTCGCGGGTGTCCTTGTCGTTCCGCTCGGCTTCGATCGCAGCCATTGCCAGCGTTTTTTCGAGTCGCGGAAGCGCCTCTTCGGTTTTGCGAATTGCCAGCTCGCTCATGTTGAGCTGCAGCTGCAGCTCGGCCAGTTCCTCGTCGAATTTTTCCGTGTCGAACCTCACCAGTGTTTGGCCCGCGTGGACCTCGGTGCCGTGGTCGACGATTTCGACAATTTCAAATTGGCTCCAGGCTTTGGGCCGCAATTCGATCGGCGTCATTTTCTCGGCGGTGAAAGTGCCGTCGAGCGTGACCACGACCTTCATCCGCTTCGACTCCGCCTTGGCAGTCTTGCGTTCTTTTTTCTTGGCTTCCGCCGGCTCAGCTTTTTTCTCGGCGGCCGGTGACTCAGTCTTCGCTTCGGGCTTCGGCTTCCCTTCGTCGGATTTTTTGGCGCTGGCGTCTTTGCTTTCGGCGTCCGACTTGTCGGCCGATTTGTCTTTGTCCGCTTTCGGCTTGTCGTCGTCGACTTTCGGCTCGCTTGGTTCTGCGGTGGCGGGCGTGGGTTCTGCTTCGGCGGTCTGGCCAAGCGCGGCGACATGCCACGTGACCGGCAGACTAACGTAGCCGACACCGAGCGCGAACAGAATCATGGCGATTTTCATGCGTTGTTCCTCAGAGTGATCCATCTATTATTTTGGGCAGCCGAACGCTAAATTGCAACGAACAGTCGCCCGGCAGCCAGTTCCCAGCGGTTTCGATATGTCTCGTATTTATACTCGCACCGGTGATTCGGGCGAAACCGGCTTATTCGGCGGCGGACGGGTTCGCAAAGACGACCTGCGAGTCGAGGCCTATGGCACGGTAGACGAGCTCAACGCGGTGCTGGGCGTGGCTCGAGAGTCCCTCCAACGCGAGTCGATGTGGGCCCAGATCGACCAATTTGTGGTCCGCGTGCAGCACCAGCTGTTCAATCTCGGTGCGGAGTTGGCCACCCCGCAGCCGACGGCACACGGCACGAATCTGGTCGCCGATGCGGACATCGCCTGGCTCGAAGAGTCGATTGACAAATGGGAAGAAGAACTCACACCGCTGCGAACTTTCATCCTCCCCGGCGGCTCGTCGTCGGCGGCCCATTTGCACTGGGCGCGAACGGTCTGCCGCCGCGCGGAGCGGCTGGTCGTGCAACTTGCAGACAGTGAATTGGCGGCAAGCGAATCGATCCGCGGCGAAGTGGTTCGCTATTTGAATCGTTTGAGCGACGCGTTGTTTGTTGCCGCGCGGGCTGCGAACTCACTTGCCGGCGTTGCCGACGTTGCTTGGAATCAGCAGGGATGAGCAATCACAACTTCATTTCACCCCTTGTTTAAGGAGTGCCATCATGGCGGACGAACATCGCTTTAGTGCAGACATGCCAGCACCCACCGGCCCCGTCGAAGGCAAAAGCCGATGGCAATCATGCCTGATGGGCTGCCTGGTCGTGTTCGTCATCCTGGTGGTGGTGGCGATTTTGATTGGCTTCTGGATCTCGCGCAATTGGCGCGACTGGGCGGCCACGGCGGCGACCGAGGGAATCCGCCAAGGGATCAGCAGCTCGCATTTGCCCGCCCAAGAACAGCAGGAGATTATGGTCGAAGTGGACCGGGTCGCCAGGGGATTTCGCGAGAAGACGATCTCGGGCGAGCAACTTGGAAAATTGGTCGAGAAGCTGGTTCAGTCACCGCTCATGTCGCTAATGGTCGCCTCGACGATCGATCAACAGTTTTTTGCCAAGTCGGGCTTGAGCGAGGAGGAGAAAGTGCAAGGTCGACAAATTGTGCAGCGATTCTTCCGGGCGCGATCGACGAAAAGATTGGCAAGGCAGGCATCGACGCGGCAATGGCCCACGTCGCCGATCGCGATGCGCAAGGTCGCTGGAAGCTCCGCGACACGCTCACCGACGACGAGTTGCGGGCGTTCCTCGCCGAGGCAAAAAAACAGGCCGATGCGGCCGGGATTCCTGACCAGCCCGCCGACATTGATCCGTCGGGCGAGATCAAGAAGATCGTCGACGAGGCGTTGGCAGCGCCGGCTTAGTTGACGGCCAACGGCGGCTGGTTCGAGCGCGAGAATACTTGCCGCGGATGGGCTTTACGCCTTTGCTTGCAGCGATTAGTCTAGCGAGCAATATGCTAGCTGATGTGCGTGGCAGACCGGCGAGGCGGCCGGTTGTTCGGGGTAGTGCGACGCTCGATTCGACAATCTAATTCAGGCGGAGGATCGTTTGATGGCGGGAACGATTCGGTGGTCGTCGTGTGCCGTTTTGGCACTGGGCATTCTTCTGGTCGGCAGTGATGCGAGCTGGGCGCAAGACGCGGTCGCGCAAGAGGACGTCGCGGCGGCGCCGGACGATATCGCGGCCGGCATCGCCGAGGCCAAGCTGGCGGGGCATAACGCCTGGATGCTCACGAGCTCGGCGCTGGTGCTGTTCATGACCGCACCGGGGTTGGCGATGTTCTACGGCGGTTTGGTCCGTCGCAAGAACGTGCTCAGCGTCGTGATGCAGTGTCTGTTCTTGATGTCACTGATGACCGTGCTTTGGGGCCTCTATGGGTACTCGCTGGCGTTCGGCGAGGCCGACGGACCGCTCAAGCCCTACATCGGCGACGGCGACTTCTTGTTTATGCGCGGAGTCGAGCGTGTCTGGAACGCAGAAACGCAGACGTCCGATGAACCAATGGTGGGTGCGATCCCGCGACTCACCCACATGCTATTCCAGGGAATGTTCTTCATCATCACTCCGGCGCTGATCTGCGGGGCATTCGCCGAGCGGATGAAGTTTAGCGCGATGGTGTTGTTTTCGATCCTGTGGGGCACGCTCGTTTATTGCCCACTCTGTCATTGGGTCTGGGGTGGCGGCATCCTGGCATACGGACAGCCACACTCATTGAGCGGAGGCGCGCTGGACTTTGCCGGCGGCACGGTCGTCCACATCAGCTCGGGCGTCTCGGCGCTCCTCTGCGCGATCCTGATCGGCCGGCGGACTGGCTTCGGCCACGAGGACATGCGCCCCACAATCTCACGTTCACCGCGCTCGGCGCCGGGATGTTGTGGGTCGGTTGGTTCGGCTTCAATGCCGGCAGCGAACTGATGTCTGACAACCTCGCCTCAAGCGCGTTCTGCACGACGCATTTCGCCGCAGCGGCGGGCGGCCTCGCCTGGGCCTTCTACGATTGGTTCCACCGCGGCAAGCCGAGCGTACTCGGCACCGCGTCGGGCATCGTCGCGGGGCTGGTCTGCATTACCCCGGCGGCCGGTTTCGTCAGCCCGATGTCGGCCTTCATCATGGGTGCCGCGGCGGGCATCGTCTGTGCCATCGCCTGCAGCAAGGTCAAGGCGGCCTTCAAGTACGACGACTCGCTCGACGCCTTTGGCGTGCATGGCGTGGGCGGCACCCTGGGCGCGATCCTCACGGGCGTCTTCGCGACCCGGGCTGCTTGGAACATCAACAACGGCAACCCGGTGGGACTGCTCGAAGGCGGAACGGCACTGACGGGCCAATTGGTGGCCGTCGGCGTTACTTGGGTTTTTAGCATCGTGGCGACGTTTATTATCCTGAAATTCGTCGATTTGCTCGTCGGACTGCGGGTGAGCGAGCGGGACGAAGTCGTCGGCCTAGACGTCAGCCAACACGAGGAAGAAGGGTATATCTTCGCCTAGCCGGGGGAAGCTGCCCGCTAGGATACGCTGGTCATCGGTCGTACAATAATATGATTCCGTCGGGCCCCGCGGCCTGACTCACGAAGGAGCCAAGGTGATGAAGAAAATCGAAGCGATCGTTCGCCACCACAAGCTGGAGGACGTCAAGAACGGCCTCACCGAGCAAGGCATCACGGGGATGACGGTGACCGAGGTCCGCGGCTTCGGCCGGCAAAAGGGCCACACCGAAATCTACCGCGGGACGGAGTACACGGTCGACTTCGTACCCAAGGTCAAGATCGAGGTCGCGGTCGACGATGGCAAGGTGCGCACGGCGATCGATACCATCGTCCGCACGGCCCAGACGGGCCAGATCGGCGACGGCAAAATCTTCGTGTCCGACTTGTCCGACACGATTCGCATCCGCACCGGCGAAACCGGCTCGGCCGCGTTGTAGAGTTCTCCCGCAGGCGATTGGTGGTTCGAGCAAAGGGAGATGGAGAAATCGAGTTCGGGACATTCGGCGATCTCGAAGCTATTATTGCGCCAGGACGGATCGCGTCGTCCCCCAAGTGTTTCTCTCCATTTCGTCAGTTGTTCTTTGCCTGTGGTGCGGTGAATAAATGCCTGGGGGCGCGAGATTACGTGCAAGTGTATTGGCGGCCCGCGAGCAGCTCGCCGAGGGTCGCGAGCAACTGCGCCAACACCATGATCGCGGCCTCGACGGCTCGAAGGTCTGCGCGCGGTTCACCTCGCTAGTCGATGGCGCGATCATGCGGCTCTACGACGCGGCGCTCGCCGATCTGCCCGACCGCGATGCGACGGAAATCAGAGAGCGTGTCACGCTCATCGCTCACGGCGGATACGGTCGACGCCAACAGGCGCCCTTCTCCGACGTCGACATGATGCTGCTCCACTCGGGCAAGATCGACCCGACGATCGTCGACTTCGCCCGCCGGCTGACCCAGGATATTTTCGACGTCGGCGTCCAGCTCGGGCAGAGCGTGCGGACCGTCGCCCAGGCAGTGCAAATGGCCCGCGCCGAGCCGCAGGTCGGCACCTCGCTCGTCGAATCGCGCTATATGTTGGGGAGTTCGTCGGAGTACGAACGTTATCTGTCGCAATTCAAAACGATGGTCGAGCGGAATCGCATCCGCATGGGACGCGACTTCATCGCCGAGCGGCGGACCGAGCGCGTCCAATACGGCGAAACGGTTTACTTGCTCGAGCCAAATCTCAAGCGTTCGCGCGGCGGTTTGCGCGACATCCACTTGCTTCGCTGGTTGTGGTTTCTCCGCTGTGGGGTGGCCGACTTCGATCGCTTGCACGACATGGGTGTGTTGTCGAAATTCGACCACCGACGGCTGATCTCGTCGCAAACTTTCCTGCTTCGCGTCCGCAATGAGATGCATTTTCATGCTGGCGAAGCCTGCGACCTGTTGACTCGCGCCGAGCAACTCCGGTTGGCCGAGTATTTTCAGTATCGCGGTCGCCAAGGAATGCTGCCCGTCGAGCAGTTCATGCGCGATTATTTCCATCATACCAACCACGTCTGGCACCTCGCCAACCGCTTGTCGGAGTTGGTGCAGCCGGCGTCGCGCGTGCGACGCGTGTTCGAGCCGGTGCTCGGCTACACGACCCAGGACGGCTATCACGTCGGCCACCGCGAGATCAGCGCGACGACCAAAGCGCTCGCCCGGCTCGAGCTCCATCTCGAGGAAGTTTTGCGGCTCGTGGAACTCGCCCGATCCGAAGCCAAGCGGATCTCGCAAGATACGTGGTACTTCGTTTACCGGACCGCGCCCCAGTATTCCAACTTGCTCGCAGCGGACACGGCTGCGAAGTTTCTCAAAATGCTCGAGCGTCCCGAACGATTGGGCGAGCTCTTGCGGCGGCTGTTGGAACTCGGCGTGTTGGAGAAGATCATTCCCGATTTCGCCCACGCGCGGTGCTTGCTGCAGTTCAACCAGTATCACAAATACACGGTCGACGAGCACAGCATCCGGGCGGTCGACGAAGCCTGTCACTTTTCCGACCGGAAGGACGCGCTCGGCGAGGCGTACATCCATCTGCAGGACAAGCGGATGCTGCATCTCGCGCTGTTGATCCACGATTTGGGCAAGGGATTCGAAGAGGATCACTCTGAGGTGGGACGGCGAATTGCCACACGGACCGCCGAGCGACTCGAGCTCGACGAAGAAGACGCCGAGACGCTCGAATTCCTCGTGCATAAACATCTGCTGATGTCGCACCTGGCATTTCGCCGCGACACGACGCAGACCGAACTGGTCGCGCGATTTGCCGAAGAAGTTGGCACGCCCGAGCGGTTGCAGCTCTTGGCACTGGTGTCGTGCGCCGATTTGGCAGCGGTGGGACCAGGCGTGCTCAATAGTTGGAAAGTCGAGGTGTTGTTCGAGCTGTATCGCCGCACGCTGCGGATGCTTTCTCCCGAAGTGACCCGGGTGGATGAACGGGATGAGGATGCGCTGCAAGCGGCGCTCGCCCTGTTCGGGGCAACCGAGCGGGAGGATCCCTGGTTCGAGCGGCAACTCGAGGCGCTACCCGACGCGTTCGTGGCCAATCGATCGCCCGAGGAGGTGCTCGGAGTGTTGCGGCGGCTGCGCACGCTGGCGTCGCGCGGCGGCACGGCCTGGAGCGGATATCTGCCCGACACGGACACGGTCGAATTCTTCGGTGCGATCGATCAAGGTATTGGGCGGGCAATTTTCTCCAGCATGGCCGGTGCGCTGACCGGGCACGGTATGCAGATTCTCTCGGCCGAAACGCATACACTCGCCGACGGTTTGCTGTTGTTGCATTACGTGGCGCAAGATCCGGATTATCCCGGCGAGCCGCCACAGGAGCGGATGCAGGCCGTGTCCGATTCGCTCGTGGCGTCGATCGACCGCGACGAGCCGCCGACATTCCGCACCGTGTGGGGCCACGAGCAGAACGAGGCGAACGCCGCGCTGTCAAATCTGCCAAACGAGATTCGCATCGACACGCAGCTCTCGGAAGAATGTACGATCGTGGAGGTCTTCACGATCGATCGTAAGGGCCTGCTCTATCGCCTGGCTCGCGCGTTGCACGACATGTCGCTGATTATCCGCTTCGCCAAAATCGGCACGTATCTGGACCAGGTCGTCGACGTGTTCTACGTCACGGAGCGCGACAATTCCAAGCCGGAAACCACCGATCGGCTCGCCGAAATCCGCACACGGCTGCTGGAAGTCGTCGGCTCGGCCCGTTCGTAGATGGCGCACAACTTATTTGCGCAGAGACGCCAAGGGGCAAAGTGCGAAAAGACTTGCGGGCGTTACGAGTTCTCCGGTACGTCGTTTTCCGGCAGTCGGTTTACAAGGCGAGTGATGCCGTCTTTGATGTATTGCACGTTGAAATTGATGAGCAGTGCGAGCCGTTTATCGGTGAGCCGGAGGTAGGAGAGTACCGTCAACTTATGCTTTGGATGAATCTCCTCAACCGATTTGATTTCGACGAGTACTTTGCCCTCGACGAGCATGTCCATTCGAAAGCCTTCGTCGAAGCGGATTCCGTCATAGATGATTGGAATCGGCAGCTGCCGGTCGGCGACCAATCCTCGCTTCTTCAATTCATGTTGCAGGGCAACCTCGTAGATATGCTCCAACAACCCCGGTCCCAGCGTAGAATGGACTTTAAACGCACAATCCACAACGATTTTGGCGATTTCGTTCTCAGTCATTTCTTCTTGGCGATCTTTGCCCCTTGGCGACTTTGCGCAATAGCAATTGGGTGAAGCCGCCGCTTACTCACCAGCCGGGTCTTGATCGAATTCGATCCACTTCATCGGGCGGCGGAAGGGCTCGATGCGGAGACGGACCTCGCCGTTTTGGAAGAGTCGCACGGTGCCGCTCGATTGGCTGACCACGATCGCGATCGCGCTCGACGCACGCGTGATCTCCGCGGCGGCCCAATGGCGGGAGCCGAAGCCTTTGGGAAGCGTCAGGTCGCTGGCCCGCGGCGCGGCAACGTGTTGCCCCGCGGCCACGACGGTCGCGTCGCTCGATACGACGAAGGCGCCGTCGATTTGCGCGATTTCCTTGACGCCTTCGCGCACCTTGGCATCCGCGAGGTTGCGCTCCGTGCGGCTATAGCCGCGGACCGGATCGAAACCCATCGGACGACTGAAGCTGAGCACCTTGCGATGGTCGCCGACCACCAGCAGTGTGCCGACCGGCTTCCCCTCGCGGCCCTCGCGGCCGATGTCGACCGCCAGATCGACCACGATTTTGAGTGTTTCAAAAGGGATCCGTGTCTTGAGTTCGCGCAGGTCGCGCATCGTGAGCTGGCCCAAGTGCTCACCGAGCCGAATGA
Source organism: uncultured Planctomycetota bacterium (assembly GCA_963847905.1). Taxonomy (GTDB): domain Bacteria; phylum Planctomycetota; class Planctomycetia; order Pirellulales; family Lacipirellulaceae; genus DASYDU01. The sequence continues at coordinate 19,105 of CAWKBP010000006.1, read as the reverse complement.
TGCTGATCGTGTCGATCACGGTCGGTTCGAAGCCGCTGTAGACAGCGACGATCGTGGCGCCGGCGCGACGAACTCGGTGGCCACGCTCTCGAGCAGCGCCTGGGTGAGTCGCTCGAAGACGGGGCTCTCGGGCGGCTTGTTGACAATGACGATTTTGAATTCGTCGGGCGACGCCCCACCGAGCGTCTCGGCGCTATCGCCGGCCAGCAGCACCTTGTGCTTGCCGACAGCTTCACGAAGCTTGGCCCAGTCGGTCGGCCGCTCCATCAGAAACAGCATCGCATCGGCCGTATGTAGCGTGGCCAATTCATTGGCTTGCTGGCAAAACAGCTGCAGTTGGTCGGTGAATTTGCGGGCGATCGCCATAGTCGAGCGGCGTGCAGGTTGGGGGAGTCGCGACGGCAGTTGGGTCGCAATCTAATGTACCTTGCTGCGGCGATCAATCCAATGATGCCCGCGCAGACCCGGTTTCCGACGCCTGCGTCGCGACGGGCTATGAGGGTTGGCGCGTCGTGCGCCGTAGTCAGGCATCGCTTCGTGCCGCGATTTTGGCCGGCAAGCTTAGAATTGCTCGGTGTACGGGCGCGACATGGGCGAAGAACGCTGGGCCGTTTTGCGGACCGGCGTCTTGGCGACTCCTGCCTGGGCATCGTAAGGTTGGAAAACGCGTTCGTCGTAGAGCCGCAAGGCGTGGATCGCGTGTCCCAGCGGGCCGACTTCCCAATCGTGATTGAAGTTGTTCGCCAAGAGCGTTGCCAGATAGTTGGTTGCGCTGAACGTTCTTGCGCTGCGCACTTGCTCGTCATCGAGCGAATAGCAGAGCCATTCGAGGATGTGGCCGGTCGTTTTCACGCGGCGGTCCGTGTCGTTTTCGTCACCGCGGCCGCGGAACCACTCGGTACTCAGGCTGCCGTCGCGATTCTGCAGCTGAAAAGCATAGTTCTGGTACTTCTCGACGAATTGAGCGGCGCGGAGATATTCGCCATCAAGCGGTTCACCGCGGCGGACGCGCGTACGGGCGGCGAGGCTCAGTCCGGAGAGGCGGTGGGTACCACCGCAGGCGGCGCCGCGGATCGGCTGGGCCAGTTCTTCGCTGATCAGACGGGGGATGTTCCAGCTCGCGCCCTGGTCGTTCACCCAGTTCTCGTCCGAGTCGAGATAGTGCATCAGGGCGATCAGTTTGAATGTCAGTTCCGACTTCGGATAGCAGGTCGTCTTCTCGGCCTCGATCAAGTCTTTGACGGTGAATTCCTGATCGCGGACGCGGATCGGATAGTCGGGCGAAACCTGGCTCTGAGCGAGCATCGCCAGGAACTGGCCCATGTGACCCTGCAGGCCGACTCCTTGCTTCGCGCGGAGTTCGTTCTCGGGCGTCAAATATAGGAGCGTGAACCCTTTCGACGGCTTGTTGTAGCAGAGCCAGCCGATTAGCGTGATCGGTTCGCCGCGCGGACCGCCCTGGCGAATCTGGCTCTTGATGCCGTAGGCAATCATGCCGTGCATCAGTTCCCAGGGATCGTTCTCGCGGCTATTGAGAGAACGCGTGTAATACGACTTAATTACGCGGCGGACTTTTGCCCGCAGATTCTTCATGTTCTGCGTCAGCGGCGGCAGCGGGGCCGCGGGCGGCTTTACTACAATCGGCAGCTCGTCGCTCGGGGCTTCTTTGCGTGCTTCCACTTTGGCGTCGGTATTTGCCTTGCTGCGGCTGGTGTTGGAATCGGTGTCCGCGATGGGTGTCGTATCCGTAGTAGGCTCTTCGTCGCGGGCTTTCGCTGGCGCTGCTTCTGTTGTCGCCGGAGTTTGAGTTTTCGCGGCGCTTTGTTTCGGCTCGGCCGTGGCGGTTGAACGCGAAGCTACCGGACGAAAACGCGGGCCTGCGGATGCGCTAGCGTCTTGGGCCGGGGCGGCGGTACTTGGTGCATCGCCGGAGAGATGGGCCGGCCGCCAACCGTCGGCGCTCTCGCCCGGATTGCCGAACACGATCATCGCCTCGGCCAGCGACGGTCCCTCGTCGAGCGAATCGTCGTCGTACTACTTCGCCATCTTCTGCGGTTTCATCATCGGTGATCTCGAGTTGGGCCGGCGCCTGCAGGAGCGGGGATTGGCTCTGTGCGAGCACGTGGTTGATGGCGATGCGAACTTGCGGATTCTCCGTGTGTTTTGTGTTGAATACGGTCGTCGGCCGAGAGGTCGACCAGCCGGCATTCACTTGCTCGGCGCCACGGACGGCGAGCGAGATGATCGACGAAGCGGCGGCAACGACGAACAGGGCGAATAGTGGGCGCTGGGTCGAGGGGGCGATGAATTTCATACGGGAGTAATTCCTGCTCGCGCCTGTTTATGGACGAAGCTGCAAATCGTGCGAGGTTTCAAACATTCGGGCGAAAACGCGCGTGATGCGCCGGACTCGCCATCCATGCGAGGATGGGTGGACTAGTCAAACTGGACTGGCAACGCCAGCATATTAGCCGCTGGGGCGAGTTCGGTCACGGGTCGGCCGCGATTTTTCTGACCCTCCGAAGAAGGATATCGGGCCCTGAGTGGCCGAAGTTCAACCGAGGAACCAGTTTAGTGTGCTAGCTCGTTAGCCAGGGCAAGTAGAGAAAGTCTGTGGCCGGAAGATTTTTTTCGCAAGCCTGTGGTGCTGGCTGGCGGTTGGTTTCGATGGCGTACCCGCGGCAATCTAGAAGCGGGTCGCGGAGCGGATTCGTTCGGCGATCGACGGGGCAGGGGGTTCGGGGGGTGTGCCGCCGGATGCGACTTGTAGCCAGGCGGCGACGTCGCCGCCGTAATCTTTGCCGGTGATCGACTTCATCGATTGCACGCCGACGTATTGCATCGCAGGATCACGGTCTTCGAGGGCGACGGCGACGGCGGCGATCGCGGCGGGATCTTTGATGTTGCCGAGTGCTTCGACTGCGGCGAGGCGGACGTCTTGGTCTTCGTCTTCGCGGACGACTGCTGCTAGCCCGGCGACCGAGCGGGCTTCGGCGCGCGTGCCGAGCGACTGGCAGCACGCGAGGCGGACGTAGGGACTCTCATCTTGGAGCCCGGCTTCGAGGATTTGGTAGGCGAGCGGCGTGCGGAATTCGGCGGTGGCGCGGGCGATCTCCTGGCGGACCAGCGGATCGGGCTCGATTTGCATTTGGCGGGCGAGTTGGTCGGTGTACTCGCGCTGTTCGGGCGAGTCGGTGCCGTCGGCGCGGGTGGCAAACTGTTTCACCGTGTCGATGCGGATGCTCGGCGTGTGGAAGCTAGTTTGATCGTGTTCGGGATAGGGCCAGCCGCGGTAGCCCATGAACGATTGGCAGCCGGTGAGCGCGACGAGAGCGACGAGTGCGCAGCGCGGAATGCCCGCGCGGAGGCGCGGAGCGAACTGCCGAATTTGCGTGTTCGAGCGAGCGTCATCAAGTAGCTGGCGGGTCGAATGGAGTGGATCGGGAATCGTCGGCCGACCGACTGGCCGGAGAAAAGTCGCGGGACTGTATCAGAAGGGACCAAGGGGTGGAAGGGCAGGGAGTGGGGGAAGGGTTCGGGGTTCAGGGTTAGGGGTTCAGCGGGAACCAGGTGCTGGTGGTGATAGCATGGAGGGGAGGATTGAGGATTGATGAACGATGATTGATGAATGGAAGGCGACAGGAGAGGGACTGTCGTCTTGTGAAATCCTCGGGGTTTGTGGAAGGCGTCACGTTGTGGTGCGAAGGCGACAGGTTTTTGGTGGGGGTGGGAGTGGGTGGTGGAGTTTTGTATTTCGTTTTGTACTTTGGGGAATAAAAACGAGTGCCTGAAACGCGAGGATTCGTGAGTTTTGATTTGGGTCGTCGGGGGCTCGAAGTTGTAAGTCGTTGGTGGTTCGCGGGTTGGGGTAGGAGCGTTGGGAGCGATCCGCGTTTTTTGGTGCAAAACTCGGCCTGGTGAGCGGGATTCCTCGGGAAAAACGCGGTTTGGCGGCGGAGTTTTGGGTGGTGAATGACGAATTTCCAATGACGAATGGCAGTTGACGGCCGCTTCGATTTTTCTGTCCGCCGGCTTCGCGTTGGAGCCCGCGTCCGCACGTCGCGCCGCTGAAGGTTTTGCGACTCGCAGCTGCCGTAATTTTGGATTTTTGGAACGTCTGCGCCGAACGCGATTCCATGTTCCAAAATTCACTTCTTTTGTCACACCTCGTTTCGCGGCACGCCTGAAAAACCAGTTGGAATTGAAAGTTCGGCGCTCCAAAATTGCTCGAATTCGCGCCAGGAATTTCATGGCCAAAGATCCAAAAATCAACTGGTCGGCAGCCCCGGCTGGTTGTCGAAAGTCGGCACTCCGACTTTTGTCGCCTTGGCAAAACCTCGCGGTTTTCACGAAGGCGCCAAGTTTCGGCCGAAGGCGTCAGGTTGTTTGTGCCCTTGCTCTTGTTGCCGCAAGTCGCGATTCGGTGTTGCTCCGCCGGCCGTTCGACTTGGTGGGAACGTTCTCAAGTTTTGTCCGTCCTCCATCGAGATCGCAGGTTCAAAACGCTCTGGCGCTCGAACTTTTTTTGAGTTTTTCCCAAGCGTGTTTTGCGTTTCTGTTCGCAAGTCGATTGGGAGTCGCGGTTTGCAATTGGCGCCGAGAACGAAACATCGATTTCTGGGAGCAATTGGCTCGTTTTGTCCACTGCAATCACCCGATTCGTCGTGAAATCAAGGTTGCGCGGCAGGTCGCAGCGGACAAAACTCGCCCGCGAATTGTTCGCGTGGTTCCGCCGGTCGTACCCGCGCAAGTCCCGCACACGCTGCCAACCCAGACCATGCTCGCCACACTTGCCAAAGTGCATCCGCAACCGCTGGCTACAAACTAACAGCTAATAGCTAAAACCTGCTTTTCAGTAGCGAACGCCAGCGCACGCTGACCTACTACTGTACTGACTATTTGTGCAGTATTTGTTGTAGGGAATCGAGTGGCCAAATTCAACCATTATTTTTGGCCATCCCGGAATGAGTGCGCGTCGCCCGCTACGGCGGAGGCCCGCCACGCTTGCGAGCGACCGAACGATTTGCGCCCCCAGCCGGAAACACGCTACAATCAACCACGAGGATGGATGTCCCCGGGTTCGGGCGGAGAAAATGCTATGAAGGGTTGGACTAAGTGCCCCATCTGCGGTGGCGAAGGGAGCCTGCCTTGCAACCGTTGCGACGGTACTGGATTTCGGGATGGGAAGGCGTGTTGGAAATGCGATGGAACTCTGAGAATAGCGTGTAACTACAAATTCAAGTGCTCCGGGTGCGGCGGCACTGGCGAAAAGCGAAGCGACAGAGGAGCGGCAAGTAAATGCGATCGCTGTAATGGGAAGGGTGTCGCAACGTGAGCCGCGACTATCTCGCCTGCACCGAAACTCGCCGCGATTTAGCGATAAAGGTGCAAAGCCCGCGAGAGTGGGTCCGAATTCAACGACTGTTTTCGGCCACTGAGTCGGATTTGGTCGGCAGAAGTCACGGCCTCCGACAATGGCTCATGCCCCAATTGTCTTCCTTAGGATTTTGCCGCAGATGACGCAGATATGCGCAGATTTCAAAATCATCTGCGGGCATCTGCGCAATCTGTGGCGAAGATTTTGTCGGGCGGCAATCCGGCGGGGCGGCAATACAAGCAGAGTTTTTTGGCCGGGCCAGTCGATGTTGATCCACAAGCAAGGTCTCGACGCTGCGCGAAATGATTGAGGATTTGATGGCAATGTGATAGAAACAACTGGGAGGCGTGGCTAAATGCGGGCGAAGTGGGTAATCGCTGTTCTGGTCGTTGCATTCTACTTGCTTACGTGGATTCGCGGACCAGCCGAACACAAACGGGAATTAATTGAACGAGCGAAACGTCTCTGGGCGGAGGCGGATGCAAACAACCAAGACCAAGGCCGGCAAGGAGTCGATCTCTACGATTTGCTTCCCGATGGTCCGCGCACTCAAGTCAATTGGTGCGTTCCCGTCATGCCGGGGCTAATGCTCGCTAATTCCGAGTATCACATCGCCAGGCTTTATGCGGCGGGCGGCTGCAAAGTGGTTCTGTTCTACGGATTTGGAACCATCGAATTGGGGACTATCGCCGGCTGGATTTCGTAGAGCCAGGCCTGCACACTTAATCCAGCACCACCCACAGAGAGGTGGTGTACTCAGAAGTGTGCCGGCTGCGGGTATACTGAATCCGCTTTCCACTCAATTGTTGAAGCGAATTCGATGAAGTACAAATGCCCGGTATGCGACGCTGTACTGGACTTTGAGCCATGGACTGGTGAATCGGCGTCGGATGAAATCTGTAAATCGTCTAAAATCCGGTTTGGCTACGACGATTGCCGCCCAGAATTGCGAGAACAAATCACGACCGGCGTGCACGGTGGTTGGAAAAGCGCCAACAAACACCTTGATCACTAAATCGCCGGGACGTTTTCCAACATCTGGCGGACGGTCTAGGCTTCCGTTGTAAGATCGTGGACCATCGCCGGACTGTGGCACTTCCGACCGCGATAATTCCGGCAGGTTGAAACAACGGCACGGGAGTCGTAGTTTAATTCGCGAGGCGAGCTTGCAAGAAGAACGAGACCACCTTCAGGATCGGCTCTATATCGGCGTCGCGGCTGGCGCTTTGATGCTTTACGGCATTCTCGCAGTTTCCTACCCACTGGTCTGGGCCATCCTCACCGCAATCACGATGCTGCTACTGTTCGGCGTTTTCACCGGGAAGTTTATTTTCCAGATTCACGACTGGCGCACACTTGCGTTGACGACACCGCTTTTTGGGGCCGGATGGTTCGCGATTCTCTGGCTCGTACTCAAGGTCGTCGGCTGAAACTACGGGCGTAGAACTGAGGGGGACGAGTGAATCATCGTGCTCCCGAGCCCACCCTAAATTGCCAGCCGATAACTCGCGGGGTAGGGTGGGGTGATGGGTGAGGTTGTGAATATTGCCGGGTATCGGTTTTTGGCGCTGGGGGATTTGCCGGCGCTGCGGGGGCGGCTTGCGCGGCTTGTGTAAGGAAGTCGGGGCTGCGGGGGACGATTTTGTTGAGTCCTGAGGGGATCAATCTGTTTGTGGCGGGGGAGCGGTCGGCGATTGATTCGCTGCTGGCTGAGCTGCGGTCGATTGCGGGGCTCTCCGATTTTGAGCCGAAGGTGAGCGTGAGCGCGGAGCAGCCGTTTCGGCGGATGTTGGTGAAGATCAAGCGGGAGATCATTGCGTTTGGCGTCGAGGGGATCGAGCCGGGGCGGGCGACTTCGCCGAAGCTCGCGCCGCGGGAGCTGAAACGGTGGCTCGACGAGGGTCGGCCGGTGACGCTGCTCGATACGCGGAACGATTACGAAGTGCGGCTGGGCACGTTTGAGAATGCGGTGACGCTGGGGATCGATCACTTTCGCAGCTTCCCGGCGGCGGTGCGGGAGCTGCCCGCGGAGATGAAGCAGCAGCCGATCGTGATGTTCTGCACGGGCGGGATTCGCTGTGAGAAGGCGGGGCCGCTGATGGAGCGCGAGGGATTCGAGCAGGTGTTCCAATTGGAGGGCGGGATCCTCAAGTATTTTGAGGAGTGTGGCGGCGAGCATTATGCGGGCGAGTGTTTTGTGTTCGACCGGCGGGTGGGCGTCGACGCGGGGCTCGCGGAGACGGAGAACGGGCTGTGCTTTCATTGTCTCGAGCCGCTCACGGCGGACGACTTGCGCGACGCGCGGTATGTCGAAGGGGAGTCGTGCCCGCGCTGCTATCTTGAACGAGGCGGAGCGGATGGCGGGGGCGATCGCGGAGCGGGAGGCGGCGATCGGGCGGGTGACGACGCCGCTGCCGGGGAGCGAGCCGTACGACAATTTCCGGCCGCTGAATGTGGCGGCGGCGCATGAGGGGCGGACGCTGCTCGAGACGGTGTGCGCGGTGTTTCCGCATTTGGACGGCGAGTATTGGCGGGGGCGATTTGCGGAGGGGCTGCTGCTTGGATCGCGCGGGGCGGCCGGTGGAGGCGGAGCGGCGGGTGCGGGCTGGGGAGCAGTATCTGCATCGGCTGCCGGCGACGCGTGAGCCGGATGTGAACGTGGCGATTCGCGTGCTGTATGAGGATGCGGCGCTGGTGGTGATCGACAAGCCGGCGCCGCTGCCGATCCATGCGTCGGGCCGCTACAACCGCAACACGCTGGGGTGGATTCTCAACGAGGTGTATGCGCCGCAGAAGTTGCGGCCCGTGCATCGGCTGGATGCGAACACGACGGGCGTGGTGGTGTTTGCGCGGACGCGGCAGTTTGCGCGGCCGCTGATGGAGCAGTTTGCGGCGGGGCTGGTGGAGAAGGTTTACTTGGCGCGGATTGCGGGCGAGCCGGAGGCGGAAGAGTTTGTGTGTGCTGCGCCGATCGGCAGCGAGCAGACGGCGCTGGGTGGGCGGGCGATTGATGCGGCGGGAGTGGCCGCGCAGACCGAGTTTCGCGTGTTGCGGAGGTTCGCGGACGGGACGACGCTCGTGGAGGCGCGTCCGATCGACGGGGCGGACGAACCAGATTCGCGTACACCTGGCGCATCTGGGTTGGCCGGTTGTGGGCGAGCAGGCGTACCTGGGAAATGGTGCGATGGGCGAGACGCAGACGCACGCGGTGGGCGATGCGGCGTTGTGTTTGCATGCGGAGCGGATTGGGTTCGATCACCCGGTGAGCGGGGAGCGGGTGCGTTTCGAGAGTCGAGCTCCGGAGTGGGCTGGCACTGATTCGTGCTAGTGGCGTTGCGGAACGCGAGCTGAGAAAAATCGACATTCGTAAGATGTTCGGCATGCGGGTTGCTTCCGTGGTGCAACTCAATTGAGCGGGCCCGCTGAGGATGCCGGATTGGATTCTGAGCAGCCAATTTGGTTCACGAAGCTGCATCGTGGCCCGGTCGATTACTGGAAGTGCTGGCCTTCTAATCTATTCCAGCTGGCACTGGGCGCCCGCCGGCGAATTCGTCGGCGGGCGCCTTTTATAGATTTGACAATTGGCTGTGTAGTGCAGTCGTGATGCAGCGCCGTCGGCGCTAGCGAGAGAGTAGTTCGAGGCGCGATTCGCTGGCGATGACGATCACGCGATTGGCGTGTGTGCGCCTTTTTGCGTTCTGGTTACTGGTCGCTCGTTGTCGCCAAGTCTATACTTCGGCAACCTTTACCGGTGGCGCTGGAATCTTATGCTTGCCAGCGCAAGGACGCCCACCAATTTGACCCTGGTGGGCGTCGTTTTTTTGGTGGGTGGTGTGGTGGCGGGTGTGGTGGTGGATCGCGTCGCGGTGGGAACGCGCTCCGCTCGGCCTCGTGGAACTCGGCTTCGCGTCGCGGCTAACGGGAGTTGTCGCGGCAAATCGGTGGCCGCGAGTTTAGTGCTCGAGATATTCGTTGCAGTGGGGGCAGCGGGCGAACCACATCGGAACGCGTTCGCCGCATTTGCACTTGATGTTGTGGCGAATGACGGAGGATCCGAGCAGGCTGCCGCTGGTGCCGGGGGTGGAGCCGAAATCGTGCGAGTCGTCGAGCACGGAACTGGAGCTCGCGCTGGCCGGAGTGGGGGTCGCCTGCTTGGCGGACTGCCGGTGTCGGATCGCGTCCTTCTGCAGTTCGTCGCCCTCGTCGAGGAGCGAGAAGGCATCGGGCACGACGACAATCACCTGTCCTTCGCAATGGGGACAGAGGCCTTTTTTGCCGGCGTACTTGTCTTTGACTTTGAACGTATGCCCGTGTGGGCACTTGACCTGAATTCCCATGCTCGTGTGAGCCTCCCCCAACCGCCGGCGGCCGACGAGGGTCCGCGTTTGTGGTTGGAACGTGGATACAGCGAGAGCGGTGGGCGAAATCGCCCCAAGCTTGGCGTCCTTGCCAACGTAACTCCGCCTCAGTTGCCTCTGGCTCTGTTACCGCAACGAGAACGAATAGTTCGAATCAAGAACGAACGCAAACCAAGAACCAAGCGCGTCACATGTTGTGATATCGGGTCAGGAGAAGTAGGGTGCCGGTGACCCGAGAAATATCGCGACTTCGAAAAGGGAGGACGCGAATGCCGAGGGCCGCACGACCTGTATGTCTATAGCCTACCAGCCGGTCGGGAAAATGGCAACCAAGATCGGGGCGGCCGATTCGGTGATTCTGGCCGCAGCCCGGACCGTTCCAGGTGGGAGTCGGATGTCCTAGACTGGGGCGAAACGTCTGGTCGAAACGTGTGCAATTGGGCGTGATGCCGTAGAATTACGCTGGGTAAAATCACGGCGGGGCAATGCGACAGGCGCGGGAACCACTGCTCTCATGGCTAGCGATCCGGAAAACCGACCGAAGCGGCCGATTGCGCTGTGGCTTGTGGGGGCGATCGTGGGCTTGGCGGCCATTGGCGTGGTCGTGGTGGTGTGGCAAGGCTGGGGGGCCGGCGATTCTCTTATCGCGGCCAAGGAGCAGGCCGAGGCGGAAGCCAAAAAGAAGGCGGCCGAGGAGAAGCAGAAAGAGAAGGACCGTGATCCGCAAGTCGAGCGGCTCGTGGTCCAGCCGGGCGAGCCAAAGTCCGACGTGCAGGCGCTCAAGCCGGGCCATTGGGCGACGGGCACCGAGCAGATGCGGGCGATCTACGAAGACTTTGTCGGCAGTCAAAAGACGAGCACTGTCGACAATCGCGGCGAGACATTCCCCGTGGCCGGCACACCAGTGGTGCTTGAGTCGACGCGGCCTGTGGCACTTGCCAAGGGACAGCCGAAGGAAATCGAGACGACATTCCTTGCGCCGCAGGTTCGCCGCGCGATGCAAGTGAGAAACGACCTGGTCGAGCGGGGCTTCGGGCGGTCGTTGCGGTCGCAGGCGCCGGTGACGCGGATGCCATCCTACCAATACTACTTCGTCGTGTTGGCGAAGGAGCCGAGTCGCTACACGCTGCTGAAGACGCTCGACTCGGTGACCGTGCCTTGGGACGGCGATTCGGAATCGGACGACTCGGAAGATCCGCTGCACTATCGCGTGGTGTCGCTGCCGGTGGAGCGGACGATTTTGCTCTCGGATAATCCGCTCACCTGGACGAGCATCGCTTATATGTTGTGGGACGATGTGGACCCCAAGCGATTCACGCCGGAGCAGGGGCGGGCGCTGGTGGATTGGTTGCATTGGGGCGGGCAGCTGATCGTGAGCGGGCCGGATTCGCTCGATTTGCTCAAGGGCTCGTTCTTGGAGCCGTATTTGCCAGCGGCGAGCGGTGGCAGTCGGGAGATTGCGGCCGCCGATTTGCGCACGCTGAACGACCATTGGTTGGTGAGTACGCGGGGCACTGGTGAGCGACTCGCGCCCAAGTCCGCTTGGTCGGGGATCGAACTGGTGCCGCGGGCGGGCGACGGAGAAATCGACCGGCTCGGCGACACAACGGGCGGACTGCTCCTGGAGCGCGCCGTGGGCCGCGGGCGGATCGTGGTGTCGGCGATGCAGCTTGCGGAGCGGGAACTGGTGAATTGGAAAGGTGGTTTCGAGAGCTTGTTCAACGGCGGTATCTTGCGAAGGCCGCAGCGCATCTATCGGCCCGGGTACTATGGCGAGCTGACGCTGGCTTGGGCCGATCCGGAATTGTTGAACCAGCGGCTCGAAGCGCGGTTGACGACGGGGCTGCGGTTTCTGTCGCGCGACTTGGGTGTCGATACGAACTATCACGAAGTCGAGGTGCCCCTTGCGGGCGCGAACCAGTGGCAGACTCCCAATCCGCCGATGGTCGCGGAGTTGCAACCGCCGGAGCAAGCGGGCGGGATCGGTGCGTGGAACGATTTTAGTGCGACGGCGAATGTGGCCCGCGAGTCGCTGTTGGAGGCGGCCGGGGTCGAGGTGCCCGATACGTCGTTCGTGGTGATCTCGTTGGCGTTGTATTTGGTGGCGCTGGTGCCGCTGAACTGGTTGGTGTTCAACGCGATCGGGCGGGTCGAATGGGCGTGGGTCGCGGCGCCGATCATTGCGATTGTGGGGACTTGGGTGATTGTGGATCGGGCGCGGCTCGACATTGGCTTCGTTCGCGCACAGACCGAGATTGGTGTGCTCGAGCTGCAACCAGACTATGGCCGCGGGCATCTGTCGCGGTACACGGCCCTCTACACTTCGCTCTCGACGACGTACGACCTGGAGTTTGAGAACCTGACGACCGTGGCGGCGCCGTTTCCGACGAGTGACGTCGACCGGCGATGGGCCGCCGGCGGCTGCGGGAGTTTGTTCGTACGAACGGTACGATGCGGCGCGGCTCTCGGGCGTGTTTGTTCCGTCGAACACGACGAACATGGTGCATAGCGAGCAGATGTTTGCGCTCGCAGGGCCGATTCGCCTGGGGCGGTCGCAGTCGCAAGGTCGCCTGCAGATCGAGAATCAGTCGAAGCAGGCGCTGAAGAGCGTGGTCCTGGTGGAGCGGACGTCGCGCGAACAGGAGGCGGGCGGCGCGACGCCGGCGCTGCGCGGGATGTGGATCGGCGATCTGCCGCCGGGGCAGTCGGTGCCGGCGATTTTTTCGCTGCCGATCGTCGCGGCCAAGGATGTGGCGCCCTTTGCTGCGGAGCGAGCGGCGGAAGAAAGCTTGCAGAAGGTGCCGCGGCTGAATCTCGAAGCGATGTTTGGTCTGGCGCTCGACGTGACGAGTTTCGAGCCGGGCGAGAAGCGGCTGGTGGCGCGGATCGACGAGGTGCTGGCCGGGGAGACGACGTCGCCCGCGGCGTCGCAAATTCGCGGGGCGGTGCTCGTGGTGGCCCACCTCCACTATGGGCCCCGGCGGGAGCCGTTGCCGGATCTCAACACGCGGCTTGATGTGGTGTTGCGTGTGGAGCCAGGATTCGGGAGCGAGGATTCGGGGGGAGGATGATCGTTGTGGAGCCGATCGTGGGGCGAGGGCTTTCAGTGCGGTGCAAGCACCGCGGCTAAGTGGTAATTATCGAATACATCGCGGGTTGTTGGACCCTGACTCCCGACTCCTCAATCCTGTATCCTGCTTCCATGATCGAACTGCGAAACTTCACGAAGGCTTACGGCGACTTTGTGGCCGTGGCGAATTTGAACTTGAAGATCGCCGCGGGCGAGATGTTTGGGTTCATCGGCCCCAACGGTGCGGGCAAGAGCACGACGATCCGCTTCCTGGCGACGCTCTTGAAGGCGACGGCCGGCGAAGGAACCGTCAACGGGCATAGTGTGACGCAGGACCCGATCGGCGTGCGGAAGAGCATCGGCTACATGCCCGACAATTTCGGCGTGTACGACGGGATGAAGGTCTGGGAGTTTTTGGACTTCTTTGCCGTCGCGTACGAAATTCCCAAGGACCGCCGCAAGGCGGTGATCGGCGACGTGCTCGAGCTGCTCGATCTGACGCACAAGCGGGACGATTTCGTGAACGGCCTGTCGCGCGGCATGAAGCAGCGGCTTTGCCTGGCCAAGACGCTGGTGCACGATCCGCCCGTGCTGATCCTCGACGAGCCGGCCAGCGGCCTCGATCCGCGAGCGCGGCTCGAAGTGAAGGCGCTCTTGAAAGAGCTGCGCAACATGGGCAAGACGATCCTCATCTCGAGCCACATTCTCACCGAGCTCGCCGACTGCTGTACGAGCATCGGCATCATCGAACGAGGGCAGCTGCTCTTGCACGGGCCGATCGATACCGTTTATCGCCAGATCCAGCGGAACCGCCACATCGAAGTCCGCTTCAGCGGCGACCCGACGCAGGGCGTGAGCCTGATCCGCAGCGACCCGAAGGTCGAGAACGTCGAAGTGAACACGCGCAGCTGCCGCGTCGAGATGTCCGGCGGCGACGCCGACGTCGGGCGGCTGCTGCGCCAACTGGCGGCGGCCGACGTGGGGCTGGTCTCGTTCGCCGAGAAGGAGCCGACGCTGGAGGATGTGTTTATGCTGGTGACGAAGGGTTTGGTGACTTGAGAATACTGCCACAGCGTCCTAGATTTCAGCGATGGCAAATCCATCCCACGCGGCCAGTGTTCGTCGGATCACAGTAATCTTTCTTTCGGCGTTGGCGGTCGCTGCTTCGTTGCTCGTGTTTCGGAGCGGGCTGCTGTGGATGGTTGCATGCTGGTTGATCGTTGCTAGTGTGCAGATCGTCGCGGAAGGGGGTGGGGTGGCTGCCGCTTGCGATTTGTGTGGCGATTTTTGTCGTCAAGCGGCCGGATTGGTCGCCGGCGTTAGCGGCCCTTGGCGTGATGCTTGTTGCTGCGGCGGTCGTTCTGTTCTGGGGACGAGCGTCAACTCAGAGTGGTGGCGGCCAGCACAAAATCGCGCGGGCTGCTATCGGAATTGTTTGGCTCCTTTGGTTCGTTGCCATTTGGGAGTCGTATGAAGGAACGCATGCCGGACGGACGTTGGCGCTTGGATGCCAGTCGGCCGATCGTGTGTCTTGGCGACAGTCTCACTTCAGGGCTCGTCGACATTGAGGCGTACCCCGAATATCTGCGCGAGTTGGTGATCTGTGCCAGTGGTCAACTTTGGCCGGGCGGGCGTGACGGCGCGGGACATGACGAAGCAGCTTGCGGAGATCCTCAAAAGCAGACCGCAAGTGGTCGTGATTGAACTTGGCGGCCACGACTTCTTGCGCGGCTATGGACGAGCCGCGACGCGGGAGAGTTTGGTAACCATCATTGAAGCGTGCCAGGAAGCCGATGCGGCAGTGGTGCTGGTCGAGATCCCGCGTGGATTTATTGTCGATCCGTTTTCCGGGTTGGAGCGGGAACTGGCTCGAGAGTATGATCTCGAATTGATCCCTGACTCTGCCATTCGGATGCTGGTTGTGCGGAGCCCGGTGATCCCAATTGTCGGCGACTGGTCCGAGCCACATTTGAGCGAGGACGGACTGCATCCGAATGTGGCGGGCTCGCGTTTTCTCGCAGAAACGGTGCGCCGCTCGCTTGGGAATCTATACGGTCCTTCGCTCAACGCACCGTCGCCTGAAACGCCGCGGGCAGGTAGTCGATGAGGTCGCTGGCGATGAGGGAGACTTGGCCGAGTTTTTCGGCGGCGAGGTCGCCGGCGAGGCCGTGGACGTGGCACGCCGAGGCGGGCGGCGTCGAAGGGGGCGAGGCCTTGGGCGAGGAGGGCGGTGATGATGCCGGTCAGTACGTCGCCGGTGCCGCCGGTGGCCATGCCGGGGTTGCCGGTTTGGTTCAGGGCGTAGCGCGTGCCGTCGGTGATGACGGTGTGGTGGCCTTTGAGGACGACGATCAGGTTTGGCGGTCCCGCTCGCTGAAGCGAGCTCGCCTGCGGCTTGGGATCGAGCGGCGTCGTCGGTGGTGGGTTTGGTGCGGGTGAGGCGGGCGAATTCGCCTGGGTGTGGGGTCAGGATCCGTGCTGCGGTGGTTTGAGTGAGCAAGTCGATTTGTTCGGCGAGCGCGACCAGGGCGTCGGCGTCGACGACCATCGGTTGCTTTACTTCGCGATAGAGGCGGGCAACGAAGGCGGCGGTGCCCGGGGTGCGGCCCAAACCGGGGCCGAGCGCGACGACGGTCATGCCTTCGGCCAGCGCGAGCACTTCGTCGGCCGCGGCTTCGATCATGTGCTCGTTTGCGCTCGCCAGGCCACGCGTCATGTAGCTCGGATTGAAGCCGGCGACAACGTCTTGAATCGCGCGGGGCACAGCGAGCGTTACCAGTCCCGCGCCACTGCGGAGCGTCGAGAGTCCGCTGAGCGAGATCGAGCCGCTCATGCCGCGCGAACCGCCGACCACCAGTGCGTGGCCGTAGGTGCCTTTGTGGCTCTCGGGAGAGCGCGGAGGCAATTTGGGCAGCGGTGAGTTGGTGATGTTAGTGAGGGGCATGGGAAAGAGGTCGGGAGTCGGGAGTCGGGAGTCGGGAGTCGGGAGTTGCGTGTCGGCGGGTGGCGATCAGACCGGCGAGATAGGCGGCTTTGAAGCCGGCGTCGATATTGACGACGGCCACGTTTGCGGCGCAGCTGTTGAGCATCGAGAGCAGGGCGGCGATGCCGCCGAAGTTGGCGCCGTAGCCGACGCTGGTGGGGACGCCGATCACGGGGCAGGCGACGTATCCGCCCACGACGCTGGGCAGCGCGCCCTCCATGCCGGCGACGACGACCACTGCGTCGGCGTGTTCAAATTCGGCGAGCCGCTCTGGCAGGCGATGCGGCCCGGCGACGCCGACGTCGTGAATCATCGTCACGCGGACGCCCATCCACTCGAGCGTCTCGCGGACTTCCTCGGCGACGGGCAGATCGCTCGACCCGGCAGAGATCACGGCGACGAACGGCGAGGAGTCAGGAGTCGGACGTCGGGAGTCGGGCGGAGCGTTCTTGGATTTAGGACCGGCCACGCGAAAGGTACGGGCAGTTGCGTTGTATCGGCCGTCGGGAAAGGCGGTGGCGAGGCCGGCGGCCTGGTCGGCGTCGATTCGCGTTGCAAATGCGTCTTCGCCGCTCGTGACGAGCGTGGCCAGAATCGCTTGCAGCTGGTCGATCGATTTGCCCTGGCCGAAGACCACCTCGGGGAAGCCGCAGCGGCGGTGCCGGTCGAGATCGACGGTCGCGGTGGGGAGTTTGGCGGCGGCTGGCCGCAACTTGTCGGCAGGGGAAATCGTTTCGCGAGGGTCCATCCATTTAGTGTACTGATCGGCGGAGCCAGCAGACAGGCATCGAAAGCGGCGGTCGCGAGCGAGATTCGGCGGCGGCGAAAAATTTTTGACAACCGCCGAGCCACCGGGGATAATGCCCCCCGGCTTGGATGGATGTCGACCCCCGATTCGCACCCTGATTTGCACCCCGTGTAGTAGCCGCATGCCGAAGGGCTCGACCAGCTTCGATTCCCGTTGCCGCATCTTTCGGATGCTCGTGGTCGGTTGCCTTGCGCTCCAGTCTGGCGTCGCGCGTGCGCAGCTGCAATTTACCGAAGTGATGCACAGCTCGCTCGGCGACGACAATCGTTGGGAGTGGGTCGAGGTCCGCAATGCGTCGGCCTTGGCGATCGACCTCGACGGCTGGATCTTCGACGATGATGATGATGTGCCGGTGAGCGTGGCGGCCGTATCGAATATCAAAGCAACCAACGGCAACACGATCGTTCCGGGGCTTGGCGTGGCGGTGCTCTATGCGGGCAGCAACCTCGACTTCATGCCGGCGCGATTCACCAACGCCTGGGGCGCGGGCGTTAATTTGATTCCGGTCAACAGTTTCACGACGCTGACCGACACCGATGCGATTGGTCTTTGGCCGAATCGAGCCGCCTACGACGCCGACGATCTCGGCATGGGCATGAGTCCGCGGCGGAGTTTCGCTCATGCGGTGGCGTCGCTCAACTACGCGACAGGCTTTCCTGCTGTCGAGCGCGGACGATCGATCGCCTGGAGCGGGACGGGGAGTGCGACGAACGGCGCGAATTGGGTCGAGAGCCAGGCGAACGTGCTTCAAGCCCGGAGCAGCGCGCAGACGATCATCACTTCGACGCCGATCAACGGTCTCGATCGCGGAAACCCGGGTGTGGTTCCGGGCGGCGCGCCACTCCCGGGCCTGAGGATCACGGAGATCATGTACGATCCGGCCTCTCCTGAACCAGATTGGGAATGGGTTGAGATTTTCAACAATACGGGAGCTACGATCAACTTCGCCACGCAGCCGCATGTGTTGCACGACGATGATGGTGTCGACTTCACGCAAGCCAACATCACGTCGGGTAGCCTCGCGCAGGGTGGCGTCGGCGTGCTGTTCAATGCGGCGGCGAACACGCTCGCCAACATGCAGGCGGCCTGGGGCGGCGGGATCAATTTCATTCCCGTCACGAGCTGGGGCAATGGCTTTGGCAACGACGGGCGACACGATCGCGATCTGGTCGAGCCTCGCCGAGCTACAACCTCGATACGCCGGGCAGCGGCCGGTCGACGGCTCATGCCGCGGCCGTTGCCACGTACGGCGACACCGATCCCTGGCCGGCCAACAATGGCGCGGCGTCGATCTTTATTAGCGGCTTAAATCTCGATGCCGCGGCAGGCGGCAATTGGGTGCGCAGTGGTACGGCGGCCGACACGCTTGGGATCGAGCACCGCGAACCCGGTTCTCGGCACGCAAGTCGACCATCCGGGCGGCGACGTCGGCAGCCCGGGCTATGCGCCAGGGGCGGCGGCGGTGCCGAGCGTCCTGGGCGATTACAATGGCAATGGCGTCGTCGACGCGGCCGACTACACTGTGTGGCGCGACGCGCATGGCGAAAGGCGGCAGCTTGCCAAACGACGCGAGCCCCGGCAGCGTCACGCCGGAAGACTACAACTATTGGAAGTCGCATTTTGGTGCGACGACCGCGGGCGGGAAGCCTGGCGGCGGTGCCGGAGCCGGCGAGCTTAATGCCCTGGTTGATTGCAGCGCTTGTGCAACTCGTGCCGGAACAATCGCGCTACGCGGCAGACAGCGTGACAAGCTCTTCGCTGACGGCTTCGATTTGCTCGGTTGTGATCTCGCGGAGGCGGTCGGCAAAACCGACCAAGAGCGCGAGGTCGGCCAGGCGGTTGATTTGGCGTGGGATGCCGTGGCCGATGTAGTGCAGGGCTTCGAGCGCATCGGGCATGAACAGGTCGCGTTCGGCGCCGGCGGCGCGAAGCCGGTGGGTGACGTAGGCTGCCGTTTCTTCTGCCGTGAGCGCCCGCAGGAGCGAGCTCACCGCGACTCGTTCGGCGAGGCTCGGCAGGCGGCCGACCGCGGAGACGAGCCCCATTTGGCCGACCAACAGCAGTGAGAGCGTGGGCTTCGCGTCGATTTCGAAGTTGAGGAGCAGCCGCAGCGTTTCGAGGGCCCCGCAATCTTCGAGCAGGTGGGCCTCATCGACAACGACCACCGCATGTCGATCGAGGTGGGCGTTTTGGGCGAGGAAGAATTGGAGCCGGCGGACGCTCTCCTCTACCGTGTGTCGTGGCGGGTCGGCCGGCGGGGCGCCGAGTTCCTCGGCCAGGTAGACCAACAAGTCGCGGCTCGACATCTGCGGAAACACCAGCCGAACGAACGGCTCGAAGCGGGCGTCGAGTTGTTGTTCGAGGAAGCGCGCGAGCATTGTCTTGCCCGTGCCCGCGGGCCGGCCAAGATTGCCGCGCCGCGCTGGTTCTCGATCGCATAGCGGAGCTTCATCAGCGCGCCTTCGTGCGCTTCGCAGGGGTAGAGCGCAGCGCGGTCGACAATCGGTTC
>CAWKBP010000005.1:0-78616 GCA_963847905.1 uncultured Planctomycetota bacterium | reverse complement strand
AAACGGCTGCGACGAGAGTTTCCAGTAGTCTAAGTACATATTGGGCTACCAATGCGTAAATTGTGTTGCGCAAAGACGCCAAGGGGCAAAGTGCGCAAAGAAGAGGGAGGATTATTGTTCTGTTCTTCTTTGCGACCTTTGCTTCTTTGCGCCTCAGCGCGCCGAATCTGTGCGGTTTTCGATCAGGCCGAGCAGCTCGCAGCCGGTTTCGTCGAGTAGTTCGCCGGCCACGTCGAAGTCGTCGCGCTCGGCGTGTTTGGGATCGGTGACGGCCACGGCGGTCTCGATACGCATATTGGCGAGCAGCGCGCTGATCGTGGCGAACGAGCGCGGGGCGAGGATCGCGCCGAAATCAACGAGTACGATCTGGTAGGCGTAGCGGAGGACGCCGGCCGTGATCGTCGTTTGCAGTCCCGCGGCGAGTTGGGCTCCGTTGGGCTCACGGGCATTCGGCTCGCGGACGTTCAGCGGTAATAGGTCGATGCCGTCGCTATCGCTGCGAATCACCGCCTCGGCAACGGGCAAACCTTGTTCGAGCACGTCCTGCCAGGAAGTGCTCGGCTGGACGCCGAGCAGGCCGGCGAGTCGCGGTGCGCGAAAATTGGCGTCGACAAGAATCACCGATCGCTTGCGCGCGGCGAGTGCCACGGCCAGGCAGAGGGTCGTCGTCGTCGCGCCGTCGCCCGCGTGGAGCGAGCCGACGCCGAAGATCGTGCCGCGGCCCGGTTCGCGGGCGGCGCGGGAGAGCAACTGGTCCGCAATGTGTTCGTATTGGTCGGAGTATCGTTCCCAGAGGGCGCGGCAGACCTGTGGCCAGCGGAATGCGCTGATTGTCGTCTCGGGTACGAAGGAGGGTTCTGCGATGAGCAGCGGCGGTTCGGCGACTGGCTCGGGCGCGAAGGAAGAGAGGGGGCGTTTGCCGATCACGGGCGTCGGCGACGTGGTCGGAGCAGTGTTTGGCAGAGCGGTCGGAGTGGTGACGAAGTCGGTCGCCGGCCAGCTGAAGTTTGCGGCGGCGATTTCGACCGTCGATTGCCAGGCGGCGGCGATTGGCTCGGCGGTGCCGGCAGCGGTCGTCTGCTGAGCGCGCGCAGCGGGGACCGGACGCGCCGGTGCCGGCGCGGGCGTCTGCGGCGCGTCGTGGCGATACGCTTTGATGAACGCTTGGTTGATGCTCATGGGAGTCGGTCGGGCGAGTTGGTCTCGTCGGTTAGCGAACCTTGGTCTTGATCAGGTCGCCGCGCAGACGGGCGACTTCCGGCTCGGTGGTCTTTACTTGCGGAAGCGAGCCGTCCTCGAGCGGCGGCAGTATCGGTTCTGCGTAGGCGGTCACCGGATAGGGCAGGGCTGCCGACGGCTCCTGCGATTCGACGGCCATCAGCGGAGGAGTCGCCGGGGCGAGCGGACCGGTTGCCGTCGGCTCGACGGAACTGGTGTCACTATCGGGTGCGAGGACCGGCTCGAGCGTCGGTTGGAGCTCGGCGTGTTGTGTCGCGGCGTCGGCGCCGTTGGATTGCTGGGCGGTCGTGGCGACGGGATTGGCAGTCTCGCCCGCCGGCAGGAATCGATCGCCCATCATCAGCGCGGCCGACATGCCGCCCGCAGCCATCAGAGCCAGCATGGCGGCGAAACGGATCAACTCGCGATGGGGCAGAATGATTTGCCAGGCCTCGATTGCGACGCGGATCGGCATCGGAGCAGATTGGAGAAGGCGGGTTTGAGATGCATTTCCCCGCGTGGTCGGGTGCGCGGGTGGCGGTTGCACGATCTTGGACGATTTGCTTTCGGTCACTAGCTGCGAAACCGGAATTGTTTCTGGCGTCGCCGCCGCGTGCAGTGGGCTGGGAGCCGCTGTATGGGGCGCGTCGAGGCGATAGGTAGCTCCGCGCGGCGTGGGTGGCGCGTCGCTCGGCGAGGTCGGCTCGTCGCCGCGGCGGATCTCGCCAATCCGCGCGATCACGTTCCAGCGCGTCGGCTCGGCGTCGGCCGGCGATGGCGCATGGGGCGGCGCAGCGCGATGCGAATGCGTACCAGCCGTAGCTTCTTCCAGTGGAATTTGATGTGTTGAGCTCACCGCGAGACGTGCCTTCCGTGGCAAATGTCTGGTTGAGGCTAGTTTCTGGTAGAGGATCGTCGGATGCGCGCGTAAAAACGACGTCTTGTCGGCGCACGCGCATCCGCAATCAGTATCGGGTAGCGATTGCGTAGACCTTGAGGAGGGACACGCTGGCGTGGGAAAAGCGGCCAAAATGAACGGCCAAAATGGACGCACGCCGCTAGCGATGCATGCACGTGGGGAGAGCAAGTCTTCTGACGACCTTTACTGGCAGAAGAGACTCGGCGGGAGCCTCGCCCTCCCATCTACTCGCCCTCCCTTATTACTTGCGCTCCCTGCTTACTTGCTCATCGCGGTGCGGAGCGCGACGTCGTTGTGCCAGTCGACCGCGAGCCAGACGATCGCGGTGCCGTCGCGACTGGAAGAGAGTGCCAGTCGGCCATCGGGCGAAAAGGCGACCGAGGTGACTTCCTGTTGGTGGCCGGGGAGCGAGAGGATTTCCTTGCCGCGTTTGAGGTCGAGGCGGGCGTCCCAGAGCTTGACGTTGTAGTCCTGGCTGCCGGTCAGCACGCGCGTGGCGTCGGGCGAAAAGGCGACCGACGTGACGGCGGCCGTGTGACCCGCGAGTTCGACGAGTTGGGTGCCGGTGTCGGCGTCCCAGATGACGGCGGTAAAGTCTCGGCTGCCGGTGATCACGAGTCGCCCGTCCGGCGAGAAAGTCCCACAGAGCACGTCCCAATCGTGGCCGGCGAGCGTTTGCTGGAGCTGGCCGGTTTGACGGTCCCAAATGCGGGCGGTTTTGTCGGCGCTGGTGGTGAGCACGCGCGAACCGTCCGGTGAGAATGTGGCGGAGAGGACGCGGTCGGTGTGGCCAGCGAACGAAACGGGATTCAGTTGCCCCGTCGCGACATTCCAGAGTCGGGCGGTGCCGTCGTCGCTGGCGGTGAGGACTTCACTGCCTTCGGGTGAAAACTCGGCGGTGTTGATGGCGCCCGTGTGGCCACCTTCGAGCTTGCGCAGGGCGTGGCCGGTGGCGGCGTCCCAAATCTTTGCGGAGTGGTCCCAGCTGCCCGTGACAAGCAGTTTGCCGTCGGGCGACAGGGCGGCTGACGCGATCGCGCCGTGGGGGCTGAAACGCATGGTGGGTCGACGCGTGTCGAGGCTCCAGAGCGAGGCATCGTTGCCGCCGATCGTGAGGAGTTGCTTTCCGTCATTTGAATAGATGGCGGACCAGACGATGCCGCCGATCTGTTCAAAGTCGAGCAGTGTCTCCAACGGCGCGGCGCTGGCGGACGCCGCGTCGCTCGCGGTCGCCGGCAGCGGCCAGCGATAGACTTTGCGATCGAGGTTGTCGGTGGCGACCGCCGACCGTCCGTCCGGCGCGAAGCTCAAGGCGGTGAAGGGCTTGCCGGGCGATTTGACTTCTTCGAGCAACTGGGCATCGACGAGCCGCCAAAGTCGCGCGACGCCGTCGTCGCAGGAGGTGAGCGCGAGCGTACCATCCGACGAGAGGTCGAGCGTTGTAACATAGTCGGGGTGCTTGAGAACCAGCGTGCGAATCTCTTCGCCGGTGGCGACGTCCCACTGGCCGCAAGTATGGTCGCCGCTCGAAGAGACGAGCCGCTGGCCGTCGGGCGTGAAACGCAAGGCGGTGATCGAACGGTTGTGGCCGTGGAGCTCGTGAGCAAGAGTCCAGTTGTTCGATGTGCCCGACTTCTGCCAGAGCCGGATGTTGCCGTTGTCGTCGCCCGTGGCGAGTAGGTCGCCGCTGGGGGAGAAGGCGGCCGCGGACACAGTCGCCGAGTGTCCGCGGAGCGGTTCGCTCAGGGCATCGCCGGAATGGCTATCCCAGATTTGTACTTCGGTCCCGGGGCTGCCGGTGGCGATCGAATCGCCATCGGGCGAAACGGCGAGTGTACCGAGCCGGCCGGTGGGGGTGAGGACGGCCTGCTGCGTGCCGAGCGCGACGTCCCAGATGCGCACCGAGTTGTCGCCCGCGCCCGTGGCAAGTCGGCGACCGTCGGGGAAGAAGACGGCGCTGGTGGTCAGGAACTCGTGACCCTCTTCAAATTGTTTCAACCGATCTCCCGATGCGACGTCCCATAAGCTGGCCGTTCGATCGCGGTTGGCGGTGACGATCTCCTGGCCGTCCGGTGAGAAGCGTGCCGAGAGCACGGCATCCTCGTCTTGGCCGGTGAGCACCGTGGCGTGCAGCACGCGCATTTCCTGATAGCCGGCAAGGTTCCAGAGGCGGACCTGGTCGCCGATCTTTTCCTGGCCGCCGGAGAGAACGAACTTGCCGTCGGGCGAAAAAGCGACCGAATGGACTGAGCCGCTGTGATCGCGGAGCACTTGCGAGATCTTGCCGGTGGCGACGGTCCAAAGGCGGATCGCGTGGTCGTCGCTGCCACTGGCCACTAGTTCATCGTTGGTCGAAAAAGCGACCGAGCGGACCGGGCCGTCGTGGCCCATTAGCCGCAGATAGTTTGGCTTGGGCCTCGGCTCACCTTCGAGCAATTTGGCCAGGTCGACTGGCTGGACTTGGTCCGGATTCCAGATCATCACGAGTTTGTCGTAACCGCCGGTGGCGACCAGTTTGCCGTCGTGGGAGAAGTTGGCGGCATAGACGGGACCGTCGTGGCCGATGAATTCGGTGAGCTTGGTGTAGAGTGGCTGTGAGGTTTGGCTCCCTGCTCCCTGCTCCGTGTTCCCTGCTTTTTCCCACACAATCGCTTTGCCATCCTGGCTGGCGGTGACGATGCGACTCGCGTCGGGCGAGAAGCGGGCTTTCCAGACCCACCAGCTGTGACCCTTCAAGGTCTGCAACGGAGCGGCGGTGGCGACATCCCAGAGAATGGCGGTTTGGTCAAACGACCCGCTCAACAGCTGCTTGCCGTCGGGCGAGAAGTCGACGCTCACCACGCCGTCGGTATGGCCGGCGAGCGTCTGTTCGAGTTCGCCCGTCTCGGCGCTGACGATGCGAACCTTGTGGTCGCTCGAACCGGTCGCCAGATGCTTTCCATCAGGAGAGTAAGCGACAGCGTGGACATATTGGCCATGCTTGGTGCGGAAGAGTTCTTCGCCGTTTTCGACGTTGCGGACGATCAGTTCGCCGCCCAAGTCGCCGCTGGCGAATTGGCGCCCGTCGGGCGAATAAGCCACGGCATCAACTGGCCCGGCAGTTTTATACTTGCCTGCGCTAAGCTGGCACAGATGGACCAGTCGGCCCCATTCCCAATTGCGCAGACTCGGTTGGCACTGGTCCAGCAGTTCGAGCGCGTAGTTGAACGCGTTGTCGTTGATCTTGGCCGAGGCGAGGCCGATCTTGGCGACGTACGACTCGTATTCTTCGGCGACCTTGGCCTCTTTGGCGAGTTGCTCTTGCCGGAGGGCTTCCTCTTTTTGAACGATCGCTTCTTGTTCTTGTTCTTCCGCCTTAATCCGCTGCTTCTCTTCTTCGGCCTTGGCCGCTTCCGCCGCTTTTCGTTGCTCCTCGGCCACCATGCGTTGAGCTCTTTCATTATCGCTGGCGACTTCGGCCTTTTCGCGCTGCACTTCCGCTTCGAGCCGCGCGGCAACTGCTCGTTGGCGCTGCATGTTCACCAGGAACAACGAGATCGTGATGACCGTCACCACGGCCGCGACGAGTGCCGCCACGGCTTGCTTCGCGCGGCGGAGTCGGCGCTGGCGCATGTCGCGGTCGGCGCGGGAGACGTTGATCTTGGCGAGCAGATCGGCATGTTTCGGAACTTGTTCGTCGAGCAGCGACGCGGCGAGGTCGAAGTCGCTCTTGTCGGTCGCACATTTGGCGTAGTCGAATTGCGTCTCGGTTAGCAGTCCGCGCGCGGTCGTTGGCGCTCCACAGATTGAGCGATTCCTGGAAGCCATAGAGTGCTTTGGCGTAGAGCTGGTAGTCGCCCGATTCGCGGGCCTTCTGCAAGTTGAGATTGGCGTGGGCCGTGAGGACCAGGCTCTCGGAATGGGCCTGGTAGGTGCGGATGCCTTCTTGGAAATCTTTGACCGAGGCGAAGCGATCTTCTTGCTTGGTGGCCATCGCCCGCAGGGCGATGAACTTGAGCTCGCCTTCGTAGCGGATGCCGTCGATCGTGTTTTGGGCGGCATTCATCAGGCACTGCATGACGTCGCGGCCCGAGTGGGGCGGTTTGCCACCGATGATCTCGTAGAGGATCGCGCCGAGCAGGTAGATGTCGCTGGTGAAGTTGATGTTCTCGACTGGGCCGCGGGCCATCTCGGGGGCCATGTAGGCGGGCGTGCCGCCCAGGCTATCGGCCTGGAAGATCGCGTCGGCGTTGGCGAACGCCATCGTGATCCGCGCGAGGCCCCAGTCCATGACGAGGACCTCGCCATAGTCGCCGAGCATCACGTTTTCGGGTTTCAGGTCGCGGTGGACGACGCCGTGGGCATGGGCGAAGGCTACCGCGTCGGCCACGCGGAGCAGGATGCTCAAGTTGTCGTCGAGTGATTTCTGGTGGAGCACCTTGTCCCAGGGCGTGCCTTTTACGCGCTTCATCGAGTAGAACAGCGCCCCGGCGTCGTTCGCGCCAGGTCGTAGATCGGCACGATGTTCGGATGGTCGAGTTCGCCGGTGACGACCGCTTCGGAGATGAACTTGTCGCGCTGCTCCTCGCCAACCTTGGCCGAGGGCTTGAGCATCTTCACGGCGACGGTCCGCGCGATCGACGATTGATGGGCCGCGTAGACGACGCCCATGCCGCCTTCGCCGATGACCTCGAGCAATTCGTAGTCGGGCACTTCGGCTGGAGTAGCGGGGCGCGGGCGCCGTCCTTCTTTCGCTCGCGGATGAACCGCGACTTGACGGGCAGCGACGAGCGGTGGCTGGTGATGGTGTCCTTTTGGCGGATCGTCTGACCTTGCCGGTCGCCGGGCGTGAAGGTGCTGCCCCATTCCGATTCGAGCCGTTTGCGCTCTTCAGGCGGGAGCGACGCCAAGTCCATGGTCATGTCGCTATCGATCGCATGCGTGCGCCGCGGCGAAGGCATGTCGGTCGAGTCGATCGTCGAGGCGGAATCACGTGCGGCCGCGGCACGGGCGGCTTCGTCGCCGACGTCGACGGGAAACTCGATTGTCAAGTCGTTTCGTTCGACCACGGTGGGCGATTTGCGCTGCGGGCCGCTCTTCTTGCTGTCGTCGGTTGACCGACGGCGTTTCGATCGAGGTGTCGCCCGGCAGGCTGTCGAGCGTCGCCCCGCCATTGCGGGTATCGGTGATTTCCAGGTCGATCGACTCGGACGAATCGTCGGAGCCTTCGCCGCCGGCTGGCGGCTGGTGGAGAAATTTTCGGTCGTCCACGGTGCGCTGCGAGATCGTGCGGATCACGGTGCCGCAATTGGCGCAGCGCCCCGACGCGAGCGACGGCGAATCAAGTTCTTCTTGGCAAGCGTGACAGTATCGCATGGTGGATCGAAGACGAGTGTGGCGCCAGCACGTCTCTCGCTGAGACGCACGTTGGCCCGTGAGGCATGGGTTGCCGGGTTAGTTCTTATTGTAGTCGAGGTTTGCGGCGGTTCGCAGCCGGGAACTGGTGCCAATTTGGGGCAAACGACTGGCCCGGCCCCTCCGACCGGCCCGCCGGAGCCGCCGCCAGGCGTTTTCGTCGCCCCCGGCCAGGGCCGCGTCGACCCGGCGTGACCAGGGTTCGGCGGCCAGTGCTACGGCCGGCAAGGCGGCCAACAGCGGAGCCGACAGGGAGACGCGATCGTCGACCTCTCCCGCCATGCTTGCTTGTTCGCCCGCCTTCGCTGCCTGCGTTTCTCCTTGGATATCTCCCACCGGACGTGGTTCCAAATTTGGATTCTGCTCGAGGGGCACGGCCGCGGGCGCCGAACCTTCGTCGGTTGGCGGCCGGTCGCGGGTGCCCTCGGAGTCGTCCGTAACGTCGATCACTCGGCCGCGGCGGACGTCGACTTGGATCACCAGCCGCTCGGAAAGGCGATTTTCGGTGCGGACGAGGTAGATGCGGTAGCGGCCGTCGGGAAGCGTTTTGAAGAACGCCCGCAGATCGGCCAGCGCCTCATCCTTGATTTTGAAGCCTTCGCTCTCGGTGCCGTCCGGATAGACGACGCGCAGTTCGAGGTAGCGCTCGGAGTTGGCGGCCACTTCGCCGCCACCGCCGCGCACGTCGGGCACCTGCAGCAATTGTGCGAGTCCGCCCGCGTCGGAAATGAACACATCGGTCGTCGGCAGCTCGGTCAGGTCAAGCCGCGGCACGTCGGGCGTGGTGTCGATGGCGATCATGATCACCTGGATGCCGGGATTGCCGACGACGACTACCGCTTCGGATCGTTGACCCGCCTCCATGCCCCCGTCGTCGTCGTAGCACCGTGAGCACGATCGGCACGTCGGCGTGGGATGGAGCGGATCGGGCGGACCGAGGTAGCGGTGCTGAATCGCTGCCGGAGGCGACCGTGTTCGACGCCGCGTCCCCGAGTTGCGGGCCGCGATGACGATCGTCTGAAACTTCCATGGGATCGGCGCGGCCGGCGCACCAGTGGCCCCGAGATCTTGAGCAAGCAGCTGGAATGTGTCGACGTGGCCATCGCCCCAATCGACCGTGTAGGTGACGAGGTCGCGGCCACCGTGGAGTCGTTGAGCTGCTTTGCCCGCTCACCAGGTTCAGCACGGGCTGGGACTGCCGTTGATGCCGCCGAACGAATGTCTCGAGCGCCATCCGTGCTTCACGATGACCGTGCTTGATGGCGTCGGCGGTCGGTGTACTGGTGGATCGCGTCGACGGTGCCGTCGCCCCAATCGACGATGTAGGTTGAAGGTTTCGTAGCTTTTCGCCGCCGTTGGCAGCGTTTGTCCCGGTTGAGCGGATTGTCGTAAGCCGGGATCGGTGTAAGCCAGAAGACGATGGTCGTTTCGCCTCTGGCTTGATGTCGGTGCCTGGAGCTTCTTGCCGTCGGCCAGCGTAGTCGAACTTGGGGCCGACGTTGCTGACCGTTACCGGTGAACGTCATTCTCGACGTAGTCGCACGTCCTTTTGGCCATTCACGCCAGTGGCGAAATCGCCGGCGCTCATGTCGTCGTCGGCGATGCCGGACCGTGACGGTGTAGACGCCGTTGTCCGCGTAGTTGTGACTACCATCGAACGAGGTCCAGCTTGAGGAGTTCGACACCGCCGATCTGGTCGATCGTCGCAGCGCCAGTGACGGCGAAACCGATCTGCTCGTCGCCGTCGCCCCAGTCGAGCCAGTAGCGGAAGATCGTCCGTGCTGCCGCTCGGGAGTTGAGCGGGTTGTCGGAGTAAGCCGGGATCTCTAATCGTCGCCAGGTTCGTCAGCGAGAAGGTTGAGTTCCGAGATCGTCTGATTGGCCGGGGGCATTGCCGTTGTGGGAAATCAGCGTGGGGAACACGTTTTGACTTGATCTGGAACGTCAGATCGACGTAGTCGGAGCCGGCTCCGGCGTTGTCGGCAAACAGAGCCGCTTGGCGAAGTTGCCGCCATGTTGTCGTCCGCGAGGCGGATCGTGACCGTGTAGATGCCGTTATCGGCGTAGACGTGGGCCATGCGGGCGAGCAACTG
The DNA here is from genome assembly GCA_963847905.1 of uncultured Planctomycetota bacterium. GTDB lineage: Bacteria > Planctomycetota > Planctomycetia > Pirellulales > Lacipirellulaceae > DASYDU01. The sequence goes on along the minus strand of CAWKBP010000005.1, from coordinate 68,992 downwards.
GTTGAGGCTTTCGTCGTCACGCCGTCGTCGAACCGCTGATCCAAATCGCTTATGCGTCCGACGACCGAGAGGTCATCCGCGGCCGTGCCGTCGCCCCAATTGATCGTGTAACCGCGGAAGCTTTCGGTGAACGGATCGCCGAGCGTGGGCGTCGTGGGATTGAGCGGATTGTCGAAGCCCGGATCTTCGAGGCCGACGCCCAGGCCGCTGAGCGTGATCGCCTGGCCTTCGTTGACTTGGATGTTGTTGGTGCCGGTGAGCGTGGGCGTCACGTTGGCGACCGTCACGATGAACGTCTTCTCGACGAAGTCGACGCCGGCGACTCCGCTGGCGAAGTTTCGCCGACATGTCGTCGTCGGCCATGGCGAACGTGACCGTATAGGTGCCGTCGTCGGCGTAGGTGTGGCTGCCATCGAACATGCCGGTCGAAGGAATGCCGGGGCCGCCGTTGGTGTCGGCGACCGCCTTGATTCGGTGACTCGGTCGCGGCCATCGCCCCAGTCGACGAAGTAGCGAGAACGACTCGGCCGTTCGCGCCGCCCGGATTGAGCGGGTTGTCGAAGCCGGGGTCGCTGAACATCGCGTCGAAATTGACGGATTGGCCTTCATTGATCGACGTGGGTGAGGGCGTGACCGCGAGCGTCGGCGCGACGTTGTTGACCGTGACCGAGAAGGTTTTGGTGTCGCTGCCGCCATCGTCGTCGTGGATCGTGACGGTGACGAGGTAGATGCCATTGTCGGCGTACGTGTGTGAGCCGGCGATCGTGCCGCTCGACGGGACGCCCGGGCCACCGTTGATGTCGGCGATGCTCATGCCCGTGATTGCGTCGCGGCCGTCGCCCCAATCGACGTCGTAGGTGAACGACTCGGCCTGTTTCGCCGCCCGGATTGAGCGGATTGTCGAAGCCGGGGTCGGTGAACGTGCCCAAGTTGGCAAGCGACAGCAGCGCGCCTTCGTTGAGGGTCTGATTTCCATTCGGGGTCGTCAGCGTTGGCGCCACGTTTTCGACGGTGACCATGAATTGTTCGACGAAGCTGCCGCCGTTGTCGTCGTGGATCGTGACCGTGACCGTATAAACGCCGTCGTCGGCATAGATATGGCTGCCGCTGAACATGCCGGTTGAAAAGACTCCCGGCGCGCCATTGGTATCGGCGACGCTCATGCCGACGATTGCGTCGCGCCCGTCGCCCCAATTGACGTCGTAGGTGAACGACTCGGCCTTTTCGGTGCCTGGGTTGAGCGGGTTGTCGAAGCCGGGGTCGCTGAACGCGGCGTTGAAACTGATCTCACTCCCCTCGTTTGCCAAGTTGGCCGAAGGAGTGACCGCGAGCGTCGGCGCGACGTTGTTCACGGTGACCATGAATTGCTGGACGAAGCTGCCGCCATTGTCGTCGTGGATCGTGACGGTGACCGTGTACATGCCGTCGTCGGCGTAGGTATGGTTGCTGCTGAACATGCCGGTCGATGGGACGCCTGTGCGCCATTGGTATCGGCGACGCTCATGCCGACGATCGCGTCGCGGCCGTCACCCCAATTGACGTCGTAGGTGAACGACTCGAACTTTTCGGTGCCCGGGTTGAGCGGGTTGTCGAAGCCGGGGTCGCTGAACGTGGCGTCGAAGCCAACCGAGCTCCCCTCGTTCACCAGGATTGCGGAGGGGGTGACGATGAGGCTCGGATCGACGTTGGCGACTGTGACTGTGAACGAGCTGGTCGCCACGCCGCCATCGTCGTCGGTGACCGTGACGGTGACGGTGTAGACTCCGTCGTCGGCGTAAGTGTGCGTGGCGCCGAGTTCGCCGGCGCCGTCGGCGAAGAAGATGGAAGGGGACTGGATGGCCGAGCCATCGCCCCAATTGACCGTGGCTGTGTGGGTGTCGAGCTTGCCGTCGTCGATGAACAAACCGAGTGGCGGTGTACCCACGCCCGACAGATCGAGCAGCGAACCTTCGTTGACCATCTGCGGCAGGGCCACGATCAGCACGGGCGGCCGATTGTTGACGGTCAAGTTGACCTGGTCCAGGTCGCTGCCGCCGTCGTTGTCGCGGAGGCGGACGTGGACTGCGAAGGTGTCGGACGGAGTGCCCGTCGGGTTGTCGTCGGGGAACAGGCGGGAGACGCTAAATGACCCGCCTGAAACGTTGATCGTCTGGTCGAAGGTACCGTCCCCGTCCCAGTCGACGTCCAGCATGTGGGTGTCGAGCACGCCCGGGTCGCTGTAGGTGCCGGTGAGCGTGGCCGACTGGCCTTCGTTGATTGGCGTAGTGATCGAAAGTGTGTCGATCGAGGGCGGGACGTTGTTGACCGTGACGAGGAACGACTTGGTGTCAAACCCGCCGTCGTCGTCGGTGACCGTGACGGTGACTGTGTAAACGCCGTTGTCGAGATAGGTGTGGGTCCCGCCGAGCGTGCCCGAACCGGCCGCAGCGAGGATGGTGGGCGATTCGATGGCCGAGCCGTCGCCCCAGTTGACCGTGGCGGTGTGGGTGTCGAGAACGCCGACGTCGACGAACAAACCGAGGGGCGGCGTGCCGATGCCGGTCAGATCGAGCAGCGCGCCTTCGTTGACGGTCTGATCCACAGCCACCACTAGCACGGGGCGGACGTTGTTGATCGTGATCGTGGTGGTGTAATCGGTCAACGCGCCGTCCTTGTCGATGATCCGGCCTTTTACGGTGCGCGTCCCCGGCCCGTCGGCGAGTAGCGCGGCAGAGACCAGCTGGCTCGAAGTGGCAACCGAACCGGCGTAGGTGCCATCGCCGACGTCGAAGGTGCCGTCGTTGTCGAGGTCGTACGCATAGCGGAAACCGGCGGCAGTGTCGGTGGGGCTGGGATCGAACTGGCCGCTGAACGAGACGGTCGCCGTCGAGCCTTCGTTCACCGGCCCGCTGTTGGAGAGTACGGCCGTGGGGGCGACGCTGCCAACCGTGACGAGGAACGACTTGGTGTCGAAGCCACCGTCGTCGTCGGTGACCGTGACGGTGACGGTGAATACGCCATTGTCCTGGTAGGTATGAGTCGCTCCGAGCGTACCTGAACCGGCTGCGGCCAAAATCGTCGGCGATTCGATGGCCGAGCCATCGCCCCAGTTGACCGTGGCGGTGTGGGTGTCGAGGACGCCGACGTCGATGAACAGACCGAGAGGCGGCGTGCCGATGCCGGTCAGATCGAGTAGCGTGCCTTCGTTCACGGTCTGATTCGCCGCCACCACGAGCACGGGGCGGACGTTGTTGATCGTGATCGTGGTGGTGTAATCGGTCGACGCGCCGTCCTTGTCGATGATCCGGCCCTTCACGGTGCGTGTCCCGGGCCCGTCTGCCAGGAGCGCGGCAGAGACCAGCTGGCTCGATGTGGCGACCGAACCGGCGTAGGTGCCATCGCCGACGTCGAACGTGCCGTCGTTGTCGAGATCGTAGGCGTAGCGGAAACCGGCCGCGGTGTCGGTGGCGCTGGGATCGAATTGGCCGCTGAACGAGACGGTCGCGGTCGAGCCTTCATTCACTGGACCGCTGTTGGAGAGTACGGCCGTGGGGGCGACGCTGCCAACCGTGACGGTGAACGACTTGGTGTCGCCGCCGCCGTCGTCGTCGTTGACCGTGACGGTGACGGTATAAACGCCGTTGTCTTGGTAGGTGTGCGTTGCGCCGAGCGTGCCAGCGCCGGCCGCAAACAGCAGCGTGGGTGATTCGATTGCGGAGCCGTCGCCCCAATCGACGGTGGCGGTGTGCGTGTCGAGGACGCCTTCGTCGACAAACAGTCCCAGCGGCGGAGTGCCATTGCCAGACAAGTCGAGCAGCGCACCTTCGCTGGCGGTTTGATTCACGGCGACGACCAGCACCGGCCGCACGTTGCCGACGGTGATGTCGACCTGATACGGCGGACTCATGCCCAGGTCGTCGTCGCGGACGGCGAGCGCGACGGCGTATGTGTCGCTCGTCGTGGCGGTCGGATTGTCGTCTTGATAGAGATGGCTGACCGTGAGCTGCCGCGTCGTCGCGTCCCATTGGTAGGTCGTGCCGCCGACCGTGCCGCTCGCATTGGCCAGGCCCAGACCGACGATCGTGTCGGCGGGTGCGCCGTCTTTCCAATCGACGTCGACGGCGAACACGTCGTTCACGCCCGGATCGTCGACCGTCATTTTGATCGTGGCGGTCTGGCCTTCGTTGATCGTGTTGTCGACGGCGGCGAAATCGATGAGCTTCGGCGCGACGTTATTGACCGTAATATCGGTCGTGTAGTCGGTAAATCCGTTGTCGACGTCGATGATCCGGGCACGGACGGTGCGTGTCGCGGGCCCATCGGCCAGCAGCGCGGCCGACACGATTTGGCTATCACTCGTGACCGAGCCGGCGTAGGTGCCGTCGCCAACGTCGAACGTGCCATCGTTGTCGAGGTCGTAGGCGTAGCGGAAGCCGGCGGCGACGTCGGCGGGATTTCCGTCCGTCTGATTGCTGAAGGAGACAGTGGCCGTCGAGCCTTCGTCCACCGGGCCGCTGTTGGCGAGCGTGGCGGTCGGATCGGCGTTGGTGACTTTGACGGAGAACGACTTGGTATCCGTGCCGCCATCGTCGTCGGTCACGGAGACGGTCACCTTGTAGGTGCCTTCGCCGGTGTAGACGTGCGTGGCGCCGAGCGCGCCGGTGCCGGCGGCCGCGAAGATCGTTGGCGCTTCGGTGGGCGAGCCGTCGCCCCAGTTGACCGTGGCGGTGTGCGTATCGAGCAGGCCCAGATCGATGTACAAGCCCAGCGGCGGCGCACCGCCCATCGCGGAGAGGTTGAGCGTCTCGCCTTCTTTTACTGCTTGATCGCTGGCGACGACGAGCACCGGACGAACGTTGTGAACGACGAGGTCCTCGGTCCGCGAGGCGACGGTCTGGTTGCCGTCGGTGACGGTGAGCGTGACGGAATAGTTGGCGTTATCGAGCGGTGTGAATTGGAACGACGGGTTGTGACCCTCGGCGATGACGTTCGCCCCTTGGGCGAGTTGCCAATCGTACGTGAGCGTGCCCGTGCCGGTGGCGTCGGACGTGACCGTGATCTGCGTCCCCTCGTTCGAATCGTGAACGGCGGTCGAGGGATTGGTGTCGATCGGCGCGAAGACGAGGTCTGTGACCGCGGCATCGAGCACGCGGCGACGTTCGAGGCGACGGACGCGACAGCGGTGCGGAGCGCTTTCGGCGCATGGCACGGCGCGTCAGACTTGCTTTGTGGTATCCAGGGCAGGCGCATGGTCGAATAACCTGGCGGTGACGAACTGGGGTGTCGAGTTCCGGAGCGACAACAATTCGGACGGCGCCGCCCGCGCCAGGCCGTGACGCGTGCCAGCTCGATTCCGGCGGCGTCCAGGTCCCATTATCGCGAGCCGGTGAGCAAAATGTCAAACATTCTGTGGCGGCGTATGTCGTTTTCCGGCAGGGAGTTGAGGCGATTCGGCCCGCCCAGCCAGGAGCGGGACGCCGGACCGGCCCGATGTTAAAGTTTGCCGATTGTGACGATTGGCTAAGGAAACGCCTGCCGGATAGCCGAAAAGAGTGACCGTCCGTGAATCTTCTTCCCGGTTTGGAGGTCGGTGCCATCATGCGCAAGAGCAACCGCCATCGTCTGTCGTGGAGCGCGAGTTTCGCCCTGGCGGCTGCCTGCGCTTGCTTTGCGCAGCCGATTGCCGCGACCAGCGAGGCAGCGGACGTCTATTTCCCCGCGACCCAAGCCTATAACCGCCACAACTACGATCCCTTTGATCAGGCGTCCGAAGCCTACGCCACTTCGATCGACGCCACGACCGCTACTTACGTGGCGGAGCGCGGTGACGTCCAGCTATCGAGCGAGATTCGCCTGGTCGGCGCCGACCGCTTTGAACAAATGTCTGCGCCGCCGACCAAAGAAGTGGCACATGCCGATCAGGTCGTCCCGGCCGCACTGCGTGTTTCGTCACCACCAGTTGCCGAGATGCTGCCGACGCCGCCGAGCGCCGCACAGCGTTTGACCAAAGTGGATGAGCCTGGCGCCGACTGGACGCCCACGCCGCTCGCCGACTTGACGACCAACACGGTGCTCCCCGCCGGCACGCTGCCGCGCGACTACTGGAACGAACGCACGCCACAACACGTCGAGTTCTTCGATCCGACGGGCACGACGCGCGGATGGCCTGTGAATACCTTTAATTGGGTCGCCAGCTGCTTCTGCTGCAACCCGCTCTACTTTGAGGAAGTCAATCTCGAGCGCTACGGCTACGGCTGCGGCTGCTTTGGACCGTGTTGCACCGAATGCGTGCAATCCACCGTTTCGGGCGCCCACTTCTTCGCCAATGTCGTGGCCTTGCCGTACAAGATGGGCGTCGATTGTCCGTGCGAATGCGACTACACGCTCGGCCATTATCGCCCAGGCAGCTGCCCGCCGCGGCGCTACACCTGCTGCTACGCGCTGCAAATTGGCGGGCGGTCTCACGGCGGGCGGCGTGGCGACGGGGCTCATATTCTTGATCCCGTAGTCGCCTTGCGCTCTAGCAAGGAGCCATCTCGGCAAATCGACGCCGGTTGTCACTCGCCTTGACGGGAGTACAATCGGGCTGTTCGCTGGCCGACTCGACTGATTTTCTGGGCTGGCCTTCGACGAGGAAAGCTTCCCATGTCGTTTCCGCGCCCTGAAACGCTGCGATTTGGATTGCGGTGCGCGGTCTTGGCGGCGATCTTCGCAGGCGGACAGTCGCTCGGCCAAACTGTCGCCCCGCCCGAGAAAGAGGTGAGCCCCGCCAAGGAAGAGCTCGCCCCCGCGCCGGAGAAAGTCGACGTCCAGCCGGTCGCGCTCGACGACGAGATTCGCACGCGCTTGGAGCGGGTGTTGGTCGCCACCGGCTGGTTTGAGAATTCCAAAGTCGAGGTCGACGAGGGAGTCGTCGTCCTGCGGGGAAAAACCAAGTCGGAGGACCTGAAAAAATGGGCCGGCGATCTGGCGCGCAATACGCAGGACGTAGTCGCGGTTGCCAATCGTATCGAGGTAATGCAGCCATCGGTTTGGGATTTCGCGCCGGCCTGGGGCGGCGTGGAAAAGTTGTGGCGCGACTTCATCCAGCTGATCCCGTTCCTGGTCTTTGGATTGTTGATACTTGGTGTCTCGTGGCTACTGGCGATGTTGGCCACGCGGCAGGCGCGGAGTTTTCTTACAGATCGCGTTGAGGCGAAGCTGTTGCGGAATGTGATCGCCCGCGGGATTGGTGTGTTGGTGATGCTCGTCGGCACTTACGTTGTGCTCCGTGTCGCGGGGCTGACGCAGCTCGCGCTCACGGTGCTGGGCGGCACGGGCTTGATCGGCCTTGCGGTCGGCATCGCGTTTCGCGACATCACGGAAAATTTTCTGGCCAGCGTCTTCCTCAGCAAGCAGCAGCCGTTTGCGACCGGCGATCTGATCGAAGTCAACGGCGTGATGGGATTCGTGCAGCAGCTTAACATTCGTACGACTGTGCTCGCGGCGCTCGATGGCACGATGGTGCAAATCCCCAACGCCACGGTCTACAAGAGCAACATCCGCAATCTGACGATCAACGAAAACCGGCGCGACGATTTTCTGATTGGCATTGGCTACGACGACTCGATCGCGGCCGCGCAAGAAGTGGCCCGGCAAGTGCTCGCCGACCATCCGACCGTGCTGGCCGATCCGGAGCCGCTCGTGCTGGTCGAAAACTTGGGCAAGAGCACGGTCAATTTGCGGATCTACTTTTGGTTCAATACGCACGACCACAGCATCTTTAAGATTCGCTCGTCGGTGATCCGGCTGGTGAGGACGGCGTTTGCCGAGCATGGCATTTCGATCCCGGACGAGGCGCGCGAGGTGGTTTTCCCACGCGGTGTGCCGGTGGTGATCACCGAGAAGCAGCCCGAGGCACAAGTGGGGGTCGCGACGAGCCGCCCAACGGAAAAGAAGCGAATTGATAAGGACCATGGTGCAGTGGCCACGCAGGCCGAGGCCGGGTTGTCGAGCGAAGCGAGCGAAATCGAGAAGCAGGCACGCAAGATGCAGCCGCTCAACGAAGACGAGAATTTACTGACGGATTCGGCCGGCGATCGGTCGAACGCCTCGCCATCGGCCGGGCCCCCGGGGAAATGAATTGATCAAACGCTCATGTTAAAGCTGCAACATTGGTGGCACCGCGCGAGATAGCTTCTGGTTTCTGCCGACGATCATCGTGGCCGCCAGCGTGCTGTTGGCCTTTGTGCTGATTGAGGTCGACGTCCACATGGACGGCGACTGGATGAACCAGCTGCCGCTGTTGTTTGGCGCGGGGGCGGAGGGCTCGCGCGGGCTATTGGGCGTGGTGGCCAGCTCGATGATCACGGTCGCCGGCGTCGTATTCTCGATCACGATCGTCGCCCTCTCCCTCACGTCGAGCCAGTACACGTCGCGCGTGCTGCGCAATTTCATGGGCGATCGGTCGAATCAATTCGTGCTGGGTGCGTTTCTCGGTATCTTCGCCTATTGCCTGGTCGTGCTGCGGACGATCCGCGGCGGCGACGAAGGGGCGTTTGTGCCGTCGCTCGCGGTGCTGATGGGATTGATCCTAGGGTTGGCCGGGATCGCGGTGCTGATTTATTTCATCCATCACATCGCGGTTTCGATTCAAGCGGCGCAGATCCTGGCCAATGTGGCGGAGGAAACGCTCGAAGCCGTCGATCGATTGTTTCCCAAGGAAGTCGGCGAAGAACTCGAGCCGCCTCGGCAGGAGCCGCCGTTGGCGGGTCGCAGTTGGCAAGCTGTGCATGCCAAGCAGACGGGCTACATCCAGAGCATCGACGCGCCGGAGCTGCTCAAGTTGGCGAGCGAGCAGCAGGCCGTTGTGCGGATGGAGGCGCGGCATTGGTGAGTTTGTCGTCGAGGGGACGCCAATCGCGTCGGTCCTCGCTAGCGACGCACTCGACGATGAGAGGGCGGCGCGAATTCGCTCCCTCTATTCCGTCGATCGGCAGCGAACGCTCGATCAGGATGCCGCCTTCGGCATCCGGCAAATCGTCGATGTCGCCTTGAAGGCCCTTTCGCCCGGCATCAACGACACGACCACGGCCGTGATGTGCGTCGACTATCTGACGGCGATTCTCGCGCGAGTGAGCGGGTGTCGGATCGAATCGCAATTCCGCAGCGACGACGGCGAGCTCCGCGTGCTGACGACCGGGCCCTCGTTCGCCAGCCTCTCCGCCGAGGCGTTCGATCAGATTCGCCAAAACGCCGCCGGGAACGTTGCTGTGCTCGAAGCGATCCTTTGGTCGCTCGAAGTGCTCGCCACGCGCAACAACATGGCGTCCCGCCGGAACGTGCTCAAGGCGCATGCCGAGTCGATCGAGGAACTGGTCAAACGCAGCGTATCCGCACCGACGGATAGAGAACGGCTCGAAGCGCGGACTCAGAGAGTGCTGCGAATGCTGAGCGAGAGGTCACCGGCCTAGGCGATTTCCATCAACTGCAAGGCGATCTAGCTCGACGGAAGTCGACCGGCCCGAATCAATTCTTCGCGTTCGAGGATTCGCTCCGGAGAATTGAATCGCAGGAATACAGCGGTCGTTCGTCCTTCGGCAGTCAGGCCGACAATCTGAGAATCCACGATTTGGAAGTGCTCGGGCCATATTTGGCGCGAGGATTGAAGAGTGCTGTGAGTTGGCCCGACTGTGGATCGAGAGCGGCGATGTCGCTGGCTTTGCGGCGATTGCATAGCAGGCAAGAGAGAGCGAGATTGTCGAGCACAGTTTCGCCGCCGTGTTTCTCGGCAACGATATGATCTACTTGATGCCGCGACGCGGCGTCTGCTTGATGGATTTGGCAGTACTCACAGCGATCGTCCGCTCGCTGCACGACGTCGCGACGCAAGGCAGCTGTGGGGCGAGTCACGCCGAGTTGTCCAAGCGGACGCGGGCTTTGAGCAGGCGGACAACATGTTCCATGTGCTCGAAGGTATCGAGTTCGGTGGATTCTGCCTCGGTCAGTGTTCCCGACCGATTCCGCTCCAGCAGATCGTCGAGTCGCTGTTGCTTTTCTGGCGACAAATGGAAAGCGACTAATTCGTCGTGCGGCACACTGCGAGTGAGCAGAGTGACGAGGTCGTCGTAGACCGGTGGATGTTCGACCGTAGCCATATCGCACTTCTCGATGAGGACAGCTTACTTAACGAAATTATAGCTAGTTTGCCACGCGAATCCAACACGATCTCATGTCGGCAGCCGGAACGTTTGGGCGAAATAGCGGGCGAGCCAGGCGCAAGCTGATTCGTTCGGCGGCGACTTTCGCTTCGCCGCGGGCTGTTATTCGCCGGACGTTGACGTTCCGACCACTCGAGCGTCGAAGATCTCGATTCCTTCATAACGCTGAAAATCGGCAACGTTGAACGTGAGCAAATGTGAAACGTCGTGGCGCTTCATAGCGGCGACGAGCCGTGTGTCATGTGCACTCTTGCCCTTCACTTCGTAGAAACTTGCCAATTCGCGCCACGCGGAGAATACGCCCCGTTCGTCGCGCAATAGCGTAAATAAGTCGAGCCAATCCTCGATATTTCTGTCCGCTTCGGCGGTCTTCATCCCCAAGCCGTTTTCTGCGACAGGGCGCGTGACGACGACCCAGTACTCGTACAACACCTTTGGTACGAGGCAAAGCTCGTGGCGATCGCGACGGAGATTCGTAATTGCACTCGTGGCTGGCTGTTCGTGGGGATGACTCTGTTCTGCCATGCGGCAGAGCACGTTGGTATCGAGCAATATCCTCATTCGCCGCGGCCCGCATAAATAGATTCGCGACTGTCATCGACAAAGTGCGTACTAACGGGGTGCCGCGCAATTGCGGCGTGAAGCTTCTTTAGCCATTCCGAGTCGTCCTGGGTAGGAATAGGGTGCCGCGACTCGGCGTCCGCGATTTTTTCGCTCACAGCTTCAAGTACGAAGGTAGCGATGTCCTGGCCCGCAGCCGCGGCCTGCGCACGAATCTTAGCTTCGGCTTCCGTGGAAAGTTGGAGTTCAAGGGTCATATTTGGCCTCGTCCTTGATAATTCTACGCCATTTGGGTTTTGAAGCCAAGAAAAACATGAATTCGCATCTTTACGTCGGCAGCCGGAACGTTTGGGCGAAATAGCGGGCGAGCCAGCGGGCCAGCGTGATTCGTTCGGCGGCGACTTTGGCTTCGCCGCGGCCGCCGATTGCGAGGGCGTGACCGGGCTGATCGAGTTTCACGCGGACCTGGTAATGCGTGTCGGCGCGGCCGGGTGGCGCGAGACCCGTGAAGAGCGATGCCAGGTCGGCGCGGGCGGTCATTGTGGAGTCGCTGCTGGCAACGTCGTGTCGCGCGACGTCGAGCACTTCGCCCACGAGAAGTTGCCCCGGCGCTTGTTCGAGGATGAGTCGCACGCGTTGGCCTGGAGTCAGGCGGGCGACGTCGGTGTCGTCGACCAAGAGTACGGCCGAGAGATCGTTCGGATCGCCGACGAGGCATACGAGCGTGCCCGGCTCGACGAGTGCGCCGCGGTTTTTCTCGTCGAGCAGGTTGCCGCTCCAGGTGTTCAGTCGGCCGCCTTGGGTTTTGCGGGCTTCCGTGTTGGGGGCGGCGATCACGATGCCGGAAGTTGGCGCGGTGAGCGTGAGTCGATCGGCGTCGCGGCGGCGGTCGGCGAGTTGGGCCGTGAGATCGGCGAGTGTGGCGCGGGCGGCGGGAATTTTCGGGCCCGCCTCGGCATCCTGACCGCGGAGTTTTTGCAGACTGTCGAGTCGCAGACGGGCTAGCTCGTGTTCGCCCGTCAGCCGGGCGAGCTCGATTTCGACGTCTGGATTGGCCAGCGTGGCGATGGTCTCGTCGGCCGCGACTTGCACGCCGGGCAGCAGCGCCGAGCGGAGCGTGCCGTCGACCGTGGCGTAGACTCGCGTCGCGTTGGTCGGCAGCAGCACCAGCGGCGCGTGGACGTAGTAGTTCACGGGCCAGGCGAGAATCACGATCGCGGCCACCAGTGCCAGGGTCGCCAGCGTGGCCAGCCGGCCCTTGCGGAGCTCGCGGCGGCGGAGCGGATTGCGGGCAACTTGAACCAGGTTGCTCACCGGCTGAACCAATGCCCCGCAAACGAGCGTGAGCCCCAACAGGTAGGCGACGTTTTCGAGATGGTAGGGATAGAGCATGAGCACGGTGCCCCACACGATCGCCGCGAAGATGGAAGCGGAGTAGATCTTGGAAGCGACTGCATAGCTGGCGAGCCAGCCGCGATGTCGCGTCGGCACGAGCGAGTCCTCTTCGACTTTGTTGCCGAGGATCCAGCGGCTCACGAAGAGTTGCAGCGCTTCGCGCGACCGCTGCCAGAGGTTCGGCGACTCAACAAGATCGGCGAGGATGTAGTAGCCGTCGTACCGCAGGAGCGGATTGCCGTTCACGGCGAGTGTGTTGATCGTGCAGATCACCATCACGTCGAGCGCAAGCAGCTGCACCAGCCCTGGCTGAGAGAACCACCAGATGATCGTGGCGACCGACGCGATCACCAGCTCGACCAACATGCCTGCCGCGGAAACCAGGATCCGTTGCCACTTGCTCGCGAGCAGCCAGGCGTCGGTCACGTCGGTATAGAGGCAGGGCACGAAGACCAAAACGAGTATGCCCATCTCCGGCACTTCGCCACCGAAGTGTTTACACGCCAGTGCGTGTCCCAGCTCGTGCAGGCATTTGACGATGCCGATCGCAGCGAACAGCCAGACCAGGTTCCGCCAGTCGGCGAATACGGAAAGCTCCGGCAGCCGCGCCGAACTTCGTCGAAGTGGCCGACGACGATCGACCCGGCGAACAGGACGATTGCGGTGGCGAGCGCCAGCGCCGTGCGGGAGAAGAGCCAACTTGCATGGCGGTGGATGGCCGTGAGTGCGGCGTCGGGATTGATGCCGCGGAAGCGGATCGCGGTAAGCTGAGCCCAGGCGAGCGACCAACTGCGAAACCGCTCCTGGCGATGGCGCTGGAGGAGCTCGTCGCCTTGGCCCGGTGCGTCGCTCATCAACAGTCCCGCCTCGTGCAATCGGCTGAGGAAGGCCCATAGCTCGGTTTCGGCGATCGTCCGCGGCGGAAACTCGCGGGCAAATTCTCGCGACATCTCGGCGAGGCTCACCGGGTGGCGGAGCATTTCCAGTAGCGCGTGTTCTTCCGGTGAGAAATGAAAATGTTCGAGGGTGAGCGGGTCGCGGACAACCCAGGTCGACGCACCGGCCATCTCGACCGGCACCGCGACGAGGTCGGGCCGCAGGCGAAGTGCGAGGAGGCGGTCGTTGGAAGCGACAGGTTTCGACATGGAACGTGCTACTCGCCGATGACCATCCGTACGGGCTGCCCCGGGCGAAGGCGGCCGGCCCGGTTGTCGATCTCGGCCCAGACGCGGACCTGGCCGGTGATTGGGTCGACCTCGGGACTGACAAACGACACCTTGCCGGTAAACGCAGCGGCCTGCTCACCGGCCAAATCGAGGGTCAGTTGCACCGGTGCGCCGACGAGCTTCGCGTCGGCGGCGGCTGCCGGCAGGAAACCCTCGGCCTTGAGTCGGTCGATGTTTACGATTCGCAGCGCCTTCTGGCCTGGCTCGACCCATTCGCCCAGGCGGACGAACACCTGCACGATCGTGCCGTCGAACGGCGCAATGATCTGGCGGCGGACGCGTTGCACCTTGGCGGCGTCGAGTTCGTTTTGGGCCGACTTCATCTCCAGCACGGCGATTTGCTGATTGTGCTCGGCCTGCTCGGCTTCGAGCCGCGTCTTGTCGACGTTCAGCCGCTCGACGTCGAGCTGCGAATCCGAGACACTCTTGGCGAAGCGAGCCACGGAGCCAGTCGACCGTTCGAGCTCGGCGGCGGCTACCTCGGCCGCTTTGCTGGCGTAGCGGACCTGCACGTCGTTGGTCGCTTTTTCGTGAGCGACGTCGTACTTCAATTGGGCGGCCCGTTCGGCCATCAGCGCCACCTGGTCGTCGATTTGCGCTAGCGTCGCGCCTTGCTTGACTGCATACCCTTCGCGGACGGCAACGGTTGTGAGCAACCCCGCTTCTTGTGCCGGCACATCCGCTTCGGCCAGCAGCCGCAAGACGACGGACTCGACTTCGAGCGGCGTGCTGTTATTTGCTGTTTCCGCAGCGACCACCCAACTCGGCAATAGTATCGCACCAATGATCGCGCAAAGACGCAAAGGAGCAAAGAAACGCAAAGTAGTTAGCTTTGCGCCTTGGCGCCTTTGCGTGAGAAATCGATTTGTGTTTTGAGAGTGATGCATTTTTTGCAGAGTCTGTTAGAAGCGGAGCCAGGTGAGGGTGGTGTCCCAGATGTCGTGCAGCCAGACGTAGCCGAGCGCGCTGCGGCCGCAGTCGATTTCAGCGCGGGCGGTGACGCCGGGGCGGAGGTTGCGCCGGGCTTCGTCGGTGAGCTCTGACTTGTCGAAGGCGACGACGACGTCGACCGTCGGACGGGCCGCGGCGGCGTCCTTGGTGTCGACGCTGGCGGTCATGCCGATTCGTTCGATGTGTCCGGTGTAGGATGCGTCGGCCGAGCGGAGGCGAAATTGAACGGGTAGAGCGTCTTTCTCTTCCTTGGCCTGGGCCGCGAGCACGTGGCCGATGCGGTCGTCGGCGACGGCCAGTTCCAGTTGCCAATTGGCCGCCAAGTCGGCCACGGTGACGAGCACTTCGCCGCGCTCGACCGGTCGGGCTGCGAGCCGGTTGGCGAGGTCCCAGGTCAGCACGCGGCCAGCGATCGGGCTACGGACGACGAGGCTATCGCGCTCGCTGTTGAGTAGCGCGAGTTCGCTTTCGAGGTTCGCGAGCTGTTGTTCGTACTCGCGTTCGCTGGCCGAGAGTCGGTAGAGTTCCACGGGGTTTTCATCGCGGAGGTCGCGGCTCCCTTTGGTGGCTCGCGCGGCTTCGAGCTGTCGGCGAACCGTTTCCATCTCGCCGTGGACCCGCTTCAGATCCAACTCGAGCGATGGATCGCGGAGTTGCACCAGCGGGGCGCCCGCGGCAACGTCGGCGCCCGGCGCGACGAGCACCTCGTCGACCAGCCCGCTCCTCGGCGCGAATACTTCCTGTCGCACGGCTGGCTGGAGTGTGCCGGTGGCTTCGATCGTGAAGTCGGCACGCACGAACACCAGCGCCGCAATCGCCGCGGCGCCGAGAGCGGCAATGGCTGTTGAGCGAGCGATGTGCTCTGCGATTTTTCGTTTTGCGGCGGCGAGCGGACGCAGCACCGTGCGGAAAGGGAGCCGGTCGACTTCGAGCGCGTTGTAGAGTGCCGTCGACGATAGTTCGGCGACTTCCATCAGTCGATCGGCGGTGAGATTGCCCGTGCGGGCGTCGAATTGCTCGGCTATCAGGATGAATACGGGCTTCTCGGCGGAGGCGCGGGAGGGTGTGCGTGAGTCCCCACTCGCGGAAGCGAGATCGCCTGGTTGCGGGCGAATGAGAGGTGCCACGGCTACTTGGCGGGCGTGTGATTCTTCGGCGTGCGCTTCGAGCGCGTCGGCGACCGGGGGCAGGGCATCGCTTTGCCCGTCGGCGTACCAGGCCGGCTCGGCAGTCGGTCGCACGAGCTCGGCCAGCTCTTCCATTCGCCGCGCCGCGCCGCTGCGCCGTTCGACGCGACTCGCACCGCTAGTAGCTAACAGCCGCGAACGCCGGCCAACGGCCGCGAGCACACTCAGCCGGTCGCAACCGATCACACGGCGACCCTCGTTGGCGACGGCGTAGGCGGTCGGCGTCAGTTCGATACTGCGATGCACCAGCGTGCTGAGTCGCACCAATTCGTCGCGATAGCTTTCGTTCTGCCGCAGTCGAGTCAGCTCGCGGCGGGTGTGATACTCGGCTGCCAGCTCGCAGACCGCGGCCAGGAATTCTTCGTAGCCGTGGTAGGTGGCGGGACTCGCGTCGGCGCGAGGCGTGATTTCGAGGATCGCGGCGGTCACCGGCGTGGCGGCCGCTGTCGAGTCGTTGCCAGCCAGCTGAACGGGGGCGACAAAACTGCCTCCTTCGGCGAGGACGATCCGGCCACCCTCCGCGGCACTTGATAGCATTGCTTCATGCGCGCGGCGGGCTTCGGCGCTCGCCGAGATTTCGGCGCCTCGCCAGTTCACGTGGGCGACGGGCCGCAGTGCACCCGTTGACGCTCGCAACCACGCCGCGCCTCCCACGGCCGAGAGCGCACGGACACACTCGACGAGCGTTTGCTCGTAGAACGCTTCGGGCTCGATCGGTGTGCGGGCCAATTGGCCGAGGCTGGCGAGCACTTCTTCGAGCTCTTGCCAGGCATCGGAACCGCTGGCCGCACCCGCGGTGGAGAGAGGAGTCGGCATATTTTTCAGTATATCCAGCGGGGCGAATTTGGCGCTCGCGGCGATCGAGGGTTGGCACTTGTTGTCGCAGGGAAAGGGGTAGGCGTGCGGGTTGGGGTGGTTTTGCCGGTGGCGTGTATGGCGGCGAGGAAGAACAGCGAACAAGTCCGCCCGCTAATTTGCTGGCATGCTGGCGGTGGCGAGAGTGCGACTTGGGGGAAACTGCTCTAGGCACGCGCAATTGCAGGCAGTATTTTTGCCGCCCTCATCTGCCAAATCCGCGATTTACGTGCTCCACTGCGCGTCGCGGAGAAGCGAGTCTTGTCTGTCGACGCTCAATGCGCCGGGTGACCGTAACGAAATTGGCCACGGATATCGCCCCACGGGCGAGCCGCTGCCTTTGTAAACACGGCATGAACCGCTTGCGAAAAATCACCGTTCTCCTGCTGGCCGCGTCGATGGTCTCGCCGACCGGCTGCCAATGGGGCAGCCAAAACAACTTCCAAGGCAAGACCGACAAATACTTCGAGACGCTCGCGACCACGATCGAGTACCCGGCCGAGTCGCCTTGCACGCTCAACAACAACGACGCGTCGCTCGCCTCGCCACCGCCGCTGACGCTGCTCGACGCCGAGAATCCCGATTACTGGAATATCTCGCTCTCCGAAGTGATCGAGACGGCGCTCGAAAACTCGCCGGTCCTCCGCGAGTTGGGTGGAGCGGTGGTCCGTTCACCCGATGCGACGCGAACTATTTACGATGCCTCGATCGCCGAGACCGATCCGCGGTTTGGCGTCGAAGCGGCCTTGAGCGATTTCGACGCCCAGCTGCAATCGAGCATCTTCTGGGAAAAGAACCATCGGGCGCTGAACAACGAATTCTTCGGCGGCGGCACGCGGATCCTGTTCCAGGACGCGAGCGTCTTCCAGGCAGCGATCACCAAGACCGCCGCCACCGGCTCACAATTCACCGTCCGCCACAACGTCGACTACGACGGCAACAACGCGCCGGGCAATTTGCTCCCCAGCGCCTGGAACACCAACGTCGAAGCGGAAGCACGTCAGCCGATTTTGCAAGGCGCCGGCTTGCAGTTTAACCGTATCGCCGGTCCGTTCTCGACGCCGGGCGTCTACAACGGCGTCCTCGTGGCGCGGATCAACACCGACGTGGCGCTGGTGGATTTTGAGATCGCCGTCCGCGATCTGATGAGCAATCTCGAGAATTCGTATTGGGACTTGTACTACGGTTACCGCGAGCTGGACGCCAAAGTGAAGGCCCGCGACGAAGCCCTGAAGACGTGGCGGAGTGTCTACGCGCTCTACGAAACCGGCCGCACCGGCGGCGAGGCGGCCAACGAAGCCCAGGCTCGCGAACAGTATTTCCGTTTCCAGGAAGAAGTCCAAACCGCGCTGAGCGGGCAGATTCTCGACGGCACACGCGTCGGCAACGGCAGCGGCGGCGGCACTTTCCGTCCGACCGGCGGAGTGCTCGTGGCCGAGCGGCGGCTGCGGGTGCTGATGGGACTTTCGCCCAACGACGGTCGCCTGATGCGTCCGAGCGACGAGCCGATCATGGCCAAAGTCGATTTCGATTGGGAGCAGTCGACGGGTGAAGCGGCCATGCGACGCGCCGAACTGCGCCGCCAAAAATGGAACATCCGCCGACGCGAACTCGAATTGATCGCCAGCAAGAACTTCCTCATGCCGCGGCTCGACGCGATCGGCCGCTACCGTTGGCGTGGCTTCGGCGACGATCTGACGGGCAACGAAAACGGCGGCCTGGGCCAGTTTGATAGTGCGTATGGCAATCTGGCGACCGGCAACTTCCAAGAATGGCAATTGGGCGTGGAGTTCTCGATGCCGATCGGCTTCCGCCGCGAACACGCGGGAGTGCGAAATGCCGAATTGATCCTGGCCCGTGATCGGTCGCTGTTGCGCGACCAACAGCGCGAGGTGATCCACGAACTGTCCGACGCCATCGCCGAAATGGACCGGACGTTCGTCGTCGCCCAGACCAGCTACAACCGGCTAATCGCCAGCCGACAGCAGCATCAGGCGCTCGAGGTGCCTTTCGAAGAGAACAAGGAAGTATCGCTCGACCTGCTGCTCGATGCGCAGCGACGGCTGATGGACTCGGAAGTCCGCTACTATCGCGCGCTGGCCGAATACGCGCTGGCCGTGAAAAACGTCCACTACACCAAGGGGACGCTGCTCGACTACGACGGCGTCTATTTGGCCGAAGGACCGTGGCCCGGCGCCGCCTACGAGGACGCCGCCGATCTGGAATCGATGCGCGGCAAACCGCGGAAACTTAACTACGCTTCTTCGCGTGCCCCGGTCGTCGGTTGGGGCGAGATGCCGCAAACGCCGGGCGGCCTGCCCAGCGAGACGGGTGTTGAAATGCCTGTCAATAATCAGCAACCGCCGAGGGATCCTTACTTGGAAGAACCGGCAAGCGCCCTGGTGCCGGCCGCCGTCGGCGACAAGACCGCGCCTCCTCCGGTGACCCAGGCTCGCTCGTTGTCGGCACCTGTACCTACACAATCAATTCCCAAGCCAACCTCCGCTTCGGGCCTGGTACCCGCAGTCGCAATCGACAAAACGGCGACTTCGGCCGTCGTCCCAGCCGCCGCCACGGCGCCGGCATCATTCCCGGCCCCCCGCGTCTCGCCCAAGCGGTTGCCGCCGGCTGCGTCGCCGACCACCGGCGGTAATTGATTCAGAGAGGCGTCGAACTTCGGCTGCGCGCTTGAAGTTGATCGTGGTATTCTAATGCGGTCATCATCTATTTAGACCGCTGGACCACGAGCAAGCCGCCGCTACGATGCTTTCTTCCCGGGTATTCTGGAAGCTGCTCGCCGCTTCGGCGGGAATCTATCTTGCCGCGGCGCTCCTACTGGGACTATTGATCTCGCGGTGGCAGGCCGAGGAGCTCGACGCGCAAATCGACGGCAACTTGCGGAACGCCGGCTTGCTCGTCGCGGACGATTTTGCGGAGGAGATCACCGCTGGGAGCAGCCCGTCGCTCCAAGATCGAGTTCGCAAGCTTGCCCAGCAGACCGGCTTTCGATTCACGCTGATCGACAAAGCGGGGCACGTGCTGGCCGACTCGGCACAGACTGATTTGGCCGGCGTCGCGACCATGAAACTCCACGACGAACGGCCGGAAGTGGTCCGCGCCCTGGAGCATGGGGAAGGGATGGCGGAGCGCACCAGCGCATCGCTGCACGAGTCGTATCGCTACTTCGCCGCCAGGGCCGAAGTCGACGGGAAAACGGTTGGTGTTGCCCGGGTGGCGACTACCCAGGCGTCGATCGACGGACTAATGTCGACACAACGACGATTGGTGTGGGGCGCTACAGCTGGGATATTCCTGGTGGCATTCGGGCTCTCGTCGTGGCTTTTAGGGAAATCGGTCGGGTCGTTGAGGGATATCACGGAAGCGGTCGACGGAATTGCCCGCGGCGATTATCAACGGCGAATTTACATTCCCGGCGGCGACGAATTGGGGCAACTTTCGTTCAAGCTCAACCGGCTCAGTCAGGACCTCGACAATCGCATCACGCAGCTGACCGAGAGCCACCAGCGACAAGCCACGGTGCTGGGCGGCATGATTGAGGGAGTGATCGGCGTCGACCGCCGCGAGCGCGTGCTGTTTGCCAATGCGGCTGCCGGCCGACTGTTCGACTTTCACCCCACCATGGTCGAAGGACGCAAACTCCTCGAGGTGGTGCGCAACCACACGCTGGAAGAAGCGGTCAGCGCCGCACTCGCCACCCGCCAACCTCAGCGGCTTGAAACGACGCAAGAGAGCGGCGATAAAATGAGCGTCGCCATCCAGGCCACGCCCCTGGCCGGCGAACCCTGTCCCGGCGTCGTGATCGTGATGCACGAAACCACGGAGCTTCGTCGGCTCGAGTCGCTGCGCCGCGATTTCGTGGCCAACGTATCGCACGAGCTCAAGACGCCACTAAGTTCGATCAAGGCCTACGCGGAAACTTTGCGCAACGGGGCGCTCGACGACCGCGAAGCGAGCACAAAATTCGTCGAGCGGATCATGGAGCAGGCCGATCGTCTGCACCATTTAATTATTGACATGTTGTCGCTGGCGCGGATCGAATCGGCCCAGGAGGTGTTCGAGATCGTCCCGGTGTCGATTCAAGAAGCAGTCGACGAGTGTTTCGCGAATTACCGACCTGCCGCCGAAGCGAAGCGGATCGAGCTGGTGGGCGAAGCGGGGCTGCCGGGCTGTCGGGTACGCGCCGACAAAGAAGGCCTGCGCGAGATTCTCGACAACCTGGTCGACAACGCCATCAAGTATACACCCGAGGGGGGCAGAGTCGTTGTTCGCTGGCAGGCAATCCCGGGGCAGAAACTCGCCACGATCGACGTCGAGGACACGGGCATCGGCATCCCGGATGAGCAGTTGTCGCGCGTGTTCGAGCGGTTTTATCGTGTGGACAAGGCCCGGTCGCGCGAACTGGGGGGGACAGGACTAGGGCTGGCGATCGTCAAGCATCTGGTCCAATCCTTCGGGGGCACCGTTTCCGCAACCAGCGAAGGGGGGAAGGGGAGCTCGTTCCGAGTGTCGCTGCCCATCGCCTAATCTGCGTATATTGCCCGAAGTTGCAATTCCAGGCCGGCATTTCACGGTTTCTTCACATAATCTTCACATTGGTCGCATAGGTTGGCGGCTGTCCGACAATTCGGCGAGTGGCCGAACAGCCGGGAGATCCACCAGCTGCTCGGACGGGATTAGCTTACGAACCCCAATATGTCATTGATTTGGCAGAGGAAGAATAAAGCCATGACAGGCCGAAGTGTGATTTGCGCTGCGACGCTCCTGATTGTTGGCTGTTCGGTTTCGGTTCCCATGACCCAGGCCGAAACTCGCTTGCAGGGAGCCGGCGCAACATTTCCGGCGCCGCTCTACAAGCGGCTGGTCGCCGTGTATCAGGGGATTCACCCCGACGTGTTGATCGACTACCAATCGATCGGTTCGGGCGGTGGGATTCGTGCGATCACCGACAAGACAGTCCACTTCGCCGGATCGGACGCGCCGATGAGCAAGTCGGAACTGCAGGAGACCGGCGGCGCAGCCAACATTGTCGAAGTGCCGTCCTGTGCCGGCGGGGTCGTTCCCACATACAACTTGCCGGGTGTCACGGCTGATTTGAAATTCACCGGTGCAGTTTTGGCGGACATTTACATGGGGCGCATTTCCGAATGGAACGATCCGGCCATCGCCGAACTCAACCCAGGCGTCGAACTGCCGAACGTGCAGATCACGCCGGTTTGGCGGACGGACGGCTCGGGTACGACGTTTATCTTTACGAACTACTTGGCCACGCAGTCGGACGATTTTTTGTCCTCGGTCGGTATGGGCAAGCAGGTTCAGTGGCCCGTCGGCCAGGGCGGCAAGGGAAATGAAGGTGTGACGGCGGTCGTTCAGCAGACGGCCGGAAGCATTGGCTATGTGGAGCAGAGCTATGCCGACAACAACGATCTGTCGTCCGGGATGGTGCAGAATAAGGACGGCAACTTCGTGAAGGCTTCGCCCGAGACCGTTTCGCTCGCGGGTGCGGGTGCCGTTTCGGGAATGAAAGGCGAAATTCTGGCGGCGAATATCTGGGATCAGCCCGGCGAGCAAGCGTTTCCCATTTCGTCGTTCACCTACCTGATCGTATACAAGGACATGAAAAATCTGCCCAGCAAGCAGTCGGCCCAGGAGCTGTTGGACTTCCTTTGGTGGGCGACGCATGATGGCCAGCGGTATGCCGCGGAACTCGATTTTGCCCCGCTGGCGCCCGCCGTGCAGGCCAAGGTCGAACTGGCGCTGAAGACGGTGACGTTTAAGGGGCAGCCGCTGGTTGCCGGCGAGGAATAGATCGCGGCCAGGTAGGTCGAGCGGCACAGCGGATAGCGCATTTTGTCACGATTGGAACACGCGGAAACGATGCCAGATATAAGCTCCGCCACAGTAGCAAACTCCGGCGTGCCTTTGTCCGACCGGCCGATCCGATCGTTGGTGCGAACGCGCCGCTGGATTAGTGGCGACGCGATTTTGGCGGCCTGCTCTCAGATCGGCGCGTTCAGCATCGTTGCGATGCTGGTCGTGTTGTTGTCCGTGCTGACCTACGCCGCCTGGCCCAGCATGCAGACCTACGGTTGGAAATTTCTCGTTACCAGCCAGTGGCGGCCCAATGAATTGAATGTGCCGGCGCGCGACGCCGCCGGTCGTGTGATGATTGAAGACGGCGAAGTGGTGATGAATACCCTGCCGCCGGTGTTTGGTGCTTTGCCGGTGATTTACGGGACGGCGGTTAGTTCTCTCCTGGCGATTGTCTTTGCCGTGCCTTTGAGTTTTGGAACGGCGTTGTTTCTGGTGCGATTGAGTCCGCGCTGGCTGGCTGCGCCGGTGTCGTTCTTGGTCGAGTTCCTCGCGGCGATCCCGTCGGTGGCCTACGGCATGTGGGGGCTGTTTGTGCTGGCGCCGTTTCTGCAGCGCTACGTCGAGCCGGCGATTCGCACGAGCTTGAGTTGGATCCCCGGAGTTAACGCTTGGTTGTTTACCGAAACTGCGAACCGCGCCGGCGAAACCGTGACCCGAAACTTGCCGCTTACTGGCCGCGACATGTTTTGCGGCGGCCTGGTGTTGGCGATCATGATCTTGCCGATCATCACGGCGATCGGCCGCGATGTTTTGAAGACGGTTCCGCGCGCTCAAATCGAGGGGACGCTCGCGCTCGGCGCCACCTGGTGGCAGAGTTCCTGGGAGATGCTGCGGTATTCTCGCTCCGCATTGTTTGGCGCGGTGATGCTGGGTCTGGCCCGGGCGGCCGGCGAGACGATGGCGATTACGATGGTCATCGGCAACAACAATCAGATCCACCGTTCGGTTTTCGCGCCCGCGCAGTCGATGTCGAGCCTCTTGGCGAACGAATTTGCCGAGGCCAGTAGCACCTTGCATCGGTCGGCACTGACGGAAGTCGCGTTGATTCTGCTGATCATGTCGCTGCTGTTCAACGTTACGGCTCGTTGGCTGGTTGTCGGTAAAAACTCGCGGACCGCCGCCGCCCACTGATTCGATTAAGGCTCGTTATGAACGCAACGGAGACACATCCTGCTCGGGAGAATCGACCGGTTTACCGCCGGTATCGCGCGATTCAATCGGCCTCGATGAAAGTCCTGTGCGTTGTGTGCACCGGCTGCATCCTGGCGATCCTGGCGTTTGTGACGCTCTATCTGCTGGTGAACGGAATGAACTATTTAAGTTGGAGCCTGTTCACCGAGTTGCCCATCCCGCCGGGGATGGATGGTGCGCCGGGCGGTTTGATGAACGCGCTGGTGGGGACCGGAATCCTGATTGCGTTGGCTAGTGCGGTAGGGATTCCACTGGGAATTCTCGCGGGGATCTATCTGTCGGAATATTCGACCGGATCGTGGTTGGGCACGCCGGTGCGCTTTATTGCCGACGTGCTCACTGGCGTTCCTTCGATTGTGGTGGGCATCCTCGGCTACGAGCTGGTGGTCGTGCCGATGGGGAATTTCAATGGCTTTGCCGGCGCGTGCGCCTTGGCGTTCATCATGATACCGCTGGTCGCGCGGACCACCGAAGAGATGCTTCGACTCGTTCCGCATAGTTACCGCGAGGCCTCGATCGCGCTCGGCGCCACGAAGGCCCGCACGATCCTGCAGGTGATCCTGCCCGCGGCGACGGGGAGCGTGATCACGGGCATCATGCTCGCCATCGCACGGATCGCGGGGGAGACGGCGCCGTTGTTGTTCACCGCCTTGGGCTCTCGGCTGCTGACGATGGATCCTGCGCAACCCTTTCCCTCGCTGACGGTTCAGGTATTTGTCTATGCGACGGGTCCCTACAAGGACGAACAGCACCTGGCTTGGGCCGGAATGTTGATCCTGATTGGTCTGGTATTTTTGCTCAATCTGGCTCTTCGATTTACGGTTCATCATATCCAGCGTCAGGGACCTGCGAATAATTAGTAAGACCGGCGAATAATTAAGAAATGGCCATCCAAGAGATCAAACAAGATTTCGAATGTGGATTTTGCGGTGCGAAGCGATTTGCCAGTGGGCTGGTCGTGTCGGCATAATTAGGTGTGAGTGCTGAGCCATGAACGATACGACCCTCCGACCCACGACCAAGCCTGTGCGACCCCCGAATTTAATTCGCGATCGCCCGATGCGAACGACCGACGACATGGCCGGCCGCGAGCCGAAGATCTCGGTCCGTGCGTTGAACTTCTATTATGGACCGAAGCAGGCGCTGACCGATGTCTCGCTCGAGATTCCTTCGAATTGTGTGACGGCATTTATTGGTCCATCGGGTTGCGGCAAGAGCACGTTCCTGCGTTGCATCAATCGGATGAACGACATGATCGACGGCACGCGGCTCGAGGGCGAGATTCTGCTGGATGGCCAGGACATCCGCGGGCCGAAGGTCGACGTGGTCGAACTGCGGAAGCGCGTCGGGATGGTATTTCAGAAATCGAACCCATTTCCCAAGTCGATCTTTGAGAATGTGGCGTACGGGCCGCGGGTGGCTGGTGTGCGCGGGCACGCCAAGCTGGCGGAGATCGTCGAGAAGTCGTTGCGGCGGGCCGCGCTGTGGGAGGAAGTCAGCGATCGGCTCGGCGAGTCGGCGCTGATGCTTTCGGGCGGACAGCAGCAGCGGCTCTGCATCGCACGGGCGCTGGCGACGGATCCCGACGTATTGTTGATGGATGAGCCGGCCTCGGCGCTCGATCCGGCTTCGACGGCACGGATCGAGGACCTGATCTTCGAGCTCCGCGAGCGGTACACGATTGTGATTGTTACGCATAACATGCAACAAGCGGCCCGGGTGTCGGATCAAACGGCCTTTTTCTATCAGGGCGAATTGATCGAAGCCGGTTCGACCAACGAACTATTTACCAATCCTGCCAAGCGGCAGACGGAAGACTACATTACCGGTCGTTTTGGTTAGATCGAGACAATTATGTCCAAACATTTGGAACGCGATTTGGAAGCGCTGGAAGGCGAAATCCTGGCCCAGTCGTCGCTCGTGGAAGAGATGATCGCCAAGTCGTGTCGGGCGCTGTTTGATCGGCGGGCCGACCTGTCGACCGAAGTGTTCGAAAGCGAACAGCAGATCGACGCGCGCGAGGTGAAGATCGAGGAGGAATGCCTGAAGATTCTCGCACTGCATCAGCCGGTGGCCGTTGACCTGCGGCGCACCGCGACGGTGCTCAAGATCAACACGGAGCTGGAGCGGATCGCAGATTTGGCGGTGAACATCGCCGAGCGGACCCGCTCGCTGGCGGAATACATGGAATTCGAGATTCCGGACAATCTCGAGCGCATGAGCATCGATGCGACCGACATGGTCCACGACGCGCTGGATGCGTTTGTCGAGCTCGACGTGGACGGCGCCCGCGAAGTGTGCCGCCGCGACGAAGAGGTCGACTCGCTCAATCGGCAGGTGATCGACGGGCTGTACGAGACGATGCAAGCCCGGCCCGACTTGATCGACGCGGCGCTGCATGTGTTTTCGATATCTCGGCACGTCGAGCGGATTGCCGACTGCGCGACGAACATTGCAGAAGACGTGATTTACCTGGTGGAGGGCGAGATCGCCCGACATCACAAAGTGGAACTGAAGAAGCATTTGACGTAGGAGAGGAAGAGTGAGTAGGTGAGTAGGGTAGTAGGTGAGTAGGTGCATTGGCGGACACCTACTCACTGACTCACTTACTCATCTAATCGCCCATCGCATCATGCCCAAAGCACGAATTTTGATTGTGGAAGACGATCGGTCGCTGGCCGATGTGTTGGATTACAACCTGCGACAGGACGGTTATCAGACGACTGTCGCGCTGGACGGGCAGGACGGTCTGCAGCAGGCGAAGACTCAAGCCGCCTGATCTGATCGTGCTAGATTTGATGTTGCCGATCATCGACGGGCTCGAGATTTGCCGGCGGTTGCGGGCCGACCCTGTGACGCGGAGCGTATTGGTGCTGATGCTCACGGCCAAGGGCGAGGAGACCGACCAGGTGGCCGGCTTCTCGGTCGGCACGGACGACTACGTCTCGAAGCCGTTCAGCGTGAAGGTGCTGCTCGAAAGGGTGCGGGCGCTGTTGCGGCGGCGCGAAGGTGCGGGCGCGAATCTCAACGTGCTGGTGAGCCAGGGAATCATGATGGACCGCGAGCGGCATCGCGTGACCGTGGATGATGATCTGTTGGACCTGACGCCGAGCGAGTTTGGACTCCTGGAAGCGCTGATTCGTCAACCGGGGCGGGTGTTCTCGCGGTCGGAGTTGATCGACGCGGCACTGGGCGGCGATTCGCTCGTGCTGGAGCGGACGATCGACGTCCACATCCGCTCGCTGCGGAAGAAGCTCGACCGCGCGCGGTCTTGGTCGAGACGGTCCGCGGCGTGGGCTATCGGTTCCGCGATCCGATCAGTGCGATGGAATTCGAGCCGGAAGAAGCGACCGCGGTTTCGTAAGCGGCGTTCACAGAAGTTATTGTCACAACGATGGGTCTAAAACCCTCGCCTTCAGGCGAATCCTTTAGGTTTTACAATTTGTTAGAATTGGAGGGATGTCAAACTACCGTACAGGTTCGCACAGTCGGTTCGATATTAAGTACCACTTTGTCTGGGTGACGAAGTATCGCAAGTCAATCCTGACGGGAGCGGTGGGGACGCGAGTTCGGGACTTGGTGCGGGAAATCTGTCGGACGCAGGAGATTGAAATTCTGCAAGGTTCGGTATCGGGGGATCACGTCCATGTGCTGCTGTCGTGTCCGCCGACGCTCTCGCCGAGCAAGATCATGCAATACCTCAAAGGCAAGACTTCTCGCAAGCTGATGATGGAGTTCAAACACATTCAAAAACAATACTGGGGTCGCCACCTATGGGCCCGCGGCTACTTCGTAGCCACCAGCGGTAACGTGACCGACGAGGCGATTGCGGAGTACATCCGCGGCCAAGACGGCACGGAGCCGAGCGACGGCGACGACAATTTTCAGATTACTCCCTCGTGAGCGAAGGACTTCAGTCCGTAGCTCACGAAATCCTCGAACCTACCGGCTTCCAGCCGGTAGTAGTTCAGTTCTCGAGCGGCTGAATTGACCTTCGACGGTTGTCGCGCGATCACGCTGCCTCTTGTCGCGGCGCGACACTGGTTGGGTCGATCGGTGGTACCCAAGCCGTTGGCGACCGATGTATCTGACGCATGGTCGCCAGAAATAGTCGTCCATGCCGAATGGATCGGGCGGCATTTTCGTTGCGTTCTCCGCGAGTAAATAACCGCTTGTGTTTCAGGCTCTGCGTACGTCTCCGCGCAAAACGCCCGTGTTTTTTCGAAGACGACAGATCGTCGTCGTAAGTCCTTAAACATTCGAAGACGCCAGGTTGGAGCAGGGGGCAGGGAGCAAGGGGCATGGAGTAAATCCTTTCGCTCGGTGGCGCATGACGAACGCAATCGACAGCGGTTCTCGCGTCGATGTACCTTGACCGCCGCGGCGGCGCAATTTCTATCGTGCCGCGTGTTGGAAAATCGAATTGCCAAAGAATGGTCGCGAGCCTGCACTGCGGAGGAAAATGCCTCGCATGCCGGGCGGAGTCCGCGATAGATCAGCGTGCATTTTAGAGCATGCATCCGGTGGTACAATTACCGATTATTGGCCATCTATGAAGAAGTGGGGGCGGTAATGAGGGTGTGGCCAGTGTCGGTTAGCTAAACCGCAAGCGGCGTGGGAGCTGGTTGGTGGGAGCTGCCCGGCGCGATTTGATACTTTGGTTATTTGGCGTCGTCGGTTTCGAGGGGTAGAAATAGTTTGGTTTCGTATTTGGCGGGGTCTGATTCCTTGCCGGGACCGGAGACGTAGCACTCCCAGACGGTGCCGGCTGGTTTCTTGTCGTGGGTGCGGGCCCAATCGGTGAGCGCGTTGTGGGCTGCGCCGAGGCTTTCGTAGGGGCCGACGTAGAGGAGCGTGGCGGCGGGGCCGGCCGGGAGTTCGCCGGGTTTGACGTCGTCGTTGCCGGGGAGGGTCTTGGCGACCGGGAGGCCGGCTTCGATTTCAAATTCGTCGTCGGTCATCTTATGGTAGCGTCCGAAGGGCGGGCCGGTCACATCACCGCCGTTTGGCATGACGTAAGAATAAACGGCGCCGAACGCTTCGCCGTAGGCTGCGGCGATATCGGCGGGGGCGGTGGTGAAGCGCGTCGACATCGTGGGTTGCGCTTTGAGTTGTTCGATTTTTATTTCGTATTGGGGTGGATCGTCGGCGCGGAGGGAGGTGGCGGATGTCGCGATGGTTAGGAGGGTGAGGCAGGCGAGCCGGAGTTTTGAATTGGTTTGCATGGTCGATTGTTCCGGGGATGGTGGTCCCGAGGGATGCTTTCGATATGACGACGGCAGCTTGAGGCTGGTGATCGAAGCCGGGCAAGTGGTTGGGCTGGCAGCGGATTCGAGCCGGCCGGCGGCGCCGCAGCGCGTCGACTTGGGGCGGCTGCACGCGCTGATGACGCTGTTGGCGGGCATCACAGATTTGTCGCGTGTGCATCCGGTGAACACGCGGCTGCTGGCGACTACTTTGCCTTGAGCGAGCGGCGGCTTGACTCGCGCTCGTTGCGTTTTTTCTTGGCGGCCAAGGCGCGTTCGCAGGCGAGCGCGACGACCAGCGGGGCCGCGTCGAGCCAGTGGTGGGCGGTGTGTTCCGCGGCGGGGGCGGGCGAGTCGGCGTCGCTCTGGTCCGCATCGCTCTGGCCCGTATCGTCGTCGCCCCACTCGGAGAAGGCTTCGCGGCGGGCGGCGTCGCTCAGTTGGGCGCTCAGCTCGGAATGGACGGCGGCGGCAAATGCGTCGCTGGCTGCCGAGGCGAACGATGCCAGGTAGGCGGGGTTGAGGGGCGAGACCATGGCGAGCGCCTGACCAGCTTGTGCGGCGGCGATCCTCACGGTCTCGAACGATGCGATCGATTGGTCGTCGAGGGTCGTACTGGCGGCAAGCAGGACGGCGTGGTCGGCCGTTACCGGCGCGGCCGGTTCTGGTTCGCCTTCGATCAGTTCCATCACCGCGACGCGCGACAGCTCGCCGACCAGGCCGGTCGATTCGGCAGCGGCGAGTTGCTTGTTGGTCATGCCGGCGGCTTCGCTCGAGGTGATGGCGACGATTTGGTCGATGGCGATCATGCCACCTTCGGCGAATTGTTCGACCTCGGCTTTGCCGGGAGTGGCGTCGGCGACTTGATGGGTACCGGATTGCCCGTCCGGCACGACGAGGATCGTGTCTTCGGAGAGGAGCGTGTCGATCGCTTCGGCGAGTTCGTCGTTGGATTCAGCACGGCGAGTTGGCACCGGAACGATGACGACGTTCCCAGTCGAGGGATTAACTTGTCGCGCAGGCGCGTCCGACGCGGGCGATTCGCCAAGTTTCGAGTCGACAGCCTTGTTGATTGCTCCGTTGTCGGAATCGATGGCCGTCACAATGATCGTTACGGGCTGGAACGTTTGCCCGGCAAGATTGGTGGGGCCAGACACGGTGACCGAGGTGAGGATTTCCAACGGTGCAATATCCACCACTGGAGCGGCAACGAGCACCTCCTGCTGAATCGGCTCGAAGGGCGACGGCACATTGAAGTCGCCCAAGTTAGTGAGCGGGTGGTCGAGCAACAGGTTTCCGCCGGACTGGTTGAGGTCAATAGTGAGCGTGAGCTGTGGGATTGATGGGGCTTGCGAGATTGCATCCAGATTGCTGCGCCATTCGATGAAGTCGACCGCGGCGAGCGAGCCGTCTTGGTCGAAGTCGAACCAGGACTTCACATCGACCTGCAGCGTGTGGATCGGGTTTAGCGAGTTCACCCGGGGCACGGATGGAGCGGAATCGTCCGCCAAATGGAATCCGCCGAGATCGAAGGAGCCGGAGAAGTTGCCGATCGGCGCGGGAGTGGTTGCGGGTCGGATGCCGAGCGCGAAGACGGGCGACGTTGCCGCGTTCACGTCGAGCGAGAATCGATCGCTCCAGGTTGAGGAGAGCGCGGTGAACTGTTGCGTATTGATGACGCCTTGATCGAGCGCGGAGCGGATGTGTTGGTAGGAAAGCGTGCGCGCATCGTTGGCGTTGAGCGAGACGCCGGGAACGGCGACCCAGCTGACGTCGAACGGTGTGCCAACGGGGCTGGTGACGAGCGGCGCATTGACGGGTGCGGTGGTGAGCTGATCTCCGGCGGAGATGATCGCGTAGTTGCCTTGCAACGAATCGAGGTTCCAGATGGCGTAGTCGAGGTCGCCGCCGCCGGCTCCGTTGCCTGTGAGTAGCAGCCGGCTTTCCATGGCTTCGATCGAGAGACGCCGGGCGCCGTGGGGGCGGACGCGGGAAGCGGCGTCGAAGCGGCGTCGATTTTTTTTGCGTGCGTTAAACATGGCTGCAGGATTCGCGGGGGGCGAGTGGGCCGGTTAACGGGATAGCTTGGCGATCAAGGCGGCGAATTGTGGACTGTTGTGGAGGCGGGTGAATCGTTTGTCTTGGGCGAGGGGCGCGGCGGGCGCGTCGCGGTAACCGTTGTCAAAAGCTGCGTCGAGTGTGGCGAGTGTTTCGTGGTCGGCGCGGGATCGCAAACTCTCGTCGGCGATCTGGTCGCCCAGGTCGGCGAGCTCGATTGCCACGCCGAACAGCCGCGGTCCGCTGGAGCGCCAAATCTGCCGCCGCGCGAGAGCGGCGTCGACGGCTTCGTCCCAGCGTCCCAGGGCCACGAGCGACCGACCCTGATTATAGACCATCTTGCTCAAAACTTCCTGCATCAATTCTGAGTCGGGTGCTTGCTGGAGGGAGCGGCGTTGGGCCTTAACAGCAGCTTCATAGATGCTGATGGCCCGCTCGTGGCGGTCCGCCCCGGCCAGGGCCAAGGCCTGGTTGTTGAGGAGGCCGGCCAGGGCGCTTTGATAGCTGATTTCGCTGGGATAGTCGCTCGCCAGAGTTGAGAAGAGGTCGCGGGCCCGGGCGAAGGGGGCATCGGCGGCGTCGACTTTACCGGCGCGGCAATAGGCCACGCCCAGGTTGTTGAGGCTGACGGCCAGGTCGCTGCGGTGCTGGACGACGGCCGGCGCCTTGCGGACCATTTGTTCCTGCAGGGCGACCGCTCGCTGGTGCCAACCGATGGCGTCGGCCGCCCGGCCGCCGCGGCTCAGGAGCGCGGCGAGGTTGTTGTAGCAGAGGGCCAGGTCGCCCTGGTAGCGGGCGCCGCCGGGCGCGGTCGAGAGTTGCTGGAGTGTGTCGACCGCTTCACGCATCGTGCGTTCGGCCGCGGCCGGATCGCGCTTGGCGACGACGTAGCTCAAATTGTTCGCGGCGATCGAGAGGTTGCGGGTGTAGCGCGGATCGGCGTCGGCCGCGTTCACCAGCGGGCGCCAGAGACGCAGCGCTTCGTCGAGACAGATCTCGGCCGACGCGGTATCGCCCTGGGCGTCGAGCAGCAGGCCGAGGTTCGACTGGGTGTCGGCGAGTTGCGCGGCATATTCGGCGTTGACTGATTTATTGGCCGCGACAGGATGTTCGGCGACGAGTTGGCGTTGGATGTCGCGGGCCAGTTCGTAGCGGGCGCGGGCCTGGTCGGTGTCGCGGCGCGCGGCGGCGAGGATGGCGAGATTGTTGTGCGCGAGCGCCAACTGCGAACGGAGCTGTACGTTGGCGGGATCGTTGTCGGAGAGTTCTTCCAATAGCGATTGGGCGCTGGAATACTCGGCGACGGCTTGCGTCACGTTGCCGAGCTTGGCCTCGATCACGCCCGACTTGAAATAGGCGAGCGCGAGCTCGTGCCGGAGCTGCGGATCGCCGGCGGCTTGCTGGATGAACTGGCGATAGTAGCCGAGTGTGTCGTCGAGCAGTTGCTTGCGGATCGGCTCGGAGCCAGGGACGTCGACCAGCCGGTCGGACATCTGCACGCCGAGGCGGTCGAGCATCGCGCGGGCTTTTTGGTAGCTGTCCTCCGCGCGGTCGTAGCTTTTAGTGGCGAGTTTGCGGCTCTGCTCTGACTCGGCGAGCGCGACCTGGGTGCGCGACTGCTCGCGGGCCAGGAGGACCATGCCGACCGATGACACGATGCTCAAGAGCAGGACGCCTACCGCGGCGACCGCCACGATCGCCTGGTGCCGGCGGGCCCACTTGGTCGCGCGATCGACCATTCCCGGCCGCCGCGCCAAAGCTGGCTCGCCGGAGAGGAAGCGGCCGAGGTCGTCGGCGAGCGCCTGGGCCGATTGGTAGCGTTCGTCGCGGCTCTTGGTCATCGCGGCGAGCACGATCGTTTCGAGATCGACGGGCACCGACGGATTGAGCTTGCGCGGCGAGATGGGTTCTTCGTTCTCGAGCTTGCGGAGCACGACGTGGCGATCGTCGCCGGAGAAGGCATGCTCGAGCGTCAACAGTTCGTAGAGCGTCACGCCGAGCGAGTAGACGTCGGTCCGCGCGTCGACCATGCCCGCCTTGCCCGAGGCCTGTTCGGGACTCATGTAGCGGAGCGTGCCGACGACGTCGCCGGTGAGGGTGACGCCGCTGTTGTTTTGAATCCGCGCGAGGCCGAAGTCGGTGACCCACAACTTGCCCTGCAGATCGAGCAGCAGATTCGACGGCTTCACGTCGCGGTGGACGATGCCATAGTCGTGGGCATGTTGCAGGGCCTCGGCCGCCTCTTTGCCGAGCCGGGCGACGCTGCGGAAAAACTCGCTGCTGCGAATCGACTGTTCCGAGGAGAGGACCGAACCGCGATGCAGCGCGATTGTGCTGGTCGAGCCGCCCATCGCGCCGCGGATGCGGGTGGTGCCCTGGGTGGGCGTCACGCCGCTCACGGCCCGCAACTCTTGGATCGCGGTGTCCATCGATTTGCCGTCGATGTACTGCATCGCATAGTAATAGACGCCATGCTCCTGGCCGACGGCGAACACGGGGACGATGTGTGGATGGTGGAGCTGGGCCGCCGCCTGGGCTTCGTTGCGGAAGCGGGCGATCTGCCGCTGGTCGAGCACGGCCGCGAAGGGCAGGATCTTGAGCGCGACCCGCCGATTGAGCGAACCTTGATGGGCTTCGTAGACGACGCCCATGCCGCCGCGGCCGATCTCGCGGACGATCTTGTAGTCGCCGATTTGCTTGGCGGCGGGCTCGCTGGCACCCTGACCGCTCAGGTTGCGCATCGAGCGCAGGTCGTGCGTGGCGACGTGCAGCTTGTCGAGGCTGTCGAGATAGGGCTGGAGCTCGTCGGCCAACTCGGGATGGGCCGCGAGCAGGGCGGCGCGATCGGGCGCCTCGCCTTGTTCGAGGTCGGCGAGATAGCGTTCGAGGATGTCGGCCAACTCGCGCCGCGGCGTGGCCGTTTGCGTGAGCGTTTCGTCAAGTTGGTGGATGGGGTCGTTCACGATAAGTTTTTTTGACAGGATAACAGGATTGGATTTGATTTACAGGATCAAGCAAAGAATTCAATCTCAATCTTTGCCGATCCTGTTGATCCATTTCAATCCTGTTATCCTGTCAAAGATTCCCGATGGTGTTCAAGCCAATTCGCGTTCCGGAAATGTTTTTCGCAGTCGCTCGAGCGCTCGCAGCCAGAGCATGCGGACCGCGCCGCTGGAGCGGTCCATGCGGAGGGCGACGTCGTCGAACGGCAGGCCTTCGACGTGGCGGAGCAGGATCACCTGGCGGTAGTCGTCGGGCAGCTCCGCGAGCGCGTCGGCCAGCATTATCTCCTGTTCGTTGCGTTGGGCATGACCGCTGGGTGAGTCGCCCGGTTCGGCCAGCAGCGATTCGAGCCGGGCAGTCGACTGTTCGAGCCGCTCTGCCGATCTGTTCGAGCGACACTTCCCGCCGCACGTCGCGTTTCTCGGCCATCAGGTGCTGCTCGACGACGTGGAGCAGGTTGTTTACCAGTATTTTACGCAGCCAGGCGACGAATTCGCCCGTCGATTGGCCGCGGAACTGGTGAAAGTCGCGGTGGGCCTCGAAAAACGTCTCCTGGACGATGTCGGAGGGGCTCACGCGGACCCGCAGGCGGTCGTCGAGCTGGGCGGAAATCAAAAGCTTGAGATAGTTGGAATAGAGCGTCAGCAGCCGCCCCAGGCAGGATGTGGAGCCCCGCTTGGCGGACGCAAACAGTTGGTCTATCTCACCTTGCGCGTGGCTGGTCATATACTCCGTCCGTCCTTTACCCAGTCATTATGGGCAGGCTGTGGGCGGATATGTCACGAGCAAAATAGGAAATCGCCAGTGTCGGCCCGCCAGCCGGATGCGGCTGCTTCGTGCGGCAACCGTGAGAATTGATTATAGTACACAATGGCACGTTGTCGTGAGGAGCCGGACCGCCTGGATCAAGGCACCAAATGGTTGAGAACTAGAATAGGCAAAGGGAATGCTTGCAGGTATCCAACGGGCGTTGTTGATCGGGGCGGCGCTTGCCGGCGTGGCGGGAGAAGCGGCAGGGGCGCTCAGTTTCAACGTCGCCGTCAGCGGCTGGCCCAACGACGCGCATCGCACTGCGGCCGTGAATATGATCCAGTCGTCTATCAATCGCTACAACGCCTACGGCGACTTCGGCAACTACAACGTCTACGTCTACTACAACGCCGGCATTCCGACGGCGCAGGCGAACTACCTCGGCAGCATCGGCTTCGGCGGCACGTATCCCAACGAGCGTGTGATGATGCACGAGCTGGCGCACTATCTGGGCTCGGGCACATACGGTGATCCCTGGGACGGCGCCCGCGGCGAAGCGATGGTCGACCAGTTCGACGGCCTTGAGGCGACGTTGAATGGCGACTCGCAGCACTTCTGGCCCTACGGCTTGAACTACGACAGCGAAGGTGCGGAGATCAACAAGCAGCGGCAAGTGGCGTTGGTCTATGCCCAACGGGCCGACATGGGGATCGGCGCCACCGCGAATCCCTCGCCGGCGACCGTCGTCAATCTGACGGCATCCGATCCGATTGGTGAGTCGGGATTCAACTACGCCACGCGCTGGAGCAATAACCACTTCGCACAGCCCGGAACGGCCTATTCCACCGGCTCGTTCCTACTCCGGACGCCGGCGAGCGGCAACAGCTTTTCGTTCGTCGGCGACTCGCTCACGGTGAACAATACGAACGGCGCCGATGGCGGCCTGCTCTATAAGGGGACCGGCACGACAGCCACCACGACGTTAAAGAACCTGATCCTCGACGGCGGTTATGTTCGTCATGCGAGCGGGGCCGGCGACCTGTTTCAGTTGGCCGGCAAGGTGACGCTTGCGGCATCGTCGACGATCGACGCATTCCAGGGGAACATCAGGATTTCGGCGAACATCGGTGGCAGCGGCTCGTTGACGAAGTCTGGCACGTACGCACTGACCCTCTCGGGCGACAACTCTTACAGCGGCGATACGAACATCAACGGCGGCACGCTGCGACTTGCGCCTACCGAAGCCGTCGCCAGCTATTCGTTCGACACCCCGGCTGGCCGAACGGGCGTGGCGAACGGCGGCACGGGCGGCGCGGCGAT
Source organism: uncultured Planctomycetota bacterium (assembly GCA_963847905.1). Lineage (GTDB taxonomy): Bacteria > Planctomycetota > Planctomycetia > Pirellulales > Lacipirellulaceae > DASYDU01. The sequence continues at coordinate 33,179 of CAWKBP010000005.1, read as the reverse complement.
GAACGGTGCGCTGGTGGGCGGCGCGGCGATCGTCGATGGCGGGCGATTCGGAAAAGCGGTGAGCCTTTCGGGCGGCGCGTCAGTCGACATCAACAGCCCGATCGTCGACCTGGGGAATACCGGCAATTGGAGCGTTTCGGCGTGGGTGAAAACGACGACGCCCGGCGCGTCGATCCTCACCAAGGGCAACGGTACGGGCTGGGCCAACGGCAACACGATCTTCTATCTTGGCGACGGCAATGGGCCGGGCAGCGGCGGCATCCCCAGCGCGGTCCGCTATGCCGGTGGTTTTTACCAGGGTTCCGCTGGCGCGACTGCTGTCAATGACGACACTTGGCACCAGGTGACGTACGTTAACGCCGGCGGCGCCTACTCGATGTACGTGGACGGCGTGGTGCAGCCCCTCTCCGCCGGCAACAACAGCTTTTCCGTTCCCGACGTCGGCACGGTCGTTCGATTGGGTGTCTCGACCAACAATGTTCCCGCCGACGGCACGGTCAACTTCAACGGCCTGCTGGATGATGTGCAGTTTTTCAATCAGGCACTCTCAGCCGAACAGATCTCGGCTTTCTTTCAAGGGCAAAGCATCGCGGGCTCGCTGCCGTCGACCACTAACGTGACGATCGCCAGTGGCGCTACTCTCGATGTGAATGGGGTGCAGCAGCAGATTGCTTCGCTCAGCGGTGCGGTCGGCTCGGCCGTCACTTTGGGTGCGGGGCGATTGACGATTGATTCGGCAGCCAACAGCCAATTCGCCGGCACGATCTCCGGAGCTGGCGGATCGTTGGTGAAGGCCGGCGTCGGCGTCCTCACGCTGTCGGCCGCCAGTACCTACAGCGGGGCCACCAGCGTGGAGGCCGGCACGCTGCGAGTCAGCAACACGTCGGGGAGCGGCACCGGTACCGGCGCAGTCATGGTGAAGAGCGGCGCCACGCTGGCGGGCGTCGGCATCATCAACACGGCCGCGACCAATGCCAGTGTTATCGTCGAGTCGGGCGGCAGTCTCGCCCCCGGTGCCTCGGCCGGCACGCTCACATTCGACCTGGGGACTGGCTCGCTCGACCTGTCGGCCGTTGCGTCGGGCGGGCTGAAGTTTGAGCTCGGTGCGCCCGCGGCCCCAGGTGCGAGTGACGTTGTCGTCCTCAACACCGGGACACTCAACATCGGTGTGCTCGATTTCTCGGACTTCCAGTTCGCGGATGCGGGCGGCGTTGGCGTCGGCAGCTACACGTTGTTTGACGCGTCCTCCGACATTGTCGGTTCGATAGGAATCGCCGGCGGCAGCATTGGCGTTTTCGCGGCGAAACTCATCGTGGACGAGGCGAGCGACGATGTGTTGCTGACGGTGACGGGCGTTGCCGGCGACTACAACGGCAATGGCGTGGTCGACGCCGCGGACTATTCTGTGTGGCGAGATCGTGCGGGGCAAGCGATGACGCTGTCCGGCGAGAATCCCAACGCAGCGACGCCGGGCCTGGTTGATCAAGAGGACTATGATTTTTGGAAGTTGAACTTCGGCCAGACGTCGCTCGAAGGAATGGGCGCGGCGTCTGTTTCCAGTCCGAGCATCCCCGAGCCGACTGCTGCCACGCTGCTGCTGTTCGCGGGACTGGCACTCTGCGCTATTAGTCCTCGGCTGCACACTCGGTTCGATGGGGCGGCGTGAACTACTGTCGCCGCCGCGGGAGGAAGCCCAGCGCGCATGCCATGAGGGCCAGCGTCGAGGGCTCCGGCGTTTGCTTGGCCAGCGGGAGTTCTTCCAGGAACTCGCCGATGTAGCGGAGATGTTCCAAATGGGAATCGCCGTCGGTGCCGAGGGCTCCCCAGAGATGGAAGTTGCCGATGTGAGCCTGGCGATAGAAGTTAAGCGTGCCGAGTCCGTTCGCATTGTAGGTAGTGGCAGTGACGCCCAACGTCTGAAGCAATTCGTCGCCGCACTCGCCCGTGGTTTCGTAGGTATAAGTGGGGACTTGCGAATGACTAAAGAGAAATGTCTTTTGGCCGTTCTTAGCGAGCGTCGCAAACGTCTTGTAGTCGGCCATTTGGGAGTCGAGCGGGGTGCCGTCACCGGCCGTGGTCGCATAGAGCGAATCGGCGGCTAGTAACGCGTCGATCTGGTCGCGATAACTCGCGCTCTTGAGGATTTCGCGGACCGCGCCGTAGCCGGCGCTGAATGACGACACGCCGAGCTTGTCCCATTGAAGCGAGTCCGGAATGTCGGCCTGCTGACGAACTTTGGTGAGCGCCTCATCGAGCAACGATTGGAAGAGCGAGGCATTTGAGAATGGCGTCGAATAGGCGCTCGACAGGCCGCTGTAATTCACCGTGACGACTATGCTGTTGAGATGTGCGTAGAGTGCGTTGTTCCACACGGTCTGCGGATCGCCGTGGAAATGGACCAAGATATCGGCCACGTTTCCTGGCCGGGGCTGATAGGTGCTGGGGATGAAGACTTTCCAGGCCGCATTCGACATGTTGATCTGCCGGCCCGTGGCAACCGGGAGCTGCGCGGCGGCGGGGGCCGCGAATGCAAACGCGATCAGCGCCATGACGAGAGTTGTTGCCGTGGCACGATTTAGCTGGCGAGCGATATTCAAAATCGATTCCTAACGTTCGGTCGGGCGACGAACGTCAACGCCAAAAGCCTCGAAAAACCATCCTCGACACAGCGTGTCGTGAGGATTGATCTTTCGAGGCCTTTGGCGTGAGTTCGACTCGGTTGCTGAAGGAGACGGTTGCTGAAGGGGGCAGTTGCTAAAGGGACGGTTGCCGATTGATTCCCCTTCAAATTAGCCTCCCCACGAACGCGTCGCAATCATCTGCCGCGCAGGCAATTCTCGCGGTTGCGTCGAATAGCCGCTCGCGGCGGGGCACGGCTTTGCGTATAGTGGGTGCGATTTTGACCCCTTTTGAGGAGCTGCGATGTCCGATATTCAGATCACCGTGTCCGAGCGGGCGGGCCGCCAATGTGCTTCGAGCGGATCGAAGTGGGAACCAATCATGGGCTACAGCCGCGCGGTTCGCAGCGGCAACACGATCGCCGTGACCGGCTGCGTCGGCATCAACGCCGATGGCACATACGATGCCGACTTCGGCAAGCAGACGGCGCGTTCTCTGGCGATCATCCAGGCCGCGATCGAGGCGCTGGGCGGCAAGATGGAACAGGTGATCCGTACGCGGATGTACGTGACCGACGTGTCGAAATGGGAGGAAGTTGCTCGCGTGCACGGCAGCGTGTTCGGCGAAATCCGCCCAGCGACGACGATCGTCGAGGTGGCCCGGCTGATTGACGGAGATGCCGTGATCGAAATCGAGGCGGATGCGATCATTCCGTAGTGCCGGGGTGGAAAGCCGCTGTTCGTGTCTGAGGTGCAGCGATTCCTCTCTGTGAACTGTGCGCCCGCTGTGGTAAACAGTTGAGGAATGGGAACCCTTTTTCGCAATGCGACGCTGGTGCAGCTTGATCCGCCGCGGGTTGAGGTGGGCGATTTGCGGCAGGAGGGTGGGCGGATCGTGGCGGTGGGCGCGGGCGTCGCGGCCGAGCCGAAGGATGAGACCGTCGACTGTGGTGGGGCGGTGCTCATGCCGGGGCTGGTGAATGGGCACACGCATCTGTATTCGGCGCTCGCGGCGGGGATGCCGGCGCCGCCTTGGCCGCCGTCGAATTTTCATGAGATTCTGAAATTCATTTGGTGGCGGCTGGATCGGGCGCATTCGCTCGAGAGCATTCGCGCGAGCGGGGTGGTCGGGGCGCTGGCGGCCGTGCGGTGCGGGACGACGACGCTGGTGGATCATCATGCTTCGCCGCAAGCGATCGTGGGCAGTCTCTCCTCCTTAGAGGAAGGGATCGCAGCGGTCGGTTGTCGGGCCGTGATGTGCTACGAAGTGACTTGCCGCAATCGCAAGACAGAGGCCCGCGAGGGGCTGGCGGAGAACGAGCGGTACGTTCGCTTGTGTCAGAAGCGAAGCGACGGGAAGTTTGCCGGGCTCGTCGGGGCGCACGCCAGTTTCACGCTCGACGGCGAGGCGCTCGCGGGTTGCGTCGATCTCGCGCGGGAGCTGGGCGTGGGCGTCCACATCCACGCGGCTGAGGATCCGATCGACGAACACAACACGCTCTCGTGGCACGGCTACCGGCTTTTGGACCGTTTCGAACACGTGGGGCTGCTCGATTTGCCGGGGACGATCATCGCTCATGGCACGCACTTTACCGATGCCGACGTGGCCCGCATCAATGCACACTCGGCAACGGTCACGATGGCCCACTGCCCGCGGTCGAACATGAACAACGGCGTCGGCTATGCGGCGCCGGTGCGGTATGACGAAGCCGGCGATGCTGGGGACCGACGGCATTGGCGCCGATCTGTGGAACGAAGCGCGCACGGCGCTATTCAAATCCAACGACGCGGGCCGGCCGCTGACGCCCGCGCGTGTGGTGCAGATGTTGGGCGAATCGGCGCGGCTGGCGTCGCAGGCGCTCGGCGTGAAGTTGGGCGTGCTCGAAGTCGGCGCGGCGGCGGACCTCGTGCTCACCAACTACCGCCCCGCGACGCCACTCACGACGGACAATCTGGCGAGCCATTTTCTCTACGCGATGGGCCCCGAATATGTCCGGGACGTGATGATCGACGGCTGGTGGGTGCTGCGGAATGGCCACGTCGTCACCTGCGACGAAGCGGGCGAGCGAGCCGCGGCGATGGATGTATCACGCCAGCTCTATCAACGAATGGCTGCCATTCCTGTTGAATAGGTAACCACAACGACACAAAGGCACGACGAGTCATCTAGTTTTATTTCCCGTCGTGCCGTTGTGCCGTCGTGGTAAATCGCTGGGCTCAAAACGGCCGCTCGCGCATCGTGCTGGCCATGATCGCTTTGGCGGTATGGAGGCGATTTTCGGCTTCGGGGAAGACGATCGATTGCGGGCCGTCGATCACGGCGTCGGTCACCTCGTTGCCACGGTCGGCCGGGAGGCAGTGCATGTAGATGGCGTCTTTCTTGGCGAGCTTCATCCGCCGCTCGTCACAAATCCAGTTCTTGTGCTCGGCGTTCTTGGCGAGGCAGGCCCGTTGGTTGTCGGCGATTTCTTCCTTGGTCTTGGCCGCCTGGCGGGCGAGCATCAGGTCGTAAATGCCCCAACTCTTCGGATAGACGATGTCGGCGTCCTCGAAGGCGGCGTCCATGTCGTCGACGATCTCGAATTTGCCGCCGCTGGCTGTGGCGTTGGACCTGGCTGTGGTGACAGTCCGCTCGATGAAGTCGTAACCCTTGGGGCGGGCGAGCGTGACGTGCATGCCGAAGCGGGTCATCAGCGTAATGAGACCCTGCGGCACGGAGAGCGGTTTGGCGTACGACGGCGCGAAGGCCCAGGAGACGGCGATCTTGAGCCCCTTGAGATTGTCGCCGAACTTCTCGCGGATCGTCATCAGGTCGGCGAGCGTTTGGGTCGGATGGTCGACGTCGCACTGCATGTTGATGATCGGTACGTTGGCGGCCTCGGCCATCGCCCGCATGTACGTGTTCCCCTCGCCGAGCACGAGGTCGTGGCGGATGCAGATGCCGTGGCCCATCGAGGCCAGGATCTTGCCGGTGTCGGCGGGCGTCTCGCCGTGGCTGATTTGCGTGGCATCGGCGTCGAGGAAGTGGGCGTGCCCGCCGAGCTGCGTCATGCCGGCTTCGAAGGCGTTGCGGGTGCGGGTCGACTTGTCGAAGAACAGGAGGAACGCGGTTTGATGCGGCAAGAGCAGCGTCGGCTCGCCGCGGCGGAAGCGGGACTTGAGCTCGTTCGCCGTGTCGAGCAGCTGCTCCAGCTCGTCGTCGGAGAGGTCCTGCGTTTCGATGAAGTCTTTGCCTTTGAGGTTGGCCATAGGTTGCTCGCTTGAGTCGACGTGAACAAGTTTTGCGCGCAAGACGCCAAGGAGCAAAGATCGCCAAGAAGATTCTCCTCTGCGTCCTTTGCCCCTTTGCGACTTTGCGCGCGGTTTATAGCTTGCGTTTGGTAGTAGATTTCGTTTTTTTCGGCTGGCTGGCAGTGAGGTCGCAGTAGGTTTGGGGGAAGGCGGCGTAGAAGGCGGCGCATTTTACGAGGTGCTCGATCGGCACGCTGTCGTCCACGGTGTGGGCGACGCTTTCCGGGGCGGGGCCGAAGCCGACGCAGGGGATGCCCGCGAGGCCGGCGATCGCCACGCCGTTGGTGCTGAACGTCCAGCGGTGGACCTTGGGTGTGCTGCCGAGGATTTCTTTGTACGTGTTGACGGCCGCCTCGACCGGCGGGGAATCTTCGTCTTCGCACCAAGTGGGAAAGTATTTTTCGGTTTCGTAGACGAGGCCGGTGTAGCTCGGCGCGGCGTAGCGGAGGATTTCGACGTCGGCCTTCACGCCGGCCCGCTTGATGGCGTCTTTCACTTCGGCGACGGCCGATTGCTTCGTGTCGCCCGTGGTGAGGCGGCGGTCGAGATGGATGTAGGCCTGGCCCGGCACGGCGCAGAGGCTCGGCGATTTGCATTCGATGTGGCTCACAGTGATCGTCGCCTTGCCGAGGAACGGGTCGCTCTTGAGCCGGTGTTTATGAAGCTCTTCAATTTCACGGACGATGGCGGCGATTTTGTAGACCGCATTGTCGCCCTTATCGGGCATCGAGCCATGGCAGGAGCGGCCGTGGGTGGTGACGCCGATCTCCATTCGGCCGCGCTGGCCGCGGAGAATCTGGCAGTCCGTCGAGTCGGTGACGACGACCACGTCCGGCCGCAGCTTGTCTTCGTTGACGATAAACTGCCAGCAGAGCCCGTCGCAGTCTTCTTCCATCACGGTGCAAGTGAGCAGCAGGCAGTATTCGTCGGGGTCGATCTTGAAGTCGCGCAAGATCTTCGCGGCATAGACCATCGCGGGGATCGCGCCCTCCTGGTCCCCCGCACCACGGCCCCACACGCGCCCGCCGGCCACCTTGCCTTTGTACGGATCGTGCTTCCACTCCTCGGGGTCACCGACGCCGACCGTGTCGACGTGGGCGTCGATGGCGATGAGTTTTTTGTTCTTGCCCGGCGTTCCGACTTGGGCGAGCAGGTTGCCCATCTTGTCGGTCCAAATTCGGTCGAAGGCATTGACCGCCTTCATCTCCTGCTTGATCCGCTCGATGACCGCGCGCTCCTGGCCCGACTCGCTGGGGATCGCCACCATGTCGCGGAGGAAGGCGACCATCGGCTTTTCGTATTTCTTGGCCTGCGCTAAATAGGGATGCAGTTTGGGCATGGGGTTGATTAATATTCCGTGGTGAGCGAGCCGGGTCGTCCTCGACCCCGATTAATTGGTTCGCCTGAACTTTCCGTCGATCCTTATAACACCGCCTCTGCAAGCACGCAAAGCCCGTCTTCACAGGTGATTCAGCTTGCCGAGGTCGGATTCGTATGCCAGACTAACAAGTGTTGGTGGAAGGATAGTCGGACCGCGGCGAGAAATGCCAGGGCCCGGCATGAGTTGGCCACCATCTGCGACGTTTTCTGGCGCAATGCTTGATCTGCAACCAGCTCAGGCCGCCTTCGCGGGAGGCCAACGATTTATGGCAACGATTGCTTCTAAAGCGATACCGCATTCTGGCGGCGTCGTTTCCTGCAGTGTGAATGATCGGGATGTCGAGTTCGCGCTTCCCGATCCGGGTTGGACGTTGCTCGATTTGCTGCGCGACGGGCTCGGCATCACGTCGCCCAAGGATGGCTGCCAGCCGCAGGCGCAGTGTGGTTGCTGCACGGTGCTGATGAACGGCAAGCCGGTGCTCTCCTGCGCGCTGAAGGCCGAGAAGGCCGAGGGGAAGTCGATCACGACGCTCGAAGGACTCGACGAGCCGCATCGCCAGCAGATCGCCGAGTCGTTCGTCCGCTGTGGCGGCGTGCAGTGCGGCTTCTGCATCCCGGGGATCGCCATGCGGGCGGTCGGGCTCTGTAACAATGGACACGAACCGTCGCGCGACGAAATCAATCAAGTCGCTCAAGCCGCATCTGTGCCGCTGCACCGGCTACCAGCAGATCGTCGATAGCGTCGAGCTCTACGGCAAGCTGCGTCAGGGCGAACCGTTGCCGGCATCGTCGCAGGATGACCTCTCGGGCAAAGTCGGCACCAGTCTCCCGCGCTATTCGGGGCACGATGCGGTACTCGGCGACCGCAAGTTCATCGATGACATGACCGTGCCGGGGATGCTCTATGGGGCGGTACGATTGGCCGATCATCCGCGGGCGACCGTGCTTGCGATCGATGCGTCCGCGGCGCTCGCCATGGCGGGCGTGCATCGCGTGGTGACGGCGGCCGATGTGCCGGGCGAGCGGTACGTCGGACTCATAGAAAAAGATTGGCCGGTATTTGTCGCGCTGGGCGAAGAGACGCGCTGCACCGGTGACGTGATTGCGGGCGTCGTCGCCGACACGCAAAAGCTCGCGCGCGCGGCGGCCGCGGCGATCGTCGTCGAGTACGACGTGAAGCAGCCGGTGACCGATCCACGGGAGGCGCTGCGGCCCGACGCGCCTCTCGTGCACCCGCAGCGGGGCACGAACCTGTTGAGCAAGTCGACGCTCAAGCGGGGCGACGTCGAGCGGGCGTTTACCGAGTCGGCGCATGTGCTCGAAGACACGTATCGCACCCAGCCGATTGAGCATTTGTTTTTGGAGCCGGAGTCGTGCATTGCGGTGCCGCTATCAGAGCGAGCCGGGTCGTCCTCGACCCCGATCGGGGCGGAGGACCGCCCGCCTCGCTTCGAATCGCTCAAAATCTACACCCAAGGGCAAGGTGTCTTTGACGATCAGCGCCAATGTGCGGCGGTGCTCGGCGTCGACCGCGAGCGGCTGGATGTGGAGCTCGTGTCGAACGGCGGCGCGTTCGGCGGCAAGGAGGATATGTCGATCCAGGCGCAGACGGCGCTCATGGCGTGGCTCGTCGGCCGCCCCGTGAAGATGACGCTCACGCGGCCCGAGAGCTTCCGCATCCATCCGAAGCGGCATCCGATCGAGCTCTCGTACAAGATCGGCTGCGATGCCGAGGGGCGAATCACCGCGGTCCGCGCGCGGATCATCGGCGACAAGGGGGCCTATGCGTCGGTCGGCGCGAAGGTGCTCGAGCGGGCGGGCGGCCACTCGACCGGGCCCTATCGTGTGCCGAACATCGACATGGAATCGCTCGCCGTCTACACGAACAACCCGCCCTGCGGCGCGATGCGCGGCTTCGGCGCGAACCAGGCCGCGTTTGCGATCGAAGGGCTGCTCGATCGACTCGCGGAAAAAGTCGGCATCGACGGCTACGACATCCGCGAGCGAAACATTCTCGATCCCGGCGACGCCTTCGCCACCGGACAGATTCTCGACAAACCATTCGGGCTCCGGAAGACGCTCGAAGCGGTGCGCGACGTTTACAAGAACGCGAAGTTTGCCGGCATCGCTTGCGGGATCAAGAACGTCGGCATCGGCAACGGCATGCCGGACGCGGGGCGGGCCGCTATCAGGGTGGAAGACGACGGTACTCTCCACATCCGCACGGGCTTCACCGAGATGGGGCAGGGGCTGTTCACCGTTTGCATTCAGTTCGCGGTCGAGGCGACGGGGCTCGCGCCGGAGCTATTCCGCTGCTCGACCGACACGTCGCTCGCGCTCGACTGCGGCCAAACGACCGCCAGCCGCGGCACGGTGCTCGCCGGCAATTCGATCGCCGAAGCGGGCAAGAAACTCAAGGCGGAGCTCGACGCCGGCAAGTCGCTCGCGGACCTCGTCGGGCAAGTGTTTCAGGGCGAGTGGATTTGCAATTACACCAGCAAGCTTGGCAAGGACCTCGACAAGCCGGGCGGGCCGAAGACGCACCTTACGTATGGCTTTGCGACGCAAGTGGCGATCCTCGACGAAGAGGGCCGGCTGGTGAAAATGGTCGCCGCCCACGACGTCGGCCGCGTGATCAACCCGGTCCACCTCGCCGGCCAGATGTACGGCTCGCTTCACATGGGCATCGGCTACGCGCTCACCGAAGATTTTGAAGTCGAGGGAGGCGTGATTCAGGCCGAGAAGATGAACGACTGCGGCGTGCTGCGGGCCCACCAGATGCCCGAGATGGAACTGATCTTTATCGAAGAGGCCGACCCCGAGTGTCCGCACGGCGCTCGCGGCGTAGGCGAGATCGGCCTGGTGCCGACAGCGCCTTGTATCGCTGGCGCGCTCTACAAATACGATGGCGTCGTTCGGAAGCAGCTGCCGATGCGCGACTCGCCCGCCGGTCAGGCGATTTTGAACGCCGAATCGAAAAAACAAGAACAAGTAGACCGCTAATAGCCGCTAATCTACGCTAATATATTAGCGACATTACATTAGCGACGATGAGCGGCTATTAGCGGTCGATATGTGTATTCGCTTTGTCTTTCTTTGCAGACTACAGCTTACTTGACGAGTTTTTCCGATGCATCTGATCGGCGTACTTTTGGCGGCGGGGCGTTCGCAGCGGATGGGCGAGCTGAAACAGCTTTTGCCTTGGCCGCCCAAGAGTGAGACTTTTGAGCCGCTCGTGGCGGCGGCGTTTGATGCGATCGCGCCGGCCTGTTGTGCAATGGTGGTTGTGGTGGGTCACGAGGCCGACCTTGTATTGGGTGCACTTGGCGAGCGGGCGTTTCAATCGGTCCGCGTTAGTGCGGATGCCGAGATGATTGCTTCGGTGAAGGCGGGGCTCTCGGCAGCGGTGGCGATTCATCCGACAGCCGACGTGCTGCTCCAACCGGCCGACCATCCCGAAGTCCGCCGCGAGACGATTGAACTGCTGCTGCGGACTTCGGCCGAGCAGGCTGGCAGGGCGGTGATGCCCGAGCATGAAGGACGCGGCGGACACCCGGTCGTCATCCCGGCCGAGTTGGTCTACAGCATTCTCGATTTTGCGGGCGCCGGCGGCCTGCGGCAATTCTGGCTCGACCACCCCGACGACTGTGTCCGCCTGCCGGTCGACGACCCGGGCGTGATTCTCGATCTCGATGTGCCGAGTGACTACGGCGCGGGCGTATAATTCATCGCTATGGCCATCAGCGTCTTCGATCTGTTTACGATTGGTATCGGGCCGAGTAGTTCGCACTCGATTGGGCCGATGCGCGCGGCGCGGATGTTTGTCGAGCGGTTGCGCGACGAGGGGCTGCTCGAGCAGGTCGCGGCGGTCGAGGTGCGGCTGTATGGGTCGCTCGCGCTCACGGGGCATGGGCATGGCACGGACAAGGCGATTCTACTGGGGCTCGAGGGGGCGACGCCCGAAGGGATCGATCCGGACGAGGTCGAGCCGCGGGTGACGGTGATTCGGGAAAGCGGGCAGCTCACGCTCGACGGTGGGCCGACGATTCCGTTCCATGAGGCGGCCCACCTGCTCTTTCTGCGGAAGGAATCGCTGCCGCAACATCCGAACGGCATGCGGTTCGTCGCTCGCGCGGCCGGCGGACCGGCGATCGTCTCGCGCAAACCGGGCATCAAGCCGGAGGACATCACCGGCGCGACCCTGCTCGATTGCGTCTACTTCTCGATTGGCGGCGGGTTCGTCGTCGACGAGGAGACGGCGACCGCAGATCAGATCTCGCGCGACGAGACGCTGCTGCCGTATCCGTATCGCTCGGGCGACGACCTCTTGGCGTTTGCGGCGAAGTCGGGCCTGTCGGTGAGCGACATGACGCTCGCCAATGAGCGCTCGTGGCGCGGCGAGCCGGAGATTCGCGCGGGGCTGCTCGAGCGGTGGCACGTGATGCAAGCCTGCGTCGAACGCGGCTGCCGGGAAACGGGGATTTTGCCGGGCGGGCTGAAAGTCGAGCGGCGGGCGCCGGAGCTGTTCGAGCAACTGATGGGGGCGAACACCGTCTCGCGCAGCGATCCGCTCTCGGTGATGGATTGGATCAACCTCTTCGCGCTCGCCGTGAGCGAGGAAAACGCGGCGGGCGGACGCGTGGTGACCGCGCCAACCAACGGGGCGGCCGGCATCATCCCGGCGGTGCTCCACTACTATCACCGCTTCACGCCGAACGCCTGCGACGAGGGGATCGTGCGATTCCTACTCACGGCCGGGGCGATCGGCATCCTCTACAAACTGGGCGCTTCGATCTCTGGCGCGGAGGTCGGCTGCCAGGGCGAAGTGGGCGTTGCCTGTTCGATGGCGGCCGGGGGCACTGACCGAGGTGCTCGGCGGCACGGTCGCGCAAGTCGAGATGGCGGCCGAGATCGGCATGGAGCACAACCTCGGGCTCACCTGCGATCCGATTGGCGGCCTGGTGCAGGTGCCGTGCATCGAGCGGTGTGCGATGGGAGCGGTGAAAGCCGTCAACGCTTCGCGGATGGCGCTGGCGAGCGACGGCCAGCACCGCGTGTCGCTCGACCGCGTGATCCGTACGATGCGCGAGACGGGCCGCGACATGCACTCGAAGTACAAAGAGACGTCGCGCGGCGGTTTGGCGGTGGCGGTGACGGAGTGCTAGCGCGGTCGGGGGCTCCCTGCGACGAATTGGCGGAGAGCCCGATGCCGGAACTGGCCGGCTGCTGGCACCAGTTGTTTCGCTTGGCCTGCCGATTCCCCTCGTTTTTCAACACGATTTCCCCCTGCTGGGGTTTGCAGCCGGAACCTCGGACCTCGCCCAGTGTTTAATCCTCTGGTGGGCCGTGCTACATTGACGGCGGGTGGGATTCTTCGCGGCGCTCGGCGCCCGCTGGGGCTGCGTCGCGCGGCGCGAATTCAAAGGGGATGGTCGGATGACTGGGCTCTGTTTGACTGGGCATGGGACGACTCGATATTGGGCGCGAGCGTTGGCTGCAGCGATTGTGTTAGCGACGATGTTGTCGGCGGTGGATTCGGCTTGGGCCCAACGCGGTCGCGGGTTGCGGCGCATCGTCGGCATCTCGAAGGCCCAACTTGCCTCGTTGCCCGATGTGCAGGCCGAACTCCTGATGACGGACGATCAGAAGAAGAGCGTCGCCGAGATCAACGATCAGCTCGGCGAAGATCGACGCGAGCTGTGGGGCACGGGCTTCGACCGCTGGACGGAGATCCGCGGACGCGTAAAGCAGCTCAACATCGCGGCGTCAAAGAAAATCGATGAACTGCTCAATCCGGCGCAGCGCAAACGGCTGCAAGAGATATTGATCCAGATTAATGGTCCGCGTGCGCTCGAAGATCCCGACGTCGTAGCCGAGCTCGGCCTCTCGGACGAGCAGAAGGCCAAGTTGGCCGCCGCCGATGAGGCGAACATGCAGGCCTTCGAAAAGGCGGTCCGCGAGTCTGGCCAGGACGACTGGCGGCAACGGGCCGGCGAGCTGACCGACGAAGCCGACAAACGACTCCTCGGGGTGCTTGACGAAAAGCAGCAGGGGACGTTCAAGCAGATGGAAGGCGAGGAATTCGACGTCGACCTGTCGCAGCTGTTCCGCGGTCGACGGGGCAATCGCTAGCGGATCGTTCCTGGAAAGTCGTCCGCTCTTGCCTTGTGATTCCGTGCCCGCGGCGCGGAACCCTTCAAGTTTGAACCTTCTTGTTCCGAAGATTTGAGCAGTGAACCGTTCATGGTTGAACGAGTTCGCCAGCGATTCGTGCGCACATGCGTCCGGACCTGCCTTTTCAGCTCTCTTCTCGACGCGCTCGTCAAGGACGGCTAGCAGTGACAGCGGCGGAATCAACCACGAATGGCGGGCTGGTGCTGCGCATTGACGGCGCTTGCCGGATGGCGATCGAGGGCCGCCGCGCCGGCCGCATGATCGCCGCCTGGGCGAAGTCGTTTGACCTTAGCGAGCCGGAACTGCAACTGCTGTGGTACTTGCGACAGGAACTGGCGGACGGAGCCGATCAAACGACGCTTGCGCGGCGGCTGGCATTTTCGCCGGCCCAGGTGAGCATGATGGTCGAGCGGCTTCGTGCGCAAGGGCTGATCATCCAGCGGCTCGTGGTCGGTGACCGGCGAAGGCGGCAGTGGCGGCTTGCCGGGGATGGGCAGGCGGTGGTTGAGCAATTGCGCTTGCATGTGGAGGGCAGTGCCAACACGTCAGCTAAACCGCAAGCGGCGGCGACAAGCGGGCGCGTGTCGGGGAGAGTGGCGGCGGCTTTGGTGCTCTTGGCGGCGATGACTTGTCTCTCGGGGTGTACGCGGGCCTATTATCGCAAGCAGGCCGATCAGGAAGTCAATTGCATCATCGATCACAAATCGCTCGCGGTTGGCTCGACGCCGGGCGAATTCAACATCGAAATCAATCCCGAGTCGCGGATGTTCGATCCCGATGATCCCGATTGTCCGCCGATGCCGCCCGACGATCCGATCTCGCACCAGTTGATGAACTGCATCGACTGCAAGCCCGGCGCGCCCTGTTGGAAACATGCGCCCCACACGCCGTACGCGGATAATCCGTACTGGGAAGAGTTCCTGCCGCGGAACCACGAAGGGCAGGTGGTCTTGGATATGCAAGGCGCGGTGCAGATGGCGCTCTTGCAGTCGACCGACTACCAGCAGCAGCTCGAAACCTTGTACCTGTCGAGCCTCGACGTCACCTTCGAACGCTTCCGCTTCGACACGCAGTTCTTCGGCGGACAGAATATCTTCTTTGACGCGCTGGGCCGGAATCGAACTGGCAATCCGAGTGGATCGAGCGAGTTGAGCGTTTCGCCCCTCGACTTGGAAGCGCGGAGGCTGACGACCAGCGGTGGCGAGATCGTGGTTGGATTGGCTAACTCGCTCGTCTGGCAGTTTGCCGGGAGCGACAGTCACACCAACAATACGCTCCTGGATTTCAGCTTGGTGCAGCCGCTGTTGCGCGCTGGCGGGCGGGCCCGTGTGATGGAGCGGCTCACGATCGCCGAGCGGGCGCTGTTGGCGAACGTTCGCGCGATGGAGCAGTATCGCCGCAGCTTCTACTTGAGTGTCGTGACGGGTGGCGGCGGTTTCAACAATGGACTCAATCGCCGTGGCGGTTTCTTTGGCGGCAGCGGCTTGGAAGGCTTCGCCGGCGTTGGCGGCGGCGGCTTCGGACAAGTCGGCGGATTCGGCGGTGGCGGCTTCGGCCAAGGCTTCGGCATCACGGGCGGCGCCGGTGCGCAGCAGGCCGGCGGTTACATGGGTCTGCTGCAGACGGCCCAAATCATTCGCAACCAATACTCGAACATCGCGGCACTGGGCGACAGCGTCGAGCAGCTGCAAGCTGCACACGACGCGGGCCGGATCGATCGCTTCCAAGTCGACCTCGCTCGGCAAGCACTCTACAACGCGCAGAGTCAATTGCTCAACTCGGCGGCCTCCTATCAGGACGGGCTCGACGATTTCAAAGTGCAATTCGGTTTGCCGCCCGACTTGAACTTGGTGGTTAGGGACTCGATGCTCAACGAGTTCAATCTGCTCGAGCCGCAGCTGGCCAAGTTGCAAGTCGAAGTGACCGGTTTGCTCAATGCGCTCCGCGAAGGGACGAAGGTCGCCCCTGACGCGCTGGCCCAAGATGAGGAACCGGAAGCCGGCGAACTCGACGTGTTCCACGACGACTCACGCGTGAAGCTCACGGCGGAAGAGCTCGAGGAACTTGCAATCCACGCCGCGGCGATCTCGGCCGCGTCGAAGGATCAAGTGGCGATTGCCCAAGCCGACTACGACAAAATGGAGGCGGCAATTCCCGCGCGGCAGGAGGAGCTCAAGCGACTGGCGTTGCGCGAGGACGCCCAGGAAATGGAGCTCAGTGGCGATCTGTTGCGAATCGAGAACCTGACCGACCGCGGGATCGCGCTTAGGCGTGACTTGGATTTACTCACTCAGCGATTCGAGCGCGAGTGGGCGCGAATCGACACGCTCACCAGCGAATCAAGCCTGCCGCCGCAGCAAATGCAAACCGCGCTCACCGGTGCGATTACCGAACTCTCGGGCGAGCTGCTCGAGTTGTCGCTCCTGCAGGCGCGGGCGCGGCTCGACGCGATCACATTCCAGACCATCGACCTCTCGCCGGAACAAGGCTACTGCATCGCCAGCCGCCATCGCCGCGACTGGATGAACGCGCGGGCGTCGCTGGTCGACTCGTGGCGGCTGATCACGTTCAACGCCGACGACCTGCAGAGCGATCTCGATTTTGTCTTCAGCGGCGACATGGGCAACGTGGGCAGCAATCCGCTCGCGTTCCGCGGCAACAACACCCGGCTGCGGGTCGGTCTGCAGTTCGACGCGCCGCTCACCCGGCTGGCCGAGCGAAACGTCTACCGTCAATCACTCATCGAGTATCAGCAGGCCCGCCGACAGTATTACCGGTTCCGCGACGGCGTGCACCGGAACATTCGCAACACTCTGCGGCAGATGGAAGTTGACCAGTTGAACTTCGAGCTGCGGCGAGAGGCGGTCCACACGGCGATCACGCAGGTGGATCTGGCCCGGCTGCGGCTCTCGGAACCGGCCCGGCCTGTGGCGGCGGCCGCCCCGGGTACGCCACTGGCCCCGGGCGGACAGTCGCAATTTGGCGACACCGTGGCCCGCGACCTGGTCCAGGCCCTGATCGACCTGCTGAACGTTCAGAACGACTTTTTAAGCGTTTGGGTGGACAATGAGGTCCAGCGATTGCAGCTCGATTTTGATTTGGGAGTGATGGAACTATCGCCCGACGGGCAACGTATAGAACATACGCAACCGCTACGCGCATTTTTGGACGATGGGATGTGCCTGGCGCCCTTTGAGCTGCCGGCCCCGTGCAACGAGGCGACCGCCGATATGCCGGAATCGCCCGACGAATCGGGGAGTGACGAGCTGCCGTCGCTGGATTCGCTGCCGGAGGCGGCTCCGATGGGCGAGGAGGTTTTGCCGCCGCCGATGCGGACCCAGTCGCAGCGGCTGCCCTTGAGCCGATTTGGCGTGCATCAGTAGCACGGGCGGCGGGCTTGAGCGATTGGGCAAAGTGTGCGGTCGGGACGTGGGATGAGGTGGGAATTAGTCGTAACTCGCGGGTTTCGGCGGTGTTTCAACCTGTGGGGAGTTCTGGGCATAGACTGACATCGCGCGACGGGTCGCATATAATGGGCCCTGGTCTGCGAAAGCGAATAACCATGAATGCAAACAGGCGACATTTCGAGTTCTCCTTGTCCGCGTTGCGGAGTCGTCGCGCTCGCCGTTGGGGCAGCAGCGGTCTCTTGGGAATCGCGTCGATTGCGTTTCTGGTCGCGGCCGCCGGCGGAGGCGTCTGGTGGTGGACGCGCAGTGGCGGCGTGAAGACCGATCGAAATCTCATTCTCCATACCGTGGCGCGCGACGACTTCGAGTTGAACGTCACCGAGCGCGGCGAGGTCGAGTCGTACGACGTGACCGAGGTCCGCTCGCTGGTCAAATCGAACAGCACGGCGGGCTACGCGATTTTGCGGATCGTGCCCGAGGGGACGGTCGTCAAGAAGGGCGACTTCCTGGTCGAGCTCGATTCGTCGGCGCTGCAGACGCAGCGAACGTCGCAAAAGATTCTCGTCAACGCCGCCAAGGCGGCCGAGGTCGAAGCCAAGAATACCTATGACACGGCGGTGATCGCCAAGCGCGAGTACCTCGAAGGGACAAACCTGCAGGAGCGGCAGACGATCGAGAGCGAAGTGTTTGTCGCCGAGGAGAATCTCAATCGGGCCAAGGAGTATTACGCCTACAGCCAGAAGCTGGCCTCGAAGGGCTATGTGAATGAGTTGCAACTCGAGGCCGACCACTTTGCCGTCGAGAAAGCGAAGAAAGATCTCGACACGGCCAACACCAAACTGCGGGTGCTCGAGGAATTCACCAAGCCGAAGATGCTCTCGACGCTCGAGAGCGCGATCTTGATCGCTAAGGCGAAATGGGATTCGGGCCAGAACAGTCACGAGTTGGAGCTCGAGAAGCTCCACGAGTTCGACGACCAAATTGCCAAATGCACACTCACCGCGCCGCAGGACGGCGTGGTGAAATATGCCCACGTGATGGATGGCCGCGGCGACCAGCAGTTCGTCGTCGAAGAAGGGACAGTCGTCCGCGAACGGCAGCCAATCATTCGTCTGCCGAACGCCGATTCGATGCGCGTCAACCTGCAGGTAAATGAGTCGTTGATTCAGTACGTGCGGCCCGGGATGCCGGCGATCATCAGCCCGGTGGGCTTTGGCGACCGGGTGCTCCGCGGCACGGTCGAAAAGGTGAATCAATACGCCGAGCCGACCGGTTGGCGGCAGGCAAATGTCAAAGAGTACAAGGCCTTTGTCAGCATCGACGATTCCGCGCCCGATTTGCGTTCGGGCATGACGGCTTCGGTGACGATCCGCTGTGCGGAAGTGCCCGACGCGCTGCAAGTGCCGGTGCAGGCGGTCTACCAGCATGGCGACAAGTTTTATTGCTTCTTGCCCAACGCGGGTAGTTGGGAGGCACGCGAGGTCGTGCCCGGCCCCACGAACGACAAGTTCTTCGTCATCGAAGGCGGGCTCACCGAGGGAGAACGTGTGTCGATGAATCCCCGCGCGTTCCTGGCGCAGGTCAGCCTGCCCAAGCTCGCACCGGAGCTCGCTCAGCGGGCGATTCGGCAAACGCCTACCGATTTATTGGACTCGGCCGGCGACGCCGAGGAGTCGACGAGCATCGCCGGGCAGGGCGAGGTCGGCGAAGGCCAGGCGAGCGAAGCGACCGAACCGCAATCTGCGGCCGCGCCGGGCGAGGGAGCCCGCGGATGAAATCGGCCGTCCGCGTCCGCGATCTCCGCAAGGACTACGTGCTCAGCGGGGAAACGGTCCACGCGCTGCGCGGCGTGACGTTCGACGTGCCGGTCGGCGACTACATCTCGATCATGGGCCCCTCCGGTTCCGGCAAGAGCACGATGCTCAACCTGCTCGGCTGCCTCGATCGGCCCTCCGCTGGCGAGTTCATGCTCTCAGACGTCGACGTCTCGAAGATGTCGGACGACAACCTGGCCGAAATTCGGGCCACGCGGATCGGCTTCATTTTTCAATCGTACAATCTGCTCTCGGCGCTGACGGTAGAAGAGAATATCGAGGTGCCGCTCTATTACAGCAATCGCATCAACTCCGCGTCGCGCAGGCGGTGTCGCGAGTTGGCCGACCTGGTGGGCCTGAGTCAGCGGCTCAAGCATCGGCCGACGCAACTCTCCGGCGGCCAACAACAGCGCGTGGCCATCGCCCGCAGCCTGGTGAACGATCCCGAGTTTATTCTCGCCGACGAACCGACGGGCAATCTCGATTCGATCACGACCGGCGAAATCCTCGATCTCTTGGAGCGGCTCAACAACGAGGGCCGCACGATCATCATGGTCACCCACGAGCCCGACGTCGCCGCGCGAACCAAGCGCTCGATCGTGCTCAAGGATGGACTCGTGGTATCGGACGAGCAGCATGTGATGGGCGCGCCGCATCCGGATATTTATAAACTGGTGTGAGGAATGATATGACAAATGACTAATGCCAAATGACGCAACGCAATCCGAATTCGTCATTCGTCATTCGAGATTCGTCATATCCCCCTTTATGTTCAACGTCTGGCTGCGAACGCTGCAGTTGAGTGTCAAGAGCCTGTGGATGCATCCGCTGCGCTCGTCGCTCACGGTGTTGGGCATCTTCATCGGCGTGTCGAGCGTGATCTGGCTGCTGGCGATCGGGCAGGGAATCGGCCGCGCGGCCCAGGATCAGATCGCCAGTCTCGGGGCGCTCAACATCCTGGTGCGGACCATCAAGCCCTCGGGCGACATCGTGCAGGACGCCGGCTACGGGCTCACGCGGTCCGACTATCTGCGGCTCGTGGCCACTGTGCCGACAATCTCCAAGGCGATACCGATTCGCATCATTCCGGCGATCGAATTTCGCAATCGCCGGCGGATGATTGAGGGTCGGCTCGTCGGTACAATGCCCGACTACGCCGACGTGACGCGGCTCACGGTCGATCGCGGTCGCTTCCTCAGCGACTCCGACGTCGACGAGGAGGCTAACTACTGTGTGCTCGCCGCCGAGGTGGCCGACGAGTTGTTTCCCGTCGGCACGATCCTCGGCAGCGAGGTGATGATCGACGAGCAGTTCTACACGGTGGTCGGCGTGATGAAGCCGCGGACTCCGTCGGCGGGCATCGGCGGCTCGCTCGCGGCGGAGAGCTTTTCGAACGACATCTATGTGCCGATCTCGACTCTTTGGCGGCGCGAGGGGGATATGATCGTCTCGATCCGCCCGGGCCAATTCTCCCGCGACATCAACGAAATCACGCAGATCACGATCCAAGTCGCCGAACGGGACCAGGTGCTGCCCACGGCCGACGTGGTGCGGAACACGATCCAATTTGCCCACACGATGCCCGACTTCGGCGTCACCGTGCCGCTCGAGCTCTTGGAACAGGCCCGCACGACGCAGCTGATGTTCATCCTGTTTCTCGGCCTGATCGCGGCGATTTCGCTCGTGGTGGGGGGCATCGGCATCATGAACATCATGCTCGCCACGGTGATCGAGCGGACCCGCGAGATCGGCATCCGCCGCGCTCTGGGCGCGAAACGCCGCGACATTACGCGGCAATTCCTCACCGAGAGCGTGGTGCTTTCCGTGCTCGGCGGCACGCTCGGCATCCTCGGCGGCATCTTCTGCCGGCCGATCACGCTCTTCGTCCGCCACGAACTGTTTCAATGGTTCCCCGAGCAGATGGCGACCGTGCCCAAGCTGATCCAGGAGATGGAACCACAACTGATCGGCTGGAGCGTGCCACTGGCGTTCGCGATCTCGGTGTTTGTGGGCGTGATCTTCGGTGTTTACCCCGCGGCCAGCGCGGCGCGGCTCGACCCGATTGAAGCGCTGCGGCACGAGTGAGCGAGGGGCGTGGACACGTTTCTTGCTGCAATCTATTTTATAGTCCGACACGGAGTTGGAGATGCGATCACACAAACTTTGGCTCGCGGTTGTCGGCGGTGGAGCGGCGTGGTTGATTCTCGGCGGGTTCGGAGTCGAGACGCTTTTCGCTGCCGATGAGATCGCCGAGAAAGAGCCGCAGATTCGCTCTCTGGCCGACGTCTCGTGGGAATACATCGCGGCGGATCGCGCGCCGGAGCCGGGGTCGCTGGCGGCCCGATTGGGACAGAGCGTCGACGTGGCCGGCAGGTTTATCCGTCTGCCGGCGGACTCGATGAAGAATTCGGAATTGCTTACGGAGCGTGGGCGTGCGATGTCCGCTAATTCGCACGGCGGTCGGCGGCTCGCACGGTTTGCCGAACTGCGGAAGGCGAATTGGTATGGGCAGGTCGTCGACATGCGATTTGCCGGCGACTCGCTGGCATCCGCGCTCGTCGTATTCGTGCCACGCCCCAGCCAGGGTGCCAAGACCGTCGAGGTCCTCGACCTGGTACGGCAAGGAGACGAGTGGCGCATTTGGTTCGAGCCGGAGGTGGAGCTTTCGGTCCAGAAAGACCCGGTTGATCCCGCGCTCTTCGCCGCGCTCAAAGCCGCGACCGACAAGCGGCGCGTCGAACTGATCGACGTCGTCGCCGAGCCGCTTGACAAACCGCTCGATTTTCACGGCACCTGGATGGCACACTTTCAACAATCGAACGTCTACCTCACATTTCAGGAAAACGGCGAAGTGTTCAAGTTGCAGACGCACGGCAACGGGACGGCCAGCTACGGCGTGTTTGACTATCACTTGCTGGGCGACGAGATTGTCATCGAGGACGGCGACTATCCGATTCGCCTCAAGCACGACGACGTCAATTATTGGGAGCAGGACGGCCAGCGTTTCTACAGCCTGGTAACCTCCGACGCCAAACGCTGGTTCCCCGATCGAACGGCCACCGAGCCGCTCTACTTGAAGCCGATCTACAAACGTGACTGGCCGGTGCGGCGGCCGGTTGTGCCGGGTGAATGACTCTTGGCTTCGGTACGCTGCTATTTCCTCGCTGAATTTGACTTTCCGCGGTTTTGACCTATGTTTGCGATTGAAGGCCGCCCTGTGTGTGGGCGCTCTTTCGGCGTAGCGCTTTCAACTGGCGCCGCTGCTTTTCTTGCTGTTTTTGCGTTGGTGTTCGAATCGTTCTGGTTTGGGCAGACTTCCGGCGATTGGTCGCGCGTGCGATCGTTGTGGGAAGGGGGGTATTTCGATGTACTGCGATAAGTGTCGACGTCAGCTGTATTACAAGGATCCCAACAACCACGGTTGGTGCTTCACTTGCGGCAAGGTGGTCGACATCACCCAGTGCGGCATCTCGCATTGGAATCTGATGGCCGTGTTCACCATGCTCTGGACTCTGCAGGTCTAGTCGCAGGTGTAAGCCCGAGTCGCAGTGCACGCGGGAAGGCGAAGCCCAGCGCAAAGCCTCGACCTACGTTGCCGGTGGCTCGGCGGGAGCCTCGCCCTCCCTGAGCTGACTGCTCAGTAGTGCACGTAGGTGCGGCCATCATTGCCGGCGAACCAATGGGCCTCGAACCAGAGCTCGCCCGGCCGGCTGGCGACCTCAAATGCGAGCACCGGGTCGATCGTGATCCGCCGCTGCAATTCGCGGAGCGCGAACTCGAGGCGGCGACTCTCCTGGACCAGCCCGAGCGATTCGGTCCGCGCCAGTCGCTGGCGGAATTGCCGGCGCAAACGGCGGCGCGTGGCCACGTCGATCGCCATGCCGGGCACCGTTGGCGCGACAGCCCAGGTGAGTTCCTCGACCGCTCGAGTCAGAGCCCGCATGACAAGCAGCCGGGCGGCTTCGCGCTTGGCCGCGAGCCAGTGTTGGCCGCGGTAGGCCCAGCCGAGCTGGCGTGCCCGGCGAAACGCGTCGAACTGGTCGAAGTAGGCCTCGCGGCGCAGCTCGTCGACCGTTGCCAGGCGGAAACGTGGCTCGACGACGAACACCGGCCGGAGGAAATAGAACGTCGCCGCGGCAAAGGCGTCCATCGCTTCCATGTGCCGCAGCATGACGCCTTGCGGCGGCCGTTCGGGGATTTGCGTCGGGTTGGCGATCACCTCGAACGCCACTTCGCCGGCCGGCAAAAAGTACGACGGCCGGTCGAGCGCGACGACGCGATAGGTGCGGAAGCAATCGGGATTCGCCTCGCGGCAGCGGTCCCAAATCGTTGCGTCGCCGTCGACTTCGTGCCGATTGAGCGCGAGCCAGCGGGCGAGGTGGCCGATGGTGCCATCGCGGGCGATGCTGACCGACGGGGCCCAGCGGCCGAATCGCTCGAAGGGCTGCGTGCCGGCGAGGCGACGGGTTTCTTCCGCGTTCGGCCGCCGACGCGGAATGGTCGGCGTCGACAATCGAGAGTTCGAACGAAGCGCGGTTGTGGACGAGCTGGCGAGAGTTGGCAACATGGAGGAATCTCCTTCGCTAGAGGGCCCGGAAAAAGATGAGTAGCGGCTGCATAGGGGCCAGCCGCCGACGTGTATTCGCCAGGGTTGGGGAGGAATATTGCAACGAAGGGGGAGGGCGGAAGGGGGAAGGGGGAAGGCGGAAAAATGGCTTTCGCCTTTCGGGCAGTTTTTGTCTGGCTCTAGACTCTAGACTTTGAAGCTGTCACTGTGAGTGTTTGAAATTCAGAACCCGCGGGTTCGAGGTCGTAAGTTGTTGGCTGGTTATGCATTTGCGTTCGGGGGTTTTGAAGGAATCGGCTGTTTTCATTTCATAACGGTCTGCATGGGTCGTTACGTGTTGTGGCGTAACAGGTTGCGTGCGAAAGGGTTTAGAGTTGAGGATTCAGGGTTGAGGGTTCAGAGTTGAGGGTTCAGGGTGTGAGTAGGTGAGTAGGTGAGTAGGTGAGTAGGTGAGTAGGTGAGTAGGTGAGTAGGTCGTGGTTTTGATTAATGTGCGGCACAATGGTTTGATTTTGCCGCATGAGTTTCGTGGGATGGGCTTGTTTTGCCGGGGATTCTTGTCTGGTGTTGGCTGCAAAAAGGAGGTTCATTTTGCAGCCAGTGGGTAATTTTGCGGCCAGGGATGAGGAGGCAGGAAACAGGGGACAGGAGTCGGGAGACAGGGGTGCTGGATGCAGGATGCAGGGGGAGTGAACCGCCATGGTCGCCAAGGGCGCCAAGGTGACCATGCGACGGCGGAAGGTGACAGGGGTTGGGTTGTCATGTTGGGTTTTTGTCGAGGATTTGTGGAAGGCGCCAAGGTGACAGGAGGGTGGAGTAGGTGAGTAGGTGAGTAAGTGAATAGGTGAGAGCTGAGAGCCGAGAGCCGAGAGCTGACGGCTTCGCCATCTGCCTATTTGTTCACTGCTGGTTCTAGCGTGCCCGGTGGATGAATTCAACGATTATTTTTGGCCAGGCGGATTTCACCTCGCCGAGGCGAGTCTGCCACACCGAGGCAAGCTGGGTGCGAAGATATCCAGCAAGAGTGGACTGCTAAGAGCGGTGAGCCAAGCAGATATTGCCGCAGCCGGTCGAGCGGGAGTCTGGTAAGAAGGGCCTGTAAATTCTTTTTGTGTCAGCCGAGCAGAGGTACGTGGTTTGCTAGGTGTTTTCTGGCATCCGCTCCTCGAAGAGGATGGCGAAGTGGTTGAGGGCCTGTTTCCAGTGGTGGATCGGCATCGTCCACTTGCGTGAGGCCTCGCGGATCGCCATGTAGACGATCTTCAAGGCCGACTCTTCGTTCGGGTAAATCTTCCGGTTGCGGGTGAACTTGCGGATCACGCTGTTGACCGATTCGATCGCGTTGGTCGTGTAGATCGCCTTGCGGATCGGCGGCGGGTAGTCGAACAGCGTGATGATGTCGGCCCACTTGGCCCGCCACTCCTTGGCAATCGTCGGATACTTGGCGTCCCAGCTTGAGCAAAAGCTTCCAGCGCCGCCTCGGCTTCGACGACCGTCGCCGCCTGGTAGATCTTCTTCAGGTCGCGCGACCACCGCCTTGCTGTCCTCGGTGCTCACGTACCGCAGCGCCGCCCGCACCAGATGCACGATGCACAACTGCACGGTCGCCTGCGGGTAGGCGGCGCGAATCGCCTCGGGGAAGCCCGACAGCCCATCGATGCAGGCCACGAAGATGTCGCTGCAAACCGCGGTTCTTGAGGTCGGTCAGGCACGATAGCCAGAACTTGGCCCCTTCGTTCTCGCCCAGCCACAGGCCGAGCAACTCCTTGTGACCCTCCAAATTCACGCCTAAAGCCACGTAAACCGTGTGCTGCGACACTTTGCCGTTGGCCCCGCGGACATGGACCACGATGCCGTCGAAGTACACGATCGGCCAGACCGCCGACAACGGCCGGCTGCGCCAGGCGGTCACTTCCGCATCCAGGTCGGCCGTGATCTCCGAGACCAGCGTGGCCGAGACTTCGACCCCGTACAGCTCCTGGACGATCTCCTGGATGTCGCGCGTGGTCATTCCCTTGGCGTACAGGGCCAGGATCTTCTCGTCGAAGCCGGGAATTCGCCGCTGGTGCTTGGGGATCAACTGTGGCTCGAAGGTGCCGTTGCGGTCGCGCGGGGTCGCCAGCGTCACTTCTCCCAAGTCGCCTTGCACCGTTCTTGGTGCGAATGCCCATTGCGCCGGTTCGGGCGACGCCTGCCGCGGGACCGGCTCGGGCTTCGACAGCCTCCGCCGCCGGGCCTGCGACCGCCGCGCCCCTTGCGCCCAAATGCACATCCAACTCGGTGTTCAACATCCGCTCATACCCGATTTCATCATCAGCCGCAACAGCCCGCTGACGTCTTCCGCCGTCTTCGCCTGGCTGGCAAACTCGCTCGCCAACTCCTCCGCCCGCTGTCGTAAAATGCATCCATGCGTCTGTCTCCTGTGCAGAAAAAAGGGTAGTATAACTAGCAATCCTGCTAGCTGACACAAGAATTCTTACAGGGCCGGTAAGAATGCGAGCCCAGACCGGCTAGCTGGCATTTTCCGTTCGTTGTTACAATAGCTCAATCTTTTCCCAAAGTTGTGCAGTTGTCATGCTATATTATCGGTTTTTGATGCGAGCCTTGTCAGATGCCTATTTCTGAAGCTGAATTTGACAATGAAGCCGAACTCGATCAGTGGGTTCAATCGAACCACACACTGTTCTTTCCCGGTTCCATTTTCCTACCGCCTTTCAAAATCATGACGCCCTCGGGCAAGGGAGGAATCCCAGACGGATTTGTATTTAATCTAGATGAGGGCGAATGGTACACGGTCGAGTGCGAGTTATTGCGGCACGGCGTCTGGCCGCACATCGCGGAACAGATCACTCGTTTTGTCGTCGCACTTCAAAATCCTGGCACGCGGCGATTAATTCGAGATAGGCTATTTGATCAGGTGCTCGACGAAGAGTTGCTTGAAGAATCGGCCCAACAACTTGAATGTTCCGCGGAGAGATTCTTGCAGCAACTCGAATTTTTTCTAGAGGCAAAGCCTCCGGGTATCGTCATATTCATTGACGAGACGAACCAAGACCTCACTGATTTCGTTCACGCAATAGATCTTCCGACACGAATCTACAGAGTCAAAAAACTAGTCTCGGACGGGAAGGTTCAATACTATTCGCCGGACCACCGTCCAGTGGTCGAGACGGAACCCCGTTCCGTCAGCACTGGAGATGAGACGCTACGAGTGCTGGAACTGCTCGGCGGCGGGAAGTTGCAGGATTCCAGCGGACGCTTTAAGTGCTATGAATTAAATGACGGTCGCCGCGTGCATGTCAAATACTCAAAACTTCACGAACGTCAAAACTACTTTTGGTTTGGATTGCCTCCGGCGGCCATGGATAGACTTGCTGAGCAAAAAGCGACCCACATCGTGTTCATTCTAGGCGACATTGGCTTCGTGCCGGTTCCGATTGACACTATCAGAAGGTACGTGAAGTCGACCAAGGTTTCCCAGCACCCCGACGGCTCAATTCGACATTATCACGTGCTAATTTCAAACGATCCTGAACCCGAATTGTATTGGTCGTTGGAGACCCCAAGATTCCAATTGGCCGATGTGTTCGAACCCTTTAGTTAGGCTGTCTGGCGCTATTCGCAGCGCCGAGCCGTGACGCGACAGAACGCACGGGCCGAACAAATCAGGTGCAGTCTTGTTTAATTGAGCAGGAGTTTGAGCCGCCGTCAGCTTGCCATTCCGAGCATGAATCTTCCGCCAGCGGCGCGCTCGTTCGTGGTAGGGGGAAAGTCCAGAGTCTAGAGTCTAGGGTCTAGAGCCGGACGAAGGCGGAGGGGGGAAGGGGGAAGGGGGAGTGGCGGCGCCGATCCGATTTCGGCCTCGGCGTGTGCGATTGAAATGGCGATGCGGATCACTCGGCCGAGGAGAATTGTGGGACGCGGACCCAGGGTGGCGTCGTGGCTCGTGGAACTCGCCCCGAATCTTACCCTGGGCTATGTTCTTTAGCCCTTTCAGGGCATTTAGAGTTGAGAACTGAGGGCCGCGCCGACTATTCCTTCACTCCACCCCGGCGTTCTCCCAATGAGAGGAGACGCGCTCCGCTTTGGGTCGCTGGGGCTCGCCGACGCGTCGCGGCTAACGGGATGACGCGTCGCGGCTAACGGGATGGTCGCGCTGCGGGTAGACGGGCGTGGTGGTGGGAGGGTTAGCGGGGTTGGTTGTGGATGGTGTTGAGGAGTCGTTGTAGTTCGGCGGGTTCGGCGGGTTTGACGAGGTGGTGGTGGAAGCCGGCTTGTTCGGCGCGGCGTTTGTCTTCGTCTTGGCCCCAGCCGGTGAGGGCGACGAGGATGGTGTCTTGGGCCCAGGGTTTGGAGCGGAGGAGTTGGGCGGCTTCGTAGCCGTTCATGACGGGCATGCCGATGTCCATGAGGACGACGTCGGGGCGGAAGTCTTCGGCGATGTGGATTGCCTGTCGGCCATCGTAGGCGACGCGGATGTCGTTGCCGAGCATCTTGACGACGAGGCTGAGCATTTTGGCGGCGTCGGCATTGTCGTCGACGATCAGGATGCGCTGGCGAGGAGGCGAAGAGGAGGGGGATGTCTTTGGTCCTGGTGGAGGCGCGGATTCGACGAGGTACGGGAGGCGGACGGTGAAGGTGGTGCCTTGGTCGATGCCGGGGCTGGCGACTTCGATGGTGCCGCCGTGCATTTCGACGAGTCGTTTGACGAGGGTGAGGCCGATGCCGAGGCCGCGGTAGCCTTTTTCGAGGGGGCGGTCGATTTGTGCAAAGAGCTCGAAGATGTTTTGCTGCATCTCGGCCGGGATGCCGACGCCGTTGTCGCGGACGGAGATGACGACGTGGCCGGCATCGGTATCTGCGACGAGATGGATGTGGCCGCCTTCGGGGGTGTACTTGGTCGAGTTGTTGAGCAGATTGGCGATGATTTGGGCGACGCGATTGGGGTCGGCATCGAGTAGGACGGGAGAGGCGGGGAGGGTGACGGAGAGCTGGTGATTGGCTTCGTCGATAAATGGCTGGGTGGCTTCGACGGCGCTTTGGACGACTTCGGCCAAGGTCACGCGGCAGAGGCGGAGCTCGAGCTTGCCCTGGGTGATGCGCGAGACGTCGAGCAGGTCGTCGATGAGGCGGACCATTTGCTGGGTCTGCCGTTCCATGGTGTCGCGGGTTTCGGCGATGGTGGCGGGGTCGTCGTGGGCGAGCTTCATGAGCTCCAGGCCGGTGCGGATGGGGGCGAGGGGATTGCGGAGCTCGTGGGCGAGGGTGGCGAGGAATTCGTCTTTGCGACGGTCGGCTTCCGAGAGACGGGCGGCGATATCGCGGAGCTCGGATTGGATCTGTTTCTGGTCGGTGATGTCGCGCGTGGAGCCGGCGACCGCTTCGACGGCGCCGGTAGCGCCGATTACGGGGACGAAGATGTATTCGTATTGGCGCTCGCCGACGGCGGAGGAGTAGGGAGTTTCGTCGCGGACGGACTCGCGGGTGTTGATGACCTGCTGGATTTGGTTTTGGAGGCGGGTGGCGAGCTCGGGCGGATAGTCGAGCTCGAAGAAGTTTTTGCCGACGGCGTCGGCGAAGTCTCTTTTCCAGAGGTTGAGCAGGGCGGCGTTGATGTAGGTGAAGCGGCCCTGGAGATCGAAGGTGTAGTTGAAGTCGGCGGTGTTGGAAAGGATGGTGTCGTAGAGGCGGCGCTGTCGATCGGACTCGATGGCGAGACGGACCAGCTCGGCCTCGTCGCGGCGTCGCTTGGTGACGTCACGAAAGACGAGGACGACGCCGACGATGGTATCGTCGACGCGAATTGGGCTGCCGCTGTCGTCGATTGGATGGCTGGTGCCATCTTTGGCGAGAAGGATGGTGTGGTTGGCGAGGCCGACGATGGTGCCCTCGCGGAGCACTTTTTCGACAGGTCCCTCGACGGGCTCGCCGCTGAATTCGTTGACGATTTGAAAGACGTTTTCGATGGGTTGGCCGGTGGCCTCGTCTTGGGTCCAGCCGGTGAGTTGGGCGGCGACGTCGTTGAGGAATGTGATGCGACCGCGAGCGTCGGTGGAAATGACGGCATCGCCGATCGAGGCGAGGGTCGTGCGGAGGAGGGCAGATTGCTCGAGTTCGCGCTGGAGATCGGCGAGCTCGTTGAGCAGAGATTGCGTGGTTTCGCAGGCGGCCGATTCGGGGTCGTTGGCGATGCACTCGGCGAGGCCTTTGTGGACGGCGAGTAGATCGGAGACATCGGCCTCGATTTCAAGTTCGGGATGGACTTTGGTCCAGAAGTGGGCGGTGCGGACGAAGGCGAGGAAGACCAGCAGATGTTGGAGGGTGGCGGCATCAAGCAGGCGGCGGAGAACATCGAGGCAGCGGCTCGGCTTGGGGCGTTTGCAGGAAGACGTGGGTGGCCGCGGCGAAGATTGCTTCTTCCGATGGGGAATCGGAGGTGGGGATCGCGGGGAGCGGCGCAGGGAGCGCAGCTAGTTGTGCGAGGAGCGGCTCCATGGCTTCGCCGCGCGGGAGAGGTCGGCGGATGAGTTGCAGGACCTGGTCGAGCGACTCGGGCGGAACAGCGGAGTCACCCGATGGACGTCCCAATCCGACCAGGAAGCCCAGATGCCGGGTGATGCAGTAGCGAACTTCGCAGAAGCGCGAGAGATAGACAAAGAGGCGTTCTTTGAAGAGCGAGGGTAGGGGATTATCGAGGTAGCCGAAGCGGGCGAAACCCCAGAGATTGGTGGTGATTTCGGGCGTGTCGGGGGCGAGGCGGAAGAAATTTGGCAGGACGCCGAAGCGGTCGCTGACCTCCTGCTGGAGTGGCGAGGTGGAAGCAGGCGATTTCGATGATTCGCTCATGCGGGATTCTGCCAGTCATTAAGGCGGAGAGGATCGGCATGCGGCAACGTGCGATTCGGGCCCTAGTTTAGCAGAACGGCGAGAGCGGGGCAGGTGCCGCGGAGGTGGCGGATGCGATTGGCGAGTACGTCAAATCGCCGTCGTGGTCGAGTTTGCTGCGATGGAGTGGAGAGGTGGAGTAGGAGAGTAGGAGAGTAGTGGAGTAGTGGAGTAGGCCCCTCGCTCTGGCCCTCTCTCGATGCGCGAGGTTGAGCGAATGGCTACTGCGGCTGGTCGAGCTTGGCGAGGAACTTGTCGGGGTTGGCTTCTAGTTGAGTCGCGGCAGCCTTCGCAGCAGAGGAAGACGTCGCGGCCTTCGACGGTGACTTTGATCGGTGTGCCCATGCTGCCGAGTGGCTCGTCGGAGACGGGGCAGGTTTTTTGGGCGAGCGCGGCGGTGCGATCGGCTGCGCTGAGCTCGCTGAGGGGATCGGTGGGGGTGGTGGCGTCGAGGGAGGGGACTTCGACTTCTTCTTCCACGATGTTCACTTCTTTGGTCGCCGACGGGTCCTGGGCCGCTTCTTTCGAGCAGCCAGCGAGTGTCGCCCCGGCGAGGGCGATCAATCCACACAGCGACAGCAGTTGGTAGAACTTCGACATGCGTTGGCCCTCCGCGAGTGGTTGCTGGAGAATGAGCGAAATGGTGGTCCGGTAAAACGGGGCCCCGATGGAATCGGGGTCCGCAGGACCGGGGTAATTATACGGCGGGCGGGTGTGGGGGGTTAGTGGAGTTGCTGCGGGGGCGGAAAACGCTGGGATTTTTGGCAAAATCGAGTGGCACTAGCCAATCGCTGCGGTGGCGACGATAATCATCCGTTCGGATGGCCCCGTGGAGGGTGCCGTCGATCGAGTTGCCATCGCAAGTTTCCCCGTTGGTTGGGCGTTTAGAGGAGTTGGTTTCATGACGCGTCAGAGTGAGGTCGACAACATCATCCGCGTGAAGACGGCGCTGGCCGAGAAGTATGAACGGCGAGCCCGGAATCGCAAGAGCCAGACCGGCAAGGCGACGGCCAAGAAGGTTGCGACCCGTCATCGCGAACAGGCGGCCAATGCGGCCAAGAGCG
Source organism: uncultured Planctomycetota bacterium (assembly GCA_963847905.1). GTDB lineage: Bacteria > Planctomycetota > Planctomycetia > Pirellulales > Lacipirellulaceae > DASYDU01. Next base: position 1,979 of record CAWKBP010000005.1, on the reverse strand, counting down.
CCGGTCGTTAACGCGGCGCGGTTCCAAGAGCGACCCAGTTCGATTTGTTGTGAACGATCCTGTTCTCAAAAAAGACTCCGCCCACCACGGACACCAAAGCTTCTGGCTGTGGGTCATGTGTCTGACGGGCGTCGACTATTTCAGTACGCTCGGCTATCAGCCGTCGATCGCGTTCGAAGCGGTGGGGCTGCTTGCGCCGCTGGCGACGATTGTGTTGGTGGCGGTGACGCTGGGGTGCGCGCTGCCGATCTATTGCAAGGTGGCCGCCGAGTCGCCGCTGGGGCAGGGCTCGATCGCGATGCTCGAGCGGCTGTTGCGCGGCTGGTGGGCGAAGATCCTGGTGCTGGTTCTGTTGGGCTTCGCGGCGACCGACTTTGTGATCACCAAGACGCTTTCGGCGGCCGACGCGGCCGAGCATCTGATCCACAATCCGAATTGGGCCGACATGCCCGATTTTTTCCAGAGCCAGATGGTCGTGACCATGGGGCTGCTGGTGCTGCTCGGCGCGATGTTCCTCCGCGGGTTTGGCGAGGTAATCGTCGTGGCGATCGTGATCGTCTCGGTCTATCTGGTGTTGAACGTGATCGTGATCGGCAGCGGGTTGGTTTATTTGGTGGGCCATCCGGAGAGATTCGGTCTGTGGTATTCGGCGGTGCTTTCGGGGAATTGGTACTTCGAGCATGAGGGGAGTGGCTGGCTTTCGGTGATCGCGGCGTGCCTGCTGTTTTTCCCCAAGTTGGCGCTGGGGCTCTCGGGTTTCGAGACGGGCGTGGCGGTGATGCCGCTGGTGAAGGGCGATCCGGACGACGACCCGCACGCTCCGCAAGGGCGAATTCGCAACACGCGCAAGTTGCTCACGACCGCGGCGATTATCATGTCGTTCTTATTGCTCGGTTCGAGCGTGATTGTCGTCGATGCTGATCGATCCGCATGCATTGGTTACCGAAGGGATGGCACAGAATCGTGCCTTGGCCTTTATTGCGCACGGAGATTCGATTGCCAAAGTGAATCCGATGTTTGGCGATAAGTTTGGCACGATTTACGATATGAGCACGGTGGCGATCCTTTGGTTCGCGGGGGCGAGCGCGATGTCGGGCCTGTTGAATCTTGTGCCCCGCTATCTGCCGCGATTTGGCATGGCGCCGCGGTGGGCCGAGGCGGTGCGGGCGCTGGTGATCGTGTTCACGGGCATCAATTTGTTCGTGACCTGGGTCTTTGGTGCAAGCGTCATCGCGCAAGGCGGGGCGTATGCGACGGGCGTGCTGGTGTTGATGTCGAGCGCCGCGGTGGCCGTGGTGATCGACGAGTGGCGGAAGCGGAGCGGCCCGCTATTGAGGCGGATCCCGTGGGCGTCGGTGGTGGCGATGTGCGTGTTTTTCTATACGACCGTTGCCGTGATCATCGAGAAGCCGGACGGCATCAAAATCGCGGGTACATTCATCGCCTCGATCCTGATCATTTCGTTCATCTCGCGGATGCAGCGGAGTACCGAGCTGCGATTTGAGAAATTCGAGTTCGTCGACGAGACTTCGCGGTTCCTGTGGGATGCGCTGCGGCATTTGGAATTCCCGGTGCTGGTGCCCCATCGGCCCGGCCATCATACGATCGAACAGAAGGACGAGCGGATGCGGCGCGTGCATCGGCTCGACGAAGCGGTGCCGATCGTGTTCGTGGAAGCGGTGCTCGGCGACACGAGTGAGTTCGAGCAGAATCCGTTGCTCGAGGTGGCCCAGGAAGAGGGCCGGTTTATAGTGCGGTTGCGGCGGTGTGTGTCGATTGCTCACGCCGTGGCGACCGTGGCGCTCGAACTGTCGAAGGACGGCAAGCCGCCGGAGATTCACTTCGGCTGGTCGAACGAGAGCCCGCTGGCGGCCAACTTGGGTTTCCTGCTGTTCGGCGAAGGGAACGTGCCGTGGCTGGTCCGCGAGCTGATTCAAAAGGCGGAGCCGGATTCGAAGAAGCGGCCGCGGGTGATTATC
>CAWKBP010000004.1:0-277704 GCA_963847905.1 uncultured Planctomycetota bacterium | reverse complement strand
AGGAGCCGTTGTGGTCAAGATACTCCATCCGCTGGGTCCGATCTCGTCGCGGATCGAACTGCCGCCCGAGGTGCGCGTGCCGCTGGTGCACGATGCGGAGCCGCTCCAAGGACAAGCTGCCTTGACCACTCTCGCCGACTCCGCCGCAGCGGCACGCGAGGCCCTCCGCTCGCCGCTCAAGTTTCCGCCGCTCGCCGAGGGTGTCGTACCCGGCGATCAACTGGCGATCGTGATCGACGAAGCGGTGCCGGATGCGTTAAACATTCTTCGCGGCGCGATCGCCGCGGCCGAGGAAGCCGGAATCGTCCCTGCCGCCATCTCGGTCGTGGCCATCGACGAGGATTTCTGCAAACTTCTGCGCGACGAATTGGGCGACGGCGTCTGCGTGGTCGTCCACGATCCCGAAGATCCGCAAAATCTCGCACTGCTCGGCCTGAACGAAAAAAACGAACGCCTGCTGGTGAATCGAACCGTCTTCGAGGCTGACGTAGTGCTCCCGATCGGCTGCGCCGGCTCACGGGCGTCGCGGGGTGTGGTGTGTTCGACTGCCTGTTTCCGCGAATGAGCGACACGGAGACCATCGGCCGGCTACGCACGCCGACCCAACGCGACACGCCCGCGCGCTGGCGAAAACGCAGCGGAAGGCGGACGAAGCGGGCTGGCTGCTCGGCGTAGTGCTCGTGATGCAAGTCGTCCCCGGTCCAGAGGGTACCGTCGCCGCGGTCGTGGCCGGCGATCCGCTGGCCGTCGCCGAGCATACGCAGCAACTTTGTGAGCAGCTTTGGTCGTTCAGCGTCCCGCGCCCGCGGGTCTCGTGATTGCAAACATAACCGGCGGACCATTGGAACAAACCTGGGAAAATATCGGCCGGGCGCTGGCGGCGATCGAACCGCTGGTCGAAGAAGAAGGGGCGGTCGCGATATGCTCCGACTTGGACGCTGGCCCGGGCCACTCGATCGGTCAACTAATCAACAATCCCGACATCGATCGCGTCGCACTCGCAGTGCGCAACGACCACTCTCCCGACAGCTGGCCCGCCTGGCAGCTGGCCAGGGCGATGCAACGCGGCCCAGTGTACTTCCTCAGTCAGCTCGAGTCGGACGACGTGGAGGACATGGGACTCGCCCCGGTCGAAAACCTTGAGGAGCTGGAGCGATTGGCTGTCGGCCGCGAGAGTTGTATCGTGCTCGACGATTCCCAATACGCCGTAGTCACAGTAGAAAGCGGTTCATGACGACGCCCGACGCAAACTTTCCGCTCAACGAATACCAGGCCCTGCGCAGCGGCTTCGGCGCGGTCGAGCTTGCCGACTGGTCCAGTGTGACGCTCACCGGCGCCGACCGACAGGCTTTTCTCAACAACTTCTCGACCAACGAGGTGAAGAAGCTCCAGCCAGGCGAACACTGCGAAGTCTTCGTCACCAACGTCAAAGGCAAGATTCTCGCCCACGCCCTGGCCCATTGCCGCGACGGCGAGCTAGTGCTCATTACGGTTCCCGGTCAGGCGGAAAAAATCATCGAGCATCTCGACCGCTATATCATCCGCGAAGACGTACAACTCCGAGACACCACGGCCGAACGTAAGTACGTGCTGATCGCGGGCGGCGACGGGGCAGGGGCCCGCCTGACGCACGACGCCTGGATTCGCTGGCATTTGCTCCAGTCACCGATTTGCGGTTTGCTTGAAACGGCGCCGGAGAACTTGCCGCAAGTCTGGCAAGAATTGAAAGCCGACGGAGCGGTCGCCTGCGGTGCCACCGCATTCGACGCACTGCGAATCGAGTCTGGCACGCCGCTCTTTGGCATCGACTTCGACGACGAAAACCTCCCGCAAGAGGTCGGCCGCGACGAGTTGGCGATCAGTTTCACCAAGGGCTGCTACCTGGGCCAGGAGACTGTCGCCCGCATCAACGCGCTCGGCCATGTGAATCAGGGACTCGCAGGCGTTCGCTTCGACGGCCCCGAACTTCCGTCAACAAACTCGGAACTCACTCAGGGCGGCGCGGCCGTTGGACAGGTGACGTCCGTCGCCTATTCGCCGCAGCTGGCGGCGCCGCTGGCGCTCGCCATGGTCCGCCGCAAATGGCTTGCACCCGGCACAAAGCTGGAATCGACGGCCGGCCCGTGTGAAGTCGTCGAGCTGCCGCTGTAATTCCCTTCCGCGCGTGTCACCTCGCATTGGGTGCCTGGGCGACGACGGGCGCGAGATTGTTCTCCAGCCAGCGAATCGCGCGGCCCAGCACATCCGCATCCGCCGGCACGCGTCCAACCGTGACCAGCGCGTCCGCTTCGCTGTGAGCCACAATCTGCCGCAGCTGCTCGTTCATCGTGGTGAGAAAGCCGATCTGCTCCTCGTCGGGAAGCGGCCGGCGGACGAGCTGCACTTCGTTTTCATTTCGAATCCGTTCGAGCGATACGAGCTTGCCGCCCTCAGCCTTGAACAGCAATCCGTTCGCATGAGCCCGACGCAGTTCGCCACGCGCATTAAAGTGGTAGGCAGTGTCGCCGCCGAAGTAGATGCTGATCGCCCCGTCGGTCCGGAAGCCGATCACGAGTTGCTCACCGTCCTGAGCACTGCCACCGGTGCCGGCAGGAGCAAGCTCGATGCGCTCCACCAGCGCGGTCGCTTCGCGGAGCAAGTCTTCCCGGTCATGTTCCTCGCGCACCATAGCAGACAGGATAAGTCGGTGAAGGAAGAATTCATCTCTTCAGAAGAAAGGACATCAATCCTTGACCTCAATAATTCTTACTACTACCTCATAAACTTCTACCTTCTCACCTTCTTTACTTATTCCAATACACACTACCACTACTCTACTTAATATAGACAAGATCACCATCCACATCTAACTCTATCTCAAATCCTTCAAGAATACTATATAAAATGCTATAACCACCTCTACAATAGATCCTACTATACCCTTCTAATTACCTCAGCAGTGGCGCACCTTGTTGATCTGCATTTTTATTGAGCCGACTTATTTTCTTCTCAACAGTGCTACCAATTGAACCTTCTAGTCCACTTAGCTGCTCAGCTCCCTCATCTAATACCAGACGTTATATTCCGTACGCGTGCCACATTAGAGTCCCAATTCCTCTTCAATATCCTCAGCAGAAATCCCGCTACCCACGTCAACTTCCCGTGATCCTGCATTGAAATGCCTCATAAATTCTCCTTCGGCAGTGAGTACAGTCGATTCTTCAATTAATACAGTCATTTCTCTCATGATGATACGTTCTACCGAGTACCATATCACTTCTTGCGAAATAAGTAACTCCCCTCTTTTGACCTCTTTTTGCAGCATTGTTGTCATTTCATTCACCTCGCAGGCCACTTTAAATTTCTGCCGTCTATTTCGTCCTCTTTCGACGCACCACCAAGGGATACTCTCCAGGGTGCAGTGGGAGCGGGGAATCGGGATTATCACATTTGCGCGAAGCAATGGATCGTCTATTGCGATCTCTGAACTACTCTAACGTGCTACAACATCTCCGTCGCTAAGTCCTCTATCTCTACCGCGAGTTTGTAATTGCCGACAGCGTCTGTAATTTGGAGAAACGCCGTAGCCCGAACCGTAGCCTGTCCCTGCCCCAGAAAACTATCAAAAATTCCGACTAGGCTAAGTTTGTGAGTTCCATGCTCCAATATTCCCTGATCGCATAACAGTATCGCTTTGCAGACAGGCTTAGTTGCCATAGTGTCACAGCGCAAAAATTAAGCCGCTTCGTATCAAAGTCGGCTGTAGCTCCTAATCCCTGACCCATTTCGATTTCTTGGCCATCATAGCCACGAGACGAGTCTTTTTCGGTGTCGCTGTACACGTTCGCGTACCCACTCTCATAGTAGCTTATCGACGCCTCTAAATACAGTCCTGTACACGTATTTGCGCCATTTCACGTAACGCGTGTGGGTGCCTACTCTTACGTACAAGCATGTTTATCGGCTGTCAGGTTTATTGGCCACTCGACGGCCGTCCCTGCTCGCCTGAAACTTCCCCGTACGGAACAACGACAACTCTCGTCCTTCTATTCCCAGACCGTATCACTAGCCAAGTGCCGCGAGAAATGCCGGCCGAGCCTATCGAGGTACCCGTTCCGTGGGCCGTTCCGCCTCGTCCCAGCGGCCGACCTCCAGATCGAGCGGTTCCCGCTCGGAGTCGCCGATTTTTCGAATTTCGTCGCGGACTTGGAACGCCGCGTCGATCACCTTGGCGTCCCACTGACGCCCCGCACCGTCGCGGAGGATCGAATCCAGCTTTTCGTCGGGAATTCCTTTGCGATAGGGCCGGTCGCTCGACATCGCATCGATCGAGTCGGCGACCGCCACGATCCGGGCGAGCTTGGGACATTCCTCGGCTTTGAGTCCTTCCGGGTAGCCGCCGCCGTCCCAGGCTTCGTGGTGGTGCAGCACCACCGGCAACACCTTATCCAGCTGCTTCACGCCGTCGAGGATCTTGCAGCCCAGCTGCGGATGCGTCTTGATGTGCTCGAGTTCGGCCTCGGTGAGTGCGCCGGGCTTGCGGAGCACGTTGTCGTCGATGCCGATCTTGCCGATGTCGTGGAGCAAACCCGACAGGTAGATCGTATCCAGCTCGTCGTCGGTGCAGCCCATCCGCCGCGCCAGGCAGACCGAAAGCCGGGCCACCCGATCGCTATGACCGCATGTGTAGGGGTCTTTGGCGTCGATCGCTGAGGTGAGCGCCCGCACAACGCTGGCAAAAAAGTCGGCCTGCTCCTGGTAGAGCGTGATATTTCCACCGTGGATGCCGAGGATTGTCGCCACGCTCGAAAGCAAGCTCGCTTCGACCGTGCCAAATTCGACCTCGCTGTTGGTGACGTCGCCCGATCCCGTGTGGTTCATCGCCAGCAGCCAACCGAACAGATGGTCCCCTTCGCGGATCGGTACGGAAATCAACTCGCGCACGTCCGGATAGAACCACGTCGGCGAGCTGGTCGCCGATCGATTCAGGACCAGCGGTTCGGTGGCCACATGCGGCCCGAGACGTTCCATGAAGCGGTCGAACTCGGCCGCGTCCAGCGGACAGTCGCCGTGATTGATCAGCATCGGTCCCTGTTCGGCGTCGTCGCCCATCGCATGCCGATCGTGCACGTCGACGACCGAGTTGAGCTTGATCGCCACGCATTTGGCTGGAATCACGTCGGAGAGCCAGCGCACCGAAAGCTCGCATAGCTTCACCACGCTCTTCGAAAGCGACAAGTGCTCCGTAAGCCGGTGCAGCAGCGTAATCTCTTCAAACGTGTTGAGCAAATGGGACGAAATCTCGGCCACTTGCCGCTTGAGTTGGGAAGCGTGTTGGTGCGTGACCGACTTCTCGACCAGCAATTGACACATCTGTAGCGCCGCTTGCGGATGCCAGGGCACCCGCGACTTTGCCCAATCGAGCAACTGCGCCGGGGGTACGCCCAGCGCACTTGCCGCGGCGGCGACTTGTGATTCTTCGCGCACTGTTTCCGAAACAAAATACGCCAACGCCAGCAAAGGCCGTTCCAGGGCGTCGACCGGCAGCGGAATCGCCAGCATTACCAGCGGCGAAACTTCGTCGACGATTTCCGGCCGACCACGCCGCGCGATTTCTTCGAGCACCGCAAGCCGCGTCGTCGGATCGCTTGTCACTCCGTCTTCCGCCAGCTGTAGCACGTCGCCCGACGCCGGATCAATCACGGTGAACGATTGCTCGAGCACCCGTTCAAAGGTCGTGACCGCCCGCTGAGTTTCCGCACGCATCGACCGAGTTTGGGCCTGGTCGGCAGGGGAGGACGGGTTGATGGCTATGGCGTCTGAGGCGGGTGATTGTTCTTGAAGTGTAGTGGCCACGTAGCGACCTCTGGGCACACGGTGTGGTGGCAATACGCCGACGGTGGAGCCCGCTGGCAATGGGACCGACAGGCGAAAAACCGATACTCCGGCTTCTGGTAAAGCATACGCCGCTACCTGCCCCCCACGTCCGGCCGACGTCCATATGCCGACGATTCGCCGCTACGGATCGCAACGAATCGACCAAGTGCAACGATTACGACGGGTCGCTCGCATCGACGAGCGAACAAGGCGAGGCCCTGCGGCCTGTGAGAAAAACGGCCGCCCGAGAGAAAATAGACAACCGTGGGCCAGTCAGCCGTCGTTGCCGTGATGCAGTCGATGCTTATACCGCTCGCTGGCCCGCTTCAGGATCTCGATTTCTTCGTTCGAAAGCTGGCTCATGCTCGTGTCGTGGAGCCGCGCCAGGATGTCGTCGACGCGGGCGTCCTCGGTGATCTCTTGAGCCTGGGGCGTCTCGCGCGGCTCGCCGTGGCGGAACTGATGCTCGACGAGCACTGCCTCTTCCTCATCATCCTCGAGCTCAATCGGCTCGAGCAAATCGACGCCGTCGCTGCGCACACGATAGCCGCTCATCTCGTCGAACAAATCCTCGCTCCAGTCGCTCACCAGATCCTGCCGCGCACTGAAGAACACAAAGATGCCGAGCATCACCAGCGGCAGTTTGACGCTGGCAAGACTATTGAGTTCCGGCGCGTCAAACTGGATCAGAGCGCAGGCCGCGATCAATACGCCGAGCACCATCCCCGCTCGGCCCGTGACAACGCGTGCCGTCCGTCGCCCCAGCGCCGGCCAGAGCATGGCGCGGAAAATCGGCCCGCCGTCGAACGGGTAGGCGGGCAGCAAGTTGAGCAGCATCAGCATCCAATTGAGCCATACCGTCAATTTGCCGATAAGTAGCCAATTGCTCGTGATCGATTCGTCGTACAGGCTCAAGTTGAGTGGTTTGAGCAGCTCAAGAATGTCTGTATTGCCAGCGAGTGCAAGGCCCACAGCCGCCACCACGACCAGGCTCAAATGCATGATCGGCCCGGCGAGCGCCACGAAGAGTTGCACTTCCGGTTCGTCCGGCACCCGCGGCGAGACCAGTCCGCCCACCGGTCCGAGGATCACCGTGTCGACCTTGCCGCCGACCCGCAGAGCCGCCAAAGCATGTGCCGCTTCATGCAGCGCCAGACTGACCAAAGCGACGGCGAGCGTGAGAATGGCGGGCCGATACAGATCGGCCGGCATGTAGGCCAGCGAGACCACGGCGAACAACACCAGGAAGATGTGGATCCGCACATGGATCCCGGCCCAATGGCCCAGGGTCAAGCTCCAGCGCTGGACACTGCAACCTCGCATAGCACATCTCGGCCCGAACGTCGGTCACGCTCAAAAGAAGACTGTTCCCAGATCCCGCGAAATTCGACGCCACCGGCTCCTCGGCGCGTCGACTTCCAAGAGAGCACATTGTATCCTACCAGCCCAACGAAATTTGGGCAAATATTACTCGCTGTTCCGCGGAACCATAACGATTGAATCGATCAGGACGGGTGAACGATGGCCGACCAAATTGAAACCCTCTTCGACGCCAAACGATTTCAGGTCGTCAAACAATCCGTCACTCGGCCCACCGGCGAAACTGCCAGCGTTTCGTATGTTGTCCATCCTGGCTCGGTGGCCATCTTGCCGCTCGTGGATGATGACCACCTCTGCTTAATACGGAACCGGCGGCTGACGGTTGGCCAAACAATTATCGAAGTTCCCGCCGGAACGCGCGAACCGGGCGAACCGCCGCTCGATACCGCTCGCCGGGAGTTGGAGGAGGAGACCGGCTACCGCGCGGCAAAATGGGAAGAGTTGGTCCAGTTTTACGCCTCCCCCGGCATCCTCAGCGAGCGGATGCACATTTACGTCGCACGCGATCTGACACCCGGCCCTCCCCGCCGCGAAGCCAACGAGGAAATCGAAAACCTGGTCCTCACCTGGGACGAAGCCCTCGCCATGGTCGACCGCGGCGAGATCGTCGACGGGAAGACGATCATCGCGCTCTTAATGGTCGACCGAACCCGCCACCCACGGCCATAGGCAAGCCAATCCAAGGCCAACACCTTTCTCGGCTCTCTCAATAGCCGGCGAGCTACGTCTCGCCGGTACTCACATCATCCGACAACTCCCGCACGGCATGGTGAAACCGCCCGTCAGCAGAATACGTTGGCGGCGTGACCGCCATCGCCACTCGCTTGCCGCTCGCCACTTCTTTGCAGAGAAACGTCGACGTCGTTTCATCGACGCTGAGGCGGCTCAAGAGACAGAATCCGTCGAGGAAGAATCCCTTCCATTTCCCACTGCACAGCTTTTCGCATTGCCAACGAGTGAGCGCGCCCTTGCGAATCAAGTGCTCGCACAAGTCCCAAAGCGCGTTTTCTTCCGATCTGCTCACATCAAAGCCAACGCACGCGTCATCCAACGCCGAAGAGCTGATCAAGCCACTCCTCAGCGCCAATTCCAGGAACCTATCGATCTCGGTGGACATCGAAATCCTTTAGCCCCATTCGTTCCGCAGCAGCCGGTCTTCAACCCTCAACCGCGGTTCACTCCACCGTCACGCTCTTCGCCAGATTCCGCGGCTTATCGACGTCGCAGCCGCGCTGGATCGCCGTGTGGTACGCCAACAGCTGCAGCGGAATCGCCGTGATGATCGGCTGCAGAAAGTCGGCCACCGACGGCACGCGGATCACATCGTCCGCCAGATCGGCCGCTTCGCTGTCGCCCTCGCTGGCAATCGCGATCACCGGCCCGCCGCGGGCTTTGATCTCTTCCATGTTGGCGATCACTTTGTGATACACGGCCCCCTGCGGCACGATGAACACGCTCGGCGTCCGCTCGTCCACCAGCGCGATCGGCCCGTGCTTCATCTCCGCGGCCGGGTAGCCCTCGGCGTGGATGTAGCTGATTTCCTTGAGCTTCAGCGCCCCTTCGAGCGCCGTCGGGAAATTGTACTGCCTGCCCAAATAGAGAAAGTTGTTGCAGGTGGCATACTTCGCCGCGATCCGCCGGGCGTCGTTGTTCGTCTCCAGCGCCTGAGCCACCAAGGGCGGCAACGCTTCAAGCTCGTCGATGATTCGCAAGCCCGCTTCGTAGCTCAAATGCCGCAGCCGGCCGAAGTACAGCGCGAGCAGCGCCATCACGACACATTGCGACGTGTATGCCTTGGTCGACGCCACGCCGATCTCCGGCCCCGCGTGCAGATAAATGCCGCCGTCCGCCTCGCGAGCGATCGTGCTGCCGACCACGTTGCAAATCGCCAACGTCGGGTGCCCCTTGCGCTTCACTTCGCGCAAGGCCGCCAGCGTGTCGATCGTCTCGCCGCTCTGCGTGATGGCGAATAGCAGCGTGTTCGACGTGAGTGGCGGATTGCGATACCGCAACTCGCTCGCGTACTCGACCTCGACCGGAATCCGCGCGAACGCCTCGATCATATACTCGCCGACCATCGCCGAGTGCCAGCTCGTGCCGCAGGCGGTGAGCACGATCCGGTCGATCCCGCGCAACTGCTGCGGCGTGAGATTCAAACCGCCAAACACAGCCGTGGCCTGGTCCCGATCCAGCCGCCCGCGCATCGCGCTCAAGACCGTCTCCGGCTGGTCGAAAATCTCCTTGAGCATGTAGTGCGGATAATTGCCCAGCTCGACGTGGTTGCTCTCGGTCTCGAGCAGCTTCACGTCGTGGTCCACCGCCCCGTCGTCTCGATGCACGACGCGAATCGCCCGATCCGTGACGATGGCGATCTCGTTGTCCGCGAGATAAACGATTTTGTCGGTGTGGCCCACCAGCGGCGAAGCGTCGCTGGCGATGTAATGCTCCCCCTTGCCGATGCCGATCACCAGCGGGCTCTGCAACCGGGCCGCGACAATCACTTCAGGCCAATCGCGAAACATCATCCCCAGCCCATACGTGCCGCGCAACTGCGCGAGCACCGCCTGCACCGCCTCGATCAATGGCGCGTAGGGATCGATCGCATCCGCCGGCTCGCCGCTGCGTTTCTCCAGCTCTTCCGCGAGCAGGTGCGCGATCACTTCCGTGTCGGTCGCGGTCTTGAATTCGTAACCCTCTTCGATCAGCCGCTGCTTCAGCGCGCGAAAGTTTTCGATCACGCCGTTGTGTACGATCGCCACCACCGCGTTGCCGCCCAAATGCGGATGGGCGTTCGCGTCGGTCGCCGGGCCATGGGTAGCCCACCGCGTGTGGCCCAGCCCGATGTGCCCCGGCGTGGGCGACTTCTTCAGCTTCGCCGCCAGGTCATCGATCCGGCCGGCCGTTTTGGTGATGTTGAAATCGTCGCTCGACTCGTCGATCGTCACGATCCCCGAGCTGTCGTAGCCGCGATACTCGAGCCGTCGCAGCCCTTCGATGAGAAAGTCGACCGCCTCCTTGGGACCGACGTAGCCGACAATGCCACACATAGCGTTTCTTTCCTCAGTTAGCCCGAAATGCGCCTGACTGCTTTTCCAACTTTCCCATTATATCCACCCGGCCATTGTATCGGCCGCGCCGCCCATCCCCAACGCCACCCCGGCCGACCCATTCAATCTATCGCGGATCGGCCGATTTCGCTATTTAGTCCGCATGTCGACAACACGCCAAACGAGTCTTCCGCCGCAAAGCCCAATACAAAGTATCGTCGTCATCCCCGCGCGCTACGCGTCGACCCGGCTGCCGCGGAAAATGCTCCTCCGCGAAACCGGCAAATCGCTGCTCGAGCATACGTTTGAAGCCGCCTCGCGCGCCAATCGGCCCGCCATGGTCGTAGTCGCCACCGACCACGCCGAGATCGCCCGCGATGCCCAGCGCTTCGGCGCCCAGGTCGTCATGACCAGCACCGCTTGCCAAAGCGGCACCGACCGCGTCGCCGAGGTCGCCCGCCAACTCACGCAAGCCGACATCCTCGTCAATGTCCAAGGCGACGAACCAGAAATCTCGCCCGACGCGATCGACCGCCTCGTCCAAATGATCGACTCGAATCCCGCCGCCGGCATGGCCACGCTCGCCACGCCAATCCGCACCCCCGAACAACTCGCCAACCCGGCGTGTGTCAAAGTCGTGTTCGACTCCCGCGGCCGCGCCCTCTACTTCAGCCGCAGCCCGATCCCCTTCGTCCGCGACGCCGATCCATCGCGCCCATTCAACAACCCGCCCATCCATTTCCAACACCTCGGCCTCTACGCCTACCGCCGCGACACACTCCTCAACTTCGCCGCGCTCCCTCCTTCCCCGCTCGAAGAGTCCGAAAAGCTCGAACAGCTCCGCTACCTCGAGTCCGGCGGCGAAATCCTCATCGACACCATCCAGCACGCCGCCACCGGCATCGACACGGCTGCCGACTACGCCGCCTTCGTCGCCCGCCACCGCCAAAAAGCCGCTGCCTGAACGCCGCGACTCTTGGCCCGCTCTCTGCTAAAATCGTGGCGTGATCACGCGCCTCCACGAACCGATCCCCCTGCCGCTGCCGCTGCTCATCACCGGTGTCGCCGGCGTCGCTGGCTACAACGCCTTCGACTATTTCCGCGCTCGCTATCCCGGCCAAGTCCTCGCCATCCGCCAGGAAGACAATTGGCGACTCGCGGGCGAAGGCATCATCCCCTGCGACGCCGAAGACAACCTGAAACTCCGCGCCCTGTTCGACGAATACCAATTTCGCTCGGTCCTCAACTGTGCCGGCAACTGCGCGCTCCGCGCCTGCGAACTCGACACCCGCCTCGCCTGGCGCACCAACGTCGAAGGCCTCACCAACCTCCTCTCCCTCATCGTCGAACGCGAAGTCCGCCTCGTCCACCTCTCCGTCGACCTGGTGTATTCCGGCAAGCGAGCACCGCGAGCCGGGTCGTCCCCGACCCCGTTCTTAAACCTCAATCCCGGGGCCGAGGACGGCCCGGCTCGCGGGGGCTACCTCGAATCCGACCCCACCGACCCCGTCACCGTCTACGGCAAGACCATGGTCGCCGCCGAGCAGCTCCTCCACGACTGGCTCCCCTCCGCCGCGATCCTCCGCATCTCGCTCCCCATGGGCATCAGCTTCAACGGCCACGCCGGCGCGATCGACTGGATTCAATCCCGCTTCAAAAAAGGCCGCCCCGCCACCCTCTATTTCGACGAAGTCCGCACCCCAGCGTACACCGACTGCCTCAACCAACTCTACGAACGCGTGCTCGCCTCCGACCTCGCCGGTCTCTACCACGCCGGCGGCCCGCGGGCCCTCTCGCTCTATCAGATCGCCCAGGTCATCAACCGCGTCGGCGGCTACGACCCCAACCTCCTCCACGGCTGCCCCCGCATCGAAGCCGGCCCGATCCCGCCCCGCGCCGGCGACGTTTCGATGAACTCATCCGCCCTCACCGACGTACTACGTCACGACCCATTGCACCCCTGGCCAATCGACCCGGCCCTCGTCCCCACACACGACGATTGGCACCACGATCGCACCGGAGAACCCGGCTCTCCCAAGCTCCTCGCCCGCATCCTCTATCGAAATCCACAACGGGCCACCCTGTCACAGTCAACCTAGAATAAGTAATCCCACCGCAAACCCAGGCGAACCCAAGATGATGCGTCACACTTCCGCTTGCGTCTTCGCGTCCCTCCTCTTCTCGCTCACCCTCTCCACCACTCGCGCCGCCGACTGGCCCGAGTTCCGCGGCCCCACCGGCGACGGCCAGGCCGCCAGCCGACTCCATCTCCGCCGACCTCCCGCTCGAGTGGAGCGAAACGAAAAACGTCCGCTGGAAAACCCCGATCCACGACCTCGGCTGGTCCACCCCCGTCGTCATGGACGGCCAGGTCTGGCTCACCACCGCCACCGCAGACGGCCACGACTTCTACGCGCTGTGCCTCGACGCCGACACGGGCAAAATCATCCACAACAAACACCTCTTCCACAGCGACTCCCCCGAGCCGCTCGGCAACACCGTCAACAACTACGCTGCCTGCTCCCCCGCGATCGAACCCGGCCGCGTCTATGTCCACTTCGGCAGCTACGGCACCGCCTGCCTCGACACACGCTCCGGCGAAACCATCTGGAAGCGCGACGACATGCCCTGCCGCCACTATCGCGGCCCATCCTCCTCCGTCGTTCTCTTCGAAAACCTTGTCATCCTCACCTTCGACGGCGCCGACTATCAGTACGTCACCGCGCTCGACCAAGAAACCGGCGACACCGTCTGGAAGACCGATCGCAACGTCGAGTGGAATGACCAGAATCTCACCGGCGAATACGCCAAGTACGCCGACATGGCCAAGGAAGGCGACTTCCGCAAAGCGCATAGCACGCCCATCGTCGTCACCTCCGGCGGCAAACCGCTCTTGGTGAGCGGCGGCGCAAAGGCCACCTTCGGATACGACCCCCACACCGGCAAAGAACTTTGGCGCGTCCACTACGACGATTGGTCCGTCGCCCCCGTGCCCGTCTACGACGACGGCGTCGCCTTTATCGTCACTGGCCTGATGCACCCCGAACTCTGGGCCGTCAAAACCGACGGCACCGGCGACGTCACCGACTCGAACGTTCTCTGGCGCATCAAAACCGGCATCCCAAAATCCGCCTCGCCACTATTAGTCGACGGCCTGCTCTATCTCGTCAACGACGACGGCGTCGCCAGCTGTGTCGACGCCGCCACGGGCGAAGTCGTCTGGAAAAAACGCCTCGGCGGCCGCTACTGGGCCTCCCCCATCGCCGCCAACGACCGCCTCTACTTCTCCAACGACGCAGGCGAAACCACCATCATCAAACCGGGCCGCGAGTTCACCGAGCTCGCCAAAAACACCCTCGACGACGGCTTCATGGCCAGCCCCGCCGCCGCTGACGGCGCTCTCTTCCTACGCACCAAGTCAAACCTCTACCGCATTGAAGAAACTTCGAGTCCGCCGCGGTCTCCGTGACGCAATCCAATTCCGGCGCTCACCGCGTTGCCCGCGCCGCGCCCCACTCGCAACGAATCAGCCTGACTCCTAGACGCAGTTAATTGACGAGGTTCCCGCCCCGAGTTTGGTTCCGCCCATGAGAGAAATGTCCACTATCCTGTCTTCGTTGTTGATACTCTTGTTGGTGCCCCAGACGCGCAAACGATTGGCCGGATTTCCGCGGCCCCACGGGCGACGGCCACGTCGCAGTCGGCGATTCCGACGCCAAATCTTTCCCGCTTGAATGGAGCGAGTCGAAAAACGTCACCTGGAAGACTCCCGTTCCTCTCCAAGGCTGGTCCACTCCCGTCGTCATGAACGGCCAAGTCTGGCTCACCGCGGCGACTGAAGATGGCCACGACTTCTACGCTATTTGCCTCGACGCGAACACCGGCAAGATCCTCCATAACCAACATCTCTTTCATAGCGACAACCCGGAGCCGCTCGGCAACAACGTCAATTGCTACGCCGCCTGCTCCCCCGCGATCGAGCCCGGCCGTGTCTTTGTCCACTTCGGCAGCTATGGCACCGCCTGCCTCGACACCCACTCCGGCGAAGTCCTCTGGAAGCGCGACGACATGCCCTGCCACCACTACCGTGGCCCCTCCTCTTCCGTCGTCCTCTTTGAAAACCTAGTCATCCTCACGTTCGACGGCGCCGACTTTCAATACGTCACCGCGCTCGACAAAGAGACCGGCAAAACCGTTTGGAAAACCGATCGCGATCCCCAATGGAAAAGCGAGCACATCGTCGGCGAATCGAACACGCTGGAAGAAGTGCTCAAAGCGGGCGACTTTCGCAAGGCGCACAGCACGCCGCTGGTCATCACCACCGGCGGCAAACCTCTCCTGCTGAGCAGCGCCGCCAAGTCCACGTTTGGCTACGATCCGCACACCGGCCAAGAAATCTGGCACGTCCAACACGACGATTTTTCTGCCGCCCCGCGGCCACTCTATGCGAACGGTGTCGCCTATATCGTCACAGGCATGGGGCACCGCGAACTGTGGGCCGTCGAAACCGATGGACAAGGGGATGTTACCGACACCGGCGTTCTCTGGCGACTCAAAACGAATGTCGCCAAAACCGCTTCGCCCCTGCTCGTCGACGGTCTCATTTACATGGTCAACGACGACGGCGTCGCCAGCTGCGTCGACGCGGCCGACGGCACGGTCGTCTGGAAAAAACGCATCGGCGGCAAACACGCCGCCTCGCTCCTCTATGCCGACGGCCGCATTTATTTCTTCGACCAGGACGGCGAAACCACCGTCATCGAACCCGGCCGCAAGTTCAAAGAGCTCGCCAAAAACACCCTCGACGACGGCTTCATGGCCAGCCCCGCCGCCGCCGACGGCGCACTCTTCTTACGCACCAAGTCAAACCTCTACCGCATCGAAGAATCCGCCAACTAGCGCCACATTCTGCGGAATCCGAATCCATCTGTGGGTTGTAAATCGAACTATGGGAGGAAAATCCAACTGTGGGAGGCGTCTCCGACGCCGATGAACTCCCGCCCCTCGTCTGGCTTTCAACTCTCAACTCTCAACTCTCAACAACTCCCCTCCTACAACCGGCAGAATCGTTGCGTTGGGCGCCCTTCTCGATCGCAACGTAAACTTGAGTCCAATGGCCAACACGCGCACTCGCCTCTTACAACTGTTGTTCAACGCCGATCAGGTCCTCGCCGAAGCGGAAGCGGTCGCTGCAGAGTGGCCCGTCGGCGGGGAACAAGAGCGGCAAGCACTCTCGCTATTGCCAGAGTTGCGAAAAACAGTACTCCGCGTCGAGAACATGCTCGACCATCCAGACGACCGAGAGCAAGGCCAACACGCATCCGCCGCAACGCATCCTTGAATCCGACGGACGCCAGCGACCGCGCCCGCCGACGCCAACTCACCCCCGCTCCGCCGCTCGACTCTCGACTATCCAACCGCAACGCGGAGCAAGCCCACGAATTCCAACCAGTTAGCCGCGACGCGGAGCCGAGTCGTGCGAGGCGCAGCGGAGCGCGAGACCGAAACACACGGCCGAATCAGTGCGCCCGATCCCCGAAATCCCCAACTACCACAACGCGGCGACACCCATTCTTCCCACCAATCGCAAACCCACCGCTTGCGGTTTAGCTAACCAAAAACCGCCCTATCGCCCGGCTCTTCAACCCTCAATCTCTCGACCGTTCAGCCGCAACACCGCGACAACCATTCGTCTCTACATTTGCAAACCCGCCGCTTGCGGCTTAGCTAACCGGAAATAGCCGCCCTATCACCTGGCTCTCGACGTTCAACTCTGGACTCTCGACATTCAGCCGCAACGCGGTGACACCAATTCCTCTCGCCAAGCATCAACTCAGCAATTACGGTATACAAATCTACGGAGCTCGCTTTAAACATCATCACATTGGCACCTTACACCACGCTCGAACCACTAACTCCAAAATCTTGGTAGGATACGGAACAACTAATTCGCGCACCTCTCCGTTTTGTCCGGCTCCCGAACAGACATGCGATTCCCAGATGCTGTGATTGAAATCCTGCGTCAAGCCCATTGGGATCCCAACGCCCAGCGGGATTTCGACCTGATGTCTGGCGGATACGAGTGGTCGGATGAAGGGTTTCGCGACGCATTAAGCAAATGCGCATCGGCAGATGTCGACCCGTTTCGCTGTGTCTTGGGCTATCGAGCCTCACTGGTCCTCGGCGAACCTCGCGCCGAATTGCGAGAACCCTGGGACCAGCTCCTGGCTGTGTGTCCCGATTGGCCCGGCTTTCGACCGGAACGAGCAGACCCTTGCCTTGCGAAAGAACTCAACGCCCAAAACGAAGCCAGTCTTCGACAACTCGAACGCACTGCCACCATTTATGCGAGGGCAGAACGAATCCAAGAGATTCGAGAACAACGCAATAAAAAGAAGTGGTGGCATTTCTGGAGGAAATCGGTGTAACACGCCGTCACGTTTCCAACCGTCGCAATGGAACAGCCACGGCACACTTCGCCCGCCGAATCTTCGTTGCCCCGCTCCCATGCTCCCCCCGTAGCCGAGTCTCTCCGAGACTCGGACCAATCCGCAACCCGTTCCCAATCGCGCCACCCCACCAACAACGCCAACTCAACGCTTGCCACTCGGTCCTGAGCGAAGCCGAAGGGCGGTTTAGCTAACCAACCCGCCCGCCCCAAGATCGGGCCCTCGACCCTCAACTCTGGACTCTCGACCGATCAGCCGCAACGCGGCGTCAGTCAATAGCCATGCGGCGCAAGCCCACGAACTCCGGCCAGTTAGCCGCGACGCGGAGCCGAGTCGTGCGAGGCGCAGCGGAGCGCGGGACCGCAACAAACCATTCGTCTCAGCAAACTCAAACCCGCCGCTTGCGGTTTAGCTAACCGGAAAACGCCGCCCTATCGCTCGGCACTCGACGCTCGACCCCGGGCTCTCGACTTTTCAGAATCCGCCGCTCGTCACGCAGTTGGAAAGAATTGATGCGTGCCAACCAGGTACCACGCCAGCGCGAAGAATACGAGTGCAATCGCCGGAACCACACACAGCCGCCACTTGGCCAACGGGTACGCCATCAACAAGCCGGCGATTGTAACGGCCACCACCGAGACGGCAGCCGCGAGACAGCCCAGCATCACGAACACGGCAACGACTCGCATACGGAACCAAAACAGCGTACCTTCGTGTACCGCCGAATCCAAAAAACACGGTTCAGTAAGTATGAGCGTGATCAACCACGCCAAGGCACCGAGGAGCACCAAAGACAGTACCGATCTTACGGAAAAACGACTCTGCGTCAACCATACGTCAAGCCACCAACCACAGTAGCTCACCCCAACGGCCACAAGAATTGCAACGACAATCGAGATCACAAAAGTCTCCCTCAATTACTGGCTATTGAATCTTACTACACGGCTCCCCCGTAGCCGAGTCTCTCCGAGACGCGGACCAAACCGCAACCCGTTCCCAATCGCGCCGCCCCACCAACAATGCCAACTCATCGCTTGCCACTCGGTCCTGAGCGAAGCCGAAGGGCGGCTTAGCTAACCAACCCGCGCCGCCCCAAGATCGGGCCCTCGACCCTCAACTCTGGACTCTCGACTATTCGGCCGCAGCGCGGCGCCAGTCAACAACACTGCGGCGCAAGCCCACGAACTCCGGCCAGTTAGCCGCGACGCGGAGCCGAGTCGTGCGAGGCGCAGCGGAGCGCGGGACCGCAACAAACCATTCGTCTCAGCAAACTCAAACCCGCCGCTTGCGGTTTAGCTAACCGGAAAACGCCGCCCTATCGCCTGGCTCTCGACTCCAGACTCTGGACTCTCGACTATCCCGCGGTCTAGCTAACCAATCAGCGCCACCCGCCCATCCACGATCTATCGAAACTCGGCGGTACGCAAAGCCACCGAAGCCGGTCGAGCAAATGAGGGCCGGTGCTGGATGGCTCGGGGCATCGTGATACAATGGCGGGTTCTTAACATAGGAAGGAATAGAATTGTGTCACAGCGAAGTCGAGCCGAACAACGCGACGAACTCCTCACGGCATTGGGCATGCTTGTCGCCCCGGTCCAGCAATTGATCCTATCGCTTGATAATCAGCGGCACACGACGCGCAGTGTTGAAGGACGCTTTCAGGCCGAACTGACCGAATTCAACAACAGGATGATGCGCCGCTATTTCATGAATGACGAACACAGCTTTCGAGACGACTGGCGGAAAGCATACATCGCAATTGGATCGCTTCGCACCGTAGTTCGACAATGCGAAAACGCTAACATCGCGGCTTCGGACGTTCAAACACGTTTAATAATACGATGGAACTCGTCCGCTCGGCCATTCGCGCAATTCCGTGCGATGATCCAGGAAATATCTTCCCCAGTGATTCGCCATTCAAAACTTTCTTACGGCTACGTGCCGTGACTTCTGGAATAAACGACCGTCTGGATCTTCTCGACCCTTACTTGCATGCCGCCGTGTTCCATCGGTACATCCCCGAAGTACCATCATCGGTTGCTCTGACGATCGTTACTAGCGAAAAAGTGATGTGCGGGGCCGATACTCGGCGACGCGACGAAATCGTTTCGATATCCGAATTGGTCGGATTGGAACGAAAAAGCAACTACCGATTCCTCGTAACGCCGCAACAGCACGACAGACACTGCCGAGCTGACAACGACATTCTGCATATGGGCGGTTCGGTTGGCCACGCATCAATGTTCGCGCCGTACACGCTTTCGAATTTGGATTCCACGCAATCAAATCACGCCTTCCTGGATTCAGTAATTGCTACTGCGACGGAATGGTACGGGCCAAGTGTCCAGACTCACAGACGAGCATGACCGGACGTTCGGCGGCAGGGAGAAAATCGGGTAAGTCTGCCTTCTCGGATTAAGTACGACAACCTCCCGAATAGTTTCAATTTGCAATCGTCGCCGAACTTCGTACAACTACATCTCTTCGTGATCCGCGTAAGTCGACGGCATCTGACTTATTCCTCTCTAACTGGCCAATTCTGCCACCTTGCATTCCACCCCGCCTCCGCTATCCTGAATAAAAACAGGGTACTATACGCCTGAACACATTCAAAAACGGCCAAGAACCGAGCGCGGAGGGTCCAGTGTCGAACGCAGATTCCACCAACACATCGTTTCCCAACAACCCGACGCCGGCCCACCTCACCGCCGCGCCCACCGTTCCGCCCACCGACGCTCCCACCCCGCCCAAACCATTGCAAAAACCCCTCCAAATCCACGACTACATCCACCCCACCGACCTCCTCCCGCCCGACGCCCGCCCCTTCCAGCCGCAGGCCAAGAAATCGCGCCGCGCCGCCGATCCTCTCGCCGCCATCGACTCTCTGCCCCGCGTCCGCACCCTCCGCCTCGCCGACGTCCGCGCTCGCGATGTCGACTGGCTCTGGCCAAACCGCATCCCCACCGGCAATGTCACCCTCCTGGTCGGCGACCCCGGCGTCGGTAAAAGCCTCCTCGCACTCGACCTCGCCGCCCACCTCACCACCGCCAAACCCTGGCCCGACTCGCGCCCCCATTCGCGTCGCGACAGTGACGAATGAGCCGTGTTGCCAACATCTTCCGATGCTGAGCCCTCGATCACTCGACTCTCAACTCTCTGACCCCTCCCCCTGTTCCATGTCCTCCTCCTCTCCGCCGAAGACGACCTCGCCAATACCATCCGCCCGCGCCTCGAAGCGCTCGGCGCCGACTGCAACCGCATCGTCACCCTCGCCAATCTCGACTCCGATTCCTCCCTCCCGCCACCCGACTTCGCGCTACTCGTCCCGCTGTTGGAGCGCACCCTCGAAACTATGCCCGACTGCCGGCTGGTGATCATCGATCCGATCACCGCCTACCTCGGCCGCGCGATCGAATGCATCAACGCCGAAGTCCGCCGCGTCATGAATCGCCTCAACCAGCTCGCCACACGACATCGCGTCGCCATCCTCGCCATCAGCCACCTCCGCAAACAACAAGGCGCCGCACTCCACCGCGCCATGGGCAGCCTCGCCTTCGTCGCCGCCGCCCGCGCCGCCTGGCTCGTCACGAAACACCCCAACTCTCAAAAACCGGAAAACGGCGAGTCCGCGACAGCTGATTCCCCAAGCAACGAACCCGCACACGCCTCGCGCCGCCTGCTGCTCCCCATCAAGAACAACTTCGCCCCCGACACCACCGGCCTCGCCTTCTCCATCGATTCCCCCCTCCCTCTCCCTCCGGGAGAGGGCCGGGGTGAGGGACGAGAGGGCCGGGGTGAGGAAAGTAAGGGCCCGAGTGAGAAAAGTTCGCCTCGAATTCAGACAGCATCCATGCCGACCGTCGAATGGTCGCCCGAGCCGATCGACATGGTCGCCGACTCCGTCGCCTTCGTCCCCATCAATCGCCGCAGCGGCCGACCCGACGTCGAGCGCCAAGAAGCAGTCCGTTGGCTCCGCCAGCAACTCGCCGCCGGCGTACGCCCCTCCGTCGACGTCGAAGCCTGTGCCACAGCCAACGGCTTCAAAGACGATACGCTCCGCCGCGCATTCCGCGAACTCGGCGGCGAGGCCGTTCGCGTCGGCTTCGGACCCCTGGGCGAATGGTTCTGGCGCCTGCCCGGAATCGGCGACCAAGTCCCTCAACCGACTTTTGCGGATCTATGGCAAGATCCGCCGAATAAACGCGCGCCCACCGAGACTGCCGTTTAGCGGATCTATGCCGCGCCACCCCCGCGCCTCTTTGTCCCCCACCGCAATTCCGACCGCCACCACCTTGGGCTACAATACGAAGCACCAGGTGCAATGCCGCAACACAGGCCCTCCCACCACGGTCCGGTAGCTCAGTCGGTTAGAGCAGGGGACTCATAATCCCTTGGTCGGGGGTTCGAGTCCCTCCCGGACTATTTTCATACATCCAGCCAAATTCATCGGTAGCGAATTCGTCCGACCGACGTTCGCCTATGATCTGGTTTCCTTATGAGCGGGCTCGGGAGTTCACGACAATTTGCAATCGCTCAAAAATCGGTAGCGCCGCGGAGCGACGCTCAGCAGGCCGATGAGAACAAGTGCTGCAACGGTCGGCTCTGGCACGTTGACTCTTCCGGGCGACGCAGGAGTTCCGAGTTGCCAATCGGCCGCCGAGTCGGTATCGACCAATGCGTTGATGCGTTCGTAGCTCACGCCGTTGCCAGCCGCAGCGGCGTTCAGGCCTGGATCAAAATAGAAGGTGTTTCCCCAATTCAGGCTATCGACGATCGAGTCGTCGCCGTCCAGCAGCAGTGCTTGATCGTTTGAATTGCTGAGATTGATGATATTGCTGCCGGTGTCGGGATCCCAAGCCGCGTACCGCGACAAATTCGGAATTGCCGGATCCGAATCGACCACTTCGTAGTCAGGCTTGAACCCATTCTGCGTCGCAAACAAGCTGCCTTGCACAGCGATGAGTTGCACACCGCCGGCGGGGATCGTGGCACCGGCTGGAAACTGAAACATGCCCTCGGTCGCACTCGAAGCGCCGCTGGTTTCCTCGTCGCCGATTTTGTAGTTCGTTAGATCAATTGCGGCCGGCCCGGAATTGAAGATTTCCAACCATTCCCCGTTGGTGTCGCTACCGATTTCGTTGTACAGCACTTCGCTAATCACCAGTCCGGCAAAGGCCTTCGGGAGCGGGAAGACGGCAATCAGCATGGCAGCGAGCGCAAGACGAGCTTGCATGAGCATTCTCCTCAACAGCGGTTAGTTCAGTGATTCCTGCGAGTTGAAGACCCGCAAGTCGACGGTGTCGGCCACCATCATGGCGAGGTCGAGTGCAGAAACGATTCAGACAGTGTTAAGGATTGGCAAATTCGCTTTTCCTCGATCGGGCGATCAGATCAGCAAATCTCGGAAAGATCGCCAGCGACTGCGACACGTTGTCTCGCGTTTCATGTCGTCGAGTCAGAAGCGAGATTGAATTGCGCAGTTCGAATAAATTTCGTGGACGAATCGTGAACTGCCGCATCATCAAATCTTCACCACTCGTTCGCGCACTTCTAACCGGGCGCTCATGGTTCGTTCATCTTCAACCTCTACAAACGATCTCCAACTTTGAATCGGCTGATCAATTCAATTCCGGAGACGAACATGATGAGGCTCGCAACGTTGCGAATCGGGGCAGGATTATTTTTTGTGACCTTACTGTCGATCAACTGGGCATGGAGCGCCACCGCCACGGTATCGTTTCAACCAGGCGTCAACGACTACAACAGCACGACCGAGCGCAAGATCGACGAGCGGGGTGGTACCCAGGAATTTGATGGCACCAGCCAGGTGCAATATTTTATTGATGGCTACGGTCCTCCGGATGCCAATGGCGCCGGGGCCTCGCCCGATGGCCAGGAACTTCTCAAGTTCGACAACATCTTTGGCAGCGGGCCGGGACAAATCCCTCAGGGAGCATTCATTCTCAGCGCCCAATTGCAGATGACCACCAGCGACGCCGGCAACGCACAAACTGGCGGTCCCTGGGGCGTCGCGGCGCTCAAACAGGCTTTTAGCAACGTCGGCGGCGAAGAGACCACCTACTTCGGTAACTTCAACTGTAATTGTGACTTGGGAAGTCGCGGCGCCTGGTGGCAAGACGGCTATACGACGCGCCCGGCCGGTGGATTTGGGAATCAGGCTGCCTTAGGCGTCGATTCGGCCGAAGTCGGGCCGCTCGTGCAAAACTGGTCCAACGGCGATTCAAATCACGGTTTCGTCGTCCAATCCGGCTTCACGGGCACAACCGACGGCTGGAGCATCCGCTCCACGTCACATCCAAACATTCCCTTTCGTCCCAAACTCTCGGTGACGTATACGACCGATCCGATCCAACTCACCACGCTGCAACACGGACTCAACAGCTACGAAAGTGACACGATGGCTTGGGTCCAGAGCGGGCAGATCGTGCGGCCAACCGCAACCGACACGGATTCTTCCGTCGACGACGTCACGTACAACGGTCTCACCGGGGACTATGCAGTGTCGCCAAACACGACGCTTACGCCGGCGCCGTTGAGCCAATTTCAGAATTTCCTCGACGGCTGGAATTTTGTCTCTCCGCCGGCGTCGGTCTCACAAGATGACTTCGCGTTGTTGAAATTCGACAACGTCTTCGGTTCGGCGCCGGGCCAGGCGCCGATGGATTCCCAAGTTGCCAAGGCGTGGCTGGTGATTACGACGGGGGACCTCAGCCCCAACGCTCGCACACCCGGCGCGTACGACGTTCACGCCATGCTGCGAGATTGGGACACCAGTTCGCTCCATTCGAGCTTTGGGGCCACGCCGGGTCTGCAGGTCGAAGACGGCGACATTGGCCCGACGCTCGACAGCCGCGATGGCATCATCACGGGTAGCGAAGTGTGGTACGACGTCACCAGCTATGCGGAGTCGATCCGCAACGGGGCGACCGATCGTGGGCTGGCGATTATCTCGGGCGGCACCTCGGACGGCTGGCAAATCCACTTCAACGGTTCACCGGACGACGAAGGCAGCGTGCGGCCGCGGCTGGTAATCGCTTCCAGCTTGGCCGTGCCGCCGTTGGGTCTGCCCGGCGATTTCAATGGCGACCACATCGTGGACGCGGCAGACTACACCGTCTGGCGTAACAACCTCGGCAGCAACTTTGCCTTGGGCGGCAACGGGGACGAAACCGGCGGCAGCAGCGGCTTGGTCGACGCGGCGGACTATGCGTTGTGGAAGTCGCACTTCGGCGAGGCATCGGTGGGAAGCGGAGGCCTGGCGAATACGAGTGCCGTGCCCGAGCCGGGCTCGTTGGTGCTCCTCCTGTTGGCAGTGGCAACTTTGCCAATTGCGGTGCGAAGTGATCGGAACAACTGAATGTTCGCGAGGGGAGAATTCATGCGGCCGGGGCGTCCCTCTTGCCCCGGCCGCGTGTTTCACCGCTGCAACAATGGAATCAGGCGAGAAGGGCAGAGAAGCATGAAGCGTTCGACGTTGGGCAGAGTTACAACTCTTGCGAGCCGCAGCGGGTTCACCTTGGTGGAGCTGCTGGTCGTGATCGCGATCATCGGCATCCTCGTCGCGCTGCTCTTGCCGGCGATTCAGGCAGCGCGCGAGGCGGCGCGACGCACGCAATGCCAGAACAATATGAAGCAGATCTCGCTCTCTACGCTGACCTTCGAGTCGGCATCGCGGCACTTGCCACCGTCGAAATGGTACGAACGAAAGACGATTCCTGGTGGTCGTCCGGAGGTGATCGGGCAGAGTACGCTGACGTATTTGTTGCCGTACGTCGAGGAGAAGGCGATCGCCGACCAGTGGGATTTCGACCACAGTTGGAACTATGAAGACACCAGCGCGTCGATCGACAACAAGCGATTGAGCGATACTCCAATCGCCGGCTTTCGCTGCCCCACCGTCTCGGAGTCGCGGCTCGAGTTCCCGGCCGCGATCGACTACCGCGTGTGCGACGCGATCGCCACGGGCACTTCCAACGCGCTGCAAAAATTCATCAACGAAGGCACGGTGAAGAAACGAGCGAACACCAAGAACGGATACTTCAGCGTCCTCTGGAATTACAACAGCGAGGAACTCGGATTGAGCCGCTTCGCCAAGTTGAGCGATACGACGGACGGCCTGTCGCAGACCTTCATGTGGTTCGAAACAGGTGCAGCGCCTGTCTACTACAAAGACGGTGCGGCGGTGAGCGGAAGCCGCCCGAACAGCTCGTCGACGGGCGAGACTCAAGGAGGCGGCAGCTGGGCCGCCTACGAAAACTGGTATGCCGTCCACGACCGTTGCGGCGACGCGATGATGAATTGCAACAACAACGAAGAGATTTACAGTTTCCACGTCGGTGGCGCGTTCTATGGCTTCGGCGATGGCTCGGTGCGATTCGTCCAAGAGGCGATCAATCCCGACGTATTTATCTCACTCTTCACGCGCGACGGCGAAGACGTGTTGGGTGACGGAGCGTTCTAAAACGGCCGGTCTCGCGGCGCAGGAGCAAACAGAGCGTGAGTATGGGGCGATATCTTGTTAGCTTGTTGGGCTGCGCGACGATCCTCGGCATGGCGGCTTGCCCGTCCGCGCAGGCCGAGGTCATTGTCAGCGAGATCATGTACAATCCAGCCGGCACCGACATGGATGCCGCGGCCACGCCGCCTTACAACCGGGAATGGGTCGAGCTCTACAACACGGGCTCTTTGGCGATCGATCTGAGCGGCTGGCAGCTCGGCGATTCTCAAGACGGCGATTGGGCATCTGCCTTCGCGCCGGGACTGACGATCGAGCCTCACCAGGCACTGGTCGTGACGGGTGACGCGGCGACCTTCGACGCGCAATGGGGAACCGGCTTGAATCGCGTGCAAGTGGCCAATTTTCCCCTCCTCGCAAACACTCCCTCGCCCACGAACGAAACAATCGCCATCCGCGACAATCTCAGCCGCATCCGCGACGAGGTCAATTTCGACGCGGCCAATGGTTGGCCGCGGGTCACTGGCAGCATCGGGGCGAGCATCTTCGCCCTGCCATCGGGCTTGGGTTCATCCACGAACAATCTCGGTTCGAATTGGAAGCCCTCGATGTGGGGCGTCTATGGCGGTCGATTTACCAACGTCGGCGGCGACAACCATGCATCGCCCGGATTTGTCGACGCAGTGCCGCAGACCGCTTTCGTGCCGTCGCCGGACGCGGCGTGGTCGATGGTCGTGCTGCCCGACACACAGAACTACGTGAAGTCGACGGCCGATCTGCCGATCCTGCATCAGATGCTCGATTGGATTTTGGACAATAAAGAGGCGTTTGGAATCCAGGCGGTCCTCCAGGAAGGCGATATCGTCAACCAGAATTCGCAGGAATCGCCCACCAGCGGCAATCAATCGGCCGACCAGCAATGGGAGAACGCCCGCAATGCGTTCAGCGTACTCAACGGCAAGCTGCCCTACATCATGGCCGCTGGAAATCACGACCTCGGCACGACCAGCGCCCAGAATCGCACGACCCAGCTGAACGACTATTTCCATGCCGCCGACAATCCGCTGGTCGACCCTGTGCAGGGCGGAATTCTTCAAGGAACGATGGAGCCCGGGGCATTGGAGAATGCTTACTATGCGTTCACTGCACCCGATGGCCGCAAGATGTTGATCTTCTCGCTCGAGTTCGGTCCGCGACAGGCGGTCGTCGATTGGGCTCACGAAGTTGCCACGCGACCCGAATACGCCGACTACACGGCCACGCTGCTGACCCACGCCTACATGAATCACAACGAGCAGCGCTACGATTGGACGAAGAGCCACGACGGCGGAAATCCGCACGCCTATCCGATTTCGGCTGACACCAACGATGGCGAAGAGCTCTGGAACGAGCTCATCAAGCTCGGGGGCAATTTCAAAATGACGCTCAACGGCCACGTCGGCGGCGACGGCGTCGCTTATTTGGCGAGCGTCGGCGACGAGGGCAACACCGTCCACCAAATGCTTTTCAATTCGCAATTCGAGACGTTTGGCGGTGACGGCTGGCTGCGCGTGCTCGAGTTTCTCGACGACGGTGTGACCGTCCGCGTACGGACCTATTCGCCCTACCACGATCTCTATCGGACCGACGCGGCGAACGATTTCGAGTTTCAGTTGGCCACTTTCCCGACCGGCGATTTCAACCGCGACGGCCGGGTCGATGCGGCCGACTACACGGTGTGGCGGGATCAAATGGGCATGACCGGTGCGGGCCTCGCGGCCGACGTGAATCACGACAACGTTGTGAATCAGCGGGACTATGCAGTTTGGAAGAATCACTTTGGCGAAACGGCCCTAGGTGGCAGCGGGTCGGCCGAGTTTGCGACGAATGTGCCGGAGCCTGCCTCGGCAGCCCTCTCGCTTGTTGCGTGGCTGCTGCTGGTCGCAATCGGTCCGCTCACGCGCCGGCGTTGAGCTGTAAGGCATTTAATTTGGTAGAGTACCTGAATCCAAATGAAGGGAAGTGAATCATGCTCGACCTGACGAAACTCGATGCGGCGATCAAACATGAAGGTGGCGTTAGCCGGCGATTGTTCCTGGCCTACGCCGCCGGTCTCTCGGCGGTGCCGTGGCTTGGCCGGATGGCAAGTGCCCGTACGAGCGTGCAGAGTTTTAGTGCCAATCCGTTTGCGATCGGCGTCGCGTCGGGTGACCCCAGCCCGGCAGGCATGGTCCTCTGGACGCGACTCGCACCGCGTCCACTCGAACCGGGCGGCGGATTGAATCCCGAGCCAGTCGACGTCACCTGGGAAATTGCCGACGACGAAGCGATGAAGTCCATCGTGCAGCGGGGCACGACCGTCGCCACGCCGCAACTCGGCCACTCGGTTCACGTCGAGGTCGATGGCCTCGCGCCCGACCGTTGGTATTGGTATCGCTTTCGCGCGGGCGACGCCCAGAGCCCGGTCGGCCGCACGCGCACCGTGCCGAAGCCCGACGCCACGCCCGACAAGCTGTCGATTGCGTTTGCGTCCTGCCAGCATTATGAAGCCGGCTATTACACGGCGTATGAGCACATGGCCAAAGACGATCTCGACCTCGTGTTTCATCTTGGCGACTACATCTACGAGGGGCCGGCTCGAGAGGGCGGCGTGCGCAAACACGTGGGCGGCGAAATCATGACGCTCGACGACTACCGCATCCGCCACGCGCTCTACAAATCCGACCCGCACCTCCAGGCGATGCATGCCCGCTGTCCTTGGATGGTCACTTGGGACGACCACGAGGTGGACAACAACTACGCGAATGACATTTCGGAGCTGGAAGGCGTCGCACCCGTGGATTTTCTCCTCCGGCGAGCGGCCGCCTATCAGGCCTACTACGAAATGATGCCGTTGCGGAAGACATCGCTTCCGAGCGGCTCGAGTATGCAGCTCTATCGGAAGTTGGCGTATGGCAACCTGGCCGAGTTTCTCGTGCTCGACACGCGACAGTTTCGCAGCGACCAGCCGAATGGCGACGGACTGCGCCGGCTCAACGCCGCGGCAAAATCGCCGCAACAAACGATCATGGGCGCCCCACAAAAGCAGTGGGTCAAGGACTCGCTCGCCGATTCGCCCGCCACTTGGAACGTGCTCGCGCAACAAGTGATGATGGGGATGGTCGACCAGCGAGCTGGAGAGAAGCAGCGCTATGCGATGGACCAGTGGCCCGGCTACACGCACGAGCGCATCGAGTTGATGCGGTTCATTGAGGATCGCAAAGTGGCCAATCCCATCGTGCTCACCGGCGACATCCATACGAATTGGGTCAACAACCTGCGGGTCGACGATCGAAAAGCGGAAACGCCGTTGGTCGCCACCGAATTTGTCGGCACCTCGATCTCGAGCGGCAGCAGCAAAGCGAACAAACGCCAGACCGAGATGCTCTTGGACGAAAATCCGTGCGTCCAGTTCTACAACGCCGAGCGCGGTTACGTCCGGGCCACGATAACGCCCGACTCTTGGACGAGCGACTACCGCGTCGTCGAAGACGTGACCAAGCCGGGTGGAGCGGCAACCACGCGGGGATCGTTTGTTGTTGAAGCAGGCACGCCGGGTGCAAAGCGGGTTTGATGGATGCCTGCGATCAGCATTGCTTCTCTCCAACGACATTTTTTCTCCCTCCCGCTCTCTTCAACAAATCGCGTCGCGGATCGCGGCGATCGCGTTCGACTTGCCCGCGATTAAGTAGTTGATGCTCGTGGGTGCGACGCGGTTGGATGGGGCTGGCCTCCCTCGTCGAACCGCCGTTTTGAGCTGGTTTTGCCGGTTGTATTGATTTTTCAGCAACTTGGTAAGATTGGCATCGCTTGTTAGAATAAGGTTGTCTTTGCGAGGAGCAATTCGGCATCCTCCGACTTGACCCCGTTTTCTCATCCGTGAAGGTAGCACTCCCTATGAAGGACAAGTTAATCGTCGTGGCGGGCGGTGGTGGTTTTATTGGCGGCCATTTGGTGGCCCGGCTGCGCGAAGCAGGCTTCGAGCAGATCCGCAGCGTCGACATCAAGCCGCTCGACGAGTGGTACCAGGTGTTCGACGACGTCGACAACATCGAGGCCGACCTGAAGCTGCGCGACGAGTGCCAGGACGCCTGCCGCGGCGCCAGCGAAGTTTACAACCTGGCCGCCGACATGGGCGGCATGGGCTTCATCGAAAACAACAAAGCGCTCTGCATGCTCTCGGTGTTGATCAACACCCATCTGCTGCAGGCCGCCAGCGACGCCAAAGTGGATCGCTACTTCTACGCTTCGAGCGCGTGCGTCTACAACGCCGACAAGCAGAAGAATGAAGACATCGTCCCGCTCAAGGAAGCCGATGCCTACCCGGCGATGCCCGAAGACGGCTACGGCTGGGAGAAGCTGTTCTCCGAGCGGATGTGCCGCCACTTCCGCGAAGACTACGGACTCACGACCCGCGTGGCCCGGTTCCACAATGTTTACGGCCCGCTCGGCACCTGGGACGGCGGCCGCGAAAAGGCGCCCGCCGCCATCTGCCGCAAGATCATCCACGCCAAGGAAACCGGCGCCAAGGAGATCGAGATCTGGGGCGACGGCAAGCAGACCCGCAGCTTCATGTATGTCGACGATTGCGTGGAAGGGATCTTGAAGATCACCCACAGCGACATCTTGGAGCCGATCAACTTGGGCTCGGACGAGCTGACGACGATCAACGGCCTGGTCGAGATGGTCGAAGAGATTGCGGGCGTGAAGTTTGCCCACAAGCACAATCTCAAGGCGCCCAAGGGCGTCAACGGCCGCAACAGCGACAACACGCTGATCCAAAAGTATCTCGGCTGGGCGCCCGGCATCCGGCTCCGCGACGGCATGGAACGGACCTACCAATGGATTCACGGAGAATACGACAAGGTCCACCGCGGCGAGACGGTGCGCACGTAGGCGGAAGAGGTCGGAGGTCAGCGGTCGGAGGCCAGGGATCGCATGGAGGGCAGGAGATTGCTTACTAACCTGCCACCGCGCAACGGCCGCCGTGCGCTGCTGACCGGCATCACCGGCCAGGACGGTTCGTACCTGTGTGAGTTGCTCCTCAGCAAGGGCTACGAGGTGATCGGCATCATCCGCCGCAGCTCGTCGTTCAACACGGGGCGGATCGACCACCTGTACCAGGATCCACACGACGCGGACGTCCGGCTGCGGCTGGTGTTTGGCGATCTCACCGACGCCTCGTCGATCAACCACGCGCTCAAGTCGATTCGGCCCGACGAGGTTTACAATCTCGGGGCCCAGTCGCATGTCCGCGTGTCGTTCGACATTCCCGAGTACACCGCGGCGGTGACCGGCATGGGAGCGGTCCGCGTGCTCGAGTCGATGCGCGAGCTGGGACTCGAAGCGCGGTTCTACCAGGCGTCGTCGTCGGAGATGTTTGGCGCGGCGTCGGAAGTGCCGCAGCGCGAAACGACGCCGCTCAATCCGCGCAGCCCGTACGCCGCGGCCAAGGCGTACGCGTACCACATCACGCGCGACTACCGCGATGCCTACGGCTTCTTTGCCGTGAACGGCATTCTGTTCAATCACGAGTCGCCGCGGCGGGGCGAGACGTTTGTCACGCGGAAGATCAGCCGGGCGGCGGCGCGGATCAAGCTCGGCAAACAGGAGCGGCTGTTCCTGGGCAATCTCAATGCGGTCCGCGATTGGGGTTTCGCCGGCGACTACGTCGAGGCGATGTGGCGGATGCTGCAGGCCGATCGGCCGGACGACTACGTGATCGCCACGGGCGAATCGCATTCGGTCCGCGAGTTTTGCGAGGTGGCGTTTGCCGAAGTCGGCCTGCCGCTCGAGTGGCGCGGCGAGGGCAATGGCGAACAGGGCGTCGACGCGGCGGGGCGGGTGCTGGTGGCGATCGATCCGCGCCACATGCGACCGACCGACGTCACCGATCTGCGCGGCGACGCCACCAAGGCCCGCGAGCGGCTCGGTTGGGAGCCGACGGTGAAGTTTCATGAGCTGGTGCGAATGATGGTCGAACATGATTTGCGGTTGGCCGAGCGCGACACGTAAGCCGGGCGTGAAGCATCTTGCGGCGACTCCAAGTTCCTTGCTCCTGACCCGAGCGTGGGGACGTGGTGCAGGGTTAGAATGGTGCGAAATCGGATTGTTTTGCAGCAGCCCGTTTTCATTCTTGGCTTCGATTGCAGGTGATTCGCGATAATCGCAGCTGCAAAATGGCAGTTCATTTTGCCGCACACTGGTAATTTGCAGCCAGGGAAGTGGACCTCACGCCAAGGCGCCGAGGCGCAAACGGACCGGACCGGGACGCGGACACCGGATGCGGAGGGCGGAAAGCTGGTCGGAAGGTGACGCGGATTGGTTGTCATCTTGTGTATTGCTCGGGGATTTGTGGAAGGTGACTTGGTACTCCTCGGCTCTCTTTGCGGGCTCCGGTTCGCCAACGAATTGGAACAGGAGGTAGCGGAGGGAGCAGAGGTCAGGCAATGGTCCAAGTTATCGAAGTCGACGGGTTCGCAATCGGCGGGTTTTTGCGAAGGCGACAAGTTATTGCCGAAGGGGCCAGGTTGTTTGGGGGCGGAAAAGGGAGCAAAGAGCAAGGAGGGTTGGTGCGAACGATAGCGAGGCGCTTGACCTGCCTGGCTGACGGCTAAGAGCTGATGGCTTTCTGGGTCGAGTTGACAAAGAGCGAGCAAAAAGCAAGGAGCAGGAACCTGAACCGTTCGCGGAGAGTGGGCCTCGCACGCGGACGGACCGGTTGATCCTTGTTCCGTTATACGTGATAGTGTACGGGTTTAAAGAAGCTGTTTTCGGCCTCGCTATGGTACGGTAGCAATTCTTGCGGACGACATTATTCTTCGTTCGTTGATGAATCGCAGGAAGAATCGGAGTGACTAAATGGACTATCTCCCAAGGGAAGCAAAAAAGCCTGTGTCGGGCTGCGCAAATTTGTCGCCATGATATTCCTTGTAATTGCGATACTCATGGCGGTTCGCGTCGCATCGGGGCCGCGTCGCGCGGACACCGGTGCGTATCGTCAAGGCAGGATATTCGCCCAGTTCACTCAAATTGCGATCCCGTTGTCGCTGTCCGCGCTTTTTTACTGGCGAGAGCGAGCGAACAGGCGGCGCGTATCAAAAAAATAGCCGAGTCATTCCCTGCATACTTATTCTGGCACCACATTCTCCTGCGGCGCAAAACTACAAAAATGGATACGAAGGGGAGAATTGCGCGTCTCAGCGCTCTTGGTGGATTCCTGTGCGTCGCCGCGTTAATCCGGACTGTTGCTGGCATCACCGGCGAAGCTAGTGACATAAGTGGGTTTCTCGGCCTTGCTGGCCGAAGTGTGGCGATATTCGCTATTGATCCGCTTGCTTGGGGCGGCCTTATTTTGGTTGCCTTGGTGGCGATTGCTTGCCGGCAAGACATTCGCAATTGGTGGCAGGAGCGAACTGCGAACGACAATTCCAATAGCCTTACTGACCAGCCGAAGCTCAACCTCGTCTTTGACGACTTCCGACTAGCCTGGTTGTACGAGCACGGCCCCAACGGCGCTGGGCAATTTGCACGCAAGGCATAGAAATGACAAATCGGTCGGATGAGCCAATGAGCCTGAGTTTCCGAATATGTGTTCGCTACAAAGACGACGCCGGGGCGGAGCGATCGTATTGGTCGAACGGCCATATACTTGACGAGAAGGACTTAGACAACAAACGGAATCGCCTCCCGACTAAGAGCGTCGAAATTCGCCCTAAGTCTACACCGCCAGTTTGGATAGCGTTTGCCAGTCTTTCTCCGCTTCAAGCGCAAATTACCTCCTGGGAAGGAGTAAACAGCATGGTTTTGCCTGGGATTCAAATAGAGATTTCCGATTCCATTTCAGGTGTTACTGTGGGATGCGATCCGCCTAAGTATCCGCCAGCAATTGAGATTCAATCGTCGTAACGCCAGCGGGCGGGGCGAAATAAAGGGGGACAGGAGTTTGATTCGAAGCTTGAATTCCGCACCATTCCTCGCCTCTTCCAAACGCGTGATTCGCCCATGGCGTCGCACGACGACGGGTTCCTCTTCTCTAAATCCAACCGGCGGAGCCCAGTCGCCAGAGAAGGAACCCGTAATTCATCGGCTGCGAAGTGGCGGCCAATAATAGTTGTTGAATGTCGCGGCGACATCCTCTAAGAACAAGTATGCGGAAATTGTCCCGCTCGCTGTTTGTCATCCCGAATCGTTCCCCAACCATCGGCCTGCGCTGGCATGGCGCTTTGCGCCGAAGCGTGAGAGCTTCCGTCGCCCAACGCGACCGCCGCCGATGTACATTACGGATCAAAACATTACCAATACCCACAGAGTTTTGTCGCGTCGAATTTGCGACTCGCCCTGGAAAACGTGGGAATTGGCATGACGCCGCCGATCAAAACGAATGGGTTTTGTCGCCAGAAACACAGATCCATGATTTCGGTGCAATTCCAACTCTCTATGCTGCAACGATTTGCGACGACACCCGTCCGCCGGCCGCAAACAAAACTCAATACAACCCCGAGCTCCAGACGCGTTTTGTTTCCGACGGAGCAATACGAGGAGACAAAACTAGGCCTTGTTAGTGACGTGAATCGGGTTGCTTGAATCGGATCCGGCCCAGCGGCGTCGCAGCGACTTGAGTAGTATGGCAAATCTCTTAGTGCGAAACGGTCTGCGAGAACAGGTTCGGTCACCAGGACGCCTTCGATCCGCATCGTGTCGAAGTTGGCGTCTTCGATCGTGAAATCGTGCAGGCAGGCATTGCGGATCGAGACGTGGCTCATGTTGACATTGTGAAACTCGACTCGGCCGAGATTCACATCGTCAAACTTGGCCTGGCTGAGATTGACGTTGTGGAAAACGGACGAGGAGAGGTTGGCATCATCGGCCAGGTACGTGCCACTCGTAAGCGGTGTGGGCATGATGTCCTCCACGATGAGTGTTGATCTGGCTTGGGATAGAGTGGGGTGCAGTGGAAAAGGGTGCACATCGTCGTCGTGCTCGGTGCCGTAATATCAAACCTACGCCGGACACGGGGCAGGGATCGCGCCGGTGATCATCGCCGCTCGTCGGACGAGTCGCAAGTACCATGGGTGCGACCAGCTCGCAGCGGCGTGAGAAAAAGCAGGATTCCGCCGATGGTCGCAAGCAGAGCCGGTTCGGGGACGGCAAGCGGGGAGAGTGCCGCGGCGGCGAAGCCGGCGACGGACTGGCCGAAGTTGGATTTCCAGAGGGTGTAATCTTCCTGGGTGTACAGCGTGCCCAAGCCGTTGCGCCAGGTGGTGTAGTCGGCGGCGTCGACCGTGCCGTTGTGGTCGAAGTCGCCCGGCAAACTGCTGGTGATTTTGAGCGTGCCGTCCACATAGAGTTGCGAGGTGTCCCAGACCATGAACTGGCCGAGCGTGGGGAGTGAGATCGAGTCGAAGGTGCCGGTGCGGCTGGCCCAGTCGAGGACGTCGAACGAATCTCCGATGGCCGGCACGACGTGGCCGTACCACGAAACCTGCAGCGTGCCGGCGAGCGCGGCCGTCCCGGCGACTTGTAGTTGGTCGTGTTCGGTGCCGGGGGTGGTGCCGCCGAGTTCGATTTCGAGCGTCGAGTTGCCGAGCAGCGCCAAGGAGCCAACGGACAAGATTCCGGGGGAGTTGCCGGGGGTGAGTAGTCCGCCGGCTTTGACCTTGACCTGGCCGCCGATGTTGCCGGCACCTCGCAGCGTTGCGCCGGAGTTGACCTCGACGGTTCCGGCGAGAGAGCCGTCGACGGCGAGCGTGCCGGCGGCGACGATGGTGCCGCCGGTGAAGTTGTTCGTGTTGGCGATTCTCAATCTGCCGGCGCCGGATTTGGTGAGTCCGCCGCGGCCGGTGATCTCGCCACCGGAGAATGTGTACGTGCCATTCGTGTTGCCGACAAAGATCGATTCGGGGGCAACGCCGGCGGCGTCAATTACGATGTTGCCGAGTCCGGCGTCGGTGAATTCGACGTGGTTTCCTGATGCGAACGCGCCCGGCAGACCTTTCTTGATCCAGTTGTTGGCGTCGGACGTATTCCAGGCGGTGTCTCCGGCGGGCGACGGATTCCAAATAAGCTGGTTGGCGGCGACCGCCGTGGCCGAGACGCCGCGGTCCTCGACCCAATTGGTGCCGACGAACAGAGCGCTATTGATGCCGCGATACAAGCCCCACTTGGGGCGATAGTCGGTCGCATCGGGTCGAAAGATGGGCAGGTTACTTGAGCCCGCGAATGCGTCGCCGTTGATCGACGCGAGGACGGAGCCCGTGTTGCCGAGCGAGGTGGTGATGAGGATGTCGGCGTGGGACCAGGTGTTGGGGGTCCACTTGAAGCTGCGCCGGTGGACGAGTTGCCCGCTGTGCCGGACCAGACGCGGAGCGATCCGTTGCCGCCGGTGCCGAGCGACAGAGTCACGAGCGGCGCGCCGTTGTCGCCGTCGGTCGCCTTGAGTTGAAAGATGTGGCAGAACGAGCCGGTGCCGATATAGCTTGGGTCGGTCTGCCAATCGAAGGAGTAGCGAAAGGTTTGGTCGGTTTTTTGGTGGGAGCCGAGGCCTTTGACCTCGGCCCGCTGGCGGTCGTCGTTGGAGGTGGTGCGGTCTCCGTCCCACCAATCTTGGTTGGGTTGGTAGCGGAGCGTGTAGCGAATGACGCCGTCGCCCTGGTCGGTGATGTTAACGAAGCTGTCGTTGGTGAACGTGTCGGACGAGGGATGGTAGAGCACGGCTGGCTCTTCGCGGCCCTCGAAGCTGCTTAAGCTCGTGGCGATGGTCGCGCGCGACGACTCGGCCAGCGCGCCGACCGCGATCGCCGTCCCCACCAGGATGAAATAGCCCGCCTTACGCATTTCGCACTCTGCTCCTCGTGCCAGTGTACATACGCCAGCGCGGAACTAACAAGTAATATTTCCGGCGAAGGAAGCGGTTGGCGTTGCAGGTGGCGTTGATTCACCACTTGCCGCGACCCGACTGGCCAGTTCTTGCGGAATTTTTCGATGCGGCGAAGGAATTGCGGTGCCAACGGTCGTCGGCGTTGGTCGTGTCGACTTGGCGTCGCGCTGGTTGGTGCCGATATTGACGTCGACGATGCGAAAGCTCAGTGCGAGCAGGTGGCGGTCGGCAAGTTGCCGGGCGGCCAAGCTCGACAAACTCTCGGTGTTGGTTCCGCGCGCTTAGCGTGACTCAGCTTTCCAGCGGCGGTAGTTGTAGATGGCTTGAGCGACGGCGATGAGGATCAGAAGCGTCAGGCAGATGTAGGTGAAGTTGGTGCGCGCGTCGGGTCGGGTGGCGAGCATGGCGGCGGCGAAAAGGATGCCGACGGCGGAGAGCCAAAAAGTGCGGATCAGCTTGCGGCGGTAGGAAAGCTTGCCGTAGTTGAGGCAGAAACCTTGGTCGCAACCACCATGCATGGGAAACTCCTTGCCGCACATTTAGAAATTGAACCTGTTTTGCCGCTATTGTTCACTTTCAGGAAGGAACAATCAAGTTGCTAGTTGCGGGCAAGTTTGACGGCGGTGCCGTAGGCGAGGACTTCGGTGACGCCAGGGGCGAAGTCGTTGGCTTCGTAGCGCATGGCGATGACGGCGTCTGCGCCGTGTGCTTCGGCATGCTGAACCATTCGTTCGTAAGCTTCTTCGCGGGCCGATTCACAAATTTGTGCGTACTCCTCGATGTTGCCGCCGACTATCTGTTTGAGACCGCCGATGATGCCTTGCGTGATGCCGGGCGAGCGGACGACGATGCCGCGGATGATGCCGAGACATTCCACGATCGAGTGGCCGGGGATGTCGTTGCCGGTGGTAACGATCATATTTCTACCTCGTTTGTGGATTTAGATTGGTTCGGATGCAATCGCGAGTTCGGCGAGGAGCCGAACGATGCGGGACGTGGTGATTCAGCCCGCAATAGAATGTAGCATCCAGGGGAGATGCGATGGCATGGCGGACGGGTGATCGGCGTCGGCCTGAGGGCGGAGAATCGCCGAGAACGCTCGATTTCGTGGTTTTTCGCGCGGCGGCGGGTGTCGGAATACGTTGCTTCTGCGTGTGGCCAGGGGTATAACGAAGGCTGGTCGAGGCGAGTGGGCAGCGGCCGCTTGTCTTGTCGCGGGCTGCTAGTCGCCCGGCTTCCGTGGGTTCCTTGATCAAGCCGGAACTGTTCAGGCAGAGTTGCTCTTCGATTGGGAGGCGTGCGATGCGAAAAGAACGAATTGCGTTGTGGACGATTGCGGCGATCGCGCTGGTGGCTGCGGTGGGTTACAACGTGACGGTGTTTCGCGATCCGCCTCCGCCGCCAGTAGTGAACATCGTATTTATTACGGGCGGGTCGGGTCCGTATTGGCAGCGAACGATCAATGGAGCGAAGGCGGCGGCGGACGAAATGGACGCCAATCTGAAGGTCGAAACGCCTGCTTCGGCAGAGGATGTCGCCGAACAGACGAAACTGCTCGAAGGTCTGAAGGCGGGGCCGGTGGACGGCATCGCCGTGAGTCCGCTCGACGCGGATGGGCAGACGCCGCTGATCGACGAGTTGGTCAAGCGGACGATTTTGGTGACGTTCGACTCGGATGCATCCGATTCGCAGCGGCAGAGCCATGTGGGGACGACGAACTACGCGGCCGGCCGGGCGTGTGCGCGACTGGTGCGAGATGCGATACCCGAGGGCGGCAAGATCGCGGTGCTGGTGGCGAACTCGACCAAAGAAAACGTCCGCGATCGCAAGGGGGCGTTCCAGGAGCGGATCGGACAGTACGCGGATGATGATGTGAAGGAAGGCGATCCGCTGAAGTATTCGATCGTCGGTTTCTACGAGGATGGCGGGAGCCCGGAGAAGTGTGCGGAGAACATTCGCAAGGCGCTCGCCGAGAACGCGGACCTGGCTTGCCTCGTGGGGATGAACGCGCAGCACGGGCCGACGCTGATGCGGGTGCTCAAGCAAGAGGGAAAGCTGGACCAGGTGAAGGTTGTCACGTTTGACGACGCGCCGGAGACGCTCGACGGCGTGGCCAACGGGCATATCTACGCGACGCTCGCCCAGGATTCGTTTGGCTTCGGCTACGAGGCCGTGAAAATCCTCTGCAACATCAAGCGCGGCGACGCGGTCGGGGTGCCAATGGGCGGGCGCGGGCAGGTGTACTTCGGCGTGGAAGTCGTCAACAAGGACAACGTCGCCGAGTTCCGTCAGCGAATGGCGGATCAGATGGGTTCGGCGGAAAAGAATTCTGCGAAGAAAGCGAAAGCAAAGAGCGCGTAGGGGAGATTGTCCGATCCGCGGCCGTGGAGTGGAACAGACCACCCCCGTCGCGGGGAACTCCTGGCGTGCCACCCGGTCTGATTTTATTTGCTCAGGAAGTGGTACGTGCCGCTGGTGACGTCGTAGACGGCGCGGCCGTTTTCTTCTTTGACGAATTTCACGCCAGCCGCAACTTTGGCACTCTGGCCACTTTCGGTAACAGCGGCGGTGCTTTTGGTGGGGACGTAGAGCGTGGCGGTGGTGTTGGGCGGGACGGTGATTTGCCAGTCGAAGACGTCCGCGTCTTTTTGCCACTCGCTGCGAATGAGCCCCTGCGGCGAACGGAAGCTGGCCTTGACGAAGGTTGAGATCGCCCACCGGGTGGGGCCGCATGACGATGTGTTTGAAGCCGGGATTGGCGTCGTCGGGGGCGATGCCGGCGAGATATTCATAGAACCACACGACCAGGTCGCCAACCAGCATCACGTGGTTATGTGAGTTCATCGATGGCTCGGCGGTGTTGCCGTTCCAGAGTTCCCAGATGGTGGTCGCGCCCTGCGAAATCATGTAGCCCCAGCTTGGATAGTCGCTCTGGGATGCGATCGTGTAGGAGACGTCGGCGCGGCCGTGGTCGGAGAGGACGCTGTTAAGGTATTGTCCGCCGATGA
Source organism: uncultured Planctomycetota bacterium (assembly GCA_963847905.1). Classification (GTDB taxonomy): domain Bacteria; phylum Planctomycetota; class Planctomycetia; order Pirellulales; family Lacipirellulaceae; genus DASYDU01. Next base: position 238,591 of record CAWKBP010000004.1, on the reverse strand, counting down.
GGCCGGTGCCGATGTGGCCGTGGGTGACCTTTTCGATGTTGTCGACGAGGTGGTCGAAGACAGGCTGCTGTTGATCTGCCGGCACGAGGCCGAAACGGAGCGGCAGGACGGAAGACGTTTGGGTGCCGTTGTCGTATTGTCCAAGTTCGCGGTTGAGGAATTTTTTATTGAAGGCGTCGGCGAGGACGTCGGCATGTTTGGCAAATCGCTTGGCGTCGTCGGTTTTGTCGAGCGCCGTGGCGTATTGCTCCATCAGCCGGAGGTCGTAGTAGAGATACGACGTGGCCAGCAGGGCTTTGGAGGTTATGCGAGCCGGGTCTTTGGAATGGATGAAGGAGGGATCCTCGGGCGGGACGCACCAGTCGCCGTAGGAATCGCGGTCGATGATGCCGTCCTGGACAAAGCCAAGCATGTAGTCGACCCATTTCTTCGCGCTTTCGTAGTGGCGGGCGATGATCTGCGTGTCGCCGTATTGGCGGCGGAGCATGTTGGGGGAGATCACCGTGGTGGAGGGCCAGGTGACGTTGTCGGAATAGATCGGCCAATGGGCGGGACAGACGTCGGGGACGCTGCCGCTGGGGCGCTGCGAGTCTTCCATGTCTTGCAGCCACTTCGAATAGAGGGCCGAGATGTCGAAGAGGTAGGACTCGCCCTTTCGATTCCTCGGAGCGGTCGCCGAGCCAACCCTGGCGTTCGTCGCGCTGGGGACAGTCGGTGGGAATGCTGCGGTAGTTGCCGCTCGTGCCCCAAACGATGTTCTTATAGATTTGATTGACCAGTTCGTTGGAGCACGTGAATTGGCCGACGACTTCGAGATCGTCGTGGACGACGCGGCCGGAGAGGGTCTCGAGCGTTGGCTTGCCAGGGAAGCCGGTCAGCTCGACGAAGCGGAATCCGTGGTAAGTAAAGCGGGGTTCCCAAGTTTCGGTGCCGCCGCCTTTGAGCGTATAGATGTCGGTGACTTTGGCGCCGCGGATGTTGGCGAGGTAGATGGTGCCGTCGGGGTTGAGGGTTTCGGCGTGGCGGAGTTTGACTTGGGTGCCAGCGGGGCCGGTCACTTGGAGCTGACACCAGCCGACCATGTTCTGGCCCATGTCGAAGATGAAGGTGCCGGGCGTGGGCTCGGTGATTTTTACGGGGTGGATGGTTTCAACGACGCGGATCGGCTCGATCATCTGCGCGGAAACGACGCCCTCGGGGATGTCGACCAGCTCGGCCGATCGCCATTTTGAGTCGTCGAAGCCAGGCTGGCTCCAGGTGTTGAATTCCTTGCGGGCGTCGTACTCTTCGCCATCGTATTCGTTGTTGGCGAGGATCGGGCCGTCGGTGTTGAGCTTCCACGAGTCGTCGCTGACGACCTCTTGGACGCTGCCGTCGTCGTACTCGATGTGCAGGTTGAGCAGCAGCTTGGGGAAGCCGTAGTGGGGCATGCCGGAATAGACTTTGCTCCGCATCGAGTAATAGCGGCCGTTGCCGAGGATCGCGCCGAGTGCGTTCTTGCCGTTTTGGAGTTGGTCGGTGACGTCGTGCGTCACGTAGAGGACGCGCTTGGGGTACTCGGTGGTGCCGGGCGAGAGGACATGGTCGCCGACCTTCTTGCCGTTGAGGTAGAGCTCGGAAAGGCCGAGGCCGGAGTAGGAGACGGTCGCGCGGCGGATTTTTTTGTCGGTGGCGAATTCCTTGCGAACGTAGCGGGCGGGGAGGCGGCGACTTTCGGGAGCTCGGACCTCGCCCCAGGGCTTCATGCCCACGGGGCCAGTGACTTGGGCCGGCTTCCAGTGGGAGTCGTTGAAATTGGGATCGCTGTTCCAGCCGGGTTGTTCTTTATCGGAGGCGAGCCAGGTGTCGTCGGTGCGGATCACCAGCGGCGGACCGTGGTCGAATTCGATGGTGAGGATGCCGACGATGCCGGCGGGATTCGGCTCGTTTCCTTTGTTCATACCGATGACGGCGAGGAGATTCCTGCCGGGGCGGATGTCGCAAGTAAGCTCGCTGTCTTTGACGGTGCGATAGTTGTCGCGGCCGCCAATGTCGCGACTGTTAATGAACGCCTTACACTGGTTGTCGGCGGTCGCCAGGTAGCGGGCCCGCTTCACCTGGCGATCGGTGGGGATGTCGAACGTGCGGCGGAAATAGCGGTCGCCGACGGGGACTTCTTTGTCGGCCTTGCCTTCGGGGTACCAGATCCAATTGGTGTCGGCGAGCATCACGGGCGAGGCGTCGCCGTCGAGACCGATCCACTTGGCCTTCCAATCGGCGCTGTTGAGGATGCCCATGGTCCAGTGGGCCGGCTCGCTCCACGCAGAGGCCTCTCCGTTTTGATCCCAGACGCGGACCTTCCAAAAACACTCTTCACGCGTGGCGAGTGGTTTACCGGCGTAGGGAATTTGCGTCGACACGGCCGACTCGATGCGGCCACTGTCCCAGAGGTCGCCGGCGTCCTGGGCAAGCTTGTCGGCGGAACTGGCGACGAGGATTTGATAGGCGCTCTGCGCCGTTCCACGCGCGTCGCCGGAGGCTGCGAGGATCCAGCTGAGCCGCGGTAGCGCGGTGTCGATGCCGAGGGGGTTCTCGAGGTACTCCGTGCGGAGTCGCTCGATCTTTACATCGGCTGCGTCTGCCCACGCGGTGTTGAGCGCGGCAAACGCGACGGTTGCCGAGACCACGAAAATAGTCATCGCAGAGCCGAAAGTTTTTTGCATTGCAGAAAAGCGCCCCATGATTTTGTTGTTCCTGCAACGGGAGGGGTGATCCATCGACGTGTAGAGTGTGATCCGCATGGTCCGCTCCAGGGCGTGTCTCAATTCAAGGGGCCGTTGGTGCCGCGCGATACGGCAAAAAGCTTGTGGCAGGAAAGCGGCCCACATTATACTTAGAAATGCGGCGCTTGCAGGGCTAATGGGGCATTTCTTCCTACGGAATGGCTCGGCAAGTAGTTTGTCGCGGTGGTTGGAATTCAGAGAATTGGTACGGGTCGCGCTCGCGGTGGCATTGCCTCGCAAATTCTTGATGGAAGCGGGCGGACGAAGTACTGGACAGCGGAAGGTCTGCTTCCGGCGGGAGTACTGCGCGTTGAATCTTCGATACGTTGCCTCGGTTGTCGGTGCGCTTGTAGCGCTGGCCCCAATCATTTCAGTGGCCCAAACGATTCCCGCATTCTCCGGTGCCGACGGCGCGGCGAGGAATGTCACCGGTGGGCGAGGCGGCATCGTCTATCACGTGACGAAATTGGACAAGAACTACAGTGATGCGGTGCAGGGCACCCTGCGCTATGGTCTCTCGGATGCCAATTTTCCAGCGGGCACAAAACGAACGATTGTGTTCGACGTAGCCGGTTCATTCTGGATGGGCCGTTTCGGCGCTGAGCAGGGGCACGACAACGGCTGGGATACTAATTCCCGCATGAGTATTGGAAGCAACGTGACGGTGGCGGGACAAACGGCGCCGGGACCTGTATATCTAATGGGCGGCCTACTGAAGGCGAATAGCACGAATTCGATCCTGCGAAATATTTCAATTGCGCCTGGGTACGGAATGCGGAGCTTTGAAAAGCCGGACGAGGGCGTTATTCCGTTCGGTGGCGATGCGACGAAAACTCGCGATTTCCCCGATTCCTATGTATTTGATGCGATCGACATCTCCGGTACGAACGGACTGATGATCGATCATGTCTCGACGTTCTACGCTACCGACGAGACAATTTCCGCCAACGAATTGACTGACAATGTCACGATCCAGTACAGCAATATTTCGCAGGGACTGAACTATCCACAGGCGGACGCTGAGGCGAGCGGAATCACATACACGGGGCACGCCCTCGGTTCACTGCTGCAGGGCAACACGAACACCGCGTTCAGCATCCACCACAATTTGTACGCGCAGCAAAAAGGCCGCCTACCGCGTGTGGGGAGCGAAGTGGGCAGCGGTGCGTACAACGACTTCCGCAATAATGTATTTTACAACTGGTTCGACACAGCTGGTAGCGGCGCCAGTGGTCAGCCGAGTTTCAATAATTTCGTCGGCAACTTCTATCTGGCGGGACCGGGTGGCGATGATCTTACGCAAACCAACGGGGCGAATGGAATTGCCCGAGACGCGGACGACGTCGTGACGATCGTGCACAAAAATGGAGGGACAAACACGTTCAGCGGTTCTAACTCGTCGGGCACCCGAGTCTATCATTTGGGAAATTTGCGCGACATCAACAAGGATGGCGATGCTAACGATGGGGTGGCGCTGACCAATAGCAACTTCGGATCTTCGAGCTTTCAGGCCAGTCCGCAGTGGTCGCCAGCGACGGGTGCGACCTATAAAGGGGTGACCGACTCGGCGACCGAAGCCTTTACCCGTGTGCTCAAATACATGGGTGCCAATTGGTGGACGCGCGACTACGATATTTCCCTCGGGAATACCGCGGCGATCGACACCGTGGATGAGCGACTAATCCACGAGACGTATACCGGTACGGGCAAGATCATGGCTTGGAACGATGATCCGTTCAACGATTACGAGACGCCACCCCCTGGTTACGATGCCTACGACCCCAACGAAGGAGCCGAATGGCGGAGTTTGTTGGCGATGCGGGCGAATACGGCGACTGGTGCAGCTCCGTTTAATCGGAGTGCCGGCTGGGACGTCGATCTCGATGGCATGCCAGCGGCGTGGGAAGCGGAACACGGGCTCAATCCGAACGCGGCCGACAACAATGGCGATTTCGATAGTGATGGCTACACGAATCTCGAAGAATACATCAACGATCTGGCCGCTTGGCCCGCAGCGACGAGTGTCGTGTTCAATGCGGCGAGCAATGGCCGATATGCTCAGATTACCAATTGGGACTCAAACCCCGATCCTGTGCTGACCGCCCCGTGGCAACCCTCGCGTTACGACTCGGCAGTGATCAACAACGGCACGGTGGCGGTGGACGCGGTGGGGCAGCACGCAGGGAATCTGCTGCTGGCGACCAATCCGGGCGACAATGCGACGCTGAATATCACGGCGGGCTGGATCAAGGTCGAAGACGCGCCGCAGGGGTTGAGCGACGGCGTCACGGTGATCGGCGACAACGCGGGCGCCACGGCCGCGCTGAATCTCTCGGGCGGCAAGCTCACGACCAAGACGCTGCTCAAGGGGGCAGGTGGCTCGTTCCACTTCACGGGCGGCACGCTTAGCGCCGAGACCGTGGGTTTCGACTTGGTGAACAACGGCGGCACGATCGCGCCCGGCGAGTCTGATTCAATACAGAGTCCTGGCATGACCCATGTGATGGGCGACATGCTGCTCAACAGCGGCGCGCTCCAGATCGAGGTCGGCGGCACGGATCTCGGTCAGTACGACCAGCTCGTGGTTGACGGCGCGACGATGCTCGGCGGCATGCTGCAGGTTCTGCCAGTTGATCTGGGCGGGGGCAGCTACGTTCCGCAACTCGGCGACGAGTTTGCGCTCGTAGCTTCGCAGAATGGCTTTGCTGGCATGTTCACGAGTTTCGATCTTCCCACGCTCGGGTCGGGTCTCGAGTGGGCGCTCATGACCGACGACATGCTGCTTTCACTGGCGGTGGTCGAAGCAACGGCCGGTCTGGCGGGTGACTATAATAACGATGGCATGGTCGATGCGGCGGACTATACCGTCTGGCGGAACAGCCTGGGGAGCGGCACGCCGCTTCTCAACGAAACGGCCAGCCTCGGCACTGTCGATCAAGAAGACTACGCGGCGTGGAAGGCGAATTTCGGCGCCTCGCTCAATAACCAGGGCGGCGGCAGTTCGCTCGGCGCGGTCCCCGAACCGGCGACGGGGATGCTGATATTGTGCGGTATCGCGCTCGCTGCGTCGCAGTGTTGCCGCAACCGGCTCAGGGGGAGAATCGAATAAACATGTCGATTTCGGAAGCGAAACAAGTCTTGCTTTGGAGTCTGCTGACGGCCGGGTTGCTGACGGTCGCAAATCTGGCGTCTGCGCAGATCAAGGCGTTTCCGCAGGCCGAGGGCTACGGAGCCGCGTCCAAAGGCGGCCGCGGCGGCGACGTTTATCACGTCACGAATCTGAACGATTCCGGCGCAGGCAGCCTGCGATTCGGTCTCGACAATGCGCCGTCGAGCGGGCGTACCGTCGTGTTCGACGTCGGCGGTTGGATCACAATCAACAGCAAACTCGGCGTCACTCACAGCAACATCACCATTGCCGGCCAGACGGCGCCCGGCGGGATTGGGCTCAAGGGAAACCAGATGTCGGTCGGCGCCAGCAACGTTGTGCTGCGGCACTTGCGAGTTCGACCGGGAAAATCGGCCGGGCGTCTCGATTCGCTGAGTATCAGCAGCGGCCATGACGTGATTTTCGATCACGTCTCCGCCGGATTTAGTTACGACGAAAACGCTTCTGCCAACGCGCTCGACCGCCACGGCATCAGCAATCTCACGATGCAGTACAGCTCGGTGGCATTTGGCTTGGAAGATCATTCGGCCGGCTCACTGATTCAAGACTCCGACAATCTCAGCTACCACCACAATCTCTATGCCCACAACCATACGCGCAATCCCAAAGCACGCGTGGAAGGTTCGGGCATGGAATGGCTGGGAAATGTGGTCTACGACTACGACAATGGCTTCATTGCCGGCGATTCGGAGACGACGGACTATTTCTGGAAAGCGACCTTTGACGGCAACACCTACATTACGGGACCAGGCGACACCGGCCGCCCCATGATAAGCAACGGGCACGATTACAATTATGGGGTCTATTTTGGAACTAATGCATACGACAACGACGGGAACGCGATCAGCAACCCGACGAACTACACGGGTAATGGAGTCGATGCCACAGGACTGAGCGGCGTGGTCAGTGGCAGCTATACCTGGGCCGCGGCGCCCTATGGAGATTCCGGCGTCTGGCTGGGCGGCACCCCTCAGGCAAACTATGAACGCACGCTGGAGCAATTCGGTGCCACCCCTTGGAACCGCGACGAGGTCGATTCCCTGCTGGCGAGCGATGTGATCAACCGCCAGGGTGCGATCATCTCGAATGAAAACGAGCTTGTGGCGCGTGGGGTCTCAAACAACGGAATTGGCACGCTGGTCGGGGGAGTGAAACCGCCTGATGCTGACAACGATGGAATTCCAAACGATTGGGAGCTAAGGCACGGAACCAATCCGAATGTGGCCAGCAACAACGGCGACTTCGACTTCGACGGCTATACCGACCTCGAGGAGTACCTCAACGATCTGGCAGCGTTTCCCGCGATCGGGGCGCTCGAATTCTCGGGCGTCGGGCGGTATGCCGACTGGAAGCGGTGGACGAATCGCTGGGAGCCGTCGCGATTGGATGAGGTGCACGTCGGCAATAACGGCGCTGCATTTGTTGACGCGGTGGGCCAGACGGCGGGATCGCTGCGAGTAGCACAGTTGGCGCGACTTTACGTCACCAGCGGTTGGTTGGAGGTTGCTGACGATCTGGTGGTGGGGAGCGACGGTGCGGGGAGCGTGCGCCAATATGGCGGCGAAGTTCGCGTGTTGGGCGGCGTGGTCGACGTTGAGGATGGCGACTATCAATTGCTGGGCGGCGTGCTCTCGACGCCGGTACTGGCAAAAAGTGCCACGGGGACTTTTGCCTTCACCGGCGGCGTGCTTGATGCCGGCACGGTGGCATTTGATTTGGTGAATCAGGGCGGCACGCTCGATCCGGGGCAAGACAGCATCGGCGGCACGAGCGTCGTCGGAGATCTCACGCTCAGCGCGGGGGCACTTGAGATCGACGTGGCGTCGAACCTGTTGGCCGACGTGCTCACCGTCGACGGGACCGCGACGCTCGGTGGAGCGCTCCACGTTTCGCTGCTGGGCGGTTACGTTCCAGCAGTCGGCCAAAGCTGGCAGCTGCTCTCGGCAACTCAAATCCTCGGCTCATTCAGTTCCATCACGCCCGGTTATTCCGTCCAGCAGCAAGGCAACAGCCTGTGGCTGGTGGCCGGTGCCGGGGCGGGCAGCATGGGCGTACCCGAGCCTGGTAGTTTGATGTTGCTGCTGATCGCCGCTGCAAGTGCCATGTTGGGGCGACGGCGACGATGCACTGTTGCTCTGGCAATCGCAGGCGTGGCAGTACTCTCTCTGGCTGGATCGGCGGAAGCGGTTGTCGTGAAAACGATCGCCGATGCCCAACTAAGCGAAAATGGGATGACGGGCATTGGCGACGCGACCGACGCCGGCAATGGCACCGGTACCAACATCAATGCCCGTTGGACATTCTCGGGCACGACGCCGAATCGCAACGAATGGGCGGCGCTCAAATTTGACTTGAGCTCGGTTGCCAACAAGGCGGAGATTGCCAATCTCGCCTTGAAAACCTACATGTTTCGGACCAACGCCAGCAATTCGACGACGCTGCGATTGTACGCGTTGAAGCCCGGCACTAGTGGCGAGGATTGGAACGAAGGAACGATCACCTACGGCTCCATGCCGGGGTTCACCTTCGACGGCAATTCCAACACCAACGTGTTGAGCGTCGGCGCTGGAAATCCCTTGACCGACCTGGGGACATTTTCGGTCTCAGGTGCAGGCAACGAAGGGAACATCGCCACGATCAATCCGGCGGCACTCAACGGTCTGGTCCAAGGGATGGGATCGAACAATCTGCTCACTCTGCTCATCTCGTTTCAAAATTCGGCAACCGGTCAATGGCGAATTGCTTCACGCGAGGCGACAGCGACGGAGACGAGCGTGCTGACGGGCGCGGCGGGATCGTTTGCGTCTTTCCTGCAGTTCGACATCGTGCATCAGACCAGCGGAGTCGACGGAGACTACAACGACAATGGCGTCGTCGACGCGGCGGACTACACGGTCTGGCGACAACGGCGGCACGTCTGATCAACGAAGGCGTATCTCCCACGGTGGTCGACATCGCCGACTATCTCTTCTGGAAGGAACGCTTCGGCGCCACCACTCCGGCCGGCGTCGGCTCGGTGACTCTTTCAACATCGGTTCCAGAACCCGCCGCTTGGCTGCTCGCCGTCGTCGCACTCGGCGGGTGCGTGCTGAAACGCAGCACGTGAGCCATCGGCGCGGCCGAACTCTGCGCAACGCACCCTCCGCTGTTCCCCTCCTCAACTGCCCTGCCACGCCACTCGCCTTTCCCCGTCCATACCGCTTGGGTGCCACTCGCTCCGCCGCTGCACGACGATTTCGAGCCAGAATCCGCCGCAAGCCCCATCTGGTTGCAGCAGATTCCAGATATCCCCACAATAGGAGGACTGCGAATCGCCCCAGCCAGCGAAAGGCGTCGCTGCGATGTCGGCCCAATCTCATCGACAACTTGAACCGTGCTCGTTTGACGACCTGCTGTTCCCAATCGAAGACATTGGGCAAGTCGATTGATTTCGGTGACGCTATGAATCAAAAAATTCTCATTGGTACGTTGGTTGTCGCCGTGCTCGCCGTGCAGAATGCGAAGGCTCTTACCTTCTCCTACAACGCCATCGTCAATGAAGCAATGACATTGCCCGGTGGCGACGAACTTATCGCACAGATTCACGACGTCGCATTCGATGGCCAACAAGTTGCGATTCACGCCACAGGCAGCAGTGGGACGGAAGGGATCTACCTGGTCAGTGACGGTGAGCTAAATGTGATTGCCGACACATTGACACATGTTCCGGGTTCACCGGATTGGTTGCAGTTTCGGGACATTGCCGTAGATAGCGGCAACGTTGTTTTCGAGGGCCGCAATACACTGACGGCCGGAGTTTACACAAACCTTGGCGGCAGTTTGCGCTCGGTGGTCGACAGCACTATGACAATGCCAGGTACTAGTGGATCATTTGGGGGATTCTTTTCGGGAACATATTCGCGTCCCCGCTTCGCGATCGACGGTGAAGACATCGTGGTTTCGGCATCCGGACCTCGCGTCGGCGGTGAAGCCGCAGAAGGCGTATACCTTGATTCTGGCGGTCTGTTGACGGTTGTCGCTGATTTTCGAACTCCCCATCCGGATAGCGCCAAACAGTTCTTGACGTTCGACGACGTTGACGTCGAGGACGGTGAAGTCGTATTTCGAGCGGGCGCAACAGATTTCTTCAGTTCTGGCGTCTACACGACACTCGGCGCCGCTTCCGGTCAAATTCGCACTGTGGTCGACCAGAACACCGAATTAGACAATCTGCCTGGTCCAATTCGTATTGATCAGAACTCTGTCGTGCAGCTCGACGGCGGCAATACGTTGTTTCACTCGATTTATGATCCAGATTTCGAGATGGGTTTTTACGTCTCGACTTCGAGTGAAATCCGAACAATTGTCGATACATTCACGACCAATCCGTCAAACAGTGACGAATTTGACGAGTTCATTTTCAACGCTGCCCTCCACGGCAGTACCGTAGCGTATCAGACATTCAATCGCGACCAGTTCTCCTTGGGCGAGATCTACCTAAACCGTGACGGACGAAATCAACAGGTCATCGCACCAGGCGATGAACTTGACGGCAAAGTACTGACAGAAGTGACTCTGTTCCCCGACAGCTTGGCGGACGAGACGATGGCATTCCGTGCCGAGTTTGAAGACGGAACGATGGCCGTGTATGAAGTGGAGTTTTCGCGGCCCGATCGAGATACGTTTCCGATCTTTCCCGATTTCGACGTCCAAGCGCTGACAGCAAATGGGAGCATCTTTCTCAGCGATGGTGACGCTTACTTACGGTCCCAACTCCAACCATCGGGGTTTGAGAACGAAGCTATTCTCGATTTTCCACTGGCGTCAATTCCCTCCGACGCCACCATCGAATCTGCATACTTAGTAGTGGTACCGTTAAGTACGATCGATGAGCCGATCATTGGAGTCTATGGCAAAGCCGGTGACGGTGTTCCCGGCAACGACGATGTGGAGTCGGCGACGACTCTGATCGGAATGTCGCAGCCAATCGTTAGTGACGCCGAACCAGTCAGTATTCCGCTCGACGTAACATTCATTCAGTCGCTCGTTGATAGTGCATCGCATTTGGGCCTGAAGATGAGCGTCTTAGACGGTACATTTCTCTCGTTTGTGTCTTCGGAGTCCACGTTCGATCCAGCGCCCGCACTGGTCATAACACTCGTCTACGACGCTAGCCTGGCTGGCGACTACAACAACGACGGCACCGTCGACGCCGCCGACTACACCGTCTGGCGCGACAGCCTGGAAAGAGGCACGCCGCTGGAAAATGAAACCGCGAGCTTGGGTATGGTCGACGGCGAAGACTACGCCGCATGGAAGGCGAATTTCGGTGCCGTGAAGCTACAGGGTGGCGGTTCCGTCGCGAGCGTTCCCGAGCCGGTGGCCGTGGCGATGTGGTTGGGTCTGTTGACGCCGCTTATTCTGCTGTCGCGTCGGAGAGCGATTTCAACTTGCCATCGAGGCGGAGTATCTGGCTCGGCTTAGTTTCGATGCGGCGCTCTTGGCCGCCGTATTGAAGCGTGAGCGGCTTGCCGAGAAGGGAACGGATGTTGCATCCGCTGAGCTTGCCGTCCTGCCACACGAGGTCGATCTCGAAGCCGTCGCGGGCGCGAAGGCCTGTCACCGAGCCGGCGGGCCAGGCGTCGGGCAGGGCGGGGAGGAGGTCGATGATCCGCGTGCCGTCGGCGGTGCGACGGTGCGATTGCAAGAGCATCTCCGCGATGCCGCTGGTGGCGCCGAAGTTCCCGTCGATTTGAAATGGCGGGTGGGCGTCGAAGAGATTGGCGTAGACGCCGCCGCCGCGATACTCCGTTTTCGACGAGTCAGTGAGCGTGAGCAGGTTGTCGATCATGCGGTGGGCGTGGTTGCCGTCGCCGAGTCGAGCCCAGAGATTGATCTTCCAGGCGAGCGACCAGCCGGTGCCGCCGTCGCCACGGAACTCGAGCGACTTGCGGGCCGCGGCGAGCAGCTCGGGCGTGTCGGTAGTGATTTCGTCACCGGGAAAGACGCCCCACAGGTGCGAGACGTGGCGATGGCGATTGCTGGAGTCGTCGACGTCTTCGAGCCACTCCTGCAATTGACCATGCTGGCCGATCTTGTTCGGGGCGATGCGATCGCGGAGCGAGATGAGCTGCACACGGAAATCGGGATCGACGCCGAGAATATCGGAGGCTTCGATCGTGTTTGCGAACAGGTTGCGAATGATCTGATGGTCCATCGTCGGGCCAAGCACCAGGCCGCCTTGCTCGGGCGAGTTGCTGGGCCCACTGATTAGCCAGTGGTTGTCGCTGCGCGGATCTTCGAAGAGATTGGCGGCGAAGAATTGGGACGCGCCCTTCATAAGCGGGTAGGCGGTGTTGCGGAGAAATTGTTCGTCGCCGCTGTATAGATAGTGCCACCAAATATGTTGGCAAAGCCACGCGCCGCCGGAGGGCCAGATGCCGTGGTTCGAGGCGTTGATTGGTGCGGTGCCGCGCCAAAGGTCGAAGTTGTGATGCAGCACCCAGCCGGGCGCGTCGTAATGTACTCGGGCCGTCTCCTGGCCCGATTCGGCAACTTCTGCGAGGGCTTCGAACAACGGTGCAGTGCACTCCGAGAGATTGCCGACCTCGGCGGGCCAGTAGTTCATCTCGGTGTTGATGTTGACCGTGTACTTGCTATCCCAGGACGGCTGGAGCTGGTCGTTCCAAAGGCCCTGCAGGTTGGCCGGCTGGCTGCCGGGGCGGCTCGAAGCGATGAGCAGGTAGCGGCCGTATTGGAAGAGGAGCGCCGCGAGCCCCGGATCGGGCTCGTGCTTCGATGCGATCAGGCGGTCGTCGGTAGGCAGGTCTTTGACGGGCGGCGGTCCGAGATCAATCGCCACGCGGCGAAACAGGCGTTGATGGTCAGCGACGTGGGCCGCTTCGATCTCGCCAAAAGTCTTGTCCTTGAGATGGTCCACGTCGAATCCGCTGATCGAAGTTGGATCAGCAGAGAGGTCGCGGAAATTGACAAAGTTGGTCGCGGCAGTGAGGGCCAAGGTTGCGCGAGTGGCGTTCTTGATTTCGAGACCGTCGTCGGCGTCCGCTACTGAGCCAACCGTGACATCGCCGTCTGTGGCCAGTACGCGGAGATGGGCGGCGAACTCCATTTCGCTTTTGACCACCACGCCCGAGCCGAGCTCAGTGTCGGCTACCTGGCCGATGAGGAGCAAAGTCTTGTCATCGTGGGCGTCGACTTGTGATTTTTGATGCGGGCTCGTCAACCTCGCGCTAAACGATAGTGCGCCGGGCTTGTCACTGGTGAGCTCGACGAGGATTGCTCGATCGGGATAACTGGCCAGCGCCTTGCGTGTGTACGTGACGCCGCCCGATCGATAGGAGGTGCTGGCGATGGCGGTGTCGAGGTCGAGGGTGCGGCGATAGTTGTCGACCTGACCGAGGTCAGAAAACTCAAGTTCCAGGTCTCCCAACGGTTGGTAGGCAGTTTGTCGCAGTGGCGTCGACATGAAGTTTTGCATGGCGAGCTCTTCTGCCTCGCGCTGCTTGCCTTCGAGGAGGAGCTGGCGAATCTTGGGCAGGTACTCAGCCGCGCCCTGATGGGCATAGCTGCGTGGGCCACCGGTCCAGAGCGTGTCCTCATTGAATTGCAGACGTTCGCGCTCGACGCCGCCAAAGACCATCGCGCCGAGACGGCCATTGCCGATCGGCAAGGCGTCGGTCCATTTTTTGGCCGGCTCGTCGTACCAGAGTTCGAGTTGTGCGGTGGTTGAATCATCATTGGCGGGCAACTTGCCAGTGAGTCGGCCGAGCTGCGATGAGCGAGCGACTTCCGCGCCGTCGACCAACACAGCCAATCCTGCGCCGCGGCGATAGTGCTTGCCGGTGCGATCCCAGATAATAGTGACGGAATGACCGTGATACCGCACATCGTCGAGGCAGAACCAATCCCAGGCATCTGGCGGCACAAGCGGGTCGACTTCGATGGTGTCGTCCGCGCGTGGCACGAGGCCGACGAGCCCGCCGATCACCAGGTCACAAAACGTCGAGTGGTTGTAGAAGCGACTCCGCTCGGCCTTGGGGCCGTCGATCAACCACTGGCCAGTGGTTTCATCGAGATATTCGCCGAGATAGGGCTTGCCGTTTTGTTGTTGCGAGCGGGCGTATTTCAGCAACTCATCGAAATAGTCGCGACGCGTCACGTAGGACTGCGGCGGACCGCGGAGCACGTTCGCGAGACCATCGAGCGTCTGGCTAGTGGCAAAGGGCCAGACGGCGCCGTCCCACTCGCAGGTTCCTGTGCCGTGGGAGCGAAACTTCGGATGCCTCCGCTCGGCGGTGGTGAGACCTGCGGGAGCGCGAAATCCGGCGTCATCATTGAGTTGCTGCCAGGCCTCGGCATGGTTGGGATCGGCGAGATTAAACGTGAAGGGGATAAATCCGATGGCTTCGCGTGCATCCGAAAGCCCGCCGTTTTCGAACCGGACTTTGTAGAACTTGGCTTCGTCGTCCCACAGCGATTCGGCCAGCTTCGCGCGGATCGCTTCCGACTTGGCAGCAAATAGGCGCGCCACGTCGTCGCGGCTGGCTAGTTCGGCGATGTGAGAAATGGCGCGGGCGTTGGCGGCCATGTAGCTGTTGATGGTGGGGCGGATGTTCTTGGCCATGCGGCTGCCACTGATCGATTCTTCCATGCCATCGCGGACGTCGTACTGCCAGAACAGGCCATCGGGCCGGCCGCGCTCCGTTTCCCACGCCGCGTAGTCGGCAATCAGATCGTCGAGCATTCCGACGGTGAAGTCGCGATCGCCAGTGACGAGAAAGCGGTCGTAGATCGCCGCAGCGGCCCAGCTGCTGAACTTATGGAAGTGCTCGGCCGGACCGCCGTCCGGACCCGAGTGGAACCAAAACCGTGTGTAATCGTTGAGCAGTTGCGGATCACGCAGCCAACGCCCTTCGGCCAATTGGTGTCCGACAGCACAGGAGATCGTGTTGAATGGCCCGGCGTGGCCCACCGGCGTGAGGAACTCGGTCAGGACAAAGCCCGAGGGAGTTTGCTGGATGTGCTTGCGAAAGGTCCACCAGCGATAGTAATAGATCCGCTCGAATTCCTTGTCGGGGCAATCGAACAGCGGGGCATTTTCGACGATCCACTCCCAGGCGCGGCGGTTCGGTACGAGCGTGGCCACAGTTTCCGCATCGTCGGCATTGAACTCGGCGACGTGGTGGGCGAAGTCGTTTGGCCGCAGGATTGTCGGCTTGGCCCAAGCCGCTGGTGAAAGGCACCAGAGGATGGCAACCAAGCCGCAGGCGAAACAGCGACGAATATGTGGAGCGTGCATCGTTTGTAGTGGAAGCAATGTACGGAGGACGGTTCAAAAAACTTGCCGCAACTTTTAACGTCCATTGTAAGCGTAAAATAGCGCGACGACACGGTCTAGCAGCAATCGCGGCGACGACAGAGTCCAAGGGACGCCACACACGCGAAGACGAGCATCGTTGCCGTGGCCGGCTCCGGAACGACTGCCGACACCGCCAAGTAAGCGTCGAGGCGGCCATAGCCGGTGATGTGGTCGTAACCGGGGGCACCGATATCGACCGTCGAGTTCGTGAGGATTTGGTAGAGTTGGGCCGGGGTGAGAGTCAGGCCAAATTGATTGGCCCGCTCGAGGACCAGGGCCGCGATCGCTGCCACATGGGGCGCGGCCGCCGAGGTACCGAAGAAATTAGGAAAGGTATCGGCATCGATGCCGACGTCGGCATAGAAGAACGATGTATTGCCGCCGTCGATGCCGGTAAGCGAGGGCGTGTGGCGGAGTTCGGGAATCGCGAGCCGATTGCCGTCGGCGTCGTAGAGGATCAGCGTCGGCCCTTGCGAGGTGTAGGACTCAGGCGAATTCGGATTGAAGAAGGGCGCGGCGCCAATCGCCAGCGCACCGACGGCCGCGCTATGTCCGCTGATGGTGGGCGAGTCGGTGTCATCGTCATCTTGGATGTTGCGGTCGAAAACTTGGATCTTGAGCAGCTTGTTGAAATCGCCGGCTACGTGCTCGACGAATAGGCCGTAGCTCTTGGTCACGCCGCTGGTGTTGGTAAAGCTGAAAGCCTCGAAAGGATCGGCGCCGGCGAACTGGTCTTGCCCGGAACCCCCTTCAACGACGTCGTCCGAAAGATTATAGAGCCCGAGCTGAAAATCGGTGGTGGGTGTGCCGCCCAGCGAGGTGTAGGGATCGTCCCACCACAGGCTGGCCACGACGGAACCGCCGTTCGGAATGTCGCCAATGCCGAGCACCAAGTCGCCACCTTCGTCCAAATTGGCATCGAAGTCGTGATTGACGCCCAGCGGCGAGTAGAAGCCTTGGTACGCGTTATTCGAGCTGTTCCCTGCGCTGGAAAAGTAAGCGACACCACTGGCGAATGCGTTGTTGACGGCCCGGGCGGCGATGCCGTCTTGATACACCGGTGCGCCGATCGAGAACACGTCGTCGATAATGATGTTGGCACCCGCCGCGACGAGGTTGTCGATGGCGGTGGCGATCGAGCCGCCGGGAGACGACTCCGGATTGTTGAAGGCCGAGTGAAACAGAATCTGTGCACCTGGGGCCAGATCATGGACGACTTCGGCAATCGCTCGGCCCTCGTCGAGATTACCAGGAAACAAATCGTCGTTGAGGATGTTCGCTGGCGTGAGGTAGCCGTTTGGATTCGAGGGTCCCGGCAAGTCACCCGAGAGGACACCGGCAAGTTGTCCGCCGAGGAAGTTGAACGAGTCAGAAATAATGCCGACCTTGATTCCGCTACCGCTAACTCCGAAAGTCGAGCGAGCGACGGGCCCGCCGAGCACCGCATCGCCCTGCGTGGTGACGCTGCCGGTCCAAGTGAGATTCTGTTCGCGCGGCGCGAGCGAAAGTTGCGTGCCAACATGGAGCGGGCCCACCGCAGATTTTTCCTGCGGCGCAACCTGAGCGACGGAAGCTGATGTGAAAAGGCACGTTCCGACAATCGCCAGAATGAGACCCTGGGCGTGCCGCAAGATGGCAGCACGCGATGGATCTAGGTTCATTAGCGTCCCTCCGGATTGGCATCCAATCCGCGAGGCCCGCGGAACCAAACTACCCGTATTTCATCCTAAATTGCCGCAGCAAGAGCAGCAAGAAATTTTTGGTGAAATGTGAGATATTGTCGCCAGGCGACGAGTGCGACATTGTTATTTGAGGGTGCCGAGAGACTGCGCGTTAAAGTTTATCGCCGGTAATTTTGAGCGTGGCGGCAAAATCGCAAGACGGCTTTGCAGGAAGGTCGACCTCGAGGCCCGCGTCGGTCTGCCGCCATGCGAGCGGCCCCGCGTGGCCAAGCAGCGTAACGTCGCTCACTTTACTAGGTCCCGCGGCGAGCGACTTGACGACAAGCTTCCCATTCTCGGGCCAGGCCAGGGCGATCGCGTAGAGAGTTTCGCCTTTGGTGGTGAAGCGGAAATCTTCGCCTGTGAATGGCTGACGTTTCACATCGGCGAACGAGCCGGCGACGATTTGCGTCGGCCCTTCGCCAAAGTGCTTCCAAGGCCGCGTGCCGTAGATCGCCTCGCCGTTTACCGCCAGCCAACCACCGATTGCGCGGAGTATCTGTTGTTCTTGTTCAGGAATCGTGCCGTCCGGCTTAGGGCCGATGTTGAGCAGCATTGTGCCGTTCTTGCTGGTGATGTCGATCAGATCGTCGACAATGTCGCCGACGTCCTTATAGTCCTGGTTGTCGATGTAACCCCACGAGCTTTTCGACACGCTGGTGCAGGTCTGCCAAAAGTCGGGGCGGATGTCGGCGGATTGGCCGCGCTCGATGTCGAACACGCCGGTGCCGTCGGGAAACGAGCGGCCTTCCCATTCCTTGAAGTTGATCGCCACGGGCTTACCCCACTCGGCGCCGCGATTGTAGTAGTAGGCAGCGAAGCGCTGGAGGTACGGCTGGAACACGGGCTGGCAGATCCACCAGTCGAAGTAAACCACCTGCGGTTGATACTTGTCGACAATTTCGCAGGATCGCAGCAGCCAATCGTCGAGAAATGCCGCGTCGGGCGGCTCAGATTGGTTTTCGGCGGTGCGCTGGTTGGCGGCCGGGCCATAGAGCGCGGCGTTCGCACCGTCGCGGACATCGGAGTCGAAATACATGCCTTGATCGAAAAACCACCAGTGCTCCGCGCGGTGGGACGAAGCGCCGACAACGATGCCTTCGTCACGGAAGGCGCGAGCCAGCTCGCCGATCACGTCTCGCTGGGGGCCCACATGGACGGCGGACCAGTCAGTGACGTCGCTATCGTACATCGGGAAGCCGTCGTGGTGCTCTGCGACGGGGACCACGTATTTTGCGCCAGCTTCCTTGAACAGCCGGGCCCACTCATGGGCGTCGAACTTCTCGGCTTTGAATTGCGGGATCAGATCCTTGTAGCCGAATTTCGACTGCGGACCGTAGGTGGCGACGTGATGAGCAAATTCGGGTGTTCCCTGCTGGTACATTTTGCGCGGATACCACTCGCTGCCGAAGCCCGGCACCGAGTACGCGCCCCAATGGATGAAGATGCCGAACTTGGCGTCCTGGTACCAGGCTGGGGTATGAAAGTGGCCAAGCGATTCCCAGCTGGGCTGAAACGGGCCGCGGGCGGCGACTTTGTCGATCGCGGCGAGGCGTGACTTGATTTCGTCGGCGGAGAGCTTCGATACCAGCGGCTGACGGATGCCGGAAACTTGTTGGGCGCCGACTTTGAGCAAGTACTGGAGGTCTTTCCGCGGGACAACGAGCGCGGTGCCATGTTTGTGTCCCTGGGGGAATGAAACCTCGTTCGAGATGTCGGCGAATTCCTTGAAATCATGCGTCTTGGCGGCACCATAAGTACCTTTCTGATACGCGTCGTAGTAGATGAGCCAGTCGTCGCCGACGCGGAGCACCGTTGGACCTTCGGTGAAATTGTCGGTGAACGGTTCGGAGACGTCGCGCCACGGCCCCAGGGGCGAATCGCCAAACGCCACGCGGAGCGCCCGCATCGGCCGCGTGTTTTCCTTGAGCACCAGCACATAGCGGTCGGCATCTTTGACGATCGTGCAATCGATCACGCTGAAGTCGGGATCGTAGAACAGCTTGGCAGGCGTGAACTCTTTGAAGTCGCGCGTCGTGGTGTAAAACATCCGCTGGTTGTTGTCGTGCGGCTCGCCGTGGTCGGGAAAACGGCCGGGGATGGTGGAGGCCCAGCAGACGATGTACTGTTCGTTGGGCGCATCGTAAAACAGCTCCGGGGCCCAGACGTTAACGGTCGTCGCTTCGTGCGCCATGACCGGCACGAACCGCTGCTCGGACCAGTGGACGAGGTCCTTCGAGTGGGCGTAGCCGAAGCCTTGGTCGCCCTTCCAGCCCGTAGTCCAAACGAGATGGTACGTGCCGTCCGGGCCGCGCAAAAGGCTCGGATCGCGCATCAAGCTGCTGGGTCCGACGCAGGGCTTCAAGAATTTGCCCGGCACCTCGGTCCAGTGGAATCCGTCTTCGCTCGAGAGGAATCGCAGGCCATCTTCGCCGTTGTCGCGGAACGACGTGAAGAGATAGACGTTGTCGTCCGAGGGCGAGGCTTCCTCGCCGCGCGACACGGAGGGCGCCGCGAGAATCGCAGCGAGCGCGAATGAAAACGATACAAATCTCGCGCTGCGTCGAATCATGGCTTTCTGGTCAGGCCGTTGAGATACGCTTCGAGATTTGTGAATCCGTCGCCGTCCGGATCGGCGTTCGCGTCCGTAAGGTCGCCGACGGTTGAGTGGGGATCGAGATTGTGTTCGGTTTCCCAGGCGTCGGGGAGGCCGTCGTGATCGGAGTCCCAATCGGCTGCGCGATGTGTTTCGGGGTAGTCGTCCCAGCCGCCGACGTCGTCCTGCTTGTCCGGCAGGCCGGGTATTCCGCTCACGCTGCCTTTGAACGTCGTTGCGCCCGCGCGCGTTTCCTCGATCACGCGTTGGTCGTGTTCGTCGAGCATGGGCAGGTTGCAACCGACGTCGGCAAGCACGTCGTCATAAGCCTCCGCGGCCGATTCCGTGGCGACATGTGGTTCGAAAAACGGCTTGTCGACAATGAAGTCCTCGATTGGCTCGTGTCGCTGGCCGCGGACACCCTTGAGCGGCTCGTCGGCGCCATAATGGCCTTCCATCACATTGCCTGCGACGTAGTATTCTTGTGGCCCGAAAGCTGCCACGAGATCGCGCTCCGGCATGAGGACGTGGAACACTTCGGACGCGGGGCCCGGCTTGTAATAATTGTTGACGTAATTGAGTTCGGCCACGCCGCCGTCGGTCGTGCGATGGCCCCAGTTGTAAACGACGTTGTTGCGGATATCGAGCCGACCCGTGTGGCGGCCACCCTTGTCGAGTCCGCCGGCGAGGCTCCAGTTGCGCCCGGCACAATGGGCGAGCAGATTGTGATGGAAGCTGCCGACGTCACCGCCAATGCTGGCCGCGTAGCCGTGTTGTTTGCCCTTCTCATAATTCTTGTGGCCGGCGATGTTGAGCGCCTCGGAGATAAGGTTGCGCTGGAAAGTGATGTTCTTCGCGGCCCGCGAGCTGAACGATTCGTCTTGCGTCCAGCTGATCGAGCAATGGTCAATGATCGAGTGGTCGGTGCCGGCCATGCCCATGCCGTCGAGTGTGACTCCGGCGATGTTGCCCGGGCGGACGCGGACGTAGCGAATGATGATATCGTGCGAACCGCCGACGCCGAAGTTGTACTTGCGGATGCAGATACCTTTGCCCGGCGCGGTCTGGCCGGCGATCGTGAGATAAGGATTGTGGACGACGAGTTTCGATTCGAGCGTAATCAGTCCGCCGACATTGAATACGACGGTTCGCGGCCCTTCGGCTTCGACCGCGGCGCGAAGGCTACCAGGACCGCTGTCGTCGAGATTCGTAACTTCGATTACGCGTCCAGCGCGACCGCCGCGGGCGAAGCGACCGTAACCTTCCGCGCCAGGGAAGGCGAGTTGGCGGACGCGGAAACTCCAGACGTCGCCCTTGGTGACATCCGCGGGCGAATCGTTGTGCACTTCGTCGACGCGCCAGTAGTAGGTGGCGAAGGGATCGGCGGCGTCGCTCGCGAACTTCGCTTCGCTCTGCCGGCCGCGGTACTCGGGCGACTTCGGCGTGGCGGCGGCGACGGCTTCGACGTTGGTGCCGAGATAGACGTCGTGGGCCGTAGCCGTTTTCGCCGGTTTCCACGAGAGCATTGGTTTTTCGGCCGTGTGTTCGTCGTAGTCGACGGGCGAAGGCTTTGTGGCCTTTTGATTGGGGTCGGCAGGTGTCGATCTCCAGGCCATTGAGGACGACGCGGCTGGCCGAATTCGGGTCGTGTGGCCGAATTTGGACGACGACATCTTTGCCCGACTGTGCTTCGAATTCGACAAAAGCGCTCGCTGCCTCGGCGTCGTCGGTCACGCGCCGGCTGGGCTGGATTGCCGATGCAACAGGCTTGCCGTCGACAATCACGTCGATCGGAGCAAGTTCGACATCCCATAGCGAATTGTGGTAGGTGACGAGGGAGTGTTTGCCCGGCGAAAGTCCCTGAAGCGTGAGCAGCAGGCTACCCTCGTCGACAAACACGCCATCGGAAGCCATGGTCGCGTCGTGCACCAATCCGGCTTTCCACCAATCGGCCTTGAGTGGCGACTCGTCGTCAGCCGAGCGGACGGCCAGTTCGACGCCGTCGAGCTTGAAGGTTGCCGACTCGTCGGCGGCGACAGACCAATTCTCGCGGTGGCTGCTCAAATGATCTTTGCGATCGAAGCGCGGGCTAATATCGACCCGCTGCGGCTCGCTGGCCATCGTGATTGCGCTTATCGCAGCGACAATCGATACCGCGAGCGCGAAACATACGAGGAACGATTTCATCGTCGCTATCCTGTTGATCAATTCCCGGCCGAGGTCCGCCGCGGTTGGTTGTCTTGCTTGCCGGTGCGAGAGATAATAGAGTCGATCCGAGGTCGACTCTACCGCGTCCATCCAGTATGCCAGAAGTGCGATATCGAGGCAACGAAATCCAGGAGACAACACCCCATGCTTCAAGACATCGAGTCCTCCTGCGAGCGAAATCCTGCGCGGCAATATGCGCTGAAGTGGCTCGCCGCCTTGCTTGCGATTTGGTGCGTATACGTTGGTGCGGCGGATTCGGTTCAGGCGGCACCGGTAAAAACAGAGGGCCCGATCGAACGCTGGGACACGTACGAGATCGAGCTGGCGGGTCCGGCCGACGGCAATCCGTTTTTGGACGTCGAGCTATCGGCCACATTTGAACACGACGGCAAGCAGCAAACCGTCGGCGGCTTCTACGACGGTGAGGGCGTCTATCGCATTCGCTTTATGCCGGATAGCGAGGGGAAATGGACGTACAAGACGGCGAGCAACAAATCGGAACTCGCGGACAAGAGCGGCGAGGTGGAGGTGGTCGCGCCGACGGGCGACAATCATGGACCCGTGCATGTGAAGGACACCTTTCATTTTGCTTATGCCGATGGTACACCCTATCGGCAATTGGGAACCACTTGCTACGCCTGGACGAGTCAAAGTGAAGCGCTCGAAGAACAAACGCTCAAGACGCTCGCCGCGTCGCCTTTCAACAAGCTTCGGATGTGCGTGTTCCCGAAGCGATACACCTGGAACGAGGATGAGCCGCCGCGGTATGCCTTCGAGGGCACGCCGCCGAATAAGTGGGACTTCACTCGGTTCAATCCGGAGTTTTTCCAGCATCTGGAGCAGCGCGTTGCCCAGCTCCGCGACATGGGCATCGAAGCGGACATCATTCTGCTCCATCCGTATGATGAAGGGCACTGGGGCTTCGACCGCATGCCGGACGAAGTCGACGATCGCTACTCTGAAATACGTGGTGAGCCGGCTCGGTGCGTTTCGCAACGTGTGGTGGTCGATGGCCAATGAATACGACTTCATGAGCGAGAAGCAGGAGTCCGATTGGGACCGTATGATCCAGGTGGTCCACGACGCCGACCCTTACCATCGGCTCACGTCGATCCACAACGGGACGCGGCTCTATAACCACACGAATCCGCTGCTGACCCACGCCAGCATCCAGAACGGCTCGGCGGCGGAAGAGGCCGGCAGGGCAATACTATTCCGCGACATCTATCGCAAGCCGGTGGTGTTCGACGAAATCAAGTACGAGGGCGACATTCCGCTCCGCTGGGGCAACTTGTCGGCCGAGGAGATGGTACACCGCTTTTGGGAATGCATTATCGCGGGAACGTATCCTGGACACGGCGAGTGCTATTTAAGCGATGATGATGTGCTCTGGTGGTCGAAGGGCGGCGTACTCAAGGGCGAGAGCCCGGCGCGGATCGCCTTCCTGCGCGACATCCTGGCCGCCGGTCCCGAGTATGTGGAGACGATCGACAAGTGGCAGGTGCCGAACGTCGCCGGCAAGCCGGGCGAGTATTACCTGGTTTATTTCGGCAAGGAGTCGCCTAGCAGCTGGAAGTTCCAGTTGCCACGCCGCACTCGAAATGCGCCGAGCGAACTGGCCGGCGGGATGAAGTTCCACGTCGATGTGATCGATACGTGGAACATGACGATCACGCCGGTGGAAGGGGAATTCACGCTGCGCGACGTAAAAGATGGGGAGTACACGGCTTATGACACCGGGGGCCGTTCGATCGAGATTCCAGATAAGCCATGGATGGCGCTGCGAATCACGAAGGCGGACGAGGAGTGAGCATGTACCGCGGAACTCCAATTGTTGTGGCGCTCGCAATTCTGTTGTCCGCGAGCAGCTCAACACAAATGGTCGAGGCAAAGAGCCCTCATGCGGTCGCGAGTGCCTTACCGGTTGAAGATGTCCGCTGGACGGAGGGATTTTGGGCGAATCGGTTTGCAGTGAATCGTGAGCGTTCGCTGCCGGCGATGTGGGAGATCATGCGGGGGACGGAGTACAAGCCGTTCCTGGTACACTTCTTGATCGCGGCTGGCGACGCCGAGGGGGATTACCACGGTGCGCCATGGAATGATGGCGATTTCTACAAGTTCCTGGAAGGCGTGACCGCGACCTATGCCGTGACACGCGATCCCCAGCTGCTGGCGATTCTCGATCAATCGATCGACGCGATTGCGCGAGCACAACGCGCGGACGGCTACCTGCACACGCCGGTGTTGATCCGCCAGCGTCATGGTGACCAAACTGCACAGCCGTTTCAGGATCGGCACAACTTCGAGATGTACAACATGGGCCATCTCATCACGGCCGCATGTTTGCACTATCAAGTCACCGGCGACGACAAGTTCCTGAACGTCGCGCGGAAGACGGCCGACTTCCTCGACAAGACATTCCAAGAGCCGACGCCCGAGCTGGCCCGCAACTCGGTATGTCCCTCGCACTACATGGCGATGGTCGAGCTGTATCGTGTGACGGGCGAGCCGCGGTATTTGGCGCTGGCCGAGAAGTTTCTCGCCATGCGGAGCATCAAGATCGACGACGGAGGCGATGACAATCAGGACCGCATCCCGTTTGTCGAGCAGCGCGAGGCGCTGGGACACGCGGTGCGGGCCAACTATCTCTATGCTGGGGCGGCCGACCTCTATGCGGAGAATGGCGATCCGCAGCTGCTCGGGGCACTCGAGCCGATCTGGGACAACGTCGTCCACGAGAAGATGTACATTACGGGCGCCTGCGGGGCGCTCTACGACGGTGCGTCGCCCGACGGATCGGATGATCAATCGCACATCACGCGGGTCCACCAGGCGTATGGCCGCAACTTCCAGCTGCCAAACATCACAGCCCACAACGAAACCTGCGCCGCGATCGGCAACGTGCTCTGGAATTGGCGGATGTTCCTGGTCACCGGTGAGGCGAAATACGTCGACGTGCTGGAACTCGCGCTCTACAACGCAGTGCTGAGCGGCGTGAGCCTCGACGGGACGGATTACTTCTACGTGAATCCGTTGCGGCAAGTGGAACCGCTGCCGACGAAGCTGCGCTGGCCGCGGACGCGCGTGCCGTTCATGACGTCGTATTGCTGCCCGCCGAACGTGCTGCGAGCGATTGCGGAGGTGGGCGGTTTTGCCTATGCGACGAGCGACGACGCGGCGTGGGTGAATCTGTACGGGGGAAATAAGCTCTCGGCCGAGCTAAGCGGCCAGCCGCTGAAACTGACTCAAACGACGAACTATCCGTGGGATGGTCGCGTGCGGATCGCGGTGGATGAGTGTCCGGCGACGGAGTTTGCTTTGAAGCTCCGCGTGCCGGGGTGGGCCGAAACGGCGTCGATTCGCGTCAATGGGAAGTCGGCGGGCGGGCCAATAAAGCCCGGCACCTACGCCGAACTGCGCCGCATCTGGAAGGTCGGCGACAAAGTGGAGTTGGACCTGCCCATGCCGGCGCGGCTGATCGAGGCGAACCCGCTCTTGGAAGAAGCGCACAACCAGGTGGCGATCGAGCGGGGCCCGATCGTGTATTGCCTCGAGTCGAAGGACTTACCGCAGGGCGTCCGCGTCGAGGACGTAGCGATTCCCGCGGATGCAGAGCTCACTGCTCGATTTGAGCCGAAGCTCTTAGGCGGGGTGACGGTGATTGAGGCCACGGCGCTTGTGAAGTCGGCGGGCGACTGGTCGGGCACGCTCTATCGTCCACTCAACCGCGAGCGGCAGCGCGAGATTCGAGTGCGGTTCATCCCCTATTTCGCTTGGTCGAACCGCGGCCAATCGGAAATGTCAGTCTGGGTGCCCGTGAAATAGTGGTATCGGGTAGAATGCACGCTCCCATGCGATCGATCCGCTTCCGAATATTGAGCACACTCTTCATTGCCGCCGCAGCATCGGCCTCGACCAGTGTTGTGTTGGCATTCGACACGATCGGCAACGGGAACGCATCCAAATGGGGCGACGATCCGTATCCCGGTTCCGGCGCGATCGTCACCTGGGGCTACGTGCCCGATGGGACGACGGCCGACCCCGAAGCAGCGGGCGTCGAAGGGACATGCAATCTTTCGCAGATTCGCAGCCTGATCAACACGAACCACGGCGACGGTGCTTTCGAAGGGGCGATCGAACGGGCGTTTGCAACCTGGTCGGCAGTGGCCAACATCACGTTTGTCGGACCGATTTTCGACCCGGGCGACCCATTGGGGGCCGTCGGTGCATCGACGCCAATGATTCGGATCGGGGCTTATGCGCTCAACCAGGATTATTGGGGCGTCCCGGGAGCCATCGGCATCGGTCCTCCCGGCTTCGGTGGGCACGAAAACTTTCCGTATTCAGGCGATGTCGTCTTCAATCTCAACCGCACCGCACAGATCGCGCCGTTTCACATCGCATCCGGTGAGGAAGACGCAACGCCAGTAGATTCGTTTCTTTACGGCGACGATCTTGAGGGCCTTTTCCTCCACGAATTGGGACACGCGGCAATCGGGCTCAACCACCCGAAGTGGGCGGGCGAAAATCCGGATCGGCGCGTGATGTACGTCGGCGACTTCCAAAACGAAGAAGCCCCCTTTTGCTGTCAGGCGATCAATCGGCAGCTCGATCCCGACGACATCGCCGGAGCGCAGTATGTCTACGGAATCCGCGGGGATTTCAATCGCAACGGCATCGTCGATGCAGCCGACTATACGGTGTGGCGAGACTCGTTGGGACTAGCAGTCACGAGTGGTACGGGAGCCGATGGCAACGTGGATGGGATGGTCGACTCGCTCGATTACGAGGTGTGGAAGTCGAACTTCGGAAATGTGACGGCTGGAAGGCTTCGGCGAGCAGGAGCCATTCTTCGCGGCGGCGACACCCGAGCCGGGAACAATCGTGATGTTCGCGCTGGGATTTGCTATTCTTTTCGCGAGAGCCAAAGGACGGACGCCTCGGCGGGCAGCCGCAAAGAACCGTTGACGTTGATCTCACTAGCCTCACTCATGACGCTAACGCCGGGCTTGATCCAACGAGCCAGATATTGACCGTGGTGCTGGGGGAGGTCGAGGACGATCGGCTGGTTCGGCATCGACGTGTAGACGACGATGTTGCCGTGGTCATCCGCCAAGCACCATTGGCCCTCGCCGACTGCGAGAGTGTCGGCTGGCTTCATCGTCGGAATGATCTTTGCCAGCTCGTGCGGCAGTTTTATGTCCGCCAGTGAACCGCCGGCGATCAGCGTGGCCCAACCGTCGCGGATGCTGGGGCAGTTCTCTTCGGCGTTGTAGAGGACGGCTTTGTCGGGGAAGCGGTCGCGATATTCGCGGACTGCTTTGACGATGGCCGCTGCGCCGCCCGGTTTTTCGCGTGTCTGTCGCAGGTGTTGCCGCGGGGCGAGATTCTGGCCGCCCTTGGGTGCGTATAGCCCGTCGTTCGCCGTGTACGCCCAGTAGCGGATGTCGATCACATCGACGTGGGCGGCCCGTTCGGGATCGGCGAGGATCGCGTCTTGCACGTCTTTCGGGGCGCTGATCGCAACGAGCGCGTCGTGGCCGGTCTCCCGCTCCCACTCGATGATCGTGTCGAGCCAGAACTGCGTGAACTCGAGCGGGCCGGAGTATTCGGCGCTCGTCATCTGGATCACGTTCGATGTGTCGGCGAAGTTTTCGAGGCACTGGCGGATGTAGCCGCGATGCAGTGCGCGGAGCTTGGGATTGGTGACATCGTAGAACGAAGGGGCCATGAATTGGCGTTTGTCGCCGATATAGGGCGGCGGCTCGGGGAGGCCGGTGTCGTTGATGTTGTTGGCCGGCCGCCAGGGCGAGTCAGCCCAATGGGCGCCCGCTTCGAGAATGTTGTGCTGGAAATAGTTTTGGTGCAGTAGCACGAGGCCGCGCTCGCCCGCAAGTTGGGCGAAGTCGTGGAGTCGGTTCCAGTACCACGGATTGAACTTCGTGAGGTCGTATTTGGTGAGGCCGTCCCAGGCGGTGCCGCTCGCGAGATCGCCGGTGCGGGCAAACGGCTGCTCGTAGAACGGTGCGGCAACGTCGCCGTCGGCTTGGCGGCCCATCGTGTGGTCGTCGCGGCGGCGTTCGTACCAAAGACCGTAGTGGTGGTCGTAGGATGCGTAGCCGTCACTGACCATCGTGTCGGCGACTTGCTGCAGGTCGTCGGTGAAGCCGGTGCCCGCACGGCCGGGCGCGAAGCGAGAAATGTTGGGGCCGAACTGATGCACGTCGCCGGCGCGCATGTTGCCACGCCACCATAGCGGGTCGAACCGCCGACCGGTGACAAGTTTCCCGCCCGCGACGAGCCAGCCGTTTTCGACTTGGAGAGGCTTGGTTACCGTCTCAACTACTTTATTTCTCTTCGGCTCCGTTACATCCGGCTTTGGAACGTCATTCCGAGTGTGCTCGTCCATGCGAGCGCGAATCACGTCAATCAATTCATGTGCAGGTCCGTGCGATTCGGCGACAAATTTTGCCGCTTCCTTGAGCGTCGGATTCGTGGCCGTCTCCGGCGTGCCGAGAATCGGGCCGACGCGTGCGGCGGCTTGTTCCCCGAGGCGCTCGCGCAACTGGCCCTGATACAGACTCAGCGGCCGGACAAAATCGCTGCGGGATTCGAAGGTGCCGTCGCCGGAGAAGGCAGCCCAACAGCCAATGGCCCAATTGTTCGCGGTGGGCGGCCGAAAACAGGCGATCGTCGCAGCCCGGCACTGCCAAAGGACGCAATTGGCGGCGCTCCAGCCGGCACCGGGGGGATTCGTCCAGCGATTGATCAAGTTGAGCCCGTTGCCGTCGATGCGCACATTGTCGTAGAGCACGCCGGATGCCCAGCTTTCGAGCGGGCCACTGTCGGCGACCGACTCGCGCGTGCGGCAATTTACGAAAGCATTCGGGCCGGGCGCACAATGGCCGACCGCGAAGTCGTGCCGGCCATGCTCCGACCAGCAACGCAGAAACAGCGTGAGTTGGCCCTGTGTGAAAAACGCGTGGCGGCGGAAGCCGCCGATTTCGGAAACCGGGGCCAGTGAAGAGGCAGTCCTCCACCGTGACTCTTTTGGTCGATTTCCCAAAGAGCGACGGCGGCACCCGCAAAGCCGCGAAACTCGACGCGTCGGACCCATGCATTCGTCAACATTTTCCATCGTCACGCCGTACCAGGCATGGTCCTCGTCGAGTGGACTGCGTGCCAGATGGCAGAGATACGAGCATCATGTCTTCAATTCCGATGTTTTCTGCTCGTCCAGCGAGGTTCACCGGCGTAACATTAGCCCCGCCAAATCGTTGATCGATCGCTGTCGTGATCGGCGCATCGAGAGTAATTGCATTCTCGTCGATCGGATGTGACGAACCGTTCCCAGCGTAATATCGCCGAACCAGGCCGCCACCCGACTCCAAATGCGTTCATGCCCAAGGTCTTGATCCAAGCTTTGGTACTTGGCCTTGTGATCACGACTCGGTCGCCGACGTGGATGCCATGATTTGCATGAAGATGCATTACTTTGGCGCCAACTGGGACATAGTCATCGCTGACGTCGAATTCTGAGCCAGCCAAGCCCACCATTCCCCTAGCTTCTGGAACTCGAATAAGGCTTCGTCGACTTGCTCCCATAGCGATGATCTTGGTACCTCCATCCCCTGCGCCGGCTCCGCGCAAAACGATGCCAGATTCATTAAGGGTCAATTGGCCGGCGACTCGAAACTCGCCCGGCGCGAGCTCGACGGCGCCGCGGAAGCCGTCCTTGCTCAGTGGCATTTGCGCTACGTAGTCGATGGCGGCCTGGATGCGTGCCGTGTCGTCGCCTCCGGATGGTGCGAGAGATACCACGGTGGGCACGTCGGGTATGTCTCGATCGGCGCCGGCGTAACCACAGTTTGAAAAATCGGGGATGCGGTTTCCTCTCTCGTCGGCCGCGTAGACAAGTTTCCCATCGGGGCCCGGCGAAACGGCAGGCGGTTGGGCTCGGGAAATCCCGATGGCCGACAGCACGGCAATCGCCAGAGAAGCCCGTCCGCATTGAGAAAAAATGTGCATTGTGGGCCTGGGGAGGAGTGTCGCGATCGATAGTTTCAGCATAGTTGGAATTCGCCGATTTATCTATGCGCCGCGACCCCGTCGAGTTGCGGCTGATGTCTCAAATCGGCGGGGATTCGTTGGTTGACACGCCCGAACGGCGAGAGGACGATGAAATTGGAGCAATCACGTAGGAAACAGTTTTGCGAGGCGGCAATGCGATGCGAATGGCGTTTCTTGACTGCGGTTTTGGCCCTTATTTTAGGACGCCTGATCATGTCTGATGTGCCATCGGCCGATGCCGCTCCGGCGGGCGACGAAGAGGCGGCCTACACCCGCACGATCACCGAGCGCGCCGACAAAATCGTTGCGCCGCTGGGGATCCAAGATGCAGCGAAGGCGGCTCGGGTGCGCGATCTGATCGTCGCGCAATATCGCGGCCTGCGCGAGATCCACGCGGCGCGAGATGCGAAGATCGCCGAGGCAGCGCAATGTCGCCGGGTGACCCCGTAATGGCGGAAGCTTGGCGCACCGTGGCCCGCAATGAGGCCGACCTGAAGTTGTATCCGTTGCATCGGCGTTTCGTGGCCCGACTCGAAGGGGAGCTGACGCCGGAGCAAGTGAATCAAGTCAAAGACGGCCTGACTTATGGCGTGGTGCCGCTGACGTACAAGCGTTATCTCGAACTCCTGCCAAACCTCTCCGTAGAACAGCGGGCCGAGCTGTTGGCCAACCTGGTCGAGGCCCGCGAGTATGCGATGGACGCGGGTTCCTCGGACGAGAAGCACGCCTGGTTTGGCAAGTACAAGGGACGGATCAATAACTACCTGTCCGCAGCCGGCATCGACATGAAGCAAGCGGAGAAGGACCTGGCCGAGCAGGAAAAAGCGGCCGCGGCTCAGTAAGAGCTAGATTTTCTCGGAGAGACGCAGAGAGAGCGATGCTCTGCGCCTATCTACGACAATTCACTTTCAACTTTGAAAGACGACGATGACTTGGAATCGACTTGCATTCGTGGCGACGGCGTTCTTGGCGATGGCATCCGTACAGAGCGTGCTGGCCCAATACCCGAAAATCACCAGCGAAGTGCAGGCGGAGTCCAATCGGCGGGCCGCGGCGGCGCAGGAGCGTTCTGACGCGGCTTGGGAGAAAGCGCAACCGGCGATCAAGGCCGGGGCTGCGCATGGCCGACCCTACATCCCCTGGGCCGCAAAGCCAAGCGATTTGCCGCAAGCGACCATCCCGGCCTTTCCCGGTGCCGAAGGGGGCGGGATGTATAGCTTCGGTGGCCGTGGTGGCCGCGTGTATGTCGTCACCAATCTCAACGACACCGGGCCGGGAAGCTTCCGCGAAGCCTGCGAAGCGGGCGGGCCGCGGATCGTCGTGTTCAACGTCGCCGGCATCATTCGGCTCAAGGAAAAGATTCGCATCCGGGCGCCCTACATCACGATCGACGGCGGATCGGCCCCGGGCGACGGCGTCTGCGTTGCGGGCGATACGGTGGAGCTCGAATCGCACGACATCGTGATCCGCAATATGCGATTCCGCCGCGGCGAGACCTGGGTCGGCGACCGCAACGATTCCTGCGGTGGCAACCCGATCGGCAATATCATGATTGATCACGTGTCGGCGAGTTGGGGGCTCGACGAGAACATGTCGATGTACCGGCACATGTACCAGCCGCCAGACGGCTCGAAGGAGTTGAAGCTCCCCACGGTGAACATCACGATCCAGAACTCGATCTTCAGCGAGGCGCTGGGCACCTACAACCACTCGTTCGGCAGCACGATTGGTGGTTTTAACGCAACGTTTCACCACAATTTGTGGGCGTCGAACGCCGGCCGGAATCCCAGCGTTGGCATGATTTTCGATTTCAACTTCATCAACAACGTCGTTTTCAATTGGCACCACCGGACCGTCGACGGCGGCGACAACCGCAGCTTCTATACGATTGTGAACAACTACTTCAAACCGGGCCCCGTGACGCCGCTCGGCGACGAGATCAGCTATCGATTGCTCAAGCCCGAAACTCGCCGCAGCCGCGAGGCCGAATGCCGACTTCGGCAAAGCATATGTTGCGGGGAATATCGTCGAGGGCAACGAGCGGGTGACCAAGGACAATTGGGCGGGCGGGGTGCAGATCGACCTTGATCGCCGGCTCGATCTCGATCCGCAGGACGTGTTGGCACACATTCGCGCCGACAAGCCCTATCCACATGCCTATGTCCAGGTGCAACCGGCCCAGGATGCGTTTGAGTTTGTCTTGGCCAGCGCCGGGGCGGTGCGGCCGAAGCGGGACGCCGTCGACGAACGGGTGACCGAGACCGTTCGCACCGGCAAAATCACCGCCAAGCCGAACGCCGACGACCTGGCGGCCAAATTACGCGACGTGGGCTACGCCGACAACGTGATCAAGACGATCATCGAAATGACCAACCAGGGAATCATTTCGAATATCGAGCAAGTCGGCGGCTATCCGGAGTACCAAGGCGAACCCTATGCGGATGCCGATGGCGACGGGATGCCTGACGATTGGGAAACCAAGTATGGACTGAATCCCTTTCACTCTCTCGATGCGGCCGGCGACTTGAACGGCGACGGCTACACGAACATCGAGGAGTTTCTTAATGGCCGCGATCCGCGGGCGGAAGCGAAAGCCTGGACGGCGCCGCCGGGCTACGTCGATGTGTGGCAGGGGCGGATTCTGGATTAGTTAGTGATCGGTGGTGCGACAAACTTTAAAGATTGTCCTTGTTATTCCGCTTGATGTATTCGCCAAAGACCGTTTGGTCGATGTCATAATCAATCGACTGGACCGAGCCATCGCACATCGACAAATTGAAAGCGCCCGAATGAGGGCCGCCGAATTTCTCCCAGTGTTGAGGGACATCCACATCGCTATCTGAATCCTGCTGGGGGCCAGACGAACGCGTGTTGTCGTAGTCGTAGCCTTGGTACATCGAGGAATTGTCGCCGCCGTTATCCCCAGAGGGATTGCTTGCATCTTTGTTGCATTCACCCTCGTACCAACGAGCAATCATCATCTTTTCACCTACAAGTGCCGTCTTGGATGCGCCATCGACAATTTGGCGCATTTTGGCCCCCATGCGAAATGAGGAAACTCCGTCGAAGAGCGGACCCCACTGAATCAAATCAGCATGAAAGTTGCAGGTTGGGTATTTTGCTTTACCGCTGAGACCCGAGGGTTGAAGGCAACTGGCATCGGTACACTGCGTATAGTTCGGTGCAGCCGGACTACTGGCTCCGCCATTGATCGCATAGTCGGTTTTTGCCACGGTTGAAGGCAATTCCGAGTTGTGCGGCGTATGACCACCGTCGCACGGATTTCCATTGGGACTAAATGCGGGCTGGTTATATCCCGTTCGACGACTGGGACAATTGAAAACCGGCACGACGGCGCTCATCTGTTGGGCAAGGGCGGCCTTTTTTTGGGCCCATGGCAAGCCCGCGCCGATGTTAAAAATCGCCTGCTCTTCGAGATACGGTCCCGTAGTATAAACCCAACCGCCCGGTTGCTGCGGGCCTACGCCTTGGTCGGGATCACCCATCCATGCCATGCCCCAGCCGCCATATGGAAATGCTTTGTGTGCACTCTCATGTCCGAGACATGCGAGTGCAACTTGTCGCAGATTATTCTTGCACTGCGACCGTCGAGCGGCTTCGCGCGCCGCTTGAATCGCCGGGAGCAATAGCGCCACCAAGATGCCGATGATCGCGATCACCACGAGCAGTTCGACGAGTGTAAATGCCTTGCGTCCTCGCTCGCTCACTGCAGGCAACTCGACGAGCGTGAACGCGCGCCGCTGAGATTGGCCAACTACTTGTGTTCGCATAGTCATCGAAAACTTGCCTCCGTAACTTCAAACCCGCTGGAGAAAACCGCCGGCCAAGCCACTTGAATCAGAAAAGCCCCAGGTCGCTCCGGTTCTCACACGCGTTCAACCGTATTCCACCTACCGACAGAATTCCGCTCACTGCAAGGACAAACTCAGCGCCATTCGGTTCCGGACGAGATCCACGCAAGCCGCCCATATCTGTCTCCCTTTATCGTAACAACGCCGCGCCTCAGGCGACGCCATATTCTGCCCTTAAATCAAGACAAACAAGGCCTGTTTTGCCAACTTGGTTCCCGTCGCATCGTCGACAACACGACACTTACTTCTTCGAATCGACAGCAAACCACACCAATCGTCTGGATGTGCATAACCTCGGCTTCACCTGGGATGGGGGGCTGGCTCTGGCGGCGATTGGCCAAGCGTCTTGCGATAGTCGCGGGGAGTGGTCCCCGCCAGCTGCTTGAACGCACGGTTAAACCGACTGAGCGAGTCGAACCCTGAATCCTGGGCGATGTTTACAATCCGATGATCGGTGGTGACAAGTTTGCGCTGGGCGTGAGCCACCCGGTGCCGGGTCATCAGCACATTGAGCGTGGTGCCAAAGGTCTTGCGGAAAAGTGTGGCCGCGTAATCGGGATGCAGACCGACGCACTCGGCAATGTCTTTGACCTGGATACGGGAAGTATAGTTCCGCGCGACGAAGCAGGCCATGGCCTCGGCCTTCTCTAGATTGGTCTGCTGACGCGGCGGGGTGCTCTCGGTGGCCGTTTCCTGCGGGGACTTGTTCTCCATGATGAAGTTTGCGAGCCGCAGCAGTCGGGCGCGCAATTCGAGCACGACAACCTGGCGATTGGCCTCGGGCGCGAGCTCGACGTCTTCGTGCCATTGCTCGAACAGCCGCTGATCGAGCTTTGCACGGTCGGCATTGGCGTCGACGACGAGCTGGCCTTGCGTGAGGGCCGTCATCAGCTGCTCGGGCAGTCCCCACTGCAGAATCCAGCCGAAGGGCACGGTCACCACATAATAGAAAGTGACCTTATGAAAGGCGACGATTTGATGCGGTACGGCCGCCCAAAACGCGGTCACGCGACGGGGATGGACCGTGACTCGTTCGCCGCCAATCAGGTACGTGAGCGTGCCGCGATCGAGAAAGTTGATTTCGATTTCGTCGTGCCGATCGGGCCGCGGCATTTGCCTTGGTTCCCAAATCTCGCAAGTAAAGCCGTACGGGGTGAATTCGCGCCGACCAGTGTCGAAGTGACGAAGCGATTCGGCATGCTCATCTGAATCCTGGGGGCGCGCGATGTGAGTGCGGAGCGAGGGCGAATTTGTTTTCCCTAAACTCGACGACGTTTTTTTTGAGGTGGTCGAACCGGACATGCTAGCCCTCGAAACCTCGGAAAACAGCTGAAAAACTGGAAATACGACCGGAACTCGGCGGCAACCTGGATTCCATAGACCTCAGTATAGCGCAGCTTTCGACCGGAATCCAGGGAGATTTAAAACGATTCCTTGAGGCATACTGAGGGCACGACCACAGCGGAAACTAATCAAATGGTCTTGCTCTCCTCCATCACCAACAATTCGTTCGACGTGCCCATGGTTCCTGCTATGAGCGGACAGGACGCGTTTTTTCATTATTTGCCGATCACCGAAGCCACGATGTCGTGGGGCATGTATGTCACCGGTCTGGGCCGGGCGTCGATCCACGCGGGCGAACGTTATCCACCGAGCGGCCACCCGGTACTCTATCAATTCGATTGGGCCCGCGGTCGGACTCTACCCGAGTTTCAGTTGGTGCTGCTGACGAAGGGGATGGGGGAATTTGAATCCGAGGCGACGGGCAATGTGCGGCTCGAGGGTTCGACGCTGCTGTTTTTGTTTCCCGGAGTTTGGCATCGCTATCGACCGGATGCCAAAGTCGGCTGGGAAGAGCGCTGGATTGCGTTCAACGGCGAGCTAATCCACCGCATGTTGGACGTTTCGAATTTCGGCCCCCGTTTTGCCGTTTCCACGCCGCGTGATCCGCAGGGGCTCGCCGCGCGTTGGGATCAGATGCTCGCTGGCGTCCAGGGAAAAGCCGCACAACACCCGGCGATTCTGACATTTCAGTCATTGTCGATCATCTCGGACGTTGTCAGTAATCGGATCGAGGACGCTCAGAGCAGCGGTGCGGTGCCCACCGACTTCGCGGCCCAGTCGCGACTGGAAGATCCGATCGTGCAGCGCGCGCTCGAATTGATTTGGACGCACAGCCATTTTCCGATGAGTGTGAGCGACATCGCGCGTCAGTTGCCGGTGACGCGGCGGACGCTCGATCGCCGCTTTGTCGAAGCGACGGGACATTCCGTCTTAGATGAAATCAATGCGTGCCGTTTGAGTCGGGCCAAGCGATTGCTCGCCGAGACAGAATTGCCGGTGAAGACCGTGGCCCGGTTGGCCGGCTTCTCGAGTACCGAGCGATTGCGTGTCACGTTCGTAGAGCGCGAGGGTATTTCGCCGACGATATTCCGCAAACAGGCTTTGAAATCTCGCGGGGGGGCTGAGACACATCGCGGGATTTAGTTGTGATGACCAGGGTGGAACTGATCAACCAATTAAAACGGGAATTTATGTTTGTGACGGTGATTTGTCGTGGCTGTCCTAAAATAAGGGCACATATTGCGTGAATTGGAAGAGTGCGATGTTAGGATGGAAGGGAAGTGTGGAATGTGCCGGTGACGGCATCTGCCGCGCGGCTCTTCTTTTATAACGAATGAACCGGCTTGGTCTTGGCCGGGTATTCAAGTGGTTTTCAAGCGGTTTTGTCAGAAAATGTCCCACTCGCGCAGTCGACAGAGCGCTGCTCTTCGACGACCGATGGGGCTGGCGGATACAGAGTGTTCTTGATCAAGCGGTTTTTTTCTTTTCTCACCTAGTCGAGACGACGTGTCTCAACATCTTTGATTGCTGGAGGGTCTAATGAAAGTCATCAGGTTTATGTTTGGTTTGGCAGCGGTGCTGTGTATTGGCACCAGCGCAAAAGCGCTCATCATCATTCCAACCAATCAAAACGGCGCGGATACCGAACTGCGAGAATCCGACATGAATGCCACGACTCTTGCTCCCAATGTTGTGCCAACTGCTCAACGAGGCAATTCGACCGAATTGGCCACTCGTGCCAATGACGATGGTGTCGAAGCAAACAACAGTGATCGTAGCAGCATGATGTACATGAAATTCGACATCTCAGGCCTGCCAAATCACAACTCGGACCCTGGTTTCTGGGCAACGCAGAATCTCTTCTTTCGGGGTTACGTCCGTAACACCAATCTGTCGAATGGGCGGCTCCAAGATGAATCTCGCGCCGGAATGCCTTTGCCGCCCGAGCAATGGGAGCGCGTCAATTTCGATGTGCGCAGGATTGGAACCGGGTGCCGGGCGATACGTCGATGATGATGCAAATCAGGCAAACCGCACGGATCGTTCTGGAAATCCATACACGTCCTCGAACTACAAATACAACTGGGACGAAGGTACCGGTACGGTCGGTAGTGGAATTACGTTCGTCGACGCGCCAGGCATTACGCCGCATTGCATGAAACTTGGTTCGTGCGACACGTCGCCAGGCGGTGAAGCCAGTAATATTTTCCAGACGCTGGGCGTGTACGACGATTTCAATAGCGACACGCGGCTGCTGGGCAATTGGCAGTGGCCAATTCCCAAAAACTACCTGAATGGCACCGACCGCTATCCGGTTGGCCTGCCGTTGGAATATACGGACGCCAATGGCAACTTAAAGCAGTTGGTGTTCGACGCCCAAGATGCTGGCCGCTCCCAAGTTACGCTGATTCTAAGCCTGGGAATTGACGCGCTCAGTGAGGCGGCTGGCGGAAAGTTCTCGGGAAGCGATTTCCTCAATTTCAACTATCTGTTTATTCCCAAGGACATGACGGCCTTGAACGACGACAATAGTTGGGATCCCGATGGCTCTGGGCCCGGCCTTCCGACCGGCAGTCCCTGGTCGTGCAACGGTGCAGGTGGCGCAGGCCTGACGAATTGCCCTGGACACGTCATTGGTAACAACAGCGGCGGTGCGTTTTCGCCGCAGTTGATTGTCCGCGTTCCGGAACCGGCGAGCATGTTACTGCTGACGCTCGGATTGCTAGCGACGGCGGGCATTCGTCGTCGGAAGTAGTCTCCGAGTGACGGCTACCTGATGTCTTAGAAATGTGAAGCTAATGTCGACATCCGCGGGGCGGCCCGCGGATGTCGCGTTTGAAATACGAACGGGCTGTTTCGGCAACTCATTTGGCCGACGGCGAGTGTAATCAGGAACGAGACGAGTCCAGTTTGCACGAATTCTGTGTGCGACGTATTCGGGCAGGCGACGGCAACAACCTATTCAAATTTTGCCGCACGCAGGAACAAGAGACAATTGAGGAATATCATGGCGGACAAACCGAGGACTTTGGCAATCGTATTGTTGGCGACGGTGGCATGGAGCGCAGCACCAAAGGCACAAGCTGTCGATCCGCCCGATCTGTTTCTCGATCATCTTGCCGATTTCGTCTGGACTGGCGCGGGTGGCAACACTACCTGGGAAAATTCCGCAAATTGGACAGCCCCGATGTTTCCGATGGGCTATCCCTATCCAATCCCGACCTATCCGAATGACCCTGGGCGAATCGACGACCCCGGCACCAATCCACCGAATACCGTCAACATCACGACGATTTATCCGGTCGTAGGCGCCAATTTGTCGGGCGCACTCATTGCTGATCGAACGGTGAATATTGCCAATGGAAATGTAACGGTTGCCTCTCTTAAGCTTGGTGGTACGGGCGTCGCCGTCACGACGGACATCACGACCTCGGAAATGAATCGACTGGTATTCGAGAATTCCGAGCTCAACGACACTGCGACAAATCCGGGTAATCCAAATGTAACCCCCAAAATCGAGCCGGAGCCAATCTGGAGTTTCAATCAAGCGCGTGCCTTGATTTGGAGCACTGGCACACCGGGAGCTGGCAAAGAAAATCGAATTACTGGCACGTTGCAATTAAACGATGGCGTCGACGTTGAGGGGGACCGGGATTTTCACGTTTATGGCGACATTTATGAAGGCGTCATCGATCGGGATGGTTATCAGACGGGCTTAGACGAGATCCTTGAGTCATCGATCAGCAATTTGATGAGTGGTGGTGCAAAGTTGTACTTGCATGGCACGATTCACACTAACGGTGCGAATGCGGCCGGAACCGTGACCAGTAGCGATGGGCCGGGTGGAGATCGAGGGTTTGGCGTCAACACAACTCGTGGAATTCCCGTTCCGGCCGATCCACAAATGCCACCGGCGGAAGTTCCGCGACAAGGCACCATCGACATCGAGGGGAAATTTGCCGGCAACGGTCTCGTTTCATTGGGTGCCGCCAACGGCAACGCAGTGCCGCTTGGCACGACAATTCTGCGCGGCGACAGCACTGGATTCACGGGCCGTTTTGCAGTCAACCGTGGCAATGTGGTGATCGGCAACGACAAGGCTTTCGGCGAGGGGATATTAAAGACTGGCAATCCGCCGCAGGGATTTGGTTTCAATCTGATCTCGAATGCTGACAACCGAAAAATCACCAACGCCGTTCAGACCGCGCAGTGGCAAACCGTCCGCGGCGGGACTAGCGTTGCGGGTCTGGAGTCGATTGGCGACCACTCGATCGAGTTTTCTGGAAAGGTAACGAACACCAATACGCGAGGTTGGATCAATCTATTGCCAACGGGCAAGACACTCACACTGAGCGGTCCGCAGTATCCGCTCGAAGCGATCGACGACGTGGCGAACTACGACACCGACCGGATCTACACGATCGACGGCAGCGGCAAAACGTTGATCTCGGGTGGAATTCTCGACCGCGATCCGGAAAAAAGTCTGATACCGCCAGGCGGTGCGATCAGTCGCGGTCATCTTCGCGTTCGCGGCACGGGCGCTGTGTATGTGGATTGGGACGGCGTGCAGGATATGATTCCCGATCCGAACAATGCCGGACAGATGATCCCTGATCCGGAAGATCGTTATAGCGATTATGGTGGATACACTTGGGTCCAGGGGTCCAATCTCCACTTCGCGGAAAACAACGATTTGGGAGGTGGTGAGATGCTCTCCCGCGGCGGCGCGGTTGGCGTGGATGCGGGCGTCGTCAACAACAACACGTTTTTGACCAAATTTCGCAACTCGTCGAATCCGAACAGTCCGGGATTGGAGAACTTTTTCCTGGTTTACGATACAAATCAATCGATCTACACCAAGTACTCGGCCGGCGGGTTGATGCTGGGAACCAATGAATACAATCAGGATTTGAATTTCACGACGGGAGATCTGGCCCGAGCCGCGAATATGACCTTGGCGGCTCATGAAGAAGGGGGCAGCATCTACACGGGCACAATTACACCCTCGAGCACCGTGGCGGTGAATCCTAACACGTACCTGTTGGGGGGTGGAAGCGGGACGTTGACTCTTCCCAATGCCCAGCTCACCGGCGCTCGCAATCTGCTCGTCACCAATGGTGGCGAAGTATTGCTCAAAGGCGCCAACACGTATTCCGGCACTACTCGTGTGGTACGCAAGCTTTTGCCCTCAGGTCAAAGTGAAGCGATTACAAACGCGCGCAGGAGGCGCGGGCAATGACGATGCGACTGGCGAACTTGTAGCTCGCTCGACGCTGACGGCGACCCAGCTGACCAACGGTGGTGTTGCAGGCAGCTTGGGAACATCGTCGAGTGCGGCGAGCAATGTGGTGCTGCACGATGGCACGCTGAAGTACGCAGGTAATACGCCCGCGAATACGGATCGGCTGTTCACGGTCGGTTCGGCGGGCGCAACGCTCGAAGCCGCGGGTAACACCACCAGTGACAGGGTGGTCTATAACAACACGGGCGCTTTGGCCATCGCCGTGGCGCCGACGCGGAAGGCGGTGATTTCGACGGGCGTGGTAGGGGATGCGAACAACACCATCTTCGGCTTGCCCAGCGAGGGACTTGGTGCGCCATTCTC
This sequence comes from uncultured Planctomycetota bacterium, assembly GCA_963847905.1. Taxonomy (GTDB): domain Bacteria; phylum Planctomycetota; class Planctomycetia; order Pirellulales; family Lacipirellulaceae; genus DASYDU01. The sequence continues at coordinate 197,886 of CAWKBP010000004.1, read as the reverse complement.
GACCGAAGATCTGGTGCCAGGCATGCGGGTGTTCACGACCCAGGGTGACTTCAACCCGCCAACCGGCGGCAGCCCGATCCGGATCACGAGCATTCCGGGGACGGAAGTGGTGCTAGTCGGGCAGCCAGTAAAGCTCAGCAGCGAGTCGGATAACCAGGCGAATACACTTCCCAATGCTTGGCCTGGCTACGGCGAGGCTGGCGATTTGCGAGACATTCAATTCGGCCCAGCGCCGGCACGGTTCCTGACACTCACCGGCGCCAACCAGGGCGACAACACGCTAGCCCCGTCGGTGGCCAATGCGGGTGCTGCTGCGGTGGCTGCGTCGGCCGAAGAGATCGCCGCCGGTTACGGCACGGTCGGCATCCGCAAGCAAGGGGCTGGCAAGTGGATTCTGACAAATAACAACACCTACAGCGGGGCGACCAACGTCGAGGCTGGCACCTTGTTGATCAACGGCAACCAGACAGGCGCGGGCCTCACCACGGTTTCGAGCGGCGCCAAGTTCGGCGGCACTGGTCAGATTGGCGGCGGCCTCACGATGCTTGAAGGCTCGATCTTCACGGCCACAGGAGTTGGTGGCGTGCTCGATGCGCTCGATGTGCTCGGCAATGTCGACCTCCAGGCGCTCGGCAATGTTTTGAACGTCACGGGAATCACGACCGGTACGCACACGCTCATGACGTATGCCGGCACGCTGATGGGAACGTTTGAATCGACGCCTGGTTTTACCGTGGACTACGGCACCGGCACCAACAGCATGATCTCGATCATGGCGACAAGCCCCACCGCGCTAGTTGGCGATTACAACGACAATGGAAAGGTCGACGCTGCGGATTACACGATCTGGCGGAACAACCTCGGCAATGCGGGCTCGACGTTGGGTGCAAACCGTGACCCAGCCAATGGCGGCTTGGTTTCGGCCGGCCGACTACGCATCCTGGAAGGCCAACTTCGGAGCTCAGCTTGGTGCCGGCAGCAGCCTCAGTCGGCGGAAGCGTTCCCGGAGCCGACCAGTCTTACTGCTCGTAGGTCTTGCCTTAGGTGGGGTGGCTTTGTCAAGCCGGCGACGGAGCTAGTTCCCGCTTCGTCGAACGATTGTCGTGCGTATGGCGAACTTACGACATGTTACATCTTCGTCAAGTTGCGAACGACTGGAAAAGAAGCCGTCTTTGCAGTCGATGGGCCTGGGTGAAATACAAATGTCCTAAAAAATGGGGTCAATTTCTTTGACACTCGTGCCAGCAATTCGCGTAGTGTGAAATCTCGAGTTTTCTTTTCGTTTTTGCGTCAGTTCTTCGACTCACTGTAGGAGATGCTAGTGATGAATTCCGCTTTGAAGAACCTCTTTTCATGCTTAATTGGCGAGCGCGATGCTGCTGCAGCTAGTCGTCGGCCCAGGCAGCTCTGCTGGCCTACGAGCCATTTGATTATGCTGCCGGCTCGAATTGAATACGACAGAATGGCGGCTCAGGTTTTACGGCCGCTTGGGGCCTTCTGCACGGCGGAATGTGCGGCCAACGCGTTATCCAACGGGATATTTGGCAGTTCCTGCCGGTCCGCTCTTTGTCGGCGTCCTCGCACGGCAACAGTGTACTGTTCTCAGGTCGAGCTGGCACCTTGCAGATTCATGCGCAGCTTTCCAAACATCGCGGGGACCGACGGCACCAACGACTTGGTTCAGTTTCATTGGAAAGCGCCTGGGTCCGGAGGCGACATCGTGGAGCAAATCTCTATCCTCGTGGTGCCAATGTTGGCTTATTCAATACGGAGAATACTACCCGTACCGACGCGCAGGCTTGGAAACGCGTCCGGTGCCAGCAGCCAACACTTGGGCAATTCATTCCGACACGCGGTCGCAAGTGGATCGATTCAACCAACGACGAATCCAGCGGTGACCTATGGCGGGGGCGACGCAGTTTGGGCCGTGCTGCGAATTGACCACCACGGTGCGAATCCCGATGTCAGCGGTGCAGCGTTGCCCGCCGCGGACAAGGACGATGCCTACCTGTTCATTAATCCGGATCCATCGGTCGAGCCAGCGACTCGCCATCAGCGAATGCAACTGTCTTGCAAGGCGTCGACGCGAACGCATTTGACTATTCCGAACCTGGATTTCCTCCGCCCGTTTGTCGGCAAGGCACCGATGGTACGCAACCTTACGGTGAATTGCTCGTTGATGAAATTCGTATCGGGACGGATTACCAATCGATGACTGCCGTGCCGGAACCGGCTTCCATCGCCCTGCTGCTGCTCAGCGGACTGACGCTGAGTCGGTCTTCGACCGCCGAGGCTAGACGTTCTGCAGGCGGACGGCAGCAAGTTAGTAAATCGTATGGCCGGAAGTCGCAGAGGCGGCTTCCGGCCATTTTCGTTTGACTCACTCCGCTGGACTAGGCGATATCTCAGCCGGATGAGTCGGATCAATTGGCCGCCTCCGCCAATAGTTGGCCAAGAGCGAACCAGTCGTGTTCATCCAGGGATTGAACACCGCGGCCGCCAAGCCCAGCGTGCCCAATTGTCCTTTGGCCGCCGCAATCGAAGCGGCCATGCCGCCGTTTTGCAGACCGACCTCGAGGGCGACCGTGCGGGCGGACTTCTCGTCCAGCCCGCAGGCGCGGCTCAGCCAATAGCCGAGCAGGTAGCCGGCCGTGTTGTGAATCGCCACGGCAATCAGCAGCAGCCAGCCGATGACGAACAGTTGGTCGCGGCCGGCGGCAGCGGTAACCGAAGTGACGTAGACGATGCCAAACATCGCGATCCACGGCATCAGTCGTGCGACTTGCGGCATTCGCCGTGTGATGAGCTGGTACACAACTCCGAAGACGACGGCACCCAGCAAATAGGTGAATACCGTGAAGGCCGCAAACGAGTTGCCGGCGAGGCGTTCGGCCGCATAGTCTCCCATGCCAAGAGCGCAGGCTACGAGCAGGGCGGCCGCCACTGCGGCGATCGAGTACACGATCCGCCTGCCACGTGGCGTCGCATGGACCAGGTAGTCGGCGAGCATCGCCGCTCCGATCGGCACGACCACCAGCTTGATGATCTCGAGCATCATTGCTACGAAGTCGACGTCTACCATTTCACCAGCCAACACCTTCATCCACAGAGGTGTCATCAGCGGCGAGAGGAGCGTGGCGACGGTCGTGAGCGTGATCGAAAGAGGCAAATTGGCATGGGCGATGTAGGCCATGACGTTCGACGCCAAACCGCTCGAGCAGGAACCGATCAGCACGAGCCCCGCCGCGATTTCCGGCGGAAACCCAAACGCCTTGGCCAGTGTGAAACCCACCAGCGGCATGACGGTGAATTGCAGGCCGACGCCCACGACCACCGCTTTGGGCATACGAATCACGCCAGCCAAGTCGCGGAGGCTCATTTGCGTGCCCATTCCGAACATCACCAGCTGGATCAGCGTGCCGATGATCCGCTTGTCGCGGAGGTCGACCGAGCCGAGATGCAAGAGCCACTCCGGATAGATCATCGCCACGACAAACCCAGCGACGATCCAAGCGGTGAACTGGAAAGTCGCGAGCGCCGGCAGGGCGCCCAATCCGAGCGCAATCGCAACGCTCGTCGCCACCGCGGCTGGCTGCCAGAGCGACGCATATCCCGCGACCAATCCGACAACAATCAAAATCGCGCCAACGGCGGCAAATCCCAAACAACTTCGGCGAAGTGTCAGCATGGTCTCTCGCAAACGGGCGTGACTCGTACCGAAAGAAGGAAGCGGAGAGGAGGCAATTTTGCAGGACTCTGTTTTCGCTGTTTCCTGCAGTTAATTCAAGACGCTCGCGAGATAGTCGACCGCCAGCGGCGGGCTGGCAAGAATCGGCGTCCGACGCTCGTTTTCGGACAGCGTATCCACCACGCGAGCCATCGACGCTTGGGCGAGCGCGACTACGTCGACTTGCGAGGCCAGCTCTTTGAGCGCGGCCGCGACCATCGCATCGTGTTTCGCCGCGTCGCCACTCATCAAGGCTTCGAACGCACCGTCGCAGAGACGGGCCGAGACGTCGACCTCCCGACCGGCGAATGCGGCCCGGCGGCGGATGAGGTCGGCCGTCGGTTCAAGCGTTGTCGGCAGCGTGGCGATCACGCCGATGCGTTTGGCGGTGCCTACCGCCCGGTCGGCCATCGGCTGATCGACCCGCAGCACCGGCACCGTGGCGAGCGTCGCCGCCGTTTCCACCGCCGCGCCAATCGATGAGCAAGTGACCATGATGTAGTCGGCCCCGGCATCCTCGGCGGCGGCGACGAGCTGTGTGACGCGCCGCGCCGTTTGCGGCCGCAACACGCCATGTGCAATCACGTCCTTAATGAGACTGTCGTCAACCAGATTAAAGACGGCAATGCCCGGCAGCTTCGCCTTGCAGAGCTGCTCGAAGATCGGCACCAGCGTGGCCGAAGTGTGCAAAAGTCCCAATCGTTTCTGAGCCATAGTATGTCAGTCTTCCTTCCGCCCCATCTGGTCGATGGCCACGGCGACGAGAATCACGCTGCCCTTAATCACGAGCTGCCAATCGGGCGACACGCCGAGGAGCACCAAGCCATTGTTGAGCACGCCAATGATCAGGCAGCCGAGCACCGTGCCGAGGATCGATCCCCGCCCGCCGGAGAGCGATGTGCCGCCGATCACCACCGCGGCGATCGAATCGAGCTCGTAACCGACGCCGATCTTGGGGTCGGCGGCATTTTGTCTGGCAGTTGCGAGTAGGCCAGCGACTCCGGCGAGCGCCCCTCCGAGCAGGTAGACGCGGCGCTTGACGCGGTCGACATTGACGCCGCTGAGCTTCGCCGCCCGCTCGTTGCCGCCCACTGCGTAGAGGTAGCGCCCAAAACGGGTGCGGCGGGTGATCAACACGAAAAGCGCGACCAGGGCCGCCGAGATCCACACCGGCATCGGAATTCCCAGCCAGTAGCCGATGCCGAGAAACGCAAAGTCGGGCCCCAAATCGGTGATCGGAAAGCCGCCGGTCCACAACCGCGTGAACCCGCGGGCGATGCTCAACATGCCGAGTGTGGCCACGAACGGCGGCAGCCGAAAGCGAGTGATCATGAAGCCGTTGATCCAGCCCAGGACCGCACCGATGCCAATGCCGCCGAGAATCGCGCCAGGCACGGTGAACTGCAGGAGGTGGTCGGTGTAGGGGATTGGTAGACCGTTTTTGAGCAGCCCGGCCGCGACCGCACCGGAAAATGCGAGGACCGAGCCGACCGACAGATCGATGCCGCCGGAGAGGATGATCATCGTCATGCCGATCGAGAGGCACAGATTGATCGATATCTGTCGCAGCACGTTGAGGCCGTTGTCGAGCGTGAGAAAATTCTCCGATGCCAACGAGAGCGCGACCACCATCAACGCAAGGGCGAGGAGCGACTGGAAGCGGGCGAAGTGTTCTTTTGCGTTCGAGGGTGTCATGCGCTTTTGGCCCGATCTCCAGCGGCGGGGAGCGCCGCCTTCAAGACTTTCTCTTCGTTGGCCTCTTCGCGGGAGAACTCGGCGGTCAGCCGGCCTTCGGCGAGGACGAGGATGCGGTCGGCGATGGCCAGGATCTCCGGTAACTCCGAGGATACCATCACGACGCCCAGCCCGCTGGCGCCAGTTCGTCGATGATCGCGTAGATTTCCTTCTTGGCGTTGATGTCGATGCCACGCGTCGGCTCGTCGAGCAATAGCACTTTGGGCTCGGTGGCGAGCCACTTGGCGAGGACCACTTTCTGCTGGTTACCTCCGCTAAGATTGCGAACCCGTTCGTGAAGCGATGGCGTTTTTACCGCGAGTCGGCGAGTGAAACCGCCGACCAACTCAAGTTCAAGGCGCGGGCGAACTAGCCCGGCACTCGATACGCGATCTAGCGACGAGAGGCTTGCGTTTTCGGCGACGCTCATCGAGAGCACGAGCCCGTCCTGCTTGCGGTCCTCCGGAGCGAGTGCCAAGCCGGCGGCGATCGCTTCGGCCGGAGACCGACGCCGGCAGGGCTTGCCATCGACTTCGACCGAACCGGACGAAGTGTTAGAGTGGAGCCCGAAGATTGTTTGCAGCAGTTCAGTCCGGCCGGCACCCATCAGTCCAAAGAGTCCCACTACCTCACCCCGCCGCACGTCGAACGACACATCGCGGACAACAAAATCGGCGGCCCGCTCGGGGTGACGGAGCGACAAATTCTTAACACGCAGCACGTGTTCGGCGAGCGGCGCCGTGGTTTTGGCGAACAGTTCCGACAGCTCGCGGCCGACCATCAACTGGATCATCCGCTGGCGCGAGAGATTGGCGAAGGGCTCGCTGGCGATGAATTGGCCGTCGCGGAAGATAGTGACGTCGTCGGCGATCTCGCTCAATTCGTCAAGTTTATGGGTGATGTAGATGATGCCGACGCCCTGCTGCTTGAGCTGGCGAATCAGGCGAAAGAGGACCGCGATCTCCTGTTCGGTGATCGCCGAGGTTGGCTCGTCCATGATGATCACGCGCGAGCGGAACGAGATCGCCTTGGCAATTTCGACGACCTGCTGGGCGCCGACGCGCAAGCGGGCCACCGGCGTGCGCGGATCGACGTCGAGTTCCAATTGGGCCAGCAATGTTTGTGTGTCGCGGCTCATCCGGCCGAAGTCGATCAATCCGAGCGGCGTGAGCGGCTCGCGGCCGAGGAACACGTTCTCGGCAACGCTCAAATGCGGAATGAGATTCAGCTCTTGGAAGATGATCGAGATGCCGGCCGCTTGGGCTTCGCGGGTGTTTTTGCAGCGCAGCGCGCGGCCGGCGAGGAGGATTTCGCCCGCGTCGGGCGGGAACACGCCGGCCAGAATGTTCATCAGTGTCGACTTGCCGGCGCCGTTTTCGCCCAACAGCGCGTTGAGCCGGCCCGCGCGGACCGTGATGCCGACGCCGTCGAGCGCCTTCACGCCGGGAAACGACTTGCTGATGCCGCGCGCTTCGAGCAGGATGTCGGCCGGCGGTTGGAGTGGTTTCGCGACGGTCATGGCAAGTGGCAAGCTATTTAAAGCGGACTTCGAGCGGCACGAGCTTGAGCGGCGCGATGTCGCGCGGCACTTCCGTAACTTCGCCGCAACCGACGAACTCGATCGCGTCGCCGACCTTGGCTCGCTCCTTGAGTGGCGGTAACACGGTCGTTTCGATCGTGCGATTCAGCTCGGCAGAGATTTCGTTGAACTGCTGCGAATTGGGGAAGTCGTCGCCGTGGAGCAAGCCGGTGGCGTCGCGGACGGTGTTGCCGAATAGCAGGCCGGTCACGAGGGCGACGTGCGGGCCGCTGGCGTCGTCGGTGAGCGCCACGACAATCTGCTTGTTGTCGATCGCGGCAATCGTGCCACTGCCACGCACAAAGAAGAGCGTCGATCGGCCGATGCCGACCGATCGCCCGAACTGGGTGCGGGCCTGTTCCGGGCTGTCGTGGAACGCGGCCAGCACGAGCCCGACGTTTTCCGCGTCTGCCAAGGCCGGCATCAACTTCTGCCGACCAGAAGTCCTTCACGAAGTCGTCCGCATGAAAGACTTGCTGTTCCTTCTCCGCCCGCAGGCCCGCGCGAGACGACGTGAAACAGCGGGAAGAACCACGAGAGGACACCCACCGCCACAATCGCAACCACGATGACAACAGTGCGATTCATCGGCTCTTAGCGATCGGGTTCGCTCTTGGCTCCGAAGTCGCCGTAGCGCGACACGTTTTCTTTTGTCACCAGCTCGACGGCGACCGGCACTTTCTGCGGAAAGTCGCGTTTCCCCTTGAGCCACTCGTCGGCGTTCTCGGCGGCCGTGCGGGCCATGGTCTTGGGAAACTGCATCCCCGTGGCGACGATCTTACCATCGGCGATCAACTTGACCACTTCGTCCGCGCCGTCGAAGCCAAAGACTTTCACGTCTTCATCTTTGCCGGCCGCGACCAGCGCCTGGTACGCACCCATCGCCATGGCGTCGTTGGCGGCGAACACCGCATCGATATTCGGGTGGGCCTGCAGGATCGATTCCATCACTTCGAGGGCCTTCGCGCGATCGAAGTCGGCACTTTGCTGGGCGACCATCTTCAATCCTGGGTAGCGATCGATCACGCTGTGGAATCCTTGCGAACGGCTGCGCGTGTTGTTGTCGCCAACCAACCCCATCAGCTCGACGTAGTCGCCCTCCTCGCCAACATTCTCGACGAAGTACTGCCCCAGTTCGACGCAACCGGAATAGCTGTCGGAAAGAATCTGCGACGTGGCCGTGTCGTTGGAGTTGATTTCGCGATCGATGCAGAAGACGGGAACGCCGGCGTCCTTGGCACGGCCGACGTTGGCGATCGATGCGTCGGAATCGGTGGCGTTGAACAGGATCGCCTGGTAGCCATCGGCGATCGCGTTTTCAAAGTGAGCCGTCTCTTTGGACGTGTCGTTTTCGGAATCGAACACGGTGGCCACATAGCCGAGTTCCTCGGCGCGGGCCTTCGCAGTGTCGCCCAGCACGACGAACCAGGGGTTGTTGAGCGTCGAAACGATGATCGCGATCTTTGGCTTGCCACCTTCGCCCGTCGGTTTGCTGGCACAGGCCGCGAGCGTTGCCGCGACGGGCGCGAGCAGGAGCAAGACAACGAATTTCCGCCGAGCCAGACTCATATCCAACCTCCTAATGACTAGCGTTTCGATCCACCATGAATGAGCGAGCCGAAGAAATCGTCGTGACCAACCTGACCGCCTTTGAACGTGAATTCGACGCCTTCGACTTCGCCGCGCTCGCTGTGAGCGACGCAGAGCGGCGCACCGGGCGCGAGCGGGCCGACCATTTCGAGGGCATCGATTCCGATCGCGCGGGCGACCGCGCCCGAGGTGTCTCCGCCTGCGACGGCCACTCGCTCTACGGGCCGCAACCGCAACACATCGCCGAGGATTCGTCCCAGTATATCACCCAAGGCGTGGCTGGTGAGGCTCGCCGGGGCGAATTGCCGTGTAGCGGCGATACGCTGGTCGTCGGGACCGCGGCTGGTGTGGATGATCGCGGAGCGGCCCTGTTCGAGTTGGGCCACCGTGCGCTGGGCGATGGCGGCAACTTCGGCGTCGAGCGTGTTGGATTGCGTCAGGCGGGCCGTATCAAGCGGCAACTCGGCAAAGCCGTCCTTAATTGCCCAATCGATTTGCCGGCCCGTCACTGGTGAACAACTGCCGGAGACGACGACCACGGGCTCGACGCGCCGCGGCGGGGCGAATCCCTTGGATTCGGACGAAAGCATACCGGCCGACTTCCAACGCTTCGTCAGCCCCGACTCGATTCCAGACGAGCCAGCGACGAACTGCGGTTTCTGATCGCGGATTTGAATCCTGAGGAGGAGCTCGCCAATGGTAGCGAGGTGCTCTTCGGTGAGCGTATCGAAGAGCACGATGCCGCCGTCGTCGGGTAGTTCCATAGCCGCGGCGGCAGTCCGGTCGAGCGTCAGCACGTCGACCAGCGCCGCTGGTAGCGAAGTTTGGCGCGACAGATGCACGCGAATGTCGGCCTCGGTCATTGGTGTAACCGGGTGCTTGCTCATCGTCGGATGGCGGTCGAGGCGGTAGACGGGGCTATCGAGGCCCGACCGCGCGAACAAATTGCCGAACAGGCAAAACCGCTGCAGGCTGGGGGCACCGACCACGAGCGGCACGCAGCGATTTCGGAACTCTCGCTGCCCGATCTCGATCGCTCGACCGATGCTGCCGACTTCGGGCGACGAATCGAACGTCGAGCAAACCTTGTAGTGCACGAACTTTGGGCCGAGATCCGCCAGCGATTGAAACGCCGCGGGCAGGACGGCTTCCATCGCGTCGGGCGACATCGTGCGGCTGTTGCCCGCGACGCCGACCGCTTGGACGCCTGGGAAGCGTGCGAGCATCGCCTTGCTGGGTGGTTCCGTGAAGAGCACGGTCTCCACGCCGCAGGTGGCGAGCGCTTCGAGGGCGTCGGTCGAGCCGGTGAAATCGTCGCCGTAGTAGGCCAGCAACATCACTTGGCGTGCTCCAATTGCCCAAAGAACGCGAGCGATTCGCGGAGCTCGGAACGCGTCTGCGCGAAGTCGGCGAGCGAGATGCCCGCCGCGGCCGCTTCCCATGCTTGTTGCAGCGCCGCGACGCCGGCCGCGGGTCCGCTGGGATGAGCGAGGATGCCGCCGCCAGCCAGGTACATCAGATCGAGCGTTTGTGTTTGGCGATAGGTTTCCGGAGCCTGGCCGCCCCACTGGCCGGAAGAGACGACCGGCATCACCGTGTAGCCACCGAGTATTGGCTGGAGGCAGGCCTTGATCGAGCGGACCACCGACTCGTCCGGCTCGCAGAACTTGTTTTTGAGACCGTTAACATGGAGCTGGTCGACGCCGGCAAGCCGCCAGAGTTTTTGGTAAGCGGTGAACTCCATGCCAAGCGCGGGATGGCGGGTGAACATGCCCCAGCCGTTGCGGTGGCCGTGGATCGGCAACGACGCGCGCCGCCGCAGGTAGTCGACCGCGGCAAAACCGACGCTGTTGAGGCTGACCATTACGCACGTGCCGCCGGCGTCGACGACCGTATCGTGGTGGGCGAGCATGTTGTCGAGTTGGTCGGTAATGTTGAAGGCGAACATGACCTTGCGGCCAGTGCGATCCGCCACTTCGTCGATCGCCTGCATCACCGCTTTGACGCGTTCAGCAAGCGGCGAGTGGGGTGCGTTGCCCATCAGTTCATCGTCCTTGACGAAGTCGACGCCTGCATCGCCAAGCGTGCGGACCAGATCGGCGGTCTCGGCCGGCGTGAGTCCGATGCTTGGCTTGACGATTGTGCCGATGATCGGCCGGTCGTAGACGCCGGTGAGTTGCCGCGTGCCGGCGATGCCGAATTGCGGGCCGGGAAAATTCGTCGAGAGGGCGTCAGGGAATTCGAGGTCGAGGAGCCGCAGGCCAGATAGGTAACGGAGCTCGAACAGGTTGCCGGCAACCGTCGAGAGGATGACGGGCAGGTTGGCGCCCATGCTCTCAAGAGGAAAGCTGATCCGTACCCGGCCGCGCTCAAACTTGCCGTCCGCCGCCTGCGGTTTGGCGGCACCCGGCAGCGACGGCGACGAAACCGCATCGAGGCGATCGATCGATTCGACCCGCGCGGCGAATCGTTCGCGGAGCTCATCCGTCTCGCCGGGCACACGGGTAAAGGTGCCGGTCGACTGTTCGCCTGCCATCGATTCGGCCGCGGCGGCGAGCGTTCTCGGCGTTTCGACCAGGTATTCGGCGATGATGCGGTCGTCGGCCAAGTTGCGGCTCCCACTTATCCAGGCTCGAATCACATCACCCGCTCGACGGCGCGCGTCCATCCACGAACCAGCTCCGCGGCCGCAGCGGCATCAATCGACGGAGACAAATGGTGTTCATTTAGCGGCAGTGCGGCGAGGTCCGCCAGCGACTTGTGGAGACCAAGCCCCAGCATGCCAGCCAGCGCCGCGCCGAGCGCCGACGAATTGGGCACATCGCTGATTGTTAGTTTAACTTGTGCGACATCGGCCGTGAATTGCATGAGGAAATTGTTTCGTGTCGGGCCGCCATCGGCGTAGAGCATCTGCGGGACGACGTCGGTTTCGCGCCGCATCATGGTCAGCACATCGTTGATCTGGTAGCCGACCGATTCGAGGGCCGCGCGAACGATGTGCTGCTTACCCACGTGGGGCGAGAGGCCGACGATCGCCGCTCGGGCTTCTGGCTTCCAATAGGGCGCGGCTAGACCGGCAAAGGCGGGGACGAAGTAGACACCACCATGATCGCCCGCCTCGATCGCCAGCTGTTCCGTATCGGCGGCATCGGTGATCAAGCCGAGCTGATTTTGCAGCCACGATATCGTGGCCGACGAATAGACGATCAGCCCTTCGTAGGCATAGACGGGCCGGCCCGCTTGGACCCAGGCAATCGCAGTGACAATTCCCTGTTGATCGTTGGGGCGCGTGCTGCCAACATTGAGCATGATCGACGTGCCTGAGCCGAAAGTCGCCTTGCCGGTGCCCGCCTCGAAGCAGCGCTGGGCAAACAGCGACGCCTGCGAATCGCCCATGACGCCGCAGATCGGCAGCTTTTTCGGGAGCCGCTGCTCGGCATCCGTTTCGCCAAAGTTCGCAAAGCACTCGCGCACTTCGGCGAGCGCCCGCATCGGCACGTCGAAGAGCGTGCAAAGCTCTTCGTCCCATGCGAGGCGGTCGATGTTGTAGAGCAACGTGCGGCTGGCATTGGTGGAGTCGGTCGCAAACACCTGGCCGCCAGTGAGGCGATAGACGAGATAGGTGTCGATTGTGCCGACGAGCGCGTCGCCAGCGGCCAGCTGCTGCTTGATCTCGGGCCGATCGTGGAGCAACTGCTTGAGCTTGGGGCCGGAGAAGTACGTGTCGAGCAGCAGGCCAGTTTTCCGACGGATGATTTCTTCCTTGCCGGCCGCCGCGAGCTGGCGGCAGACCTCTTCCCCGCGACGACATTGCCAGACAACCGCGTTGGTGAGCGGCTTGCCCGTCGCGCGTTCGAAGACGACAAACGTCTCGCGTTGATTGGTGATAGCTAGCCCCGCAGCGGCATGAAGTTTATCGCGATTGCGGTCGGCGATTTCATCGACCACCGCCAAGAGGTTTTGCCATATCTCTTCCGCGTCATGTTCGACCAAGCCGCCTGGCTGCGGATAGATTTGCCGGTGCTCGCGCGACGCTTTGTCGATCACGGTCCCTGCGGAATCAAATAGCACCGCTTTGGTCGCCGAGGTGCTTTGATCGATCGCCAGAAAGTATTCAGCCGCGGCAGCACTCATGCTGACACTTCCGCAGCTTTCAGGAGTTCCGTCGCGGTGGCGGCGAGCCCTTCCATCGAGAGGCCGTAGTGGCGGAAGATGTCGGCCTGGCTGCCGGTCACGGTGTCTTCATCGGGCATGCCGACGATCCGCAGCGGCACGGCGACGCCCGCTTGCATCAGCACTGCGGCACACGCCTCGCCAAGTCCGCCATGGACCGAGTGTTCCTCCGCGGTAATGATCGCGCGACATTCGCGGCCGGCAGCGAAAATGGCCTCGCGGTCGAGCGGCTTAATGGTGTGCATGCTCACCACGCGGCAACGGAGCCCGTCTTCGGCCAGTTTTTCCGCAGCGAGCAGGCAATGGACGACCGTTTCGCCCGTGGCGATGAAACACAGATCGTCTCCGTCGCGGAGCGTGATCGCCCGACCGACGCTGAACTTCGTGGCGGGAGCGTGAAGCGTATACATAGCCGCTTTGCCGAAGCGGACAAACGTCGGATGAGCGGCGCGGGCCGCGGCTTCGATCGACGCGCGAGTCTCGAAATTGTCGGCCGGCACGAGGATCGTGATGTTGTGGATCGCCCGCAACGCAGCGAGGTCGTGGAGGGAATGGTGGGTGCTGCCGAGCGCACCGTAGCTGACGCCCGCGCTGATGCCGATGATCGACGCGGGCACATCGGAATAGCAAACGTCGTTCTTGATCTGCTCGAGCGCGCGGGCCGTGAGGAAACAGGCCGGCGACACGGCGAACGACTTCTTGCCGGCCGCCGCCAGTCCGGCCGCGATGCCGACCAGGTTCTGCTCCGCGATGCCGACTTCGACGATCTGCCGGGGCAGCTCTTTGCCAAACGGTCCGAGCTTGCCCGAACCCCGTGAATCGCTCGTGACGACGACCACGTCGCGGTCTTCCTTGGCGAGCGCGAGCAGCGTGTCGGCAAACACTTCGAGATTCGCGCGGCCCATCGCCAGGCCGAGTCGTTCGGCGACGGCCTTCGCGGCAGGCGAGTACATCGAGGGTGCTGGTGCGCTCATCGTGCTGCCTCCGCCAATTCAGCCTCCGCCCGTTCGAGCTCCGCAAGGGCTTGCTTGATATTCGTCGTCGGCCGGCACGCCGTGGTGCCACTTGACGACATTTTCCATGAAGCTCACGCCACGGCCCTTCACCGTGTTGGCGATGACACACACCGGCTTGCACTCCCCGGCGGTGCGTGTGAGAGCGTCGGTCAGCGCGGCGAAATCATGGCCATCCACAGTGCGAACGTCCCAGCCGAACGCCAGAAACTTTTCGTCGATCGGCTCGTTGCTGCAAACGTCGCGCGTGTGGCCGGTGATTTGGAGCGTGTTGTGATCGAGGATCGCCGTGAGGTTGTCGAGCTTGTAGTGGGCAGCGGCCATCGCGGCCTCCCAATTCGAGCCCTCGGCCAGTTCGCCGTCGCCCAGCAGCGTGAACACGCGATAGGGCGCGGCATCCATCTTCCCGGCCAGCGCCATGCCAACGCAGATCGGCAGCCCGTGGCCGAGCGCCCCGGTGTTCATCTCGATGCCCGGCACTTTGCGAGTTGGGTGGCCGACGAAGGGAGAGCGATAGCGGCAAAGCGTTTCGAGTTCATCTTTCGGAAAGAAACCGCGATCGGCAAGCACGACGTACAGTGCCTCGACCGAGTGACCTTTGCTCTGCACGTAGCGGTCGCGGTGGGGATCGTCGAATGTTTCCGGCGACACGCGAAGCACGCGATTGTAGAGCACGTTCAAGATGTCGACGCACGAGAGGCTGCCGCCCGTGTGGCCCGCCCCGGCGTGAACAATGTATCGCAACAGATCGAGCCGATAGCCGACGGATTTAAGCCGCAGTTGGTCGTCAGTGATCGCCCGCATGGACGTGCGTCTCCCAACCGAGATAGTTGCTAAACGCTTCTTCGAGCACGCCGGCCGAATTGGAACAGGTCATCACGGCGTGGTGCTCGAAGCCGTTGCGGCAGATGTAGCGCGAGCAACTTTTGCAGCTGCGGCACATGAGCGACAGCGCGCGTGCCAAAAGTTTCGAGCTGGTCGTCAGTCAACTTGCCCTCACCGAGTAGGCCCGAATCGCGCCGTCGGCATCGGCGGTGGTCACGCGGCCATAGGTGAGCGGACCCGCCGGCGTGCGGCCCTCGAGCGCGCCGTAGGTGTTTTCCACCCCGAGCGTGCTGCCGAGGATCGGCGCAGTGGCGATCTTGATGTCGGGCAGGAAGCTCTTGGCCCAATTGCCGCAATGGAAGAGCGTGCACTTGTCGTCGTCGTCGCCGTAGTTGTTGTTCCAGTCCACGATCGCCGCGGGTGAATCGGCCGCCAGCTGCATCGCGTACATCGTGAGCACGCCGGTCACGTCCACCTCGCAGGCGCTGGGCATGAACCGCTCGCTCATCATGCTCATCAGCGTGCAGACGTTGCAGCCGAAATTCTGCTGCACCGAGGTCCAGCACTGGATCGCGGTGGCGTCGAGCGCGTTGGCGTCCATCCAACGGGACGAGAATCGACGCCGAGCCGGGCCATCTGCAGCAGCTTTTCGGCCGGCACGCCGGGAGCGGGTGCGTAGGCCTTGATGTCGTCGAGCTTGGCTTTCACGGCGGGATCGGAGTCGCTGAGCTTCTCGGCCTTGCCCATGAATTCGGACAGGTCGACCGTGGTGACGCTGATGCCGTGGCGCTCGAGAATCTTCTCGCTGTAGCGGACCGTGTTGAAGGCGCCGGGCCGGGCACCGACCGCACCCAATCGCACCCCCCGCACCCCGTTCACGACTCGACAAGTCCCGACGAAACGGTCGAGATCGGCGCGAAAACTCTCCGAGTTGGGATGCGAGACGTGCTTCGTGGTGAGCGAGAATTTGATGCCGGCCTGCACCAAGTTGTTGCAGACGGAAATCTTGCCGCAAAACGCGTCGCGTCGGCGCGTTACGCCCAGTTGATTCAGATCGTCGGGGTAGCCCTGCACGAGCACGGGCACGTCGAGCCGAGCGAGCTTCAGTACGTCGGCCACGCCCTTTTCATCGCCGAAGTTGGGCAGCACGATCACGACGCCGTCGAGTTCGTCGCGATGGCGTTTGAAAAGGTCGGCACAGCGGCGGGCATCGGCATGGGTCTCGATCCCGCCCAGCTTGGTCTCTTCCGGCGAGACCATCACGGGCCGGATCCCTCGCTCGGCGAAGAGTTTGACGATGTCGTCGCGTGCTTCGGCTACCAGCTGATCGGGGAAAAAATCTCGATTGCCGATGATCACGCCAAGCGTAGTGGAAGTTTTGGTCATGAAGTTAGGGCAATCGGGCGCTCGACGATTCGATCCGACACGGTCGATCCGCCGGAGGGAAACAGACACAACCCTGTTATTTTAGTCAGTATTTGAGCCCTTCGCCATGGTTCGCACTCCGCGCTCAGGACCCCTTGGATTGAGTCACGGTCCGTCGGTGTGTATTTATCGTAACAGTCGTACAAACTGTACCTAATACACGTAAGGCGAAGCCATTTTTATTCAAACGGTCGGCACAACCGTTAGAGACGCGACTCGAACGAATAGTTCCCCGAACCAACGGCATAGACGTTTCGATCGCCTTCACGGCGGAGAAACACGACGCCAGGGCTGCTGCCGACTTCCACGCCGCTCTCCAAGACTTCGCTATCGGGAGCGGCCGGAAGATAGACCGTCGCGGTCGTGTTGGCTGGGACGGTTGCTACAAGCTTGAGTCGCTCGCCGTGGCGTTCCCAGCGAACCGCAATCGGCCCGCGGACCGATATGTACGTTGCCTCGGCCCACTTGAGATCGCCGACCGGCGTGGGCCGAATGACGATCTGCTTGAAGCCCGGGCCAGCGGGATCGCAATCGATGCCAACCAAGTCTTTATAAAACCACTCGGTGATGTGGCCGAGCATGAAGTGGTTGTGCGAAGCGTGGCGGTTGGCATCCCAGGCTTCGGTGAGGCTGGTCGCGCCCTTTCGCAATTGGTAGCCGTAACCAGGCCGATCGTCCTGGTCGATCATCGTGTAGATCAAATCCGATTGGCCCCCTCGTGCGAGCGCTTGGAGCAGGTAGCGGAAGCCGACGTCGCCGGCCGTCATCGAATTGTGTTGCTTGCGAACGTCGGCCACTAGCGCAGAGAGGGCCTTCGCGCGATCTTCCGGTTCGGCCAGCTCCATCACCAGCGCGATCGAATTCGCGCATTGCGAGTTTTCTGCGAACGTGCCATCGTCCGCATTGCGGAATTTGGCGAGCCAGGCGGCGCGAATGTCTGCGGCCAGCTGCGGCGTATTCACGGGCGTCTTCCGGCTTGTCGAGCAACGCGGCGATCTCGGACATTCGCTGGGCATCGAGGTAGTAGAATGCGGTGGCGGTCACGGGCGGCAGCGTGAGCTGGGCGACACCGGGGCGGTCGGCGGGACCGAGGTCGTACCAATCTCCCAGTCCCTCGTCGAGGATGTGGTCCTTGGCCTTTGACGCGAGGTATTTCATGTACTTTTGCATCGGCGTGTAGTACTCGCGCATCAATCGCGTGTCGCCCGTGAACTCGTATTGCTGCCAGGGAACGAGGATCAGCGCGCATCCCCATTCGGCCGCGGCGCGAAACGTGCCTGGGAAGACGGTGTATTCCGGCGCGATGTTGGGGATCAGCCCGTCGTCGGTTTGCGAGTCGGCCATGTCGCACAAGCCCTTGTTGAAGATCCGCGTGACGTCGAATTCGTAGCGGATCGCCGGGCCATTGAGATGGTACTGCTCGAGCCAGCCGAGCTTCTCGCGGTGGGGACAGTCGGTGAGCACCGAGACCATGTTTGAACGCTGGGCCCAACGGACCAGTGTGCGGATGCGATTCAAGAGGTCGTTCGAGCACTTGAAATCGCCGATCGGTTCAGCGATCGAATGGACGACCACGCCGACGATCTCGTCGAGTTGCGGCAGGACGCCCTCCGGTTCGGCCGGCAACTTGTCGATTTGTAGGTAGCGGCAGCCTGCGTAGAAAAACTGCGGGAACCAATTCTCGGGTTCGTCGGTCGCTTTGGTGTATTGCCAATAGGCGGGACCGCGGTTGCCGCCACAGGTGTCACGGTTGATCGAGCCGTCTTCGTTCACGACTTCGGCGTGGGTGAGCCGTACGGTGCTGCCCGCTGGTCCGCTCACGCGAATTCGCGGCATGTAGGATGCATTCTGACCGAGGTCGACAACGTCACGCGACTCGCTGAGCTTCTTCACCGCGATCGGCCGGCGCGTTTCGATTTCGCCCAGCGGCGGGGCGCTCGCAGTGAGACCGCGGAGTTTGCCGCTGGGGCGTACGAGCTCTACCGCGTTATCCCATTGCGAGTCGTCAAACTTTGGGCTGTCCCAACCGGCCTCGGCGCGGCGGGCATCGTAGTCTTCGCCGCCGTAGATATCGTTGTAAGTGACTGGGCCCTGTATGCACTCGCCAGCCTTCGTCGGTGATGACCGTCTCGTGCGAACCATCGACATACTCTAGTTCGATTTGGGCGATCGCGCGTTGCGGGCCGAAGGTGGATTGAAATTTGCTGAAGCGGTTGCGGCGCTCCGTAGTGAACATGCCGTCGCCGAGGGTGAGGCCGATCGCGTTGGGGCCTTCGTTGAGCAGCGCGGTGACATCGTGCGTTTCGTAAAGCGCGGTGCGATTGTACTTCGACCAACCGGGCGCGAGCAGGCCCTTGCCCGATTTCTTGCCGTTGAACGACATCTCGAATTGTCCCAAGCCGCAAACGTGCGCGACCGCCCGTTGGAGTCCTGGCTTCACGTCAAATTCACGTCGCAACAGGATCGATTCCGCGGTCCACGGCGCCACGATCCACTTGGCCTTCCATGCCTTCTCGTCCAAAAGGCCCATCGTAAACGTTGCGGGCGCGCTCCACGTGGAGGGCTTTCCCGCCTGGTCCCAAGTGCGGACTTTCCAAAATGCCTGTTGCGACGATGCGAGCGGTTTGCCGGCGTAGTCGATGTGCAGCGTCTCGTCCGACGCGACTTTGCCGCTGCCCCAGAGGTCGCCGCTCGTCCTTATCGAGCGCCTCGGCGGTCGACGCGACGAGGATTTCGTAGGCGGTCTGCCGCGCACCCCGCGTGCCGCTCTCGACCGTCCAGGAGAATCGAGGTTGCTCGACGTCGACTCCAAGCGGATCGACCGCATCTTCGCAGCGCAAGTTGGCCGGTGTCAGCGACGATGTAGCCTTCTTCATGTCGCGCGACGTGGCCAACGCGATCACCCGGCCCTCGGTCCCGACGGCGCAGTAAAAGTGATAAACGACGCCGTCGTGCTTGAGGATCCAAGGCTTGTGGGCGAACGTCTTGTCCCAAGGCTCGGAGGACGACACGAGATGCTCGCCGGTCCACTTGGTCCAGTGGACCAGGTCGCGCGAACAAGCAAATGTGTCGAATGCGCCCGGCTGCCAGAACGCACCGAAGTAGAACATCACCCACACGTCGCCCATCCGCACGATCTGCGGATCGCCGGAAATGCCGCTGCCGTTGTCGATCACCGGCCCATCGCCAAAGCGCGACCAGTGGACCATGTCCTTCGACACCGCCATGCCGATCCGCTCCGTGCCGCGGCCCTGTTGCTTGCCGTTGTAGTACATCACGAACGGCGAGCCGAGCGTTTGCGATTTGTCCCAGAGGATGTGGCTCTTATAGAGAGTGGCTTGCTCGAAGGGGCGGGCGTCGGGATCGCCGGGGCTGAGCACGGGATTTTCGGCGAGCCGCGTCCAAGGCTTCGCTTCGTTTGGCGTCTTGGTCCAGGCGAGGCCGAGCGAGAGCGGATCGGTTTCGTAGCCCTGTTTCTCGCCGCCGAAGTACGACATCCAGTACTTGCCGTCGTATGGGTGCAGTTCCGCGGAGCCGCCCCAAGTTGGTTCAACGAGCGCCAGGCTTCCGTCGGCTTGCCATTTGTCCCATCCCTCGCCGGCGAACGGCAACACTTTGCCGAGCGGCTTCCAGGCGAGTAGATCGTCGCTCTCTGCCAGGTAAGTTTCGTAACCGATGCTTTTCTTGCTAGCGACATAGAGCATGTACCACTTGTCGCCGTAACGGAACACGTTGACGCAATCGTTGATCTCATCTTTGCTATCGGGTGCGAGCACGACGCCGTATTTGTACGGCGTTTTCGCTTCTTCGTAGACGCGGCGCATGTCGGCGTCGGAAATCGGCTCGGGTTCCGCCGCGCACGAAATCGCCGCGAACCGCAGCAGTGCCGCAGCGAGGAGTAGGCATGATGGAGAGGCGATGTTTCATGTATCGACGGTGCAGGTTCGGTGGAAGACGATTAGGCCAGGATGTCTTTGACCACGTGGCCATGCACGTCGGTCAGGCGATAATAGCGGCCCTGATATTTATACGTCAGCTGCGTGTGGTCGACGCCCAGCAATCGCAAGATCGTTGCCTGCAAATCGTGGACGTGCACTGCTCCGGGCGTGAGCGCGTCTTTCGTGGGCTGGATCGGCTGGCCGTCGGCGTCGGTGATGTTGTAGCCGTAGTCGTCGGTCCGGCCGTAGGTGAACCCCGGCTTGATGCCGCCGCCCGCGAGCCAGACGGTGAAGCAGCGCGGATGGTGATCGCGGCCGTAGTCGGTGGCGGTGAGCACGCCCTGTGAATAAGAAGTGCGGCCAAACTCGCCGCCCCAGATCACCAGCGTGTCGTCGAGCATGCCGCGTTGCTTGAGATCTTTCACCAGCGCGGCGGAGGCCTGGTCGGTTTCCTGGCACTGATTGCGGATGCCTTCGGGCAGGCCGCCGTGGTGGTCCCAGCCTTGATGATAGAGCTGAATGAATCGCACGCCGCGTTCGGCGAGCCGCCGCGCCAGCAAGCAGTTGGCCGCAAACGTGCCCGGCTTGCGGCTATCCGGGCCATACATCTTGAAGACCGATTCCGATTCGCTTGAGAGATCGGTCACCTCGGGCACGCTGGTTTGCATGCGGAAGGCCATCTCGTACTGAGCGATCCGCGATTCAATCTCCGGATCTAACTCGCGCTCGAACTGGTGGCGATTGAGCTCGTTCAGTTTGTCGAGCATCGCATGCCGACCGGAGCGGCAGATGCCGTCGGGGTTGCTGAGATAGAGCACCGGATCGTTGCCCGGCCGAAATTGCACGCCTTGAAACTTCGAATCGAGGAATCCGCTACCCCACAGACGAGCATAGAGCGGTTGATCCCCCTGCCCTGCCGAGACGAGCACGATGAACGAAGGTAAGTCGTCGTTCATCGAACCCAGACCGTACGAGAGCCACGCACCCATCGACGGACGACCGGCAATTTGCGAACCGGTCTGGAAAAACGTAATCGCCGGGTCATGGTTAATGGCCTCGGTGAACATCGATTTCACAAAGCAAACGTCGTCGACGATCTCGCGGTGATACGGCAAAAGATCGCTGAGCCACGCGCCCGACTGACCGTGCTGCGCGAACTTGAAGATCGATCCGGCGAGCGGAATCGATGATTGCTGGGCCGACATACCGGTGAGCCGCTGTCCGCCGCGGACATAATCGGGCAACTGCTCGCCGTTCTTCTCGTTCAAGAGCGGCTTGTAATCGAACAGATCCTGCTGCGAAGGTCCGCCCGATTGGAACAGGTAGATGACTCGCTTGATCCGCGGCGGGAAATGGAGCCCGGGCAGGACACCGCTCGCGAAACTCGCCGCCTCGGCCGGACTAGCGAAGGCCCCGTTCAGCAGCGAACTGAGCGCCAGCCCGCCGAGACCCGCAGCTGACGCGCCGAAGAAATGTCGACGCGTGACGCGGGGCAGTTCATGAAGGAATTCTGGATCGTGCATAATAGGATGTTTACTTTGCTAACGATCGTAAATCGTCGCGTCGAGATTGAGGATCACTTGGCAAGTGGCCGCCAGCGCGGCCAAGTCTGCTGGTGCCAACTTCGAGTCGGGCTTCGATTCGCCCAGCTGAGTGTATTTTAGCGCATCTTGTTCGCTTCCGTCCGCGAAAAGTTGCCGCTGCTCGTCGTATACCTGGCGCAACAGGTCGGCTTCCTTCGCGTCCGGTAGGCGACCGGTGAATCGTTCAAATGCCGCACTAATTTGCTCGTCGACCCCGTCGTGCTCGTGCGACACATCGGCTGCCAGCGCGCGAGCTGCTTCAACAAATTGCACGTCGTTTAGCAAAACCAGGGCCTGCAGCGGCGTACTCGTGCGACCGCGGACGATCGTACACACTTCCCGCGTCGGCGCGTCGAACGCACTCATGTTCGGCAGCGGCGACGTCCGCTTCCACACCGAATAGATCGATCGCCGATAGAGCGACTTCCCCGTCGACTGATGGTAAGCCGGCGACATCTCATTCGATTCTCGCCACAAGTCCTCGCCCGGCTGGTACGGCGAAACCGGCGGTCCGCCCATCGTCGGTTCCAACAAACCGGAAGCGGCAAGCGCGACGTCGCGAATCTGCTCGGCCGACAAGCGATGGCTCGGGCCGCGTGCCAGTAGCAAGTTCTCCGGATCCTTTTCGCGGAGTTCCGGCCGCAATCGCGAATCTTGCCGATAGGTGGCCGAAAGCAGGATTTGCCGGCAAAGGCGTTTCACATCCCAACCGTGGGCGACAAAATCGCGTGCGATCCAATTGAGCAATTCGGGATGCGTGGGAAGCGCCCCCTGGCGGCCGAAGTTTTCCGGCGTCGACACCAGACCGCGGCCGAAGAAGTTGGCCCATAGCCGATTGGTGAACACGCGCGACGTGAGCGGATGATTCGGCTCGGTCAGCCACTCGGCGAGACCGAGGCGATTTCGTGGCACATCCTCGGGGAAGGGGGCAAGAATCGCTTCAAACACGTTCCGCTCGACGCGATTTGCATCCGTTTTCGGAGCGTCGTAAGCACCTCGCGGCAAGATGTAGGTCGGCCGCGGCTCGGCGAGTTCCGCCATCACGGGCACTTCTTGAATCGGATCCTCCGCTTCGACCGCACGTCGCCGCGCGTCGCGAAGCTCCGACCGGCTCTGCCGCACCTCGTCGTCAACCGCCGAATTGAAAAACTCACGCAGCTCGCCGGCGTACAATTGAGGCTGAGCTTTGGCGGCGGCGAGCGAACTACCGTCATGCAGTTGCTCGACTTCAAGGGGCACGAGCGCCCGATCGAACACACGGAGCTCGTCGATCTCTCCATCCTCGAAGCCCCGGTCGCGAAAACGACCCCCAAGCGTGAACTGACCATAGCCGTTGCCGGCCTTGGACACCGTCTTCTGAATCTTGTCGCGCAGGACGGTGGTCGAGACCTCCTTGCCGTCGACGTACAACCGCAAGCCGCCGGCTCGGCTCGAACCGTCGTACGTAATCGCCACATGCTGCCATTTATCGGGCGCAATCGACTCTTTTGCCCGCACGCCAATCGCATTGCCCGGCCAGACGCGATAAATCCGCAGTTCGAGGATGCCATCGGCGAGCATCACGTCGAAGCCGTTGTGGCCGACGTCGGTACCGCGCGTGCGATGCATCACCACGACCGGCAGCGGATTACGATCCACGTCGCGTATCCAGAAATCGATGGTGAAGGGGTCCCAGCGATCGACCTTTAAAACATCTTCGAGCACGACACCGTAGTCACCGTTGAAACGAACTCCCTTGCCACGAACGCCGGGCACACGGTCGACGTGAGTGGCTTCGGCAAACTTTGTCGGCGCCAAATCCTGCGACCGCACTTCGACTAGATCGCCCTCAAAGTCAATCTGAACGGTTTCATCAGGAAGCTGGTCGATCACGCCTGGCTTGGCGAGCCAGCGGATGAATCGCTCGTCGGCCGACGACTCGGTCGCGGCGAGCTCCGCTTCGGCCTCGGCGACGGCGTGCCGACTCGATTCGAGTGCCTCCCGCTGCTCGTCGGTCGGCAGTAGCAGCGAGGGCGACGGCACCTTGTCCGCGTGGTCATACATGCCGCTCTCGTCGATCGAATTGAAGAACGCCGAGAGCGAATAATAATCGCGGGCCGTGATCGGATCGAACTTGTGATCGTGGCAGCGGGCGCATTCGATGGTCAGGCCCAATATCGCGGTGCCAAAAGTCTGCACGCGATCGGACGCGTTCTCAACGAGAAACTCCTCGGCGATCGACCCACCTTCGTTGGTCATCCGGTGGAGACGATTGAAGGCCGTTGCCAGGATCTGGTCGGGCGTGGCCTTGGGCAACAAATCGCCCGCGAGTTGCCAGGTGATGAATTGGTCGTAGGGCAGATTGGAATTAAAGGCCCGCACGACCCAATCGCGATACGGCCACTGCGTGTTGAGCTGGTCGGACTGATAGCCATATGAGTCCGCATAGCGGGCCGCGTCGAGCCAGGCGACCGCCATTTGTTCGCCATACGCGGGACTCCCCAACAAGCGATCCACCGCCTCGACGTAGGCCGCCTCGGGGTCCTCCGCAGCTCGCTGCTCAAAGGTGCGAATCTGTTCCGGCGTCGGCGGCAGACCGGTCACGTCGAGTGTCGCGCGACGCAGCAGCCGCAGCGGATCAGCCGGCGGCGAAGGCGCTAAATTTTCAATTTCCAAGCGTGCCAACACGAAGCGGTCGATTTCATTGCGCGGTCCAGGCTGCGTCGCCAACGGCCGGCACCTCGACCGCGGTTGGCAACGGTTCAAACGACCAGTGCTCCTTGAACTCCGCACCCTCGCGGATCCATTGGGTGAGCAGTTCCTTTTCGTCAGCCGAAAGTTCAAGGTGCGACTCGGGCGGCGGCATCCGCTCCGACTCGTCGTCGCTCATGATCCGACGCACCAGCTCGCTGTCGTCGGGCTCGCCGGCGACGATTACATGCTCTGGAACTCCGTCGGGTCGATCCAGTCGCATATCGGCCTGGCGCGACTCGGCGTCGGGGCCGTGGCAGTGATAACATTTGTCCGAGAGGATCGGCCGGACTTGCCGGTCGAAGTCGATCTTGGACTGCGGCTCGGCAGCCTGAGCGCAAGCTACCGCTTGCGAGACCAACAGAAGAAGCAAACCACGAGCGCCGATCGACATTTTTTCCCGCTCGTCTGGTCCGCACAAAAAAGAAATGGCATGGCCGCCTCAGGCCATGAATCCATTATATCTTGAGTGCGTGGCGCGAGACAGGATTTCGATACGCTCTACACGCGCAGAAATCGCCCCAAAACACCGTTATTTGTCTCAAAACAAGTAAGTTAAGCGTCGCTGGTCGGCGGCTTGGCAGCCTGCTCGCCGCCGCACCAGCGACGGACCTTAGAAGTCGCAGCCGCCCCAGAACAATGCCAAGATGATGATCGGAAGTGGCAAGCCTATAAGCCACGCCACCATCCCGTACTTGATTTTGCCAGCCCGACTGGCCGCATTGCGGAGTTTTGTCGTCTGCATCGGAGAATCCTCTCGTTGGTAGAGTGCATCGGCAAGCCAGTGCCGCGGAAGGGCGGCCTGACTCACCAGAAGTGTTCTTCACTCACCTATTCGCAAAACCCATGCCAAATCTTGTCCAAAGGGGGCGCCTAATGGTGGTCATGCCGCGAGCGGATCGCCTAAAATGGCCCTGCCGCTGGGGGCCACATTGTACTAATCACAGGGGTTAGCCATGTCGTGTTGGAATCTATTCGCTTGCCGCTTGCTCAAGGCTATTGTGATGAGCTTCGTCCTGGCGACGAGTTTGAACTGGGCCGCGGCGGCCGAACCCGCGGCGGAAGTGGCAAGTCCGAACGGCCGGATCCAAGTTGCGTTTCATCTCGACGCCGGGGGATCACCACGCTATTCGATCCGCCGCGACGGCTATCTCGTTCTGTCCGATTCACGCCTCGGGCTGGTGCGCGAGGATGCCGATTTCTCCCAGGGATTGCGACTGGAGAGCGCGTCGCCGACCGAGCCCGTCAAGGATCACTACGAGATTCTGACCGCCAAGCGACGGGTCAACGATTACCGAGCGAGCCGCAAGGTTTTCCATCTGCAAACTTCAGGTGGCGACAAGCTGGACGTTACCTTCCAAGTCTCCGACGACGGCGTCGCCTTCCGCTACGCCTTTCCTGAAACGAGTGCTGAAACGCACCGACTCCAGGAAGAAGTCACGTCATTTCGTTTCCTGCCGAAGTCGACAGCCTGGCTCCAACCGATGTCCGTCGCCAAAAGCGGTTGGGAGCAGTGCAATCCGTCGTACGAAGAGTATTATGAAAAAGAAATTCCCGTCGGCACCAAATCACCCACCAGTGCGGGCTGGGTGTTTCCCGCGTTGTTTCGCTCGGGCGACACTTGGTTGTTGGTGAGCGAGTGTGGCCTAGGTCGAAACTACTGTGGCGGCCGCCTGCGCAGCGATTCGCCCGACGGAGAGTACACGATCGGCTTTGCCGACCCGCGTGAAGGGAAAGACGGCGGACCGGTGCTTCCTGAGTCCTCGCTTCCCTGGCAGACGCCTTGGCGGATCATCGTCGGCGGCGATCTGGCGACGGTCGCCGAATCGACGCTGGGCATCGACCTGGCCGATCCGCCTGCTGTTTCGGTGGCTGGTAACGTCGAACCGGGAAAGGCCTCCTGGAGCTGGCCGCTGTTGGGCGATGGGCAAACGATCTTCGAAACGCAGAAGCGTTTCGTCGACTACGCAGCCGAGATGGGTTGGCGATATTGCCTCGTTGACGGGCTGTGGGACCAACAAATCGGCTACGAGAAGCTGGCCGAGTTGGTCGACTACGCCCGCGGCAAGAACGTGAAGATTCTCGTCTGGTACAACTCGGCCGGCGATTGGAACACCACGCCGCAAACTCCGCGCAACCGCATGCTCACCCACGAGAGCCGCATCGCCGAGTTCGACAAGCTCAAGGAGATCGGCGTCGCGGGATTAAAGGTCGACTTCTTCGGCGGCGACGGCCAATCGACGATCGCCTACTACCACGACATTCTCACGGACGCAGCCCCCTACGGCTTCGCCATGAATTTTCATGGCGCGACGCTCCCGCGCGGTTGGCAGCGGACCTATCCGCACCTGATGACGATGGAAGCGATCAAGGGACTCGAATTCGTTACGTTCGAGCAGGCGAATGCCGACGAAGAGCCGACGCATGCCGCGATGTTGCCCTTCACGCGGAATGTGTTCGACCCGATGGACTTCACACCGGTCGTCCTCGACCGCATCCGCAACATCGAACGGCGGACCACGAGCGCCTTTGAGCTGGCACTGTCGGTGCTATTCACCTCCGGCATCCAGCATTACGCGGAGATTCCCGAGGGCATGGCCAAGGCGCCCGACTACGTCCGCGAGTTTCTCCAGCAGGTGCCCAGCGTGTGGGACGACACCAAGTTTCTCGAAGGCTACCCGGGGAAATACGTCGTCCTCGCGCGGCGCGCGGCGACCGCTGGTATGTGGCCGGGATCAACGCCCAGTCGAAGCCTCAGGATGTGACGTTTGATCTTGGTAAACTTACAGACAATGCGAGCGGTACATTCATCACGGACGGTGGCGGCGGAAACCTCTTGTTTCAGCAGCAGGCGGTTGACGTCGCCACGAACAAGACGCTCGACGTAACGATTATTCCACGAGGCGGATTCGTCCTGGTTCTCGAATAGCGCGGAGTTCAAGCCGCATTTACGCCGAGGCGCGCATTCGACCTTCGCCGCAGACAAACTGTGGTGGCTCGTCGAGCAATAGCGACAGCATGCGGTTTGAATCGCGGAAATAGTCGGACAGCATGTCGGACGCCCGAGCCGGAATCTGTTCCGACGAATTGCCCACGAATACATCTTGCAGATCCGCCCGCGACCAGTCCCAGGCCGGCAGGCCGGCAAATTCGAGTACGCGGTTGAGAGTACCGATACGATTTGAGCGCAAATCTTGATTGTCGAGAACGAGGAGTTGTTCGCGCGGAAAAACGCTGAAGTAGTGTCGCAGCTGCGGCCCGTACAGTCCCAACTCGACCACCCCTAATTGCATTCTTTGCCCGCGCTCCAGATAGTAGATCTCGCGTTCGACGGCGAGCCAGAAATTGTCGAGTTCCGCCGCGCTCGCGGAACCAGTTCGGCGATTTCCTCCGGCGAATAACGATCGCCGTAATATTTTTCATAGAACGCCGGATCGCCGGCCAACTGCTTGCGATACATCAGCCAGGCGGAGTGGGCTCGCGCAATGGGATCGCGGAGGATGGCGACTAGCTTGGCCCGCGAGATGCAGCTGCGAATCCGTTCAGCCGCTTGCGGAATGAATAAGTATTGAGGCGATGCCTCAAAACGGATGGTGCGATACGACGATCTCTCCCAGCGCGAACGATACCACTCCATTCCGTTGGAAAAGCGCAGATCGCTGCCGAAGAAATCAAGCTCCTTCTCCTGCGCGGGCATCAAGCGTGGATGCTGGGCGAGATAGGAAAAGAGCGCCGACGTACCGCACTTCTGCGCACCAATCACCAATAGCTGCGGCGCCCGCTGCGGAAAGAGGCGGTCGTAGGCATGCGTATTGCGCCAGGCTTTTGTAAGTCGGCTCATCGATTAACGGATTAGATCGAGATTCTCAAACTAGAGGACCGAATGATGCGGCACCGCGCCACGCGCAGGTCAAAGCGGAGACACCGATGCTAGCAATTGTCGGCGAGACGGCAGTCCGAATTGAGGTCGGCCGTCGAAAGTCCCAAGGTTTCAATAATTCCGTCGGCGAAAAACCGCAAATACAGGCCTCATGCAGATCGTGCAAGAACCATTTCGGTTTTTTGCGTGGCGCGGGGCCATGGAATCGACCTTAAGAAGGTCGTGATTTCCGGGTGCAATCGATGGGTTTTTGACCAATCCGGCAGAACTTTTGCAGTTTTGGGCGGTTGGAAGATGTGGGGAGTAGAATAGTAGTGGGCACGGAAATATGGCCCCAAATTTCCAGGTCGTCCGCCGGCATGCCGACGGGAAAGGGAACATGAGATGAAACAGCTATTTTGGGCAGGCGCTTTTTGCCTTGGAATGACGACTCTTGCCGTCGCGCAACCGCCGGAACGCGGCCAATTTGGATCGGCAGACGCGGCTGCGGGCGGAGCATATGGAGCATCACCAGTTGGCCCGGCCGGGCAAATGGGGCCGCCCCCCAATGCGATGTTCAACGCCATCGACGCCGACGGTGACGGTGCGATCACCACGCGGGAGCTGCGTAAGGCGGTCGCCGCCCTCAAGCAGTTCGACACCGACAAGGACGGCAAGATTACGCTCGCGGAAGTCATGGGGCAGTCGAGCGGCGCAAATGGTGTCGGTGGCGCAACGCGGTTCGGCCGGTTCCGGTTTCGGCGGCGGCAACAACGTTGGCGACCCACGGCCGGGCGGCCCAGACATGCTGCAGTTCGATCGCAACGGGGACGGTCAACTCTCGCCCGAAGAAGTACCGACGCAGATGCGCGGCATGCTCCGCGGCGCCGATCAGAACGGCAATGGCCAGCTCGACGCGGCCGAACTCCAGGCCATCCAGCAGCGAATCAACGAGCGGGTCCGCGGCCAGCGGCCGCTGCCGCCCGGCGTGAGTGTTGGGCCGCAAGGTGTTTCGGGCACTCCGCAAAAGCCGTAGCGTCTGTCGTTCGTCATTCATCGCGATCGTCTTCATGTCGGCCGCTCCAGGGCCGCATGCGCCGCAGGAGCGCTACGATCGCACCGCACTGCGCCCTTCCGCGCCGACAAAGTTCCACCAGAGCTGCAATTCGCCGCGACGAGAGCCGATGCTGTAAGTATCCCCGTCCTGACAACCTCCCCGGTCGCTCGCTCCGCGTGATCGCTTCGGCATGCTGACACCGCAACTCGACTTTCCGCTCGTTGGAACCGCTGACATGTTCGCGCTCGGACCGCCGGCAGCGCAGTCGCGGGTGCAAACTGTCCGTGCTTTGCACCTGATCAACGGCGAGCACTATTCCGGCGCCGAGCGCGTGCAAGATTTGCTGGCTAAGCAGTTGCCGCAGTTTGGTTACGACGTCGGCTTCGCTTGCCTGAAGCCGTTTCGCTTCCCCATCGCACGTGAGACGACCGGCGCCCCGCTGTTCGAGATGCCAATGCGCGGCCGCTTCGACTTGCGGATCGTGAAAACACTCGCCCGTTTGATCGCAGAGAACGACTATGCCCTCGTCCACGCTCACACGCCGCGGACCGCGCTGGTCGGCCGGCTGGTGGCGAAACGTGCGGGTGTGCCGTTCGTCTACCACGTCCACAGCCCCGCCGGCCACGACTCGACGCGGCAGTTTATCAATGCGTTCAATTCCTTGGTCGAGTGGCATAGCCTTCGCGAGGCGGATCGATTGATCGCCGTTTCGCCGAGTCTTGAGCGCTACATGATCGGTCGCGGCTTTCCTGCCGATCGGGTCGTCTGCGTCCCCAATGGCGTGCCCGCGAATCGCGCTGCCATCGACCGCGCGCCGCCAGTTGGCACTTGGACACTCGGCACGGTTGCCCTATTCCGCCCACGCAAGGGCACCGAAGTGCTGCTCGAAGCGCTCGCGGCGGTCCGCTCGTGGGGCCTCGACGTCCGGCTGCGGGCGGTCGGTGGCTTCGAGACGCTGGCGTACGAAACAGGGATCCTCGGGCTCGCCGACCGGCTCGGTGTCGCCAGCGCCGTCGAGTGGGTCGGCTTCACGCGTAACGTCAACGCCGAACTCGCCAAGATGGACCTGTTCGTGCTGCCCAGTCTATTCGGCGAGGGGCTGCCGATGGTCGTGCTCGAGGCGATGGCGGCCGGAGTGCCGGTCGTTGCCACGCATGTCGAAGGCGTGCCCGAGGCAGTGAGCCACCGCGAGACGGGCCTGCTGGTCGAGCCCGACAGCGTCAGCCAATTGGCGAGCGCCATTCGCCAGTTCGTCGATGGCAACGTTGACTACGCGGCGATGAGCCGCCGCGGTCGCGAGCGCCACGCGGAGCGCTTCTCCGACGTCGCCATGGCTCGCAACGTGGCTGCCGTCTACGACGACGTGCTCGCCAAAAGAACACAACCAACCGCCAAAATGCCGCTTGCGGTTTAGCGGACCGAAAAAGCCGGTAACACCAACCCGCTTACCGCGGTGTCGCGCCATCAGGCTGCGCCGCCTGACGGCCGGGAAGCGGCGGCTGGGGTTGCTCCGGCGGCATCGCATCGACGACCTTTTTCCAGCCCCATGGCGTCGATGGCGCATTAAATAGGGCCATGATCTTCTGCAAAGTCTCGTTCACCTTGGCTTGGGCGATATCGAACATGTAAACATGCCGATCACCGTTAGGCAGATGGACTTGCATCGCTTTCGGCATCATCCGGGTGCGGTCGAGGATCAAATCAACCTGGCGATAGTCGGCAGCATCGGCCGCGAACCGTGGCTGGGCGATAATCTCGATTTCATTCGGATCCTGCGGCTGCTCGGTACGCAGGAAGTAGCGGGCCTTGAGCTTCGCCGCCTCGGCTCCGAACAGAAACGGCAGCGGCCCGTCGACGATCGCTTTGCCCTGCATCGCCGGCGGAATCGGCCGCACAACCAGCTGTTTCTGATCGTGG
Organism: uncultured Planctomycetota bacterium; assembly: GCA_963847905.1. GTDB lineage: Bacteria > Planctomycetota > Planctomycetia > Pirellulales > Lacipirellulaceae > DASYDU01. The sequence continues at coordinate 166,736 of CAWKBP010000004.1, read as the reverse complement.
CGATACTCATAAACGTTCCGACCGTCGCAAACCCAGTGCTCACCGATCGCGTCTTTCTTTTCGACCCAATTGTTGGTCGTCGGATCCCAGACGCGGACTTCCGTGACTTGGAAACTGCCCTTATCGGGCTTCTGATAGCTCAAGTCGCCTTTGTTTTTGTTGAGCGGTATGTCCTTGCCGGGACCAAACGCCTGGTTATATTCCCAACGCTCGAACGGGCATTGGAAGATCGTGACCTTAGCGCTCTCGTTTTGCCAGCTGCTTAGCACCTGGTCGAGATACGCTTGCTGCACGGCGTTGAGCTGGAAGCCGGCCGGAACTGGCTGCGCGGGCGGTTGAGGCTGTTGCGGCTGCTGTTGCGCACTTGCCAACGAACCGCTGGCGGCAACCAGCACCGAAACGAATAAGAAGCGTCGCAGGGGATTCGTCATGCGCAGCGTCTCGCACCAAGAATTGAAAAAGTGAGATTTCGGCCGACAAAACGGGCGGCGGACTATATCAGCGGACCGCGGCGCCCACTAGGTCGGATTATGGCAGTTTTCCGGCCGCGAAAACTGAACGGCCGCGAAAATGCTAGCGACCGCTCGCAGCGCGGCCCGAAGAAATATACCACCCAAACCAGGTTCACACGTCTCTGGTCTCGATATGGAACTCACCTGGAAAGTTAGCGAACCCGCGAGCGCCCTCTACGCCGCGACCTGCATGAGCACAGGTCTGCCAGTCGTCGATGCGCGGTTGGGCGAAGCGTTCGCGCCGGCTGTTGAGATGGCGATTTCCGAGTTCGAAGTGTGTGGAGCGCCCGCCGATCAACTTCTGCCGCTGCTCGCCGGCCTCGCCGCGCGCGGTGTCGACGACAATCGCCAGCTTATCCAACAGGCGCTCACAAAGCTCCATGGACGGCTGAGCGACGGATCTCCTCTCAGCGCGTCGATTGGACGATTGGCAGGCGCCGTTGCCGGTTTGAAAGCGGCGTTTCTAAACGCTTTCGCCGCCAACTCGGCCGGCGATCCGAAACCGCTAATCGACGAGCTCACCCATCGCGGCCGGCCCCTCTTGGATCATTGGGAGACCCGCGGCCGCGGCCTGCTGCTGCAACTTGCCCGCTCGACCGAAGAAAACGTGCTTGCGCCCGGGGCCGAGGTCGCGCTTGTCTATCCGATCGTGGGCGGCAACGGCATCAGCCATCGATCGCTCAACGCCGTGACCTTCGAAGCGGTGCTCACCAACCCGATCGAACGGCTGCCGGAGACCGTGCGTCTAGCGTGGCTGCTGGCTCAACTGAATCTCGACCTGCCGAAGTACGCCGACCACGTCTCGGCCGAACACCGCGCTTCAGTTGGCCAATGGGCGCTGGTGCCTGCGGTGCTGGCATCCGCGGAATACGTCGAACTAGCGGCACTTTCCGCGGAAGGCGTCGCCGCGGCGCTTGTCGCCTGGCGATTGGTCGACCGGGCGGCGACCGATGAGGATCTTCTCGGCCAGTCGGACACGCTCATGACCTGGTGGAAAACGTACCAGGATAGCCGTACTTCCTGGGCCGTGGCGCTCGGCGCCCTTGAGCAAATGCTGTTCGCCACAGCAGATCGCTCTTGACCGACCATCTCGCCGTCCGGATGATACGCGGCCCAAATCTTCGGGCCAGAACTCTTCTCATCGTATCGCCTCGGAGACCGAGCGCTCATGTCTCACACACTTCCCTCGGGCTGGAACCCATTACCCCTCGCAGCCTTGTCGCTCGCTATTGCGCTAACGATTGTTGTACGCGTCGATGCTCAAACGACGTTGGAGTCCGCCGTCGCGCCCGCGTCGTACGAACGCGCCGCGACAATCGAGACCGGTCAGAGTGTGACTTTCTCCAAGCGGGCGCCGCAGGTCGGCGATCAGCTGGAGCAAAACCTTGCGGTGGGCCTGCAGCTCGATACGATGGTTCGGCAAAATGCCGAAGTCCTCGAAAAGTCGAAAACCTCGCTCCGCCGTCAGCAGCGCCGCGTGATCACCACGACCCACGTCAAGGACGGGATGGCGGTCGCCGTGATGGTCCGCTATGCCGAAGCCGCCAAGGAAATCGCCACGGGCACTGCAGCCGGCAAGCTCGGCGAATCGCAACTCGCGGCCCAGCCAGTGCAAGGCAAAACCTATCGCGTCCGCCGCGACGGCGAAGCTTTGCTCGTCACCGACGACAAGGGCGCGGTCCCGCCGCTCGATGAATACGAGATCGTCGCGCTCAACATGGATTCGCTCGGCCGGCGGAATCCGCTGGCCGACTTCCTCGCCGGCAAAACGCTCATGGTCGGCGAGCGGATCGCGCTACCGAACGAAGTCGCCGAAAAACTCATGGGCCTCGGCGGCGAAATGGGCGAGGTCACCAAGTTCGAACTCACCTTGAAGAGCGTGGCGACGGTCGGCGGTCGCGTTTGCGCAATGTTCGAGTCCAATATCGAGGCCGCATCGATCGACGCGTCCCAGATGCGGCTCGCGGTCGACGGCCCGCTGGCGATCGAGGTCGAAACATGCCGCGCGGTTGAAGCCACGTTCAGCGGTCCGATCGGCATGTCGGAAACGCGCGGCAGTCTTTCCGCAACCTACCAAATGACCGGGACCGGAAAGATGACCGTCCACATCGCTTCACAATATAACGACCTCGCACGCTAGCGTGCTGGTCTCTCTAGGCAATTCTTCGTCGACATTCTGCGACTCGGCGCTGCCAGCTAAACCGCCCGCGCCCGCGATGCGTACCAAAAATCACCCGGGGCGGCGACTCTGGGATGCTCAATCTGGGACTAGCTAGCGCGCCGCCCTGGGTGATGTTGTGCTGGCAAGCCGAGCTTTGCGGCGAACGATGTTGTCAGTAGGTTCATGGAGGTTGAAGCAATGTCTGGTCACTATTCGACATGGCGGCGAATCATACGTCACAACGTGTTGGTCGTCGCGTTCGCGGTTGCCGGCAGCACGGGCGCACTGGCTCAGGACGTAAGCTTCGATTTCTCGCGTGTCGTCGAGTATCGCGACGTGACGTCCGCCGACCGGCACGGGCGAACACCGCACGAACGACTAATCGAAATGAAGCTGCCGATCTCGGTTCGCTTCCAAGGCCTGGCGGTCGGCGAGATCGAACACCTCGATTTCGAGATTGACGGCTCCGCCGCCGGCATCCGCGTCGAAACATTTTCGCCAACGACCGAGCTCACCGCCGACGCCCTCTCGGTCGAAACGATCAACAAAACGGTCCGCGAACACTCACTCGGCGCCGCGCTTAGCGGCAAATTGCCCGTTCCCGTGGGGCCGATCTCCTGCGATGTGGGTCCGTCGATCTCCGCCGGGATGTCGAAGGCCAACGAGGCGACGGAAAAAGTGAATCGCCTCCCGCCCAAGCGGCCGGTGGTGGTGAGCGGCACATTCGCCGAGGGCCGCGGCGTGTTTTTCAAGTTCAAGCAATCGTCGCAAACGTCGTTCGAAGGCGTGCACGAACTAGTGGTCGTGTTTGCCGTGCCGACCTCATGGCAAGGCGGCGGAGTCCGAGTCTCGGCGATCGCTCGCGGCCACAAGACACGCCTGTGGATGGATCAACCAGCCGTGTTCGGGAAAATTGCGACGGTCGTCGAACTCTATCCCGAGGGCGACTACTCGCTCCGCAAAGCGGCAACGCGGCGACTCGAAGCGGCCGAAGCCGAAGGGCGCAGCGGGTGGGGAATTGGCGATCTGTTTCTCACCAGCGGATCACGGAGCTGACGGCAGAGTGAGTTGCCTTGTACGATGGGTGGCACGCCCTAAGCCTCCGGCGCTGGGCGTGGTCGATCAGCGTCACCAACCTCCACGCCCTTCGCTGGAAGCTCATGTCGTGCCACACTGCGCCCGATCACTTTTCCTCTTCGCGTCGCGGTGGAGCGGGCGCCAGTTCAACGATCGGCAGGCCGCCCGTGCGGGCTTCGTCAAGTTGAGCGCGAAGTCGGAGCGGGTCCGCCGGATCGAGACGCACGAGATCTTTGACCAGGCTCGTCGCTTTCTCAATCGCACCCAGCTTCACCAGCGCCGCCACCAATCCACGACCCGCCTCGAAGAATGGTCGATTCGCCGGCTGCGCATAGAGCACCGGCCCAATCACCTTCGCCCGCTGGAGCGCCTTGAGACCGAGCTGCACGGCGAAGCCGAAATGTCCGCGGGCCAGTGCGAAGTCGCCCTCGGCAAGTGCCAACTCGCCCAGCAGCGCGTGGCCCTCGACAAATTCGCTGCATCCCTCGACCAGCCAGCGGAGCTCGTCAACCGCCACGTCGATCTCGCCCGACGCGACCATCTCGCGGACTTCCTCGAGATCCTCAGCCCGCTCGCGGGCGCTGCCGGGGTGGACGAACACCCAGCCCCGTCCGTCCGTTGAACGGCGGACGCCGAGCGAGTCAGGGTCGGCACTCTTACGTCGAGATGGTTTGCGCTTGGCCAAAGGGAATAATTTCGCAGAGAATGGGGAGGAGTGAGTAGGTGAGTAGGTTTCCGCTCCACCGACTCACCTACTAACTTACTCACCTACTCACCCCATTGGCCATAGAGACGTCGAGCCCATCGCCATGGACCAGATCGAGTTGGCGTGCCCCTTTTGTGCGGGCCGATTCCAGGCAGACGCGGCGACCGAAAGTCGAACCGCGGCCTGCCCCCATTGCAGCCGCTCGGTTACGGTTCCCGCCGCGATACGCCAACCCCTACCACCCGCACTACCGGGCGAAAAACCCGCGCCCCAGCCGCCCGCGACTCCGCGCGCACTGTTTGAATTCGTCGAGCCGGCGAAAATCCTAGTCAATCGCCGCGGCCAGGCGGTGCCGCTGCGTCGGCTCTCTTCAGTGGAACAGGCCCGTTTCCGCCGCCGGTTAAATTGGGCAATGGCCCTGCTGGGCATGGCCATTTTGGCGTTCGCAATGTGGGTTCTGCTGCGAGTACGGCCCTGAAATTTCCGTCCCCGGCCTCAATAAATCTCAGCCGATCCAGCGAACCATCTCTTGGCGAACTGTGTGTCGACGGCTGCCGGAGGGCGAGATTGGCGGTCAAATCGTCCCCAATCGGCGATTTCTGGACAAACCGCTCTGTTTTTGGAACAATAGGAGTAGGCTATTCACGGCGCACGCCCGGCTTTCCGGCCGGGAGCATTGCGCTTTCGTCAGGCTTTGGCGTCTGAGAATACGATCCGACCGACCGCATCGACGGAAATTAATTTCCGGAATTGAACTGGAACAGAGGCATTCGGTGCGGTTCTTCCAAACGAGAAGGGGTGAAGTTATGAGGCGGTCTGTTAAAGGATTTACGCTCGTCGAATTGTTCACAGTGAGCGACCGGAAACGCGCAGCGTTTACTCTCGTCGAACTGTTGGTCGTGATCGCGATCATCGGCACGCTTGTCGCGCTGCTCTTGCCGGCCGTGCAGTCGGCCCGCGAAACGGCCCGCGGCAACACCTGCCGCAACAACCTCAAGCAGCTGATGACGGCGCTGACGTTGATGGACGTGCAGCTCAAAAAGCTACCGGGCTACGTCAACGAGGTTTCCGATCCATCATCTCCCATCACGAACGGCATGCACACGAGTGGTCGCCGTGCGAGCTGGGTCGTGATGTGTTTTCCGTACATGGAACAAAATGCGTCTTGGGATCGCTGGACCAGTGATTTCGGCACGCCGCCCGGCGACATCAATGCCCGCGCAATGACCCCGGCGATCGAATTCCTGACTTGCCCCAGTGACGCTCCAGACACGTTGACTGAGCCATGGCTCAATTATGTTGGCAATGCCGGCCAGGCTTTCGGACTCGGACTCAACGTCCGATCCGAATTCGTGAAAATGTCGCCGACGGCGTGTTCTTCGATAACAGTCGCAATACTGCGATGCTGAGCAGCGCCGGCACGCAGGCAGACAATGCGGGAAGGAAACCCAGAAATTCGCTCGTCAATGAACTACATTTCCTCGGCGGACGGCACGAGCAAGACGATGTTGCTTTCAGAGAGTGCTGTGACTTGGTACTACGCGTACGATGGTGTGATGCGACGCCAGACTTCGAGCCGGGCTATTCGGCCAGTGGCGGAATCGTCAAGGACACCTCACCGATCAAGGACGCACCGCACGTCTTCGGTTTCGTATGGAAGAATTCGCCGCAAACATTTGAGCGAATCAACGGTGACCCGAATTACGATCAGCAGCCCGCTCCCACGAATATGGCGGCAGTTTGCCGAGACCGGCACCGGCAATCCCGCACTCTACGAAAGCTATGGCTTTCCGTCGAGCAATCATCCCAACGGCGTGAACGTCGCCTTCTGCGGCGGGTCGGTCGACTTCATGGCCGAGAACGTCGAGCCGCGAGTCTACGCTCAGCTGATGACGTCGAACTCGAAGCGCTCGTCGCTGGTGATCAACAACGTTCCCGATCGCAAAGCTCCCGCAGCCGTCCGACTCGGAGTATTGAGCGCGGTCATGAGTTCTCGACGTCGTTAAGCTCGCCCGATGTCGGTTCGACGTGCTTGAGATCGTCGCGCGCGTAGAGCGTTTCAATTCGCTGGCCATTGTCGACGATCTGGTAGCGAATCTCACCCGCGTGGTCGTCCCAGGCGATCTCCGCGATCGTGCCGGTCCGCGGTTCGTTCGCCAGTCCGCGGCTGCGGACCTCGACCCAATCGCCGATCTCGAATCCCTCCGGTGCGACCTCCTGCCACAGCGTGGGCTTCGCGCGGAGCGTCACGTCGCCGTAGCGGAGCAGCGCCATATTCGCCGTCCGTGCCGTCGCGGCAGAAGATGCGGCCGCTGGGGATCATCGACCGCGCCTGGGCCACATCCTCCGGATGGAGCCAGGCGTCGCCATCCTCCGGCCACCAGGGAAAATAGCCAAATTTCGGATCAGTTTTGAGCGGCGGCAGATCGGTCATGAGTTCCCAGTTCTCAGTGTTGAGTCGTCGGAAAAACGACAAATTGGCCACATTCGCAGGGCCATCCCCAGTCACCTATAATTGTACACCCATGCTGCCAATCTCTGAAAACTGACAACTGACACCTGACAACTTTCTACCATGCGCGTTCAACAACTGCTCGAGCACCACGGCATCGCGGTCAATCCATTTGCGGAGGAAGACGCGCAGTCCGACCCCGTTTTCAAAGAACGTTGCCGCGATTCGACTTACCATCCCGTCTGGGACAAGGTCTACGGCGACCCGGCCGAACCGGCCACGTCGATCGTCTTTGGCGAAAAGGGCGCCGGCAAAACGGCAATGCGGATGCAGATGACCGGCCGCATCGCGAAATACAATTCGCAGGCTCACTCCAACCGGCTCTATGTCATTCAATACGACGACTTCAATCCGTTCCTCGACCACTTCGCCGATCGGCTCAGCGCCCGCAAACAGCGCGACCCGGCCCGCGTGCTCGCCGAGTGGAAGCTGTGGGACCACATGGACGCGATCCTGTCGCTCGGCGTGACGGGCCTCGTCGACCGCATCTTGCAGACGCCGCTCGCCGGCGGCTCGGCCGCGAATCAAATCAACGAGAGCCGACTCAAGTCGCTCGATCGACAGCAGAAGCGCGACCTGCTCCTGCTCGCCGCTTGCTACGACGACTCGCTCGGCGAGAGCGCGCTCGCGCGGTGGAAGCGGCTGCGACGCAAGCTCGGCTTCTTCACTTGGCTCAACGGTTGGGACCTCTGGCTCGGCTTGGCCGTGACCGTGGCCGTCGTAGCGACGATCCTCTACCAACGCGAGTGGAGCTGGCTCACGACGATCTGGCCTTACTTGATCGTGGTCGCCGGCTGGTTGCCTTGGGTGGCACGATTCTGCAAATGGCAATTGGTCGCGCGGCGGATCGCAAAAAACGTTCGCGTGCTCAAGCCGACAACCGGCTTGTTGCGACGCGTGCTAATGCGGTTCCCGCCCCGCGACCTCGACAACCAACCCATGCCGGACAATCAGCGGACCGACGACCGCTACGAGCTGCTCACCAAATTTCAAGGCGTGTTGAAGTCGCTCGGCAACGACGGCGTGATCGTGCTGGTGGACCGGGTCGACGAGCCCCATTTGATCACGGGCTCGGTCGAGCGGATGCGGGCCTTGATCTGGCCGATGCTCGACAACAAGTTCCTGAAGCAGCCCGGTTTCGGCCTGAAAATGCTGCTCCCCAGCGAGCTCGTCGCCTACATGGAGAAGGAAGACCGCGACTTCTACCAGCGGGCCCGGCTCGACAAGCAGAACATGGTCCCCTCGCTGGAATGGACCGGCGAATCGCTCTACGATCTGGCCAGCGCCCGCGTCAAAAGCTGCGGCATGGAAGGCCGCGAACCGAAACTCCGCGACCTGATGGACGACTCGATCACCGACCAACGGCTGATCGATTCGTTCCGCACGCTGCGTGTGCCGCGTCATTTGTTCAAGTTCCTCTACCGCCTCTTGGTCGCTCACTGCCACGCTCACACCGACGACAACCCCAGTTGGAAGGTCGCGCCCGAAACGTTCGAAGCGACCCTCGCCGTCTATCGCCGCGACCAGGACGCCGCCGACCGCGGTTTGCAGGTTGGCTGAACGAACCGGCCGGCATGCTAGCAGTCGCTCCTTCGCGCTTGACCCGATTGATCGGTTCTGCCAGACTCCGCCGCCCCAATTTGCCGGCTCGGCGTGTTCCGAGCGCTCGGCGCCACAAGCATCAGGAGATTGGCGATGGAACGCCGTTTGATTTTGAATCTGTTGGTCACGATCATTGCCACCGTGGGATGCAATTCGAGTTCGACCACCGATCCAACTGATTCCGCTGCGGCTCCCAATGGCGCCGCTCCGACCTCCAACTCCGTGACATTTGCTGACCCGGCGGCTCAGGTCGCTCACGAATTCCTGGACGCCGTGGTCAAGGGAGAGACCGCGCGAGCCAGTGCCTTGCTCACTCCGCTGGCGATCGAGCAAATCGCGGCGAGCGGCAAACCCTTTCAATTGCCTGGCTTGGCCAATTACACATTTCGCGTCGGCCAAGTCCGCCGGCCCGCTCCCGACAAGGCCTTCGTCCAATGCACGGGCACCGACCGATCGGCGACGGACGAGCGCGGTCGAAGAGGAATTCTGCTGGCTGATGTCGGAAGTCGACCAGCAGTGGCGGATTGCCGGCATTTCCTACACCGCCGGCCCCGAGCGGACGCTGATGGTCTACAGCTTTGAGAATCCCGAAAAGGGTGCGATTCCGGTGCAACAGTTGATGGCCCAATCCGCACCCGGGCAAACTGCCGCCGCCGCTGCCGGTGCTCAGCAGCCAGCGCAGTCGACGCCAATCGCCACCCCGGCCGAGGCTCCGCGAACCGCCCACGAAGCGATCCCGACGGGTGCTTATCGCTAGGTTTCTCGATTTAGACATGGGTTCCTGGTAACGTCTGGGAGCATTTCCTTGGCCGCTCGTCAAGTGGCCACTTCGATGGTTTATTCGTGCGCCCGTCACCAACTTCTTGCGCTTTTTTTCCGCGCGCTGCGCCCTGCGTTCGGCCTCCCCGTGACCAGTTTTGTCGCGGATGTGCGTCGCTGTGGGGGTATGGGCAGAGCGTAAATGGCAAGATGCCCGTCTTTTCACAATCTGGGCAAAGTGCCTAGATAAAACAATCGGTTTGCAAATTTTCTGACGCCTTGACAGTGGTTCTGGCTGTGATAGGTTATTCCCCCTAGTCCGCGAACGGACCGCAGACTGTTTAATCGGTAGATTTTTCCTTCCCACCCTTAGCTCCGTTTCCCACCCGCTATCAAAGTTGGCCGCGATTTTTCCCGCGGAGGCTTTTTTAAATAGATCGAGAAAAGTTGGTCGCGGTACGCCGCCACTGCGACCGGAGCGCTTTTTGGTGACAAGTTGGGCGGCAGGGGAGGCCGTGATCGGCCTCCAACTAGGAATGGTGTTTGATTTTTTTTTGGAGGATTTGCGATGAGTAAGAGTTTTGCTTTGCGTGCGGTCGCCGGAGTGGCGGCCCTGGTGTTTGCGACGGTCGTCATGGAAGGCCAGGCCGACGCGTTCTTCAAGAAGTTGTTCAATCACGGTGGTGGCGGTTGCGGATGTGCAGCCGAAGCCAGCTGTGGCTGTGCCGCTGAGGCCAGCTGTGGTTGTGCTGAAGAGCCTTCCTGTGCCGCTCCGGCCGAAGCGTCCTGCGCTGCCGAGCCGAGCTGTGGTTGTGCCGCTGAGCCGAGCTGTGGCTGCTCTTCGGAGCCGAGCTGCGGTTGCTCGAGTGGTCGTAAGTTCAAGCTCTTCGGTGGTCGCCATCGCCATCGCGGCGGTTGCGGCTGCGAAGCCAGCTGTGGTGCCCCGGCTGATTGCAGCTGTGGCGCTCCGGCGGTTGAGCCGGGTTGCGAAGTTCCGGCCGGTGGCGATGCTCCGCCAGCCCCGGAAGCTCCGGCCACCTAATGGCTTGGGCAATGCAAATTGCACTCTGCTAACGACGACCTCGTGACTGGCTCCGGGTGACGAAGACCGGACCAGTCGCGTGGCAGTCGACCGGCCGCAGGAGTTGCGGCTGGTAGCTTTGAGCTTGGTGCAGGCTCGCCGCTTGTTGGAGTGGTTTCCTGCCTCTTTTGAGAAACACACAACGTTAGAAATCACCCGCTGGGGCCGCGTCTTAGGACGATGCCCCAAAGCATGCGGCGAGCAACCGGCCGGGTCTCTCGGAGAGAGGCCCGGCTTTGTTTTTTTGGATGGACGGTTTTTCAGCATTTCATCGCTCCTTTCGCACGTCTCGTTGCTAGCATCGTTCACTAGCATCACCGCCCGTCGCGCTCGCTTCGGCTTGGACGACTTGCTACAGTGGCCGCCTGTTTTCGCCGGGCGAATCTGCCGGCGACTCCATTTGGCAGCTGTAGCCGGCCTCGCCCATGCGTTTCTCGGTCCAACTCGATGATTTCCGCGGGCCGCTCGACCTGCTGGTCTATCTCGTGCGCAAGCATGAGCTCGACATCGTCAACCTGCCGCTCGCCCGCGTGATCGACCAGTATCTCGAGTTCATCGCGGTGCTCGAACAGATCGATGTCGACGCGGTGGGCGACTTTCTCGATTTGGCGAGTACGCTGATCGAGATCAAGTCGCGGATGGTGCTGCCAGGCGAGGAGACCGTCGAGCAGGAGCTCGAAGATCCGCGCCGCGAGCTGGTCCGCCGACTGCTCGAGTTCAAGCAATATCGCGACGCGGCCAGCATGCTCGAGGAGCGAAGCCGCGAGTGGCGTGAGCGTTTTCCGCGCGTCGCGTTCGATGCGCCCGCGCGTCCGCTCGAGCCACACGAACAGCCGATCCAGGAAGTGGAGCTGTGGGACTTGGTGAGCGCGTTTGGCCGCGTGCTCAAGGAAAAAGTCGCGGCTCACGGGCCGACGCGGATCCGCTACGATGACACGCCGATCCATGTGTTCATGCGGCGGATCGACGACCGGCTGCGCAGCGAGGGTCGCGTGGCGTTTGCGGCGTTCTTCGACGAGGCGGTTCACAAGTCGACGCTGATCGGCATGTTCCTTGCCGTGCTGCAATTGATGCGCTATCAACATGCGCGGGTCGTGCAGCCGGATCTGTTCGACGAGATCTGGCTCGAAGCGGGGAACTCGCCGCTGCCGGACGAGATCGAAGTGGTGGGCGAGTACGAGCATGGTGCGGCGGCGAGCGAGTAACTCGGCCGCCCATTTCGCCGCGACGTTTTTCCGCCTAGAATGGGCGTGTGCCGTCGTCTCGCGCCCATTTGTCCGTCCCGCCTCTGCTTTGACATCCTGCGTCTGTCGTACTTCATGGTCAACAATCTCCCGGTCAAGACGCACACGCATCGCGATCTCACGATCGAAGGATATTCGCGGGCGGCCGTGCAAACTTATTGGCGGTTGCCGGAGCTGAAGCTGGGCTTCGACCTGGGCGCTCAGCCGTGGTCGTTCATGGGGACCGACACCTGGTTCGTCACGCATGGGCATCTCGACCACATCGTGGCGCTGCCGGTGTACGTGGCGCGGCGGCGGATGATGAAAATGACGCCGCCGGTGATCTATCTGCCGACCGAGACGATCGACCCCGTGCAGAAAATGTTGCACCAGTTTACGCGGCTCGATCGGGGACGCTTGCCTTGCGATCTGCGGCCGGTGGAGCCGGGCGACGAGATCGAGCTGTCGCGCGAGCTGGTGGTGACGGCGGTCGCCACGAAGCACACGGTGCCGTCGATCGGCTACATCGTTTGGGATCGCCGGCGGAAGCTGCGGCCCGAGTTTCAAAATCTCTCGGGCGAGCAGATTCGCGACCTGCGGCTGGCGGGGACCGACGTCACCGAAGAGCTGCGCCACCCGCGGGTGGCGTATCTCGGCGACAGCGCGCCGCCGGGGCTGGACGACAACCCGGTGATGTACGAAGCCGAGATTCTCATCTGCGAGCTGACGTTTGTGGCGCCCGACCACCGCAAGGAGCACATCCACAAGTTCGGCCACATGCACCTCGACGATCTGGTGGATCGCCGCGACCGCTTCAAGAACGAGCTGATCATCGCCGGCCACCTGAGCACGCGGTACCATCCGAACGCGGTCCGCGACATCGTCGAGCGGCGGATTCCCGACATGCTGGACGGGCGGCTGATGCTGTGGTTGTAGGGCAGGAGTCGGGAGTCGGGAGCCAGGAGGCAGGAGTCGCGAGGCAGGAGTCCGGGTTTTGTGCGCTCGTGGTGGCTTGAAGGTGACTGTCGCATTGGTTGGCGATGGTTGTCGTCTTGGTTAAATCCCGAGGATTTTGCGAAGGTGACCAAGGTGACAGATCGCGGCGGTGGGGTCCTCTGCCAGTTCAAAACTGGTCTTTCTGGCGATGCGGATGCGTTCGATGCACGCACGCGATCGTGCTCAACATGAGCGCGCACCGGTAGCCTCATTGCTCTGCAGTTTTAGATCGGCGCACATGCGATCGCTGGCTGATAGCGGATGGCTAAGAGCTGACGGCTGCTTTCAAGTTTTCAAAGAACGCTCAGCGGTCGCAGCGGACGGAGGATTGGCCTCACGCCAACCGCGGAGGGTAGGCCTCTACGCGGCGCAGGGACTGCTGATTTGTATAGTATTCGTTGTAGAGGAGTGGGTGGCCGAGATTCAACAATTATTTTTGGCCGGGCGGAGGTTTCACGAATCACAGATGGCACAATGGGGAGCGGGATGTGACGCAAGTGCCATGACAAGAGGCAGGGGCTGGCGGTTGGATTGGTTGGCAGAAGAGAGAGACCGCTAATGTTCGCTAATTAGCGCTGATTAGTGAAGATTAGCGGTCTTTGTTCTTCGTGCTGGACGCTTGTGAGTGTCGTCAGTACTTAGCGCCTGCCAACTACCGTCGCCTCTTCGTTCTAGCGCAGACGGGCGGCTGATGATTTAGTGGGCAGAATGGGCCAAAAGAAGGCACGAAGATACGCGAACAATTTGAACGGCCAAGGGTTCGCGAAAAATATAGATTCCCAATTGTTGAAACCAGCTGGCTGTTCGCGTTCGGGTCGATTCGAGACCACAGGTGTCATGCCCCAAAAGGTGACCGCTGATTATAGTAGCCACACGGCAATCTCTACGAACGACAACATGTGTGTAACGAATAGGGCTAATGGCCTATCTGTTTGGGCAAAACAGTGAAAAGTGATTGAGTAAATCGGCATGCGTCCAAACTCGCAACTTGTATCGCTCGATCAAAAATGTCGTGCGAGCTGATGTCATCAATTGCGTTGATCAAGAGCAATCGAGCGGAAATAAATCGACACGCAAAGTGGGTTGCGATTCAAATTCATATTGGCAAATTCATCAAACTATCCGAAGTACTGCCGGCGTCGGTCGGCCTACCAAAATTGACGATTCCAATAATTGGGTTGCCCGTCATCGGAGGTTGCACTTTCGTACTCGTGGACTTCTTAATCTAATTCGATGTTCGCTGCCGCAGTAATTGCGTATTGCAATACTCCATGTTTTCGGCTTGCCTTATTGCGATCGCGTTTTGCGTTCCGAGTGGATGTTAAACTGAATTCACTTGCTATTGAGGCAGAAATCGAAAAGCACGTATGCGACGCTCGTTTGGCTAAATCTGATCGTGCCGATCTGAATGATGGGCGTATGCCGAACGTCGAAGCGACAATTAGCGATTGTCAGGAATAGCGATCTGCGTACGATGAATTGGGAGTGATCATAGGCACTGCACGTCTAAACCGAGCGGGGGAGTGCCGCGCTACATTGGTAGCCGAGCGCGAGGCGAATAGGACTATCGCGTTTCATTCGATGCAGGGGCGTGGATCGCGCAGGCGGAACTCGCGGTCGAAGTCTTCAATGGGCGTCGTGCGGCCAGCTTCCATGTCGTCGATGCCGTTGCTGGATGGCGAGCACTTCCTCGCGGTAAGCAATGCGGCCAGCGCTTCGCGAGAACGTAATCGGGCGACGTGAATGAGCCAGACGCAATTTGTGCTGAATTGCGCAACAGATGTCAGGCGAAGTCAGTGACATGTGGAACGCTCCGGCTGGATTGTACCATGGTCGAATGTAGGGGCGATGCTGGGAGCAGTGAGCGATTGGGCGGCGCGGGAGGGCTAGCGAAACCGCTGAAGAGTCGAGGGTCCAGGCGTCGAGGGTTGAGAATCGAGAGCCAAACAGTGGGGCGGCGGTTGTTGGTCAGCTAAACCGCAAGCGGCTGGATGGCGGGTTGGTCCGAGTCTCGGAGAGACTTGGCTAGGCGGCGCCGACTACGGCGTGGTTGCGCGGTGGAGGTCGATGGCCCAGGGTGGGGTTTCTTTTACGTAGGCTTCGACGTACTTGCGGCGGGAGAAGTAGTAGAGGGCGTTGGCGCCTTGGAAGATGGTGCTGAGTACGATCACCGAGCCGTAGAGGATGACCACGATGGAGCGGTAGAGGTCGCTGAAGCCTTCCATGGAGCCGATCGTGGCGCTGAGTTGTGGGTTGGCGCGGAGTTCGGCTTCGATCGAGCCGCTGCCCCAGAGGTTGGAGTAGAGCGCCCAGATGCAGTAGATGGTGATCATCGCTAAGAGGCCGACCTGGTTCCAGCCGAGGATTGTCGCGCCCTGGGGATCGCAGGCGAGGAGTTGGCGGCGGCCGCGGAATTCGTTCCAGGCGATGGCGGCCAGGGCGGCGAAGACGAGGAAGCCCGAGACGCTGAAAAGAGCAAACGGCGCGGAGAGGGCGGCGAGGATGGCGGTTGTCCAGGCGTTGAAGTTGGCGACGCGGGCGGCCCGCTGGATCGGTTCGCGTCGGCGGGCGGCGGCGGCGAGGGCCTGGTGGTGTGATTCGGTGAGGGGCGGATCGGTCGCGGGGGCGGGCGTGGCGAGGTTCATGGGGGAGGCCTGCCTGGGGTTGAGGCCCTGGTGGTTGGGGCCCAGGATGTTGGTGCGGCAGGGAATTCTACATCGCCGGGGGTTTCGGGGAGTGGGCAGTCCGGTTAGAACATTTGGGTCTGGGGTGGCCGTTTGGCGAACCGGAGAGCATCGGAACCCGCGAAAATGCGGGGATTTCGCCAATTCTAAAATAATTGGGCTGTCGCTGTAACAGCCCGAATTCGGCCCGTATGAGAGTTTGAGACGGGAAGAGAACGACTCGGAACCCGTCGAGACGACCCGCAGACCGGATGAACCCGCCATGAACGCCGAACTCGCCACGACCTATCCTACCGCCTTTCCGACCGCCTTTCCGACCGTGTACTCGAACACGGCTGCCGAGCGAGGCGTGGGCCCCGTCAACGCCCAAGGGCTGACGCTGGAAGAGGAAATCGCCAACAGCCTGACGCACGGGGCGGGGGTGGTGATGAGCGTGGTGGGGGCCTTCTTGATGGCCGACACGCTGGGCGGCGGCGATGGCTGGCGCGTGGCCGGCTGCAGCATCTTTGTGACGAGCATGATTGCGGTTTATGCGATGTCGACACTTTCGCATGTGTTTCAATCGCCGCGGCTGCGATCGCTGTTTCGGGCGATCGACCAAGGGACGATTTACTTGCTGATCGCGGGGACGTACACGCCCTTCTCGTTGGCCTACCTGCACGCGACGCCTTGGTGGATTCTGCTGGCGGCGGTGTGGGGAGTGGCGATTTACGGATTTGTTTCGAAGGTGTTGTTTGCCCAGCGGGTGGAGAACGTTTCGATGTGGCCGTGCCTGGTTTGTGGAGCGCTGCCGATGTTGGCGGTGCCGACGCTGCTGACGATGTTGCCGCTGGCCTGCCTGGGCTGGATGATGCTGGGCGTGGTGTGCTACTTGCTGGGCCTGGTGTTCTGGCTCAACGATCGCAAGGTGCGACACTTCCACGCGATGTGGCACATGCTGGTGATGGCCGGGAGTGCGGCCCACTTCTCGGGCGTGCTGTTGTTCGTCGTGTTGCCGGTGTGATGTGTTAGCTGCCTGCACGCGGTCGACAGCATAACAGGGCATTCAACAGAGCCGCCAATAGCAGTGCGAGGGCGGTTGGCTCCGGGACTCCGGCGACGGAACCAGCTCCCGCTCCGGGCGGCACGTTGGGCACCAATTTGCCGAAATTGGCTTTCCAGATGTCGTAGTCTCCGGCGTCGATCACTCCGCTCAAGTCGCCGTCGGCCCCGGTGCCGAGATTGACATGCTGTCCGATTCGATTGCGCCAGTAGGTGTAGTCGGCCGCGTCGACGATGCCGTCGTTGTTGTAGTCGCCGTTGGAATAGTTGGGAGAATATTGCTGGACAAGCTCCAATAGCGTGCCGTCGAACACGTCCAGGTCGACAGGTCCGCTGATGCCGGGGACGCTGCCGCGTGCCCGAGTGCTGCCAGAACTCCCAACTCGACCAGGGCAAATACTTAGAAGCCGGCAGCGAGTTCGGAGGTGTGGAACTGTAGTTGGCGATCCAGAGCGGATATTGAGTGACGGTGCTGTTGAATTCGGTGGAGGCGAAATCGGTGTAGGTGTAGATGATCGGATCGACGCCGAGGCCTTGTTTGATCGTGGTGGCCCATTTGACGACCCATTGGGACATGAACGACTGGCTGAGACTTTTGTCGGTGGGCAGCTCGATGTCTAGCACCGGCCGCAGCATGAGGCCCGATCCCTGGTAGTACGGCTTCATGAGCGAAATGAGATAGTTCGCTTCGTTCGACCGCGTCGTTCGGGTCGGCTGAGTTGGTGTGTGGATAGCCGACTGCGTAGGGCCCGATGGGGATTCCCGCGGCGATCGCCCGGTTGAAATTGTTCACGTAGTTCGCGTCGACGTCGCAACAAGCGCCGAGAGTCACGCGAGCGAATACGAAGTCGATGCCGGATGCTTTGACTTGCTGCCAACCGGCGGCCGAGATATTGCCTTGATAGACTGAGATGTCGATGCCTCGGATGAGCGCAAGTGCCGGCGCACTCCAGCACAGGGCCAAAGCAAGCGCGATTGCCGCCAGCGCGGGCTGCGCAAAATGGCGCCGCCCACCGGAGTGGGCCGCGTGAGAATTCTCTGAATCTGCTCCATCCTTTCCATGGTAGCAGACGCAGAATGTGCTTCTGCGCAGGCTTGTATCGCAAAATCGACTCGGTGGCGGGCGAGCCGATTGGGAAGCGGGGCGAGAGCGGCCGACTTCCGAGAAGACTATTCTTCCGCAGGAAGACTATTTCTTCCGCAGGAATCGGTCGCGGATGCTGGTGAGGCCGGAGTTGAAGAGGATCCAGCCGCCGACGAAGGTGCCGGCGAGCGGGAAGGGGAGGCCGACGACGAGGCCGGCCAAGATCGCTTTGACCCAGGCGGTGGTGCCTCGATCGCCGGCGTAGCGCGTCTGGAAGATAGTGGGTGCCCAGCGTGCCGCCGATGAAGCCGGCGACGACCAAGAGCGGCGTGGCGAGGTAGAGGCTCATCGTGTTCTCGGCGAACAGCAGCCAATCGAGACCGAGGATCCAGGCGCCGGTCACGGGCAGCAGCCATTGGGCGTTGGTCGGGTCGGTGAGCCAGTTCCAGAGCGTGGGCTCGGCGGGCGCGGGCGGAACGGGGGATTGAGTAGCGAGTTCTTTCATCGGCAATTGGTCGTTTGGTTCTTGGGGTGTGGGAGGGGACGAATTATTCATGCCCCTAATTGTACGTCGTACGGTTTGGCGGCGGCCACGGTTCGAGACGCGACTTGTTGGCAGGAGTCCGGCGACGAGAGCGGCGAGCCAGACATACGACACGCTGACGGGCTCGGGCACGGCGACACTTCCCGCTGCCGGCAACTGGAGCGAGCGTCTTACCGAAGTTTGTTTTCCAAACTTGATAGTCGGCCGGCGGTGATGTTGCCGTCGCCATTGCCATCGGCGCCGGTGGTGAGAATCGAGACCGACTCGCCTTGGGTGTCGCGCCAGACGGTGTAGTCGGCTGCGTCGACGATGCCGTCGTCGTTGTAGTCGCCGGGCAGCAGGTCGACGAGGATGCGAGCGGTGTTGTTTGAATAGTCAGATTCGATGACGCGGCCCTCTGGCGTATCGCCGTAGGGGTTGACGGTAACTTCGAGCCAATAGGTGCCGCTGGCCAGGCCGGTGGCGTCGGCCCACTGGCCTTCGAAGCCAGTGCCGTAGAGGTCGGCATAGCCGATCGAGATGCCGAGGATCGTCGGCGCTGATGCTGTCGTATACGCGGGTCGGCGGCGTGTTGGGCGGCGGCGGCACGTAGGCCACGCTATCGACGACGGCCATGCTAGTTTTGTCGTTCATCGAGAGCAAGTCACCAACGCCGCCTTCGGGCGTCACCGCGCGGAACTTATACTGTGCGATGCCTGGCAGCCAAAGATGGCGCGGCGCGATCGGAGCGACGTCGGCAAAAGTGCCGATGAGGAATTCCGTGGGGTCGCCGCCCTCCGAGTCGTAGATGTGTTGATATACGTCTTGCGTATGGTCGGGGTGAGTCACTTCAGTAATCTCGAGCGGCCTACGCCGATGTTCGGCAGGGCCCCAACGAAACGATACACGACTTTACCCGGAACAAACCCCTTATCGATGAATCCGCCGTAGATGTAGTTGCGGGTTTTGTCGGCCCAGGCGATCATATCGGGGAGCAGCGGCGCCGAGAGGCGCATTTGGTCAGCGTCAGAATCAAGCAGAGCGCGATGACCGGAGGTAGAACTCGTCGTGCTGAAGCAATTGTCATGGCGGGCTCTCTGCGGCGGCTGACTCGGTTCGGTCGCTGGGATTAACTCAAGTTGAGATCCCATTTTATCGTAGAGCGGCGTCCGTTGCGCGAACAGCGTTTTCTGGCTGTGCTGGTGCGCCATTTTGGCGGAGGGCGCACCGTAAAGTGTCCGCACGCCGAATGCGCGGCGTGCTGAGATGGCTGTGTCAGCGGAGGGGAGATGCGTTTGGCGAGCCGAATTCGCCGGCGTGGTATTTGGCCACGAGGTCGACGTAGCGGCGGCTGAGCCAGCGGAGATATTCGAGTTCCTTGTCGCTCACGGGGCGGACGATCTTGGCGGGGACGCCGACGACGAGTGAGCGGTCGGGGATGGTTTGGCCCGGTGTGACGACTGCGCCGGCGGCGATGAGGCATTCTGCGCCGATGTTTGTGTGACCGAGCAGGATCGCGCCCATGCCGATGAGTGTGCCGCGGCCGACGCGCTCGCCGTGGACGACGGCGCGGTGGCCGATCGAGACGTCGTCTTCAATCGAGTTGGGGAAGCCGGTGTCGCAGTGGACGATTGCGCCGTCTTGGATGTTGACGCGCTGTCCGATGGTGACGGGGGCGACGTCGCCGCGGACGACGGCGCCGAACCAGATGCTGGTGTCTGGGCCGAGAGTCACGTCGCCGGTGACGGTGGCGTTGTGGGCGAGGTGTGCGCCGGTCGGGTGTTTTGGTGAACCAAGTCATGTCTTGGCAGGGTATCGCCGGCGGGATTGGTTGGGAAGGTGCAGGCATTGTGGGTTTGCTAAACCGCAAGCGGCTGGCCGGAACGGAGGACGGGAAGAGGGGCGTTGCCCAAAATTGGGGGAAACGCCATAGTGGTCGCATGTTGCGGTGGCGATTGATTTTGAGTGTGGTGTTCATTGCGGGGCTTGGTGCGCTGTGTTGGCTCGATTGGCGGGCGGCGCGGCCGGGGATTGTGTTGTTGCCGCTGGCGATTGTGGCGGCGATGTTGGCGGCGGGGGAGCTGCTGGCGATGTTTCGCAAACGCGGGCACGAGCCGCTCGCGTGGGTCGTGTATGGCGGGGTGCTGGTGACGCTGCTTGCGGCGGCGTTGCCCGGGATTGTGGCCGGCGCTGGTTGACGGGAATTGCGATTCAGGGCGTCGGCTGGTTGGCGATTGGCTTTGCGATCGGCGTGCTCGTCGCGTTCGTCGGTGAACTACGGCGATTCGATGGGGCAGGGCGGGCGACGGTCGAGTTGGCGCTCGCAGTGTTCGCGATTGCGTACGTCGGCGTGCTCGTCGGTTTTTTGGTGCAGCTGCGGCTGTTCGGCGGTGGCGATGGTCGGCTGGGGATGCACGCGCTATTGTCGATGATCGCGATCGTGAAAATGAGCGACATCGGGCAATACACCGCGGGGCGGATTTTCGGAAAGCACAAGCTCGCGCCAGTGCTCAGTCCAGGGAAGACCTGGGAGGGCGTGGCCGGCGGCGCGGTGTTTGCTAGTTTTGCGGCGTGGTTGGTGACGAGCATCGCACATCACCATGAGGTCACGCTGTCGGGAGCAGAATGGGCGCGGATGATCGTCTACGCGTTGGCGTTGGTGGCCGCCGGGATCGTTGGTGATCTTACAGAGTCGCTGTTGAAGCGCGACGCGGGCGTGAAGGATTCGAGCGCGTGGATGCCTGGATTTGGGGGCGTGCTCGATTTGCTCGACTCGCTGATGGGGGCGGCGCCGGTCGCGTATTTGTTTTGGGCGATGGGATGGATGGGGGGGAGCTGAGGGCGTTGAACGCCTGCTGCAGCGTGAGTGCGGAGCGAGCTCCGCCGCTAAATGGGGTACGTAAGGCGTTACAGGGAATGCAGTTGCGCCCTGGGCCGCTGGCGTTGCTAGTGCGTTTTTCGGCGAATCAGGTATAGTTGAGAGGTTGGTAGCACAGATCGAATCTCTCAGGAGTCTCAAGGCGGCGGGCTGCTTCCGCCGCGTGTGTTGATGATTGAAGCGACAATACCGGTCGGCACCCCGGACGAGCTGGTGCTGCTGCTGGGCACGAGCGATCAGCATCTGCGACGGATTCGCGACAGCGTGCCCGCTAAGATCTCTGCCCGCAATGGCAAGATCCACGTCACGGGCGACGAGCAAGCGGTCTTTCAAGCGACCGAGATCATCGAACAGCTCAAGAACACCGTGGGACGCGACGGGTCGGTGACGCCCGAGCAAGTCGGCCACATCATCCAGCAAGTTGTCGGCGCTCCGACCAATGGCAAGACGGCGCCGGTCGACGTCCGCTCGCCGGGCCGCAAGATTCGTCCCCGGACCGAAGGGCAGGCACGCTATGTGCAAGCCATTCGCGACCACGACCTGGTGTTCTGCAACGGACCGGCCGGCACCGGCAAGACGTACCTCGCCGTGGCAACGGCGGTCGAGTCGCTCAAGCAGCAACAGATCGGCAAGATCGTGCTGGTGCGTCCGGCGGTCGAAGCGGGCGAGAGCCTGGGCTTCTTGCCCGGCGACTTGCAGGCGAAGATCAATCCATACCTGCGGCCGCTGTTGGACGCCTTGCGCGAGATGATGGACTTCGAGCAAGTAAAAAAGTACATGGCCGAGGACGTGATTGAGGTGGTGCCGCTGGCGTACATGCGCGGGCGGACGCTCAACAATGCGTTTATCATCATGGACGAGGCGCAAAACACGACCGTCTCGCAGATGAAGATGTTTCTCACGCGGATGGGTTGGAACTCGAAAGTGGTGGTGTCGGGCGACACGTCGCAAGTCGACTTGCCGCCACACACGAAAAATGGGCTATTGGACGCGATTGGCCGTCTGCGGGACATTGAAGGTTATGCCAACATCGTGCTGGGGCGGGACGACATCGTCCGCCACCGATTGGTGCAGGAAATCGTCACGGCGTATGAAGAAGGACCGAAGCGGAAGCGGTAGCCCAGCGGGGCTGTTTCCGCTGACTGGATTTCATGTCTACCGGTAGTAAGAAAAGAACGCGGAGCGAGCGAGTTGCCTCGGTGGAACTGCCACCCGGCATGTGGGGCAGTCTGCGCTTGCATTTGCGTCGCGGTCATGTGCTCGTGCGGCTGGCGATGTGTGCAGCGGCGGCGATCGCGCTGTGGGCGATCACGCAGGGCTGGGTGCCGCCGCAGCCGTATCATTTGGGCGACATTCCCGAGCGCGACATCACGGCCCGCACACAGTTCGAGAAGTTCGACGAGAAGGCGACCGAGGCCGCCCGCGAGCAGGCGCGGAAGCTGGCCGTCGCGGTCTACAACCAGGATCCGACCGCGCTGGTGCAGCTGCGGGCGAAGCTCGAAAACGACGTCAGCCAGCTGGTCGCGGCGACCGATCTGACATCGGTCGACGCACTGTGGAGCGAATTTGAGCCCAAGCTGGCCGAGGGCACTCCGGCGCCGACTCAGGAAGAACGCCAGCAGCAGTTTGAGCGATTCCGCGATGCACTCAAAGCAGAAGGTGCGCTCGACGCGTTCAAGTTGTCGCTCGCCGACTCGACGAAGCTGCTCGAGCAGAACGGTGTGCTCGATGCGCTGCCCGCGGATCACGACGCGAATTTTGAACGGATCGAGGTTCGGCAGGGTGGCAGTGAAAGCTTCCCGTCGACCGTGGCGATCAACGACGTCCTGAAAGAAAACGCGGCGACGCAGCTGCAGAAGTCGTTGGAAACCAAGCTCCCTTCGCTGGAGGTCTCGAAGCGGATCTTCGCCTGGTTGCAGCCGAAGCTGCCCGTGACACTCACGCGTAACGTCGAGGCCACCCGCGCCGAGCAACAGAAGGCGGCCGATGCCGTGCCGCCGAAGACGACGATTTTTCCTCCGGGCAGTGTGCTCGCGCACGGCGGCTCGGGTCGACGAGCCATCCGACAAGGTGCCGCTCGACAACGATGAAATGGAGATGATTCGTTTGGAGCACGCGGCGCAGGTCGCAGGGCGTACTTTCCCGGAAAAGATATCACGCTCGATGGCCGTGCTGGGGATGTACGTGGCGCTGTATGTGCTCTGCGGCTTCTACGTCTACTATCGGGAGCCGCGCGTCGCGGAAGAACTCAGCCGGCTGGCGATTCTGCTGACCTCGGTTGTGCTGACAGTCGGCTTGATGATTGTTGCCAGCAACGACGAATGGCGGGCGGAGGTGATCCCGCTGATGCTGTTCGGCATGACGATCGCGATTGCCTACGACCGCGAGTTTGCACTGCTGATGTCAGCGGCAGTGACTTTGATCGGCAGCCAGGCGATCGGCCTCGATTTGGGCGACGCGGTGGTGACGATGGCCACGACGGTCGGCGCGATTTTGTGCCTGGGTCGTGTCCGTAGCCGGAGCAAGCTACTGTCGGTCGGCTTTGTTGCTGCCGGGGTGGCGATTTTTACGACGATCGGCGTCGGCACGTTGGACGGCCAGCCGATATTGTCGCTGCTCAAGACCTCGCTGATGTGGGGCCTGTGGGCGATCGTCGCGGGGTCGTTGATGACTTGCTTGCTGCCGTTAGTAGAACGAGTCTTCGGCGTACAGACCGATTTGAGTCTAATTGAGCTGGGCGATCCGGCTCATCCGCTGTTGCAGGAGCTGGTCCGCCGTGCGCCGGGAACCTATAACCATTCGATCACGGTCGCGTCGCTGGCCGAAGCGGCTGCCGAATCGATTGGCGCACGGGGACTTTTGGTACGCGTCGGCGCCTATTTCCACGACATCGGCAAAATGCTCAAGCCGGGTTATTTTGCCGAGAATCAGGGGCAAGGCGACAACCGCCACCAGTCGCTGATGCCGGCAATGAGCACGCTGGTGATCATCGCCCACGTCAAAGACGGCGTCGACTTGGCGCGGCAAAACAAGATCCCCGAGCCGATCATCGATTTCATCCAGCAGCATCACGGCACGACGCTGGTCGAGTATTTCTATCGCCAGGCGGCGGAGCGGAGCAGTCGCGGCAACGACATCGACGGCAGCAATGTGGTCGACGAGAGCTCGTTCCGCTATCCGGGCCCCAAGCCACAGACCAAAGAGGCGGGCATCCTGATGCTGTCCGACGCGGTCGAAAGCGCGAGCCGCGTGTTGGTCGAGCCGACGCCGGCCCGCATCGAGAGTCTGGTCGACGAGCTGAGCCGCAAGCGGTTGCTCGATGGCCAGTTTGACGAATGTGGCCTGACGCTGGAGGAAGTCGACAAAATCGGACAGAGCCTGGTAAAATCGTTAACGGCCGTCTACCACGGTCGCGTAAAATATCCCGATCAAGAGACCGCCTGAGCATGCGGCAGCACGAGTCTACGCGGCGACCAATCTTCGTCATGGCCCACGGCATTCACGCCCACAACGCATCCACTGGTGGCTTCGAGCTTTCGCTCGCCAACCAGCAATCGGCCCACACGGTGAACGAGAATCGCCTGATCGACGCGGCCCGTCGGGTGCTGGCCGATTCGAAGTTCACCTCGGCATCGATCAGTCTAGCGGTGGTCGACGACCCGACGATTCACCAGCTCAACCGGCAGTTCTTGAGCCACGACTGGCCAACGGACGTATTGAGCTTTGTGCTCGATGCGAGCGATTCCCATCTCAACGGCGAGGTTGTCTTGAGCGCCGACACGGCCGCGGCGGCCGCCGTGGAGCAGGGATGGGCCCCGGACGATGAGCAATTGCTCTACGTGATTCACGGCATGTTGCACCTGGTGGGGCTCGACGACCAAGCGGAGGCCGCGGCGCGAAATATGCGGGCAGCTGAGCGGTTTTACTTGAGCGAGTGCGGCGTGGTGCTCCCGGAAGGTTTCCAGGGGATCAACACTGCAGACGAACAGTCAGGCGGGGGAGGTACCGAAGCTTGCTAATCGCCGACGCACTGTTGTGGATCGCGATCGTCAGTCTGGCGGCTAGCGCGCTGGCGGCCATTGGTTCGCGGGTGCTGCGTGATTTCTCGCGCCATGATTTGCAGGAGATCTGCGAACAGCGTCAGCACCTCGATCGCTTCGGCGACATCGTGCGACACCACGAAGAGACGGCGCTCGGCGTCGAGATCTTCATTGGGATGGCGACAGTGCTGTTTGCCGTTGCCGGCGGTTTGTATGCCTGGGAACGAATCGTCGCCGACCCTATCTCGTGGCTCGAACTGCTGGAGATTGTGGCCGTGCTGGCGCTATTACGCACGGTTGTAGCCGGCTGTTTGCCGTGGGCCGTCGTCCAGGTGGGTGCCGAACGATTCCTGTATTTTAGCTGGCCCTGCTGGCGATTCTTGAGCTGGCTGAACTTTCCGCTGATCGCGTGGCGCGCATGATCGAGGCGGTGCTGCGGATGGTGACCGGTCGCAAGGCGGCAATCGTCGACGAGGAATCGTTCGAGGAAGAGATTCGCTCGATCGTCACCGAGGGCCACCGCGAAGGGCTGCTCGAGGAAGACGCCCGCGAGATGATCGAGGGGGTGATGGAACTGGGAGACGTCGCGGTGTCGCATGTGATGACGCCGCGGACCGAGATGCACATGCTCCAGTCGCAGCAGCCCTGGGACGAAGCGCTCGATTACGTTACGTCGATGGGCCACACGCGACTGCCGGTCTACGACAAGAGTCGCGACGACATCGTCGGCATCCTCTACATTAAAGACCTGCTGCCCGAGCTAGCCAAACACTCGGAAGACGAGCGGCGGCCGCTCGCAGAGATGCTGCGCAAGCCGCTGTTTGTGCCCGAATCGAAAGCCGTGGACGACCTGCTAAAGCTCTTCCAGCGCAGCCGGACCCACATCGCGATCGTGCTCGACGAATATGGCGGCGTCTCCGGTCTGGTAACGATCGAAGACGTGCTGGAGGAGATCGTCGGCGAGATCGAGGACGAATTCGACGCCGAAGTGGAAGACGACATCCGCAAAGTCGACGACGACACCTGCGTGGCCCTCGGCAGAGCCCATGTCGATCAGATCAATGAGCTGATGGATTTCGATTTGCCGGAAGAGGAGGCCTTCGACACGATCGGCGGTTTCGTGTTCGACACGTTTGGTCGAGTTCCCACGCCGGGCGAATCAATCACCTGGAACGATTCTTTGCAGGTGACGGTGCTCGAAGCCAGCCGCCGGCGCGTTGGCCGCGTAAGGCTCGCTCGAATTCACCAGGAAGCGGCGGAGCTGGCCTAGTTTGTATCGTCCGATCTCGCCGCGCTTGGTCTAAAGATCGCCTGACTCGAGTGGACGTTGTGCATGGTGTCGAATCGTCAGGACTTCGATTGAGTTCCCGACGATTCGGAATAGGGCGCGGTGGGTCAATCGCTTTCCGCTTCCATAGAGCATTTCGCGCAGTTCAAAATCGAAAAGCTCGCTTTCCGCAGCGACGGTGCAGCGAAGCGGATTTTGTTCAAGCGATTCCAAGTCCTTAATAATGCCATCGTACCATGCTGCGGCAATTTCAAGCGACTGCGAAGTCTGGGCGTACCGCGCCGCTATCGAAAGCAATTGCTCAGCTGCCTCATCGGTAATTTTGAGGCGGAAACTCATCCAGCGCGGGGAGGAAAACCAAGCTTAGAGCGAATTCCCTCGTCGACCGTTGCAAGATCACGCAGGCGTCCCGCGTCCGCGTCTTGTGCACCTCGAGAAATTGATTTGATCGTTTCGGCGTGTTCTTTTTGTGATCGCCATCTGTCGAGCAGATCTTCCCATGTCTGTGCCGTGTCATGCGACGTGAGCTCCAGACTCGCAAAATGGTGGAAGCTATCAAGATCACTTTGGCTAACGGTCATGGCACGGTTTTTGGGCAGGGACTCCGCGAACCAAGATTTTTGCAGTACGCTCTTCGGTAATCATAACATGCCGGCCACCTGCGGTCCAAATTGCCTTTCGGCGGCACGCTGGTCGACGCAAACTGTCGGCCGATAGCTGACAGCACTGGATGCGACGTGTACTCGGGGGCGGGGAGGACGCCCCGGCTCGCTGGTCTTGACGCGGTTTGCAGGGATCGCGTACTTTCCCGCACCGCTTATCTCGTGCGACGACTCCGCGCTGATTTTCTTTCATGACGTCTACTCCCATTGGCCATTTGGTGATTGTCGACAGCAACTGGTGGAAGGTGTCTTGCATCGTGCTGGCGGTGTGGGCGGCTTGCGTCGGTTACGCACAAACGAGCTGCGCTCAGCAGCCGGCTGGCGCGTCGTCCGCGAGTCAGCCATTTGCACCGCCTCCGCTGCCGAGCGCCGCGGCGCGCCCGTTGCCAGGGAGTCTGTCGCCGCAGTTCCGGAAACTGCGGCGCCTGTGTCGGCCCCGACGCAGTGGCCCTGGACGGGCCTGTTCGGCGAAGGCGATCCGGTTGGATCGGCGAAATGGTGGAAGAAGCATAAGAAGAAGGCGGAATTCCACGCCGGCAAAGGATATACCGTGGCCGGCGTCGACGGCTATTTCGACGGCATGGGCCGCCCGATCGACCGCGCGGTCACGGAAGCATCCGGTCCGCCGCCCGATTCCGACGTCGACCCCGACAAAGGGCTCGCGCCGGGACTCGATCCGCGCGCCGTCTACGGGAAGATGAAGTCAGCCGTCGGCCTCGGTCCGAACGATCAGGTGGCCCACGAAATGTTCATGGAAGGTGAGCGGCTATTCGAGGCGAAGCGCTATCACGCCGCGGCCGACGAATATGCCAGCGCGGCCGACCGGGCCGTTGACATGCGGATCAAAGAAGACGCGATGTTCATGCTGGCCGAGAGCTACTATTTCGACGACCGCTGCATCCCGGCCCGCGATGCTTACAACGAGCTCGCCGACAAGTACCCGAGCACGCGCTATCTCGACAAGCTGGTCGAGCGAGAATGGGCGATTGCCCGCTATCTCGAAGCGTATGCCAATGCCCACTACGATGCGCCGATGACGCCCAACGCCTGGGACAAGACGCGGCCCTGGTTCGATACAATGGGCCACGCGATCAAGACGTATGAAAACATCCGCATGAACGATCCGACCGGTCCGCGGGCAGACGATGCGATCATGGCGACGGCCGGCGTTTACTTTCGCTCGGGTCGCTTTGATGATGCCGACTATCACTACGAGCTGTTGCGAAAGGAATACCCGCGCAGCGAGTTCCAGTTCGAAGCCCACCTCTTGGGCTTGCAAGCGAAGCTGCGCAAATATCAGGGCTCGGATTACGATGGCACGCCGCTCGAGGAAGCCCAGTTGCTCGTGAAGCAGCTCCGCACCAACTTCTCCGGACAGCTCAGCGCCGAAGAGCGCGAGCGGTTGCAGACCGTCAGCGCCCAGTTGCATCAGGAAGTTGCCTCGCGCGACATGCAGATGGCGCAGTTTTACGACGGCACGAAGAGCTACGGATCGGCCAAGACTTACTACGCCGAGGTGATTGACAAATATCCCGATTCTGAGTTTGCCCAGCGGGCCAAAGACCGGATGATCGAGCTGGCCGAGTTGCCGGACTTCCCCGAGAAGCGGCTGGCGTGGATCGTCGAGGCCTTCCCCAAGGGCCGGGAGCACTCGTCGCTGGCCAATGTGCCGGAGATCAAGAACGGCACGCTTCTAGCCCAGCCGCCGTCCGACACGAAGACGAGGTAGCCGACGCCGATGTCGAGGTTTACCACGTTTGCAATCTGTTCGCTGTTGTTCGCCGGGTGCGCACGCTACCAGGTCGGCAGCGAATCGCTCTACGCGCCCGACATCGCCACGGTCTATGTGCCGATGATCGAGTCCGATAGCTACCGCCCCGATTTGGGCGAGCGGCTGACCGAAGCGGTGATCAAGGAAATCGAACTCAAGACGCCCTATAAAGTCGTCGGCACGCCCGACGCCGATAGCATCCTCGCGGTGAAGCTGCAGGGCGATGCGCGGCACTTGCTGGCGGAGAACAGCTTCGACGACCCGCGGTTCTCGGAATCGGCGATCTTCACGGAGGTCAGCTGGCTCAACCGCCGCCGGTTGCCGATG
The DNA here is from genome assembly GCA_963847905.1 of uncultured Planctomycetota bacterium. Taxonomy (GTDB): domain Bacteria; phylum Planctomycetota; class Planctomycetia; order Pirellulales; family Lacipirellulaceae; genus DASYDU01. The sequence continues at coordinate 137,809 of CAWKBP010000004.1, read as the reverse complement.
GCGCCGCCGCAGTCGATCGCGATTGCCGCCCGAATTGGTCGGCATTGACCAGACGGCAAATATGATCCCGGAAGCGGGCCAATCGGTCGCCACTTCGCAGCAACAGGCGATCGAGCGGCTCGCGCAACAGATCGTCGGCACGATGGAAACACCTTGGTGATTTCCCCGCCGCCAGCCGTAGATTACGCTGGAGTGCATGACGCGAGATCGCTGTCACTCAATCGCGCAACCGTCTGGCAGCTGCGCACGCGGTCGCTTGAGTTGCCGCGGCGGCCGCTATTGATGGGGATCATCAACGTGACGCCGGATAGCTTTTCCGATGGCGGGCGGTTTCTCGATGTCGAAGCGGCCGTTGTCCACGCGCAAGAACTTGTGGCGGCAGGTGCCGATTTGCTCGACGTCGGCGGCGAAAGCACGCGTCCCGGGGCGGCTGCGGTGCCGGAAGACGTCGAGATGGCCCGTGTGATTCCGGTCGTTCGGCGGTTGGCCGACGAGGTGGAGGTGCCGATTTCCATTGATACTCGCAAGGCTGGCGTTGCCGAAGCGGCGGTCGACGCCGGCGCGGAGATCATCAACGACGTCAGCGGCTTGGAAGCCGATCCGCGGATGGTCGGTGTGGTGGCCGCTTCGGGTGCGGGCGTCTGCGTGATGCACATGCAGGGCGTGCCCGAGACGATGCAGCAGGACCCCACCTACGCGGACGTGGTGGCCGACGTGCATCGCTATTTGCGCGAGCGGCGCGACATGCTCGAAGCCGCCGGCATTTCGCGCGAACGGATCTGTCTCGATCCCGGTATCGGCTTCGGCAAAACGTACGATCACAATCTCGCCCTGCTTAGCAGCTGCCACGCGCTGCATGCACTGGGCTGCCCGGTGCTAGTCGGCCATTCGCGCAAGAGCTTCCTCGGCACGATGATCGGCGACGCGAGCGCGGACCGGACGCCAGCCGGCATCGGCGTCGCACTGGCTCTGGCAGTACAGGGCGTGCAGGTCCTCCGCGTCCACGACGTGCGACCCGTCCGCGAGGCGCTGCTGGCGTTCGAATTGAGCGGTGGATTGGCGTAATGCGCGGTGTTTGGGCGACGAGCCAACATTGACCCAACTGCCGGATTGGACGATACTTACCATGTTCGGCCCATTGTTCGGCCGCGAACCGGAGAGCCTCGTTTCCGCTCCATTTTCCCATGGCTACCGCCGTCGATTTTGATCTCGCCAAGTACTGCACCGACGTCGCGTCGCGTGCGCGGCGGGCGTCTGCGCGGATGGCGACGGTTAGCGGCGAAGTGAAGGTGAATTGGCTGCGGCGTTCGGCAGGGCTGTTGCGAGAGAATACCAAGCGACTGCAAGCGGCCAACGCCCAAGATTTAGCGGCGGCGCCCGGCTACGGCCTCACCGACGCCGAGGTCGATCGCCTGCGGCTCACGCCCGCGCGGATCGAATCGATGGCCAAGGGGCTCGAAGACGTGGCGGCGCTGGCGGAGCCGATCGGTGAACTGATCAAATCGACGCTCCGGCCCAACGGCTTGCGGATCGACAAAGTGCGCGTGCCGCTGGGCGTCGTGTTTTTCATCTACGAGTCGCGGCCCAACGTGACGGCCGATGCGGCGGCGATCTGCGTCAAGGCGGGGAACGCGGTCATCCTTCGCGGCGGCAAGGAAGCGATCCATTCGAGCCAGGCGGTCGTCGAACTGCTCGCCGAGGCGGCAGAGGAAGTTGGCCTGCCGGCCGACGCGGTGCAACTGGTGAGCACGACCGATCGCGACGCAGTCGGCAAGTTTCTCGCACTGCCGCAGTATATCGACGTGGCGATTCCTCGCGGCGGCGAGGGGCTGATCCGCCGCGTGGCGGCCGAGGCCCAGATGCCGGTTATCAAGCATTTCAACGGCAACTGCCACGTGTACGTCGACGCGTCGGCCGACCTCGACATGGCCGAGCAGATTCTGGTGAACAGCAAGTGTCAGCGGATGGGCGTGTGCAACGCGGCCGAGTCGCTGCTGGTGCACGCCGACGTGGCCAACGAGTTTCTTCCGGCGGCAGGCAAAGCCCTGGCCCGTCACGGCGTCGAAATCCGCGGCGACGAGCGAACGCGCGAGTTGATCCCGGCAGCCAAGCCTGTCACCGACGAAGATTACGCGACGGAGTTCCTGGGGCCGATCATTTCGGCCCGCGTCGTCGGCTCGGTGGACGAGGCGATCCAGCACATCAATCGCTTCGGCTCGGGCCACACGGATGCGATCGTCACGAACGACCTCACCGCGTCGCGGGCGTTCGCGGCTGGCGTCGACAGTGCGGCGGTGATGATCAACGCCAGCACCCGGTTCAACGACGGCGGCGAGTTCGGCCTGGGCGCGGAGATCGGCATCAGCACCGACAAGTTCCACGCCCGCGGCCCCTGCGGCATCGAAGAATTGACGAGCTACAAGTACGTGGTCCAAGGAGAAGGACAAGTTAGGGAGTGAGGAGTCGGGAGCCAGGAGTCGGGCGAATCACGGTTTGTATTCCCCGACTCCTGACTCCTCACTCCCGGCTCCAATTTTGCAACGGAGTGCACGATGAGCGGCGAAGTTCTTAGCCAAGAAGAAGTTGAAAGTCTGCTCAACGCCATGGACGGCCGTGGTGTCGGCGGCGCCGTCACCTCGCCCACTGGGTTGAACCGGCCGGGGATGAAGGTCTCGCCGTACGATTTCAAGCGGCCCGAGCGCGTCGGCAAAGAGCAGATGCGGGCCCTGCAGACGATGCACGAAGGCTTTGGCCGCAATTTCGGGGCGGCCCTCTCCGCCCTGCTCCGCTCGATCGTCGAAGTGAAGCTCACCAGCGTCGATCAGCTCACGTACAGCGAATTCGTCTTCAGCCTCGAGAACCCGACCTGCTTCAACCTGATCAACGCCGCCCCGCTCGAAGGGCAGCTGATCCTCGACATCAACCTGTCGCTCCTCTATCCGATCATCGATCGGCTGCTGGGCGGCGGCAGCGAGGGGACGCCAACGATCCGCCGCCCGCTGACCGAGATCGAGATGCGGCTGGTGTCGCGGATCACCGACCTGTTCCTGGCCGAGATGAAACACGCCTGGAAGAACGTGCTCGATTTGCAGCTCTCGGTCGACCGCGTCGAGTCGAATCCGCAGCTGGTGCAGATCGTGCCGCCGAACGAAGTGGTCGTGCTGATCAGCTTCGAGATCACGCTGGGCGACGTCCGCGGCATGGTGAACCTGTGCATCACGTTCAACTCGATCGAGCGAATCAGCCAGCAGCTCACCTCGAACAGCTGGGTCGCCTACGGCAAGAAACCGCCGACTGCGCAGAGCATCCAGCAGATCAGCAGTCAGCTCACGGGCTCGGTGGTCGAGGTGGTGGTCGACCTGGCGGAGACGCACATCGCTACGTCGGACCTGATCGGGCTGCAAGTGGGCGACGTGATCACCACGGAAAAGGACATTCACTTGCCGCTGGTGGTGTCGATCGAAGGGCGGCCCAAGTTTCACGCCGAGGCGGGCGTTTTCAAGGGTCGCAAGGCGGTGCAGGTCAAAGAATCGATCAGCGAACGGCCGCTGGCGCGACAGGAAGCGGCGCCGCAACCCGTGGCAGCCGCGCCCGCCAAGAAAAAGTAGCCGCAATCTTACGCCATCGCGGGCTTCAAACCGCTCGGCGGCGCCGAGGAACCGGCGATTGCGCGGATCGCTTCGACGAGCATCACGGCCGCCAGCGCGATCAGCACCACGCCGGCCCACGGGACGGGATCGGCGGGGACCGTGAAACTTCCGGTGGCCGCGTCGAAGAACTTCGGCAGCGTCATCTCGGCCAGCGCCCAGGTGCTCATCACGTACATCACGAGCGTGGGGATTCCGGTGACGAACCAGACCCACATCACCCGCCGCGTCCGCCAGAGCCAGACCGTGACGCCCAACAGCGAGAGTGCGGCCAGGAGTTGGTTGCTCGCGCCGAACAGAAACCAAAACGTCCGCCAGACGGGGACCGGGTTGCCGGCCGCGTCGACGCTGTTGCGCATCAGGAGCGCGAGCGGCACGCCAGCGGTGAGCGCGGTGCCGAACCAGCGGCCCGTCCAATGTTCCATGCCCGTGAGCTCTTGGATCACGTAGCGGCCGAGCCGCGTGCAGACGTCGAGCGTGTCGTAGACGAAGGTCGTGAAGGCCATCAGCCCGAAGGCGACGGCAAAGCCTTTGGCGACGCCGAACACGCCCATGTATTCGCTCAAGCCGCCGGCATAGATCTGGTTCGGGCTCTGCTGCGGCGAGCGCGTCGGTCGGCTTGAGAATCATCACGCAGGCCAAGGCGCAAGACGTGCGACCATCGCTTCGAGCAGCATCGCGCCATAGCCGATGGGCTTGGCGTCGGTCTCGAAGCGAAGCTGCTTCGAGGTGGTGCCCGAGGCGATCAGCGAATGGAAACCCGAGCAGGCCCCGCAAGCGATCGTTATGAACAGGAACGGGAAGAGCGTTTCGCCCCCCTTGCCCATCGCGTCCCAGCCTTTGAAGGCGTCGTATTGGATTGGAAAATTGCCGAACAGCACGCCGACCGCTCCAACCGCCAGCGCGATGTAGAGAAAGTACCCGCCCAGGTGCCCGCGCGGCTGCAGCAGCATCCACACCGGCACGACCGCCGCGATGAGGCAGTAGCCCAACAGCAAGACGTCCCAGATCTTCTGGGCGATGATGTCCGCCTCAGCGAGCGACAGCTCGGGCCGGTAGTGCTGGACCATCAGGCCGACGTCGAGCGGCATGTACTGGCCGATCCAGATCACGACGCCCACCAGCGGCACGAAGATGATCGTGGCCCAGCTGAGCGTCAGCCGCGTGTAACGCAGTAGCAAGTCCCATGATGACCGGCAGCACCAGGTACATCAGCGACGACGAGGCAATCGCTCCGCCTGTGACGCCGCCCGACTCGGCGACGGTCGCCGCGTCGATTTCGCCGATGTCAACCGCCTGCGTCTTGCCCAACCGCAACGCTTCCGGCCCGCCGACGAAAGCCGAGGCCGTGATGTCGGTGAAAGCAACGATGATGTAGACCAACGCGATCCAAATAAAGACCAGGAACAACACATACGACAGGCGGCTCATGTGGTCGCGGACCACCTCGGCGATCGACATTGCCTTATGTCGAATCGATGCGACCAAGGCGGTCATATCGTGGACGCCGCCAATGAAGATCGAACCGACGAGAATCCAAATGAGCGCCGGCAGCCAGCCGAAGTAGATGCCGGCCAGGATCGGTCCGACGATCGGCCCTGCCGCGGCGATCGCGGAAAAATGTTGACTGAGGAGGAATTTCGACGGGATAGGAACGTAGTCGAGATCGTCGCGGAGCTGGATCGCCGGCGTGGGGCGATATTGGTCGAGCTGCAGCAGCCGGCTGAGGATGCGGCCGTAGATGGCATACGCGACCGCGAGCACAATGGCGGCGCCTGCTACCACAGTCAAGAGATTCATGTCCGCCGCTCCCTGGAAGGCTATCGATAGATCACCCGAGATTCACGATACCGCTCGCATTTAAGCCCAGCAAGACGAGCCGTTGGACGCCGGGCAGTGAAACTCTATAATTCTTCCCTTAAGCACAACTATACGACCCAGAAACAAGTCATTTCGCAGCGCGAATACAGGAGCAACATGGCGGAGCAAGTGATCATCATCGGAAGCGGTCCGGCCGGCTGGTCGGCGGCGATTTATGCGGCCCGAGCGGAACTCAAGCCGCTCGTGTTCGAAGGTGCGATCACCGAGGAGAACCGGCTCGCCGGAACGCTGCCGCTGGGGCAACTCGCGCTCACGACCGAGGTCGAGAATTACGCCGGCTTCCCGGCCGGTATTCTCAAGAATTACCTCGAAACGGCGATCGACCGCGATCGTTTGCAGTACATGAATTGCATCGAAGGACACCACGCCGTCACCGGGCCGGAGCTGATGGAGTTGATGCGACAGCAGGCGAGCAATTTTGGCACGCGAATCGTCACGGATGATGTGGTCGAGATCGATCTCCAGCGCCGGCCGTTTACCGTGAAGACGCTCGAGGGCAATACGCACAACGCGCACGCACTGATTATCGCCACCGGCGCGAAGGCGAATTATTTGGGTCTGCCTTCGGAAGAGGCGTACAAAAATCGCGGAGTGAGTGCGTGTGCGGTCTGCGACGGGGCCCTGCCGCGGTTCCGCAACAAGCCGCTCGTGGTGGTCGGAGGCGGTGATTCGGCTGTCGAAGAAGCGACCTACCTGACGAAGTATGCGTCGACAGTCCACATGGTCCACCGCCGCGACAAGCTCCGCGCGAGCATGATCATGCAGGAGCGAGCGCTAAAGAATCCGAAAATCAAAATGGAGTGGAACAGCACCCTCGAGGAAGTGACCGGCGACGACAAGCAGGGCGTCTCCGGCGTGCGGCTGGGAAGCACCAACGGCGGCGGCGTGCGGGAGTTGCCGGCGACTGGCGTGTTCCTGGCGATCGGCCACACACCGAACACCGACTTCTTGAAGGGCCAGATCGAGCTGACGGAAAAGCAGTACATCCGCTGGAAAGTGCCATTCCGCACGAACACCAGTGTCGAAGGCGTGTTTGCCGCGGGCGACGTCGCCGACGACTACTACAAGCAGGCGATCACGTCGGCCGGCACCGGCTGCCAGGCGGCGCTCGACGCGGAACGCTGGCTCGCCGAAAAGGGGATTCATTGATGGATCGACTCAGCGTCAAGGAGGCACGCGACGTCGCCGCGATTGGCCGCGAGGTCACGCTGCAAGGCTGGATTCGCACGCGACGCGACTCGAAAGGCGGCTTCAGCTTTCTCGAGCTCAACGACGGATCGTGCCTGGCCAACATCCAGATCGTCGCCGACGCGAAGCTCGCCAATTACGAGAGCGAAGTGAAGCAGCTTTCGCCCGGTTGCAGCGTCACGGTGCGCGGCGAAGTGAAGGCCTCGGGCGGCGGCGGGCAGGCGACGGAAGTGCTTGCTGCCGAGGTGAAGGTTCATGGTTGGGCCGACCCCGAGGCGTATCCGCTGCAGAAGAAGCGGCATTCGTTCGAGAAGCTGCGCGAATGGGCCCATTTGCGGCCGCGGACCAATACGTTTGGGGCGGTCGCCCGTGTGCGGAATCGGCTCTCGCGGTCGATTCACGATTTTTTCCAGGAGGAAGGCTTTCTCAATCTGCACACGCCGATCATCACCGCCAGCGACTGCGAAGGCGCGGGCGAGATGTTTCGCGTGACGACGATCGACCCGGCGAAGCCGCCACGGACTGCAACCGGCGAAATCGACTACGCCCAGGATTTTTTCGAGCGGCGTGCGTATCTCACGGTCTCCGGTCAGCTGGAGGGCGAAATCTACGCTACTGCCCTCGGCAAGATCTACACGTTCGGCCCGACGTTTCGCGCGGAGAATTCGAACACGACGCGGCACCTGGCCGAGTTCTGGATGGTCGAGCCGGAAGCCGCGTTCTACGAACTCACCGACAACATGGCGCTCGCCGAACGGTTTTTGAAACGGCTCTGCGGTGACGTGCTCGCACACTGTGCCGAGGACATGGCGTTCTTCGCCGAGCACGTCGAGAAGGGTGTGATTGGCCGACTGGAGCACATCCTGGCGCACGACTTCCGCCGATTGCCGTATACCGAGGCGATCGAGATTCTGGAAAAATCGGGCAAGAAATTCGAGTTCCCGGTCGCCTGGGGCAAAGACCTGCAGGCGGAGCACGAGCGCTATCTCACGGAAGAGAAATTCGCCGAGCCGCTGATCCTCTTCAACTACCCGGCCTCGATCAAGCCGTTCTACATGAAGGTGAACGACGACGAGCCGGCCGAGCGCCGCACGGTGCGGGCGATGGACGTGCTCGTGCCGGGCGTGGGCGAGATTATCGGCGGCAGCCAGCGCGAGGACCGGCTCGACGTGCTCGAATCCCGGATGGAAGAGCAGGGGCTCGATAAGGCCGACTACTGGTGGTATCTCGACCTGCGGCGCTTCGGCACGGTGCCCCACGCCGGCTTCGGCCTGGGACTGGAGCGGATGGTGCAATTTGTCACCGGGATGGCCAACATCCGCGACGTGATCCCCTTCCCACGCACGCCGGGGAACGCCGAGTTCTGACAATCAGTTTCGCAACAGTCTCATTAGCTACGCAATAGCCTTGCAATGGTCACCAGCACGGGCGCCATGGCAATCAGCGCTGCAAAGACGACGAAGCCCGGTGGCGGCTTCAGGCGGCTGGTCCGCCAGACGATCGGCAATAGCCCGAGCGACACCAATCCCATCAAGCAGGCAGTGAGCAGCATGATCGCTTCAAAGGGCGGTGCGGTCTTCGATTCTGGATGGCTCCGCGCGTAAAAGTGGGCCGCGATGGTCACCACATCGGCGACGAGGACGCTCGTGACCGAGGCGATCCAGGCAATCGTGATTGCCTCGGTCGATCGTTCCTCGCATGGTTGATGGTTCGGAGCGAGTCCCCCCCGTTTTTTCTGAGTGCGGCGATCGGATCGCTGTTTTGCCATGCGGGGGAACCGAAATCGTTTGACACCAGGAATAACCATCTTCGACGGGACTTCATGTATCAGCGGGAGCCCGTCGCAAAAAACTCACAGCCCGCATAATCGCTTGAGCTGCAGCCGACAGCAACCGCATTTTGCCGGCTCGACCGCAAAGATTTGCACATTCGCAAATTGTGACCTAACTTTCAATTGGTGGGTAACGACTCTCGGGTCACGTGCGCCACCACCTGTTCCCAGAACAACAACTTATCCCGCGGCCAATCCCGCCGATTCCCACCGTATCAAAATGCGCTTCCACTGCGCACGACCTGGTCGCCGTGCGCGCCGACCGTCAGGGCAGAATCGCTATGTCTTCATCGCCAGTCGCCGTTGATCGTGAAGTTGTCGAACATTCGTTCCGCGAATGGCAAGAGGAGCAGACGCTGCTCGACGCCCAATTGGCGGAATCGGTCGATGCGCTCGACGCTTACCAATCGCACCTCGATAGTTGGCAGCAAGAATTGCGCGCGAGCGTGACGTCTTGCGAGAAATGCGCGAAGCAATCGAACGAGATCTGGCGGCCGGCGGCGCCAATTGCGAGCAAATCGAGGTCCTTAACAGGGAGCTCGGCGAATCGCGCGAGAAAGTCTCCTCGCTCACGGCGGCGTTGCTGACGCGAACCGAAGAGCTCCGCGCGCTAGAACAACAAGGAGAGAAACCGACAAATCACGAACACCAATCATTCGACGAGGCCGTGGGGCAAGCCGCGGCCGGTAATCAAGGCGCGGCCGTGAAGAACGGCTCCGCGAAAGTTGAACCTCGCCGCAGTACGAGCCCGGTGCTCGGCTCGGTGATGGAACAATTTGGCAAACTCCGTGAGCAACGGTCGATGAATCGCTCGAACAACAAACCACGGTAGCGAAGCACATGGCAAGATTGGAACGAATTCGAGAACTATTGCGGCTGGGCGAGCCATTTTCCAGTTGGGTCCGTTGGACGATTGGCGGCGTGGCCCTGGCTGTTTTGCCGCCGGCATGTGGTGTCACATCGGCACCTGGGTCAGCGGCGGCGCCGGCGTGCTGGTCGCACTGATCTGGCTCCAGTGGCCAAACGCCGAGGGTCGCGGCGAAGATGCACGCGGCACCAGCGCGGATCGTCGACCCCGCGCACGGCAACGACGGGTTCCAGCGAGCCGCGTCCTAAGCCGTTGCCCAAGCATCTTGCCCGATCATCCCGAAGTACGGCGAGCTGCCGGCGAGCGCCGACACGCTTGGTCGACGAGATGCTACACAACGGCCGCTATGCGCTGTTGCTGCGCCCGGAGATGAATCGGCACCTGGATCGAGACCACATCATGCGTGCCGTCCGCCACTTGGACGAAGCGATGGCGCTGGTGCCGGCCGGTCGCGTGTTGTTGGGCCCGCTCGCCGAACAGGCCAGTTCCTCGAGCGGTGCGTTCGACGCCAATCCGACAATGCTCGAACGATTCATGTACCGCGTCGAAGCGCTCTACCTGGATCGCTTCACCGTGACCAATCTCGAGTATCAGCAGTTCGTCGACGCCGGCGGCTACGAGAAGCTCGAATACTGGCACGAAGAGGCGCTGCCTGCGCTGTTGGACTTCGTCGACGAGACGGGCCAGCCCGGTCCGCGATACTGGTTCGATGGGCGATACCAGGGCGGCGACGAGCGCCGGCCGGTGGTCGGCGTGAGCTGGTACGAAGCGGCCGCCTACGCCCGCTGGGCCGGCAAGCGGCTGCCGACCGACGCCGAGTGGACCAAGGCCGGCGCGTGGCCCGTGGAGTCGGCGCCTGGCCGCATCGCCCAACGCCGCTACCCCTGGGGTGAGTCGTTCGACATCCGTAGGGCGAATCTCTGGGGTACCCACAGCAAAGGTCCGGTCGAAGTGGACGAGTATCCCGACGGCGAGAGTGTCGGTGGCGTGCACCAGTTGGTGGGCAACGTCTGGGAGTGGTCCGGCTCGTCGCTGTTGGCTTCGGCCGAACCCTCGCTGCACGTGCCCGAGACGTTCAAGAGCGTGCGCGGCGGAGCGTTCGACACTTACTTCGAGAACCATGCGACCTGCCACTACCAGAGCGGCGAGCATCCGCTCGCGCGGCGGCACAACATCGGCTTCCGGCTTGCACTGCCGATGTCGACGCTTGAAGTCGCCGAGGAAGACGACGTCGCAAAGCGATGGCACGGAGGACCAGTCGCCGGTTGCTGCTGCTGCGGAACAAGTTTTGGCGGCCTCGGTCTAGTCGTCCTTCGGTTCCGTCGCTCGCAGGCGTTTGGTCACTTTAGGCGAATCCCGACTCACGAATCCTGGATCCTTCGAACATGTCACAGCTCGCTCAAATTCCGCTGGAATCGTACCTGCTCGCGCAGCAGGCCGCACCGATCGATTGCCTCGTCTGCAAACAGGAGAACTGCCGCTCGGCGACGCGTTGCCGGCTGTGCCGCGCGCCGATGGCGCTCGCGCACCAAGCGGAGAGCGTAAAGCAAAAGCCGCACCTGATTGCCGTGCTTGGCGCGAGCGGCTCGGGCAAAACGACCTACCTCGGCATGCTGATGGACATCCTGACGCGGCAAGTCGGGCTGCCCCACACCACCGCCCGGGGCCCGCTGTCGATCTCGCTCCAGCAGACCACCGCGACCGCGCTGTCGACCGGCTGGTTCCCCGAAAAAACCGAGCACGACCCCGAACACTGGCACTGGGTCCATTGTCAATTCCATTGTCGGCGGCGAAGGAAGCCGGTCGAGGTCGTGTTTGCCGACGTGGCGGGTGACGCCTTCGCCGAAGAGACCGAGCACGACGGCCGCTACCCGGCCATCCGGGCATTGCTGGCCAATTGCGCGGGCGTGATGGTGCTGGCCGACGCCGAGCGGCTCAAGGCGGGCGACCACGAGCACGACTTCGTCACGCTCAAGCTGCTCACGCTATTGGGCGACCTGCGCGACGAACAAATGCGAAACCGCCGGCTGCGATCGAGCGAACGCCGACCGCTGGCGCTGGTGCTCACCAAAGCAGACAAGTGCGATGCGTACATCGAAGATCCCCGCGAATTTGCCGAAGCCCATGCCGCCACGCTCGTGGGAAGCTGCCAGACGCGCTTCCCGCGAAACCAGGTGTTCGGCTGCTCGGTTGCGGGCGCGACGGCCTACCGCGATCTGTACGGCTCGCCGCAGCATGTGCCGCTGCGGATCGAGCCGCACGGCATCGTTGAGCCGTTTGGCTGGTTGGTCACCGAAATGGGGTAGGGTTAGAGAAGTTCATGGCTTTCCAACGTGATACTTCCGCAGCGACCGATTCCTCGTCGGAAAACGTGGAAATGTCGTTCGGTTATCGACACGCGCACGGCCCGCCTCCCGCGAAATGGACGCGGGAAGAGACGCGGCCCGACGTGATCGCACGCCTCGAAGCGCTCGACGACGTGATCTTCGCGGCGATCGATGGCGATCCCTCGGCGCTGCAACAGTCGCCCGATGCCTGGCAAAGGGCGGTGGCGGAATTGGGGCACGACACGATCGAAGAGACGCGCCGCCAATACTTGCGCCACGCGCAAGGCGTCTGGGAATCGCTCCGCCATCAGGAGGTCCAGCCGCCGCACAAGATCTTCGCGGCGATCGAGATCATTGGCCTGTTGGTGAACGCCGAGCGATAATCGCGTTTTGCGATGCTACTCCCCGGCCGCTGTTTCAGCGCCGCCCGCTTTGCCCGTTTGGAACACCAGCAAGTAGGCCACGGCCGGACGTTTTTGTCGGTCCTTGAAGTTGGCGAACTTGCCGGTGAGCGAATTGAGCTGCAACACGTACGTGTGGCCCGGTTCGAGTTTGACGGGCAGCACACACGTTTTGCCGTCCGCGAGGTAGTGGGGCTTGCCGGTGGTCGGTGGCATGGTGTCGTCCGAGATTTGGCCCCAGGACCAGCTGCCGTCCTGCATTCGCTTGCTGTAGGTCACGCGAATTTCAGTGATGTTTGGATCGACGCGGATATCGCCCGCCTGCGGCACGGTCTTGACGACCACGGGCGGCAGGTTCGCCACGGTGTATTCGCCCTGTTCGGCGTGGGCCAGCGTTTGCAGCAGCGCCATCGCGCCAAACGTCAAGAGATAGCAGTTCGACATGACTTTGTTCCTCGCAAAAGAAAAGAAGTAGGGCGTGTTAATCCGTAGAACTTCGATCAGTCACGCGTGGTGAAGGTCAGCAGTTGCGGCACCGCGGGCCGGCCTTCTCGATCCTTGAAGTTTTGATAGTTCGTCGAGTTGAACCAAATGACGTACTTGGAGCCTGGCTTCAATTTGACCGGCATCACGCAGGTCTTCATGCCGGCGAGATAGTGAACGTCGCCGGTCGACTCGGGGAACTCGTCCGGAGAGGAGCGAACCCAGGACCAGCATCCGTCGGCCATCTCTTTGTCGAATGTGACGCGAATCTCTTTCGTGGCCGGATCGACGTCGGTCGCGCCGTCGGCGGGAAATGTATCGACGACTCGCGGGCGCTCCGCCGCCCACGCCGGCGGTGGACCTGGCGAAGCGGCTTGGCTGACGCTTTGCGGAACGCTTCCCAGCCGCGCCAGCTGTGTCGAGACCTCGGCCAGCACGAGCTGATTCGCGCGCTGGGCCGAGTAGACTTGATACGCGAGCAAGACCACGGCGAGCAGCAGAATGACGATCAACCCGGTTTGAAGTCGTTGCCACATGAGTCGTTCCCCCAATAAGGTCGTGCGACAAGTCTGGCGTATCCGTTCAAAATCTCCGAACCGCTCGGCTGCGGCCACCCGCGCATGCGTCGGGCGACATGCCGCCGCGGATGTTGTCTTCGGTGCGCATCTCCAGATGGAAATTCAGTTCGTCCTGAATCTCTTGATCGATTTCGCGCAGCGATCGTCCGTCAGCGGAGTTCAATCGAGTTGCGATCGAATCGAGCGGCGACATCGCCTACGCCTTTGCGGTTCGAGTTCCCATCACTCCGGCAATTGCGTCGACCAGCAGGGCCCAGGTTTTGGTCTTCGTCTTGAGCTGCTCGCGGCCGGCGTCGGTGAGTTCGTAGTATTTGGCCTTGCGGCGAGAGTCGGAAAGCCCCCACTCGGCCGCGATCCAGCCGCGCCGTTCCATGCGATGCAGTGCCGGGTAGAGCGACCCCTCTTCCACACGGAGAAAGCCCTCGCTGCTCTCCTGGATCTTGTTGGCGATCGCGTAGCCATGCAGCGAGCCGCCGCGAAGCGTGCGCAGCACGAGCATGTCGAGCGTGCCTTGCATCAGTTCGGTTCGATCGTTGGCGCGGGGCATGCATTTTCTCCCTGAACGCGAGCCTACCGCCATTCCCATAGAATGTCAATGGGTACGCATAGAGATTCTTTGGGAGCGTGCGGGAAAGTCTTCAATACGGTAGGTGGATGGCGACCGGGCGCTACCGACTGATCGAGTCGAAGAAGCGGCGGAAGAGGTAGTGGCTGTCGTGCGGGCCGGCCGAGGCTTCGGGGTGGTACTGCACGCTGAAGGCGGGCACTTCGAGGTGGTTGAGGCCCTCGATCGTGTCGTCGTTGAGGCTGCGGTGGGTGATTTGCAGGTAGTCGGGGAGCGTTTCTTCCTCGACCGCGAAGCCGTGGTTCTGCGAAGTGATTTCGACCGCGCCCGATTCGAGATTCTGCACGGGGTGGTTCGCGCCGCGGTGGCCGAATTTCAGCTTGAAGGTCTTCGCTCCGCAGGCGAGGCCCAGCAGCTGGTGCCCCAGGCAGATGCCGAAGATCGGCTTCTTGCCCAACAGGCCGCGAATCGTGCCGATCGCGTATTCGAGCGGCTCGGGATCGCCGGGGCCGTTCGAAAGGAACACGCCGTCCGGCTCGACGGCCAGCACGTCGTCGGCCGAGGCCGTGCCCGGGCAGGATCGCTGACTCGGCAACCCATGTCGTATAGATACCGCGGGATGTTCCACTTCATGCCGAAGTCGAGCGCCACGACATGCGGCGAGCCGTCTCCCGGCTCGCGGCCCCCTGCCCCTTGGACCTTGCCGTCGAGATGCGTCCAGGTGCTCAGCGGCTGTTGCCAATCGCTCGGCTGATCGGGGAGCACCTCGCGGACCAGGTCGCGGCCGACCAGCCCCTTGCTGGCTCGCGCCTTGGCGACCAGGCTCGCATCGTCGAGATCGACGGTCGAGAGGATGCCCTTCATCGCCCCGCCGGACCGCAGCCGCCGCACCAAAGCCCGCGTGTCGATCGATTCAATGGCGACGATGCCGGACGATTGCAGATATTCGGTCAGGCTGCGCTCGGAGCGAAAATTGCTCTGCACGCGGCTGTGCTCGCGGACGACGAAGCCGGCCAACTGCGGCCGCCAGCTCTCGACGTCCTCGGCATTGACGCCGTAGTTGCCGATCTCCGGGTAGGTCATCGTCACGATCTGGCCGCGATAGCTCGGATCGGTGAGGATCTCCTGGTAGCCGGTCATCGAGGTGTTGAAGCAGACTTCGCCGTCGACTTCGCCATCGGCGCCGATCGAGGTGCCGGCGTAGACGGTGCCATCTTCGAGCGCCAGTTTTGCAGGTTTTGACATTATCTTTCGGCGAGCAAGGACCCATTTTGCGTCGGTACAACCGTACCAATATAGTCGGATGCGGCGAGCCGCGTTAGGGGACGCCCAATTCGCGGCGGAGCTTGCTCCGCGCGGAATTCCTGGGTGTATTGCCGATTTACGCAAACCGCGGCGCGACGCGATCGACGACCAGCAGCCCGATATTGAGCGACGCCGTCGCGGCCGGTGACGGTGCATTTTCGACGTTGATCACGCGGTCGGTCTCTTCGATGATCCAGTCGTCGATGATCGTGCCCTCCGGGGAGACCGCCTGGGCGCGGACGCCGCCGGGGGCCCAATCGAGCTGGTCGCCGCGAATCTCGGGGATCAGCCGTTGGAGCGCACGGACGAAAGCCGGCTTGCTGAAGCTGCGCCACATTTCCTCGATGCCCATCCGCCAATGGCGGGCGGCCATCCGCCAGAAGCCGCGGTAGCGGAGCCACTCCCACATGTCGCGGAGATTCACGTCCGTATGGCGGTATCCCTCGCGGGCCCAGGCGAGCACCGCGTTTGGCCCGCACTCGTAGCCGCCGTGAATCAACTTCGTGAAGTGGACGCCGAGGAAGGGGAAGTTGGGATCGGCACAGGGATAAATCAGGGCGCGTGACCAAATGGTGGGCATCTGGCTTGAGCTTATAGAACTCGCCGCGGAACGGCAGGATCTGGGTGGCGGGGCGGACGCCGCTCAACCGCGTGACGCGATCGGCGTACAGGCCGGCGCAGTTGACGACTTGCGACGCTGCAAATTCGCCAGCAGTCGACTCGACGATCGCCTGATTTGTGTCGCGGCGAATTGCGGTTACGCGCGCGTCGGTCACCACGCGGCTGCCGCGCTCGGCCGATGATCTCTGCCAGCCGCCGCGCCACTTGCGGCGTAGTCGACGATTCCGGCCTCGGGCACATGCACAGCGGCGATGCCCGCGCAGTGCGGCTCGATCTCGCGGAGCCGCTCGGGTCCGATCCGCTCGCAGCGAACGCCATTGGCCGTGCCGTTTGCGAGCGTTTTATCGAGCTGCGGGAATTGCTTCTCCTCGATGGCGACGATCACCTTGCCACAGATTTCAAAGGGAATGTTTTCGCGGTGGCAGAAGTCCTCCATCGCCGCCTTGCCGGTGCGGCAATTCTTGGCTCGCAGCGAGCCGGGCCGATAGTAGACGCCCGAGTGGAGCACGCCCGAGTTGCGACCCGTCTGATGCTTGGCGACGACGTTTTCTTTTTCCAGCACGACGACGGTCTTGCCGGGAAAACGCTCGAGAAAGCGGTAGCCGGTCGCCAGGCCGACGATGCCACCGCCGATAATCTAGCAAATCGCTGCGATGCATCGGCCAATCAATTTGCTTGCAAGAGTTCGGTCGGATGAAGACTGAGGTATTCGCGCACGTCAAGCTGCATGCGATCGATTTCGGCAAGATAGCCGGCCACTGACGAATGATAATTCTCGGCATTTGTTTCGGCCGTCCTAAGCAGCGCGACCTGCTGCTGAAATCTGGCGATGCGTTCGAGAGTCACTTTTAACTCTTGGTCGTTATCGAGCATAATCTAATCACCAAGGATTTCGACGATTCCACGTCCCGTGCCATCGCGCTTTATTTGCCAATCTTCAATTGCCGCCTGCTCGCCGCCAAGTGCTGCCAGCCGACGCACCCAGAAAACGCTGCAGCCGAAATGAGCTTGGGCGGACAGGTGGTCGAACATGAGAGCGGATTCGCCGGTGGACGCCCCCACATTGAAATTATCGTCCATGATCATGAACACGTCCACATCGTTGGGCTCGGATTTTGAAGTGATAAACGACCCAAACACGACAAATCGCAATAAGTGCCCGCTCGCTGACGCCAAACGATAAATGCGCAGTAACCGCTGTATTAAGAGCGTGCGGCGGGTTGTGGCCGCGCCGAAGCGAGTGACAATCTCAGATAGTGACGCTTCGTGGACACCTGGGGGGCAGGTCGCCAGTTTTAGTAAATTCGGGAAGTGGCAAGCGTCACCCAATTGGTGGTTTTCACATCAGCGAGCATTTTCCAGTTCAGTAATTGGTCCCGCTTTTGCGGATGTGGATCATTGGTTTGGCGTCGGCGTCGTGGAGTTTGCCGCGGACGACTTTGGCCAGGAAGATGCGATGGTCGCCGGAGTCGACGTGACGGACCGGCTCGCATTCGAGGTGGCCGACCGTCTCGGTGAGGATCGGCACGCCGCGGGGGCAATGCTCGATCGCCAGGCCCGCGAAGGCGTCGTCGTCCGGCTCGAATCCCTTGCCAAAATGCTTGAGCAGGTGGGCCTGCGATTCTCCCACGAGATTCAACACAAACGGCTGGCCATCGCTAAGCCAGTCGCACACATAGCGGCCCAGCTTCACGGCGACGCTGACCATCGGCGGCTCGAACCCCGCTTGCATTACCCAGCTTGATAGCATGCCGGTCGCCCGCTCGCCCACTCCCACGGTCAAAATGAATATCCCGCTCGGCACACGGCCCAGCACGGGATCAAACGCCTTTTTCGTCATGCTGCTACTCGGACAAAGGTTTCAAATTATCGTGTGCGCAAAGACGCCAAGGGGCAAAGGTCGCAAAGAAACAGAGAAGGTCAGCATCAATCAAGCCGATCTTCTTCCGCCCACATTTTTCTTGGCGATCTTGGCTCCTTTGCGTCTTGGCGCGCAAAAAATGCGGGGACTTGGCTAGCACACCCGGCCGCGGACATTGTAGGGAGTTCACATCCCCTAGTCGACCTGGAAAAATGGCGTAAGTCGTTGATTGATAGACGATTGCGATGATCGGATTCGCTCTGTCCGGCGGCGGCGGATTCGGCTATCTTTCGCGGCCCGAGCGCCGCCGCTTGGACCCGCATCTCAGGCAATCGTTATCGCGCTACCGACTATGGCCCGCCGCTCCTTACGACTCCGACACCCTGTCTGGTGCATTGTGTTCGCGCTGACGATGTTCGGCGTCGCGCGCGGCCAGTCGAATTGGAACGCGTCGCCCGCGTCGTCGAATCCGTATGCCGGCCTGTTGCCACCTGCGAATGGACCCTATCCGTCGACCCAAGCGCCGCCGGTCGTCACCCAGTGGACGGAAGAATGCCCGCCACAGGGTGCCATGCCGTATGGGGCGAACCAGAATCTCTCGCCGACGAGCGCGTCGTGGATCGTGCCCGGCGACCAGCAGGCGGGCTACGTCGATGCCCAGGTCTATTGCGACAGCGATCCGTACACGCAGCAGATGATCAGCCCTTGCGAAGGGCCCTGGTTTTGGCAGGTTGCGCCGGAGGGGATCATTTATCGTTCCTATTGGGCGGGAGTCCACGAGCCGCGGATGGGCTTACAGTTGATTCGCTTAAACAACGGCGATTCGTTCTGGGACCCAACGCTGGGTGCGCGCGTCGGCCTCTTGCGATTTGGCAACGACGATCCGCTCCATCCGCAGGGTTGGCAGGTCGACGTCGAAGGAGCGGCTTTGCCACGGCTCACGCTGGACGACATCCGCGACCTGGAAACGGTGGACTTTCGTGGCGGCGTGCCACTGACGTACGGCGTCGACAACTGGCAGTTCAAATTGGCCTATTACCACCTGAGTTCCCACTTGGGCGACGAATACGCCATTAGCCATCCCGGCAGCCTGGCTGACCGGATCAATTATGTGCGCGATTCGTTCGTGTTGGGGGCGTCCTACTATCCCGTGCCGGTGATGCGGCTGTACGGCGAAGTGGGTTACGCGTTCAACGCCACCGGCGGCGCTGAACCCTGGGAAATTCAATTCGGTACGGAGCTCTCGCAACCTGGGCCGACAGGTAACCGGGGCACGCCGTTCCTGGCTCTCAACGGCCATCTGCGCCAGGAACAAAATTACGGAGGCGATTTCACGGCCGAGGCGGGTTGGTTGTGGCGCAACAAGAGTGGCCAGACGATGCGCGTCGGGGCCTTCTACTTCAACGGCAGCAGCAGTCAGTACGAGACGTTCAACAAATTTGAAGAACAAATCGGCGCCGGCGTGTGGTACGACTTCTAGCGCAAGTTGCTACTCCCTATTCCGCGTACATCTCGCACACACCTCGGTCGCAAATCACTTCGCAGTGAATTGCCGAGTTAAATTACTGAACCGAGTGCGCAGCAAAAAAGGCCGTGGCGACTTTTGGTCGGCCACGACCTTTTTTAAGTCAAACTTCCGGCTGATGGCGACGAATGAGGAGTCGCTCGAAGACAGGCGAGGTCGGGCTGTGCTGCGCACAGTCATGTGATCGACCCGAGCCAATCGAAAATATGGTCCTCCCGACGGTAGTCAACCGGATAGTTTGATTTGTATTCGCGTCGTGAGCAGCGTGTCGGACAGGATCGTCCCACGCTACAGGCGACGCGTAATTGTATCGGCCACTCCGAGACGTTGCTTCAAGGAAACTGCGTTTCAGGGAGTGAGACGATACAACATAATACTAGTTCACGAAAGACGTTTGGGAAATGATTTTGTCATGTTTACGAGGGAGCAAACCGCGTGCCGAGAGGTCGAAATGCGGCCGCACTCTGGCACTCCCATGCGATAGCAAACCTTGTGCCAGCGTGCCACGTGTTGTTGGATCGGTCTTGCGGGAAATCGTGGGTGCGCCTACAAATTGCGTCCTCCTCGCTCTGACTTTCGCTCATGGATTCTGCTCTTCCTCGAACGCCAAGGTATGAGACGTTATGTGTGCGCTCCGCTCCGCTGCCGCGCACAGCAGACAAAGTTCGTGTACAAAATTCACTCGGCGGTCGCTATTGGTCGTCGCAACTGTATCGATCATCGCGGGTGCTTTTTGCTCCAGCGCGATTGGGCAAGTCTCGCCGATGGTGCCAGGCCGGACACCTGGGGCGCCCTTGAATCCGGCGCAGCCGAAGACGTATCGGGAAGTCTTGATTTTTGGGCTGCAGGCTCGGCTGCCGTCGGAACTTGCATTTGTCGACTCGGTGGTTGACGCGGTGGAAAGCCGTCAGTTGCCGCCCCCGCTCGTGGATCAAACGTACTTTTGGGCTCGCACCCACTCGGGTACGGGCCTGTACGGTCGACCCACGCGGCCGATCATCTACTTCATTCCGGCGCTTCAGGCGCGGCTCAAACGGCTGCATTTGAACGTGGAGCTTGAGGGCGGATTGCCGTGAGTTCTCGCCAATTTCGGAGGCGCCGGCTCGCGTTCCTGAAGCTTCCCGCTCGCTGAATCGAGCTCGCAGTAGGCTGGTTCCACCCGGTAGTCAGCGGGGCGGGAATTGACTATGATCATGGCCTCGGCACGGTGCGTTGCCGCTAAATATTCTCCCTCTCGCGAATGGTTGGATCATGGCCCGGAAAATCGTCAATCGCAAGGAAAAACGCGCCGAAGTCGAAGCTGCTGAAAAAGCCGACAAGAAAAAAGGGACGGCGACGAAAACGAAAAAGGCAGCCGTCAAGAAGGCGGCCCCCAAACGAAAAAGCCGAGCCAAGGCCGCAAAAGACATCCGGCTCAAGGCGTTTTGGGGAGTTTTCAACCAAACCCTCAAGCGGATCGCCCTGTTCGAGTACAGCGAGCGAAAAAAGGCCGACAAGATGGCCGCCGAGCTCACCGCCAACGGTAAGTCGCCCCACTTCGTTCAGCTGGTGAAGGACGTCGTTCAGGAATAGCTATATTGCCCGGCCATCTTGGCCGGGTGGATTCCCGCCTGCCAACGAAGCGTCCCGACCCAAGATGGGTCGGCTATGTAGAAAGCACCGCGGCGAGCTTTTCTTTGGTCGCCGGGTCGTTGAATTCCAACTTGCCGAAACCGCGATGGGCGCCCGCGGCGACCGCTGCGTCTTGATGATCCGGGTAGTTGGTGATGACCATCACCGGCACGTGGGCAACCTCGGCCGCCTTGATCTCGCGGAGGATCTCGATCCCGTCGGAGTAATCTGCGTCGAGCTTGCGATTGATGAGCACGAGATCGAAGTGACTCGTCCGCAGTTCGGCGAGTGTGTCCGCCAGCCCGTGGGTCTGGACGATCTCGCAATCGAAGTGGTCCGTCAGGTAGCGGCGGATCGTCGCGTGATCCGGGCCGCATTGACCGACGTCGAGGACGCGCTTGGTCATTGGGCGACTGCTTCCTTCGGCGCGTCTGATTTTTTGGGGGCGGGGGGCACGGCCGGCTCTGCGCCTTCTTCAATTGCAAACAGGTGCGTCCGATTGGCGATGTAGAGCACGTTGTCGGCGACGATCGGCGTCGAGTAAACGCTGTTGCCCATGTTGATCTCGCCCAGTGCTGGCATGCCGTCTTCCATTGCCACGTTGGGATCGGCCGAATGGCGGAAGATTGCGACGTCGCCGTCCTCGTCGCCGACGTAGACCTTATCTTCGACGATCAGCGGCGATCCCCAGGCGGCGGCCAGCATGTCGTAGACCCAATGGACCTTGCCGGTCTTGGCGTCGAGGCAATGGAACAGACCGCTGAAGTCGGCGATGTAGAGGATGTTGTCCTTGATGGCGACGGTGCCGACCGTGCGGTGCATGGTCTCTTCAAAGTCGATCTTGCCATCGCCGTTGGTGTCTTCCGACGCGTAGTGCCAGATGACGGCCGAGTTTGGGTTGGGCCGGGCAAAGTCGCCCTCTTCTTTGACGACGGCTTGCAGGCGTTTGTGCGGGATCGGCGTCGAAGGGTCTTTCGAGTTGAAAGCCAACTCGGGCGAAACGTCGCCGCGCTTCGTGGGATCGACGCAATACAAGTGGCCGATGCCTTCGCCATGCTCGGGATCTTCGCCGACAGCGACGTAGACCAGGCCGTCGTAGATAACGGGCGTGGCGATGATGTGGTTCCGGGTGGCTTTGCCGCTGACGGTGTAGAACGAATCTTTCGGGTTGGCGTCGAACTTCCAGAGCAACTTGGCGTTGCCGTGGCCGTCCCCTTCCGGCGCGAAACTGCGGAGCCAGCCGTCGCCGCCGGCGAAGAGCACTTGTGGCACGCCACCCAAGACGCCATAGGTCGGCGACGACCATTGGCCGTGGAGAATGTTGAGGCCGGGTGACTTGTCGGTCCACAAGATCTTCTTCGTGTTCTTATCCATGACGAAGAAGCTCGGCGCATCGGGGGCGGGGATGTAGTTGTGCTCGACGTCGACGCCGTTGGACGTGTTGACGAAGAGCAGGTCGCCCGCGTCGGTCATCGAGCAGCTGCACATGTTGTGCTGCGAGATGCCCATCTCTTTCATCATGTCGAAATCCCAAACCACATCCGCTTCGTCGTCGGCGGTGACCGCTTCCTCTTTGTAGGGGCCGTCGTTTTCGCCGTCGTGGAAGCCCTCGGTATCGAGGCAGCGGACTTCGCCCCGGCTGGTGACGAACCACAGGTGGTGGCCCTCGACCAGGGGCGCGGAGCAGATGCCTTGTTGCGGCCAGTCATGGACGCGACCAGTGGGGAGTTTTTCGCTTGAGTGCTGCCAGAGAAATTTGCCGTCCTTGATGTCGAACGCGAGCAGGCAACCGAGGTCGACGCTGGCCGGGTAGCGGCTGAGCCAACCGCCATAGTTATTGGTGCCGACGAACACTTTTCCGTCGGCGACAATTGGATTTCCGTACGATTGGGAGCCGAGCTTGGCAACCCATTTGATGTTCTTGGAGCCAGTCGGATCCCATTCGCCGGTGCGGAGGTTGAACTTGCCGAGCTTCCACTCGGTGGGAATGTTGTGGCCCACGGCGACGTTGTTGCGTCCGGACGAACCGCCCCATTGATTCATTTCGGCAGTGATTTTCTTGTTTGCGTCACCATCGACGGCGTCGGTGGCGAACGCTGCATGGCCCACCATGAGGCAACTACCAGCGACCATCAATTTCAACATTCCAGACTTCATCTTGTACCACCTTCAAATGGATCACACTTCTCTAGTTCGGTGTGACAATCACATTGTCGACGTAGATTTCCGCTTCGGGGCTATTGCCGTAGAGGCCTGGCGTGCCGTGCAGGTTGGGCGAGTGGTCGACCATCTCGATCGTCCAATCGTCCGGCTCCGCGTCGCCCCGGCGCCAGATTTTGCCTTGCACTTTGGCCTCCTCTTCGCTGGGGGCCACGCGCAGCTTCATCGTGTACCAAGTGTCGGGTTCTGGGTCGAAGTCGACCGCGGCGTGAGTGCGGTAATCGCTGGTCGTCCAGGACTCGAGGCGCAGTTTCTTGCTCAGCCCGCGAATCGTGAACTGATAACGGCCATCGATCAGACCAACGTCTGGAATCTTACCGCTCGTTTCGTCCTTCTTGAGCTGCACGTCACCCTGAATCGTGTAGTTCGACAGGTCGGTCGGACCCATCCAGATGAAACTGCGGGTGCCGAGCTTATTGTTGGGATCCTTTGGCGTCGGGAGGACGGTTCGCTTGGCGATAAATTTTTCGCCGTCGCTTTCCCGCGGTTCGTAACGCACGCGGCCACCGATCCAGGTGAGCGGCACATCGCCATCGTTGAAGTCGAACTTCCAAGGTAATGGCGGCGTGATGCGGATGCGGGCTGTACCGGTGAGTTCGCCGAACTTGCATGTCACCAGTGCACACTCGGGTTTCTTGTCGTTTGGAGCGGTGTAAGTACCGTCGGATGTCATGCTGCCCGGACCGTCGACCGAGAATTTCAAGGCATCAGGCGTTAGCTTGGCTTTGATCTCCTGACCGCGTGCATCGAAGAGTCGGGCATGAAACGTTTGTTCCTTGCCGGGGTGAAGCAAAACGTCGTACGGAATGATTTGTAGCTGGGCGGGGCCGCTGCTTGCCGAGTGCGTTTCCTTCGGCTCTGGCGGGAGCGGATCGGCCGAAGGCGTCTTGCTGGCATCGGCCAGGCAATATAGCGCCCGCGACGTGGGCAAGAAGATACGGCCATGGGAAACTGCCGGCGACCCGTCGCTGGCATCCTCGGGCAACCGCAGTTGGTGGACGACTTCGACGCCGTCTTCGGTCGGCTTCAAGATGTACCACCGGCCCTCGTTCGTGCAGAGGTACAGCTTGCCGTCAGCCACGAGCGGCGTGCTTCGCATGCTGGTGCCGAGTGCTTTCTTGGCGATGAACTCTCCAGTCTCGGCGTCATATATATAGAGCTTGGCCCGGTCGTCGACAAAATAGACGCGGCCGTCGAGAATCACGGGCGACGATTTGCCAGCCATCACCTGCAGCTCTTGCCATAGCTCAGTGCCAGTGAGGTCGCCCGTCTTCGTGCCGTCCAGACAGACGACCGCGCCCATCGAAGTGCCGACGCGGTTTTCTTCACTGTGGCTGACGTAGACCCGGCCATCGGGTGTCACCAGCGGCGAGACATTCATACCGGAGCCGGACATCGGATAGTGCCAGAGCGGTTTGCCGGTGCGCGGCTGGAGCGCCCAGACTTCGCCATCGCCCGAGGCAAACACAAGCGCTGCCTGGCCGTCGATCACTGCGACGGTCGGTGTGCTGTAGGTCGTATCAAACGGGCTGATGCCGGTACCGTTGAGCCAGCGGAGTTCGCCCGTCTTCTTGTCGAACGAGAGGAAGCGATGTGCCGGACGAGCGAGGCCGGCCCATTTCGGTTGATCGCCCCAGCCGACGACCACGGCGCTTGTCAGTACCGTGTC
The DNA here is from genome assembly GCA_963847905.1 of uncultured Planctomycetota bacterium. Lineage (GTDB taxonomy): Bacteria > Planctomycetota > Planctomycetia > Pirellulales > Lacipirellulaceae > DASYDU01. The sequence continues at coordinate 113,228 of CAWKBP010000004.1, read as the reverse complement.
TTCAAAGATGAGCGGCACATTGGTCCGGCCGCCGTAGGTTGAGATCAAGCCAAATTCTTCGTGCAGGCTCCGTTCCCAGAGGAGTTTGCCGGTTTTTCCGTCCAGACAACAGAAGTAGCCGCTGACTCCTTGGACATAGACGTTTCCCGTTTCGGGGTCGACCGCCGCACAAGACCAGCCGATCCGCTCATCGGGCACGTCGGTGAGATACATGTTGAAGCGATGTTCCCAGATTGTCTTGCCGGTGGCAGCGTCGACGCAGACGACCTTTTCGGCCTCTTCCTCGGTGGCCGGCTTGTCGCGGACAATCGTGTAGAGGCGGTTTTGGAACACGACGGGCGACGACCGGCCACCCAAGTCTTTTCGTTCCCAGAGCAAATTGCTGCCCTCGCCGCCGTCGGGATCCCAGCTGTCGATGAGCCCCGTTTCGGTGGAAACGCGATTCTGCTGCGGACCGCGCCAATTGGGCCAGTCCATCGGGTCGGGTCCGGCCGCCTGGGCGACGCCGGCCATGGCGAAAACCACCGCGTAGAAAAGACCGCGGCCAAGGATGGCCGGAAAAAACCGGGACATGTGGTTCATGGAAGATCACCTGTCGGGCAAAAATCGGGGAAATCAGCGTGGCGGGAGACTCAGCGGAAGCGGGACGACGGAAGAATCGACCCAGCCGTTACATTTTACGAACTGATCCCGCTTTGGTTCGTGTTTTCTCGGCGTCGGGACCATCGGCCGGCGTTTGGGGCGTCGATTCGACGGGCTGGCCACCAAGCTCGCTCCTGCGGGACCCTTCCTGCTAGATAAACTCTGCCGTCAGGATACCAGACTTTGAGCCCGTAAACCACGTCCCGAGGGGCTCACAACCGGCACGACCGGAAGTCTTTCGCCACGCGTCGCGTCGTGCAAAGTCACCTTAACAGTCGCCTTAGGTACCGCGCCAAAAAATTCTTCCGATCGGTTCGAGTCGTGGTCGATACGAGGGATGTCGCAGGCAATGCACTCGCTTGTGTTGCTGCGACAAGCAGTTTGCGCGACAACTCACCGGCCCGGACAGAATCGAGCCATGGATTGGCTTGACTGGTGAATTGGCGCCCTACCTTGGAACCCCTCCAGCACGTCCCGCCTGATTCCGACTCCCGGCACTTTTAAGTGCCCCTTACGCCGGTCGGAGAAATCGGCTCGGAGTAGAAGAGCATCCGTCTACACGATCGGACCTTGGTCCGGTGTGGGGCGGCATCGCGCGTTGCCGGAAGTCGGCACAGATTCCGCTAGAGGGAATTCCACAATTAGGAGACGATGTTCGATGAAGTGGAACTTTTTGGGAGCGCTCATGATGAGCATCGCCCTTGCGAGCCCAAGTTTTGCGACTTGTGGTTTGCTGGACAAGATGCTCGGTGGTGGCTGCGGATGCTGCTGTGAAGCCAGCTGTAGCTGCTGTGAAAAATCCTGCTGCTGCGAAGAAGCATCTTGCGGCTGCGAAGACAATTGCTGCTCAAGCTGCGGCTGCGGCGGCGGTGGTTGCTGCGTGTTGGATCGTCTGATGGGCTGCCTCGGTGGCAATCATGGTTGCGGCTGCTGCGAAGCCAGCTGCGGTTGTGACTCGGGCTGCTGCGAAGAAGCCTCGTGTGGTTGCGACGACAGCTGCTGCTCGAGCTGTGGTTGTGGCTGCAAGAAGGGCTGCTGCCTCTTGGACGGCCTCTGCGGCATGTTCAAGGGTCACCGTGGCTGCGGCTGCTGCGAAGCCAGCTGCTGTGCTGAAGAGTCCAGCTGCTGCTGCGAAGAAGCCTCGTGCGGTTGCGAAAACAACTGCTGCTCGAGCTGTGGTTGCAAACGCGGTTGCTGCCTCTTGGACGGCCTCTGTGGCATGTTCAAGGGCCATCGTGGCTGTGGCTGCTGCGAAGCCAGCTGCTGCTGCGAAGCTTCTTGCGGATGTGCCTCTTCGAGCTGCGGTTGCAATGGCGGTGGCGCTGCCCCCGCTGAAGAAGCGGCTCCGGAAGAGAGCGCCTCGGCTCGCATGCTTCCCCCGTTGCCGATGGCTGATCCGAATGCTTCGGTTGGCCAGCAACGCAACGTCGTCCGCACCAGCTTCACCCGCTAATTGCGTGTGAACGCGGTCGATCGCTGTAGATAGTAACAGCCTGTCTCGGGCGCTTTTGCCCGAGACAGGCTTTTTTCGTGCTAGCGTGCGTCGGGTGGAACATCATGGCCAAACTTCGATCCCAACGACGGCGTATATCTTCTAAAATGAGTCGCGTATCGTGTAGCGCCTGCCAACTCGCATGATTCAATTAAAATCGTTACTACTGATCGCAATCGTCGCCGTGCTGGTCGGATCGGCCAACGCGCAAGACGTCGCCCCGCAGCCAGCGCCGGCAGCTTCCGCCGTTTCTGCCGACGCGACCGCTCAAATCGTCGCCCAGATGATCGCCGACGCCATTCCCCGCGAGTACGAACGGAAAAAAGACTGGGGTCACACGAAGAAGATTACCACGGGCCTGCGCAGCAGCGGCAACTTCTTCGACTTCAACATCCATCGCAAAAAGAGCGAGGTGAACGACGGCGTTTGGAAGCACTACCGGGCCACCATGATCGAGCCGGAGAAAAACCTGGTCGTGCGGATCGACAACCTCCGCAGCCTCGCCGCCGGAAAAATCGCATTCACGCTGTTCGTCACCACCAAGCTCCACGGCTGGGGCCGTGCGAAGGTCTACGAGAACGGCATCCATCTGATCGCGCTGGAGGCCGAAACCGACGCGAAAGTCAGCCTCTGGCTCGACTGCGAAATTGCCCTCGAAGCGGCGCCGGCCTCGTTCTTCACCGGCATCGCCGTGCGGCCGCAAGTCACAGCAGCCCGGATGAAGCTCGACGAGTTTCGACTCACCCGCGTGAGCGACGTCAGCGGGCCGGTCGTCCGCGAGTTGGGCGACGGGATCAAGGGCCTGATCGAGGACGAGGTCAACGGCCCCAAGCTCGCGGCCAAGATCAACCACTCGATCGAGAAGCGACGCGACAAGCTCGTGTTCACGCCCGAGATGCTGCTGGGAACCGTTGGTAGCCTTACGCCGGCATCGTCGCCTTGATGGCGATGAATTGTTCCTGCGGCAGAATCATATTGCGGATCCGCAGGCCGAATTTGTCGCCGACTTTTACCACCTCGCCCGCCGCAATCGGCTGATCGCACACCACGAGGTCGAGCAATTCCTCGCACGACTTGTCGAACTTGATCATTGCACCTGGCACGAGTTCGCGGATGTCTTGGACCGTGAGTTTCTGCGAGGCCAGATTCACGCTCACCGGCACCTGCACCTTGAGGAAGCTGCGGGCATAGCGGGGTAGGCGAGACAAATCGTCCCAGGAATCGTCAGTCGCGGAAGGGCCTGGGTCCACGGGAGCTTGGGGCGTCGCTTCGGCGGCCTCCGACTTGGCCAGCAATTCCGTGTGCTTCGCTACGGGCCAGAGGAAGCTGAGCTGACCTTCCTTCTCGCCATGTCTGAGCGTGAGCGGTACCAGCGGCGAATCGGCGGCGAGTTCGGCCCGCTGCAGGGCACCGGCTAATTTCTGGATCGATATGTAATGGTATTCGTCCGTGATGTGCGAGCCGGGCAGCAGCAACATGCTCAGCTCTTGGGCAAACGTGCTCAGCCTGCTCTTGCCGCTCGCATCGGGCTGGCGGTACCAGTCCGGCAGCAGGCCGCAAGATTCGGGGATCACCGCCACCGCGCTGGTGCCTTCGCAGACGAAGATGATCACCAGGCCCTTACCATCAAAGCCCTCAGGCGGCTCGGCGGCGTTGTAGGTCGTAGCTTCGTTGACCGTGACACCGATGAAATTGCCGTCGAACGCACGTGTGAGGGCCGCCACGATCTCGTCCGCCGACTCTCGGCACGCTGCCACGACGTCGCCGACAATGTCAGGTGTGAAAGCGGCCATAGCGTCGGAGCGAAGAGATGGATTTCGAGCGGACTCGCGCCCGCGGCACGGAGATACATAGCCGTTATCGGCAGGAACGACCGTTAAACTTGCCGCAGACTCCCTGTTTCGTGCCAGCAAAGGCCGAACCTGGGACCGCGGCGTACGATCTCGTATAATTGCATGACGAAATCGCATGCTGGCACTGCTGCCCCCGGAACGACCTCCTCATGCCCACCGCCACCCTCACACCGACGCCCGCCTTCGAACTCCAGCCCTACAAATCGCTGGAGAACGACGCGCTCGCGGCACGAATCGAGGCGGTTCGTAAGGAGATGGGCGCGCGGCTCATGATCCTCGGGCACCACTACCAGCAGGACGAGGTGATTGCTCAGGCCGACCTCACGGGCGACAGCTACCGGCTCAGCCAGCTCGCCGCCGAGAACCGCGACTGCCGTGCGATCGCCTTTTGTGGTGTCCACTTCATGGCCGAGACGGCCGACATTCTCGCCAACCGGCCCGAGAAGCTGGCGGAGCGTGGCGGCGAGCGCGTGCCCGTGATCTTGCCCGACTTAGCCGCCGGCTGCTCGATGGCCGACATGGCCGGCATCGCTCAGATCGAAGATGCCTGGGACCAGCTCGGCGAAGTGATCGATACCGAGGATCTCACGCCGGTCACGTATATCAACTCGGCCGCGAGTCTGAAGGCGTTCGTCGGCCGGCATGGCGGGATTGTTTGCACGTCGTCCAACGCACAGGCGGCGATCGAATGGTCGTTTGCACGACGCAGCCGTGTGATGTTCTTCCCCGACCAACACCTCGGCCGCAACACGGCGATCGGAATGGGCATCACGCTCGACCAGATGCCCGTCTGGGATCCCTACGCCGACGCGCTGGGCGGCAATACCGAAGAGCAACTGGCGCAAAGCAAAGTCATCCTCTGGAAGGGCCACTGCAGTGTCCATCAGATGTTCCGCCCCGAGCATGTGCGGCTATTCCGCGAGAAGCACCCGGGCATCAAGATCCTGGTCCACCCCGAGTGTCCGCGCGAAGTGTTCGAGCTAGCCGATGAATCGGGCTCCACCGGCAAAATCATCAAAACGGTCGAGTCCGCACCGCCGGGCACCAAGTGGGCCATCGGCACCGAGCTCCATCTGGTAAACCGCCTCAAACAGCAGCACCCGGAACAAGAGATCTACTTCCTCTCACCGGTCGTCTGCATGTGCGCCACCATGTACCGCATCGACCTCGCACACCTCTGTTGGACCCTGGAAAACCTCGCCGCCGGCACGCCGGTCAACGTGATCGAAGTTGACGAAGAAACGGCCAAATGGTCGCTTGTGTGCTCGAACGGATGCTTGAAGTGAAATAAACGGATCGCTTCTATTCAGACGTCTCGACGGATGACTGCTTGGAACGTTGCCCTACCCACTTGATGGGCAATAGCGACAACAATATGAACGCACAAAGTGCGTAGACTTTCCCCCACTTGACAATTGTTCGCGATACGTCTGGTTTGCCGAATACAGCCGCTATGTCAGGAGGAATTGTTTCGCCGCCGGCAACCGTCAACAAGGCACGCGCAATGCTGTCATCGCTTAGTTGTCCCGTCCATTCCACGTGACCGTCGCAGTACGCTACGTTCCGATAGGAAGTTTCGTAGTAGGTTGCGGTCAGAAATCCGTCAACGAGATGCATGTGTCCCGATCGCGGTTTCTTAGTCAAGAGATCGATCGCCTCGTCAACTGACACATCACGCGGCTCCATCCAGTTTACGCCCAAACCGGATGCTTCGATAACCAATATTGTGTTTGAAACGCCATCCGTAAACTCCGTGATTCTTCGGCCGTTGCCCGCACTCCACGCAGTGCCAGGTCCAACGACGGCAAAGTACTGGGTCTTTTCCGCAAGCGGCGTCTCGTCCACGAGACCGCTCGGACAGCGATAGACTTCCGGAATCTTTTCCGCCATTTGGCTGTTCTTTGGACCGTCCCATGGTTCGTTGAAGTCATATTGCTGGTAGAGCAGTTTCTCTTCGAGGAATGGCAGAATCAGTACTCGCCAACTATGAATGGGGTTTCCATTTGCATCGGCGATATAGGGCGACGGAAAGGATTTGTGAACGTCGTGATAATTCAAAAGGGCGAGCGAAATCTGCTTAAGATTATTCATGCACTGACTGCGTCGCGCCGCTTCGCGCGCGGAGGGCATGGCGGGAAGCAACAAGGCAAACACGATCGCAATGAAAAATAGGGCGAGCAGCAGCTTCCCGAGCGTAGTGGTCGGCTTCGAACTATAATAAATCCATGTCCACACTCCGATCACTAGACCGGCGATGACGATGCCGCCCACTCCAAAAGTCGCCATGCCCGATGCAAAGAGAGCAAACACCCATAAAATGGTAGTGATGCGGAAGGACATAGAGGCGTTTGGCCCTTGTCAAATGCAGGTTAGCTTTCGATTCGCGTTTGGCGAACATGATTGAGCACCGCATTGTCGCGTATGCTTGCAAGCGCAGCAATGCAGATTGATGCAAAGGAGTCGACGAGAGAATTGTCTCGAAAACGACAGCAGCGTTGCCGAGGGTTGTTCTTGGCAACGCTGCTTCGCTTTTCATATTGCACGTCGATCCGCTTAGAAGCCGATCGAGATGAACGCGCCGTTGTGATGATGATGGTGATGCCCACCGTAGCCGCCGTAAACCGGCGGTCCCAAGTACGTCGGCGGATAGTAGCTGGCTCGGTACACGTTCGGGTAGTAGCCGTAGCCGCCACCATAGTTCGCGCCATAGTATCCGCCGTAACCACCGTATCCGCCGCGACCACAGCCGTGGGCGTCGGCCGAATCGGTCGCCACGAAACCGGCCACGCCGAGCGTGGCCACAAAACTGATTGCTAAGAGCATGCGACGAATCATCTGTCTCTCCTCGAACGCCAACTTGCGGCGTTCCTTTCGCCAGGGGGAATCCTTCACGGCCCGACGTTCGGGCCTGACTGCCGGCGGAGACTAGATGCAGCGGACGTGCCAAGATGTGGGAGCAGTCTGCGTAAGTAAGCTGACGCGATAATGATTTACGTCAAAGCTAATTCGCTGCCGCGACATCGCCAGCGTGCTCAAAAGCGCACTCAGAATGATGGCACCTCGTGTCACTTTTGCAAAGTGATCACTCCCACGCCTGCTTGATCGCCACCAGCTTTTCGCGCTCCGGCAGATCCTTGTAATGCGGATCGAGCGGATAGCAGCCGGAGATGAGGCCGTTGCGCGGGGCGGTGGTGCAGTCGCTGAACGTGCGGCAGATTTTCTTGCGCACCAGATCCGTTCCCGCGAGCGTGTCGGCCGGCAGATCGGGATACGAGAGCACCATCCGCCCCAGTCCGACGAAATCGACCCAGCCCTCGCGGACCACCGCCTGCGCGACGTTCGGCAGATACTCCTGCAAGTACGAATAACCGGTGCCCACCAGTGGCACATCCGGCAGCGCCTCCTTGCACTCGCGGACCGCATGGATCTGCCGGCAGACTCCCGCCAGCGGATCCTCCGGCGGCAGGTAGCCGTCGGTCGGCGGGAAAATCGCCGGCCGCTGCATGTGCGGATTGTAATAGGGGCTGCCGCAGGTGAGATTGATGACCGCCACGCCATGCTCCGCGAGCATCCGCATCAGCTGGATCGGTTCGGAGAGATCGATCTGCATTGGATCGTCGGCCGACACGCCGAAGCCGAACTCGTACGGCAGCAGCTTCTCATAATCCATCGGCTGCCCCAGCTGTCGACCGCTGGCAAACGGCACGCAGTCGAACACGCTCAGCCGCACGCCGACGATCAGCTGCGGCAGCTCCTCGCGAATCCGGTCGATGATCGAGAGCATCAGCCGCGACCGGCCCGCCAGATCGCCGCCATATTTTCCCGGCCGCCGCCGCGCGCTCAAGAACTCGTGCAGCAAATAACCGTGGCAGGCCTTCACGTCGACAAACTGAAAGCCGACCTCGGCCGCCAGATGGGCCGCGGTCACGTAGTCGTCCGCGAGCTGGTCTAGCTCCGCGTCGGTGAACACCAGCGAGTCATCGCTCGGGCTGATGTGATACTTCTCTGCCAAGAGCGGATGGTGATAAGCGATCCGCGGCTCAAACTTCTTGTGATCGTTTGGCTTGCAGAATCGGCCGGAGTGCGTGAGCTGCAAACCAACCAGGAGTCCGTCGAGCGAGCCGAATCCTGCGCGATGCGCCGCTTGCAACTCGTCGAGCAAGGCCTTGAGCCCGCCGCGATTCGCCGCCACCGCCATCGTCTGATTCGGATTCGCGCGGCCGTCGGGCCGCACCGCCGCCGCTTCGCCACCCCAGATCAGCTTCGCCCCGCTGAGCCCGAAATTCTTCCAACGCCGCAGCGTGTGCTCGCTCGGGGAGCCGTCGGTGTTGGCGTCCCAGCCCTCCATCGCATGGATGCACCAGCGATTACCGACCTCGAAGCCGCCTACGTCGATCGGCTGGGCGAGCGGCGACCCGGCCGCCGCCGAGAGAACTTCGTCGTCAATCGGTAGAGTCAATCCAAGTTCCACCAACCGCGCCCGGATCGCGGCCACGTCGCGGAGCTGGGCAATTTTCGGATAATTGGGAGCGTCAGCCATAATCTCAGTTTAGACGATTCGCGGGGAAAAGTCAGAGATTACAACGAATTGCTCCCGAGAGATATGGGGCCAGTTGCTATTCGCCCGGCACTTGGGCTGAGGTTGTTTCGCGGCCGGATAGTGGCAGCCCTTCGAAGAGTGCCGCGATTCGCTCCGCCCGATAGTCAAAGACCCGTTCGACGTCGCGCCGCACGGCCAGCCGGTGGGCGAGTGAACCGAGAATTCCCAGCGGCAAGGCGTATCGCACCTTGTCGCCGACGAGCGTGCCGCCGTCAACCGCCCGAAACGTGTGCGTGTGATGCCAGAGTCGATAAGGACCGCGGACTTGTATGTCGACAAACTGGTGCGGCGGCGTCCACTCCTCGATCTCGGTCAGCCAGCGGATCGGTACCACGCGCCAATCGATGCGGTACTCGATCTTTGCGCCGGGCCGCATCTCGATCGGCGTCGGCGTCACGATCCGAAACCGCAACCAGGGCGGCGTGAGTTTCTCCAGATTCGCCGCATCGGAAAAGAAAGCGAAGACTTCTTCGATCGGGGCTGAGACACGCTGCTCGCGCTGGATCAGATACGTTTGCAACTCGCGCTCCTATCAAAAAAAAGTGCGGGGCGGGCCAAGTGAATGACCCACCCCGCTGGCAGAACTACCTGCCCCAACTTCCGGCCCCGGCTTTAGTGTTGCGGCATCAGCACGCCGTCGATCACGTGGATCACGCCGTTGGTGCATTCGATGTCGGTCGCCACGACGTTTACGCCGTTGACCTTCACCTTGCCATCTTTGACCTCAATCTTGAGCGGTTGCCCTTGAAGCGTGTCGGCCTCGGTAATTCTCACGACATCAGCCGCCATCACTTTGCCAGGTACGACATGGTATGTCAGCACCGCGGTCAGGGCTTCTTTGTCTTTCAAGAGCGCCGCCAGCTTGTCCTTGGGGACTTTGGCGAAGGCCTCGTTCGTTGGTGCGAAGACCGTGAACGGCCCCTCGCCTTGCAAAGCGCTGACCAGGTCGGCGGCCTTCACCGCGGTCACTAGCGTACTGAAGTCTTCGTTGCCTGCCGCCGTGGCAACGATGTCTTTGTCCTTTTTCTCGGTCGCGTCGTCCGCCAAGGCCAGCACGCACAGCCCGCTACCGAGCACCATCACTAACGACGCGCAAAAAATCTTCAAAAACCGGTCCATAACAAATACTCCTCATCCACTAAGCGGGCCAGCCGGACTGGGCGGAAATACGCATCTACCCAGCCGAGCCGTCCCTCGATCGAAATCCCAATTCAAAGCCCCTGTCTAGGCGTGTGAGTGGGTAATCGCTGGTTCGCGCAGCCGCAGCCCCAACAGCGCGATCCCCGCGACACCTACCAGTCCGTACACAATCCGGGCCAGGGGCGCGGCCTGTCCGCCAAACAACGTTGCCACCAGATCAAACTGAGCCAGCCCGACCAGACCCCAGTTAATCGCACCAACCACGACCAGCACGAGCGTTACCCATTCCAATGACTTTGCCATGATTTGCTCCTTTTTGAGCCGAGTGTTGGCCGTGCGACCCGCGTCTCACGGCGGTATTAAAACGTCCAAATCGTTCAATTTATTATACGGCGAAGAAATGGGGTGTCAACGCCGATCGGTAAAATATTTGTGCTACAATGGCCGGGACACGCCGAACGGGCAAATCGTCCGTTTACATTCAATAATCCCCATACATCTCCAGCCCCAGAATGAAGCCTCCCCTGACCCCCGAGTTCATCAGCACCGTGCAGGCGGCCGAGTCCCTGGGCGTGAGCGTCAGCACCGTCAAGCGCTGGGTCGAGGACGGGATCCTCCCTGCTCAAAAGACCGTGGGTGGCCATCGCAAGCTGTTGCTCGCCGACGTCGTCGAGATTGCCCGCCAGGGAAAGCTGCCGGTCCGCGACCTGGCGGGCCTCAAGCTGAGCTTTTCGAAGGATCGCCCCCCATCGCCAGCGTCGCTCGAAGAGCACCTCTACCCTGCCCTCCTCGCCGGCGACGCGCCCGCGATCCGTTCGATCCTCCACGGTGCCTACCAATCTGGGATGCCGATCGAGACACTCGCCGACCTCGTGATCGCGCCCGCGATGCAGCGAATCGGCAGCGACTGGGAAACCGGGAAGATCGACGTGATGCACGAGCACCGCGCGTCGCAACTTTGTGCGTCGGCGCTGTTCGAATTAAAGGCCGTCCTCGAGAAGCGGTCTGGTCGCAGTCGCCCGCTGGCCGTTGGCGGCACGCTCGAAGGCGACTTTTCCGTGCTGCCTTCGCTATTGGCGCAAATGGTGTTGCTCGACACCGGCTGGGACGCCGTCAATCTGGGCCCCAACACGCCGATCGCCAGTTTTCGCAAAGCGCTGGAAGAGGTTAAGCCGCGGCTCATGTGGATCTCGCTGTCCCATTTGCAGGATCCGACCGCCTTCGCCAGCAACTATCGGGCGCTCTACGAACAAGCCGAGCAAGCGGACGTGGCGGTCGTCATTGGCGGTCGTGCGCTCGAAGAATCGGTACGCGCCTCAATCCCCTACACGGCCCACGGCGACACGCTCAGTCACCTCGCCGCCTTCGCTCGCTCGCTCCACCCCCGCCCCCGCCGCCCCCGTCGCGGCCGCCCGCCGGGCACGTAGACCAAAAAAAAGGGGTCGCCCGGATGGACCGTCCATCCGGGCAAACCCCAGGACACAAGCAAGACAGTGGAGAGACTGCCGGCTTTGGTAGGTTTCAATCACTGGCACTAGCACCAGCATCACACGGCCGCGGCCGGTTCGAGGTGTTCGGCCAACCGCTTCCGCGCGACGTGCAGCCGGCGCTTGATCGTGCCGACCGGCGCCCGGAACGACTTGCTCATTTCCGCCAGCGACTGGCCGCGGAAATAGAACGCCTCGAGCGTGTGCCGATCGAGCTCGCCCAATCGCGCCAGGCCGCCGCGCACCTCGGCCGCCCGCTCGTTCGCCAACGCCGCGTCGAGCGGAGTGCTCGATTCGGTGAGCGTGGCTTCAAGCGTTTGCGGTTCGGTCGCGATCAGCGGCGCCCGGCGAACCCGGCGATTGATCGCCATCCGCACGGTGATCGACCGCAGCCAACCACCGAACGCGGCCGGGACCTCGAGCTGGTGAATCTTCTGCATCGCCTTCACCAACACTTCTTGGCACAGCTCTTGCGCCTCGCTGTGGTTGCCGAGCCGGCGCAGCGCGATCGCGAAGACCATGCCTTCGAAGCGCTTGGCCAGTTCACCGAAGGCCGCGCGGTCGCCCTCTTGCGACCATTCGACCAGCGATTCCAGCTCGGCGCTCGAGTACTCGAATTCGAGTTCCTCCGGTTCGATCTCAGCAAATTTGACGGCGGCGATCATGACTCGATTCCTTCTCGTTTAAGGCACGTGTTTGGCTTCCTTGGTGGCGTGCTTGGTAAGTGATTTGGATCCTGGCGATGACAAACGGAGAGCGGCGGACATTCCGGGCGGTGGAAGACCTGGCAACGCGAGGCTCGAATCGTGCGCGTGATTGCAAGGCAACGCGCCCGGGGAGCTCGCTCAGTCGGCGTTTAGTGTTTTCTGACGGATTTCGCGGCTACTGCTGCGGCCGCATTTCCAATCAGGAAACGCCGACTGTGCCGGGGCCGACTACGACGACGCCCGACATCCAGCGCTGGTGGCGCTGGTGGCGACGGTCGGAAATTCGACACGTCGCCGCGTCTGCCGTAATCACGGCTGGCGTCATCGCGGCCGGCATGCGCTTAAGACTTAGCGCATACCATTGCCCGCGGGACATATAGAGGCCGCACGACTCGATGGCTTCCGTAAAGGAAGCGGCGCGCAAGGAGGCCGACAGCCAACAACCCGCGGCGCTTACGATGCCCTTACCAATCAAATTGGCGGCCGTAATTGCGTTTTGGATGAAGTTGATTGCCATTTTCGCCTCGCTGCGCAGTGACGCGCGGCTCAAGGTGTTAGAACGGTAAAATTCTTAGTGTGAAATGCTTAGTTTCGAGCGGAAAACTCGACCATTCCGGGGAACCCCCCGGACACTCAAGCTTCCCACGGTTTTTCGGGTGAGTCAAGCGAAACACCCGAAACTGCTATCCGCGAGAGTAGCCAGACCCTTGCCGGGCCTCTCGACTCCGCTAGGACATTTTGTTCGGCAGACCGGTTCGCGGCAAATTCCGAAAAATCCTTGGATTCCGGAAATTGGGGCGAAATAGGCGAAAAATCCGGGGTTCCTGCCGATCGCCAGCCGGCCGAACCGCCCCGAATCGAGCCTGGACATCCGGGCGGCGACGACGACCGCTTGCGGTTTTAGCTGACCAATCAACCGCGGTACCCATCATGGCAATCGGCACAGGCTTTGGTCGCCCGACCGATCGCTTCCCGGGCCTGCTCGAAGTTGCCCGCAGTGGCAGCCGCCGAGACGTCGCTCGCCGCCTGGCGTAGTTCGTTCGCGTAGCCGACGAAAGTCTCATCATCACAAAACTCGAATTCTTCGCGGTGGATCACCTCCGCCAGCAGCGCGACAATCTGTGCTTCATGGGCGACATCCGGCTGATTGCGCCGAAACGAATTGGCATCGGCGAGCCACTTGGTCAGCCGCTCCTGATGCGCGATGTTGATTCGCTGCATCAACGGCGGGCGGGCCGCGACCTTCGACCAATCGGGCACCGCGGCATCGGCCGGCGCAACTTGCGGGCGACCGCCGCGGACCAGATCGGCCAGATCTTGTTTGCCCACGGTTGCGGCGCGATACGACTCGTCAGTGCCGACGCGGCAATTGAACCCCGCGAGGGAGAAGAGCTCACGCAAGCCGGCGGCTGCATCTTGCCAGCGGGCGTCGTTGCCATATTGGGCCGTCACGGCAAAGAGCACGGCCAGCTCGCTAAAATCGCGGCGAGCCGTTTTATAGCCGCCTCCTTTGAACGCGGTGGGCGTAGTGACCGCACTGGAAACCGATTGACTCAATCGCTTGACTTCGGATTCGAGCGTCTCGGTCGTGATTAGCTTGGACCAGGCGACCGCATTTTCGCCGGCCGTCGGGTCCGACGGACTCGCGACTTGAGAGTTCTGTTTATCCACACCTGCGTCGTAGTCCGGGCGCGGCCCCACAAGCTTCTCGCGGGCGTCGTCGAAAAAAGTGTCGAGCACGTCGCGCGACCACTGCGGCGGGCGGGCCTCTTTGCCAGCCACGGTTCCGTTCGACTGGATCGCCAACCAGGCCCCCATCCAACCGATCAACATCATGATTTTCCAGCGAACCATGCCATCCATTGTAGCAGAATCCGGGGCTAGCTCGCCCCGCGCGTTGTGTGATACGTTGTGCATGGATAAAACGAATTTGCAGGCTCCCCGCACGCCGAAACGATCGACGATTTATCATGCCCGATTCCAAAACTTCCGCCAGTTTGGTTGCGCTCGTCGACGAGGCTGTTGCAGCCGACAAGCTCAGCGCGTCGGCCGCCAAAAACATCAAGTCCTGGCTCACCGAGTCTCGCTACGCGGAATATGCCGATGAGGTGGCTGCCCACATCACCGCCGGTAAATGGCAGGCGCTCGACGACGCTTTCTGGACCGTGATCCCGTTTGGCACCGGCGGACGCCGCGGCAAGATGTACCCGATCGGGTCAAACGCAATCAACGACCGCACGATCGGTGAGAGTGCTCAAGGGCTGGCGGACTACGTGAAGGCAACGCTTGGCGATGGGGCGAAGCTCTCGTGCGGCATTGCCTACGACACGCGCCACAAATCGGAGCATTTCGCCCGGCTCTGCGCCGAGATCATGACGGCCGCAGGTTTCACCGTTTACTTCCTGCAAGGCTATCGCAGTACGCCCGAGCTGTCGTTTCTGGTGAGATACAAGCAGTGCTCGTGTGGCATCATGGTCACCGCGAGCCACAACCCGCCGAGCGACAACGCGGTAAAAGTTTATTGGTCGACCGGCGGGCAAATACTCCCACCGCACGACGCCGGAATCATTGAACGCGTCATGAACACGCAAGAGATCCGTCGAGCCGACTACGACCAGATGCTCGCCGCTGGCAAGATTGTCGTCTGCCAAGACGAGGTCGATCCAAAGTTTCAAGAGGCGGTGCTGACGCAGTCGTGGCCCGGCTCGCGAGCTTTAAAAGTGATTTACTCGCCGCTGCATGGCGTGGGCGCGTCGGCCGTGGTCCCGGTGCTTGCAAAGTGTGGCTTCGGTGAAGTGGAAGCGTTTGGACCGAACGCCACGCCGGACGGCGATTTTCCGAATGTGCCCGGGCACGTGTCGAACCCGGAAAACCCAAAAGTGTTCGACGCGATCATCGAGCGAGCAAAAGAGGCCGGTGCAGATCTGGCCCTGGCGACCGATCCCGATTGCGATCGCATCGGTTGCGCGGCACCGCTGACCTACAGCAAAGACGTGGCGTGGCACACTCTCACGGGCAACCAGATCGGCGCGCTATTGGCCGACTACGTGCTGGAAAATTGGAAGAAGTCGGGCCGTCTCATGCCGCAGCATTTTATCGCCATCACCCTCGTCACGACGCAGCTCATCCGCCGCATCGGCGATAGCTACGGCGTACGCACCGTGGGCGACTTGCTGGTCGGCTTTAAATGGATCGCCGGCGCGATCGACGAATTCGGCCCGGAGAATTTCATCTTCGGTGCGGAGGAATCGCACGGCTACATGTCGGGTGCCTACGTCCGCGACAAAGACGGGGCGCTGGCTTCGATGCTGGCTTGCGAGCTGGCTGCGCAGCTCAAGGCCAACAAGCAGACGCTCCACGAGAAGCTGGACTCGCTGTTCTGGCAGCATGGCGTGCATGTCGAGCGGACGCTCAATGTGCAAATGCCGGGCAGTGAAGGCATGGCGCGGATGCAAGAAGTGATGGAGGCATTTCACAGTCATCCGCCGACCGCGCTGGGCGGCGACAGTGTGGCCCAAGTCCGCGACTACGAGCGGCAACTTGTGACAACGGTCGGCGGCAAGCCGCAGCCTTTGGTCGGGCCGCAGGGAGACATGGTCATTCTCGATCTGTCGAGCGAGGGAAACTACGTGGCCTGTCGACCGAGCGGCACCGAGCCGAAGATCAAGTTCTACATGTTCGCCTACACGCCGCCCGAACAATTGGCGAATCTCGAGTCCGCCAAAGCCGAGCTGGCCGCCCAGCTCGACGCGATCGAAATCGACCTGCGGAAGTTTGCCGGAGTCTAACTCGGCGAGTTCAAGTAGTTAACTCTTACCCATACGGCTCGCCGCCTGTCGGGCCGCCAACGCCCATTTTCGCATTTTCCATTCGTCTTCACGAAATATTAACCAATCCTTGACACTTTATTCATCTGTTCCACATAGTATCTTCGCGTCGTCGTAACAATTGGCCGACACGTAGCTCGGCCGGGTAAGCGGCGATCGAGATTGGACAGAGGAGAACGAGGATGGTGCGCTCAAAGGTTGTGGGGAATCCCTGCGCCGACAGTCGGCAGGGCTTCACACTGGTGGAATTATTGGTCGTGATTGCGATCATCGGCATCCTGGTGGCGCTGCTGCTGCCGGCGATCCAAGCGGCGCGCGAGGCGGCCCGCCGATCCCAATGCAACAACAACATGAGACAGCTGGGGATCGCCATTCACAATCACGTTAGCTCGAAAAAGACGCTACCGTCCGGTGGGGAAGGGACGCGGTGGACGCCTGGCGACATCGGCACTGGTTTCGACATGCATTCGACGTTCACGCAATTACTTCCTTACTTGGAAGAGACAGCGGCAACCGGCTTGTTTGATCTCAAGTTCCCCTACAACGACAAAGATCATCCCAACAACCAACTAGCGGCCAAGACTCAGGTCGCCGCTTTTCGTTGTCCTACGAATTCCATCGTGCAGGCCGACCCGGCCGGCTACGGCGGCACCGACTACATGCCGACCGTCTACACGGACATTCACCCGACCACCGGCCTCCGCGACGCCGCAACAGCATCCGATCGGCACTCGCGGGCCGACGGGGCGCTGGCATTGGGACAAGTCAATATCAGCAAGATCGTGGACGGCACGAGCAAGACGATCGCCATCGCCGAGGATGCGGGGCGGAACTTCGAGACGATCGAGCCGTTCACGCTTTCGAAGTACGACGACATCGTCAATATCGCGGACGATGCCAAGACGCCCAGCGGCAAACGCGCGATCAATCGCTGGGCCGAGCCCGACACGGGCAACGGCGTTTCCGGACCGCCCAACTCGGTCGCCGGAGCGATCAAGAGCGTGATCAACAACAACAGCAGCCCGGAAGGTGGGCCTGAGGACTGCAAGTGGTCGACGAACAACTGCGGACCGAACGATGAAATTTTCGGCTTTCATCCGGGAGGGGTCGTTGCCGTATTTGCCGACGGCAGTGCGCACTTCATTTCGGACGACATCGAGCCGATCGCGATTCGGGCTCTCATCACGCGATCCGAGGAAGACACAAACAGCTGGACCCCCTAACATGGGCCGCAGCAACTGTCGGGAGCGATTTCCAGCAAACCCTCGGGCGAATTCGCCCGAGGGTTTCTGCTGCGCGGTTGGCCGCTATGATTAGGGATGCCCAGCAGCCCGGATCAATCCATGCCCGACGAAAACTCGCCGTCCTTTCAAGAATTGCCGGCCGATGCGCCGCCGAAATCTCAGGCGGAGTTCTTTGCGCGGGCTGGCGAGAAAGTGCGGAGCAAATTCCCCGCGGCGCCGGGTGTCTATCTGTTTCAAGACCAGGCCGGCCGCGTGATTTACGTCGGTAAGGCCAGCAACTTGCGCTCCCGGGCGGGCAGCTATTTTCTCCAGGCGGCCGCCGACGATCGGCGGACCACTCAACTCGTCCAAGAGGCGTACGACGTTGATTTCCTGGAAGCGGAAAGCGAGGTCGACGCGCTGCTGTTGGAAGCGCGGATGATCAAGGACATTCAGCCCAAATTTAACCGCGACCTCCGCGACGACAAGACGTTCCCCTATCTGCAAATCACGACCCACGAAGATTTTCCGCGCGTCGAAGTCACTCGCGAGCCACGCACGAGCGGCGTGAAGCTCTACGGCCCGTTCGCCAGCGCTGGTAGTCTTCGCGGGGCGATGCAGATCCTGCAACGGGTGTTCAAGTTCCGCACCTGCCCGCTCGACATCGCGGCGGATGATGAGCGCTGGCGCTGGTTCCGGCCGTGTCTCTTGGCATCGATCAATCAATGCACTGCGCCGTGCAATCTGCGCATCTCCAAGGAAGAATACCGCAAGGACATCCAACGATTGAAGCTGTTCCTGGAAGGCAACCGCAAGCAACTGTTCGCCGAGATGCGGGCCGACATGCAGGCGGCCTCGAAGGAATTGAAGTTCGAGAAGGCGGCTCGGCTCCGCGACGAGATCGAGATGCTCGAAAGCCTCCGCGATCGCGGCGAGATCAGCAAACACGAACAGCCCGAGGTATTTTACATCGATCCCAACAAGGGACTCGCCGGGCTGCAGAAAATTCTGAAGCTCGACCACAAACCGCGCAACATCGAGGGGGTCGACATCGCACATCTGGGCGGAAACGAAACGGTCGCCAGCCTCGTGCAATTCCTCGACGGTCTGCCGTTCAAGCCGGGCTACCGCCGCTACCGCATCCGCGACGTCGAAGGCATCGACGACTACGCGAGCATCCGCGAAGTGGTCGCGCGCCGCTTTCGCAAGCTCAGCGAAGACGGCGACGTCTTCCCCGACATCCTGCTGATCGACGGCGGCATCGGCCAGCTCCGCAAAGGGCTCGAGGCGTTTGAACTATTGGGCATCAAGCCGCCCACGGTGATTTCGATCGCCAAGCAGGAAGAGTTGCTCTACGTACCCGGCCGCGACGAACCGCTGCGACTGAGCCGCCGATCCTATTCGCTCCGACTACTGCAATACGTCCGCGACGAAGCGCACCGCTTCGCCCAGCATTATCACCACATCCTGCGGCGGAAGCGACAGATCGGGGACTAGGCGGCGCGGCGAAGCGATTGAGGCATTGAGACGGGCAGGGCGGCACGGGCTTCGGCGCCGTCCCAGCGGCGGAGGACGATCGCGGCGAGGTGGCCGCCGAAGGCGATCGAGAGTTTGATCGCGTGTTCGAAGGGTCGCAGGCGGCCAACCAGCGGGACGCAATCGAGGTCGCACTGCGGGTCGGGGTTGGTGAGGTTGAGCGTTGGCGGGGCGAAACCGTCGCGAAGCGCCATCGCCGTGAGCGCCAGTTCGACGCTGCCCGATGCGTTCACCAAGTGGCCCAGCATAGATTTGTTGGCGCCAACGCAGATCGAGTCGGCTGCTCGCCCGAGGGCGCGGCGGATGCCGTGCGTTTCCATCACGTCGTTCTGCTTGGTTCCGGTGCCGTGCGCGTTGACATACGAGACATCGTGTGGCGTGATGCCGCTGGTGCGGAGTGCACCGTCAATCAGTTCGACGAGCGTCTCGCTGCCGGCTTCGAGGCTCGTTACATGCCGGCCGTCGCTGAGCATTCGCCCGCCGAGAACCTCGGCATAGATCGACGCGCCGCGGTTGCGAGCGTGGCTAAGACGCTCGAGCACGAGCATCGCGGCCCCTTCGCCCATTACGAAGCCATTGCGGTCGGCGTCGAAGGGACGGCTGGCTTGGGTGGGATCGTCGTGATTGGCGAGGACGCCCATGCTCCTGAAGCCGGCGGCGAAGAGCGGGTGAATTGCTTCGGAGCTGCCGGCCAGGGCGACGTCGCATTGGTCGTCACGGATCGCGCGGATGGCTTTCAAAATGGCGATCGTGCCGCTGGCGCAGGCCGTCGAATTGCTGAGCCGGGGACCGCGCAGGTCGTGCTCCATCGCCACGCGGGCGCAAGCGGTGTTGGGGAGCCATTGTTCATACCAGGGCCGCTTGCCGGCTGGGATCAGGTCGTGTCGCCCCAGTCGCTCGGTGACAAAATCATCATCACCCATGTGGGCACCGATCGAGCAGCCGAAGCGGTCGCGGTCCGCGCCGACTTGCGCCGGATCGCTCAAATCAATGCCGCTGTCGGCGATCGCCTCGGCGGCTGTGGTCCGCGAAAGCGGGATGTTTTTGAGCTGGCCGGGGAACTCGGCGTCGATGTCGACCGGTGCGCCGAGGAGCAAGCCGTCCGGGATGCCGGCGATTCCGGTGAGGCGGCGGACGCCGCTGACGCCAAGCTGCATGGACCGCCAGACTGCTTCCCGATTACCGCCAACGGCTGTCACGATGCCGATGCCGGTAATGACGATCCGATCGTCGCGCAGTCCGCTAAAACGCACGATATGCCCACGCTGGAGGAGAGTTCTGGGTCAAATCCGCTAAACAATTCGCTTTGCCGACGAGGCGACGGCCGCGGTGAGCGTGGGCTGGTTTCCCACGCTTTGCGGAGGGCCGAATCGGCAAGGAGTCATTACTAAAAAACTCGGCAGAACGCCACGCTGGATTGATGAAAGTGGGGTGGATTGGCCACATTCGGCGGCATTGATAGCAGGTCCCGCGCTCGAGTTGGCGAAATTGGGCCAGACACCAAACAGGGCGCTTGCAAGTGGAGGAAAAGCGTTTAGAATCTGGTTCGCTGGTGTGGGGAAATGACCCAATAATCACATTTCTCTGTGATATACGAGGGAAACAACCCCATCTAGCGACTAGGACGACTTGCTCAGCCGAGGATGGCCCTACCCAGTCCGGCCTTTGACCCACAGCCTCGGCGGCCATGGTTCGCTTAATACTCGGTGAATCGACGCGCACGCTCGACCAGCGATATCGCTTGTCGATCCCACCGGAATTGGCCGAGTTGCTCGCCCCCGAAAGTGGCGAGTGCATTTTGGCCAAGGAGCGGCCGGGCTGCCTTAGTTTGTGGAATGTGGCCCTTTGGAAAGCGCGGCTGGCAGCGGGCGTGCAGCTGGTTGAAAGCAAGATCGAAGCTGGTCGGCTGGAAGGGCGAGTGGAGGAAGTACAGCGTTTGGGGCGACTGCTTTCGACGCGACATCGTGACGTACAACTGGCTGGCCGAGGCCGATTGGTCCTGCCGGAGGGATTTCGGGAGTTTCTCGGTGTGGAGCCGGGGGGCGAGACGATGGTGGTGGGTGCGGCAGTCTGCGTCGAGATTTGGCACCCGGAAAAATGGAGTGGTTACGTTGGTGAGGAGATGCCGGCTTTTCGGCAATTGTTGGATCAACTTTCGGGGTGAAGCGTCAGGGTTAGCTAAACCGCAAGCGATGGAACTCGCGTTTGAGTTCAAACAGCACAATTCATTGAGCCGCAGCCATGCCCAGTACGGACAATTGACACGTGATACTACCCGGCCGATGTCACCCGGTTGGGAAATGCAAGTCGCGTTCGCAAGACTCTCCCGGCTGGGGATGCCAGAGAGTCGTCCAACTGGGCATGGCGTTTTTTTGTTTACGGCGTCTCGATCGCGCCGGGCCGCGGGGCGGCGGTTAGCTGCACGTAGGCCATTCTTAGCTGGTGGAGCAGTTGGACCATCAGTTCCGTTTCGTCGGGCGTCACGTTGCCGGCGGTCTTTTCGCGGAGCATGTCGATCGTGTCGATCAGGTATTTGGCCTGCTCGGGCTGGAAGACAGCTTCGCCCGTATGAGGGTGGGGTACCTGGCCGAGTGAGATCATCGCTTCGGTGACGAGCGTGGTGATGAGCATCTCGAGCGATGCGGGGGGCATTTGCATGGGGCCGGTCGGTCCGTCGGCCGTTCCCGCAGCGGCCTTGGGCGGCTGCTGTTTGGCGGCTTCTTTTTCGGCAGCATTTTTTTCAGCCGCGACTTGGGACTTCCAGTCTTCGTCGATGATGATCTTTTTTTCTTCGGGCATGGTTTCGTTATTTCGTGGCGGGTGTGCGGCGTGGGGTGGAGGTCGACTCGTCGCGAGCCGCAGGATTGGCCGACGCAGGATTGGCGGGAACCGCGCGGCCGGCCTTGCCGTGGCTGTGGGCGACGGCGGCGCCGACGAATCCGGCGAACAGCGGCTGGGCGGCGGTCGGTTTCGATTTGAATTCGGGATGATACTGCACGGCCAGGAACCAGGGGTGGGCCGGCACTTCGACTACCTCGACCAGCGAGCCGTCGGGGCTGGTGCCAGAGATCTTCATGCCGTGGGCGGCGAATTGCTGGCGATAGACGTTGTTGAATTCGTAGCGATGGCGATGCCGCTCGGAGATCTCGGTCTGGCCGTAGCACTTTGCGGCGAGCGTGTCGGGTTCGAGCCGCGATGGCTGGGCGCCGAGCCGCATCGTGCCGCCTTTGTCGGTGATCGACTTCTGCTCGTCGAGCAGGCAGATCACGGGGTGGTCGGCGTCTTTGTCGAATTCGGTCGAGTGGGCGCCGTCGAGATTGCAGACGTCGCGGGCGTACTCGATCACGGCGCATTGCATGCCCAGGCAGATGCCGAAGAAGGGGATGCCTTTGGTGCGGGCGTAGCGAATGGCGGCGACTTTGCCTTCGATGCCGCGTTCGCCGAAACCGCCGGGGACCAAGAGACCGTTGTAGCCGGAGAGGAGCCGCTCGGGGCCTTCCGCTTCGACGTCTTCGCTGCGGATGCGGCCGACGCGGACCTGGGCGCGATGGGCGATGCCGGCGTGGTCGAGCGCTTCGTAGATTGATTTGTAGGCGTCGCGGTGTTCGGCGTATTTGCCGACCAGTGCGATGCTGATCTCGTGTTCGGGATTTCGCAGCCCCTGCAACAGGTCGCGCCAATCCTGCAGGTTGGGCTCGGGGGTTTTGAGGCCGAGGCGGTCGACGATCAGTTTGTCGATCTTGTTGTCGAGCAGGCTGAGCGGCACTTCGTAGATCGAGAAGTCTTTGTCCTTCTCCTCGATCACGGCGTCGATCGACATGTTGCAGAAGAGGGCGATCTTTTCGCGGTCTTCGCGGCTGAGGGAGTGCTCGGTGCGGCAGACCAGGATGTCGGGCTGGATGCCGATCTCGCGGAGCTGGCCGACGGAGTGCTGGGTGGGCTTGGTTTTGAGCTCTTTGGCCGCCTTGAAGATACGGGCACGAGCGTGAGGTGGATGTAGAGGCAATTTTGCTTGCCGACGTCGAGGGCGAACTGGCGGATGGCCTCGAGGAAGGGGAGGCTCTCGATGTCGCCGACCGTGCCGCCGATTTCGGTGATCACGACGTCGACGCGTTCGTCGCGGCTGGACTCGCCCAGCTTGGCCACCACGCTCTTGATCTCGTTGGTGATGTGGGGAATCACCTGGACGGTTTTGCCGAGGAATTCGCCGCGGCGTTCCTTGTTGATGACCGACTGGTAGATCTGGCCGGTGGTGTAGTTGGAGTCGCGGGAGAGTGGGCCGTTGGTGAAGCGTTCGTAGTGGCCGAGGTCGAGGTCGGTCTCGCTGCCATCGTCGAGGACGTAGACTTCGCCGTGCTGGTAGGGGCTCATCGTGCCGGGGTCGACGTTGATGTAGGGATCGAGCTTCTGCATGCGGACGGAGAGGCCGCGTTTTTCGAGCAGCATGCCGATCGAGGCGCTGGTGAGACCCTTGCCGAGAGAGCTGACGACGCCGCCGGTGACGAAGATGTGTTTGGCCATGAATTAAGTTTACCTTCCTGGCGAACTGCGAGCCGAATGGAACCGCGCCTGGTTTTGAAGTGCTAGCTCGACCCCGCATTTACGATACCAAACGGTCGTTCGAGATTCGAGACGATGTTTGGCCGTAGCAGCGTGTGAATCGCACCTCCATTCTAACGGGATTGCGGCGTGTGAGGCAGCCCTGTGAATTGCGGGAAACGGGAGGGTTCAGGGTTCGGGGTTTGGGGTTCAGAAAAAGGTGGATCGATTTTTTCTGGGGTTTGTTTTGCGACTTCGGCGGGGTGCAGGCGGGTTCTGTGCGCGAAGACGCGAAGGTGCCAAGGGCGCAAAGCAAGGAGCACTTGACTGCGTTTGGAGACAGAGGGCACCGCTAATTTCCGCTAATCATCGCTAATGGGATCAGCGGCAATTAGCGGTGCCGATTGCCTGCCGAAGGTGACTATCAATGGTCGAAGGCGACTGGGTGAGGGCTGTCGTCTTGCGAAATCCTCGGGGTTTGGTGGAAGGTGCCAAGGTGACACGCGTTTTCGGGGTGATGGGTGGGTTTTGAAGGGTGCGATTTCAAAACGTCGCTGGCGCTCGGGGATTTTTGAGTTTTGAAATCGGGGGTCGCGGTGGTCGAATTCGTAAGTCGTTGGCTTGCCGCCCCTTGCGACACGCGGAGTTTTGAAGGGTGGGCCGATTTCATTTCAAAACTCACCACGACGGCACGGCGACACGACGAAGCACTCAGAAGGCTCAAGAGTTTTTGAACAGGAGATCGCCGAGGGAGCAGAGTTTGCCCCGATGACAAGCTCTGCGACCTCTGCGCCCTGCTGTTCAACGGTTTCTCGAAGTGCTCAAGGGGGGAGGAGCATAGCATGGAGCATGGAGCATGGAGTTCGCAGGCGCAGCGTGAACGCGGGCCGGCAGCCAAGTTGACGGCCGACGGCTGAAAACTGACGGCTTTTCTTCGTCCCCGATCGTAGTGGAGTAGGGTACATTTGTCAACTAGTGGAATTGGCCAGTGCGATGAGCGGCAAGCAGTTTTTGCCGTAAATTGATCGAGCAGCTTCGGACGCAGGATTCGGCTCTATAGCGTCTGCAATCAACTCACTATGGTCGGCGGTGCGCCGCCCTTGATAGATGATTCGGTAGCGGTTGGCTGGAGCAATCGAACTTGCGTTATCCTTATTGCCCATTGGTTGACCACTCTTGCCTTCAAGACGGTGTATCACACAATGACCGTCCAAATTTGAGGTCCAGAAGTGTCGTACTATCAAATATGTCGACTCCAGAGCGAATCGTATGTACTGCCAACAGTTGAAGATTCGCTTCACACAGCTCGTTCCGCCATTGACACGATCCCGTTCGAGGCAGTTTCCGGCATTTCGAACAATCATGGACCGGCGTGCCACTAAGCAATTTGCTCGTCGGCGAGTTGGCAGCATGTTGATGGAAACAAACCTTAAGGGCCGAAATAGGCGCCCATGTTGGGTAGGGAGCTGCGACGCGAATTTCTTAACTCGTGCGACGACCGACGATGGGGGACAAAGCCGCGGAGGAATTGCAACGCAGGAGCCCGCGTCTGTATGCGACATTTGGCTTGCTTCTGTAGTTTTGAGCAAGGTGCCGGATAATGTGCTAATGTGGATCGACATTGCGCACGATCGCATCAGGGTTGTGTGATCGAATTTGATTCAAATCATGAATACTTTGAATTAGCCACGCAAGAGGTCGATCTGCTCGTCACAACGGCCATTTGGATTTGGAATCGGAACATCTATCCGGCGGGAATGGAACATACAAGAAAGTATTGACTGGGCGTACGAGCCAGGAGGTCCGAAAGCTTGCCGGATGAACGGCGGTCGTGAATTCCACACTAGGGAAGGAGGTGTTATTCGTAGCCGCTCCCAGACTGTAACCGGATCGAGATTTCTCTGGCCATCTCTTTGACCTTCGAGAGACGTGTCACTGGTGCGATTGTCGGATGGAAGACAGATCCGGCCATCGTCGCGTCGATTCGCAATGCGATTGATCTGCAGAAGCTGCGTCGTGTGAAGATTCGAAGGGCAGTGCCGTCCAAATCTGAATTCAAATGGAAATCACCCAGCTCACAAAATGAATCTATGCGATTGCACTAGGGGTTCGACGGCAGGACCATCGAATCAACCGGGGCAAAATGTTGTGGGGTGGCGGCGCGGGCGTTTTGGTTTGCTAAACCGCAAGCGATGAGTGGGGCGGGTTTGTTTCGGCCTCGGTGGGGCGAGTGCGTTGGCGTTGCGTGTTGCTCGGCCGAGGGGATGTTTGGGATTGTGTTTCCAGGGGGCGTTGCACCCCTGGCTATCTGACTGTCGCCGCTTTGCGGCTGGGATGTCGAATTGGGTGGGGTTGGGGTGCGGGGATGTCGGGCCGGGAGTTTGGCCCCGGGCGTTCGACCCTTCGACAAGCTCAGGATCGAATCACCCGGGGCTAAATTTTGTGGAGGGGGATTTGACGGGGGTGATCGCGCGCGATTGGTGTGGCCGTCAGGGGCTGCGGAAGAGGTTGATGGCGAGGATGTGGTTGATTCGGTCGCTGCCGGAATAGATGTCGATGAACTGGTTCAAGTAGCCGATTTCCATTCGCCAGCCGCAGTTTGGCGAGGGCTTGTAGCCGATGCCGACGAAGGCGCGGTTTTGGTCGAACCCGCTTTTTGCTCCCCAGTCAGTGTCGTTGCAGTGGAAGAATAATTCGTCCCAGCCGACCATCATGAATTGCGGTTGAGCGGGCAGGGTTCGATCCACGCGGAAGAATTGTCGAAAGCGCAGACCGACGTCGTCGCCCGTCTCTAAAAACCGTTGCTCGAATCGGGAGCGACTGCCGAATTTCCACTCGTTGAGGTCGGTCGACCAGGTCCATTGTTGCCAGATACGTTGCTCGTCGAATTCTGGTCCCGAGATTGGCGAAGTGTGGACCCAGGCGTAGCCGGCCCAGAGGGTCGATCCATCGTCGAGCGTCCAGCCGACGCCGGGGCGGACGATGCTTTGATTGAAGCCGTCCGCGTCGTCGAGGAAGCGGAGATGGCCGTCGAACCACCATTTGAGCTTGTCATCTTTTGTCTCGATGGCATCAATATTTCCTTGCGCGAACAGGGCCGTCCAGAGGCCGACATCGTCGACCGTTTCGGCGCAGGCCGGCGCGGCCGAGAGCAGCAGGAGCGAACAGATGAGCAACCACGTGTTGGCGGGGATTCGTTTCATCGAATGTCTCAGGGTTCCGCAGGCGTTCGATGCGCTTAGGTTGCCTTCGGACATACGCCAACTCAACTTGAACCGGGCATCCGCGCTCGCACCAAGTAATCCAGGCGTCGAGCCCAGCGGAATTGGAATGGATTCCCCCATTTCGCCAGTGCGGGAGAATTCGTCCGACAATTTGTCGACGAAACGGACTTAGTTGAAGAACTGGCCGTGGCCGGCGGCGGGGAAGGCCCTTCGACAAGCTCAGGACATTCGTCAGCTGAAGAATTGACCTCGACCAATTGGTGCGAATGCGTTTTGGATGTGTTCGAGGGTGGGTTCGCGGGCGCCGTCGGGCCAGAGGAGGGCGATGACGTCGAAGCGGGCCGGGTATTCGAGGAGGCCGTTGGATTTTAGATAGAAGAGGGCGGCGCGGGTCATGCGCCCTTGGCGTTCTTGGTCGACGGCTTCGGCGGGGGTGCCGGCGTCGGTGGTGGTGCGTGTTTTGACTTCGACGAAGACGATGGTGCGGCCGCGGGCGGCTTTTTCGTCGACGGCGATGATGTCGAGCTCGCCGACGCGGAGGTCGACTTGCCGGCCGACGATGTGGTAGCCAAGACGTTTGAGATAGCGGGCGGCGAAGTCTTCACCGCGTTTGCCCAGCGAAGCGTGGTCCAGTGATTTGGGGGCGAGCCAGCGGGTGAGCCAGGTGCGCAGAGCCATGGTACAGGACGTCGTTGCCGACGCCGCTAACCCTTGCCCGCATTGGGAGCGGCTTAGGCTTCGTCGCGGCGGCGTTCGGTGAGGCGGACGCTCTTGCCGGTGCGGCCGCGGAGGAAGTAGAGCTTGGCGCGTTTGACGACGGCGCTGCGTTTGACTTCGACCTTGGCGATGCGAGGCGAATGGAGCGGGAATTTGCGCTCGACGCCCTCGTTGGCAACCATCCGGCGGACGGTGAACATCTCGCGGGTGCCGGAGCCGCTGCGGGCGATGACGACGCCGGAGAAGATCTGGACGCGTTCTTTTTCGCCTTCGAGGATCTTGGTGTGGACGTCGACCAGGTCGCCGATGCTGAATTGGGGGACCTCGGTCTTGAGGCTCGACTGCTCGACCATTTCGAGGATTTGCTGGCTCATGTGTTCAATCCTTCCTGGCAATCAGGTGTTGATTCTGATTTGGAGGCCCCACTATTTTTCGCGCAAAGACGCCAAGGAGCAAAGTTTGCCGGCGATGCCTGTTCTGCGTTTTCGGCTCTATGCCGAGGAAACGGTCGGTAAACGGGCTTTGCACCTTTGCGACTTTGCGCGAAACTTTGTGTGAGCTCGTTTCTGTTTGTGGTGTTATTTTGGATTCGTGTCGTCGGGCAACAAATCGGCCCGGCGGTTGCGGGTTCGTTGTAGTTTTTGTTGTTCTCGCCAGCGGGCTATTTCGGGGTGGTTGCCGGTGAGGAGTAGTTCGGGTACTTCGCGGCCGCGAAATTCGCGGGGTCTGGTGTATTGGGGGAACTCCAACAGCGGCGGGTCGCCGGAGAAGGAGTCTTGTCGGTTGCTTTGTTCGTCTCCGAGGACGCCGGGGACCAATCTCACCACCGCGTCGATGACGACCATCGCGGCGACTTCGCCTCCACCGAGGATGTAGTCGCCGATCGAAAGTTCGTCCGGCTGGAGGATGTCGATCGCTCGCTGGTCGATGCCTTCGTATCTTCCGCAGAGGAGGATCAGCCGCGGGTGGGCGGCGAGCTCTTCTGCAATGTTTTGGTTTAGTTGGCGGCCTTGCGGCGTTAGGTATATCAGGTGGCCCGGCGGGCTGGTTGCCGCTTGGACCGCTTCCACACACTCGACTACCGGCTCGGGTCGGAGGACCATTCCTGGGCCGCCGCCGAAGGGGCGGTCGTCGACTTGCTGATGTTTGCCTTGGGCCCAGTCGCGGATGTCGTGCAGCTGGATGTTTACCAGGCTGGCATCGATGGCCCGCTTCAGGAGGCTCTGGCCCAGGTAGCCCGGAAACATATCCGGGAACAGGGTCAGCACGTCGATATGCATTTTCGGTTGGATTGCCACCCTCTCCCGGGCCCTCACCCGCCGGGGTGAGGGCCCGGGAGAGGGCAAGCAAATGTCTATTCGGCGCTGGGGGTCGCCTCGCTTGCTTCGGCAGCTGGTGTTTCGGCGGTTGGCGCTTCGGCAGCAGCTGTTTCCTCGGCGGCAGTTTCCTCGGCTGCGGCAGCGACCGGCTCGGCGGCGGCTGCTTCGACCGGGGCTTCTTTTCCGGCCTTGGGCTTCGGCAAGCTGGCGGGTTCGCCCGGATCGGGAATGACGCGCGGCCCGGACATCCGTTCGAGCGCGGCCTTTTGAGCTTCGAGGCGCGATCCGTTCGTACCGTATTTTTTGATCAGCACGGCCACGTTCTCGGACGGCAGCGCGCCGACGCTGAGCCAGTAGTCGACTCGCTCGGCTTTGAGCAGGGCGCGGGCATCGGTATCCTTCACGTGCGGATCGTAGGTGCCGAGCTCTTCGAGTGGACGTCCATGCCGCGGCGCCCGCTTGTCCATCGCGCAAATGCGAAAGAAAGCTTGGTGCGACCGGCCAATTTTTTTCATGCGAATGCAAACAGACACGAAAGGCACTCCTCACAGGCAATTCTGGGACCAACCGGGAATCCACCATTTTGCCGCAAATTGGGGTGGTTCGGCAAGCCCTGATTTCGCGGCGGATGGCAGCGGCGGGGCGAGGCCGGGGCCGGTTTTGCGGGCGTTTTGCCGGGAGGGCTTTTTGGCGAGGCTGAGTGGCTATTTCTTTTCGGTGAGGGTCAGGTCCTTCACGCTCACGACGCCCTTGTCGAGGCCGAGTACGAAACCGAGGCGGTTGTTGTTTTCGACCGTGTTGTGGGGGGTGAACTCGAATTCGTAGTCTTTGAATTCGTCGGTCGGTTCGATCTCTTCGTGCAGGCCGATTTCGTGCCAGTCTTCTTCGTTGATGCCGGCGACGAGGAGCAGGTGGACCGGTTCGGCCGCTTTCATCTGGAATTTGACGAGGTAGGTCTGGTCGTCCTTGAGATCGAGATGGGGTTGGTAGGCTTGGACGTGCCAGTCGGTGCCGGTGGTTTCGGTGGTGTGGAAGACGATGGCGTCGCCGTCGACGGCCATCTCGCCCTTGCCGGCGTCGTTCAGCTCGAAGACCCAAGAGTCGGGGTCGTTGGTGGGTTGGAGGAGGTTTTTCGATTCGGCCTTGGTGTCGGTTGCGGAATTGTCGGCGGCGAATGTAGCGAAGGGGAGGGCGATCAACAGGACGGCGGCGAGTAGGAATCGCATGGCAGAGTTACCTTTCGGAAAAGGGGCGTGCGGGCGGCGCATGAAATCAAGAATCTGCGCGGGCGCAAGCAAGTATCTTGACGACTGCGCAAGGAGAACACAGGGAGTTTAACAAGCATTCGCCTGAACGAGGAGAATCTTGTACTCGGAAGGCGCGATTGCGACAGATTTTTCCCGCAGGGCGAAATTACCGCTTGGAGAACTGGGTGCCACGGCGGGCGCCGCGAAGACCCGGCTTTTTGCGTTCTTTCATGCGTGCATCGCGTGTGAGGAAGCTCTTTTCGCGGAGCTTTTCGGAGAGGTCGCTGTCGTAACGCATCAGGGCGCGGGCGATGCCTTGCATGCAGGCGCCGGCTTGTCCGGTGTTGCCGCCACCGTGGACGAGGATCTCGACGTCGACGCTTTCACGCACGCCGCAATGTTCGAGCGGGGCGACGACCGTGTTGCTGTCTTGGTCGATGGTGAAAAACGCCTTGAGCTCGCGGTCGTTGACGGTGAGCTTGCCGGAGCCGGCGCGAATCCGCACGCGGGCCACCGAGGTTTTGCGGCGGCCGGTTCCCAGGGCGTCGACACTTTTGGTGGCGGTGGCGGGCATGAACGAGTCCTTCGAGACGGGGTCTGTGAACGGGAAATGGATGCGGTGCCACTTGGGCTATTTAAACGGGACTACTTCTTGATGGCTAGCTCGGTCGGGGTCGGCTGCTGCGAGCCGTGTGGGTGTTCGGCGCCGGCGTAGATCTTCAGCTTGGTGATCATCTTGAAGGCCAGCTTGTTTTTCGGCAGCATCCGGCGGACGGCTTCGTGCAGAATCCGCTCCGGGTGACGCTCGAAGCGGTCGGCGGCCTTGATCGCTGCGCTGGCCCGTGTAGCCGGTCGTCCAGCGGTATTCTTTGTCTTCCCACTTGTTGCCGGTGAACTTCACTTTGTCGGCATTGATCACGACGACGAAATCGCCGGTGTCGACGTGGGGGGTGTAAGTGGGGCGGTGTTTGCCCATCAGGATGACGGCGATATCGCTGGCCAGGCGACCGACGATTTTGTCCGTGGCGTCGACGAGGAGCCATTTTTGTTCGACGTCGCCGGCCTTGGCCATGTAGGTTGTCATGATACGTATCTCAACTCGATTAACCGAAAATTACGGGAATCCAACAGTTTACCGGCTGCGGCGGGGAGCGACAAGGGCGGGGATTGGCCGCGGCGAGAAGGGCTATTTTCGCCGGGATCGCCGCCAGAGGGCTATGCCCCAAAACGCGAGGAAAGCCGCCATCGTGCCCATAATGATCAGCGGTTTGCGGAAGTCGTGGACCGGTTTGTCGGCGCTGGGCTCGAGGTAGGCGCCCAGCGCGAAAACTCCCGCCCAGAGGACGAGGGCTACGGCGAGGATCGCAAAGGGGAGCCATTTCTTCGGTGTTTCAGCGTCCATAGCAGCAGTGGATCGAGGATCGAGGTTGACGGTTGCGGGCTTCATTCCCTCTGTTGCGCACCATGTTATCCGTTCCACTTCTTAGTCATTGGTCAATCGTTGGTCGTCATTTAGATTGAATCACGCTGATGCTCGAATCGAAACGCATTCCCAATCGGGCGAACAATCGTGGCAGGAACCTACTCATGATCGTCGGTGTACCGAAAGAGATCAAGCTGGACGAATACCGCGTGGCCATGTTGCCGGTCGGTGTGGAGGAATTGGTGCGGCGGGGGCACCAGGTATTGGTGGAGGCGGGGGCCGGGCTGGGGTCGGGGATCGCCGACCACGACTATCTCAAGCAGGGCTGCGAGATGACCGAGCGGCCCGGAAGAAATCTTCGAGCGGGCGGACATGATCGTCAAAGTGAAGGAGCCGATGCCCGCCGAGTGGCCGCTGATTCGCAAGGGGCAGGCGCTCTTTACGTACTTCCACTTCGCCGCGGACCGCCAGCTCACCGACGCGATGCTCACGAGCGGCGCGACCTCGATCGCGTACGAAACGCTGGCCGACGACCGCGGGCGGCTGCCGCTGTTGACGCCGATGAGCGAGGTGGCGGGGCGGATGAGCATTCAGGAGGGAGCGAAGTATCTCGAGCGGCCGCAGCAGGGGCGCGGGATCCTGCTTGGGCGGCGTGCCGGGCGTGGCGCCGGCGCACATTACGATTCTGGGCGGCGGCGTGGTCGGGGCGAACGCGGCCAAGATCGCGGCCGGCTTCCGCTCCGACGTGACGATTCTCGACGTCAACATGGATCGACTCCGCTACCTTGACGACATCATGCCGCCGAACGTCGACTGCCTGTTCAGCGATCGGCACACGATCCGCGAACAATTGGCGAAGGCCGACCTCGTGATCGGTGCGGTGCTGATTCCGGGCGCAAAGGCGCCGATGCTGGTGGAGAAAGAAGACCTGCAGCGGATGAAGCCGGGTAGCGTGATCATCGACGTCGCCATCGACCAGGGCGGTTGCATCGCCACGAGCCGGCCGACGTCGCATAGCAGTCCGACGTATATGGTCGACGATGTGTTGCACTATTGTGTCACCAACATGCCGGGGGCGGTGGGCCGCACGAGCACGTTCGCTTTGTGCAATGTGACGCTGCCGTGGGTGCTCCAGATTGCCGATCGCGGCGTCGAAGCCGCGGCAGGTGAGCTGAAGCCAGTCGCGCGGGCGATCAATACGTTTGGGGGCGAGGTGACAAACAAGGCGGTCGCGGAGACGTTTGGGTTGCCGTTCCACGATCGATTCAAGATTCATTCGTAATTCAAACAGAAGGACTTTGCCGCAGATGGCGCAGATTAGCGCAGATAAAAAATGGAAAGGCAGATTTCACGATTCTTCATCTGCGCACATCTGCGAAATCTGCGGCAACAAAAGGGTTTGTTTGTGATGGCAGTCGATGAGGACTTGAGCAGGCGTGATCCACAGACTTTCGCCATCATTGGCGCGTGCATGGCCGTGCACAACGAGCTTGGTCACGGATTTCTCGAGGCCGTTTACCAAGAGGCTTTGGCGATCGAATTCAATCGGCGTGGAATCCCTTTCGTGCGAGAGAAGTCGATAATCATCTCGTATGCAGGGCAGCAGTTGGCGACTCGCTACGATGCGGACTTTCTCTGTTTCGACTCGGTACTCCTGGAGATGAAGGCGGTTGGAGACTTGATTCCGAAACACGAAGCACAAACAATTCACTACCTCAAGGCAACCGGTTGCGAGCGCGGGCTGTTGGTGAACTTCGGGACAACCAGATTGCAGTACAAACGTTTTGTGTTTAGTCGTGCTAACGGGAGTTTTGCCGCAGATGGCGCAGATTAGCGCAGATGAAGAAGGAAAGAGATCAAGGACTTTCTTTTCATCTGCGCATATCTGCGAAATCTGCGGCAAACAAATTAGTCGCATTCCATGAGCGCTACTCTGTTTCAGACGATTCAATGGGTCGGCGACATTTCAGGGTATTTGCGGCTGCTGGACCAGACGCGGCTGCCCACTGAGATCTCGTATGTGGAGTGCCGCACGGTCGGCGATGTCGATCAATCCATACGAAGGTTGGTGGTTCGCGGGGCGCCGGCGATTGGCGTCGCGGCGGCGTACGGCGTCTGCGTTGGCGTGCAGGAGGGGCGGAGCATCGATGAGGTGTGCGATTACCTCGCCACATCGCGGCCGACGGCGGTTAACCTCTTCTGGGCACTTGAGCGGATGCGCGCAGCGAGCCGGGGCGTCCCCGCCCCCGAGTTAATGGAACGCCTGCTCGCCGAAGCCCGTGCAATTGACAGCGAAGATCGCAAAAAGTGCGCCGCGACGGCGCGCACGGCGCCGACCTGCTCGCCGATTTACACGAAGGTGCAGGTATCCTCACGCATTGCAACTCCGGCGCGCTGGTTTCCGGCAGCGGCGACGGCACGGCGCTGGCTGTGATCTTCGAACTCGCCCGCCGCGGAAAGCGACCCCATGTGTTTGCTGACGAAACCCGCCCGCTACTGCAAGGCGCCCGGCTGACGATTTGGGAACTTCGGCAGCGCGGCATCGATTGCACGCTGATCTGCGACTCGGCCGCGGCCCAGGTGATGCGGGAAGGCCGCATCCAGGCGGTGATCACTGGCGCGGACCGGATCGCCGCCAATGGCGACACGGCGAACAAGATCGGCACCTACAGCGTGGCGACGCTGGCCCGCGCGCACGGCATCCCTTTTTACATCGTCGCCCCGACCACAACATTCGACCTCTCGATCGCAACGGGCGACGAGATCCCTATCGAAC
Organism: uncultured Planctomycetota bacterium; assembly: GCA_963847905.1. GTDB lineage: Bacteria > Planctomycetota > Planctomycetia > Pirellulales > Lacipirellulaceae > DASYDU01. Next base: position 79,476 of record CAWKBP010000004.1, on the reverse strand, counting down.
AACGGAATCCGGAAGAAATCACGCACGCGTTTGGCCGTCAGACTGCGCCGGACGGCAGCGACGTTTACAATCCGGCATTCGACGTCACGCCGGCGGAGCTGATCGCCGCGATCATTACCGATCGAGGAGTGATTATCCCGATTAGCGAGACGTCAGTCCGTGCATGCTTGCGGTAAGTGCACTCGGGGTCGAGGACGACCCGGCTCGCTTAGCGTGAGCAATGCTCACCACAGGTACTGCACGCCGCCGGAGCCGATGTGGAAGGTGGTTTGGTCGTTGAGCATTAAATCGTAATTGGCGTAGGTGCTCCAGTTGCAGCCGAGGTCGCAGTGGATGCCGGGGCCGAGCACGGCCCAGTCGCGGCCCATGCCGAGGCCGTTGATGGCGAACGAGCCGCCGCCCGCGCCGACTTCGCTGAAGAACGTATTGAAGCCGGTTTCGGTTTCGAGGAATTCGTGGAGCCAGAGGGCGCGGAACTCGGGTGAGAAATACCGGCCGCCCCAACGGGCGCTGTCAGCAAACAGGCGCGAACCGAGTACGCCACGGAGCGAGTGAGTGTTGATGCCGGGGACGGCGAGATTCGCCGCGGCCGCTCCCGTTTCGGTGAAGCCGTTCTGTCGGACGTAAATGTATTGAAGCGCCGCGAAGGGCTGGACGGAGAATCGGCGATCGCCGTAGGTGACGCCGCTTTCGCCGTAGTAGTAACCCTTCCAGCCGTCGGTTTCGCCCTCGGCCGTCAGGTCCGCAAAGGTAATGCGGCGGCGGCTGTCGAAGTCGTCGAACTCGAAACCGCCAATGCCGAGCACGTAATGCTGGTCGGTGCGAGTGACGTAGTAGCTGCCGATCGTGCCGCCGTTGATCTGGTTCGAGTCGTTGGCGTTGGTGCCGATGTAGTTGTTGACGTAGCCGCCATAGAAGCCGACCAGATTGCAACTGTCGGCGGCCTCGATGCCGGCGAGCATTCCGCCGGTGGAATAGTTGAGGCCGGCTGCGTTGCCGTCGGTCCGCGCGTTGCCGCCGAGACCGAAACCGGTGGCCCAGGTATTCCAGCCGGTCGGGCGACTGCAGCAGTCGTGGATCAAGAGCGGCTGCTCTTTGGTCGAGGTGTAGCGGACCATGACAATGTCGGAGTCTGCCGACGCGCTGTCGTCGATAGCCAGGGTGCTGTCGCCGTCCGTCATGCCGGACCGCAACCGATTGGCGAGCGCCTGGATGTAAATCGTGGTGTTTTGCACGCCGATCTGCCCGGTCGAGCCGTAGATCGCGCCGTCGAGTTGCTCGAGCGCATAACAGACTTCGTTGTCACTCACCTGGTTCAGTTCATCCAACAGATCGGCCAGGTCGCCGCTTGGCTCCGCCGGAGAGATTGTCGAGGTAGGTACCGACATGGAAGGTGTTGGGGGTGCAAGCGAAGTCGGCGTAGTGATTGCTATTTCCTGTCAGCGTGAAGTAGGCGCTGGTGCCGGTGTAGCCGAGCACGGCGTCAAAAAACGCGAAGTCGTCGGTGATGCCGCTGAAAGTGCCGCTGACGTTGGTCGCCGTGAGGAACGTGTACTGGCTGCCGCCGGTGTAGTTGCCCGGGGCGGCGATGACGTTGACTTTGCCGAGCAGTTGGGCGTTGCCGCCAACGTCAATCAAGTCGACGTTCACGCCGGGCGTCGTGCCGGCAGCGTTGACTTCGACTTCGATGGTTGACGCGGCGGTTTCGTTGTAGTTGCCGAGAATGTGCAGCGTGCCGATCGAATTGCCGGGCGCGATCGTGCCGCCGTTGCCGACGTCGCCGCCGATCGTGCCTGTGCCGCCGAGTCGCGCACCGGGACTGACGTTCGTATCGCTGGTGGTCGAGCCGTTGACGACGAGCGTGCCCGTGGAGACGGTTGTGTCGCCGGTGTAGGTGTTGTTGCCGCTGAGGACGAGCGTGCCGGCGCCGGTTTTGTTGATGCCGCCGACGCCAGCGATCGTGTCGGCGTAGATATAGGAGAGGCCGTTGTTGATTTGGACGTTTGCCGTGACGCCGGTGTGCAGGTACATGGCTTCGCCGGCCGCCGCGCCGGCGGCACCGTTGCTGCCGGATGAGCCGTCGCCGCCATCGCCGGCCGCCACGGAGTTGCCGGTGATCGCGGAGTTGATGATGGTGAGCGAGCCGCCCTGACGGACGAACACGGCGCCGCCAAAGCCGCTGCCGCCGTCGCCGCCGTCGGTCGCTGCGCCGCCGTCGCCCGCGCCGAATCCACCCGTCCCCGCTGCGCCGGACGCCGGGGCACCACCGCCACCGCCGCCGAAACTGCCGTTACCGCTCGTGCCGCCCGCCGACGATCCATCGCCCGCACCACCACCGCCACCGAAAGTTCCGCCGTCGCCGCCGTCGCCGCCGACGTCACTAAATCCACCACCACCACCGCCGCTGAGTGTGCCGCCGTCGCCGCCGTGTCCCGCGGTGCCGAAGAGTGCTTCGCCGCCACCGCCACCGCCGCCGAAGAAGCCCGGTCCGCCGTTGCCGCCGATGACCCCCGCGCCGCCGTCGCCGCCGGTGAGCGCGCCGATGCCCGGGAGTGGTCCGATGGCCGGTCCGCCGGGCAGCAGAATGCCACCGCCGCCACCGCCACCGGAACTGCTTGAACTGCCGCCGTCGCCAAAGATGCCGCCGCCACCCGCACCGCCGGTGCCGTGGCTGTTGCCGCCATCGGACGAGTATCCGCCACCGCCGCCGCCCGCCCGATCCGTCGCATTCGCCGCCGTCGCCGCCGAGACCACCGCCGCCGCCACCGCCTTGGGCGACAATCGATTCGCCGCCGTTGCCGCCTTGGGCCGCGTTGCTGTCGAAGTTCACGTTGCTGAGGGTAACGTTGGCGCCGGAGTTGACGAACAACGCGCCACCCAGACCGCCGGCGCCACCGCCGCCGCCGCTGCCAACGCCACCTTGGCCGCCATCGGCGAGACCGTTTTTGAGATTGAAATTGAGCAGCGTGACGTTGCCGCCGGCGACGAAGATCAGCCGATGCTGGTCGTGGCCGTCGAGCGTGGCGCCGCGGCCGTTGATGATCACGGTCATGCCCGTCGCGTCGATCTGGGGCAAGTCGTCGGCGGCGGCAATGAAGTTGATGCTGTTTTTAAGTGTGATCGAGTGTTCGCCGGGGCCGGCGGCATTGAGCTGGTCGATGGCCCAGCGCATGGTGCCGACCGAGCCATCGTCGGCCGTGCTATTCACTGTGAAGTCGGTCGCCAGAGTCGTTTGGGTCGTCGCCGCGAACGCCATTGCGACGACTCCGAGCTGCAAAACATCCCTGCACGAATCCCCCCGTATCGACATTTCCTCAGCCTTCCGAAATAGGCAGCCCATCGCGATGATGCAAGACGTAACGGTTATTTCGGAATTGCGGCATCAGGTCGCGGCGTGGCTTTTACCTCGCCGCCGATCATCCTCCGCACGCCGTACAGCTTCCGGCGAAAGTGAGGCGCGAGTGCGGCAATTCCGATCGCCTCGAAACGGCGGACCGGCCGCAAAGTCTACGCAGGCGGAATTAACGTCGTAGTTTTCGCAGCCGCACGGAGCTCGGTTCTTGTTGAGCGACCAGCTGACCCGCTGCGACTGCTGGCGGAGGTTGCCAGTGACATTGGAAATCCATCCTAGTTCACCATTGCCGTCCCTGCCGGCCGGCGAGGGCGAGATCGAGCCGGTGTCGTGGTGCAGCGGATGCGAAAAATCGGCGAAAAGCGCGCCTAGCGTGCATCCTGATTCTAATTCCAGTTCGAACTTGGAATCGTGGCTTAAGATTCGGTATACTTGAAGCATGGATACCAGCTTTCCGTTTCTACCATCGGATATCGAGGCCGCCGTTGTCGCGCGGCATGGAGGGCCCGTCACTGTGCCCGGACAACAAGGCGAGCATGTCGTCATGAGTATGGCAACTTATCGAGACCTTCTGGGTGTAGGCAGTGACGATGAGTTTGCGCGGTCCGTTGCAGACTTGAAGATCAGCATTGCTCAGGCCGAGGCAGGCGAGACGATGTCTCTCGACGAGGCACGCCAGATACTCAACGATAAGTATGGCGCATGAAGTCCGGATTACGCGGCGTCCGTCATGGCGCTCGCCGTCCGATGCGGCCCGACGATATGCCCTAAAGTTTAGCACAATGCGATCCGCGGCGAGTTCCCGTAGTATCGGGGTCGAGGACGACCCGGCTCGCTGGCGCTTTATCGTTCATTCTCCAGCCGCACGAACTGCCACTGTTGTTCGCCGCCGGGGAGTTCGACGGTCAGTGAGCCGTAGGGCTGCAGCAGCTCGTAGAGATTGGCGCGGAAGCGGACGAACTGGTTCTTGTTGAGCGACCAGCTGACTCGCTGCGACTGCTGGCGGAGTTCGCCCGAGAGGCTATAGTTTGTGTTGGTGATCATGTCGTAGTAGTTGCCGCTGATGTGGCCGTGCTGGTCGACGGCCAGTTGCACGATCCGCGTACCCGGATCGCCGGGGCCGGACATCAGCGAGAACACGCCGAGGGGGTACCACTCGCCATATTGCGAACGATCGTATTGCGGAACGTTGCCATAGTAGCGGCGGTATTGCTGCGGGACGTTGCCCCAGCCGAGGAAGCTGTAGACGCCGGGTATCGATCCGCCGACCCAGAAGTTGGCCTTGTTATTGTTGTCTTTCCAGGCCTTGGGATGGTCTTTGTACCACTGGTTGCTGAAAGGCTGCGAGTTGTTGCCGCTGAATGTTCTTGGTCCAACTCTCGACCTTGTTCGAGCCTTGCCACTTGCCGCCGTTCCAGGTGCCGATCTTGAGTGCCGTTCTGGTTGCCCTGCTGCCAGTTTTGAATTGCTGGTTGTTTTGAAAATTGCCTTGCTGGTTCGAGTTCGAGTTCTGGAACTTGATACGGCTGCTCTGGCCGTTCTGATTGTTCTGGCCGTTGGGGAAGAATTGCTGGACTTGATTGTCGTCCTGGTCGTTTGACTGGTTATTCGACTTCGACCGCTTGCGGCTCTGGTTGCTCTGGCCGCTGGAGTTATTGTTGTCGCCGTTGTCGTCGTTTTGATTGGACTGGTTGTTTTGATTTTTGGCGTTGTCGATTTGCTTCTTTAGGTCATTGAGGTTAAACCCTTGCGCGACCGACTGCCGCGAACTTGCGGCAACGATCAGTACAGCAACCGCCACTACGCAGATCGAACACATTAACTTGTTCATGGCAATTCCCCTTGAATACGAGAAGAGTTCGGGAAGCCTGGATGCGAGCGCAGTCGGCCGGCGACCGCACAACTCCCGCGAACTCAGCAGATACCAACTGCCCACAAGTGTCAAGCAGCAAAGACGCTCAAGTGTAGCTTACGCCATGCAACGACCGAGCTAGGCGGTTTCCGGTCGATTGGAGGTGAGATAGTGCAGCACGGGCGTCGTAGCGAGCGTGGTTGCCAGGGCCATGATGACCATCATGGCGAAGAGCGTGGGTGAGATCACGCCGAGCTCGAGGCCGATGTTGAGCACGATCAATTCCATGAGCCCGCGAGTGTTCATGAGGATGCCCAGCGACGCGGAGAGGCGCCAATCGAGACCGGTACAGCGGGCGGCGACGAGTGAGCCGCCGAATTTGCCGAGCGTGGCCACGAGGATGATCACTGCCGTGAAGAGCCAGGCTTCGACGCCGGAGACGAGGCCAATTTGGGTCCGCATGCCGGTGTAGGCGAAGAAGGCAGGGAGCAGCAGGATGCGGACGATGTCTTCGAGCTTGTGGCGGAAGTCGAGGGCGACGTCGGCATCGTGCGGGATGATCGCGCCCAGGAGGAACGCGCCGAAGATGGCGTGGATGCCGATCCACTCGGCGGCGAGCGCGGAGAGCAAGAGCGCGACGAGCACCCAGACGGCCATGCGTTGCGGCGGTTGCTTTTCGGCCCGCTGGCCGAGATAGCGAATCGCCAGCGGCCGGATCACGGCGAGCATGAAGGCGATGAACAGAATCGCCAGGACAACGGTGAGCACCGCGCCGCCGAGCTTCGACTGCGTGACGCCGACGACAAACGCGAGCAGGCACCAGGCGGTGACGTCATCGGCCGCTGCGCAGCCGAGGGCCACCACGCCTAGCTCCGTGTTCTCCATCCGCCGGTCGGTGAGGATGCGAGCGAGCACGGGGAAGGCGGTGATCGACATGGCGACGCCGATGAAAAGGGCGAAGCTCGTGAAGGGAGTGTTCGGCGGCGCGAGCTGCGGGTAGAGCCACAGCGCGAGGATCGTGCCGAGCACGAAGGGGCAGACGATGCTGGCATGGGAGATGGCGATCGTCGCTTGGGCTCGGGCGCGGAGCAGCTCGGCGTTGAAATCGAGGCCCACCAGGAACATATAGAGAATCACGCCGATCTGGGCGATGATGCCGAGGTACGGCCCGACTTCGGCCGGGAGCACGAAATGCATCGCGGCGGGCGAGATCCAACCCAACAGCGACGGCCCGAGCATGATCCCGGCGACGATCTCGCCAATCACGCGCGGCTGGCCGAAGTGGACGAACAATTTGCCGAGCCAACGGCCGAGGAGCAGGATGGCCACCAGGGCGCCGAGCACATGCAGCAGGATGTCGGGCTTGGCGGCAAGGTCACGGACCGCGGCGGAATTGGTCGCGGCGATCGGCGAGAGGCTTTCGCCCAAGTGCCGGACGACGAGAAACGCGCCGATTGCCACGAGCAGCATCAGCGCGTAGCCGACCGACAGCCGCCAGGAGGTTGGCGGACGGGAATTGGTCGGAAAGCTCACGGTGTCGGCGCTGATGCACAGAGTTTTTCGCCCCAAACAAGGCAAAGTGTCAAGAGAGAGTTGGGGGAGGAGCGAAATCCCTGATATCCATCCATGGGCATTTAGCCGTCAATCGGAATTCACGTCCGGCGGTTGAAGCAAAAAACAACCCACACCAACGATACCGTTGGCGTGGGCGGTCGTTTCGCACCGCAGCACAAGAGCCCGCGTCAATCAGTTGATTACGACGTCAAGCCGTCTGCGTTGTGAGTGCTTTGGCGATTCGATTGATGACTTCCATTTTTGCCCGCGCTCACCCACTGGCCGCCGAAGGTCGAGGAAGCGACCTGCTTACGGGGCTTTGCGGACGGCCGACGAATCATTGGGTGCCGGAAGCGATCCACTTGCCGATTTTTGCCACGATCTGTTCGAGCAGAGCGCGAACCTCCGGGCTGATCCCGGCGGTGGCCAGCGCGGCGTTTGCTTTCTCGAGGGCACCTTGCGCCTGCTTCTCGATCAGCGGACGCAATGCGCTGGCGCTTGCGGCCGGCAATTGCGTGAGCATCTGGCTCATGGAGTCGATTTTCGTGTCGAGTTCGGCTAATGCCGGTTTGGCGCGTTCGGCCGACGCCGCGTCGCGGATGTCGGAGAGCGAACTATCGAGCGATGTGAAGAATTGGCCGAAGTTGTCACGCACGGTCGAAAGCTCAAGCGGCGCGGTCTCTGGGACGACGGGCTTCATGGCCACAACAGTATCGGGGGTCGTCGCCGGAGGCTCCACGGCAGCCTGCTGAGCTTGGGGTCGTGAGAGAAACTGCCAGAGGAAGAATCCGCCCAACAGCGCGAGCGCGAGCGGCAGCATCCAGGTCATCGGTGAGCCGGCAGCAACCGGTTCGTCTTCGACGCGGCGGTTCGGCGCATTTGCCGCGGGACGTGCGGCCGGCAGGCCTGGAATGTCTGACAAGGAGAACCCGGCCGGAGTGGCATCGGCGATATTTGCGCGCTGGTCGGCGAACAGAGTCTTGAGCGCTTGGCTGGTGCCGCCTTGATTTTTCCACTGCGCGGCAACTTTGCCGAGCACCATCGGCAACAGGTAGGCCAATAGAGTTTTCACGGTGCTGGAGTTCATTCCCTGTGAAGCGACTGACCGCCCCAGAGAGCCCCGAAATCAGGCTGTCGCCAAACAATGAGCCAAGCAGTGGGTTGCCTTTGCCGAGCAGCGAACTTGAGTTCCCGCCGAGCAGCTGCGAGATGTTGCCGAGCGCGCTCGTGTCGAGGCCGGAGAGGAGTCCCGCGATTTTGTTGGCGCCGTCGTTAGTCGCGGCCGTGCCGGCCAAGGCCGAAAGCAGCGACGGCACGGCGGCGGCCGCTGCTTGGTGGGTTGTTTCGGAATCGGTTCCCAGCAGCGAACTGAGCTGTTCGATGCCTTCGCCTGAGAGCTGATCCATGATCATTTTTACGAGGTTCATGCCGTATTCTCCTAAATGGAATGCTGTCGAAAAAAGCCGAACGACTTACTGACGGGCCAACTGCGGCTGCGGCCCACGCGCAATCCAACCGGACGACGCTTGCGGTTACGCACTCTTTGCCAGCATGCTTTTGATGAGGCCAATGATCGCCATCAGCACACCACCGCCGACGCCGCCGGAGACGATGTTGCCGATGATGCTTGCCAAATCGAGCGAGCCGCCCTGAGCACCGGCAAACATTCCGAGTGCGTTCAGCAGTTGGCCGCCCAAGCCACCGCCGAGGATGCCCGCAATGGAATTGCCGACTGGTCCCAGGTTGATGTTCTTGAAGAGGTTGCCAGCGACGTTACCTCCCAAGGCACCGCACACGAGTTGGATAATGAGGGCGATAATGTTCATGGGTCGATGTCCTTTCTGGACTACGAAAAGTTGAGAAACGCGAACCGTCGACGGACCGCCGGCCCGCTGATCGTTGATAGCGCGAATTACCCGAAGTAACCCAACCGCTCGCTTAAGAGGCCATTCTCGAGCGAAGCCTAAGACTAGCGAAGCACGCGTGTTTGCGTGCCGATGCAATGTTGTTCGGCTCTGTGTTTCAAGACAGCCGCAACATGCACTGCGTGCAACTTTGCGGCAAAAACTTCAAGCTCAAGAATGGCGAATCCAGAAAAGTTGAGCGTTCAATGTACGCCTGTAATGAGGCCCGTGCAACTAAATTAAACTGCGTGGCTAGCAGATTCTTTAAGATATTCATTCCTGCCGTTCATGCAAAACACGCGTTGGCGAATCATTGAAAGCGACCGCGCGGACATTTTTCCCGCGAGAGATTTTTTTCTCTTGATCGAGGGGGTCTATCGACCGCAATTGTTGCCGCAGCGAGCTTCGCACTACGCGAATCTGCCAGAGACGAAGTATCAATTTGACTCTCTCTCTCTTAACATTTCATTCGACCGATACCCACTGGCGTTGCAACCGGGGCTCGCACTGAAGTTCGAAAGAACTCCCCGTGTTCGATAGATTGTTTGCGCCGCGACGAATGTTACACTTGCGGTTCGGTGTTTTGTGGGTTGATTGCGACGAGTGCGCGAATCAGGATCCCCATCTGACCGCCGCTCTCTTTACCGGCCATTGAAATTCTTATCGGGGCCGTCGCGGTCAATTCACGTACATTTCAACTTCATTCGAAGGAGAATTGAGATGGCTGGTTTACTTGAAGCACTGCTTGCGCAGATACCGACACGATCGAACGAGTGAGCACCCATACGGGCAACGACCCCAAACGCGCGGAGCAGGCTTACAATGCCGCTGCAGGGACGATCCTGCGAGGTCTGGAGGCGAAGACCCAGACCAAGGAAGGTGCCGAAGGCATCTGGGAATTGCTGCGGAAACAAGTGGAGCAGGGAAATGTTCCGGCCGACTCGCCGTTGGAGGGTGGGCATGTTCAGGTTCGAGACATGGATCCGCAGACTGCCAACGACATGTTGAAGGTGATCTTCGGCAAGGATGCGCCAAACGTCGAAGGTGGGTTCGGCAAGGTGATCACGCTCGATCCGGAAACGTCGCGGAAAATCTTCGCCAAGGTGTTGCCGGCCGTGCTCGGCGGGATTTTTGGTGCGGCCGAACGGGCACCGGAAGAGAGTCCGCAGGCGCTACCGAAGATTCTCGGCGGCGCACGTAAGGAAATGGAGCAGCGGCAACCGAAGTCGACTGGCATCTTCGAAGCGATTTTCGACCGCGATCACGATGGCGACGTCGACTTGGAAGACCTCGCCGGCATCTTTGCGCCGAAGCCGCGTTAACTGTGCGAAATTCAGGGGCATTCGGCGTTGCTGGGGGACGCCGAATGACCCTTTTCCATTTGCTCGTTGAAGGCTTTACGGACGATTGACCGCAGCGGAATCGCCGCCAGCGCCGAGCGACTCTTTGAGATCAATCAGCGGCTGCTGTTTGATGTCGATCAGGCCGCCGCGGGCGCGGTCAAGGTCGCCGATCAATGTGATTACCACGGCAATCAACAGTGGCAGAATGAGGTTGGCAAAGGTGCTGCGAGCGCCGCTGGCGCCTGCCGCGTAGCCGCAGGCGTAGCAGCCGACGGCGGCGACGATCAGTACGAGTAGCCAGACCGCGACGGGCACGTGAGTCCGCAGGGCATTGACTCGAGCGGCGTCGAGGTCGATGGTCTCGTTGAGCGCGGTGATGAAGGTGGTAGCCAGCGGAGTCGGCGCGTCTTTGCCGGCGGCGACGGCGTGGGCCCAGAGTTCGCGTTGCAGCTCGGCCGTTGTCTTTTCGGCCGCGTCCTGTTGACCGCGGTCGGCTCCGGCGTCGTAAAAATCCAGCCGGGCGTCGACGTACTGCCGCAGCAGCGCTTCAACATCGGCCTGGTGAGCTTCGGGAAGCAATGCGGCACGGAGGTAGGTGGTGCCGATGGCGTTGGCCTCGTCGAGCACGAGCTGTCGGCGCGATTCGTAGCGTCCGACGGCCATGGCGAACGTAAAGCCCAACAGCAGGGCGAGCAGGCCGAGGATGGCGCCTTGGACGCCCCCAATTTGAGCTTTTCGCGGCTGGTCGTTCTCACGGTGGAGCCGCAGCCCGATGCGAAAGCCAATTTCCGCCGCCACCACGAACGTGACGGTAACGACCAACAGCATTTGCCACTGGGTGGCGAAGACACGGTAGAGAATTGTTTCGAGCATAGAGGAGCGAATTCTTTCGCTGAAGGTGATCGGATTACTCACTTCACGCCGAATGAGACCTCATCGATGGTGCCGGTGAAGGCGAATGGCGGTTCGTATTCGGGGGTGACGGGTTGGCCCGTGTCTTCGCCGATGCCGAAAGTATCGATGCCAAAACGCCCTGGCACCGTGGCTTTCATCGTTTCTGAGGCAATTTGTTGGCCGTTTACCTTGAGAGCTACGTTCGCTGGGCCACCGGCTTTATCACCTTGAAAGTCGAAGTCCACTTCAATAGTCGCTTCTCCCGCGGGGAGCGGGTGAGCGGCTTTGAGGACGGTGTGGTCGTCGAAATAGTTGTAGTCGAACACCGGAACACCTTTGTCGAGATATAACGATATGCCGGCTGCCACCCCCCCCTCGGCCATGATCACGCCGTTGGTTTTTTCTCCCTCGGTCTTCACCTTGGCTGTCATTTTCCAGGAAGTATTCTTTGTCGGCGGGGCCGCGGCCTCGGCGATGCGGACGGCACCGGGGTAATATGTGTAGGTCTTGGAATCCGGATCAAAGCCGGGGACCGGTGGTTTTGGCATCGCGATGCGCGCGGCGAATCGGTCGTCGAGTGGATACACGTGATGCTCTTGGGCAGCCTCGTCGAACCGGGCTTTCAGCTCAGCGAGCTTTTCGGGATTTTCCTGTGCGAGATCGTTGGCCTCCGAAAAGTCGTCCGGCAAGTAGTACAGCTCCCACTTGTCTTCATCCCAATTGCCCGGCGCGTAGTCCCCTTGCCAGGGAATACTATGGTGAGCATTGGCCTTCCAGCCGTCTTCATACATCGAGCGGTTGCTGACGATCTCAAAGTACTGTGAATTGCGGCCTTTAAACTTCGGATCTGAGAAACTCGCCAAGAACGACTTTCCGGCTAGCGGTTTCTGCCGGATGCCGTCCACCGTTTCGGGCATCGGAATGTTCGTCGCTTCGAGGATGGTCGGCACGACGTCGATCACGTGGAGGAATGCATCGCGGGGTTGGTCGTCGTGCTTGATCTTCGCCGGCCAGCTGATAACCATCGGGTTGCGGGTTCCGCCCAGGTGCGATGCGATTTGCTTTGTCCACTGAAACGGCGTGTTGCCTGCCCAGGCCCAACCGATAGGGTAGTGTGGTTCCGTCTCCGGACCGCCCAGCTTGTCGAGATCTTTGAGCACGTCGTCGATGTTAGTTGTCAGCCCGTTGAGGTTGCGGATTTCGTTCAACGTTCCATCGTGACCGCCTTCCGCACTCGCACCGTTGTCGCCGACGATATAGATCACGAGTGTGTTGTCCGCGTCCGGCAGGTCCCGGACGGCGTCGAGTAAGCGGCCGACCTCATGGTCGGTAAAGGCGAAGTAGCCCGCGAAGTTTTCCATCAGCGCGGTGTAGAGCTTTTTTTGCTGGTCGCTGAGCGAGTCCCACGCGGGCACCCAATCGGGCCGCGGCGTGAGCTTCGTCCCCGCGGGAATGATGCCCATGTCGAGTTGTCGCTGGTGCACCTGCTCACGATATTTCTCCCAACCCATGTCGAACTTGCCTTTGAATTGGTCACGCCATTTCGCGGTCACGTGATGTGGCGCGTGCATGGCGCCGGGCGCGAAGTACATGAAGAACGGCTTCTTGGGAGCGACGGACTTGGAGAACTTCATCCGGGCAATTGCCCGGTCCGTCATGTCGGTCATGAAGTGGTAACCTTCCTCAGGCGTCTTGTTCGGTTCGACCGGCACCGTGTTCTCGAAGAGCACTGGATAGTATTGGTGTGTCTCGCCGGCGTTGAAGCCGAAAAAATAGTCGAATCCGAGTCCGGTGGGCCAGCGGTCGAAGGGGCCGGCGACTGTCGTTTCCCAGTCCGGCGTGTTGTGATTCTTGCCGAACCACCAGGTCGCATAGCCGTTGTCTTGCAGAATCTTGCCGATCGTCGCGGTGTCCCGCGGGATCATCGTCGAATAGTTGGGAAAGCCGGTCGCCCATTCCATCAGGAATCCGTTGCCGCACTCGTGATGGTTCCGCCCGGTCAACAGAGCAGCTCGCGTGGGACCGCAAATGGCCGTCGTGTGGAAGCGGTTGTACTTGAGCCCCTGCGACGCGAGCTTGTCGAGATTGGGCGTGGGAATCAGTCCGCCGAACGTCGAAATTTGTCCGAATCCAACGTCGTCCAGCAGAATTACGATGACGTTCGGTGCGCCCTCCGGCGGCGCGGGAGGTTGCTGCCACGCCGACTCGGATTCCTTATAAGTCTTGCCGATCCTACCTTCGAATGGCGAAAGCGCATCGGGCACATGAGCGCGATCCGGCCAGGACTGTCCAAATACGGATGCTGCCAGAATCATGACTAAAGAAATTGCCGCGAAAGTTCGCATTGCATCGCCCTCGCATCGTGTCATGGAATCGAATGAGTTCTGTCGTCGATTGCGTGTAGCCGCTTACTTGAGGTCCACGGTCACCTTCTCGATCCCGCCCGTGAACTTGAAAGGAAGCTTGTAAGTGAAATCGACAGCTGAGCCGACGTCTTCGCCGATGTCGAGGCCTTCCCCGAGCGAGAACTGCACGGGGATGGTCTTTTCCAGGCGACCTTCGGCGATTGTTTTGCCATTCGCCGTCAACGTGATCGCGCCGCCTTTGCCTATGCCTCCGCCGTCGTATTTGAAATCGACCGCGAGTTTTACTTTGCCCTTGGGTAGCGGTTCTTTCGCGGCGAAGGTCATCCGCTCGGTGCCGAGGAAGTTGTAGACGAACGTCGGGGTGCCGCCCTGCAGGTACAGACCGTAACCGCCTTCGAGCCCGCCGTGTGTGACGACCATGCCGTTGGCCTTGTCATCCGGCAACTCGACCTCGGCGGTGATCGTCCACGACTTATTAATCATCGATGGCGATGCCGCGTCCGGGAGTCCCACGGTACCGGGGTAGTACGTCATCGATTTGCGGCCACGGACCAGGCTCGGCCGGCCCATGGCTTCGGAGTTGAATCGCTCGCTCGCGCGCCAGTCGAGCGGGAGCACGTTAAACTTCGCCGCTTCCACCCACCACAAGTCCTCCATCTGGCGAAGCTTCTCCGGGTTCTGGGCCGCCAGATCGTTCGCTTGCGAGAAGTCCTCATCGATGTTGTAAAGTTCCCACTTCTGCTCGTCGGGGTCGAAGTTCTCGCGGTTCGGGTTCCACGGTTCGAACGACGTGGCCGAGGCCATCCACCCGTCGTGATAGATGCCCCGGTTGACGAGCATTTCGAAGTACTGCGTCTTCCGGTGCTCGGGCGCCTTGGCGTCTGTGAACGTGGCGGCGAAGCTGGTCCCCTCGATCGGCTTCTGCTGGACGCCGTTGAGCACGGACGGCGGCGTGATTCCGCAGACTTCGTAAATCGTCGGGACGATATCGATAGCGTGCGTGAATTGCGAGCGCAGAGAGCCCTTGTCCTTAATCCTAGCCGGCCACGAGATGATCATCGGGTTGCGGGTGCCGCCGAAGTGGCTGGCCACCTGCTTGGTCCACTGGAATGGCGTATCCATCGCATGGGCCCAAGCACTCGGGAAGTGGTTGAAATGCGTCGGTCCGCCCAGTTCATCGATCGCCTTGATGTTGTCCTGCCACTTCTCGGGGAATCCGTTGAAGAACATGTTCTCGCACAGCGAGCCTTCCAAACCCCCTTCGGCACTCGATCCGTTGTCGCCGGCGATGTAGATGATCATCGTGTTATCCGCGTCCGGCAGCTGATTGACTGCGTCGATGATGCGGCCCATGTGATAATCGACGTGTGCACCATAGGCGGCAAACACTTCCATCATCCGCGCGTAGAGCCGCTTCTGGTCGGCGCCGAGCGAGTCCCAGGCGGGCAGGCCGTGCGAGCGCTCGGTGAGCTGCGTGTTCTCGGGAACGACGCCCAGCTTCTTCTGTCGCGCGAGGGTTTCCTCGCGGTAGGCGTCCCAGCCGCCGTCGAACTTGCCCTTGAACTTCTCGATCCATTCCTGCGGCGCGTGGTGTGGGGCGTGCGTCGCGCCCGGGGCGACGTACAGAAAGAACGGCTTGTCCGGCGCGATGCTCTTCATCTTCCGGACCCATGCGATCGACTTGTCCGCCAGATCTTCAGTGAGGTGATAATTCGGATCGGTTGATGCAGGGACGAGATTACGATTCTCGTACAGGATCGGATTCCAGTGGTTCATGTCGCCGGCGTTGAAGCCATAGAAATACTCGAAGCCGAGGCCGTTGGCCCAGCGGTCGAACGGACCGGCCTCGCTCGTTTCCCACGGCGGGGTGTTGTGGTTCTTGCCGATCCATGCGGTACTGTAGCCGTTCTGCCATAGCACTTCGCCAATGGTGCCACAGCTTTTGGGCAGCACGCAGGTGTAGCCGTCGTAGCCGGTTGCCGTCTCAGATATCGTGCCGAATGCGGCGGAGTGATGGTTGCGTCCCGTGATCAGCGCAGCTCGGGTCGGGCTGCACAGCGCCGTGGTGTGGAAGCGGTTGTAGCGCAGCCCTTCCGCCGCGAGCTTGTCCATCGTCGGCGAAGGAATGCCGCCGCCAAACGTACTGAACTGACCGAACCCGGCGTCATCGAGCAGTATCAGCACGATGTTCGGCGCACCCTTCGGTGCCTTCACCGACTGCGGAAACTGCGCTTGTCCGAATCGAGATACGTTCGGCCCACCTCGCCGGGAAAGCGAAAATCAGGCCGAGGCAACGTCTCTTGAGCCTGAGCCTGAGCCTGAGGAAACGACCCACACACGATGCAAAATACAGAAACGCGTACTCTCGCCGACCAGTTCGATGCCGTCGTCATGAGAATGCCCCTTTTAATTTTGTCGCTTGCTATCTCATTGCGTGGGAAAGACCTGATTCCAATCGTTTTTCATGTCGACGACAATCCAGCCCCGCTCGGGCGCTTCGTCGAGAGCCTTGTTGAGCTGGCCGATGTGCGACTCGCGGTCGTAGGCAAACTCGCGATCGGCATCGGTGTGGTGGACGATCAGGCCCAGGCTCGGGCTCGGGGATTGTCGATCGTTGCGTACTGGAGCATTTCAAAGTCGCCGTCCGAGTTGCCGGCGGCGAAAATTGGTCGGCGGCCGATGTGCTGGTAGATGCCGACAGGCTTGCCCGCCTTGTCGTCGACAAACAGGTCTTCTGCGACTTTGACGATCGTTGGCACGCCGTCGCGCAGTTCGTACGTGGCTCCGACGCTCGAGCCGACGACTTGCTCTGATGGGATGCCGTAGGTTTTTTCTGCGAAGACGCGCATGAAATCGATGCCACCGCCAGAGACGATGAACGTTTTGAAGTTGTTGGCGCGGAGATACGCGAGCAGCTCGAGCATCGGCTGGTAGACCATGTCTTTATAGAGACGGCCCGTTTTCGGATTTTTAGCGGTCGAGAGCCAATCTCCGACGGCAGCTTGAAAGTCCTCGGCCGTCACGTCGGCATGCGACGCGGCAACGATCTGCAAAAGCCCTTCCTTGCCGGATGCCATGACTCCTTTCAAGTCGTCCGTCAGCACGCTCTTGAACGGCTCGGTCGTTTTCCATTCGGGGTGGTCTGCGGCCTGGGCTTTGATGCGGTCGAGGGCGAATAGCAAGTTGAAAATACAGCGGCTGCTCGGCCCAGAGGCAGCCATCGTTGTCGAACGTGGCGATCGCGCTCGGCGGGAGGCACGAAGTCGGGCGAGCCCTCGGTCGTCACCTTTTCGACGAAAGCGACGATCGCCTGCTTGGCTGCAGTGTCGTTCCACGAGGGGAGCGGATCGTCGGCTCCGAGCGCGGTCGAACCAGTCAAATAGACGGTGGCTAGCAATAGGATAGCACGGCGCATGAAAAACTCTCCTCGCATATTGGATAAAATAAAAGCCGGGCGCCCCACAGCGAGGCGCCCGGCATTCCTTAAACAATGAATGATCGAGCGCTTACTTGCTACCGCCGTTCTCCTGCAGATTCTTCATCACCGCGTCGAGATTGAAGCTGTCGGCCTTCTGCCGCGGCGGGTACTCTTTGAACGTCGCCAGGAACTTGCCTACGTAGTCCTGGGCCGGGACGAAGAGATAGATCCGCCGGAACATCCAGTCGTAGTAGGTGTTCGACGTGATGTCGGCCCGCTCGTACGGGTCAGTCCGCAGGTTGAAGAGCTTCGGGGTCCGCAGAGTGACGTAACGGCTCGGCCCACACCTGCAGCGTGCCCGGCACCCGTTGTTCCATGAACAGCAGCTTCCAATTGTCGAAGCGAAGCGCTGCGACCTGTTGTTCGTCTGTGCAATAGATGAATGACTCCCGCGGGCTCTTGTCAGTCTCGCCGGTGAGGTACGGCACCAAATTGAACCCATCGAGGTGAACCTTGTAGTTCATGTCCCCGACCTTGTCGCCCTTGAGCAGTTTCTCGGTGACTTCGGGATCGCCGGCCATTGCCAGCAGCGTCGGGAGCCAGTCGAGGTGTGAGACGATGCCGTTGGCCACCGTGCCTGGCTTGATCTTGCCCGGCCATTTGACCATGGCCGGAATTCGGTAGGCGCCTTCCCAGCTGGTATTCTTTTCGTTGCGGAACGGCGTCATCGCGCCATCCGGCCAGGTGTTCATGTGTGGGCCGTTGTCGGTCGAATACATGACAAAAGTATTATCCTCGATGCCGGCGGCCTTGATGGCCTCGAGCACCGTGCCCACGTTCTTGTCGTGGTCGATCATCACGTCGTGATATTGCTTTGCCAGCGGCCCCGCTTGGCCGACGCTGCCTTCCTTGGGATGCGTGAAGGCGTGCATGTGGGTGAAGTTCACCCAGAGGAAGAATGGTTTGTCGGCGGCTGCCTCTTTCTTGATGTAGGCGGCCGATCGCTCGGCGATGTCATCATCAATTGTTTCCATCCGCTTGCGGGTCAGCGGGCCGGTGTCCTTGATCGTTTGCTTGCCAACCTTGCCGAATCGCGGGTCGACGGTCTCATCATCCGTGTCCGACGCCTTGCACTCGAGCACGCCACGCGGGCCAAACTTCTTGCTTGAACTCCGGGTCCTTCGGGTAGTCCGCGTGCTCCGGCTCTTCCTCGGCGTTCAGGTGATACAGGTTGCCGTAGAATTCATCGAAGCCATGAACCGTCGGCAGGTATTCGTTGCGGTCACCCAAATGGTTCTTGCCGATCTGGGCGGTCGCGTACCCTTGCGCCTTGAGGAGGTCGGCAATGGTCGGGTCTTCTTTCTGCATACCCGCCTTGGCCCCAGGCATCCCGACCTTGGTCAGTCCCGTCCGCATGCCGTGCTGGCCGGTGATGAACGATGCACGACCGGCGGTGCAGCTCTGCTCACCGTAGTAGTCGGTGAACATCATCCCGTCTTTGGCGATGCTGTCGATGTTGGGCGTCTCGATAGCCCATCAAGCCGCGGGTGTATGCGCTGACATTCGACTGGCCGATGTCGTCGCCCCAGATGATAACGATGTTTGGCTTGTCGGCGGCATGTGCTGCGCTAATGGCGAGCAGTGCGCCGACGAGGGTCAGCAGGAATCGTTGCTTGATCATGCTCTGGTTCTCCTGTTGCTAGTCACGACATTGACAGGAACTCTGCCACTGTTGGCAAATTCGAATCATCATTTCAAACCATCGTTTAGTCGCGATTGTGACGTGTCCCGGGCGTTGGTCAGTCGGCCGGAAGAGATGAGAATCGGGCACTGATTATAGTGCTTGAAATCCCAAATTGCCACCATGAGGCGGCTGTATTTAAAATATAGCCTACGTGGTCGCATGGCGATCACTCGTCATGGACATAGCTGGCCCCTGCATTCTCATTTGCCAGCGATGATCACGTTTTGCGGGTTGTCGCAAATTAGCTGCTTAATGTCACGTTCCGACAAGCCGAGGAATTGACGGAGATTGTGCTCGATCTGCCGCATGGTCGTCGACGACCCAACCAAATGGGAGCGGTCGGCCGACCAGGTGGCCCCTTGCGCGTCGACCACGACCTCCTGTCCGCCAAGTTGGTACGTGCCCGCCCCTAATCCCGCCGCGCTGATCGCGTCGCTGACAATGAAGCACCGTTCCGGAGTTGCCGTTTTGAGGTAATTGCGCAAGGCATGCCAAGGCACGTGCACACCGTCGGCAATGAACGAGATCCAGAGTCGGTCCGCGCGGCTGAGCACGCGCTGCACGATGTTATCGTGTCTCGACAATTCGAGCGGGCAGCCGTTGCCGAGGTGGGTAAAGAGGGTCAACCCGGCGTCGATCGCTGCGTCGAGCTGCTGCAGCGAAGGATTGCAGTGGCCGGCCGCCACACAGATCCCTTGTTCGACCAGCCGCTTGGTCACCATCAGTTGCGCGTCGCGTTCGGGCGCAAGCGTGACGATTTTTGTCAGTCCGTCACCGGCGTCCAGGAGGCGTTGCATCGCGGCACGAGAGGCCGGAAGCGTCGCCTGCGCGGGATGAGCGCCCACGTATCCGGGCAGATCGCTGATAAAGGGCCCCTCGATATGCAGGCCCCAGATCATCTGCTGAACCAACGGGTCGGAACTCCGCAGAGTTGCCAAGCGAGCTAAGCGGGCCGTCATGCGTTCGAGTTCGTCGGTAATGACCGTCGCCAGCAATCCCGCGACGCCGTCGGCTTGCATGCGCAGGCAGGCCGCGTGCAAGGATTCGGCGGACAGGTCGTCGGCGTTGAAGTCCACGCCGCCATAGCCGTTCACCTGCAAATCGACGTAGCCGTCCACTAGCTGACTCCTATCCTATGCTATGCCTTCAACAAGCTGGCCGCGGCGCGGTCGACGTATAGCGTCGCACTTGGGTGGTGTTGCAGGATGGAGGCGGGTACCAGGGGCGTCACGGGACCTTCGACCGAGTTTCGCACCGCTTCCGCCTTGCGCTCGTCCGGCACGCTGCAAACGATGGAGCCCGATTTCATAATCTGCCGGATCGACATGCTGATGGCCTGGCGCGGTACATCCTCGAACGAGGGAAACCAACCTTCACCCAATTGCTGCCGCCGGCAGGCATCGTCCAAGTCGACCACGAGATAGGGCTCTTCGGTCTGGAAATCGGCCGGCGGGTCGTTGAACGCCAGGTGACCGTTTTCGCCGATGCCGACGAGCGCCACATCGATCGGAGCCGAGCGAATGATCTTCCCGAGTCGATCGCATTCGGCTTGCGCGTCGCCTTCGCCATCGACGTAATGGAACATGCCCATGGGCACCTGGTCGACGAACCGCTCTTTCAAGTATTTTCGAAATGAAGCCGGGTGCGTCATCGACAGGCCGAGGTATTCGTCGAGGTGAAAGCCAGTGACGCGCGACCAGTCGATATCGGGCTCCTTCACGAGGGCCGCCAAGACTTCAAACTGCGAAGCACCCGTGGCGACGATGATGTTGGCAGCGCCGCGGCTGGCGATCGCCGAGCGAATCGTCGCGGCACCGTCGTGGGCGGCCTGCTGGCCCATGGCAACTCGGTCGGGCAACACACAAATCTTCATTCTCTCGTGCCTTTGCTGATCAAGGTAAAGGAAAAACGAGGCAGCATTCAGCCGTGCCCGACGAACGTCAGGTAGAAGGTAGTTTGCGACGGTGCCTCCGACGATGCGCGGGCATCAAGCAATGCTCTCGAGAAAAGCATGTCCTGTAAATCGCTCGCGGAACTCACGTGGCGTCATGCCTTTGACCTGGCGGAAACGGCGATTGAAGTAGGAAACGGTATCGTACCCGACCTCCAGCGAGATATCGAGAACGGACCTTTCCGTCTCCAACAACATTCGGCAGGCCAGGCCGATGCGCTGCTCGTTGATGTAGTTAATCACCGTGCGCTGCGTTGCCTTGCGAAAAAACCGACTGAAAGCCGATGGTGTCATGCGCGCCAGTTCGGCCAGCTCGTTTTGTGACAGGTTGGGGTCCGCGAGATTGACATGGACATAGGTGAGAATATCGTTCAACCGGGACTCGGCCTTGGTGCGCCATAGCGGGGAATAGGCTTCACTGGCCAAAAGTATTGTCGTCTCGATGCTGGCCATGAAGAGCAGGCACCGCAGCAAACTGACGATCCGGTCGGAGGAAGACTGCTGCCGCATCTCGGTCATCATGCGAGCGACAATTCGGCGAGGTTTGCCAACGATGCGAATTCCTCGTTTGGCACGTTCCAAGAGATCGCCCACCGGTTGCATCTCAGGCAATGCGAAGAAAGTGTCGCCGAAAAGATCGGCTGCAAATTGCACAACCATCGCTCGATGTACGGAGTGTACTTGGCCGCGCGGCTCGACCACGGCCCAGTGATGCGGCAGATTCGATCCCAGTAATACCAGGTCGCCGACTCCGTACGACTCGACATGATCGCCGACTAGTCTCGTTCCAGTTCCGTGTTCGATCAGCGTCAATTCGATCTCAGGATGGTAATGCCACCGGTTCTTCGCGTTCTTCACGCTCCGCCCGTGGTTGCATCGAATCGAGCAACCTTCGGGTGAGATGAGTTTCTCAAATGCAGGTTTCATGGCAATTTTCTCCTTGACGCTAAGCAACGCGATTTTCAAGGCATGCAATAGTTTGACGTGCACAATTTTGGCGGTTATTCGAGTTGCAATCAAGGGCGCAATGGCGAACCAACGAACAGAACAAATCTCGCAGATTTCGCCGAGCATACCCCCTGCATTTCCAATTTCTGGCACAATTTGTGTTAGTGCGGGAAGAAAAACAGGAAGATTTCTCGCATCCGATTTTGAATTATTATTGCATCGTGTCGAGAAAGCTGGCGGCTCCCGCGGTAAAACCACGATGCCTTTTGGCGGGCGGAGCACGTGCCGCCCACGGGGTCAGCTCGCCGTTTCGGCAGTCACCTACCACGGCAGCAGTCGATCCCTCGATATGACCTGATGCGATCGGGTTCGGTGTGGCGGCCGATTGAGCGTGACTATCGAAAACGTCACCTTGATCATTCCTCCTATTCTCTCTAATTTGCGACGTAAGCCAATGTCAAAAAGAAACGAAGCATTCGGACAAGCGTCGTCAGCGAATCCGCGCTCAGCAAGATGCAGTTCGGCTCAAGCGATTAGCTTCCTATACGGCTGCCGCCGGGCTTGGGTGCATTTGCATGTGGTGAAGCCGCCGATGCCGCAATCATTTACACGGACGTTCCGGACATTGTCGTCATGCAAGACAATCCGGCTGGCGGACTAATCTCGACAATGATCAGCGACGGGTCAAGCTTGATCTGCGATTTCGCTCAACAATGCGGGGGGGGCATTGGTACGCCTCGGGCTCGCTTTCATTGGCGCCGCTCCGTCAGCCCGTGCCGGAACCAATTCACTAGCCTGAACGGGTAAACACGTACTATTTCCGGTCGATTCCAATGATGCGTACTTAATTCGGTCCTTGCACGCCGAACGAGCTGATCGGCCCGGTGGATAATGTTTTCAGTCTAAAGCCGGTCGCGGTACAAACTTCGCCGCAATTCGGCAACGGAATCCGCAACGGATTTCGCAGCCCGGATGTGAACTCGTCGACACTTCGGCGACTTGACCAGCGATCAATTGCCGGTATGGCGATCAGGCCTTGAAAACGGTCTCCATTTCGGCTGGTGCGACTCCGAGCTGAAATCCTGATGGTTCCAAACTCGCCCCTTTTGACTCAAGGGACGATTTTCGATTGGGCCTATGAATCGGAACCGGATACGGCGATCGCTGCGGGAGTCACCGGAACCAACGTCCTTGGCACTGCTGGCCGCTGGGGCAGGTGCTCTTACTGGGAGTTTACCGTCGCCGATCGGCAAAGATTCAACGGGTGATAGACTCGGCTTGGAATGTGCGCGCACGATACTGGGCTGGGGGGCCCAGTATCGTGCCTATGACAGCGTTGACATTGTGCAGGCAAATCGAGCTTACCGCTGAGAGGCAGACATAAGCGATGAAAAAGAAGAACTCGAAGCGATCCGGACCAGATCGTTCGGAGCGCTCACCAGTCAAACGGCTAGGCGGTTAGCCTCCTATTCGATGGCCGCCGGATTGGGAGCATTTGGATGTGGCGAAGCAGCCCACGGAGCGATCGTTTACACGGATGTCCCGGATATTGTCCTCATGAGGGCGATCCCGCTGTATTACTTGAATCTCGATAATGATCCGACCGGGAAGCTCGACCTTCATTTCCGCAACAATGGAGCCGGGGCTTGGTATGCCTCGGGCCGTTTCGTTGGGCTTCCCCTACCCCGGGAATCCCGTGCCGGAGTCCTACTCTTATGCCTTGACGCGGGTGAATGCGGCATTTCCAGCCGGTCCCAATCCTGGCTACTATGTGCGGTCGTTCCACCCGAACGAACAAATCGGCCCGGTTGGCGAGGTCCTCACGGTCAAAGCCGGCCGCAATCCAAACACGCCGCAATACGGGATATGGCGTCTTGAAGACGGGTCTTCGCAGCCCGTATTCGCCAATCGAAGTTGGCGGTAACTTTGGCGACATGACCAGCGATCAATTTGCCGGCATGGCGATCAGAGACCCCGAAGATGGTCTCCATTTCGGCTGGGTGAGGCTGCGAGCGGAACTCATGACGACGTGCCGCTCCCTATTACGAGCACAAATGGACGCTCTTCGATTGGGCCTATGAAACGGAACTCAACACTCCGATCCTGGCCGGTGCCAAGCCGACGCCGGTTCGCGGCGATTACAACGGCAATGGGGATCGTCGACGCAGCCGACTATACCGTGTGGCGTGACCAATTGGGGCAGAACACGACGTTGCCAAACTCCGATCCGTACCGATACCGACGGCGAAGTGACTCGAGGCAGAGTACAACTTTTGGAAGTCGCGGTTCGGCAGCACCACGGGTAGCGGCAGTGGTAGCCCTGCAAGGTGGTGCGTCATGTTCCCGAACCATCCTCCTTGGCTCTGCTGGCGGCTGGCGTTGGTGCGCTTGTTTCCCTGCGGCGTCGATAATCGGATCGGCTGCATGAGAAGTCGATGTCGCCGAGTCAACAGTCGGGCTCCGAACTGGTTGCGTGCTTCGAGTTGCTGATGGAAGTTCCGTCGACGCCCGAGGCTGCATTACCAATAGACTTTGATTGATGACGCGCCTGGCAGAAAAAGTATTGCTGATTGGTTGGGACGCGGCGGACTGGCTGATGATCCGTCCGCTCATCGATCAAGGCCTGATGCCGACGCTCGCCTCATTGATCGACGATGGCGTGAGCGGCAATCTAGCCACGATCCGGCCGATTCTTTCGCCGATGTTGTGGAACTCGATTGCCACTGGCAAGCGAGCCGACAAGCACGGGATTGGCGGCTTTGCGGAACCGACTCCCGACGGCTCAGGAATACGGCCCGTCACCAGCACTAGCCGCAAGACGAAAGCGATCTGGAACATCCTGTCGCAGAACGGATTGAACAGTAACGTCGTGGGTTGGTTTGCCAGCCATCCGGCCGAACCGATCCGCGGCGCGGTCGTGACGGACTACTACGTCCACCCGCCGGCACAGGGCGAGGATTCCGAACCTTGCCCGCTGGTGTTTGCCATCCCGATCGTCTGGCCAAGCCGCTTGCAAAGCTGAAGGTCACGCCCGAGTGACATCGATGCCCAAGCGATTCTGCCATTCGTTCCTCGCGCGGCGGAGATCGATGGGACGAAGGACGATCGACTGAGGAAGTTGGCGACTCTTGCTGATGCGGACCTCCAGCATTCAAGCCGCGGCCTGCGCGCTGATGGTGAAGGAGCCTTGGGATTTCATGGCCGTCTACTTCGACGCCATCGACCAGTTCGGCCATCATTTCATGCCGTATCATCCGCCGGCCGTGGAAGGAATCTCCGCACGCGACGCCGAGATTTTCAAAGACGTGATGATCGGTTGCTATCGCTTCCACGACATGATGCTCGAGGCGTTGCTGCAAAATGCCGGCCAGAGACACCACGGTTATCCTGGTCAGCGACCACGGCTTCCATAGCGGGAGCGAGCGGAACGACACCGACGGCTTCAAGGATCCGACAAGCTGGCACCGACCTTTCGGCATCGTCTGCGGAAAGGGTCCAGGATTCAAGAAGAATGAGACACTCTATGGCGCTTGCCTGCTCGATGTGACGCCGACGATTCTCTCGCTCTTCGGTCTGCCGATCGGCGACGACATGGATGGCCGCCCCTGGCTGGAGACTTTCGACCGCGAGGTGCGTCCTGGACGTATTCCAAGTTGGGACTTGGTCGAAGGCGACTGTGGCATGCATAGCGAGGAACGCCGCGAAGACCCGGTCCAGGCGGCCGAGGCGATTCGTCATCTTGGTCGATCTGGGATACATCGAAGCACCCAGCGAAGACGTCCAGAAAACGGTCCTCAATACGACGATCGACCTGAAGACCAATCTGGCGTTGGCCCTTTCCGATAGCAACGCGATTGGACCAATCGTTGCCGCTGTGGAAGGAACTGGTCGAATTGTACCGAGGACGATCCGGCAAAGAACAGACCTGTACTTAGCCCATTTGGCCTGCTGCTACTTGCAGCTCGACCAATTGCCCGAATGTGTAGCATTCTGGACCAACTCAACAGCGAGATGGGGCAGTCGCCGTTTGTACAATTGATGCGAGTCCGCCTGGCAGAGAGACACCGACAGCCGACTGAAGCATTGCGTCTGGCCAAGAAGTTCTCGAGCAATTTCCCAACGACACAGGACTACTCAATCGGATCGGGCATCTTTTGCTGGAGACCAAGTCGTGGGACGAGGCGGAAGCTGTCTTTCGACGGTCGCTGTCGTTGCTGGAAGAGAATCCAATGGCTCACGACGGCCTGGCAGCCATCCACCTGGAGCGGGACCGCTTCGATGAGGCCGATGGAACATTCCTTGCTCGCGGTTGGTTTGATCCATTACTTCCCATCGGCACACTTTCATCTGGGGGTCGCATTTCACGGGGCTGGAAGGGAAGAACAAGCGATTGCCGCATTTGAGACGTGTCTGACAATGCGCTATCGGCCCGAAAAGACGCATTACCGCTTGGCTGTCCTCTATCGGTTCCGTGATCCGATTCGGGCCAAGCGGCATCAGGAGTTGGCCGGCTTGGCCTAGTTTCCGACGAACCAAACCAACTGGATATGGAGCAATCCGATGGCATATTGATTCCCGCCCCAATACCGCAAACGCCGGACGACAGCGTTCACCTTGGTCGAACTTCTGGTTGTGATCGCGATCATTGGCATCCTCGTCGCCCTCTTGCTGCCGGCGATCCAATCCGCCCGCGAAGCCGCACGCCGCACGCAGTGCCGAAATAATCTTAAGAACATCGGCCTGGCGATCCACAATTTGGCGGACTCCTATAAGTATTTTCCGACGGGTGGCATTGAACCAAATCCGGACGTCCAAAACTTTCTCCGCGACACCTACTCTCAAACGGATACTTCGTTGCGCAAAGGCCCTGCCAATGGTCCGCTGGAACAGGCGCTCGGCTGGATGTACCAGATTCTCCCTTACCTGGAAGAAGGTTCGGTCCAGGGCCTCATCGATAATAGCCAACTGACGAGGGTGCCGATCGGTTTATACAACTGCCCATCGCGGCGCGGCGTCACGTTCCATAACACGACCGGGATTTCACTCGTCGACTACGCTGCCACGGTAGCTGGCCCGACGCGCACGGCCATCGGCGACGCCGAATTCAGCAAATTCCTCGACGATCCGTATCCATATCCGTACTTCAAGTCCAAGCAAGAGGATTTTTGGGGCTGCTTTCCATGCGGACCTGGCTCGATGCGCACGTGTTCAAATTGCAAAATCCACACAAGAATGGGAACGTGGTGTTTCGTGGCATCCTCCAGCGCGGGGATTGGTGGCACCATGCGCCCACTGTCACGCCGGCCGGTGGCAAGCACATCGGATACATGACCAAGATGACATATGCCAAAATCATCGATGGCACGAGCAAGACGACGCTTGCTTCCGAGAAATGGGTCCACGTCACCTTGTATAACGGCAGCGGCGGACAGGCTGACGACCGTGGCTGGAGCGACGGCTGGGACTTCGACGCCTTGCGGTACACGCTGCTCCCGCCGCGTTCCGACGGCGAAGGTCGAACCGCCAAACGAACTTGATTCAAACGATCCTTTCAACTATCAGCTGGGATCCGCGCATCCCGGCGGATTCAATGTCCTGATGGGCGACGGCGCGGTGACTGGTTTCAACTACGATATTGACCTGGAGACGCTCAACCGGCTGGGAAATCGTGCTGATGGTGAGACGATTACACAAAGCTATTAGCGGCCGCGCTGCCGCGATGGCGCGCTGGTTGCATGACATGCAAGACAGCACGACTTCGGTACGGCTGTAGAATTGGAAAAGCGTCTGAGTATGGATGGCCGGAACAACGCTGATTTAAACCAAAGTGGTCGGTGCCTTCGCGGCCAAGCGCGAAGTGCGCTGATTTTGGCGGTACGCTCGATCTGCCGCGCTGTCGGCCATTTTCTTCACGCCCGGCGTCGGCCCAGACTCCACGTTCCGCTTGGATGTGGTGCAGTTCGTCGCATCCGCTCGGGTCGCGACCAACGTCCTTGGCAACAAGGCGAAAGAACGCCAGCTGATCGCAGATTTCAAGTACTGGGGATTTGATCGCATTTATACCAGCGTCGACAACTGTGACCAAATTCCACGCCCCAAATGCCGGCCTCCTGGAACGCCACGCTGGATGACGCCAGCATTTCGTCGCAAATGCTCTTCGGACTGATCGATTTCACGCCCATCGCAGATGGCGAGTCTGGTTCAAAGCCGGCTCGTCGCTTCAACAATTCGCGCACTGATTCGCGCGAGCGATTTGACGCCGTGCATCTCGATTTGGAGCCGCATGGCAGGAGCGGTTGGTCGAGTGCGACGCCAGCGCCCGAAAACACGCCATCTTAAACCGAACTGCGCGACACTTATGCCGCGATCCGAACGCAGCTCGACAATAATGGCTGCGCCTACGTAAAAATCTACTCCGATTTGCCGGTGTGGTTCGATAATTTGACATCCAATCTCGGTTGGGCCAATGCGGCCGATCGAGACCAGTGGTTTGACGATGTTGGCCTTGCGCTGGACGGCTTCTCGATGATGGCGTACGAGCGGAGCACTCTTTCAGCATCGTCAGCGGAGTCGGATACGAAGTCGCGAACTTTGACGGCGAAGTACGGATTGGCTTGAACGTGGCAGAAATCTGGGCCCGGAAAGACTTTCGCGAGTTTCGATGCGCTGATGAATATGGCGGAATCGCTCGAAGCGCACTACGGGACGAGCATTGGCGGAATCGATTTTCATGCGGTCACCTCCTTTCAGCGATTTAGCCCCGCCCAGGGTCGCCGGCGACTATAATTACGATGGAATTGTCGATGTGGCCGACTACACAGTTTGGCGCGACAATCTCGGCTCTACCGACGCATCTCGACGCGGACGGCGATTTCGACGGTGAAGTCGGTGTGCTCGACTACGACCTTTGGAAGTCGAACTTCGGGTCGACTGGCGGCGGCAGTTCTTTGACCGCGGATGGAAACGCGATACCTGAGCCAGCATCATTCCTCTTGTGCGGCATGGGTTTAGTGGCCATATTGGCCTGGACGATCGGGCGAGGCCGGGACGCATTGAGGACATGAGCGTCGAGGAATTTATCACGATCGTCAGCGGCCTACCGCGCTCTGGCACCTCGATGATGATGCAGATGCTCGCTGCCGGCGGCCTCCCTTCGTTGACCGACGGTCAGCGCACAGCGGACGAGGACAATCCGCGAGGATATCTCGAATACGCCAAGGCGAAGAGCTTGCGTTCGGACAATTCCTGGCTGGCGGAAGCGAAGGGGAGGGCGGTGAAGGTGATCGCACAATTGCTCGAGCATCTCCCCAAGGACAACTACCGCCTGATCTTCATGCAGCGCGATTTGCATGAGGTCGTCAACTCTCAACGCACAATGCTTGATAGGTCCGGCAAGCAAGGTGCTCGGCTCACTGACGAACAACTTGAGAGCGCGTTTTCGAAGCAACTGCTCCACGTCGACAGGATTCTTGTGGCGCGTGAAGTGCCATCGCTCAAAGTCTCGTATCGATCTTGCATCGAGACTCCGAACGTTGTGGCCGCAGAAGTGAACCGCTTTCTCGGCGGTGGGCTCGACGAGTGCGCGATGGCTGGAGCGATTGACGCGACACTCTACCGACAAAAAGCCGGTTCAAACACCAGGGATTAAAACTGATTAGCGGAGAATTATGCAATGGTGACCAATTCGCAGATATCGAGACGCGGCTTCCTCGGAGCGACCGCCGCAGCGGCCGCCATCGGCTGGACCGCGAAGAGCTATGCCAAAATTGTTGGGGCCAATGAACGGATTCGTATCGGTTTCATCGGCGCCGGTGATATGGGGACAAATCACCTCAATGCAATTCGCGACCTGCTTGAGCAGGACAACCTGCAGCCCGTCGCCGTGGCCGATTGTTGGAAAGAACGCGCCGACAAAGGTGCGCAGGTCGTCGGTGCATCCCTTGCCTTGACCGATTACCGGAAAGTATTGGATATCGGCG
The DNA here is from genome assembly GCA_963847905.1 of uncultured Planctomycetota bacterium. Taxonomy (GTDB): domain Bacteria; phylum Planctomycetota; class Planctomycetia; order Pirellulales; family Lacipirellulaceae; genus DASYDU01. The sequence continues at coordinate 50,171 of CAWKBP010000004.1, read as the reverse complement.
ATATCGACTACGTTACGATCGCGGTGCCGGAACATTGGCACGCCAAAATGACGCTCGACGCGATGGATGCGGGTAAGGCCGTCTATTGCGAAAAACCGATGACGCACACAATTGAGGAAGGGCAAGCCGTCGTCAAAAAGCAGCGCGAGACCCAGCTGCCGTTGCAAGTCGGTGTACAGGGAATGTCTGACGACAGCTACGAGTCGGCCGCCCAGGCAATTCGCGAGGGCGTGCTCGGCCGCGTCGTCCAGGCACAGATCGAATACGTTCGACGTTACGACTCGCAGGGTCCATGGCGAAATCCTACGATCAACGACAGCACTTCGCAGCCGGCGGATCTCGATTGGAACGATTGGCTGGGTTCGGCTGCAGAAATTCCCTGGAATCCACATCACTACTTCGAATGGCGCAATTACGCGGCCTATTCCGGCGGGATTGCTACCGATCTATTCATTCATCGCCTAACCCGGATCATGAAGGCCTGCGACCTCTCCTATCCGCGCCGTGTTGTCGGCATGGGTGGTATTTGGCAGTGGCCTGACGGTCGCGATTTGCCCGACAATTTTGAAATGATTTGCGAATACCCCCGAGGCATGACCGTCTATGTCCTGGGAACCTTGAGCAACCGAGTTGGCATCGATCACCTGATCCGCGGCTATCGCGGCACGCTTTACTTCACGCCCGAAGGCTGGGTCGCGAAGGACAAGGATGATAAGGTGCTCGCCGAGCATCGGAAGACCGGCGCCGAAGACATTCACCTCCATCACACGAATCTGCATAACCACCTCCGCAATGGCGAGCCGCTCCGCTGCCCTGTGGAGCTGGGGATGGCGGGTGTCGCGGCCGTCGTGATGGCCAACGAATCGTGGCGGTCGGGGCAAATGATGGCCTGGGACGAGGCGAATGAGAAAATGGTGCCGGCCTCCACCCTCGGCGAACAGAACCATTTTCCAGATTCAACTTCAAGTGAGACCACACCGAAAGTGGCAGGTTGAAAAGAAGCTTCTTCGCAGCCAGTCAGTAATACGGTGGAAGCTTCTTGTGTGGTTTCGGGCAAGCCCACTTGCTCCTCGTGACAGATTTCACAAAGTCGAAATCCGCAAACTTTCCAAAAGGTTGCACGAACCTTCCGCCGATTTGACACTCTTATAGACATCAAGCGAAACTTTTGCTCCGCGATGGGGTATATTAGTGTTAGAGGTAATTGAAATGATCCATTCAAGACCAAGCTTCATACGCTTTTCGCTTACGGCGCTGCCGTGGTCCGCGACATTTGCCCAAGGGGCGAATGAACAGCGGGGCTATGCGCCCGAGAGCAATAAAAACAGGCGACTATGACGCTTGGCCCAACTCTTTGATGAGCCCCCTGGTTTATCTAGGGAAAACAAGGCCCGGTGTCACCACGACGCCGGGCCTTTTTCGTTGGCTACGTGCTTTTCTCAGCACGGTGCCGACCGAAGAGGCCGACCCGTTCGAAAAATATGGGCTGGTAGCTTAGACGGTAAAGCGCCTGACTGAAGATCAGGTATCGAGGATTCGAGCGCCTCCCGGCCCACTTGCGCTCACGTTGCGCAGAAAGTGAGGGTGAAACAATTTGGCCCGTTCGTCTATTGGCGAAGGATACTGCCCTTTCAAAGCGGAGAGATGGGTTCGATTCCCATACGGGCTACTGAGAAGCTCTTAGCGATTAGCAGTTAGCTATTAGCTAGAAGCGCCACCGAACGCTCCAGGCTAACGGCTAAGAGCTAACAACTAACAGCTTTTGTCGGTAGTCGAGGACTGGTTGTCCGGATGGCCCTGATAAGGCCGTCACGCTGAGTTCGATTCCCAGGGCTACCACTTGTTATTTGTTTCGTATTACGAACCTCGAGGAGCATCGCCATGTCAACGACTTCGCGACACAAACGGATACGCCAGAGCCATTTTTGGGTCGTGGTGTAACGGCTGCATACCTGACTTTTAATCAGGCTGGTGTGGGTTCGATTCCCTCCGACCCAACTGCTGGCGCGTAGCTCAGCGGTGAGAGCAGCGTCCTTATAAGACGCAGGTCGAGGGTTCAATTCCTTCCGCGCCAACTGAACATGATACGAATTTAGATACTCGGGACTGAGGTGTTAGCGGCAGCATCCCCGGCTCTTAACCGGAGAGGTGAGGGTTCGAATCCCTCTGGTCCCACTGGGGCAGTCGAGAGTCAAGGGTTGAGAGTCGAGAGCCAAAAAGATGTGAAATACAACTCTGGCTCTCGGCCCTCCGCTTTGGGCTCTCAGCTGTAAATGCACTGGTCGTTCAGCGGCGAGGACTCCGCACCCGTAATGCGGCGACGTCGGTTCGAGTCCGACCCGGTGCTCTGTTCGTTCTTTGACAATCGAATTAACAACAATTCAAGCGCCCATGATGTAGCGGCAGCCTGCTGCCTTGCCATGGCGGAAGTGCGGGTTCGACTCCCGCTGGGCGCTCTTGAATTTCGGTGCATGGGAAAGTCTGGCAATTCCGCCGGTTTCGGGAACCGGAGATCGTTGGTTCAAATCCAACTGCGCCGACTGGAGATGTTTTTGTTGCGGTGGGGCCCGTGCTGGTACGGGCGGGCGCCTGTTAAGCGCTTCGACGCAGGTTCGATTCCTGCCACCGCAGCTGTGAGAGCACGGGGCAGGGGGCAGGGGGCAGGGGGAAAGATGCTTCACTCCATGCTCCATGCTCGATTGCGGGATCGTCTAACGGCAGGATTCGACGCTTTGAACGTCGCGATGTTGGTTCGATTCCAACTCCCGCAGCTCCAACAATGGAAGTCATCCGGCTGGATGAGGACGCTGTCCTGAAAACAGTTGGTCGCTCGCGCGACTTGGGGGTTCGAGTCCCTCGACTTCCGCTGCAATTTTAATGATGGTCCTGTGGCCTAGCGGCAAAGGCAGCTCTCCTACAAAGAGCAGATCGGTGGTTCGAGTCCACCCAGGACTACTGGGAGAATGACAAATGACGAATGGAGAACAATATTCGTCATTTGTCATTCGGAAATTCGTCATTCACCTCTGTCCTCGTGGAGCAGCCTGGAGTGCTCGCCTGCCTGTCACGCAGGAGATCGTGGGTTCAAATCCCATCGGGGACGCTGGATAGTCGAGAGCGGAGAGTCGGGAGTCGAGGGCCGGAAGCGACTGTTGCAATCTGGCGCGCTACTCTTGGCTCGCGAATCTCGACGTGAATCGGGTCGTGCTCCTTGCGGCCGCCTGTAAAGCGGTTGTCACAAAACAAGCAAGGTGGACGACGAGAGGTTCAATTCCTTCACGACCCACTGAAAAGCTATTAGCTGTTAGTCGTTGGCTCTTAGCCAGAAGTACGTAGGCGCTCATGTTTTTCTGGCTAATGGCTGATAGCTAAGAGCTAATAGCATTTTGATGGCCCGTTCGTCTAACGGCAGGATTCGAGAACCTCAATCTCGCGACGCGGGTTCGATTCCCGCACGGGTCACTGACGGTAATTGAAATGTAAGTGCATGGCCAAGTGGTGAAACTGGAATACACGCGGCGCTCAGAACGCCGTGCCCTTTGTGGCGTGGGAGTTCGAATCTCCCCTTGGCTACTGAAAAAACTGAGAGACAAGAGTCTAGAGTCGAGAGCCAGACGGACAACCACTGGCTCTGGACACTCGGCCCTTCGCTCTTGACTCGTCGCGGGTGAGCCAGCGCTCAGCCGGGCCTCATAAGCCTGGACCGTCGGGTGCGACTCCCGAACCCGCCATTTGACTGACTAGGTACGCAAACTTGGTAAAGCGACGAGGTCGAGAGCCTCGTGTTTGTGGGTTCGACTCCCACCCTGGTCACTGAATGTCTCCGTGCAATGGCGACTCAAGATCCAGAAAACAAATTGGGGCGTTGGTCCAACGGGACGACGCTTGGTTTGCACCCAGGAAATCGGGGTTCGACTCCCCGACGCTCCACTGACTTCGGAAGGTAGCCGGATACGGCTGGCCGGGCCGGTTTGCTAAACCGTGCGACTCGCAAGGGTCGTGTGGGTTCGAATCCCATGCCTTCCGCTGGGGAGAAGCAATTAGCTGTTAGCCGTTAGCTTTTAGCAAGAAAGCTTTGGAGGCTGGATTCTGGCTGACAGCTAATTGCTAACAGCTAATGGCTCAAAATAGCCCGATGGTGAAACGGATGATCACGCTTCGCTTCTAACGAGGTGTTCCAGGTTCGAATCCTGGTCGGGCTGCTGAAGAGTCAAGAGCGGAGGGTCGAGAGTCAAGAGTCGGAAATGAAGTGGGATTGCTTATGTTTGGCCCTCGACTCTTGACCCTCAACTCTCGACCCTACGGTGTCTGTGGTGTATTCGGCATGCACGCCTGGCTGTGAACCAGGAAGTAGGGGTTCGACTCCCTTCAGATACCCTGCAACGTAACTCGCCATGGTGCTCAACATGAATGCAAACGTACTTCAGCGTCCGACGCTGGTTTTGAACCGCAATTGGCAGCCGGTGAACGTGGCCACGGTGGCACGGGCGCTGGTGCATGCTGTGGAACGAAACGGCGCGCGTTGTCGACGCCGCGGACTACCAGACGTTCTCGTGGGACGACTGGTCGCGGCTGCGTCCGCGCGACGGCGAAGTGTCGATCCGTGCGATCAGCTTTCGTCTGCGCGTGCCGGAGGTCGTGACCTTGACGGGCTACGACCGCCTGCCGACGTCGACTGTGACGTTCAGCCGTCGCAACATTTTCAAGCGCGACCGGTATGTTTGCCAGTACTGTGGAACCCAGCCGGGCATGGAGGAATTGACGATCGACCACGTCGTGCCGCGAGCGCAAGGCGGTCAGTCCAACTGGACGAACTGTGTCCTGGCTTGTGTCGACTGCAATCATCACAAGGCCGACCGCACTCCGCGGGAGGCACGCATGAAGCTGCGGCACGAGCCGGTTCGCCCGACGTGGAAGCCGGTCTACGCCGACCACCATGTGCGACTCGAAAGCTGGTCGAAGTTTGTCAGCGAGGTGTACTGGAACGTGGAACTGGAGAAATGAGAAAAGTTGAGAGTCGAGGATTGAGAGTTGAGAGCCAGACGGGGCCAGTCGTCGTGATCGTGTCTGGCCCTCGACTCTCAACTCTGGGCTCTTGACTATCTACGAGCGTGCTCCTGGGAGAGCAGCCAGCCTCCAAACCTGGCGGACGGGGTTCGACTCCTCGCGCTCGTGCTGGAAGGGTTGAGGGTGAAGTGTTGAGAGTTGAGGGTGAAGGCGGTCGATAAACACTCAACTCTCAACCCTCAACTTTTAACCTTCCTGCCTTGCGAGTGTGATGGATGAGCACGGCAGACTTCGAATCTGCAAGACGGGGTTCGACTCCTCGGCGAGGTACTTTGATCGATAGCCTGTGAGTGTGGTGGAGCGCACGACAGCTTGCGAAGCTGTTAGGGCAGGTTCGAATCCTGCACGGGCTACTTACAAGCAAGGTTTTGACGTCGCTGGGCCAGCGGCGCACGGTGCCCCGCGTAAACGGTCGGTGCCGCGTGTTCCGGACATGGAATCTAGCGAAAGCGATGTTGAATCCACCACCCCGGTTAGCTCAGAGGGTAGAGCACCAGACTGTAAATCTGGCTGTCGCGGGTTCGATTCCCGTACCGACACCGCAAGCTGCAAAGCTTGCAAACGCGAAGAGCGTTTGAGTTAGCCCGAGGGTGGCGGACGATTGTTTGGTCGGCCGCGCGTCGTCGTGCTTGCTCTGGCGAGACGGCGGCGCAGCGGCAGCATGAATCGAGGCTCTGCAGTGCGTGGATACCGCGTTCGCGCACGCAGCGTTTGACGGTTACGAAAGTGCCTCGTCGCGGCACGGGCTTCGGCTCGCGCCGGACGGTGCGCCGAAGTGGTCGAACGACGCTGCGAGCGCGATTGCTCAAACGGCACTCCGCGTCGAAACATGTGACCGACGATCGACTCCGCCGCCCGAGGGCGTTTTTTTGCCAAACAACTGCGAACCACGTTCGCAATTTGATCGTCTTCAATTTCCTCAAGTCAAAGAACGAACGCATTCAAACGGAAAGACGAGATGCAACATGTTCCTCTTCAAGCGAGTCAAGATCCGCAGCTACGAAATCGGTCTGTACTTCCGCGACGGCGAGTTCCAGGGCCTGCTCGGCGGCCGGTCGCCACTGGTTGTTCGACCCGCTCTGGAAGGTGCGCGTCGACGTCGTCTCGCAGCGCGATCCGTGGCTCGTGCACGACAAGCTCGACATGATCGTCAAGTGCGGTGCGCTCGCTGGCCGCGCCGAGGTCGTCGACCTGAAGGACCACCAGCGCGCGCTCGTCTGGATCGACGGCCGCTTCAGCCACATCCTGCCGCCGGGCCTGTACGCCTACTGGACGGGCGCGAAGGACGTGCGCGTCGAAGTCGTCGACGCGCGGAAGGTCCGCTTCGAGCACGACGACTTCAAGGTGATCGTCGCGCTCGCAGATGCGCGCGCAGGTGCTCGACATCTGCACGGTCGAGCGCAACCACGTCGGCGTGTCGTTCCAGGACGGCGAGTACGTCGAGACGCTGCCGCCGGGCGAGTACGCCTTCTGGCGCAACGTCGCGACGTCGAAGGTCGTCGAAGTCGACCTGCGCGAGAAGACGATCGACGTCGCCGGTCAGGAGATCATGACGGCCGACAAGGTCACGCTGCGCATGAACGCGGTGGTCACGTACCGCGTCGTCGACGCGCGACAGGCCGTGACGGTCGTCGGACGACGCTACGCAGTCGCTGTACCGCGAGGCGCAGCTGGCGCTGCGGGCCGTGGTCGGTACGCGCGACCTCGACGCGTTCCTGACCGACAAGGACGCCGTCACGGAGGCGTTCGAGGAAGCGGTCCGCCGCCGCGCGGGCGAGTTGGGTCTGGAAGTCGTTTCGGTGGGTATCCGCGACGTCATCCTGCCGGGCGAGATGAAGGACCTGATGAACAAGGTCACGGAGGCCAAGAAGGCCGCCGAGGCCAACCTCATCGTCCGCCGCGAGGAAACGGCCGCCATGCGCAGCCAGGCCAACACGGCCAAGCTGCTGGCCGACAACCCGACGCTGATGCGGCTCCGGGAGCTGGAAGTCCTGGAGAAGGTCGCCACGAGCGGCAAGCTCAACGTCGTGCTCGGCGAAAAGGGCCTGGCCGACCGCGTGGTCAACTTGCTGTGATGGCAAGTTGTACCGTAAACGTAGCATGTACGCCGGAGACCGGGGAGCGATCCTCGGTCTCCGGTTCTTTGGTTTCGGGCCTATCAATGCCGCCGGTCCTGTTTGGCCTTTTCCTCTGCCTGCTTCGGTGCGGTTTGCCGAAATGGCATCGATGCAGCGCTCAATGATCCCTGGCGCCCGTTGGCGCGACAGTTGCGCATTACGGGTCTTGCTTACACAGCGTGCTGGGTTTGATTTCGCCGAAACGCTGTCCAGCAGCGACGCGATGGGCGAGCTGCTTCGATGTGAAAGCGTCGGCTTGTTCTTGGTTCAGCATTTCGATCGCAATCGGACCCAATTGTCCCAATGCGCGGGCATAGGCGTATCCCGGATTGGAATTGAGTCCGTGCTCCACAAGACTGCCGAGTCGTTCTTGAGTTGTTGGATCGTCCCGGATTGCCGTATCGGTGATCCGCAACAGATAGTGGGCCGGTGATGATTGCCTGGCGGAAAGCTGGGCAAAGGTGGGCGCCAGGTTCAATTCTCGAAAAACAGCTTGGAGAACCGTCTCCACATGGGCGGCGTGAAGCTTCTCGCCTACCAGATCGCTGACGTCGTCCGTCTTGCCGACGAAGTTCAGTAACGGTACTTCGCCCTTGAAGCCGGCAACTTCTACAACGTCATTCAAGCGATAGCGATAGAGCCCGCCTCCGTTGGTAACGATCACCGCGTAGCGTCGGCCGGCAACCAGTTCCGTCGCGAGCAGCGGAGGCTGGTCATGTCCGCCGCCTGCACTTTCAACCGGCTGAAACTCAAAGAAATGCGAGCGAATCGCCAGTGCCGGCGCAGTTTGCGAGAGGAGCGGCACCGTCACGAATGCCTCGGTCGCCAGCAGGCCCTTGGGCTGCAACTCGACAGTGGGCAGGTATTGCCGCAGGCGGTTCGACGGGACCGTCGACGGCCCATCCGACCAGCAACTCACCAGGGCCAGTGACGGCCAAATGGCTTCAAAGGAAGGCGATCGCAACTCCGCGCTTCGAAATACTCGTCGTAGTTCTGCCGCCCGCGCGACGAGCGGTCGATGTTGTCGTTCCGTGAGCGGACTCTGCTCGGCAGTCGAAATTCGTCCTGCCGCGATGTCGTCGCAGAGGGCTTCGCGCCGATCCCGCAACATATTGAGCAACTCGATGAGAAACGTTGGGCTCCAAACCGAGATCAGGCTCAAACTTCGCGCGCAGCAAGAAGAAGAGCGTGGCATACTGCGCCGCCTCGACAGAATCGCTGCGGGCAACCTCCGGCGGCACGACCATGATGTTCTGCACCAGCCGCCTTTCAAAAAAACCTAAAATAGGACGAATCGTCTTCGAATCCGATCGGAATTCCGGCCTTCGTCCGACGTGGAGTGCCCGTCAATGGCGAAATCGACCAGTACGCGGTGCCTCGTCGCACACCAGGCCGTTGCGAGTAGAGGTCCCAGATCCAGACACGCAGTGCTCGCTGGAAATTGCGTTGGAGCGTGGCAGTATAAGGGATCAGTTTTCGCCCCGACGTCGAGCCGCCTGTCGGTTCCAGGAGATGGACGCGATCGTCCGTCAAAACCCGCTGCTCGCCAGCGGCGATTCTCTCGATGTAGTCACCGTAGTCGTCGTAGTTGGAGAGAGGCACTGCATTCTGGAAGTCGTGCGCGTTGTCGATCGATGCGAAGCCATGTTTGCGGCCGAATAATGTGTCTTGGTTTTGTCGGACTATTTGCTGCAGCAACATGGCCTGTGTTGTGCGAACGCGATTTGAATCGCGGTGGAAGGCGCGGGCCTCGCGATGGCAGGCCAACATCCAACACGTATTGCAGAAATGTGCCAGTGACATCGCGCTACACTGCATTGAGCGGCTGTGGCGAAGCATGAATCATGCGGTAAGCCATTCGCGTGAAATTCTCGCGCGATAACGGCGCGAGGCAACACAGCTCGTCGCCCCGGCGATAACCCGGATTGCGTTCTACGAAAAATCGAACGTGCCGATCGGTGTGGAGTCGCATCCCCGGTTCGGCGATTTCGCGCCGCACGGAATATTTGCCGGGACCGGCGAACACGATCTGGCGATGTGGATCGTAAAACTCGCGTCCGACACGCTGGCCAAAAGCGTCGATCACCGACTGTTCCCAAGATGGCGCAGGTGTTTCGGGGCGGGGATAGTACGTGCAAAAAAACAGTGGCAAATAGCGATAAGTCCGAAAACCCTTCGAAGTTAAGAACCAATACAGCTCCCCGACGCGATCGCGGTCGGCCAGTTCGAGAGCAAAATTCCCCCAGGCATGGGCGAGCGCCGTGTCGCCCCAGTGGCTACGATCGATTACCGTGTCGCCCGAATAGAGGGCCTGAACAGAACGGCCACTGATTTGTGTGTCTAGCAGCACCTGCGTGGAAAATCCTACTAGTTGGTGGCTAACCGGGCAGCGAACTTGGATCACCCACTGCTTGGCATCCAAATCTGCATCGAAGCGGTCGCGCTGCATGTTCAGATACGTCTCGTCCATCAGACGGAACATGGCATCGCGGTCGCCGAGATCGAGGCAGTCGATCTCTCGCACCGAACTAATTAGTCTCATCCTTGCACTCCTACAAGCACCCTAGTTCCAGGTATGGCACGCGCCGCATCAAGCAATCGAGGTCCGGCACTTCATCGGGCCAGTGAACAAGATACAAATTCGTAACATACTCGCGGCCGGCGAATGCTCGCACCAACGGCAAGAACGGGTCCGCTTCATGCAGACCAACCAACAGTAGTGCGTCCCCCTGTTCGGCCGACCTTAAAATCGCAGATTCGAGCAGCTGCTGGAACACACGCAGGTCGTCATTGCGCACAACAGGTATCGCCGCGAACCGAGCGTGCACAACGGAACCGGCGACGGGCAACCTCGGTCGACGCTGGATCGCGGCCCACGCATTGTACATCGGCCGCATCAACCGCAACCACCCGTGGTACCCGTGAATGACCGTTTGCTTGAAGCGGCGCTGATTCCAACACGCAACAGTGCCGACGATTTCGCCTTCTCGCAGCGCCAGCAGCACATCTTCGGGAGGAAGTCCCTGGAGTATTCCCATGTCGGAGAATAAGTCGTCCGTTCCATATGCGGGAAAGAACTGTCGCGCCGGACCGTGTTCATGAAGAAACGCGATGATCTCGGCGCGGTCGTCGAGCCGTGCTTGACGAACGACGGTGTGATTGCTGAACGCCGCTCCGTTCCCGAGCCCACATGCGGTGGCGATTGAGAGCGTGTGATACTTTCCCCATGGGTGATAGATGGGCAATCCGGCCCGACCGGAGCTGAGCAGTTTCACCGCGGAGCCGTTGTCTTCGGCGATCGTGGTCAAGTAGTACGGCACTAGCCGGTCTTTGTGCAGTTCACGGAGGAAGCGATACCCGCGGGCCAGCGTCCCCGCCTGACCGCGGAATTCTTTGAGCAACCGCAAGCCGCTGAGATAGCCGACGGCGACGCGCTCGCCATTCACAAACCTTGGACTGATTGCCCGCGACCCCATGCCAACGACGCGGCCCGCGACGCGATCGCGGACCACGCCGACTTGGACGGTTGCCCCGTCGACCGCTGCTGCGGCAAAATAACTTGGCTCGCGCGCGAAGGCGATCGAGATCGCTCCCTCCATCGGCGTTGCTGCCAACAGGGAGCGGAGCTGGGCATCATCGGCCAGCGTTGCAAGGCTGATCTCGAAGCGACTCATCGTAGTTTCGTGCACCGTCGGAGCTAGCGCCAAGTTGAAGTCCTTGGCGCAGATCAATGTCAAAGTGTGAGCCGAGGTTGAGTCCCAGAAAGACTCCGAGCATCGCCAAGCTCGACGAGTTGGCCCGAGCGTCTTGGACGCGATCGAAAATGGATGGCCAGCTGTAGAACTGGCGCCGTGCCCAGAGGCAACCGGCCTCGAGTTCCGCCGCACTGATTTTCTTGGGCCGGAACGTAACGTCGCCAACTCGGCCCTGCTGGTCCAGCCACCAGCGATCCGTGAGCAGCCGTCCCTGCGATTGTAACCGTCGATAAAGTGGCGTTCCCGGAAAGGGGACGAGGTGATTGAAGGCGGCGAGAAACAGCTTTTGCCCGCGAGCGAAGTCGACGCTCTCGCGAATTACGTCCCAATCGTCTTCGTCGTAACCAAAAACGAACGTACCGTAGACGGCCAGCCCATGTTTGCGGAATTGTCGCAGGCTGTCCGAATAGCTGGCTTGAGCCGTGTTCCAGTCCTTTCCCATCGCGCGCAGATTCGCGTCGTTGACCGACTCCATCCCGATCAGCAGTCCCCGACAACCGCTCTCGGCGAGCATCTCCAACAGCTCATCGTCCTGGGCAATGTGAATGCTTGCCTGGCCGACCCAGTGGATACGCAGCGGCGTGATTTCCCGGCACAGCTCGCGCGCCTTGCTGGGCTGGCTGACAATGTTGTCATCCACGATAAAAAACCGCCGGCTGCCTGTTTCGTGCATCTCCGCCGCGACCTCGCGGGCGGGGCGATGGCTCTGAGCGGCATGGTGAAATGCGGTAATCGAACAGAAATCGCATTTGAAATTACACCCGCGCGCGTATTCGACCAGCGTAATCTTCTGATACGGTCGCCCCGCGAAGATCGACCGCTGGGGCCGCACGTCGCACAGCTCGCGTTGGCCGCGGCCATCGTAGCGAGGGCTTAGCTGTCCGCGCCGCGCATCGCGAATCAGCTGCTGCCAAATTGGTTCCGAATCGCCAAGGACAATCGCGTCGGCGTGTTGACTCGCTTCGTCGGGAAGCAGCGTCACATGGTAGCCGCCCATCACGACCGGAACGCCGCGGCGCGGAATTCCGCCGCGATTCGATACGACCGCTGTGCCGTAAACGTCTCCACGCTGAGGACCGCCAAATCGGTCGGCTCGTCGTACGCGATCGCCTCCAATCGGTCGTCGTAGAACACAGTCTCGACGTCGGGCGGCATCAAGCTGGCTAACACGGCCATCGACAAAGGCTGCATTTGCCAGGCGCGCACGTAAGGCTTTCCCGGCTTGCGACCCACCGACGGATAGATAAGTGTGACCTTCATGCGACTATCGCCTGTTCGTCGAATGGCAGCAGAATGGGCCGCGGTTCGTGCGTGTTCTCGTCCGTCTGCATACTTGGCTCGTCGCGGTACACCCCGTCCGCTTTGCTGGGCAGCTTCTCCGCGAAAAATCGGTAGCCGAGATTCGTCGACAGCCACAGCGGCAGGATCGACCAAGGTGCGCCGGTGAGCCGGTGGAAGAACGACCGCCAGCTGTAGCTTTGCTCCCAGCTCCATTGCAGGCCTGCTTGCAATCGTTCGGGCGACATGCGGCGCGGCTCGAATACGACATGCTCGACGTCGTACAGCGACCAATTGCGATGCAAAAGTCGTCCTTGTTCTTCCAGGCGGCGAAAGAGGGGCGTGCCCGGAAACGGGGTCGCCACGGCATAGCGGGGCAGATCGATCTTGGTCCGATCGACGAACTCGACCGTTCGCTCGAAGATCGATTCGTCCTCGTCGTCAAACCCATAGACAAAACAGGCCTGTATGCCAATGCCATGGTCGTGCAGCCGGCGGACGTACTGGCCGTAGCGATCGGCGGCGTGAAAATGCTTGCGCGTTCCGTTGAGCGTTTCTTGATTCACCGATTCGAATCCGATCAAAACACCCTTGCAACCACTCGCTGCCGCCAGTTGCAAGAGCTCCAGGTCTTCCGCCAAGCGCGTCGTCGCCAGGCCGAGCCAGCGAATCCGCAACGGAATCATCGCGCGATAGAGTGCTTTGGCATAGTCGACGTCTTCCACCGGGCTAAGATCGATGAACACGGCGTGTCGCCCCTCAAATGTTTTTAACTCCGCAATGACTTCTTCCACCGGCCGGTGGGCATAGATTCCTTGCCAGGCGGTCGGCACGACGCAGAACTCGCATTTGTGCGGGCAGCCTCGCGTGGCCTCGATGCTGTTGACGGTCGCATACCCCTTCTTCTTGAGCAGGTCGCGACGGGCGATCGGCACGCCGGACAATTTCCGCCCTGTTGGAGAATGGTAGCGCGATTGCAGGTTGCCTGCCACAAAGTCGCGGAGCAACTCTGGCCAGGCGTGCTCTGCGTAGCCGGTGACCACGGCGTCGGCATGTTCGGCTGCTTCCTCCGGCAACAAAGTTGGATGCACTCCACCAAGCACCACGGTGTGGCCACGGGAACGCAACTGGTCCGCGATCTCATAAGTTCGCAATGCCGTGCCAGTAATCGCCGTCATCCCCACGAGATCGGCAGTAAAATTGAGATCGAGCGATTGCACCCCTTCGTCTTGAATCGCCACCTCCGCCTCGATCTCGTCCGGGACCAAAGCCGCCAAGGTAGTTAACGTCAGCGGCGCGTAGCGCAGCGAGCGCTTGAAGATGCCGGTCTTGCTGCGGTGGACTTCACCGGCCGGGGATAGCAGTTGAATCTTCATCATCGCCTTTCCCAGTTCACGACGTCGTCGTGGCGCGGTTACGTCGGCGTCTCAAAACCCAAATCAAGACCGCCCCAACAACAAACCCTATGAGCCCGGCGACAATCGCAGAAGTCGTCGAGGCCGCTCGCAAGGCTGCGACAACGAAACGTATTGGTGATCGCATCCATGGATCCGTGGATGCGGACGATTTTCCACCCACCATCCTGCCGAGCGCAAATCGCCGTCCAGAATCCCGTGAACTTGTACTCTTTGCCGTCCGACGTGACGGCCGTGTCCTCGGTTGTCCCATGCGCGAATGCAATGTCGCCAGCGATCGTGGCCTGTTCGGGAATGTTGACCTTGACGCTGTATTTCCCCCCGTCGCCGAGCAGCCCTTGGATTCTCTTCCAGTACGCATCGAGAGCCGCATAGTCGTTCACTTCTTCTCCGGTCACCATGACGCCGGTGAAACCCGGAGCGAGATACGGCTGCAGCAGCGATGGATCCCCTTTTTGGATTGCCGCTTCGTAGTCGTGGACCAGTTGGCGCAAGGCGGCATGGTCGGCTTCCTCGTCGGCAAGCGCGGAGGAGACCACGAAAAGCAGTGAACCCAAGGCGAGAAATGCATTCGGCACAAGGCTCCTATTCGTCATTGCGATCTCCTTTATGAAAGCGCGTGGTCCGTATATGTTGGCCATTTTCGAATCGACTGAAAGGCGCCATCGGCCTGCCACCTGGCGTTTGTTCGCGTTCGCCAATGCAGACACCCGCCGGCAACAGCGTCGAACCGCCGATCATCGCGTCACTTCCAATTCGTATTGGAGCCAGCACAAGTTCGGTCGTCGCCCGTTTGGCCACGCGTCAACAAATGTGGGCTCAATTTCGTGTCGGCGCCGATGACGACGCGCCCGCCAATATCGAGAAACGGCCGATCAAAAATGTTCAGACCTGGTGACCAATAGACCAGACCGCCGATTTTCGCACCCCAGAGTCGCAACCAGATCGAGTAGAGACCGGGAACCATTCGGAGCATCTCCTCCAGCTGAGGAAAGCGATTGAATACAACCTGCCATTGGGCTGTGTACCACCAACGGAAGAAGCCAGTCGAACCGACGTCGTAATACACCTCGCGAAGGCGAATTCGTGGTCGCGCAGCAGCCACGGCCAATGGCGGAACGAGATACATTGCCGTCACTCCGGCGATGCATGCCCAACCGATGCCATAGCCCTGATATACCCACGCCGCTGCGCCGGCGCTCAGCAAGACGTGAACGACCGGCACGTATCCCAAGCACACCATGGCGAGTCGCTGTGCAGGACGCAGTTCAAACGACGGTGTCGCTTTGATAGGGGTGTCAGCGAATGATTCGACCGGCATAGCGATTCTCCACATTCACTTCGGTATAGCGCGGGCCGCGCCACATTCGCAGATAATGCCACAACAGGAATTCCCTGGTGGCGTTTTGCTCACGTGACAGCTCCGGCAGATAAAACCAGGATACGGTGGGCTGCTGATGGTGAGTGTGATGCCAGTTGTGATGCAACCATACCCAATCGATTGGTCTGAACAGCCAAAGATTTCGCGAGCCGTTGATAACGTCGCGCTCGGTGCCAAAATGATGGACGTACTGCATCGCAGACCAACTGAGTCCAAATGCACAATAGACCAAGAGATACGACAACAGCGAAATCTCGAAAGCCCAAACGATGAGAATATGAAATGCAACGGCCGCCGCAGCTTCACAGCGAATCAGCGGCCAGTAACGCGGATTGAACGATTTCCAGCACGCGGTCGCGGGGCGATCGAATCCGAAAAATCGGCTCAATAGTTCCGTCGGCAGCAAGAGGAGCAGCAGATTGGACAGTACGATGGTGAGCCAAAAAAATCCGGTGAGAATCCCATAGAGTTGCAGCCACTTCCAGATCGGGTTGTCGCCGTCGAAATACAAGTCGAAGGCTTCATCGTCCGAACGATTGCGGAAATGGTGGCCCAGGTGACTTTGCCGGAGCAAGTGAAACGAAGCCGGGAAAAACAAGCCCAGAACGACGCCGAATACTTCATTCCCGTTCCTCCATGGCAACAGGATGCCATGCTCTGCTTCGTGCATCGCCGCGTAGATTGAATTGCCAACAATCGCGAAAGCGAACGCTATTAGTCCGAGCTGCCACCAAGCCGTTGCGACTGCTGTCAGCCAAAAAATCACCGTCGCGGCCATGATTTGCGTGGCCATAATCAACAAATTCAATCGCCAAGGAATCGGCCGACTTGTCATCGCGTGCGATCCTCGTATTCACTGTGCGGCAACGTAGTTAGCCATTCGAAATAGCGGGCCAGCTCCATGTCTTGTTCGGTCATACCTGTCGGCTGATAGCGAACTCCCCGCAGCTTGTCGATGTCGTATTGCAGAAACGCTTGCGTGAACCGCCGGCGGATACGCAGATTTATTGGATCGACGAGGCGTCGTGTCCATGGTCGCCGTCCCCGACGTGCGAAGGCGATCACTTCCGACTGTGTGTTGTGTTCGTCCAAGGGATGGCTCGCCACCAAGAGCCGACTATGGGCTCGGTCAAACTGTCCCTCAACCAGTACGTAGGGACCGCACCACGAGGTGATCGTGATCCGCACTTGCTTGCCGGCGAATCGCTGCAACATTCGGTCGAAGACTGTCGTACCGGCGACTTCGGCCTCGAATCGCATCCGCCGAGCTAGCGGAGCTGGACAGTCGACCTGCGGAATGCTCGTGAGCCGTCGATCGTGAACAGCTTGGAAGTGCTGTCCATCAAAACCATTGCCGACAAGCATGTACCAGGGACAATCCATGGGAAATTGAAACGACCGACTCGCCACAAAATCGTCGGGATCACAATCCGCGAAAAAAGGTAGCTCAAAAAGCGGCCGTGGGCCGAAGAAGAAGAATACGTATCCGTGACGTTCGATTGTGGGGTAAGTCCGCAACCTGGCCGATCGTGGTGGGCTATCGCAGTTTGAGGCCGGTGAGGACTTAGCTCATCGCTTCGTCGATGGCTGGATTATCGACACGGTTTTTGTCGGCGATGGACATTCGCCATCGTGGCCAAGTTGAGCTTCCACCGAATCGCTTCTCACACGCCAGGCGAAACGACCGTGCCAGGACCGGCCCACTCAATGGTCGCCTCGCCAGCCATTAGCCGGCTGCGGAAACCTAGGTGGCGGCGACGCGTGATTTCCACCAGTGGTCGCCAGACGAAATGCGTCAATCGATGTCGAATCAAGAGATACCACAGCAGGTTGGAGCGTTTGTAGAGGTACGACATCGCCAGGTAGGGCGGCACGCTGCGCCAGTCTCGTGGCCGCCGCCGCCAGATCGAGCGGTGAGAAAACAACCGCCGATAACACCAGGCGTAGCCGGCCGCCAATTCTGCTGGCGTCATCAACTTCGGTTCAAATACAACATGGCCGGTGTCGTATAGTTCCCAGTTTTTGTGCAACAGCCTGCCGTCGCGCTCCATTTGTTCAAACAGCGGCGTGCCGGGGTAAGGCGTCAGGATGTGAAACGTCGCGCACTCCAACCGCTGCTCCTCGATCCAATTCACGGTTTTTTCGAACACGTCCGGCGAGTCGTGATCGAAGCCCAGGACGAAGCTGCCGTTTACCTGGACGCCGTTGCGGTGGAAGACCTCGACACGCTGGGCATATTCGTCGGTTCGCGGGCTCTTCTTGTTTGCCGCGACGATGTTGTCGTTCTGGAGCGATTCGAAGCCGACAAACACGCCCGTGCAACCGGCCAGTGCCATCTCGCGGACCAGCTCGGGATCGTCCGTAACGTCGATGCTCACTGCGGCGCTCCAGATTTTTCGGGCCGGCCTCAAGGCACGGCACAGTTGGCGCAAGTATTCGGGACGAGAGCCGAGATTGTTGTCGATGAATACGCCGTAGGGCTGGGCGTCGGCCGCGAACTCCGCCACGATTTGCTCGACGTCGCGCATCAAATAGGGCATGTGCAATCCCTTGGTCGCCAGGTAGCAGAATCCGCATCGATTGTGGCAGCCACGGGTCGCGATCAGGCTCGACGTGGTGAGGAAGCTGCGGCGCGGCGCCAGGTCGCGACGCGGGGCAGGATCGTCTCGATAAGGTCGCCGATAGTCGCCGTGATATTCGGACTGCAGCTTTCCTGCCGCAGCGTCGCGGAGGATTTGCGGCCAGATTTGCACGCCATCGCCGATCGCCAAGGCGTCGGCATGCGGGGCAGCTTCCTCGGGGCAGGACAACACGTGCAGCCCGCCAAGAACGACCTTTGCCCCGCGGTCGCGGTACCAGCGGGAAAGTTCGTAGGCACGGTTGGCAAAGGTCAAATGGACGCTGATGCCCACGACTTGCGGGAACGGTTCGGAGGGAGGCGGGCCCTGCAACAAGTTTTCGTCCCAATACTCGACCGTCCAATCGGCCGGCGTCGCTGCCGGCGACGCTGGTGAGCGCGAGGGTCGGCGTCAGGACGTGCTTCCCAAAGCTGGCGTGTGGATCTTTGGGATAGAACGGATTGATGAGCAGCGCATGGCGCGGCTCGACCGGGCCCGTCTTTAGATCGCGATCGAGTCGGGGCGCGACACGCATTGCGCGGGGAAACCAGCGGATAGGCATCAGTCGTCTCCTTAGTTCAACGTTTCTTGCTCCGAGGACTCATCATGCTGGTGAAGGAGGTTGCACGCGTCGGGCACGTTCCCAAATGAGCGACTCATCAAACAACTCCCGGCCGGCGAGGCGACGAATCGTAGGCACGACCAATCCGAGCTCCGTAGCTTTGCAATGCAAAGTAAATGGTAAAAAACAATCCGAATTGAACATGCTTAATTTCACTCAGGCCGAAGAAAGACCGGAGGAGACTCTTCCCCGGGCGAGGCGGCTTGGGGTTGGTTTGCCGCGGCATCGGCCAACACCTGCTCCAGCACGTTCAGGTATTGCTGGAATCGGCGCCGGCCGGTGGGCGTCATCACGACCGACGTTTGCGGCCGGCCACGTTTTGCCGGCCGGTTGGTGCTCACCAATTTCGCTTCCTCGAGTACCGCCAAATGTCGATTGAGATTTCCGTCGGTCAAAGAACAGAGCTCTTTGAGATCGTTGAACGACAACCCTTCAGGATGTGCGACGAGCGACGTGAGAATCCCCAACCGCGCTTTTTCGTGGATCGCGCGGTCCAGCCCTTCGTAGGCAAAACGACCGTCGCCGCTGGTGTCTGGTTTGCTGCGAGTTCCCATGGTGTTCAATCCATTCGATCGGAGGACCGTTCCAGGGTGAAGTGCAGGATGACGGCGGTAAGCAGCTGCCCGAAACCAAACGTGATACCCATGATCCAGGGCGAGAACGCGGCATCGCCTTGTCCCCATGCCAAAGCGAACACGCCCGCGACGAGGTACCACATCCCCGCGATCGACACGGCCCGCGGCAACAATCGGCACGAGGCAAAAATACCCAGGCTGAACAGCAATGCCCACAAGCCGGGTAGCATCCAAATCGCCTCGCTCGCACGCTTGACGATCACGATCGTAAGCAGCCCGCCGGCCACCAATGAAGGCAAAAACTGTTCGACCGCAAAAACGGTGGTCCGCCGAGTCAGTGACAAATTTGCTGCTTTCGCCCGTATGCAGATTTCAACGCCGACGACCACCAAATTGATGGCGGCCGCGCCGAACCAGAGCGCCAGATAGGTGCCCCATCGTTCGGCCGGTCTTGGCAGCCAAAAAGCCTGACCGACTGCCGCCGCGACGCCCACGAGACCGGAGAATGCGACGGTCAACGATCGATAGCCGCGAAACATCTCAGTGCGAGCGAGCTGCTCGCGAATCTCGGAAACGTGCGCTAGAGCTTGCTTTATTTCCATATTGCTCGGGCCGTCGAAAAACTTAGCTCTGCAGAGTGAATCGCAGTAGCTTTGCATTACAAAGTAACAATTGACAGCGAGTATGTCAAGGAAGATAGATTGGCATCCCCTGTCGCCTATTGGTTCGCTGACGCGAATTTAGCGTCAAAAGTCGCTGTCGGAGAGGGGCGGGGCCTTGCGGAATGTGTCGATCGCAACCGGAATCGGGGCGTGGGCGGCGGGGTCGACGCATTTGGCGCCGTTGGTCGTCAGCAGCTGCTGATAGACGATATAGTCCAAGTTCGGGTCCAGCGCATCGCCGTGCGAGTCGGCGAAGATCACATTGAAGAATCCGGCCGGATGATTGCTGGCCGGTCGGCAGTAGAACGGAACGTCGTGTCGGAAGTCGACGTCCTGCGTTTACTGAAACGCGCCTGGTCGGTCGGATCGCCGGGCGTGGTTCCTTGCGGCCGTGCGTTGGCGACCCAGACCATGCCGAATTCCTGTTCGCCGCCGCGATCGGCAGGGACGCCGAGCCAGGAATATTCGCTGCCCTTGTGGATGTTCTCAGAGAGCATCAACGTAGTGGTGGTGCCGTCGCTGAACGAGAGCCGGCCATTGGTTTTGCCGAGCGTGCGATTTTGGAACAGACCGTTTTCCTTGGTGTCGCCGCGGGCAGGTGGCGGCGGCTGGTTGGCCAGGAAATCGTTCGTCTCGAACAGCGCGGTGCCCGCTCGCCAATCCCAGGCGCCGGTGTTGGCGACATAACTCAAGCCGGCATTTTCACCGCCGCTGACCAGATCGCCGTCAGCCGGGCAGATCAGCAGCTCGATCGGGCGGACGGCGTTTTGTGCTTGTTCCACAGGCGAGAGGCCCGGGAAACCAGTGCCATTCACGAGGCGATCCCAAATGTCTTGACGCTCGAGTTGCGGCAGGATGAATGCGACCCAACTGATGCGCGAGCGCTGTCGAGCCAGCGCGGGATTCGCGATCGTGGTGCTGGAATAGACCGACTCGGTTAGGCTGGCGCGCGGCGCCTCGGCCGCGGACTTCCAGAAATGTCTTGTTGTCGCGCTCGATCGGCTGCACGTAACCAGGCAGAACATCTTTAGAACGGCTCGATGCGAGGTTGAAGACGGCCTGGCCCAAGTTACGCATATTGTTCAAGCAATTCATTTGACTCGCCCGCGCCCTGGCGGCTTGAATCGCGGGCAGCAGGATGGCCACTAAGGTTCCGATGATGGCGATCACGACCAACAATTCGACCAGTGTAAATGCCCGCCACTGCCGTAAACGAGAAATCGACATCGAATGGCCTCCGGAATTCCAGGGACACCGAAACATACGCAAGCATTCGCGCGGCGGGCGCTCGAGGAGACGGCAGCCCGCCGAACCAAAACGGCAGCAGAGCGCTGCCGGAATAGTTATTCGTCAACAGGTCGGCAGTTTATTCCGGGCTACTGATAATCGGTTTCGGTGAGTACCGGGGCTTTGCGGAAGAGGTCGATGACGCTGAGGTCGGTCCAATTCTCTGGGTCGACGCACTTCTTGCCGTTGGAGGTGAGCAGGCGTTGGTAGACGGTGTAGTCGATGTCTTCGCGGAGGAACTGGGTGTGGCCGTCGGCGAAGACGATGTTGACGCCGCCGCTATGGTTGCTGGCTGGGCGGGCGAATAGTGTTTGGTTGGGATCCCACACAGGGGCGTTAACGGAAGAATCGCGGTTAATCCGTTCTTGACTTGATATCGAATTTTCGGGGAGAGGCGTCGGATTCTCGGCCACGACCCAAATGAAGCCGAGTTGTTGCTCCGTGCCAAACTCGTCGCCGTCGCCGCCGAGCCAGGTGAAAGGCGTCGCCGCGAAAGTAGTATAGTCCTTGTTCGAATTCTCCGAGAGCATGATCGTGGTGCTGGCGCCGTCGCGAATCTTGGAGATCCGCATTTCGGGCGCTTTCTTGGGAGGAGACGCTTTGGCGTATTCGGCCAGGTTCATGAAGATGCCATTGTCGGTCGTGTCGCCGTATCCCGGGGGAAACAAAAAGTTTGAACTCGCCTGCGTACCGTCTCGATCCCAGGCACCCGTGTTCGCGCTGTAGGTCAACGCCGGCAGTTCGACATTGGACGAAGCGTCGGTATCGGACGGGCAGACGAAGCCTCCGATCGGCGTGATGGCCAGCTCACCGTTGCCGGGAACCGCATTGATGTCGGTGAGCCGATCCCAAATATCCTGGCGTTCCATGTTGGGCAGGATCATGGTGGCCCAGCTGATATTCCACGCACTTGCGACATTGTCGACGTTGGCGACGACAAGGCGTCCGTTGGTATAGTTGGCAGTGACCCAAGTATTGGTCGCCCGTTTGACCACTTGCGCGTAGCCGGGCAGGCGCTGCTTCGACGACTCATAGCTGATCATCGCCAAGCCAAGCTGCTTGAGGTTGTTCATGCACTCGGCCTGGCGGGCGGTGGCGCGGGCGGCCTGGACGGCTGGGATCAACAGCGCGACCAGCGTGCCGATGATGGCGATCACGACCAGTAGCTCGACGAGGGTGAAACCACGCAGGCGCGGCAAACGGCGAGAAGCGATGAAAGTGGACATGAGAGGGTCTCCGGGTACTCGTGTTCCGCTGACTGGACCGGGATTTGTTCCGTGGGGCGGGGGCTATTGCCGCCGCGATGCCTGAGAGTGAGGCCGCGGCGGACAAGTCCGCCCGCTAACTGTTGCCAAACAAGAGATTCGTCTGGCGCGTCTTTAATTATCGCCGAAATGTGTGAAAAACGCTAGCGGGGGCTGAATCCACCGCGAAAAGTTAACCATACGGATTGGCCAGAGCGGCCCTGATAGCCGTTGCGACGGCGATCGCCAGCGGCACGAGGGTCAGCGCGGCTCGCAAGGCGGCCTGCCACGCGGGCTTTTGCGGCCAAGTGGTGGGCAGCCAGCCAGCGGCAACGGCGAGCGAGAGCGACAAAAGGGCGGCGTTCGCGGTCGTGAGCTGTGCGTAGAAGTAGCCGAGGAAGATCAGGCCGCCGAGCATCACGGCGAGCGGGCCGGCCGCGGAGGATGGGCCATCGGCGAGCTGGCGGAGGGCGCCGGCGGTGGTCGTGGCACCGAACAAGCTGGCGGCCGCGACGCCGCCGAGTTCGCCGAGCGTGATGGCTCCTGATGCGGTGACGGTGAGCGCGATGCCGAATGCTGTGATGACAAGCAAAACGCTGCGCAGGAGCGGTTGACGATTGTGCCGGCCGAGCGCTAGGGTCAACCACCAAGTGGCGAAGAAGATCGACCAAATGACGAGCACGCCGATTTTTTCGGGCGTCGACCAGCGGCCGGTGACGTAGACGCTGCCGGCGAGGAGTCGCAAGGGGAGGGCGATCGCGAAGACGCAAGCGATGGCGACGAGATAGCGTTGGAAAGTGCGTGGTGCGTAGGTGGCTAAGATTTGGATCGCCGCGGCGATGAGTACGAGCCACGGGAGCCAGTCGAAGGCAACCCGCGGGTGGAGGAATTTTTCGAACGCGACAGGCCAACCGTCGCGACGGTTCTGCGCGACCATGCCGACGACCAGTCCGCCGGCGATACTCAGCGACCAGGCAGCGTTTGGCCGGAGGCGCAAGCGGAGGCAAATCCAAATCGCCACGGCGGCCGCGATCGCAGGCACCGCGCCGATCCAGAGAACATCGGTCGGGCCGAAGGGCATGGGCTAGTCCGGCTGCTGCTTGTGGCTGCTACTAGCGCGTTGGTGGTGCGGCGGCGGCGTCTTGCTTGATGCCTTCGAAGCTCACGGTGATGCCGATCGCATCGCCGACGACGTTGTTTTCGAGGTACTTCGTGATGCCGAATTCGCTCCGCTTGAGCTCGGTTTGGGTGAGGAAGCCAGCGTGGGGCTTGCCGTCCGGTCCCGCGCCTTCGCCCAACAGCTGGATCGGCAGCACGATCTGTCGTTTGACGCCGTGCATCGTGAGGTCGCCGGTCACTTGGTACACAACGCCTTGTTGCGAGCGATTGTCGAGCACGACGGTCGTGCTTTCGAACGTGATGTCGGGGAATGAGACCGTGTCGAAGAAGTCCGGACCCTTGAGGTGTGTGTCGCGCTGGGTGTTGTTGGTGTCGACGCTGTCGGCCTTGATGGCGAATTGGAAGGTCGAGGCGGCCGGGTTTTCGCGATCGAGCACGACGCGGGCCTGCGCCTGGCGGAACATTCCGTACGTGTAGCTCATGTTCATGTGGCTGACGCTGAAGACGATCGAGAAGTGGCCCTGATCGAGGTCGAAGACGTCGGCGGCGCGGGCGGCGGGCGCCGCGGCGGTTGCGACCAGCGCTACGACCATCAAGGCGTTGATCCACAGACGATTGATCATGGCAATTCTCCTCGGGTGATTCGAGACGTTTGGCTGGGAGTTTAGCATTCGACGACTTAGCTACACGATAGCGCGATTTGGCTGGACGCCAACCATCTACTGCCGGTTTCCGGTGGAAATTGGCCGGCGGCTGGCGATTCTCTCGGTTCGGCGAGTGGTACGCCAGCTTTTCGCAGCCCGCGCGACGCGGTATCATGGAGCCAACTGGTCGCCGGGCGGCCAACCGCCCGAGCAGGTTCATCCGCAAGGAGTTAGGTGCTGCTATGCCAATGGACGAAGCGTTTGGCCTCAACAAGCTATTGTTCATCGGCGCCGTGGCCGTGGCGCTGGTCGTGCTGTTTGTCTTTGCGCTGCTGGTCTTCAGCTATGGCAAGCTGTGGTTGCAGGCGTTTGTCTCCAACGCGCGGGTGAGTCTGTTGAGCCTGGTGGGGATGAGCCTGCGGCAGGTGCATGCCCGCACGATCGTCGACGCCAAGATCATGGCGATGCAGGCCGGCGTGGGGACCGACCCGAAGACGGGGATCACGACCCGCCGGCTCGAGGCCCATTATCTGGCCGGTGGCAACGTGCCGCGCGTGATCCATGCCTTGATCGCCGCCCATCGGGCCGACATCGATCTCGATTTCGATCGGGCGGCGGCCATCGATTTGGCGGGCCGCGATGTGCTCGACGCGGTGCGGACCAGCGTCTATCCCAAGGTGATCGACTGCCCCGATCCCGAGAAGTCGGGCCGCTCGACTTTGAGCGCAGTGGCCAAGAACGGCGTCGAGATGCTGGTGCGGGCTCGCGTCACGGTGCGGACCAATCTTTCGCAGCTGATCGGCGGGGCGACCGAGGAGACGATCATCGCGCGCGTGGGCGAGGGGATCATCACGTCGATCGGCTCGGCGGCAGATCATCTGGCGGTGATGGAGAACCCGGACCGCATTTCCAAGGCGGTGCTGGAGCGCGGGCTCGACGCACATACGGCGTTTGAGATCGTGTCGATCGACATTGCGGACATCGACGTCGGCGAGAATATCGGTGCGCGGCTGCAGGCCGACCAGGCCGAGGCCGACACTCGC
Organism: uncultured Planctomycetota bacterium; assembly: GCA_963847905.1. Taxonomy (GTDB): domain Bacteria; phylum Planctomycetota; class Planctomycetia; order Pirellulales; family Lacipirellulaceae; genus DASYDU01. The sequence goes on along the minus strand of CAWKBP010000004.1, from coordinate 25,344 downwards.
AAGGCCCAGGCACTGGCCGAGACGCGGCGGGCCGATGCGATCGCCCGCGAGCAGGAGATGAAGGCGCAAGGTGGCGCTCAACCGTGCCGAAGTATTTCTGGCCGAGGCGACCGTGCCCAAGGCGATGGCCGAGGCGTTCCGCAGCGGGAATCTCGAACGGCTCGCGCAGAACGGTCGCGGGTAAGTAAGCACTGAGTGCCCAGAACAGGGTACTGCTGTCATTCTTGATCGTCACAGCCACGGCGTGGCCAGGCCGATCGCCACGAAGATCGCGGCGAAAATCACTTCGACGATGAGGTGCTTGACGCCGATCCGCGAGCCGCAATCGTAGCAGCGGCCGCGGAGCATCAGCCAGCCGAGCATCGGTAGGTTGTGGTACCAGCGGAGTTCGTGGTCGCACTCCGGGCAGCGCGAGCGCGGGAAGACGAACCCCTGGTCCGTGCCAAGGCGATCCCAAACAACGTTCAAAAAGCTGCCGACGCAGCCGCCGACGCACGCCAGCCACGCGATCGCGGACCACCACATCACGGCGGTGAGGCCGTGGTTGACAGCGTCGGCGGAGATGGCGAGGAGCGCGGCTGGGGTCATGAGAATAATTGTAGCTCACCATCGTAGACATTCCCGTTTCGCAAGGGAATCGGCCACGCTGCTCGCAATCGTTTGAGCCGGACTTGCTGGATGCTGGATGCCGGATGCTTGTTGCTGGATGCCGGCGAAGGTGACAAGCTCGAGCGGAAGACGACAGGTTATCTGGCAGGGCATGGTGTTGGGCCCTTCGGCTGCGATCGGGAATGGTGCGGGAACGCTGATTGCCGAAAACTGCACCATAATTCAGTCGTTTTGTCCTTCGTGAATTTCGAATTGTCTGGAATTGAAGGAACATTTTCGATTGGCATGGTGCAAAATCGGCCTCTATTTTGGACACGGATTTGGGTATTGGTGCAGGGGAGAGGGAGGCAGGATTCAGGGGACGGGGAACAGGGTCGGAACTCAGTGCTCAATTTCATTTGGCGCAGCGTGAACGCGGCCGGCGACGACACCTGTGGCCCGCGCACGATGTCCTCGGATCCTCGGCGATATAGTGGACATGCGTTCTATCAAGGCGTGTGGCCAAATTCAACGATTATTTTCGGCCAGGCCGGTAATTGACGTTCTCGCAATCGCGGCGATTTCGTACAACTTGCCTAGTGCTTTTGGGTGGTTTCGGCATGGAGGTTTGCGATGGCAACTCGACTGAGGCTCTTGCACGGCGAGAGATTACTGCATTTCGAGAAACTGGAGGATCGGCGTCTCTTATCCGTATCCCTCAACACGGTTTCTTTGGCAACTATCAATTCAGCTTCAGCCGCAGGCTTTCAAAAAGCGTCTCCGAATTCGATCAGCGCCAATGGAAGGTATATCGCTTATGCAAGCAATTCTCCAAACCTATTTGGTCGGAGCCAAGATGACGGCGAGTTTGTCAATGCGTATCGCTACGACCTCTTGACAGGCGAAAACGTACTGGTGAGTGTGAGTACAAACGGCGTCACGGGAACAAATGGAAGTGTCAATAATGTCCAAATCAGTAGTGACGGCAACGTAGTTTCGTTTAGCAGCACCGCCACAAACCTTCATCCGTTGGACGTGGACGCGGATACCGACGTGTACGCACGACATCTCAACACTAATGTGACCTATCTCGCAAGTGTCAACGCGACGGGCAGCGGCAGCGCCAATCAATACGCCTACAATTTGTCCATGAGTGCGGACGGAAATTTCATCGTATTCGTAACGACTGCGACGAACATCGACGACCGGGACAACAATAGTTTCTTCGATGATATTCGCGCGACGTGGCGGCATCCACAACACGATTGGTAAGCGTCGATAAATTGCATCAAGGAGCTGGAAATAGCGACAGCGGGTATTCCGCGGTCATTAGCGCCAACGGCCGCGTCGTAGCGTTTTCGAGCGCGGCAAGCAATTTGCATGCCGACGACATCGATCAAATGCGAGACATCTTCGCATATGACGTGCAAACGGATACTAGCTCGCTGGTCTCAACTGGTTCGACTGCAAACGTCTTTGACAATGGGGAGAGTTCCAACCCCATGATCAGCGCCGATGGAACGATGATTGCCTTTGAGAGTACGGATTCGACGCTACACCCGCAGGATGGCAATAACGATCAAGACGTATTCGTCCGGGATCTCGTGAACGGCATTACCCATCTGGTGAGCATAGATATGACGGGGACACGAAGCAGCAATGCGCGGTCTTATTTGGCTGGGATCAGCGCACGACGGGAATGTCGTCGCTTTCGTCAGCAGTGCAACTGACCTTCATCCCCTGGCGACTATCAATGACAGTTCGAATGTTTATGCACGAGCATCCGCGCAGGAGTGACTCGCTTAGCAACCCTTAATATAAACGGAACCGGTGTTACTAATGGCGATTTTCAGTATGTTCTACTCAGCGGAGATGGTCGCAGAGTCATGTTTGATACCTGGGCTGGAAATCTGACGGACTTGCCAGACACAAACGACTGGGACGCGTTCGTTTACGATCTCGTCAGCGGCACGACTAAACTTGTTAGCCGCAACAAATCGAGAACGGCGACCGGAGATAATTCGTCGTTTGCCGTGTCAATGAACTTCGACGGAAATGTCGTCGTGTTCCAGAGCGAGGCTGATGATCTCGTTGAAGCTGACTTCAATTCCAAATCAGACATTTTTGTGGCTGATCTGGCAGCGGATACAGTCTCGCTCGTTACGGCGTCGCGTCCGACTACGGATGGCCAGACGGCCAATGGCGAGTCGACAACTAATCTCGCTGGATTTAATCTCAGCTCTCCGTCTGCGTCGTCGGAGGATGGCCGGTATCTGGTGTTCGTTAGTCGTGCGAATAATCTCGTCGAGACGCAGCTGATGAGCACATGGACCTCGGACGTGTACAGGTACGATCGGGCTACGGGTGAAGTCGTCTTGGTAAGTGTAAATATTTTTGGGACAGGTGGCGGGGGCCGGAATTCATTTGAACCGGTCATCAGTGACGACGGCAACTTCGTCGCATTTACAAGCTGGTCGAACTACTTGATTCCAAATCGCGGTCTGAGTTCCTTGACGCACCGCAAGTGTATGTTCGTAACATTTCTGAAGGCCTAACTTACATCGTTTCATCGTCGCCCACGAGTCTTGGAAGCCGGCGGTAGCTCTCATCCCTCCATTACGCCGACGGGCGTCTGATCGCGTTTACAAGTGCGTCACAATCCCTGAGTCCGCTGGATACAGATTCGAACAGCGACATCTACGTTCGCGACATGGCGACCGGACAAATTCAATTGGTGAGCATTAGCTCTTCCGGCACGGGAAGCGGAAATGGGATGGTCGGACCACCGACAATCAGCGGGAATGGGAGCACCATTGTCTACGGAAGCAATTCATCGAACTTGCATTCGCGTGATACGGATACCAAGTGGGACGTATTTGCCCGCCGATTAGCGACCCATACAACGGAGCTTGTCTCGATTAACACGACTGGAACGCACAATGGCGAAAGTGGTTTGGGTATCAGGCCCGTAAGTGCTGACGGCAATCGTATTGCATTTTCGAGCACGTCAACTTCTCTCAGTCCACTTGACGTCAGCCAGGAAAAAGACATTTATGTGAGAGACTTGGCAGCGAGAACGACGACGCTTGTAAGTGTGAGCGATTCCGGAACTAGCGGTGCAAATGGCGAGTATACAGGAGATGTCAAAATTAGTGCCGACAGCAGCAAAGTGGCATTTACTTCTTCGGCGACGAATCTTCATCCGTTGGCGAATGGATCCCGGTTCAAACTATTTGTGCGGGATCTCGCGGATGGAGTGACGCACTATATTGCGACGACAAATACGCAATCAAATGCCGTGTTAAGCACCGACGGCGACATTTTTGCGTTCGTAAGCGAAGATTTGCCGGTCGATCCACTGGACACGAACAGGCATTACGACGTCTACGTCAGCGATCTACGCACCGGTGAGTTGCAATTGGTAAGTAGGCATGCGGGTAGTGCAAGTATCGGCAACGGGGACAGCGTTGGCCCACTCATTAGTGCGAATGGTGAATTCGTTGCTTTCAGCAGTTATGCGAGCAATTTCCACCCGCACGACTACAACGGGAAACTTGATGTGTTCCTTGCGACGATAACGTGGGACTTGCCCGAGCTCGCCGGTGATTTCAATCGCGATGGAAACGTCGACGCGGCGGATTATTCCGTGTGGCGGAATTCGCTGGGGCAGACGGGGTTGGTGCCGTATAGCGGGGCCGATGGTGACGGTGACGGGACGGTGGAGCAGGACGATTACGCGGTTTGGAAGGCGCACTTTTGGGGAGACGATCGAGCAGGGGGCAGGGAGCGTGGGGCAGGGAGTCAATTCACTACTGGTGGAGCCAGTGGTTCCCAGCGACGTAGACCCGCATCCGCTCACGGCTCGCCGTCCCCTCACCCGCTCGCAACTTCGTTGCTCCCTCACCCGCTCGATAACTCGCGGCCTCTCCCGAAGGGAGAGGCGGGGAGGGAGAGTTTGGCGGCGAATCGCTTTGATGGGATAGCACGCAATCCTACAGAGGCCGTCATCCAGATCAGCTCGGCGGACTTCGGCGGGCTCAGCCGAGACGGAGCTTTGCCCTCCCGGGGGCGGGCGGGGCGGGCCGTTGAGAGTGTGCGCCGCTTGAATGACAACGCGCTGTTGGCTTGGTGTGCGCATTGGGAGGGAGTTCGCGCGACGCGACGGGGGAGATATGGCGGTCGTTGCTTGGCAGGATGATCGTTCGCCCGACTCGATGAACGAGGAGGTGGATTCCTTGTTTGAGTTGCTGGGTGCGATGGGCTGAGTTCTTCGACGGGCTCGACTGAGGAACGCCACTCTCGTTGCGACTTGGCAGACATTGCGGGATGAGTCGCGGCTAGAGAATCCCGTGGAGCGGGCCGCCGGGGGCGGCGAGTGCGTCGACGCGGCGGGTGATTTCGGGGTCTTCGACGAGCGGCGGGGCGTGGTGGGGTTTGAGGCGGGCGTCGATCACGAGCGGGCCGCGGCAGCCCCAGTGTTTGTTGTTGACGAACGCGTCGATGCCGTCGATGTCGGCGGCGGGGTTGGTGCGCGTGAAGGTGACCCAGAGGAAGTTGCGGAGGGACTCGGCGACGAATTGGGTGTCGTCGACGAAGACGATCCAGCGGAAGCGGGCGAGGGGGTCTGATTGCGCGAAACGAATTGCGATCAAATCCCCGCGTGCTGAAGCACGCTCGCCTTCGATGGCGAGGATGCCGGGGAGGACGATGCGCGGGTTGCTGAAGCCTTCGGGGAGGCGGAGGTCGGTGGGGATTTCTGTGGCGAGGTCGAATCGCTTGGGGCCGATGGCGGCGATCACTAGCTTCGAGCCGCTGTTGAGCCCGCCGCCCGAGTAGTCGAGCGTGTCGATCGTGGTCTCGGTTTGGAAGTGGAGGTCGCGGGTCCAGTCGGCGCGCTCGAGGATGTGGCGGAGGAAGGCGGCGATATCGTTGATGTCGAGCTGCGGGTCGTCGGCGTGGTTGGCGATCAAGAGGAACTTGGCGAGCGAGAGTTGGCCTTGGCCGAGGATCGCGTTGGCTTGCGTGAGCAGCTCTTGCGGGCGCACGGATTCGGCGAAGGGCCAGTAGCGTTCGCTGCCGATCGCCAGGAGCAGCGGGTGGACGCCGGCCGCGTCGACGGCGTGGACCGCGCGGACGCCCGGCAACACGACCGAGATCGCGGGTCCGGTGAGCTCGTGGATCAGTTGGCCGAAGATGGTGTCTTCTTGCGGCGGGCGGCCGACGACCGTAAGCGGCCAGATCGCGCCGTTGCGGTGGTAGACATGCTCGACCGCGAGCACGGGGAAATCGTGCTCGAGGCTGTAGTAGCCGAGGTGGTCGCCGAACGGACCTTCGGGCAGGAGCTTGCCCGGGATCACCGTGCCGCAGATGCAAAAATCGGTGTCGGCGTGAATTGGCAGCCCGCCAGTCGGCAGTCCGCCGCGCGACGGAGCATGCGGACGCGACGGCGGCCGAGCGCGCCGGCGAAACCGAGCTCGCTCATCCCCTCGGGGAGCGGCATCACGGCGGCGAGCGACATGGCGGGCGGGCCGCCGACGAAGATGTTCACGCGGAACGGCTCGTCGGCCGCGAGCGCCGCCGCGTGGTGGACGCCGATCGAGCGGTGGATCTGGTAGTGGAGGCCGATCTCGCGGTCGGGCTCGTAGCGATTGCCGGAGAGTTGCACGCGGTACATGCCGAGGTTCGAGCGCCGCAGCCCGGGCTCGCGGACGTCTTCCGTGTAGACTTGCGGCAGCGTGATGAAGGCGCCGCCGTCGTTGGGCCAGCTGATTTGTTGCGGGAGCTGCGAGATGGTTGTCTCGTTGGCGGTGACGTCGCCGCGCGAGACACTCTGTGGCAGCATGCAGGCGGCGGAGCGGACCGCGCCGGTGAATCGCCAAGGTTTGCGGAGCGCGGCGGCCGGATCGAGCTTGAGCTGGACCAATTGCTCGACGCTTTCGAGGCTGTCGCGGAAGAGGAAGCGGGCCCGCTCGAGGGTGCCGAACAGATTGGCGAGCAGCGGGAAGCGGCAATTTTTGACGCGCGTGAACAACAGGGCTGGTCCGCCGGCCGCGGAGACGCGCCGCTGGATCTCGGCGACTTCGAGCCGGGCGTCGACTTCGGCCGTGACCCGCACCAACCGCTTGTGCCGTTCGAGATCGTCGACGCAGTGGCGGAGAGTGCGATAGCCCATAGGAAGAGGATACAGGAGTCGGGAGTCGGGAGTTAGGGGAAGAATCGAATGTCGCCCTGGCTCCCGGCTCCTGACTCCTACCTTCTCACCTTCCGCTGCAGTCGCAGGCCGTCTTGGCTGTGGAACGTGAGCAGCAGGGCGCCGACGGAGGCGCAGCTTTCGAACAGGTCGAAGATCACTTGCTCCTCGCCGGGCCAAGGATAGGCATAGACGAGATCGAAATCTTCGGGCTCCAGGTCGAGGTCGGCGTAGCTGTCGGGGCCGTCGGTGCGGAGCCAGGTCACTTCGCCGATCGTGTCCACCAGCGGCTCGGCACCGTGGGGGACGTAGCTGCCGCAAGCGAATTCGACGTCGATGTCGTGGGCGGCGGCGATTGATTCGGCGATCTCGACCAGCGGCGACTCGATCTCGATGCCGATCGAATCGAAGCCGACCTCCGCGGCGAGGCAGGCGACGACGCCGATGCCGCTGCCCCATTCGAGAAATCGTCGCCCGGCCGCGAGCTGCGCGTCGTTAATCCAGGCTAGCGCGCGATAGACCTGTTCGAAATCGCTGGGCACGAAGGCGGGGATCGACGCTTGGAACTCGGCATCGTAATGCTGCAATCGCAGCTGAGCGTCGCTGAGCAGATCGGCGACGGCGGCCGGGATCGCACCGCGGCCGGGCATCAATTCAATTTCGCTTAGACGCATGGTGGCACGACGATTTTCCACCCGCCTGATCTCGGATTGCCCCACGGCATTGTATCCGATTCGTTGGCGGGTGGCACGTCCCTGAGCCCCAGCGAAGGGCGTGGAGGAGCTCGTTGGTAAACTGCCACGCCCGTCGCTGGAAGCTCCTGGCGTGCCACCGGGCATGGGCCGGCTACTTGCGACGCCCTTCCGGAAGCCGGTAGGCTGTACGGTAGTCGGTAATGGCGGGCAGCAGAATCCGTTTGATTCTTCGATTCAACTTGCGAAAGGGCAATTCATGGCGGCCAAAACGGTCAATATCGGTCTGGTGGGCCAGAAGTTCATGGGCAAGGCCCACTCGAACGCATATACGACGGTCGCCAAGTTTTTCGACGTCGAGCCGAAGCCGGTGATGAAAGCGATTTGCGGCCGCAATGAGGCCGAGCTGGCCGAGTTTGCCGAGCGGTTTGGCTGGGAGGGCTACGAGACCGATTGGCGGAAGCTGGTGGCCCGCAAGGACATCGACGTGATCGATGTTTCGGCGCCGAGCAATGTGCATCGCGACATCGCGGTGGCGGCTGCCGAGGCCGGCAAGCATGTGTTCTGCGAGAAGCCGCTGGCGTTCAACGTGGGCGAGGCCCGCGAGATGCTCGCCGCCGCGCGGAAGGCGGGCGTCGTACACATGGTCAACTTCAACTACCGCTGCTGCCCCGCACTGGCGCTTGCGCAGCGGATGATCAAAGCGGGCGAGATCGGCGAGGTGCGGCATTTCCGCGCGACCTACTTGCAGGACTGGCTCGTGGATCCCAACTTCCCGATGAACTGGCGGCTCCGCAAGGAGCTGGCCGGCTCGGGTGCGCATGGCGACCTGAATGCCCACTTGATCGACCTCGGCCGCTACCTGGTCGGCGAGATTCGCGAAGTGGTGGGCCTGATGAAGACGTTCATCACCGAGCGGCCGGGCGAAGGAGGCTCGAGCGGCCTGTCGGCCAAGGCTGGCAGCGGCACGGAGAAAGTCACGGTCGACGACGCGACGTTGTTCCTGGCCCGCTTTGCCGGCGGCGCGATCGGCACGTTTGAAGCGACGCGGATGGCCCCTGGACGGAAGAACTTCAATCGCATCGAGATCAACGGCAGCCGCGGCTCGCTGGTTTTCAACTTCGAAGACATGAACGTGTTGGAGTACTACAACGGCTCCGATCCGGCGGGCCAGCAAGGCTTCCGCAAGATCATGGCGACCGAAAGCATCCACCCGTTCTTTGAAGCCTGGTGGCCGCCGGGCCATATCATCGGCTACGAGCACACGTTCGTACACGCCGTCTATGAGCTGTTGAGCGCGATCAATAAGAAGCCGACGATCATGCCCGACTTCCGCGACGGCGCCCAATGCGTCGCGGTGCTCGAAGCGGTGGAACAATCGGCGGGCGACGGGCGGTGGGTTGAGGTGGAGATGATCGAGTAACGTAAGAATTGTGAGCTGCCGCGAGTCTTAACGAGAATCGGCGCTGCCATCCGCCTCGTATTTCTGGTCGCAGTAACTTTCGTAGCGCTCGTCGGCCTGCTCCTGAGAAGCGGCGAGCGACCAATCGCGGCTCTGGTCCACGGGCTGGTCGACGTCGTTGACTGGCAAATTACTCAGCCGCGGCGCAATCCAACCGGGTACGAAAAAATCTAGCGTGGTCATGTGATTGCTCCCGGAAGTGCCAAGGCACTGGTTGCCGCGCAACCAAGGTGGGTGACGCGCGACCATCAGGATCTGGTTTCGGCAGAGGGGTCGACCACGAATCCGACCCGCCACGCAAAAAATCGGCCTAAATAGCCCTATAAACGAGCGTGGGGGCCGATCTCGCCGGTAAAGGAAGATCGGCCCCCGTTCGCTCAACGCGTGGACGCCATTCATCTGCCCCTAAGTGCAAACGCCGTTCCACTCCTCGTCGGGCACGGGCTGATCTGGACGCGCGACGCGGCTCCGACCCTAAACTCCCCGCCCCCGATTCTCGCCTGACCTCGACGCCGAGAAGCCCCATGTCCGCACAAATCACAGCCGTCATTCCCTGCAAGAACGAGCGGGAACAACTCGCCGCCTGCATCGCGTCAGCCCGCGAAGTGGCGGACGAAATCCTGGTCGCCGATAGCGGTTCGACCGACGGCTCGCTGGAGCTCGCCGAGTCGCTTGGCGCACGGGTGATCGAGCGCGAGTATCGCACCTACGGCGACTTTCAAAATTGGGCCATTCCCCAAGCTTCGCACGCCTGGGTGCTGGTGCTCGATAGCGACGAGCGCGTCACTCCAGAATTGGCCGCCGAGATCCTCGGTGCGCTCGCTGCCGAGCCGCAACACAGCGGCTACTCGATGCCGCGCCGCAACCATTTCCTGGGACATCCGATTCGCTTCGGACCGTGGATGCACGACCACTGTCTGCGGCTGTTTCGCCGCGACGCGGTGCGCTACGTCGGCAACACCGACCACGCCCACGCGAAGCTCCGCAGCGGCACCGTCGGCTCGCTGCGGAACCACTTGGTGCATTACACCTGCACGTCGTACGAACAGTATCTGCCGAAGCTGCAGCGCTACGCGGCGACGCAGGCCCGCGTGTGGTTTAAGCAGGGGCGGCGCACGAACATTTTCCAGATGTTGTTCCGCGGTCCATTCCGATTCCTGCAAGGCTACTTTGGCCGACTGGGCTTTCTCGATGGCGTTGCGGGCCTGCAGGTCTGTGCGCTGATCGCGTATCTGTCGTATCTCAAACACGCGCGGCTGTGGGAGTTACAGCACTCCAGCGCGCGGCACCGCAGAGCCGAAATAGAATGCGAAATCGAGCGCGAGCGGCTCTCACCCTGCGATACCGCCGTGGTGAGTTTGTCGGCGGCGTAATGTGGTGTGAGTAGACCGGCGATTCGGAGCATCGTGGCGATAGGCCCTTGAGTTTCTGGCGCGTTGAATATGTTTCATCCACTCACTGTCATCATCCCCTGCAAGAACGAGCGCGAACATCTCGCAGCGTGTATCGCCTCGGCGAAGCAGCTCGCGGCTGACGTGCTCGTGGCCGACAGCGGATCGGTCGACGGCTCGCTGGAGATCGCGCGGGCGCTCGGTTGCCGGGTGATTGAGCGCGAGTATGGCACGAGCGGCGACTTCAAGAACTGGGCGATTCCGCAGGCAGCCAATCCTTGGGTACTGATCCTCGACGCCGACGAACGGATTCCGCCGGAGCTGGCCGCCGAGATTTCACGCGTTCTCGAGCGGCCGAATTTCGATGGCTATCGCATCCGCCGCCGCAACCATTTCCTCGGCCATCCGATCCGCTTCGGGCCGTGGCGCAACGACGACTGCTTGCGGCTGTTCCGCCGCGACTCGGGTCGGTACGTCGGTGCGACCGATCACGCGGAAGTCGAAATCTCGACCGGCCGCGTGGGTTGGCTGACGGAAAAAATGATCCACTATACGTGCACGTCTTACGACCAATATCTGCCCAAGTTGCAGCGCTATGCCGCGGTGCAAGCCCGCATCTGGCACCAGGCGGGCCGACGCGCGAGCCCCGCCCAAATGCTGTTTCGCGGACCGCTGCGATTCGTACAGGGTTATCTGTGGAGGCTCGGCTTCTTGGATGGGCTCGCGGGTCTCCAGGTTTGCGCACTGATCGCCTACCTGTCGTACCTAAAACACGCTCGGCTGTGGGAAATCGAGAACGCCAAGCCGCTCCATCGGCTCCCGGCCGCGGACTCGTCGGCAGAGGCCCGCACGGCCGCCTGAGAGCCCCCGCAAAGCTTGCCCAATCGCGTTAAGTCTAGGCGCCGCAACGCCTTCTTGGGGCACGCCACTCCGGCTCGGTTTACGGGCGCGGTTCTAGCTGCTCAAATGGGAGATTCGACGGGGCACGGTCGAGCGCGGGCCGTGCTGGGGATGTGATTCTGCGCTTTCGAGGTAATCCGGGCCGTTTTGTTGCCGGCCGCAGTTGAGGCCGCGCTGCGAACCATGAGTGATTTGTCACAACGATTGGCGGGACTTACGCCGGCCCAACGCAAGCTGCTCGAACAGCGGCTCGCCGCCAAGCAATCGCAGTCGACGCTGCCCCCGCCGGCCGCCGAGCCGATCGCGATTATCGGCATGGCCTGCCGCTTTCCCGGTGCGCCGAATCTCGACGCATTCTGGCAATTGATTCGCGAGGGCCGCAGCGCCGCCGCCGAAGTGCCGGCCGAGCGCTGGGACCCGGACGAGTTCTACGATCCAACCGGCGAGACGCCGGGCAAAATGTCAGTCCGTTGGGCGGCACTGGTCGATGCGCCCGGCGATTTCGATCCGCAGTTCTTCGGCATCACGCCGCGTGAAGCATCGCGGATGGATCCGCAGCAGCGGCTGCTGCTCGAAGTGGCCTGGGAAGCGATGGAGAACGCAGGCCGACCCGCCGATCAAATGGCGGGCACGCGGACCGGTGTGTTCATCGGCATCGGCGCCACCGACTACTCGAAAGTCGGCGTGTCGTACGACGACTACTACCGGCGGATCGACGCTCACATGGGCACGGGCAACGCGCTGTCGATCGCCGCGAACCGCATCTCCTATATTTTTGACTTACATGGCCCCAGCGCCGCCGTCGACACCGCCTGCAGCAGCTCGTCGCTGGCGATCCACTTCGCAGTCGAGAGCTTGCGGCGAGGCGAATCGGACGCGGCACTTGCGGGCGGCGTGAACATGATCCTCACGCCCGAGACGACCATCGCCTTTTCGAAGGCCCGGATGCTCTCGCCCGAGGGAAAATGCCGGCCTTTTGACGCCGGCGCGAACGGCTACGTCCGCGGCGAGGGCTGCGGAATCGTGCTCTTGAAGCGGCTGTCCGACGCCCAGCGAGACGGCGACAGCGTACTCGCCGTGCTCCGGGCGACAAGCGTCAACCAGGACGGCCGCACCTCCGGCATCAGTGCGCCGAACAGCCAATCGCAAATCGCCTGCATCCGTGCTGCGCTCAAACAGGCCGGGCTCACCGCGGACGACGTTGGCTACATCGAGGCCCACGGCACGGGCACCCCGCTCGGCGATCCGATCGAGATGCAAGCACTCGGCGAGATTTTTCGCACGGCCGACGCCGATGCGGCGCCTTGCCACGTTTCGAGCGTGAAGGCGAACGTCGGGCACATGGAGACGGTCTCCGGCGTGGCCGGGTTGATCAAGGTCGTGCTGATGATGGAGCACGACACGATTGCACCTCAGACGCATTTCGAATCGCTCAATCCACACATCCAGCTGGGCGGTACGCGGCTGGTGATTCCAACCGCCGAGACCGCCTGGCCGAGCCACGGTCGTCCACGAGTTGCAGGCGTGAGCTCGTTCGGCTTCGGTGGCACCAATACGCATTTGATCGTCGAGTCGCCGCCCCGCGAAGTCGTCGCGGCGACGCAAGACTCGGGTAGGTCACTGCATGTGTTGAAGCTGTCGGCCAAGACGGAGACGTCGCTCGCACGACAGGCCGAGCAGCTTGGACAGTACCTGGCCGCGCATCCGGAGGTCGCTGTTGCTGACGTTTGCTATAGCGCGAACACGGGGCGAGCCGACTTCAATCGCCGCGCCGCATTCGCAGTCGCAGATACGAAGCAGCTCCAGGACCAACTCGCTGGCCTGGCCGCGGGCAAATTGGCTCCCGGCTCGAAGCAAGGCACGGTCCGCACGATCACGCGTCCCAAAGTGGCCTTCCTCTTTACGGGCCAGGGCCTGCAATATCCGGGCATGGGACGCGGACTCTACGAGTCGCACCCCGTGTTCCGCCGAGCGATCGACGCCTGCGATGAGATTCTCAGCGAGCTCTGGGATGGCGAATCGCTGCTGGACGTTCTCTACCCGAAGAACACCGCGGCCGACGATCCGCAAGCGCTCATTCACCAAACCGAGTTCACGCAGCCCGCGCTGTTCGCGCTCGAATATGCGCTTGCCGAATTGTGGCAGTCATGGGGCGTTGCGCCCGACGTGGTGCTCGGACATAGCGTCGGCGAATACGCGGCCGCCTGCGTCGCCGGCGTGATGAGTCTCGAAGACGGATTGGCGCTGATCGCCGAACGGGCGCGGCTGATGCAAAGCGTCAAGCAGCGCGGCAAAATGTGCATCCTCTTTGCTCCACTGGAGAAGATTGCCGCTGCGCTCACCAAGCACGGCGGCAAAGTAGTCGTCGCCGTGCTCAACGGCCCGGAGAACACGGTCGTCTCCGGCGAAGCCGACGCGGTCGAATCGCTGGCAGCCGAACTGGCCGCGGCAGGAATCCAGACGAAGCTGCTGAACGTGTCGCACGCGTTCCATTCGCCGCTGATGGACGAGATGCTCGACGAGTTCGAAGAGTTTGCCGCCGGCATCGAGTTTCAGGCGCCGCAGGTGCCGCTCGCGGCGAACCTGACAGGCCAATTGATGACCGATGCCCCCACGCCCCGCTATTGGCGCGATCATTTGCGGAACACGGTGCAGTTTGCGGCGGGCATGGCCCGCGTTGCTGAAATGGCGCCGACCGCGATCGTCGAAATTGGCCCGACAGCGAGCCTGCTGGGAATGGGCCGCCGCTGCGTGCCGGCATTGGAGACCGCCTGGCTGCCGTCGCTCCGCCAGGGCCAAGAGGAATGGCAAACCCTCGCGGCGAGCGTCGCGGAGTTTTACGTCCGCGGTGGACAAATCGATTGGCGCGCGTGGGACGAGCCCTGGCCGCGGCGGCGCGTGCGGCTGCCGAACTACGCCTTTGAGCGCTCGCGCCAGTGGCTCACGCTCGACCCGTCGATGCGGCGCTCGTTCGGTAACGGCGAGCGGGCGTCAGCCCGCGGAGAATCGAGCGGAAACCCCTTGCTCGGTGTGCGACTCTCCACCGTCTGGACGAACACACTATTTGAGGCCTCGCTCAGCGCGCGGACGCCTGCTTACCTGGTCGATCACCAAGTGCAAGGCTCCCCGGTGACACCCGCCGCCGCCTACATCGAACAAGCGCTCGCCGCCGGAGACCAAGTCTTCGGGCCCGGTCAACATGGCGTGGCGAACCTCGTAATTCAACAGGCGATGTTCCTGCCCGAGGGGACGCGACGCCGCGTGCAGCTTTCCGCCGCACCCGAGTCGGGCGGCGAGACGACGTTTGAACTATACAGCCAGGCGGCCGATGCCGAACAGGCGGCAACGCCCTGGGCAATGCACGCTAACGGCACGCTCGTGCATGCAGCGCACGGCGGCGACGCGCCCGAGCGGGTGGATCTAGCCGCCGTCCGCGCCAAGTCGATCGACGTCATCACGCACGACGAGTTCTACCAGTTCATGACCGATCGCGGGCTCGTCTACGGCCCGACGTTCAAGGTGCTGTACAACTTGCATCGCTGCCCTCAGGAAACGGTGATCGAGGTGCGATTGCCGGAATCGGTCGTCCGCGAGGCGCCGCGCTACCATCTCCATCCGGCGCTCGGCGATGCATTGTTGCAATCGACGTCGGGTGTGATACCGGTCGAGAAGGACGGGTCGTTCAGCCCCTTCACCTACATGCCGGTCGGCATCCGCCGCGTGCGAATCGTCCAACCGATCGAGGACTATTCCCAGCCGCTGTTTACCTATGCGGTTCGCACGTCGAGCGATTCGAATCCAAGCCCGGAGCGCGTGGAAGCAAACATTTTCTTGGTCAGCGCCGAGGGCGACGTGCTCGCGACGTTCGAGGGCGTCGAAGTGCAGCGACTGGGCCGCAGCGCCGGCAGCGACACGACGATCGACTCAAGCCAGTGGCTCTATCGCGTCGCCTGGCAGCCCGTGGAACCAGTGGCAGCGAGCACGGCAGCGGCGCAAATGGCCAATAGTGCATGGCTCATTTTTAGCGATGCGCGCGGTGTGGCTGCGTCGCTCGCCGATCAGCTAGCCATGCGCGGCGAAGCGAGCATCTTCGTCAAGCACGGGCGCGAGTATCAATTTCAAGACGGCGGTTCCTCGAACGGCAAGCCCGCCCGCCATCCGACCGCGACGATCGACCCACTCAACCAGGCCCATTACAAGCAACTGCTGCAAGAAGCGTTTGCGGACAAAGGGCGCCACGCGGCGGGAGTTGTACATCTCTGGTCGCTTGACATTCCAGCGGACGACTTCGATTCGGCCCGTCAACTGGGGACAGGTGCCGCCTTGCAATTGGCGCGCACGCTCGCCCAATCGCCGCTGCCCACCTCGCCACACCTCTGGTTCGTGACCGGCGGCGCTCAAGCTGTCGTCGGTGCCGCGCCAACGCCGATCGCGGTGGAACAATCGCCGCTGTTGGGATTGGGCCGCGTCGCTGGGATGGAATTGCCGGATTTCAAGCCGCGGCTCGTGGACCTTGACCCGACGAGCGTGGCAGGACACGCCGACGAATCCGCCGCGCTGCTCCTGAGCGAGATTCATTCGGACACCAAGGAAAGCGAAGTTGCCTATCGAAACGGCCAACGTTACGTCGCCCGGCTGACACGTGATGCGGCGATCGCGGCGACATCAAGCGAGGACGCGGCGCTCCGCGTACCAGCTGGTAAACCGTTCCAGTTGCGGATCACGCAGAGCGGTTCGTTCGACGCGCTGCGATATGTCGCCGTGGACCGCGAGCCACCGCAAGTGGGGCAGGTCGAGATCGAAGTCCGCGCCACCGGCCTCAACTTTAGCGACGTGCTCAAGGCACTCGGCTTGTATCCTGGCATCAAGGATTCGATCGTGCCACTGGGCATCGAAGCGTCGGGCGTCGTCACCGCGGTCGGCGACGGGGTGGATCGATTCAAAATCGGCGACGAGGTGCTGGGCGTCGTGCCCTATGCGTTTGCATCGCACGCCCGGACCGCGGAATACGCGCTGGTTTCCAAGCCCAAAACCATTGGCCACGACGAAGCCTGCACGATTCCAATCACGTTCCTCACCGCCTACTATGGACTGGTGCGGCTGGCTCAAATGCAGCCGGGCGAGCGGCTGCTGATCCACGCGGGCGCCGGCGGCGTCGGCCTGGCGGCAATTCAAATCGCGCAGCACTTGGGTGCGGAAGTGTTTGCTACCGCCGGCAGCGACGAAAAGCGCGACTTCCTTCGCTCGCTGGGCGTGAAGCACGTTTACAGCAGCCGGTCGACCGCGTTTGCCGAGGAGATTCTGGCCGACACGAACCGCGAAGGGGTCGACGTGGTGCTCAATTCGCTTCCCGGCGAGGCGATTACCAAGAGTCTGTCGATCCTGCGAGCGTACGGGCGCTTCCTCGAAATCGGCAAGACCGACATCTATCAAAACCGGATGATCGGCCTGCTGCCGTTCCAGGACAACCTCTCCTACTTCGCGATCGACCTCGATCGCATGCTTGCGCCAGCGACCCGATTACATTCGCACGCTGTTTGCGGAAGTGATGACGTTCTTCGCCGAGGGCCACTACACGCCGCTGATGTTCACGCGGTTCGAGGCCGAAGGGACGATCGACGCCTTCCGCTACATGTCGCAGCGTAAGAACATCGGCAAGGTAGTCGTCGCCATCGAACCCGCGGCTGGCGAGCGTGCTTCAGCACGCGGGGACCAGGATCATGCGGCTTCAAAAACCATCCGTCCCGACTCAACCTACCTGGTCACCGGCGGCCTCGGCGCCCTCGGCCTCCGCGTGGCCGACTGGCTCGCCGACGAAGGCGCCGGCACCGTGGCACTCCTTGGTCGGCGATCCCCCACGCCCGAGATCGAAGCGCAGCTCGACAACATCCGTAGCAAGGGCGCCAACGTTGTTACGCTCTGCGGCGACGTGACCGACGCGGCGTCCCTCAAAAAAGCCCTGGCAAAAATCCCAAAAAACGCCCCGCTCCGTGGCGTGATCCACGCGGCCGGCGTACTGGCCGACGGCACCCTAGCCGAAATGTCGCTCGAGCAGCTCGACCGCGCGATGCTGCCGAAGGTCGCGGGCACATGGAACCTGCACACCGCGACGCGCGGGCGCCCCGCTCGATTTCTTCGTCATGTTCTCTTCGATCGCCAGCATTCTCGGTTCGCCAGGCCAGGGCAACTACGCAGCCGGAAATGCCTTCCTCGATGCGCTGGCCCACGCGCGGCGGGCGGGGGGACTACCAGCAACAACGATCAACTGGGGTCCCTGGGCCGATTCCGGGATGGCGGCCGAAGCGGGCCGCGGCGGAAGGCAGTCAAGTCGCGCGGCATCGAACTGATCCCGCCGGCCGCGGGCCTCGATTTGCTCGGCAAATCGATCGAAGCAGCCGTCGCGCAAGTGGTCGTGATGAATGCGCAGTGGGCTGACCTGTTGAAACTGCTAGGCTCGCGGCGACCGGCGATTGCTGGCCGACATCGCCACGGAAGTCAGGGCACGGCGGCGGTGATACGGGCAGCCGAGTCGACCACGCATTTCGCAAGGAACTCGCCGGCACCGACGGTGAGATGCGGCTGGCGCTGGTGCGCGGCTACATCCAGCAAGAGCTGGCGCGAATCATGGGGGTCGCAGCCGAGACGCTTGAAGCCGATCGACCGCTCAGTTCGTTCGGTCTCGATTCGCTGTTGGCCTTGGAACTCAAGAACAATCTCGAGAGCCGGCTCGATTTCACGCTCCCGATGGCGAAACTCATGGAAGGCCCCTCGATTGCGTCGCTCGCCGAGGCGACGGTGGGGCTGATGTTCGCTGAGGCGGTACCGTCCGATGGCACTGCCGGTCCGGTCGCGAGCGAACCGCTACCAAAATCTGGCTCGCCGGAAGAGCCTTGGACTCCGCTCGTGGCATTGCGTGCGGCCGGCACGCGCCCTCCGCTAGTTTTCCTGCCGGCGCTGGGCGGCGACTCGCGTTATTACAACGAGCTGATCAGTCAGCTCAGCACAGATCAGCCAGCGTACGCCTTCCGTCCGCGCGGCATCGACCAGGACCTGCCGCCTCACCAATCGATGGATGAAATGGTCATCGACTACGCAAAGGCCCTGCGCGAGCTGCAGCCCACGGGTCCTTACTATCTCGCCGGCTGGTCGACCGGCGGGATCTACGCGTTCGCGCTGGCCCAGGCACTGGAAAGCCTGGGCGAAGAGGTGGCGCTGGTCGCGTTGTTCGGCGCGCCGCTGCCGGCGATCTGCGATAGCGTCGATCTCGACGACGAAGCACACTTCCTCTGCGTCCTGCTCAATTTTGCCAATTGCTTCGCCGGTACGCAGGCGCGGGTTGACTACGACGAGTTGCGGGCGCTCCCGGCGGCCGAGCGATTTACCGCGGCTTTTACCGAGGCCAAACGCCAGGGCACGGTGCCCGAAAACTCGCCCGAGGATTACATTCGACGGTTGGTCAAAGTCGGTGCCGCGAATCTCCGCGCGATCCAAGGCTGCGAGCCGCGGCCGATCAACGCACCGGTTCAATTCTTCGCACCGACCATCCAAGGCGGGCTCGCACAGATTTCCGGTCGCGCCTGGGACGAGAGCGGCGATCACGGCTGGGGCAGCGAAGTGGGTCAACCGCTTGAACTGCACGTCGTTCCAGGGGACCACTTCACGATGATGGTCGGCGACGGCGCGTCGAAAATCGCGCAGCACCTCGAAGTTCTGCTGGTGGGCGAATTTGCCGACCGGAAGTAAACCAGCGACTTCAATTCACTCACCGAGCGTACGATGAAGGTCAGCGTTTTGGTGCCGGTGCGATTGGCTCCATGCTCGGCGGCCTGCTGGCCCGCGACTCGCCCGACGTGGAAGTAGTGCTTATCGCGCGCGGCGAGCATGGCCGCGTGCTGGCCGAGCGCGGCACGATCACTTTGGTCGGCCCCTGGGGTCGGCAGGAAGTACCCGTTACGGCGAGCACCGATCCGTCCGCCGTCGCCGGTTCCGAGTTCGTGCTTGTCACCGTCAAATCGCAAGACACCGAGTCCGCCGCCGCGGCCGCAGCACCTCACTGGGGCGACGCCACAATTGTCTCCGTGCAAAATGGCATCAACGACCAGCAGCTCGCCGCCCTGGTCGAACCGCGACGACTTGTCATGGGGATGACGGCCACGAACATCGCGCTCACCGAACCGGGCGAGGTCAGCCTGCAACTGGGCGGCGCGACAGTTTTTGGTCCGCCGGCCGGGCACCCGAATTCTGGAGGCCTGGCAAATTCCGACGCCGCTACTGCCCTCTTGAGCCGCATTCGTGAGCGGTCGCTCCGCTTTTTGTCGCACCCCAACGCAGCGGGCGTGCGATTCAACAAGCTGGCGATCAACGCATTGGGCTATGCTTCTTGCCTGAGTGCGTCGAATTTCATTACCGAGGCGCTCGCCGACCGAGCTTGGCGCCGGGCTGTCGGGCTGCCGATCGTGCGGGAATGCGACCGCGTGTTCGGCCAGGCCGGTATTAAGCTCCAGCGAATTCCCGGAGTCCCCAGCCTGCCGCGGCTGGGGCGGCTGATGCGACGGATGAATGCCCCGATCGTAGGGCCGACGATCGCGTTCGGAGCCCGCCGGCTGTTCAACCGCCGTCGGATTATCTTCTCTCTGCAACAGGACTTAGAGCGCCGCAAAGCCACGGAAGTCGACTTCGTAAACGGGGAAATCGTGCGGCTGGCCGAGTCGGTCGGAACTACCGCTCCCATTAACGAATTCGTCTGTCAGATGGTTCGAGAGCTCGAACGGCGCGGAGACGGCACCTTTTTTGCCCGCGAAGATGTGATCCGCCGGTTCGCCGCGCAGTCTTAATATTGGACGACTGGCACGGTTTGAGCATTTCTTTTTTGGCGACTTTTCCGCCAAAACGATTGACCGGCAATCAATCGATTCAACAATTAGAATTGTCACAAAGCGTCCGTCTCTCAGCGTCAGCGAAAACTTCCGCGCACCGACAACCGGCAACCAGCGGGGAGAGCTCGATTGGTGCGAGACTAGGACCGATAGACAAGATGAACTGCCCCTGCGGATTCGTCCGGCGACGTGAGTGTCCAAGTTGGTCGGCAGCCTCCGAGTTTTTTATCATCCCGCGGTGTGATCGATGATCATACGATACGCTTACCTCGCCGGATTGCAGCTGAAACTAAAGCGGTTCCGGCACGACGCCCGCCAGGCGCGAGCATTCCAACATCGCGCCCTGCTCTCGAAGGTTCGCCGCCACACACGGAGCGATTTCGGCCGCGACCACGGTTTCTCGCGGATCAATACTGCGGCCGACTTCCGCCACCAACTCCAAGTCGGCACTTACGAGGAACATCATCCGTACATCGAGCGAGTGCTTCGCGGCGATACCGAGGCCCTGTTCGCCCCGGGAACTCGGGTCTTGATGTTTGCCATGACCTCCGGGACCACCGGCGAGCCGAAACGGCTGCCGATCACGACCGAACTGTTCCGCGAATACAAATCGGGCTGGCGGATGTGGGCGGCTGGCGTGTTCGGCGATCACGTCGACCTGATGCTCAAGCAAACCGTGCAGCTCACCAGCGACTGGCAGCAATACCGAGCGCCGAGCGGCGTGCCGTGCGGGCAGATCAGCGGGCTGGCGGCGATGACGCGACCCTGGTTTTCGCGGCCGGTCTTTCCGCTGCCTTCGATCGTCTCGCAGATTCACGATCCGGCGGCGCGTCACTATGCGTCGCTGCGATTCACGTTGGCTTCGCGGCGCGTCGGCATGATTATCACGGCCAATCCGAGCACGCTGGTCGAGTTTGCCCAGCGTGCCGACCGCGATAAGGAGACGCTGATTCGCGACATTCACGACGGGACGCTCTCCTGCGACTTGCCGACCGAGCTGCGTCAATCGCTCGCCCGACGAATCGCGCGGCGGCGACCCCGGCGGGCCCGCGAACTCGACCGCCTCGCCGCCGAACATGGCGAATTGCTACCCAAACACATCTGGCCCAAGCTGTCGGTGCTCGCCGTGTGGACGGGCGGTTCGGTGAACGTGTACCTTTCGCGGCTGCCGGCGTTGTATGGTGAAACGGCGATCCGCGACCACGGTCTCTCGGCGAGTGAGGGCCGGATGACGATTCCGCTCGCTGACGGCTCGTCGGCTGGCCTGCTCGACTTCTATCACCACTATTTCGAGTTCATCCCGGTCGAGGAACACGATACGCGCCGTCCCAACATTCTCGAAGGGCACGAGCTCGAGGTCGGAAAGGACTACTACATCCTGCTCACCACCTCGGGCGGCCTCTATCGCTACGACATTCACGACGTGGTCCGCTGCGTCGGTTTCGAGGGGCAGTCGCCGCTCGTGGAATTTCTCAACAAGGGCAAACACTTCTGCAGCCTCACCGGCGAAAAACTCAGCGAGCATCAGGTGGTGCGGGCCGTGAAAACCAGCTTTACCGAGCTGGCCTTGCCGCTCGATACGTTTACACTCGCGCCCGTGATGGATGGGGATCAACCTCGCTATGTGTTGCTGGTCGAACCCCATGCCCATCGCGGCCGGGCGGACGAACTGGCTCAGCGCGTGCAGGTCATCCTGGAGCGGATGAACGAGGAGTATGGCTCGAAGTGCAGTAGTGGCCGGCTGCTGCCGGTCGAGGTCCGCGAAGTGGCGAGCGGCACCTGGAGCGCACTCCGCAAAGAGCGGATGGGCCCGCGCGGCAATTTTGAGGAATACAAACATCCCTGCCTCGTCGGCGACCTCGAATTTGTCCGTCGAATCACCGAGCTCTCCGATACGTGTGCTCGGCAGCTCGACTCGTTGATGCACTGTGCTTAGGGAAACCGCGCCTAAGGAACCTTTGCTATGAGCGCGACCATTCTGGTCACCGGAGCGACCGGAATGGTCGGCAGCGCGGTCGCCCGCCGGGCCGTCGAGCGTGGCTATCACGTCCAAGCGCTCGTCCGCCGCGATTCCAATCGTGGTGCGCTCGACGGGCTGCCGATCGATTTCATCCAGGGCGACTTGGCCGAGCCCGACTCGCTGCCCGCGGCGCTCGCCGACGCGCAGATCGTGATCCACACCGCGGCTCACGTTGGCGACTGGGGCCCCGCCGAGAAGTATCGGGCGATCAACGTGATCGCGCTGGAGCACATGATCCACGCGGTGGCCCGATCGCCGCGATTTGAGCGGTGGGTGCAGGTCAGTTCGCTCGGCGTCTACCCGGCCCGCCACCACTTTGGCACCGACGAAAGCGTGCCGGCGGATGGCGTGGGCCTCGACGGTTACACGCGGACCAAGGCCGAGGCCGAGTTTCTGCTCAACCACCACATCGCCGAGCACAAGTTTCCGGCGGTGATCCTGCGACCCGGCATCATCTACGGGCCCCGCGATCGCCACGCCCTGCCCCGCTTCGTCGAGAAGATCGAAAACGGCAAAATGAAATTCATCGGTCGCGGCGATCGGCTGATCAACAACACCTACGTCGACAACCTGGTCGACGCGCTGCTGCTGGCGGTGGAGAAACCCGACGTGCTCGGCGAGACGTTCAACATCCGCGACGAGCGGCTGGTGACGCGCGAAGAATTTGTCCATGCGATCGCCGACTACCTGGGCAAGCCCCGCCCGCGACATGTTCCGGAGTTTATTCCGCGGCTGCTCGTCGGGCCGATCGAGCGGATCGCCAAACTCCGCGGCCGCAAGGACTCGCCATTTCTGACGCGGGCGCAGATCAAGTTCATGACGCTAAACCTCGACTATTCGATCGCCAAGGCGAAACGCGTGCTCGGCTACGCGCCGCGCGTCGACTTCCGCGACGGTATTCGGATCGCTCTCGACGATTTGACGGGCAAAGGAAAGTCCCGGCGGCCATCGCGGGAGGCGGCCACCGTTTAACAACGCGCACGCCTCATGCGAATTCGTCAGCTCACCGCTTCGATCGTCCGACTGCCGCTCAAGCTGCGCTTCTCGCACGCCACGGCGACGCGCGACGAGAGCGAGAATGTGTTCGTGCGGTGCGAGCTGGCGGACGGGACCGTTGGCTGGGGCGAAGGCGTACCGCGCAGCTATGTTACGGGCGAGACGCCGGCCGGGTGCCTCGAACAGCTCACCGCAACGCCGGTTGCCGAGCAGTTGGCTGGCGACTGCGAATCCTGGCCCGATGTGATTCGGCTCTGCGAAAATCTGCAACTCGCCGAGATGCGCGACGATCCGCGCGGCTGCTACGGCAACGCGCTGCGGTGTGCCGTGGAGCTGAGCATTCTCGACGCGTTTGGCCGTTTGTTTGGCGAGCCGGTATGTGCCGTGACCGAGCATTTCGTGCCGGCGGGGTCGATCCGGGCCGCGAACGACGTGCTGCACTATAGCGCGGTGATTGACGCGGGCGGGCGGCGGCTACGGTTCAAGTCGCTGGTGCGGCGGCTGTACGGTTTCCGAGATTGCAAGGTGAAGGTCGGTCGCGTGGGAGATGATGACGCCGCGAGGCTGGCGATGATTCGCCGCTGGATCGGGTCGGGCGTCGATCTGCGGATCGATGCGAACGGGGCCTGGCGCGCGGCCGACGCTGCGCATCAACTGGCGTCGCTCGTTGCGAGTCGCGTGAGTTGTGTGGAGCAGCCGCTGGCGCATGAGGAGTTCTTCGCACTCGCTGAGTTGCGGAAGCAAACCGTCGTGCCCGTGATGCTCGACGAATCGTTCACCAGCATGGTCGACGCGGCGGCCGCGGTCGCCCACCAGGCATGCGATCTGTTCAACATTCGGCTCTCGAAGTGTGGCGGCTTCCTGGCCAGTTTGCGCCTTGCGGCGTTTGCAAAGGAGCATCAGCTCGGCTACCAACTCGGCTGCCATCCGGGCGAGACGGGCATCCTGTCGGCCGCTGGTCGCCATTGGGCGGCGAGCGTGGCCGGGATTCGCTACCTCGAAGGTTCTTATGATCGGCATCTGTTTCGTCGCCTTGTGACGAACGAAGACATTACGTTCGGTTTTGGCGGCCGTGCGCCGGCGCTCGTGGGTCCGGGGCTTGGTGTTACGATCGCTACAGCCCCGCTCTCGGAATTTATTGTCAAGCAACAGGTGCACCCGGTCGTCTGAATCTGGCACAGAGAACGTGGTACTCTTATCTAACGGCCGAATGTCTCTCCGATCTCGCAATGCCCTCCCGTGTCCTCGCTCCTGCCACGCATCGAGTTCTACACGGCCCGCGACGGGCGGAGGCTGGCGGTGCGCGTGTGGGACGGGATCGAACCGCCGCGGGCGCGCGTGGTGATGCTGCACGGGATCACGAGCCACGGCGGCTGGTACTCGCGGAGTTGCCGCCACCTCAACGACTGTGGCTTCGAGGTCCGCTTCCTCGATCGCCGCGGCTCGGGACTCAACACCGAATCGCGCGGCGACATCGATTGTTGGCAGACGTGGCTCGACGACGTGACGACCTATCTCGAACAGATCGCTGGCGACCGGCCGGTGGTGCTTTGCGGGATCAGCTGGGGCGGCAAGCTGGCGGCCGCGGTCGCTCGCGCACAGCCGGGATTGCTTCGCTCGCTGGCCCTGGTGACGCCGGGCATCTATTCGCAATTCGAGCCCGGCCCGCTCAAGCGATTGGCATTGCGAATCCCCGTGCGCGAGCGGATGCAAAACCGCCGGCTAGAGATTCCGCTACAACCGGCGTCGCTGTTCACCGAGAGGCCCCACTGGCGCGAATACGTCGCCCAGGACCCGCTCTCGCTCCGCGACGTGTCGTTTCGCTTTGTTCAAGCCGACAACCGGCTGACAGCCTACGCCAAGCAGGCCGCGCCATACATCCACACGCCGACGCTGATGATGCTCAGCGGCCGCGACCGGATCGTCGCCAACTCGCGCTGCCGCGCCTATTGGGGCCGTCTCGGCGCGGGGCACAAAACGCTCGTCGAATATCCGAGCGCGGTCCACACACTCGAATTCGAACCAGAGCCCGACCGCTACTTCGCCGACCTCGCCGACTGGATCGGCCGGTCGATCGTCGACTGATGCCGATGGAATCAGTAGGTCAGGCTGAAAATCTTGGTGTGTCGTTTCGATCGCTGGTGAAGAACGATTAGGTGCGTTTGCTCTGCACGTCGCGCTCGTACTTGTGCACGGCGTCGAGCCACGCCGGGCCGACGGGCACTTTCT
>CAWKBP010000003.1:0-349442 GCA_963847905.1 uncultured Planctomycetota bacterium | reverse complement strand
CGAGCCGCGACCCGAGCTTGCGGCGGGCGATGGCGATGCGTGCCGCCAACTCGTCGGCGGAGAGCCTCCAGTACTCCTGCGGAATGTCCTGCTGCCAGTACGCGAACGAGCGCTCTTCGGTCAGCGGTACCGTGGGGATCGAGTCGGCCTCGCACGCGATGCCGGCGATGGGCTGCGCAACCGAACGTTCAACGAGCATGGTCATCGGAATCCCTCCGCAATTGGAGTTAGTGTCGCTACGACACTAACCTACCACTGTCGCGCGCGGCTGTCAAACGAATAAACGCGCCGACCTCTTCCGGGTTGGCTGCTCTCACGTTGGAGGCGGTGTTGTCTGTGCGATCGTTCACGACCGCTTGAACGAGCCGAAGCACGGTGACAGACTTCCCGGGCGCCCGGCCTGGGCAGAGTCAGGTTTTGTGAAGGAGGCAGCCAACAATGCGCGTGATGGTCAAAGCCAACATCCCGACCGCGACCGGCAATGCGGCGATCAAGAACGGGACGATGGGCCCCACGTTGGCGAAGGTGATCGAGGCGCTGAAGCCGGAGGCCGTACTTCACGGTCGCGGGGGGCATGCGGACGGCCTTCATTTTCTCGACCTGAAGGAGCCATCCGACATCCCGAAGTCGGGCGAGCCCCTCTTCCTGGAGCTCGACGCCCAAGTCACAATCACGCCCGCGATGACCTTCGAGGAGCTCGGGCAGGGCATAGCGAAATGGGATAACTGACTATCAGTTCTTCCGTCGCGGGCTAAACTTCCGAGATGGGAGAGGCGCTGGCCGGCCGTGAATTGTCGCGGGCGTTCTTCGCGAGTGGTCTGCCCAATCGTTGGTGCGCGGCCGCACGCGGCAGCGCTGATCGGCTACGGCTCCGACGTGCTGGGGTTCGACGACGAGCCTTCGACCGACCACGGCTGGGGCCCGCGGCTGCAGTTGTTCGTCGAAGCCGGCGCGGTCAACGACGTGTGCCACGTCGTTGACCAAGCGCTACCGGCGACGTTTCGGGGCTGGCCGGTGCGCTACGGCTGGGACGACGTGCCCGTGCAGCGCCACATCGAGATCGCCACCGTCGGCTCGTGGCTGAAGGGCCGCCTCGGCGCGGAGACCGCGGGCGCGCTGGCGCGCTCGACTGGCTCGCGATGCCGCAGGAGAGGCTGGCGGAGGTGACGAGCGGCCCGGCGTTCCACGACGGCCGGGGGACCTCACGCGAGCCAAGGCATCGCCGGTGTGGGTATCCGCGCGATGTCTGGCTCTACCTGCTGGCATGCCAGTGGCGGCGAATATCACAGGAGGAGGCTCGTGGGTCGGACCGCGGAGAAGGGCGACGAGCTGGGCTCGCAGCTGGTGGCGGCGCGGATCGTGCGCGATCTCGTCCGGCTCTGCTTCTTACTGGAGCGACGCTATCCTCCGTACATGAAATGGCTCGGCTCGGCGTTCGCGCGACTGGAGTCGGCGGCCGACATAGGGCCGGCGCTCGACGCGCGCTGGGGGCGGCAGATTACGCGGAGCGCGAGGCGGGGCTGGCGCTGGCGTACCGACTCGTCGGCGAGCGGCAGAACGCGCTCGGGATGGCGCACATGTGGATGCGGAGCCGCGGCAGTTCCACGGGCGGCCCTTCCTGGTGTCGGCGTCGGTCGATTTCGTCGCGGCATGCCAATCGCAAATCAACGACGAGTGGCTGAGTTCGCGCGGGCTGGTCGGGAGCATCGACCAGTTCGCCGACTCGACGGACCTGCTGAGCCACCCGCGCGCCACGGTGGCCTCCGTCGGCGCGCTGTTCGGCCAGCAGACGGCAGCGGCCGCCTGTTGGAACACGAACCAGGCCTAGCGCCGCGTCCGCGTCCTTACGCGCCGAGGGTGGCGTCGCTAGGCGGATTCCCTACTGCGGCGCGGATCCAGACCGACGATACACACGTATCACGAGGCTCTCTCAGCGGGAGGAACGACGCGACATGACCGGCGAGCGCCGCGAACCCCGCGAAATGGTGCACGTCCGCCTCGACCCGGAACTGCGTGCGCCAAATCGACCACTTCGCCGTCGATTGGCGGATGTACCGGGCGGACGCCATGGAGCGGCTCTGCCTCGCCATCGCCCTGCAGGAGCAGCAGCGGGAACTCCCGCTGGCGATGTAACCCGGCCGGCGAACCTGCGGCGCCCCGCCGAACCGCCGCAGGACCACAAACGGCACCTACTGCGCCCGAAAACCCCTCAGAACGCTCGCAACCTACCGACAATCTGATGAGGGAGCGTATCAGGCGACTGCCGGTACGCGGCTCGGGCGCCCCCGAAAGGGCGCCCGGGCGTGTGACGCTTCCCCGGCGCAGTCGTTATGAGAGTAGAAGGCCCGGCCGGTCGCTGGTCCACGCCGGGATACAGACGGCCTGTACGGACAAGAATGACGGACCGAAGCACTCCCGCTAACGGCTTGTTCCGGCGGCTGCGCTTCGGTTCCTGGGCGAACTGGGCGCAGGGTACTGCCGAACTGGCCATCATGCTGCCGCTGTTCCTGGTGCTGATCGTCGGCATCGTTGAGGTCGCGGCCGGATTCAACGCCTACACGTCGGTGGTCAGCGCGGCCCGCGACGGCGCCCGACTCGGGTCGAAGGGCGCCGCTTCGGACTCCGCAATCCAGGCGCTGGTCGTGAAGGACCTCGGCCGGCTGAAGAACACGACGCCCACGAGCAATGTGACGGTGACACACGGCACGGTCACCGACTCGAACGGATCGTCACCAACGCCGTCACTGTAAGGCGTGTTACGGGCACACAACGTTCATCCACGTGCCGCTGATCATGCCAAACAGCATCACGATGTGTTCCCAGACCACGATGCCAAAGCTGAACTGAGGAAAGGCATGCATCGCAGACGCAGACGCAACGAAAGAGGGCAGGTGCTGCCGCTGATGGGGCTACTGGTGCTCGTCGTCCTCGGCCTCTCCGGGCTGAGCGCCGACGTCGGCAAGATCCTGATCGCACGCGCGCAGCTCGGCCGGACCGTCGACTCGGCGGCGCTGGCGGGCGCCAAGCAGCTGCCGAACATCACGAACGCCACGAGCTCCGCCAAGGCGTTCGTAGCAGCGAACGATGCGGACAACACGATCACGGTCTCGGTCTACCCGGACGTGCCGTCGCAGCAGGTGCGCGTGGTCGCGCGCGAAGACGGTGAACACGATCTTCATGCGGGTGTTCGGAATCAAGACCTTCACCGTGCAGAACGAAGCAACAGCCGGCTTCGGAACCGTGCCCGTCGACGCTGTGATGGGCATCGACGCGACCGGGAGCATGGGCGCGAGCCCCTGCAACGGATCCCAGAACAACTCCGGCTGCCCAATCTAGGAAGCACGGAGCGCGGCGACAACCTTCGTCAACACGCTGCTGCCCAGCTCCGCCACCCAGGTCGGCGTGACCAGGTTCCGTCGGCTGCTTCAACCCCCCGGACAACAACAGCGGCTGTATCCCGACGAACTCCGTTGTGAACCTGAGCTCGAGCGCGTCCACGCTCAACAGCACGATTTCCGGATACACGGCGGTGGGTGGCACCGGCACGAACGTCTGTGGCGGCTCAAGGAAGCCGACGACATCTTATTTGGCACGGGACACAGCACCGCGTCGAACGCGCGGCGCTACATCATCCTGCTCACCGACGGTGACAACACGTACAACGCCGCGTCCTATGTTTCGGGAAGCCCCGGATCGCCCGATGCGGCCTGCCGGCCGACGACGTCGCCATCGAACTCGGACACATACCGTCAGCACGGGGTGTTCCGCGCCGGGCCAGGGTCCATCACGAGCAGCAACCCCGGCTCGAACTCGGACACGCGGGAGCGGCAGCTCGACACCAAGACCAAGGCCGAAGCGGACACACTCAAGGCAGCGGGTGTCGAGATCTTCATCGTCGGATTGAGCGTCTGCGGCTCGGACGACGGAAAGAACCCGGCCAGCAGCGCCGGTACCTACTGCTCGTCGTCCAATATCGGCAACAGCGATCCGGACACGGTCGCCGACCAGCGGCTGCTCAAGTGCATCGCGTCGTCAACGAGCGGCACGAACGACCACTACTACACGACGTCTGATCCCACGCAGCTATCGTCGATCTTCGGCGCCATCGCCCAGTCGATCGCCTTCAGGTTGATCAAGTGAGCGGTATGAAGAAGACACGACGGTCCGGGTCATTCGAACGCGGGCAGACGCTCATCGAGTTCGCGATGATCGCGCCGGTCCTGATGATCCTGATCATGGCGATGGTCGACCTGGCGCGGGTGATGGAGACGCACGTCACGATCCAGGAGGCGGCGCGTGACGCGGCGCGCTACGCCGTCACCGGCCGCGCCGACTGCACCGGAGTAGCCACGCCGACGCGCGAAACATGCATCGTGCAGACGGTAAAGGACGACACGGCGTCGCTCACTAACAACCAGACGATCCCGACGAGCTACAAGAGCTGGGATTACCCGACCTACGCGGACCCGGGCACGAACAACGATGCCGGCACGCAATGCGACGCCATCCAAGTGCAAGTGACGTACACCTACCACCCGGTGACGCCGCTGATCAACTTCTTTGTGCACAGCGTGCCGCTGACGGCGACCGAGCGGATGGTGAACGAGCCCTTCGGCCCCTGTTCCTGAGCAGGAGCTGCCCAACCGCTTACGAACGAGTCAGGCCGGTGGTGCGCACGCAGCAGCCCGAACATCGTCGCTGCGACCAGACAAAGTATGGCCGACGATGGCTCTGGTGCTGCCGATAAAGTTACCGACCAAACGGCCGGCGACACATACTGCACTCCCACGCTTCCGACGTAGACCGGATACACACCGTACTCCACCTTCCAATTAAAATAGCCGGCGATCTCTGCGGGGGTTGGTGGCATGTAACTTGGGTCGATGGGGGGCACTCCCGGAAAAGCACCTTCGTTCAACTTCAAAAAGGCAATTGAATCGCTTTCGATTAGATCGAAATCTGGTTGGACTGCTTCACCGAAGTTGCGTCATCAATTCCGTGGGACCACCTTGCACCAAGTTGAACTGAGTGAGAGTTGAACAGATTCCTTCGTCACAAAATGTCGAAGACCAAAACGTGCGAAAGAAGGTTGACACTTCGTCCAAGTCGTCGGTGAGTCGGAAGAACTTTAGGGCATCCTCGTCGTCGATATCGTCGGGTTCGATCATTCCGCCGTAGTTGCCCACATAGCAACACCAAGGCTGGTCGGGCGCAGGCTCGAAAGGCGGAAAAAACTCTTGCAGGTCGGAAAGCGCTTGAGCGACAAATTCCGGCGACGGCGATTCGTCGACCTTGATTCGCCAATCACCGTGGATCGCGCTATGCATTTGTGCAAAAACGCAGCTCAGTGGTCCGCTCATCAAGAACAAGCCAATCACGAGTGCCACATGGCCGCTTGTCAGAAGTCGCCGTTGAATCATTGACTGAGTCCGTTCTGGACCCTCCCAATTGCGTTGAGACTCCTCTGTCGGGTGGCAAGTTATAACAATTGATCTCAGAACGGCCTACACCAAGTGCAGCCGATTGATGGCAATGCTGGCGCAGGACGCGAGCCCAACATTTGCACCAAGTTTTTCTTTGCGTCCTTTGCCCCTTGGCGACTTTGCGCAAAAAAAATGCGTGCGACTGCTAGTCATAAGAACGTTCGGCGTCGCTCTTCAAGATGGTTTGGCGTGGCGAGTCGACCCGCGCAACTTCGACAATTCCTCTTCGAGTTCGCGCACGCGACCTTCAAGTTGCTCGATCACCGGAGCGATTTGCCGCTGGGAGAAGCGCGGATGAATGTGCTGCGAGCAGTTGACGTCCCAGGCTTCGAGGCTGAAAAGTATCGCCCGCTCGACTTTGCCGGGGTACGCCCGGTCGCGGAGCCGGTCGAGCAACGCGGCATCATTTTCGACCACGCGCGCCGTGCCCCACAGCTTCACGCGGCGGCTGTTCGCGTAGTCCATCAAAAAGATGAATGCTTTTGGGTTCTCCGACAGGTTGCCCAGCGTGATGTACTGGCGGTTGCCGCCGAAATCGGCGAAACCCAGCGTCTGCGGGTCGAGCACTTTCAAAAAGCCGGGCGGACCGCCACGATATTGAATGTAGGGCTGACCTGCGGCGTTGGCCGTGCCGAGGTAGAACATATCGAGATCGGCAAGGAATTCGGCCAAGTCCGGAGTGGCGGTGATTTCCCAGCCTGGCCCACGTTCCATTTGCGCATAACTATCGCGGGAGCCTTTTTGCTCTTGGATAGCTTTCACCGCCGGAGTGAAGGCCACGTCGCTGGGGAATTCTGGCATCATCGCAATTCCGATGGCTGTTGCAAGCTACGAGTCTTCACCAAAAGCGCTCACTTCTTATCCACGTGCTTGCCGAGAAACTCGCGCATCAATTGGGCGATTTCATCGCCTTTCGTTTCCAGCGCGAAATGTCCGGCGTCGAGCAGGTGAAACTCCAGCGACTTCAAGTCTCGCTTGTACGGTTCCGCACCGGCCGCGGGAAAAATCTTGTCGTTCTTACCCCATGCGATGAGCATCGGCGGTTGGTGTTCGCGGAAATAGGCTTGCCAGCTCGGGTAGAGCGGAGGATTGCTGCCATAGCTGAGGAACATGTCGAGTTGGATTTCGTCGTTCCCTTTCCGGTCGAGCAGGAACTGGTCTTCCGCGGCGCCGTCGGGGCTGACGAGTTCTAGATCAGGTACTCCGTCCGTGTACTGCCACTTGGTGGCGTCGTAGGTGAGCAGATTGCGGATGGCGTTGCGTTTTTCCTGGCTCTTGGGTTCTTTCCAGTATTCCTTGATCGGCTTCCAGAAGTCGTTGTCGAGACCTTCGTCATACGCGTTGCCGTTCTGAACCACGATGGCCGTGATTCGCTCCGGATGCTTGGCGGCCAGGCGGTAACCGATCGGCGCGCCGTAATCTTGCACATAGAGGGCATACTTCTCGAGCCCGAGCTGCTCGGTGAATTCCTCGATCACCTTGGACAGGTTGTCGAACGTGTAGGCAAACTTGTCGTGCGGCGGCATCGAGCTGTGGCCATAGCCCGGATAGTCGGGAGCAACCAAGTGGTACTTGTCGGCGAGCGCCGGAATCAGATTGCGAAACATCTGCGAGCTGGTCGGAAAACCGTGGAGCAGCAGAATCGTGGGCGCATCCTTTGGCCCGGCCTCGCGGTAAAAGATATCGAGATCGCCGACTTTTACAGTCTTGTAACGCACCTTCGTGGATTCGTCTGCATGGGCTGTTTGAGCCAAGCTGATGACCAGGGCAACTGCGCCACATCGCGCGAGCAAGGATCTGAGTTTCACCATCGTGTACATTACTGCGTCTCCAAATAGGTGGTTGTCAAAACAATTAGTCCTTCAAGAGTGACGAGATGCCGAGTACCGCCACCACTAAATCTGTGCTGCTCCGCCGTCCACAAAGAGTTCAATTCCGTTCACGTAGCTGCTGTCATCAGACGCGAGAAATAAGACGGCCTTGGCGATTTCCTCCGGCGTTCCCGCCCGTCCAAGCGGCGTTGTCGCGGCGGCCTGAGCTTCCAAGTCTCTAATCTGCTCGTCGCTCAGGCCCAACTCATTCTTGTAGCCAGGTGTGATGACTGTGCCCGGCGCAACAACGTTCACTCGAATTCGACGCTCCCGCAAATCCACGGACCATGTCCGCGCAAACGAACGGAGCGCCGCTTTGGTCGCTGCGTACACACTGAACGCCGGAAATCCTTTGAGGGAAACCATGGAGCCGTTCAAAATGATCGACGCACCGTTGGGCATCAGCGGCAAGGCCTTTTGCACGGTGAAAAGTGTTCCCTTGATATTGATTCCCAACCATTTGTCGACATGTGCTTCGGTTATTTCGCCGAGCGGCAGAAACTCGCCGCCGCCCGCATTGGCAAAGAGCACATCAAGTTTGCCAGACTGGTTCTTGATTTGTTCAAACAATCGGTCGAGATCGGCCATTTTGGCTATGTCACCCTGCAGGGCAACTGCACCCTGTCCGATTTGATCGGCGGCCGCGTCGAGCTCGTTCTTCCTCCGACCAGTGATGAAAACCTTTGCCCCTTCGTTTGCGAACCGCTTCGCGGTGGCAAGTCCGAGTCCGCTACTGCCGCCAGTTACAAGTGCAGTTTTGCCTTCAAGCTTCTTTGACATGATGACGTTTCGGATGTGGTAGTTGTGAGTTGATTAGGATCTGGCTACAACATCGCCTCAATTGATAATCGTCATGGGGCACTCGTTGGCTTTTCCAGGCCGCTACTGAACAAGAAAACCAATCCTTCGGAAGCGGTCGGATGGGTAAAGATCGTGTCGCGCAACGCCTGGTATGTCAGGCGGCCGAGCATCGCGGTCTGGACTGCGGCAACTAACTCGCTTGCCTCCGCACAGAACGCAGTGAAGCCCAGGATGCGATCGTCGTCGCCGATCAAAGCTTTCATGAAGCCGCGCGTCTGCGAAATAGTTCGCATCCGTAGGACTTTCGATGCTGCTAGTCGCGCGATGCGGTAAGGCACATTCGCGGCCCGCGCCACGGTTTCACTCATGCCGACGTGCGCCAATTCTGGGTCGGTGAACAGGCAGTATGGTATGAGTCTGTTACGCGTGGTGCGGTCGCCGCCGCCGAGATTGCTCAGGACGACGCGAAAGTCATCATAGGCGGCATGCGTGAACTGTGGACTACCGGCGCAGTCGCCCATCGCCCAGACATCGGGAGCTCCCGTCTGTAGTTGCTCATTGACGTGGATGTAGCCGTGCGAGTCGAGTTCGACTCCGGCGGCGACGGCATTTATCCTATCGGTGTTGGGTGTGCGGCCAGCCGCCACGAGGATGTCGGAAGCTTCAACACTAAATTCGTTCTCACCTGAGCGCAATTTCAGGGTCACACTCTCGCCCGAACGACCGGCAACGCTCAACAAGTTGGATTGAAGCAAGACCTCAATACCTTCGTCTTTCATCAATTTTAGCAGGGCTTCTGACACATCGAGATCTTCTCGATCGAGGAGTCGAGGGCCACGCTGAACTACCGTCACTCGGCTCCCGAATCGGCGCATGGCCTGTGCGAACTCCAACCCGATATAGCCGCCACCAAGCACAATTAGATGATCGGGCAATCGTTCCAAGTTGAGCGCTTCGACATGCGTCATCGGTTGGGCGGACACAAGACTTGGCAGATTCGGAATGCTGGCACGGGATCCAACGTTCAGGAACACACGATCGCCAAGCAGCATGCGCGAACTACCGTCATTCAGTGTGATCTGCACAGTTTTCGGAGCGGTGAACCTTGCTTCGCCCATGATCAACTCCGCGCCGCTGGCTTTGAAATTGGCGAGGTGAAGTTCTATCAGTCCTTCGACCATCTCGCGTTTGCGGCGGGCTACTCCAGCCATGTCAACTTGGTGCGATCCAATCACCACTCCTAAGCCGTTGACCGGATCGACAAGCGAAACAGACTTGGCGCTGTAGATTACATTTTTGCTGGGTAGGCAGGCGATATTCGGACAGGAGCCACCCACCATAGATCGTTCGACCACCGCGGTTTTTTGGCCCAGCTTAGCCAGGTTCCAGGCGAGATATTTTCCTGCCTCTCCGCTGCCAATCACGAGGTTCTGATATTGCTCGACGTACATCGGGAGGACCTCAGCCCATCGCCTTCACGGCTTCGTCTGTCGTTAGAACTGCGTTCGCCAAGTAGCCGTAGTTAATGATCGCGGCCTGATAGCCGTCGCCAAGTTGAGGATGTCGCGGGGCCGCCGTAGCGTCTTTGACGACGGCGACTTCGAATCCTTGCTCCAGCAATTCGCGGAGGTGGCTCTCGACACAGAGATTCGCCAACATTCCCGCCAGCACGATCTTGCTGATGTTCCGCTTGCGAAGTTGCAGCACGAGATCGTTCGTCTGCGGCCCCCACACTTTGTGCGGACTGACGACGACCGTCTGACCGTCGTTGATGAACGGCTTGAAACGCTCGAGCCAATCGGCGCCAGAACCGGAAAAGCCGTCGACGCCGAGTGGGTCGGGACGGAAGAACTCTTTGTCGTCCAGCATCATTTTTTCCACCACGCCACCAAACTGCCACGCCTGGTCATGGGGATAGAGGTAGTGCGGCGAGATGAAAACGCTGTAACCATGCCCCTTCGCAGCAGTGAACAGACGCGCGAGATTCTCGACCGTGTTGTTTTCTTTGACACTGTCGCCGACTAGTGACCAGGAAACGCCGTGCTCACTCAGGACGTCGTTTTGTGGATCGATGACAACGAGCGCTGTATTATTGCTGTTCAACTCCATGAGATAGTCCAGGCCATTGGGTTTGGTTGGCAACTTCGACGCTTGGCGATGCGCCGCTAGAACAAAAATGATCGAATCCACTCGCCGCCTGGAAATGCGAGCGGACTGCATCGTCGATAAGTCTACACCTGCGACATTGGCCTCCGGTAGCCCCCGGCTCTGCCGGGGGTTTTGATTGGGTGCGGACAACGGTGCGCATTGGATACCGTCGGAGCGCAACAAAAACCCCCGGCAGAGCCGGGGGCTGAGGGGCGTGATCGTCGATTGGCCGTGTGAGTCGCGATCAACTCGCTGCCCAATGCGCCGGGTTCCAGCGCCAGGTGCCGCCCGGCGCCGCCTGCCAAGAGCCCTGAGTCCAGACCGCCGTTGGCACCACCGACTGAATGTACTCGCCCGGCACCCAGACCCATGTCCCGCGCCAGGTCCAGTAGCCGGGCTGCCACACCCAACCAGTTGTCGCGGGCGCCGGCGGTTGTGTCTCGACGTAGGTCTCAGGCACGGCGATCGGTTTTTGCACGACGACGCCTTGATCAGCCGCCGCCCAATGGCCGCCCTGCCATAAGTATTGTCCTCCCGAGTTCTTCCAATAGCCGGGCGTCCAATAGGCGTTAGAAAATGGCGGCTGCACCCAACGGCCCGACTGCCATGCCCAGCTATCAGCAGTCCGTCCCCATTGGCCTGGCACCCAGACATACGAAGGCGCGGGCTCCGCAGTGATGACTTCCTGTTGCGGTGGCGGGTCGTTAAGGTACGTCGGCGAAGTGATCAGCGGCGGCGGGTTGAGTTCGGCCTGGGCAACTACTCGGGATGCAGGTACGAGTGAGAAAACAAGTCCAGCGGTCACGGCAAACAGGCTAAGTCGTCTCATCGTGGCTCGTTTCATGGTGGTTCCTTGTGAAATGAAATCCCGCTTCGCGCGAAATTGCCGATCGGGCGATTCGTCTGGCCCGCAATCTATCCCAGATGGCCAAAAACCGTAAACATCACTCGTCGCAGCCCTCAAAACCCCGATGAACCCGGCCAATCGAGGCATCTTGGCATGCCGCCCACAGACCGCTAGAATGTGGAATTCGCGGTCGGCGGGCGGGGCTCGCCGCAGCGATCCGAAAGTACACCCGGCTACCCTTTGGGCACGAACTTGACCATGGCATATTCCCGCGATTCACAATCCGGCGGCGGCTACCAAAACAAGCGCAAGAGCAACATCAAGCGCCCCCGAAGCGCGACCCGATCTACGTCGACGGCCAGCAGCCGCGCCCGATGTACGTCGACTATAAAGACCTCGACCTGCTCTCGAAGCTCACGAATCGGCATGGCCGAATCGTCAGCCGCCGCAAGACCGGTTGCCACGCCGCCAGCCAACACGCCGTGGCCCGCGCCATCAAACGCGCCCGCTTCATGGCCCTGATGCCCTACGTCGGCGACTGATGAAGGTTGAGAGTCGAGGGTTTAAAGTTGAGTGTCCGAAACCCTCAACTCTCCACACTCAACCCTCAACTCTTCTACCATGTCCACTCCCTTCTACACGTCGCGGTTGGTCGAGTTTGCCGACACCGACATGGCCGGCATCATCCATTTCGCGGCCTACTTCCGCTACATGGAGTCGGCGGAACACGAGCTGCTGCGGAGCCTCGGCTTCAGTGTCTACACGGAAATCGAAGGCGTGCCGGTCAGTTTCCCACGCGTGGCCGCCACGTGCGAATTCGACTCGCCGGCCCGCTGTGAAGATTCGCTCGACATCGCGGTGACGGTCCGCCACGTCGGCAACTCAAGCATTACGTACGGCTTCGACTTTTCCGACGATGGACGCGACGTCGCCCACGGCTCGATGACTTGCGTCTGCTGTCGCGTCGAGCATGGCAAGCCCCCCGTCTCGATCCCGCTCCCCGAAGTGATCGCCAAAGAGCTGAAGCTGCTGGCCGGCGCGTAAGACGCCCGCCGTAGTTCTCTCTATTCGCCGAGCTGGCGTCTTTCGACCACTTGGCCCGGCCCGACTTTCAGCCGACAATAGAGGGATGGCCGAGCCATCTCCCATTGCGTCCACGACTGCCGCCGCTGGCACCGATGCCGACCTCGTCGTCGAGCGCATCGCCAAAGAATATCCCACGCCGTCTGAACCGCTCCGCGTGCTTACCGACGTATCGCTTACGCTCCGCCGCGGCGAAAACGTCGCCGTCCTCGGCCCCAGCGGATCCGGCAAGAGCACCCTGCTCTCGGTCCTTGGCACGCTTGAGCCGCCAACCTCCGGCCGCGTCCGTCTCCTCGGCCAGGACCCCTTCGAACTCGACGAAGCGGCGCTCGCCAAGTTCCGCAGCCGGCAGATCGGCTTCGTCTTTCAAGAGCACCATCTGCTGCCGCAGTGCACGGTACTCGAAAACGTGCTCATTCCTTTCCTCGCCGATGGCGTGGCCACCCACATCGACGAACAACACGCTGAGCAGCTGCTCGACCGGGTCGGCCTCTCGCAGCGGCTCGACCATCGCCCGGCCGAACTCTCCGGCGGTGAACGCCAACGCGTGGCGATCGCCCGGGCACTGGTCCGCGAGCCGACATTGCTGCTCGCCGACGAACCGACCGGCAACCTCGATCGCACGACCGCCCAAGCGATCACCGAACTGCTGCTCGAAATGCAAGCCGAAGCGAATACAATTCTCATCGTCGTGACCCACAGCGAGGCCCTCGCCGCCGCGCTTGACCGCCGCCTGGAACTCGACGCAGGCCAGCTCGTGCCCAGGGAGTAACCGTCCGATGTCCGCCGAACTCGATGCGCTCATCGCCCAACTCGAGGGCGCCGACCCGGCCCAACAAACCGACGCGGCAACGCAACTCGCCGCGCTCGGCCCCATGGCCCAGCCGGCCGCCGTTGCACTGGTGCGCACCATCTGCATCCCGCACGAAGAATTGCTCGAAGCCTGCACCGCCGCACTCGAAGACATCGGGCCACCGTCCGCGGAACAGATCGGACCACTAACGCAGCTTGCCAGCGACTGCTCGAGCGACGTTGCGTATTGGTCGGTCACGCTGTTGGGCCGTGCTGGCCCGGCCGCCGCAGCCGCCGTTCCCGATTTGATCCGCGTTCTCCAGAGCGACGCCGACCTGCCGGTCCGCGAGCGAGTCGCCTGGACTCTGGGCGAGATCGGTACCGCCGCGAAGTCGGCCGCCCCCGCGCTCACCAATGCCGCTCAAAGTACAGACGCTCGCCTGTCGCGGCTGGCGAAGAAGTCCCTGGAATCGATCGGCGAGTAAGATGTAGGGTGGGTCGAGTAACACGAGACCCACCATTTAATACTGCATATCGTGTCGCGATGAAAATCACCACCATCCCCCAGGTCTATCGCAACGCCAATCGCTGGCGCGAGATCCTCACGATCCTCAGCAAGTATGGCCTCGCTGGCTGGATCGGCCGCTTCGATCTGCCCGTGGTGAAAGGCATCCTCAAAAACCGCGAGGGCGAATCGCTCGCCCACCT
The DNA here is from genome assembly GCA_963847905.1 of uncultured Planctomycetota bacterium. Taxonomy (GTDB): domain Bacteria; phylum Planctomycetota; class Planctomycetia; order Pirellulales; family Lacipirellulaceae; genus DASYDU01. The sequence goes on along the minus strand of CAWKBP010000003.1, from coordinate 335,709 downwards.
GAGCCGCGAGACGCGCATTCGCCTGGCGATCGAAGAGCTCGGCCCCACCTTCATCAAACTGGGCCAGATCCTCAGCACGCGGCCCGACCAGATCGGCATGCCGCTCGCCGACGAGTTACGAAAGCTGCAAACCGACGTACCTGCCGACGACGCCGAGGCCGTCCGCACGACGATCGAAACCGAACTCGGCGCGCCGCTCGAATCGATGTTTGTCGACTTCGACACGACGCCGCTGGCCTCCGCATCGATCGGCCAGGTCCACCGCGCCCGGCTCGCCGCCGGCTACGGCAACGCAGCCGCTGACGTCGTCGTCAAAGTGCAGCACTTCGGCATCGAGCGCCGCATGGCGGTCGACCTCGATATCCTGGCCGGACTCGCGCAGCTCGCCGAGATGTTGCCCGAGCTGGCTTGCTATCGACCGCAAGCGATGGTCGCCGAATTTCGCCGCGTCGTCCGCCGCGAGCTCGACTTCGCTCGCGAAGCCCGCAACCTCGATCAGTTCGCCCGCAACTTCCGCCGCAATCGCCACGTCCGCATCCCGCGCTGCTACCCCGAGCTTTCGACGCAGCGCGTGCTCACGATGGAATGGCTCGACGGCTGGCGGTTCTCCGACCCGCATCTCGGCCGCGACTCGCATTGCGATCTGGGCCTCGTCGCTCGGCACGGTGCCGAGATGTATCTCGAGATGATCTTTCACCACGGCTTCTACCACGCCGACCCCCACCCGGGAAATCTGATTTTGTTGGCCGACGGCACAATTGGCCTCTTGGACTTCGGCATGGTCGGCCGGCTCGATGAGGGCCTCCGCGAAGACATCGAGAGCATGCTCCTGGCGATCGTCACGCAAGATGCCCAGATGCTCACGTCGCTCGTGATGCGGCTTGGCGCCGTGCCGCCCGGACTCGACGAAGCGGCGCTCAGCGTCGATCTCTCCGAGTTCGTCGCCCACTACGCCAACCAGCCCGTCGACGCCTTCGACCTCGCCGTGCGCTGAGCGAGATGGTCGAGATCATCCAGCGCTACCACATCGTGCTCCCCTCGTCGCTGGCGATGCTGATCAAGGTGCTGGTCATGCTCGACGGCACCGGTCGGCTTGCTCGCCCCCCACTTCAGCTTGATGGAGCTCGTCCACCCATACCAACGCAAGCTGCTCCAGCGCCGCCTTTCGCCAGCCCGGCAGATGCGGAAACTGCGCCGCATCTTCTCCGAGCTCGAACAGCTCGCCGAGATTCTCCCCCGCCGACTCCGCGACATTCTACAGCAAGTCGAGAACGGAAAATTCGACGTCCATCTCGACCACCGTGGCCTCGAACCCTCGGTCAACCGTCTGGTGATCGGCATGATGGCCAGCGCCCTGTTCCTCGGTTCCTCGCTCATGCTCGCACAACACGTGTGGCCGATCCGCGAGGTGAGCGTGCCCGGCGTCGCCGGCATGGCCATGAGCATGTTTCTCGGCTGGCGGTTGCTCAAAGCGATTGGCAAATCAGGGCGGCTCGAACGGAAGAAGTAACACAATAATCTTTTGCCGAGAAGCGGCAGCTCCGGCGAGAACGACAATGCACATCCCTGGACGAATCCCATCCTAAGTGTGGGATTCATATTGGCGAAACGATTGCCGACATCGCACCTAGCGCAGCCCAGGCCGGCGCCATCGGCGACGACAACATTTCCCGCGGCGCACTGCGCCGATCGGAAACACGCGTCACCCACTTGCCGCTTTCGGCTAGGCGCAGAGTACAACTACACTACGCTGCGCGACGTGGCGCGACGTCTACATCAGGCGCAGAAGCGGCGTTGGGTTCCAGCTCTGACGCCACCGCCGTCCTCGACTTGCCAAATTGAGAGAGTGTCGCCTCGATCTGGGCGTTTAGCTCGTCCAATTTGCGGATCAACTCGTCGTGCCGCGAGTCGAGTCGATCGAGAAGTTCGCGTGGGGTTGGCATGCGTGGGAACCGGGGAGAGATGGGGCGGTCGAATAAATCCATCGACCGCCGCGCCGCCGCCCGGCTACGGAGTTCGCCCGCTCCACGGCAGGTCGAGCAGCTGACATGGCAAGTTGTGGCGAAATCAACGGATATTGCGTCGCCGCCAGTCCGGTGGCGAAGGCCCCAAGGGTCGCGGAGAGTTGGCCCAATTTGCGGGTTATTCCGGCTAAAACAGATGCCGTGGACGACTCCACCAGCTGGCAGTAGAATGGCGGATTCCAGTTCGGTCCGTCGAAGTTGTTCTTGGATCCATTCAGTTAGTCGGAGGAAGTGTGGTTAAGCTGACGTTACGCGATAAAGAATCTGCCCAGGAGGCAGTCCGCCGTTTCCGCAAGCTCGTCGAGCGCAGTGGCATCAAGAAGGAAATGCGGATCCGCGAATTCTACGAAAAGCCGAGCGAAACCAAGCGCCGCGCTCGCCTTCGCGCCCAACGCCGCGCCCGCCGCGACCGCTTCATCGCCACCCACTAGTTGCGACCGCGAGATAGCGACTGGTCCGCAATCGGCACCGCCCCACTTGCACGTCCACGAAAAAAGGGCCGGCCCCCGGACTGAGGCCGACCCTTTTCGGAGTCGAAGCGAACGTTTTCTGTGAGGCGCGGCCCGTTCGCTGTAGCCGCTGATACACAACCGACAAATTCTGATCGTCTCGATCAATAGCCAACTTCCAGCCGGACAAACAGGCCGTCGAAGCCGAGGATGTTGGCCGTGTCGATCGAGTTCGATTCGACCAATGTCTGGATGTCGAACTGGTCGCGGAAGCCCAGATCGTGCCACGCACTGAACAAGTAGCCGGCCGAGAGCATCGAGTTCGTTCGTCAGTTGAGCCGACGCTCCCGCTTCAATTTCTGTCACGGGAATTATTCGTCGGCCCTGCGCCGTTAGTGACGTGACGGCACCAGTTCTGTCAGTTCGCTGGATCTGCTCGTTCATTTGACCGAGCAGCACAGAGATGTCGCCCTTCAAGATACACGCTGCAAACCAATTCTTGGCCGAAGTAGCGGCGACCTTCCAGTCCCACGCGCGGACCGCCGCCTTTGAAATTGAGCGACGGAGTGGCGTTCGCGAAACACCTCGCCTTCGTCCAAGTAGGTAGCGTAGTAGCGATTCCAGTTGACGTCGGCAAATCGCACGCCGCCCGACCATGTGATGTCCCAGGCCGGGCAAGCCGGAGCACAACAAGCGTCGCCGCAGCCACACGGATCACAGCAGCTGTCGCCGCAGGTGTCGCCACATTCGCAGCATTGCGGTCCGCCCAACCGAATTGTTTTGCGGAAATCAAGATCGAACGAATTGACGTCGACGTCGGCACTGATAAACGTCGCCCGTTCGTGGCCCGATTACCTCGTATGGCACCAGCGAACCTTGCGGAGCGACGGAATCGTTGGCGCCGCTCGCGAGCCGCGTGAACATGAACCGGATTTCTTCGTCGCAACATCCGAGCCGTAACCGCCGCCGAAGCGGTACGACGAGGCGTGCTTGAAATTCAGTTCGTGAACGATGTCACGTTGATCGTCTAAGAGTTGTCATCCTCTTCAATGTAAGCAATCGCTTCGCTGAAGCTGGCGCGAACGTAGAGATAGTCCGCCATGGCATACCAGCGCGGCTGCCCGCCAACGATACCGCAGCTATCCCACCAGGAATTGCCACATCCGGTGTCGCAGCCATACTCGCAGTCGTCGCAGCAGCCATAGTCGCCGCAACTGCACGCTCGCTACTGCACGAACCGCCGCCGTACCCGCCAGTTGACCAACCGTCGGTAGAGAATTCGCCGGCATATTGCTCGGCACCGCCGGCCCGGGCATGTAGCCGCCGGACATTTGACTGCCCGGACATTGAGCCTTTCGACATCGGGCCACCGGACATCGAATTGCCTGACATTGGGCTGCTTGACATCAAGCTTCGAGATGTCTGGCCTCCAGACCCATAGCTGCCGGATTTTGTCCCAGGCCCTTGGCCGAGCACATGCTTGCCTGGGACGCCCAGTGCCAGCATTGCCGCTAGCGCAGCCGCGAAAACGACAGTGCGTTTCATCCTCTAATCCCCCTTGATGAACTAGGTCGGGCCCCGTGAAGGACCGTCACAGATTGCGGGCCTGCCGCCAGCTGAGATTTCCCGAGCGAGCCGCAGTCGAATCGCAAAACTAAGAAAGTGCAGAACCCAATCCGTTGCCGCACCTTCAATCTGCGATCCTTCAACTCATCGGTACCGGCAGAATCGGTACTTTGCTATTTTTCGTTACAAACAGCAAAAGCGGAAAAACAAGAAGATGCGGCAAAATCCGCAGAGTTTCGCTAACCGGCAAAGCTTAACAGACTATCCAGAGGGGATGCTGGCAGAGTGCAATGGTTAAGAACGGCGATAGGTGAAGCGACGGCCATCATCACGTGCCGTCGAATGCCGCTTCGAGCGGCGTGAGGGCCGGCAACTACGGCGACGACAGCGCCGGTGCCGGGCCCGACAAGAATGCTGGCGCCCTCGCGCACGACATTGCGGCGGACGCGATCGCCCGCTGCTCGCTTCTCGAGTTGTGATTGCCTGCTGGCATCGACTTAGATTTCTCGAACTACGCTGCTTGACCGAATCCGTCCGACTTCGCGTCGACACCGCCCGAACAGCGGGCACAATGAAACGAGGCCAAACAGCCCTAACAATAATGCTTCCCGGCTCCGGGATCGCCGTGCCACCGGACAAACCGAACGCGCGGATCGGATCGCTTCGCCGTAGCGGGCCATATTCGGCGTTCACATAGCGGGCCGACCCATCGAGGATAATGGGATCGACAAAAGCAGTCGGCACCGTGGTCACGGAGGGCATTCCCGCCATGGTGAACGTGAGCGAGACCTTGGAGTTGTCGTCGCTGCTGATGTCGTTATCGATGCCTGCGCCTTCGTAGTAGTTGTCGCCATTCATGTCGAACAACACGGTGCGATAGTCGGGATTTGCGAAGCAGTCGGCATAGGCCAGCATCGACGTCGATATCGAACAGGAAATTGACAGTTTGACCGGGGGCCAATGCCTCCATTGAGAAAGTTCACGACGAGCGTGTTTCCGCCGTTCTTTTCGGTCGCACCGACAAACTGAAGCCCGGCGTATCCTTGCCCAGCTTGGCATACATGCCCATCAAAGAGTTCGCCGAAATGAAACTGCTCTCGCCAATCGTCATCTTGAACTGCGAGATCGATCGCGGTGGCCGACTCATTCGTCAAGCAGATGGTCGGCAGGTTTCGGGCAGTCCTGCGGCTAGCGGGCAGATCCCACATCAGCGTCTTCATCGCCATCGCGTCCGAAGCCGGCCGAAACGCCTTTTCGCGTTCGCTGATTTTGAGGCTCCAGTCGGTGTCGGTGATTACCGCTTTGGCAGGAGTGGCGAATAGGGAAATTGCCGTCAAGACAAGCAGCGACGCGGCCGTGATCGGGCCGATTCCGCTGCGGCGATTAAACGTGTTGCAAGACATCGTAGTTCATCCTCAGTGCAAATTCGCGCTGGCCGGCGAGGCGATTGCGGCAAAGTGCTGCGTTCGCCGAGCGCACAACTCGGGCGAGAAAACTTTCGGGGCAAGGTTGGTGTATTTGGAACCACGCGCGAGTCGCGCGGGAGGCCGATTCGGGGCGGCACACGCAGGGTGCGCCGACGAACGGCAAAAGAAGACCGGCTGAGCCAGCGAGTGATGAGGTCAATTCGCGCCGGCAAGGTGCGCAACGCGAGACAGTCGTTAAACCGCTCAGATTACGTTAGTGCCGGATGGAATTGTTGACCGGGCGGTGCGCGCTAGAAGTGCGCGGTTCGAGCGAGGGGGCGACTTCGTTCAGCAGCCGACAAACGAACCGGTAGCCATTAGTTGACTGACGGAAAGTCGTATGCGGCAAGAAGCGGAGGACCTGATCCAGCTCTCGAATGCCTAGCCAACAACGTGCGAATTAAATCGCCGCTGCCGATCTGACACTCATGAGGTCGCTCCAAATACCTAGAAAAACCGCTACGTTTTGTAGCAAACGGTGGGCAGAAATTGCCTTGCCCGGTGTATGGCGGAAGTAACTACTCCGCCCTACCTCTCTATTTATAAACGGGACTTGAAGGACTGTCAATTATTTATCCCGTTTTTTCCCCAGGGACTGGCGGCGATGCGGGCGGTTATGCAGGCAGAACCGCAGCGACTGGGGCTACTCTAATAGTCCGTTTTCCGGAAGGATTGTCACGCCGGCTGGCATGGATTCTTTGGCTGGGTCTCCTGGGGCACGGATGGAAGGAAAAAAATGGCGCGGCGGGGTCCCCTCTAAGCTCCCAGCTCGACCCGCCGCGCCGCGGACCCACGCCCCTCCCCAAAGGCGCCGATCCATGTGAAACCTAGTACGCAGTACGGGGCAGTCAAACGGGGCTTGGACGACGCGAACGACCCATGAAAAAAGTGACGCCGGAGCGGGCAAATTGTCGCATCGCGGCGACCTATGTGGCGGGTTTGCCACATGCGAATTCACCCTGGCGTGGCGGGGAGACAACGGCGGCAAATAATTGTATTGCGGCTGCATCGGACAATTCAACTCCGGTTTGGTGGAAGCCAATCGAGGGCGACGTCGAGTGCCGGCGCGGAATGGGTGATTTCGCCGACGCTGATCCGGTCGATTCCCGATTGGGCGATCGCGCGAACCGTGCTGAGATTGACGCCACCCGACGCTTCGAGCTGGATCGACGGGGCGACTGAGTCGCGGCGGGCGACGGCTTCTCGAAGCGTGTCGGGCTGCATGTTGTCGAGGAGCACAATGTCGGGACTGGCGGCGAGGACTGCGTCGAGCTGGTCGAGGCGATCGATTTCGATTTCGACGATCAACTCAGCGTGATCGCGTTGGGCCGCGGTTTCGGCGAGGAACGTGCGGGCCTGGTGGACGGCGTCGGCGGGCGTGATTTTTTCACCTGCCGCCAAGGCGAGGTGGTTGTCTTTGATGAGCACGGCGTCGAACAGGCCGGTGCGGTGGTTTGTGCCGCCGCCGCAGCGGACGGCGTACTTTTCGAGCCGCCGCCAGCCGGGCGTTGTTTTGCGGGTGTCGTAGATCTTTGCCTTGGTACCAGCGGTCAGGCGGACGAAGTCGTGAGTGCGGGTGGCGATTCCGGAGAGACGGCCGAGGAGATTCAGGATCGGCCGTTCGCAGACCAGGAGGTCGCGGGCGGAGCCAGAAAGTAGCGCGACGATACTGCCGGAGACACTGGTGCCGGCGTGGATTTCGTCGCCGTCGGCGGCTTGCAACTCGACGTCGATCGAGGCGTGCATCTCGTCGATCACGATGGGGACGGCGCGGAGGCCGGCGATGATGCCGGGCTTGCGGACGACAATGGCTGCCCTGCCCTGCTGATCTGCGTCGACGAGGGCGAGGGTGGTCCAATCGTGGAAGCGGTCGAGATCCTCGCGGACGGCGAGACGGACGATTTGGCGGAGGTCGTCCTCGATCGTGGTGTTCCAGTCGAGTTGGGTGAAATCGGTGGGCATGGTAATTGTAATGGGCCAGCGCCGGTTGGTTAGCTAAACCGCAAGCGGCGAGTTGAGTGTTGTCGTAAGTCGTTAACGATTCGAAGGCGTCACATGGTTTTGCCGTAAGTCCTTATTTTCTCGAAGGCGTCAGGAATGAACAGGGGTCGGGGAGGGGTGAGTTGCAGGGTTGCCATCGATCGGAAGGCGACAGGCGGATTTGATAAATGACGGGTTTTTGTGAAGGCGACACGTTTTGAGCGAAGGCGACAGGTAATTGCTGGGGGTGGTTGGTCTGGGCGGGGGAGTTGGGAAGGACGCGCGCGGAGACGCGGAGACGCAGAGAGGGCGCGGGGAATGGCCACGAAGAGGCACGAAAAGGCGCAAAAAATCGGCGGCCGACGTTGGGTGTCGGTGAGACTTGGAGCACGCGATTTGAGTTATTTGGTGGTGGCGTTTTTTCTTGAGTTGCCTGGCCCGGCGGATGGTGGGCGAATACTGTGTTCACGAAAAAAGGAAGGAGGCCTCCTCCGCGTCGAAAACTGGCGGAGCTCCGTTGCGCGACCGACGGGTGCTGGAATGGCGGATTTGTTGGAATCGCTGCCGACCTTCGAAGACGTGAATCACTGCGGCTACCGGGTGAGGGGCTGCAGCCCAAACACAGGCCTATCGGCAACGAACAAACCACGCGGTCTGGCAACTGTCGTTCGTGCGGGATTCACCCTAGCAGATCGGGTGGCTCGATTTCTACAACTATTTTCGGCCGCGCGGGAGGTTTCGCGCGAAGACGCAAAGGGGCAAAGGTCACGAAGAAAGGCAGGGACCCACACACTGGGTGGAATGGTATTGGTTGGTTTATTATGGGGTTTAGAATCGGCCGGTGAATCTTGAATTTCCATTCGATATTCGGATCCAACAAGCAAAGAGGCAAAAGCAGAGCAGGACTGGAGCGGCCAAGAGGCAGATGTTGATCGCCGCGAGGTGGAAGCTGATGCTGGGCAGCCCGACGCTGACATTGGTTCCGGCCGCGATGACAAAGGAAGTTAGTGAGCCCACGGCGACAATGTACGCCGGACGCAATTTGTGTTCACGCAGGGCCCAGGCGATCGCAGGCAGCCCCAAGATAAACGTGCAAAGTAGAAGTGCGGGATATGCGCGAGTCATGGCGATGCTAAGGAACATGATTCCGGCCACGGGATTGGTGTTTTCGCCAACCAACTCGGCAATTCCGATGGTGAGGAGAAACATGGTAAACAGCGCGATCGGGAAGAATCGCGGCGCACGCGACTGCACCGATCATAGCTGCGTGGCATTTCCGATTGATGATTGGCGTTGCTTGCATTGAATTTCGCTTATGGACGAGAAAGAGTTTCGGCCTCGGTCGTGCGCTTACGACGGCGAAGCGGGTTGCTCGGCCGAGGAGATGTTGCGGACGTGTACTCAGGGCGGCGTCGGGGCTCGTGGAACTCGCCCAGGCTTGCCCTGGGCTATGGACTTTAGCCCCTTCGGGGAACTAAGCATCGTATTCACTTGTGCGAAGTGAAGCCGAATTCGGAGCGGATTTGTTGGTCGAATTGCTGGAAAGGGATCACTCGGCCAGCTTGTTCATCCTCGATACCGCGTTCGATCGATGCGAGGTCTTCGTTGCGCTGGTCGAGGGCGTCGCTAAGTACCTCGGCCGGAGAGTTGTAGATGCCGAGTGCGAGTTGCGATTGGATTCGCTGATCGAGGTCGGCGGGAAGTTGGTAGTTCATAGCTTTCGCCTCCAAAAGCAATTCTAGTTCCATGAGCAATTCAAGTCGAGAGCTGCGGACTTCTTGGGACTATGGAGAAAACAAGTTGCGAATGAATCGATTTCGGCGTCTAGATGTGGGAACGTCGGCAACGCGGGTTGCTCGGCCGAGGGGATGTTGGGGATGGGGCACTCAGGGCGGCGTAGGGGCTCGTGGAACTCGCCCGGACTTGCTCTGGGCTATGGTATTCAGCCCCTGCGGTTCACCGATCTTTGGCGAAGTGAATTTGTAGAGTTGGCGATCGGCGGTGCCGGTTAGTTGGTGCGCAGGGGCGGATGGGCGTGGCTTGGCGGGTTGGGGTTAGCTAAACCGCAAGCGATGGGTTGGGCGGGAGGGCGGGTGTGGGGCGAAGGCGTTGCCTGCTGTTGCGGCGACACGCTCATTCTGCCAACCGGTGCTATGCGTTACACCGTTGCGGGCAAATACTTTTCGATCAGTGTTTCGGCGGCGCGGCGGGCGATGGTGCAGACGTCGGATTCGGGTGCGACCTGGTGGGTGATCAGCGCGCCTTCGATGAGCATGTCGATTTCTTGCGCCAAGGCCAGTGGGTCGGCCGCGCCGGCGCGTTTGGTGAGATCGGTCAGCAGCGCGATGCCGTCGGCCTTCGACCGCCGGGCCGACTGATGGGCCGGGTGGTGCGGCTGGGGGAATTCGACGGCGGCGTTGATGAAGATGCAGCCGTGGTACTGTGGATCGTGGATGATTTCGCGCATGACTTCGAACATGGCCAGGATTTGGCGCGGGGGTCGGGCCCGGCGGCGCGCTGGATGCGGTCGCGGAGCTCGCCGCTCCACCAGCGGTGGTGCTCGTCGATGACGGCGACGATCAGATCGTCTTTGCTCTCGAAATGGTTATAAAAGGTCTGTTTCGAGCAGCCCACCTCGTTCAGCAGGCGGTCGAGCCCGACGGCGAGGAAGCCCTCGCGGTAGAAGATCTCGTGGCCCGCTTCGATGAGCTTTTCGCGTGTCGACGTTGCTGTCATGAATGCATTCCAAATTGCCGCAGAAATTCATTGGGCTCGGCGCCGGGTTGACCGCAAGTCAACCCAATTAGACCAGAAGTCAATTGTCGTTTCCGACGAAGGCCCCTAGGCTTGCTGTATCGCTCTGCCACACGGAGGCGAGCAAAATGGGCGAGGCGAGCAGACGACCGCCTGTCCATGTTAACCGATTTTTTACGTCTGAAACACCGGAGGAGAAGCCGATGTCAACGCTTAGGGCCGTCACGCCAGCCACTCACCGCACCGCAAAAACCGCCGAATTCGACGCCGCCCGCCACGAGGCATTCGGCGAGCGGGCAGTTGGCATGCTCAACGAGGCGGCGCTCACGTTCATGCTCAGCATTGGGCACCGAACCGGGCTGCTCGACACGATGCGTCGACTGAATCGCGCGGCGACGACGCACGAGATCGCCGACGAGGCGGGACTGGACGAGCGATACGTGCGCGAATGGCTCGGCGCATTGGTCACCGGCCGCGTCGTCGATTACGACCCGAAGACGCGGAGCTATTGCCTACCTGCGGAACACGCGGCCTGGCTGACGCGCGAGGCGACGCCCAACAACCTGGCCGGCGTCATGCAGTTCATGGCGATGTTTGGCAAGATCGAGGACCATGTGTTGGAATGCTTTTCAAAGGGCGGCGGCGTGCCCTATGAAAAGTTCGATCGCTTTCATGAGGTCATGGCGGAAGAGTCGTACCAAACGGTGGTGTCGGCGCTGGACGAGCACATCCTGCCATTGGTCGACGGGCTGGTCGAGTCTTTGGAACGGGGCGTGGCGGCGGCGGACGTGGGTTGCGGCCGGGGGCTGGCGCTGATGCACCTGGCGGCGCGATTTTCCAAATCGAAGTTTGTTGGCTACGACTTCTCGCAGGAGGCGATCGAGTGGGCGAACGCCGAGGCGCGGCGACGCGGTTTGAAGAACGTCCGCTTTGAAGTGCGCGACGCGGCGAAGCTGGACGACGCGGGGCGCTTCGACGTGATCTTCACGTTTGACGCGATCCACGATCAGGTCGATCCGCACGGGATGCTCGCCGGCATCCACCGGGCGCTCGCCGACGATGGACTGCTCTTGGCGCAGGACATTCGCTCTTCGAGCCACGTGGAGAAGAACCTCGACCATCCGGTGGCGCCATTTCTGTACACGATTTCGACGATGCACTGCATGACCGTGTCGCTGGCAAACTGCGGCTGCGGGCTGGGCACGTGCTGGGGCGAGGAGTTGGCGCTACGGATGTTCGAGGAGGCCGGGTTCGCGAGCGTGGCCGTCCACACACTGGACCACGACATCATGAACAACTACTACGTGTGTCGGAAACGATGATCTTTGGGGACGACGGGGCGGCGATCAATCGTTGAAATAGATCGACTCCATCACGGTCCAGCCGGTTGCGCCGGGGAGGGGGAGTTGCATCGGGTCGCAGAGTTTGTGCCACTCGATGTTGCGGGGTTCGCGGTCGAGGGCGGCCATGTCGGCGGCGAAATCTTCGCCCGTGTATTCGTAGTACGCGAATTCGTACCAGTGGCCGTCGGGCATTTGCTGGAGGAAGATGTTGAAGTTGTGGAGGTGGTACTTGGCTAAGAGATCGCGGACGCCGGGGTGGTTGTCGGCGTGGAGCTGGCGATATTCGGCGAGGCATTCGGGGCGGATGCCGACGACCATTCCGACGCGTTGCATGGGGGCAGTTCCAAAAGAGGGTTGGGGCGGGTTTGGCGGTGGTTGGGTGTCGTGGCCGACACCGCGAAGGATTCTGTTCGATGACTGGCGTGTGTTTGGCAACAGCCTATTTGAATGGGTTGTCGTCGTCGGCGAGTTGTTCGCCGGAGAGGAGTGCGCGATCTTCTTCGCTGAGCTTTTCGAGGGGCAGCGTGATTTCTCGTCCGGCGTCGGTCTTGAGCGTGACTTCGGAATCCGTTTTGCTAACGAGCGTGGCTTCGATCTTGTGTTTGCCGGTGACGTCGGTCCAGGTGCGGAGGACGGTTTTGAGGTCGTCGGTGGCCGCGGCCGGCTTGCGGCGGAGCTTGCGGACGGTTTTGTTCTCGATGATCAGTTGCTCCCGCGCGATGTCGGAGTCGAACGCGGACTGACCGGTCGTCCCAACGGACATGGACGCTGCCGTCCTGGTTCTCGCGCAAGACGGTGAGAGGTTGCCACTTGAGGCCCCAGCAGACGGCAAGAGAAGTTCCCTCTTCCAGTTCGAGGTCGGCCGGGACGATTTGTCGCGTTTGGGGATTGGAATATCGATCGCGTACATTTGGCGCTGAATACGCGACTGGGCCTCGGCGACTTTATCGCGGATCTGCTTGGAGCGTGCCGCCGACTCTTCCTCGTGCGATTTTTGCCTGGCCTCCCATTCGGCTTCCTGCTTGGCGCGGGAGCTGACGAGATTTTTGGCGAATTTCTTCACCTTGTCTGGCTGCGACAACAGGGCCAGCGTTTTCTCCTCGATCAGGAACTTTTCGCGGGGCTTCTTTTCGTCCCAGTCTGCTTCATAGCCCTCGTAGCGGACGCGGATTTCGTCGTCCTCTGCTTCGACGACGAAGATGTTTTTCCATTGGTAGTCACCGTCGAGGATCAGTGGCGTGCCGGGCGGCAGCTCGACGTCGTCGGCGAGCGGAATCGCGCCCGCAGGTATAATGAGACGGCTATCGGGCAAGACGCGGACACTCAATTTGAATTGGCTGGGATCGGATTTGGCCTTCGCCAAAATGGCGGGATCGACCGCGAGCCATTTTTCGCGCGGGTGTGTTTGCAGGACGTCTTGCGACGGATACTTGAGCGTGACGGGGCCGATGACTTCGAAACTGACGACCTCGGCATCTTCCCATTTGCCGTAGCTGCCCGCTTTGACAGGCATTCCGGGAATCAGGTTTGTCTCGGCGGTGACGGGCAAGAACCCCTCGGGGAGTTCGGCCGGCGGCGTGCGGAACAGCCGGGCCTGGTCGGCCGCTTTGGTTTCTTCCTCGGTCCACTGGCGGGCGACGGTTGCCGGGCCCGGGTCGCCGAGCCGGACGGCGTTGGAGACCATGTACTTTTTCTGCCAGGCGCCCGACATGACCAGGTAGACTTCGAAATCATGCTCGGTCATCAGCATGCCGCGCAGTCCGATGCGGAGCTGGCCCGATTGCTGGCCTGTTGGGATTCCGAACCCGATCAGCTCTCCGCCCTTCGTCTTGCCGGCGATCGAAATATTGCCGGTCGGTTGAGTCGCGTTTTTGACGAGCTTGTAGTCGATCACGAGCACGGTCATGCCGAAGCGGTCGTTCTCGAGTTGGATGCTCCCCAGCTCGTACTGGGGTCCTTCGACGGGCGCCACGAGCAGTTCGTCGGCACAAAGCGAGCTCGCAAGCAATCCCACCAATGACAGCGAGAGGACGAATTTGGGAATCGTGATCATGATGAATCATTTCTCCCGTACGAAGAGTTTTCATGCCGGGCGCCATTTTAGCATACGGTGTTATCCTATCGCGCCGGCCTATGCGGGGCCAAATACAGCAGGTCCAGCCGAGACTACGGATCTTCGCGTTCGGCCAGCTGCCTATCGTGAACGGCCGGCGGCGAGAACCATTGGGCGATGGTGCCGCGCCAGCTGTGGAGGTAGGCCTGGTAGGCGGCTTCCTCCGCGTCGAACGGTTTCTCGGCGACTTGCCGGCGGTTGATGGCGCCGGCGGCATCGTCCATGAACTTGCGGTCGAGGGGATTGGTGGCGTCGAGTTTGTCGGACATTGTCTGCTGGAACGCGGAGACCAGGGCCTCGTAGGCGGCGTGTCGTGTTTGCCAAGAGTTGGCGCTGCGGTAGCTGGCGATTGCTTGTTGGACTTCGGGCGTCACTTGGGGCGAAGCGGCGAGCAGTGTTGCCAGGCGGTCTTCATATTTGCCGAGTTCGTCGTCCGCGAGTACCACGCGCTGTTGCATATCCCTGGCGAGACGGACGCAGTCGACGGCGATCGCTACCGCGAGCAGGGCGAACGCGGCGAAGAACATCAGCGGCAGCAGGTTTCGTTTCATGTCAGTTTGAGCGTCATGAGAATTTGATTTGGGGCGGTTGGGCGACATCGGCGTCGGGTACGTCGAAGAACTCACGGCGCTGCATGCGGTGAAAGTCGGCGACGAGGTTCGAGGGGACGGACATGATCTGGTTGAGGTAGTTGTTGACGGTTTGGTTGTAGGCGTGGCGGCGGTCGGCGATGCGGTTTTCGGTGTCGGAGAGTTCGTGCTGCAAATTGAGAAAGCTCTTGTCGGCGAGCAGCTGGGGATAACTTTCGGCCAGCGCGATGAGCTGGCCGATCGAGCGGTTGAGCTGCGGCGAGACGCGGTTGGCAGAGGCGGCGTCGCCAAAGGGGTGTGATTGAGTGCGGAGGGCGGCGACTTGCTGGAAGGTCTCGCTCTCGTGCTTGGCATAGCCCTTCACGACTTCGACGAGGTTGCCAATCAGATCGAGTCGCCGCTGGAGCTCGACCTCCATGTGGGACCAGGACTGGTCGACGGCGTTGCGGGCGGCGACGAGCGAGTTGTAGGCCAGCCAGTACCAGATGGCGAGGGTCCCGCAGAGGATGGCCGCGGCGTAAGTAAAATACATATTCACCAACCTCCCCCTGCTCCGCCGCCGCCGCTCGACCCGCCGCCAAATCCGCCACCTCCGCCACCTCCGCCGCCGCCCCCACCGCCGCCAAACGAAGTTCCGCCACTTGAGGAAGACTCGACGATCTTCGGCAGCACGACGTGTCGTACGGTCTTATGGTTGCATGATACGCAGCGACCGTCGACGCGGGCCATGCCGCTGCCAACAGTCGTCGCGGCGGTAATCACGACCGGCGAATCTTCCTTGAAGGTTCGGGCGTTGCACGCCGGACAGTCTTTGAAGCCGGAAAAGTTCTTGATGTACCGCTCGGTGTCTTGATTCAGGCAGGCGGGGCAGACCCACACATCGTAGTCGACGGAGCCGATCTTTTCTTCAAGTTGCTGGACCGAGGTGAGCTTCGGATCTTCGTCCAATTCGCTGAGCAACTCGAGGTGGGTGCCGCATTTTGAGCAGCCATGGGGACCGAAGCGGCGGTAGCGGACGAGATTCAAACACCAGCCCGCGATGGAAGCGAATGCTGCGCCGCCCAACCAAACGAACGGTTGCTGCCGCGCGGGGGCGTGGAACGTGAAGTAGGCGGCAATCCCCAGCAACGTGGCGCTGATCGCGGTGGCGACGAAAAAGGCGGTGCTCGAATAGAGGCGTTTGACGGCGGTGAGGATTCCCAGAGCGAGCAATCCGATCGCGGCGAGTGCGGCGGCACTGGTCGCCCAGAGGGCTTGCCGTCGCTTGGTGCGGGCCAGCATTGGTCCGGAATTTGGATCGCCGCGTGCGGCAGCAGGATCGGCGCGGAGGATGGCCGCCAACCGCTGGGTTCCGGCGACGATTCCGCCGGCGTAGTCGTTTGCTTTGAAGCGGGGGATGATCGCCTGGTCGCGGATTTCGCCGCACAGAGAATCGGGCAGAAGCGGCTCGATTCCGTAGCCGGTTGCGATCCACATCCGCCGCTCGGTGGGCGCGACCAACAGCAGCACGCCATTGTTCAGGTCTTTGCGGCCGATGCCCCATTCGTTGAACAGCTCGTGGGCATACGACTCGACGGTCTGGCCACGGAGCGAGGAGACCGTGACGACGGCGATCTGAGCGGTCGTCTGTCGCTCGACCGACTGCGCGAGTTCTTCGAGCGACGCGCGCTCGTCGGCGGAGAGCAGATTGGCGAAGTCATGGACGCGAGCCGTCGGGTCGCGCGGCGACACAACGGCGAGCAGCATGGCAGTCGCAAGAAGCGCGAGTTGCATTGCGGAGCGTCCTGGGTGCGGATTGAACGGAAGAATAGCACACGCCGAGCGGTGTTATACCACAATTGGACCTGTCGGCCGAACGTCAAAGGGAGCGTGCCGTTGGATGGCGCGAGGGGAGACGGTTGATACAATGGGTCCTCTCGGTTGCCGTGTTGCCGTCTCTTCGCCATTTTTTCAGATACGCACCGCATGCTTCGTGATAAACGTCGGCGGGTGGATCGGACGGTAGCTCGGGAAGGGTGAACCGCCGAGATCGGAAGAGAAGTACGTTGCGTACTCGATTTGAGCTCGACCTCCTTGGCGCTCTGGGCGGTTTGCTTCTTACGCCTTGGTGTAGTTACAGGAGCTGTCGTTACAGGAGCTGTCGTTATAGGAATGGTGAGTGATACTCCAATGCGCCTTGTTCAATTGAATCATGACCGGCAGGGCCGCCGTGTGGCGGTGGTCGAGGAGCCGATGTTGACGCTGCTCGATTCGTTTGGCTCGATCTTTGAGCTGGCGACGACGGCGATTGAGCGCGGCGAGTCGCTCGAGAGCGTCGTCGCGTCGGATCGCTCGGAGGTGGCGATTGATTACGACGCGGTGTACACCGGCAATGAGGGCTGGTGGCTGATGCCCGCGTTTGATCATCCGGATGAACCGGCGCATTGCATGGTTTCCGGCACGGGGCTCACGCACCAAGCGAGCGCGGCGAATCGCGAGAAGATGCACCAGGCCGAGTCGTCCGGCGAGCTGAACGACAGCATGCGGATGTATCTGGCCGGTGTCGAAGGGGGCAAGCCGGTTGCGGGCGCGGTGGGTGTGCAGCCGGAATGGTTTTACAAGGGGACGGGTTCGATCTTGCGGGCGCATGGCGAGCCGCTGGTGCAACCGGCGTTCGCACACGATGCGGGCGAGGAACCGGAGGTCGCGGCTTGCTATGTGATCGACGAGCGCGGGGTGCCGTGGCGCGTCGGCTTCGCGCCGGGGAACGAATTTGCCGACCACGCGATGGAGAAGCAGAATTATTTGTACCTGGCTCATTCGAAATTGCGTGAGTGTGCGATCGGTCCGGAGCTGACCGTCGACGAGGATTTTGGCAGCCTCACCGGCACCGTGCGGGTCACGCGGGGAGGCGCGGAGATTTGGTCGCAGGAGATTCGCTCGGGCGAGGCGGAGATGTCCCACAGCCTGGCGAACCTGGAGCATCACCATTTCAAATATGCAGCCCACCGATTACCGGGGCAGGCGCATGTGCATTTTCTCGGGGCGTCGGCGTTCAGCTATGGAGCGGGAGTGACGCTGGAGGATGGCGACTTGATGGAAGTCGGGTGGCAGCGGCTGGGGCGGCCGCTGCGAAATTCTCTGCGGGTCGAGGCCGGTGATGCATCGGCGATTGTCGTGAGGACAATTTAGCGCCTGTTGGGCCGCCGGGGATCGGCGCGTTTAGAAATTGCTGGCCGAGACAGGGCGATTTGGTGAATGCTTCATCTTCGCTCCCCGCTAGTGGAAGCCCTATTCTGGTGTTTGCGTCGTGATGCGCCAACGGACGTCGCCGGAGAATGGGTCGCTGTCGAGCTGGTATTTATCGTTGGCGTCGCGGGAAAGTTTCAATTCGTGGACGGAGCCTTCAGGCAAGGCAACGCGACCGATTGCTGTGTCGTCGCTGCCGAAGATGCGGAGTTCGAGGTTGTCCCAGTCGATCTTGTCCGTGCTTTGGGCGACTGCTGCGAGGGGGATCGCGGAGCCGCCGCGGGCGAGGACGACGATCGGGACGGGGCCGGCGGGGATCTCGTTCCATTTGCCGCCGGCGTAACTCTTGCCGGTTTGGAAATCGATCCAGTCGCCGGGCGGGAGGTAGACGTTGCGTGAATCGCCCTCGGTGAACAGGGGCGCAACGAGCAAGTTCGGGCCGAGCATGTACTCGTCTTCGATCAGCCACGAGGTCGGGTCGTCGGGGAATTCGAAGAAGAGGGCGCGGATCATCGGGTAGCCGTGGTCGGAGCTATCGCGGGCCTCGGCGTAGATGTACGGAATCAGCTGGTAGCGGAGCTCCATCGTGCGGCGGAAGTCGTCGGTGAACGCTTCGTCATATTCCCACGGCTCGCGCGGCGGGGCGCCGTGGCAACGGGTGTGGGAGATGAGAGCCGAGAATGGCAACCAGCGGCGATAGAGGTCGCGCGGCGCCTTGCCGACGAAGCCGCCCGCGTCGTTGCTCCAGTAGGTGAAGCCGGAAAGGCCGAAGGAGAGGCCGGCACGGAGCGAGGCGGCCATCGCGGAATCGGTGTTCTCGGCGTCGCCGCCCCAATGGAGCGGATAGCGTTGGCTGCCGGCCCAGGCGCTGCGGGCCCAGATGATCCGCTCGCCTTTGATCTTATCGGTGAGGTCGGAGACGATCTTGTTGTAGCGGAGCGGATACAGATTGTGTTCGTACCAACCGGTGCGGCCGGAGGCGTAGATGCCGTCGAGCGGTGCGTCCTCGCCGAAGTCGACCTTGATCGCGCCGATGTTGAGCTTCAAGAGACCGGCGAGCAGGCCTTCGTACCAGGCTTGAGCGGCTGGGTTGCTCATGTCGACGATGCCGTCTTCGTTGGGGAGTTGGCCGCCGAAATTTTTGACGAAGTAGCCCTTCTCGGCCGCTTCGGGGAAGAGCGCGTTCTTGCTGGTGAAGTACGGCAGCTGCCACATGCTGATGTGGAAGCCGTTTTTCTTGAGGTCGGACATCATCTTCGCGGGGTCGGCGAAGCGAGACTTGGCGAATTTGAAGTCGCACTGCCAGTCGGTTTCGAACCAGCCGGTGTCGAGATGGATCACGTCGGCGGGGATTTTGTGTTCGCGGAGTTTGGCCGCCACGTCGCGGACCTGCTCCTCGCTGTTGTACGTGATGCGGCTCATCCAGAGGCCGAACGACCAGAGGGGCGGGACGGGGCTGCGGCCGGTGATGCCGGTGTATTCTTCGAGCACCTGCTTCGGCTCGCCGAGAAACACGAACAGGTCGAGCTCGTCGTCGCCGGTGTAGATCACGTTCGATTGGTCGAAGTCCTGGCCGAAGTCGAAGGTGGTCGGGGCGCTGGTGTGGACGAACATGCCGTAGCCGCGGCTGGAGAGGAAGAACGGGATCGGCTTGTACATCCGCTGGCTTTGGGCGCCCATCGCGTCGCGGACGTAGAGGACGATTTTCTGGCCGCGCTTGTCGAGGCGGGTGAACGATTCGCCGCAGCCGAAGATTTTTTCGTCCGGGGCGAGGCGGAAGCTGGCAGCCATGCTGTGGCCGAGGTCGCGGGCGCGGCGGACGAACGAGAACGGCGTCGGCGCGGAGAAGGTATCGGGGTCTTTGAGCGATTGGGTTTGGGTGAGCAGTTTGCCGGCGGCGTCGTAGAAGCGAATCTGCCAGGGGTCCTTTGCGATTTCGACGCGGCCGGCGGTGGAGGTGTAAGTGACCTTGCCGTCGGCCTCCGTCATTTTCCAATCATCGCTCTTGGGCAGCTTGCCGGCGAGCATCAAGCGACTCGCGCTCTTTGAGCGGCGTGGTGCGCGTGGCGAATCGCAGACGCACGGTGCGGGCGTCGATGAACGAAATCTCGAACGGCACCTCGGGGTCGCGGTCGTACTGAGTGCCGGGGAACTCGGTCGAGTCGCCGCGGACGAACGGCATGTCGAGCTTGTTGAACGACAGGCTCGGTTGGCGGACGTAGCGCTGCCAACGGAGCTCGCCGGCGCCGGTTGCGGCGTCGAACTTGGTAATTGGGCCGGCGACGAAGTAGGTCGAATCGCGGTCCTGAAACTCCTGGCTGACATCGACCAGTTCGCCGATCAACTTGGCCGAAGCCGTGGCTGGTCGCGAGTGCGGCCACGAGAGAAAGGGCCACAAAAAACAGATATGACACCGGTGGCAAATTCGGGCAAGGCCGTCGCAGTTGGTTTCGCATGGGTGGAGCAACACTCAAGGTGCAGATCAAGAAGATGGAGATAAGGCGGATCGACCGACACGAACCGCCGGGGTCGATCGCCGTCCGCCGCGGTGGCAACCTACCTTCGACAATAACAGCTGAAATCAAACGCGACAACTGGCGGTCGTGTCGATTGCGAAGGCAATCGAGAATGCCACATAGTAGGTCCGTGTTTTGCCGTAAATTTGCCAGAAACCTTGAGCTGATGTGTTTAACGAGCGACTGGTATCTCAGGGAATTTCGGATCGATCAGCGTGATCGCAGGAAATCGCCGAAAATCGGCTAAATTTCCGGTGAGCAAATGCGTCACTCCATGACGCAGCATCGCGGCCGCCAACCGCGCGTCGTGAGCCTGTTTGCCAAGCACTTGAAATTTGCCTACCAATTCTCGCCAAGGCTCGTAGATGGCGCGTTCGTCGCGCAACATGCGGAACAGCGGCTGCCCCAACTTGTCGAGCAAGGCTTGCGCATCGGCCGCCGTCATCCCAAGCCCGTTTTGTGCCACGGGCCGCGTAGCCGCCACCCAGAACTCGTAGTGCACTTGAGGAACGACACATAGCGTGTGCCCTGCCGATCGCTGATTACGAACCGCCCGTGAAGACTCTGCGTGCTATGGATGGCCCGGTTCGACGAGCCGCAGCAAGATGTTCGTGTCGACGAGAATCAGCATTTACGCGCGATCCGGATAGAAACTGTCGCGAGTGTCGTCGACGTCTGGATTGCGTGAAACGAGGCTGCTCATCCAAGCGTCGAACTCTTCGAGCCACTGTTCCGTCGAGATGGTGCTGAGCTCCGCCTGGTCGTTGGAGAGTTTGTCGCTGAGCGCTTCGAGCGCGACTTGTTCCGGCGGCCTCCCCGTAGCGGCCACGAAGGCACGAAGTTTGATTTCGGTTTCCGGCGTTAAATGCAAATTCAGGTTCATGGCATCGGCTCCCCTTGTAATTATCGTATCATGCTCCCGGGAAATTGCCATCGGGGCGGAATCGACACTTACAATGATAATTCATTGCGAGGACGGACGATGGTGCCCGGCGAACCTGGATATGCTATCTTTTTCTGTCGACGCGCGAGGCGCTCGACGCCCGAACTGCCAGTCCCGCGAGGTGTTTTATGGCTGAAACTGCCGCCTGGATTACGTACCGCCCCGAATTGAAGGTGCTCGACTGCACGATCCGCGACGGCGGGCTGGTGAACAATCACTTATTTACCGACGAGCTGGTGCGGGCGGTGTACGAGACCTGCCTGGCCGCCGGAATCGACTATATGGAAGTCGGGTATAAGAACTCGGCCGAACAGTTTCCGGCGGAGAAATATGGCGCCTGGATGCGGTGCGACGAGGCCGACTTGAACCGGGTGTTCGCGGGGCACGACGCGGAGAAGTCCGGACTCAAGTTGTCTTGCATGGCAGACGCGGGCGGCAAGAGCGATTGGAAGCACGCGATTGTGCCGCGGAGCGAGAGTGTACTCGACATGATCCGGGTCGCCTTCTATGCGCACCAGGTCTCGGAAGCGGTCGAGATGATCGAGCATTGCCACGAGCTGGGCTACGAGACGACGGCTAACCTGATGGCGGTCACCAACGTCGAGGACGTGGAAATCGACACGGTGCTCACGGCGATCGCACCGACGCACGCCGGCACGATGGTGATCGTCGACAGCTTCGGCCATTTGTTCCGCGAGCAGATTGACCGGCTGTACAAGAAATACGCCGAGGCGATGGCCGGCACGGGCAAAGACATCGGCATGCACGCTCACAACAACTTGCAGCTGGCGTTCGCCAATACGATCGAGGCGATCATCCTCGGCGCCAACCGAGTTGACGCGACGATGGGCGGGCTCGGCCGTGGGGCGGGCAACTGCCACACGGAACTGCTGTTGGGTTTCTTGCGCAACCCAAAGTTCCGCTTACGACCGGTGATCGAGCTCCTGCAGAACCACATCGAACCGCTCAAAGCGACGCTCAACTGGGGCCCCTCGGTGCCCTACAACATCACGGGGCAGATGAATCTGCATCCGCGGGCCGCGATCCAGTTTCTGGCCAGCGCCGAGCGCGACAACTTCGTCAAGTTCTACGACCAGAATGCAATTGATGCTTGACGTTCGTCGCCGCGTCATTCGCCTGAAAGTACGGCAGCTTGATCGTAGGATTTGGCGCCCGAGTTAGGATGCCACAAACCGGACGGCCTTTTCATAGATCAACAGTGTCACACAGCCTGACTTGTAGCGAAGCAACACTGCCCGCGGTCCATCATCGGGTTCTTGGGAAAGCCAGTGTGCGGTGACGCCGGGGCGGAACGTGTGCCATCGAGCGAGTTTCTCAGCTCACCGACCTTCTGGATCAGGCTGGGGATCGAGATCGGCGTGGCGATGGTTTGAGGGTCATCGGAAGTTCTCCTTCGGTTGAGTCACGCGAGCTGCGAGCGCGCGAGGTGAGGATGTGGACAGGGCCGGCGATGAAGGCGCCTGCGTGGCGAACCAATGGTTTTCGACGCAGCCCGATGAGCATCTTTGCTTCCCGCGGCGTATTGGACTTGGGCTCGTGGACCAAACCGCTTACGATACGAAACCGATTCCTGGCTTTTGAAAAGTCCTCTCGAAAATGGACCTACACACGATCAAAACCGTTCGCCGGCCGAGTCGCCCGGAAGAAGTAGGTATCTGGGCCGACGGGCACGCTTGGCTTGCCGGCGGAACGTGGTTGTTTTCGGAGCCGCAGCTTCATACCGATACGCTAATCGACATCGAGGGGTTTGGTTGGGAACCTCTGCGGTGTACCGACGAGGGGCTCGAAATCGCCGCGACCTGTCGAGTGGCGCAATTGCACGATTTCGCAGCGCCGTCGGACTGGCTGGCCGCGCCTTTGATTCCGATGTGCTGCCGCTCGTTTCTGGCCTCCTACAAGATTTGGAACGAAGCCACGGTGGGCGGCAATCTGGTCCTATCATTGCCGGCGGGCCCGATGATTTCTTTGACGACGGCCCTCGAGGGTGTGTGCACCTTCTGGTCGCGCGACGGCGCCGAGCGCCGGCTGCAGGTATTGGATTTCGTTACGGGCAACAACGAGAATGTTCTTCGGCCGGGTGAACTCGTCCGCTCAATTTTTCTGCCGCGAACTGCCCTGCAGAAATCGTTCGCGTTTCGAAGGTTCACATTGACGCATTTGGGCCGCTCCGAGGCACTGCTGATCGGGACTCGCCATCGGGACAGCGGCGAAATCCTGCTGACGGTTACGGCTTCCACGCTTCGTCCGTACCAGTTTCGTTTCCCAGACGGAGTCGCAACCGCGATAGTCCGCCGCACCCTGGATGCCGCAATTCCCGATGACCAGTATTTGGACGACACGCACGGTTCGCCGCGCCACCGTAAACACCTTACGTACCTCTTTGCGGAGCAAATCTGCGCAGAGCTAACCGCCTAACATCTGATGAAACTGCGGGTAAACGGACAGGAATTCGATCGGAAGCCCTCGCCGGGACAATGCTTGCGCACCCTCCTCCGCGAGTTGCGGTGGTGGTCGGTCAGGAAAGGATGCGATGCCGGTGACTGCGGAGCGTGTACTGTCTGGCTCGACGGTCGTCCGGTCCATAGCTGCCTGATGCCTGCCTATCGCGCCGAGAATCGGGAGATCACCACGCTGGAAGGTCTCGCTCCCGTCGATGCCATGCACTCGATGCAGGAGCAATTCCTGCAGGCCCAAGCCTTCCAATGTGGATTTTGTACGTCGGGCATGATCATGACATGCGCGAGCCTTAGTGATGAGGACAAGCAGGATCTGCCTTTCCGCCTCAAAGGAAACCTCTGCCGCTGTACCGGCTATCATGCCATCGAGGACGCGGTTCGAGGCCGTTCGGTGGTGGACGAAGACGTTGCCGGTCGCGCGTGCGGCTCGAACATCGGCTGCTCATTCGCCGACGGGCTTGTCCGAGGTCATGAGCACTACACGATGGATTTCGCCATCGACAACCTGCTCCATGTCAAAGTCGTCCGCTCGCCACATGCCCATGCCAAAGTGATTCGTATTCACACGGACACTGCCAAAGCACTGCCGGGAGTGCATTTGGCCCTGACCTGGCAAGATGTGCCCCGTAAGTCGTTTACCACTGCAGCTCACGACGACTATCACTGCGACCCGGATGACACTTACCTATTGGACAATGTGGTCCGGTTCAAAGGGCAGCGCGTGGTCGCCGTCTACGCCGACACCGAAGCGATTGCCGAGGAGGCCTGCCGGCTCGTCGAAATCGACTACGAAGTGCTGCCGGCGGTCTTCGATCCCGAACAAGCCATGCAGCTCGGGGCGCCGCAGCTCTTTCCAGCGGGAGCCGAGGGCAGAGTCGACGATCCGGCGAGGAACATCCTCAAGCACATCGAGAGCGAAATTGGCGACGTCGCCAAGGGGTTTGCCGAGGCCGATGAGATCTATGAAGGAGAATACTCTACCCAGCGGGTCCAGCACGTGCATCTGGAGACTCACGGAAGCATCGCCTGGAAATCCGACGACGGCCGCATCCACGTTCGAACCGACACTCAGACTCCCCACCTGATCCAGGAAAAACTCGCCTACGTGTTTTCGCTCGAACCGCGATCGCTGCATGTTTTCACCGCACGGGTTGGCGGTGGGTTCGGGGCCAAGCAGGAGATGCTCACCGAGGACCTGTGCGTCCTCGGCGTCCTGAAGACCGGCCGACCCGTGAAGTGGGAATGGACGCGGAACGAGGAGTTCGTCGCCGGTCCGGGACGGCATCCTTACCAGATGTGGGTCAAACTCGGGGCGCGGCGAGATGGAACGCTCACTGCCATCGAGCTTCGCGCAGTTTCAAATACAGGTGCGTATCGGAACCATGCCGGGGAAGTTCTGTCGGCCGCCGTGGCATCTCCGGTACTCAGTTACTGGTGCCCCAACAAAAAAGGCGCGGGATCCGCGGTTCACACCAATGCGATTCCTGCAGGCGCCTTCCGTGGTTTTGGCAGAACCCAGACGACGTTTGCCATCGAGTCTGCGATCGATGAATTGGTGCGCGAAGTTGGGCATCGATCCGTTCACGATGCGCAGGATCAACATGATCCGCGAAGATAGCGTGGTGCGTGGCATTTTGCCCGGCGCCGATCAGTTCGACATGGGCAGTTACGGATTGGACCAATGCATCGATTTCGTTGAAGTCGCCCTCAAGAGCGGTCGCGGCGAATCAAAACCCGACGGGGACGAATGGTCTGAGGGCCTGGGGATCGCAATGCACGTCCAGGAAGGGGCGCCTCCCAAAGAGCACCGGTCCGAAGCCAACCTCTCCCTCCGGCCGGACGGAACATTTCTGTTGGCCAGTGGCTTGGCGGAATTCGGCAGCGGCTCGATGAACGCGATCCGCCAGGTCGCTGCGCAGGTGCTTGGTGTCCGCGCCGCGGATGTGGAGACGATTGTCGCCGATACAGACAGGACCCCTTACGATGGCGGCACGTTCGCCAGTGCCGGCAGCAGCGTGTGCGCCAAATCAGCTGAGCTTGTTGCCGAAGCTCTCAAGGAACGCTTACTCGCCGCTGCCGCCCACCACTTCGGCCGACCTGTCGCCGATGGAACGCTGCTCGACGGGCGCGCCGCCTTCGGAAACGAATCAATCAGCTTGTCGGAGCTTTACCGGAAGACCCCACAGGCCGATCTGAAATTCAACGTCGCGCGGAAGGCCTACGCCACGCCAGTGACCTTGGGATTCTTGGTGCAGGGTTTTCGCGTCGCCGTAAATCGAGACACTTGCGAGGTCCGGATTCTGCAGAGCGTTCATGCCGTCGATGCGGGCACCGTGTTGAATCCAATGCAGCTCGCCGGGCAGATCGAGGGTGGGATCGCCCAAGGCATCGGCAGCTCGTTATTCGAACGCGTGGTGACCGACGACGAAGGCAATGTTTTGAACTCGACTTTGCGGAATTATCGGATCCCTGCATTCGCCGACCTACCACGGACCGAGATCTTTTACGCGGACACATACGATGCGGTGGGCCCGCTGGGAGCCAAGGCAATGGGCGAATCTTCGATTGTCCCGGTCAGCGCGGCGATCGCGAATGCCATCAAGGATGCCATCGGTGTTAGGCTGACGAGTCTCCCACTCAGTGCGGATCAGGTTTACGAAGCGCTTTATGGCGGCGAATTGCAAGTTCAACGCCCGGCTCAAGCGAATGTTCGCCCACATAATCGCTGATGGTAACCTACTTGATACGCTTGGACCTACCTAAGCTGGTTTTTTTGGGCACTTTCGCCGCGCTGGTTCTCGTCAGCAACGCGGTTTGCCTGCCGCTCCACTACCTGATCGGCACCATGACGCTCAATGATCTGCCGCTAAGTTTTGGCTTGGGCCTGCTGTCCTTGATCGGCGTCGTCGCCGCACGATTGCTGGTGGCTCACATCCCGCCGAAGATTTATGGGGCCTTTGTCTGGACGGTAGTCGCGCTGGCGGGCTTGGAGCTGCTTTTCTAGAAGTATTCTGAACGGGCATTCGCCTGAGTAACCGATCCACTACCACTACCCAGTACTCGAGCTTTTGTCATGATGACAATCGATCGCGAGACTGAAAGGAGGGGCGGGGATCAGAATCAAGTCCACGGAATCGCAACGCGAATCCGCCACACCACGCATTTGGCCAAAGCCGCGCGATCGACGACTGATTTCGATGCTGTCTCCACGTTTTCCAGTTTGGCTGAGTGAAACTGGGAGACAGATTCTTGAAAGCATTCTGCCCGTTGTTACATTTTGAATCGGACGGCCTTCTCGTAGATTAACAGCGCGACGCAGCCGCCCTTGCTGCCGGGCGAGTGTTGTGTGCCGGGCGGATTGATGACCAGGCTGCCGGCCCCGTATGAACCGTCTTCATCATACTGGTCGCCCTCGAGAACGAGCACGTGTTCGTAGCCGACGTGCTCGTGCACCGCGACGCGGGCGCCGGGCTCGTAGCGGAGTAAAACCGCTCGCGGTCCGCCATCGGGCTCTTGGTACAGCCAGTGGGCGGTTACGCCGGGGCGGAACGGTTGCCAACCGCCGTTGCTGGTCAATTCCGCGGCCTTCTTCAGCAGATTGGGAATGGTGATGGGTTCGGTTGCGGTTAACGTCGTCATCGATCGATCTCCAAATTCGTGATACGCGGGCTACGTCGTCGCGCCCGATTTGGACGCGGGCGCCACAGCGGAGTGAGGCGTTGTTGTGACAGCGAACCAGTGTTCCTCGACCCAACCCAGCATGAGCATTAGCCAGGTGGTGAGTGCGAACGGGGCAGCAAGCGTAGGGAGTCCAAACTCGGCCACGGCGGGCGTCAAGATCGTGGCGAGCAATGCACCGAGGATGGAGAGCCGGAATTTGCCACCGCAAAACACGAACACGGCCACGGCGGTCAGTACGCCGTTGAAACCGTAGGTCCCAAGATTGGCGCCCGCCGGATTTGCATTGTGATAGTAATACGCGACTGCAGTGCCAATCGCGGCGCCGAGGATGGCGATCAGTCCATGTCGCCAATTACTGACGAGCACTCCGATCGCGAACAGTAGTCCCGACCAGATGTTGGGCGAAAACATCGACGCGCCGAGGCTGGACAACACGGCCGTGAGCGGATGAAACGTGGTCGGCTGGGGCGAGGCAAAGGCGATTGGATGCAGGACAGCGAATCGCGGCGCCAAGGCATACAGGACCCAGAAAATAAGCAGAAACGGTAGAACGAGGATCGGAAATGGCGATACGGCCACGAACAGCCGCACGAGAACGACGGCACTGACAACGCAAACCAAGAGTACCATCCACATGCCGAAGTTCGTCCAGCCGGTTTGAAAAAACGCCGGCAAAGAGATCGCAATCAAACATGGATTGAGACCCGGGAGTCCCGTCGTCAAGGTCGTCGGCTTTTTTTCGAGCAACATACGGCCAGCCGGCGCGATGATCGCGGCCACCAGCAAGTACGCGGCAGAGATCGGCGACGCGACGAGCACGGCCAGCACAAACAGCAAACCCGTCCATTCATTGGACTGAAAACAAAGCTGCGAGCAACCTCGCAGGACAATCCGCCAGTACGGAACCCAATCCGACTCGGGAATACTGGCGGCGCTGTTGACGGACTCGTTCATCGAAGCGTTCCAATTTATCGAGCGTTTGCCAGCTCAGAGTTCTCGCGCCGGTTCTCAACGCCTTTGGATTCCATGTAATGGCGCCAATCGCCGTACTCTGAGATGTCGCGGTGCTTGCCTTCCGCAAGTTCGCGCGGATACAGGATGCCGAGGACCACGCGACCGTCTTCGAGCTTGACCTCACCTCGATAGAGGTTTGCCGGTTCTCCGCTGGCGATTTGCTGCCAGGTGGCATCGCTTACGCGATACAACTCACCAACGACGGCTACTCCGCCCGCTTCTCCTTTTTCAAGACGGTACATGCCGGGATGAACGTCGCCGATCGAATACAGTCGATAATGGGGCTCGGTCTTGAATTCACCGAGAAACTCGGAATCGCCCATGTTCTTATGCAACGGCAAACCCCGCATCAGCGTACCGTTGACAAACAATTCGGATGCCATAGCCACTCCTTAACGGGACGCTCCCATTCTGCTCAGGTGTTTGTGCAGAAATGGGAGCGTCCATATTTGAAGCAAGTTCTCGTATTGGGAACAACGACTGAATCTAACCAACTGTGGCCAGCAACTCGGCGGATTCGGCACCGGCATCCGATTCGCCGCGAACGGTGGCCAATAGCTCGTCGGAGGTCGCGTGAGAGCCGAACACGCCGCCCTGCATGGTGATCATGTTCAGAGCAGCCTGGTGGTTCTTCGGATCGGTCGCGGCCGTGCAATCGCTCAACAGCAGGCACTCAAAGCCGCGATCGTTGGCGTCACGCATGGTGGTGTGCACGCAAACGTCCGTGGTCACGCCGGCGAGAATCAAATTCTGCACTCCGGCGAGATGGAGGATCATCTCCAAATCCGTCGCGTAGAACGAACCCTTGCCGGGCTTATCGATGATGTGTTCGCCCTTTTGCGGGGCCAGCTCGGGAATGATATCCCAGCCCTTTTCACCGCGAACGAGGATGCGACCACATGGCCCCGCATCGCCGATGCCGGTGCCGTGACCGATTTGCCGCGACCGCCAACGCTTGTTCGCCGGCAAGTCCGACAGGTCGGGCCGATGACCTTCGCGGGTGTGGAGGATGTGGTAGCCCTGCTTGCGGAATTCTTTCAACACGCGCTGGATCGGCTCGATCGGGGCGCGGGTCAGCGAGAGGTCGTATCCCATGTTGTCGACGTAACCGCCCTTGGCGCAGAAATCGACCTGCATGTCGATGACGATCAGCGCGGTGTTCTCGGGGCGTAGATCGCCGTTGTAAGGCCAGGCGTAAGGATTGGCTTTGACGTGCGACATGGATTCTCTCCTTGTTAGGTTATGCACACAAAAAGGTGAACAAGTTTCGGAACAGGTTCAGGACAAAAATACAGAGACTTAGTGATCGAGACTCGCGCCGGAATTAGACCAACACGGGTTCCCGCAGATAGCCGCCCGCGATCGACTCCAAGACTTCCAGCAGCGGCTCGCTGCGGCAGGTCCAGCCGACGATGCCGCCCTGCGCGGTGAGCGCCTTGAGCGTCATCGCCTTGAACTCGGGGAAGAAGCTGTCGGTGCCGTCTTCGACCAAGCAGGCAGTCGTAGCCGCGATCGTTGGCGACGCGCATCGTGGTCTGCACGCAGACCTCGGTCGTGACGCCGGTGATCACCAGGCCGGAAATATTCCGCGTGTAGAGGTACTCCTGCAGGACGGTGCTGTAGAACGCGTCTTTGCCCGGCTTGGAGATGACGAGCTCTCCTTCGATCGGAGCATTTTCGGAAATAAAGTCGGAGCCTTCTTCGCCATCGATCAGGATGCGGCCCATCGGACCCATGTCGCCGATCTTGAGCTTGGGGTTGCCGCGATTGCGCTTGGCGGTCGGCAGGTCGGAGAGGTCCGGCTTGTGGCACTCCTTGGTGTGGATCACCGGCAGGCCCGCGTCGCGGAAGGCCTGCTGCAACTTGGCGATCACCGGAATGCAAGGCGCGATGTTGTCGAGGTCGTTACCGAGCGAATCGGCGAATCCGCCCGGCAGGCAGAAGTCGCGCTGCATGTCGATGCAGAGCAGCGCGATGTGGTCGATGTCGAGCTGGTAGTCAAACGGTTTCGCTTTAACGAGTGGCATGGTTGGCTTGCTCCTTGGACCTGGTATTTACCGGATTACCGCAAATGGACGGAAATCTCGGAGTCTTGAGTGTGTTCCTCAAGTTGCGATTTGATGGACGGATCGTTGTCCGAGGCCGGAATTCTGCGGACGTCGTCAGGATCATTTATTCCGGCTCTGGAACTCGGAGGCATGGATTAAATAGCCCCACCCATTCGTATAGCATCCCCATCTGGGCGAAACTCAAGAACTTGTCCTTGAATTCCTGATATGAGGCCGGCTTTCGGAGACTCGCCCGGCGCAGGACGGACAATCGCTACCGCAGCGAAGCACGGTGCGCACGGAGTATCCAGAGCAACGTGTCGCCAGTCGCGCCAGCGCGATTAGAAAGTCACGATCGCCTGCATTGTGAGGGCCAGCACGTCGCTGAGCCCCGGACGACTGGCCGGCGTCGCGATGTAAGTCACGTTGGGCTGCAAGTAACAGTTCTGGCTGACCTGGTACTGATAGTACCAGGAGTAAATGGTCTCCTGCGGACCGAGATCGGCTGCCGGGTTGGTGTTCATTCGGCCGTAAGCGAATGCAAAACCGGCCGAGTCGTTGTCGCGACCAGCGAGGGGTCCGAAATAGGTCAATCCCCGAACCGACGAAGCGATGGGTGTCGATGAAGTCGGAATCCGTGGCGGCGAATTGGCCCCAAGCGAATAGCCCGTTAGAGCTCTCGAAAGGCCGTTCGTAGTAGAGCCGCTGCGAAGTGAAAAGGTACATTCCATCTGCACCGTTCACCGTGCCGCCGGGTGCCTCGAGCAGTCCGGTTTGTTTCCAATAACCGGCCCCAATCTTTCCCGGCTTCTCTTGCGAGCCGATCTGCCACACGGTTCCGAGCTCGAAGACTTGCATTGCGTAGCCATTGAAGTGGGGCCCCTCGAGTCCGGTCTGTCGTCCGGCCGCCAGACTGCCATCATACAGTCCGTATTGAGCATAGGCTCTCTCGTTCGGACAGAACGAGGCGACCAGGCCCGTGGCGGAATTGTAGTAGCCGGGCATCACGCCCAGCTGAGTGGGATTGACGTAGAGCGGAGTAATGATCGCGCTGGTAATGGCGGGAACACCGTAGTTGTCTTCCGAATATGGCGTGGAACGGGCGACGTTGTTGAAGTCGTAGACGGGCACCAGTTTGCCGACTCGGATCGAAAGCATTTTGTCGAACAGCATCTGGCGATACCAGAGCGTATAGATTTCGAAACGGGAGCGCGGCGGTTCGCCGTCGAGCGAGTTGTAACCCATTACGGTGCCCGCGTCGCCGTTGACGTTTCCTCCCGTGTAGTAGAGGAACTCGACGCCAAATTCGCCCCCTTCGCAGTCGATCCACTCCTCCATGTCGAGCGACATATCGAGGATGGAAAGGCTGTTGGTCGTCCACGAGCCGGGGTTGATTCCGCCGGTTGGCTGCGCATTGACATCGAAGATGCTGATCCCGCCCAAACGAAAGCCGTTTTTATTGAGACCGAGGCGATCTCCCAGCCAGCCCGATCCAACCTGCAGGTCGGTGGCCGCAGGATTGCCGCCAGCTGCGAGCGATGGAGATTCAGACGAACCGCCGTTGCCGATTCCCGCGTTGCCCTGGCGATCTTGCGATATTTCAACAAATGGACGAGTCGGAACCGGCGGGCCACCGAGTGGTTGAGGCGCTGGGTGAAGGCAGCGGCGAATCATTTGGTCCAAATTCAGCGACGAGCCAAAATGGTCCGCCGTCCGCAGGTGCGAGATATGGCGACTCACAGGGGGCGGAAGTCGCGCAGCAGAAAAGCAGGAACGGAACCAGCATCCATTGCAGAAGTCCCGTGTACATCCTGTCCGTTCCTCAAAGCTTGCCCATTGGGACAGATCGGTTGAAGCGAGCTGGCAGGTCCATCCTCCGCCGGCCCCGCCAACCACTCTTCATCATCCCAGGGGCCAGTTCTACCGACTGGGAAAAGAATTCCTGCAGCTGACCGAGGGCATCCCCCCTGGGTGCCACACCACATCATGGGGCCGAAGAATCTGCACCCGCGGGCCGCGAGCCAGTTTCTGGCCAGCGACGAGCGCGAAAACTTCGTCAAGTTCTACGACCAGAATGCGGTCGACGCTCGATGCGGCTTGCGCTGCTAGGGGAGCATTTCCGCGACGCGGGGGAACATGGCTTCGAGGGGGTTGCCGAGCGTGGCGTGTGAATCGAGTACATGGCGGATAAGGTCTCGGCGGGTCACGATGCCGATGAGAACACCCGCTTCCATCACTGGCAGCCGGCGGATGCCATAGAGTTCAAACATGTGGGCGACGTGCTCCAGCGAGTCGTCGGGTTCGACAATGTGCACTTGCCGGGTCATGAAGCCAGACACGGGTGCAAACCGCGACTCGACGTCAAACAGAACGTCCAAGAATTGCAGCTCGGAAATCATGCCGAGCACTTCACCCGCGGGAGCGACGACCGGCGCCCCTCCACAGTCGTGGTCGCAGAGAGTTTTGATGGCATCGGCCATCGTCGTTTCCGGCCTGAGTTGCACAACGGCGGGGCACATCACGTCGCGTACCGTAGTCATCGCTTTTCCTCCAAGTTAGTTCCATTGAGGCGGACGCCGATGACAAACCGCGTACCGCATTCGTAACACTCTTGCCCGATGCGTCGGCAGCGAACAACTTCCAACTGGCATTTGGTACTGTCGCCCAACTGCAGTTGCACGCGTGATTTGGGAAAGAGTTGAATCGGCGAAAGCAGGCCCATTCCCTTCCGCGAAAGGTCTGTGGTGTAGACGCCCAGCGATTCGCCGCGCCAGTCGAGCAAGGCTTTGCCGCGGAAATAGAAGCGATGAAACGAGCGGCGACTGTCGTCCGTCATCGGAGTAGCGCCCGCGCATCGCAAGAATTCCTCCTCCGGGATTTGGAGCCGCACAAATTGATCGACCCCGTCCCAGCTGGCATCGATCATGTTTCCCGCATTGCGCTGACCCAACATTTGACAACCTCCGGATTGAAGTGCGAACCGGCATGCTCGTCGAGATAATCGAGCACGTCGTGAACTTTGGCGGGGCGACGATAGGGACGATTGCCCGTCATGGCCTCGAAAACATCGACGACCGCCAGCGCCTGCGCCCAGGGATGAATCTCATCGGCTAAGATGCGGACAGGGTAGCCCGAGCCATTTTGTCGTTCGTGATGTTGATAGACCATCATCAGCTGGTCGAAGTCGATACCGGGCCGACCGTATAGCTGTTCGTATCCGCGAAGCGGATGTTCTTCCACGAGGTCGCGTTCCCGTTGGTCGAGTCTGCCCCGCTTGGTGAGAATCTCGGTCGAAATGAATCGTTTGCCGACGTCGTGCAACATAGCGCCTGTGGCGACGCGATCGACATCTTTTTGTTGGCAATAGCCCAGTCGATCGATTAGAACGACGGCGAAGCAAGAGACGTTGGTTACGTGGGTAAACGTGCTAAAGTCGTGTCGTGCGATGCGAAACAAATCGTGAGGTAACACGTCGCTATCGGAGAGGAGGTCGACAATCTGACGGCCGACATCCTGGGCCAGAGCGACAAATCGCCCGCAGTCGAGCGTGCGGGCGGCCGAGTCAATTTCCAACGACGCCGCCAACTGGAGCATCCCAAAGCGATCTGCAACGGGAATGTTCTCGCATTTGATGAACGATTCGATCGACCCGAGCAGCTTGGCTCCAAATCCTCGAAAGTCGTCGGCCTGGACGTAGAGATATCGCACGCCAGTGTCGGTCGGTGTGAAGAATTGGCCCTTGGCCAGGGAGTCGCCGGCGCGGCAGTAGAGGATCGGTTCGACACGGTCGCGTCGGCGCATATACAAGTCGGTTGCAGCAACCTCCATGCAGCGCAATACGGCAACATCAATCGGATGGTAACCAGCCGCAATCTGTACTGGCGCGCCAGCGCGTACAATCGTTTCCAACATTTGTCCTGCCCCACGAGACGCCATCGACCGACCTGAACCGTCGCTCAGCCTTCGTCAGCCCAAGTGTAGGTTGCAGTTGCGGCGGACGAATTAATGCATTTTGCGGATCGTAGCGACCGGGTGTGAGCGCTGGGCAGGCCAGGCAACACTCGGGCGCCTAGGGCGCCCAAGTGACTTCCGCGAGATCAGGAATCAACTCGAAGAGCGGTTCGGACAGTTTTTCGCCGGAGGTGATCGCGTAGTTCATCAGGTCACGGCGCGTGACGATGCCAACCAGCCGATCGCTTTCGACGACCGGCAGGCGACGGAACGAATAGAGGGCGAACATCTGCCCAACGTGTGCGAGTGAATCGCTCGGCAACACGGTTTGGATGTTTGGTGCCAGGTAGGAAGCCACTGGCAAGTCGCGGACTTCGAGATCGAAGACGACGTCCAGCAGTTGCAGTTCCGAAATCATCCCGAGGACGCGGCCGTCTTCGTCGACCACGGGTGCGCCGCCGACTCGATTTTTGGTAAAGACCTTCACCGCTTCGGCGAGCGTCGTCTCGGGCGCGAGGGTGACCACTTCACGGCTCATGATATCTTCGACGCGCTTCATGGTGTTTCCTCGTTGGTGGACGTTGGATTATTTCCTTGCGTGTCGAAGCGGCCGCCGCAGGCGAAGCAGCTCTCGCTCTCGAGATGGCAACGGGTAACTATTAGTTCGTACTCGGATCCGTTCGGCAATTTGACGGTCCACTTTTCTTTTGGCATGAGTTGCTTGGGGCTGAGGAAGCCGACGCCCTGGCGAGAGACGTCGGTGGTGTAGGCGGCGTAGACTTTGTCGCCCTGGATCAACACAGCTTTGCTGCGCATGAAATAGCGATGGAACGACCGCCGACTGCTGTAGTGATTCGGCATCGGTCCCTTGGGCTCGAAAAAATACTTTGAGGTGAGCATGGGCAGCTTGACGCGAATTTTCGCTTGCTGCCAAAGCTCTTCGACTCGGTCTTTTTCGACTACGCGTTTTTCATGGCTGATATCCAGCATCGCGCGACCTCCGGATCAAAATGGGTACCGGCGTTTCTGGAGATGTACTGCAGCGCGTCCTGCGGCGGGATCGAGCGCCGATAGGGCCGCTTTCCGGTCATAGCGTCAAATACGTCGACCACGGCTACGATCTTCGCCCAGGGATGGATGTCGGCGGCAGGCAGTCCGACCGGATAGCCGTTGCCATCCACCCGTTCGTGATGCTGATAGACGATCATCAGCTGGCCGGTGTTGAGTTCGGGCCGGTCGCAGAGGTCTTCGTAGCCTCGCGTAGGATGCGATTCGACCAGGTCTCGTTCGTCGGGATCGAGCCGCGTCGGCTTGTTGAGGATACTAGAAGGGATGAATCTTTTGCCGATGTCGTGGAGCATTGCGCCGGTGGCAATCTGTTCGAGTTCCAGTTCGTCGGTAATGCCCATCTGCTCGGCCAGCACAACGCTGTAGCTGGCGACGTTCGTCACATGGGTGAAGGTATTAAAGTCGTGGCGGGCGATGCGAAACAAGTCGCGTGGCATGACGTCGTTCGAGGCCACGAATGACGCGATGTTGCGACCCACTTTGTCGGAGAGCGCCGCGTACTTCGAGCAGTCGATCAATCGCGCAGTATTCTCGACCTCGACCGCCACCGCGAGTTGTAGCGCCGCGAAGCGATCGGCCGGCGAGATGGTGTCCTGCCCCAGCATCGCCTCGACGGACTCGAGCAGAGCGCTGCCGAAATCCTGAAACTCGCCGGTGCGGACGTAGACGTCGCGAATGCCGGCGTCGCTGAGCCCCATCAACTGTTGGTTTTCAAGAGGCAAACCCGCTCGGCAGTAGAGAGTCGGGACGGCGTTTTTGTCCGGTTGCACGAAAACGTCGACGGGCGCCCGATCGACGCGCTGCAGCATGTCGACGTGCACGGGCAGGTAGCCGCGGAGCGGATCTGCAATCGGAGTTGCGGCCGTAGCGGTAGCGAGCATTTTCCTAGAACGCTTTTTCTCTGCCCCGTCGTCATCGAAGGTAAAACCTAGCAAATTTACAACGTAAAACTGACGTGCCGGCGAATTTCCGACCCAAACGAGGGGGCGGACTTCCGCCAGTTTCCGCTAGTTTGCACCCGTTTACCGGAACAATCGGGATAGGTCGAACACGGCAAGCTATCTCGTACGGAGCAGCGTCGCGCAATTCGACAAGTGATACGGCCAGATCGATCTGACGAACTCGGCTAGGCTGACCTCTCGAGATCGGCTACCGAGTTGAGCTTGTTGTAGAGCGTTTTGAGGCTGATGCCGAGTTCGTCGGCCGCCTTCGGTTTGCTGCCGCCGTTGCGCTCGAGCGACTGGTAGATGGCTTGCATTTCGAGGTCGCGGAGTGAGACGGGACCGGGCCGGACCGCGGCGGCGCC
The DNA here is from genome assembly GCA_963847905.1 of uncultured Planctomycetota bacterium. Classification (GTDB taxonomy): domain Bacteria; phylum Planctomycetota; class Planctomycetia; order Pirellulales; family Lacipirellulaceae; genus DASYDU01. Next base: position 299,192 of record CAWKBP010000003.1, on the reverse strand, counting down.
GTTCAGCTGGCGGCGATGGAGTTGGGCCGGCAGGTGGTCGGCGGAGATGGGTCCGCTGTCGCAAAGTATCGTGGCGTGCTCGATCGCGTTGGCGAGCTCGCGGACGTTGCCGGGCCAGATGTGAGACTTCAATGCTTCGAGCGCGTCGAGGGTCAGCGCGGGGCCGACCCCGCCCTTGGGGCGCAACCGATTCAGGAGGTGCGTCGCCAGCTCCTGGATGTCGTCGATCCGCTCGCGGAGCGGCGGCAGATAGATTTCAAACGTGTTGATGCGGTAGACGAGGTCTTCGCGGAATTCGCTTTCGGTCACCATTTCGTGCAAGTCGCGGTGCGTGGCGCAGACGACGCGGACGTCGACCATCGTCGGCTTGTTCTCGCCGACGCGGCGGATTTCACCGCTTTCCAGCACGCGGAGCAACTTGGCTTGCATCGCTTTGGGGAGCTCGCCGATCTCGTCGAGGAAAATCGTGCCGCCGTGGGCGACTTCAAACAGGCCGACGCGGTGTTCGTCCGCGCCAGTAAAGGAGCCTTTGCGGTGGCCGAACAACTCGCTTTCGATCAGCGTTTCGGGGAGCGCGCCGCAATTGACGGCCACGAAGGGCATCTCGGCCCGAGCGCTTTGATCGTGTACGGCGCGGGCGACCAGTTCCTTGCCGGTGCCGGTCTCGCCGAGGATTAGCACAGTCGACTGGGTGGGCGCCACTTTCGTGATCAGGGAGCGAACTTTCTCCATGCCGGGCGAATTTCCCACGAGCCGCGGTGCGCCTTCGATCCGTTCGAGTCGGCGCTTGAGGGCCCGATATTTCTGCGTCAATTGCCGCTTGGCTTGCACGCGATTCAAGAGCGCTTCGATCTCGACCAGCTTGCAGGGCTTGGTCAAATAGTCGAACGCGCCGTGGCGCAGGGCGGCGATCGCGGTGTCGAGCGAGCTCTTGCCGGTGAGCACGATTGCTTCGACGTCTGGAGAAAGTTCCTTGGCCTTGGCGATTACTTCAATGCCGTTGAGCCCCGGCATGTCGAGATCGACCAGGATGCAATCGAAGTTTTCCATCTCGAGCGCGGCGGCGGCGGTGAGTCCGTCGGGGCAGACCGTCACGCGATGTCCCATCCGCGGGATTTCGAGCTTCATCAATTCCTGTAGTGATCGCTCGTCGTCGGCGAAGAGCATCGCCAGACCTTGGGAATCGCGGGCATCCGATTTGTTGGTCGATTTGGTCGTGTTCATGATGGGTCGTCGGGATGAATCTTGTGGATGAGAAATACTTATGCGGCGTGATTACGTGCCCGCTGGGTGGCGGGTTGTCGCAGGGGCAACGTGAGCGTGAACCGCGAGCCGTGACCGATGCCGTCGCTGGTGGCGATGATCTCACCGCCGTGTTCTTCGACAATGCGATAAGTGATCGAGAGACCGAGGCCGGTTCCCTGGCCGTTGCGGCGGCGGGTGAAGAAGGGCTCGAACAAATGCTTGATGACTTCGTCGGTCATGCCGCAGCCGTTGTCGGCGACGACGATCTCGGCATCCGTGCCGCGGGTCTCGACGGCGATCGATACCTTGCCACCCGGGTCGAGGCTATCGAGCGCGTTGGTGATCAGGTTGAGCACGACCTGCTTCATTTCCTGCGCACAGATCTCAGCGATCACCGGATCGCCGGACAGGAGTTCGACTTGTTTGTTGCCATTGCGGCCAAGATGACCGACCATGTCGATCACGCCGGCCACGAGTTCGCGGAGGTCGGTGTGGTGGCGTTGGGGATCGCCGCTGCGGGAGAAGTCGAGCAGTTTCTCCGTGATTTGCTTGCAGCGGAAGGCTTCCTTTTGAATCATGTCGAGATAGCTGCGGACGACTTCGCGGTCGGCGGCGTGCGAATCGTCGACCTCTTCTAGCAATTCCACCAACCGTCGCTCAAGCGATTCGCTGCCGAGCGCAATCGCCGCCAGCGGATTGTTGATTTCATGGGCGACGCCCGCGGCGAGAAAGCCGACACTGGCGAGCTGCTCGCTGCGAACGACCTGTTTGGTTCGCTCTTGAACCTGGCGATCGAGATCGTCGCGAATTTCCTGGAAGCGGGCCGTCATTGCGTTCATCGCTTCGGCCAGTTCCTGCATCTCATCTTTGGAATCGAGCCGGATGCGGTGATCGAACTTGCCGGCTGCCACTTCGCGCGATCCCTCGACCAGTATCGCCAGCGGGCGTGCGATCCATTTGCGGAACATTTGCACGGCGGCGACTAAGACGATGGTGACCACCAGGAAAGTGGCCCAGGCGATCGAGATCGCCCAACGATATTGAGACTTCACGTCGTTGGCGAGCGTATGGAGTCGATCGTGAAGATGGCTAGGCAGTTTGGCGGCCAGTCCACGGAGGGTCTCCACTTCGTCGACGAGCTTACTGGCACTGGCTTCGCTATCGAGCAGCCAATCGAGGCCATCGGCCGGATTGTCGTCCTGACGGATACGGCTGACGACATCGTCGATTTCGGCCAGCGTTTCGCGTTCGTGTCCGTCGTCGCTGAGACCTTCATTGCCAATCGCCGAATTGGAGTCGAGCTGTTCGCGATATTGTTCGAGTGATTGACAGAAGAGCTCGAACTGCATGGCGTAGCTCTGACGAAGCAACCGATCCGCCGCCGAGTGTTTTTGGTCGGTGGAAGTGGCCAGAGCGATGCCTGCACCATACAGTTCGTCGAGCCGTTGTCGCTCGCGGACCTGGCTGAGAATGTTCTGCAGGTCGGCCACGTGGTCGCGCAACTTGTCGGCCAGCGGCAACTCGGCCGAGCGAGCGCTCAGGCTCTTCACCAGTCCGCGATAGGCATACAGGCCATAGTACGCGCTGCCAAAGAGCGTGAGCACGGAGACTGCGAGGAGTCCCAAGCCCAGTTGCAGCTTGTAGCGAATTGGCCAATGCGAAAACACGTGCTACCTCCGTCTCGCGTTCCTGACAGGATGCAGGTGGCGAGCGCGCGAGTTGCGAACCATCGTGCCCGGAAACGGGCCGCGGAGTTTAGCAACCACCGGGCGTCGACGGAAGGCGGAAGCGGGCGTGCTAGCGTGTGGCAGCTAGTGGCGATTTACCCGCCTGAGGAGCATGATTCCCGCGATCGCCAGCAGAATGTTACCCACCCACACGGACTCGGGCGGAAACGTACCGTCTTTGGACTGGCTGACGCTGACGACCATCATCGGGTAGAAGACGAGCAGGATTGGGGCGAAGCAGAGAAAAAACGTGGCCAGGAATTCACTGAATCGGAGCCACATCGCCACCGGCACGCCAATCAACACGAAACCTAGGCAACTGAAGCCATTGGCCCAACGGCGCCAGGGTTCCAGACGGAGCCGGCAAAGGCGTTGCTCGACGCCTTCAATCTCCTTTTCGCGCCACTTCCAATTCTGCTGCGCTAGCAGAAAGAACTCGCCCGAGAGCATGGCGAACGACGCCTGGGCCGTCATGCTTTGTCGCAGTTGCTCGACCTTGGTTTCGCTGTCGGTAATGGCGCCGGGGATTTCGCCGAGCGACAGATTCGACGGGCTGGGCGTTTTCGACGAGGTCCCCATCAGGTCATCGTAGGACATGACTTGTTGCCAGGTGCCGGGGTCGGTGACGTTGATCGCGCCGCTGACCTCGTAGTCGTGTGCACTTACGGTCAGCTTGCGCTCTTTCGAGTCGAACTGAATTTCTGCATCCTTGGCGCGAATGGTGGTCGGAGGACCGCTTCCATCGGCTTCGATCACGACGATTGGCTGAATCAACTTGCGGCCTTCGACGCGACGGACCGTCGTGTTGAATCGGCCCAGACTGAACGTGCGTCGGACCTTCAACTGGCCATAGAGAATGTCTTCGACCGACTCGATTACGACTCGATCCTGGCCCCGTTTTCCCCAGCTGACCGCCAGATTATTGAGGTAGACGCCGGTAAAGCTGACCAAAGTGGCGAGGATCAGCGTCGGCCAGACCAGCACCATCGGCGAAATGCCCAGCGACTTGATGGCGACGATCTCGTTGTAGGAGGAAAGCCGGCCATAGACGTAGGTTGTGGCCAACAGCATCGTGCCCGGGACGGCGAACTGCATCGCTTCGGGCAATAGATAGGGGGTCAATCGCAGCAGCGGCCCGAGTCCCAGGCCGTTGTCCACCGCTTGCTTTCCCAACAGCACGATGAAGATCGTGACCGTCAGACCCGTGAGGATCAGCAGGAAGACCTTGAGCAGGTCGAACACGACGTAGCGGGTGAGAATCTTCATCGCGGGGGGCGGCTGGAGAGGCACGAATTCGGAGCGGCGGCGCGTAATGTAGCAGGACTCCCACCGCTGGCAAACGACAACCAGAGATCAGCAGGCGCAGCAAATAAATCTCGCTGCTAGCATCCGCGGCAGCTAGGTCCGCAGAATCCCCGAGTCGCCCGTATCGCGAGTGCGATGCTGACGGATCTGCTGCATGACGGCGCGAATCGCCTCGGAGTAGTGGCGGATGGCGGAACAATGGTCGCCGCCGTCGGCCGCCGCTTTGCCTTCGGCCATCAGTCCATCGAGCGGCTGCCAATCGATCTTCGGGCCCTGCCCTTCGGGCAGTGCGCGGAGTTTTCCGGCCAATTCGGCCAGGCTGGCAACGATTTTATCATTCGGCTCGGCTGCCGTATCGCGATAGGGTCCGTTGCCATAGGGGCCGCCGAGAGAAACCGTCGCCGACGAGCGGGCGCCTGTTCGATTGCGCTTCGAGAGCAGCAATCCCAACGAAGTTAGCAGCGCCGCACCGGCGACCATCGACGCGATCCACCATTCGTTCACCAAGCAGAACGCGAGCGCCAACAGCGTTGCGACGCACACGACGGGAAGGACAATGCTCTCGCGCGGCGGCAGTTGGATGTCGGCGACCGTTTCCTTCGAGCCGGCGGGCTTCGCTGGGGTGGGCGGCTTGATTTGCGGGCAATCCCCGCCCGTGAGGTGAGCAACGATGATCGAGATGTTGTCTGGTCCGCCGCGCAGGTTGGCGAAATCCACGAGCGTTTGCACGGCATCCTTTGGCGACAGGCAGTGTAAGATCGCGCCGATCTCGGCGTCGCTGATTTGTCCGGTCAGGCCGTCGCTGCAGAGCAAGAAAGTGTCCCCGGCCGCCGCGTCGAACGGACCTTCGAGATCGATGTTCACGTTTTCGTGGGGACCGAGCGAACGGGTGATGACGTTCTTGGGGATGTAGGAAGGGACGTCCTCCTCGGCCATCTGTCCGGCGGCGGCCATCTCCCAAACCAGGCTGTGGTCGAATGTGAGCTGCGCGAGGCGGTGGCCGCGGAGGCGATAGACGCGGCTATCGCCGACGTGGGCGACGAGTGCCCCTTGTGGCAGGAGCACCAGGCAACTGCAAGTGGTGCCCATCCCTTGGAAGCCGATGTTGCTCTGTCCCTTGGCGAAGATCAGCGCGTTGATTTCGCGAATCGCCTGTCGAAGCGCGGCGGGCGGGTAGAGATCGCGGAGCTTGGAATAGGTGTGCGGAATATTGTCGGCGGCCATCTTGCTCGCCAATTCGCCAGCGGCGTGGGCGCCCATTCCGTCGGCGACCATCAGCAGATGCCCGCGGCTCGCCCATTTCGCCGCGTCGTCGGTCACGACGACGGCGAGCGAATCCTGATTATTCAGACGCCGCATGCCCAAGTCGCTCAGCTGGGCGACCTCGACCGCAAACGTAGGGCAATGCCAACCTTGATTCATCGACAACGGACCGCCACAGATTGTAAGAGTCGAACGAAGCTAGCACGGCCGCCGACCGTGGGCTGGGGCTGCGCGCTGGTCGAGTACTTTCGGCCCGACCGCGCGATAGCAGGCGGGTTTGTCCAATCATGGAGGGTCCGTTGGCAGCCCAAGTTTATTCTAGCTAGGCGATTGCGGCGGGGATACCGCGTCAGGGGTCGCAAAACGCTGGCGGTGGCGGCAAAAGCCGGTCTGGCTGGCAAGCTGGGCGATCCATATACTTCGCCGCTCGTCTTTTTTTGCTCGTTCGAGGATTGTTATGCGATTGCCCCGCGTGACGGGAAACCTGCCGTACCACTCTGCGCCCGACCGTGCGCCGGGCCGATCGCAAGGACGTGCGCAATTGCGCGCTGGGACACTTCGTGATCGCGCTGGCGTTGGTCGCACTCGTCGTGCCGACGGGCTGCGTGCGGCGGCGGCTGGCGGTGCGGTCGAATCCGCCGGGGGCCGTGGTCTTCGTGGACAATCAGCAAATCGGCACGACCCCCTGCTCGGTCGACTTCACGTACTACGGCACACGCGAGATTCGGCTGGAGAAGTCGGGCTACGAAACGCTCACGGTAAACCAGCCAATCCCGACGCCCTGGTATCAGATTCCGCCGCTCGACTTTGTGAGCGAGAACGTGGTGCCGAAAAAGATTCAGGACCACCGGACGGTGGCCTTTGATTTGCAGCCGCAGATGATCGTGCCGACCGAGCAGTTGCTCGACCGGGCCAACCAACTGCGACAGGAAACACAGCAAGGCGCGGCCGCGCCGGCGATCGCTCTGCCGGCCGGACCGCCGCCGGGGCTGCCAGTAACATCGCCGCCGAACTTTGGGCCCTATCCGGAACCCACTCCCGCACTCACACCGACACCGCTCCCGCCGGTGACGCAAACTTCGCCACCCTCGACCTACGCGCCGCCGACGTACGCGCCGGGCCCGGTGACGCCTTATTCGACGCCCACCCCTGCCCCTTTCTCGGCACCCACTCTTGAAAGCTGCGCCGCCGACCTATGCACCACCGGCTGGTACTCAGCAGGGTCCGCCGCTCGTGAGCCCGCCGCTGCGGTGATCGATCCGACCGTGATCGAGATTGCTTGGCAAGCAGGGTTACACGCAGTGGAATCCCGACCTAATCTACTTTTCCAACACCGAGATCACGCCGACGATCAACTACTACGTGCAGCAGTTATTCGGCGAGAACTGCGCTGACACTTATCTGCCGGCCGAAGTGAGCGGTGCGGCCGATTGCAGTTCCAAACCAGAAATCCAGCTGTCGTGCGTCCGGGATTCGGAGTCGGGCGACGTGATTTTCAAGTTGGTCCATGTGGGCGATTCGCCCATGCCGCTGCGTGTAGAGCTCTCCGGCGCGGAGTCAATGAACGGCACTGCGGATTGCACGGTGCTCGCCGGCCCGCTCGTGGCGGTCAACGAATTCGCGACGCGCGAGCCGCTTCTGCCGACGACGACGAAGATCGAAGTGGGCGAATCGTTCGATTACGTGGCGCCGGCAAATTCGCTGTCGGTGATTCGGATCGCGCCGAGGTAGGGCGGTTCGTCGAGGTTCGGCGTGGCCGCCGACGCTAATCTATACCCCCCGTCCGATTCGTCCGCGTGGGCGGCGCGGATCGCGGCGAAATCGTCCCCAGAGGATTTTTTGCGCCAAATTTGGCCCCGATCGGTAGATAGTTTGTAAGGACACGGTGCCAGCGCACATTCTCGTATAGAGGATGGTGCCTGTTCCGGGACGGGCGGGCAGAATTGGTTTGGGGAACAGACATGGCGGATTGGCGGATATTGCGTTTCGGGGCGGCTGCGCTGGGCGTGCTTCTGCTGCTGGTTTCGGCACAAGCTGACGCGGCGATTCTTTCGGCCAAGCGGGGATTCGCGGACACGGGCGCCAATTACAACAATCTACAGGCGACCGGCGCTGGTTGGTACTACACCTGGGGCACGGGCGCGGCGAACCCCGGCAACTTCGACGCCAACCACTATCCGATGTTCTGGAACGCGCCGAGCCAGAGCGCGATCAACAACGTCGTGAGCCGCAATCCTCAGTACGTGCTGGGGTTCAACGAACCAGAACGGCCCGACCAGGCCAATCTGACAGTCGCCCAAGCGATCTCATCGTGGACCGCGATCTCGAACAGCTTTGCAGGAACGTCCACCAAGCTGGTGAGTCCAGCGGTTGCCGACACTGGGGGCGCCACGGGAGGACAACAGTGGCTTTCGAGCTTCATGAGCCAAGCAGCGGCCAACAACTTGCGTGTCGACGCGGTAGCCTTCCATTGGTACGGAGTAAGCAACCCAAACGACCCGGCGGGGGCCGCCAGCTCTTTTCTAAGCCGCGTCGATTCCTACCACAATTCGTACAACAAGCCGGTGTTCATCACGGAGTTTGCAATTCACGATTGGGGCGGCGCGTATTCAAACGAAGAGATCATCGAAGCGAATCGACAGTTCCTCGACATTGTCATCCCGGCGCTCGATAGCCGCAGCTACGTGGCTGGCTACTCTTGGTATCACTGGTTTGGCGACTCGCCGCTCTACGACAGCAATCCGTCGAAGCCCACGCCGATGGGCTATAGCTATGTCGGCGCCGTGAAAACCAATCAAGTCGCCAACATCGCCGGGCAAGACCTGGGCGAACATGTCGCCTATTTGGCGGGCGGCGAGCTGACGATGGCCGGCGCCACTCTCGGAACCATCCGCTATGTCAACGCGCTCGCCGGCATCAGCACGATCACCGGCGGAATGGATTGGGGACTCAGTGGCCGCTCGAACTGGGTGAGAGTCCAGCCGGAGGCAACGTTGCGCAAGACTGGCGGAAATCAAATTACGTTCAGCGGCGCCATCACCAACAACGGCCTCTTGGAAGTGGCTCAGGGCACTTTGCGAATCAGCAACGGCGTGACCGGGAATGGGAACGCGCGGATCACGGGGGGCACGCTGGCCCTGGTGGGCGCCGGCCGGATGTCCCGAACGCCATTGATCGACGTGCGGGCGGGCGGGACGCTCGATGTCTCCAACTTGGAGGACGCCTTCGTTCTCGGGGCAAACCAAACGCTCGATAACAATCGCAACGGATTGGTCGTCGGCAATGTCACTGCTGGGGCCACGTCAACTCTCGCCGGCGGCGGACACGTCACTGGCAATTTGACGTCGCTGGAGGGTTCGACGATCCGAGTCGGCAAAGATTCGCTGGGCGTTGCCACACGGTTTACGATCGACAATTTCGAGAGCTACGCCTTGGGCGACGTCCGCACGACCGCCAGTCCGCCTTGGACGGCCCATCAAGACACTACGTTTGCCGACGTCGAGAACTTCGGCGGGAACAAAGTGCTCGGCTTCGGCTGGTCGGGCGGCGTGCGCGGCGTGTCGCGCAGTCTGCCGGAGGCGGCGGTCATCGAGAATAACAAAACTGCCACGCTCTTCTTTCGGATCAACTCGAAGACGGACGATCCGGATCACAACGTGGGACTGGGCGACCAGGCCAGCACGGGGACCGGAGATTTCGCCGACTTTGAAGCTCAGCTGCGGCTTCGCCAAGGGACCACCGCGGGCACCTTCGCCATCGACGCCCGCAACGGCGCGAACTTCACACCGATTCTCTCGAGCGGACTCGCGCTCAACAACTGGTACAACATCTGGATGGTCGTCAACCAATCGACCGACACGTACGACCTCTACATGAATACCGGCACGGGCGCCGCGACCGCGGGCAACAAGCTGAACACGACGCCGCTCGCGTTCCGCAATGGAACCAGCAGCCCGCTCAATTCGATTTTGGCTTTGTCGAACACGGCTCCGATTGACAATGGCGTGCGAGTCGATGACTTCGTGTATCTGAACGGCGTCGACCTGACGAACCCGGTCGGCGGATTCGATCCAGGGCTCGTCTGGACGGCGGAGACGCTCACGGTCGACGGCAACTACACGCAGGGTGCCGGTGCGACACTGCAGATCGATCTCTTGGATCCCGACCACCACGACGTGCTGCACGTTGCCGGCCAGGCGAGTCTGGGCGGGATGCTGGAAATCTCGCTTGCAGTGGGTGCCCCCAGTCCCGCAGCCGGCGACGAATTCGACATCCTCGACGTCGGTTCGGTTGAAGGTCTGTTCGACGGGGTGACTCTCCCGTCGCTTGGCGCGGGCCTCGTTTGGGACAACTCCCGCTTGCTCTCGGACGGCGTGCTGTCCGTCGCGGCCGGTGTGCCGGGCGACTTTAACGGCGACGCAGTGGTCGACGCGGCCGACTACACCGTGTGGCGCGACTCGCTTGGACAGGAGGGCGCGGGCCTGGCGGCCGACGGCAACCGCGATCTGCATGTGGACGCGGCGGACTACGCGACCTGGAAGTCGAACTACGGCGCCGCTCAAGGTTTTGGCAGCCTGGCCGAGGGTGCCATCCCTGAGCCCGCCACGTTCGCATTGACGGCGTTTCTACTCGTATGGGCCGCCTGTTCACGGACATTTCGAGTTCGCGTCAGCTAACGTGCCGGAATTCTCCGTACGGAAATCGCGACTCGAAGTTTCCCCCACCAAGGGGTAAACTGATCCCTGGCCTGGTCCGAATGCCCGTCTAGGAGATCGTACGATGAGAATGGCGACGCAGCGTGGATTGGCAACTCTAAGCATTTTGCTGGCGCTTTTGAGCACGTCGGCGCTCGTCGAAGCTCGCGAAGGTATCCTGACGGTTATTCCAGACGACGCGATCGGCTTTGCGGTCGTCCACGATCTGGCCGCCACCAGCAGCAGCATCGGTGAAGTGGCGAAGCTGGTACAAGCACCCGCACCCGATCTCCTTAGTATGGCGAAAGCGATGAGCGGCGTTTCGCAGGGCGTCGACGAGCAAGGGGACCTGGCGCTCGTCGTCACCAGCATCGAACCTACGCCCCAGGGAGTGCTGCTGGTTCCCATTGCAGATTTTTCCGCATTCTTCGCGGCACTCAAGGTCGAGGCGCCGGCTACGGGGGTCGTCGAAGTGCAGCTCGCCGGTAAGCCGACGGTCGTGGGGCGCAAGGGCGACTTTGCGGTGATCACCTCGGGAGCGAATCGCGTCGCCTTGGAACAATTCTTGGCTTCGACGAGCAATCTGTCGTCGGACACGGAACTGGCCAAATGGATCGACGCCAGTCGGGCGAGTGTCGTGTTCCCGCCCAACGGCCTCAAGCAGCTGCTGCCCAAACTGATCAGCGGGATTCGCGGGACGCAGGCAAACTTTCGTCAAATGGGACCGCAGGGGCAACCCGCCGCCGACGGGCTCGAAATGTACGCGAAGCTGTTTACCGCGGCCGAATCGGAAGTGGCGCAGTTCGGCATCGCGCTGCGGATCAATTCCGCCCAGACCATCGATCTGGTGAAGCAAATCACATTCACACCGGATGGAACCTGGGCAAAGCTGGCGGCCGATATCAAGGCTGCCGGAACAGACTTGCTTGCGGGTCTACCTGCCGACCCCTATGTCGCGGCGATGGGAGCCATCGTCCCGGCCGAGTCGCTGGAACAGCTGATGAAGTTCTCCGTGCAAATGATGCAGAATCAGCCGATGTACAAACTTTCTCCCGAGCAGGCGGAAAAATATGGCGTCTCTCACGGCAGGCGCCATGCGCGGCGTTCAGTCGGTCGAGATGTTGATTGGAGTTGCCGAACCGGGAACCGGCTTCTATGGCAATACGACCGCGCTGATGACTGTGGAAGATGCCGGACAATTTCTCGACAACTACGAAAAGTCGCTGGCTGCGATGCGTGAGTTGGTGGAAGAGATAAAAAGCCCGATGATCCCGGTGGCGACAACCAAACGGCTCTCGATCGATGACGTGGAGTCCATCGAAATCACGATGGATTTTTCATACATGAGCAAGGCCGTGCCGGCCGGCGGCCCCGACATGCAACGAATCATGGAGTTCATGACCGGGGCGAATTCGAAAATGACGATTTACATGGCTGCGGCCGACGAGCATACGGTCGTCGTGTCGTATTCCTCGGCCGAGCATCTCCAGTCGGCAATCCGTTTTTATCGCTCGAAGCAGCCCGGATTCTCGTCCGAGGCCCGCGTCGCCGAAGTCGGCGCGGCGCTACCGCTTGATTCCCAAATGGTCGCCTTTGTCAGTCTGGATGGAGTTGCCGGAGTTGTGCGGCAATTCGCGCAGCTGATTCCTGGGGCGCAGTTGGCTGCGATCCCGGATTTTTCTCAGAGTCCGCCAATCGGCATGGCAGCCAAGGTCTCGCCGACCGGCGTCGAAGGGCATCTGGTCGTGACGGCGGAAACGCTGCGGTCCATCGGAGATACGGTTGCCAAAGCTGCGCGGCACCAATCCGTAATAAACATCGTAATGCTGCAATCGCCACCGGCGTCGCCGCCGGCGTCAAGGCTACTTGATGATGCTCGGGTTGATCGCGCCGCCGACGATGCGGCCCGGCTCGCGGGCGATTTTGTCGGTGAAGATGCGGACGTCGTCGACGATCGGGCGGAGCCGCAGGATCACTTCGTTGATCCGCAGCACGACCTGGTTGGAGTTGCAGAGCAGGCGGTTGAGATTGTCGTAGACCGCCGGATCGTGGATCAGCCGGCCGATCGTGCCATTGCGGCTGTTCAGCGCGTCGACCAATACGGTCACGTCTTCGACGATCCGCGCGAGTCCGTTGAGGCCGTCGATCAATGAAGCCGCGACCTGTTCGCCGTTGCGGCCGAGCGGCTCGGTGAAGCCTTCGAGGTTTTTGAGATTGCGGTCGATGGCCTCGATCGGCGACTGGATCGTCTTGGCGACGTCGCGGACGTCGTTCATGGTGAGGCGAGCTTCGCGGACCGTGCTCATTAGCTCGGGGTCGCCGAAGAACTTGTCGAAGGTGGCCGCGGCTCGGGAGAGATCGGCCATAGACTGTTCCGCGGTGTCGAGCAGCTTGGGAATGCGGCCCGACTCGGGATCGGGGCCGATCGCGGTGTTCATTGTTTGGGCAAGGTGGCCGACTTCGTCGCCGGCGGTACGCAGCGAGCGGATCATTTCCTCGAGGTCGCCCTGGATGTCGATGATGGCGTCCATTGGGCTGGGGGCGACCGTGCCGGTGAACACGGCACCTGCACTAACGGCTGGCGTGCCCGGCGGGATCGGGCCAGTGACGAATTCGACCGTCGCATCGCCGAGGAGCGTGGTGCGGACCTGGACGCGGTAGTTCCCATAGAGCAGGCGACCGGAGTCGATGTTGGCCTTTAGCGCGACGTGGTCCTGCAGGTCTTCGACTTCTGCGATGCGGCCGATGAGGATGCCGTTCTTGCGGACCGGCGTATTGGGACCGATGCCGGGCGCCTGTTGCAGCTCGATCGTGACGGAGTATGTCTTGTCGAGGCCGGGGATCCACTCGGTCGACGTCGGGCCGTTGAGCGTGACGAGGATCGCTCCGATGATGCTCGTGGCGAGCACCACGACGCCGACGCGGAATTGTTTGACGCGATCGTTCATGGGGAGGGTTTAAGGTTGAGAGTTGAGAGTCGAGTGCTTTTGGTTAGCTAAACCGCAAGCGGTGGTGTTGCGGGGATGGTTGAAATAGGTCGGATACCGGTTTAGTGATTCGCTTGTTCTCGCATTTCCATCAAACGTTCGCCGGCTTCGCCGCGGACGAATTGGGAGACGCGTTTGTCGGTCGATTTTTGGACCTCGGTCGGCGTGCCGTCGAAGATGATTTGCGATTCGTCGCGTTGCAAGCGGGCGAGCGGATAGAGCATCACGATCCGGTCGGACGTTTTGAAGGCGTTTTTCATGTCGTGTGTCACGAGGATGCTAGTGACCTGGTGTTTCTCGCGGGTACGGATGATCAGCTCGTTGATCACGTCGCTCATGATCGGATCGAGGCCGGTGGTCGGCTCGTCGTAGAGAATCACCTCGGGGTCCATGGCGAGCGCGCGGGCCAGGCCGACTCGCTTCCGCATGCCGCCGGAGAGCTGGGCAGGCTTCTTGTTCATGACGCTATCGGGGAGACCCACTTCGGCGAGATATTCGGCCACCGCCTCGCGGGCCTGGCTGAGTCGCATGTTGCGATTTTGCTCGAGTGGGAAGGCGACGTTTTCGGCGACCGTCATGCTGTCGAACAGGGCCGCGTTTTGGAAGACGTAGCCGAAGCGGGTCCGCTCGGCGGTGAGCGCTTTGTCGTTGAGCTCGTCGAGCCGCTTGCCGTCGAATTCAACATAGCCTTCGGTCGGGCGGACCAGGCCGATGATCGTTTTCAACAGCACCGTCTTGCCGCAACCGCTCTCGCCGATGATCGACAGGGTTTGTCCGCGGGGAATCACCAGGTCGATCGCGCGCAGCACCGCTTGCGGGCCGAACTGGATGCTCAGCCCGTCCAGTTCGATCAGCGGTTCGTTTGATTGTGCTTTGGCGGCAACCATATTGGCAATGCGCGGCTATCCAGAGATCATATCGGGCCAAAAGAAGCTGTGGACATTGTCGAGCATGATGCTGAGCACGAAATCGAGAACCAGGATCACGACGAAGGACATGACGAACGCGGCGGTAGCGGCCCGGCCGACGCCTTCCGCTCCGGGGGCGCAGTGGAAGCCGCGGTAGCAGCTGACGATGGCGATCGTCGCGCCGAAAAAGACGCTCTTGAAGATGCCGTAGAACAGGTCCCAGTTGCTAACGAACTCGCGGGAGTTGCTCCAGTAGTGATACGAGTCGATGCCGAGCACGTGGATCGAGTAGAATCCGCCGCCGACGACGCCCATGAAGACCGCCATCAGCGTGAGCGACGGGATCATCAGCAGGCAGCCGAGGAACCGCGGCACGACGAGATACTGCACGGGATTCGCTCCCATACTTTCGAGTGCGTCGATCTGTTCGGTGATCCGCATCGTACCGAGTTCGGCGGCGATCGCGCTGCCGACGCGGCCGGCGAGCATCGTCGCGGCGAGCACTGGTCCCAGTTCGCGGCACATTGACATGTTGATCAGCGCCCCGAGGCGCGTTTCGAAGCCGAACGCTTTGAACTGGGTGTACGACTGTACGGCGAGCACCATGCCGATGAACGTGCCCGTAAGGGCGACGACCGGCAGGCTCAAGACGCCAATGTTGTAGAGGGCGTTGAGCAGCGTGCCGCGGCGTGGCAAGCGGGTGATGAGCCAGGAGACGGTGCTCATCGCGAAGAGCGATATGTCGCCCAGTGTTTCGACCCAGCGGATGGCCACGGCACCGACGTCGGCGACCGAGTCGGCCAGCGCCATGATCGCGCCGCGTGGGCGCCGTCGGTATTCGGATTAACGGAAGCGCTGGACATGGGGGCTCGCTAAATGTCAGGCCGATTTTTGCCTGACCACGCCATGCATCAGCCCGGAAAGGCTAACGTACGGCGCATAGTTTCCCCCTTTGCGTACGTCCTATTATTTCGGTGCAATGCGGGCGATCGCTGTAAGAAACATTGCCGACTACGCAAAATGAAACGCCGACAGCACCTCGCATCGCTGCATTGCTAGCTACTTGCTAGCGTCGGCCGGCTGGCTAAGAAACGTGACCAGGTCGCGTAAATCGTCGATCGAGATGGTCGCTTCGAGGCCGTCGGGCATGATCGAGACGGGACTCGCCTCGCGCGATTCGACGTCGTCGCTCTGGAGCGTGAACTCTCGTCCCTCGGCGTCGGCGTAGGGTTCGATGCCATCATCGCCTCCTTTAGCCAACCGCAGGCCTGAAAACGACTTGCCGTCCTTTGTGGTGAGCAGCCAGGGTTGGAAGTGGGGTGCGATCTCGCGACTGGGCTGGAGAATCGAGGCGATGATCCGCTCGCGTGAGTCAACGCGGCCAATGTTGGTGAGGTCGGGACCGATCGTGCCGCCACGGCCATCGAACTGGTGACAGATGGCGCAGCGGGCGCCGACAGCGCTGAAGAACAAGCGGCGCCCGGCGGCTGCGTCGCCCGGCGTCGTCAGGAGTTCGTTCCAGGCCGTGACGTCGTCGGCGGGCGGCTTGGACTCGGGCGCTGCCGGATGTAGCCCGGCGAGACGCAATGTGCGAATTGCTTCTCGCGCGAGGACGGGATTGGCACCGCCGGCGATTTCTTCGAGCGCGACGCGATACTTCTCGGCCACACCCGCAAGGCCGACAATCGCCTCGGCGCGGATCGCGTCGTCCTGGCCCGCGTCGCGGGCGATGGCAGCCAAGAGATCAAATCGTGCGGGATTCGACTGCAAAGCGAGCGTGCGGATGGCTTCGAGCCGCAGCGATTCGTCCTCATCTTGCAGCCAATCGCGCAATCGATCCTGAGTGAGGTACTTGTCATTTGGGTGGAGCAACCGCAGCGCGAGCGCGTGGACACTCGGCGGGCGATCCTCATTCTTCAGCTCGCGGACCAGCAGTGCGTCGTTGATGCCGCTGTTCCTGATCTCGGGCTCATGGTCGAGCCAATCGATGGCCCCGAGCACGGCCAGATAATATTGCGGGCTGGGGAGCGGGCCTTCGAGTAGCTTCGCCACATCGTCCCGCAGCGCGAGGATTCGCTCGTCGGCGATCCAGCGGACGGCATAGATGCGCACGTCCGGTGAATTGTCTACCAGACGCAGCGCGGAGTAGTGATTCGATGTATTCGGTGTCCTCCGCAGCGTGCCACCGTTCGGCTTGAAGCAGGGCAAACCGCAAACTGGGAGTTATGCCAATGACGGGATCGCGGCGATCGCGCGCGCGAGAGTTGCCAAACCGCTTGCGCACGAACGAATGGGTCATCAGAATTGGTCACTTCCACGGCAAACTCGTTGACTGCTTCTCGTGAGGTCGCGGTGGGAATTCGTTCTGCAATTCCTCCTTGGGCAGCGTCAGCCGCCAGATGCGGCCGTGGCCGTGGACTTCGTAGTCGCGGAGTTCCCAGTCGCCGAAGTAGAGCGAGCCATCGGGGGCGACCGCCATGCCGGTGGGGCGGAAGTCGGCGTTGCCCTGCACGACGATTTCGCGCTCGGCGCCGAACGAAGCGCCGCGAGGCACGAGTCGATACCGCTCGACGCGATGATCGCCCCAGCTGGAGACCCACAAGCTGCCAGCGTGGGCGACGATCGCCGTGGGCGCCTCGCCGACGCCGCAGACCATCGGCAGTGTGCCGGGGAGTTCGCCGTTCCAGGCCTGGAGCGGATGGGTGCCGGCGCGACCGTATTGGTAAAGGTAACCGTAGTCGCCGCCGGGGACGATATGCAGCAGGCGGCAGGGTGGGCTGGCGTCGGGGTCGTTGTCCACCGCGAACATCCGGCCCTGCGGGTCGACGCAGATGCTGAATGGATTCCAGACGCCGTGCGCGAGCCACTCGAGCTTGCCACCGTCGGCGGTGGCGTGGATCACGCCGTCGAAGCCGCCTTTGCCGGAGAGCTTGGTGCCGTCGGAGCCGGTGAGCGTGTAGGCGAAGCCGTGATTCTCGCCGAGACACAACAGGAGCGAACCGTCGGCGAGCTGCGCGATGCCGCCCAAGCCGTTGTGCGGGTAGTCGTCTTCGGTTTCGAGATGGACGATGAGCTGCTTGTCGTCGGCGATGCCGTCGCCGTCGGTGTCGCGCAGCAGCACGACTTCGTGGCGGCTGAGTACGTAGACGCCGCCGTCCGGCCGGGCGAGCACGTTCATCGCGTGCAGGAATCCTTCGGCAAAGTTGGTCCAGCGGTCGAGCTTGCCGTCGCCGTCGGAGTCGGAGAGCATGCGGATGCGGTCGCCGCTCGGGTCCCACGTAGTCGGGCATCCGCTTGTGGGTGTGCGACTCGACGACCAGCAATCGGCCTTCGCGGTCGAACGTCATGCCGACCGGCGTGACGATCTCGGGATTCTCCGCGACGAGTTCGAGTTGGTAGCGATCGCTCGTAGCGTGGGGCGGTTCGGCCGCCTGGGCACTGGCGAGGTCGATCGCCAGCAAGAGGCAGGCGAGCGGTGCGAGCATTCTGATCCGCGAATCCATACAATCGGTCCTCGACGACAAGACAATCGGCCGGAATCCATTGGTCCGTTATTATGCGCCCCTGGCCAGCGAGTTGCACCGTTCCCAGCGGCAATTCGGGGGCATCGGGCCGTTTGATCGACGGAGCGCGGGATTCCGTATCGCCCGGAAAATCCATGAAAACGATGGAAGATTCCTTGCGGGATTCCCGCCCACCAAGCAAAATAGAGTAGAGCAGATGCCCCGGGTTTCGTGGAGATTGGCGACGGTTCCCGACGCTGGACGACTCGACGACTGAGAACTGCGTTTAATACTTTCGGAAAACAACTTCTTCCTTTGCCAATGATCTTTGCCTGCTGATTGTGGCGGAATTCCGAGTACGGCCCGCCCTCATCTAATCGCGCGAGTTGCGCGCTTCGCTTCGCCTTGAGCGAACGCGACGCCTGGCAGGCACCCCTCAGATCTTGAGTCGCAGCGATGCATTGTTCGCGCGGTCCCCAGACGGTTTACATTGCGCGGCTGCGCGTGCTCCAACCAGAGATTACTAACACTGAAAAGTTTTTTATTCGACGATAACTTGAGGAACCAATGCAGCTGATACTGACGATTGACACCCGGTTCGTCCAACTCATTAACAATATGCGTCCGTGGCTGAGCTCGTTTGCATGCGCCGCCACGGTGCTGCTGGTTCTTGCATCACCGGGCCTGGCTGCGAATCAAACGGCGACAGTCACGCCGATCGAGTTAAACTCCACACTGCCATATCGCATCGAGGTTCGGCCCTACTCGATGGGCACGGTCGAGGTGCCGACGCTCCACTCCTACGCGGTGGGCGAGTACGACGGGAAGTGGCTGTTCCTCTCGGGCCGCACGAATGGGCTGCATGGATTCAATGGGGCCATGCCGGATGAAAACTTCCCTCCCGCGTTTCAGAACCGCGAGGTGTGGGTGCTCGACCTGGCGAGTCGACAGACCTGGCACCGGTCGCTCGAAGACGCTTCGTCGGGACTATCCGCGGCGGCAGATCGCCTCGCTCACGCCTGCGAACACGCAGTTTTACCAATCGGGCGAATCGTTGTACGTCACGGGTGGCTACGGTGCCGACGATACCGGCGCCTTTGTCACGTTCGATACACTTTCGGCGATCAATGTCCCCGCGCTCGGCGACTGGGTCGTCGACGGCACCGGTGCGGCCGCCGACTCCATCCGGCAGATTCATGATCCGCTCGTGAAAGTGACGGGTGGTGACATGTACAACGTCGGTGGACGGACGCAGCTGGTGTTTGGGCAGGACTACGAGGGCGCATATCGTCCGGGCGTGAACGGCGAATATACGAGTCAGGTGCGCAGCTTCGACATTGTCGACGACGGCGTGAGTCTGTCGATCGCCAATGCGGCCTCGACCACGCCGGAAGAGGAGTATCGTCGCCGCGATCTCAATATTTTTCCGGTGCTCCGACCGACAAGCGGCGGGCCGGAAGAGGGCTTGCTGGTGCTCTCCGGAGTGTTCACGCCGACCAACGGCGCCTGGACCGTTCCCGTAGAAGTCGACGCGAGCGGTAATCCCTCGATGGCCGACCCGACGAATCCTGACACTTTCAAGCAAGGGTTTAACGGCTACCACTCGGCCAAGCTCGGGCTCTATTCGGAGACGAGCGGCGCGATGCACGAAGTCCTTTTCGGCGGCATCAGCCTGCAATATCTTGACGAGGCGACGGACATGGTCGTCACGGACAACAACCTGCCATTTGTGAACGACATCACGTCGGTAATGATCGACGGGGACGGCAACTACTCGCAGCACCACCTCGGCTACTTCCCGGAACTGACCGACCTGGAAGGCAATCTCATTCGCTTTGGCGCGAACTCGGAATTCCTGCCTGCCGCGGGGCTCGCAGCCTTTGGGAATGGCGTCATCGATTTGGATGCGATCACGGGGGAAACCGTGCTGGGCCACATTTTCGGCGGCCTCGCGGCAAACGCTCCCCACACACGCGTCAGCCCCAGCACGCTCTCTTCGGCGTCGAACCAGGTGTTCGAGATCGTGCTGATCCCCGTGCCGGAGCCGGGGGCCGTTGGGCTGGCGGGTATGTTGGTCGCCATGCTGGCAGGCTTGCCGCGGGCTTCGCTAGGGCGTCGAATGACGGCAGGTCGCTGAGTTGGGCCGCGTCGCGCTTTGGTTTCCTTGTGGCCGCGCGGCGCAATGAAATAGCCGGCGAGACGTAGTTCGCCGGCTATTCTTTTCTTTTCGCTACGAACGCGACTGCGGTCAGCGCGCTTCCGGCTCGGGCGACAGGCCGGGTGTGTCGCCGTCGCCGCCTGACGTGGCGGCCACGGCGCCGACTGGCTCTTCCATCGAGACCGGCTTGCCTTCGGCCCGGCCGTTGAAGACCAGCTGCTTCTTGTCGCCGACCTTCTTGACCTCGACCTTGACCAGGCTCTTGCCGGCGAATTCGCCCTTGAGGAGCTCTTCGGCCAGCGGATCTTCGATGAACGACTCGATCGCGCGGCGGAGCGGACGGGCGCCGAAGTCGAGGTTGGTTCCCTTCTTCACGAGGAACTCCTTCGCTTCGTCGGTCAGCTCGAGCGCGATGCCCTTTTCCTGGAGGCGGTCGCGGACCTTGCCAAGTTCGAGGTCGATCACGTGCTTCATGTCGTTGTCGTTCAAGTGGCGGAAGACGATGATGTCGTTGACGCGATTGATGAACTCGGGCCGGAAGACTTTTTCGATCTCGTCCGTGACGCGGTTCTTCATGCTGTCGTAGGAAGCGTCCTGGTCCGGCTTCTGGAAACCGAAGGCCGCTTCGTTCTTGATCGCTTCGGCACCGGCATTGGTGGTCATGATCAAGATCGTGTTGCGGAAGTCGATGTTGCGGCCGAAGCTGTCGGTCAGCCGGCCTTCTTCCATCACCTGCAGCAGCATGTTGAAGACTTCGGGGTGGGCCTTCTCGATTTCGTCCAGCAGCACGACCGCGTAGGGCCGGCGGCGGATTTGCTCGGTCAGCTGGCCACCTTCTTCGTAGCCGACGTATCCCGGCGGGGCGCCGATCAGACGGCTGACGTTGTGCTTCTCCATGTACTCGCTCATGTCGATCTGGATCAGCGCGTCGGCGTCGCCGAACATGAACTCGGCGAGCGCCTTGGCGAGCAAGGTCTTGCCGACGCCCGTCGGGCCGGCGAACACGAACGTGCCGGTCGGGCGCTTCGGGTCCTGCAGACCGCTGCGGCTGCGGCGGACGGCCCGGGCGATCGCCTTGATCGCTTCGTCCTGGCTGATCACGCGCTTGTGCAGATCGTCTTCCATGTGCATCAGACGCAAGGAGTCTTCGGTGCTCATCCGCGTGAGCGGGATGCCGGTCATCTTCGAGACGACCTCGGCGATGACTTCTTCGTCGACGACGCCGCCGTTCTCGCGCGACTTCTCGCGCCATTCCTTGGTGATCTGCTGCTTCTTCTTCTTGAGCTTGTCGGCCTGATCGCGCAGGGCGGCCGCCTGCTCGAAGTCTTGATTCGCGACCGCCTCTTCCTTCTGGCGGTTGAGCGTTTCGACTTCGTCGTCGATCTCTTTCAAATTCGGCGGCTTGCTCATCGCCTTGAGCCGCACGCGAGCACCGGCCTCGTCGATCACGTCGATCGCCTTGTCCGGCAGGCAGCGGCCCGTGATGTAGCGGTCCGAAAGCTCGACGGCCGATTGGATCGCATCGTCGGTGATTTGCACGCGGTGATGCTCTTCGTACCGGTCGCGGAGGCCCTTCAGGATCTCGACCGTGTCCTTCGGGCGTGGTCGGCTCGACCAGCACTTCCTGGAACCGGCGGGCGAGGGCCGAATCCTTTTCGATGTACTTGCGGTACTCGTCGAGGGTGGTGGCGCCGATGCACTGGATTTCGCCGCGGGCCAGGGCCGGCTTCAGGACGTTCGAGGCGTCGATCGCCCCTTCCGCGCCGCCCGCACCCACGAGCGTGTGCAGCTCGTCGATGAACAGGATCGTGTTCTTCGCCCGGCGGACTTCGTTCATCACCGCCTTGATCCGCTCTTCGAACTGGCCGCGGTACTTCGTGCCGGCGACCATCATGGCGAGGTCGAGCACCACGATCCGGCGGTCCATCAAGCAGCTCGGGGACGTTGCCCTCGATCACGCGCTGGGCGAAGCCTTCGACGATGGCCGTCTTGCCGACGCCCGCTTCGCCCAAGCAGCACGGGGTTGTTCTTCGTGCGGCGGCTGAGGATCTGGATCGCCCGCTCGATTTCGTTCTCGCGGCCGATCACGGGGTCGAGCTTCTTCTGGCGGGCGAGTTCGGTGAGGTCGCGGCCGAAGCTGTCGAGGGCGGGCGTCTTGCTGCGGCTCTTGCGGCCGCCTTCTTCGCCACCTTCTTCGCCGCCACCGCCACTCGAGCCGCCGCGTCCGCCACGTTCGCTGCTCTCGGCGCCTTCGAGGCCGTGGCCCAGCAGATTGAGAACTTCCTCGCGGACTTCCTCGAGCTTGAGGCCGAGGTTCATCAGCACCTGGGCGGCAACGCCTTCTTGCTCGCGCAACAGGCCGAGCAGGATGTGCTCGGTGCCGACGTAGTTGTGATTCAGGTTCCGCGCCTCTTCCATCGAGTATTCGATGACCTTCTTGGCGCGCGGAGTCTGCGGGAGCTTGCCCATCGTGACCATGTCGGGTCCGCTCTGGACGAGCTTCTCGACTTCGAGGCGGATCTTGCGCAGATCGACGTCGAGGTTCTTGAGCACGTTGGCGGCGACGCCGCTGCCCTCTTTGATCAGGCCCAGCAGCACGTGCTCGGTGCCGATATATTCGTGGTTGAAGCGTTGGGCCTCTTGGTTGGCCAGTTGCATCACCTTGCGGGCCCGATCGGTAAATCGTTCGTACATTTCGTTCTCCAGTTCCGCCGGCGTGCGACGCGCCCCGGGGGGCAGGTCGTCGCCGCGTCACTTCCGTTAGTTATTCAGTCGTTCGCTTCCGTGGTCGATTTCGTGGGCCGCGGATCAGTCGGCAGCCCCAATATGAATCATTTCGTCCGGTTGTTGTTGGTCAATCGTAACCCGCTCGCGGCGAGGACCCAATGGCAGCCGTCGATTTCACCCTGTGGGAGAGTGAAGTTTACGCCCGAACTTTCGGCGAGGTGTCCAGTTGGTCCCCTTGGTGTAACCGACAAAGGGGCGCCCCAATGCTATTTTCTTCAAAAGTGTAGCCCCAGAACCGGTGCGCAGCAAGGCAAACGGCGGCGGGGCCTGGACTTAGGACGACAGAGAAATTGCCGCCACCCCGCAGTGTGGGCCGCGCCATCGCGGCCCGCTTGGAAGAGCTCTCAGGCGGACACTCATTCCGCCCTCGCGTAACGGCCATAACGATCGTAACTGTAACACCCGTAAAGCATGGCCGTCGCAGCTATTTACGCATGCTATCAGACGATGGTTCGGGGTTGTAGGATGGGAGGCTTTTGACATAACAAGCAGCTGCGGGCAAAACGAAAAAATCGGTCGCCACTCGGCAAACGATTTAACTCAGTAGCGAGGTGACCATGTTCCAACGGATTGGCATTTTGGCATTGTTCTTAACTTGTTGCGTGGCTGGCCCACAGCAGACTTTCCGCTGAAGAGAGCGCCGACTAGTTGTCGAACCGGAGAAGCTGCCGACAGCGGAAACTCCGTCGAACATATCTAGACGCGGTCTCTCCTCTACCAGGCAGCGGCTGAGCAGTGCCTGCGAAAGGCCGGCTCAACGAGGCAGGGTTACTACTTCTACCTGGCGCAACTCCGCAGCCGAATCGATTTGGCTTGCATATCCGGCAATTGGAAAAGGCGGCGATGATCCGCCGTTGCTCTTACAGCTATACGCTTTCAGACTTGGGTCCGCCCTCAATCCAGTCTTTTATGGGCGACCGCGAACTTCTTCGCTCGCATCGTAGGACCGGTTGGAAAGGTGGTCGCCGACGTTCGATCCAAAATATGATCCTGGCTGGGAGTATCAGCATACCTGTCACGAAGTCTCAATTCGACGCAGCCGCGGCGAAAACTACAGCCCGGAATGGCTGGCGCTGCCAAAGGAGATTTGCGAGTTGATTGAAAGACGATGAATACTACCGACTCTATAAGCTCGTCCAGGAACACAACCTGCGAGCCGTCGGAAGACGTCGAGCCGTGAGTCCCGATCAGACACACTCCCGAACAAGCAAGCGGGTACTACTGAGGCCCAGTTCCAGGCCGCGATGAAGCGCTCAAGCAAATCGAACAGAAACGGGCGGGTACGATTTGGCTTGTTCGGCGGCGGAAATGAGCCTGAACGACCGCGAGAGACAAAATACTCAGTGCATGGAACGAAGGTGACTTACGGAAGCTCACGCGTGCTGGACGACGCTGACGCAGTGACGTTCCAGACACTTACTGACGGCGAATACGCCAAAGACGCTCGGTCGGCCTTCGTTCGTGGGTGTTTCATCGAAGGGGCGGATGTTAATTCTTTTCGGCTCATCCACTCGCCGTACTCTCGGGATCGCCGTAGAGTTTATTGTGGAAACATCCCGATGGACGTCGCGGATCTGCAACATTTTGAGCTCGTTCGCGAGTCATGGACATGGAGCGAAACTGTGGACAAAGTGTTCTTTTGTCGGGAATTCGGCCCAGCATTCGAGTCGATTGTCGTATCGGAGGAATCACCAGCGGTAGTTGGCCACGCTTGGGCCAGAGACGGACAGTTTTACTACTACGGTCCTGCGCGAGTTGATGGTGCGGACTACGAATCATTTCAGATCATCGACAACACTTCTGCTAAGGATAAGCATCATACATATTCTGGCATTCTCCGTGACGACACCGCGTCTCAGCCACTGCCTGCTACGTTTCCTTGACCCAAATAAATCCGCAAATCCTCCCGGCAATAGTCACCCAAATCGACGATGATTACCGCCACCCATCGAATTCTCGACACAGAATTGAACCGGGCCGGTGAAGGACTGCGCGTCGTCGAGGACTATGTGCGATTCGCGCTCGACGACTCGTTTTTGACTCGCCAAACGAAATCGCTGCGGCATGAGTTGGCCGCGGTGGCTGCGCTGATTCCGGCATTGGAAAGGCACGCGGCCCGCAATACGAGCGGCGACGTGGGGACGCGAATCTCGACGGAGCAGGAAGGCCGCCGCGGTGATGCCTGGCATGTCTGTTCGGCGAGTCTCAAGCGGACGGAGCAGTGCCTCCGTAGCTTGGAAGAATATGGCAAGTTGGTCGACGCGGAGTTTGCGGCCCGCTGTGAGGCGATTCGTTACCAGGTCTACACGCTGGAAAAGGCGATCGACATCGGGCGGTCGAGCCGCGAGCGACTGGAAGGCGTCACGCTCTGTGTGCTCGTGGATGGTGGCGATTCGATGGCGGAGTTTGAGCGTCTGGTGGGGGAGTTGGTCGCGGCGGGCGTTGGGATTATCCAGTTGCGGGAGAAGCACTTGGATGATCGGGAGTTGGTGGATCGGGCGCGGCGGCTTGTGGCGCTGACTCGAGTGCGACCCCCGGCGGAGCTGGGGGCTGGCGGGCGTGATCAGCTGCGAACGCTGGCGATTGTTAATGACCGGGCGGATGTGGCGGCGATCGTGGGTGCTGATGGCGTGCATCTCGGGCAGGACGACCTGTCAGTAAAAGATGCCCGGGCGATCGTCGGGCCGCGGATGCTGGTCGGGGTGTCGACGCACAACATCTCGCAAGCTCGGACGGCGGTACTGGACGGAGCGAATTACTTGGGCGCCGGGCCGACGTTCCCGTCGCAAACCAAGGCGTTCGACAATTTTGCGGGGCTTGAATATCTGCGCGAAGTGGCGGCGGAGATTCGACTTCCGACCTTTGCTATCGGCGGAATTAGCATCAAGAATGCGCAAGAAGTAATGGACGCTGGCATCGCGCGTGTTGCGGTCAGTTCCGCCATTACCGCGGCCCCAGCGCCGGGTGTCGCCGTCCGCGACCTACTGCTTACGCTGGACACCACCGTCCAAGAATTTGCCGATCGACAGACTTCTTGAACCTCAACTGGATCACGAAATCAGCTTGTCGTATTCGGCGTGACTTCCAATCCACACCCAGAAGTAATCGAAACCGTCTTCTACGGCCAGCGCACGATAGTGGAGGCCGACTCTTGCCGACCACTGTTCGCCAAGCCGCTTGAACTGCAATGACGGGTGGCGAGGGTCCTTTTTGAGTAGCTCGAAATTCTTGCGGGCCAACTGTTGGACGTCCGCAAGGAGCGCGTCGAATCGCTTCCAAAATTGGGGCGTCGTCCGGTGCACCTAGAGTTCTCGCAACTCGCCTTGTTGCTTCGCGGCTTCAATTTCTTTTCGAAAGAAATCGAGCTTGCCCGCGGCAGAATCGCGCTCAATTTGCCGATCCCAAGCCTGCCAATCTCGCTCCGCGATCCACTCCCGCAGCCGCGCAAAGTCTTCCCGCGACAGGGATTCAATTTCGGCCTGGATTGCTTCAATTTGAGTCATTGTTGACACCGTACAATAGAAGCGCCGCGAACGTAGCTCGGGCATTGCGGTCTATTGGGCCGCAGAGTCGCCGCTCCCCCAAGCTTAGGTCCGGATGGAAACCGTCCCTGCATTTTACTCAACGAATGAAACCAGAATAGGCCATGTCGGCATCTGAAGGTGGCGAATGTCCGAATGTGGGATCCAGGGGTCGCCGTGCGTAAGCAATTAGTTATGCTGGAGAATGCCGGGATTCTTGACCCTCAGCACTTAACTCTCGACCCTCAACTTTTCCCATGCTTCACGCAATTATCATGGCCGGGGGCACCGGCACTCGATTTTGGCCCGCGAGCCGCAACGATTCCCCCAAGCAGATGCTCGAGCTGGTGGGCGGCGAGTCGATGATTCGGCAGACCGTCGATCGGCTGGGCGAGCTGGTGCCGGCCGAGCGGCGGATGGTGGTCACCAATCGACGGCTGTCGGATGCGATGCGGGAGCAATTGCCCGAGCTGCCGGCGGCTTCGATCGTGGGCGAACCCTGCAAACGCGACACAGCGCCCTGCATCGGGCTGGCGGCGCTGTTGGTCAGCCGCGGCGACCCGGACGCGACGATGCTGGTGATGCCGGCCGACCATGTGATCCGCCCGGCAGAGAAGTTTCAGGCAGCGATCCGCGAGGCGGAGGCACTCGTCGACGCGTCGCCCGGCCGGATCGTCACGTTTGGTATCAAGCCGAACTATCCGGCGGAGATTTTTGGGTACATCCATCGGGGCAAGGCGATTGAGATCGTCGAACGACTTCGCTCCCGCCTTTGTCGTCAACAGCTTCAAAGAGAAGCCATTTGCCGAGGCGGCCCGGGAGTATCTCGCGTCGGGCGAGTACTATTGGAACTCCGGCATCTTCGTCTGGCGGCCGCGACGATTGTCGACGCGCTGCGGAAACACCAGCCGGAGATGCTCGAACATCTCGAAGCGATCGTTGCCGCCTGGGACACACCGGAGCGCGACGCGGTCTTCGACCGCGAGTTCACGGCAATCAAGGGCATCTCGATCGACTACGCCGTGATGGAACAGGCGACCGACGTCGCCGTGATCGAAGCGCCGTTCGAGTGGGACGACCTGGGCGGCTGGCAATCGCTCGCACGGCTCGCTGGCACCGACGTGCTGGGCAACACAATCGTCGGCCGGCACCTGGGACTCCACACCAAGGGCACGATCGTCCGCACGAACGATGAGCACCTGGTCGTGACACTCGGCCTGGAAGACATGATCGTCGTCCACACACCCAATGCTACGCTTGTGGCCAGCAAGCACGACGAAGAACAGATCCGGCAGGTTGTGAAAGATCTCGAATCGCGAGGTTGGACTGAATACTTGTGAGTGGTTACGAATCTATTCGCATCGCCGGCATCGATTTTGGCACGGTGCGGATCGGCATCGCCACGGCCGATACGTCGCGTGGGCATCGCGGGGCCGTATGAGAATTACAATCGCCGTTCGCCGAAGCTCGACGCGGAGTATTTTCAGCGGCTGGCGACGGAAGAGCGGATCGGGCGGTTCGTCGTCGGGCTGCCGGTGCATCTCTCCGGCAGCGAGAGCCAGAAGTCGACCGAGGCTCGCGCGTTCGGCGAGTGGCTGGGCGAGGTGACGGGCGTGGCGGTCGAGTATTTCGACGAGCGCTTCACGACCTCCGAGGCCGACGAGCTGTTGAGCAGCGTCAAGTTCACGAAGAAACAGCGGCAGGCGCGGCGCGACCAGCTGGCGGCGCAGATCATGCTCATCGGGTTATCTTGAGGCGGGCAGTCGCGGGCAAGACAATCCCGGGCGGGCATCGAATGACGAAGCTCATCTTCGGTTGCGGCTATCTGGGCGAACGTGTGGCGAAGCGATGGCGAGAAGCGGGGCACGAAGTTGTTATCGTGCACGCGCGAGCCAGGAGCAGGCCGAGGCGATTTCAGCCGCGACGGCTATGGAGCGATCGTCGCGGATGTGACCGCAGGCGGCGACTCTCGGCGGGTTGCCGACGGCCGAGACGGTGCTTGTTCGCGGTCGGCTTCGATCGCTCGGCTGAGGGTTCGATCGAGGAGGTTTATGCCGGCGGCGTGCGGAACGTACTCGCCGCCCTGCCCTCCGACGTCGGTCGGTTCATTTACATCAGCACGACTGGCGTGTACGGAAACGCTGGCGGCGACTGGGTCGACGAGGATACGCCGCCCGATCCGCAGCGCGATGGCGGGAGGGCTTCGCTCGCAGCGGAAGAGGCAGTATGGGCGAGCCGGTTTGCCGATCGCGGCGTTGTGTTGCGACTCGCCGGCATCTATGGGCCGGGGCGGATTCCGTTTCAGGACAAGCTGCGGGCCGGGGAGGCGATTCCGGCGGTGAGTACGGGGCATCTCAATCTCATCCATGTGGACGATGCGGCGGCGGTGGTTGTGGCGGCCAGCGAACAGGAACAAAGCACCGGTGATCCGCTAAACCGCATGAAGAAGCGGCGGGTTTATTGTGTTAGCGATGGTCGGCCCGTGGAGCGCGGCGAGTATTATCGTGAAGTGGCGCGATTGATCGGCGCTCCACCGCCGGCGTTTGTGACACCCGATCCCAATTCGCCGCGGGCGGCGCGGGCCGAGGCCGATCGTCGTGTGAAGAACTCGCGGATGCTGGCAGAGTTGGGCGTCGAATTGCAGTATCCCGACTATCGCAGCGGTCTGGCCGCGATTCTCGCCGGTTGCTAACGGGCGGTTCGAGCCGTATGATCGGCTACAGTCATTTTTCGCAGATTACGCCGCAAATCGCCTCCTTTGCCTCGCCATGCTCAAGCGCCAACCCATCTTCCCGCACGTCATCGAGCTGAACCATCAGGCTCGGCGGCGGATCAGCTGTGCTGTCTATCTGATTTACGACGATGATGGCAGTTGGGCGCTGATCGACATCGGCTACGAAGACGCAGTCGACGAATGCCTGGAGATCATCCGGCAGCTGGATTTCCCCTTCTCGAAGTGCGTGACGCTGATCGCCTCGCACGCCGACGTCGACCACATCCAGGGACTTGCCAAAGCGAAGCAACTGCTCAAGACGAAAGTTACCTGCCATCCGCTCGCGGCCAAGCCGCTCGAAGAAGGCGATAAGCTGGTCACCTACGCCGAGATAGCGGCCCAGAACATCCATCTCGACATGCCTCCTGTGAAGGCCGAAGTGCTGGTGGACGATGGCGACCGCATCCGCATTGGCAATCTTGAGCTCGAGGTCTGGCACACGCCGGGCCACACCGACGGCCAGCTCTCGTTCCGTATGGGCAACCTGCTCTTCTCGGGCGACAACTTGTTTCGCGACGGTTGCGTCGGCGCGATCGACGCCCATCATGGCAGCAGCATCCCGGACTTCATCAAGTCGCTGCAACGGATCCGTGCGAGCGACGTCGAGTGGCTGCTCCCGAGCCACGGCCCTGTGTTTCGCAAAGACGACCGGCTGATCGATCGGACGATCGCTCGGCTCGAGTCGTATCTCCACATGGCGGACTTCGGCACCTGCGCGATCGACTGGCCGTTGATGGACCAGTGGGAGCGCGAGCTAGTGGACGGGCGGATGGCGGAATACGCCCGGTT
Organism: uncultured Planctomycetota bacterium; assembly: GCA_963847905.1. GTDB lineage: Bacteria > Planctomycetota > Planctomycetia > Pirellulales > Lacipirellulaceae > DASYDU01. The sequence continues at coordinate 269,532 of CAWKBP010000003.1, read as the reverse complement.
TGCATCGCTTAGAACAGCTCTTTCGCAGTGAAACTGCGTGTTTTCGCGGTTTTTTGTTTACACCTGCGCATGGAGCAAATAGAATAAGCGGCTATTAGCACAACTTTTGCGCACGGGTAGCGAAACGGCGATGTCCCAGCAACTCAGTCCACCCGCGCGGCGTCAATCGCAAGTGCCGTTTGTTCCGCCGCCCGAGAATTCGGCGGAGCTAACCGCGCTATTGAGTGCGCCGCCCGAGCCAGATCGGCCGTATGTGTACCGCGGCACGCGCTGCCACATCAACAGTTTCGGCATCCTCAATCCGGCAGCGCTGGAAAAGGTGATTCGCTGCACGACGCGATTGCGGGCCGATTTGCTAAAGGCGAACCCGATCGACGGAGATTTCGACCTCAACCATCTGCGAGCGATCCATCACCATCTGTTTCAGGATGTTTACGACTGGGCTGGAGAACTTCGGATCGTTGATTTTCATCGCAGCGAGGCCTTGTTTTCCACGGCGGATGGGGCCACGGAAGCAAGCGAGTCGTTGCCGGCGGATATTGGTCCTCCGACCCAATTCTCCGACGCGGCCGAGATTGCATCGGAAAGCCGACAGTTGTTCGACGAGCTCGCGGGGGAAGGTCGATTGTGCGGACTCGATCGTTCGGATTTTGTCGCGCGAGGCGTTTATTATCTTAGCGAAATATTTCGCATTCATCCGTTTCGTGATGGGAATGGCCGAACGACGCGGACATTCTTCCACCAACTGGCCGCCCAGGCTGGCTGGGATCTGGACTTGGATCGGATTCCGCACGTTCGCCGGCATGTATCTGCTTATCGTGCCCATTGTGGCGATCCGTCGGAATTGACCGAACTGTTCGACCAATCGCTGCGCGACCGCCAGCCGCATGAGGAAACAGCATGACGCATTCGACCAACGAAGACGCGGCCGTCCCGCGCCGAACCAAACGCAAGCGCCCCCGTAGCGGTCCGCGCCATTTGTCGCTGGAACCGCTGGAAGATCGGCGGCTGCGGGCGGTGTTCACGGTGTCGAATTTGAACGATGCCTCGGTGGCCGCACCCGGCGACGCGCCAGGCACTCTGCGGCAGGCGATCTACGATGCCAATCACACAGCGGGCGACGACCAGATCGTCTTTGCAGGGGCACTCACCAGCGGCGGCCCTGCCTCGATCAACCTTTCCGCTGCGGGCCAGCTATCGATCAATAGCAACGTGGTTATCACCGGCCCGGGCGCCAATCTGTTGACCGTACGCGCCTACGATCCGACGCCGGAGACCAAAGACGGCCTCGGCGCTCGCGTGCTCGAAATCCAGACGTCGGCCGAGGGATCGCGGGTAACGATTCAGGGCCTGACGCTCACCGGCGGAGACGTCCAGGGCGACGGTGGTGGGATTCGCACCGACGGCGCGCTCAAGCTCGTTGAAAGCAAGGTCACGGACAACACCGCATCGGGGACGGGAATGGTATCGGGCGGTGGGATCGCCGTTTCGTCGATTGGAAGGGCCGAGGTCACCGACTCGACCGTGAGCGGAAATCATGCCAATGGCGACTATTCGTATGGAGGCGGAATCTCCTCGGCCGGCTATCTATCTCTGGTCCGGTCAATGATCACGGGCAATCACGCCAATCGGGATGGCTACACGTATGGCGCCGGCGGCGGGATCGCCGTCGCCGCTGTAGGAAGCGCCAGGCTCACCGATTCCACAGTGAGTGGGAATTTGGCGATGGGTGGCCAGGCCGTCGGCGGCGGAATCATGGCGGAAGGATATCTGTCGTTGGTGCGATCAATGATCACCGGGAACAAGGCGGACGGTGACTCCTCCTCTTACGGCGGTGGTATCTCCGTGTCAGTGCAAGCCGTTGTCATCGATAGCCAGATCACGATGAACGACGCCGCGATCGCCGGTTCCACCGACAGCGGCCCTTCGCGCGGCGGCGGGATCGAAAGCGACAGTAACTTGATTATTTCCGGCAGTCTGATTTCCGGAAACCGTGCCGCGGAGTCCGGCGGCGGGCTGTCGCTCAATTTCCTGGCATCGATTTCCAATTCGATCATCCATGGCAACTCGGCCATGATTGGCGGCGGAATTGCCGGACGCGAAAACGGCATCGACAATCACATTACGCTTACCAATTCCACGGTCTCGGGCAACACCGGTGACGGCATCCACAACCGCGGTTATTCGTCGGTCATCGGCAGCTCGATCGTGAATAACACCGGGAGCGGCGTGGTTCAATACGGCGGACTGTTCATTGCCACCAGCACGATCAGCAACAATTTCGCTGGAGTTGTGGTCACCACGTTGGTCGACCAAGGCGCGATGATCGTCGATTCGGTCGTCTCCGGTAGCATCGGCGGCGGCGGCATCGACCACGTTCAACTCGGCGGGCCGCTCGATCTACTCGAAGTAACGAACAGCACAGTCAGCGGGAACACGGGCCCGTCGTTCGGCGGAATCCGCAGCACGGGCGGGCTCGCGCTCGAGAGTTCGACGGTCAGTGGCAGCACGGGTACCGGCGTCGCCATTTCGGGAAACGCTTCGATCCTCAATAGCACGATCAGCAACAACACCGGCGCGAGCGGCGGCGGAGTTTCGATCGCGATTGGCGGAGCGCAAACCGCCACCATTGCTCACAGCACGATCACTGCGAACCGGGCCTCGGTCGCCGGCGGCGGCATCTTCGCAACCGCTGGTTCGGGCGTTGCGCTCAGCCATACGATCGTCGCCGGCAATCTGCTCACGTCCTTGGCGAGGCAGGACATCACGGGCGGGCTCTCCGCACGTTATAGCCTGATCGGCGACGACACGGGCGCAACGGTCAATGATCTGGGCGGCAATCAGATCGGCCATGCCGCGACGCCGATTGATCCGCAGCTCGGCCCGCTGGCGAACAACGGCGGACTGAACATGACACACGTGCCCTTGGTCGGCAGCGTGGTGATCGACGCCGGCGATCCGGCGGCAATGGCCGGCAGCGGCGGCGTGCCTGTCTCCGACGAACGGGGTGCGCCGTTTGTGCGCGTCGTCGACGGCAAGTTGCCAGTGGGAGCCAGGATCGACATCGGAGCCGTCGAGTGGCAGGCCCAGCCTGTGCCGCTCCTGATCGGCGACGCCAATCGCGACGGCAGTGTCGATGCGGCCGACTACACGATCTGGCGGAACACTGTGGGCGCCATGGTCGAGCCCTACAGCGGCGCCGACTTCGACGGCAGCGGCACGATCGACGCGAACGACTACCCGCTGTGGAAGTCGCACTTTGGCGAAACGCTCCCGCCCATGGCGAGCGCCTCCGGCGGCGGCTCGCTGGCGGCTGAGTTGACTACGGCTGAGTTGGCTACGGTAGATTCGCTAGCGGCGAAAACTGTGGAAGTGGTCCGACCGGCGGCGACCCAATTAGCCCCAAGCGTGCTTGCGGAACCAAGCCTGCTCTATCGCCCGCCAAATTTGGCAGCCCCCGCGCTTGTGCGTACCTTGACATTCGCTCGAGCAACATCGAACGACAATCTCCTCGCGTGGCTTACTTCGCAGGACCACGCGCGCGAGAGGCGACTTGCGTTGCAAGCATCCGCCTCAATCGACGACCCGGCGTCGAGGCATACAGAACCGTTCCATTGCCAGGCGGCGGACGCGGTGTTTGACGCACTGGGCAAGCCAGGCCTCGACATTTGAGCGTTGAGGTCCCCCCAACCCGCAAAGCTTCTCACGCTAGCCCCCGATTTGGCGCCCGGTCGTAGGGGTCCTGCCGAATTTTCTCTCATTCCTGGTTGTAACGCGGGTCGATGCTACTACCGACACCCGCACTATTTCACCGTCGGCCTGAGGGCTGGCGGAGCGTGATTCCGCTCGAGGGGAGAGATTCGATGACCCGTCGGTTCAGCCTCGCACTTTTCCTGGTCGCCGTGATGGCGGCGCTTTTCTCCGCTAGCGAAGCCCAAGCCCAACAGGCTTACGGTCGCTCGTGGGGAGGGACCTACACGACCCAGGATTGGGAACGTTTCTACCACTACCCGTACGTCTACTACCCACAGAATTTCTGGGGGAACGAGTACTATCGCAGCGCCGATAGCTTGTACTATCGCTACCCGGCCGAGATGCGGATCCCGGTCTACAACCGCCATTGGCACAACGAGTATCCGAGCCCTGCGCAAGTTTTACAAAGGGGCCCACTTCGCTCTCGACGTGTTTTAGAGCCGGCGGATTCTGCTGAAGCAGGTCGCCGCACCAGGGCCGCCACTTCCAGCCGAAGTCCGACCGCCTTACCACCGGCCGGGTGGTGGTTTCGGGCGACCGAACCAAGTGCGTCGACGTCTGGGGGGACACTCATCGACGCGCAGCACATCGAGACGAAGCATTGCGAACCGCGGCGTCTGGCAGGGCCAAACGCCGCGGTTTCGTGTTTCGACTGCTCCAAGTTTCAGCCACCCGACGCGAGACGATAGTACAGCTCGGTGCCCAGTTCGAGCTCGCTGACTTCGATGAACTCATCGGCGGTGTGCGCCTGGGCGACGCAACCCGGGCCGAAGACGACGGCCGGCACACCGACCACCGCGAACGCGGCGGCGTCGGTGCCATAGGGAGCACCGACGATCCTGCTTTCGCGGCCCGTGTCGCGGACCAGCCGAGCGATCTGCTCGGCGAGCGGGCCATTGTCCGCCCCTGCCAGTCCGCTGCTCGTCATGAAGGGCGGGTCGTGTTCGACGCGGGCGGAGCCGAGCTCCGCGTGCTCGGCGACGTAGCGGACCACATCGGCATAAGCTGCCTCGGGTTGTTCGCCGGGACCGATCCGGCGGTCGATGCTGATCGTTGCCCGATCGGGCACGGTGTTGATGCCGACGCCGCCTTCGATGGTGGTAACGCAAACGGCCGGTCGTCCGCAGAGCGGGTGTGCCGGACCGTCGGCGAGCCGTTGCTGATAGGCTTCGATCGCCGCCGCGACGCGACCCATCGCGTAGATCGCGTTGACGCCTTCGGCCGGCCGCGACGAGTGGGCGGCTCGGCCCGTCACGTGGCACCGCCAGCGAACCATCCCCTGGTGAGCGACAACGACGTTCAGATCGGTCGGCTCGGCGACGATTGCCAGATCGGGCGGACGGGGAAACATCTCGGCGGCTGAAATCGTGCCGCTCGTGACGCGGGCGGCGGATTGGCGGTCGGCGTGCCAGAGATCGCACAGGGCGCTCGCCCCGGTGAAGCCGCATTCTTCGTTCACGGGAAACGCGATCACGATGTTGGGGCGATCGCCGTCGGAGCTGCTCGGCGTCGATCCGCGAGAGGGCGGCGATCATGGCTGCCATCGGACCTTTGTCGTCGCACGCGCCGCGACCGTACACGCGGCCGTCCGCCAGCGCGCCGCCAAAGGGATCGACCGTCATACCGTCGACCGCGACCGTGTCTTGGTGGACGTCCCACAATTGAAGCTCGCCGCCCTCTGTGACGAGCCGGCTCCCCGGTACGACAGCCAGCAGATTCTCGCGGCCGGGATGAACCTCTTGCCGCAACCATCGCCAGCCGAGCCGCTCGCAGAGGGCCTGCAGGAAATCGGTCAGCCTGGCCTCGCCGTAAATCTCGCCAGCCGCTTCGTGTCCCAAGGGATTGACGCTGGGGACCGCGATTAATTGCTGCAGCGTTTCAACAGGATCGAGCGGAATGGCAAGCGGCATGAGGGCACCAACGATGGAGCGAGCCGAATGATGAGCCGGATTGTAGCACAAAGGGCGGGCGAAGAGTTTATAATCGATAGGTCGCGCTGACTCGACCTACACCACGCATGCAGACTGTCACGCATACTTGGAACAGAATTCTGCCATCAAGCCGTCGCTCGATCAATTGCTGGACGCCAGCAGCCGGCCGGTGTATGCCGTCGACCCAGAGCGGCAACTGGTCTATTGCAACGCGGCGCTTGCCGCGTGGTTGGGTCTCGACGCGAGTCGAATTGTCGGACGCAGCGTCGAATACCATTCCGAGCCGGCGGTCACGGGAAGCGAAAAGAACGCCCCCCTCGCACCCCTCACCGATCTTTGTCCGCCGCCCGCAGCGCTGGCCGGCGCGGCAACCGAGGGGACGGTGGGACGCGTCGGCCGCGACGGTCGGCTGGTCCATCGCCGGGCCGAGTTTGTGCCGCTCGCGGTCGGTGGTGAATCGGCGGGCGGAGTGCTGGTGCTCTTGGCGACGGCCGATTTAACGGCTCAAGAATTGGCGGCCGAGCTGTCCGCGGAACCGGACGGCGACGAGCTGCATCGGGCGATCCGCAGTTTTCGCCGGTCGCAGGCGACCGAGTACGCGCTCGAATCGCTGCTGGGCGAGAGCCCCGCGATGCGGAAAGTGCGGGCCCAGGTCGCGGCCGCCGCGGCAAGCCAGGCCCACGTGCTCGTGCGGGGCGGACGCGGAACCGGGCGCGAGCACATCGCCCGCGCTATTCACTACCAAGCGAAAGACTCGGCCGGCAAGCTGGTGCCGGTCGACTGTGCGACGGCGACCGACGAGTCGCTCCGCCGGGCGTTTGAGTCGGTACGCGGATTGCGCGACCCCAAGCAGCGGAATACACTCCTACTCCTCGACATCGAGCAATTGCCGGCTCCGCTGCAATTGCAATTGCTGCCGCTGCTGGCAAGCGGTTCGCTCGCGGCGCGAATCGTGGCCACCGTGACAGCTGCTGAATCGACCAAATTGGCCGACGGCGCGGCACAAGGCCTCCAACCAGATCTCCTTCACGCGCTCTCCACGATCACGATCGACGTGCCGCTGCTCTGCGAGCGGCGTGACGACCTGCCGATTCTCGCCCAGTATTTTCTCGAAGCGGCCAATCGCGGCAGCGGCAAGCAGGTCGGCTCGCTGCGGCCGGAGACGCTCGACCAACTCGCCCTCTATCGCTGGCCGGGCGGACTCGACGAGCTGCGCGGCGTGATTGCCGCGGCCCACGCGGCCGCAACGACCCACGAAATCACGCCCGCCGACCTGCCGGCCGTGGTCCACCACGCCGCGAAGGCGGCCGCCATGCCCCGCCGCGAAGCGGAGAAGATCGTGCTCGACGAATTGCTCGAATCGATCGAACGGGAAGTCATCACGCGGGCACTGGCCCAAGTGGGCGGAAACAAGTCGGCCGCGGCGGAGCTCTTGGGGATCACGAGGCCGCGGCTCTATCGCCGGCTGGTGCAGCTGGGGTTCATCAGTGAAGCGAAAGTTGCCGCGGAGGACGCTGCGCTATGAGCCGCATCGAGATCATCGTCTGCGAACGGACCAGCCGCTGGGCGTCGGCGCTGCGGATGGAGCTGGCGTCCGGCAATTTGCCGCATCGACTCCGCGAGCTGAGGCACCTGGCAGAGCTTGATGCCGAACTCGACGAACGGCCGACCGCGCTGGTGGCCGTCGAAGTCCGTCGCGGCAATTTTGTCGAGCTGCTCGCCTGGCTCGCGGCGGCCCGCGCTCGCCACGGCCATGCGCGTTTCGCAGCACTCTTGGATCACTCGCTCGCGGACCACCAGGGCGAGGTCGGCGACGCGCTCGTTGAGGCCGGGGTCCAAGCCATCGCGACCTCACCGCGGCGACTGGAAGGCGTCGTCGCATTCGGCGAGCGACACGCCGCTGCCGCTGAAAAAACCGACGAAAATGCGTCGCTGGTGTCGCAGGTCTGGGCGTCGCTGCCTTGGCAAGCCGGGCGATCGCAAGTAGGTTGAACGGCGATCCGCCGTGATCCGCTTGCCCAGGAACTCTATCTGCCCGCCAGGAAACCGCCATGCCCAGTTCGCCCGATCGTGCCACCGTCGACGCCGCCCTCGCTTCTCTCCTGGATCCGGAAACGGGCCGCAGCGTCGTCGCCATGGATCAAGTGCATGACGTCGATGTCGATGGTTCGAAGGTGAGCGTGACGCTCGGACTCACGACCTGGGCCGCGCCGCTCTGGGAAGAGGTGCGGGCGGAAGCGACTGAGCTACTTACGGAAAAGCTGCCGGCCGGCTGCGAGGTGAAGGTTCGCGTCGTCGAGCATCACCGCCCGGCCGAGCCGATCGGGCAGATTGGCCTCACTGCCAAGAGCGTGATCGCCGTCGGCTCCGGCAAAGGGGGCGTCGGGAAGAGCACGATCGCGGCGTCGATCGCCTACGGACTCAAGAACTCCGGCGCGAAGGTCGGCCTGATGGATGCCGACGTCTACGGGCCCAGCATTCCGCATTTGCTCGGCGTGAGTGAACGGCCGACGTTGGTCGAGGGGCGATTGCAGCCCGTAACGAAGGACGGCCTGCGGGTGATGAGCATGGGCTTTCTCGTGCCGCCGGGCGAAGCGGTCGTTTGGCGGGGGCCGATGCTGCACGGGGCGATCACCCAGTTCTTGCGCGACACCGAGTGGGGCGATCTCGATTATCTTGTGATCGACATGCCGCCGGGAACGGGCGACATCGCGCTCACGCTCTCGCAGCTGTTGCCGCTCTCGGGTGCGGTCGTGGTTTGCACGCCGCAGGACGTGGCACTATTGGACGCGGTGAAGGCGATCGCCATGTTCCGCAAGGTGAGCATTCCGCAGTTGGGCATGGTCGAGAACATGAGCTACTTCCTCTGCCCCGACAACGGCAAGCGGTACGACATCTTTGGTTCCGGCGGAGCCCAGCGGAAGGCGGCCGAGCTCGACGTGCCGTTTCTGGGCGAGGTGCCGATCAACATCGGCATCCGCGAGCGGGGCGACGCCGGTACGACGGGCGGCAACTTCGACGACGCCTCGACGGCGAGCTATTTCCAGCAGATTTGCCTGAATGTGGTCCGCGAGCTCACGAACAGCCACAAAGCCAGCCCGCCGATGCCGAGCTTGTCGGTGCTGTAGGGCACGCCGGTGCTGTGTAGGGCGGGTCCGGCGAGGCGTAGCTCGCCGGCTATTCGTGGGTCGTCGGCTATGAGCGCTACACGCCGCGGCGCAAAAAACAGAGCCGCATAAGCAAATGCTCTGCGGCTCTTTCTCGCTATTTCGTTGACCGGCTGCCTGGCGACGCGACGTTTTGTAGATCAAATCGTCGCATCACCGGCGGCCTGGCCGAATGACCAAGGCCTTATGCCTTTTTGGTGGTCTTCTTCTTTTTACGTTTGGCTTTCTTCTTCGTGCCCTTCTTCTTGGTGCCTTTCTTGGCAGCCTTCTTCTTGGCTTTACGTTTCTTGGCCACAGTCACTCCTCCATAAAGGGGTTCTGGAAAGCAACTCCGTTCGACACACATTATCGATCGGTCGTCACTCTCCTACTATTGAAAGCTACCGATCCGCGGTAGCTTTCCGGTACATCCGTATTCAACTCGCAGGCGAATCAGTTCAACTCGCAGGCGAATCAAACACTCCTTAAGGACGTGTTACCGAGTGGAACTCGAAATGTTTCTAGCTCCACTTGATCGTAGTTGTACAAATTTGTTTTATTTGTGCAACACGTTTTGGGCAAAAAAATGCCAACCGCGAAAAAAATTTTGGTTCTTAAACAACGCGCGTGACCCAAAACTCAATTTGCAAACCGTCGCGACACGCTGCCAAGTCGCGACGAAGCACAATTCAATAGAACGAAATCGTCGTCCCGTCGGCGAGCACGCCGCTCGGCTGTTCGGCGCGTCGCGCGAATCCAAAAACATGATGCTCCGAGGGGGCGAGCGAACGCAAATAGGCCCACCGCGCGAACGACGTGCGCGGTCGCACGCGCGTCTGTTGTTCCGCGTGCCAGGCGGAGAGCAGCTCGGGCCACGCCACGCGCCACGACGAACGTTTGAGATGAATCGGATCGAGCCCGTACCAATCGCCGGACACTGGAATTACCGAGATATTTCGCTGCTCGCCAATCGCAATGAGAGAATCGTTGAGATCGACGGCGCGACTGCGAATGTCGGCAAAGGTGAGTCGCGATTTGGGAAAGAACAGCGTACGAAAGAATAAAAACTGTCGCTCCGAGAGACGCTCGAATCGCGCCATCGGCAGTTCGGTGATGATCGTCGTCGCTTGGGCGCGTTCGAGGTGGTCGAGGCAGCCGTCAACCCAGGAAACGACCTCTGGCACACTCACGCCATACCCCAAATCGTTACCAACGTCGGTCACTAGCGCGACGGTTGGCAGCGCGGGCCGCGATTGTAAATTTTTCCAAAGTGAAGAGGGAAAAATTCCTGAAATTTTTCGTCCCAACATGCGTGTATTCTGTCCGTACGACCTGCCGTGACCAATCGCCGCCATGATTTCGACCGGCTCGCGCCACAGTTCGCGTGCGGTTTCGACGACCGTTGAAATCGAGCGCACGAGATTACTCGCACCCAATAAGATCACGCGCCGCGTCGGTTTTCGAGCCATAGACATTGTCGCCCGATCACTGCCAATGCTGCTCGTACGCTTGTAGAGTTTGGTAATTGGCGTAAGCCAGGTAACCAAAGAAGATCGCCATAAAGATCGATTGCAGAACAATTACCCCAAACACGGCGACCGCACCAGCCGCCGCGATCGATAACCAAAGCGACTGCACGATACCGCGGCGAGGCTGAGAAATGGTCAGTACCTCGCGCGAAACGCGACCGCCATCGAGTGGGTAAACGGGCAGCAGATTTACCAAGCCCCAGAAGATGTTGACCCACAAGAGGTCATTGATGAAAGTGTCGCGCGGGGAGAATTTGATGGTATTGTCTTTCAAAACTTCAATCGGGTCATAGAACGTTCGATCGACTGGCCAGAGATCGAAACGAAAACCACGAAAATGACCGGTCGCAGCCAGAATGGCGACGACGAGCGCGGCGAGCAGGAATCCGGCAAGCGGTCCAGCAAGCGAAATCAGAATCTGGCTGCGGGGCGATCGATCGCAATCGTCGCAAATGGCAAGCCCGCCCATGCCATACAACGTAATTCGCGGACGCCCGCCGAAGTAGCGCTGCAAAAAAGCGTGCCCCATCTCGTGCACCAGAATCGACACAAAGACTACCACCACCCAGACCAGCGTGTTGATCGGATCGGCACTCTTGCTGCCAACACCCAACCCCATCAGCAGTGATATCCCCCAAAACCATGGGTGAACGCGCACCGGGATGCCGAACACGCGAAAGTGCAAGTCGCCCTGCGACGGTGGTGGATCGGCGAGGAGCATGGGAAAGTCGAGAGTTGAGAGTTAAGGGTCGAGAGCCAAAATAGACCCCAACACGGCGGGCAACAATTAGCGGCGGGGCTTGCCCGGCGCATCGAAGCGAACGCGGGGCAGGTCTCGCCGCTAAAAGATGTTATACATCATGCGGCGCCGCGGGCGGCTTCTTCGAGGCGGGTGACGAAGGGGAAGTGGGTCCGAGGGGTTGGCCGCTCGGCAATGCGCGTCAGTTCGTGGAGCATGTAATCAGCAGCACGTTTCGACGCGCCGCCGTAGCCGACCTGTTCCTTGAGGGCGGACAGTTGGGCGATTCGCGCAGAACACTTGGATGGATCGGTGAGCCACTCGACGACGTGTGCGGCCACCTGGGGTGACTTATCCTCGCAGGTAAGATATTCCGGCATCAAGACCTTGGCGTCGGCCGGGTCGTTTGGATCGTACAAGGCCACCTGCTTCGGGAACAAATCGTCGGTTACCAACAGGTTCACGAGCGTGATGTACCGCACCTTGCGGAAAAACTTCTGCAGAAAAAATGCCAGCGGCGAGATGGCATACAAGATCACCGTCGGCTTAGTGTGATACAGCAGCTCGAGCGACACGGAGCCGGAAACTGCCATCGTACACTCCGACGCCGCGATCAGCTCCGGCGTGCGACCGACGTGCACTTCGATCGGTAGGTCGACCCCGCGCAACTCGTCGCGGACCATTTCGGCCTGGCTGGCTTTATACGACGCGACCGCGAACCGTACGTTGGGCACTCGCTCGCGCACGAGACGGGCCGCCTTGAGGAACGGGCCGAAATTCGCTTTCACCTCTTGAGTCCGCGAGCCGGGCAGAATGGCCACCAGCGGACCGGCACCGGAACGCTGTTCGGCGATGAAAGTTGCATCGAGCGTTTCGCCGCGGAGTTGGTCGAAATAGGGATGGCCGACGTAAGTCGCGTGGCAACCGCGCTCGCGGTACCAGGCCTCTTCGAACGGCAGCTTGCAGAGCACGTGGTCCACCAGGCGGCGCATCTTCTTGATTCGCCAGCCGGCCCAAGCCCAGATCTGCGGCGTGCCGTAGTAGAACACCGGAATGCCATGGGCCTTCGCGCGCCGCGCGATCCACCAATTGAAGCCGGGGTAGTCGATCAGCACGACCGCATCGGGTCGCTCGTGGCGAAAGTATCGATCGGCCCGGCTCGCCAGGTCCCAGAAGTAGTGCAATTTCAAAAGCACGCGGAAGAACCACATCATCGCAAACCGCGTGAGGTCCTCGTGCAACTGGCAGCCGGCCGCCGCCATCCGCGGTCCACCATAGCCAACAAATTCAAGATCGCTCCGCCGGCGATTCAGCTCGCGAATCAGATTCGCGCCGTGCAAGTCACCGCTAGGTTCACCCACGGAAAAAAAGATCTTCATCGCCGCGCATCCTGCATCGTACTCAGGGTGTTCTTCGACCGTCAGCTATGTCCGTCCGCTGGCGTCGCAGTCGGCCGGAATTCGTCGCGGCAGTATGTCAAAATGCGCAGTTTGGCGAAAGATCGGTTCGACGGCGGTTGCACGGCGGACGGGCCGGGAAATCGTGGCTGTTTTGCGCGACCTCGTGCGCAAAAAAACGCGGGCGATGCGTTTGCACGCGTCACCCGCGGATTATTCAGTGAATTGAACTAAAACGTCGCCAGGGAGATGGCTGGTTTACTCGTCGCCGCTATCATCATCATCGTGGCAATCGAGCACGGCCGCGCCGTCGTCACCATTTTCGTCCTCGCAATCGAGAACTGCGCTGCGCTCCGCGTCGCCATCGTCATCGTGGCAATCGAGAACGGCACTGCGTTCGGCGTCGCCATCTTCGTCCTCGCAATCAAGGACTGCGCCTGCGCTCGGCGTCGCCGTCTTCATCTTCGCAGTCGAGGATCGCGCGCTGGGCGTCACCATCTTCGTCTTCGCAATCGAACACACGGGCCGAACTGTCGCCGTCTTCGTCTTCGCAATCGAGGACCGCGAAGTCGGTACCGCCATGGGCTATCGCCTTGCCACTCACGGCAAATGACCAGCTGCACAGTGCCAACAAAGCCGCCAGGTACGTGCAAATCTTCATCTTCTCCATCTCCCTTGCGATTAGAAACTAACTTGGAACAGGACGCCGCCGCCGGCGTTGGCCAGCCACACGACCGGCCATCGACAATTTCGATTCTCGACCCCAGGCCCTGGAAATCAAGGCACGCTGGGAAAAGTTTAACGGGAAAGTGAAGCGGGCGGGTCGTCCCGACCGCCGTCCCTCGATAGAACCCCTCGATTCGTTAAAAGTTTCGCAGGTTCCCTCCACTACGGCGATGAACGCCGTCTGGATCAGCCATCCGACGAGAGTCGAGCTGAATTTGTCGTGAGAACGGGAAGCCGGCAGCGAAGGCAGCACGGCATGCGGGCGAGTCAATCCGCGAGAGCGTAACATCCTAACCCCTTTCCGACTCATCCGTTGCGTCGGTTCACACCGCAAAGCGGTCGGGCAGTCGTTGCCCGGCAGGTTCGCTTACGGCGGGTTGTAATTAATTCTTGTCGATTTGAATTTGCTGCATGGCTGTGGGCTGCTTGCCCGCGAGCATGCCAGCGGAGATTAGATGCCGCACTTGCCTGGCGGCCGGAAAATCCTCGGGAAATCACGCTTTTCGAGTGGTTCGTGTTGGTGACCGAGGATGGCCGGTCGTGTGGCAGCGGCGATTTGCCCCCGCTGAACCTAAGACAATGCAAACCGGGTGCCATTTCGCCACAAAAGCGAGAAAACTCACTTCAGCGACAGTAGCAGCATTTCGAGATAGCTACGTCGTTCCGACGGGCCAAGTTGCAACTCTTCGGCGAGCGATGCAATGGTGGCGCTGGCAGATTGAAGCGTGGACTCGTCGGCCGAGAGTTCCAGTTCGACGAACGTGCCGACGCCGTCAATTTCGTCCCACGCTCCATGGACACTTTGGTCACGATGCTCAAGCTCGAACGGACGCCGCGTTTTGCGGACGGTCGTCACCGGCTCGAAACCCAGCACGGTGAGCATTTCGGCAAACTCGGCGTGGCTCACCGCCAGCGGCAGCTCGAGCTCGCGGCGAGTTTTGCTCGTGAAGTCGAGCTTGGGGCCTTTGTAAGTGACGACACTCTCGCCGGCCACGGTGCGAATCCGCAGCGCTTCGTCGGTTTGGGCGAAGTCGCGGCACGGATGTTTGAAGTACTCGTCCGCCTGCGCGATCGATTCGCCCCAGACTGCGCCGCGTTCCGTGAGCCGAAGCTCAAGCGCTGCCTGATCATCCACGCGGTGCTTTTGCTCGACTTCATAATTCATGGCGGGCAGACGCTCATCGCAAATAGGTCGGCTCAGTGATCGACTTGGGCAGATCGGTGCGCGCGGCCACACCGGCCGCATCGAGTGCCCAAAGCGGGCTGATCTCCACCGGCACACCATCCGCCAACTGCACGCCGGCCTGCCCAAGCCAATCACGATGCTGATCGATCATGTGTTGGCGGACATATTCCGGCGTATCGCGGTCGGCGCCGGGCGCGTTTTTCAGTGGCGCGAACACCTCGTGCTCCGGGTACTCGACGACGATCGCGTGTTCGGCATGGGGCAACAGATCGAAAATGAACCGCTCGAACTTGAGCGCGTTGGGCTGCTGCGGCTCGACCCGCTTGCCGGACGCGTCGACGTGGGGCACCTTCTTATGGGCAACGTGGAACGGCAGCGCGTCACCTAGCTTGAGTGCCCGCTCGAGAAAATCGACGGCGAACACGTGGACCGCGATGCTGCCCGCCCAGAAAACCAGCTCGCCCGTCGCATCGCGCCGCTCGGCGACGTCGTCCGGAAAGTCGCTGTACTCGATCACTTGCGTGCGGCCGTCGACCGCGACAAAGTTGCCGAGCTTGTCTTGCGGCGTTTGCTTCGCCACGGCCATCGACGTGAGTTCCGAGTCGGCGAGCAGATGGTAGCCGATGAACTCCGCGTCGGCGATCGGCGTGAGCGGGTTGTCGACCTGGAGATAGAACAAGTGCTTCACGCCGCGGCGGCGCATGTGTTCGATCGCGCCGGTATCGGCGAGTGCCGCGACGGTGCCGCCGTGGCCGTTGGGGCTGAGGAACAGCTCGTGCTTCTCGGCGAGCAATAGTTTTCCCGTCTTGGCGTCGACGGCAGGCATCGTGCCCTGGCAGAATACGACCAGATCGTCGGCCGCCAAGCCGAAGCGGTCGTGCTCTGCGAGAAAGGCGAGCTGCTCGTCGTGCGTGACGGGGCTGGTCATCATGTAGACCGGCACGGCGGCACCGTAGCGCCGTTGTGCCGCGAGCGCCTTTTCCAAATGGACTTGCAGGAGAGACACGCCCGACACGGGTCCGATCGGGTACATACCCTTGGGCTTATCGAAGCCGAGCCGGCTCCCCTGCCCTCCAGCGGTAAGCAGCACGCCGACCTCACCGGCCGCCAAAGCCCGCGCGCCGCGGTCGCGGGCCTCGTCGCGCCGTGAACCGCCCACGCTGCCGATCGGCCAGCCGGATCGCCGGCGGCGGTTCGGCCCGCCGCGCGAGTGCCGCCCAATCCTGGGCCGCCGCGGTGTGCGAAAAGAGCTCCGCCATCAGGTCGAGGTCGATCGCCGCGATCTGGGCGGCGAGTTGCGTCTGGGCCGCATGATCAAGTTCGTCCCAAAAGCCGAGCAGGTGGTGCTGATCGAATGATTCCAATTGAGCCGCCAGCTCCGTGCGGCTGGGCGGTGTCGACGTCTTGCTTGCCATCAGAAAATCCAACCTCGCACCCAGCCGTAAGCCAATAAACAGAGCAGCGGAAACAACACGAATACCGTGCCATAGGTGAAGAGCGATGTCCAGACGTGTCGCGGCCAGCGT
The DNA here is from genome assembly GCA_963847905.1 of uncultured Planctomycetota bacterium. Classification (GTDB taxonomy): domain Bacteria; phylum Planctomycetota; class Planctomycetia; order Pirellulales; family Lacipirellulaceae; genus DASYDU01. The sequence continues at coordinate 253,599 of CAWKBP010000003.1, read as the reverse complement.
GCCATCGGCTCAGTGTAGCAGGTCCTAGAACCGAAGTGGGGGGCAGATTCGATACGCCGAAGCGGCGGGACTTTCGGCTTATTCCGCCACGCAGTTGCGACCGGTGCCAGATCGCATTTATACTTAACAGGCTGCCCAAGCGGCTCCGGCGAACGTCGCCGGTTCTACGAGCAATTTACCCCGACCATTCACGAGGGAGTCCATCCGTGGCATCCGGCAGATACCTTTTCACCAGCGAAGCAGTCAGCATGGGTCATCCCGACAAGCTGGCCGATCAGATTTCCGACGGCGTCTTGGACGCCATGTTTGCCCAGGACCCGATGAGCCGCGTGGCCTGTGAAACCATGGTCACCACGGGCCTATGCGTGATCGCCGGCGAAGTCACCACCAAGGCGACGGTCGACCTGCAGCAGGTGGTCCGCGACGTGGTCCGCGACGTCGGCTACACCGAGGCCGACATGGGCATCAGCGCCGACCATTGCTCGGTGCTGGTGGCGATCCATGAGCAGTCGCCTGATATTGCAATGGGCGTGAATGACGACGCCGCGGCGGGCAAGGACATCGGCGCGGGCGACCAGGGCCTGATGTTTGGCTACGCCTGCAACGACACGCCCGAACTGATGCCGCTGCCGATCGCGCTGTCGCACCGGATCCTCAACCGACTGACCGAGGCTCGCAAGAAGGGCGAAGTCAATTGGCTGCGGCCCGACTCGAAGAGCCAGGTCACGGTCGAGTACGACGGCCAGACGCCGATCCGCGTCGACACCGTGGTCGTCTCCACGCAACACAGCGCGGACGTCTCGAACGCCGATATCAAAAAGTTCATCATCGAAGAGATCGTCAAGCCGTCGCTTGGCGAATGGGCTAGCGACGACATTACGTACCACATCAATCCGACCGGCCGGTTTGTGGTCGGCGGCCCGCACGGCGACTGCGGCCTCACGGGTCGCAAGATCATCGTCGACACCTATGGCGGCTGGGGCCGGCATGGCGGTGGCGCGTTCAGCGGCAAAGATCCGACGAAGGTCGACCGCAGCGCTGCCTATATGGCCCGCTACGTGGCGAAGAACATTGTCGCGTCGGGACTCGCGGATCGGTGTGAAGTGCAGTTGGCGTACGCGATCGGCGTCTCCGAGCCGGTGAGTGTCTGCGTCGACACCGAAGGCACGGGCAAAGTGGACGATGCGCGGCTCTGTGAGTTGGTGCGCGAGATCTTCCCGCTTACGCCGTCGGGAATTATTAAGCACCTCGATTTGCGTCGGCCCATCTATCGCCAGACGGCCGCCGGCGGACACTTCGGCCGCAGCGAGCCAGAGTTCACCTGGGAAAAGACCGACAAGGCGAAGGCGCTCGCCAAGGCTGCCGAAGCTACGGTAGCGGCAACTTAATCTGGGAGGGCGAGGCTCCCGCCGAGCCTGTTTGAATCGCCGATGCTTGCCACGGATGGGACATGGCACGACGCGGAGGAAGCGGCCGACGATTGGCGTCGGGCGGTCGCTCTGGCGCTGTGGGCTTCGGTCCTGCTGGCGATCGTCATTGCGGTTCTCCTGTTCGCGCGGCGAATCGGCGGGGCGCTTGATTCGCCGCTGGCGCCGTTGCCGCTTGTGTTCACTGCGGCTGCGTTGCTCACATGGGCGTGTGCCGTCCGCTTGCGTCTTCGCGATCGACGCGGCGTTTGGCTAGCAGCGATAGTGCTGGTGCTCGTTGCGTTTGCGTGTTCGTACCCTGGGAATCGCGCGATCGACTGGTTGGTATGGCTGACAGTGTTTGCGGCGTATGGGCTGGTTCCGGCGAGACGTAGCTCGCCGGCTATTGGGTGTGACAAAGCGGCAGTGTTGCAGCAGCTCATCCGATCGCGATCGGGTGACGGCAGCGAGTCGATCGCGGGGACGGTCGTGGCCGAATTCGCTCCGGGCGAGCGGACTTCGGTAGTGCATGTCGCCTTTTGCCCGCCGTTTGAGCGGCTGCCCTCGGTCGACGCGGAAGTTGCCGCGGGACCAGCGTGCGACGTGAAACTCGCGCAAATCCTGCATCAGGGGGCCCGGCTCGAAGCACGCCTCGCGCGTGCCAGCACCGCGCCCGAACGCGTGAGCATCGATTTCGCCGCCACGGACCGCGACGGCTAATGCATTGTCAAACTAATCTTTTCGGGTTGGGTGCTTCGCAAGGTACAAGCTGATAAGGCATTTTTTATGCACCCAACCTGAAAAGTTAGGCTTGACCAGACACCAGTGCCCGCGTTGTCGTGTTTTTGGCTCTCCGCTATAATCCGCGCGGATTCGCCAATTACCCAAAACCACGGCTGGGGACAAATCATTACTAGCAAGCTGCGAATTGGATTCGGTGAGGATAGTCACCGCACGGAGCCGGGTGGACCTTTGCGAATCGGCGGCGTCAATGTGCCGCACGACCGGCAACTCGTTGGCCACAGCGACGGCGACGTGCTGCTGCACGCCGTGACCGACGCCCTGCTCGGCGCCGCGGCGCTACCCGACATCGGCCGCACGTTCCCAAACACCGACCCCGCCCACCACAACCGCGACTCGGCCGAAATGTTGGCGATCGCCGCCTTTAAGGTGACGAACGCAGGCTACCAGATCGTCAACCTCGACTGCGTGGTCCACGCCGAACGCCCGAAGCTCTCCGACTACATGGACGCCATTCGCCACCGCATCGCCGGCATCCTGCACCTCAACCCGCATGATGTGGGGCTGAAGGCCAAGACGGGTGAGGGAGTCGGACCGGTGGGCAATGGCGAGGTGATCGAGGCGCGGTGTGTGGCGCTGGTGGAGAACACTATTGAGAGCATCGGCGAAATCACTGGCGAGAGTTCCGGCGAGGCGTAGCTCGCCGGCTATTCATCAACTACCTAGAAGATTTTCCAAATGAGCGTATCGACTCGACCCATGCCTGCAAAAACCGAAAACTCTGCCGCTCCGCATCCGACCCTCCGCGTTTACAACACGCTCAGCCGCGAGAAGGAACCGTTTCGCACCGTCGAGCCGGGCAAGGTCGGCATCTATCTCTGCGGGCCGACTGTCTACGACAAGGCCCACATTGGCCACATGGTCGGGCCCGTGATCTTCGATTGCATCAAGCGGTATCTCGAATACTGTGGCTACGACGTGACCTGGGTCGTCAATATCACGGACGTCGACGATAAGCTGATCAAGCGGGCCAACGAGCGCGGCATCACGATGCTCGAGGTCGCCGAGGAAAATATCGCCGACTACGAAGGCAACCTCACAGCGCTCGGCGTCGACCAAATTGACCATTTCCCGCGGGCGACCGACTGCATGTCCGAGATTATCGCCTTCATCGAAGAGCTCGTCGAGCGAGGCTTCGCATATGCGTCCGACGGCGACGTGTACTTCGACGTCGGCCGTGACGCGCAGTATGGCAAGCTCTCGAACCGCAGCATCGAATCGGTCCACGGCGACGGCGGCGAAACGGCCGCCCGCAAACGGCACGTCGCCGATTTCGCCTTGTGGAAGTCGGCCAAGCCGAGCGAACCGTCGTGGGACAGCCCTTGGGGCAAGGGCCGGCCCGGCTGGCACATCGAGTGCTCGGCGATGAGCCGCAAGCTGCTGGGCGAGACGTTCGACATCCACGGCGGCGGGCTCGATCTCATGTTCCCGCACCACGAAAACGAAATCGCCCAGAGCGAGTGCTGCCACGCCAAGCCGATGGTCACCTACTGGGCCCACAATGGCCTGCTCCGCGCCGGAGCCGTGAGCGGCAAAATCGGCGGCCGCAGCGAACGCGAAGCCGGCGAGCCCGCTTCAGCGGGCGGGCAGCCTGCTGATGTCGCCTCAGGCAAAATGTCCCGCTCCAAAGGCGCCGGCGGACTCGCCGACCTGATCAAGCGCCAAGGCGGCGAACGAATTCGTTTCTTCCTGTTGCGAACCCACTACCGCAGCACCGTGCTTTTCAACGAGCCCGCGATCGAAGAAGCCGGCATCGGCCTGGAATCGTTCTACCGCCTCTTCAAACGCTACACGCGCATCACGGGCAAAGATTTTTACGAGCTTCAGCCCGCGACCAAACGCGCGGACGGCGAGCTCGCTTCAGCGAGCGGGGACCAAGTGCTTAACGCCGCCGCCAAGTGCCGCCAAAAATTCCTCGCCGCGATGGATGACGACTTCAACACGGGCGGCGCGATCGGCGAACTATTCGAGCTGGCGAAGATCACCAACAAGTTTGCCGATGAGGCCGACCTCGAGGGCAAAGGCAAATCCGACGCGGCGGCCGTGGCGAAGTTCACCACGCTGCTAACGACAATCCGGGAACTCACCAATATCCTCGGAGTTTTCACCGCACCGTCAGCTAAACCGCAAGCGGAAGGCGACGACCTCCTGGCCAAAGTGATGCCACTCGTGCTCGAACTGCGCGCCGCGGCCCGCAAGAACAAGAACTTCGCGGTGGCCGACAAGATCCGCGACGCGCTCGGCCCGATCGGCGTCACGCTCGAAGACCGCGCGGGCGGCACCGAATGGTCCGGCGGCGGCACGGATGCAACAAACGGAATCATGCAGCTCTTGATCCAGCTCCGCGCAGACGCCCGCACGGCCAAAGACTTCGCCACCGGCGACATGATCCGCAACCAGCTCACCGCAATCGGCGTCGCGCTCGAAGACCGCGCCGGCGGCACCGAGTGGACGAAAACCTGAGCTGGCTGGACGAAAGCAAACGCACGCGAGTTCCTCGGGATGCCAGTTCGCTTCTCCCTACGCTCGTTTTTCCTGTTCGCCGCGTTAGTCGCAGTGATATGTGCCTGGTGCGTGTTGCCGTCGATGGCGGCAAGGCGGTTGGTGAGTAGCTTGGCGAATCGAGACTATCAAGCCGCTGATCAGATGTTTCGCGACGCGGACGACCACTGCCTGGAACGCTTGGACGAAGAACATTGGTCTTTTCAGGCGACTGGCAGATTGGCACCATGGACGGTGGGCCAGCTAGTGCTCGGCCGGCGATTCGTGCAGCTCGACGTCAATTACTTTGCCCTCGACCAAACGGTAAGCCGCGAAGGATTGGTTGCTGTAACGATGTTGGGAGCAAAGTCGCCGGAAATCGGTCCGGAGCGATTTGGCTCCTTGATCATCGACGGCATTCCCGACACGATCCGATAGCATCCAGCGACAACAACCAATTGCTAGAATATGCGCATCCTCGGCATCGATCCTGGTCTCAACACCACCGGCTACGGGGTGCTCGATTTCGTTGGGCGGCAGCCCAAGCTGATCGAGGCGGGCGTCGTCCGTGGGAAGCAGAACGCATCGCTCGCCGAGCGGGTGGCAGAGATTTATTCGGGCGTCGCCGATGTGATCAAGTCGCTCCAGCCGGAGGTGCTGGCGATCGAGGAGCTTTACTCCCACTACGACCGACCGACGACGGCGATCTTGATGGGCCACGCGCGGGGCGTCATTTTGCTCGCCGCGGCCCAGGCGGGCATCCCGATGCACAGCTATCCGTCGACGCAGGTCAAGAAAACGATCACGGGCAACGGCCACGCGGCGAAGTGGCAGATACAAGCGGCCATTCGCCAGGAGCTGGGCCTCGCGGCCGATCCGGAGCCGCCGGATGTGGCCGATGCGCTGGCGATTGCGCTGTGTCATTGCTACCTGACGCGGCACGCTGCGATGATCGCGGGCGAATAGGGGCTGGGGGCGCGGGGCTGGGGGCGGTATCTTAGTCGGCAGTCCACACGGCGACACAAGGTCGCCGGCTAACTTCGCTATCGATCACTATTCACAACTATGATTACGAAAATTACAGGCCTGCCGGTTTCCGTCGTCGGCGATGTGCTCACGCTGGCCGTCGGCGCGTTTGAGTACGAAGTACTGATCCCCGAGTTTGCTCGGCGGCAGCTGCAGGAACGGCTCGGCCGCGAAGTGAGCCTCCACACGATCGAGTATCTCGAAGGCAACGCGATGCAGGGCCGGCTGATCCCGCGGCTGGTCGGCTTCCTGAGCCCGATCGAGCGCGAGTTCTTTGAGATGTTTTGCGAGGTCGACGGCGTGGGTGTGAAAAAGGCACTGCGGTCGATGGTCCGGCCGGTGCAGGAAGTGGCTGCGATGATCGAGGAGCAGGACGCCAAAGGCCTCTCGACGCTCCCCGGCATCGGCCCGGCGACCAGTGAGCGGGTGATTGCGAAACTACGCCGCAAAGTACCTAAGTTCGCGCTTTTGGTGGGCCGCGACTTGCCACCGTCGGCCGAAATCGAACGGGACCTGCTCTCCGAAGCATTCGAGGTGCTGCGAGCCCTGGGCCACAGCGACTCCGATTCCCGCCGCCTCTTGGATGACGCCCTCGACAAGAAGCAGAAATACAAAGACGTCGACTCGCTGCTGCATGCGATTTACGAGAAGTCGCACGGATAGGCCAACCACGAGACGATAGGTCGGGCGTTCGGCCTGGACACGACCCGCCTGTTTTGCTTCACTTCGCTGGCCCTGGTCAGGGGGCTCTCCCACCGCAACTTACCACCAGTGCTGAGAGGCCACGGATGGCCGACCAATTACCTGCTCCCAGTTCCTCACGGCTGATCGGCCTCGATCTGCTTCGATTCGCGGCGGTCGTGATGGTGCTCGGCCGGCACATGGAACGACCGCAGCATGAATTAACGCAGCCGTTCAAAGCGTTGTTCGGCGTTTGGCAAGGCTATGGCGGCTTCGGCGTCGATTTGTTCTTTGTACTCAGTGGATTCCTGGTATCGGGCTTGCTCTTCGCCGAGCACAAGAAACACAAGAGCATCTCGATCTCGCGTTTCTATCTGCGACGGGCCTGGAAGATCTATCCGGGCTTCTACTTGCTGATCGGCGCGACCTTCTTTTACTCGCTGTTTGTGTTGGGTTACAGGCTGCGCGACCGGCCGCATGTATTCCGAATTGCTCTTCATCCAGTGCTATCAACAGGGACATTGGAATCACACCTGGACCTTGGCGGTGGAAGAGCATTTCTATCTGGCGTTGCCAATCCTGCTGCTTTGGCTGGCGCGACGCAAACCGGAAGCGCGAGATCCTTTTCGACCAGTCCTATACCTCGTGGCCGCGACTTCCATCATTTGCCTGGCTGCGCGGTTGATCAACTTTTGGGTCCGCGAGGAAATGACCTTCCTGACACACGCATTCCCGACCCACCTGCGTATCGATTCGCTGTTCTTCGGCGTGGCCATCGCCTATGCGTATCATTTCCACGCCGACTGGTTTCGCCGCACTTTCGCCCGGCGACGATACGCCATGATCGGTGCCGGCTCCCTGTTGGTCGGGATCACCGCGTACTTTACCACGCCTGACGGTGCGTTCATCTACACCTGGGGCTTCACGCAACTTTACGTCGGCTTCGCTGCGGTGGTCGTTGGCGTGCTGTGTTGCGAAATACCGCGCAATCGCTTGACGGGCGCCGTGGCAACCCTGGGCACATTCTCCTACTCGATCTATCTGTGGCACATGGCCACCATCTACTACGCCGTCCCCTACTTGAAGGAGGCCGGGTATTCGTGGCACGTTCGCGTCCTGATCTACTTCGTGAGCGCATTTGTCGTCGGCATCACGATGGCCAAGCTCGTCGAACTGCCGACTCTGCGGCTGCGGGACCGATTCGTGCCCTCCCGAGCGATTCCGCTGGTGACCCTAATCTTCCAGTACCAGCGATTCGGCCGACTCAGCGCGACTCGCGGCCTAACGCTCGGTTTTCCGGCTGATCGCCGTGCGGATGCCCGGTATACTGCGGCATGCAGCCGAATGAGACACCATGCGCAGCCTGCTCAAAGCAAGCGCCGACCACTACGGACGGCGGGGCGAATAATTCGGTCGCTGTTGGTCCTCTACCTGGTCGTGGTGCTGATGTTCATGTTTCTCGAAACGATGCTCGTCTATCCGATTCCACCGCTCGCTCGCGGCGACTGGCACCCGGCGGGGCTGGATTTCGAGGACGTGCATTTCACTTCTGCCGACGGCACGAAACTGCATGGCTGGTTCGTCGAACGGCCGGATGCACGGCGGGCCATCCTCTACTGCCACGGCAATGGCGAAAACGTCGGCATGAACGCCGACGTCGTCGGCCAACTGTCGCAAGCGCTCGATGCCTCGGTCTTCATCTTCGACTACCGCGGCTATGGCCACAGCGAAGGTTCGCCGACCGAAGCGGGCTGTATTGCCGACGGCCTCGCCGCCCAGCGATGGCTCGCCGCGCGGATCGGCCAGCAGACGAGCGATGTGATCGTGATGGGCCGCTCGATCGGTGGTGCGATCGCCACGGCGGTCGCGGCCGAACAAGGAGCTCGCGCGCTGGTGCTGGTGAACTCGTTCTCGCGGATGGTCGACGTCGCTGCGAACCACTATCCGTGGCTCCCCGTGCGGCTGGTGATGAAGAACCGCTACGATTCGGTCGCGCGGATGCGCAAGTACGACGGGCCCGTCTTCCAGAGCCACGGCACGGCCGACTGGATCGTTCCTATCCACTTTGGCCGCGAACTTTTCGCCGCCGCCCCCCATGCTCAAAAGCAATTTGTCGAGTACGAAGGACTCGGCCACAACGATCCGGAACCGCACAGCTACTACACCAAATTGGAAACTTTTTTGGATGACGTCGAACGCGATAATTCCTTGAAGGCCGGGAACGTCGCCAAGTAAACCACCATGCGGAGGGGTGGCGTGGATACGATCGCCCCGATATTTTCGTTCCAAACTTGCGGATTGGGCCCATCGATTGGGCTGTACCTGCGGCTGGGCTGGGCTATTATTTTCCAAGGCCAGAACGCTGGCGTCCAAAGTCCTACCTGCTGCCGATAATTAGATTCGCTTCCCCAGGCATTGGTCCTCCAATTTCCCACCCGGACCGTGCCCATCGGCTTCCCTGAAACCCCCCACCTCCCCAGATCGACAGACTCTGCCCCATTCCCCCAAGTATCGACAACGCCCTGCGGATCAGCTAGGCTGTGCTTCGCTGCTAGCAACCCACCACCCGCTCGAATCCCGCCAGGCGAACACTCATCCAGGATGCGATTTAAGTGATCATCCGAATCATTGAACGTCGGTTGGTGTATCCCATTCCTTCGCGCGAGCGCGGCGACTGGCGGCCACGTTGGCTGCACCCGCAGAACGTTTGGTTCCGCGCGGCCGACGAAACCAAGCTCCACGGCTGGTACATTCCGCATGCCGAACCCAAACGGCTGGCGGTCTATTGCCACGGCAACGGCGAACACGTCGCGGATCAGGCCAACCTGATGTTCCGCTTGCAGGCGAATCTGCAGGCAACGCTGTTTGTCTTCGATTATCGCGGATACGGCCGCAGCCGCGGCAAACCCTACGAAAAGGGCTGCATCGCCGATGGCTTGGCCGCCCAACGTTGGCTGGCCCGCAAAGAGGGCGTCTCGACCGAAGACATCACCGTGATCGGCCGTTCGATCGGTGGTGGCGTCGCGGTGGCGATGGCTGCCGAGCAAGGGGCGCGGGCCCTGGTGCTCGAGAACACGTTCAACAAGATGACCGACTCGGCGGCCCACTTGTATCCCTGGCTGCCCGTGAAATTGGTCATGCGGAACCGATACAACTCGCTCCGCCGCATCCGCAACTACCATGGCCCATTGTTCCAGTGCCACGGCACGGGCGACGAAGTCGTTCCGATCGAGCTGGGACGGGCCCTGCATGCGGCCGCCCCCACCGAGTTCAAGCAGTTTCACGAAATCCCCTTCGCCCGCCATCACGATGGTTTACCGCCCAACTACTATGCGGCGCTGGGCGAATTCCTCGATCGGGTGGACGAAGCGGCCCAATCTCCGGCCCTGCATCGTCGGTCGAAGCGGCAATTGGTGTCGTAGGGCGTGGGTCGACGTTCGATGGCAGTAAATGGGCCCACGCGAAGCAAGATCCGCCGCTAATTGTCGGTTTCTTGCCGAGGCGTGGAGATCGCTTCGCCGTTTCCGCGGGTTGGCGAGTTCTGATATAGTTCACCCATGCCCCGTGAACGGATCCTCTCTGGCGATAGCCAAACCGAAGCCGCGCCCAGTGCTGCCGCCATTCCGCCTGCTGCCTCGCGCGAAGCGCTCGCCAAGCTCCGCGACGACGAGATGGCGTTGCGGCCGCGGCACATGAACGAAATGGTCGGCCAACGGCAAGTGGCCGAGCGGCTGGCAATCGCGGTGGACGCGGCCCGCAAACGCAAGGAGCCACTCGGTCATATCCTGCTCGACGGCCCGCCCGGTCTCGGCAAGACGACCTTCGCCACCTGCATCCCGCGCGATCTGGGCGTGGCCCTGCAAATCACCAGCGGCGCCGTGCTCACCGCGCCCAAGGACCTCTTGCCCTACCTGACCAACGCCGAAGAGGGTTCGGTGCTGTTCATCGACGAGATCCATCGGCTGCCCAAGGCGGTCGAGGAGTTCATGTACCCGGCGATGGAAGACTTCCGCGTCGACATCACGCTGGGCGAAGGAGCGGGGGCCCGGACTGTGACGATGCGGCTCCGGCCCTTCACTGTGATCGGGGCGACGACCCGCAGCGGCCTGCTCTCGGCCCCTTTGCGCGACCGCTTCCAAGTCCGCGAGCATCTCGACTTTTATAGCATCGGGGAACTTACCGAGATCGTCCGCCGGAATGCTGCGAAATTGAAGCTGCCGCTGGCCGACGACGCCGCCACCAAGATCGCCACCTGCAGCCGCGGTACACCTCGCATCGCCAACAACCGCCTCCGCTGGGTCCGCGACTATTCCACCAGCCGGCACGACGGCACGGCCGCCTTTGAGGTCGCAGTGGCCGCCCTCGACATGCTGGGCATCGACCAGCTCGGCCTCGACCCGCAAGACCGCAAATACCTCGAGACGATCTTGCGCGTGTTCCACGGCGGCCCGGCCGGCATTGAAGCAATCGCCCACACGATGAACCTCGCGCTCGACACGCTGGTCGACGAAGTCGAACCGTTCCTCTTGCGCTCGGAACTCGTCACTCGCACCCCGCGCGGCCGGAAGCTGGCCAACCGGGCGTATGAGCATCTAGGCGTGACGCCGCCCGAGGATGGCCCGAGCTACTCCAGCGAGGCGGAAGGTCCGCTGCCGCTGTTCGATTGAATGCACCGCTAAGCTGCGCAAAATCATGAGGCATTTACTTCTCGCGCCTTGTTTGATTAGTACGTGGTGCCTCGCCGCGACGTTTGGCGCCGAAACCGGCACGATTGTTGGCGCCCTCGCCGACGCACACGATCAGGCGATGCACGTCGGAAGTGCGGTCGTCTTTCTGTGCGACGCGAAAACGGGTTATCCGCTCGACCGGAAAACGAAGCGGCCGTTCGATTTTTCGCACACGGCTAGAATTACAGATTTGTGCTGGTATACCGTCGCCTTGGATAAGGGCTCCTTTCAATTTGAAGAGGTGCCGGTTGGCGAATACCGAGTTTTCGCTCAGTCCTGGAGCGGCACCGAGGGATTGCCGGCCCTGCAGGGCACGACAAGTCAATTCGTCCACCTGCATGGGTTTGCTGACGTCGAAGTGAAAGCTGGGGAACAAGCAATCGCCTGGGTCCGACAGCTTGGCAACGCCGTGCTCAAGATCACGACTGATCCGGAAGTTTACGGAGATGCGTATTTACTTCTTAGCCTCGAGCCGACCACGGGGGATCCAATTCTTGGATTTTCTGGCTGGGGACCGGATTTTGTGAGCAACGTGGTCGGCTTCACTCACATGGCACAGCCCAATGTTACGATTTACGGCCTGCCCGACGATCGACCAATTCATGTGGCGCTCTTCGCCAATGATAATTTGCCGGGCATGGGAGCGGCCACCTTTGCGGCCGGAGCAAAGAACGGCACCGTGCCGATCTACGCTGCCTGGAGTAACGGCAAGCACGATCCGCCGGCTCGACTCAAGTCGCTTACCGACTACCTGGCGAGCTCAACGTTGAAACCTGAAGATTTCTTGGAGCCGGAAAACGAGGCCCCCTCCAGCCAAAGGCCGCGACAGGCAACCAAGCAAGAACTCGTTGAAACGATCAGGACGAATCCCGACAAAATGGTGGATGTACCGGGACACGGCACGGAACGCCTAGTCGACGTACTGGCCGCATTTGCATACGTCGAGATGCGAAAGTACACAAAGAAGTAGGCCGTCGATACGGCATGCTTCCAATCAGTAAGCGGCCGCAACCGCGACGTGATGCTCAGCGATGGCCAGTGCGCGCATGGGGCCGTGGGGGCGATTATCGCTTGTCCCCCGCGTGCGTCAGCCTGTCACGCTTGGAAGGTTCGGTCGTAACGGCCGCCGATCGCCGTGACTTGCTGAAACTGCGGCGGGTTCGCTGGCTTTATGCCAGACTCGAAGTATGCTTTCAATACCTTCGATCTGTGTCCGCCACAGACCCACCTCTTCTGCCATGAATACTCTCAATTCTTGCTCGGTCGTCAAGCCTCCGGTCGTCTCGGGATCATTCGTGCTGGGATCAATCACTTGCCAGTCTTGTGGTTCCCAACTGCCGATCCGGCCTGCCCTGCCGGTGGAGCTGCCGGCACTTTGGCAGTGCGTTTGCTGCGGCTCGCACCACCGCGCCGCGCTGCCGCCGGAAGCGCGCCAACAGACAGTGCCAAACGTCGCGCTGGCCGGGCACTATTTCGATTGCCAACCGGCCCAATTGGAGCACGAATGGACGGACGCGCTCATTGAACACTTGCACCACCAGGAGATCCACACCGCGATCCAAGATAAGCGCACGTCGCCCCGTGTTGCCCGCAACCTGCACGCGCAGGTGATTGCCGTCGAAGAAAGCTGGGCGCCGCGAGGCAGATCGTTTCCCGTGATCGTCTATAATATTTCAACCGGTGGCTTGGCGTATGTTTCCGCGACGATCAATCGGGCGCCGATCGCAGCGATTCAGATCGCTGCGGGCCACAAGCTCCAGGTGATCGCACAAAGCGTCTGGGCCCACCCAGAACATGGCGGCTTGTTCTCGGTCGGCGTGAAGTTTCTTTGCCGGCTGGGAACCGTGATGGCGTAGCTGGCAGAATCAGCACGCAGCCGCGACCGATGTATTGAATTCAAAACGAACCTCGGTGTGCAGCTCGGCTCTGAACTCTCAGGAAGCTTCGAACGGATTGAACAAATCCACGCCAGCGTGACGAAAGTGCGCGACATTGCGCGTCGCAACGGTCAAATCGTGCTGCCGGGCAGTCGCGGCGATGAGGCTATCTTTGATCGGCATCGCACGCCCCTTGCGTTTCAACTCCGCGAGGAGCTGCGCCCAGCAACTTGCCGTGGCCGCATCGAGTTCGATCACGTTCAACCGTTGGACGCCCTCGGCAAACCAGTCTATTAGCCGCTTGCGGCGTCGACCGGCGGAGAGCAACAGGATACCGTATTCGAGTTCACCCAAGACGATTGGATTGACTGCCAGATTCTCGTCGTGCTCGACGAGCCAGTCGACAACCGCTTTTGCAGGCCGAGGCTTTGTGGCCTCACTCAATACATCTGCGTCGACCAGGTACTTCATCGAGAAGACTCACGCGGGGTTTTTACGCCGAGCGTGTCGGTCGACTCGGAGTCTAGCGGCTGGAACCAGTTTTTCTCTGGGCAATTCAGCAGCCATTGCGCCAGCCCCGGCTTACCCGACGGGGACAACTTCTTCAGCAAGTATTCGCCCGGCTCGATCCGTTCGATGGAAAACTGCTGCCCGGGCTCGATCCGATCCTGGTCGCGCAATTCGGCCGGAAGCACGACCTGCCCCTTGCTGGAAAGCGTAGTCTTCATGCAAGTAAGATAGCATCTTACCTAATGAAAGTCAAACGTATACGCTGCGACTGAAATAATTGGAGTAGAAATCAGCACGCGGCTGCGACCGCCGAGTGCGAATCGATGCGGACTTCCGTGTGCAGCTCAGCTTGGACGCCATCACCGCGGTAAGTCGCGGTGACGGGGGCTGCGTATTGCGGGTCGGCGGCGGCGGCCACCGCCACGTGATGCTGAGCGACTGCCAGGCCGCGCGTCGGGTCGTAGCCGCGCCAGCCGGCACCCGGCAGATAGACCTCGGCCCAGGCATGTAGGTCGCGCTTGCCCATGTTGCGATAGGCGTCCTGGTAGCCGCTGACAAACCGTGCGGCGAGACCGACGCAACGGCAGGCGTCGATGAAGACCATGGCCAAATCGCGGCAGGCGCCTTGTCGCTGCTCCATCGTCATCGTGGCGGTCCAAGGCAGGCCGGTCTCTCGGCGGACTAGCTTGATCCGGTCGCAAATCGTGTTGGAGAGCCGCGTCAGGTAGGGAACCAGCTCGTTGCCGGCCGCTTCGCGCACCTTCTCCGCCAAGGTGCGGACGGGGTCGCTGTGCGTTGGCACGGACACGCGTCGGAACGCGTTGGCCAATTGGGTAAGCTCCCAAGGCTGATAGCCAATCGGCAAGCGGCAGTTGTCGGGCGTGAGTAAGTAATCATATGGATTCTCGCGCAAGGTCTCGACTTCCGCCGTGGCGTGAATCGACATCTGCTCGTGGAGGCCGTCGAACCAAGCCTGAGTTACGAGATTGCCATCCGCGTCGAGCGACGTGGTCATCCCCGCCGGCTCGGGATCGATCGAGAGCTCGTACCGCAGGACACGCTGCGACGCGTCGTTCCGCGGCTGGAACCGCAACTGATGCGGCTCGAAGAACACCGGTCGATTGAAACGATACTCGGTCGTGTGGTCGATGGTAAAGAGCATGGCGGTTTGTGTTTAGAGTCTGAAAGGTTTAGAGAACATGAGGTGGACTGGTCGCTTCAGCGACCAGTTCGTCAATGGGTCAACTGCGTTTGACGTTGGGCGTTCATCGTCTCGAGCGGGCGTTTGGCGAAGAACGATTCGTACACCGCTTCGCCGACGTAATTGAGTCGCTTCTGGAAATCGTCGATGAATTCGTGCAAGCCGCCGGCGATTACTTCCTCGGCCAAGGTGTAGGCGAGCTCGGCCCGCAACTGGCCCATCCGTTGTTCGGCGGAGTTGGAAAAACTGCCGGGCGGGGTGCCCGAAATCGCATGCATCGATTCGTTGGCTCGCGTCAAGCAATGGAGCACGGCCCGCGGGAATTCCTTGTCGAGCACGAGGAACCTCACCACGTTGACCGGCGAAATCTGGCCATGTCGCTGGCGATACATCTCGAGCGCACTGGCGGAGCGCAGCAAGGCGAGCCACTGGATGTCGTCGTAGGGCGTGCCGACGTCGGTCGCCTTGGGCAGCAGGATGAAATACTTCACGTCGAGGATCCGCGACGTCTTATCGGCCCGCTCGATCATTCGGCCCAATTGGCAGAAGTGCCAGGCCTCACCGTGCGTCATCGTGGCATCGGTGACGCCCATGAACTGCTGGCCCGAGACGTTCACTTTGTCGTAGAAATGATAGGGATCGTCGAGCACGTCTTCGAGCGTGCCGCCGTCGCGGACCATCAAATAGAACTTGTTGATGTGCTCCCACATCTCGGCGGAGATGATCTCGCGGACGCTGCGGGCGTTTTCGCGGGCACTCCGCAAGCAAGACAGGATCGAATTCGGATTGTCGGCGTCGAACGTGAGAAATTGGACGACCGTCTCCTTGGTCGTCGTGCCGATCCGCTCCTGGAACTGGGCATCGTCGCCGGTGATCACCACCAGGGGCCACCACTGCTGGCCCGCCTCGCCCGGCATGTCGAGGCTGAGGTTGAGGTTCACCGAGATGAAGCGGGCGACGTTCTCGGCCCGCTCGACGTAGCGGCTCATCCAGTAGATCGAATCAGCAACGCGGCTCAGCATGGTACTCTATCGCCCGCTCGCTGTAGCGAGCTCGCCTTTCAGGAAACGACCCAGGTATCTTTGCTGCCGCCACCTTGCGACGAATTGACAATCAACGATCCCTTTTTGAGTGCGACGCGCGTCAGCCCGCCGGGGAGCACGAATATCTCGCGGCCGTACACGATGAACGGACGCAAATCGACGTGTCGCCCCTCGAGGCTGTTGTCAGTGAGCACCGGCACACGCGACAGGCTCAGCGTCGGCTGGGCGATGTAATTGCGCAGGATTCGCTTTGATCTGTTCGCCACACTTCGCCCGTTCCTCTTCGCTCGCGCGCGGGCCGATCATCAGGCCGTAGCCGCCCGATTCGTTCGCCGGCTTCACGACGAGTTTGTCGAGGTTGCCGAGCACGTGGTTCCGCTGGGTTTCGTCCCAGCAGACGAACGTCGGCACGTTCGGAATGATCGCTTCTTCGCTGAGATAGTATTTGATGATCTGCGGCACGTAGGCGTAGACGACCTTGTCGTCGGCGATGCCGGTGCCCGGCGCGTTGGCGAGTGCGATCCGGCCGGCGCGGTAAGCTTCCATCAGCCCCGGCACGCCCAGCATCGAATCTTCGCGGAAGGCCTTGGGATCGATAAAATCGTCGTCGATGCGTCGATAAAGCACGTCGATCCGTTCAAAGCCCTTGGTGGTCCGCATGTAAACGAAGCCGTCGGAGACCACGAGGTCGCGGCCTTCGACCAGGTCGATGCCCATCTGTTGCGCGAGAAACGAATGCTCAAAGTAGGCCGAGTTGAAACTCCCCGGCGAGAGCAACGCCACGGAGGGCGTCCGCACGTGGTCCTCGCGCAAAAACTGCAACGCATCGAGGAGCTGGCTGCAGTAGTCATCCACCGGCGTGATCGACGTCTGCTCGAAGAGCTGTGGAAACGTCTGCTTCATCAGCTGCCGATTCTGTAGCACATACGACACACCGGAGGGGCAGCGGAGATTGTCTTCCAGCACGTAGTACTGGCCCGCCGCATCGCGCACCAGGTCCGTGCCCGTGATGTGGCACCAAATTCCGCGCGGCGGCGTGAGGCCGATACATTGCTTGCGAAAACCGGTCGCCGTGGCGACGACGTGTTCCGGCACGACGCCGTCGCGGACGATGCGTTGATCGTGGTAGATGTCGTCAAGGAACAAGTTGAGCGCCGTGATCCGCTGCTTGAGTCCCCGTTCGAGCCAGAGCCATTCCTTGTTAGCGATGATCCGCGGCACGATGTCGAAGGGAATAATTCGCTCGCGGCCTTGCGTGTCGCCGTAAACGTTGAACGTGATGCCCAACTGGACCATCGACCGGTCGGCCGCCTTCTGACGCCGCGCCAAGTCGTCAGTGGTCATTGTCTGCATGCGGCGAAAAAGCGGGTGACAATCGGAGCGAGGGGCGCCGTCGCCGTCGAACATTTCGTCGTAGAAGTCGCCGCAATCGTATTGCGAAAAGTGGAGGTTTTCCATGCGTTTTGACGTTGCGCCGTTGCGCGATTCCTGACGCGGCGGGGAGAGAACTGCCGAATGCTCGCTCATCATGTCACCGATCCTACCATTTCGAGCCCCAAAGCAAACCGGGTACGCCATCCGCCGCCTTTTCGCCGCTGGCAACCGTCACTGGCCGAACGTTGAGGAAAAGGCGTGGAGTCACCCCACGATTCGTTAGCCGACGAACCAACCTCACCCATGACGGTGTTGCAAACGGTGCGCCGGCCCCTACCGGCCGCTTCCGCTTTGCTCTAAATGACACAAACCACCTTGCCACCATTGGAGATACGACGAGCCCTCAGCAGCCGACTCGCTCAGTACGATTCTCGCTTCGGGGCCCCAGTGCTCACGAATCGGGCAGCAGTTGCCCGCCAAATCTCAAAGCCGATCGTCCCAAGCACGGTTTTTCCACTGAACCCCCCTTCGGATCGGTTCGTATATGCGGACGAGGCTGGCGTTTGGCGTGTCGGGGGAAGGGGTTGTTTGATTTCGCCCCGATTTTCAGGAATAATGCCGGTCTCTCACGGTGGAAGACGTTGCCGCAGGCTACCCGCAAACGTTCGGCCGTTGTTGCGTGGAGCCGCCCTAAGTGGCTCAACTTCCGTTGGATTTCCCACCTAAATTGCCCACCCGGATCAACCTCCATGATGCACCAATTTGCAGCCGATCTTCACGCGTATACCTATGCGACCTTGCTAATCTTTGCGGGATCGCTCAGCTTTTTCTGCTCGACATCCGCCCGGGCCGACTTTCTCTCCGGCAGCTATGCGTTCAGTTCGGTATCTCGATTCCAGGACGACGGCACACCGCTCGGCAACGGCATCGGATTCGGCTCGGCCGGTTTGAACCAGGCAGCGGGGGTTACGGTCGGTCCCGACGGGAACATCTACGTCAGTAGTATCGCTTCCGGCGAAATCCTATTTTATGACGGCGCGACCGGCGCCCCCTTGCCATCTCCCCATGACGGTGGGCGCGACGGTCTCTTTGCCACTCTGGTCAACGAAGGAAACGAAGAAATGCCGGTGGGCGGGCCGAGCATTCTCCGTTTCGGACCAAACGGCAACCTCTACGTTGCGGATTTCCAAGGTCAATCCGTGCGGACGTTTGATGGCACGACGGGCGTCGAGGGGACACCGGCCGCGTCGGTCTTCGTTGGCCCCGCTGGCGGTTTCGCGTTCGGGCCCGATGGAGCGCTGTACGTCGGGGACTTTGGAGCGGCGAGCGTGATACGATTCGATGGGGGCATTCCGAGCCTCTACGTGACGCCACAGTCGGGCGGACTTTTCACGGCGAGTTCACTATTGTTCTTGCCCAACGGTCACCTGCTCGTTTGCGACGCGTTTGGCAATCAGGTGATCGAGTACGACGAGCACGGCGAGAACCCGTCGTTGTTTGCCACGATCCCGCCGCTCGATAACCCGCCGAATCCGGAAGGACAAAATCCTTTGGGCAGCAACTTCCCATCCGATCTGGCGTTTGACCAAGACGGCAATATTTTGCTGGCCGTGCTGGGCTACGACTACGTCGATACAGGCGAGGTCTTGCGATTCGATCTGGAAGGAAATCCTCTGGGCGATCCGCCAGGAACTCCGGTCGTCGATAATGCTGTCACTCTTTCCAGCATCGCCTGGATCCGTTCGGCGACGGCCATTGATGGTGACTTCAATGGCGACGATCTTGTCGACGCTTCCGACTACGAAAAGTGGAAGGCCGACTTCGGCAAATGGGTCGCCAAAGGCGGCGGCGCCGATGGCAACGGTGACGGCATCGTCGATGCCGCCGACTACACCGTCTGGCGCAATGCCCTGCCGGAAATTGCCGAAGCCGGAGTGGGGGCGATGCAGTCGGTCCCCGAGCCGGCGTCGGCTGCGATCGCCGTGATTGGCGTCCTGCTGATGTTCGCCACCTCAACTAACAAACGTCGTGGATGAATCTGAAACGATTGGCGTCGCGCTCCGCGCCGTATGCATGGTCCGCGACGCCGCACTTCACCACTGTCCAGGAGGACTGAAAAGATGAGAAAGCAACTTCGCTCCTTTGGCATGGGCATGTCGATGGCCATCGCCGCGGCACTAGCCGTTCCGTCGGCGTACGGTGCCGACGCACCCGCCGGCACGAAAACGGATGCCGACAGCGCCAAGCAGAAGAAACTAGCCGTCGGCGATGCCGCCCCAGCGTGGGAAGGCCTCGCGGGTGTCGACGGCAAGAATCACAGCCTCGGCGAACACGCCGACGCCAAGGCCGTGGTCGTCGTCTTTACTTGCAACCATTGCCCGGTCGCCAAGGCCTACGAAGACCGCATCATTGCGATCGCAACCGACTACCAGGACAAAGACGTCGACGTCGTGGCAATCAACGTCAGCAACATGGACGCCGACAAGCTGCCGAAGATGAAAGAACGGGCCGAGGAAAAGGGCTTCAAGTTCGACTACCTGTACGATCCGTCACAGGCGATCGGCCGGGCCTATGGTGCAGCCGTTACACCCCACGCGTTCCTGCTCGATGGCGACCGGAACCTGGCGTACGTCGGCGCGATCGACGACAACATGAGCTCGGAAAAGGTCACCAAGCAGCTCCTCCGCGACGCGATCGACGCAGTCCTCGCCGGCAACAAGCCCGAGCCCGCCTCGACCAAGCCGATGGGCTGCGGCATCGCGTATGAGTAGCCAAGGCCCATGCCATCACGCCGCTTGCGGTTTAGCTAACGTCGCGGCGCTGTGCTGCATGTTCGTTGGTTGCTCGCCTGCCGCACCCGAAGTTGCTGAAACTATACCGTCAGGCCCCGTCGAGATAACGCTTGTTGATCGAGCGGAGTTCGACGCGGTCCTGGCGGGCCTCCAGGGCAAAGTGGTGCTCGTCGATTGTTGGGCCACCTGGTGTTTGCCGTGCGTCGAGCAATTGCCACATTCGATGGCGCTCGCCAGGGAGCAAGCGGCCGACGGGCTGGCCGTCGTCACTCTGGATTTCGACGATCCGGATGCCGTCGAGCAGGTCCGTAAGTTGCTCGCCGGTGCGGGCGCGGGTGCCGCGAACGTGACCAACCTTCAATGCAAACTGGGCAGTAGCCCCGATTCGATGACCGCTTTTGAAATCAACAGCGGTGCCCTGCCCCACTACAAGCTGTACGATCGAGCGGGGAAACTCCGTCCGAACCTTCGAGCTCGATCCCGCGGCGGAACGGCAATTTACGCCGGCCGACATCGAATCCGCCGTCGTGGAATTGCTCGCAAAGTGAGTGCTTACCGGGATATGCTGGTACCTATGCGAAGTGGCATCGCCCCAAATGCACGTGATCGAGAGCAGCCAGCGGCGACTCGCCTTTTCGCTGGTCGAGCTGCTGGTCGTGATCGCGATCATTGGCATCCTGGTCGGACTGCTCTTGCCGGCCGTGCAGGCCAGCCGGGCGGCCGCGGCGCGCAACGCCTGCAGCAACAATCTCCGTCAGATCGGCCTCGCCGCTCACAACCACCAGTCCGCACGGGGATACTTTCCCAGCGGATCGGTGGCGAAGGAGTTTGCGGCCGAGCCATGGGCAGCGTGGTCGTTTTATCGCTGGTCGGCCCTGGCCGAGCTGACACCCTATCTTGAAAACACGGCCGCCTACGACGCGATCGACCTTTCGGTCCCGCTCTACGCGAGTACGTTCGGCGTCCGGCCCGAAAACATCGAGGCGGTGAAGCTTGTCATCCCCGAGTTCCTTTGTCCGAGCGACATCGGCCGGGCCGTGGCCGAGAGTTTCGGGCCCACCAACTATGCCGTCTGCGCTGGTTCGGGCGCCGGTGGTGGGACGCCTCGCAACACCGACGGCATCTTCTACGTCAATTCTCAAACCACGCCCGCCAAGATCACGGACGGTCTCTCCAAGACCGCGCTGGCGTCGGAAAGCCTGCTCGGCCAGCCGCAGCCCGCCTCGCCCCACGATCCGCAGCGCGAATATAAATTTAGCTTCTCCGCACCCGTCTCCGACGCAATTTGCAATGCCAGCGCTCAATGGAACATCAGCGACGCGCGCGGCTTCGCCTGGGTCAGCGGCGAATATCGCTGCGGGCTTTACAACCATCACGACGTGCCCAACGCCGCCGTGCCCGATTGCATGGGCGTCCAGATTGGCGGCGGCGTGAAACTAATCTACACGCCCTTCGGCTGGCGCGCCGCCCGCAGCAACCACGCGGGCGGAGTGAACGTGCTGTTGGCCGACGGCTCGCTCCGCT
This sequence comes from uncultured Planctomycetota bacterium, assembly GCA_963847905.1. GTDB lineage: Bacteria > Planctomycetota > Planctomycetia > Pirellulales > Lacipirellulaceae > DASYDU01. The sequence goes on along the minus strand of CAWKBP010000003.1, from coordinate 232,156 downwards.
TTGTTGGCAGTGAGGTCGACGCCGGCGTCTGGAAGGACCTCTCTACGATCGCCGGCGGAGAAACGGCGGCGGTGCCCTAAATCGGCCCGCTTCCGCTCTTTGCCGGTTTCGCCCCACAAGCGGCCCAAAATCGCACCTTGACGGCCTAAAACCGCTCCGTTTATGCTGGTGGATTCTCCATAAGTGCCAATTAAGCCCGGTCGGCAGCCGATCGGCAGATTAGGATTCGAGCCATGGCCGTTCCCAAGCGCAAACAGACCAATTCCCGCACCGGCATGCGCCGTTCGCACCACGGCCTCACGGCCAAGCAGCTTCACGCCTGCCCCAAGTGTGGCACCACCATTCCCTCCCACGTCGTCTGCCCGAATTGCGGCCAGTACGGCGGCCGGACTATGGTCGAGACAGAGTAGGCTAGGCGGGAATGACTAATTCTCTAATGACGAATGACGAATGACCGATTCATTTCCTATTCGTCGTTAGTCATTCGTCATTAGGAATTCTATACCGCTATGTCGTCCGACGAGCCGGCCACCGTCGCTTTCCTCTTCCCCGGCCAGGGCGCCCAATCGGTCGGCATGGGCGCGACGGTCTGTTCGCAAGTGCCAGCGGCCCGGGCGCTGTTCGATCTCGCGGCGCCGATCCTGGGCTACGACCTTTACCAGCTCTGCACCGAAGGGCCGGCGACCCGGCTCGACACCACGGACCACAGCCAACCGGCAATCTTCGTCGCCAGCCTCGCGGCACTCGAGCAGCTCAAGCAGGATTCGCCCGAGGTGGTCGAGAATTGTTCCGCCGCGGCGGGGCTTAGCCTGGGCGAATACACGGCACTGGTCTTCGCCGGCGTGATGGATTTTGAGGATGGCCTGGCGATCGTCCAGGAGCGCGGCCGGGCAATGCAATCCGCGGCCGACATTCTGCCAAGCGGCATGGTCAGCATCCTCGGCTTGGAGCGAGAAAAGGTCGAAGCGGTCTGCAACGAGTGCCGCGGCGGCGAGACGCTCGAGATTGCCAACCTGCTCGGACCGGGCAACATTGTCGTCTCAGGCGGCAAAGAAGCATGCCGCCAGGTGATGGACGCTGCGGTCGCCGCCGGCGCGATGAAGACGATCCCGCTCGCGGTGGCCGGCGCATTTCACACCCGGTTGATGGAGCCGGCCGTTGATCGGCTGTGTGCCGCCCTGGCCAAGGTGCCACTCAAAAAGCCGCGAATCCCCGTGATTTCCAACGTCGACGCCCGGCCGCACGACGATCCCGACGAAATCCGCGAGCTGCTGATTCGGCAGGTCTGCTCGCAAGTACTCTGGGAAGATTCGCTGCGGTACTTGCTCGACACCGCCGAAGTCACGAAATTCTACGAGATCGGCCCCGGCCGCGTGCTGGCCAGCCTGCTCAAGCGGATCGCTCGCAAGACGCCGTGTGAAAACGTTACGGCCTGATTCGAATCGTCACCAACACATTTTTTTGACAGGATCAACAGGATCGCAATGGATCGACGGGATGAAAAAACTGTTTTTCTGTCCTGCCGATCCTGAGTAATCTTGTAATCCTGTCAAAGTATTGAGAAACCATTATGTCAGAAGTCGTATCACGGCGGATCAAAGTTGACCTCTCCGGCAAGACGGCGATCGTCACCGGGGCCTCGCGCGGCATCGGCAAGGCGATTGCGCTGGCACTCGCGGCTAATGGTGCGAAAGTGGCCTGCGTCGCGCGGAGCGCCGACAAACTCAAAGAAACCGCAGACGAAATCGCAGCCGCGGGAGGCGCCGCCGAAGTGCATCCCTGCGACGTAACCGACTCGGAAGCGGTGACCAAGCTTGTCGAGGGCCTCGCCGAAAAATGGGGCCAGGTCGACGTCGTGGTGAACAACGCCGGCATCACGGCCGACACCCTCATCCCGCGGATGACCGACGAGCAATGGGACTCGGTGATTGCCACCAACTTGCGGAGCGTGTTCCTGTTCACGCGGGTTGCGTCGCAAGTGATGATGCGCAAGCGCACGGGCCGGATCATCAACATCTCGAGCGTCTCGGGCATCATGGGCAATCCCGGCCAGGCAAACTACTCGGCCTCGAAGGCCGGCATCATCGGGCTCACGCGGACCGTGGCCCGGGAACTGGCCGGCCGCAAGATCACGGTGAACGCAATTTGCCCCGGCTTCATCGCTTCGGAGATGACCGCCGCGATGGGCACAGCGCTCGACGACATGATCAAGGAAAAGATCCCCGCCAAGCGGCTAGGCGAAGCCGACGAAATCGCCGACGCGGTGCTCTACCTGGCCAGCGACTCGGCCGCCTATATGACGGGTGAGGTGATCACGATCGACGGCGGCCTGACGCCGTAGAGCCGATGGGAGGGCGAAGCTCCTGCTGAGCTTCGCCTTTTCCCCGCAAATTAGCTAAGTTCGGCGGGAGCCTCACCCTCCCGCCCCCACCCGCCCTAGACAGTCGACCGGCAAAACGGTATACCTTGACCTCGCTTACGAAATCGCTCTATCTTGATAGGTTTACGGGCCCCACAGGTACGCGGCCAATCCTGGCAGCTATTCCCTGTGCTCGCCGTGAGGCTCGTTAAGTTTCAGCAAATATCCGCGGGACTGGTGTTGCCACCCGGCAAGCAGTTCCGCTCGACCGTTTAATCAGACATTTCCCAGTCAAGCAGTCAAGAATCTTGTAGGAGGACCGACAAGGTGGCCTCAGTAATGGAACGAGTGACGGATATCGTCGCTGATCAACTCGGCGTCGACAAAGAAAAAATCACGGCCGACACGTCGTTCGTCAACGACCTCGGTGCCGATTCGCTCGATACGGTCGAGCTGGTGATGGAGCTCGAAGAAGAGTTCGACATCAACATCCCAGACGACGCGGCCGAGAAAATTCAGACCGTCGGACAGGCGGTTCAATACATCGAAGCCGGCGCAGCCAGCAAGGGCTAGTAATAGCCCCGGTTGAGCTTCCGGCTGTCAGCGCGGAGCCAAGAGCAAACAGCAGGAAGAGCTTCCTGCTCGTCGGCCTTTTCGCCGCGCATTCCACTCCCTGCTCCACGCTTCCAGCTCCCTGCTATCATCATGAAACGCCGCGTCGTCGTCACAGGGATTGGTGCCGTCACCTCGCTTAGCTGCAAGGTCGACGACCTTTGGGACCGGATCCTCCGCGGCGAGAGCGGCGTTCACGCCCTCCAGGCCTTCGACACGACCGACCACAAGGTCAAGTTCGGCGGCGACATCCACGACTGGAGCACCGAGGGCTACATCGACCGCAAGGAAGAGAAGCGCCTCGATCGCTTCACGCAGTTTGCCATGGTGGCGGGCATCGACGCGGTGAACGACTCCGGCCTCGACTTCTCCAAGGAAGACGCCTTCCGCTGCGGCGTGATTCTTGGCTCCGGCATCGGCGGCCTCAACGAGATCGAGACCCAGCACGAACGCCTGCTCACCAAAGGCCCCGACAAAGTCTCCGCGTTCACGATCCCCAAGCTGATGGTCAACGCGGCCAGCGGCCACGTTTCGATTCGCTACGGACTCCGCGGCCCGAACTACGCCGTGGCCACCGCCTGCGCAAGCGCCACCAACGCGATGGGCGACGCCTTCAAGGCCATCCAATACGACGATGCCGACGTGATGGTCACCGGCGGCACCGAAGCGGCCTGCACGCCGATGGGCCTCGCCGGCTTCGCCAACATGCGGGCCCTCTCCGAGCGGCACGACGACCCGGCAGGGGCCAGCCGGCCATTTGACCTGGAGCGCGATGGTTTCGTCCTTTCCGAAGGAGCGGGCCTCTTGGTCTTCGAGGAACTCGAACATGCCAAGAAACGCGGCGCCAGAATCTATGCCGAAGTGCTCGGCTACGGTGCCAGCGCCGACGGCGGCCACATCACGCAACCCGATGCCGAGGGCGTCGGCGCCGCCAAGGCGATGAGCGGCGCGCTCCGCGACGCCAAGCTCGCTGTCGACGCGATCGACTACATCAACGCCCACGGCACCAGCACCCCGCTTGGGCGACAAGGCCGAAACCTACGCCATCAAGACCGTCTTCGGCGACCACGCCCGCAAGCTGAGCATCTCCAGCACGAAGAGCTCGCTCGGCCATCTGCTTGGGCGCGAGCGGCGGCGTCGAGATGGTGCTCTGCATGAAGGCGCTCCAACACGGCATCTGCCCGCCGACGATCAACTACACCACCCCCGACCCGGCGTGCGATCTCGACTACACGCCCAACAAGCCGCGCGAGCGGAAGCTACGCGTGGTGATGAGCAACAGCTTCGGCTTCGGCGGGCACAACGCTTCGATCATCGCCGGCGCCGTGGCCTAAGTAGAGCGTGCAGCCGCCGCGTTTGATCAGCCTCCTTCTTGGCCGAGTTTCGGTGGCTTGATCCAGTTCGCCTTTCAACTAGAATCGGCAACATGCGCGCCGACAAAGATCTTGAAATTGCCGCCCCCGAGGTCACGCTGCGGATTCCCGGCACGTGGTCGCAGCCGGCCGAATTCTACGAGCGGCTCCCGGCCGGATGCCGAGCGACCGAAACGGGGCTCGTGCTGGACGACGGGTCGGAATTTGAACTCAATGTGCTCGAGGCCGACGGTGAGTTCGCGGCAGTCTTTGCCAGCTCGTGTCCCAAACTCCCCACCGAGAGCGAACGCGAGCAGATCGAAAACTACACCGTCAACATCTGTCTCTCCGGCAAGTGTGGCAACGTCGCCGCGGCATGCCGGCTGATGGCCGCCGCCGCGGCCGTCATGGCCACCGGCGGGGCGGGCGTCTTCGTCGACAACAGCGGCATCGCCCACGGCGCGACCGACTGGCTCACGCTCCTGAGCGACGCGGAAAACGGCGGTGTCTACTGGGCTTTCATCAGCACGGTCCGCAGCGAAGACGAGCTCTACAGCATCGGCATGCACATCCTCGGCTTCCGCGACGCGATCGTCCCGTCGACCGGCAACGACGAATACGATAGCCGGACGCTGCACAGCTTCCTCGGCTACACAGCCTTCAGCGGCGCTTCGATCCAAGACGGCGAAATGGTCGGCGACGCCGTGCTACCAACTTTCCACGCCCACATGCAACCTGACGACCGCATCCCCGCCGGCGCGGCAATGCACAACCCGTACGGCCGCTGGCGGCTCGAGCCCGTCGACAGTCAACGGAATTGATGCCGCGGTCGTGTCGTTCCTAAGCTGTCTTGCTGCTTGCACTCCACGACCCATAAGCTCGCCTGGGCTCTCGCGCCCGTGTGTGGTAGAATAGGTATTGCCCCACGCGGCGAAATGGCCGCGTTTTTCTCTACTGGAACGTCGATGCTGGAAATCGCATGTCAGATCATCTCGTCGACATCGGTGAAGTGATCGTCCAAGGCGTGCTGTTCGATCCCAAGAACACCGAGGCCTGGCGAAACATGGACCTCGTCCAAAATATCTATCGCTCGGTCCCGAAGCTATTCGATTTGCTCGAAGAACGCGGCGTCGACTACGTACTAGTCGGCGGCATCGCGATGCTGGCCTACGTCGAAGGCCGCAACACGCAGGACATCGATCTGATCATCCAAGAAAGCGATCTCGCCAAGCTGCCCGAGATTCGCATCGAAGATCGCAACAAGGACTTCGCCCGCGGCTGGTTTGGTGAACTGCGAGTTGATTTCCTGTTCACGAAACAGAAATTGTTCAGTCTTATTCGGACAAAATTTGCGACTACCAAGCAATTCTCTGAGCGCGACGTGACATGTGCTACGGTGGAAGGCCTGTTGATGATGAAGCTGTTTGCGCTGCCGGACAAATACCGACGTGCACAGTTCGATCGAGTTGAATTGTACGAAAACGATGTCCGAACGCTAATCAGAAATTTCCACCCGAATATGACACCGCTAGTCGAGGAACTCGCCGAGCACATGCTGCCCAGCGACGTCGAGGAAATTCGCAAGATCGTGGCCGACATCGAAGATCGCATTGCGAGGCAGTCGCAGCGGTTCGGTCCGGCAGGCGATTAGGATTGGTAAGCAGACTCCGCCCCCGAGGCAGAGAACGAACGGACTTGAACTCTCGGGCGGAGCCCAGCCATGCCTCACCACGGCATTTTGCAAATTGCAACGGTTACTTTGTTGGCCGCTGCCGCGGTCTCTCCCGGCGCTCGTGCCGGCAACGACATTTGGGACAACAACCCCGGTATCAATTGGGAGAACGGCGCCAATTGGGTCGACGGCTCGACGCCCGGCATCAACGACACCGCCACTTTCAATCTGGCACAGATCTACACCGTCACATTCGCCGCGGATCCGGCCGTGATTCAGGCCCTTTCGGTAACCGCTGGAACCGTCACCTTTCGGTCCAGCGGCGGAGCGCGGACGCTCAACCTCACGGCCGGTGCCGGCAGCCAGGACCTTTTCGTAACTGGCGCGACGACAATTCTCAACGTCGGCGCGGCCAGCAATCCACTTCATTTCAATATCGGCGATGACATCTCCATCCAGAATGGCGGCACGCTCGCCATCCTGTTTGATAGCGACGTCGTCGCAAACGACTTGTCAGCTTCTGGCCTCAATGGCACGCTCCGCGTCGATGGTGCCGGCTCGACTCTCACGCTCACCGGAGCAATCGCCAACCTGATTGGAGCAACCGCCGGCGGTTCGCTCATTTTCCAGAACGGCTCGACCAGCAACTCGATCAGTGGCTCGCTCGCCTTGGCGAATTCCGCGACACAAGGTGTCAGCGGCGGCCTGTCGATCCTCAGTGGCTCGTCGCTCGCGCTCAGCGGCAATCTGACGCTCGCAAATCAAAACCTTGCCGGCCAGGCGGCGAGCATCACGATCAACGGCGCCAATTCGGCCCTCACTCAAGCCGGCGCATCAACCGTCACGATCGGCTCCGCATCTAATGGCACCGCCGCGATCAACATCGGCACCACCGCCACCGGCGGTTCCCTAACCACCGGCGCCGGACTCGTCACGATCAACAAAACGGGCGCCGTCACGATTGGCAGCGGCACGAACATCGGCTCGCTATTGGTCGGCGGCGACCTCACCATCAATGGCGGTGTGCTGCAAAAGTCCAGCGCGGCCAGTACCCTCGACCTCGCCGCCGAAAAGACTGTCAACATCCAAGGCGGAGGCCGGCTGACGCATGCTGGCTCTTTCGCCTTCGACACGAACCAAGTCATCAACGTTGCTGGCAGCGGCTCCAAGTTGGAAGTCACCGGCACGAGCACGCTGGCAATTCGCGACGGGGCACAAGTGAATCTTTCAAACGGTGCGGCAATCACAGCAGGCGGTCGGATCGACATCGGCACGACCGGCAGCGGCACACTCTCGGTCGCCGGCACCGACTCAGCAGCGGCCGGCGGCAGCGAGCTCAACGTCTGGGCCAGCGGCGGTGGCACTGCGGACGTCACATTCAGCGACAAAGCAATCGGCACGTTCAACTCCGGCATCGACCTGGCTAATTCGACAACAGCCGGAACCACTGCTCTGGTCAACGTCCAGAGCGGTGCGGTGTTCAACACCGGCAATCTGAACCTCGCCGCCGCGGGCGGCACCAACACCTCGGCTACGCTTAACATCCACGGCACCGACTCGCGCATCATCCAGTCGGCGGCCGCGACACTCACCGTTGGCCACGCCAGCGAAGGTGCCGCGACCATCAACATCGGTGCCACGACGGCCGGCGGCGGCCTCACCACCGGTAGCGGCCTGTTTCGCATCAACAAGACCGGCACCGTCAACATCGGCAGCGGTGCCAATGGCGGAACGCTCGAGGTGCTTGGCAACATCATAGTCGACGGCGGACTCCTCGAAGAAGGTAGCGAAAACAGCACCTTTGCCTGGGCCACCGGCAAGACGCTCACCATCCAGAACGGCGGTCGCGTCCATTTCGCCAGTTCCTACCTCACCGCCGCCAGCTCGCAGCACATCGTCTCCGGCGCCGACTCTCGCTTCGAGGTCGTCGGCGCGGTTTATTTGATTGGAGCCGCTCAGATCGGCGCGAGTTCTGGCGGGGCGATCTCCGCGGGTGAGCTCCACGTCGGCGGCGGCTCTTCGGCCGGCAGCCTAATCCTCGACGGTCTCGGTACCACGGCGACCGTCGCGGGCGATGAGAATCTCTGGGGCAGCGGCGGCGCGGCAACTGTCACCCTCAGCAATCAGGCAGCCGCTACGCTCGCCGGCTCGCTCTACCTCGCCGATTCCGCCACAACACTCGTAAACGTCCACAGCGGGGCCGATCTCGCGGTGGGCGACCTATCGCTGGCCGCGATCGGTGGCACCGCGACGGCTACGCTCAACATTTTGGGCGTGGGCTCGACCGTGTCGCTCAATCCGGACGGCGAATTGATCATCGGCCACGCCACGAGCGGCGTCGCGACCGTTGGTCTCGACGACGGCGGTTCGCTCAGCGTCGGGGCGGGCGGCGCAACCACGATCAATGGTACCGGCACGATCAACATCGCCGCCGGCACTGCCGATCTGGGCGCGCTCACGATCGTCGGCGGCGCGATCAACGTCAACGGAGGCAAGCTCGCGTTCACCTCGCTCGGCGTCAACGGTGGCGCCATCCACTTCAACTCGGGCCGGATCGAACAAACCAATAATCTCACGGCCGACGAAGCCCTGCTAACTACGCTCCTCGGTCCAACACACGTCGTCACCAGCGGGCGCACTCTCGCCGCAGGTGCCGGCGCCGCGAATGTCTCAACGAAGCTTGATCTCAACGGCGGCCGCCTCGAGGGCAATTCGCTGAGCGTCACCAACGCCGGCCCGACGGTCACCGAGCTGCGGATCCGCAACGGCGGCGTCGCTCAATTCACTGGCGGTGCTTCGATCGCCGCAGGTACCACCACCTTCGTCGACGACGGCGGTACATTCATCGCCGGAGGACATATCACCCAAGCCAGCGAACTGCAGCTTACTGGCACCGCGCGACTCGCGGGCACGTCGCTCGCCAATTCCGGCCTGTTGACCGGCTCCGGTCGCGTCGACGCCAATTTGCAGAATCTGTTGGCCGGCCAAATCCGCCTCGCCTCGTCCGAACGTCTCACGCTCCGCGGCGGCAGCCATCAGAATAACGGCCTCGTCGACGTCGACGGCGGCGAACTCGAAGTCGCCACCGGCTCGTTCACCAACGGCACCGCCAACCCGGCCACCGCCACCATCGCCGCCCGCCGCGCATCGCTCCGCTTTACTGGCGGACTGACCAACGCCGGCTCGATCCTCTGTTCGGAAGGCACTTGCAGCATCTTCGGCAACGTAACCAACGTCGGCAGCATGCCGACCACCGGCCGGATCGTGATCACCGCTGCATCGCAAGCCACGTTCTACGGCAACGTCGTCAACCAAGGCACTATCCAAGTCAGCGCCGCCGGCGCAGTGACAAGCACCGCGCTATTCCTCGGCAGCCTGACTGGCAACGGAGTCAACGGCAGCGGCAGCGTGTTCCTGGAAGGCGACGTCCGACCCGGAGCGAGTATTGGCACGATGGCATTCGGCGGCGACGTGAGCATCGGCTCGGCAGCGGTCCTGACCATGGAACTGGCCGGCACAGTCGCCGGTACACAATTCGATCGCCTCGTCGCCCAGCAATCGCTGGCCATGGGCGGTACGCTCGCCGTCACGCTCGTCGGCGGCTTCACGCCTGCCGCCGGCCAGTCGTTTGACCTCTTCGACTGGGGCACGCCGCAGCGGCACGTTCGCCGCGATCAACCTGCCGCAGCTCGCAGGCCTCGCGTGGAACACCTCGCAACTTTACACGACCGGCGTCGTCAGCATTGCCGCCGGACTCGCGGGCGACTTCAATAGCGATGGCACGGTCGATGCCGCCGACTACACCGTCTGGCGCAACGGCCTGGGCACCATCTATTCGCAAGCCGACTACACCGTCTGGAAATCTCACTTCGGCCAATCGGTCGGTGGCTCGGCGGCAGCCGCGGTGTCGGCAGCCGCGGCGCCCGAACCATCGACGACCGCTCTTTTTGTCGCCGCAATTCTCTTCGTTTTGCGCGGGCGTCTCTCCTCGGAATAGGGCCTTGCCCAACGCACTGCTACAATGGAGATGGTCGGAAGCGGAGATCGATTTTCTCGAATCGCACCGCGATCGCACCCCTTCGGACAAAGCAGAGGTTTCACGGTGGCGAGTTCGCAAAAATCCTGTGACGCGGGAAGGACGTTTCGCGGTTTCTTCGTCCTGGCGATCACGACGACCATCGGAATTGCCTGGACGGCGCGAGCCCACGCCGTTGATTACATCCAGGGCATCGACGTCTATAACGGCGACGGCGCCGTGAATTGGACGACCGCGAAAAACGCCGGCATCCAATTCGCTTTTGTGAAGGCGACCGAGGGCGTCAACTTTGTTGATGCCCGATTTTCCGCCAACATGCAGAACGCCAACGCGGCGGGCGTCTACGTTGGGCCGTACCACATCTGTCGCGTCGATAGCAAAAACGGCGTCTTGTTCACCAGCTATGACGGCCAACCTTTCCCCGTGGGTTCTGACATGTGGCTCGATGCCACGAGCGAAGCGGTGGACTTCGTGCATGCGATCCGGCCGTACTATACATCTGGCAGTTATTTGCCGCCGGTAGCAGACATTGAAAGCAAATTCATTCCTAATTTCGGCAGCGCATCGCTAAATAAGGCGTTCATCTCGAATTGGGTGCAATTGTTTTCCGACACCGTCAATAGCGCGATCGGCGCACGGCCAATGATTTACGTCAGCAAATCTGGTGCGAACACCTACTACTCGTCAGCGGTCGCGGCCTCTCATAATTTGTGGGTCGCCTGGTGGAAAGGCACCGGCACGGCGTCACCACCGCTGAAGAGCGATACGCCGGACTGGCCCGGCTGGTCGTTCTGGCAATGGTCGGCGACCGGAAGCGTGGCGGGAGTGCCGGGCAGTGGCGCGAATCACGACTGCGACAAGGACGTTTTCTACGGCACGATGAAGCAACTGACCGCCCTGTTGGTGCATAACATCCCGGGCGACTACAATCACGACGGCGTCGTCGATGCGGCCGACTACTCGGTTTGGCGCGATACGCTCGGTTCGACGATCAATCTCGCCGCCGACGGCAACAACAACGATCGTGTTGATGCCGGAGACTACGCCATCTGGAAAACGCACTTCGGCGAATCGTCGGGCGGCGCGGCGGCTGCCAACGGCATACCTGCGCCGGAACCGACGACGACGTTTTTCTTGATCGTCGCCACCGCTATTTTGGTAGCTGCCACCCGCCGGGAGGGCAGACGGGCGAAGTGGGTGCCTGACAAATTGCCGCATACCCCAATCTTTTCTTGCGCAAACCGCAGTTGGCTGCCACAATAGTCTCGGCACACCAACGACTCGGGAACAGCGGAATCCGTCTGGGATGGGAATACGACTCTTCTTTTCGGCGTGGGTGTGTCTCGCGCTCGTCGGGATCCCTGGTCGTCCGGCCCAAGCCTACATCCCCTATTCGCGTTGGACTCGCACCGCGACGAATTCGACGACGGGTAGCTATGGCACGCCAGTCACGATCACTTGGAGTTTCCCGGCCGACGGCACGGCAATTCCCGGCAACACAGCCGGCACGACGGCACCAAGTAGTCTACTGAACTTCCTCGATACGAACTGGGGGGTCGGTCCCGGTGGAAGTGATCTCACTCAGCGCCCGTGGTTTCCTATCTTCGAGCAGTCGTTCGCGCGGCTCGACGCCCTGTCCGGCGTGACCTACGTCTACGAGCCCCATGACGACGGCGCAGATTTCAGTAGTTCCGAAGGCTCGCAGGGCGTTCTGGGCGTGCGCGGCGACGTGCGGCTCGGCGCCAGACCGTATGTCGCCGGATCCAATACGGTAGCTTCCAACTACTACCCCAGTTACGGGGAGATGATGATCAACACCAACCACCTTGGTTATCTTCAAGGCACGACCAACAACAATCGCGCTTTTCGCAACACTTTGATGCATGAGTTGATGCACGGTCTGGGCCTGAAGCACGTTGAGTCGAGCAGCTCCGGTTTCTTGATCGAGCCTACCTTGAGCAATGCGTTCGATGGCCCACAGCTCGACGACTTACTCGGCATCCAACGGCTGTATGGGGACGCAAACGAAGAAAACGGCGGGAATGACGTTTTCAGCAAAGCCACGCCACTGGGAGAAATCAGCCCGTTGCTGCCCGCGCTGCGGGGCACCGCTCTAAGCGGTACTGTTATCTCGGCCAACCAAATCGACTTTCTCAGCATCGACGACGACTCGGATACCGACTTCTTTCGATTCTCGATCGGTTCGCGGCTCGACATCTCCTTGCAACTAGCACCTCAAGGGGCGACCTATCAGGTCGGCCCTGAGGACGGGACGCAAACTGAGATGAATTCGCTCGCGCTCAGCGACTTGTCGCTCGCACTGATTGGATCCAATGGCACGTCAATTCTTGAGAACGCCAATCTGAACGGCGCGGGCGCCAGCGAAGCGATTACGCGACAATTGTTGCCCGGCACGTACTATGCTCGTGTCAAAGGGCTCGCCGATGATATTCAACTATATCAATTGGGCATCACGGCTTCCGCGCCCGTCGCCAACAATCTCGTTTGGGAAGGTAGTCTCAACCAAAACTGGAACGTAGGCTCGGCAGCTAATTTTTCCCTCGGCGGCACAGCGACAGTTTTCTATGACTTCGATGACGTTACTTTCGACGACAGTTCATCGGTGAAGACGGTCAACCTGTCGGATAAAGTCTCAGTCGGCACCATGCATGTCGCGACCAATGGGAATTATGTCTTCAGCGGACCGGGAGGAATCGTCGCGGGGAACTTGACTGTCGACGGCAGCGGCACCGTCGAGCTTGCAAATTCCGGCAATTCCTACGCCGGCAGCACTCAAGTTCTGTCCGGAACGCTCGCCATCACCGGCGACGCCAACGCGATGCAAAGCGCCATCACGATTTCCGCCGGGGCGACTCTGCGGATGGACGCCACCGATGCTGCAACGATGAGCAGCACGTTTACTATTGATCCGGGCGGGATCCTTCAGATCGGCACTCTCGTCAGCAGCACCAATGTTTTTCCCGACGCACCCACCGCCATCACGAACGAGGGCACGATCCGTGTGCTCACAACCGAGTCGTTGACCTCGATTACCGGGGCGGGCCGAATCGACGTCGAACATGGGACGACCACACTGGCAGCGAACCCGTCGTTCGTCGGTCAGCTTACCGTTAAGTCGGACGCGATTGCTCAGGTCGCGGATAGTGAAGGAATCGGCACCGCCGAAACCAGGATCGTCGTCGAAAATGGCGGCAGGCTGCAATTGGTCGCGGGCGGAATGTTTGCACAATCATTTCAACTTGATGACGGCGCTACGCTGGAGTTGGCCGGGTCGGCCGAATTCCAGGAATCGGCCGGGATCGCGGGCCAGGGAATTGTGGTCGGCGAGCTTGCGATGCCCGGTGCGATCGCCCCGGGCAACACCGAATCGTCAGCCGGTTCGTTGACCGCCGACAATTTAACTCTCTTCGACACTAGCTCGCTGACGTACCGCCTGGGCGGCGCAGCGCAATCGTTGATTTCGCCACGCTGCATATTATGGAAAGCGCCGTCTTCGCCGGCACGCTCGCGGTCGACCTGGTCAGTGACTTTACGCCGTCGGTCGACGACACCTTTGAACTGATTGTTGTCGAAGGTGCCTTGAGCGGTGAATTTGCATCGGTCCTGCTGCCAGAACTCGACTCTAGCCTCACCTGGGATATCCTCTACCAGGAACATGCACTCGTACTGCAAGTGGTCGCTGCCATAACGATCATTCCCGGCGACTTTAACCTCGACGGCACCGTCGACGCCGGCGACTACACACTTTGGCGGAACGGGCTCGGCACCGAGTACACTCAGGAAGATTACGCCCTCTGGAAGTCTCACTTTGGCGAGTCCTCCGCCAATGGGGCGGCGGCAATCGCTCATCAATCGGTGCCCGAGCCTTCGGCACTTCTGCAGGCATTCGCGGCCTTCGCCGCGTCGCTGGGATTCGCGCTCAGGTCGCTTCGAGCCGGTCGAACCAGTTGTACTTGAGAATCGTTGACGTGATGACGATGATCGCTAGCGTGATCCCCGCCGGATGCCAATCCCGGATCACAACGTAAATGGGCAACGCCACGAAAGCCGTCTGCCAGACGACGCCCACCAACACATTGAAAGCGTCGCGCCAAAAATCGCGGTTCGGCTCGAAACTCGGGTCGCGGCGGATCGCGGCCTCGCGGATCGGACCCCACCAGCCCCAGGGCCGCGTGCGAGTGTAGAACTCCAAGAGCACTGACTCCTCTTCCGGTTTCGTCCACAGGCTCCCTAAAACGGCACCGGCTGTCGAGACGAGCAACAAAGCGGGAAACGCAGTCAGCAATTTGATGTTGGGAAGCGCGAGCAGGGCCAGCGCGCCGGTCAGCCCCGCGAGCATGCCCCAAAAGTAGCCGAAGCCGTTCATCCGCCACCAATGCCACTTGAGCACGTTCGCCGCAGCATATCCGCCCCACAGGGCCGAGACGATCCACTGAGTCGCGGAGTCGACCGAGCGAACGAAGTAGCCCGCAGCGCAACCGGCGGCAACCACCAGCAGCGACGACGCGTAGCTGGCAAAAATATACTCCCGCTCGCTCGCCGACTCGCGCCAATAACGTTTGTAGACGTCGTTGACCAAATAGGCGGCAGCCGCGTTGATCGTGCCGGAAAACGTCGACATGAAGGCCGCCAACAGTCCGGCGATCAAGATTCCACTCAGCCCGACCGGCATGAAATCGCGGATCACGATCGGCAGCACCTGCTCCAAATCCAGCTTGGTGCCCAGCGCCGATTGAGGCCCCAATAAAACGAGCGCCAGCACCGTAATGCCGGCGATCATGAAATAGCGGGGCATGAACAGTACGACGGTCACGAATCCGCTCATCATGGCCGCCTCTTTCGAGGTCCTCGCGGCTAGGATTCGTTGCATGTCGTAGTTCGGCGCAGGTCCGGCCATGCTCACCAAGACGCCCTTGAACACCATCATCATGAAAAATGCACCGAACACACTGAATCCGTCTTCGATCAAACGCTCTTGGGCTGCCGGCACGCGCGACGACCAATCCAGATCGAGCACCCAACCAAACGATATATCGCTCCAGCCTTCTGGCACAGCCGCCGCGAGCGCCTCGGGCGACACGTCGCGCATAGCAATGAAGCCGATCGCCACGCAACAAACTAGCTTCAACAGAAACTGGATCAAGTCCGCGATCACCACGCTGTACATCCCGCCCACCACAGTGTAGAGCGTCGTCACGCCGACGATGATCAGCGCGTAAGTTCCGGGCGATAAGAGCGGCGGCAGAAACACAGCCGCAAACTTGGCGATGCCGACAAACGCGTAACCAGTAAAGCCGACGACGCTCACCAGCGCGAAGCACACCACACTGATCCGCGACGCCTCCGCGCCGCGATCACTGCCGAATCGCAAAGTGATCCATTCGGCGCCAGTCAGCGCTCCCGATCGCCGCAGCCAAGTCGACAGATAGATCATCAAGAAGATCTGATTGAACACCGGCCAGAGCCATGGGATGAACACGCTCTTGAGTCCATAGACGTAGAGCATCGACACTAGCCACATCGTCCCCGACACGTCGAACATTGTTGTCGCGTTCGACATGCTCAAGAGCCACCATGGCATCTGGTTGCCACCGAGAAAATAGTCCTTCAAGCCGCCTCGAGCGCGTCGCTCAGCAAGAAAACCGACGACCACCATCATCATTAGATAGGCAACGATGATCGTGATGTCGGCGGGATGCAATTCCATAGTGCAAATCGAACCGTAGCGCTAATTCATTTCCCAGACGTCATTGCTCAAATCACGCCCATAAGTCGCGAGGAACGCAGCTTATCCCTTATATACTCTGCGGCGAACGAGCGTTGGATTTTGCCGCGCGATTCGTCCGGCGTTCGTGAACAAGTGTCAATTCGTGACAGCGTCTAGAAGTTGCAACAATCGGAAAATCGAGAGCGCGAAATGGCACCGGTGGCATCTTCGACGTCGAATAGCCGGTTCTAAAGCGAATTCACACGTCGGAACGGACCTACCGCTTCATGCATGGTAAAGTTCTTTAACACCGTCATCCTGCCCGAGAATCCGATAGTCGACGCTACCCTTGCAGGAATCACTTTCCAAATGCTTGACGGTTACGCGGATTGTGCTTAACATGACACCGGTGGCATATTCGTCTGGCTGTGGGGGTTTCCCCCAGCAGCAAGTCGGATTGTAGTGGCGATGCTCGTGGTCCGCGTTTGGGTGGCTTTTCATAGCGCGACACGATCAACCCAGCATTATTTGGTGGGAGCGATTGGCGGTTTCTGACGGCGGGTCGGTGCTCGACAGGTCTTTTCTTCAAGCACGCAGGCCGACGTTTAATTGAGGCGTTGCTCATGTCGGTAACGATCTACGAGATCGCGGAGCGAGCGGGCGTGTCGAGTTCGACCGTTGCCCGAATTCTCCGCGGCGACGTGCGCGAGTCGCATCGGCGAAGCGCTGCCAATGCGCAGCGGATTCGTCAGCTCGCCACCGAGATGGGTTACCGACCGAATTTGCGTGCTCGCGCTTTCTCGCGCGGTCGCACTCATGGCATCGGCCTGCTCTACACCGACGACGCATGGATCTTCGAAGGCGTCAACACCGAAGTGGTCAACAGCCTGGTCCGCTCGCTGCAGCGCGAAGGCTACCACCTCGTGTTTTGCCCAGTCGACGACAGCGGATCGTGGGAAGAAATCGTATTGGGTGGTCAGATCGACGGGGGCGTCGTGTTTCAAACGCTGCCGGCCGAAGTTGCGGAAGCAGTCCGGCAGCGACAATTGCCGTTGGTCCTGTTGGGAGACGACAGCGATCCGGGCATGTCCCAGGTCGTGGTCGACGACTTTGCCGGCGCCTACGCGGCAACAAAACATTTGCTTGGCTTGGGTCACCGCCGCGTGATGATGTTCGTACACGAGTCGGTCAAGCCGCACTGCAGTGTCGAAGAGCGACTTAGTGGTTATCGCACGGCAATGGACGAAGCGGGTTTGATGGTCGAGGAATGCCTACGGGTTTCGGAGGGGGAAGCCGTAGACAAGTTGGTTCGCGGCAAGGCGCGTCCGACCGGCGTGGTCTGCTACAGCGACTTGGAGTCGACGCTCTTAGTCCACGCGCTGTGGCAGTATGGTGTGGCGATTCCCGGCGACGTGAGCCTTGTGGGCTTCAACGACGTGTTTGGCACACGTTTCATGACGCCGCCGCTCACGACGATCGGTTTCGACGCCGCAAAGATCGGCGAATTGGGCACCAAGCTAGTGCTCGAGCAAGTCGGTGCCGCCGAAAGCGAGCGGAAGGCCACGGTGATGACGGTCAAACCGACTCTCATCGTCCGCGGATCCACAGGTCCTGTGAATCGGGGACCTGGACCGCCGGTAACTGTTAATTAGGATTCAGCTGCGTGCGGGAAATAGGGGAGTATTTGCGGGTGAAAGTTGGCAGGGGTGCGGAAGGGACGATGTCGTTGTGTACTCATTTCAATTAGCTCTTTGGAGGACTCGTCTAATGAAGATGCCATTCGGGATCGTGACAGTAGCAGTTGGCTTGTTGCTGCCATGGGCGGGCTTCGGTCCGCCCAGGCTGCAGTCGTTTATTCACAGAATTTCGAGAGCCCAGTGAGCTTGGTAACCAACTCTCCGGGAGCGATCGGCGGATTTGCCGTCGTGGTGAATGATGCAGGCGGTAGTGGCTGGCAAATACAAGGAGGTGGCGGCGGGCCCGGGCCGGTTGCGGTCGGCGGCATCGACAACAATGGCGTGGGAGGAAGTCAGGGCTTGTTTGCGAACTGGGACAATTCCCCGATCAGCTGCAGCGCTGGGATACTATACTTTTAATCAGTATACCGTCTATGACCTGCCGGGTTTCGCTCCTGGCACGACTCTGGCGGACGTAACGATTTCGATGGACTTGTTCATCGACGGCTCGTCGACCAACAACCCGCTGAGCATTGAATTTCAAGGGACCGGCGGGACACGCTCGATTACTCCGGTCTTGGCCAATGGCGCCTACACGACAGTTTCATTTCCCTTGAGCGCAATGTCCGGGGGTACGCCAGACTTGACGGGCATGTACTCCGTGCGAGTCAACCATGGGGCCGATGGCTTTGGCTTTGACGCGGGGAATATTGTTCGCATCGACAATGTCCAGGTCACCAATGCAGTGCCTGAGCCGTGCACGCTATTGCTGGTTGGGTTGACGGTTGCCGGAGCGTTCTTTTTCAATCGTCGACGTGATAAGCGGTAACAAGGAGTATGTTTAGGGAGAGTGAAGTCCGGCCGGTGACATGGAACGAAGGCACCTCTTTCGTTCCATGTCCCGGCTATTAGGTAACCAACACGGAACTGCTTGAGTAGTTTTCAGGGGCATCGCGATAGTTAGTGGGTAGTGGCGAGGCGCCCAGCGACATAGTACGGAGCAACGTTTTTGCCGATGTCGCCGCCGAAGGCCGTCGCTCAGTACGCAATACGCACCGGCGGATTTACAGCACGAATCCAGCGTAGGTGATGCGGCATGAAGTTTCGCAGCGACTTACTCAGTAAGAACAAATCATTGCAGGCATTGGTTTCGGTAGGCACCGGGTCACTCATCAGTCGCGGTGCGGGAACGGCAAAATACAAGAACATAAGAACATCGGCGGTGGCAGGTATTGGTTTCGACGGATGGTCAATTCCTGCTCGTCTGGTTTGCAGAATGACCAAACATTCGTACTAGGAGCTTTTCGTCATGTACATACAATTCGGTTTGAAAATGATTGCGGTCGTAGCCCTGGTCGGTTGCACTTTCGCTGGCATGTCGGCTCAAGCGCAGTTGCTATCGAGTTTCGAGAACGATTTGAGCATGAACGGGGGTACGGCCGTTTGGGAGATTAATCCCGCTCATGAATTCACAGACGTCGGCGTCACGGACGGGACGTCAGCGCTCGAGTTTCATCACCCGCGCGGCTGGGTCGACGCATCGTACTTGATCCTCAAGGGCGGCATGCCGCTGGCACAACTCGTGGCGAGCAACCAATTCATGCTCTTCGACGCGACCACCAAGGACATCGGCGAAGCGGGCGACGGACTGGGGCCCAGTTTTCGACAAGTGTTTGTTATCTACAATTCCAGTTCGGGCGGATGGCAGCAATACGGCGCTTACGACTTTCCCGTGGCCGCCGACGACGGTCTCAGCCTAACGAGCCAAGTCACCCTGGACCTCACCACTGGCCTGTCAGCAAATGCGCAGGCTTTTGTCGATGGCGGCGGCACTGGCTATTGGGAGATGTTCCTTGTCTTCCAGGGTTCGGATTTGGGGCCTACTGCCGGCGACTACAACAATGATGGCAACCGCAACGCCGCCGACTATACCGTTTGGCGCGACAACTTTGGCGGCACCACGCTCACCAATGAAACGGTGTCGCCCGGAATCGTCGACCAGGAAGACTACGACGAGTGGAAAGCAAATTTTGGCGTCCCCGTCACCATAACTACGATTGTCGACAACTTCCGTTTTGTGAACGCCGGGGCGGGAAGCGTGAGTTCGTCGGCGACGCCGGAACCTACCAGTGCGCTATTGGCAGTGTGCGGGGCTTTGGCTCTCGGAGTTAGCCGCCGCAAACGCGATTCGCAAGTAGCTTGTCGGATTTGATCGTTTCAATGCGTCATCCCCTCGCGGAAGTTGCGAAAGGAGTTTGACATGCGCCGTGCATTTACGCTCGTTGAGCTATTGGTCGTGATTGCCATCATCGGCATCCTGGTTGCGCTACTGCTGCCGGCGATTCAGGCGGCCCGCGAAGCGGCCCGGCGCAGCCAGTGCCAAAACAATCTCAAAAACATCGGGCTGGCAGTCCAGACCTTTACCGATTCCCGCAAAGTGTTCCCCACCGGCGGCGGGAAGTATGTGCAAACGGGTTTCGGCATCGAGCAGAATCTCGATGGCGGCAAACCACTGGGGCCTGCCAAGCAGGGCCTCGGCTGGGGATTTCAAATCTTGCCGTATATCGAGGAGACGGCCGCCTACAGCATCAAGACCACTCCCGAATTGCAGCAAATCGTGATTCCAATTTATGTCTGCCCGTCACGGCGGGCAGCCAGCACGTCTTTTAGTCCTGAATTCGGCATCATCGCCACCATGGACTATGCCGGTGCCGTGCCCTGCACCGATCAGGATCCAAAACGCCGGCGAACTGTCTATCCGGCATACGACCCCAAGGCGAGCGTTCCGTTCAGCGTCGCCTCGATCTCTAAATTGTCAGGGTCGATGAACGGCGGTTCGCAAGGCAGCGGTAATGCGCCGCAAAATAATACCGTCTACGACGGTGTCATCGTTCGCTCGACCTGGCGCTATATCAGTGGTGGCGGCAATTCGCCGTGGGTGGGCGAAGCGGCCTCCGGCGTTACTCAGCCGGTAAAGTTTTCCAGCATCACCGACGGCACCAGTAAGACACTATTGATTGCAGAAAAGTACGTTCGCAGTGACAACTACCTGGGGGACGCAAACCACTACTCCGATGACCGTGGCTGGTCGGACGGTTGGGACGCCGACCAGATGCGTTCGACCTGCTTTCTGCCCGTGAACGATGGAGATCCGATCGGCTGGCAGGATGTCAATCTGACGAGATATTTCGGCGATGATTTCAAGGACGGACCCGTGGGAGGCTCCTACAATGTCCTGCAATTCGGCTCCCCCCACACCGGCGGAATCAATGCCGCATTTGCCGACGGTTCGGTCCACTCGATCAGTTTCGACGTCGAAGTGACGATTTTCAACAGCCTCGGCACACGCAATGGCTATGCGCTCGACGAAACGGATCGGACCGAAGGAGTGAATTGAAAATCTTCACGGCCCGCTTCGATCCGACAAGAATTTTCGCTGCGACGAATTTCCGGGCAGCAGCGAACAGAGAGATTTGGCGAAACGATGTATGTGAACAGTCTTCGGCGCGGCGTCATTTGGCAATGGCGATCGCGTTGGTTGATGCCAATTTGGGTCGCGGTCCTTGTCGGCTGGAACAGTCCTCTCTTCGGCCAGGTAAACGTCTCGATCAACGCGGGCAATGTCGTGGCCAAATTGCCCGACACCGGCATCGGCATGCACACGTCCGTCTATGCCAATCAATTTGGCAATGCCGTTGTCCCAGGTCGGATCGCCGAATCGGGCGTTGAGTTGCTTCGCTACCCGGGTGGCAGCTATTCCGACATCTATCATTGGTCCAATCACACCGCCGACGGCGGTTACGCGGCCAGCCAGGCCCACTTCGGCCGCTTCGTCCAAATCTTGGACCAATCGAATACCGAGGCGATGGTCACCATCAACTACGGATCTAGCTTTCAAAACACGATGGGTGGCCAGCCGCAGGAAGCCGCCGCCTGGGTCGCCTACGCTAACGGTGATGCAAATCTATTCGGCACCGCAAACGACGTCACCATCGGGATCGACGAGGAAGGCAACGACTGGAAAACGGCCGGCTATTGGGCCCGGCTGCGAACCCTCACCGCCGACCAGAATACCGACAATCAATACGACTTCCTGGCAGTTGACCGCGACGCGCCGCTGGGCATCAAGTACTGGGAAATCGGCAACGAGATCAACGGCAACGGCTACTACTCAGACGTCAACTCGGATTTCAATTGGGAGCAGGATCGGCATGCGCCAGCGGGGCAAGTCGAAGGCAACAATTCACTCCTCTCGCCCACGGCGTATGGCAACAACTTCAATCAGTTTGCCGCTGCGATGAAAGCTGTTGATCCGACGATTAAAGTCGGCGCGGTCCTGACGGGCTACCAGGGCGTGGGCGACATAGCCGATCAGAGTCGCAATTGGGATCGCAACGTCCTGCTTACGGCCGGAGCCAGCATGGATTTCGCCGTGCAGCATTGGTATGTCAACAATGGCAACAGCACTAGCGCCGTCCTCAATGCCACCGACGACCTGCCCGGTTGGTTTGACGTCACTCGCAATCGAATCAACGCTCTTGTCGGCCCCGGTGAGGCAGACAGAATTGAGCTGCACATGACGGAATTCGGCTATTTCGGCTCGGTCGACAACCCGGCAATCGACGGCGTATTTGCCGCCAACACATATGCCACGGCGCTTGCCGACGGCATCCAGAGCGTGCATTGGCTCGAGCTCAGCAAAAACAGTTTCCTTGGCGATTCCCGGCTCAGATGCGCGGTCCGGCCTTCTATGGCATCCAGGTCTTTAGCCATATTGCCGAAATGGGGGGCGATTTCGTCGAGACTAATTCCTCCAACGGCAACGTCGAAGTTCATTCGACGCTACTGCCCGACGGCCGCGTCGGGTTGTTGATTGCCAATTTGAATTCGTCCGGCACATCGACTGTGAGCATTGATATCGCCGATGCAAGTTAGCTGCCTCCGGAACCACCTGGCTCTACGGCGTGAATCAAACGACGCCGCTCGAAACAGCGCTCGCCACGGGTCTGGGAAGTGCTTTTTCTGTAAACGTTCCCTTTCGCTCGATCTTGGCCGTGTTGATCGACGTCGACCTGCGCTCACTCGGCGATTTCAACGGAGACGGCACCGTCGACGCCGCCGACTACACCGTCTGGCGTGACATGGGCGGCACGCCGGAGAAGTACGCCGAGTGGAAGATGCACTTCGGCGAATCGGCGATCAACGGCGGATCGGGCTCGTTTGCCGTACCGGAGCCGAGCGGAATGCTGCTTCTGGTCATCGGCGTGGTGGGAGTCCTCGCCCCGGGCAGACGGCGCAACCGAGATTTGCGATTCGCCTGGGTCATTGCGAATAGCGTCCCTCAAGGCAGCTACCGATGTGCCGCGACAGATTCCACGCGACCTTAGGCTGCTTTTCGACATTTTCAGCGGCATCGCAAATCCTCCATGTTGAATCATGTCGAATCCTTCGACACGTCAAGCAGGCAATCTGGCAAGCAGGCAATTTCTCCCGTTTATTTGACGTTCTTGATGACTCAAATTATCATGGGTTGGGGGTAATGAAATAGCCCGCCTTCTCGGGGGATTGGTACTTTTTCTTCCCTCGAGTACCATTTCCAACGCCAGCCGACTCAACGCCAGGACGATTATCGTCGTAACAGATTGAAACTTCTCTTCAGGCTTGGAGTGCGCCGGTTGTCGTATTTTTCTGGCGCTCGAATGTTTACATTCTGCGTGGGTCGTGCGAAGCCGAACATCGTGCTGATCGTACCGACGACGCGGCATACAGCGACTTCGGTTTCTCGGCAGCACTGAATAACTATCCCACTCAGGTTGAGACACCGAATCTGGATGCGTTGGCACACCGAGGTGTCGTTGCCTCGCAAGCCTACGCGGCGGGTGCCTTGTGCAGCACCACGCGTGCCGGCTTGATCGCCGGACAATATCAACAGCGTTTCGGCTACGAATACAACACTCAGGTTACGGACCTCAATTCGACACAAGGTTTAAGCAATGACCAGGTCACGATCGCCCAGCGATTAAAACCACTGGGCTACTCGACTGGCGCAATTGGGAAATGGCACTTGGGCACTTTGGACGGTGTGAACCGGCCACTCGACAAGGGCTTCGACGAATTCTACGGCCTCCTGGGCGGCTCGCGATTATTTCTACGATGGGAATCTTCATGGCGGCATCTGGAAGAATAACCAATTCTATGAAAATCAATATCGCCAGGAAGGCGATCCGTCCAAGTACGACCCAGGAAGAGGTCGCTATGTGACCGACGCCTTTGGCGAGGAGGCCGTAGGTTACATCAACCGGCACGCAGCTGACGAGAATCCGTTTTTCCTTTACTTGCCTTCACCAATCCCCACACTCCCTACCGGCCAAACAGGCAGACTTAGACCGCTTCGCCCACATCACCGATCCCACGCGACGCATGATTGCGGCGATGACTTATGGGTCGATCGATCCATTGGCGAAGTGATGGGGGCGCTGGCGAGCCAAAATATCGACGACAACACGATCGTGATGTTTGTCAATGATCAAGGCTCTACCTTTAACATCCTCAACCCACCTTACGCTGGTTTCAAAGGCACGACATTTGAAGGTGGCATTCGCGTTCCGGCGATCATCAAAGGACCGGTGTTTCTCCGGGCCAATACGATACCCCGATTACTTTTTACGACTTGCTGCCGACGATCGTGACCGCCGCGGGCGGCGACGTCTCGGGATTCGCCCATGATGGTGTCGATATCATGCCCTTTCTCAAGGGCGAAGCGACCGACGATCCGAACAAAGTCCGCTTTTGGAGAGAATTCGGCGCGTTTGCTGTGCGAAAAGGGGACTGGAAATTGACCCGGCCCTTCATTGATACGCCAACCTATCCCGTCCCCTGGTTGTTTAACATCAAAAACAATCCGCAAGAGAACCAATTCCTACAAGGGTCACGTCCCGAAATCGTTGCCGATTTGACGCGCGAATTGACCGCTTGGGAAGCAACCATGTCGTAAGCCCAAGTGGGGATTGTCCAGCATGTTTGACCAGAACTTGTTTGACCATTTTGTTTTTCGAAATGATCTCGCCTGGAGCACCAACTGGAGCACTGCCAATGGTTGGAAACAAGCTGGCACGACAAACAACGCGACCGTCAAACCGCAAGATGCGTATGCCAATGGGATCTTTGAATTCACGACGCGCGACGATGCCAACTACACGGCTACCAACGACATGAAACGCTTGACCGGATACACCTTCATGCTGAATCAGCTGCGCCTTCACGGGCAGTTTCAATGGCGCAACGATCGTCAGGGAACGATCAACGGCAATGCGGTCTTGTTCGTCAAGGACCTTGCCGGGCAACTGCCGCAGATCAGGCTCGACGCGACCAAGAGCGACACGCCAGCTGGATTTCTTTTCAAGTCAACAACGAACTGCAACTGCTTCATGATTTGGAAATCACGGGAAATGGGACTCAGACTTTTGTGATTAACGGCGCGATCCGCGACTACTACGAATCGTTTCAGCCCGAAATTGACGACCCCTCACAATGTCCGCAAAACGGGTTCGAGTTGGGTTACGCTCAAGGGTAACAATAAATTTGCCGGGACTTTGACTGTCGAACAAGGAAAGGTGACGGTCAGCGGTCCGACGGCGGCGATCAATGGAGCCCAAGGTATCGACATTAGAAGTGCCGGAAACGTCACGCTCGAGAGCGGCACGATCGCCGTGAACTGGATCAAGAACGCCGTCGGCGGTGCGTTCAATTTCAATGGTGGCTTGTTGAAAGTCGTCGATGTGACCGGCAACTTGACCAACAACGGCGGCACCTATTCGCCCGGAGCGTCGCCTGCTGTCAGTTCCGTCAGCGGCAATCTGACGCAGAACACTGGTACGCTGTTGATCGAATTGGGCGGCTCAACGATGGGACAGTTTGATTCTGTCTTCGTCGGCGGTACTGCGGCAATTGGCAGCACCCTCGAAGTCGCGCTGGTGAATGGTTTCACGCCTTCCCGTGGCCAAACGTTCAGTTTCTTTCGGCCGCCGGTGGAATTACTGGAATGTTTGCCAACAACGGCGCTGCCGTTGCTTCCCGGGGGACTGACTTGGAACTTGGTGTATAACACCAACGTCACCGCGCTCGTCATTGGCGGAGTTGGCGGAATTGGCGACCATCTTCCTGGCGACTACAACTTTGACGGTACGGTCAATGCCGCAGACTATACCGTGTGGCGAAACGCGATGGCCAGCGACAGTCTGGTTGCCGATGGAAATTCGGACGGCTCTATTACGGCCGCCGATTATCAGGTCTGGAAGTCGGCTTTCGGTCTGACCCTTAGCAGCGGCAGTGGCGGTTTCGCACTGTCGGCTGTCCCCGAGCCCTCGGCAATTTGGCTCACCCTGCTTGGCGGGATTATGAGTCTGAAAACGCGCCGCAAACGGTGACTTTCCCGTGGCGGTCGATCCATTGATCGTAGAAATCGGCACTTCCCATGCCAAAAGTCGTTCAGGGCAAGTAGCTTACGTCACATTGATGCCCGGTATTGATCCGGTTGACTTTCAGCAATTTCCCGCGAGTGTCGTTCGGAAAATTTGCTGGAGGTTCGCGGACTTTCGGTCTAGTATGAAATTACTTAATTTTGGGGGAGTTGTGCTCTCGTAAGTTCGGCCAACCATGTCGCCGATGAACTGGAACTCGAGAACGAGGCCATGGATCATACTGTCGTTTCGCAGCGACCCGAAGTGTCGTTGTTTGATCACGCTCTGCGCAGATTTTCTGTCGCGACTTTGTTGATTTCCGCATACTGGCTTTGCCAGGTGCCGGTCGCGTCTGCCGCTCCGCCCCTAATTAAAGCGGGACGACTGCGAATCGAAATCGACCGCTTCATCAATTTCCCCCGTCCTCCGAGTTGCTCTATCCGGTGTTTATGACGGCGCCGAACGACGGCTCGGGCCGACTTTTCTTCCTCGAAAAGGGTATCGAGTACTATTCGATGCCGGAGGAACCGCCACTAGGCTATAGTGCACGAATCCGCATGTATCAGAACGGAACGGTGCGGCCGGAGAAAATTCCCTCGGCTTCATCTACGGCGGAATCATCGCCAACGCCCCCCATGTGCGGAGTAATCCGGGCGCCCTCTCGAGCGCGTCGAACCTCGTATTTGAGGTCGTGTTGATCCGAGTGCCCGAGCCGACGACCCTCGTCATGGCAGCGATGTTCGGTATAATTGGCGTTTTCACTTGGCGGCGGCGGTAGTTGTCAGCAATGTTAAGAATTGGTTTTTCCATGTCGATACCCGTCTCCCGCTCGCTTGTCTGCTGCGTCGTCGTGACTTTTCTGTGGGCGGCAGCAGGTCCCTCGGCCGACCGCGCGAACGCTGCCCAGTACGTCGTCCACGTCAGCATCGACGGGCTCAACCCCGAGTGGATGCAACAAGTGATCGACGCCGGTCGCGCGCCGACGCTCAAGCGCCTGGAGGCGGAAGGCGTCTGGACCGCCAACGCCCGCACCGACTTCACCCACACGGTGACGCTGCCGAATCACACCTGCATGATTACCGGCCGGCCAGTACTCCAGCCCGCGGGCATGCCAGCCGGCATCTTCCATGGTTGGACGATCAACGACGTGCCGCCGCTCGGCGCCACGCTCCACAACACAGGAAACCCCGCGGCGAAATACATCGCCAGCACGTTCGACGTCGTTCACGACGCAGGCCTTTCCACGGCCCTCTATACTTCAAAAGACAAGTTCATCATCTACGACCAAAGCTACAACGAAACGACCGGCGCTGCGAATCCACACGGCCGCGACAAGATCGACGTTTTCTTCTTCCAAGACGACGGGCCGCCACTCTACTCCGACGGCATGAACCGCCGCTTCCTCGCCGAAATGGCAGCCAAGCATTTTAATTACAGCTTCGTCCACTATCGAGACACTGACTCGGCTGGCCACGCGTTCGGTTGGGGAAGCCCTGAATACCTGCAGGCCGTCGCCGCAGTCGATGGCTACTTGGCCAAAGTATTCGAACTCGTGGAAACCGATCCAGTGCTCAAAGGCCACACGTCGATCATCGTCAATACAGACCATGCGGGAGTCGGCACTGACCATAGCGACTCCCAGCAAGCCGTGAATTACACAATTCCGGTGTTCGTCTGGGGCGCTGGCGTCGGCCGTGGCGATCTGTACACGATCAACCGCGGCACACGCACCGATCCAGGCGATACCCGACCCGAGTATGCCGACGAACATCAACCGATCCGCAATGGCGATACGGGCAACCTCGCACTCATGCTGCTAGGCCTCAGTCCGATTCCCGGTTCAACAATCAACGCCGGCCAGGATCTTCGCGTCACGGCCTCGGGCGACGAAACCCACGCCGCCGCGACGCAACCGTAGCGGGCGGAAACTCTTGCGGAAAACCTGATGGAAATCGCGTGGCATCGCCGCTTTCTATCGGCCGACGAATCGCGGCCTGCTCGCCAGCGATTCAGTTTGCCTCAGGTGGCCGATTCCGTTAGGCTAATTGGCAACGGGGCTCGAATCGGCGGAGGGAATAGCCATGGGCGATCGGTCGAATTTTGACGCGCGTTTGGTAGCAGTGATTCTGGCGAGCCTTCTCTTTGCCGCACCTGCAACCGCCGATCCACCGGACATCCTGCGAAACTACCGGCTGATTCCTCGCCTCAGCACGCTCGAAGTCACCGGCGGATTTGCTGGATTGGATTGGACATACGACCTGTCCGGACGATTTGGCCTCGTTACCGGCTACGACTACAGTCCGCTCGCCATCTATCCTCCGATTATCATTCCGCACGCCGAATTCACGGATGTCCGTGTGCAGGCAATGCTAAGCCATCCGGCTGTCGATGCGTTTCCAGTTCCGATTGATCGATTTGTCGATCTCGAAGAACTCGCCGGCACATTTCACGATTCGAACTATCTCAATTTCCGCGGCGAGGATAATCAGGGGCGCCATTTAAACTACAAGCGACCATCGCTGGCCGCTTGATCCACTTGCGGGGCGTGAACGATCCTCCTTGCTGCGATTTCTTCAACTACACGATCGATGCTTACGCCCATCTCGCCCCGTTCGCCGATTTCAATTTCGACGGCGTCGTCGACTCGGCCGACTACACCATGTGGCGCAACCACGTGGGCATGACGTCCGGCGCGACGCTTGAACAGGGCGATGCCGATGGCGACGGCGACGTCGATGCGGCCGACTACGCCATTTGGCGGCAGGATCTGGGAACGGCCATCGACATGTCCGTGTTCGCCGATACGGGCGGTGCGTCGCTGACCGTCGTGCCAGAACCCTCGACGTTCGCGTTGCTGACCTGTGGCGTTCTCTTTTTCCTCGGACTGTCGCAGTGGCTCAGCCGCAGCCCCGGTTAAGTTTCCCACAGCTTGAGCCGATCGACGACGCGGAGCACATCGTCGCGCCGCTTCTCGAACAAGCCAAATAGCGCGATGATGGCAACGCCGGTCACGATGCCGGCCACCCACAGAATCCACGTCCGCTGTTGCTCGATGGCCGCGTACCAGATGATCGTCATCAGCGCCACCAGCAGAAACGTCACGCCGAGATACAGGAACGCCCGCACACGGAGCAGGATCCCCGCGAACACACCGAGGATCGCCAGCCCCGCGAGCACCGCCGGCAGCCACGGCGCGTCGGCCACGCCGTTGATGAAGATGTCCGCAGTGGATGAGGCGTAGATCACGATCGCCGAGCCGTAGCGGAGCGCCGCCGACTGCTCCGCCGTGAGCCGTGCCCGATTGAGATAGCCGGCCACCAACACGCACAGTGCCGGCGGGATCAACCACAACTGCGGATGCTCGGTGATGCTCAGCCCGGCCCGCTCGTGGAGCAAGTACCACAAGCTGCCGTTCGCCGCGAGCGCTGCCAGCACGGCAAACCAAAACGACTTCCGCAGTGCGCTTACTGCCGCATAGAGTACGCCGACCGTCAGTAGCAGTAGCGAGTAGTGCACCTCGCTCGACGTGATCCAGAAACCGAGCGCCGGCAACAGCGGCAGGAGCGAGCCGGTCGTCGTGAGCGGCCCGGAAAGCACGCCAATCCGCCGCCGCTGAAAAAACTCGCCGAGCCCCACGCCCACAAACGCGATCGTCATCACCACCAGCGGCCAGAACCGCACAAACCAACCGGTGAACAACCACGGCATCGTCACGCGGATATGCAGAAACGCCAGCGCCAGTAAAACCTCCGCCGCATAGACATAGACCGTTCGCCCACGCTCCGAAAGCCCGAGCGGATCGCGGCCCGGCGCGAGCGCCGCCACGAGCGCCGCAATCGCCAGTCCTACGAGCGCGACCGCCACCGCCAAGAGCGCCGGCCAGGTGATCGGCACCGGCCGCTCGTTGGCAAACGCCAAAACTTCGATCGCCAACACACCCACTAGCAAAAGCGCCGCGATCACCGCCAACAATGGCACCAGTCGCTGCGCCGCGCGGGTCCATTCATTCTCCCCGCGGATGATTTTCACCAACCCCAAACCATAGACGACCATCATCGCCGCCAGCGCCACGATCGCCGCCACAATCCGGTGCAGCCACGGCGCGGGCATTTCCGGCGCGAGCCACGCCCAAGAAAATGCGATGGCGAACAGCACTCCATACACCAGCGACGTGTACTGCAGCGGCGAGCGGATCGCACCCCGTGCCAACAGCGCAATCGCCACCGCCTCGGCCCCGATCGCATACGCCGCGACCATCCGATGCCGAAACTCCGGCATCGCTACTTCGATCCAAGCCACCAGCGCGAGCACCGCCAACGCCGACAATCCGTTCACCGCCACGAGCCAATTGTGCGCACTCTCCGGCTGCGGACGGGTCGCCACGCGCAATCGAGCCAGCACCACCGCGATCTCGCTCCGCCGGCTCCACAGCAAACTCGTTACTAGCGAATACGCCGCTAGCGCCAGGGCCAGCGCCCACTGGAACATCGGCGGCTGGAAATCGAGCCCGTCGAGATACATCCCAACCACCACAAGTCCCACGACGTATATGCACGCCACCGGCCACCGCGACCGTGAGTCCCACCAACAGGCAATCGCCGCCAGCGCCGCCGCACACCATGCCGCCCAGCCAATCGCCTGGTTCGCTGCAATCGGGTCGTTCATCCAATCGGCATAGAGGCGAGACCCCGTCGCGAGCAAGAGCATCGCCGCCAGCGCCAGGCCGCGAACCGATAGTACGAGAGCCCGATCGAACTCGCCTTTACGGTCGCCGGTCGCCCAACGGTGATGACAACGCTGAGCACGGCAATCGCCGCCGCCGCAATCACATTGATCCAAACGAATTCGTACGCCTGCCCTAACCCACGTGTCCCCGAGATCTGCGACATCACGTCGAGCCACCAAATGCTGACAGCCACATTCGCCAGCGCCGCGGCGATCCACATCGCGGCGTGACCGCCCTCGCGCCACGCGATCCACACATTCCGCAGACTGATCGCCGCGAGCACTCCGATCATCCACCACACCCCGGCCGGATCGCCGCCGAGCCCGCGGAGAGCCGCCACCACCGCAGCTACGCCCAACAAGCGGGCCGACGCCGCGGACCACGCCAGTGGATCGATCGTGCCCTCGGTGCCGCGGAGGAGTCGGTTGGCGGCCAACGTCGCCAGCGGCAGCAGCCAAGCGGCCGCGGCCAGGCCGACCTCCAGCGTGTGGAAGCCAAACCAATCGCCCGTGTCCCAATGCAGACTCGTAAGCGACGTGAGTGCAACCAGCGCCGCCAAAAAGAACGCTACAATCGCCTGATGGACGGGCTTCCTCCAGTTCAACCAGCAAGCCGAGACCATCGCCAGCGCTAGGGCACACCAACCAGCAATGCTCCCAGCCTCAACCAGCCAGACCTCGCCGCTCGCGGGCTGAATCGCCAAACGGAGAGCCGCGGGGAGCAGGAACGTACCGCACAGCGCTGACGCGAGCGCTACCTGCGTCACCAACAGCATCGGCTCGCGTGACCGACTCCAGCGGACGGCCGCCAACCAAACCAGAGCGACGCCGCCACTCACCAGCGCGTTCACCTCCGCGACGACAATCCATGCCGACGCGTCAAGCGAGCCCCCGCCCCGGGCAAGCCGCATCAACACGACGATTGTTGCGACCACATTTGCCAACAGTCCCGCCGAAAACGCTAAGCCGCTCGATCGATCGCGCACCGCGTGGCCCACGAGCGTGAGTGCGATGAGCGCCAGCGGCACACCATACGACACATCCCAACCAATGCGGCGGAACCAACTCGTCAAATCAGGACCAACGATCGGATGCTGATCGAGCGCCGTCGCCACGGCAAATGCAAACAAGATCGCCAACGGCGAAACCGCGAGCAACAACAAGACATTCCGCGCAGTGCGGTGCCAGGTCGGTACGATCCAAGTCGACTCGCCGCCAGCGACGGCCGACCCCCGCTCTTTCGCGAACCCCAATCCAATCCCGACGATCGCCGCAACCATCGCCCAACCCGCCGCATAAATCGACCACTGTTCGAGTCCATGCGCTAGCCCCGTGATTCGCAGCGCACTCGAGACGACATAAGCGCCGAGCGCCAAATAAACCAAGACAACCAGCTCGATCAAAAAGTTGCGGATCCACTTCGGGCGAACGTCGAACCACAACGACTCACGCCCGCGCGCAGCAATCCACAGCGCAATCGACGCCAAGGCAAAGAATCCCGCCGTAAACCATCGCAGCGCCGACGCGACGGCAACCTCCGCCCCCCACCGCGCTGCCAATAGCGGACAAGCCATTGCCGCCACCAGCAGCAGGGCCAACTTCCACTGCTCAACGTGTCGCTTCCGCGCCAGCACCACCACCAGCGATGCCGCGACCGCCGCTCCGAATGCCCACGCCCCGCCGCCCGCCGCATGAACAGCATCAATGCCCGCAATTTGAAAGTTCTCGATCGGTGCCACGACACGAATCGCCGGCCCCGCTCCGCGTGCCGCCTCGAGCGGCGCAAGCTCCTGCCCCGCGCCCGGCACGACCGCATACACGGCAACCGCCACAAACAACGTGACGAGCCCGACCTGCAACACCTGGTCAACGCCCGGCCACGCCGCATGAAGCAACTTCGCGCCGCGCACGTACCACAATGGCGCGGGCGACTCGATCACTTCCTCGTCTCGCTGATCCGCAACCCGCCCGCAGAGCCAGCGCACCGATCCCAGAACCAATGTGTACAGCGAGAACGCAATCCCGTGGGCTTCGACGAACCAAGGATCGAGCCAAGGGTGCGCCGCCGCCGTGTACCACGCGCGAGTTTCCGCCGCCGCCGTCACGCCCAAGAAAATCGCCAGCGCCGTCGCCAGTTGCGACGCAGCGAAAGCGCTCGCCCAACCGCTCACGATCGCCAGCCCTAGCCAGACCAGCGCCAGCCACGCCCAATAGATCGCCGCCGCCTGCGTCGAAATCTCGGACGTATTCCAGACAAGCAGGGCAGCCGCCGCGGCCGACGTGATCGCCGCTCCCACCAGGAACGCCATCCGCAGATTCACATGCCGGCGCCGTCGCCACGCCTGCGTTAATTCCAACGCCAATGCCCCAACCATCAACAACGTCGCATGGACCGCTAGCGCCGTCGCCCGCGGCAATTCCAACCCCAGCACATCCGGCCAGCGATAAACAATACCCTGCCAAAGCGTCGCCAAGAGCAGCGCCGGCCCAATCCACACCAAAGCCTGGCGATCGATAAACATCGCCGCCGCCAGCGCCGCGATCGCGTAGATGCCCAGTGTCCAGACAATATTCTCCGGATCGCCTGCCCGCGCAAAACCGAACCACACGACCAGCGCCAGACTCGCCGCCGCCGTCACCGCAGCCACGATTCCATACATCAACCCATCATCGCGTCGCCCACCGCGTCGCAACAAACCGGCCAACACACCCAGTCCGCCCACCAGCGGCACCAGCAGCCGACCACTCATCGCGGAGAGCAACACACGGCTGAGCGGTTCGTAGCTTTCGAGCGTCCAGTCGATGTCTCCGCGCCGCAGATAGATCGCGATCAGCCAGAACAGTGGCAGCGACAAGCCGGCCGGCAGATTGGCCGCGGGAATACCGAACCCAAACGCGACGGCCGTGAGCGCGACGAAATTCATCGCTGCCACCGGAAGCAGCGTCGCCGGATCGGGCCACGCCGCCACGGCCGCACCCGCCATGATCGCCGCGCCCAAGACCCCGACCGAGATCCCCGCCGTCTGCGTCCCGCTGAGCTTGCCTCCCGACATCCGCCGCCAAAACAACAACCCACACACGAGCGCCGGCACACCGCACCAGACCACGAGCGGCGAAAGTCGATGGATCGTATCCTCGACCGGCGGCACCTTCCACACGCAGAGCGCCAGCGGGAAAAACGTCGCCGCACTCACCAGCCCGAGAAACATGAACAGTCGATTCGCCTGCGTCTCGTCCAGCTCCGGCGCAACCGCGGGCCGCCTCACCACGAGCGCCGTCGTCGCCACGTAAAACGCAATCGGCACGGCACAGAGCGCGTAGAGCGTCGTCAGCGTCGCCGCCGGATCGGCCCAACGGCGCACCAATAGTTGCACCAGCGACGGCACCATCACGCCTAGCACCAGCGGCATCGCATCGCCCCGCACGAGGATTTTTCCCGCCAGGTACACCAACACGCCAAACACGATCGCCGAGATCCCTTCGCCTGCGAGCGTCAGCACATCGTTCGCCGCAGCCCCCCGCGTGAAGGCCGCGATCGCCAGAAAATTGAGCGGCACCAGCAGCGTGGCGATTGCCAGGATGCCATGGCTGGTGTTGTGAATCTTCCACCGCCGGTCGGTGTAGAGTCCCACACCGAAGAGCGCCGCCGTCACGCCGCCCAACAGCCCAAACTTCAACATCGGCTGGGCCGCGATCTCGGACCAGAAGCTGATCACCAGCGCCACGGAGCAGCCGACAATCAACAACCCGCCCACCAATTCGCCCCAGCGGATGTTTTTTTCTTCCATGAACGCCGCAAAGAGTCGCGACAGCGCTTCGCGCGGTTTCGGCGGCGGGAGCGGCGGCTCGACCGACTCGGCCTCCATCGCAGCCAACCGACTCGCCGCGTACTCGCGTACGCGCTCCGAGGGCGACCCCACAACCTTCGGCGCCGCCGGTTCCTTTGCCTCAACGGGTACGACAGGCTCGGCCGTCGCTTCTTCGCGCACCTCGACCGGCATATCCGGCGGCACCGCTTTCGATCGAGCGCGCGCCTCGTATTCCGCCGCCAGCTCCGCTAGTCGCGCGTCCTGAGTCGCAATTGCAGCTTGAATCGTGGCCGTGGTTTCGCTGTCGATCGCCCCGAGATTCGCCAATTTCGTCAGCTGCGTGTCAAGTCCCCGCAGCGCCGCTCGACTGTCGGTCCGCGCACCGGCCAAATGCGGCCAGCCGCACACCGCGCAGGTGCCAGTCCACTGGCCCGTAGAACTTTGGCAACGCGGACAGCACTTGAGATCGACGGAAGCGCCAGCCTGTTCGGCCGGCTTCCGCGCGCCAAAAATCGCCGCCAGCAGCACCCACGTGCCGTGACCCACGACGGTCACGATCACCCAAAGAATCAAGAGGAAGAGAAGTATCTCGAGTCCCAACCGACCGGCCCTCCCGCATTGAGCCCCAATTCGGTCAAAGTGTCAGACCATCTTAGACTCGGGCGCCGAAAACTGCTAGCACAGTCGCCGCCCGTCTTGCCGCTCTTCGGCGCCATTCCTATACTCCGCCCCTCTCCACTCGCCGCCGGCCGCAAGCCGCAAGGTGACTGGAACCGCTGTCCGACCGCCCAACAGGACGCACTCGACGGAGACTTCCCCAATGCACTCGAATCGTCAATTTGCCGGACTCAAAACTCTAGCATCTGCGGCTGCCGTCGCGTCCCTACTCGCCGCGTCGAATCTCGCCGCCCAACAGGCCGGCAATTGGCGCGCGCCCTCCGAGGGCGCGGATCGTTATGGCGGCGCCGCCGCCCCCGCCGCGCAAGCTGCGCCAGGCGGCTATCCATCCACCGGCGCTCCGCGCCCGGTCCGATTACACCGGTCGGCGCCGGGGCCGCCCCGACTCGCGCACGCGTCACCAAAGGATCCGGTTCGCTCCCCAACGATCAGGGCCAGGTCTGGCGCGACTACGACATCACACCCTACACCAATCGCAACACCAGCACCAATCGTCCCGAGCAGGCAATCGTCGACTGGATCCTCCGCGAGACCGGCTACGAAACCTGGCACACCGATCCGGTCGGCCTCCTGTCCGCCAACCGCAACACGCTGCGTGTCTACCACACTCCCGAAATCCAAGCCGTGGTCGCCGACATCGTCGACCGCTTCGTCAACACGCAAGCCGACGCCTACGCCTTCTCGCTCCGCGTCGCCACGGTGGTCAATCCAAACTGGCGCGCCAAGGCCTATACGATGATGACGCCGATCCCTGTGCAAACGCCCGGCATCCAAGGCTGGCTGCTCGCCAAAGAAGACGCACAACTGCTGCTCTCCGAGCTGAGCCGCCGAACCGACTACCGCGAATTCAATTCGCCGCAGCAACTCGTCGCCAATGGCCAATCGATCGTGCTCTCGACGATGCGGCCAAGGCAATACGTCAAAGGTGCGATCGCCACGCAGACCCAGTGGCCCGGCTATCAGCCCGAGATGGGCTCGATCGAAGAAGGTTTCTCGCTCGAGTTTAGCCCCCTGATGTCGCTCGACCTGGCGTCGGCCGACGCGATCGTCAAGCTGCGGCTCAACCAAGTGGAAGACATGCTGCCCGTGAAGCTCGACTTGCCGACACTGGTGGCTCCGAACCAACGCGTCGAGGTTCAAGTGCCGCAGATGACCATGGCGAACATGCACGAGCGGTTCCACTGGCCGATGGAGCATGTGCTGCTGCTCTCGATGGGTGTGGTGGCGACGCCCGCCCCGACCAAGGACAACCCGTTCACCGATACAATCAACTCGGCGCTGCCGATGTTCAAATCCCCGCCGCGTGCCGACGCACTGCTGTTCATCGAGAGCCGCGGCCAGGTGACGCCCGCCCAAGTCGGAGCCGCGGCAGCAGCCCCCGTCCAGACGGCCACCGCCCCCAGCAAAACGTTTCACGGGCGGTACTAGGAAAGAGCGAAGACTTTGGAGTTCGAAGCGAATTCACCCCCTGCTCCCCGCTCCCGGCTCCCCGCGTTATTTGCTATGCTGGCCAATCTATGAGCTCCGCATCTTCCGACCGCCGGCGTGTTGTCATCACCGGCCTGGGCCTTGTTTCGCCGCTGGGTAGTTCGCCGGGCGAGGTGTGGTCCGCGCTCGCCGAGGGCAGGAGCGGTGTCTCGCTCGTGTCGCTTCTGCCCGCCGATCGCCAGCCACTCAAGTATGCCGGCGAGGCCAAGCAGTTCACTGGCGAGATCGACAACTTCGGACCGCTCGAAGGCGACCGCAAGAAGGCGATCAAGAAGGGCCTCAAGGTGATGTGCCGCGAGACTCGCATGGCCGTGGCCGCGGCGCAACTCGCACTCGCCGACGCTGGAGTTCTCGAAAAGCCGCTCGACCCCGAAGCGGCCGGTGTCGTGCTCGGCAGCGACTACATGCTCACCATGCCCGAAGACTACGAAGGTGGCATGAAGAAGTGTGCCGATGGCGGCGACTTCGAGTTCTCGCGTTGGGGTCAGGACGGGCTCGACCAGATGACGCCCCTCTGGATGCTCAAATACCTGCCGAACATGCCGGCCAGCCACATCGCCATCTACAACGACCTCCGCGGCCCGAACAACTCGCTCACCATGCGCGAGGCCGCGTCAAACCTCGCCATCGGCGAAGCGTTCCGCACAATCCAGCGCGGCCATGCCACCGCCATGGTCGCCGGCGCCACTGGCACGCGCATCCTGCCGATGCAAGCGATCCACGCGCTGCAGACCGAGCAGATGGCCAGCGAGAACGGCGACCCCGCCAAAGCCAGCCGTCCGTTCGACAAGAATCGCACCGGCATGGTCGCCGGCGAAGGCGCCGGCATGATCGTGCTGGAAGAATATGAATCGGCGAAGTCCCGCGGCGCCAACATCCTCGGCGAAATCATCGGCTTTGGCAGCTCGAACGTGGCCGACGAAAACCTCGTCGGCAAGTGCGACGTCGCGCTCGCCCACGCAATGCGCGCCGCCCTCCGCAGCGCCAGCCGCGCCCCCAGCGAGATCGGTCACATCAACGCCCACGGCCTCGCCACCACGGCCCTCGACGCCGACGAAGCCCGCGCGATCCACGAAGTCTTCGGCGACGCCGCCACAAAGATTCCCGTCGTCGCCCTCAAAAGCTACTTCGGCAACCTCGGCGCCGGCAGCGGCACGGTCGAACTCATCGCCAGTGTACTCGCCCTCAAAGAAGGCCGCCTCCCCCGCACACTCAACTACGAAACTCCGGACCCCACCTGCAGCTTGGCAGTCACCCGCGACATCAACACGCCCGCGGGCGAAAACTTCTTGAACCTGAGCGTCACGCCACAAGGCCAAGCCGCCGTGATCTGCGTCGCGGCGGTGGATTAATCCGATCAAACCGGATCGCTAGAGCTGGCTAACATTCGTTGTGCCACCCGGCCGGATCACCGCGGGTAGGAAGCTGCCGTCGTTGCTGCCCACTTCGTGTTCCATTAACTCGTTCATCAGCGCATTCATCCGCAACAACGTGTCCCGGTACTTGTCCGGATCGAGGGCCAGGTTCTGCATTTCGTCCGGGTCCTGGTCGAGGTCGAACAGTTGCACGTCGTTGTTGCTCAGCAGCTCGTCGAGCGTCTCGGGCGTATTGAAATCGTTGGGTGCGTAGTAGCGGGCCAGCTTGTATCGTCCGTCGCAGGCAAATGCCATGAAGCCGCGTTTGCCGAGATCGGGCTTCAGCGAAGCGAGCGAAACGGCCGACCCGCTCACGACGCCGCTCCCGCTGGTAAGGCACCGCTCACAGAACGCCGCGTCGACCGTCTGCGGACCAACATAATTGAACAGCACACCTTTGCGAACCGCGTGCTCGTTCGACTTCTCGGGAGCCGCCAGCACCGGGGAGAAATCGTGTCCCGGCAAATCCTGCAATCCGAGCGTCTGACTGGCCCCCGCGACGCCGGTCATGCCGATCATCGTCGGCAGCAAGTCGAGATGACTGGTGAGTGCGTTGCAGCGGCCGCTCGGATAGTCCGGGTGGACCACGATGAACGGCACCTTCGAATTCTCCGTGTAGGCAAACGGCCCCTTGCCGCGCAAGCCGCCATGCGAGCCGCCCATTTCCCCATGATCGGCCGTGAAAATGACGATCGTGTTCTCCCACAGTCCCTGCTCATCCAATGTGTCGACGATCTGTTGCAGGCTCGTGTCGTTGTCGCGAATCATGTTCAGATAGTAATTGTAAAACGTGTGCCACATGTCTCGACGGTCCGCCGGAATGAAACCCAGCGCACCTGACCAGCCCTTGTTGTATTCCGCCAGCGCCGCCGGCATGCCAGGGCCGGCGAGCGACTCGCCCAGGCTCCGCGGCAGCTTGAATTTCCAATCCCGTTGGTAGAGCGAATTC
Source organism: uncultured Planctomycetota bacterium (assembly GCA_963847905.1). Lineage (GTDB taxonomy): Bacteria > Planctomycetota > Planctomycetia > Pirellulales > Lacipirellulaceae > DASYDU01. The sequence continues at coordinate 193,198 of CAWKBP010000003.1, read as the reverse complement.
TGCGGCGGTTTGGTGAGCTCGTCGTGAGCGGCCCCTTGCTGCACTTCTTCGCCCGGCTGATTGGCGTTGGCATACATGATGTCGTGGGGATTCAAGAAGCTCGTCACCATGAAGAACGGCTTCCCCTTCCGCGCCGGATCGACCGCTCGCGTCCGCAGCCACTCGACCGAGTTCCCCGCCGTGTTCGCATCGTGCTTGTAACCCGAGTCGGGCTTGCTGCCGACGTCGCCACCGACGCCCAGCGTATCAAAGCCATAGGGCACCAGCGACTTGCTGTAGTTCACGTCGTCGTTGTAGTGCAAGATTCCCTTGTCCATTTCGAACTTGCCGAAGTAGGCCGTCGAGTAGCCCAGTTGCTTGAGCGCCGACCCCATGTTCGGAATCTTTGGATCGAGCGACGGCACATACGGATACTCCATCTGATCGAACACGCCGTTCCGCTGCGGAGGCAGCCCGGTCAACATCGCGGCCCGCGATGGCGAACACATCGCCGAAGCGATGTAGTGATTCGTGAAGGTAATCCCCCGGCGAGAGAGTTCCTGCCGCGCGGGCAGCTCGTAACCCTCGGCCGCTAGCAGTTGATACTGCTCCTGATCGCAGATCACCAGCAGGATGTTGTACGGCTGCTTCGCGCCCTTTGCGCCGTTCTCGGTAGCGCTGTCATTGGTTGCCGCGGCAGCCCCCGACGTTGCGACAAGACTAAGCCCAAGCGAAAACAAAACCGAGAATACAATACGCATGACTTGCCTTTCTCAAGGGACCTGCGGGACAACCACTCCAAACGTAAGCCGCCCCTCGCCGCCCGATCCGCTCGCTGCAGCGTGAACCGCTGAAAAAGGCTCGATCCGCAACCGATTCGATCAGTCGGTGGGATTAGTCAGGGGCATCTCGCGGGTTGTCCGTGCCGCATCGACCGGCAGAATGGGCCCACACCTGCTGAACAACCGTCAGTGATCCAAGTTCACCCACCCCGAACGCCCGGCGCAGCCACGCGCCCAGTGCTTGCATAGTTTTCACGGTCTCCGCGGTTTCGCAGCAGAACTCCGCAAAAGCGGCTCAGTTTTAGCCGCCCCTGCCCCACCAGGTGCTATTCGGCCCACGCAGTGACGGTCATACTGAGCAATCCGACGCTCGGCATCCCATTTGCATCTTCTAACCGACAGTTTCCGTCCTTCCGGACGTCACGGCTGACCTATAATTCGGTAATTCGGTCCAAGGGAGAAAAATTATGAGTGCTGCAGAACAACGCCTGTTTGGCCATTGGGATTCGCTCAAGGGCAAAATCAAAGAACATTGGGGTCAGATCACCGACGACGAACTCGCAGAGGTGGAAGGCCAGTACGATCAGCTCGTTGGCTTGATCCAACAGAAGACCGGCGAAGCCCGCCAGCAGGTCAAACGGATCATCGACGAACTGGCCGATGAGTACAGCGGCGCGTTTGCCCAGGCGAAAGACGCCGCTCGCGAGTATGCCGACCTCGCCAACGAAGCGATGCACGACACGGCCGAACGCGTCCGGGACAGCGCTCGCGAGGGTTACGAACAAGCCCATGAAGTCGTCCGCCGTCGCCCGGCCGAGTCGGTCGCCGTCGCCTTCGGCACGGGACTATTGGTCGGCGTGATCGTCGGCTTGATTGCGCGGTCGAAATAGTCTTCCGCTCGAAGCAGTTACGTCAGCCTTTCAAGGCTGACCTATTTAAATCTGCTGGCTCATTTGCTCATGGGAGTTTAATCATGGCATCCAAATCCGCATCAAATCGCCGAACGTCGGCTTCCAAGAATTCTACCAAACGCGCCACACCTCAATCGAACGAGGTCGACGAAGCACTCGAAGACTCGCTCGCTTACGAGCATGGATTTGCTGACGACGACGAAGAGGAAGGCGCTGGCTACGTCACCCGCGCGACCGAACAAGTTCGCCACATGACCGAGGGCCGCGAAGGCCGTGTGGTTGTCGGTGCATTGGTCGGCGGCTTCGCTATCGGGGCGGCGATCGGTTGCATCATCGCCAGTTCGCGCACCCGGGAATCCTCCTGGAGCGATCGGCTCGCCTGCGAAGGCCTCGGCCGCCAGTTCCTGGACCGGATCAGCAACGCCCTCCCCGAATCGATCGCCGAACGCATCCATCACTAGCCGCATGCCACCCACTTACCCGCCCAATTCCGATGACGAAGCCCGCGACGTGGTCGAGCGGATGGCCGCGCTGCGCCGCGAACTCGATCACGATGTCGAGCACGTCGCCGAATCGGCCAAAGCGATGACCGACTGGACCTTCTACGTCCGCCGCTTCCCCTGGACCGCGGTGGGCGTCGCCGCGGCCGCAGGCTTCCTGCTCGTGCCGCGGAAAAAAACGTCCTTCACGCCGACCGCCGAGCAACTGGCCGCCCTGGTGCAAAACAAACAGTTTGTCGCCGCTGCTACCGATCAGCTCAAGCCGGCACCGAGCATGCTCAAGGGACTCGCGGCAACGCTCGCCGCGATGGCTGGCCGCGCGGCAATTTCGTACATCACCGAACAGATCCGCGCGAAGGCGGCCAGTGCCGCGCGCGAACCTGCGCATACAACGGACGACTGACCCATGTCCAAGTCACCCACGAACCGACTGCATTCGCTCTGGCCCGGCCAACCGGCGGACGGCAATTCGTTACCGCTACCCAGCACCGAGCAGCTGGCCGAGAAAATCCAGCCACTGATTGCAAACGCTCGCGCTACAATCGCCGAGCACCCGCGCACGTCGCTGACCATCGCCGCCACCTTCGGAGTCGTCCTCGGATGGTTCATCAAGCGGAAGTAAACACAAACGGCAAAGCCAAGCCGGCCGGACCGAACGTCGCCGCGAGCTTCACGAACCTGGCTCACGACGCGATCGAGCTCGCCGAGCTGCAGGCCAAGCTCTTGAAACTCGACGCGCAGGCCGCGGCCCGCAATAGCGGCATGAGTGTTGCTCTGCTCGTCGTCGGCGTCTGCCTGCTATTGGGTTGTGTGCCCGTGGCGCTGGTGGCGCTCGCCGAATTATTTGTCGCGCAGTTCGAGTGGTCGCGGGCGGCTTCCTATGCAGCTGCCGCTGGTATCGGCCTAGCACTTAGCGCCGGTGCCGGTGCGGCTGCTTGGTCGCGAATCCGCACGGCCGCCGCCTCGCTCGAGCGCTCGCGCAATGAACTGAACCGCAATATCGCCTGGATCAAATCCAACTTGAAGCGAGAGAAGTCGCTCGCGGAGCCAACCGCCCGCCGATAGATCGCGCAATTGTTTTCACTACGTTAAATCCTCACTCAGGAGATACTCGTCATGGCCAACACACGCACGGCCTCGAAATCGGCCAACAGCCGAAAATCGCCCTCCAAGCCGGCGAGCGACCTCAGCGACGAAATCGAAATCGCGCGCGACGTCGTCGATTATTTGAAGGAATACGCCCGCGAAAAGCCGGAAGTCGCCGCCCTCTGGTGCGTCGGCATCGGCTTCATCCTCGGCTGGAAGCTCAAGCCCTGGTAGCCCGAGCTTAGGCACGAATATCTAGCCAATCGGCGGAGCATATTCGTCGGCCGATGTCGTCACGCGGAACAACAGCCAGAGAGTCAAACCCAGGACCAGCAGTTCGCCGGTCAGGGTACAAAGCTCGGCGAGCAGGCTGACTGCGTCGATCGCCGACACCCATGCCAGGCGATCTTCCGCTTGAGTTTGCAACACGGGCACGCCTGCTTGCGGCGCCCGCAGGAACAACACCAACAGCCGGATGACTTCGACGAATAGCAGGGCCAGCGAAACGACGATACCCAGACTACTCGCCCACAGGCCGACCCATAGCGTGCGGATCACGGAGCCGATCGGTGGTCGGCAGGACGCATCCGCAATTCTCCCGGCTAGTCGCGTGTACCAATACGACCAGAAGGTGGTAAATAATAAGATCGCTAGCCCTAGAATTGCCAAATAGTCGGTGATGCCCCAAGTCGGATTCGTTCCCGCGAGTTTCCCGAAAACCAAATAACAAATCAAGAAGATCGGGAGGATGGCCAAGATCGACTGGACCCCTACTCCCAACCAGCCAAGTCGAGAAAAGTCCCTGGCAATCTTCTGCACACGGTTGGCGGGCATGGTTGGCCTGTCCCTTCGATTGGTTGCCAAAATTGAAGTTGCTAACGACGCCTAGTTTGCTTCGTCCGTCAAGGACCGTGGCGCTGTCGTACCCATCGACATGTAGATGCCGACCATTTCGTCGAAGCTGCATTCGGCTGGCTGGACCGAATCGGCCCGCACACATACCAGCGCCCCGCCGAAGGGAACGGGCGCGGTCGGAATCACGACGACACGATATTCCTGCCCGCCCAGCCGCACGACTTCCGCTGTCGGCATCAAGGCGGGAATTAAGACCGCCCCATCGCTGCCAAAACGACAAACGACTGGCGACATCCCCTGCAGCGAATCGTCTCGGCGATTGAATACGCTCGTCAAACTCTTGGAAGCGTCATACAAAGTGCTCAACACCGGAATCCGATGCAATGCTCCATCCATTGCCGTGGACCAGCGCTTCCCGATGCGATGCTCGACGAGCGATCCCAATCCGTAAACCATTAGCACGGCGCCAAACAATCCAATCAGATAGGCCGTGATGTCGCAGGCGGAGACCGTCATTCCCATGGACCGCAAGATGCTGCCACAAAGGCTGCCGGGTCCGAACAGATTGTGCAAAAACGACGTGATCCAGGCAACGACCGCGATCGTGAGCGCCAGAGGCAGAATCGCAAACACGCCAGTGACCAGGGTTTGAACGACTTGCTCCGAAAACGACGGCCTGGAGTTCGGAAGAGTCATAGCGGCGTTCCCGTTCGTCCCGATGCTTTCGTCTCGACCAACGATCGGCGATTCCACAAAGGAATTCTCATGCCCGCGAACCGCAATTTTCATTGGTGATGAGATCGAATCCCGCAGACTATTGAGAAACTACCACAGGTACGACAAATTGAGCAAGCAGCAGGCGATCCCTGCGACCGTCGGATTTCGTTGACCAGCGGCAAGGTGACGGCTAGATTGGGTACTTATCTCTCTAGGCCGACACCATGTTCCCCGCCCGCGATATTGCGCGATTTTGCCGCCGTGAATCAACGTGCGCAGTGCTGCGCCGTCTGGTCGGCGGATTGCTGATCGCCGCGTATGTCGTCGTCGCGGCCGGAATTCCGCTGCCAACCGTCAGCCGCCCTGCCAAGAGCGGCGAATTGTTTCCCTGTGCCGCGAGTGGCTGCGGTTGTGATTCGGCCGAAAAATGCTGGCGAAGTTGCTGCTGCCACACGCTCGCAGAACGACTCGCCTGGGCCGAAAAAAATGGCGTTACTCCACCCGCCTTCGCGCTCGCCGAAGCTGCCGAGGCCGGTCTTGATTCCCACGGCAATCCGCTCGCTGTAAAAATGATTCGAGTCGCGATCGCTGAGAAACCGGCCGCCACGAAGTCCTGCTGCCAATCGCAGCACGCCTGCTGCAAGTCGACTGCGGCGACGCATTCCTGCTGCAAGTCGAAGCCGGGTTCGGACAAGCAGGACGAATTGGCCGCTTTCATCGTCGCCTGGCGTGCCCTCGGCTGCCACGGCCAGTCTCTCAACTGGCTCGCCGCCGTGCCGACGTTGATCTCCGTCGAACTCAATCTCTCCGACCAGCTCCCGCTGGTCGCCTGGCTGGGTCCTCACTCCTCTGCCGTCGATGGGGGCATAGCTCCCGTCCCGACTCCTCCGCCGCCCGAGCGCGCCTAGTTCGATTCTCAGCGCTCGAATTGCCGCGCCGCCATCGTCGGCGGACGGCTCATCTTCGATTTACTCTGTTATTTGACGAGGAGTTTAGCTCATGCGCGTTCGCATTTTCGTGTTTGGTCTTTGTGCTGCGCTCGCCGCTTCCGCGGCTTGCGCTCACGGACCGCAGATTCAAATTACTAACGACAACAATAAGATTGTCACCCGCGCCTTGCATAAGGACGGCGACTACAGCCTGGCGCTCACCGCGCCAAAATCGGTGTATGTCATGCCGCTCGTTCCCAACAACGACATTTGGTATTCCCAGCCGAATAACGCGATCAACGCAATAACCCAGCTGCCCTCATTCCCATCGGGTCCCGGCCTGGCCTATGGCTACGACCTGGCGGATGGCGGACCGCAGACATTCGCCACGGGCAGCACGCTCTCCGTTGGCTTACTCGATGGCCTCAAGACCTGGAACGGCACCGCGTTCGTCGACGCCGGTGCGACGCAGCTGAAAGTCTTCCGCGGCACAAACGCCAACATCTCGACACCACCGGAAGAGTTTGCCGTCACGTCCGACGCGGGCCCCTTCGACAGCGTTTCGCTGGCACCCGTGGCTGAAAACTACGGTGGGGGACTCCATCCCGAGGAAGTGCACGCCTCCTTGCGGTGGGCTTTGCTTGGTGACGGCACTTCGCCCACAAGCGCCAGTCCTGACGGCGTGTACCTCCTGAAGCTGCAGGTTTCGAGCACCCAAGACGGCCTCGCGCCGTCGGATCCGATCTATTTCCTGCTGCACAAAAACGTCCCAGAGATCGCGATTAGCGGCGCCATCAAAACACTCGGCATTTCGCGCGAGTTTGTGCAGGTCGTGCCGGAACCGGGCGCGGCGCTGATCGCCTTGCTCGGACTGCCGCTTATCCCGCTCGCGCGATCCAAACGCCGCCGATAGTCCATGCGCACCAAACGCACAGCCATGACGCTCGTCGAGTTGCTGGTGGTCATCGCCATCATCGGGATGCTCGTGGCTATGCTGCTGCCCGCGATTCAGGCCGCGCGCGCCACAGCGCGCGCGGCCTCCTGCAAAAACAATATGCGTCAGGTTGGACTGGCGCTGCTGCAATTTTGCGACACCCACAAGGGCGAGTTTCCAGAGTGGTACCACGCCAAGCACTCCGAGGAGGAAGACGAGGGCATCCACAGTTGGATTTACACGCTCGCTCCCCACCTGGAACAAGTCGACGAAATCCGCCTCTGTCCGGACGACTTCCTGCTCACCGAGCGTCGCTACATGAAGAGCACGAGCTATGTGATCAACGATTACCTGGCCGCCGCGGACGTGCCCGACCACGTCCGCAACCTCAACAAGCTCGCCGCCACGAGCAAAACGATGGCCGTCTTCGAAGGCGCCGATCAGCGCGCGCTTGCCCCGCCGAAAGATCCACACGAATACAATTCAAAGAAGGACGAATTCTATTACGCTGCTCCCCTTTTTGAGCATGCCCACTGCTCGCAGTGGTTCAACGCATACAACAAAGGCTGGGGCCTCGTGGCGACGGCCGTTAAGAAAGATATTCAGCCCGATCGACACAAGGAGGCCAGCCACATCCTGTATGTCGACGGTCACGTCGAGCAAATCTCCGCCGCGCAGATCGACGAGTGGATCGATGCGGGAATCGAATTCGCCAAACCGCTATGAATGGAAAAACAACCACCATGAAACACACACTGCTACTTGCAATACTCCTCTGCGCCCTCTACCCGCGCCAACAGGCGCGCGCGCACGGCGATCCGATCCTGGTCGGCGTCAACGACAACCAGCTGATGATCAGCCAGCCCACTGGCACTTTTCCACCGCTCATCTTCGGGCAAGGCGGCTCAGCGGGGCTGCCCAATGAGGATGTCTCCTTTTTGCCGGGACCGGGCGAGATCGTTTACTGGGACTTACCGGGTTTGGAAATCAATGGACTGTCGGACTCGAGCGGCCTGTCGATCGAACCGCTCGCGCGCCCGGTCATTGGATCACCGACCAACGAAGTGCGATGGGTCTGGTATTGGAACCCGGCGACGAACGCAGTCCAAACTTCGCCCGTCGACATATACCTCCTCGGAGTCGCACCGCGCTACGCGACACTTTCCGCCACGAATGCCGCCAGCCCCGCACCCTTCGTATTGGCCGATCCAATTGCAGGCCAGCAGGGGTTTCACAACCACGGCCTGTTGAATTACGCGATCGACAACTCGCTTGGGGCGCCGTCCGGTATTTACGGCTTTTTCTCCCGTTTCGTTTCGAGTGAGCACCAGCCGTCGGATGCATTCCTGCTCATACTGAACCACGGCGTCGCTTCCACCGATGTCGTTCCCGCCGCCGCCGCGATTTGGACGGCGGCCAACTCTCTTCCGGGCGACTTCAACCACGACGGCACCGTCGACGCCGCCGACTACACCATTTGGCGAAACGGCCTCGGCACCGACTACACACCGGATCAATACACCGAATGGAAAACCCACTTCGGTGAGTCGATCGGAAATGGCCAGGGCGCAGTACACGTCTCCACGGCCGTACCCGAGCCGGCTACTGTTATGCTCGTCTTGTTCGCGCTCACCTGCGGAGCAAACGCGGGCGTGCGAAGAAAACGCGCAAGTGACTTTTTGTCACGCCGGACCCGGCGATCGAAAACGTGCCTTTATTTCGCCGGTCGCTTACAATGCCAGCTGAGGAACGGGAAATGATGCGCGGTCTGCATTTATTAGTTATGCCTGATGGCCTGCTTGTCGGCCGCGCTCGCGCATGCCCAAGGCGGCGTGATGGGCGTCGGCGTATCGAACGGCAAACTCGTCGTCAGCAATGGCGTCATCGACAACGTCGGCTTTGCCGACCGAATCTTTGTCGAAGACGATGCCGACGGCTATGCTCAATCCGTCAATATTTCCGGGTTCGGGCCGGCCTATCAATGGGCGGCGCCGGGCATACATATCGCTGGCATGACAGTTAACAGTGGGCTCTATATCGAGGCGCTCGCCCGCCCAGACAACACCGCCAGTCTGTCTCGCGACCGCGTACTTTGGTACTGGAATCCCACGACCAACTCCCTCCAGGACGCGCCGATCGACAACCATTTCTTGATCTACAAAACGTTTGCCGGCCAGGGCATCTATCTGGAATCGACCTACACCACAACGCCGCCGGCATTGAAGATCGCCTCACCGCTGCCGGACGAATTGAACGTCGACATCTATAGCACCCTCGTGAAATTCGCACTGCACCGAGAGTCGCCGCCGCCGACCGGTGTCTATGCGGTGTTCGCCCGTTTCAAGTCCGACCAGTACGAACCATCCGAGCCATTCTTGTTGACCTTTAATCACGGCCCGCTTTCCGCCACGCAGCTGATGTCCGGAGCCCTGGCCATCAACGCCGCCTCCGCCGACAACGCGGGGCCGACCAATGGCGATTTCAACCACAACGGCATCGTCGACGCGGCCGACTACACGGTCTGGCGCAACGGCCTGGGCACAGCCTACTTGCCCGGCGACTACAATCTTTGGAAGCGTGACTTTGGCAAGTCGTTTCCATCCATCGGGGGCGGTGCCGTCGACAACGTGCCCGAGCCAGCATTCGCTCCAATGCTAGCCGCCCTGGCGTTGCTATTAGGATGGCCTTCCACCCGCGCTGACCGACAGAATGTCCCAGTCCAACACGGCGGCGGCTGATTTTTCTTGACACCCGCTGCCAATCTCTCTAGCCTTATGATTCGCGCAGCCATGGCTCCATGCCAAACTCTTCCCGAGCGCCTTGTCCATGAGTACTCGACAATCAGATTCGCACCGCTCACCGCGCTTCGCCTTCACGCTCATCGAAGTGCTCGTTGTCGTCAGCATCATCGGGCTGTTGGTCGTGCTGTTGTTGCCGGCCGTTCAGATGGCCCGCGAGTCGGCCCGCAAATCCGCCTGCGCGAACAACCTCAAGCAATTGGGCCTCGCGCTGCATAATTACGTCGACACCCAAAAGGCATTCCCGCCAGGTTACAGTTCCATCGTGCTTGAAGACCACGACGACGGCGGTCCCGGCTGGGCGTGGGGCTCCTTGCTCTTGCCATACTTCGAAGAGAACAACGTCTACCAGCACGTCGACTTCGACAAATCGGTTGATGACCCCGACATGGAAACAACGCGGTTGACCTCCGTGCCCACGTTCATTTGTCCCTCCGACAACAACTTCCAACCGATCATCACCATCAACGGGCCACACGCGGGACACGTCATCTGCAAAATGGCCGCCGCCAGCTACGTAGGCAGCGCGGGCACGGTGAGACCCACCTGCAAACTCTGTCGCGACAATTTCGATGGCGTCTTTGGACGCAACCGGGCCATCAAACCGCGCGAGCTGTTGGATGGACTCTCCAAGACCCTCGCCGTCGGCGAACGCTCCACTCGCTGGTCGGACGCCGTCATGTGGGGCGTCGTGCCATTCTCCGCCGTACTCGACCACCAGAAGCCCGGCAAGATGGCCGGCGGCCCCGCCTACGTGCTCGGCACCACGTTCGCCGAGGGTTTCAACATTGAGTCCGGCGCGATGGAAGATCACATGGTCGACACCTTTGCCGAGTCATTCGGCAGCGACCATCCCGGCGGCTGTTTCTTTCTTTTCTGCGATGCAGGCGTCCGTTTCGTCTGGGACGATACGGATCCGGCCGTAATGAACGCCCTCTCGACGCGCGACGGCAACCCGCACTCCGGCGAAGAGCGGGTAATCCACGACAGCCCCTTTTAACTGGCAGCCGTTTCGACCGTCACAGTCTGCCGCTAGCCAGCGCATAATCGCCCGCTTTTGGCCCTTTTCACGGCAGGACGGCGGCTTGACAGTCCGCTCCATGCCAAGCTATCCTAACGGATTCGCTAAACGCGGTAAGTCGCGTTGGCGTAAGGAGTTTCGCTCGACGGTCGGAAGATCGCCGCGAATCGCCGCTCTGCTTCGGCAGTGCGTGGGGAGATGCTACCCTCGCAATTCGGCGACTTTCGGGCGAGCGAATTGTGCGTACATACAATTTGGTAGTGGGCGGAGCAGGCGTCGGCATCGTCGCTTGCTTGCCGCGGACGGCGCACGGCCGAGTCGACCACGACTCAAGCTGTGAATAGGCGTCGTCGCGGTGCCTGTGTGGGTTCGCCCCTACGATGCCCTTGGCATGCTGTTGTCGGCGTCAACAAGTAGTTGGCCACGACCACAACGTGCCAATGACAATTTGATTTGCCTCGCGGTCGGGCGAAATACACCGCGGTGAGAGGTTGCCATGAATCCAAACGAAGTGTTGCGCATCGTCGACGCGATCCACCGCGACAAGAATATCAATAAAGAAATCGTCTTCGAAGGCATCGAAGCTGCTCTCGTCTCCGCCGCCAAAAAGCAATATGGCGAAGAGGCCAACATCGAAGTCAAAATCAATCGCGAAGACGGTTCGATCGCCGCTACGCTCGAAGGCGAGCCGCTCGACTCGGAAGAAACCGTCGGCCGCATCGGCGCCCAAACCGCCAAGCAGGTGATGATTCAAAAGATTCGCGAGGCCGAGCGCGACGCCCTCTTCGACGAATACACCGAGCTTCAGGGCCAGATGGTCAGCGGCATTATCCAGCGCTACGAAGGCGGCGCCGCCACCGTCACGCTCACCAACGTCGAAGCGATCCTCCCCCGTGGCGAGCAGATCCCCGGCGAAACGCACCACGTGAACGAACGCGTCCGAACCACCGTGTTCGAAGTCCGTAAGTCCGGCAGCCGCGTCAAAGTGATTCTCAGCCGGGCCCGGCCGCAACTCGTGCAGCGGCTCTTCGAACAGGAAATTCCCGAAATTGCCGACGGTGTGATCGAAATCCGCGCGATGGCCCGCGAGCCCGGCTACCGCTCGAAAGTCGCGGTCGCCTCGAGCGATGCCCGCGTCGATTGCGTCGGCGCCTGTGTCGGCGTCCGCGGCAATCGCATCAAGAACATCGTCGACGAGCTGGCCGGCGAGCGGATCGACATCGTTCGCTGGGACGACAATCTCGAAGTCCTGATCCCCAACGCGCTGCAGCCCGCCGAAGTCGAGCAGGTGATTCTTTGCAAGATGCTCGGTCGCGCGATCGTGCTGGTCCGCGAAGATCAGCTCTCGCTGGCCATCGGCCGCCGCGGACAAAACGTCCGCCTGGCGAGCAAGCTCTCCGGCTGGGACATCGAGATCATGACTCAAGAAGAATTGGCCGAGTCGATCGACCGCGCCGTGGGCGGCTTCAGCTCGCTCGACGGCGTCGAACTCGAAGTGGCCGAGAAGCTCGTCGAAGAAGGCTTCCTCAGCTACGACGACCTCTCGATCATCGAGCCTCCTTCGCTCATGGAAATGGGTGGCCTCACACAAGAGCAGGCCGACGTAATCATCGAACAAGCCGAGGGCCGCGCCGAGCAGGCCGAGGCCCAGGCCGCCGAGGCGCGTCGCAACAAGCGCGAGCAGGATCGAATCGCCGAAGCCACTGCCGAGGCCGATCGAATCGCAGCCGAAGAAGCTGCCGCGGCCGGAATCGTTCCGGAAGAATCAGCGGCGGAAGAACCAACTACGGAAGAAACTGCCGCGGAAGCGGCAACGCCTGAAGCATCCAACGGCGCGGCAGAAAGTGCCGCCGAGCCGGAAGCCCAAGCGAGCAGCGAAGAAAGTAAGAGTTGATGCCAACCAATGAAGACTGTGTGAGGAGACGTTGACCATGGTTGTGTAATTGTTGTTTGTACCACTCGCGGCCAGGTCCTGGCGGGCCAAAATAAAACCCCGCACGACCGACCGACGAGCACTGGAAATGGAGAGTTAATCTTGGCGGTTCGCATATACGCACTCGCGAAAGAGCTGAAACTTGACAGTAAAGAGCTGGTCGACATTTGCACGAACGCCGGCCTCCCGGGCAAAGGGTCTGCGCTCGCCAGCCTGACAGACGAGGAAGCCGAACGCGTTCGGCAGTTCGTCAACGGCGCGGGTGGCGGCAAGCCAAAATCTTCCGCCACCGCTGCTCCAACTCCGCAGCGCCCGAACGAACCGGCTCGCACCGGGAAGATGCCCGTTATCGTCGCGCCAAAGCCGGCGCCATTGCGCCCCAAGTCATCGGCTCCCGAGCCGCCCGCGACCGCGGAGCCCGAAGAAACGACGATCGCCGCCTCGGCCGAACCGGAAGCACCCGCGCCAGCCGCATCGCGAGCGCCCGGTCCGCTAGCTGCCGCCGTGCGTCGCGACGATTACGTCAGCCCCGGTGCCAAAGGCAAAGTGCCGATGGTCGGCGACAAGCCCACCCCGCGCAAACGAGGCGAAGGCTCCTCGGGCAACGATCGCGCCCGTCCCGCCGTGAAGCTTGCCCCCATGCCTACTCCGGCCAAGCCGACGGCGGGCCGCTCCGAGAACGAGCCCAAAGCCCAAAAGCCGGACATGAAGCTCCCGGCCGACGTCATGGGCGGCAAATTAGGCAGCAAACCACTCGCCGCCCACTTGCGTCGCCACGAACGCACCCTCGAAACCGAGCGCGCTGCCGGCAAGGCCGGTGCGGCCGCTGGCAAGACCGGCCGAACTGCGGCCGAAGAACCAGCCACGGCCCGTGGCAGACGTCGCGGCAAAACTGGCGCCGCTGGTGAGGAAGAGGTCGTCGAAGGCGGCAAGCCAATGCTCGGCGGACGCGAGCAGCGGCAACTCCAACGCCGTCGCAACGTGCGTACTGGCGAAGCGGAAGATGGACCGTCTCCAGCCCGCAGCTACCGCCGCCGCCAAAAACGTTCCGGCACCAACACCGCCGCTCCGCGCAAAGAACACGTCACGATCCAGCTCCCCTGCTCAGTCCGCGAGCTTTCCGAAGCGGCTGGTATCCAGGCCGCCCAAATCCAGCGGGTGCTGCTCAACTACAACGTGATGGCCAAGATCACCGACGTGATCGACCCCGATCTGACCGAGCTCGTCGTCTCGGAACTCGGCCTCGACGTCGAATTCGTGATGACCGAAAGCCTCGAAGACAAGCTGATCGAGCAGTTCGAGCATGCGGTCGACGATCCGGCCGATCTCGTGTCGCGTCCCCCGGTGGTCACGTTCCTCGGCCACGTCGACCACGGCAAGACGTCGCTGATCGACCGACTGATCGGCCTCGATGTCGTGAGTGGCGAAAGCGGCGGCATCACCCAGCACATTCGCGCTTACACCATCGAGAAAGATGGCAAGCGGCTCTCGTTTGTCGATACGCCGGGCCACGAAGCGTTCACCGAGATGCGCGCCCGCGGTGCCAACGTGACCGACATCGCCGTGCTGGTCGTGGCCGCCGACGACGGTGTGATGCCACAAACCGAAGAGGCGATCAGCCACGCCCGCGCAGCCGAAGTGCCGATCATCGTCGCGCTCAACAAGATCGACTTGCCCGGCATCAACCTCGATCGCATCTACACCAGCCTCTCGACCAACGAACTGCAGCCCAGCGAATGGGGCGGCGACGTCGAACTCGTGAAGACCAGTGCCACCAAGGGCACCGGCATGGACGAGCTCCTTGACACGATCCTGACCGTCGCCGAACTGCACGAATACAAAGCGAATCCGAATCGGCCGGCCGTGGGTACCTGCCTCGAAGCTCAGCAGGACGCAGACCGCGGCGTCGTCGCCAAGGTGCTCGTCCAGAACGGTACCCTACGCACCGGCGACGTACTTGTCTGCGGCCAAACTTATGGCCGCGTCAAAGCGATGTACGACACGATCCACACCAGCCAGCGCGTTGACGAAGCCGGCCCCAGCATTCCGGTGAACGTCACCGGTTTCGTGGAAGCACCCGGCGCGGGCCAGCGATTCTACGTCCTCGACGATATCGCTCAAGCCCGCGAAATCGCCGAGTCGCGCGCCGCAGACGAACGTGCCGTGTCTCTCGGCGACACCGGCTACCGCCACGTCACGCTCGAAACGTTGTTCGACCGGCTCGAGGGTGCCGCCGAAACGCAAACTCTCAACCTGATCCTGCGGGCCGACGTCCGCGGCTCGATTGAAGCCATCGAAAAGGAACTCTTGAAGCTTGAGCATCCGGAAGTGAAAATCCGCTTCCTGCAGAAGAGTGTCGGCGGCGTCACCGAAGCCGACGTCACGCTGGCCGATGCCTCGGATGCGATCGTCATCGGCTTCAACGTCGTGCCCGACGAAAAGGCCCGCATCATGGCCGACAAGCGGGGCGTCCAGATTCGCCGCTACGACGTGATCTACAAAATCACCGACGATCTCAAAGCCTCGCTCGAAGGCATGCTCAAGCCGGAAGAACGCGAGATGGAGCTCGGCCGGGCGCTCGTCCAGCAGATCTTCAAGATCAGCCGCGTCGGCACCATCGCCGGCTGCCGCGTGCTCACCGGCAACGTCGAACGCAATGCCCGCGCTCGCGTGATCCGCGACAGCACGATCATTGGCGACTACCCGCTCGACACGTTGCGCCGCGAGAAGGACGACGCGAAGGAAGTCCGCGAAGGCCTCGAGTGTGGTATCAAACTCGCCGGCTTCAACGATATCAAGGAAGGCGACCTGCTCGAGATTTACAAGGTCGAAGAAATCCAACGCAAGTTCGACTCCTGAGCGACGCGACAGATCACTCATGGCCTCGGCTGCTTTGGCTTTGAATCCACGAACCCTGAACCCCGAACCCTTCCCTGATGACATCCCGCCGCGTCCAAAAAGCAGCCGAGGCCATTCGCGAAGTGGTCAGCATGGCGATCCTCACCGAGATCCGCGACCCGCGCGTCGAGAACGTGACGGTCACCTTCGTCGACGTTTCGCCCGACATGCGGCAGGCCAAAGTCCACGTTTCCGTGATGGGAGATGACCAGAAACAAAAGCTATGTTTACATGGGCTGCAAAGCTCCGCCGGATTCCTGCAAGCCAAGATCGGCCAACGAATCGACACCCGCTACACGCCCCGACTCCGCTTCGAGCTAGACATGGGCGTGAAAAAGTCGCTGGAGATTGCCCGGCTGCTCAATGACGTGCTGCCCGAAGATGTGCCCGCGAACAATCCTGCCAATGACGATCTGACTGACACATTTGTCGACGAAAATGAAGTCCCCGATGAGGCGGACAATTGACCACTCGGATGTGCACCAACGCTTCCCTCTAGCCATCTCAAAATCGAAACTCCATGGCAACACCTAATCGCGCAAACCTGATCAACCGCGTGCTCAAAGTCGTGCGGAAACACTACAAGCCGGTCCCCGCGGCCAAGGATCGCACGCTCTTCGAGCACCTGGCCTATGCCTGTCTGGTGGAGAATTCGCCGCACGAATTGGCCGAGCAGGTGTTCGAATCGCTCAAAGCCGACTATTTCGATTGGAACGAGGTCCGCGTCAGCACCATCCGCGAACTGACCGAAGTCACCAAGCCGTTGGTCGATCCGCCGCAAGCCGCAGCCCGACTCAAGCAAACGCTCCACAGCGTATTCGAGGGCGTCTATCAATTCGACCTCGAAACGCTCAAGAAGCAAAACATCGGCCAGTCGTCCAAGCAGCTGCAGAAGCTCAAAGGCAGCACACCGTTCGTCGTCGCATACGTCACGCAGTCGGCGCTCGGCGGACATTCGATCCCGGTGAACAACGGGCTCTTGATCGCTATGCACGTGATCGGCGTAATATCCGATAGCGAGCTCAAGGCTGGCGCCGTGCCCGGCCTCGAACGCGTCGTGCCCAAGACGAAGGGCGCCGAAGTCGGCTCGCTGCTGCATCAGCTGGGCGTCGAGATCGGCCGCAATCCCTACGGGTCCAACGCCCGCAAGCTGCTGCTCGAGATCGATCCGAAAGCCAAAGATCGCCTGCCGAAGCGGAAGCCCCCTGCCCCGCCCGAGCCGCCGCCGAAACCGACGCCGGTCGCCGCCAAAGGCAAGGCCGCTGCCAAAGACGACAAGAAAAAGTCGGCCGCAAAAACGGCCGCTCCAGCGCCCCCGGCGAAAAAAGGCGCCGCAGCCGCAAAAAAGAAGCCGACGACCAAACCGACCAAACGCCCCACCAAACCGGGCAGCAAGCCAGCCAAGAAAAAAACAAACTCCAGCAAACTAACCAAGAGAAAGCCGAAGTAGGAGCCAGGAACCGGGAGTCAGGAGTCAGGAAGACAATTGTCTGTCCGACTCCTGACTCCCGGCTCCCCACTCCTGCCCTCTTATACCTATGGCCGGACATTCCCATTGGGCAAACATCGCCCATAAAAAAGGGCTCATCGACTCCAAGCGCGGCAAGCTCTGGAGCAAGCTCGCCAAAGCGATCATCATCGCGGCCAAAGCCGGCGGCGGCGATCCGGACGCCAATCTCCGCTTGCGCTACGCGATCATCGACGCCAAAGCCGGCAACATGCCCAAGGACACGATCGACCGCGCGATCAAGAAGGGCACCGGCGAGCTCGAAGGCAATAATTTTGAAGAGATTCTCTACGAGGGCTACGGTCCCGGCGGCGTCGCCGTCCTTTGCGACATCCTCACCGACAATCGCAACCGCACCGCCCCCGAGGTCCGCAAGATCTTCGAAATCGCCGGCGGCAAGCTCGGCGGCGCTGGCAGCGTCGCCTGGATGTTCGACCGCAAGGGCCTCTTGGTCATTCCCGCCGGCGAAACCAGCGAAGAAGCGCTGATGGACCTCGCCCTTGAAGCCGGTGCCGACGACGTCCAGCACGTCGGCGATACATTCGAAATCACTTGCAGCCCGGATGTCTACAGCGGCGTTTGCGACGCGATCGAAAAAGCGGGCCTCAAGCCGGAGCTCAGCGAAATTGCCCGCATTCCCAAAGACACCGTTGAGCTCGACGCCGAGACCGGCCGCAGCGTGCTCAAGCTGATGGAACTGCTCGACGACCACGACGACGTCCAAAAGGTCGCTTCGAACTTCAATATTCCGGACGAAGCGATGGCCGAGATCGAAGCTTCCTAGCCGCCGCGCGATCAACTTTCTCCCCGCCACGCCATCTTGTCGCTCCTCCGCGACTCCGATATGCATTCGGCATGTCGTTTGCTTCCTTTCAAAACCAACCGCCCGACGCTCTTATCCGCGATCGGGCGTCCTCACGCACTTCAAGGAGCATCCCATGATCACGAAACGACGAACCGGTTGGCTGGTGGCACTTTACCTCATCGCCTCGGGATTTGCCGGTCTCGGCGCCTCCGCACTCACTGGCTGCGAGCGGAAAGAAAAAGTGATCGACGTCGAAACGCCCGGCGGCGACGTCGAAGTGGAACGCAACATCGACACCGGCGCAGTCGACGTTGAAGTCGAGAGCCCTTGAGCGCGAGGCACCTCGAACGAGACCCGTCGCCTCTTACCATCGCTAAATCGGAGCAGATAACATGAACCTCATCCTCCTCATCGTACTGGTCGTCCTCTTGCTGGGAGCGCTCCCTGCCTGGCCCCATAGCCGCAATTGGGGTTACTTCCCCAGCGGCGGCCTCGGCCTGGTACTTGTGATCCTGTTGATCCTGGTCCTCCTGGGCCGAATCTAAAACCCATTCGACCACTCCGTCCAATATCCCGTTCAAACTCGGCCGACGCGGCCTCCTGGCCGCGCCGGCCATTCTTTTTGCAGCACCCTACAGAAACGCCATTTCTGTCAATATCCGCCGACGCCGGTTTCGCATTTCCGCCGCCTGCAAACTTCCGCTTGTGACGGTGGCGAGGTGGTTTTCTTTCACCCGTGCGGCACGATTTGGTTTGACTCTCGGCCGACTTCCGATTTGAATAGCCACTAGGGCGGTACTGGTCCGACAACGTGTCGCGCCGATGCGCGGCAATTACTGGCTTTGCAACTTTGGAGGTTTGGCGATGAAGGTATGTCAATTGGGTTTGCTCGTCGTGGCGCTCGCCGCCGCGTCCCAGGCCGTAGCGGCCGACGGCCAGCCGAGCGACGCAACGCTCGCGGCAATGGGTCTCTCGGACTTGCGCGTAATGACCGATAGCGAAGGCCTCGCCGTCCGCGGCATGGGCTTCGGCGGCGCCTGGGCCTACGGCCAGTCGTTTGCCGCGGTGTCGACGAAGTTCGGCTCGGCCGCTTCGAAGAACGGCTACAGTGCCGAAGGCAAGTACAAAGCCGGCGGCGAAAACTCCTCTTACGCCGGCGTCGAAGTCAAACAAGGGCGGCGGCAACCACGGCGGCGGCGACTACGGAACAGCAGCCAAGGCGGCGGCTGCAATTCCTGCGGCGGACACGGCGGCAGCAAACCGCAGTCCTTCAGCATCAACGCCTTCGCCGGCGGCTCCTCGATTGGTTACCGCAAATAAAGCAGCGGCTTTCGTAAGTAATCGTGCAATCAAAATCATGATCCCCCCTCCGCGGCAACCGTCACCCGAGACGGCTGCCGCTTTTTTTGCGCACCAGGGGACCGGCATTTTTGGAATTTTGGAACACGTTCGCCGAACTCGATTCCACGTTCCAAAAATCACGTTCATTGTCACATCTCCTTTCGCGGCACTCCTAGAAATCCAGGGAGGTTCGCGCACTGGCTGTTCCAAAATAGGTCGAATTCGCGCCGCCACGTTCTCATCGGTTGTGTTCCATAAATAGGGTCGGGGCGGATGTCGGGGCCTGAGCAAGACAGGCGGCTGGGATTAGTTCGTTTTATTCGAGGCGGATTTGTAGGTTCGTGGCGGAAGTCGTTTGACTGTTGTGGTTTGCAATTGGCGCCTCCATAGGGGTCCCAGTTTTCGGGTGCAAAACTCGTGAGTTTTGATCGCACTGAAGCGCGAAAAGTGCGCACATGACAGCAGCTCGCGCGAATCGGAGGTGACAAAATGAGGGTGCATTTTGTTTTGAAGTTGTTTGATTGGTCGAGAGTCGAGGGTTGAGAGCCGAGAGTCGTTGGTGAGGACGCAGGCGTGAGTGAGTGCAACGCTCGGTGAGTGCACGGCCAGGAGCAGGGAGCCTTCTTAACCAAGGAAATTGGTTTCCGGGCAGCACCGGTGGTATCAACGTACCGGATGTACAGTACTTTTCAAGACGCTATTTTTGGCCGCGCAGATTTTTAACCGCCGAGGGCACGGAGGGAATAGCAGGGGGCCAAAGAGCGGAGACCCGGGCCTTGATTGGCTTTCGACCCTCAACTCTCAGAATCTGGACTTTCGCAATGATTAAACCGCCGAGGTCGCCAAGGAATTGGCCGCGGATTGGCTGAGGGCTGAAAGCTTAGAGCTGATGGCTACTTATGGCTAAGGGAGCAAAGATGCCGCCGTGAACCAAACGCCCTTCTCGGTGCCGGCGAGGATAAGGCCGCGGGAGCAACTGAAGGCAGCCGAGCTGGATCCGGCGCCAAAGCAACCGTTTACGGACTTAAACTAGCAAAGAAATATACTACATCGTTCCATTTGTGCGCTACTTCACGCACAGAATCATTGCGGGCTTGGAACCCTCATCCATACGGGAATGATCGGCATGCCTTCCTCATAGCGTCTAGCGGGGAAGCCGCTTCGCCTGCGAGATCGTAAAACGCGTCGCTCAGAATCCGAAATCCCTCAACGATGGTCGAATTCGCCCGAAGCAAACGGACTACCTGCGGCCATTTTGCAATAAGTCGCTGAGCCTTGTATGGCGGCGGATCGTCCGCTGTCGCTTGGCCAAGCGCATTGGAAACTGACGTATAGCCAATCAATTCGGATGCCTGAAATAACTCCTGCGGAAAGTGGCTTGCCGTCATGTATACGATTAGGTCGGCGCATGGCGATACAGTACGACTCCCGAGCCAAGCTCTTAAGATAAATGTCTCTTGGCACGTTAGAACCAGTGGTCGAAGTCGAACGGCACACCGCCAAAGCCGATCAACCACGCGAGCAATTCTCTCACGTTCATTCGAGTCGAGAAGCTCCATATAAGACAACGTGACTGACCTTTGAAGGAAAAACGAGATCATCGCCGTTTCGTGAGCAAGACTGTAGCAATCGGCGATGTGGTCGCTGGAAATCCATCCAGCAAAACTATCGGAAGCACGGGGTGTTCCGGGTTTGAGAAAAGCAGGCAATAATTGCACATCGATGCTATATGTGCGATGCAACTCCGATTTCCTCTGTTCCATCGCAAATCGAGCAAGCTCAACAAGAGAGTATTGTCTCGTCTCTTCGATTTCCAACGTGCTGCGTTCATCACGAGGTAATGGCGTATTCGCTGCCTGAATGGTTGCAGAACTGACAAACGGTGTGCGGGTTTCGAGGGCAGCCATATAGTCGGCCGCGCCAGGCTCGATACCTAGATACCGTTGACGCAACCGAATTCCCTGGACGCCGTCCAGGATGCAGCGAATTCTTTGAGAGGTCGTACAATTCGCATCGAACATTGTTCACCAATTCCCGCAACGTCTTTCGCTGCCCCAAGAGTCAGTTCCTGGTTGGTAATAAATACGAATCCCTCCGCTGAATTCGCGGCAACACCTCCAAATTCCGCTAAAAACTTCTCTTGAATTTGGCCGAAATCGTGTTGGCCGTGTGGAAAATGGGCAGCCGCGATCCATCGCTGACCGTCCTTGTGCAGATCACGATATCCTTCAGCCCATCTGGACCGCCGAGTGGGTGCGAAGGGTCGATGGCCGCAAAACCCTCATGTTCGAGGATATCTGCCGAAAGCCTCTCGGCCCTTGTCTGTCCCGTTTCCCAATGCAGTAATCGCAGCCAGGTTTCTGAATGGACCAGGAGGGCATCAGTTAGCCACCTGAAAATTCGAAAAAGTAATCGTCCACGGACGTTATACGGCCCGCATTATTGGACAGTATAACAGTTCGCCGTCATGGGGCATTCCACTCGCCCCATTTCCCGGTGCGGTAAGCCTCGATGCCAATTGAACGAGCCTCAATGCGGAATACATAGAAGTCAGATGCAGTCGAATTTTGATTGTTCACCGCCGTTGCAACACCTTCTGTGGTTTGCAATGTAGTCGGAGAGTTTGGGTAGCTTCCAAAATCCGCATTCCGCAGGGGCAATTGGAATATCGTCAATCACGACGTGGGCAATTTCATTGCGGCAAGACCCGTTCTCCAATTGCCGTTTCCAGTATCGTATAGGCCGTATCCACCGATTGGTTTTCGAGGACAAAGTCGGCGTCTGGAAATGCAAGCACGATACCGATGCATTGCGGGATCCGCCTGTGATTCGATTGGTCGGAACGACAATTTTTGCAGACTTCGAGTGAAATCGGGCCGTCCGAGTGTTGAATGTCGAACCCCATGGCGGGTTTCAGAGCGATGATTGTCCAGCCAGCTAAAGCCGGTGCCGCATTGGCCAAAGCGTCTGCCGCCGGAAACGCTCTCTTTTCCCCTTGAGCAGATATGATGAATTCTGCGCGCGATGAATCCGTGGCGACGTAGATAAAAAGTCGGTCATTGTAGGAGTGAAGTTGTGTTTGGAGTTTGTCTAGTAGAGGGCCCGGGATGCCAAGAGGCGGAAGTCGATCGTCGAAACTACGAAACCAATTCCAAAATGCAGATTCAGAAATGGACATGTGATGTGGATTGAAAAAGGATTGAAAAAGGGGGCATTCCACATTGTTGTAAAAGTACAAGGTCCCCCTTCAACTGCAACCTCTACTTAGCTGTGCTGTCCCACGTCATCCGCAATTCATCTCGACGCGGAACGTGGCTCAGTGCCAAGCTCCACGCTTTTTTGTTGCCGTCCGCATACGCGATTCAGCCACGCCGCCGTGGTCGCGTCGCGGCCCACGCGAGTCCAACCATCGCCACGAGCCCCATCGTGCCTGGCTCCGGCACCGGGCGTGAGCAGATAGGCGCGGACAACGCCATTATGAAAACCTTCGCCGACGATCTGGCCCTGGTTGTTGATGTCGTTTGCGTGCAATAGTGTCCAGCCGTCGCCCGTGACTGGTTCGAGCAGAGTATTGAGGTCGCGCATCCCGTCGACGCTGTCCCAAAGAAATGGGTAGCCGAAGGTGCCGTCGCTGTAGCTGCCGATCACTTGAGCGAGATTGTTGACGGCGATCGCTTCGGTGCGAAACTCCGTTAGCGATTCGATTTTGGTCATCATTCCATTCTGATAGATGAAGGCCTGGTAGCCGCTGCCCGTCGTCGAAGAACCGCCCACGATGATGCCCGAATCGCTGATGTCGTTGGCGCTGACTCTGACTGCCGCCAAGTGTGCCGAGATCCTGCATATCGCCCGAGCCGTTCCAAAGAAATGCGTGGTATTGTTGGCTGGCATTGTAGGCCTGCCCCACCAGGTGGCCGGCCGCATTGATTCCATATCCCAGGCTGTAGTCGCCGCCGAGCGAATCGATGTCGACCAGCGATGCGCCGGTCGTCGAGCGATAAGCATGAATGTCGGTTGAAGTGTAGGCATAGCCGGCAAGGCGACCCGACTCGTCGATACCGTAGGTCGTACTAAAGGTTCCGCCAAGCGTCCCCATGTCTTGATAGGCGCCCGCACTCCAGCGAAACGCATGGCCGTCGAAAGGAGGTGTCGAACTCTTGCCGACACTTACGGCAATCTGACCGTTGTTATTGATGCCGACGCCCGCCGCGTTGTAGAAGCCATCCGGGATACCCAAATCCACCATCCCGCCGCCGGCGCTCCACACAAACGCCGTCTGATCGGAGTTGCCAGCAACTTGACCCAGGTCGTTGATCGCATGTGCGGCCGATCGATCGGCTCCATCGACAACCCCCAGGTCCGTCACGCGATACAACCCAGGAATCGCACCTGCCGCCTGCGGAATCACGAGCCCACAGAGACACAACGCGAACACAGGCCAATAGATTGACTTCACAAGCAGCTCCACCCAAGTTCGAGATAGGACGAATGGCAACGAATATGCTTGCCATTGTAATGTCCAGATACGAGACAATCAAAAAAGCCGATTGCCACGCCAAATTCTCATCCTCTCCGACTTTCCAACTGACGCATCCACGCCAATGCTTTGGCGAGAGAGCAGAGAGGAGGGCACGTCCGCCAAACTACCAGCGGGTGTGAACCTGTGGGCGGGCGTACTGGTCGTAGATGCGGCGGACGGCTGCCATTGTTTCCTCCGAAAGCGGCGGCAGGTCGGCGGCGGCGCAGTTCTCTTCGACTTGTTGCGGCCGCTTTCCGCCCGGTATCGCACAGGAGACCGCGTCGAACATCAGAATCCACCGGAGCGCGAATTGCGGCAGCGTCATTCCTGGCGGGCAGAGATTTTTTAGTTCTTCGACGGCAGCGAGACCGGTCTCGAAGTCGACGCCCGAAAACGTCTCGCCCACGTCGAACGCCTCGCCCTGGCGATTGAACTGGCGATGGTCGTCCGCGGCAAACTTGCTCTCCCGCGTCAGTTTCCCCGAGAGTAATCCAGACGCCAGCGGCACGCGCGTGAGAATCCCGACCTGCCGTCGCTTCGCTTCGCCGAAGAACAGCTCCGCCGGACGGTGGCGAAACATGTTGAAAATGATCTGCACGCTTTGCAGGTTGGGAAAGTCCATCGCCTTGAGACCTTCCTCGGGCGACTTCACACTGACGCCGTAATACTGCAGCTTGCCCGCCGCCACCAGGTCTTCGAGCACCTCGAACACCTCGGGCCGATAGTAGACGTCGTTCGGCGGGCAGTGCAGCTGCAACAAATCGATCCGCTCGACGGCGAGATTCGTGAGACTCCGTTCGACGAAGGCCACAATATTCTCGCGGTTGTATCCCTCGGTCGTGTGCGGGTTGAGTCGCCGACCGGCCTTGGTGGCAATGTAGATCGTCTCGCCTGGCCGCTCGCGCCGCAGCTGGGCCATCAGTCGTTCGCTGCGGCCGTCGCCATAGACGTCGGCCGTGTCGATGAAGTTCACGCCCAGGTCGACCGCTTTGTGGAGCGCCGCGACCGACTCCCGATCGTCGACCGTCCCCCACGCGCCACCGATCGCCCACGCTCCGAAGCTAACGGCCGAAACATTCCACCCAGTGCGACCCAACTCACGATATTGCATCTTCGTCCCCTCGGTTTAGTGCATCTTGTTCGGCAGCAACACGGCGCATTGCCTCTGGATCGTCGCCCAGCGAAGAACGCCGTGCTCGCGATCCTTAAGTCGCACGCTGCGGTCGGCGGAAACCTTCGGCGTATGAACGTTCGCCAGAAACAATTACTTCTCCGCGGAGCCATGTGTGCACGCGCCAAAAGCAGTCGCCAGCGTGCCCAACACAACCCACCGACGAAAGTACGCAACCATCGGCATCGGCAGAACTCCCCGCTAGTCCTTACCCGTGTGCTTCACGTGCGGCCAGTAGAGTTGAAAGTCGAACTCCGGACTGTTGTCGAGGTCGTGACATTGCATGCACATCTGCACGACCTTGCCCTTGGCAAACACCTGCCCGTCCTTATTTCCTTCGTTGGCCACAATCTTCAGTCGCAGCGCCGCCCGCAATTCTTCGAGCTCCGCGTCCTCCACTTCGATTTCGCCGTTCTCCGCCGCAACGTGTCGAGCAGCCGGACCGTGACAGTTTTCACAACCGTTGCCGACCATCTCGGGCGTCTCTTGCAGGCTGGTGAAACCGGAGATATACGGGAAATACTTCTGCGGCTCCCAACCAGTGACGTGGCAACTCAAACATTCCGGATCGAAGTGGCGCGGCGGCACGAGGTCGACGAGCGACTGGGTCGCGTGGTGATGCGGCGTCTTGAGGAAGACTTCCGTTGCCGAAGTGTGACAATCGGCGCACGCCTCGGAACCGGCAAACTGTCGCGCCGTCGGATGAGCAGTAGGCTTCAAGCCGAGTCCTTCGAGCCCAAGCGTTTCGAGGTCATGCTGATAGTCGACCATCACCTTCTGCATCTCGGGCGAATCTTCAAACCGCGCGTCGAGCGGCACTTTTTGATATCGAAACGAAGTCCCGTCCTTGTACAGGCCGACGACAATGACATACATCCCTTTGTGGCCGACCTCGATCAGATGCGTCTTCGTGCCCTCGATCAGCTGCGGTTCTTTGGGCGGTTCCTCGGCCCCGCCCGCCGTAACGACAAAATTGAACTGCGGAAATCGCCGAGCGATCTCCTTGGTCTCGTCCGGCTCGGCAAACGACAGCAACACGAGCTGATCGCAACCGGCCTTTTCCAGCTCCGGCAACACCTTACGCAATGCTTCATCGGGATCGACGAGCGACAAGTCGTCGACATTCTTGACCGCAGCAAGTTCCTTCTTGCCCAACACACCGGTAACACCAATCTTCATCCCGCCCGCTTCAATCACCTTGAAACGCTGACTGTACGCGGGATCAAAATCGAGGATGCCGACGTTCGCCGAAACCAAAAGATCTTTCGCATCGCTCGAGTTCAGCACCAGGCTCAGAATATCGAGCCGCAGATCGGCCGGACCGAGACCTACTGCCTGGTATCCCAGAGTCGCCAGCGCCTTGAGCGTGTGATCAAACTTGAGCTCGGCTTGGATGCCATAGCGTTTGGTCAGACCGCCCAGGTCGAGCGATACCACGGACCAGCCTTTGGCGGCCAGATCCTTGATTAGTGTGTGCCGGCGTTTGAGGCCGCCTTTTTGATTCTGCAAACCTGCACAGCCGCACGGCTCAAGATAGCCATCTTGCTCACCGGAAAAAAGCAGCGCCGCGTCGGGCTTTGGCCAGTCGACGAAGATCGCGCCGTTCACCGCGACCGGGTCGATCTTGGCGTGCTTGTCGTAAAGGGGCTTCGGCGCCGCGTCGTCCGCCCTGGCCTGCGATGGCCCACGCGACGTCCACCAGGCCATGAGAATTACAACTGCTCCGACGACCACCGTCGCCAGGGCGTGCCGTCCGGTCCCTCGTCGACCCTTGCGCATTCGCAAAACTCCGTTGTTCACACTCTCGAATCAATAGTACGACCGAAAGCTAATTCTCGTCGACAATTATTTCTCCACGACGAAGCGCACGCCGAGCACCATCTCCGGCACGTCCGGATGCGTCGTCTTGAGAACGACGCGAGCCTCGTCGTGCTGGTCGATGTCGAGCCGAGCCATTGGCGGTGTACCGGGCGGAATCTCGATCACGAGCGGCACATGGACGAGATTTTCCTTGATCTTCTTGGGCTCGCCCAATTTTGCCACGAGCTCTGGCGGATCGACAGACCCGACCGACAACTCGACTTTGTCGGCATCTTCGCCGCGAATCACAATGTTGAGCGGTGCCTCGATACCCTCACTACTCTGGACGCGACCGAGCCGCAACACACCTTGGTCCTCGTTCCACATCCGGCCGTGGATGCTGATGTTGCCGATCACGCGGCCGATCACGGGGATCTTTACTTTTTCCGCGTCCGGAATGTTCGTCTTCACGGCCAGCCACTGGTCGAAGCGCCCCAGCCGCAAACCCGGCTTAGTCGTGACGCGGACCCGCACTCCCGCTTTCGCTTTGGGATTCGGCAAGTCCGCAGGCTTGGCGGACTCGATGCTGACGTCGAAGAAATCTCGCGTCTCGGTGTTCGTGAATTCCGGCGCGCTGACCTTCAAATCGTCTTGCGAGAAGGCCATGATGAAAACGTCGGCCGACTTCTCGTCACCGGCGGTGACTTTGTCGAACATGAAATCGGGCGGATAGATGCCGGTGGCTTCGGTGACCTCACCCTCGACCGAAAGTTCGATCTTGGGAGTCAGCGGATCGTTGGTCTCGATCGTCGCCGTCTGGCGGAAAGGCCCGGGATTGATCAAGGCCGACCACTCGAGCTTGACTCCCACGGACCCACCGGGCGGAATCGGCTCATTCGACACGTTGCCCACCGTGCATTTGCAGGTCGTGCTCAGCACGCGCAGCGTGAGCGGACTCTTCCCGTCGTTAACCACAATGAATTCGTGCGACTTGGTCGTGCCGCGCTGCATCGCGCCGAACTGGTACAACGGTTCGCCGACACTCACGATCGGGTCGCCGCCAGCGTGAGCCTTTGCCTGGTTCAAGCCCGCAGCCGGACGCGCCGTCATTGCTCCGCCGGGGAGGACTTCGACGTAGGCGACAGCCGCGCCGATCGTCGCGCCGACGATCGCAGCCGCCAGGATGATGCCGAAAATTCGCATGATCTACCTATTCTATCGTGGGCCAAGTGGAGCCGCAATTCGACGTGTATGGGCGCAGCATCACCCACTGCCCGTATTCTTCTACGTATCGAGGTCCGCCAAAGATCGCCGCCGGCCCGAATCTTTGGGCCCCGAATCTTTGGGCCAAGTTCAGCCGCCGCGAATTGCCAGGAGATGCTCGCGACAGGCGGTAAAAAACGCTTGAAAATCGGCCCGGCGGTAGTCAGGGTAGGTCCAATCCAGCGGTTGCCACTGCCGAGAGCGATAGGCGAGCGTCACCTCGGCATAGATGCCGTCTCGCAGATAGAGGCGGTGAGCATGATCCTTGGTCGACGCGAGGACCAATTTAGCCGGCGTGATGTAGCCCGGATCGAGATTGAGCGGCCGCGGCTCCGGATGCGAGCCGAGCGCCGCATACTCGGCTTCCCAATCGTTGGTCTCGCGCTTAATCCGCGCGAGTTCGCCCGGGTCGATCGGTTCGGCGCAAGCGATGAATTGTTTCTTTAGGCCGTCGCCCATCGTGGCGGCGTAGTAGGCCGTCTCGGTGAAGTCGAAGGCCTCACTCACGAGCCCCACTTGACCACATCGCTCGCCAATCCGCTCGCGCGCCCAATCGAGCGCGGCCGAGTACCGACTGCTCGCGGCAATGAGCAACAATACAGCGTTGGGTTTGGTGATGTCGCCCATGTCTAAATTCACAATCTTGGCCGAAGGCCATGCTCACCGTAGCCTAGGGCAACGCCCTAGGAACTGATAACAATCAATCCGTTTGGCCGAAGGCCATATTCAATTCAAGCTTGTCCCGCGATTCGACTTCAATCCCACACGTATTGCTCGTCGAACTCCACGCCGTACCGCCGCAACATCGCACGAAATTCATCTTGAAACGATTTCGATCGATGGTGCTCCTCCTGGTTACGAACATACAACTCGGCGTCGTCACGGTTGGCCGGCCCAACAGAAAACATGCCGTAGCCGCGCTGCCAGTAGAAGTCTTTGTACGATCCGCCGAGTGTTTTGACAAACTTGGAAGACTCGCGTTTGATCTGCTCGACAAATTTCACCGGCGCATGCAACTTTCCCATATCGAACAGAATATGGACGTGATCGGCGACGCCTCCCACAACGACCCAAGGAGAATCTAGTTGGCGGACGATGGTCGCCAGGTAGGCGTGGACGCGCGGTTGAATTCCTGCGTCCAGGAAGGGTTGGCGATTCTTGGTACTAAACACCAGATGGGCGTATAGCTTCGTCAACGATTGGGGCACGGTCTCTCCTAAGGCGGCGCGTTAGGAAACGGGTGAATATGGCCTTCGGCCAAACAACTTGATGGGACAACGATTCCTAGGGCGTTGCCCTAGGCTACGATGATTTTGGCCTTCGGCCAATGAACTTGTCAAATTCGTATCAACACGAACTCAATACGCCTTGGCAAACACGCCGCGTTTGGTGCTGGGCTGGCCGGTGAAGATGCACTTGCCGGGTTCGTCGGGGGCGTCGAGCGGCACGCAGCGGACCGTCACTTTGAGGGCCTTGAGTTTCTCGTCCATCTCCGGCGAATCGACGAAATGGCAATACGCGAGGCCGCCGTGAATCTCCGGTCGCTCTTCGTTCTTCGGCGTGAAGTAAGCCTCGAACTCCTTCAAGGTATCGATCCGCACGCTCGCCGCCTCGCGGGCCGCCTTGGCCGCATCGTACAGCGCACCCTGAATTGCCGTGAGCATCATCGAAGCGGCGTCGATGAGTTCGGCACGCGGCATCGGTTGCCCTTTGCCCGCCACGTCGCGGCGCGCGAGCATGACATTTCCCTCGCCAATGTCGCGCGGGCCGACCTCCACGCGCAGCGGCACGCCGCGCTTGACCCATTGCCATTTCTTTTCGCCACCACGAATGTCGCGATCGTCGATCCGCACGCGGATCGGTTCGTTGTCGTACATCTGCGCGGCGAGTTCCTGCTTGAGCGATTCGCAGTATGGCAGCACGACCGCCTTTTCGTCGGCGTCGCGGTAGATCGGCAGGATTACGACGTGTGCCGGCGCGAGCTTCGGCGGCAGCACCAACCCATCATCATCGCTGTGCGACATGATCAGTCCGCCCACCAGCCGCGTCGAAACGCCCCAGGAAGTGGTCCAGGCATATTCTTGCTCGCCGCTTTCGGCCGAAAACTTGATCTCCTGCGCCTTCGCAAAATTCTGACCGAGGAAGTGGCTCGTGCCGGCCTGCAGCGCCTTGCGGTCCTGCATCATCGCTTCGATCGAATAGGTGGCGACCGCGCCGGGGAACCGCTCGCCCGCCGTCTTCTCGCCCTTGATCACCGGCATCGCCATCACGTTCTCGGCAAACTCGGCATACACGTCGAGCATCCGCCGCGTCTCCTCCTGTGCCTCGGCCGCCGTGGCGTGAACCGTGTGCCCTTCCTGCCAAAGGAACTCGGTGGTCCGCAAAAACATCCGCGTCCGCAATTCCCAGCGCACGACGTTGGCCCATTGGTTAATGAGAATCGGCAGGTCACGATACGACTGCACCCAGCGGGCGAACGTCGCGCCGATGATCGTCTCGCTGGTGGGCCGCACGATCAGCGGCTCTTCGAGCTTCGAATCGGGCGCCGGTCGCAGGCCCCCTTTGCCGTCCGGCTCGAGCCGATGGTGCGTCACGACCGCACATTCCTTGGCGAACCCTTCGACGTGCTGCGCCTCCTTCTCCAAGAAGCTCATCGGAATGAACAACGGGAAGTAGGCGTTCTCGTGGCCGGTCGCCTTGAACATCGCGTCGAGCCGCCGCTGGATGTTTTCCCAGATCGCGTAGCCCCAGGGCTTGATCACCATGCAGCCGCGCACGTCGGACGGCTCGGCGAGGTCCGCCGCCTTCACGACTTGCTGGTACCACTCGGGATAGTTCTCGGCACGGGACGGGGAGATCGCGTTTTGCGGTTGCTTGGCCATGGAGGATTCTAAAGCTGAGAGTCGCGGGTCGAGAGCCAGAAGATCGGAAAGTGGCTAGCATTCTAAGCGAATCTCGGCCCATGGTGAATCGCACTAAGTGGGCCCGAGCGGCGTGGACCGTTGTGAGTGCTTGCCCCCTGCCCTACAATTGGGCCTCTGGGGCAGCGGCCCTCCCTGTTCTGGCTCTCGACTCTAGACCCTCGACCCTCGACTCTCCCTCATGTCCACTGTTACCGAACGACGATTTGTCAGCCAACTGGCCCACAACGAACACGTGAGCCAGGTGTTCATGGCTTCCGATAAGCAGCTCCGCCCGAACCGCAACGGCAACCTCTACCTGCAGCTGCAGCTCTCCGACCGCAGCGGCGCGATCGCCACGCGACTCTGGAACGCCAGCGAGAACGACTACCGCGGGTTCGAGAATGGCGACTTTGTGCTGGTCGAAGGCCAGACGCAGCTGTTCCAGGGCAACATGCAGATGATCGCCAATTCGATCCGCCGGGCACGGCCGGACGAGGTCGACGAGTCCGACTTCGTCACGCTGCAGTCGGCCGAGATCGACAAGATGGCCGCCCGGCTCACCGAGATGCTCCGCTCGATCAAAACGCCCGAGCTGCGGAACCTGGCCGAGTGCTTCCTGATGGACCAGGCGTTCATGTCGAAGTTCGTCGCCGCCCCGGCCGGCATGAAGAATCACCACGCCTACCGCGGCGGACTGCTGGAACACGTGATGGGCCTGATGGAGCTCGTGCTGCTGGTCGCGCCGCGCTATCCGCAGCTCGACCAGGACAAGCTGCTGGTGGGTGCGTTCCTGCACGACTCGGCAAAGACCGACGAGCTCTCCTACGAGCGCGACATCGCCTACACCGACGAAGGCCAATTGCTGGGCCACATGGTGCTGGCGATCTCGATGATCGACGAAAAGGTCGAAGAGGCCGAGCGGCTCTCCGGCGAAGTCTTTCCCCAAGTCGCTGGTCCTCGAGCTCAAGCACATGGTGATCAGCCACCACGGCGAATACGAATACGGCAGCTCGAAGCTGCCGATGACGCTCGAAGCGGTCGCCCTGCACCACCTCGACAACCTCGACGCCAAGATGGCCAGCTTCACGCAATTGATCAAAGATTGCCCCAACGTCGAAAGCAATTGGACACAGTACCACGCCAACCTCGGCCGCAAGCTTTACAAAGGGGCAGGCCGGACAAGTGGATCGCTGATTAGCGCCGACGGCCACGTCGGTCTGCGCGAGTTCGCGCCACCGACTCGAGCCTCAAGACCCGCGGAATAGTGACGTGCAGCCTCCCTGACCTCCGACCTCCGGCCTCTCCCATGTCCGACCTCCGCGAAAAAATCCTCGAGCACGTCAACGCGGCCAATTATCAGCCCGTCAAGCCGGCGGTAATCGCCAAAAAGCTCGGTCTCACGGGCGACGAGGCGCACGAGGTCAAGAAGACCGTCAAGCGGCTGGTCAAGGAAAAGCAAATCGCCTACGGCCCGAGCCATCTCGTGTTCGCCGCCGGCAAAAGCCCGGCCCAAAAAGCGGTCGCCAAGAAAGCGGCCGAGAAGGCCGCGGGCAAAGCCGCGTTCCAAGCCGCGCTCAAGAAATCAACTGGCGACGACGAAAACATCGTCGCGCCCATTAACCAAGGAATTCAAATCGCAAAAGAACCAACCAAGAAACTGAAAGCCGTGCGCGAAGCCCGGCTGGAAAAAGACAAACGCACCCACCCGCCCAACCACGTCACCGGCACCTTCCGCCGCGCGGCGGCCGGCTTCGGCTTCGTCCGCCCTGAGGGCACCGCCCGCGCCGATGGCCGCGACTCCGACGTGTTCATCCCCATGGACAAGACCGGCGACGCCTCGAGTGGCGACGTCGTCTCCGTGAAGCTCGAACAACGCGGCCGGATGGGCAAGCTCGAAGGCCGCATCATCGACGTGATCGAACGGGCCACCAGTCGCTTCGTCGGCGTCTACTTCGAGCAGGCCGGCATGGGCATGGTCCAAATCGACGGCAAGCTGTTCCAGAAGCCGATCTTCGTCGGCGATCCCGGCGCGAAGGGCGCTCGCGTCGACGACAAAGTGGTCGTCGACATGGTCCGCTTCCCGTCCCACACCCGCGATGGCGAAGGTGTGATCGTCGACATCCTCGGCCAGCGCGGCGAGCCGGGCGTCGACACGATGTCGATCATCCACGAGTTCAATCTGCCCGGCGAATTCGACGATGCGGCGCTCGACGACGCCCGCGAACAGGCCGCGAAGTTCGACGAATCGATCCCCAAGGGCCGCCGCGATCTGACCGAAGAGACGATCATCACGATCGACCCGGTCGACGCCCGCGACTTCGACGATGCGATCTCGCTCGAAAAAAACAAGCAAGGACACTGGGTGCTCGGCGTCCACATCGCCGACGTGTCGCACTTCGTCCGAGCCAAGTCGCCGCTCGACCGCGAGGCCCACGACCGGGCCACCAGCGTCTACCTGCCCGACCGCGTGATCCCGATGCTGCCGGAGATCATCTCGAACAATCTTGCCAGCCTGCAGCCGGACAAGGTCCGCTACGCGCTGACCGCGCTGATCGAGATGACGCCCGAAGGGCATCGTCGTGGCGACCGACGTTTTCAAGAGCGCGATCAAGAGCCGGCGGCGGTTCACCTACGAAGAAGTCGACGAATACCTGGCCAATCGGGCCGCGTGGAAAAAGAAGCTCGCGCCCGAGGTCCACTCGCTGTTGGGGCGGATGCACGAGCTGGCGATGCTCTTGCGGAAGCGGCGATTCGATCGCGGTTCGCTCGAGCTTTCGATGCCGGAACTGAAGATCGACCTCGACGCAGACGGCCGCGTCACCGGCGCCCATCTGGCGAAGAACACCGAGAGCCATCAGATCATCGAAGAGTTCATGCTCGCCGCGAACGAAGCGGTCGCCCAGAAGCTCGCCGACGCGGGGCTGCTCTTCCTCCGCCGCGTGCACGGCAATCCCGACCCGCGCAAGCAAAAGATGCTCACCGAGTTTGTCCGCGAGCTCGGCTTCGACGCCGAGAATCTTGAGAACCGCTTCGAGTTGCAGAAGCTGCTCGACACGGTGAAGGGCGATCCGCGCGAGTACGCGGTCAACTACGCCGTGCTGCGGTCGATGCAACGGGCCGTCTATAGCCCCGAGGACGAGGGCCACTACGCCCTGGCCAGCGACACCTACTGCCACTTCACCTCGCCGATCCGCCGCTATCCCGACCTGACGGTCCATCGCCTCGATCGACGAGCTCAATCGCGGCAAGAAGCCGGTGCAGAAGATGAACGATCTGTTGATCGTTGGCGACCATTGCAGCGAGCGCGAGCAGCGGGCCGCCGACGCCGAGCGCGAGCTGAAGAAAGTGAAGCTGCTCCATTTTCTCGAAGACAAGATCGGCACGGAACTCGACGGCGTGATCACCGGCGTCGAAAACTTCGGCCTGTTCGTGACCGGCACCGAGCTGCCCGCCGAAGGCTTCATCCACATCAGCGGCCTCACCGACGACTACTACCGCTACAACCGCACGGGCCACGTGATCGAAGGCCACCGCAGCGGCAACTCGTATCGGCTGGGCGACACGGTCCGCGTCGCCGTGGCGAGCGTCAACGTCGACACCCGCAGCCTCGACTTCCGGCTGGTGGCGCGAATCACGGGCGGCAAGCGCGTCAGGTCAAGATGCCGGCCAAGCCGCGCTCCTCTGGCAAGACGAGCAAGGACGACCTGCGCCGCGGCAAGAAGAAGTCCGGCCGCCCCGGCAAATCGAAACCGGGCGGCCGCAAGCAACACAAACCCAAGCCGGGCGGGAAGACGAAACGCAAGCACAAGTAGAGGCATTTTGGCTATGAACTCCTTCTCGAGATTTGCGGTCTCAGTTTCGCTTGCCTGTTGGTGCTCGCTGTCCACACTTGCCGCCGACTGGCCGGAGTTCCGCGGCCCGACGCGCGACGGCATCTCGACGGCGACCGACGTGCCGATCGAATGGAGCGCGACGGACAACGTTGTTTGGAAGCAGGCGATCCCCGGCAGCGGCTGGTCGTCGCCCGTACTGGTCGATGGCAAGCTCTATCTCACCACGGCGACCGGCACCGCGGAGGCCGACGACATTTCGCTCCGCGTACTTTGTGTCGACGCCGAGGACGGCCACATCATCTGGGACGTCGAAGCGATTCGGCCCGACGCCGAAGCCGCCAAGGTCATGCACGAGAAGAACAGCCTGGCGAGCGCGACGCCGATCGTCGACGGGGACCGAATCTACGTCCACTTCGGACACATGGGCACCGCCGCCCTCGATCTGGCGGGCAAGGTGCTGTGGACGCAAACCGAGATCCACTATTCGCCGCAGCACGGCACCGGCGGTTCGCCCGCGCTGGTCGACGACCTGTTGGTCTTCAGCTGCGATGGCGAAGAGGATCCGTTTCATCGTCGCGCTCGATCGCGAGACCGGCGCCGAGCGCTGGCGAGTAGCCCGCGAGTCGGAGGCCGATCGAAAGTTTTCGTTCTGCACGCCGCTGGTGATCGAAGTCGACGGCGCGAAGCAAATCATCAGCCCCGGCAGCGGCATGGCCGGAGCCTACGACCCGCATAGCGGCCACGAGCTGTGGCGGGTGAACTACGATCAAGGGTTTTCCGTTGTGCCGCGGCCCGTATTCGCGGACGGCGTGCTCTACCTCTGCTCGGGCTTCATCCGCGCGAATCTGCTCGCCGTGAATCCGCAGGGTGCGGCGGGCGACGTGACCGAGTCGAACGTCGCCTGGAAATACGATCGCGGCGTGCCGACCACGCCCTCGATCATGGTGGTCGGCGACGAGGTCTATTTCGTCTCCGACAACGGCGTGGCCACCTGCCTCGACGTCCACGACCGGCGAAGTTCACTGGACCGAGCGACTCGGCGGCGGCTTTTCCGCTTCGCCCGTCTACGCCGAGGGACGCCTCTATTTCACGAACGAAGACGGCACGACCTACGTCGTTCGCGCCGGCAAAGAATACGAGCTCCTGGCCACCAACGAACTCGGCGAGCGAACTCTCGCATCACCGGCCGTCGACGAGGGCACATTCTACCAGCGGACCGCCTCGCACCTCTGGCGAATCGGCAAATAGTGCCGCATTCACGGCTCGATCCGAAACAGATGCTCGCGGCCGCGGATCAAGAGCCCGCCCTCGAATCGGCACCGGCGCGGCGATCGTCGGCTCGCCCATTTCGTTCTCCGCCAAGCAGCTCGAAGCCCGTCGTCGCTCGACGCGGCCGACGAAAACGATGCCGTCCTCGCGCGGGCAGTAGAGCTTGTCGCCCGCCAACAGCGGCGACGAGAAAATATCGCTTGCGGCTCCGCGGCAAATTCGTCTGACCACAGTTCGTCGCCCGTGCGAATGTCGAAACATGACACGCGGCCGCTGTCGCCCAGCATATAGACCCGTCCATCGCGGACCGCGGGCGTCGGGCACTTCCGCACCGAACCTGCGGCCCTCCTTTTCCCACAGGCGATTCGTCGCCGTCACGTCGCCGCTCGCCACCGAGCCGGATACCGGCCAGATAGTCGCCGCGACCGTAGGGCACGAACGCGACGCCCCCGTCGATTACGGCCGACGCGATCACGCGCCACATCCTCTTGCTCATCCGGATTGAACCCGCCACACTCCCAGATGAGCTTCGCCCGTTTCGACGTCGTGGCCCGTCAAGATGATCCGACCCCAGCGTCACGAGCACGTCGCGGCCGTTGAGCTTCACGACCTGCGGCGACGCGTAAGCCTGGTCGGACTCCTCGGGACAATCATAGTCGCGCGGTACCTTCCACAGCACGCTCGCCCGTCGCCACGTCGAGCGCCACCAGATACGAATTGCCGGCCTGCATCACCGCCACCAGCACCCGGTCGCCCGCGAGCACCGGCGACGAGCCGATGTCCCACCACAGCGAGTCCTTGCCGTACTTCTCCTGCAAATTGACCTGCCACAGCTTCGCGGCCGTCGTGGTCGAGGCCGGCCATGGTGCCGCTCTTGAAATAGGCGACGACATGCTTGCCGTCGGTCACGGGCGACGGATTGCTGCCGCTGCCGTTGCGATGCTTGCCGGCCCGCTCGGGACCGAGCTGCCGCCGCCAGCGCTCGCGGCCATCCAGGCGCATAGCAGACGACGCCGTCCTTGCCGTCGATGCCGCAAGTGAGAAAAATCGAATCGCCCCACACCGCCGGCGTCGAGCAGCCCGCGCCGGGCAGCTCGACTTTCCAGGCGACATCCTTCGTCGCTCGAGAATTTCGACCGGATAGTCGCCCGCCGCCCCCACGCCGTGCGCCAATGGCCCGCGCCATTGCGGCCAGTTTTGGGCCGCCATGGCCGCTTCGTTCGCGCGAAGGCGGAAAGCGACATGCCGCAGAGCAGCAAGCACGCAGTCTGGATCAAGAGTCGCATGTTGGAACACATTCCGTTGAAAATTGATTGATGGGAAGCTGCAATTGCAGCGCACGCCGCACACTAAAACGGCACGTCCTCGTCCCGATCCGGCAACGAGCCGTGCGAGGGCGCTTCGTCGTCGAAGTACCAGTCGGCTTGCTCTTCGTCGTCATCATCCTCGTCGTCGCCGTCGAGCGTGGCGAATTCGCTGTCGACGAAAAGGTCGTCCTCGAAGTCGTCCTCGTCGTCGTCCTCGTCATTGTCGTCGCTGCACCACATCAGCTCGCCATTCTCGTCGCGGTACTCGGGGTCGACCGGGAAGATGTCGAAGCCAAAGCCTTTGCCGTCGCAGTCTTCCATCGGGCAGCACCAGAAGCCGTGTACGCCGCCATCGGCGTCATGCTCGACGCGCCATTCGATGCGATAGCTGTCGTACTCCTCGCCGCAGTGGATGCAATGGACGATGGTCGAGATGGCAGGCGGGCCAAAAGGATCGTTGTCGGGATTCAAGGCATCGTGAGTCATGGCATGGCCTCCTTCAAATCATTGAATCGCACTGTCAGACGCAGGACCAACGAAGTTCACTTCTTCGCGCTGGCGAGCGAGCCGGGCGGAAACCATTTGATCACGTAATACGATGCCGGCGTGTCGCCGACGTTCGTCAGTCCATGGAGATCGTTCGACGCCTGGAACACAATCGAGCCGGGCCCCAGTTCGACCGTCGCGCCATTCTGCATCGATTCGAGCGTGCCCTCCTTGATGATAATCAGTTCTTCTTCCCAATGGCGGTGCGGATCGTGGGCCCGCTCGCCCGCGTTGACGGTCGTCACGTGGACCTCGAGTTGATCGAGCGTCGCGGTCGGTGCGCTGAAGACCGAGCGCTTCTCTCCCGTCGCCGAGGGGACGGCCCGCATCTCGTCCCAAGCGAAATTGCTCGACCCCATCAATTTCGGCCCGGGCGATTGTGCCCAAGCCACCGCCGCCAGCGTGGTCGACGCCACCACCAGCGCGACGACAAGATCTCTGCGTGTCACCATGCTCCGACTCCGATTCGCTCCGATTGGTCGACCAATTCGCTACGAACGCAAGTATCCCACGACTCGCCCCCCGTTTCCAGGTTTTTTTGCCGAGAATCGACCGCGAATTGAAGATCGTCGCGGCCCCGTGACAGGTCGCCCCAAGCGCCACTAGAATACGGTGGCTCGTGTGCTCGCTCGCGGGCGCCAAATCTTTGACATACTTCCCGCGACGGATCGCCGCTGCCCATGACTACCCAGCTCGCCCGGACTACGCTCTTCGATTGGCACGTCGCACATGGCGGGCGGATGGTCGACTTTGCCGGTTGGGAGATGCCGGTCCAATATTCGTCGATCACCGCCGAGCACCAGGCCACCCGTTCGGCAGTCGGTTTGTTCGACATCTCGCACATGGGGCGGCTCCGCTTCTTCGGACCCGAAGCCGCCCGTTTCCTCGACGCCACGGTCACCCGCCGCGTCACCGACATGCGCCCGGGGCAGATCCGCTACGGGCTGGTCTGCAACGACCGCGGCGGCATCCTCGACGATGTGCTCGTCTATCGCCTGGCAGTCGATGGAGAGGTCGACGACGACACACCGACGTTTCAAGTCGTCGTCAACGCCTCGAACCGCACGAAGATCGTCGATTGGTTCCAGCGGCGGCTCCCCGATTACACGACGCGACTCGAAGACGTGACAACCGCCACCGCGATGATCGCCGTACAGGGCCCGAGCGCCATCCGACTCGTCGCGCCGCTGGTGGATTGCGATCTGGCGATGATGCGCTACTACACCGGCACCGACGCCACGCTTCGACGGCCTCCCCTGCTACCTCAGCCGCACCGGCTACACCGGCGAAGACGGCTGCGAGATCATCTGCCCGGCCGAGAGTGCCGTCGCCATCTGGGAGAAGCTGATCGCCACCGGCGCAAGCTACGGCATCCAAGCCGTCGGCCTCGGCGCCCGCGACACGCTGCGGCTCGAAGCGGCGATGCCCCTCTACGGCCACGAGCTCAGCGAACAAATCAATCCGATCCAGGCCGGGCTCGGCTTCGCGGTGAGCTTCGGCGACCGCGAGTTCGTCGGCCGGGCCGCACTCGAGCGATTCGCCAAGGACGCGAGCCTGCCGGTGCGGATCGGCATACAATTGGACGGCAAGCGGGTGCCGCGGCAAGGAGCGGACGTGCTCCGCGGCGACGACCCCATCGGCGAAGTCACCAGCGGCACCTATTCGCCGACCTTCGAGCGACCGATCGCGATGGCGTACGTCCAACCCGCCGCCCAAGCACCCGGCTCGCGGCTGGCCGCCGACATCCGCGGCACCCCCTACGCGGCGGTCGTCGTGCCGCTGCCGTTTTATCAACGTGGAAAACAGAGTTATAAGATGAATTGATGATTGATGATCGTTGATTGATGAACGAGTGGTGCTATCTTGCCACGATCATCAATCATACCAATCATCCATCGTGCAATACATTGCTCAGGAGTTGCGACTGTGAAACCGGAAGAATTGTTGTTTAGCAAAACGCACGAATGGGTGTCCGTCGCCAGCGAGGGTGGCCAGAAGGTCGCCACGATGGGACTCAGCGCGTTCGCCGTCGACGCGCTCACCGACCTGGTGTTCATCGAGCTGCCGAAAGTCGGTCGACAGGTGCAGGCGGGCGAATCGTTCTGCGAAGTGGAATCGGTCAAGGCGGTGAGCGACGTCTATGCCCCGCTCGCCGGCGAAGTCATCAGCGTCAACAGCGGCCTCGCCGACGACCTCGACACGCTGAGCAAGGATCCATTCGGCAACGGCTGGATCGCCAAGCTCAAAGTCACCGACGACTCCGCCCTGAAAAACTTGCTCGACTACGCCGCCTACCAGAAACAGTGCGCCGAAGAAGCCCACTAGAATTTCAAACTATGCCGTACCTTTATAATACGCCCGACGACCAGCGCGCGATGCTCGAAGCGATCGGCGCCGGTTCGATCGAAGACCTGTTCGCGATGATTCCCGGCGACTTGCGCCTCAAGCGCGAGCTGGAGATTCCGCCCGCGCTCACCGAGATCGAGCTCACGCAGCACATGACGGCGCTCGCGGCCAAGAACGCCCACGCCGGCAGCAAGGTCTGCTTCCTCGGCGGCGGCAGCTACGACCATTTCGTGCCGGCCGTGGTCGACGAGATCGCCGGCCGCGGCGAGTTCTACACCTCCTACACGCCCTACCAGGCCGAAGTCAGCCAGGGCAATCTTGCAGGTCGTGTTCGAGTACCAGACGCTGATCGCCCGGCTCACCGGCCTCGACGTCTCGAACGCCAGCCTCTACGACGGCGGCAGCGCCGCGGCCGAGGCGGTGCTGATGGCGGTGAGCTCGACCGGCCGGTTTGGCAAAGTGGTCGTCCCCGCGAGTTTGCATCCCGAGTATCGGCAGACGATCGCCACGTACCTGCTCGAATCTTGGCGTCGAGCTGGTGACGGTG
This sequence comes from uncultured Planctomycetota bacterium, assembly GCA_963847905.1. Classification (GTDB taxonomy): domain Bacteria; phylum Planctomycetota; class Planctomycetia; order Pirellulales; family Lacipirellulaceae; genus DASYDU01. The sequence continues at coordinate 152,698 of CAWKBP010000003.1, read as the reverse complement.
GCGACGCCCGGCGGCGTCTTGAATCCCAGCGACCTCGCCGCGGCGGTCGACGACACCACGGCCTGCGTCGTGATCCAGCAACCCAACTTCTTCGGCTCGATCGAAGACGCCGAAGCGCTCGCCAAGATCGCCCACGACGCCGGCGCGCTGGTGATCGCCGCGTTCGATCCGCTCAGTCTCGGCCTCTTGAAGCGGCCCGGCGATTGGGGCGCCGACATCGCCATCGCCGAAGGCCACACGCTCGGCACACCGATGCAATATGGCGGCCCCTACCTCGGCATCATGGCCTGCCGCGAGAAGCTCGTCCGCCGCATGCCGGGCCGCATCGCCGGCCAAACGGTCGACCGCCGCGGCAAACGCTGCTTCGTGCTGACGATGCAAACCCGCGAGCAACACATCCGCCGCGAAAAGGCCACGAGCAACGTCTGCACCAACCAGGGCCTGTTCGCGCTGCGGGCCACGATCTATCTCGCACTATTGGGTCCCGAGGGGCTGCGCGAGACGGCCAACCTCTGCCTGCAAAAGTCACGCTACGCCGCCGAGCGACTCTGCGAAAACGAACGCTTCGAACTCGCCTTCGACGCGCCGACGCTCAAGGAATTCGTCATCCGCGACCGCGAAGGCCGCGTCGAGGAACTACTGGCCGACGCACTGGAAGCCGGCTTCCTCGCCGGCGTGCCGCTCGGCCAATGGTATCCGGAGCTCGACGACTGCTTCCTCGTGGCGGTGACCGAGAAACGCACCAAGTCAGAGATTGACGCTTTATGCACCGTGTTTACGAACACTCTACAACGCAAGTCACCAGCGAACAAGAGCGTTGCAACGGCTAGCGTCAGCGTCGGTTAATGTGAAAAAAGAATTTGTGAGGCATGGAGTAAATTGCCGTGGATCCCTTTCCCCAAGACTGGGAGTTGCTCTGGATGATTTGAATGTGAGCCGACGACGGCCGACACCACTAGATATCGTTTTCGATTCGCGTCGAGCACAAGGATCACGATCTTGTGCAAGATGCATCTGCTCGAAGACGAGGTTCTGTTGACTTGGTGGAGTGAACGAAATACTGCGTGCCGATTTCAAACTCCGATGGATTCGCGGTCACGCAAGCAGAAACGAATAATGGAGCGAACGCATTAGTATTTACATTCTCGATGAACTCAATCGGTCGCGTGCACATTGAGGATTCAGTTCCGACCAACGATTATCATTCGAATGGGGTTACGAAGTGGTAATTCCATAATTGCTTTATCTAGCAGCACCTTGTTTCTATTTGCCGGACATCGGTCACTGAATATACGAAATGCGAAATAGCCGCGATACAAAATTGTTGTTCGAACTCTCCGACGCCGGCTGCCGCGCGCACCGCCTGCCGAAGTGCGACGTGCCGGAGCGGGACGATCACCGACCTGTTGCCGAAGAGCGCGCTCGCCGAGCGGCCACCGGCACTGCCCGAGCTCTCCGAGCCGCAGGTCGTGCGGCACTTCACGAACCTGTCGCAGCTCAACATGAGCGTCGACACGCATTTCTATCCGCTCGGCTCCTGCACGATGAAGTACAACCCCAAGCGGAACGAGCGGATGGCTCGCCTGCCGGGAATCGCCGATCTGCATCCCTACCAGCCCGAGTCGACGCTGCAGGGCATGCTCCAGTTGCTCTTTGAGATGCAGGAGTATCTGCAGGAAATCTCGGGCCTCGACGTCTGCTCGCTGCAACCGGCGGCCGGGGCCCACGGCGAGCTCACCGCCCTGCTGGTCGCGGCCGCCTATTTCCACGATTTGGGCGAAAAGCGCACCAAGGTCCTCGTCCCCGACAGCGCCCACGGCACCAACCCGGCGAGCGCCACGATGGCCGGCTTCGACTCGGTCACGGTGAAAACGCTACCCTCCGGCTCGGTCGACATGGACGACCTCCGCGCGAAGCTCGACGACCAGATCGCCGTGTTCATGATCACCAACCCGAACACGGTCGGCATCTTCGAGCCCAACATGCGCGAGATCGCCGACGCGGTCCACGCCCGCGGCGGCCTGGTCTACCTCGACGGCGCGAACATGAACGCGATCCTCGGCATCGCCCGCCCGGGCGACTTCGGCGCCGACATGCAGCATTACAATCCGCATAAAACGTTCAGCGGCCCCCACGGCGGCGGCGGCCCCGGCGCGGGACCGATCTGCGTGATCGAAAAGCTCGCGCCGTACCTGCCTGCGCCGATCGTTGTGCGAACGGAGGAGCCAGGAGCCAGGAGTCAGGAGCCAGGGAAAGACTCCTGCCCGACTCCCGACTCCCGGCTCCCGACTCCTTTCTTCCGCCTCGACTACGACCGCCCCAAGTCGATCGGCCGCGTGCGAGCGTTCTTCGGCAACACGGGCGTGCTGGTGCGAGCCTATGCGTACATTCGCACCCACGGCCCGGACGGCCTCCGCCGCGTGAGCGAAAACGCCGTGCTCAATGCCAACTATCTGCTGAGTCGCGTCAAACATTTCCTCCCCGTGCCCCAGGGCGACCGCTGCATGCACGAGTTCGTCGCCTCCGCCGCGAAGCTCAAAACCGAGCGAGGCATCTCGGCGATGGATCTGGCCAAGCGGCTGCTGGACTACGGCTTCCACGCGCCGACCGTCTACTTCCCGCTCACGGTGAAAGAATCGATCATGGTCGAGCCGACCGAGACGGAGAGCAAGCAAACGCTCGACGCGTTCGCCGAAACCTTGTTCCGCGTCATCGAGGAAGACGCGGACCTGTTGCACGAAGCGCCCCACACCACGCCGATCAGCCGCCCGGACGAAGTGCAAGCCGCCCGGCAGCCGGTGCTCGTCTGGCCCGAGTAGAGCAACCTCGCGTGCAACGCAGCCGACACTCATTCGTCGACCCGCCCGCCGCGGGCACTTGGAACATGGCGGTCGACGAGGCCCTGCTCGAGTCGGCCGTCGACGAAGGCGTCGCCACGCTCAGACTCTACCAGTGGAGCGAACCCACGCTTTCGCTGGGCTATTTCCAGACGATCGACGACCGCCGCACTCACTCAGCAAGCCGCTCCTGCGCGATCGTCCGCCGGCAAAGCGGCGGCGGCGCGATTCTCCACGACCGCGAATTGACCTACAGCCTGGCCCTCCCACCCAACCATCCGCTCACGCGCGACGCCACCGCCCTCTACTCCGCGATCCACCAAGCGTTCGTGCAACTGCTCACCCCTCGGCTGACCTCCCCCGAAACGGCCGGTTGGCAACTCCGACTAAACGACTGCCGGTCGCGGCTCGCCAAAATAGACGAACCATTCCTTTGTTTCCAGCGGCGAGCCTGCGGCGACCTGCTCCTCGCGCCGCCCGACGCGACTGCAACAAATTCCACGCCGCAAGCGTATAAGATCCTGGGCAGTGCCCAGCGGCGGCATCGCGGCGCGATCCTGCAGCACGGCAGCCTCCTCGTCGCCCAGTCGCCCGCCGCCCCGGAGTTGCCCGGTTGGCAGGAGTTGACCGGCGAGGCGATGTCCTTGGACGAGTTGACTTCCAGCGTCATGCGACAATTGTGCGGGCTACTCGGTTTCGCCGCGACACCGTCAGAGCTTACCGAGTCGGTACGCAAACAAGCCGCAGCGATCGAACGGAACCGGTATTCGTCCCGATCCTGGACGGCACGCCGTTAGGTCAAAGTCGGCCGCCACGAGTGTCCGACAAACTGAAATGGAGCCTTGGCGGCAGGAATCCGGCCAGAGCCGGGGCCTCGAATACGGCCAAACGGTCAGAACAGGAGTGCAACGAGCCGAGATTTGCAACAAAAGCGGTCGTTTGCCCGCAATGTACGGATTTCTCACCGATTTTCAGAATTTTCAGGGCTGCGACGCGGTGTCCCTCTAGAATGGGGGGTACGCGCCGGGGTTTAAGAAACTAGAATGCAGCGGCATTTTTTATTAATTTACAACTCGGAGAGTGTATATCATTTAGGTAGCGACTCGTCGCTGGCGAGGTCTCGCCAATATCATCCTTATCCTTCGGTGGCGGGTGTTTTGCCCGTGCCGTGGCCGAGACCGATCCTTGTGCTTTCGTTCCGCGCGATTTTGGTGTTCTTGTTGTTTCGGTTTTTCGACTCGCGGAACAGGGCTGGGCGAATATGGACCTAAAACTCATAGTGCTGGCCGGTGCGAAGGAAGGCACGCAAATCCCGCTGAAGAAAGACAAATTCATCATCGGGCGAGCGACCGAGTGCACACTTCGCGCAGGCAGTTCAGCAATTAGTCGTCGTCACTGCGCGATCGTGCGCAAGGATAGCGATTGGTACGTCCGCGATCTGGGCAGCCGCAACGGCACCTTCCTCAACGACGGCGTCGTCGAGACACCAACCGCGCTCAAGGTCGGCGATGAGATTCGCGTCGGCCCGCTCCACTTCCGCGTCGAGCAAATGGTCGCGGCCGCCGAGGGCTCCAAAGTCCCTCGACCAAAATCTGAGGTCGTGACGGCAGAGCCGTCCGACCCATCGATCGGGCACGACGTCAAGCGCGGCAAGCAGTCCCCTGCCAAGGACGTTTCCGAGGTCGTCCAGCGGACCGCGAAGCAGGCCAACGGCTCAACTTCGGAAGAAGACATCTCCCGCTGGCTATTGGGTATGGAGGGAGGGGGCGGTGGCGACGCGCTCCGCGAGACCCAGACGCTGAGCATGGAGGAAACCACCACCATCGGCCGGGCGGTGCCCGCCAAAGTGAGTGTGCCCAAAAAGGAAGCCGCGCCCACGGACGCAGCCGCCGACAACAGCGAAACAGTCGAGGTATCGACAGACGAAGCCGACGGCGCGGACGCTGAACAAACGGCCGAAGAGTCAGGCGTCAAGTCCGACAGCGGCGCCTGGAAATTCTTCAAGATGGGCAAGAAAGGTGCCGCGAAAAAATCGCCCGGCAAATTGCCGCCGCGGCCAGCCGAAATCTCCAAAGACAGCCGCGAAGCAGCCGCCGATATCCTCCGTGAAATGACTCGGCGTCGCTAGCGTGGCTTTCCTTGTGCCGAGCGAGTGCGTACGATTTCAGTCCGCATTCGCGCCGATGGCGCATCGAATCATCACAACCAACCATCAATCATCGCTGTAGATCATCCCGCCATGCCTTCGAATCGCCTCCCGAAAGAACGCCAAGTTGCCGGCCTGCTGGGCCTGGCCTTCGACGCCGCTGACGGCCACAAGCGTATCACTCGCGGCGACAATTTCCTGCTCGCCGGCGGATCCGAAGAGACTCACCTCTTCATGCGCGAGACAATCATCAAGGTCAACGAACGCCTCGACGAGCGAGGCCAGCATCTTGCCGACGTCTCAGTCGATGAGCTCCGCGACCTGATCGACGAAGTCCAGGACTAAAAGAATTAGCCGCGTCGCTCGCGACGCGCGTCACGAGCAATCGCGGCTAAATCAACCCCGCCCTCTTCGCGTGTTGCGGTCGTGTCGACCAAGGGCGGGCAAATTTCGTAATCGAGCGGCAACGGCTATTGCCAGTCGCTGCCGAGTTCGTCTTCCTCTTCCTCGGTGGCAACTGCAACCAAGGTCAGCTCCGGCGCCGGATTCGGCTCGCGTGCCGCCAGCTCGCTCGGCGACAGACGCACATAGCCGAGCGAACGCACGACCTCCAACACTTCGCTGCAGGTCGGGAACATCCGGCCATTGTTGCGCTTGTAGTCGTCCAGCGCGTTCATGAACTCGACTTCGTTGTCCGTGTAGTCGCGCTCGCAAGTCGTCGGATCGATTTGACGGCGGCGGTTTACTTTCTTGCGGCGCTCCAGCTTCGTCGGCGCGACCGGTGGCTTGGGCGACGCCGTGGCTTGCTCCTCGTCGCGGCGGGCACTGCGGCGGCGGTCGACCGTGACGGTCTTCTCACCGGCAGCGCGGCCTTTTGGCGTGGCCGACTTGGCCGTCGACGTCTTGGTCTTATGGGAAGCGGACTTCGCCGAACTGCGAGCCGGCGTTTTGGTCTTGGTCTTGGACTTCGTCTTGGTCGTTGTCTTGGTTTTCGCCACCGCTTGATTCTCCTCGCTGGGAAGGCTCTGGGGACTTAGTTAGCTGCCGTGACTTGGGGGACAGCTAGCAGCCAGTGTTTTGGGATTTAGCCAGGTAAGAATGGCTTCGGGAACACAAGCAAGCATCGGAACCGGGCGGTGTGAAAGTAAAACAATCAAGAAAACTGGGCGGTTTACGTAGTTAGTGCGGTTTGTTCGGTTTTTCCGACTCAGCCAAAGATTCCCGCCGTCACGCGGCATCCGCCCGACCGCGGGCCCGATCGCGCCGACAGCACCGCTTCTGCGGCCAATTTGCGCGGTCCAGCAGCCCAATCCCGGCTTGTTCGGCCCATCCGGTCCTGCTAATGTCCGCCGCCCAACTCGTTCCGGTCGCATCGATTGCCGGAACCCTTTTCCGCACCCGCCGCGTCGACTCGTATCGCGGCGCGACCTGGGGAGAACCCAAGCGTGAGAGCCCGAAGTCACATCACCGACGCCCATCTGCGTTCGAAACCTGTTCGAACCACTGGCTGGGCGACCCTATTCGCTTGCGGCCTAGCGATCTCCACACTCGCCACCGGCAGCGGCTGCAGCAGCATGGCCGCACAGTCCGCCAACGTCGAAGGCGTCAAACTCTATCAGCAGGGCAACTACCAACAAGCGTCCGACCGCTTCCAGCAGGCGATCTCACAAGATCCCGCGTCGCCCGAGGGATACTACAACCTGGCCGCCTCGCTCCAGCAGACCGGCACGCTATACAACCGGCCGGCCGACTTGCAACAAGCGGAAGTGCTCTACAACCAATGCCTGGAGCGCGACCCGAACCACGCCGACGCCCATCGCGGCCTGGCCGTGCTGCTGAACGAAACGGGCCGCCAACCGGAAGCGTTTCGCTTACTCAACAGTTGGGCCGCGGCCAATCCGGCTTCGCCCGAACCGAAGATCGAGCTGGCTCGGCTGCTGGAAGAAACCGGCCAGACAGAACAGGCCAAGACGCAACTCGTCGAGGCGCTCACGGTCGACCCACACAACGCCCGAGCGCTGACCGCGCTCGGCAAACTGCGCGATGAATCGGGCAACTACGCCCAGGCGCTCTCCGACTATCAGCGGTCGCTCGCCGTAAATCGCGATCAGCCCGCGGTCGCCGCCCGCGTCGCGCAACTTCAGGCCACCGCGAATCCAGTGGTCGCCGCCGCGCCAGTTCCCTCGGCCGATCCGCGCACCGCAAGTGGTTGGACGCCGACCGTGCGGTATTAAACGGCAACGCCCGACATCACTTCCACGATCGCTCGGCAGAATTCTGGCAGGTCGTCCGGTTTGCGGCTGCTGACGAAGTGACGATCGACCACGACGGCCGCGTCTTCCCAGATCGCCCCCGCGTTCACCAGATCGTCTTTGATCCCCAGTGAACCCGTCACACGAACGCCCTTGTAGACGCCGGCCGAAATTGGGATCCAGCCACCGTGGCAAATCGCAGCCACCAGCTTCCCGCTCGCAGCAAACTTACGCGTCAAATCCTTCACGTTCGGATCGCGCCGCAGCTTGTCCGGCATGAACCCGCCGGGAATCACTAGCCCCTGAAAATCGGCGGCCTCCATCATTTCGATCGCCGCGTCCGAACGGCAAGGATAGCCATGCTTGCCGCGATAGACCATTTCGCCCTTCGGCCCCGCGACGGTCACATGCGCCCCGCCTCGGCAAGCCGTAACTTCGGATACCACACTTCGAGGTCTTCGTAATCTTCGCCGACAAACATCAAGAAGCGGAGGTCGGCCAAGGGTCGATCTTGTGACATGGCTGGGCTCCTTTCTAGGGTGGATGGAAGAATTTGGATGATTCGATTATACGTGTGGACGAGTCAGTTCTTCCAGCGCTTCACAGGCGGCCTCAAGCGATGCTGGCCCGTCGCAGCGAGCTGCCAGCGTGCGACATTTGGTCGCCACTGCCGACGACGTTAGCAATCTTTCGAGCGCTGTTGCAATCGCCGGACCGCGGAACGCCTTCACCGAGATTTCTTCTGCGACTCCCAGCCGCACCAATCGCCGCGAATTGTCGAATTGGTCGAACGCCATCGGCCGGACCAGGTGTGGCAAGCCTGCAGCGAGCCCCTGAGCACAGGTGCCGATACCGCCGTGGTGCACCAGCGCGGCCGTTTGCGGCAACAGCCGACTCAGCGGCACGAACCCAAAGTGCTGTACGGATCGTGGTAAATTGGCCGGCAGTTGGTCCTCGTACTTGGTCAGCAAAATGCCGCGCCGGCCGATCCGCTCGCAAGCTTCGACCGCCGCTTGAAAGAATTGCTGCGCCTCGCGGTTGGCCGAGCCCGGCGAAAACGCGATCGGCGCGTCGCCCCCCGCGAGAAAATCGCGGACTTCGCTCGAGAGCTCGGTCGCTTCGTCGGCGTCCCACAACGGGAATCCAACCAGCTTCGTGTGTGGCCGGCCAATCGGGTTGCGGCGGGCCAAACCAATCGGGGAACAGTCCGAGCAACAAGTCGCTCTGATGCATGAACTTGCCGAACACGCGCGTGACGGGCGGCAGGCCAAGCTCGCGGCGCAATCCGTTGAGCTCGCCTCCCACCAGCGGCTGCACAAACAAGGCGTCGGATGCCCAATACTGCAACCTCTTCAGCCACTTGGGGACGCCCGGACCCGACAGCGCACCTTTAAGCCGCGGCGAATCGTGAATGCTCCAAATTACGCCGGGTGCAAAATCGACGCTGGCCAGTGGTGCGTGGAGCTTTTCGCTTGCGACGCGGCTCCCCAAGTCGAGTGCGTGCGCACAGAGCACTGTGTTACCCGGCTCGTAGTGCTCCGTAACCAGATTGTAGATCGGTCGCAGGAATCCGCAGGCCGCCTTCGACAGCACCAACTTGACGCCGCGAAGCGGATGCCACAGATCCGGGTGCTGCGTCAGCTCGATATACTGCTCGCGCGTGCCGATCGGCAGCAGCTCCAGGCCGGCCCTCTCGACAAGATCGGCGAAATACGGATTGGTGATCAGTTTCACGCGGTGGCCGCGGGCCGCCAGCGCCGAACCAAGGCCGACCATCGGGTGCACGTCGCCAAAGCTGCCGATCGCGGAAATAATAAACTGTGCCATGAAACTCCAACCGAAAAAGCCCACATTAGCCAGACCACAAGCGATTGCAGCGTCCAAACGTCGCTTGCCACTATAAAGCAGTCCGTCGACAATGGAAGTGGCATCCCACTTTCCGCCTTACTCCAGACTCTCCGCTCCCTGCCCCTTGCTATTGCCATGGCCCCCGACAATCTCGATCGCGACAAGATGTATACGGCCGGCGCCGACGATCCGGATGACGATGGCGAATTGGAACTCGAACCGCCGGACGCCGAGGTGATCGCATCCGAGCAGCGCCGCGCGGCCGAAGCAGTCAACGCCCACCGTGCGTCGATCGATGTCAACGAGGTCTACCGCGATTTCGACGCCAGCGGCGACACCGAGATCGTCGAAGAATGGCTCGCGCGCTGGAAGAATTTTCACTTCCAGTTCCAAATCAAGCACCTGTTCATTCTGACGGCCGTCGTCGCCATCCTGATCTCACTCCACCGCTGGATTGGTCTGGGAACGGTGTTCATCGTCGGCTTTATGCTCGCGGTCGCGGGAGTGTCGCTCTACCTGAAGTTCGAGGAGAACAAGCGGCGGGAATCGGCCGACCGACGACGGAAAAAAATGTACGCCAAGCGACGGGCGGAACAAGCTCGTCAAAATGGTTTGCCCGTCGAAGTGGAAGAATTCGATGATGAGCCGTCGCCTCCGTCATTGCCAGCCGCGACGCCCGCGCCCGCCGCAACGCTCCGCGATTTTCGTTTCCAGTTTTCAATGTCGCAACTGCTGGTGGCAATCACGGTGGCCGCGCTCGTGCTCGGGCTTTCGAGTGCGGTCGGCGGACTACCGGGACTGGCATCGATTTGTGGCTTGCTCGCACTCGTGGGGTTGATCGTCCCGCTATTAGGTATTCGGCCACCGGATGTGGTCGTTTTCGGCTGGTGGATCGTGCTGGCGCTGTACGTCGTGCTGAGCATTTCCGCGCAGATTCTGGCAAGCCTCACCGGACCCTAGTGCATTGTCCAAAGAATCCTTACGGGTTCGGTGCTTCGCAAACCATGTACTTGTCGCAGCTTCCGCGGCAGCGAGCCCGAAAAGTTGTGCTTGGCCAGACACCACGTCGAGTGAACCCGCCTTCCCCGACGTGTGTCCTCGCCCGTATCCAGCCGCGATTGTTAGGAGGAATTGACCATGGTCACCGCCCCGCACCATCTCAACGCCGACGAACTTGAGCGCTGCCTGCCCGAGGTGCTCTCTTCGCCGCAAACGGAAGGGCAACTCGTGGCGATTGTTGTCCGCCCAGCGGCCAACCTGCGACGTGTGGTCGCCACCGCGCGGGTCTCGACCATGGGCGGCATCGATGGCGATCGCTGGGTCGATGAAAGTCCCGCAGACGCAAGCGGCCAGATCTCGTTGATGAACTCCCGCTTCCTTCGCCAGATCGCGGGACACGAAGATGCAGTCCCGCTCGCCGGTGACAATCTGATCGTCGACCTCGATCTCAGCGAAGAAAATCTCCCGCCTGGCAGCCGCCTGGCCATCGGTGCGGAAGTCGTCCTCGAGATCAACGGCCAGCCCCACACCGGCTGCAGTAAATTCCAAACGCGCTACGGCGCCGACGCCCGCGCTTTCATGAACAACACCCGCGGGATGCAACTCCATCTCCGCGGCCGCTACGGCAGCATCGTCACCGGCGGCAGCATCGCGGCCGGCGATAACGTGCGCGTCCTCGCACGTGCTTAGACTGCGCGAGTAGAATGCCAGATGCAAAAAGCTCCGGGTAGCCGGCTGTCCCCGTCCAGATTATAAAGGAGACCACGCCGCCCCTTCCGCCTCACGCCCCCGTTTCGTGCTTTCGATTTTGCCACCCCTCCCCGTCCCGCCGACCGAGATCGCCGCCGCCCTGCTGTTTGCTGCGCTCGGTGCGACGCTGCAGGGATCGATCGGTTTTGGCATGGCAGTCGTGGCCGCGCCGCTGCTGCTGTTGATCGATCCGGTCTGGGTGCCCGGCCCGCTGTTGCTGGCGGCGATGCTCTTGGTAGTGCTGGTTGCGATTCGCGATCGCGCCCACATCATTCAGGGGGACGTCGCCCTGGGTACTTTCGGCCGCGTCCTGGGCACGATCCCGGCGGCTTACGCGATCCATATTCTGCCCCAGCACATCTACGATCTGGTCTTCGCCGCAATCGTGCTGATCGGCGTGATGCTCAGCGCTTCGGGAGTGCATATCGCCCGAACGCGGCTCAACGTGATCGTGGCAGGCACGCTCTCCGGCATCGCCGGCACAATCTCCTCGATCGGTGGACCGCCCATGGCCTTGGTCTACCAGCACGAGCGCGGGCCAAGCGTCCGTGGCACGATGTCGGCCATCTTCGTTGTCGGCACCATCATCGCGATCGCGGGTTTATGGTTTGCCGGCCGCTTTGGCCAGGTCGAATTGATGCTGGGGCTGATGCTGATGCCGGCAATCGTTGTCGGCTTTGCCTGCTCGCGCTACACCGCCCTCTGGCTCGACCGCCGACATACCCGCCCCGCGATCCTCACCGTCTCAGCCGTATCAGCGCTCGTGATCCTTGCCCGCGCGTTGTACAAACTGCTGTAACCACAACGACACGACGGGCACAACGTCCTCTCAAAGCACGATTCGCTTGATTCCATCCTTCAACAGCGGCGTATTAAAATTCACGAGCAAGCCGAGTCGCTTATTTGCAAGTTTGAGATAGGTAAGCAGCTGAGCTTCATGTATTGGCAATAATGCTTCGATTGCCTTGATTTCAACAATTACAGCATCGCCAACCATCAGATCGAGTCGCAAGCCAGTATCAAGCCGAAGTCCGTCGTAGATAATCGGAGTATGGAGCTGTCGTTGAAACGCAATTCTCGCCTTTCGCAATTCGTGGCACATGCAGGTTTCATACACAGACTCAAGTAAACCTGGTCCCAGCGCGCGATGAACTCGAAAAGCCGCATCTAGTGATGCACTTGCCATTCGTTCATCGCAGTCAGGGACAGGTTCAAACATGACTCTGCGTTGTGTCCGTCGTGCCGTAGTGGTCAATCTTGGGATTACTCTTCGCGTTTCTGCTCGAGGATCCACGCGTGAACGTTCCCCTCCAGCACATCCAGCGGCACGGCGCCAGCGCCGAGCACCGTGTCGTGGAACGCGCGGACGTCGAACCGGTCACCCAGTTGCTGCTCCGCCTCGGCGCGCAACTCGCGGATTTTCAGCTCGCCGATTTTGTAGGCCAGCGCCTGACCCGGCCAGCCGATGTAGCGATCCACTTCGGCCCGGATGTCGTGTAGCGGCATCGCCGAATTCGCGCGCATGTAGTCGATCGCCTCGTCCCGCGTCCAACCGAGGTAGTGGATACCGGTATCGACCACCAAACGGCAGGCCCGCCAGGCCTCCATCGTCAACCGGCCGAAGTCGCTGTACGGATCGCTATAGATGTCCATTTCCTTTCCCAGCCGTTCGGCGTAGAGTGCCCAGCCCTCGATGAATACGGTGAACCCGCCGAATTTCCGAAACGCGGGAATGTTGGAGAGTTCCTGCTGGAGCGCGAGCTGCAAGTGGTGTCCGGGCACCGCTTCGTGCAACGAGAGCGACTCGAGCATGTACAGCGGTCGGGCCGGCAGATTGTACGTGTTGATGTAGAAGAAGCCGGCCCGCGTGCCGTCGCCCGTCGGCAGCTGATAGTAGGCGAACGTCGCTTGCGGCGCGATGAAGGCGGGCACTTCGCGGACGCCGTACGACATCCGCGGCAGTCGGCCAAACATGGTCGGCAATTGCCCGTCGATCCGCTTGAGAATCGCCGAGACCTCCTTTACCAACTCCTCCGACGACTTGGCGTAGAATTTCTCGTCCGTTCGCAGCATCTCGGTAAATTCTGCGAAGCTGCCCTCAAAGCCAACGTCTTTGATGATCTTGTCCATCTCGCCGCGGATGCGTTCCACTTCCCGCTTGCCGATGGCGTGAACCTCTTCCGGCGTCAGTTCGTCGACGGTCGTAAACTTGCGCACGCAGTAGCGGTAGTAGTCCCGCCCCTGGGGCAGCGCCGAGGCGGCGATCGTGTCGCGGCAGTTCGGCACGTACTCGTCCTGCATAAACGCCAAAAACCGCCGATATCCGGGCACCACACTTTCGGCGATCGCCGACTTGGCTGCCGCGCGCAGCCGCGCGCGATCTGCCCCGGGCACCTTATCTGGGAAAGTTTGCAGCGGCGCGTAGAGCAGGCTCTTCTCCGGATCGTCGACGATTTGCGATTCGATCGGATCGCGGTATCGCTGCATGATCACCGCCGGCAGCGTGATGCCGCGCCGCACGCCTTCGCGCAGCAGCTCGATGTGCCCAGCCGCATAGTCGTTGAAGCCGCGGAGTCGAGCAATGTAGTTTTCGTAGTCGCTTACACTGTCGAATGATAGATTCCGCGGCAGCTCTGGGAATTCAATGTGGAAACCATAGCGATCGCTGATCGGCATCAAGTAGATGCCAAAGCCGAAGGATTCAAGCGACTCACGCTCTTGCCGAGCGAAGATGTCGTAGCTCACTTGCTCGGCCGGCGTAAGCAGACTGCGGTCGATCTTCTCGAGCCGCTCGAGGAACGAGCGCGTCGCTTCGTTGCGCCGTTTCGCGTCCGCAAGCGAGACCTTTGGCAGCTGGTCGTCGTAGCGGTGGTCGCCGGTTTCGGTGGCCTGCAGGGGATTCTCTTGCAATTCAAACTGCCACGCCTCGTCGAGCAACGCGGCAAACTGCTCGCTCGCGGTCGGTGCAGCCGACGCGGTCGGCGCCGCAAAAAACAATGCCACGGCAGCTACTGCTGCCGCGAAAAACGTCGTTGAGACGGAAACGTCAATCACGGCTTTTTGCCTTCGTTGGTCGATTTGGCGCGAACGTGAAAATCTCGTTCTCGCTCGTGAAATAGACTTCGCCCTGGTCGTCTTCGCCAAACGTGAGCACCGGCGTGCCGCTCTGGCGGATCGTTTGGTTCGACGTGACTCTGTTCGTCGCCAGATCGTTTCGCAACGCCCACACCTGGCCCGTGACGTAGTCGGCATACAGATACGCGCCCTCGAGTGCCGGCACCCGCTGGCCGCGATAAACGTATCCGCCCGTGATCGATTTGCCCAGCTTGTGATGATAGTCCAGAATCGGATCCACCAGCGGTCCGGGCGCTTTGACGTAGCCCGGTCCGGGCTTGAATTTTGCCGTGTTTTTATCGCTGTACGGATGGAGTCCCTCGCGGACATTCCAGCCGTAGTTCGCGCCCTTCTTGATGATGTCGATCTCTTCCCACTCGTTCTGCCCCACGTCGGCCGCCCAACAGGTGCCGGTCGCGCGATCGAATGTCACACGCCAGACGTTGCGGATGCCGCAGACCCAAATCTCGCCGCGGGCACCCGGCACGTCGACGAACGGATTGTCCTTGGGAATGGAGTAGGCGAGCCCGGGATCCTGATGGTCGACGTCGATCCGTAGGATCGAGCCGAGCAGCGTGGCCAGATTCTGTCCGTTGCCATGCGGATCGCCGCCCAACCCGCCGTCGCCCAAGCCGATGTACAGATAACCGTCGGGCCCGAACACCAGCGTGCCGCCGTCGTGGTTCCAATAGGGCTGCTCGATTCGCAGCAGCACCTCTTCGCTCGCTGGATCGGCCCGGTTGGGGTCGTCAGCACTCACGCGGAACCGCGAGATGATCGATTGGTGCGGATGATCGCGGGTAGGTGCGGCCGTGTAATAGACGAAGAATTCGCCGTTCTCCTTGAAGCGGGGATGGAACGCCATCCCCAAAAACCCCTCTTCATTTTCGTTCTTCTTGAAGGGCATCACCCGCTCGCGGATGTCGAGGAACAATTTCAGTTCGCTCGTCGCGGGGTCGTTGTCGGCCACGAAAACCGCGCCGTATTCCGTGCCAAAGAACATCCGATTCGATCCGTCGCCTGCGCCGGTGACAATCACAGGCCGAGGATCCAGATACCGGCCTGTGTCGGCGCCAGTGATCCAATCGGGCCATTCGAGATCCTCAAACGTGCGGACGACTTCCGCATCCAGCGGCGGCTCCTCGGCGGCCGACAGATTGGTCGCGCCACACGCCAACCAACCAACTAAAACCAACAACACCAACAACACCAGCATCTGCTTCATCACGATGTCTCCAATATTCGGTGAATCGGTTGACTATGCCGACCGCTTTCTCTCGGCAAGCGTCGCTACGTCGACAACATCGGCACTCCTGCGCCACTCGGAATTCTCAATTGAATAACTCCTCGATACGACGTGAGGCGTGATACACGCGAAGTAGTCGGATTCCATCGGGCAACGGCTCGTAAAACAATTGATAGTTTCCAAGGGTGAAGCGGCGCGTTCCCGGACGTAGATGATCGACACCTTCTCCA
Organism: uncultured Planctomycetota bacterium; assembly: GCA_963847905.1. Taxonomy (GTDB): domain Bacteria; phylum Planctomycetota; class Planctomycetia; order Pirellulales; family Lacipirellulaceae; genus DASYDU01. Next base: position 137,276 of record CAWKBP010000003.1, on the reverse strand, counting down.
ACCAACGGAAACGACGCAAGTAAGCTCAGCGTGCGATCGACTTCGTCGATGAAGCGATCCGCTGCCGAGATATTCTCTCCCGCGATGTAGAGCCAGATAGCAGTCAGATCGTCCCGGGAGTCGGCGGTCCGCAGGAGACGCGCCATGGTTCAACTCCCACGACTTCGCCGGGCGAGCAGCTCACGACCTGCTGCCTTGATTTGCTCTGGATTCCACTCCTCTTCGTCTCCCTGTGCGATCTGGTTCGCCGCATGGGCCAGACCCTGGCGAATGTATTCTTCGTCCAACGCCGACAGCGTACCTTCCTCCACGAGCAAATAGACCTTATTCGTCTCCGCGACAGCAACGTGCAACGCCTGCCCGGGCTGGCTGCGCAGGACCCGAATCTGCTCCGGCGTAAACTCAAACTGGTTTGGATAACTACGAATACCCATGTCGCGATTATACCACCGTTCCACTGACGACTGAACCATCGCAAAGCGAGCGGATCACCCCTGTTCGACCAGCGACAATACGTCGGCAAAGCGACGATGGTTCCACTGGCCGAATTCTTTTCGTTGACGCAGCTTAGCACGAGTGGTCGCCGGGGAGGATATGCCGCAGAGAAATCGGGCCATTTGGCGGGGCGTTTGCAGGGCTTTGTGCTTCTCGGCCCGTAGGCGGCGCACGGTGGCTACGTCGGCCGCCTCGGCGATCCACGGCTCGGGTCGAGCCAGCAGCGACGTCGTCTCACCCGAGCAGCCGCTGCAATGGCCGCAATCGTCGCGCGACTCGCCGAAGTAGTCGAGCAAGAAGCAGGTAATGCAGCCATCGTGTTCCGCTAGCGCTACCACGCTTTCGACCCGTGCCACGTCGTTCGCCTCGCGCTCGAGAAACCGCTCGGCCAGCGACTCGACCAGCGCCGCTCGATCGTGCGGCAACTGGAGACGACGATACTTCTGCCGCGCCCCGGTCGCCTCGACCACCAGATCGCCGCGCTCTTCCAAATAATTGAGCGCCGCCACGATCCGTTCGCGCGGCTGCTTCAATTGCCGACCGGCCACGTCGGCGTCGAGCGAAAACCATGTCTTGCCGAACTTGGCACACGCGAACACGCTGCGCAAAAACGCTGCCCGGTCGGCATCAAATTGTGCCAGAATCTCTGCCGATGGCCGCTGTGGCTGAAATTTGAACTCGGCAAAGAACGAACCGGTCGATTGCAGAACGCCATCGAGTTCCAGGTAGGTGATCAGCGTCTTCACGACCAGATCGCGGACGTCGTGCCGCTGAGCCAGGTCATAGACGCTGATGTCGAATTCCGTCCCTTGACCCAACAGTTCGTCCGTGATCGCGGCCACGCTCTCGGGATCGGGCGTGTCGCCATAGCTGAAGTTCTCGAGCGTCACCACGTCGTCGGCCGCGGCCAGCATTTCGCAGATCGCCGGCTCGCCATCGCGGCCGGCCCGGCCAATCTCCTGCATGTAGCTTTCGAGCCCCTTGGGCAGATTGAAGTGATAGACGGCGCGGATGTTCGATTTGTCGATGCCCATTCCGAACGCGATCGTGGCCACGACGATCATGTCGTCGGAGTCCATGAACGCGTCCTGTATCTCGCTACGCTCGTCCGACTTGAGTCCGGCATGATAGGCACGGGCCGAGAAGCCGCACTTCGTGAGATAGTTGGCGATCTGGCCAGCCGTTTTCTGTAGCGTCACGTAGACGATCGTCGGCCCGGGCGGGCGGGACTTCAAACGCGCGGCGAGCAATTGGGCGCGCTCGTCGTCGGTACACGCGGTCACGCGCAGTTCCAGGTTTGGCCGATAGAAACCAGTCTGCACGACGTCTTCGCCCGCGATCTCGAACGCGGCGGCAATGTCCGTCACCACCTCCGGCGTCGCCGTCGCGGTGAGCGCCAGCACGCGGCCGACCTTCAGCTGCCGAGCGAGCGCCGCAATCTTGAGGTAGTCGGGCCGAAAATTGTGCCCCCATTGGCTGATGCAGTGGGCTTCGTCGATCGCCAACAGGCTAATCGTCTGCCGCTCAAGGAGTTGGAGAAATCGCTCGTTGCCAAGCCGCTCCGGCGAGACGTAGAGCAACTTGGTCCGCCCCGCGCGGAGTCCATCGAACGTACTGAGAGTCGCGGCCCGGTCGAGGCTCGAATCAAGTCGCGCGGCCGGCACCTGGTGCTCGACGAGGAAGTCGATCTGGTCCTTCATCAGCGCGATCAGCGGCGAGACGACAACTGTCAGCCCGTCGAGCAGTAGCGCGGGCAACTGATAACACAAGCTCTTACCGCCACCCGTTGGAAAAATGGCCAGCGTCGAGCGGCCCGCGAGCAGTCGGCCGACCACATCCGCCTGCCCCGTACGGAAATCGCCGAAACCAAAGGTCTCGCGGAGGACTTGTCGGGCGGCCGGAGGCACCGCGTTGGAGTTTGAATTAATCTTGCGAGCTTTCGTCTTGGCGGCCGTGATCATTGCTTGCCTCCGCGATTTTTTCGAGGAATCGGTGCGGAAAACGCCCAGACCCAAATAACTGAACGGGCGTTCACACCACGCCATAATAGCGGGGGTCCGAACGATTGCAAGCAGTTTTTCAAAAAAATAATTTGGCGTCCGCTGGGCCAGCTAGGGTACGGCGCGAAGACGCAAGCGAACGGCTGGCTCTTAGCGCAACGCCGGCTTGCCCATCAGCCGCCTCAGCAGGCCGATTTGCCCGTTGTGGACCAAGTCGTGGCCCGAAGCGTAGTCCACCGCGCCGAGCTTCGTCTTGAAGATCGGATGAGGCGGATCGGCGGGCACGTCGAGTTCTTCGTCCGACAGCGCCGCCAGCTCCAGGAGCGTCTGGGCGTGCACTGCGTCGAACACGCGATTGATCTCCTCGACCGTCGGGTAATTGGCCGCACCCGCCACCGGCTGCGAGCCGAGCTTGAAGTGCTCGATGAACGCATCGGGAATTAGCGTTTCATCTTCATTCGTTCGACCCCGCAGGCGACGGAGGCAGAGGTTGTAGTCCGACACCGCCAGATGGCCGACTTGCCAGGCGATGTGGGTCGTAAACTCGGCCGGATGCCAGAACCATTCGTCCGGCGTGAGGTCGTTGGTAAAATCCTTGACGCGCCCGTGGGCCATTTTGAGGCGATCGACGGCGGCCTGAAGTTGTATACGGGACATGAATGGATTCCGTGGGAAGGTTGGAACGGTAGATTTACCAAGGTCCTCCCCATTATCCGGATAGCGACGACCCAAGACAACCTGCTGCGCTCTGGTCAGGCTTGAAAGCCTGACGTACGCAGTGCCTGCAAATAGTCGAGCTCCGTGTTGCAATTGGCGAGCGAACCGAGCATGGGATCGACGGACCGCATTTGGTCGGCGGCCACGCGAACCGTATCACAGCGATCGGCGAGCGACAGCAGGCTCCGCTCTCCCGCCGCGAGCAGCGTTTTGGCAATGGGCAGCAGGTCGCTGCGATAAACGGCCGCGAGCGGATGGAGCTGCTCGCCAACGTACGGAACGGCGATCTGGTGCCCGGCCAAGAACTCGAACATCCGCTCGACAAACGCTGGCACCAACAGCGGCGCGTCGCAACCGCAGAGCAAGACGGCGTCGGTGCGGCTCCCCAGCGATGCGAGTCCGGTCGCCAATCCGGCCAGCGGTCCTTGGTATCGCGCGGCGTCTCGAACTATTTCCACAGAATCCAGCGGCGGCAGCAACTGTTTGGCCGCGGCCACGCAGACGATTTGCTCTTGCGGCACCACCTCACCCACCAAACGCACGACGCGCTGGAGCAGAACCTCGTGCGGCCCGAACGGCAGCAGCGCCTTGTCGCGGCCCATCCGCGAACTCGCGCCTCCGCACAGGACGATCGCACCTCGAGAGAGATTCATGGCTCTCCGCAGCCTCAGCCGCGCTTTTCGACGGGCACGAAATCGCGTTTCGTCGGGCCGGTGTATATCTGCCGTGGACGGCAAATCTTCTTGTTTGGATTGCGTCGCATTTCGAGCCAATGGGCGATCCAGCCCGGCAGCCGGCCGATCGCAAACAACACGGTGAACATCGGCACCGGGATGCCGATCGCGCGGTAAATCACGCCGGAATAAAAATCGACGTTCGGATAAAGCTTACGCTCGATGAAATACTCGTCCTTGAGCGCGACTTCTTCCAGTTGCTGAGCGATCTCAAAGATCGGGTCGCTGATCCGGCGCTTGGCGAGCAGCTTGTCACAAGCCTTCTTGATGATGGTCGCCCGCGGATCGAAATTCTTATAAACCCGGTGGCCGAAGCCCATCAAGCGGACGCCGCTGTTCTTGTCTTTGACCTTGTCGACGTACTTCTTCACGTCGCCACCCTCTTTGGCGATTTGCGTGAGCATCGCCACGCAGGCCTCGTTCGCACCTCCGTGGAGCGGTCCCCACAGAGCACAAATGCCGGCCGCAATCGACGCAAATAAATTCGCATCCGACGACCCGACCATCCGCACGGTCGAGGTGCTGCAGTTCTGCTCATGGTCGGCATGCACGATCAGCAGCAGGTTGAGCGCGTCGACGAAATCGGGATCGGCCTCAAAAGGCTCGGTCGGCACGGCGAACATCATCCGCAAGAAATTCTCGCAATACGTCAGGTCGTTGCGCGGGTAGACGAACGGCTGGCCGATCGATTTCTTATGGGCATAGGCCGCGATCGTGGGCAGCTTCGCCATCAGCCGCAGGATAGATTTGTCGACCTGCTCCGGATCCTTCGAGCTGAGCGAATCTTGATAGAACGTGGAGAGCGCGCCACAGACGGAGCTGAGGATCGCCATCGGATGGGCGTCGCGGGGGAAACCGTCGTAAAACAACCGCATGTCTTCATGCAGCATCGTGTGCTTGCGCAGCTTGATGCGGAATTCGGCGAGCTGGTCGGCGGTCGGCAGCTCGCCGTAAACGAGCAGATAGGAGATCTCGATGAAATCGCAATTGCCAGCCAATTGCTCGACCGGGTAACCGCGATAACGAAGAATGCCCTTTTCGCCGTCGAGGAATGTGATCGCGCTCAATGTCGAGCCGGTGTTCACGTAACCGTCGTCGAGCGTGATGTAACCCGTCTCGCCACGCAGCTTGCTAATGTCGACTGCCTTCTCGTCCTCAGTGCCCACGATGACCGGCAACTCTATTTCGCCACTATCGAGTCTCAGCTTGGCAACATCTGACATCGGGGGGCCCTTCTGGATCACGGTACTCATGCGAATTGCCTCGCGCGGGAAGTCGGCGAAATGCCTCAAATATTCGCACCGAGCGCTCTAGTGTACCGGCCTCGCCTCCGTGGTTCAATTGGCCCGTCAACGCGCTAGTTTCGAGAAGCTGAGTCAACCTGGCAGCCGGAAACGAGGGCAATCGGTGCACGGTATTGAGCCACGGCGATTTTTAGAGACGAGCGAGTCGTATCGAACCGCGTATTAAGCCACGCGGGTGCGGCAAACTCGCCGGCGCCGGCGGAGCGGCAGTCGACGCCGACGACTGCCTGCCCGCCCCTCAGCTGCCAATGCCGCGAGCACCCGTCGCCCCTGCCGATATTCGCGTGTGCGACAAACAAGGCATGGCAAACGGACGAAGAAGCCGCACTTCGGACAGCGCTCGGCCGGCGAGTCGGCGCCGTCCGCCACCCCGTCTTCCTCCGACGAACGACCATGCAAGCCACGTTTGCCATTGGCGATTTCCGACACCGTGCCGCGGCTGACTCCCAGCCGCTCCGCGATTCGCCGTTGCGAGAGCTGCCCCTCTTTCAAGAGCCGATCAATTTCTTGGACGACCGTTAGCAAGTGCATCGTGCGACCTCCGGCAATGACTAGGCAAAGAGACTGAGAGATTGCGAGACAAGGAGCGGGATCAGCATGGCGCCCGCTGAAGACCCTGCGCAGCGTTTTCAATCCAGAAGTCGCCCGGATCCGGTTCGGGGTCCCAGCCGTCGTCGTCCGGGAGAAAGGCTTCCCACTGCGATTCGTCGCTCCCGCGGCCTGCCTCGTCGGTGCATGGCATGTCGCTGAAGTCGAGATCGCTCGGCTCCTCGAGCTCGTCGGGGTCGGGTTCACGGTCGCTAAATTCAAAGTCGATTGGTTCTTCGGGATTAAGGTCGGCGTTCATGCAGATGCCCTCGCGTTAAGAGATGAAAGAACTCGATTGCCATCGCAGCGCAAAAACCTAACAGAACCAGTGGCCAAAAACTATACTTATGTACACTATTTCTGTAGGTTTTTTGCGCCCTGGTTTTCCCGTGGTTTTTTCGCCGATCGGAACAAAATCGAATCGGACAATCGATATTTCTGCCCAGCGGGCGAATCGTAGTAGTTGCGCCGGAGAGGCCGGCGACGGCGGCTAGGGATGGCGGGCGGCCAAATCTTCAAGTGGCCGAGTCATTGCGTCGATATGCCACAGATAGGGCATGGACGCCGACCGGGTACACCGCTGCCGGACTCGCGCCTCCCTGGACTCCCTCCCATGCCTGTCTCACTGATTCAAATCGTGCTTGGCGCGTGCTTCGTGCTGATCTGGGTTTTCATCGCCGCGATGATTTTCCGCGACGGCCGCTTCGCCATTCGTGACGAAAGCGAATCAGAAGTATTCCGGGCACACACCGGACACGGCTCGCCGCCGCAACCCCACGCGGAATTCGACGGCCGCGAACCCCGCCGGCGCAAGCCGCGGCGCACGTCCGCAGCCTAGGGCTTCGTACGTTAGGCTTTCCAGCCTGACACAGGAAGCTGGGTGGCACGTCCCTGAGGTTCCACCGAAGGGCGTGGTGATCTGTACCTGTTATTCAACCACGCCCGTCGCTGGAAGCTCCTTGCGTGCCACCCACGATTCCCGTCAGCCAAGCTATCCGCCCGAACGATCCAGATCGTCGAGCGTGGTCTGCAGCGCGTCGAAGAGTTGAGGCGACCGTTCTTCAAGCAACGCTCGCATCGACCCGTCAAGCCGACTGTATTCGTTGCGAGCCTGTTCGATGTTGCCGAGCCTGGCCTCGGCGACAACGAGCCCCGCAATTCCGAATGCCTCAAGCGACGGATTCGACTTGCCAAGGCTGGCCAGCGTTTGCAGCGGATCGATCGCTTTCGCGTAATCGTGACTGCGGAACAGATAGAAGCTGGCCAGTCCCTGGAGGGCAAGCTCGTGAAAAGAGTGGTCCGCGTGCGGGAAGTTCAGTCGGACCGCTTCCCAAGCTGCTTCCGTATCGACCATCTTCGCCTGATACAACTGGGCCTGCACCGAACTCATCGCCGGCGGACCACTGGCGGCTCCGGCCAGCAACGAAGGCGGCCGCGTGAGTAAACCCGCCGTGGCGCCCAACAGAACACAGAGCACCGCGCCCACCGCAATCTTCTCCCACTTCGAGCGTGGCTTTCTCGTCGCCACGGCGCCGGTCTTCATCACTTCATCCAGCCGCGAAGTCGCCGCGGCCCGATCGTCGGCCACGGCGATCATTTCCGCCAGCGACCAATCCTGTGGCGCGGTCGCCCATCCCTGTGCGGCGCCCTCACGGGCCAGCGCATGCAGTTCGCGCAACATGGCGGCCGGATCGGCGAATCGATCCGCGGGCTGCTTCGCCAGCATCCGATGAACCACCGCCGCCAGCTCGGGCGGCACACCGGGCCGCTGTTTCTCCAGCGGTTCCGGCGCCTGGTTGAGATGTTGCATCGCCACCGCCAGCGGAGTCTCGCCCGTGTGGGGCGGCGCCGGCCAGCATGTGGTACGCTGTCACGCCCAGCGAATAAATGTCGCTGCGGCTATCGAGCTCGCGGCCTTCGATCTGCTCGGGGCTCATGTAGAGCGGCGTACCCATCGTCACGCCAATCTGTGTCAAATTCACGCCGCCATCGCCTTGCACCCGCGCCAAGCCGAAGTCGGCCACCTTCACCTCGCCGCTGCGGGCGAGCATGATATTCTCCGGCTTGATGTCACGGTGAACGATTCCTTCGCTGGCAGCCTTCGCCAGCGCGGCCGTCACCTGACGCAGGATGTCGAGCGCCAGCGCCGGTTCGAGTCGCCCACGGCTGCGGATGACTTCGCCCAAGTTCCGGCCTGGCACATATTCCTGCGCGATGTAGTGCGACCCGACGCCCTGCCCCGCGTCTCCCTGCCCAACTTCGTAGATCTGCACGATCCCCGCGTGGACCAGAGCGGCCGCGGCACGCGCCTCATGGTGGAACCGCTCGACGTAGACCGGATCCCGCGCCAGTTCGGCATTGAGCACCTTCAATGCCACCTGCCGACCCAGCGAAAGTTGCTGAGCCAAATAGACTTCGGCCATCGCGCCCTGGCCCAGCCGCCGGAGCACGTAGTAGTCTTTCAGAGTCTTGCCAACCAATGCACTCAACGGGAAGCTCCCAGCCGCGGGGACATCACCTCTCCATTGTGTGCTGGTGGACGCGATGAGAATAGCCGGTCCGAAAAATCGATTGGGCTAGGACGGCGACGGCAACCGCACCTCGCCGAGCACTCGGGCCGCTGCTTCCGAGCGGTTGAGCACGTAGAAATGAATGCCTGGCACGCCCGCGTCGATCAATTCCTGAGTCTGGCGGATTGCGGCGTCGATACCCAACTCGAACTGCTTCTCGGTGTCGTCGCCCGCCGCTTCGAGCCCGGCCACGAGGTCTTGCGGCAACTTCGCGCCGCAGAGTGACGTGATTCGCTTGATCTGTGCAAAGTTGGTGATCGGCAGCAGTCCCGGCACGATCGGCACCCCGATGCCGATCTCCCGGCAGCGCTCGCGGAAGGCGAAGAAATCAGCATTCTCGTAGAACAACTGCGTGATCACCACGTCGGCCCCAGCGTCGACTTTGCGTTTTAGATTGGCGAGGTCCGCCTGCGGACTCGGCGCCTCCTGGTGCGTTTCCGGATAGCCGGCCACGGCGATCCCGCAGTCGGCAAATTCGCTGCGGACCAAACCCACCAGTTCGTTGGCATAGGAGAGGCCGCCCGGCACCGGCTCGAACTTCGTGTCGCCGCGCGGCGGATCGCCCCGCAATGCGACCACGTTTTCAACCCCTTCATCGGCCGCTCGCCGCAAATAGCCGCGCAGTTGATCGACCGTCGCCCCGACGCAAGTCAAATGCGTCGCCACGGGCAGCTGAAACTCGCGGTGGACCCGCGCGACGATCCCCAACGTCGTATCCTGAGTCGAACCGCCCGCGCCATAAGTGCAGGTAATAAAGCCGGGCGCAAACTCCACCAGCCGGGCCACATGCTCGAACAGCGTCGCCTCGCCCTGTGGCGTCTTGGGCGGAAACAACTCGAACGAGAGGCCGAATTTCTCCGGCCCGTATGCAGCAGACAATTTCATGGCGACCAACCGGTTCCAGCGAAGTATTTCCAGTTAGTCCCAGCTTACCAGAAACGATAGTGTCGAGAAGCCGCCACCTTACATCACGAACGCTTGATTGACAGCCAACTGCGAGGGCCCCTCAATCCAGATTGAACTGGTGGAGGCGATTTAGAAGAAACCGCGAGCGGTGCGTGGCCCGACCCGATCTGTGTACGAGTACAAAACCGCGGCCGTTTGAGATCGACGTCTGACTGAGATGGCGAAAGAACAAAAAGCGCCGTCGCAACCTGCCCCCAACATAAACAGCATTGCGACGACGCTATTTGATTCGACTGGCCTCCTGCCCAAAGGCCAGCGTCTTCGTACTACAAGCTATCGGTGCGCTCCGGCAAACTTGAGTAGTATCCGCCTCTCCAAATCAAAGAATCTTTGCCTCAATAGGGGTATGTGCCCCAGGGATCGTCCACACTCGGACCGCGGATTACCAGAGATTCGCTTGGCGGTAATGGCCCCCGTCAAGCCATGAGACAGATTTCACCCCGCGTCGATTCCATGCGATCCTTACAACCGCCAAGCTCGCGTTCTTCAACTTGCTGCTTCAATCCCTTGGATAGCTTCGGTGCGAGCGCCTGGCCGTTCGCGATCGAACGCCGCAATCAACGCCAGTCGCACGAACCCGATATCTGGCCGCAACTTAGCAATCCACGGCAAATTGGGACTTGTCGCCAGCGCGCCGTTGGGCGAGACTGACGGGGTTGCAGTTCGGGGGATAACCGCGCTTTGGCGCGAGTTCGGCGGCTGTCGGCACTGCAGGTTGACGCTCCCCGTGCGTCAGAACTTCGGCGTCGCCCAAGGATGCCAGTTCGCGCGCTGGGAAGAATTCCGGCGATCCCCGATGTGAGAAGGAATTTCAAGCAATGAGTCAAGCAGTGATTGGACCTCGCAGCACCAACCAAGAACGACAAAGTTGGACGGAAATCACCCCCCAGGCCCTTTACGACCGCTGTGTCGCATTGGCGCACAACCTGTGGTGGAGCTGGCATCCGGAAGTCGTCAATCTCTTCCGCGACCTCGATCCCATCAAATGGCGCAAGGTCGACCATAATCCGATCGTGCTCCTGGCCGAAATGACGCCCGAGCAAGTCGCCGAGCGGGCCGCCGAAATGGTCCTCTCCACCCGCATCAACCAGGCCCACCGCCGGCTCAAGGAATATCTGGCCAACACCCGCCACACGATCGGCGCCCGCGAAGCCGGCGTGCTCGGCTCGGCCCCGGTCGCCTATTTCTCCGCCGAATTTGGCATCCACGAGTCGGTGCCGGTCTATTCCGGGGGTCTCGGCGTGCTCTCCGGCGATCACATCAAGAGCGCCAGCGGGCTGGGCGTCCCGCTCGTTGCCATTGGCTTGTTCTATGACCAGGGCTATTTCCGCCAACATCTCGATATCGACGGTCTCCAACACGAAGAGTATCTCGACACCCGCGTCGAGAATCTGCCCATGAAGCCGGCGATCGGCGCCGATGGCAAGCCGGTCACGATCTCGATCGAAACCCGCGATGGCGTCTTGATGGCCAAAGTCTGGCTGATGAGCGTCGGCCGGGTGAAACTCTATCTGCTCGATTGCGACGTCGAAGGCAACAGCCCGCAGGACCGCGAGCTCACCTCCCGCCTCTATGGCGGCGACGTCCGCACTCGCATCCGCCAAGAACTCGTGCTCGGCGTCGGCGGCGTCAAAGCGCTCTGCGCCCTGGGCATCTACCCCGGCGTTTACCACCTCAACGAAGGTCACAGCGCGTTCGCCCCGCTCGAAGCGATCCGCGAACGGATGGAAGACGACGGCCTGACGTTCGACGAAGCGCTCCGCGACGTCGCCAAGCACACCGTCTTCACCACCCACACGCCCGTCCCTGCCGGTCACGACCGTTTCGACGCCGGCCTGATCGAAGAGCATCTGGGCCCCTTGCGCGATATGCTCGGCATCTCGCCCGCCCAGTTGATGGGACTCGGCCGCGTCGAGCCGCAAAACGAGCACGAAACCTTCTGCATGACCGTCATCGGGCTCAAGCTCTCCCGCCGCGCCAACGCGGTCAGCTCGCTGCATGGTCACGTTTCGCGCCGCATGTGGTCCCACCTCTGGCCTTGGCGCGTCGAAGAAGAAATCCCCATCGGCCACATCACCAACGGCGTACACGTCCCCAGCTGGCTCGCCTTCCCGATGCACCAGCTCTACGATCGGAACCTCGGTGCCAACTGGCAAGATCGCGTCAACGATCCCACGATCTGGCAGTCGCTCTACAACGTCGATCCGGGCGAATTGTGGGAGACGCACAACGCGCTCAAGAGTCGCTTGCTCGACTTCATCCGCCGCCGGATGGTCCGCGATTGCCTCCGCCGCCACGAAGACGATTCCGCCGTCGAGGCCGCCCGCAACGCGCTCGATCCCAGCGCGCTCACGATCGGCTTCGCCCGCCGTTTTGCCACCTACAAGCGGGCCGACCTGTTCCTCCGCGACTTCGAGGCGTTGCTCGAATTGGTCAACGATCCGCAGCGGCCGGTGCAATTCATCTTCGCCGGCAAGGCCCACCCGGCCGACGAGCCCGGCAAGCAGTTGATCAAGAAGGTCGCCAATCTGCGTCACGATCCGCGGTTCGGCAACCGCGTTGTGTTCGTGGAAGACTACGACATCAACGTCGCCCGCCACTTGGTGCAAGGCGTCGACGTCTGGCTCAACAACCCGATCCGCCCCAAGGAAGCCTCCGGCACCAGCGGCATGAAGGCCGTGCTCAACGGCGGACTCAACCTGTCGATTCTCGACGGCTGGTGGGCCGAGGCCTACAACGGCAAGAACGGCTTCGCCATCGGCAACGGCACCCAGCACGTCGACGACGAAATCACCAACGCCCGCGACGCAGTCGCGCTGATGAAGGTCCTCCGCGAAGAAGTCATCCCGCTGTTCTACGACCGCGACGCCGACGGCCTGCCGCGCCAATGGATCGAGCACATGGTCGAATCGATCGCCACGCTCGCCGCCCGCTTCAGCGCCCATCGCATGGTCATGGACTACGTCCGCCAGTGCTACCTCGTAGCCGCCGGCGGCCTCAGCTCTGACATGACCAAGCAGTAGTAGTACTCCGGGTGCCGAAGTGGGGCTACGGAATTTCCCGTGCTTTCTGGTGGGAGGAATTTGCTATTTTAGAATTACGGCATATATTAAAATAACGATGACGACTCAACTACCTTATTTCAGCACCTCAAAATAAGGCACTTGATGCCACATGGGAACCGGCCGATACGTCAAACAGCCAGGCGGATATCGCGCCTTTATTCCCGCCACTTTGCCGCCAAGTCCTTCTCTTACATACGACGAAGAATTGACTCGGCTTCTCTCCGACGCGGATCGCGCTCTCGGACGCCTCGACGGTGTCGCATCCGTACTTCCCAATACTGACTTATTTGTCGCAATGTACGTTCGGCATGAGGCCGTTCTGAGTTCCCAAATTGAAGGCACGCAAAGCACTCTCGAAGATGTTGTTCAATTCGAGGCCTCGGGGACGACCTCGGACCATCCCAAGGACTTGGAAGAGGTCGTCAACTACGTCGCGGCCATGAACCACGGGATTGCCCGTCTACCGAAGCTTCCGCTCTCCAAGCGATTGCTGTGCGAAATTCACCGCAAGTTGCTCTCCGGAGTCCGCGGCGAGGAACGACAACCAGGCGCATTTCGAACGAGTCAAAATTGGATCGGCCCAGCAGGTTGTACCTTGGCGGATGCCGACTTCGTGCCGCCACCGCCCCATGAAATGCAGTCTGCTCTCGATAACTTTGAAGAATTTCTGCACAGCCGAACTTCACTCCCTGCGCTCGTTCATTGCGCGTTGGCCCATGCACAATTTGAAACTATTCATCCCTATCTGGACGGGAATGGGAGAATCGGCCGTCTGTTGATCACGCTGCTGCTTTGCGAACGCGAAATTTTGCGAAAACCCCTGCTTTATCTTAGCTACTACTTCAAGGCTCATCGTGCGCAGTACTACGACCGTTTGATGGCCATTCGAAACGATGGCGATTGGGAGAGTTGGCTGAAGTTTTTCTTACGTGGAGTATTCGAGGTCAGTCAAGCGGCCTCTGAAACGGCTCGCGCGATTTTGGACCTCCGCGAGGAACATCGTCGCGCAATTGCACTGAAGCTCCCCAACTCAGCCTTTGGGCTGCCGCTCTTAGACTATCTGTATCAGCAACCGATTGTCTCAATAGGCATGTCCCAAACATACCTCGGTTGCGCATACGTAACGGCCGCCAATCTGATCGATGAGTTCGAGCAACTCGAGCTTGTCAGGGAAACGACAGGCGGCATGAGAAATCGCTTATTTCGCTACGAGCGGTATTGGCAACTGTTTGAGCGTCAACTGCTCCGAAATCCTGCCAAGTCAACGAGCTCGCACAATGTGGGCATGCCCGGCAAGAAAAAGAAAACGGAAGGCAAATAGCGGGTGCCGTCTACACTTCCGCCGGCCGCGTCTGCAGCTGCACCATTTCGCGGTACCGCCCGTCCGCGGCCATCAGCGCTTCGTGGCTGCCGATTTCCGTGATCCGGCCGTTCTCCAGCACCAGGATCCGGTCCGCGTGGGCGATCGTGCTCAGCCGATGGGCGATCACGAACGACGTGCGATTCTCCATCAACATCATCAGGCCGACCTGGATCGTCCGCTCGCTCTCGGTGTCGAGATTGCTCGTCGCCTCGTCGAGAATCAGAATCCGCGGATCGGCCAGCACCGCCCGGGCGATGGCGATCCGCTGCCGCTGCCCGCCGCTGAGCTTCACGCCCCGCTCGCCGATCAGCGTCTCGTAGCCGTTGGGCAACGCCGCGATGAACTCGTGCGGCGTTGGCCACCGCGGCGGCCGCGCGGATGTCGTCGTCGGTCGCGTGCCGATTGCCGTAGGCGATGTTCGCCGCCACCGTGCCGTCGAACAGAAACACATCCTGCTCGACGATGCCGACCAGCTGTCGGTAGCTCTCGACGTCGATCTCGCACAGGTCGCGTCCGTCGAGCAGGATCCGCCCGCTGGTGGGATCGTAAAACCGCGCGATCAGATTGCAGAGCGTCGTCTTGCCGCCGCCGCTCGGACCGACCAGCGCGATCGTTTCGCCCGGCTCGACGTCGAGCGACACATCCTCCAGCGCGAACGCGCTCGGATCCCGGATAGCTGAACGCAGACTCGCTCAAGCGTCACACCGCCCGCCACGTCTGTCCGCGCGACCTTCCTCGCGGTGGTCGACTCCATCTCGCGCGGCTCCTCGAGCAGGTCGAGAATCCGATCGAGCCCCGACAAGCCATTTTGAAACTCGGCCGCACTCTGCGCGAGCACACCCAGCGGCCCCAGCAGCATCACCAGATAAGCGAGAAACATCATCAAGTCGCCCGCCGACAACGGACCATAGATCACCTGCCATCCGCCGTAGATCAACAGGGCCGCCAGTGCCAGCGGCATGAGCGTCTCCCACAGAATCTCGATGCCCCGCATCCACCACCAGGCATGTAGCTCCTGCCGCCCCATCAGATGGTTGCCGCGCATGATCCGGCTCGTCTCCGACCGCTGCCGCCCAAACGCCCGCACCACGCGCATTCCGCCAAACGCCTCGGTCGCCAGCGAATCGACCTTCTCGCGCTCGGCCCGAATCCGCCGATGTTGCGGCCGGATGCGGCCAATCCACGTGCGATGCGACAGGTAAACCAGCGGTACCGCGGCCAGCGCCCCAACCAACAGCCGCCAATCGACCCACGCCAGGATGCAAAAACTGCCCACCAGCTGAATTACCGCCCGCCACGGGTTGTAGAGCATCCCAAACACCAGGTCGCCCACCGACGCCGCGTCCTGCCGCAAGATGCTAGCCGCCCCGCCCGACTTCAATTCCTGAATCCGATGCAGCGGCAGCCGCATCACGTGGGCGAACACCAGCTTGCGGACCGACATCTGCACCAGCTTCGTGATCCGCGTCGCGTGCCAGCGACCCCAAATCTGGATCCCCATCTTCACCAGCGACACCACGAGCACCGTCACGGCCACCGCCAATAGCAGCGGCCACGGATCCCGCGGCACCCAAGCCGGCACCGAGTTCGGCAGCACCTTACCGCCGAGCACGTAGTCGATGACGATTTTCGTCGCCGCGGGCGGCACCAGCGCCAAGATCGTCGCCACGGTAAGTGTCGAGAGCGCCAGCGTGAGCGAAGCCCAATGGCCCCGCAGCAGGCCGAGAAAACCCCACACCAAAGTCACCGCCGACCGCTCACGCCGCGAATGACCCTGCCCGAAACCATTCCCGTGCGGCTGCCCATCGCGGCCGTCGAGCTCGGCCCGCACATTCTTAAATTGCTCTCGACTCGAAGGCACGCGCTGGATCATGGGCAGAAATGGCAGGGTGAGAGAATCAGGCGGGGACCCACGATTCTACGCAATCACGCCCTCCCAGGCGAATCACAACCCGCCACCGAGGGCCGCAAAAACCTCGTCCAGCGTCCCCGCGAGCGCTTCGGCCGGAGCGTCGTCGCTCGAAGCGAATTCCATGTCGAATTCGACATCCGCCGCCCCGCGTTCGCGCCGCGCAAGCAATGCTAACAACGCCGCCTCACGGTCCACGACATTTACGCGCCCGACCAGCCCCCGGCTCTGCCGGGGGTTTGCCTGCCGTATTGGTATGATCAAATTGTGGGGTTTCAACCGGTGCAAAATCGAACTTTATTGTTCCCGCCCCCATCCCCAAACCGACCCCCGGCAGAGCCAGGGGCTGCGGGGCAAACACGCTGGCGGAACCTGCCGCTACTCCGTGCCCCGTCGCTCCCCTGCTCCCTGCTCCGCCTCATACACATTCCCAAAATTCGCCTTCCACCACGCATAGTCAAACGCATCCACCACGCCATCCGGCACACCGGGCATCGTCTCACTCGACCCATCCGCCCGCAAATCGTTCGCCGACCCAACCGTATTCCGCCACACCGAGTAATCCGCTGCATCGACCACGCCATTGAAGTTGTAATCGCCCGGCAGCGGATTCAACTGCCACTCCACGGCCCCGATGTCGATCCGCGCTCCGCACTCATCCCTTCGCAACCCGCACCCACGGCATCCCCCGCTGATCAAACTCCGGCACGCCATCCATCCCCGCCACCGCAGCCGGATCCCCCGCATCAATCGCCGGGCTGCCTGGCAACAACGCGTGCGTCAGAACCCCAGTCCCATCCAAGAACATCGGCCCGCCGTTGTATACAAGCGGTCCCAGCAGCGGATCAATCACATCGACTTGGTCGCCGGGCTGCATGAATGAGGACGCAGAGTTACCGGTACCGATCAAATTGTATCCGCCCGATACAAAGTCGTTCCCCGAACCAAGTGTGGAAACGTCCTCCCCTTGGTTACCGGCCACGATGGTTGAATGCAGTTCAATGACGCTACTTGGCGAAGTCTCCGACCGGATTCCGGCCCCGATGCCAGTCGTCGCCAAATTCCCGCTAACCGTGCTGAACTCCACCACGACGCGTCCACGAGTTACTCCGATCCCTGCGCCAACGGACGCCTCGTTTTGCGCCACGGTTGAATTACGTATCGTTGTCTGAAGACCGCTGCCAGGAGACGTTAGCACACCGCCACCACCGACGGCGCTGTTCCGCACAACCGAACTATCGCTAAGTAACAATCGTCCCGCATACACCCCGCCGCCGGTTAATGCCTCATTGCCACGAATCTGGCTTCCCACAATATCGGCATCCGTCGAATACACGCCGCCGCCGAGCCGGGCTTTGTTCTCGCTCACGACACTCCCGGTCACCATCAACCGCCCGGCGTAAACTCCGCCTCCACGTCCTTCATAATCGATGCGATTGCCTGTCCCGGCGCCTCATTACCGCTAATCACACTGTCTACAATTTCGGTACGTTGATGGCCTGCGACACCTCCACCACGGAAAGCCGAATTGCCTCTTACGATGCATTGCTCCATGATCAAATTCTCAGCTGCGAAAACGCCACCCCCTCTGTCCGCACTGTCTCCGCCTGTCAGCGTCAAACCGGTCAATGTGATGTCAAGAACCTCGCTCGTGCCGTCGTCGATATTAAATACCCGGCTCCCGTCGCCGTTGTTCTCGTCCGGCGTCGGATCATTTCCCGAGGCATCGATCGTGAGCAAGTTGGCCCCCGGTCCGTCGATCGTCAGCGAATCGGTTACTTTCAGCTCGCCCATCGTCAGCACAACCGTCGCCGGCCCCGATGCCCACAGCGCCGGGTCGAACTCGATCGCATCCGCCCCCGGATTCGCATTCGCCAGCTCGATCGCCTCCCGCAACGAGAAATCGCCCGCCGAATAATCCCCGTCGCTCTCGTCCACGAGCGTGTCGACGACAAACGTGTACGTCTCGCCAAACTCCCGCTCGTAGGCCCCGATGTCGATGGCGATGTCGTCCGCCGCATCCCCATCCAGCACACGCAAGTGCGGCGCCCCGCGCTGATCGAATTGCCCTCCCGCAGCGGCGAGCCGGGCGATTTCTGCCGCGCTTAGCACTCGATCGTAAACTGCAAGTTCATCAATCGCACCTTCAAACCGAACAGTGCCGTTGGGCGATAGTCCAAGATAGATCTCTTCGGATGTCCCCAATACTCCTAATGGTCCGTTAGGCGCTTCCGCCCCGTCCAATGGAATCTCATCTAAAAACATTGCTCGCGCACCAGTTGTCGCATTCCGCGTAACCGCCAAGTGATGCCAATTACCGTCATTAATCGCAACGCTAGTTGAGATGAAAGACCCTCCAATTGTTAGCCGCGGCCGCCCGTTAAACAGCAGTATCCCAAACCCAATTCCGTCGGTGCCAGGATTTTGACGCACCAGCCAAACAGCGCCGCTGGCACTCTGGGTTGTCTTCACCCATAGCGAAAACGTAAAATCGCCCGTCACCGACGCAGGCATGGTTACATAGTCGTCAACTCCGTCAAAAGTGGCGGCAGTACCTCCAATTATCGGTGTCCCTGCATTACCAAGCGCCGGGTCACCGTGATACATTCCATCATTCGATCCAGCAGAGTCCACTGCGACCATCGCCCCCGTTACTTCCTCGAAACGGTACGCTGCCACCGGTCCACTTACGGCCGGATCACCTGCATCAATTGCCGGGCTACCGCTCAGCAAAGCGTGCGTGAGCATGCGTGTCCCATCTTCAAAGACGGGCCCGCCGTTATATGCCAATGGTCCGAGCAATGCGTCCTGATCCCGCAAGTTGCCAATCCCCGCATCGAACCAGCCAAGCTGCTGCGTCGTCCATCCAGTGGTATCTCCTACAAGTGTGGTTTGCGCTGTGATTGGCCCAGCGGGCCTAATATCCTGATTGACGCCTCCACTCGAATTGTCTGAAATCACGGACGCTTTCAGATTCAATAAGCCGCCGAGATAGACTCCACCGCCATTGGACCCCTCCTCGATCGCCATGTTGTATGCCACCGTGCTTTGATCGAGCATGAGGCCAAACTGTGCATAAATCCCACCACCATGGCCGGCGCTGCCATTCGTCCTGTTGTTCGATATCGTGCTCTGCGTGACATTCACCGTGCGGCTACTGACACCACCGCCATGGGCATCGGTGCCGGACGCGCTGTTATTCGTGATCGAGCTATCGAATATGCTGACGGTTCCGTTACCGCCAGAAATTCCGCCGCCGCCATTTGTCCGGAGCTATTGTTGGCGATATTGCTCCGCACGATCTCAACGTTCCCGCCGGAAGAGATGCCGCCTCCAACCGACGCTGACACGTTAAACGACACACTACTGTCGCGAATCACGACGACATCGCCTGACACTGCTAAGCCGCCGCCGGCTCCGCCGGTAGCACGATTTCCGGTGACAGTACTATCGAGCATCGTGAAATTGAGGGTACTCCCCTTAAAAATTGCACCGCCATGCGTGCCGGCCACGTTGCCCGCGAAATTGCTACCCTCAATTAGCATTGTCCCTTCAGCGTAGATTCCACCACCCAGACCCGTCGTGAAGTTGCTCGATGCGTCGCTGTCTCGAATCACGAGCATATAGCCAGTCGCGCGGATACCGCCGCCTCTACTAGAAACGCCCGTGGCCTCGTTGTTCGAGATCTCACTGCGAATGACTTCCAAATTTTTGTTCGTGCTGATCCCACCGCCTTCGTAGGTCGATCGGTTCCCAGAAACGACCGAGTCCGTCAGTGTCAAATCATTCTGGGTATAAATTCCGCCACCATATCGCGCCTCGTTATCGCTGATCGTACTATTGTTGATAGTCAGCGTATCGACCGTATCACTGAGGTAATAAATACCGCCGCCCGAAGACATCGAGCGATTCGCGCTGATAGTGCTCGATTCCACCAAAAGGCTACCGTGCTGAACATACAATCCGACGTTGCCGTTTCGACTGATGCTCGCATCACTCACTGAAACATCGCCGCCGTCCGTGTAAACACCCCAATTTCCGTTGTCACACACCTCACCGCCGACAATATTCAAACTCGCACCGCTAACGAAAACGCCGATCCCAGTACTGCCGATTACCGATGTGTCTGTCAGTTGGACCGCTCCGTCGTACGAGCTGATTCCACCGGCAATGGTCGTATTCGTCACAACAAGCGTCGGTGTGGTGGAACTGCTTGAGCGAAATTCGATCGCACCGTCAATTTCGGAGCCGCTAATCATCAGACGCTCGGAGCGTGCAAAGATTGAACCGACGATTTCCGAATCTTCAATCTTTGCGGCCGTTCCCTTACCAATCGCGCCACTGTAGGGGTAGCCCGCCAGATAAATCGCGCCAGCAAAACCCGGCGAACTATTTCCGACAACGCGGCTTCCGCGAATCTGGAGAGGAAACGAGCCCGCAGGTATCGAACCAGAATAAATCATGGCGATGCCGCCGCTGATATTGGCCGAATTTCCCTCGATTAAGCTATCGACAAACTCAACGGTTGTCGCTGTGGCGCTTTCAAACGCGCCTCCTTCTGCCCCCGCCTCGTTGCGCAAAATGTCGGTCCGCATCACGGACAGGTTTGTGGGACCGGCCAAATCCCAGATTTTAATTCCGCCGCCGTCCCTCGCAGCGCTGTTGTCGGCGATCGTCGAGTCGGTGATCGTCGCATTCCCGGCAATCAAGATCCCACCGCCATCGCCTGACGTGGTGTTGCCTGCAAGTATCGACGCCGTGATCGACAGCGTGCCGTCCATGCCCGAGCGATTGAAATCGATGCCCCCGCCGGCCTGCTGCGACCAATTGCCGGTGATCGTCGAATTCACTACGTTCAAGTTGCCGTAAAGGCTTTGAATGCCGCCGCCCCAACCACCGCCGTTCACTGGATCGGCTGCCGCCGCGTTCCCCGTGATCACGCAATTGGTCACGGTCAGATGCTCACGGCTGTGAATTGCCCCGCCCCGCCGATCACCGGTATCCCCCCCGGTGAGCGTGAGCCCGCGAACCTCCGCAGTGAAGCGATTGTCGCGCACTCCATCGTCGATCAAGAACACCCGACTGCCATCGCCATTATTCTCATCCGGCGTCGGATCATTCCCCGAAGCATCGATCGTCAACAGATCAGCCCCCGCGCCGGTGATCGTCAGCGAGTCCGTGATCACCAGCTCGCCCTGCGTGAGCACGATCGTCTCCGGCCCATCGTGGCCGAAGTCGAACTCGATCGTGTCCGCCCCCGGCGCTGTGTTGGCCACGAAGATCGCCTCGCGCAGCGAGACGACGCCGTCGGCCAGGTCGACCACGTCCTGGTTCGTCGTGACCGTGATCACCGCCAGCATCCGCCGCTCTTCCAGCGGCTCGATCCGCAGCGTGCGATTCCGATTGAGAGCTGCCAAACTGCGGGTGCGGCGGTTGCGCTGTCGAGCCATCGAGAAATTCCCCCGGTTGAAGAGATGAACCGATTTTAACGGCCCATTCGGGGGATGGCAAGCTTTTGCAGCCAGATCGGCGACTGTTTCACGGCGATTCGTCCGAAGTTTTCACAAACGTCGTGTCAAATCGCAGCCGAACAGCGTCGTCGCGGCCCTGGACGCGGCCGTTGGGATAGGCGATGCCGACGTCGTCGACGCTCTCGGCCCTCTCACCGTAGAGGTTCTTCTTGAAGCAGAATTGGCGGACCAATTCCATGTTCTGTTGCAGCTCGACCGACTCCGCATACTCGGCCGCCGCATCCGGCTCCCAAAACAGAAACGTCGAATCGAGTTGCGTCTGGAATTCCTGCACGCTGCAACCGGCCAGCTCGGCCATCTTCGCCACTGCTGCGCGACCGCGCGCGTCCGGCGTCCGCACGAGCGCGAGCACTTCGTACCACGCGCCAACGAGCGCGCGACCCAACCGCGGATCAGACTTTAAACTCTCCGTATTTACAATACACAGATCGAGAATCTCGCCCGGAATCTGCGCGCTATCGTAGATGCTGCGAACGCCCGGCGCCTTAGCCAGCCGACCGGCAATTGGATTCCACGTCACGACCGCTCGGCGACGTTGGTCGGCCAGAAACTCCTCGCCAATCTTCGCGTCGCTCGTGTTTACCAACCGCACGTCACGCTCGGTCATGCCCGATCCCTCGAGCGCCCGGCTGAGCAGGTAATCGGAAACCGACAACTCGACGAGCGCGACCTCAACGCCGCGCAAATCTCGCAACCGAACGAATGTCCCGCGAAAGGATTCTGTCGTTGCCGTTCGAATAGTCACCGATCACCAGCACGGTACTGTCGACTCCGGCCGCCGCCGGCAATCCCAACGCGTCGATGTTCGTCACGAGGCAGGCGTCGGCGCGGCCGGTCACATACGCCTCGATCGAGGCGATGTAGTCCATCGAAACAAACTCGATCTCGATCCCTTCCCGACGGGCCCACTCCGCAAGCACGCCCGATTCGTCCGCGTAGTACCACGGCATCCAGCCGGCATACACCGACCCGGCCAGCGTGTACTTTCGTTTCCCGCTAGACATTTCGGGCGCAGTCGCCTGGCTCCCAACGTAACGCGACGGGCGAAGTTTCAGCGTCGTCGAGCGACGGCGAGCTCGGCGGTCGCTCACAGCCGGCCGCCCCGAGCAGCAGCGCCACCGCGACCATCTCTCGCTGAAACCAGTGTTTTGTTGGATGCCTGTCCATCGTCGCTCACTGGGAGTTCGTACTCGCCAGCAGGAAATCGTCGAGTTGATCCACCGGGCCCATCGCGCCAGATTTGGGCGGATCGACTAGTTCGACGCTCGAGACCGGACCGAGATCGATCGCCAGCGTAAAAGTCGTGCCCTGGCCGATCGTGCTCTCTGCAGAAATCTATGCCCCGCAGCATCTTCGCCAGGCGATCGCTGATCGACAGGCCGAGCCCGGTCCCCTCGTGAATTCGCGTGAACGACGAGTCCGCCTGGCGAAACGGCTCGAAAATCAGCTCAAGCTGATCCGCGGCAATGCCGATCCCCGTGTCCGCGATGTCCACCACCATCCACCAATTGCCTCCCTTGCGCTGCAGGCGGGCCTCGACCGAGACGCTCCCCTGGTCAGTGAATTTCACCGCATTGCCGATCAGGTTTAGGAGCACCTGTTTCAACCGCCGCGGATCGGTACGAACGCGGGCGGGCAACGGGCCGAGCCAACTGAAGCGCAATTCGATCATCTTCGCTTCGGCCCGCGGCCGCAGCACCGCAATCACTTCCTCAAACACCGGCAACACCGGGTGCTCGCCCCACTCGAGTTCGAGCTGCCCCGACTCCACCTTGGAGATGTCGAGGATGTCGTTGATCAGGTTCAGCAAATGGATGCCACTGGTATGGATCGTGGCGATGAAATCTTGCGTCTCCGGATCCGAGATGTCGCCTCGTTGTTGCTCGAGCAGTTGGGTGAAGCCCAGAATGCCATTGAGCGGCGTGCGTATCTCATGGCTCATGTTGGCCAGGAACATCGACTTGGTCTCGTTGGCCGCGGCTTCCGCCTCGCGCAATTTGTTGACCGCCTCGACCGAACGCCACAACAGCACCAGGGCAATTCCCGCCACGCCAACTGCAAAGATCGACGCATCGATCGCCCCACTGCGAACCGTCGACACGATGTGGGCGACGTCTTGGCGCACGAGTTCGACTTCCTTCCGCTCGGCCTGAATGATCGATTCGATGTGCGGATGCAATTTCTCCTTGAGTGGTTTATCGCAGCCCTCGAGGAACAGTAGGCGGGCCTTGTCCGTGAGTTTCGCGCCCCGTTCGCTGATGCTCGCCCACCAGGCCGCGTCTACCCGGTCGAGGATCGCATTAAGCTCTAGCATCTGCCGAAGCTTGCCCGCGTCACGGTGCCAGTTCACCAGTCGCTCTCCCGCGTCGTGCACCGCTGGAGGCGAATATTGCGCAATCAAATCGGCCACTTGTTTGCGGACTTCAGCGCTGATGACTGCGGCTTCGTGGCGAGCCTCTTCGCGGCCAGCATACATGTACCGCGTCCAGGCCGTATGCCGCTGCTGCAACTTGGTGGCCAGCTGCTCCAGTGCTCGCAGCTGCAGCTCGGAAGTCTCCAACCGCGTGACCGATGTCTCGATGCGATCGGCGCCCCAGATGGCGGCTCCCGCCAGTGCCAGTGTGACCGACACACTAATGCCGAAGGCGGCGATCAGCTTGCCGGCGAGCGAGAGTCTTGGTTTAAAAGCTGTCATTGTGGAACGAATCGCGGGCGCGCGACCCTGCCGATTGCGATGGAGTGAAATTGATGCGCCTACTTCGAGCTGCCCAAAGCGACAACTGCCCCATTCCTCGGTGCGCACGCGACTACCATAAAGCATGGGGCACGCAAATAAGTATGGGTCACGGAGCCGCCTCGCGCCGGGGCCGCAACTAACCGCGCCAATCTGAAAAATCGCGCCCCCACGACCGGCTAGGAAATTGGTAAGATTGATACTCCGACCGCGACAAACCGGTTGAAAACCACGTGCTCCGCCTCCGAATCCATCAGCCACCAATGCCCCCCTCCAATATCACATCGCCGACCGACCTCGCACTGACCGAGCTCTGTAAGCAGCTCGCCGCGGGAGCCGACGAAATCGACCGCGACAACCGCTGGCCGGCCGAGCAGCTCAAGCTCTGTGGCAACGCTGGCGTCTTCCGCTGGTTTCTCGATCCACACCATGGGGGCCAGGGTTGGAGCGCCGAGGATTCGATTCGCGGATACATGGCACTCGCCGCCGCTTGCCTCACGACCACATTCATCCTCACCCAGCGGACCGGCGCCTGCCGGCGAATCGCTCACTGCCACAACGACGCGCTGAAAGCGCGACTGCTTCCCGGCCTTGCCAGTGGCGATTTGTTTTCGACCGTTGGCATCTCACATCTCACCACCAGCCGCCGCCATCTTGGCCGGCCGGTACTCGCCGCCAAAGAAACGGCCCAGGGCTTCCGGCTCGATGGGATGTCGCCCTGGGTCACCGGCGGAGCGGCCGCCGATGTGATCGTGATGGCCGCGTCGCTCGTCGAAGGGGGCGAACCGACCGATCGTGAACTACTGCTGGCCGTCCCGCGAGACGCCGCCGGGCTCTCAGTCGACGAACCTTTTCCGCTGGTAGGTCTGACCGCAAGCGCCACTGGCCCCGTGCGACTCGATGGCGTCGAAGTGTCGCGTGACAACTTGATCGCCGGACCGGCCCCCAACGTCATGCTCGGCGCCACGGGCGGCAGCACGGGCGGATACGAAACCTCGGCGCTGGCGCTAGGACTGGCGCGGGCTGCAATCGATTTCCTGGCCGGCGAAGCAGCCAAACGCCCCGATCTCCTTCCCCCGCAGTGCGCCTTACAACAAGAACACAGCCAGCTGGTGGACGATCTGCTGGCACTCGTCCGCGGCGAGACCCGCTGCACCAAAGAATCGATCCGCCAGCGAGCCAACACGTTTGTCCTCCGCGCGACCCAGGCGGCGCTATCCGCCGCGAAGGGCACCGGTTACGTCGTCGGGCATCCCGCCGGACGTTGGTGCCGCGAGGCCCTGTTCTTCCTCGTCTGGAGCTGTCCGCAACCAGTTTCCGCCGCCAACCTCTGCGAACTGGCCGGCCTCGCCGACTAAAGCGCTGGGTGTCCAACGCTATCACGACAGCGACTCGTCGCCGCGACATTTCGCCCCTTGCGCGAAGATTCGAAGAACTTGGCTTTGGTGCGCCCATTCAGGTTGACATTCGCAGCAAAACGGGGATAGATTGCCTGTTAGCAGCTTGCTCTTTTCTGTTTCGTGTCGGAACGAAATCGAATGATTTTCGGAGCCTTACCGCGAAACGGTCGAGCGAGCACAGGTCAATTTCCGTGTTGTGGTCAGCGACGCGGTCATTAGGCCTCAAGGATTTCAAACGTCAGCGGCTACGGAAAGGCGGTTCTGTTGACGACGGCGCAGGCGGCCGTAATTTTATCGCAGGGGAGCAGTCCCTCGCGGCTTTGATTCCTCAGATCGCAGATCGGAGGAACCACGTCGCGAGAAAAATACTGGGCGGAGGAGGAATGTCCATGCGCCGGCTGGACGCCAACACTCGGTAACCATTCCGATTACGCCCGTTCGGACGTCGTCTGATTCGCTTCGTACGTCCGCCACCTCTACGCTAGCATCCGCCGCTTTGCCCGCGGACAGCCAGGCCGCCGAGACGGAAGTCATCCTCGCACCCGCCGGCTTCGACACGGTTCGCACCGTGGAGCCCGATCACCGCACCGAACGGCAACGTCACCTCGCCATCGCCATTCGCCAGCGGATCGAGTCGCGCCTCGGCGGACGCATCCGCGATCTGGCGATTCGCGTTCGCGGCCAGGCGATCGTCCTCGAAGGGCGGTGCGCGACGTATTACACAAAGCAGCTAGCCCAGCACGCGGCCCTCGGCGTGCTCGACGACGAACAGCTCGAAAACGCGATCGTGGTCATGATGTAAGCCCGCACGAGTTCGACGATCCGCTCGTTATCCGGCAGACGGCAAGACGCGCGCAAGCGCTTGCTCCAGTCCTGCGCGTCCCGCGAGAAACTGCATCTCGATCCCCAGCGCCCAGAGTGGCAGTCCGCCAAGTTCGACCGCTGGCAATTTGACCAGATCCTTCCGCGTCGTCACGACGATCTCGGCATCGCTTGCCCCGATCGCCGCCGCCAGCTCAAGACGATCGCTCTCGTCATACGCATGATGATCGGGAAACTCGCGCCACCAGACAAGCTCGCCGCCGAGGGACTCGAGCGTACGGCGAAACGCGGCCGGATTGCCGATCCCGCAAAATGCAGCCACCCGCCGACCAGAGACCGCCGCG
Organism: uncultured Planctomycetota bacterium; assembly: GCA_963847905.1. GTDB lineage: Bacteria > Planctomycetota > Planctomycetia > Pirellulales > Lacipirellulaceae > DASYDU01. The sequence continues at coordinate 110,734 of CAWKBP010000003.1, read as the reverse complement.
GTCGGCAGCGTCTCCCCCGATTTATTCTGCAGTCCGCTCGCCACATGCGCTGCCTCGCACCACGCTGCACCCGGCGCGAGCTGCATCACGCGCTCGCGGATCGCCTCCCGCTCACCCACGTCCAAGTGGTCAGCCCGCGTCAAGCAGACAACCTCCGCTCGCGCCAGTCCCAGCTAGCGGCTCCCGCAACATCCCCCGCGGAAAAACATGCTCGAACCCAAACGGTGCCGAAGCATCCAAGAGCACAATGTCCAAGTCGCGCCCCAGCCGGCGATGCTGAAACCCATCGTCGAGCAAAATCAATTGGCATCCATGCCGCTCGATGGCGTCGCGCGCCGCCGCCACCCGATCCGGATTCTGCACATGCGGCACATTCGGCAGCGACAGCTCGAGCTCCAGCGCCTCGTCGTTCTTTTGGCCATTCGTCGCTCCGTAACCGCGACTGACGATCCCGACACGCACGCCCCGCTCGCCAAACCAGCGTGCGATCCATTCCACCAGCGGCGTCTTGCCCGTCCCGCCTAGCGTCAAATTCCCCACACTCAACACCGGCACACCAACCCGGGCGATAGCCGCATGCGCCCCGTCATATCGCCGATTCCGCCAGCGAACTGCGGCCGTATACGGCACTTCCGCCAGCCGCAACACACCCCGCGACACCGCGGCCCCCGCACCACGCCGGCGGCCACTGACAATCTCGCGGAAATGGTTGGCGTCGAGCATGGGCAAACGGCAGCCGACTGGAATCGCTAAAAACGACAATTCAATACGATTTCGCCAAAAAGTCGCGCCAGTTTCGCTCCCACCGGCGTCTCAACATCGGGACCTTCGCCGTATAATAGAGAGATCGCCTCCGTTCGCACAGTCTACCCAGTCGCAAAGTCCGTCCGGCCGCCACCGCCATGTCCGTCGACCAATTACCGCCGGGAAAAGCACCCGCCGCAAAGCATGGCGGCAAAGGCAAATACGTCCGCTACGACGAATACATCGACAAGCAAATCCAGGCCACCCGGCGGCTGGTCAAAACCGTCGACGTAATGACCGCCATCGTGGTCATGACCATCGGCACCCTCGCCTTCCTGCTCGTCGCGGCAATCGTCGAACACTGGCTCGTCCCCGACGGCTTCAATCTCGGCGTGCGGCTCGTGCTCTTTGTCCTCCTCATGTTGAGCCTCACTTTCTACACCACGCGCCGCCTCTGGCCGCTGTTTGCCGGTTCGATCAATCCGGCCTACGCGGCCCAAGCCATCGAGCACGACAACCCCTCCCTCAAAAACAGCCTGCTCAATCTGCTCCTCTTCCGCGAGCGCCGCGACGACATCACCGACGCCGTCTACGAGACGCTCGAGGAGCAGGCCGCCAAGGGGCTCACACGCGTGCCGGTCGAGTCCGCCGTCGATCGCACGCACCTCTTGCGGCTCGGCTACGTGCTCGTCGGCATCGTCGCCGCCGTAGCCCTTTACAAAATCTTCTCACCCAAGGATCCGTTCGTCTCGGCCGAGCGGGTGCTGATGCCCTGGGCCCGCATCGCCTCGGCCAGCCGCGTCTCGATCGACAATGTCACGCCCGGCGCGGTGACGCTCGCCCGCGGCGAAGTCCTCACCGTGTCGGCCGACGTCCGCGGCATCAGCGAAGATGATGCGGTCGTCGTCCGCTACACCACCGCCGACGGCCAGGCGCTCGACCGACCCGCGCCGATGAAACCCTCTGCGGCCGGCCTCCGTTTCACCGGCCAGATTCCCCCGGCCGAAGATGGCACCAAGGCCGGCGTCGCCCAGAACCTCCGCTACCGCATCGAAGCCGGCGACGCTCGCTCGCTCGAGTACGCCGTCACCGTCGTCGCCGCCCCGACGATCACCATCGAGCGAATCGACTACGACTACCCCGACTACACCGACTTCACCGACCGCAGCGTCGACCGGCTCGGCGACGTCCGCGCGATCGAGGGCACGCGCGTCACCATCCACGCACACGCCAACGAACCGATCGAAGACGCGGCGATCGATTTCGAAGCCGATGGCCGGCGCGACGTCCGACTCAACGCCAACGGCAGCGACGCCCAGGCCTCCTTCACGCTCGAACTCCGCGACGACCGTCAGACGCCCAAGTTCACCAGCTACGTCCTCCGTTTCACCGGCGCCGCCGGCCGCCCAAACCGCGATCCCGTGAAATACCCGATCGACGTGCTGCCCGACTATCCGCCGGAAGTTGCCATCCACGCGCCGGCCGAAAAGATCCGCGACGTGCGGCTCGACGAAACCGTGGCCATCGAAGTCGAGTCCCGCGACCCCGACTTCGCGCTCGCCGACGTGCAGGTGCATGGCGAAGCCGCTGGTATCGAAGTGTTTGACCAGCAACTCTTGAAGGGCGAACACACCGGCCGCTTCACCGGCCGATACCTGTTCACGCCCATCGAGCACAAACTAAAAGCGGGCGACGTCGTCCGCTATTGGGTGGTCGTCCACGACAATCGCACCCCCAAACCCAACGAAACCATCACCGACTCGCAAACCCTGCGCATCGTCGACCCCGGCCAGCCCCCACAAGACCGCCTAGCCCAACGCGAAAAACGCGACCCCCAAGACTCCCAAGAAGGCCAACAAGGCGAGTCCGCTTCAGCGGACGGGCAATCCGGCGAATCGGGCGGCCAATCGTCCGGCGATCAACAAGGCGAGTCCGGCGAACAAGGCGAGTCCGCTTCAGCGGATGGGAAGCCCAACCAATCCGGCAACCAAAACAGCGGCGAACAATCGGGCGACTCCCAATCCGGCGAATCCAATTCCGGCGACGGGTCCGACGGCCAATCCGGCGGCGAAGGCCAATCGTCCGCAACTGAGCAGTCGGGCGACAAACAAGGCGAGTCCGCTTCAGCGGACGGGAAGTCCAACCAACCCGGCGAATCAACTCAAACCGGCAACGACGGCCAGCAATCGAATCAGCATCCGTCCGATCAACCATCCGGCGGCGAGTCCTCCGAAGGCGAGTCCGCTTCAGCGGATGGGCGGCCCAACCAGTCTGGCGACGGCGCCGGCGGCGGCACCAACGACCAGCAACGCGAAAACTCCAACAGCGGCGCACGCCCGCAAAGCGGCGAGCCGCAACCCGACAGCGAATCGTCGCCCGTCTCATCCGAAGGCGACAACGACGGCGAAGCCTTCGAACGCATCCAAGATTTCCTGAAGCAGCAAGGCAAACTCCCCAAAGAATCCCAATCCGAAGAGTCCCAGTCCAACAAGCCCGACGAATCCACCGACTCCGCTTCCGGCGAGTCCGCTTCAGCGGATGGGGAACAAAGCACCGACTCCACCGAAGCCAACCAAAGCAACAACAGCTCGCCCGCAACCAAACCCGACGAACCTGCAGACTCAAAGTCCAAACCCAGCACCGACTCCCAAAACGAACAATCCGGCACCGACCCCGGCGCCAAATCCGACTCCGACAACGCAAAAGAAAACGAAGCCCAAGAGTCCCAATCCCCCGACGGCCAGCACACCAACAGCGAAGGCGAGTCCGCTTCGAGCGGACGGGCAGCCCGAGCCAGACCAAGGCGCCCCCGAGTCGCAACCCAATACGCAGCCCGGCGACAAGTGGCAACAAAAACCCTCCGGCGATGAGCAAGGCAACCCCGCAGAACCGCCCTCCGGCGGCCACGGCCAACGCAAGAACGACTCGCAAGGCGATCAAGGCGGCGACCACACCGGCGGCGGCGAAGAAGGCGCCGGCCAACAGTCCCCCCACGACGGCACCGGCAGCGCCGGCCAGAACCAATCCGCCGACGAAGGCGCAGGCGAATCGTCCGAACAAGGCGCCGGCGAAAACTCCCCCGACGCCGGCACGTCTGCAAACAACAACGCGACCTCAAAAGACCCCACAGGCCAAAGCGGCGACAAACCAGGCAACGGCTCCGGCCAGCGTGAAGGCCAAGGCGATCAACCCGGCGGCGAACCAAATACAGACGGCGAGCCCGCTTCAGCGGGCGGGGACCAAAAAGGCGGGGAACCAGCGGGCGGCGACCAAGCAGCCGGAGACCAACCGAACCAAAACCATAACAGCGACAACCCCACCAACGACAACCCAACCAACGACAACCAACCACAAAACCCCAACCAAAAACCCGGCCTCCAACACCCCCCAGACTCCACCAACCCCGACTCCCAGACCCCATCCCCCAAGACGCCACCAACCAAGACCCCAACTCCCAAAACGCCAACTCGCAAGACTCAACCTCCACTTCCCCCGAAGGCGCCGGCCGCGTCCCCAACGGCACGATGCAGCCCACCAAGTCCGACGGCTCCGCCCCCGAAGGCGACGCCGCCAACCTCGACTACGCCCGCCGAGCAAACCGACCTCGTCCTCGAAACGCTCGCCGAGCAAATGAAGCGCCAGCAAGTCGACAAGCGCCTGCTCGACAAGCTCGGCTGGACCGAAGCCGACCTCAAACGCTTCCTCGACCGCTGGCAACAACTCAAGCAGGCCGCCGCAGCGACGACACTCCCGCCGGCGACGAAGCCCAGCGCGAGCTTGACGATGCCCTCCGCAGCCTCGGCCTCCGCCGCGGCAAACTCGAGCAGGCCAAAGTCTCCGACGACGCCAACCGCAACCTCCGCCAAGGCTACCGCGGCCCGATCCCCCTCGAATACCGCGAACGCCTCAAAGCCTACGAACGCGGCGTCTCCCGCGCCCGCCAGTCGGACGAGTAACGTAACGACGGACGAGTAACGAGCGAGCCGCTCGCCCTTCCCGAGCCCCGGCTCTGCGATTCGCACTCGTCACACTATTGTGTTTTAGTCTGGCCCCTGTATTCTAATCTGGCAATTCAGTTCGTTCCCATCAGGAGACAACCCGTATGGTCCGGACCGTATTAACACTCATGGCTGGAATCGGTGTGGGCATTGCTTGCATGGCTCAGGTCCAGCATGGTCACCAGGAAAACAATGCGGCGAAGCAAATCGCGCAGCGGGACATCATCGAAAAACTGGATGGTAAAGATTCGCAGGTAACGTTCGTCGAGGTCACCTACGAGCCCGGCCAGGCAGGCCAGCCGCATCGGCATCCCGGACCGGTGTTCGGGTATGTCTTAGAGGGCGAGTTTGAATTCGCGATCAACGACGAGCCCGCCAAAGTCTTCCACGCGGGCGAGACATTCTACGAGCCGAGTGGCTGCCTGCATCGGGTCACCAAGAACGCCTCGGCAGAAAAACGCACCCGCGTCCTCGCCGTCATTCTCCACCCGCGGGACAAAAATCAAATTGCAATTCCAGAAGCCAAGTGAAGATCGCGCCGGGTGCCACTGGCTCGCCAGAGCAAGGAAGTCCGCCGAGCTGGCGAGGAAAAATGGACGACCGCGGTAGTTTCCTCGTTCCCGAACGAAGGCTTGCACGCACCTCAGCGCAGACTCTCCAGCGTCCTATACGCGTTATTAAGCACCCTTTCCTGCCGGGGAAGGAAGACATTTCGCACCCAATCCGGGTGAGGCGGAAGCGATTCGCCGTCTCGCACCTTCGGAACAAACAGAGGCCGGAAACCGTGCCAATGGGCATGGTCGCCGCTCTCCAGGTACTCGCGCCCTTAGCAATCGCATCCTCAACATGCGCGATGCGATCCAGAATCGCCTTCTTCTTTGCGTTCATCGCATACCCTCAGCCCGTGTTAGCCCTCTCGGATGACACAAAACCGCCACCTCAAGTTCGCGGGGTGCCACTGTCCTGAACTTGTCGAACGGTGCCAGTGCATTCCGCAATCGAAGGCTTGCACGCCCTTCAGTCGCATACTTTCCGGCGTCCTATCCGAAGGCCGCCACACCTGTCCCACCACAGCAGATTCAAATCAATTTGGCCCGTATTGCCCCATATACCCCTTGAATACCGCGAGCGTCTCAAAGCCTATGAACGCGGCGTCTCGCGTGCCCGGCATACGGACGAGTAAAGAGCGACCCGCTCGCCCTCCCCTACCTCGTACGTCAGACTTTCAGCTTGACCTAGGCGTTGTAACGCTCATTCCCGCCGTCACTCTCAATGTTGCAAAATGTGATCGTACATCGCGCGCTGTCGTGGTGACGCTATAATTAGTAGTAACTCTCTGTCTTACCATAGGGCCCCAGGGAACTTCTCGATGCGATATCAAAGGCAAGCCATCGCGTGTTTCGTCGCGACCCGGCATGACGTTGTGCGCCATGAATCAGGCCATTTCCGAGGAACTGAACGCGACCAGTGCCTTGGCAAGACTGCAGAAAGTGCAATTGGCCGGTGACGACGCGTTTGTGCTGCAACAGGAATTGAATTCGCTCATCGAAAAGGATGGCGGCGGCGCCTGTCCAAGCGCAGTGGCCATCGACCTTTTTCAGACCGTATCCGTGATGGTAGGAGCCGAACCGTCGCGCAACCCCCACAAACTGGCGCTTTCGGCTTTTGCCAATCGGCCCAAGCTCCTCAATGGGCGTCTGTCCAACGAGCAATTTGCTGACTTGATCGAATTCTACGATGAGAGGCATTTGCCGGAGCAGGACCTCCGCGTCGAAACAATTTCAGCTCCGGACTCACCCTACGCACAAGGTGGCGAAAGATGGTCGCTCAACGATGGCCCCGACCTGAAATCCAAGCCTCGAGAGCTTATCGTCCTTAGCTTTACCGTCACGGAGAGCAACGGTGACCGCATCGGCCGGCACTTCGTCATTCTGAAGGAGCAGTCCAACAACGGAATTACGGTGGTCGATCCGCAGAAGCCGACCAAGGACCTTTGCTACATCCTTGGGTACCAGAAAGATAAGGCCGGCGCCGCAAAGCATATTTATCTTCTAAATCCAGCCGGATTACCCGCACGCACAAAGGTCTTTGAACTAAATACTGTCTTCAAAGTCTCGATACGGGACGATGACAAGCAAGATCACACATCACTTGGCGACGTCAAGCAAGGGATTGACGAAACGGTTCGATTGCTACGTGGCACGGACGAGTTTCTGTCACCTAGAGAATGGCGACAAAGGACTGCGGCCTTTGGTCTACCAGGGTTGGATTTGCCTGAGGGGTACGGCGGATCAGCCTGGCCGGCGACAAGAATGATCGACGTCTTTCGGCACGCTGGCCGATACAATCTCAACTTTCGCGACGTAGTAGGCGGAGCTCATGTGCGGCCCCTACTTCGATCGTCTAGTCCGGACGTATTAGAAATCGTTCGCCAGGTCGCACAAGGAAAGGCCTACATCGCCATTGCAATTACAGAGCCGAACGCAGGCAGCGATGTTCCCGCCATTCAAAGTACGTCGAAGCGCGTCGAAGGTGGCTATCTTCTGAGCGGTGAAAAACGATTCAACGCACGTCTTGAGCAAGCGACGCATGTAATACTATTTACCCAAGGAACGACGGGCAAAAAAGGAAAGCTCAGCGTCTTTGTCGTTCCGATTGACACGCCCGGGCTTGAGATCAAATCACTACATGCGCACGGACTTACCGGCAATTCATTTGGCGGTCTAAAGTTTCAGAATCTGTATGTTCCTGAAAGCCATCGAATTGGCGAGGACGGTCAAGGTCTTAGCATCTTCTTTAAGCACTTCCTTTATTGGCGCCTCATGCAGACTGCCGCGGCAATCGGAACTGGCGAAGAGGCGCTCGACCAGATGGCCGATCGCATCAAAATGCGCAATGCCTTCGGCGGCCCTATTGGCCGCTTCACTCACTTGCAGCAGCCGATTGGGCAGTATTGGACAGAGCTGCGGATGTCATATGCATTGGCAAAAGAGGCGGCAGCGCTCTATTGATCGCGGGGAATATGAAACAGCACGGCCGCTTATTTGTGGACTGAAGGCGGAAGGCGTCGAGAATGCGATTAGCGCAGTTGACGCGGCAATGCGCGCCTTTGGGGGCGAAGGATACTCAACCCGCGTCGATCTTGGCGACCGTCTTCGAGATCTCCAGGGCCTTCGCATTGCCGATGGCACGACTGACGTGATGCGAATGGAAGTCGTTCGAAAGGTTTATGGAGAGGAATTCTGGGAGATGGCGATTCAAGATCGCGACTGAAGGCGCGTTCCTTGCTCAGCGACAACGTAAGACACTACCGCGGTCGCCCATCATCCTCGCCAACTCGGCGGGCTCCCTTGGTGGCCAAAAACCACCCCTTGCGATCACCTGTACATCCGTTACCTTGGTCCATATGCTCTCAGCTCTGAGTCGCCAGCCGACGATTGTCCCCCAGCAACAACCGCATTCCATTCTCAATTACAAGGGGGACAATCCATGCCAGCCGGACGTATTCGAGTTCTCGACGAGGCCAAGCAGCGCGAAATCTGTGCACTCATCGCCACCGGTTGCAGCCTCGAGGCTGCCGCCAGCTATGTCGAGTGTGCTCCCAATACCATTCGCCGCGAGGCCGACCGCAATCCCGACTTCGGCCGCCGCTTGCGCGAGGCCCGGCTCCAGGCCCAGCTCAGTCCGCTCCAGGCCATGCGCAAAGCAGCCAACAATCACTGGCGGGCCGCCGCCTGGATGCTCGAACGCGCCGATCCCGAGCATTTCGACCGCCGCCCGTCGCCCGCCTTTCGAGCCAAGCAGGCCCGCGCCCTCAAGCACGATATCCTGGCCGTCTTGAGCGCCGAGATCGACGACCCGGACCTGCAGGTGCGCGTCCGCAAACAGATCCGGCACCTGATCGACTACTCGATCGAGGGCGTGGTCGGCGTCCAACGAACCAATCGCCAACTGCGCCACGATCCTCCGCGAAATCGACAAACTGGAAAATGGCGCGAGCAATAAACCAAGCCCAGCCCCCAGCCTGAACCCTGAACCCTGAACCCCGCCTATTTTTGGAACTTCCTCAATTCGCCGCCGAAAGCGCAAATTCAACCTATTTTGGAACCCACGATGCGCGAATCCGCCGTAATTTCCAGAGCCGCCGCGAAAGGAGGTGTGACAATGAACGTGATTTTTGGCACGTGGAATCGAGTTGCCGGCAAACTGTTCCAAAATTCCAAAATTCAGGTCGCCGTCCCATCCCCCCGCTCCCTGCTCCCACAGCCGGCACGATACGGTATCCTGGAGGCACCGATCGAGCCAACTAACGATCCGCCTGCGTCTGCCATTCGACATTCAAAATTGACATTTGACATTCACTCCTCCCCCATGTCCCTCCTCGTCCCTCGCTACCTGGTCCCCTTCCATCCCAAGCGGATCCCCCACCACTTCGTCGACGTGCTGGTGATCGGCGGCGGCATCGCCGGGCTGCGGGCCGCGATGGAGATCGATCCGCGGCTCTCGATCCTCGTGATCACCAAGGACACGATGGAGCAGTCGAACAGCGCCTACGCCCAGGGCGGCATCGCCGGCGTGATCGATCCCGAGGACCGCTTCGAAGACCATGTGACCGACACGCTGGTCGCCGGGGCGAATCTCTGCGACCGCGAAGTCGTCGAGATGGTCGTCCGCGAAGCGCCGGAGCACATCCAACAGCTGATCGCCTGGGGCACGCAGTTCGACACCGAGAGTGGCCACCTGATGCTCGGCCGCGAAGGCGGACACAGCCACCGCCGCATCGTCCACGCGCTGGGCGACGCGACGGGCCACGAGGTGATGCGGGCGATGATCGACCGCGCCAAGAACGAGCTCGGCGCCCAGTTCTGGCCGAAGACGTTTACGATCGACCTGCTGACCAACGACGGCGCCTGTCGCGGGGCGCTGGTCTGGAACGCCGACCACGGCAAGACATTCGTCTGGGCCAAGCAGACGATCCTCTGCACCGGCGGCGCGGGGCAGATCTACCGCGAGACGACGAACCCCGCCGTGGCCACCGGCGACGGCCACGCGATCGCCTACCGCGCCGGCGCCGAGCTCCGCGACATGGAGTTCATGCAGTTCCATCCGACCGTGCTCTACATCGCCGGCTCGAGCCGCAGTCTCATCACCGAGGCGATGCGCGGCGAAGGGGCCCGGCTCATCGATTCAACCGGCCACCGCTTCATGGCCGACTACGACGAGCGCGGCGAGCTCGCCCCGCGCGACGTCGTGAGCCAGGCGATCGTCGCGCAGATGGAAAAGACGCGGCAACCTTGCGTCTTCCTCGACCTTAGCCACCGCGAGCCCGAGTTCGTCCGCAAACGCTTCCCCGGCATCACCCGGACCTGCGCCGAGTTCGGCATCGACATCACCCGCGACCCGATCCCCGTCCGGCCCGGCGCCCACTACATGGTCGGCGGCGTCACGGTCGACCACGAAGGCCGCACGACGCTCGAACGACTCTGGGCGGCCGGCGAAGTTTCCTCGAGCGGCCTGCACGGCGCCAATCGGCTCGCCTCGAACAGCCTGCTCGAAGGCCTGGTCTACGGCGCCCACGCCGGCCGCGGCGCGTCGGCCGCCGCGCTCGAGATGCCCGATTCGTATCGAAGTGATCCCGCTCGAGAATCCGCCCGTCGAGCCGCCGAGCGAACCGCTCGACCTCGACGACATTCGCAATTCGCTCAAGAGCTTGATGTGGCGCTCGGCCGGCGTCCGCCGCGCCGGCCCGCAATTATCGGAAGCCAACGACACGATCCACCGCTGGTGCCGCTACGTGCTCGCCCGCCAGTTTTCGAACCCGGCCGGCTGGGAACTCGAAAACATGCTCACCGTCGCCAGCCTGATGGTCGAGTCAGCCCTCGAACGCACCGAATCCCGCGGCGTCCACCTGCGAAGCGACTTCACCGACCCCGACGACGCGAATTGGCGGACGGCACCTGTCGGTAGTTCGCGGCGATTAGAAGTCGGGTAACGAACCGAATTGAGCAATTTGGATTTGGCACGAAGTCATCGGTGATCTCGAGTTCGAGAATACGAGGTTCCTCTTCTCTGGATCGAAGTCGTGGATGGAAGCTACGATGCGTCGAGGCGATCGACTTACTACGCACAATCCGTTCGAAGCTATCATCGATGCAGCAGGTGCTACAGACCTATCTGAATTTCGTCCCGGCGTCGAGCCAGGCCTGAGACCAGATTCGCGGACTCGCTGTCCAGATTCACCGGTTCGAGCGTCGGCAGCCAGCGCGATCGTTCTCGGTCGATACCTGACCAAGAATGCGTTCTCGAACTGCTTCTCCTGTCGGCGCAGCGGCAATCAGACTCGATCAGTCTTGCGTCCAAACGCAAGTTGACGAATTCGTTTTCGAGCGCGAACGCTGGAGTTTCTGCTGACACGCCTCGACTATCGCCGTTCCACGATCTCACAACGGATCTCCAGCGTGACCGCAACCAGAGAAGAGGAACCGCGTACGGATCGAATTTCATCGTTAGCGGCGATGCCGACCTACGCTCGCATTTCAGAATCGAATTCACTGCAAATGTTGACGATTGCCGCTTGCATTAGCGAGTTTCCACATGCCGCGTGTTGAGCCGCAGCTTTTCCACGCCGACCGATTTGATCAAATCGATCGCCTGGGCGACTTCGTCCCAGAGCAGTCCTTTGCCAGCCGAGAGGGAGACGTCCTGGTCGGCGGCCGCGGCGCCCAGCTGCTCGAAGTAGCCGCGCACTCCCGCTTCGTCGACCCGCTGTTCGTTGAGATACAACTCGGTCGTGCCCGCTGGCCCGCGGCGGAGCGTGAAGATCACGGCCGCCGGCTCCACCACCGGCGCGATGTCTGTCGACTCCGGCAGATCGACCTTCACCGGCGCGCTGCCGACGATCGCCGGCACCGTGATCATGAATACGATGAGCAGCACGAGCGTCACGTCGACCAGCGGCGTGACGTTGATCGCGCTCATCGGCGCCGCTTCGTCTTCGTACGCCGATCCGGAAGAAATGCTTGCCGCCATCACGTGACCCTCGTGGACGCGGCGGTCGGTGCTGGATCGGCCGCACGAACGTCGATCGGCAAATTCGCCAGCAGCTGGTGCGCGAGCGAATCGACCTGGGCGAGCCGCGTGCGGACCTTCCGCTCGAAGAGGTTGTACGCCACGACCGCCGGGATCGCCACGAACAGCCCGACCGCCGTCGCCACGAGCGCCTCGAACACGCCGCTCATCACCGCGCTCGGATTGTTCTGCCCCGCCGCGACGTTCATCTCATGGGCCGCCTTGATGATGCCGAGCACCGTGCCCAGCAGCCCCACGAACGGCGCATTGCTGCCGATCGTCGCCAGGATCGAGAGATTCGCATCCAGCGCCGGCCGCATCCGCGCCTTGGCGCTGAGCATCGCCTCGCTGGCCGCCTGGGCGCCGTTGCGAAGGCTGACTAGGCCCGCCGCCACCACGCCACATTCGATCGACGACGTATGACCATCCTTCACCAGCTGCCACGCCCCCTGCAGATTCCCCTTCCGCATTTCATCCTGCAGCCGGGCCCCCAGCTCCTCCGCGTCGACGCCCGTCCGCCAGTAGTAGAACCACCGCTCAAGCATGATCGCGATGCTCAGGACGCTCAGCACGACCAGCAACCAGAGAATCCATTCCGCTCCCAAATAGGTCAACCTGAGGAGCAGCGAAGTAAGCATGAATCACGTTTCCGAACCGAGGGATTTCTCGTGCCGACTGTCCAAATGGCCCTCCATAATCTATAGACCTGTCACCGTCGGAGCGATAGGAATCATTCGGCGCCGGTTGGCCCCGCCGCGTGCCAATTTCGCCTCAAAACCGGTTCTAGGAGGTCTTCGTCGAACCGTCGCCCTAAGCGAACCGTAAGCGTATGGTATGGACACCCTGCCGGGAAACCGGGTACGCTTCTACCTGCGTACGGGTGGCCTGGCGACAAGCTGCCACAGCACCAATTCGGGCATTCTGCCTGGGGAGCCAGCGGGGCCTTTGGCCTCCGTTTCCCGACCCGGCTCAACGCTAGCGGAGCATTTTACCCATGACGCGATTGGCAACCAATTCGCCGCCACTTGGCGGCCGAGAGATTCGCACGGCGATGATCGAGGCCGACGGGCTGTCAAAATTCTACGGCGACTTCGCCGCCTGCCGCGACGTGTCGTTTGCCGTCCGCCAGGGCGAGGTGGCCGCCTTCCTCGGCCCCAACGGCGCCGGCAAGAGCACCACCATGAAGCTGCTCACCGGCTACCTCGCCCCCAGCGAAGGCGAAGCCCGCATCGCCGGCTACAACGTCGCCACCGAGCGGCTCGAGGCCGTGAAGCGCCTCGGCTACCTCCCCGAGAACGGCCCCCTCTACCCCGACATGTCGCCCCGCGCCCTGCTCAAGTTTTTCGGCGAAGCCCGCGGCATGTCGCGCCAGGCAAATCGACGAGCGGATGGAGGTGGTGATCGACCTCTGCAAGCTCAGCACCGTGGTCGGCAAGCCGATCGGCAAACTCTCGAAAGGCTTCCGCCAGCGAGTCGGCATGGCCCAAGTCCTCCTGCACGAGCCGGATGTGCTGATCATGGACGAACCGACCGCCGGCCTCGACCCCAATCAAATCCGCGAAGTCCGCGACACGATCCGCCGCATCGGCGAGACCAAAACAATTCTTCTCTCGACGCACATCCTGCAAGAAGTCGAAGCGATGTGTAACCGCGTAATCTTCATCAACGAAGGCCAGGTGGTGTTCGACGGCTCGCCCGCCGAGCTGAGCAACCACAGCGGCGACCTGAGCGAACGCTTCCACGAACTAACCCGCCCCAACGCGTGACCGAACTAGTTTCCTCATCCTTTCCGATACCGGCAGATAGCTGTTCGTGGATAGTTGATAGTTGCAACTGACAACTGACCACCAACGACTGACCAAAACCATGAACTTCAACGTCATCAAAGCGATCTTCAAGCGCGACTTCGTCAGCTATTTTTCCAATCCGACGGGGTACGTGTTCATCTGCGTGTTCGTCGTGTTGAGCTCGCTGGCCGCCTTCTGGCCGCCCGAGTTCTTCTCGAACAACCTGGCCAACCTCGACCAGCTCAACAAGTGGCTGCCGTTCATCATGCTGGTCTTCATCCCGGCCATCACGATGAGCATCTGGGCCGAAGAACGCCGGCAAGGGACCGACGAGCTGCTGCTCACGCTGCCAGCGAGCGATTTCGACGTCGTGATCGGCAAGTACCTCGCGGCCGTGGCGATCTACACGGTCTCGCTGCTGTTCTCGATGTTCGCCATTTTCCTGGTCTTCAGCTGGGGCCTCGGTTCGCCCGATCTCGGCCTGTTTGTCGGCTCCTACATTGGCTATTGGTTCATCGGCCTGGCGATGCTCTCGATCGGCATGGTCGCCTCGTTCCTCACCAGCAATCTCACCGTCGGCTTCATCCTCGGCATGGTCTTCAACCTGCCGCTGGCCTTGTTCGGCGTGGCCGATTGGATCATCAGCTACGGCCCGCTGGCCCAAGCCATCAAGCATTGGAGCGCCGTCGAGCAATTCAGCGACTTCCAACGGGGTGTGATCAGCCTCAGCGGCATCAGCTATTTTGTGCTGATCGCCGTAGTGATGCTCTACGTCAGCATGATCCTAATCAGCCGCCGCCATTGGACCGGCCGCGACGACGGCGACAAGATGTGGGCCCACTATCTGGTTCGTACGCTCGCGCTGCTGATCGTCGCGATCGGCGTCAACATGTTCTTCTCGCATTACAACGCGCTCCACGCCGACATCACCAAAGAGCAAATCAACTCGCTCTCCGACCGCACCGTCAAGCTGGTCCACGAACTCCGCGACAACCCCGACGTCAAAACGATCCGCATCGACGCGTATGTCAGCCCGCAAGTCCCTTCCGAATATGCCGCCCACAAGCTCAACTTGCTCTCCACACTTTCCGAACTCAGCGCCATGAGCGGCGGCAAGATCGTCGTCGACGTCCATCAAATCGAAAACTTCAGCGAGGATGCGACCCTTGCCGAGCGGACCTACGGCATCGCCCCAGTGAGCGTCGCCAGCATCAACAACGGCGTTCGCGGCACTGAAGAGGTGTTCTTCGGCGTCGCCTTCAGCTCGGGTCTCGACAAGGTCGTGATCCCGTTCGTCGATCGCGGCATCCCCGTCGAATACGAGCTTGTGCGGTCGATCTGCACCGTCGCCGGCCAGGAGCGCAAGACGCTCGGCGTGCTCAAGACCGACGCCCAACTGTTCGGCGGCTTCTCGATGCAGGGTCCGACCGAAGAGTCGCAGATCATCACCGAGCTCAAGAAGCAGTACGACGTTTCGGAAATCGATCCAGCCAAACCAATCACCAAGAAGTTCGATGTGCTGCTCGCCGTCCAGCCCTCCTCGCTCTCGCCCGAAGCGATGGGCAACTTTGTCGAGTGCGTGAAGTCGGGCCAGCCAACCGCAATTTTTGAAGACCCGCTCCCTTGGCTCAATTCGTTCGGCGGTGTCGTCGGCACCGGCCAGCCCAAACAGCCGCCCGGCGGTATGATGGCCATGTTCGGCGGCCAGCAGCCGCCCGAGCCCAAGGGCGACATCAACCAGCTCTGGAACCTGTTGGGCGTCGAGCTCGATGCCGACACGATCATCTGGCAGGATTTCAATCCAGAGACCCGGATCGGCGATATCCCCCAGGAATGGATTTTCATCGACGAAGGCCTCACCGCTCAGAACGCCATCAACCCGTTCAATCCACTCGATCCGGTTTCGGCCGGCATGAAGCAAGTGCTGTTCCTTGTGGCCGGCGCCTGGCGGCCCGAAAAGGGCTCGAAGCTCGAGTTCACCGAGCTCGCCCACACCGGCCCCAAGTCCGGCACGATCAGCTTCCGCGACTACGAAATGTGGAACCGCTCCGGCGGCACCATCCAGCCGCGCCGCAATCTCACCCGTGATCAATACGTCGTTGCCGCCCGAGTCCAAGGCACAGTCGTCGACGACAACGATCTGTTCGTCACGGACACCAAGGACAAGCCAGCCGCGGCTGCCGACGCCGCAACCGAAGTCGATCCCGCCGAGGCGAGCTCGCTTCAGCGAGCGGGCGACGACACAAAGCTGACGCCGACCAAGGCCGCCAAAGAACACGACACCGCCGAAGACCCCAACAAGACCGGCCCCAAGAAAAACAACATCGACGTCATCCTCGTGTCCGACATCGACTGGATCGCGCCGATCATCTTCCAACTCCGCGAGAAGGGCGAGAGCCAGGAAATGCTCATCGACTGGAAGTTCCAGAATGTGCCCTTCGTCCTCAACATTCTCGACTCACTCGCGGGCGACGATCGCTTCGTCGACATCCGCAAGCGCACCCGCTCCCATCGCCTCCTGACCAAGATCGAAGAAGCGACCGAAGAGTACCGCTCCCGGGCACTGGCCGAACGCAGCAAGTTCATGGACGAAGCCAATCAACAGATCGAAGCCGTGCGGCAACAGTTCCGGCAGAAAATCGCCGAGCTGGAGAAGCGGACCGATCTCGACGCCCGCTCCAAGGCTCAGCAGATCGAGATGCAGCGGATCCGTAGCGAACGCGAGCGCGACGTGAAAATCGCCCGACTCGAAAAACAGCGCGACAAGCAAGTCAAGCAGACCGACCGCGAGTTGACAGCCGAGATCCAAGGCGTGCAGAACCGCTACAAGCGCTACGCCGTCATCCTGCCGCTGATCCCACCGGTGCTGCTGGCCTTCTTCGTCTACTTCCACCGCCGCCGCGCGGAACAAGAAGGCGTCGACACCCGCCGCCTCCGGTACGGCAAAAAGAAATCCGCCGCGTAGTCAACTAACTTCCAGAAACCGTTTGAACCACGACGGCACAAAGACACGACGTGAAGAAACTTCGGTTTTGATTTGTTTTACGTCGTGCCGTTGTGTCGTTGTGGTAATAGTCCGGAGCTTCGATCATGAGTGAAACCGCCAAGACCCTCTCTTTCCTCGCCGTAGCGGCCGTGGCCTTGATCGCCGGTTGGGCCAGCCAGCCGCGGATCGTCGACGAGAACGTCGCCTCGCGCGTCGGTGAGGATCTGACGCAAGACTTCACCGACCCCGGCGAAGCAAAACGACTCAAAATCGTCCAATTCAATGAAGACTCGGCCACCCTCCGCGAGTTTGAAGTCGCCGAAGAGGACGGACTCTGGACGATCCCCTCCAAGAACGGCTACCCAGCTGATGCCGAGCGGCAGATGGCCGAGGCGGCCACCTCGCTCATGGACCGCAAGATTCTCTCCATTGCCAGCGAGAGCGCCGGCGACCACGAGCAGTTTGGCGTGATCGATCCACTCTCGCCTAAGCTCGAAGTCGGGCAAAAAGGCGTCGGTACTCACGTCACGATTTCCGACATCCAGGACAAGCCGCTGGTCGACCTGATCATCGGCCGCGAAGTGAAAGACGCCACGAACGACCAGCACTACGTCCGCGAGGCGAATCGCGACGTCGTCTACATCGTCGAAGTCGATCCCACCAAGCTCTCGACCGACTTCGAAGATTGGATCGAGAAGGACCTCCTCAAGCTCAACGCCTTCGACATTCAGGCAGTCCAGCTCAATGACTACTCGGCTGAGCTCGTGCCCGTAATGACGCAACAGGGTCCGGCGATTCAGGTCGCCTGGGACCCACGCAGCGAGCTCAAGCTGGCCTTCGACGAAAAGGACTCGAAATGGAATGCCGAAGAGCTCAAGCAGTTTGACAAAGGCAGCGAAAGCTACACTGAATTCAAGCTCTCCGACGACCAACAGCTCAACACCGAAAAGCTCGATGCCCTCAAGACCGCCCTCGACGACCTGTCGATTGTCGACGTCGACCGCAAACCGGCCGGCCTCAGCGCCAATCTCAAGGCGGGCGTCGACTTCCTCGACAACGCCGATGCCCGCACAGACCTCCGCCAGCTCGGCTTCGCCACCGTCCCGGCCCGCGACGGCGGCGGCGGCCAGGAGCTGATCTCCAGCGAAGGCGAAGTCATCGTCACCATGAAAGATGGCGTTGAGTACGTCCTGCGATTCGGCGACCTGCGGCTTCACGCCGCCGGTGACGAGGGTGAACAAGCGGCCGACGCCACCGCCGCCGACAAAGCCAAGCCGAGCGACAAGAACATGTCGCGCTACCTGTTCGCCATGGCCCGCTTCAACAAAGACGCCATCAAGAAACCCGAACTCCAAGAGCTGCCGCCACTGCCAGACGAAAACGCCCCCGCCGCAACGGAAGCTCCCGAGACCGAAGAAGCAAAAGCGGACGACGCCGCGACCGACGACGCCCAAACCCCGATCGAAGAGGAAGAGGAGGAAGAGGAAGTCAACGAGGCCGCCACCACCACCGAACCCGAAGCCCCCAAGGCGAGCTCGCTTCAGCGAGCGGGCGAACCAGCCCCCACCGATTCCAACGCCAAACCCACCACCACCGAATCCACGGAACCGAAGTCCGAATCCACCGATTCCCCCAAACCAAAACCCGAAGCCGCCCCCAAACACTCGCCCGAGTACGAACGCGTGCTCGCCGAGCGCAAGCGGATCGAAACCGAAAACAAGCGCAAGCTCGACGAATACAACGCCCTGGTCGCCAAAGGCGAGCAACAAGTGAAGGACCTCAACGTCCGCTTCGGCGATTGGTACTTCGTCGTCTCGAACGAGACGTTCAAAAAGGTCCGCCTCGGCAAAGACGACGTCGTCCAGAAAAAAGGCACGCCCGCTGGCGAGCCCGCTTCAGCGGGCGGGCGGAACAGCGCCGCCGGCGCCCCGGCACGGCGATGCCCGGCCTGCCCTCCTTCCCCGGCGTGGGCACAATAACCGTCCCATTGCACGAATCCGCCAGAATTTCGTTCGCCCTTTGCAAAGCGATTCGAAATCCCGCGTCACTGGGTGACGCGCGGACGCGGAATGCCTAGAGTGGAATCAAGGTCGCGGAGCGTCTTTCGCGCCGTCGACCGGGCCCGCTTTCCGCTCCTTCCACCATTCCCAATTCAATGCCATGATCAATTCCCGCTCGTATCGGTTGCTCGCGCTACTCCTCGCCGCCAGCACGTCCTCTTCGCTGGCCACCGCGCAAACAGTGTTCAACGTCCGCGACGCAGGCGCCGTCGGCGACGGCGAAACGCTCGACACCGCCGCGATCCAAAAATCGCTCAACGACTGCGGCAAAGCGGGCGGCGGCACGGTGCTGTTGCCACCGGGCACCTACCTGAGCGCGCCGCTCGTGATCCGCACCAAGACCACGCTCCGCCTCGACAAAGGGGCCACGCTCAAAGCGACCGACGACCCCGCCGCCTTCGCCCGGCCCGACGACACCGGCAAGTTCAACAACTTCCTCACCGGCAAAGACCTCGAGGATGTCACCATCGAAGGCGAAGGCACGATCGACGGCTCGGGCGAACGCTGGTGGATTCCTGCCGAGGAGGCCCGGCAGAAGAAGTCCGGTTACACCCTGCCCCGCCCCAACCTGATCGTCCTCACCCGCGTCAAGAATCTGGTCGTCCGCGACGTCACGATCCAGAACGCTCCCAAGTTCCACTTCGTGCCGACCGAATGCGAGGGCGTGCGGGTCGAGAACGCCACGTTCCTCGCCCCCGAGCGGGCGCCCAACACCGACGCGATCGACCCCAGCATGTGTGTCGACGTGACGATCACCGGCTGCACGATCGACGTCGGCGACGACAACGTGGCCGTCAAGAGCGGGAAAACTGCCGCCGGCCGCGAGTTCGCTGCCGACGGCCTCACGATCACCAATTGCACCTTCAAGCACGGACACGGCGTCTCGATCGGCAGCGAGACCGTCGGCGGCGTGAAAAACGTCGTCGTCCGCGACTGCACGTTCGAAGACACGGACAACGGCATCCGCATCAAGAGCGACCGCAAACGCGGCGGCACGGTCGAGAATCTGCTCTACGAAAACATCACGATGAAAAACGTCCGCGGTGCGATCACGCTCACCAGCTACTACCCGAAGATCCCAGCGACCGACTCGGCCCAACCCGTCACCAAGACCACCCCGGCCTACAAGAACATCACGATTCGCAATCTCACAGCCACCAGCACCAAGTACGCCGGCGTGATCGTCGGCCTGCCGGAGAGCCCGATCGAAAACGTGCGGCTCGAAAACGTGCACGATCACGGCCGACGGCCCGGGCCTCGAAATCCGCCACGTCCGCGGCCTCGAGATGATCAACGTCGACATCACGCCGAAGAAGGGCCCGCCGCTCGTCGTGAACGACGCCGAACCAGCGCCAGCCGCCACAAATTAAAAAAATAGCCGGCGAGCTACGCCTCGCCGGACTCAGCATCCGACCGGCCCGCGTAGCGGCCCGGCTATTTTTCGCTCGTCGCCGCGACCGCTTCGCCCAGCTCGCGCAGCGACTCGAGCGTGAAAATCCCCGTGTCGTGTCCGTCGCTGAAGTCGATGCCATACGCATAGCGGCCCACGGGATTCATCGCCGCGATCCGCAGCGGCGCCGCCTCTTCTAAAGAAAGAATCGGCAGCGACGTGGCGGGTGGCGGCGGAGCATTCCGCTTCTCGCGGCACGTCGCACAGGGACATTTGTCGCGCAATTCGCCGATCGAATACTCGCGCACCTCGTCGTCACTCCAGACGATTCGCAGCTTGCCCGCGTTGGTCATTTCAAGTTTGGTCGGCTGTTCGTTCATTGTCTGTTCCGCTCGTCCACAAATCGTCGCCCTTTGCCCTCGAATCGCGGCAGCGATGTCGCCGGCACCGATCGCACCTCGACCGTGAGCCCCAGCCGCACTTCAAATTCCGTGGAAATTCGCTCCGGCCGCTGGAGATGATCTTCCACTTCAACCACCAACTCGTCTAGCGCCCCCCGTTTGCGGGCGGTGAGACGATATTCGACCACCTCCGGAAAGCCGTGCAGAATCTGCTCGATCGCGGCTGGGGTAGATGTTCACGCCGCGGATGATCATCATGTCGTCGGCCCGAGAGAGCACGCCGCCGTCGAGCAGCACGAAGCGATTTGGACCGTCCGACTTCCACGTTGGCCGCACGATGTCGCCCGTGCGATAGCGGATCACCGGCGCGCCCACCCGGCCGAGCGACGTGAGAATTAAATGGGCCAATTCCCCCTCGGCAGCCGGCCGACCCGACGCGACGGAAACAAACTCAGCGATGAACTCCGACTCGTTGATGTGCAATCCGCGTCCGGCCGCGTCGCCAAAACCCCACGGTCCCACTTCCGTCGCCCCCGCGTGATCGACGACCTTCGCGTCCCACGCTTGCTCGATCCGCGCGCGAATCGCCGGCACGCTGCCGCCCGGTTCGCCCGCGACGACAATCGTCTTGACCGACGAGTGGGGCAGATCGATCTTGTGTTGGGCCGCAACCTCGGCCAGCCGCAGCGCGTAGGTCGGCGTGCAGAACAGTGTCGTCGCTTTGGACGTCCGCAGCAGCTCGATCCGTCCGATGCTACTCAGCCCGCCGCCCGGAATCGCCAGCGCTCCCCGGGCCACGATCGCGTCGAACGCACTCCAGAAGCCGATAAACGGCCCAAACGAAAACGCCAAGAGCACACGATCGCTCGGCGCGAGCTCGGCCGCGTCGAGCACAAACTGCCAGCCTTCGATCCACCACTGCCAGTCGTCCGGCGTGTCGAGCACCGCCAGCGGCCGGCCGTGCGTGCCCGAGGTTTCGTGAAACCGCGTGTAGGCTTCGATCGGAAACGTCCGATGGGCGGCAAACGCCTCGCCCCCCTCCGGCTGCAAGTCGTCCTTGATGGTGAGCGGCAGCAGCGCGAGTTCGTCGAGGCTCGCCAGCGCGTGCGGGCAGCCGGCCAACTTCTGCCGATAAAACTTGTTCGACTTCAGCACGGCCGCCAGCTGCCGATTGAGCTTCTCCAGCTGCAACCGCTCGAGCGCACGCCGATCGAGCGCTTCAAGATCGCGGCGTTGGTCGAAAGAAAGCATATCCCATGTTCCCACGCTCGCCGTGGGAAGTCTACTCACCCAAACAAATGAGCGACGACTCGGTGCGATAATAGATCCGGCCGTCAGCCACCGCCGGTGTCGCCTGGCAAGGTTCGCCCAGCGAATTGCGGCCCAGCAGATTGATATTCTTTGTCCGCCGCGAGCACGACCACGTCGCCTTCCTTCGAGAGCCCGAAGATGCGGTTGCCCATGCGCACCGGCGAGCTATGGAACATCCCGCTCACCCGCTTCCGCCAGTGCGGTTCGCCCGTCGCCGCGTCGAGACACGACACCGTGCCCCGATCGTGCCACAGGAACAGCAGGTCGCCCGCCGCGATCGGCGTTGGAATGTTCGGCACGCCCTGCTTCATGCGATACGCCTCGGTCGGCGGCTCGCCGTTCTCGCCGGGTTTAAGGGCGATCATCACCACCCCGTTGTTCCCCGAGCCGCAGGAAACGATCACCAGCCCCGCCGCGACCATCGGCGAACTGACGCAGCGATCGGGCAGATCCTGCTCAAGCACCTGCCAAACCACCACACCCGTCACGGGGTCGTATGCCGTCACGCCCGAGCCCATGCTCGACATCACCACCAACTCGCGGCCGCCGCTCTCCAGCACACATGGCGTCGCGAAGGCCGTCTTGCCGGCGCCGCGCGGCACCGTCCAGCGGATGTCGCCACTCGCCCGATCGACGCCGATAAACCGGCTGCGGTCCGGATCCTTCGTTTCGTTCGCCACACACACCGTGTCGCCCACCACGATCGGCGAGGTGCCAAAGCCATGCTCCTCCACCAGCGAGCCGACTTGCCGCCGCCAGACTTCCGCGCCGTCGTGCGTGAGCGCCGCGAGCGTCACCTTGTCCCCGTCGAGCCAAAGCACGTAGAGCTGATCCGCATCCACCGCCGGCGTGCTCGTGGCGTAGCTGTTGTCCGTGTGCATGGAATAGGTGTGAGACGCGAACCGCTTTTCCCATAGCTGCGCGCCGCTCTTGGCATCGAACGCCAGCACAATCTGCTCCCCCGACTTCGGATCGCCGGAGGTGACAAACAAGCGGTCGCCCCAAACGACCGGCGAGCTATGCCCAACGCCTGGCAGCGACTTTTTCCACAAATAATCCGCCGCGGTCCACTCGGTCGGTATCCCCGCCGCCTCGCTCTGCCCCTCGCCGTTGGGCCCACGAAACCGATCCCAATTCTCGGCCTGCGCGACATTCGCGGAACAATAGAGCGTCAATCCAAGTAACACCGGCAAGAGCTTCATGTTTCGCATCGTTACTCCGATCTCCGACGTCATCAAAACTGCAAACTGCAAACTGCAAGCATCGTCGTGCGCAAAGACGCCAAGAGGCAAAGATCGCAAAGAAAATCTAAAAAGACGCCATTCGCACGGCTTGGTTTGCAAAACCTTCCCCAGCTTCTTTGCGTCCTTTGCTCCTTTGCGTCTTGGCGCGCCAAACAGCTTGCACCTCAATTCACCGTTCAATGTGATACTGCTCGATCTTCCGATACAGCGTCGCCCGACCGATGCCCAGGAGCTTCGCCGCCTCGGGCACGTTGTCGCCCGAGCGGGTCAGCGCTTCGCCGATCAGCCGCCGCTCCCAATGTTCGATCTCCAGCGTGTCGAGGTCGCCGCTCCCCGTGTCGCGGAGCGCGAGGTCGGCCGGGCGAATCTCGTTCTCCTCCGCCAGCACCACCGCGCTATCGAGCACATTCCGCAGCTGCCGCACGTTCCCCGGCCAGCGATACGCGAGCAGCTTCTCCCGCGCCTTCTCGCTCAAGGTGAGCGTCGGCCGGCCGTGTTGCCGCCGGAAATGGTCGAAGAAGAAATCGGCGAGCAGGCCGACGTCCGTCCCCCGATCCCGCAGCGGCGGCAAATACAGCTCGAACACACTGAGCCGATAAAACAAATCCTCCCGGAACCGCTTATCACGTACGTATTTCTGCAGGTCCTGGTTCGTCGCCGCGATCAGCCGCACGTCGACTTTTACCTCTTTCGTGCCGCCGACCGGCAAAAACGGGTGCCCCTCGAGGATCCGCAGCAGCTTCGCCTGGCCTTCGAGCGTCAGTTCGCCGACCTCGTCGAGAAACAGCGTCCCCAGGTCGGCCTGCTCGAAATAGCCGATGTGGTCGCGGTCCGCCCCGGTGAACGCCCCCGCCTTGTGGCCGAACAGCTGGCTCTCCATGATGTCGGCCGGGATCGCCGCGCAGTTCACCGAGACCATCGGCCGATCGGCCCGCGGACTCGCCCGGTGGATCGCCCGCGCCACCAGCTCCTTCCCCGAACCGCTCTCGCCGCGCACCAGCACACAACCCGGCGCCTTGCGCCACGCGCGTGATCTTCGACTTCAGATCGAGCATCGGCGCCGACTCGCCGATCAGCTCCGAGTAACCGGGCGACTTCTCGACCAGCTGCTGATAGTCGGTCTGCAGCGACATCAGCTCCCGCGCCCGCACCAGCGCGATCGCCACCAGATTCGCCACCGAGATGATGAAGTCGAAATCCGATTGCCGAAACCGCCCCGCCTGCAGATAGACGTGGATCGCACCGAGCGTCGTCCGCTCGCCGTCGGCCGTCCGCCGCACCAGCGGCGCACACACGCCGTCGGCAAAATGGCCCAGGTCGTGGGTGCCCTTCCCCTCGGCGCTCTTCCCCACCGCGTCTTTGCCGGTCGCGTCTTTGCCGGTCGACTGATTCGCAATCCAGACCGCATGCCCCTGCCGCGAGACCAGCTCTGTGAGCGACTGGTTGAGTGTGACGCGATCCGCCGCCTCCTGCGGAATCACGAGCTTCGGCTGCAGACCGCCCTCATCATTCACCGCCAGAAAGCCGACCACCGCCGCCCCGGTCCGCTTCTTGAGCAGTTCCAGCGCGATCTCCACCACGCGGTTCGGATCGCCGCTCCCCATCAGCTTGATGCACAGCTGATAGAGCAGCATCAACTCCTTCACCTGCTCGGCACTCGGCAAACCGGCGAGCGCCTCTTCGTGCGACTGCTGCACCGCGATCGGCATGTCCTGCACGATCGTCTGCATCACTCCCGGATCGTCCCCCTTGGCGGTCGGCGGCTCCTCCGATTCATGAAACGAAAACTCCGTCCCGCCGATGCGGATCGTATTGCCGTCGGCCAGCCGCGCCTCGTCGATCTTCTGACCGTTGACGCTCGTGCCATTGCGGCTCGCCGAATCGCGGATCGCCCAATGGTCGTCGCGCCAAGAAATCGCGGCATGCTCGCGCGACGAGATCGGATCGGGAATCGAAATATGGCAATCCGTCCCCCGCCCGATGACCGATTCGCGCGCGGGATCGAGCGGGAAATTGGTCCCCGCCCGGTTGCCGGTGAGAATCGTCAGGTAGGCGTAGAGCACCTTATATTCCGTCATCGCGCCATAGGAGTCTCAAAATGGGATGCCTTGCCGGTTTCATCCTAACTAGCGGCTTGCAAGAAGGAAACCGCGACCATCTGACAACATGCCGGGATATTGCTTAGAATTCGGGTTTTCACGGCCCTCTCTCTACGAACGCAAGACTTATGTCAGCTACTTCACGCTGCTCGCCAAAGGAAACCGACCAAGTGACAACATTCGGGATATTGCGTAGAATTCGGGTTTTCAACGCCGCCCTCTCACTGTGAACCAAGTATTATGTCAACCCCCCTCCACAGCACCGCTGGCCCGCGACGCGAAAGTCGCCTTTCTCTACAACAAGGACCTAGCCGAACGGGCGATCGCCCAGCTCGCCGACGAGCAGCTCCACGTCGCGCTCCATCCGGAAACCAATTCGATCGCCGTGATCATGAAGCACGTCGCCGGGAATCTGCTCTCCCGCTGGACCGATTTCCTGACGACCGACGGCGAGAAGCCGTGGCGCAATCGGGACGATGAATTCGTCGATAGTTTTTCATCCCGCCAGGAACTGCTCGACTACTGGAACTCCGGCTGGGATTGCCTCGCCAACGCGCTCGACAGACTCACACCCAGCGATCAGGGCGCCACCGTCACCATCCGCGGCGAAAAACTCTCGGTGCCGCTGGCCATCGGCCGCTCGCTCTCGCACTGCGGCTACCACGTCGGTCAAATCGTGCTCATCAGCCGCATCCTTGCCGGCGACCAATGGCAGACCCTCACCATCCCCCGCGGCGGCTCACAGCAGCACAATGCCGGCAATTGGGGCAGCGAACAGTATCGCCGTTAGCGGCCTAAGTCGGAAACCGCTCGACGTGCACCTCGCCGTTGCGGCCAAAGTAGAGTACTTGCCGCCCCGCAATCTGCACAAAATATCCGACGCAGCCGGCCGCCATCGACCGCTCGAGAAACTGGACGTATTTGATCTCGCCCCGCTGGCTCGCTCGCACGGCCGCCTCGACACCTTCCGCCGAAAACGTCGCGCCGATTGCACTCGGCAAGTGCTCACCCTTCACGACATGCGAGTCGCCGTCCGGCAGATAAAACGTCGTCTCGTGCCGACTGTAATCTGTGTGGTACCGCTCCACCCCGAGACGAATCAACCGGCCGATCACGTCCGGAAAAGCAATCGCGCCCGAGAGCGACGCCGCGGCACATTCTTCGATGATCGCAATCTGTTCCTGTTCCATTTTCGCCCCAACAATTTAGTGCAGAACAATTGATTCCTAACTTTTCGCACGCTGCGACTTCACCGATTTTTTCTTGACGGCCTTCTTCTTCACCGTGGATTTCCTTTTCACGACGTTTTTAGCCGCCGGCTTCTGCTCCCCCTTCCCCTTCATCTGCGTGACCTTGACGACTTTGCCCTTCCGGTCGTAAGTCGTCCATTCGCCCGCCTGCTCGCCATCCTCAAAATAACCGGATCGCATCTTCGAACCGTCTTTGCGGAACCACTCCCAGTAGCCGGTGAGCACGCCCTCGGCCGTCTTCTCGCCGCGGGCCCAGATCGAGCCATCGCGATGATGATGGACATGCTCACTCGACATCGATGTCTTTTTCGCCATTGCCAATACTAACAAGCTGGGTTGTTGTCAGTCTAACCGAGAACGCCATGCCGACTCGCTCCGTGCCCCATGCAAGACCGCAAGCACCTCGACGCGATCCGCGAACACGACAAAGTAAACCACGTATTGAAACTTACTCACGCGGATCGCACGAACGTCTTGCCAAACAACACCGCACGAGTCTGGATTCGATTCCACTCGGTCGAACACCTCCCGCAATCGCGCGGAGAACTGGTCGCCGAGACCTGTCCGTACGTTTTGGAGATAGGTGTAGGTCTCTCGGATGTCCGCCTCCGCCGCAGGCCGAACGATTACCGGTAGACTCATGCCTCGGCCTTAATCTGGTCGAGTACTTCACGCCACGGCCTGCCGATCCCAGGCGACTGAGCCGCTTCCGCTCGACGTTCTACGATCTCCGCCAGATGCCAAGCGGGAACATCCGCTGGCTGAACTGGTTCCGGCAGGCTTTCCCAGATCAAGTCGATCAACTCCAACCGCTCAACAACGCTGAGTTGATCGATTCCCATATCTTGAATGTTGATTGTCATAAAATTCGCTCCAGTCGCGCGATTGCCATAGCTTTATCATACGCGATTGGCGGAAAAAGTCAGCTACCGCAGGAAGTCACGCTTTCACGTCGAAATACTCGTCCAAACCATCGATCTCTGCCGCTCTGTCGCGGCGCCGCCTCCGCCCTAACCGTGCCGAGTCATCTCATGCATTAATTCCAATGCGCTAAACATACCCATTGCGAAGTGCCGCGTGATAATTGCCGCGAAGGCGATGCCGGTCGCCAATAGCATCCATCGCCAGCGCCGCCACAAACCGCGAAAATCAGATATCTGAGCAAATAGGTCGACGAGATACGCCGAGCAATAACACAAATTCGCCAGCACCACCAACATGAACATACCGAGCCCGGTCTCCACCGAGAAAATCTCACGCGATGCCGGCCAATACGCGACAAAGTAACCGATTACGATCAACCCCAGCACGACGTTGTAGAGAATCCGCCGCGGCTCCCAGTAGCGGATCGCGTCGGTCACGATCTCCGACAAAGTCGCCCGCGAGGGAAATAATGAACGCGCAGGATCAGTCTCGGTTTCATTCATGAATTTGGCGCGACTTTGCGCTGGCTGCCAACAATTCGGCACTCGACGGCATACACGACATGCTCATCCATCCGCGCTTGCCAAGCGTGTTGACAGATTAGAGAAGAGGAACCCGTATTCAGAGCGTCACGCCCGCTTCACCAGCCGCAACAAAGCAATCAGCACGATCGCACCGACCGTCGCCGTGATCAGCGCACCGATCAAGCCCCCGACCCCAATTCCCAACAGGCCGAACAAATAACCGCCAACCAATGCCCCGATCACGCCCAAGACGAGATCGCCCAGCAGGCCGAAGCCGCCGCCGCCCATGATTTGGCCCGCCAACCAACCCGCCGCGATCCCGATCAGAATAAACCAGACAAGATTCATCGTGGTACTCCCGTGACTTTCGCCACCTACGATTTCCGCCGAATGGCGCCACTCAGAAACCCATCGCCCACCGGCGAGGTTAACTCAAGTATACCTCACCCGAGGGCCAAGTAGTTACCACAGTTCGGCGGCACTAGTCGAAGAAATCTCCTGCCAAGTCCTATTCGATACCGTAGGGCGCCGCCGCAACCGACGCCTGCGCTTCGTACAACTCCCGCACCGAATCGCGCACCAGTACGACGATCGTAAACACGCCCAGCACGGTCCCAATCGGCATGTGCACACAATTAAACGCCGCCACCACCAGCGAAAACGTCCGCGACTTTCGCTTCCACAAACACCAGCCAGACACTACGTTCACCGCGCCCGAACCGACAAACCAAGCGGCACCAATTAGGCATAGAACCATTGGAACATCGCAAATAATTCTGCCGGTGGCGGACCCTGCTTCTGATTGGCCCACATCTGCGGGTTGGCAAAAAATGTCCTGAACATGGCATAGTGCATGCCCAGAAACGCCAGCCCAACCAGCGCCAGCCCGGCTCCGACGAAATGAAAAATCGCCAACAAGTTCAGTTGGTCGACGTCGACCTTGCGCTGGTCTCTGGTGAGGGGTGGCAAATCGGCCATGACGTATAAGGTAACGCCTCTAATTGAAAATACAATCAATCTTTTCAGCGGAGGGTCGGACAAAACCGCAGTTTGTTCCGACCAGGGAGTGGCCAAAAACAGATACTATACATTTGGATACACGCGCGATAAACTGATTGTCGACCCCATCGCGTGTGAGGCAATTCCCTCCGCGAGTGCGTGCGAGGCATTTCCTCCGCACAGGGGCCGAACGATCTTTGGCAATTTGAAAAAAGAAGCTGTTGGCTGTTAGCGACTAGCTTTTAGTCAGCGCTCGCGGTGCGCCATGGCAACGACCGCGAGAGTGGCTCAGAATAGAGCCATGCTCGTAGGAGGAGGGAACGGTAGCGCGGACAAATCGGGACAATTCGCAGGCTAGTTTTGTCCGCCGTTACACGCCGCTCGACCTTGATATCGCGTCCACTTTAGCGCAGGCAGTCGACAAAATGAGCAGCAATTGTCGCCCCGAATCGAGTTTGCAAGTTTGCGGACCGATGCAAACTTATTGCAGCCACACGACTTGCGAGCCGAGCGAGAAACCTCCCTGCGGACAAAACGTGAAAAAGCTCGAGCGCCAGTGCCATTTGTCCAAACGGTCCAAGAGTGGGCTGGACAATCACCAGCGGCAGGCCGACTCGGTACACAGTACCGCCTTCCCCGACTCCCGACTCCCGACTCCTCGCCTAATACGTCATCGTCGCCTGTTCGACGCCTTGATTTGGCGCGGTCGAGTTTTCCATCGGCGCGGAATAGTTGCCCGCGGCTGGCGGCGGTTGTTGGGCGACGTACATCGGCTCGAGGGGTTGCTCGATCGACGCGACTTTCGGCTGCCAAGCCGCACCGGTCGCGTTGTCGACGGCCAATCCGACCACACCGCCGAGCACGACGTTGCCAATGATCCAAGGGTTAATCTTCGAGTCGATCGGCACCGTAGCCGTTTTGTAACCCGGCTTGTCGATCGTCGCCGTGTACTTTGCCGGCCAGATGAATTTGTCCTTGCGGCGCAGTTCGACGCTGGCGGGCGTCGTGGTGGTGAGCACTTGCTTGCCGTGCTTGTCGTGGATCACGACTTGGGCATTGGAGGGTTTGCTGTCGATTTGCACCGTGGCAGTTCGGCCGCTGATGATCGACGCGCAGCCGCTCAAGGCGAGCGCCACGCCAACAAGGATGGCTTGGAGCGAAAGCGATTGAATGTTCATGGCAACGATATTGCGAGATAAGAATTGGGGAAAAGACCTAGAAAAGTGGCCGCCGCCGTTGCCCCCCGTTTGCGTGACGAACGTTAGCAACATCGTGGCACAGGACCAGACCAATTGTCGCGGCGACTGCCAGCAGCGCAATTCCTGCCGTAACTACCGCATCTTGTGGCAGTTACGCCGGTCTGCTAAAGTGCTACGTTCCGCCACAGGTGCCCAGTTTCGCGGTCGACAGCGACCGCCCCGCACCGAATCGCGGGCTGTAGCTCAGCCTGGTAGAGCGCTACGTTCGGGACGTAGAGGTCGAAGGTTCGAATCCTTTCAGCCCGACTTCTGGCCATTGCCGTCAGAATTCTCATTTGCAGCATCCACTCCGAACGGGAGCTGCTACGCCGATTGGCGTTTTTCTCCACATCCACTCCGGCGTTCCGGAGCTTTTGTCGCTCATTAATGTTGGCTGCCGCTCCGCCAGCCGGAATCTCGGTCGGTCGCGGCAAGAACGACAATATTTAGTTGCGCCGGCACAGCTTACCAATTCCCTACACGCTGCATGGCCAACGCGTCCTGAATCCGTGCAGCCCCAATTTGTCGCGGTCCGATAACCAACAGAACAGCTACAACGCTTACACCTTATCACCCGTTTCTCGACGTCGGGGACAATATGAAGTTCTGGGGCAAACGCAAGCGTTCGTCCAAATCTCAGCCCGCTTCGCTGAGCATGGAAAAGCTGGAAGACCGCACGTTGATGGCGGTCATCCCCCTCATCAGCGGTCAGGCCACGATGTTCCAGGACGCCGACGGCACGCAGGTAAAGGTGAAGTTGATCGGGCCCGGCTCGGGGTCGATCGAACTCGTGGGAGGCGTGTTCAGCGGCGCCGCGATCGACACCCTCTCGCTGACTGGCACGACGGGGCAATCAAAGCTCAAGATCAGCACCCGCGGCGGCATCGATCGCTGGCACAACAATCAACGATGTCGTGATCGACAAAGCTCTCAACGAACTCGGTGCGCTCAACACTTCAAAGGCAAGAAAGTCACGCTCACTGGAGATTTCACGGCCGATGGCGACATCGATGACATTCACATGCGCGGCCTCGGAAATGGAGCCAGTGTCAATGTGGCTGGCGACGTCGGGCGCGTGAAGGCAAAAATCGCTGGCGAACAATGCGAACGTCGAAGTGGCAGGCATTCTGCAAAAGTTCGTCGCTCAAATGCTGTCCACCGGTTCTGAAGTTTCGGCCGACCAACTCGACCTGCTAAAAGTCAAACGACAGGCATTCGGCGCCACTTTCGACGTCGGCGAGGGAGGACTCGGTCAGCGCCAAGATCGGCTGGATCTACGACTCGTCGATCGGTTCGGTGGGCAACGTGGGTGAGATAGTCGTCAAAGGCGACGCGATGGGCACCGGCTTCGCCAGCAACATCGACAAAGGATCGGACGGCACCTACGGCACAATGGACGACTTTGTTGTCGATGCCAATGCCCCGGGTATCATTGGCACTATCAAGTTCCGCGGCAATGTGGGCGCGACTGGCTCGAGCCAGGAAGTGTGGATCGTTACCAGCGGACATCTGGAAAATCTCGAACTTAGCGGTCAAGCGCAGCGGCAAGGAACGAGCCCCTCGATCTGGACCAATGCTGCAAACCAATTCGTCGCGCTGAGTATTCTACAAGACACGGAAAACATACCCGTCGGCCGCACCGCCACCGGCTACGACGACGGCGATATCTACATCGCCGTCTACGGGAGCCAAATTGTCACTCCTGCGCCCGGAGTGACGCCGCCGGCCGTGCCGTTCACGACGTATTATCTCGATCCGTATAATCATCAAGGGACAATACCCGTCGCCCAGAATACGCAAGGCGTGTTGCCGACGACCGCCACAGCGAGTCCGGTGCTCCTGCCGAGCTTCACGATCGCGCAGTGGAAAGATACCACCGGCCAAAAACTCTGGGGGAGCAATCTCGCCTTCCCGTGCCTCCTTCGGGCAGCGAATGGACTGGCCGGATACTGATCTCGGTCGGCGCGCCAGTCCAGGCTCAGATCAATCAAAGCGACGGCACCATCTCTGCTCCGAGCGCCGCCGACCTCACCGATCCGAGCACCGGAACTTTTTACGACTTCCTGGAGTTTACGGTCACCAATCCAAACCCGAAGGGCGCGCTCTGGCCCAACAATCTACTGAATCCGCAAATTGATATCGATACTTCGATGGTCGATGCGTTCGGCTTGTCGATGAAGTTGCAGCTGTTCCAGGACGCTGCCGGCACACTGCCGTACAACATTTCCCAATTCACGACCACCGACGGCACCACTCACGATTTCCATGGCACGCTCGCTAACGGCAGCGCGACGATCCAGAATGTGCCGTACCTCGACGACCTCGTCAAACATCACGGTCTGGGGACCGGTCAGCCGATCACCACGACGACATCAGCGCGATCCCGGTAGGAACCACCATCACCGGCTATGACATTCCCAACTCGAAAATCTATCTCAGTCATGCCGCTACCTATTCCGGCGACGTACCGCTGATTGCACATATCGCCGGACCGGTCGGAGTCGAAACAGCACAAGAAGACATTCTCCGAAATCTGTCTGCCGAGAGCTTCGTGCATTTCCTCCAACAAAAAATTTCTCCCACTGCGACGGCAGCCCAACCCTTCCTGCAGTCGGCCGCAGCCTATCCGAAAACTGGGGCCGTGCCGATCACGACCGGCAGCACGCCGTCGCCCGGCCCCATCGTGATCACGACTGCCAGTACGGCGGTTCTCCGCGACGGCGACGTCGTGCAAGTCAGCGGTGTCAGCGCCGATCTCGACGCCAATGGCTTGTTCACGATAACGGTTGTCGATGGCACCACGTTTACGCTCGACTCGACGATCAACAACGGGGCCGCAATCACCGACGGCACCTGGACCGCCTTCACCTCCGGCGGCCGGCTGGTGTCGCCCAAGGACGTGGTCGAAGCGCTTCCCAACGCGCAAAGCACCAACGCTCTGAACAACTATTTCAACGAGTCGATCGATGACTTCTTTTTGAACTACTTTTCGGGCACCACGCCGACGGGTAAAACCGGTTTGGGCAACACGTTTTCGCTGACTTCTGGGGCATCGGGCACGACTCAAACCTACACGGGGACCGTGACCACCAGCTCTTCCACTGGTGGTTACTTGCTGCGTCTCCAGTCGAGCGACACCAACGACACGAACAATTACGACGTCTACTATCCATTCTTCAATTCGAACGTACCGACCGGCTACACTCCGGCCTTCGGAACGTCCGCCGCCCCTCCGAGTTGGCTCAGCAAGCCGGGCGAATCGGCCACGCAAATGGTGTTCGCTTGCGACCAGGTTTTCGCCGACAGCGCGTTGCGAACTTACACACCAATTCCGGCCGCCAGCGGAGTTCCGTCGACCATCATGGGCGACCTGGAAAACTCGATTTCGGCCGCGTTCAACCGCGGCATCACTCAACTTCCGAGTACCGAATGGGGCGATGTCTCGCAGTGGTTTCCCGCGGGCGGCACTTACAACTATTGGGTCGAGTACTGGCACGACGCGGTCGACACCTACAACGACCTGGCATACGCCTTCCCCTACGACGACAAATTCGGCGCGAGCACCAACCTCAATTTGCAGGGAGTCGGGCTGACTCAGATCACGCTTGGCAGCTGGAGTGCGACGGCAAGTGCTACGACGACGGAGTTCACCAGCATTCCGGCGACACTTGCTGCCACCGGAACCCTCAATCTCACGGCCAAAGTCGCCGGAGCCAGTCCGACCGGGACGGTGACCTTCTTCATCAACGGCGTGGCGATCAATCCGAACGACACGACCTCTCCGCCGTCTGGCGCCGGTCGAGATTGACAGCCTGGGCGTGGCATCTGTTTCAGCGATGGTACCCGCGCTCCCCTCTGGCTCGGGTGCGGCTACTTATACGGTGACCGCCGTCTATTCCGGCGACTCCACGCACCTGCCCAGCATCGCCCACTCTTCGCTCGCGCTCGTGCCGATGGTCGACGTCGACTTGACGATCCAGAGCGGAGTCTTGGGATCCACAGCCGCAGATCACTACCACGACGCCAGTCGGTAACGGTTTCAACGGCACTCTTGACCTACACGATCTCCAAGAGCGACGGCTCGAATACCAAGACGATTGCACTCGAATGTGGCAACGATGATGCAGGTCCAACACCCACGATTCCTATCCAATTCCGACTAATGTCGTCACCTTCACCGGCAACGCCGACGGCAGCAGCACAATCCACGGCATCGCGAACATGACCGACCTGATGATCGGTCAGGTTATCTCAGGCACCGGCGTGCCGACTGGCACCACGATCATCGGGCTGGGTTCGAATTCGATCACGTTGAGCAATACGGTGGCCGCGGCCAATGGGATTGAGTTCACGTCGAACGGCGACGGCATCTCGCTGCCGATCACGGTCACGTTCACGCCGAACGGCAGTCAAACGCCGACCGCTTCGGGCAGCACCAACATCGCGATTACGGCCAACGCTTTCGGATTTGCATCGATGACGCCGAACGGCGGTCCGCTTGGTACGAAGCCGACGATGACCGTGAATCTCCCCGGCCCACCCTACAACGGCACCATGGAATTTACGATCTCGCGGCCCGACGGCACTGGTGTCGTCAGCATGGGCACGGTGACCGTCGATAACCACCTCGTCAACGGCAATCAAGTCGTCGTCGACACGCTGGAGATACCTGAGCAGTTGTTGACGTTCACTGGCTACCCGGTCGCGAATTCTCCGAATCCAGGTGCTTCGACCATCAACGGAATGTCCACGATTTCCGGAATGGTCGTGGGCCAAACCATAACGGGCACCAATGTACCGGCAGATACTATGATCACTGGCTGGAAAGAGGCGACGCTCGATATTCAAAACCCCTATGGGATGGGAGCGGCGACGATGCAGAGCATGCCGCAGACGCTCACCGTCTCGAACGGCGTCACGATCACTGGTTACTTTACACCGAGCACCACGCAGTTCAATGTCCTGAGCGTCGTTGGCTGGGACGACTCGATGGATCTGCAAGGCCTTTCGATCACGGGGGATGGACTCGGCATGAACAACTCAATTGCCTCCTTCACGCCGGGCGAAATGTATGTCGACACGGTAATCCCGACCTCGGCGACGCCGATCACGTTTACCTCTAGCGCCGGTGGTCCCGACTATCCGATTACAGCCATCTGGACGCCGACGGGTGCCACACCCCTGAGTACCTCCAGCAACGTCAGTCAATTTACGGTGTCAGGGTAATTTCTGCAGGAGATCGCTGGCTGTGGTCGTGTCTGCAGAATACATCCCCGGCGTTTGCAATATCGGCCGGGCCGAGATTCGGCAACGGAAGCTCCTTGGCTGGATCGCGCTCGCGGTGACGGTTGGTTTGTGGATTGCGTTGTCGGTGTTCGAAGTCTCTAGGTTTTGGCGGCTCTCCTTATTCGTTCCCGCGTCGATCGCGGCGACCGGGTTCCTGCAAGCGGCGTGGCATTTCTGCGCGACGTTTGGCGTGCTGGGAGTCTCCAACTTCGGTCCAAAAGTCGGCAAAACAGACACCGTCGAGCAGGCCGAGTTCCGCCGGCAGGATCGACGCACGGCGCTCAAAATCATCGCGCTCTCGCTGCTCGCCGGGGCGATCGTTGCCGCGGCGGCATACTATCTGCCTTTCTGAGCAAAGTTCCTTTCTGAGCAAAGTTCCTTTTCGGGCAACGTTATTCGTCGCCCGACGGTCCATACAATCCCGGCACTGGGACGTCGTTGAGCCGGAGATACGAGCAGAGGTACGCGCGGTGATGGATGCTGTGGTTCAGCACGAAGCTGCGGATCACGGTGATCTTCGGCATCGTCATGATCGTCTCGCCGCCCGAGAGCAGCGACCAGGGCTGCATGAACGCCTCGTCGGACGCCCCTTCGATCGCTTTCCGCGCTTCCGCCACATTCTTGTCGAACTCCTCGACCATCGCCTCGTGACTTGCCATGACCGGCGTGCGATACGGTTCGCCACCCTGGGGCGCGACATCGAACGCTTCTTGGGTGATCGTGAGCTTTGTCCAGCTTGGGATGTTCGCCAGATGCGAGCCGACCCAGCCGATCGTGTTCGACTTCGGGTGGGCCTTCCACTCGAGCTTGTCGTTCGGCACGCGCTCGAGGACTTTCCGCGTCCCTGCCATTTCCTGGTCAAATTCGGGCAAGATCGATTGGGCAATGCTCATGCTATGTTCCTTATGTCGACGGTTGCGGGAGACACGTGACCGATGGCCCTACAATTTACGCGTCGAGTTTGTCTTGGTCTACTCCCACGAATCTGGCAGAATCGGGGCGGCACGAAACCGGCAGAACGATCGATGAGTTAAGAAATCATGAAAGCCATTCTCACATTCGCCCGCGGTTGGAATTGTTTGGCCGCCGCCCGCAGCCTCGGCCGTCGCGGCATCGAGATCATCGCCGGCGACGAATATCGCTTTTCGCCCACGAGCTTCTCGAAATACACCAAGGCCACGTTCCTCTATCCGAATCCGGACGATGACCCGGCCGGCTTCCTCGATACGCTCGAAGCGGTCATTCGCAAATACAAAGTTGAGGGCGAAGAGTATGTGCTGATGCCGTTTCACAAGGAGACGTATCTCATTGCCGCGAACCGCGCTCGCTTCGAGCCGCTGATTAAGTTTGCGATTCCGACCACCGAGCAGATCATGCAAGTCGACGACAAGGGGACGCTCGCCCGCCTCTGTCAGAAACGGCGGTTGCCGATTCCCGAGACGGCGGTTGCCGATTCGGCGGACGAATTTCGCACCGCGGCCGAGACGTTTCATTATCCCGCGTTTGTGAAAGTGCGGCGGTCGGCGGCGGCGGTCGGCGTGAAACAAGTGCACGATGCGAAGCAGGCGGTCGCTGTTGCTGCCGAGTTTGCCACGCGTTACCAGATCGCCGACGATCGACTATCCGCTGCTGCAGCAGGCCGTGCCCGGCGACGACTACTGCACGACATTCCTCTTCGACCACGGATTTGTCCGCGCTTCGATGACGTACCACAATCTGCGGACCTATCCCGTGAAGAGCGGCACGGGCGTGTTGCGCGAGACGGTCGACGTGCCGGCGATGGAGCGGACGGGCGCTGTGCTCTTGGGCAGCATGGGCTGGCATGGGGTGGCAGAGGTCGACTTCCGTTGGGACGGCGTGTCTTCCAAAATGGCTACGGCAGCCGATCCGGTGCTGATCGAGGTGAATCCGCGGTTCTGGGGTGGTCTCACGCAGTCGGTTGCCTCCGGTTGGGACTATCCGTATATGCTCTATCGCCTGGCGATCGACGGCACGGTCACGGCGGTCGATCCCACGAACGACGATCCCGATGGCATCCATGCGAAAACTGAAACACCGGTGATGGCGCTCTTGGCCACGCTCAGCGAAATCGCCCAAGACGACACGCGGATGGCGGCGATGCGGAAGGCGTTCGAGGAATTGAAACTCGAGTACGGCCCAGGCAGCCGGCTGCACGCGCTCCGCGATTTCTTCGAGCGACTCAAACATGGCGTCGACGTGAAGGCCCGCTGGGAGCACGCGCGGCAGCTTTTGCACGACCACCACAATACGGTCTCCGACGTCCTTTCGTGGGACGATCCGCTGCCGGCGCTCGGTGTGTTGTATCCGCTGGCGGTGTTCATGAAACATGGGAAGATTTCGACGGAACTGCTGGTATCGTGAGACTGGCGGAGGGCCGAGAGCGGAGAGCGGAGAGCCAGATTCCATGAGTATTGAACGCCAACCATTTCAAAAACTGCTGCGCCGGTGTGCCGTCATTTTGCTGCCGGTGCTGCTGATTGTGATTGCCCTTTCGATCCTGGCGGCGCAGCTCACGGAGCTGGCCACGCAGAAGGAGGTGCTGTCGCTCTCTTCGTTTATTGCGATCCTGTCGTTCAGCGGTTTGGCGTTCAATTGGTGCCGGGTGTCGTCGTCGCTGGCGCCCGAGCCGCTCTTGAAGTCCGTGTACGAAGTCGGGATCGATCTGTTCCTGGCGAGCTTGCTCGCGCTGGTGGCCACGTTCTTCGCCTGGCTACAGACGATGCCGACGGTTCTTCCCGCGGCACTCGGCCCGGTCATCTTCGGCCTGCACCTGTTGTTTCTCAGCTTGGCGCTGGTGTACTTCCTGGTTTCGATCCTGTGTTTGCTGCGGGTGGTGAGGGAAGGTGACTGGTGACGGGAGCAGTGACGGACGCCACGAAGGCGACACCGCTGACGTTGTCGTCTTGCATATTCCCCGGGGTTTTGTCGAAGGCGCCAAGGTGACAGCCGAGTTGAGGGTCTCGTGTGGAGTGTTGAGGGTTTTGATACTTTCGGTTTTGAGGTCAATATTTCAAAACGCGCGTGGCGCTCGGGGGTTTTCCCGTTTGGTTTCTTCGCTCCGCGTATCGTTTCGTAAGTCGTTTGCTGGCCGTCGTTTCGGCAGGGATGAATTTTGTGCGCAACGCAACGAAGCGCACATCATTGGGCCCGTATTGCCGGAAACACTGGAAAACAGGCGTTTTATCGATTGCATTTTGTTCTATTTAGTTCTATTTAGTTCCGCATGAATTCTCTGCCACAGAGGCCACCGCGGTCATGGAGATATTTAAACCGCCAATGAACGCTAATCGTCGCCAATCTGGTGAGGAATCACTAGCGGCTATTAGCGGAGATCAGCGGGTTTTTTCCTTGCCCCGCGATTGTACACATCTGTTCAGTATCTGTTCTAGCGAACATGGCAGGGGATTTCAACGATTGTTTTTGGCCAGCAGGCCAGTAGCCGTCGACCGAGTATCCTGCTCGGTGCCAGCGAGGATGCAGGCTGGACGCGGTAGTTTCTTGTCGAATTGACGGCGAGCCACGGAGGCGGGATGGAGCAGCGACGTTCGATGGGTAGGTCGGAGGTTGGAGGACAGAGCGCGGTGCATGATTACGGCAAAAACGACTCGCGGGGCCGTTGATTCTGAGTCTTCGCCGACACTTTCCGCCTGGTCGCGAGGTGGGTGAGAAAGGCCTCGATTTCCAGCTTGCCCAGCGTGGCCGGGTGTCTCCACTCGTCGCCGTCGCGATGGAAACGCAGGAACTCAACGATCCAATGGCGGTAGGCCTTCTCCGTCGCCAAGGCATAGTGAAGCGAACGCATCTTGTCGCGAAACTGGTCGAGGAGCTTCCGACCTTCCGACGGCAGGATCTGGCCGTATATCGCCTGAAATCAGGGTGCTACACGGCGCAGCGCCGCCTTTGCCGTTGCTTGTATTGACGTTTGGCTGGGGATAATACGCTTTCTATCCTGAAGTAGCGCGATCGAGGTACGGCACGGCGTAGACGGATTACATGAGTTCTTCATCCAGGACAGCTTTCTTCCAGGCTTGCATCGCGGCTTCTTCGAGTTCTTGGTAGTCGGCATATGCCCGGTTGCTCCAAGAAGTGGCTTTTGAGATAGTGCCACAAGTTCTCGATCGGGTTGAGTTCGGGACTGTAGGGCCGCAGCTGCACGACGGTAGTATTCGGCGGCACTTGCAGGGCCTTGGCCGTATGGAAGCCGGCCCCATCCCAGACCATCACTGCATGCTCCCCGCCCGAGGAATCGTCCGGGAGAAGAGCTTCAGGAACGTGTTGACGATCTTCGTATTGAGTTGAGAACTCAACAATCCTTCGGCATGTCCCGTCTCGGGGCAGACGACGCCCAGCACCCACAGGTATTCGTATTCAGTCTGCCGAATGGCTGTGGGCCGGGAACCTCACTGGGCCCAGACATTCGTGGTCGTCCCCTGCTGACCAAAACGCGATTCGTCCTGGAAGTAGATCCGCAGCCGCTTCTTCGGATGCTCGGCCGCGATCGCCGCCAAACGGTCGGGCCAACTCCGCTGGAACCCGGCCAGCACCCCCGGATCGGCCTTACGGTGCCGCGGCCGCGGACGGAGGTACGAGTAGCCCAAGCGATGCAGCAGCCAATAGACCGAAGGCAGCGAACGCCAGAGCTGAAACTCTTCGGCCAAGATCCGCTGAAAGTCTTTGCCACGCAGCGAACAGACCAGGTCGTCCTGGCTCGTTTTCCCCGCTTCGATCCGCCCTCGCAATGCGGTCTCTTGCTCGGCCGAGAGAGGCCAGCGTGATTCCTGTCCTCGCCGATCTTCCAGTCCCGTGAGACCTTCTTCGTTGTACCGAGCCACCCAGCGTTGGCAGATCCGCCGCGACAGCCCCACGGCCATCGCCACCGCCGGAGCGGTCCAAACTTCGATCCCCAAAATAATAATCCGCAGACGACGAGCTCGGTCGGCATCTTTCTCCACGCGTTCCAGCCGCTTGAGCTCCTCCAGCGGCATATGGGACTCAATCTGCATCGCTACCTCCGTGTTTAAGGGGCGACGCAGTATGATGGGAAGAATAGGAAAGCGCAAGTGAAAGCGCTCTCTTTCAGATTAGAAAGCGTATAATGTTCTCATCACAGGAGTTCCGTCGTGGAGCGGAGCTGCGGCAGAGTGATAATATACGCCTGTATACTGTATAACTCCTTCCTGTCAAGCACTATGCGGCGCAGCACCGTAGAATTCTTGTTAGCCGTCACACGCGCATGACACCCGAAAACCTGAGCAAGTTTCTAGTCGAGCACGGCCTTGTCTTCGGGTTGGTCGCGGATGAGTCTGGCGGCTGTGCTCGCTCGCGCAGGCGATTTCGACGCCCCAGATTTTCATTGGTTGGCTAGTGTTGATCCACCTTGGATTCCCACGACGCCGGACGAGATTCGTTACATGATTGGGTGGTTGCATGGTCAGCTATTGCCTCACATGGCTGCACAGGGCGACGCGGTTGTTCTGCTGATGCGTCCACTCGGGAAGCTCTTTGCAGTGTTCGGCGTTCGGTCGTCAGGCAGAGACGTCACTTGGACCTACCGTCACTCCAGGGTTGTGAGCAGTTCGCTTGATGCAGGGTTATCAGGAAAGGTGTCGGCATGACGATGACGCCTAACCATGCGCTGCAGCGAACCCGGCGGGAGCGTCGCGGTTGCAATCGTTGCGTCCCGTGCGCCGGGTCGCTGAGCTTGGGTCGTTATCGCACCAACAATCGTCCGCTGATCTGAACGAGCGTCAGCTGCAATGTCAAACAGAAAGAGAATTCCAGCTGACGTCCAAAAACAGGTGCTATTGAAAAGTCGACGGCGGTGTTGTCTTTGCTTTTGGCTCGAAGGTGTCGACGAGGTCGTAAAAGGCCAAATCGCGCACCTCGACCAAGATGCTTCCAATAACGAGTTCGAGAATCTCGCATTTCTTTGCTTCGAACAC
Source organism: uncultured Planctomycetota bacterium (assembly GCA_963847905.1). GTDB lineage: Bacteria > Planctomycetota > Planctomycetia > Pirellulales > Lacipirellulaceae > DASYDU01. The sequence goes on along the minus strand of CAWKBP010000003.1, from coordinate 69,462 downwards.
CACGACGAATACGACAGCAAGCCCAATGTGTCCAAAGGCTTGCAGCAGCCAGAAGTGACTCAATGGCGAGACGAGCTCTACAAGGAAATGGAGTATCGTTTCCGAAGCGTTCGAGCGCGTAAGGTCGAGTTGACAATAGCCAAGTTCGAACCAGTCGACCCTAGGAATACCTTCCGACTTGAATTCCGACTAAAAAACGTCGGACAAGCGACAATTACGAATGCCACGCTTTCCATCCGCCTCCCACAAAATGTAAGCGCCGAATCTCCGCGAAAACCCGTGAAACGGCATAACATGAGCCATCCGCTGGGCGGTGTAATGGACTTGGGTCCCGACCTTAGCAGTTTCGAGATGCCAGAAATGTTTGGCTTCAACGAATGTACGGAAGATTTCTTCGAGTCTGGCGGACGTGTGGCGACGTATGACATGCATCCTATGAATCGGGGTCTTTTGCCGGACCACAGCCTCGAGATTACTGGTCTTGGGTTTCGTTGCGAAGATTACCCCGATGGCACGGAACTATCGCTCGAATATCGTGTTGATGCAGATGACATGGAGCCGCAGCGTGGAACTGTGTCGAAGCAAATTCCAAATGGCTTGGAGTGGATTCTGCAGGATCCGGGAGAATATGGCCTACCCAAAGACATCACCCTTGAACAGCTTGAAGCCCAGATCGAGGAGCATGGGAGAGATTGATCGCAATCGAACGGTGCGATAACAATCGGTTCAACCGGAGCCGCGGGCCGCGCGGTTTATGAAATCGGCGTTGGTTGGCAGCGGCCCGGTTAACCGTGTCGTTCTGTTGCCAAAATCCGATTGTCGTAAAAACATCATGGGTCTCGACGCCACTGTGTACTGCAACTGCTTCGAAACCGGAAAGCTGCGCAATCCACCCCGCGCTGACTTTGATGTCTACGTTTCCGAAGAAGGTGGCCTGGAATGCCGAAACACTGATCTCGATACTCAAATTGCGTTCGACGCTTGGCGATACAATGATGCGTGCGAGCACGAAGACACGACACTACTCCATCATCGAATCGGCAACATTTCACTGGTCGGGCTGCTTCGACAAGAACTCGACACGAAAGCCGAGGACTTTCCGATCATCCTGACAAAGATCATCTACAGTGGTTCCCACTGCGGCGACTTTCTAACGATGGATGATATTCGCGAGCTCCAATATGAAATGCCGCGACTCAAAGATTTCCGATGCGCCGATACCGAATCTCAAACGTTTGTCGATGGCTTCTACAAACAACTAGTCGAACTGATAGAATGTGCGACAGCCGTCAAGAAGCCGATCGTATTTTGAACATTGAGCACAAAGGCAACAGAACAATCGCGTGAACCGGAGCGGCGGACACGCGGAAATTGAAGTCAGCGTCAAACGCCGCCGCCCGGTTACGCTGGGCGTTCGCGCAGATTTCGGCACGGCGAGAGCGACGCTGCGACCTCCTCGTGAAGACCGTGCTCTTGATTCAGCGAGCGTTCCTGCTGCGGCGACTGCTATCGAGGAAAATCGCGGCGAGGGTGGTGAGCAGCAGCGTCGCGGGTTCCGGGACTCTGGGCGGTGTTTGGCCGAAGCGGAGGTTGTCCAGCGCGATGTTGTCCTGGATGCCGGCGGCGAGATTCGAGACGTCGATGACCAGGAGCAGCTCCGCGGCGGAGAGCGGTCGGGCGAAGTTGAATGTCGTGTGGCGCGGGCCGGTGGCGTCGCCGTGGACGAGTACGTTGGTTTCGGAGAAGAGGGTCGTCGCGCCCGCCGATACCGAGACGCCGGCAATCGTGTAGTCGGAGCCGAAGCCGGCGAGGTCGAAGCTGAAGAGGTCGGCCATGTAGCCTGAGTTCGCGGTGAGGCGGACATAGAGCTGCGGCGCGCCGGCGGTGCCGGGCCCTTCGGTGAAGATCGACGTTTACGAGATCGCCGTAGCCGGTCTGCCAGAGGTTGACGTGCGGTTCGGTCTCGGTCGCGGCGGCGGAGAAGATGTCGACCTTCACGTCGGGAGTGAAGCCTTCGCCCGCTTCGCCGTAAGTGAAGATGCCGCCGAGAGGCGGGCATGGCCGCGCTGCGTGACGTTGTCACCGTAAGTCATCGGCAGTCGAGCCGCCGCTGGACGTTGGGCTGACGATCGTCTGCGTCCCACCGCTCGCTTCCTGGTCGAAGAGGAGGATGGTGGCGGCGGCGGGCGTGGGCGGGAGCAGGTACAGGAGCAGGAGAGCAGTGGAGCAGGTGAGCAGGTGAGTGGTTGTTAAGTTGGCCGAACTCGGGTGCATGTCGCGTTCATCAGATCTCGCTCCGAATGGGAGGTCTGGGAACCGTGGTGAGAATTGGTCGTTCGAGCGTGGCCGCGCGTTTGGGCCGGCGGGAGGTGAGTATACCCCTCGCCATTTAATGGCAAAAACTGGGCGGGAGAGTAGGAATGAGGTAACGCCGGCGGCAAACCACCGGCCCGTGTTGCGGCAATCCGATTATATAGGCCCTGCCTATCGGTCGCAGTGTGAGCTGGGCATTGATCAATGGGGCTCGTGGGCCGACAATTGGTCGCGGAGGAGTTGAGAGTCCCGTGTTGAGAGTTGAGAGCCAAAGCAGCAAGACAGCCTGCGAGAAGGGGCTGTTTCAAGGAGAATAAGCCATGACGACTATGACGACGGATGTCCCGGGACCGGTGAAGCATGTGGCCGGAGGCGGCACGACGAATCGAGACTGGTGGCCGAAGATGTTGCGGCTCGATCTCTTGGCCCAGCATTCGGAGAAGACCGATCCGATGGGGGCGAGCTTCAACTACCGCGACGAGTTCAACAGCCTCGATCTGGCGGCGGTGAAGAAGGACTTGGCGGCGCTGATGACCGATTCGCAGCCGTGGTGGCCGGCGGACTTTGGGCATTACGGGCCGCTGTTCATCCGCATGTCGTGGCACTCGGCGGGGACGTATCGCACGGGCGATGGTCGCGGCGGTGGTGGGCGCGGGCAGCAGCGGTTTTCGCCGCTGAACAGCTGGCCGGACAATGTGAGTCTCGACAAGGCGCGGCGGTTGTTGTGGCCGATCAAACAGAAGTATGGCCGGAAGATTTCGTGGGCCGACCTGATCATTCTCACCGGCAACGTGGCACTCGAGACGATGGGCTTCAAAACGTTTGGCTTCGGCGGCGGGCGCGAGGATGTGTGGGAGCCGGACAACGACGTGTATTGGGGCGCGGAGAAGACGTGGCTCGGCGGCGACGTGCGCGTATGCGCACGGATCGGAAGGTGTGCCCAAGGGGAAGGACGATGCGGTGCTCGTATCGGATGATGATGCGGATGGCGACATACACTCGCGGAAGCTCGAGAATCCGCTGGCTGCGGTGCAGATGGGTCTCATTTATGTGAACCCGGAAGGACCAGATGGAAATCCCGATCCGCTCAAGGCGGCGGTCGATATTCGCGAGACATTCAAGCGGATGGCGATGAACGACGAGGAGACGGTCGCGCTGATCGCGGGCGGGCACTCGTTTGGCAAGACGCACGGTGCGGGGCCGGCGGACAATGTCGGAGCCGATCCGGAGGATGCGGGCTTCGACGAGCAGGGCCTTGGCTGGAAGAACAAGTTTAAGAGCGGTAAGGGCGCAGACACGATCACCAGCGGGCTGGAAGTGACGTGGACGACGACACCCACCAAGTGGAGCAACAACTTTTTTGAGAATCTGTTTGGGTTCGAGTGGGAGCTTTCGAAGAGCCCCGCCGGTGCGCAGCAGTGGGTGGCGAAGGGGGCGCAGGCGATCATTCCCAGCCCCGACGATCCGACGAAGAAGCGATTGCCGACGATGCTCACCACGGACCTCGCGCTGCGGATGGACCCGGCGTATGAGAAGATTTCGCGGCGGTTTTTGGAGCACCCGGAGCAGTTGGCAGACGCGTTCGCGCGGGCGTGGTTCAAGCTGACCCATCGCGACATGGGTCCGCGGGCGCGGTATCTGGGGCCGGAGGTGCCGGCCGAGGTCCTCATTTGGCAGGACCCGATCCCGGCGGTCGATCATCCGCTGGTCGATGCGACTGACGTGGCGGCGCTGAAGAGCAAGGTGCTGGCAGCGGGGCTGAGTGTGTCGCAGTTGGTGTCGGCGGCGTGGGCGAGTGCGTCGACGTTCCGCGGCTCCGACAAACGCGGCGGCGCGAACGGGGCGCGTGTACGGCTCGCTCCGCAGAAGGACTGGGAAGTCAATCAGCCGGCTGAGTTGGCGAAGGTGCTCAAGGCGCTCGAAGGCATCCAGGGCGAGTTCAACAGCTCTGTATCGGGTAATGGGGCTGCAGGCGGCAAGAAGGTGTCGCTCGCGGACTTGATCGTGCTCGCCGGGTGTGCGGCTGTTGAACAAGCGGCGAAGAACACGGGCGTCACGGTGACGGTGCCCTTCACGCCGGGGCGGATGGATGCGTCGGCGGACGAGACCGATATCGAAGCGTTCGAGGTGCTCGAACCGATCGCGGACGGATTCCGCAACTATCTCAAGGGTCGATATTCGATTCCCGCGGAGACGCTCTTGATCGACAAGGCGCAGCTGCTGACGCTCACCGCGCCGGAGATGACGGTGCTCGTGGGCGGCATGCGGATGCTCGGCACGAACGCTCTCGCATCGAAGCATGGCGTGTTAACCAACCGGAAGGAGACGCTCTCGAACGACTTCTTCGTCAACCTGCTCGACATGGGTACCGAGTGGAAGGCGACGTCGGAGGGTGCGGAGACGTTCGAAGGCCGCGATCGGCAAACAGGCGCGGTCAAGTGGACCGGCACACGGGTCGACCTGGTCTTCGGTTCGAACTCGGTACTGCGGGCGTTGGCGGAAGTCTACGGCAGCTCCGACGCGCAGCAAAAATTCGTCGCCGACTTCGTGGCGGCTTGGAACAAAGTGATGAACCTGGATCGGTTTGATCTGGCGTGATCGTTCGCCCTATCGCTGCTAAGTCACTTTGCGGCCTTGTAGCAGCTGAACGATGAACACGATCGCTGCGACGACCAAAATGATGTGGACCAGATTTCCGGCGACGCCGAAGCCCAGCCCCAACGCCCACAATACCAACAGAATTAGCAAAATAGTCCAAAGCATGATGTGTACCTCCACTTTTCTTAGGTTCGGTGCTCTCCCATAAACGAGCGATCGGCGGGTGCTCACGCATCGACCAGCGTGTTTTGACACCAACCAGTGGCATCTTACCGATGATCTTTCTGCGATTTAATGACCGCACTCACTAGCATCGATCGCTGACATTCTGTCAGTGCAGATGCCATGCCAACTCTTCGGCGAGCAGTAAAAGAATCGATCTTTTGCTGAAACGTTTGGTCGACGGCGCGCGAGTTGCAACAATGCACGCGTTGGAAGGCGGCATAATTGCCCCCTGCCCTGTCGACTTACACCCGAGGAGATTCGAGATGTCCAACAAACCAACTAACGACCCGGTTCCCGCCAAGCCCGCGGCTGCGGATGAAAAACGAGCTGCTGAGAAAACCGGAGATGAGGGCCTGCAACCGGGCCGCGAAAACACCAACACGCGGAAGGAAGTCATCCAACACAAGACGCCGCAAGGGCAACCGAATCGGGGCTAACCTGCTGTTGAACTTGCCGTGGTTCGACTTAAAAGCTCCTAGGGTAGAACATGCATGGTTGAAAAGTGGCTGACGTTTGATTCCGGCGAAATCGCGCTGGTGCTCGTATCGAGTGTGATCACGTACCTCGCGATCCTGCTCTTTACGAGATTGGCTGGGTTGCGGAGTTTTTCGAAAATGTCGGCCGCGGATTTTGCGATGACGGTGGCCGTCGGCTCGCTGTTCGCCTCCACGATCTCGTCGCCCAAGCCGAGCTTGGTGATCGGCCTGGTGGCGCTCGCATCGCTCTACACAGGTCAATGGTCGCTCGCCTATTTGCGGCGACAATCGGATCGCGTCAGCAAGCTCGTCGACAACGAGCCGATCCTGCTCATGCACGAGGGAAAACTGCTCGCGGACAATCTAGCGCGGGCAAACGTCACGAAGGCGGACGTCTATGGAAAGCTGCGGGAAGCAAACGCACTTACATTCGACGAAGTCCTGGCCGTCGTCTTCGAAACGACCGGCGACATCTCTGTGCTCCACTCACGCGACGCCGACGCAAAGCTCGAGCCGGAGCTGCTGAAGGATGTGATCGGTGCGGAGCGAATTTCCGAACGGCGAATGGTCGCGACTTAGCCCGTGCAGTGGAATCTACTCACCCGCCACCTCCGGCTCCTGCCAGTCGCCGCGGGGATCAGCTACTTTTCCATCTCGACGGAACGCCAAGTGGTGAAGTAGGGGCCTGACCACACGCTATTGACGTTTGTGTCAAAACGAGACAATCTTGGTGAAATGAATGTGGCTCAAACGATCGTGCTCGACGGCAAGCGGTTTGTGATTTTGCCGGAAGCCGAGTTCCGTCGGATCACAGCTTTGCCGCCGACCGACGCGAAGGGAAATCGCCCGGCAGTGTCCGCAATGCGAGCTGTGCTCGCCCGTGACATCGTCAGCGACCGGGAACGGGTCGGTTGGACGCAAGCGGAGCTGGCGCGCTGCGCGGGCATTGGTGTGGAGACGCTCAACCGCATCGAAACAGGCAAACACACTCCGTCGGTGGCCTCGATTGAAAAGATTGACGCCGCGTTGCAAACTGCAAACTGCCAACCGCAAAGCGAAGCGGCGGACCGGGCGGAAGAAGTAAGCTTAGCACCGTCAACAACAAGTCCCAACGGAAGTACTGTCGGCGACTAGATGGACGCCATTTGCGCGGCCCGGGTCGGTTGGATATCCCTTTCCCTCGCCCCAAACAGCGCGCATCGTCGCCGGCCGAGAGTGGAGAAATTGCCCCACACGCCCACGGACGATGAGGATGCGCCTCCGCATTTATCAGATTGTGGCCGGAAGAAAAGACGCAATAATTGGTTACTTCGTGAGCTGGAAAACGTGGTTCGCGACGACTGACACGGAAGCGTTCCGACTGCTTGCGCCGCCCGGCTAATTTATGGCGCCGCAGCACGACTGGGAAACGACTTTTCGGCAAGCAAGTATCGGAATGGATGCTTGATTTTCGCCGCGCAGCGGCGGCATAACTTAGCCGTGGGTGTAAACCCACGGAGAGGAATTGGGATATTGCAAGCCGCGCAGCGGCGACATTCTTGGTGTTATAAGGTGCGTACATGGCGGGGACCTACACGAAGCTCTTCTATCACGTCGTGTTCAGCACGAAGCATCGGCAGGAGTTTATCACGCCGGCTATCGAAGAGGATTTGCACAAGTACATCGCGGGCATCGTGCGCGGCATTGGAGGCTCGTGCGTGGCGATCAATGGCATGCCGGACCACATGCATCTGCTCGTGATTCTGCCTCCGAAGACTGCCTTGTCCGACGCGCTCCGTGAGATCAAGGCGAACTCGTCGAAGTGGGTCCACGAATCGAAGCCGGCGCTGGCCAAGTTTGGTTGGCAGGATGGATTTGCAGCTTTCACGGTCAGTAAATCGGCGGCCGAGCCGGTGCGGGAGTACATCCGCGATCAGAAGTTGCATCATCGCGGGCGCGATTTTCAAGGCGAGCTGCGGGAATTGCTGGCCCGTCACGAAATCGAGTTTGATGAACGATACATCTGGGATTAATGTCGCCGCTGCGCGGCTTAGGGCATCCGCGATCTTTTGACCGGGGGCTTGCGCCACCCGGCTAAGCTATTTCGCCGCTGCGCGGCTGGGGATGAGTCGGGAGTTGGCTAGACCACAGGCTCTTGCCAGCCGCCGGGCGGCACCAACTTCTTTTCCATTTCGATGGGGCCCCAGGTGCCGGGGTCGTATTCGTAGAGCGGCGTGCCCTTTTTGATCACCGGGTCGACGATTCGCCAGGCTTCTTCGACCGAATCTTCGCGAGCGAAGAGCGTGGAGTCGCCGCGGAGGGCGTCGGTTAGCAGTCGTTCGTACGGACCCATCTCGCCGGCGGCGGGTTGTCGGTGACCATCAATTCGACCGAGCGGGCTTCCATTTCGCCGGCCGACTCGAGCACCTGCATGCCGAGCGCGATCACGACCTGCGGGCTGATGCCGAAGCGGAAGTAGTTGGCGGGCGGGGCGTTTTCGGAATAGATCGCCGGCGGTTGACGGAAGCGGACCAGCACCTCGGTCGCGGTGACGGGCATCATCTTGCCGGCGCGGATCACGAACGGCACACCCTTCCAGCGCCAGGAGTTGATCTCGAGCCGTGCGGCGGCGAACGTCTCGACCTGCGAGTCGGCCGCGACGCCCTTCTCGTCGCGATAGCCGCGGAACTGGCCGCGGACGACGCTCTCGACGCCGAGCGGCGGGATGACCTTGAAGACTTTTACCTTTTCGTCGCGGATCGATTCGGCGTCGTTGCCGGCCGGGCGGCTCCATGGCGATGTGGGCCACGATCTGCAGCAGGTGGTTCTGGATCACGTCGCGGATCGCCCCGGCTTCTTCGTAGAACGCGCCGCGACCCTGCACGCCGAAGACTTCGGCCATCGTAATCTGCACACTCTCGACGTGGTCGCGATTCCAGATCGGCTCGAGGATCTCGTTGGCGAAGCGGAAGAAGAGCAGGTTCTGCACGGGCGTTTTGCCGAGGTAGTGGTCGATGCGGAAGATCGACTCCTCGTCGAAGTATTCGTGCACGATCTTGTTGAGCGCGAGCGCCGAGGCCAGGTCGCGGCCGAAGGGCTTTTCGAGCACCACGCGGGCGCCGGCGGCGCATTTCGATTCGCCGAGTTGCTTGGCCACGGTGCCGAAGAGCACGGGCGGGATTGCCAGGTAGTGGGTCGGATGCTTGGCCGCGCCGAGCTCCTGGCGAAGTTGGGTAAACGTGGCGGGATCGTTGTAGTCGCCGTCGACGTAGCGGAGCAGTCCGCTGAGCTTGGCGAACGCGGCGGCATCGAACTCGCCATGCTCCTTGATGCTGGCCTCGGCGCGGGCTTTTAATTGGTCGAGCTTCCACCCCTGCTTGGCAACGCCGACGACGAGCCCGGGCAGATTGCTGCGCTTGGCCATCTCCAAGAGTGCGGGGAAAATCTTTTTGTAGGCCAGGTCGCCAGTGGCGCCAAAAAAGACCAGTGCGTCGGAGCGGGAGTTGTTCATGATATGGTCGTCGAATGTGTTGGATGCGAGTGGAATGTGCCGAGCAAATTACTCTAATCGACTGGGGATCAGGTTGCCGTGTGGATGGGCCAGTCCATGATTAGCGAAGTGGGTTAAGGTAGTATGTCCGATTAGCAACAGTTTTTGCAGGGGAACTTCTCAAAGCGATATCGCGTAATCCGACCTCTCGCCCCAGTCCCAGTGCAAGCGGCGGCGAATGCCGTGCTATCCATATTCTGCTGAATGGGTTCTAATCACGTCGTCGGACGTCGGTCCTGCGAAGGTAATGGATGAATCGCAAGCGCTGCGACGCGAACAAAGGAGTGTCAGCGATGGCCAGTCAAATTACGGGCGCCCAACTGCTCATCAAGAGCTTGGAGCGGTTAGGGGTCGAGTACATATTCGGCATTCCCGGAGCCAAGATCGACGCAGTGTTCAATGCGCTGGCGGACGGCGGGCCGCGGCTGATTGTCTGTCGACACGAGCAAAACGCGGCCTTCATGGCGGGCTGCATCGGTCGGCTGACCGGCAAGCCGGGAGTGGTGTTGGTTACGTCCGGTCCGGGCGTAGGAAATCTTGCCACCGGCATGCTGACCGCCACGACCGAGGGCGACCCGCTCGTGGCAATCGGCGGCGCCGTCGCGCGGAGCATGAAGCTCAAACAGACGCACCAAAGCATGGACAATGTCGACTTCGCCCGGCCAGTCGCCAAGAGCAGCGTCGAGGTCGACGTCCCGGAAAGCATCCCCGAGATTGTCGCGAACGCCTTTCGCGCGGCGGTTCGTCCGCGCGGCGGCGCGGCATTCATCAGCCTTCCGCAGGATGTGGCGGCCGCGCCGGTCGAAGACTACGCCTGCCCCTCTCCAATCGATAACCCGCTGGGTCCAGCCGCCAAGTCGTCGATCGATCAAGCCGTCCAGCAGTTGCAGCAAGCCAAACAGCCGGCCTTGCTGCTCGGTACCGAAGCTTCAAAACCGGCAAACACCGGCGCCGTCCGGCGGCTCTTGGCGAAGTTTCCACTAGCCACGGTCGAAACATTTGAAGCGGCCGGCACGCTGTCGCGGGAGTTAGCAAAATACTTCGTCGGCCGCGTGGGGCTCTTTCGCAATCAACCGGGCGATCGATTGCTGCAAGCGGCCGACCTCGTGCTCACAGTTGGCTTCAACCCGGTCGAATACGATCCCGAAGTTTGGAACGCCGAGGGCCAACTGCCGATCATCCATCTCGACTCCACGCCAACGGCCATCGGCCATAAGTATCACCCGATCCTTGAGCTGACTGGGGACGTGGCGGCCACGCTCGACGCGATCGCGGGCGCTTTGCCAGCGAAGAACGCTGTCGCCAATGCGTCGCTCGTCGCGTCGCTGCGAGCGGAACTCGACGCCGGCTTGAAAGACTCGCTCAGCTATCCGGAGTCACCGATCCACCCGCTGCGATTCATCCGTGACTTGCAATCGGTGATCGACGACCAGACGACGGTGGTCAGCGACATCGGCTCCCACTACATGTGGCTGGCGCGCCATCTTTATTGCTACGAGCCCCGGCATTTGCTGTTCAGCAACGGCCAACAGACCCTGGGCGTCGCGCTCCCCTGGGCGATTGCGACAACGCTGGTGCGGCCGAACGAAAAAGTGATTTCTATCTCGGGCGATGGCGGGTTCCTCTTCTCGGCGATGGAACTCGAGACCGCCGTCCGCGAAAAACGGCATTTCGTCCACTTCATCTGGCGCGATGGCTCGTACAACATGGTCGCCTCGCAGGAACAAATGAAATATGGCCGCATGTCGGGCATCAACTTTGGCAGCATCGACATCGTCAAGTTTGCCGAGAGCTTTGGCGCTCGGGGAATCGCGCTGCAGAGCGCCGGCGAAATCCTGCCCGCACTCAATCGGGCCCAAGCGATGCCCGGCCCCGTGCTGATCGACGTGCCGATCGACTATCGACACAACATGGCGCTGTTTGAAACGACCGATCCCCATCGCGGGCACTAACGCTTCGTCCACACACCACGTCCCATCGCTTGGAGAAAGCTCGATGTCCAGCGCGCTTTACAAAAAAGGCATGAAAGAGATGCGTCGGCATCTTGGCTCGGCCGCCGACAAATGGATTAGTAGCATCAAGGAAATCGCCCCGGAGTTCGCCAAAGTCAATGTCGAATTCCCCTTCGGCGAGCTCTATACCCGCGATGTGCTCGACGACAAGACGCGCAAACTCTGCACCGTCGCGGCGCTTACCGTGCAGGGCTATTCCTCCGCAGAATTGAGAATCCACATCCAAGGCGCGCTCAATTGCGGTGCGACTCCCGAGGAAATCGTCGAAGTCATCACGCAAATGATTGCCTACTGTGGTTTCCCGGCAGCGACCAATGGAATCCTGATCGCCAAAGAAGTCATTCAAGGACAGCAGACCAATCCCACCGAGCCGGCGCACGATTAACTCCGCTGGCTAACTCACGAGCGCGTCCATCCGAGGCCGCAGCGCCCAAAAGCAGTCGTCCTATCGAACGTACCGATTCTGACGATTCTCGCGACGTCCATGACGATGCGGCAACAGCGGCTTTCTAAGTGGCGCTGATTCTGCTCTTGCGCCGCTCTTCCCGGATAATGTGACCGTAGTCGCGGCCAAGCGCCGGGTTAAAGAATCCCGGATCATGCGCTCATTGCGACCTACGCTTGGTCGGTGCTCGGCAAAATTGTCCTGCGCCCGATATTCAGCGTTTCCAGGAATTCGTCCTTCGATCATGAGAGCTCCCATGAATTCATCCAAGCAAACCACGCCAGACCAGGTGGACGTCGTGCTCGTCGGGGCCGGCATCATGAGCGCCACGTTGGCGTCGATTCTGAAAGAGTTGCAGCCCGGACTGAAGATCGAGCTCTTCGAGAAGCTGGGGAGCGCCGCGCAAGAAAGCTCGAACGCCTGGAACAATGCCGGAACCGGCCACGCCGCGTTGTGCGAATTGAACTACACGCCGCCCCGCAGCGACGGCAGCATCGACATCTCCAAGGCCCTGACGGTTAATACGGAGTTCGACTTTTCACGGCAGTTCTGGAGCTACCTGGTTACCAAGGGTGCGATCAAAGATCCGCAAGCTTTCATTCATCCGGTGCCCCACTTCAGCTTTGTCCGCGGTGCGGACAATGTCGCGTTTCTGAAGAAGCGCTTTGAGGCGCTCTCGGCCCACCACTGTTATCACGGGATGGAATACACGGCGGACAAAAAGGAAATCGACGATTGGATTCCGCTCGTCATGGAAGGCCGCGACCCGAGCGAAGCGGTGGCGGCGACGCGGATGGTGACCGGCACCGACGTCGACTACGGCTCGCTCACCAATTTGCTGCTCAATTCGTTGAACAACCAGGATGGTTTTGCCGTCCACTACAACAGTCGAGTGGTGAATCTGCAGCGCGAAGGCGACCTGTGGAACCTCGACGTTAGGAACGAACAAACGGGCCAGCACCGGGCAATCCAAGCGAAGTTTGTGTTCCTCGGCGCCGGCGGCGGAGCACTTCCGCTGTTGCAAAAATCGAAGATTCCTGAGGGGTATGGCTTTGCTGGGTTTCCAGTGAGCGGCATCTGGCTGCGGTGCGACAAGCCAGCGGTCGCCTCGCGCCACATGGCAAAAGTCTATGGCAAAGCTTCGGTCGGATCGCCGCCGATGTCGGTGCCCCATCTCGACACGCGCCACGTCGACGGAGAAGTCTCCCTGCTGTTCGGTCCGTACGCGGGATTCTCGACGAAGTTCCTAAAACACGGGTCGTATCTCGATCTGTTCAGTTCGATCGATCCGGAAAACATTCTGCCGCTGTTGGCAGTCGGCCGGGACAATATGGCACTCACCGAGTATTTAATCGGCCAGGTGCTGGAGAGCTCGGCAGAGCGCTTCGCGATGCTGCGAGAGTTCTATCCGCAAGTCGACGAGCAGGATTGGCGGCCGGAAGTCGCGGGCCAGCGCGTGCAGATCATCAAGAAGGATCCGACGCACGGCGGCGTCTTGCAATTTGGCACGGAGATTGTCTCCGCGGCCGACCACTCACTGGCCGCCCTGCTCGGCGCTTCGCCCGGAGCTTCGACAGCGGTCTGGATCATGGTCAACCTGATCGAGAAATGTTTTGCCGACAAGCTGACCAGCGGCGGCTGGGCCAGTCGCTTGAAGAAGATGATTCCCTCGTACGGTCAGTCGCTGATCGACAACGCCGCGCTTTGCCGGAAAGTGCGTGCCGATACGGCTGCGATCCTCCATATCAACGACATTCCATCATGTTGCAAGCCTATTACCTTTACACCGGGCACGATGGCCACTCCCATGTCCAGCGTGGGAGTCTAATCGACCACGAAGTGACTGCGGCCGAGTCGATCATGTGGGCGGAGTCGCCGCCCCATTCGTCGCTCGATTGGCACAATGCGCCGACGACCCAGTATGTGATCACGCTCTCGGGCGAACTCGAGTTCGAGACTCAAGCCGGCGAATCCTTCACGATCCATCCGGGCGAGATCCTGGTGGCGATGGATACCACGGGCACGGGCCACAAGTGGCGGTTGGTGAATGATCAGCCCTGGAACCGCGCCTACGTCGTATTCGACAAGAACACGAAAATCAATTTCCAAGCGGACGACGCGCTACAGCCAATGGCCACCTGCTCGTAGTCGTTCCGCTCATTCCACCAAACGGAGCGACCCGTGACAGAATTTCGTTGCGAAACCGACAGTCTTGGACAAGTAGAAGTTCCTAGCGACAAGCTGTGGGGCGCGCAGACGCAGCGCTCGCTCGAGCACTTCAGCATTGGCCAGGATCTGATCCCGCGGGAGATGATCACAGCCTATGCGATCCTCAAGCGGGCGGCCGCGACCGCCAATCACGCGGGCGGCCGACTCGACGATAGCCGTTTCGCGCTAATCGTCAAGGTCTGTGACGAAATTCTCTCCGGACAGCATCACGACATGTTTCCGCTCCACGTCTGGATGACTGGCAGCGGCACGCAGTTCAACATGAACGTGAATGAAGTGATCTCGAATCGCTGCTGTCAATTGGCCGGTACACCACTCGGCAGCAAGCAACCAGTGCATCCCAACGACCATGTGAACATGTCGCAGTCGTCGAACGACACCTTTCCTTCGGCGATGTACATTGCGGCAGCCTGCAACGTCAACCAACGACTGGTCGGAGCAATCACCGACTTGCGTAACGCGATTGCGGTCAAAGCCAAAGATTGGCAAGACATTGTCAAAATTGGCCGCACTCACATGCAAGACGCGACGCCAATCACGCTGGGCCAGGAATGGTCGGGCTACGCCGGAGTCCTGACCGACGATCTGGAAAGGATTGCCGATTCGCTCAAAGGTGTTTATCGGTTGGCGCTGGGAGGCACGGCGGTCGGCACAGGCATCAACGCCGCGCCCGGATTCGCCGACGCCGCCACGGCCGAGATCGCCCGCTTCACAGGGCTGCCGTTTGTCAGTGCGCCCAACAAATTCACGGTCCAAGGCTCGCACGATGCGCTGTTGCAACTCTCGGGTACCTTTCGCACGCTCGCAGCGTCGCTCTACAAAATTGGCAACGACATTCGTCTCCTGTCCTGCGGCCCGAGGGCCGGATTTGCCGAATTGCTCATTCCCGAGAATGAGCCGGGTTCGTCGATCATGCCGGGCAAGGTCAATCCCACGCAGGCCGAAGCGCTGACGATGCTCTCGGTCCAAGTGATGGCCAACGACGTGGCGGTGGGCTTCGGCGGCGCCGGCGGCTACCTGGAAATGAACGTCTACAAGCCGCTGATCATCTTCAACGTTACCAATTCCATCACCCTGCTTACCGACGGATGCACGAACTTCCGTAAGTTTCTGGTCGAAGGCACGATGCCAAACTTGAAAAAGATTGCGGAATACGTCGACCGCTCGCTGATGCTGGTGACGGCCTTGGCGCCGGTGATCGGCTACGACAAGTCCTCGAAGATCGCGCACTATGCAATCGATCAAGACCTCACGCTCAAGGCGGCGGCATTGAAACTCGGCTACGTCAGCGAGCAGGAGTTCGACCGCGTCGTCGACCCCGCGAAAATGGTCCGGCCCTATGTCGCGACGGCGACGTAAAACCCCGTTCGCTGATGATTGGGCGGCCTGCGTCGTTCGCGCGCTTTAGTCTGTTGCGCTGTCGTCCACCGCATGACATGTCTCCCTCAAACCCCGGCGGATCGCGGGGATGCGGTCCAATTGTCCCTCGATCTGGGACGGCCCTTGCTCGTCGACGGCGCGGATATCACCTAGGCTCGACAGGCCGCCGAGCGATTTGTCGCAGGGCTTGGTTGCGGGTCCCGCTGGCTGGTCCGCCCTGCCCCGAAATCACTCGCTTTTTCCAACGACGAAGCGCATACTTGTCGTTGGGAGGTAGCGCGTCATGGCCGAACACGACAGTGAAACGATGGAAAATGTCTCACCAGCACTTGCGGCGGCGAAGTACTTTGTCGAGCGGACCGAGGACTTGGCGTACGAATTCGGCGCCGCGAGCCACGCGGGGTTGAAGCGGCCCGACAATCAGGACCACTACCTCGTCATGCGCCGCACGCGGACGCAACAACTGCTGCTCACCAATGTGCCGACCGAGGAGCTGGTGATGCCGACGGACGAAACATTCGGCATGGCGGTGGCCGACGGCATGGGCGGCCAGGGCTGCGGCGAGCTGGCCAGCCGGCTCGCGATCCGCGAGGCGTGGGATTTGGCCGGCCGAACCACAAGCTGGGTGATGAAGCTCCGCGATCTCAACACCCAGGAACTGACCGAGCGGGTCGAAGGCTTCGTCTACATGATGCAGCAGGCGTTTGTGCACGAGTTCGAGACGAACCCAAATTTTTGCAACAGCGGCACGACCTGGACGAGTGCGTATTTCGTCAGCTCCTTCGCCGTGCTCGCGCAGATCGGCGATTCGCCCAGCTTCCTCTGGCGCGACGGCATCTTCCAGCGGATCACGACCGACCACACCATCGAGCAGGAATTCATTGCGGCGGGCGTCGCTCCGGAGATCGCCGGCAAGTACAGCCACATGCTCACGCGCTGCCTGCGCTACGATGCCGCGAAGGATCGGCCCGACGTGTATCATGTGCGCCTGCGGCCAGGCGACCAGCTGCTCTTGTGTACCGACGGGCTCACCGACATGGTGGGTGAAAACGTGATCGCCGAGTGCATCGACGCAGCGCCAACCGCCCAGGCGGCCTGCGATACGCTGGTCTCTCTCGCGCTCGACGCGGGAGGCAAGGACAACGTCACCGCGTTGCTGGCACGCGCGCGAGCGAGATGACGGAAAACAATTTCCCCTCTCAATCGTTCAGCAATTGATCGTTCATTTAGTTCGGAGCGAAATCATGCGACGCACTTCGATCCTCGGTTGGGTGGCCGTATCAGTTGGATACTTCGCGGCGGCGGCGCACGGCGAACAGCTAGTCAAGCTCGAGAACGGGGCGACGCTCCTTGGCAACGTCACCATGGACGGGGCGGACCTGGTGGTCGACATCGACGGGGCTACGCTGAGAGTCCCATTTAAGAACGTGGCCTCTGTTTCGCCCGCCGCGAACGACGAGTCGAATCAGGCGGCGGAATTGCTCATCAAGGGACTTGAATCGCAACTCTTGTCGGATCGAGAGTCGAAGGATGTGGGAATCCTGGCGGAAGCGTTTCGCCTGGCGCCCGAAGATCCGCGCGTCGCGTTTTGGTATGCCCGTAGCCTGGCGAGCGCAGGATTCGGCAAGGGTGCGAGCGAAGTGTTCGAGCCGCGAAAGGAGGCGATCGTCGCGGCCTATCCGGGACTTGCCGATCGGCTGGCGAAGGAGATCGAAGAGCGACGGGCCATCGAACAGCTCCCAGCCGCGCTCGTGAAGCGGCTCGACCAGATCGCGGCGGCGGCGGAAGGCGCGAACCAATTCGGGGCGGAACAGACGATGTACGCGGCCTACTTCCGGCTGGTAGATCAGGCGGACGAACCGGTCGGCCGATCGGCATTCCGGATCAACTGCAGCGGCCAGGACGAAAACCTCGAATCGTTTGGCGAAGGCTACCACTTATTCACCTTCAACCGGCGGAACGGGTTCGGAAACAACCCGTGCCAGTTGGTGCTCACCAAGCCCGAATTGGTGAGCGACGACGTGGAATTCGGCGGCAGTCCCTATGGCGCGGAAAACGTCGGCGTGCTGCGCGTGAAGCGGCTCAGCGACGCGGATCGACGGGAAGTCGTCGTCCACGTGGTTGATCCCGAAGGCAAGCCTCTCTCCGGTGCCACGGTATCGCTCAACTCGATTAGCCGATCGGGCGGGCACGAGGCCGGGCCGCCCGTGACAACGGCCGCCGACGGAGTCGCGAAACTGCAATTGTTTCCGGGCGAATACAGCTGCCAAATCAGTTTGCAAAATTATTCCCCCTCGTCGCAGAGAGTCGTCGTCCCGGCAGATGCGAAACAGGCAACGTCGGTGGACGTGAAATTGTTCCAGGCCATCACGGCCGAAATCAAAGTCGAGTGGCGATCCAAATCGATGATCCAACCCGGGATGCCCCAGTTCCAGAACGACGCGGTGACCACGGGACAATTCGAGCAGCAAATCGGTCCCGGCAGACCCGGCGGTATGATAATGGGTCGCTTCGGCCCGCCCTGGGTACGGCTGGTACAGGATGGCGATGAGGTGCAGCTGCAGTTCACCGAGCAGATGAATTTCCCGCAGGCCGAGGTGTCGTGGGTCGGAGTGTGGAAACGCGAGGCCGAAGCGGCGAGCGCGAGCAGGACCGTGGATCAATCTGCCGTCGATGTAGAAGAGTTCGACATGCTCGACCTCGCTCAGCTCGGCTCGATTCGAGAACAGCTCCAACTCAAAGAAATCAATCTGGGCGGCATGCCGGGACGCGGAGCGCCGGCGTCGGTCCCTGTCGAAGCGGGCGACATCTACTTAGGTAAAATCAACTCGCGCGACCCACAGACCGGCCAGCCAGCCAGCATCGAATTCAAGATCCTGGCGACGGAACTGAAGCAGCCGTAGTGCGAGCCGCACGGGTGTGTAGCGTCTACCGTGCCGTGTTTTCCAGCCTCAACCGACGAAAAAGGCGCTACACGTAACCGAAACGCGCTCTAAAGGGCTAGGCACGGGCGGAAATGACAACGTCGCGGCATTGCTCGCTCGGTGGCGGACCAAGTCGCGGCTGCTCGTTTCTTTGCGTTCACGTTCAGTTGCGCGGGGCACGAATCCAGCGAGCCATCAGAGCCGCGCGGCTATGGACGTGAAAGTGTCGGTAGATCGCCAGCACGTGGTCATGGATCGTCGCCGGACAGATGTAAAGCTCCTGGGCGATCTGCTTCTCCGTACAACCGGCGAGCAAGAAGTTCAACACTTCGCGCTGCCGGCGGGTCAAGCCTGCACGGCCGTTCTGGCCGGAGACGGCGAGTCGCGTTCCGATCAAGGGCGAGATTTCGCGGTGGGCGAGTTGTATTAAACGGCAGTGACGCCGTTCGAGCGGCAAGTCTCCGTGGCGGCCAATCGCAAAAATGCTCAGCGCGCCGTCGGCCGGAAGCAACGCGGCGGAGACAATGAAGTTGTCCCAGCCACAGGGTGCGCAGTATTGCTCGTAGAACCGCGTGCGATGCCAGGGCGCGTCGGCCACGAGATCCCGGCGGCGCGCGGACACCAACGGACGCCGCGCCAGCTGGGCAATCATCGGCGCCATCGTGGGGATGCAGCGTGGGTCGGAATTGATGGCGTCGATACCGGCGACAAAGACGCTGCGGTCCTGGGCATCGTCCCAACCGGCAACCCAAGCTGGGGCCGGCCCCAGCAGATCGGATTCGCCAGGCGGTTCGACCCGCGTTGCGACATGCGACCAGCCGACCCGACCGCCACCCACGAGTTCGCAAAGCCCGGTGAGAAAATGGTTCCGCCAGCGATCCGGATCGTCCCACTGCTCGACGGTCTCGCCGATGAGATGGAACAGTCGCCGCACTTCGTTCAAGCGGAGCCGCTGGGAATGGGCCATCACGTTCTCCCTTGCGATTCGTGACAAGCTCGGCTCGCGGCTGTCCCCTCCTGCGAGCGACCGCTCCCATGATAACCCATGTTTTTGCGCCCATTACACAAAAATTCCACTGTTTAGTGGATAGTTTCGCGGCGCGCAGTCTGCCACGCTAAATCGCGCATGGAGAGTGGATCCGCCTTCGCTGTTAAGGGGTTTTGCTGGCGGTCGACGCTCTCCCAATCGGCGGCGAGATGAGAACCGTTTCTTTGAGGAGGTACGTCCAATGATCCGACAGTCAGCGAACCGAATCATGTATGTCGCGGTGGTGATGAGCTGCTGCTCCTTTTCCGGCCCTGCGGCGCAGGCCGACAACGTGACCTTTACGGCCGGCGTGCCCAACGGCTCACTGAACTACGATGGTCAGGTGCAATTCAACGTTTGGAATACGGACAACGTCTCGCCGACCTACGTGACCGATCTCAGCCCAGGGATGTCGGGCAACCAGGTCGTCACGGCGATGCGGATCGACATGGACGCATTTACCAACGCCTTCAATGGCGATGGCAGCGTGTCGGGCGAAGATCTGATCGTCGACACTGCGAGTAGCGGGGACTACATAGCTCCGGCCGAAGTCGATATGAGCATGTCGGTGCATGTCGTTCCGGGAAGTCTGCCCGCTGGATCGATTCCCGATTTTCCGCTGTTGCCGGCCGACTACGAGCCGCCGCCATGCATCACTTGCAGCGGAGGCAATGGCGTGATGGCCCTCTTCTTAGGGAACTTGGGCGGGCAGTCAGTGCCGGCCGGAGGCGCGGGGACCGCCGTGGCGAATCTCGGCTTTCAGGTCGGTTCGAGCATGAACACGTACAGCGCGACGGTCGGCTTCTCGGCGTTTGATACGACCGAGCAAATGCTCGCCACGCTCGACGCGACATTCAGCGGCTTCAGTCTCCCGGCCGGCGCGACCTACCACGGCCTCGTCTCGGGTGTGCCGACATTCACGACCGACAGCCTCGTCGACATGTCCGTCGGGTTCAGCGTACAATCGTCGGCGGAGCTTGATTTCCAGACTGGTGCGATCATCGCGTATCGGCAAGTGCCAGAACCGGCGACAATCTTCTCGGTCATGTTGGCCGCGGCTGGACTGGGCTGCATACGCCGCCGGAAATAGCGATCGCGGCACGGACGGCCCTCAATACGGAGACGACCTTATGCAACGCATCTTGGCGGCGGCGCTGGCGACGATCACTTTGGTAGCGGTGATGGTTGTGTCGCGCGACGCCGCGGCGCTGGGGCAGGTCCAGGTGGTTCTGATCTCCGGGGATTGGTCGACCAATTCGCCGCCCCTGTCGATCGCCGTCGGCGTGGCCGAGCCGGGACAGGGGTTCGGATTTGTCACGATGAACGATGGCGACGCGAACGGCATCATTGAGTTGCCGCCTGTGCCCGTCGGAAGCCGGCTGGCGCTCGGAGTGCCTCAAAGCGACGGAGAAGTGGACTGCGACATTTGGGATCTGATCGGTTCGGGCGTCGTCGGCCAGCAGATTGTCGTTCCGCAACTGACCAACGCGGCGACGGGCGGGTCGGTCGGCATCAACTTCGGCGAATTGATCGCCCCGCCGCTCGCGCTCACTCCCGGCGATCGCTTTGCGGTGCAGGATGGAGTGATGCCGGCCTGGTCGTCGCTCCGCTTCGTCGACGAGTCGGGCGTGCCCGACCTGGCAGCTTTCGTGCGCGACCTGGACACGCTGCCGGCATTTTCGGGTGACGTGGTTGTCAGCAACACGGAACTGCGATTTCACCTTCGTCCCCGAGCCGTCGAGTTTGATGCTGTGCCTGATGCTCGCCATCGGCTGTTCTGGCTTGACGGATGTCCGCCGCCGGACGAGCTGTGATTACCGATGTCCACACTCAAGATGTGACTAGGGGTAAGAATGAGGGGGACAATTTGGCATTCCAATCGAGTAGAATGTCCCCGCTAACAGTCCCTTCAACGCATGCCAAGTGAGGTGCACCTGCTAGTGCTCGAGTCGGTGACGATCGATTTCGCGCTAGCGACCATGTAGCAGAGGTTTCTGCGAAGAGGAATATCGATGTCACGGCGATTGATTGGTTGTCTTAGTTGTTTGAGCGGATTGTTGATGTGGCAGTGTACTGACCGGCGGGTGGAGGCCGCGGCGCTGAGTTGGGATGGTGGCGGTGGCAGCTCTAGCTGGACGAACGCCACGAATTGGTCTCCCAACGCCGACCCCGCGGGCGACGATCTGACGATTGGCACCGGGTTTGTCGTCGGTGCCGGCCCCGACACGGTGGTCAATCAGAACTACACGATTCTGTCGCTCGACGTCCAGAACAGCTCGACGGTCGACACCGACGGCAATCGTCTCGTCGTCAACGGCCCGACTTTGCTGAGTGACTCGGGTACGATCCTGCGCATGCGCGATTACTTGATCGGCACCATCCTTTCTCCGGAGGCGTTGCGGACCGATACGCTATTCGTCGGCACGGGCGCGACGGTCGAAATGTACGACGACGCGGTATTGGAGGTCGACAACGGTCTCTTTGCGCTGTTTGGCACGATGCAGGGAAATGGCGAGCTTCAGCTGCACGACAATCCCGCGACGCCTACGTCCTTATTCAACAATTCGGGGACGCTCTCGGTTGGGCTACCCGGCTTTGCCTTAAATCCGCCGCCGCGGACGCTGAAGATCACTCGGACCGACGTCGACGCGCGGATCGATCTGGATGGAAACGGTTCGGGTCAGGTCTTTCTACAGCAGAACGCGACGCTCGACGTCGACGTGGCGATCATCGAGCCATTCAGCGGCACGTTGAGTTTAGGACCGGCTTCGACGCTCGACGTGGCCGATCCGTGGTCGATCGATGGCGCGGTCAACGTAAATACCTCGCTGCCGGCACTCACGGCGGCCGCGACGATCACGGGCAATGAGTTAACCCTTGCTTCGGGCGCCGTGATCACGCTCGACGAAGCGGACGAATCGCTCCACTTTGCCGCGCCGCTGATCGCGGCCGGCGGCAGCGCGATCAACAATAGCGGCACGGTAATCTTCGACGCGCCCGCTCAGTTCGCCGCGTCGGCCGTGTATCGAAACGTCGGCAGCTCAGCGCACATGGTGGTGAATGCCGAGGTGACGAACCTGCAAACCAATTTTTTTGCAGGCGGCTCCGGCAACCAGATTACCGTGAATCCGGGGGCTGTCTTCAGGTTCGACGGAGGTCATTTTGGTGCGCCGAAGTCCCCGCCGTCGTGCTTCAGTTCGATGCGACGATTAACATCAATAGCGGCCAATTCATAATGGATCCGCAAAACAGCTGGACCATGGACGGCACACTAAACCTGAACAATACCAGTGGTGCTCCGGCGGTGCTACGAAATAATACGCCCCTCACCTCCAGCCAAACGATTCACATCGGCAACGACAGCGGCACGAGCGACGCGAACATCGTGGTCGGCGGCACGGGCGAATCGCAGATTATATACCGCTCGATCGTGTTTCACAACGATGCGGATGTCGACATCGCGGCGGGAGCGATACTCAATCTGGGCAGCCTGACCTCCTATAACGGTACGGACGCGACTTTCGACGGTGCGGGAACGCTCAAGCCCGGGCAGATGACGGTCAATACCGCGACCACCTTCAACGTCGCGGTGGTCGATTTGGAGGACAACGTGTCTCCGGATGGCGCTAGCGGCCACACGATCCGAGCACCGCTCACTATCAACGCCGACGCGATCGATGACGAGGGGGACGGATTCGACGGCAAGATGACGATCACGAACGACCTGGGGGCGAATCTCGGCGAACTGGAAGTCAACATCCCACCGGGACAACTGGGGAGCTGGAGCTTTGACTCGGGGGAGATTCGACTCGTCGGCCCGAATCCACTGACGGCCCCCAACGCGGCAGAAATGTTGGATGGGTCGGCGATTGAGGTCGGAACGGAAGGTGGGACGCTCGTTATCGAAGGCTGGGCTCGCTCGACGGCACGGTTGGACATTTACGGCACGGTTTCGATCGCTGACGAAACGGGCGACGTGTTTGTCATGAATGGCGGCACCCCGGCAACCGCGAATCGATTGCTCGGCGGCCTCATCGAGGGCAACGGCCAACTGGTCCTCAGCAGTTCGCGGTCGCTCGCTGGTTTCGGCACCATTCAGACCGACTTGGCGGGTGACGGAACATCGGAGCTGGTCGCCGACGACGGCACGCTGAATGTGTCTGGCGACTTTGTTAGCGGTGGAATCGGCGGGTTGCGAATTGCTGATGATGGGGTGCTGAATATTTCGCATGGCTGGTTCTCTGGCGCGATCAGCGACGACGTGGTCCTGGAGGGAGGCGAACTCTCGGGCGGCGATATCATCCATGTACAGTCGACTATCATCCGCGGAAACGGGCTGATTACGTCACGGATTCAGAATGAAGGGGGCATTCGCGCCGAAGGAGGCGGGACGCTAATCCTCGACCCGACCAGCGGTGATAATTTGTTGGACGGCAATACCAACAATGGCCAACTGCGCGCCGTTTCGGCCGATCTGATCCTGCGCGGCGTCACGGGGAACCCACAGGATTTTGAGGGCGCCGTGAACATCAGTCCTGGACAGGAAATGTTTGTCGATGGTTTTTCGCTAAATTTGGAAGCGCCGTCCACTGTGACGATTTCAGCGGGGACGTATCGAGTCAACATGGCCACGAACATAGGTGGGACCAACAACGTCACGGGCGCGTCTCCCTCGCGTATCGTAAACGAGGGAACGCAGAGCGTAAACTTCTTGAACGATAGCAACACCGATCTCGACGCCGATTTGGAACTCGACAGCCCCCGGATTGGAATCGCGACTAGCGCCACTTTCACTGGACTCGGAAGCCTGGTGAATCTGGAAGCAAGCGAGTTGCGTTTGCAAGACGGCGCCAACTTGGGTGTGACGGTAGTCAATCGTGGCGTCGTCAACGCGGGGACGCTCGCCGCACCTTCTCCAGCAGCTGCTACGGTTGGCGCGTTGACCCAGTCGTCGACTGGCGAACTGCAATTTGACTTGGGGGGTGTCGCACCGGGCTTATTTGACGCGCTAACAGTAACAAACAATGCCGTGTTGGATGGCACGATCGCGGTAAACTTGCTGCCTGGATTCACTCCGGTGCTGGGCAACTCGTTCACGATTCTCGAGACGACCTTCGGCAACGTCGGTGGAACGTTTGCCGTCGAGGCCTTTCCCGTATTCAATGATCTCACATTCGAGGTGATCTACAATTCGCAGAGCGTGGTGCTGCAGGTGGTCGAGGTCATATTGCTCGCGGGCGACTACAACCAAAACGGCATCGTCGACGCAGCGGACTACACGTTGTGGCGCAACAATCTTGGTGCGCCGGCCGGTACGCTCGCGAACGACGTCGACGGAGGCGTGATCGGACCGGCGCAATACGCAACGTGGAAATCCAATTTTGGTGCCACGCTGGGAAGCGGGGCCGGCGGGGTTGGTAGCGTCCCCGAGCCGTCGAGTTTGCTGCTGTGCCTAATGCTCGCCATCGGCTGTTCTGGTAGACTGACCGCGGTGCTTGTGCGGTGCCGGGCGTAGTAGCGACCGGCTTCGGTGTTGGTTCCGCTGACACCGCTTCTGTAATGATTGCCACGCGACCGCGTATCGAGGATCGGATCGTGGAAACCGCTGATTTCTCAGATTTCAAACTTCCCACGCCGGCATACGACGACGTCGCGCGTGAATATGAACAGTTGCTGAGCGAGGTCGAGTCGGCAATTTCCGGCGACGCGGCGATTGCGGCGGTCGAAAAATGGGACGCGCTGCGGCGGCGGCTGACGACCTGGAGCGCGCTGGCGCAGATTCGCTTCTCGCAAGACACGCGGAACGAAGAGTACAAGAAAGTTCGCGAGTATCGTGACGAGCTGGAGCCGAAGTTGACCAATTTGGCGGTTGCGTTCAAGCGACGGCTGCTTGAGAGCCAGCATCGCGAGGCGCTCGCCCGGCGGTTCGGCGAGCACGCCTTCGACTTGTGGCGGTGCGACCTCGCGTCGTTTGAACCGGTGATCGAAGCCGATCTAGCCGAGCAGTCGAAGCTCGAGGCAAGTTACACCGAGCTAATCGCCACGGCGAAATTCGAGTTTCGCGGCGAGACGCTCACGCTCTCGCAACTGCTCAAATATGAAGAGCACCCGGAGCGGGAAGTGCGGCACGAGGCGGCGCGGCTCCGCTGGGGATGGTTCGACGAACATCGGCAGGAGCTCGACGAGATCTACGACAAGCAGGTGCGGCTGCGGCAAACGATGGCCGAGAAACTCGGTTACAAGAACTACGTCGAGTTCGCCTACCAATTGATGCATCGCATCGACTACGGGCAAAGCGACGTCGAGCGGTTTCGGGAGCAGGTCCGCGCGTGTGTCGTGCCCGTGGTGGGGCAGATTCGCGCAGCAGGCGGCGCGGCTGGGCGTCGACCCGCTGATGGCCTGGGACGAAGGGCTATTCGACCCGGCCGGCAACCCCGCGCCGCAGGGCGATGCCGATTGGATGATGGATCGGGCCGCCGAGATGTTCGCCGAGCTCGACGACGACATGAGCCAGCTTTTCGGTCAGATGCGCGACGGGCAGCTGATGGACCTGCAATGCCGCGCCGGCAAAGGAGGCGGCGGCTACTGCAGCGAGCTACCCGATTTTGGCCTGCCATTCATCTTCGCCAATTTCAACGGCACGATGCACGACGTCGGCGTGTTCACGCACGAGATGGGGCACGCGTATCAAGTCCACGCCAGCCGCCACCAGCCGCTCGCCGACTATCTCTTGCCGACGATGGAATCGTGCGAGATCCATTCGATGGGGCTGGAATTTCTCAGCTGGCCGCAGATGGGGCTGTTCTTCGGCGCCGAGGAGGCCGAGCGATTTCGCCGCATCCATTTGGCGCAGCGGCTGGCCGTGCTGGCGTACATTGTGGCAGTCGATCACTTCCAGCATCTCGTCTACGCTGAGCCGCATTGCACCGCAGACGATCGG
The DNA here is from genome assembly GCA_963847905.1 of uncultured Planctomycetota bacterium. Classification (GTDB taxonomy): domain Bacteria; phylum Planctomycetota; class Planctomycetia; order Pirellulales; family Lacipirellulaceae; genus DASYDU01. Next base: position 43,364 of record CAWKBP010000003.1, on the reverse strand, counting down.
GCCGCGATGTGGCAACAGATGGAGCGGACCTACTTGCCGACGCTCCGTTGGGGCGACCTCGCCCATCCCGCGAGCGGCCGGCGCTGGCACGCACAGCTGCACCTGTTCACCGCGCCGTTCTACTACATCGACTACGGCCTCGCGCTCACCTGTGCATTGCAACTGTGGGTCCATGCCGAAGAGGATCGCGCGGGCACGATGGCGCGTTTCGGCGAGCTCTGTCGCCGGGGCGGCGAGGCGCCGTTTGGCGAGCTAGTGCGGGGGGCCGGACTCGTGTCGCCGTTTGCCGAGGGCTGCCTGGAACGCGTGGTCCGGCAGGCGGAGCAGCGTGCTCGAACGTCGGCTAAAAACAGCGTCCCGCGGCCGCTAACGCACGCTTCCAGGCGTAAGCTAGACTTTACCTTAGTGGCGCGATTTCGCACGAGGACGCGAATTCGCGTAGTAGCTGGCACTGGAGCAATCGGCGATGTTACGTTCGTTTCGACCCACGCAGGTCCCCTGGAAGTGTGACCACTGTAGCGCGAAGTATCTGGTGACGATCGCCGGTTTCCTGGAATCGCACAGCGACGCGCCGCCGTGCAAAAAGTGCGGCAAGCCGATGAACTGGACCTCGATGCGCGGCGCCGCGGAGTTCGATCCGCTCTTCGATACCAGCGACGAGGCGGAGCCGAAGTAGGTCGGCATTCTACGATCATTGCACTGGCTTTCACATCCGCCGACGCGGCATCAGTCGCAAGCTCGGTTCCTGAAGATGGGACGCGGCGATGCGACGACGATAGGTCGAGAGGACGTCGCTGCGGGTGACGATGCCGACGAGCTCGGCTCCTTGGCCGCGCCGCAAAACGGGGAGTCGGCCGATGTTGTGGTTGACCATGTGGTCGGCGGCCTGGCGAACCGTGCAGTCGTCGTAGACAAACTTCGGCGAACGGCGGACGACCTCGGACAGCTGCTGCCGATCACCGACGGCCGAATCGCGCAGATCGCGCTGCGTGACGACGCCCATCAGCCTGCCGTGCTGGTCGACGACGGGAAACCCTTGGTGAGAAGTCCCAGCCTGGCCGGTCGCAACCCACTCGCGCACCTCCGCAAGCGACTGCTCCGCGCGGAGTGTCACCACCGAGGTCGACATCACGTCGCGGACGTGGAACTGGTCGAGCGCATCGGCTTCGTACTCGCCGGGCGTGCGCACTCCGCGGCGGGCGATTTTCTCGGTCATGATCGAGTTCCGCATCAGCAGGCTCGACGTCAGATAGGCGGTCGCGCAGCCTCCCAAGAGCGGCAATAAGCCGAGCGGCTGGAGCGTCGTTTCGAAAGCGAAGACGGCGGAGGCAAGCATCGCGCGCGAGGCCCCGGAAAAAATCGCGGCCATCCCCACCAAGGCGGCGATCCGCACATCGACGCCAAGCCCCGGCGCGAGCCCGACCACCGCCGCGCCGATCAGCGCACCGATACCGCCGCCGATCGTAAACAACGGAGCCAGCGTTCCGCCGGAAGTGCCGCTCCCCAAGGCGATCGCCCAGGAGATGAATTTCATGCCGCAAAGAAACGCCAGCGCCGAGAGGGGCAGTCGGTCGGAGAGGATGTTGCTGATATTGTAGTAGCCGACGCCAAGCGTGTTGGGTGCGAAGTAGCCGACGACACCGACGACGACCGCCCCGAGCGTTGGCCACCACATCCAATGGATCGGCAAGCGTTCGAAGCCATCTTCCACGAGGTAGACGATGCGCGTGACGACGACGGCCACAACGCCCATGATGCCGCCGAGCAAGAAATAGCAGCCCAAAGCGGCGACGGAAGGCTGTTGGAGATTCGTCATGGCAAACATCGGCTCGACGCCGTCGAACGCCATGCGAATCGCCGTGGCCGAGCAAGCGGCTAACGCCACCGGAATGATCGATTGCGGTCGGAACTCGAATAGCAGAAGTTCGATCGCCAGCAGCACTGCGGAGACGGGACTGCCAAACGTGGCCGCCATGCCTGCCGCGGCGCCGGCGGCGAGCAGCGTCTTGCGTTCGGCCGTAGTCGTACGAAGGAACTGGCCGACGACCGAGCCCAGCGCGCCACCGGTGGCGATGATCGGGCCCTCGGCGCCGAACGGACCGCCGGTGCCGATCGCGATCGCCGAGGAAAGCGGCTTGAGAAAGGTGACGCGCGCCGGAATCCGACTTTCGTTCGTGAGCACCTGCTCCATCGCTTCGGGGATCCCGTGGCCGCGGATGGCCTTCGAGCCGTAGCGGGCCATGAAGCCAACGATCACGGCGCCGACCATCGGAATTGCAACAACGAACCAACCGAGCTGTGGCACGGCGTCGGCGGGACTCGCTGTGGCGAATGAGAACCGGCCGAAGAACGCGAGGTTCGTGATCAGTGCAATCAGCGCGACCAGCAGCTGTGCGACGAAGGCGGCCACGATGCCCAGCAGGATCGCCAGACCGCAAACCTGCAGCGTGCGCAAGTTAATGAGCGCGACTTCGGCCGGGACCTGCGCCGCTTCGGCGACGAGGTCGAGCGCCGGGGAAATGGTGAGCCCTTCGGTGGTTGCGGAATGTGCCGCCAGGTGATCCATCGTCTGAATTCTTTTGGGGTAATGGCGGACGGAGATGTTAGTGCTTCGCCGCCAGGTGCGATTCCGTGGCGAGCAATAGTTTTCGCAACAGTTCGGCGAGGACTTTGCGCTCAGACGGCGAGAGGCTCTGAACCGCGTCGGCCGCTTCGTCGAATCGAGCGGGCGCGGCCTGCTCGATCAACTTGCGGCCTTTCGATGTCAGGCAAACTAGCAACGAGCGGCGATCGCGCGGCGCCGGCTTGCGGACGACGAGCTCGAGCTTCTCCAGCTGGTCGAGGCGATTGGTCATCGCACCGGAGGAGAGCATCGCCGACTGCATCAGTTCCGTGGGGGTCATGCAATACGGTTTTCCATGACGTCGCAGCGTACCCAGCACGTCGAAGGCCCAGATCGGTAAGTCAAACGCTTCGAGTGCCAGGTTCGCCCGCCGCTCGAGTATTCCCGCCAGGCGGAGGATTCGTCCCACGACGGCCAGCGGCCGGGCGTCGAGCTGCGGGCGTTCGCGCTTCCACTGGCCGAGTACATGATCGACGATGTCAGTTTGCATTCGTACAGCCTAACCGCCAAGTATCTTGACATCAAGATACTTGGCGTTCAAGCCCCATCCGCGGAGATCGCCCGGTCGAGGGTCTTCACCGTACAATTGAGTCAATCCGCGACGGCGATTTCAGCCGCATCTTCTATCAGCCGGGTTACAGGGCGTTGCAGCAAACGATGACGATGGCGAAAATGGCGCGACTTCCTGCAGGTCGACAAGCGGGCATGCCCGCTCGTGGACCATCCCCGAATCGTCATTCAGATTAGCAGTTTGACGCAATGACCATTGATCCGGTAAACGAACGTCGATTCCAGGCGCGACTCGCGCTGGTACTACTCGCGGTGGGCTGGTTGCTGCCAGTGTTATGCTGGGCGTTTTGGTTGCCGCAGGTTTTGTTGTGGGTGGCTTGTGGCGCGGTGCTGCTCGCGTTCTCTCTCGCAGCCATCGCTTGGCGGCACCCGCTGGCGAAGCTCACCGTGATCGGGGCAGTGGCATTTGGGCTCATTGCGGTGTGCGCCGTACAGCGCGGTTTGCCGACCTATCCGCTGGTGATCCGACCGACGGCCGCCTGGATGCAACCGCTCAAGACAAACTGGATTACCCAGTCGGCCGCCAAGCCATATTCCATCCAGACGGATTCCGCGATTCAATTGGACGGCGAAGATTCGCTGCGGTTCGAATTGCGGGCGGGCGACACGTGGGTCGACCAGACATTCTTACGCACTCACCGGGCGGAGGTGACGATCGAAGGATTTTCCTCGCGCCGGCGTGGAGCGGTGGTACGCGCTGAGTGTATTCTTTCCGCCTGATTTCTCCGATCGAGAAGAATCGGCTCGTCTTCGCGCAGTGGAAAGAACGGGAAGGGTTTCTGGCCGTGGGGCTGAGTCCGTCCTTGGCGTTTCGATTCGTCGACGGCCAGTTTTCGATCCGGCTGCGGCATAGCCCAGAGAAAGTGATTCGCGACGCCGACGATGTGACGGAAATCGGCTTGTTCAAAACGAAGCAGTTTCCGCTGGGGCAGTGGCAAAAATTCGTCGTGCAAGCAAAGTGGTCCTGCCGCGAGGATGGCCTCGTGAACGTCTGGTGGGACGGGCGACAGATTGTCGAGTACCGCGGCCCAGTGGGGTACGATCAGCCATTTGCACCGAAATTGAAATTCGGTTTGTACCGCGACGCGACCGAGAGCACTTACATTGCCTATTTTGATCGGGTGCTGATTGGCGACCGGGCGGACGATGTTGGTTTTGAACCGGCGAAAAATGTGCCGCAGTCGGCCAATTAATGGTGTCGGCTGTGCCGATTTTGAGGGGGCTGCGTTGGCAATCGGCTAGCTGTGACCTATTCTTACTAGCGCGAACACTCCTAGCGACGAACCACGCGCAATTCCGCGGGGCGGCAATCGGCCGGGCTGCCCGCGACGGGTCCTTCTGTCCGGCCACATGCGAGGTCATCCCATGAGTCGTAGCCACCTGGTGGTCGCGTGTCTGATATTGTTTTACTCTGTGGCGGGTCGAGTCGCCGCGGCGGACGACGCCGAATTGATTCGCCAGTCGTCGCAGGCCTTCGCCAAGTCTTTTGATGAGGGCGATGCGGGGGCCCTGGCCAAGATGTGGACCCCCAACGGCGAGTTGGTCGGCGCGTCGGGTAAGATCTTCAAAGGTCGCGCAGAGATCGAAGCGGCTTACACGAAGTTTTTCGCCGAGCACCCGGGCGAGAAGATCAAGGTGTCGGTCGACTCGATCGACTTGCTCAGCGAAACCTCGGCCCTGGAACAGGGCACCGCAATGCTGGAGTCAGCCGCGTCGGCGGGCGTGGAAAGCGGCGGCAAGTACACCGCCGTGCATGTGAAGCAGGACGGCGCGTGGTTGATGGCCTTCGTCCACGAATCGGATGCGGCGGTCAGCAGTTCCGGCAACCCGCTCTCCGATCTCGATTGGCTGGTCGGCCAGTGGAGCGTCGAGGAATATGGCGCGACGATGACGATCAACTGCCGCTGGTTGCCGAACAAGAGTTTTTTAGAGCGGAGCTACACCGTCGTCGCGCCGGGCAAGATGAAAAGCTCGGGCGTCCAGATCGTCGGCACGCAGGCGGGTAGCATCACATCGTGGAACTTCAACTCCGACGGCAGCCATGCGGTCGCCGTGTGGATGCCGACGCCCAACGGCTGGGCGATTCGCTCCTCGGGGATGCTGCCCGATGGCACGGAAACACACGCAGTCAACGTGCTCTCGAAGCTCGACGAGAACGCTTACTCTTGGAACTCGGTGCAACGCAGCATCGGCCTGGAGAGCTTGCCTGATACGGGCGAAGTGATTCTCAAGCGGGTCGTGTCGGCGACGGCGGCCAAGAAATAGTCTGCCCGCGCGACCACGAATACTTTTAGCACGCATCGCACGACTTTTAACACATAGGGGATGCAACCCATGTCCCAGCGAATCTTCAATAGCGTTTTGGTTTTGACGGCGTTCGTACTCGTACTGCCCGCAACTTGCTCGGGCCGCGGCTTCGGTGGCGGTGGAGGTGGTGGATTCCACGGTGGCGGCGGTGGCTTTGGAGGCGGCGGTGGCGGCTTCCATGGCGGAGGCGCCGGCGGCTTTGGTGGTGGTTTCGGCGGCGGAGGTGGCGGTGGATTCGGCAGGTGGCGGATTCGGCGGCGACTTTGGCGGCGGCGGTGATCTCGGCCATGGTGGTTTCGGTGGCGCTGGTGGCGCCGGCGGCGGCGAATTCGGTGGGCTCGGCGGTGGTGGTGACCTCGGCCGCGGCGGAGCAGGCGAATTTGGCGGCGGCGGATTCGGCGCCGGTGGTGCCGGGGAATTTGGCGGGGCCGGACGCGACGGGTTTGGGGCCGGCGGTGCCGGCGGCGAATTTGGTCGCGATGGATTTGGCGGCGCCGGAGCCGGCGGCTTCGGCGCAGGCGGACTTGATGGTCGCGCGGGTGCCGGCGGAATCGGTGCAGGTGCTTACGGCGCCGCTCCGAGCCGCGGCCAACTCAACAGCTTCCTCGGCCTGCCTTCCGACGAAGGCATGCACAACATGATCAACAATCCGTACGTCCACAGCGGCGGCGGCAACCTGGGCGGCGACAACTTCAACGTCCAGCACGGCAGCATCGACGGCCCGCGCGGCGGCGAAGCAGCCGGCACCGTCGTCGAAGGCCCGCGCGGCAACACGGCGGAACGTGGTGCGGCAGTGGGCCCGAACGGCGGAGTGGTCGCCGGTCGCGGCGTCGAAGGCGCCGGCGGCGCGTCGGTGAAGCAAGGCATCGCGGCCGGACCGAATGGTCGCGTCGCTGGTGGCTCGGTCGCTCGCGGACCAAATGGCGGTGTCGCGGCGCGCGGAATTGCCGCGGGTCCCAATGGTTGGGCCGCCGGATTCGCCCGAGTCTCGCCATCCGATCGCCATGTGACAGCCGGCTACGCCCGCGGCAACTACAACCATTGGAATTACTTCGGCCCGGGCTGGTACACGAATCATCCCGGCGCGTGGTTCGCCGCCGGCTGGGCTGCCGGTCGAATTTGGTATCCTTGCACCTGGCCCGCGATGTACGGCTGGTGCGATCTGCCCGAGTACCCGATCTACTACGACTACGGCAACACGGTCGTCTACCAGGACGACGGCGTCTATGTGAACGGAGTCGACCAGGGCACGCCCCAAGAGTATTACGACCAAGCCCAGACGCTCGCTGCCGACGGTGCGCAGGCCGACGCATCAAGCGACGGCGCGGACTGGATGCCACTGGGCGTGTTCCTCTTGACCAAAAACGGCGAGAAAGATTCGCACGACGTCTTCCAGCTGGCGATCAACAAGCAAGGCATCATCCGTGGCAACTTCCAGGACTCGGCCGACGGCAAGACGGAGCTCGTCCAGGGCTCGGCCAACTTGAAGACGCAGCGTGTCGCCTTCTCTGTAGCCGACAAGCCCACGACGGTCATCGAGACGGGACTCTACAACCTCACGAAGGACGAAGCCCCGGCGCTGGTCCATATCGGCGCCGACCAAACGGAGCAATGGCTGCTGGTGCGGCTGAAGAATCCCGACGCCACGCCCGACGCGTCGTCGGCCGGCGGGGAAACCAACACCGGCGCGGCGGCACCTGCGCCTGTCCCGGTCGACGAATCGTTCTAAGCTCATGAGCTCTTACACTTTGGCCTCGCGCCACCTCCACTTTCACATCGGCCGCCACCGGCTCTCGGTGGCCCACTTGGTCGCTGCGCTGGTGGTGATGTTTGTCGTGATGCCGTTTGCCGATTGTTTCCGTTACGGCGATCTGATCGAAGCGACCCTGCTGACGTTTGTGCTGCTGGCGGCGGTCAACGCCGTGGGGGGCCGGCGACGGACGCAAACCGCCGCCGCGGTGCTGGTCATTCCGGTAATTATCACCCATTGGCTCGATCACCTTTGGCCGGGGCTGATTCCGCTCGAGCCGGTGCTGCTGGCGGAATTTGTCTTCGTGACTTTTGTGATCGTGCATTTGTTTCGCTTCGTGATGACCGCGCCGGTTGTCAATGCGGAGGTCATCTGCGCGGCGGTGGCGGCCTATTTGCTCTTCGCCGTCGCCTTCGCATTCCTGTACACGCTCTTGGGCAACACGTTTCACGACGCGTTCGTGTTCACCGTGCCCGACGCAACGGGGAGCACGATGCACGGCTTCACTTCGCTCTATTACAGCCTGCAAACGCTCACGGCCGCCAATTTCGGCGACATCATGCCGTCGATGAAAGTGACGCGAATGCTTTCGCTGGTGGAAATCACGATCGGCATGTTCTACATGACGATTCTCCTGGCCCGACTGGTGGGGCTGTACTCGAACACGAGCACGACCGCATAATACGGCTAGGCCGACGGCAACCGACGACCCAGTACGCGTGCGAGCGGCCCCAATCAGGATGCAATCACGTGGACGATACGCCTGCCGAAACGAGTGAGCAAGCGCCAGTCGGGAAGCCAAGGCACATGACGATTCTTCAAGGCGTGGTCGTCGTGGTTTTGGTGTGGTTGTTCTCGGCCTACCTGATCGCTCCATCCTGGTGGAAGTTCTACGCCAAGCGTCACCCCGTGATCGACGCCAGCCCGCGGATCACCCAAACGAGCGACCACCACCCAGGCGACCCGCTCAACGTGGCGCTCGTCGGTACGCAAGAACAGCTCGACGCCGTGATGAAAGCGAGCGGCTGGTTTCCCGCGGCGGCGCTGGGCATCAAGAGCGATCTCAAGATCGCGGCCGATACGGTCCTCTCGCGGCCCGACATCGAGGCGCCGGTGAGCAGCTTGTATCTGTTTGGCCGCAAGGAAGACGCCGCGTTTGAGCAACCGGTCGGCGACAACCCGCGACATCGGCACCACGTGCGATTCTGGAAGCTCGACAAGTTGAGTCAAGACGGCCGGCCGATCTGGATCGGCTCGGCTGTCTACGATGCCCACGTCGGCCTGAGTCGCACGACCGGCCAGATCACGCACGTCACCGCGCCCGACGTCGACACCGAGCGGGACTATCTGTTCGAGTGCCTGGAGAAGTCGGGCGACCTCGCGAGCCACGACGTCGTGTCGGGCTTCCACACGCAGCTCTCCGGCAAGAACGGCGGCGGCGATCCGTGGAAAACCGACGGCGACTGTATCTGGGCGTGATCTCCGAGAAATTGCAGTAGTGCGATGCGCGATTGGATTGCGGAGTGACGTTGCGCGGAACTGCGATTGCCGCGCCTCAAGGTCGACCCAATCGCCACGGTCTGACGGCGCAGAAAGGCCGCTGGTCTGGTACCGCCGCTTTCCTGGCGAGGGGTGAAAAGCGGCGTCGATAAGACATGGGCCTCGACTTCGACGCCCACAACGGTCGGTGCCGAGGCCGAGTCGCGCGATTTACATGCGACCACTCTTGACTCACTTGAACGGCAATGCGGATGTCACGCTCAATGTTGTCGATCGTGTGCAGGGCGATGTTGACGGCAGCGACTTTGATGGCGGCAACGACTTCGCACGCCGCCGGTGATGCGCCAGTTGACCAGGCGCCATTCAACATCGCAGTCGAACCGATCGATGGCACGAGCAGCGAAGAGTTCCACAACTTGGCGCCGCTCGACGAAGAGTTGTTCCTGGACTCCTACGAGACTACGCCGGTCGGAGATGGCGGCGACGAGCGCTGGATCGATCGCGTGACCGATCCCACCGCTTGGATCATGGATCTGCGACTGCGCCAGAAATGGAACTGGCCAGTGACGAACGCCGAGCCGGACAATCAGGCGATCCAGTTCCGGCCGACGATTCCGTTCAAGGCCTGGGACCAGGTGAATCTGTTGCGGGTGACGGTGCCCTACAATCTGGACGGTGCCGACGGGGCCGGACTGGACGAGGTGGAGATCCTCGATCTAGTCGTGTTTGACGAGAGTTGGGGACGCTGGGGCGTCGGGCCGTCGGTGCGGATGCTGCCCAATTCAGCCGACGACGAAGACTCGTTTCTGATCGGTCCGGCGGCCGGCGCGGTGACCAAAAACGAGCACTGGACGGCCGGCATTCTGATGCAGAATTTTCTCGGCGGCGATTCCTCTCAATCGCGGTTGCAGCCGATCCTGGCGTACAAATTCAACGAGCGTTGGGCGGTTGGCATCGGCGAAAGCGAATTCCGCTACGACTGGAACGACGCCAAATGGTCGCAGCTGCCGCTGGGAATTGAAATCGACAACATTGCCGAAATTGGCGGGCAGAAGCTGCAACTCTTCATCAATCCCCAGTACAACTTCCAGCGCGATGCGAGCAACTCGGGATGGACCCTGTTCTTGGGGGTGACGCTGCTCGTTCCGGATCCGTAAAGCGCTGGTGTTCGCCAGCGGCGAGATCCTCGTGAAATCTTGGCGAATTCGCTGGAAAACTGTTCGCGGGGCGATACAATCGGCATTGGAGTTTGGTTTTTGCCGGTGAGCTTTTCAGTTCGATGATCTTTCGCGTTGTCGCACATGCATCGTTGTTGCATGCGTCGATTGACAGGCAACTTGTGTGATTTGGGAAGGATCTTTGGTGCTATCTTTTCTGGGAGGGCATTCTCTGCTCCGCACCGCGTATCCTCGAAGCTCTGAGCGCACTGCGCTAAACTAGTTTCGCTGAACTAGCGCGGCAGTGAAAATCGTAACGTGACTTTCTGACTACGGCTTGAATCTCTGGAGGAAAACATGTTTCACACGACTTTGAGAGTGATCCGCCATTGCCTAGGCATCTGCGCCGTTGCGGCCGCGGTCTTTGGTACTGTCGCTCCGGCGCACGCGCAGGCGAAGAAACCGAACATCCTGTTCATCATGGGCGACGACATCGGCTGGATGCAGCCGAGTTGCTACCACCGCGGCTTGATGGTCGGCGAGACGCCGAACATCGATCGCATCGCCAACGAAGGCGGCATGTTCATGCACTACTACGCGGAGTCGAGCTGCACCGCTGGGCGCACGTGCGTTCATCACCGGCATGCACCCGTTCCGCGCGGGCATGGTCCTGCCGCAGTTGCCGGGTGCGATTTCGTATCTGCGGCCCGGCACGCCGTGCCTGGCCCAGTTTCTCTATAACCTGGGCTATAGCACGGGCGAGTTTGGCAAGAACCATCTCGGCGATCATCCCGATTCGCTCCCGACCGCGCACGGCTTCCAGGAGTTCTGGGGCTACCTCTACCACCTGGACGCGATGCAGCAGGTCAGCTTCCCGGACATCAACAGCAGCCCGACCATGCAGGCCGTTGTGCCGCCGATGAAGATGATCCCGATTCCCGGCATTCCGCCGACCCGGGTGAGATCGACCCCAAGGACGGCGTCTGCATGGCGGCTCCCCGGCCGGTCCTGTGGATGAAGTCTCCGGACGGCACCGCGAAGAACCAGATGGGCAAGGACGAAGGCCCGCTCACGCTCGAGCGCTCGAAGACAGTGGACGAGGAAATCTCCTCGCACCTCATCGACTGGCTCGATCGCAACGATCCCGAGAAGACGAACAAGCCATTCTTCTGCTGGTACAACCCGGCCCGCATGCACGTCACCACCGTGCTGCCGCCGAAGTATGAAGACATGATCGGCACCAAGGGCGGCAAAGACTGGGGCGCCAACGAAGCCGGCATGAAGCAGATGGACGACAACATCGGCTACGTCCTCAAGAAGCTCGAAGACATGGGCGAGCTCGACAATACGATCATCGTTTTCACCACCGACAACGGCGCCGAGGTGCAGACCTTCCCGGACGGCGGTGTCACGCCGTTCAAAGCCGGGAAGCTGAGCACCTGGGAAGGCGGCATGCGCGCTCCGTGCGTCATCCGCTGGCCGGGCGTCGTCAAGCCGGGCACGATCTTCAAGGAAATGTTCTCCTCGCTGGACTGGGTGCCCACGTTCGTGGAAATCGCCGGCGGCCCCAAGGGGGAGGAACTGAACAAGCAGATCATGGCGGGCAAGTACAAAGGCATCGTGAAGACCAAGCTCGATGGCTTCAACCAGATCGACTACCTCACCGGTAAGTCGGAAAAGTCGAATCGCGAGTACTTCTTCTACTACCAGGGCCGCCTGCCCTCGGCCGTGCGGTATAAGAACTGGAAGTTCTACTACACCATGATGGGTTCCATGGGCGTCGATGCTCTCAATGCACGCCGATGACATACCACTGGACTCAGCTCCAGAACATCATGCGCGATCCGTTCGAGAATAACGTCGGGGCCGAGCAGAAGGGCGCGTTCTCGGTCGCGGGTGCCCTCGCCTCGCCAAGCACGGCGTATATCTATGACTGGAACCTCCTGCCCATCGGCCAGATGCTGTGGGAGAAGGAACTCATGTCGTACGTCGACTACCCGCCGCTCCAGATGGCGGCAAGCTACAACCTCGAACAGGTCCTCCAGCAGGTGCGCGAGATGGGTGCAAAACACCCGAGCGAGTAGCCGACCGGTGGGCTTAGAATAATTACGGCGGGCGGTCCGCAAGGGCCGCCCGCATTTTCAAAAATTCGATAAGGAAGTAGCAGACCATGGACTCAGCGACGCACTGAAGAATCGCGATTCATGACTCTCGTGCCTGCTCGTGCTTTGTCGTCTGCAGTGCCGCGAACGCCGAGGACCCGCTCCCCTCGTGGAACGACGGGCCCGCGAAACAGGCCATTGTCAAGTTCGTCGAGGAAGACGACCGATCGAGTCGAGCGCCAATTTCGTGCCGCCGGAAGAGCGGATCGCCACGTTCGACCAGGATGGCACGCTCTGGGTCGAGCACCCGATGTACACGCAGGTGATGTACTGTCTGGAGCGCGTGCCGGAGGTCGTCGCGGCGAAGCCCGAACTCAAGGACGTCGAGCCGTTCAAGACGGTGATGTCGGGCGACCGCGCTGCCATCGCCAAGCTCACGATGGACGACCTGATGAAGATTCTCGCCGCCACGCTCACCGGGATGCCGGTCGAGCAGTTTCAGGCGGAGGCCGAGAAGTGGATCGCATCCGCCAAGCATCCACGCTGGAACCGGAAATACACCGAACTTACCTACCAGCCGATGCAGGAGGTGCTATCGTATTTCCGTGCGAACGGATACCAGACCTACATCGTCACCGGCGGCGGACAGGACTTTGTCCGCGTTTACTCCGAGGGTGTCTACGGCATTCCAACGGAGCAGGTCGTCGGCACGGCCGGCGGAACCAAGTACAGTTACGACAAGAGAGGCAAGCCGTTTCTTACCAAAGAACCGAAGCCGCTGCTCAACGACAACAACGCTGGCAAGCCGGAGGGAATTCACCTGATGATCGGCCGTCGGCCCCACGCGGCGTTCGGCAACTCGACCGGAGATCGGCAGATGTTGGAGTACACCCAGGCGGGCGACGGAGCCCGGCTGGCAATGCTCGTCCTGCACGACGATGCGCAGCGCGAGTACGCGTATGGTCCAGCCACGGGCCTGCCCGACACCAAGGTCGGCACGTTTACCCAGGAGTTGTACGACGAAGCGACGAAGGATGGCTGGATCGTAATCAGTATGAAGGATGATTGGAAGCGGATGTTTGCGTCTGACGAGTAGTCGAACGAATCGCATCGGCGGCGCAATGTGGACGCGTTGAATTCCTGTAATTGTCGCGGTATGAATCGGTGCCGGACGGTCAGCATGCTAGCGACCGAGCTGCGATTCCTCCCGATCGCCGTTCCAGAGACCTGACGCAACGATATTTCCCGATATCTTGTTCGCGTGAAAACTTCGTGAATCGGCTGGAAATTGGCATACTGGGCGGTACAATCGGTGGTTGCATTCGGTAGCTGTCCGATGAGCTTTTCGAATCGCCGGCCGTTCGCGAACAAGTGTGTCTGCAAGGCTATCGCAGGCAACTTGCGATTAGTCGCAACTTTTTAGGGGCAGGTTCTTTGGCGCAGGCTGCGCTTGAAGGGCGTTCGCGGTTTGGACAGCAAGTCCACCGCACTTGGATTCCAGGCGTCGTTCTAGTGTCGTTGGAGCAAGCAGAGATGCTTCAACAAATCGGCCGTCCGACAAATCTCTCGAGGCAACATCATCATGAGATCAATGAACAAACGACTGCGATTTGGACTGCACCTGCTGACCGCGGCGACGGCGACGTTGGTCGCCCTGCCTGCACATGCCCAGCAAATCACGGGTACGCCCGGCGCACCGAATGCGACGACCACGGTGGACGGCAACTATCTCCCGAATCCACCGGCGAAATTTGGCGGCGTGATCAACTTGGACGCCAAGAACTCCAAGCCCTATTGGCCGCCGAACATCGTGCCGCCCAAGGGCGCGCCCAACGTGCTGCTGATCATGACCGATGACCAGGGCTACGGCATTTCGAGCACATTTGGCGGCGTGATCCCCACGCCCAACATGGATCGCATCGCCGAGATGGGGCTGCGCTACACGCAGTTCCACTCGACCGCGCTCTGCTCGCCTTCGCGGGCGGCACTGATCACCGGCCGCAATCATCACTCCGTCGGATTCGGCGTGATCTCGGAACAGGCGACCGGCTTCCCGGGCTACGACTCCACGATCGGCGTGGACAACGCGACCGTCGGCCGGATTCTCCAGGACAACGGTTATGCCACATCGTGGTTCGGCAAGAATCACAACACGCCCGACTACCAATACAGCATGGCGGGACCGTTTAACCAATGGCCGAGCGGAATGGGCTTCGACTACTTCTACGGCTTCATGGGAGGCGAGACCGACCAGTGGACGCCGTGGCTGTTCCGCGGCCACTCCCAAATCTTCCCATGGAAAGAGCAACCCGGCTTCAACCTGATCACCGGCATGGCGGATGACGCCATTACGTATCTCAACCAGGTCAATGCAGCAGCGCCGGACAAACCATTCTTCTGCTACTACGTTCCGGGCGGCACTCATGCGCCCCATCAGCCGACTCAAGAATGGATCGACAAGTTCAAGGGCAAGTTCGACATGGGTTGGAATAAGATGCGCGAGGAGATTTTCGCCAACCAGAAGCGGCTCGGCGTGATCCCGGCGAACACGAAGCTCACGGCGTGGCCCCAGGGACAGGCCGAATATGGCGGCGCCACGCTGCCGAAGTGGGAGACGCTCACCGCCACGGAGAAGAAGCTGTTCGCCCGTCAGGCAGAGGTCTTTGCCGCCTATGTCGCCTACACCGACCACGAGATCGGCCGGGTGATCCAAGCCGTCGAGGACATGGGCAAGCTCGACAACACGCTGATCATCTACATCAGCGGCGACAATGGCACGAGCGCCGAAGGTTCGACGATCGGCACGCCGTTCGACATGGCCGCGATTCAAGGTATCGACGTCCCGGTCGAGGACCAGATGAAGTTTTACGATGCGTGGGGTTCGCCGGAGACGACGCCCCACATGTCGGTGGCGTGGTCGTGGGCCTTTGACACGCCGTTCAAGTGGACCAAGCAAATCGCGTCCCATTTCGGCGGCACGCGGCAGGGCATGGTGATGGCGTGGCCGGGCCACATCCCGGCCGGCGGCGGCATCCGCACGCAGTTTCATCATCTGATCGACATCGTGCCCACGATCCTCGAAGCGACCGGCGTCAAGGCCCCGGTCATGGTGGACGGCATCGCCCAGAAGCCGATCGAAGGCGTGAGCATGACGTATACCTGGGACGAGGCAAACGCCAATGCGCCGTCGACACGCACGACGCAGTATTTCGAGATGTTCGGTAACCGGGCTATCTATCACGACGGCTGGGTCGCCACGACGACTCCGCCGAACGCGCCCTGGTTCATGGGGCTCGGCAAATTTCCCAACGTGGTGAACGGCTACAATTGGGAACTCTACAACATCGCCGACGACTATTCGGAGGCGGACGATCTCGCCGCCAAGAATCCCGACAAACTCCGCGAGTTGCAGGAACTGTTCCTGGTGGAAGCGGCGAAGTACCAGGTGTTCCCGCTGGACAACTCGATCTTGCCGAGGATCCTCGCGCCGAAGCCGAGCTACGTCGCCGGACGCACCGAGTTCACCTATCCGGGTCTGCTGAGTGGTACACCGAACAGCGACGCGCCGAACATCCTGGCCAAGTCGTACACCATCACGGCCGAGCTTGAAATTCCCGCGGGAGGCGCCGAGGGCATGATCGTCACCGACGGCGGGCGCTTCGGCGGATATGGCCTGTACCTCGTCAAGGGAAAGCCGGTGTACACCTACAATTTCCTCGGGATCGAGCGATTCCGCTGGGAAGGAAAGGACGCACTTGCCCCGGGCAAACACACGATCGTGTTTGACTTCAAGTACGACGGACCCGGCATGGCCAAGGGGGGCACGGGCGTTCTATCCGTGGACGGCAAGGAGATCGATCGCAAGCAGATCCCGCACACGATCCCTGCCATCCTGACGATCGACGAGTCGTTCGACGTCGGCATCGATACTCGCACCGGCGTGGACGACAGCGACTATCAGCTGCCGTTCCGCTTCACGGGCAAGCTCGGCAACGTGAAGTTTAAGCTCATCCCGCTGCCGCCCGAAGAGGAGAAGCTTCTCAGTCAGAAGGCGCAGGAAGCGCGGAACGCGGCGCAGTAATCGAGTAGCCAGACTTGAACAAATCGGGTCGTATCACCCGAGAATTCCGCAGCGTAGCCGTTGACATCGCGGACACGAAAGTCAGTGCGCGTACCAAGATGGGACTAGCTTTCAGCACGAAACGGAGATAGTCATGAAATCAATCTGGAATACACTTTTCCTCGGCGTTTTTACGTCGACGGCAATTGTCATCGGCCCCCTCCCGAGCCACGCACAGTCGCTCTCGCCGGCGGAAACTAAGTCCATCGCCGAGGAGGCCTACATCTATGGTTTCCCGATGGTCATGAACTACGGCACGATGTACGAGTATTTCATCGACAAGTCGGCGCCGCAGTACAAGTGTCCGTTCAACACGCTCTACAACACGGCCCGCGTCTATACGCCGGCGGACACGACGATCGTGACGCCCAACAGCGACACGCCCTACTCGTTCGTCGGCATGGACTTGCGGACGGAGCCGCTTGTGCTGTGTCTGCCCGCCATCGAGAAGGATCGCTACTATTCGGTGCAGCTGGTGGACATGTACACGTTTAACTACGGATACATGGGCAGCCGCACCACCGGCAATGGCGGCGGCTGCTTCATGATCGCCGGTCCCGGCTGGGAGGGCGAAACCCCCGCGGGCGTCGACAAGGTTTTCCGGTGTGAGACCGACTTCTCGATCGCCGTGATCCGCACGCAGCTGTTCAACGCCGCCGATCTCGAGCAACGTGAAAAAGATTCAGGCGAAGTACAAGGCCCAGCCACTCTCGCAGTTTCTCAACACGACGGCGCCGCCCGCCGCCCCGGCGATCGACTGGCCAGCGGTATCCGAAGAAGTCGATAGAGCAAAAACCGTTCGACTATCTCGCGTTTCTGCTCCAGCTTTGTCCGGCGACCGGCGCCGCGGAAGTCGAGAAGCCGCTACGTGCGCGGTTTGCCAAGATTGGCATCGAAGCGGGTAAGCCGTTCGACGACGCGAAGCGTTCCCCCGAACAAACCGCGGCGCTGGCTGCGGGCATGAAAAGCGGATTCGAGAAGATTAAGGAGCAAGTGGCCACGATCGGCAAGGACGAAAATGGCTGGCGAGTCGCCACGAGTGGTTTTGGCGACCGCGCTGCTTGCGATGGGGATTGGACGATGCGAGCGGCCGCCGCGATGGCAGGCATCTACGGCAACGACGCTGCCGAGGCCCTCTACCCAATGCTCGCCACCGACAGCGACGGCCACAAGCCCGACTGCGCCACCAACCGCTACACGCTCACGTTCCCCAAAGGCGAGTTGCCACCGGCCCACGCGTTCTGGTCCGTGACGATGTACGACGGAAAGACGCAATTGCTCGTTGCCAATCCGATCAACCGCTACCTCATCAATTCGCCGATGCTGCCGGACCTGAAAAAGAACGAGGACGGCTCGCTCACGTTGTATCTCCAGCACGATTCGCCGGGCGCGGACAAAGAATCCAATTGGCTCCCCGCGCCCGCCGGACCGATCTACGTCGTGATGCGACTGTATTGGCCGAAAGACGAAGCGCTCGACGGCACGTGGAAGCCGCCGGGAGTGGTGAAGGCCGATTGATAATCTGCCTGTTTTGAAAGACCTATAGACACTGGGTCACTAGCTTGGCCACGCGCGCAGCGCCGTTTCGGCGACCCTTTTGAGTTCTTTGCGGCCCGCGCCGCCGGCGGCTTGCACGGCCATGCCGTGGATCACCGCCGTGGCGAAGCCGGCAAGTGCCGCGGGGTCGGCACTGGCGGGCAGGTCGCCCGCGGTTTGGGCTTTCTTGAAGCGGCGACGGATGGCCGACTCTAGTGCCTTGCGATGCTTCGTGAGTTCGTCGCGAATCACTTCGCCCGCCTCGCCACAGGCCAGCGCCCCCTGCACTGCCAGGCAGCCGCGGGGGTTTTTCGGGTTCGTGAGCAGGTCGACCTCGCCGTAAAACAGCGCTTCGGCGACTTTTCGCACGGTGGGCTCGTCGAGCGCCTGCTGCACGTAAGCCGCCGGCCCTTCCATGTAGCGCTGGAGCGCCTTGCGAAACAGCGCCTCTTTGTTGCCAAACGCGGCGTAGAGGCTGGGGCGGTTGATGCCCATCGCTTCCGTGAGGTCGGGGAGCGACGCTCCGTCGTACCCTTTGCGCCAAAATACGTCGAGTGCGCGGTCTAGCGCATCATCCGTGTTAAAAGTTCGCGGTCGTCCCCGGGGCATTCAACTTTCTCCCGCCTGTTGCGTAGATATCGCTGCGTCAAGAATTTTGTACCTATTGGTATATTAGACCACTTGACCATCCCCGTCCAGCCCGATATAAATACCGCGTGGTACATAAATCAGGCCGGAATCCGTTTTCAGGCACACCCGCCAGGAGCAGTTGCAATGTCCTCACTCAAAGGTAAAGTCGCCGTCGTCACCGGAGCCTCGAAAGGGATTGGAGCCTCGATCGCCGAACATCTGGCCGCCGCGGGCGCGACCGTCGTCGTCAACTACTCGTCCAGCAAGGAGGGCGCCGACAAGGTCGTCGCCAATATCAAGAAAGCAGGCGGCCAGGCGGTCGCCGTCGGAGCCAATCTATCCAAGCCCGACGAAGTCCAAAAGCTCTTCGCCGAGACAAAGAAACAGTTCGACAAGGTCGATATTTTGGTGAACAACGCCGGCATCTACGCGTTTGCACCGCTCGAAGACGTCACGCCTGAATTATTCCACAAGCAATTCGACCTGAATGTGCTGGGCCTGCTGCTGGCGACGAAGGAAGCAGTGAAACTGATGGGCTCGGCCGGTGGATCGATTGTGAATATCAGTTCGATCGTCGCCCGGTCGGCGCCGCCAAGCAGCAGCGTCTACAGCGCGACCAAGGCGGCCGTGAACGCGATCACGATATCGCTGTCCCAAGAGCTGGGGGCGAAGAATATCCGCGTCAACGCCGTCAATCCCGGCATGGTGGAAACCGAAGGCACGCAGACCTCCGGCATCACGGAGAGCGATTTCCGCAAGCAGATCGAAGCTCAGACACCGCTGGGTCGCATCGGACAGCCAAAAGATATCGCACCGACGGTGGTCTTTCTCGCCTCGGACGATTCATCCTGGATCTCGGGCGAAACGTTCTACGTCGCCGGCGGTTTACGCTGAAGATTTTTGCGTCAGGGTGGCACGCCAGGAGCTTCCAGCGACGGGCGTGGTCCAATACGAACACGTCAAAACCACGCCCTTCGCCGAGCCTCAGGGACGTGCCACCCCCACTTGAAATTCATGGCACGCTTGGCAGTTCACGAGTAAAAGTTTAAGGAAATTCGTCATGGCACGCGTCGTTCGTTTTCACGAGACCGGGGGTCCCGAGGTTCTCAAGATTGAAGAGCTTGACGTGCGAACGCCCAAGGCTGGCGAGGTCCGCATCGCCGTGAAAGCACTCGGCTTGAACCGAGCCGAGTCGATGTTCCGCTTGGGCCAATACCTTGAAGACCCGAAACTGCCGTCGCGTTTGGGTTACGAGGCGGCTGGGACGATCGAGGCCGTCGGCACGGGCGTGAAGGGATTCGAAGTGGGCGATGCGGTGAGCACGATCCCCGCTTTCTCGCAAAACGACTACGGAGTGTATGGCGACACGGCGCTCGTGCCTGCGTTCGCCGTGGCGAAGCATCCGTCGTCGCTCTCCTGGGAGGACGCGGCGGCGATCTGGATGCAGTACGCCACCGCCTATGGCGCGCTGATCGACATCGCAAAGTTGGAGGCCGGCGACACGCTGTTGATTCCGGCAGCCTCGAGCAGCGTGGGCATCGCGGCGATTCAGCTTGCGAACCTGGTCGGTGCGACGCCGATCGCGCTCACCCGCACGAGCCGGAAAAAACACCCGCTCTTGGAGCTCGGCGCAGCCCACGTGATCGCCACCGAAGAACAGGATTTGGTGGCCGAGGTCAAGCAGCTCACCGGCGGCAAGGGAGCCCGCGTCGTGTTCGACCCCGTCGGCGGTCCGACGATCGCCAAACTGACTGGCGCGATGGCAGAGCACGGAATTTTGTTTCTCTACGGCGCGTTGAGCACCGAGCCGACGCCGCTGCCCTTGTTTGAAGTGCTGGGCAAAATGCTCACGATCCGTGGTTACCTGCTGTTCGAGATTAGCGGAGATACCGAGCGCCTGGAGCGGGCCAAGAAGTTCATCATCGACGGGCTGACGAGCGGCAAGCTCAAGCCGATCGTCGCTAAAACATTCGACGGCCTCGACCAGATCGTCGCGGCCCATCGCTACCTTGAATCCAACGAGCAAATTGGGAAAATCGTGGTGACCGTTTGAGTTAACGGTCAACGATGACACCTGCGGAATTGGCGTTTGAACCATGAATAAGAAACTCGAACCCACCGACCCGGTGATTCAAGAACTGCTCGCCGCGTTCGATAACTTGAACGGTTTGCATCCCGGCTTTCGGGCGGCGCATGCCAAGGGCGTGATCTGCTCGGGGACGTTCACTCCGGCGGCGCAAGCCACGGAACTGACCCGCGCGCCGCACGTCAACCGTCCATCGACGCCGGTCTTCGTGCGATTTTCCGATTTTGCCGGCGTTCCGAGCGTGGCCGACAACGACCCCGAAGCGGCCAGCCCGCGAGGCATGGCGATCCGCTTTCAATTGGCGGATCACGTCCACACCGACATCGTCGCCCACTCGACCGACGGCTTTCCGGCCGCCAACGCCGCGGACTTTTTGGGCTTCCTCCGAG
The DNA here is from genome assembly GCA_963847905.1 of uncultured Planctomycetota bacterium. Classification (GTDB taxonomy): domain Bacteria; phylum Planctomycetota; class Planctomycetia; order Pirellulales; family Lacipirellulaceae; genus DASYDU01. The sequence continues at coordinate 22,594 of CAWKBP010000003.1, read as the reverse complement.
CCGCGGCGACGAGTGGGCCCGACGCGCCCCACCCGACGCCAATCGAACAATTCCTGTCGGCTCACCCCGCGGCGATGGCATTCGCGATCACGCCCAAGCCGATCCCGAAAAGCTTTGCCAACGAATCGTTTTTCGGGCGGGCTCCGTACCGATTCACCAATGCCGGGGGAGAGAGTCGCTTCGGCCGCTTCCGCATCCGACCCGTCGCCGGGAATGAGTATCTCTCCGCAGATGAGGCTGCTAAACAATCGGCCGATTTTCTGATGGACGAGATCGGCAAACGACTGCGCGCGGGCCGGTCGAGTTCCGCATCGTAGTACAGATCGCTGGCGAGGGCGACGCAACGGACGACGTCACCGCCGACTGGCCCGACAGCCGCGAAGAAATCGAATTCGGCACGGTGACGCTGACCAGACTCGAAAATCACAACGACCCCGAGCTGCGGAAGATCATTTTCGATCCCATCCCGCGCGTCGACGGCATCGACGCCTCGGCCGACCCGCTGCTCGAAGTCCGCGCGGCGATCTACCTGGCCAGCGGTCGGCGCCGCCGGGAGGCCAATGTGGCGTAGCGGCGCTTTTTCCGATTTCCCGATTCGAGAGCAAGAAGCGGGGTGCACACGGGGCGCGGCGGGTCAATAATTTGAGCATGCACCAGCACATCAATCGATTCCAGACGGATACAGCGCGATGGGCGGCGGTTGTGCGGCGCGACGCTGCGGCCGACGGCGCGTTTTACTATTCGGTCCGCACGACCGGCGTTTTCTGCAAGCCGTCCTGCGCGTCGCGCCAGGCGCAGCGCGAGAATGTCCGCTTCCACGCAACTTGTGACGACGCGCGGCGGGGCGGCTTTCGGCCTTGCAAACGTTGCCGGCCAGATCGGCAGCCGGGCGACGATCCGGTGGTCCGAGCCTGTCGCCTGATCGAAGCCTCCGACACGCTGCCGAGCCTCGACGCGCTGGCGGCCGCTGCTGGATTGAGCCGTTTCCATTTTCAACGGCTCTTCAAGCGGACGACCGGCGTGACACCGCGGGCATACGCCACTGCCGTTGGCAGCCAACGCGTCCGCGATCTCCTGCCCACGAGCAGCGCGGTCACCACCGCCATCCTCGGCGGCGGCTTCCGCTCCAGCGCCCGCTTCTATGCGCAGGCCGACTCGCTGCTGGGTATGCGGCCGAAGAAATATCGCGCAGGCGGAAAGGATATGACGATCCGTTTCGCCGTCGGCCAGTGTTCGCTGGGCGCGATCCTCGTGGCGGCAACCGAGCGGGGTGTGTGTGCGATCTCGCTCGGCGACAATCCGCAGCAGCTGGCGAGCGAATTGCAGAAGCGATTCGCCCAGGCCGAACTGGTCGCCAACGACAAGAAATTTGAGCAGCTCGTCGCGCAAGTCGTCGGCTTCGTCGAAGCGCCCGCCGTCGGCCTCAACCTGCCGCTCGACATTCGCGGCACGGCATTTCAGCAGCGCGTGTGGCAGGCCCTTTCCGCCGTGAAGCCCGGCGAGACGATTACCTACACGGAGCTCGCCCGCCGCATCGGTGCGCCCAAATCCGTGCGCGCAGTCGCCGCCGCATGTGCCGCCAATCCGCTCGCCGTCGCGATTCCTTGCCATCGCGTCGTCCGCAAAGGCGGGGCGCTCGCCGGCTATCGCTGGGGCATTGCCCGCAAACAGGTACTCCTCGAGCGTGAGTCAACCGCCTAACGGCGCACGACCGAAGTTGGCATACCAGGAGCCTCCAGCGACGTGCGTGGCTAACGATCGGTTCAAATTGCACCGCTCGAAATACGTGTCAACCGTGGGGTGCCACAACTTCCCGCTTCACCAGTTCTTCATTTTCGCACGCACTTGCCCGCTGCGCGCCATACGGCGAAAATGCTCTATCGCAGGCAGGTCGTCCATTCAATCAAAAAGGATCGTTCTATGAGTCAATGGCTCACATGCGCTCGTGATGGTGATGATGATCGCCGTCGTGGCGGATGCCGACAGTTCGGCCGCCTGGCAACAGTTCCGCGGCCCGGCTGGCTCCGGTGTCGCCGACGCGGAACATCCGCCCGTGGAAATCGGTCCCGAGAAAAACGTCCAGTGGAAGGTCGCGGTTCCTAACGGTGCGTCTTCGCCGATCGTCGTCGGCGACAAACTGGTGCTCACCGCGTTCGATGACGGCAAGCTCTTTACGATCGCCTATAACCGCGCTGATGGCAGCGAGGCTTGGCGTGCGCACGCCCCGGCCAAGGAGATCGAACCCTATCATAAGACCGAGGGCAGCCCCGCCGCTTCGACGCCGGCAAGCGACGGCGAGCGGATCGTTTCCTACTTCGGCTCCTGCGGACTCTTCTGCTACGACCTCGCGGGCCACGAGCTGTGGCGGCACGAGATGCCGACCGCCAAGACGCTCGCCGACTTCGGCACCGGCGTGTCGCCGATCCTGGTTGACGGCAAAGTCGTCCTGCTCCACGACGACATGAACGATCCGAAGATCATCGCGCTCGACGCGACGACCGGCAAGCTCGCGTGGGAGCAGCCGCGCCAGTCGAAGTCGGGCTTCGGCACGCCCGCCGTTTGGAAGACGCCCGAGGGAACGCAGATCGTCGCCCCCGGTTATGGCAAGATGATCGCCTACGATTTGGCGTCGGGCCGCGAGGTGTGGACCGTCAACGGCATGCCCTCGGCCTCCTGCACCACGCCCGTGACAGTCGACGGCGTGCTCTACTACGCTGGCTGGTCACCCGGCGATCCAGAAGAGACCACCGGTTTCAAACTGCCAACGTTCGACGAGCTGCTCTCGAATAACAACGCGGACGCCGATGGCGACGGTGTGTTCTCGAAGAAAGAGTCCGAGAGCACGATGTTCAAAGACTTCTTCGACAACAACGACCCCAACAAAGACGGCCTGATCACGCGCGACGAGTGGGACGCGAACATCGCCTACATGGCCGCGTCGAAGTGCAGCACGTTCGCGGTCCGCGGCGGCGGCAGCGGCGACGTAACCGACAGCCACGTGATTTGGCGGCAAACGCGCGGGCTGCCCTACGTGCCCTCGGCGATTCTCTACCGCGGGCAGTACGTGATGGTCAAGGACGGCGGCATTGTCACGGCCTACGACGCCACCTCGGGCGACAAATTGTTCGAGAAGCGGGCCGTTGCCTCGGGCAGCTACTACTCCTCGCCGGTCGCCGCCGACGGGCACATCTACTTCGCCTCGCTCGCCGACGGCGCGGTGACCGTGCTCGCCGCCGGAGCGACCAAACCGGAGGTCGTGGCCGAGAATCCGCCGCTGGGCGAGCGGCTATCGGCGACACCGGCCATCGCGGACGATACACTATATGTCCGGACGGCGGGCCATCTGTATGCCTTCGCTGCCAAAAAATAGGTCGCGCGATTGCTGGTTACGGCGCACCACGTACGTAAAGACTGCGCTGGCAATGCGATTCCCTCAGCGGCGCCGAGGCGGCTTGGCGCTTTGGACGATCTTCCGCCCTTCCAATCGATCAAGAATTTCCATGAATCGCGGACGATTTCGATAGTTGTGCCGAATGTCCGCCACGAGCTCACTCCAATGGTCCTCCTGGTCCAAGGACTTGTAGATCGGCCGCATTTTGCGGAGACAGGCCGCGCAGGCTTCGTAGGCCGGCTTGCTCGCCTGCCTTAGATGTGCATCCAGTTTAAGGCGATAAATCTCGAGTGCTCGCTGCGGGTACGCGGCCGCGATCGCCTTGGCAACGCGATCGGAATCGAAATAGTCTCCCAAGAAATGGGGCCCGCGGAGCGTCTGCTTTGTGGAAGCCGTCTCGGCCTCATACCAACGCAGCACTTCGTCCGGCCTCTTGTTTTTGATCGCCATGTCGAGCAACACGTCATAGCGGGGTCGCGGCGATTTATTGGGCGGTCGCTCCGACATCAGCGGGGCCAGGTAGGTGGGCAGCGGCAACGGCCAAGCCGGATCGATGGTGAGTTGGTTGCGACTCGTATCGTCTACCACGACCGAAATTGCCGCGACTCCCGACTCCAAGAACCTCAGAGCCGCGGCGCGCACGGGAACGAGGCACTTGGCCCGCTTGGCTGCCGTCTCGAGTTCTTGGAACAAGTCCGAACTCGGGCGGTTGAAAAAATCACATGCTGCATGCGCGGCCACGATGTCCCACTGTTTCTTGCGGCGTGCCAATTCACATAGCGACTTTGCCAGACCCGCCGCGATGCCAGGATAGATCGGAAGTGTCTTGGCAATGCCTTCGCAGGCCCAACGTTCCGCGTCCGGATATTTTTTCTGTGCAATCAAATAATCGACCAGTCGCTGGAAGCTGTCCGTCTCGCGGGCTTCCGCTTCGTAGACGGCCAGCAGTTCATTCCCGCGACCCGCACGTTCGAGCGCGACGAGAACGTATTGGCTGAGTCGCTCGCGCTGATAATCCCGCATGAAGCTGTCGCGCCCCTTCCCACTCGGCGCTTTTTTGAGACGCTGTTGGAGCCGGTCCGCGACCTCCGACCAATCGGCGGCGTCCCATTTGGCACCGAGTGTTCTGCCAGCGGCATCGCCGACGATGTCATATTCATCTAGCAGGCAGGCGTCGATTGCGTAGAGAATTTTGTCCGGCGCCGCGAGACTGGACTTGGCCAGCGCGTCAAACAAGACGCTCATACAATCGGCGATCGCCGTCGCCGTTTCCCCCTCGTCGTTGGATTGGCCAACTTGCTCCATGCCGCGAGAAATCAATTCGCGCCCGAGTTCGACGACGTGGTCGCCGTGTCCGAGTTCGGCCAGCCGCTCCAGCCGGTGTTTCAGTCGGTCGTAATTCGGCGTGTGGCCCTCCCTTTTCCAATGATTTCGCCAGCCGAATTCCGCGGTCACGGAGCGCAGCTCGCGCCGGGCCGCCACTACCAATTGATCGACGTCGCCCTCGGCAAGCGTGATCCGCTCCTGATATTCCTGGCGAATCTCGGGAAACCGCTCGATGAGCGCCCAAACAAGTCCCGCCAAATCTTCGCGGCTCTTTTGCTCGACGTGCGCTCTGATTTTCTGGTCCCAATCCGCACGCGTAAGTCGCATGCCGCTCTTGCCTGGCGCGCGTTTGGTTCGCTTTGCGATCGCGGGAGTGCGATCGATGTCACCATCACCTCCTGAATACGCATCCTCCGCATACCCGTCGTCCGCGTAAGAATCATCGAGATCGCCGTCGTAGTTGTCGTACCCGTCATCGTATCCTTCAGCATCCTCCGCCAGCATTGCCCAGCGCCGATCGTCTGGTTCGGCAACAGGGATCTCCAGTTGGTCGACGAGCGCCGCCAGATAATCGGCAACGACGGCGACAGCGTGTTTGCAGCCGCTGGCTCCGACCGGGCAAGAACACTCCGATTCGATCTGTCCGCGACTTCTTTTTGCCAGGGACTAGCCACACGGTGGTGACATAGCGTTTGTTCCCGACGACGGTTGCCAAAAGCCGGCCATCCGCGGCGAGCGACACGTCCTTAACGCGCCCTTGGCGCTGGTACGACTTGCCGCGAGAGACGCTGCGGCTTCCGGCCCAATCGTCCAACTCATCCCATGTCAGCGAGTTCCACGCTTTCGTCGCCGATTGCGTCTCTCGCTGCTGCGGCCGTGTTTTCTTTCCTTGGCGCGCCATCGAGATTCCTTTCACTACCCGCCAAAACGAATCTTGACTATATTCTGGAGTGTGACATCGGTGCCCGAGTAGGGAATTTGCCGAGTTCAAAATACCATTCTAACATCGCGATGCGATCGCAAGGAATTGGGTGGATCAACTTCGGGCCATTCTCCGCGAGTATTGGGGGTATGACGACTTCCGCCCGCTGCAGGCCGAGGCGATGCGGGCCGTCGTCGAGGGGCGCGATTCGCTCGTCGTGCTCCCCACCGGCGGCGGCAAGAGCCTCTGCTTCCAGGCGCCGGCGCTCGCCATGCCGGGGCTCGCGGTCGTCGTCTCGCCGCTGATCTCGCTGATGAAGGACCAGGTCGACGCGCTGGTCGACTGCGGCGTCCGCGCGGCCTGCGTCAACAGCACGCTCACGCCCGCCGAGAAACGCGAGATCGCCGACGAGATCAAAGCCGAGCGGTTGAAGCTGCTCTACCTCTCGCCCGAGCGACTGCTCTCCGACCGGACGCTCGACTTCCTGCAGCAAGTGCCGCTCTCGTTCCTGGCGATCGACGAGGCCCACTGCATCAGCGAATGGGGGCACGACTTCCGCCCCGAGTATCGCGGGCTGCGGGTGCTCAAGGATCGCTTCCCCAACGTCGCGCTCCACACCTACACGGCCACCGCCACGCCGCACGTCCGCGACGACATCGTCCGCGAGCTCGGCCTCCGCGAGCCGGAGGTGCTGGTCGGTTCGTTCGATCGGCCGAACCTGGTCTATCGCGTTCGCCGCCGCAGCGACTTGATGCGGCAGATTCGCGAGGTGGTCAGCCGCCACGCGGACGAGCCGGGCCTCGTCTATTGCATTCGCCGGGCCGACGTCGAGGAGATCGCGGCCAAGCTCACGTCGCTCGGCTACCAGGCCCTGCCCTACCACGCCGGCATGTCGGACGAAGACCGCCGCCGCAACCAGGACGCGTTTCATCAACGATCGCTGCCGGATCATCGTCGCCACCGTGGCCTTCGGCATGGGCATCGACAAGAGCAACGTGCGGTACGTGATCCACGCCGCCGCACCCAAGTCGCTCGAAAGCTACCAGCAGGAAAGCGGGCGCGTCGGCCGCGACGGGCTCGAAGCGGAGTGCTGGCTGTTCCACTCGGCGGGCGACTTTCAACTCTGGCGGCGGCTGCAGCAGGAGTTGCCGCCGCATGCGTTTGAGATCGCACTCAAGCTGCTCGCCGGCATCGACGGCTTCGCCAACGGCGTCACCTGCCGCCACCGTGCGCTCACCGCGTACTTCGGCGAGGACCTGCCGATCGAGAATTGCGGTGCGTGCGACGTCTGCCTCGGGGAGCTCGACCTGGTGCACGACCCGCTCGTGCTCGCGCAAAAGATCCTCTCCTGCGTGGTCCGCGTCGAGGAGCGCTATGGCGGCGACTACGTGGCCCAGGTGCTCGTCGGCTCGAGCGAGGAGCGAATCCTCGAGCGCGGCCACAACGGCCTGAGCACCTGGGGCATCCTCGGCGAACACAACAAGAAAAGCGTCCGCGCCTGGATCGACCAGCTCACCAACCAGTCGTTCCTGGAAAAATACGGCGACTACAACGTGCTGCGGCTCACGCAGACGGGCTGGCAAGTGCTCCGCGGCGAAGTGACCCCGCAGCTCTTGAAGCCGGCCGAGCAGAAATCGAAACGCCAGTCGCGGGCCTCGATCGAATCGTGGGAAGGCGTCGACCGCGAACTATTCGAGCAGCTCCGCACCTACCGCCGCCGCGAAGCCGACCGAGCGCTCCGTCCCACCCTACGTCGTCTTCAGCGACGCCACCCTCCGCGACCTCGCCCGCCACCGCCCAACGACGCCGGACGAACTGCTCACGATCCACGGCATCGGCGCGAAGAAGTGCGCGGAGTACGGCGAAGACCTGCTGGCGGAGATTTCGCAGTACGTTCGGACGGAAGCCGAAACGGCGCAATAGCCGTGATCAACAGCTGACGCATTGGACGCTCAAACCTTATTGCATCCTGGGGCAGGTCAGGATACGCTGCGGGGATAGTGTCCCCCCTTGAGGTTTTCGCAAGTGTGTCGCACTTATCTACAAACTTTGTGTCGCCAAACAAGTTATATCGCTGAACCTAGTGTCACGCACGGATCATGATTGGATTTGATGTACTACCGGGACTGCCGCCGTACGGTCCTGAGGCGCTACCATTCAGTGCTACTGGCCAGGGTACACATAGCGAAGGGCTCGTCGTGCAATTCACGGCTGAAGATGGCAGCAGCTGGACCGGAAATTTTCAACCGGGACTTGGACAATTCCAGACAGTCCTTCGACATCCTGACAATCGCAGATTTGTCGTGATTGCAGGTGGGCAAGCGTATGTCATTGATCCGAATCAGTCATCCAAATGGGAGCACTTCGGAGGTGACATTGATACGGCACTTGAGATCAGCGATCTCAATGCACTTCTGTTTGGAAACGGACTTTGGTTCGAAATGCTCGGTGCCAGTGGTATGCTCTGGCAAACACAACGCATCTCTTGGGATGGCATGCGAGATTTAGCGATTCAAGGACTGATATTGACCGGGCAATCGTGGTGCTACGATGACAAATGGTCCGATTTCACTGTTGACCTTGTGAAGGGAACTGTGACCGATGGTTCATACAACGGTCCAGGTTCGCCTGATTTCGCGACATAGTAACACGACGTACACGGGGCTGCTGGCATCCGAGACACAAAGTGGCCAAACCGACGTTTGCTAACAAATAGTCCTGACCGTTTTTTGCGATTCACTTTATGGGAACGGCATACTACATCGTGTTGGAAACCGAGATTGATGGTTTGGACACGACAATGGACGGCAAAAGTCTGTCGCGACATATCGAGTCGCTCGATCTGTTGGCCCAGGAGCTTGGTGTTCGTCCGCTTTCGGATTTTCTCAGCATGGATGGAGATGCGCTGGCTGACATTCTTGGCGACGTCGCCGATAGCATCGAGACGCCGCCTTTGCGTCAGTATTCCGCGCAGGATGGCTTGGTTACGGTGAAAGCGCTGCTCGGGCGACCGGAAGCGAACCCTGTCGTTCACGATTTGAGGGATTGCGAGCGCATTTTGGCAGCCGCGGCGAAGTCGGGAGTCGGCTGGCATCTTCAGATTGATATTTAACGAGTTCACCGCTTGCCAGGTGCATCAGCGAACGCCGTCCCGCTACATGGGCGGGCGGGAGTCCCTAAAGGGTCGGTATAATTTGCCGCGAATTCGTCCTGACCACTTTTCTGTCCACGAGTCGTTCTGATCCATTATGCTTTCGCTCTGTACCAATGCGGCCCCGGAGCTGGTCAGCAGCGCCTGACTTTTTACGTTGGTCATTTGGTTATGTCGATGTCCTTAACCGTTGATCTGAAGGAATCTGGCGGTCAACGCGACCCACGTTTTCCCGAACATGCTACTTCAACGCTTACGGACTTCCCAACGCAGCAGATAGACATGGACAGACTCGTCACCGCGCCAGGCATTCGCCCTTTCTCCGATTTCATTTACGACGGAAACATGCTCTGCGATGAAGAATACGCGGAGATGGAATTGACGCGGCCAGAAAGAACGTGGTTTGAACCGGTCGAGGGATTACGAACCGTTACGCATTTGATTTCGCTCCTCGAGGCAAGAAGTCCTGAAGACCAAATCGAGAGGTACACCGTCGGTGATTTGCTGGAAGAGCTGCGAATAGTCGAAGTGATCCTACGTCGGGCGGAGGAGTCAGGTGAACCATTCAGCCTTGAGGTGGGTTGACGACCTTCGCAGAAAGACAAAAGGAAAGAAAAGGTCGAGCGAGTAGGTCAGGCTGTGCCTGACATTCGCTACGTCACCCACACGGTTTGACGTCAGGCACAGCCTGACCTACTACCCGACTACATGCAAACCCGCCATTGCGTTCCGGCGGAAAGCAGGACTTTGGCGTACTATCACCGAGAATCGCATGGACCTTACTGATTCGGAAATCATCGTAGACGTCGCGATCAGGGACGACATCAAAGGGCCCGCAAAAATCGTGTGTTGGTGCGGCATCGAAATCGGGTTTGTACGTCCGTTGGTCAGTCCGCGCCACTTCGATGCGGAAACTCGAAAGAAGCATAAGGGAAAATGGTTCGATCCAAATTGGCCGCATGGCTTCTACGCAACTCCTGAGGAAGCAGCATGTGATCTCGTCCGTGAGTATGTTAAGAGAAATCCGGAATCCGAAGTGACACGGGCTGCCCTGCGAAAAGACTATGATTTCATCCGAGAATATCGACGGAACCTTGTCGACGGCATTGAGACTTTTGACGATTGAAGACTTGGACGACAATTACAAAAGTGGGGAAACAAAGAGTCGGAACGATTGATCAATAATTCGTTCTGATCCTTATTGTTTTGTCTGCTAGCCGCTGAATCTCTCAGCGTGTCGTCTCGACGCGCAGCTGAATGCCTTCGTGGTTCGCGAGCGAGGAGAGTAGTGCCGCCACATTTTTGACGGTCGGGTTGCCTTGGACGCTCAGCATCCGCTTGATGCTTTCCGGCTTTTTGCCGATCCGTTTGGCAAGCGCCTCAAATCCAATCGACGCGAGCACGTAGTCGCGAATCAGTGCTTTGGCGGTTTGCACGTTATTTTCCGCAATCAATTCGAGAGCTTCCCCGATCAACGTGGCCCGGAACTCCGGACTCGCTTTGGCCCGCTCGAGAATCGTTGATTTCGCGGGTCGAGTCTGTCCCATGATGGTTATCCCTGTATCACTTCTTCGCATCATCCAGCAAATCCGCAAACTCCTTGCGGAACTTTTCCACCTTCGGCCGGATCACGTATTCGCAGTATTGCTGGCCCGGGTTCTGGTCGAAGTATTCCTGGTGATACTTCTCGGCCGGGTAGAATTTTTCGAACGGCACGATCTGCGGTCACGATCGGGGCGCTGAAGGTGCCCGAGCCGTCGAGTTGCTTTTTGTATTCCTCGGCCAGTTTGCGCTGGGCGTCGTTGTGGTAGAAGATCACGCTGCGGTATTGCGTGCCGACGTCGTGGCCCTGGCGGTTGGGCGTCGTGGGGTCGTGCGTCTGCCAGAAGACGCGGAGGATGTCGGTGAAAGAGAGCTGGGCCGGATCGTACGTGACCTGGATCACTTCGGCGTGGCCCGTGTTGCCGCCGCAGACTTGTTCGTAGGTCGGATTGGCGAGATGGCCGCCGCTGTAACCGGAGACGGCCGACTCGACGCCCTTGAGCTGCTGGAACACCGCCTCGGTGCACCAGAAGCACCCGGAGCCGAGCGTGACTTTCTCAAGATGCTGGTCGTTGGTGGTCGGAGTCATGTTTGCTTTCTCGGCGTGATCGGCTGTTTGTTCCGTACCTTGTTCCGCCGCAAAGGCGAAAGAAACGATCGTACCCAATACGCCGGCGGCTAAAATCCAAAATGCTGTTTTCATACCACTAAGTACGCTCGGCGGGCGGACTCAGTTCTCCGGGCTCTCGGCACTTACGGTGCCCACGCCGGCGGCGGCCGGCAGCTCGTAGCAGGCGATTTCCTCGCCGTTTCGCACAAAGAGCCGATTGCCCACCAGCACCGGATGATTCCAGGTCTTGCCCTCGATCGCCTCAAACTTGCCGAGCTCGACCGGCTGCTCGCCGCCGATGCCGACCAGAATCACCTCGCCGCGGGCCCCCTGCACCACCAGCGCATCTTGATCCGCCAACAGCAGCAGCTGGCCGTGGCCATAGCGGCCCTTTTTCCAAAGCCGCTCGCCCGTTTCGAGGTCGAGCGCCGCGAGGATGCCGTCGTCGAGGCCAAAGATTTTTCCCTGGTGAACGACGAAGTCGTTGAAATTCGGCTTGAGGCGATTGGAGGTCCAGAGTTCGCTGGTCGACCACTCGCCGTCGGCCTGCTTGACTTCGAGGAGCGTCACGCCAGCTCCCGATCCCAGCAGCAACTGGTCGGCCGCCACCGCCTGTGGCTGCAGCATCGGCAGAGCCATCTCGCCACCGGCCGCGTGCTGCCAGAGCAACTTGCCGTCGTCGAGGCTCACGGCTCGCAGCGCTTGCGAATCATCCATCAAGATCTGCCGCACGCCGCCGAGCTCCGCGAGTTGCGGCGAGCTGTAGGTATCGCCGCCGCCGCCGGAACGCCACAACTCCTTGCCGCTCTCCGCGTCGAACGCCAATCATGCCCGCCAGACGTCTTTGCCGGGAGCGTAAACGATCACCTTGCCATCCACCACCAGCGGCGAGACGGCGAAGCCCCATTGCGGCACCACCGCGTCGGCCTCGGCCACAAGGTCATGCGCTCCAGAGCAAGTCGCCCGTCGCGGCGTCGAGGCAACTGAGATTCCCTTTGCCGCCGAGTGCGAAGATGCGGCCATCGGCAAACGCCGGCGTGCCGCGGCCCCGCGCCGGAGAGCCCCTCGTAGAACCGCACCGGATCGGCATGAACCCACAGCTCTTTGCCGGTCTCCGCGTCGTAGCAGGCGGTAACCTCCGACTCGTCGCGCTGCTCTTGCGTCACGACGTGGCCGTCGACGACGATCAGACTCGACCAGCCGGGCCCCAGTCGCTGCCGCCAGATCTCTTGCGGCGGGTGAGCGGCCCAATCGAGATCGAGCTTCGACCCGCTGACCACGCCGTTGCGCCGCGCGCCGCGGAATTCAGGGACGTCGCCCGCCTGCAATCTCCAAGTGGCCGCCGAAGATGCGGTAGAAGCGGGCGTCACGGCCGTCGCGTCCGCCGCCCGATGACTGGCCAAGAACAATTGCTCAGAAGTCGGCCGCCAGCGCCAGTTAATCTCGCCGCGCTGAAAGCCGTCCAAACCATCGAAACGAATGAGCGTCAGCGGCGCGAGCATCAGCAGAATCGCCGCGGCGAGCCCGACGCGCTGCGTACTGGGCGAAAAACTGCCGGTATTTGCAGAGCAGCAACCAGGCCGTTCCGGCGGTCAGCACGCACGGGAGTCGCTGTCGAGAAAAATCGAAAAGCCATTCACGGTCCGATCCGCAATCGCGAGCACCGCCGCCGACGCCACCAAAAACACCGCCAGCGGCAACAACCGATCGCGCCAGCTCAATCCACGGCTGAAAAACAGCCCCCACACCAGAAACCCGAGCAAGAGCAGCGCGTGAGTCGCCAGCCGCGAAAGGAACCGCGAGCCCATGTCCATTTCGAGCAATTGGTTGGCGAACTCGTACGCCCAAAATGGCACCAGCATCGCGACCGCCGGCCAGAGCCGCAACGGCCGCGATGGTGGTGCGGCACTTTGATTGTCGACCGGCGCGGCTGGCGCCGGTTCACGGACCACGGTGGCCATGGAGGCGGTCCTACATTTTCATATTCGGGTCGGCGATCCCGATCACGCCGCAACCAGCCCGTGCGCCCGCGTCGCCGGAGGGCTGCGTGTGCAAGTCGTCCGCGCCCGCGTGGACGATGATCGAGCGGCCGATGATCGAATGGGGACCGCTGAGGGTGATCAGTTTGTCGACGCGGCTGTAGTGGGCCTTGCCATCCGCGCCGGCTTCGAGGTTGCCGAAGTCGCCGACGTGCCGCTCGGCCGAGTCGGGTCCGCCGTGAGGCTTGCCGTCCGGATTGAAATGTCCGCCGGCGCAGGTGCCGTCCATCATCGAGCAATCGCCAAACTCATGCACGTGGAAGCCATGCTTGCCGGGCGTGAGGCCGGTGATGTCGGCTTCGATCTTGATACCGCCGTCGACCTTGGTGAACGTGACTTTGCCGGCCGTCTTCGTGTCACCGAGCGCGTGCACCACGGCGACTGCCTTGGTCGGTGCGGCGGTCATGGCCGCGGGAGCCGGCTGGCCGTTCGCAGGCTGGGCAACGAGCTGCCCGACGACGACCAAACCGACTGCTCCCAACGATCCCATCAACAACGAGTTCCAATTGACGCTGCGCATGTGAAGTCTCCCTCAAGGTTCGAGTTCCGCTGCCAGGGTCGCCGCACGACGGCCGCTGAGTTCCTCCATTGTAGGACGGCCCTCTATTGTAAGGCCGAGGGGACGGCAGTCCAAGCGTGGCAAAATGGCCGAACGCCCCCACAATCTACGCACCCGGCGGCATTTGCGAACCGAAGGTGTCCAAGAGTTGCAGCCGCGTCGCACTGAGCCGCGCCGCGAGCGCGAGCGACGTGCGCCGCAACAGCTCGTAGCCGAAGCGCGGGTTGTGCTTGCAGATCGAGAGCAACTGGTCCGTGTTTATCTGGGCTACCTTCGACAGGTAGATCGTCGTGGCGGTGGCGGTCATTTGCGTTTGCTCCAAGAGCGCCGACCAGCCGAGGATTTCGCCCGACCCGACGGCCATGATCCGCCGGCTGCCACCCTGGAGCGTGTTGATGTCGAGCGCGACGCTGCCCGAAAGGACCAAGAACACGTCCTGCGGCACATCCCCCTCGCGGAAGAGCACCTGCCCCGGCTCGACGTCGCGCATCCGCGTCACGTCGGCAATTTGCAGCAGATGCTCGTTGTCGATGTCGTGCAGGAAACGCGCCTTGCGGAGCGCGTCGATCATGGCCTCTCGTTCCATAGGTCCAGCTTTCTCTCAATCACAAGTAGTCCGGTCAACATTCCGGACCATTCTCTCGCCGGGCATGTCTAATTGTCAATTCTCGAATCGCCATCGGTGGGTGGCCCTAGTTCTGCTTATACTGGTGCCTGCGAAATTGTCAAATCGTCGCGTCGGATGCGGAGCGGTCGGAGCAGCACATGAATTGGGAAGCCTGGTTCACGCTGGCGGTGGTCGTCGGCATCCTCATCGTGCTGGTCCGCGATTCGCTGCCGACCGACATCGTGATGGTCGGAGCGCTGACGACGCTGGTCGCCGCCGGCGAAATCTTCCATAGCGAGTCGCTGCCGAGCATCGCCGTGGCGGTGGACGGCATGGGAAACACGGGGCTGATCACGGTCGGCGTGTTGTTTGTCGTCGTGGCGGGGCTGGTGCAGACCGGCGCGATGGAGCTGATCGCAGCACCCGATCATCGGTCAGCCGAAGACCGCCCGCTCGGCGCTGGTGCGGCTGATCACGCCGGTCTCGGTGCTGACGCGCGTTTCTCAACAACACGCCGGTCGTGGCGATGTTCATGCCGGTCGTCGAAGACATCTGCAAGCGATCGCGGATCAGCCCTTCGAAGCTCTACATGCCGATGGCCTACGCGGCCACGTTCGGCGGCGTCTGCACGCTCGTGGGCACGAGCACCAACCTGATCGTGCAGGGCTTACTCACCGAGCATGGCCACGCCGGCATGAGCATGTTCGACCTGGCCTGGGTCGGTGTGCCGTGTGCGATTGCCGGCGTCGCTTTTTTTCTGGTGCTGGGACAATGGCTGGTGCCCGATCGCCGCCCCGCCGTCACCACACACGACGATCCGCGCGAGTACACCGTCGAGATGATGGTCGTTTCCGACGGTCCGCTGGTCGGCAAAAGCATCGAGGAGGCCGGGTTGCGACATCTGCCCGGATTGTTCCTGGCACGGATCGAGCGGGCCGGCGAAGAGATCGCGCCGGTCGCGCCGCGCGAACGACTCCGCGGCAACGACCATCTGGTATTCGCCGGCGTGCTGAATTCGGTCGTCGACCTCACGAAGACGCGCGGCCTCGCCCACGCGCCGGAGACGTCGCAAGAACTCGACACGCCGGTCGCCAAGCGGCAGCTGATCGAAGCGGTCGTGTCGAGCCGCTGTCCGCTGGTGGGCACGAGCATCCGCGAAGGCGAGTTTCGTTCCTATTACAACGCGGCGGTGGTGGCGGTTGCCCGCGGTGGCGAACGCCTGCAGGGAAAAATCGGCGACATCGTGCTCGAGCCGGGCGACACGCTGCTCCTCGAGACCGACGAAGATTTTCTGCTCCGCCAGCGCAATTCGAGCCACTTTTTTCTCGTGAGCGGCGTCGAGAATTCACAGCCAGTGCGGCGCGACCGGGCCTGGGTAGCTCTGGGCCTGTTGGTGGCGATGATTCTTGTCTCAGCGCTGGGTTGGCTCAATCTGCTTACGGCGGCGTTCATCGCGGCCGGCGGAATGCTGGCTTTGGGCTGCTGCAGCTTGAATCAAGCACGGCAAAGCGTCGACTGGTCGCTGTTGGTGGTGATCGCCGCGGCGCTGGGTATCGGCAAAGCGATCGAATTGAGCGGCCTGGCGGACATCGTCTCCGCGGAAATCATCAATTATGCCGGCAACAATCCCTGGCGCGTACTGGTGGCCGTGTACTTCGTGACGATGATCTTTACCGAGCTGGTGACCAACAACGCCGCTGCGGTGCTCGTCTATCCGATCGCGCTCGCCGCCGCCCGCTCGCTCGGCGCCGAC
The DNA here is from genome assembly GCA_963847905.1 of uncultured Planctomycetota bacterium. Lineage (GTDB taxonomy): Bacteria > Planctomycetota > Planctomycetia > Pirellulales > Lacipirellulaceae > DASYDU01. Next base: position 6,694 of record CAWKBP010000003.1, on the reverse strand, counting down.
CAAATGCCATTCGTGATCGCGATCTGCGTCGGCGCCTCGGCCGGCTTCGCCACGCCCTTCGGCTACCAGACAAACCTGATGGTCTACGGCCCCGGCGGTTACCGCTTTACCGATTACCTCCGCGTCGGGATCCCGCTCGATTTGGTGTTCATGGCGGTGACCGTCACGCTGGCGCCGATTTTCTTTCCGTTTTATCCGTGAGTGGGAGAATCCGGCGAGGCGTAGCTCGCCGGCTATTTTGGGGCTTTGTCGTCGGCGTGTTCGTGTTCGTCGCTTGAGCCGGTAATCAGGCGGGCGGAGCGGTCGTGCGTTAGATAGTTCCAGCCCCATTGAAGGAACACGAGTACGCGGTTGCGGAAGTTGACGATGTTCATCAAGTGGATGAACAGCCACATCGCCCAAGCGATGAAACCGCTGAACCGCACGCGGCCGAAATCGGCCACCGCGGCGCTACGGCCGATGGTGGCCAGGTTGCCGAGATTATGGTACGCGAATTTGGGCAGCTTCCGACCCATAAGCCGCGCTCGAATCAGCTTGGCGACGAAACGCCCCTCTTGGATCGCCACCGGCGCGACGCCCGGCAGCGGCTTGCCGTTGTGGTGCGGGTAGTTAGCCATGTCGCCGAGGACGAATACGTTTGGATGGCCGGGGAGCGACAGATCTTTTTCCACGGTGATGCGGCCCGCACGATCGAGCGCCGCGCCGGTCGCGTCGGCCAGGCTCTTGGCGAGCGGCGAGGCGGCGACTCCCGCGGCCCAAATAACCGTTCGCGTCGGCAGCCGCTCGGTTTGCCCGCCGGACTCAACCATTACGTGGTCTTCGGCGATCGCCGTCACGAGCGTGTTCGTGCGGACCGTCGCGCCCAGCTCGACCAGTGCCGCTTCCGCTTTGGCCGACAGCTCCGGCGGGAAGCTCGACAGGATCCGATCGCCCGCTTCGAGCAGCATCACCCGGGCATCGCTCGGATTGATGTGACGGAATTCGTACTTGAGCACGAACTTGGCGATGTCGGCAATCGCGCCAGCCAGCTCGACGCCCGTCGGCCCTCCGCCAACGATCACAAAGTTCAGCAACATGCGATGCTTCTCGAGGTCCCCTTCGCGCTCAGCGAGTTCGAAGGCCGAAAGCAACCGCCTGCGTATCGCGGTCGCGTCTTCGATCGTCTTGAGCCCGGGGGCAACGTGCTCCCACTCAGGGTGGCCGAAGTAACTGTGCGTGGCCCCGGCCGCGACGACAAGCGTGTCGAACGGGATCTCGCTGCCGCCGTTTGAGTTGTCGAGGAGCACGCGGCGGCCAACGAGATCGAAGCCGGCGACGTCGCCCATCAGCACCTGGCAATTCTGCTGCCGTTCGAGCACATGCCGCAACGGGGCTGCGATGTTGGCGGGCGAGAGCTCACCGGTCGCCACCTGGTACAACAGCGGCTGAAAGAGATGAAAATTCCGCCGGTCGACCAGCGTAACCTGCACCGGCGCACGGCGGAGAGAGCGAGCCACGTTGAGCCCGCCAAAGCCGCCGCCGACCACGACGACGCGGTGCGGAGCAGGCGAACTGTTTTCGGAAGGCGTCGTCATGGTGCGACCCACGGTGCTACGCCTGCAACGCCGCGATTGTAAATGATCGACGCGACAAATTGCAATCACCTTACTCCGGCAGCGGCTTGTCCTTCGTTTCCGGCGCGAACAACAGCGTGACGAGCCCGACCAAAAAGATCACGCACATCGCCATCGCCGCGTAGCGTTCCTGCAAACCGGGCACTTCGCTGGCGAACACGTCGGTCGCCAGTTTCGCAGAAAAGAAACTGCCACCAGCCGCGGCAAATCGGCCCAAGTTGTAGCAGAAACTCGTGCCCGTGCTCCGCATCCGGCTGGGGAAGAGTTCTGGCAAGTAGATCGCGAAACCAGCAAACACACCCAGCTGGAACGCCCACATCAGCGGCATCATCCAGTAAGCCTGCATCGGCGTGTTCATCGTCCAATAGACGTAGAGCGTCACGACGAATGCCCCGCGAACCAGATGGCAAACGCCGGCCGGCGACCCAGTACGATGCACGCCCTGGTCATCAGCCACATGCCCACCGCGGCACCGAGCATCTGCAAAAGGTACGCTTTCGATCGCGCGTCCGTGACCGCGATCGGGATTTCGGCCGCTGGCATGTCCTGTTGCTGGAAGTGCTGCGTAAACACTTTCACTTGCAAGTCGGTGGCGTACTCGCCAATCGCCCACAGACCAACCACGCCGGTCCCAGAGATCAATGCACCGACGACCAGGTTCCTCCGCCAGGTCGCATCGTTGAACAGGCCCAAGTAGGGACCGATAATGCTCCCTTTCGGCAGCCGGCCTTCTTCCTTCGCCTTGAGCCACGGCTCCGGCTCTTTGAGATACTTCATGATGAACACAACCAAGAACGCCGGCACGGCACCGACCAGGAACATCCACCGCCAATGGCTGCCCGGCTCGATCGCTCCCGAAGCAACCAGTTTGTTAATGATGATGTTCACGCCGCCGGCCGAGAGATTGCCGACCGTCGAGAGGATCTGCAACCAGCCAAGCGCACCGGCACGCGCCCCATCTGGCAACGTTTCAGCAATCAGTGCGACCGCGAGCCCGAACACGCCGCCCACACCCACGCCCGTCAGGAAGCGGAACAGGGCAAAGTCCCAATACGACTGGCTGAAGTAAGTCAGTCCCGTGCAGAAGGAGTAGATCAGTACCGTCAGCGTGAGCATCTTCGCGCGGCCGTAACGATCGCCGAGTGGGCCGAATACCAGTCCGCCCACGCCCCAGCCAATGAGAAACAGCGCCGTCACGTCCTTGCCCATCGCTTGGACGTCGCCAGTCGGCATCAATTCCTTCAGTGCCGGAGTGCGGGCCAGCGAAAACAGCCGCTGATCGAGGCAGTCAAAGAACCATGCGGCGCTCGCCACGAAAAACACGAACCAATGATAAGGCGTGAGCTGCCGGGCCCAGTGGGTGCTCTCTTTGCTCATTTAAACTCCAGAATCATTCGGGAAGCGTGTCTTCTTGCGGCTCGGGCAGCCAAAACGAAAGGATCGAGCCCAGGCCATAGACAAACAGGGCCATCGCCGCGGCGGCCAGCGCTAGCGACTTGCCGGGCATCAGCGTGGTGAGATTGGCCGTCACCAGCGCCGCCATCGTGCCAATCATCCGGCCGCCGATGTTGGCCGCGAAGCTCTCGCCCGTCCCGCGCAAATGCAACGGATAGACGCGAGGCAGGTAGTTGCCCCAGAAGCTGAATTGAGCGACGGTACACAACCCGGCGACAAAAATGCCCCACTTGAGCAGGTCCAAGTTCTCGCGCGCAGGATAGAAGTAAACCAGCGGAATGATCAGCAACCCCGGCCATTGGAAGATTCGCAGCAGCCACCGCCGGCTGACGATGCGAATCGCCAGAAACGCCAGCAGCACGCGACCTACCAGCCCGCCGACTTCCTGGAAACCATTCACGCGGGCGGCCACTTCCTGCTCGATCTTTTTCTGAGCGGGCACCGGCTTGCCCGCCGTCATCTCCTTGACCTGCGGCAGCAACGGCACCATCTGTGGCGTCTGCTGCAACGCACCGAACGCCGCCCCGTAACTGCAGGCGAAGAGCAACGTCGTGACGATCGTCGTTTGCCGAAGCTCCGGCGAGAACAGCTCGCGCAGACTGGGGCGCTGCAGCGTGCCGGCCTTTTTCTTCGCTTCCCAGGCCGGCGATTCCGGCAGGAACGGGCGGATAACGATCAGGGGCAAAGCGGGGATCACGCCAGACATCAGCGTGTAGCGCCACGCTTCGTGCCCGCCGTGGATCGCCGGCAGATACTGGGCCCATTGAATTGCAAAGTAGTTGGCCGCGGTCACGAGAATGCCGCCAAGCGATGAGAACGCCTGCGTGTAGCCGAGCACCGCCTCGCGCTGCTTCGCCACGGGGAACAACTCGGCGAGCCAAGCCACCGCCGCCACAAACTCGACACACACACCGATAAAAGTCGTCGTGCGGAAAAACAGCAGCCACCAGACCGAGGTCGCAAACCCGGCCGCGAGCGCCGACCCAGCATAGAGCAGGATGCTCCAAGTCAGCACGCGGCGACGCCCCAGACGATCCGTGAGATAGCCGCCAAACAGCCCGAACAGGCCGCCAAACAGCGCGGGCACGTAGAACAGCCGCCCGACCCACATTTGAAACTCGGGCGAGCCCGGCGCCGCGCCGATCAACTCCAACAGCGCCGGCCGCGCGATCAGCGGCAAGACGAGCAATTCGTAGATATCAAACGCGAACCCGATCGACGCAATGACGCACACCGTCCATTGCACCGCAGTCAAACGTTTCGATTCCGCCATCGACCACCGGCCTCCGCGTTAGGTCCCCCCGCAAAAGCATTTAGAGGGCTTATCTTAACACGCCGGGCCGGGCCTGACACCCCGGTTTTGCGGACCAACATCGGTATCACTACCTTGGTACGCAGGCTGGAAGCGGATCGTCACTTTCTCAAGTTCGACGGGCTTCCTATGCAGTTTTCCCTGCTATAATTGATGCAAGGAGTGCCCCATGTCGGACCGCATCGTCGTCCAATCTGAAATCCATTTCGGCAAGCCGTGCGTCGCGGGCACCCGCATCACCGTCGAAAACGTGCTCGAATTGGTCCGCGAAGGAATCTCCTTCGCCGACATCGTGCGCGACTACTACCCTGATCTCTCGATCGAGGATATTCGCGCCTGTGTCCAATACGCGATTGACGTCGTGACACTCGAAGACATCCATCCGGCAGTTGCCAATCCATGAGATTCCTGATCGATCAGGACGTCTACGCAGTCACAACGAGGTTATTGCGCAGTCTCGGACATGACGTGGTAACTGCAGCCGACCTTGGTCTGTCTCGCGCCACTGATACCAGTCTGCTGAACCAAGCCCGTTTGGATCAGCGTATTTTTGTCACGCGTGACCGAGATTTCGGCCGTATCGTATTCCTGGGCGGTCATCGCGCGGGCGTAATATTCTTGAGAATGACTCCGACGAGTGCGAACTCCGTCCACCAAGAGTTGGAACGCGTCCTCAGGTCCTACGATGCCGAGCAACTCTTTCAGGTGTTCATCGTCGTCGAGCCTGCGCGACATCGACTGCGACGACCGAAAGCTTAGTGCCTCCCGGCCGGGCCGCGAAAGGGAGGCACTGATTTGCCTACCCGAAAATCACCCGCGGCCGCTTCTTCGAATCCGGCTCCGCTTTTTGAATCAGCTCGCGGACCAGCCACGGCACGTTGCCTTCGCCGAACAGCAGAAAACCCAAGTTGGCCGCCAGCGGGCTCTCGTTCGACCAGCCGAAGTGAATCTCCGGCGGCTTGCCGTCCTTCGACAGTTCGAGCGCCACGGTCGCCAAGGCGTGAGCAATCGACGGCCAATGCCTCTTGGCGGCGCCACCACGATCATTCGATCACCCGCCGATAGACTAGCGCACCGCCAACGAGCGCCAGACCCGCCCAGGCCATCCAGCTCGCGGGCTCCGGCACGGCTCTCACGACAACTATGTTATTTCCGTTGCCCCAGGTCGAGAACAGAAAGTCCCCGGTCACGGGATCAACAAACGCGCCTTCCACACCGGTGAAGCCGGTCAGGAATGCACGCCGCGTACCGAGAATCGGATCACCGTTTGAATCGATCTTGTAGGTGGCGACGGTGCTGAGGCTGTTTTCCGAGATGAGCACACTGTCGACACCAAATCCTGGCTTAGTTCCTTTCACGTAAGCAATGCCCTCGGGCCCGCCGCCGATGCTGAGATACGGCGTTGGTACTTCACTCAGGGCATACGTTCCGTTGCCATCGGGAGTGAGCGAAACCGTGCCGAAGTTTGCTCCGCCATTGTAGCTCGCGACTTTGAGTTGGCCCTCGCCCAAAAACCCGTCAGGGACAAACGCCAAGGTGCCCACGTTTCCAAAGGTTGTTTGGAAAACGCCGTCCGATCGGTCCGGCGAACTGCTCCCCGGCTTGATTTGGCCGATGTGACTTAGCGGAAACTGAGTAAAGAATAAAACGCCGCCGGGGCCATAGGCCAATCCACCGTCAATATATGGAGCCGATGCGAAGACAGAAGCGGTACCAGAAAAGCCCGTGATGTGACCGCCGGCACCGCGCACAACGCCGATCTTGTAAATCGCCCCTGCCGCTGTGTTCGCACTGCCGCCGATCAGCAAGGTGTTGTTTAACCCATCGGCGAGAAACGTCAATCCGCCCAAATTGCCCGGCACTCCCGTTGGCGTGCTCAGCACGGAAAGCGTGTAGTCATTGGCAAACGCAGGCGCCAATTCGATTGCAGCAATCGCCGGCGTCGACGCCGTGGCGGCAATCAACAAACAGAACGCCAAGACCGCTCGCGAACTTAATCGACACAACGCAATTCGATCGCACATTCTGCCATCCCTCACGCTGATTGCCGGTCGCTGAAAGCGTTCATGTCGAACAGTTTCCAGGGAACACTCGACCGCCGGGTGCAGACTAATTCTTTTATTGTGAATGTCAAGCTTTTTCCCGGCGATCGGCCATTTTCTAGACTAGTCGGGTTCCAGTGGCGAAGTCTCGCCACGAAACGATGCGTCCAGCACCATGGCGGAAACGCCTTTGGTGCTCGGACGCGGACGAAAATTAAACGTCGTTCGCTGCGAAACAATGCTTACGTCGATCGCCAAGCGAGCACCTACCC
>CAWKBP010000002.1:0-540019 GCA_963847905.1 uncultured Planctomycetota bacterium | reverse complement strand
CGCATTACGCCGCCGCGAGAATTGTCTCTTGCACGCGTCCCTTTCCTTTCGGCTTGTCAAAAAGCACTTCGATCTTCACTACCACATCCAGTGACTCGGCAGCTTGCTCGACGGCCCGCCAAGGCTTGGTCACTTCCAGACGGGAACGTCGCCCCGAGGTATCGGCGGTCCGCAACGCTCGCTGGTCACCTTACGGAAATTACTGCAGTTCGGCTGCACCGAGTATTTACTATGCGCCGCCTCTTGTGGCTTCGCGCCACTGTCGATGCTGATGGCGCGGACATCTCCATCGCGAACTAGCGTAGCAACCACTCGTTGCTCAAACTTGTCATCGTAGCAATCCTGGTAGGCGGCGAGCGTCAAGTCGGCGAAAAACTCGACGGCCGCGAATAAGTCGTCGTACCATCCTTGCAGATGAGCCTCTTTTTGCTCAAACGGCATAAGAATATACTCTGGCTTAACTATATTGAGCCTCGCTGTTGCCGAAATAATTGCAGCGCCGGCTATCTGGAGTAGTTCGTCCACGGTCCAGCCTTCATCAGGTATCGGAATCGATTGCCGCGTTTGGAATGCATTAGCAAGTTTCGTTGCGCGGACTTTTTCGAAGGTTAACGGCTCCATCGGGTCGCTCCTTACCGTGGCGGCTACGGGGATAGGTTGAAAGAATGAGTATACCTGCCCTCGGCCGCCATAATCGGCGGGTAAGGGTTTACAATAAATGTTCCAATGGCGAATCGGGAGCAACGAAGTATCTACTAGGAATTGCTTCGCATTTCTTGCCGGAGGGTAGTCGGACATGAGATTCATCGCCGCAATTATACTCGCTGCCGTCGTGGTTTTCTGCATATTATGGCTTCATTTGCCAGCCTGAGCCGGGAACAAATCACGTTTACTTCCAGATTGGATATGCAGTCGTCGGTCGATCATGGGTCGGCGGGACAGTGGAGCAATCCTTACTCGACCGTGTCCATATTACCGGCAGCAAGTGTAGCACCATCTTTGCCATGCAACCACCGTCGGTCCACCTATCGTGTCTTGAGCGACGGCAGCGGATCTTATTTGGCATTACAGCACTCTTAGCGACAATTCACGTGGTTGCTCCTGAAATAGTGAAAGACAGAATCCGTTGACCGCTTACTAGGCGGATGTCGACCCGCAGAATAAATCCATGCGCCAAATTGCAAGCAGCTCGCCCAAACGAAAATATGATCTTTCCGGCGTTTGCGAAGCTAATAACTCGCTTTATTAATCGCGAACTTCACCGCGTTCGCCCTGAGCAATTTCCTTGGTGGCGCTCGTGCCGAGTCGGGTCGCGCCGAGTTCGACAAAGCGACGGGCGGTCGCGTAGTCGCGGATGCCGCCGGATGCCTTCACCTGGACGGCAGGACTGCAGGAGGCTCGCATCAGCCGGATGTCTTGCTCCGTGGCCCCGGTAGCAACCATCGCGCCCCCCTCCCCTTTGACGAAGCCGAATCCGGTGGAGGTCTTCACGAATGCCGCACCGGCTGCTTCGCTCACTTGGCAGAGACGAATTTTGACTTCGTCGCTGGGCAGGAGCCCTGTTTCGAAGATTACCTTCGTGATCGCGCCGTAGCTGTCGGCCGCGTTGACCACGGCGCGGATGTCGGCTTCGACGTCGGACCAATCCCCGCCGATCACGCGGCCAATGTTGACGACCATGTCGACTTCCCGCGCACCTTGTTCGCAGGCGAGGTGAGTCTCTGCCGCCTTATTCTGCGTGGTAGCCCCACCATGTGGAAAGCCGACCACCGTGCTCACTAGTACGTCGGTAATCTGCCAGGCACCGGGCCGCCACGGGCACGAACGACGGCTTCACGCATACACTCGCCACGCCCATCGCGGCGCAGAAGTTGCAGGCCGCGCACACGTCGGCCTCAGTTTGGGTGGGGTGTAGCACGGCATGGTCGATTAGTGAAATTATTGAACTAGTCATATTTCTATTCCAATTTTGCGCCGATTCGCATTGATCGTATCGCCGCCTTGCCCAGTGGACAAGCCTCCACTGTAATGACATAAAAAGGTGTTGTGTTTTCTGGCGGTCACTATTCGGCGTCAACTATTCCATATTATTCGCACGTACTTGACTCCTCCGAATGTTGTCCATTCTGACAATCGATTGTCTGGCTGAATTCTATCAGCCACAATGAGACATGCCATTCGCCGCAAAGTCGAAGGGACCCATTTACCTCTGACTGGTGGAATCAGCGATACAATTATGGCGAGTGTGCTCAGTATCTTACTATGGCCGAGAGGGGGATGGGAAGCAGCATGGACTCGGGGGATATAGTCGAAAGTTGATGCGGCGGCAAAAAGTAGGTCGATGTGAGCTGGGCTTGGATTTGGGATGCGGCGCGTTGACTGAGTTCCCGGCGTCCGTTTTGCCAATCGCCAAGTAGGCCGGAAAAGCATTGTCGCGCAACTGTAAACGAATTATGAAACTTCGACGCAAACTTGATGAAGCAGATGAATTCTCCAAGAATGTAATGCACTCATCGTCGACAAATGGTGCAAGAAACCTACATCCCTGAAATGGATTTTCTTCATGGTTCGACGATGAGGAGGCGCTACCCATGCGCAACAGAATGACATCTCGGAAACGGATTTTATCGCCGCGTGTTGCACGGTGGCCACAGTATTGGCAGGTAACTGGTGGATGCATGGGAGCGTGAAGCCTCGGCCGACAACTCGCCCGATGGCACCCGTGTCGGCGGCGATGGATTGCCTGGCGGCCGCCAAATACTGCGGTTTCGGACGCACGCGGTTTCGGCAGCTGGTCGCAAGTGGCGCATTCCCGCAACCAATCATAATCGAGGGCCAGAAGCGCTGGTTGGCCAAGGATCTGGACGAGTTGCTGCTTCGACGGGCTCGGGAACAGCGTCGTCGGAAATAGCCCAACTTTCTCGCCAACTGGGCGTTATCCGAGACACATTTGAGGGCGTGACCGTACGTGGTCACAGTGACCACCAGCGACCGCAAAGTGACCACGGGCGGTCATCATCCATGACCGTAGGCGACCGTACGGATAAAGCAACATCTCTTCTGTAATTTGTCGGATTGAGTTGGGGCGGATTCAGTGGGTTTCCATGGAGAGATAGGTCCGGTTAGTTTCCCAGTCTTCGCTGATTTCCATGAGGACGGCGGTGACGAGTCGGAGGGCGCTTTGCTCGTTGGGGAACAGCGTGGCGACTCGTGTGCGTCGTTTGATTTCTTTGTTGATGCGTTCGAGCATATTGGTGGTTCGCAGTTTGCGGCGATGGGCCGCGGGCAGGCTGAGGACGGTCAGCGCTTCAGGGACGTTGGCTTCGAGCCAGGCGGCCAGCTTGGGCGCCGGCGGCGGCGTACTTCGTGACGAGTTGAGCGAGTTGCCGGTCGGCCTCATTGCGATCGCCGGCGTCGAGCACGCCGCGCAGATCGCGGGCGACCTCGCTCCGCATGGCAACGCTGGGAACGTAGTGCAACGCATTCTGAGCCAGGTGGAACTGGCAGCGTTGCCACGGCACGCCGGCGAAGCGGGCCTGGCGGGCCTGCTTTCAGCCCGGCGTGATCATCGCTGACGATGTATCGCACGCCGTGCAGGCCGCGGTCTTGCAGCGAGGCGAGGAACTCTCGCCAGTGGACCTCCGCCTCGGAGAGCGAGACGCTCACGCCCAGAATGGATCGCCCGCCGTCGGACGTCACGCCGATGGCCATCAGCACGGCCGCAGGAGACGACCGCTCCCGCCGTGACGAATCTTCTCATAGCGGGCGTCGAGGATCAGATAGGGAATCTCGCCCAGCGGGCGGTTCCGCCAGGCCGAAAGCTCTTCGTCGAGCAAGGCCGCGGCGCGGCTGACTTGCGTGCTGTTGACCTCCAGGCCGCACAATTCCTCGGTGATGGCGGCGACCTTGCGGGTCGAAACGCCTTGGACGTACATCTCGGCGACGGCCAGCTTGAGGGCCCGTTCGCTCCGCTCGCCCCGCTCCAGCACCGTGGGATAGAACTCCACGCCGCGGGTCTGCGGGACTTGAAGTTCGAGCTTCCCGAGCCGGCTGGGATCGTCTTGGGCTTGAAGCCATTGGCGTGGCCGCGCCGCTCGCTGGTCCGCTCGTAGGGCGGCTGCTTTCGAGGGCTTCGCTGCGTTGGAGCTTCATCGCTTCGTTCATGAGCATCTCGATCGCCTGGGCCATGCCGTCGAAGCCGTGTTCGGCGAGCAGTTGGACGATCGCATCAAGTTCGGTAGATTGCGTCTGGCGGGTCATGCGTGCTTCCTTTCATTGCTTAGAACACAACGAATAGGAAACCGTCTTGGCCCGCCCCTTTCAAGCCCTTCGCGCGGCGTGGCCTTTGCCTCCGCTTCGGTCGCTGCGCTCCCTACGCTACGGCAAACACCAAGCAATCACTTTTACAGAACAAATGATGCACTAACACCGTACGTGGTCACAAACGACTCAATTTAACGCGTTTTTAACAATGAGCGCAAGTGCCAATTCCTCCATGACTTACTGCGACGAAAAAACGATCGCCGCGCAACGTCTCGTCGAAGTGTCGGCTTATTGAGACTGGGGCGTTCTGAAGTCCAATTCTCAAAAACAGCCTGTAGCTCCAGTCGATTTTGACTCGCTCGCCGCGCTCCTCGCAATTTCTATTTCGCGCGCTCCGACAACAGGGCGAAAAAATTCGCCCCTTTCGTGACCGCAGGCGACCGCTGGTGGTCGTTTTTCGACTTTTTTCGATCGGTACCCGCCAGTCTCAATAAGCCGCGGCTATGTTGCTCGGCAGTCCGCGTCGCGTGATGCGGCGAGTTATCGAAAAAGGAGTTTGCCAAGTGCAAGGAGGTTTTATGAATGGCGAAGGTTTTGCGGCAGTCGCCCGCGGCTGCCGGGTGCAGTCGAAGGACACGTTCAACAATCAGCAAGGCCAACCGGTCTACATGCTGACGCTCATCGGCTGGGGCTTCACGCGGAAGTTCATCAGCGACAACAAGGTCGAGTTCGAAGCCTGGCCGCCGCCGGGCACCGACGTCGACGTGCAGTGCAGCCTGGAGCCGGGAAGGACAACCAGTTCAAGTTGACCTCGACCGCGAGTTTGTGCCCATGAAAGCGAAGTCCGGGGCGGCATGAGGCCGGCCGATGCGGCGGGTGGACCAAGGAGGGAAGCCCGCCCATCTTTTGCTCGCTTCGGATGTGAATGCAGGTTGATCGTGATGACTCCGATGGTGCGTACGACCGTGTCGGCTCCGCGTGAACTGATTGCGTGAGTTCATGCGGCTGTGCCATCGGCACAACAAGTCGGGCGTCGGAAGTGCTCCGCGAGTTCATGCAGGATTCGTCGACAGCCGGTTTGCGGAGATCGAAGCCGCGATTTGGCAGCTGCGGAGCTGGACCTGTTGACGACCGATCGGACATGGTTGCGCAGAGTCGGCAGAGGTTGTGCAGTTGCAGTGAGGCGGCCGCTTTGCGGACCGCGGGGTGCGATCCCTGAGCGGGGTCCCCGCGGCCGCGAAGCGGCCGCCCTTTCCTTGAACAAATCCACAATAGTTTCCGAAATGCATGGGATGGAACGAGGAGCTGGCGGCAACGTTTGGATCGCGCTGCATGGAATGCGGCCTGGCGTTCGACGAGGGCGACGAGCGGAAGGAACTGGCCTGCGGCCATGCGATGCATCCAGCCTGCTATCGCAAAAGTCCTCGATCGCATCGAGCGAGGCGTTTTGGGTTACTCGGGTGAGAACGCGGAGCCGGGCTACAAGGAACTGAAACGATATCTCGACGCCGCCGAGGACGCGATTCGTCGCAAGTTGGCGTTGGAGCGAAATGAAGCGTTGTGGGGCCCGAAAACGGCCGCGCGGCTGGATCGGATGGGAACATGGATGATCGAACACGAAAAGCAAGACACGGTCCAGGTCGTAGCCCAGCGGTGCGCCTGCCGCTCCTGGTTCTGCGATCGCTGCGCAGTCCGGATGGGCTTGGTGGTGCGGACGGCGATCGAGCTGCACATGGCGGCGACGGGCTGGATTCCGTTCGCAGTCACTTTGTCAGTGAACCCGGCCTGGTTCGAGTCGCCGGCCGAGGCCTACGACTTCTGCCGAAAGTTCTTCGGCAAGTTCGTCGAGGAGCTGCGGCGACGCGACGGCAAGGGGCGGTGCTCCGTAGGCGGCGGTGGAGTCCGGCTGCACAGCGGCTCCTACGTCTGCTTCTTCGAGCCGCACAAATCCGGGTGGCCCCATTGGCATCTCTTACTGGATGCGAAGTTCGTCGACATCGAAGTATTGCGGCATGTCTGGAATTCCCTGGGCCGTCGTCACGGGAAGGGGGGAATCGGCCATGTGTTCTTCACGGAGCAGAAGGCCGATTGGACGCAAGCGATGGCGATCAACTACATCACCAAATACCTCACCAAGCGCCCGGAAGGAGGCTGGCCCGATTGGGTCATGCAAAGCCGCAAGCGACTGCGGCGACTGTGGGCCTCGCAGGATGTCAACTTGGGCCGCAAAAAACGTCCCCCGACTCCAAAGCGCCCGCCGCACGAGGACACGTGCTTCTGCCGTGCGTGCCGTGGTGAAGAAGTAAAAAAGTGCCGCGAGTCGACCGGCCAGTGCCACGCCGAGCGGGTCAACCGCTGCGGCTCGAAGACGGCGATGTTCGTGGTGGGAGTCAGCGAGCAAGCCGACGGAGAAATTGTCGAGCGACGGCGCTACGTCGGTACGGCGAACGACAGTGTCGACGTGATTGCCGCGATCTTCGGCGTCTGGTCGGAGGGCCAGGCGACGGTCGAGTTAGGACACGTCTCGCTCGCCGACGTCCGTCGCGTGTGCGACGAACAGCAAGTGAAAGCGTATCGACGGCAGCAAGCGCGTCGGGCCCGAGCGCGAGAATGTTTGCCGAAGCAGCAGGCGGAGTTATTTGAAGTGGGCGGACCTGGATTGGGAATCGGAGCGATCGCGCTATGAGCGAGTATGCGAACGTGTACGCGTTTTTTGTGGAGCATTGGTGGTACGGGGTCGTGTTTCACTTGGCGTGCTACATGCCGATGTGGCTCACCAAGATGGGCCGCTGGAGCGAGTGGTGGGACGGGCGGTAACGATCGCTCGGTCCCAATCGATGCAGTCACTAGTGAGAGGGTGCGGCGACGTGGGTTCGGTGTGTTGCCGGACCAAGGTTAGTGTCCTTGAGAAGGAGTACGTTGTCATGTTGAAGTTGGCCAAAAAGTGTTGGAGAAGTTGTCAGGAGGTTGGCCGCAGGGCCACCCGCGCAGTCGTGACCGGCGTCATGACGGCTGCGGCGACGGTTGCCGGTTGGTTCGGCTTCGAGTCGGTGGCGAATGCCACGGACCCGATCACGCTGCCGACGACCGGCGTTGATTTGCCGGGCCACATCACGGCTGCGATCACCGCGATGGGATCGGTGGTCGTGGTGGTGGTCGGTGGGTTCTTCGCGTTCATGATCATCCGCAAGGGTCTTCAATGGGCGCGGTGCGGGGAGCATTGCGAGGCTAGTCGGTGGGAGACCTGCCGACGCCGCCCCTCAGGGGTCGGGGTCGAAAGACCTCGGCCCCGTGAGGGGATTTTCAAGGAGAAGCACGGTGACTGAAGTTCAGTGGCTCGAACAGATTTACAACGGATTGGGCGCGATCCACGCGCTCCTGTCGACGTGGACGGTGCTTCTCGACCGGATCGCGTTCCTGTCGCACGTCGTCGCGTTGGGCGTGTGTTGGATCGCCGGCTGCCAGTCGCTCAAGTTTTGGATCTACGTCAAGAACCATAAGGACATCTGGTGATGAAGGCGTGGCTAGTATTTCTGACGGCCTTGGCACTCACGGCGCATGCCAGCCGAGCGGACGCGCAGTGCAGTTGGAACTTCGCGCTGACGGGCGGCGACGGTGTGCAGCTGTGGGACGGAAACGTGGCAATTGGCAGCGGAACAGGCACCGTCTCGGTGGGCGCGGGCGGTCGAGAGCTGCGGGTGCGATTCTTGTTCGGGAACGGGCAAGACAACAGTCGGGGCGAAGCGTACTTTTGGACGTGCCCGACACCCGGGCAGCCGAACGACTACGCGAATGCCCAACGAAAATTCAAAATCACCGCGAACGGGCCGGAATGGAATGAGATTCAGCCCCTGCCGTGGAGCCGCGAGTTCAATCGGAACGGTGGGCTTGGCCTGCCCCGGGTGCTGTGCAAATTCCTTTTGCGACTACGACTGCGATGGCACCGACAACAACGACGATACGGACGACGACGGGGACGGCGTCGAAGACTGTGACGAGGAAGATCAGGACGATGATGGAGACGAAATCTCCGATGGCGACGATGACAACCCGGGCAACGACAGTGAGGTCTGGGGCTGGGAGGATCCGCCTAGCGGTGAAGAGTGGAACGGTGGCCCAAATCCACCGCCTTGCTGTCCGCCGGGGACGGACGGCGCCGATTGCGACGACCCGTGCCCTCCGGAGGACCCCGACGACTTCGATGGGGATGGAATCAATAACAACAACGACCCCGACGATGACAACGACGGAATCGGCGACTGCGAAGACGATGACGACGACAACGACGGCACGCCCGACGACCAGGACGACGACGATGACAACGATGGCACGCCGGATGACACGGACCAACAGCCGGGCGGTTGCGACTGTGGAAACGACTTTGACTGCGACGGGATCGGGAACAACGACGACGAGGATGATGACAACGACGGGATACCCGACGCGTCGGACGATGACGACGACAACGATGGGATTCCGGACGATCAGGACCCGGACGATGACAATGATGGGATCCCCGATGACGAAGACGACGAGCCGGGTGGCTGCGAGCCGGGCGACCGCAATTGCAACGGGGTGCCCGACGACGAAGAAGGCGGTGATTGCGATCCGCCGCCACCCAACGACCACGATTGCGACGAGGTCCCAAATAACTGCGACCCGGACTATCAGCCGTGCGTGGATGCCAATCTAAACGGCAAGTGCGACCATTGCGACGAGGACTGCCAGAATCCGCCCTGCTGCTCGCAAAAACAAGTCGATCACGACTGTGACGGGGTGCCGAATCTGTGCGATCGGGATTACGTCGGTCTGGGACCGGCCTGTCCGGACATCAATGACAACCGCGTCTGTGACGGCTGCGAGTGCGATCCGTCCGACCCGGGCTATCCGAACTGCGACGATCCGTGCGCCGATCCGCCGGCGAACGACCATGATTGCGACGGCGTGCACAACGAATGCGACAAGGACTACGATCCGCCGGGCTGCCTCGATGCGAATGGCAATCGCATCTGCGATCACTGCGAAGAAGACATTCCGCCGATTGGACCGGCACCCAATATCACGCTCCCCGAAGCGCCGCGAGTCGAGTGGGAAGTTCCCTCACTGGACCTTAGTAGCGGCGCCTACGACTTCGACATCAACCTGCCGTGGGTCGGCGGTGGCACCAAGCAACTGCACGTCAGCACGGACCCGACGGCCTGGGACGATTCGGGCCTGGTGAGTGAACTGCCGATGTCGCCGCTGGTGTTCACGGTCGTCGACAAATTACGGCAATTCGTGCGGCTGATGCTGCAAATCATGCTGCTGTGGAGCATGGGGCCGCGCTTCATTCGGATTTTCCATACGACGTGAGCGGCCCGTATACGAACCCGAGGTATCGCGCATGAACACAATCGGCGGATGGCTATCGTGGCTGGTGGAGCGACTGGCGCTGTTGTTCAAGGAGTGTTTTGTCTGGGTCTGGAATTTATTGAAGGGTGCCGTCGAGGGCCTGCTGGATGACAACGTCGACATGTCGTTCCTCGCCTGGCCAGATTTTAGCTCGCTGGAGCCCTACCTGGCCGGCGCGAATCAGTGGGTGCCGATCCAGGAGGCTTGGGATCTGTTGGTCATCTATATCGGCGTGTGGCTGGTCAGTGTGGCCAGTCGGTGGATTCTCAAATTGATCGGTCTGATAACGACCGGTGGTTGGTAACAAAACTCAAACGATGTGGTGGTGCGATGGTTTACTGGTGGTCGGGTTTTGCGTTGTTGCTCTCGTATCGGCTCTGGTTGTGTGCTGGGCTGCTGAGCTCGAATCGGATGGAAGGCTGGGCGCTCGGCCTGATCGAGACGAGTTCGATCGCGCTGGGAGTTGCTCAACGCGGTGGTGGCCCGGCGCCGAGACTATAGGCCCGTAGGACTCCTGATCCCATTGGCCTATGCGGCGGGCGTCGTCCTCTTGCCGGATCCAGGCTGGCGGATGGCGAGCGAACGCTGGCTGTTGTTCTTCGCCGCCGTTGGGATTTCGACGTGGGGATTGTTTGTGCTCGGCTGGCGGTTTTCGCTTGCGGGCACGTCTTGGGTGTCGCTGTGCGATCGCGGACCGTATGCGCTCATTCGCCATCCGCAGTTGATGGCCAGGTATCTCATTATCTCGTCCGTGGCGATGTCGGGGGTCGACTGGTTTGGCATGGCGTCGTTAGTGCTCTGCGCGGCGCTGACGTTCGCGGTGATCGATCTCGAAGAGTCGATGCTGCAGGACTGTCGGCGCGTGGCGAGAGTATGCGGGCCGGGTGCGGTATCGGGTGTTGCCGGGGGTTTGGTAACGGAAGAGAAAAAGAGCGGGGCCTCCTTGCCCCGCGGAGTGAGTTAGAAGAGTCGAGCCGACGTGTTGCCGACGGGGTTGCCTTCGGTCGCAAGCAGCTCGCAGACGCGGCGATAGGTTTCATCCATGAGAACGGCCAGGGCCGGTAAGTCGACGAGGTCGAAGCTTTGAACGTTGTGCCATTTTTGATCGGCGTCTCGATAGGCCTTTTGGAAGCTGGCGGAGAAAAAAGTTTTGCCGGACGGAGCCTCGTTGGCCCAGATGGCGGAAGTGAGTCCACCGCGGCGGATGCGTGCGACTGGTTGTGGATTGGTTTTCATGAGAGTCCCTTTCTAAAAAACGGTGATGGTTGCTGCCCCTCGCCAATCCCGGGGGCAGCAATTGTCGCCGTCGAAAGGGACGTCGGAGCGAGAGCCAGGAGCGAAACGGGTGACGGAAGCAACGCGGACGGCGACCGATTCGCGTGGGCGGAAGCGGAGCAAATTGAAAACCAATCGACCACGAGCCGACCCGCCACGCGGGAGGACTTCAAAGCGTTTGGGACTTTGAGGGGACGTCGAAGACTGGATCACGGCAGCGAATTCCAAAGGGAATATTGAGACACGACGATGAAGACAACGCATCAAAGTTTTTCGATCTCGTTCGTCTGTGGCCCGCCAGGGTCGGGGAAGTCCTATCTGCTGACGCGGGATGTCATCGACCGATTGCAAACGTTCGAAGGCAACGTCGTCACGAATCTTCCGCTCAACGTCGACAAGGTGGCCGAGCATGTGGCCGGCAAACTCGGGCGTCGAGCCCAGCGAAGTTGCACGGCGGATCGTCTTGCTCGACCGGGAGTCGCTCGTCGCCTGGCAGGATGGTCGCGGCGGTCCCTGGGAGCTCGGCGAGCAAGCCGACGGCAACGACTTCATTCTCGATGAGTGCCACTTATTCTGCTCGAAGCGTCGGAGGAACAACGCGGCCGAATGGGAGCGCTGGCTCGGCGAAGTCCGCCATGAGGGCTGGCGGCGTGTCGTCTTCGTGACGCAGGACGAATCGAAAGTGGGTCAGCCGATCACGGCCCATGCGGAGCTGCGATTCGAGCTCACCAACAGCGAGCGACTCCGCGATCCGTTTCTGAAAATTCCGCTCTCGTACTGGTACGAGCTGATTGCGAGTTTTACGCGCGAGTACTCGTCGGCCGTGGTGCTGACCGAGTATCGACGCGTGAAGGGCCGGTTGCGGGAGCAACACGCGGAGCGGTTTCGGATCGATCCCTATTGGTTCCAGTTCTATCGGTCGTATGAAGCGGCCGGCGGTGGCGCGGGAAAGGGCGACGGTGGGTCGCGGGTCGTGCGCGAATTCGAACGCCGGCCAATTCTCTTGCCGCGTCGGATCGAGGGCCGACTGACGCTCCCGGTCTGGCTCTGGATGACCAAGGTCCATTGGTGGCGATTCGTCGTCGCCGGCAGCATTTTGGGCAGCATGACGTGGCTGTGTTTTGCTGGTGGCGGGCGGCAACTGTTGGTGAAGTGGCTCGAAATCAGCCGGACGATGGCCGCGGCGCAGTCGGGCGAACAAATTCCAGTCGAGAAGCCGCCGGCGGGTGAAGTCACAGGCGTGCCGGCGGCTGTCTCAATCGATGGTGCGCCGGAGCAAGTTCTGCCATCGCCCGCCGGCAAGGTGACACAGCCGCCGAGTCCTCGGGCCGCTGCGATGGAACTCCAAGAAGCGCTCGCCCTGGTTCCGGACGTCGACGCCAGGTCGAGACTGATCCACGAGCTCGAACACGTGGCCGACCTCTACCGCGGCCAGCAGCAACAAACCCAAAAACTCCAGGAACAAATCGACGCCCAGATTGCGGGCGTGCGGTGTATCGGCATGGATGCCGACAAAGTGTGGTTCGATGGTGGGGCAGTCTGTCGAGAAGGAGACACGATCTATGAGGGTCCATTGGCTGGTCGGACGGTTACGCGCATCGTGTTGGAGCGACGCCTGGTCGAGCTGGATGATGGGACTGTGGTTCGCCTGGGTGGGCATGCTATGCGGCTGCCAGAGTCTAGTCGGACGGGCGGTGGTCTCCTCGGTCGCGCCGAAACCTCCGTCCTTCGCGGGGATCTACGGGCAGTGGGTTCCGCAGAACCTGGCCGGAGCGGCGGCCGCGGACGAGCCACGAATCACGATCTCCGGCGACGGGATGCTGATGTCGGAGTTCGTGCGGACGGTGTCGGACCAGGCGGGCGTGAGCGTGATCCTGGAGTCGGGCCTGGAAACGAAGGCGATCACGATGGAAGTCCGTGACCAGCCGATTAGCGAGGTGCTCAACTTTGTCGCGCGGCGATTCGGAGTGAACGTGAGGCATCAAGGCAAGTTGTATTACATCGGGGCGCTGGAGGCCGACGACCGCGGCGTCCTGGTCCGCCGAGTGCGTCGCCTAACAAAAGAGCAATTGGCCGAGGTCCTGCAAGTGTTCTCCGGCCAAAACGGCCGCGCGACGCAATTCGCGGACGGTCTTGTAGTCGTCGGTGATAGCGTCGAAGTCCTCGGCCGGATCAACGAAATGATCGACCAGGTCGAAGCGGCGGAAACGAGCGTCTGGGTCGTGCAACTTCACTTGCTCAGCTATTCAAGGAGTGCAGCCGATGAACTGGGGATCAATGTGGAACCGGCGGCGAAAGCCGGCCTCGCGTTCGCGTCGGGGTCGGCACTGGGTGGCGCTAAGGCAAGTTGGGAACTGGCGACAAGTCTTGACGCAGTTCTCCAAGTCGCTTACTCGCGCGACGACGTCGCGGTTACGGCGGCTCCGATGTTCATTGTCTCGGACGGTGAAAAAGCCTCGTTCGTTCAAGGCGATCGCGTCCCGATTCCGCGCCGCACGGTCAGTCCCGAAGGAACGGTGACGACGGCCGGCTTCGACTACGTGCAAACGGGCGTCAACGTCGAACTCACGCTGCGGGAGACGGAGCCGCGTGGCGCCCGCGTCGACGTGGTGATCAATATGTCCGACGTGAAGCGATTTCGTGGAGGAAGCGCCGGTCACTGGCGAAGAGCGATTCGAGACCGGCGCGGTCATCAAGGCCGGCGGCGTTTACCTCCTGGGAACTCTGGTGAAGGATCGCAACCGTGGTCGTCGAGCGCTGGGCTGGCAGACGCAGGAGTATATGACGTGGGAAGCCCAGGTCGTCCAAGTCTGGGCACAAGCTTACCGGATCGGCGGGGCCGTCGTAACATCGGCCGTATCATCAAGTGAAGGAGTGCAAGGTGCCGAAGTGGCCCCTGCCGGTCCGGAAGCTACCACCAAGGATAGCAATCAAGGTTGGGTAAGCGCAGTCTGGGGGCCCTTAGAAAGCCATGACCACCGACGAACGCCTAGACCGAATCGAATCCATGCTCCGCTCACTCATCGAGCAGCGGACGGTGAAGGATTTCTATACGACTGCCGAGGCGGCGCAGATTCTGCACCGCGCGGAGTGGACGGTGAGGGAGTGGTGCCGACTCGGCCGCGTGAATGCTGAGAAGCGCGCGTGCGGCCGGGGGACGTCGCAGGAGTGGATCATCTCTCACGCGGAGCTGGAACGAATTCGAAATGAAGGGCTGCTGCCCGATCCTCGAGTCATCCGAAGGCAGAGTACGACAGATTCTCTGAAGTTGTCGTGCAATCAACCTGTGCGAGCGCAAATTATTAACTGATTCGAATGAAGGTTCAAATGCGGCTGATTCTTTCTCGATATTCGTCAGTCGCGTAGCAGTTGCAAGCGACTTTGGTGCGTCGCACCCACGCGCCGTGCAAATTGTTGAAAGACTACGAGTTCGAGGCGACCGACGACCAAAGGATCTTATGTCAGTTCATGGACAAACATTAGAACAGCCACCTTGTGACAAGGGCGAAATCAACGCCGCCTCGCTAGTCCGAACTCACAAAGTCGCGACGCTCTGCGGCGGAGCTCCTCAGGAGTGGATTTTGTCATTTGCGCACCATAGGTTCCCCGAGGCAATTGAACTATAGGTGGCGTTGCAGGGTCTAAGTGATCCGCAATCGCGATGAGAGCTATTTGGTTCTCATTGGGTTCGCGCTCGACTCCAGCTGCCCCAATTCCCGTATCGTCGATAACATTTGCGATTCTCGCCGGGGTATCGCCGCGCATTCCGTCTCCTGGGTAAATGGCTTGCGCTAAGCTCGACGCCTGCTCCATCCGTTTTCCTAGCGGACTAATTCCCCACAGGTCGCAAATGTACTTTCCCACACTGGTGTGATCCAATTGTTCGGACCACACCCCAGCTCGTACCCACGGTGAGACGAGCATCGCGGCACGCGGACGCCTAGCCGGTCAAATGAGTATTCCGCCTGATGGCCGTCCGGGCAAATACCTGCAGGCGGGTTCACATGGTCGTAGAATCCACCGTGTTCGTCATAAATGATGACCAACAGCGTCCTTGCCCAGAGCTCGGCATTACCGCGAATAGCGTTGTAGACCCGAGCGATAAGTTCTTGGGCAAGGAAAGTGTCATGCGGCGGGTGGTCATCGTTGGCATCATCGCCGAGGTACTGAGGTTCGATAAATGCGAACTCGGGAAACTCAAAATGAGCACCGGCTGCATGCGCCTCGAACTCATCAATGACGGAGAAACGTCGTCGACTCTCCCGAGTCCAGAGCCTGGAAAGCGCAGCGACTGTGGGAAATCATGGAAATATATGCGCCAGGAGCGTCCCTTCGCCGTTAGCCGATCATATAGCGTCTCTTGGTCAAACAGCTCGCCATTGCGGAAGTCCGACGCATTTTCGGGCATCCACGTTGTGCCGAGTGACGTGCCGGTGTGAACGAAGAATCGATTAGCCCATGTCGGTCCTGGCAAAGATGAAAACCAGCGGTCGCAGATCGTAAAGTGACTTGCAAGTTCATGGAGGGCAGGCAATGCCCCGATGTCGAAGTAACTCATAATCTGCTGTCGCTGCTTGGGCAAACTGTCTGGATAACATCGAGCGAACTCAGCTACAAAATTGCCCTGGTATGGCGCAGCCATCGTGCCTCGTGCAAGTGCCGGCTTACGTTTTCGTGCCCGCCAGAGATCCTTGGCCCAGCCCAGCGGGTCAGAATTCCAAGCGGCCTTGATTACTCGCCGCCATCCTGGTCCTCGCGGATCCTGGCCGCTCTTGGCTGGGTCGGCGCCAATCTGTCGAAGCACGGACGCGAGGTCGTGATGCGGATCGAGCTCGACTATCCGCGCCGCGTTCGCTTGTTGACAATACGGATGCCCCTCGGGGTCGAGATTTGAACGCGGATCGGCGGCATTATCGATCCCATCCAGCTCGGGGTAGATGCGCTGAAATGCGCCGAGCATCTGGTCGAATGAGCGGTTCTCCAGCATGAGTGTAACAACGTGCTGGATCGGGGGCGCGGGGCGTTGATATAGGCATAGAAGGTCGTCCAGATTATTGACCAAGTTCAAGGCAGCGATAAGCCCGCCGTACCATTGTTGTCCTGCCAGTTCGGCAGTGCGAGAGAGCGCACCGCTCCGGCACCTGCCAATTCGGCGTTTGTGATAGTTTTCACGAAGTCTATCCTGTCGTTTCCCAAGTATTGCGCCTAGAAGGTCTTAGGCCATCACCTCGGTAATAGTCGGGTGCTTGGCATGGACCCTGCATGGGTCGAGGCAACTCGCCCGCCGGCAAATCTCACCAACCGACTCTGCGAGCCTCGCGACATTCTCTCCAGGAGGTCGGTCGCGATATATTCCTCGCAGGATGGAGTTGCTCCAATGGTGGTGAAGGAATTTCGCTGCACCCGGTGCGGCAAGCGATTCGAGATAGAGTGTCTTGACCGCGAAGACCCCCGCGAACGCCACGAGCCAGGCATTCCGATCCGATGCCCAAACCCCGAATGTCGCAGTGAATACGTTGAACCGATCCGCATTATTCGTCGGGCCAGTTGAGGATGATGGCAAAGGAAAACAGAGCATTGGTAGTTGGTATCAGCAACTACCCAAAGCCGATTACAAGTTTGCCAGCAGTAGCTAGCGACGTGCGTGAAATTGTGCGCCTGCTTCAATCGAGAAACGGTGCGTTCTCCAAGCCTGGAACGGTGGTGCTTACCGAATCAAAGGCGACCACGAAGGCAATTCTTGCGATGCCAAAGTTGCGTTCGCGGCGGCGGCAAACGATACGGTATTCGTCTATCTCGCAGGGCATGGCGAGATTGATGGCTGTGAGTACTACTTCATAAGTCACGATACCGACAAAAGAAACGTCGCGGCGACGGCGGTGCCGCTCCGTGAGATCAAAAGGCTCTTTGACCAGTGCAAAGGCAAGCGGGTTTTCCTCTGGCTCGACTGTTGCCATAGCGGCGGTATCATGCGGTCTCGGTCCGATGCATCGCCGGACGAACAGTCCATTCTCAAGCGAACGCTTGAGGTGGTGCAAGGTGAAGGGCGAATCATCATAGCGGCGTGTACGGCGGAGCAACTTGCGTACGAAATTCCCGCCATTGGACATGGCGTATTTACACATGCGCGCTTCGCGGGCTGAAAGGCGAGGCCGAAGCCCACGGAGAGGTTACAGCGTCGTCTCTCTATGATTTTATTGACCGCGAGATTGGCGGATCTCGGCAGTGCCCAATGTTTTTTGGCCAAACGACCGGGCGAATTGTCTTGATGCAATACTCGGCCCGCAAGCCGAAAGGCGATGGAAAAGCTTCCAGCAACACCAGTACGAAAGAGATTTCGGGGCAAATGGTTACCTCGTCCGGAAACTGGATCATGTTGGGCGACCAGTTCTTCGAGCGCAGCGGGTCGGTCACAAGGCGGATGGCTTTATTGAAGTGGAGATCGCAAGTCGAGATGCGACAGAAGACGCTGCTGTCCGCCGGCTAAAGCCCGCCAATAATTATGGCCGAAACGAAGTTCCGTTCGCCCATCGAAATGACGCGGGCGATGTGACAATCGAGAGCCTTTCGTCAGAGTCCACGAGCATGGGGCATGTTTGGACGATCAGACTCAAACCCGTGGAACATCCGGGCGGCGGGGCATTGGACGAGATGACATATTCCGAGGGGAATCGAAGCGTTACGCCGGAGGATATCGCGGAGATGCGTCACCGTCGCTTTATCCTCCTGAGCGAAGTGCCAGCAATGGGCCATTCTTCACGGTCGCTTGGATTCAATCTCTGGGAACATGCAGTGACGGAGCCGCATGGCCAAAAGATTGTACCGCCGATCGGCGCCATTACTTAAGGTGCAAGGGGAAGGACGCTTGGCGGCAACTTGCAAGGTTGCTTGCCATATACGTTTTGAAGTCAACGAACACGGTGGAGCACGTCGAAGACCTGTCGATTGGCACCGCCAAGAAGAATGGCGTGAAAGTGACCTTTCGCGGTGTCCGAAGCAAACGCTATAGCAATGTAGATCCTGCGCGGATCGAGTGCGAAGGGATGTGTCCCCTACCGGTAATGCGTTAGAGCAAGATGATAGAGTCGACAAGCCGAAGGAATCGGCCAACTCACAATCAGACCGTTCGTCCAAATTGACTTGGCTTCGGCGTGCTGAAGTGAGATACAACTCTGCCATGACGCTTCGCACAAAACTGCGTCGGTCGGGTCGACTGATGCATCCAAATCACAGAAACTTGAAAGGCAAAGCCGTGACGCTTCGGCAGTTGGTGGCCGAATTCCTCGGCCTATCAACCAAGAAGGAACTGCGACCAAAATTAACCGAAGACCGACACGACGGATGCTTTGATCTTGTTCGGCAACAGGTGCCGATACCGCCGCCGCTGCTGTTCGGTGCAGTGGCCGACGAGCTCGTCGATGATTCGCTGGTCGACGCCCTGGCAGGCCAGGCAGGAAATGAAGCTGTGGCGGAACACGTGCCAGCCCCGCAAATCCTTCCACTGGCTGTCTTTGAGCGGATACTCAAAACAATGGTGCAAGGCCTTCGGCGTGAATGGCTCGCCGTCGACTGAGAAGAGCGGGCCTGTGCGTCCCTTGACCCAACCTCGCATCACCCGCTTAAACAGGCCGGACATGGGGACTCGCCGCGTGGTCTTCGTTTCGCGCGACTTCTTACGTTCCCGGATTGTTACGAAGCCACTGCGAAAATCCAGGTCGTCGATATGGGCGCGGGCCATTTCGGACCGCCGGGCCCCGGTATGGCTGCAGAAGACGAACATCGGATAAATGAAGGGATGCCGCGCAAGGCGCTCGACATACGCCAGCAGTTGCGACAGTTCCTCTCGGGTGAGAAACGCACATTCCCACAACTCCGAGGCCTCTTCCGCGCTCATCCGTTTGGTGCGTCGCAAGATGTCCTGGAATGGCATGTAGGGCGGCTTCTCGTTTCCCTTGGGATACTTGAGCCCGCGAGTCGGAAAGTCGCCTTGCACCAGCTTGCTATGCCTGGCCCAATTCCAGACGGTTCGCAGCGTCACGACCTCTTTGCGGATCGTCGTGGGCGAGAGTGTGCCGGCGAGTCCTGGATCGCGGGATCGCTTGTCGATGTATTCCTGGAGAGCAACCAGGTCGATTGACTCCACGAGCTTCGACTTGCCGAAGTGTCCTTCGAGCGACCTGCGATGCACGTTCATTGTGTAGATCGTGGACTCTTCCAGACTTCCGGTGGGAAGAGCGTGAAAATACCGGTCAAAGAGAGCCTGGAGGCTCAACTGATCTGGGAGGGAGAGCGGCGCGGTAACGCGTCCGTTGGACAGCAAGAAGGACACGACGTCGGCGGTCGCTGGGATCGAGAGCCAGCCTCGTTCGACCTGACGGAGATTGTCCTCGACCCGCTGCGACGTCGGCGTCCGCGTCCGCTTTGCTTTGAGTGCCTAGGGACCGCCGAAATCTCTTCGCCCCGACCCGCAGACAAATGAAGTAATTGCCCGAGGGCCCCTGTTCGTGCCAAGCCATAAAATCCTCCGTCGTATCGTTACGGAGGAAGGCCAGAATGACCATCGACGCAAACCCAACGCGAAGGCAAACCTGCCACTGATTTGCCACTGATTTTCGGTTGGGAATCCAGGAGAGCCTGGATTTTGCGGCTGTTAGAAGCTGGGGAACTAGGATTTGAACCTAGACTAAAGGAGTCAGAGTCCTTCGTGCTACCGTTACACCATTCCCCAGAATTTTCGGCCCCGATTTCAAGCCCGTTGCGGCCGGGCGGGCGGGCGGGCGGCTCCCTGGCGCTTGGCTGCGCGTGAAACGGGCCAGCGCCTAAGCTACGGCCCGCTATGCCAGGGGTCAAGCCCGGCCGAGGTGGCGGCGGCGGGGACGTTGGAAAAGAGGACATCCGGCCGCGCCGGCGGGTTCGTCGAGTTTGGGTGCCGCCGCGCGGCCAGTTGACGTTGCCGCGAAATGGGGCCTAAAATGGCGGCTCGGCGCGGTCTGCAGCGCAAGGATATCCGTGTGGGCATTGACAGCCCGCTTGCGGCGCGTGTCTGTCGCGTCACTTGCCTCCGGCGAGCTTCGCGCCGGCGATTCGGCTGCGCTCGCGATCGGTTGTTGACTTTTTTGGCCGGGCGATTGAATTGGGCAGTCTCGAGCGATGGCATTTCTTGAACTTGTGCGGCAGGGTGTCCCCGCGACGCGGTATGCGATCGAGCGCGATCGGGCGGTGATTGGGCGCAATAGCGACTGCGATGTGCCGCTGGACGTGGCGGCGGTGAGTCGTAGGCATGCGGCGATCGTCCGGGAGCGGGACGACTTTTTTGTCGAGGATCTCAAAAGCCGCAACGGGACGTTCCTGAACGACGAGCGGGTCGAGGATCGGGCGCCGCTGCGGGACGGCGACCAGCTGTTGATCTGTGGGCAGACGTTTCGCTTTCACGGCGATCACCAGTCGGATCGCAAGCCGGGCAGCGACACGAGCCTGCTCGATTTGATGGACGACGACACGACGGACGTGGCCCGCGCGAGTGTGATGGCGACGTTTGACGTGGGGGGCGGCGGCTCGGCCAGCTGGCGGCTCTCGGCGAAGCCGGAAGTGAAGCTTGCGGCGCTCTTGGAGATTACGAACAACCTGGGCAAGGCGATGAGCGTCGAGGAGATTTTGCCGAAGCTGCTCGATAGCCTGTTCAAGATTTTCGTCCAGGCGGATCGCGGGTTTGTGGTGATGCGGCCGAAGCCGGACGGGCCGCTGGTGCCGGTCGAGGTGAAGAATCGGCGCGAAGGGGACGAGCAGCGGACACGGATCAGCCGGACGATCGTCGAAGAGGCGATGAACGCGCGGAAGGCGATTCTTTCGGCCGACGCTTCGAGCGACGAGCGGTTCAGCATGGCGCAGAGCATCGCCGACTTTTCGATTCGTTCGATGATTTGTGCGCCGATGATTCCCAGCGAGGGGGAACCGCTGGGGGTGATTCAGATCGACACGATGAATCAGAAGGCCCGGTTTACGGACGAGGACCTGGAAGTGCTGGCCGGCATTGCGAGTCAGGCGGCGATGTCGCTTGAGAACGCAAAGATGCACGAGCAGGTGCTCGCCCAGCGGGGACTGGAGCGCGACCTCGATTTGGCGCGGCGGATGCAGCGAGCATTGTTGCCAGCGCAGCCGCCCGAGGTTCCCGGGTACTGCTTCTTCGACTACTATCAGGCCGCGCGGCAGGTGGGCGGCGACTACTATGATTATGTGGAGCTGCCCGACGAGCGGTTTGCTGTGATCGTCGGCGACGTGGCGGGCAAGGGTGTGGCGGCGGCGCTGTTGATGGCGCGGTTGTCGAGCGACGTGCGGTTCCTCTTGGCCAGCGAAGACGATCCCGCGGTGGCCGTTGAAAAGATCAACACCGGCTTCTCGAACGCCGACTGGCAGGACAAATTTGTCACGATGATTGTGGCCGTGGTCGATACGAAGACGCATCGGCTGACGCTGGTAAATGCTGGCCACATGGCACCGTTGTTGCGGCGGAATGGCGGCGAGGTCGAGGCGGTCGGCGAGGAGCAGGCGGGTTTGCCGCTGGGCGTGGCGGCCGGGATCGAGTACGAAGCGGTGCATCGGACGCTGGAGCCGGGCGATTTCTTGACCATTTTCACGGACGGTTTCAGCGAAGCGATGAACGAGGACCGCGATCTTTATGGTCTTGAACGCTTGATCGAGCAGGTCAGCTCGTCGGCGGTCGACGTCTCGGACTTGGGCAAGCACATCCTCGACGACGTGAGCAAGTTCGTCGACGGCTACGCCCAGAGCGACGATATGTGCCTGGCGTGTTTTGGGCGCCTGGAGTAATCGTCGTGTCGAGCGGCGGCGAGCTGAGTACCGCTCTCCCACCGTCCGCCACTGTAACCCTTTACTTTCAAAGCGGTTACAGCATCCGCCACTTTGTCGCTGGTGTCGCCGCCGCGATTGCTCACTAGCGACCAGCCGCGCGATCCGGATATATTACCGAGTCGCCCGTCTCGACCGAGTCGGGACGGGCGTCACGGCCCGCATGTTCGGCCCGCGCACAGTGCCTTCGATTGGTAATATCTGCTGACACGAGGCCAAAAAGCGGGCTCGCGACCGACATATCGCCGATGACCAACTAGAGGACTTGTCCATTCGATGCCTTGCCGGCGGCTGATCATCGGGCCCATACCTGCCCGCCGGCGAGCCATCCATACGGAGTATTGCTTTGCGTTTTACACAGCTTTGCTGCGCCTCGCTGATTGTTGTTACCCTCGTTGCGCTCGGTGAACTTGCCGCGGCCGGTCCGGCCAGCGACGTCCTGCTTCCCGCAACGACCAAGGGCTACGTGTCGATCGCCCACGCCGAGGAGGCCCAAGATCACTTCGAGCAAACGCAATTCGGCCAGCTGCTCGATGACGAGGTGATGCAGGAGTTCCTCAAGAGCCTCGAAAAGCAGCTCAAGGACAAGTTCGGCTCGGTGACCAATCGGCTCGGCTTTAGCTGGGACGATCTGGAAGGCGTTGCTGCCGGCGAGCTGAGCCTGGCGGTGATCGAGCGGCCGGAGCACGAAGCGTCGCTGGCGATCACGATGGACGTCACCGGCCGCGACGCCGCGGCGAAGAATTTTCTGGCCGCGGTCGACAAGCGACTCACGGCGCAGGGCGGCGTCAAACGCGAAGTCGACGTGGCCGGCACAACGCTCACGATCTACGACATCCCCGCCAAGAACGGCAAAGACGATGTGATGCAGACCGTCTACTTCCTCCACGACAGCGTGCTGGTCGGCATCAACGGCCAGGAAGAGGCCGAGGCGATGCTCAAGCGGTTCAGCGGCACGCCGAAAGACAACCTGCATTCGCTGCCGGCCTACACGGCGACGATGGCCAAGCTGAAACAGAACGCCAAAGACGTGCAGCCCGAGATCCGCTTCTTCGCCGATCCGTTTGGATTGACGTACGCCGTGCGGACGCTCGACAAGAGTGTCCGGCTCCGCGAGGACAAGGACCTGGCCAAGATCCTCCACGAGCAAGGCTTCGACGCGATCAAGGCGTGGGCGGTTACGTCAACATGCTCGCCCCGGGGATCCGACTACTGTACCGCGTCGCGGTCTATGCACCGCCGGTCGCGGGCAAGGAGAACGACCCGCTGCGCTGGAACCTGGCGATGCAGATGCTGCAACTGCCGAACGCGCCGGAGCTCGAGCCGCAGTCGTGGGCCCCGCGGATGTGTGCCCGCTATGCGACGTACAACATCGACGTGCTGAACGCTTACGACCACTTCAGCACGCTGTTCGACGCGATCGAGGGCCACAAGGACGCGTTCAAGACGTCGATGGAAGGCATCGAGCAAGACGCGTACGGCCCGCAAGTGAATATCCGCGACGAGCTCGTGGCATATCTGGACAATCGCATCACGCTTGTCACGGACTATTCGATGCCGATTTCGATCAATAGCGAGCGGTCGCTGATCGCGGTCGAGGCCAAGGACGAAAAGAAGCTGGCCGACACGATTCGCCCGCATCATGGAGAAGGAGCCGGACGTCGAGCGCCGCGAGTTCGGGAACTTCGTGATCTGGGAGCGCGTGCCGCAGGACATGGGCGTTCACGAGCTGGACATCGACGCGCCGAGCTTGAGCCCGTTGCAGCTCGACGAGCCGGAGCCGGCCGCCGACGAGGGCGACGAGGACAAAAGAGCACGTGCTGCCGAATTCCGCCGTGTGCGTCGCGTTTGGCCAGTTGATGATCGCCTCCGACATCCGGTATCTGGAGCACCTGCTGGGCGGCTTCGGGCAGCGCGAGTTGCTCACCTCGAGCGGCGACTACCAGCTGGTCGCCTCCCGCATGGACAAGTCGGCCCCCGGCCCGCGGAGCGGCTGGTCGTTCGCCCGCACCGACGAAGCCTTCCGGCCCACGTACGAATTGATCCGCCAGGGCCGGATGCCGGAATCGGAAACGATGTTCGGCAAGTTCCTCAACCGCCTGCTCACGACCGAAGTCGAAAAGGAAGAAGGCGTGCTTGCGGAAGCAGCGGCTCGACGGCAGCGACCTGCCGAGCTTCGAGACGGTCCGCCGCTTCTTCGGCCCCGCCGGCCGCGTCCTGCAAAGCCAACCGACGGCTGGCTGCTCACCGGCACGGTGCTCCACAAGGAAGCTCCGGCGCGGATCGCGGAACGCGGAAAGTAGTCGGCGCGGCGCTCTCGATCGTCGGTCCAAGACCGATTCAGCGGCCGGCGGCGTTCTTGGCGGTGCCCGATTCGACTTTGGCCCAGAACGGGTGTTGCCGCTCGGCGCGGGTGCGGGCGTCTTCCAAGCAGCACGCTCATCGTCGGTTTGATTTCCTCGCCGGGGGCCGTCATGCGGCGGCCCTTGAGCTCGACGGTGATCGGCTTGTTGAAGTCGACGAATTCGGGGCCCAGCCAGACGGTGGTCGCGCCCGATTGCGAGTAGGCCGAGATGCGGTTGGCGATGCCGAGCTTGCCGCGGACGGGGAACGGGCGGGCGCTGCGCGGCGGCGGCCAGGTCGCCGGCGCGATCATCGACTTCTCCGGCATGTCGCGCCACCTCGAGCCACCAGAAAAAATTGTCCCAAGGCCGCATCGTCACGCACTCGAATTCCTTGGGCATCTTGCGGCTGCGGCGGCCCATCCAATCGAACAGCCGCTGCAGCTCGTCGCCGAACGGCTCGTAGCCGCGGCCGAGGAACTCGACCACGGTGCTATCCTTGTTGCGGCCGAAGTAGCGGTCGAGCTCGCGGGAGTTGTCGGGACATCTTGTCGCCGTCCAGCTCGCCGCAGACGAAGTACCAAGACAGGTATTCGGCGTTTTCGGCGTAGCGTTGGCATAACTGATCGGCAGTGGCGACGAACGGCATCACGCCGGCCCAGAGTCGGGGTGCGCCAGCGCGATGTCCCACGCGCCGTCGCCGCCGACGCCGTGACCGGTGAGGAACACGCGGTCGGTGTCGATCGGAGAAACGGCGGCAGGCGTCGCGGAGCGCACCGAGCACGGCCTGATGCTCGCGGGCCGAATAGCCGTAGGCGGCTTGCTTGGGCCGGAGCCAATCGACGGCGATCGTGATGTAACCCTGTCGCGTTGCCTGGCCGAGCGGTTCGCCCTCGGGCCGTCGCGGACCGGCCCAGAATTCGATTTCCGCCTCGGGCGGCACGCCGGCGTCGGCCAGCGCCATGATCACCGGGTAGCGGCGGAGCGGATCGTACTCGGGCGGCAGCTGGATGAAGTAGCCGGAGTCTTCTTCGCCAGGGAGACCGGGAACCGTGAACTCGTAGAGCCCCGGTCCGCGTTTGGCGATCTTCGGGAACGTCGAGGGGCGGCTTCATCAGTTTTAGCAACTGCGCGACCCGAGGAACCGTCGCGCCGGCCTGGTCGGCCAACTCGCCAACGATCTCCGAGCGTCGGCGGCCAGCGGCTCGCGCATGTAGTCCAGCACCAGATTCCGCACGCGGGCCAGCGACACTGCCAGATGAAAATCGTCGGTCGCGTCGTTCGCGCCGACTAACCAACCACTGATCGCTAGCGCCACTTTTTGCTCGGCAGTGAGGTCCTTCGCGTCGGCGAGCCGCTCGAACGACGCCAGCCGGCCCAGCGCAGTCAGCATTGGCTTCGGCGGCGATCTCTTTGGCAAAATCCTCGGCCAGCTCGCGGTTATTCACGTCCTTGATCAGAGCCACTTCGGCTTGCAATGCGGCCAGGGCGTCTTGTTTATGGCGACTATCGGCAGTGAATTGGAGCAAGAGCTCGCGGACTTGTCCGAGCGTCGCGCCAGATACACCGTCGTTGGGAAACTGTTCGAGCAGGGACTGCGCGAGTTGCCGCTGACCAGACTTTGCCCGGAGCTGGATCTCCTTCAGGATCAGGCTCGCGCCGAGTTGGCGCAATTGGCGGATTTGATCGTTGAGGTTTTCGTGCTGCGGGAAATCTGCGATGATCTCGGTGAGTTCCTGCTCCGCATCGCGGTAGCGCTCGCTCTCGAGATAGAGCCGCACGACTTCCAACCGCGCGTCGACGTCGTCCTGTTGGACGGCGGTCTTGAGAATCTTCTTCAGCAGGTCACGCGGGAATGCTACTGGTCGCCATCCGCATGTCCCACACCATGGGCCGCGGGCACCCATCAGCCCTTCGATCTTGGTGAAGGTCGGCGTGATTTCGGTAATGCCTTGGACGACGGAGAGCGGTCCGTCGCGGCTCTGCATTTCAAAGGTGCGGCGGCCGAATTCGTCGAACGGCTCAAGAGGTCGGCCGCGACCGATCCGGCCGATCCCCGCGCCTCGTTCGGCGACGTCCTGCCAGACACGGATACGGACTTTTCGCGGCGGCGCGCCGTCGAGCACTTGGGCCACGTGCCCGGAATGGATGAACGTGCGGCGGAGGCCGTCGTCGAACATCAGCAGCGGCAGGACCGCGACTTCGCCCGCGGTGATTTTGAATTCCATCGGGCTTTCCGCCACGCCAGCCACTTGGACGTGATCGCCTTCGATCACGCGGCCGTCCTTGAGCTGCATGTCGGTCGCTTGAGCCTGCGACGCGACGGCTAGCACGAGCGCCACCGCGGCCAACGCACCGAGGTGCGCGAAGATCGATTTGCCGCGAGAAAACAATGCCGCCACGAACTTGCCTCGTTCGCTGTGTGTCCGGAGAGTGGCCCTAGTTTCATTGTCGTTTCTGAGATCGATCGGTCAATCGGATTGCGGTGTCGAAGCCTGCCGCGACCCCGCATAACCATCAAGTTCGTTAGCATACGCGGCCAATTTGGCTGCGAGCGGCCGCATTGACACCGCCGGCCCGCTGGGCGAAAACGGTGGCGGTCCCGCGAGACACCCTTGGATCGCCCCGATGTCGCTGCGAAATGCCGTGAAAACTCTGCTCGTACTGGTGCTGGCGCTGCCGTTGGTGGCGGCCGTGCTGGTGTGGGTGGTGGGACTGCTGCGGGCGATGGGCGACGCGGCGGGGGCCACGGGCGTCGGTTTCGTCGCCACGGCCTGTCAGGTTGCGTGGTTGGTAAGCCTGGTTGGCTTGCTCGTGACGCTGGCGATCGCGACGCTAGCCGAAAAGCCGGCCGCGAACGAGGAAGAGTAGCTGAGGTTTGCCGACAGAAATTATGCCGCATGACATCTACGACAATCCGCTAATCTCCCGGTATGCGTCGCGCGAGATGGCCACGCTGTGGGGCGACCAGCGAAAATTCAGCACCTGGCGAAAGCTGTGGGTCTGGCTGGCCGAGGCGGAAGCGGAGCTTGGGCTGCCGGTCACGAGGCGCAAATCGCGGAGCTCAAATCCGCGGTCGACACGATCGACTTCGATGCCGCGCACCGCTACGAGCGCAAACTGCGGCACGACGTGATGGCCCACGTCCACGCCTATGGCGATCAGTGTCCAACGGCGCGGCCAATCATCCATTTGGGAGCGACCAGCTGCTACGTCACCGACAACACCGACCTGATTTTGATCCGCGAGGCGCTCGAGATGATCGCCGGGCGGCTGGCGGCGGTAATCGTGGCGCTAGCCGACTTCGCTCAGCAACACCGCGACTTGGCGACGCTCGGCTTCACGCATTTTCAACCCGCGCAGCCGACGACGGTCGGCCGCCGCGCGTGCCTGTGGGCCTATGACCTCGTGCTCGATCTGGCCGAGATCGAGCATCGCATTGCGTCGCTCAAAGCGCGGAGCGTGAAGGGCACCACCGGCACGCAGGCCAGCTTCCTCAAGCTGTTCGATGGCGACCACGCCAAAGTTCGTCAGCTCGAGCAGCTCGTGGCGAAGAAACTCGGCTTCGACGAAACGTACGCCGTTACTGGTCAGACGTATTCACGGAAGATCGACGCCCAGGTGCTCGACGCGCTTGCGGGCGTTGCTGCTAGTGCCCACAAAGCCGCGACCGACCTGCGACTGCTGGCGAATCGCAAGGAAGTCGAGGAGCCATTTGAAGCCGACCAAATTGGCTCTTCCGCGATGGCCTACAAACGCAATCCGATGCGTTCAGAGCGAATTTGCGGGCTCGCTCGGTTTGCGATGAGCCTGCCGGCAAACGCCGCCGACACGCACGCGACGCAATGGCTCGAACGCACGCTCGACGACAGCGCCAATCGCCGGCTGGTGTTGCCGCAGGCGTTTCTGGCGGTCGACGCGGTGTTGGTGTTGTATCAAAACGTGACGACGGGGCTGGTGGTCTATCCGCAGGTGATCGCGCGACATCTGCGTGAAGAGTTGCCCTTCATGGCCACGGAAAACATTCTCATGGCGGCGGTGGCTGCCGGCGGCGATCGCCAGGAGTTGCACGAATTAATCCGCCAGCACAGCCAGGCTGCCGCGGCCGTCGTCAAAGGGCAGGGGGGCGAAAACGATCTGCTCGAGCGGCTCAAGAGCGACAAGGCGTTTGCCAAAGTCGACCTCGCGGCGGCCGTCGATCCGGCCAGCCTCACAGGCCGCAGCGCCGAGCAAGTCGACGAATTCCTGGCCGAAATCGTGGCCCCCATTCGCGAGCGTTACGGCGATTCGCCGGCGGCGGGGGAAGTTCGCGTTTAGGCCGGCGTGTCGATGCAAGAAATGGTTCGGACGAGCGAAGTCTTATTAGGGGAGAAAAGCTCAGCTGCCCCAATCCATTTCAAAGTCGAATACGAGGTCGAATATGAATCCGATGACTTGTCCGCGGTGCGAACAGGATTTGGCGTACGTGGGCACCAAGGCATTCCACGAAGGAACCCGGTGGGGCATCATGGGCGACCTCGGCGAGCTGTTTGTCAACAAAGAAAAGTTCGACGTTTACGTCTGCGAGCGATGCGGGCGGGTCGAGATGTTTGTGGATGGAATCGGCGAAGAGTTCCGGCCGCATTGAGGGCATTTCTTGGCATCTCGGCCCACGAGCCGATATAATATCTAATGACTGCTCGGGCCGCAAAATCTGGAGCCGCTCAATCTTGGGCTTTAAGGTAATCGAAATGAGCACCGATTCACTTTCCTTGTTCGACCTTACGCCTCCCGAAAAATTGCAATTGGTGGAGGACCTGTGGGACGATTTGGCGTCCACGCCGTCGGATGTTCCCATCCACGACTGGCAGAAGGAGGAACTCGCCAGGCGGAAAGCAAATTTGCTGAGCAAGCCTGCTTCCGGAGTTACTTGGGATGAGGTGAAAGCCAGGGTCCGGAACCGCCATGGCCGTTGAGTTGATTCTTGCGCCGGAGACCGAGCAAGATATTCAGCAAGCTTACGACTGGTATGAACTTCGCCGACCAGGACTGGGCGAGGAGTTCCTCGGTTGCGTCGAAACCTGCATTCGACAGATCTGCCGCACGCCCGAATTGCACGCCAAAGTCCATGAAGACTATCGGCGGGCAATGGTGCGGCGATTTCCGTACGCCGTGTTCTACGAATATGCAGATGGGAGCGTCACGGCATACTGCGTGTTCCACACTTCGCGCGACCCTGATAAGTGGCGCGAAAGGCTGCCATAAGCGGCGGAACTACAGATAGCCCCAGAAACCAACACGCATTTGGTATCCGGCGTTTGTGGTTCCATCCCACGGTCAGTCGACTTCCTATACGTTAGTGCTCGGAAGGCCGTCGACTCTATTTTTAACTTATGTCGCCATGAGCAAATCTCCTCATCTCGACCCCCTACTATTGATGGGTGTCGTTGCGACTGTGAAAGCGTGTTGGGAAGAAGGATCTCCGGTCACGGGGCAATCACGCGAACAATGGGAACGAATGGCCCGAGTTGCCATCCGACGATTTAGATCATTCTCTCGGCGAAACGTAAACGAAGTGGATCATGCCGCCCGGATCCAAGACGTCGCCCAAGGTTTTGTCGAAGCATTCGCGGACGACCCTAAGATGGTGGGGCCTCTCATAGTGGACTACAAATACGTTGCCGAAAAAGCAATCGAGGCTGTCTTGCGATACGACAAATAGCGCCGGAGTGAGAACGAAAAAGGTGCCAGAAACCAGCACACGGCTGATTCCTGGCACTCGTAAATTGCAACCGATCGGCACCACAGATGCCGGCACATAACTTAATTGTTTCGTCCTCGGCCACGTCCGCCGCCTGGGCCGCGCAGCGACGAAGTATCAACATCGAGGGGCGAGCCCTTCATCGCTTCAAACTCCGTTTTTTGCTCGGGCGTCAACACGGCCATGAGGAGTTCATCGGCCTCCTTCTGCAGCTCAGCAAACTTTTCGCGGCGTTCTTCGCGCGGAAGATCTCTCATGCCCTGCATCGCCTCGCGGTTGGTGGCGCGGGCTTCTTCGAATTGCGTCGTTTGTTCGTCGGTGAAATGTAGCTGCTCGCGCACGGCGGGATCGTTGAGCGCATTCGCGCCGTTGACCTGCAATGTGATCTCCTGCAACCGCTTGTTCTGGGCGGGGTCGAGCGCCGCGTCGACTTTGCCTGCGGTCGCCTGGCTGATTTTCTCCATTTCGCCGGCGTCGGGCCGGCCGCCGCCGCTGAAAAGTTCCCGCATTTCGTCCCGCATCTCTTCGTTGATGGTGGCGATCTGGGTTTTCTGCTCGTCCGTCAACTTCAAGTCGGTCTGCACTTCATCGAGCGTAGCGATCGTCGCCGGCGCAAAGGCGCGAAATCGTCCGAAGCCACCGCCACCACGTTGGGCCGCAGCGGGCTGCACTGTCACTGCGACGATCGCCGCCGCACACAAACCCACCAGACACTTGCCGATGAACCGTTTCATTTGTTCGCGCCTTTCGAATAAGAGACTGGCGGCCGGGTCGAAACGACCGACACGGGCCGCGCCGACAATTTACCACGACCTTGCCTAGGATTAAACACGCAGGGCGTCCAGACGTATCGCGGAAAGAGAAAAACTTCCCTCGACGGAGGGAAAATGTCGGCAAACAAAGCTGTATGACGATATCTCGCTTGATTCTAGAGAGCAGCCTGTACATGCGCTGCTCAGCTAGCGCGTAGTCGACCAATTGGCCGGTGAACGCGTCGGCGGTCTTGATGGGGTCGCGTTCAAGCGGCTCGACGAGGTAGGCCATGCGCAGGATGTCGCCGCGTAGCGAAAAACAGGGGGCCACGCCGAGGAAGCCAAACCCGGCGGATTCGAGTTCGGCGGCGACGGCGGGAGTGCCGGCATCGGCCAGCGGCAATTCGGCGTACACGGCTTCCGCATGCGACCGTTCCACGATTTCGCGCTTGGCGTGTCGCACTAACGGAACTGTGTCGCTGCCGATTTCCTCCGCCCGGATGAATGCGCAGGCGGCGCCGGAGTCGATTTTCACGGTGAGTTTGCCGTGACCGGTAGCGGAGATCGGCGCACCAAATTCGACGTCGCACTCGAGATTCGTGTAGATTTTGGCCAACATTTCGCGGTGGCGACTGGGCACGTAGATCGTCCGAGGCGTCGCGGGCTGGAGCCACTGGAAAAAAAGCATGCAGCTCAGTCGCTGCGATAGGTCGTCCGAAATCTTGTTGAATTTTTCGTTGCGGGGTGAGATCGCCAGATCGGCACACGTGAGATGCGCACCATGCTTGATATCGGATTGTTGCGTCATCGTGTGGACGGTCACCGCGTCCGCGAACACGGCCACCAGCTGCATGCGGCGTGCTTCGGCCAGCGCCGCGTCTTTCATGCGATCGAGCAATCCCCGGCCGCGGTGTGCCGGGTCGACGACCGCCTGGCCCCCTTCGGCGACCGGGCCCGGTTCGCCGCGTTCGAGAGCGTAATGACCCGCAAGCTGGCCGTCCGCGCCGACCGCGACGAACGACAGCACGGAGTCGTTCGCATTGTGAGCGGCAACGCGTTCGGGATAGTAGACATCCTCGTTGAAGTAGGTGTTGCCGTAGGCGCGGTACATGAGTTGCGAAACCTGGATCGCTTCGTCGAGCCGCATGCGGCGGATGGAGTATTCCTGCGGCGGCGCGAGTGGGGCGTCTTCTTTGAACAGGG
This sequence comes from uncultured Planctomycetota bacterium, assembly GCA_963847905.1. Taxonomy (GTDB): domain Bacteria; phylum Planctomycetota; class Planctomycetia; order Pirellulales; family Lacipirellulaceae; genus DASYDU01. Next base: position 508,187 of record CAWKBP010000002.1, on the reverse strand, counting down.
CCAAGGCGTCGGCGTGGGTCTTGTCGGTGATGTGCTCGTCGTGGAGCCATTTCACAAGTTGGATGGCCTTGCCTTCGCGGCCGAAGCCGATCCAGTGAAGCTCGTCGACGGCTTCGGCGCCGGGCCAGTGGAGCGCGAGCTTGTCGGACGCCGGCAGGCTGGCGTCATGTAGTCGTTCTTCGAGAGCGGCGACGTCTTGTGGTAGGCCGTAGTCGCGAATGATGAATTCGAGCTTGCCGCCATCTTCGCGGACGGTGAGCTCGATCGAACCCGATTCGCCGGGCGGATAAGCGTGGTCGATCGCGTGGCGGGCCGCCGCGAGAACGCATTTCCCCAGCTTTTCGGCCACCGCGGCTTCGAGCGGCCATTGCTTGAGCGTTTCGAGCGTGAAGGCGCGGATGCCGGGGAGGAAACGCCGATCGCTCGTGAAGATTAGTTCTAGTTGCATCCGGAATTATAGGTTATGCCGCGCGTCGCGAGCGAAGCGGCTACTTCGGTGCGATGAAGACGTCGGACTTGGGGAATTTTTCGAACAGCGCGGCCGGCTTGCCGAAGTTGGTGGCGAGGATCTCGGCTGGGTTGCCGGCGATCCACTGGGAGAGGTCGATCGCCTTGTACTGGCCCGTATTGAAGCCGAGCAACATCCGAGCCGTCGTCTTGCCGACGTTTTCGACCGAGTGGCCAAAGCCTTGCGGAATGTAGCCGACGTCCCCGGTGTTGAGCGACTCGGTGCGGAAGCGGCCGTGGGAGCCAAACATCGTGACGCTCACCTGGCCGGCGAGCATGTATTGCCATTCGTCCGACGTGGGATGCCAGTGGAGTTCGCGGAGCCCACCCGGCTCGAGTTCGAGGACCACGCCAGTCATCGTGGTCGAGATCGGAAAACGGCTAGAATCGACGCGCCATTCGCGGCCGCCCTTATGCACCGAGTGGGGTGGCTCGGCCAGCATGCGGAACTTATGTGTGTTGGGCGGCGACTTGAGGCCTTGCAGATTGGTTGGCGGTTCGGCCGAGGGAATCGCGCCCTTGGCAAAGTAGACCTCGCTCGTGGGAAAGCTGTCGAAGGCCGACTCCGGCAGACCAAAGTTTTTTGCCAGCAGCGATTTGGGCGCGTGGCCAATCCAGTCGCTGATGCTGAACGTGCCGAACTCGGAAAAATAGCCGTTGTCGAAAATGAGAATGAATTGAGTCGGCTCGTCGCCCAGGCAGCAGAGGACGTGGCCATATCCGCGAGGGAAGTACCAGACGTCCCCCGGCTCGAAGTCGTTCGTTTCGGCGTTCCCACTCGCGTCGATGGTGGTGGTGCGAACGCGGCCCGAGACGACAAACGCCCATTCAGCGGCCGTTGCGTGCCAATGGAGTTCGCGCATCACACCGGGCTCAAGCGTCATCGACACGCCGGCAATGCCCTTGGAGATCGGCAGTTGGGCCACCGTGGCCTCTTTGCCGACGCTGCCGCCGATGACTTTGCCCGTGGATTTTTCGAGCTCAAACTTGAAAGTCGGCAGTTCTTTGCCGGACAGCAGCGGATCGGGTTCGTTGGCGTTCATGTTGATGTATTAAATGGTTTTGAGGTTTGAAAAACTTGTGCTAGGCCGGTTCGTGTGATCGCTTGATGAGGCGCGCGAGCAGATTTTCGGCGGCGCCGCTGTCAATCGCAGCGGCCGATTCGATGGCGGCAGCTTTTGGGTCACTGGTCTTGCCGAACGCGATGAGTCCGGCCGCGGCGTTGAGAAGCACCAAATCGCGGGCCGGTCCGCTCGTGCCATCGAGGACCTGGCGGACGATTGCAGCGCTCTGGGCGGGGCTATCGACCGCTAAGTCGCCGAGCGACTGGCGCTCGAGGCCGAAGTCTTCAGGGGTCCAGGTGAATTCGCGCGTCGCGAGCGACGCGGCTAAGTTGGTGACTTCGGTGACCTGGGTGATGCCGGCCAGCGTGACGTCGCCGAGGCCGTCGTCGCCGGAGACAACCAGCGTTCGCTCGGTGCCCAGTCGCTGCATCGCGCCGGCTAACAGCGGCCGCAACTCCGGACGACCAGCACCGAGCAGCTGGTGGGTCGCGCGGGCCGGGTTCACCAGTGGCCCCAGCGTATTGAAGATCGTGCGGATACCAAGCTGCTTGCGGACCACGGCGACATGCCGCATCGAGGGATGTACAAGCGGCGCGAAGCAGAAGCAGATGCCGAGCTCGTCGAGACAGGCTTCGACCTGTGGCACGGTCGCGCTGACATTCACCCCCAGCTCGGCGAGCACGTCGGCCGATCCGCTGCGGCTGGTGATGCTGCGGTTGCCGTGCTTGGCAACGGGAACGCCGGCCGCCGCGGCGACGATCGCGGCGGTGGTGCTGACATTGAACATCGCCGAGCCGCCGCCGCCAGTGCCGCAGGTATCGAGCAGCTCGGTGTACCGACTGCGGATCGGCGTCATGTGCCCGCGCATGGCGGCGGCCGCACCGGCAATTTCTTCGACGGTTTCGCCTTTTGCGGCGAGTCCGGTGAGCAGCAATCCGATCTGCGCGTCGGACCACCCGCCGCGCATGATGGCGTCGATGGCAGCGGACATCTCCGGCATCGACAGACTCTCGCCGCCGGCGACGCGGCCGAGCAGGGTGGGGATCGACTCAGGCATGAGCAGATTGTAGTTTGTCGTGCCCTCGCCTAGAATAGGCGGGATCGGATGGGGCAGCTTTCCGGCAGACGGACGGGAATAGGCCGGAGTGTGAATGGCCAGAAAATGATTCTTGATGTCGACCCCGGCGTGGATGATGCCGTAGCCATGTGCTTGGCGTTTGCCGCGCCGGATCTTGATGTGCTGGCGGTGACGGCGGTCGGCGGCAACGTCGGAGCCGATCAATCGACCCGCAATGTCCAGGCGATTGTCGAACAGCTCGATCCGCCCCGCTGGCCCCGTCTGGGTGCGGCTTCGAGCGAGCGGATGTTGCGGACCGATGCGCGGCACATCTTTGGCGCAGACGGCCTGTGCGGGGCCCATTTTCCCTGCGCCGAGTTGCACCACCAGCGGCCCAGCATTAAAGTCATCGCCGATGAGATACAGGCCGCCCCCGGCGACGTCACGATCATCGCCTTGGGGCCGCTCTCGAATATCTCCATCGCACTGCAACAGCAGCCGGACCTGGCCTCGCAAATCGGGCACTTGATCATTCTGGGCGGTACGGTTGCGGGACCGGGCAACGTCACTCCCGCCGCCGAGTTCAACATCTATTGCGACGCCGAAGCGGCCCGCGACGTCTTTCGCTCGCCCGTTACGAAGACCATCATACCGATCGACGTCACCAACCGCATTTTGTTCGGATTCGATATGCTGCAGAAAATTCCCGCAGGCAACTCGCGGACTGCGCAATTGTTGCAGCGCGTGCTGCCGGGGGCGTTTCGCGCCTACCGACAGAATCTGGGCATGGAGGGGATTCATCTGCATGACGCGGTGGCGGTGGTCGCGGCCATGCACCCCGAGTTCTTCACCATGGAGCGGATGCACGGCGAAGTGGAGACCGACGGCACGCTCACGCACGGGGCAACTGTTTTCGATCGCCGGCGTCATCCGGAGAATCGACCGAATCTCGACGTAGCCGTCGACGTCGACGCGGAGGCGGTGGCGGAATGCATCTATCAGACGCTTAACGCGGCGAAATAGACCCGGCCGGCGCGGCGGGACGAGCCCGCCGGCTAACGAAAGCGACTTCGTTAGCGTGGCTATTGCTCGCTGGCGGCGTACTGGTCCATGTCGCCGATTTCGACATACATCATCAGCGGGTGGCCGTCGCGTTGGACTTTGATCGGCACTCGCTCGCCGACCTCGGTGAGTTTTACCAGCCCAATCAAATGGGTGTCGCGCTCGACGCGGACGCCGTTGTATTCGAGGATCACGTCGTTGACTTGGAGCGCGGCCAGTTCGGCCGGCGACCGCGGCTCGACCACGGTGATTCGCGTGCCAACAAGCCGCTCGAGCCCGAGAAGTTGCGCCTTTTTGTCGTCGAAAGCGCCGTCGAGCTTAACGCCCAAAAAACCGCGAGCGACGCGATTGCTGTCGACCAGTTGCCGTGCTGTTCGGGCGACGATGTTGATCGGAATCGAGAAGCCGATGCCTTCGTTGCCGCCGGAGGAGCTGGCGATGGCGGTGTTCAGGCCGACCACTTCGCCGCGGAGGTTCACGAGCGGCCCGCCACTATTGCCCGGATTGATCGCCGCGTCGGTCTGAATAAAATTCTGCCAGCGGAGTTCACCGTCGCCGAGGTCGAGATTGTGCCGGCCCTTGGCACTGACGATGCCGCGGGTGACGCTTTGACTGAGCCCAAATGGGCTGCCGATGGCGAGCACGAAGTCGCCGATCTCGAGCTCGTCGCTGTCGCCGAGCCGGGCCGCGATCAAGTCCGGCGCGCTGACGGCCAGCACGGCGACGTCGGTCTCCTTGTCTTCCCAAATCCGCTCGGGATGGAGGACGCGGCCGTCGGTGAGATGAATGCCGATCAGTTCCTTCGAGGAATGGCGGATGACGTGGCGATTGGTGAGCACGTAGTGCTTGCCGCCAAAATCGATGATCACGCCTGAGCCGGCCTCTTCGACGTCGAGCCGGCCGCGAAACTTCGGCAGTAGCGAGGCCTCGATGTGGACAACTGCCGGCGTGACCAGCTTCACCACGCGCTTGATCAGACTGAACTCGCGATCGAGGGCGTCGACGTCGCGGGAGAGGGCGGCGTATTCGCGGTCGCGGTCGCCGGCTGTCGTCGTGCGTAGCATTGAGCGTGGCGCTTGTCAGCTGGGCGCAGATGCTGTCGGCGAACAGCGACGTGGAGCAAAGGGCCAATACGAGCGGGAAAAGGCGGTGCGTGAATTGCATGGGTTGTGGCCGCTGGGGAGGCGCGGGGCGAGCCCCGCCGCTAATTGGTGGCGAATTGTCTTAATTGTACTCTATCCGCTTTGCGTCGCGAATCGGAATTGGTGGAAAAACGAAAACGCCCGGTGGAGACCTGCTGGTCCTCCACCGGGCGTTCTATGTTTTCAATGCGGATAAGTCGCGGCAATCGGTAGTGCCGATCGGCTACATTTCCAAGATCGCTGAACGAGACGTCGTTGTCGCTAAAACCGCTGTCGAGTACCCGGCTCCAATCGTTGCCGGCCCCGCCAGGCCCCGTGCCGTTCTCGGCCGCACGTTGGCACTCGATGCAGCTGGTGGCATAGGGCAGGGCATTGAGGCGGGCCAGCGGAATCTTGCCGTTGCAGATTTCGCACTCGCCGTAGCTGCCGGTCTTAATCCGGGCCAGAGCCCGATCGATGTTGGCCAGTTCGCGGCTTTCGACCTCGGCCAGCTGGGAGCTGACTTCGTCCTGAGCGGCGTCGAGCGCAGCGTCGACGACGTCGCCGCCCGACTGTTCGCGGAGCTGCATCAGCAGGCTCAAGTCGCCGGCCAGCGCCTTCCGCAGCGCGTCGCGGCGAGTAACGAGCAGTTCGCGCATGTTCTGAATGGAGTCTTTACGTGACATGTTTTGCCTCACCCGGAAGTAAGCGTCCGCCCCAGAAAAGTTCGCCGCCGTTTTGCCACGAAAACGTCGCGTCCGCTTGCGCGGCGATTGGTCGCTTATCTTCCGTCTGTTCCTGGTTGCCGTTCGTGCTCAAGAGGTGAACTGTTGCCGGGTTATCTGGAAACCAGCGGCTCGCTCCACCACTTCCGCCTGGGAGTTGCGAGCTAGCGTGCCCCTCGCGGAACACGTTTTGCTTGCAACGTAACTATAGTACGCAAGCTGATCGAAGTAGTTTAATTCCCAATTTAACTTGCCGCTCCTTGGCGCGAGCTGGCAACTGCAAAGATCGTAAATCCAGGCCGATAAAACACTTGCCCAGCGGCTTTTTGACTGGCTAACGCGGGCCGGACGCCGGACACCCGGCCGCCGATCGCGACAGACACCTCGTCGCCGGCCGGATTTGACCGGTTCCAGCACTGGCCGTCAACGCTTCCGGAGAGCCTATCGGTAATCGACAGAACCGTCACAGCTTGACCAGTAGAAAACGCCGGGTTTGCAAAATCGCCAGTTCTACCGGGCGCGGCCATGCTGGCACTTTGACCGTCCCGAGGCCGCAAGCTACATCCTTGTAGCAACAATCCGCTTGGCTGGGCCTGCGCCGGCGGTGGATTGCGCCTAACTCGAGTTGCAGGACCCCCGATTCCAGCCCTGAAATCGCGCTCCAGACTTCCACTACGTGCCTCCTATGCTGACGACTGAGCAACTTTGGACTTCGACCGCGGTAACTTGCTTGCCGACCTACGAGCTGCGCCAGCACGGCGGCACCGAGGACGAACGACCGATCTCGATTCCTCCGGGAAAGCACAGCATCGGCTCCGGACCGCGCTGCTCGCTCCGGCTCGAAGCTGTTGGTGTCCAACCGATGGAATGCCTGATCGTGAACGACGCGAACGGACTTCGTGTACGGCGCTGGAGCGAGAACGCCCGAGTCAACGGCCAGTCCTTTGACGAAACATCGCTCGCCCCCGGCGACGTGCTTATGCTTGGGCCGGTTGAATTGGAAGTCATTGCCCTGCCAACCGACGCGAACACGGCAGACGATTTGGCGAGTGGGCCAGTCACCGACACTTGGGGTTCGAGCGAACTCACCGATTCGACCGTCATCTCGGACGACAGTACCAAGCGCCAATCCGCGGCCGACCAAGCTCCGGGGGTTCAACACGAGAATTCAGTTGCGAACGCCCGTCGGCGAAACCGCCGCGTTCTGGCGTATGTCCGTCGTCAGCGGCAAGAACACGCCGAATTGGTCGCGCGTATCGATGGTCTCAAGGAATGCGTCGAGCTGGCAATCAGCGACTCAATACTGTTGGGGCACCAGGCGACCGAATCGCCGGCCGAAACTCTTGAGGAGAATTCCGAGCCAACGGAGCCAGATCACCGGACCGAAGCCCTTGAGATTGAACTTGGCGGCGTCCGAGAACAACTGGCAACGCGTGAAGAGGATCTCAGCCAGGCCCGCTTCTCGATTGACGCGCTCGAACGCCAATTGATCGACAGCCAGCACACGATGAACGCGTTCGCGGAGGAACGCTTGGTATTGGAGCAACAGTTCAACGAGCTCGAGTCGCGGCTGGCCGAGTACGTCCAGCGGATTCAAGAACTGGAGCGACACCTCGATCAAGTCTGCGAATCGCGCGCTGACGTCGCCGCAAGTGTTCCGTCCGACGTAATTGAATCCAGCGAAACCCTATTGGCCGTCGACGCGACCTCCGCATTGTTGGCGCCGGTGGATCAAGAGGAACCCGCAACCGAAATTGCTGAGCTGGAGAATCAGGAGATCGCCGAGGAGCCTTCGTATAATACGCCGGCAGACACCAGCGACAACCAAGACGCAGGCGACACGATTCGGGCTGAAGCAGTCGATTTCGTCGCGGAGGCCAGTGAGCCACCGGCCGAAGACGAAGTGTTCGTCGACACCGTCGCGGAAGATATCAGCGAACCGAGCGACGTGCCGCTGGAACAAGCCAGCGGGGTCTCGCTGTGGCGAGACGAGCCAGTAGACGTCGCCGACGAGAGCGACGAGGCGCCGGAGAAGAACTTCAGCGAGCCAGCGTCGTTTCTCGATCGCTACGCCCACTTGTTCTCCAACGACGAGGAGTCGACGGAGCCACCGAGTGCACCGGAGCCGCCCAAGCCGGCCATGATCGTCGCTCCGGCCGAGGATGCTCATGCCGACGAGGAATCGGTCGAACAGTACATGGCCAAACTATTGGAGCGGATGCGCGGCCCGTCCGACGTGACTCCCCAGGTCACGAGAGTCGTGCCCGAAGTCGAATCGGCGAAACCAGAGGAGCCGGCCATTGCTGAGTGCGACACGGATGAAATGCAGCCCGCCCATGAACCGATCATGGAGCTCACGGAACTGAAATCGAGGGAAAGCGTACCCGAACTGGCAAGCGACCGCCGGGCGATGCGGGAACTTGCCAACCAATCGGCGCGTCACGCGCTCGGCGTCCACCTCGCCCGCAAGCTGCGCCGCAAAACACGGTGGGGAATCGTCAAATCCACGATTGGCGGCACGATCGGCCTGTTTTTGTTGCTCAAAGCCCCGGGGTTGCAAAGCTTGCAGTTTGCCGCCGGCAGCGTGGCCGCCGTCGCTTCCCTCTACTGGGGCAAGCAGACGATTGGGGCGCTCGTCGAAGGCATTCGCATCGGAGCGTTTGACGAGGCCGACGAGCCAGATGACGAAGTGGAGCCAGAGGCATCTGTCCGTCTACCGCTGCCCATTGATGTGCCGCGGACAGCCGAAGAAGTCACGGTCGATGAGCACTCCGATTGCGAATTGCCCCGCGAGGCGCGTCACACCGAGCGGATGCACGTCGACGGCAATTAGCGATCACTTCTTTGCTCAGAAGCCGCGAGCGGCGCGGACATCGTCGAAGTCGCGGAGGTGATAGCCGATGCCGACGTGATCGAGCACGCGGCATAGGCCGCGCAAGGCGACGCCCATGCCGTCGGGGCCGCTGAAGCCGCCGAACTGGCCGCCGCCTTTGAGATGCGGTTCGAGGTCGAGGATCACGCCGGGGATGCCGCGCTTGGTGAGCTTTTCGGTGAGCTGCGGCACGATCTCGGCGAAGTCGCGCAGGATCCGCTCGTGGCCGCTGTCGCCCGCGTCGGCCGGGACGAAGTGCTTGAGCTTGTCTTCGTCGACGTGGGCCGTGCGGCCAGCACTTTTCGGCTCGCGATAATCCTTGATGTGCATCCAGCCGATGCTGGGCTTCATCGCCAGATACTGCTCGAAGCACTCTTCGGTCGTGTAGCCTTGGCTGATGATGTTGCCGCCGTCGAAGATCGTGACGAGCGCCGGATGATTCACGCGGCGATGCAGCTCGGCGATCAGCTGCGCCCGTTTGGCCGACCAGGTTGGCTTCGATTTCGAGGCCGAACGTGAGGTCGCTGCGATGGCAGGCTTCGGCGATTTGCCCGAGCTGGTCGGCGGCCTGCGGCACATACTCCATCGGGTCGCTCCCCTTTGGGTGGATAGAACGAGAAGCCGCGGATCAGCTTGGTTTCGAACGCGTGGGCCAGTTCGCAGGCGCGGGCGACGTCTTTCTTCGAGGTACTGGTCGAACGGCACGTAACTGGTTCGTGGTGCCGTCGTCGACGTCGCGCAGCTTCACCTTGCCGATCGGCGAGCCGATCGAGGCGACGTTCATGCCGTATTCGTCTTCCAGGTGGCGCAGCTTGGTGATCTCGCTCTTGGTGAGCTTCATCACGTTCTTGACGCCGCCGCCGACGTCGACGAACCGCAGGCTGTAGTACTGCAGGCCGATCGCGGCAAACGCGGCGAACTGCTCGACGGCCGTTTTGTGGTTGGCCGCTTCGTCGGCGAAACCGGAGAGCACAACTTGGGGGTGATCGGTCATCGCAAAGTCCTCCGGAAGAGCGGAATTGAATCAATCGGCTTTTATGCTGAAGGCGACTACAACGCCGAGACGTATTCGGCGGTGACGGTCTCGGTGATGCCGCCGCGGGCGTTGAAGGCGGCTTCGACTTTCATCCAGCGAGGCTTGGTGGCCGCGACCAGATCGTCGAGGATTGTGTTCGTGACGTGCTCGTAGAAGATGCCTTCGTTGCGGAAGCTCTGCAGGTAGAACTTCAGGCTCTTGAGTTCGACGCACAGTCTTGTTCGGGCGTGTAGGTGATCGTGATCGTGCCGAAGTCGGGCTGGCCGGTCGTGGGGCAGACCGACGTGAACTCCGGCGCACACGATCTCGATTTGTAATCGCGGTCGGGAAACTGGTTTTCAAAGGTTTCCAGCAAGTTGCGAAAGTCTGACATCGGACCGCTCCTTTCGACGGGCCGTGCATTGTGGCATGATAGGAGTAGGCGGCGAAAGGGGCGGATGACGGATTTCATGCGAATTGGCAGACGATCTCGATTGCGCAATCGCGATCGAATGATGTACTAGCGAGACTCAATGTCAACGATCGCTCGGCCGTCGTGCTGCTCTCCGGCGGGCTCGATTCGGCGACGACGGCCGCCATCGCGCGGGCCGAAGGATACCGCATTGTTTGCGCTGAGCGTCGACTACGGGCAGCGGCATCGGTTCGAGTTGGAGGCGGCCGCGCGCGGTTGCCGAGTCGCTGGGCGTCGAGCGGCATGTGACGGTGTCGGTCGGGCTGGATCAGTTTGGCGGCAGCGCGCTGACCGACGACATCGACGTGCCGCTGGACCGCAGCGACGACGAGATGTCGCAGGGCATTCCCGATCACCTATGTGCCGGCCCGCAACACGGTGTTCCTCTCGCTGGCGCTGGGGTATGCTGAAGTGGTGGGCGCGGCCGACTTGTTCATCGGCGTCAACGCGGTCGACTACTCGGGCTATCCCGACTGCCGGCCGGAGTTCATCGCCGAGTTCGAGCAGCTGGCCAACCTGGCGACGAAGGCGGGCGTCGAAGGCACGCTGCGGTTCCGCATCCACACGCCGCTGATTCGACATGACCAAGGCCGAGATCATTCGCCGCGGAACGGAACTGGGCGTCGACTACTGTCTGACGCATTCCTGCTACGCGCCGAACGAGGCCGGCATCGCCTGCGGCCGCTGCGATGCGTGCCAGCTGCGGCTGAAGGGCTTTGCGGAGGCGGCGGGACTTAATAGACCCGCGAGTATCAGAACTAAGATCGAAGATCATGCGTAGAATGCAATTCTGCTCTCGTGTCATCTGTACCTTGAATCGATGCGAATTGCTGAAATCTATCGTTCGGTGCAGGGCGAAGGTTTGCTCACGGGCGTGCCGAGTGTGTTCGTCCGCGCGAGCGGGTGCAATTTGCGGTGCTGGTTTTGCGATACGCCGTACACCTCGTGGCAGCCCGAAGGGCGGCGACATGTCGACCGACGAGATCGTCGCCGCAGGTCGAGGAGTGGGACGCGCCGACACGTGGTCGTCACCGGCGGCGAGCCGATGTTGTTTGCCGAGTTGATTCCGCTCTGCGATCGGCTGCACGCGATCGGGCGGCACGTCACGATCGAAACGGCCGGCACGCTCTATCTGCCGGTGGTCTGCGATTTGATGTCGATCAGCCCGAAGTTTGCCAGCTCGGCCCCGTCGCTGGAGAAGCATCCGCATTGGAGCCGGCGGCACGAGCGCGAGCGGCATCGGCCGGAGGTGATTCGCCGCCTGATCAGCGACTACACGTACCAATTGAAATTTGTCGTCGACGCGCCGGCCGATCTTGAAGAGCTCAACGGCCTATCTGGCGGAATTTCCCGAGATCGTCCGCGACCGGGTGCTGTTGATGCCGCAGGGGACCGAGTCGCCGCGAACTTGACGCCCGCAGTCTCGTGGCTGCGGCCGTATTGCGAGGCGAACGGTTTTGTCTTCTGTCCGCGGAAGCAGATCGAGTGGTATGGCCCGGTGCGAGGGACATGACGCCGGCGAACTTCATTCTGGCGAGCTTGCGGCACTACCGGCGGATGCACGTCGCGGTGGGGCTGGGCGTGGCGGTGGCGACGGCGGTGCTGACCGGGGCCCTGTTGGTCGGCGATTCGGTCCGCGGCAGCTTGCGCGATTTAACTCTGCAGCGGCTTGGGCAGATCGATTCGGTGCTGGTGGCGGGGCACTTTTTTCGCACGGCGCTCGCGGAGGAAGTCGGCGGCGAGCCGGCGATCTTGATGCCCGGCACGCTGGAGTCGGGTAGCGGGGCCAATGCGCGACGGGCCACGCAGGTTTCGATCGTCGGTGTGCGTGATGAGTTTTGGAAGCTCGGTGACGATGGGCCCAAGGAGCCGCTGGCGGCGGGCGACGTGGCGATCACCGAGCCGCTGGCCCACGAGCTGGGCGTCGCGGCCGGCGACACGATTCTGTTGCGGATTCCGGCCGCCGAAGCGATTCCGGCCGACAGCCCGCTGGGCGAGAAAGAACGACACATCGCGCGGCCGGCGGCTGCGTGTGGCGGAGGTGCTGCCGGCCGAGGGGCTCGCGCGATTTGCGCTCGCAGCCATCGCAGCAGTTGCCGCGGAATGCGTTCGTGCCGCTCGCAACGCTGGAAAACATGCTCGACAAGCCGGAGCGGGCGAATGCGATTCTGGTCGCCGGCGACGTGAACGAAACCAACTTCAAGCCGCAACTTACGGACTACGGCCTGCGAATCGCGCGAAGTCGATTCCCCGATCAAGAACGTCACGCTCAGTTCGGACCAGTTGGTGCTGCCGGATGCGGTGGTCGCGGCGGCCGAGAAGGCGTTTCCTGACGGCGAAGTGCAGCCGGTCGTGACCTATCTGGCCAATTCGTTGGTGGTCGGCAGCGGCGACGCCGAACGGAGAATCCCCTATTCGACGATCACGGGCGTCGATTCACTCCCCGGCATTGGACCGCTGCTCAACCCTGCGGGAGAGCCCATTCAGCTCGGGGACAATGAGATCGCACTCAACCGCTGGGCGGCCGACGATTTGGGCGCGAAGCTGGGCGACACGGTCACGGTGAATTATTACGAGCCGGAGAGCACGCATGGCGTGCTGCGCGAGCATCAGCCGCCGCTCGAACTGCGACTGGCACAGATTGTCGAACTGGAGCAGGACGGCGAACCGACAGCGGCCGCCGATCCCCATCTGACGCCGGAACTCAAAGGCGTTACAGACCAGGATTCAATCAGCGACTGGGACTTGCCGTTTGAATTAGTCGAAAAAGTCCGCCAACAGGACGAGGACTATTGGGACCAATACCGCACGACGCCCAAGGCGTTTGTGTCGCTCGCCACGGCGAAGCAATTGTGGGGGAGCCGCTGGGGCACGATCAGCCTGTTGCGTATCCCCACCCCGGCCGGCGAGACCGCTTCAGCGGTCGGGCAAATCAACAACAGACTCGAACAGCACCTAAAACCCGCCGACGCCGGCCTGGTATTCCTCCCCGTCAAGCAACTAGGCCTCGCCGCCTCGAGCGGCACCACGCCCTTCGATGCCCTGTTCCTCGGCTTCAGCTTCTTTCTGATCGCCGCCGCGGTGATGCTGATTTCGCTGCTCTTTAAGCTGGGCGTCGAACAGCGGGCCAAGGAACTGGGGACGCTCGGCGCGATCGGCCTGCGAGCAAAAAAAATCGCAGGGATCCTCTCTAGCGAAGGACTGCTCGTGGCCGCCATCGGCGCCGCGATCGGATTGGCGGTCGGCGTGGCCTACGCTTGGCTGATCATCACCGGGCTGCGGACCTGGTGGGTCGCCGCCGTGAGCACGCCATTCCTCTCGCTGCACGTCACGCCCAACAGCCTGCTCATCGGCTGGTTGGTCGGTGTCGTGGTTTCGTGGCTTACGATCCGCCTTTCGATCCGGCAACTCGCGCGACTTCCAGTCGGCCGACTCCTCGCGGGAGCCACCGAAGCCACTGAATCGATCGGCGGCAAAAAGTCGACCGGTTGGCCGCGGCTGCGGGAAGCGCTGGTGGCGCTATCGGTCGCACTTTGCGTCATCGGCTATTTGCTGCAAGGCGAATCACGGGCGGGGATATTCTTCGCCAGCGGCGCGACCGTGCTCGCGCTGCTGTTGGGCGAGATTCGCTTTCAACTGCGAGCAATCGGGCGGAACAGGCCGTCGCATCGTTCGCTCTCGCTGGCCAAACTCTCGGCGATCAACACCGCCCGCCATCCCGGCCGCAGCACCCTCACCGTGGGGCTCGTGGCAACGGCGACGTTTCTCATCGCGGCGATCAGCGCGTTTCAGCTGGGCGGCAGCGACGAGGGACCGGCGGCTTTACGTTTGTCGCCACGAGTGACCAGCCGATCCATTTCGACCTCAATACACCGGCTGGACGACAGGAGTTGGGCTTCTCCGACGCGAATCAGGCGGTATTGGCGAACTGGAAGACGTTCGCCCTGCGAGTGGCCGACGGGGAAGACGCCAGTTGCCTGAATCTTTATCGCCCGACGCAACCGCGCGTGTTGGGCCTGCCTGAATCTTTGATACACCGCGCGAGGTTTCGGTTGGGCGTCGCCGGACTCGAGCGAACCGAATCCCTGGGAGTTGCTCGACACCAATCTCGGCAACGATGCGGCGGGCCGGCCGATCGTACCGGTAGTGCTCGACATGAGCACGGCGATTTACAGCCTGCACTTGAGCGGCGTCGGCGGGCAGCTGGTAATCCGCGATTCCGCCGACCAACCGGTGACGCTCCAAGTCGTCGGGCTCCTCAAGAACAGTGTGCTGCAAGGCAACTTGCTGGTCAGCGAGCCAAATTTCTTAGAAATGTTCCCGGATGTCGGCGGGTATCGATACTTCTTGATCGAGCCGGGGGCGAACGCCGCGGTCGCCGACTCGGCGGAGATTCCGCGAGTGCTCGAGTCGACGCTCTCCGCCGATGGGTTCGACGTCGTCGAAGCGCAGGACAAGCTGGCGGCATTCCTGGCCGTGCAGAACACGTATCTGTCGACGTTCCAGAGCCTGGGAGCGTTAGGTTTGCTGCTCGGCACGGTCGGTCTGGCGATTGTGCAACTGCGAAGCGTCTTGGAGCGGCGTGGTGAACTCGCGCTGATGCGAGCTGCCGGATTCCGGCCACGGCGGCTGGTGGAAATGGTCGTCTGCGAGAATGGCATGCTGCTGTTGGGCGGGCTGCTGGTAGGGCTGGCTGCCGCGGCCGTCGCACTCTTGCCGCAATGGGCGCCTCAAGGGGCCAGCGTGCCCTGGCTGACGCTTCTGGTGCTGCTGGGGACCATCGCGGTGGTCGGACTGCTGGCCGGCTGGCTGGCGACGCGATCGGCCGTGCGCGCCCCGATTGTGGCCGCTCTTCGCGGCGAATGAGTCGCATCCGGCTAGACGTAGCCGGTGAACTGCGCTAGATTCCGGGCCGTACTTACGTATTCGCGAATGCAGTGTATTCGCGGCTGCCCTGCCTATTTGCGATGTACGCTTGAATGGTGCGTTTTTCGGCGTTGCCGCCGACGCCAACCGCGAACACACACTCCAACCAACTCCGCCAATTATGCGCAATAAACTGCTGCTCGCCGGATCCATCGCACTCACGATTCTCTGTTGGGGCATGTATGGGCCGGTGCTGCAGTGGGGGCAAGTCGGCATGTCGACGGTGCCCGGCGAAGTCAGCGCGATTGCGGCCGTTTGTGTGTGTGGGCTTGGCATACTTTCTGATCGGCGTGATCGTGCCGGCGGTTTGGCTGCATTTCAAGGGTGAAAAAGGCGAGTGGACGATCACCGGCATCGTCTGGAGTCTGGCCGGCGGTGCGCTGGGCGCGATTGGTGCGCTCGGCATCGTTCTCGCGTTTACGTTTGGCGGCCGGCCGATCTATGTCATGCCGCTCGTGTTTGGCGGGGCGCCGGTCATCAACGCCTTCTTGACGATCTACTTGGCAAGACGAATGAAAGAGATCGGCCCGATTTTCCTGGCGGGGCTCGTGATGGTGATTCTCGGGGCGGTGACGTGTGCTGCATTACTGCGCCGCATGGCCACCCACCGGCAGCCGCTGCCGCGACGCACAGCCGCACCGACTGCAACAGCGCCCGCTCCTCCGACGGCGGGCGGCCGCGGGCGTCGGCTCTTGGTTTTCGCGACTCCTGGCGATTGCGCTGGCGCTGGTGAGTTGGGGAGCCTATGGGCCCGTGTTGCACAAAGGTCAGGCCGCGATGCATCACAGCCGGATGCGGCCGCTGATCTGCGTCGGCCTGGCGTACTTCGTGATCGCGGTAGTTACGCCCTACTTTTTCCTGGGCGAAATGGGAGAGAACAGCAGCTACCTATCGAGCTGGAACATTCTGGGCTCTGGTCGGTGGTGCGTGTGGCGCGATCGGCGCACTTGGGCATTATCTTGGGCGTTTAACTTTGGCGGCAAGCCGGTTTACGTGATGCCGCTCGTGTTTGGCGGAGCGCCGGTCGTGAACACGCTCTGGCGCCAGGGCAATGTAAACTCCTGGTTCCTCGCCGGCTTGATCCTGGTGATTGCCGGGGCGGTGATGGTGCTGGTGCTTGCACCGCGCGGGGAGAAGGTGATCGGGGCTCCAGTTCCGGTGCCAGCTACCGAGTAGGACGCAACGGTGGCGATTTCGAAAAACCGCTACGACGCATGTACGTCAGTGCCTTGTCGGAGATGTCCTTGCGACACCAGCCGCCGCTGAAGCGGATGCACTTCACGGCGGTATAGGCCTGCAGCTTGGCCGCCGAGATGGTAGTTGCCCAGCGCCGTGACGCCGAGCACGCGGCCGCCGTCGGTGACGATCCGATCGCCGCTGGTGGCCGTGCCGGCGTGAAACACCTTCACGTCGGGCACTTTCGCCGCTTCGTCGAGGCCGCGGATCGGCTGGCCGCGTTCGTACTTGCCGGGGTAGCCTTCGCTGGCCATCACCACGCAAACCGCCGGTCGCGGGTCCCACTCCGGCGGCGCGATTTCGTCCAGCCGGCCGTCGACAGTCGCTTCGAGCAGGTCGAGCAGGTCGCTCTTGAGCCGCATCAACAGCGGCTGGCACTCGGGGTCGCCGAATCGCACGTTGTACTCCAGCACCTTGATGCCCTGGCTCGTGATCATCAGGCCGGCATAGAGGACGCCGCGGAACGGCCGGCGGGAACGCTTCATTTGGTGGATCGTGGGGACGAGGATTCGCTCCTCGACCTCGAGCGAGCATTTTGTCGGTCACCAGCGGCGTCGGGCAGTAGGCGCCCATGCCGCCGGTGTTCGGGCCGGTGTCGCCATCGCAGGCGGGCTTGTGATCCTGGCAAGCGGGCATCGTCAGCAGCGACTGGCCGTCGGTGATCGCCAGCACGCTCGCTTCCTGGCCGTGCAGCCGCTCCTCGATCACGAGTTGATCGCCCGCTTCGCCGAATTCGCGTTTTCCAGCAATGCGATCGACGGCTTCGAGCGCCTCCTCACGATTGTCGCACACGATCACGCCCTTGCCGGCCGCGAGCCCGTCGGCCTTGACCACGACCGGCACATCGTCGCGATCTTTCAAATACGTCTGGCGCAGCTTGGCACTCTGAAAGACGCGGTAATCGGCGCTCGGCACGTCGGCGTGGCGGAGCAGTTCCTTGCAGAAAACCTTGCTCCCTTCGAGTTCCGCGGCCGCCTTCGACGGACCAAACGCCCGTAGGCCAGCATCCTGCATCGCATCGACCAAGCCCAGCGGCGAGCGCCGCTTCGGGGCCGACGACCGTCAGATCAATTGCGTTGTTTTTGGCGAATTGCACGAGCCGCACGACGTCGGTGGCTGGGATGTCGACGTTCTCGGCATCGAGCGCGGTGCCGGCGTTGCCAGGGGCGACGAAAACTCGTTGGGCACGCGGACTCTGGGCGATCTTCCATGCCAGCGCATGTTCGCGGCCACCATTTCCTACTACCAAAACTTTCATGTCTTCTGTCGAATCGCTGTTGCCGAGGGGGAGAATCGCCACGAATGAAACGCAGCCTATCTGCAGGTTACCAAGAGTTGCGTCGCGCGTCGCCGACCTGGGCGATACCAGGGGCGACGACAACGCGGCAGGTGAACGATTCTACGAGCGTCGGCGAGGTGTTGGAACGGGGTCGCGGAGCGACTTGCCGAACGGATGGATGGCCCGCCGTAGAAGGGGTCTGAGAAAAACGGGCGTTGACAAGTGGCCGCCTCGCATATTACACCTAAAGAAAGATTGTGAAAAATGTCACGAACCCCTGATTGCGGCGGGGCTCGGTCGCTATAACCTGTTGCAAGTCAATGGATTGTCCGCTACTGGTCGGAGCTGCCACGAGGCGCGATAGCACGGCGTCCGCGATTCCCAACGAGGGATTTGTGGTCGCGGTCCAGCTACGCACTCCCAGCGCTTTCCGACACCGAGACTCACGATGGTCGACAAAAGCAAAATGACGGTGGCCGAGATGCTGGCCGCCGCTCGCAAAGCAGACAACAAGGGCGATGCGCCGGCTGACTCTGCGCCCGCGGCCGCGGAGGCGTCGGAAGCAGCTGCTCCTGCGCCGCCCGCCGCGAAGAAGCCGGCTGCCGGCGAAAAGCTGAGTGTCGCCGAGATCATGGCCCAGGCCCGCGCGAACAAGGGCGAGTCGGCAGCTGCTCCCGCGGCTAAGGAATCACCGAAGCCCGCTGCCAAACCTGCAGCAGCCAAGGCCGCTCCCGTCAAGAAAGAGGCCGCCGCACCGGCTGGCCCCGTCGACACGCAAAGCATTCTCACCGCCGCTCGCAAAGGTGCGCAAGCCGGCCCGATGACCAAGGCCGAAGCGGCCGCGCGAGGCGTGGCCGTCGCGCCGCCGCCGAAGAAGCCACCGAAAGAGACGATCGTCGTCCCGCCGATGCCGGTCAAGCCGGACTACGCGAAGAAGCCCACAGACCGCACCAAGTCGGAAGTCGCCGAACGGAGAGCCTTTCTGTTCGGCATGTCGGCCCTCGCAGTCGGCTTCGTGGCGATGGGTGCTACGGTCGCGTTCTGGACGCTCGGCACGGTGCGGTTCATGTTCCCCAACGTGCTGCGATTGCCGCCGAGCCGATTCAAGGTTGGCTTCCCCGACACATTTGCACCTGGAACAGGTGGAAGAGAAGTTCAAGGCCCAATTCGGCGTTTGGATTGTGAACACCGAGTTCAACGGAGCAGCAAGAGATCTTCGCCTTGAAAAGCGTGTGCACTCACCTGGGTTGCACGCCGAACTGGCTCGAAGCCGAACAGAAATTCAAATGCCCCTGTCACGGCAGCGGGTTTTACAAAGACGGCATCAATTTCGAAGGTCCTGCCCCGCGTCCGCTCGAGCGCTATGCGATTTCGATCGGCAACGACGGCCAGATCGAAGTCGATAAGAGCAAGACATTTCACGAGGAAATGGGGCAGTGGAGCGACGCCGCGAGCTTTATCCCGGCATGATTTGGAGAGTGGGCAGGACTTCAGGGTCAGGGAAATGACCAACGAGCAGTGCACCAGTTTCGGTTCGATATTTTGTCTGACATTTCAGCATTGAATTCAACAAGTTGACTACGCTATGGCCGGCCTAGGCGAAACGATTTACGAATCACAAATCTGGAAGAGCATCTTCCGGCATCCGATGCCCGTCGACCGGCGGAACCGGATCGTGGTGATGCTCACCAACTTCTTCCTGCACCTCCATCCGGTTTCGATCAAGAAGCAAGGCATCGCGCTCTCGTACACTTGGTGCATGGGTGGCGTGACGTTTTTCTTGTTCCTGGTCGAGACGGTCACGGGCGTGCTCTTGATGTTCTATTACCGCCCCACGCTGGAGTGGGCGTACAACGACATTCTCGCACTGCGCGACGTCTATTCGCTGGGCATCATGCGCGAGATCCATCGCTGGGGTGCCCACGCGATGGTGATCACCGTCTGGCTCCACATGTACCGCGTGTTCCTCACCGGCAGCTACAAGCCGCCGCGCGAGTTCAATTGGGTCGTCGGCGTGATTCTGCTGCTGCTGACGCTGCTGCTTTCGTTCACGGGTTATTTGCTGCCGTGGGATCAGCTGGCGGTGTGGGCGATCACGGTCGGCTCGAACATGGCCCGGGCGACTCCCATCCTGGGACACGAAGGGCCCGGGCATCAGCTGCTCTCGCTGGGCGGATTGGACATGATCACCAATATGACCGACGCCAGGTTTGCGCTGTTGGGTGCGCCAAACGTCGGTGAAGAAACGCTCAACCGGTTTTATATTTTGCATTGCATCGCGATTCCGCTGGCGGTGGCGTTGCTGCTGGCGATTCACTTTTGGCGCGTCCGCAAGGACGGCGGCATCAGTGGGCCGCTCTAAGAGAAGTGCAACGCGATCGCCCGTTCTCCGATCCCTGACCCCCGTATCCTGTATCCTCCGCCATGCACGGCATATCTCCCCAACAATTCGCTGAATCGGCAGCCGCGTTCCTGGTGCCGTTCTATATCGCGCTGGCGATCATGAACGGTGTGGCGGCGCTACTACCTGTGGCAGAAGACCAAGCAGGTCAGCTACTTCGGCGTCAACGTCGGCGGGACACGGCTGTCCGTTCACCAACGCGCTGCTGTGGGCGCTGGTGGCGTGCGTCTACGTGATTCTGGCTGCCTTCTGCGCCGGCAAGAATCTTACCTTCATGCCGCAGATGCCCGAGTTGTTCAAAACACTCGTCAATCGCAGCACGGGCCCTGTCGTCTACTCGGTCGGCACGACGGCAGTCTTGCTGGTGCTGTTCTTGGGTCGCAACTTTTTCGTCAAGCCGGCCGTCGCCTGGACGATCTGGAACTTGATGCTGTTGTTCCTGGCGTTGTCGCTGCCGGACCCGAACTTCTTTGCGATCGTCGCCAAGCCGGACAATGTGCCGATTGTGGCGTTGGTCTTCTTGTTGGCGTTTTTCACCTGGATCGCCACCTCCAAGGCCGTCGAAAACGATCGCGCGCAAGCTCGCGGGCGAGCCGCCGCTGGAGAAGCTCGACGATGAGAAGGTCCTGGTCTGGCCCGACCTGGTCTACACCGAATTGATCTGCATGATCGCCATCTCGGCGCTGTTGATTTTCTGGGCGATCTGGCTGCAGGCGCCGCTCGAAGAACCCGCGAGCAGCGTGAAGACGCCCAATCCGTCGAAGGCGCCTTGGTACTTCCTCGGCCTGCAGGAAATGCTCGTCTACTTCGATCCATGGATGGCGGGCGTGGTGCTGCCGAGCCTGGTGGTCGCGGGATTGATGGCGATTCCGTACATCGACTTCAACAAGGGCGGCAACGGCTATTACACGATCAAAGAGCGGATGTTCGCCTACCTCACGTTTCAGTTCGGTTTCCTCGAGTTATGGATCACGCTGATCATCTTGGGGACGTTGCTCCGCGGTCCGAACTGGAACTTCTTCGGCCCCTATGAATTTTGGGACGCCCACAAGGTCGAAGCGCTCAACAACGTGAACCTGTCGGAATACTTCTGGCAGTCGTGGCTGGGGATGAGTCTGCCGAAGGCGCCGCCGAACGCGGAGTGGTGGACGAACTGGTTCTTTATCATCAAGCGCGAGTGGCTGGGGATTCTGCTGGTGCTGGGCTACTTCATTGCCTTGCCGCCGCTGATGGCGATCACCGTGTTCCGCAAGTTCTATCAGCACATGGGCTTTATTCGTTACATGGTGATGACCAATCTGTTGCTGTTCATGATGGCGCTGCCGATCAAGATGGTGCTGCGCTGGAGCATCAACATGAAATACATCATTGCCATTCCCGAGTATTTTTTGAACTTCTGATTCACCAGGAAAAACGCGGAGCAAGCTCCGCTGCTAACTAATCGGTTTGCCGCACGATGCCCGCAACAGAAAAAACTTGGCGCGACCAGATGGGGATGCACGTCATCTTTGGCATCTCGGCGCTGGTGATGCTCGTGGCCACGATTTGGATGCTGGCCAAGGACCATGCGCGCGAATGGCGGGCGACCGAGCTGGCCGATCGCAATAAGGAAGCCTGGACGGCAGCGGCGATGCTCAACCAGGAGTCGGCCCTTTCTCATTCGGAGCTCCAGAAACTCGATCTCGAGCTGGCAGAGGCCAAAGCGGCCCACGTCGATCCGGCACTCGTCGAAGCGTTCAAGGCCCGTGTCACCAAGGAGGACGCACGGCTGGCCGAAGCCGGCTCGAAGGAAACGCCAGCGAACTTTACGAAGTTGGATGCAGCAGCCGCCAAATTGGCCGCGACGCCCGAGGGAAGTCCCGAGGCCGAATCCGCTCGTATTGGACTGAAGACAGCCCTCGATAAATTCGTCCAAGAGGCCAAACGCCGCGAATACGCCTATACCACGCGGCGAAAAATCGAGGCCGCCCAGCAAACGGCCGCAATCAGTGCGCGGGGCATCGCCATCGGCGAACAAGCGCCGGCGGAAAACCTGAAGAAGATTGAAGACAGGATCGCCGAGTTGGGGACCGTGATCGCCGAACTCGACGTGGCCGTAACTAACGCCAAGGCCTACCGCCAGGACCTCGAAGCGATCGTCCGGAAAATTACCGCCGAGGAAGACGATCTGGCCAAGCAGCTCGACGGCATCAACACCAGCTTGAAGCGACTGGAAGAGAATCTGGCCAAGAACAGCGGTGGCGTCCAAGAATGGATCAATCGCTGGCCGGTGCTTGACGCGCTCTACAACGGCAATATCCGGCTCGAACAAATCTGGCTACCCGATATCAAGATCAACTACAACTTCAGCAGCGTTTCGCGGTACGACCGCTGCATCAACTGCCATCGCTCGATCGACGCGACCGCCCCTGGCTCGGCGACCGAGCCCGCCTATCCCGCGATTCCGCGCGGCGAACGGGTCCGCGACGTGGCGCTCACGACTCCGGATGAGGCCCCCGCTACCGAAGCAGCCGAAGGGGAAGAACCGCCGCCACCGGCAACACTCGATTCGATCTATGGTTTCACGCTCGCCCCCCACGGCCAGGTCGATCAATACGCCGTGACGATTGAAACCGTGCTCCCCGAGAGTCTCGCCGCCCGGTCCGGCCTGGCGATGGGCGACGTGATCGAAAAGATCAATGGCGGCAAAGTGTTCACGCAGTCCGACGTCGAGAGCTACTTGCTCGCAGCCGAGTGGGGCAAGCCGGTCCAACTCACGATCCGTCGTGGTTTGCCGCAACCCTATACGTCCCACCCGCGGCTCGACCTGTTCGTTGGCGGCTCGAGCCCGCATCCCAAGGGCGAAATGGGCTGCACGATCTGTCACGACGGGCAGGGGAGTGCGACCGACTTCAAGTGGGCCTCGCACACGCCAAACGATCCCGATCAAGCAGTCGCGTGGACGCATCAATACGAGTGGTTCGACAACCATCATTGGATCTTCCCGATGACGCCCCAGCGGTTCGTCGAGAGCAACTGCCTCAAGTGTCATCACGAAGTCGTCGAGCTCGAGCCGAGCGAACGGTTCCCCGATCCGCCCGCGCCGAAGCTGGTCGCGGGCTACGAACTCGTGCGCACCTATGGCTGCTACGGCTGCCACGAAATCAATGGCTTCGACGGTCCCAACAAGCGGATCGGCCCGGATTTGCGCGTCGAACCGAATATCAGCGACGTCGCATCTCAGATTCTGCAAGATTCCGGATTAACGGAAGAGCAGCGCGAGCAGGCACTAACGCTCGTCCATTCACCGGACAACGACAACGTGCGACGCGATTTGCTGCAATCGATCCGCGAGGATGCGGACGCAGAGTCGATTAAACTTACCTCGGAAACTCAATCGCTCGCCGACGGCTTGAAAGACGTCGACGCGCCCGGTCGACTTCGCAAAGTCGGCCCCAGCCTGCGGCACCTCGAATCGAAGGTCGACTACACGTGGCTCTATAGCTGGATTCGCAAGCCGTCCGATTTCCGTCCGACGACGCGGATGCCGCAGTTCTTCGGTCACGACCAACATTTGGAAAACGTCAAGAAAGAGTTCACGATTACCGGCGCGGACGGCAAGCCGGTCGAAGTGACCGACGCCGAATACACGGCCCGGTTTGAAGACATCGAGATTCGCTCACTGACGCAGTTCCTCTTGGCGAGCAGCCAGCCGTTCGAGTACCTCGATCGGCCCGCCGACGTCAACGAGCCCCCATCGGCTGACCGCGGCAAGTGGCTGTTCCAATCGCGCGGCTGCCTGGCGTGTCACACGCACAAGGATTTCCCTGGTATCGCGTCGACGCAGGGTCCCGATCTCTCGCGTGTGGCGGCCAAGTTCAACACCGGCAAGGGACAGCGCTGGCTCTACAGCTGGTTGCGTCAGCCGAATCGCTACCATTCGCGGACGGTGATGCCGAACGTGTTCCTTGAGCCGATCGCCGAGCTCGACGCCGCCGGCAAGCCGACGGGCAAAGTCACGGACTCGGCCGCCGACGTGGCCGCGTTCCTGCTCTCGGTGCCTGCCGACTGGCAGCCCACCGATTCGCCCGCCGGACCTGAGCTCACCGCCGACGAAGAACGGGCGCTTGCCGATCTGACGACCGTCTGGCTCAGCGCATCCTTCCCGAAGCGGCTCGCCGAGACTTACGCCCGCGAAGGAATTCCGGATCGACTGGCCAACTCCGTGAAAGTCGACGAGCGCGGACTCTTGCAGCAGAACATGACGCCCGCCAATCGCACGCAGCAACAGCTTGACTACGTGGCGAAGCGATCGCTCAGTCGCTACGGCTGCTTCGGCTGCCATGATATCCCGGGCTACGAAGGCGCCAAGCCGATCGGCACGCCGCTGGCCAACTGGGGTCGCAAGGATGTGTCGCAGCTGGCGTTTGAAAACATAGGTGTGTTCCTCGCAGATCAGGGACTCGATCCCCATGGCGCCGCTGCCGTGCACGGAGCCCATGGCGATGACCACGGCGGTGGCCACGGCCTCGATCCGCTCGACTTCGATCCAGACACCGGCTTCTTCCTGCAATCGCTCAATTCGCACCAGCGGACTGGCTTCCTTTGGCAGAAGCTGCGGATGCCGCGCAGCTTCGACTACGCGGCCACTAAGACCAAGCGATACGACGAACGCTTGCGGATGCCGCTGTTCCCGTTCGATGCGGAGCAGCGTGAGCAGGTGATGACGTTTGTGTTGGGGCTCACCAGCGAGCCGCCGGCCGAAAAATACATCTACAATGCCGGGCCGCGCGAGCAGGCGATCGTCGCAGGCCGGCACGTGCTCGACAAATACAATTGCCAGGGCTGCCATGTGCTCGACATGGAACGGTGGAAGTTTGCCTTCCAGCCGGGGACGTTCGAAGAGCCGCCGGAAGTGACCGACTTCCCGTTCATCAATCCGAAGTCGACGCCGGAAGAGATCGCAGCCTCGCTCATGCCCGATCGCCGCGGCATGCTCCGCGCCGACATCCACGGCATGCCGACTCGCAACGAAGAGACCGGCGATCCGAACCTAGTCGACATCGACGGTGTGCCGATCGAAGCCGGACGACACGGAGTCGGAGCCTTACTACGAATTCACGCTCTATCAACCTTCGGTGGTCGAAGGCGCGTTGCGGTTGGTGGGTGTGCAAAATCTGCTCGTCCCGGCGAAAACGGGCGGCAAGGGTCCGGCCGATGGCGTCGCGTATCCGACCAACGGCGGCGACCTGGCGAAGTACTTGTTCCCCCACGTGATCGCCCACGAACACGAGACCAATCCCGAAGCGAAGGGCTCCGAAGCCTGGGGCTGGCTGCCGCCGCCGTTGCACAACGAAGGTGGCAAGGTGCAGACCGATTGGCTGCACGACTTCCTGATGGATCCGACGCGGATCCGGCCGGCAGTCGTCTTGCGGATGCCAAACTTCCACATGTCGAGTGCCGAGTCGAGCGCACTGGTCGATTATTTCGCGGCCAAGAACAACGCCGACTTCCCCTACGAATACAATCAGCGCCGCCGGGGCGACTACCTGGCCTCGATTGAGCAGTCGCATCCGGCAGTATTCGACGATGCGATGAAGATCGTCACGGACGGCAACTACTGCGTGAAATGCCACTCGGTGGGAAACTTCCAGCCGACCGGCGCGGTGCCGACGCTTGGCCCGCAATTGGCCGATGTTTATCGGCGGCTGCGTCCGGAGTTTGTCCGCCGCTGGGTCGGTAACCCTGTGCGAATTCTGCCCTACACCGGGATGCCAGTGAACATCCCTTACAATCCCCACGCACCGGATTTGGGTGGAGTGGCTCAGACATTATTCCCGGGCACGAGCATCGAGCAGCTCGACGGGCTGGTCGACTTGCTCATGAACTTCGACGAATACGCGGAGCGGCAGACGTCGGTCCGCTCGCTGGTGAAAGAACCGCCGGCCGCGGCGACGAATCCGGCGGGGGCCGCGTTGCCAACGAGCGACGCGCCGACACGGCGATAGTTGACACAAAGTTTAGAGATGGGACACGACCGAAGAGGGTCGAGTCGGTACGACGCACAGGAAGTCGTGCAATTTGAGTCGGCTCCATTGGGTCGGCAGGTTTGAAAGTATGAGGTTGGACATGAGAGTTTTCATCACCTGGATGCTGAGCGGCGTTTGTGCGTTGTGCTGGTGGCAGCGGTCACGTCGCCCGCTGCGAATGCGGCCGGTTGGGGCACGATCAAGGGCAAGTTTGTGGTCGAGGGTGACGCGCCGACACCGGCGGTGATTGACGCCTCGAAAGACGCCTACTGCGTCGAGCACCATCCGGTCGACCAATCGATCGTCGTCGACGACAACGGAAACCTGGCGAATGTGGTCGTGTTCCTGCGGACCGGGCGGAACGAAAAAGTCGACGTCCATCCCGATTACGATGCCGCGAAAGACGAGCCGGCCGTGCTCGACAATAAGTATTGCTCGTTCGACCCCCACATTTCGCTGATTCGCACGGGCCAGCCCTTCGTGATCAAGAATTCGGACACGGTGGGCCACAACACGAACATCAAACTTTTTAAGAACGGCGCGACCAACACGACGATCGCGGCCGGCGACGAGTCGAAGCGCGTGCTCACCAAGGCCGAGGCAGTGCCGCTGCCGGTCGATTGCAACATCCACCCGTTCATGCACGGCTGGATCCTGGTGAAGGACGATCCCTACATGGTTGCGTCGGCGGCCGACGGCACGTTTGAAATCAAAAACATTCCGGCCGGCAAACGCGAGTTCGAGTTTTGGCACGAGCAGCCGGGCCGACTCAAGAAGCTGAAGTACAAGGGCGGCGCGTTGAACCAGCAGGGTCGCGCGCAGCTCACGATCGCCGATGGTCAGACGCTGGACCTGGGTGAAATCAAGGTCCCGGCGAGCATGCTCAAGTGAGAGAAGTCATGGATAGCTTACAAAGTCGATGTGGTTTGAGATGTGCGCTGGCAAGCCTGGCCGCGCTAGTGCTCGCCGGTTGCGGTCCGAAAGTAGACTTGGGCCCTGCGGCCAATGCGAAGATGGCCGGCGAGATTCGCACCTCGTTTGGCGTCGCTGCTTCCGGCGAAGGATCGGGAGGCGCGGCGGAGCCGACCGGCACGGGCTGGGGAACACTCCGCGGACGTTTCGTTTTCGACGGCACCGCGCCAACCATGCCTCCTTACAACGTCACCAAGGACCAGGCCACCTGCACGATCGACGGCAAGCCGCCGCTGCAGGAATGGCTGCTCGTGGATAGCGGCACGGGCGGCATCAAGAACGTGGCGATCTACTTGCGCGACGCTTCGCGCGTGCACGACTCTGCCAAGCCCGGCAGCGACGCCGCTGCTCTACGACCAGAAGGAATGCCTGTTCCTGTCGCACGTCTGCGCCCTGACCGTCGGCCAGACGCTCGACATCAAGAATAGCGACAACGTCGGCCACAACACGAACATTGCCGGCAAGAAAAACACGTTCAATCAGACGATTCCCGCCGGGGCGACGATTCCTTACAAAGTGCAGAAGGAAGAGGCCACGCCCGCACCGGTCAATTGCAGCATTCACCCGTGGATGCTCGGCTACCTGCTGCCGCGCGAAAATGCATACTTCGCGGTCACGAAGGAAGATGGATCGTTCGAGATCGCCAATCTGCCGGCCGGCGAGAAGCTCGACATCCAGGTCTGGCACGAAAGTGCGACCGGACCGGGCGGTGCGCTGGTGTTGACGACGCCCGAAGCGAAGTCGCTCGGCTGGACCAACAAGGGCCGCATCACGGTCACGATCGAACCAGATCAAGTCAAAGAGATTCAAGTCACCGTGCCGGCCTCGGCATTCAAGGGATAGTAGTCCGTTTTTAATCGTTGTTCGCTCAGAATCATTTAGCGGCGGGGCTTGCCCCGCGACTCCCCATCGCCCCCATTCACGCAATGAGCAATCGAGTATTCAGCAATTGCAATCGACTCTCGGCCGCAATCGCGCTTGCCGTACTGGTCGGCTGCGCCAAGCCGGAGAGCGAGCCGCCGAAGTTTCGCCTGGACATGGCGCAGATTTCGGCGAACCAGATCGTGCCGCAACATCAGCAGGCCATCGCCGACATCCTCGACGCGATGTTCGGCACGCCGGACGAGCCCTACGTGCTGCCGGAGACCGGACTCGACCTACGCAAGCTGAAGATGGCGGCCGGTCCGTCCTGGAGCGACAAGCAGGGCGTGAAGCATGGGCTCTACCGCCGGAATTGTGCCCATTGCCACGGCATCTCCGGTAACGGCGAAGGCCCCACCGCCGGCATCCTCAATCCCTATCCGCGCGACTATCGCCCCGGTGTCTACAAATTCAAGAGCACGTTCAATCCGAACGAGCCGACCGACGAAGATCTCCACCACACGATCATGGATGGCGTCCCGGGCACGGCGATGCCGGCGTTTTCGGTGCTGCCGCCCGACGAGGTCGCAGCCTTGCTCGAGTACGTGAAGTACCTGAGCATGCGTGGCCAGATGGAGACGGCGCTTGTTGGCTACGTCGTCGACAACCTCGATTACGACCCGGCGACGGGCGAAGGGACCCCGCTCGACTTGGTGAATAACGCCGAGCAGCGGGAAGAGATCATGGGTCTGATGGCCGACGACGTCGTTGCCCGTTGGTCGCCCGACGAGATGGTCGTTGTCGTGCCAGAAGAAGCGGACATTCCGCCGAACAATCGCAGCGCGGCGGAGTTGGCGGCTTCGGTCCGAGCGGGACGCGAACTGTTCTACGGCACCAAGGCCAACTGCGTGAAGTGCCACGGCCCGACCGGCCTCGGCGACGGCCAGCAGGACGACTTCGACATTTGGAGCAAGGCGGTCAAGAAGTTCGAAGACGACACGATCGCCCTGCAAGATTCAATCGCGGCCGACAAACTTGCACTGGCCGACCTCAGCGGCGAAGAGTGGGAAACAGCCAGCGCCGAATTGGCAAACAAGAAAAAGGAACTGGTGCAACGGGAGGAAGTGGGAGCGGGGCTATTGCCACCGCGAAATGCCATCCCCCGCAATTTGCGCACGAACATGTTCCGCGGCGGTCGTCGGCCGCTCGACTTGTTCCGCCGCGTTCATCAGGGCATTGCCGGCACGCCGATGCCGGCCGGCGGACCAGCCGCACCGGGCGCCCAGGGCACGCTGACCGAAGAAGAAATGTGGCAGATCGTCGACTACGTTCGTTCGTTGCCGTTCGAGCCAGCCAGCATTCCGCAAAAGTTTGGACCGTTCAACACGGAAGCGGTCGTGAATTGAGTAGTATTGATAGCGACATGTGCAGCGTGGCTCATGATTGCAAGTGAGTAGCGACTAGTCGAGAACCGACACTCCGCTCGCTGGAGTTCCGATCTGTGAATCGTTTTTGGGCTTTGGTGTTCTTGCTGGTGCCGATTTTCGGCGTGGCGACGTTTGTCGTTGCGCCGTACTACCACCATCTGGTTCCCGCGCGACATCTCCGAACATGGCCGCGTGATCGACCAGTTGTTCATGTTCATCCTCTGGCTGACCGGAGCGGTCTTCATCGCCACCGAAGGTGCGCTGTTCTACTTCATGTGGAAGTACAACACGGGCGACAACAACGAGCCGGTGAAGTTCTCGCATGGCAGCCACACGCTGGAAGTGGTCTGGACGATTCTGCCGACCGTGACGCTGCTGTTCATCGCGATCTACCAGATGAACGCCTGGGCCGACGCCAAGATGCGCAAGCCCGACGTGCCACTGACGGCCGAAATCACGGGTCGGCAGTTCAATTGGGACGTTCGCTATCCCGGCGCCGATGGCGAGCTCTACACGCCCGACGACATCTTCCGCTACGACGGCATGATCCATCTTCCGGCGAACGAAGAAGTGTTGCTATTGATCAAAAGCGGCGACGTGCTGCACAGCTTCTTCCTGCCCAATATCCGCATGAAGCAAGACGTCGTGCCCGGCATGGCACAGAACATGTGGTTCAAGGCCAAGGACACGGGCGAATTCGACATTGTTTGTGCCGAGCTTTGCGGCTGGGGCCACTACAAAATGAGTGGCCGCGTGACGTTCGAGCCGCGGGCCGAATACGAAGCCTGGCTCAAGCGGATGTACGACGAGCAGGAGACGAAGACTGCGGCACTGACGCCCGAGGAATAGAGTTTCGCGGGCTCGCGCCGGTTAACCGCGACATGCGACAGAGCTTGCCGCTGCACCGATCAGAAGATTTCCGGATACGACCATGAGTTCCATACCAGCCGACGCCCATTCCCACGCTGCCCACGTCGAGCATGCCCATCACGGCAGCTTTTGGACGACGTATGTCTTTTCGAACGATCACAAGATCATCGGCCTGCAGTTCTTGTTCAGCACGCTGCTTGTGGTTCTTGATTGGCGGCTTGCTCGCGCTGGGGGTCCGTTGGCAACTGGCGTATCCCTGGTCGGACATGCCGATCCTTGGCAAGCTCCTCGCACCAGAGATGGGCGGGCAGATCGCGCCGGAAACCTACACCATGCTCTTCACGATGCACGCCACGGTGATGATCTTCCTGGTGATCATCCCGATCCTGGCCGGTGCGTTCGGCAACTTCCTGATCCCGCTGATGATCGGGGCCGACGACATGGCCTTCCCGACGCTGAACATGCTGAGCTACTGGTTCATGTGGCCGGCGATGGCTTGCTTCGGCTTCAGTTTCTTTGCGCCGCTCTATTTCCCGGAAGGACAACCGCCCAGTTCGGGTTGGACTTCGTACGCGCCGCTCTCGCTCACCAACGGCGGCGGACAAACGTTCTGGCTGATCGGGCTCACCTTTGTCGGCGTCTCGTCGATGATGGGCTCGGTGAACTACCTGACCACGATCATCATGATGCGCGCCCCCGGCATGACGATGTTCCGGCTGCCGATGACGATTTGGGCGATGTTCATCACGGCCATCCTGCAGGCATTTGCCTTGCCCGTGCTCACCGCGGCCGGTTTCATGCAGCTCACCGATCGACTCTTCGGCACCGGTTTTTTCATTCCGGAAGGCTGGGCCGTGAACAACCACGCCAACGCATCGGGCGGCGGGCAGCCGCTCTTGTGGCAACATTTGTTCTGGTTCTATAGCCATCCGGCCGTGTACATCATGATCCTGCCGGCGATGGGCATGGTCTCCGACATCATCGCCTGCTTCGCCCGCAAACCACTGTTCGGCTACAAGCCGATGGTCTACTCGATCGCCGGCATCGCGGGCTTGGGCTTCATCGTTTGGGGCCATCACATGTTCGTCTCGGGGATGAACCCGGTGCTCGGCATGACGTTCATGGTGGCGACGATGATGATCGCTCTGCCCAGCGCGATCAAGGTCTTCAACTGGCTCGGCACCATTTGGGGCGGCAAGATTCAGTTCACAACGCCGATGCTGTTCGCGCTCTCCTTCGTGTCGATGTTCATCATCGGCGGGCTCT
This sequence comes from uncultured Planctomycetota bacterium, assembly GCA_963847905.1. Lineage (GTDB taxonomy): Bacteria > Planctomycetota > Planctomycetia > Pirellulales > Lacipirellulaceae > DASYDU01. Next base: position 477,046 of record CAWKBP010000002.1, on the reverse strand, counting down.
CGGGCATCTTCATGGCCGCGACGCCGATCGACATCTTCATCCACGATACGTACTTCATCGTCGCCCACTTCCACTACGTGCTGTTTGCCGGAACGGCGATGGGCGTCTTTGGGGCAATCTATTTCTGGTTCCCCAAGATGTTCGGCCGGCAGATGAACGAGACCTGGGGCAAGATTCACTTCCTGCTCACGTTCATCTTCCTCAACTGCACGTTTTATCCGATGCATATCTTGGGCATGGTCGGCTTTCCGCGGCGGCTCGCCGACCCGTACCACTACGAGACATTCCGGCATCTGTTGCCACTCAATCAGTTCATGACTTGGTGTGCGATCCTAATGGTTGCCTCACAGAGTATTTTCTTCGTCAACTTCTTCTACAGCATCTTTTTCGGCCCCAAAGTTGGACGCAATCCCTGGCATGCCAACTCGCTGGAGTGGATGGCGCCGAGCCCGCCGGGACACGGCAACTTTGACTTCCAGCCGATCGTCTACCGCGGTCCCTATGAGTATGGTTCGCCGGAAGTCGATACCGATTACTACCCGCAAACTCAGCCGCCGCCGGCGGGTGCAAAGCCGACCCCGGAAGGACACTAGGCAAATAACGAATGACGGAATGACGAATGGGATCACTTGTTCGTCATTCGTCATTAGGAAATCGTCATTTTTGATAACGGTTTGATGAACCACAACGCACACAGTTCGACGTCGCCATGGCCCCATCGCTGGGCGATGGTGTTGGCGTGCGCGACGTTTCCACTGGTGTGGGTCGGTGGGCTGGTAACGACGACCGACGCCGGGATGGCGGTGCCGGATTGGCCAAACACCTACGGCTACAACATGTTCCTCTACCCGTGGCAATCATGGCTCTCGGGTCCGTGGGATTTGTTCGTCGAGCATGGCCATCGATTGCTCGCATCGAGCGTCGGCATGCTCACGATCGGTCTGGTGATCGTGATGTGGCGGTCGCACGAACGACGCTGGTTGCGAAACTTGAGCCTCGTGGCGCTCGCCCTCGTGATTTTCCAGGGTGTATTGGGCGGCATGCGTGTACTGCTTGATGAGCGGACGTTGGCTTTGCTCCACGGCTGCACTGGCCCCTTGTTCTTCGCCGTCACGGTCGCGCTGTTCGTCTTCACGTCAAAGAGCTGGATGAGTTCCACGGAGATTTCATCGGCTGCGATCCCCGTGGCGGCCATCGTCCGCACGTTGGCGATCGTAACCACGGTGCTGGTCTATTTGCAGCTGGTATTCGGCGCGGTGCTGCGGCATGTGCCGGTCGACGGTGATCCCGGTGCATTCATGCTGGCGGTTCGGTTCCATTTATTCCTGGCCGGGGTGCTCACGATGCATGTCGTGCTGCTTGCCTGGCTAACCTTGAGAAACTTCCGCCGGGTCCAGCCGTTGTCGCGGCTCGTGCTCGCGTTGTGCGGATTGATTGTTGTGCAGCTGCTGCTTGGCGGTAGCACTTGGATCGTCAAGTTTGCGGTCCCGGGTTGGGCCACGCCTTGGCTGCCGGCCTCTGAATTCGCGATTCAGGCCGACGGCTGGCTCCAAACAAATATCATCACGGCTCACGTAGCCGTGGGGTCGCTGATGCTAGTGACGTCGCTCGCAATCGCGCTATTTGCTCTGCGATCATTGGGTGCCACGTCGGTCGCCGTGCGACAAACGTCTGCAAAGATCGGGGTGGCCACGTGACGCGGATTACCACCAATGCCGGTTCCCGTTCGACCGCCTGGTCTGGCGTGCGTGTTCCTTGGTTCACGCGGGTGAGCGACTTCATCGAGCTCACCAAGCCGCGGATCGTGATGCTCGAGCTGGTGACGATCGTCGTTGCGGCCCATTTGGCCGCGCCGCGAAGTGTCGACTTCTGGATTCTCTGGCACACGATCGTCGGCGCCGCCTTGGTCGCGGCGAGCGCCGGTGCGTTCAACCAATGGCTCGAAGCTGCCACCGACGCTCGGATGCCGCGAACCGCCAACCGCCCACTCCCGGCCGGCCGACTCACTGCCTGGCAAGTCGTGGTGTTTGGGCTCGTGACACTTGCTGCGGGAGCGGCCGAGCTGCTGATTTTCGTGAACTCGCTCACCACCGTCGCCGCTATCGCCACTTGGCTCGTCTACGTGACAATCTACACGCCGCTCAAAACGCGGACGCCGCTCAACACGGCCGTCGGCGCTGTGAGTGGTGCACTGCCGATCTTGATTGGCTGGACCGCGATGGGCGCCGCGATCGACATGCGAGCATTGGCACTCGTGGCTGCGATGTTCCTCTGGCAATTCCCCCATTTCATGGCAATCGCCTGGCTTTACCGAGAAGACTACGCGCGAGGCGGACAGCGGATGCTCACCGTGGTCGATCCGACCGGCTTGCGCGCGGCAGGACAAGCAGTCGTCGCCGCAATCGCGCTAGTACCCGTGAGTTTGGTTCTCGCACTCGCGCCCGAAGCGGGCAGCCCGATCATTTACTGTTTTTGGACGCTCCTGCTGGGCATCGGCCAAGCCGCGGCGGCCGTTTGGTTTATGACGCGGCGCGACGACGTGTCGGCACGCTGGCTGCTGCGCGCTAGCCTGGTCTATCTCACTTGCTGGATGGGCCTGCTCGTAATCGTGGCGGTATAACTCACTCAACTCTCAACTCTCAACCATAAACCTTCCCCATGTCCGATCACTCCCATCAACCGCTGAAACTTGCGTATCAGCCGGCGACTCCCGATTCCCAACGGCAAAGCCTGCCTCTGGCTATTCCTGTCGACGGAGATCATGTTCTTCGCGGGGCTGATCGGTACGTACATCGTGTTGCGATTCGGTGCAGTCGCCTGGCCCAAGCCTCACGACGTCCACCTCAGCGAGCCGATCGGAGCGTTCAACACGTTCGTGCTGATCTGCTCGAGCGTGTCGGTGGTGCTCGCGCTCGAGGCCGCCAAGCGGAACCAAGCCTCGACCGCCAAGGCTTGGATTCTGGTGACGTTCCTGCTGGGCTGCGTATTCTTGGGAACGAAGCTGATCATCGAGTACCCGGCGAAATTCGCCCATGGTTTGTACCCCCAGTCTCCGCATAGCCTGGTCTATGACAAAGCCGACATCCAATATGCAGCGGCGGTGCGGAAACGGCTGGGCGCACTACGTGCCGAGATCGAGCCTCGATCTCCCCGCACGCCCGAGGACGAACAGAAGCTGGCCGTGATCGACAAGATCAGCCGCGAGCTGTTGGAGCCGGCCGAGACGACGACCCGCGACGATCCCGATTCCCCGCAAGGGATGATCCTGCTCTTGAAGCTTGCGTACGCAATTTATCCGCCGCAATATGGACACGAGGGAGCGCACGACAGGGCGGTAGCCAATGGCTTCCAGACGACGCCAGTACAGCTCGTGGCATTCTTGGAGGAGACCGAGGCCGAACACATCGAAGATGCAACCGGCGGTGAAGGCCATGCCCATGGGCTGAACGACGATCATCCCTGGCTGAGGCTGCCGATTATGGTGCCCGGCGGAGGCATGTGGGCCAGCACCTATTTCCTGCTCACCGGATTCCATGCGATTCACGTACTCGTGGGCTTGATTGTGTTCGGCTTGATGCTTGTGGTCACGCTCGACCGCACGAAAACGGGGCTGATCGAAAACGTGGGCTTGTATTGGCACTTCGTCGACCTGGTGTGGATCTTCCTGTTCCCGCTGCTGTATTTGTTTTAGTCGGAACCGGCCAAAATGGCCGGCCTATATAGCCGAGCCATCCTGGTTCGGATGGAGCACTGAATATGTCTGAACTCGACCACAAACTCGAGCATCTGGGAGAGCACCTGGTCGAAGGCCTCGCCGATCATCCGGACGACCATTCGCACGGCGGCTTGGGTCAGTATTTGTTGGTGTTCCTGGCGCTGTGCGGGCTTACGGGGATGTCGTTCTTCACTTATTCGAGCTACTGGCCGTTCTCGAAAGAGGTGGCCTGGGCGTTCATGATGGCGGTCTCCTGCACCAAAGCAATGCTGGTGATCATGTTCTTCATGCATCTGTTGTGGGAAGCCAACTGGAAGTGGGTGCTGACGATCCCCGCCAGCTGCATGTCGATCTTCCTGCTGCTGATGTTGATCCCCGACGTCGGCATGCGGCAGAACAATGGCTGGGCCTGGTACTCGCGCGACCGATGGCTGCATGCCGCCAACCCGCCAGGGTTGGAAACCGCCGACATCGAAGCACTCGACAAGGAAAAAGTGAACCACGAGCACCCATCGGCACCGACCGGCGCGCATTAGCACAGCGAACGTGTTCGGCTCCCGGTGGGAGACCTTTTTGCTCGAGTAGTCGTTGGCCGACGCACAAGGATCGTGTCCGGCTCGAAAGCCTGACGAATCATGCCTGAAACGGCCGCCATCGAAATCTCCCATCTCGCACATCGCTACGGCGACCATGTGGCGATCGCCGATCTGTCGCTGAACGTCGCGGCCGGTGAAATCTTCGTGCTGCTGGGCCCCAACGGCAGCGGCAAGACGACGCTCTTCCGCGTGCTTTCGACGCTGATCCCGCTGCAGGAAGGCGAGGTGAATATCCTGGGCTTCAACCTGCGGTTCGAACAGGACGCGATCCGGCGGCGGCTGGGCGTCGTGTTTCAGGCCCCCAGCGTCGACAAGAAGCTCACCGTCATCGAAAACGTCTATCATCATGGCCGGCTGTACGGGGTCTTGGGGAGCGAGCTACGCAAGCGAGCCGACGAGATGCTCTCGCGGCTGGGCCTCGCCGAACGGCGGAAGGACATCGTCGAAACACTCTCGGGCGGACTGCGGCGTCGGGTCGAACTCGCACAAGGAATGATGCATCGGCCGCGGCTGCTGCTGTTGGATGAACCGTCGACTGGCCTCGATCCGGGTGCGCGGAGCGACGTCTGGCAGTATCTCGAACAAGTCCGGCAGGAAGACGGCGTCACGGTCGTGCTCACGACACATCTGTTGGAAGAAGCCCAACGAGCCGACCGGATCGGCATCATGCACCAGGGCAAATTGGTCGCCCTCGACACGCCGACCGAGCTGCAAGCGGCCGTCGGCGGCGACGCGATCACCATTCGCACGAAAGAGCCGGAGCAACTAGCGACCGACATCGGCCAACAATTCGCCTGCGACGCCAAGGTGATCGACGGCGCCGTGCGGCTCGAGCAGCCGGACGGCCACCAGTGGATCTCGCGTCTGGTCGAGGCGTTCCCCGATCGGATCGATGCGATCACGCTCGGCAAGCCGACGCTGGAAGACGTATTTATCCATACGACGGGGCACAAGTTTTGGAACGGCGAACCGACAACGCAAGTGGAAAAGAAAAAACGCCGATGACAACCTCTGCCGCCTCCACCATCGAAACCGTCCCCGCCTGGCCCGTGGTGTTCACGCTCGCCCAGCGCGAGCTGGTCCGCTTCTTCCGGCAACGGAATCGAGTGTTCGGGGCGCTGGGCCAGCCGATTATCTTTTGGCTGCTGTTTAGCGCCGGACTGGGCTCGACCAAGTTTGGCGATTCGAATCGGCTCGACTATGCGCATTTCTTCCCCGGTACGCTGGTGATGATTCTATTGTTTACCGCGATCTTCGCCACGATCTCGATCATCGAAGATCGCAAGGAAGGTTTTTTGCAGGGCGTACTCGTTGCCCCCGTACCCCGCTGGTCGATGGTACTCGGCAAAATCCTCGGCGGAGCGGCGATCGCCATGTTGCAGGGCATACTGTTCCTCGGCCTCGGCTGGCTCACCATCAAGCAAATCCAACCGACGGCGTTTGGCGTCGTGGCGTCGCTCGTGCTGATGCTGGTAATCTCGATCGCGCTCACGGCGCTCGGCTTCATCCTGGCCTGGCGGATGGATTCGACCCAAGGTTTCCATGCCGTGATGAGTGTTTTTCTGCTGCCGATGTGGCTCCTCTCCGGGGCGTTTTTCCCCATGAATGTCGGTGGTTGGCTGGGGTGGATCGTCACCTTGAATCCGCTCACTTATGGGGTCGCCGGTTTGCGGCACTACCTACAATATCCTGATGGAGTGACAGGCGACGCGGCGGCCGGGCTGCCGGGCCTGGGCCTGTCGTGGCTCGTTTCGGTGTTGTTTGCCGCGATCTTGTTTGCGGCCGCCTGCCGGATCGCCGCCACCCGTTCGCGTGGAGATTTGTTATGAGTGCCACACCGCAACCTGCTTCGCAGCCAACGCCACCGTCGGCCCCCGGTTCGATGGTGCCCCACATCATCTCCGTGGCGATTCTGATCGGTGTGACCTTCGGCGCGTTCAAGTGGTGGCAAGTCCGCGCGGACGAGCAGGCCCGCAGCGAAGCAATCGCGCTCACGGAAGTCGGCCCGCCGCTCACCGAGTTCGAGCTGACCGACCGCAGCGGTAAGCCCTTCCGCAGCGAAGACATGAAAGGCAAAGTCTGGGTCGCCACCTACTTTTTCTCGACCTGCCCCGGCAGCTGCATCCGGCTCAACCAGAACATCCAGTTCATGCACAACATGCCCGACCTCAAGGACGTCACCTGGGTCAGCATCACGTGCGACCCCGATAACGATACGCAGGAGGCGCTGGCCGCCTACGCGGACCGCTGGAATGCCGACCCCGATCGCTGGCTCTTTGTCCGCGGCGACCTCGACTACACGAAGCGCGTCGCTCGCGGTATGAACATCTTTTTGGAACGCAAGGGCCATCAGGACTACGCCATCGTGGTCGACAAGACGGGCAAAATTCGCGGCATGTACGACGCCACGAGCAAGAGCCAAAGCGAACGGCTCCACACGCGGCTATTGGAATGCATGGCCGAGGAACCGCCGAGCGACCTGGCCGCCACCAAGGACAAATCCGCAGGCGCCACGGCGGAGAAGAACTCGTCGTGACGCTGCTCCTCGCCGCCGCCCATCCGCTCGTCCATGTGAACGCCACGCTCAACGCCGTGGCGGCGGTACTGCTGGTGGTCGGCCTGGCGATGATCAAGCAGGGCCGCGTCACCGCGCACAAACGCGTGATGCTCACTGCGTTCGCCGTCTCGATCGCCTTCCTCGGCTGCTACCTGTGGTACCACTATCTTGTGGGGAGCGTCGAATTCACGCACCCGGGCGCGATCCGTTACGTTTATTACGTGATCCTGCTGACGCACGTGGTGTTGGCGATGACGGTGCCAGTGCTGGCAATTTGGACGATCTACCTCGGGCTGCGGGCCACGGGCTGCTGCGGCAAGAGCGATCTGACGGCGCCAGAGCAGGATTTGGCGGTCTACCGGGCCCGCCATCGCCGCCTGGCCCACTGGACTTACCCGATTTGGCTCTACGTCTCGGTGACGGGCGTGGTGGTCTACGTGATGCTCTATCACCTCTGGCCTCCCGCGGATTTGTGATCTACAATGCGGCCTGGAGCCGAACAGTAATGAACATGCTCAAATCCATTTCCCAACTCGGTCGTTCGCTCGCCCCGCTGGCATTGGTCGCGATCCTGGCAAGCGTCGCGTCGGCCTGCCCGACTTGCAGCGAAGGGCTTGGTGCGAGCGATCCGCAGCACCAGTCGGTGGCGGCCGGCTTCTACTACAGCATCCTGTTCATGATGTCGATGCCCTATATTCTGCTGGGCACGCTCGGCTACGTCGCCTATAGCTCGGTGAAAAAGGCCAAGCTGAATCAGGCCACGGAAAACGACGTCGCGACGTCGGATGCCTAACTGACGCCGGCGACCAAGTTCCCGCCCCGCGCTGCTGACCGTGCGCTAGTGGCAAGCTCGAAATCTCCTGCTGGCAGCATTTTTTGGATTTTTGGAACGCGCGCCGCGAGCTCGATTCCACGTTCCAAAATTCACGTTCATTGTCACCTCTGGTTTCTCGGCCCGTCGGAAAAAACAGGCACGTTTGCATACGCCGCGTTCCAAAATGGGTCGAATTCGCGCTTTACCGGGTGAGTTCGAAAAGTTCCAAAATTGGGTTCAGGGTTCAGGGTTCAGGTGTTGCCACAAGTTCTCGATCGGGTTGAGTTCGGGACTGTAGGGCGGCAGCTGCACGAGGGTGATATTCGGCGGCACTTGCAGGGCCTTGGCCGTATGGAAGCCGGCGCCGTCCCAGACCATCACTGCCTGCTCGCCCGCAGGAATCGTCTGGGAGAAGATATGGAGGAACGTGTTGACGATCTTCGTATTGAGTTGGGGACTCAACAATCCTTCGGCGTGTCCCGTTTCGGGGCAGACGACGCCCAGCACCCACAGGTATTCGTATTCAGTCTGCCGAATGGCCGTGGGGCGGGAACCGGTCGGGGCCCAGACATTGGTGGTCGTCCCCTGCTGGCCGAACCGCGCTTCGTCCTGGAAGTAGATCCGCAGCCGCTTCTCAGGATGCTCGGCCGCGATCGCCGCCAAACGGTCGGGCCAACTCCGCTGGAACCCGGCCAGCGCCTCCGGATCGGCCTTACGGTGCCGCGGCCGCGGACGGAGGTACGAGTAGCCCAAGCGATGCAGCAGAAGTGTTAGGTTTCGGGAGGGCGAGGCTCCCGCCGAGCTGCTGTGAGATTTGATTACTGTGCGGCAAAATGGATCTATTTCGCACCAGGGATGTTAAATAATCGCTTGATTCGCGGGCGTTTGCGTCCGCCGTGGCTGCAAAATGGGGCTTCGTTTTGCAGCCACGCAGTGGTTTTGCAGCCACGTTCATCGGTCCGGCCGTGTGCTTGTGTCTCACGCGAAGGCACGGGATGGCACGGCGCCAGTTGGAAGGCGCTAGTTGGGAACAACTGACGCCTAGCGCCTGCCAATTAGCGCCTACTTCCACCTACTTCCACTCTTTGTATCAAACGCGAATCGGCAGGATAGTCCCGACTTTTGGCCACCCCGCGGAGCCGGGAGTCGTCAGTAGAGAGACTGAGAGCAAAGAGCTTCGAGCGGATTGCCGGGACGAGCTGCCTCTCAGCCCGCTATCGTAAGCAATTAGCGTCAGTGGCTAACCACGGATCGCCGACTCAATCGACGAACTGTATACTTTCCTCTGCGATGCTTCTAGTCGTCGGCATACTAACGGCGATGATTTGCAGCTTGCTGGCGGCATGGGTGACGATGCGCCTTTTGCGTCGACATCACGATCATGCTGCCGTGATCGCTTTCGTTGTGCAGTTTGTGTTGGCAATCGCCACGGCCTGGATTGTCGGCGCTGGCTTCGATTTCGTGGGAGTACCGATGTACGCCCCTCGGCCAAAACCTGGCAATTTCACGCTGCCAATTCCGTGGATGTTCTTTTTGCCCATTCTGCAGGCGGTTACATTTGGACCTATTTCAGGAGTGATCGCTGGCAAATGGGCCAGTCTCAACTCAACTAAAGCGGACGACTTAACTAGAGGGGACGGGCGTCATGATTGATCAAAGTGACTCCCGTTCACAAGCAGTTATTTATCAAAGAAAAACGCGGCATCACCAGGTAAATTAACCAAGATCACCAATGGCAGAGATCAAGGGTCAGATTGTGGCCATGGGAGGTGGCGGGTTTTCGATGGAACCCGACAATCCTTTGCTGGATGATTTCGTCCTGTCTTTGGCGCCACAAACGCCGGCCAGGGTTTGCTTCATTCCGACTGCGAGTGCGGACTCGGCTCCGTATCTTGTGAAGTTCTACCGTGCCTTTAGCGGTCGAGCGATTGCCAGCGACCTCACTATTTTCGATCCTGCGGGAGTGCCGCGGCGTCCGTCCCATACATCCGAGATAGCCGGCTTTTTGGCCGACCAAGACATTATTTATGTGGGCGGGGGAAACACCGCCAACATGCTCGCCATGTGGCGAGCACACGGTATCGATCGCATGCTTCGTGAAGCGTGGTGTGCTGGAAAGATTCTTTGCGGTGTTAGTGCCGGAATGATTTGTTGGTTCCGCGACGGTTTAACGGATTCGTTTGGGGAGCTCGCGGCTCTAGGGGATGGGCTGGGCTTCCTGGAGGCAAGTGCTTGTCCGCATTACGACGGCGAGCCTGGCCGTCGTGCGGCGTTTCATACGGCAATTTCCCAGGGAATGGTTGGAGGCTATGCTGCCGATGATGGGGCGGCACTCCATTTTCGCGGCAGCGAATTCGTCGAGGCAGTCGCTTCCAGAGAAGGCGCATCCGCGTATCGTGTGGACTTGGTTGATGGCCGAGTGGAAGAAACAAAACTGGCCACGCGTTTTCTTGGTGACGCGCTGCGGCAGTCTTCCGCTTTCGACTCTCCGCTCCCGCAAGAAAACCGATCCTGCCGCCCGCAGGATCGGTAGAAGCCGACTATTCCGAACTCCAGGCTCCCCAGTGTGAGTTACGCTTCCTCTGGGCGCAATTGCCACTCGGGGCAACCGACCCATAAAAAGGAATCGTCATGAATGCGACCGCGAATTCTCAATTGCTCTTACAAGAACTTATGAACGTGGCCGAGGCGGAGTTCAATAGCGAACGCCGCACCGATGTCCGGCTGCCGTTTTGCCGCGTCGTTTCGATCGAGATCGCGGGCGAAATGCACCGCGGGTTCATCCGCGAGATTTCGCTCAGCTCGGTGGGGCTGTTGCATGATGGGCCGTTGCCGTTGGGGGAAGCCGAGGTGACTGTCTCCGGCCAACGCGAAGGATTTCGCGTAGCGATCGTCCGCTGCCAGCCTTGCGGCGAAGGCTGGTATCTGAGCGGCGGTACCGTCGTCGACGAGGCGTAGTCGTCGACGGATCGGACGTTGGTGTGCCGCCAGCGGAAGCTACCGGAGCCCGACCGGACGGCAGTGTATCTGTGCCGATCCGCAGCCGCGCGGCCGAAATCTCGCGTTGGTACGCTCTTTGCGTACAGGTCGTCCCATTCACCTGGAAGTGGGAGATTCTGCGATGTCTGTGGGCGAGAGCTTAGAAAACTGCACGGATCAGGGCGAATCGTGCCTCAAGAATGAGCACGGGGTCGATCAATGCCAGGACTGCGGCGGCCTGGGCTCGGTGGGCGCACTTCCGTGCGGCCGCTGTGCCGGCAGCGGTCTGGAACCGACATCCCCACTCGCCGCCGCCACGCACCAAGGCGTCCGCACCGACTTCGGCGCCATCTGGTCCTGGCGCTCACGAGTGTGGCTGCTGGACGGTATCCCGCTCGAGATGGCCCGCGGCTAGCCGTTTTCACAAACCGCCACCGAGCCTCCGTGTGTAGCCCGCTACTAGTCGGTGGAGATAGTTTTCGGCTCGTATGTGTGCGGCAGCGAGAAGCTGCCGTCGGGCCAGGCGTAGGGTTGGAGTTCGATGCCTGCCTGGCGCCGGCCGACCATGCGGATGTAGGTGAGATAGCGGCCGCCGTCTTCTTCCACCACATTGATCTCGACGACGTTGTCGGGCGTGTTGGTGCGTTGCCAATGGGCCCAGATTTCCGTGGCGTTCGGCATGCTGTCCGCCAGTTCGACAGTGACAATTCCGGTGCGGGACCAGTGGTGGCGCCACCAGTCGGCGCTGTGAAGGCAGAAGAAGTCGTGCGACCAGATGGGGCGGAGATGTTCGGGCAAGGAGACGGGCAGCTCTTGAGCGAGGCCGGCACCGGCGATGCCGATCTGGCCGCCCGGTTTGACGAACTGAGCCAGGTAGTTGAGGTACAAATCGTCGGTGCCGAAGTAGGAGTAGCAATCGTGGGCGGTGATCACGTCGAAGAATTCGGACGCGTAGGGAAGCTTGTGGGCGTTGGCACGTAGCGGGAAGACTTGCTGCGTCAGTTCGGCGGCGCGAATCCGCTCAAGGTTTTCGCTCGGCGAGACCCACAGGTCGGTGGCCCAAACCTCAACGCCAAACTCGCGGGCCAGAAAGATCGACGACTTGGCCTTGCCGCAGCCCAGATCGAGCACGCGCATGCCCGGCTGCAGGTCGAGCGATTGGCTGAGCCACTCGGCGAGCCAGAGCGGATGGCTCCCCATGCCGCCTTCGCGGATCCAATCGAGATTGTAAGTTTGGGAGCGGGGAAAGCGGCGGGCTAGTTCTTGTTTGTTCATAACTGTCTCAGTCACTATTCGGAACGTTGGACGCCGATGGCACGGATTGAATCAAAGAAACCGGCACATTGCCTGAGGTACTCAACGTGATTCCTTCCACTTCCATGGTCGACAGCTAATATCTGCGTTCATCGGCGTTGATCCGCGGTTTCGATTCCGTCGGATCCCAGAGTTCGTCGAAGGCGATCCAGAGCGCGCGGGCGTAGCGGAAGAACCAGAGCGGGAACACGAGGGCGAAGGCCAGCGTCAGGACCAGACAACTGGCGGTCGGTGAGCATCTCGGTGAAGAAGCAGGCGAAGTAGAGCACGGTCACCAACAGCGCGGTGATGCCGTAGTTGAAGTAGATCGAGCCGAGGAAGAACCCCGCGCCGCGTTGAAACGGTCGACCGCAGTGGGGGCAGGCATCGTGCATGGTGAAGTAGCCGCGGAAGATTTTCCCGCGGCCGCACGCCGGGCAGCGGAGGCGGATGGCCCGCGCGATGAGCAGCAGCAGCCGTAGGATTCCGCTCTGCTGTTTGGGTTTCACGCTGTCACCGCCTGTCGAGGATCTCCTAGAGATGACATCTTAGGGTGGGGTGGAGGTTCACGCTACCAGGTGCGCACCGGGCGGACTTGTACCGCGTCGCCGCCGGTGGTAACGTGCTCGGCATGTTCAAGCTGGGCCGACTGCTCCAACTCGCCGCGCTCGTGATTTTGCCGCTGTCGATGATCGCTCAATTGAGCGGGTCGATTTCGCTGGGGCAGATGTTGCAGTTTTTGTTTGTGGGAGTTGGCGGTTTCACGCTGGGCTATCTGCTGCAGCGTTATTCGGGCGGAAAGTCCGCCTAGAGGCGCGCTCCCGAGCGCGAAGAACGGCCCGCGGGTGCGGTCGAAAAAGTACCCCCAAGGGGATTCGAACCCCTGTCGCCGCCGTGAGAGGGCGGTGTCCTGGGCCTCTAGACGATGGGGGCCAGCACATTCGAACGGTCCGAACAAGTATCCGAGAAAGGGGGGCGGCTGGCAAGGGCGGGAAATCGGCGGAGGTGGGGAGTAGCGGAGTAGGGCCACTACTCGTGCCTTGCTACTCCACTACTCCACTACTCCACTACTCTCTACGACGTGATGCCCTTCGTGAGGGCCATGAAGGCCGTTTCGAGGTTGATCTCGTCTTCTTTGAGCATCGTCAGCTTGTGGCCGGCGGTGACCAAAGCGGACGCCAGATCGCTGTAATCGTGCTGGCCATCAACGAGCGTGACGACCAGATGTTTGCTGCCATCCTCGATGCGGTCGACGAGCGGGTGGTCCTGGAGCAATTTGGCGGCTGCCGCCCGGTCACCCGCGATGCCGATGTTGAGCACTGTCTGCGGGCGGACGCGTTTCATCACGTCGGCCACCGCCATATTCACGATCAATTCGCCGCGCTCGATGATGCCGATCTTGTTGCAGACGTCGGCCAGTTCGGGCAGGATGTGGCTCGAGACCATGATCGTTTTGCCGGTCGCACCGAGTCGCTTGAGCAGTGTGCGAATTTCGATGCGGGCCCGCGGGTCGAGGCCGCTGGCGGGTTCGTCCAGCAGCAGCACCTGTGGATCGTGCAGCAGCACTCGCGCGAGGCCCAGCCGCTGCGTCATGCCGCGCGAGAGGCTCGTCACCAGCGCCTCGCGTTTGTAGCCGAGTTCGACCAGCTCGAGCACATCATCGCAGACTTTTCGCCGCTGCGGGCCGCGGATTCGATACGCGGCGGCGAAGAACTCGAGGTACTCGATGACCTTCATGTCGTCGTAGACGCCGAAGAAATCGGGCATGTAGCCGACGATGTGGCGGATTTCTTTGGGCTTGGTGTAGATCGAGTAGCCGCCGACGTAGGCCTCGCCCCAGCTGGGATTGAGCAGCGTGGCGAGGATCCGCATGGTCGTCGTTTTGCCGGCGCCGTTGGGGCCGATGAAGCCGAACACATCGCCGCGATCGAGCGTGAGGTCGATCGAGTTGATGGCGAACAGCTCGCCATATTTCTTTGTCAGGTCGCGGAGTTCGAGCATGGGGGAGGGTTCAGGGTTCAGGTTTGAGAGTTGAGGGTTGCGAGTTCAGGGGAATGATAAAGCGGTAGACGATGGTCGACGCGTCGTCGTCGGTCTCGAGCGACTCGCCGGTGGTCGTGTTCGTCCATTGGCTGCCGGACTGCGTACCTTGCGCGACGAGGATCGCGCGGTCGAGGTCGAGCAGCGCGCTCAAGTCGCAATCGGACTGGTAGCGATTGGGCAGGCCAGCAAATGCTTCGCCGCCGGCGGCTTCGTAGAACATCATCACATCGAGCAGCTCGTCGGCAGTCGCGCGGGATGCGAGGAAGATGTCTGCGTCCGAGGCCGACGTGGTTCGGGACCGCCGCGTCACGATCGACTTCACTTGCTTTGGACCAAGCTGCGGGCCGATCTCGATTTGCTCGGCCGGCGACAGTTCGCCGAGCCGATAGCCCCATCGGCCATGCAGCACGTACGCGCCGGCGAGTGGAGCGCCAGTGCTATTGGTAATCGAACCGACGAGCATCCCGTCGTCGTCGAGGGAGAGGTCGGCTAAGAGCTGCGGCTCGCCACCGGGCGAGGGAGGTCCCAGGTCCCAGCGGGCGAGGAGCGATTTGGTCGAAGCGGTAAGTACGGGCAAACCGCTGAGCGCGCTCAGGTGGTCCGCTTCACGGTAGCCGACGCCCGCAACGTCGATCGGTTCGCCGGCAGCGTGCATGCCGCCCAATCCGCTGCCCGGCAGGCCTAGCCAGGAGACAAGCGTTTGGGCGCCAGCCGCAGGCTTGCCGCTGGGAAGTTGCGGCGCGAGAGTGACGTCAAATTGCTTGGCCCGCGAGCTGTAGAGCGTCGCCCAGCAGATACCGCGCGTGCGGCCGGTGGTGAGATCGAAGTCCACCAACTCGGCATGGTTAAATCGCGGAGCGTCCGTACTTTTCGCGGCCCCTGCCAACAGAGCGGCACCCGCGCTAGTGGCGAGCACAATCAGCGGCAGCGTCAGCCACGCGACCCACGACCGCCGCGTCACGCGCTGGACGAAGAAGTAGTCGAGCGGACCGAGCAACACCAGGTAGCCGATCACGAGCAACGCAACCCAGGGAAAGCCAATCGAAGCGACGCCGGCAAACGATCGCCCCAACCGTTGTCGCAGCGCACCGGCGAGATCGTCGTAACCGAGCGAGACGAGCTTTTGCTTGGCGCGATTGGCGTCGGCATCGGCCAGGTAGGGCCTCAACACGGCTTCGAGAAACGCACCGCGGCCCGACCAATCCACAAACGGCGGTTCGGTAAGATCGACGCCAACAAACACGAGTTCGCCGAGCCCGCGGGCCGCCCGCACAACGATCGGCAAATCGGTCCCACGACCAAAGAGGCGAACCTGCCCCTCGACGTCGGCCAACAGCGGCAGCGGGATGTTTTGCTGAGCACCGCTTTGGCTGATGGCGTCACCGCTGCCGGCGAAGGTTTCCAGCGATTGAGTCTGCGGCAAGCGAACGATCTCGGTGATTTTTCCAGGCACGAATACGGCGAGCGACCCTCCCGGACTCAGCGGCTGCGTTGCCGAGCGACTGCCGCAGAGGACCAGTCTGCCACCCAGCTCGAGCCACTGCCGCAGGGCGGCGAATCGCTGTTCATCGGCCGTGAGGCGTTCGCAGAACTCGGCGTCGCTGGTGGCGAAAAGCAGCACGTCGACCGCCTCGTAGCCAAACCATTCGGTTGGCAGCGACGCGACGTCGTCCAGCTTCACGACGCCACTCGCCACGGAGCCGTCGGCCGCTTCCTGAATGCGAAGAGCGCTCGCGAGTCCGATCTCGCCAGGCCCGATCTGGAGGACCAATTGGCCGGTCGCCGGCAGCGGGTTGTACGGCGCACCGCCCGCTTGGACTTGTTCGGCCGAGAGCTCGGCACGGTCGACGATACGGCTATTCTCGTCGCGGAGAATGACGCGCACCGGGCTGGCAAGGCGGCCAGAGCGGACATAGAGCAACGTGGGTTGGGCGGATTCGGCCGCGGTTGAAGTAGTCACTTCGACGCCATCGCTGTCGATCGTGATCACGTCGACGGCGTATTTTCCCGCCGACATGTCGCCAGCGGTCGTCACCCAGATCGGCGTCCAGTGGCCAACCTTGAAGGTGCCATTGAAGCCGATGCTGCACTCGGCGATCTGCGGCACAGCAACTTCAGCTGTGACTTCGGCAGCGAACACCGGCGCAGCAAACGTGGCGAGCACGATCAGGCTCAGCCCAGTTGCCCACCGCGCGGTGAATCGTTGCATGTTGCGGTCCGCAGTGTTCATGGCTTGCCGGAGTTGTCGCAGGAACAGACCAACTGTCCGCAACCGGGACAGCCCGAGCCATATTTCTGTTGGAGCGCGTCGGCCAGGTCGATGCCCGCCACGTTGGCGATCGTGGTCAGCCACGCGAGCACGTCGGCAAACTCGGCGGCCTGCTCGGCGGGCGTCCCTTCGCGGAGCGCGGCGGCCAACTCGCCGACTTCTTCCATCAGCCACATGAAGGTGCCATCCACGCCGCGCGCGAGGTCCTTCTCGTAATACATTTCGCGGATCAGCCGCTGGAAGTCGTTGAGCGAGAGCGGCGGGGGAGGAGTGGTCACGCGGCGAGCGTCCTGTATTGAGCCGAAGGGAAATTTGCTGGCCGGACGGATTCGTCGGATCGGCAGCTGCCGCCACCCACCTGTTGGGCGCGAGCGATATTCACTATCCTACAATTCTACACGCTCACCCGCCGCCACCGTAGGGTGGGTCGAGTTCCGCGAGACCCACCAACGGGTTTTTGTCCTGGTGGGTCTCGTGATCCTCGACCCACCCTACATTTTCGAACGCCATGGCTGAAGAATCGACCGACGCTGATTTTGTGACCGTCGCCAAGATTGGCGCGATTCCGGAAGGGGAGGGGGCCTCGTTTCAAGTCGGCAAGCGGCTTGTGGCGATCTTCAACCACCAGGGCGAATATCGGGCGATCGACGACCTTTGCCCCCACATGGGCGCGTCGCTCGGCGCCGGTTACCTCGACGAAGAGGGCCTCGTGACCTGCCCCTGGCACGCCTGGCGGTTCAACACTTGCAATGGCAAGTGGGCCGACAATCCACGGCTCTCGGTCGACACGTTCGAGGTCCGCGTCGTGGGCGACGAGATCCAAGTGCGCGAGCGGGCGCAAGGAAAGACTTAATTGGCCGCGGCTGGCTGGGGTTCTGTGGCGGCCGGTTTAGTAGCTTCGGGTTTAGTAGCCTCGGGTTTGGTCGCAGGCTTCGCGGTCGCGGGTTCGTCTTTCGATGGCGACACGGTGACCTCGATGTTCTGGTCGATCGTGCCGGGCATTGTCTGGCCCTGAGCAACCATTTCCATGGCGATGTTCTGATCGATCGAGATCGAATGGAGCTTGCCGGCCTTCAAGTCGAACAACACCTCGCCATCGGTCTTCTGCTCCTTCATCTTCATTTCCATCATCGGGTTCTTGGCGAGTTGCATTTTTAGGCTGGGCTTGAGTACGGCGTAAGTTGTGCCGTCGGCATCGCGTGTGCCGTCGTAGACGTAGGTCGTTTCGACTGTCTGATCGCCGCCGGTCGGATTCTTCACGGCAATCTCCGTCGTCCAGGTTTCTCCAGTCGTCGGGCGGCTTTTCCGGCAACGTAAAGGCGACCTGGGAGACCATCGACTTGAACTGTTCGACCGCTCCCGCTTCGCCACCCGGTCCATTCTTGATCGCGGCGAGCAATTCCTCCGAAACCTTCACGTCGCTGACCTCGCCGCGTGGGGACAATGTGAACGTGAACTGGCCGGCAGTCATCGCTTCCATCGTCGGTGCGACCATCGCCGCCACGCCCACGGCCGGCTCTTCCGAGTCGGTGTCGTATTCAAAACCCTGACCGCCCGGAGCCGTCATCTTCATTTGGATCCGATCGATCTTCTGTTCGATCACGGCGTGGCCTTGGTCGTCGATGCTTTTTACGTTCCAGGTCATGTTCATCGTCTGACCGGCGGTGGTGGCCAATTGGCCGGCCTGACCGGCGTCGATGTTCATGTTCATGTCCTGTGTCATCTGGTAATCAAACGACTCACCGGGCGTGAATTTCCAACGGAGCGGTGCCTCGGCCTGGCTGACAGTCGAAATGAGAGATAGGCAGGCGGCAGCGGCCACAAACGACGCTAGACGCGAACGAACAAAAGCAAGATGCATAACGGATTCCTTGTACCAATTAGAAGCAGATTGACTGTGCTGCGAATTATTACCGGTCGGCCACATGGCTGGTAGAGCGACGGGCTGGCCGACCGGCGGATTGCCGCCATTTCCCCGCTCAGCCGAGACGGATTTTTTCACCTGGCTCCAGGACGATTGGCTCGGCGGCCGTGTGGGAGCGGACCTGCTGGGCCCAGGCGTGGGCGTCCTGCTCGATCGGCGGCCAGGTGTTGTAATGGCACGGTGCCACCCTCTTCGGATTCAACAGCTTGATCGCGTCGAGCGAATCGTCCGGTCCCATCGTGAACAGATCGCCGATCGGCACCACAGCCAGGTCGAGGCCGCCGCTGCCGATGAATTTCATGTCGAAAAACATCGCCGTGTCGCAAGCGAAATAGACCCGCGCTCCCTCGAGCGCGAGGAGCCAACCGCCGGGCACGCCGCCATAGCTGCCATCGGGCAGGCTCGAACTGTGATGGGCGATCGTAAACTTCGCGTGCCCAAACGCCTGCGCGATGCCGCCGCCGGGGTTCATGCCGATCACTTTACCTTCGGCGAGGCCCTGGCCCTTGAGCCACTCGCCGACTTCGAAGTTGGTGAGCACCATCGCACCGGTCCGCTGGGCGATCTTGATCGTGTCGCCCAGGTGGTCGGAGTGGCCGTGTGAGAGCAGGATAAAGTCCGCCTTGAGCTCGTCGGACTTGACCGGCGCGGTGGGCGAGTCGTCGATAAACGGGTCGACGAGCACCGTCTTGCCGAAGGATTCGATCGACCACGCGTTGTGGCCGAACCAAGTGATTTGCGTTGGCATGTTGCGCTTTTTTTGGCAAGGGAGTTATAAATCGCGGACGCAACTGAGGAGCCGCTCGAACCCGCGATCCGATTTTATCGCTTGCCCGGCTGCGAACCCAGGGGCCACGGCGGCCAGGCCCTTGCGAATCGCGGCATTTTTGCGAGGATGGGGACTTGGCTCGCAGCTACCGGTTATCGGCTGTTGGCCCGATCAATGATTTCCTCCGGCTTCCGCATCTCGCCGAAAGCTGATAGCCGACAGCTGAGAGCCATTGCCATGGATATCCAAGAATTGCTGCGCGAGCTGCATGTTAAGAACGATACCAAGATTGTGATGTACGTGGGGGACGGACTCGGCGGGTTGCCGCAGGAACCGGGTGGCAAGACCGAGCTCGAGACGGCCCACACGCCGCAACCTCGACGCACTTGCGAAAATCGGCGTTTGCGGCGGCAGCATTCCCGTGCTCCCCGGCATCAGTCCGGGCAGCGGGCCCGGACACCTGGGGCTGTTTGGCTACGATCCAATCAAGTGCCTCATCGGCCGCGGCGCGCTCGAGGCGACCGGCATCGGCTTTCACTTGCAGGAAGGGGACGTGGCGATTCGCGCGAACTTCTGCACGCTCGACGCGGCGGGCAACATCACGGACCGCCGCGCTGGCCGGATTCCGACCGAGGAAAGCGCCCCGCTGGCGGTGAAGCTCCGCGAAGTGAAGATTCCTGGCGTCGAGGTGTTCGTCGAGCCGGTGAAGGAACATCGCTTCGTGATCGTCTTCCGCGGCAAAGGCCTGGGCGGGCACATGCACGACACCGATCCACAGCGGACCGGCGTGCCGCCGCTCGAACCCAAGGCGATCAACGCAGACAGCGAGAAGACAGTCGCGGTCGCCCGCGAGTTTGTGCAGCAGGCTTGCGTGATCTTGAAGGGGCAGCCCAAGGCGAACGGCCTCACGCTCCGCGGCGTCTCGGGCAAGCCGAATCTGCCGAGCTTCGAAGAGGTGTACGGGCTCAAGGCCGGCGCGATTGCCGTCTATCCGATGTACAAGGGCCTCGCGCGGCTCGCCGGGATGGAAATCCTCGGCACGCCGCAAACGCTCGACGAGCAGATGAAGGTGCTCGAAGAGAACTGGTCGAAGTTCGATTTCTTCTTCATCCACTTCAAGTACACCGACTCGAGCGGCGAGGACGGCAACTTCGCGGCCAAGGTGAAGCGAACGGAAGAATACGACGCGGCCGTGCCGCGGATCATGGCGCTCAAGCCGGACGTGTTCATCGCCACCGGCGACCACAGCACGCCGAGCATGCTGGCCAGCCACAGTTGGCACCCGGTGCCGACGCTGATCGTCGCCAAGAACTGCCGCACCGACGGCTGCCAAACGTTCGGCGAGCACGAATGCCTCCGCGGCGGGCTGGGCCAATTCGAAGCCAAGTACATCATGTCGCTGGCCCTGGCGAACGCTGGGCGGATGGGGAAATTTGGAGCGTAGGGAATTGATGATGGCAGATTGATGATTGATGATCTTCAATCCGTTCATCAATCATCGATCATCAATCCGACATTGAACTGCATGTCTCAAGTTGCTCGACTCAAAATGCACGGTGTGAAAAAGCGTTTTGGGGCGACGCGTGCGCTGGCGGGCGTGGACCTGGAGGTGCAGCCGGGCGAGATTCTGGCGCTGGTGGGCGAGAACGGCGCCGGCAAGAGCACGCTGATGAAGGTGCTCTCAGGAGCCCACGCGCCGGACGAAGGCGAGATGTGGCTCGATGGAGAGCGATATTTGCCGCGTAATCCGCTCGATGCGCGGCGGCGCGGCATCGCCATGATCTACCAAGAGCTCTCCCTCGCGCCGCATCTGTCGGTCATGGAGAACATCCTGCTCGGAATTGAGCCGACGGCGGGACCATTCATTCGCTGGCCCGAGATGCGCAAGGCGGCCCGTGCCGCGCTCGACGAGATCGGCCTCACCGACGTCGCGCCGGAGACGCAGGTCCGCCGGCTCTCGCTCGCCCAGCAGCAGATGGTCGAGATCGCCCGTGCGGTCGCCCTCGAATGCCGCGTGCTGGTGCTCGACGAACCGACCAGCAGTCTGACGCGGCAAGACATCGAACGGCTCTTCGCGCTGATCCGCCGCTTGCGCGACCGCGGCATCGCCGTGATTTACATTTCGCACTTCCTGGAAGAAGTGCAGGAAATCAGCGATCGCTTCGCGGTACTCCGCGACGGCGAGTCGGTCGGCGGTGGCGTCACGCGCGATACGCCGTCCGATCGGATCATCGCCCTGATGGTCGGCCGCGAGGTCAAGGATCTTTATCCGCGCTCGGCTCGCGGCGACGATGGCGAAGTGGTGCTCGACATTTCGAAGTTGGCGGGCGTCGAAAAACCCGCGTCCGCGAGCCTGAAATTGCGCCGCGGCCGCGTGGTCGGCATTGCGGGTCTGATCGGCGCTGGTCGGACGGAGTTGATGCGCGCGATCTTCGGTCTCGATCGCGTGACGAACGGCGAAATCCGCATCGGCAGCTATTCGGGCTCCGCCATACCGCGCCGGCGTTGGGCTCAGGGCGTCGGCATGGTCAGCGAAGATCGCAAGCGGGAAGGGCTCGCCTTGGGCCTCTCGATTGCCGACAATATGACCTTGGCCCGGCTCGATGGACTTGGCCCGTGGCGGTTCGTGCTCCCCTCGCGGCAACGCGCGGCGGCCATGCCGTGGGTCGAGCGGATCCCGATCAAGTGTGCCTCGCCCGCTCAGCGAGTGAGCGCGCTCTCGGGCGGCAACCAGCAGAAAGTGGCGATCGCGCGACTGCTGCACGCCGACGTAGACGTGCTGCTCTTGGACGAACCGACGCGCGGCATCGACGTCGGCTCGAAGGCGCAGATTTACCAGCTCATCGACCATCTCGCGGCGGGCGATCCCGCCACGGGCCGCAAACCCAAGGCGATCCTGATGATCAGCAGCTACCTGCCCGAGCTCCTGGGCACCTGCGACGAGATCGCGGTGATGACCCGCGGCCACCTCGGTCCGGCCAACCCGGTGGCCGAGTGTAACGAACACCAACTGATGGTCGCCGCGACCGGCAAAGAGGATACCCACGTTTCATGACCAGCCCAGTCGAAAACTCTCAAGACCCTAGTGGCACCGCGCGGACATCCATTTGGCAAACGCCCTGGATGAACACATTGGGTCGGTTCCTGGCGCTGGTCGTGGTATTCGCATTCTTCGCGACGATGGTCGACGGCGGTAAGTTCTATACGTCGCGCAATCTCGAGAACATCGCTCGGCAAAGTGCTGTCTACGCCACGGCCGCGATCGGCATGACGATGGTTATCATCGCAGGCGGCATCGATCTGTCGATCGGATCAATCATTGCGCTTACCGTGGTAATGGTAGCCTGGGTGCTCGACTTGCCGTATTACGAGACTGCGACGGACGGCTCGGCAGTAACTGGCAAACTGATCGAACACTATCCGACGTTGCTCCCCTTGGCCGCGCTCGGCGCGGGGGTGCTCGCCGCGACTGTTGCCGGCATCTTCAACGGGGTGCTGATCGTCGGCCTGCGGCTGGTTCCATTTATCGTGACGCTCGGCACGATGGGCATCTTCCGCGGTATTGCCAAAGGGATTTCCAGCGAGAAGGATATCTACCCGCCCGACACCTGGCTCAACTCGATCATGGACCCGACGCTTACGAGTAACGATCCGTCGCGCAGTTGGATGCTTTTGCCGCCCGGCATCTGGCTGCTGATCGCCGCGTCGGTACTCGCGGCGATGCTACTTCGCTACACGCGACTCGGTCGGCACATCTTCGCGATCGGATCCAGCGAAGACACGGCCCGCCTTTGCGGCGTGCCTGTCGAGCGTACTAAGATCATCGTTTACCTGCTGGCCGGACTGTTTGGTGGCCTGGCGGGGATTATGCAGTACTCGTTCATCAGCGGCATCGGCCAGCCCACGACCGCCATCGCCTACGAACTGTTCGTCATTGCTGCAGTCGTGATCGGTGGCGGCAGCCTGTTGGGCGGCGAGGGCTCGATACTCGGCAGTCTGATCGGAGCGTTGATCATCACGATCCTGTATATGGGTGGGCAGCAGATGGGTTGGCCCAAATGGGTGCAAGAAACGGTCATCGGCGGAATCATCATCGCTGCCGTGGCTCTAGACAGAATTCGTCATCGTGCGATGGCGTGATTGCCGGCGGATTCTCGCCAGCGGATTGCGGTTTGGCGTGTTTCCCCCCATAATTTGGAGTCTCGAATTAGCGACACTTTAACATCGTTTGGGTTGAAAATGACAAGTAAGAATCAGGCGCCCGCTCCCGTACCTCTGGGGCTGCGGCCCAGCTTTGGTTTTGGCGACCGGCTGGGGCTGGCCACGCCGGGACACGTCGAGGCGATGCGTCGCGCGGGGAAGGGAATCTCGCCGATTTATCCGCAGCAGTCGATCCGCGAGATGACACGGACCAATCGCTCACCGCAAACTGTGATGTCCGACGCGGTCGACGCCGCGGTGGCCGCCGGTTGGACGCGAGGATTTTGGCGCCGATGCCGACCACCTCAAGACGCCGGCCGACGTCGACTGCACGCTCGCCGTCGGCTTCTGCTTCTTCACGATCGATCCGTCGGACGCCGTCGACGCCAAGGCTGACAACTATCCGGCCGACGTGCTCAAGGGCCGCTTCGCCGAGGTCCGCGGCGAGATCGACTGGTTCGACAAATACAACGGCAAGAACGTCAAGCTCGCCACCGGCACGACGGTCGCGCTCGACGAAGAGGCCGTGATGCGGGCTGCCGTGAAATACGGCCGGGCCCTCAACAAGGGCATCGAGCTGGCGAACTACATTCGTAAGGTGAACGAGAAGGCGGGCCGCGACTACGAAATCGAGCTCTCGGTCGACGAGACCGACCAGCCGACCACGCTCGCCGAGCACTATATCATTGCCGACCAGTGCCTGGGCCGCGGGATGAAGCTGGTGTCGCTCGCGCCGCGGTTCGTCGGCACGCTAGAAAAAGGCGTCGACTATATCGGCGACGTCGCCGCGTTCGAGAAGTCGCTCAAGGACCACCAGGCGATCGCCGATCTGCTGGGTCCTTATAAGCTGAGCCTCCACTCCGGTTCCGACAAGCTGTCGATCTATCCGGCGCTCGCGCGCTCGACGGGCGGGCAGTTCCATGTGAAGACCGCCGGCACTTCGTACCTCGAAGCGCTCCGCGTCGTGGCACGTCACGACCCGAAAATGTTCCGCACGATTTGCGAGTTCTCCCGCGGGCGGTACGACGTCGACAAAGCAACCTATCACGTCCACGCGACGCTGGCGATGGTTCCCGCGCCGGCCGACGTGAGCGACGACCATGAGCTCGAGCAGCTCTATCTCGAATGCTGGGAAGACGTGCCGGAAGGCGCGGGCTTCACCGAACCGGGCCGGCAGATCCTTCACTGCACGTTCGGCTCGGTGCTCACCGATGCGAAGCTCGGCCCCGCGGTCCGCGACTGCCTCCAGGCCCATCCCGACACCTACACAGAAATCCTCGCCGTGCATTTCGAAAAGCATCTGCGGGCACTGCAAGCGGGATGCTAGACGCGGAGCCAAGCACGATTGCGAAGAATCGCTGCTCACGTACCCGTACGCGGACTTATCACATTCAAGAACGTCCGCTGTTGTATCGGGAGCCGTTCGATGAAATTGAACCTCGTTCTCTCCGTGATCGTGATATGTGGACCGCTTGCGGTCGCTGTCGGCCAGGCGGCGCAGCCACTAGTCGTAATTAGCGGCACGGACAGCCATGTAAGCAAGCCATCGTACGAACGGGTGACGACGCCCGAAAGCTGGGCTCGCATTTGGGCCAGCCACTTGGGAACATCCAAGGATGATGCGTATCGTCCGCTCCTGGAGGTCGAATTCGATCGATGCCTCGTGGTCGCCGTGTTTCGGGGCGATGAGACAAATATCCGGCGACTCCAAGTCGACTCATTGTCCGAAACGGCCGACTCGGTTGTGATCCGATTCACAGAACTCGGCTATCAAACCGCAGGCGACAGCAACGACAAACCACCTGATCGACCGTACGCATTCATAGTCGTATTCAAAACGAGCAAAAGAATCGTGCTAGAAAGGAATTTTCCGAACATGCTATCTACGGTGCCGGAATGGAACGAAGTGGCACAGTTGAAGGGCGATCCGGCGGCGGCGGAGTAACCTGGGCAACCACAACAAGGCTACGCAGCTGAACTTGCACCAGCGAGATGCGTTTCTTTTCCTCGACTCGGCGTGGTATAATTCATCCATGGCCACCACGAATCCCATTTCGGCGACCGAAATCCTCGACGAGGTCGTCGGGCCGATTGAACCGACGTTTGCCGCCGACTTCGCTCGGATGATGATGCGGCTGCGACTGAGCGACAAGGCTCAGGAGCGCATTCGAGACCTGCTGCAAAGAAACAATGCAGGCACGTTAGAGATTGCGGAAAAGGCGGCGCTCGAAAATTACCTGCTTGTCGGCCAATTTCTGGATCTCCTTCAGGCCAAGGCCCGCGCTAGCATGCAAAACGGCGCGAGTTTATCATGAAGGCTGAGGTTCGCGAGTCCGTTCGGCAACGAGCGAACGATCGCTGCGAATACTGCCAGACTCCGCAAGGTCTCACTGTTCTGCCGCATGAAGTGGATCATATTCGCTCGCAAAAACACGGTGGCCCATCGACGCTGGAGAATCTTTGTTGGGTGTGGGCTTGGTGTAATTCGTTCAATGGCTCGGATATCGCAGGCTATCCGCCCGACGTCGACGAAATTGTACCGCTTTTCAATCCGCGCACGGCGGTTTGGGGCGAGCACTTTATCTGGGATGGAGCATTCGTCCGCGGCAAAACAAACGTCGGATCGGCAACCGTTGAACTACTACGGATCAACCAACCTGATCGAGTCGAACATCGCCGGCTGTTGATGCAAATCGGAAGTTGGACATAGGACTTTAACTTTGGCGAAATCGAGTCCTATTCCTGCTGACAATTATCGTGCCTTGGGCAAGACCGGCCTCCGCGTGCCGCCGATCGTCTTCGGCTGTAGTGCGCTGGGGAATCTCTACCAGGTGATTCCCGATGTGGCAAAGCTGGAGATCGTCAGCGAGTGGTTCGAGCACGTCGCGCCGCCAGTGTTCATTGACACGGCGGGCAAGTACGGCGCCGGCCTGGCGCTGGAAGTGTTGGGGCAGTCGCTGGCAAAATTTGAAATCCCACCCGCTGACGTGCTCATCAGCAGCAAGCTCGGCTGGAAGCGGTCGCCGCTCACTACGCCCGAGCCGACCTTCGAACCGGGTGTCTGGATCGACATTGAACACGACGCGGTGCAGCGGATCAGCTACGATGGTATTCTCGAGTGCTGGGAGGAGAGCTGCCGGCTGCTCGGTGGCTATCGGCCGCAACTGGTCTCGGTCCACGATCCGGACGAATACCTGACCGCGGCCGCTTCGCCAGAGGAGCGGGCGTCACGCTTCGACGACATCTTGGGTGCTTACCGAGCACTGGCCGAATTGAAACAACAGGGCCAAGTACTCGCCGTGGGAATCGGCTCGAAGGATTGGCGCGTGATCGAAGAAGTCGCTGCTGCGGTCGAGCTCGATTGGGTGATGCTCGCCGGCAGCCTCACTGTGATGCACCATCCGCCGGAGTTGCTCGCGTTCGTCGCAGGGCTGGTCGAACGTGAGATCGCGATCATCAACTCGGCCGTGTTTCACTCCGGCTTCCTGGTCGGTGGCAAGTATTTCGACTATCGCGTGGTGAGTCCCGAGAATGCCGCCGATCGGCCGTTGTTTGCCTGGCGAAAGAGTTTTGTCTCGATCGCGGCGGCCCATGGGATTTCGCCGATGCACGCGTGTGTCCAATTCGGCCTGAATGTTCCGGGCGTGGTGGCGGTGGCTCTCAACACGTCGCATGCCGACCGAATCCAGGAAAACGTGGCCGCGGTCGCCGAGCCGGTGCCGCGACAGTTTTGGAACTCCTTGAAAGAGGAGGGGCTGCTCGCGAAAGATTATCCGTATGTGTAGGGTGCGGCGGACGAACATGTGTCCGTGGATTAAGGCGCTGAGGAGAGTGCGGAGCAGTTCGGCAAGCTCACCACGAGCAAGCTCCGCCGCTAAATGGAATGGTTATCGACGCTCATCATCATTTCTGGTGCTACAATCCCGAGGAATACGGTTGGATCGACGACTCGATGGCGAAACTGCGCCGAGATTTCCTACCGCACGATCTGCAGGCCGAGATCGAGGCGGTCGGCGTCGATGGCGTGATCAGCGTGGAGGCGCGGCAATCTCTCGCGGAAACACGCTGGCTGTGTGAAATGGCGGCCGAACATTCGTTCGTCAAGGGCGTCGTCGGCTGGGTGCCCCTGACCGGCGACGTGAAAGAACATTTGGGCACCCTCTCTCACTGCCACACGCTCAAAGCGGTTCGGCACCTGGTGCAAGACGAGCCGGACGACCAGTTTGTACTGCGCGACGACTTCAATCGCGGCATCGACGCGCTGGGCGATTTCTGGCTCGCCTACGACCTGGTGATCCAAGAGCGTCATTTGCCGCCGTCGATCGAATTCGTCGACCGCCATCCCTACCAGACCATCATCCTCGACCACCTGGGCAAGCCGCGCGTCCGCGACGGGCACCTGGAGCCCTGGGCGACAAACATCCAAAAGCTCGCCGAACGCGAGAATGTCTATTGCAAACTCTCGGGACTGGCGACGGAAGCCGATTGGCAGCATTGGACCGAGCCGGACTTGAAGCCGTATTGGGAGGTGATCTTGCAGGCATTCGGTCCGCAGCGGCTGATGTTTGGCAGCGATTGGCCCGTCTGCCTCCTGGCCGTCGAGTATCGTTCGTGGTACGACCTATGCCGACGCTTCGTCGCCGAGCTATCTCCGGCGGAGCAAGCCCGCATCTTCGGCGGCACGGCAATCGAAGCGTACCGGATTACAACTCATTAACCGCCATTGAACCGCGAACGAACGCATGCGCGCATTTGTCATTGACCAACCGGGCGAAACTTCACTCGTCGACGTTTCCGAGCCAGCGATGGGCGAGCGGGATGTGCTCCTGCAAGTTCGCACCGTCGGCTTTTGCGGCACAGACCTCAGCACGTTTCGCGGCGTGAATCCGCTCGTGAGCTACCCGCGCATCCCGGGCCACGAACTTGGATGCACGATCAAGAAGCTGGGCTCCGCGGTGCCCGCGGAATTCCGCGTGGGCCAGAACGTGCTCGTCCACCCTTACCAGAACTGCGGCGAGTGCAGCGCCTGCCGGCAGGGGCGTCCCAACTGCTGCCGCGAAAACCAGACGCTCGGCGTCCAGCGCGACGGCGGCATGACCGAGCTGCTCGCCGTGCCATTCGAAAAACTCTACACATCGGACAAACTCTCCCTCCGCGAGATGGCGCTCGTCGAGCCGCTCACGATCGGCTACCACGCCGTGATGCGCGGAGAGTGGCGGCGGGCGACACGGTGGGCGTCTTCGGCTGCGGGGCGATCGGCATCGGCGTAATCGCGGCGGCGGCTCTCCAGGGAGCGACGGTGATCGCCATCGACGTGGCGGACGAGAAGCTGGCCCTCGCGGAAAAAGTCGGAGCGAAGCACACCGTTAACTCGGCCCGCGAGGATTTGCATGCCGCCCTGCAAAAGCTCACGGACCGCGAGGGGCCCCGAGTGATGATCGAAGCGGTGGGCCTCCCCGCGACATTTCGGGCCGCCGTGGAAGAGGTCGCGTTTGCGGGCCGCGTCGTTTACATCGGCTACTCGAAGCAACCGGTTGAATACGACACGCGGCACTTCGTCCAGCGCGAGCTCGACGTGCTCGGTTCGCGCAATGCGCTCCCTGACGATTTTCGCGCCGTGATTGCTTTTCTCGAATCGGGGCTCTTGCCGATCGACGACGTGATTACGAAGACCGTGCCGCTCGACGAAGCCGGCGCGGCGCTCGCCGCCTGGAACGCGAACCCCGGTTCGGTGTGCAAGATTCACGTCGAGCTTGTAACGCGATTGACTGCCTCGCGATTCGGCAGTGGATCTTCCGCAACGCGATCGCTGAGAAAACCATTCGTCCGCGATCGGATTACACGTTCTACAAAC
This sequence comes from uncultured Planctomycetota bacterium, assembly GCA_963847905.1. GTDB lineage: Bacteria > Planctomycetota > Planctomycetia > Pirellulales > Lacipirellulaceae > DASYDU01. Next base: position 448,033 of record CAWKBP010000002.1, on the reverse strand, counting down.
TCAGCTCGTCACGATCTGCAGTGGCCGCATTCGAAACGCTGCCCTCTCGCGTGTTGACCCACCTACTGGCAACGTGCCGTCTCCTCCGACAAGCCGACCGCACACCTGGAGCGACGCGACGTATTTCCACGTCGTGACTTGATGATCTCGTTGGCAATATATCTGGACCAACTAGGGCATTCCTGGGATCGGTTCCTGCCAATTTCTCCGTAAGCGCAGCCACTCTGCTACGTCCATTTTTTCTGGCGACATTTCGTCGGCGTGGCGAAAACCTCGACCTACATTTGGACGTTGCTCGAGTGACTCCATCGGCAATAGCACACACGCGCGCAACGATTCGAGTAGGGCAGGCGGTCGATTATCGATCGGGCATACTCTGAAGAATAACGCACGAATATCGTTGCGCCACGTCGAAGACCATCGCCCCGCCAACGTCAACCGGCTGCAGCGACGTGTCCGATCAAGCAAGCTCGTGCATCGACCTTGAGCATCGCTTCGCCAAGTCGATGGATACCCACGACAGAGACGGGAACTCCAATGACATTCGATGATCCCGAACTTGTAGCTCAATTTATCACCGAGTCGCGCGAGCACCTCAGCGACGTCGAAGGCCAGTTCCTGCAGATGGAGGCAGGCGGCGCCGAACGTCGACGTGAACCTGGTCAACACTGTCTTTCGCGCCGTCCATTCGATCAAGGGCGCGGCGGGCTTCCTTGGACTCACGACCGTCAACAAGCTGGCCCACAGCTTGGAAAACGTGCTGGGCAAAATGCGCACCGTCGACTTGGTGCCCACGACGTTCAACGTCGACGTGATGCTCAAGGCGGCCGACGCACTCAACAAGCTGTTCGACGATCTCGAATCTTCGAACGATGTCGACGTCAGCGCGCATGTCGAAGTGCTCGACAAGATCTTTGCGGGAGAATTTGACGCACTTGCCGAAACGCCAGCGCCGGCGGCAGTCCCGCCCGCTCCTCGCCAACGGCTTCCGCAGCCGAGGTGTCACGACGGCGGTCACCACGCCCGACTGCAGCAGTGCAGCATCCAGAACCGGAGCCCGTCGAACTCCGCCGCCGAACCGGCTGCCGAGCCAGCGACCTGCAAGCGTGCCCGGCCGAAGCCGCCGCCAGCCCCAGCCGCATCCACGGCCCCGCAAGCGGAGAACAGCATCCGCGTGCAGGTCGGTGTGCTCGATCGGCTGATGAATCTGGCCGGCGAACTGGTGCTCGGCCGCAACCAGCTGATGCAAACCATCAACGCCAACGACAAGGTCGGCCTCGACTCGGTCGCCGCCCGGCTCGACCAGGTGACCACCGAGTTGCAAGAAGCGATCATGCGGACGCGGATGCAGCCGATCGGCGCCGTCTTCAGCCGCTTCCCGCGCGTGGCTCGCGACTTGAGCAGCAAGCTCGGCAAGCAGTGCGACATCGTGATGGAAGGCAAGGAAGTCGAAGTCGACAAGACGATTCTCGAAGCGATCGGCGATCCGCTCACGCACCTGGTCCGCAACTCGATCGACCATGGCGTCGAACTGCCCGAAGTTCGCACGGCAGCCGGCAAGAAGGCCAAAGGCACGGTCACGCTGCGGGCCTATCACCAAGCCGGCAAGGTGCGGATCGACGTGGCCGACGACGGCGCCGGCATCGTCGCCTCGCGGCTGAAGCAAAAGGCCGTCGAGAAGGGCGTGATCACCGCCGAGCAGGCCAGCCGGATGGGCGACCGCGAGACCGTGCGGCTGATCTTCCATCCCGGCTTCTCGATGGCGGAGAAAATCACCGACGTCAGCGGCCGCGGCGTCGGCATGGACGTCGTGCGAACCAACATCGAAAAGCTCGGCGGCACGGTCGACATCGAGTCGGTCCCGACCAAGGGAACGACGATTCAAATTACGCTGCCGCTCACGTTGGCGATCATCCCTTCGCTGATTGTGGGGCCGGGGACGAATGCTTCGTGGTTCCGCAAGTGAACGTGCTCGAACTAGTGCGAGTTCGGTCCGGCGAAGTCAGCGAACTGATCACCAAGGTCAAAGATGCCGAAGTGGTCCGTCTCCGCGGTGAGTTGCTGCCGATCGTGCGGATCGACGAAGTGCTGAAGCTGCCCAAATCCGCGAAGCCGGAGGCGCCGCTACCGGCCCCCGGCCGATGAGCATCGTGGTCATCGAGACCGGCCACCGCCGCTACGGCCTGGTGGTCGACAAGATCGTCGATTCGGAAGAAATCGTCGTCAAGCCGCTCGGACGCCACATCAAGGGTTGCACCTGCCTGGCCGGCGCCACGATCCTGGGCGATGGCAACGTGGCGCTGATTCTCGACGCTGCCGGAATTGCCGCCCAGGCCAACCTTGCCACGAGCCAGGAACAAGCGGCTCAAATGGAGACGGAAGAACACACGCAAAAGCCGAAGACGATCACCGACGCTCAAGACCTGTTGTTCTTCAGCACGACTCCGCAAGACCGATTTGCGATCCCGATGAGCCTCGTCTCGCGGATCGAGCGGGTGCAGTCCAACAACATCAAGATCGTCGGCAGTCGGCGTTTGCTGCAGTATCGCGGCTCGAATCTGCCGCTGTTGCGACTTGAGGACCACGTCAAAACGCGGCCCGATGGCCGACGCCGAGCGATACTATGTCGTGGTCTTTCGGGCGGCAAATCGGGAGATCGGCTTGCTCGTCGCCGAGCTGGACGACATCCGGCAGCTGGCGCTCGACATCGACCCGCGACACCTTCCGCGAGCCGGGAATTTCCGGCGGATTCGTGCTCAACGAGACCACCATGCGGCTGGTCGACACCGTCGAGTTGGCGCGATTGGCTCATCCCGAATGGTTCGAAAACGTCGTCGCGCCGCCGCTGGACGACGACGAGTCGCCGACGACGATCTTGATCGCTGAAGATTCCTCGTTCTTCCGCAACCAGTTGTCCAAGTTCTTTGAGGAACAAGGATTTGACGTGGTTGCCCACGAAGACGGTCAGTTGGCCTGGGATTACTTGAACGACGAGGATCACGACGTGAAGCTGGTGATCACGGACATCGAAATGCCGAACATGAATGGCTTCCAGCTCTGCCAAAAAGTCAAACAACACGAGCGTCTCGGCAATCTGCCAGTGATTGCCCTCACGTCGCTCACGAGCGAAGCAGACGTCAAGCACGGCAAGGACGTCGGCATGGACGACTACCAGGTGAAGCTCGATCGCGAGCAGGTCATGGCGGTCGTCAATCGATTGCTGCCGCAGAAGCCGAAGAAACGGCGCGCGGCGCAAGTCCAAGGCCGAAGCCAATTCCGAACTTGTAGCTGTTTAACCTCAAACGCAGTCTAAGACCATGACAACCGCCACACTACCGACTCAGCGAACGCGAAGCGAGCCATTGCAATTGGCGACTTTTTATGTCGCCGACATGTGCCTGGCGCTCGACATCGCGACGATTCAAGAAATCATTCGCGACATTAAGGTCACCCGCGTGCCGCACGCACCGCCACAGGTCCGCGGTGTAATCAACCTGCGGGGCGAAGTGACCAGCGTGATCGATTTGCGTCAGGTTTTGGGATCTGGCGCCGCTCGACACCACCGCCGACACGCAGACGCTGATTGTCCGCTCCCAGGCGGAGTCGATTGGTCTGATCGTCGACCGTGTCGGCGATATTTGCGCGGTCGAACAGTCGTCGATCGTGCCGCCGCCGCCGAATGTCGCCAGTGTCGACGGTCGGTTCTTCCGGGGCGTTTGCCAACAGAAGACCGAGGTCATCCTGGTGCTTGATTTGGAGGAAACGCTTTCGCGGTAATACAGAGTTCGCTGCCAAACAAGGCGGCTGATCCAGCGTTTAGTGATAGTCAGTTAAAAATCTTAGTAACAGTTTTTCTCACTTTGTTTAAGGGGCAATAACATGGGGTTCATCCGGAACATGAGTATTAAAAGTCGTATGATGTGGCTCAGCATGGCATTTGGCCTCGCTATGCTGATTTACGGCACCGTCGCTTACTTCACGATTGAGAAAGTGAAAGTAAACGGGCCCATGTACGCCAAGGTTGTCGAGGGCAAGGACCTCGTTGCGGACATCCTTCCCCCGCCCGAATACATTATCGAGTCCTACCTGACGGCTGAGCAACTTGCCGATCAAACCGATCAGGACGCGATCGCCGAGCTCGACCAGAAAATGAAGAGCCTGCAGAAGGAGTATGACACCCGGCACAAGGTCTGGGTGAATTCGCTGGAAGACGGCCCGATGAAGGAAACGCTCGTCGATCGCTCCTATCAGCCGGCGATCGCGTTCTACCGGACGTACGAAAACAAATTCCTGCCGGCCCTGGTTGCCGGCGATTCGGCAACAGCCAAAGACGTGCTGCACGGCTCGCTGACGCGCCACTACCAGGCGCATTGCAAGGAAATTGACTCGGTCGTCGACATGGCGAACGAGCGAAATGCCACGGTGGAATCGCGCGCTAACGACGTGATCACAGCCCGCACTTGGATCCTGATTGCCATTGCCGCCGGCTCGATCGTGTTGTTCCTGACGCTCGGCCAGCTGTTGGCGCGGGCTATCGGACGCTATGTCGCCAATTCAAAAAGCGAATTGGCCGGTATTCATCGATCCCAGGCCGTGATCGAGTTCAATCTCGACGGGACGATCATCACCGCCAACGAAAACTTCCTGAATGCGATGGGCTATGATCTTTCCGAGGTCCAGGGCAAGCACCATCGGATCTTTTGCGATCCCGCCTTCGCGCAGAGCCAAGAGTATCACGATTTCTGGGCCAAGCTCAACTCGCGGCGAGTTCCAGGCCGGCGAGTACAAGCGATTCGCCAAGGGCGGCAAGGAGATTTGGATCCAGGCTTCCTACAATCCCATCCTCGGTGAAACCGGCAAGCCGTATAAGGTCGTCAAATACGCGACCGACATCACCGCTCAGAAGATCAAGAACGCCGACTTCGAGGGCCAGATCGCCGCGATCGGCAAGTCGCAGGCGGTGATCGAGTTCAAATGGACGGCACGATCATCGCGGCCAACGACAACTTCCTGAATTGCTTGGGCTACACGCTGACGAAATCAAGGGTCAGCACCATCGGATGTTCTGCGAGCCCGCATTCGCTCAGAGCAGCGAGTACCAACAGTTCTGGGCCAAGCTCAACCGCGGCGAATACCAGGCGGCCGAGTACAAGCGGATTGGCAAGGGCGGCAAGGAAGTTTGGATTCAAGCTTCTTACAACCCGATCCTCGACGCTAACGGCAAGCCGTATAAGGTTGTCAAGTACGCGACCGAAACCACGGCTCAAAAGCTGCAGAACGCCGACTACGAAGGCCAACTGGCCGCCATCAGCAAGTCGCAGGCAGTGATCGAGTTCAAGATGGACGGCACGATCGTCACTGCCAACGACAACTTCCTCAAGACGCTCGGCTACTCGCTGGACGAGGTCAAGGGCAAGCATCACCGGATGTTCTGCGACCCGGCCTACACTCAGAGCGGCGAATACCAGTCGTTCTGGGCCGCACTCAACCGCGGCGAATACCAGGCCGCCGAGTACAAGCGTCTCGGCAAGGGCGGCAAGGAAGTCTGGATTCAAGCCTCCTACAATCCGATCCTCGATCTGAACGGCAAGCCGTTCAAGGTCGTGAAGTACGCCTCCGACATCACGGAGCAGAAGCTGGAACTCGCCCGCACGATGGCCCGCAACGCCAAGATCGCGGCCTACCAAGACGAGGAAGTCGACAAGGTTTCGGGCGTGCTCGAGCGCCGTCGCCGAAGGCGACCTCACGCAGCAGTACGACGTGGCCAAGGCCGACTACGGACACGCGAGGCGACCTACGGCACCTTCAGCCAGATTGCCGTCGGCAGTCAACGGTATGTGCAAGAATCTGCACCAGGTCTTCAGCGGCCTGACGCGCAACGCGGGCCAACTCGCCAGCACGTCGACCGAGCTCTCCGCCACCGCCACGCAGCTTGCCAGCGGTGCCGAGGAGACCAATGCCCAGTCGACGACCGTCGCCGCGGCGGCGGAAGAAATGTCGACCAACATGCGTGGCATGGCGTCGGCTACCGAGCAGATGACCTCCAACGTCAACTCGGTTGTCACCGCAGTCAATGAGCTGACCAGCAGCATCGGCGAAATCGCCAAGACGGCCGAACAGGCCGCCCGCATCGCCGATACCGCCTCGACGCTCACCAAGAACAGCAACGAGACGATCGGCCAGCTCGGCACCGCCGCCGAAGAGATCGGCAAGGTGATCGAGGTGATCCAGGACATCGCCGAGCAGACCAATCTGCTCGCCCTGAATGCCACGATCGAAGCGGCCCGCGCCGGCGAAGCCGGCAAGGGCTTCGCGGTGGTGGCCACCGAGGTCAAGGAATTGGCCCGTCAGACGGCCGGCGCGACCGAGGACATTCGCAATCGAATCCAGCACATTCAGAGTTCGACCGGCGAAGCGGTCCGCTCGATCGGCGAAGTCGGCGAAGCGATCCGACAGGTCAACCAGACCTCGGCCACGATCGCTTCGGCGGTCGAGGAGCAGAGCGTGATCGCCAAGCAGATCGCCGCTCGCGTCAACGAGACGGCCGACGCGGTCGGCACGGTGTCGACCGGCGTCGTCGAATCGGCCAGTGCCTGCGGCGAAGTGGCGAAAAACATCACGGGCGTTAACGAGGCCTCTCGGCAGACCGCCCAAGGTGCCACGCAAACCGAGACCGTCGCTTCGGAACTCTCGAAGATCTCCGAGCAGCTCCGCGAGACGGTCTCGCACTTCCAGTTGGCCAACTAAGCGATTCGCGGCTTCGGCCCGGATCGGTTGAAAAAAGTTTGCCCGAGTCGGCGTCCCTTAAATCGGGGGAAACGGGACGCCGGCTCGGGCTTCGTTTCGGAACACTGCGACAATCCCCCGGGGGCTGAGCCTGACGTGCGCGTACTAGTCGTTGATGATTCGATGCTCTTTCGCAAGGTCGTCCGCGACGCGCTCGCGACCGAGCCGGGCATCGAGATTGTCGGTTCTGCGTCGGACGGCCGCGCAGCACTCGAGAAAATCGCGCAGCTCAAGCCGGAAGTCATTACGCTGGACCTCGAGATGCCCGAGGTCGATGGCTTGGAAGTGCTCCGCCAATTGAAGCACCAAGCCAAACCGCCCAGCGTGATCGTGATCAGCGCGCTGACCGACGCCGGCGCCACGCAAACTGCCCAAGCGCTGAAGCTTGGCGCGTTTGACTTCGTGCTCAAGCCCAACGGCCCCCACCTCGAGGCGAATCGAGTACAGCTCGAGGGCGAACTACTTCCCAAGATTCGCTTGCTGGCGGAACAAAGGCAGCTCGCGCTTCACGCGGAATCATCCGCCGCCAAGTGCGACCTGGTGATTCCTGCCGAGACAACGGCGAAAATCCCACAACGGCCACCGCTAATCGTCGCCATCGGGATCTCCACCGGCGGCCCAGCCTCGCTGCACCAGATGCTGCCGAAGCTGCCCAAGGATTTGCCGGTGCCGGTCGTCATCGTGCAGCATATGCCGCCCAAGTTCACCCACTCGCTCGCCGTCGATCTCGACCGGCACTGCGCATTACACGTCGCCGAAGCCGCAGACGGCGAGCGGCTCCACGCCGGGAACGTTTACATTGTGCCTGGCGGACGCCAAACGCGAGTCGAACGCCACCCGCGCGGCCTCGAATTCTGCGTCAACGACGACCCACCCGAGAAATGCTGCAAGCCGTCCGTCGACTATTTGTTTCGTTCGCTGGCAGATCAAGTGGGGGAACGCGTCCTGGCCGTGATCATGACGGGCATGGGAGACGACGGAACCGTCGGCTGCCAACTCCTCAAGCGGAAGGGGGCCTATGTCCTCGCCCAGGATGCCGCCACCTGCGTCGTCTACGGGATGCCGCGGCAAGTCATCGAACACGGCCTGGCCGACATGATCCGGCCGCTCGACGCCATTGCGGATGCGATCGAACAATCGGTTCGGACGGGGGCAGTCACATGTTAACCACACAAGACATTGATAGCGTCTGCTCATTGGTGATCGATCTCTGCGGCGTCTACCTCGACGAGAGCAAGGGCTATTTGATCGAGGCTCGCTTGAGTGAGCTCGTCAAGAGTTCCGGCTGCGAAAGCTATGCCGAGTTTGCCCGACGCGCTCGACAAGACACTGACCATTCGGTCCGCACCAAAATCGTCAACGCCATCACCACCAACGAAACTTTGTTCTTCCGCGATAGCTCACCCTTCGACGCGCTGCAGAACAAAGCGATTCCCGAAACAATCGACGCCAAGGCCGGATCTCTCTTTCCCAAAAAGCTGCGATTCTGGTCGGCCGCTTGCAGCACCGGCCAGGAGCCGTACAGCATCGCGATGTTGCTTGCCGAAATGCTGCCCGATGTCCACGACTGGGATATCAACATCCTCGGCACCGACATCTCCGACGAAGTGGTCGCCCGCGCCAGCCGCGGTTGGTACACCACCCACGAGATCGAGCGCGGCATGCCGCCGGCACGCCTCCATCGCTTCTTCGAACCGGAAAACAACGGCTGGCGAGTAAAAGACTCGCTGCGGGCACTCTGCTCCTTCGAGCGGCGAAACCTGCTTGCCCCCGATTCAGCCCGGGGAAAATTCGACGTGATTTTCTGCCGCAACGTGGCGATCTATTTCACGCCCGAGGCGCGGAAGGACCTGTTCCTGCGGCTCGCCACGGCGCTGACGCCCGATGGCTGGCTGTTCGTCGGCTCGCAGGAGTCGCTCCGCGACATTGGCCCGCAATTTGCGCCGCAACAACACTGCCGGGCGATTTGCTATCGGCCGAATTGCCCGGCCGCCCCGGCGGTCGCCTTCCAGCGTTAGACCGCTCCGCTTGTCGGATTCGGCCACTTCGACGACAATCGCCCTCATGCAGGATGTGTACTTTTACGAAGCGTTTCAGGAAGAGGCCGATGCGCTGCGGAGTCTCTTGCCGGCAAGTATTTCCGCTGGCTACACCGACGCGACGATTCAGGAGTCGCGCCACGCAGCACCGCCAGCCCGGCTAATCTCAATCCGCACGCAGTCGCAGATTCCGCTCGCCTGGGGCAGAGAGCTCGATGCGATCCTTTCGCGGAGTACTGGCTACGATCATCTCGTCGCGTATGCCGTCGCCAGCCAGGCACCGCTGGCGCTGGGCTACTTGCCACTCTACTGCCACCGCGCGGTTGCCGAGCAGGCGATGCTCTTGTGGATGGCGCTGTTGCGCCGGCTGCCGCGGCAGAGTCGCGCAGTTTCGCACGTTTCACCGCGACGGCATCACCGGCCGCGAATGTGCCGGCCGGACGCTCGTCGTCGTCGGCGTCGGCCACATCGGCCACGAAGCCTGCTCGATCGGCCAGGCACTCGGCATGCGCGTGTTGGGCGTCGACGTCGACCCGCGGCACGCCGACATCGAATACACCGACATCGCCACCGCGTTGCCCCAGGCCGACGTGCTCGTCTCGGCAATGGACCTCAACGGCGCGAACTTGGGCTACTTCGACGCGGCAAAGTTGCGGCGGATCAAACCGGGCGCTGTGTTCGTCAACGTATCGCGCGGCGAATTGAGTCCGTCGACGGCGCTCCTCGCGGCGCTCGAAGCGGGCCAACTCTCCGGCGTTGGGCTCGACGTGTTCGACCACGAGGCGAAGCTCGCAGTCTCACTACGCTCGGGTACGCCGACCGACGATCTCGAAGTCGCTGCCACGCTCGCACTCGCCGCCCGCGACGACTGCATCCTTACACCTCACAACGCCTTCAACACGGCCGAAGCGGTCCAGCGCAAGAGCGAACACTCGGTCGAGCAGATCGTCGCCTTATCTCTCCCGCGGCAGCTTCCTCTGGCCCGTACCTGCCGGGTGATCCGGCTTCCCGCTCACCGCCAGCGTTAAACCTTGTCGCTTGTGTCGAGCATGCCGGTTACGGCGTGGCACGAAATTATGTCGGACCCGCATCCCAGTCCGCCGCGGTGGGATTTGTCGGGAATACTTTCCTTGACGGTCCCACGAAGGGGCCGCCTCTACAACGGCAGGGAGCCGCCCGATGGATACGGGACGCACTCGAGGAGCGACGCGCGCGCGATTCTGGATCGCGCTCTGTTTGCACGTTGCGCTCGCCGGCTGCTCGCTCTCCCGATCTAGCACCGTTTGGTATCCGCCACTTTCTCCCCCGCCCGTCCGCAATGCGAGCGGCTACGTCGCCTCGGCCGAAACCAACTTTGCGGCGGGGATCGAAGCGGACAAAGCGTGCGATCCCGTGGCGATCGACTACTTCTACGCCGCCGCCAGCGAGTCGTGGCCGATGCACGCGGCGAACGCCTCCACGCCGACCGACGCTGGATCCGAACTCTATCGAGCAAGCGTACGCAAGCTGCTCGACGCCTCGGCTCGCTACGGTCGGTTCGATTCTGCGCGCGGGATCACGCTCTGCGACGGGCAGCAGGTTCCGGTACGCTACTTCGGTTTCCTCTGGGAGCCGGCCGACTTTCGCTCGATCCTACCCGTCGGCTCATATGCCTCGCCGGAGCTCTCGGTCCGCTACGCCGCGACAGGCGTCGGCGTCGAATACGTCGTCCTGACGAGCGACGTCCCCCGGCGGCCGTTCACCGCCAGCCGGCAACCTTTTGCGGCAACCGCCGTGCTCCAACCAGCTGCCGCGCTGACCAACGGCACCTTCACTCTCGATTTCTACGATCCGCTCCGCACCGCTGCCACCGACACCGGCTTGCCGCTCGCCCGCGACCAGACGGCGCCGCTCGCCTACGCGGCTACACAAGAGGGCGATGCCTGGCTCCAGGATTTTCTCGATCCGGCCGACAATGACGATGGCGCAAGCCTCCGCATGAACGAGCCCTTTCAGCCCGGCAAAATCCCCATCGTGCTGGTCCACGGCCTGGCGTCGAGCCCAATCACCTGGTCCCATTTGGAAAATGATCTTCGAGCGCAGCCGGCGATCATGGCCCGTTACCAGGTCTGGGTATTCCGCTACGACACGGGCGATCCGTTTCTCACCAGTGCCACCGAACTCCGCCGTCAACTCGCGGCGCTGCGGCAAACCTACGATCCCTGCCACGCAGATCCCAATATGTCTCGAATGGTAATGATCGGCCACAGCCTCGGCGGCCTCGTCTCGAAACTGCAAGTCACCTACAGCGGCGATGCCCTCTGGCAGTCGGCCGCCAAGCAGCCGTTCGACACGATCCGCACCGACCCCGACACCCGCGCCCGGCTGGCCAACTCGTTTTTCTTCACGCCGTCGCCGGACGTGAGCCGAGTGATTTACATCGCCACGCCCCATCGCGGATCGGTCATTGCCCGCCGCTGTGTCGGCCAGATCAGTTCCTCGCTGGTGAAGGAACCGCCCGATTGGAAGATACGCCACGCACAACTCGTGCGCGACAACCCCGGGGCGTTCCGCGCAGAAATGACCCGCGGCATCCCCAACAGCGTCGACCTGCTCGACCCCTCCAGCCTGATCCTCGAAGCGACCGACCGCCTGCCGTACCGCAATGGCGTCCGGCTCCACTCGATCATCGGCGACGACCGCTGGACCCCCTCCGAGGGGCGCAGCGACGGCGTCGTGGCCGTTTCCAGCGCGCAGCTACCTGGCGTCCAGAGTGAGCTATTCGTCGACGCGAGCCACACCGGCATCCAGAAGCGGCCCGAAACGTCGGCCGAAGTGATCCGAATTCTCCAACTGCACGCGGCGAGTGCCCTCTAAACACCAGATCTGTGGGAGTCGGCTTTTTTGCCGTCCGACGCAGCGTTTCGCTGCGGACGAATTCGCATGGTATAACGGAGCTTTCAGCCGGGCAGAGCACGAGCATCGGGAAATGGCCACACACTGTCGGTTTTGCAATCTAGCATTGGCAATCGCATGGTGCCTGGTCTGCTCCGGCCGCGCGACTGCTTATCTCAACAACGGCCATTGGGATTTCACGGCGACCGACGGAGCGACGCCGCCGATCGGCAATCCGGTCACGCTCACTTGGAGTATCGTTCCGGACGGGACGACGATCTCGCATCTCAATAGACCGAGCGAACTTGTGTCAGTGTTTGACAGCATCTTCCCGGGCAGCACCGGCGTGGAAATGGAGGAGAAACCGTGGTTCTCGCTCGTCGAGCAGTGCTTCGATCGCTGGAGCGCAGTGAGCGGGGTGACGTTCGAATACGAATCGCTCGACGATGGGCTTTCGAATCATCCCCACGGCGCTACGACCGGCGAGCTCGGTTTGCGTGGCGATGTTCGACTCGCCGGTGCCGTGATTACCTCGCCGGGCACACTAGCGGAGACGGGCTTCATTCCCAATGCAGACATAACCTTCGACACCAGCGAGACGGTCTATTTTGGCGCCGTTGGCGGGACGTTTCCCTATATCAATCTGCGTACCACCTTGATGCACGAAATCGGACACAGCCTCGGGCTTGGACACTCGATCTCGAACAATGCGGCATTTCTCATGGAAGGGTTTTCCCAGACGAGCTTTGACGGACCACAATTCGACGACATTCGTGGCGTTCACTTTCTCTATGGCGACATCAACGAGAAATCGAACGCCGGCGCGGGCAACGACTCGATTGACTCTGCGACGCCGCTCGGCCTGCTCCTCGACGGCCAGTCCAGGACAATTGGCCACGACGCTGCGACCGGCACGTTCGTCGGTGCGAACGAGACCGATTTCGTCAGCATCTCGAACTCGAACGACCTCGATTTTTATTCCTTCACGATCGATAGGCCGTCACTTCTCGATATCGAATTGTTCCCCGCAGGTCCTACCTATAACGAGCGGGTTACGGTGACTAGTTTTTCCATGAGCGACTTGAGTCTCGAAGTGTATGCCTCCGATGGGAAAACGCCGATTCTGTTGGCGGCGTCGAACAGTCATCCCATCGGTGAAGCTGAATCCATCTTGGGATTGGCGCTGGATACGCCGGGCACTTATTTCGCCCGCATTTCCGGCAGCACCGCGGCCGTCCAGTTTTATGAGCTCGCAATCCATGTCGACTCGCAGATTCTGTATGGCGACTTCAATAACGACGGCGTGGTCGACGCGGCGGACTACACGGTGTGGCGAGACCACGTTGGTGAACCGGACGATACGAGTATCCATGGGCACGGAGACGGGGTCCCGGGGATCGACGCAGAGGATTATGTGATCTGGAAGTCGCACTATGGAGATTCGTTTGGCCTGGACTTATCGGCGGCCGCGGGGGTCCCGGAGCCGTCGACGATCCTCTGCCTGGCGGCATGTTTCCTGCTGGTTGGGGGGTCGAGGCGAATCCCGCATCGCACGTATCCTCGCGCTCCATCGGACCCATCCCAAGATTGTGGACCGGTTTATTGACTCCCATCGTGTCGGGTATTTATACTCGACGGCTGGCGCATGTCGTGGCATTGGCCGCGCGGCGTCTCCAGGCGGGTTTTCGTCCAGGTGAACTGACACCTGTTGTTGCTTGATTTGACCACTTGATGATTCCACCGGAGGCCCGCTCATGAGAGAGACACTGCGCAACTTCATTCGCTCCCACCAGCCGACTATCAAACGTCGCGCCGCTTATTCGCTTGCTGCCGGAGCTGCCGCCTGTGCTGCCGCGACCGAAGCTCAGGCCGTTGTGGTTTATTCTGGCCTGCAGAACATCGGAATTGGCCAGTTCGGCTCCCAAAATCTGAACTTGGACGGCAATGGATATGCCGACGTCCTGCTGAAGAACTACGTCTTTAGTGGAGGTAATTATCAAGGAGCGTATGTCAATGTCGGTCCAGGAAAGGTCGTCGGTTTTGCCAATGGACTTAACTACGTATCTGCATTGACCGCTTACGATCCAATCGACGAAACGACCGTGGGCCCCTCCTTCGTCGGCTCCATGGCCTACGGGGCTGTGAATCCAAGCGCCCAGTTTAACAGCGTTGAGAACGCGTTTATCGGCCTGAGCTTTCCTAGTGACGGAAATCTCTTCTACGGCTGGGTCCGCGTTGCCGTGAATAACGCCGCTGGGACGTTTCTCATTAAGGACTGGGCTTACAACGATCAGACCGAGGTCGCCTCGGCAGGGACACAGGCGCGTAACGGACGCCGGTATTTCCGCTGGCGACACCGGCGACGGATTCGTGCCCGAGCCAGGGACGCTTGGCCTACTGGCCGTTGGCGCGGCCGGCCTAATGGGGTTGCGTCGCCGTCGGAACCAAGCCGCTTGAACCAGCAATGTGCTCGCGGCGATTTCTTCTGCCGCGTACAATAACTTTTGCATCTTTGCGACTGGCGAGGACTTGTTCTCGCCAGTCGCCTGTCTAAGCTGTCGGCGGGCGGTTGCCTTAATTTGATTGGTTGGTCGCTTCGATGGAAAAGAGTGAGACAGGGCCACCTTCCCGCACGCCAACGCGCTCCGGGCCGAAGTTAGCACGCCGAGCGGCTTACTCCCTGGCGGCCGGCGCTGTCGTCAATATTGCTCCAACAGCACATGCGGGGATTGTATATTCCGGGATCGAAGATCTGGCGATCGAACAGCGAAAGTTTCAGGCGCTGCAACTTGATGGCGACGGGATGGAAGATATTCGGCTGAGCAACTACGTCGATCCCTACGTCAATTTCACGGGAAATTTCCAGGGCGCCTTCATTAATTTCAGCCCCGGGCGAATGGTGGCCAAAAGAGTTGGCAACTTAAACTACGCCAAGGCCCTGGGCGCCGGTTTTTTGGTCGACGACTCGAACGTAAATTACTTCACCGCGTCCTTGGCCGGGGGCGCAAATAACCCGAACTCGGAATTCAACAACGCTGAAAATGCCTTTATTGGTTTTCGGTTTTCGCACTTTCCCGATCCGGATGATATCTTTACTCGATTGCCACGATTCGCTTGGGTCCGCGTCAGCATCGACAACGCGGCCGGCACGTTCGTGATCCGCGATTGGGCCTACGAATCCGAATTCGGTGTCGGCATCGTCACCGGAGACAAAGGTGACGCCGGTGATTTCAACGACGACGGCACAGTCGACGCAGCCGACTACACCGTGTGGCGCGACAATCTCGGCACAAATCATATCCTTGCGGGCCACGGTGACGAGAACGGAGAGAGCTTCGATGTCGTTGACGAGGACGACTACACGCTCTGGAAAGCCAATTTCGGCCATGTTCGCAGCACTCCACCTGGGGTCGCTGCCGTTTCCGCCCCCGAGCCGGGTACCTTAGGGTTGCTGGCGGCGGGATCGCTCGGGCTGTTGTCGCTGCGCCGCCGTCGCCAAGGGTAGAGACACATGCTGCCCCAGCGCCTCATCAACGAGAGTTCGCCGCGTCGCGTGCTGCTGATTGGCTGGGATGCTGCCGACTGGCAGATGATCCGCCCCCTGATGGATCAGGGCCTTATGCCGACGACTGCCTCCTTCTTGGAACGCGGCGCCTGGGGCAATTTGGCCACTCTTCGACCAATTCTCTCGCCGATGCTCTGGAACAGCATCGCCACCGGCAAGCGGCCCCAGCACCACGGCATCCTGGGCTTCACCGAGCCCACGGCCGATGGCTCGGCGATCCAGCCGGTTGCCAGCACCAGCCGCAAATGCAAGGCGCTTTGGAACATCCTCACACAGTGCGGCTTACGCTCGAACGTCGTGGGCTGGTACGCGTCGCACCCGGCGGAACCGATCCTTGGCGTGATGGTTTCAAACAAGTTCGAACAACTCTCGGTCGCCGACGGCACTCTCGCACCCGTCGCTGCGGGAAGCGTTTATCCGGCCGATCGAGTGGATGAATTGGCTCCCTTTCGCGTGCTGCCGGGCGAGATCGATGCGTCGGCGATCTTACCGTTCATCCCCACCGCCGCACGGCTAGTACAGGAACAAGGTCACCGCGTCGGTAAACTGCAACTGCTACTCGCTCAAACCGCCACAATTCATGCCGCCGCTACCCATTTGATGGCCAACACCGAGTGGGACTTCACGGCCATCTACTATGAGGGCATCGACCGGTTCGGCCACGAGTTCATGGAGTTCCATCCGCCAAAGATGGAGCAAGTCTCGCAGGAGGACTTCGACGCCTACCAGCAGTGCATGGTTGGTATCTATCGCTTTCACGACATGCTGCTCGATTCGCTCCTGACGTTGGCCGGAGACGACACGGCAGTGATCCTGATGTCGGACCACGGCTACTATAACGACCATCTCCGACCCGATCCGCGGGAGGGCAAGTCGGGCCCCGTTGCCTGGCATCGACCGTTTGGTATTCTCGCCGGATGCGGACCAGGTTTTCAGGCGGGGAACCGGCTCTACGGGGCAACTCTCCTCGACATTGCACCGACCGTGCTCCAATTGCTGGGCCTTCCCGCCGCGTTCGACATGCCGGGCCGTGTGCTCGCGGAAGTGCTTGAACTAACGGCACCGATCGAGCGGATCGAATCGTGGGAAGAAATCGACGGCGAGTGTGGCATGCACCCTGCCGAGATGCGCGTCGATCCCGACGACTCACGTGCGGTACTCGAGCAACTCGTCGCGCTCGGCTACGTCGATCCGCCCAGCGACGACGTTGAACAATCGATTCGTCAGACGATCGCCTCGAATCAATGTATGCTCGCCCAGTCGCTGATCGATTCATTTCAATTCGCCGAGGCGATTCGAGTCATCGAAGGGCTCGAGCCGGAACTGCGCGACAGCGAGTCGATTCAGATTCAACTTGCCGCCTGCTACTTCGGCCTCGCGGATCGCAACCGGGCCCGCAAGGTACTGGAATCATTGGCAAAAGAAGCATGTGAGGCGCCGCGAATGCACATGATGCTTGGCACGCTGGAATTCGCAGAAGGGCGATTCGAGACCGCCTTGGAACACTTCGAGGCGGTCGCCGTCGCCGATTCCCGCCTGCCGTTTCTGCAAAACAAACTAGGAGAAGCCTATCTTGAAGCCAAACGGTATCCACAGGCAGTCGCCGCGTTTGAGCGGGCGCTCGAGATTGACGGCGACAGCCCTGTCGCCTTTGCCGGCCTCGCACGGGCACACCTCGAGATGGGGAACCCCGAAGTGGCCCTTGAACGTGCCTTGATGGCCGCCGAGTTGACTCATTTTTTCCCCCGCGCCCACTATACGATCGGCAAAGCGCTGTTGGCGATGGGAGATCCCGCCGGCGCCGTCGAGCGCTTGAGCTATGTGTTAAACAGGCCCCGACGATGGCCGTGGCCCATCAGTCGCTGGCACGCGCGTATCGAAATTTGGGGATCCCCGACAAGGCGCTGGCCGCCGAACTGCGTAGCAAAGGTACTCTTGCATAGAAGTGCGGCGTGCTGCATCCTATAGTGATTGCTCCCAGGCGCTGCATGGGAAGGTAAATGGTGCTCCTGCTCATGAGAAATTGTCGCCACGTGCTGTGGTTTGTCACAATCTGCCTGCTTGCCGTCGGCAGTCTCAGCCCATCTATTGGTTGCGGCGACAGTCGCCCCAAGATTCGGCGGCCCGAGAATCCGACGTCACCTCCTGACGACAGCATGCGACTGCACATGCAAGCGAGTCAGCAACACCCCACCGAGGAGACAGAAAAGCCGGCCGAGTGATGGTCATCCGGCCGATTCAGCGCTCTGCAATTGCTTGCTGGCACGGCTATCCCACCTTCTGTTATGATGGCAATTAGGCGGCAATTGCGAGGACCATATAGTGGCACCCATCGTTGATCGCGATAAACATCTGCGGGCCATAAGCTCTCCGCCCATGAAGCCCCAGCCGCCCATTCTCACAACCGCAGAACACTTCTCGTCCCCGGCAACGCGCGACGGTCGTTGTCTGCGCTCGCACTCGGGTTTCACGCTCGTCGAGTTATTGGTCGTGATCGCGATCATTGGCATTCTAGTCGCGCTGCTCCTGCCTGCCATTCAAGCCGCGCGCGAATCGGCACGTCGCTCCGCCTGTGTCAACAACCTTCACCAAATCGGTGTCGCCGCCCTTAACTTCGAGACCGCGCAAAAACGGCTGCCGCCCGGTTATCTGGCCACCGACATCAACTACATCAACCCCAACACCGCAAAAGACAGCAAAGGGTTTCAGCAGATGACGGGAGTCTTTGCCTATTTGCTCCCCTACCTCGAGGCCTCCGCGATTTCCGACGAATTCACCCAGCAGCTCGACCTAGGCATCGATGTCCGAGGTTTCAGCTTCACGAGCGTGGAAAGCAATCCAGCTTGGGCCGTTGCTCAAACGCAATTGTCCGTCTTGCTTTGTCCCTCCGTGCCCGACGAGCGACCGCAAATCGGTTACATGGACAAGGTGTATGCTAGCCTGGATGGCGGCTTTCCCAAGCTATTTTCCGATGGTTGGAAAGACGACGTGGGGCAAATGGGATTGACCCATTACGTCGGTGTCTCAGGCGTCTGGGGATGGATGGCACCCCATTTGGTTTTCAACATGGGGTACGGACCTCAAAACATTAATAAGGAATTGATCGGTGTTTTCAGCGTCCGTTCCCGGACTCATCTGGGAAAAGTGACCGACGGCACATCGCACACGCTCATGTTCGGCGAGGCTCCGGGGACCGTGGGAAACGGCATCCCCGATCCTGAGGGTGGATCGTTCTCAGGAATGGCGTACGGCCACATGTGGGCCGGCTGGGCTACCTTGCCTGCATCCCACGGCCTGGATGTCTCGCGCGAGAATAACTACACGGGCAAAAGTGAAATCTACGATACGATGTGGCTGTACTTCGGATCGCTTCACCCCGCGACAGCGCAATTTTGCTTCGTCGACGGCTCCGTGCGATCACTCTCGAAAGACATCGATCTTGTGACATTTGAATCGCTCTCGACAATGGGTGGCGGTGAGACGATCTCGGGCGACGTCAATTGATCCGCGTCGATCGAAACGCTAACCCTTGCGGCGATTGCGGTAGAGGGTCGGATCGATCGCGGAGGCCATCGCCGCGACGTCTTGCTGGCCGCCGATGAATTCGTCGATTCGCGCCGCTTGACCGTGTAAATCGGTGACCAGCGCCGAGTATTCAATGCGAAGCACTTCGAAGTCTGTTTGCCGATCGATCCACTCGTTGAATCGAGCAATCTGCCCTTGAAATGCGGTCTTCATCCGTTTCCTCGGAATCGCCTGGCGCCCCAGCCTGGCGAGCATTTTCTCCTGCGAAGTCAGAATCTCGTCGAGATCCCGTTCCATCAAGATCACACGATACCGCTCAGTCGCGGGAAGATCGAACAGCAGCTGCGAGATCATCTTCACGGCCTTGCCCCGAGCGTAGGGCAACCAGGACGAATCTCGTTTGATCTGCTTCACGCGCTCCAATTCGAGGTAGCCGCGCGGGTTGTCTTCGTCGGCCACCCGCTCGCCGTCACTAAGGACCTCAACACCGCCGGCGGAGAGCATTTGCATCGCGAGCGAAGTACCCGATCGAGGTAATCCTGAGACGATGATTATCTCCGACGACAATCGGGCAATTCCCCTCGACTTACAATTGCCATGTTGTTTAAACGACTCATGTCGTCCGCCAATGAGTGCTGGATCGCGCTACGCGGTTCGCGGTCGACGTACTCCCCAACAGGCCATGGCAAGCAGCAATAGTAGCCCACAGGACGGTTCCGGTACAGCGGCGCTTGTAGCCCCTGAGCCGCTGCCGCTGTTGCCAAATCTGGTTTTCCAAAAGGCATAGTCGGCCTGGTCAATTTTGTTGGCGCTCGCACCGGTGTTGTCGCCGTTGGCGCGGAGGTCGGTGGTCGAGCCCAGCGTGTTGCGCCAGATCGTATAGTCGGCGGCGTTAACCGTGCCGTCCATATTGTAGTCGCCGGCCACACCGACGACCGTGACGTAGTTCGGAACAACGCTGGGAATGGCGGTGCTCACGGAATCGCGATATTGAAACGTGAGGTCTTGCGTGCCGCCCAATTTGAACGCGCTGCCCAGCGGGAGTTCCTCGCCGGGATCAAGCGTGCTAAAGCCGTTCAAGAACGATTCGGAGAGCACGCCGTCGCTGGAACCGCCGGAAGTAGTCCAATGTTCTCCCACGTTCCCGCTGATCGCATCGACTCCCTGGCCCTGGAGCGAAGTCCAGCCGCTAAAATCGAGCGCGTTCGAGCCGCTGGCGATGCGGTAGGAGTCGAACGAAATGGGTGCGGCCGTTTGGTTCTTGATAAACATCAACCCGTTCGAACGGACTTCCAGCGAGAGAGTGACCGGGAGCACGCTGCCACCCGTCGGATCGGTGTCGGTCAGATAGATGCGGTTCACGTCGAAAAACTCGCCCGTGTCGCCAAACTCGCCCGTGAATGCAAAGCGAATCGAGTTCCCGGCACGATCGCCCGCATGCTGAGTACTGGTCCCTAAGTTGCCGGTCCCCAGCAATTGATACGGAGCGGCATTGTCCTTGTAATAGAGTGAGTACTGATCTGCATCCTTATTAAGTTCCAGTGCAATCGTGAAGGGAGTATTGCGATTCAAATCGAGCGATTGTGTATTGGCGATACTCGTGGCGCCTCCGGACGCCGCCAGCGCATCGCCTCGCAATACCAACCCGGCTCCGCTCCGATCAATATTTGCCTCAGCCGTCACAATTGTGCCACCGGTAGAAGCAGGATCGTTGTCCATAAAGGCGAATCGGACTCGCTCCGATGTTGCGCTAGCGGTGGCTGTATAGGACCAGCCGGCCATCTCGGCCACAAGCCAGGCTTTGCCACTAGTGATGTTATCAATTTCCAATGCGTTCGCCGCTTGCCCGGCCACCGACTGCTTGTTAATCCGAAACGAGCCGTTGAACGTGGCGGACTCCACCGTGTTTGCATGCACCAGCCACAGATTGTTCGGATTGATCGAGTTTTCCGTTTCGCCCAACGACGTCCCGTTGAGCTCGTTGAACATGAAATCTTCAAGAATGGCCGCCCGCGCGACGGTTGCATTGGAGACAACGATCGCGGCGACCACGAGTAGACCGAACCGTGAACAAGTGCGAGGCATTGAATGAACTCCCATGTGTGCGCCGCGGCAATCGTGTGCTGCGAATTGATTGGATACTGGTACCGCGGTCCGCTGACTCCTGCGCCGCCGGCCCAACGAGACGAATCCCAACGCGGACATGAGTAGCACCAGACTCCCCGGCTCGGGAACGCCGGCGATCATGTCCTCAAACGATCCTGCTCCGGGAAGCGACGTAAAGATCTTTTTGAAGAGCGAGAAGTCTTCGATCGAGTTGGTTTTCGTTCCATCTAGATCGCCCTTTTGATAGGCTTGGGCAGTCGTCAGCGCCGAGATATTCGATTCGGCGTTGGTCGCCAGGATTGCGTAGTCCGCGGCATTGATGCTGCCATCAAAGTTCAAATCGCCGGTCTCCCAGCGCTCGCCGTTGTTGAGCAGGAAACTCACGTTGACCGTGCGAGTCTCGCCGCCCGGTGAGATTGAGCACCATCGAGAGATCTTCGAAGGGACTCTTCAGCCAGGCCCCCATTGCGTTGCTGAGCGGAATCGATTGATTGTTCGTCAGATTGATCGCGGACTCGTGAACGACTGCATCAATTCGCTGGGCGATGAGGTGTTGGTGCCTCCGGCGATGGGCGTCCAATTCGTCGGATTCAGTCCGCCCGCTGCTGACGATGATCGAATAGGACTCGATGCCGTTCACTACCGCGCCAGACGTGTTGCGAAGCGTCATCGCCCCATTCGTGCGATCGACCTCGAGCGTGATCAAATCGGCGTGCGGGTTGGTGTCGGTCATTGCGATGCGATCCACGGCAAAGAACGAGATGTAGTCGTTGAGATAAGTGCCAGGAAAGGCTGCCACGAAGTCGTTGTATTTGCCGGTGGCCTGCATGCGGAGCGCCTTGCCATCGCGCGTGGGATCGGTAAATCCGCTGCCCAACACCTGCGTCGGCCCGGTGCCATCGCGGTAGAACACTTTGTATTTGTTGGCCGACCGATCAAACTCGAGCGTCATTTCAAAGGCACTCGTATGTTGGGCCGGGAAGGTGACATTCGATGCAATCGACGTGGCGCCGGTGCCCAGCGCGCCGCCGGTAAGCTCGACGTTTCCATCGACATCGCGGACGAGCGACACTTGTGCGGTGATCAAATTGCTAAAGCCAGGCGCCGTGTCCCCATTGATGAAGCCGAGGCGGAACTGCTCGTCGTTCGCACCTTGAAAGTCCCAGCCTGCGATCTTGGTCGTCAGGTAGCGTTTGCCGCTGGTAATATCGTCGATTGGTAGAAAATTGTTATCGCTCCCCGTGTTCGCTTTGAGGACGTAGTAGGAGCCGGGTCGACCATCGACGTTCTGGGCCACCTGAGAAGGCGGCATGTCGGGGTCGACGACCCACACGTTGCCGGGATGGGCGGTGTTGACCGCTGCGTCCAATGCGGTGCCGGTCGCGTCACCGAATTCGAACGATTCGATGTCGACTGCCCACCCCCGCGAAGTGATCAGGCAGGCGATAACGGCGAACAAGATCGCGACACGTTTGATTTGGCGATGGCACATAACTTCATCCCTCCGTCGAGTTCAAATGACGGTCACAGGTTTGTCTTCGTCGTCCCGCGCGAGGCAGGCCGACGACACTGGTAATCAGGCCGACAAATGCCGTCGCAATCGACGACCCTTCCGGCACATTCTGCAATAGCGCCGCGAACGCGGCGGCGCCATGGAGCTCTACATATTGCTGTTTGAAAATCCCGAAGTCAACGATGTTGTTTTGCCCGTCGCCATTGAGATCGCCGTGGGCATAGCGCTCGATCTCCGTCAGGCCGGAAAGATCCGTTTCCGAGGCGGAAATGAACAACTGCCAGTCTTGGGCGTCAAGCGACATGTCAAAGTTCAGGTCGGCCGTCACAGCCAGCGCGTTGTGCCAGGCGAGGCCGAAGTTTCGTCCCAGGCCGAGGAAGCGGTCGATATTCTCGCCGGCGATGAATAGCGTTTCGATCGTCGCTGAGAATTCGGCCTGTAGCACGTCGCGGCCGAACTTTGCCGTGGTGAAATCGGTCAACAGGGCGTTGTTCGTGATCAGCCCCGGCTCGCGCGACTTGATCGCCAACCAGAACGGGTCGTTTTGCCAGGCGGGCAGGACGTTGCCATAGTGGTATGGAATTGAATGGTTCACCGTCGAATGGAAATCGGCTAGATAGTCGATGTCGCCGCCCGTGTCGGTCCGCATCGCCTCGCCAATGATTGCCACCTCGTCGATTTTGCTCGAGTCACCCGGCTCGGTGTAGCTCGGCGGATTCCAAGCGCGATTCGGATCAACATCTCCCACGGCCACGGTCGTGCGATTGTTGCCCGCGAAGCGACCGTCCGGATTAACCATTGGGTAGACGTAGAACTCTGCGTAGCGACGGAGTTGCGCCGCCCGCAAATCGTCGCTCACGAGAAAGTCGACCAGCCCTTCGAGCGTCCAATTGCCGACGGTCTCGTTGGCATGGACGCCACTGGTCAGCACGATCTTCTGCTTGGTGCCCGTCGCCGCGGGGTCGGTGATTTTGTAGCCATAAAGATTGTGCGGGGCGATCGCGCGGCCGATGTCGTCCGTGCCACCGGGCGATTGGCCGACGATCAACGACGAATTGCCCGACGCGGTGGGCGACACCCAGGGACTTGCCGCGATGCTCGCCGTGTGGTCGACGGTCTGCTGGTAGGGATAGGGAAGACCGTATGCGACGTAGACGTTGTCTTGCGTGAACCCGGCGTTGTTGGAAAACGCGAATTTGTTCTGCCCGCTGACTAGCTGGTTGTTGTCGAAGAACGACCAATTCTGCTGGTCGTAGCTGTAGACAAACTTGTGTCCTGAGAGATTCGAGCCGCCGGTTTCGAAGTCGTTGCCGATCTCGAAGTTGACGAGTTGCCCGTTCACGCCGGCCGCCTGAAAATAAACCCACTTCCAGTCGTTGTTGTTGAAATTGTCGCGGCCGACGAGCGAGACCGTGTTGCCGCTGACGGAACTCGGCACGCCGGAGTCGTCGCAGGCAGAACTGCCGACAAGGCATAGCGAGGCGCTATCGAAATTCGCGTTGAGTGTGATCGCAGCAATCGCGAGCTGCGGTGATTGCAGCACCAGCAAGAACAGGGCACCGGCCAACGCCAGCCCCAATCGCTTCACCAATCTCGATTGCTGATGATTCATTGAATTTGAAATTACTTCCCGGCGGCAAAATTTGTCCGCCGCAAGTCGGCCACGCCTTCGAGCCGGCCGTCCGGTTGATACATCACCGCGTTGCCGCCACCGAAGTAGGAGCCGTTGCGTCGCATGCGGACCGTTTTCCAGCCGCGTGCCTGGAGGTCGGCATCGAGTTCGGCGGGGGCATCCTCCTCCAAGTCGACGATGTTGGGCGACTCGTCCGAACCAATCGGCCGACGGACGTGAAACCGCGAGCGATCAAACGCGTCGACCAGCGGCACGTCGTTGCCCAATAGGTCGACCAGCAGCTGAAGCGTGGTCGTAGGAATCCGTTGACCGCCGGGGATGCCCAGCGCCAAGACCGGCTTGCCGTCGCGGGTGGCGATGATCGGTGCGATCGTGCTTCGCTCGCGCTTGCCGGGCAGGGCAAAATTCACACCGTCGGGGTCGCGCGTGCTGAAGTTGCTCATGCTGTCGTTGAGCAGAAACCCGGTGCCGGGCGCGATCGTACACGAGCCGAAGTGGTAGCTCAACGATTGCGTGAAACAGACGATGTTGCCATCGGCGTCGGCGATCGTCAAATGGGTCGTGCTCGCGTCCGGCCGATCATCCGCCGTCGCCTCGGTCGCGCCGGCGGGAATCGCATTGCCATATGGATTGTTCGGATCGACGGTGCGCGATCGAGCGGCGATCGCGCGCGACGACTTGGCCCCAAGCAGTTTGCGCCGCGGCGAACGATTCGGGCGTATCCGCGACCTGGTCGGTGACCAGCGGATAGAGTTCGAGCAGCACTCGTCCCACCTGATCAATATAATGGCCACTCCGCGCACCACGAGCATCAAGAGGGTCGAGATGCTCGAGGGCGCGGAGCGACGTGAGGACGGTAACGCCGCCAGTGAGCGGCGGCGGACAGGAATAAACTTCGTAGCCGTTGTAGTGGATCGTGAGCGGTTCCTTCCAGCGCGGCTCGAAATTGCGAAAGTCATCGCGCGAAAGCGGAGCTCCTGCGGCCTGGGCAGCCGACACGATACGCTCGGCGATCTCGCCTTCATAAAAAGCGCGAGGACCGCCATCGGCCACTAGCCGCAGCGAGTGTCCC
This sequence comes from uncultured Planctomycetota bacterium, assembly GCA_963847905.1. GTDB lineage: Bacteria > Planctomycetota > Planctomycetia > Pirellulales > Lacipirellulaceae > DASYDU01. Next base: position 422,920 of record CAWKBP010000002.1, on the reverse strand, counting down.
AAGTCGGCGTTCTTCAATACGTCGCCGACCGCCGGCGTCTTGCCATCGACCAGGTAGAGCCGCGCGGACTCGGGATCGGTACTCAATTGCTTGGTCTTCGCGCGAAAAAATGCACGGGACTTCTCGGTGATCGCAATGCCTCGTTCCGCGAGCTCGGCCGCCGGGATTACGAGCTCCTTCCACGGCCGCGAGCCCCATTTCTCATGCGCGGCATACAAGCCGGATACCAGTCCCGGCACGGCGACCGAAGTGTAGCCGAAGTACCGCTGCCGGGAGCGCAGCTTGGCGAACTTGGCCGGGTCGAGTTTGCCCGGTGCGGCACACATCGCCTCGACCGTGGAGATTTGGCCCGTCTTGCCATCGCGATAGAGCAGCATCAATTTGCCGCCGAGCCCCGAGCCATAGGGCTCCGCCACGCCGACGGCGAGCGAAGCCGTGACGGCCGCGTCCATCACATTGCCGCCCGCCTCAAGCACCGCCAGCGCAGCGCGCGTCGCGTCCGGGTGGCCCGTGACGACGACGAAATGCTCGGCAGTGACCGTTTGCTGGGCGGCCGCCTGGCGCTCCAGCAAAGCGACCGTCACCAGTGAAAGAATCGCGAGTGCCGCGACGGCAAAGCGCGTAGTTGAAATGCCCATTCCCCAAACGTCCGGCTAGGAGACTGGGCCCCACGATCGGCGCGAGGCCCAGTCCGAAATTAAAAACGCGCCTGAAACTCTGGCGCGGACTATCCCTGTCGCCGGCGAAACAACATCAAACCAAAACTTGCCAGAATGGCTACCACGCCACACTCCAGGCTCCGGAACGGAAATGGGATTCATGTCGGTAACGTAAATCCGGCCACATCGAACAAACTCGTCCGTATCATTGTACGAGCCCGTAAATGCGAAGCGTACGGAGCGAGCTTCCGCCTGACACCGGCACTACGATCTCCCAAATTGCCAGTTCCGAGACTTACAAACGGACCGGCGCCATCCTTGTAGTATGGCGTATAGGTGTCTGCATCGGCATCAATTTCCATCACCAGCGTTAACAGCGAGCTGCGCAGACGGGCCAGATCGGCCGTAGCTGGCAAGGGTCGCCGTTGAACCGGAGCCGCCAGCGTTCGCTGTAATCGTCAAATTGTTGTTCGGCAGGCGATCGATGTTATTTGAGCAGCTATCGTGCTGCTTCCGGCCGCGGCGGGTTTGTTATCCAGAAAATCCAAAACGCACTCTTTCCGAAGTGCTGCTGGGAGTTTCCGTGTAATTCCAACCAGGACTTCGGCGACCAGCCAGATCTTGCCGCTAGTTATGTTGGCGATATCAAACGTGTTTCCTACCTGTCCACCAACGGGCGTTGCTTCGCCGCCCTTTTGGATGTCGGAATGCACCGCTTTTAACGCCGGCATTAATCGCCGTGTTCTGCGACAACCAGGTGTGTGCACCGGGGCCACTATTAACAGTCGACGTGATGACAGTCCCGTCGTCCTCGTTGAACTGAAAGTCTTCGATAATTCCGGCGCGAGCCGCGCCGCAGGCCAGAAGGGCCGCCGAAAGGAAAAGGCAGGTCAAGGTCAAACGTTTCATTAGACTCACTCTCTCATGGTTTCAAGTTCACCTGGTGTCGATCCCAACCCTTTCTCTGCCCGCCAATAACCGCTGTTGGACACACCTCGGTGTGTCCCACGCGACCGCGGTTTCCGCCCGCTGAAGCGTGAAGCTGATTATAGAACAAGCGCGTGTGTTGTCACGCAAAATTCAGGGACGAGCCAGAATTCTTTCTCACTCAATTGCCCTCTCGTCTATCGAAGTTGCGCAGCCAGCCTACCTGATAGGTGGGATTTGATATCATCGTCCCGACGATCGGCGCTCCGTCCCGGGAAAAAAATTCAGCCCCAAACCGTTCGATTTGACATCACTGCTAAACATATATATTCTGGCCGAATTTCGCCGGGTCAGAGTTGCCAAGTCTGGCGTCGGGCGCATAAAATAGGCCCATGCAGGCGATGGTTACGGGACGACACGCTGAAAAGAGAAGAGTCGTCGCCTGATTCTGGGGAGATCTGCCATGAGAACGGTCTATGACGCCGCAGCACGCTGCGCGGCTTGGTTTCACTTTGGTCGAGCTGTTGGTGGTGATCGCCATCATCGGGATTTTGGTGGCCCTGCTACTGCCGGCCATTCAGGCAGCTCGCGAAGCGGCCCGTCGCACGCAGTGCACGAACAACATCCGCCAAATCGGCATCGCGATGATGAACTTCGAGACGTCGAAGAAGCGACTACCGGTCGGGGCCACCCAGCGATTTGGCGACGATCCGAAGACCGGTAGTCCGTACACCTCGGATCCGACCATGTTCAGCTGGATCTCGTCGATGATGCCTTACTTGGAAGAAGCGAGCCTGTATGGCACCGTCGATTGGACAATACCGCTTGGCGACCGCTACAACGCAACGCCTCCCGATACGGCCCATCATATCAAGTTTGCATCCTATACCTGCCCATCCGCGGAGCCGGTCGAAATCGTGAACACGTTTTATGGTGCCCGCGGCAACTACGCCGGAAACGTTGGGATCGGCAAGATTTGGATGAACGATACATCGCCGACGCAGGATTGTGCCTATGCCAATCCGAATTCGAGGCTATGGATGTAGTGTCCATCAAATACTGGCCGATGGCCGGTCCCAAGCAAAACCCGGAAGCACCTAATTCGTCTCTCTCCCGCTTCGGGACCTTCATGGTCAACAAGGGTCGTCGCATGAGCGAGTTTGAGGACGGCACCTCGAAAACGGCGGCGGTGAGCGAAGTGCTCACGATTCCAGGTACTGCCAATGGCTCCAATGGCGACACACGAGGTGTGTTGCACTTCGGTGCGGGCTCGATGTACATGCACGACTATCCACCGAATTTCGTCGACAGCACCCAAGTCCAGAAAGATCAGACCCGCTATTGCGTTTCGACCGACAACGCACCCTGTTTTAATACCGACGCAGATTGGAAAGGCGAATGGCGCCACCTCGCCCGCAGCGCCCACACGAACGGTGTGAATCTGATGATGGTCGACACCAGCGTCCGCTTCATATCGGACGATGTGAACGAGGACACCTGGAAGGCGATGGCCACGCCCAAGGGCGGCGAAATCGTCCTCGACTAACTCGCAGCTCTGGATGATCTAAGTCCAGATGGTACGTCGTGTCCACGATGGGCATCGCAAAGCGGGTACGCTCGCATCCGCGACCTTCGTCGGACAACATCGAGTGCTGCAAATCCAGTCTGCCACGGATTGTCGGCCGACCTACAGTCGCTCGTGCGCCACGCCTCGATTCAATCCACGATGGCTCACTGTGTGCCATTTGCGAAGCTTTGCACCAAAACTCTGTGGGAGCGGTCTCTGACCGCGATTCTGGAATGCGAACGTTGCGATTTGCCGCAGCTGCGCGTTATCGGCGTCGGAGACGCCTCCCACAGGAAGAGTTTTGGTGCAAAGCCATTTGCGAAGCGACGCGGAAGCGACCGCCAGTTGTTCCCTGGAATTGTCCAGGAGCGCTAACTAATCAGCGACAGACTCGCCGTAATCAAGAGGGAGAGGATTTACTTTGAATCGAGTGGCCGAGGCGGGAGTCGAACCCGCACGAGGGTTACCCCTCAACGGATTTTAAGTCCGTAGCGTCTGCCATTCCGCCACTCGGCCCTTCGCTGAAACCTGCCGTCGAATCCGGTTCCGCAAGAATGCGGTTTCTGCTATTGTCGCAGCCATGGATGTGATCGACCAGACCGCTGTCGTTTTCCCAGGAATTAACGGCTTTCTTGGCACCCGCGCCACTTTTATGCTCGATGTGCTGGTGCTCGCGATGGGCCTGGTCGTCGTCGTTCTGGCTTGGAGCATCTACCAAGTCAAGTATCGTCGGCGTTACGAGCTTCACAAGTGGGTGCAGGTGAGTTTGGGGGCGGTGCTGCTGGTCGCCGTGATCGTGTTTGAAGTCGATGTCCGGCTCAACGGCTGGCAGGAGCGGGCCGCCGGCGAGCTCGGCGGCCATGCGTCGCGGCTGGTCATGACTTCGCTGGCGATCCATCTCGTGTTCGCCGTCAGCTCGTCGATCCTCTGGCCGGTGGTCATCCTCCGCGCGCTCTTGAACTTCCCCAGTCCGCCCGCGCCCGGCCCGCACAGCCAATTTCACGTCCCCTGGGCACGCGTCGCTGCGATTGACATGTTCATCACAGCCATCACTGGCTGGACCTTTTACTATCTGGCGTTCGTCCGCTAATCGGTCCAATTGCGGATTGGGGATTGCAGACGACGGATTGAAACGGGAAAATCGCTAATCCGCGGCCTTTTCCCACCCGTTTCACCCTCCGACTGCCCCTTGCATCTATGTCACTTCTAGTCGTCGGTTCGATCGCAATTGATACGGTAGAAACTCCTTGGGGCCGAAAGGCAGACCTCTTGGGCGGCTCGGCCAGCCACTTCGCGCTAGCCGCCGGCTTCTTCACGCCCGTAAAGCTCGTAAGCGTGGTGGGCGGCGACTGGCCGCAGGAGCATACCGAGTTCCTAGAGAGCCGCGGGATCGACGTCTCCGGGATCCAGGTCGTTCCCACCGGCAAATCATTCCGCTGGACCGGGCGGTACAAGCCAAACATGAACGATCGCGAAACGCTGGACATCGAGCTGGATGTGTTCGGCAGTTTCGAGCCCAAGATATCGGACGACTTCCGCCGCAGCCAGTACGTGTTCCTCGGCAACGCCGCCCCCTCGACGCAGCTGAAAACACTCGAACAAGTGCCGGGCCGCCGACTGGCGGTCGCCGACACGATGGAGCTGTGGATTCAGACGGCCCACGCCGACGTGGTCAAGCTGCTCGAACTGATCGACGGGCTCGTGCTCAACGACAGCGAAGCCAAGCTGCTCGCCGACACGGAGAACCTGGTGCTCGCCGGCCACAAGATCCGTGCGATGGGACCGAAGTTCGTCGTCATCAAAAAGGGCGAACACGGCGCGATGTTCTTCGGCGAACACGAAGCCTATGTGCTCCCCGCATTCCCCACCGAAAAAGTCATCGACCCTACCGGCGCGGGCGACAGCTTCGCCGGCGCGATGATGGGCTACCTCGCCGAGCAAGATAACTTCGATCCCGAGACCCTCAAGACGGCGATGGCCTACGGCATCCTCGTCGCCAGCTTCAACGTCGAGGGCTTCGGGCTCGACCACATGAAGAGCGTCACCCGCAACGACGTCGAGCAGCGGATGAAGTCGTACCGAAAAATGCTCAGCTTCTAGAATTGCAGATCGATGTCTGATGATTGATGAAGGCGTTCTTCGATCATCGATCATCCATCCGAAATCATCGATTCCATGAAACTCCGCACGTTCATTGCCGTCTCGCTTCCCGGTAACGTGCGGGCCCGCGCGCTTGCGGCGGCAAAGCAGCTTGCGGTGATCGCACCCGACGTGAAGTGGGTCGAGCCGCAGAGTCTCCACTGGACGCTCAATTTCTTGGGCAAGGTCGACCAGCGTGAGACGGGCGAGATCTGCGCCGCGGTGGCCGAGGCCGTTAGTGAATTCGAGCCGTTTGATCTCGAGGTGCGCGGGGCAGGGGCGTTTCCGTCGTCCGACCGGCCGCGGACGCTCTGGCTCGGCGTCGGCAAAGGCCGCGACGAGATGATTTCTCTCCAGGCAGCGATAGAAAAGTCGCTCGAACCGCTTGGCTTTCGCGGCGAGGCCCGTCGCTACACGCCCCACCTGACGATCGGCCGACCAGGCCGCGGGGAACCTTCCACAGAGTTGGCCGCCGAGCTGGCCAGAATGGCGGATTTTAATGGGGACCTGATGAACGTGGACGAAGTGACCATTTTCTCCAGCGAGCTGACGCGGCAAGGCCCGGTGTACGATCCGATCGGCTTCGCCCCGCTCGCCGAATGACAACTATGTCGCACCGCCGAATTGGCAGAGCGGCGCGAATAATTGCTACAATGGACGTAGAAGCATTCCATCCCATCAGCCTTCAACCAACGATAGGAGATAACAATCATGTCGGAATGAAATGCACGAAAAAGGAACTGATCAAAGGACTCAATGAAGATCTCGCCCGCGAATACCAGGCCATCATTGCCTACGTCAATTACAGTCAGGTGCTCAAAGGGGCCGAGTACATGAGCATCGCTGGCGAATTGGAGGTCCATGCGTCGGAGGAGCTTGCCCACGCGCTGGCGATCGCGAAACAGATCGACTACCTCGGCGAGATGCCCACCGTCGTGCCGAAGGAAGTGAAAACGTCCGACAAGGCGAAAGACATGCTCAAATTTGATCTCGACAATGAAATACTGACGATCGCCAACTACCGCCAGCGGATCCGGCAGGCCGAGTCGCTCGGCGAATACGCGATGTGCGAAGTCCTCCGCGAGATCATCGCTCAGGAACAGGAGCACGCGATCGACCTGGCGACGGCCCTCGGCATCGAAGTCCCGCCTACGCCGGAATTGTAGTTGGGACGCCCACCACTCCACTCATCGGCGAAAGAACAACGCGAACCTCGCCTGGGAACCAACCTCGCCCAATCCGTCTTCCGGGAATCCTCCTTCCTCTCGGCGATCGGGCTCCGTAAGTTTCACACCCACCTGTGTTATTTAACACAGCAAATGGATAGCGATTGTTGATGGGCCGTCGCGCGCCCATGCATCATAGTGCAACATGCGGCCAGACCGGTTGGGCAAATTGCACGTCCACTTGCGAGTTGCGACTTGTGCCCAGGCGATTGGTGGGTGCCGTTGAGCGCGAATCTTTTCTTACATCGCAACAGGAGGATTGACTAATGAGGGTAACGCCATCGATTGTCTTGAGTGCCACTCTACTCATGCTGACCGCATGCGGGATTCACTCCGCCCAAGGAGCTTTGGTCGGCTTGTGGGAATTTGAAAATGCGGGAAGTCTGACCTCAGCTACGATTGGCTCCAATCTGGCGTTAACGGGCGCTCAGGCCGCGGTCGCCGGCAGCGGCACGCCCAGCGACACGGGCGCTTCTCAGTTGGGCATCGGCGACTACTACACCGTGACCCACGGCATCGCCGCCAACGGCGGTGGAAGCTTCGTCAACGAGTACACGATCCTCTGGGACGTCATGTACCCTGCCGCCACCGCCGCCAGCTGGAAAACACTTTGGCAAACCAGCACCGCCAACTCGAACGACGGCGATCTCTTCATCCGTCCATCCGGTCCGCAGGGGGCCTTGGGCACATTCGACACCGGCTACACGACGAACACCACCAGCCCGGATACTTGGTATCGCGTCGTTGTGTCGGTGGACAACGGATCGTTCTTCCGCATTTACGTCAACGGGAACGAATGGCTCAACGGGCCCGCACAACCGCTCGACCTCCGCTTCTCGCTCGATCCGACGTTTCACGTGTTTGCCGACAACGACGGCGACGATGCGCAGATGAATCTGTCGAACTTGGCGATTTGGGATACCGCGCTCGACGCCAACGCGATCGTCGCACTGGGTGGCGCTGGCCGAGCGCTCGCCGTCCCCGAGCCGGCCTCGATGATGCTGGCGTTCCTGGCGTTCGCCGGGGTGCTTGGTCGTCGTCGCCGCTAAGCAAAGCAAGTTGGTTTGGTGCAACGGCCAGCGGCGAGAGAATGAAGCCTTCTCACGCGCCGCTGGCCGTGTACTTTTCATTTCGCCCACGGCGCGCAGCAGCGTGCGCAAGGCCGGGCAACGCAGTGCGGCGCGAGCAGGGGGAGAATTCCCAGGAGTCAGGCGATGAGGAGTTGGTTGAGAAGTGGCAATCGAGCTGTCGTGTTGCCAGGACAGTTTCTGGCCTTGGCTGTCGTGCTCTGGTTGTCGACGGCCGCGGGCACTGCTTCGGCAGTCGATACCGTCTGGAATTTTAACGGTGACCTGAGTGCGGCGCTCGGCAGCAGCGCGATGACGTACCGCGGCAATACGGCAACGGTCACCCAGTTCGGAACCACTAGCGATTTCGGTTTGCCGTCGCTCTATGGCAGTACGGGGACGGACAAGGTGATGGCCTTTCCGGCCGCCACGCCTTCCCAGGGATACACCGTCGCCCACAACGCCGGCGCGCTGGTCAACCAATACACGATGATTTGGGACGTCCTCTACCCCGAGTCGAGCGACGTCGCCTGGCGATCGCTGCTGCAGACCAGCGTGGCCAATAACAACGACGGTGATTTTTTCGTCCGCGATCTGCCCTGGGGCGGCGTCGGGATTAGCGGCCAGTACCACGGCGTGATCAAACCAGGCGAGTGGAATCGCATCGCGCTCACGCGCGACGCCAGTGGCACCTGGAACAAGTACATCAATGGCGGCTATGTAGGCCAGCAAGACGCGTCGAGCAGCCGATTTGCACTCGACCCCACCTTCCATCTCTTTGCCGATGAGAACAATGACACCAAGCCCGGGTATGTCAGCAGTTTTCGCTTCATCGACTCGGCGATGTCGGGCCACGATATCCAACAACTCGGCGGCCCGAACGCGGCCGGAACGGCAACGCCGGGACTGACCATTCCCGATCCCAGCATCGTCGAACCGGGCTCGTTTACGATTGCCATTTTGGGCGACACCCAGAATTACAGCCAGTTCTATCCCAACATCTACGCCCAACAAACGCAGTGGCTCGTCGACAACAAAGCCAACCGCAATATCCAATTTGCGCTGCATGTGGGCGACGTCGTCAATTTCGACGACACAACGCAATGGAACAACGCGGCCGCGGCGATGAGCACGCTCGACGGCCAGCTCAACTACGCCGTCGTCCCCGGAAACCACGACTACGCCAACAACCGCGCGGTGAGCCAATTCAATCAGTCGAATCGATTCGGTCCCGGCTCGCCGAATGCGGCACAGTCGACGCTCGCGGGTTTCTATCCGGCGGAACCGAATAGCCGCATGAACACCTATCACACATTTGACGCCGGCGACGAGAAATTCCTTGTCCTGGCCCTCGAGTTCGGTCCACGCGACGACGTCGTCGAGTGGGCCGGCACGGTGGCCGACTCGTTCCCGGACCGACGCGTGATCCTGCTCACGCACGCCTACATGTACGACGGCGGCGAGTGGTTCGACGCCCGGGTCGACCCCAACGATCCACAAGGCCGAACCTACGACCAAATCCGCGACACCCAAGTCAATCACGTGGAGTCGATCTACAACGCAAAAAGCTACGGTTGGGCAACCGGCGCGAATGACGGCAGAGACCTATGGGAAAAGCTCGTCAAGGACCGCGAGAATATGTCGCTGGTGATTTCCGGCCATCAGTACGATGAGTTCGACGGGTTTCCCTACAAGCTGTCGCAAGGCACGAACGGCAACGACGTATACCAACTGCTCGTCGACATGCAGAATCGTGCCAGCGGCGGCGAAGGCTGGATTCGACTCCTCGAGTTCTCGCCCGACGGCACGACGGTGACCGTCAAAAGCTACTCGCCATTCTTCGACGAGTGGAGCTACGCATCGGACGAGTATTTCACCATCCAGTTGTCTCCCATCGCGCACGACGCTGCCCGGCGATTACAATGACGACGGGCTGGTCGATGCGGCCGACTACACCGTGTGGCGCGACAATCTCGGTGCGCCGGCGGGCACGCTCGCCAACGACGTCGATGGTGGCGTAATCGGCACGGCGCAGTACGCCACGTGGAAAAGCAATTTCGGCGTGTCCGCCGGTGGCGGTGCCCGCGAATCAGCGTCCGTGCCGGAGCCTGGCACGTTGCTCTTGCTCATGCTGGCCGCTGTGGCCGCCAGCTGCAAGCGTCGTTAACCGCGAATCCTGCGACCAACCAATCCAACGACAGAGATTGCTAACAGGGCCAGGAAGCTGGTTCGGGAATGTCGCCGCCAGGAACATAGCCATCCGGGGCGATGGACATTGAGCTGACGATCACGCCGCCGTCGATTGAGCCCAAATTGGTGGCCAGACCGCTCACCAGATTGATCGAATAAAGGTTCGACGTCGACGAGTTGACCGGCAGCATCGCCGCGTAGGCTACGTTGTTGACTCCGGCGATGTCGAAACCACCGACCGCACCGACATTCACGCCCACGCCCAGCGAACCAACCGTGCCTAAAGTGCCGGCCGAGTTCGCTTGGGTGACCAGGATGTCGAGACCAGTGTCGATCCCATAGAGCTGAGTAGTAAGCGGCGCGGGATTCTGATTATTCGTGTAGGCCGAGAACTCGACGTTGGGACTCACGCCGAAGTTGGGGTCGGCCGGGCCAAAGGCGAGATCCGTGACCAGCGTCGCGGTGCCGTCGTTCGGATTGAGGACGTAATTCTTTTTCGTGTTCGAGACGACGCGAATTCGATCCAGCACGGGATTGAAGTCGAAACCAAACGTCGAGCCGCCGAGCACGGGAGTGAAGGGCCCCGCTCCGACTTGCGTGGCGGCACCCGTGAGCGTGTTGAGCGTGTAGAGCCGATTGGAGCTACCCAGGGCAAAGAGCTGACTGGTCGCGGGGCGGAAATCGATGCCTTTGATGGTCTCGTTCGATTGCAGACCGCTGATCGCCACGCCCGAGAGCAAGCTCCCAGGGGCGGAGGAATCAAAACTAATGAGTGACTGACCGCTCGAATCATCGATGCCATAAATGATCGCGGCCGACGATTCAGACAAGAAGACAGATGAGAGGCCCAAGTAGCCCGCGCACACGAGGAGCGCGATGGAAGTTAGTTTCATCTCAGTAGACACTCTCAATGTTGAAGTTTTGACCGACGAGTCAAACGCCGTCCGTTTACTAGACTACCCGCCACAAAGGTGAACATACATAGCCCGAACATAGCTAGATTGGCTGGGCGAGGTCGCAAAGTCAAGGAAAATGTTAGAAATATTCACGCCGCGGCAGAAACTCGGCCCTAGGTCCGTTCTCGATCGGGCAGAGTCTGGACTGTATCGAGGCACTTGCACGAGGGCGATGTTCCTCGGCATTGCAGGGCCCTGGCATTATGCAAGCGGGCGCCGTCCCAGTTGGTCACTGCATGCTCGCCTGCAGCAGTCGTCAGGGCGAGGAGCTGGAGCGAGCTGTTGATGATGATCGAGTCGAGAGGAGGACTCGACAGTACTTCGGCGAGCCCAGTTCGGGGCAGACGACGCCCAGCAGCCACAGGCGTTCGTATTCTATCTGTCGAATGGCCGCAGAGCAAGAATCTAGCAGGTGCCAGACATTGGTGATCGTACGCTGCTGGCCGAAACGCGATCGTCCTGGAAGTAAATCCGCAGCCGTTCTTGGGATGCTCAGCCGCGATCGCAGCCAAGAGATAGGGTTAACTCCGGTGGAGCTCGGCCAGCACTCGGGATCCGTTTTCGGTGCCGCGGCCGCGTCCGCAACAACGAGTAGCCCAAAAGGCCAATCCTAGCGGGCCAGGCGCGGGCCCAAATGCTGGCGGAGACCTCTGAATCGGCCGCTTATCGAGGGGCTGGCACGCGGGCGCGGCTATTCCTGAGGAATCCGTTGGCGACCACGAAGATCAGGCCAGAAACGGCAACGATCAACACGCCCACCCAGACGTTCCGCTTCCGCATCATTTCGTGGAAGTCTTCCAGCATCGCCAAGTTAGACTTCGCTCGCTCGTCACCCTGAGCGGCCGCCTTGTGGAACCACGCGACCGCCTGGGCCTCGTCCCGTTCGAGACCCTCGCCCTTGAGATACCGGACGCCAAGATTCGTCTGGCCTAGCGGCAAGTTCTGTTCGGACGCTTTGCGATACCAGCGGACCGCCTCCGCGTCGTTCCGGGGCACTCCGCGTCCTTCAGAATACATCAAACCCAAATTATTCTGGGCCCAAGCGTCATCTTGTTCAGCAGCCCTGCGAAGCCACTTCAAGGCTTCAGCGTCGTCACGCGGTACACCTTGGCCCTCGTGATACCACCAGCCTAACTTGCTCTGCGAAGTCACATCGCCTTGCTCCGCGGCCAGGCGATGCCAATGGGCCGCCTTACGATCGTCCCTCGGGACTCCGCGGCCATTTTCGTACATCCAACCAAGGTGCGCTTGAGCCGATACATAGTTCTGTTTCGCCGCGCGCCGCAACCATTGAACGGACTGCTGGTCGTCCTGTTGGACGCCTTGGCCCTCCCGGTAGTGGGCGGCGAGTTTTACTTGGGCCCAGGCCTGGCCCTGCTCCGCCGCCTTGTGGAACCAGGCGACCGATTTGACGTCGCTTTGCGGCACACCTCGGCCCAACTCGTAAAGCAAGCCAAGATTTGCCTCGGCCCAGGATTCCTTTTGCTCCGCCGCCTTCCGCAACCATTGGATCGCTTCGAGGTCGCTCTGCCGCACACCGCGGCCTTCGAGGTAGGCCATGCCCAGCGAAGTTTGGGCCAGTGCATAACCTTGTTCGGCCGACTTCCGAAACCAAGTCGCTGCCTCGCGCTCGTCTCGGGGCACTCCCAGACCCTCGCGATACATCCAGCCGAGATTTCGCTGCGCGACCGGATCGCCCTCGTCGGCGGCTTTGCGGTACCAGGTAATTGCCTCCGCGTAGTCAAGCGGCACGCCGCTTCCATTTTCATACATTAGTCCAAGATTCACCCATGCCGAGACAATGCCTTGCTTAGCCGCCTTGCGATACCAACGGACGGCCTCCCAATCGTCTCGCGCAACCCCGCGACCCTCGGCGTACATCCATCCCAAACTGAACTGCGCCCAGGCATGCCCCTGCTGCGCGGCAGCACGGTACCAAACGACCGCGGTCTCATCATCCTGGGGCACTCCCCATCCCTTCCGGTAGAGGCGGCCGAGATTGGATTGCGCCTCGTCGAGCCCCTGCTTCGCCGCTTGGCGATACCAGTTGGCCGCCTCTGTATAGTCCTGTTTGACACCGCGGCCTTCCTGATACATCCATCCCAGATACTTCTGCGCGATCGGCAGGCCCTGCTCGGCGGCCAGCCGATACAATCGAGCCGCTGCCGCATCGTCCTGCAACACGCCTCGCCCCGTCTCATACATCCACCCCAACCAAAACTGAGCCTTGCGATCGTTTTGATCCGCGGCTTTTCGATACCAGGCGACGGCCTCCGCATCGTCCCGCGCGACGCCGCGGCCTTCGGCGTACATCCAACCGAGATTTGTCTGCGCGGTGGCATCACCGCGCTCCGCATAGTAGCGATACCTTTTGACCCACGCCAAATCATTTTCGCGGGCGGTTTGCTCGCCGCCCTGGACCGCCCCGGTGTCGTCTTCCGATTTTGTGGTCTGCCGCTCGCCTGTCGCCACACCGTTCTCTGCATAGTTCGTCTCTGCAATGCTCGCGGCCGCCTGCTCCGTGGCGACGCCCATATCACGCGAGTCCGCCGGCTGCGTGTTGACCACCACCTGCGAATCCTGATCCGCCAGTTCTGCCGCGATCGTATCCGGGTCGTGGCCATAACCGGGTTCGACCGGCCCAGAGTAGGCCGCGGTGCACCAACCGATCGAAATCGCTGCGATCACCAAGAAGACTCGCACAAGCACCATGACAATTGGCTCCCGGAACAGACAAGATCCAGCGAAACATCGCTGGAGTGGCATCAAGCGCTGCTAGAGCCCCGGCAGGATAAGTGAGGCCACTTAAAACATACCCCAAATGGCCGGACTTTGCCGGCTCACTCAACCGGCATAACCGGACCGCGCCATGCAGCCGCCACGCGAGTTTCTCCGTTCGCCGACGGAAAGTCGGCCCCCATCGCTAGTAGTGTACAGACTCGGCGAGCCCAAATTGTCGGTTTTCTGCTGTTCAGTATTGCCCTTAGAAATGAACGCCGATACAGTACTCATGCGTACACTAACTTGCCGCGGGCCAGGCGGTTTCCGGCCGCCCGGCGGCATCTTGTATCGAAGACAAATCTGTTAGATAAAGGGGTTCTCCATGGTCTCCGTAGCAACCAATCACCGCCCCGCCGCGGGCACGACCGTCGCCAATAACAACGTTTCTCCGAGTACCCGTATGCCCAAGAGTGATAGCAAGAGTGACAAGGCGAGCAAAAAGTCGGCCAAGGGCGGCGGCTCGAAGGCCACCAATGTGCTCGAATCGAGTGCCGAGCTGCGGAACACGGTCGCCGCGATCGAGAAGCAATTTGGCGACGGGGCGATTATGCCGCTGGGCGCCGACAAGCAGCTGCCAATCGAGGGCATTTCCACCGGCAGTCTGGCCCTGGACATTGCCCTGGGAGGCCAGGGGCTGCCTCGCGGCCGGATTATCGAAGTCTTCGGCCCCGAATCGAGCGGCAAGACGACGCTCGCGCTACACGCCATCGCCGAAGCCCAGAAGGCCGGCGGCATCGCGGCCTTCATTGACGCCGAACACGCCCTCGACCCCACCTGGGCCAAGAAGCTCGGCGTGGACCTCGAAACGCTCTTGGTCAGCCAACCGAGCTACGGCGAAGAAGCGATGCAAATCACCGAAATGCTGATCAAATCGAACGCCGTCGACGTGATCGTCGTCGACTCGGTCGCGGCCCTGGTGCCGAAGAAGGAACTCGACGGCGACATCGGCGATTCGCACGTCGGCCTGCAGGCCCGCTTGATGAGCCAGTCAATGCGTAAGCTCACCGCGGCGATTGCCAAGAGCCGCACCACCGTGATCTTCATCAACCAGATCCGCGAGAAGATTGGCGTGATGTTCGGCAGTCCCGAGACGACGCCGGGCGGCCGAGCGCTGAAGTTCTATGCCTCGTGCCGCGTGGATGTCCGCCGCATTGGCCAATTGAAAGAGGGCGAAGTGGTGATGGGCCAGCGCGTGCGGGCCAAGGTCGTCAAGAACAAGGTCGCCCCGCCGTTCCGTGTTGCCGAGTTCGACATGATGCACGCCGACGGCATCAGCTTCGAAGGCGACGTACTCGACATGGGTTTAGAGCAAAAGATCGTCGCCCGCACCGGCGCCTGGTTCCGCTACGGCGACCTGCAGCTGGGGCAAGGCAAAGAAAAGGCCCGCCAGTACCTCAAGGAAAATCCGAAACTGGCGCTCGAGCTCAAGGACAAGATCATGTCCACCGGCGGCGGCAAAGTCGCCAAACTCGCCGGCTCCACCACCAGCGGCGACGACGAAGACGCCACGATCGAAGATTGACCCCACCGGCGGACTGGTCGCTTCAGCGACCAGTACCAGCGACCAGTAATCAGCACCGCTGCTATCACCGCCTCTGGAAATAACCGCGCAAATGCCTTAAGGTGAAGGTTCCTTGATGTGAATCTCGCACCGCCAGGCAACGCGTATGGATAGCATCCATCGATTCGGGCTGGGGCTTCTGCTCGCCGTCACACTTTCGTCGGGCACTTTCGTCGTTGCCGCGCCGGCGGAACCGATCTCTGCCGATGCCGCCGCCAAGGAAACGCTCAGCGGCCGCTGCCGCGGCTGGCTGCGGACCCGGTTGGTGCGCGACGTCGATATGTCGTGCTACGGCATCATGCTGGACGAAAACTGGCAGCAGGCCGGCGAAGCGAAGCCGGTCGTGATTCTCATCCACGGTTTTAATTCCTGCCCGGCGCAACCAGGCGATGGCCGACGCGATTAGGACCGCCGGCTTCCCCTGCGGCACGTTCGCCTATCCGAACGACTACACGATCGTAACGTCCGCGCAGCTACTTTCGAGCGAGCTGCGGCGACTGCGGCGCGAGCATCCCGAGCGACGCGTGATCCTCGTCTGCCATTCGATGGGCGGGATGGTCGCCCGGGCGTGTATCGAAGATTCGCTCTACGATCCACGCAACGTCGATCGCGTGATCCTGATTGCACCGCCCACGAGCGGCACCGCGGTGGCCCACTTCGCGATTGGCACCGACCTCTGGGAACATTGGCTCAACCGCCGAGAAGGTGGCCCCTGGCAAAGATTTCGCGACTCAGTCGTCGACGGACTGGGCGAGGCGGCCGACGAGCTTTGTCCCGGATCGACATTCCTCACGGACTTGAACGCGCTGCCGCGTAATCGTCACGTCCAATATTCAGTGATTCTCGGCACGGGCGCACGGATGAGCGAAGCGGAAATGGCGTGGATCCGCGAATCCGTCCTTCACAAGCTCACGCAAGTGCCGGGCGCGAAGGACGGAGTCGAACGGCTCGAAGCCCTGCTCGGCGACATGGACGAGCTCGTCGAAGGCAAAGGGGACGGCGTCGTGGCCGTGTCGCGTGGCCGGCTCGATGGCGTATCCGATACCCTGGTTATGCCGTTTGGCCACTTATCGGTCACGGGTGAGCCAGCGACCGAAGTCGTGCGCGAGGTCCAAGCGGCCGTAATCGAACGGCTAAACTGACATCCGCTTACCCCGATCGCGTCGCAAAGCAAGCAGCCCCAAGCTGGCCAGCAGTGCGAGCACGACACTCCCCGGCTCGGGCACAACCCCGACAACAAAAGTTCCACCACTCGTCGAACCGCCGCCCGATTGGCCGAGGAGTGCCCCAAAACCCGCGCCGACCAGGCTCTCGCCAAAGTGGTCTCGCCACACCGTGTAGTCCGCAGCGTCGACAGTGCCGTCGAAATTTCCGTCGGCGAAGGGGGAAGTGGTCGATCCAAACTCATTACGCCAAACGGTGTAGTCCGACGCGTCGACGATAAGATCGCGGTTAAAGTCGCCCATCAGCGAAACGACCACGTTGATCGGTATCAATTGAAGACTCGCATTGACCAGGGTCGCATCGACATCGAATGGGCTAGCCACATTGGGTCCCCAGACTGCCCCGAGACCAATCGATCGGTAGGCAGGCAGTGCGCTACCCGAGCCGACGAACAGCCCTTCGGCGAGCATCGAACTTGTGGCAGACAGCTCGATCCAATCGTTAATCGGATCGACGAATCCGTTGCCGCTGACATCGTAAGTGTCGGCGATCGACGTCCAAGCGGCAGGAGCGGTGAAAGCGCCCGACGCCGAATCGAGCTGGTAGTAGACGAAACCGAAGGGCGTTTCATTCGGATTGAGCAGCCGAACCTCGCCACTGAGCGGGTAGAGTTGGACCTCGACCGAGGCCGCCGAGACTTCGCGCCCGTAGAGCACGACGCTCGCAAGCGCCGCGGTCAGCAAAAACATTCGTATTAGCACAGACTCTGCTCCAACCGGTTCACGTATCGCATCGGGGGCGGCTGCCGGTTCCGCCAGGCGATCCGCTACACCGACCAATTCATGCTAACACGCAGCCCCAGAAGCGACAACAAAAGTGGTGAAATGTGCCGGTTATGTCGCATGTTCCGCCGAGGACGTGGGGCACAATTTCCAGCAGCGGAACTTGTGGGCGATTGTGGGCGATTGAAGGCACTCCGTTCGCCGAAGGCCCGGGGAAGCGTTCCTAGCCCCGTGGCGGACCATGGCGATCTACCTGCCAAGTCTTTCCGGTCGCGGGCTCGAGCGCTGTCAGCCATCCGCCGCCATAGCAGTAGGTGTCGATGCAGACCAAATGGCCGACATCGAGAATCTCGCCGGTCTTCTGCGACGAGTGGCCGACGACGGCGATTTTGCCGGAAGCATGTGGCTCGGGGATCGATTCGCGGAGGGAATGCCACCGCCAGACGTGCCACCGCTGGCCAACGAGTGGCTGATCCGGATTGTAGCTGCCGTGAACAAAAAAGTGGGCGTCGCCTTCCCAGAAGTCACCCCAGGTGCGAATGAAATCGACATGAGCCGGCGGAACGCTCGGCCGGCCGTCCGCGTCAAGATACGAGTCCATCGTGGCCTGCCCGCCACAGAGGAGCCAGTTGTCCGGCTGGGCGCGGCCGTCGAGGAAGTTAAGCATCATCTCTTCGTGGTTGCCCAACAGCGGCACCAATCGGCACCGTTCTTTCAGCGCGAGCAACTCCTCGATTACACCGCGACTATCGGGTCCCCGATCCACGCAATCGCCGAGCATGACGACCGTGTCGTCCGGCTTTGGCTCGATCTGGTCCAGAATCGACCGCAGCGCCGCCGCGCAACCGTGGACGTCGCCGATAGCAATCGTTCGCGCGGACATAAGCGACGGGGCGGGAAAGCGGAGCAGGGAGCCTAGAACTTGAATTGTGGCGGTACAGGGCGGTCATGGCAATGGTGCTTCTGGCCCCCGAGTGTTCGTTGACAACGAGGGCCATCGCGATAGGATAAACAGCGGAGTAAATCGGCGGTTTCGCGGCCTTTGGAGCCAATCGCCATCACGAGTTCGCGGGGACGGCGCGTCAGCCCACCGCGGGATTTTTTGTGGCGCGCTTGTTCATGGAGGCTGTCGAAACCTGATGTCGCAACCGATTACGCAACTCGAACGCGCCCGCGCCGGCGAGACCACCTCGGAGATGGAATTCGTCGCCCAGCGCGAGCTGCTTGATCCCGCGCTCGATTCGCGACGAGGTTGCCGCCGGGCGGATGGTGATTCCGGCGAACACCATGCACCTCGCGCGGGCGTCTCGAGCCGATGTGCATCGGCATCGCCGCCAGGTGCAAGGTCAACTCGAACATTGGTAACTCCGCAGTCACCAGCAGCCTCGAAGGCGAGCTCGAGAAGTTGCACACGTCCGTCCACTTCGGCGCCGACACGGTGATGGACCTCTCGACCGGCAAAGGCATCGACGCGATTCGCGAAGCGCTGATCGCTGCTTCGCCCGTGCCGATCGGCACCGTGCCGATCTACCAGATGCTCGAGGAGCTCGGCGGCGAAATCGAAGACATGCGGCCGCAACATTTCCTTGACATGGTCGAGCACCAGGCAAAGCAGGGGGTCGACTACATGACGATCCACTGCGGCGTGATGCTTGAGCACCTGCACCTGACGATGAACCGCGTGACGGGCATCGTCAGTCGCGGCGGCTCGCTGGTCGCCAAGTGGATGATGGCCCACCGCGTGCAGAATCCGCTCTACACCCATTTCGACGACCTGTGCGACATCATGCGCCAGTACGACGTCACTTGGAGCTTGGGCGACGGCTTGCGACCCGGCTCGATCGCCGACGCCAGCGACGCGGCCCAGTTCGCGGAGCTCGACGTGCTCGGCGAACTCACTGCCCGCGGCCAGGCTCGCGGCACGCAGGTGATGGTCGAAGGCCCGGGACACATCCCCATGGACCAAATCCAGATGAACATCGAGCGGCAGATCGAAGTCTGCAACGGGGCCCCGTTCTATGTGCTCGGCCCGCTGGTGACCGACTTCGCGCCAGGCTACGACCACATGACCAGCTGCATCGGCGCGGCGATGGCCGGCTGGTACGGGGCCGCGATGCTCTGCTACGTAACGCCGAAGGAGCATCTCGGACTGCCGGAGCGCGAGGACGTAAAGCAAGGTATGATTGCCTATAAGATCGCGGCCCATTCGGCGGACATCGCCCGCAAACGGCCGGGCGCTCAGGACCGGGACGACGCCCTGTCGCGGGCCCGCTTCGCGTTCGACTGGAACGAGCAGTTCCGCCTGGCCCTCGATCCCGAAACTGCCAAAGCGTACCACGACGCGACGCTACCGCAGGATACATTCAAGAGCGCCCATTTCTGCAGCATGTGCGGACCAAAGTATTGCTCGATGAAGATTACCGAGGAAATTCGCGCGATGGCGGCAGAGAACCCGTTGGAACTGCCGGTGGTAGCTGCTACGGCAGATTCCGGAAACTAGGTTCGGAAAAAACGGGCTAGTCGTCCTTTGAGAGGAGATTGCAATGTTGCGAGTCACAATTCTGTTGCTTGTTGGTATGCTCGCCGTAGGTTGCTCGGAACGATCGATTGGCACCGCCACGACACCCACCGAAACGACCGCGGTCGCGTTCAACGTCTCCGGCGCTCCGACCGTCGAGTTCGATGTGCCGGATATGATGTGTGCCGAGAGCTGCGCGGTGAAGGTCAACGAAATTCTCTCGGAACAACCGGGGGCGAAAGAAGTCGTCGTCGATTTCGACACCAAGACGGCGACCGTTGCCGTGGACGAAGATAAGTTCGACGCCCAGGCCGCGATTGCGGCGCTGGTCGATCACATGTTCGAAAATTCGGCGCTGAAGACCGCCAAAAGTGACGCGACGCCGGCGACCGACGTTGCCGAGCCACCCGCGGGCTGAGCCGCCACTTCAATCTCGAGCGAGCGCCTCGTCTTTGGGCCGATAGAAGATCGCCACCGGGAGCATCAGTCCCGCGGTGACGGCGAACATTGTGTTCCGCGGCAATTCGTACGCATCGAACACCTTGATGCAGCCAGCGTACAACAGCGCGCCAGGATGATGCCGATCCAGCTGCATTGATTCATCGTGGCGATCATCCGGCCCTTCTGCTCGCGCGGCGGACGCGATTGCAGCGCCACTTGAATCGGCACGATGAACATGCCGGTGAACGCCGCCCATCGCAATCAGTGTTGGGATGCTGCCGTAAAAACCCAGCAGGTGTTCGTGCACACCGCCACGGAGGCTCATCAGCACCATGGTCACGAAGATCCCGATCTCGCCGACGATCACCACGTTGCGATTCACGCGGTCGCGCGACAGGTAGCCGCCGATCATGCACCCCACTGCAATGCCAAGGCCGATCGACGCGGCAAGTACGCTCGTCTTCGCGTCGCTGAGGCCCAGCTGCGTCTTGCCGACTGAGTTGACGCCTTGCTGCACCATGCCGCCGACCATCCAGAAGACCGAGACGACCAGAATCGCCCACAGCAGCGAAACATCCTTCACCAACAGCCGCAGGATATCGGGCGGCACGAGCCAAGACTGCCAATCGGCCTTCATCGTCGGGTTGGCCGGCGGCACGGGGCGAACCAATAGTGATGTCAGCGTGCCGATGATCGCGATCACGACGCAAGCCGCCGACGCCATCCAGACGTGTCGATTGCCCACCACTTGCAACAGCCCGCCAGCCATCGCCATGCCGAAGATGATCGATACGAACGTGAGCATCAAGAAGATGCCGTTGGCCCGCGGCAGGTCGCGGGGGCGAATCGTCTCGGGCAGGATGCCGTACTTCGACGGCCCGAAGAACGCGCTTTGCACGCCCATCAGAAAGAGCACGACCAGCATGCCGCGGAAGCCGATCGTGCCATAGAAAAAGAAGCCGACCATGCCAAGCGCCATAGCGACGATCTCGGCCACCTTCGACCAGATGATCACGGGCCGCTTGCTGATGCGGTCGGAGACGAATCCCGCGTAGCCGGAGAAGATCAGGAACGCGGCCGCAAAGACGATCATCGCCTGCGACTGGCGGTCGTCGGCATCGCCCGCCGCAAGTTCGACGGCTGTCGGCGTCGCCAACAGCAGCATCATCTGCTTGAACAGATTGTCATTGAACGCGCCGAGGAACTGCGTCACCGCCATGCCCCAGAAGCTGCTGTCGCGGCCGAGCGGCGGCAAATCCTGGTTGCGAAGCGGCGGAAGGTGAGCGTGTTCAGGCTCGATTTCTTCTGCAACGCCGTCGAAAGCGCGTCGTAGCCGTTGGCGACAAGCCTTCCTGTTTGGCGGCGGTTGGGTTCATGGCGCATCGAGTATGGCGGAGTGTCAGGAATGCTCACAAGATCGGTCTGACACCGCTGGGAATGAATCTCGGCCGACAATCCCGCGAACTATCTGCGATGCCGCATTTCTTCTGGCATTATTCGCGCGCCCGTGGTATCTTGGCTCGCCATATAGGGGCATCCGGGTCGGGGGGAACTCCAAGCATGCCAACCACGATCAATGGCGTCGGCACACATTACTACGGCAAGAAAAACGCGTCGGTCCGCGCCGGCGCCTGCCGCTCGTGTGGACGCGTCTCGAACCTGGAATCGTACGACACGCGGCTATTCGTCGTGATCGTGTTCATTCCGGTCATTCCGCTGGGACGGAAGCGGATTATCGATTCCTGCCCTTTTTGCCGCAGGCATTTCGTCGCCAACCAGGGCGAATATCAGATGGCGCGGCAGCTCTCGATCTCGGGTGCTGCACGATCAGTTCCGCACCGACCCCACGCCTGACTCGGCGATTGCCGTGCATGCCCAGATGCTTGGCTTCCATTCCCATGACGACGCCCAATCGTTTCGTGATGAAGTGCTGGCGAAGTATCCGAACGACGCGAACTTGCACACGGCGCTCGCGTCCCAGCTCGACGAGGTCGGTGAATACGACAAGGCGACCCCACTATTCGAGCGGGCGTACCAGCTCGATTCGTCGTTGCCTGCTGCTCGAAATGGGATGGCCCTGCGGAAGATCGTCGACAACCTGCTGGATGACGCGCGGCAAATGCTCGATTTTCTCGAGCGACCGGGCGCCGGACAAGTTTATCCGCTGGGTCGGCTGGAGCAACTCGCAGAGGCCTATCAAAAGGCCGGCCGTCACGAAGAGACATTGTCGATCGCCGAGCACCTGGTGCGCGAGTTACCCGAAGTGGCCAACCACCACAAGTTCCGCGCCTTCGTGCGGAAATCGGAAAAGGCGGCGCAACGCGCCACGCCCGTCCTGCCGCCGCGGAAGGCTACGTTCCGCTCGCTCTTCGACCGCAGCGACACCACTTACTCGTCTGGGCAGCGCTGGGCCGTGTTTCTCACGATCGCAGCGGTGCTGATCGTGGCCGGCTTGGCGATACTTAACGAGTATCAGCGGCAGCATCGAACCGTGATCGTGCGTAACGATTTCGGCCCGAACGCAAAAGTTGTGATCGACGGCGATCTCGAAGTGCCGCCCGGCGGTCAGGCGGACATCGTGCTCGGGGAGGGAGTTCATCATGTCGCGGTCAGCGGCGCGCTCCAGGAAGAGTTCGATGTCGCCATTCGCAGCGACTATTGGCAGCGTTGGACCTACAACCCGCTGTGGATCATTAACGTCGGCGGCACGGCCCAGATTGTGGGCGAAACCTTGTACTACGCCGAGAATCCGCGACCCTCCGTGTCCACGCTGTTTGCTGGCGAGAATCTGGTGCACATGCCCCACGTCGACTATGTCTTCGAGAACGCGCCCAACTCGATCACCGTCGACAGCAAGGGGGGCCAGGTGGTGAAGCAGCGGGTCAGCAATAGCTCGGAAACTCCCGTGGACGTTTTCTTTCAGATTGCGGAGACTACTTCGCCCGAGGCAGCCTTGCGATATGGGGAGAGTCGTCTGCTGATCGATCCGGCGGATGATCAGCTGGCGGGCGCGTACGTCAATACGGCGTTCGCGAATTCGCAACAGGACCGGGCAATGCAGTTTCTCGAGCGGCAATTCGACAAGCGTCCAGTGCAGATCAGCTTGCATCGGATGCTCCATGAATTGCATCCCACGACGGGGGAAAAACTACAGCTGATTGCCAAATACGACGATTTACTGGCGCACGAACCCAACAATGCCGCGCTGCTCTACTTGCGTGGCCGCTTGACTCCCGACGACGACACAGCGGCGGAGTATTTCAATCGCGCGATCACTGCTGATCCGCAGTTGAGTTACCCCTGGATGGCGCTGGGCTATCGGGCAAACACATTGGGCGAGTGGGCCAAGTGCAAGGAGTATCTGCAGCGTGCGAACGAATTGAAAGAATCGAAGCCCGATCCTTCGGTGCTGCAAATGCTGGACGTCGCGCGGCTAGCGATTGGAGAAGGAGACGAAGTCGAGCAAGAGTGCCGCGATCAACTTCAAAACATTGCCCCCAACGACGCGATGGCGTTGGCGCTCCGTTTGTCACGTCTGCTGGCCGCAAGGGGTGATCTGGCGGGTGCCAATCAGACCCTCCGCGACTGGGAAGCCAAGTCCCAACTCGGCGACAGCGGTCAGGCCGCGCTCGAGCAATATGGCGCGGTGCTCGAATTCATGACCGGCGATCTGGCCGCGACGGAAGCACGCATCGTCGCGGGGACCGCCGGCCCGGAAGTCAAGTTTGGCTGGCTGATCTTGTCGGATAAAGCTACCGAAGCATCCTTGGATGCTGATCTGCAACTGCTGTACGAGAATCCCTGGAATGCGCTGGCTTTGAGTTTGGCGTTTGACCTCGCGGGCAAGGCGGAGGATGCCAACACGTGGCGGAATCGCGCGGCCGACGCCTTGGCCAAGCTCGACTTCGACGAAGCGGCGTGCGCCGAACTGTTGCGCCGACCAACCGCCAACGCGCGAGCAGCTCGACGAGGCCGGTGTCAGGCCGGAGGAAAAGGCGCTGTTGCTTGCCGCCCTAGCAACCCGCTTCCCGCAGCAGCACGATGAACTCGCAAAAATTGCTCAGGTGTACGACGTACAGTTGAGCTACTATCGCCCGCTGGTGCGCAAGGCGATTGCCCGCCAACCTTGAAGCAACTTCCAATGGGCCACGCCAATTTTGAAGAATTGGTTGACACGCTGGAGAAGCGATACGCGGGCCGCGGCCGCGCGCTCGAGCGGCGCACGATGCTCGTGGTCTGTTTGGGCTACGCCGGATTCTTGCTGTGGGTGCTGTCGATCGCGGCGATCGGAATGGCCGCCTCGATTGGGGCGCTGTTCGCGCCGATCGAGTTCGGCGTCGGGTTGATCGTGGTGGGAGCGGTCGCGCTTCGCGCCGCGCTGTGGCAGGCGTTTGAAGTGCTTTGGCTGCCGGGCTACGAAATCAAACAGCTTCGCTTGACCGCCAAACAGGCGCCGCAGCTATTCCGACTTTTGGATCGATTGCGACGCGAGCAGCGAACGCCGCCCATTCACCGAGTCGAGCTGGTCGTGCAAATGAACGCGGGGATCCGGCAAAACGCTCGGCTGGGCGTCTTCGGTTGGTCGCGGAATGAATTGTACCTGGGAATGCCGCTCATGGATTTGCTCGCGCCGTTGGAATTCGAGTCGGTGCTGGCGCATGAGTATGCCCACATCTCGGCGCGGCACGGCAAGTTCGGCGCTGGATCTATCGCACGCGGAGCACGTGGCTGCAACTATTCGCGCGGTTAGAGCAACCGAGCAGCTCGAGCTTTTCAAACATGGCGCGGAAAACGTTGTCGCGTTTTGTCGACTGGTACTGGCCGCGGTTCCACGCATATTTTTTCGTGATGTCGCGCTCACAGGAGTATGTAGCCGACCGCGCAGCTGCCGACTGGGCAGGCGTCGACGCCGCTGTACATGCGTTGTGGAAGCTCGATTTGTCCTCGCGGCGATTGGATCAGCGATTTTGGCCCGAGCTTACGCGCGAGGCCCACGATTCGGCCGAGCCACCGCCGCAAATCTCGGAGCGGATTCGCGACTATCTGAAATCGCCGGCGGCCGAGGCCGACGTGATGCTCTGGAGCCGGCAGGCTGCAGCAGGAGTGACGGACACTTCCGATACCCACCCGAGCCTTGCCGATCGAATCGCAAGCATCGGTGGCTCCCTCCCCGTCTGCCCGACGCTCGATTGGCCACAGCCGGCAACGCCCTCGGCCGCAGAACAGCTATTTGGTGCTTCTCTCGAAGAACTGCGGCGGCTGGTGGACCAGAATTGGTGTGAACAAGTGCGAGAACAGTGGCGGGCCAGGCATTTTCGCTCGCACACCGTGCAGCGGCGTGTGCAGGAACTCGATCAGGCGCCCAAGCAAACGGATTTAGACGTGGCAAAGCTCTGGGAACGCGCGTGCGGCGTCATCGACTTGGAGGGGCCGGAAGCTGCAAACTCACTCTTGCGTCAAATTCTCGCTGTACGGCCGACGCATCCTGGAGCAACCCTGGCCTTGGGGCGGCAGCTGCTCGCTCGCGGCGAGAGTGAAGGCGAGGCGATGCTGCGACAGTTGCTGGAACGGACCGACGGAGAATTGGTCGCGGAGGCCTGCCGGTCGTTGGCGACGCACTACCAGGCGACGGGGCAAGCCGGCGAGTTGCGCCGAACGAACGAATTCTTGGCACGCTGCCAGGAGGACCGACTCGCAGCGCAGCGCGAACGCAGCACCGTCACGGAACACGATACCTTTTTGCCCCATGAGCTGACTGAGGGGGATTTGGAGTTGCTGTCCAATATGTTGCGTAACGACCCGAAGTTGGCGGAAGCCTATCTGGTGCGGCCAAAGAACTCATGCATCTGGCGCAGCAGAAGTTGTTTGTACTCTGTGTACGCACGCGGCGAGGCCTCTTCGGACGCTCCAGCCCCAACGCGGACGAGGAACTCGTCGCGCGGTTGATTCCGCAAGTTTGTCTGCCGGGACGCGTGCTCGTGATTCCGCCCCAAGGTGGCTGCGAGGCGCTGGCACGCAAAGTCATGGCGCAACGCGACGCTCGGATTCTGCGCGGCGCAACGCTATGAGCCAGTTCCGCCTCGGCTTCTGGAATCGCATGAATGTTGCGAACTATCAATTTGGCCCGAGACTGCGCGATTTGATCTTGGCCAGAACTTCGGGCAGCGGGTATTCGATGATTGTCAGTCCGAGCCCAGCGACTTCCTTGAGGCGCCGATAGCCGCGGGTGACGAGCGTTTCTTGATCGCGGACGAAGGAGCGGTCGAGTTGCCGTTTGTCGAACGGGCCCTCGACGGCGACCGGCGGCTCGAAATCGTCGGCGACGATGTATTGGGCCAGCGTCGGGTTGCAGCGGAGGTGGCGCTCCTTGGTCGTGTGGAGCACTTCGGGATCCAACAGGCCGATGATGTAGCGCAGATAGAGATCGCTATCCGTGAGCTCGGCCACATCCAGGCCGCAGACGTCGCACAGGTATCCTTCGTCGCATTTGGCCATGGAAGTGTTGAGAGTCTAGGGTTGAGGGTTGAGAGTCAGTACTCTGCAACTCGAACACTCAACTCTCGACACTCATCCCTCAGACCTTTCACAATCCCAACACGTCATTCATCGAATACAGGCCGGGCGTCTTGTCTTTCAGCCATTCGGCGGCGAGCAGCGCGCCTTGGGCGTAGCAGTCGCGGTTCGAGGCGGCGACGCGGAGTTCGAGCGTTTCGCCGAGCATGCCAAAGATGATCGTGTGCTCGCCCGGGTTGTCGCCGGTGCGGACGGCGTGGTAGCCGATCTCGCTTCCGGGGCGTTTGCCGGGGCGGCCTTCGCGGCCGTGGACGTGAGACGTTTGCCCCATCTCGCGGGCGACGATCTCGCCGAAGCGGAGCGCGGTGCCGCTGGGGGAGTCTTCCTTAAACCGGTGGTGGCGCTCGATGATCTCGACGTCGACGCCGGAGGGGAGGTGCTTCAACGCCTCGGCCGCGACTTGCGTGAGCTTCATCGCCACGTTGACCGCAGTGCTCATGCTGGGGGCCCAGACGATGGGGATCTTGCGGGCCGCCTCGCGGATGAACTCATGCTGATTGGCGTCGAGGCCGGTGGTGGCGATCACCAGCGGCTTGTTGAACTCGACGCAGTGTTTGGTGACCGCGACCGCGGCATCGGGGACGGAGAAGTCGATCACCACGTCGGCGTCCGACTCGCCCACGACGCCGAGCGGCACGCCGAGTTCACCGCAGCCGGCCAGAAGCCCGGCATCCTGCCCGAGTGCGGGATGGTTGGCCGACTCGAGCGCGGCGACCACTTTGTATCGCGGGTTCTCACTGGCGACGGCGGTGACCCGCTGCCCCATGCGACCTGCGGCTCCGTGAACGGCAATTTTCATGATGCAGAGTGACTAGGTGAGTAGGTGAGTAGGTAGTCATCGTCGCCACCTACTCACTGACTCACTCACGCACATGCCTTGTTCTAGAGGTATTGTTCAACTGTTGAGCTGAATCGCCCGCACGATTTCGTCGAGGTTGTTGTCGACTTGCACGGCGCGGTTGGCGAAGGCGGCGCGGCTCACGCCGCGGCTTCCCAGCACGCGATTGAACTCGGCCTGGTCGTGCGTGTGGTAGGCGACGGTCGCAGTCGGATCTTTAAGCTGGTGACCAGTGAGAATAGCGACGACACGCTCGCCGGGGGCAATGACGCCTTCTTCGCGGAGCATCTTTGCACCCGGCGACGCTGGCGGCACTGGCTGGCTCGCAGCCGAGGCCATGGGCACCGACCTGGGCCTTGGCGTCGAGCATCTGTTCGTCGGTCACCTCGCGGACGACACCGTTCATCCACTCCAGGGCACGCAGGCACTTGGTGAGATTCACCGGCCGATTGATCTCGATCGCGCTGGCAATGGTCGAGGCCCGACGGTTGCCATCGTCGAGCTCGGCGTAGTAGTTGTTGATGATCGCGGCATCAGGGCGGCCGGCATTCCAGCGGAGGCCACGGTGCTCGTAGAGCTGGTAGAGCGTATCCGCTCCCGCAGCGTTGATCACGGCCAATCGCGGCATTCGATCGATCAGCCCCAGCTCGTGCAACTCATGAAATGCCTTGCCGAAAGCGCTACTGTTGCCGAGGTTACCGCCGGGAACGACGATCCAATCGGGCACCTGCCACTGAAGGCCCTCGAGCACGCGGAACATGATCGTCTTCTGGCCTTCGAGCCGGAAGGGATTCACGCTGTTGACCAGGTAGATGCCTTCTTGTTTGCTGACCTGCGAGACACGGTGCATCGCGTCGTCGAAGTCGCCGGCGATCTGCAGCGTGAGCGCACCGTAGTCGAGCGCTTGCGACAATTTGCCGTAAGAGATTTTGCCCGAGCCGATGAAAATGATCGCCTGCATCAGCTTGCTGACACCGCAATAGAGTGCGAGCGACGCGCTGGTGTTGCCGGTCGAGGCACACGCCGCGCGGCGAGCACCGATCATGTGGGCGTGCGTGAAGGCGGCCGTCATGCCGTTGTCTTTGAAGCTGCCCGAGGGATTCATCCCCTCGTACTCGAGAAACAGATTCCCCGGCTTCATGCCGACGAAGCGACCGACACCGTCGGACTGGTGGAGCAGCGTCTGCCCTTCGCCGATCGTGACGATCTTCTCAGCCGGCGCAAAGGGAAACAGATCGCGGAATCGCCAGACGCCGCTCAGACAAAGCGGATCGTGGCGACGACTCCACTTCTCTTCAAAAGCGGCGAGCGTTTTGGGAACCTCGAGGGCGTCCCAATCGTAGAGCACATCGAGCAGCCCGCCACACTTGCCGCAGCTCGTCCGCGCTTCGCCAACGTCGTAGGTGGCCGCGCAGCTCGGCTGGATGCAGCACTGGTAGGCCAGATCGGTCATGGTTTTGACGGCGGACGCCAACGGGAACTCCTCGCCACGCCAGGAGCGGGCGACACCGACCCGGCGGAAGCAGCGCGCAGACAGAGCGCCACCCCGGGGTAAAGCGATAGCATCTAACAACTTAGTGCCAGTTTACCGCATTTTGGGCAGATTCGCAACTCGACTCACAAGCTGTCGAAAGCCCCCTCCGGTGTTGCTGGACATCTGTGACGGGGCGTTTTAGAATAACGAGTCTTCGCGATTTGGCGCGAAGCGGACAGACGGACGCGTCAAGCAACCGGAGACCACTCGATGAAGAAAACGGACATGCTGGCCTACAAGGAAAAGCTCCACTTGATTCGCGCGCGATTGCGCGGCGATGTGACGGCGATGGCCGAAGTAGCGCTGCGAAAGACGGGTACGGACGCGGGAAATGCCGGCATGCCGATCCATATGGCAGAATTGGGAAGCGACAACTTCGAACAGGAGTTCACGCTGAGCCTGATGGAAACGGAAGAAGTCACCTTGGGAAGCATCGACGCGGCGCTGGATCGAATCGACGAAGGCAGCTTCGGACGTTGCCAACAATGCGAAGGCCAGATCGCCAAGGCGCGGCTCAACGCAATTCCCTACACTCCGGTCTGCATCAAGTGCGCCGAAGCGCAAGAAAGCATTCCGTAGCGGCAGAGAGAGGACGCGACCGTCGATCGGCTGCGCGAATTTCGAAAGAGGTCGATTCATGCCCGATGTGCCACGGAATCGGTACATCCTGTTCGGCGCCATCGCCGCTTGTGGATTCGCCGTGGATCAGGCGACCAAAGCGTGGATCTTTTCGTGGCCGGAGCTGGGTCGCGGCCAGGTGCATTGGCTCTGGCCGGAGCATGCCGGCTTCCAGCTCAGTTGGAACCAAGGCGCGCTGTTCGGCATGGGGCAGGGGAGCACCTGGCTGTTTGCCTCGCTGAGCCTGCTCGCCGGCTGCGCAATTCCGCTCTGGCTCTTCTATTGGCGAGCGGCAAGTGACCTCTGGCTCACCGCCGCCCTGGGATCCGTCATGGGCGGGCTCCTCGGCAATCTTTACGATCGGTTGGGGCTCCCCGATCATCTCTGGCCGGGCCGGGCGAGCGACGTCGGCCAGCCGGTCCACGCGGTGCGCGATTGGATTCTCGTCCAATGGAGCGATCAATTGCGCTGGCCAAACTTCAATATCGCCGATTCTTTGCTCGTTGTCGGCGCAATTGCGCTGATGTTGCACGCGCTGCGCGGTCCTGGCGCGGCGGCTGATACATCGGACGCGGCCAACGAACCGCCGCCCATGGGGTGATTCCCCCAGCGCGATCCGATCTTAGCGTCGCTACGTGGCACTACTTCGCCATCCTGCGTGTCGAGATCGGACGGAAATTGTGTGTAACCGAAAATGCAGACCACTTATGGACATTTGTGTAGGTCCGCCAAGATGGCGGACATTTGAATTGACGGCGTCGCAGTCGGTGTGCTAGAAAATCTTTCTCTCGTCTTAAACAGGCTTTCCAAAGTTTTTGGACATAGGTGGGGCAGGGATTTGGGGTGCGGAGATACAAGCCGCGCATCGCGCCACGGTTGTCCTTGAGCCTTTAGCAATTACATCATTGTATAGCTAAGCACTGCTCGCTGTTTGCGTATCGTCAAGATCGACGTGCGCGATTCGGCGCGGAGCTTCGAAGGCAGGCCGAAATGAAACTTTCGCGAACGATCGTGTACGCGATCCACGCGACGCTACAGCTCTCCCATGGCGAGCGTGGCGTTCCAATCCCTTGCAGCCAATTGGCAACCGAGGGGCAGATGCCGGAGCGTTTTCTGCTGCAAATACTTCGCAGCTTGGTGACGCGTGGCCTGTTGTGTTCGACGCGCGGCGTCGACGGCGGGTACTACCTGGCCCGTCCGGCGGAACAGATTTCTCTCTGTGACATCATCGAAGCCTTCGATAATCCGCTCGGCCCCTCGATTCCCGTGCTCGACGCGCTCACACCGGAAGTGCGCAAGCGGCTGCTCAATTCGCTCAACGGTGCGTCGGCTGCCGCCCAAAGCGAGCTCGCAAAACTGACGATGGCGGACTTGATGCGCGGGACGGAACGGCAATTGAACCGCGCCGAGGCTTTGGCGATTTCAAAGATTATTGCGCGAAGACTTCTCCCGACCGCGATTGCTGGCTCGAACCGGTCGGCACGCCCTTCATCGGCTGGCCCTGTTTGAACGGCACGTACGCGGTGGCATAGCGGGCCGAATGGAGCTCGCGCTTCAGCTGGTGCAATTCGCGGATGCTATCCGGATAGACGGCGATCACTACGACCGACGTGTCGGCCGGATTCTCGCGGAGCGTCTGACGGAAGTCGGAATTCGGCTGAACCGCTTCTTCCACCGACTCACCCAGCGGCGTGGTGGCAGGCGTAATCTTGAACCAGACAAGTTGCGGCCGCGCCATCACCTGGGCCCGTTGCGCGCCGACGCCAACGGCGTCCTGCGCCGCCCAGCCGGATGGCTTGCATCGCCACGAGATAACGGAGGCGGAATCCGCCTACCGGCCCCACGGTGCGAGTAAAACGGCTTTCGTTATTGAGCCGCCAAACGTTTTCTTTGAGATCTTCCGTCGTGGCGTCGAACAGCTCCTTGGGAACCGTGGCGATTCGGCCATTGGCAAGGTACATGTAGACGCGGTTGCCGGCGGCCCGCTCGGCCAATGGCGTCGGCTCGTTTTCGATGGCCTCGACCTGGGGCTCGGCGGAGAGCAGAGCGATCTGCTCACGACCGAGATTTTCGAGCATCAACTGTGATTCCGTCAATTTGCGCCGTAGGTCGAAATCGCGCTGCTTTTCCTCCGAAAGGGTCGACCGCCGATCGTCAAGTTCACGTTCGAAGGTGGCGATGTAGCTGGTCATGTAGTTCCGCTCCTTTTCGCGGAGCTCCGCTTCCCCGCGAACGCCGACGACCTGCCCGACCAGGCCCTTGAGGTCTGCTTCCGCCAATCGGGCCTTTTGCGCGACTTCGTCCAGCTCCTGTAGAGGCACGACGGACGACGAGGCAACGGCAGCTTGCTTTTCTTCGACGGCAGTCTTCACCGTCGCCTGCGACGTGCGTAACGCGGTGACCACGACCAGCAGGATGATAATGCCGACCATGTTCGTCAGGACGTCGAGGAACGAGTCCTGACCGGGCATTTCAGTGAACTCGTCTTTAGCGCGTCGTGCCATGTGCGCCCCCTTCGTTTTGTTGCACGGCCGTCTGTTGGGCTGCCGTCGGTTGAGAACCAGCGCCGCTGCGGATTTCCGCCCCGCTATCTTTCAACAGCCGCAATAGCGGGTCGACTCGGTAGTCGCCCGTGCCGCTCACCTTGAGCTCAAGAACCGGCCGCCAATAAAGCCCTTGGCCGGCCATGCCCCAGTCGCGAATCCGCTTTTCGACGGCCGAAATCAGATCTTCGTAGGCAGCGCCGGGCTCCGCACCGATCGGAAACTCGCGACCGGCAGCCGACACTTCACCGGTGGTCGTTGCTTCTGGCATAAGAGCGAGCGCATCGTCGCGAATGACAATCTGAATCGAACGCCGGATCGGGATCATGCCCGGATTGCCGTTGGCGATCGCCCAATTCTTGCCGCGGACCTTGGCAGGGGTATGTTTTTGATCGAATTCTTCGTCCGCCGCTGCGGCCGCTGCACGAGCTTGGTTGTCCAGTTGCTGCTCGGGGTCCTCGCCAGCGGCATAGCGGCCCGGCGCAGACTTAGCATCGGTCGGCTGCGCAGTTCCGGCCGGCGGCTGTGACGATTGACCGCCTGATTGGGCGCCAGGTTGCGACGATTCTCCGGCCTTATTCTCAACAGTTTTTGCCGCATCCTCCGTTCTGTCGGCCGCGGTGCCAGCGCCGGGTAGCTGCTCTGTCGAATATCGGTCGTCCGTATAGCCGGTGCGGTCGGCCCCGCCGCCCGCGGCAGCCATGGCGCGTGCCCCGCCTGTGGCGCCGGCATACCCAGTTTGCGATTCAGCTCCACTGCGGTCGACGACGACCAGCGTTCGTCCGTCGCCTGGCCGCGACGCGAGGCGCAGACTGCCGCCCGCCGATTGAGGCTCGTCGCCCGGTTCATAATCTGAATCGTCCCCATCCGGATCATCGCCCGAACCGCCACTGCTGAAGCCGCCGCCGAAACCGCGGACACTTCCGTTTCCGATACCGCTTCCATTCCCTCCCCGCCGGTAGGCTCCGAAAGCCTGCGGGGCGGCCGCGGCCAACGCCCGCAATCGCGCCCGTGCCAGCTCGGCAGCTTGTTGTTCCTTGGCAGCTAGCTGAGGGTCGGCTGCTGCGTATTTGAGCTTCCAGTCCTGTTCCACCAGCTCGTAGCCGAACTCAGAGTCCCAGCTTTGGATCGCTTCTCGAGCGAAGTAGTAGGCGTCGATTCCTTCCGGCCGCACAATAATCAGCGGATATGGTTCGGCGTTCTTGCCGACCGCGACGTCCGATTCATATTGCGCAATGTGTTCGCGTGCCGCGCGCAGTGCCGCCACGAGCGGATTGCCCGGTCCGATCGGCGGTTGAAAATCTTCGTCTTTAAAGACGATTCCCTCAGGCTGGATCACAATGTCATTCTTGCGGCACTCGATGTAGATTGGCCGGCGAAAGGTGCCATGCTTGCCCTGGTACGGCACGATGGCGTACGATC
The DNA here is from genome assembly GCA_963847905.1 of uncultured Planctomycetota bacterium. Classification (GTDB taxonomy): domain Bacteria; phylum Planctomycetota; class Planctomycetia; order Pirellulales; family Lacipirellulaceae; genus DASYDU01. Next base: position 389,414 of record CAWKBP010000002.1, on the reverse strand, counting down.
GGGCCCGCGATTTCGCGTCTTCGCGCAGCTGCTTGATCGTCTTCTGCGACTCGGCGATCAGCTGCTGAAGTCGCTCAATTTCCTGTTCTGCTTGCTTGCGATCATCGAAGTGTTCGCCTTCCATCGCGTTGAGTTCGGCCGCGGCCAGCTGCAACACGTCGAGTTGCTCGCGCAGCCTGCGCATATGATCTTCCAAGTGGCTCAACCGCTCTTGGTCTTGGCGAAGTTGCTCGGCAGCCCTGAGCACGAACCACGTCGAGTTCCGCCTGGTAGCGGGCGATTCGCTCGACCTCGCGCTGGGCTGCGTCGGCATCCAATTGGTCCGCGGCCGCCTTCGCATCGGCTGCTACCTGGATGGCGGCTTGCTGCACCGTCGCCTCTTGGAGTGCGCGTTTTTTGGCCGCACTGGTGACGATTACCAATAGCACCAGCAACGTCCCCATCGTGCACAACAGCACCGCGACAAAGGGGAAGAGCTGGACGTCGTTCTGCGTAGCTTGGTGTCTTGCGCGGCTCATGCGGCGTGGATGTTCGGCTGCTTGCCTTCAGGGGTAGCGCTCGAGGATTGCCGAGTCGGGGCGTAGCCCATGCGGGCGCAGAGAAGCTGAATTGCGGCAGTGAGATTCAGCGCCATCTCGTCAAATTGTTGCGTATTGACCAAAGCGCTGAGATTCGCGTTGAGCGCCTGTTCGAGCTGCTTGACTTCGCCCGTGGCGCCGACGACCTTCAACATCACGTCGCCCTGGCGAACAAGCTGCTCCTGCTGGCGGACGGTGGCCTCGGCGGCCTCGACCAACGCGATTTGCATTTCCTTGAGCAGGTTTTCGCTCTGGTGGATCAGGTTCTCCTGCCGATCGGCAGCTACCACCATCGATTCGCCCAGTGCGGCCTCGACTTCCGAGAGGTGGCGGCGATTCTCCTCGGCGAGATCCTTCTCGCTCGCGGTCAACACTTCGCCGTGGCGGTGGAGCGACTCGACCAACAGCTCGGCGAGCTTTTCCAGGCCTTCGCGGAGGTGGCCGACCGTGTCCTGCGAACTGCGGCTGAGCTTGTCGGCGTATAGATGCGTGCCTTCATTGAGCCGCCGCGCATGCTCTTCCAGAGCCTGTCGCATGACAACCGTCAGCGAGTCCTGGATAATCTTACTGGTCGAGGTGCTGACGTCGGCCCACTGTTGATGGGTCTCGTCGATCGTCGAGCGCCAGATTTCGGCCTGCCGTGAGGCAAGCGACTCGACGGCGCCAACTACCTGCTCCGACATGCGGCGGACCGACGCGACGTTGGGATCGGCGTCGGTGCCCGTATATTGGAAGCGGCCAACCAGTTCTTCGGCCGCCCGCGCGTCGACCAGCGACAACAATCGCTCGTCCGACCGTTCGACGCCATACTTGACGAACATCACAAACATTGTCAGGGCCAGCGCTTGGGCGGTGGTATCGAAGGCGATCGCCAAGCCGTGAATCACGTCTGGCATGGACTTCTCCATCGTCTCCGGCGACAGGCTGGCGATGGCAACCGTGATGCCGATCACCGTGCCCAAGAAGCCGAGCACCGGCATCGCCCAGACGATGATCCGCACCAGAGCGTAGTTCGACAACACCCGCTCGCGGTCGAGATCCTCTAGGTGATGTAAGTGCTTCTCGAGCGCATCGGCGGAACCCTTCCGCCGGATCATTTCCAAAACTTCCCGCAACCGACGGGCAAGATAGTTCTTTTGTAAATTTGCTGGCAAATGATCGAGCTCCGCGATCAGCGAGTTGCAATTCGCAACCGATGTTCCACCAACTTGCGTCGGCGGAAGTGATACGCCGTCAATCGAAGCATACTGACTCGTCTGTTCGAGAAACCGCATCACAAGTGCGGCTAGCGCGACAAAGAAGGCAATCCCCGTCACAAATTCGACCGGGTGCCCGGCCATGTAGCGAACCAGCAAATCGCTCTTGATCCAACCTTCATTCAAGCCGGTATAAAACGCGATCGCCCCCATTCCGCCCCAGATTAGCGGTACTCGGAACAGCCACGCGAAGAATCGGCTCTCTTCCTTTCGTGGCAACGTGAGATCATAGGCTCCGATGATGGTTCCTAGGATCCCCACCACAAGCAGCAAGGTGCGAGCAAGATCGACGCCATGGCTAAAAGTGCCATCAATTGGGTCGCGAAACAGGCACGGCAGGTTGAGCCCCCACGCAGTGAAACAAGTTGCCACCGTGACGACGCTGGCGGGAGGCCCTTTGCCTAGCAGCGAATAGAACGCATGCAATGCTAGACCGACCGCGGCCAATCCCATAACCATGTAGACGAGTCCAGCAATATCCATCCGTATGCTCTCAATCGTGATTGATATGTGCGTGCCAACAGGCCGAATTTTGTCCGCCTATTGGAGCGGCAGCAGGTATTCCATTGATGCAATAGCACCAAGCGCCTACCGATCGGCAGTCCCATCTCCCTCAAAATCGGCTTAACCGGCAAAGTTGATGAGCGAAAGTGAAGGGAATCGCCCCCAACTTCACCAGTCGTTGGCATCGCTCGAATCGGCACAGTTTTCCAAAGGTTCGGCGGAAGAGTGCCGATATCTTTGTTGCTCCGGCCCGCGAAAGCGAGTCTGCTCTCGTCACCCCGCAACAATGCACGCCCGAACCCCGGCACACCATTCCCTGGCACCATGATCCGCTAGATAGGCATGGCAGCCGGCAGTAGACGCCGGCCGACGAATCACCGACGAACCACTTTGCATTCCCAGGGGGGCGCAGTCCGGGCATGGCTTTTGAGCCGCCCGGACTGCTTTTTTATTGGTATTGCGGGGTGGCGGGCGACCGGCCAGCGGATCGAGGCTGTACTATACTTGAATTGCTCCCCCGCAGGGGTCAGGACAAGGGAAGTATGCGCCATCGCACTGGCGCCGGAGTGACGCGTGTCCGACCTATCTGCCAACCAGAATGACGCTGGCATTCTCCTGTCGGTGGTGATCCCGACCTTCAACGAAGCCGCCACGCTCGAACGACTGATCGCCACAGTGCTCGACGTCGATGTGGAAAAAGAGATCATCGTCGTCGACGACCATTCAATCGACGGCACCCCCGAAGTACTCAGCAAGCTCGCAGCGGCGCACGACACCATTCGCGTCCTCCGCCACGAAAGAAATCGCGGCAAAGGGGCGGCACTGCGAACCGGTTTCGCCCAGGCCCGCGGCCGGTTTGTCATCGTCCAAGACGCCGACCTGGAATACGACCCAGCCGAATATCCGAAGCTGCTCGAGCCGCTCGTCGAAGACAGTGCCGATGTTGTTTTCGGCTCGCGTTTCATCGGCGGCGACAGTCACCGCGTGATCTACTTCTGGCACCTGGTCGGCAATCGCTGGCTGACGATGCTCTCGAATGTTTTCACCAACCTGAACCTGACCGACATGGAAACCTGCTTCAAGGTATTTCGTCGGGAGATCATCCAAAGCATTCCTCTGGAAGAGGATCGCTACGGATTCGAGCCGGAAGTCACCGCGAAGCTCGCCGCTTTTCGGCTCGATGGCAAACCGCTGAGGATCTACGAAGTTGGCATTTCGTACCACGGCCGGACGTATGCGGAGGGAAAAAAGATCGGCTGGCGCGACGGACTGCAAGCGGTGTGGTGCATCTTGAAATACAATTGCTTCAAGTAAGCCGCCACCGTTTCAACGGAGGGTGACACGTTCCTTATGCCACTTCCGCAGCATATCGCGTCGGGTCGCCGCCGCTAAAATGGGCGAACGCGGCGGCACGCTCCGCACATTTGTTGCAGCGGCCGCAATGGAGTCCGCCGACCGGTGCGATGCAGGAAAACGTGAGCTCCAGCGGCACGTCGCGGCCGAGTTGCATCACGCAACGCTTCGAGAGCATTTCAAAGGGTCGCACGATCCGCACGTCGCTACCTGTGGCCCACTGGATCATCGCTTCGAAGCGATCAAAGAATTCGGGCTTTGCATCGTCAAATGGATTGGCCGCCAAAGTAGCCAATGCCAATTTCGATACCCCCTGCATCGCGCACCAAAGCGCCGGCTTCAAGAGTAACAAGGGATTGCGGCCAGGGAGGAAAACGGCTTCGTCGGGCGAATGGTCGTCGGGTACCAAGCGGCCCGTCAGGCTCCAATGGCCGGTGTAAAGATCGTCGACCGGCATTTCCAACTCGACGAGTCCAAAGAGGCTCGGCCGATTGAGGTGTTCAAGCAGTTGGTGAACCGATGCGACTTCCTCGGCCTGCCAGATGCACCCGGTGCGGACGTAGAATGGTCGCACCTGCCAGCCGTGAGCGAGCAACTGCGCAAGCAGAATCGCACTGTCGAGACCGCCGCTGAGCAGGATTCCAGTGGTCTGGGTCCCGTCCGCGGGCGCCATGATCCTCAATGGCAGCGGTGTGTCAGTCGACTTGGACATGGCCAATCCTCACCGGTGGTGCAACCATAACCACTTACCGCAAAAAGACTTGCGAGCGGAGCAAGAGGACGACTGCTCGTCTCTCTGCGAAAAACCGCCGCGACCAGCGTAAACGGTCCTGCAGGATTTGTCGAATGGCCGCGCCCAAAAACCGCGGCGACTTCGCGGATTATCATGCTTGTTTTTCGGCGGTTTTGGTAGAATGAAGCTTGAGAATCTTCGCCAACGACAGCAGCGATTTGGCAGGGCCTCTTATCTCGATTCGGAACAGAACAGACACACTCTTTCGACGCATCAGTCGATCCCAATGGCCGACTGCGTTTGGAAGAGGATTGCACAGCTTGTGTAATTGAGGCGGCTCATGATGAATTGGCGCAAGTCGATGCTACGATCCACGTTCTCCCTCGCTGCACTCTGCGCGATAGGGCTGCTGAATTCTCCAGCCGACGCAATGATCGTGCCCTCGGAAGCGACAACAACGGCTCCGGCCGGCAATCCCTACTGGGCAAACCACACCGATTCCGGAAGCCTTAACTATGTTTATCTTGGCGATGGCTGGGCACTGACGGCGAGACACGTCGGGCCTTCCAGTATCACAAGTTCGCTTACATTTGGAAGCGAGACATTCAACATCATTCAAAACTATGTCGTGCACAATCCAAGTTCGGTGACCAACAAGAACGGCGTGTCGATTTCTCTGACGGCCGAAACCGACTTGAGACTTGTCCGGCTCAGCGGCAATCCGAGTCTGACCGAGATTTGCGGTTCGCGTGACAGCTGCGCGATCTCAACCACTTCTCCCCCGGCGCCGGTTGCACAACCGCGCCCGCAAGTAACGTTAATCGGTCACGGTCCAAGTCGCACTACGGCATTGCCCGCGGGCAATGGCTACAACGTCACGCTCAACGACGTCAAGCGCTGGGGCACTAACAATCTTGAGGATCCAGCCAGCTTCACGGGAAGTCAGGGGCCGTTCGTGACCAGCCGACTTCTTTCGACGACGACTGGTGTGATGTCATTGAAGACCAGCGACATGATCACGCGCGACGTGATTTCCTTTATCAGCAATTACAACCATGCTCCGCCGCCGACCGATCCAAATACGTTTTTGAACCCACAATATACCGAAGCCCAAGTTTTTTCGGGCGATTCGGGGTCTTCCGTGTTCTATCGCGACCCCGGGAACAACCAGTGGTATTTGACCGGTATCGTGAACGCAGCCTTTACATTCGACGGCCAGGCAGCAAACACGGTCCTCCATGGAAATCTGACTACATTTGCCGATCTCTCGTACTACCGTGAAAACATTCTCCGGTCGATGGAGACCCTGCGAGCAGACGTAAACCTCGACGGTCAATTGACCGGGTCCACAGCGGGCGGAGTCGCGACCGGCGATATCTCCGCATTCGTTGCGGGCTGGGGATACAACAACGGTACCGGCATGGGAACAGTCACGTCCTGGATGAATGGCGATCTGAGTCGCGACGGCAAGACCGACTATGCCGACTTCGTGATCATGCGCAACGCACTGGAAGCGTCCGGGCTCGGTGGCGGGTCTCAATTGCAATCTCTCTTGGGCGTTGCGGGCGGTGGCGGCGTTCCAGAACCGACGAGCCTGATCCTGGCGGCCCTGGGGGCCGCCGCTTTGGCCTGCCGCCGCCGACGCCGTTGATTAAGCGGAATCCCGCAAGTCGCCCGGCAATTGCCCGAGCAGCTTCCGCATTCCATCTTGCCCAGTTATCCCGGTTAGGTATCATGGGCCCGTGCGGATGGCGCGTCCGCGTGCTCTATACCCCCTCCTTCGATCCCATGACAGCTCACGCCTCGCGACGCAACCGACTGCGGAAGTTGATCCATCAAGCGGATACCGACGCGCTGCTGGTTACCAATTTCAAGAACGTCACCTACCTGACCGGCTTCACCGGCGACGACAGCTTCCTGCTCGTGACCGAGAGCGGCGAGACGCTCATCAGTGATAAGCGCTACACGACCCAGCTCGAAGAAGAATGCCCCGGCCTGAAGCTCGAGATCCGCGGGCCTGGGGACCGGATGCTGCCAGTCACCGCGGCAGTCGTCACACGGGCGCGCGTCCAGCGGCTGGGCATCGAGGCGGATTCGGCCACGGTCTCGCTCGAACGCACGCTGGCCAAAGAACTCCCCAGCGTCGAAATCACCGCGACCGAGAGCCTCGTCGAGCGGCTCCGGATCATCAAGAGCAAGGACGAGATCGACGAGACGCGCCGAGCCTGCCGCCAGGCCGAACGGGCATTCGAGGTGGTCAAAGCGTTGCTCACGCCGGAAATGACCGAACTCGACGTCGCGGCCGAACTCGAGTATCAGGCACGCCGCTTCGGCGCCAAGGCGCTCAGCTTTCCAGCCATCGTCGCCGTGGGCCCCCGAGCCGCGTTGCCACACGCGACCCCTACGGCCGCCAAACTCAAGTCCAGCGACTTCCTGCTGATCGACTGGGGAGCCAATTCGGGGCTCTACATGAGCGACTTGACGCGAATCCTGGTCACCGCTAAAATTTCGCCGAAACTCCGTAAGGTGTATGGAGTTGTGCTCACGGCGCAGCTCGCGGCAATCAACGCGATTCGCCCCGGAGCGACCTGCGAACAGGTCGACAGCGTGGCCCGGAAAATCATCTCCAAGGCAGGCTTCGGCCGCGCCTTTGGACACGGCCTGGGGCATGGCACGGGGCTCGAAATCCACGAGGCGCCGCGGCTGGCTGCGGGTCAAAAGACCAAGCTGCGACCGGGCATGATCGTAACCGTCGAGCCGGGGATCTATTTACCGGGCTGGGGCGGGGTGCGAATCGAGGACGACATTTTGGTCACGCGGACCGGGCACGAAGTGCTCTCCGATGTGCCGAAGCAATTGGACGATTGCGTCCTCGCATCGTGAGTGCGGGCGGCGACCGACCGGTAAGTACGGAGTCGAATATTGAGCGAATCTAAGGAGACAGGAATGGCCTCCAACGCCGGGTCCAGTGCGGGCGATGTGTTTGACGTTCGCAAGGTCCGCCGCTTCATCGAGCTTATGAACGAGCACGACTTGTCGGAGATCGACCTCCGCCAGGCGGACCAGCGAATTCGCTTGCGCCGCGGTCCAGAAATGGTGACCGTCGCCGGAGCCGTGGCACCCATGGCTGCCGCAGCGGCACCCAAGGCAGCCGGTGAGCCAGTCGCCCCGGCAGCCGGAGCGTCCGCGCCGAGCGAAGACGCCAACGCCCTCTACGTCCGCAGCCCGATGGTCGGAACCTTTTACACCACCTCCAGCCCCGACTCGCCCCCTTTCGTAAAAGTTGGCGATCAGGTCGGGCCCGAGTCGACTGTCTGCATCGTCGAGGCGATGAAGGTCTTCAACGAGATTCCAGCCGAGTGTTCAGGCAAAATCGCCGCCGTGCTGGCGACCAACGGTCAAAGCGTCGAGTATGGGCAGCCGCTATTCCGCGTCTCGCCCAATGCTTGATAGGTCTGCTTTGCACGGGAGCGCGGTAAGTCGTCATGTATCAACGGATTCTTGTTGCAAACCGGGGTGAGATCGCGCTGCGAATCATCCGCGCGTGCCGCGAACTGGGCGTCGAGACGGTTGCCATCTATAGCGAAGGCGACCGCGGTGCCAACTATTTGCAGCTGGCCAACGAAGCCTATTGCGTGGGCCCGGCCAAAGCCGCCGACAGCTACCTCAAGATCGCCAGCGTGATCAGCGCCGCAGAAGTCGGCAACGTCCAGGCGATCCACCCGGGCTACGGCTTCCTCGCCGAAAACGCACACTTCAACGAAATCTGTCGCAGCTGCAACATCGACTTCATCGGCCCCAGCCCACAGGCCATGAGCCGGCTGGGCGACAAGAATGCTGCACGGGCGCTCGCCCGCGAGGCCAAGGTGCCCGTGGTTCCTGGCAGCGATGGCATCATCTCGGACGAAAAGGAAGCCTTGAGCTTCGCCCATGAAGTCGGTTTCCCGGTGCTGATCAAGGCCGTCGCCGGCGGTGGCGGACGCGGCATGCGGGTCGCCTCAAACGATCTGTCGCTCAAGAGCGCGCTGCAGCAAGCGCGGGCCGAAGCCGAAGCCGCCTTCGGCAACGGCGACGTCTACCTCGAAAAATACATCGAGCGCCCGCGCCACGTCGAAGTGCAAGTCCTCGCCGATCTACATGGCAACGCGGTCCACCTCTGGGAACGCGACTGCAGCGTCCAGCGCCGGCATCAAAAGCTGATCGAAGAGAGCCCCAGCACGAGCATCTCGCCGGAAACTCGCGCCACGATGTGCGAGGCGGCGCGACAATTGATCCTCACGGCCGAATACACGAATGCCGCGACGGTTGAGTTCATCGTCGACGCCGACGGAAACTTCTACTTCATCGAAGTCAACGCCCGCATTCAGGTCGAACACCCGGTCACCGAAATGGTCACGGGCATCGATCTAATCAAGTGGCAAATTCGCGTGGCCTCGGGCGAGCGGCTCCCCTGGAACCAGGACGACATCCACCACTCCGGCTGCGCGATCGAATGCCGCATCAACGCCGAAGATCCCAAGAAAAACTTCCAGCCCTCGCCGGGCAAGATCGAACGGCTCATCGCACCCGGCGGCTTCGGCGTCCGCTTCGATTCGCATGCCCACAGCGGTTACGTCGTCCCGCCGTACTACGACTCAATGATCGGCAAGCTGATCGTCCACCAGGCGACACGAGCCGAAGCCATCGCCTGCATGCAACGGGCGCTGGCCGAGTTACGCGTCGAGGGGATCAAGACGACCGTGCCGCTTCACCAGGAAATCCTCGGCCACTCGGCCTTCGTCGAAGGACGGATCGACACTACCTTCGTCGAACGCACCTTCACCCCCGGCTGATTCGCGGCAACCAATTCGCGGCGTCGGCCACGACGCCTGCCCCCACCGCCCAGCGCCCCCCGGCCCGCCCGCGAAAAACGCCCCCATCCCGCCGCGCCCCGATTCTTCCCCACCAGTCCCCAATCCAATAAAATGACCCTTCGCCGCCCACCGATCCGTTTCCGGCGGCCGCACTTTCGCATTCCCCAGCATTGAAGCAGGCAGAAAAACTATGACCACCAAGACATCCACGATGGCCTCCCCCTGGGAAATGCCCCACCCGGTAAAGAAGGTTGCGATTCTCTTCGCCGGCGGACCCGCGCCGGCGCCAACGCCGTGATTTCCACCGCCGCTACCGCCTTCCTCCGCCACGGAATCGAAGCCGTCGGCATCAAGCACGGCTACTCAAATCTCATCGAGTTTTCGCCCGAGCGGCCAATGGTCGAGGGCCGCGACTACGTGGCGATCACGCAGAAGATGCTCGGCCGCACCCGCAATTCGCAGGGCATCATTATCGGCACCGCCCGCGCCAATCCGGGCAAGAACGTTTCCAGCCCGGCCCATCTCGACGATGCCGAACGCGTGAAGCCCCTCAAAACCGTCTACGAAGCGCTGCGGTCGATCGGCGTCGACGCCCTGATCTCGATCGGCGGCGACGACACACTCAAGACGGCGAACAAGTTCAAGCTCTATCAAGAGAAGCTCCCCCCCGATGCTCAGCGGATCCCCGTCGTCCATCTCCCCAAGACGATTGACAATGACTATCGCGGCATCGACTTTACGTTCGGCTATTTCACGGCCGTCGACTTCCTCGGCCGCGAAGTGCGCAACCTCATTGCCGACGCCGAAGCCAACCGCGCCTATTTCCTCGTCGAGTCGATGGGTCGCAGCGCGGGCTGGCTGGCCTATGGCGTCGCCATCGCCGGCGAAGCCAGTCTCGTGATCAGCGTGGAAGACATCGTTGGTCAATACGCTACCGAGGAAGACACGACCAACTCAAAGTCCGGCGCCGTCACCAAGCGCAAGGTGATGGACATGGATAAAGTGATCAAGCGAATCGTGCTCACCATGACCGCCCGCGAAAAGGAGGGCAAGGAATATGGCGTCATCGTGATCGCCGAAGGCCTGGCCGAAATGCTGCCGGAAAAATATCTCTCCGGCATCGGCCGCGACGAGCATGGCCACATCAGCATCGCCGCGGTGAATCTGCACGACATCTTCGGCGAGCTGATCGCCAAGGAATACCATCGCCAGACTGGCCACAAGCGCAAAGTCACGCCGCTCCAGCTCGGCTACGAGTCGCGCTGCGCCCAGCCCCACGCCTTCGATGTCATGCTCGGCAGCCAATTGGGCGTCGGCGCCTTCCGCGCACTGGTCGAAAAGGGCCTCAACGGCGTAATGGTCTCCGTCTCCGGCCAACTGCAACTGCACTACGTCCCGTTCGAAGAGCTCGTCGACCCCAAGACGCTGGTCACCGTCGTCCGCTACATCGAAGCCGAAAGCGACTTCCAGCGCCTCACCCGCTTCCTCGAGGTCTACGTCAACGAGGAAGAAATCGGCTGAGGGCTGAACTGCCAACCCGTTTGGCACGCGAACACGCCCACCAGCCCCCGGCTTGCTCGACTGAGCTCGTCGAAGCCCGCCGGGGGTAAAGTGCGTCCTGTGCGAACCGATAACCAGCAACCGACCCCCCAACGTTGCAAGGCTTCGCCTCAATCAGAAAGGGCCAGAACGAATTATCAAATAATCGTTCTGACCCTTTTGTTTTTGGATCGCCTGATCGGCCAAATGGAAAATTGACGGCGCATTTCTTGCGCGACGCAATCCACCGGCGAGCTCGATTTTGAATCGATTAGATTTATCGGCGTCGGGAAACGGCCGGCAATACAACCGTCGCGCCGACCAACGCTCCCCAGACCACAAAGCTTATCGGCTCCGGAACCGGAGCGGTGCCCGTACTGGAACCGGGCACGAATTGGACACTCACGATCAAGTCATCGTGATTGTCATCCGGGCCAGCTCCGTTGTCGTCGTAGGCAAAATAAAGATGAAAAGGATCATAGTCGCCATTGCTGGCAACAAAGATGCCAAATCCGATTTCTCCGATGTTCGCGTCCACACCTGGAGTGGAAGCTGGCGGCGTGCCATTTGTTGTGAACCGAGCTAGCAGGCTGCTAAAGGTTGTGTTCAAGGGAACATCAAATTCGGCGAAAGGAACCAATGGGTCATCCCAACCAGTAACGGCTCCAACTTCCGTATAGGAGTATGGATTTCCAAGCGTGTCGTTAATATGAAACGTATTTGTAAATCCACTTTCGGACGCATGAGCGAAAAAGCGAAGTGTCCCGGCTTCCGTGGCGATGACATCGGCAACAGCCACCCATGGAGTTACGACCGAGGGGGACAATATTCGTTGACCAAGTTGGGTCGCAAAGTCATTGATCCCCAATGGCGCCATGGGCGTAAACGGAGTTTCGATCTGCAAACTGGCAGATACAGGCGAAGCCAAAACGATTGCGAGCAAAGCGGCGAGCGAGTAACGCATTTTTCGTCCTCAAGTAAAGGAAATCTCGGAGCGCATTTCTTCCGCCGTCAGCATCAAATCTTTTGAGCAGTCGACTTCTTGTCGCGTGCGACGCATTGTCGTATCTCATACGACGCCTCCCATGGTACAAGCGGATTCGAGCTATTTCAACAACAATTTCCTTGATATGTACGCCTTTTTACCCCAATCGCCAGCTGTCGCAAGTCCGCCAAAACAAGCTAAACAACAGCTAAAACCCGGGAATTTGCCGCTCGAGCATCACATTGGTGATCACATCGGTGAATAGATTCCGATGGCCGCCCGCAGCGCACCGACGGTCGCCTTGGGGGAACGACCTGGGGAAAGCCGTTTTGCCCGCCGAGCAGGGGCACGACGTTTAACCACACAAAAAAGGTATCAGAACGAATTATCAAATAATCGTTCTGCCCCTTTGGTTTTTTCTTTTGTTTTTTCCGCGGCGCATTCAAGGCAGGCGAGAACGTACTCTCTGGCACACGGGCGACGACTTGGCGTTGCAGGCCTACTGGCAGGAGCTCAAAGGCGACAAGGCCAACCGCTGAACCGAACCAGCAGGGAATGTCCCCTTTTGCCTCCACGGCGCGACGCCGTCGAACAGGTGATCGCGGGGTCGACTGTCAGTGAGCATGCTCAGCGGGACGATGTTTGAAAGTGAAAATGCAGGCGACGATGAACGCCACCAGCACCCCCGACGCCACATAGCGATTGAGTCCAAGGCCGCCGTGGTCGTGCGGTTTATCAAGGAAGTCGCCAACCGCCGCGCCCAGCGGGCGCGTGAGAATGAACGCCGCCCAGAAGAGCGCCGTTCGCGAAAGCGAAGTGGAAAAATACAGGGCCGCCACGACCAGCAGCATCCCGCCGAAGATTAACGCGGCGCCAACGTAACCCAACCCAAGGCCGGGGGGGACTTCGGATCGACCGTCGGCGACCCAATCACCCAACGCCGTCCCCAGAGTCTGCGACAACATGATCGTCACCCAATAAAACATTTCAGCCTTGGACGTATGAAGGTTTCGGAACGAAATCGTGCCCAAGCTCCAATGCCAGACGAACAGCGACAACATCAGCAGCCCGAACAACAGCAGTGACCCGCCGGCATATCCGATGCCCAGGTCGCGCATCGAAAAGTCGGCCATCGTCGTGCCGACGGTGGTTGTGGCGATAATAGTGGCCCAGTACAAAGTCGGATGAAAACGCGTGGCATTGATCTGAGCGATGACGAATATCACGAACAGCGCGGCGAAGATCAGTGTCCCGACGACATACCCAAGGTTCATCGACATCGAAACCGCGTCGCCCCCAGTTTCGCCGAGCGTCGTCGCGGCGATCTTGACGATCCAGAACAGGAGTGTGACTTCAGGCACTTTCGAGATCGATTCGCGCCGCGAATCGAGCGGTCGATCTTCTGTCATTATACGTCCCTTCGATGATTCTTGGGGCCAGGCAAGGTTTCAGCAACCGAATCACGATTCCACTCCTGACACCTTGTGCCTCCCGGATCGCCGAACCAACGTCAATATTACTGCGCCCCGCACTCGTGGCGGCAAGTGCGAACTCGCGTTGGCAGCGGGAACCGGGTCTGGAAAATATTTCACGAATCAAAATGCTCTGGCTTCGACCGACCCGGGCAAACCGTTCTTGCGCGTCGAGCCGCGGCTTGAAAAAGAATAGGTGTCAAAGCGATTTATCAAATAATCGTTCTGCCACTCTTGCTTTTCTTTTGTTTTTCCGCCTCTTAATTCTCCTGGGACAAGTCCTAAGTGTCATTGGCTCGTAATCAACGAACGGCGGCGCACGACCAACGAAGGAGAACCAGCCAGGCGCAGCTCAAACCTAATTAGATTACTGAAGCAGGTTCGGGGACGACCGCATACAAATAGGCCGCCCGAGGATAGGCTGTGTTTTGATCAGTCCCGTAGAGCGCAACGATTGCAGTACGACCATCGATACCAACTGACCAACCGAAGGCCTGTTCGTCCATGAGGTCGTCGGCTGACAATTTGGCGAGTTGCTGCCCCGAAGGAACGTCAAAAAGATACGCTGCTCCCGCGAATCGACCGCGATCCCTGTTGCCGTAGGCCCCGACGATCGCGGTGTTGCCATGGATCGCAACCGACACGCCGAAATAATTCCCCGGCCTCCATCTTCCGGCACCAGCTTGGCAAGCTGCTCACCAGTGACAACATTGAACAAATAGGCAGAGCCCGATAGATTTCCATTCGGGTCATCATCAATCGCCCCAACGATGGCAACATTGCCGCTAATGCCGACAGAATAGCCGAAGTAGTCGATCGCCGACCCGTCAATGGGAGTGAGTTTGTGGCGTTGAGTGCCAGTTGTCGTATCAAATAGATAAGCCGATCCGGAAAGTGGACCGTTGTCGTCATCACTTGGGGCACCGACGATGGCCATGCCGTCCGTAATGGCAACGCGCTCGCCGAAGTTGTCCAATGCAGCTCCGTCGTCTGGCTTGATCTTGAACAATTGCTGACCCGTCGTGACGTCGAATAGATAGGCCGCCCCGGCGTAAGTGCCATTATCTTTATTGCCATGGGCTCCGACGATGGCGACATTACCTGCGATGCCAACGGCCGAACCGAAAAACTCGCCTGCCATACCAACAGTGGGAGTAAGCTTGCGAAGCTGCGATCCTGTGTGCGCGTTAAATATGTACGCGGAACCTGACAGCCCACCGTTATCGTCGTCCCACGACGCGCCAATCAGCACTTTGTTTCCGGTAATGCTTACTGCCTCACCGAAGTGGTCGCCCGCCGCGGCGTCGCTGGATAAAAGCTTCGCCGTTTGCGTGCCGGTGAATGTGTCGAACAAGTAAGCCGACCCTGTGTCGTCGCCGTAATCGTCGTCTTGATTGGCGCCCACAACTGCTACACCGTTGCTAACAGCGATGGCGCTGCCGAAACGGTCGGCACCTGAGCCGTCACTGGCACTTATCTGCAAGTCCTGGATGCGAAGTTCCCCATGAGCAGCGGTGACGGCAATCAACGATATTCCAACACAGCAAAGGAGCGAATGATAACTCATGTAACGGCAATCCGCGCTTAAAGGAAGTATTGATGTTCGAGTCGCCGTGCAGTTCTCCAAACAGTTACTCTAGCAATAGATAAAGACGGTGTCACCTATTGAGTCTCGAAGGCACGGACTCTTGGGAAAAACTCCGGGGAACTCCGGGAGACGCCCATCTTTGCGGTCGATTGTAGCGCGGTTCCGACCGGGTAACAAAAGAGTCGGTGGCGGTCGAGCGCGTTAGGTGCAATCCGGAGACAGACATTTTTGCGCGTCGAGCCGCGGTGTGAGGCAGTGCTAAGCTATTGCCATACAACGTTTTCGCCACAACGGGCGCGGCCGAAAATCGGGCCTGTATGCCTGCCAAGCACTTTGGTACAAATGAACACGTACCCACGCGGCCTTGGGGCGTGTGAGGCGTATGCCACAAGCGGTTCCTCCGCGACGAACGCGTTGAGGCAATTTTCGCCGCCTGCGGTCCTCCGTCCGATCGCTAACGGTACGCTTGTTCTTTGGCATCTCGAAACATCACACGTCGCGAACGCAGGTTCCGCCGGCGAAGAATCGACGTTTGCCGTGGCGAAATCGCCTACGGCCGGTCTACCGCTGCGCGCAACCGGCTTCCCTCCATGCACCATGCACCATGCCAAAAAACCAGTCGCCTTCGGACGAAACTTGGCGTCTTCGAGAAAACACGATGTTTTTCTCCGAGGCGAAACCGGACAACAGGAAGGAACACTGATCTTCGCTATTCTCCCCTAATCCCAATCAGTGTCGATTAGTGATCCGGCACTCCCTGCCTTCTGAACATTACTCCGCAAATTGTGGAAACAGGAGGACGCAGAGTTCGCTCAAACTACGAACTCTGCGTCCTCTGCGCCCTCATGTTAAAATCTGGATTAGTGAGATGGCAACAAAAGGCCGTCATCTACCTTGAGGGTGCAAAAAACCTGTCGCCTTCGGTCGAAACTTGGCGTCTTCGAGAAAACAAGCTGTTTTTGCGAAGACGTCAATCGACGAGAACGGCAACGGTTTGACACTTTGGGCCCGCCACAGCTTTCCCAGATTGTCGCGACCCGCCGTTACAGCGTGCCCTTGGTGCTCGGCACGCCGGGCATCTGCGGGTCGGTTTCGATTGCCGCTCGCAGGGCCCGCGCGGTCGCCTTGAAGATCGCCTCGGCGATGTGGTGGCTATTGCGGCCGTAGGGGACATTGATATGCAGATTGCACAACGCGTTAGCCGCCGTCGACTGCCAAAAATCTTCGACCAGCTCGCTGTCAAAATCACCAATCTTGGCCGACGGGAACTCGGCGTTGAACACCAGGTAATACCGCCCGCTCAGGTCAATTGCCGTGGTGCAGAGGGTCTCCTCCATCGGCAACGTGAAGAACCCATAGCGATGGATGCCGGCTTTGTCACCGAGCGCCTGTTTGAGTGCCTGGCCGAGGCAGATGCCCACGTCTTCGACCGTGTGGTGTTGGTCGACTTGCAGGTCGCCCTGGGCCTCGATTTCAAGATCGATCACGGCGTGTTTGGCCAACAGCGTGAGCATGTGGTCCAAGAAACCGACGCCCGTTTGGATATGGGCGTGGCCCGCGCCGTCAAGATTGAGCTTGAGCTCAACCTTCGTCTCAGCGGTTTGGCGCGAAATGTCGGCGGTACGGGCCATGAGAATACTCGGGCGAAACTGGGGAGAACGCTGCTCATCAATCGTAGCAGCCGGCCGCATGTGCGGGTAGGATCGCTGCCCCAAACCGTCCAAGTGGCGTCCCGCCTCAGCCGCACCAGTCCCTACGACCGGCCGGAAAGTAAGAGGGAATACATGAATGGAGGGTTCACCAACGTTCGGAAACTAGGCCCAATCGAGGCCCGTCTCGCGGCGGACCCGCTGCTCAAATTCGCCGAGCAGGCCGCCGATCACGTCCCAGCCGGCTGCCCTGCGGATCTCGATGTCGCCCTGTCGGTTGACCCGGACGATCGTCGCCGAATCGACGCCCACCCCGACCAGGTCGCCGTGGTGCAATTCGTCCTCGGCGATGATACGTTCCAGCGTGGTACCGGTCATTTCGATGAAGGACATGCTCGCCTCGTCGTTCCTATGTTCCGGCGAAATTGCCGTTACGCTGATTCTAATGCATTCCTGCAAAATTGTCAGCCGGAAGAGCGATGATCCGGGACGCTGCGTTCTCCGGTCAAAGCGACCAATCGGGGGCTGCCACGCGAATCTTTTCCGCAAAGGCCAGCAGCGTATCGACGTCGAGTTGCTCGGTCCGCGTATCGGCCGCGAACTGCATCTCCTCGAGGATCACGTCGACCTGCTCCTTTGTGAGATGCCGCTTCATCGCTGGCACCACGTTGGCCCGCAAGAACTTACGGCGATGCAGAAAAAGCGCCTTCACGAACTGGTGAAAATACTTGAGGTCCGGAATAGCGGCCCGCCGCTCCGGATTGATCGTCACGCGAATGATCGCAGACGTCACCTTGGGGATCGGCCAGAACACGCTCGGCGGCAGCACGCGCACCGTTTCCACCGTACACTGACTCTGCATCCAGACACTCAAGGCACTGTAGTCCTTCGTCGAGGGAGACGCCGACATCCGATCGGCAAGCTCCTTCTGGATCGTCACGACCATCGAATGGGGCACATGCGGAGCGAGCAACGCGTTCGAGATCACCGGAGTGGCGATATTGTAGGGCAGGTTGGCCACCAGCTTCAGCCGTCGACCTGGCGCCGCGGCGAGATGCTTGCCGACGGCCTCCATCACGCTGTCGTCAAAATTGTTCTTGTTCCGCAGCGCATCGACTCGCAACATCGTGACGTTATCGAGCTCGAGCAGCAGTTCGCTGGCGAGTTCGAACAAGTGGGCGTCGATTTCGACGGTGACCACCGCCGCTGCCCGCTGGGCCATCATCGCCGTGAGCGAACCAGTGCCGGTGCCAATTTCGAGCACCACATCCTGCGGCCCCAGCTCGGCCGAATTTACCAAGAGATCGACAAGATTCAGATCGATGAGAAAGTTCTGACCATGCCGCGTGGCGGGCGCGATCCCCATTTCACGGAAACGCTCGATCAAAAAGGATTTGGTTTGGCGGGACATCGTTTGGCGGGACATGGAGCGGTTGGCTACTTTCGGCTGGAAGCGGGAGATTGGGAGAGCTGTCGTTCGACATATTTGGCGAGCACGTCGGTCTCAAGATTGACGCGGTCGCCCACTTTTCGCCGGCCGAGTGTCGTTAAGGAGAGCGTGTGCGGTATGAGGGCGACGCTGAAGCGGTCGGCTTCGACGTCGACCAGCGTGAGACTTACGCCGTCGACGGCAATCGAGCCCTTGCTGGCGATTTGGCCGGAGATTGCGTGCGGAAAGCGAAACCACATGGTGCACCAATCCGCGTCGTCCAGGCGGCGATCGACCGTGCCCACCGCATCGATGTGGCCCGAGACCAGATGGCCGCCGATTTCGTCGCCCATTTTCAGTGACCGTTCCAGGTTGACCATGTCGCCAGACTTCAGTTCGCCGAGATTGGTCCGCGAAAGCGTTTCTTCACCGGCTTGGAAGGCCAGCGTGTCGCCATCAATCGCCACCACCGTCAGACAGCAGCCATTGATCGCGACGCTGGCTCCGATGGACGACGCCACGGCAATCCGCGGCTCGCGGATCACTAGCCGCACGCCGGGTGGCTCGGGCACGATCTCCGCCACCGCGGCCAAACTTTCGACTAAACCAGTAAACACAAGGCCCCCTAAAACAACGGTTCTTCGCGCGCATGGCGGTTACGAGCCGCTTCCCAACCGAACCGCACCGGCGGAATGAGCACGAACAACACGCACAGCAGCGGTACCGCGTAACCGCGTACGATCAAAATCGCCACCAGCGCAAATACAATCGCCACGATGTGGGCGAAACTGCGCTGGCCGCGGATGAGTTGCGTGAGCGGGTGAGGGTAGGGGATCCGCGAGACCATCAGGATCGCGATGATCACCGCAAACAACGGCAACAGCCGCTGCATCCACCAATCGTAGATCGGAAACTTTTCATGCAATGCGATGTTCACTTCGTTACGAAGCGTGTAGGAGAGGATGGCGAAGCTGGCGATCGCGGCGGCCGCCGCCGGAGTCGGCAGCCCGGCGAACGACATGTGATCGTCGTTGTCGTCCGATTCGACGTTGAAGCGCGCCAGCCGCAACGCAGCGCAACAGACAAACAAGGCCGCGATCGTCCACACCGCTTCGCTGTGCAGGCTGGTGAATTGCGGGCACATCTTCACCAACAAAATCGCCGGTGCCAGACCAAACGACACGAGATCGCAGAGACTATCGAGCTGCGCGCCAAAGTCGCTGGTGCGACGCGTCAGCCGAGCCACCTGCCCGTCAACCGAATCGAAGAACATGGCCAGCAGAATCAATGCGCCGGAAAGCATCAAGTTGTGCGTGGGATCGCTGCTGCCAATCATCTCAATCAGCTCGCGGGCGGATTCAATTCTTGGTGCAGGGATGGCTTCAATGCCCACCGGCTTTTCGATCCGCGCCAGAACCACGACCGCGAAAAATCCGCAAACGAGATTGCCGAGCGTAAAGAGCGTCGGCAAAACGGCGATGGCGCGAATCGGTTTCATAATTCAATCACCTGGACCGTCGGGCGGCTGGGGTCGAAGTTCGAAAGTGCCGCCAGACACAACACGGAGGGCTCGCATGCAATCGCCCTGGCGTCCCTGCGAAACTCTACCTTACGACCAGCGGGCGACGATGTCACTGCCGGCGTGGATCTTGTCGCCGAGCGCGATCTCGATTTTGGCCGCCGCGGGCAGAATCAGCTCGGTCCGCGAGCCAAGCTTTATCATACCAAACTTGCCCCCCCGCGTGACAGTCTGCCCCGGCTGCAGCATGCAGACGATTCGTCGGGCGAACATGCCCGAAATCTGCCGGACCGCGAACCGCCGCGACGGCGACTCCAGCGACTCGAAGCCGATCCACATCGACTCGTTTCGCTCGGCGCTATCGGGCCGCATGGCATTGAGAAACTCGCCCGGCTTGTAGTTCAATTCGACAACTTTCCCGTCGCACGGAGCGCGGTTGATATGGACGTTGAAGATCGACAAGAAGATGCCGATTCGCACGGCTGGTCCACCAATGAACTCGTAGTGGTCGAGCGGAGTGATGTCGACAATCTTGCCGTCGGCCGGAGCGACGATGGCGGCGGTGTCCGACGTGATGCGGCGGGGCGGATCGCGGAAGAAGTAGACGATCAGGAACAGCAGCACGGCCGGACCGACGGCGAGCCACTGCCAGATGCCTCCGAGCCAGATCAGCCCCGCGACGACCGCCACCAGCGGCCAGCTAAACAGGTTCAGCTCCCACAGCCCCCAAGGCGCGAAAGGAATCCAGTCAGGACCTTGCGACGATTTCGTCGGATCGTATCGGCTATCCCTGGTTGAATTCATGCGCTGCGATCGGTGGGGCAATATAGTCGCGTCAACTCAAAACAGGGCAAGTATCGAACCACTCGCGACCCTGATGGACCATCCATTCGCTACACTCGAACGGTCCCCAGTAACCCGGCTCGTAGGCGTGCAGCTCGGGCTTGTCGCTCTTCTGCCATTCGGCGAGGATCGGATCGCAAATCGCCCAGGCCGCTTCGACCTCGTCGGCGCGCGCAAACAGACTGGCATCGCCTTCGAGCGCGTCGAGCAGCAGTCGTTCGTACGCCTCGGGGATCGCGCCGTGGAACTCACGTTGGTAGCTGAACTCAAGATCGGTCTGACGCATCTTCATGCCGGCGTCAGGGACTTTGGTCTCAAAATGGAGCTGGATGCCTTCGGCCGGTTGCACCTGGATCACGAGCCGGTTCGACTCACTGACACTCCGCGGCCCATCGGCAAAGAGCATGAAAGGCGGCTCGCGAAACTGGACGACAATTTGCGTGGTGCGGCACGACATCACTTTGCCGCTCCGCAGATAGAACGGCACGCCGTGCCACCGCCAGTTGTCGACCGACAACTTGATCGCGGCAAACGTCGCATTGCGACTGTTGGGCGCAACGTCCTTGTGCGCGAGATATCCGCGATATTGGCCACGGACCGTGTCTTCGTGCACCTGTTGAGCCGTCATCGGGTGGATCGCCCGCAGGACCTTCACCTTTTCGTCACGAATCGAATCGGCCTCGTAGCGGACGGGCGACTCCATCGCCGTGACCATCAGCAATTGCAGCAGATGGTTCTGGAACATGTCGCGGAGCACACCCGCTTTGTCGTAGTAGCCGGCACGCTTCTCGACGTCGACTTCTTCCGCCACGGTGATCTGCACGTGGTCGATGTAATTGCGATTCCAGATCGGCTCAAAAATCGTATTGGCAAATCGCAGCACGAGCAGATTCTGCACCGTCTCTTTGCCGAGGTAATGATCGATGCGGTAAACCTGCCGCTCGTTGAACACCGCGTGCACCACGGCGTTGAGCTTCTTTGCCGATTCCAGATCGGTCCCAAATGGCTTTTCGATGATCACCCGTCGGCGACAGGTATTTTCCTCTGCCAGCCCGCTGCGGCCCAACTGCTTGACGGCCGGCCCGTAGAATTGTGGGGCCGTGGCGAGATAATAGATGCGGATGCTATCTGGGTCTTTTTCCAGCTCGTCGAGGAACGTGGCCAGTGTGTCGAAGTCGGCGGACTGACTGATGTCGCCGGCGTGGTAGAAAACCCGCTCGGCAAACTTCGACCACTGCTCCTTGTCAAAATCCTTCCCGACAAACTTGGCGACCGACTCGGCGAGTTCCGCCCGCCATGCGTCGTGTGTGTACGGAGTACGCGAGAAGCCGACGATCCGCGTGTCGGCCGGCAGGCGCTTCTTCCGGGCGAGTTGGTAGAGAGCGGGGATCAATTTGCGGCTGGTGAGGTCACCAGAGGCGCCGAAGATAACGAAGGTGTGGGCCATAGGACGGCTGCGGGAGTTTTTGGTTGCTGCACCTGTAAGCAATCGTGCGAGTCTGCCGATATTCGATCCACTAAATACTCATGGCCGTAAATCCACCGTCCACATACACGGCCTCGCCATTGATGAACCCACCGGCCGTCGGGGAAAGCAACAAAAGTGTGGCACCGATCAACTCGGGCGCGTCGCCGAGCCGGCCGGCCGGCGTGTGGCGCAGGATCGATTCGACGCGGCCTTTATCAAGGATTTTGCGGTTTTGTTCTGCCGGAAAGAACCCGGGGCAAAGACAATTGACGCGGACCTGCTGCGGCGCAAATTCGCGGGCGACGTTTTGCGTGAGATTGAGCACCGCAGCCTTCGATGCCGAGTAAGTGAATACGCGCGACAATGGCCGGAAGCTCGAAACGCTGCCAATGTTCAGGATCGCTCCGCCGCCGGCTTCCACCATATGCTTGCCGAAGATCTGGCAACCCAGGAGCGTGGCGAACAAATTGCCGGAGATGATGCGGTTGAACTCTTCCTCGGTGATGTCGAACAGCGGCGTCGGCGAATTGACGCCGGCACAATTGATCGCCGCGTGAACCCGGCCATGCTCCTTGACGATCCCATCCAAGAGAGCCTGGACCGACTCGCGGTTGGTGGCGTCGACGGCAGCAAAGCTGGCCAACCCGCCGAGCTTCTTGATGGCGTCCACCCGCTCGTTGCCGCGTTCGGCGCTGCGGCCGGCGACGACGACGTGAGCGCCGGCCTGGGCGAGTCCTTCGCACAACGTGCCACCCAGAGCGCCCGTGCCACCGATCACTACGGCAACTTGGCCATCAAATCCAAACAGCTTGTGCAAATAGTCGGCGGACATGAGATGATTCGAAGGGGGAAGGGGGAGGGCGGAAGGGGGAAGGAACTACGTCTTTTACTTTGGCTCGCGGCGCTCGCGGATCCAGTCGGTGTGGAATGCCCCTGTGTCATCGAGCCGTTCGTAGGTGTGGGCGCCGAAATAGTCGCGCTGGGCCTGGAGCAAGTTCGCCGGCAGCCGCTCGCGGCGGTAGCCATCGTAGTACGAGAGTGCGGCGGAGAACGCGGGGACGGGGATGCCGAGTCGGGCCGCGGTGGCCACCACGTTTCTCCACGAATCCTGCACGTCCTGCACCGCCTTGCTGAAGTACGGCGCGAGGAGCAGATTCTCCAGTTTCGGATCCTTGTCGAACGCTTCCTTGATGCGGTCAAGGAACACGGCGCGGATGATACAGCCGCCGCGCCAGAGCATCGCACAATCGCCGTAATTGAGCGGCCAATCGTGCTCCGCGGCCGCGGCTTGCATCTGCACAAAGCCTTGGGCGTAGCTGCAAATCTTCGAGGCGAACAAGGCGTGCCGAATCTGTTCGATGAACGCCTTGCGATCGCCGTCGTATTTACCCGTGGGGCCGTGCAGCACCTTGCTCGCGCGAACGCGGGCGTCTTTGAGTGCCGACAGGCAGCGAGCATAAACGGCTTCGGTCACAAGCGTGCTGGGCACTCCGAGATCGAGCGCCAGCTGGCTCATCCATTTGCCGGTCCCCTTGGCACCGGCCTTGTCCATGATCACATCGACGAGGAACTTACCCGTCTTCGGATCCTTGACGCTGAAGATGTCGCGGGTGATCTCGATCAAGTAGCTATCGAGCTCGCCGCGGTTCCACTCCGCGAAGACGTCGTAGAGCTCTTCGTTCGAGAGGCCGAGCGCTTCCCTCATCATGAAGTAGGCTTCGCAGATCAGCTGCATGTCGCCGTATTCGATGCCGTTGTGAACCATTTTCACATAGTGCCCGGCACCGCGTGGCCCGACCCACTCGCAGCAGGGAATATCGTTCTTGGGTCCAACCTTGGCCGCGATGGCCTGAAAAATCGGCTTCACGGCCGGCCAGGCGTCGACGCTACCGCCGGGCATCATACTTGGGCCTTTCAGCGCGCCTTCTTCGCCGCCAGAGACACCGGTACCGATGTAGAGCAGGCCTTTGTCCTCGACGTATTTCGTCCGCCGCTCGGTGTCGGCGTAGAAGGTGTTGCCGCCGTCGATGATGATGTCGCCCTTGTCCAACAGCGGCAGCAGGTCTTCGATCAGCTCGTCAATCGCCGGGCCGGCCTTGACCATCAGCATCACTTTACGCGGCTTGGCAAGGTTGGCCACCAGGTCTGGAATCGTGTGGCAGCCGGCGAAGTTGAGTCCCTTGGCCCGGCCGGCGATGAAGTCGTCGACTTTGCTCGTGGTGCGATTGAAGACGGCCACGCGATAGCCGCGGCTCTCGATGTTGAGTGCGAGGTTTTCGCCCATTACGGCCAGTCCTACGAGGCCGATGTCGCAATTTGCTGTCATGTTATAGGTCCGTTGCTCGTTATCAGTTTTCAGTTGTCGTGATGCCGTTGTTGGCGCAATGATTCGACTATGCTTCGTGGACGGGCCAAGGCGGCTGCTGCGGCAGGTAGCTGTCGAATTCCTCGAGCAGCTGCTTTTGGTAAACGCCCGCGAAGGTGCCGGTGAGGAAGCGTTCGGTTCCTTCTTCCAGTAGCCGCGTCCAACTTGCTTCTTCGTGACCGGGATTGATCGGGAAGAAGAGCGCGTTGTTGGCGACGGCGGCGTTGTAGTCGCCCGGCGCGTCGCCAATCATGAGGATATTCTCGGGTTGATACTTGCCTTTGGCCGCCGCGAGCGTCTCCTTCTTGCTGCCGATCTCCTGGCCGCAGATCGCCTGCACATACGATGCGATTCCGTGTTCGCTCCACTCGGCCTCGAGCGCGGCGTTGGGAGTCTGCGAGCAGACGAGCATGTCGGCGTGTTCGGCGAATCGATCGAGACACGCTCGCACATTCGGAAAGGGGGGCACTCCGCGAACCATCTCGGCGATCGATTTGTTTACGGCCAGCGACCACTTGAGTGCCAACTTCAAATCGGGGTCGCCCGTGGCCGCGACGGCCTTCTCTAGAGCGGGATTGCCGAGCTTCGTCTCGCTCGCCATCCACTTGATCAATCCCTCGGGTTTGGGCACATGCACGCCCCGCGATCGCACCTCGGGCCGGCGTCGCAACCAATCGAGCTGTTCGACCAGCCCGGGAAAGCGATTCACGCCGCGGCTCTTCGAATAAAGATTGACAAACTCGGCCGCCTCGCGGGCATACTTGCTGACGCCTTGCAGCTCGTAGCAATTGATGAAATTCGGGACAAAGCACTCCTTGTGCTTCAGCTCCATCGAATCAAACACACAACCGTCCGAGTCGATGCCGACGAGGAAGTCGTGGTGGGGTGTAATCGAAAACATGAACGCCTACCGGGTAGCACTGGGGGCGGCAGAAGCCGCGGAATGGTGAAAACCCGGATTGTACCGGGACCGGCCCGAGTGGTCGAGGGTAGCGATTCTTGCAAGAGCTACCGTTTGGCCGCATTTTCCATATTCTGGTAGGCTGGCAACTGCATCAGCCGCTTGTCGATTTCGTTGAGTTGGCGGCGAAAGCGATCGTCAGTTTGGGGACCAAATTGGGCGAGCATCTGGGCGGCCGTAAGTCCCTCCGGCAACGCGTCGACCAGCGGCACGAAATCGGGCACCGTGAACTCGTCCGACAGCTTGGCCAGCGTAAACCGCTTGTTGATCAAGCCGCCGGCGAAGACGATGCCGGCGCGATTGGCTGCCATGTCGGCGAAGCTGAACCCGCTACCGCCGTTGGAATCGCTCATTTCCTTGGCCAGGCCGGCGGCGGTCGCGACGTTGGTGCCCAACATCGCCGAGAGATGTGCGGAGACAAAGAAGTGCTGGGCCAAATCGCGTCGGCCACGGAGCGTCGGCTGCCCGAGGGACACCAGTCGCACCGATCGCTCGCCGTCCGCTTCGACCATTTTTACGAACCCGCCGACTTGTGAATTGTCGCGCAAGAGCGTCGAGTCGTCGAGCGCGATCCCCAGTCCGAGCAGCATCGAGCTCGCCGCGATGTCGTCGGGCAAGTAGCGGGCGATGCCAGCCGCGCTACGCACGTAGTGTTCGGTGAGGGCGTCGCCCTCGAGGCGAAACGGGCTCCCCGGCGGAGCGTCTCCAGGCGCGGGCAATACGATGTTGGCCTGCGATGCACGCACGATTTGCGCAACGACTTGCTTCGTGCCCATTACCAATGGTGTCACCGTGGCGGCGCTCACGCTGCGTACGAATTGGTTTGCGGCCGGATCGTCGGGGAGTGTCGGCGAGAGCGATTGATAAATCTGCCGCAAGCGGACCTTGGTGCCCATTGTCATGTCGGCAAGCTTTTGAATGCGCCGTCGCCGCATTTCCTCGCCGACGAGAGACATGACGAGCGTGTTCACCGGATCGAAGCGGACGTGGAATCCTTTGCGGACTGCTTGCCTGTCGCCGAGCACGGGCCGCATCACGCTGTTGCTTTCTGGGCTGTGCGACGCGCCAAGAAAATGCCCCAGCTCGTGCACCAAGAGCTCGAGTCGCTCGGGCTCGCTCATCTGTCTCGACCATTCGCGGACCAGGATATGACCGCTCAGCGCGCCGCGGGTGCCGGCCATGTGGGTGCGCCCCTGGACGACTTGATATTGGCTGGTGAAGCCGATGGCCAGCTGCGCCGGAAAGGGCTTCACTTCACGTTCAAACTCGCCGAGCGATTCGAAGAAATCGGTGATCGAATCGTCGGAATCCCAGTTGCCGACCGCCACCACTTTGAGCCGCACGCGGGCGTGCTGTTCGAGCACGGCCGACGCGGCCTCGATCCGCGCACGGAGGCGGCGCTCCCAATGTTGCTGGCGAGCAGGCTCCTCTTCATCGACTAGGATTTTCACCGGAATCGTGGCCAGGGGCGCCGTTGCCGCGCGGCCCGGCAACGTTCGTCCGCCGGCAGTCGATTTGTCCTCGCCGAGGCCGATCTGCTGCAGGTCGACCTGGTCGCCTGATTGTCCGAAATAATATGCCGTATTGGGGTCAACCTGGTAATGCTTCAGCCCGTCGCGCCCGGCGAATGAGACGGTGGCTGGCCCGTCGACAAAGAATGGCAGCGAATCGCCCGATGGCAATGTCACCCGCAGAGCCGCATCGTTCGCCGGCTTCACTTCGACCGGCACCGGGTTGTGAGTGCGGTTCGCCAGTACGACGACATCGGCATGCGCTGAAGCCGAGAGAGCGCAAATCACCGAGACGAGGAGGCGCAAAGGGCCCACTTCGTAATTCCCTTGATTCCTTTGCTCTCTGTCATTCCGCTTCGCATCGGCATGACTTCATTGTACACCGCAAGGCCGAATTTGGGCCTATTTGTCCAGCAGGGCCTGTAATTCCTGCATCGCCAGGAGATCTCGCTCCCGGCCGGCCGAAGCGAAGGCGGCCTGTAGATTGGCCAGCATGCGAGCGAGCCACTGTCGGCCGGTGGCAGGCGAACGCCACTCGGGCGTAGGCAGCATGTCGCGGCCGGTCGTTTCCGCGACACGGCGGCAGATGTCTTGCTCGTCGAGCATGGTGCCGCCATAGAACGGATCGACAAACATCCAATGACGCATGTCGGCGTCGCCCTCGCCACTTGCGTCCGTCGCTTCAACCGCCGCGAGAAAATGGCCCGGCGCGTTGACGCCGTGCACGGTGAGTCCGACGCCTTCGGCCACGCATTTGTAGACGAGCACCAGCGCGATCGGCAGGCCGCGCCGCGTCCGTAGCACGTCGGGTAGGTAGCTGTTCGCCGGATCGTAGTAATCGTCGACGTTGCCGCGAAAGCCGATGATGTCGAACAGCACATCGTGCAGATGCGCGAGTCGAGCCTGAAAACTCTGCGTGTGGACGCGGCGACGAACGGTTTCGACGAGGCTGTCGATGACTGCTTCGGCCTGAGCGATGTTGGCCGTGGGTCGTTCGTGCAGCGAGATCGCGAATGCGGCCCGGAACAGACCGGCCGTGGTCTCGATGTGAGCGACTTGTCTAGCGAATGCAGCGTGAGCTCGCGGTCGGCAATACGCGGGGGTGGACAACGGCGAGTTCATGGGTTCTGCTCCCTTACTCGCTCTATTGTTGACTGCCAGAGTGCCCGTGGCTAGCCACGGATTGATTTTGTGTCTTGGATTGCTATGTCCGAACCAGCTGTTAGCAGCAGTGTGCCGGCGATCCGCGTCCGCAGCGGCAATGCAGCGGCGGTGCGGGCGGATGGCGACTTCGTTCTCTACTGGATGACGGCCAATCGACGCACGCGGTGGAACTTTAGCCTTGAGCGGGCGATCGACTGGGCGCGGTCGCTCCGCAAGCCGCTGGTGGTCTTTGAGCCGCTGCGCACTGCATACCAGTGGGCCAGTGATCGATTTCATGGGTTCGTGATGCAAGGCATGGCGGATAACGCCCGACGGCTCGAAGGGAAGGCCGCGACCTACTATCCCTATTTGGAGCCGCAGGCGGGTGCCGGGCGCGGCTTGCTCGCGGCTCTCGCTGGCCGGGCATGTGTCGTCGTGGGCGACGACTACCCATGCTTCTTTCTCCCGCGAATGGTGGCGGCGGCCGGGGAGCAGATCTCCGTGCGATTCGAGCTGGTGGATTCCAACGGGCTGTTGCCGATGCGCGCGGCGGACAAGGTGTTTTCGCGGGCGTTCGACTTTCGCCGCTTCCTGCAGCGCGAGCTGCGCGAACACCTGGTCGAGTTTCCGAAGGAAGATCCTTTCGCCAGGACGCGGCTACCGAAATTGGGCAAGCTGCCAACACAGATCGTCAAGGGTTGGCCCACGGCAGTGATTTCCGACCTGGCGGCTAGCGAAAAATCGCTTTTACGCTTCCCGATCGACCATCAGGTGGGCGCTACGCCAGTGGCGGGCGGCGCAATGGCCGCCGAAGGCCGGCTCAAGTCGTTTCTCATCGAGCAGCTGCCGGCGTACGACGAGTCGCGCAATCATCCTGATGAAGATGCCACCAGTGGCCTCTCGCCCTACCTACACTTCGGCCATCTTTCAGCCCACGAAGTATTCGCCGCAGTCATGCGCCGCGAGAAGTGGTCGCCGGCCCGCCTGGCGGAAGACGTTACAGGGAGCGCTCAAGGCTGGTGGGGCGTTGGCGCGTCGGCCGAGGCTTTTCTTGATCAACTCATCACCTGGCGCGAGCTCGGCTTCAACATGTGCTCCCACCGCGACGACTTCGATCGCTATGAAAGCCTGCCCGAATGGGCTCGCAAGACACTGGCCGAACACGCCGACGATCCGCGCGAGATTGTCTATTCGCTCGCCGAGTTCGAACAAGCTGTGACACACGATCCGCTCTGGAACGCGGCCCAACGGCAACTCGTGCGCGAGGGCCGAATTCACAACTACTTGCGAATGCTCTGGGGCAAGAAGATCCTCCAGTGGTCAGCGTCACCCCAGGAATCGCTGGCCACGATGATCGAGCTGAACAACAAGTACGCGCTCGACGGCCGCGACCCCAACAGCTACAGCGGCATCTTTTGGATACTTGGCCGCTACGATCGCGCCTGGGGACCCGAGAGGCCGATCTTTGGCAAGATCCGCTACATGACCAGCGAGAACACGGCCCGCAAGTTGCACGTGGCGAAGTATCTCGAAAAGTACGGCCCGCAAAGCTAGGAGCTCGGTCGGTAGCAATAGTTCGCAGCGACGGCCCGAAATTGCTGCAGCTGGCCAGCCTGCCACGCGGCATCGCGGCTTAGTTCGGCGGCGAGCAACTCCGCCACCTTCGGCGCCGCGGCGAGTGCCGCTTCGGCGTCGTAGAAGAGAGCGCGGATGCGACGGGCCAACACGTCTTCCACGCTCCGAGCCAGTTCGTGCCGCGCCGCCCAGACCACTTGCGCCCCAACATGTGGCAGACGCTCGGCGAGGGGCTGATTCCATGCTGGCGTTGACTTCGCCAGCTGTTCGATCGCCGGGCCGTCGGAACCGTATTGGGCCAGGGT
This sequence comes from uncultured Planctomycetota bacterium, assembly GCA_963847905.1. Classification (GTDB taxonomy): domain Bacteria; phylum Planctomycetota; class Planctomycetia; order Pirellulales; family Lacipirellulaceae; genus DASYDU01. The sequence continues at coordinate 359,785 of CAWKBP010000002.1, read as the reverse complement.
GCCCGCGCGCGATTCGCCCTCTGCTCCATGAATCGGTAGCGTCTTCGTGCGACACGGTGTCGCCAGCAAGCCGCCAACTTCGGCCGCACGATCGACGCAGTCTTCGGCCATGCGGCGATAAGTCGTCCATTTGCCGCCCATGATCGATACCAGCGAACTCGACGACACCCGAATCACATGGTCGCGCGCGAGCTTGGCGGTGTTCCGCGAGTCGCCGCTCCGCGCAAGGGGACGAATGCCGGCGAACACGGCTCGGATGTCGCTCGCGGCCGGCTTCCGCGACCAGTAGGGGGCAATCGTCTCGAGCAGGAACTCGATCTCGGCGGGACGCGGCCGCGGTTCGAGCGAAACTTCGTCGAGCGGCGTGTCCGTCGTGCCGACCATCGCGTGTTCGTGCCAAGGAATGGCAAACACGACACGGCCGTCGCGGGTCTTGGGCACAATGAGCGCGGTGTCGCCCGGCATGAACTCGCGGTCGAAGACGAGGTGGATGCCCTGGCTGGGAACAATTGCGGCGTCGGTCTGCGGATCGTCGAGCCGCCGCAGTGAGTCGCTAAACGGTCCCGTTGCATTAATGACAACGCTCGCCTGGACGCGGATTTCGCGGCCCGTTTCTGCGTCCTCGGCAACCACTCCCGTCACGCGGCCCGATTCTTTAATCAGCTCCCGCACCGGCGCGTAGTTCACGCAGACAGCTCCCTCACCAATGGCCGTTTGCACCAGATTTACCAACAGGCGTGCATCATCGAATGCGCCGTCTAGGTAGCGCACGCCACCACAGATTCCCGCCGGTTCGAGCGTGGGAATCTCAGTGAGTGTTTGTGCCAGGCTCAGATGGCGCGACCGCCCCAGTCCCAATCGGCCGGCCAACAGATCGTAAATCTTGAGGCCGATGCCATAGTAGAATCCTTCCCACCGCGAATGGAGCGGCACGATCGTCGGCAGCGGATGCACCAGGTGCGGGGCATTCTTGATCATCCGTCCCCGCTCGTGCAGCGCTTCGCGGACCAGCGAGACGTTTCCCTGCTGGAGATACCGTACGCCGCCGTGAGCCAGCTTCGTGCTGCGGCTGGATGTGCCTTTGCCGAAGTCGTGCTGCTCGAACAGTGCGACGCGATAGTTACGGGTCGCCGCATCCACCGCGATGCCCACGCCCGTCGCGCCGCCGCCGATCACGACGAGGTCCCAGATTCCGTCGGCGCCGTGGAGGCGTTCGAGTTGGCGATCGCGACTGAATTGGCTGGGTATTTCCATGGGGTGCGTTTCCGTGCGGGGCGATTAATCCTTGGCGGCCCAATTCTTCGAACGCTCCACCGCCTCGGTCCAACGGGCGCGAGCGCGCATGCCCGGTCGGCCGACATCTGTGGCTCGAAACGGCGCTCCACCTGCCAACGACCGGCTACGTCGTCGCGGTTCTTCCAGACTCCCACCGCCAGACCGGCTAGATAGGCGGCCCCGAGGGCCGTCGTTTCGGTCACTTTCGGCCGGACTACCGGCAGTTGCAGTAGATCGGCCTGCAATTGGACCAGCGTATCGTTGACGCTCGCGCCGCCGTCGACGCGGAGTTCCACCAGCGGCGTTCCCGCGTCTTGGTGCATTGCCTCGGCGAGATCGGCCACTTGAAACGCGATGGCGTCGAGGGCGGCGCGGGCGATGTGGGCGGCGGTGGTACCGCGGGTGAGACCGATGATCGTGCCCCGCGCGTAGGGGTCCCAATGCGGTGCGCCGAGGCCAGTGAACGCGGGCACGAGATAGACGCCCTCGCTATCGGGCACCGTGTCGGCGAGCCGCTGGACATCGGCCGACGATTTGATGATGCCTAGTCCGTCGCGGAGCCACGAGACGACCGCCCCGCCGATGAAGACGCTCCCCTCGAGTGCATATTCAATTTTCGACTCCAACTTCCAGGCGATGGTGGTAAGTAACTGATGCTGCGATTCGACCGCGCTGTCGGCCGTGTTCATCAGCATGAAGCAGCCGGTGCCGAATGTGTTCTTGGCCATGCCGCGGTCGTAACAAGCCTGGCCGAAGAGGGCCGCCTGCTGGTCGCCCGCGATGCCGGCGATCTTCACCCCTTCGAGCCCAGCCACTCCGCTCACCTCGCCGTAGACTTCGCTTGATGAACGGATCTCGGGCAGAATCGCGCGCGGCACGCCGAAGCAGGCGAGCAGTTCGTCGTCCCAGTCGCCCGCGTGAATGTCCGCCAGCAGTGTCCGCGAGGCGTTCGACGCGTCCGTGAGATGGAGCTTGCCGGCCGTCAGCTTGTGGACGAGCCAGGTGTCGATGGTGCCGCAGGCGAGTTTCCCGGCCTCGGCGGCGGCGCCAGCGCCGGCCACATGATCGAGGATCCAGGCGATCTTCGTGGCGCTGAAATAAGGATCGAGCCGCAGGCCGGTCTTCGCTTGGATCATCGGCTCGCGGCAGTCCGTGCGCAGCTTGTCACAGGTGCCCGCGGTGCGGCGGTCCTGCCAGACGATTGCCGGGTGAATCGGCTTTCCGGTCGCGCGATCCCAAACGACAACGGTTTCCCGCTGGTTGGTGATGCCGATCGCGGCCACTTCCGCCGGTTTCACGCGAGCTGCCTTCAACGCCTCCTGGGCGACCGCCAACTGCGTCGACCAAATCTCCTCCGGATCGTGTTCGACCCAGCCTGGTTGGGGAAACGACTGATGAAACTCGCGCTGAGCGACCGCGACGATCTCGCCCTGGTCGTCGAACACGATGGCACGAGAGGAAGTAGTCCCCTGATCGAAAGCCAGAATTCGCTTCATGGCGTCGCCTGTGATTTGAGATGTGGGCCCCGCAAAAAGATCAAGCCGGCGGGGCAGCCTCTTGCGACGTTATAACACTCCCATCGACGAGATGCCATGCAGAAGACTATCGTGTGCGGAAGTACCCAACGCGAGGAGCTAGCCCATGTCCTACATCATCGCCCACCGCGGGGCGTCGTTCGACGCGCCGGAGAACACGCTCGCGGCGTTTCGGCTGGCCTGGGAGCAAGGTGCCGACGGGATCGAGGGCGATTTCATGCTCTCGGCCGACGGGCAGATTGTTTGCTTTCACGATCTAGACACGCAGCGACTCGCGGGCGAAAAGCACATTATCAAAGAGTCAACATTTGCCAAGTTGCAATCGCTGGATATCGGCCGTTGGAAAGGGGACCGCTGGCGAGGCGAGCGGATTCCGACGTTGGCTGAAGTGCTCGCAGAGATTCCGGCGGGCAAGAAATTTGTCGCCGAACTCAAAGAGGGGCCGGAGATCGTCGAACCATTTGCAGATGTGCTCGCCACGTCCACGCTCGACTGCGAGGACACTCTGATCATCAGTCTCGTCGATGAGACGGTCGCCGAATGCAAGCGGCAGCTACCCCTCCTCAAGTTGCACTGGCTCAGCAACTACAAACGGGACGAACACAGCGATTGGCGGCCGACTGCCGCCGAAGTGATCGCCACGATCAAACGGGTGGGTGCCGCCGGCTTCGGCTCGCTGGCAAGTCCGGAGCACTTCGACGCCGCCTTCGTCGAACAACTGCGGGCCGCCGGGATCGACGAGTTTCATGTCTGGACGGTCGACGACCCCGATGAGGCGCGATTCTACGCCGGGCTCGGCGCTTGGGGTATCACGACGAACCGGCCCTCGCTGATTCGTGAAGAATTAGAGCGATGATTCTTATCGGCTGCGGCGACAAAAAACTAGGGCCGCCCCAAACGTCAACGACACGAGCAGTGCCGTGGTCGGCTCGGGAACCGCGGCGAGCGACCCGCCGCCGGGCGTTGCGAGAATCTTGCCAAAGTTCAACTTCCAGACATCGAAGTCCGCCGACGTGATCATGCCGTCGCGATTTCCATCGGCACCGCTGCCTCGCGGAACCGCCGCGTTGAGTGTGTTGCGCCACAGTGTGTAGTCGGCGGCATTGACGACGCCGTCGTCGTTGTAGTCGCCCGGCAGTCGAACGTCGGTGTAAAGCACAACGCCCCGCAGCGAGGCGGAGTCGCCAGCCAAGAGAAAGTCAAACACCAAGTCCGGATCGCCACTCGCAGCGAAAAGTTGCCCCATCTCGAACGAGTCGCCCGGCAAAAGCGGCGTGATGCCGGCGGATTGCAGTTCCGACACGCGACCCGGCCCGACGTTCGCCTCGGACCAGGTGCCGCCCACGGCATCTTGATCGTCGAGACTCGCCCATAAGCCGGGCTCGAGCGACTGCGCAGCAGACGAGACCGTGTAGCCGTCGATCGAAACCGCGAATGGCGAAGTGTTTTCGAGCCGTGCGAGTCCCGTGTCGGGATCGACCAGCAGCGTCAGATTGTTGAGCGACTCGCCGGTGTACTCGACCTTGCCGGTCCGCAGCTGGCCGTCGGCCGTGTATTCGAATGCGAGGTCGGCGGGAGCGTCGACGCGGAAGGAAATCGGCTGGCCGGCATAGGCATTCCCAATCGTGGCGATGCCTCCACTGGCGGCGAGCGAGAGCGGCATGCCCGTGCTTGCTTCCGCCAGCACCGTCACGAGCGATTGCGACTCGGACCAATCGACCGCCGATTGATCGGCCAGGCTGTTCCAACCCGCCGGAGCCAGTTGTCCGCCGGCCGACGATATGGAATAGGCCGCGAGGGCGACCGCTGCATCATCCTGATTTGCGATCGTTGCCAAGCCGGTCGATCGGTTGATTTGCAGCGTCAGCGGCGGGTGGGCGGTGTCGAAAAAAAAAGCCTTGGCATCCCATTCGAGCACCGAAATAGTCGAATTGGTGCTCCCTAGGCCCACCGGCTGGTAGAGCAGATGAAGCTTGTTTTCTCGCTTCCAGAGTTCTTCGTCGTAAGTCGGTTCCCAGATGCCAAGCCCCGTGGCCGTCAGATCGACCAGATTCCAGTTCTGATTGTCCTCGCTGTAGCCGACCGTGACGACGTCATTGCGCTGGTCATACCGCATCACCACGACCGTGCGGTTGTCATCGTCGACCATCACGATCGGGCGAGCCAACTCGCGGACCGTCGAGTCGGACTGCAGCGACTCGAGTGGACGGTTCGAGATTTGCGAAGTCTGCCAGGCGTTGCCGTCGTGGTACGAGAGCATGTATTGGCGGGTGAAATTGCCTTGCGCCGTGCCCGGCGCCCACCAGGTAGCCACGAGCGGATTGTTATTCTTGTCTACCGTCATGCTCGCCTGGTTGATGAGTGTGCTGCCCTCAGGAATGTTGACCACCAATTCCGCAGTCGATTCGGTGATCGGGAGCGTGTAGGGTGTGCCGTCCAGCTTTGTCCAGGTGGCGCCCTGATCTGGGGAGCGAGCGTAGTAGATGTTGTGATTGGTTTGGAAAGCCGGCGTGCTGCGGTCGGTCCAGGTAGCGTGCAGCACACCAGTTGCGTCGAACGCCAACGTGTTGAAATAGGCGTTCACGCTGGAGGAAATTCCGTCAAAGAGCGGGTGATTGACCGCGCTCCAGGTGTCGGTCGCCGTGTCGTAGCGGTTGAGGAAGGTGTTGCCGTTGCCGGAGCCGCCGTTGCGATAGAAGCCCAAGAGGTCGCCATCGGGCAGGTTGTAGAACTGCGGATAGGTGACCGAGTTTTCGTTCAGGCCGGTCATCGGCAGGTTCGAGGTATCGAAGGCGATCGGATTCGAGTTGAGGACCGAGGCGGTCGACTGGCGATAGATCAGACTGTTGTTGTGCATGCCCCAGGAGAGGTGCATGATGCCGTCGCCGTCAATGCCCATGCTGATCGTGTTGTGGGAGTCGGTAGCATTCGAATTGGGATCGTTGAACCCGGTGCCGAGATTGAAGATATCCCAATCGCTGCTGCCCAAGAGTCGCCGAGCGATGGTCACGCGGCGAGTGCCACCGACACTACGATAGTAGGAGGCGAATTGATATGTGTCGTCGCCCACCACGACCGAGGTGAGTGAGTTCTGGCGGAAGCTGACCACGTTGATGTCGTTGCCGGCATAGGCAGTGCCGATCGGAACGAGCGTCGTGTAGTCGGCGGCGTTTTGGGCCCGAGCGCCGGGGATCGCGAAGACGGCAAGCGACAGGCAGCAGCTCCACGCTGCAATCGCCCCAGTGCTGGCTGCCGAAAATGAGTAGCGCATGAAGGTGGTTTTGTACAAAATGCCTACCTATTCCGATCGAATCTAAGTTGCCGCTTCAAAGTGTGCCAATTCGCTCGTGGAGCAGAGCCAGCGCCGAGTCCAATCACCAACGCTCGACGAACGGTTTGCCGCCATCCCAAGTGAGATCGATCTTGAGGTCGTCGACCGGCTCGGTGACGTCGACCTCGATGCCGGACGTTTTCTCGTCGGCGTATTTCTTGGGCGCGAGCCAGCGGTTCGAGCGATCGTTGATCGACTCGACGGCTGTGATCTTCACTCGGTAATGGCCGGGCATCGCGCCATCGCCTGGCTCGTAGCAGGTGAGTGCAAAGCGGCCCTCGGAATCGATACTGCCGCCAGCGGGACGGCCGGCATCGGTGACGAACATGATCGATCCGGCCGTCAGTGGTTCGCCGTCAATCGAAATCATGCCCGCCACCGGCACGCGCGTTGGGCGGCCATCACCGCATCCAGCCAATAGCATGGCAATGGAAGCGATTAACCAGCAGGCCGTTTTTCGATCGTCGAAATGTCGCACGGACGGTCTCTATTGAGTGGCAGAAATTGTTTCGCCTTCGGCACGCGTCGAAAGCCAGCGATAGGTGTTAAGGTCGATGGAATCGCTGAGGAACGTCACACTGCCGTCGCCCATCGCGAAATTTCCCCCGCCAGGATGGCGGCTGGCAAAGGCGGCATTGACGCAACCAGAGCAACCATTGGTGCCGGTGTTGTCCATCAGGCCCGTGCCGCCGTTGATACCAGTAGGCGTATTGAGCGGACTTGCGGTGGTGCGGAGTGAATTGACCCGGCTCCCGTTCGACCAAAGGTTCGAGGAGGCGGCCAGGTGGCCGTCGACTGTTTCGCCGGTAAGAATCGTCTTGCTGGTGCCGTCCGTGATTTGCGAGATTTTGAACCGCCGAGCATAGACGAAGATGCCAGTGTTAAGGTACTTCAGATTTCCGTCATTGGGTGGCCCGAAGGAGCCCGCGCACATGGCGTAACTGCTCGGAGCGGCGGCAACCACGCCGCCGCGAGGATTGGAGGCAAGCTCATTGTTGTATTCTGCGAGATCTGGCAATTCACTATCGGATGGGCACTTGAATACATCGGGCCGCTGGCGAAGCGCATCGGTTATTTCTGCCGGCGTAGTCCACCATTGATAAGTCGTGCCAGGGAACCAAATTGCCACGTCCTGCACATGCAATTGATCGTAGAGCGTCTGCTCTTCAAGAGCGGGAAGCACTTGCGAGAATCCACTCGCGCCGCCTCGTCCCATGGGTTGCCCATTCACGTCGTCGCCCATCAAGGAGCAGGTCCGGTAGTCGCCGATATTATCGCAGCCGCGGCGCCCCGCAGGAAAGGACTTACTCTGATCGTGAAACAGGTGCATCGCCAACGCGAGCTGCTTTTGGTTGTTAATACATTGCGACCGTCGAGCGGCTTCTCGGGCCGCCTGGATCGCCGGCAGCAGTAGCGCCACCAGGATGCCGATGATGGCGATCACCACCAGTAGCTCGACCAGGGTGAACCCCGGCAGATTTTTCAATGATCGGGTCGATTTGAATCTCATAGCCCCGTTCCTTCATTCGCTGAAAACGGTGAGTCGCAGGCGCAGCCCCGAGGTTTGGGGCCGCGCCTACGCCCCCGAGCGACTCACTCTCCCTGTTTCCAAAGTAATAACTAGGATCGCGTCCGCCGCTTCAAGAGCGGAGCGACGCCAATCAAGCTCAACATGCCGAGCAACCAGGTCGCGGGCTCCGGCACGATCCGAATGTTGTCGAGGTTGCCAACGATGCCAACGGCGCGAATGTCGGCGTAGAAGCCGATTGCACTACCAATTCCGGCAGCGTTTCCGGAGCCGATACGACTTCACGTGCTGATAATGTTCCTGGTCGCCGTCAAGTAGCCAGTTCAAAACGAGACTCCCGGTACGCTTATATCAGCCAGTCACGGTATGCACTGCGAACAAGGAACTGATGTTGGCCGGCGTTGCTCCCCCGCCCAATGCAAATTCCGTTGCGCCATTAAAGCCGCGACTGAAAATCTGCCCGTTGTTGCGGACGTAGACCGTTGACGTAGTTCGCGCACACGTCCACCGCGGCGCGTTCCGGCACCAACGTACAGACCGATGTCTTGCGTTCCGGTGAAGCCGGCTTTGAAATCACCCTGTAATTCTTCACCAACACTCAGCGAAAAATCGGTGCGTGTGAAAGCATATTGCTCGATTCCAACGTCTGCGGTCGTGCTGAGCTCGAGCACACCGCCCGTGATCTGCCAGGCGTGAGTATTTGTCGGGCTGTGACTGCCGTTGTTCAGAATGCGGGTATCGGTCCAGGCCGCCAGATTACCGGAGAAGTCGTCCACCAGGCCGATGGGACCGGCAAACGCGATCGGGGTTTGCACTGCCCAAGACAAGAGCGATGCCATTACGACGGCCCAAGTTGTCATTCGTTTCGCACTCATTAGCTACACCTCCAAGAAAGAAAAGGAAACACTCACAGTTGCAAAAACAGTCTCTACACAAAATCGACAGAACTGACTCTCGACCGGGCCACGAGTCCCACGGCTGACATCGTTAATGCCAACAAAACGAAAGTCGTTGGCTCTGGAACCGAAGTCGCACCGCCGACAAGGCTGCCACTACCGCTGCCGGAGGTTGCGCCGAAACGCGACTTCCAATAGGTGTAGTCATCCGGGCCGATCGTTCCGGACAGCAGGGGACTGCGGTTCATCAGCGAGCCGGCTGGCTGACCGAGGTTATTACGCCAGACTGTGTAGTCGGCCGCATCGACGACGCCGTTTTTGTTGTAGTCGCCAAGTACGCCGGTGATGGCCGGTGCCGCTTCGTAGAGCACGACACCCGTGTTCGCCGTCGATTGGTCGCTGAGCAGAAACTGGAACACGAGGTCCTTGGCGCTGGCCGTCTTAAACAATCCGCCCAGGTCAAACGTGGTCCCTCCGTTTAGATTGAGCGTGGTCGTACCGCTCGACTTCAACTCGGACACTCGGTTGTCGCTCAAGTTGGATTCGGCCCAGGCGGCTCCCGCTGCGCCCGGTTGGTCCTGCAAGCTGGTCCAAAGTGCGGGGTTCGAGTTCAATGAGCCCGCGGACGACGAAATCGTGTAGCCGTCGATCGATACGTTGAAGGGCGACGTGTTGCGGATCTTCACGTTGCCGGTGGCCGGATCGGCAAACAGCACCAGGTTGTTGATGCCGGCGGCCCCGGTGTAATTGACCGTGCCGGTGACAGTCGACTGCGTCGCGGTATCGTTGTACTGAAAAACCAGGTCCGACGTATTCACGCCAAACTCGGTGGGAGCCGGCGGTTGGAACGCTGTGCCAAGTGCCCAGGAATTGCCTAGCCCAAGCGTGCTCACACCAGTCGAGCGGAGCTCGGAGAGGCGGTTGATTGACGGATTGGCAGTGCTCCAACCAGCCGCCTGCTACGCCGGAATTGTTCTGGAGGCTTTGCCACGTCCCCATGTTCAACGAACCGGCGGTCGACTGGATCGTGTAGCCGTCGATCGCAAGGCCCGCTCCGCCCGGATTGTTCGGGTTTGAAATGGAAACGACGCCAGTATTTCGATCCACATTGAGCACCAATTGCTGAGCAATGCTCAATTGGCCCAGTTGTCCATTGCCGCCATTGACGACTCGATAACGGTATCCTTGCCCGAGCGCGAGTGGGGCAGCGGCGTCGCCCATGATCGAAGCAAAAGAGCCACTGACCGCGGCACCGTCGAAGAGAGTCCAAGTGCTGCCCGTCGTGGTCGGACGCACCATTGAGGTCGACTTGCAGAGTTCCGCCGACGGCGACGTTGCCGCTGGCCTTCAGCGTGGAATGCGTCGCCCCGGTGAATTCGGGTATGAATATGCTCGTGCCCTGCAGCGTGATGCTGCCAGAGTTGAAGACGACGTTCGGACCAATGACGCGCGTCGTGCGGCCGAGCGTTGCGGCACCCGTCAATGACACCGTGGCATTGCCGCTACCGGTAGTGCCGCCGAGGGTCATCGTGCTGCCCAGCTGACCACCGAGTGCGATGCTGGCCGCGTTGAGCGTACCGCCACGTCGAACGAAAAAGGTGCCTGTGCCTGCGCGGCCGACTTCGACGCTGCCGTCAGCGGTAAAGGTTGGTCGCTGGTCCGACACCGTGAGCACGCCGCCTGATTGAATGTCGAGCGTCCCAGAATTCGCGGCAAGCTCACCAAGGATCACGCCGCCTGCTTGAGGCGCGACCACCGAGTTGACCAAGGAAGTTCCCGCGTTGTTGATCAGAGCGAAATCCTGGCTGGCCACGTCGGGAACGCCACCGGCCCCGCCGACGCCGGCAATCCAGTTGCTCGCGGTCGTCCAATTCCCTGATGGGACGTTCCAGATTGTGGTATAGCTGGCATTGGCAGCTGGCGGCACTGTGTACTGAGCCGCGCCGGACCACATAGAGCTACCAGCGGCAGCAGCAAGATCCAAGTCGTGATTCGTTGAAATAAAGTCATCGGATGCATCCCTTATCGTTTAAGTCAATTCGAGGAACTCCCAGGCGAGCAGCAGTCAGCAAGACTAACCGCGTCGCCGAGAGGTCCGGATAAGGGAAATCAAGAACAAGCTACCCATGGAAAAAAGCAAGATCGCGGCCGGCTCAGGGACGCCTTGCAAGCGTGATGCTGGCGAATCCCAGGTCCAGCAGCGGCCTTCCACTGGCGAAAATCGGCAAAGTCGACGATCGCGTCCTTGGTCAGGTCGCCCTGCATCCGAGTTTGACCGGTCTTGAACAGGTTCATCTTGATGGTGTTGAAATCTTCGATGGTGATCTGATCCATCGCCGTTTACGTCGCCAGGTACATTGGGAGGAATGATTCGCAGATTGTCGAGGCTACCGACAACTCCGACGCTGCGCACGTCCACATAGGCGCCGATCGAGCTGCCCACATCCCCGCCGCATTGGTGAGCGGCTGAGGTCGGACGAGTGCTCAGATTGCTTTGGTATCGGCGTATCGCACGTTCAAAGTAATAGCCGCGAACTCGAAGATATCTTACTGCGGTACGACGTATGAACAAAGCACTGGATCGCAGCGGGATGTCGCACCGCCAGCCATCCACAGTTCCGTTCTACCATCGAATCCGACACGTAAAGACCTGCCCAATTATTTCGCAGGTACACGTTGGATCGTAGTCTTGCCGAACGTCGGTCGTCGGCTGACCCGCTCAGACGTAAGCCCGATGTCCATTTCAATGGTCGCCGACGCCAAAGGCAGAAAACACATCCACCTGCAATTCTTCACCCACGGCAAGCGAAAAGTCGGTGCGCAGTGAGAGCAAACTGCTCTATACCAACGTAGTTGGTAGTATTGAGCTCCAATCGGCCGCCCGTAATCTGCCAGTTGTAGGAGATTGTTCGACGTCTGCAGCGCCGTTATTGAGAATCCGTGTGTTCTGATAGGCGGTCAGATTGCCCGAAAATGAGTCGACGACGCCAGCCGGTCCCGCCGCTGCATAAGAGCACACCAACGCCGCAGGCAGCATCATCGCAGCCACTCTCAAGCCAAATTGTTTTGCATTCGTCGCCATGGGTTTCATCTCCGATTAGTCAAGCGATGCAGGAATGAATTCCCTGTCCAGTGGGGAAAAGAGCCGCGTGTCGCGTTGACAAGTTGCGTAAGTGCATCTACCTATAACAAATCTGTCGATCTTCAATACAATCCATGTGTGCAATCAAATCAGTTCAGTACAATCGCATTTGGTGGCGATTGCAGCGGCCGGCCAACCCCTGCCACTCGACGCGAATCGCCACTGGGTTGGGTGCTTCCGGGGCGTAGCGATCGACGCCGTTCCAGACGTCGAATTCGACACGATTGATCCCGGGCTGCAGGAAGTCGCGGATTTCGACGACCACGAAGCGATTGAAGTACTGGTCGCGTTCGTTGAGGCTCCACGAGGCCAACGAAATCGGCTGGCCATTGACCCGCACGGCGCGGACGCCGTTGTCCGCGATCACTTGCGCGGCAATCGTCACCGTCGAGACGTCGAAACCTGTCAAATCGAACGTGTTTTCAAAAGTAAATTCGGTGCCCGGCGGCACACCGGGACGCACGGGGTTTGCTACCGAGATCCATTGCGAGCTGTCGCGATCGTTTTGCAGGTAGCGGCTGTCGCCGTCGCAGACGACGGCAAATTGCGGACCGTCGTAGGCGGTGCACTTCGAACCCGCGCTGATGCGCCAATGGGGATCCTCGTCGCCGGCCATGAGGCCCTTGCCGGTGTTGAAAGTCACAATCGGCTTGAGCGGTGGGTTGTCGCCCATTTCGGCGTCGTAGAGTGTGCGGTCGGCCTTGAGCCGTATCGCCACCTTTCGCTCGGTCTCCACGCGGAAAGCTTCGCCGCCTGAGAGCAACATGCTGCGTCGACTCGACGAGACATTGGAGAGCGGTTGGACGCGAACCTGGCCGTCGAGCACATGGGCTTCGGAGACTCCGCGAGCGCTGGCGGCCACCGCAAACTTGGTCCCCAGATCGACGACGTTCATCGCGGCCGTCGCAACGGTGAAGCCGCGACCCCATTCGGCGACTTGGGCGGTGACGACGCCTTCTTCCAATTGAACGCGATCTGCCGCCGCCAGCGTGACAAAACAGGGCGAGCGGAGCACGACTTCGGCGCCGCTCGACATACTGATCCGGGCGTGTCCCTTGGTCAGGTAGACACTGTCTCCCTCGACAAATTCATGTCCGACGATCGGCCCATCGTCGCCGAGCCAATGTGCGTTGTCGCTCTCGGCGAGCCGGGCGATTGGACGCGGCTGGCGTTCGGCCGGGATCTCGCGCCAATAGGAAGCGCTCCACCAGGCGAAGAGCCCAACCAAGACGGCCGCAGCCAGCCCCATCAGCGAACGTCGAGCGGCCAAGCCGTCGCTGGCAGATGCGTTCCGCACTTCTGATTCACTTCCAAGTGGCGACAGGTCGGCCAGCGCGCGTCGGCCGCTGAGCGACGCGCGGGTGTGAAAGTGGAGATCGGTCTCCAGCTGGCAGCACTTGAGAAACGTAGCAAGCGCAGCCTCGTCGTTGCGGAGGAGCTCTTCGAGCTCGCGCAGTTCGGAGTCCGACAGCTCGCTGACCACCGCGAGGTCGATCAGTTCCTGCAAACGATTCGGCGTTGGGTCGGGTGTCATCGTGACGGGCGCCATTATTTAGCCTCGGAGGTGAGGGCTCGCTCGATGCAAGCCAATAACGCCTGGCGAATTCGACAAAGTGACGTGTAGACGGCTCCCGCGCTGCGCCCTAAGCCGTCGGCTATGTCTTTGATCTTGGTTTCCGAGCCGTAGCATTGTTCCACGAGTTCACGATCCGAGCGGGGCAGTCGCTGCAGACAGCCTTGCAGGGCCTCGGTGCGGGCCGCAGCGTGCTGGGGTGGAGCGGCTGTCTGGTGGTCGACGATTCGTTGCATGATTTCGTCGCTGAAAAAAATCTTGCTGCGGCGCTTGCCGCGGAGGAAATTCTTGATCGTCAAATCCGCTACGCGGATCGCCCAGGCACCGAAATCGGTGCCCGGAGTGAATTGGTCAAACTTCTCCCACAACACGAGGGCCACCTGCTGGTACAAGTCCTCGGCGTCGGCCATGTTCAGCACATGCGCGTAGAGGAACGTGAACAGCCGACCCTGATGTGTGGTGAGCAACTCGATGTACCGATCGTGTCGATCCTGGGCATCCGCCATTTTTTGCCACCTACGAACTATCCTTTTGGGGGCCGGGCCGAGCTATCCCGTCGCGCCGCTCGCCTGACTAGTAATCAAATGTCCCGGCCTCAGCGAACCTCAGCCAAGAAATCGGCGATCGAGACCGAAATAGCCAAGAAACCCGGCAACCCACTCATTTCGCCCATCAGCCGGAAGGGCCGATTGTCGATTCGCCTGAAATCGCCGGCGATCTCACGTGCGGTCTAATTGTTACCCGCTTTGGCATCGATCATCAGCTCGACCGGCCCCAGCAGGCCGGATCTCAGAAGCGGTGAATCGCGATCGAATTTCGTGATATTCGTCTTTGTCGTCCGCTCCGTCGGCGGCAGTTGCTGGTCGCCAATTAGCCGATTGGGCCACAAATTGGTGACCTCGATCTCGAGCTCATTCGCGGTATCGCGGAGGTGCCCCGTCAGTTCGACGCGAAATGGGTCGGTCCAAACGACTCCCAGCGGGCTGCCATTGAGCCGGACGTTGGCCACATTCTTGACCTCGCCCAGGCTGAGCCAGATACGCTGGTCGTCTTGCCCGGCCAGCCGCTGATCAAGATCAAAAGTCGTCCGGTAGGTTGCCGTGCCTGAGTAGTATTTTATTTTGGAGTCGTCGACGTCAGTCCAGCTCACCAGCTTTTCCCAATTCTGCGGCTGCTCGGGGCCGCCATCGCGCGGATCGAATTCCACGCTCCAGGGGTGATCGAGCAACAATGCGGCGGTAGGTTCCGGATCGTTTTCGTCGCTCAAGCCGTGAGCTGTGGCCGAGACCTCGCGGCGGAAAACGACGAACATCGAACCACCCGGCTCAAAATGCAGCGGCACGACGGTTCGCCCGCCCGATTGCGAGTATGCCACGGCGTCGCGAAATTGTCCGCTCACCGCGTCCCACAATTCCGGCTGTTTGCCGACGATGCGAAACGAGCCGTCGATCGACTTCGACTTGTCCGAGCGATTGGCGATGAAATAAATATCGGCATCGGTCGTGCGACGGTGGAAATAGTCGATTTCTGGCACCAACTCACCGGCGCTCGTGGCGGAGAAATCCAGGGCGACTCCTGCATGCCCCAAAGCTTCGCGCGCGGGAATATCTCGCACCAAGGGGACCCCCTCGCCCGCGTTCGTTTGCCACAACTTGTCGGCCAGCCGGCGAAACTCGCTGTCGTTCTCCGGATCGGACGACAAGCCGATCGGTCTGCCCGGCTTGGGGCCGACCACGTTGGCTCCCGCGGCGAGCAGCGATTCAATCTTGCGCAGTACATCGAGGCTATAGCAATCGCCTGGTGGAAGCACCAACACGCGATAGGAGGTGCCGTCAGGCATGACGATACGGCCACCGCGCATGCTGGTCCGTTCGAGCAGCGCTTCGCGATTGATCACATCGTAGTCGTAGCCGGGTAGCACTGCGGCCGGGTCTTCCGCTTTAAGCCGCACGAAACTTGGGATGTTTTCGCCGTAGAAATAGAGCACGTCGGCGACCGGCAAGCCCTGCTGCAATAGAAACTGGCAGCGGTTGAAATAGTCGAACAGCGCGCCCGCGTGCCGCCACCAGGTGTTGTTCGGGTTAATATGAGTCCCCGCAAAGTAAGCCTGGCCGGGGCGGCCCATCGACGCCGGAGAGCAGTCGAACGTGTGAAGCATCACGACGTTGAGCCCTTCACAGGCAGCTTGATCGAACACCGGCTTGAGATCGCGGGGGCTCTCCTCCCACTGCGGACCGATCGTCGTGAACGCCTCGGCCATCACCAATCGCTTGCCGTACACATGGGCAGCGGAAGCCGGCTGTTTGGTGAAGAATCGCTCGTGATCCTGGATGCGATGCGTGGGCGACCGAGCCCAAAACTCTCCCATCGGGATGTCGCTGCGGCTGAGGCATTGTAGAGCGTCGATTGGTGCGGCGTGCGGACCGCCCGACTCCGGGTGCAGGCCGAGGCCCGCGCAATGCGCGTACTCGCGGAAGGCATCGTATTTGCCTCCCACGATCCCGTCGGCCAGCGTCCGCCGAAAATCGTTCAGGAATCGATTCGACTCGTTGCGGTCCTTAACGACGTAACCCGCGAGCACCGGCAAGTACGTAGACAGTTGGTAGCCCCGTAGACGAGCGAATTCCGCCGGCAGGGCAGGGGTCCAATTCACGGGCCCAAGCTCCCAACTGTCGGTGTGCAGGTATCGAAATGAGCGGCCGACGTACGGCCGCGCCGCATCAAGGAGCGGCTGCACCACCGTTTGCCAATAAGTGTCGAATGCCTGGCGATCAAGGTAGTCGATCGCATACCCGCTCCATCCCTCGCTCGACGTCGAGACGTGGGAACCACTGAGGGTGTAACCAAATCGCAGTATTTTCCAACTCCCGAGGGGCGGATCCCATGCCAGTTGTCCATCGGCGGAAACGTGGTCAGAAATGTCGACGATTTCCTCCGGCTGGATCGCTTGCTCGCCCGGCTCGCCACCCAAGTCGCCGAGCAAGTGGTCCGCCTTCGTCGCGGTAAACGGCCCGGGATACTCGTAGTACGCCTTCTGCGAATAGTTCTCAACGCGGGCCACGTTGGCGGCGCCCCCCTGGAACACAGTGCCGTTGTCACGCAACTCGATCTCGGCGACTTGCACATTCCGCGGCATCACCGGGCTGCGCGGGTCGTACGCCTCGACGATCACCAGCCGAAATCGTTTGGCCGTCGTGCGGGGAAAATTAATAATCGTTTTGCCCGTCGCGTCGGCAGACCAGCGGCCGAGTACATGCCAATTGCGCGGGCTCGCGGAACTTTGCACCCAACCGCGCTTGGGGCCATAGTCGTCACGCGGATAAATCACGATCTGCGAGACGGTCGTCGGATCGGCGAACTCAAACTCCAACCGGACCGGACGTTCGACGCTCGGGCCATCGTCGGCTTCTGCTGTTCCGGAAACCCAGAATGTCTGCGGATCGCCGTCGACGGCCAGCCCAGGCGGATGACCGGCCTGCGAGTGCTCGGTCGACACCTCGAACCCCCGACTGCCAGCTTCCTTGTCAAATAGACTGACCGCGAGCGTGGCCACGTCTCGATAATAGCCATCGACGGTGGGTGGTTCGGGCAGTTTTATGTTCACCGGGCTGCCGCCCGCGACCGTTGCTTCCGCCCAGGTAAGTTTCTTGGCCGCCTGGTCCGGGCCGACAGTTGGCCCGCCAAGGTTCCAACCACTCTGGATGTTGAGACCCAGCTCGAGGCCCAAGCGGTCCGCCTCCTTAAGTGCGTGCAGGAACAATTCACGCCATTCGGCGGTGCCGAAGTTGGGACCGTGCGGAACCTGATGATTTCCGCGCTGGTCGGCGCCTCCCGCGTCGATGATGTTTGCCCCGCCGAGCCCCTTGGCCTTCATTTCTTCCAGATCGCGCGTGATCGCTTCCTTGGTGACATTGCCATTGAGCCACCACCACCAGCAATGCACTCGAGCCATGGTCGGCGGATTCTGCCAGCCTGCTTCGAGTTCGACGAACGGCTCGCGCGACGTCGCCCAGCGAGGATCAAAGCCATCTTCGGGCGCCTTGGCTGCGATGTTAGCGCCTCGGAACTGAATCGCGAGAACTACTAAGAACAAGAATCCAGTCAGGCGATTTTTCATTCGGAACCACCGGCCTCGGGCGACTGCTGATAAACGCGGACAAAATCCACTTCAAACTTCGCAGGGAAGTCGGTGCCGGCGGGATCCCCGCCCTGTGTACCACCAATTGCCAAATTGAGAATCAGATAGTGAGGCTCGCGGAAGGGATGCGTGTTCCGCCGAGCGGCATTTACGGCAGCTTCGACGTCGATCTCGTTGACCAACTCGTCATCGACGTAGAGCTTGATTTGCTGCTCGTCCCAATCCATTCGCCACTCGTGAAATTCGCCGCTCCATTCCTTGCCACCGAAGCTCGCCAGCGGCCGATCGACCGAGTCCCAGGCGGTTTTACCGCCTCCACCTTGCCAGGCCGCGTTGGCTAAGAGCTTGTCCCGGTAGTATTCCATGACGTCGATCTCACCGCAGCCCGGCCAGCCGCGTGCACTACCCAATGTCCAAAATGCGGGCCAGAGACCGGCGCGGGTGTCGATCCGTCCGCGCATGACGAACCGACCATAGAGCCACTCGTGCCGACCGCGCGTCATGAGCGATGCGGACGTGTAGTCCGCCTGCGGCCGGCGGCGATTCCATTGCGGGCTTTCCGCATCGTACTTCGGATTGGCCGGTTGCTCCCGACGCGCCTCGATCACCAGAAGCCCTCCCTCGCAATGCGCATTCTCGGGCTGATACCATTGCAACTCTTCGTTCCTCACGAAGCCGTGCTCGCAGCGCCAGTTTTTCGGATTGGGGGATCCGTCGTCGCTGAATTCGTCGGCCCAGACGAGTCGATACCCGTCGGCAGCATGCGGTACGTCCGCCGCCAGGCAAAGTTCAACGGCCCCGGCCAACAAACTCGCGACGATGATGGCGGAACGTGACAACATATTCACCCTCTATAGAATGGCGCCGACGCGAGAAAGCTTAGGCACAAAACTAGCGGAAAATGCGAATTCAAATCGGTTTGCCAAAGGGGTCCGTTTCTTCGGACGCCGCGCGGGCCAAGCGGCGATTCCTTGGCTAATTTACACCAGGGGCCGGTCGCTGGGGCGGCGATTCCTCGCAGAATTGCTGGAACCAGTGGCGGAGAACACAAGCGTGCAAAAAACGGTAGACTAAGTCGCCCAATGCAAATCGCTTTAGCGTCATTCTTGCTCTGGGAGAAGAGCAGAACTTGTTCGCCGGCGGCACGCTCTGACCAGGATCTTCAATTAGGCGTACCACATCAGTCTCATTGCCGGAAACGGACGAATTCGCATCGTCGCCGACGGCGAAGTGATGCTCGGAGCCAATGGATTGCTCGAGGACATGGGCGGATCGGGCGACCCCAGCCCAATAGTAGCGAATTACGTGAGAGAATTCGATATCTCTGCTGCGGTCACGAAGCTAAATAAAAAGAGAGTTGCTCGCGGCGCCGCGATTTGTAGTCCTGCAAACGAACTGTTGCAGGTTCAAGTCTTCCCGGGTGCGGTCAACTGGTGCGAGAGTCGAGATTTGAGCTCCCTCGAACCAGAATCGTTGCGTACAGAAGAGCATCAGGCCGATCGACAATGTGAACGCAGTCGTCGGTTCGGGAACATTTTCCGAGGATGCTGCCTCGCCCGGAACCAGATCACCGCCATAGTTGTCTTTCCAAAGTTGGTAATCCTCAGGGCCGACTGAGCCATTTCCGGAACCGTCCGCCGGCAGCCCGATGCCGTTTGGCCTTGCGAGTTCCGCCAGACCGTATAGTCGGAAGCATCAATTTGGTCCGTCCGAGTTGTAATCGCCGGGCATGCTGGTGTCCCGCTGCCAAACACGAACATAGTCGACGAGCATCGTTTGAGGCCAGACCGTAGAACCATTTGGATCGCCGCCGAAGTCGCCGCCGATCGCCAGATTGAGGATGATGTTCTTGGTCACTTCAAAGATCGGACGGGCTGGATTCTCGGTCACCGTGAAATGGAGATTGTCGTCCACGTAAAAGCGGAGTTGCGTTTCCTCCCATTCCACGGCGTAGGTGTGAAACCCCGAGTGGAAGTTGACAGGGCTTCCGCCTTCGCTGGCCGTGTATTCGTGGAATACATATTGATGCTGATTGCAGCAGGGGCCAGGGTCGGTTTGCCAATGGTAGGCGCTGCTGGTGAGGAAGGGCTGACTGCCGCGATTCTCCAAAATGTCGATCTCGCCGCCGGTCGGCCAGGGCGGATTCCCATTCGGATTCAGCCAAAAGGCGGGCCACATGCCTTGTGTCGTCGGCAAATCGATTCGCGCTTCGTACCGTCCGACGCCATAGCGAATCTGCGAGGTGACGATGCCGGATTGATATTGTTTGTTTCCGCGCGGCACGTTGATGGCGGTGATGTTCAGATTCCCATCCGCGACCGTGACTTGCTCATGGCGATAGTATTGCTTTTCGTTGTTATTTTGATTCTCGCGATCGTTCGCCACCCAGTTCGTCGTGTTGAGGGACGTGCCATCGAACTCATCGTGAAAGGACAGCCTCCAGCCTGGAACGTCGGGAATCTGGGCGATGACCTGCTTCGCACTCGCCTGGCAGGCCAGGCACACCAGGAGTGCGACGGCAAGCCGAGTTACTAAGTATCTCTGACAGCAATTCATCGCCTGCTCCTCGAAGCGCCGGGCCCTTCTGGTCGCGAGACCATATTCAAGTTTATCCATTCGGAAGCGAGACATTAATTTTGGGGCCCTTCTCAAGCGTTGATGGACGTGCAGCGAGCTCTATTCCAACTGGTGGCTCTGGTTTTGTTGCGAAGTGAGTACGAAATCTAATCTGTTGTTCCCAGGTTGAACTTCGGCCTGTAGGCCCGAATCCCGTGCGTTGGCATATCTCGGCGGAGTAATGAGTTTGCCGCCAGGCATGCCGCCAGGTGTCTGCGCAGGGACCAGCTTCGTAGCGGAAATGGCGACGACGTATTTGCCGGGCCGGATGCCTTCGGTCGATCCCATCGAGAGCGCGTATTGACCGGAGGAGTCGAGAATGCCCACGGCCGACGCCCCAGTGCCTTCCGCTGGCGAAAAGTAGACCGTGCCGCGCAGCTCCGGGCCTCCGGAAATTGCCTGTCCATCGAGAGTCACTGTGCCGTTCACGCTGGCAAGATCGTTGCTGCATCCGATCATGCCGGGCGATACGAGCATGAGCACTAGCCAGCCGCGCCCGGGCCATTTGCGTTCGCGGCTGCACCGCATCCCATTACTTTCATTTGTTAATCCCATGACGAATTCCGCAGCGCCCTTAGGTAATTTTGCCCCTCGGCGGGCTGAGCTTCTGCCCGTGCCGATCTTACTTCGGTCGCTTCTCCTTCACCGGGCTGCTATGAGTCCTCCACGCTCGCCGCAGGGCTCAGTCACTTCGGCGGCAGGAAATTTCAGCGCCCCTGCATCGGATCGCAACACCTTAGTACGTTTATTTTCCCCCGGGGAGACTGCAAACTTGAACCCTGAAGTACTCGCATCACCGTAAGCGACCGGCTCGGGCGGTCCACAGTTTGTGGTCCTATAGGCTTCCGCCAATCGCTTCGCTGCCGTTGCGGGTACAACTCGTGCGAAACAGCGTATTATCCATCGTCTCGGCGAGAAACCGCACTGAGCCATCGACCAGGCAGAAGTGGACGCCGCCCGGATGCCGACTGCGAAAGCCTTGCGATTCCCACCAGAACTCAGTGAATTGCTCCAATTCGACGCCTGCTAACTGCAATCCATTGTTAATGGGCACGTTGCAGCTGCAGGTATCGCCATTGGAGTAGAACCCAGCCGAGTGTCGATTGAACTCCGGCACATCTTCGCCAATCATGAGTGTCTTGCTGGTGCCATCCGTTACCTTTGCGATCGTCACTGGCCGAAGCCACGTATTCCGAAAGAAAATTCCTCGGCAGCGCGTGCCTCGGTGGCAGTCGCGTTCCAGCGGATCGCGGTCGTAGATCCCGCTCTGGTATTCTTCAGGCACGTTGTTGCCATAGACGCTTGATTCCCGCTGTCCGATATACGTGTCATCCAGCACACCCTTATAACTCGTCATTGCCACAAGACACCCGCCCCATTGCCACTGTTTGTCCGAGAGCTGGGTCACCGAACCATCCGATGGACATTGCATCACGGAGAGTTGAGACTTCATCAACTCGGGTACGCTAACGCCTCCGTTCCGCGATGCAAGCCCCAAATTGGGAGCACCGCCACGAGCGCAGAAACCTTCGGTGAATTGTCCCTCGAAGGCACCCCCTTGTCTGAATTGGTCGTACAGACTCTGCTCTTCCAACTGCGGCAGGGTGCTAAGGATCCAACCTTTGCCTGAAAGTTTCTTACCCGCATCCAGGGCGGCGTTTACGTCCGCCTCATCTTCTCTAGGACGCGACCAACCTTCGCTGATCGGAAAGTGCTTCATCACGTCATGATGGTTGAGCACTCCCAAGCCGAGATTCTTTAGATTATTCGTACAGGCGCTACGTCGCGCCGCTTCGCGCGCCGCTTGAATCGCCGGCAACAACAGCGCGACCAAGATGCCGATGATGGCGATTACCACCAGCAGCTCGACCAGCGTAAATCCAAGTTTTGGTTTGTCGTGATCCATGCACGCAACTCCCCGCAGTGTGGCGGACAGCGACTAGATTAGATGCAAAAAGATAGTGATGCAGTTTAAAAACTTTAGTAACTTTAGTAACTGCGACGACGGCCGAAACCCGCGAACGCCAACGCCAGCGATACGAATACCAGCGTGGAGGGTTCCGGAACAGTTCCACCTGAAAGTCCGCCCGTACCGGGAAGTGTGTCGCCGAAATTTGCCTTCCACCGATCGTAATCATCAGTTCCAACGCCCGCGGATGGATCATTCGGGAGGGCCGTCGCGCTGCCCAAATTGTTTCGCCAGACCGTGTAGTCCGCAGCGTCCACGACGTTGTTTTCGTTGTAGTCACCCGGCAGGCCGGCCGATTCAACCGGCACTGTGTTCGGGTTGGCCGTCGCCAGCATGGCGGCTTGATTGGCGAAGACTTCGACCATCAGATTGTCGACAAAGAAACTGCCCCCGGCAGTCAGGTCCGGTCCCCCGAAGTTGCCGACGAACATCACCGCGCGAATTTCTTCAACGGCAGTGACATCGAAGAACTCCGAGCCAATCGACCAGCCAAAGCCGTCATCGAGTGGATCATCATCGACGATCAATGTGGCCTCGACTCGACGCCATTCGTCGGTTACCAGCGACACCGCCACGGGGGCTCCGCTAGCAATCACACCGTTGTTATTCATGTCGACCCAAGACGCCTGACTCTGATTGAACCCCGTGAAGACTGCATTGCTAGCATTTTGATCCGTGTCCCAGATACGGTCGCCGCCGCCGGGGAAGGCTACCGCGTTGAAGTCGGCATTACCGGAAAGAGCTTCCTTCCAGAGTTCAATTTTCACGACAGGCTCAACATTTGGCTGCTTTGTGACCGGATTTGTAGGATCCTGCCGCATCCACATCGAGAAACGAATTGCATTGCCATTTTCTAGCTTGCCTGAAGCATTACCGATCGTCGTGAACACCGGATCGGCAGGCGTGACATTGTCAATGTCTGGATTCGCGCCGCCGTTTGTGGAGGCGATGCCGTTTTCGCCATTCGAGATTCCAACGGCGACGCCCGCGCCATTATTTACACCCCCTCCGGTCAGCGTATAGACGGTAACGTCGTTGTTCATGAATACGCCGGTGTCATTGACTCCGATCGGCGGATTTGAATACACGTTGACGTTTCCAAAACCACCTCCCGAGTTGTTGATGTCCGTAATCTGATTGATGGCGATTGCCGCACGCGCGGACTGACCGCATCCAAATAACAACAAGCATGCGACGTAGCGCAATAACCGCGAATTGACCTTCATTGAATTGATCTCCCTGTCGCTCCCCAACCGCCAAAGCTGCAACCGACACCCGTAAAACCACCGCTGCGGTTGCCCCCTCGCAACCGCAACGGAGACGCGATCCGAAAATCGCCACTAGCAAATCGAAAATCTGCTAGTCGCGCCGCCGTCGACGCAGCACCGGACTACCGACCATTGCCAAGAAACCCAGCAACGTGATCGATGCCGGCTCGGGTACGAGGAACGCGATGTTGTCGAACGTCAGGTCCATCGCCAGGCCCGGATTCCCGTTGGCGAACGTGCCTTGCAAGTGCCACTCGGGTCCGATGCTGCCTTTGTTCCAGGTAGCAATGCTGCCGCTGTTGTAGAACCCTGGATTGTTCAAGTCCGCGGTCAGCGTCTGCGCCCCAGGGGTGACGGGGAAATTCCATCCCGCCGCCGTGTCGCTGGGGGAGCCCGAAAATAGGACTAGATTAAAACTGGTTGCTACGTTGTCCGGGTTAGCGGTCAACTTGATTTCGATCAAGTTAGCGGCACTGGCATCAATTTGCGACACAAGCGTTTTCCAGCCACCGCCGAAGTTACCCGCCTGAACTCGCCAGTCGGTGGCGCCGGACGTGAACGTTCCCGCGTTCCACGCTTCGTAGGTGCCCGTCTGGTTAAAGTTGCTGAAGTCGCTGAGAGTAATCGCGCTGGCCTGCGAAAAAAGCAAGAGCGTGCCAGCCATCGAAAACACCAAGCACCGAACCATCTGTCGCATCATGAGAGCACCTCCAAGAAAGTGAAAAGTTGCCTCAATCGGACAAAGTCCCGACTTCACGCACCGACGACGCAAAAATCATGAAGTCGCGCTCGCCCGTTTCGGCACCGCGCTAGATCTAAAACCGCCTCCGCCCAGCCCAACCTGCCTTGCCTGATCCCAGATTCCGACGTTCAGAGAAACCGTTGCGGAACTGTTTCCGATATGTTACAGCGGGTTTTCGGACATGTCAATCAGTTTCTGTGAAAACTTTTGAGAAGCCTGCCCAAACTTGCCCAGCCCTGCCTGTCACACACTCATCGTCTCGAGTCGCTCACCACTCGGAAGTACCCGAATCGCTCGCGCTGGAGCACGACCGGTACTGTGATTTATTTCCAGCCATGCGCTGCCGAGAACAGCAGTTTCGCGGTCCTCTGGTTGCATCGCGCAATGCCGGATAAGGAGTTCGTAAGCCAGTCGCCCCAACTCGCGCGAATCCTGGCAAACGGCGGTCATTGTTGGAAAGACTGCTCGTCGCATGTCGGTGTCGTCGAAGCCGAGGATCGACAGTTCATCGGGTATCTTGAGGCCAATCTTGTGGGCTTCAATGATCGCACCGTCCGAGATCAACGGATCGGCGATGAAAATGGCCGTCGGTGGGGCGCTGAGGCTCATGACGCGGCGCATCAATTGAGCGCCATCCAGGCGATGGGCCGGAACGCGAAATTCCAGCTGTTCGTCGTAAAAACCCCTGGATTTAAGTGCCTGGCGGTACGCTTCCAGGCGATCCAAGTGATCGCCATCGTCGGTGTCGTTGGCGGCAAAGGCGATCCGCCGATGGCCGAGGGAGAGGAGATGTTCCACGCCCTCGATGCTCGCGGTGCGCGACTCGTTATACGCGAATGCCAGTCGGGGATGCGCAAAATGGTCGCCCAATACAACGGCCGGAAAGCCCTCGTCCGCGATCGTTCGCGCGATGTCGCGATCCGCCAAAGTCGAACGGAGAATTGCCCCCCGAATCCCTTTTCGCAAGAAGAATTGGGTGTAGGTTTCGCTTGTGCTTTTGTCGCGGCGCAAATGGACGATGTTGATGTCGAAGTCGCTATCCAGCATGGCCGTGACGATGCCATCGAGGCAGGCCGCGTCATAGGGCGAGCCAATGGTAAAAGGTCCGGTGTAGACCAGGGCGATCGACGCCGTGGCACGTCGTCCGACGGTCGGCGAATAGCCACAGCGGCTGACCGCGTCGAGCACACGGTCCCGGAGTTCCGGAGCGACGGCGGAGCTGCCGTTGACGACCCGGGAGACCGTGGCGATTGAAACACCGGCCTTTTGAGCCACTCTGCGAATGGTAGTCATGTAAAAATGAGAAACGATGAGAAATGAAGCGGGAAACTGTTTCTTCAGTTCACATTAACCGCAAAATTGAGCCCTGTCAATTAAAAGGCGTGGAAACATCGCCGGCAAGCGATAATCAGAGTTCCCCTCACAATTCACTGGTAACGCAACCAGTTAAACTGGCAGCCGACTCTGATCCATTGGACTGTCGATGACATCCGACGTACAAAAACTCTCCATCCAAGAGAAACTCGCCTACGGACTCGGCGACTCCGGAGCGAACCTGGTCGGCGCCACTCAGGCGACGTTCCTGCTGTTCTTTTATACCGACGTGCTCGGCATCTCGGCCAAGGCCGCGGGTACGATTCTACTTGTATCACGGCTCGTCGACGCTTTTAACGATCCGATCATGGGAGCCCTGGCCGACCGAACGAACACGCGCTGGGGGCGCTATCGGCCGTGGGTGCTGTGGACCGCGTTGCCATTGGCAGCTGCCCTAGTGCTCTGCTTTACAGCGCCAGACTTCAGTCAGACGGGAAAGGTGATCTGGGCCGTCGTCACCTACAACCTGCTGATGATCATGTACGCGGCCAACAATATTCCCTATTGCGCACTCTCGGGTGTGATGACGAGCGACGGTGATGAACGGACCAGTCTTGCTTCGTGGCGTTTTCTGTGTGCGATGGGAGCGACGCTGGTGGTCACAATGTTCACTTTCGATCTGGTGAAGTTTATTGGGAACGGCGACGTGAGAGCTGGCTATCAAGGAACGATGATCGTCTGGGGAGTGATCGTCGTGCTATGCCTCGCTACGACGTTCGCACTGACGAGAGAGCGTGTCCGGCCGGCCATCGGTCAAAAGTCCAGTATACGACAGGACCTGGCGGACCTGTTTCAAAACGGGCCGTGGATCGCGCTGTTTATTTTGGCGCTGTTGATTTACGTGCAGCTGTCGTTTCGCAGCGGTACGATGCTCTACTACTTCCAGTACTATCAGCGAGCCCCGCAGCTTTTTTCATGGGTCACCAACTTCGGGCTGTTCAATGGAGTCGGCCTGGCGGTCGTCATGATTGGCGTGTTCCTTTCGAATCCGCTATCCAAGCGCTTCGGCAAACGCAACACCTTTCAAGCGTGCTTATTTGTCTCAGCCTTGTTGATGGCTGGTTTTGCCTACTTGCCGCGCGACTCGACGATAGGGCTGTTCACGCTCCAGATCCTCATGCAGCTCGCGTTTGGACCGACGATTCCATTGCTGTGGTCGATGATGGCGGATGTGGCGGATTACACCGAATGGAAGACAGGCCGACGCTCGACCGCTCTGGCGTTTGCATCGATCGTATTCGGATTCAAACTCGGCTCGGGCGTCGGCGGGTGGGCTAGCGGCGAGTTGCTGCAAGCCGCCGGCTACTCCGGCAGCGGAGAGCAGTCGGCCGACGCGCTGCGGACGATTTCGATGTTGGTCAGCATCTTCCCGGCAATCGCGCTGCTCGTGGGTTTTGTCGTCCTGTACTTTTACAAGATCGATCGGCGGCTTGAGCTGCAGATCGAACAGACACTCCGCGATCGCCGTCGCGAGATTGCGAGTGTCTGATCTATTCCTTAACTGATCCGAGCGTTAGACCGGAGACGAGGTACTTGCTCAGCAGCAGAAAGACGACGATGACCGGCAAACTGACGAGAATGGCACCTGCGGCGTAGAGGCCCCATTCGGTGGACATGTTGGCCTGGAAGCTCCTGAGGCCCAGCGGGAGCGTGAACATGTCTTCGTCCTGCATGACCTGGGCAGCGACGATGTATTCGCTCCAAGCGGTCATAAAACTGAACAAGGCTGTGATCATGAGGCCGGGGACGGCAAGGGGGAGTGTCACGCGCCAGAAGACTTCCGTTCGCGTGCAACCGTCGACTCGGGCGGCGTCTTCGAGCGACGGCGGGATCGTGTCGTAGAAGCCCTTCATTTGCCAGATGCAGAACGGCAGCGCCGTCGATGTGTAGAAGATCATCAGGCCGAGGTAGGTGTCGAGCAGATGAACTCGAGCCACCAGAATGTATAGCGGGAGCAGCAGCATCGTGGCCGGAAACATCTGTGTGGTGAGGATCGCTACTAACAGCGACTGGCGACCGACAAAGCGAAATCGGCTGAACGCGTAGCCGCCGATTGAGGCCAGGGCGACGCCCGTCAGCGTCACCACCAGTGAGACGAACAGCGAGTTTGCCATCCAACGAAGGAACGGCTGGTTCGTGAATAGAGAGACGTAATTGTGGAAACTCCAATCGGCGGGGAGCAGCGACAGATCGGTCGAGCGCAGCTGATTGCCCGGCCGGAGCGAAACCGAGAGCACATTGAGCGCCGGGTAGAGGGAGATCGCAACAAACACCAGGAGAAAGGCGTGTCGGAGGACGGTAATCAGCCGGGGTTCGCGCATGATGAATTGTCGAGCAAATAAGTGCGACTAATCGTAAACGCTCTCGGCGGCCCGCGTGTATTTCAGGAATACAAAGGCAAAGCCGAGGAGTAAAGCAAATATGATCATCGAGAGGGCGGCTCCGTAGCCGTAGCGATAGAGATTGAAGACCGCCATGTAGACGTAGGAGACGAGGATGTGGGTCGAGTTTTGCGGTTCTCCACCGTTCGAGACGAGCCAAATCACATTCAGGTTGTTGAAGGTCCAAAGTGTGGCAAGGGTCGCGGCGGGAATTAGCACCGGCTTCAGTAGCGGTAGCGTGATGTGCCAGAATTGCTGCCAGCGACTGGCGCGATCGATCCGTGCGGCATCATAGAGGTCGGTGGGAATGCCCTGCATGCCGCCGAGCGCGACAATCATCATGAAAGGAAAGCCGAGCCAGACGTTGGCGGTGATGCAGGCCTCAAAGGCATGGGAAGCATTGCCCAGCCAATTGACAGGCGCGGTGAGTTGGAACAATTCGAGTAGCCACGCCAGCGGCGGAAACTGCTGAACTTTCAAGAGCAGCAGATTGATCGCCCCATATTCGTAGCTGAACATACCGCGCCAGGTCATGGCGGTGATGTACGCGGGAATCGCCCAGGGCAGGATCAGGAGCAATTGGTACAAAGTGCGGCCGCGGATTGTGCGGTTTAGGGCTACCGCGAGCGCGAGTCCGATCGCCAGGTGAAATACGACGCTCACCACCGTCCAAATGACGGTTTTGACAAATACCGGGCCGAGCTTGGGATCGTTGAATACGTCGACGTAATTCTGGAGGCCGACGACCTGCCAGTCGCGGAAGCTGGTCAGCGACATGTTCGAGAGCGAAAGCACAATGTTGTATCCGAGCGGGAAAACGACCACGGCAAAGATAATCGCTGCCGCCGGTAGCACGAAAAGATAGGCGAGTTGGTTGCGGTGCCAGTCGCGGGCGAAGCGGACGAACGAGTCGCGCTGCCAGATCAGCCACGCGACGAGCAGCATCAGCCCAAAAGTCTGTAGCGCAATGCCAGAGACGCTGGGGCGAACCCGGCGATTCATCTGGCTGATTTTTTCCACGGCATCGCGTTGCATCGCCGCGGCGGCGTCGGACGGTGTGATCGTGCCGCTGAGCACGGCTTGGTAGCCGGGCCGCATCGCATCCCACACGGCACGGAGCTCGGTCTCGACAGGAATCAACCGCGAGCGCTCGACCTGAGTCTGGGAGACTCGATACGTCGGATCCTTGGAAGCGAGTGACTTTTCAAACACCGAGAGCCGCGTAGGAATCATCCGCAGTTTGTCGACGATGCGTTGCTGCACGTCGGGGCTGGTCATGTACTGCACAAACGCCATGGCGGCCGCCGACTTTTCGGGCGACGAGTTGGCGTTCAGCGAGTAGCCCTTGGGCATGACCATCGATTCCATCGGCTTGCCCGTCGAACTGACGATCGGCAGGACGGCGACCGCGGCATCGATGTCCGGATTGGCAAGGTACTCGGTCCAGCTCCAATCGCCGTTGATGATCATAGCGGCACGGCCCGACTTGAAAAGCGAATCTGCCAGCTCGTAATCGCAGTTGCCCGGCACGACGCCATACGTGTCGCGGAGCGATTGAATGAAGCGATAGGCAGCGACGGACTCGGGCGTGTCGAGCGCGGGAACCGGCCTCGCGCTTGTGTCGCCTGCGGGCGGAGGGGCGAAGACCCAGGCTCCGTGGCCCGTGAGAAACGGAATCGCGAAATAGGGTTCGACAAAGCTCCAGACCAGTCCGTAGCGATCCTTGCGGCCGTCGTTGTCGGCGTCGATAGTGTTCGCTTGCGCGAGAGCGATCATTTCGTCGGTCGTCTTGGGCGGCTCGGCGATAAAGCGGCGGTTGTAGATCAGGGATAGATGATTGCCGAAGCGATCGGCAACTTGCACAAGTTCGTGTTTCGTGGGATCGACGAGCGCGGGAAGATACGTCAGAGCGCCTTTGATGAAGTCGGCCCGTTGCTGGTCGGTGTACCAGGGAGCCATGTCCTGCAGCAGGCCCATGGTGTGGTAAGTGTCGAGGACGTCGGAGGGGCCATACACGAGCTCGGGGCCTTCGCCGGCGAGCGCTGCCGCCTGGAAGCCGCTGCGAAGTTCTTCGACTTCTTTATAGAGTCCCCGGACGTGATACTGCGGGTGCAGCTGTTCGAATCGCGCAAACTCTTCGTAGAGGATGTCGCGCTCGGTCTGACGCATGGGGTGCCAAATCGTGATGACCTGGCGCGCGTCGTGGGGCGTCCAGCCGCGGAGGGCGGCATAGACGACTGCGATCACGGCAATGCTCGCGAGCAGCAGCAAGGCCACTCGAATCCGGCGCGACCTGGGATCGACCGATGTCATGCTGAATGAACGCCTAGTCGGGACGACACGATGCGAAAGAGACGGAGCGAATTGCCGGGCGCACAGGGCACCGAACCAATTCGCTTTCAGTATACGTCAATCTCGCGAGGCCGACCAAATCAGATCGCCTTTCGGCGCGAAACGCTTAGCCGCGATCGGCGCGTCACCTGGCGAGCGGACGGAAGCGGATTGCGATTCCGCCCCCGGGGGCAAGCCGCAGCGGGAGGACCGTGTTGGCGTCGACTTCGCGCTGCTCGATTTTGTACGCGGTCGGATTGCTCTTCCAATCCGCGTCGTTGGCATCGCGGTAGATCTCAGCGACGTAGGTCCGATTGCGGTCGAGGAACGAGAGGGACGCCTCGAGCGATCGGCCGATTTCGTCGGTGACGCTGCCCAGGTACCAATCGTCGCCCCCGCGCTCTTTGCGGACGATCGTCACGAAGTCGCCGATGCGTGCGTCGAGAACGCGGGTGTCGTCCCAATCGGCGGGCACATCGCGGATGAATTGAAACGCATCGGGATGGGCGAGATAGTTCTCCGGCAAGTCCGCCGCCATCTGCAGCGGGCTGTAGAGAACCACGTAGAGCGCGAGTTGTTTGGCGAGTGTGGTATTTACGCGATTGTTTGGCCGCAACTCTTCGTAGGTGAGGTCGAAGATGCCCGGCGTGAAATCCATGGGCCCGGCCAGCAGCCGCGTGAAGGGTATGATGGTTTCATGCTCAGGTGGATTACCGCCGTCGGCGCTCCAGGCGTTGTATTCCTGGCCGCGGGCCCCTTCGCCCGACATCAGGTTGGGATAGGTGCGGCAGAGGCCGGTCGGTTTGACCGGCTCGTGGACGTCGAGCATGATCTTGTACTTGGCGGCCTCTTCGATGACATGCTGATGGTGACGGACCATATACTGGCCGTAGTGCCATTCGCCGACCAGCTTGCCCGCATCGTCGATCCGCTGAAGACCTTGCGACCAATTGACGTAACCCGTCTTGATCGTATTCACGCCCAGCGTTTCATAGAGCTTGAAGGCGTCGTCCAACTGTTTTTCATAGTTCGGAACCGCACCGCCAGTTTCGTGGTGGCCGATGAGATGCACGCCTTTTGACTCGGCATAGCGGGCGAGCTCCGGCAGTTCGAAGTCGGGATAAGGCTCCGTGAAGCTGAACTGGTCGCCATGCTTGGTCCATTCGCCGTCCCAGCCCTTGTTCCAGCCTTCGACCAAGACGCCGTCGAAACCATTTTCCGCGGCGAAGTCGATGTAGCGTTTCGTATTCGCCGTGGTGGCACCGTGCTTTTCGCCAGAGCCCCACGTCGATTTTCCGAGATGCATTTCCCACCAGATGCCGACGTACTTGCCGGGTTTGATCCAACTGGTGTCCGCGAGTTTGCACGGCTCGTTGAGGTTCAGGATCAAGTGGGAGGTGATCAGCTCGCCCGGATTGTCGCCGACCTGAATCGTTCGCCAGGGCGAGCGATGGGGTACCGATGCGCGGACCTTCACGCCGTCGGACCAGGGTGCAAGGTCGGCCTTTAGAGTCGAAGTGCCGTCGCCGGCGAGGATCATGCTGGCGAAGTCGACCAGCGCGGCCTCGTGAATGCTGAGCGAGATGCCGTCCGCGGTTTCAAAAGTCGCCGGCGTGTGTGCCTTCTTGATCTCGCTGACCTTCGTCTTTTTGTAGAGATACTCGTAGTGCTCCGACTCATAAGCTGGAATCCACCAGACGGAACAATCCTCGGCGAGTGCGAATTCGGTCAGCTCGTCCGCGATCACCAGATTCTTGAGATTCGGTTGCTCGGGCCACTCGTAGCGGAAACCGACACCGTCGTCGTACACGCGAAACACGATCACGAGTTCGCGGGCCAGTTCGTCCTGTTGACGAAGCAAGATCCGCAGTTCGTTGTAGGTGTTGTCAATCTCGCGCTTCTCGCCCCACGGCTGCTCCCATTTCTCGGTCAGCGAGCAACGCGCAGCGGATGCTAGCTTGAAATTGCTGTCCAGCGACGGCGCGTCTGCGAGCAGGAAGCCGAGCCGCGACTTGCCCACGAGTTCGCGGCCAAAGCGCGTGACCGAGTAGCTGGGCTGGCCTTCAACATTGAGCGCGAACTCGACTTCGAGACTCCCATCGGGAGAAGCGACCGATTGAATTGCGTTCGGTGGAGCCTGGGCGAATGAAATTCTGGAGGAGACGAGCGAGAGGACGCTAGTTGCCGCCAAGCAAGAGCTCAAAAGCGCGAGTCGATTCATGGATCACGTCATGGTTGTCAAAGCAATGGATGGCCGTCCTGTTGATTCACCTTCGAACAAACTCGATTCCTTGGGTTCCATCAGGTGTGGTCCGCGCCAGGAGAAGCGGCTGCCGAACCAATCGAAGCACTGTCCGAGCACGTCGGTCAGGTCGGGTGGGTTGAGCCCGGTGATCGAGGGACAGAAAAACTCGGCTGGCGGCTCGATGTTGACCGTGCAGATCGAGAGGTCTTTGCCCACGCGGAGATCGCGCTCCCAGCAGGCGCGAATCGCACCGATTGCGGCCGGGCAAGTGGTGCCGATGAAAGCGGTCGCCTTGGATTGCTTCTCGTCCACGAGTCGCGACATCAGCCGGTAGGCGACGATCGTCGGGTCGGTGAACACGGGGGCCGGATCGTCGCGCAGGTCGCCCTGCACTCGCCGCCGACGGCACCAGCTTTCCCAGATGTCGATGCGGCGGTCGATTTCTGGATTACGATTTTGCGTGTTGATGCAGTCGAGGTGGCGGTGGCCCAAATCGTAGAGGTGGTCCAGCACTCGTTCGACGCAGCGCTCGGAAAACAGACGAATCGAGGGGAGGCCATCGCCGGTGAAGTCGCCATCGAGAATCACTACTTTGTTCGACTGGAACGGCTCGACCAATCGAGCGGGGATTTCCGGACCGTAAGGGATGATGAAGGTGCCCTTTGCCTGCTCGACGGCTTCGACCACAGTCTTCTCATCCCAATGGACAAACTGTGCGGGACGCAAACCGATGCCGCGTTTCGTCGCGAAATCGGCCACCACGCCGCGAAGCTGCGTGAGATAGCTCGAAGGGTAGGCGGGGCAAAGCAACACTACTTCGGCTGGTTTGTTGCGCTTGGTGAATCCCGGGTGAACATCGAGCGAGCCGGATGGGTGGCGGATTAGCACCTTTTCGTCGAGCAGCTCCTGCACGGCCCGCCGGGCCGTCATGTAGCTGACGCCCGTTTCTTCGGCGATTTTCCGCTCGCCCGGGATTGTATCGAGCAAATAGTCGCCCTCGCGGATCCGCCGCTTAATGACGGACATGACTTCGGTGTATTTTGCGGGAGCGGCCATGCGTGACTTTGACGAGGTGTGTCTATAATAATAGCAGTCGAGCGATCCACCGCCGATCGCATCGAGCCGTCGGGGCAGAACTTCGTTGGGCGGTGCTCTAGTTTACTCGTGCAGGTGCACGTTGATCGAGTGCGCTCCAGTCGGGGCGCGGGCAGCATCCTAACCGCTTCGTATCGTCTCGTGGAGGCTCACGACCAGAACGATCGTTACAAAGTGCTTGACACGCGCCTTCCGATACTATAGCATAAATGCTACAGGTTGCAAGGAAGTGGTGAAGCCAAATCACTTGCTTTCGGAAGGCGGACTTCTGAACGCGGCGACGACGAGAATGTAGGCGGTCTTTTCACCTAGGTAATTCGAGTCGATTCGAGCTTTGTTTCGGGGCAAGTCGAATCACGCGACAACAACGAGGCTGGCGACGGTTGTTGCGAATGGCCAATTGCGATCGCGCCGGCAATGGACGGGAACTTGAAGATGAGCTCAGTGGGCTTCGTCGCCGTGGCCCCATGTTTTCCACGTGGTTACTTCTTTACTTGGTCGCCGATGCGATCGATCAACCGGGAGAGACTCATGAAAGAAAGATTGTGCTTGGGAAAGATTAGTTGCCTCGTGATGGCAACCGCGATGGGAGCCGGCCTTGCAGTTTCCGCTAGCGCGGAAACCGTGCTGATGGACTTCGGAACGAATCTTTCGTTTCGAGGCGTGAGCACAACGAGCCCGGATGTGAATGGCAATTCCTGGAACAACTACGTGCCGGGTAATTTCATCCAAGACATGAAAGACACGAGCGGCGTTGCCACGACGATCGACTTTGGTCCCGAAGGTGGGTTTGGCGTCGGCACCGACAGCTACAACGGGCCGGCCGGTGCGACCGATATGGGAACCCCCGCCAGCAACCTGCCGAACACGGACATCGACGCCGCGGCGCTCGGAAAATTGGGAATTCAATCGGCCGCATTTGATTACGCCGCCAGCCCGGGTCCCGATGCATCGGACAACATGGCTGCCAATCTAGCTCGCTTCCAGATTCAGGGTCTCGATCTGGCGAAGACATATACGTTGACGTTGTATGGCTCGCACAAGTACAGCGCCGACACCACGACGGTCTACTCGGTGTTTGACGACACTGGTTACAGTTCGCTCGTTGGCACCGCAAATCTCAACGTGCACGATCCTGTGGACTTTAGCGCTCACAATCGAAATGAGGTCGCCACGATCGGCAACCTGACGCCGGACGCGAACGGCATCTTGTATTTACAGTTCGTCGGCGCGACGGCGCGCAGGGTTTTTTGAATTCGATGCAGATCACGGGAACCGCGGTTCCCGAGCCGACTTCGCTGCTGCTGTTGATTGGCAGTGTGATCGGATTGGCATGCGGCGCTCGCCGCCGCTAGGAATCGCGGGAAGAAAACATCACGTCTATTTGCGACCAGTTCTCAGTTTTTGGCTTGGTTAAGGTGGACCCCTATGAACGTGATTTTTAGTTTTAAACGTGCCTCGCTGGTCTCGGCTTTTGTGCTACTGGTCGGGCAGGCACTTTCTTCCCACGCACAAACAGTTCTGATCGATTTCGGCAACAACGCGGCGCAGTACCGCGGCATTCCGGTGCCGAACCCTGATCCGAATGGGCACTATTGGAACAGCGTCCAGCCGGGCCTGTTGTATCCGGCCGAAGGCGCAAATCCGCCCGGTATGATCGATTTCCAAAACGGCGCCACGAACATCATCATGGGCTGGACGACGCCCGTCGGAACGGATAGCTACAACGGGCCGGCGGGAGCGACCGATTCCGGCACTCTGGAAAGCCATTTACAGGACCTCTTCTACGACCCGGTGGCGCTGGGCAATCTGGGAGTGGATGAGGCTGTGTTCGATTTTGCGGCCTCACCGATTACGGACGATGAGGACACCCGCTGTCGCTTCAATCTGCAAGGCTTGGATCCGACGAAGAAGTATGAGCTGACCCTCTTCGGATCCCACAGCTATAGCAACGACCCCACGACGGTTTATTCGGTCTTCAACGATCCGACGTATGCCAATTTGATTGGGACAGCAAATCTCGATGTCCAGGATCCGCTTAGTCCAGGCGCTCACAACCTCGGACAGGTGGCGATTATCAGCGATCTGTCGCCAGGCCAAGATGGGATTCTGTATGTGCAATTCCAGAGCCTGACCGGAAACGTCGGCTACATCAATGCGCTGCAATTGGTTGGCACGGCTGGGCCAGGCACGATCGGCGACTACAACGGCGACACCAAAGTGGATGCGGCGGACTACACGGTCTGGCGCAACAATCTGGGCACGACGACGGTGTTGCCGAACGATCCGATCGGCGGAACGATCGGTCCCGGGCAATACGACAATTGGAAGACAAATTTCGGCGCGGGTACGGGAAGCGGCAGTCTAAGCATCGCGAATTCTGTGCCCGAACCGACGACGATGCTGTTGTGTTTATTGGCGAGTGTCGGGGCCGCGTGTTTGACACGCCACCACCAGTCCGCGCGGTCATGAGGGGGAACCCGCCGCGTGCCGTTTCTAACGTCTAACGGCGCGCGGCGACTCGCCTCGTGAAAGCTGCGAACAGCCACAACTAGACCGCTTTGCAAGTCGGAACTTTTTCATTATGAAGAGCATCGTCCATCTCGGAAGCATAAAAGGCAGCTCGGTCAAGCGCCGTGGGTTCACTCTCGTCGAGCTGCTGGTGGTGATTGCGATCATCGGCATTCTCGTCGCGCTGTTACTGCCCGCGATCCAGGCAGCGCGCGAAGCGGCTCGCCGCAGCGGTTGTTCGAACAATCTGAAGAACCTCGGTCTGGCGGCGCTAAACCACCATGACGTGATGAAGCATTTTCCGGTGAACAACGGTGGGCCCTACGTGGGGGAATCGCCGTCAGGAGTCAAGCAGTCCGGCGCCGGTTGGATTCTTCATATGCTGCCCCAGCTCGAAGAGCAGGCCCTTTACGATCAATTCAAAACCGGCGGCGCATTCGAGGGCCAATATCGCATTGGTGCTGGCAAATTGACTTTGGGTACAACTGGTATCGCCTCGACCAAGAATGGAGTTTCCTGCCCGACGTTGATGCAGACGCAACTGCAAATTCTGCGTTGCCCTTCAGAAATGAGCGATAATCTGCTCCGCGATGATCAGGATGAATGGGAAGGCGTTTTGGTGGCGACATCGAATTACAAAGGCGTACTGGACGACACATTCCTCGGCCAAACTTTTGGCGGCTCGGTTTCCAATGATGCCTCGACCTATCCCAGTGGTCAGTACCCGGATCCGCCGCCGAGCTACGACAGTGGCGCGACCCGTGATTGCCACAACAATCTACGCTGTCGTGGCTTTTTCTTTCGGCAATCGTTCCAACGGCCGGTCAAGATTTCCTCCGTAACCGATGGAACGAGCCACTCGTTCATGATTGGCGAGGGGCTTGTCGACTACGATATTCACTCGGCGTCCTTCTACAGCAACGCCAATTGGTGCAGTTGCAATCTGCCGCTGAATAATCTGCTGAATGTCGATCCAGCGACGCTGAATTTAAAGTTCTGGTGGGATCAACAGAGCTTCCGCAGCCGGCATCCGGGCGGGGCGCAATTCTGTTTGGCCGACGGCTCCGTGCGGTTTGTCTCCGAGAGCGTCGACAACCAGGCCTACCGAGTGAGCTGCACGCGAAACGGCGGCGAACTTGGCTCACTGGATCAGTAATCGTATCGGATCATATCTGGCCCGAATCAGGGCGAAAGGCGGCAATGTCGACTCACAAGCAATCGCTGATCATATGCTCGATGGTGGTAGCAGTCTGCATTGGCTGCCAGCCACAGGCAAGCACCGTTTCGGGGACCGTTACACTCGACAATAAGCCGGTTGCACTCGGAAGCGATACTCGTGGGACCGTCGTCTTCCAGCAAGGAAGTGGACAGAGCGCGATGGCGACGGGCGTGCTCGACTCAGCCGGCCATTTCAAGCTTTCGACGGGTGCGTCGCCGGAATGTTCGTCCGGGCAAATACCAAGTGACCGTGTCGATCGTGAAACTTATTGCCGCGGACCGAACAGGCGCCGCAGACCGGCAAGCTGATCACGCCGGCCAAATATGGGTCCGCGATCGATTCGGGACTGCAGGCCGAGGTCGCGCCGGGCGAGAACGAATTCAAATTCAATCTCGTCTCTGAGGTTGCGGAAGAACCGGCGGATAGCGAGGTGGCGAACCTACCCGCGGAAACCGAAACGGTTGATAGACCGAATGACTCGACGGGGAATTGACCGGTGCAAGTTCACGCGCGCGACAAGGTGAGATGGATGAAGCCATTGGTGAAGACGGCGCAAAGTTTTGTTTACTCCCTGGCAGTATTCATCTGCGCCGGACTCTCGCTGGGCACGCTAAGCGGTTGCGGCAATGGACTGGCACAGGTCAGCGGTGTCGTCACGCTCGATGGGGAGCCGCTCCGCGGCGGTTCGGGCGATACGCGGGTGACGGTCCAGTTCCAGCCCGCGAGCGGCACCGGCAGCACCTCAATCGGGCTCGCTGATGAGAACGGCGTCTACACACTGGGGACCGGCTCCCAGATGGGCATCGCCCCTGGCGAATACCTGGTGAGCTGCTCCGCCAGCCAGCTCAATTCGGCGCAGGCGGGCCAACGGGCCGGCGGGGCAAGGTCCCTTGTGGATCGGAAGTATGCGAACGCGAAGACCTCGGGGTTGAGCTGCACGGTAAATCCGGGCAAGAACGTTTACGACATTTCCCTCGTTTCGCCAACAGGCCTCAATTCGCAGGGGCGATCCCGTTAATCCTCGATGGTTGGTCCCGGGTTCGCAAATTCCAGTCATTGCCGCAGCGATCGGATACAATAGGTATGAGCAGCACCGGGCAGGATTCTTCAGATGGCTGCGGATACGAACTGCGGCCAGACGTTCGGAACACGCCTTGCCGCCCGACGCGCCCTCTCGGCGCCCCCAGGCAATTCATGAGGCTGGTGCTGACAATTCTCGCTGTCGTTTTGTTCGCGGTGCTTCGCGCCGGCGGCGAACGGCCAAAGTGTGCCCGTGCAGAAGACCAACCCGCTCAAGGTCTACATGCACTACATGCCCTGGTTCGATACGCCGGCGGTGCTCGGCGGCAGTAACTGGGGCTACCACTGGAAGATGAACAACCAGAATCCGAATATTGTCGACGCAAGTGGTAAGCGGCAGATCGCGTCCCACTACTATCCGAAGATCGGCCCGTATCAGTCGAACGATGCCGATGTCCTTGAGTACCATCTGCTCCTGATGAAGCTTTCGGGTGTCGATGGCGTGATGATCGATTGGTATGGGGTGCAGGGAACGAACGGCGACATCAACCGCCTGCTCACCAATTCAAATGCGATCGTGGATCGCGTGGACGACGTCGGGCTCGAGTTTAGCGTGGTGATGGAGGATCGCTTTTCGGCCAATATCAGCCAGGCGAAGGCGAACGTGGCCTACCTGCGCAACAACTATTTCAACCAGCCGAACTACGCGCGGCTAGGGGACGCTCAGGAACCGCTCTTAAGCGTGTTCGGTCCGATCAATTTTCAACAACCGTCGCAGTGGACGGAAATTCTCGCCGAGGCGGGCGAACCGGTCGACTTCCTCACGCTGTGGTACGAAAAAAACGACGCCGGCACGAATGCCGACGGCGAATATGCCTGGATCTATGAGGACGGGAACCTCAATAATCATCTCTCGCACCAGTCGAGTTTTTATCAGTATCGCGCGCCGGGCTTGGGCACTGCGGGCGGCGTGGCCTATCCTGGGTTCGACGACTTTTACGCACAGGGTGGCGTCGGCGACATCATTCCGTTCGACATTCCACACAATGGCGGCCAAACGCTCGACGACGTGCTGAATATTGTCAGCCAGAACACGGCCAAGATGGACTTCCTCCAATTGGCGACATTCAACGACTTCGGCGAAGGGACGATGTTCGAGCCCACGGTTGAGACCGGGTTCGAATACCTGAAGAAAATCCAGCAATTCACGGGCGTGCCCTACGGCGAACAGGAATTGCAACTCGTCTATCGTCTCTATCTGGCCCGGAAGAAGTACGCCAGCGACGCGCCGATCGAAGCGATGCTCGATCAAGTTTCGACCCTTCTGAATCAGCTTGAAATCGAAGAAGCCGTCTCGTTGCTGAATGTGGCGGCGCCGGTAGGCGATTACGACGCGGATGGCGACGTCGACCAAGCCGACTATCTCGCCTGGCGCGGCGCTTATGGCACCGCGACAATTCTCTACGGCAGCGGCGCGGATGGAAACTTCGACGGCCACGTTGACGCAGCAGACTATTCTGTTTGGCGTGATAATTTCAGCGCCGCCGGGGCAGGGGCGTCCGTCGCGACCGTGCCGGAGCCGGCGGCGTTGCAACTGGTCGTGGCAAGCCTATCGGCTGTCGCTTTTTTCTGTAATCGCCTGGCCGCGCCCTATCCAATCGCACCGACCAATTGTCGTTGATTGAGACTTGACGATGAGACGATTCGCCAGCTAGCGGCAGTCATGGAATTGGACGGCCGCCGCAAGTCAATTACGAGGGCATAGTCAAGCTCGCAAACGCACCATCGCGAATGCAGCCACCGCCATCCAAGCTAGAACGAGGCTCGCCGGTTCGGGAATCGCTGATCGATCGAATGAGGCACCGCCAACGACGAGCACGTTGTCGACGAAGAACCGCTCAATGTCCGCATTATTCGTGCGGAAGCCAACGCCAGCAATCGGAGAGGCCGTGCTCTGTTTTGCAACGGAGAAGGCATAAATCGGAGCGGCGCCGCCGAGTGAAATCCACAGATCAGCGCTGGTCGCCGCGAGTGTGTGCCCAGGTTGATAGTCGGTCAACTCCGAGGCAGAATCGTTGACCATCATGTAGACCGTGTTGACGGTTTCGAGCGAGTAGGCGACGGCACTTCCGCCGAGGCTGCCGCCCTGGGGCGACAGGGTCCCGTCGTGTAGCAACGAGCTGTAGTTACGCCCGGCCGAGTTGAGGTCGACGTTCGATTGTTGCCGGTAGTAGCCGAAGACCAGGCTGTTGACGTCACCGGTCCGGGACGGCTCCCAGAAGTCGAACGAATACGTAGTGACCTTGCCATCGAGGCTCGGCGTGAGTGTGTTGTCATTGCCCGCGTTGGAAAGGAGCCGAATCGCCTGACTGGGGCTGGTGCCGGGACCGGGATCGTTGATATCCGCATACACCGAGCCGGAGGGGAAGGGATTGCCAACAGACGCATAGGTGGCGGGCGTGATGTTGTTAGCACCCCAGGGGGCGCCAATGTTTGCAGCGGGCGTGCCCGCTTCGAAGTTGTCGACGAAAATCGGCGCCGCCAGCGCCTTGCCGGCAAAGACGCCGGTCAGCCCGACCAGGGCAGAGAACAAATAAGTGACCATCAGCTTCTTCATTAGTAACCCTCCCAGTTGCAAATCCGAAATGCCGCTAAAAGTACGATCCCTTCGCCGTCCGTTGGTTTCAACAGAACCGGCCGTCACTCGATCGTTGGTTCGGAGAATCGGATCGCCTGGATCGAAAGACGAGAGAAGCGACAGATCCCACCGCCAACCCTAAGATTCCGTTCGACCAACCTGACAAGAACTCGTCCCTGGCGATCGCCTAAGAGGTATCTCCCTGGGTGGCCACCGATTGTCCATAAAAAATGGAAAAAGATGGGAATTAGTGCGGCATCGGCGGAATTGTTGCCGAGAGGGCCGATTTCTGACAATTAGCACTAATTTTGCCGGTTTCTGTGGTTAATTTGGGGCCATTGCTGGAGAGACAATAATAGAGTGAGGGACGAGAGTCCAGCGCTCGGATTTCGCCAATTGTGTGGCTGTTGGCAATTGCAACCGCTTCATGGAAAACTTGTGAATACCATTGATTCAGGCCGCTTTGTCCAACTCTTCGCCCAGCATCAGCGGAGCATCCATGCGTATATTTACAGCCTGGTGCCGAGCCGAGTCGACGCCGACGACGTCATGCAAGAGACCAGCCTCGTGCTCTGGCGAAAATGGGGGGACTTCGATCCGACACGAGATTTCGTTCGCTGGGCGTGCGGGATTGCGTTTCACGAAGTGCTCAAAATGCGTCGTAAAGCCGCCACCAGCCGATGCTACTTTAACGAAGACTTATTGAATCAACTCTCGGCAGAGGTTGTGCGACAATCGGACGAATTGGAACACCGTTACACGGCCTTGCTCCGATGCATGGGCAAACTGGGCACACGGGATCGGGAGCTGGTCGAACGAAGGTATCAGTCGAAAACGACGGCGCGAAAAGTCGCCGACGACCTCGAACGTCCGGCAAGCACGGTTTACAAGGCGCTGTCTCGGATTCGCAACTCACTGTTTGACTGTGTCGAGCGGTCGTTGGCGCAGGAGACGCATCGATGACGAACGCCGCTCCCTCGAACCCATCGCCAGATTTCGACGATTCGCGTCTGCGGCAATTGCTGACAGCCCTGTGCGATGAGAATCTCACGGATGCAGAGACCGAAGAGATGGACGTGACCCTTTCGGGGAGCGCGGCCGCTCGGTCATTTTACGTTCGCTTTATGAACGTCGACGCGGCGCTGCATTGGGAGATTACCGCGCGCGAGTCGGTCGCCGATCTGATGCCGGCGTGCCAATTGGACCGCGGGGTTGATCACCACGTCTCTCGATGGCGACCTACCTACTGGGCAGCGATGGCGATCGCGGGCATGGTGCTGGTGTCCGGTGTGCTATTGTTTGTGAATCGTCGACCGGACGTTCAACTGGCTGGGCAGAGACCTCCCGTCGCGAACGTCTCGTCCGCTGAATCCGCCACGATTGATGTGCAAGTCGCGGCGGTGACGGACCTGGGGCCGAGCGCCCAGTGGGCCGTGACGCCTCGAGCGAGCGGTCCACCGACCGACTTGCGCGAGCACGACGTCGTTTGTGTTACCGAAGGCGAGATTCGAGTCACCTTTGAGGCTGGCGCCGTCGTCACGCTCTACGCGCCAGCGATGATGGAGGTGATTTCGCCAACCCGAGGGCGGGCGATTCGAGGAAAACTCGCCGCCGAAGTATCCGATGGTTCGCAAGGATTTACCATCGAGACTCCTCAGGCAACGGTGGTAGATCTAGGAACTGTCTTCGGCATTGAGGTGGGCGACGAGGGAGCGACCGACGTTTTTGTATTTAAGGGAGCCGTCGACTTGCACTTTGACACGCAGTCCCGAGGTGTGCTCCCATCGGCACCGCAGCGGCTGACTTCCGGCGAGGCCATGCGAATCGACAAAGTCGGCACTCCCAGCCGCATCGTTTCCATTTCCAGTGATCGATTCTCCAGTCATCCTGATAGTAATGATGCGGAAGTATCGCGTCCCGTGCTGATCTCCGCGGTGACCGACAATATCAATCGCGACGAGGTGAATTGGAATTATTACGAGATCGTCCACGGCGGCATGCGCGAAGACGCCAAGGCATTTGTCGACCGCGTGGCCCACGAGTGGAACGGCCTCGACAAGGAAGGGATGCCGAGCTTCCTGCTGGGCGGCGATTATGTGAAGACTTTCAATAACGATAAGTATTCGCGCGATTTAGAACTTTTCGTCACGGTTGACCGGCCCTGCAGATCTCTACATTTTACTTGACGAACGGGTTGCAGCTCCTGCCTGGTTGAAAAAGCAATTTCGCGATACGGGGCGCGACATCGGCCTCGACGTGGGACCGTTCAATCGCGTGGAGGATCAGGTGCTGGTCGAGGATCGCCAGCCCGGCGTCGGTCCCGGCGACCAGGTCGATGACGTATTTTCGATTTGGGAGCGCACCGTGGAAACGCCGCAGATCGTACATCTGGGGGCCATCGAAGCCAGTCATCGATACGTCAATATGTATGGTATCGTGGCAGTGCCGCTGGACGAGAAATAGAATCTCGCAGTTCGGCCCTCGCGCTTAGTATCTGGTGCGCGAGCAAATCGTCAGGAACAGCATCGCCACGCACGCCATCGCCGATGAGAATGGTTCCGGCACCTGGCCTGCCGCGCCACTTCCGCCATCGAGCGAACTACCAAAGTTCGCGCTCCAATAGGCGTAATCCCATTGGTCGACGACGCCGTCCGGAACGCCCGCGGTGGGCCCACTTCCATCGGCTGCGAGATTGTCGCCGGTCTGGCCCAAGGTATTGCGCCAGACCGTATAG
Source organism: uncultured Planctomycetota bacterium (assembly GCA_963847905.1). Taxonomy (GTDB): domain Bacteria; phylum Planctomycetota; class Planctomycetia; order Pirellulales; family Lacipirellulaceae; genus DASYDU01. Next base: position 316,224 of record CAWKBP010000002.1, on the reverse strand, counting down.
TCGGCGGCGTCGACTTGGCCGTCGCCGTTGTAATCGCCGGCGAGTCTTGAGGCGATGACGGAGAGCAGAACCGTCGCACCATCCGACTCAATGTGCCAGGCGAGATGCGATGGGATCGGCGGCATCGAGAGCTGCTCGTACTGGCCTTCGATCCCGTTGATGGTCTCGAAAATCTTGTACGTATCATTCAGTTCCGGAATGTACCCGGCGGCAAGCTCGATATCCAGCTCGCCCGAGAGCAGCGCTCGGTTGGCGGCGATCGCCGCGTGGGCGAGCGACGTGGCATTCAATTCCAATCGCAGTTTCCCGTCGCCCAACTGCAGATAGTCGCCCGCGACGGTAAGCGCCGCCGCGTCGTGTAGAAACAATTCGCCGCCCGCCCCACCGCCAACTTGCAGGCCATCGATCGGGGCGAGGGCCGCGTCCACGCTTACCGAACCGCCCCCGTCGATGAACACGACCGGGCCGCCAGCGGCAACGACCGGAGTGGCCACGGTGGCAACGTACATTGCCCAGTCGACGCCGGTGTCGTCAGTGATTCGCACATTCACCGCGCCGCTCTGCATCTGGTCGAGATAGCCTCCCATGTCGACGACGCCAACAAACGAGCCGGTTGGCAGCACGTTGGCGCTCCAGCCCAAGTCGGCAAAGTTGAGCCGGTGCGCGGGATCCGAGTTAAAGAGCTGCACGAAGTCGGAATTCGTCTCGCCGCGATTCGCCCGACGCATGGCCAATGCCAAATATCCGTGCACGACGCGCTCGCCCGGATCAAGCTCGTGCTGGATCGTAAACGCCACGTTCTGTCGCCCGGTCGTGTCGTCCAGCCCGCGGATCGGTTGCGTCGATTCACTCTCGATTTCCGCTTGCCACGCCGGTGCGATGAAAGGTTGATCGACGCTCGAGGCGCCGTCGTATGTATAGTCATCGATGTCGCCGACCAAGTAGTCACGCGAGCTAACTCGATAGACGCCTGGCGTGATCTCCTGGTCCCACCGGGCCGGATCGTTCCAGGGACCGCTTCCACTTCCGGCGTGAAACACGCGGATGTCGGCTGAATCGTTGAACTGGGCATCGTATAGACTGAGCTCGCCGCCGACGGTCACCTTCGTGCCGTGCGAGTCGTAGTTGCCGGGCGGCTGAGGACCAAAGGCGAGGTCGTTCTGAATCGGCCCGATCGAACCGATCAGCCAATTCTGCGAGGTGGGAGGGTTCTGGACAAAGTAGCCGTCGGCCTGAGAATTCCACACCACCATGTTGGCGCCGGACCAGCCATGGGTCGTGCCATAGTCGCCCCGATTTCGGACATTGATGCGATTGCCCAAGTTCGTAATGTTGTCGAACAGCGTACCCGTGGACCAGCGGCGATGGGGCCCGGCATCGTCTCGCGCGTTCGTGGCAATCGAATTGTGGAATACGTTCGGGCCCGCACTCGCGACCGCACCGTTGTTGACGAAATTGTGTCGCCCTTTGTCGGATTGCACATTGGTGACGAAGCCCATTTGGCCATCCAGGTCGAACGCATAGCGGCGCTCCCCCGTGACGATGCTCACGGGCTCCTCGTTGATCACATTATCGACCGTGAACCACTTGCTTTCGTCCTGGGCCTGCGCTGCACCGTAGCCAAAATACTTGGCCAGGCTATTACGGAACCAGACGTTTTGCGATTTATCGGTCGTGACAAACGTCCAGGCATGGTCCTCGTCGATGTAGTCGGAGCCGCTGACCTCGGCCGGGTTGAAATCTGATTCTCCGCGCAAGTTTTCGACGCCGACGTTTTGGATCCGGCCAGACCAGTTGTAGCGTTGCAGCGTGCCCCCGCCGAATTTTGCCTCGAACGAAGTCGCCAGCGGCGCGTCGACAAACACGCGATTGCCCTCGATAAACGTAATGATTCGATCCGACCGCAGATTGAACTCATTGGGCGCCCAAGGTGGGTCTCCACCCGGCGGCGTGTTCATTCCCACCGCGTCGACCCAAGCCTGCGTTCCGGGACGTTCCACGCGAACCGTTTGTCCAATCGCCAGGCCCGCCGTCGAGTTGAGCCGAAAGCTAGTGGACCCGGCCGGAACTACTTTGTCGATCATAGAATACTGGGAGCCCGTCAGCGATTGAGCACCACTCCCGGTGATTTGAATCAATGCACGCTGGGTGGTTCCGCGCCCATGCAGGACCGTTCCCGTCGTTTCACGCCCAACTCCACGGAGCACGACGCCGCTGGTAGTGATGCGGAGCTGCGTATTGATATCGTAGTCGCCGGCACTCAGCAGCACGGCACCGCGATAGCCGTTGGCTTGCATGGGCAGCGCGGACACGGCATCGATGGCCGCTTGAATACTTGCCGTGTCGTCGCCGGCAACCGGCGAAACGGTGCGGACCGTGGGAACATCGTTCGGCAAAAGCGCACTGCCGCGGCCTTTATACCCCACGTTCGAAAAATCGAGGATGCGATCCCCTTCGGCGTCGGGAACGTAGATCAGTCGACCGGTCGTGCCAGTGCGGATCCAACTACTCTCCGCCGCGAGGATGCTGTAGGGCAGGGCGTTTAATAAGAGCGTGACTGCCAGCACTAAAAACTTGCCAGGCCTGTTCAATTCGTTGCTCCTCATGGATTGATTATCTCGCGGCGAATAATAGCGACGCGTAGCCTGTCCATGCTTGTGGATCGCCGTTTTGTTGAAGCACCTTGATGTATCGAGGCTCGTGGTAACGCCGGGCAGCCGCGGAGAAGACGAAGGCGTCGGAAGCCGGGATCTGAACTCGCTCGATTTGCTTGAATTTCCACTCAGCCTCACCCAACAGCGGCGGGGTGATGAAGTCCAGTCCTCGCCGGATACTGCGCCCATCGGAAGTCTCGAAGTCCCACAGGTCGACGTCGATCGACTCACCAATTCGGGCCAGCACTCCCAAAGCAGCCAGATTGAAGACGCTGTAGGTCAGCGCTTTGGTGCGCACGATTTCCGCCGGTTGGCTTCCGTCCGACTCGATGCCCTCGGCGATCCGACGTTGCCGCGACTCCTCGACAATCTGCCGGGCCAAGGATCGATCGCCAACGTACAACGCGATCGCGGCGGACTGGGCGCTGTACCAGGTGCCATGATTGTTACCAATCTCTTGCATCTCTTTGCCAGCCTCATTTGTCCGCAGCCACTCGAGGTAGTCGCTCATCCAGACGGAAAGGGCGGCCGAGTCTGCTTCCGACCACGAGTTGCCTTGTTCGAGGAGCCGGACGGCGTCGAGCACCGAAATAAAGCAGCGAGTATCGAGAATCCCCCATCCCCGTCCGTCGGCGATGCCGGGAATTCCTTGACCAAAGCGAACGTGTGGGTTCATTCGCGTTGCCGGATCGAGAAACCAGGCACGAATCAGCACCGTGGCACGATCACTGTATCGGTCGTCCTCCAGCAGGAAGCCGGCCAAAGCCAAAGTCTCCACGGCCTCACCCATGGCGCCGACACAGCCTCGGTCACCTTGCGCGACGAGGTCCTCATTCGAGATTCCATCGCGGCAGGCATAGGGCAGACCGTTTTTAGCTCGCGGGTCCGGCCACCAATAGCGAGCGAAGCTCAAATAATCATGCCGATCGCCGCTCGGCGGCAATCTCTTCTTTTGCATCACGGAGTAGGGGCCGAGCACGAGGGCGGCGTTAGCGCTGCGCTCGAGGCGACGAAGCGGCTGCGTGAAGGGTGGACGTTCTTGGCCGCGATCGGCACGGATCTGGACCAGGAACTTCCCGTCCCAAACCGCAGTCCTCGGGGCATCCGCGGCGACCAATTCAGTCGCGGGCACAATCGCAACGAATAGCGCCCAACTCCAACGAGTGATTCCCTGGACGCAGCTCTGGATGACCTGCGAAGAGCCGATTTGTCGCGCAAGCTGTCCCATGTTGTAATTCAAAGGTCGCCGCGCCCCCCATTTTGGAACGGCGGCCTTCGGCTCAAAGGGCAAGTGTCGCGCAGGGTGCGGGAAGCAACTCAAGGCAAAACCCAATTGAGGTATGCCCCGTGGAGACCTACATCGCGAAGTTCGCCTCTTTCGCCCCTCCTTCTGGAACCGTGAACTTCTGAGATCCGTTGCGAAATCGATTCGGAACCACTTCCTTTTGGACCTTTATGGGGGCATTCTCGTCGGGATCCGAGATCACGGTTGCGATGATAATCGAATACTCGCCGACCCCCGCACCAGCACCCGGATTGTCTTTCGGGCCAAGCGTATAGTGCCCCTCGTTGTCCGTGGTGCCGACAAATGGCCCCGGACCATTCCCGCGAACTGGAGCGAGCATCACGACCGCGTTGGCCAGCGGCTTGCCTCCGAGCGTAACGATCCCTTCGACAGGGGCAAATTCAGAGGTTTCGCAACCGGCGATGCATACCAGCATCCAAAGCGCGGCCGGGCAGTTCCAGATGGAGGTTCTTTTCATGACAACTCACTGAATGCCAATTTCAGTTTCGCCGCCGGCAATGCTGCCCATGGCCGCAAACACGTTGAGGTCGATGTCGAACGACACAAAGTTCCCCGAGCCGTCACACATGCCAACATTCATGCCGTTGGTGTGGTTGCTGAACCAACCGGCTTTGCAAGAGCGATAGTTGATGCCGTAGTCGGGAACCGCCACGCACTTGTCGTAATCGCCATTGAGTATGGGCGCGAACGGAACCGTCTGCGACATCACAAACGTTCCAAACGTAAACGCCCAGAAGGTGCGTCGCCGGTTGTAGATATTCGTGCTCTCGCCGAGCATCAGCGTCTTGCTTGACCCGTCGAGAATGTCCTTCATCGACTCGGCGCGAAGATTGTAGGTGTTGGCAGCGCGGGCCACCCGGATTGACGCCGGCGTGCAGCGGGCCGCGCCAGCCGATATGCAGACCCGAGGGCCGAACGGCCGACGCTGCGGGAACGTCTTCGTACAAGTACCAGGTCGTGATCCCATCGCTGCGGCCGGCATTTCCGCGATACGAACCCGTGCGATATTTTGGAGTCCGTTGATCGACGTCGGCCACGGCATCGGTAAGTGCCGCATTGCTCCCGCCGCTGCCATTGGGACCCGATGCCGGGATGAGCAGTTCTGGCTCGGCGTCGGAGGGGCAGTTATACATGGGCACAATCGTTTCGCGGAAATCCCTTACGTCGGGGTCGGTCTTATGATCGACCGGTATGGTTGGATTGTAGAGGCTCGACAGTTGGGTATCTTCGGCGTACGCCATGATCTCGCGCGTCCAACCGCTATAGACATCCATACTGGCGGAGTACATCGGCTCGGCGTACAAAGCGCCGGGTGGAAAGGCCTTTTTCGCCGACAGGTGGTTGTGTAGCGCGAGTCCAATCTGACGCAGATTGTTACTGCACTGCGCACGGCGTGCGGCTTCTCTTGCCGCCTGAATCGCCGGCAGCAGCAGCGCGACGAGAATCCCGATGATCGCGATCACCACCAGCAATTCGACCAGTGTAAAGCCGAATGGACGCGTTGACTTGCGGCGACGAACCAGACTCATGATAGTTCCGTTCATATTCCTGTCCATCTGGAAAACATAGTTGTGCCTGGCGAACGTGGTTATGCCGACTCGTTCCTGGAGCGGCGTACGACCGCCGAAGCGATCGCCCCCAGGATCATGAGCACCAAGGCAGAGGGTTCCGGCACGGAGCCGAGAGATTCAAAATCCACATCCAGGGCACCGGCGCCTGCCGTACGACTTGCTTTCCAGAGTCGAAAGTCAACCAGATTCACCAGTCCATCGCCGTTGAGGTCACCGTCTGTCCGCGCCGCACCGGTCATTTGAAAATGGGTGCGGATGACGTTGTAGTCATTGACGTCGGCGATACCATTGCCATTCACGTCGCCGGGGATCAGGCCGGTGCCAATCACCGACGCGAAGTTGGTGCCAATCCGAATTTCGTCGATCAGCCCCGAGGCCGCGGCAATTTCGCCCGTAGTTCCCAGGGAACCACCGGCCGAGGCCCGGAGTCGGTCAAAATCCAGATTTCGATTCAATAGAGTCGCTTGCGCCGTTCCGATTGCAGGCTCACCCGCAGCAAGATTGGGATTGGCCCAGAGATAGGCGTTGTCCGCCAGCTCGCCGACGCCATAGTCGACTCGCACCAGCAGAAACGATAGCTGGTCGACCGGCACTGCCGACGGCGCAACCACGGCCAAATTTGGATCCGTGTTGAAGATGTTCAGAGCCCAGGTATCCACATCGTCGACCGTCGCGACGCTGGAGAGCTCGCCGATGCTGAATCTTTCGTTCGCGGTTGCGGTCCCTCCACCGAAAAAGTGGAGGCCGAAAACACGCTGGTAGCTGGCAGTATCGCCGACCCCATCGGTACCAGACTTCACGCCCGTGCGCTGTCCGATCATACTGATCCAGGTGGTGGTCCCGTCAGCGCCGAACGTCGAATTCATGGAGCGGAAGTTGAATGAGCTGTTGCCTGCTCCCGTTGTCTGCTGTCCGGCGAGCGTCGCCTTATTCCCGGTGACGGGAACAGTCTGATAGGTCAAACCCGGTGTCGTCGCGGTCTCGGTCGAGACGCCGCCGCCTGGCTTTGCCCAGCTGTCGCTCCAGCCACCGCCGCCATTGCCGCCGACAATGCTGGTCGTGTCGGGGTAGTCGAACCCTTCATAGACCTGCAACACCGCCTGGGCGGACGAGGCCCACAGGCCCATTGTGATTGCGACAGCAACCAGACGCCAGTATCGAATCCTCAATGGTAGCAATAACACGAAACTACTCCTCGAATTCACAGTTGTGTGGTTGCGAATTACACGGGATGCGAAAACCATCATTTTGAGCTAACGACAAACACTCCGGGAGTTTCTGCGGCGGCAACCGATCAAGCCGAGCAGAGCAGCACCCACGATTGTGAGACTCGTTGGTTCCGGGACACTGACAAAACTGATGTCGACGTTGTCCAGTGAACCACCGCCGCCGAGAAATGCTTTCTTCCATTGCACAAAATCGGACAAAGTCACCATTCCATCGGCCGTCAGGTCGCCAAGGCTGCGCGAGGCCACGTTGCGGCGGAAGTTCGCGCGGATCGTTTCAAAGTCGTTCTCCAGATCGATCGAGCCGTCGCAATTCACATCGCCCAAGCTGCAGGGGCCAGCAAATGTGGTGCGGTCGAACGAGGCACCGCTCAGCAGCAGTACGTTGTTGACGAAGAATTGCTCGATGTCGGCGTTGAAACTCCGGAATCCGATGCCCGCGATTGGCGTGTCGTTCGGTGCTGCGGCGTTCTGCTTATCGACCGAGAATGCATAGACGGGGGCGGCCCCGGCCAACGAGATCCATACGTCGGCACTTGTATCGGCCAGCGTGCGTCCGCTGCCGGCATAATTCTCCACAGCGGAAGCCGAGTCGTTCGCGAACATGAATAGCGTGTTCACCGTGTCGAGTGCGTACGTCGTCGCAGCGCCGCCCAAAACCGGTCCTTGTGGCGACAGAGTCCCGTCGTGCATCGTGGCCGTATAACTTCGACCCGCGCCGTTGAGATCGGGATTGGCCTGCTGCCGGTAATAGCCGGTCATCATCGCATTGACGTCGCCCGATCGAGTGGGCTCAACAAATTCAAACGAGTAGGTCGACACCTGGCCATTGAGGCTCGCTTCCAAAGAGGTATCGTTACCAGCCGTGGACTGCAATCGAATCGACGCCGGAGTTGGACCGGGATCAAGCAGGTTCGCGTAAAAGCTCCCTGCGGGAAAGGGATTTGCCGTCGACTCGTAGGTCGTCGGGCTGATCGAATTGATTCCCCAAGGCGCGCCCACATTCGTGCCTGCCACGGGAGTCGCCCCAGGCGCCGGAACTGCGTCTCCATCAAAATCATCTTTGAAGATAATCGCCTGTGCTTGCACCAGACCGGCGAAGCAAGAGATTAGCACGAGGACCGCCAAGCCGCGCTGCAGGGCGCTGCCACCGCCAACATACACTCTCTCCATCGCCAAGCTTCCCTCCAGGCAAGTCGCTGTTCGCATTGTTGATTTCCAAATCGAAAGAATCATTTCACGGTGCGTGCTCCGACTCCAGCGACGGCTGGAGAAAAGTCCTGCAATTGAGAGAAGCAGCAAACTCGTCGATGGTTCTGGCACGTTAGAACCACTGGAAATCGCCGCGCCGCTGCCACTGCCGAACGAATTTCCAAAATTGCTCTTCCACAGCGTGTAATCCGCTTGATCGACGCCGTTCAAGCCGTTCCCATTGCCATTAAGCGCCGACTCGTTCGCCGCACCGAGGTTATTGCGCCAAACCGTGTAGTCCGCGGCATCGACGGTGCCGTTGTTATTGAAATCGCCCGGAAGTCCAGGAGCAGAAACCGGACCGAAGGGACCGTAGACCACCTTACCGTCGAGCGGCAAAGCCGCCCCGGCCATGAGGAACTCGAATCGCAGGTCCTGCGTTCCGCCGACGGATTTGTACAGCTCGCCCAAGTCGTAGCCGCTGAAGGGGCTCAGCGTGAGAACGCCATCCGAATTGAGTTCCGAAATGGACGTGGGAGCCAGCGGCAAAGCTTCTTGCCAGCCGGCAACTCCCCTGTCTTGCAGACTCATCCACTTTCCTTGGGCCGGTTGCAGCGAACCAGACGTCGAGTAGAGCGAATAGCCATCAATTTGTATCGTGAAAGGCGAGTCGTTCTTGAGCTGACTCTGTCCGGTTGCCGGATTCACGCTAACGATCAAATTGTTGTTGACCTTAGTGCCCGTATACTGGACCACCCCCGTGTATTCCTCGCCGTCGGACGTTGAGTATTCAAATTTGAGATGATCGGGGTCGACACCGAAAGCGGGGTAAGCGGGAACATAGGGAGTTCCCAGTGTTCGACTTTGACCACCGTTGAGCGTCAGACCCCCGGCTTGAGAATGCAGCTCGCTCAAGTCCGTGTTCATGGGATCCGCCTCGACCCAGCCGGAGGCATTTTGATCTGTCAAACTGTTCCAATTGCCCGTTAGAGCGCCAAAGGAAGAGAGAACCGAGTAGCCGTCAATCGTTTGAGCGCCTGTGCCCGTGTTGGCGATCGATACGGCACCGGTTCCGCGGTCGACTTGCAGGGTTAGCACCTGAGCGACCGTCAACTGGAGCAATTGTCCGTTGCCGCCGGTCGAACGCTTCATGCGATACGTCTGTCCCAGCGGCAGCGCGGGTGCCGCCGACGTATCGAGCGTAGCGAATGAGCCATTGATCGTCGCGGCGTCGACGATGTTCCAAGTGTTTCCGGCAGCCGGCGTCACGCCGTTAAACTCGACTTTGAACGTGCCGCTAACATTGGCGGTACCCGTCGATTTCAGAGGCGAAAACAGCGAATTATGATTGATCTGGCCGACCAGTGTGCTGGCGGCGCTGAGCGTCAGGTTTCCGCCCACGTTGAAGTTGACGAATCGACCAGTGACCTGTGTCGTTCGATTGAGCGTCGCGTTGCCGCTGGTAGAAAAAGTGGTCGTTAGTCCAGAAGCGTCGCCCAGCAACAAGCTACTGCCCGTGCCACCGCCCAACGTGATCACGGTCCCACTGAGCGACCCGCCGCCAAGAATCGTCAGATTTCCCTGGCCAGCCCCGCCCACGGTCAAAGCGCCAGATTCGGCAACTCCGGCAACACTTGTTAGATTTCCGCCATTGGTGATTCGCAGTCCGCCAGTCGTGCCAGCAGTCTGGCCAAGGATCAAGCCGGCAACATTCGTCCCTGCAGTTGCCGAGAGAACGGCAGTCGTGTTGTTGTTGATGGCTGCGGCTTCATCGGCCGCTGCATTGGGCAAGCCAAACACGGCGCCGTCTTGCCAGTTGGCGGGCGTGTTCCAATTTCCCAGGTCGGGCCCGACCCAAGGCACGATGGTGGCTTGCACGCTGCCACATCGAAACAGCATCATCACCAAAAACAAGATCGCCGCCAACCGCCGCGTCGGAAAATCAAGATGCCTCATTTGTACGCATACCTTTTGGGAATCGAAATCACTATCGCTCAAGTAATCCACAGACAGGACCTCTCCGATCGATGATTTCTCGGCAATGAGCTGACGTCACTTCCTGGACGGCCACGTTGGGCAATGCGCACGACGGACATAATCTCCTGTGCTACCGCCCAGACGCGACGATGTCGCTACACCTCCAGAAAAGAACCGAGTTTCCGCACTTGCCCCGGCAATCGCACGTCGAGTTTTCGTGACGTCGCCTTGCGGGAGCCGCCTTCCAATCTCACGCCGGAGTTTGCGAGAAGTCATTCGAAGTCGGCGACTACTATCCGTAGCCGGGGGCCAGAATTGGCCAAGGAATCGCCAGAAAGTTTGAAAAAAGATGTAATTATCGGCGTCCAGGCCCCGGCCCCAGCAGGCCGACCCGGTATCTGGGGGATCACCGGCTATTTTGCGAGTTTCCCTGGCCAAATTTGGCGGTTCGACACGGATACTATCTGGGAAATGTTCACTTTTATCGTCGCCAGCGAGAGCGGCCTTACTGTTCTCTCGCGTGGGCTAGCAAAGTAGGTGTGTTGAATGACTTTGATCTATCGTCGTGATTTTTTGTGGCAGTCCGCCTCGATTGGCGCTGCCCTGGCCGCCTCACCGGCGCGGGCACATAGTCTCAATGAGCAGTTGAACATCGGCCTGATCGGGCTCGGCGGAAGGGGTGGTGTGCATCTGAGCCAATTTGGCAGTTTGCCGAGCGTGCGGATCGCCGCCCTCTGTGATCCCGACGAGGCCAATCTGTCGCTCGCCGTCAAGAGTCAGCCGAAGGCGGCACGGCACACCGATATGCGGCGACTGCTCGACGATCCGAGCATCGACGCCGTGGCGATTGCTACCTGCAACCACTGGCATGCGCTGGCCGCGATTTGGGCCTGCCAGGCGGGCAAGGACGTGTATGTTGAGAAACCACTTGCACATAACCACTGGGAAGGCCAGCAGGTTGTCCGCGCCGCTCGGAAACACGACCGCATCGTGCAGGTCGGCATGCAACAACGCAGCGATCCATTGCAGGACGAACTCAAGGACTTTCTACACGCGGAGCAAGCACTGGGTCCGATCCAATATATCCAGGTTTGCCGGTTCGGGGTCCGGGACCCCATCGGCAAACGCTCGACGCCGCTCCCTCCTCCAAAGACCGTCGACTACAACCTCTGGCTTGGCCCGGCGCTCGATCAGCCCATGTATCGCGACAAGTTTCACTACGATTGGCACTGGAACTGGAATACTGGCAATGGCGAAATGGGCAATTGGGGTGTGCACGTCCTCGATGATGCGATCAATGTCGTGCTCCGCGACAAAGTGCCGTTTCCGAAACGAGTGGCGGCTGCCGGCGGCCGAGTGGCCTGGGGTGACGCGGGACAGTCTCCCAATGTCTGTTTTGCTTACTACGACACGGGATCACAGCCGCTACTGTTCGTACTCAGCAATTTGGCCGAACGTCCCGATCGTCGTCGAGCACTTAACCTGTGCGGCGTCGAAAGCGGATATGTGATTCAATGCGAGGGCGGATACTATGCCGGCGGCCGCGGCGGCGGTACGGCGTTCGACCGCAATGGAAAGACTTTGCGTAAGTTCCACGGCGACGAAGGCGCCGGACACTTTCGCAACTTTGTCGATGCCTCACTGGCCCACGATCGGAATCTGCTCAACGCCGACGTTCAAATTGGACACCAATCCGGGGCGTGGTGTAACTTGGCGAACGTCGCCATGCAAGTTGGTCAAAGCTATACGCACGAGGAAGCTTTAGCACGCGGCGACTCATCCAAGGCCTGGGAAGCGATAACGGAATTGGTCGAGCAACAGCTGGCAAACAATTCCATCGACGTCGCCACGCAAATGAAACTCAGTCGTGTGCTCGAATTCGACGGATCCACGGAGCGATTCGTCGGCGATCATGCGGCTGCAGCCAACCAACTCTTGCAACGCGAGTATCGCCGGCCATTCGAAGTGCCGGCCATTGCGTGAGGTTGTCCTTCCACGCGCTGTTCCAATGCGAGGGCACGGTTGTCGTCGCAGACGAATTGTTGTCCTCAGCAGACGCCTTGGCTTCAGTCAGCGCGCTGCGCCCCCAGCACTTATTGCGTCACTCGCTCCAGCCCTGGAGAAGTATCCCGATGTATTGCCGAATTGCGATCCGCCCTGCACATTGAACCAGCTACCTTTTCCAGTCGGCGCGACCAGTTCCGTGTTCACCCGCGGCTGCTGGAGCACGCGCACGTTCGCTTGAATTTGCTGGAGCTCCTGCTGCTGCCGCCGATCGAGCTGTATTTGCTGCTGCTTGAAGCGTTGCGCCTGCTGCTCGGGGCGGACCAGCGACTGATAGTTGGGAATCACGCTGTCGTTGAATCGGAACAGGTTCAAGTAAGGGCTCACCGTGGGGCGGCTCGGTTCGTATCGCTGCTGCTGGTATTGGCCGCTACTACTGCTGGCAAGGAGCTGGACGAGCACGGCTGCTGGCAGTGCTATCCGCCACGATGATCTGCAAAACGTCTTCATTTTATGCTCCTGATTCGCTCGATTTCCCGCTCCACAACAATTGTCGGCACTGGCAATTGTTAAACCTCAAGGTTTGCGTTGAGTTTTCCGATCATAAGGACTGCGACTGTTTCAGATCGGGGGGAAGCAAGCGCGCGCTCACTATTTTTGTGGGCGGCGAAAGTTCGTGTCAACCACCGATCCTATGCCGCAACGTCGACCATCATTGCTGTTGATACTCCTGTTGCTGCTCCTGAGCAGTGGCAGCGGCTGTCACTTCATCTATCCAGGTCGAGATCCGGGCGGGCCAATCCCGATCATTCCCGACGAAGTTCCGCGGGAACTCTGCAAGACGACCCTGCCAGATTATATCATCGAACCGCCCGACGTGCTCTCGATCGAGGCGATCAGCCTGCTGCCTAAGGAGCCGTATCATCTTCGCGCACTTGATGTTGTGTCAATTATCGCGACCGGCTCGCCGGAAGTGGCGGGCATCAGCGGACAGTACAACATCCAGCCCAACGGCACGATTCAGCTGCCCTACGGCGAGACGGTCAACGAAGACGTCGATCGGAATCCAATTCGCGTGGTGGGGCGCACTGTCGAAGAGGTCCAGCAATCGGTCGCCGCGGTCCTCGACAAATATTACAACGCATCCCAGGTTTCCGTCAGCATCGCAGAACTCGCGGCCCAGCAGCAGATAATCGGCGAACATCTGGTCGCGCCGGATGGCAAAGTGAATCTCGGCACCTATGGCCGAGTGCGGCTCGTCGGAATGACGATCGAAGAAGCGCGTGCCGCGGTGGAAGCACATCTTTCCACTTACCTCGAGGATCCCCAGATCTCGCTCGACGTGTTGGGCTACAACAGCAAGGTCTACTACGTCGTCACGCAAGGAGCCGGGCTCGGCGATCGCGTCATCATTCTACCGGCCAAAGGGAACGAGACGGTGCTCGACGCGATCGGGCAAGTCCAGGGGCTCAGCTCGAATTCGTCGACCCGGATGTGGGTCGCGCGCCCCGGCAAGAACGACTGCGACGGCGATCAACTGCTGCCTGTCGACTGGCTGGCTGTGACCCAACGGGGCGATACGTCGACCAATTATCAGATGCTTCCCGGCGATCGACTGTTCGTATCGGAAGACAAGCTAGTGGCGTTTGACACCAGGCTCGGCAAGATCATTTCGCCGTTTGAGCGGATCGCGGGTTTTGTCGCTTTGGGAACTTCGACGACTCAGAACCTCGTCTTCTTCAATCAAAATGGTTTCGGCAACAGCGGTGGTGGGTTTGTTCCCTGATCGAAGCCGAGCTGTTTAACGTGTGCGTAACTTGGAACTGACAGCACTATTCACCCGACCGATCGCACTAACGTAACAATCATGCGGCAACTCGGCACCATTAGCTTGATTGTCTGTCTGGCCGCCGCCAGTGGCTGCAATATTTGCTGCTGGGGGAAGCGGGCTACGGAGTTGACCGGGCCCACGGACATTCGCCGGTCGCACTATTGGTGCCTGGGTGAGGACGCGGTGTTCGCCCAGCCGATGGGGCCGAGCGGCAAAGACTATGGCCTCAAGCCAACTTGCTGGCGAGAATGGCCGGCCGATGGCGCCCGTTGCATCGACGGCAGCCGCTGTGCCGACGGAAGCTGCGGCCCGACGATGCCGCTGAATGCTCCTGGGAATGGCAACTCGCCGAATCCGCAGTGGCAGCCGACGCATCCGGGCAAGAACGGCACACAAATCAATCCATTTGAGGATGACTTGCAGTCCTTGCCGATGCCCGCGGGCCAAGGATCGCAGCTACGCCGACCTACCGGCACCAATCGTGCGAGCACCACGCAGCAGGCCAGTGGCGGACTTTTGTTCGACGCGAACCCCGTCCCGATAAGACGTACAGCGAGATCTTATCCGACGACCAACGTTGCGCCGCGACAAAGTTCAGCGCCGCGACAGATCGCTACGCCGGCCGTCCAACCAGCCGCAACCAAACTGCAGGCCCCGCGGCAAGCAGCGTCGGTTGAGAAATCGCCGCTAAAGATCACGGTTTCGAACCCGATCGACACACCCGTGCAATTCCTTGCTCCGGTCGAATCAGCGCCGGTCGCTGGTCCGACCCGCAAATCGCGACAACCGCGAACGCTACGGAACACGCGACGCTCGCCACGCTCGAGAAGATGATCGAAGTGCCGATCACCAATACGCCGCCCGCATCCGGGACCACTGGTCGTGAGAAACGACTTCGCCGCACAGCCGCACCCTTCCGCCTGGCAACTCGCGATACCGTTGCCGAGGTAGACGACCAAGAGGTCGAGCGGAAAACGCTCTCCGCTCTTGGGGTCGATGATGTCGGTCGGCGCATCTGCTGCTGGCGACAACCGATGATATGGGAAGTCGCTAAGCCTTCACGATCGTCGCGCCGACGGCGGTGATTCCACTGGTTGCATTGCGAGTGTCGACGATCAGCTGGCTGTGCTTGACGATCGCCTCGTAGTCGAAGGCGGTATGGTCGGTGGCAATCAGCACGCAATCCTGCTCCGCCAAGAACTCCTTGGTCAATTCGCTGCTAGCCATCTCCGGCAAGTCATAGTGCCGCATGCGGGGCAAACGGGGCACATGCGGGTCGCTATACGAGAGCTTAGCACCGCGCTCGGCAAGCAGTTCCATCAATCGAAACGACGGGCTTTCACGCGGGTCGTCGATGTCCCGCTTATACGCCATGCCCAAGATGCAAACCTTGCTGCCGTTGATCGGCTTCTGCGCTTGATTCAGCGCCAGCGACACCCGATCAATCACATACTCGGGCATGGCGGCATTCACCTCGCCCGTCAGTTCGATGAATCGCGTCGGCACGTCGTGTTTCCGCGCAACCCAACTAAGATAGAAGGGATCAATCGGTATGCAATGGCCGCCCAATCCCGGCCCCGGATAAAACGCCTGGAACCCAAACGGCTTGGTCTTCGCCGCTGCAATTACTTCCCAAACGTCGATTCCTAGCCGCTCGAACACGCGCTTCAGCTCATTCACCAGAGCAATGTTCACCGCACGGTAAGTGTTTTCCAAAACCTTGCAGGCTTCGGCCACCTCACAGGAAGAAACCGGCACGATCTTCGAGACGGCGTTGCCATACAGTTTTTCCGCCAACTGCAAACTCATCGGGTCGAGCCCACCAACGACTTTCGGGATGCCGCTCGCCGTGTAATCGACGTTGCCGGGATCCTCCCGCTCAGGACTGTAGGCCAAAAAGAAATCTCGCCCGGCAGTGAGCCCGCTTTCGGCCAATATCGGCAGCATGACATCCCGCGTCGTTCCCGGGTAGGTGGTGCTCTCCAAAACGATCAGCTGCCCCGATCGCAGCCGCCGCGAAATCTGGCGGGCGGTTGCCTCGACATAGCTGAGGTCGGGATCGCGGCTCTCGGTAAGTGGCGTCGGCACGCAGATCAAGATTGCGTCGGGCTCACCCAGGCGATCCATGTCAGCCGTTGGTTCGAGCGACCGGTTGTCGATGCAGCGCGCGATCCATTTGGGGTCCAAGTGGCCGATGTAACTTCGCCCGGCGCACAACTCATCGACCTTCTTCTGGTCGACGTCGAACCCCAGCACCCGATATCCGCCTTCAATGAACGCCCGGGCCAGCGGCAGGCCGACGTACCCCAGCCCAACGATTCCCACGAGAGCCGACTTATCGACGATCTTACTTTCAAGCGTATTCATGACGAATAAAAGGCCACCTTTGCCTAGGAGAGGACAGTGAAATAATTTGCGGCGATCGTTCGCGTGACACTCGTCGCATTGCGAACTGGATAACGCTGCCGCGCCGGCGACTACAAATCACGTTTCAGCGTAATTCACCAGGGCCGACCGGGATACAGGGCGCGAATCAATCGCCGTCCTGCCGCCACCGTAGGACGCGCATTGGCCGAATCCGATCATTTCTCTCAAATTCCCAGAAAATACTTGACTCCTGGTGTCGGCTTGCTTATTGTATTAAGCGTATTCCCATTTGTGGGTCGCGCTTGTAGCACGATTTCGTGCTCGGCATTCATCACTCGCGAACTGCTGGCCTAATGACCGAATTGGTTTGTCATCGACATCCTCCCGGTCCATTTCTTCTTGGTTAGCACACTTATTTCGGCGCCGCGCGTTTTCCGCTGCGCTAAAGGTCACGCGAGACATGCGATTCACTACTTTGGCGTTGATTCTGTTCACTTGCTGCGGCATTAATTGCGCTCGTGGCGAGACAATTACTTCCTTCCAGGGTGCATTTCAGTTTCCGACGCCCGCGCCCGGCTGGTCCTATTCCTGGAATAGCGGCGGCCCCATTGGCGACCCGGCAAACTACACGCCACTCATGCCAAACGCCAGCGGACTATACACGGTCAACGGAGGCGCCATCCCAGGGTCCCCGCCGTCATCGTTCCTACTATTAGGCTTGCAGAGCGGGATGCTGCAAGGCCATCCTGGAGAAGGCGCAGCGCAATCGGATCCGGCGGAATCGAGCGATACATGATCGCCACGTTCATGGTCCCGGGAACGGGCCCAGTTTCATTAGTAAATGGCTCGCTGGAGAATATCAATCCGAATCTAACGGGCAGCACCGATGGTTTGAATCTCAAGGTCTTCGTGAATGATGAGATGGTGCCGCGGATCAGCATGTCCACCGCACCGGGCACGGGCAGCACCGCCACATTCGGCAACGATCTGGGCCCGCTCATCGCGGGATCGAAAATCTACGTCGCAGTCGGCAGCCGCGACGACGACGGGTACGACGGCTTCGATTTAAAATACGACATCCATTTTGTTCCCGAGCCGAATATGATCACACTTGCCGCAATCTGCAGCCTGATCGGTTGGGTCGCATTTCTCGGCCGCGTCCAACGGGCGAACCTGCCGCGTATCAACATGCGTAGGCAGTCACTGCGACGCGTGTGCGAAAAATCGCCAGCTTGATTATCTGCCGACTTCGAAGTTGCGAACTACGCGAAGACCTGGGGCAGCGCGAGCGTCGAACGAAACATTTCATCCGTCGTGTCCCGTTCCACGGCTATTCGCGGCAGGTCAAACGGATCGAGCGGCAGCAGCTAACCGTCGAGATCTGTGAAACGAAGCGATACGCGCGATTCTTTCGCCGCGCTCGGGCTTGTCTGGCTACAGCTCGTCGATCGGCAACGCAACGCACAACTGTTTCAGTTGACAGCCCCGGCTGTATCGATCGCACAGCGCTCAGACGGTTGGCTCGTTCCAGGCAAGGTCGGGTTCGCCGCACCTTGCTCTGCTTGGTGTACGAGCTCTGCCATCTCCCGTGCGGTCACATAGTAGTAGTTGAATCCAGGGTCTTCCCGGTGCAACTGCGCCAGCGATGCGTGAAATTGCTGCATCGGCTCGCCCAGCAGCATGTTCGCATTGTGTTCTGGTGCGCCGTGGGTGTGGAGCTTGATGAAAATCCAGTCGGGCCGTCCGGCGACGTGGATTCCGGCCCGCAACCAATTCGAGAGCCGCGATCGTGTCGGCGGCGTATGCCCATCGAGATTCGCATTCTCCAGGCCGGGCAACAAGCCGTAGCGGCGGCGCGACCAATCCATCATCGTCGGGCCTTGGATCATCAGCAACCCGTCTCTGCGCCGGCGGCGATCCAACTCGAGCGGCCAGGCCCGTGTCGTGGGACTTCGGCCGCGGCGATTTATCGACGGCATAGTAAATCGAGTTGACCGTCCGCGTTTGACACGGATCAGGAGCAGCCGGCAGTGTGAAGTCGGCATAGCAGCCGGTTGACCGCAAGACTTTCAACTCGTCGTTCACACCACACCAGCGTCCGTCGGGCCGCGAGTTGCAGAGCGCCCAGTTGCCGTGGATGAATCCATAGGTAATCTCACCGCGCTCATTCTTTGCCAAGAGCCCATGTTCACGATGCAGGTGCTCTTTGAACCAATTCAGCGTGTCGGCGAGGCAAGCGGCGTTGTCGTGGTCGTGGTGCAGATGCACTTCCACGTCGCCCCAGCCGTCGTGACAATGCTTCGCCAGCCGAGCCACGTGCTGCGGCGTGTGCTCGCGCTGGTCCAGGTCCGCGGGGTAAAAAAACGTGTGCTGTGGTCGTTGGCCACGCACGTCTGCAAACCGCTCCATCAGCCGAGGATACTCTTCCACCCACCGTCGCACTCGATCCTGCTGAACGGTGAGGGGCGCATTGTTCCACATCGGCTCGAAGTGATCCGCAATGCACAAGAACACATGCCGCGGCCCGGCCGGCAATGAGCGAGCCGAGGCGACGGCCAGCTCGCCAATGGCTCCCAGTGATAGTCCGCGAATCTTCATCGTTTTCGGGCGACTAAGTCGCGTCGACGACCTCCGCCTCTCGGCTCGTGCGTTGCCACATTCCCGAAGGTGTGTCGACCAGCCACCTCCAGAAGCCGACCAGCAGCGCAGCGTTCACGCTGCAAAACAGGCTGGTCGCTCGCAGCAATTTGACGACCACATGATTTCCCGTGAGCCGATAGCCAACGAGCGCCGTCCCGTAGAACAGCAGCTGCAAGGCGAACGTCGCCACGTAGATTGGCTGCGCCAGCAAAAACAGATTCGACACAAACACGGCTAGCAGCAAAAAAGGCGAGAGCCAACGCAGCAGCTTATGGCAGAAAAAAGTCAGGCTCGTCCAACCATGCCGAGGATCGAGCAGCGGCCAAAGCAGCATCAGGCTTTGGTAGTCGCCGGTACCGATCCGGACACGCCGACGGAACTCGCCGCGGATGTCGGCAGCCGTCTCTTCATGCGCGATCGCCTGTGCATCGAACACAATGCGGCAGCCGTGCTTGAGCTTCGCCAACAGCGGAATCACGAAATCATCGGTGATCGTGTTCGCGGGAACCGGCACGTACAATTCACGGCGAAGTGCGTAGATCGCGCCGTTGGCACCCAGTAGCCCGCCCAGCCGACCCTCACACTGCTTGAGAAATGATTCGTAACGCCAATAAATCCCGTCGGCGTTTCGCCCGGAGACGGGATCCGTCAGCACCAGCTTGCCACAAACCGCACCGATACTGGCAGTCGGCAAACCAACCGGCAAGTCGGCGAATGGCATCTGGCTCGTAATTTGTATTGGCGTCAGAAAAGACGACGATTTCCCCGTTCGTTTCGCCAATCGACGAGTTCAGCACTGCCGCCTTGCCGCGCCGCTCCGGATAGGCGATAAGCTTCACGCCGTCGGCCTCAAACTGCCGAACAATTTCATTCGTGCCATCCTCGCTGCCATCCGACGCAATCACAATCTGCAACTTGTCCCGCGGATAGTCGGAAGCCAATGCGTTGCGAATCCGCTCGGCGATACACTGCTGCTCGTTGTGGGCTGAAATTAGCAATGACACGGCCGGCAATTCAGTGTCCCGCACGAGTAGTTGGGACGACGCGGAACCTGCGATGCTTGAAATGATCGAAATCAGTATCGGATAGATTGCATACGTGAATACCACAGCACCGGCACACGCCCACAATGCGACCGCGGCAACATCAAAGTACATAAAAGTCATATCCAGCACACGTCATGGCTCGACAGTCAGCGTCCCTTGCGTCGAACCCAACGCTTGAGCTTGAAAGCATAGAGCCGCCGAATGTGCCGCAGGTAATTCATTTGCTCTCGCAGCGATAGCTTGCTCTCTCCGTGCAGTCGGTTCTGAAATCGAATCGGCACCTCCCGACTTTCGGCTTGTGCGACTTTACCAGTATTTCCAGCAGGATTTTATAGCCAATCGGATCGAGCTCTGCGATTTCAAGAAATGTTTGTCGGCGCGTCGCGAAGAAGCCCGCCATCGGATCGCGCACCGAAGTCAAAGGCAGCGCTATCAATGTCGCCAACCGCGAATTGAGCCAGCGAAACACGCCCCAACCCTTCTCGGTGGCGCCACCATCTACGTATCGACTGCCGACGACGACGTCCAAGTCTCCATCGATCAATGCGGCCACAAGTTGGGGAATCGCTTCCGGGGGATGCGACAGGTCCGCGTCCATGACCACCAGCACGTCACCCGATGCAATTCTCATCCCATGGAGCACGGCGCTCGACAATCCACGAACATCCTTGCGCACCTCAAGCTGCAACGGATACCGTTGCGACAACTCGCGACATACTTCTTGAGTACTGTCCGGACTGTTGTCATCGACAACGACAATCTCTGCGGAATGGCAGGCCTGGCTGAGCGAACCCATCACACGAGGAATGAGATCGGTAAGGTTTACTGCTTCGCAATAGGTGGGGACGATCACGGAAACCGTCTGAATCATATCATCACACTTAACACTGTCGGATGTTGCCTGATCTTCAATTGCTAGTTCATTAGTATACATCGGTGATACCTCATTGACATCGAACGTTGAAGAGTCGTGCCTTCATTCCGCTGTTCGGGGTCACACCTAGCGCAAATGCCGCCGAGTTGCCAACTTCACACCGGTGAAATGAGCGCCCTTGGTGCTGGCGTCGAATTCATTTTCCGACAGACCCGTGGCTTGAAAGCAGGGAACCAATTCGAGTATCCTGGCGGAACTGATCGCACGTCGAGCCCGGAGTTGATCTCGACTGTCACAGTGAATCCGTCGAAGCACTTGATTCTCAATTGAGCACGTTGTTCCTCGCATCGTCTTCCACCCCTCGTCATTCCCTAAGTCACTTCCTTTTCGTAGACAACATTTTGACAATGCCAACGACCAAGAAATGGGTAGGCCGCGTCAGTTTCGCATCGTCAACACTCAATCAGCGACTGCTGATAGCATTCGCTTTGGTGTTTACCGTTGGTTATTCATTGCTGGCTATATTGGCCGTTAGCCCGACTCAGCGAATTGCACATTTTAACAAGTATCAGGTCAGACATGATGAGGATGTGATTCTCGGCGCCGTGGCGGATCTTACAGTACTACGGTGCCATGCAGGGCGACGCGTTTATCTATTACGAGCATGGCATGCGATTTCTTGGACGGTCTCTTGCGAATGACGATCAAGAAGTCGTTAAACACCTGAGCACGCTCGCTCCTGCGGAGCAAAACGTAGCCAAATCACTCCTGCCCTATCGTGACTTTGAATGTCAGTACCCGCCGCTCGCAGTGCATTATTTTCGTATGCTCGCCGCACTATCGCCCAATTTTGATGTCTTCTTTCTTCTTTTAAGGACTTTGAATGGCATCTGTCTGATTGCGACAGTCCTTTGTGTGTATTCGTGTCGCAGCCGTTTGTCGCTCGACAGTATCTCGCGGACAGTGTTCTGTGCCGAAGCTGCACTGGTCGTCGCGTCGTTTGGTCCTCGGTGGTTGTGCCAATACGACTATGTCGCTGTCTTTTTTCTTGCTGCGAGTCTGGCAGCCGTCGCTTCGGAGCGAAACGCGCTAGCCGGTGGACTCTGGTGCCAAGCGTACTGTTGAAGGTGTTCCCAGTGTTCATGGGACCCGTCATTGTGATTTGGATTGTTTACACCCGAGGTCTGCGAGGCGTTATTCCGTTTGTGATGGCCGCAGGCGTGATAGCGTTGGTCATCTTGTATCCATGGTTGAGATACGACGTCACACTTGGCCTGCGGGGGATTAACTCGCAGGCTGGCCGTCAATATCTTGAATACGGATCGGTATTCGCTAGTTTCCTGATCACGGCAAAAGCTGTCGGGGTTTATGATTTTCAATTCGGCGACGAACTCCTTTCCCGCACCGTTCAATCGAGTCTGAGCCACTTACTTGCGAAGGCGGCGCCGTACTTGATCCTGCTGGGCGAGAGCGTCGTTTACGTGTGGTATTGGACAAAGGCGACTCGACATGTCGATGTCGGTCGAGGACGCGATCAGGTCGCGAATCGTCAATTCGTCGTCGCACTCATGCTGAGCTTGCTTGTGGTCTACGCCTTTTCACCAGTATTCTCTCCCCAATACATCACATGGCTACTCTTGCCGGCACTTTTAGTTGGCGACTTTGCGCCCGGCGTGATTTGGCTCGCGGCCCTGGCGGGGCTTTCTGTGCAATTACAATTTCCAATCGTCGAAGGCCTTCCTCAAGCACTGCGCCAATACACTTTGGTCGTCGCGCTCATGACGCGTAATCTGTCACTTTTGGGAATCGGCTTGATCAGCATTCGATCAGTGGGCAAACGCGTTAGCAATGCAAACGCAAGTGGAAGCAGTGAAAGTCAATGACTGGCAATATCGCGTTCAGTTCACCGGAACCGACTCGCCCGCGTCGCGCACAAAGTGATAAATGTCGATTCGATGAAAATGCTGCTGACCATCCAGCCGATAGCCGTAATTCCTAAAGAATTTCGCGTAGTCATCGAATTCTGTGGCTGGTACGCAAAGTGCCAGCCAGAATGATTGGCTTTGCAGCACGTCCACCGTGTGGTCGGCCACTCGACGGTCGGTCGTCGGCAGTCGAACACCGTGGATCGTCGAATCTTTATCAGGTCCAGAGACAATGGCCAGCATTTCGGGATCTTTATCGGGCTGCCGTTTCGCGTAATATTGGAAGGAGACTACTTCAATGTCGGAATCGAATAGGACTAGCTCCGAGTCTTCAAGTCGGGCCAAGACATAAGTTGCCGCCGATCGCCAATCGTCCCGAAGTGGTTGCCGAAAATAATTTAAGTCCGATATCGTGCTCAGCAGGAGGATCGCGCCGAATAGCAATGCCGACCAGCGGGGCTTCAACTCGACCAGACCGCGTGAGGCTAACGCGATAAATGCCGGAAATGCCACGCTCGCCGCGCGATGATGATAGAGCGTTACTCCGCCAAATGCGGCAATCAAGGGGAGTACGATCGGCGTGGTCAACCAAAACATCACCAACCCCACGGCAAAGGGACTTAGGCAATTCTTTGCATTCATGAATCCGCTTGTGAACGACAGCGAGTGGAGGCATGCTTTTGCTGCCGGCAACCACATTAACACCAAGGCAGCAAGCAGCGCCATAGACAAAGTGGACGACGACGAGTCGCGCCATGCCAGCGTTCGACCGAAGGAAAAGACCAGCGGTGTTCCTAAGAACTGATTCTTCCAGGAATCGGCCATCCGGGAAAGATTCCCCTCAGTATGCATTTGGCTTAGAAAACCAGGAAGCCAAAACGCTCCCAACGCAGCGGCCGCTACCAGGCACAGCAGCCATGCCATCCACAGCCGTACGTTTCTCCGATACAGCAGCAACGACAGCCCCTGAGCGATCGGAATAAAGATCGCGAAGTAATGTGTCAGGCACGCCAAAACGAGTGTGATCACATAGTAGAATCCATCCGATGTGCGACGTGTCTCGACCCAGCGTATGAAAAACAGCATGTTTGCCGCTGCCAACAGCTGAATCAGAGGATAGCAGCGGGCTTCCGTCGAGAACTCGAGCGAAAATGGCGATATGGAATACAAAACGGCTGCGAGAATTCCCGCTGCATTGCCGAATACGTCCCGCGTCAATTTTGCCAGTACCACGATCGTCATTGTGCCAAATACCACCGACAGCAACCGCAAATTGGCTTCGGTCGGCGTCACTTGCTGTGCGACGAAGGAGAGGAGGACCCAGTACAGCGGCGGATTCCCATTGTCGCGTGCCGTCCCGGAGAGCAAACTCCAAACAGAATTCTGCGCGAGACTTGCGCTTACCGCTTCGTCGTACCAGAAGCTTTGCGCATCGATGGCCGCCAAACGAAGTATGAAGCCGAGTAGTGCGATGCACCCGATCGCCAACCACCACCGACTGCGATGTAGAGAGTCGATATGTAAGCCAGCTGCTTTCATTCGCCGATCGCCCGCTTCAAACACCATTGCTGGCTAGCTTCTTCTCGAATTCTCCGTTCACGCCGGAGTGATTGCGTGCCGGCACTCCCGTCGGCTGAATCGCCAAACATATTCCCAGTCCCTTCTCAACGCCAACGAGGGGACGCCAATCGAGCACTTTACGCACCCGATCGGAATCAAATCGAAGCGGGCTCAGTGCCGATCGCACCCGATAGGGACTGAGTGGTGCCGGACGCCGCAAAGCGCGAAAGGCCAATTGTACGCCGAACGCCATGAGGAGCACGAGCTGCAGCGGTACTCGAACCACTTTGCTCGGCGTCGTGCCTTGCAGTCGCTGGAGAAGCTCGTTCTGGTTAACCGATGTTGAATCGTCAACAATCTGAACAATGGTCCCGTCAAATGGGCCTCGCTCGGCGGCCGTGAGAAGCGCGTCGACCAAGTCGTCTACATAGATCAAGGGTAGCGGCACCGAGCCATCGCCCAAGACGACCATCCGCGACCCCATCTTGCGTGCGACGGCGGGCGTGAGCAGCGCCGCGCCCGGGCCGAACACCTGGCCAGGGCGGAGGATGATCGCCTGCAAACTGCGATCACGCACTGCCTCCGATACGATTTGCTCCGCTCGCAATTTGAATAGCGTGTAGTTGCCGCGGCGCTCGGGGAGCGGTTCGAGCGGCCATGCCTCCGTGACCACGTCGCCGTTTGCCGCTCGCGTCGCGTGCAGCACACTCAGCGAGCTGACATAGACCACCTGAGTGTTGCCATTCTGCAAAATGGCGTCGACCACGTTTCGAGTGCCAACCTCGGTGCTGCGTTCAAAGTCGGCCCGCGGCCCACCCATCGCGGCGCCCAAATGATAGACCAGACGCGTGCCGGATACGGCCCGAGCGACAGCCTGCGGGTCACCCAGATCACCCAGGACGACCTCGACTTGGGGATTGTTGAGCAGCTCAACCGGCGGTTCGGAGCGCGCTAAAATACGAATTCGTTGTCCTGACTCCAACAGCCTATTGACCAGCTGGCGACCTATAAATCCCGTCGCGCCAGTCACTAGAACGTCGGCGCTCGCGGGTGGCGCGATCCGTGCCAGGCGCTGACGTTTCTCGTCGTCGGCTTGGCACGCGACTTGTTCCGTCCAGCGCACGATGGGAATTGCATCCTCGAGTGTCAGGCCGGCAGGCACTGCACCAGGCAGCTCGCGGTAAAACTGCTGGATTGTCTCCTGCACGCCGTGATACTGCTTGAGCCTCCCCAGGGCAAACCGCGCGACGTTCCACGGAACTTGCGTGGCGATTTGCCCCGCTTCCGCGACCGAGTTGAGCACGCGCTCGACTAGCTTCGGCAGCCGCCGCACGCGCCGAGTGGTGACGTGCATGGCGAATGGCTCGCAGCGTATCACGCCGCGAGTTCCCTGCACGATCAACATGTTTTGCAGCGGTCGCGTGTTCCAGGAAAGTTGAAACAATCCCTGTCCCCGCGCAGTCGACAGTTCCGCCCCACTCATCGAACATCAGATTCGCGTCACTGCCACGATGTGCAAACGTTGCATTCACATCTTGTATTTCGCCGAGTATCGCTCGGAGGATATAGAGTGCATGAACGCCAATATCGCGAAATGGAAATCCGCCATCCCGATAGTGGACCGGCAAAGGTCCGCCAAGATAGTCCGGATAGGTTGAACTGCGCAGGTAGCAAGCCGAAAGAACATCCCCAATATGCCCCGCGGCAATGTGGTGAAGAGCTTTGGCAATGAATGGGTCGGCGAGGTTGGAGTGGTTGACGCCCACCTGTCGATTAACTTGCGATGCCAGCCGCGCGATTTGCTCGCATTCGTCCACACTTGTTGCCAAGGGCTTCTCGACAAACACATGGCAGCCCAAAGCGAGCGATTGGAGGGTGAGCGTCGCATGCGTCGCGGGCGGCGTGGCCACGTGAATAATTTTGACCCCAAGATCCCGCAACGCGTCAATCTGCCCAACCACATGCGGAATCGCGTGCTGCCTTGCAAGTGCGCCCGCACGCTCCGAGTCCACATCGCAGATCGCCACCAATTCCACGTTGGGGCACGATCGGATGCCTGCGATGTGAAACGGCGAAATATGGCCGGCCCCAACAATTGCAGCTCGAAATTCAATCGGTGTGTTCGTCATTGTTCTCGCAAATGGCCAGCCGGCCTGCTATCGCTGAATAACTAATTCGTGCCGCTGTTCGGTGGTACAAGAACTCTCGATGCGGTCGACCACCGCTTTCATACGTACATTCCAGCCGGATTCGGCCACAGCCGCCATTCGCTTGGCAATGTCTTCAGGCCGTTCGCTCGTCGACATCACATCGTCGAGCTGCACTAGGAATTCCTCTCGGCCGTCAGCAATGCGAACCACGTCGGCAAATTTCTCGATCTCCGGCGTCCGTACGGTGACAATTGGTTTGCCCATCGCCAGGTACTCACGCAGCTTAAGCGGGTTCGCATTTTGCACTTGTTGTGTTGGGTGATAGGGGATAATCGCCGCCCGAAACGAACGTCCGTATTCTGGTAAATCGGCGTAGTCGCGTCGGCCGAGAAAATGCACGTTCGCACATCCCTTGGCGCCCGGATGGTCGACGGCGACCCGCCCAATCATTATAAACGACCAATCAGGCCGTGCACGTGCCAGGTATTCGATCAGATCGAGATCGATCCAGGCCTCGATGAGACCGAAGAATCCTATGATCGGGCGCTTCAGCTTGGCCACATCATCGGGAATTCGTCCGGGCAAGTTAGCGGTACCGAAGTGTTCTACGTCAACGCCATGCGGGCTCACGAACGTGTTGTCATTGAGTCCGACTTTCGCTTTAAACAGTGTGGCTGCGGCGATAAAGACAATGTCCGCTCGAGTGGATAGTTCTTCGTCCATTTTCCGCACCGCGTCAAAGTCGACCCCGGGTAGCGCCGCGTAATCATCGATGCAGTAGTAGATCGTCTTCGACTCGCCCAGAGCCCGCCACACTCGCCACATGCGGCACGGTGAACCACGTCCAAAAATTGTTGAACTTTCGACGCCGCGCAATTCGTCGGGCCGATGCTCTCACCATCCATCCGTTGAATTTTCGCACGAAGGCGAATCGGTGAAATGGCAACTGCAGGAGAGTATGGACATGGAGTCGATCGCTGACTTTTCTAGCGGGCGCGATGCTCGACCACAGCTTTCTCACGATCCCCAGCAGGTCGCGCGACGAACTGGATGGGCGCGCGCAGGCCCGGGCACTCGACGTAGTGCACATCGAACGACTCGGCAAGCTGCATCGCAACATGATGACTCGAAGTGCGATTCTCGGCTGCCCACTGGTTGCCGAAGTAGAGAATTGACAGCGGCCTTTGCCGAAGACCGATCGGTTCGCGCTGAGTTTGCTCGTGTTGTGAAGTCAATGGGCGTCTCTCCCGGCAATTCCCTCCAGCCGGATGTGCCGTCGTTTTGCCAATTCAATCAACTCCGAGAGAATCACCGGCGCGAATGGGTTGGCGTCGTGCAGTAAGACAATGTCACCGGCCTCGACCGGGTGCATCGCAAACCAATTGCGCAGCGCTTCGACATTCTGGCAAGCGAAATCCTTAGGGTCCACGTTCCAGAGCACGACCGTTCGATTTTGACGCCACATGCCAAGCATTCCGCCCATTCCCAACTTGCCGTACGGCGGGCGAAAGAGCACGGTCTCGCTACCAATGATTTCTCGTAGCGCGTCGTCCGCTCGAGAGACATCCTTTTGCCATTCAGCGGAAGTCACGTCGCCAGCGCTGACGTGAGAGTAGGTGTGATTGCCGATCGCGTGACCTTCATCGGCAATCCGGCGAACGATTTCCGGATATCGTTCGCACTCGCGGCCGATGAGAAAAAAAGTCGCCCGGGCTCCGTGTTCCTGGAGCGCGTCCAGCACTCGAGGCGTGTACTCCGGATGCGGACCGTCGTCAAACGTCAAGTAGATCGCGTCAGTGCCTGGCAAGCTCTCCAGAAAGCGACTCCTGGGCAGACAGCCGACGAGCGCTCGCCGCGCCAATTGTCGCGGCGACCAACGCGAAGTCGTGCGGTTTAGACGGTCGCCAGCTTGAGCCATTTCCCATCGCTTTCGACACTCGGTGCCTCACTTCGAACCAAAGGCCGGATCACATCTAACAGCCGCTCCGCCGACGTCGGCCAGTCATCAGGTAAAAAAGATCGCTTATCACCTGCTGTCGACGCCGCGAGCTGGTCGCGGATTGCAGCAGCGAGCGCCTTCACGTCTCCCGCCGGAACCAGCCGGTCAACGCCAGCCGTGGCGATCTCCGAAATACCGCCGACGTTGCTGGCCACGAACGGCGTGCCGCAAGCGATCGACTCGAGCAAAACGTTGGGCACGCCCTCGGACAAACTCGGCAGGACGGTGACGTCGGCCGACCGATAGTAGTCTGCGAGTTCATCATGGGCAACGCTACCGATCCAATGCACACTGCCCGCCAGCCCGCGCCGCGCAGGCCTCGGCCTGCAGTGCCGCGGACTGACTGCCCGTGCCAACCATCAACATGCGAACGGTCAGTCCATCCTGCTGAAGTTGCTGCAACGATTCCAACAAAGTCGGCAGCCCTTTGACCGGTTCAACGCGACCGACCCACAACAAGATTGGCCGATCGTCACCGAGTTGAAGCCTCGCACGGGCCGTCTTCCGCTCCGCTGGAAAGAATCGATTCACGTCGATTCCCCGACGCACGACGCTGATCCCACTTGCGCCGACGCCACTCGCGATCAATCGCTGGCGAATATCCTCGTTCACGGTCACGATCGCATCCGCATCATGGAGCACTTGTTCGATCGCGCGACGACGCGAGGGCTTTGCGGTCAATAGCAAAACGTCCGATCCGCCCGACATGACAATCGCCGGAATTCCAGCCATTCGGGCCGCGCGCACCGCACATTCGCAGTCCGGGTGCATCCAGTAACCGACAATGGCATGCGGCCGTAATCGGTCGATCGCGGCGCGAACTGCAGTCCGCACGCCGCGCCACATGAATGTTCCGTACGACGTACGCAACATGCCCGGCGTATAGAAATAGACGGGATAGCTCGCCGGAATTCCCGCCCACTCCCCAAGGTGCTTCTTCAATTCACTTCGCTCAACCCGGGAGGCGCTAAGCCAGTCGGTCCAGGCAATTGGCGCGACGACTTCGACTTGGCATCCTCGCTCCGCGAGTGCGCGCACCATGCTCAAATTGAACACACCCTTGGTCGGCCGCAGCGGACCAGGAAACACGTTGGAGAGGAAGAGTAATCGCATTCGATCAGCCGCCCAACGCCACCGGTTCCGCTGAGTCGGCACATTCGTTGACGACAACACGCAGCTTGCCTGCCTTAGTAAGCGGGATGTCGTCGACGACGCGGACTGCCAGCCGCATGTCGTCGCCAAGCTGATTCTGGATCAGTCCCTCCATTTGAGCGCGTGCCTCACTCGACCAACCGTCGGCGACGACCAGCTTGAGCAAGATCGTGTCGGGATTCGTCTGCACAACTTGGAACCGCCGCACGTCGCCGAAATCCTTGATCAGATGCGGAAAAAATTCGCCCGGGATCTTACGTCCGCTGGGAGTGGTGAGAATGTCAAGCTGCCGACCGACGACTTTGCGCAGCAATGGCAGTCCCCGCCCGCACGAACACGTCGCAAATCCGGCCACCGCCCGATCGCCTGTCACGTAGCGAACGAACGGCAGTCCATAGTTGAATAGATCGGTGACGACAACCTGGCCTTCCTCGCCAGCGGCGGCCGGCCGGCCGTCGTCATCCACGACTTCGACGATCAGGTGCTCCGCCGTCAGATGCAACCCTTCGTGTCGCTCACACTCGGCCCCCATCAACATGAACTCGCGGGAGCCATAAGTCTCGAAGACCGGCGCGCGAACACGCGTTCGATCCGCGCTCGCTGAAAGTCGTGCAATTTCTCGGCACCGACGACGATCGACTTGGGTGCGAATGGTTGCTTCCCATTTCCTTCCAACCAACGTGCGAAGGAATCAAGCGGATTGGTATAGGCGACGAGCACTTCTGGCCGGCGGCGATTGTACTGGTCGAGAAACCGCGGCATCGTTTCGTCGCTCAGATCGAATGTGCTCAGCACATGCCGCCGATAAATCCAACGCTGATAAACGTGGTCCTTCCATCGCTGGCGCCACGTGCGAGCGCCGAGCGGCACTCCCCACAAATAAACTTGCCGCGTCCCCGGCTCGGCACCGGCCCAAGCATAGCCTCGATGCCAGGCCGCCATTCGTCGATCGTCACTATCCTGGTTCAGATAGAACTGAAGCGGTACGCCGCTTGATCCGCCCGTCGCCTTGGAAATCAATGACTCGCCGGGAAGCTCACACCTCAGTCGCCCTAAGTTCTGCCGAATCGTGTCCCGGCTCAGTAGCGGCCACGCCTTCAAATCGTCCAGCTCACGTACATCGCTGCGGGCTAAGCCCAAGCTGTGACCCAATGACTCGCGGCAGTACTCGCTGTTGCACACGCATGGTCGAGCAACTGCCTAAGCCCCGTTAGCTGCCGTGCGCGAAGTTCGTCCGGCGAATCCCACTGGCTACTTTCCAGGCCACGCCAATAACCGAAAGACTTGCGTCGCTTAATGCCTTTCTCGTAGACCGGAATCAATAGGTTGCGATAGAACCAAGCTACCATAGAGGCAGTGGAGGGAGTCAAGGTTTTAGCCGAAGGAATACATTCTCATACATGCGATGGACGAAAAATACGATGTTGAGATGTCCTGGTTCAGCGTGAAATGGAATTTTGTCTTCGGGCCGTTAGTGAATTGAAAGATGCTTGGTCGTTCAGTTCGGTGATAGGTTAAGTGGAGCGGCTGCGCCGCGGATGTTTCTGGAATTGGGGGAGACGAGGCCCCTCTCCCCCAAGCCCCCTCTACCCTCTTCTCTGTGCCGAGCGTGCTCGGTGCCAGGCCGATTGTCCACGGCGAGTTGCCGCCGCTATTGTGCACGACGTTCTCTTGCCGCCGTCGAGCTTGCGGTCGCGCTCGGCGAAGATCGCCGCTTCGCGGCCGGCGAGCTTGTCGGCGGGCGTGACGTAGCCGATGGCGCTGTGCAGACGGACGTGATTGTAATGCTCGACGAACTGGAAGCGACCAGTCGCCGGGCCTCGTCGAGCGACAGCGGCACGTTGGGCCGCATGCAATCGGCCTTGAGTGTGCCGTGCCAACGCTCGATCTTGCCGTTGGATTGCGGATAGTAGGGACTGGTCCTGCACGTGGGTCATGCCCGAGAGCCGGATGAACTCTTTGAAATCGCTGGCGATGAACTGGGGGCCGTTGTCGGTGATGATGCGGGGCCGTGGCGTCGGGGAACTTTTCGCGGGCCCGCTGCAGAACGTGATCTCGACGTCCGACTCCTTCATCGATTCGCGTAATTCCCAGTGGACCAGGAACCGGCTGCACCCATCGAGTACGCTGACGAGGTAGTAAAACGTGCCGCAGACGTTGACGTAGCTGATGTCGACATGCCAGTGCTCGTGGGGCCGCAAGCGGCTGCTGAAAACCCTGTGCCTTTTGCCGTTTCGGCCCGGTTCCACCGCGCGAAGCAGCCGGCCCGGCCAGGACGCGATAGACGGTGGCGGGGCTGGCGGCCACGCAGGTCGGCATCCATCATCATGTACGTCAGCCGGCGATAGCCTTCGAGCGGATGCTCGGGCTGGAAGGCTGAGGATCGCCTCGCTTCTCCCAGGCTTCGAGCCAATGGTCGCGGGGCACGAGAGCGTTGTGCTCGTTCACTTTCCCGTACCGCGCTTGCCAATCGTAAAACTTGCTCATGCCGACTCCAATCCACTTTACCAATTGTGTCGCGGGCAGCTCCGTCCGAGAGCTCCACTTGCCGACGTAATCGACGACTTCATCCCGCACGTCAGGGCGTTACCCACCGACCCTTTAAAGTACCCCATCGAGTTTTTTTAAAAGGACATTCTCCTCCATCAGCTCGGCGATGACCTCGTTCTTGGTGACCAGCTTGGCCTCGCAGCTGCTTGGACCTGACGCTCTGGCCGGCGTCGGGCCGGAGGCCTTCGTCTTCCGTTCGAAGGCCGTGGCGCCGTTCTCAAACAATTGCTTCTGCCAGAGATAGAACTGGGCCGGCTGCAGCTGGTGCTTGTCGCACAGATCGGAGATCGGCACGCCGTCCACCAAGTGCCGCTTTGACGATGGCCACTTTTTGCTGCGGGGAGAAGTGCCTACGCTCCCGTGAATTCGATCCATTTTGTGCTCGGTCCATGAAATCCTCCTTCGCTTGGCGTTATACTAACGCCCACGAAGGAAAATTCCAGTTCCGACTGAGGCCTGGTCATGTGCGAGCTGGAATAATCATATTTGACAACGATTCGTCATCGAGTGCAATCTTTTTCCAAAGTTGATTACCTCAACGTTGATTTACTTTTTTCGAGACAAATGGCTGAAACAGAGTACACGGAAGGAGAATTATGCGATGCGAATCGCTATCTTTTAAGGCGGCCAATATTTCCTGCAATGCCATCTGACAAATAGTGACTGGCAAATAGTAAATCATCTCGCGGTACGCCACGAAATCACATCTCCTCTCGAAGTGCATCTCAGCTACGCTTGCTACTTCAAACGAAATCTTGATTTGTTTCACCCGCAGTGAGACATTTTGGCCGTGCCGTTAGCGAGGCCCTCGGTACATTCCAGCGGCAGCGTGGGCTGCCGCAGTTGAAGGTTCTTCTGCTTCCGCTTATGCCGCGCCTCGACCATTTCCGGCGCCGCTGTTCGTGAAGCGCCGCGGGATCGCCCCGGTAATAATCGATCGGTCGCAGATAGCCCAAGGCTGAATGCAATCGCTCGCCTGTTGTACCAACGGATGATCCCGCCAATCTTCTCGCGGGCCTGGAACAGATTCGTCAACTCTTCGCCGTCGAGGGCCTCGCGCAAGGTCCGGTTCGAACGCTCGATGATCCCGTTCTCCTCCGGGCAATGCGGCTTGATCCGCTGATGCCCAAGCTGGTGTTCGTCCAACACCCCGCGGAACTCCCGCGAGATGTAGCAGCTCCCGTTGTCGGTCCGCATCGCGCGGCATGCCTGCGGCCGGAATCTCGCCCCCTTTCTCTCGAGGAATTGCTCGATCGCCGCCTGGGCCTCGACGCTCGCCGTGGCTCCGTCCATGCTCGGCACCAAGGCATGATGCACGATCTGCCGCGAGTATTCGTCCAGGAAGGTCACTAAGTAATACGTCCGATCGCCGACACGCAAGTACATGAAGTCCGTCGCCCAAATCTCGTCGGGACGCTGACGCCTTCTCCTCGTCCTCCCGGCTCCGTTTCGGCCGCCGCCGCCAAGGGCAAACCAGGTTCTCCGCCCTTCAAAATCCGGTAAACCGTCGAGGGACTGACGAACGCCACTTCCTCGTCCACCATCCGCCAGGCCAGTTCGCGATGGCGAATGCCTGGATGCTTCAGGGCGTAGCTCCGCACCGCTTGCTTCTCCTCCTCCGTCGCTTCGTAGGCCTGCACCGGCTTCACGGGCGCCGCCTTCGTCTGCGCCCTGCCGCTTCCTGCGCCAGCGATAATAGCTCGCCGCCGACACGCCCAATTGCCGCAGCGTCCGCCGGGCCGGCCAGCCGCTGCGACGCTTCGTCTCCGCCACCGCCGCCTGCACCTCTCGCTGCAATTCCGACGGCAGTTGACCATGATCCTCTAATCCGAGAGCCCTTTTTTTAGGTCCAGGTTCTCCGCCGTGATCTCCGCGATCACGTCCTTCGCCCGACGCAACTCCGTCTCCATCCGCTGCTCCTTCGCCGACGGCTTCGACTCCCGGCTGTCGGCGAACACCTTCGCCGCCGACGACATAGCTGCTTCTTCCAGCCGTAGAACTGCGTCGGGTTGATCCCTTCCCGCCGACACAGTTCGCTCACCTCCACCGAGCCGTCCATGCCCGACAGCACATCCGCAGCTTCTCGCTCGCCGACCACGTCCGACGCTTCTTCTTCCCGCTCATCCTTCCTCCCTTCCTCCTGGAATTCCCCAGGATTCTAATGCTCGGAGGAGGACTTCGCTAACTTCGCCGATGTCTCATTTCGGGTGGTGCATTACAATCTCATTTCCAATGGCGGGAATTGCCTGTTCCAGATCCGTTCCTGTCGAAAGCGTCGCCACTATCAGCTTTCTCAAAATCGGTCGCAGCGTTCAAACCACTAGAGCGCCGATCCGACAAACCGGGCGTATCTGCATTTTTTCGAGCACGATCGAGTTCACTATTGCAATCGTAGATTCGGCGCCGAGCGATCGCTATCGAGTGAGTAGATTTATTAAATCCAACGAGTGTGAACGGAATGCCCGCATCAAAGCAAATCAGATTGGCACCTGACGTTTTTCGCAGTGGTCAATCAGTCGAGCTCGATAGCTTTCCACCTCTCGTAACAGAAAGGTGAAAGGAACCGACGTCGTGGAGTTGAAAATGGATTTTGTGGTCAGGTACCTGCCGCAGGCCCGTACGACCCAACCTAAAAAGGCCATAAGGACAGCTTATAGGCTTTCATATGCAGCAACTCTCAATGCGTCTCGGTGATAGTATCCTGGTAATTCCACGCTTTAGGCTTAGTCACTTTGTCTTGCACGCGAGTCGGCCATCGCATAGAGCGACTCATACTGCTTGGCCATCCGCGCGACGGTGTATAATTCTTCGATTCGGCGACGGCCTTCGAACCCAAGACGACTCGCAAAAGCCGAGTCGTGCAGAACTCGCTGCAACGCGGTTGTTAGTCCTTGTACGTCGTTCGGTTGCACAAGCAGGCCCGATTCTTCATCTCCAACGACGGCCGGGATCTCGCCGACGGAAGTGGCGACGACTGGAAGCCGACTCGCCATTGCCTCCAGAACGGTCATGGGCAGTCCTTCTGTGAGCGAAGGAAGCACGAACAGGTCGAGTGCGGGTAGGATGGAGCTCACATCATGGCGCTCTCCCAGCATTTGTACATTTTCAGAAAGTCCCAGCTCGTGCAAGCTCTGTTCGATCTCCGGTC
Source organism: uncultured Planctomycetota bacterium (assembly GCA_963847905.1). Lineage (GTDB taxonomy): Bacteria > Planctomycetota > Planctomycetia > Pirellulales > Lacipirellulaceae > DASYDU01. Next base: position 281,053 of record CAWKBP010000002.1, on the reverse strand, counting down.
GCATGGGCCCGTCGCCGACGACTAATAACTGAGAGTCAGGATATAATTGAACGATTCGGGATAGAGATTGCAGCAGATTCAGATGCCCCTTTCCAACTGCCAATCGACCGACGATTCCCAGCACTTTCGCGTTCAGTTCAAGCCCCAATTGTCTTCTCGCCATTGCGCGAGATGGTTGTGCGTCGTAGGGCTCCAGATTTAAGCCATTGGGGATGAAATGCACGTTGGAACAGCCGCGCGGACTCCAACCGCACATCACCTGATAGATCGGCCTGGAAACTGCCACGATCTGGTAACGACTGGAAATCCACCGATCCAAAATGCCGCCCAGCTTTGAACGAGGCACGAACATTCCGTGCTTGGTAAAAACCAAGCGCAAATTGGAAATTGACCTGGCCGCGAGTCCGCCATACGCAGCGCCAGCATATTGTGGCAATGAACAGCATCGGGCCGCCGTTCCCTGAAGATGCTCCTTATTCTCGCCACTTTTTGCCATCGCGAACAGCTCTCGCCAATTTCGCTCACGAGAAAGCCACGCTCGCGCAACTGCTCGCCAAACGCCCCGGCCTGATTCAGGCACACTACACTTGCTTGCTCACGGCCGAAGTAGTTCACCAGATCGAAGACGAGCCGCTCTAATCCTCCGACCTCAAGTGAACGCACAACGTGTACGACGTTTCGTTCGTTGCCCGCAATTGTTTGCATGTGACGTGGCACGGCCGATAGACTTTCAATTGGCAAACTTTTCACCGTCACGATTAAACCAGCGCCTCAAAAATCTCATCGAGAGACTCTCCCCGGCAATGCAAACGTGCCCATAACTCACAATTGGCCAAAGTCCACCGGCTGTTATCGCCCGGTGAGATTGCGCAGTAAAGTGCCGCAACGTCCATCGACAAAATTTCGCTGAGCCCGCCATTTCGAAGGAGTCCGGGCAATTTGTCTAACCATCGCTCCGTTTGAGTTGGAAACGATTCTTTTCTGCGAAATGCGACCGTGTTGCCGACTAGCTTCGCGGCGATCTTTCGCCAGAGCCATTTGTTGTGACCATTTCGCCGTTTTAAATAATAGGGAAGGTTGATCCCAAGTTTCATAATTTCCGGGTCGGCGAAGGGGAATTCGAATTTGGGGGCTCCCAGTTCCAGTCGTTCATAAAAGGCTGCATGCAGTGCACTCGGCACCGTCCGCATCTGCATCCAGGTGATTGCATCAGCCAAATACTGTGATTCGCTTTGACCGTCGTAACGAAAGTTGGTCGCCTCGTGGATTATCTCGGCATTCTCGAGGTCGCCGCCGCCGACCAACGCGGCGCTACGGGCATGGCCACAGTGCATCAATTCAAGCAGCCAAGCAGGCACATCGTAGAGCGCTCGCGACAGCCAAAGTCGATATCGATAGGGAAGTCGCGACAACTGCCGCAAAATGCGAAACCTCGGCGAAAGGTGATAAAACCCACTCAAGCCGCCGAACACCGTGTCACAAAGTTCGCCCGACAGCAGGTACTCCACCCCACTATCTTTCGCGAGCGAACCCAAAATCCGTCCGCCGACATAGTTAGGCCCCGGGAGTGGTTGTTGAGAGTGATTTAACATCTCCAACAGAGTGCGTAAAAAATTCTCTCGCTGGACGTTTGCGTATTTGCATTCGATGCCATGCTCACGGCTGAATGGCTCCATCCAGTCGGATTCTCGAAACTTAGCTCCCGGCTGATTGATACACCACACTGTAGTCTTTTGCTGTCGTGAGCGGGCGAAGTAGCACGCGAGATAACTGGAATCAACTCCACCCCCGCAGGGTACGGCGAGATTCGGCATATCTACGAGTTTGTCGAGAGACGCCTCGACCTTGCTTTGAGCCTCCTGCATCGTCTGTTCGATTGGCTGCATCTCCAATCGGCGCCGTTCATCGATATCAAATACATTCTCTGGAAGCCAAAAGCGAACTCGTTGCGCCGGCTTGCCGACCGAATGAAATACGGCTTCTCCGGGGGACACACACTCAATTCCCTGCCACAGAATCCGCCTTCCGGTGCGGTGTCCGAATGCCAACATCTGCGTAATCTTGTCCGTATTGATTCCGGTAATGTTGGTTTGACGGCGAAGTAATCCGACGTTCGTGGAGAAGTGCAACACATTGTTCGACCGAACGAAATATACTGGACGAAATGACGAGGGATCACAGATCAAGCACGCGGACGACGTGGTGCGATGAATTGCAAATACGAATGCGGACGGCAATAATTTCCAGCACAATTCCTTGAGCAGATCTCGCCGCGGAATGATTGTTACTTCAGTCGGGTCGATTTCATCCAGTAGGTTCCCAATCGACTGGACATTGTTCGATCGTCCGTAGAGAAACACGCTCCAATTGGCCGATCGCGAGAATGCGACATCCCCTTTCGCGGATAGTGAGCTCGCACCATATTGCCAGCTAGAAGTCCGATTCAATGACTCACGAAGGGCAACCAGTTCTAAATTTGGGTGAGAACTGAGCACATGAATTCCGGCAACTCCGCACGGAATACCCTCAAGTAGCGGCGCAATCGGGCGAGCGGTGTCAGTCAAAGGATCGGTCGTGATGTGATTCATGCTTTCAAATACTGGGGCACATTCAGCGTCGACTCGCTGCCGTCGTGGTGAGAACTAAAACGATTCCGCGACACACTCGCCTTCTTTCATCGCCAGACATTCCTTCTCTTCCGGATGCAACACATAGTCGTGACTCGGATCTTCCTTAAAACAGAGCTCTGGCGGCACCGGCGGACAAAACAACTTGACCATTGCGCGAGATGCCAGGTCCGCCGGCTTGCGTGGCACAAAGGCAAACCGCAGCACGCTAAACACCTTGCGGCGAAATGCCCAGTTTGTGATGTACTGCTCGTTGGAGAACTGGTAGCCCCAGCGATTCTTGAACTGCACATGAGCATCTTTGATGAAGTTCTTATGCCAGCGAAAAAAGAAGTACCGCAAGTCGTCGAGCGTCGGTCGCGAATGAATGTTGTCGAAATGAACCACGGACTTGGGTTCATTCCAAATCGGGATACCAAGACGATGGAGCTGAATCCCCAAATCGACGTGCTCCCGCATCACGACTTCTGGAATGTCCAGCATCCGCCAGACCTCCGTTTCGCCAACCACCGCGTGGAACTCGAAAAAATCGACCGTGTGCCCGTCGCCTGCTGCGTCCGCCGAACCGCGGCGACTCGGATTCTTGTCGTCATACACATACTCGCGGTTGCCGATTTTGACTTTTCGCAGGTAGCCGTGGGAAATATGGATACGCAACTTCCGGCCTTCCGGATCGGTGTCCATTCCGTCGCGCTCCATGGTCAAAGGCAACACCATCCGCGCCCCTTTGGCAAATCGCTCCATGGCGGCCGTCATCCAACCGGGCGACACAAACGTGTCGTTGTCGACCCACGCCAGGTACTTCGTATCGACCTTCGGCAGATACTGCTTCAGCGCCGCCATCGGAATCGTCCGATGCACGGATTCAATTTCCAGCGGCTGTTTGCCACAGATCCGCCGCACCTCCGCCAAAGTCTTCCTGGGATACCCAAAATCGAACACCACCAACTTGAAGGGAATGGCCGTGTTCTCGAGGATCGAGCGAATACATGGCACCACACTGCTGAATCGATCGCGGGGAACGACGACAATCGTAAGTTCTGAGTTGTTCGCTGGCATGTTGGAATACCTCCTCCCGTCGCGCGGGCTATCGACACGAATTAGACGGATATCGGATGCAAATCACTTCGGTCCGAAGTCGCCGGGCCAGTCACAGCCAACTCACGGAGGGCCGCCGCACGTAGGCAGCCGACCAGCCAGGAGTTCATCATAAACGCTCAAGTAGCGCCGCGCCTGCAAATTAACGCTAAACTCACATTTTGCCACTTCAGCCCCGCGCCGACCCATGGTTTGTCGCTCGTTCGGCGAGTCAATCAGCTGCCAAGCCGCTGCTGCAAGTGCCGACGGCGACTCGGCCTCCACCAACCGGCCTGTCTCGCCGTCGCGTACGATCTCAGGAATCCCGCCCACTCGCGTCGCCACCACCGGCACACCAGTCGCCATCGCCTCCACCAGCACCAACCCAAAGGCCTCCTCGCGCGGTGCATGCAGCAGCAGGTCGAACGCCTGATACCAGCGCGCAAGATCCGTCGCTGCCCCAGAAACGTCACCCGCCCACCACACTCGGCCGCGATTTGTTCGAGTTCGCGCGTCTCTTGCTCCGCTCCCTGCCCAGCGATCACCAGTCGGACGTCAGCCGACCCCGCCAGCGCCACCAACTCTCGAAAGCCTCGCAGGACGACGTCCAGCCCCTTCTCCCGGCCAAAGTGCCCCACTGCGCCAATCACCACTGCATCATCGCCCGCCCCCAGCTCCCGTCGCACCGCAGCCCGAATCGCGACATCCGGCCGATATCGCTCGACGTCGATGCCATTGGGAATGCAAACCACCTTTCGCGGATCCACGCGATTCTGTTCGAGAAAATGCCGCCGTCGCTGATCGGACACAGTCACCACCGCTCCGGTCATCGCACAAGCAAATCGATTCCGTAAACGGTCCCGAAAGTTTGCCGACTCGATGCCGACTGAACGATGAAACGTCATCAACGCGGGCGGCGCCGAACGCGGATGCCGCACACACAACAAGGCCGCAACGAATTGGCTAGCCGCATCGTGGGCGTGGATCATGTCGACCCGTTCATTTCGACAAAACTCGGCCAACCGGGCGATCGCACGCAAATCCAAAAGCGACTGACGATTCAACGCAACGGCCGTTTCCGAATTGGGATCGTTCGACTCCAGTTGGTCACCTAAGATACCCAGACAGCTCTCATGTCCGAGGCGCTTCAGTTGATCCACCAAGTTGAGAATCACCACCCGCCGACCACCGGGAGCAAGCGACAGTGCTAACTGCAGAATATTCAAAGTCCCGCTCTCATCAGTTCTCAACGCCGCAGAAAAAGTGCATCGGCATGAACCCATCTCCCATCCCGTCGCGCGACAATCTCGTACATCCGATGCAAGTCGAAATCATAACCGGCAAGGAACCCAGCGACATCGTGGTACAAACAGGCGTCCTGGTATCGCAATTCGAAATTCACCTCGACCAACACTGCCAATACTCCCCGGCGAAGAGTATTCACTGCGCCTTGCAGGGCCAACAGCTCCGCACCCTGCAAATCTAGCTTTACGACCTCCGGTACAGCATTCATCTCCTGCGACCACTGATCGATCGTCGTGATCGTTACTCGTTCCTCGCCCGCAGGCTGCATTTGCTCGGGAAGCTTCGTCGTCATGAGCGACGACGTAAATGCCTTCGCATTCACCTTGAGCACCGATTCGCCCGGCTCATACGACAACGCCTGATTGAAAAGCCGGACATTTGTCTTGTTGCCCAAACGCTGTTGAAGCTCTGCAAACGATGCCCGCTGCGGCTCAAATGCGTGAACCACGCAACCGGGACAAAGCTCCAGCAATTTTTCCGTCGAGGTGCCTCGATACGCCCCACCGTCGATCGCGACGTGAACATTTCCGGGCCCAATCCGGTTCACCATCTCCACGTAGGGATCCCGCCAACGCTGCACCTGCCAGCCGATTGCACGCAGCGCTCTGTGGACGGTCCGCTTCATGGGGCTAGCTCTGAGGCTATTCGACGGCAATCGATTATGCGACTCATGGGTAAGCACGGGCCGTTCCCCAAGCTCATGATTTCTTCAGCGCCAATTCCGCAACCACCGGCCGATGGTCGCCGCCAGTCGAATCCGCCACATGGCAGGAGCCAACACGCCACCTGCCGTCCGCCAAAACGTGATCGATCCGCACGCCCCACAAACGCGTCACTTTCGTATGCCCATAACCCCAGCCGACTGTCGAGAACGCGTTCTGCAAATCACACCAGTCGCGGCGATAAAAGGCGCTTTCAACCGGCGTATTGAAGTCTCCCGCGACGATCGTCGGGATGTCGGATTTGCCAATCCAATTGCGAACGCTCCGCGACTGAACGCTCCGCGACTCCGTGTTCGTCCGCAGCTTGTCGATGCCAAAAATGCCATCGCGTGTCAGTTCAAGTTCGTCGAGTCCATAGCGGGGCGTGTTCAGATGCAAGCAGCAAATACGTGCCTCTCCCACTGGCAGTTGCAAGCGAACGCAAATCGCAATGGTACCCCAGCGGTCGATGCCGTCGGCCGAGAGTTTTTCGACATCAAGAATTGGGAAACGACTGGCGATCTCCGTGCCGTGCCCAGTCGTCAGATGCCAATTTGGACCGAGGGGCTCAGCCACGCGTTTTCTTCCAAATTCTTGGAACGCGACCACGTCAGGTTGTTCGCGTTCCACATCACGTCGGACCGAATCCCAATTTGCGCCGCCCCCACAGTTCACAGTCATGACTTTCAAGTGATACTCATCCGCTGCCACTCCTCCCACCGATAGCGGCACACACAACCCCAGCACCGGCCCAGCCAACAAGAGCGCGCTCGCTCCCACCACCCACAACGATTTTCGCCGCCACACCAAACACAACACCGCAACGACCACCATCGGCAACGCCAATGGCCACCGCGGCGCGAACAGCGCCACCGTACCAACCCACCACACATCGCCCAGCCATCGCACAAGAATCCACTGGCCGCATACAGCCAACAACACACACCAACTCGCTCCAGCCAACAACCAGCCGATCCATCGACTCTTTGAACCTGACTGCTGCTCGATCACTCCGGCCGCGCCAAAATCGGCGCCCTTTGAATTCTCAAAACTCATTGCCGGTGGCCGCGGTCGCAGATTCGTTCAGTGACCGCAACTACGCAACTCAAAATAACTTCGCTGCAGCTTACACACGCCGACGGCCGCTTCAAACAGCTCCTGCCGGCCTCAATTCCGCGACCTAATGCCATCATCTGCTCTCACCACGAAGCAATATTTCAAAAATCCTTTCGGCCGCATGGCCATCCCACAATTCGGGTCGCGCTGCGCTCACCGGCGTTGAACGAATAAGGTCCCGCGCGGCCGCCAAAATCGTCGCCGGATCGGTGCCAACCAGCCGGTTCGTACCTTGAGATACCGTCACGGGCCGTTCCGTGTTGTGACGGATTGTCAAACATGGCACCCCCAGCGCCGTCGTCTCTTCCTGCACACCTCCCGAATCCGTTAGCACGAATTGCGCACGCAGCTTCGAAGCGCCAAAAAATCAAGATAACCAAGCGGCTCAACCATCCGCAGACCCGGCAAGTCACTGCTCGAAAAACCTGCCTCCCGCATCTTGGCCGTCGTTCGCGGATGGACAGGAAAAATCACCGGTACTTCGCTGGCGATCTCACCAATCGCCCTCCACACTCCCGCGAATGTCGCCCCATCGTCCACATTGCTCGGGCGGTGCAGCGTCAGCAAACAATATTCCTTTTCTCGGACCTCCAACCGCGACATCACATCCGACCGGACAAAACGATCTTGGCACGCCAGCAGCGTGTCGATCATTACATTGCCGACAAAGTGAACCCGCTCCTTTGGCGTACCCTCGCGCAGCAGATTCTCGACGCCGCTCGGCTCCGTTACAAACAACCAACGCGAGATGCGATCGGTCAACACACGGTTGATCTCTTCCGGCATCTGTTCGTCGAAACTGCGTAGCCCCGCCTCCACATGCGCCACGGGCACATCCAGTTTCGCCGCAGTAATCGAACATGCCAAAGTCGAGTTCACGTCCCCCACAACCAACACCACGTCGGGCCGGCGGTCGCACAACACCGGTTCAAATCGCTTCATAATCTCGGCAGTCTGCGCCGCGTGCGTACCCGAGCCCACTCCAAGATCCACGAACGGCTTCGGGATGTCCAACTCGCGAAAAAAAACAGCCGATAGTCGGTCGTCGTAATGCTGCCCCGTATTGACGATGTCGAACTCGACCGATTCGAGCACCGAGCCGCCCACGCCAGCGGCGCGATCTTGACAAAATTCGGTCGGGCACCAACAACGGCGAGAATTCTCAAGTTCCAATCCTTGTGCTTGCTTGTGCCGCGTGCAATGTTCACAGCCCTGGCTGCTTCAGCTTCGCCGCGTTTCAATCGCTCTGGCCCCGCGCTCGACGCAGCTCGATCCGCTGAGGCGACCGACCCCTCCGCCGCCAGGATTTGTTGAAGTCGATCCGACAGCTGCCGGGCAGTGTTGGCGCGGCTGAACTGAGCCGCTTCCGCGGGCAAACCGCAATCCGGCTCGCCCAGCCAGCTCGACGACCTTCGCCAGCGCGGCAGAAATCGCCTCCACATTCTGCGGCGGCGCAATCGCATGACGAATACCGCTCTCCCGCAGCGCCCAGGCCGTATCGCTGTCCCGCTCCGCCAGTGCCAGCACCGGTCGCCCCGAACCAATATATTCGTAAAGCTTTGCCGGCACCCCGATGCGTCGCCCCGGCGTGTCCATCAACACCAAAACATCCGCCTCGTCAATCGATCGCTTCACCTCGCTCGCCGGAACCTGACCACGGCAACACACCCGCTCGCCAAGATCCCGCTGGCGAGCCTCTTCCACAAGGTCGATTTCCGATCGTCCAACGAACTCAATTTCCACCCGGTCCGCCTGCTTCGGCATACCCGCCAAGGCATCCAGCAACGACCTGGGGTCGCGCCCCGCATAAATCTCACCCGCGTGCAGCAGCCGAATCGGCCTGCCGCTCCGCAACTGTTTTCCGGGCATCTGTTGCCCGGGCAACTGTTGCCCAGACAATCCCTGCGCGGCCAACCGCTCCGCGTCAAAGCCGTTAGTGATGGAGACGAATTTGCTTCGCCACTCAGGATAGTGCTCACAATACGCCTGCCGAGCTTGCGGTGCGTTGGCGACTACAAGATCAGCAGCAGCAACCAGCGACCTTTCGCGCCGTCGGGCGAGCACGCTGGCCGGCGGGCCGTACCAATTCCCAACAATCCAAGGGTCGCGAAAATCGGCTGCCCAAACAATTTCCTTGCGACGCTTCGCCCAACGTCCCAGCATGTGGACCGAGTGCGGCGGTCCCGACGTCAGCACCACCTCCGGCGCAAATTCCCGCAAGACGCCAGCCACCAGCGGCTTCACCTCACCGGTCCAAATCGTCATCCGGTCCCACAAACCCACGCGCCTGCCGAGCTTCGAATGGATCAGCCGCGAGCGCCACGTCGCCCGATAGTCGAGCCCGTGAACTTCGACCCCCGGCGGCACCCGCTCACTCAACTCCGCATCGGCCGGCTCCCACGGGTTGTTCGTGCAAGTGACCACCGCAATCTTCCAGCCCAGCTCCGTCAAATGCTCGCAAACCCCAGCATCCGAAACGAACCGCTCGCGGCCGAAGGAGGAAAGTGGGGCGTGATTAAAAGCAGTTTCCGCAAATCTATCTCAGGTCGAGCAAGCGGCGACAGTTGCGTTGGGCCGACTTTCCGTTCCAGTCAAATGCGTTGTGATTAGGTCAAATACCGTCTTCGCGCGCACCCGCCAACTGTTCGCTTCCGCAAAGTCGCGGCGCTGCTGGCGTTCCGCTTCGTTGAGTGGTCTCGCCAGGCATTCTGCGACAACTTCGATCGACTCACCGGCCGAATCCGCAAAGCGAACAAATCGCTTCGCGTCGGCGCAGCACACGAGCGAATCAAGCCGCGATGCCACGATCGGCAATCCAGCGGCACAATACTCATAGAGTTTCAGCGGCGAAGCCACCTCCATGTGAATTCCACGCACATAGTTCATCAATCCGACGTCCAAACTCCGCATATAATCTGGAACTACTTCTGATTTCTTCGAACCCAAATAGTGGACGTTCGCACGACTGATCAGCTTTTGCCACCGCGCCTTAGCACTCGCTTCGAATAACCGCACCGGTCCTGCCAACACGATATGCCAACTGCCGTTGTTCGCCAGTCGCTCCAACCAACTCAAATCAAGCTTCTCAGATATCGTGCCGACGTAGCCGATACGGGGCCTCGGGATCGCTGCCATGTCAGTCGGCTCACAAAGCGACTTTCCATACCATTCACAATTCACACCATTCGGCAACAATCGAACAGCAGCCGAGGGCATCTGCTCCGCCTGCTCCGCAGTCCCCGCCAATACAATATCCGCTTCCGCACATGCCCGTCGGAACAAGCGCACCTGCCGTGGACACGATTCACCATCCACATATTCTCGATTCAAATCATAGAGATGGTAGACGGTCACATCCGGCTTCAAATAATCAACGTACGGCCACAACTCCGGGTGCCACACGTACAAGACCCTTGGCTTTCCTCCAGCATGCCGCCGGATGCTCCGGCTTTTCATCCGCAGTCCCAATCGATTCCATTCGCCCTCGGCTCCCCGCGCCCCAACATGCCGGAAGCCGAAGCACCGACAGCCGATCATGCACACACTCGACGCTCGGAAGGACCAGCGGCTCCCGCTCGCGCCGAGGTCGCCGCAATGGCGACGGCTCTTCGACATACAACACCGGCACAAACTCCTTCATCGCCCACATCAAGTGCTGTCGATTCATCCATTGGCCATTCCAGGCATTTGGGCTGATCGCGCAACAGATCACAATTGTCCGGTGACGTCACTTGGAACGACCATCTGGGAGGCCAACCACGGAATCGACTTCCGCCCACATTCGTCGAACTTCCGCCAATTGCACTTCGACGCGATCGTTCAACGTCCGTACTATCTGGGACCGGCCAGGCTCTCAAACAAAATGGAGTCGACGTGCGTTCCAAGCGATCCAGAGTTGTCGATAGCAATCGAACAATTTGCACAGCCAAAATCTTCAAACAACATGTCATACTTGTGACTCCAGCCAAATCCGATCGACGGTATCGACTGAGACAATGCCGACACCAATGCATGGTATCTGGAACCAATGACGGCGTGGCAAGTGCCGAGAATTCCCTTCAATTTGCGCGGATTCGACTCACGCTCCACGCGCAATTGCTCTCCGCATCCACTCTCTAGCATTGGAACGATTCGTTCGTCTTCCTTCGCGTCGTGGATCAGCACAAAGGGATCATACCCTTTCTGGACCACCCGACGGATGCACTCTGCCAGCCTCGGCACATAATGCTCACGCACCGTCGCATCTGTTTTGTCGAGCATGCGATAGTTCGGAACGAAACAAACTGACTTCCGTTCCGAGGAGGAACCGCATGGAACGATTGCCGGCACCAAATTGGTAAAGTCGGGCGCCAATCGCAGTTTGGTCTTCGAAATACCAATTTGCTCTAGGTGGGAGTACGAGATCGCGTCGCGAGCGTAGATTAACGATACTCCATCGCAGGCCGATAAGAACTTCCTCCTCAGACTAGCATCCTCAAAGGGTCCGAAAGCTTGAGGCAAGAGCACAACCTTCGTGCCATGCCGTCGCCAGACCTTCACCGATTGTTCAAGTTCGGACGCCTGCCGGTCTCCCCATTGGTCACCATACGCGAATCCCGATGCGTCCAAGACCATGTCGAGTTCGCGGCGGCTGACGAGTCCGAACGCACGGCGAAACTTTCGCGACATCATCGCGGCAGCAATACGCGATCGGCCAAGCCCATCTTCCCACAGCAAACTGCTTAGGCCATACGAAGCTCGGTCTTGGTACGAGCCAAAATCGGCAGCCACAACTGCATCCCAGCCGCCCTCACGAACGTGCGACAATATCGCCAGCAACATCACTCGGCGCCCCGATTGTGAGTGCCGACTCCTCGGACGTGTACGATCATCGCAACGGATTCTTATCGACAGTGAGCTCAATGTCTCCAAAAACGCACTCGCTTAAGGGCGATAGACGTCGAAGCACAGTCAAGCGAACATTCATATCGTCCATGTCAATCCGATAAAGCTATCCACTCGGTGTTCTTGACGCATTGCGTTTAAGCAAAGCACTTACCGCTCATACCTTAATTTTTGAAGCCGCCGATTTAAGGCTGGAACAATGCTTTTCGGGCAACAATCGCTTTCCGATTCGCATAATTAAATGCCGAATCCGATATGAATATGATCGCGGAATTGCTGACACTCGTTCATATGTGACGACAAGTTGCCACATCGAATTTCGAAAATACGAATAATCGCCAATTTGCTTGGCCTTCAAAAACGCCCGGTGGCTTGTCGCGGCAATTTCCATTCTCAGCTTTTGGATGCTTCGGTCCCTTTTGCTCAAACTGTCAATCGACGGCTTTTCGCGCTTTTCGGGAGCCATTTGCCGTTGGCATCCGCAATAGCGAGTCTGTATTTGAGACCTTCCCTTCGGTGCCTGAGCCCACCGGCCTGAGAGTGGGCTGCTTTATCAGCGTCGAGAGGTTCCAAATGCAACCTTCCGGACTTTTGGGCTACATCTACCATCTCCTGAATATCTCGATTGCGGATTAGCAAGATCGAAGTGCCCCGGCCATCGACCACATACTCCGGCAACCACGCGTCACCGATTACTACGTCTGCCGTCTCTGCAAACACATCGTCGCAATAGTCGCACGCTTTGTATTTAAAGAACCCATGACCGTAATTCGTTCCAAAAAACTCACGCACCGTTCCTTGGATCGTCAGTTGTTGCTCTCCGCGAATACCATCGATCACAACACCTTTCTCGTTACGCGAGCACCAGGAAATTTTTTCCGAAAATCGACCCCTACTACTTCGGATGGATGAATACCCTTTTGCCACGCCAGCATTTCGGCGTATGCCGTGCTTTTTAAGTGACCACAAACAAGTCCAATGCAATACCTAATACGCTCTTTGATAATGCTGTTTTGCTCTGCCAATAAACGAATTGATTTGATATAGCAAGGTACGCCGGTAATTGCGTATCGCCCAGGCACGTCGATCACTTCGCGGAGTACCTTCGACATCTCGACGGGATAGTACGCGGACGTGGCGCCGGTCGAGGCAGTTGCTGTATCACGAAAAACACGATATTCAAATAACATTTGACCTTGATGGTCCTTACCGGTCGCAGCAACTTGAATCACGGCGTCAACCCGTTCAGACGCCATTAATTCTTGAACTAACCACCGCCCGATACCCCCTGAACTCGTGCGTGCGATGATCACCTTCCGTAACGTAACCCCGCAAATTGATCGGTAAAATCCTAACCGGCCATCTCGTTGCGGATTGTCTGCGAAATAATTTTCAGCAAGGTCGTCCTCGTTTGGAGCAGGACTTGCGAACGGGCATACTTCTGACGCCGGAATAGACTTTGGGATTGTAACTGAAGGATTGACTTTTGCCGTAAAGCAGCCGAATTGATTTAATTCAATCGTGACAGGGGACTCTGGCAGGGACGCACAGCTTCCGCAACCAATACAATATCCCCCTTGAATCACCGTTTGCTGCAAGATCGCTAGAGACTCGTTTCCTTGAATCATAGAATCAGCGTACTCCAACCGTGCATTGCCAATGCTATTGGGTGGAGCAATTGTTGGGCGTAATCCATTTGTGGGGTAGTGCGACACATCCCAATCGCACGTTTGAGGCTGAACTCCGCCCTAGGAGTCCGGCGTCAATAACATTGAATGTCGCGATACCTTCGATGTGATCGACTAACTCACCGGAGCAGTTTAACGCCGCATTAACGCGATAAAGTCCGGGTTGAAGTAGGAGTTGTTCGATTTCGCATACGAACGACGGAACCGTACGGCCTTCGGAATCGCTCTTATCATTTGATCCGACATTCTTAGAGTCAAAGTGACACAACGCGTGCCCTCGCCGGTCATAGATGGTAAAGCTGCAGGCCAAACCGTGCAACAACTTGTCAACTTCAAACCGAATACCCGCAAATCGAGCAGTGGCCAAGGATCCAAGTTCATTTTCGATCGAGAAAATGGAAACATTGACAAACTTTGCTTTTCCATTCCCACGACGATCAATGCGATCCGTAGTCGGTTGCTGGGAAAGTGATTCGATCTTTGAAAGATATGAGTCGATCAAACCATCAATCGCACCTTCTTCCTGGATACGACCATTTGCCAACAAAACACCTCGAGAGCAAAGCCGCTGTACGGCGCCCATGTTGTGACTGACAAACAACACTGTCCGACCACTTGCCGCCACGTCTTGCATTTTGCCGAGACATTTTTCTTGGAACTCCGCGTCCCCGACCGCCAACACTTCGTCGATGATCAGAATCTCCGGATCGAGATTCGCCGCCACGGCGAACGCCAGCCGGACCTGCATGCCCGATGAGTATCGCTTCACCGGCGTATCGAGAAACTTCTCCACGCCCGAGAAGTCGACGATCTCGTCGAACTTTGCTTTGATCTCGGCCCGGCTCATCCCCAGGATGCGTGCCGTTCATGTAGATGTTTTCCCGGCCGGTCAGTTCCGGGTGAAAGCCCGTGCCCACTTCCAGCAGGCTCCCCACCCGGCCGCGAATCTTCACGCAGCCCGTGCGTCGGCTCGGTGATCCGCGAGAGGATCTTCAGCAGCGTGCTCTTGCCCGCCCCGTTCCGGCCGATGATCCCCACCACCTCGCCCGGCTGCACGTCGAAGCTCACGTCCTCGAGCGCCCAGAATTCCTCCGTCACCCCCGCGTGCCCCCCCGCCCGCCAGCGCCGCACCGGCGCCGTCGCCAGCCGCGTCACCGAATCCCGCAGCGTCTTATAAGGCAGCCGTTCCTCCGCGTGGTTCACACGGTAGCTCTTCCCCAAATTCTCAACTCGTATCGCCGGTATCATTACTTCTCTGGCCCTTCTGCTCTCCGCTCTCTGCCATCAGCCCTCGAACCCTCGAACCCTTGCCGCCGGCCAAAACTGCCCCCTGGAATCTCCCCAGCCACTCGACTATAAACATCCGTACACATACATATTTTTCTGCCCATCGCTGCGAGACATATCCGCACGCCGATCCCGCTCATGCTGCGCCACTTACGACATCGCCGATTCGCCAGCAATTTTGGAACGCACGGTAAAATCGCGAATTCGAGACTTTTGGCACCATGCTGCCTGCTACCATGTGCTCTGTCTTACATGCGCCCGAATGAAAACGCAGCGTGCCAAAATCCACCTGCATTTGTGGAACTTGGAATCGAGTTTTCACAACACGTTCCAGGCATCTTCCCACAACCATGTCACTTTCCACAAAACATCCATGCCCCATGCTCTCCGCTCCGTGCCCCATGATTTAACTTGGCGTCTTCGGAGAAACTTGGCGTCTTCGCAAAAACAAGCACTTTTTGAAACCCCATGCTCCCTGCCCCATGCTCACAGCTCTAGATGATGTCCGCAAACGAATCTTCCACATACCGAAAGTACAGACACCCACCACAAAAATGCACACCGAACCCAGGGCCGACCAACCCAACGACACCCAGGGCAGGGGCCCACCCAGCACGGCCGACCGGAAAAACGCAATCAAGCCCACCATCGGGTTCAGATTCAGCAGTGTGTGAATGTAAGTCGGAACCGCTCGACGCTCGTCGTTGACGCTTTGCCGACGGTCGACGTCGGTTGACGAAGTCGACGCTGCGGTTGTTTCAGACGCGCCAGTGTCGGCGGCTGCCGCCGCAGAATCTGGCGCCGCGAATTCCGCCGGCTGCATGTAGACCGTCGGCGTCGCAAACATCCACAATTGCACCAGGAACGGGATTACGTAGCGAAAATCTCGATAGGCCACGTTGAGCGACGCGAGCAGCGTTCCCATGCCGAGCGCCGTGAGCGTGATCAAACCCATCACCATCGGCACCCAGAGAAACTGCAGCGTCGGCGCGACGCGATACCAGGCCATCAGCACCACCAACATGCTAAACGCCACGGCAAAATCGACCAATGCCGCACCCACCGAGGCAAAAGGGATCGCCAGCCGCGGAAAATAGATCTTCGAGATCAATCGCTCGTTCCCCACGACGCTATTGCCCGAGTTGGAAATCGCCGTGGAAAAGAACGACCAAGGCAAGAGACCAGCAAACGCAAAGATCGGGTAAGGCATGCCGCCCGAATTGACCTTCGCCATGCGGGCAAAGAAAATCGTAAACACCACCATCATCAAGAGCGGCTGCAAAATCGCCCAGGCGGCGCCCAGCAGCGTCTGCTTGTACCGAACCTTGACGTCGCGCCACACGAGAAAGCCCAACAGCTCCCGGAACTTCCACAGCTCTCGAAAATTGATCAGCTGCCAGCCACTACCGCGGCTCGATGATCGTGATCATTCCTCGCCCTGCAACGGGCCCGAGTCATTGGCGGAAGGTCACCGCGCAACCGACGAACGGCGTCCTGCCCCTTGTACCATGAACCTCAATCGCTTCAGCCGACACTCATGCTGCTTTCTAACTCCAACGAACCATCGTTTTCATGAACACCAGCGTCGCTAATCACAAACAAAAAACTCGCCAACGCCAGCTTCCGCCCGTTGGCCATGTCCGTCCGCGGCAAAGTGAAGGGGACTTGCTCGCCATTGAGTTCGACCGCGACTGCGCCCATCCCGATGAATCATGTACGCCGGCACGCCGTACGCCCGCGACAGCGAAAGCATCGACGCCGCGGCGCCGGCCAAAATCGCCAGGACGAGCGTGGTACGACGGCGAGAGATCGGGTCGTCGATCACTTCCGGTTGCTTGCGCTGGTCGAGCAGCGCTCGCATCGCAAAATAGAAGCAGCCAAAGAACATGGTTCCGCCAAACAGCCCCAATTCAACGTACGTATGCACGAAAGAATTGTGGGCGACCTGGCCCACTTCCTCCGCGTAAGTTGCCATAACCGATGCCGAAGGTGAGCGTGTTCTTCCAGAGCCGCAAATCCTTCCGCCCAGAGTTGAATCCGCGACTGCCCGGTACCCGACTCCAAGCCACCGTCATTCCGCATAGCGAAACCAGCCGCCAGCACCGGCATCATCAGGCAAGCCAAAATCGCCGCCCGCTTCCAACCCCACTTCGCGTGGGCAAAGACGCCGAGCCCGATGAACAAAGCCAGAAATCCCCCGCGCGATTTGGTCAGCACCAGGGCATATCCAAATGCGGCCATCAGGAGCAACCAGATCGGCTTGGCGAGCAGACTCGACGACTCAAAGTAGTACAATCGCCAGCATGAGACCAACGACAAGAATCATTGCAAAGTCGTTCGGGTCGTTGAAAATCCCCGTGCTCTGTAGACGCGGAACTGGCAATCAACTCCCCCGTCTCCGAATCGATTCGCTGCTGCTTCGATGCGAATCAAGCTGCGGAATGTGTATCACTCCATGGTTATGCAGCAACGACAGCAGGGTCATGCATGCCAAAAGCATCACCAGCACGGCGAAAAAACGATGCAATCGACGTTCATCACGAATCACGCTGACGAGCAAAGCGTAATACAGCGCCGTCTTGCCAAACGCCATGAAGGAATATCGAGCATCCCAGAAGTTAATATGTCGTAGATGAGAGAGCGGAACAGCAATCAGCACGCCAAGCACACAAACGTTGATCGGGTGCTCACGCAACTGATCGAATTGAAGCTGCTTGAGAATGTAGGGAAAACTCACTAGCAGATTTGCAATGATAACGATCTGATAAATCGGCAAACCCGCAAGGCTAGGCACGATCTCCGCCGGCCTCAGAAAAAGGACCGCGTTCAGCAAACAAAACAAGAAAAAATCCATGAGACGCTAACGAGCGATTAACGTCGCCGGACAAGAACTCGCCGAGGCGGTATAACTTGGCGACGAGAAGAAAGCTGCAGTCACCGCGGCCATCGAGCGCAGCAAGGGCAGGCACCGCGGATTCTTGCTCAGTGGCAGCTGACGTTTCCTCAGCTGTCAGTCGGTCGACCGACAACGCGACGGCACCGCCATGTCCATTGCCCACGTAGACTTTGGCGGCTGCGTGACGACCGACGCCCTCGGCCCGGTGTATGGCCATTGGAGCAGGCGTTGAATCACGGTGAGAAGCAGTTTCAATCGAATCAACGGTGTAACGAACACCAAGCCATCGTGCTGCGCGACCGTGACGAATTCCGATCATGCGAAGCAAAGTGCACATCAAGATCCTCAGATCCATGCCCAAGCTGGCGTCGACAATATATTGGCGATCAAGCGCCAACTTCTTCCGCACGCACTCCGTCGTTTCGTCCGGCGGCAAATTGATCTGGGCCAACCCGGTCACGCCAGGAAGGATTCGAAGTCGTTCCGAATAGTGTGGAATTTCGCTAGCCAGCCAGGCAACAAACTCCGGCCGCTCCGGCCGTGGTCCAATCAGATCCATCTCCCCCCGGACGACATTGATCAGTTGAGGCAGTTCATCAAGATGAAGCAGTCGAAAGACTTTGCCGACAGGCGTAACCCGTGAGTCGCCTTTGACGCACCATGTTGGACCGGTCACCGACTCGGCGTTCTGATACATGGTGCGAATTTTGTACATGTTGAATTCACAACCGCCCTTTCCGGTGCGCAGTTGCCGATACAAACCAGGCCCCGACGACGTGGCTCGCACGATTGCGACAAGGACGACGATCAGCGGAGCAGCGAGAATTAACAGCACGACGCCGATAGCGCGCGTTGGCCATGTCTTAAAAGCGAAATACTTCGATGCGGTGGCTTGCACGATTTGCGACCTTCTTCCACGTTCCCGGTTGTTCATTGTGGTCTCCACCATTGTCTCTCCCTCTACAAGGTATGCACGCGACGCGTCTGCAAGGCGGTGAAATAACTTGTCAATACCGTCACTGTCTGCCTCAACCTATCCTTGAACCTTCCAACCGGATCGCAACAACTCTTCGAGAAACGCCCGACACGGGTCGGCATCTTCACTTCCACTGCCCGGCGGGACGAGCGCCGCTATTTGCAGCTTAAAGAGTATTGGACTCCCGGCAAACGCGATCCGCGGAGAATCGGCGGCTAGCCACTCTTCGTCGGCAAGCCAACCGTAGTAAACGCGCAACCGCTCAGCAACCGCATTGTTGGCCCGAAAAGTAATGCCCCATAGCGAGTGCTTCCGATTGCTAGAGTCCGTAAACTCTTCGCGCTTGTGACCTGCTTCTGGGATGTAATCGCGGCTGGAGTAGCAGACCTCCGGCGTGTGAACCGAAATCGGCCCCGATGGACCAACATAGATGGCGAGCGACACGGTGCGCCCCGAGTCGCGGTTGATGTATTTTCGATTAACGTAGCCCGCACAAGAAAGCATCCGAATTTCCGAATCGGCCATTGGTTGTTCCTCAACCAACTGCCAGCTGCCAATTTGGGTTGGGAGGCTCTTGAGATGCGCTCCAGCCGCAACCATATCGGGTACTGGTCCCCAGCGCCGAGAAACGCGTCCGCAAACAACGCCCGTCGCAATCGTAATGCTGATGCCTACGGCAAGCGCGATCAGCAGTGTCGTCAGAGGACTAATTCTGGAAGTTGGAATCTCGGACAACCTTATTCTTGGACGTTTGCTGAAACCAATTCCTGCTTAAGCGACGCGAGCAATTCACGATCGCCACTGGTAAGGATTGCCTGATCCAATCCAAATTCAATGGCGGTCTGAAGCGCTCGTTGGGCGTCAGCTGATCGACCGCCACCGTCGTAGGCTGCAGCAAGATGAAAGTAGTATCGCGGATCGGTAACTGCTCCCGCCACCGCCTCCTCAAGTGCCGCAATTGCCGGCTCGGGCTGCTGAGAGCGAACTAGTATCGTTCCTAATGTATCCAACAGTGCCGGCTGGCGCCCGGATGCCGAAATGGCCCTTTCGACGTACATCTTTGCATCGTCCAACTGGTCTTGGCGTTCGGCCAACATGGTCGCCAAATTGTTGAGTGCCAGCACATGATTCGGCTGCAATTCGACGACACGACGGAACAAACGGATCGCATCATCATCGTCGTCGCGCTTGATGCGTAGTACTGCCGTCGACATTAGCAAGTCGATGTTGCCGCGGTCCGCATCAAGCGCCTCGTCGATCGCTCGCAGAGCCTTGCGATCAATCTCTGGGCTAACGCTCTTGCCCGATGACAAGATTTGTGCAAGTACCGTGGCAGCCTCGGGAGAAGGCGATTCGACGGATTGCTGCAAGCAAACCTTGACCGCTTCGTCTGCATTTCCTTGTTGCAGCAATGACTGTGCGACGAGAACATAGCTATTTGGTGCCAGTTGCTCGACGCGTCGATACCATTCTTCGGCAGTTGAAAATTCGCCGACCGAGCTGCACAAATTACCGGCCTGCAAATAGACCTTTGCTCGATCGGCGTCGGTTTTCGCTTCGGGCAGTTGCTTTTCGACAAATTCGTTCAATAGTTGCAAGGCTTGTTTGCTGTTGCCTACTGCTTGGTTTAGCTTCATCCTCAGTGCGACGGTGACAAAATGTTGATTCCCGCGAGGATCCTTTGCCAGAAGCTCTTCGAGGTCGTCGATTCGCAGCCGAACGTCATCCGCCCATACTTTGCGAAACTCCTGCATCTGATCGGACTCAGACTTCGCCGTGTCCTGCGGCGCGACGTGCCGTAGCAACAACTGGATATAGGTCAGCAGCTGATCGGCGGACACATCTGAGCGATCGACGATCGGGCGAAGAACGTCACGGGCAGCTTGAATCGCCGTCGCTTCGTCGCCGAGCTTTGACTCCTGTTCGTAGATTCCGGCAAGGAGCATGCGATCGATGTTGCTGGATGCATCTGCGACCTTTCCCAAGCGCGCGACCAGGATGCGGCTCGCCGCCTGGTAGTTGGCGATCCGTTCTTGTCGGTTCTTCCCCTTACGGGCCAGGAGAATAGCTCGTAACCTCTCGTCGTTGCCGGTTTGGTCGGCAGCTTGATTCAAATCTACCTGCTGGAGCAACTCGGAAGCCCGAGTCCAATCGTTCACGTCTCCAGTCGCCGCCAGTAAGGCCGCCTGCAGCCTTCGCGCGTCGGCATGGGTCGGTTGCTGCTGCAACACCAAGTCAAGTTCCCTGCGAGCTTCTGCGGCATCGGTAGCCACGAGTGACTTGGCAAACAGGAAACGCGCCGCCACGTCGTCTGCATTCAGGGCGACGGCTTTCCGGTAGCATTCTTGCGCGGCACTGGCATCGCCCAACGACTCATTTCCCTGTCCCAATATCAAGAGCTTCTGCGATTCGGTCATGGGCACCACATCAGCCCATCGATGCAGAGTCTGTCGAGCCCTGTCGGGTTGGCCCGATTGCATAAAATACGAAAAAAGCCCGTTCCAAATGCGAATGTCTTTCGGAAATTTCTGCAGGGCCGCGCGGAAAGTTGACTCGGCACCCTTCTGGTCGCCGTTCGTATGCAGGAGATTCGCCAACCAGAGGTAGTGCAGCGGATCCCGCGAACCACGGTCGACGGCACTCTGAGCCATTTCACGCGCCTCGTCGAGACGATTACCGTGTACCGCCGCGACAATCGCCATCGACTCGAAGCGGCCAGTGGAGCTTTCGTCTGTTTTAACCTGAGACAAAAGTTGAGCCGCCTCGTCGAATTGCCCATCTGCATAGAGCGAACGCACCAAGCGCTCCAAAGTATCGGATCGACGGTCCCCGGCCGACATGGCTGCTCGATAGGCGTCGATTGCACCGCGTCGATCCCCTTGAGCTTCGGCGAGTTGGCCATCTAACGTAACGACAGGGAGCCATGTTGGCCGCTCCGTGCGAAGTGATTCGACAAGTTTTTCGGCCTCTCTTCGCTCTGAATCGTTGATTTGGCCATAGGTGGCGATCAGTCGGCGCGCTTTAAAGAATCGCCATTCAAAACTATCCGAGCCCGACGTTTCCTGGAGTGCCTTTTCCCATTTCACTGCCGTGGCAAAGTCGCTGCGAAGAAGTCGCAATTTCCAATCCGCTAGTGAGTAACTGAATGTCCGTTGGTTCTTCAGCTATCAGTTGCGCAGCGAGCTCCTGAGCTTGCGGAAGCTGCTGCGACGCCAACAAAAGCTTAATGCGGACAAGAGCCAGGTCGCGTCGTTCCGAACCTGATACTTGCGTGGCCGTATCGCTCAACAATCGTATCGCCTCAGGCAGTCGATTCGTTCCCACCAAGATGGACGATCGCAACATCGCTCGACGCGCCACGCTGGATTGAAGTTCGTCGTACCGTTTGAGTAAACTCTCGGCGTCCGCCGACATTCCAAGCTGCTGAAACATGATCACAGAGCGCTCGCAGAGAGTGATATTCTGTGGAAATGCCTTGTCAAGTTCCAAAAGTCGCTTACCGGCGAGCTCCTTCGCGTCTGCAGTTGGCTGCGAAGCAATGTACGCCACTTCGGCAAGTTGCCACTCCCACTGATCGGGCAATTGAACCTTGGCCAACGCCAATGCCGTCTGGAAAGCCGACCAGTTGCGGTCGCCGGCGGGACGACTGAGTTCCTTCTGTAAATAAGCCTGAACGAGTGTAATCCTGGCTTCAGGCACCGCGTCTGAAAGTTTCAAGTACGCCTCGATCTGGGAGATTGCAGCGTCCGTACGCCCTAGTTCGAGATTTGCAATTCCTGCTTTCCATGCAGCCTGACGATAACCAGGTTGTTGATCGGCAATCGCAGCCCAATGCTCAGCGGCCAGGTCGGGACGACGATCCTGGCTCGCTATTGATGCAAGCAAGTCGTGCGCCGAAAGAGTTTCAATTGAATCGCTGAGGCTACTCGATTTACCAGTTGATGCAAGAACTGCGTCCAACTCCCGCCGCGCTGCAATAAAATCACCATCGGCGACCGCCAACCTCGCCCGCATCACGCGATTCTGATTCTCCAACTTTGTACGGTAAAACGTTGTCGATTGCGGTAGCCTCCGATCCACCTCGCTAGAAAACTCCGCCGCAATTTTTTTTGCGTCGGCCATCTTCTGTGAATCGATAAGCAACCCAGCCAGCGCAAAATCCAAGTCCAAATCGACGGAACTGATAGACTTCCTGCCAGCAGTAAGCGTGTCGATTGCGCTCTCAATTGCACCCTCCGACGCCTCGATGCGTGCTACACCTATATAGCCGCGGGGATCGAGCGGATGGTGGGCAATCAGTCGTTTTCCGTTCGCTTTCGCGGGCGCAAGTCGAGCCGTATCTCCGGACGACAATGCCGCCTCAATGTCGAGTAATAGAGATTCAACGTGATCCGGATCCTGGACAAGTGCTGCATCGAGGTCTGCACGCGCTCGTTCGGGATGATACTGCGATAGATACTTATAGCGAGCGACTAGGGCTTCGACGTTTCTGGGATCCGCGGCGACAAGTTCGTCCATGATCTGATCGGCCTTGTCGGCAGTCGCCGACGGCCCAATTTGGTCCGAATACTGTCGATAAATACTGGCGGTCAGGGCTGCAATTGCCACTTCTCCTGGATTGTCCTGCAAGGACGCTTCGAGCGATTTGGCCGCATCCGAGATACTAACCAACCCGCCCGGTCGAGCTTGCGCATTGCGAGAGCGCGAGGATACGTCGTGCTGCGATTTGAGTGGCTCCGTTCTTCGATTGGCTGAGCAATTCGGACTGCATCTTCGCGCCAGCAAAGTCTTGCCGGTCGAGCAACAGCTGGGCGAGCTTAAGACGCAGATCGTCGCGTTCAGGAAGAGTGCCCAGAGATTGGTATAACAGTGATACCAGCCGATAGTTGGCCGAGCCGGGCGGATCTGATTTCTCAACGGCTTCGATCAACCGCAGTCGCGCATCTGTATCCGCTGGCGCAACTTGGAGATAGCGAGCCAAATACTCAACTGCTTCTGGCCATTTCTCTTCCTGCTCAAGCGACGTAGCACGCTCTAGTAGCGAACCTGCGACCTGATTCGACTGATGTCGGTGCCAAAAATATCCGGCGACCCCACCGACAAGCACGACTAGCGCGGACGCTATCAACAGACGCACATTGACAATTCGCCTGACTTTTCTCCTCACTTTTGGCCGAGGAGGCGATTGCGGCGGTGCTTCGGTAGTCGCGGTTTGCGTCATGATTTTGCTGCGTCTACGACTACGTACATTCCAACAAGCAATATCGCATCATCAACCGGAACAAGTCGCGTTGCGGCATGAGCCGATTTCGTACTACTGCGATTGATCAACTGTTGTCCGAATGCTCGATGGGATAGTAGCCGTATCGATAGGAATAGCGGCCAACCGAGCTGCCACTAAGTACTGCTCCAGCAACATTGACGCTGGCGTGTTCCAATCGCTCGACAGCCATCTTGACTTGTTTCACCTTGCTAACTCCCGACAAGGAGCAGAGCAGGGCGGCGTCGGCCGATTTGGCAAGCACGATTGACTCGCTGGCACCAAGAATCGGCGGCGTGTCGATGATAATCGTGGAGAACTTCGACCTCAGGCGGTCGAGCAATTTCTTCATTTCGTCAATCTTTACCAGGTGGTGCGTACTACGCGTGGCTCGCCCGGCCGGTATGACATACAGGCTCGAGTCGCCTACGTGCTGAATCGCGTCTTCGAGTGTGCAGCTGCCGGAAAGCAGTTCAAAGAGCCCGGGCTGCGACTTCGTCTTGAGCATTGATGCGACATCTGGCGAACGCATGTCGGCATCGATTACCAAAGTTGGTTTCGAGGTCGCGTTGGCAAAGCTCATAGCTAACGACACAGCAACACTTGATTTCGACTCTCCGGAACACGGGCTAGTAACCGCCACCACTTGCTTGTCCCGTAGGTCCTCGGCGACCGTCAAGTTCGTCCGCAAACTGTTGATAGACTCCGCGAAGACTTGAGCTTCGCGCTGCATGCGGCCGACCATTTTGCCAGGACTTACCGCGACGTGACGAACCGGAAGTTCCGATATTTCGCCAAGGATTCGGAGACGCGATTCTTGAGCAAGTTGGTCCACATCGCTAATCCGCCGATCCAAGAAACTCCTTTGCCAGCGCCAATCCAAAAGGAGCGCAAAACGCCATGGAACACGCGACGAGCAGAATCTTATAGGGAACCGGTTCGATCGGCATCACTGGCACATCTGCCTTGCGTGTCAATCGAATGCGAGCAGGAGCGCGCATTTCTGTCTGCATCGCCAATTTCCGCGAAGCGATCAACTCGAACACTTTTTCTTCGCGTGCAAGTGTGGCCCGAGCAAACTCGAGCTGAACGCTTTTCCCTTCGCCGCTTTTACGTTCGTTTAAGTCGTTTGTCAAACCGAGAAGTGAGTATTTGCTGCACGAGCGTTCAGGACCTCCAATTGCTGATTAATCTTGCCGATTTCTTGTTCGCGCTGTAACTTCCCCTGCTCTCTTCGTTGAGCCAAAATCATCTTCGCCAGTTTTGTCTTAAACTCAGCCAAATCAGTTTTGTCGCTGCGTTCAGATCCTTTTGTAGCGACAACATAAATCGGACTGTTCTCCCATTGTGGATTCTTCTGATATCTCACCGCATCGGATTTGATATCTTCAAGTTGAGCCTCAATCGCAGCAATTGCCTCCTCGCGCTGCCTAGTCTCGGAATGACTATCGATTTCCAATTTCAGATAGGCCGGATGATTCGAGCGGATCGCGATTCATCGTCCTTCGAATTCTGAAAGGAACTGCTTCTGTGCCTTGAGCATTTCACGGTCGAGCTCAAGTTCCGTAAGGCTTTGAAATAACGATCCAAGTGGATTAGAAGACACGCTGATAATCCGTGACCGAGCCGCTGTAAGGGTTCTTTCCTGTCACTTCTTCCGTCAAGTCAACTAGTTGCTTTCTAAGTCGCTCGACTTCCACTGCGCGACGCAGTCGTTCGTCCTCTAAGATGTCAATCACTTTGCGTGACCGATCTGCATCGTCACGGGCGTTGTAGAGCATGTACTCTTCCACCACCGCATTGACGATGGCCGCAGCATCCTTTGGAACCTTGCTGATATAGCTCACGTTATAAAGTTCTGAACGCCCGAGCGGTTTGACTGTCAAGGCCGCTACGCAATTTCGCGACCGGATCCGCACTCTCTTTTAGTTCCTTCGATCGATGCGATTTCTGGGCGACTTGAGGCCGGCTCGAGCACGACTGGGCTACGGAGGATTTCAAGTTGCGTCTGAATGTATCGTTGCGACTGGCCACTGCTAGCCACATTGGAAAAGGCGACAACAGGGCTGAAGTCTTCGATCATTAGCAATGAATTGGCGTCGTATTTCGGCACGTGCATGTACATCACCGACGCGGCGACAATCGCTGCGAGTGTCAAGCCAACGGGAATTCCAACCTTCCACCATTGCTGAAATACCCACCACAAGAATGCGGGGTGATCGCATTTTCGATCGAGCTTTGCCCAGTTGCGCGCCGCTGCCTGCATTGCAAGCGGGCGGCTTGGACGAGGCGCGATTGTACGTAATGCCCGCGACTTCTGACTCGAATCCTGTGTTGTTTTGTCGGACATCTTTTTGCCACCAACGAACCTAGGTGTTAAATCAGCCTACAGGCGCCCGCTACCAGCTTCCAACGACGTCAGCTCTTCAATCTCTGGGAAAAGTCGGTCGATGTAGATCAAGAACAGCCAAAACATGACCGCCGCCAATGGGATCATTGCAATTCCTGAAAGGTCGTGCATGAAATGCCGAGCAACACTCACTGGAGGAATACTGATAGAGCATCCCGGTGCAAACCACCCGCAGCACATTGGCAACAATCGCAATCGGCAGCGCAGCAACGAGAACCAGTCCCTTCTGCCACCACTGCCAACGCGAAAACAACACGAAAGCGAAAGCCAAGGCATAGATCCCAACCAGGATCCTCAGTCCCGAGCAAGCCTCCTCCACCCCCAGTTGATTCGAACCGATCCAAATCGTGTTCCCCTCAGAGATCGCCGGCTGCCCAAGCATTACCAAGACGACGGTACTTAGCTTCGTCGCCACGCGCTGCAAAGGAACGCTGAGCATCGTTTCCGCGGAGAAGGGCATTGGCACCATGAACCACAAAAACGCAATCGCCGGCAAGCTCCAGCGGAGACATTGCCAGCCAAACACCAGCCAAACGATGCCCGCCACCCAAAGGGGAAACGTCCAGCCGTCGAGCGGATTCAGATAAAAATAACTAGCCGCGATTCGCAGTGCTGCAGCCAAAAGAAGTAATACGGCGCCGTACATGCTCGGGTGCAACTCGGCGATGTTGAGTCGAGATCGCCGAGACCACAGAAAGAAGACTGACAGTGGTATCACCAGAAATCCATGCGAGTAGTCAGGCTCGTGGTACCACTTTGTTACCATCGCCAAGATCGTCGGCCAAAAAGCCCAGACGGCTGCCACCAATAGCACGGTTGCCCCGGCAACTAATCCAATGGGCGAACTCTCTGTCTCAACTGTCCGGCGCGTGCATTGCCGCACCCTGCGTTGATTTCGCTGGCTGCACTTTGGCCGGCTGTCTCCGCTTCAGCATTTCAGTTCGTCGTGAGTTCGGTTCTGTTGCTCTGCGAAATCCGATGCATCATCCAGCTCAGTCATCACGCCAACTGGGACGCATTGGCGGTTCGTGATCGAACGGTTGACCGCACAAGAGTCGCTCAATATTTGAGCCGCGGCAGATGCAAGGGAGCGATTGACGATCATCGATCAATCAGCGCGGACTCCGTCCCCGTCGTTTGCGCGGACCTTCCCGCACACGACATCCAGGCAACATTTTTGCCTTATTCTTCGCATCATCCTAGTTTCTTACGCGCCTACCAGATCCTCTGGCAGCCGTTCCGCCCCACTGTCCCTTCGCCAAGTCCGATCCTTCGGCTTGCGACTCAGAGCTGACTGGCAATGCTGAAAAATGCGAGATCTAAGCCAATCTGCCAACCCTGGTTACGCAAGTTGTACTTAACGATCGTCGCGAGTCAGTTCGCTGCCGGAGCCGATCTTCGGCTCCCGTCAAACGCCTCCGCCCTTCCAGATTTTGCTACGAATGGAAGAGTTTCTCGGCCAAGCCGAGGTTTTTCGTATTCCGCTAAACACACTCCAATAGGCAGTCGTCGATTTCCAACGAGGCCCCTTGTTGTAAATAATCGACGGCAATCAATAGCCGTGTTTTGCCATTGCGACGAATGATTACGCCCTCTTGATCACGAAAAAGTCCCGTCTTCACCCGCACACGCTCACCAGGTATCAATCTTGCTTCCGGGAGCAGGGGCGCACCGAGCGCGATCAATTCGGAAAACCGCCGCAGATCAGCCCGCAGGCGTGCGTCGTCCGGAGCTCGACGCACCGTCAACACACGATTCGTCTTCAACACACTCAGGCGATCTTCCTCGCCGCCGCAGACAAACAAATAACCGGGAAATAAAGCAATGTGAGCGACGCGCGTCCGACCGCGGGATAGCGATTTCCGCGTGACCAGCGGCAAATAGAAAGGCACTTCTCGCGCATACAGCGCATCCGCCAGGGATTTCTCCTGTCGGGGCAGGGTATGCGCCAGCCACCAGTTCCCAGACACCGAGCTCTCCGGAATGCCGTCGCGCTGCGTGCTCGAGAGGTCGCACCGCGGGCTCGAGAGTAAGTCCTGCGGATACAGATTGGGACGACTCCCGTTCGGACGACGCCTGCTCAGGCCGCCGACGCCCGAATGGTTCTGGCAAGCCGAACCGTCGGCGAGGAGGGTGCTTCCTGCCAAGGATAGTCCCGTGTGCGCGAAGTGATTCGCGGTCCAACTACTGTCCACGCGCGTCAGTCTCCAATTCGATGCAGCTTCAACGTTGCAGCAGATGCTGAAAACGGCCGACCAGCGGCTCCGCCTGGGGTCGATCCATCGCGATTCCGAGTATATTGGGCGTCAAAACAACGTACTCGGTCCGATCTAGGACAGCAACTCACTCTAGTTGTTGGATACCATAGTTTCAAGGGTCTGTCGAAACAATTGCCGCAATACGTCAAAGCGCTTTTTGCTTTGGCGATGCTGCGCCAAACCCTCTCAAGTCAGCATTGGTTTGCAAGCTTTGGCACGCGGCCGATGCCCCAAAGAACACTGCGAATCTCCGCATCCGTTCGTCGGGATGTTGCGTTCAAATTCGCCGGTTAAATAAGGGACTCAAGCAGCGAATTCGATCCCGCCACCCAAACTACCTTGGCTACCAGCAAGTCGCTATTATAACCACCGAAATGAGGGGCGGATGAAGATGGCTCAGATTTCCGAAATTTCCTCTCGGAATCCCTTGCAATTTGGATCGGATGTTCCGATAATGCCCGCGGGTCCGAATTCCGTGCCCAGCGAGCCGAGTCGGGCCGTCCCCGGCCCCGATCGAAACCGCAAACTAGACGAGTACTGCTTGCCCTGTTTTTCGGCATAGAAGAGCAGGTAGTTTAAGAGCCACCCATGCGTCAAATTCACTTGCCACTACTGACCGCCGCCGCACTCTGTGTGCTGCTATCGGTCTGCGCAAGCGACGCCCAAGCCGGCATCCTCGTTCCACAGCAACTCACCTTCGACGCCAACGACCTCGATCGCGCCCTCGCCCAAGGCACCCCCTTGGCCGCGTCGCTCGCGACGAGTCCTTCGTCCTCTTCGTCGTACGCAATTCAACCTCGACCGGAAGCAGCTCCACCCCCCGCCGCTTCACCCGAACGAATGGCCAAGCGACCAGGGCGACCAGCCCACGAGTCCTTTGGAATTAGCAAACTCATTGCCGACGAGTAACACCTCGTCGAGCACTTCTACTTCGCCCGGTGGAGCCATCGGCTCCGGCCCAGTCGTCTGCGTCCTCAACGGCACGCTCACATTAAATGACGACTCGCCCCTCGGCACCCTCGCCGAAGACCACGGCTTCTCCCTGCCCGATCCCCCGGGTACCGATCTCTTGCCGACCCCGCCCATAATTTCACTTTGGGGTCGGATTCTTGTGTGCGATCTGCGTACGGAAAAGGTAAGTCGTCATTTGCATGGCGCATATTGTGATCTACGTTGCTTGATCGCGTTTTATATTTTTAGTCAGTGAGTTATTAAAGGACGGTTTTATGGTTTCACCAAGTAAAAATAAGTCGATTGTTCTTGCGGCAGCCGTACTGTTGCTCGTGTTCGGTTCGTACTCGCCGGCACAGGCCAGTGTCCTCACCAACAGCATTTTTTCACCCCCTGACGTCAACCAACTTACTGACGACAGCCTTGAAGTCGTGTTCCTCCCGGACGGCGTGACAAAGGCTTCCGGTTTGGCCACGGGCAATATCCTTCAGGGCCAGATCACATTCCATGCTATCCAGAAATCCGGGAACTCGGGTTCCGCAATTCCCTTGGATGGAGGAATGCAAGTCACCGCGGTGTTCAGCGCGGTTGTTGGTCCCATCCTTGACTCAGGGGTCCCAAGTCCAAGTCGCTACTCCGTCAGTTTGTTGCCGAACCCAGCCTTTGAAAGCACGTTCGGCACTGGTGCCATGGCGGCACTTTTCGAGGACGGCAGCAGCGACCCCTATAACTCGCGGTCGGCAGGCACATTCTCTGACTATTTCAGTGACGCGCAGAGCGGCAACTTAATGGCGACGATTGGCTTTACCGGGATAGGCGGAACGGCCACCGGCGGTGAAGGCTGGCTATCTCAAGTAGGCACTTTGAGCACCGTGCCAGTGGCGAGCCAGTTCTCGCTGGGAAGCTTCAACGCCAATTTAAACCTTTTGGTCGGGGGGGCTTCGTTCGGCGTCTTCAATGATCCGGCCCAGTGGAATATCGCCTATTCGCAAGGTTCGTTTTTCGGAACCGGGGCCAACACTCAGTTCTTGGTCAACGGGCAACTTTTCAGTCGAGCATCCGCCAACGTGGCACCCAACGATGGCTCTGGGAACCCCTTCCCGGTGGGCGACAACAGCTCGGCGTTTTTTCAAGCGGTACGAGTGCCTGAGCCAATTTCGATCGTAGTATGGTCGCTTTTGATTGCCGGGATCTGCGCGGTGCGACGCGTTCGGTAGGTTCCGTTTGTAATCCGAATTGATATCGCAATTTGTGTTCTATAGCGTTTGCCCGGCCGCCTTTGATGGCATCAAAGGCGGCCGGTTCTTTTTGCGCTGTCGTCGGATATGATGAGTCTGGATGCATAGAAATACCCATACGACGATTCACCAAACACTGTTTCAACGGCATATATCGGGATGGTTCAAGAACCATCTCTTGAGAAGGAACCGCTTAAATCTTTGCATTGGCGATCGGTTGCCAAATCTTAACCGGCCACTCACAAAGCGATTGCGGTACGCATCAAATTGAAGGTAATTGGGGACGGCTGCCACTTCGCCGCGCTTTAGAAGAAGCTTTAGAGCGTCGGTCCCCACTACACCCGCCGCCAGTTCGCATCCGATCGAAGAGCATGGGCCGGTCTCTTTGAACAGACTCGCATGCAAAAGATCGGTATACGGCACTTGCGTTGCCTTGGGCGTTAGTCCCACAGCAAACGATGCCAACTTGTCGATTTGCTCCATCGAATCGGTGAGATCGAAATACTCATCAAACTTCATGCCGGCCGGATCGAACGCAAGCCAAGCAGTGCTGAAGCCTATCGGCCCCGCAGTGACTGCCCAGATTCCGTGCTCAGCAGCACGGCGAAATAGCAACCGTCGCGCGTTGATCGCGAAAAAGTCGAGGCCATCCACATACATTTCGGCGTCGCGTAGGAATTCGTCGACATTCGATTCGTCAACCGCTTTGGGAAGCACCCGTAGTTCCAGCTCGGGATTGATATCGAGTGCCGCTTGCGCCATCACTTCTGCTTTGTTGCGGCCGAGATTTGAGATCGTCGCGCCGTATTGACGGTTGAAGTTGGCGACGTCGAATATGTCGGGATCGGCAATTGTGAATTTGCCGATGCCCATCCTCGCAAGCGTGATCAAGTGAACGCCGCCCACGCCTCCCAAGCCGGCGATCGCGACACGGCTGTTACGCAGCTTCTGCTGCTCCTCTTCCGTGATCAGCCCGCGGTTACGCTTAAACGCTTCCTCGTACGACCATTTCGGGCGCCGCCGGTGACGGCTTCGGCTGAGATTGCGAGGATGGAATCACGACCGGTGATACGATGCTGCCCGCGAATGTGTCGGTCGACATACTGTCCATGATTTCTCCAATCATCTAGTGGCGGGGCCAGGTTTCACGCCGCTAGGACCGGGACGTAATCGGTTTCGAACTCGTTGGGATTTTTGTAACCGAGCGCCTGATGCAGCCGCACGGAATTGTAAAAGGTTTCGATGTACTTGAACACACTCAGCCGGGCCGCTTCCAGATCGGCGAACGCTTCATGCTTGGTCCACTCATGCTTGAGCGACCAGAAGAACCGCTCGGCGACGGCGTTGTCGTAGCAGTCGCCGGTGCGACTCATCGAGCACGCGATGCCCAAAGTTCTCAAGGTCTGCTGGTAGGCATCGCTCGTGTACTGGCAGCCCCGATCGCTGTGATGTAATAATTCGCTGCCGACCGGCCGTCTCGACTCAATCGCTTGCCGTAAGGCGTCGGCCACCAGCGGCGTCGCGAGCGAATCGCGGATCGACCAGCCGACAACCTTGCGGCTGAACAGATCGAGCACCACGGCCACGTACACCCAGCCGGCGTGCGTCGGCAGGTAGGTGATGTCGGTGACCCATTTCTCATTCGGCCTGGTCGCCGTGAAGTCGCGGTCGAGCAGGTTGGGAGCGGGCGACTTCGTCGGATCGGCCTGGGTGGTCGTCGGTGTAAAAGCCTTCGAAACGCGGCTCGAGAGGCCCATTTCTCGCATCGCCCGGGCCACCGTGTTGCGGCAAGCCGTCTCCAACGCGTCCTGCTGAGCCAGTTCCCGGGCGATCTTACTAGGCCCGTCACTTACCATTAACGGCCGCCCCAACAAAATGGCTGCTCTATGTCATATTCGTTCGCAATAATTCAAAAATCGAACCTTCTTCCTAGTTCAAGTCTAGGACGGCGCTGAGCGGTCGGCGGACCGTCCGCACCGGTGGCTGCGGGCCATGCCCGATCCGAAAGGCAATCTGGATCGTTTCGCCATCAAGCGACGGAAATAATCGATGGAACCGATCCGACATGCTTGCCACTAGTCGACGATGCTTCGGCAACAATTGATTGCCGCCCGTTCGTGCATGAGCCAGAAACACCGGCAGCCCGGCCATCGGATGAAACGCCAGCCCGAGCTTCGTTGCCGTCAGCCAGAGTCGCTCCAGCACCCGACCGCCATTTACAAACTGCTGCAACTCAGCACCCAAAACTGAAATGAATCCCACAGCCCCGCTGCGGGTTACCTCTCCGGCGGCCTGTCGCGCAACTCCACGCGAAAATCCAATCGCGTTCGCCCATTTCATCCTTCGCCAGGTTCGCAAAGCGCGCATCATACTTGCAACTCCCACCGGCAGTTGTAGCGTGGCAGCATCGAGACCATCAGATGTTCGCTGGGCCTCAGCAGGAGTGAAACGCATGCTGTCGTACAACTCTTCGTGAAAGGGCTTGTGCTCAAAGCGTATTCGATTTCCCAAGCCGACCAGCTCGGCGAACGGTTTGAGCTGCTCGTCGTTTAACCAATGAACTGCCACGCCAGAGATCGCGCGACAATTTGCTGCTAGTTCCTTAAGCGTCGCTGCCGTGAGATGCGGCCCTGGCTCCATTCGCCGCGAGGTACAACGGGAATGGATGAAGGTGGCGAGCTCGTCGCGATCGGCCCCTTCGGAGAACTCCAACCTCGCAATTGGTACGCATGCCGAGCCGGACATTGGCAGCGACTTCGCTAATAGTCCGACTTCTGTCTGCAATCGAATCGCGGTCGCAGCGATGACCGCGTTTTCGATGCAAGTTCCGATTGCGGTCAATCCCAGCATGTGGTCGATATCGGAAGGCAATTGCCGCGACGTGTCGAGTAGGATGACTAGCGACTCATCTTCTATTCGGAACTTCCAAGGCTGCAAGTTCTCCGCTGACGGCGCAAGTGCCGCGGCTTCTGCAATACGCCGCACGGTGTCGCGACTCGCAATTGAGACTGCTGTTGTCATCTGCCGCATGCCTTGCCACATTCGCTTGAACAAACAACCCAAACCACCTCGATCGCCAACAACCGCCATTTCGCCCTGCCTGGAGACAGCCTCAAACACCGACAGACTTTTGCGGATCTATGAATGAATCTCGAGGAGCAATTCGGTTTTCCCGAGGGTCGACTTCTGCGGATCTATGGTCTTCTGAGTATCAATGGCCGATCGGGCCGTTTCGCTTGGTAACTCGATGCTCCCCACGTCGAACGTCACGTCCACCCGCAGGCCCACGATCAACAGTTCTTTGGTATCCAGCTCCACCAGCACCTCGCGGACCTTGGTGTCGTAGAGCTCAAACGCGCGGTCGGCGTGGATTGTTTTGGTGTCCATTCGGGGGCTGATCGCGATCACGTGGCCGGCGAATGACTGACCGGGCAGGCCGTCGGCGGTTACTGTTGCCGTCATCCCGACTGCGATCCGAGGTGCGTCGAGCTCTTCGACGAACGCCCGTACGCAGACTTTGGACGTGTCCGACAAGATGATCAGCGGCTTCGCCGCGTCTGGACCGGTCAGCTCGCCCACCCGCGTATTCACGTCGAGTACTCGGCCGGCCTGCGGTGCGACCAGCTTTGCTTTGGCGACATTGATCTCGGCAAGCGCGAGCGACGCTTCGGCCGACGCGACACGCGCCGTTGCTGCCCGCATTTCGTCGGCGCGGGCCGGCGCTTCGATTTGCCGGACGCGGGCGGCTGCGGCTTCCAATTCGCCCCGCAACGAGTCGACCGACGCCAGTTGATCGTCGGCCTCCTGCTGCGAGACGGCCTTTTGACTGCGCAACTGTTCGATCCGCGTCCAAGTTCGCATCGCCTGATCGAGCCGGGCCTGGGCGCTGCGATAGAGCGCGTGCGCCTCTTCGCGCTCATCGGCGCGGGCGCCGTTGGTGAGCCGTTCCAGTTCCGCTTGAGCAAATTCGAGATTCGCCTTCGCTAGCGCGACCTCCTGTTGCTGGCGGGAGTCGTCCAGCGTGACAAGCACGGCACCAGCTTCGACCCAAGTGCCGGCCGCAACTAATACGGCGGTAACGCGTCCGACTTGCTCCATCCGCAGCTGAACGTCTTCCGTCACACCTTCGACAAAACCAGTTGCGTAGATCGTGGCGGTCGCATGTTGCCCGTTGGAGACTCGGTGCGTCCCTCCCGGCAAGTCGGTCGAGCGCGCACTAATCACTGAGATGGTAACGGCCATCGCTACGAGCAGACAGATGATTAAAGCGTACTTGGACATGAAATCAATCGTCGAGAGTCGGGTTTCAGTGGGTGGCAGCCATGGTTTCGGACGTGTGGGAGACGACGTTCATCATCACGTCGTCGGTTGACGCGCGTTCTTCAAGCCGCCCATTTTCCATGTGCAGGATTCGGTCGGCGAACTGCAAAATGCGTGGATCATGCGTCACGACTATGACTGTCTTGCCCGCGGCAACCGTGAGTTCGCGCAGCAGTTCCAGCGCCTGGTGACCCGTTTTGGCATCGAGCGAAGCAGTGGGTTCGTCGGCCAGAATTAAGCTTGGATCTGCCGCGAGTGCTCGGGCAAATGCGACACGCTGGCATTGGCCGACGCTCAGCCGCTGCGGCTGCGCATCCACATGCTCGCGCATGCCAACTTGAACCAGCAGCTCGACGGCCCGCCGAGTTGCGTCGGCCGGTTTCCAGCCGGAAAGCGTCAGCGGCACCGCGACATTTTCGCACGCCGACAAACCGCGAATCAGATGGAAGCGTTGAAACACAAACCCGATGTGGCGGCGGCGGAGCAGTGCCGCTTCGTCCGGCGTGAGATCGTTGACGTCGTTGCCGAAGATCCGCACGCGTCCGTTGTCGGCCGTGAGCACGCAGCCGATGATCGAGAGCAGCGTCGTTTTTCCGCTGCCGGATGGTCCGAGCAAGAACACGCATTCGCCCTGTTCGACTGTCAGATCGACGCCGTCGACGACTCGGGTAACCGTGGTGCCGCGCGCGTACGATTTGTTAACGCTGCGCAGCTCGACGGCCGGAACGCGGCGTCCTGCGTCGATCGTCGACGGTGTTCGTTGGGTGATGCGGCGAGTTTCCATGAATGCTGACTATTCCGTCGAAGTCGTTCTAGCTTTGCAACACCATCGCGGGGTCGATCGAGCGCACTCGCAGATAAGGCAAGAGCGCTGCGACCAAACAAACGGCCATCACCACCAGGCAACTGGCGAGCGACAGATACCAAGGAATCGAAATCGGAGCTCGCGGAGTGCTAAACGCAGCCTGGACGACGAGCACACAGAGCAGACCCGCCGCCGAACCAACCACGGCCAGGCTGATCGCTTGCTGAATGATGATCGTCCGCACCTGCCATTCTTGCGCACCGATTGCCTTGAGCGTGCCAAATTCGACGAGCCGATCGAGCACCGAGGCATACAGTGTTTGCCCCACGATCACCAAGCCGACCACGAGACCAAGCGCCGTCGCGGCGCCAAAGCTGATTCCGAGTCCGGTCCGCTGCAACCAGTAGCCAATTGTCGCGCCGGCATACTGCTGGCGGGTGTAGGCCTCCAAGTCGGGCAGGCGCTCGTGGATTCGCCGGCAAAGCGCGGCGCGGGATGTGCCGTCTTCGGCTTGCACCAGAAAGTACGAAGCAACGTCCGAATCCCGGCCGAGATACTCGGCAGCGCGGTCGATTGTTGTAAACACATACGGCGTCACAAGGAAGCCAAGCACCCCTTGTGTGAAGCCGACGACGCGGGCGCGGTGCCGGCCGATCTCGCGAATGTCGCCCAGTTGGGGACTGCCCAGTTTGTGCGCGTCAAACTCGTCAATGACGATTGCGTCGGCACGGCGCAATTCGTCCACCGAACCCAATCCGGGCATCGTCGCGCCGAGAAGCGTTGCCGGGTCGCAACCGACCACGAGCACATACTCGAACCCGCCATCAGGCAACGACATCACACTATGGCCAACCAAATAGGATTCAGCTCGCTTGACACCTTCGACCGAGCGGATGCGATCGACGAGCCGGCGCGGGACGTCTTGAGGAAAGTCAACGTTGTTCATTTTCTTGTGCCCGACCCAGATGTCGGCATTCCCCTGATCGACAAGCAAGCTCGCCTTGCGAATCAGGCCGAAAAACAGGCCACCTTGCACGTTCACCAAAACGACGGAGAACACAACGCCCACCAGCGCCGTGAGCAGTTTTCCCCTGTCGGCGATCAATGTTTTGAGTGCTAGACCCCACATAGAAAAGCATACCTTGCCGCCACGCGTAGACTTGTCAGGGACATCCGCCGATCTCGGGTGGGAATCCGGCCAGACTGGCCGCCCGTATGAGAGTTATTGGCCGATTTGCGTGGCGACCATCAAACAATCCCTGCAATCGATTCAACCCGACGCAAATTGCTATCGCCAATAGAGGGCGGCTGGCAATTAGGCAGCCAATCGGCAAGGGCGTGCCGCACTCGTCGCGTGGTCCAACAGACGCTGAAAATAGGCGCGATCTTCGAAACGGAGCGTTTCAGGCTCGTCGAATGCGTCAAGGCATTCGGAGTGAGCGCCACGGCGTGCTATCGCCTCGGTCGCGCGACTGCCTGCTTGCAGTGTCAGCTTCATGGCCACCGCCGGCTGGCCGCAAACCCAGGGGCAGCAGCGATATGGCCCGAGCGGCTCAAATCCGAGATATCGCTCGTAGAAGCGCGCACGTCGTGGGTGAACACAAATGACCAATTCGTCGAGTTTTTCGCGGAAGCCAATTTCGCACGCCGCCTGCAGCAACGCACGCAACACGGACATGCTTTCCGCTGCCGATTGATCTCGAAGAGCAAAGCATGCGAGTTCGGCAACACGAGTATGGTTTTGCCGCAACTTCCATACTTCCGCGGGATAGAGTTGCTCCATGGGCAGCCCCATCGCGCCGTCTTCTACCAACGAAAGAGTTCCCATGCACGTTTGACCGCGCTGGGCAAGCAGTACCCAGCTGGTATCGAGCAATTGGTGGGGAATCAGCCGCAATCCGTGTTGGTTCCAGGCTGTGAGCCCCTCTTGATAGTATCGATCGTAGACAAGCTCAAACGCAGTTCGAAGTTGATGTCGGCGGCGCGCCGCGACACAGTGCAACGGCCGACGATCGGATCGAGAGAGCGTGTCGTGAGATTTGGTTCGTACTGCGCAGCGAACATCCATGTCG
The DNA here is from genome assembly GCA_963847905.1 of uncultured Planctomycetota bacterium. Taxonomy (GTDB): domain Bacteria; phylum Planctomycetota; class Planctomycetia; order Pirellulales; family Lacipirellulaceae; genus DASYDU01. The sequence goes on along the minus strand of CAWKBP010000002.1, from coordinate 243,182 downwards.
GTAATCTTCCCTACCAATCAAGGATGCAGATGAATTCTTTGCCCCGGTCGGATGCATGACATGCGCATCGTCGACCGTCCCAAAAACCAGTTTCGGTAGGATCCCGGTCTGTTCGCCAGCGAAGCCTGACGGCAAATGCATTTTTGAGACGGAAAGAAAGCAAAGAGGCTGGTTAATCATTGAAATCTGAAAAGCTTACCAGGTGCGAACACCAGACGAGATTCCGAACCGGTTCGTCGAACCAAAGGCATTTGCGAATGGCCAGCCACGTTGATGGGTTTACACTGCCCTGGATTTCACATGTGATTTGGGTGCTTTGACGCGGCGTCGACCCAAGTGTCCGCGCCGTCGGCCGCGGCCTTGTCCCAAGCAATGCTGGGAAACAGGCCGATCAAAAAACTGGCGTGGGCCGCAACGAGGGCCATGTGATATTATTTCAATGGCGGCCCTGCTCATCGAGAACTTCATCTTCCGACTTATCGCCAAGTACCGCCGCGAAGGCATGTTATTTGCTCCCAGATGGCGATTGCCATTCAGTTGATTGGGAGGAGCGAAATCCAGTCGAAAGGTGTGTCGATGAGCTCGTATTCGATACCAAAACCGTTGTATCAAGTCGTACCCGCACGGAGTGTTCCGCCAACACGACGCAGTACGGCAGCGACCGAAGATCGTTCCATGATCAAGTTAATTGGCTGGACGGCGACCATCCTGGCCGTTTGCGTGCTAGTCTGGCAGATGACGGTCGAAGATCCGTCCTGGCCCAGGCTGCTCAGCGCAGTCTTCATAATGTTGATTTGCCTGCTTGCCGGGATCCGAGTAGGGACAGCGGGAGCGGCCAATTACATAAAAGACGTGCATCGGCTCAATAAAGTCCTCGCCGAACAGCATCGAGAGCTGGAAGAGCTCAATTCCCACTTGCTTAAACAGGTGAATGCCGAAATCGACGCGCCTGCAACCTCGGAAAAGTCGTAGGCGGGTTCCGTCGATTTCTGCCGTAAATGTCGGCCTCGATCTCGCTTCAGGCCACTCTTTACGTACCATTCGGGCACGCAAGCTTTAAAACGCCCCGCTCTTTGTTTATCTACGCGTTCTCGGTTTCTGCGATGTTAGCTAGCTCTGAGAACTGGGCACATGCAGGTGCTATCGCTTTCTCGCAGCGCGATCTATTCAAGCTGTGATAAGCCTTGCCGGTTAGGTCCACGCTGCGCGTGACGGTGAGGCGACCACTTGTGAGGGTGATTCTCACTGGATGGCTTCTTGCACGTCGATGCGTAAGGATGTGTCGCATAATCGGACCGATCGGCAAACTCACCAACAGGGCAGGGGATTCGTGCGAAAATTGCGAGTCAATCTCGCTCGCCTCGTGGGACTAGCCCTTGTGGCGACGTCGTGCAATGTCGGGAGAGGCGAAAACCTCGAAGACGCTTGGGCGGTGGCGCTTGCGCAAAATCATCGAATGGCTGCAGCACAATTCGAGGAAGCCGCAGCCGTCGAAGATCTTGGAGCAGCAGTGGCCGAGCGCAGGCCCAATCTTGCTCTGCGCAGCGCCTATACGCTCCGTAGCGAAGAGCCGAGCTTCATTGTCCGCGACCCGGTAGCAGGATTTGGCACATTCGAGTTCCCTTACGCCCAACGTAATTCGGCAGCGGCCGGTGCCGAGGCGCGCATGCCCCTCTATACGAGCGGTCGCATTTCCAGCACCATCCAATCCGCCGAAGCACGCGAGGCCGCGGCCCAATTCGAAACAGCACAAGCTCGGCTGAATCTGCTATTCTCGGTCGGAGAGGCGTACATTGGCGTGTTGCGGCTCCAACGCGAGGTGGAAGTCGCCGATCACGACTTGGCAAGTCTTGAGGCCCACCTTGTCGACGTCGCCCAGATGCGCAGTCAGGAGCGCGCCGCAGAACAGGACCTACTCGCGGCTCAGGCCTCGGTCGCCACGGCGCGCCAGCGACGGGCAACGCAGCAGCGAGCCTTGGACGTGGCTCGCGGTCAATACAATCGGCTGCTCGACCGACCACTAACCGTAGCAGTCGACCTCGTCGATATGGAACTCCCGCCTTTGGAAATCAGTTTTGATCAGCTGGTGGCCGTCGCGTGTGAAAGGCGACCTGATCTTCAAGCGTTGATGGCGGCGTCGGAGTCGCACGATCACGACTCCCAGACGGCCCGCGCGGAAGGACGTCCGCAAGTCTTCGCGTCGGTCGGCGCCAACTACGAGGAAAACCGATTCCAAACTCCTAATACGCTCGCCACGGCGGCCGTGGTCGTTGATTGGAACCTCTACAACGGCGGTAAGACGAGCCGCAAGGCCAGTGCCGAAGAGGCCCGGGCTGCCGCTGCGAGGCGGCTCGTCGATGATCGCAAGTCGCAGATTGCACTAGAACTTTTGAACGCCTCGAATCAGGCGGCCGAGGCAGCCGAGCAACTCGCCGTCGCCAACGAACATCTCGCACACATGACGGAGAATCTCCGAGTCACTCGCTTGCGGTTCGGCAAGGGCATGGCGATCAACTCGGCCGTCCTCGATGCCGAAGCGCAATGGCTTCAGTCAACGCGAGACCGACACAATGCCCACTACGAAGGATTGCTATCCCAGTTGCGGTTGCGCTATCTGGCCGGATTGCTCTAGTTATCGCTGCCAGGGCGTACGGAGGATAAGTTTAATGCCGGTTGTCCCACCGGCGCTAAGAAACCGCCCCGAATAAGGGTGTCGCGAATTTGACATCTAGGCTAAATCGACCTAGGTTTTCTATTGAGCATAGCCCATCGGGGCAATGCAATTTCGCTCATCTCCAGAGCACACCGGTTTTCGATCGAAGTCGAGACTCTTCTTGATTTGGCTTCGGTGCGCCCGGGGTGCGACCTAGCCCTCCTCGAACACTTTTCCTTTTTCTTATCTGTTGGAATTCATCGCTATTTCTCAGCCTGAGTCGCCGTTGGCCCTGCACCGGCGTGATGCTGCGATTTTTGCTGTGAAAACGTGCGACGAACGAGATGGCTGCTTCCGAGCCATGCGCAATTCGTCGCCAAACCTCGTCACCGCATAGCCTCCCTTACCGCTTCTCTACGATTCTCTTCCGTTTTACTGTGTTCGCGGGGTCACTCAGCGCGCGTTGCAACAAGGGGTATCGACATGCAGTTTCTTCAAATGCCAGGGTTCGTGCGAGCCAAGATTTGCGAAGACATCCAACTTCGAGTGGCGGCAACCAGGGAAGAACGGCAGGCGACTTTCGAACTTATTTATCGCTCCTACCTGCGTGCCGGTCTGTGTGACCGCCAAGAGAGTGGCATGCGAGCCACGCCCTATCAGCTCACTCCGTCGACCGACGTGATTATCGCTGAGCTGCGTGGGCAGGTAATCAGCACGGTCAGCCTGGTCCGTGACGGCGAACTTGGCCTGCCGATGGAAGCGGTGTTTCCTGACGAGGTCGCAGCACGCCGGGCGGCCGGTATTGGTCTGGCCGAAGTTTCGTGTCTCGCAGATCGTCGAGAAGGCACAGCCCGATTCTTCGGTTTGTTCTGCGAACTCTCAAGGTTGATGGCTCAGCTCGCCAAAAAGACCGGTGTCGACGAGTTGGTTGTGGTCGTGAATCCCCGGCATGCACCACTCTACCGCCGCTACATGGCCTTTGAGCAAATTGGCGACGAGCGGATTTACGATGCGGTCCAAGGCTTCCCGGCCGTTCCATTAAGTCTAAATTTTGCCAAGGCGAAAATCAACAAACCAAAGAGTTGGCATGAGTTCTTCGGCGAGCAATTGCCGGAGGACGTCCTTCAGGCCTGTCCGATTTCTAGCGAAGATCAGGAGTACTTCTCGTCGGTGCTGGACCAGGGCGGCGACGCAATAGACTCCAATTTAAACTGCGCCGTCTCTTATGGCAACGCGGAAACCGCCGAATCGAACGACCGTCTGATGTGTGCGTAACACGCCGCGCGGCCAATCGAGTTCAAAAGTCGAAGTGGGCAGCTACGGTTTGAGAAGTTGCGTTGACGCTGCCACGTATCGACGACGACTTCCACCACCAGTGAAAATGGATGGCATAGCGCGATCGTTACACTTGCCCTCGCATCCTACAATACTGCGCCGAAAGACGATGCCTACTGATCGATAGATGCTGTGGCAATCGAGAGTGAATATTGTGCTCAGCTGTCTTGCTTAGTCCGTTGGCTTCGATTTCATAGGCCAGGCAGTGAAGTTGTGCGATCGGTTTAGTTCTTGGCAGACAGTCGGTAGAGATCCGATATTTGCCGGGGCGTCAGCGCGTGGTTAAAGATGGCCAGCTCATCCAGGCGGCCGTCCCACATGTTGAAATCGCGTTCTTCCGGTGCGTCGCCGGCGAGGTTGAGCTTCGTGCCGATGGCGAGGGCCTTAATTCTAGGATCGCGGTGTAAGCTGTGATACGGCTGGGCGTCGATCTGCTGGCCGTCGCGGTAGAGTCGCAACTCCTTGCCGTCCGCGACGAAGGCAACGTGATGCCACTTGTTGAGCGGCAAAGGAAAACTGTCTCGCACTAGCACCTCTTTGCCGTCGTCGTTCACGATGTGTGCTTCGAGTTCGCCGTTGTCTTCGCGCAGTCCAAAGTGGAACTGCCCGCGATCTTCGGCACCACCGGCCCAATTCTTGGCGATGCTGGCCCAGCGTGGTCGACTTCGCGCATAGACCCAGGCGACAACCGTCAGCGTATCGCCGTCGGCCTGCGGATATTGGCTGGCTGCGGCATACGTTTCTTGTGACGGACCACCCAGCGAGAGTGCGGCGCCGACTCGTCCCGCGGTCCAAACCGGCTTGGTCGCGCGACCGAAATGAATTGTCGCATCGGCCTTGCTCGGGGAGTCGTCGGTGAGCCGCGTCCCGTCGCCGTTCGGTTCCATCCGATAGTACACAGCCGGATTCAAATCCAAGATGGCCTGAGGGTACGAGCTGTCGTCATCCCGCAGGCTGCGCAAAAACTGTTCGTTATCCAAGTCGATGCCGGAAGGGAGGCCGGTAAAATAGTCGACGCGGGTTGCTTCGCCCGTCACGAGGCGCAAGAGATCGGCCGAGCGGCCCTTCTCCCCATGCAAGTCAACAAGCACCTCGCCATGGAAGACGTGGACTTCGGATTCTTTGTCTCGAATCGCCTGGACAGCAAAATCGGTGCCCAGGTCGATCACGGTGGCACCAGGACTTTCAATACGAAAACCAATGGCTGATTTTGGGATGTGGGCCGCCAGCTGTCCATCCACCAGACGAACACACGCCTGATCCACCAAATCGAACGTTGCCGGCGCACGGACGACCAGTTCGGCGCCAGATTGATACTGGACTTCGATCACGCCGGTGAGCAATTCGTAGACGCCTTGCCGCAATTGCATGCCCTCCGTCGGGGCCGACTCGCCGCCCGAGCCATAGGCAAAATGTGCTCCGACCGATTTGCTGAGCAGAGCCGTCTCCTCGCCGCGAAACGGCGGTCGGGACCGGTTGGCACTAAACAGCGACACGCTGACGACGACCGTGCCAATCAGCGCGGCAGCCGCAAGATAAGACAGGTTGCAAAAGCAGAGCCATCTTGACGGCCACCCAGCGGATTCATGCGAGTCGGAAGTGGCCGACCAGGATGTCAAAAGCCCATGTTCGGAGCGGAGCAGGGCGTGCATTTGACAGTAGTCGACGTACTGCCGCCGGAGCACGGCGTTCGTCTCGAGTCGCAACCCCAGTCGTCGGACCTCCTCGTCGCTAAGGCGACCATCGGATAGCTGGCTGAGCAGCCGATCAAATTCGCGTTGTTCGATCTGGTCGTCGGTCATGCGGACTCGGCGAGGCCGTCCTTGTGTACGCACTCGATCAACCATTGGCGCGCACGGAAGAGGATCTGATAGATTGAGTTGGCGTTGCGTTGTAGTTTCTCGGCCATGTCGTTGACGTTTAGTTCGTCGGCATATCGCAGCCTGATCGCTTCACGCGATCGCGTGGGCATCTGCTCCAAGCACTTTTCCAGAGCGGCCGCGCGAATTTCGTGGGTGTCGTCCGCCTCCCGAACTTCGCTGGCAAGCGTCGCCAACAGCTCATCGCTAAAGAGCGTCTTGTCGCGCAGCTGGCGTTGCCGGTGGGCCATGAACTGGAAATGTGCGATCCGAAACGCCCAGGCCTTGAAATTTGAGCCGGGCTCAAACTGCTGAGACTGCTTCCAGAGCACAATGTTCGCTTCCTGCAAAATGTCGTTGGCGGCATCCGGGTCCGCCGAAAGCGCAAGAATATATCCGTAGAGACGCCCCTGGTACTGGGTCATCAAGTCAACAAAATCACTCGTCGCGCCTGGCTCGCGGTCTATCATGCTGCATCGCTGGCTATTCATGAAATGGATTGCCGCAGTAAGAATAGAGCACATGTTCGTCAAATCTTACGCTTTGGATTCGCAAAAGCGAGAAAATGATTGGTCTGCCACTCCCCGCGAAGCGCCCCATGTCGCTCCCCCAATTGGAAGTGTGACAGCTTGAGATTCCTGATTTCGCGTTTCGCGTACCCCACCCCACGCCGCTACCAAGACTCAATTACGAGAATTACTCCGCGAATGTGTAAGAAAGTTGACCCAACCGCTATACACTATACAGTTAACAGGCGGCAGTCGTCCGTAGTCTCTACGGCAATTCGACGATTATTCTCGGATCTCGTTTTAGAGTTCTAAGCGGATTCCGGCACGTCGCTGCATGTCACAGCGGATCTTTACCAATCGTCGCAAAAGCGGCGAATCATCGGGGCAGCATTGGTCTACAGCTTTCGATCAGCGGCGGTGCTTCGTGGCCGTTTGGGTCGTTCCAGCGCGCTCGTTGCGAGTTGAGGCGGAGTTTTCGCACCTTTGTCCAGGTACCCAGGAGTGTTTAATGAGAAATTTAGTGATGACGTGCATGGGGCTCGTGCTAGCCATTGTGGCGGCCGGCCCGAATTGCCAGGCGGGTGATTTTAAGTTCGACGGTGGTGGCGGTGCGGACACCGACTTTTTGACCGCTGCCAACTGGAACGACAACAATGTGCCCATTCCTGATTCGCGTTACAGCATCAACGACAATTTTGTCGCTACATACGCCACGAATGTCGCCACCGAAGTGACAAGTTTGATCGTCGGCGGCGACGCGCCTCAAGCTCCTGGGCCGGTCGGAACACCCGGCACGCTCAACATGTCGGCCGGTTCGCTCACGGTCACCGGCGGCGGCGATTCGTTTGTGATCGCACGTGCCTGCTGTGCAGGTACAGGTATTGTAAATCTGTCAGGCAATGCAGTTCTCAACATTTCCGGCACTGACCCGCAGATTGGCCAGCGCGACCATGGTGAGTTGAATGTGGGCGGCACAGCTTCGGTTACTTCGCCCAGTGGTTATTGGCGCCTGGGTAATTACGGTCCGGCAATCGACGATGGCCTGGAAGGGGACGGCTTGCTCCATGTTACGGACAACGGCACGTTCGGCGCGATGGTGATCTTTCTCGGCGATGGCGACTCGGACGGTGAGCTGCGCGTATCCGGTAATGGATCGGTAGTGCTTAGCGACAATCTGGTTCCAAATATCTCCACCGATCGACCGAATCGGTCGTCGCTGGTTCACATGGTCGGTTCGAATGCTTCGCTGAGCGCCAAAAACCTCGAATCGTTCAACGGAGCGGCGCAGGTTCACAACCAATATCGGTTTACGGCCGATGGGGGCGGCGTTTCGCCGATTGTGTTGTCGAATGCGATCAACATCGGCAACAACGACTTGACCGTCGATTTGACTGGCTTTGGATTGGACCCGTTGGCGTCGCTGCTATTATTCGATGCGGCACCAGGCCAGATCTATGGCGACGGGCCGACGTACTTCTCCAATGTTAGCGTGTTGGGCGGCGAAAGCGCGAGCAACTACTTCGTGTTTTATGACCAGGCAAATGGCGACATCTCGTTGGTGCGAACGGTGCCGGAGCCGTCGACGATGCTGCTCCTGGGATTGAGTCTGAGCGCCTGCCTGTTGGCAAGACGCCGAGAAACTTGGTGAATACGTCCTGCAACAACTGGTTTTGCTGGACGTTGTTTACCTCGGTGATTTTTCTGCCCCTTGCAGTCGGCGGCGGCTGCAAGGGGCATGTTGACGCAGAACTTCACGAACCCAAGCTGCGGTTAGTGGCAGTTCTTTACAGTCAGTATTTGGCGGCACACGACGGGCAAGCCCCGCGCGATGATGAGGAGTTCAGGGAATACGTGCAATCGCTCGGTCCGGGTGTGTTGCGGCGTGCTGGATTGTCGGGGCTCGACGACTTATTCATGTCGACCCGCGACGGCCGGCCGTTTGCGATCAAGTGCTTGAATGAAGAATGGCCGCTCGACGGGATCATTGCTTATGAGCAGGCCGGCGCGATTGGAACGAGATTCGTGGCCGCCGAGTTGGGCCGCGTGAGTGAAATTACGGAAGCGGACTTTCAAACCCGACTCAACGACCGCAAGTAGGGTCTTGAGTCGGAGGAGCGGAGCGAGGCATGGAACAAGTGGCTATCAGTCGTTCGAGCGTTGCCCGACAAGCATCGACGAAGCGTGGTTTCACACTCGTCGAGCTTCTCGTGGTCATCGCCATCATCGGCATTCTGGTTGCGTTGCTACTACCCGCGATTCAAGCGGCGCGCGAGGCCGCGCGACGGACGCAGTGCAAAAATCAGCTCAAGCAAATTGGCCTGGCGATACAGAACCACGTCGATTCGCGGCGTGTATTTCCGACAGGTGGCACGGGTGTCTACCCAAACATCGCCAACTACGTGTCGAATGGCACACCCTTCGGTCCCGACAAGCAAGGTCTGGGATGGTGCTACCAAATTCTGCCCTACATGGAAGAAGGAGCGATCCAAGGGCTCGTCACGCAGATTCAATTGCAGGCCGCGACCATTCCTGTCTATGTCTGTCCGTCGCGACGATCGGTGTCGATGGCCCAGGCGAGCAATGCGGACATCGTAAGCGGCGAACAGGTGTTTTTGATCGACTATGCCGCGGCCCAACCATGTACTTTCGATTGTCCGCCGGGGACCGCGGGGTGTGCCGCTTCAGTTCGCTACAATCCGGCCGATGCAGTGCCAATCACGGGCGCCGGCTACGGCACAAACGGCATGTCTTTTTGGGGAGGCAAGTATGGAGAAGGCGCCGGTTTGACTGCCAAAGCAAGGCAGGTCTACGACGGCGTGATTGTCCGCTCTCCGTGGCGATTTATCAGCAAGGACCCCGCCTCGGGGAATGTTGTTGGCGAATTTATTGCCGGCGCTCCCCGGCCCATACCATTCGCCAGGATCACCGACGGTAGCAGCCACACATTCTTGCTGGGCGAGAAGTATGTCCGGACGGACTGGTACGGCGGCGGGAGCAAATCGGATGACAAAGGCTGGACGGACGGTTGGGATCCCGACACCATGCGCTCGACCTGCTTTGGCGCTTATCAGGATAGCGATGGGGCCGGCTTCTCATTTACGCCGCTAAACGAAAACGGCGACTTCTTCGGCAAGGACCTGGACGTGTACTACTTCGGATCGGCCCATACGGGCGGATTCAATGGCGTCTTTGCCGACGGGTCGGTACATACCTTGGGCTACGACATCGACCCCGTGTTGTTGAACGCCCTGGCAACTCGCGGCGGAGATGAAGTGATCGACGCGACGGCCGTGAACTAGGGCGGACGAATCTCGGTGTGCGGATGGCTGCGGGCCGTCGATCAATGCGGAACATCACTGTGGAACGCTTTGGATATCGAACAACTATGACAACGATTTTGCGATTTACTGCCCCGCTCGCTACGAACTTCGCGCTCTTAACTTGCCTCATGCTATCTAGCCAAGATTGCAAGGCACAGGATTCGGACGTGTATCTGATTTCCAACGGCGATTTCAACACTGGAGCGAATTGGGGGAACGGCATGGTGCCATCGCTGGTGGTGACTCCGCCGAAGTCGACCCCCAACATCTACGGGATCGACGACGGGCTCAGTGCCACCTTCGCCAGCGGCACCACAAGAATCCAAGGGCTGCGAGTCGGCTCCGGAGCCAAGGAGCACCAGATTGGCGACTCCCATGCTGGCAGCTTGACGATGACCGGCGGCACACTCGAGGTGATCGGCGTCAATTCGCTCGTGATCGCGCGGGAACGAGAACCCAATCCGTTCGGCGGCGACTACAATCGAAATTCCTTTGTCGACGCGGCCGACTACACGATCTGGCGCAATACATTCGGCTCCAATCTCGACTTGCGCCTGATGGCGACGACAACGGATTTATCGAGCAGGCCGACTACGACTATTGGAAAGCTCGATTTGGGAACCGCGTCACGGGTGGCGAGATCGTCATGACGGGTGCCTCTCGAATCACCGCCAATGGTATGATCGTCGGCGAACGCACGAAGGGAAGTCTTACGATAGGCCCAGATTCCGTGGTCGATCTCAAGAACTGGGTGCTGGAAGACGAACCCGACGATGTGCCACCGAGCATCGGTCCTCATTTTAGCTTGCGGGACACGGTCGATATGCGGATCGGCAACTACGGTCCGGCCTATCAACAGTTCATCGAGCCAGGCCTGGATGGAAATGGACTGGTCGAGCTGCAAGGCACGCTGAATGCCAAGACGCTGCTGCTTTCGGAGAACGGTGCGAAAGGCGAAATCCGTCTTGCCGGCGGTACGGTAAATCTGAATGGCGCGCTAGTGATGTCCTTCTGCCAAAAGTGTGTTCAGAACAACTCGCCCACCAATATGGCATTGCTGGCGCTGCAGTCCTCGAAAGTTTCGATTGTCGGCTCCGGTGGATCCTTCAACGTCGGCCTCGATGCCGACCCCGTGACGCCCGATCCGAACCTCATTACTAACGCGCCTTTTAGTCGGGATATCCGCTCGAATCTGACCGGTGGTGCGTTTGGCTACCCGGCGACAGCTACCTTTTCCTTCACCGCCGATGCCGACGGCGTGACACCGATTACCGTGGTCGACAACGGCCTCGACGAGTTGGGCAACGCGAACCTTTCGGGTACAGCCTACATTGCCGGGACAAATCTCGAACTGAATCTTGATGCCTACGCCGGTGCCGGACCGTTGACCTTGATCAACGCCGCACCGGGACATCTATCGGGAACATTCGGCGGGATCACATTCTTGGGCAGCCGCATGGCGACCGTCAATTACGACGTTGCCAACGGCGACGTGTTTCTCAGCAATTTTCATAGCGGGGCAGGTTCGGGCAGCTTGGCGGTGCAAGCGTACCAGAGCCTTCAAGTTTGCTGCTGGCCACGATGGTTGGTTGCGTCACATTCGGCCTTAGAGCACGGGCCAATCAACAGAGGGCGCGTTGAGATTATCAGTGCCTGACATTTGGAAAGTGAATTGCAGCCGTGGCCAACTGCCTGTTATCTCGAGAGTCCCGCGCTTGTCGAGCCTACTGCGGTGGACCTGCGTTGCGCTGCTGACTAGCGCGCTGGCGGAAGCGCCGATCGCCGTAGCGGCGGGTGGTCGCCAACTGTCAATGAGCTCGATCGACTCCCTGCCCAACGCTCCATCGACGTATTCGATGCGAGATTGGTACAAGACTTCCACGGACTTCGACACGCTAGCGTTTGACACAACCGCGACAGGCCAGTTTCTGCCGCTCGTCAGAATCGATAACACGCCAGTGTCCCCCGAGCTCCAGAAGTCGTTTGGATTGGCGGCCTACGTGGGAGAAACACGTACCTTCGGCGAGACGGGCGAACCGGTTAATGAGGCAATCGCGTCGCTGGGCGCGGTGCTTGGCGGAACGCTCGTTGGCATCGACAAGTCGGCTGGTCCGAACAACTGGGTGGCCATGTCGCGCGAGTATTATGTCGACCGCGATTCGCAGAACATCGTGCTCAACAATCCGTTTGCCACCACGGGGCAATCGGCTTGGTACGAGACCTATCCGAGCATCCTGTTCTACAGTATCGCGGACCGGTATCCGGGCGAAGCAACACTTCAAGCGGCGCTCAACACCGTCGACACGCAGTTCTACTCTGCCGTGAACAAGTTGACCGCTGGTGGAACGGCGCCCAATTTCAACTACTCGGCTTACAACTTCAAGACACAGCAACCCGTGTACAACGGCACCTGGCGGGAACCGGACATGGGACTGGGGATGGCCTGGCTGCAACATGCTGCCTATTGGCGCAACCGCGATTCCAATCCGGCGCAGGCGGCCGACCATTTGAACGCCGTCGACTGGAGTTTGGCCTATTACGAAAACACGTCGAGCAACCCCGATTACGAGATTCTCGCACCGTTCGGGGCGTACACGGCAGCCCGCATGAACGCCGAGCATGGCCGCAACTACGACATCCAGAAGTATGTGAACTGGGTGTTTGATCGCAGCAATGCCCGGCCGACCAAGCTGATGATCCCGGGCGGGAAGTGGGGCGGCGAAGACGTGGGCGGACTGATGGGTTTCACGATTCCGAACACCTCGAACAACCGTGGTTATGCATTTTCGATGAACACCTTTGCGACCGCCATGCCGATGGTGCCGCTCGCGCGCTACGAAGATCGATACAGCCGAGCGATCGGCAAGTGGATGCTCAATGCCGCCAACGCAGCACGACTGTTCTACGCCGACGAACATACGCCGCAAACGCAATCGTCCGAATTCTGGGCCGGCGATCCAGAGAGCTCGATTGCCTACGAGGGCCTGCGCCATCACTGGCTGAATCAGTTCGACAACGAAGTTCTGTACGCTGCAGGTGACCCGCTGACTTACGGTTGGGGGCCGCAGACAGATTTCAGTATCTACGGCGCGGCCGTCACCGGGGTGTTCGGCTCGATCATCAAAACGACCAACGTGGACAAGATTCTGCAGCTCGATTTGTTGGCTACCGACTTCTACCACGACACGGCCAATAGCACTTACCTGTACTACAACCCGCTGGCGACCACGCAGGCGGTTGCCATCGATCTGACCAACCACGGGGCGACGTTCGATCTCTACGACGCGGTGGCCAATCGATACCTGGCGCGAGGAGCCTCGGGGAAGACGTTCTTCAATGTGCCGTCCGACGAGGCAGTGATGCTGGTCTTGGTCCCCTCCGGTGGCACGGAAACTCGCGTCGGTCGGCAATTGCTTGTCGATGGAGTTGTCGTCGACTACAACGCGACCTTGCTGCCGGACAATCTCATTCGCAACCCCGACGTTGATGCCGCGCAGTCCGCGGGCAGCAGTCGGCCCGGCTTCTGGCACTACAGCTCGCACGCCGTCTGGTCGGACGAAGTGGCGCTGAGCCCGACCCATTCGTTGGAGCTCACCGACACTAGCACGACAGCCAGCGAAGAATGGCGGACCTACGCGACCGATATTCCAGCCGGCGAAGACCGCTCGTTCAAATTGCGCTGGTACTGGAAATACGACATCGCGGCCGGCAGCGAATTTCGCGCTCGCCTGCGGTTGTCGAACGACGCAGTCACGTCGCTCGATCTGACGAATCCACTGACAGAGCTCGATTTCTTGGTTTCCGGCGACGTCGACGAGTTTCAAATGTTTGAGACCACGATTGCGTTGCCAGATGGCGTGCGCTCGTTCGATCTGACCTTCATTTCCGGCGGCGCGCTATCGGCACTCGGATCGATCTACATCGACGACATCTCGGCCGCGATCGTTGCAGTGCCCTTGCTCGTCGGCGACTTCAATGCGAACGGCGTCGTCGACGCGGCCGACTACGTGGTGTGGCGCGATTCGCTAGGCACGCAGGGAAGCGGGCTGGCCGCAGATGGGAATGGCGACCAACGGATCGACCAGCTCGACTACGACATTTGGAAAGCGAACTTCGGCAGCACGTCAGGCGAGATTGATTCACTTGGCGGGGCGATGTCAGTACCGGAAGCATCCGCCGCATTCTTAATTGTCTGCGGCAGCCTCGCCATGGCGTTCGCTTGTCGTACTCGATCCATGGAAGTCTAGGCGCGCATGAGATATTCACAGTACGCGATGCGATTGCTGATTTGCGGGGCTGCATTGGCGGGCCTGCGAGATGCGGCTAGCCTGGTCGCTGCGGAAACGTCGCGTGACTTGTCGATCCCGCTGGTGGCGACGATGCCGAATCTTCCCGAGCCGTTTACGATGCGCGATTGGACGCAAGTGACGCGCGACTACATCGAGTTCGTATTCGACTTCGATCGGCAGGGCGACCATCTGCCGCTTGTTCGCTGGAAGGACAGGCGCCACACGACGGTCTCGTTGCCGTCGTACGTGGGCGGTCCGCGCGGCCCGGAGGCGATCAACTATCTCGGAGCTGTCGTTAGCGGCGCGCTCGTCGGCATCGACATGCGCGACTTGCGGGGCCAGGATTGGGTCGCGTTGGGCACACAGTTTTACAACATCGAAGAAGGCGTTTACGCCAATCGGGTTGGCGCGAGCACCGGCAAATCGTTCTGGTACGACATTTTTCCGAATGTGCTACTTTATCAAGTGAATGCGTTGTATCCGGACGACGCCGTGCGTGATCAGCAGGCTTTCACCACGGCCAACAAGTGGTACGACGCCTGCGTGGCACTAGGCGGGAGCACCGATCCGCCTGCGCTGCCAAACTTCGATCACACGGGGCTGAAGCTCTCGACGATGGAGCCGACGGAGCTGGGGTGGATTGAACCGGAGGCCGCGGCGGGAGTTGCCTGGCTGGAATACATGGCCTGGGTACGGTTTCAGGATCCGCGGTTTCTCACATCGGCCGATTGGGCAATCCGGTCGCTGGAAGCGAAGCCCGTAGAACAGAGTCCGCTCTACGAAGTGCTGCTGCCCTACGGCGCCCTGGCTGCCGCCCGCATGAATGCTGAACTGGGCAAGAATTACGACGTCGGCAAGCTCGTCAACGAGTGTTTCGATGCACGTGGCCGGCCGCAGGCGCGGCCGGGATGGGGTGTGATCTCAGACCGTTGGCAAGGTCAAGACGTTCACGGGCTGGTCGGCAGCACGACCGACGGCGAAGGCTATGCGTTTGCCATGAACACGTTTGAATGGGCCGGAGCCATCGTGCCCATCGTTCGCTACGATACGCGATATGCCCGCGACGTCGGCAAGTGGATGCTGAATCTTGCCAACGCCTCTCGGCTTTTCTATCCGAACGCTCACGACGCAGCACACCAGTCGAGCTACGCATGGACCACCGCTCACGACGCCGATTCGGTGATCGCCTACGAAGGCATTCGCAAATGGAAGCGCGGCGTCGCGGTCGCGCTTTCCGACTATCGCACAACTGGCGGACACATCGTGCAAGGCAACAGCCAATCGACGCATGCTTTTCGCGAGCGTCCGCACCAGGTGGAAGTACTCGAAGAAGACGCCGGTGCGAGCGAGCCATTTCAACACTTATGGGAATTTGAACTTCCCGCGGTGCCGAAGCGTTGGTTGGTTGTCGCGGCCGAGCGCGTCGACGGCGGACATCTCGATAACTCGTTTCAGTTTTCGTTCGCAAACCATCCAGATGGCCCATATATTCCGGCGTTTTCAATTTCGGACACGGAGCCACCACAAGTCGTCGAGCTTCCGGCCGAAATGCGGGACAAGCTCTATGTGAAGGCCGAGAGTCGCGATCGCGTTGCGGTCTGGAACGGCCAGGACCAACTAGTCGTCGACGCGATGGCGATTTCCTATTGCTCGGACATTGGTCCGTTCGCCCAAGGAGACAAGGTGGTCTCGTTTGTAGATCTACTCGACGAAGCTACCGCGCCGATCGTTTTATATCGTCCTGAATCGGCGGCAACCGATTTGGGTTTGTACGGCAGTGGTCATGTAGGGATACTCGGCGGGATTATTCAGCGGACCAGCGTTGAGTGCATTTTGCAGCTCGACCTCTTGAAGACCGACTACTTTCACGCCGTCGCGTACCCCACCTTTCTCTACTACAACCCCTACGCCGAGGCGAAGTCGGTTGACGTGGAAGTTGGCGAGGAAGCAGCGGACATCTACGACGCGGTGAGTGGGACGTATCTCCAACAAAACGTTCGCGGACGTATTCAAATTAAGATTCCAGCCGACTCGGCCATCGTCACGGTGATCGCGCCGACGGGCCGCGAGCTGCACAGCGATGGAAAGCGAACGCTGATCGGCGACGTTGTCGTGCGCTACTCAGAATAAAAGGAAAGACGCTGCCATGGCCGACATCGCCCGGCGATTCTCGGAAAACCCGCTGCTGAGGCCCGCCGACGTTCGTCCGAGCATCGACGGAATGCAGGTCGAATGCCTGCTGAATCCGGGCGTCTTTCGCTTTCGCGACCAGACATGGCTTTTGCTGCGGGTTGCCGAACGCCCCGCACAGACGCCTGGTGCGACTTCGTTCCCTGTATTGGACGCGGCGGGCGGACTAAGAATCTTGGAGTTCGACAACGCGGATCCCAAGCTTAATCTCGAAGATTCACGCGTGATCAATTACGACGGCAGGGACTATCTGACCACGATGTCGCACCTGCGACTCGTCGCCAGCGACGACGGTGTTCACTTTCGCGAGCCTGCCAACTTTTCGCCCATGTTTGGGCAGGGTGATCTCGAAGCCTACGGAATCGAAGACTGTCGTGTGACCGAGATCGACTCAACCTACTATCTGACGTTCACCGCCGTTTCCGAACACGGTGTGGGCGTGGGCCTGCGCAGCACCGCGGATTGGCGCAACATTCGTTCGCACGGCATGATTCTGCCGCCACACAACAAAGACTGTGCAATCTTTAGCGAGCAAATCGCGGGAAAATACTACGCGCTGCACCGGCCCAGCAGCCCGTGGCTCGGCGGTAACTACATCTGGTTGGCCGAATCGCCGGACCTCGTGCATTGGGGCGGGCACCGCTGCCTGGTACATGGCCGTCCCGGCATGTGGGATAGCGCCGCGTCGGCGCCGGCGCGTCGCCGATTCGGACCGCTGAGGGTTGGCTCGAAATCTATCACGGCGCCGACGCCGACAACCGCTATTGCCTCGGAGCGCTGCTGTTGGATATCGATGCTCCCTGGAAGGTCGTTGCCCGCTCGCACGAGCCGATCATGGAACCGATCGCCGAGTACGAGCGCACCGGGTTCTTCGGCAACGTCGTCTTCACCAACGGGCATCTTGTCGACGGCGACACGCTCACAATCTATTACGGCGCATCCGATAGCGTGATCTGCGGCGCCCGTTTTTCGATCGACGAGATCCTCAAGAGTCTCCGTTGAGCCAAATATGAATTTCAACGAATACCGACACTTTCTTACTTATCCGCGCGAGATGCGAATCCTGCTGCTGACGAACCTGATCTATGCGTTCGTCTTGCCGGTGATCGACGTTTTCGTTGGTGCCTACGTTATGCGCAATTCGCAGGACGTGAAGATGGTCGTGCTCTATCAACTGGCCGTCTACACCGGAATACCGTTCACGTTTTTGGTGAACGGCTTCCTGCTGCAACATATCAGCATCAAACGACTCTACTCGGCGGGCATGCTGCTGAGCGGAGTCTCGATGGCCGTCATGATGTCGCTTGGCAAGCTGGACACGCTGGGCGTTGGTTTGGCGGGCTTGATGATGGGCATGTCGTTCGGCCTGTTTTGGGCCAATCGCGACTTCCTGGCTCTCTCGACGACCGACGATTCCAACCGAAATTACTACTACGGTCTTGAGACATTTTTCTACACAAATACTTATGTCGTGGTGCCGTTCGTCATTGGCTGGTTCATCGAAGGCACGGGCCGACAGCACTGGTTCGGCGGCGATCCCAACACCGCATACCAGATCGTCACCGGAGTCGTGTTCCTGCTTACCATCTGCTCGTCGATCCTCGTTCACCGCGGTCGCTTCGAGAATCCGCCTAATACGCAGTTCGTTTTCTTTCGCTTCCATTGGCTTTGGAACCGGATGCAGCTCCTGGCCATCCTGAAGGGCTTGGCACAGGGCTACATCGTGACCGCGCCCGCAATGCTGGTCATGCAACTGGTCGGGCAAGAGGGCGCACTCGGCACACTGCAAGCCCTCGGCGGTATCCTCTCGGCTTTCCTGCTCTATGCGATCGGTCGCCTGGCAAAACCGCGGCACCGAATGATCATCTTCTCGGTCGGCCTGGCCTTGTTCGCCGCGGGCGGACTCGCCAACGCGGTACTTTACAATCAAACCGGCGTCTTTATCTTCATGGCCTGCCTGCTACTTAGCCGGCCGCTGCACGACATCGCCTATTTTCCGATTCAAATGCAAGTCATCGACACGGTCGCCGCGATTGAACACCGCAACAAATTCGCCTACATCTTCAGCCAGGAGTTCGGCTTCTACATCGGCCGCTTCAGCGGTTGCATGCTCTTCTTGCTGTTAGCGAGCAAGGTGTCCGACACGTTCGCCCTGCGATTCGCGCTGTTGATTATCGGCATAGTTCAACTGCTGTCCGTGCCGATGGCTCAGCGTGTCCTCCAGGGATGCGCCGAGTCGAATCCGGCGAAAGTCGCAGAACCGGCTGTCGCGCCCATGCCTGTCGTCGCGTAGTGGTCGCGCCGATGTTCTCACCACTCGCTGAAGCTGGTCCGACACCCATGACAATGGAGTGCAATTGGTAGAACGGCCAGTACGCACGACTTAGTGTGTCGTAGCTAGATGAGATGATACACGTCGCTGGGCTACAATCATTGTCGGAATTTGCAGCGACGGCGCGTCCGGGGGCGGTAGTCGTCAACTGCAATTCGACTCAGACGACGAGTTCGCGCAACCCGACTTCGACGCACACCGGCCCCCACTCACTTTCAAATGGAATCGCAATCGGTTGGATGTCGCCGGGAAATGCCACCCGGTGGTTGCGGCCCATGATCACACTGGGCAAACTAACCGACATGTCCAGATGCTCCATCTGAGCTTTGGCGCTGCCGGCGATCATGTTCGTTAGTTCGCCGATGGCATCTACCACGTCGCCATTCATTTCGGGCGGAGTTTCGCCGAGCATCGCTTCAGTGACCTTTAGCGCTACCGGCTCACCAAGACTCAGTACGACCGTACCTATCGCTTTGCCCGACAGCCCGATCACACCGCTAATCTCATGTGCGGGTTGCGTGCCATCCGCGAGATAAGGCTTGCCGCGTTTGAGCTCGCAAGCCGCCATCGTTCGAAACACGTTAATTGCCGAAGTCAAAAACGGATTGATGAATTCAACACTGACCGGAGCGCAGGTGCCGCCCATAGCAAACCCCTTTCGATCGCTTAAGCGACACTTGCCCCGACGAATTTCTGTAGCTTCTGCCGCAGACCTTCCGTCTCGAATGGTTTAACCAGGTAGTCCGAGACTCCGGCCTGCACTGCTTCCAGCACACGGCTCTTTTCGGCCTCGGTGGTGATCAGAATGATTGGCACCGTCGACTCAGTCGCCCGGATCGCTTTGAGCAATTCGAGGCCGGTCATCCGAGGCATGTTCCAATCGGTGAGCACGATGTCGAACTGATGTTGCTTGAAGAGCTCCAGGCCTTCGCTGCCGTCGCCTGCCTCGACTACATCGGTGACACCCAACGCATTGAGTGACCGCAAAATAATCTTGCGCATTGTTCCCGAATCGTCAACGACCAAAACTTTCGCACACATTTTCAGATCCCTTATGTTGTTCCTGTTGAGCGCGGCTCGTGGCGTCAAACCGGTCGCGCACGACAATGTCCCGCCAACTACGCGCGTCACAAAGTGGAACGGAAATGCCCCTTCGGGGAGCACCGTCCCTCGCTCGATTCCGCTTCCGTGTACGCTCAAACTTAGGACACGACAAGCAACACAACGTTGCAGATTTGTACGTCCGCAAAGATTTGGTTTTGATCATGCTGGTATTCGGGGTTTTACTGGACATAAATCCTCAGCGGCCGACCGTTTTTGCCGCGAAATGGCCATTCCACGCCAACCGGGTACAATGGTGTCTGATGCACCAGTCTGATTGCTGCCCGACCACCACTATAGCTCGTTAGGGGGGATTCGCCGTGTTAAGATGCGAAGAAACTAAGGGCCTTCGGCAATTTGTCGTGGTCGGTCCACAATATGCGTCTGAGGCGTATACCGTAGAAATGCTGTGATGGACCCGATTCATTTCTTCCCGCCCCGAATGGGCATTTGTCCTATGCGATCAACTAGCCAATCTGCTGCTGGGTCAAGAAATATGGAAGCTGACATTTCGGCAATCGGAACAGAGGAGGACTTGCTGTGGCAAAACTTGATGCGGACGTCGTTCCATGCTCCTGAGAAGGGAAAATGAAAGTTAGCGACCCCGTTAATATCTTGGTGGTCGACGATTCGCCCGAGCAGGCCGCCGCGATCGAAGAGACGTTGGCCCGGCTCGACCAAAACGTCGTCACGGCTAATTCTGGCCGCGAGGCAATCCGTGCGCTTTCGAAGCACGATTTCGCTGTCGTTTTATTGGACGTCGACATGCCTGTTATGGATGGTTTCGCAACTGCAGAGCTAATGCGAGAACGGAAGCGATTCGAGCACACTCCGATCATTTTCGTTACTTCATTACAGGACGACGCTCATGTGGCCAGAGGATATTCACTAGGCGCAGTCGACTTTATCGCGACTCCAATCGATCCCGACGTATTGCGGACGAAGGTTGGCGTCTTCGTCGATCTCTATCAGAAGACCGAGACAATTCGTCAACAAGTAGCCCACCGCGTTCAACTGGCACGCGAGCAGGCAGCCCGGCAGGTTGCGGAAAAGGCGATGCGGCGTTCGGCGCTGTTGGCCGAGGCCAGCCGGCTTCTCTCACGTTCGCTTGATTTCGACGCCACTTTGGCTAGCCTCTATAAGGCGTTGGTGCCGGCACTCGTTGACGCCTGTCAGCTCGTGCTCGACGATCCGAATGGCGGGTTCTGGTATGCTCCAGTATCCAACCGCGGGTCTACGGAAAAGAATGGAAATTCCAGCTCGCATACTCGCATGGCCATGGTGTCGGCGGACCTCGTCGCGCCCATCCGAGAAGCAATCCAGAGCGGTCATGCCCGGCCCGTGCCTCACAGCGCATTGTGCAATGCACCCGATCTGGCGCCCAAACGAAAATGGGCGAGCGCGATCGCCGTGCCACTTGTGGCGCGCGACACGTCACTCGGTGCGATCGTCTGTTGCTTACAGGGAGTGCAACGAACGTTTGAACCCGCCGACGTGGCACTCCTGGAGAACGTAGCGGGGCGTGCCGCGACGGCTATCGACAACGCGCAGCTATATCAGACAATTCGCGACGGCGAACGGCGGAAAGATGAATTCCTTGCCATGCTCGGCCACGAATTGCGGAACCCACTGGCCGCGATTACGAATGCCGGTGAACTCACCAAACTCTTGGAGCCCTCCGACCCCACGTACCAAGAAACTCTCGACGTCATTCGGCAGCAAGCCTCTTTGATGAAGCGGCTCGTGGACGACTTGCTGGATGTCTCGCGGATCACAAGCGGCCGCATCCAATTGCAAAAATCGATCGTCAACGTCGGCGAAATCCTCACTCGGGTGGCCGAATCGAACAGCCCTCTATTCACGTCTCGCGGCCATAAACTGCATCTCGCATTGCCGAAAGGCAATGTGAACGTCGAGGCGGATCCGTATCGACTAGAACAGATCCTCTCCAACTTACTGGTCAATGCGGCCAAGTATACGGATCCAGGCGGCGAAGTGTGGTTCAGCGCGGCCTGCGAACATGGCGATGTTGTCTTTCATATCCGCGATTCCGGCATCGGTATTGGGCCCGACCTGCTGCCAAACATATTTGATCTGTTTGCCCAGGCCCACCGTTCGCTGCATCGTGCTGAAGGTGGCCTGGGGATTGGGCTGACCATCGTCCGTGGGCTCACTGAATTGCACAGCGGTCGCGTTTGGGCAGAGAGCGACGGCTATGGCCGAGGTGCCGAGTTTTGTGTCAGCCTGCCAGGCTGGGCTGGAGTCAAAGGCGAGAGTTTCGTACCGCCGTTGGTTGAAGTTGCATCCCCTGGAAGATCGCGCAGGATTCTGGTCGTCGAAGACCAGCCTGCCTTGTCGCGCGTCACGGTTGCCCTGTTGCGGAAACTCGGCCATGAAGTCCGATCCGCTGCCGACGGGCGAGAGGCATTGCTAGCAGTCAAAGAGTATCGTCCCGAGATCGTGCTGCTCGACATCGGGCTGCCCGGAATGGACGGGTACGAAGTGGCACATTGCTTGCGTACGGAAATGGGCGAAACGGCGCCGATCTTGGTGGCGATGACCGGTTACGGCCAACACGAAGTCAGTCGCCATTCGCGCAAGGCGGAATTTGATCATCACTTAGTGAAGCCAGCAGACATCAGCGTCTTGCGCGAGTTGCTCGCCACCGAAAAATGAATTGTCGTCACTTCGGATTTCACCAATTGAGGTGGATTTCCCTTGAATCGATCGGGTCCTTGAGATGATGAATTCGATAACCGCTTGCCTGGAAACGATTGCAAGTTGAAAATAAGAACTAGTCGCTCCGCTTGGCGGAGTGATCAGGCTGTTAATAGGAGTTGGTACTATGTCAAAAATCCTCGTCATTGACGATGATCGGTCAGTAAGGCATTTGATTGAAAAGGCGTTTGAAGGCAGCGAGGTTCTCGTCGTCTCCGCCGCGACGGCCGAAGAAGGCCTGCGCCTGCAGCGCGAAACGCAGCCGGATGCTGCACTGCTGGACATACTCTTGCCGAAGACCTCCGGACTCGAGCTATTTGAAGAACTGCGGAGTGCCGACGCGAAATTACCAATTGTGTTCATCACGTCTCTTGCCAGCAGCGAGACGGCGATCAAAGCGATGACTCTCGGCGCGTTTGACTATTTGCTCAAACCGCTCGACATCGCACGGATCCGCGAGTTGGTTGGCCAGGCCCTCGAAATTCGCCGCTTGATGAGTATTCCCGTCGAGGTGCCGGGTGCAGGCCCGCAGGCAGAAGTGGCAACGACCGCTGTGCGCGGTGACACGCTCGTGGGAAGCAGTTCGCAAATGCAGGAAGTTTACAAGGCCATCGGTCGCGTGGCGCCGCAGGATGTGACCGTGCTCATCCGGGGCGAGAGCGGAACGGGCAAGGAGCTCGTGGCGCGGGCCGTCTATCAACACAGCGCACGCCACAAAAGCCAATTCCTCGCGGTGAACTGCGCGGCGATTCCCGATGCATTGCTGGAAAGCGAATTGTTCGGCCATGAAAAGGGAGCCTTTACCGGAGCCGATCAGCGGCGGATCGGAAAATTCGAACAGTGCTCGGGCGGCACGCTCTTTCTCGATGAGATCGGCGATATGTCGTCGCTCGTACAGAGCAAAGTGCTGCGCGTATTGCAATCGCAGCAATTTGAGCGCGTCGGCGGCAATCAGACGATCAGTACGGACGTCCGCGTGATCGCTGCCACCAACCGGCCGCTGGAAAAAATGGTCGAGGACGGGGAATTTCGTTCCGACCTGTACTACCGGCTCAGCGGCTTTACGATCCAGCTTTCGCCACTCCGCGAACGGCGTGACGACCTCATCCCGCTGCTGGAAAACTATCTCGCACTTTTCAGCCGCGAACTGCACAAGGATGTCCATGGGATCGCCAACGAAGCGATGGAAATCCTCATAAGTTATTCATGGCCGGGTAATGTGCGCGAGCTGCAGAATGTCCTTAAGCAAACTTTGCTCCGCTCCGCCGGACCAGTTATCATTCCCGACTTCTTGCCGGACCGTATTCGACGACCAGAGTCTGCGGCGACGGAAAATGTCAAAGAAGTAGACTCCGCGAACGGTGGGACCGATTTACGCCAGTTCGTCGAAGAGCAACTTGACGGTGAAACGACGAATCTTTACGCAGAAACGCTCGAATTTATGGAGCGCTATGTCGTGACCCATGTGCTTCGGCTGTGCGAGGGCAATCAGTCGAAAGCCGCCCGGATATTGGGCATCACTCGTGGCTGCCTGCGGAACAAAGTTCGCACGCTGGGCGTATCGATCGACACGCGAGTTCAGGTGGCGGGCGAGCCGATTGAAGTATGAGAGGTGTCGCTCGGGCAGCTCGTTAACGTCGAGGTGCGTTAACGATTCATGATTGATGGCGAGCAGCCGCTTGCCGCAATTGCGCCAATTCACTCTCGAGATCACTCATGAGTGCATTGACGTTTTCCAGGTCGCCCTCGGCACCGGCGTTTTCGACGCGTTGCGCAGCCTGGGCGGCACGCATGCCGCCGCAACCGGCGGCCAGCCCTTTCAATGCATGTGCCGCCGAACGTACGTCAGATGCATTCTGGGCGGCCACCGCTTGTTCAAGTTCGCTCGATAGCGAAGGTGAGTCTTCGAGAAAGAAGCAGATTATATCTCGAAACAACTCCTGATCACCGCCAAAGCGAGCAAGCGTTCCCTCAACATCTAACACCGCACCCTGAGTTGTGCTATCAATTTTCATGGCGAACTCTTTTCCATGACGGCAAGACTGGGCGCTGTGGAGTCGTTCACTGATTATACCCTCAAGCGGACGTGTTCGCCGAGCCCATTCCGACCTCCCACCCAATACAAACGCGATTCGTATCACTAACTATTAAAGGCTGTCTGTAACGGCCTTGTTCGAAGGCGCTATCAACGGCAACAGTCGAGACTCGACGAGCTGAAAAACCCTTTTTGGTGGCCAGTTATTTTCCGGTGGGTCGTTCAGAAGTGCCCGAAATCGGATCGGCATGTCGGGCGGTAGACCCGTTCGCTCCGCGCGTTCGCGGGGCGACCATTGCGCTCGTACACCCGCTGCTCTGCTGTCGTATCTCCGACCGATTCCCTTTCTCCCGATACTCAATCATGATTCACTCCTTCCGTAGCTACTAACAAGACCGACGCGTTGACGTTTACCCTAATTGCTTTCTGCTCGCCGCTTGCGTTTCCGTGCCCCTTTTTTCGCTGTCGCAACACGGTCGGCTTTTGGTCGCGCGGCAGCCGCTCGGCCCCCTATATCGACCCCCTTTTTTTGACGGTGTCGTGTTCGTTGCTTTCCCGCGTCCGGAGCCGCCCGGTTTTTTTCCACCGTGATCGGACGCATTGACCGTGGCCCAGGCCCGGCTTTCAGCTTCGTCTTCCGACACGCCGCGCTTGCGATATCCTTCTTCGATGTGACGAGCCTTTCGTTTTTGCTTGTCCGTGTATTTTGATTTGTCGCCGCGGGACATGGTCCTGCTCCTCGATTGAACAGTTTCGCTTATAAATCGCTTGACAACACAACGGGGAATCGTGCAACTTCCATGCCGCATAGTAGCCCAGGCCTAGCGTAATCAACCCAATTGACGGACAATTCGTCGCAGCGGCACGTGGTTTGCTTTTGCGTCGTTCGCCTCGGTGTCAACCAACGGATGGAGCAGGATGACGGCCAGTACTCCCGCAGACGCAATTCGACCTCTGGATCCCCCGATTCGCGGCGAGTCATTTAGCGCCGAGCACTTGTGGGACTACGCCCAGGACGTTGCGCGGCGACAAGCGTTGGCGCCGACGGAAGCGGCGATCGACAATTCGCCGACCGCTTTGAGAGCAATTGCCGCTATATCGCGGCAACCTACCAATCTGTCATCGAGTCGGTTCGCGATCAGGAACCGATCTCGCCCGACGCGGAGTGGCTCGTCGACAACTACTACGTGGTGCAGGAACAGCTGCGCGAAATCCGCGAGGACATGCCGCGCAGCTTCTACCTCGAATTGCCAAAGCTGGCCTCGCCGCCGTTCGTCGGCTTCCCGCGGGTATACGAAATAGCACACGAGCTAGTCGCTCATACGGACAGCAGTCTCGACGAAGAATTGATCGCGGGTTTCGTGGCGTCGTACCAGCAAGTAACACCACTCACCAGCGGCGAGATTTGGGCTGTGCCGACCATGCTACGGTTGGTGCTGGTCGAGAACTTGCGGCGGCTGTGCGGCCACATGCTGGTCAGCCGCGCCTGCCGCGAACAGGCCAAGCAATTGCTCGAAGCGTGGCAATCGGGCAGCGAGGGCCCATTGCCCGCAAAAGATGATCCCCGCTCGGCCACGCTGGTGATGGAGCTCGTTGAATGTATCCGCGGCGCCGCGGGCGTGCAGTACGGCGTCGGCCTGCACGAGCTTGTCGACCGGCTCGCGCAGCCACAGGATATGCTCGACGAGAGCCTCCGGCAGGAACAGCAACGGCTTGCCGCCAACCAGGTTTCGATCGGCAATCTGATCACCAGCATGCGGCTGGTCTCGGCGCTCGACTGGACTCGCTTCTTCGAACGGGTGAGCCTTGTCGAGCAAGTGTTGCGCAAAGATCCAGCGGGGATCTACTCGGCGATGGAATTCGCCACGCGGGATCACTACCGCCACCAAATCGAGCACCTCGCAAAACGAGCCGGACATGACGAGACCCATGTTGCCGCCGCGGCACTCGACGCAGCGATCGCCGCCGAGGGCCGCGCGCCGCACGAATGGCGCGAGTGCCACGTTGGATACTATCTTCTCGACGTTGGACGGGCCGATTTGGAACGCTCGCTTGGTTATCGGGCTCCCTGGAGTGAGCGTATACGCCGCGCCGCGCGATGCCGACCGAACTTGCTGTACTTGGGCGGGATTACGCTGTTGACGGTGCTGGCAGTTGTCGGAGTGGTTGCGTCCATAATGGCCGTTGGCGGAACGAGGCTGGCGGCGATCGTCCTGGGGGCGCTAGCGATCCTTCCGGCAAGCGAGATGGCGGTGGGAATCCTGAATTTCCTTGTAACATCGACGATCCGACCGCAGACGCTCCCCAAGCTCGATTTCACGAAATGGATTCCTTCGGACCATCACACGCTCGTGGTCATGCCGACGATCATCACCAACGAGCGGTCCGTCCAAGGGTTAATCGAGCGACTCGAAATCCAGTATTTATCGAATCCGGAGCCCGGATTGAGTTTCGCACTGTTGACTGATTTCGCCGACGCGCCTCAGCAGGATATGCCGGAAGATGCGCAGTTACTGGAAATGGCCCAAACCGGCATCGCCACCCTCAACGATCGGCATCCCAACGACGACAAGCCGCGTTTCCACTTACTACATCGGAGACGCCAATGGAACGCCGACGCGAAGGCGTGGATGGGTTGGGAGCGGAAACGCGGGAAGTTGTATGAACTCAACCGATTGCTACGCGGTGCGGAGGACACCAGCTATTTGCCCTCGGAAGTGACGCGAACGTTCTTGTTGAGTGTCCGCTACGTCATTACGCTCGACTCCGACACGCGACTGCCCCATGCGGCGGCACGAAAATTGGTCGGCACGCTGGCTCATCCGCTCAATCGGCCCCACTATGATCCGCAAACGCATCGCGTGACGCGCGGATATGGCGTCCTGCAGCCCCGTGTGAGTGTGAGTCTGGCGAGCGCGGGCCGCTCGCTCTACGCCCGCATCTTTTCGAATGGTGGCGGACTCGATCCATATTGCACGGCCGTTTCCGATGTCTATCAGGATCTGTTTGGAGAGGCCAATTTCACGGGAAAAGGCATCTACGACGTCGACGCCTTTGCCGCGGCAGTCGCGGACACGTTTCCGCCGAATCACATCCTCAGTCACGATCTGATCGAAGGCTGCTTCGCGCGGGTGGGGGCAGTGACCGACGTCGAGCTGTTCGACGAGTACCCCACTCGATTCGATGCCGACTTGCGGCGACAGCATCGCTGGGTTCGCGGCGATTGGCAATTGTTGCCCTGGCTGATGCCGACGGTGCCGACGGCCGACGGCACGAGTCCCAATCGCCTGTCGCTCGTTTCCCGCTGGAAGGTTTTCGACAATCTGCGACGCAGCCTCGTGCCTTTAGCGTTCGCCTTGTTCTGGATTGCGGGCTGGTTTCTGCTGCCGAGCGCCGCCTGGTTGACAACGACTTGTGCGACCGTCGTCTTGGTGAGCCCGTTCCTGTTTCATTTATTCTCAGCCTTCCTGCGGTGGCCGGCCGCTGACACGTGGGGCCAACATTTCGCAGACTTACTGTCCGCACTTGGACGGACGCTGGTGCAATGCCTCTTGTCATTGGCGTTTCTTCCGGCGCGGGCGTACTCGGCGACCGACGCGATCGTGCGGACGCTCTACCGCCTGCTCGTCTCTCGCCGCAATCTGCTGGAATGGGAAACCGCCGACGCGACCGAGAGCCGTCTCAAGCTACAAGGCTGGTCCACTTTGATTCAAATGGGATGGATCCCGCTCGCTAGCATCGGACTGGTCTTGCTTGTTCCGCCTGGGGTTCGCGAGTGGGCGGTTCCAGTCTTGGCACTCTGGTTGCTCTCGCCCTGGATCGCCTATTACCTCAGCAAGCCGACTGTCCAATCAGCCGAGGCGCTCTCCGCCGAGGATCAGGCCACGCTCCGCCGGATTGCGCGGCGCACCTGGTCGTTCTTCGAAGCGTTTGTCGGTGCGGAAGACCATTGGCTGCCGCCCGACAATTACCAGGAATTCCCGCAACCAAAAGTCGCCCACCGTATTTCGCCAACCAACGAAGGCATGTTCGTGTTGTCGGCGATTGCGGCCCGTGATTTTGGATTCATCGGAGTCGTCGATCTGGCGACGACGCTCGAGCGGAACCTGGAGAACTGGGAAAGTCTCGACCACTATCGCGGCCACCCCTACAACTGGTACGACACGACGACGCTCGCCCCGCTCACGCCGCGGTATGTGTCAACTGCCGACAACGGCAATCTGGCCGCGTCGTTTCTCGCGGCACATCAAGGAATGCTCGACATCCTCGACGCGCCGCTGTTTTCAGCCCATCTGGCCGAGGGCGTCGTCGACAGTGTGCAGATGGTGGAAGATGCGCTGGCTAAGTTGCAACCGCGCGGGGCCCGTTTTGTCAGTCCGGCGCTCGATGCATTGGAAAGCCGTTTTGCGGCAGTGCGTAAGGCAGCCGCGGCAAATCCGAGACAATTGATCGATTGGTTTGGTTGGGTGCGACAGGTCCGCGCGGAAGCGGCGCGACTCCCAGATTTGCTTAAAGATGTGCAAAAAGCCATTGGACTAGGTGCAGCCGAGTTCTCGACCAAGCTGGGCCTGCTGAGCACTCACGTCGAGGGCTTCTACCACGACGCCGAGCTTTTTCTGTCCTGGCTCCGATCGATCCGAATCGACGAATTAGTCGTCACCAACAGCCCAGTTTGGCAGGAGGCCTGGGAAGATCTCATCGCCGCATTGGGGAGCACGCTAAGTCTCAATCAATTGTGCGTTCTGCCGATGCGGCTCGCGCCACAACTCGACCGATTACGAAGTGTGATCTCCAGCGGCGAGCTCTCGCGCGAGGCGGCACACTCGGCGCAAACCTGGCTGGATAACCTTGTTGCCGATTTAGAACGCAGCGTCGAACAGGCCTCGCTCTGCAGGGAGCGATATCGTTGGATCGGCCGGAGATACGAATCGCTCGCGCTCGAGATGGACTTCACGCTGCTCTACAATACGCAGAGGAGGTTGTTTTCCGTCGGCTTCAATTTGGAAGACGGGCGACTCGACCGGGCTCACTACGATCTATTGGCGTCCGAGGCACGAATCGCCAGCCAGGTCGCGATCGCCAAGGGTGACGCGGACCACCGGCATTGGTTTCAACTCGGTCGTGCCGTCACGGAAATGTTGCCCGGCAGCCGCGGCCTCCTCTCCTGGGGCGGGACCATGTTCGAGTACTTGATGCCGGCGCTGCTCTCGCGGTATGTCGCCGGGTCGCTGCTCGAGCGCAGCTGCCAATCCGCGGTCGAACGCCAGATCGCCTACGGCAAGCAGCGGCGCGTGCCCTGGGGCATCTCGGAGAGTGCATTTTCCGCACTCGGTGCAAACTCCGACTACCACTATCAATCGTTCGGCGTGCCGGGACTGGGCCTCAAGCGTGGGCTCGGCAAGGATCTGGTGATCTCGCCTTATTCGACGGCACTGGCGCTGGCGATGAAGCCGGCCGAAGCGGTTGCCAATTTCAGAGTTCTGGCCAGCGAAGGGGCCGAAGGACCGTGGGGATTCTACGACGCGCTCGACTACACTCCCGATCGCGTGCCCGAGGGCGAGCGCCGCGTCGTCGTGTTCTGCTACATGACACACCATCAAGGCATGTCGATGGTTGCGTTTGCCAACGCGCTGCTCGACCACCGCGTGCAGCGGCGTTTCCAGCGCCAACCACTGATTCGTTCGACGGACCTACTGCTCCAGGAGCGGGTCCCACTGGCGGTACTGCAATTCCAACCGCAAGACGACGCAGCGGCCACGGTTCCGCCTCTGCCGACGTTGCCAGGACCGGTTAGCCGGCGCATCTCCACGCCGGCCACCGCGACGCCGCGCGCCCATTTGCTCTCCAACGGCCAGTACCACGTCATGCTCACCAATGCCGGCGGCGGCTACAGCAAATGCCGCGACCTGGCCATCACGCGCTGGCGCGCCGACGTCACCCGCGACGACTGGGGGCAATTCATCTACTTGCGCGACATGTCCGACGATCGAGTTTGGTCGGCGACTCATCAACCGACGCGGGCGTCCGCCGACACCTACGAAGTGACCTTCTCGGTCGACAAAGCCGAATTCCGCCGCCGAGACGGGAACATCGAAACGCATCTCGAGGTGACAATCTCGCCAGAGTGCAACATTGACGTTCGACAAGTGACGATCACCAACCACGGCCGTCGTCCGGCCGTAGTCGAATTGACGAGTTACGCCGAAGTCGTGCTCGCGGCGGTGGGGGGCGACGCGTCGCATCCGGCCTTCAGCAAACTTTTCGTCGAAACCGAATTCATACCCGAGTGCCATGCAATCCTCGCGCGGCGGCGACCGCGCGATGCCACGTCGGCGCCGGCCTGGGCCGTCCATGTCATGTCCGCACCGTCCAAAGCACACGAACACCTCCAGTACGAAACGGATCGATCTCGCTTCCTGGGTCGCGGGCGAACTGCCGCGAACCCAGCTGTGATGGATCCCGATGCGAACCTTTCTGGCACAACCGGCCCGGTTCTCGACCCGATCTTCAGTCTGCGCAGCCGGCTCCAATTGGCAGCCGACGAGTCGGCCAGTATCGCTTTCTCCACCGGTTTCGCCGAGAGCCGGGAAGAAGCGCTGCATCTGGCCGATCAGTTTCGCGATCTGCGGGTCGTGCAGCGGACTTTCGAGTTGGCCTGGGCGCGCAGCCAGGTCGAGATGCGTCACCTCCACGCTTCGCCTACCAGCTTGCAACTCTACCAGCGGCTGGTATCGCCGCTGCTGTTTCCCGACGCCTCGCTACGCGCTCCCGCGGAGGTGATCTCCTCGAATCGTCGCGGGCAATCTTCGCTTTGGCGGTACGGAGTATCGGGCGACGATCCGATCGTTGTCCTCCGCGTTTCGGATCCGTCCCATCGCGGTCTGCTCCGCGAGCTGCTTGTGGCCCACGAGTTCTGGCATGTGCACGGACTGAAGGTCGATCTGGTCGTCGTGAACGACAATCCGGCCGGATACTTCGACAGCTTTCAAGAGCAACTGCTGGAAGTGATCCACACAACGGGCCGATTGCCGATGTTCAAGTCGGGCGGCATCTATCTATTGCGAACGTCGCAATTGACTCCGGAGGACAACGCACTGTTGCAAGCCGCGGCGGCCATTTGCCTCAATGGCGAAAAAGGTTCGCTCGCGCGTCAACTCGAAGCGTCAACCTCGGCGCGGCACATCGAACCGCCGTCGCTGCAAACTTCAAAGTCTGCAGCATCTATGTCTGGAGTAACGACATTAGCGGACGTTGCCGCGAAGCTCGACTTTGCCGGCCAATTTGGCGGGTTCGATTCCAACGGCGACTACGCCATTCGACTGCATGCCGACGAGCATACTCCGCTACCTTGGTCCAATGTGATTGCCAACCCGCGATTTGGCTGCCTGGTCACCGAATCGGGCGGCGGCTACACCTGGGCCGGCAACAGCCGCGAAAACAAGTTGACGTCGTGGTCAAACGACCCGATCGCCGACTCGCCAAGTGAAATCATCTACATCCGCGACGAGGAGTCCGGCGACTTCTGGACGCCGACGCCGCTGCCACTCCGCGACCCGGCCGAATATCGCGTCGAGCACGGGCGCGGATATTCGCGATTCCGCCACCTCGCGAACGACATCCATAGCGAGTTGCTCTTCTCGATCGCACCAAATTCCTGCGTTAAATTCGCCTGCCTGAAATTAAAGAATACCAGCAATCGCCCTCGCAAGCTTTCGGCAACGTATTTCGCCGAGTGGGTGTTGGGAGTCAATCGGCAGATGACGCAGATGCACATCCGCACCTCGCGCGACCCAGTCGTCCAGCGCGCTGGTGGCACAGAACAGCTACCACGAGGATTTCCCACAGCAGGTCGCCTTCCTGCACATCGTCGGCGGTGCCGATTCCATAACGGGAGATCGGAGCGAGTTCATCGGCCGCAACGGTCTTGAAAGCGATCCCGCGGCGATGGATCGCGCTTAACCTCGCCGGAACAGTCGGGGCGGGGCTCGACGCCTGCGGCGCCGTGCAGAAGAAACTCAGCCTGGCGCCAGACGAAGAAGTCGAACTCATATTCTTGCTTGGCTGGAACGATGGCACTGCAACTGCCGCCGAAACCATCGCGCCGTTCGGGACGCCGCGAGCAAGTTCATCGCGCGATCGACCGAACGCTCGCATTTTTGGCGTCGGACCGGCTCCTCGATCGAAGTCCGCACACCCAATGGCGCGTTCGACACGTTGGTTAACCACTGGCTTCTCTATCAAACGCTCAGCTGTCGCGTCTGGGGCCGGTCGGCCTTCTATCAATCGGGCGGGGCCTTTGGATTCCGCGACCAATTGCAGGACGTGATGGCGCTCGTCTACAGTCTGCCCCAGGTGGCGCGGCAAATGATACTGCAAGCGGCCTCACGGCAGTTCGAACTGGGCGACGTCCAGCATTGGTGGCATCCGCCGGCCGGACGTGGTGTTCGCACGCGTTTTGCCGACGACTACCTCTGGCTGCCGTTCGTGGTCTGCCACTACGTCACGACGACGGGCGACGCCGAAATCCTCGACCAGCGCATTCCCTACCTTCACTCGCTCCCGCTGGAACCCCACGAACACGAACGCTACGAGTTGCCCGCAGTCTCCGCGCTCACGGAGGACTTGCTCGGTCACTGTCTTCGCGCGATCGACCACGGGTTTCGTTTCGGTGAACATGGGCTCCCGCTGATGGGAGGTGGCGACTGGAATGATGGCATGAATCGTGTTGGCGTCGACGGCAAGGGCGAGAGTGTCTGGCTAGGATGGTTCCTCTCGGTTGTTCTTCGGCGGTTTGCCCCACTGGTGGAAGCTCGCGGCGATACTAGTCGAGCGACAGCTTACCGCGACCAAGCGAAACGCCTATTGGAAGCCGTCGAACGGGAAGCCTGGGACGGCCAATGGTATCGCCGCGCCTTCTTCGACGACGGCACACCGCTGGGCTCGCACGAGAACGACGAGTGTCAGATCGATTCGCTGGCCCAATCCTGGTCGGTGATTGCGGGCGGCGATCCAGAACGATCAACGATCGCCATGCGGTCGGCCGAAAAGCGGCTGATCAGGCCTGACGATCGACTTGCGCTATTGCTCACTCCGCCTTTCGACAAGACGCCCCTCGACCCCGGCTATATCAAAGGCTATCCGCCCGGCATTCGTGAAAATGGGGGACAGTACACCCACGCCGCGATGTGGATGATCCAGGCGCTCGCACTTGAGGGCCGCGGTAACAGTGCGACCGCGCTGTTTGATCTGCTCAACCCGATCTTGGCGTCGACTGCTCCTCAAGGCGATGAAACCTACCGCGTCGAGCCGTACGTTGTAGCGGCAGATGTCTATGGCACGTCGCCCCACGTCGGTCGCGGCGGCTGGACGTGGTATACGGGGTCGGCGGCGTGGATGTACCGCGTCGCCATCGAGTCGATCCTGGGATTCGAGTTGCGAGGCGATCGGCTCGCCATCAATCCCTGTATCCCAAGTTCCTGGCCCGAGTTTGAAATCATCTTTCGCCGCGCGGACACGAGCTGGCGAATCCGTGTGTTGAATCCGCGCGGATTGGAGCGAGGTACGGTCTCCATTCGGCTTGATGGCAACCTTGTCCACGGCGACTCGATTCCGCTTTTGGAGAACGGTGCCGAACATCAAGTTGAAGTGGCGCTTCAGCCAGCTCCCAGCACCGGCACTGCTGGCGGTCGTCAAACGGCCAAAATGGTCAAAGAACCGCCGGCTCGCTAAATTAAGTTATTTTCCTGACATTCACAAATCGTGCGTTGCCAATGATTTCTGTCACAGTAAACGCAATTTAAAACATGGCGCGGGAATTGCATCTCTTTCGCGTGGCCACATTGGTGGCCTACACTTGAACGCTGAAGGAGAAGGAACTATGCCCACATGGAACGAATTGCAACTGCGAATTCCAGACTCTCGCGGCACGAAAGTGCGCACGCTAGGGGATGAAGTGTTGGTTGCGGACGTGCGAGCTCGCATGTCGCCGGGAACTTTTATCGAGGAGAAATTGCGGCTTGCTCTCGGAGTAAAGCAGCTCCGCCGCAAGAAAGCCAAGTAGTCGGCAAGCGCCGCGTTCAAAATGGATGGTATCGTTGTGCTGACGCGGATCGATCGCGTCAGCATTTTTCATGCGCTCGCCTTGCCTGCGATTGGCGCGACATTTTGTCGTTTCGCGTCGCATGTGGCACGGAAACTGCGACGGTATTTCGCAGCGTAGACGCCGCCCCCACGTCCCACAAGGAGCTTTCAAGATGCCCACTACAAATGCCAAATCGGCCTCCGAGCGAAATTACGAGGTGGGAGTATTCGGAGCGGTTGACGAAGCCGAATTGGCAATTCGACGCCTGCTCGATGCCGACTTTACGATCGAGCAAATCACGGTAATCTGCTCGGACGAGAGTAAGGAGCAATACTTTCGCGAGTTCGAACACCAAGAGCCAGCAGGAGCGTTTACGCCCAAGGCCGCTCTGACCGGTGCCGCGATTGGCGCCTTGCTGGGCGGCATTCCGGTAATTGGCGCTGCGATTGCTACGGGAAGTATCGTGCTCTGGGTAGCAGGCCCAGCTGCCGCGAGTGCGCTCGGCGTCGCCGGGGGGTTGGTCGGGGCGATGAGCACGCGCGGACTGGAAAAGGAAATTGCCAACTACTATCAACAAGCCGTGCTCGATGGCCGCATCCTGGTCGCAGTCGAGACACAGGATACCAACGCTCCGGAGCGATTGGCAAAGGCCGCCAGCATCTTCACGTCGGCAGGCGCGAAACCATTTGGACTTCGAGAAGGTTGAAAAAAGCATTAGAACTACAAACGCGATTCGTATCGCCGAAATAAGGAGAATGAAAAATGGCAGCGCAATCCCGAACGAAACGTACCACTACGAATGGCCTCGCCGCGCATCGTGCGACCATCGCCCAGGATTTCAATGAAGTGGGCGACGCCGCCAAGCGAGTGGCCACCGACAGTGTTGAGGCCGTCCGCGACACCGCCAATCAATATCTCGAACAAGGACGCAGCCGGGCAAAAAGCATCGGCGAGAGCATGCAGTCGAAAGTTCAGGAGCAGCCTGTCAAGTCGCTGCTGATTGCGTCCGCTGTCGGCTTCCTGCTCGGTGCGTTTTGGATTCGTCGCTAAGCAAGCAACGTTAAGCAAGCAAAGTCTTTTGATTCAAAATACTCTTTTGGAGACAAATATCGTGAAAAAACTATTCACAGCTATGTTTTCGCTGGCATTGGTGAGTGTCTTTTCAATCGGCTGCGGTCCGCGACCGGTGGTTGAAGAGCGTGTCCAAGAACAACCGGCTGTCGATGTCGATGTCAAGCCGGATACGACCGATGACAATACCGGCGTCGACGTCCAGGTAGGCGGCGGACAAGGAATCAAGGTCGAGACCGGCCAATCGGAATAAAGAACCGGTAGCTGAGTCACATCTGGAAAATAGATCGGCCAGGCGAGTCAATTGATTCGCCTGGCCGATTTCGCTTCAAGCGGTAAGTAGCGGCACCACGGACCACTGTTACGCCGAGGCCGGATTGACCGATCCTTCGGCGATCATTGTCAACTTCTGATCTGCCGCTTTTTCATCATCGAGCGTCTGCTCAAGCAGCTCCACCGCATATTCGTTGCCCACCTGGCGAGCAAAGGCTCGCGCAGTACCGTATGCCGCGATTTCATAGTGCTCCGCCCGTTGGGCGGCCGCGATCAAGGCCGCGTCCAGCACGTTCGGGTCGCCTTCCGCGTCCAGCACCGCCTGGACTTCTTTGATCAAACCAGTCATCGCTGCACACTTT
The DNA here is from genome assembly GCA_963847905.1 of uncultured Planctomycetota bacterium. Taxonomy (GTDB): domain Bacteria; phylum Planctomycetota; class Planctomycetia; order Pirellulales; family Lacipirellulaceae; genus DASYDU01. The sequence continues at coordinate 207,054 of CAWKBP010000002.1, read as the reverse complement.
TCCCGATCGGCCGAGATCCCGACGTTCTCGAAAATCGACTCCAATCGTTCAACATGCCGTTCGGTTTCCAGCAGATGGCTCTCAAATGCTCGTTTAAGTGCGGGGCTCGATGCCTTCTCGGCCAGCTTGGGTAGTGCTTCGGTTAAGACGAATCTCCGCATCGTAGAGATCACGAAGTTCATGCTCCAGCAGCTCTTCCAACGAATTGAATTCTTCACTTGTAAAGATTCCCATTTCAACCTCCTGTTTGAATTCTGATCTGTAAACAACGACGGCAAAAAAACACGAGGCGGCTATTACGCCGCCTCGTGTTGGTGTTCAATTTCACACCTCACTAGAAGTTACCGCGAAAGCCCGCTAGTAGCGGCATTGCGGCGCATTCCATTACCAAACGTGCGATCCGCCTCAGCGGGCCAATTGTCCTGGTTGAAGCCCTGACGTTCCTTGAGGGTTTCTTCCGTGATGTCAACGCGAGCGTACGCGTCGTCATCGTTCTTTACCCATTCGATGGCTTCAAAGGGTACGGCAAACAACTTGTCACCCATCCCCAAAAAGCCACCAAACGAGACGGCAGCATACTTGATCCGACCGTCTTCACCGATCACCAAGTCGTTGATCGAGCCGATGTTATCGTCGCCATCGCGTCCACGAACATTCATTCCGACCACATCGCTCGCTTTGCAAACCTTGTGCGCATGGGTGGCATCGCGGGACATATCATGCTGCACCACTGGTGTGTCCGTACGGGCCGGCTGTTGCACAACCTGAGCGCGAGATTGCGGCAGGAAACTGCCGACGGCAATTACCGCGACAATCGCCGTAAAAGAACTTGCGCTCCAACCTAATCGTGTAACTCTCATAGCATTTTCTCCTTCAAAAAAGCGCCTTCGGGAAATCTCGATGAAACGATCGAAAGTCGGTCGCCCACGTCCCGTTGGTACGGTCAATTCGTTGCGTCGATACTTTGGGGGACGACACTTTGGGCCGGGTTCGCGTCGGTCGATAGTTCCGCCGACATAACACCGTTTACCACTTCATCACCCCGATAGCCGACTCCATATTGTTCACTCCGTTCTGTCTGTCCTATGGCGCGCGCCTGCCCAGCCGCTCGATAGTCGTTCCACTGATTATTTTGGAAGTACATCCAGGACTCGTTCGGAGTCCAGAACCACCAGCGATTGTTGTGATGCACGAGTCGCCAATCTTCCGCGGCATAACCCGGTGGGAAATTGACGCTGCGTCGGTCGGCCTGAGGGTCGCCGTTGTTTTGACTACCGTGATATGGAGTCCAATTGCCGCTGTCGTAGTACAGCCATGAATTATCCGGCCCCCAATACCACCATCGCCCCTGCTGATTCACCACTCGCCATCCGTCAGCCGGCTGCCCTTGTCGGCGCAAATCTCCGACGATGAACTCGCGGTCAAGATGCGGATCCACGGGGCGATTTACCCCGCCGCGAATGGCTGCGGGCTCAACCACCGAGGTGCCTGGCGAGAGTTGGTTGATGTCACGCGCCGATTGGTTCCGTCGAGACTGCTGTTGTTGCTGAATAGTTGCCCGTTGTTGATTCTCATAGACTTGGTTGAGCGAGTTCAACCGCTGGCTCTCCATTGTTCCCGTTTGCCCAGGCTGTGCGCCTGAAAGTGTACCCGTTTGCCCTGGCTGAGCACCGGATAGTGGCGTCGATCCGGCGGTCGGTGGAGCCCCGGTAGCAATCGAACTGTCCGTGTTCGGAGAGCTAGTAACCTTAGGCTGAACCGCGTTCGAGGTACCTGTACCGCCGTTTGTAGCCAATGGATTTGGAGACGTCGTGTTTGCTGTCGCCGCAGGAATCGTTGACGGATTCGTGCCGCCTGATTGCTGTGCGAAGCCGCTAGTGCAGGCCATCATCATTAGCACGACGCTGCCTAAAATTAACTTCAATCTGATCATTTCACTTCTCACTTGATTGCGAGTAATGATCAATACACACATCACACGTGGAACAAAGGTGAACGCAAACAGTATGCCATGCGATGACGCGATGCAAATTGTCGCACTGCGCTTCGTTCAATACATTGGCTGTACATGTTATATGCAATTGACGGTTGCAGTCCGCGTTGCAAAGGCGTCGTTAGCAGTCGCCGCGATCAAAACATGGTGGGTCGGAAAGCATCACGACGGTGGTGGCCCGGTCATTTGGAAAGTTGGTATGACTCGCCAGTCTGACGCACTGCGCGAACGCAAGCCAAGCAACACGACTTCGCAAGGACCACATCGAGAACTGTGATCGGTTCGACTCTATTTCCTACAAGTGCAAAACCCACCAGCGTGTTTGTGACTTGGAAGGTGCCTAACCTATTAGGGGCAGTGTTCCCGGCGATCTGGTGATCAGCCGCGATTAGCGCCGGTCCGATCGCCGACTCTCTCGTGCTCGCGTACCCATGGGCGACATTCCGTCACACTGATCGCGTCGCATCCACCCGTATCGGGGGAAGGCGCAACTCCGACAATCGGTCCTGCGGACGACAACGGCGTTTTTGTCAGACGGCGTTCGCAGTCGGCCACACCATCGTGACGTGGTACGACGTTTGCTCCTTACGACGTGTGGCGAGGAATGCAGTCTTTTAGCCTTCTCCGCCACACCTATTTAGATGTCGCTAGCCACTGGACTTGGCGGCGAATCAACCCTCCTTTTGCAAACGGAACGAGAAATGTCCACAACTCAATCGAAAATACTGGTCGTTACCGAGGGCGACGATAGCGAATTCGTCACTCGGGCATTGGAAGCGGAGCACTACACGGTTCTCCTTGCGAATAACGCAGAGGAAGTTCTCGATCAAGTCGACCAGCAGATCGACTTGGTCGTTTGCGATCTCTGCGTACGGGGCGAACTCTGCCACGAACTAATGCGACGTTGGCACGACAAGCGGCCTACCACGCCATTCTTGTTGCTCGCAGACAGCGGCTGCGTCGCCGACGCGATTGAAGCGATGAAGCACGGTGCGGCCGACTACATCACGAAGCCAGTCAATGGCGATGAATTATTGGTCCGCGTTGTGAAGTGGTTGGAGTCGAGCCGCAAGGACGAGCGTCTGCAGCAGCTCGAATCGCGGTTGGACCAGAGCCATTCCGAGGTGGGCAAGAACGGCTCCAGTATCGACATTCCCGCGGGAACGTCGCTGGAAGAGTTGGAACGTGCCGCAGTGGAAAGGGCCCTTGAACAGCACGCGGGGAATCGAACGCATGCCGCCAAGACGCTGGGTATTTCCGTCCGAACTTTACAGCGGAAGCTCAAGGCCTGGCGGGTGCCGGTCTTCGCTTTGCAACATCAACCGGCACGACAGGAATTCTCGATGTCCGGTATGCAATAAGATGCCTCCTGCCGATCGTCGAGCAGCGCAAACTCCGCCGTGCACTCATCCTGACGCGGCGGAGTTTTTTCATGCGCCGAGGTAGTTCGCTGAGAAGGCCAAAACTATTTTGATATGGATTGCCTTTGGTTCGCCTGCGCACACAGAAAAGGCCCGACGAACGCGTGCGCTCGTCGAGCCTTTTTCACAAGTCGGAGGCTTGTCGAATCAGCCCACCGGCGGACGCAGCCGCGGCGCAATCAGACTGATCAAGAACAACACCAAGAAAACAACGAACAGGATCTTGGCAATGCCGGCCGCGGTTCCGGCGATGCCGCCAAATCCGAGGACGGCGGCGATCAACGCGATCACTAAAAAAGTTAAAGCCCAACTCAACATTTTGCACCTACCTTTCTGGTGGACGATATTGCTTCAGGAAACGAATTCCCGAAGGTCTTCCTTAACTTCAATGGCCTATATCGCAATCGCCGTGCCGAAGCTGTCGCAGCGACAATGGAACGAAATAAATCTCAGGCAGGCGATTAAGGCGGCCAAAACGCTATTTCAACGAGTTCCTAATAGCTGCCGACAGCTTGTCGCACTGGGTTAGAGCGGTCCGGCGTTCAGGCTGGTTCGAAACCAATCACCATTTGGATTAACCGCGTTTGCCCGCGGGTACGCCGCTTGCTCTACGATGTCTGCGTTGAATTTTTGTATTTTTGCAGTCGCAAAGGAGAATCCGAAATGCGCGCACTAATTTTCATCGTGGCGATCGTGTTGATCTTGGCCCTTGTCGGCTGGATCTCGTTTAGCAAAACACCGGGCCAGTCGAGCATCAACATCGAGACCCAGAAAATCCAGCAGGACACCGATCGAGCCTTAGAAAGCGGGTCCAACCTGTTGCGAGAAGCAAGCGACGCCGTCGATCGAGCTAACGAACCTCAAACCGTCCCCGCGAACCCGACCGGAAGATGATTGCGCTCGGCAGCAAAGAAAAACACGGCGACGGACCGATGGAAGCGGGGATCCTTGAGACGACACGAGAATCCCCACAATCCAGGCCCGTCGCCGTAGAAGCTAGCCATTGATGCTAGATTGGTGCGACGGCGAATGGGATGGCGCTAACCTTAATGGCAACCGCAGGAAGACTCAAATTTCTTCACCTGTGCGTCCGCCTCATCCTTCGCGATCCCATAGCGCTTTTGCACTGCACCCAGCAGCTGATCGCGTTTGCCTTCGATCTGGTCCAGATCGTCGTCCGTCAATTTGCCCCACTGTTCCTGGACTTGGCCGCGAAACTGCTTCCACTGACCTTTGGCAGTATCCCAGTTCATGATTGTTTCTCCTGTGCGTTCGATTCTCAAATTCCAACCGCCAATTACGACGCATCTCATTCTGATGACGATCCCTGGCGACAACCGATAACATCCCGGTTGTTGAGAGAAGGAGAGAGCAACACGCGTGCCACTCGGCGCATGCGCCGCCATTGCTTGGCATAAATGGCGACGAAGCGACGCGATGTCGGACGCTACGATCTAGACGCCCGCGGCACTTCGCCGCAACAGCTCGTCCGTCGAGCATTCGCGGGCCGTCTCGTATCCCGTGAGCGGCAGGATGTGCTCGTGCACCGCGTCAAGAATATCGGCGACCTGGGGAAAGAAGGCGTCTTCGATTTCGTCCGCGGGAGTGATCCAGTTGCGGGCACCAACGACTACCGGTGGACCATCCAATTCGTCGAACGCAAACTGAGTGATCTTCGCGGCAAACGTCTGCAGCGCGCTGCCCCGTTCACATGCGTCCGAGGTCAGCAGAATCTTCCGCGTTTTCTTCACGGAAGCCACAACCTTTTCGAAATTAAACGGCACGATGGACCGGGCGTCGATCACTTCGCACGACATGCCATACCTATCCTCAAGCTCCTTCGCGGCCTCCAGCGCCCGATACAATGTGGCTCCGATCGACAAAATCGTCAGGTCGCTGCCCGTCTTTTTCACGTCCGGCTCGCCGATCGGAATCTCATACGCCCCCGTGGGCACACCGCCCGGATGAAATAGCTCCGGCTGGTCGTAAATCCGCTGGCTCTCGAAGAATATTACCGGATCCGTACCGAGCAGCGCCGAATACATGAGGCCCTTTGCGTCGTAGGGAGTCGCCGGAAACACAACCTTAAGACCCGGAATGTGTGCGCACATGCTGCACCAGTCCTGGCTATGCTGCGCCCCATACTTCGATCCGACAGACACCCGCAGCACCACTGGCATCTTCAACAGCCCGCCCGACATCGATTGCCACTTGGCCAGTTGATTGAAAATCTCGTCACCGGCCCGTCCCATGAAGTCGCAATACATCAGCTCCACGAGTGGCCGCCCGCCTTCGAGCGCGTAGCCGACCGCCGTGCCCACGATTGCCCCCTCCGAGATCGGCGAATTGAACAACCGATGATAGGGCAGGGCCTCCGTCAAACCACGGTAGACCGCAAACGCGCCGCCCCAATCGCGGTTTTCCTCGCCGTACGCGATCATCGTGGGATCGGCGTAGAACCGATCCGCAATCGCCTCGAACAACGCGTCGCGGATGCCGATCGCCCGTTGCTTGGGGACGGGTACCCCGGCATCGTCGAGGCCGCTGCGGCTCCGCTTGGCCAATTGCTGCACGCGGGGATTCTCGGCGAGCGGATGATTCACCTCCACTGGATCGTCCGCCAGTTTCTCCACGCGTTCGTTTGAAAACATCGATCGCTCGAGTTCCGAACCGACGTTCTTCTGATCCGCACGCGGCGAAATCTTCAAATCGATCGCCTTGCGGTAGGCATTCAAGACGATCTCGTCGATGCGAGCTTGCATCGCGTCGAGATCGGCCTGCGTACATGCCCCGGCGTCGATGATGTTGCCGGCAAATGTGACGAGCGGATCGACCACCTGCCAGGCTTCCACCTCGTCCTTTTCTCGATAGGAACTTGCGTCCGACGGCGAATGGCCGCTGAAGCGATAGGTCACCGTGTCGAGCAACACCGGGCCGTCGCCGCGCTCGATGATGTCGCGCTTGCGGCGCATCGCGTCGATAACCGCCAGCGGATTGTAGCCGTCCACTCGCTCGGCGTGCAGCTGATCTGGAGAGAGGCCCGCACCCATACGAGCGAGGATCTTGAAGCCCATCGTTTCGCCGACCGGTTGCCCGCCCATTCCGTAGAAATTGTTGACGAAGTTCATCACCAACGGCAAGCCGCCGCGGTGCGATGCGTCCCACAACTCCTTGAACTGATCCATCGTCGCAAAACAGAGCCTCCCACGTGGGTCCGCAACCGGCGGACGCGTCGCCGATGTTGGCGACCACGATGCCCCGCCGGCGATTGACGTGCTTAAAGAGGGCTGCACCGACCGAGATGTCGGCCGAACCACCCACGATTGCGTTGTTTGGGTAGACGCCAAAGGGTGGAAAGAAGGCATGCATCGAGCCACCGAACCCGCGATTTACGCCCGTGTCCCGCGCGAAGATCTCCGCCAGCGCCCCGTAGACGATGAAATCAATCGCCAGGTCCTGCGTCGTACCCTTGGCTCCTTGTTCGACAACGCGCAGACAATCGCCACCGAAGTAGTTGCTCATGATCGACATCAGCGCTGGATCGTCGAGCTTATGAATCGCCGAGAGACTCTTGGCAAGAATCTCACCATGCGAGCGGTGCGAACCGAAGATGTGGTCGTCCGCGTCGAGCAAGTATGCCTGACCAACCGCCGCCGCCTCCTGGCCGATCGAAAGATGCGCCGGCCCCCGATGATTGTAAGGGAGGTCCTTGAAATGCCCCTGCTTCTTCACCGAGTCGAGCATCTCCTCGAACGCGCGGATGATCATCATGTCGCGCTGGATGCGCACCAGGTCGGACTTCGTCACCGTTCCGGCCGCCATCTCGTCCGTCACGCTGCGATCGTATTGATTCAACGGAATCGGCTTGAATTCGAGCACGCGCCGCGAACGCATTTCGACGGGATCGATAAGTATTCCCTTAGGCATTGAAAGTCGCTCCAATAATTGTGGCTGTCTTGATTGCTATTCTTGGTTGCCGTCGTCGTGGGCTTCTTCGTGTCCATTTGAACCCGGAAAGACGACGGTTATATTCTGTTCGTTGAAGAAGTCGACCCAGGCGGCGTCCGGCTCCTGGTCCGTAATGACGGTCGCGATCGTCGACCATTCGACAATTTGAAATAGCGACGCGGCGCCAAATTTCGAATGGTCCACCAAGAGCACCGTCGATAGCGCGTTGGCCACAACCTGCCGATGGAGGTGAGCACTGGCCAAATCGCTTGCCGAAGGCCCAAAGTCCATGCTCAATCCATCCGCACCGATGAAGGCCGTGTAGCCGCGCACCTGGTTGAGTGTGCCGACCGCCATCGGCCCAATCGTGTCCATCCGATCCGGACGATATTCACCGCCGATCAGGAAAAGCTGGACACCCGTCGCGTCGAGTTCCAACGCCAGCCGGGCACTATTGGTCAGAATCGTGATCTCATGCATTCGTTTCGCGTATGGCACCAATTCAGAGCACGTCGTTCCCGAGTCGAGAAACGCATGATCGCCGTCGTGAAAGAACTTACTCGCCAGTTCGCCGATGACTTTCTTTTCGTTCCCCGATCGCATTAGTCGCGCTTGGTAGGAGAAGTCACGCTCGCGGGGCAGGGCGGCCCCGCCGTGGATCAGCTTGAGACCCTGTTCGTCGGCCAATGCCTTGAGATCCCGACGCACCGTGGCGTCGGAAACGCCCATCGCCGAGGCCAGCGCCTTGACCGTAACCTGCTTCTGGTCAAGCAGTTGCGACATGATTTGCTTGCGTCGGACGGAAGTCGCCTGACTCATATCTACACCTTTAAATCCTAGATTTACCTGCCCTAATATGGTGATTCTACCATCAAATCGACAGTTTATGCAACATGTTGTACATAATTTTGTCGATATTGGATTGAATTAATCGGCTTTGGCCGATATGCTGATGGGAGAGGAAATAAAAAGTCATGGCATTCGTCGTATTTCCAGCGCTTTCTCCGCCGATTTCCAACGCCACGGTCGTGCGCTGGCTGAAACAGCCGGGGGCGGCCTGCGCCATTGGCGACGGAATCGTCGAGCTCGACGCCGACTCAGCCCGGATAGTGCTCGAGGTGACCCAGGCCGGCGTTCTCTCGCAGCAGCTGGCCAAACCTGGGCAATCGATTTCATGCGGTGCCAAATTGGCCAGCTTCGACGCCCACACATCCTCCCCCGCGACTGCGACCAGCAGCGATACGGAGAAAGCAGTGCCCGAACAACAACCGACGGCCACCGGCAAAGTGACGCCGATCCTCATGCCGCAGGCCGGCAATACGATGGAGGAAGGCACTGTCATTTCTTGGCGAGTCCAACCTGGAGACCAGATCGCCGTTGGACAGATTCTGTGTGAAATCGAGACCGACAAAGCGACCATGGATTTTGAGTCGCCGGACGCCGGTCGGATCGCAAAAATCATCGCGCCGGTCGGCGAGCCCGTCGCGGTGAAGGAATTGATCGCATTGCTTGCCGATAGCGATGCGGACGCTGACGCTTATCTCGCCGGACAAGGTAATCCATCTCCCAATACCGCCAGTCCATCAGCCGCTGCGGCAAGTTCGCCTTCTACGAACGGTTCCAGTGCCGCAGTCTCGCGCGCACCCGTCGCCGTAACGGCAGAAGGACGCGTGAAAGCATCGCCAGCCGCGCGGAAGTTGGCCGCCGATCGCGGCATCGAGCTCGCGACGGTCGTAACCGGCAGCGGTCCCGGCGGCCGCATCCTGTCTTCCGACCTACATGAAGTTTCGCCCACTCCCACCACGACAACAAACATGGGCACCGGCGCCGAAATCCGCCGCCCCCTCTCCAAGATGCGGCGTGCGATCGGCCTCAATCTGCAGCAATCAAAACAGACCGTGCCGCATTTCTACGTGCGGACGACGATCGACGCCGATCCGCTCCTGGCCTTTTACCGCGAACAAAAGTCGACGGCCAATTGCACGCTCAACGACGTGATCATACTCGCCGTTGCCCGTACGATTCACGAATTCCCCGCTGTCCGCAGCCAGATCGTCGGCAACGAAATCATCGAATATCCCCATGCCAACATCGGCATCGCGGTCGGCATCGACGATGGGCTCGTCGTGCCGGTGGTGACCGACGCCGACACGCTGCCTCTCGCTCGGCTGGCCGCGGAAACTCGCCGCGTCGTCGAGCAGGCACGCAAAGGTCGGCTTGAAAACATCGGCAAGGGCCACTTCACGATCAGCAACCTTGGCATGTTCGGCGTCGAAGAATTCAGCGCGATCATCAATCCTCCGGAGTCGGGCATCCTCGCGGTGAGTGCCGCCCGCGAATCGGTGATCGTCGAGAACGGTGCAATGCGAGCGGGGCGCAGTTTGACGATGACGCTCAGCGCCGACCATCGCATCGTCGACGGTGTGATGGCTGCCAAATTCATGCAGCGGCTCCAAGCAATCCTCGAACACCCCAGCGAAGAACTGGCCTGACCATGGCGGACCACTATCAGCTCCTGGTAATCGGCGCCGGTCCGGGCGGCTACATCGCAGCCCTGAAAGCGGCCCAGCTTGGCGCGCGCGTCGCCGTCGTCGAAAAGCATCATCTCGGCGGCACCTGCCTCAACTACGGCTGCATCCCGTCAAAGGCTCTGCTGTCGTCGGCCGAAATGCTCCACTCCGTTCGGCACGCCGACAAATGGGGCGTCAAAGTTTCCGGCGACGTCGGTTTCGATTGGAACGCGATCACTTCTCACAAAGACAAAACGATTCGCCAACTTCGCGGCGGCATCGCGAGTTTGTTCAAAGGCCGCGCGGTCACCCAACTCGCAGGTACGGCGCGATTCGAGAGCCCCGGTCGAGTGGTCGTCACGGCGGCCGACGGCAGCGAGCAGCTGGTTACTGCCGACGCGGTGATCGTCGCCACCGGCTCCACACCGATGCGAATCCCCGGCTGGCCCGACGGTCCGACACTAGTCTGTACGTCCGACGAAGCCGTCCATTGGTCCGATCTGCCGAAGAAGCTTCTTATTGTCGGCGGCGGTGTGATCGGCTGCGAGTTCGCTTGCATGATGCAGTCGTTTGGCGTCGAAGTGACCATCGTCGAATTGATGTCGCGGATCCTTCCCACGCTCGACGCCGACCTCGGCACCGAATTGCTGAAAGTCTTCAAGCAGCGGGGCGTCACCTGCCATCTCGATACAAAAGTAGAAGAGATGCAAATCGTCGACGGCGCAGTCAAAGCCCGATTGTCGAACGGCCAATCGTTGTCGTTCGACCGCGTGCTCGTGGCGACCGGCCGGCGACCGAACACGAGCGGGCTTGGCCTCGAACGCGCCGGCATCCGCACGGACCGTCGCGGTTTTGTCGAAGTCAACGACCGACTCGAGACGTGCGTAGCCAAGCACTACACGATTGGCGACGCGAACGGTCGTAGCATGCTCGCCCACGCCGCATCGGCCCAGGGTGTGGCCGCAGCCGAAAACGCACTCGGCGCTGCTCAACCATTCCACGCCGCGATTCCGTCGGCTGTGTACACGTTTCCCGAAGTCGCCGCCGTCGGCATGACCGAACAAGAAGCACGGGACGCCGAACTGCCGATCGCCATCGGCCGCTTTCCAATAGGCCATTTGGGCAAGGCGATGGCGGCCCGCCACACCGAAGGCTTCGTGAAGCTGATCCGACATCGCGAGACGAATGAGCTGCTTGGCGCTCACCTGATCGGCCACAATGCAACCGAGTGCGTCGCCGCCGCCACCGCACTGATCCAACAGAAAGTCACACTACGCGACGTCGCCGAAACGGTTTGGGCACATCCCACGATCAGCGAAGCGATCAAAGAGGCGGCCGAAGACGCGCTGGGCGTGGGTCTGCATTTGCCGCCCCGGAAAGTCCTCCGAATCGCCGCCGCCATGGTCTAGTCAGAAGCACACTTCATGGGAAATCAAGTCGTCACAGCACTCGACGCACTGCGCAGCCTGGGCACACCGGCCGAACTTCGTGAGCTGGCCGACCGCGGCTACGGTCCCGCGTCGCCGCCTCGCGTCAATTCGCATATCCACCTGCCGCCAAATTTCTCCGCGTTCGATAGTGTCGAGCAGGCGGTCACGCTCGCGGGCGAACAGCAAATCGGCGTGCTCGGCGTCAGCAATTACTACGACTATGAGGTGTATGGCGAATTCGCCGAGGGGGCGCGAGACCGCGGCATCTTCCCGCTCTTCGGCATCGAGATCATTTCGATGCAAGCCGACCTCCGCGACGCCGGCATCAAAGTCAACGACCCCGGAAACCCCGGCAAGACGTACCTCTGCGGCAAAGGGATCACGCGCTTTGATGACATGACGCCCGCCGCGACCGAGCTGCTCAAGACGATTCGTGCGAACGACTCCAAGCGGATGGCCGCCATGGTCGATCGCATGCGGACGACGTTCGCCGCCCGCGGTGTCGACGCCAAGATCGACGAAGCCGCTGTCGTAGACATGATTGTTGCCCGCCACGGCAGCCGCCGCGACACGGTCTACCTGCAAGAACGTCACATTTCGCAGGCCTTCCAAGAGTCGCTGTTTGGCAGCATTACCGCTGAAAACCGCCTCTCTCGTTTCGGCGAAGTCCTCGGCGCAGCGACCAAGCTTACCGATCCGCTCGACCACGTTGGCGTGCAAAACGAACTTCGCTCCCATTTGATGAAGTCGGGCAAGCCGGCCTTCGTCGACGAGGAATTCTTGAGCTTTGCGGAAGCGCGGCGGCTCGTTCTGGAACTTGGCGGAATCCCCAGCTATCCGGTCCTCGCTGATGGTGCGTCGCCCCGCTGCGAATTCGAGGCCGACGCCGACCAGCTCGTCCGCGAACTTCAGGCGCGCGGCGTCCATGCCGCGGAATGGATTCCCGTGCGGAATTCGGAGCGCGTGCTGCAAGAGTACGTTCCCAAAATGCGGGCTGCCGGCATCGTGGTCACCGCGGGCACCGAACACAACACACTCGACTTGATCCCCTTCGATCCTTGCTGCAAAGACGGCGAAGTACCGGCGACCATTCGCGCCATTTTCTGGGAAGGAGCCTGCGTCGCCGCGGCCCACCAGTTCTTGTCGCTCCACGGTCAGTGTGGCTACGTCGGCCATGACGGCCGGCCGAATCCCGATTATGATTCAGCGGACGCACGCATTTCACACCTGGCCAAACTCGGTGCCGCCGTGATCCAACGCTATTTCGACGCCGCTCTCTCTAAGTAAACGGAAACGACGAGTTTTGACGACCAGCTCAACCACCGAATGGCCCGCTTTCCTCGCCTCCGATAGCGAGCTCGACGTCATCTGCAAACTGTCGCGCTTCTACGGCTCCGATCCGTCGATCGTGTTGGCAGGTGGTGGGAATACATCGTGCAAGGTCGGCAATCGGTTATATGTCAAAGCAAGTGGCACCTCGCTCGCCACGATGACGCCCGAAGGCTTCGTCGTAATGGACCGCGACCAGCTCGCGGAGCTCGCCGCGGCCAAGCTCGACGCCGATCCCTCACGCCGCGAGGCACAATTCAAAGACCGCATCGCCGCCGCACGCTGCCAACCCGAGCGAGGTCAACGGCCGAGCGTCGAGGTGCTGCTGCATCACCTGCTGCCGGAAACCTACGTCGTCCACAGCCACGCAACCATCGCCAACACGCTCACCTGTCGTCAGGATGGACGGCAACTCGCGGAAGAAATCTTCGGCGATACGATCCTCTGGTTGCCGTACGTCGACCCGGGCTTCATCCTGGCGCAGTCGCTCCAGCAGGCGCTGGCCGAACACTGTCCCGTCAAGGCCGTGTTGATGGCCAACCACGGGCTGATCGTCACCGGCGACGATCCCGAGTCGATCCGAGCGACCACGAACGGGATCCTCGAAAAGATTTCGGCTCGGCTTGGTGACGACTGGTCAACGAACTCGTTTGGCCAACCGGCAGCCCTCGCGACGGTCGACGCACATATTCGTCAAATTGCGCCCGCCCTTCGCGGCCTCTTGGCCGACGACGGATCGGCGTCGCTCAAAGTCGTCACGTTTGACGATTCGCCCGTGATTCGCGGCTTGGTCGGTACAGCGCCCGGAAAGACTGCCGCAACCGCCGGACCACTTACACCCGACCAAATCGTCTACTGCGGCAGCTTCCCCATGTGGTTCGAGCCGCGCGTTGGCGAGGACGACTCCGCGCTCGTCGAGCGATTGAAGTCCGCACTCGACGCACACCGCACCCGCACCCGCTTCGCGCCGAAGATCGTGCTCCTCGAAGGCCTCGGTTTGCTCGCCGTCGGCGACGACTTCAAGCAAGCGTCCACCGCCCGCGATGTCTACCTCGACGCAACGAGGGTGATGGCCGGGGCGACGCGGCTCGGCGGTATCAGCTATCTCACCGACCGCGAGCGGCTGTTTATTGAGGACTGGGAAGTCGAATCGTACCGTCGCAGCGTCTCGCTCACCAGCGGCAGCTCCGGCAGCCGTCGCCTCAAGAACAAAGTGGCAATCGTTACGGGCGCGGCTCAAGGTTTCGGCCTCGAGATCGCCCGCGGTCTCGCCGGCGAAGGGGCGCATGTCGTGCTCGCCGATGTCAACGAAACCGGCGTTTCCCAGGCAGCAGCGGAACTTGCCGCTGCCAACGGCGCCGGCACCGCCGTCGGCCTGGCGATGAACGTCACCGACGCCGCATCGATCCAGCAGGCGATCGACCGCGTCGTTCGTACCTATGGCGGCTTCGACGTGTTCATCTCGAACGCCGGCGTCTTGCGGGCAGAATCGGTCAAAACACAATCCGAGCAGGACTTCGATTTCGTCACCGACGTGAACTACAAGGGATATTTTCTCTGCGTGAAAGGGGCCGCGCCTGTGCTCGCCACCCAGCACCTTGCGAACCCGGCCTATTGGAGCGACGTCATCCAGATCAACTCCAAGTCCGGCTTGGCCGGGTCGAAGAAAAACTTTGCCTACGCGGGCAGCAAATTCGGTGGCATCGGGCTCACCCAGTCCTTCGCGCTCGAACTCGTTGAAGACGGCGTGAAGGTGAACGCCGTTTGCCCCGGCAATTTTCTCGATGGCCCGCTCTGGTCCGACCCCGAAAAGGGCTTGTTCGTACAATACCTGCGGACCGGCAAGGTCCCGGGTGCGAAAACCATCGAAGATGTGAAGCACGCCTACGAAGCGAAGGTGCCGATGGGACGCGGCTGCACCACCGCCGACGTGCTCAGCGCGATACTATATCTGATTGAACAACGTTACGAGACCGGTCAGGCGCTCCCGGTGACCGGCGGACAGGAAATGCTGCGATAAACTCGCGGCGAGAATCGTTGAGGCGAACTATGACCACCCAGACAGCCGAACTCCCCTCCACCCAGCACGCCGTGCAACTGGTCGGCCCCGGCGAATTGAAGCTCAATCGCACGAAGTCGGTGCCCACCCCCGGCCCGCACGAGATCCTCGTCAAGGTGGAGGCCGTCGGCCTCTGTTTCTCCGATTTGAAGTTACTCAAACAGTTTCACGACCACGTCCGCAAGTCGGAGATCGTCGCCGGCATCGAGAAGACGGTACTTGCCGGCATCCAGAGTTACGTGCCGGGCGGCAGCCGAGTCGTCCCGGGGCACGAAGTGGTCTGCCGCATCGTCGCCATCGGCGACCACGTGAAACAGCACCGCATCGGTGAGCGCTGCCTGGTGCAGACCGACTATCGACAATTGCCGACCGCTGCCGGATCGAACGCGGCTTTTGGCTACAACTTCGACGGCGGCCTGCAGGAATACGCGCTGCTCGACGAGCGCGTCGTGATCGCTCCCGATGGCGAGCGGTTCCTGATCCCCGTCGGTGAGGAACGCGGCGCTTCGGCCATCGCGCTGGTGGAACCTTGGGCTTGCGTCGAAGATTCGTATGTCACGATCGAGCGAAAACGGATCAAAAGTGGCGGCAAGCTGCTAGTCGTCGTCGCCGACGGCCGGAGCGAAAAGGGGTTGGAGGAAAGTTTCTCGCCAAAGGGCCGTCCAGCAGACATCCAACGCGTTGCACCGGCCGACATCGCAGCATTGCCAAACGAGTCGTTCGACGACATCGTGTATTTCGGCGCGGACAAGGCCACGATCGAGACGCTGAACGACAAACTCATCCCTGGGGGCATTATCAACCTCGTGCTTGGCGGCCAGCAGATCGGCGAGCTGGTGTCCGTGGGTGTCGGCCGCGTGCACTATGGCGGAACCCGCTGGGTTGGTACGACCGGCAACGATGCCTCCGCGTCGTACAAGGTCATTCCCACCAACGGCGAAGTCCGGCCACACGACCGAGTGCTCGTCGTCGGCGCGGGCGGGCCGATGGGACAGATGCACGTGCTCCGCGACGTTTGCCTGAGTGCGCCGGATGTGCGCGTCGTTGGCACGGATTTCGACGATGCCCGGCTGGAAACGCTGCGCAAGAAGGCCGAGCCGCTGGCCAAGGCCAACGGCGCGTCGCTCCGCCTCGTCAACTCGCAAACTACGCCGCTAAAAGAAAAGTTCAGCTACTTCGCCCTCATGGCGCCGATCGGCGCACTCGTGGCCTCGGCCATCCAGGATGCCGTCGACGGCGCGATCATCAACATCTTCGCCGGCATTCCCGCTCCCACGAAGCACCTGCTTGATCTCGACGCCTATATCGAGAAACGCTGCTTCATGTTTGGCACCAGCGGCTCGACGATCGAAGACATGCATATCGTGCTTCGCAAGGTCGAACACGAAGGCTTCGACACCAACGCCTCGGTCGACGCGGTGAGCGGCATGGCCGGCGCGATCGACGGCATTGCCAGCGTTGAGAATCGCACCCTCGCCGGCAAGATCATCGTCTATCCGATGTTGCACGATCTCGGTCTCATTCCGCTCAGCGAACTCGGCGCCCGCTTCCCATCGGTCGCGGCCAAACTCGACGGCGGAAAGTGGACGCAAGACGCGGAGCAGGAGTTGCTGCGAGTCGCTGCCGCTCAGATTTAACATTTCCAGGACGCTTCCGCAATGAAGGCCTTCCCACTCACGAGCCTCCGCCAAATGTCGCTCGTCGACGCCCCAGATCCCAAGCTCGTGCAGCCGACGGATGTGCTGATCGAAATGGGTGCCGTCGGCGTCTGCGGCTCCGACATCCACTACTATACGACCGGCCGAATTGGTGAGCAGGTCGTCGAATTTCCCTTCACCGTCGGTCATGAGTGTGCCGGCACGGTGCTCGAAGTGGGCCGCCGCGTGACTTGTGTGCGGCCCGGCGATCGAATCGCCATCGAACCCGCCGTCACCTGCGGGCATTGCGATCAATGCCTCGCGGGCCGCGAAAACACGTGCCGCCACAATCGATTCCTCGGCTGCCCGGGCCAAGCGGAAGGCAGCTTGTCGCAGCGACTCGTGATGCCGGAGCAAAATTGCTTCAAGCTCGAGGACCACATCAGCCTGGCCGAAGCAACCGTCGCCGAGCCGCTCGCCATCGCCATCTACGCTGTCCGCCAGGCGTCTATCGCACCTGGCGCGAAAGTTGGCATCCTTGGACTCGGCCCGATCGGACGCACGGTCCACCTGGCCGCCGTTGACGCGGGTTGTGGTCCCGTTTACGCCACCGACAACATCGACGAACGCTGCGCTGCCGCCCGCGCGGCAGGCATCCCGTGGGTCGGCAATCCACGGCAACACGGACGTTGTCGCAGAGCTTCTCAATCGTGGAGCCGCTAGGGCTCGACGTCATCTTTGAGTGCTGCGGCCAGCAAGCGGCGATGGATCAGGCGGTCGACATGCTGCGCCCTGGCGGGACGCTTGTCATCATCGGCATTCCCGAAGTCGACGAAATCTACTTTGCACCGGAGAAAATCCGCCGCAAGGAGCTGACGATCGTCAACATCCGCCGCCAGAGAGGCTGCGTCGAAGCGGCCCTCGATCTGATCGGCCGGCAACAGGCTGCGGTCGCCCAGATGATTACGCATCGATTCGCGTTTGAAGAGTCGAAAGCGGCGTTCGACATGGTGGCCGACTACCGCGATGGCGTCGTCAAAGCGATGATCGAATTTGCGTGAACTGCTCGCCCGACGGCATAGCACAGTTTCAATCGGCCGAAGACGCCGTGGTTTGGAATCCATCGTCCGCCCGTTTCGGCCAGGTGCCGAGCACTCGCTGCTTGATGAACTGCGCGGCCAAGCGGCGCACAAAGATAGAATTCGTCACCAAGTATCGCTTCCACAGTCGCTGCGGTTCCTGATAGAGCCGGAAGGCCCATGCCAGGCCAGAACGCTGCATCCAGATCGGCGCCATCGGCTTCGTGCCCGCGAGAAAATCGAACGCGGCTCCCACGCATAGTTGCACCGCTTGAATGCGATCGAGATGCTCGGCCGCAAAATGATCCTGCTTCGGGCAACCAAGCCCGATGAACACGAGGCCGGCTCCGCTCGCATTCACGCGCTCGACCATCGCGGCATCTTCCTCCGCGGTAAGAGGCCGGAACGGCGGCGACTCCACGCCCGCGATGATCAGTCCGGGATAAGCTCCGAGCAATTTCGCTTTGAGCGCCGCGAGCGTCTCTTCCGAACTGCCGTAGAGGTAAATCGACACACCGCTTTTTGCCGCACGCTCACAGAGCATCGACATCACTTCAAATCCCTGCACCGTGCTCTTGAGCTTTGTGCCATACAGCCAGTGCAGGGCCCAGCGGATCGGCTGACCGTCCGCCGTCACGGCAGAGAATCGATTGACTTTCTCGTTCAATTCACGCGAAGTGCAGGCCTCGATCAGCGCATGCACCGCAAATGCGGATACGGCGGCCGAACCACGTCGACTTGCAACCGACATGATCGCATCGCACAGCGCGTCGTGTCCGCCGGCAGTCACCTGCACACCGAACACATCGTGCTTAACCGGCCAGGCCGGCTCCACATCAGCAGTGCGCGGCATTCTGTTAGTTCGCATTCGAGCGACAGGCGTCATCGTCATCGCGGGCAGGCCTCAAGGAAAGTTTGGCTGGCAGAATTATGTATCCTGCCAATAGACTGATCGGTTGAAGGAACAGAACCAGAAGTAATCGCCACGGCAGCACCATGACGAACGCGCAGTCCTGCTTCGTAGATTTCGAGCAATCGCTCATAACATGCGACGGCCGAGTAACAAGTCTCAAACTTGTGGCGAGCCGCCACACGCATGCGCTCGAGCTGCGATTTGTTTTCGAGCGTTTGCCGGACGGTCGCCGCAAGTTCGACTGCGTTGCCCGGCGTGAACTTCGCGCCGGTCACTCCGTCATCGATCAACTCGACCATCGATCCCAGGCGCGACGCAACCACCGGCGTCCCCTTGGAATAGGCTTCGACAATGGTCTTCGGGAATCCCTCATACCATTGCGACGGCACGACTAGCAGCGACGCACGACCGAGACGCTCAAGTAGTTCTGCGTGGGGACGCCGCGGCAACCACTTAATTCGATCGCTTCGAGTCGCGGCTTGCTCGACCTCCGGTGCCAATGGTCCATCGCCGCAAATCACCAGTGGCACGCCGGGATCGTAACGCTGCCAGGCGTCGAGCATGGTGGCGATGCCCTTCTCCGGAGAGAGCCGGCCAAGGAATAGGGCGTACTCTCCGTTTCCGCTCCCAGCCCCAGGATCGTCGAGCATGTAGTTGGGCCGAAGGTGCAGCTTCTCCGCAGGCAGTCCCGCCTCAATCATCTTCTCACGGGCAAATTGCGTGAGCGCAATGTACGCGTCGACCGCTTTGCGATAGGTGCCGCGCAAGCGGTGGACCCCCAGCATCGCCGCAACGGTCGCGGTCGCGGCGCGACTATCCCGGTAGCAGCCGTGAAGCACAGCCGGCCAGGCGACCGCCTTGCCGAGGCAGCTTTCACAGGGGGCCCCCTCGCGGAAAAACGTTGATTTCGGGCAGGCGAGTCGATAGTTGTGTAGCGTCTGGACCACCGCCGCCCCCGCTTGGCGAGCAGCATAGTACGCGGCGGGGGATATCAGCGGCAGCGTGTTGTGAAAATGCACGATGTCGGCACGGTGAGATCGAACGAGTTCGCCGATTTCGCGTGCCACTTGCGAATTCCAAATGGTTCGCGCGGCAAGCGACCACGAACTCATTTCCTTCACCGAGTCGTTGTGCTTGGCAAACTTGACGACTTCGTGACCATGCGAAGCCAGCAATTCGGACTCGTCCTCAAAGACGCGGTCCTCACCACCCGGCTGCTGATAGTAGTTGTGTACAACGAGGATTTTCACCGCGACTCGCCTCCCTTGGCTGGGCGGCAGGTCACGATTGGCCTTGCGCGAAGCGGCGTTCGACCGCATTTCGACACGGGCATACATGGTGAACCAGTCACCGTGAGAAACTACATTGAGAATGTCACGAGTGCGTTTCATGAATGAGCCGGCGAGGGCAGGGGGCGACGGCCCAGATACTGCTTCAGATTGCGGGCCCACGCGTACCAACCGGAAAGCTTGGCGGCGAGGGTCGCCGGCGTGTCCCACGAAAAGACCACAAATCGCCCCCAATTGAACTCATCGTCCGTCGACAGATCAATCAATTCGCCATCCGTCGTCAATGCACAGCAAACTCCCGCCTTCCGCGCGGCCGTTGTCAATTCGCCCCCGGCATTCCCGTTCGCCGTCGAACCCCATGGAAATGCAAAAGCCACATCCTCCAATTGAAACAACTCGCGGACGATTGCGGCCGATTGCGAAACATCGCTGCAAAACACATCCGGCCGCCCACGAAGATCGGTGTGCGTATGTGTGTGCGCACCGAACTCGAACAACTCGCTGGCCAACATCTCGCGACATTGGTCGGTTGTGACGGGGCGATAGTCTTCGGGAGCCAGTTGAGGTCGGTATTTCAAGGACCATTCGTCGAATGGAAACGGCTCCTGGGAATCAAGAAAGGAAGTGCTCACAAAAGCAACGCCCGGTACTCGGAGCTCTTTCATCACCGGAAATGCGTGCCGATAGACCGACTCATAGATGTCATCGAACGTGAGCACCACGCTACGCGGTGGCAGCGGCTTCCCCATTCGCCGAGCTTCAAGCACGTCCTTTAGCTTCACAAAGCGATATCCGGCCGCCAGCAAACCAACCAACTGCTCACGGAATACGTCCGGCGTCACGTTGTGTGGAGGGTCGGGAAGTCCGGGAAAGGACGGCGAGACGCGATGGTGCAGCAACATGCCAAGCCGATCCTGTTGGCGTTCGCCGAAAACGCGGTGCATCAACACAGCAACGACTGAAGCACCTCGCTTCATTTGGTCTTGAATACTCATAGCTTCTCGCTCTCGAACTTAACTGTTCTTCTGGCTTGGATTCTTGCCGGCCAACATACCGTCAACCAACTGGCGAACTCGGGCCGCTACTGCCGGGATACTCACCGACGCAACTGCCCCGCGAATCGAATTCCTCATCAATGGCAGCTTGTCTCTCGATTGCCAAGCTTGTTGCAATGCACCTAGCAGCTCACCGCGATCGAATGGATCGATGACCCAACCTGTTTGACTATCTACGGTCAGGTCCGAACTTCCCGAAAACTTCGAGTTGATTACCGGCAGTCCAGACGCCATCGCTTCGTTGACCACGAGAGCCCAACAATCCATCAGCGTGGGAAGTACAAACACATCGGCGGCTTGATAGATCTCCGGGAGGCGATCGCGCTGGACGTGCCCCAGAAACCGCACATTCGTCAGTCCTGCCTTGGCAACTCGTTGTTCAAGATGCGCCCGATCGCTCCCTTCGCCGAAAATCAGTAACGTGGCAGTCACGCCGTTCTGCTTCGAGAATACTTCCCAGGCATCAAGCAGCTGGTCGAGCCCTTTGAGCGGAATCAACCGGCCGCAGAACAAATAACATTGCCCTTCGACGCCCAATTCGGCACGCAACTTACTTCGCCGCTCGGTGCCGATTTCTTGGGTGAAGGCCTCGGTATCAAGCGGTTGGCCAATTTCGACGATCGATGACGGCAATACGTTCAAGCCCTGCAAATACTCACGGCCCTGTCGCCCATTCACGGCGTAGGCATGCGGGGCCAATCGAATGATGCGACGCACCAATCGCTGACTCATGCCAATATTCCGCTCCGTGTGCGGCGTACCTTCGAAGTACACTGCCAGCCGGCTGCCAAACAGCCTTGCGTAGAGTCCGGCAAATAATGTTCGCGCGCCGAATTCGGCTGAGATAATCGCATCCGGCCGAAATCGCCACAGATCCAAGGGCAGCCCAACCGGCAAATGAACTTCCCGCACGTCCTCAAAGCTTTCAGTTCCTTCGTGGCGGCTTCGCCGAACATAGGAAAGCGAACGACTGCGTTGAATCGGAAACGACAATCCTTTTCGCTCGACGTCCCAGTATCTGTCTGCCTCTCGGTCCGTGCACGTGAAGACGCGAAAATCCCAACCAGGAATTGCTGCCAATTCTGTATAGAACGGGGCGCGATACGGTGGGATCTCATTCGTCAATCAGCGCGACACGCAGCGGCACAAAAGACTTTTGATGTTCACCATCTGATTGATGCGCCGTCGGATCGGCCGCCGCCACGGCTGGCATGACATCCTTCGCTCGTACTTCCAAGATCATCGTCATGCAGCCGGCCCTCCGCATCCGTGATCGGGCAGGCGTGAAGCCCGTCCACAGGAGCGGGCATTTCGTCGGCTCGTAGGCGTTGCGGCGATTCCCGGCAAGGGAGTCGTATCCATGCCCATTTGCTGCCAGAATACGGCGATCAGCCAAATGAACATGTGTGCGTGTGGCATCGGGGTATAGAGTAGTGGTTCAGTGACGCTCGACACGACAATCAGTCCAAGCGCGATGCTTGGCACCGCACTTGGCCGTCGTAGGTTCATTAACAGCAAATGCACCACCATCGCCAGCAAGAGCAAGGCCCCGGGAAATCCCGTCGTGAGCACTGTATTCAGCCACAGGTTGTGAGCGTGGTTCGCTTCGAATTTGAATGGGTAGTTTGGATCCTCTTGCAGTGCGAATCTCGAGGCGCCGTAACCGTATCCCACTAAGGGGGACGCGAGGCACTCGTTCCAAGCGTAGCCCCAAATGTCCACGCGACCAGTGAGAGAACTCAATTCATTCGCCTCGCCGGAGCGAGACGCGATATCTGCCAGCGACTCACTGTCTGACGAAGTCAAGCCGCCCGCAAAAAAGATCGCAGCTGCGGACAACAAGAACGCACCGACCATCGAGGCGAATAATCGCTGACGTCCCCCAAGCTGTGTCCAGATCACGATCGCCACTACGGCGACCGATGCCAACATCGCCGTCCGGCTTTGTGTGAGGACGAGTGTAACAATAGGATGGCCGACCAAAAGCAAGTAAATCGCCACGTTCGTAGCTTGTTAAACGCCAAGAACGAGCATCAAGCCGAGTGCCCATGCAATCTGGAATCCGAGTTGCTGGGGGTCGTTGCCGAAGCGAGTTACGATATTACCATTGGATGCCTTGGAGCTGATCAACACCAGATGCCAGGAGCAACGAAAATACAACAACCAATTCAAAGTGACGAATAACAACAGGCCGGTAACAATCGCTTGAATCGTTCGCCAACCTCCCAGTTGCAACATTACGGCCGGCACGAACACACTGACACACGCCAAAGTAAATAGAGCCATCGCGGAATACGTCGGCGAAAGGCTGAATGGCACCGTGAACATGGCCCAGAGTGCGTACAATGTCGCCCAAGCCGCGGGAAAACGGAAAAACTGCATCTGCGTCTTTGGCAGGTAACACAGGCCATACGCGCCAAAGATCGCACACGCCGCCAGGCGAACCAGCAAATGCAGACTGATGCCAAAATCCGCCCCCTCGGTTTGGTCGGACAAAATGATCATCGTGACATTGACGGCGACGATCAGCAGCGGCGCGGCAAGCAGATGGCCAATCGAGCGCATGCCCTCGTGCGTCGAATCGGCGATTGCCGCGGGCGACACCCTCAGATTCGAAGTGCGAATGCTAGTACTCATAGTTGTGCTTCTCCGGATTGCAATGGCGGCTGAGCGGCAGACTGGCTGCCGTTGTCGGCGATGGCGTACCAGGCTAGTACTGTCGCGACCAGACTATTGCCCAACGTGGCGGACAACGGAATCGACATCACACCCCAGCGGTCGAAAGTAAGCATCACCATGGCAATAATTAAGCTGGCCGACGCCATGCGCGCCCAGATTCCGACATGCACAATGCCGCGACCACGCAGGTGCCCTTCGACCACTTTGCCGAAACCGTTGATGGCCTGCGCTGGAATCAACGCCCAGGCAAATGGCACGGCTCCCGCAAACTTATCGCCATACAGCAGTACGATCAGCGGACCAACCACCAGCAAAAACGCTCCAGCTACCGACGCCTGAAATGCGGCGATCATTGCGCCGCCCTGCAGCATCTGCCGGCGAGTGAGCGGTTCCTGCACGCGATTCCCGGCGTTGAAGCTAAACAGCGCCAACACGTCGGAACCCACCAATAGCAAACTCGCCGCAGGAACCGCGGCCGCGTATAGCCCCTGCGTCATGAAACTTCCCAGCCACAAAATCAGGAATTGATCGAGCCGGCTGTATAAGTCGCACGTTGTCGCCGAAACCCAGTAAGGGAGGCCCTCTTTCAAGAGCGTGGTCGGCCGCGGCGAGAGAGGCACAGCGCGGACTGGTTCTTCGCACGCTTGTCTGCAAGGGCGAACCGCAGTGTCAGACCTACCACGGGGGCAGCCAATGTAAGCACGGCCGCCGCGACGACCGAAACCATACCGGTTGCCCACATGGCGAGCAGCGCCAGGGGAAACACCATACTCGTCGCCAAAGTGACGATATTGAATCGGCGAAACTTGGCGCTACCCTGGTCGACGGCAAGCAGCAACTGACGCATGTGCTCCAGCGGCAGGGCCAAAGCACACACGACACATAATGGAGCCAGGTATTTTTTCTCGACCGGCAAGCATGTGAAAGCAAATAGGGCGACGACGAGAATGGTTCCCACGCCCGTCAATCCGCCCAGCCGGATCACCGAGCGCGAGAGCTGACTGCGACCTTCCGGATCATTCCCGGCCCGGCGAGCAACGGCGAATTGCGTCCCCACCAGTCCGATGTACGTCAATGTATAGGCATAGAACACAGCCGTGCCAAACTCGCCCCGAGCTTGCGGCCCCAGCAAGCGCGCGAGCAGGATGCCCTGTATAGCCGTCACGCCGAAGGTTGCAAATCCAGTGACGACCGTCGCAATCATCGCCGGCTTCAGCCAACGCTGCATCCCCGCGACCAATGCGCGCACCCGATTCGATCGCGCGATGCTTTCGCTGTGCGCGAAAGCGGCGTCGATCGTCGGTGCCGGACTGATTTGGTCGGTCAATTCCATCAGTAGAAAAGTGCCAGGCGGAACTCAGGACTTTGGCTCGTGGCCATTAACGCACAAACGCGGCGTTACTGCCAAATATGCCGCGGCCCGATTCCTTATTTTTGTCAGCAATACGCCGCGCGACCTAACGCGGACCACGATTGAAAACCAGCGACGGAATCGTCGACATCAGAAGCCTCGCATCGTAGGAAAACGAGCGGTAACGCAAATATTCAAGATCCATCCGCATCCACTCTTCAAACGACACCGTGCTCCGGCCTCGAACTTGCCAAATGCAAGTCAGGCCAGGCACCACGGCCAATCGTCGGCGCTGCCACGAACTGCACTGCAGCGACTCTGCCACCGGCAATGGCCGCGGACCAACCAGCGACATGTCGCCGACCAGTACATTCCAGAGCTGTGGCAATTCGTCCAGGCTCGTTCGCCGCAACAACCTTCCGATCCAAGTCGTCCGTGGGTCATTCCACATCTTGAATGCCGGACCGTCCTGCACGCTTTGTGCTCGTAGCGACGACTGATGCAAATGTGCGTCTGCCCGCATCGAGCGTAGCTTGACCATCCGAAAACGGCGACCGCCGTAGCCCTCTCTCAACTGTGTATAAAACACAGGTCCCGGCGACGTGGCCTTGATGATGACAGCCATTAGCAGCAGAAATGGCGCAACTAGAAGCAAGCCAAGCGATGCTCCCACGACGTCGACAGCCCGTTTCAACATCGGCGTCGGCTGTACAAACAACGACTCGAGTTGCGTGCTGAAGCTCTCCGCAGGCTGTTCCAACCGTTGATGCGTCGAATCGATGCTCGGCGGCCCCTCTTCGGGATAGACAAACACTTCGCAATTTGGCCGCTCGTGACCAACCGGATAAACATCGCAGATGTCGCTGGCGACCTTCCAAGCTCCGGCTTTCGGCGTCTCAGGCAGGAGTGCGGCTACCCGGCCGTTGGCCAGGTAGCCCGCCGTATCGGTTAGCCGCAGTCGGCGGCGCAACACTTTCGAAAGCTTTAAGAAGTCACGGCGCCGCTTTCGATCGGAGGGCAGTTCAATCGCCAGAATGGCAAACTGCGAGTGATTTCGGTCGGCCCGAATGCGCTCGCGAGTTACCTCCACTCGAAAATCAGGCTCACTTCGAAGAAAGCCTGTGTCGACGCGTTGGCTGCCAAAAGCTTTTGTCTTCACTTTATGAAACCACGGGGATAACACCATTTCTCCTTTGCCTCCGGCCACCTGCGTTGTGACACCATTGCGCAATAATCCAATTAACTTGTTGTGAAGAAGTAAATCCGCTTTACCTCTGGCCCCGCGATTCCTGACTCGAACGCAGTCACGACGCGACAGCCCTGCTGCGCCGCAATTGGTTTGAGTTTGATTATTCCAACGGAACCTTGCCCTTGCGGCAACCGCTGAAATGCGTCGCTCGATCGCTAATCAGAACTTTTCGCCGGCCCGAATCTTTACCCAGCCAGCTTGATGAACTTCATTCGGTTACAGTCGCTGATATAACCAGCGCGGAATGTGTTCGCGACGATTGGCAAGTACGACTCCTGTCACGTGGACGCCTGCACGTTCCAACATATCTTTGGCCCTTAGGGCCGATTGAATCCTGGTGTGCTCGGCTTCTACGACCAGCACCATCTCATCGAGCCACTCAGCGGCCGCCGGCACCGACTCCATGTCGCGTTCGGGCGGCATGTCGACCACGACCAGTCCATAGCCCGACTTGATTTCGTCAAGTCGCCCATTGGCACTTGGCGTGGATCTCGCCATCGATTCACCCTCAATCGCGTGAGGCGATCCGGGCGACATGACCGCCAAATTGGCGACATTCCGACGATGGACACAACTATCGGCATTGACTTCGCCTGACAGCACTTCGCGCCATCCGGGCGAACCATTGATGTGAAAACGCTTGGTCACGCGGCGGCGACGTGCATCTGCATCGATCAGCAATACGGGATCTGTTCCCGTCGAGGCCGCCTGCATCGCCAATTCCGCTGCCACACGGCTGCGAAGTTTCGACGAATCGCAGCCGACGACGCCGACCATCTTCGCCTGTCGCTCGCCGTTCTGCTCGCCGTTCGACATGATTTCGCGCACCAACGAGCCATAGTTCGACAGACGCGACTGACTCGGAACATTCACCTGGCCGTTATGACCGTTGTGACTGCCGTTCGCGTGTCCATTGACAGCGTTCGTCGCCTTCACGCCGCTGCGTTGACGACGTTTCCGTTCCGGCAGCGATAGCAAGACGGGCAACCCGAGTTCCGCCTCGACTTGTGAAGTCGTTCGCAGCGTCTGATCGAATCCTTCGGCCAGGAACGCCAACGCAACCGAACCGGCCGTGGCGACCAAAACACCCAAGGCGAGGATCAATGCCTTCTTGGGAGAATCTGGCTTGCGAACCAGCGTCGCCGCTTGAGCGACCTTCGCGTTCGAAATCTGCTCTCGTCCGAGAGCATCATTCACCCGCGCTTGTTCTAGCTTTTCAACATGCATCCGGTATTTCCCATCGAGCAATTCAACGGAACGTTCCAACTGCGCGAGTTCAAATTCTTGACTGTTGAGCGCCGCAACATCCACGCCGAAAGTGTCAGACCGCTCTCCATCCGCCGTGGCTTTCACAGACTCAGCAATCGATCCGCTCGAAGTCAGCCGGACCAATGCCTCCGCGACTTCCTCGCGTTGCCGACGAATGTCTTTCAAAGGTGGGTAAGCGTCGGTGTAGCGGGAACTCAACTCGCTTTCTTGAAGCTCCAAGTCGTATAGTTTCTGTCGAAGTGCGTCAGTCGTCTTTTCTACGATCGAAGCTCGACCGGCGCCCGATGCAGTTACCCGAAATGCGTTCTTGCGATCTCGCAGTTCGGCCTGTGCAGCGGTGAGTTCCCGATGCAGCTCATCGGCCTGCTCGACAAAGAATGCCAACGAACCCTCGGATTGGCCCAGCCGAACGTGCTCCTCGAGAAACACATTGGTCATCGCATCCACGACGTCGTGCGCAAGTTCGGGCGACGCGGCCGAATAGCTAATCGAAATAACGGTTGATTCTTTCGGCGTATAAACCAGTACCTGATCCTGCAACTTGCGAATGGCCAATTCCAGTTCAGTAGTTGGGTCCGACAGTCTTACAGCACGCAAAACGCTGCCAACGCAGGAACTAGCGAAATCCGCCAGGCGACGAACCGGGCCCACCGAAGTCTCAGCGCCTTTTTCTCCGGCTTGGCTGCCAGGAAGATTGTCAACGATTCGTTTTGCACCCACCTGCTCAGCGACACGCTCCAGCACCACCCGACTATTCAGGATATTCAGCGCCGACGCGATTTCATCGGCCTGCGTTTTTTGAATCATGATCGTTTCGCCTGTCGTCGCCGTCGGATCGAGGGCAACATTCTCACGACCGACCCGCAGCAATAGCTTGGCCTCCGACGAATACGACCGCGGGTAAAGCGCAATTACGGCGAGCGTCAATGCAACGACCGAGCCAAAGAAGATGGCCATCTTTTTCCGGTGTCGGAACAGAATGCGGGCGATGTCACGAGGCGTTACAAGACGTTGACTATTGGCGACCATAGTTGTCCTCCGATCTGAGAACGTGATGTGGTCCCCCACGATTCCAAATCTCAAGGGGCCGATTGAGGCAGTCTAAAAGGAGCGCCAAAGCATCCATGATTCGACGTAATAGGCAGGACATCGAGCAGCTCAGAACTCCCATGCTACCCACACTTCCTGACATGTCAATTGGACGCAGGCCGCATACTATACCCATTCAACTCACTTACGCCAGTACCCTCGAATTAAGTTTTTTGATCATTACATTCAGACCGATTATGCCACACAGCCGGCGTAGTCATTTACACCCCGGATAAGGCAGTATTTATAGAAAATTAATCCAACTTCTCCTTGAATCCACTACCCAGGCGTGGCGGCGACGATATATACTGCACGCCACGCACAGGCCACATAGCCCCCAGGCATTGCAAAATACCTGGAATGACTGTTCCACGGATCATGGATTTGAGGTTATTAAGTCCGTCTGGCGACGACTGACGCGGCCGAACACGCGCAAATCGCGATCGGTTGGTCAACGCAGAGTGCGCAGTAGTAGACAACCACTCGCCAGACGGGGGTCATCCTGCGCTAGCGACGCGAATCAAAGAATGCAGGTGCCCGGGTTGCCTGTCCCAAGAGTAGCGAGAATCTCTCGGCATTGTCCGCGGCAAATCGATCGACTCCATACCGTCGATGGACGCGATCCCACGCGCTACGGGATCGGGACGATACCGCTGTTCGACGAGAAGTCGTACACGTAGTTGATCGGGAACACCGCGTACACGCCGCGTGTGAAGTACAGATTGATCAAGTCCGTCGCACAGAGGATGCACGACTTCGGCACAATTACCAAGTCGTTCTCGCGGAGCCAAACATCGTTGGTGGGGCAGGGGTCTTTGCCGTAGAGCGGCGCCCGCACGTCGATCTTTGTCGCCTTGAGACACCAGTTCTCGTCGCGGCGGAAGACCACGACTTGTCGGACATTGCCGCCGTTGTTCCAGCTGCCAGCCAAGGCAATCGCTTGCATGACGGTCGTCGGGCCTTCAAGCGTGTAGCGGCCCGGCGAGCGGACTTCGCCACCAATGAACACATAGCTCGTCGCCCGATCGGTAAGCTGCGGCGAAACCGCCAAGCCTGGGCCGTACGCTTCGGCATAGCGTGCTTCGAGCTCGCTCCGCAATTCGTCGAGCGTCAGGCCCTGAACATACACGGAGCCGATGCCGGCGGCCTGAATCGTTCCTTCCGGCGTGACGCGCAAATCCTGCGTCTGCCCCGATGAGGCATCCTTCGAAGTGACGGCTTTGAGCACATCCTGGACCGCTACGTTCACCGTCAGCGGAGTCACCGTGATCTGAGGATCCCGTTGAAACTTGCCGTACAGTTTGACCGCTTCGTCGCGGAAATCATTGACCGTTTTGCCAGCAGCCATGACTTCGCCGATCATCGGCAGCGTTACGGTGCCGTCCGGCTGCACGAGCAGCCGGCGGTCCAATGGGGTTTCTGTGTTTCCGGCACCTTGAAGCCATTCGATTTGCAGTTCATCGCCAATGCCGATGCGATAATGCTCAGCCGATTTCTTACGCGAAGCGATAAACGTCAGCGTGATGTTGTCGTTAACGCGCAGATAATAAGTCTCGACGTGAGCAGGGCGTGCCGGACCGACGTATTCACCGGGGCCAAACAGCGACCAGGGAATACACTGGGCGTCGCTCCAGGTCGAGCAGCAAGGCGCTCCATTACTACCGCAATCGACACCGCACAATGCGCGTGTTCCCGACTGCCCCGGCAAATAGGGGCAGCCGTACTGGCCATAGCAACCGTTGTTGCAATCGCACGGCGCAGTAAGCATTTCTGGCGCCACAGCGACTGGCTCGGGGGAAACGCCCGCGGCAGCCGGCTGCAAGTTGTTGACCAACGTGGCCGGCGTCTCGTCCGTCGTCGCCACGTAGCGGAATGTGTAAACATTCGGGTCAGCTCGGTTCGGTCGTGACTGCCACCTGATTTCGACTGGGCACTACAGCATGTTGCGATGCAGCTGCAGGTACGAGCCGCTCGGAAGCCGCAGGCGGAGCAATCGGCGCCGCGCTGGCCACAATCGTCGCCGCAGCCGGAGTGAAATGCGGTTTCGGCTGCTCCACGGCGATGGGCAAAGTCGAAAAATCCAGCTCCGCTGCTACCGGTAATTTCGGGGCCGGAGCGGCAACCAATTTCTGAGTCGTGGATGCGGGCGCCGAGCGCGGCGTTGCAGCGACGGGCGCGGAGACGACGGGTGGCGCAACCGTCTTCGGCGGAAGCGGGGTCACCGGCCTCGCGGCAACCACGGGCGCCGCGGCCATGATTGGTGCGGCAACTTTCTGTTCGGCAACAATTGGAGTTTTGGCCACTACCGGAAGCTGAACTACCGGCGGTTTGGCCACGGGCGGCTGCACAATAATCGGCTGCGTCGGCGCAAAGCTGAACATCTCGGTCGCCGTCGTCGGCAACTCGCGGGCGACGACGCGTGCCGGCTCAATTGGCTTCGGTGCCGCCACCAATGCCTGCGGCGGTTCGATCTTTTTCAGTGCCGAACCGTAGTCCAGTGCCGGCACGTTCCACTGCTTCGGAGCGTCTTTCGGCGACGAATTGACGAACAGTTCTGTGCCTGCCGGTGTAATTGCCGGCGCCGCTTCGCGCCGCCCGCATATGCTGACTTTCCTCCGGCTGTGGAACCGGCGCGGGGACATGCTCCAGCACGCTGACGATTCGCGGCTTGAACGCGTTGGGGCGCGTGTGCGGCGGAGTTGCAAACAACTCGGTGGCAGTCACCAGGTTCTCTGATTCAAGCATTACCGGGCTCTTCGGCGCAGTGCTTTCAAACTCCGATGGCAACGTTTCTGGCTCGACTGCCGCGATTTCTTGGGTGGGAACGAATCGTAGTTCGAAGTTTGGCGATTGATTCTGGTGTGCATCGCCCGCGACATCCGGCTTCGGCGCAGTGAAAGTCAACGTCGACATGCCGTCCGTCGTCTCTCTTGGACCGGATACCGTAAACTGCGGACGAGAGGGTATTTTGCCCTCTTTCATTTCGAGAAGACGAAACTCTGAACCGCTTGGCTCGACAACCGAACCGGTGGTGAGGGCAGCTTGCGGCTGTTGTGGCAACACTGTCACGCTTCCAGAATCCGCACCCGATTCTACGAAGTGGAGTTCAGACTGCGCAACGGCATTCACTGGGCTCGCCACCAATACCGCCATGGCCAACGCCACACCCCATCGCGCGTGTCGCCCAGCGGCATGCAAGCTATTAATTCGCTTCGTCATTTCGTTTTTCGATTCAAGTAGGGGGGACTGCCCACGATTTATGCTCAGCGTCGAAACACATTCGGAAGTTTCGGCGTCAGATTGAATTTCGAGAGGAAGCTCGACTTCTTTTCTTCATTGGCCTCGTCCGTTGCCGCCTCGGCCGCGCGCTCGCTTGCCAGGGCGATTCGGCTGGCCTCATGGCGGCGCTTTTCGGCCGCCAGCGCGTCGCCGGCAGCCATTGCGGATTGGCTGGCGCGATCATTACCTTGCCGCGAGTACACGATCGCCAGATTCCGCCAAGTTTCCGGCGTGGCGTCGGTCGCAACGCATTGTTGAAAGATTCTTTCGGCATCATCAAGCTGGCCGTGCTGAGCCAACAGAACTCCCAGCTCATTCGCCGCCAGCAGGTTTTGCGGCGCGATGGCCAGGGCAACTCGCTGGAACAGCGCCGACTTGCCGCTGGCGTGCGGGATTCTTGTACCTGGCAGCACAATGGTTCGTCCCAAGCCGTAAAATGCGAGCGAGGACCCGGGCAAGCCTTGGCACGCGGCTGTTAACTTCTGTTCAGCGAACATGTAATATGCCTGCACCGCCTGAATCGAGTCGACCGGCCGCTGAGCGCCTTCGAGCACACGCGTCGTATGCCCCACAGCAATCGAGCGCACATCGGCCGCGTCGCGCCAATCCACCTGGTCGCCGCCAAACTGGTCGGCTTCCTGAAGTGCCACCAAACCTTCACGTAGTGCCTCGCGACGTGCCGTGCCGCCCTCGCGGGCATCCATCTCCAAGGCACACAGGCCGAGCACACCCCGGAATTCGCCGTCCGCAGTGTACGGTGCGCCGCGCTGCGCGAGGTCGAAGGCATAGCTTAATCGCCGCAAAATGTGGGGCGGCAGTTGCGGGTCGAGTCCGGCAATTTTCGGGATCCGCGGTACCTCGGGCTCGATGATCCAGGAAGTCTGGCCGTCCGCGTTGGCCGACTGCACTGGGATTGCCTGCACGTTGCGGCTCGCCGCAGGGTCGACCGGCGGAGCCTGAGCATGGGTTTCGCTTCGGGACGTCGCACAAATCCAAACCGTGCACGCGAGCGCCAGCCCCATGCTGGATGTTCGGCGTGCGCACATTGGTCGGATGGCAACGTTCATGGAAGCCCGCAAATCGGCAAAAGGTCGTATCCCGCGACGAATCTGGTCCACCCCGATATCACGACGAAGCGTTACACCTGGGGAACCCACGTCTTCGTTTACATCGAACCTATTGCCGGTGCGTCTATGCGCTATTTGAGCGTGCTAGCATGGAAAGTGGCAGCACGGCGTCGATGAAGTCGGAATAGACTTTACATCCAGAAGAACCCGCAAACTCGTCGCGCGGGCCATGCAAGATACCACGCGCGGCAAACTTTACCCCGCCCACCTCCAGACCTGGGGGAGCTCGCTTTATTTCGCCGGCTTCTCGAGGTGCCCACCGAACTCGTATCGCATGGCAGAGAGAATCTTGTCCTGGAAATCGGCCTCGCCGCGGGACGTGAACCGCTCGTACAGGGCCGCGCTGAGCACAGGGACTGGGATCGATTCGTCGATGGCCGCCTTGATCGTCCAGCGCCCTTCGCCAGAATCCGACACCCGGCCGGCAAACCCGGCAAGATCGGGGTCCTTTCCCAGGGCGTCGGCCGTCAGATCCAGCAGCCACGAGCCAATCACGCTGCCGTGTCGCCAGACCTCGGTGATCTCGGGGAGGTTGAGATCGTATTGATACAGCTCCGGTTGGCGGAGCGGCGTGGTCTCGGCGTCGATTTCGTGCGTGCTCTTGCCGACGTTAGCAGCACGAAGAATTGCCAATCCTTCGGCGTAGGCCGCCATCACACCGTATTCAATCCCGTTGTGGACCATTTTTACGAAGTGGCCGGCGCCATTCGGGCCGCAGTGTAAGTAGCCTCGCTCAGCGGTCGAAGTAGCTTTCTTGCCGGCGGTCGCTGGCGCAGCATCATTGCTACCAGGTGCGAGTGTCGCAAAGATCGGGTCGAGGCGCTCAACGACGGCCTGCTCACCACCGATCATCAAGCAATAGCCCCTTTCGAGTCCCCAGACGCCGCCGCTTGTGCCAGCGTCGACATAGTGAATCTTTTTCTTCGCCAGGTCGGCCGCTCGCCGCAAGTCGTCGACGTAGTACGAGTTGCCGCCGTCGACGAGTGCATCGTCTGCTTCGAGCAGCGGCAACAACTCGGCAATCGTCGAATCGACCACGGCCGCCGGAATCATCAACCAGATCGCCCGCGGCTTGTCGAGCTTCTTGACGAAGTCGGCAAGCGACGTGGCTCCCACCACCGCCTTCTGCTCGAGCGACTTCACCGCTTGCGGCGAATGATCGAAGACCACGCACTGGTGCCCGCCGGCAACCAGCCGCTTTACCATGTTCGCCCCCATCCGTCCCAGTCCGATCATTCCCAGCTGCATCGCATCCTCCTTTGCAATTCTCCGTCGATCACTACGGTTGTAATCGGAATGGAAGTGCCCCCAGGGTCTTATTGTGTCACGTCCAGCAAGCGGCGCGAACAGGGCATTTTTTGATGGCAGTGCCCCGACAATTGGCTATTATGTAGATTGGCAGATGTGGCATGAATTGCCTGGCGGTCGGCGAGTTCTTGGGAACAGAGCAGGGATCCATCTTGATTCGTTGCAGGTGCCCCTCGTTTCAATGATTGCGAAACTGATTGTCTCTCAGGTGGAGTCGACGACATGTGGGGGCGCTTTCCGTACCGACGCTTACGATCTGCTCGCGCGCGCGTGGCGGCGCAGTCTCGCCGCCGGCCGATGCGATTCGAATGCCTCGAGCCACGCCAAATGCTCGCCGGCGTCGTGATCAACGAATTTCACTACGATCCCGACGATGGCACTGAAAGAGTCGAGTTCATCGAACTCTACAACGCGAGCGGCGCGAATGTCGATCTGACGGGCTGGCGGATCGACGAGGCTGTCGACTATGCGTTCCCCAATGGAGCGACACTCGCCGCGGGTGGCTATCTCGTCATTACTCAGGATCTGGCCGACTTCCACGCCAAGTTTGGCTTCGCTCCCTTCGGCCAGTGGGAAGTCGGCGACAAACTTTCCAACGACGGCGAAACGATCGAGCTGCGCGACGCTGCCAACGCGCTCGTCGACACCGTCACCTACAAGCTTGGCTTTCCCTGGCCGACCACCGGCGACTTCGGCAGCTCGCTCGAGTTGATCAATCCCGCGCTCGACAACGACCTGGCAGGCAACTGGCGATCGTCGGGATTCTCCTCCCAGTCGTCGGGAACAACCGGCTTGGTCACGGCCAACTCGGTCTGGAGCTACCGCAAAGGGATCACCCAGAACCCGCCCGCCAATTGGCGGCTTACCAGCTTCAATTCGGCATCGGACCCGGTCGCCTGGCAATCGGGCGGAGCGCCGATCGGCTACGGCGCGGTCGGAATCAGCACGACGCTCGGCGACATGCGCAACAATTACACCTCCGTCTATCTGCGCAAGGACTTCACGATCGTCGGCAGCGTTCCGGACACGCTGAAGCTGCGCGTCTATGTCGACGACGGCGCGATCATTAGCATCAATGGAACGGAGGTGGCGCGGCAGCATGTCACCAGCGGCAACAAAAACTACAACAGCACTTCCGGTCAATCGCACGATGCCAGCTGGGAAGAAGTGACGCTCACCAACGCAAGCTCGTATCTGCTGCTGGGCGTCAACACGATCGCCGTCCATGTGCTGAACACCAGCATCGGCAGCAGCGACCTGTCGTTCAATGTCGAACTCAGCATTCCGGGCGACACGGCCGGGCCGCCCACCCCAGGGCGCAGAACTCGGTGTTCGCCGCAAACGCCGCTCCCCAGCTGCGGCAGCTCACGCAGTCGGTCCAGCAACCAACCAGCGGCACAGAGCGTCACAATCTCAATCAAGGCGACCGACCCCGAAGGCGTCCAAAGCATCGCGCTCGAGTACCAATTGGTCGATCCGGGCAACTACATTCGGCTCTCCGACGCGGCCTACCAGACGAATTGGACCACGCTCGCCATGCACGACGACGGCCTCAATGGCGACAGCCTGGCGGGCGACGAAGTCTATTCCGTCATCCTGCCCGGGTCGCTGCAGACCAATCGCCGGCTCGTCCGCTACCGCATCAAGGCTACCGACAACCTGGGCGCAGTCGGTCCGCGGTCCCTATGCCGACGACCCGCAGCCAAACTTCGCCTATTTCGTCTACGATGGCGTCCCCGACTACACGGCCTCGTTGCGTCCCGGCGTGTCGCCGAACGTGGTTTACTCTGGCAATGTGCTCGAGGAAATCGCCACGTACCAGCTGATCGCCAATGCGACCGACGTCCAAAACAGTCAATACAATTCGTCGTTTGACGAGGTTCCCTTCTCCGGCACCTTCGTCTACGACGGCATCGTTTACGACCACGTTGAGTTCCGCAATCGTGGCGTCGCATCGACCTACCAGGTTGGCAAGAACAAGTGGAAGATCGAGTTCAATACCGGCCACTTTCTGCGGGCCCGCGACAACTATGGAAACCTTTATCCGGAAGGTTGGGACGAGATCAACATCCTGCCAGGAACCAATCCCTGGTGGAAAAATAACGTCTCGACCGACGGCACCGTGCTGTTCGAGCCCGTCGCATTCAAGCTCTACGAACTGGCCGGGGCGCCGTCGCCGCAGACCCACTACTTCAATTTCCAGGTGATCGACGGGGCGTCCGCCACCGGTGCGGATCAGTATTCGGGCGACTTCTGGGGTCTCTATATCGGCATCGAGCAACCCGACGGTAGCTTCCTCGACGAGCGTGACCTTCCGGATGGCAGCATCTTCAACATGCACGGCAGCGCCTTCGGAGACACCTCGCAGCGGCACCAGGGTTCCGACCAGCCGACCGATCGCTCCGACCTCGAGGACTTCCTCGACGGGATCGACGGCGGCTTCGAAACACTCGCTTGGTGGGAGCAGAATCTCAATTGGGACTCTTATTTCGCTTGGAACATCATCAACCACGTCGTCAACAATGCCGACATCCGCCCCGACGAAAACGTCAACTACTACCACAATCAAGTGACCGGCCAGTGGTACGTGATTCCCTGGGACCTCGACCTGACGTTTGAAGACGCGCCCCACCTGAATCAGCCGGTCACCACGCGCGAAGACATCCGCTCGCTGCTCCGCGACCATCCTTTGGCGAAGCTGGCGTACCAGAATCGACTGCGAGAAATCGTCGACTTGCTGCTCGCCAATGGCGACGCGGCCCAGGTCGTCAAGGAATTTGCGAACGTCCTCACACTGGGCGGCACCGATCAGTCGATTGTCAGTGCGAATCAGGCGCAATGGGACTACAATCCGCAAAAAGTGAAGAAAGGTATTTGGTATAAGAACTTCACAAACGGTTTGCTGCCCAGCCAGTCCTTCGATGGCCTGGTCACCTACATGCAGAACTACCTCAACCCCGGCGGCTATGGTTACAACTTGCTCACAGGGCAGGGCAGCGACGCCGGCATCCCCACCAAGCCGACCATCAGCTACGTCGGTCAACCGAATTTCGCCGTCGATGGACTGACCTTTCAGACATCGCCCTTTAGCGATCCGCAAGGCGCCGGTACGTTCGCCAAGATCGAGTGGCGTGTCGCCGAGGTGCTTAACTCGTCGGTTGCTAACTACCAGGCAGGTAACCCCTACGTCTACGAAATCGAAGGCACCTGGGAGTCGGGCGAGCTCTCGACGTTTGCCAACCAGGCCACCGTGCCGACCGCTGCGGTTCAATCCGGCAAGACCTATCGAGCGCGGGTGCGCATGCAGGATGCTGACGGCCACTGGAGCCACTGGTCGAATGCCGTCGAGTTCCTGGCCGCGCCGGCGGCGTCGCTCCCCACTTTGGCGATCACCGAGCTGAACTACCATCCGCCCGAAACGGCGGGCGTCGTCGATGCCGAGGACCTCGAGTTCATCGAGATCATGAACACTGGGACGCAATCCGTCGATCTGACGGGCGTTTCGATTACTCAGTTTGCGACCACGCCCTACACGTTTGCCGACGGCTTGAGTCTGTCGGCCGGCCAGCGAATCGTCGTCGCTCGCAATCCGGATGTTTTTCAGCAGTTCTACGGCATGGCGATTCGCGTCGCGCCGACCGGCTACGCTAACGCAAATCTTAGCAATGGTGGCGAGCGAATTGCGCTCGTCGCGGCCAGCGGGGCGACGATCGAAGACTTCAGTTACGACGACGAAGGCCTCTGGCCAACCGCCCCCGACGGCAACGGCCCGACGCTCGAACGGATCAATCCGCTCGGTGATCCCGGCGCTCCGACCAATTCGCGCGCGAGCCTCGCCAGCGGTGGTTCGCCCGGCACCGATGGCGTCTCCCACGAAGCGCTCGCTGGCGACTACGACGGCAACGGCAAGGTCGAACAAGCTGACTATGCGATCTGGAAATCGGCGTTCACCATTTCGGTCGCGCCGTTCACTTCGGCCGACGGTAATGGCGACGGGCAGATCGACGTCGCCGACTACACTGTCTGGCGCAACCATCTGGGCAATTCGCTCGGGGTGGCCGCAGTCAGCTTGGCCGTCGAAGAACCGAGCGAACTTGTGGTCCAATCCGCAGCCGCGTTCGCGGATGCAAGTGTCGACGCGGCGATCGCCGAGCTATTCCAACCCGCCGCCGCGAAGCGGCAAGCATCGAGTAATGTTCGACCGCAACACCGCCCCCTCACAACTCCGGATGCTAGCGACGCACTCCTCGCACTTTTGCAAACCGCTCGTAACCAGCGCCGGACGACTGTTACCGAACAAGCCCCAATCTCGCGAGCAGACTCCGCGGAGTCTGTTATCTGCGACTTCTCGTTCTCTCGCGAGCACTCGACAAAGCTCGTTAATCTACTGCAACTCTGATCGAATTCGCCGCCAACCGCGGCCCGGTTGCCAACTATGGACGCCCTGGCAATCTGCGCAAACCTTGCCGACTCGGCAACACTCGACGGTTGCGGAAGCTCGACTCTAACTCTCGTAACGGTCCTGTCGATGATGACGCTGCCGCATCATTTTCCGCGTAGGGAAAGCCTGCGGCCACTTTTCGACGCACTTCGGTCTCATCTACATTGCCGCGCGGTTTCCAATGCAAACTCCAAGACATCTCGCATTGCGCGGCAATCGGCAGACGCTTCGCGTCGCGCGGATCTGGCTCGTCCTGGCGCTGGTGCTTTCGCAACTCACCGGCTGCACCAGCTTCCCAGAGTACATTCGACAACGGCTTCAAAGTCGGCCCGAACTATGGCCGTCCGCCCGCGCCGGTCGAGCAGGACTGGATCGACGCCGCCGACAAGCGGCTCCGCGAAGACGACAACAACATCGACCAGTGGTGGACCGTTTTCAACGACCCCGTGCTCAACGGCCTGGTCGAAAACGCCTATCGCCAGAATCTCACGCTCCGCGAGGCCGGCTTCCGCGTGCTGCAAGCGCGGTCGCAGCTCGGCATCGCCGTGGGCGAATTCTTCCCGCAAGATCAGGCGAGCGAACGGCGGCTTCACCAGTCAGCGGCTTGAGCGTCAACGTCGCCAATCGCGTCAGCCACGCCCGACCGCTGGTACGGCCAATGGGACTACGGCTTCGGGCTGGGATGGGAGCTCGATTTCTGGGGCCGCTACCGTCGGGCGATCGAAGCCTCCGACGCCGAGCTCAACGCCTCGGTCGAAGACTACGACGACGTACTGGTCACGCTGCTGGCCGACGTCGGCGTCAACTACGTCGAATATCGCACGTTCGAAAAACGGCTCGACCTGGCCCGCGCCAGCGTCACAGTTGTTCGG
This sequence comes from uncultured Planctomycetota bacterium, assembly GCA_963847905.1. Taxonomy (GTDB): domain Bacteria; phylum Planctomycetota; class Planctomycetia; order Pirellulales; family Lacipirellulaceae; genus DASYDU01. The sequence continues at coordinate 167,727 of CAWKBP010000002.1, read as the reverse complement.
CGAGATGCTGCTCGTGCCCAAGGCCCGCTACGAAGCGGACGAAAGCAACCGCGTCGCCTACGATCTGGCCCAGGCGAACCTGGCCCAGGCCCAGGCGCTGGTGGCTCGCTCGAGATTTCGCAGCGGCAGTCGGCGAACCGGCTCTGCATCCTGCTCGGCATGACGCCCCGCGACCTCACCAAAGAGCTGGGCAAGATGCCGATTCCGACGGCGCCGGCCGAAGTGGCGATCGGCATCCCGGCCGACCTGATCCGCCGCCGTCCCGACGTCCGCCGCATCGAACGCGAGGCGGCCGCCCAGTCGGCCCGCATCGGCATCGCGGAGAGTGAGTTCTATCCCGCATATTTCGCTCACCGGCTCGCTCGGCTGGTCGACCGAGAACATCAACAACCTGTTCACGGAGCCTCGTTCAACGGTTCGGCCGGCCCGTGTTCCGCTGGAATATCCTCAACTACTGCCGGCTGCGAAACAACGTTCGCTACCAGGACGCACGGTTCCAGGAGCTCGTCACCAGCTACCAGCAGTCCGTGCTCCGTGCCGCGGGCGAAGCGGAGAACGCGATCGTCGTTTCCTGAAGTCGCAGGAGCGCGTGAAGGCGCTCAACGCCAGCGCCGCGGCCTGGACGCGACGGCACCAACCTGCTCGAACACGCAGTATCAAGGCCAGATGATCGACTACACGCCGGTCGGCTACTTCGCCCAGAATCTGCTCGAACAACAGGACCAGGCCGCCCAGGCCCAGGGCGACGTCGCGCTCGCGCTGGTGGAGATCTACCGCGCGATCGGCGGCGGCTGGCAAGTGCGGCTCGGCGCCGGCTCGGACGCGCCGAAGGTCGAGATCCCGCAAACGCAACCGATCGTGCTCGAAACGCTGCCGCAGCCGCTCATGCCGACCCACGCGGAAGACCTCTCGCCGACTCGGCTGCCCGCGCCGTCGGAGCCGTGGCATGAAGGAGCCCGAGTGATGCGCGCCAATCAACCTTTCGCCGGGAGGGCGAGGCTCTCGTTTCGGGAGGGCGAGGCTCCTGCCGAGCCTGGCCTTGACTCGCAATCGCTTCGTGTCGCACATCTCGGTCAAGCAACGGAAATCGGTGCGCAATCGCACGTGTAGCGAACCACGCAGCTGCTGCCTTTGCCCCGACGACTACTGCCCGAAGCCGCAACCCTGCGTGCCCTGCGCCCCGCTCGGCTGCTGCAACGACTACTGCCCGAAGTTGATGCCCTGCACCGCGCCGCTGAACTACTGCGGTCCGAACGACTACTGCCCCAAACCCTGCTGTCTGCTCCTGCCGCCCTGCTGGCCTGCCTGGTACAGCTGCGGCCTTCCCGCAGCAGCACCGGCCGCCCGCTATGCGGCGTGAGATTGTCAGTCCAGCTATTCTGACAGCATGGACGATAGGCTGCTGGCGCTCGAGCTTTTCGACGTTTTGTCCGAACGACTTTTTCCTCGCATTACACAAGTCGTGTGACTGCGAGGGTTTCGGTACGATCCTCAAAAATGCAAACTCGATTCGAGGCGACAATTGCCACTCGTTCTGTCGCCCGCGACCACGCGATCGCACACAAATCGCAGGCCCCGCAGCGTGCGACCGCGGACAACACGGGCCTGCTATTTGTCCCTAATTGTCCGTATTGCTGTCCCCATCCCGTCTCGCAACAAACCACCGAACGCCCGGCACATCGAATCCGCGATGCCGCAATTCGATCGCTGGCTAAAAGCTAACGGCTAATAGCAAATACCTGCTTTTCAGTTTTCAAAGAACACTCAGCGGTCGCATCGGACGGAGGAAATGCCTCGGCACGTCCACCGCGGAGGGAAACGCCTCGACGCGGCGCATGGACTGCTTATTTGTACAGTCATAGTTGTAGAAGATCGAGTGGCCAAATTCAACAGCTGTTTTTGGCCATCGTTTCGGAACGACACGGATATCTGCAGAGATGGCGAGTCAAGCCGACATCAGATGCCGCCTATCTCCGATTGCCCCAATTGTACATCACCGATTAGATTGGCGGGCGAGTCGAAAACTGCTCGCGCGGACTGGCCGAAGGGAGAGTTGATTTGTCGAGTTATCTGACAGGAACGCTGACGCTCTGGTATCTGCTCACGGCCGGGTCGCAGGTGCTTCTGGTTTGGGACTTTGCGACGAACACGCCGGCCGGGCGGGTGATGAAGTTGGCTTGGGTGTTGGTAGTGTTTTACACCGGGCCGGTGGGGTTGCTGCTGTATTTGCTCACTTGCCGACAGCCGCTGCCAGGGACGCATGACCAGTTTATCGCGGCCCATTGGAAGCAGGCGACGGGATCGCTGCTCCACTGTGTCGCCGGCGACGCGACGGGGATCATCCTCTCGGCGGCCATCGTGTACCACTTCGGGCTGCCCAACGGGGTCGACCTGGTGATCGAGTATCTGTCGGCGTTTGTCGTCGGGCTATTCGTGTTTCAGGCGCTGTTCATGTTGTCGATGTATGGGGGCGACTACTGGCTGGCGGTGCGAAAGACGTTCTTTGCCGAGACCGTTTCGATGAACATGGTGATGGTGGGGATGATCCCGACAATGGTGATCTTGATGCACCGCGTGCCGGGGGCCGACGATCCGACCAGCGGTGCGTTTTGGGGTGTGATGTCGCTGGCCACACTCGCGGGAATGGTGACCGCCTATCCGATCAATTCGTGGATGGTGGCTCGCGGCTTGAAGCATGGGATGATGTCGGCAGTGCCGAAGCCGAAAGAGTCTTCAAAGGGGCAGTCGAAGAAACCGGCGATGGGGCAGGGGGGCATGGCCGTGCCGAGCGAGTTGCACGAGATGGCTGCGATGGGCGGCATGAAGATGGACGCGGGGAGCGACCATTCCATGCAAGGCCACGAAGCCATGCCGGGTCATCAAGACGGCGGCGCGAAGATGATCATTTCAGAGGAGACGTACCACAAGATGATGCACGCTCACCAGGCGACGAAATTGCCCCCAAGCCAGGCGGCGGCCGTCCTGGTCGGTACGTTTGCTTTGTTGGCGCTGGTGGTGTGGATCACGGCGCAGTTTGCGCCGATCGTGTGGTGAAAACACGAAATAAGAAAAAAACCGGCCAGGCAAATCTTGCGATTCGCCGGGCCGGTTCCGTTTCTTAGGAATCATACTGCGCTGGAAAACATACTTCGTTAGCGTCTCGTTGGTATCCAACGAGCCATTAACTCAGCCCGGCTCGATACTCGAAACCGTCGGTAGATCGATTTGATGTATTGATTGACGGTCCGCGGTGTTAAACCGACCCGCGCCGCGACCTGCTTTTCGCTGTCGCCATCGAGCAGGCAGTCGAGTATCTGACGCAATCGGGGCGACAAACTCGATACCGGATCGCAACCCGGCGGAGCCAACTCCTGATCGAGATGCGGCATTAGCTCCTCATGGAACAAATGCAGCAATCGTCGATCGCGTGCCGAGAACTGTCGTTCGGTGGGTGCGCGGTAGAGCACAATGGCATGTAACCGGCGAACGCCCAGTTTGACGACCGACAGGAGTGAGTCATCGGTTCCCGCGCGGCGGCGATAGTCGCAATATGCCGCGCTGTTATACCAATGTCGATCGCTCGACAGTTGAGCGCGGCAGCGAGTGAGCAGGTTCTTGGGCGCGCGGAGTTTAGCGACTTGGCGCCCAAACCTCGTCAGCGCAGGATCCTGGCGATGCATTTGATCGCCCATGAATTGGAAGAACGCCGCTCGCTCGCGTTCTCCCGCCCAGCCAAGATCGATCGAGGGCGCGGGGTCGGGCTGGAGATGGCCCTGGCTTAGGAGGGCGGGTCCACCCATCGCAACCTGCCCGCCAGTGAGCCGCAACAATTCTTCCAGCATGTGGCGCCGCCAGAGGGTCGAGTCGACTCGCAGCTCGCGGCATTCGCCCACCAATTTGAAGACGGCTCGGTAGTCGGCGGTACGTAGCCTCGTAGATGTGGCCATGATCCTCCCTCTGGGGCACAGATGGACATGGAGGTGACATCGAAACGCCGACACTCGCGTTTACGAGTATGGCATTTAGCAACTGGAGAATCAACAATGCACGGAATTATGACGCGAGAATTGCGCGATTTCACCGTTCTGCCGAAGAAAGTTCGCGCGCATTTTCCATTGGATGGCTGATTTCAACTGGAGTTTTGGCTCATGAATGATGGCAAAGTCGTCCTCAGCGCGAGATCGTGGTTCTTCCGTGGCTACACGGCTGATTTCGATTCGTGCTCGGTTCTGCGAAGACTGGTTCTGGCAGCGGGAGTTATGATCACGACCGCGCCGGCACTCGGCCAGGAGCCCGGGCTGACGGGGTTGGGCACGTTGAATGGCGGATTTGCCATTTGGCACTGGAATCTCAGCCGATGGTTCCGTTGTCGCGGGCTACAGCGATAACCGAGCATTTCGCTGGACGGAAGCGGAAGGGATGTTGGACCTGGGCTTGCTGGGCGGTGATCGATCTCGGGCAGACGCGATTTCGGATGATGGAATGGTGGTCGTTGGAGAGAGCCGAATCAATCTGTCATCCACTCTCCATGCATTCCGTTGGACCGAGGGAGCTGGGATGCTGGACTTGGGCACGCTTCGTCCAGGCGGATACTCGGTGGCGAACGACACGTCCGGTGACGGTTCGGTCGTTGTTGGCTACGCGGAATCGCAGCCTGGCGACCGGCATGCTTTCCGCTGGGAAGGCGGAGTCATGACAGATATTGGGACACTGAATGGCGGGCGCAATTCGTTTGCCACCGGCGTTTCTTCCGATGGCACCGTGGTGGCTGGAACCAGCGTTGATGGTTCGGCAGGCAATTCAAATCGCGCGTTCCGCTGGACTGCCTCCAACGGGATGACAAGTTTGGGATCACTATCGGGGCTAGGGTCTACTGCCAATGCTGTCTCGGCCGACGGGGAAGTCATTGTTGGCTATGACAACGTTGCCGGCGGATCCTGGACGGCAGTTCGTTGGCAAGACGGCGTTATGCAAGACCTGGGTCGGCTCCCCGGCGATTCCTATTCCGAAGCGTACGCCGTCTCGGGCGACGGCTCGGTGGTTGTCGGTTATTCGCAGAATCAGCTCGGCACTACGCGTGCCTTCCGTTGGAGCCAAGATACCGGGATGCAGTCGATCCATGACTGGCTAACCGACAACGGACTCGAAGCACCCATCACGCTAAACTCGGTCGCCCGCGGCGTCAGTGCCGACGGTGAAACGGTCCTGGCGAATCTCCAATTCACCGGGAGCCAGTACGAGCCCTATCTGGTACGGGCGAAACAGCCAAGAAAGATCGTCCTCGCGTTTGGACAGGATGCGTTCGTTTCGCTGAGCGTTATGACTTCCCCCAATGGAGATGAAATCACCTATGCCGATCCGACGGGAACACAAGCCGCTTATCGCGAAGAATCGCCGGAATTCGACGAATTCAAGCAATACGTCCGACAAGAGGTGGAGAATATTTACCGGGCGCAATTCATCGATGGGCTCGCCGTTGAAGATCTGGAAGTCGTCATCGGCGGAATTGAACCAGGCGCAAGCAACATTTTCTTTATCAATAAAGATATTGTCCCACCAACGAGCCTGCTGGGGCAAGCTTACACGGGCGTCGATCAATTCAACAACAATCTCGGCGGCGAAGCATTTGTCTTGCTTGGGTCGAATGACGTCAGAGACTTCGAGAAGCAAAAACTCATTGCCGAGACTACCGCTCATGAGGCGGGGCATCTCATGGGGTTGGTCCACATCGATCCGCCAGGGGATCAGTCTGTGATGGATTACGATGTTCCGCCGGTCGATCAAGGTGAATACTTCATCAACGACGTTTATCCCCGTGAAGAACCACCAGGTAGCGGAGACCAAATTGCCGGTGTGACGCACAATCCCTTCTATCATCTGATGCGCTACGTTGAGGGACACTCGAACGAAGAACTGGTCGCTGCCGGAATCAATCCTGGAACGTGGGATCTCACACCCAGCCCGCCACTCGAAATCGGCCTTAATTTTGAACTCGCCGGCTCGGTCACCGGCGTATCCGATGCGACGGAAGCGTTCGCGTCTGGCTCGGATGCGCTGCCGACAGCCCTCTATGACGTGCTCCTTTTGGAAGCAACTGCCGATCCAGATCAGGCTGTGTTGCTCGCAGCGTTTGAAGAAATCCAGTTAGACGACCTTTCCGCCAAATCATTCGTCCTCGATGGCGGCAGCGCGCTGCGATTCTTTGCTTCATTGACACCTGGCGGCGAGCGGGACGTCGCACTTGCTGTTGGCGACCTTTTCGCCCCGAAATCGACGGTGCTGTATCCAGGATTTGGCGACTCGGAAGCGCTGCTGCAGTTAAAAACGGGCGAGGACACATTCGTCACGTTGGCTTCCGTTGCCCTGCGTATACAGTCTGTCCCCGAGCCGTCGTCAGTCGTGCTGCTGGCATGGATCTCCTGCGCGATGACGCTTCAAATTCGCTGCGGCAGGAGGGCCAGAAAAGGGATCTGGGCTGCTCGGTCGAAAAACATATTGTGTCAGACGTTGGGACGCTGAAAGATGTCGACGAAAAAAACCGGCCAGGCAAATCTTGCGATTCGCCTGGCCGGTTCCGTTTCTTGGGAATCCTGTTCTTAGGAATCTTAGTCTCTAGCTGGCGAGCGTTTTTCTATCGGCTCGCCGCACTGGTTGCATGACGCTTAGGTAGCGGGGGCTTCCGGAGCCGCGACTTCCGGAGCGCTGTCGTCCTTCGAGTCGTAGCTGCCGCTGCCGCCATTGGAACCATGGCCGCCGCTCGAGCCATTACCGCCGCTGGACCCGTTGCCACCATTGGAGCCGTAGCTGCCGTTCGAGCCGTGATTGCCGAAGCGCGAGAAAATGCTGCCATGGCTTCCATGACCGCCATTGCTGCCGCGGCTGAACCAGCCGCCGTGGCTACCCGAGCTGCCCATGCTGCCCGAGCTGCTGTAACCGCCGTTCGAGCCGTGGCTGCCACCGAACAGGCGGGCCTGGGCGCTCCCGACATTGCCGACCGCAAACGCAAACGTCGCCAAAGCAACAACCGCCAAACCAAAAATCCGAACCATAGTTTTCCTCCCGATACAAACAATGTGCGAAGCAGGGGAACCATTTTCGCCAGCGCGAAAACATCTCGCCACAACTGGGACGAGCAACCGCCCGTTCGTGCGAACGGGTCAAGACTGCCCCTGGATATGCAAGAGTAGGTCAGATATAGCTGCAAGGTGCCGGGCCGGCCGCAATCTTCGCCGACAATTCAGGCCCAATTTCCGGTTCTGCCGGCTGCACGACCATAACGCGATCGAAATGCGATGCCCGACGCGGAAGGGCGTCAGAAAGACGCATGCATGGGCATGAGCGACGTGTTGGAGCCAATCGGCATAGCCGGGGCATTCTCGACCGTAGTTTCGCCGAAGTGCTAGCAGGACTTTCAGTCGATTTCGAGTACGCACCACCCCAAATCGATGGGCATCTTGGCCAATCGCAAATCTCTTGGGGGAACCCGCAGCAATTCGTTTAGTCGCCGTCGTGGAGAACCGATCTTGCTGAAATCCTAAGTCTTTCGTAGAAACCACCGCCTTGCATAAACCTCCGCGGCGGAACGGTGTCCGTACGCAAGAAATCAGCACAAACGAAACGCAGGACGAAGAGCACGCGATGCGCCGAATTGAGCAACGACGAGTCGAGCGGCACGCCTTCACCATTTTGGAATTGATCGTGACGGCTTCGATCATCACAGCATTGGTCGCGTTGCTGCTGCCAGCGATCATGGCCGCGCGGGAGTCGTCTCGGCGGCTTCAGTGCTCATGCAATCTGCGCGAGATTGGCCTCGCGGTTCAACATTATCACGAATGCTCCCGCAAGCTGCCGTCGGCTTGGTCGCAAGCCGCGGATGGCACGACTGGTTATGGCTGGGCCCTCGATCTGCTGCCTTTCATGGAAGAGTCGAGCCTTGGCACCGCAGTGGCCCGGCAGGCGCCGATCTTGGCTGCGCAGAATGATCGGCTACGAAATACCGACCTGACGATCATGCGATGTCCGTCCGATATCTCCGAACCAACTTTTGAGTTGTTCGCCGAGCGACCGCATCATGGCCAGGAGAGTCCGTCCAGTTTCGGCGAGTCCGAGGGAGAATCGGCAAGCGTCGCCCTTGTCCGGTTGCCGGCAGCCAATTATGTCGGCGTGTATGGAACGCTCGAGGCGGATGAGACTTTTCCCGCCCCCAGCGGGGATGGCCCCATCGTCTCGGATCGGAAAGTTCGACTGCAGGACTTGGAGCGAGGATCAAGCCATACACTGATCATCGGCGAGCGTACCACGGCCATGGCACCTTCGACGTGGTTCGGAGTCAATTTTCAGGGCGAGGATGCGGCTTGTCGACTGGTCGGATCGGCGATGACGGCTCCCAATTGCGAGCCGTGCGACGAATGCGAATTCGCCAGTAGACACTCAGGGGCGCAAATTTCGCCTGGGCCGATGGCCATGTGAGTCTGGTCGCCGACGACGTCGACCCGATCGAGTACCGGCATCTTGCTCAGCGCCAGTTCGATTGATTTTCAGCAAAAAGCACGGAACTACCTATGGGCAAACTCTCACTTACTTCATGCGAAGCCGAAGTCATGAACGTGGTGTGGGCGCAGAATGCCGTCACCGTGCAGGATGTCGTCGATGCGATCCCGCGGCAGCTGGCCTATACCACCGTCATGACCACGATCAAGATTCTGGAGGACAAGGGTTTTGTCGAGCGCGGTGAAAAGCGCGGACGAGCCTACGTCTATCGGCCGCTCGTCTCCTGCGAGTCGGCGTCGCGCTCCACGGTCAGCGAGATGGCAAATCGATTCTTCGATGGTTCGGTCAAGTCGATGGTGCTGAGTTTGATCAAGACCAAGCAAATTACGCCAGAGGACCTGGCCGAATTGCGGACCGCGATCGACTCGCTGGAGAATGCCAAATGACAGCCACCCAGATCGTCGAGGTCCTGGCCTCGTATTCGTTGCAGGTGCTGATCGTGCTGCTGTCCGGCAAACTGTTGGAACGCGCGCTGTCTCGATCGACCGACCGCTGCGCGGTTTGGAACATTTGCTTTTTCAGCATCCTTTTTTTGGGCTGCGCCGCATTGCTGTTGCCGCGACTCCATCTGTTTCAGCCCTGGTCCCGATTGGGACCGCATGAGTTGCTCACCGTCACCGCCGTGCAAGCCATCCTGGGCAGAGGACTCTTGGCAATCTGGAGCATTGGCGCGTCGCTGCTGTTGCTTAAATGGATGGTGCGGACATATTTTTTGCGGCGGTCACTCTGTCGCTGCGAACCATTGCCGAAGGAGAACGTGCAACTTCTGTTGGCGACGGCCGACGCCACGGTCGACGACGCGCATTTGCCGATTGTCTTGATCAGCGATGAATCGGATGGACCGTACTGCTGGCAGTTGCATCGGCCGACGATCGTCTTGCCGCGATTTCTGTTGGAAGGCGATCGGGCAGACCTGCGCAATGTATTGATCCATGAGCTGGAGCATCTGAAGACGAATCATCCGTTCCAGTTGTTCATGCAACAGCTCGCCCAAGTGTTGTGCTGGTTCCACCCGACGGTTTGGAGCGCGGCGTGGCGTGCTTCGCTGGCCCGAGAGTATACCTGCGACGACGCCGCAGCCGCCCAGGGCGCGAATAGCGCCGCCTATCTGCGCACTCTCCTGCACATTGCCGAGAAGTGCGAGCGGAACAGCCACGCGTCGGCCATCGCCTTTGGTCGGAGCGAAAGCGAAATCGTGCTGCGGGCGCAGCGGCTGGTCAAATTAGCCAAGGAATCGACGACCGGCGTGCGGAGGGGAATTCTTGGTAGAAAAATGGCTGCCTGCATCCTGCTCGTCGTGGCCTGCATCGCCTCGCAAGTGTGGATCCCTACCGATCCGCTCGCATCCAGCCGGGCGGCCTATTCGCCCTGGCCTAGCTGGTCGGCCGAAGTGCTGCATTGTTTCGGGTACAACTGCCGAGACTATGAACAATACGACTGCCACGTGCAGATATACGAACTACAAAACAAATACCTCGACGCAAGTCACTCGGAGCGTGCCGCGCTGGCCCAAGATTCGACCGCGAGGTGACGACTTTCATTTATTTATCCTGAACTACTAAGCTTTTCGTGGTTCGGGGACATTCGTGGGATGAATTGGAGGCTACCTTGAAAGGATCGCAACTTCGACTTCGACTGACTCGGCTGATGGCCATCGGCATCGTGATCGCCTTTGGCGGCGGTGCGGCCTATTGGGTTGCCGCGAACCCGGTCGTCGATAAATCACTGTTCCTGATGGGCATCGCTCTGGCGGGCTTCGGAGCCGCGGGGAGGGCCTGGGCGGTTTCCTACATCTCCGGTAGGAAACAAAAACAGCTCGTCAGAACGGGTCCCTACTCGCTTTGTCGAAATCCGCTCTATTTCTTCAGCCTGCTTCTCGGCGTCGGATTCGGTCTGTGTACCCGAACCGTGTCCGTGCCAATCATCATCGCGGTCGCGATGGCGCTGCTGTACTACTTCCAGATTCGACGCGAAGAAGCGCAGCTCTCAGCGATTTTTGGGTACGAATTTGATGCCTATGTCGCCACGGTCCCCAGGTTTTTCCCCTCCCACCGCCACTATTCAGAACCGGAAGAGATCACGATCTCGCCGCGACTCCTGAAACACGGGTTATTCGGCATTGCATTCCTGCTGATTCTGATCGGTGCCTTCGAGTTTATCAGTGGCCTTCATCAGGGCGGCATTCTGCCGGTGTTCTATCGTATTTATTAACGACGGCGACTTGGTCAATGCCAGCGAGTACTTGTGGACTTGTATGACTGCGCCCGAGCGGGTGAGACTCAGCGAACTAAAGTGGGCGACTATGGCGCTAAGGCAAGAACTTGAGAAACAGGGCCAGTGGCTCTTTCGCTGGCGAGGTCACTTGCCGATCCTCTTCATCGCGCTGCTGTTGGTTGCGTTGCGCAACTATCACTGGCCATTTGCCAGCCATCATATTCACGAATTGTGGGCCCGCGCCTGTCTCGGCGTATCGCTCTTTGGGCTCGCTATACGTTGTGCCACGGTTGGCTTTACACCTGCCGGTACTTCGGGTCGAAATACCAAAGAGCAAGTGGCGAGCGACCTCAATACCACCGGCATCTACTCCGTCGTGCGTCATCCGTTGTATTTGGGTAACTTTTTCATCGGCTTGGGCGTGACGATGGTGCCGGTCGTGTGGTGGTTGCCGGTGATCTACTGCTTGCTGTTTTCGGCCTACTACGAACGAATCATGTATGCCGAGGAAGTCTTCCTCCAGCACAAGTTCGGCAAGGACTTTGACGGCTGGGCGGCTCAGACACCCGCGTTCATTCCCAGGTTGGCAAGCTGGCAGCCACCGGCATTGCCGTTCTCACTGCGAAATGTACTGCGGCGGGAATACACGGGGCTCATGGTCGTCGTGCTGGGAAACGCCGGCCTGGAATTTATCGAGCACCTGCTCATCGATCGACGCGTGGTCTATGAGCCGTTTTGGGTGACCGTGATCGTGGGCGGCGTCCTCACGTACTTTTCCCTGCAATTCCTCAAGAAGCGTTCGACGCTACTCGATGTGCCCGGTCGCTAGATTTCACGTAGCAGAACACCGGCGTGAGGAAGATGCCAAGGAGCGTCCCGCCGATCATGCGGCACTGCCGATTTCGTCGGCCTCGTATTCCGGAAACATGATGATCGCAGGATGCACCTTGAACGCCTTGGCAAGCAATTCGGCGCGCTTCTTGCCGATATCGACGCGGTTGTTTTCCAGCAAGCTGATGTTTGCTGCGTTGATCTTGCAGCGTTTGGCCAGCTCTTGTTGCGTCCATCCCTTGAGCTCTCGGAGCATGCGGATCACTTCGCCCGTCGTTAGACTGGCGTGCGATTTGGGTGCGACGAAGCTACGCGAGTTTTTTTTGGGTCTCATGTTAGCTATTAATACTTGTGGGGAGTGATCTCTAGGACATAGATAGTCACGATCTGGCGGCTCACTTCATAAATAACTCGATATTGTGCGACTCAATCGAGACGACCGCTGTCCGGATCGCTGCCCCTTGAGCGGCTCATCGTGAAAGCCTGGAAATTCCTTCAGCTTTTCTGGTCCGTGCCGAAACACCAAATCTTTCCACAGCTCGTATTTCTTGACGACCGCCTGGGGCGCTTTTTCACAAGCCTTCTCGATCCCTCTGTGTTCCTTGATGGTCCACATTATTATTAATGATAACTTTTTGTTTTTAATAAGTCAAGCCGACAGCTGTTGGCGGCGATCAGCGATCCCGTTTTCCAGCCGAGGCGACGCGATTTACGCGTGTTCGGACGGCGAAGGCGGGCTTTCCGGCTCCTTCGTGAACTTGGCGATCACGTAGTAGAACACCGGCGTCAGGAAGATGCCGAAGAGCGTGACGCCGATCATGCCGCTGATCACGGCCGTGCCCAGCGAGCGGCGCATTTCCCAGCCGGCGCCGACCGCGACCACCAGCGGATAGACGCCGAAGATGAAGGCGAACGACGTCATCAAGATCGGCCGCAGGCGGAGGCGGCAGGCTTCGAGCGTGGCGTCGTAAAGGGTCATGCCGTGCTTGCGCATGTCGACGGCGTACTCGACGATCAGGATCGCGTTCTTGGCCGCCAGGGCCACGAGCACCACGAAGCCGATCTGGCTGAAGATGTCGATCGGCTTGTGGGCGATCCACACCAGGCCGGCGATCGAACTCAACAGGCACATCGGCACCACGAGGATGATCGCCAGCGGCAGGCCCCAGCTTTCGTAGAGCGCGGCGAGCACCAGGAACACCAGCACCACGGCGAAGCCGAAGATGAAGATGCCCATGTTGCCGGCGGTCACTTGCTGGTAGGCGATGTTGGTCCAGTAGTAGCCCATGCCGGTTGGCAGGTTTTCGTCGGCGAGTTCCTGCATCGTGGCGATCGCCTGGCCGGAGCTGAAGCCGGGCCGGGTGTCGCCGTTGACGGCCGCGGAGACCAGGTTGTTGTACCGCATCACGAACACGGGCCCGGCCGAATTGCGGACCGTCATCACCGAGCCGAGCGGCACCATCTGCCCTTCGCGGTTGCGGACCTGCAGCAGCTTGAGCGCCGTCGATGTTGTCGCGGAACTGCCCGAGCGCCTGCACGTTCACCTGCCAGATCCGGCCGAACTCGTTGAATTGGTTGATGTAGACCGAGCCCATGTTGGCGTTGAGCGTGGTGAAGACGTCGTTCAGGCTCACGCCCATCTGCTTGATCGCGGCGCGGTCGATGTCGAGATAACAGCTGCGGCGCGTTGGCGCGCAAAGGTCGTGAACACGCGGGCGAGCCCCGGCTGGGCGTTCGCCTTGGTGATCACCGTTTCGGTCGCTTCCTGCAGGGCCTGCATGCCCATGCCCGTGCGGTCGACGATCTGCAACTGAAAACCGCCTGATTGCCCCAAGCCGGGCACGGGCGGAGCGCCAAACACGGCCGCCTGGCAGCTCATCACTTTCTGGTGATATTCCATGTTGAGCCGCTGGATGATCGCGGCCGCCTGCGTCTCGGGAGTCGTTCGATCGTGAAATTCCTTCAAAATGACGAAGATCGTGCCCCAGTTCGACGAATTGCAGGCCATCACTGCCGAATAGCCGGAGATGGCCATCGCCGATTCGACGCCGGGCGTATCGATCGCGATCGCCACCAGTTCGTCGAGCGCTTTCTGCGTCCGCTGGACCGAGGCCGAGTCCGGCAGGTTGACGTTCACCAGCACGTAGCCCTGGTCCTGCTCGGGAATGAAGCCGGTCGGCGAGGAGATGAATCCCCAAGCCGTGAGCCCGAGCAGCCCCGACGTAGCCGATCAGCACGATCGCGGCCAAGCTTGAGCGCGACGCCGACGATGCGAGCGTAGCCGTGGGCGAAGACGTCGAACGCCTTGTTGAAAATGCCGAACGCCCAGCCCAAGGCCGCGGTTCACATAGCGGGCGACGATCCAGCCGACGACGAAGCCGGGGATGCCGAGCAGGATGGCGGCGACGGTCGTCGCGGCATCTTCGCCGGCGCGCGTTCTGTGAGGAATGTCGATCTTTCTTCGAACAGGCCGACCAGCAGGCCGCCCACGATCGGATTGAGCAAGAAATACGTACGCGACGCCGAACAGCACGGCGACGCCCACCCGCGGCAAGGCTTCCTTCGAGTCTTTCGCCTTCGCCGTGCGGCTTGATCCAGGCCACGGCGCGGGCCGGGGCCATCGTCAGCGCGTTGGTCGCCGAGAAAAACGCCGCCACCGCGATCGTGAGCGCAAACTGGCGGAAGAACTGGCCCGGTGAGGCCGGGGATGAACGCCGTCGGAATGAACACGGCCATCAACACCAGCGTGATGCCGATCACCGGGCCGGTGATTTCGTCCATCGCTTTGATCGTCGCCTCGCGCGCATGGAGGCCCTTGCCCATCCACCGCTCGATATTTTCGACCACGACGATCGAGTCGTCGACGACGATGCCCACGGCCAGCACCAGGCCGAACAAACTCAGGTTGTTGAGCGAGAAGCCGAGGCCGGCCATCACGACGAACGTGCCGATCAGCGCGACGACGATGTCGATGATCGGCAGCAGCATCGCCCGCCAATCTTGCAGGAACACCATCACGACGACGATCACCAGCGCCGCGGCGATGTAGATCGTGATGAACACGTCGTGGACCGAGTGCTCGATGAACGGCGTGGTGTCGTAGGCGATGCGGTAGTCGACGCCTTTGGGGAAGCTCTTTTTGAGCTCCTCCATCTTCGCCTTGACGCCCTCGCCCACCGTCAGGGCGTTGGCCGACGGCAACGCGAACACGGCCAGCGCGACCGACGGGAATTTCTTGACTTCTGCCTGCCCGTCGGGTCCCTTGTCATGCGTCGTGAGCGTGCAGATCAGGTCGGAGTTCTGCGAGCCGAGGTCGATGTCGGCAACCTCGCGCAGCCGCACGTAGCGGCCGTTTTGGCCGACTTTGACGATGATCTCGCCGAACTCTTCCGGAGTCGACAGACGGCCGAGCGTGTTGAGCACGAGCTGATAGACTCTGCCCCGCCGGCACCGGCTGCTGGCCGATGTTGCCCGCCGCGACCACCACATTCTGTTCGCTGATCGCTTCGATCACTTCGCTGGCCGTGATGTCGAGGGCCGCGAGCTTTTGCGGATCGAGCCAGGCCCGCATGCTGTATTGCCGCTGGCCCAGAAAGTTCACCAGGCCGACACCGTCCACGCGCGACAGCTCGTCGAAGATGTTGATCTGCGCGTAGTTGCTCAAGTAAAGCGGATCGTACTGCCCGTCGGGCGAAATCATGTTCACCGCCAACAGAATGTTGGGCGACTGCGTCTTCACGTTGACGCCCTGCTTCTGCACGCTTTCGGGCAGTTGCGGCATGGCCAGTTGCACGCGAGTCTGCACCAGCATCAGCGCCGTGTTAATGTCCGTGCCGACCTCGAAGCTGACGGTGAGCGTGTACTGCCCGTTGTTGGTGCAGGTCGACGACATGTAGATCATGCCCTCGACGCCGTTGACCTGGGCTTCGATTGGCTGGCCGACCGCGTCGGAGACGGTCTTCGCACTCGCGCCGGGAAAGGTCACGGTCACCTGGATCGTCGGCGGCACGATCGGCGGGTACTGCGCGATCGGCAGCGACTGCACGCAGGCCAGGCCCGAGATGACGATCACGATCGACAGCACCCAGGCGAAGATCGGTCGATCGATAAAGAAACGCGACATCGTATTGCTTTCCTACCTTTGGCAAGCGCGGCGGAGGTTATTCGCGTCGCCTTCGCGGCTTTGGTCGCGTTTGGTTCCGTGGGTTTCGCTTCGCCCGGCGGTTTCGTGCCGGGAGCGGGAGCGTTCATCAGCGTCAGCATGTCGACCAGCTGCGGGCTGACAGGTGCCCCCGGTCGCACGCGCTGCAGGCCCTGGACGATGATCCGGTCCGAGGGCTGGAGGACTTCCACTTGCCTCGTCGAATCCGCGTTGTTTTGGCCAGGTTCCGTAATCGAGCGATACCGATTCACTTCGCGGAGGCCGTCCTGCACCTGGCCCACTTCGACGGCCCGGTATTCCACCTTGTTCTCGTCGTTCACCACGAGCACGTACTTCTGCCCTTGGTTGGTGCCGATCGCTTCGTCGAGGACCAAAAGCGCATCGTGAGCTTGTCCGATTGGCACCCGGACCCGCCCGAACATGCCGGAGCCGATGACCCCATCCTCGTTGGGAAACACGGCTCGCACTCGCAGCGAACCGGTGTTCGGATCGAGCTGATTGCTCACAAAGTCGATCGTCCCCGCGATCGGGAAGGTCGCTTCTTGGCCCAGCGACAGCGCGACGTTGATCGTCGTATCGCGGGCGCTCTTCATCTTACCTGCGGCGATCAGCTTCTCGACGTCGAGCGCCGTATTCTGATCGACGTCGAAATAAGCCCAGATCGGCGAAATCGTCACGATGTTGGTGAGCGAAGTAACGTCTTGCGAAACCAGGTTGCCGACATCGACAAAATGTCGGTCGATCCGGCCGTCGATCGGCGCGGCGACGGTGCACCAATCGAAGTTGAGCTGCGCACTCTCGACCGACGCTTCGGCTTGGAGCACGCTGGCGGCCGCTTCGTCGCGGGCGCCGAGGCGTTGGTTGATTTCCTGCTCGCTGATGGCCGCCGGGTTTGCCTTGCGGACATTCATGCCGATTTGATAGTTGGCCTCAGCTTCGACCAGCGCCGCCTTGGCATAAGCCACGTTGGCCTTCGCCTCGTCGAGCGCCGCCTTGTAGGGACGGTCGTCGATCTGGAACAACACGTCGCCCTTTTTCACGTCGGCGCCGTCCTTGAACTTGATCTCTTCGAGGTAACCCGTCACGCGGGCCTTGATGTCGACCGACTGCATCGCCTCGGTCCGCACGGTGAAGACCTGGTAGTCGGTCACCTCGCGCTCGACCGGCGTGGCGACCATCACCGCGGGCGGCGGCAGCGTGGCAAGCTCTGGCTTTCGATCTTCGCAGCCTGCCAACCCGAGAGTCAGCGCCGCCAGAAGAACGACGTGCAGAGTTCGGAAGCGTCGTGTCTTGGTGGGAAGATTCATTGCTTCAATCGCGAGGCGGTATAGGTAGCGAAAGTGAAATGGCGTCGGTCGCAGGTCGAGCCCGCAGCTTGCGAGCGAACCCACGCAGCGCCCCAAATCGGTCGAGGTGTCGTCCGGCGCCGGTTTTGCGCCTGGGATAGTATAGCTTCGCAATAAAGGGCCGATTACCCGTGAAAAGCAGGCCCAAATAGGGGGTCGCGACGGGGCGGTCATTCCGCGCCGTGGATCTCGTGTTGGTGTTCCGCGTGGGATCGCCCCAGGGTCGGCCCCTTGGCGACCCGCTGGCTTGCGCGCATCGATACGATCCCGGCAATCAGCACCGCCAGGTACAGCTGCCCCGTCGCCGCTTCGAGCCAGGCCATTGTCCGCGTCAACGGCCGGTTGGGCACGACATCGCCGTAGCCGGTCGTGGTGAGTGTGCTGAAGCTGTAATACATCAAGAGCGCCGAGCGGGAATCGGGATGGACGATTTCGGCGGCCAGCTCATCCGACGTGCGAAACGCGCCCGGATCGAGCGTCTCGACGATAAAGCAGACGTGCCCGATGACGACTCCGATCAATAGGTAGGCACAAATCGCGGCGACGACGCTGTCGGCCGTGATGTCGTGCGACATCACATAACGCAGGATCAAAACAGCCGTCACGGCGAGAAAAACAGACGTCAGGACATGGGACCAGACCATCGCGGTTTCCTGCGCCGACTCGTCGACGCAGTGGCGGCCCCAAAGCGCCAACAGAGCAGGCAGCCCAAACGCCCAGGCAAAGATGCGCAGCTTCCGGTTCTCCGAAAGATAAAAGATTGCCGCAATTTGCAGCAGCGATGCCAGCGCCGTGAGGACCAGCTGCCCCATCGGCACCGACACCATTTGAGGCTGCACGATCAGCAGGAGCAATAGCGCCGAGAGCAACGACAGAAACACCGCGCGATTGTAGTTGGCAATCATTGCATCCTCCGGCCACACTGCGGCCGGCTCCTTCCGTTCGTTGGATTACGATTGACCGTGGTCTTCCCAGTATTCGTACAGCAACGACACGACCAGTGCGGTCCAGCCGGTTTGGTGGCTTGAGCCGACCCCGGCGCCGGTATCGCCGTTGAAGTACTCGGAGAACTGCACGCAGTCGCGCCAGTGGGGATCGGTCTGAAAGTACTCGTTGTCGCCCCAGGTCGCCCGCCGTCCGTCGTGGGCTTCATCGCGGAGAAAAATGCTCGAGAGCCGCCGAGCGAGTTCGCGGGCCACTTGGTCCAAGGTCATCATCTGACCGGAGCCGGTCGGGCACTCGACTTTGTAGGTGTCGCCGTAGTAGAGCGAATACTCGTGCAGCGAGCGAATCAGCATGTAGTTGACCGGAAACCAGATCGGCCCCCGCCAGTTCGAATTGCCGCCAAAGAGCCGGCTATCCGATTCGGCGGGCAGGTACTTCACCGTGTCGACCTCGCCGTCCATTTTGAATTCGAAGGGATGATCGAGATGATAGCGCGACAGCGCGCGGACGCCATAATCGGAGAGAAACTCCGCCGGGTCGAGCATCCGCCTCAGCACCGCGGTGAGCCGGTCCTTGGTGAGGATCGACATCAGCTTCCTGTCGTCTTCGCCCGGCGCGAAGACCGGCGCCACATTCTGCAACAGGTCGGGTCGATGCTGGACAAACCAATGCGCCCGCTCGATAAACTCCTCCAGCCCACAGGTCTTGTTGGGCGAGGCGGCAAACACCGCAAACAGCGGCACCAGTCCAACCATTGAGTGGATTCGTAGCGGGATGCTCTCGCCCGAGGGGAGCAGAATCACGTCGTAGAAAAATTCATCCTGTTTGTCCCACAAGTCGATGCCGGCGCCTTCGATATTCGTCATCGCATGGGCGATGTAGAGGAAGTGCTCGAAGTACTTGATCGCCATGTTCTGGTAGATGGGGTCGCTCTTGGCGAGTTCGGCCGAGATCGTGAGCATCGTGATGCAGTAAAGCGCCATCCAGCTCGTGCCGTCGCTCTGCTCGAGCTGTCCGCCATCGGGCAGCGGCTTGTCGCGGTCGAACACGCCGATGTTGTCCATGCCCAAAAAGCCGCCGCCAAATACGTCGCGCCCGCTCGAGTCCTTGCGGTTCAGCCAGAAGTTGAAATTCAACATCTCGTTCTGGAAGATTTCCTTGAGGAACTCGGTGTCGCCCTTGCCGTTCGCGTCGCGGTCGATTTGATAGACTCGCCAGGCGGACCAGCCGGTGACCGGCGGATTCACATCATCAAAATCCCATTCGTAGGCGGGGAACTGCCCGTTGGCGTGCTGGTACCATTCGTAGCCCATCCGCCGCAGCTGCTCCTTGGCACACGCCGGATCGATGTGAGCCATCGCCACGCAATGGAACGCCAGATCCCACGATGCGTACCAGGGATACTCCCAGGTGTCGGGCATCAGAATCACATCCGAATTGTGGAGTTCCTTCCAACGCGAATTGCGCCCCTTCCAGCGTTCCTCGGGCGGCGGCGGCTGCGACGGGTCGCCCTTGAGCCACCGCCAAACGTCGTAGTGATAGTACTGCTTCGACCACAGCAGCCCGGCAAACGCCTGCCGCCCGACCAGCTGTTCGTCGGCGCCGAAGCCCGTTGGGTGTAGGTCGTTGTAAAAAGTATTCGCTTCGGCGATTCGCTGGGCGAACACCGCGTCGAAATCGACAAACGGCTCGGCGAGCTCGGCGGGCGAGAAACGGACTTCGACGGAAAAAGTGCCGCCCGCGGGGACGACCGCGTGGGCGTGGCCGGCGAGCTTGCTGCCTTGCTGGGCGTTGACCGCATTCTTCTGGCCGTCGACCAGGTAGTTGTTGATGCCGTCCTTCACGTAGGGCGTCTTGTTCGGCGATTTGTCGATCCGCTCGTAGTTCGTGTTGTTCTCGGTGAACAACAGGTCGACCGGCTGGCCGTCCGATGCCCGCACGTACCACCAACGATCGCCCAGGGCGGGGTGCGTGGTGTGTGCCGCACCGGGACCAATCGCGTTGATTACCTCACGCTTGGGATCGAGCTCCCACGACCAGCGGTTGCGGTACCACAGATGCGGCAAGAGGTGAATCGGAGCGGCGTCGGGCCCGCGGTTGTGCGCCGTGATCCGGCACAAGATTTCTTCCGGGCTCGCCTTCGCATACTCAATGAACACGTCGAAGTAGCGGTTCGCCAGGAAGCAGTCCTTCAGCGCGTCGAACAGCTCGTACTCCGGCTGCGATTGGTCGCGGCTGCCGTTCACCGCGACCAACTCATCATACGGATACTCGACCTGCGGATACTTGTAGAGCATCCGCATGTAGG
Source organism: uncultured Planctomycetota bacterium (assembly GCA_963847905.1). GTDB lineage: Bacteria > Planctomycetota > Planctomycetia > Pirellulales > Lacipirellulaceae > DASYDU01. The sequence continues at coordinate 147,371 of CAWKBP010000002.1, read as the reverse complement.
AATGCGTCGGCGTGCCGTCGAGGAAGAAGTAGTATTCCTTGACGTCCTCGCCGTGGTTCCCCTGCAGGTTGGAGAGCCCGAACATTCGCTCTTTGAGGATCGGGTCCTTCTCGTTCCAGAGGCCCAGCGCCAGGCAGATGTGTTGCTTGTCGTCGCAGAAGCCGCCGATGCCGTCTTCATTCCAGCGGTAGGCGCGGCTGCGGGCATGATCGTGTGGAAAGTAGTTCCACGAATCGCCGTTGGCGCTATAGTCTTCGCGGACCGTTCCCCAGGCCCGCTCGCTCACGTAGGTCCCCCAGCGCTTCCAAACCGCTTTCCCTCCCGGGTGCTCGGCCATGCGGTCTTTTTCGGGATTTGTCGACATCGATCGGGTGCTCACTGCGGGAAGGAACGGAAGAAAACTGCTCGATTGCCGACCGAATGTCGACCGGGCAACTATCGCAAGTTTAGGACACAAGTTCGGCCGAGCAGAAGGCTCCGTATGTCCAGTTACTTCGGCAGTGCAGGGTGGCACGCCAGGCGTTTTTTGGGTGGCACGCCAGGAGCTTCCAGCGACGGGCGTGGCGGAACATCGGTACGGAGAACCACGCCCTTCGGTGGAACCTCAGGGACGTGCCACCCGCGCATCAGCTACTTCGGTGCCGTTTCGATTTGCAGCTCGCCGCCGCGAAGCTCGTCCGACTCGGCCACGATGGTGATCGTGCCGGGAGGACCGTCGGCGCGAACGATGGCGATGCACCGCCCGTCGAAGGCGCTGCCGCTGGGTCGCGTCGAACGGCTCGTGGCTGATGATCGAACCGCTGTCGACGGCGACGACTTGGCCTGCGCCCGACACGCGAAACTTCACCAGGTTGGTCGCCCGTGGCACGCGAATGCCGTGTTCATCGACGATCTCGGCTTCGACGATGGCGACGTCGTCCCACGCGTTGTGCAGTTGTTTGCAATTGGTGGTGAGGTGGACTTTTGCCGGCTTGCCCGACGTGCGCAGTTCGGCCGTCGCCACGATCTCGCCGCCATTGCGGCCGACCGCCGTGATTGTGCCCGGTTCAAAGTCCACGATCCAATTGCGCGAGCTGCCGTCGGCAGGGAGCGGCTTCACGCCAATCGACGTCCCGTTGAGCGTCGAGCTCCACTTCCTCGCAATTGCTGTAGACTTCGACGTTCTCGCGGTGTGGCTCCAAATCCTTCGGCGTCCAGTCCGGAAACAACGCCTGTCGGCGGCGCCACTCGACCGGTTCGTAACCCGGATCGACGGGCGTGCGGTCGCTCGCGCGCTCGCGCCGCATGATGGCCACCATCGGGCGGTCGCTCCACCAGCTTTGTCGCTCGAAGGCTCGCGGTTGCGGATGGCCCGTGCGATCCAACAGCCCGGCGTTGAACGAAGTCACGGGCCAGCCTCCCGATTCGCCGAGATAGTCGATGCCGACCCACAGGAACTGGCCCGGCGTGCTGCGGATTGTCGCGGCACTCGAGCCAGATGCTGCGGTCGTGTGCTTGTTCGGTGCCGATGATCTTACGCGTCGGCTTCGCTCGCCAGGCTGCCAGCAATTCGCGGTCGCGATAGTTGGTGCCGATCACGTCGAGCAAGTCGGCCAGCCCGTTGTCGTAGTCGTGGCTGACATTCGGACGAAACAACCCCTGCGTGACCGGCCGAGTGGGATCGGTGCGGTGACACACGTCGACAAGCTCCGCCAGGATTTTCTTGGCCAGCTCCGGATCGCGGGTGTCGCGGATTTCGTTCCCCACGCTGTAAAGGATGACGCACGGATGATTGCGATCGCGGCGCACGGTGTCGCGCGTGTCGGTGGCCGCCCACTCGTCAAAATAGAGATGATAGTCGTATCGTGTCTTGCCTTTCGTCCAGCAATCGAACATCTCGTCCATCACGAGGATGCCCAGTCGGTCGCACAGATCGAGGAATTCCGGTGCGGGCGGATTGTGCGCGGTCCGAATCGCGTTGACGCCGAGTGACTGGAGCGACTTGAGGCGTTGCTCCCAAACGGCGAGCGGCACCGCCGCCCCCACCGCGCCGCCGTCGTGGTGCAGGCAGACGCCCTTGATCTTCAAGTTCACGCCGTTGAGCCAGAAACCGGTGTCCGCCTTGAACTCGGCTGTGCGGATGCCGAACGGCGTGCTCAGCTCGTCGACCTTCTGCTCGGCCTCTCGAATCCGAGTCACCGCGCGATAGAGCTGCGGATCCGATAGCTGCCAGAGTCGCGGCGAATCGATCGCCAGGTCCTGCGTGAACTCCTTGGTTGATTGCTCGGGCAGCTGTTCGTCCGAATGAACCGTGGCCACGACGGCGCCCGTGCGATCGACAATCTGCGTTTCCAGCACGAACGCGCGCGGCACATCGGCCTCGTTGGCAACCTCCGTTTGGACGCAAACGGTGGCCCGTTCGTCGCTGACGTCCGGCGTCGTTACAAACACGCCATCGTCTACAACGTGGAGCGAGTCCGTGAGCACGAGTCGTACATGGCGATAAATTCCCGCGCCCGTGTACCAGCGCGACGCCGGTTGTTTGGAATTGTCGACCCGCACGGCCAGGAGATTGGTTTCACCCTCGCCGAATTTGACGTGATCGGTGAAGTCGCACTCGAAGCTGACGTATCCCGAGGGCCGCCCGCCGACTCGCTTCCCATTGATCCAAACTTCGCTGTTGGCCATCACACCATCGAATTCGACGACGACTCGCCTTCCAGATGAATTCTCCGGCAGGGTGAATTCCTTCCGATACCAGCCAACGCCGCCCGGCAGAAACGCGCCCGCCTTGCCCGCCGGATTCGCCTGATCGAAGTCCCCTTCGATACTCCAATCATGGGGCACGTCGAGCTTCCGCCAGTCGCTGTCGTCGAACTTGGCGGCTTCGGCTCCCGCCGCGTCACCAAGATGAAAACGCCAATCGGCATCCAGCGAGCGGACGGTTCGCCCCGAGGTGCTCTCGCCGGCGGCGCGGAGTTGCTGGGCGTGGGTGACACAATTCAACGACACAGTCAGGCAAAACAGCACGAGCGGCCGGCACCAAATTGAACGTCGTCGATGAATCATTCGCAGTCAGCCTTGAGCAAGTCATCGGCCGCCTGCGAAAGAGCGGTTGGCGGCCGCCGTCTGTCCTCAGTGGACCAGACATCAAGTTACCATTTTTCGCCGCTGCTCGCAGCCAAAGGCGGTTCCCTAGTGCGGAAGTCGGCTCGCGGTGACGGTGGTTCCCCACCAGCGGGCGTGATATAATCAGTCGCTTTCCAACCATTCATGGTTCCAATTTGCGACATTTCTCCGGCGGAAGGCGATTTATGCAAAAGTACTTTGGCCAGTGTGCGGTTTCGCTCTGTTTGCTCACAAGCATCCTGCTCTCCGGCTGCGGAAAGTCGGCGGATAGCACGAAGGCCGACGGGGCAGCCAGCGCGGCGAAAGATTCGCTCACGTTGGCCGTGATCCCCAAGAGTACCGGCGGAGAATTCTGGGAGACAGTCGAAGTCGGTGCCAACGACGCGGCCAAGGAGCTGGGCGTCTCGATCAAATGGGAAGGCGCACTCACCGAGACCGAGATCGCCGAACAGAAAAAGATCATCGAAAACATGATCAACATGGGCGTCGACGGCATCGCACTCGCGCCGCTCAATCCCAAGGCCATGCAGAAGGACGTCGAGAACGCGGCGGCGGCCGGTATCCCCGTCGTGATCTTCGACTCGGCGGTCGACGGTAACGCCCACACCAGCTTCGTGGCGACCGACAATCCGGCCGGCGGCGGTTTGGGAGCCAAGTACCTCGCCGAAAACATCAAGGGCGACGGCAAGAAGGTCGTCGTCCTCCGCTTCATCCAAGGCACCGCCAGCACGGAAGACCGCGCTCGCGGCTTTCTCGACGAAGCGAAAAAGTCCGGTTTCGAAGTCGCCACCGACGCCTACATCGAGGACGGCACCGTCGCCGGCGCCAAGAAGACGGCCACCAACGTGCTTGAAGGTTATGTCAGCAACGGCAAGCTCGCCGTCGACGGCATCTTCGCCTGCAATCTGACGGCGACGCTTGGCATGGCCGCCGCGCTCGACGACCTGCGCAAGAGCGGCGTCACGACCGACGCCGTATTTGTCGGTTTCGATTCGTCGCCCCGGCTGGTCGAAGAGCTGCAAGCCGGCAACGTCGACGCCCTGATCGTGCAGAACCCCAAGAAAATGGGCCGCCTCGCGGTCGAAACGCTCGTGAAACACCTCCGCAATGAGCCGGTCGAGCCGGTGATCGACACCGGCGTGCAGGTCGTGACGGCCGAGCGGCTCGAAGAACGAGCCCGAAATCCGCGAACTGGTGGGGCTGCCCAAGGGTCAGTAGTCGAGTAGTGCGATTGTCAGGGCGTATTAATTGTGCCACTGACGACTGACAACCGACGACCACGGACACTCTCGTATGACCAAGCCCACCATCGTCGACAAAACCGAACTCCTCCAGTCGCTGCTCGCCGAGCGAATCCTCGTGCTCGACGGCGCGATGGGGACGCAGATCCAGGCCCTCGGCTTCGACGAGCGGACCGTCCGCGGCGAGCGCTTCGCCACGCACCACAAGGACCTCAAGAACTTTGCCGACATCCTCTGCCTGACGCACCCCGATGCGATCCGCGAGATCCACCGCCGCTACTACGCGGCCGGGGCCGACATCGTCGAGACGAACACCTTCGGCGCGAGCCCGCTCGGCATGGAGGAATTCGATCTGCCGGTCGAACTGGTGCGGGACATCAACCGCGAGGCGGTGGCGCTTGCTTGCCGGGCCCGCGACGAGTTCACGGAGAAGACGCCCGATCGGCCGCGGTTCGTCGCCGGCTCGATCGGCCCGACGACCAAGCAGACCGCGATCAGCACCCAGGTCGACGACGCCAGCTATCGCGGCGTGACGTTCGACCAGATGGCCGATTCGTACTATGCCCAGGTGGCGGCGCTGGTCGAAGCGGGCGTCGACATTCTGCTCCCCGAAACGGTGATCGACACGCTCAACCTCAAGGCCTGCCTGTTCGCCATCGAAAAGTATTTCAGCGAGAGCGGCGTGCGGATCCCCGTGATGGTCTCCGGCACGTTCGACCGCGGCGGGGCGACGTTTGTCTCCGGCCAGGACGTCGAAGCGTTTTGGAACGCGATCGCCCACTTCCCGCTGCTCACGGTCGGCATGAACTGTGCGCTGGGGCCGGAGCTGATGCGGCCGGCACTCGAACGGCTGCAGGAAGTCTCGCCCGCCTACGTCAGCTGCCATCCGAACGCGGGGCTGCCCAACGAGATGGGCGCACTACGACCTCGGCCCGGCCGACATGGCGCAGATGCTCGGCGAGTTTGCCGAGCGCGGCTGGGTCAACATCGTCGGCGGCTGCTGCGGCACCGACGCCCGACCACATCGCGCGCGATCGCCGACTCGGTCCGCCGTCACAAGCCCCACCAGCGCACGACCGTCGCTCCCCTTCTGCGGCTCAGCGGCACGCGGCCGTTCACGCTCCGCCCCGACAGCAACTTCATGATGATCGGCGAGCGGACCAACGTCACCGGCTCGCAAGAAGTTCGCCCGGCTCGTCAAGGATCCGAGAAGCTACGAAGAAGCCGTCGAAGTCGCCGCCCAGCAGGTCGCCAGCGGCGCCAACGTGATCGACGTCAACATGGACGAAGCCTTGCTCGACGGCGAGGCCGTGATGACGAAGTACCTGCGGCTGATCGCCGGCGAGACCGAGGTGGCCGCGGTGCCCGTGATGGTCGACAGCAGCAAGTGGTCGGTCATCGAAGCGGGGCTCAAGTCGACGCAAGGCAAATCGATCGTCAACTCGATCAGCCTCAAGGACGGCGAGGCCGAGTTCCTCCGCCGGGCCAGGCTCTGCCGCTGGTACGGCACGGCCGTCGTCGTGATGGCGTTCGACGAGCAGGGACAGGCGGTCGAGGTCGACGACAAGGTCCGCATCTGCCGCCGGGCGTACGAGCTGCTGACCGAAAAAGTCGGCTTCCCGGCCGAGGACATCATCTTCGACCCGAACATCCTCACGGTCGCCACCGGCATCGAGGAGCACAACAACTACGCGGTCAACTTCATCGAGTCGATCCGCCGCATCAAGGAGGCCTGCCCCGGCACGCACATCTCGGGCGGCGTCTCGAACGTGTCGTTCTCGTTCCGCGGCAACGACGTGGTCCGCGAGGCGATCCACGCCGCGTTCCTCTACCACGCGATCCAAGCCGGCCTCGACATGGGCATCGTCAACGCCGGCCAGCTCGCGGTCTACGAAGACATCGAGCCGACGCTCAAGGAACTGGTCGAAGACGTGCTCCTCAATCGCCGGCCCGACGCGACCGAGCGGCTGGTCGAGCATGCCGACAAGGTGAAAGGCACGGGCGGGCCCGCCGCCGAGGCGGACGAAGCCTGGCGCGACGCGCCGGTCGAAGAGCGGCTCAAGCACGCGATCCTCAAGGGCATCGTCAAATATATCGACGAAGACACGGAAGAGGCCCGGCAGAAGCTGCCTTCCTGCCTGGCGATCATCGAAGGGCCGCTGATGGACGGCATGAGCGTCGTCGGCGACCTGTTCGGGGCGGGCAAGATGTTTCTGCCGCAGGTCGTCAAAAGTGCCCGCGTGATGAAGAAGGCGGTCGCCTATCTGACGCCCTTCATGGAAGCAGAGAAAGCGGCCGGCGGCGCCGCCCACCAGGCCCGCTGCAAGGTCCTGCTGGCGACCGTCAAAGGCGACGTTCACGACATCGGCAAGAACATCGTCGGCGTCGTGCTCGGCTGCAACAATTTCGAAGTGATCGACCTGGGCGTGATGGTCCCCTGCGAGACGATTCTCCAGCGGGCCGAAGACGAAAGCGTCGACGTCATCGGCCTCTCGGGCCTGATTACGCCGAGCCTCGACGAGATGGTCCACGTCGCCCGCGAGATGAAGCGGACCGGCGTGACGCTGCCGCTGTTGATCGGCGGGGCGACGACCAGCGCGAAACACACGGCCGTGAAGATCGCGCCGGCGCGGACGAGAGCGTGATCCATGTGCTCGATGCGTCGCGCTCGGTCGGCGTGGTCGAGAAGCTGCTCAGCCCCGAGGCCCGAGCCAAGCTCGACGACGAGAATCGCAAACTGCAAGAGCAACTGACCGCGTCGCACGCCCGCCGGCAGGAGGCGAAGCTCGTGCCCTATGCCGAGGCGCTCGCCAAGCGTTTCCCGACCGATTGGGCCACCGTCGACATCCCGCAGCCGGAGTTCACCGGCCCCAAGGTGCTCGAAAGTGTGCCGCTCGCCGAGCTGCGACCGTTCATCGACTGGTCGCCGTTCTTCCTCACCTGGGAACTCAAAGGCAAGTACCCGAAGATCTTCGAAGACGAAAACCTCGGCGAGGCGGCCCGCAAGCTGTTCGACGACGCCCAGACGCTGCTCGACCGGATCGTCAACGAAAAACTGCTCACCGCCCGCGGCGTGTACGGCTTCTGGCCCGCCGCATGCGGACGGCGACGACATCATCCTCTATACCGACGAGTCGCGGAGCAAAGAACAGTGCCGGTTCCACGCGCTGCGGCAGCAGTGGGAACGAAAAGGGCAGGGGGCCTTCCATTCGCTCGCCGACTTCATCGCCCCGGTCGCGAGCGGCCGCAAGGATTATCTCGGGGCGTTCGCCGTCACCGCCGGCATCGGCTGCGACGAGCTGGCCGCCCAGTTCGACCGCGATCTCGACGACTACAATTCGATCCTGATCAAGGCGCTCGCCGACCGGCTTGGCCGAGGCGTTTGCCGAGTACCTGCACGCCCAAGTACGACGCGAGTGGGGCTACGGCCGCGACGACAAGTTCACGATCGACGAGCTCGTCGAGGAAAAATACCGCGGCATCCGCCCCGCGCCGGCTACCCAGCCCAGCCCGACCACACCGAAAAGCGAACGCTCTTCAAACTGCTCGACGCCGAACGAGCCGCCGGCATCAAGCTCACCGAGCACTTCGCGATGCACCCCGCCGCCAGCGTCAGCGGCCTCTACTTCGCCCACCCCGAGTCGCGCTACTTCGCCGTCGACCGCCTCACACGCGACCAGGTCGAAGACTACGCCCGCCGCAAGGGCATGAGCGTCACCGAAATCGAACGCTGGCTCGCGCCGAATTTGGGCTACGAGCCGTAGACCGTGCTATCAGAACAGCTGGGCCGATCACATCAACGAGTCCTGACCTTTTTGGTTCACACCCGTTCTAAATAAGCGAGAGAAACGCAGGCAAAAGTAGGCAATAGCCATCTGAAGCGTGTGCAGAACTAGAAACCATCGTGTTAGCGGATAAACAATTTCATCGGTTGACCAACTCATCAACTGCACGACACAGACGCCTACAACTAGAATGAATGGGGCGAAAAATGCAACTTGCTTTAAGATTGACCAGCGATTCAGGTAATTGGCACAAAGCACGTATCCCACAATGCTTGGTAATGTCAACAAAGTCATAAGCAAAAACGCAGCTGTCTTCTCAAAACCAAGTACGACGCCTTCGACTAGGGACAATAGGACGAGGCATCCGTACGCGAAGATAACCGACCGAAATCCATCTGGCACTTTACATCACTCCTGCGACATCGTTCCCTGTCCACTTTGAGCAGAATCGGCGCTCGTCGAATTCCACCTTCTATCTCAAATTGCATAGTCTTACACGAATCAAAGGCACAAATCAAAGGGGGCAGGGCTTGTTGACTCGTTCGAGGTCGTACGCTGGCTCGCGACAAACGTGGGCTGCGATCCAAACCAGCTCGCGTTGTGATGGACCTCAGCTCGCGACTTACTGCACGCTTGGAAACAACGGCGCATCGGCCGGCACTTCGTCCGTCCAGACCTGAAACGACCGCAGCGTGTTCGCGCCGTAGGTGGTGGTCAGCGCCACGTCGGCGGCGTCGCGGCCGCGGGCCATCAGGATGCGGCCGATTCGTGGCTTGTTGTTGCGGGCGTCGAAGGCAAACCAGCGGCCGCCGAGGTAGACCTCGAACCAGGCGCTGAAATCCATCGGATCGGGCAGCCGTGGCACGCCGATGTCGCCCAGATAGCCGGTGCAGTAGCGGGCCGGCACGTTCAGGCAGCGGCAAAACGTGATCGCCAGGTGCATGTAGTCGCGGCACACGCCGGCCCGTTCGCGAAAGACCTCGAGCGCCGTGCGATTCGACCGGGCACAGCATGTAGTCGAAGCGAATGTGGGCGTTGACGAAATTGCAGACCGCCTGCACCAGCGGCCAGCCGGCCGGCAATTTGCCAAACTTCGCCCAGGCAATGTCGCGGAGCTCGCTGTCGACTTCGCAGTAGCGGCTCGGCAACAGGAACAGCAGCACGTCGTTGGGCAGATCCTGGATCTGGTGCTGCACGGCGTTCCACATCTGGACGTCGACCAGTCCATCATCTTCGACCAAGGCCGACGTGCGAAACGTGACGCAACCCGCCGGCACCACCGCCCGGCCGCAGAGATTGCCAAACGCGTCGTAATGCTCGCTGAGTACCACCGGCGGCGTGACGGCCAGCGGCGCGAGCTTGCGAATCGTCTGCGCTCGCTCGGGATGGACGTATCCCAAGAGCACGACTGCGGTGGGTTGGGCAAAGTCAAATGCCGCTTCGAAACCGGCGCGAATGATCATGATGAGTCAACATCCTTCGGCCGCCTGTAGTTGGGGTTAAGGTTCAAACTCCGCGATTTGCACCGACCGTCCCAGTCGGCGTTCGCTCTTAAGTATACGCCGCACGATTCTTAGGCTCGCTGGCCTGCCGCGCCTTGCCCGCCTGGACACGTTCCCACTCTTCGAGCGTATGCACCATCGCGCCGGCCGGCACGTCGAGCTTCAGTGTAACGGTTTCCCCGTCGACAATCATCACAGTCACTTTGAGCAGCTGTTCCCCGCCGCCTTCTCCGGCAACGATCACGGACTGCTCTACTTCTCTTTTCACAACTGCCATCTAACTTCTCCAAAAAAATGTCAAACAAATTGTCGGCACCATCGGGCGCCACGTTTGGCTCGCATTCACACGCCGAGCGTCGCGGCCCGCTGCGACGAAATGCCGCCGTCGCGTCGCCTGCGACTCGAACCGGGGACGAGCCCCTTAAACTGCGGCCGCGACCCGCAGAAGAATTACTTCCGGAATTCCGCCCAGCAGCCTTTGCAGCTTGGTGAGCGAAAGCAGCGGTCCGCACGGCACCTGGAAGGTGCACAATGCGGATTTAGAATCCTGACTAATCGGCTGGGCACTGCGGAAGACAAACGCCCCACCAAGTTGATCGACGAGCCATCGCGCGTTCTCGAAGCCGTCGACACAGATCAAAAAATCGTAGTCCTGCGGTCGGATCCACACTCGAAAGGCATTCATCAAATTGCTCCGAATCCCAGCTCGAGCGCGACGCCCTTTTCCGGCGTCAAGACTTCTTATGCCGGCCGTTGGCGCCCTGCCTCGCGATCCGCGCCAGCTTGGGCGAGCCGTTCGACTCAAATTCCTTGCAGCGCTGGCGAACCGTGCGATACGGCATACCTTGCTTGAGCTCGTAGCGCTCGGCGCGGACGAACCAAAACGCCAAGCCGCCATTGTTATGATTTGGCGTCTGGGCGACCCGCGCGCTGCGGACGCCGAGCGAGCCTTTCTTGCCCGACTTCTGCCAGCCGCGGCGTTCCATGATCATTCGCACGATCACGCCGATCGCCTGCCGCAACCGCTGGCTGCGCTGGGCGTGGAAAGTCGAGAGAAACTGGTTGATCGGGGGGAGCGACTCGAGCTCGCGGACCACGCCGGCGAGCGCCGCCCGGTCGTGATGCGTCTCGGACTCTTCCATGCGTCGTTGCCGGTCGGGATCGCTGAAGAATTCAAGGGCATCGTCAAGCGGGTATTCCGGATCGCCCGCCACGTCGGCAAACGTCTTACCTTGACGGTCTTCCAAAAAGTCTTTTCGCGTAATCTTTGTGCTGGCCATAAATTGGTCTCGCTGGATCCTCGGCTGGCAGGCGCTGCGGCTAATGCACTTGCAATAGTTGCACCTACAAATATTGTACGTCCAAAAGCGGGCGGTGGCAAGGTGGATCGGGTCTTCGGGCGGCCGATTGGCGCAAAAAAAGGCCCCGGGTGAGACCACCCGAGGCCTTTTGGAGGTTTTCATTTTTCTAGCGGAGTCGCTGCTGGCAGCGCCGCCGGCGACACTTTCGAGCCCGCTTAGGCGCTCTTCGTCTGCGGTTGCTCGAACAGCTGCTGCCTGCCGGCAACGACGTCTTCGGTGACCATATAGCGGTTGCCGCGCGGCTGCTCGGGCAGGTCGAACATGATGTCGAGCATCACCTGCTCGATGATCGACCGCAGACCGCGGGCACCCGTTTCGCGGGCCTGAGCCTTCTTGGCGATCGCCCGCAGGGCCTCGTCGGTGAACTGCAGCGTGGCTTCTTCCATCGCGAACAGCCGCTCGTACTGCTTCGTGAGCGCGTTCTTCGGTTCGGTCAGCACTCGCATCAGGGCCGCTTCATCCAGCGGCGTCAGCGCGCTGATCACCGGCAACCGGCCGACGAGCTCCGGAATCATGCCGAACTCGATCAGGTCGTCCGCGTCCACGTGCGGCAGCGTTTCGGCCAGGCTCCAGTTCGGTGTGCGGCGTGGCCACTCTTGCGTGAAGCCGATCGACCGCTTGCCGAGCCGCTTGCGGATGATCTCGTCCACGCCGCTGAACGTGCCGCCGCAGATGAACAAGATGTTCGTCGTGTCGATCTGGATGTACTGCTGCTCGGGATGCTTGCGTCCGCCTTGCGGCGGGACGTTGGCCGTGGTGCCTTCGAGCATCTTCAAGAGCGCCTGTTGCACGCCTTCGCCCGACACGTCGCGAGTGATCGAGACGTTCTGGCTCGTCTTGCCGATCTTGTCGATCTCGTCGATGTAGAGGATGCCCCGCTGGGCGGCTTCGATGTCGAAGTCGGCGGCGTGGAGCAACTTCAGCAGCAAGTTTTCGACGTCTTCGCCGACGTAGCCGGCTTCGGTCAGCGTGGTCGCGTCGCCGATCGCGAACGGCACGTTCAGCGCTGCGGGCCAAGCGTGCGGGCCAGCAGCGTCTTGCCGCAGCCGGTGGGGCCGACGAGCAAGATGTTCGACTTATCGATTTCGACGTCCGAGTCTTCCTCGACGCTGTCATCAGCCGCTTGTAGTGGCTATGAACGGCGACCGCGAGCACGCGCTTCGCCGCTTCCTGGCCGATGACGTACTCGTCGAGCTGCGGCGACGATCTCGCGGGGCGAGGGGATCCGCGTGAAGAGCTGCTTGCTCGTGCCGCGGCGTTTGCGTTCCTGGTCGAGGATCGACTGGCAGAGCTCGATGCACTCGCCGCAGATGTAGACGTCGCCCGGTCCTTCGACCAATGGCCCGACGTCACGGTAGCTCTTGCGACAGAACGAACAGAAAGCGTTCTTCTTCGTGGTCCCGCCGCGGCGAGTCCCCGTGATATCCCTGGTTGACATCGAAATCCTCCTTCCCGGTTGGCGCTGCTCGTCCGCTTCTTTGGGCGGTCGCTGTCGCCAGTTAATTCCTAGGTGTCATTCGCCAGAGTCGAACCGTCATGACCGAAATTTGCCGTTCGCCGGGGAGAGCATTCTCTTCCGTGACGAGTCCTGGCAAAGCACATTTTTCGGACGGTTCGCTCCGCTAAGTCCGGAGGAGCTTCCTTGTCCCCACTCGCTTCACAACAACACATACGCAGTTGCGATTCGCAACGTTCGTTCAATTCATTCAATCCGACCTGGGGAGTCCCTTTCCAGCAGACTCCCGCTCCAAACGCTCGTTCGCGTGCCAGCAGTTTCGGCAGCTAGGCTTGCTTGGCAAAACCGCGCCAAGTGTTTTTTACCGATTCAGTTGTCGCGAGCGGTGCTAACTCTTCTTGTCGCTACTGCTTAACTCAGCTTCAACCTGCGTTGCTAGCTTCGTCTTAATTGTTCGGTATTCGTTGTCGCTTAGCCCACCCCGCGCATGCAAATCTCGGAACTTGGCGAGCAATTCGTTGGGCCCTGGCTGGTCGTCGGCGGCACTACCGCGAAACCTTCTCACCGCGACGATGGCTAGCGCCAATAAGGCAAATATTGCCGCGAACCACAATGCCGCCCAGGACAACGGATGACGGAATAATTCGGTCATGGGCCAAGAGGCCAGCGGCGCGATGAAGGTTCCCCAAACGGACGAGGCGTCTCCAAACAGCAGAGTCTACCTATACTCTACCATTATGCGCCTCGACCAAAGATGCGTCCAGAACGGCGTAAACCGCGGAAACCCCAGCCCGCCGCGGAAAAATACGGCGGACTCGACGGGTCGCAGCGGATTTCTCGCATAAGCCGAAGAATCGGCCGATAACGAACCATAGACCCCGGGCCGAAACCGGCCGCTTCGTTCGTCGTTCCTCGTTCACAGTTCCCGCCGACCGCTCCATGTTCCGACGTTCGCTAGCAATGTTCGCCTCCGTTCCATTCCACAGACTGCCCTGGGTAGGTCTGTTGGCGATGCTGCTGGCGATGCTGCTCTGGGCGCCCGTCGCCCTGGGGCAAGCTACCGCGTCCGTCACCCCCGAGCCGATCTACTGGCGGCAGAACCTGCTTACCGTTCCCTACCAGTGGTCGTCGACCAACGGTGAAACCGCCAAGTCCGTCCGCCTCTATGCCTCGAAAGATCGCGGCGCCACGTGGCAGCCGATCAGCGACGCCGAGCCGCAACTGCTGGCCTTCAACTACCGGGCCGCGGCCGACGGCGAATACTGGTTTTCAATCCGCACGGCCGACTCCGGCGGCGTGCGACTGCCCGGCACGCTCGAACCCGTCGGTGCGATGCAACCCGAACTGCGCGTGATCGTCGATACCACGATGCCGCGCATCGAAAGCCTGTCGGGCCAACTCAATGGCGGCACGCTCGAGATTCGCTGGCACGTCGCGGACGCCAATCTCGAGGCCCATTCCTGCAACGTCGAAGTACAGACCGACGGCTCGAAAAACTGGCAGCCCATTCCGCTCACCAGCGCCGCGGAAATCAGCCCCGATAACTGGGAGGGATTCGCCGCGGTTCCAGTCGTCCCCGGTGCGCCACCGGTTGCCGTGCGCGCCACGGTGATCGACCTCGCCGGCAATCGCGGCATCTTCCAGTCCTCCATCGCGGGCTCCGACTCGAGCGGTTCACTCGTTGGCAACGGCTCGATGTCTTCGCCCTTTGGTAGCGATACCGTTTCGCCATTTGCCGCGCCCGCAGAATCGGGCTGGGTTGCATCGTCGGCGCCGTCGCTCGCCGGCAATTCGTACAACCCGCCAGCGGAGCCGCAGCTGTGGCCCGCCGATCGCTCGGCCCGCGAGCCATTCGATGCGGCAGTCGCAAAACGCGATGCGACCGTCTTCGGCACCCCCGCCGGCGTCGGCCGCGTGACGATGTTACCGCCAGTCACCAACACGGACGACCAACTCAAGTTCCCCGAACCGCAAAAGGACGATCGCCCGCTGGGGAACGTGCCAACGCCCCACGACCTGGAACTCGCGCAGGATGGGCCGTTCCGGCAAGTGGCCGTGGTACATGCGGCCGTTGCTCCGCCATCCACGCCGCCGCGGCCGTGGGGCGCCACCGTTCCCCCGCCGCCGGCCAATCCGCTTGCCCGGCTCGTTAACTCGCGCAGCTTCGCGCTCGAATTTGAACTCGCCGAAGTTGGCGACTTCGGCGTGTCGAAGGTCGAACTCTGGGGCACCCGCGACGGCGGACAGACCTGGCGGACGTACGCTGTGGATGATGACAACCGCAGCCCGCTCGAAGTCACCGTCGACGACGAAGGCGAATATGGCTTCTCGATCGTCGTCGTGGGTAGTGGCCGGGTGACCGGTTCTCCGCCGCAACCGGGCGACACGCCGCAGCTGTGGGTAAACGTCGACCTCCAGCCTCCCATGGCCCAGATTCTCTCGATCGATGCCACGCGCGGCGACACCAGCGGCGAGCTTGCGGTCCGCTGGGAGGCCAACGACGACAACCTCGAGTTGCGACCGATCTCTCTGTATTACAGCAGCCGACCCGCCGGACCCTGGACCACGATCGCCACCGAACTGACGAACGCCGGCGAATTCATTTGGCCCGTCGAACGCCACGTGCCGCGACGCATCTACCTCAAGCTCGAAGCCCGCGACACGGCCGGCAACGTGACCGCCTTCGTCACCAGCGAGCCGGCGACGGTTGAGCAGGAACCCGCCGAGCCGGAAACTGTCCAGCCGGAAATTGTCGAACCGGAACCGGTCGAGTCGGACCTTGTCGAACAGCAGTCCGCCGCGCACGAGCCAACCGTCGCCAACTGGAAGCGCCTGCCGCCCGTTGAGTAACGACTATCCTGTGGGAGGCGTCTCCGCCTAAATTTGTGGGAGGCGTCTCCGACGCCGATTTCACGCTCCATGGCCTTCGGTATCCGCTCGCGCCCGCTGCCGTTATATTGTGGACAGGCCGCCACCCGCGGCCCCCCACACCATGGCCAAATCGACCAGCAGCAAATCGGCAGCCGTCCCCGCGACGACGTTCCTCAGCGACCCGGCGAAACACCCGGCCGGCCCCGTCTGCGCAGCCACGGGCGACGAAACTTTCCTCAAGCGCGAAGTGATCGCCGCCCTCCGCAGCCAGGTCCTCGGCAGCGACCAGGACGATTTCTCGCTCACCACCTTCGCTGGCCGCAGCGGCGTCTCGCTCCGCGACGTGCTCGACGCACTCGCCACCGTGTCGCTCTTCGGCAGCGGCCGCCGGCTCGTGATCGTCGAGGAAGCCGACGAATTTGTCACCGCCCATCGCGCGGAGCTCGAAGACTACGTCGCCAAGCCGCAGCGCGGCGGCGTGCTGGTGCTCGACGTGAAAACCTGGCCCAGCACCACGCGGCTCGCTAAGGCGGTCGCCGCCAGCGGTCTCACGATCGAATGCAAATCGCTCAACCTGCCGCAGACCAAACGCTGGCTCACCGACCGGGCGAAGTCGAAGTACGACGTCCGCCTCGGCGCCGAAGCGGTCGACGCACTGCTCGAATTGCTCCCGCCGGAACTCGGCATCCTCGACCAGGAACTCTCCAAGTTGAGCCTGCTCGTGGGCAAAGCCGGAGCGATTGACGTTCAGATCGTTTCCGACAACGTGGGCGGCTGGCGAACGCGCACCACCTGGGACATGGTCGACGCCGCAGCCGACGGCCGCGCAGCCGAAGCGATCGAACAATTGGGCCGGCTACTCGCCGCCGGCGAAAAAGCCCACGCCCTCTTGCCGCAGATGAGCCACTCCCTCAGGCAACTCGCCTCCGCCACGCAGCTGATCGAATCCGCCGAAGCCACCGGCCGACGCATCTCACTCCAATCCGCCCTCACCCAAGCGGGCGTCCCGCCGTTCAAGATCGGCACCGCCGAACGCCAGCTCCGTCAATTGGGCCGCCAGCGCGCCAAACAACTCACCGCCTGGCTACTCGCCGCGGACCTCGCCATCAAAGGCCACAACTCCGCCGACCCCCGCGCCCGCATCGAACTCGAGCGCCTCATCGTCCGCCTCTCCACCGCCGCGAACCGCCCCCGATCGCCGCAGGCCGTCTAGTGCTTTGACTCAAAAGGGAGGGCGAGGCGCGAAATAGGGGAGGGCGAGGCTCCCGCCGAGCCTAGCTCCAATGCCAATACTGTAATTGCGTCTATCGCCGATCTGCCGCGTATGCCACAACCCTACAAATTCGCCGTCAAGACGCGCACGTCGACACCGAAATAGGCGGCCAGTCGACGGATCATCTGTCGACTCAGCGGTTTCTTGCCCGCCAAGACTTCAGAGATCGAAGACTTGGAGATACCCGTCTCACGATGCAACTCGGCCTGCGAAACCCCCTTGGCGTCGAGCAGGTGACGCAGCATGTCGGCATCAGAAGCGGGCTCGATCGAAAAGTGCTCATCTTCGTACGAACCCACCAAGTCACCCAAGGCATCCAAGTAAGCCTGTTCACCCGGGTGGAGTTTCGGCTTGGCCAGCAAACGGTCGATCACTCCTTGTGCCGCCGCCAAGTGTTTGTCGGACGAAATCGTGGTGAGCGGAAAGGAGAGCACGCAATCCAGGTACGTGTCTTTGGACTTTCCCTTGAGTTGATAGGAGCTCATCGTGGCCATCACTTGTTCCCTCGTCTACCTGGTCGCTGCTGTTGATGTGCTTCTTTCGTCGGCGGTGGCTTGTGGCACCCGCATACTTCTATCCACTTCCCGTCGTCGTAATCACGGTGTGTCATTACCTTCAGGATGAATAGCTTGTGACTGGCAAACAAGACGCGTGTGACAAGCCGATATTTGTTGCCACCGATATTGAAAACGACGCAACTGCCAACGTGACTGGCCGAAGCGAAGTCCCGTTTAATGTCGTTCCATCTCTGCCAATCGACCGTGCGGTGGCTCACATGGGAATGCCAAGCCCGTAGCGGTCCTTGGGCGTCCTCCCAGCCGGGGGTCTGCCAAAACTGAACCAATCGTGACTTCGAGATAACTCGCATGCTAACAACCCCCTGCAAGTATCGGCACCTACTGAATAATAGTTCGCAAAACACGAACTTTCAAGCCCACAAAATCGCAAAAACAGCGAGGCAAGATGCGCCTTCCATTCAACGCCTTCCATTCAGCGCCTTCCGATCATCAATCACCGTCCATCAATCACCGATCCTCCATCCCATGCTATCACCCCTAGCACCCGCAAACGCACAACCCCTGGCACTCCAATGAACTTGCCAGCACTCGGCCAATTTTCTATCATCCCCGCCCGGCTTCGTCGGCCATCGGCTCGCGCCGCGGCCATCCCTTGCGCCTCTTCCATGCATTCACTCCTCCGCAAATTGACGATTCTCACCGCCAGCAGCGCGCTGCTGATGCTGGCGGTCGGTTGCCAGACTTCCTGGTTTGCCCGGAATCAGTCCAAGGAAAAGGAACTGGAGCCTCTGCCGCCGCGCTCCGCCTCACAGTCGCCAGCTCCAAAATCCAAAGCGAAACCTAAGCCTGGCGATGATGCATCTGCCGCTGCCGACGAAGCCACCAAAGCGCAAATCATGCGCGACGTCGCCGAGATCAGCGCCAAGGACCCGGCCGCGGGCAAACTCTTGGTGGCCGAACTGAGCAAAGTCGAACCAAAGCTCTGGCCGCTCACCCTGCTGCAATTCCGCTCGCGGCAGGCGTACCACGAGCAGTTGCTCAATGGGCCCAAGAAGCATGTCGATCCCGTGGCCGACGAATCCACCGAACCGCCGTCGGAGCTGGTGGGCCAGCTGACCGATCCCCGCCGCATCCGGCCCGATGCAGCGGTCGAACAAGCCTTCGCCAAGGCGACGCCAGCCAACATGCCAGCGCCGATCGATGCCGCTCCGCCCGCGACCACGCTGGTATCCCAAGCCGCGCCGGCACATTTCGCCGACGATCCGTCCGCCGTGCCGCTGGCCAGCGAGGAACCGCGAACGATCGCCAACACCCAAGTCGTCCAAGCATCCGGCGCATCGACGGGAGAAGTCGAACCGGCAATTTACAGCGCCGATGCATCTCCTCCTGCTGCAAAAGATTCCAACTACACCTGGCAACAGCACCTGAAATTCGCAATCGACGACCTCGACGAGCGGCTTGTCGAAGGGCCGCGGTCGACCGCCGAGGTCCACCAACTGGTGAGCCTGCGGCTGCTCGAATTGCTCGCCGGCAACACCGAAGCGGCCCTCAAGCCAATTCCAAACGTCTCGACCGAAGAGCAAGACTATTGGTCGAGCCAACTTTTCGCCCTTGCCACGTTCCTCGATCACCATCGCCAGCCGGACGATGACCGCCGGGCCGCGGCGAGCGTCGTGCATCTCGACGAAGCGGTCGGGCACTTGCGCGAGCTGGGCACGCTCGCGCTGCGAAATCTGGCGTTCTGCAAGGTCGTCTATGGCTACGGAGCGTACGAACCGATCGACAATCCGTCCTTCACGCCCGGCCAGCAAGTCACGCTCTATCTGGAAGTCGAAAACTACCACAGCGAATCGACGCTCAAGGGATACGCGACCAAGCTCGCGGCCAGCTACGAGCTCGTCAACGAAGAGGGCGAACGGGTGGCGAGCGGCGATTTCCCCGGCGTGGAAGACTGTTGCCAGAGCCGCCGCCGCGACTTCCACATCCAATACGGCCTCGTGCTCCCCAAGACGGCCAAGGCCGGCAAACACGAGCTCAAGCTGACCATGAAGGATCGCCAAAGCGACAAGATGGGCAATACCTCGATCTCGTTCGAGATCCGCTGACAAGTTTCGTCCAAATTACGCGCCCGTGCCCAAGCGGTGCGAGCGATCGAATTTGGCGGTTGCAGCGGCAGCCCAAGCCGGATTGTCGAGATACCAGCGCACCGTCTCGTCGAGCCCCGCCGCCAGATCGACTTGCGGACTCCATCCGAGGCGACGGATGCAAGTGGTATCGAGCGCGTAGCGCACATCGTGTCCCGGCCGATCCGCAACGTGCATGATGAGGCTCGCACAAGGGGAGGGGGGCGATCGACGGCGATCGACCAGTTCACAAATTTGCCGCACCAACGTTTTGTTCGTCGCCTCCACGCCGCTGGCGACGTTGAACGACTCGCCGGGCTTCCCTTGCTGAAGTACCAGCGAAACAGCGCGGCACAAATCTTCGCCGAAGAGCCAGTCGCGGCATTGTCGACCGTCGCCGTAGATTGGCAGCGGCTTGCCTTCCGCCGCGTTGAGAATCACGAGTGGCACGAGCTTCTCCGGAAACTGAAACGGCCCATAGTTGTTCGCCGGATGAACCAGCATCGTCGGCAAGCCGTAAGTCCGCTGATACGACCGCACAAAATGGTCGGCGGCCGCTTTCGACGCCGCGTAGGGCGAGCTGGGCCGATAAGGAAATGTTTCTGTGGCCCGCTCCGGTGCGATGATCGGCCCATACACTTCGTCCGTCGAAATATGCAAGAAGCGAAACGCCGCTTGTTCTTTCGGAGCCATACTCCGCCAATAGTCGAGCGACGCCTGCAACAGCTGGCAGGTGCCGACGACATTCGTGGCAACAAAGGGCGACGGCGCGTCGATCGATCGGTCGACGTGCGTTTCCGCAGCGAAATTGACGATCGCCTCTGGCTTAAATTCCGTCAGCAGCCCGCCCACGAGCGAACCGTCGCCAATGTCGCCGTGTCGAAAGACCAGCCGAATGTCACTCTCCACCGAAGCGAGCGCGGCCCGGCTGCCGGCATACGTGAGCTTATCGAGCACGACGACTCGGCCGCCGCCGGCCGCGAGCCAGTGGCGCACGAACCAGCTGCCGAGGAACCCAGCACCACCGGTGACGAGAAGCGTGTCAAACACTACGAACTACCTTAAATCGCGGAGACAGAGGATGCCGGCGGACGCCAAGCGATTGTCTTCCCTGTCCCCCGCCTCCTGAATCCTGTATCCTTTTCCGCCATGCAATCATACGACGTCATTGTACTTGGAGCCGGCGGCGTCGGGAGCGCTGTCTTATGGGAGCTTGCTCGCCGTGGCGTGCGGGCCGTGGCGATCGATCAATTCTCCCCGCCACACGATCAAGGCAGCACCCACGGCCAATCGCGCGTCATTCGCCAGGCATACTTCGAGCACGCGGATTATGTGCCGCTGCTCAAGGAAAGCTACACGCTGTGGAGCGAATTGGAAGCAGTCGCTGGGCGGCAGCTGTTTCATCGAACGGGCCTGCTGGAAGTCGGCCCGGCAGACGGAGTCGTCGTGCCGGGCGTGTTGCGCGCCGCTGCGGAGCACGGGCTGGAAGTTGAAAGCGTTTCATCAGACGAAGCACAACGACGCTGGCCCGGGATCCGCATTCCGGGCGAGCTCGTCGGGGTTTTTGAGCAGAACGCCGGATACTTGCTGGTGGAAGAATGTGTCGCGGCGAATCTCGCGGCGGCGCAATCGGCCGGCGCGACGATGCTTACCGAGACGACAGTTCACGAGTGGACGGCCGACGAACGAGGCGTGCGCGTACGTACAAGCGCGGGCGACATTGCGGCGGCAAAGCTGATCATCGCGGCCGGCCCGTGGGCGAGTTCGATGGTCGGCGAATTGCTGCCGAAATTGAACGTTCGCCGCAAGTCGCTGTTCTGGTTTGAGACGGATTCACCGCAGTATGATGCGGCGGCCGGCTTCCCTGTCTATCTATTTGAATTGCAGGACGACGTGTTCTATGGCTTCCCCAGCCTTGACGGCCGCAGCGTGAAAGTCGCGGAGCACACGGGCGGCAAAGTGGTCGACGATCCGGCAACCGTTGATCGCTCGATCGATCCGCAAGAGCAGCAACGGCTCGAAGCGTTTTTAGCGTCTCATTTACCGGAAGTCTCGCCGCGAGTCGCGGACCACGCCGTCTGTCTCTACACGATGTCACCCGACGAGCACTTTATCGTCGACCGCCATCCGTCGCACGAGAACGTCGTCTTCGCCGCCGGCCTCTCCGGCCACGGCTTCAAGTTCACCCCCGTGCTCGGCCGGGCACTAGTGGACCTGGCCCTCGATGGCCGTACCAATCTGCCGATCGATTTTCTCTCGCTGGCGCGTTTCGCTTGACGGCGGACAAAAAGCTTTCGCTCCTCCCTTGACGTGAACTACACTGTACTGATACACTTAGTACAGTGCGAGGTAGCGGTCATGGAATTTCAATGCGATCCGACGTCCCGAGTGCCGATATATCGGCAATTGATGGAACAAGTTCGTCAAGCGGTGGCCCGCGGGCGATTGCGGCCCGGGACCCGGCTGCCCTCGGTGCGACAGCTGTCGCGCGAGTTGGTCGTGAATCCGAACACGGTGGCTCGGACCTATACGGAGCTCGAGCGCGAGGGCGTGCTCAACACGCGGCAGGGTCTCGGCGTATTCGTGGCGGAGATGCAGGACGATCTGAGCGCGGCCGCCCGCCGCGAGCGGTTCGCGGAATCGCTCGATCGCTTTTTGACTGAGGCGGTGCATTTGGGGCTCAGTGCGGAAGAAGTCGTGGCCGCGGTGGCGAAACGGATCAAGGGATTTCAGTTTGCCGGGGCGAGCGGCGGGTAATACGTTCGAAAATATAGTCGGCCGATCTCGACAGGGAAGACGGCCGCCGATGCGAACGAGGGTGTCAAATGAGCGACGCGATTGTGACCGATCGGCTCACGAAGCATTACCACGGAAGGCGGGTCGTCGATTCGCTCTCGCTGCGTGTGCCGGCCGGGAGCGTGTATGGCCTGTTAGGCCGCAATGGGGCAGGCAAGTCGACGGCGATCAAAATGCTGATGGGCATGGTCCGCCCCGACAGCGGCTCGGCGACGTTGTTGGGGGTGGACATCGCGTGTGTCTCCGACGCGACGCGCCAGCGGATCGCCTATCTTGCCGAGGGACATCCGCTCTACGGTTGGATGTCGATCGGCCAGGCGATCGAATTCACGCGGCCCTTCTATCCGCGATGGAACGACGTGCTCGTGGATCAGATCCTCGACCACTTCGAGCTCTCGCGGAAGCAAAAGTATCGCCGCTTGTCGCGCGGACAACAGGCCCAGGTGTCCCTCGCGCTCGCCGTGGCGCCCGATCCGGAACTGCTGGTGCTCGACGACCCGACGCTGGGGATGGACACGGTGGTGCGGCGTGACTTTTTAGAATCACTGATTCAGATCATCCAGCGGCAGGGGCGGACGATTCTGTTTAGCTCGCACATCCTGGGCGACGTGGAGCGGGTAGCCGATCGAGTGGGCATCATGATCGGCGGCGTGCTGCGGGTCGATTGCCGCACGGAGACATTCCGCGAGTCGATTCGCAAGATCGTGCTGGAGTTCATCGGCACGCCGCCCGACTCGGCCGAGGTGCCGGGCCTGGTGAGCTGTCGCCAGGTCGGCAACAACCTCGAGTTGGTGATGGTGGGCTACGACGACGCCCAACGAGAAGCGGTCGAGCAATTGCGGCCGCAATCGATCGAAGTCTTGGACTTGAATCTGGAAGATGCGTTTATCGAATACACACGCGGGTCGCGGCGATCGCTGCCGCTCTTTGCCACGGAGAACGAAGATGCACAAAGCACTCGTATTGAAGGAGCTGCGTGAATCGGCGGGGCTGATCGCGGTGGCGGTGCTGGCCGCGGCGTATATTCTGGCCGACTTGACGGGAGTGCGGTTGCTGCCGATTCAAAACGGCATCGCCGCACGCTATCCGTTCGTGAATGACACGGCACTCGTGTTCTACCTTTGTCTGCTTGCCGGTGGGCTGGCGGTGCTGATGGGATTCAAGCAATCGGCCTGGGAGCTGTGGCAAGGGACCTACTTTTTCCTGCTGCACCGCCCGGCGAGCCGGAGGACGATTTTTGGCGTGAAGCTGGCGGTGGGTCTCGCGGTGTTGCTGGCCATTACCGGTGCCTTGATCCAGCTCTATGCGATGTGGGCGGCGACGCCGGGCAAACACGCCACGCCGTTTTTCTGGTCGATGACGGTTACGGCCTGGCAACTCTGGATCGCATTTCCGCTGTTGTATTTGGGCGCGTTTCTGAGCGGCATTCGGCCCGGTCGCTGGTTTGGCTCGCGCTTGGTACCACTAGCGGCTGGCGGTCTGTTGACGATGATCGCGGCCTTGGTGCCGTGGTGGTGGCTGAGTCTGGCGATTGTGCTTGTGTCGTCCGCCGCCTTCGTGGCGAGCATTCTCCTCTACGTCGAAACACGGGACTACTGAGCCATGGAACACCAAGCAATGAAGCCGCGAGGTATTGCCCGACCAATGGTTGCCGCTTTGATCGTGGCGATCGGCACGGCGATCGTGTGGGGAACGATGGTGATGTGGGTGGCGGGGATTGTCGAATCGTGGACGCGAACCGGCAACACCGTTTACGAACAAGTCGGGGTCAAGCGAGGCGGAATTCCGGTGATCCAGTCGTACTCGGTCGTGGACTATGGACACTTAAGCTATCGCACATTGGAGGGCCAGCCGATCGAGGTGGGGCAGGATGGGACTTTGAATTCGGCGTACCTCTCGAAAGAGATTCAACCGCCGCGATTCTTCTCCACGCCGCTCGGCTGGGGACAAACGCTTTCGGCCAGCGACTTCGCCCGCCCGCGGGGCAGTTGGTATCTGGTCCGCGACAACCAGCCGAACGGCCTGGCGTACTTTGTCGGCTACGATGATTTTTCGAAGATGCCGATCGGCTATCTCGGCCGCGCGGGCTTCCGCCGCGGCTTGCCGCCCGTCGAGGAATGGTTCGACGTCGGCCTGTCGAACGGCTACTGGATGGGTGCTGCGAGCACACAGCACCTGCAATACAACGGTCCGGCGGATTACTACGATCAGGGTACGGAGCGGAACAATCTGCCCGGCTGGCTGGTGTTCGTCATCGACGGCGACCGACTGCGAGAGATCAATCTGCGCGAGCGAACGGTGCGCGAGGTATTCACCGCGCCGGACTTGGTGTCGGTCGGCGTGCTCACGGAATCGACTTCGCCGCCGAGCGCCGAACCGCAAGCGCCCAACGACAGCAAAACGATCTCTCGCGTGGCAGTGCGGACGGGCGACAGCATTGTTGTGCTCGATCCTTCGGTCGGACGTGAAGCGAGAATTCCCGCTCGCCGAATCGTTGCCGGACGAAATGTTTAGCGCCTACTTGATCGGCCCCGATCAGTTGCTGCTCAACTGGACGACGTACGATGAGTTCCGCGGACAGACCCAGCATTTGGCCTGGCTCGGTGCCGACGGCAAGGTCAGCCGCAAGGAAGACTTTCAGCTGGCGAACGCTGTGAGTTCGCAAACGGATCCGCACCTTGTGTCGGCGGTGGCAGCAAGCGTGGCGCCGATCCCGATCGGCTGGGCCGCGATCTGTGGTGTCGTCGCGCCGCTGGCGGGCATGAATAGTAACGACGCGCCCACTTACGCGGCGGCCGTTACTAAGATGGTCGATTTGGCCTGGCCGGGATTGCTTATCGTGACCGTAATTGGCTGCGTTTCAGCCTGGGTCGTCTGGCGGTGGCAGCGAAAGTATTTTCGATCGGGCACTCGCGCGTGGTGTACGTTCGCATTCTTGCTCGGGCTGCCGGGCGTGCTCGCCTATTGGCTTGAGATGCGGCGGGCAAAGCTGGAGACTTGCGGCGAGTGCCGGACGACCGTGCCGCGCGATCGCGACGCTTGCGCAGCGTGTGCGATTCCGTTTCCGGCCCCGTCACTCACGGGGACAGAGATCTTTGCCTAGCCTTGGACCGCGCTTGCCTGCTCGACGGCGTCAGCAAAACAGCAGCAGCCGGCAGTGGGCGTTGCCGGCTGCTGCGAGGTCACGATGATGTGACCTAGCGGAGAGAGGCCATGAAAATGATTCCGGCCCAGTTATTCTGTCGAAGCGTTCGCTTCGCTTAATTTTCAAGTCGCTACGAGATGCGACCAAGCAGGGCCAGCCGACGAATGTCGACGCCGATTCCTGTGAGATCGCGCGATGGATCGCGGGATGCCTTCTTGGCACTGGCGCTCTTGAAGACGGCGGTCGTCGGGATGGTTTCCAAATGGGGCACGTAGGCGGCCAGCGGCACGCGATCCGGCACGATCCGCGTCATCGCGGTACCGGCGACTAGTGCGGCCAGGATCAGGCCGATTTGGAAGTAGGAATTTTTTGGTGAGTGGTTCATCATGACTTCTCCTGGCAGGCGTTTCGCTTGTAACGGAGAAAGGTGCCTGGAAATGGATCTGGTCAGGGGAGCCGCTTCTCGGTGTTCCGGTCCGTTTCGCCTGGTCGAAATGCAACCAGTCCGGTTATCACGCTGATAACTGGCTTGGCGAACGGCTGATTAACATCGCAATGAGTGTGCCAACCAAATAAAGGTGCTTCTGGAGCGGCCTGTGGTGGTGACGTAACCCTTTGTCGGATCGAGACTTCTGCAGCTGGTCGGAAGGATGATTGAGCGGTGGGAGTGCGGTGGATACCGCAGTTTGTGTCTCACTTCGGGAACATTGTCCTCAAATAGAGACTGTCCTCAAATTGAGACTCCCTAAGTCTCCAATAGGGTAGCTTGCTCGGAAGCTTTCCGCCAGCCTCATTTTCCGCAGAATCGGTACATTCCAGCATTTGGGGTCGCATGAGGGTGATAGCGGTTATGATTGACGCGGCCAATTATTAGGTTAGGATTCATTCGTTCCTCTCCTGGGTCTCGACGTGCTCGTGGCACGCCGGGGTTCAGCCCTGCCTCGGGAAATCGACCCATGGCCGCGTCGCCCATGCGATACAAGCAAAACCGCCTCCAGCAATTGCGGGGCTTCATCCACGCCGCCCGGACCAAGAGCATTTCCCAGGCGGCCGAAAAACTCTCCTTGAGCCAACCCTCGGTGTCGCTGCAAATCAAAGCGTTGGAGCACGAACTGGGGACGCAGCTCTTCCTTCGCCGCGGGCCGCGGATCTCGCTCACGCACGATGGCCAACGACTGCTCGAGCTGGCCCGGCCACTCGTCGAAGCGATCGATTCGCTCGAGGAGTCATTCTCCTCGTTACGCGAGTCGGCGGACCGGGGCATCGTCAACATCGCGGCGGGCGGTTCGACGATACAATACCTGCTGCCTCCGTTCGTGGAGAAATACACCCGCGAGCTGCCGCTAGTGGACGTGCGACTGCACAACGTCACCGGCAAGGCGGGCCTGGAACTGTTGCGTGAAGGCGAAGTTGATTTCGCCATCGGCCCGATGTTCGACACGCCGCCCGACATCGTTTTTCATCCGTTGGTAACGTACGAGCCGATGTTGATCACGCGGCTCGACCATCCACTGGCGGCGAAGAAGCAGCCGACGCTCAAAGACGTGGCCCAGTATCCGCTGATCCTGCCCCCCAAGAACCTGAGCACGCACCGCTTCGTGGAATCTGTCTTCGCGGAACACGAGCTCGATCACGACGTGAAACTCGAAGTGGGCGGATACGACGTGATCAAGAAGTATGTCGAGCTGGGCCTGGGAATCTCGATCGTGATGAGCCACTGCCTGAGCGGCGCCGACCATTTGCATACCGCACCGCTGCGTCGCTATTTTCCCGCGCGGACCTACGGCGTGGTGTTGCGGAAGGAGAAGGTGCTCTCTCCCGCGGCCGCGCGGTTCGTGGAGACGCTCCGCGAGGACACGGGCGACGCGCGGGCCACTGCCAAGCGGAAGGCCGATGCGACTCACAGCAACGGCTCGACGACCGCCCGTTCAAAGTCGGCGACAAAGTAACGCTTCCCTTTGGCGACGATTCGATGCCCTTCGGCAGTGAGCCGGGCCCGCAGGTTCTTGATGCCGCCCGGATACTTGGGGTTCAACTCGCCGCCGGTCTTCAAGGTCCGCCAGTAGGGCGTGATTCGCTTGCGCCCCTCGTTTTCGTCTTCATCGGCGGCGTGGGAAGCGATCCAGGCGAAGATGCCCGTCGTAATCGGGCAGGCAATCGTCGTGGCATGCTTCTTGGCCAGCGCGCGCCGCAGGGCGTCGATGGTGGTCAGCTTGCCGCGACGGACTGTCTTCATCGCCGCATCGACCTCGAGCGGCGCGGGGATCACGAACGTGCCCTCGCCCCAACGCTTGGACTTCGCGGGATCGATTTTGGCGACCTGGGGAAAGTCTTTGCTGTCGGCCAGCTTTTCGCGCCAAGTTCGTTTGGGCTTCGACTTCGATTTTGCTTTGCAAACTTTCGTTGTCATTTCGTCACGATCAGCTGAATTTCCGTGAGATACTTTTTAGGGTTACCGCGAAACAGCATGCCGGGGCCTTTATGATACACCTCGCGGCTGGGCGTTTGGAGAGAGTAGCCGCGCTCCTTCGCATACTGAATCACGCGGGCGTAGGTACGGCTCAATTCCTCATACGGCCCGCGGTGCATCAAAGATACGCACGAGGCGGACGGCAATTCGCGGACGGTGAGGCCTTCGATTTCGAGCTGCTTGCGGACCGGCATGCACGGTTCAAAATTGGCATCCTCCTCTCGGTATTCGCCATCGTAGAACAGGCACATCGGCATGCCGGCGATATGACGGCCCAGCCGTTTGCCCAGCAGCGCGAATCCTTTGCCACACTCGCGATAGCGGCCCTGCATGCGGACACCGGCGACCAGGACGGGGGCCAGTTCTCGCTCTTGGATTTCCATCGTCGTCGCATTCATGACTTCCTCCTTTCGCGCTCGGCGCTGGGCGAGCAGCAATTGATCGATTCGAGACACCAGGTCTCGATAGTGGGACATCTTTTCGGTCAGCGACTGTTTTTGCCGCGCAAGTTGATCCAATACGTCGCCATCCTCCTGACACTCGGCCAATATCTCGCGGATCTCATCGAGGGAAAATTCGAGATCCCGCAGTGCCACGATCACGCGTGCGACTTCCAAGTTCTGCCGGTTGTACGAACGATAATTCGTATCGGGATCGATGGCCGCCGGGACGAGCAAGCCTTCGTCGTGGTAGAATCGCAGCGTCCGAACCGGGATGCCGCTCGCCGATGAAAATTCGCCGATGCTCAGCACGTTGGTAGCCTCCTGGAATACAGCATACGGCCTCCAGCGGCTGGAGGGTCAAGCCGATCCAGACAAAAAAATTGTGCTTTGGTAGAATCGACGTCGGGCGCCGCACGCCGTGGCACATCAAAGATTAAGGAAAGCGAATCGTGCCCGTATCTCGCCATCTCTCGATCTGGGGCATTATCGTGGTGGCGGCGATCGTGTTTGCCGGAGAGCAGATCCGGGAAACTTCGTTCGGGGACGTCGCCGGCGTGATCCCGCTGCGCGTCCAATCGGCCGCAAACGCACTCGTCGAGGGCCAGCTAACATGGGAAAGTGTCGCGGCATTCTCGACGCTCATCAGCTACATGTTCCTGCACGCCGACGTCGAACATATTCTCTTCAATATGGTCTTCTTATGGACGTTCGGGATCCTCACTTCCGAATTGCTGGGCCAATGGCGTGCGCTAGCGGTGTTTCTTTTTTGCGGAATCTGCGGCGCAATCGTCCACATCGCACTGAACCAGGGATCGACCGTGCCGACGATCGGAGCATCGGGAGCGGTCGCTGGGTTCTTTGGCGTTTATCTTGGGCTGGCATTGCGGTGGCAGCTGCCCAATGCGGAAGTCTGGCCGCTAGCCTATCCAGTGCCGCCGATGCAACTAGGTGCCTTCGGGTTACTCGGCTTTATTGGAGATATGGTGCTGCTGGCGAATCACGACCAGCACATCGCCTACGGCGCTCACATGGGCGGGTTTCTATCGGGGCTCGCAATCGCTGGAGTGATTACGACTCTGTATCCGACGCTGTATGCCTACGACCGCGCACGGCGCAAAGACTGTATCTAAGCAAAGCAAGACAGGCGAAACTCAGTTGCTGAAGCTGTGGCCGCAGCTACATTCCAAGAGCCGCACGTGCACTTGAATGCCGCATTCGGGACACTTCTTGCTCCACTGCCGCTGCTGAGTCGAAGGAGCCTTCGCTTCCTTCTTTTTGGCGGCGCGATTCTTCACGTTGCGGGGCTCGTCGGCCCGCTGGAGCGCACACTGAGGATGGATGCCGTCGCGCGAATAGGAAGCCTTACCGCAGATTGGACAAAGATTCTTGACGGCCTGGGGAACGATGGGGACGGGCTTGAGGATGCTCACATGGGCTCCAAGGGTGAATATGCCCGGTCCATACCGGCCGAACGCTGGGGGCGACGCCAAGAGTCCATTGTACCAGATCGCAGGTCGCTTGCGCAGCCGCTAAGACGGCGATTCTCACAAAAACAGCTGGGTTTGCGCGAGAATTGACTCGATATCGCGAGATAAAGCGACACAGGGCCCAAATCGCGCATTGCGCGCAACATTTCAAACAAGCTTTCGCAACACGGCGAGTCCGCGTTCGATCGTTGCTTCGCTCGCTGCATACGAGATGCGAAAGTGCGTGTCGCGGGCGCTGAAGACGTTGCCCGGAATGATCAAGAGTTCGTTGGCGATCGCGCGGGCGACGAATGCGTCGCCGGTGCCGCCGCCGGGCACTTTGGGAAACACATAAAACGCGCCGCCCGGCTGGGCGACTTCGTAGCCCGCCTCGATAAGTCCATCCACCACCATGTCGCGTCGCTGGCGATAAGCGGCGACGTGCCCGCTCATGTCGACGTCGAGTGCCGCGACCGCGGCAAACTGTAGCGGGTGCGGCGCGCACACAAACGTGTATTGTTGCATCATCGTGAGCTTGTCGATGATCGCCGCGGGGCCGTGGACGAACCCGAGCCGCCAGCCGGTCACGCCATAAGTCTTGCTGAAGCCGTCGATCACGATCGATTGGTCATTCCACCGCGTCGGGCTCAGCAGCGGCGCCTCGTAGCAGAACTCGCGGTAGATCTCGTCGCTCACCAGCGCGATGTTGTGCTTGGCTGCCAGCTCCGCGACGGCCCGGACCTCCGCCTCGCCGGCGACGGCGCCGGTCGGATTGCCGGGGCTGTTGAGCAGAATGAGCTTGGTTCGCGGCGTGATCGCGGCCGCGACTCGCTCGGGGTCGATGCGAAAATCGGGATACGTGTCGACGAACACGGGCGTGCCGCCAACCATCCGCACCAGCGCCGGGTACATGACAAAGTACGGGTCAAAAACGATCACTTCGTCGCCGGGGTTTACCAGCGCCAGGATCGACAGCACCAGCGCGCCGCTGGTGCCCGAGGTGACGAGCACGCGGCGATCGGGGTGGCCGAGTTCGGCGTCGACTCGCTGTTGCAGGGCGGTGCGGAGATCGGCGACGCCCTGCGTGACGCTGTACCCATTTCTGTCCGCGCGGATTGCCGCGATCGCCGCTTCCTTGATCGCGTCCGGCACGGGAAAGTCGGGCTGGCCGATCGAGAGATTGATGGGGTCGGCCATCTTCGCTGCCAGATCGAACACCTTGCGGATGCCCGAGCTATCGAAATTCGCGGTGCGATCAGCGAGCCAAGGATGCGTGGCCATAGGGCAGGGGATCAAGCGCTAGTGACGGTGGAACTACAGACGGATTCGGCATTCGGGCCGACGAGGCAGACGGGCGTTGCCGGGGATGCGTCGCGGCCCAGTCCAAGCGGCGCGGGCACCAAGTTGTCGGTCGTCGCCTCGGGAAGCATCTCGACCAGCTCTTCGTCGCTGCGGGCGCCGCTCTGAACGAGTGCGACCATCACCAGCACGCCGGCCATCGCCACGAGTTGCCGCATGCTGATTGTCTCGTGGTCGAACATTCCCCAGCCCATGGCCATCATCGGCACGACGTAGGTCGTCATGCCGGCGAACAGCGGCCCGCGGGCGAGCACCATGTAAAAGAACGCCACGGTCGATAGCCCCGTCGCCACGACGCCCAGCAGCACGAGATAAACGACGTTCGTCGGCGTGAACACCGGATGTGCGGGGCCGGCGAGGTGGAAAGTATCGATCATCGGACGGCAAAACACGAGCGGCAACATCATCAGTCCGGCGCTCCCCAGGATCGCGGCGGTCATCGGCAGCGCCTGGGCGTGCGACAGCTTCCGTTTGATGAACGTGTTGTTGAAGGCCGCCGTGACGGGCACCATCGCCGCAATCGCCAGCAGTCCGAGCGACATGCCGCGGCCGATGCCATCCTCGACGACAAACCACAAGCAAACGAGTCCGCCAACGACACCCGCCAGCTGCCGCCGCGTCGGCCAGACGCGGAGCATCGGGATCGAAAACAAAATTGTCAGCAGCGGGATCGCCGCCACGGCCACGCCGAAGAAGCTGTGGCCAAAGCCTTGTGCTAGCACGTAGGGCTGCGAGATATAGGGCGGCACGTTGGCCACCAGCGCCGAGAGCAGGATCGGCCCCCAATCGCGCCGCTCGAGCCGATAAACATCGCGTTTGATCCACCAGATAATGCCGAGCGCCGCACCCGCAGAGAGCAACCTCCAGGCGCCGATCTCGACGGGTCCCAAAACGTGCGACACCCGCTCGAGCAGGATGAATGTGGAACCCCACATCAGACAGACAAAAGCGAACGCAGCGTAGGCCATATCAGAGGGTGGGTCGAAAGCAGGAAGGGGGAGCGGAGTTGGAACGTCGCGGCAAATTCGTGCCGACGCGTCGGCCACACAGGACACGCCGCGCGTGCTCGATGTTCGCCGCCGAATTTTATCAATTCGCCCAGTAGCGGGGCAGGGCGGATTCCCCGAGAATCACGCAGCCTTCCTGGAAATGTACCCAGAACTGCCCAAATGGCGAGCAATCGGGCTACCAATCTGCGGAACGAAAAAAACTCCCCGGCTCGCCACGTTCGACAAACTACAGTTGAAAGGGCGATGAAGTCTCACTTACGGGTTGTCCCGCCTCCTGTGGCTTCGATAATTCAGGCTCGACAATTCATGGACGCGATACTTTGACAGATTCACCAGCGGAGAAACCCGTGGCAAAACGCATCCTCTTCGATCCGAGCGAATACCGCGAGCTCACGCCGGAGGACCAAGGGCTGCTCCAGCTGGGCTATCAGCGGGCGCTCGATGCACTGCGCAAGAACATTACGCCCAAAGGGTTCTCCGCCTGTTCGCTCGAAGACAATCGGGTCTATGGCACCGACGTCAACTATCGCTCCGTCTGGGCCCGCGACGGCGCCAAGACCACGATCTGGACGCTCGACCTCGAAGACGACGATCTCCGCGAGTGCCAGGTCCAAACGCTCCGCACGATTCTCGACCACCAAGCGCCGGCCGGGCAGCTGCCGGCCAACGTGTCGATCGACACCGACAAACCCGATTACGGCGGCGTGGGCGGCATCACCTCCATCGACAGTGCCCTGTGGATCATCATTGCCGTCTGGGATTATTGTCAACGCCGCGACGATTGGTCGCTGGTCGAGGAGTACGCCGACCATCTGCAACGCGCGATGGATTGGCTCAGCGCGCTCGACTCGAACAACTGCGGCATGTTGGAGATCCCCGAAGCCGGCGATTGGACCGACCTCTTCGCCCGCAGCTACCACGTCCTGTACGACGAAGTGCTCTGGCATCGCACGCTGAATTGCTACAGCAAGATCCTGCAGCATCTGGGACTCAACGAGCGGGCGGAGGGCTACGAGACGTGGTCGAAGCACGTGCGGGAAGTGATCCTACGCAGCTTCTGGCCGTCGACCGAGCAAGACGCCAATACGCCGCGCCGCATTTTCAGCGACGCCCAGTTCGACTTGGGCGACTCGCGGTATCTGGTGGCCCAGCTTTCGCCGTTTAGCTACAGCTGGCGGTGCGACGTCTACGGCAACATGCTCGCGTACCTGACGAACCTGATCGACAAAGAACGGGCGCACATGACGTTCCGGTTCCTGTGGGGCGTGGGCGTTAACGAGCCGGGGCCGGTGAAGAATGTCTATCCGCCGATTCACGCGGGCGATCCCGAGTGGCGCAACTACTTCACCGTGAATCTGCTGAACCTGCCGAACCACTATCACAACGGCGGCATCTGGCCGTTCATCGGCGGGCTCTGGGTCCGCTACATTCACAAGCTCGGGCGCAGGACCTGGCCCGACGTGAACTCGTGAAGCTGGCCCATCTCTGCAAGCTCGGCACGAGCAACGAATGGGAATTCAACGAATGGCACCACGGCGTGACCGGCCGGCCGATGGGCAAGGCCTACCAGGCCTGGACCGCGGCCAGCTTCATCCAAGCATGCCACGACTTGCATCTCGACCCGAACTCGATGGAGAGCCCGTAGCCGCCAGCGCGGAATCGACCGCCCACAGATCGCCGAGCCAGTGCTGCAGGCCTTCGACCACACCGGCGGCGAAATGGCGCTGGCGCGATAGACCTTGGGGTCGTGCAGCGCGAGCAGCTCGGGCTGCGCGTTGCCGACGACGATCCCGCGGAAGCCGGCGCGGAACATTTCGAGATCGTTGCCCGAGTCGCCAGCTACGATCACACCGCGGCGATCGATGCCCCAGTGCTGGGACAAAAACGTGGCGGCGGTCCCTTTGTTGGTGGCCGCCGGCAGGATATCGAGATCGCGATTCGAGCTGTAGACGATGCTCACTTCCTGGCCGAGCGCTTCGAGCCGCCGCGTGAGCATGGTGAGGTAGGCCGCGTCGAGATCCTGGCCGTAGAAGCTGACTTTGAAATCGGAGAGGAACTGTTCGGGTTGTTCCTCGAGTTCGGGAAGTTCGCTACAAGCGTCGCGCACCAGCGCCGGGTTCCAATCGAACGCCGCCTGCGGCCAACCCGCGACCAACTGGCCAGTCGCCAGATCGTGAATCTCGGTGCCGACGCCGCAAATAATGGCGTCCGGTTCGGGGAGATGAAAGGTCTCGATCGAACCGCGGATCGAGTCGAACAAGCGGCCCGAGCTATAGACGAGCCGCAAGTGATCGCGCACCTGGTCGTACCAGACGGCAAAACCGTCGAGCGCGCGGTCGTCGCCCAAGAGCGTGCCGTCGAGGTCCGACACCAACATGTTCATGCGCTCCATACGGCCTCCTCCGCGACGTGGTCGTCCAGCTTTTCGAGTTGGCCGTCGACGGTGGTGAGCAGATCGCCACGGCGCGATTCGAGCGAGAACAACAGTTGCTGGGCGATGCCTGTCCAGGTGAACCGGCTGCGGGCCTTGCGCGGCCCAAATTTCGATAGCTGCGCCGAAACGCGACGATTTTGGAGCACCGCAGCAATCGCGTGTCCGTAGGCGTCGGGGTCGAACGGATTGGCATAGATCGCTTCGATTCCCCAGGCGACCTGTTCGCACAGTCCGCCTTCGGTCGTGACGACGGTCGGCGTGCCGCAGGCCATCGCCTCGATCGCCGTCATGCCGAACGGCTCGTAGCGACTCGAGAGGGCGAAAACATCGGCCGCGCGGTAATAGTCGGCCAGCTCGTGGTCCTGGATGTAGTCCTTGAACACGACGCGGTCGGCGATGCCCAGCTCCTCGGCGATCGATCGCAGGCCGCCGAGCAGTTCGATCTCACCCTCGCTGAGCGAGGTCGATCCGACGGCCAGCACCAATCTTGCATCCGGCACTCGCTTGAAAACCGGCGGCATGGCTCGAACGAGCAGATCGTAACCTTTGTTCTTGGCGATCCGCCCCAAGGCGAGCACGACCGGCCCTTCGAGTCCCAGTTGTTGTTTGGCACGTGCCGCGACGACATCGAGACAGGAAAGAATCGCTGGTCGTCGTAGCCGGGCGGAATGACGCGGATCTTATCGAGCGGCACGTCGTAAACGCTATCGGTCAAGATGTCGCGCTGCGTCGGTGTCGTGGCGATCAACAGATCGCACTCGTCGTAAATCACTTTCTCCTCGCGGACCCGCTTGCGGAAGTTGTATTTCTTCTCCAGCTCCTCCGGATCGCCGTCCATGTTGTCGCGCTTCCAAGAGCCGATCGAATGGGGCGTGTGGACATGCGGAAAGCCGAAACGATTTGCCAGCGCTTGCCCGGCCAGGCCGGCGTCCCAATAGTGGCTATTGATCAGTCGGACGGAGAGATTCTCTTGGCGGATCCAACGCGAGGCGTTTTCCACCCATTCGGGGATCGATTCGCAGAGCGTTTCCTTGGGAATGAATTCGTCGCCGCCACAAGGAATGCGGACGATCCGCGCTCGCTCGGAGATCTGTTCGGTGAACGGCTGGTCTTCGAAACCCCGCGTCAAAATGTCGACGTTGTAGCCCATGCGGGCGAGGCACTTCGAGAGTTCCAGGACGTAGACGACCTGGCCACCGGTGTCGGGTTTGCCAAACTCCGGTTCGGCCGCGACGTAGCCGTGGGTCGAGATCATTAAGATACGCTCGTGACGAAGCGTGGACATCCAGTTCTCCTTCCGCCTCAAATGATTGCCAATCACACCAGAGCGCGTGACAAAATCCAAGACTCAAAGTCTGGTGCGTGGTAACAGATAGGGGCGAAGCAATCGTCAGGCCAGGTGAATCCTCACCCAGCACAAAAATATAGCTTACTGACCGCCGCCAATTGGGATGAACAGCCGCATCAAAGGGGCTTGTTTCGTGATTGCGTTCCTACGAGACTTTCTCTAATTGCTGGATGGCGGATACCCGCCAGGCTCGTTGGCCCTGCGATCACGAAGCGGCATTGTAGCACATCCGGGGACGGAGAGGAACCCGTTTCCGACGGCGTATGTGAGCCTTCGCCGTCATTTTGGCTATTCTGCGTTAATCGCACAGCGTCGCTAATCTACTTAACACGACACTTAAACTGCAACACGCCGCCGTCGCCCGGCTTGAGCGGGCCCTCGATCTCCCAGCGCACCACCGTCGAGCCTGTGCCGTTCGGCACAGAAGTGAATTCGGCTTGCAGCGTGCTCTTCGCAGAGTTCGCGACGTACTCGAGCCGCGTCGTGAGATTGTCCATGATCGTCACGTTGCCAATCGTCTGGTCGCCGATGTTGTCGAACCGCAGCGTGAACTCGATTTCCTCGCCGGGCAGCGCATTGCTAGTCGACACGAGCTTCACCAGACGCAACCGCGGATCGCCGGGCTCGTCCGTCTGATAGATCGTGCCGGGCTGCTTGAGTCCGACGACGGCTACCGCTTGCCGATTCGAGAACGCGACCTGCGCGGACTGGTCGCCATTCCAGACCACCGCCGCTTGAACGATTCGCTTGATCGTGGCCTGCTCGCTGCCATCGATCTGGCCGGTGCGGATGATCTCCAGATTCGCATACGGGCCGAGCGTGTTGTAAAATTCGCCGGGTGCGATCACCTGAACAACCTCGGCCGCCTGCTCGCGACCGCGATACAAGCTGGCCGGTCGCTGGCCGAGATTGATCGCCACCCCCGTCCGCTGCGTCGAGGCGACGACCGGCTGGGCTTCCGCGGAAATAGTTGGCGCCGTCTCTTCGAGTGCCACGTCGATCAGCTGCCGGCGTTCGTTGGCCAGCAGATTCTCCACGCGCCGAATCGCGGCAAATCGCGGGGCGTAAATGCAGACCCGATTGCTGGGCGTCACGACGACGCGGCCATCGAGCGTATCGTAGTGGGCGATGGCATCTTCTTGTTCCAGCCCGTCGACGCTCCAATCGGCGCGAACTGCCGCCGGCAAGCCGAAGTCGCCGCCGTCACACAGGTATTCGTCCGCTGGGCCGACATACGATGGCTGCGGGCAAACGACGCCACTACTTGGAGCACAGCTTGGAGCACAGCTCGGCGTGCAGCAGGCACAGTTGCATGCGGCCGGCGTAGCCCAGCCGGCTGCGATCTCTTTCGAGTTGAGCGGCCGCGAAGCAGCCACCGCGTCGCCGCTCAGCGTGCGGACTTCCGTGGCTCTCGCAGTAGAAAGCAGAATCGGAGGAGGACCATCCGTGATCGCTGCCTCCGATTTGCTTTTTGTTTCGGTCACCGGGAGAGACGCGTCATGCATCTCCGGCGGCAACGCCTGACAGGAACACAATATCAACGTGGCAAACGCCACCAGCAAGTAGCGCCACCAAGTGGGCAGAACGAAGATAGTTCCTTCAGCATGCATGGGGCAAGATCAATTCGCGTTGAAGTATTGCAATGGCGGCGGACAAGCGTCGAACGTGGTGCTGGTGCTCGATGGCACACGCCCTCCAATTCGCAAAATGGCGACTGGCCGGCCCATTTCGTCGGCCAACGCGAGCGGATCGGCGCCATGCGGCGCTTCGATCCATTGCTGCTCGTCGGGCAACACTTCCACCGGCAGGGCCTGATTCGGATCTTCGAGATAAATAACGCGTGTGACGAACATGCCATCCGCGGCCATCTGCAATTCGTCACGCGTCAGCTCGACCGGGATCGGATAACGCAGCGCCAGCCCCGCGGGCGGATAGAGACGGTCGATCACTTCGACGGTGGGAAAAACTTCGACTTCCGACTGCGGCGAAAAGCCAGCGACCCGCAAGCGATAGACGGGGCCAATCTGCATGCCGACGAGCACACTACTCGCCGCTTCGTTCGAAAAACCGCCTTCCTCGGCCAGCGAGATCCGAGCCCCTTCCGGAGCTCGGATCCGCACTGGCTGGAAGTATCCCACCAACGGTCCGCCGCGCAAGAGCCGCAGGTTACCAATCGCTCCCGGAGGCATCGCACCGGCATGTAGCCAGTGAACTGGCGGTTGTTGGGCGTGAGCCGCCGGGCTACACACCGCAACCGTCAGTAGTGCCCACTGCAGTAGGCCTGCGGTTCCCGTTCGCCACAAGGGCGGACGTGCGTTTGGCAATACCGTTGTCATGGGAATATCGGTGAGTAGGTGAGTAAGGGTAGTAGGTGAACAGGGCATTGCTGCCGCGCTCACCACCTACTCACTTACTCACCTACTCACCTACTCACTTTCACTCAGTTTCATTGGCAGGACGGATCGTAGTTGCATGGCGGTCCGCCACCTTCGCCCGCACCCGGATTCATGTGGAACAGCGCCGCAATCCCCGGGAACAAGCCGCCCGGTTCGCGGTGAACCTCATCAACCGTGACATGGTTCACCGGCCGCGGATAGTTCATGCCCGGACGCTGCTTGACCGACATCGTCATCTGCGTGACCGGCGGCGGCATATGGACCCGCGTGCGGTTCTTCATGACGTGACGCTGCAAGCCGGCCGGTCCGCCAAGCGGAATGTGCGGCGGACCAGGCAAACCGATCGGCGTGCCCGTAATCGGCATGCCGTAGCTCGGACCGCCGGCGATCATGTTCGGAGGCACCGAGGGTGGAGCAAATCCAGACGTGGGCATCCCCATCGGCATCTGGCCGCCACCGTAGCCAGGCAACCGTATCCGGCGCCGCCATAACCACCGCCGTAACATTGGCCGTTCGCACAGCCACCGGGACAACCGTAGCCGCCGCCACCGCTATAACCACTGTCGTAGCCGCCATCGTAGCTGCCGCCTTCGTTGCCGCCGCCATCGTACGATTCGTACTGCGGTGCCATCTCCGGCGACATGCCTTCTTCTTGATAGTTGGCACACATCACGCCGCCCGGACCACCCGGACCGCCCGGTCCAAAGTTGCCCGAGTAGGCGCTGGTGCGGAAATCCTTGTTACCCATCCGCAGGATCGCCAGGATCGAGCCGCGACGGTCCGCCTCGGCAATCGGATCGACGCCCGGCGCGAGCCGCGTGCTGACCAGCGTTTCGACGCCCGAGAGCGTCAATTCCTGGAACTCGGGATCCGGCAGGTAGATCACCTTCGTAACGAAGTTGCCGCTGGTCACCTGGTCAAAATCTTCGGTCGTGAACTGCACTGGAATCGGCGCGTGGGCCAGGAACGCGTCGGTCCGCGGAGTGACCGGCCCAACTTCCAGCGTCGGGAACAATTCCACGCCCTCGCGGCCAGGAATGTTCGCGATCCGCAGGCGATAGATCGCGCCCTGATAGAAGTCTTGCCGGCCAGGTGTCACGATCGGCGACGAGTCAAACATTCCGGCTCCACCGACGTCCCAGCTGATTTGAATTCCGTCTTCGCCCAGGAAAGCGATTTGCGAAGTGCCACCGCCGGACATGCCCATGCCGCCGCCGCCACCATACCCGCAGCCAGGAGCGCAGCCGCAACCGGGATTAAATCCGGCCTGCATTGCACCACCTCCAGGCATCGATCCTCCCATACCGGCCAACGCTGCCATTCCCATTCCGCTCCCGCCCATCGGCGGAATCACTCCCGGTCCAGGGCCGCCTACGCCCGGCCCGGGTTCCATTAGTCGTTCGGCGGGCGGCAGGTTGTAAGCCAGCCGTCCTTGTTCGCAACCCTTCGGGTCCGGTCCTTGAAACAGGTTGTTGTGACAACCCACGGCCGTCATCACGGCCGGCACCACTAGCGCAACGAGCAAACGCTCAACTCGCATCTTTCCCCCCTTTGAACTGGCTCGCGCGACTCGCCGCTCGGCAATCATGCCCGGCAATCATGCCCGACGACGCACACGCGAAGCATCGATCCAATCGTGGAGCTAGCCTCGCGCCAATCGCGCAACGCTAGCACCGTTGTTTTCTCACACAGCTGCGATTTGGCGTGGACGGAGCTTCCGAGCGGCGAACTACAATTCGCCCGCTCGGCGAACTCACGTGCCTGCACAAATCGATATGCTGGCGGAGACTCGCGCGGTCGACCACAAGTGGTGCCCGTCAACGCAGAGTGTCCGGCATTTAAAGTTCGGTTTCCCCGCGGCCCTTTCTTTGGCAAAACCGGCAAAACCGACCTATGAAGAACAAGTTGCCTGCCTTAACGCTCGTGCTCTTGCTCGATCGGTGGCGCTGTCAATCGCGTACGGCCAGCTATCTGCAGCAGCGCGAAACCGCGTCGATTGCGCCGCCCCTCTCCGAAACGTCCACCGCCACGAATGCTGCCAACGCCAGCACGCCTCCGACATCCGCCGAACCGACAGCCGGTGATCACTTGCTCACTGCAAGCAAAAGCACAGCTCGAACGCCGCACCAGCGTTGCCGCCCGGCTTCGGCACCAGGTGTCGCTCGCCGGTCGCGACCTCACGGGCTTCGGCGGCTATTGGCAGCAGGGCAGCGGCGACGAACTGCGAATGCGCCTCGAATTGAAATTCAATCACGAAGACACCACGCTGATGCAAATCTCCAACGGCCGCTTCCTCTGGACCGACGAGCGCCTCCCCGCGGGCCGCATACATCACGAGACTCGACCTGCGAAAAGTTCGCAACGAACTAAACCGCGCGGAAGATGGCCCAGAAGGGCTCAAAGGTCTCGAAAGTCTCGAGCCGGGTCGCGCCTCGTGGACGCCCATCGAACCCAAGCTCTCGATTCGCTACGGCGGACTGCCGACGCTGCTGCTCTCGCTCTCCAATTGCTTCGAGTTCGCGGCACCGCAATCGATGCGCTGGACGCCGGCGCCGCCGCTCGAAGGGATTACGGATTCGCTCCCCGTGTTCGCCGTCGTCGGCCATTGGAAGCCCGACGTCCTCGCCCTCTTCCTGCCGCCCGGCGAAGACGCGCGGGCCCTCCCCGAACGCATGCCGCAAGAAGTGCTCCTGCTCTTCGGGCAGACGGACCTGTTTCCCTATCGCATCGAGTTTCGCAAACAACTCAATCCGCCCGGTGCGCTGGCCGCGGGCGGCCAGCCCGCCCCAATCCAGCTCAGCCGCCAACCACTGGTGCTGATGGAACTCTCCGCCGTCTCCTTCGACGGCCAACTCGCCGCCGGCCAGTTCGACTTCTCCCCAGGCGACGCCGAGTGGGCCGACCGCACCGCCGCCTACCTCGAAGGCCTCCGCCGCCAACTCCAACCCAGAACCGCCGCCCGCGAAAAAGATTTAAAGCAGTAGCACCCGCGCGCTGCGCGAGTCTGCCTAACGATGGACTGGTCGCTTCAGCGACCAGTAACAACCCGCCCCCGCACGCGCCCCCGTTAGCCGCGACGCGATAACGAGCGACAGCGAGCCAAAGCAGAGCGCGACTTCCCCGAGCGACAGCGATTTCGAACAATGGACCACGGACAACTGACCGCGGACCACTTCCGGCTCTAGACCCTGCAGCTCCACTGTTCTCCTGCTCTACTACTCGCCTGCTCTTCCCCTCCCCCCGCCAGCCGGGCATAATCACGACTTCTTCATCACAGAGCCCGCGCAACTCACAACGCCGAAGGCGTTCCACACCGTAGCCCAAGGTCGCCCCGAGCTCGTCGAGCCGGCGACCCTGGGTCACCAAACCAACAACCCCAAACCCCAACGGGGTTTTACTCTTCGCATGACCCCAGCTCCAAAAACACCCGACCGCAAATCCCGCCTCCAAGAATTCGTCGACTGGTCCGCCGCCAACATCACCGGCGACGAAAAGGGCCAATCGCAAATCTTCCTTGATCGCCTTTTTCAGGCCTTCGGCCAAAAGGGCCTACTCGAAGTCGGCGGCAAAGCAGAATTCCGCATCCGCAAAGCCAAGAGGGACGGCGGCACCTGACACTGCCTCGCGCCCGTCGCCTACAATCGAACTCTTGCGTAAAATGCGGCTTCCATCGGATGACCGCGTGCCGACAGGCGTGCAGCTTGAAGTGGTTCCGGCGACAACTTATATCCATGTGGGCGTCGGCACTGGGATCGGACCGATATCGTGGTGCATGAGTGAACGGCGAATTCTTCTTAGACGGCCACTCCGATTACAACGGCGAAGTCGCACGTAAGGTGCTCGCTGATGAAGTACGGGCCGCGCTCTGGCCGCATGTTACGTCCGTACGCCAACAGATAGCCAATTGGATTAAGAATCACCGAACTCCCGTCGACTTGATCCCGCTTCCGACGAGAACTCTAACGCTTGCCGAAAAATGTGCGGCACTAGCGGCATTTCATGACAGCGTTGACGAAGGCGAACCATTTTGGGCATCTCAGGAAAAAGACCCGGACACCGACGATGACGAAAGTCGACCAACCTCAGTTGCTCAATATCTCAAAGTAGTATCGTGGCTGGCATTGAGAAGCGCGGCAAGCGAGATCAGTCCAAGGCCGCAAGATCCACTGCGATCGCTGTTAGCGGAAGTCGTCAAGACGCTCAGGAATGACAGTTCAGGAATGTCACAATCACATGCAGAACTTTACAAATATGTTTCCGCGACAGATCCTAGTGACAAAGCGGCGAGTCATTGGCCGAGCGAATCGTCTCTTATTGCAGTTTGTGAGCAAACTGGCAAGCTCTGCGAATTGATTCGCGACTTGCTGCCAACCACTGCTGGCCGTCGGCCATTCGGCGGCAATGCGATTCCGACGGTGCTAACCGAATTGAATCGACTCACCTACCTTTTTTATGGCCGGGTCCAGAAAAGGTGTCAGGAACGAATGGCACTTGAACTTTCGTAAGTTCTTTGTCCGTCAACTGATATGGATTGAAAGGGCCATCCTTGCGAAGAGGGAGTTGTGAACGACACACACTCTCAACAAGGAGGCCCAAGATGTTGCATTCATTTCGCGTGGCGATTGCCGAGGCGCGTCGGCATGGCGACTTATACTTCGCGGCGCTGGTCGATCGCCAGAGTATCAGCGAAGCGTTTGGCGAGGCAAGCTCGCTTTGGCAGGGCTGGATTTATACACCTGCTATCACGGTCTGGGTGTTCCTGTCGCAGTGCCTGAGCCCGGACCATTCGTGTCGCGACGCCGTGGCCCGGCTCTCGGCTTGGCGGACGGCACAAGGTTGGAAGCCCTGTTCGCCCGAGACCGGCGCTTACTCCACGGCGCGCGACGCCCTTTCTGAGGAGGCCTGCCGCGAGTTGGTTCGCCGCAGTGGCCGAGAACTCGAAGCCCGAACACCGAGAGAATGGTTGTGGCATGGACGCCCCGTGCGCGTCGTCGATGGAACGACGATCACCATGCCCGACACACCCGAGAACCAGGCCGAATATCCGCAGGCGAGGACCCAATCGCCCGGCTGCGGACTGCCGATCGCGCGGGTGCTGGTGGTGTTCTCGCTGGCCGTGGGCACGGTGATCGAGGCCGCGATGGGACCTTACGCCGGCAAGCAGACGGGCGAGAATAGCTTGTTTCGCACGCTCCACAAGACGCTCTCGGCCGGCGACGTGGTACTCGCAGACCGTTATTTCAGTGGCTGGTTCGACGTCGCCCTGCTCCGCGAGCGTGACATCGACGTGGTGGTCCACAAGCACCAACTCCGCCCGACCGACTTCCGCATCGGCAAGCGACTCGGCGCAGGGGGACCACGTCGTACAGCTCTCCCGGCCACCACGGCCCGAGTGGCTGTCGGACGACGCGTATGCGGCGTTGCCGGAAGAGTTGGTATTGCGCGAGGTGCGGGTTCGCGTGAAGCAGCGTGGCTTCCGCACCAAGACCCTGGTGGTCGTGACGACGCTCGTCGACTCCGCGGCGTATCCCGCCCACGAGATCGCCGAGCTCTACCGTCGCCGTTGGCAAGCGGAACTCCACTTGCGAAGCCTCAAGGTCGTGCTGCAAATGGATCACCTACGCTGCAAGACGCCCCGCCGTGTGCGAAACGAGTTG
The DNA here is from genome assembly GCA_963847905.1 of uncultured Planctomycetota bacterium. GTDB lineage: Bacteria > Planctomycetota > Planctomycetia > Pirellulales > Lacipirellulaceae > DASYDU01. The sequence goes on along the minus strand of CAWKBP010000002.1, from coordinate 103,609 downwards.
CAGATACATCTCTTGGCGTACAACGCCGTCCGCCGCGCAATGGCGCTGGCAGCTCTCGACGCGAATGTTCCGCCCTGGCAAATCAGCTTTAAAGGCGCGTTACAGACCCTTAGCCACTTCTTGCCGGGACTGGCTTGTCGATGCCACTCGACATTGGCTGCCGAACGCTCGTCGCCAGCATCACCGCGCATCGCGTCGGCAACCGTCCCAACCGTTTCGAGCCCCGTCGCATCAAACGACGACCCAAATCACAAGCCCTCTTGCAACGACCACGACACGAGTACAAACGACTGGCTGCGTAACGACTTAGAAAAGTTCAAGTGCCATTCGTGTCAGGAACCTTTTCGCACAACCCCTGAGGCTGATCGCTGGCGACAGCGAGCTGACAAGCAACTCCTCCCGGCAATCCGCAATCGCCAGTACTCTACCGTGTTCGCCCTTTTTTCCTCGGCACGCCGAGGCGGGGTGGCCAATAATAGCTTCTTGAAATCTACTGCACATCCGTTACGTTAGTACCACGAAACTACCCGGAAACCAATTGCAATAACTCCAAGTTCCCTGCTCCTGGCCGGCGCTCACCGAGCGTTGCACTCGCTCGCGCTGCGCGCTCACCAACGACTCTCGGCTCTCAACCCTCGACTCTCGACCAACCAAACAACTTCAAACAACTTCAAACAAAATGCACCCTAATTGTGTCACGTCCGATTCGCGCGAAGTCCTGTCACGTACGCGTTTTTCGCAACCGCCAACGATCAAAACTCACGTTTTTGTACCGTAGAAACTGGGACCCCTACAGGGAGCACAAAATGCAAACCACAGCCGCCAAACAACTTCCGCCCCGAACAATCACATTCGCCCCGAACAAAATGAACAAAAGCCCCCAGCCCCCAGCCCCCAAACAACCTGGCGTCTTCGGAGATTTCCCGAGTTTTCAATCCAACAACCTGGCGTCTTCGAGAAAGCCTCGCGGTTTCGCAACAGAGCTCCCCCGCTCCGTGCTCCTGTCGCACAGCAATTCTGTCACTTTCGAACCTCGCCAGTGAAAGCGCGAATTCAAGTACTTTTGGCACCCACCCTGGTCGAAATCATCTGGCCGGCCAGGCTGCCAGCAAACCACGTGCTCCAAAAACCCCGAATTGTGGAACATGGAATCGAGTAGCTGCGCATGTTCCAATATTCCAAAATTCGGATCCCCCAACCCCAACCCTCTGCTGCCTCTGCTATCTCCTGTTCCATCATTCATCAATTGTCATTCAGAATTCGTCATTGTCCTGCTTCCCCTGTCACCTTGGCACCTTCGAGAATAACCCGAGGAAATCGCAAGATGACAACTCCACCTCACTCTCGGACTCCCTTGGCTCCTTCCTTCTCCCTGGCTCTAGACTCTCGACTCTTGACTCTTGACCAGCACCGCCGCCGTGCGAATCGCCGCCAGCATGCCGTCCGAGTTCGCCGTTCCCTGCCAGGCGCGGTCGAACGCGGTCCCGTGGGCGACGCTGGTCCGGACGATCGGCAGCCCCAGCGTGATGTTCACCGCGGCGTTCATCCCCAACAGCTTCAGCGCGATATGTCCTTGATCGTGATACATCGCCACCACCGCGTCGAACTCGCCGTCCCGAGCCCGCATCATCAGCGTGTCGGTCGGGAACGGCCCCGCGGCATCGAGGCCCTCCGCCCGCGCCTTGGCGACCGCGGGGGCGATGATCTCCTGTTCTTCGTCCCCAAAGAGTCCCTCTTCGCCGGCGTGCGGATTGAGCGCGGCCACGGCCAGTCGCGGCGCGGCGACGCCCAGCCGCCGCATCACATGATCGGCCAGCCGACATTTGACGACAATCGCCGCAGTATTGAGGTCATGAAAAATGCTCCGCAGCGATTGGTGCAGCGTGACATGCGCGACGCCCAGCCCAGCCGGCCCGCGAACCGCGTCGCCCGCCGGCAGGTAGAGCATCATCGCAAAGTCTTTGACATCGCACAGATCGGCCAGCAGTTCGGTGTGACCCGGGTAGAAGCGGGCCGCCGCGTGCAGAGCCGCTTTGCTCAACGGCGCGGTGACGATCCCGTCCGCGCCGCCGTCTTGCACCAACTTCGTCGCCGCGCAAACAAACTGATAGGCCGCTTCGCCGGCCCGGCGATCCACCATGCCGGCGGGAACCTCGAGCACATCGTCGTCGCAGGCCTTCCAGCAAGCCATTGTGCGAACGTCGGCCGGCCAGTCGCCCCGTGCCGCGGCCTCGCCATCAAGCTCGACGACTTCCATTTGCAGCCCCAGCAGCTTGGCTGCCCGCCGCATGAATTCCGGATGGCCGACCACCAGCGGCCGGGCGATCGCATGCACCTCCGGACGAACCCAGGCCGAGGCGATTATTTCGGGACCAATCCCCGCGGCGTCGCCCATCGTAATTGCAAGACGTGGCCTGCCTTCGTTCGGCCTGCTTTCTTTGGGTTTCGTGTCGGTCGGCATCGGATCGAGCGGCGAAGGGGGGTGTGGTCGAGTCGGGAAATCGGTACGCTGGGATATTCACCAAATTCTAACCCACCCGTTCCTGCGCAGGCCTATAGCTCGGAGCCGACACGAGCCCCCGCCTGCCATGTCTCGCATCCTCACCACCCTGGCCGCTATGTCCCTGCTGCTGGTGCTGGCCGCGCTAATGATGGGTTTGCTCGTGGGCGATTTGTACAACAAGCCTGACACCGCGATGCTGCGCATGGCAACCATCCACCGCCTGACCGGCATCGCGGCGGCGCTCGGCGTGGTGTTCGTCGAGAGCGTCGTGGCGACCTATTTCATCGGGACCAGCCGCTGGTGCAAAGAAGTCACCGAGACCTATCAGCTCGACACGAGCCGGGTCCGGGAAAGCAACCGCCTCAAACGGCGAGCATTCGCCGTGGCGCTCATCGGCATGCTCACGGTCGTCGGGATTATCGCCCTCGGGGCGGCGGCCGACCCGGCCACCGGCCGCCCCAACACCCAATCCTGGACCATATTCCACCTGTCGGCGGCGTTCGCGGGATTCGCCGTGATCGCCTGGAGCTATTTTGCCGCCTGGCAATATGTCTGGCTTAATCACACGATCATCCAGCAGATCGTGGCCGAAGTTGCGGAAATTCGCCGCGAGCGGGGCCTGGAGCCATTGACGGCGGCCGCGAAATAGGTGAATTTCGCGGATTCGATGAGCCGAGCAGCCTATTTGCGGGGCTCAAGTTAGCTGGGCTAGTCTGCCGTGACAGGCGAAAATCGGCAATTATACTGGGTAATTGTTATGGCCGGTTTTCACACAGTAACCGCAGTGCGGGGTTCGGGGCCGATGGCGAAAGCGATGTCGATTGCTGGAATGATCGTCGCCGGCCTGCTTGCGCTCGTCTTCACCGCCGACCTGGCGGTGGCGATCCCGTTTAGCCGCGTCGGACCGCTGACCGACGTCGGATTTATGGTGAGCGCACTGATTCTCGGCTACCTGAGCTGGAACGCCTTCCGCGACAGCAAATAGCCCTCAAGCGGCAGCGCGGAGAATCGATCGCTGCGGTTTGGCAACCGGCAAATCGGAGAGCCGCTCCGCCGCCACGCCCAGCGTTTCGACTTGCAATTGTCCTCGATCGCGGAGCTTGGCGATCCGTCGCAACAGTCGTTCGATTCCAACAAGCGGCGAGCGACCGGCCGCCTCGACCGCGGGTGCGTCGATCACCAAATGGACGGTCGCCGAACTTTGGGCCGCGCGGCGAATCGCGCGAAACAGCTTCCAGCCGCTGCCGGGCAGCCACGTCGATCGTAGTGGCAGTCGCTCCGTCGCCGCAAACTCCCACACGCCATAGTGCATCGCCCGCGGACCACTCGTGGCGGATCGCGTCGGCGTCTCGCCGTTGGTGGGCACCACCGCGTGAATGCCATGCTTCACCACCAGATCGATGTGCTCTCCGACCGGAGCGACGCGGGGCACCAGAGTCACGGTCTCGATCCCCGCCGAGCGCGACTGCGAAACGCGGCGCGCGAGCTCACGGGCGAAACGCGTGCGACCGGCCGTTTTGCCGATCCAATAGCGATCGCCCAACAGCGCAAGGCTGTGCTTCGTCTCGGAAGCCGCAACCAGTCCGGCGGCCGCCGAATGGGCCGGATCGCCGACTGCCCAGGTCGCGGGGAGATGGTGTCGGTTGAAGATCTCGAACAGTTTCTCAGTGACATCGGCCAAACCGCGATGCCGATCGAGATTGCGGTCGATGTCGGACGCCTCCGCTTCGACGGTCAAATGCACGTAACCCACTTGCTGCTTCTGCCAGGAGCGGCGGTTGGCCATCGACATCGAGGATCCTCACCAACGGGAAAGAGCGCCGACCAATCGCCGGCCGCCCTCATAATCCATTCGGACGCCGCGTGAAGCGGACTCGACGGAAACGACGCTCTCGACGATTAGGCAACCCGGAGAAGCGATTCGCGTTACTCCGCGCACGGCCGTCGCGGCGTGAGAAACCTTGACGGCTGGCGCGATTGAAGCGGCCTACGGGGTGGCAGCAGCGGGCGGCGGGTCGTGGGAATGAGCGCCTGTCAACGTTTCGAGCTGAGCGACGCCGATTGCAATGGCCAGCCCCGTGAGCAGCGCGGCCGACAGGATGCCGCGGTCGTGCTGATGAAACTGCAGTTCTGGCAACAGGTCGCTCGTGGCGATGCAGAGAAACGTGCCGGCAGAAAAGGCGAGGGCATAGGCGCCGATCAGCGTCGTCGATTCGTCGCCGGCCGTCGACACGAGGCCGCCGTAGAACACCAGCACGCCCAGCGGAATCGCCAGCGAGAACAACACATTCACGGTATGCCGCCAGGCGAGAGAATAGCCGCCGCGGGCCATCAGCATACCGATCGTCATCGCGTCGAACGGCTTGTGAAGGAAGATCACAAGGAACGTGCCGAGCCCGGCGAGGCCCGTGTCGCCATGGCTGTTGGCGACGCTTGCCGCGAGCGCGACGCCGTTGAGCAGGCTATGCAGGAAGAGCCCCAGGGCGGCCCCGCTCCAGGTGACGTCGTGGTGACCGGCGTCATCGTGGTGATGGTGGTCGCAACCCGCATGGTCGAGGGCGTGCTCATGATCCTCGCCGGGGACGTCGTGATGATGGTAGCAGAAGAATCGCTCGATGAAGAACATCGTCAGGAATCCGCCCAGCAGCCACCACATCGTCGTGGTGACGGCGCCGTTTAGCGTCGCCCCCTCGGCGAGCATCGCGTCGGCGATCGCGTGCGGCAACATGTGGAGCAGGCCCACACCCAGCATCAGGCCGGCCACAAAGCTGACCGCGAACTCCATCCCCCGATGCGTCAGCCGGAACCAGACCGGAATCATGCCGCCGGCAATCGACGCCAGCAGGATGAACACGCAATAATAGGTAAGTAGTGCGACGTGGGGCATGAAAGAGTCGAGGGTTGAGGGTCGAGGGCCAGAAGTCGCACGGCAGTTGAATTTGAACGATTTAGCGTAGCGATTGGCGACTGCCGGCGAAAGGCATCTATGCGAGCTTGTATCCAACGCGTTAGCGAGGCTCGAGTCACCGTGGCCGGCGAGGTGACCGGCTCGATCGGTCGCGGCCTCGCCGTGCTACTCGGCGTCGCGCCAACGGACGGCGCGAAAGAAGTCGAATGGCTGGCGGAGAAGCTGATCCATTTGCGGATCTTCGAGGATGATGCCGGCAAGATGAATCGATCGCTGGTCGAATCGGGCGGCGCGATGCTGGTGGTCAGTCAGTTCACGCTCTTCGGCGACGCACGCAAGGGCCGGCGGCCGAGCTTTACCGACGCGGCGCCGCCGGAAATTGCCGAGCGGCTGTACAACGAATTTGTCGCGCGGGTCCGTGGGATGGGCGTCGAGGTGCAGACCGGTGTATTTCGGGCCCACATGGACGTGGCACTGGTAAATGACGGACCGGTCACTCTCTGGATCGACACTGCGGACCTATGATTATCGTCTACTGTTGTCCCGGCCACAGAGGCCTCTGGGCCGTGTCGTAGCCACCGTTGGTAGGAAGCGGGACCTGGGTGGGCGGCTGATCGAAGGGGTTTGTTGGCGGAGTGGTGGGCGATGGAAAGCCGGAAGGGCCGTTGTTTGTCGGCGAATTGTTACTCGACGGCAGGCGATTGGTTTTGCTGTTGCGCCGCGAACGGATTCCAGGGAGCGCGCGACTCGGCGATCGCTGATTCGATCTCGGGCGACTTCGATCGGACTGATTGCACGATCCCGTCCGACCAGCCGCGGTACGTATTCTGTAGCTCCTGATAGCGACGGGCGAGATCGGGATTGCGCGACTCGATTCGATCCATCACGCTAGGTTCGCCGAGGATGATGCCGCCCACGATTAGCAGCTTGGCGTAGCAACTAAAATTAGCCCAACCATCGTCACCCCAGAGCTTGAACGCGGTGCCGGACGATTTCTTCAAGCGCCAGGCGCCGTTCTTCCACTCGACGCTGTAGATCTCGTCGAGGATCAGGTGGGACATGAAGCCAGTGAGCACCGCGCCCGCTTTGAAGTAGCGCATGTTGAGGTCATCGTTGCCGCCACAGATCAAGAATGCCAGCCCGGCAAAGGTGAGTCCGGCCGGAATGCTATGAAACATCCCGCGGTGGACCGTGTATTTGCGGATCATCTTGGTGATGCCAAACCGCATGAACAAGTAGACGGAAACGCCGAGCAGCGCCATTTCGTCGGGCTTCAAACCAAGCGACTGAAACCGATGCAAGAGCAGCATCGGCACCGTGGCGGCGGTGAAGGCCATCGTCTCGCGGAGCGGCGTGCCGTAGTCGCTGTCGAGATCTGGGAGCATGCCGGAGAACCCGCACATCGCACCGCCGAGGAGCGCCGTGTCCAACGGCACCCCATACACCAGGCCGGCGCCGGCGTATCCGCAGCCGCAAAGGCTGCTGATAGTCACATGCATTTTGAAGCCGGCCATAGGAGCGGAGTGAGTCGGTTAGCAGGTGAGTAGGTGGAGTAAGTGAGGAACTGTAGAATTGACGGGGGATATGTGCCAAGATCAACGTGGCTGGGGACGAAGTGCTAGCGGCGAGTGCGAGCCGGTCGAATGGGCTTCGCAAGCATGCGGCTGATAGCTATACTCACCGCCCGTAGTTTGATACCGTCGCGTTCCGGTCCGCCGGATCACGACCAGTCGGTAAGGTTTATCCATCATGCAAACCTACGATTTATTGATGCTGCTGGTACTCGTGTGCGCAACCATATTCGGATTCTGGAAGGGCATGGCTTGGCAATTGGCGTCGCTCGCTTCGCTGGCGGTCAGCTACGTTGCGGCTCTCAAGTTCAGCGAACGGCTCGCGCCGACCTTCGGCAGCACTGCCCCCTGGAATCGCTTCGTCGCCATGCTCGTGATCTACATGGTCACATCGTTCATGATCTGGACGGGATTTCGCTTGATCTCCGGGGTGATCGACAAAGTAAAGATGGAAGCGTTCGATAAACAGCTGGGGGCGATGTTCGGATTTGCTAAGGGCGTGTTGCTGTGTGTGGCGGTGACGTTTTTTGCAGTTACACTGCTGCCGCCGGCGCAAGGCGAGATGATCGTCGGCTCGCAATCGGGACAGTACATCGTCGCCTTCTTGAACAAGGCCGACGCGGTGGTGCCGCCCGAGTTGCATGAAGTGATCGACCCATACCTCAACAAGGTCCAGGAACGGCTCAACCCGAATCATCAGGCAAGCTGGCCGGGCACAGCTCGCGCCTCAGCCCGCGGTGCCGGCACAGTCGACGGGCTGGTCGTGGCCGAGTTGGCCCAAGGGAGATCAGATTCCGGAGTTGCCCAAGGAGCTGCCGAAAATCGAATGGCCCCAATCGGCGCCGGCCACCCAACAGCCGGCCTGGCCTGCGCAGACGCAAACGTCCCCGGCGACCAATTCCGTCTATGGTCCGCCGCGCGAGCCGAATCAATTTCCCGAGCCCTACGCGGCAGAGCGCCCGGCGGCCGCGCGGTACTAGAGTCGCCGCTGTGCGTGGTTGAGCCACTGCTCTGCCTCAGTCGGCAATCGCGTGAACTCCGCGTCGCCATCGCGCTCAAATGCGCACGGCATTCTCGGTCCCGGGAAAATGCATCGCCCGCACTAGACTGGCACGATATATACTCTAGTTGCCATGTCGAACGGAGCACTTGATTCAACGTCGCCCACGATCGCGCCAGCTTCCGCTGGTGCGAGCCCAAGACTCTTGTCGCTCGACGTCTTTCGTGGGCTTACCATTCTCGGCATGATCTTGGTGAACAACCCCGGCAATTGGGGCACGATTTATGGGCCGCTCGAACACGCGCCCTGGTTTGGTTGGACACCGACCGATCTGGTGTTCCCGTTCTTTCTATTCATCGTCGGCACGTCCCTCGCGTACTCGTTGCGGAGGTTTGTGCATGGCGCCGAAATAAGTTCGTCGGTTTATTGGCGAATCGTGCGGCGGACCATCGTGCTGATCCTCCTGGGTTGGGGGATGGGAATGTCGTATCGTTTGTTCTCCTACCTCTTCGGCGATGCCGCGTCGATCAGCTTTAGCAATCTGCGCTATCCGGGAGTGTTGGTGCGGATCGCGCTGGTGTATTTCGCTGCATCACTGGTCGTGTTGCATCTCGGAGTGCGAACACAGGTGGCGTTGGCGACGGTGCTGCTGCTGGGCTATTGGGCCCTGTTGGGATGGCTACCCAATCCGCACGACTCCTCGGCGAATCTGTCGTCCGAAAGCAATGTGGTCCGCGCCGTCGATCTGGCCGTGCTGGGAAAGAACCACATGTATACACGAGCGACGACAGAAAAGACCGATCCCGAAGGACTTCTGAGTACGCTGCCGGCGATCGTGACGACCATTTTCGGTTATTGGACCGGCTTGTTGATCCAGCGCAAAGGCGTAAACGTCCGGACCGTCGTGCTGTTGGTGGGACTTGGCCTCGCGTGTTTTGCCGTCGGTTGGGGCTGGGGCATCTGGTTTCCGATTAGCAAAAAACTTTGGACCAGCAGCTTCGTGCTACTCACGGCTGGCTTGGCGATGGTGGCACTCGCGCTCTGTTTGCTGGTGTGCGACATCTGGGGCTGGCGACGCTTGGCCCGCCCGTTTGAGATCGTGGGCATCAACGCCATCTTCGTATTTGTCGCGTCGGGCCTTGTGGCTCAATTGCTAGGTATACTGAAGATCGGTGGCGTGAACGCCCACGCCTGGATCTACAGCCGCCTGTTTACTTCCTGGATCGCCGATCCGAAACTGGCTTCGCTAGCGTTCGCGCTGGCGACCGTGGCGTTTTGGTGGCTCATTCTTTGGGGAATGTCGCGCCGCGGTTGGTCGGTGCGCGTGTAGAGGCCGATCAACGAGCTATGAAGTCGAATACTTTCTCTTGCGAGTGTGTGCCTGACGTTGTTTGCAGCAATCAACAGCCAGTCGACCGTGCGTGCCGACGAAGCACCTGCCCCGATCTATCCCCAGGCGCTCGCTCCTGGGGACACGATCATGTTCATCGCCCCGGCCAAGTATCTCGACGAGCCCCGCAATCAGCTCGCCAAAAAACGGCTCGAAAAGCGGGGCTTCAAAGTCCGCTTTCCCCAGACGCTCTTCCGCAAAAACGGCTACCTCGCCGGCTCTGACCAAGAGCGGGCCGCCGAAATCATGGCCGCGTTCAACGACCCGGAAGTCGACGCAATCTTTCCCGGCACCGGCGGATACGGCACCACGCGGATCGTCGACGATCTCGATTACGAGGCGATTCGCCGCCATCCCAAAGTCTTCATTGGCTTCTCCGACATTACGGCCCTGCACATCGCCATCAACCAAAAGACCGGCCTCGTCACGTTTCACACGCCGAATCCGGAATACGGCCTCGGCAACCCGGACGATCTGAAGCCTTGGGCCGCGAAGTGGTTTTGGCGGGCGCTCTTGGCGAACGAATATGGCGAGCAGCCGGGCTACGTCATTTCCGCCAAACCAACCAAGCAACAAATCGCTGCGGATAAGACCCTGTATGAAGATTTCCCGCCCGCAGTCACACTCGTACCAGGCACCGCCCGCGGCCGGCTGATCGGCGGCAATCTCTCCATAGTACACGCGCTGATGGGGACGCCCTTTGAGATTCAAACCGACGGCAAGATCCTGTTCCTGGAAGACGTCGGCGAGGATCCCTACCGTATCGACCGCATGCTCTCGACGCTCAAGCTCGCCGGCAAATTCGACCAAGTCGCTGGCGTGATCCTCGGCTGCTTCACGATTCGTGAGAAAGAGGAACCCTGGTCCGACGATTGGAGCATGAACAACGTGCTGGCTGACTATTTTGCCGATCTCGGCGTGCCGGTACTCCAGCAATTCCCCGTCGGCCACGTTCCCTTCAACACCACGCTGCCGATCGGCATCGAAACGGAACTCGACGCGACGGCCGGCACGATTCGATTTCTCGAAACCCCGGTGAGGCTTCCCAAAGATTCGGCAGCAGGCCATTCTGCGGCTGCTTCTCAGTGATGCTCCGGAAGCGATCGAAACTCAGCTCGTCGCGCGTCAGTTCGTAATAATCGTTTTGCGGAACGAGCGCGGGGTAGTGCCGAAGCATTTGCGAAAGGCGACGCCGAACCGAGTCGCGTTGGAGAAGCCACAGGCTTGTGCGATTTCGGTGATCGACAGCTCGCGGCGGCCCAGCAGCTGTCGCCCGCGATCGAGGCGGATGCGGCGGATTTCTTCGCCGGGCGAGCGGCCCAAATAAGAGCGGAACTGAATCTCCAGGCTGCGGCGTGAGATCGGGACCTCGCGCAGCACGTCGTTGACCACGATGCCGTGATGGGCATGCGTGTGAATGTATCGAAGCGCGCGAACCACCAAGGGGTCGTCGATGGACAGCACGTCGGTCGACTGGCGGCTGACAACGCCGTGGGGCGGAATCAACAGCGGCTGCTTTGGCGCAGATTCGCCATTCATCATGCGATTGAGCATCGCGGCCGCTTCTTGGCCGACCCGCTCGCAAGCGACCGAGATGCTCGAAAGTGGCGGTGTCGAAACTTCGCAGAGGAGATCGTCGGTGTCACCGGCGAGGATCGCCACGTCGTCCGGGATGCGGATCCCGGCGAAATGGCAGATTTCCGCCAGCTGGCGGCCGCGATCGGCGTCGACGGCGACGATCGCGATCGGGCGCGGCAGGGCAGCGAGCCAGCGGCTTACGCGACGCTGTTGTTCTTCAAAGCCGATTTTGCGACCAGCGCGGTAGCCCGGCAAGTATTCGTGGCTCTCGTAGCCAAGTGCGGTAACGGCTTTGATGAAGGCTTCGCTACGTGTCTTGGAATAGCGATGGCTGGGCGGGGCAAAGTAGGCAAACTTGCGGAAACCGCGGGCTACGAGGTGTTCCAAGGCGAGGCGGACGCGTTCCGTTTCGTCGGTCAGAACGGTCCCGACGCCATCGAGATGGTCAAAGACATCGTCCACGTTGACGACGGGCAGCCGCTTCTCACGAAACTGGTCGAGTTGAAAGCGACTCGAAATGCGCGCGATGATGCCATCGCCACGCCAGCCATCGGGAATCGCGGACCGCTGTTCATGGTCACGCGGATCGATCAGCAAATGCCAATGGGCGTACTTCTCCGCAAAGTGGGCGATGCCGCGAATGACCTGGCCACCCCAGCTAGACTCGGTTTCGATAAGGACCGCCACCTGACGGACACGGAATTGATCGTGATTGCTGGCTTGACTGATCATGGCACGGATGGTCGAGTATCGGAGGCTGGTGGGAAAGAGTGCCTGGTGGAGAATCGAAGCGTCGGATTCGATTGTCTACTTTCCATTCTAAGTATGCGGACCCAAAAGTCTGCGCAAAAAAGAGATATATCTCATTATTATTTTGGGATTATACTATCGCTCGTGCGCAGGTGGGACCGAGTGAACGGCCGCCGGCTGGGTCATAAGTCGTTATTTCAATTCATGTTATGGAAGGCCCGAGCACGTGCCGAAGAAAACACTCCAAAAAGTCGTGGGTCTGATGAGTGGCACCAGCGCCGACGGTGCCGACGCTGCTCTCATTGGTACCGACGGCGAAGACGCGATCGAGTTCTACGGTGGCCTCACGATCCCTTACGACGCCGACTTGCGTTCGCGGGTCCTCGAGGCGTCCCAGTACGACGTGCCCATTGTCGAGATATTGCGTCTGGAGCGCGACATCACACTTCGTCATGCCGAAGCCGTCAACGAGCTCATGAAGACGCTGCCAAAGGAATCGCGCGGCACCAACCTGATCGGTTTTCATGGCCACACTATACGACATATTCCCAACCAGCATTTGACGCTGCAGATTGGAAATCCTTGGCTGCTGGCAGAGCGGACAGGGATGCGAGTGGTGTTCGATTTCCGCCGTCGTGACATGGCGATGGACGGTCAAGGCGCACCGTTGGTTTCGATGTTTCATCGTGCGCTGTTTCCCGATGAGCCGCGACCGACGTTGATCATCAATTTCGGCGGCGTGGCGAATGTGACCTATCTGGGCGAGAACGGCGCGATTGTCGCGGGCGATACGGGCCCTGGCTGCGGCTTGCTGGATGAGTGGATTCAGGAAATGGCCGGCCTGTCTCACGACAAGGATGGGTTGATTGCCGAGAAGGGGAAGGTCGACAACGCAATCGTCGAGGCGGCGCTCGAGTACTCCGTTCTTTGCGAAGAAGCTGCCGCGGTCGGCCGACCGATTCGAGTTTGATCACGTGGATGTCTCGGGACTGTCGGTCGAAGATGGGGCGGCAACGCTTTGTGCGGTGACGGTGCAAGCAATTGTGCAAGCCGTGGGGCGGATGCAGAAGAAGCCGGCCAGCGTCTGGGTCACCGGCGGCGGCGTGCATCACCCAGTGATCATGCGTATGATCGGCGAGCATTTCCCAAAGGTGCAAAGCGTGCGAGCAAAGAATCTGAACCCGGACACGCTCGAGGCGGAGTGCTTCGCGTGGCTGGCGGTGCGACACTTGCTAGGATTGCCGCTAACGATTCCTGACACGACCGGTTGCCGCGAAGAGTCGCCCGGTGCGGCGATCACTTGCTAAGCTGTTCGTGGGCTAGCAGGCGCAGCGGAAGAACTTCCCCGCCGTTTCAAGGCGCGTTTATCTCATTGCCACTGGACGACCGCTCCACTGTCTTTCGGCGCGGCAAGGCGCAAGCAACCTTCGAGTGGATCGGCGACCAGGCGAATCTCGGGATGCGAACCAGTCGCGGCGAGTTGTGCGGCAACGGCTTCGCGCAGGTACTTCGAGCCGACTAGCACACCGCCAGCCAAAGCCAGCGGAACGGTGCTGAGATCGAGGTCGAGCGACCGGGCTGCTCGCGTTGCCAGGCGCGATAGTTCGCGGGCCGCTTCCACGAGGACTTCACGTGCGCCCGGATTCTCCTGCTCGCCCGCTTGCACGACACATTTAGCGAGCGACGCGATCAGCGTGCGCGGAGCGGGATTCGTATAGACGGCCGAGAGGAGTTCGGCCGCTGTATTTGCCTGCAGTCGCTCGAACAGCAATGTCGTCAGCGAATGTTGCGAATCCCGGTTGCCTTCTAAGTCTTCGAGTACGAAGCGAAGCGCGGCTCGGCCGATCGCGAAGCCGCCTCCATCGTCGCCCAAAAGATAGCCCCAGCCGCCGCAACGAATCGTCCGACCATCTTCGGCGCGTGCGTAGGCCACGGAGCCGGTGCCCGCGATGAGGGCCACGCCAGCTCGTTCGACGCCGGCCGCTAGTACCGGCAGCACGTCCGAAACAACGGTAATCTGTCGGGCTATGTTCGTCTTTTGCGTGCGGCGGCCAAATTCACTCGCAATCGCCGGGTCGCTGGCCCCCGCGACCGAGAGTACGGCCCGAGCAGCGAGTGCACCAGGAAGATCGGCATCGGCGGCCGCGGCGGCCACGGCGGCGGAGACGGCTGCGACGGCATCGTCAAAACCAACGCTGAGCGGATTCCCGCTGCCGCTTCGGCCGCGACCGAGGATCTCGAAGTTGAACGAGTCTTTTGCGATCGCGAAGCAGGCTGCCGTCTTGGTGCCGCCAGCGTCGACCGCCAAGATGAGTTCGGCCGCCGAGTCGAGGTGGACTGACATAGATTACTTTTTACCGATGGACCCGAGGGCGGAAGGCAGTTTGTGAGGTGCCGGTACACCGTTCGCCGAGTGTTTCTGTAGCGCCTTGCGCAGATGGCCATGGGTACCAGCGAGCAACTGTCGGGCGTTCTCGGACGAGGCGCCAGTACAATGACTAACGATTGCCGTCTTCACCTCGCCGCCGCAAGATTGCAGGAGTTTCTCGGCTTCGATGTCGGACAGATGCGTCACCGCGCGGACGATTCGCCGGGCCCGATCGGCGAGCTTCATATTGCTGGCCCGCAGATCGACCATCAGATTGCCGTACGTTTTGCCAAGGTGGATCATGGCGCCGGTGCTGAGCATGTTGAGGACCATTTTCGTCGCGGTTCCGGCTTTCATCCGAGTCGAGCCGCTGACGACCTCCGCTCCGACGACAGGCGTGATGCTCACGTCGGCGAGGCTCGCCATTTCAGGATCGCGATTACAGCTCAGGCCGATCGTAAAAGCGTGAACGCTGCGAGCGTATCCAAGCGCGCCGACGACGTAGGGCGTGCGGCCGCTGGTGGCGATGCCGACGACCACGTCCATTGGCCCGACGTTGATGCTCTTTAGATCATCGATCGCCAAGGCGGGCAGATCTTCGGCGCCTTCGACCGAGCGAGTGAGCGCCGCGTATCCACCGGCAATCACGCCGACGACCTGCGCCGGATTGGTGTTGAAAGTGGGCGGGCATTCGACCGCGTCGAGCACGCCGAGGCGACCGGATGTGCCGGCGCCGACGTAAACCAAGCGACCGCCGCGCTCGAGCCGGTCTGCAATGGCGTCGATGCCGTGAGCAATAGCCGCGGCTTGGGTCGCGACAGCGGCCGCAACCTTTGCGTCTTCTGCGTTGATCAGCCGCACGATCTCAAGTGCCGAAAGACCATCCAAGTCTTCGGACGCAGGATTGCGCGACTCTGTCGTGAGATGTTCGAGCATGAAATACTGCCCGTCAGCCTGTATTGTTAATGATGAGCCCCGAATGGTCGCTAACGTCGACCACAGGACATATTCTAAGTAGCAAATGTGAACAGACATAGAGAAGGTGCGCAAAAGCGTTACAGACCTGCGCTGGCCGGACCGTCTCGCGTTGTTTCGGGATATCGCGTGGTAGCTTAAACTAAGACCCAGTGGGGCTACCGTCGCCCGAATCCTGACGTTCTTCCGCCAACCGTGTGAGATAGCCTTCTATCCTTGCTGTCGCGATCGGGCCCGTCGATGCATTGGTGGTCGTCGTCTATGTAATGGCGTCGGCAGGGCTGGGAATTGCGCCGGGGCGGGGGCAGTCGAATCAGCGCGACTTTTTCCTGGCTGGGCGGCAGCTACCGACTTGGGCGCTGCTACTGTCGATTGTTGCCACAGAAACCAGCACCGTGACGTTTCTCAGCGTGCCCGGCCTGTCTTATGTCGAAGGGGGCGACTTCCGCTTCTTGCAATTGACGTTCGGCTACATTCTGGGCCGGCTGGCGATCGTGGTCTGGCTCTTGCCCGGCTACTTTCGCGGCGAAGTTCTCACCGCTTACCAGGTGCTCGAACAGCGATTCGGACTGGCGACGCGTCGGCTGGCATCGCTCGTCTTTCTGGTGATGCGAAATCTTGCCGACGGCTTGCGGCTGTTTCTTACCGCGGTGGCGCTCAATGTCGCAGTCGGGCTCGACATGCTGACTTGCATCTTGTTGACCGCGGGGGCGACCGCGATCTACGCCTGTTTTGGCGGCGTGCGTTCGGTGGTTTGGAATGACTGCATTCAATTTGGCGTTTACATCTTCGGCGCGTTCGCCGCAGCGTGGCTGCTGTTGACGAAGATCCCCGGCGGCTGGGACGAGCTGGCCGCGTTTGGCGCGACGACCGGGCGATTTCATTTGTTCGATTTCAATCCGTCGCTGACGGCACCCGGCATGACATTCTGGGCCGGCTGCCTGGGGGGCGCGTTCCTCTCGCTCGCGTCGCACGGTGCCGACCAACTGATCGTACAGCGCGATCTGTGCGCGAAGAGCCAGGCGTCGGCCGGCTGGGCGCTCGTGCTGAGCGGATTCATCGTGCTCGCACAGTTCGCGTTGTTTTTGTTCATCGGCGTGGAGTTGGCTTGTTTCCATAGCGTGACAGAAAGCACCAGTGCGCCGGTCGCGGGCGATCAGGCGCTGATGACGTTTGTCGTCGGGCACATGGGCGTGGGCCTCAAGGGGCTGATCCTGGCCGCCATTTTCGCGGCCACCATGTCGACGCTATCCAGTTCGGTCAACTCATCCGCGAGTTCGCTGACCAACGATTTGCTTGGCCGGTTGCTGGTGGGAGTCGACGAGCGGAAGACGCTGCTGCTGGCCCGCGGGTTGACGCTCGCCTTTGCCGCCGTGCAGGTGGTGGTGGCGATCGTCGCGTACCGCTTGGCGCTCGGCACGTCGATCATCGACAGCGTACTAAAGATTGCGGGGTTTGCCACGGGCTTGGTGCTGGGGCTGTATGGGCTCGGGCTCATCGTGCCGAAGGCGACGCAGCCCATCGCGCTCGCGGCGTTTGCGGTGGGGGCGGTCGTGACCAGCTGCGTGGCTTTTGGGACATCGCTCAACGGGTATTGGTACACTTTGGTTGGTAGCGGCACGATCGTGTTCGTTGGTTTCTTGCTCCAGTGGATCGCTCAAATGACTCAACCTTTCAAGCAGAATTCGATGTTATTGGTGGCGGCGATCTGTTTTGGCGTGGCGAGTCCAACGTTGGCGGAGGGCATGAACCCGGCCATGGGGCCCCTCATCGACGCCGCGATCAATCGCTCGCTCGCGCGCGGCGAAATGGCGGGCTGCGTGGTGGTCGTCGGCCGGAAAGACGGCATCGCGTTCGAGCGGGCCTACGGAAATCGTCGCGTCGAGCCCGACGTGGCCCCGATGACTCTTGACACGGTGTTCGACATGGCGTCGCTCACCAAGCCGCTCGCCACCGCGACGAGCGTGATGATCCTCGTCGAGCGGGGCGAACTGCGATTGCAGGATAAAGTGGCCGATTTCTTTCCCGAGTTTGCCGCTCACGACAAAGGCGAGATCACGATCGAGCAGCTAATGGTTCATTCCGCGGGGTTGATTCCCGATACTTCCGTCGACGACTACCGTGAGGGCTGGAAATCGGCCAAGCCGAAAATCAATGATCTTAAGCCGCTCACGCCACCGGGGACCGCGTTCAAATACTCGGATGTGGGCTACATTCTGCTGGGAAAGATTGTGGAGCAGATCACGGGCAAACCGGTAAGCGAGTTCGCCCAGGAAGAGATCTACACGAAGCTTGGCATGTCGGAGACCGGCTATTTGCCTCGCGCCGATTTGAAGGCCCGTGCGGCGACGACCGAGAAGCGCGACGGCGAGTGGCTGGTCGGCGTGGTACACGATCCGCGGGCGGCGCTAATGGGGGGCGTTGCCGGGCATGCCGGGTTGTTCAGCACGGGACGCGATCTGGCACATTATGCCCAGATGATGCTCGAAAATGGTCAGCTGGGCGACGTGCGAATCCTTGGCGCGGCGACTGTGGCCGAAATGACTCGGCCGCGGAACATCGACGGCAACCAACGGGGCCTGGGCTGGGATATGCTCAGCGTCTACTCGCGCAATCGCGGCGAGACGATGAGCCCGCGCGCATTTGGGCATGGCGGGTTCACAGGCACCGCGATGTGGATCGATCCGGAGCTGGATTTGTATGTGATTTTTCTCTCGAATCGATTGCATCCGGATGGCGTGGGCGAGGTGAACAATTTGGCGGGGCGGATCGGGACGATCGCCGCGGGGGCGATTGGGGAGGACGGTGGCGCAGCTACAACTGGTCGCTTAAGCGACCAGTCCGTAACAGATTCGGGGGGCGTGCGCGAACCAGTTCGGCTTGGGATTGATGTGCTGGTAGCGAATGATTTCGAGCAACTGCGGGGGAAACGAGTCGGGCTGATCACGAATCAGACGGGCCGCGACCGCCGCGGTCTTGCGACCGCGAAGTTGCTGCACGATCCAGACGGCGTGAAGCTCGTCGCGCTGTTCAGCCCGGAGCATGGCATCGCGGGGCGCTCGATGTCAATCGCATCGACGACTCCACCGACGAGGCGCTGCAGGTGCCGATTTATAGTCTCTATGGCGAAAGCCGCAAGCCTACGCGCGAGCAGCTCAAAGACATCGACGTCCTCGTGTTCGACATTCAGGATATCGGCACACGGTTTTATACGTATATCGCCACGATGGGCCTTGCGATGGAGGCGGCCGCCGAGGCGGACTGCGAGTTCATGGTGCTCGACCGCCCGAATCCGATTGACGGCACAACGATCGAAGGGCCGCTCCGCGACGCGGGCGGCGAGTCGTTTGTTGCTTATCATCCACTTCCGGTGCGGCACGGGATGACGGTGGGCGAGCTCGCGCGGATGTTCGCCGCCGAGCGGAAAATTGACGTCAAGCTGACGGTGGTGCCCGTGGAGGATTGGCGGCGGAGCGATTATTGGTACGACACTGGACTGGCGTGGACTAATCCCTCGCCGAACATGCGTTCGCCGACCGAGGCAGTGCTGTATCCCGGCATCGGGCTGTTGGAAACGACGAATGTCTCCGTGGGTCGGGGGACCGATACGCCGTTTGAAGTGCTGGGGGCGCCGTGGATCCGCGAACGCGAATTGGCCGAGCGGGTGAATCGCGCAGCCGCCCGGTGTCCGCGTGGTGCCGATCCGTTTCACGCCGACGAGCAGTAAATTCGCGGGCGAAAGCTGCGGCGGCCTCAATTTCGTGATCACGGATTGGAAGGCGTTCCGCTCGTTCGAGCTGGGACTGGTGGTCGCCCGCTCGCTCGCGTCGCAGCATCCAGACGCGTGGGACGCCAAGCCGTATACGAAGTTGTTGGGCAATGAGGCGGTTTACCGCCGACTCCTCGCAGGCGATAAAGTGGAGTCAATCCTTACGTCCGTGGACGAACAGACGGAAGCGTTTCGCACTCGCCGCAGGCCATTTTTACTTTACCCCGAATAGTCTTTCGATGATTCAGCGATCCATGAAAACTATTTTCCTTGCCCACGTGCCTTGGCAACTCGGCCTGATGTTCTTGGTAAGTTCGCTTAACTTGGTGGCGGCCCGAGCACAGGCCCACGAAGCGCTCGGCAAGCAGGGGATGATTGCCACCGGTCACGCGCTGGCGACCGAGGCAGGAGCCGACGTGCTCCGCGAGGGCGGCAACGCGGTCGACGCCGCGGTGACGGCGGCGCTCACGCTCGGCGTGGTCGACTGCAACAACTCCGGCATCGGCGGCGGGTGCCTGATTTTGATTCGCTCCGCCGACGGGCGACTCACCGCGATCGACGGCCGCGAGATGGCGCCCGCCGCGGCCACGAAGAACATGTTCGTCCGCGACGGCGAGGCGATTCCCGGTGCCAGCCAGACGGGTCCGCTCGCGATCGGAGTGCCGGGGGCACTCGCCGCCTATCAGCTGGCCATCGAACGGTGCGGCACGATGAAGCTTCCGCGGCTGCTGGAGCCGGGCATCGAGAAGGCGGCCAATGGATTTGCGATTCGCCGTGGGGTGGCGTCGGCAATCGCCAGCACGGCGGATGATCTCAAACGGTTCCCAGGGTCGAAGGCGATCTTTCTGCACGCCGACGGCGGCCCGCTCAAAGAAGGGGAACAGCTCGTACAATCGGATTTGGCGAACACGTATCGGCAAATCGCAGCCGACGGACCCGACTGGTTTTACCGCGGAAAGTTGGCCCACGAAGTCGGCGATTGGATGGCGGCCAATGGTGGTATCGTCACCGCGGCAGATTTCGCCAACTACCAGGCAAAGCTCCGCGAACCGCTCGAAACAACCTACCGCGGTTACAAAATCATCGGTTTCCCGCCGCCCAGTTCCGGTGGCGTCCACGTCGCCGAGGTGCTCAACATGCTCGAATCGTTCGACATGCGGGCGATCGAACAGCGAGATCCCGTCGAAGCGGCCAACATCCTGGCCGAAGCGTTTAAGCTGGCGTTTGCCGACCGGGCCTATTGGCTTGGCGATTCCGATTTCGTCGCCGTGCCGCGGGGACTTACCTCGAAAGACTACGCCAAGCAGCTCGCCGCGCGGATCGATCCTTCGCAGACCAAGGACGTGCCGATGCATGGCACGCCGCCCCGTTGGCGGCAGGATGTGTTCGGCCGGCACACGACGCACATTGCCGCGGCCGACGCGGCCGGCAACTGGGTTGCGATCACCGCGACGATCAACACCGCGTTCGGCTCGAAGGTCGTGGTCCCCGGGACGGGCGTGGTACTCAACGATGAGATGGACGACTTTTCAATCATGCCGGGTGTGCCGAACGCGTTCGGCCTGGTCGGTGCGGAAAACAACGCGGTCGCGCCGGGCAAGCGGCCACTTTCTAGCATGAGTCCGACGATCGTGCTCGACCCCGAGGGGCAGCCGCTGCTGACGGTCGGTGCCGCGGGCGGACCGAAGATCATCACCCAAGTGATTCAGACGATCGTGCGGTATCTCGACTTCCAGCAATCGCTCGCCGAAGCGGCGATGAACCCGCGTTTTCATCATCAGTGGCAGCCCAATAGTGTGCTGGTCGAAAAGACCTTGGCCCCGGAGATCGTCGCCGGTTTTCGTCAGCACGGGCATGAGATCGAGGAAGTGTCTGCGAGTTCCGGTGGCCGGACGCAAGCAATTGCCATTGCGCCAAATGGGGGACTGATCGGAGTCGCCGACCCGCGGGGCGACGGTGCGGCTGCCGGCAACTAATTTGAATGGGTGTGTGAGTCTCACGGGTCGCTAGAAATGAGCCGCATCACGACCGCCTGGAAACGAATGATCGCATTGCTATAATCGCACCAACATTGCGAGCACCACAGTTTTGACGCTCAATCACATTGATATAGATCGGTATTATGTCCACTCCACCAACAGCTCGTCGACTCGTTATTCTGACCGAAGGTCGCACCGAACCCGTGGGAGCGAAGACCGCCGCTTGCGTGATTCGCTACGGGACCGACGAGGTCGTCGCCCTCCTGGATTCGACGCAGGCCGGGAAGACTTCGCAAGAGTTGCTCGGCATCGGCGGAGCGATTCCGGTGGTGGGGCACCTGGAGGATGTGGCGTCGGCCAATACGCTGCTGGTGGGAATCGCGCCCTCGGGCGGCAAGATTCCGCCCGCCTGGCGGCCCGTCTTGCTCGCGGCGATCGCCCGCGGCTGGAACGTCGTTTCCGGCTTGCACGATTTCCTCTGCGACGATGCCGAGTTTGCTGCCGCGGCCGCAAAGAATGGCGTGCAACTCATCGACGTTCGCAAGAACGACGAGCGCGACGTGGCGACGGGCGAGGGCTTCCGCGAGGGTTGCCTGCGAATTCTGACCGTCGGCCAGGACTGTAGCTGCGGCAAGATGGTCGTGTCGGTCGAAGTAGCTCGAGCCCTCTCGCGCCGCGGACACGACTGCAAGTTCATCGCCACCGGTCAGACCGGTATCCTCATCGAAGGGGATGGCTGCCCAGTCGACCGCGTGATCAGCGATTTCCTCAACGGCGCCGTGGAAAAGCAAGTTCTCGCCAATCAGCACCACGAGATTCTCGTGGTCGAAGGGCAGGGGTTCATCACGCACCCGCGCTATTCGCCGGTGACCCTAGGGCTGTTGCACGGGGCCCGACCGCAGGGGCTGATCTTGTGTTACGAAGCAGCTCGGCCCCATGTGATGGGCATGCCGGGGGTGAAGCTCACGCCACTCGCCGAGTTGCGCGAGCTGTACGAGAAGATCGCTGGCGCCGTCGAACCGACCCGCGTGATCGGCATCGGCCTCAATAGCCGGCTCCTATCGCCAGAAGACGCGGAACGGGAACGGGAACGCGTCCGCAGCGAGTTTGGTGTGCCAGTGTGCGACGTGTTCCGCCACGGCCCCGACGATCTGGTCGACGCCGTACTGGCGTTGCAGGCCGAACTGTACGGCCGTTCCTAACGGCGCCGCTCGCGATCGCTCCGGGCATCGAATTGCGCATCCGCGTGACTCGCCTGCGCGACAATTTCCTAGGGCATAAGCCCAGCCGTACGTAGAATGGAGAGTCTATGGTGACTCGACCGTTCTATCGACTGAAAGGCCTTGTGATGCACTCGGCACACCGTGTGAACCGCGCGTTGTTGGCGTTGCTGGCGCTGGTCACGGGGCTGGTGAGTGCGGATCGATCGGCAACTCACCGTCGCGTGTTCGCCTTCGAGCCGCTCGAGCCGCGACTGGCGCTCTCCTCGGCAGGCTTGGTCGAGGTCGGCACACAGCCCGACGGCGGGTTGGATGGAAAAATCGTCTACATCCACGGCGGCCACGGCTACACGGCCGACAATCTCAACGACGGAGCATGGAGCTTCCAACGCGGTCCCACGAATGGAATGATCGAAGACTTGGGCAACGTGGACCAAATGACCTACCTGGTTGACTACTTGTTCAACGCCGGGGCCACGGTTGTGCCATTGCGTCCGGTCGGCCATCAGGTCAACGAAGTCGTGCTCGACAACGACGATGTGGGCGTGACGTTTGTCGGCAGTTGGTCGGACAGTGCATCGACGGTTTTCTTCGGTAGCGCAGGAGACGTTCCCTATCGGTTCGCGTCGACTTCGCCCACGGAAACCGCTTACGCACGCTATCAGCCGACCATTTCCGAAGCTGGCTTTTATCCCGTGTATGCCTGGACGCGCAGCGGTAGCGACCGAGCGACCGATCAGCTTTACCGCGTTCATCACTCGGGCGGAATCACGGAAGTGACCGTGAATCATCGTGCCGTGGGCAACGGAATGATCTATCTGGGCACCTACTACTTCGAAGCGGGGACCGCAGGCTACGTCGACATCAGCAATCGCTCGAGCACCCCGGGTAGCGTGGTGATCGCCGACATGATTCGCTTCGGCAACGGGATGGGCGACATCGATCGGGGCGGCGGCGTTTCCGGGCTCCCACGCGAGGATGAGTCTGGATTGTACTGGGTGATGTGGGAGGTAAATCACTCGCAGGGAATATCCAGCTCGGAGTATCGTTCGACCAGCGTCGACCGCGACGCAGCCGTGTCTTTCTCTCCACGCTACGCGGAATTCATGAACCGTGAGCAAGAGGGATCGCTCAGCGACCGGGTGTGGGTGAGTTTTCATTCGAACGCGACCGGCGGTGGCATTTCGAATACTCGGGGGGTATTAGGACTCTACAACGGCAATAACACGCCCTCCTCGGCGACGCCAAATCAATTCTTGCTGGCGAGCCTGCTCGGCCACGAAGTCAACGACGATATGGTGGCGCAAGACGGGATGTACGAGTACGGCTGGGGTGCTTCGAACACAGTCACGCTGGACCGCACTGACATCGAATTCGGCGAGATCAACAACGCCTATATTGCCAACGAGTTCGACGCCACCATCGTCGAAGTCGCGTATCACGACAATGCGCAGGACGCCGCGCTGATGCGCGACCCCAAGGTCCGCGACGCGCTCGCGCGGGCCACGTACCAGGGAATGGTCAAGTATTTTCGGGCCGTGGACGGAAATACGACCTCCGCGGTCGACCTGCCGGCAGTTCCCACCGGACTACACGCCGAGTCGAACGCAGCGGGCAGCGTGACGGTTTCCTGGACTCCGCCCGCGGCAAATTCCTACACCGGCGGCGCACCGACGGGATTCCGAATTTACGTTTCGCCCAACGGTTATGGATTCGACGGTGGAACGTATGTGGCCGGCGGAGCAACGAATAACGTGACGCTTTCGGGCTACGACCCGAACGTTCCTTACTATTTCAAGGTCGTGGCCGTCAACGAGGGTGGCGAATCGCTGGGATCGGAAGTGATGGCGGCGATTCCCAGCGGCGGGCTCAAGCAGGTGCTGATCGTCAACGGCTTCGACCGGCTCGATCGCTCGCTCGATCCGAAGCAGCCGGCCTATCAAGGAGTGGTCACGGATCGCGTGCGACCCCGCGAGAGCAACTCGCGCGACTATACAGCTCAGGTAGGCGCGGCGATCTACGCGGCCGCCCCTGGCGTGCACGTGGCCAGCACCAGCAATGAAGCGGTGATATCTGGTGCGGTGAATTTGTCGGATTACGACACCGTGATTTGGATCCTTGGCGAAGAGTCGTCGGCAGACCACACATTCGACGCCACGGAGCAGTCGAAGGTCGCTCAGTTTATAGGCGGCGGCGGGAACTTGTTTCTCTCCGGGGCCGAAATTGGCTGGGATCTCGACAATTTGAACAATGGCCGTTCGTTCTACGAAGGCACGCTGCTGGCAAACTATGTGTCGGACGATGCCAATACTTATAACGTGAACGGCATCTCGGGGCGAATATTTGACGGGTTGAGTTTCGCCTTCGACGACGGCTCGCAGTTCTACAACGCCGAATATCCTGACGTGATTAATCCGCAGGCCGGCGCGCTGGCCGCACTCACTTATGCGAACGGCGCCGGCAACGCGGCAATCCAGGCCATCGGCACGGGCGGCAAGGGAAGCGTCGTGATGCTCGGCTTCCCGTTCGAGACGATCACGACGGCGGCTAACCGCGCGGCGGTGATGGATCGCGTGCTCAACTTTTTTGGCGTTGCCCCGCCGCCACTTCCGAACGCTGATTTCAACGACGATGGAACCGTCGACACGGCGGACTACACCGTGTGGCGTAATTCGAAAGGCAGCGCGGTGACGCCCGGCGAGCAAGGCGATGCGAACTTCGACGGCCAGGTGGACGACGCTGATTACCTTGTTTGGAAGCAGCAATTTGGCACGTCGCCCGGTGCCGGAGGGGCAGCCGGCACTGGCGACGAGGCCGTCGAACAAGCAAACGCGGGGGGTGGGAGCCTGGCGACGCCTGCCGGCGCGCTCTCCGGCAAGATTGTTTTTACATCCGGCGGGCATGGTTGGCAGTGGAACGACACGCTCGGCCGATGGGCCACCGATCGTGGTGATAACAATGAGATCGTCGAAGATTTCGGCAACCAGGATCAAATGTCGCTCTACGCGGACTATGCTCTTCGCGCAGGCGCGACAGTGGTGCCCATGCGACCAGTCGGCCATCAGCTGAACGAAGTGGTGCTCGACAACGATTCGCCCGGCGTGACCTTCTCAGGGTCGTGGTCAAATAGTACAGGCAGCGTGTACTACGACGAAGACTATGGCGCGGTGGCGGACACGGTGTCCTACCGCTTTGCAACTTCGTCCGCGACCGAAACGGCCACGGCGACCTACACCCCCAATATCCCCGAGGCTGGATTCTATCCGATCTACACCTGGGTGGCCGATGGCGCGAATCGTACCAACCAACTTTACCGCATCACCGATAGCGACGGCGGTGTAACTGAGATTCGCGTCGATCATCGGAAGGTCGGCAAGGGCTGGGTCTACCTGGGGACGTATCACTTCGACGCAGGTAGCAGCGGCAATGTACAGATCAGCAACGAGTCGGCCGTGGTCGGTTCGGTGGTGATCGCCGACGCGATTCGCTTCGGCAACGGCATGGGCGACGTCAAGGACGGACCGAATGGCGTCGGCAACGCCAGCGGCATCATCTCCGGATATCCGCGCGAGGATGAAGATTCGTTAATGTGGCTCTGGCGCGCGATCGGTCAGGGCAATAGCGCGGTAAGCGTGATCGGGACCAGCAATGTTTCGGCCCCTTCGCGGATGGCCGAGCACATGAACGCGAACAGCAATCCCTTTGGCACCAGCGTTTACATCGGCTTTCATTCCAATGCGGGGGGCGGGCGCGGAGCGGTCGGACTGATCGACGCGGATGTGGGGGACCGCACGCCACACCAGACGGATTTGGCACTCTTCACAGGTCGGCAAATCAACCAAGACATGCAGGCGCTCAACGGCCAGTTCGAGCACAATTGGAGCACCCGCACGACTCACACATTCACCGGCCAATTTGGCGAAATCGACGAAGGTCCTTCGGCCGAGATGGACATGACGATCATCGAGGTCGCGTTCCACGATTCGGTCGAAGACGCACAGTTGATGCGTGACCCCAAAGTCCGCGATCAGATCGCCCGCTCAGTGTACGAAGCTACGCTCGAATACTTCGACGTCTGGGGCGGACTCAACAGTCCGGTGAGTCAGCCTGCGGCGCCCACCGGTGTCCGCGCAAGCAGCAACCCGGCGGGGGACGTCACCGTTTCCTGGACAGCCGGGCCCACAGGCGTCAAGGGCGGGGCCGCGACCGGCTTCCGTGTGTACGTGTCGCGCGACGGCTACGGCTTCGGCGAATACATCGACGTCGTTGGAGCGGGGGCAAATTCACTCGTGATTCCGGCCGCGGAACTCGATGGGGACGCCTACTACTTCAAAGTCGTCGCGTTCAACTCCGGCGGCGAATCGCCGGGGAGCGCGCTCGCGGCTGCAAGGAAAAACGGAACCGGGGGCGCAAACTCGGTATTGATTGTCGATGGTTTTGATCGATTCGACCGCACCCAAAATGTGCGGTATCCATATGCGTTCACGGGGGACGGATTGGTCGACCGCGTTCGGCCGCGATCCAATAACAGCTTCGACTACGTCTTTCAGGTGGGCGAGGCGATTGAAGCGTATCAATTCGCGATCGGCTTCGACTCTGTGCCCAACGAGGCAGTGATTGCCGGCACGGTGAATCTCGCCGACTACGACACAGTGATCTGGATTCTCGGCGAGGAATCGACCGCGGACCATACGTTCGACGCAACCGAGCAGACCAAGGTCGAGCAATTCATCGCCGGCGGCGGGAACCTGTTTCTCTCGGGAGCCGAGATCGGCTGGGATCTCGACAGCCAGAACCATGGCCGCCCGTTTTACGAAGGCACGCTGCTGGCAAACTACGTGTCAGATGATGCGAACAGTTACCAGGCGAACGGGGTCGCGGGGCGGATTTTTGACGGGCTAAGCCTCACATTCGACAACGGCACTTTGTACTACGATTCCGAGTATCCCGACGTGATCAATCCGCAGCCCGGTGCATTTGCCGCGCTCACGTATGCCAACGGCGCCGGCAACGCGGCAATCCAGGCTGCCGGCACGGGCGGCAAGGGCAGCGTTGTTATGCTCGGCTTTCCCTTTGAAACGATCACCACGGCCGCAAATCGCGCGGCGGTGATCGACCGCGTATTCAATTTCTTCGGCTTGACGCCTCCTGCGCCGAATGCGGATTTCAACGGCGACGGCACCGTCGATGCCGCCGACTACACGGTCTGGCGAAATACGCAGGGCACGAACGTGACGCCCGGCGAGCAAGGCGATGCAAACTTCGACGGACATGTCGACGTAGACGACTACAACATCTGGAAGCAGCAATTCGGCACGTCGCCCGGCGCCGGTGGGGGAGCTGGCGCCGGCGACGGGCCGATTGAATCGTCGCGAACATTGGCGGACGGAACTTTCGACACCTCCGCAGCTGATGGGGCATTGCAACTGTCGCCGTTCACGACCGATGCCGCAACCTCAATGGACACACGCTCGACGCGAACCGCGACAACTGGCAGGTCGAACCAGGTGCGCGATGTGGCGTTCGATTCCAGCGATTTGCTGCTGCTTGCCCGCGGGCGATCGCCCCGCGACCGCGCATTCGAGTCGGTCGGTGGCGAGTTGCACACGGGTTGCGAGGTTGTCGTATCGGTCGACGCGGGAAACCTCGCCAAATCGCTCCGACGACTCTGAGAAGCGCCACGCGGGATGCGTCCTGGCCAGCGGCTAACGCACGATGCGTCGCGGTTTCATGCCCATGACCGCCAGGCAGATTGCCAGAAGTGCTGCCACTGACGGCTCGGGGATGGTGGCGTCTCCCGCAGAAATGGCGGCGCCGCCCGCCGTCGTTGCGCCGAAGTTGTTCTTCCAGCGGATGTAGTCGTCTTGTCCGACGCCGGGCGTGGAGTCGTTGGGCAGCGAAACGCCGCTGCCGAGGCGGTTGCGCCAGACCGTGTAGTCCGCGGCGTCGACGATACCGTCTGTGTTGTAGTCGCCGGCGAGCGGCGTGGGGAAGTCGATCGTCAGGTACTGATCGACCGCGACGTCCTGCAAAAACTGGACGGTTCCATCGGGCCAAACAACGCGCAGCTGGTCGATCAGATCTGCCGCGCCGAGGCCGAAATGGACGGGCAGATCGCTTTGGTTGAAGGTGCCGGCGTTGGTGTTGGCTTCGCGGCGAAGGGTTCGCTCGTCGGGCGTGCCCTCGTCGATCGTGGCATAGAGCGAGGCGCCGATGCCGGTCGTGTTGTCCGCGGGGCCATGGAGCCGGAGGTAGAGCCAATGGTTGCCGTTGGTCGAGGCGTCGCTGATGAAGACTCGCTCGGGAAACGGCTGAGCCGGTCCACGTTGTTCGGCACGATGAGATCCTGATCGCCGTCGAGGTCGATGTCGCCCCAGACGCTGTCGTAGCCACCTTCGATCGCGCAGGCGATGCCTTCGGCGATCGTGACGTCGGTGAACTGCCAGTTCCCGTCGTTGCGATAGAGCTTGCGGGCCTGGGTGCCTCGCCGCGTTATTGTGGAAATACAAATCGAGGTCGCCGTCGTTGTCGTAGTCGACGGCCCGGCCGCCGTCGAGGTCGCCGGCCGGGTCGCTGAGCAGCGGGTGGCCCGTGATCGTGTCTACGTCCGTGAACTGGTTGCCGCCGTTGTTGCGCAAGATCTTGGTCGGCTGCCGATCGGCCCCGGCCATGTAGAGATCGAGATCGCCGTCGTCGTCGAAGTCGACGAACTCGGCGCCGTAGCTGTTCTGCATATTCTGCGTGCCATTGGCGTCGGCGATGTCGATGAAACTGAGCGTGCCCGTCTCGGCGAGCATGATTCTGAAAGAAGTTCTTGCGGATGTTGTTGCCGCCGCTGCAGGTCGAAATGTAGATGTCGAGATCGCCGTCGCCGTCGGTGTCGCCGATCGCCATCCCATAGGCCTTGATCCCCCCGGCTTCCTGAATGCCGACGGCCGCGCCGACCGGCGTAAACTGCGTCCGGGGCCTTGCAGGTAGATTTGGTGCTTTTCGTGGCCCCTCCATGCCGATGACCAGATCCAGATCGCGGTCGTGGTCGATGTCGGCCCAGGCGACGTTTTGATGGAAGCCGGGGTCGTTCAGGCCAGTGGCAACGCTCATATTCGTAAACGGTGCCGGCCAGTTGTTCTTGAGCACATCGCCCTTGTCGTAACCTGCAAGGATTCCGGCCGCGGAGCTGTTGTTATTGTCCTGCCCGACAAAAACGTCGATCTTCCCGTCGCCGTCATAGTCGCCCCAGGCGGCGCTCCAAGAATCTTCCAGGGAAGGCGAGGGCAGCATGGCCGCCGTAATGTCGGTGAAGGTGTGCGCACCGGTGCCAATAATGTTGTTGCGCATCAGTTTCTGGCTGCTCGTACCGGCTCCCTGAAAGAATAGGTCCAGGTCGCCGTCCCCATCGATATCCGCCATCGAGACACTGCGGCCCGATACATTCAGACCTCCCAGGACCGTCGCACCCTGGTCGGTGAATGCGGCCCGAGCGGACGAAACGATCAGCAACGAGAGCGGCGCGACGATCAGCGTCAGCGCCGCTTGGCGATAATACAACATGTAACTTCTCCTGCTTCCGCTGCCCAACGAACGGCAAACAACTCCGCCACGCGTTGACCGAGTCGCTAGTATTGGTCCGCCGCAACGAACAGGCGACGTGACGCGCTGATTATACACGCACGCACTTTACTGAACGCGCAATGCTTCAAGCATCTCGAACTTGTCAAATGGAATGCTGCGCGATGCGAGTCGCTCGCGATGATTGGCAAACGCACTTGAGGTTCGTTCACCAGTTCACGTCGAGGGTCGAATGATTGTCCAGCAGTGGGGTGCGGGTGCTCAAACGTCCTGCCGCAGTTGGGGGGGTAAGAGTACGAAATCGCTGGTCAAAAATGGACTTTCAGCGGCCGAAAAATCAACCCTGCGCAACAGACTCTTGTTCATGTCGCATTCGTGTCCAAATAGTATCGCAATTGCTTGACGGATGCCATTTTGTGGGCATGATCGGGATAGGTGGGATTGTAGTGGTAGGGAGATTTTTCCCGTTGGGGTAGGCGGCCTCGTTTCGCCGTTTCTAATTTGCGGAGAGTTTGACATGAGATTTTACGTGGGTTTGGTAGCCGCCGTTGCACTACTTATGCTGCCGAACGTGTCGTCGGCAGTTGATCTTTATACGGAGAATTTTGAGATCGATCAGACCGGGAACTGGATGATGAATACCGCTACGGGTGCTGATCCAACGGATTCCACAGCCGACGTGTTCTTCGACTACAGCACTGTGGGTGTACCGCCATCTCCAGGATCCAGCGTTGGAAACACGCGTGCATTGAATTTGCAGACCAATGTTAACAATTCAGGGCTTCCCTCATTCCAAGGCATGTCGGCCTCGCCCATCGGTCAAGACTTTTCTAGCAATCCGAGCTACAAGCTCACATTCGACTGGTGGTCCAATTTACCGATGAACAACGAGAGCGATGCGACGACAGCGCTAGGTTCCACGCAGCTGTCGACTTTTGGTATTGGAACGAACGGCACGGCCGCCCAGTGGCCGGGTGGAACCCAAAACAGTCTCTACTACGCCGCGTCGACAGATGGCGGCTCTTCTGCCGACTGGCGCATCTATTCGCCCTCGGATGCCGGTAAGTTTAGCTATCAGGAACCGAATGCGACAAACGTGCCGCCGATTCCTGACGGTAAATTTGCTTATGCGTCTGCAGCGGGCACTGGCACCTATCGCAACAACTCCAATACCTACTATGCGACTGCGACTCAGCTGGCGCCTGCGATGCCGCCGGCGGAACAGATTGCGCTTTTCCCGCAGCAGGCCGGCTGCCCCACCTGCACACCACCTGGAACTATCACCACGACACCGGCCGGCACACCGGCCTTCAAGTGGCGCGCGGTGGAAATTGCGAAAAACAATGACATCGTTACTTGGAAAGTAGATGGGCTGCTGTTGTCGACCCTCGATTTGAACGATGAGGTGAACAACGACTTCATCACACTGAGCGGAGGCAACATCTTTTTCGGGCAATCGGATATCAATGCCGGAGCTTCGAACGATGCCAATCGAAGAAGCCTGTTGTTTACTCTGATCGACAACATCAAGGTTGCGACGATCGAAGCTACATTAAATACGCCTGACTTCAACGGCAATGGAATCGTCGACGCTGCGGACTATACGGTGTGGCGGAACAACTTGGGCCTGATGGGCACCGGCACCCAGGCCACCGGCGACGCAAACGGAGATCTCAACGTCGATAGCACCGACTACGATCTGTGGAAGACGGCCTTCGGTACGATGCCGGGAAGTGGCGCCTCGATCGGTGCTGTGGGCGTTCCGGAGCCATCGGGCCTGCTCCTCATCGTAAGCGGTGCCTTGAGTTTGGCGTTGGGAAAGCGCCGCAGATAATTGGAAGTAAATTCGGGAGTGGATCAGGCTTTTCTTGTGGCCCGGCAGCAGGCCCGGTACACCATTTTTTTGACTGTGGAGGGTTCTCATGAGATGCAACTTGTTTATGGCTTCCTTGGCCGCATCGCTGGCGTTTGCCGGCGTATCGTCTGCGGCTCCGTTTTTTGCGGAAAACTTTGACGTCGATCCAACGGCGAGTTGGACCGTCAACGACAACGGCAATGGCACGAATGCTGCCGACTTCTTTTTTGACTATAACTCCCTGGGCATCCCACCAGCACCCAATTCTGCGGGCACAACGCGGCTTGAAGTTGGGCGCGAATCTCGGCACGGCTCCTGCGGGTGGCGTGTTGTCGGGAATAAGTGTCTCGCCGACAGGTCAGAGTTTCACTGGTGACTATGAGCTCAAATTTGACTGGTGGCACAACTGGTTGGGTGGCACCTATACTGCAGGTCCTCCAGCATCGGGCGGGATCGGTGCTTCCGGCGGCGGCAGCGGTTCGACGCAGCTGTCAACATTCGGCGTTTTGACTTCCGGAACCGTGTCGAATTACGCGGGCATTTCCGACAGCGTTTTTTATGGTGCCACTGGCGACGGTGCTTCGGCATCAGACTATCGCGACTATTCCTCCAAAAGCCGACCAGCTATGCCCTTGCCGACGCACATAACGTCTATGCGGCAGGCAGTCTGAACAACACCGCCGCGTACTATTCTGCTCCATTTCCAGGGGGGGAATACCGCTCCCGCCGCTCAAGTTGGGATCTCCTCGACTCAGAACGGAACGTCGCTCGTTGGTACCTCCGGCTTCCAGTGGAATCAAGTTAGCATCAAGAAGTCCGGTACGGTCGTGACGTGGACCGTGAATGGCACGCTGATTGCCACGACGGACACGGCCAATTTCACGACTGCCACGGGAGGATCAAACATCTTGTTTGGCCAGGCCGACACAAGCAACGGAGCATCGGCAAACGCCCTCTTCGCGCAGCTCGATTTCACGCTAATCGACAACGTGCGAGTAGTGCCCGAGCCGAGCAGCTTGCTGATTTCGATCGTCCTCGTGATCGGAGCGTTGGCCGCCCGGCGACGTCAGTCGTAGAAACTTCATTAGACCTCAATTGTCGTGTTCAAACGGCCGGCTGTCTGAATTTAGGCAGCCGGCCGTTTTTCATTAATGCGTGCTGATGCGATCTCTATAGCCGGCCTCGCGTCGCCGTACTGCGCAAAAGAGAGAAAAAGAGTCGTGTTTCGTAGGCAGCCGAATTGGCCCGCCTTGCTAGAATGCTGGTGGCGAATGCTAGTGGGGAGGTTGCGGCAGATAGTTGGCCGTGATCGTTTTTTGTGCGTGCTCGCTATTCACGATGCGGCATGCACTGAGATCAGCCAGCAGACGCCTTCGATGGGAGTGCGTTCGGCCGTCGGTGGGGTTCGTGTTATCGTCGAGGACGGCTCTGATCGACGGTTAAAGAATATATTTATCGCGTCGCATGTTGAATTCCAGGCGTTGGGAGGCACACTCGCATGTGCATGGTACGATTTAGACTTCGTCATCTGATACTTCGCCGTCGAGATTCGGCATCCACCTACAATCACGATGGCTTCACCTTAGTGGAGCTCTTGGTCGTAATTGCAATTATCGGCATTCTCGTCGCGCTATTGCTGCCCGCAATCCAGGCGGCTCGCGAGGCTGCCCGACGATCGCAATGCAAGAACAATATCAAAAACATCGCGCTCGGCTGCCTGCTTCACGCGGATACACACAAATTCCTACCGTCAGGCGGCTGGGGACGGAAGTGGTCTGCCGACCCAAATCAGGGATACGGCGAGAGTCAGCCCGGTTCCTGGGCGTACAATATCCTGACCTACATAGAAGAATCGGCACTTCATGACCTGGGAAAGGGCGCAGCACCAGGAACAGCTCCCTACGTAGACGCACTTACCAAGTTAAATCAGACACCCGTCGAGATCTTTTATTGCCCGTCGCGCCGGCCACCTCGTGCTTACCCTGGGAACTGGTCGCCCCTAAGCACGGAGCACACATTTATAACTGCCCTGTCGACGTCGACAGGCGTTGCGAAGACCGACTATGCGATGAATTCTGGCGCCAGTCGGCAATGGGACACTTTTGATGGCTGGTTCGAGCCCGACAGTTATGCGCAAGCCGCAACGGATAAATGGTCTGTAACTAGCATCTGCGACAAAAGTGCGACTGGGTCAGCGTCTTTTTCAGCCAACTATGCCCATTGCCAGACAGGGGTGTCTTACTATCGTAGTCAGGTAAAGATCTCGATGCTGACAGACGGAACATCGAATACTTATCTCATAGGAGAGAAGTATCTATGGCCCGAAGGTTATGAAAGTCCGAACTTCGGCAGCGGCTTGAATCTTGGTGAAAATCAAGGAGTCTACAGCGGCATGGAATGGGACAATCATCGCGTCGCGTACATGCCATCTGGCACCCAATATCCACCATCAGGCGGCAGCACATCCACTTCCGCCGATTACTATCAACCCCGCCAAGATACACCAGGTTACGACAATACTGCCGCATTCGGCAGTGCGCATGCGGGCGGCATGAATATGGCCTTTTGTGATGGCTCGGTGCAGACAGTATCGTACGATATCGATGGCACGACACACCGATATCTGGCCATGCGATTTGATGGGGAAGTAGCGAAGCTCCCATAGACGCAACTCGCTGAAACGTCAACACGCAGATACGTCTCGAACTCGCTCGCTTACCATGCTTATTTTGTTGTGAGCACGAATCGTACTCGTCGATTCAGGATGTCTCTCACGTCGGGTGATACTTCGATGCCGAGCGTGGTCTGTTCGTTATATTTTGGTGGAATGATTTCCTTTCCGTTTTCGGACTTCGAAAACTTCACCTTATAGACTCCAAGGTGCACGCCTGGAGGAGAAGTACTCGGATCGTAGCGTTGTTCCTTTGGAATTGTCGGGCCGCCGCTGCCAAACATGTCTGTGGTCGCGACTGCTGGTTTGACCTCATCCCCCAGGAATGATTCCGGCTCAAAGGTGACGGTAGCTCCCTCAAGCGGTCTACCGTCAAGCGTGGCTACAAATCCGAATGTTGTCAGCCCCACTCTTAGTGCCTGCCAAGCCTGTATTCGGTCAGAAATCTCATCGGCACTGATGCCGCCGTCCTTGTTCGTGTCGGTCGTGGCGAGCATGGCCTTCAAGCCGGGGGCTTTTTCCAATTCGTCGCCGGCGACGACTCCATCACCATTGGTGTCGTACTCGTCCATTGCGGCTGCGCCGGCTCCGCTCGCGCTGATTGACGGCTGATTCACGCGTTTGGGGCCGGAGTTACACGACGCCAATGTGGCTAGTGCGAGTGAGATGGCAACCAGCGACGGCGTGCGTAGCAACGGATGCGAGCGATGCGGATTGAGGGGGGAGAACATGGACGACTCCTGCTGAAGGACAATTCGGAAATAAACGCTCGCTGTGGCGGCATCGCCAATTCACCGCGGAGCGGACTCACGCAGCCTACCAAATCGGCGACCACAATTTCACGGTATTGCGCATACGGGCGAAACAACTGCGCGTAATTGGGGCGTTAATCGCGTGCGTGTTAAGTATATTCGTGAGTGACGGGAAGTCCCAGGGGGGCGAAGGGCAGGACCGGCCGGTGGCGCCAAAGCGGAGGCGCCCCGCCGTTCTTTTGTGTTCTGATTTGGCACGGCGGTGATTGGGAGGAGTTGATGCGGCGCCATCCCGGACGACAACTCGACGCAACCGCGCCAGGCATTTACCCTGGTCGAACTGCTGGTCGTCATTGCGATCATCGGGATCCTGGTCGCGCTGTTGCTGCCCGCGATCCAGGCCGCCCGTGAGGCCGCCCGCCGCGCTCAGTGCCAGAGCAATCTCAAGAACGTCGCCTTCGGCGCGCTCAACTTTGAGTCGACGGAGAAGGTATTCCCGCAGGGAATGACCTATGACAAAGGATTAGAAACGGCCATTGCGCGGCTTCCCCGCTTTGGTCCGAATTGGATCGCGCAGATGCTGCCGTACATCGAGGAGCAAGCGACCTACGATTTGTTCGACTTCACCGTCCAGATCAATGGAAATTTGGCGACGAACGTCCGCAACCAACAGGCGCGAGGGACGCGCCTTTCGGTCCTCTTGTGCCCCTCGGACGGATTCAATCAGGTGCTCTACGCCGGCAACATCGTCGCGCATGGAGACAATTGGGGCCGCACGAATTATGCGGCAAACGCAGGCGGAGCTTTTATCTACTACGGCAGCAGCGCCGGAGCGTGTGGGACTGCGACTGACTATATCTGCACCCAAGGCCCGACGGGAACCGCCTGGAAGAACGGCAAGGACGGTTGGAAAGACAACAATCGTCGCCGGGGCGTGATGGGGCCCAACACGTCGGTCTCGTCCCGTCAGATTACGGACGGAATGAGCAAAACCATCATGGTCGGCGAGATTCGTAGTGGCCTGACCGAAAAAGACGGCCGAGGTGTCTGGGCCCTGGGTCACGCCGGAGCAAGCTTACTCTCCATGTATGGCTCCGGCGGCGACGCCAATGGCCCGAACGCCTGTTTCCCGGCTTCCGACGATGTTTACAGCGACGTCTGCGGACTGCCGATCGCGCAAGCGGAGTGCATGACGTGCGATGCCGGCTATTTTGCCCAAGGCGGAGTTCGGAGCTCGCATGTCGGGGGCGCATTTTTGGCGCTCTGCGATGGCAGTGTGACCTTTATTTCCGACGACGTGCAAACCAGCGGATTAAACGGCGCTTGGGGCAGCGTTTGGGACTTCTTAATCGGCAGCGGCGACGGTGGGGGGCAGTAGTCATGGATCGCACGCCCACCTTCACCATGCAATTTTGCATCGTTTGGATCGCGCTCGTCGGTCTATCAGCCGGCTGCGGAGGCCCGACCACCGCCCAAGTAAGTGGCAAGGTTCATTTTAAGGATGGATCGGTGCCGCAGGCAAAAGTGCGTGTCGTGCGGTTCGAGCCGATGGGACAGGATCCGGAACAGGCCGGCAAAGTTGCCAGTGGCCAGATCGAGGATGACGGAACGTTCACGCTCTACACGCGAAAGCCCGGCGACGGCGTCGTGCCGGGCGACTATGCCGTGACCTTTTCAGTGTGGAAGGGGCCGATGGAACCAGAGTCGCTGATCGACGAACAGTACATCCAGGCGACGACCACACCCTACAAGGTGACCGTGGAACACGATCTCGATGGTTTGGATTTCGAACTCGAGGCGAAGCACTAACACATGACGATTGGCAGATTCGCCAAACAGCAGCTGACTCGATTTCGCAGCCGCGAAGCGATTCTTCCTCGCAGAGTTTTCCTTCTCTCGTTCGCATCGATTCGACTTATGACAGGGCAACAACCTATGAAACAACTTTTGTTTGGACTTGGCCTGATTAGCGTGATGATCAATTCAGCTTCTGCGGATACGGTCATCCTCAATGAGACCTTTGAGTCGTACGCGGACGACAGTGCGCTGTTTGGCCAATGGGGGACTGGCGACGGCAGCAATTTCCGCCTCGCCGACGATTCGAACAACGCCGCTGCATTTCCGCAAGGCGGTAAGGGTGCGGAGCACGCTGGAGGCATGGTGGCGGAATGGATTGGCCTGAACTCGGGCAATGCGCTGATTTCCGTCAGCAACTCAGAGCATTGTAGTGCAGGGCGATATGTATGACTCGGGCAGCGGGAACAAGCGAATGTCGATTGGGCTACGGGGTGCCGGTGCAAATCTCGTCGAGCTCGGACAGAATAATGCGGATTCCTGCGACCCCACGCTTTGCGGTCCAAATCAGGCGGGCGGCACAAGTAATCCTGGCAACGCAGAGGTTGGTGACCCAGGTTTTTATTTAGGTACGGGCTACGGTGCCCGGCTGCAGGTATTCCAGAGCCCCGTCACTTCGCCGCTGCTAGTTCAACCCGATTGGCAGTACTTCCAGTTGCCCATCGAGCTGGATCGAACGATCGGCCAGACTCCGCCTAACGGAATCGTGAATATCACCGACATCGGCGCCGGGTGGCACCATTACAAGGCGATCATCTCGCCCGAATCGATCACGCTGGAAATCGATTTGTTTCGCGACGGTTTACGGAACACGTCGAGGACGCCGGATCTGATTACCGGCATTCGACCGGGTACTCCCGGAGTCGACGCCAGCATGACGTTCCCCGTCGTCAGTACTTCTGCTGGATACAGCAGCCTACGAATTGGCGCACCATCCGGGATCTCGTCTGCCGGTGGGGGCATGATCTACGACAACATCATGCTCTCGCTCGTCGATGTCACCACCGGCAACACGCCCGATTTCAACGGCGATGGCACCGTCGATGCGGCTGACTACACCGTTTGGCGCAATAATCTCGGCCTGATGGGTACCGGCACGCAGGGTACGGGCGACGCCAACGGCGACTTTAATGTCGACGCAACCGACTACAATTTGTGGAAGACGGCGTTCGGGACCATGCCGGGCAGCGGGGCGCTGGCCGGCAATTCCGCCGTGCCCGAGCCAACGGCACTCGCTTTGTTCTTCCTTGGCATCATCGCGGTGCCCCTGGGGCGACGACGCCGATAACGCAGCGAACGGAGTCGGAACGATGACGATACATGACTCGACTCGGCGACCGCGCCAACAGCGACTCGGCTTCACCCTCGTCGAGCTGTTGGTCGTGATCGCCATCATCGGCATTCTCGTGGCGCTTTTATTGCCGGCTATTCAGGCCGCGCGAGAAGCGGCGCGGCGAACGAGCTGCAAAAACAATCTGAAGAATCTGGCGCTAGGCGTGCTCAATTATGAAGTCTCGCAGAAGGTTTTTCCTCCTGGTGCCGAATACTCGGGAACATCTGGCTCGGGCAACAACGGTTTCAGTTGGAATGTCGTTATTCTTCCCTATATGGAAGAGACCGCCGCGGCCGATTTCATCAAGCAGGAATCCGATCAGAAGCTGCAAAAAAAAGCCGACGATCCGTTGACCGCGTATACTACGGAACTTCGCTCCCTGAACGATTCCGCGACAGAATTGTTTTTGTGCCCTTCAGTGGCAAGACGGAAATATCGAAGACTACTCCACCGACGGTTCGGGCACATCGACGGTCTGGCCGCGTCGAGCTATTTCGCGGTTGCGGGTTCGGGAGCAGTCGCAATCTAGATTCCGATTCGCTCACTACTCTCTTTCCGAATCAAGATTATCTTAGCGGCACTGCTGGGCCGTGAACACCGATGGCATCATGTCTGTGATGGCCGGGTGCGGGCCAGTCAAATTTCCGACGGACTCAGCAAAACCATCTTGCTCGGCGAGCGATGGTATCAATTGCGGGCTTGGACTGTCGGGGGCTATTGGTCGGGAGCATTTCCGAAGAAGGACGCCAACGGCCGTTTGATTCCACCATCAAAGCCTCTGGCTAATTCATGTATTAATTCGACGAAGAACATCGATGCAGACTATCCACCGAATGCAAATTCGGCTTCTGTCGGCTTTTATACGCAGCATCAGGACCATCAACGTCCGGGACCGGCCCGCATCGGGTAAGAAGACAATGGCGTACAATGATTTTTGTTTGGCAGCTTTCACACCGGCGGCGTGAATTTTGCCTACGCCGATGGCCGCGTCGAGTTCATCGGCGACGACATCGACATGCGGGTGTACGTGTCGGCTGCCTCCCGGAATGGCGGCGAGACCACCGTCGAGTAAACCAGCGAGCCAGTCCCATGCGTAACCCGACTGCCAAGTTGAGGGACAGCCGCGATCGACTTGGTTTCACGCTGGTTGAGCTGTTGGTCGTGATCGCGATTATTGGCATTCTGGTCGCGCTCCTGCTGCCGGCAATTCAAGCAGCGCGCGAGGCGGCGCGGCGAACGGAGTGCCAGAACAATCTGAAGAACATCGCGCTGGCGTGTTTAAACTATGAGTCGGCGAACGGTGAGTTGCCGCCGGGGAGCATCAACACCGCGGTTGTCCAGGGAAGTGGATTGGGCTGGCCGGTACACATCCTGCCGTATGTTGAAGAGAGTACGGTCAGCAAAAGCGCACTGGAAACGTACAAGACAACAGCCAATGCGTACGCGGACGACGACAACAACGGAACGACGAACCTCCTGAATTCGTTGCTGTTGCCAATGTATCTCTGTCCCAGCGATCCAGACCTCAAGTATCAGCAAGAGAAATATGGAGATAGTGTTGCGGCAAAGGGCCGCAAAGGCATGAGTTATGCTGGCGTGAGCGGCTCCTACTACGCTCGAACTGGAATTTGTACTTCGTCGAAAACTCCCGGCCGATATTGCGTTTCCAACGATGTTGCCGGTCTTCTTGGGCCGAACAATTACGACGGCTTATTGATTCAGGACTGGCCTGTTTCATTGCAGAAGGTTACCGATGGCACGAGTAAGACGCTGTTGATCGGCGAGCGGACGTACCAGATTCGGGCGTGGATGCTTGGTGCCTATTGGGTCAATCCGAAGGACCCGCCAGGTTTCTACACGACGGCTCCCAAGGGACCTCAACCTGCCACCGCCTTCTTTGCCTCTAAAAACGTGACCGACAAGGTGCTGCTCAATCATGATCCGTACACAGGTTGTTACATCGGTCACGACAATAGTTTGGGCGATCGACCGCCGGTGCCTGACACCACGCCTCGGACGATCTCGGTTAACGATCTGCCGTTCGGCAGCTTCCATCCAAGTGGCGTCAATTTTTCCTTCGGCGATGGCAGCGTCCGGTTGATTGCAGACGACATCGATACGAAGCTTTACCTGGCGATGGGTTCTCGCAATGGGGAGGAGGCGATTGGGCAATGAGCCGTCGCGCACCGTCCTCTGTGTGGCTTCCGTCCATTTCACTGATCGCAGTGCTGATGACACTCATCGCTGGTTGCGGCCAGGAGGCCAGCGGCGAGCGAGTGGACGGC
Organism: uncultured Planctomycetota bacterium; assembly: GCA_963847905.1. GTDB lineage: Bacteria > Planctomycetota > Planctomycetia > Pirellulales > Lacipirellulaceae > DASYDU01. The sequence continues at coordinate 63,279 of CAWKBP010000002.1, read as the reverse complement.
AAAGTGTCGTTCGAAGGCCAACCGATCGCGCATGGAGCGCTGATGTTTTTTCCGCCGCAAGGCCGAGCTATCGTCACGACGACGAACGCGACCGGCGATTACGAAGTGAAACTCGAGCCGGGCGAGTACGATGTGACCGTGAACGCAAGCGTCCAACTTCCCGTAGGCTGGAAAGAGGGCGACCCGGTCCCGCCGCAAGAAACCGTTCTACCCACCATTTACACGACCCGAGTCCAGTCTCCCCTCCAAGCAACCGTCGCCGCGAGCGGCGCGCAATCGATTGATTTTATCCTACCCTGATGGGCCCCAATCGAGCGTTCGCTGAAGAACGTTCGTACCCCGCCGGGCCTATCTATTTGAGCCGACCGCTTGTTGCGGGCGGCGTCGTTGTGCCGGCAACATGACCGGCCGAGAATTGGTACCCCTGATGGAGCGAGGTGATTCCATGAATATCCAAGCAAGATACTCTGTTAGTCCACGGCCGCGAAAAGGATTTACGCTGGTCGAGTTGCTCGTCGTGATCGCGATTATTGGGCTGCTGGTCGCACTTTTGCTGCCGGCTGTGCAAGTGGCGCGCGAGTCGGCGCGGCGGACCGAGTGTACCAGCAATCTCAAAAATCTTGCCCTCGGCTGCCTGAACTTTGAGTCGGCGAAGCGAGCCTTTCCCGCCGGGGCCTCCTATGTCGGCAAGCCACAGCGCGGAATCGACGGCTTCAGCTGGCAGGTTTCGGTGTTGTCGTACGTGGAAGATGCGGCAGTGGCTCAAGCGATCAGCACCGCAGTCGACGAGCGGAATCGCACGATGCCGGCCGAGCCGCTGCACGCGTACGACGACACGCTGCGCCCGATCAACGAGAATCCCAGCGGCGTGTTCCTCTGTCCGAGCGACGGCGAGGTGGTCGACAACCTGGCCTCGCATGCCGGCATGCAGGCTTCGAGCTATACGGCCGTAGCGGGCTCGGCCGCCAGCCGCGCATTGGACGACGACTCACTTCCCAAGGCAGCGCCGAATCAAGACTACTTGATGGGTGAATACGGCGCAGTGAACACCGATGGCGTGATGTACGTCGCCGCGCGAACCCAGGCTCGGCAGATTGTCGACGGCCTGAGCAAGACATTCCTGCTGGGCGAGCGCTGGTATCAGTTAAGAGCGTGGACAGTAGGGGCCTTTTGGTATGACGAGCCGCCCAGATACGACGCCCAAGGCCGGCCGATCCCACCCTCGCGGCCGGTCGCGAATTCGGGCGTTGCGGCAGCAAAGAACGTCGACGCCGACTATCCGCCCAACGCCGACCTCAACCAGGTCGGCTATTTCGCCACCCACGAAGATGACCATCGCCCGGGCCCGTATCCTGGGCCGCCCACGCCGAAGGACATGCTATTCAATGACTTGTTGTTCGGCAGCTTTCACACCGGGGGCACGAACTTCGCCTTCGCCGATGGCCACGTGGATTTTGTCCGCGACGACATCGAATCGCAGGTCTATGTAGCCGCAGCGTCGTGCGCCGGGGCAGAGGCTGGTGGAGATTAGGCCGCGGAGCTACCGGTGACCCTGGAAATTATGCAAAAAAGCGCGAAAGTGTTGCGCAGCATTTGGTTGCGGGAAATGGAGATCTCCGATAGTTTGGGCAATGGGTACGGTCACGAGACCGCCTGTGGTTTCGGTTCTTCTTTTCCGCCTGTGTCGCGTCGTCGACCAAGATCCAGGAAGTTGTGAAGCTAATGAAAATTCCATTGTTTTTGCTCAGTCTCTGTTTGGCAATGTTCGCCGTTCGGTCTGAAGCGGCATTTCTCATCCAGATCGACACCGACGGTCTCGATGATGGCGTGCTAACCTACAATTCGCATTTCACGTTCGGCGGTGACACCACGACGGCAAGCCAAAGCGCACCTTCTACGGCCTATGGCCTGTCGGCGGCCGACAGCATCTTCGGCGGCGATGGTGTGGCAGAACCGGATACATACGTCTACCGCTACGACCCGACGTCCGATGCAGACAATTTGGCCACGGCCGGCATCGAGCTGGGAGTCGACTTGGCAGGCAACCCTGTCCTCGGCAGCGGGGTCGCGGGCGGCGCGGCGGGCGTTTACCGAGTGTATGCGGCCTGGCCGGCCACAGCGAACGTCAGCGGTGGATTGACAAAGTACACGGCCACCTCAGGTGCCAATTCCTTTTCCGTTGAGGTCGATCAAAACACGGTCAACGATCCCGATTTGGATGACAAAAATGACGTTTGGGTGTACCTCGGAAACGTCGATTACAATGGTTCGAGTGGAATCGTCGTGACCCAGCATATCTGGCTCCAACACATTTGTGTCGATGCGGGGCTCCGCGGTGTTGTTTGAGCCTGTACCCGAACCAGCCAATATTCGCAGCTGGGGGTGGCTGCGCAGGTTTGATCGGCCTGTCGCCGGCGCCGAGCTGAGTGCGGTGCAATTTCGAGTCGGGTTCTATATCTGAATGCCCAGCCGGATCCACGCCTGCAAAGGGTCGCCGCGGCGTCGCGGGATGGCGAGGAAGTCGCCGAGTAGTGCAGGCGAGTCGAACAGTGTCGAACTCACGAGCGCATACAGACGGCCGCCACGGAGTGAATCCGCGGCGGCCGTGTACTTTGGAAGCCCGCGAGTTATTGAGCTTAGGATCGGCGGCGTTGTGAAACAGCTGCCAGGCCGAGCATTCCCAGCCCTATCAAGAGGAACGAGGCCGGCTCGGGAACCACTAATTCGACGCGAACGTTGTCGAAGTTGGCGCCACCAGCGGTCGACGATACGCCCGATGGACCGCCCATGCGGACATTGTTAAATCCGGCCGGCTGCAGCGTGAGCGGAACATTTAGCGTGGCATTGATGATTCCGTCAGCGTTGAGATCGAGTTTAAAAAGGGCCGCGGTCGGCGTCACGTCGACCGAATAACGATGCCAACCGACCTTTGGAACATTCGTTGTCGGCATGCCAAGGTCGTCGAGAATGTTTGAAAATGCCACGTAACCGGTATCCCCACTGGCGAAGAGAACAGTACGGATGGCGTAATGTGACGGGCTGTTGTACATGCCCATTTCGATGATATTATTCCCGGCCGAATTCCGCATGCCGGCGGTGACACGCTTGTTGGCGCTGAGCCCGTCGTCGTAGATGTCGACTGAGTAATGCAGCGTTTCCGTGGGCCCCGGCAGGACGGGCGTGAACGACTGCTGATTGACGCTGGCCGTGCCCGAGTGCTTGAACGACTGGCCCGGATTACCAAGGCGCGGTGTCCAGCGTGCCGCCCGTGGTGCCCGCGAGCGTCCAGGTGGAGGTCAGAGCGGCCGTGTCGGCATACGACTCGAAATTGTCGGAGATGATCAATGCGGCCCTTTTCACCTGTTTTGTTGCACCGGGAGGTATGCTCATGAGATTATGCACTTCGACGCATTTTGGTCCGTTGTTAAGCAACGCCCTCCCTGCTTTCCAGCGGCAGCGTCGGCTGCCGCAACTTTAAGTTCTTCTCGCGTCGCCGATGCCTTGCCTCGGCCATCTTCCGACGCCGCTCTTCGTAGAGCCTCGCTGGGTCGCCCCGGTAGTAATCGATCGGTCGCAGGTAGCCGAACGCTGAATGCAATCGCTCCGTGTTGTACCACTTGGTGATCCTCGCAATCACGTCCCGCGCCTGCAGCAGGTCCGTCAACTCCTCGCCGTCCAGGGCCTCGCGCAGCGTCCGGTTCGAGCGCTCGATGACCCCATTCTCCTCAGGACAGTGCGGCTTGATCCGCTGATGCCCGAGCCCGTGTTCCTCCAGCACGCCGCGGAACTCCCGCGAGATGTAACAGCTTCCGTTGTCAGAGCGCATGCGCGGCATGCCTGCCTCGGGAATCTCGCCGCCTCGCTCCCCGAGAAATTGTTCGATCGCCGCTTGCCCCTCGACGCTCACCGTCGCTCCCTCCATGTTGGTCACCACCGCATGATGCACGATCAGCCGCGAGTACTCATCCAGGAAGTTCAACAAGTAATACGTCCGTCCTCCAAAGATCAGATACATCAGGTCGGTCGCCCAAATCTCGTCCGGACGCTGCGCCTTCTGGTCATCCTCCCGGCTCCGCTTCTTCCTCCTCGTCCACGGACAAACCAGGTTCTCCGCCTTCAAAATCCGGTACACCGTCGACGGACTCAAAAACGCCACCTCTTCGTCCACCATCCGCCAGGCCAACTCTCGATGGCGGATTCCCGGATGTTTTAAGGCATACGACCGCACGCTGCGCTTCTCCTCGTCCGTCGCTTCGTAGGCCTGCACCGGCTTCATCGGTGCCCGTGGAATCTGGTGCGCCGACCGCGATTCCGGCTGCCATCGGTAGTAGCTCGCCGGCGATACGCCCATTGCGCGAGCATCCGCCGCACCGACCAGCCGCTGCGATGCTTCTTCTGGCAGACCGTCGCCTGCACCTCGCGCAGCAATTCGATCGGCAATCGGCCACGGTCCTCTAATCCGAGAGCCCTTTTTTTAGGTCCAGGTTCTCCACCGTAATCTCCGCGATCACGTCCTTCGCACGACGCAAATCCGACTCCAGACGCTGCTGCTGGTCCGTCGGCTTCGACTCCCGGCCTTCCGCGAACACCCGCGCCACCGAGCCCAACAGCTGCTTCTTCCAGCCGTAGTACTGCGTCGGGTTGATCCCCTCTCGACGGCACGCTCGCATGATCTCATTTACCGAGCCTTCCAGACCGCCATACGCTAATCGGAGCTTCTCCGACGCCGTCCAACGGCGACGTTCCGCTTCTGGATATCGATTCTGCTTCCCTCCTGGCAGTCCGAGATTCTCTCATGGAGGAGGACGTTCGCTAACTTGCCCCATCTCTCTCTTCGGCTGAGAACACGGACGTGGCAGGACGTCCACCGAAGGATTTGAGAGCTCGACGACGGGCACCGAAGTCATTTTCCAGGAGCCGCCTTTCTCCGGTTCCACTTCCCCCAATCTGGTGGCCGCTGGGACGTCGCTCGTGAGCGATTCGATGGCCCATGCCGGGGGCAATCGAACGAAGTCAAATTTCAATTCGTCGATGCGACCGACACTCGTTGGGTGCGACTGACGTCTTTCGGGCACTGCCCAACTTGCCGAACACCGGCGATGCATGTGCGTGAAGCCGGGAGCCCCAGCCCCAACGATTAGCTTCTATGCCAAGGCGCTCGTAGTTCCGGAGCCGGGCAGTGCGGCGCTCGCAGCCTTGGCATTCCTTGGCTTAGCGATTTTTGCACGCCGAGCGGACTGAAATGAATTGCAGAAACTGCGACTAACACCGGGCCGCGTCGGTATCTGGCCGGCGCGGCCTTTTGATTCGCCCCACCCGTGGCAGCGCTGGAACCGCTGCCACCTGCGTCAGTCGCGATGTCGCCTGGCTGGGAGAGAGGTAATCGTCGATGGGTACATGGAACCAGCTTCGGCAAGAATTGGGATCGGCGATTTCAGATCGCGCAATGCAGCTGGGCTGCCTGCTGCTCTGTTGGCGGTCCCTCCGTCGCCCTGGCGCAGCAGCGAGTCCTTAGGCATCGACGTCTCGGCATGGCAGGGAAATTGGTCGCAGACACTTTGGAATAACCTCCATAATGTCGACGATCGCGATTTCGCTTTCATTCGCTCCAGTCGCGGCGGGACCACGGGCTACTACAACCAAAACAACTCCGACAACGATCCGCCCACCAATACGCTCTCCCAACGCTACGACGATCCTTATTTCGTCCAGAACATCACGCGGGCGACCAACGCCGGCATGTTTGCCGGAGCGTACCACTTCGGGCGAATGGAAATCGTCGCCAGCACGCCGTACGCCGATGGCATCGCTAACAATGGTACGGACGAAGCGAATCATTTCATCCAGATGGCCGGGCCTTGGATGCGACCGGGCTATTTGACTCCCGTTTTTGATTTCGAAGCGGGAAGCGGTGTTCGGACGCCCAGCGAGTTGGCCCAGTTTGCGATCGACTTTTCCGACCGCATTCATGAGGTGATGGGGATTCGCCCCGCGGTTTACATCGGCAACAATTATTCCAACCCGATGAATTCGATTGCTTTGGCGCCGACACTGGTCGCGGCGTACCCGATCCTCTGGAACGCCCGCTGGCCCACGAACCCCAACCTCCAGACCGGCAATCCGGGTGACTACACGTCGACGATTTACGGCCCCTGGGACAATCCACCGAATCCTGCTGACCCGTGGGATTTTTGGCAATACACGAGTAGCGGCGGCTTGGTGAGTTACAGCGGCAATCTGGATCTCGACGTCGCCAAGGGTGGGACCGAGTTTCTCAAAGATAAGCTCGTCCCCGCAATTTGGATGAATGACACCAGCGGCGATTGGTCGACGCTCGCCAATTGGAACAGTGGCCAGACGCCCGTTGCGCCGGTGCAGGGACCGGGGCAGGTAGCCCGCGTGGGGACGTTGGTGCTTCCGACCGTGCGTCTGCCCGGTGCGAACGACACCGTGATTCTCGAACGCCCCAGCGCCGGCATCGATGTCACCCTGTCTTCCGGCACCCACACCATCCGCAAGCTCTACGTCCGCGAAACGCTAAACATCACCGGCGGATCGCTAACAGTAAACTACGTTCCGTCGGCCGATTCGACGCCGATTGCGGCTCAATTCTCCGCGCCGGTCTCCTTGAACGGCGACGCCAGTTTGAGTGTTCACACGCTGCAAGTCGACGTCGGGCAAGTCTTCACGCTCGGCGGAGGCTCGCTCACGTTCAACACGATCAATCTCATGCCCAACCAGTCGGCGCCGGGAAGGATCCTCATGAGTGGCGACGTGCATTTTGGTGCACTGGGAAGCGCCACGGCGACGATCACCAAGGGCGCGGGTGCCGCCACAGCCACCTACATCGATCTCGACGGCGGCGACCGCACGTTTCATGTTGCCGACGGAGCAGCGCCGATCGACTTGTCGGTGAACGTGCCAGTCATCCACGGTGCGCTGAACGAAAAACGGCGCGGGTACGCTTGCCCTGACTAGCACGAACACCTACCAAGGCGACACTACCATCCTGGCGGGCAAATTGAGCATCAACTCCGCCTACTTGGCCAACGCGGCCGACGTTTATCTTGCGACCGGCGGAATACTCGAACTCAATTTTGCAGGTGGACCCGACGTGATCGATTCGCTATTCATCGACGGCGTCTCGCAGGCAGTCGGCACTTGGGGTGCCGTCGGGTCTGGAGCCCAGTTTTCCAGCCCGCTGATCACCGGCTCGGGACTGCTGCAAGTTAGCACGTTTATTCCACCTCCCCTGTGGGGCGACTACAACGAGGACGGTATCGTCGACGCCGGCGACTATGTCGTCTGGCGAAACAGTCTTGGTGACGAGACTGCGCTGCCGAACGACAACACGCCGGGCGTGGGGCCCGATGATTACGATCGTTGGCAGGCCCATTTTGGCGATACAAACTTGGGTGGGCTCGGATCGAGCAGCGGCGCCGCAGTGCCTGAACCGACAACGGCCTTTCTCGCGTCGATCGCAGCTATCTTGTTTCAAACTATGTTTGGCCGGCAACGTCCGAAACTCCGTTGAGTCCCAGCGGCAAGCATATGTGCGCAATAACGCGAGCACCACACGCAACCGTGGCTGACGGGCGTACCGCCATTGCGTTATGCTGAAGTTTGCGAGGAACCTGACATCAATTCGCGCCGCTTCGTGAGGTGATCTGTGACGTTGGCCAGCAAGTCTTCGATTGTTTACGTGCTGCTTGGTCTCTGCGTTGTTCCCTCGCTGGCTGCGGCAGCCGATGAGCCACCGCCCGTTCAGCGCGAGTTTCGCGGTGTGTGGATCGCTACGGTTGCGAACATCGATTGGCCATCAAAACCCGGGCTCACCGTCGACAAGCAAAAAGAAGAGCTGTTAAAGCTGCTGGATTTGGCGGTCGAGCTGAATCTCAATGCGGTCGTGTTGCAGGTGCGGCCGGCCTGCGATGCACTCTATGCGTCGCAACTAGAGCCATGGTCGCCGTTCCTCTCTGGCACCATGGGCATACCGCCCGAGCCGGATTACGATCCGCTCTCGTTCGCGGTCGACGAGGCACATCGCCGAGGGCTGGAGCTGCACGCCTGGTTCAATCCGTATCGAGCATCGCACCCTTCGATGAAGGGCCCGATCAGCGCAGAATCACATCAGCCGGACGCACCCCGAGCTGGTCCGCCAGTACGGCGAATACCTGTGGCTCGATCCGGGCGAGCCGGGGGCGGTGGACCACAGTTTGGCCGTGATCATGGATGTGGTGCGGCGGTACGACATCGACGGCGTCCACTTCGACGACTATTTCTATCCGTACCCGATCGACGACAAAGACGGCAATCCCATCGACTTCCCTGATGAAGCGAGTTGGGCCAAGTATCTCGAAGGCCTCCACGGTCAGCCACCGCTCGCCCGCGACGATTGGCGGCGGGCCAATGTCAACCAATTACTTGAGCGACTCAGCACCGAGATTCACCAAGCGAAACCATGGGTCAGGTTTGGCGTGAGCCCGTTCGGCATCTATCGTCCCGGACATCCGCCGGACATCAAAGGCTTCGACTCGTATGCGAAACTCTACGCCGATTCGCTCAAATGGTTTCAGGATGGAACGGTCGACTATTTCAGCCCGCAGCTCTATTGGCCGATCGAGCAAAAAGCACAAAGCTATCCCGTGTTACTTGAGTGGTGGAGCGAGCAAAACACCCACGGCCGAAATCTTTGGCCGGGCAACTTCACCTCGCGCGTCGACGATGGTTCGAAGACGGAGTGGGCCGCCGATGAGGTCGTACGACAAATCGAAGCGACGCGAGCGCAGGATGGCGCGAGTGGCAACATTCATTTCAGCATCAAGGCGGTCGCCGCCGATCGGGGCGGCGTGGCGACGAAGCTTCGAGAAGGCGTTTACGCAAAGCCCGCGCTGGTGCCCGCCAGCCCGTGGCTCGCAGCGAAGACGCCGCCACCGAAGCACGCCCGAGCTATCGTGGGCAGGGCAGGGGGGCAAACGCAAGCTCTTGCTGCGGCTGCCGGATGGGAAGCAGCCTTGGCTATGGACAGTCGCCACGGAACACGACGGCGACTGGACGACGAGGATCGTGCCGGGTCATACTCAAGTGATGAGCGACTTCACCGCCCGCAAGGCCGTGGTCTCGGCCGTCAATCGCATCGGGATCGCCGGGCCCAGCGGCGACGATCGAGATGACGCCCGATAACTGATTCACTTTGCGGAGAACTTATCTTGGCCAGTGCAGACGCGAATAGTTCGAGTTCGATTGCGTCGGCCAAGATCGGCAACTCTCCTCACGGATTTTGGTCGCGCCATGAGGTGGGTACCAAGCCTGTATTTCGTGCAGGGCTTGCCCAATATATTGGTTGTCAACGTTTCCGTAGTTCTTTACGAAAACCTCGGTCTCACCAACAGTCAAATTGCCGAGTACACGAGCTATCTGTATTTGCCTTGGGTCATCAAGCCCCTGTGGAGTCCGCTGGTCGATGTGCTCGGTGCCAAGCGTCGTTGGATTCTCTACACCCAGGTGCTGATGGGGCTCGGCTTGCTGGGCATTGCTTGGGCGCTATCAGGAGAATACTTCGTCTATTGGACGCTCGCCTGGTTCTTTCTGCTCGCATTCGGTTCTGCGACACACGACATCGCGGCCGACGGCTTCTACATGCGCGCTCTCACGCCGCACGACCAGGCGCTGTTCGTCGGCATTCGCAGCACGGCCTTTCGAATGGCGATGTTTGCTGGGTCCGGTTTACTGGTGATGCTGGTCGGCTGGTTGATGGAGGCGAGCTTCGATCCGGCAGCGGCCTGGCGAATCGGAATGATTCTGGTCGCCGGTTTGTTGCTTGCACTTAGCGCGTATCATGCCGTGATGCTCCCTCGCCCCGAGCGGGACCACTCCAAAAGCCAAATGACGATGCGGCAAGTGCTCGCGGAAACTATTAACACCTTCACGACTTTCTTCGCCAAGCGTGGATTGATCGTGACCTTGGCGTTTCTGCTGTTCTACCGGTTCGCCGAGGGACAATTGACGAAGATGGCCGTTCCCTTTCTTTTGGGGGCCCGATCGAGCGGTGGCCTGGAATTGGACAACAGCCAGGTCGGTCTGGCCTATGGGATCGTCGGCGTGGCGCTGCTGCTCTTGGGCGGCATCCTCGGCGGCCTCGCCGCCTCGCGGTTTGGTCTACGGAGCTGCTTGCCGTGGATGGCGCTTGCAATCAATTTGCCAAATGCGATTTATCTGCTGTTAGCAATCTGGCGGCCGACGCAATTTTGGCTCGTCCAACTCGCCGTCGGCGGTGAGCAATTTGGCTACGGATTTGGCTTCGCAGCGTATATGCTGTACATGCTCTACGTTGCCCGCGGCGAGCACGAAACAGCCCACTACGCCCTCTGCACCGGATTCATGGCCCTCGGGATGATGATTCCTGGCTGGTTCAGTGGCCGGGCCCAGGAATCGTGGGGCTACATCGGCTTCTTTACGTGGATCATGATTTCAACAATTCCGAGCTTCCTGGTGACGCTGCTGGTGTACTTTCAGGTTGATTCCCAGTTCGGCCGGCGCGAGACGACAACATGACGGCGACGCCCCTCGAGAAACTGCCACAGCCGCCGACCAGCCTGCGCGACAGGCTCGCCCAGCTGCTCATGGTGCGGATCGGTTCGAATCTGCCGCCAGTGGTTGTGGCTGACGAGGACGAAACGCGAATCGCCGAGCTGCTCGAACGGTGCCCGATCGGTGGGCTGCTCTTGTTCAATGGCACCAAGGCGGGAACGCCCGCTGCACTCAAGCGACTCCAAGCGAAGAGCAAGGTCCCGCTCTTGGTGGCGTCCGACATTGAACGCGGCGTGGGGCAGCAGGTCCGCGGCTATACGCTGTTTCCCCATGCGGCGGCACTCGCGCGGTCGCCTGCTGGCATCGGGAGTTTTCTCGAGACGGTTGTGCGCGAGGCCCGCGAGGCAGGTATCCATCATCACGTTTGCACCCGTAGCCGACGTGAACACGAATCGCCGCAACCCCATCATTGCGATCCGCGCGTTCAGCGAAGATCCCGAACACGCGGCCGAATTGACGGGGACATATGTCCGCAAGGCGGAGACCGCCGGGCTGCAAACCACGCCAAAACACTTTCCCGGGCACGGCGATACGCACCAGGATTCGCACGACTCGCTGCCCAGCGTCGACAAGTCGCTCGACGAGCTGCGGAAGTGTGAGCTGCTGCCATTTCGGTCGGCGATCGACGCGGGCTGCTCGCTCATCATGACGGCGCACGTTGCCTTCCCGCAGGTTGATCCCAGCGGACTGCCGGCGACTCTCTCGCCGTTGCTATTGAAGACGCTGCTCCGCGATGAGATGGGTTTCGAGGGAGTCGTCTGTTCAGACAGTCTGCTGATGGCAGGCGTCCGCAACTTGTTCGACCATGAAGGCGAGATGGCACTCGCGGCGCTCAACGCGGGCGTCGACTTGCTTCTCGACGTCAAAGATCCCGTCGCTGTGGTCGATCATCTGGTAGCGAGTGTTGGCAACGGCACGCTGACATTGGATCGCGTCGACGAAGCGTTTGAGCGAGTTTGGAAACTCAAACAAAAGGCTTTCGCAGACCGAGGCGTCGCGGCGGCGGTTCCGGCAGAAGCAGACTCATTGGCCGCTGCCCGCATCGCCCGCGAAGCCGCTGAAGTCATGGGCGATGCCGGCGCCTTGTTGCCGCTCGATCCGAAGCGGCCCTTGGTCGCTATCTTGCTAAAACCGTTCGCCACAGCGATCGATCCACCCGAGCAGCCACTTGCAGCCGCACTGCGGGGCGCAGTTCCGTGACGTGAAATACTTCGAACTGGGTCCACACGCAGACGCCGCGACTCTTGCCGCCGCCCACGAACAGGCCCTCGCCGCGGAACAACTCCTGGTTGCGATGATCGTTCGCCCCGCGGCTTGGCATGCGTTCGGCCTGCTCGCTCCCCAGGCGGAGTTCGTCCAGCGGCTCACGTCCGCGCGGCCGACGGTCGTCGCATCGCTAGGCGTGCCCCAGGCGCTTGGCGACTATCCGGCCGCCGCGGTGCGAATTTGCACTTACAGCGACGTCGCCGTCTCGCAGCAGGCGCTCGCAGACGTGCTGTTGGCAGCGCCTGTTGCGCGATAGAATGAATCGCTTGCGCTCGGGATGCTAACATCCGGCGAGCGAACGGTTTACGATCAGGAGACAGGCTAAAGGAAGGAGCGTCGGTGCGGCTCGCATACCAGCAATTCGACTTGCCGCTGAGGCATGTGTTCACGATTTCCCGAGGCTCGACGAGCGTGCAGCCAACGCTCGTGGTGCAGCTCTCGGTCGAGGGCGTCCACGGCTATGGCGAAGCGACCACCAACTCGTTCTACGGCGCGACGATCGAGAACATGTCGGCATCGCTCGAGTCGGTCCGCTCGCTGGTCGAAGGCACGCTGCTCGACGATCCGCTCGAGCTAATCGCCGCTCTGGCCCGCGACCTGCCAGGGCAGGAATTCGCCCTCTCGGCACTCGACCAGGCGATCCACGATTTGTGGGGCAAGTTGCGCGGCAAACCAGTCTACAAATTGTGGGGCCTCAAGACCGACAAGATTCCGCAGTCCGACTACACACTCGGCATCGACACGCCCGAGAAGATGGTCGCCAAGATGCAGGAGATGCCCGGCTGGCCAGTCTACAAAATCAAGCTCGGCACGCCCGACGACCTGGCCATCGTCCGTGAGTTGCGGCAGCACACGGACGCCGACATTCCGCGTCGACGCAAATTGCGGCTGGACTCCCGAGCAGACGATCGAGTTCGCACCCGTGCTGGCCGAGCTGGGCGTCGAGTTCATCGAGCAGCCGATCGCGCCGAGCAACGAAGCGGCGGCCCGCCGGGCCCGCGAGGGATCCGTGCTGCCGCTGTTCGCCGATGAGAGCTGTGTCACCGAGGGGGACGTCGACCGCTGCGACGGCCTGTTCGACGGGATCAACATCAAGCTGGTGAAGTGCGGCGGTCTGGCGGCGGCTCGGCGGATGATCACGCGGGCCCGCGAGCTGGGCCTGTCCGTGATGGCCGGCTGCATGACCGAGTCGACAGTCGGCATCTCGGCCCTCGCACAACTCTTGCCGTTGCTCGACTACGTCGACATGGACGGAGCCGTGCTGCTGGCGCGCGATATCGCGACGGGCGTGCAGCTCGAACGGGGGCGCTGCATCTATCCAACTGTAAACGGCACGGGCGTCACGCTGATCGACGGACCGCTGCCACGTACGGGTTAGTATTTTTCCAATGGCAGGTACTCGCATCATGCACCTACGACTCGCTCTCACCCGTAACGCGCCGCAAATTGTGGTCGCGGCAGCAATCGTCTTGGCAACTCTCACGGGGGCAGCTCCCGCGAAAGAAACCAAGCCAGCCCTTGGCGATCTGCTCCAGCCCCTCATCGAGCGGCACCATGGCGACGCGGCGGTGGCAATCAAGAATCTCCGTACCGGCGAATCGTACGCGTACCACGGCGACCAGCCGATGCCCACGGCCAGCCTCATCAAGCTCCCAGTGATGATCGCGACCTACCAGGCGGTCAAAGACGGCAAAGTCTCGCTCGACGACATGATCGAACTGAAAGCCGAGGATCAAGTCGAAGGCTCCGGCTTGTTGTCGACTCATTTTTCGCCTGGCCTGAAGCTCTCGCTCCGCGACGCCATTCGCTTGATGATTTCGATGTCGGACAATACGGCCACCAACCTGGTGATCGACAAAATCGGCCTGACGGCAACGAACCCATTGATGGCCTCGCTCGGCTGCAAAGAAACCCAGCTCAATTCCAAAGTCTTCCGACGAGATACGTCGATTTCGCCTGAACGGAGCCAGCTCTACGGCTTGGGCAGCACAACCGCCAACGACATGGTCAGCCTGGTCGAGCGACTCTATAAGCACGAGTTGGTCAGCCAGCCAGCGTCCGACGAGATGATCCAGCATCTGTTTGCCTGTGAGGACAAGATCAAAGTGCCGCGGATGCTTCCGGCTGGAACGCGCGTGGCCCACAAGACCGGCTCGGTGAGCCAGTCGCGGACCGATGCGGGCTTCATCGACTCGCCTGCCGGACCGATCGCGTTTTGCATCCTCACGAATAAGAACAAGGACCAACGCTGGACCGACGACAACGAGGGGGATACGTTTTGCGCTGAAGTTGGCCGAACGGCGTACGATTACTTCAACTCCACGGACGGCTCGCCAGCGCCGGCCATCGCACAGGTCCTGAAGGTCGGCGCCGACGGCGAGCTGGTCGAAGCGCTACAGCGAACGCTCAATGCCCGCACTCAGCCGTCGCTCGGCATCAGCACAGACGGCGATTTCGGTCCCGAAACTGAAGGCGCGGTGAAAAAGTTCCAGGCCCAGAAAGGCGTGCCCGCGACCGGTGTCGTCGATGCTGCCACCTGGAAGGCATTGGGACCACTGGTCATGACCGAGGAGCCGGCGCCCGAACCCGCGGTCGCCAACGTGGACGTCCCAAAGGAACCGGCGGACTCGCTCGACGGTCCGCCGTTTGTGACTTGCAAGGCCTGGGCGATCGCCGACGGCGAAACCGGCAAGGTCCTGGCAGGTTTTCAAGAAGATTCGAAACGTGATCCAGCGAGCACGACCAAGATCATGACTGCCTTCCTCGTCACATCGCTCGCGGAGAAGGATCCCGCGGTGCTCGACGAGATCGTGACATTTTCGGAACGGGCCGACGGCACCTCTGGCTCGACCTCGGATCTGAAGGCCGGCGAGAAACTCCCGGTCGGCGAATTGCTCTATGGCCTGATGCTCCCGTCCGGAAACGACGCCTCGGTCGCGCTGGCCGAGCACTTCGGCAAGCGGCTGACTCCCGATGCGACCGACAGCTACGATGGCTTCATCGCCGCGATGAACCGCAAGGCCGCGGAGATCGGCATGAAATCGACCCATTTCGCCAATTCGCATGGCCTCACCGCCGAGGGCCATCAGACGACCGCCAGCGATTTGGCGCTACTCGCCACACTGGCGTTCAAGCAGCCGGTGTTCCGCAAGATTGTGGGCACCGCCCGGCACGGCACGACGGTCGACTCGGTGTCCGGCTACCAACGCAACGTCCTTTGGAAAGGCACGAATCAGCTGCTCAAGATCGAAGGTTACGACGGCATCAAGACCGGCACCACCGGGGCGGCCGGGAGTTGCCTGGTGTCGACGGCCCAGCGCGACGGCCAGCGGTTGGTGATCGTCGCCCTCGGTGCGACGTCGACCGAATCCCGTTACACCGACACCCGCAACCTGTACCGCTGGGCCTGGAACAATTTGGTTCACGGTGACCCCGCCGCCAAGGCAACCAGTCAGCAAGCGAAGGCAAATTGACGATGAGCACCTTTCACGAGATTGTCACGATCTCCTTTCTCGCCGCCTTGGCAACGGTTTGCGGTAGCTTTTCAAGGGCGCACGCCGCCGACGATCGTCCGCCGGTGGTTGTTACCGACAAGGCGCGGGCGCTGCATGCCCATTCGCTCGTGATCGATGGCCACAACGACATGCCCT
Organism: uncultured Planctomycetota bacterium; assembly: GCA_963847905.1. Taxonomy (GTDB): domain Bacteria; phylum Planctomycetota; class Planctomycetia; order Pirellulales; family Lacipirellulaceae; genus DASYDU01. Next base: position 47,773 of record CAWKBP010000002.1, on the reverse strand, counting down.
GGGAAATCCGCAAGCAATCGGGTTCCGACTTTTCCAAACTGGATATCTCACAGTCGCAAAAGTCTCTGCAGACCGACATCCCGCGACTCCGCGCGGGCGGCGTTGGGGCCCAGTTTTGGAGCGTCTGGGTGCCGGTCGATTTGGGCTACAAGGGCGAGGCATACGCCACGACGCTCGAACAAATCGAGCTCGTAAAACAAATGATCCATCGCTACCCCGAGACATTTGAACTCGCACTGTCGACCGACGACATCGAGCGAATCCACAAGGAAGGAAAAATCGCCTCGCTGATCGGCGTCGAAGGGGGGCATTGCATCCAGGAATCGCTGCAAGCACTCGAGAAACTGTTCGATTTGGTGCTCGCTACATGACGCTCACGCACACCGACTCGCTAAACTGGGCCGACTCGGCGACCGACGAAGCCAAGAACGGCGGGCTCACTCCCTTCGGCGAGGACGTCATTCGCAAGATGAACGACCTGGGGATGCTCGTCGACCTGTCTCATGTGTCGCCCGATACGATGAACGATGTGCTCGACGTGAGCGCCGCGCCCGTCATCTTCTCCCATTCGTCGTCGCGAGCTGTGGCCGACCACCCGCGCAACGTTCCCGACCAGGTTCTCCAGCGAATCCACGAGAAAGACGGCGTGGTGATGGTCAACTTCTATTCGGGCTTCATCGTGCCGGAGTCCACGAAGATCTGCCTCGAAGGGATGCTCTACGAACAGGGATTGCGCCGCGGCGACGACACGGAATCGATCGACGCCAAGATGGCCCAATGGCGGGCAACCCATCCGTATCCACGCGGCACGATCCACGATTTGCTCGACCACATCGACCACATTGCCCAAGTCGCCGGGCCCGAACACGTCGGCATCGGATCAGATTTCGACGGCGTGTCGATGCTGCCCGAGCAGCTCGAAGATGTCAGCTGCTATCCGACGATTACGCAAGGGCTGATCGACCGCGGCTATTCCGACGAGCAGATTCAAGGGATATTGGGCGGGAACCTGATGCGAGTGTTCCGCGCCGCGGAAGACTATGCCGTGAAACTGCGCACATCGCCAGCTCAATGAGCCGATTCCGAGCGAACCGATTCCATGGAGATCGAAACCTTGCCTGAGCGCGAAGCATATGCTCGGTTTCGCGTGTCGCCCGCCGATCCGTCGACGCTTACGCTGCGAAGACGTGGAGCGAACATTGCTGCGGCTCGCCCAGTCGTCGGCTGCCCGGCTCAAAGTCGAGCGGTTCGCCGAGTCGTATCAAGGACGGCCGATCTATTTGGCGACCATCGGCACCGGGCCAAGGCGGGTCTTGCTCTGGTCGCAGATGCATGGTGATGAACCGACGCACACCGCGGTGCTCTTGGACTTGTTGAGCTATTTGACCAAATACGCGGACGAGCCAGCTGCCGCCGAAATCCTGGCCGGAACGACGCTCTGCGCGCTGCCGATGCTCTGCCCCGACGGCGCCGCAGCCGGCACGCGGTTTAACGCCCAGCACATCGACGTCAATCGCGACGCGCTGCGACTCGAAACGCCAGAAGGCCGGGCGCTATTGCAGGCGGTGGAAACGCTGCGACCTGAGTTCGGCTTCAATCTGCACAATCAAAACGCCCGCACTGCGATCGGGATTCCCCCCAAGCCGGCCGCCGTCGCGCTGATGGCGCCGCCAATCGACACCGCGTTGACTGAGACCGCGCAGATTCGGACGGCAAAGCAATTGGCCGCCTGTTTTGCTGAAGCGGTCAGGCCCCAAGTCGCCGACATGATCGCCCGGTACGAAGCCGACTACATGCCCTGGTCGTTTGGCGAGCGGATTCAAGCGTTGGGCGTGGTGACCATACTCGTCGAGGCGGGCGGCTGGCCGGGGCCCGATCCCACGCCAATCGTCGAAGTTCATTTCGAGGGCCTCTTGGCGACGCTGCGAGCGATCGCCATTAGCAGCTACCAAGACGCCGATCCGGGAGTCTACGACCGCCTGCCACGAGCGAACGAACTCAAACTGTATGACGCGGTGATCGTCGGTGCGCACATGCTCGACGTCGATTGTTCCGCCCCAGTGCGGGCCGAGTTGGGGATCAATCACAGTCATGGAACGCGGCTCGCTATGTCGCAGCGACCGGACGGCAAAATCGTCGACCTGGGCGATCTCGGCACATCGACTGGAAAAACCGTAATCGCCGCCGACAAATGCCTGGTCCTGCCGGGGCGAATCGCCTACTTGCACGATTGGAAACCAGGACAGCCGCTCGACCCGAACCGATTGAACTCGCTGCTTGCCAGTGGTGTAACGACGGTCATCGGTCGCGCCGATCCCAGCCGGCAAGTTGCGATCGAGACGCCAATGGCGCCGTTTGAACTGCCCGTCAACTGGGGCTTCGTCACCGCGGTTGAAACGAACGAAACTCGGCCCGCCAGCAGCACGTTCGCCGAAATTGTCGACCAGACGTGGCGGGACTGCAAACGGTTCGGCCTGGCTACTACTCGCGGCAAAATCCGCCGCGACTACTTCGCCGATCTCGTGCTGTATGATGCAGTCAGCGGCGATGGTGCGGCCGGACCGGTTCGGCAGGTAGTTGTCGCGGGCGAAACCGTGTGGGCCGACGGCAAACTGACCGGCAAAAACGCGGGCACCTACTTGCGCTGCGGCGAGGAGAATCGCTCGTGCTGAACAAAGTCTGGTTCTGGCTGCTGGTGATCGGCATCCTCTACGGTTTCGGCAAAGGGGCGTGGCAAAGCTACGCGCCGCCCGCCGCCAAACGTCGAAGCGGCGCCGCCGCCGATCAACGAGCAGGCTCCCACTGCCACAGAAACCGGCCTCGCCGCGATGGGCAAGCGGCTCAATCTGGCGACAATTGACGCCGCGACCACGTCGGTCGAGATCTGCATCACGCTGATCGGCATCATGGCCTTGTGGCTGGGGCTCTTGAACATTGCCAAGGACGCGGGGCTCGTCGAAGCGTTCGCTCGGATGCTGCGACTGCCGCTGCGCTGGCTGTTCCCCGAGATTCCCGACGGGCATCCTGCCCAGGGCGCGATCCTGATGAATCTCTCGGCGAACATGCTTGGCCTCGACAACGCGGCCACGCCGATGGGGCTTAACGCCATGCGTGAGCTACAAAAACTCAACCCCGTGAAAGACACCGCGACCGACAGCATGGTGATGTTCCTGGCGATCAACACCAGCAGCATCACGCTCGTGCCGTTTACGATCATCGGCTACCGAGCCGCGAGCGGCAGCACCGATCCAGCCGGGCCGATGGTTGGCATTTTGCTGGCAACGAGCGTCAGCACAATTGTGGCCATCGTCTGCACGCGCTGGCTATCGCGGTGGCCGAGCTTCCGCATGCCAATCGGCAGCCCCACGACCGCGAGCGCCAACGGCGACGCGCCGACGCCGGGAGGAAATCCCTGATGGAGCACATCTTCCAATCGCTCAATGTAGCAAGCCAGTGGACGATTCCGGCCACGATCTTGCTAATCGTGGTTTGGGGCGCTTACAAACGTGTGCCGATGTACGAATCATTCGTCACCGGCGCCAAAGAAGGCTTCGACATCGCCATCATGATCATCCCCTACTTGGTCGCGATGCTGTTCGTGATCAAAGTCTTCATGGCCAGCGGCATCTTCGACGACCTCAAAGCCAGCGGGACGATCGCCATGCAAACAGTCGGCCTGGGCGGCTACACCGAAACGCTCGACCTCTTGCCGCTAGCGTTCACCCGGCCGCTCACTGGCAGCGGCTCGCGGGGGCTTCTCGTCGAGCTGTTCGATGTCCACGGTCCCGATAGCTTTCTCGGCAATACGGCGACCTTGATGATGGGCAGCACCGAAACGACGTTCTATATCCTGACGATCTACTTCGGTGCCGTGCAGGTGAAAAAGATGCGGCACGCACTGCCGGCCTGCCTGCTGGGCGACCTGGCGGGGATCGTCGCATCGATCGTAATCGGATACTGGTTGTTTGCAGGAAAGTGATCCGGGCAGGAATGAAGATGCAAACTGTGAAACCCAAAGCACTCGAACATGGCGACACGATCAGCGTGGTCGCCCCGTCCGGGCCGGTGGTGCGTGAACGGATTGAAAAGGCCTTCTCGTATTTGCAATCGCTTGGCTATCGCATCAAGACGCACGGCGACGTGTTTCGCTCGAGCGGCTACTTGGCGGGAGACGACAGCACACGGGCCGAGGAATTGATGGCGGCTTTTGCCGATCCCGAGTCGACCGCCGTCTGGTGTGCCCGCGGCGGCTACGGCGTCGCCAGAATCCTGGATCGGCTCGACTACGATCTCATCCGCCGCCATCCGAAGGTGTTCGTCGGGCTTCAGCGACATCACGGCCCTCCACCTCGCGCTGCAAAATCGAGACGGGCCTCGTCACCTTTCACGGGCCGAATCTTCAAGATGGCTTTGGAGCCAAAGAACCCATGTCGGCGCCGACCGAGGCCGCGTTATGGCGAGCGATCGGACCGGCTCCGATGCATGCAACGACGACGCCGGCGTACATGTTTGCCGAGAACGGAACGGGCGATGTGACGCTGCGTGCGATCACGCCCGGCGTCTGTCGGGGCCAGCTCACGGGCGGCAACATTTCCGTGCTCGCCGGGCTCCTGGGCACGCCGTTCGAAATTGATACCGCGGGCCGCGTTCTATTCCTCGAGGATGTGGACGAACCGGTTTACCGTGTCGATCGCTATCTTGCCCAGTTGAAACTGGCCGGAAAACTGGAGTCGGTCGTTGGAGCGGTCCTGGGTAGCTTTACTTTCGAAGCGGGGGCCGAACCAGGCGCAGACTGCCGCGCTCGCAGAATTGTTTGTCCATTATCTCGGTAAGCTCAACGTTCCCGTATTGGCGGGCTTGCCTGCCGGCCACCAGCGCGAAAATTGGTGCTTGCCGATCAACGCGCTGGTCGAAGTCGACGCTGATGCACGTCGTCTGATGGTGCTCGAACATCCCGTTATCACCGCCCCAAAGTAGCCACATCAGCAAGTCTACCGCTCCATGGCAGAACATCCCTACGGCTGGTTGAGCGTCGCACCGCCCGTCGTGGCGATCGTACTGGCGATCGTCACGCGACGCGTCTTGGTGTCGCTCTTCGCCGGCCTCGCCGTGGGAGCGCTGATCTTGTCCCGCGGCAACCCGCTCACCGCAACCGTCAATTTGCTCGAAACGCAGCTGTGGCAAACCCTCGTCCAGCCCGACAAGCTCCGCGTCTTCGCCTTCAGTATGATGCTCAGCGCGATGATCGGCGTGATCCAGGTTTCCGGCGGCATGCGCGGCATGGTCGAACTGCTCACCCCTTGGGCTCGCTCGCGCCGTAGCGGCCAGATCGTCACCTGGCTGCTGGGGATGATCGTGTTTTTCGATGACTACGCGAACTGCCTTTTAATTGGCGGTACGATGCAGCCGACCTGCGACCGGTTGCGGATCTCGCGCGAGAAGCTGTCATTCCTGGTCGACGCAACCGCCGCCCCCGTGGCCGGCATCGCCATCATTTCCACCTGGATCGCGATCGAACTCGAGTACATTCGCGAGGGAATCGCCAGCCTCGACCCGCATCTGTCCGCTGGACTCAATCCGTTCGAGCTGTTCGTGGCCTGCATTCCGTATCGTTTCTATGTGATCCAGATGCTGCTGTTCTTACCGATGTTGGCATTCTTAAAGCGTGACTTCGGACCGATGCTTACGGCAGAGCGTCAAGCGGTCGCCGGGGAGAAGCCGACCTGGGCGACCAGCGATTTCGCGGTCGATCCCTACGATGATGGCCACCAGACGCACGTCTCCCACTGGAGCAACGCCGTAGTGCCCTTGGCGCTGACGCTTGCTGTATCGCTCTGGTTAATCTACGCAACCGGGGTCGCGCGACTCACTTCAGAATCGGCGCAGCTCACTGGATTCGAGCGGTTTCGCGCTGCGTTTGGCTCGGGCGATTCGAGCGTCGCGCTCTACTACGGAGCGATCATGGGTTTGCTCGTGGCCATCGCGCTGGCCCGCTGGCGCGTCGGTGTCGCGGCAAAACGTATCGCAGCGGCCGCAGGCATCGGCGCCCGGATGGTACTCCCGGCGCTTGGCGATCCTGGTGCTGGCCGGCACGATGTCCCGAATGACCGGCAACAAATCTGTGGACGGCGCGCCAACCGCAAAAGCCTACGAGCATCAGGCCGACCGGCTCTACACGGGCGACTATTTGAAGCAGGTGTTGGTGTCCACCAGTCAAGGCACGACGCACGACCTCGCCGTCTGGTTTCCGACGATCGTCTTTCTGCTCGCGTGCGTGATCTCGTTTTGCACGGGCACCAGCTACGGCACGATGGGCATCCTCGTGCCGATGGTAATTCCGCTCGCCGCGGCCCTGATCGGGGCGACTGCCCCGGAGCACCTCGCGGCGAGCCCGATTTTTCTCACCTCGATGGGGAGTGTGCTGGCCGGCGCGATCTTCGGCGACCATTGTTCGCCGATTTCCGATACAACCATTCTCTCGGCCCTGGCAAGCGGCTGCGACCACATGGCCCACGTTACGACGCAATTGCCATACGCGGTGGTTGTCGCGGGCGGCGGCGACTCTCCTGGGAACTCTGCTCGTCGGCTTCGGCCTTTCCGTGTGGCTGCTCTTGCCGCTACAGACTGCCGGGCTCCTCGGCGTGTTACTAATTGTCGGCCGACGCGTCGAGGATTAGCGGCCGGAACTATGTTAAATCTGCGCAGTCGCATCATCGAAACACGCACCTGCCTCGCTATTGCTAGGGCTTGCGCGGTAAGCAATTCCCAAGAGCACGATCATCTCCAGTCGAAAATGCAAAATCGGGCCAGGTGCCTAGGCACTTGCGAGGCTCAATTTGATAAGATGAACGTATCAGCGACCTTGGCATGGACCGAGGCGCAAAGCGACGATCACCCTCAACGCTTGCGGCGTTGAGAAGACCAAGTGCGGATGAGATCTCGGTGAACAAAATGGAAACGAACCTGGAACATCAATTGGAAAAAATTTCGGCCAACGATTGCCTGAATGCGGAACTCGGCCGGAGCGCCGCCGCCGAACGAGTCCCCGTCCAAGTGTATCGTCACTCCGCAGAAGCCAACCGGGCAGTGGCTCAGCAGATTGCCGACCTGATTCGCGAGCGGGCCTCGCAAGGTCGCAACTGCGTCCTAGGTCTGGCCACGGGCAGTACGCCGGTGGGCGTCTACGACGAGCTGGTGCGCATGCATCGCGACGAAGGACTCTCGCTCGCCAACGTGATCACGTTCAATCTCGACGAGTACTACCCGATGCAGCCGCACGAGCTGCAGAGCTACGTCCGCTTCATGCGCGAGCATCTGTTCGATCTGGTCGACATCGCGCCCGGCAACTGGCATGTCCCCGATGGCACCATCGCCGTCGAGCAGGTGGCCGACCACTGCCGGTGGTACGAAAATGAAATCGCCAAGGCGGGCGGCATCGACATCCAGCTGCTCGGCATCGGCCGCACCGGCCACATCGGTTTTAACGAACCCGGTTCGGGCCGCGAAAGCCGCACCCGCATGATAACGCTCGACCGCGTCACCCGCATCGACGCCGCCAGCGATTTCTTCGGCCAGGAGAATGTGCCGCGTCGGGCGCTCACGATGGGCGTCGGCACGATTCTCGAAGCGCGAAAAATCATCATGCTCGTGTTCGGCGAACACAAGGCGGGCATCCTTGCCGAGGCGGTCGAGAAGCCGCCCAATCCCTCGATCGCCGCGAGCTACCTGCAACAGCATCCGAACGCGGTCGTTGTCTTGGACGAGGCTGCCGCCGATGGGCTCACGCGATTCCGTTCGCCCTGGTTGTCCGGCCAGGTCGAGTGGGACGATACCCGCATCCGCAAGGCGGTCATCTGGCTCGCCCGCGAGATCGACCGACCCGTGTTGAAGCTGACCGATCTCGACTACAACGAGCACGGCTTGCAAGACCTATTGGCCGAACATGGCCCAGCCTACGACATCAACGTTCGAGTCTTCCGCCACCTGCAGGCGACGATCACCGGCTGGCCGGGCGGCAAACCGGCCCACGCCAAGCAGCCAGGCGACCGGGCGACGCCGCACGACCACATCTTTCCCAAGCGGGTGCTCGTCTTTTCGCCCCATCCGGACGATGACGTGATTTCGATGGGAGGTACACTGATCCGGCTGGTCGACCAGGGACACGAGGTCCACGTCGCCTACCAGACGTCCGGCAACATCGCCGTATTTGACGAAGATGCGATTCGCTTCGCCGATTTTGCGGCCGAATTCAATCGACACTTCGACGTCTCGCCCCAACGAACCGCCGAGCTCGAGGCCCACGTCGAAGAATTCTTGCGCAATAAGCAGCCGGGCCACGTCGACAGCCCCGAAGTGCAGATGATCAAGACGCTGATCCGCCGCAGCGAGACCCGCGCGGCGGGCCGCGGCTGCGGAATCCCGGTCGAACGGCTCCACTTCATGGACTTGCCGTTCTACGAAACTGGCCGCGTGAAGAAGAAGCCGCTCGGCGAGACCGACATCCGGCTCACCGTAGAGTTGTTGCAACAGGTCCAGCCCCACCAGATCTACGCCGCCGGCGACCTCTCCGATCCCCACGGTACCCATCGCACATGCCTGGCGGCGGTGCTCCGCGCCTGCGGCGAGAGTGCCAACGAAGCGTGGTATCGCGACTGCGAGGTCTGGCTCTACCGTGGCGCTTGGCAGGAATGGGCGCCCCATCAGATCGAGATGGCGGTGCCGCTCAGCCCGTCGGAGCTCGACCGTAAGCGAGTTGCCATTTTCAAGCACGAGTCCCAGAAGGACCGGGCCCTATTCCCCGGTCCCGACATGCGTGAGTTTTGGCAGCGCGCCGAGCAGCGCAACCGAGAAACGGCTCGAGTTTACGACCGGCTGGGAATGGCCGAATACGAAGCGATTGAGGGTTTCGTCCGCTGGGATGCAACCAAGGACGATATCCATTAAGATTGAGGCGGTTTGCTTCAATCGCAGTCCAGTTGAATTCCCAAACTCTCGACCCCACCCGAGTCTATGCTCCTGCGCACTCGACTGTCCGTGATGATGTTTCTCCAGTACTTCGTCTGGGGAGCATGGTTTGTGACGCTCAGTACCTACATGGCCACCGCCTCCAACGCGGAGGGGGGGCGATTGTTCTCGGACGAATTAATCGGCCAGGCCTATGGCGCGGCGGCAATCGCCGCGATGATCGCGCCGATTTTCGTGGGCATGATTGCCGATCGGTTCTTTTCGACCGAGCGGATCCTCGCCGCGTTGCACTTGGCCGGGGCGGTGCTGCTCTTCATGCTCTCCCAGGCCCATACCAGCGTCACGCTATACGTCTTCACGCTGGTGTATTTTCTCGCTTACATCCCGACACTCGCGCTGACCAATTCGCTTTCATTCCATCATCTCACGGAACCCAGCCAGGAGTTTCCCGCCATTCGCGTGTGGGGCACCATCGGCTGGATCGTCGCTGGCATCCTGGTCGGTTCGCTGCGGCTCGCCGATGGACTCTGGAACTTTGTCTTCGATCGTCCGTTTGGTCTGCCGCTGAATCTAACTTTTGGTACTCCGCTAGAAGCGGCAGCCTCGATCCAGTCGACTTCGATCCCGATGTTGATTGCCGCGGCCGCCGAATTGGCATTGGGCGTCTATTGCTTTTCGCTGCCCCACACCCCGCCCGCGAACCGCGGGAAAGCGGTCGCCCTCCGCGATGTGCTGGGCCTCGACGCGCTGGCACTTTTTAAGCAACGGTCGATTGCGATCTTCATGCTTTGTTCGTTCTTGGTTTGCATTCCGCTCCAGTTCTATTACACGTTCACCAATCAGTTCTTGAACGAGCTAAACATCCCCGGCGCGGCGGCCAAGCAGACCTACGGGCAAATGTCCGAAATCGTGTTCATGATGTTGATGCCCCTCTTTTTCGCGCGGCTCGGCGTCAAGTGGATGCTGCTCACTGGCATGTTGGCCTGGGCCGTGCGCTACGCGCTGTTTGCCTTTGGCGACAGTGGCGGAGCGATGTGGATGCTCATCGTTGGCATCCTTTTGCACGGCGTCTGCTACGATTTCTTCTTCGTCACTGGCCAGATCTATGTCGATAGCAAGTCGCCCCGAGACTCGCGCAGCGGCCCAGGGACTGCTTGCGTTTGTCACGCTGGGGTTGGGGCTATTTGTCGGTTCGATCGTCTCCGGATGGATCGTGGGACGCTACGCCACGCCGGACGCGTCGATCCTCCATGACTGGCGATCGATTTGGCTCGCCCCCGCCGCGATGGCCACCGTGGTTCTGATCCTCTTCGCCTTGTTCTTTCGCGAAGAAAGTAGCAATGGTGGCGAAGCCGCCGGCGATGATTCCCCTCTTCCGTCGCGGGCGCCGGCCACATGATTCGCATCGGCATCGCCGGTATCGGCTTCATGGGGATGATCCACTATCTCGCCTACCGTAAATTGCGCGGAGCAAAGGTGGTCGCGCTGTGCGGGTCCAATCCCAAGCGACTTGCCGGAGACTGGCGCGACATTCGCGGCAACTTCGGTCCGCCCGGTACCCAAATGGACCTCCGCGGCCTGCGGACCTATTCCGAAATCGACGACATGCTGGCAGACGACCAGATCGATCTTATCGACCTGACGCTGCCGACCGCCTTGCATGCCGACGTCGCTTGCCGGTGCTGGCCCAGGGCAAGCACGTCTTCTGCGAAAAGCCCATGGCCCTCGCGAGCCGCCGACTGCGGCGCATGCTGCGCGCGGCCAAAACGGCCCAACGACAACTCCTGATCGGCCACGTGCTGCCCTTCTTTCCCGAATACGCCTGGGCGTTGCGGACCATCCGCAGCGGACGCTTCGGTCGGCTCCTTGGCGGGAGCTTCAAACGCATCATCGCCGAGCCGCTGTGGCTCAACAATTTTTGGGCTGCCGACCAGGTCGGCGGACCGATGTTCGATTTGCACGTCCACGACGCCCATTTCATTCGCCTCCTGTTCGGCATGCCGACGAGCGTCGTCACGCGCGGAACCACGCACAACGGGCTGCCGAAGTTTTGGCACTCGCTGTTCGAGTTTAACGACGCCGACCAGGTCGTCGAAGCAACCAGCGGCACGATCGACCAACAGGGACGATCGTTCTGCCACGGCTTCGAGATTCATTTGGAGCGGGCTACGCTGGTATTTGAATTCGCGGTCATCGGCGGGGCAGGGCGGTATCTCTGTCCGCCCACCATACTCGACGCCCGCGGCAAGGCAAAACAAGTCAAGCTCTCCGACGGTGATCCGCTCGTGGCATTTCGCGCCGAGCTCGGCGAGGTGATTCGATGTGTCGCACACGACCACCCGAGCGACGTGTTAAGTGGCGAACTGGCCAGCGACGCGATTCGCATTTGCCAAAGTGAAGCCAAAAGCCTGGCGTCCGGCAAGCCGGTTCGCATTCGCGCCCAATGACCCGATTAGTTAGTCGCTGCGAGCTGCTGCTTCAATCGCTCGAGCAGTTCAATCGCCCGGCCGATCTCTGCCCGCTGCTGCTCGGGTAAGTGCGGAATCTCGCGCTCAATTGTCAGCGGACCGCGATAGCCGATGTCGCGCGAGCGTCGCGAGGAACGCGGCAAAGCCAACGTCCCCTTCGCCGAGCGCGGTTTCCCGGCCCCAGGTGACGCCCGGTTCGACCGACCATTTCGCATCTTTGCAATGGACGCTGCGAACATAAGGGCCAAGCTTCGCCAGCGCGGGCAGCGGCTCGCCCACTCCGTAGAGAATCATATTGGCCGGATCGAAGTTGACGAACAAATTGTCGCGCTCGACGTCGCCCAGAAATCGCAGCAACACCTCGGCCGGCTCCTGCCCCGTTTCCAGATGCAACGATTGGCCGTTCTCCCGGCAGCGGTCACAAACCTGTCGAATCACCGCAATGACATCCCGATAAACCGGATCGTCCGCCTCATGGGGCACAAATCCAACATGCACACCGACGACCGACACATCGAGCAAACGAGCGAAGTCCGCGATCTCCAAGAGCTCCCGCAATCGCTCGGCTCGCGTGGCCGGCGGCACCAGTCCCACGGTCTGCTTCACCGTCGGGATGTCAGCGTAGCTCTCGCCTTCAAAGCCACCAAACACACACGTGACCTCGATCCCCAAATCCGCCAACCGCCGGGCAAACTCCCTGGCCCGCTCAGGAGTCCGGCTCGCCGCCCGCGGCGTGTGGAGATGCACGGTCGGCACCCCCAACTCCCGCGCGACGTCCAGATCAACACCCAATCCAGCATCGATACTGGCAAACACCCCGATCGGCCAATCGCCGCTTTTCCTATCCATCGATCGTCCCACTCTCTGCTTGAACTCATCACTATACCGTCGCTTACGCCGCGACCGATCCTCAGCCAGTTCGCTCATCGCTCCGACCTCCGGCAGGAACCATTATCCAGTCCCCGCCGCTGACCGAAAGTGGTAGGCTGTCGCGGTAGGGGGAGTCGGGGAGTAGTGGAGTAGGGGAGTAGGTTTTGAAATTCAGAACTCGCGGGCTCGCAGTTGTAAGTTGTTGGCTGGTCATGCTTTTGGGTGCGGGGGTTTTGAAAGGATTGGCTGTTTTCATTTCAAAACGTGTCCACGTGGATCGTTAATTGTTGTGGCGTAATAGGTTGCGTGCGAAATGGTTTTGAAATGGAGGATTTCATAAGCTTTGGGCGTAAGGCGTAAGGTGGAAGGTGACAGGCGAGCTTGGTTGTCATGTTTGGGTATTCGTCGGGGATTCGTGGAAGTGCGCAAGGTGACAGGAGGAACACGGGGAGCAGGAGTCGGGAGTCGGGAGTCGGGAGAGTTCGGATTGGCAGTCGGCTGAGGGCGGAGGGCGGAGGGCCAATCCTTGCTTGGCTCTCGATTCGACTTACTCCATGCCCCTTGCTCCATGCTACGTGCTCTTTGTCTGCCTATTTGTACACTGTCGTTTGTAGCGGGATTGGTGGGTGGATTCAAGGATTATTTTTGACCGGGCAGGATTTTACCACGACGGCACGATGGCACGACGAAGATGGGAATGGCCACCGAGGACACTGAGACCACGGAGGAAATAGCAGAGGGCATGGGGCACGGGGCGGGGGGCCGGGCGGAGATTGGCTCTCGACACTGGACACTGGACTCTCGACTCTCGACTCTCGACTTTTTGCAAGGATTCACCACGAAGGCACGGAGGTCACGAAGGAAGAGAATTATAAGAATGCAAGATTGAACAGGAGATAACTGAGGAAGCAGAGGAGATGGCAGGGAGCACGGGGCGGGGAGCCAAGCGTTGATTGGCTCTCGACACTGGACTCTCGACTCTCGACTTTTGATCACCCAGGAGGGAGCAAGTTCAGCCGTCGTCGACCAAGCGTCCTGCTCGGTGCCCGCGAAGAAAGAGGCCGAAGGCGGTAGGTTCTTAACCACGACGGTACGATGGCACGACGAAAACGGTATTTCACCACAGTGGACACAGAGAGCACAGAGTTGGGATCTCACGCGAAGGCGCCAAGGCGCAAACGATGGGGGAAGATTTGACCACGGATTGCACGGAGGGAAGTAGCACCGCTAATGTTCGCTAATGAGCGCTAATTAGCGGAGATTAGTGGTTTGAACTGCTGGCCGCGAAGAGGCACAGAAGGCACGAGGTTCGTATTTCGAATGATAAATTTCAAATGACAAATTGGTTGCGGAATTTGAACCGCCAAGGGGGAGGAGTTCGCCAAGGGGGAGCAAGTTCAGCCGCCGTCCTGGCAATCCGGGATTGTTTGCAGTCAGCTTCGTTCCTAATGGACAAACATAACGGAAGTATTGATTTGCATATCCGCGCTAACCCATTCAGCTAGCGCTTCTATTGGGGGATTCAATGCTCCTGGTATAGAGTATGGTTAAATGGATGGCACTTTGACCGGGAGCAATGTTTCTCCATTTACGTGGGAGGTAGATATGGGTGATCGATTGTGGATTTCGCCAGACGGAAACAGGCCAAGGGTACACGCCTCGTGGAATTGCGTGAGATCATTGACAATGGTCTTACGGCAGCAGCGATCTATGAGCCGCTTGTTTCTTGTAAAGCGCAAATGGACGCTCGTGAAGCAGCGGATTTACTGCAATCGAGAGGTTTTGATGTGGCGGGAGTTCAGGAGTTCGAATCTGGCCCTGTCGTCGGCTGGGTATATGTTGAAGACCTTGCAACCGGCACTGTGGCAGACCACATGAAGCCAATGATCGCTGATTTGTTGGTGTCTGAAGCCATCCCTTTGCCTGAGGCGAGGCCCTGTAAGAAATCTTGCATCAGCTAGCAAGAAGTGGTAATTGTGACGACCCTTTCTTGTATCTAGGAGACTGACGCATGGATGCATTGCTGCAATCGCGGGCCCAGGAGTTGGCCACGGAATTCGCCGGCCAGGCGACGACGGTCGAGGAGCTCAACGAGCTGTTGCGGGTGATGATGAAGTCGGCCGTCGAGCGGATGCTCGACTCGGAGATGGATGTCCATTTGGGCCGGCGGCCGGTGGCTGCTGCGGCCTCTTTGCAGCCGATTGCCCAGCAGCGGCGTTCGCCGAACCGGCGGAATGGCCGCAGCAAGAAGCGGGTGCAAGGCGATTTGGGGAAGGTGACACTCAGTACGCCGCGGGACCGCGACGGCACGTTCGAGCCGCAGCTGATCGAGAAGCACCAACGCCGCGTGCCGGGTTTTGACGAAAAGATTTTGGCCCTCTACGCCAAAGGGATGACCACCCGCGACATCCAAGAGATTGTGCGGGAACTCTACGGGGTGGAGGTCTCGGCGACGCTGGTCTCGGCGATCACCGCAGACCTCGACGCCGAAGTGACAGCCTGGCGGAGCCGGCCGCTGTCGGCCGTCTGGCCGATCGTGTACTTCGACGGGATCACGGTCCACGTTCGCGGTGCGAACGGCCGAGTCTCGCAACACACGATTTACGTGGCCCTGGGCGTTGATCTGGCGGGCCAGAAGGAGTTATTGGGGCTGTGGCTGGGCGAGAACGAGGGGGCCAAGTTCTGGCTCTCCTGTCTCACCGACCTCAAGAACCGCGGCCTCAGCGACATCTTCGTGGCTTGCATCGACGGGCTCTCGGGCTTCGCGGAGGCGATTCGCGCCGCCTACCCCCATGCGAGCGTGCAGCTGTGCATCGTGCATCTGGTGCGCGCGGCGCTACGTTATGTGAGCACCGAGGACAGCAAGCTGGTGGCGCGTGACCTCAAGAAGATCTACCAGGCGGCAACCGTGCTGGAAGCGGAGGCGGCGCTGGAAGAATTCGCTCAAGCTTGGGACGCCAAGTATCCGACGATTGCCAAGCAGTGGCGGGCCAAGTGGACCGACATCATCACGTTGTTCGACTTCCCACCGCCGATTCGCAAGGCGATTTACACGACCAACGCGATCGAGAGCGTCAACAGCGTGATCCGCAAGTTCACGCGGAACCGCAAGATTTACCCCAACGAGGAGTCGGCGCTGAAGCTGGTCTTCATGGCGATCCGCGAGGCATCGAAGAAGTGGACCATGCCGATCCACCACTGGAAGCAAGCCCTCAACCACTTCGCCATCCTCTACGAGAAACGCATGCCGGAACTGACCAATTCGTAACCTTCATGCTGGCTGACACAAAAAGATTTACAGGCCCGAAGTCCACGAGACTTCCTCCATTGCGACTCCGCAGCTCCGAAAGAGTCGCCAGGCCACGCCTCTTCCATCGGCCGCCATTGTATCGGCTGCACAATTCCACCAATCAAGCCGTCGTCTCGTTTCTCGGAACGAAACTCTGCCTCGGTCCCTACGGCTCGCAGAAAAGCCTTGAGGCTGACCAGCGATTGCTCAAGAGGCGGGAAATTGCGCGTCATCGCTCCGAAGCTGGACTTCAAGAGGAGCGAGCCGGCTCACCCGCGAGCGAATCCCTCCCACACTTACAGACTCCAAGCTCCGCCAAAAACGACTCGCCGGAGCGTCAACTACGATCATAAAAGTGATCTTCGTCTACCGCAAGCACACTCGCGAGTATTACCGCAAGAACGGCGAAGTTACTCGCGAAGCGGGCGTGATCAACGATGCTCTGCGAATTCTCCGCCAGCACTACGGCACCACGTTTGCCGCCAACTTCGGACCGGTCGCTCTCGACGAACTTCGCGACACGATGATCGACGAACTCGACTGGTCGCGGAAATATATCAACAAGCAGGTCAACCGCATTCGCTGCATGTTCAAATGGGCTTCGGCAAAGGAGATCGACGACGCAGGAATGTCCACTTCGCTCCGGGAGTTGTCAGGGCTGAAGAAAGGACGCTCACGGGCTCGCGATACTTCGCGAGTCAGGATAATCAGCGACTCAGTAGTCAACGCCACGCTCGCGGTGCTGCCGGATGTTATTGCGGACATGGTTCGCGTCCAACGGCTTACCAGCGCTCGACCAGGGGAGATCTGCAGCATGGCCCCAATCGATATCGACCGGTCCAGCGACGTATGGATCTATCGCCCGCAAGAGTTCGAGACAGAACATTTCGAAAAGGATCGCATCATCGCCATCGGCCCTCGAGCCCAACAAGTGCTGGCTCCGTATCTCGTCGACCGTGAACCGGAAGCGTTTTGCTTTTCACCCGCCGAATCGGTATCACGACGCAGGGCAAGTGCCGCAGCTAAGCGCAAGAGGCCGCTGTCTACCGGAAGTCGCCCAGGCTCCAATCGAGTTGCCTCACCTCGGCGAAAGGCCAACGATCGCTACACGACTGACAGCTACCGCCGGGCTATTCATCGTGCGTATGACAAACTGAAGATCGAGAAATGGTCGCCGAATCGACTGCGTCACACGGCTTCGACCGAGATCCGGCGAAGATTCGGAATCGACACTGCACGAGCGGTCGACGGCCATAGCGCGGCGAGCACAACCGAGATTTACGCTGAACTCGATCTCAGCAAAGCCGTCGAGGTGATGCGTTCACTCGGTTAGAGCCCCGCTTCGTCGAGCGATCTTCTCCTCGGCATCTTCCAAGCCGCTACGATTTTTGTAACTGCTATCAGCTATTCGGTCTTGCCCGCGACCCAGTTTTTGCACCCAACGGTCGAGGCCCACCGCTTGTTGGGCTGGTGGCCCATTTGAAGTTGGAGCATTCCGCCGTCGGCGACCTCCTGATGGGTTAGCCACGCTCGGTCAAGCGGTTTGCCATTGAGGCTGGCCGACTGAATGTAGAATTGGCAGGGGCCGTTGTCGGCGGCTTCAATTACAAACTCTTTGCCGTTGGGCAGCGCGATCGTCACGCGATCGAACAGCGGACTTCCCAGAATGTACGTCGGGTTGCCTGGCGTAACGGGATAGAAGCCCATAGCGCTGAAGACGTACCAGGCCGACGTCTGGCCGTTGTCTTCGTCGCCGCACAATCCGCGTGGTGACGAGTCGTATATGTTGTTCATCACTTGGCGGACGTGCTGTTGGGTCTTCCACGGCTGGCCGGCATGGACATAGAGGTAGATCATGTGCTGAATCGGTTGATTGCCGTGGGCATATTGTCCCATATTCAGCGCAACCATCTCGGTCATTTCATGGATCAGACCGCCGTAGGAGCCGACGCGGATCGTGGGCGGAACCTCAAACACCTGATCGAGCTTTCTGGCGAACGCGGCGCGGCCACCCAACGCTTCCATGAGTCCGTCGAGGTCGTGGAACACGCTCCAGGTCCAGTGCCAGGCGTTCCCCTCGGTGAAGGGACCGCCCCATTCGTCGGGCCAGAACGGTTCGACCCAGGAGCCGTCCTTCTTGCGTCCGCGGACGAAGCCCGTTTTGGGATCGAACACGTTACTCCAATTCCGAGAACTCTTGGCAAAAGACTGGGCGAGTTGCTTTTCTCCTAGGCCTCGGGCAAGCACACTAGCACAGTAGTCGTCGTAGGCGAACTCCAAGGTCTTGGCCGTAGCCTCATGGATTTCGGGTGACGGGAGATACCCGAGCTCACGATAGTACCTGACTCCATCGCGGCCGACACTGTGCAACGGTCCTTCGTGGCTGGCGTCGTGGACCATCGCTTGGAGAGCCTTTTGAGTGTCGAAATCGCGGTTGCCCTTCACCCAGGCGTCGGCAAACAGAGAGAACGCGTGATTGCCGATCATGCAATCGCGGTGTCCCGGACTTGCCCAAGCAGGCAGCCAACCGCTCTCCTCGTACGCATGGAGCATGCCCTGGAGGATCTCGGCGTTGACGTTTGGAAAGAGAAGATTCAATAGCGGGTGAACGGCGCGAAAAGTGTCCCACAAGCCGCTGTCGGTGTAGAGGACACCCTCGTGCACCTGGCCGTCGTAGGGGCTGTAGTATCGATTCTGGCCCTTCGCGTCGACTTCAAAGACCGCATGCGGAAATAACATGGTCCGATAGAGGGCCGAGTAGAACGTGCGTCGCTGCTCATCTGTTCCGCCTTCGACGCGGATGCAGCCCAGCATTTCGTTCCAGCGTGCGTCCGCCTTCGCCCTCACCGTCTCAAACGAGTCGCCGCCAATCTCACGGTCCAGCGTAATCTCTGCCTGCTCTGGGCTGATGAACGACGACGCGACGCGAAACGTGACGACGCGCTGGGGCGACGTGTCGAACCGGAGATAGGCGCCCACATGCTCGCCTTCCTCCGACGCCTGTCCTTCATGCATTGATTCCGGCGACCACGTGCCGTAGGCTTCGAATGGCTGGTCAAATTCGACGACGAAATGGTTGGCAAAGTTGGCGGGAGTCCCGCCGTGGTTGTACCGCGAGATCCCCACGATCTTTCGCTCGTCCGGCGCAATACAAACGCTCGAACCGCCGGGAAACGCATCAAGCACCAGGTAAGCCGGAGCCTTGTCACCATAGGTCACGCGGAACGACGCACACCGCCGCGTCGGTGTCACTTCGATCGTTGCATCGTAGGACTTGAGAAAGACGCGGTAGTAGCTGGGGTGGGCCTCCTCGTCGTCGTGAGTGAAGTCCGAGGCGCGCTCGACGTCGGTCACGCGCAACTCGCCTGCGACCGGCATGAATGCAATCGCGGCGTACTCGTTGATCCAAGGACTCGGCTGATGAGTTTGGCGAATGCCGCAGATTCTTGTTTCTCGATATTGATAGTAGAACGAATCGGGCAGAGGTTGCGTGTACGGAGCCCAGACGTTCATCGGGAAAGGCGTGGCGATCGCCGGATAGAGATTTCCATGCGAGAACTCCCGCACGGAATCGGTTCCCTGGAGTGGATTCGGATAATCAACCAGTGCCTGCTGTGCCGCCGAGAGCGGAGTCATCAACGGGATGGCAAGCAGCGCGAAGAGCGTATGCCGGATCAGTAGTTTCGAGTGCGAGTTCATCATTTTGATTATTTTTAGGTAGGCCGCTGATTGAGGCGACGTATTGGCCTCTCAGTAGTTTCGGGCCAGCAATTCCGGACGCTCGGCGTGGATCGTAGTCACCAGTTCGCCAAACAGCGTATTCGCCCAACCGGCATCTGATTCTCCTCGCTGCACTCTCCACCATCGTAGACCTGGCCGTTTGCCTTTGGGTACGTGCCCAGGTCGTGCGGTGCAAAGGGCAAACTCCAGCGGTCGCTGGCCGCATAGTCCATGAAGGGTGCGATAAACGACTTGGCCAGCGATGGCCCGAAAAGCAGGAATTGTGGCGACATCGGATAGAACACGTCCGAGGTTCCGATGCATCCATTGGAAAAGTTCTCTTTGCAGAACTGGATCGGCTGACCGTTGGCGTCGGCGACGAACTTGCCCGCGGCAAAACACTGGCGATAAGCCAGGGCGGCGAGCTTTGCATACTCTGCACCGTCCGCCTTCTGCAAATCGGCCATCAATTCTCGGTCGAATGTCTCGCAGCGCGAAGCCAACTTCGGATAGTCGCGTATCGCCTCCTGGAGCAAGCCCTCGGCGCCCATTCCGTTTCGACGCCAGTACGGTCGCAACCGAGCATTCAAGTACTCAATGGAGTACAAATCGTCGTACGCAAGGACCAGCCAGCATGTCACCGGCTCGGCGCTGATCGACTTGGCATCGAAAGTCATTGCAGCGGCCACTATCTCCGGCTGGCCGATTCGTTAACTCGTCGGCATTTTCGCGAACCGGCTCGCCGGCGGCAAATGCCGCGATGAAGCTCGCCGGTGCGCCCAAGGCACGGGCGGCAATCGCGTCGCGCTCTGCCGCCAAATACAAATAGCCCCAGTCAATACGCACGTCGTCGCCGCTACGGCCCAGCACCGGCTGGTCGACGGAGCCGAACTTGATTGCCGCCATGTCCCCAAACGACTCTGTAGAAGCGTCGACCAGTTGCTGGGACTCGTTGACGGTCAGTTCACCTGATGCCGAAAAGAAGATCGCGACCTCGTGCAGCTGCTCGTCAATTGCTTTCATCTCATAGCTGACGTAGGTAATGGGTCGGGACAACAGATCGATGTCCTCCGACAGCGCAGGAGTCATGAAAGTCAGCTTGACGGCCAGCGAGGCGCCCTCGAACCGATAGATCGATCGCGTGGGAGTGATCTCCAGCGATACCTGCCGCAGGGACAGAGTGTCGGCAGGCACATTTCCCATCAGGCGGTACGTCTGTCCGTCGATGCGGATCAAGCTTGCGAGCCGATGTTGCTTTCCGGTCCAATGAGTTGTCGCGGTGTCGGTCGGGTTCCTTTCCGTTGGCCAGATGCTGAAGTACGGATCGCAGGCCACAAGCGGCGTGGCTGGGGGGATGAACGCCGGCGGCTCTGAGGAGCCTGCCCGAGCAGCACTACACCAGACAGCAAGGCTGGAGAGCGACAGCAACGTTAGCCAGTAGACCGACTTTTCGTATTCACGCTTCAATCTGTTGAGGCAGTTCATGAGAAATCTCGGAGGAAGAAATCGAATCAGGACCGGCATGAATTGTTCTCGCGAGCCTCGATCATTAGGTAGAGAGCTCAATCTGGGAGTCCCGGCAGGACCGGAGAAGCGCGCTTTCCGGCGACGATTGGCTTGATCTCGGCCATCGATGTCCATGGTCCGAAGTAACTCGATAGAGCGATAAACCGCAAATAGCGAACCGTCTGCTCATCCGAGAAGCCGATGACCGACGGCGTTTCGCGGTCGGGGAGCTGGCCGCTCACCGCTTCGCGCCAGACCTTGCCGTCGTTGCTTACCTCGAGTCGATAGCGCTCGACACGTCCGTTCGAGATTCCTTGCCTCGGCATAACCTGCACTCCTTTCAGCAGAAGTGGCTCTCCGAAGTCGATCACGGCATCGTGTGGTGGGAGCGGGGCGTCGTGTTGCCAGCGGGTGTGCCAAAACGTCTGCGGATTGTCGTCGATGAGATGGGCTGCCGGACCGTCGGTGTCCTCGCTGCTGACGGTCAGATTCCACGCAGAACGGTCGAGTTTCGGCGAAAACACTCGCGTGGTGGCCACGGCGGGAATAGAGTCCTTTTCGCGGCCGATTGGCGCGGCGGTGATGACACCCCCTTCCGTTATCTTCTGCGCTTCCGGCGACGCTTCGACCGGTTGCCCGTCAATCGTGACGCGAACATCGCCCCGGTCTACCCCGTCGAGTGACAACTGGCCCTGCCCATTACGATTGATTACGACGCTGGGAACGACGGAGAACGTCGAGCGAGCTTTGACGGCAGGGTCCTCACGACTGTTGAGCGGACGTACACTGAACCGCACGCGAGCCGGCCCGCGATGGGTGTACTTTTCCAGTGGACCGGGACCACAGGATGCGCCGCCGAGGCCCGTGTGCGCGCCGTCGAGGCTCAGCACAATGCCATCGGCCGGGACCAGCTCATAAGGATGGGCGGCCGCCGCCAACGCCTGTTCCGTGAACCGCAGCGTGGTGAAGGAAAGCGGCGACATCGCGTCGATCAGTGCGCCGTTGCCTTGCTGGTCCCGCAACGCCATCCACTGCATGTCGCAGCGGTTTCCCATGCTCTGAGGTCGAACGAAGTCCTCATAGAAGTCTTCGACGTTGGCATCGTACCGCCCGATTGTTTGACTCGACTTGCGGTCGCAATAGTTCGCCACAGGGCCACGACCGTAGTACGTGACGCGGCTTAGTGCTGCATCGAGGATCGCCCGCAAACCGACACGGGGGAGGATGAGGCGACTGTCCGATGGACTGATCACGGCATCGACCAGCAGCGTCCCATCACCCAGAAACGTGTAAGCGGTCGACGAATCGACATAGAGCCCTGTGCCGATATCCTGACGATCAACGGTCACTTGGACCAGGTTCTCGGTTTGGCGCGTAATGCGGACACGCGACTGTCGGGAATCATTTTCGTTGCGCTTAAGCGACGCAAGTCCGGCTGCTGCCATGCACCTGAAAAGATTTTGTCATTATCGACTGGAGCGCGGTACAGGTTGGAGGTGAAGCCCGTTTCATCCGTGAGTATGTTCCGCCCGTCGTAGGCGAGCTCGCTGAGCTGACCCGAGCCGGAAATGGCCGCGGAAAAGCGTGCTCCCTCCAACTTCACACTGCCGTCGACTGGCGAGCGGACCACACGGATCGAACCTAGCGTGGTGGGGTCGACATCAGGTGCAGGCGGCGAGAGGAGGGGGAACTGATCGTGCGCGATCACCCATCCCTTGGATAGAGGCGCGATGTCCTCCCGTAGAACCAGCCGCACGTTGAGCCGCAGGTCGGATCCGGGGACGGGCTGCAGGTTGGGGAGTTCCAGCCGCGCTTCGCCGGTCGCGCCCGGCGCGATCGAGAGGAGCGGAGTGGAACCGCTCGCCACTTCCTCGCCGTCGCGCGTGACGGACCAGGTCAATTCGCAACGGTCCTTGAGATCAGTGAAATCGTATCGATTGTGCAGCGTCAGCTTGCCGTCGGAGAATGCGATGTGGGCGGGCTGATAGCAGTATTTCACCTGCATCGCTTTGGCCGTGAGTTGCCGGTCGGCGGTAACGATCCCGTTGATGCAGAAATTGCCGTCGTTGGGCCGGTCGCCGAAATCGCCACCGTAAGCGAAGAAGTCGCGGCGCCCGGTTGGAGCGACGCGGTTGCCCGGATTTGGTTGCCGAATACCCTGATCGACCCAGTCCCAGATGCAGCCACCGACGAGCCGCGGATACTCTTCGAATGCCTCAACGTACTCGTCAAGATTGCCCATCGCGTTTCCCATCGAGTGGGCATACTCGCACACGAAAAACGGCCTCGGGTTATCCTCGCGGCCTGCCGCCACCAGCCAATCGACCGCCGGGTACATCACGCTGTCGACGTCGGTTGCGTCGGAGGGTCTGGCGCTTGTTCGTAGTGTATTGGAAGCGAGTCGTCGAGCTGGCGAACCGCCTGGCTCGCGGCGACGAAGTTGTCTCCAAAGCCCGCTTCGTTGCCGAGCGACCAAAAGACAACACTCGGGTGATTCCGGTCGCGCAGCACCATGCGCTCGCACCGATCCACGTGTGCGTGTCGATACGTTGGCTCGCGCGCCATTTCGTCTCGATATCCGTGCGACTCGATGTTCGCCTCGTCGATGACGTAGATGCCGTATCGATCGCAGAGTTCGTACCAGTCGGGATGATTCGGATAGTGGCTGGTGCGGACCGCGTTGACGTTGAGCTGTTTAAATAGCTCGATGTCGCGCAACATCGTGTCCCGCGTGACCGCACGACCGCGGTCGGGGTCATGCTCGTGCCGGTTGGCGCCTTTGATGATTACGGGATGGCCGTTCACCAGCAACTCGCCCTTGTCGCTGAATTCGATCTTGCGAAAGCCGACGGTGTGATGGTGGACGACCGACTCGCGCCCTTGCTGGTCCAGCAGAGTGATCAGCAAGTCGTAACAGTAGGGCGATTCGCCATTCCAAAGGGTAACGTCCTTCAACGTGCCGCCAAGCGTCACATGACTGCTTGCGCCGGCCGGCGTCCGTTCCACGGGAGTCTTGGCTTGCCAGACCAGTTTGCCGGAGGCATCGAGCAGTTCGGCTTTGACGTCCGCGGTGGAATCGTGTTTGCCGAGGTTCTCGACGGTTGCGTCGAGGGCGAGCGTCACCTCGTCTAGTGACGCATTCAAATCGTAGCGCAGGTAATAGTCTTCCAGCCGGACCACGGGCGTGCGGTAGAGGAACACGTCGCGGAAGATCCCGCTGAGCCGCCAGAAGTCCTGGTCTTCGAGATAGGAGCCGTCCGACCAGCGGTAAACTTCGACGGCGATCGTGTTTTCGCCCGGCCGCAGATATTTCGTGACGCGGAATTCGGCGGGAGTGTAGCTCCCCTCGCTGTAGCCGACCTTCTGGCCGTTGATCCACAGATAAAAGGCGGACTCGACGCCGCCGAAGTGGATGAACACTTCGCCGCCACGCCACGATTTCGGGAGCGTGAATCGCCGGACGTAGCTTCCCACCGGGTTGCGGTGGTCGTAGGCGGTCCAGTCACGCGGCGGCTCGCCGGTCACGCGGGGCCAGTCGCGGCGGAAGGGATACGTGATGTTGGTATAGATCGGCACACCGAATCCCTGCGTCTGCCAATTGCCGGGGACCTGGATTTCATTCCAGCCACTCACGTCGTAATTAGTGTGATAGAACTCGATGGGTCGGTCTTCGGGGCGCATGGAGTAGTGGAACTTCCACTTGCCGTTGAGCGACTCAACTTGACTGGAATCGCGCCAAGCGGCGGGTTGCGCCTCGTGGCGACTCTCAAATGGCGGGGAAAAAACGTGCCCCGGCTCTTTGTTGATGCCGATGACCGCCGGGTTTTCCCAATCGGGCGGGGCCGACGTGGCCGGGCTTCCGGCGACCAGCAATCCCACCAGCAGTGCTGCGTTGAAGCGAAGGATCATCCCCGGTAACAATCGAATACGTAATGTCATCGCGTTGCTCGTTGCTGCTGGCGTAATCGGCTCATTGCCTCAGCTGGGTTGCCGCAAATATCTTGTCGCCGAGATCGAAGTTGGATTGAACGTCCCAAGTAGCTGGGCAATCGCGCTATCATCGCCATCGGCGTCAAAATCTGCGAAGGCCGAGTCGATGGCGACCTCGAACTCGCGCTCTCGCGATGAAGCCACTTCTCTAGATCGGCGGTCCCCTTCCAGCAGTGTCAGCAGGTCGATTGACGGCATCTGCCGAGTGGATGCTACCAATGAACGAGTGGCAACCGACGGAAACACTGAAGTTTGCCGCCCCGGAGCGAGTTGTTTGGCAAGCATCGGCGCAGGGGGCGATAGGACTGCTCCAAGATCGGTGTTCGTGGTTGCTGTTCGTGAGACAGTTTCCGATGTCGTCGACGAGCTGATAAAAGCTGCTACTCCTTGCCCGGTCGATGCGTCGACCGGCAATCCCGAATTGCCAGCCAGCAAAGTTCCGATCGAGGCGCCAAGATGGTCTCGCCAAACGGTGTAGTCGGCAGCGTCGACATGTCCGTCGCCATTTCCGTCGGCCGACACAAAGGGAATCACGGTGTCGCCAAACGCCGACTTCCAAGCGCCGTAGTCAGCCGTATCGACGATGCCGCTCCGGTCGTAATCCCCCGGCAGCCATTGGTTCGGCGCACCGGGCGAACCGCCTGCAAAAAGACTCGCGGCCCAATTGGCCGGATCATTCGGGTCGCCGTTGAGGTTGACCAGTTCCAGCGACGGGCCACCGCCGTCGGGCGCCGTTGGCCACAAGCCGGCGTCGTCGTAGGTGAAATCGACGATCGTAATTCCCGTCGCGCTCACCAGTGCAATTCGTTCGCCGCCGTTGCTTAAATTCGAATCGGCGTAACCGGTCGAGGTGAATCGGAATGCTCGTCCCGTAGACCTGTTGAAAAACCGCGGGATTACGCGGGACGACGATGCGATGCCCGGCCTCCAGAATCAAGCCATTGGCAAACGTGTATGGCATGCTGGCGAACTGGGTGATTTGCACACCGCTCAAATCGACCGTCTGCGTGCCGGTGTTCAAAATCTCGATGAACTCCAGGTCTTCGCTGTCGTCAACGCCAGCGTGATTTGCCGGGTGGTAATTCAGCTCGGAGATGACCAGTGTCGGCAGGGAGGACGCAGGTGCGGCGACGAATTGGACCGCGTCCGACCAATGGCTCCAGTGGCCGTCGGCGTCTTGCATTCGCACGCGGGCGCGATAGGTCTTTCCGGCCTCGACGGCGGACGCCGGCACGTTGGCCTGGTTTGCGAAGTTCGTGAGTTCGCCGGATTCCCAGCTGCCCTCGATCTCATACGTATGAGTTTGCCCCGCCACGTAGCCCGCGACCGACGAGTTGTAGACCTCCGCCACGCGCCACTCGATTTTGCCGAAGGTGCCGGCCCCCTGCGGATCGCTGAACGCCGTCGTCTGGAACACCAGGCCATCGGCGTGGTAGCCCGGCGCACCGACGTAACTGATCGTCGGTTTGTTGGGGATACCGGAGTCGTTTCCTTGGGAAGCCAGCAGGTTGTACCCGTAACCGCCGGGGCTCAGGTAGTTCTGCATGTAAGTCACCAGCCCGTTGAAGCTCTTGTTGGGAAGCAGGCTGGAGTTGAAGTTTTCGTACCAGACTCCTTTTTTGACCTTCTGTGGATTGTAGTCCCACTGTGCCTGATTCGCGTTGACGATCGACTGGTCGGTGCCGCCGAACGTGAGCACGTTGGCGTACTCCAGGACGACCTGCGCCGCATCGCCGTTTGCCAGCAGCAGGTCGGTAATCTCGCGGAGGCGGTTTTCATAGGCCAAACGTGCGATGGGGTGATCGGCCAGCAAGGTGCGGATGTTTTCGCGCGTCGTGACGGGTTGGCCGAAGTGCGGGGCGTCTTCAAACGTGAGGTCCAAGTCCCAGGGAATCACGTACCACTGGCCGGTCTCTTCGCTGTGATAGTAGTTGACGTTCTCGTTCGGACGGATGTCGGCGTTGTTCACCGCGTGATTGATGATGTTCCAGGCGAAGTAGGAATCCCAGTTGAGATTCTCCTCCCACCAGGCGAGCGTTTCGATGTCCGCCGTCGATGCCGTTGAGGAACGCGACCAAATCCGATCGGTCGGTCGGCGAGTCGCTCCCTTGATGGCGCTGGCTCGTCGAACCAAACGCGCTACCGTGCATGTTGAAGATGTTGCCGTCCGGCAGATCGCGTTCGTCGAGGAAGCTGCCGTCGGGCTGCTCGATCACCATGTACAGACCCCAGAAGTCGCCGCCGTACTGGTTGGCGCCGGATTCCGACGCGGCGTCGATCACGCGGAACTGGAAGTAGTTGGTGTTCGGCGCAGGCGTGCCGGCCAACTCATAGAGCTTGAAGGCAACTGGCTCGGACAGCACGGTGCCGTCAGTCGATGCGTCGTTGCGCCACCAGGGATTGGTGCCCGGCAGGATGTTGATTTCGTCCTGCAGTTCGTTGTACAGATTGCCGTAGTTGTCGCGCCCAGCGAAGTAGTGTCCTCGCAGGAACTCGATTTTCCACTTATTCTTGCCGACAGCGTAAGTCGAGGCGACGCCGCGGTTGCGGAACTCAACATGGTCGTATACCACGCCGTCGTAGACCAGCGTACCGTGGAAGAGGACCTCGTTGTAGCTCTGGTTATATTGGCTGTTCTGGACGTCGACTGCGTTGGCGATCAATTGGTACGTGGCGATATTGTCGAGCACGCCGCCGGAATAGGTGACGTTCGGCGAGACGCCTGGCCGCAACGAGCCGACGTAATCCGGTACCCCGTTGTAGACGAAGTAAGCGAAGTTCGGCTGCGGATCGTCGGCGTACGGTCCGCGGACGCTCGCGCCCAGATCGTCGGTGGCCGTGACCTGGTAGCGCACCAGCCGACGATTGGTTTGGAGCGAACCTGGCATGACGACCGAATAAACGTTGTCGCCGGCCACGGCATCGCCATTGAGGCCGTCGTCGTGCATCGCCACCCTGGTCCAATCGGTCCCGTACGCGGCGTCGGTCACGCGGATGTAGTTGCCCGGGTCGACCAA
Source organism: uncultured Planctomycetota bacterium (assembly GCA_963847905.1). GTDB lineage: Bacteria > Planctomycetota > Planctomycetia > Pirellulales > Lacipirellulaceae > DASYDU01. The sequence goes on along the minus strand of CAWKBP010000002.1, from coordinate 19,949 downwards.
CTGATAGTCGAGCACCACACTCTGAACGCCGTCCGGGTCGGTGACCTTCATCGTAATCGTCACCGCCTGGCCACTCGTGGGCTGCTGGACCGACTGGGTGAGTTGCCGCATTTGTGGGGCGGCATTGGCGGCATACACCGAGTTCCGAGCGCCAGGCGTCGGTTCGGCACTGACGTTCGACGGCGCGCTCAGCTCGAGATTGAACGAGAGATCGCTACTGCCGATTGACGAGTTGAGCACGTGGACGGCGATCGTATTCGTGCCGGACACCAGGTAGGAGGAGGCTCCGGTGAGCACGATGTCTTCCCAGGACGCCTCGTCGACCGTGTTGCCCGCCGTGTCGTTATAGTTCTTGCCGCCGCCGGTGACATGATAGCGGCCTACCTCCGTGCCGTTGATCGAAATGATCGCGCCGTCGTCGACGTACAGCCGCAATTTAAGTGTGTCGGGAATCGAGCCGTTGATCGTGAACTGCTTGCGGAGGTAGATCGACGAATAGTTGTTCTGCATGTCGCCGAGCACGGTGGCGTCGTCGCCATCGCCGTAGCCGATGGAAGCCGTTCCCAGTTGCCAGGAAACCGAGTCGGTCGCCTCGCTAAAACTCGCCAGCCGCCAGTCCGCGGGCGGGTTGGCCGTAATCCCCCTCCGGTAACGCCAGATCGATCCGGGCTCGATAAATGTGCCGGCACTGGGGTCTGGGTTCGTAAGCCCCGACGATCGCCAGTTGCCCGCCAAGTCGTTGTCGAGTGCCGGATTGATCAACTCAATCGAAGTGCCATAATCGCCGGATGTTGGCCACGGAAAACCCAGCTTGTAAGTGACAGTGTCGAGGAGTTGGTTCGCGGAGTCGCGCAGCTCGATCGTCTCGCCATCGTTGCTGAGCTTGTCGCCCACTTCCCATTGGCCGAAAGGGGCAAAGCCGAACTTAGACTGGAAGTCCGCCGCGTTCTGAGTCACGACTAGGTAACCGTCGGCCGCGAGTGTTGCGCCGACTGGGAACGTGTAATCGACCGCCTCGTCAATCCGCCAACCGGAGAGGTCGACGCTCGCGCCGCCGTCGTTGTAGAGTTCGATGAATTCGACTTGCTCGGTGGCGACATCGGGATCGTAGTGGAATTCGTTGATGACGACAGCGAGCAGATTCCTCGGTTCGAGCGGCTCGATCCGTAGGGAGCGATGTCGAACTGAAGACTTGCGACCTTGCGAGCTTGAGGCTCCCGATCTTGGATGACGTTGACGCACTATATAGTATTCCGACCGTTTTAAAACTCAGCGACCGAACCTTCAGTGTACATTCAGGCAGACATTTAAGCCGTTTTCGTCGGAGGTCTCACCCCTTGAACGGCTGCAGTTGCTCGCAGCGCGCTAGTCCGAGTTCTTTCTCAAACAGAAAGTGCGTTCGACCGTCCGCAAGTAACTCCTCAAAAGCCGAATCGGTTGCCCGGTCCGATTCGCCAGATTGATACTTGTTAGCGTCTGCTCGCCGGAGTCTGTCTAAGAGTAGAAGTGCGACTTCCGGTCGGAATGATCGCAATTCCGAAGCGTTGCCGAGAGGATGTGCGTCGTAGGGGTTCGACGGCCCGGTCTGTTTCTTCGAAAGCGACGCATCCAGGAGCGTGTGTATCAGGTCTAGTGCCGGAGCGGAGGCAGCGTCGCCAGCGGTCGTCAATTCCAACAATTGAGGGCGCGAAACTTCCAGGCCAAATGTTGTGACTTGTCCCTGGCCCAGGTCGCTGAGGCCGGCAAACGTGATCTCGCCAAGCTGCTCCGTGGAGCTTGTATCGAGGACGTACTCCAACATGAGGCCCGAATGCGGCGCGATCGCATCGAAGAAATGACCTAAAAAGATCGTAGCGCCTGATTCGAGCAGCAATGGTCCGCTGGACGTCAATTCGGACAACGCGAACGACGTCGGTACTGCTTCCTGCCATCCGGGCAACAACTGGTCCTGCAGGCTGTTCCAACTGCCATTGGCAGGAAGCAGCGATCCATGGGTTGAGACGATGGAATAGCCGATGAGCGAGATGGGAAAAACACGGTAGTTAGTGAGTGATCCTTCGCCCGTCGAAGGGTCGATCGTTAATACCAAGTTGTCGAATGCCGGTGGAATCATGTCACCCAAGTGGTTACGCCAGACTGTGTAGTCGGCCGCATCAATCGTGCCATCGCCATTTCCATCAGCGGCCAACTCGGACGTCGAACGGAAGGAGCTTTTCCACAGGATGTAGTCATTGCTGTTGACGGCTCCACTCCGGTCAAAATCGCCAGCCAGAGGATTCAGCACGGCATCGAAGTGCAAAGCCGGCATGCCGGCTGTCGTCCAAGCCTGATAGAACAAGCTCCAGTCGCCAAGATCCGTGGTGCCGTCAAAATTCAGATCACCGGCTTTCACCAGTTGTTCCAGGGTCGCGGTCGGAGCATGGCTGCCCCAGCCCGCTCCAAACGCCACAACATCGGCGTATGTCAGCTTACCGTCGAGCGTGAGATCGGCCGAGGCAAGCGGAAACAGGGCAGCTGCAGGTGCGACGGGGATTGGGACAATCTCTATAAAGTTCACTGCGGCCGGAAGCGTCGCGCTGCTGCTGACGACCATAGTCAAGAATCCGTCGCTGACGGTTACCACGTGCGTCTGCTGCGCGAATTCATCGTTCGGTAAGGCCAATGCACTCCAATAGGAAGTGCCTTCGACCGCGACCGTGTTATTGGTGTTGTTGGTCGAGCCGCCTGCGTCGCCGATCGAAACCGTCACGGCATACGTGCCATTGGGAACCTGAATGCTCCAAGCACGAGTTTGGTTTGCCGGAATCTCGGCGTGGGTTTCGTAGAGATCGTAAGCCGTCGTCGCGTTGCGATCGCGCATCGTCACGACCTGAGACCAGCCGTAGGCTTGCCCGCCGCCCCGATCTCCATAGACTTGGCCAATGTCTGCCAAATAGCCACTGACCATTGGAGAATCACCGGGTCGGAAGTTGACGTACGTACTCGTGCCTGCCCCTATCGGCAACAGGCGGGCATTACCCCAATCGGCATGATCCAGGCCATTTCCGTCGCCATTGTCGGTCACGACCAATCGCAGTTCATTCACGCCCGCCACGTCGACGTCGACGCGCACCGGCTGCCCGGTGGTCGTGTTGTCGCCAGAGTGTGGACCGCTGTCGAAGAGCAGGATTCCATCGCCGTAAACCTGAAATACAACCGTCCCGCCGTTACCTGTTTCGTCGTCGAGGCCGACGTCGGCGACAAATCGAGCAAAGCTTCCTGCCAGGTTGTAACGCACGTCTGACGCTGCATGAACACCCAGCCCCTTCGAATAGCGGACTCCGCCGATCGACATCGGGACGCCGTCGCCCGCCGCGGCCTCACCGTTACTAGTGTCGTATTCAATTGGGCCCCATCCATTGGGAGGCGGATTGTTTGTCGGTACGAGTTCCGACAGGAAAACGGCTGCTATCGGAACTTCTTCATACAAGGCAACGTAGGCGGTGTTGTCTTCCGGAGTAGCGATCGTCCGCACACGGTCGGTCACACCATCGAGCCACTGGACAAAAACGCCGTTCTTTCCGTTGAAGCTCTGCTTGAGAGGGGCTTCGATCGTCCGCTCAATACTAACGACACCTGTCACCGCAAAAGGCGTTTGTTTCGTTTGACCGTCGACCAAAACGCCGCCGCCACCGAGATTGTTGAGGACGACGAAGTCCGACTTCTGCGGGAACACGTCACGGAAGATCTCCGTCGTCAGACCGGCCGAGTCGGTTGCGATCAGGCGAATTCGATACCACACATCGGAGGACGTCTCGCCGATGGCGGGAATCGTAAACTGCCCGCCAGTGATGCCCGATGTCGGCGCGAAGAATGGGTGGGTGTGCGTGGCATGATGAAAATCGACTTGCCATGTGAGTTGCGACGCGGCCAGCGTACCGTCCTCGGTATCCAGTGCATACCCAGAAAACACAATCGTGTCGCCTGCCCGATACTTTAATCCAGCGGCCGGCAAATCGATCACGGGCGTTGGCGGGGAGTCGCTGGTGACGTCGAGCACCGCCGCGTCACTGACCGCGGTGCCGTAATCATTCGTCACGACGACCCGGAACTGGGCATTGTCGTCCCCCAAAGCGACGGCGTTCAGAGTGAGCGTACTCGAATTCTCTCCGGTTATGTCGACAAACTCCGTTCCGTTGTGACGCTGCCATTGGAACCTTAACGGCGGCGTACCGGCCACACTGACGGTGAAAGTCGCGTCATAGCCGACGGATACAAGGGCGCTCGATGGATGAGAGACAATCTGCGGCGCGATTGCGGCGGCATACTGAATCTTGACGACCTTACCGGTGCCAATGCCCGGGGCTCCGCCCGCCCCCGCGCCGCGCTCGATGTAGTAGAGCGATCCATCGGGCGCGACCTCGATATTCATGGGATACGAGATTCCCGAAGCGAATGTCATCGCTCCGCCCGGATTCGCGGGATCGAAGTAACGGATGCGTCCGGCGGTGAATTGCGAGTAGAAGTACGCTCCCCGATATTGCACGGGAAACTGGTTCGCTACTCCGCTATAAAATGCACCGCCGGTGATTGCGGAATCTTCGCTGTGGCTGTAAGCGAGCACAGGATTGGTAAAGTTTGGGTAAGTCGCGGGGTTGAAACTCCCTTCCGTCGTGGGCCAGCCGAAGTTGCGTCCGGCGATTGTTGCATCATCGATTTCTTCCCACGAGCCTTCGCCCACGTCATTGACGAAATACCTACCGGTTACCGGATCCACATCGCCGCTGAACGGGTTGCGCAGCCCCGATGCCCAGACGTAGTCGATCCAATCGATATCGCCCGGGGCATTGCCGTTCCAATCGCTGCCGCCCGGCGGATTGGTATCCGCCGCGTTATAAAAAGGATTGTCCGTCGGCGCCGTGCCATCTGCGTTGACGCGCAGAATCTTGCCGAGCGGCGCGTTATTATTCTGCACGATGCTATTATTCAGATGGTCTCCTACCTGGACTGCTATCGTTCCATCCTGGAGGAAGTGAATCGCGCCGCCCATGTGCCAGATAGGATTTTGGTTCGTGGGGAACGTCGAGAACTCCGGCAGTTCCAACAGAATCACCTCGCTGCCAGGAGCTATCGTGTTCTCAGTCGTGGGGTCGACAGTCAGACGGCTGAGGCGATTGTGGCTGGCAAGTTGGCCGTTTTGATTGTGTGCGGCCGTGTAGTAGACGTAGATGTAGCCGTTATTGTCGAAATCCGGATCGAGTTCCAACCCCTGCAGTCCCCGCTCGCCAGAGCCATCGGAGTCGAGCTGAATCGCCAGCGATGGCAGCAGGACATCGTTCCCGATAACCTCGATCCGGCCGTCCTGAAAGGCAACCCAAATTTGCCCATTCGGAGCGATGTCCATGGTGATTGGACTCGTCAAATTGCCGGCCACGACCGTTTCGGTGAAACCGCCGGGCAGGTTGGCCATCATTCGGCGGTCTTCGAGTGCTTCAAAGCCGAGACGACGGCGACGTAAATTTGCGAGTTGCTGGTGTGACATCATGAAAGGCGCCGGCTTGCCGCCGGATAGACGGCACGAGATGACTCAGAGGCTGACAGCGCGGATACGCCATGGCAGCAAACCGCTGCCGTGGCGCACTTGCTTCTCACAAACGCGGAGAGCATGACAAAATTTTCAGCGGTTAAACGAGCCGATGCCAAGATTGCCTGGACGACGTCGTGTGTCTGGAAATAAAGCTATCGGCGAAAGATCCGGCGTGAACTGACGCCGAAAACGCCGAGCGCAGCCAGTAGCATCACGGTTGCCGGCTCCGGCACAGAACCGAGTGTGAGACTTGCCGCCGCGCTACCGGCCGGCACGTGTGTGCGCCAATCCAGGTAGTCCTTAAAGCCCACGATCCCGTCCCCATCGAGATCTCCCAAATTACGTGCGGCAACGTTTTGCTTGAAGTGGTCGCGGATGATGCCGAAGTCTACTGCGTCTACGTCTCCATCATCGTCGACGTCACCGGGCATGAAGATGTGATCACTAATCGCCACGTGAAAGGTGCGATCGTATCCGTGATTCGCCAGATTACCCGTCGTTAAGTCGGCAAAGCTTCGGCCCGGGCTGGCGCTATTGAACGCCGTGCCCCCCGCGTAGCCATCTGTGGTGTCGGCGTCGAAGCCCAACCAACCGTTCTGCGAATAGACCTCGAATGAGTATTGCTTGGAGGGCATCAAAGTGAGCGCATCGGGGCCGCTAAAAGTCCAGGTGTACCACTCATTGCCAACACCTCCCGTGACCGACGCAACTCCCGTGACCGTGTTCTTAGGGATGAGCGTCGTGCCGCTGACTTCGCTAATGCGAACACCCCAGGTGTTAGTCGCGTTGAAGACGCCGCCGCCAAAATCGGCGACACCTTTCAGTGACACCGAATTCAATGAGAAAGCCGGGCTACTGGCGGGTGTCGTGAAGATTTGTCCCGGAGGACCGCCATTGTCGGCGTACGCCTGCGAATTGTAGGTTCCGCCACCGGGAGTTGGTCCGGGCACAGTCGCATCTTCCGTGAAATCGAATTGATCAAGCGGGCCAGTTGTGGGGGCGTTCGCGTTGCGGGACATGGTCACGGCGCCTTGCGCAACCAGGGCACTAGCCACGATCCACGCCGCAGCGCCGCCGAACCACAACTTTCTGAGTTTCACGATCTTGTTCATGGTCTATCAACCTCTCTAATGTAGCTGTCTCGAAAGGCAACACTCTTCTATGTCTACGAGCTCGGGCCTGTTCGCGGCATCCTCACCAGACGACGAACATTGCCCGACACTCGCGTTCTAAATTCTCTCACCATCCGGACAGCTGTTGAGCGCGTTACTTGCGCCGCCCGCCAACTGCCCATAACGAACCAAATGCAATTGCGACGAACGCGATGCATCCTGGCTCCGGCACCGGGACCGCGGTAACGCGAACGTTGTCAAAATTCACGCGGGAACCGCCGGCTTGGCGAAGGAAGACGACCGCGTTCCCACTCGGAGCAACCGCACCAGTGGTGAAGCTGTACGGCTGACCTAGCGCACCAGAACCGATCGTGGCGAGTACCGCGCTATCACGGAATTGGTTGTACATCTCATCACCGTCCGGATTCCCACTACCGGGCCAAACACCCTGAATATCAGCGAAACCAGGCGTGCCGAGGTCGGTGCCCAGCGAACTACTGCTAAACAGGCCGAACTCGAGCGTGCCATTCGTGAAACTACTTCGATGGGCAGTGGCTACTTCGACCGAGTATATGGTATTCGGTGCGAAAGCCACGCCGAGATCCTGATAAATCGTCCCACCGTTCATCCCCGCGTATTGCGCCGCATCGCCGCCGGAAAAACCAAGTGCAGCGTTCGTCTCGACGAACGGGCCATCCGAACCGAGGTCGCTCCAACTGGTCGGCAGGCCAACGATGTACTGATCCGCGGGGGGAGCCGGAATCGTAGGATCCTCAAAACTGTAATTAGCAACCGGGATCGACACCGCAGCAGCGCTGCCAATCAACCCCAACACCAACGTCAAACACGCAGCCGTTGCTGCACCCATTGACTTCAACATAAACACTGCAAGTTCCGATCGCATTAGCTTTCACCTCCAAAATCACATGGTTGCCGAACATCAAAGACCACCTCGTCAGGTACGGACGCCGCCACAGGTATTGCGCGCCCCCCTACAAATCTCGCAATGCCCTTGGCCGAGCAGCACTCAAGTATGACACAGCGCCGAACACGAACAGCCAATACGTAACCGGCTCCGGTACGTTTGCTCCTGCCAGTGCGCTTCCTCCTGCTCCAGTTCCGGAGGTCGCCCCGAAGCGAGATTTCCAGAACGTGTAATCTGCCGCATCAACCACACCGGGACTGATGCCGGTCCCCTCGTTCGGCAGGCTGCTGGCAGTGCCAAGCTTGTTTCGCCATACGGTGTAATCTGCAGCGTCTACGACACCGTTGCCGTTGTAGTCACCCGGCACACCTGTCGCGATGACGTCGTACACGACGCGACCAAGCCTTTCGGCCGTGTCGCCGGCGAGCAGAAACTCCAGTTCGAGATCTTTTGATCCGCCGATGTTGTCAAACAAATCGCCTAGCAGGTACGACTGACCGGGATTCAGGGCCAGCGACTGCGTACCAGAAGCAATGAGCTCGGACAACACATTGGCGGTGGGCGCCGCTTCTTGCCAGCCACTAAGCCCCTGATCCTTAAGGCTGGACCAATCCGAATTCCCTGGCTGCAATGAACCCGATTCTGAGAGAATCGAGTAGCCGAGCAGATTGATCGTGAAATTCGAGCTGTTCTTTAGCTGGGCATCGCCCGTCGACGGATCGACCGTCAGCAGCAGGTTGTTGTATGCCTTCGAGCCGGTGTACTTCACGAATCCTTGCTTAAACTCTCCGGTCGCCGTCACGTATTCGAATTGGACATCGGGTGCCTGGCCAAATGATGCCGGGGTAAACGCGTAGGGATTCCCAACTGAAACTGGCGTCGAGCCCACGCTCAGACTTGAGTTCCCGTTTGCAACGAGCTCGTTGAGCGAATTAGCCGTCGGGCTAGCTTCGTGCCAGACATTCGCCCCGCCCACGTTCTGATCATCCAGGCTGTTCCAATTCGTCGGATTCAGCGAACCTCCCGCGGATGAAATCGAGTAACCAATCAAATTGATCGCCACACCGCTCGGGCTGGAGAACGAAACAGCGTTACTGTCGCTGTTGATTGTCGCTTGCAGGAGTGCGTTGTATTGCAGTTGCAGCAATCGTCCGTTCGTTCCGCCAGGAACATTGGCCAACTGGTACGCAAGGCCGACCCCCGGCGTGACGGCAGACAAGTCCAGATTAAATGCGCCGCCGAAGCCGCCGGCGTCAATGAGATCCCAACGGTTGCCCGGCGCTGGTGACACCCCCGTGAATTGCGGCCGAAAGGCTCCATTGAGCACGACCGAACCAGGCGTGGTCAACTTCGTGTGCGTCGCAGCCGTGATATCAGCGACGTATGTGCTGTTGTTTTCAAAGGTCACGTTTCCCGCCACGGAAAATGTGTGCCCGGGGCCCTTTACAGTGACGGTTCCGTCGGAGAACATCCCGCCTGTTGAAACGAGCGTGGCGACTCCCGCGCCGGCGTTGGTGCCAACCAGCACGGAACTACCAGCATTAATGTCGATGAGCGTGGTCGTAAAGCTGCCGCCGCGGCGAATATCAAGCGTGCCGGTGCCACCCAGCCCAATGTTGGCAGTGCCGGTCGGCTCGCCGGATGAATCCAAGAAGGTGATCGAGCCGCCCGATAAGACGCGGAGCGTTCCATTCGTGTCAGCGTCTCGCCCCAACACAACGCCGGCGGAATCGGGGGCCGCCGAGTTGATTTCGGCAACCGCGCCCATTTGTGTCGCGCCAGATTCATTGGATCCGATGACACCCACTCCCTCGAAGTCGTCCTCTGGGATGAATCCATCTTGGTCCCAATTGGAGCCGTTGGTCCAATCGCCCGTCCCCCCCGTCCAGAAGAAATCGAGACCGAATACGGGCGCGGCCAAACCAATTAACAGCGGAAGAGCCAGCAACTTGATGACTAGCGAACGTCGATGGCTACTCAGAATCATCATAGGATTGCTCCGCTCGGCAATGTGTTTGTCTAAATTAATATCAAGGTTGTCACTTGTCGTTAACGCTCGCGAGCGACCGATACAATCTGCTGCCGGGCATTTTCCACGATAATCACGACAGACAGCGATTTGCCTTCATTGCACCACAATTACCTGATCGGTCGGGCGTCATAATACGCGTCAAGGCCTAGTCATCTGTTCAGAACTTGCCCGAGTCGACGACGTTTCCATCCTGGCGATTGCCAAGATCCCGATGGACCATCCAATCGATGTCGTACGACATCGCGTGGACGCTGCCGTCGCAAAAGGCAGCCTGCCAGACCCCTGAATGCGCCGATCCGAACCGCTGCCCACCGTTGGTGTCGGGTTCGGTGTCCCTAGCAGGCAGCAGCTCGGCGATCTCACTACCAACTCGCCTTCCTGTAGTTCGGTAGTTATCGTTATTGAACCCGGTACACCAAGTTTCATTATCGCCGACCCACTCCCCGTCGACATAGCTCGCGACAGGTATGTATTTTTCACCAATCAAATAGGTCTGTGACGTCCCATCGGTGATTTGACGAATTCTCACCGTACTCCGCTGATAAGAAATGCCATTCATGTACAGCTTGAAATCCGCACTGGCCAAGTTCACCCATTGGAAATTCGGGTCTCTGGCTTGCGCATAGTCGTCAGGCCCTACACCATAGGGGTCCGGATATTCGTTGTAGGCATTGCCGGAGCACATGGCGTAGTCGCTTCGCCCCGCAACATCTGGCGTCTTGGCATTCTTGAGTCCTTTATTTCCACGCGAGTTGGTGGACATGGGATACGTAGCCACAGCGCGACGTGACGGGCAGTTGATAATTGTGATTGGTGACGTCACTACCTCCTGCCCGGCAAGAAGTTGTGTGACTCCGATCTTGTCGGGATCTCCGTCGGCACCCCGGTCGTGCAATGCCCCCTCTTCGATGTAGGTCAATGTGTTATAGATCCAGCCTCCGGGCTGCTCTGCTCCATAACCGCGATCGGGATCGCCGACCCAAAACCATCCCCAACCACCGGTTTGGAAATGCCCGGTCACGTCGTGGTGATTGAGCGACCCCAGGGCGAGCTGCTTCAGTTGGCTGCTACACTGGCTCCTGCGGGCAGCCTCTCTCGCGGCCTGGATCGCAGGCAGCAGCAGCGCGACCAGTATGCCGATGATGGCGATCACCACCAGCAATTCGACCAGCGTGAAACCATGTAGGGGCCGGGAGAAGCGGTTATGCTTCTCCGTAGTGTACTGTTTTCTTCGACCCCGTACATGGAGATTCTTGGAATGGAAAGCACGCTTAATCATCACTGGTGCGTCGGCATCGACTTGCACAAGGACACGCTCACGGCCTGCGTCTTCTGCCGCTGTTGCGGCGAAGTCTCGTTTCAAAAGATTCCCTGCAAGTGCCGGAAGCAGATTGCCGAGTACTTCGCGGCTCTGCCGCGGCCCCACACGGTGGCCATCGAGACGGTCGGCTTCTATCGCTGGCTGTGGGAGCTGCTCGGAGCCGCTCGTCGAAAAACTGGTGCTGGCCGACGCCACGCAGGCCCGCGCGCTGGCCGGCCGGCGACTGAAGACCGACCGCGAAGACGCCTTCAACATCGCGGAGCTCTTGGCGGCCGGACGATTGCCGCTGAGCTACGCGCCGCCGCTGGAAGTGCAGTTCTTGCGCGACCTCACGCGGCACCGCAACGGCTTCTCGCGGCAGCACGCCCGCGTGCTCTGTCGCGTGAAGTCGATCATGAACGCCAACAACCGGCCTGGCCCGGCACGGCTCGAGAGCGACGGGCTGATTCGTTACCTCAAGGCCCAGGGAGAAAAGCTGCCGGCCGCGGCACGTGGCGATGCTCTGGCAGTGCGTCGATCAACTGGCGCTCACCGAGCGGCAGATCGCCGAGGCCGAGCGGACCATCGGCGAAGTGGTTCGAGCGCGATTCGTTCCAGGAGGTGTATGGATTCTTGACGAGCTTCCCCGGCGTGGCGCTGGTCACGGCCGCCACGGTGATCGCGGAAGTCGGCGACTTCCGCCGCTTCACCCATCGCAAGGCGATCGGCCGCTTTGCCGGACTCAACCCGCGGGTCTTCGCCTCGGGAGGAAAACAACGGATCGGGCACATCGCCAAGACCGGCTCGCCCAGCTGCGGTGGATCTTGCAGCAGGCCGCCTGGACCGCGATTCGCACCGACGACCAGGTGCGACGCGTCTTCCTGCGGATCGCCAAGCGCAGCGGCCGCAAGGCGGCCGCCGTGGCCATCGCTCGCAAAATGCTGACTTGGATGTGGGTCGCCGTCATCAAAGGAGAACCTTACCGAAGACGCGTGGCGGCTGCCTGAAGACGATTGAACAGCGGGACCTCGGAGTGAAGGACGAGGGACGATAGCTCGCGCCGGCTTTTGGGCCAACGACTCAACGTCGCTAAGAGCCCGTGAGCGTCGCAGCATTTCGAACGCCAAAGTCACCTTTGGCTCGAATGCGCGAAGCGAGCTTCGTAAATTGCGAATATGGCTTCGCCATAAAATACTCCTACAAGCCCCCGGAAGCCCTAATTCCGCCGCCGATACCAGTTCGATCGCCGCAGGTTCGGCGTCCATCGAAGTCTGGAGAGCAACAGCGAGCGAGCAAATTGACGGCCCGATCCGTAAATTGGAATGCCCGCCAGCACGCTACAATCTCGAAAGACGTCGATGGTCAGTGAAAACCACCTGGCGACGGAAAAGTCGGCCTGACTGATGGGTCGCCGGGTATAATCTCCAGAAGGTGGAAGTCGCGTATCGGAATTAATCGATCCTCCACAAAATTTATTTGTTGCCGCCAACTAGGACGACAAAACTGTTTGTGATTGCCCGAATTTCTAAGAAACTGCGATACCTCCGCCATTTTGGCGGAGACATGTAGTAACGACGTGATATTGCTGAGACAGTTATGAGCATTGGCGAATCGACCGCGCCCCGCGGCAACAGAGTTATCGGTGTCCTTCTGCGAATTCTATGGATCGAGGTCACTCATCGCAGCGAGAGGACGCGGAGAATCGGGACGATTCCAGCCTCGATAGCTTCGTTCGCAATTTGACGGAGTCGCAGCGTAGCCTGAATGCTTTCCTCGTTGCTTCGCTCGGCAATTACGACGATGCGCAGGAGGTTTTGCAACAAACAAATCTGGCACTGTGGCGAAAGGCCCGGGAATTTCGCCCCGATGCTGAGTTTATGCCTTGGGCAGTCGCGGTAGCGCGTTACGAAGTGCTGACCTTCTATCGCGACCGAAGCCGAGATCGGCACGTGTTCTCGGAAGAATTGGCAATTAGTATGCTCGAGACGACGGAAGAGATGCTTCCGGACTTAAACCTCAGGCATGACGCCTTGCGCAAATGTATTGTCGCGCTGCCGGCCGCGTCACGCGACATGATTCGACGGCGCTACGAGGACGGTGCCACGTTAATGCAGATTTCGGAACAACTCAATCGAACGGAAAATGCGGTCAAATTTGCCCTGGCTAGGATTCGAAAAAACCTCGCCAAGTGCATACGAAAACGGATCAGCCTGGGCAACTAAGTCCAGCGGATGCTCACTCAGGCGCAATGCAATCGGGAGCGATCGGCTCCATTGGAATTAGTAAGATGAATGATCCGCTTCATACATCCATCGATCTGGAAGGGAGTTTGCTTTCAGCGCTGAGTGGCGAAGCGTCTCACGCTGAATTAGAAGTCCTCCACAACGCGCTCGCTGCGTCCAAGGAACTTCGCCAACAGGCGTGTGAATTCCTCTTCGATGACGCACTGATCACCAATTTCTGCCGCACGGAAAAAGAGCGTCGCGATATATCATTACATTTGAAGGCGAGCGAGAACGTTGCTGAAGAGCATGGCCACAACCGTCTGAATGCATCTGTCCGACGCTTGGTAGACCGCGTAAATCATCATGGTTTAGCCGTTGCCGCAATGGCGTGTACAGTCTTGGTCTCCCTCGTTGGATACGTATACACCCTCGAATCCAAGCTTGATCGGCTGTACGCGATTGCAATGGTGGACGAAGCTGAGCACCGCAGGCGCTGATGCCCGTGATTCCAATCGCGACGGAGTGGCCTCATCGGACAGCATCCAGAGACAGGTATTGGGACGCGTGGTGGGGTTGAATAACGCGACCTGGTCCGACGGGGCGGCCGCTTTGAGATTTGGTGATCGCATCGAAACGGGGCAAATACTCGACCTCGCCAGCGGAGTAGTCGAGTTGCTGCTCTCCTCCGGGGCGAAGGTTACGATCGAAGGGCCCGCACGGTTCGAAGCAACATCGGCGTTGGAAGCAAACCTGGAGCTGGGGAAGATAGCCGCCGCTGCACCAAGAGTTGCGCGTGGTTATACGGTGCTTACCCCCACCGCCGAACTCGTGGATATAGGTACCCAATTTGGTGTCCTCGTGAATGACCAGGGCGACTCCGAGTTGCACGTTTTCGACGGTGACGTGGTCGCGCGATCGCGTGGCGCGAGCGCCTCTGGAGAACTTTTGCATGCGCGAGAAAATGAAGCGATGCGGTTCGGATCTGCAAATCCAACACCCGAGCGGATCGCAGCCCGCGAGAACGACTTTGTCCGACAAATACTTCCGCCGCAAGTCCCCTCCAAGCTGCCGCGACTGCCTTTGACCGACGAACTGAGCCTCTGGTACGCGGCGGACATGTGTACCGAGTATTCTCCGGGGGATAACGTATTGGTTTGGAGAGACTTGCTCGTTGGTGACAACACGTTTGCGGATGACGCGTGGCAATTCGACGAAAACCGCGCTCCGACGCTCATGATCGACGATGCGGGGAAGCAAGCATTGCGTTTTGATGGATGGTCGACCTATCTGGCAACTAGTCCCATTCAACCTCATGCCCAACAAACTGTGTGTATTGTTTGTTCGCCCGCACCCAATTCGTATGCGAACGACTTGCAGGGTCAAATGCTGCTAAAGTATGGCGACGCGCCGTCCGTGGAATTGTCCCTCATCGGCGAACACTGTGCACGCGGTTGGGTGTGGCCTGGCAACAATGGTCCAAACATCGCCGATGTCCGTTCTTCGTCGCTCCCTGTCGGTCGGCCATCTGTCTTGCTTTACGAATACGATAGCAAAGCGGACGCGTCACGCCTTTGGCTTAACGGCAAATTGGAGAGCAAGTCGGACGCGCCGTTGAGCGTATTGCAACCCGGCCGTAAGTACATCGGCTCCCACAGCGATCTGCATGTTCGGGCCATGTTCTTCGGCGGCATTTATGAACTGCTAGTATTTGACAAATGCTTCGAAAAGGGCAGTCTCGATAAACTTTGGGAGTACTTTAACGTAAGATATGCTTACGAATAGGCTTTAATGGGCCTAACTGCTTTTCTTTTCAACATTTGCGGGGGCAATAGGCTCCGGATTGTCCGAATTTGCGCCAGCTTAGTTGGTCCCCGTGGAACGTCGCGATACAATAGAAGCGATCTCCCCGATTTGTCCTCTAATCTGCCGGCAATTTCGTCATGTCGTGGTCCAATAAAAGACGTACCCGACGATTTCCTTCCGCGGCTTTTACCCTCGTAGAGCTGCTTGCAGTAAGTAGTATCATCGGAATTTTGATCGCGGTGACTTTGCCGGCCGTGCAGTCGGCCCGCGAAGCGTCTCGGCGTTGCGAATGCAAGAATAATCTGAAGCAGCTGGCGCTTGCTTGCCTCAGCCACCACGACGTCCACGGACATTTTCCGACCGGTGGCTGGGGATGGTATTGGACCGGAGACGCGGACCGAGGTTTTGGCAAGGACCAACCTGGTGGCTGGATCTTCAACACCCTGCCGTATTTCGAGCAGTACGATTTGTACGATTTGGCGTCCGATGGCGCCCCCGACAAGCTCAAAGTTCCGCAGCTTCTCGGCGCGTCGAAGATTATCCAAACGCCGTTGTCGATCATCAATTGTCCTTCGCGACGAGCGAATCGGCCGTATCCGATGACAGCCAACGAGGGAGGGAAAAACGACGGATTCTTCAATTCGTTTACTCCCTCTACGGCCGGACGAAGCGACTATGCGATCAACTCAGGACACATGTTCAACGAGTGGCCGTTTCAGGTCCTGGGCAAAGGCCCCCGCAATTATCTGGAAGCGGCAGCTTGGACCGCGGGCAGGTATTGGGGGGTCGATCAAGCGCCGTTCAATTACGACGCACCCACCCGTGAGGCAATGACCGGCATTTCCTACGAGCGAAGCATCGTTTCCATGCGGCAGATCACACGCGGATTGTCGAACACTTATCTGGTAGGCGAACGCTACATTCCGCAAGCCGATTACGAAACTGGTTCCGACAACGGGGACAACGAAACCTGGTGCACCGGGTTCAATAACGACAATTACCGGAAGACAGGACGTTGGCAGGATGGACAGATCGTAGAAAGTGTCCCAATACCGGATACAAACGCTGACATGCCGGATTCCGGTGGAAGATTTGGGTCGGCTCACCCGGGAATGTGGAACGTTTCTTTCTGTGATGGCAGCGTTCGCGAAATGTCGTATGACATCGATTGGCAGGTCCACCGAGACACCGGAAACCGATACGCCGATTGACCATGTAGCCTAAGGGGCACCTGATTCCTAGTCAGGCACCAAGGTACCGCAAGATGTTGATCAGTCTGTGTTTGTGGCAATTCTTGAATGCCGCCTTAGATCTCAGCTTGACTGAGCAAGGTCTCATCCCGGCGGGCTGTTTTTTACGCGTGCCAGCTTCCGCGGCGAGATTGCCAGATTGCCGAGGACACGAGCTCCGATACGGCGCGTTATGAAGGTCGACCGGTTTGCCATTCGTGTCTGGTGACATTGCACCGACCGAGACTGTTGCCGAATCGCATTACTCCTCGGCAGCCTTTGCCGACCAATGCGCGCGTCGGTAAGCCCCTTCGATGCACGATCGACCGAATCGCCAAGCAACTCTGACATCGATGCGAAGGCGCCACACGGCTCTCACGAAAAGAGCAAGACTGCCACCGAGTCTCAAGGGAACGAGTTGCATTTGTGCGCAATGACGAACCGACATTACGCACAAGATCTCAGGCCCAAGGACGCCCCGCTGCGGCGAGCATTTGCCGCTGACCGTACAAATATCAGATTGCATTAATTTCCAGCACCTCATCGCCATGAGTCAATTGGCCGACAACACTTCGGACGCCATCGCCTCGAGATCTTGTCATGGACTAAAGTGCAGCCAATTCATCGACAATTAGCTTCTCGGCACTGCGGCATTCGTTCGTTGAGCTACCGTGCCCAACACTGGGTTGCGCCCGTGCCCAAGCATCGGAGAGAAGCATTTGGACTTCGGGAGCGGTGGGCTCCATTTCGGAATGAGCAGCAGGTCTTGGCCGCCTGGGCTCAAAAAGGTACATACCGTCTTGTAGCATGGCGTTTGGGTGTTTAATCAAGATACGAGCCTGCTCGTAATCGATTACGCATTCCCAGGTTGTGGCATTTCAACTGGCGCCATTTCAAACCACCGACCGTCGGCTAGCCGGTCGGACATGGTCGCCGGGGAAGACACCACATGCCCATTTTTCATCGAAACTTAGGGTGATTCATCCCCATTGATGGTATGCGCAAAGCGTGTTTCGCTACGCTATGGGCCGCAGGTTTCAGGCGCAGGGCTCCCACCAAAGCGCTCCAAGAACTCGCACAGCAATTGCGGGAATTGCTTCCGCGCGAAACCGCGATCAAACCGCAGCCAGCACCATCTCTCTACACTTTGCCAAGCGGAATGAGTTTTCCCACCTATCTCTTCGCCTGGAACAACTGCTCGCCGCCCGCTGCGCCGCCATGGATGGTGTTGATCGCGGATTCCTGTACGGCGAACGCGAAATCATCGAAGGGAACATTGAGCTGTGCCTGGCCAGTCCTGGCAGCGTCAACGTACGCGTCTTGCTCGCGAAACGCTGCTGGCGGTAAAGCGAGTCCGGCCCGACATCCTGCGTGAATTCAAAGAGCGATTGGAAATGCTGCAGACGGAACATCCCTTGAACGGCGCCTCGCAAGTTATGGTCCAGGGCCTGCTGGACGAGGTGTTTGCGGCATGAGCGAGTGCCTTCCACTTTTCGATTGTTCGAGCACAGCCGATGTGGTATGGCAATGTTTGGAGAATGCCGTCAAGCGATTTAACGAGAGCACAGACCAACAGTCACTTCTTGGGCCGCGCAATCCAGACGACCCCAGGGGGCCGGCCGCAAGTGAACGAGCAATCTCGCACCGCCTCGCCTTCTACTTGGAGTCCGAACTGCGCACGCTTGGCTTGATCACGGACGATGGACCACTTGCGGTCGACTGCGAGTACAACAGGCACGGAGGCGCGGTAAAGGCGAGTTCGAGTCGAACGAGAGTTGAAAGACATCGTTACAGAGGCTCGAAGAAGAACAGTGGGCCAGTCGGACGAGGATGGATTCTACGTCTTTTCGATAGCCCCTGACATCGTCGTTCACAAACGCGGCACCGACTCTCAAAATCTGCTGGTAGTTGAATTGAAGAAATCCTCCAATCGAGAATCGGACGATTACGATAAGCTGAAGCTGACCTTGTTTACCAGATCAAAGGACACCGACGAAGGATATGGCTACGCTTACGGTGGACGTGTAGTTGCCGGTGATTGTGGTGCCGCTAGCGTCAGGTTTCTACGCATTGAAGAACGCTTTGCAAACGGGACACCGGAGGAACCGGCGAAATGAATGCGAAGCACAACTCAGCAGCAGCCCCTGCGCACGAAATCAAGGCGGAAGAAACACCGTGCCGCCTCGGATAACGGAACTCCAATTGCGACGAGTCTTGAATACAGCTGGGAGAATGGGCAGCTGCCTCCCGGTTGGCAATGGATGACAGCTAGAGATGTTGGGGAAGTTAACTTGGGTCGCCAGCTCGCCAAAGAACAAATCGGCCGAATTCCCGACAAAGTATCTTCGCGCGGCAAATATCACCGAAAGCGGCCTCGACCTATCAGATGTATTGGAGATGAACTTCAAGCCAGTCGAGCGAGAACGCTATCAACTCAGGCCCGGAGACATATTAGTCTCAGAAGCGTCAGGCAGCGCATCGCAAGTCGGTAAGCCGGCGATATGGAATGGAGAGCTTCCACTCTGCTGCTTTCAGAATACTGTGATTCGATTGCGGTCGAACACCGTCGATTCTCGTTACTTGCTCTGGCTCTTCATGCATTTTTATCGCAACGGCGTCTTTTCGCTGAGTGGCAGGCGGGGTCGGTATTAATCATCTAAGTGCGGCTAAGTTTTCGCAACTTCTTCTACCCATCGCCCCGCCGTCTGAGCAGCGGCGGATTGTGGCGGAGATTGAGAAGCAGTGCACGCGGCTGGAGGCGGGCGTGGCGGCACTACTGCGGGTGCAGGTCAATCTCAAACGCTACCGCGCCGCCGTGTTGAAAGCCGCCTGCGAAGGCCGCCTCGTTCCCACGGAAGCCGAACTCGCCAAGACCCGAAAGGGAAAAGCAGACTTCGAAACCGGCGAGGAACTCCTCGCCGGCATCCTCACCGAACGCCGCAAAAACTGGAACGGCCGCGGCAAGTACAAAGAACCCGTCGCACCAGACTCCGCTGATCTTGGACCGTTGCCGGTAGCTTGGGCTTCGGGCAACCCTTGACCAAATTGGTCAAGAAGGTCGGCCCATCATATACGGAATCATCAAGCCTGGCCCACACGTTCCTGATGGAGTCCCGTACGTGAGAGTAACGGAGATGAAGGATGGAAGGATCGACGTTCCAAACCTCAAACGGGCATCACACCAACGCGCCGCAAAGTTTGCTCGTGCAACTCTTGCCCCCGGCGATGTACTCATCTCGAAAGACGGAACGATTGGTCGAGTGGCGGTTGTTCCGCCTGAACTGGCGGGCGGGAATATAACGCAACATGTAATGCGTGCTCCAATTCACGGAGCAATGATGCGAGATTATGTAGTTTGTGGTTGCCGCATGGCGGAGCCGTCGGGGCGAGTGTAATAGCCTTTGGCGAAGACCCAGAAGTCAGCCAACAGCTGTTCGACATCGCTCGCCGTGAACGGTTGGCGGGCAGGTCCGCGGCCATTGACCAGCCATTGGGCGACGACGCGGTCGTATTCGAGTCGGCTGACTTTGGTGCCGTGGGGGCCGAGATAAACGTCGCGTCCGTTGAGGGTCACGACAGCCTGCTGGGAGGCCCTGTGGAGGCGGTATTTGGGGACCGATTGCGTGAGTCGTGGCATGGTGCAGCTCCAGTGGATCGAGGACCCAAAACGGTATGTACCGTCTTGGTCGAGGATCAGGGGCCGCACTGCCAACGTAGGCAGGTAATCGTAAGCCTTGATTTCGGCGATGGTTAGGAA
>CAWKBP010000001.1:0-402218 GCA_963847905.1 uncultured Planctomycetota bacterium | reverse complement strand
CCACCGAGATCGATAGGTTCCTGGAATTGGCGCGGAGGAGTGGCTTGATCAGCTCTTCGGCGTTGGATGACGCGTGCGTTGGCTTTGATGTGAGCAGATCGGAAGAAAACGCGCTTTGTAGCGACCTGTGCGAGCACTTGATTCGCAAGGGCGCGCTCACTCGTTGGCAATGCGAAAAGCTGTGCAGTGGGAAATGGAAGGGATTCTTCCTCGACGGCTGCTGTCTCCTCAGCCGCCTCAGCGTCGATGAAACGACGTCGACGTTTCTCTGCAAAGAAGTGGCGAGCGGCAAGCGAGTGGCGATGGCAGTCACGCCGCCAGCGTATCTCCGCTGACGGGCGGTTTCACTATGCCGTGCGGGAGTTGTCGGATGATGTGAGTACCGGCGAGACGTAGCTCGCCGGCTATTGAGAGAGCCGAGAAAGGTGTTGGCCTTGGATTGGCTTGCCTATGGCCGTGGGTGGCGGGTTCGGTCGACCATTAAGAGCGCGATGATCGTCTTCCCATCGACGATCTCGCCGCGGTCGACCATCGCCAGGGCTTCGTCCCACGAGGACCACGAGATTCTCGATTTCCTCGTTCGCCTCGCGGCGGGGCTCTCCGGCCGCGAGGTCCCGGGCGACGAAAATATACATCCGCTCGCTGAGGATGCCGGGGGAGGCGTAGAACTGCGTCAACTCTTCCCATTTTGCCGCGCGGTATCCGGTCTCCTCCTCCAGCTCCCGGCGGGCCGTTTCCAGGGGCGGTTCGTTTGGTTCGCGCGTTCCGGCCGGAACTTCCACAATTGTCTGGCCAACCGTCAGCCGCCGGTTCCGTATTAGACAGAGATGGTCGTCGTCGACCATCGGCAAGATCGCCACGGAGCCCGGATGGACGACATAGGAAACGCTGGCCGTCTCGCCATCGGGGCGAGTGACCGAGTGTTTCACGACCCGGAAGCGTTTGGTTTCGAGCAGGGTTTCAATCTGGTCAGGCACCGTTCTCTTTGGCATCGTTCACCCATTTGACCCATTTAATCGTTACGGTTCGGCGGAACAACAGCTAACATTTGCCCAAATTTCGCCGGGCTGGTAGGATACAATGTGCTAGCCCAGACGTCGATGTCCCGGAGCTTCGATGTCCGGGTTCGACGCGATCGTTCGCGACGGCCGTCCGTCTTCCGCTGGCGTCTGACCATATTACTCCCCGCTTCGGAACCGTTCGAGCAGAGTCGTGCTATGCGAGGGTGCAGTGTCCAGCGCTGGAGTTTGAGCCTGGGCCATTGGGCCGGGATCCACGTCCGGATCCACATCTTTTTGCTCCTGTTTGCCGTCCTCTCGCTGGCCTATATGCCGGCTGAATTGTACCGGCCGGCATTCCTGACGTTGGCCGTGGCGGTGGCGAGTCTCGCGCTGCATGAGGCGGCCCATGCCCTGGCGGCCTTGCGGGTCGGCGGCAAAGTCGACACGGTGATTCTCGGGCCCGTCGGCGGACTAGTGTCGCCGCGTGTACCGGATGAACCGGAAGTGCAATTGTTCGTGGCCCTGGCCGGGCCGATCGTCCACCTGAGCCTCGTGGTGTTTGCGGCCGTGGGACTGGCTTTGGCCGGGTACACCGACATCCTGAAGCTGCTCAATCCGCTGAATCTGAATCTCGACTACGACTCGTCCAACACCTGGTTGTTTCTCGGCAAGATCACGCTTTGGCTCAACTGGATGCTGATGCTGCTGAACCTGCTGCCCGCCTATCCGTTCGACGGCGGGCCGATCTTTCGCGCGATGCTCTGGCCGGCCCTCGGACGGCGGACGGCGCGGGTCGTGACCGGCCGCGCGGGAATGGTCGTCGGCGTGCTGATCGCGGCGGCCGCGATCCCGCAGTACGGTCCGCCCGAGCTTGACGCCTTCACGTTCGTCAAGCTGCCGCTCATCATGCTCGGCATCTTCGTCTTCTTCAGTGCACGGCAAGATCTGGTGAGCGATTGGAGCGAGGACCTGTTCGACGATGTGAGCGGCTACCGCGTCCGCGCCGACGGACTCGACCTGCTCGAACCGATCGAGCTCGAAGACGATGAGGAAGAAGCGGTGCTCGTCGAGCATCAGCGCCGGCAAGGCGAGCCGCGCGAGAATCGCCGCCAGGCTCAAGAGGCCTACGAAGACGCTCGCGTCGACGACATCCTGGCCCGGCTCCACGGCGCGGGCCTGAGCCAGCTCTCGCGCGAGGAAATCGAAATCCTCCAGCGGGCCAGCGAGCGCTACAAGCAGCGGCTCCATCCCCGCCGCGGCTGATTGCCGCGCTGGCCGCTGCGGCTGCCGTTCCCTCTTGGCCTTTTTCCTCGCGTCTAACCGGCCCTGGCGTTCCAACCGCCCCAATCGTCACTGATCCGCGAGAGACCGGCAATCATGGCGCCGGCTCTCCGCGCGGTCCGCACAAGCGGCGTATCTTTGCAAAGAGGCCGGTCCGTCGGTGTTTCGTCGCCGAGCCCTTCTAATCGGGGCTTCGCTACCGGCATTTTGACCCCAACAAAATCTGTGGAGACGTCTTCCACGTGGCCACCATCTATCCAGACCAAATCACCACGCGACGCGAATTTCCGTCGCCGGCGGTCAGTCTGCCGAGCGACAACGGGCACACTCCATCGCTGCGAACAGAAACCCAACGCGCGCTCGCGACGTTCGAACGCGCGCTCGATCAAACGCTCACTGTCATCAATCCCACGACTGGCGACGTGCTGCAACAGGCGGCCGACGGAATGGCCTGCGACTTCGCGTCCCGGCTGGCCCTCTTGGAAGAAGTCGCCCGGCGCGGACGGCCGGAGATCGTGGATGAAGTGTCGCCGGTCGTGATGTTGGCGATTCCGTTGCCGGTCGAGGCGACCGACGTGCCGCTTCTGGCCGTGGCGATGTTTGTAGCGGAGAGCATTCGCGACGATTCGCAAGTCGCGGCCGCAGCCACCGCGTTCGGCCTGCCGCCGGCGCATTATGCCAATTGGGCCGAATCGCGCGTGCCTTGGCATCCGCAGGCCGCCCTGCAGATGTGCCAGCTGCTCACCGACAAAACTGCGACCCAGCAGCACGCCAGCCAGCTCAAGCGGCAAGTGGCCGAGATTTCGTCCCACTTGCTCAACACGTTTGAAGAAAT
The DNA here is from genome assembly GCA_963847905.1 of uncultured Planctomycetota bacterium. Classification (GTDB taxonomy): domain Bacteria; phylum Planctomycetota; class Planctomycetia; order Pirellulales; family Lacipirellulaceae; genus DASYDU01. The sequence continues at coordinate 399,101 of CAWKBP010000001.1, read as the reverse complement.
CACGCTGCTCCACCGGCTTACCGAACATCTCTCGCTCTCGAAGAGCGTGGTGAAATTGTGCGAGCTCTCGGTCCGCTGGCTCTCCGACGTGATCCCCGCCAAGTGCGTGGCGATCAAGCTCAACTCGGTGGTCGACGTCCACGATCGCCACGCGATGGGCGACGATGCCGAACAGGGCCCGATGCTGATCAATCACGGCGATTGCCCGCTCGAGGCCGCGGAGTTCGACCGCTTCATGGAGCGGCTCGGCCCGCACGTGGCCAGCGAGCCGCTCGTGCTGAATCGCTCGGCGACCAGCTCGCCCACCTGGTTCTACCCGGAAGTCCGCGAGCTGATTTCCGTGCCGATCCGCGAGGGCGACCATCTCTTCGGTTGGCTCCTGGCGCTGAACCACACCGGCGCGGGCGACGTGACCAATAGCGAAGTCGAATTCGGCACCGTCGAGGCCAGCCTGCTTTCGAGCGTGGCCACGATCCTCGGCATCCACGGCGGCAACATCACGCTCTACCAGGAGCAGGCCGACTTCTTCGCCAGCGTCGTGCGGGCCCTCACCTCCGCGATCGACGCCAAAGACCCGTACACCTGCGGTCATAGCGATCGCGTGGCCCGGCTCTCCGTCTGCCTCGCGCGGCGGCTCGGCTGCACGGACGAAGAATTGGATACGATCTATCTCTCGGGCCTGCTTGCACGACATCGGCAAGATCGGCATCGACGACAACGTGCTCCGCAAGCCCGGCGCGCTGACCGAGGCCGAGCTCGAACACATCAAGACCCATCCGCGGCTGGGCTGCAAAATTCTCGACGGCGTGAAGCAGCTCGACAAGGTGCTGCCGGTGGTGCTGCACCATCACGAAGCCTGGGACGGCGGCGGCTACCCGGAAGGCCTCAAGGCCGAGGAATGCCCGAAGCTCGCCCGGATCGTGGCGGTGGCCGACTCGATCGACGCGATGTCGAGCGACCGGCCCTACCGCAAAGGCATCCCGGACGAGAAGCTCGACTCGATCCTCCGCGACGGGGCCGGCCGGCAATGGGACGCCAAGGTCATCGACGCGGCCTTCCAGGTCCGCGAGGAGATCCGCAAGATCGGCGACTCCGAACGCGAGCCGCTCGACCTGGAGGTCGGTCGCTGGGACGAAGCGAAACGGCCGACGGAACGGGTACCTCGATAGGCACTTCGGCCGGCAATTCTCGTGGTACCTGGCTAGTGATACGGTCCGGGTAATAGAAGGACGAGAGTTGTCGTTTGTTCCGTGCGGGGAAGTTTCAGGCGAGCAGGGACGGCCGGCGTAGTTGCCAATAAACCTGACAGCCGACAAACATGCTTCTACTTAAGAGTAAGCACCCACACGTGTTACGAGGAATGGCGCAAATCGTGTACAGGACTGTATTTAGAGGCGTCGATAAGCTATTATTAGAGTGGGTACGCGAAGTGTACAGCAACACCGAAAAAGACTCGTCTCGTGGCTATGATGGCCATGAAATCGAAATGGGTCAGGGATTAGGAGCTAACAGCCGACTTCGCGTGCGAAGCGGCTTAATTTTTTGCGCTGTGAAACTATGGCAACCAAGCCTGTCTGCAAAGCGATACTGTTATGCGATCAGGCAATATTGGAGCATGGAACACACAAACTTAGCCTAGTCGGAATTTTTGATAGTTTTTTCGTGGGGCAGGGACAGGCTACGGTTCGGGCTACGGCGTTTCTCCAAATTACAGACGCTGTCGGCAATTACAAACTCGCGGTAGAGATCGAGGACTTAGCCACCGGAGATGTTGTAGCACGTTCGAGTAGTTCCGAGATCGCAATCGACGATCCATTGCTTCGCGCAAATGTGATAATCCCGATTCCCCGCCTACCACTGCACCCTGGAGAGTATGACTTGGTGGTGCGTGCGAACGAGGACGAAATCGACCGGCAGAAATTTAAAGTGGCCCTGCGAGGTGAATGATATGACAACAATGCTACAAAACGAGGTCAAAACCGGCGAGTTACTTATTTCGCACGAAGTGATATCGTACTCGGCCGAGCCCATCGTCATGCCAGAAATGACTGTATTAATTGACGAATCGGCTGTACTCACTGCCGACGGAGAATTTATGCGGCATTTCAATGCAGGATCACGGGACGTTGACGCCGGTCGCGGGATTTCTGCTGCCGATCTTGAAGAGGAATTGGGACTCTAATGTGGCACTGCCTACGGAATATAACGTCTGGTATTCCGATGAGGCCGCTGACCAGCTACGTGGACTAGACGGTTCAATTCGTAGCACTGTTGCGAAGAAAATCCGTCGGCTCAATAAAAATCCAGATCAACAAGGTGCGCCACTCCTCCGGCAATTAGCCGGGCATCGCCGGATCTATTGCGCAGGCCGCTATCGCGCCTTATATCGCATTCTTGACGGATTTGAGACCGAGTTAGATGCGGATGGCGATCTCGTCTATCTCGGCAGAGTAGCGGTCGTGTGTATTGGAATCCGCAAAGACGGCGAGAAGGCCGACGTTTATGAGGTAGCCGGAAGAATTATTGAGGTCCAAGATTGATGCCTTGCTTCTGACGAGCTGAATTCTTCCTTCGCCGACGTTATGCTGAATGGAATGGCGCGCGAGGAACATGACCGGGAAGACTTGCTCCGCGAAGCGACCGCGCTGGTGGAGCGCATCGAGCTTGCTCCTGCCGGCACCGGTGGCAGTGCTCAGGACGGTGAGCAACTCGTGATCGGCTTCCGGACCGACGGGGCGATCAGCATCTACTTCGGCGGCGACACTGCCTACCACTTTAATGCGCGTGGCGAACTGCGTCGGGCTCATGCGAACGGATTGCTGTTCAAGGCTGAGGGCGGCAAGCTCGTATCGCTCGAACGGATTCGAAATGAAAACGAAGTGCAGCTCGTCCGCCGGCCGCTTCCCGACGAGGAGCAGATCGGCTTTCTCACCACGATGAACGAGCAGCTGCGGCAGATTGTGGCTCACAGCGAAGCGGACGCGCTGGTGACGGTTGGACGCGTGCCGGCGGATGCGGATGTGCTGGGCCGCGATTCGCTGGCTGGAGAACAATCTCGCGCCCGTCGTCGCCCAGGCACCCAATGCGAGGTGACACGCGCGGAAGGGAATTACAGCGGCAGCTCGACGACTTCACACGGGCCGGCCGTCGATTCCAGCTTTGTGCCGGGTGCAAGCCATTTGCGGCGGACCATGGCGAGCGCCAGCGGCGCCGCCAGCTGCGGCGAATAGGCGACGGACGTCACCTGTCCAACGGCCGCGCCGCCCTGAGTGAGTTCCGAGTTTGTTGACGGAAGTTCGGGGCCGTCGAAGCGAACGCCTGCGAGTCCCTGATTCACATGGCCGAGCGCGTCGATGCGGGCGACAGTCTCCTGGCCCAGGTAGCAGCCCTTGGTGAAACTGATCGCCAACTCGTCGCGGCCGACCTCTTGCGGGAGATTTTCGTCGTCGAAGTCGATGCCAAAGAGCGGCGTGCCAGACTCGATTCGCAGTGCGTCGAATGCGGTGGCACCGCAGGCGACCGCTCCGTCGGCTTTCAATTCTTGCCAGACTTGCGGCAAGTTCTCCGGCGCCGTTTCAAGCAAACCGCAAATCGGTGACTGGAGCAAATGCCAGCGAATCCAGGCGTCGTGCGTCAGGCGGGCCCCTGCCCCGTCGCCGCCCGCGATCAGCACGTACTTACGTTCGGCCGTGGTGTCTCGGAGTTGTACGTCTTCGCGGATGATATAGCGGTCGAGATGCTCGATGATTTTTTCCGCCTGACCGGGAACCGTAATGAGCACTAGCTCGCCGTCGCGGCAATGGGCCAGGGCGTGGGCGAGAATCTTGCCTTTGACGTTGGTGACGAAGACTTCGCAGTGTTCGCCTGGCTGGAGCTTCTTCACCTCGTTGGTCGAGAAGTTGTTGAGAAAAGCCTGTCGGTCGGCGCCGGTGAGCGTCACACTGGACCAGTCGGCAAGCTCGACCGCGCCGAAGCCGCTGCGCAGAGCCTGGTATTCGTCGAGCGGAAAGTTTGCGTCGGGCGTCGTCATGAACCGCTTTCTACCGTGACCACGGCGTATTGGGAGTCGTCGACCACGATACAGCTCTCGCGGCCGACGGCCAATCGCACCAGCTCCTCGAGATTTTCGACCGGGGCGAGTCCCATGTCCTCCACGTCGTCCGACTCGAGCTGACTGAGGAAGTACACTGGGCCGCGTTGCATCGCCCTGGCCAGCTGCCAGGCGGGCCAGCTGTCGGGAGAATGGTCGTTGCGCACTGCGAGTGCGACGCGATCGATGTCGGGATTGTTGATTAGTTGACCGATCGAGTGGCCCGGGCCAGCGTCCAAGTCGGAGCATATCGCGACCGCCCCTTCTTCTTCGACCAGCGGTTCGATCGCCGCCAGCGCCCGGCCGATATTTTCCCAGGTTTGTTCCAATGGTCCGCCGGTTATGTTTGCAATCACGAGACCCGCGCGGCGCGGGACGCTGAACGACCAAAGCTGCTCACAAAGTTGCTGCGTATGCTCGGCGACGGCCAGCGGATCGCCGGCCACGACCGCGGCGACGGTACCCTCTGGACCGGGGACGACTTGCATCACGAGCGCTACGCCGAGCAGCCAGCCCGCTTCGTCCGCCTTCCGCTGCGTTTTCGCCAGCGCGCGGGCGTGTCGCGTTGGGTCGGCGTGCGTAGCCGGCCGATGGTCTCCGTGTCGCTCATTCGCGGAAACAGGCAGTCGAACACACCACACCCCGCGACGCCCGTGAGCCGGGCGCAGCCGATCGGGAGCACTACGTCAGCCTCGAAGACGGTTCGATTCACCAGCAGGCGTTCGTTTTTTTCGTTCAGGCCGAGCAGTGCGAGATTTTGCGGATCTTCGGGATCGTGGACGACCACGCAGACGCCGTCGCCCAATTCGTCGCGCAGAAGTTTGCAGAAATCCTCGTCGCTGGCCACGACCGAGATGGCGGCAGGGACGATTCCGGCTTCCTCGGCCGCGGCGATCGCGCCGCGAAGAATGTTTAACGCATCCGGCACCGCTTCGTCGATCACGATCGCCAGTTGATCGCCGGGTACGACACCCTCGGCGAGCGGCGGAAACTTGAGCGGCGAGCGGAGGGCCTCGCGTGCCGCTGCGGCGGAGTCGGCGAGAGTGGTCAAGGCAGCTTGTCCTTGGAGCGGCTCCGCATCGTGCACCAGCGGCACGCGCACCTCGGGCGGCAGTTCGATCCGCGACGAGATCGGACCCAGCGGATGGAGTATCTTGACCACAACGGCTCCTCGGTCGATGATGCGTGAAAAATAAGCCAGCTGGCTTCGCCAATTATTACAGCAAAACCCCCTGCCGAGGACAACCGAATGGCCGTTTCCCCACAAGACATGCAAGCCTGGTGTGGAACTTTGCTTGCCGGGCGGGCAGCAAACCCCGACCTGTCGCTGGCCGACTATCTCGACGCGATTCCGGGCCTCGGCTCGATCGAGGAACTTCCCAGCGGCACCGTGGTGCTGGTCCGCGGCGACGTCGACGCCAAGCCGGGGGCAACCGTCGGCGAGGGGGATATCCGCCTGCGGTCGATGGTCGACACGCTCAAATTTGGCCGCGAGCGTGGCTGGAAGCAGATCATCTTTGGGCACATCGGCCGCAAGCCGGAGGGCTCGCTTGCCAAGGTGGCCAAGCGGCTGGGAGAGCTGCTCGAATGCGAGGTGCCGCTGATCGCCGATTGGCTCGACGAGAGCACGACGACGATTCCCCAGGCCGTAAGCGATCAAATCGCGGCAGCCGAGCCGGGCGCGGTGATCATGCTCGAGAACACGCGGAAGTACGAGGTCGAGCGGGTGCTTTGGAAGGCCAAGCAGGCTGACCTGCCTTCGGTCGCGCCGAAGCTCGCCAGGCTGGCCAACGAATTTGCCACCAAGGTCGCGCCGATTTACGCGTTCGAAGCCCTTTCGGCCGGCAGTCTCGATGCGTCGAGTGTCGCCGTGCCAGCCGCCATGGAGCGGGTGGCGCTCGGCTGCTACGTGGAGAACGAATTTACGGGCCCGATGATGCGCTGCCTCGAAGCGCAGCTCGTGATCTTCAGTGGGCTGAAGGCCGATAAGCTCGACGACCTCGAAGCGATGGTCAATCGCGGCAAGATTCGTCGCGTGTTCGCGGCCGGTTCGCTCGCCATGGCGCTGAAGAAGGCTGCCGCGGAGATCGACGGCAAGAAGTTCTGCCTCGGCGTGGCGGAGGATCCGACCCACGCCGAGCAGCCGTACTTTATCCCGCTTGAGCGAATCGAGCAGGCCAGGCGGATGATCGCCGACGGCCGCGCGAAGGGGATCGAGTTTGTGTTGCCGGTCGACTTTGTGATCACCGACGGCAGCGTCGTCGCGGAGCTCAAGCCGGGCGACCAGCAATTTGACATCGGTCCCAAGACGAGCGAACTGTTCGAGAGCAAGGTGGGAGAGTTTATCGCCGAACCGAGCGCAAGCAAAGTCGCGTTCCACAACGGCGTGTTCGGCATGTTCGAAGACCCGCGCTACGAAGCGGGCACGAAGCGCTTTGTGCCGCAGCTCAAGCGGATGACCGACGCCGGAATTGAGGTCTACATCGGCGGCGGCGAAGGGGGCACGTCGCTCGATAAATACGGCCAGGAAGATTGGGTCACCCACGTCTTCACCGCGGGCGGCACGGTGCTCAACGCGCTGGGGAGCGAGCCGGTGCCGTATCTGGTGGCATTGCGGATGGCGGCGCTGCAGACGGCCTCAGCTTGAAGCGAATTCTCAGCGATGGGCGGTGTCTCTGAGCTATGATTGTCGAGCGGAGAAACTGCCATGCATAGAGACGATTCCCTTATCGAAATCCCTTCTCGCCGCATTAATAAGCAGGCAATTGGAGCCCAGGCCATCGGCGCCGAGGCCGTCGGAGCGAAGTCGATCGGCGCGCTGGCGGTTGGTGCGCTCGCTTTCGGTTTCGTAGCGTTCGGCGCCGTGGCGATTGGGCGATTGGTGATCGGGAAAGCTCGGATTCGGCGGTTGGAGATTGATGAGTTGGTGGTCGGGAAGTTGGAGGTTCGGGAAGATTTGCGAACCGAGAAGTCGTGAAAACCATTGATTGGCGAAAGCGCGATCCCGAGGAAAAATAGACTGCCATAGAGGAGCGCACGATGAAGCGAGAATTCTCGGTAGTCTACAGGCCCATCGAAGATGGCTGGATCATGGCGCAGGTGCCGGAGCTTCCCGGAGCCGTCACGCAGGGCCGCGACATGAACGAGGCGCGGGAAATGATCCAGGAAGCCGTCGGACTTCTGCTCGAATCGTATCGCGAGAGCGCTGCGAAAATTGCTCCGATTGGAGCCGTCTGGGAATCACTCTCTGTTGACGTATCTGTCGGATGAAGCGCCGCGAATTCATACGGCACCTGGAGCGGCACGATTGCGTCCTCGATCGCGAAGGCGGTCGCCATTCTATTTATCGCAATGTGGCGAACGGCCGGTGCGCCGCCGTGCCGCGACACCGATAAATCAAAGACACGACGGCTCGTACGATTTGCGATCAACTGGGCAATCCGCGACCTTGATCATCGAATCGTCCGGATCACCCGCTCGCCTTCCTGACAAGCCCGTTCGGCGCCGTCGAGATTGGCGTCGTCGCGTTGCTTTCAAGCCGACTACAAAACTTTCGAAGTGTCCGTGGAATTAGCACGTATGTCAAAGAGTTCGCCACAGTTTCGGCATTCGTGGGAGAAATTCCTCGCCATATTTGTCAACGAGTTCGGATACAGCAGCTAGGCCGCGGCCATGAAGACTTCCGCGCCGACTGCGCCTGGTCTGGGAGCCTGTCGGACGGACGCGGGAAAAAGATCCCAGAACCAATGCTGTTCGGCATACATCGCGAATCCTTCCACGAGCAAAAAAAACTTCTCGCGTTCGGAATCCGAGCCCGCACGTTTTTCATCTAACGGAAGTCCTTCAATGGTTTCCCACAAAGCATGCGATAGTTCGTGAACGGTGGTGAAAGCAAATCCTGCTTCGTGGCAGCGAATGTCGTGCGCAAATGACACGTAAAACGCCCTACGGTAATAACACGCCAAGCAGTCTTTTTCTCGTGCCGATCGCGTCGATTCGAACGCGTCGCGAAAAGCTTTAGTTCGCATCTCCATGAACTTCTTTCCGAGAAACAGGCGAAATAGCCAGGGACTTGTTCGCTGCGCAAGGTTGGAGAGTCTGTCGTCATCGAGCTGTAGGAATTCGCACACACGAATGTGGCCGAGCAGAATCCCAGTCTTTTTCTCGATTCTGGGCTGATAGAAATCCACGGCATTCCGGTACATTCCCAGAAGGAACCGGTTGTCGGCTTCACGTAGTTGGGAAAATGGCTCGTTCACCATCGGTGTGATTCGCTGAAAATAGCTTCAAATAGCGAGCCCATCTTATCGCTTACAATCGCCATGTGAAGTCATTCCTGCCACCTCGAAGCATCGCGGGCCAAAGCGGCGTTGATGTACTCGTCCGTTATGTAAAACGTTGTCTGCCGCAATGCGTGGAGCGTGGGCCCCAGGTCTAGCAGTTTGCGCTCGGCCGCGAATTCCAACACCGTCAGCGTTCCGATCGCATCGAGGCCAAACTGCTCGGCAACTCGGCGCCCCTTGCGTTCGTCGATGAGAATCGCCTTGGCACGCAATTCTTCGGCCAGCGCGATTGCTTGCGACTCGCCCGGGTCGAGTCGGATCGATGTGGCAAGCTTCGTGAGTGGTGTGCTGATACGGAGCCATTCCGGCGGCGCTTGGGCCCAACGCCTGACGACATCGGGAGCTTGAGGACGATCCAGTTCCTCCATGACCTTGGTTGGAGCGTGGACTTCCAGAAACAACTTGGGTAGGATTTCGATCGCGTCGATGAGAACCAGATAATTCAGCGGTGAAGTATCGGAGACGACGATCACGGCTCACCGACATCTGCTTCAGGGTTTCGCGATTTCTCGCAGTCGGCGGAGACCCTGCTCAATTTCTGCTTCTGTCGGCAAGTCCACGCTGACGTTGTGTTTCTTCAGCACGCCATCCGTCTCGAAGCGGTCCAAGCCCAAGGCCTGTGATAGCTCGTAGTGCGAGAGCCGGTCCTGCCGGTAGAGCTCGATCAGCAATGCTTCCTTCGCCTCAAAGTCTAGATTGGGACTGTCAGCGCGAAGCCGCTCTTCAACGTCGGCGGGAAGTTGAATTGTAACTGCCATGACTCACCCTTCCGTCAATTCTACCACACTGCGTGCGACAAGCCAGCAGAGCGGCTTGCCGACATGTTGAAGTGGCATCTACATTGGGCTCAGGACTTCTGCGCGGCCTGGATCACCCGCTCACCTTCCTGGCACAGCCGTTCGGCGCCGTCGGCAGTCGGGGCTTCGGCGACTAAGCGGACGATGGGTTCGGTGTTGCTCGCTCGCACCAAGAGCCAGCAGCCGCTGCCGTCGGGGTTGCCCCAGTCGAGGCGGAGGCCGTCGAGACGGTCGGCGCGGGCGGCGGGCCATTCCGCCGCGAGAGCGTCGAGAACTGCCGGAATTGTTTCGCGCGGGACGACGACTTTCGTTTTGCAGATCGCGTAGCGGGGGAGTTCCGCGGCAAGTTGACTAACCGCGACTCCGCGGGCGGCCATCGCGTCCAGCACCAGCGCCATGCCGACGAAGCTGTCGCGGACGAGTCCCACGCGCGGATCGATTACGCCGCCATTCCCCTCGCCGCCGAAGACCGCGTCATACTCGAGCATCACGTCGACCACATTCGCTTCGCCGACCGCCGAGCGATGAAATGGCACATTGTGCCGACGGGCCACGTCTTCCGTCATCTTGCTCGTCGAACAATTCGTCACAATCGGTCCCCGATTCTGGCGAAGCACGTGGTCGGCACAGATCGCCAGCGTGTATTCCTCGCCCAAGTAGCGGCCGTTTTCGTCGATGATCGCCAGGCGATCGGCGTCCGGATCCTGGCAGAAGCCGATCTGTGCATGATGCTTGGTCACCTGTTCGAAGACGGTGGCGAGGTTATCGGCGGTCGGCTCGGGCGGATGGGCAAACTTTCCGTCCGACGTGCCGCCGAGCAGCGTGACGTCGCAGCCAAACTGGTCGAGCAGCATCTGGCCCAGCGCGCTGCCCGGCGCCGTGATTCGCATCGAGCACGACGCGGAACCGGCGGGTGCGAATCCGCGCCAAATCGATCACATCTTCGACCAAGGCGAGGTGAGCCGAAAGCGTGTCGTCGATCCATTCGGCAACGGGCGGCTTGGCGTCAGGTGGCGACACACCCGCGAGCTCGCGGTAGTTGGCGAGCACGCGCTGGCCAATCGAATCGGGGACGATGCGTCCGTCGCCCCAGAAGAGTTTCATGCCGTTGTATTCGGCCGGATTGTGGCTGGCGGAGATCTGGATGCCGCCCGCGGCGCGGAGTTGGCGGACGAGTACGCCAGTCGAGGGTGTGGCGGCGACGCCGGCGTCGAGCACGGAGCGCGGGCCGCCGGCGATCAATCCGGCCGAGATCGGGGCGACAAATTCCTTGCCGTTGGCCCGCCCGTCGCGGGAGACGACGACCGGTCCGGCCGGCAGCAACTTGTCAAAGGCAGCCGCGTACCGCCAGGCGACATGGTGAGTGAGCGACTCGCCGACAATTCCGCGGAGGCCGGAGGCTGTAATGATGGGTTCGTTCGTCGCCACATTTCCACCTGAGTTTGCAGGATTATCGCCGGTCTGCCGATGGGTTCGAGCGGTAAAGCGTGAGTATACGTACTTTGCGCATGTCCTGCGAGAGAGACGCACCGCGGACGGTCGTGGCCCGCCACGTTACAATGAAAGGCATGAGCACCCCGGGCCATCCTAGCCGTCGAGACTTTTTGCAGGGATGGGCGGCCGTCGACGCGCTGGCCGGGGCCGTCGCTGGTGCGGACGCGGGTACGCTCGAGACAATGCCCCTCAAGACGATGCCGCCGGCCTCTGGGCAAAATCGGCCGGGTGCACTATTGAGTCTTTGCCGCCGAGCGATGGCGTGCGAGTTTGAGGTCCAGCTGGCGGCCAATCGGCGGGATGGCTCGACCGAGCGGGCGCTCGCAGCTCTGGACCTCGTCGAAACGCTCGAAGACCAGATGACGATCTATCGGGCCGATAGCGACGTGCTGCGGATCAATCGTGCGGCGGCCCAGCGGCCGGTTGCCGTCGAGCCGCGGCTGTTTACGTTGTTGCAGCTGGCGGCCCGGCTACATCGAGAAACGCACGGCGCGTTCGACATCACGAGCAGCCCGCTCTCCGAAGCCTGGGGCTTCTCGCGTAGACAAGGACAGGTGCCCAGCGATGCGGCAATCGCGGCGGCACTTGAGCGGGTCGGGATGGACGACGTCGAACTCGATGCAGTGAATCGGACGGTGCGATTCTTGCGGCCCGGTTTGTCGCTGCATCTCAATAGCATCGGCAAGGGCTATGCGCTCGATCGAATGGCCGAGCAACTGGACTCGATCACTGGTGCAGAGGGCGACGCGGTGGGGGACTACTTGCTGCATGGCGGCCGCAGCAGCGTACTGGCGCGGGGATGTTGCCCGGTTGGTGTGACGGCCCCGGATACGAAGCCCGCGTGGACGATTGGAATTCCGCATCCGCTCGCTGCTGGTCGGCGGCTGGCTGAGGTCGATCTCGTGAATGAGGCGATTGGCACTTCCGGATCGGGGACGCAGTTCTTTGAGCACGCGGGTCGCCGCTACGGACATCTGCTCGATCCGCGGACTGGCCGGCCTGCGGAGGGCGTCTTTTCGGCGACAGTAGTGGCGCCGACAGCCGCGGAGGCCGACGCGCTGTCGACGGCATTTTACGTGATGGGGGTCAACGAGGCGGCCGACTATTGTGCGGATCACGCGGAGATTGGGGCAATTCTGGTGGCGGCGGGTGACGCGGCGGGCGAGGTGCAAGTGTCCGTTTTGGGTCTGGATTCAGAGCCGCTGGCGACGAGTGACGGTTAGTTAGGGCCGGTTTTTCGGGGTTGCTGGGGCAAGGGGCGTAAACTACGGTGCAAGGCCGCCGCTGCTGTCGATACAATGCCGGGAAGGCCGGAATTTCGCCCCCCAGACTGCCGACGCCAACCACCTTCGATCTGTAGAGCATGATGCTTGCTGTTTTGTTTCATCCGTCGAGCTACCTCGGGATCGTGGTGTTCCTGATCCTCACGGGATGCGGTCTGCCGATCCCCGAGGAAGTGGCATTTGTCGTGGCCGGGGTGCTCAGCGCCGAGGGGCATCTCCACTGGCAGACAGCCTGGGCCGCATGTCTTTTGGGCTCGATTCTCGGTGACTCGCTGATGTACGCGATCGGCCGCCGCTGGGGCGACACGCTGCTCTCGGCCCATCCGCGCTTCGCCTGGATGTTGCGGGCCAAGCAGGAAAAGCAATTTGAAGAGGCGGTCACACTGCACGCGTTCAAGGTGATGTTCCTGTCGCGGTTTCTGGTGGGCATTCGCGGGCCGGTGTACGTGGCGGCCGGGGCGGTGCATTTGCCATATCGACGGTTCCTGGCGATTGATGCATTTTCAGCGATCCTCGTGGTGTCGATGTTCTTCTGGCTCTCGTACTTCTTCGGCGAGCCGGTGCTGGGCTGGATCCGCGACGCGGAGATCACGGTAACGATCGGCGTGATCCTGGTCGTGACGGGGATTGGCCTGTTCTTATATCTGCGGAGCCGGAGGAAGATTGCGGATATTGTCATCAGCGAGGGGAAGGCGGAGAGTTGAGCTGGGAGAGCGAACCAGCTCGCCTGATGGCAGGATTCTTGAGGGTAGAATTCGCCGCGCGGAGAAGATTCCCCGGGGCCCGCGCCCTGGCTATTCACTGTCGCCGCTTCGCGGCTTGTCGAGTCGGTGGAATCCGGCGTATTTTGCTGCGAAGAGCGCGAGATCGCCGCGGGTGGCGAAGTCTGCGGCGGTCCAAATCTCATCGGTAAGTAGGTGCCTCGATTTTGGTGGCACTACGTAGGCCTGTGCTTCCAGCTCGCGGCCGTCTCCGCAAGTGACGGTGATCGTTTGCCGCTGGTAAAAGTCGTCTTCAAATTGGTCGAGGCGGTGGAGGGCGGCTTCGTCGAGGTTGAGGTAGAGGAGGCCGGGAACGGAGGAGAGTCTAGAGTCTAGAGTTGAGGGTCGAGAGCCGGAATGTTCCCCCAACGGGCCATTCTCAGACGGAGAATGGTTTGGAGCGGCGATGATGCCCGGGTAGACCGCATTACGGACTCGGTAGATTTCGTGGCTGGGGAGATGGGCGGGTGTGGTCTTGAAGTCTTTTCCGACTACGGCCTGCCAGATTTCGGGGAACATGAGGGTGCCGTAGGTGAAGAGGTGCATGGGAGTCGAGAGTCTAGGGTTGAGAGTCGAGAGCCAAAGGAAACTGGTGGTGGGTCTCGTGGAACTCGACCCACCCTACATTCGCTGGGTGGTTTTCACATTACAATGGAGCGGTTGATGGTTGAAGAGGCTCGGCGGGAGCCTCGCCCTCCCGCGCTGGGACGATTCTGATTCATGACGATACCGTTCATTACTAGTCGGCAGAATGCTCGGGTGAAGTCTGCTGTTGCGCTGCGGGGTGGGCGGGAGCGGCGGAAGACGGGGCGGTTTTTGATTGAGGGGGATCGGGAGATCGAGCGGGCGATTGAGGCGGGGGTACGGGCGGCGGAAGTGTTTGTGGAAGAAGGCGGAGGGCGGAAGGCGGAGGGCGGAGGGCCAGAATTGGTGGAGAAGCTGCGACTGGCGGGGGCGGAGGTTTTGATGGTGACGGGGGAGGTGTTTGAGAAGCTTTGTTTTGGGGAGCGGGAGGGAGCGGGGATTGTCGTCGTGGCAGAGACGCCGATGCGGGGGTTGGCGGACCTTACGAGTTTGCCGGCGGAACCTTTGGTGGCGGTGATTGAGGGAGTGGAGAAGCCGGGGAATGTCGGGGCGATTTTGCGGAGCGCGGATGCGGCGGGTGTTGACGCGGTGATTGTGGCGGATGGGGCGACGGATTTGTTCAATCCGAACACGATTCGGGCGAGCCTCGGCACGGTGTTCAACGCGAATGTGGTCGAGGCGGCGTCGAGTGAGGCGATCGAATGGCTTGTGGCCAATGGGCTGCGGGCCGTGGCGGCGCGGCCCGATGCGGAAGTGGAGTATACGAGCGCGGATTTGCGCGGCGGTGTGGCGATCGTGTTGGGGAGCGAGGCGGATGGGTTGAGTGAGAAGTGGCGCGGGGCGAATATCGAAGCGGTGCGGCTGCCGATGTTGGGGATTGCGGATAGTCTCAACGTGTCGACGACGGGGGCGGTTTTGTTTTATGAGGCGGTACGACAAAGGCGGTAGTTGGAAGGCGCGAGGCGCTAGTTTGAATTCACCTAACTAGCGCCTCCTGTCTACGCGCCTTTATGTCTCCAGCGCTTGCGCGGCCACGAGCGTGTTGCGCATCAGCATGGCGACGGTGAGTGGGCCGACGCCGCCGGGGACGGGGGAGATGGCGCCGGCGACTTCTTTTACGGCTTCGAAGTCTACGTCGCCCACCAGGCCCGTGTCGGTGCGGTTGATGCCGACGTCGATTACCGCGGCGCCCGGCTTGACCATGTCGGCGGTGATCAGCTTCGCGCGGCCGACGGCGGCGACGAGGATATCGGCGGTGCGGCAAACGGCGGCGAGGTCGGGGGTGCGGCTGTGGGCGACGGTGACCGTGGCGTCGGCGCCGGGACCTTTTTGGATGAGCATGTTGGCGAGTGGTTTGCCGACGATGTCGCTGCGGCCGACGATGACAACGTGGCGGCCAGCGATTTCGATGCCGTTGCGGACGAGCAGTTGTTGCACGCCGTGGGGAGTGCAGGGGAGGAAGCGGGGTTTGCCCTGGACGAGGCGGCCGACATTTTCGGGATGGAAGACGTCGACGTCTTTGGCCGGAGTGACGGCGAGGACGACGCGGGCCGGATCGATGTGGGCGGGGTAGGGCGACTGGACGAGGATGCCGTGGACATCGTCGGCCATGTTGAGTTGGGCGATGAGTTGGAGTAGGTCTTCTTGCGAGGTGGTGGCGGGGAGGCGGTGGTACTGGCTCTCGATGCCGATCTCTTCGCAGGCCTTGCGTTTGTTGCGGACGTAAACTTCGCTGGCTGGGTCTTCGCCGACGAGGATGGCGGCGAGGCAGGGGACGACGCCGTTGTTCTGGATGAATTCGACGACTTCTTCGGCGAGCTCGGAGCGGAGCTGCTTGGCGAGTTTCTTTCCGTCGAGGATGGTGGCGGGCATGGAAGCGTTGAAGGTTGAGGGTCGAGGGTTGAGGGTTGAGGGTTGAGGGTTGAGGGTTGAGAGTTGAGGGTTGAGGGAAAGTAGGGAGTGGTGATTCTAGCGGGAAACGTGGTGGAGTGTTAGGCAGTGAGGGGGAGGCCGAGGCGGACTAGTGCGTAGAGGGAGATTGCTGCGTAGAGGGCGGCGGCCCAATCGTCGGCCATGACGCCGAGGCCGGTGGGGAGGTTTTCAAGCTGGCGGGCTGGCGGGGGCTTGGTGATGTCGAAGAGTCGGTGGAGAGCGAAGCCGGCCAGTGCGATTTTCCAGTTGGTGAGCGGGACGAAAAGATAGACGAGCGGGAGGGACATGATTTCGTCCCAGATGATGGCTTGGTTGTCCTTCTTGCCGCCGAGTGCCTTGCCAGCGGCGGTGCAGAGGGGGATGCCGAGGAGGTTGAGGGCGACGATGGTGGCGAGCTGTCCGGGGTAGCTTGGGATGTAGCTGATTCCCCAGGCGACGAGCGAACCGATTGCGGCGCCAAACGTCCCTGGAGCAGGGAGGATGAGGCCGGCGCCGAGTCCGGTGGCGAGCCAGACGGGGAAGGAGCGGAGATTACGGGCTGGGGGCTGGGGATCGGGCATAAATTCGCGAATTGCTGGGAAAAACTGGGTTGGGGCGGCGGCGGGACGCGTGGGGGCTGTTATCCGCGGCCCGCGTCGCTCAGTAGCATTGCTAAACCATCGCCGATTGGATACACAACCGCCACTCCAACCTTGGCCCCGACGGGCCCCGCGAGGTATCATTCGCTAGGGAAGATCGCGGAATTTGGGTAATGTTTAGCGAATTGGTAAAGATACACGGCTGAAAAAATTCATGGCTGACGTGCAAGAGAAGATTGAAGAAGCGACCGAGGAGAAGTTGAGCCCGGTCGAAAAGCTCAAGGCGGAGAGTCACTACTTGCTGGGGCAGATTCCTCAGGATTTGGCCGACCCCACGGACCATGTGTCGAAGGGGAGCACGAATCTGCTGAAGCACCACGGCACGTATCAGCAGGACGACCGCGAGCGGCGGGCCGAGGCGCGGGCTGAAGCGGGGGCGGATGGCCCGGCGAAGGCGAAGTTCTATAGCTTCATGGTGCGGACGGCGATTCCTGGTGGCCGGCTCACGAGCGAGCAGCTGTTGTCAGAGATCGATCTGTGCGACGAAGTGGGGAACACGACGCTGCGGATCACGACGCGGCAGGGTTTGCAGTTGCACGGGGTGCTGAAGAAGGATTTGAAGAAGACGATCGCGCGGATCAACGAAGTGCAGCTCACGACGCTCGCGGCCTGCGGCGATGTGAAGCGGAACGTGATGTGCACGCCCTGCCCTTACAACGGCGACCCGGTTCACCGGCAGATGCAGGCGCTGGCGGATGAATTTGCGGAGCGGCTCAAGCCGAACACGAAGGCGTATCACCAGATCTGGCTGACCAACGGAGATACGGGCGAGAGCCAGATCGTGGCAAGCTCGACCAATGGTGCGTATCACAGCGTGAGCAATGGTATCGATCCGGTCGAGCCGATCTATGGGCCGACGTATTTGCCGCGGAAGTTTAAGATTGCGATTGCGTTGCCGGGCGACAACAGCGCCGACATTTATTCGAACGACGTCGGTTTGTTGGCGATCTGCAAGGATTGGAACGTTGTGGGCTACAACGTGCTGGTGGGCGGCAGCTTTGGTGTGACGCCGAGCGCGAAGAAGACGTTTCCGGCGGTGGCGATTCCGCTCTGTTATTCGAGCGCGGAAGAGGTCGTCGACCTGGTGACGGCGATCGTCAAGGTGCAGCGCGATTTTGGCAATCGGGCGGACCGCAAGGTGGCCCGGATGAAGTATTTGATTCACGATTGGGGCATCTCGCGGTTCAAGGACAAGGTCGAAGAGTATTACGGCGAGGCGCTGGAGCCGATCAAGCCGGTGGGCGTGCATGGGTTCAACGATGGGATGGGCTGGCACGAGCAGGGGGACGGGCTGTCGTTCTATGGGCTGAACATCGAGAACGGCCGGATTAAGGACACGGACACGATGCGGCTGAAGACGGCGCTGCGCGAGATTTGCACGACGCTGCGGCCGCCGCTGCGGTTGACGCCACACCAGAGCATCATCTTCTGCGACATCGCGCCGGGCGATCGCTGCCTGTTGGAGGAGATTCTGCGTCGACATGGAGTGCCCCTGAGCGAAGAGTATTCGGCAGTGCGACGTTGGTCGATGGCTTGCCCGGCGCTGCCGACGTGTGGGTTGGCGGTGGCCGAGAGCGAGCGGGTGTTGCCTTCGCTGATGGATCAAATGGAGGCGGAGCTCAAGCAGCTGGGCTTGGAGGACGAGGTCTTCACGACGCGGATGACCGGCTGCCCGAACGGCTGCGCCCGGCCGTACAACTCGGACATCGGCCTGGTGGGCAAGACGAAGGACAAGTACACGATTTTCTTAGGCGGCCGGCTGCTGGGCGACCGGCTGAACTTTATCTACAAGGATCTGGTGCCTACCGACAAGGTGGTGCCGACGCTGGCGGCTGTGTTCCGCCTGTTCAAGGAAGGCCGCCACGATGGCGAGACCTTTGGGGACTTCTGCCACCGCGTGGGCAAGGACGAGCTCTTGATGCACTGCGACGTGTGACTCGACGCATCGAGCATTTCTTTGCCGCCGTCTGATGACGGGTTGCATTCTGTGAATCCATGGATTCTCATGGAGTTTCGCCGGGGGGGCAGCTTGCTCTCCGATTTGGAAATCGAGCTGGAAATAACGATGCGAATGCTGATGCTGTGGGTTCTCGTTTTTGCCGCAGGCGCTCCCCTTACCTCGCAAGCCGATGAATTTGATGAATTCGTAGAACGGCAAGAAGCGGCGGCAGCGAGGGAAAAATCGGTGCTGTTGGCGCCATCGACGAAACAATTGGCCGAATTAGCCACTCGTCGCTTGACGCAGACGTGGTACGAGGTCGGCTCGAAGCGATCCGCGCGGAGCGTGAGGAATTGGAGCAGCAGAACGAGCTTCCCAACTCGGATGAATTGCTGCCCGATGTCTTCAGGTTCCTGATGAGATACCAGAAAATCCTGGAGCCGATTGAGAAGCGGCGGACGCAACTGGCGCGAAGAGCGGCGCGCACAGGTGATGCCGAAACGACGAAAAGGCTTGACGACTTGGAAAGTCGCCTGACCAAACTGGCAGGTGGTCGCGAACAGTTCACCGCTGGATCCGTTTGGAAGGGAAGCCGCACGGCCAGTGAAGGCGGCGTTGGGATGTCATTAGTGGTGAAGGAGCTGCATGGGGGAAAATTCACCGGTGATTTGGCGGAGAAGCGTCGAGTCGGGCGCCCTGTGACGTATCAGATTGAGGGTACACTTTCGGGGATGCAAATTAGTTTGCAGACGACTGGCGTGTCGCTTGGCAAAGACCAGTCGATCAAGGCGGCCGGTTATGTGATCGGAGATCGTATCTTGCTCAAATCCAACGGAGTGTCCCAGGCGAATCGCAAGGGGCAACGGCACGCGATTGACGGAATCGTCAACCTCCGCCTTGCTCAGGGCGAACCGCGGCGGAAACGGAGGGACTAGCGTCAAGCTCGTTCTAAGTCGATTGAAAGATCGACTTCAGGTACGCCGTATTGGAGCCGAAGTTTTTGAGCACGTTGCGGCCGTCGCGGGCGTCGCGGGAGGCGCTCGATCACGAGCCAGCCGCTCCAGCCCATATCGTCGAGCGTTTGTTTCACCTTGGGCATGTCGAGGCGTTTGTTGTCTTGGAGAAGGAAGCCGTCTTCGTCGGTGCAGTGAATTTGGCAGATGCGATCTTTGCCGAGGGTGCGGAGTTCGGTAGTGAGGTCGCGGCGGTTTTGCAGGGCGTTGGCGAAATTGAAATAGCTGCGGACGGCGGGGGAGCCGATTTCGTCGAGCAGCTCGACCTCGCTGTTGGCGTCGAGCGCGGTTTCGAGGCCGAGGATCACGCCGGCCGCTTCGGCTTTCGGGCCGAGCGATTGCAGCCGCGCGACGATCGCGGGCCGCAGCTCGGGGTGCTGCACGAGGTCGCCGAGCACGCCGAGCGGCAGGAAGGATATCTTGACGTTCATCGCCACCATCGTGTCGATGCAATCCTGCACCATCCGCGGGACGGTTGGCCGTTCGGCGAACGACTGGGCGTAGAAGCCGCTCATGGCGATCGAGCAGATTTCGAGGCCGGAGTCGCGGGCCGTGTCGAGGAATTGCTGGCGGATGGCGGGGTCGGCGAGCTGGCTATCGAAGGTGTCGCGTTTGCCGAGGCTGCCCATGTCGACCTCGACGCCGTCGGCACCGATGTCCTTAGTCCATTTGAACGCGCCGAGCTTCTGCCGCTTGAGGATCATCCAATCGCAGACGCCGATTTTGTAGCGCTGGTCGGCTGCGGCTGTCCGCGGCGAAGGCGCGCGACGGCTGTGCCGGCGAACAAGCCGGTGCCGACTACTGCCGCGGCTCTGCCGAGAAAGCGACGCCGTTCCAAGTTTGTATCGCCAAAGTAGTTCATAGTTCTTTTCCCTCAGTCCTTGGCGCCGAGAACGCGACCAGCATTCCCAGTGCATAGACCAATCCGCAAGCGGCTCCGATCGCGGAGTAGCTGCCATCGAAATAGACAAACAACGAGCCGGCACCGAGCACGCCGACGGCCGTCACAAAGCGGCCGATGTTCATCGAAAGCCCCGCACCCGTAGCGCGGACCTCGACGGGAAACAGCTCCGGTAAATAGAGCGGCAACCAGCCGAAGAAGAGCGTCGCCACGAACCCTTGGACGAAGACGATCTTGAGGAACGAATCTTCCAGCGGGGCGGTGAGCAAGAACATGGCGAGCGTAAGGGCAGTAGCTCCAAGACTAATCAAGAAATAGGAGAGTCGGCGGCCGATCCAGGCGGCGAGCGGAGCGCCGAGAAAGCTACCGATCACCGCGCCGATGGCCCAACAGCCCTGCGTCGTCGCTTTGTACCCGGGCTTGACGGTGCCACCGACGTGGTCGGCCCAGGGGATCATCCATTTGCTACCGGCCCAAGCGCCAACCAGCGGCACGGAAGCGAGCACGATTCCGAGGCAAGTGAGCTTCAACAGCTCGCCCTGAAACAGCCGTCGGATCGGCACGCCGGGCCTTTTTGTAGTGCCGCGGGACGCGAGCCATTTGGGCGACTCGGGAAGGGCTAGGAGCACGAGCACGCCGAGCACGGCGGGAATCATGGCCAGCATGAAAATCCAGCGCCAGGCGTCGGGCGTAATCGGATGAAATCGCACGAGTTGTGACAGTGCCAGGATGCCAACATTGATGCCCGCTCCGAGGACGCCGGCCACCGTGGGCCGCGAGGCGCTCGGCCAACACTCGGCGACGAGGGCCACGCCGTTGGGCCACATGCCGCCGACGCCGAGCCCAACGAGGAAACGCAACGCGAGCATTTGCTCGGACGCGGTGACGAACGCGCCCATGCCAGCGAAGAGGGAATAGAACAGGATGCTCACGCCCATCGCCCGCGCCCGGCCGATGCGATCGCCCAGGTTGCCGAGGAACGTGCCGCCGATTGCGGCGCCGAGCATCAGCGCGGCCGTGAACCAGGCAAACCATTTTCCGCCGAGGGCTTCGGTGTAATCGGCGCCAAGCAAGCTCTGTGAGACGGAGCGGGAAGCGACGGGCATCAGGCCGAGCTCAATGCCGTCGAACATCAAGCCGAGGAACGCGGCGGCGAGGACAGCCGACCGCGCGATGCGATTGAGTTCGCTGCTAGAGGACGATTCGCTCAACGTTACTCTTTGGTTAGCTGGAGATAGTCTTGATAGGCCGCGGGAAGATCTGGTTTGCTGTCGTCATCTTCGCTATGGATGAGGATGCCATAGCGCAGCCGCAGCGACTCGCCCGGCTTGACGACGATCTTGCTCGGCTCGCCTTTTTTGAAGGCGGCGCGGCCGAAAGCGTTGGCGGCGAGGAAGCCGTAGTCGCGGGCGTGGAACCAGCTGGGGCGGAAGTTGTCGGGGTGGCAGAAGATCGTCATACCCACGTGCTTGCCGTCGACCGTGCCGCTGTAATCGCACCAGTCGGAAGAGTTGCCGCCGATCTCGGCGCCATTCTTGCGGCCTTGGGCGTCGGTCATCGTGCCGTTCCCTGGCGGCAGAGAGCCGTCGCCCGCTTCGACGCGCATCGGCGTGGCGACGCGGATGCCGAGGCCCATTTCTTCCTGGTCGCCCAGATAAAATTCGTGGGGCGAGGTAAACGTTGAATCGACGAGGAGCAAGTAGCCCTCAGGGCGGTCGACGACTGCGTAGTTGAACGATTCAGTGCAGACGACCTGCGATTCGTCGCTCGTGTCGAAGTAATTGTTCTTGCCAGAGAGTCTCACGGTGTTTGGTTCACTCGCGATTTTAAACGTATCTTTCAAGCCACGCACTTTGGCCTTGAGCCGCCAGTAGTCGTTGCCGCTGATATCGCCGAACGCCAGCCAGATGCCGGGATGGAACTCGGGGTGGTCCATCGTGTCCTGGCCGGCGATGGGCGGATGATGGCGCGTGACTTGCGTGCCGTCGGGCGCGTGGACGTGCGCGAAATACGGCCGCGAGATTTTCGGGTCGTTGTAGACGTAGCTGGCGAACGGCTTTCCGTAGATGGTGATCGCGATGCGACCGTCCTGATCAACAGCGCCAACGTCCATGCGACTGGGTTCGTCGGCCAGCAACGTGAGGCCTGTCGACAACACGAACAGCAGCGCCCCGAGATTCCGCCGAAAGTACATGGCGCTAGACTCCTTGCGGTTTGGCCCAATGGCCGTCTTGGCGATAGGTGCGCGTAAGCAATTGGCTGGCTTCGCTGTCGCCAATGATCTGCTCCGCCGCGGGATCAAAGTCGAGCGAGCGGCCGACGCGGATGGCGATGTTCGCCAGATGGATCAGCCCGACGCTGCGATGGCCTTCTTCGATGTCGGCGTTGGGCCGGCTACCGTCGCGAATCGCAGCGACGAAGTTGTCGTAATGGCCCCAGCCGAGTTGGTCGTTCGCCTTCTCCTGGCGGATCGTCTTGTTGTTCTCGTCGACGATGAGCAGCTTGCCGCGCTTGCTGAGCATCATGCGCCCTTTGGTGCCGAAGTATTCGACGCCGGAGTCGCAGTTGTACGGATAGTTCTTCGACCAGAGTCGCATTTCAAAGACCAGCTGCCGCCGCGGGCCGGAATCATCGGCGGCGGGAAAATCCCAGATGCAGGTCGCGGTGTCGGGATACTGCTGATCGTCGTGGAAGAAGTATTTGCCGCCGATGGCGGAAACCTTCGCGGGCAGCGTGTCGACACCGAGGCCCCAGCGAGCGTAGTCGATCTCGTGGGCGCCGTCGTTGCCGATGTCGCCGGTGCCGAAGTTGTACCACCAGTGCCAATCGCTGTGAAAACGATTGGGCTGGAATGGCACCATCTCGGCGGGGCCGACCCATTGGTCGTAGTCGACGCCCTTGGGGACGGCAGCCGGCTTGCCGTGGCCGATGTCTTTGCGTTGCTGGATGTTCCAGGCCTTGGCCATCAGCACGTCGCCGATCAGGCCTTCGCGGAGCGATTGGATGGCGTCGGCCGTGAATTCGCGGCTCCGCTGCTGGGTGCCGTGCTGCACGACCACATTGTTCTTGCGCGCGGCAGCGACGAGCAACTGGCTCTCGCGGAAGTTGTGGCTGCAGGGCTTCTCGACGTAGACGTGTTTGCCGGCCTGGCAGGCGAGGATCGCGGCGGGGGCGTGCCAATGGTCGGGCGCAGCGATCAGCACCGCGTCGATGTCGGGGTTGTCGAGGATGCGGCGGAAATCGGTGACGGCCTGGGCCGGCGCGACGCCGGCGGATTTGGCGGCCGCGTCGAGCCGCGTTTGATCGGGATCACAGACCATCGTGGCCCGCTCGTAGAAGGCGCTGCCACGGACGCCGCAGCCAATCAGTCCGAAGCGCACTTCCTCGTTGGCACCGCGGGCGCGGGCAAGCCGCGGCATGGCGAGCGAAGCTGCACCGGCGGCCGCCGCGCCGACAGCCGATTTGAGAAACGTTCTGCGGGATGGATGGGGCATGGGAAGCTTCGGGATCGAGGTGCTGCGGGCTCTCATTCCAGTATCCGCGAATCGAGGGAAGGCGACAACGCAACGGCAGCGTCATTGCCCCTTTTTCTCGGTCGCGCGGCCGGCGATGGCCCGAATGATCGCGCTATTGTCGACTTCGCCGTAGCCGGTCGTCTCCGCTTCGGTGAGCAGCTGCAAATGGAGTTCGGAAAGAGGCAGCGAAACGCCGCCTCGTTTGGCTTCTTCCAGGATAATTCGCACATCCTTGGCGTGTTGAGAAAGCTTGGCCTGCAGGGAAAAATCGCTGTCGATCATTTTCTGGCCCTTGGTGTCCATCACGCCGGAATAGGAATTCCCTTCTTTTAGGACATTGAGCGTCTTCGCGGCGTCGAGGCCGATCGCCTGGGCGAAGACCAATCCTTCGGCGAGCGCGACGCGATTGAGACCGAGCACGAGATTATTGACGAGTTTGACTTTGGCGGCGGCACCCCAGGCGGTGCCGACATGGATCGTTTTGCCGGCGATGGCGTCGAAGATATCACGTGCGGCATCGAATGCGGTGGTCGGTCCGGCAACGATCGCCATCGCTTTCCCTTGCCGCGTTTGTTCGCTGGAGGCGGCGATCGGCGATTCGAGGTAGTCGACGCCGAGCTGGGCCATGCGGTTGCCGAGGGCGGTGGTTTGCTCGGGGTCGCCCGTGGTGGTGTCGATAATGATCTGGCCGGTGTGGAGGCCGGCTTTCATCTGCTCGAATACTTCCTCGACGATCTCGGTCGTGTAGAGGCAGACGACGCTGCGATCGCACTCGGCGAGTGGGTTGTCGCTCCAGCGGGCGCCGCGGGCGATGAGCGGGTCGGCCTTGTCACGCGATCGATTCCAAGCGGCGACCTGGTAGCCGGCGCCGAGTAGCCGTTCGCAGAGCGCGGAGCCCAACAGGCCCAGGCCGATGACGCCGATTGGTTTCGATTTCACTTGGTCGACGACCATTGCGATATGTCCGAATCAGGGTAAAGAGCTTATTCTACCCGAATTGGACGCCGAGTAAAAATCAGCAGTCGTTTGGTTGCACGATCCCTGATTATTGATAGCGGCGACACGGATAGCGGCAGTGTCCTATACTTGTTCAGCGCGTTTTGGCCGCCCCGATGGCGAATGACGGAACCCAACATGACCAAGCTGGCAATCGTCATACCCGTCTACAACGAGGAAGATACGCTGCCCGAATTGTGTCGGCGGCTGCGTGCGACGTGCGAGTCACTAAGCGGCGTGGAGTGGCAGGTGGTCTTTGTGATCGACGGCGGAGCGGATCGCACGGCGACGATTCTCGAGGCGGAGCGCGCGAGCGAATCTCGGATCGCGGTCATCGAGCTATCACGGAATTTTGGGCAGCAGGCCGCGATCACCGCGGGACTGGCCCACGCGGACGCCGACGCGGTTGTCATCATGGATGGCGACTTGCAGGATCCGCCCGAGGTGATTCCGGAACTGGTCGCGTGCTGGCAGGAAGGGGCCGAAGTTGTGCGAGCCGAGCGCCGCAGTCGGCAGGAAACGGGACTTCGTCGCATTGGGATCGAGCTGTTTCACCGCTTCTTCCATGCGATTAGCGATTTTGATTTTGGCAAGAATTCGGGCGTGTTCAGTCTGCTCGATCGTCGCGCCGTCGAGGAGTTCAATCAGCTTGCGGAGACGCACCGGTTCATTCCGGGGCTGCGAAGCTGGATCGGCTTCGAGCAGCGGGCCGTGCAGTACGACCGGCAGGCTCGGGCAGCGGGCGCGCCAAAACAAACGTTTCCGCGGCTGGTGCAATACGCCATGGACGCGGTCTTCAGTTTTTCATTCAAACCGTTGCGGTTGATGACGCTGCTGGGGCTGGTTGTGAGCAGCGTGGGATTTGCGCTGGCGTGCTGGTTTGTGGTGCGACGACTAATCGGCGCGGAGATTGCCCAGACGGGGTTTACGACGCTCGTGACTTTGATCCTGTTCTTGGGAGGAATTCAGTTGATGGCGATCGGAATCCTGGGCGAGTACTTAGGTCGGATTTACGACGAAGTGAAGCGGCGGCCCCTTTTTATCGTCAAACGCCGCGCAGGTGTGGAACCGCCGAAAAACTCGCGGTAGATTGAACGCGTGCGGCGATCTACATCCACCCACAGGTTCAGTGCGCGTGTCGCGGACGCCGTTGCGACGCGTCCTTGGCCGGTGGTTATGATTTTGATCTTGTTGTTTGGGGCGATGGCCTGGTCGGCGGTGCGAGAAAAGTCGAGCACGTTCGACGAGATCGCCCATCTGACGGCCGGCGTCAGCTACTGGCGCTACGGCGATTTTCGACTTCAGCCGGAGAATGGCAATCTCCCGCAGCGCTGGGCCGCGCTGCCGTTGGCGGTCGGCGACTGGAAGTTCCCTGAGCGGACGGACAGCAGATGGCGCACTTCGAACGTGTGGGAGCTGGGGTACGAGTTCTTCTACACGATGGGCAACGACCTCGACACGATGCTGTGGCGCGGCCGCGGCATGATCGTGCTCTTTGGCATGGCGCTGGGGGTGATCGTCTTTGTGTGGTCGAAGCGATTGTTTGGTGTCGCTGGTGGTCTGCTGTCGCTGACGATGTACGTATTCTGTCCCTCTTTGCTGGCCCATTCGGCGCTGGCAACGTCGGACCTGGCCGCGACGCTTTGGTTTACTGCGGCGCTCGGCGCGTTTTGGATCGTGTTGCATCGCGTGAGTTTGCGGAGCGTGATGTTGGGTGGAATAGCGCGAGGGGGCTTGTTCGTTTCGAAAATGTCGGCGGTCGTCATCCTGCCGGCAATGGCGCTGTTGTTAGTAGTCCGGCTATTCGAGGACCGGCCGCTGATTCTGGCTTGGAGAAGAACGCGGTCAGTCATTGTCGGCCGTGGAAAATCGCTGGCGATGCTGAGTGGGGTCGCCGCCGTGCAAGTATTGATTGTGTTGTTCGTGATCTGGGGCAGTTACGAGTTCCGTTACTCGATGTACCGTGACTTGGCGTCTGTGGACGAGCTTGTGTTGAAAGAAAACACGGTTGATTCGCTGACGGGCAAAGGATTGCTGGGGGAATGCGTCCGCTTTGCGAACGAGCATCGACTGCTGCCCGAGGCGTATCTCTACGGTTTCGCCTATGCCGTCAAATCATCGGAAGTACGGGTTTCCTTTCTTAACGGTGAGACGAGCGAACGGGGCTGGCGGACGTTTTTCCCCTATTGTTTGCTGGTGAAAATCCCGCTGCCGACGCTGTTTGTGCTTGTCGCCGCGTTCGCTTCCGCGGTCGCGCATTGGCGGTGGGACTGCGCAAGGCCAGCGTCGCACCAGACGGCGCTCGAAAACTCTCCAGACTCGCGCCCTATATCGTGCGGCACCACTAGTCGTGTTCATGATCGTGTATTGGGCGATCGCGATTCGCACGAATCTCAATATTGGTCACCGTCATATTCTGCCGACTTACCCGATGATGTTTATCCTCGGGGGTGCGGCGGCACGGTGGTTTCAGAGTCGGCACTGGCCGTTGCGCGTCGCCCCCTTGGCGGCGATTTGCTGGTTGGTGGTTGTCTCGGTGATGACCTGGCCGAACTACCTGGCGTTTTTCAATC
This sequence comes from uncultured Planctomycetota bacterium, assembly GCA_963847905.1. GTDB lineage: Bacteria > Planctomycetota > Planctomycetia > Pirellulales > Lacipirellulaceae > DASYDU01. Next base: position 372,241 of record CAWKBP010000001.1, on the reverse strand, counting down.
CGCTTGCCGGTGGGCCGCGGAACGCTTATCGCCATCTGGTCGATAGCTCGCTGGATTGGGGGCAGGACCTGCCGGGTTTGAAGCGGTGGATCGATGCCGGCCATGCCGCGCCCGAGCAACCGATTTACTTGTCGTATTTTGGCGTGGGGCAGCCGGAGTATTACGGGCTCGCCGTGCGTGAGCTGCCTGCCTTCCCGGAATGGCGCAAGGCACCGGAAACGGCGGACCTCCGGCCAGGAATTTACTGCATCAGTGCCACCAATTTGCAGCACGTTTATCTACAGCCGCGCGGAGCTTGGACGCTCGAGAAGGAGGGAACCTACCAACAACTGCTCGCGCAAATCGCCGCTTTCGCCCAACGACAGCAAGAGAAGCCGGAGTTGATGTCGCAGCCACCAACCGATGCCGCCACGGAGCAAGAAGATACCAGCTGGCAGAATTTGAATCGACAATTTGAAGCGTATCGCTTTGCGCGACTCTGCGCCTACTTGCGGCTGCGCGAGCCGGACGACTCGATCGGATACTCGATCTTGATCTACAAAGTTTCGGCGGCAGACCTTGAGACGGCGCTGTTTCGTCCCCTTATCGACTGGTTGGGGCCAGCGTCCCGCAGCGATTGACTCGGAGGCCGAGGGCGTGGGCCATCGCGGCTTTGACTTCGAGCGTGCGGTCGGCGGCCGCGGCATCATCGGAATAGACGACTTGCACGTGGTTCGATTTGTGCTGGGCCATCAGCTGATCGCGCGACACGCCGTAGAGCACGGCGTGCATGATCGGCCATTGGGGCGTGGTGGAGTTCCAGCGACGCTCGGTTTCCTCGCGCGGGAGGCTGATGGCGGCGCCGCGGCCGATGTCCATGGCCAGCGCGTTGTCCTCGACGTAGATCCGCGACCAGACGATTTCGCCCGGCTTGGAGATGCCGCGGAGGGTGCTGCCGCCATTGGGGAAATACATCGCGGGCTGGCGGAATCCTTCGGCGCCGGCCCAGCCGCCTTCGAAATGTGCGGGCGGCGCGGAGCCGCTGATCTCGAAGACCCAGACGTATTCCTTCGTGGTGCCGGACTGGTCGGCGTCGGCCCAGCGGACGTCGTGGAGCGTGGTCTCGACGGGTTGGCTGGTGGCACTCTGCACGCGGTTGGTTAGCCAGGCGTCGAGGCCGGCGCATTCGTCGACTTCGTTGAAATGGACGAGTGGCTGGCCTTCGTAGAGGGTGCGCTGGCCGTCGCGGCTTTTGACGGGCGGGCGGTCTGTATTATTGAGCGTGCCTTCGACCAGGTCGCTCGCCGGGAGCAGGTCCTTGAGCCCTTGCTGGTATTGGATGCCGACGAGGTTGCAGCCGAAGTCGTCGGCGATCCGCAGCGCGGCGACGTACATTTTGCATTGCTGGAGAATCTGCGCGTCGGTGAGATCGGTTTCGTGTTTGGGGCCGGTGTGGAACTTCATGCCGCGATCTTCGAACCACTTGCGCACGGCCTGGGCCTCTGTGTCGGCGACTTGCGTCGTCTCGTAGTAGAGGGCCGATTGGCTGAGCCGTTCCTTGAAGACGCCGGTTGGATGGAGCAGGTGGTCGGGGATGATCGCATTGAACATGCCCATGCAGCCTTCGTCGAAGATGCCCATGATCGCCTTGTCGCGTTGGAGCGTGGCGGCGAGTTCGGTGCCCAGCTTGACGGAATCGGCAGCGAGCTGCAACTTTTCGTAGGGGATGACGTGCGATGTGTCGTGCGAGGTGCGGCCGGTGCTGAGCCATTCGCGGAGGCGGGTTTTGAAATAGTCGTCGTCGAACTGCTCGCTCCAGAGCGTTGAATAAGGGACGCCCGCCTTGGTGAGCGAGCCGTTGAGATTGAGCATGCCGACCAGGCCGGGCCACTGGCCCGACCAGTTGGCCACCGTCAGGATCGGGCCGCGATGGGTGGTAAGGCCCGCGAGCACGTGGTGGGAGTATTGCCAGACGGCTTCGGCGACCACCAGCGGCGCGGTGGTCGGGATCTCGCGGAAGACCTGCATGCCGAGCTTCTGCGAGTCGATGAAGCCGTGGCCCGCACCTGGCTGCTCGTGGTGCGCGCGGACGAGCTTATAGCCGGCGTCGGCGACGGCACGGGTGAGTGTTTGCTCCATCTCCTGCTGAGCGGCCCAGCAGACGCGGTTGGCCGAGGTGCGCAGGTCGCCGCTGGCGACGAGGTAAATGTCATTTGCGCCGGAGGCGGACGTATCTTGTTGAGCCATCAATTTCATTCCATCTAGCAGATTGCAATTTTGCGAGTGCGACGCATTCACGATCGCCGCCGAAAGATATCCTTGTACAGAAGGCCTATTCTTACTGCTTGCGCCACGGTCCGCAAGTTGTCGGCGATCGGCTACTTTGGGTTAGGCGACACGTCGATTTGAATGGCGTCGCCATTGAGCCCGGGCGAATTGCCGCGGAGTAAAATCCTGCCACTCGCGCCAGGTTTTGCGCAGACGATCACCAAGCAGAGTCCATTGAAGGCCGCGCGGTCCGTGAGTTGGAACGGCAGGTGGCTCGTGGGGTCGCCATTGTCAGTGGCGACGATTTCGCCGGGGCCATCGAGCGTGAACTGGATCGGATTGTTCGATCGTGGCACGAGGTCGCCGTTCTGGTCGACGACCGTGACGGTGACAAACGACAGGTCGTTCGCCACGCTGCGGATCACGTTGTGATCGGCTTCGAGCTTGATTGCCGCCGGGGCGCCTGTTGTGCGAATTTCGTCGGTGGCCCACTGGCGCCGTCGCGATAGGCGACCACTTTGAGTGTGCCTGGATGATAAATGACGTTGTTCCATCGCAGGCGATAATCGTTCTGCCCCCTTTTTTTGCGGCCGAGCGATTGGCCGTTGAGAAACAACTCGGCTTCGTCGCCTGAGGTGTAGACGTGCACGGGCGTGATCTGGCCGACGCGCTCGGGCCAGTTCCAATGTGGCAGGATGTGGGCGACGGGCCGCTTGGGCCGCCAGCGGGCGCGATAGATGTAGTAGCGGTCTTTGGGGAACCCGCAGAGATCGAAGATGCCGAAATAGGAACTCCGCGAGGGGACGCGAATCTTATTGAGTGTGGCGAGATCTGCAGTGGCTTTCCGTTCCAGCGCGGGATCGGTGAATTTGAGCATCTCCTCGGCATCGGTATCGTAGGGCGTTGGTTCGCCCAAGTAGTCGAAACCTGTCCAAACGAATTCGCCCGCGACGAAGCGATTGTCGTCCTGCCCCTTGAACTCGATGTCCGGCGCCATCGCCCATTTGGGCGCGGAATAGTCGTAGGAGGTGACTTGGAAATTGAAGCGACCGCTGCGTTTGTCGGCTTCGTCGACCGGGAAGAAGTACTCGCCGCGAGAGCTGGTGCAGGAGGAGGTCTCGCTGCCGACAAGCGGGATGGTTGGGTTGTCTTTGCGAAATTGGGCGTACCCAAACGGGGTGTAATTGTAGCCAAAGACGTCGACCGCATTTTGGAAGCCGTTGGTGCTGGCTTCGACGACATGCAGCGCCATGTTGACCGGCCGCGTGGGATCGGCCCGGTGGGCGACATCGGCGAGTTTCTTAGCCAGCGGCGCAGTTCTTGCCGTCGCGCTGTTCGTAAATCTCGTTGCCCAGGCTCCAAAGAATGACCGAAGGATGGTTGCGATCGCGGCGGATCATCGCTTCGAGGTCGCGCTCGGCCCAGTCGTCGAAGAGGACGTGATAGTCATTGTCGCGCTTCGCCATCCGCCAGGCGTCGAAGGCCTCGTCCATCACCAGGAAGCCCATGCGATCGCAGAGGTCATAGAACTCGGGTTCGAGCGGATTGTGGCTGGCGCGGATCGCGTTGCAGCCCAGCTGGCGTAGTTTTTCGAGCTGCCGTTCGCGGGCCCGGAGATTGAACGCGGCGCCGAGCGCTCCGAGATCGTGATGCAGGCAGACGCCTTGAATTCCCGTGCGGTTGCCGTTGATGACGAAGCCTTCGTTCGGGGTGAACTCGATCGTGCGGACGCCAAAGCGGGTATCGGTTTTGTCCGACACGCTGTTGGCAGACGTGACCACAATTTGTGCGACGTACAAATTGGGTCGGCCGGGGCTCCACAAGTCTGGGTGCGATATTCTTGCCATGAGCTTGGCTTGGGCAGATGAATTGACGGCCACGTTGATCGTAACCGGCGAAGTCGTTGCGACTGGTTGTGTGGAACGCCGGCCATCGGGGGAGAGAGAGAAGATCTGTGCCGTGATGGTTGCGGGAACTTCTTCCGACAATCGATTGTCGATGGTCACTTCGATGGCGACGGTGGCTGCTTCGGCGCTGATCTTCGGCGTCGTGATCCGCGTCCCCCAGTGGGCGACGTGCATGGGTTGCGTTTTCACCAACCAGACATTGCGGTAGATGCCGCCGCCCGGATACCAGCGCGACGACTTGGGTGGATTGTCGAGGCGGATGGCGACGACATTCCTGCCGCCGAAGTCGACGATAGGGTGTGAGGTCGACGCGCCACGAGGTGTAGCCATAGGGCCAGCCGCCGACAAAGTGGCCGTTGATCCAGACGCTCGCATACGACATCGCCCCGTCGACGTCGAGGTAGATTTGTTGGCCCGCGTCGCTGGCCGGCAGTTCGAAGTGCTTCCGATACCAGGCGACGCCCGCGTAAGGCAACTTGGCGTTTTCGCCGGGCAGATCCTGATCGAATGGCCCCTCGATTCCCCAGTCGTGTGGCAAGTCGAGCTCGCGCCAATCGGTGTCATCGTAATTGGGCCGCGCATATTCGACGAGGGGGACTTTGGCGCCTGGCTGCCCAAGCATGGCTGCCTTGAGCTTGGCGTAGCTCAGCTGGTCGCCGGTGCCCGCGGGATCGTCACGTTGGAACAGCCAGCCGGAGTTGAATGACGTGCGGCTGCGCGGCGAGGGGGTGTCGTCCGTCGCCGCATGGGCAACCAATTGTGTGCAGGCGGCCAGAACGATTACCGCGAGCGCAGCAAACAGACCAAGTCGGACTCGATCGAATTCGGCGGTGCAAGGGCTCATTGGGCTCGGGCGCTATAGTGGTTATGGTCCGTCATTATAAACGGAAATTTGCCGGTCTTCGCCCGAATTACGTACGGACGGCGAACCACTTTTATCGGGCCTTATTTTAGGACATCGCGGAGCCCGTTGTTGCCGCGGCGATAGTCAGGCACGCGGTCATTCAATTACGATGGAGACTGGCAGCTGACTTGAACTCGGGCGGACGAATATGAAACACCTAGTTTTGGCGATCCTTCTTGTCGCACGATTTTACGCTCTGCCAGCAGGTGCAGCGGAGTTGGCAGGTGGTGGGGATGAAGTCGCTGGAAATGCAGCGGTCGTTTCGTCGGAATTCATCTACGACGAGGCTCCTTTTCCAGAATGCCACGCATCGACGATCGCCGAAACACCGAGCGGATTGGTCGCGGCCTGGTTTGGAGGCACGCGGGAGCGCGATCCGGACGTGGGCATTTGGGCCTCACGCCAAATTGACGGCCGCTGGACGACGCCCGTCGAGGTGGCCAACGGCATTCAATACTCGCGGCCCGATGGTACGGTCGAGCGCGAACCTTGTTGGAATCCGGTGCTATTTCAGCCGAAGGATGGGCCGCTGCTCCTGTTTTACAAGTGTGGGCCCGATCCGAGTAACTGGTGGGGTATGTTGATGCAGTCGGCCGACGGCGGCGCAGACTTGGTCGGAGCCGCGACGACTGCCCGCGGGGATCATCGGTCCGGTGAAGAACAAGCCGGTGCATTTGGCCGACGGGACGATCGTTTGCCCGTCGAGCACGGAGGATCATGGATGGCGTTTGCATTTAGAGACGACGCGAGACTTGGGCCGGACATGGGCCCGCACGGGGCCGCTCAACGATGGCGCGGAGAAAGGCGCCATTCAGCCAAGCATTTTGTTTTATCCCGACGGTCGTTGGCAGATGCTGGCCCGCGATCATCGCCGCAAAGGCAATGTCTGGTCGACCTGGTCAAGCGACAAGGGGCAGACCTGGAGCGAGCTAGAATCGACGGGCCTGCCAAATCCGAGTTCGGGCACCGATGCAGTGACGCTCGCCGACGGGCGGCAGTTGCTCGTTTACAACCATCGCGCAGCGCGCGTCGGAAGATGCGGAGACTGGCAACTCGCGCGGCGTTCTCAACGTGGCGGTGAGCGACGATGGCAAGAACTGGCAGGCGGCGCTGGTGCTCGAAGAGAGCGAGACGGGCGAGGGAATCGGCGGGCGGGCCGAGTACTCCTATCCCGCCGTGATTCAGACGGCGGACGGGTTAGTCCACATCACCTACACCTGGCACCGCAAGCGGGTGAAGCACGTCGTGGTGGATCCGACGAAGCTGAAGCTCACGCCGATCGTCGATGGCAAATGGCCTGACGCAGTGAAACGAGGCCAATAGATGCTGCCCGTCGCCGACTTGATCGTGCTGTTGGCGTACGTCGCCGCGACGGTAGCCGTCGGACTCTGGGTTGGCCGCAAGAGTGGCAGCACAGAAGAATTCATGGCGGCTGGGCGATCGCTGCCCGGTTGGGCCGTTGGTCTTTCGATCTTCGGCACGTACGTGAGTAGCATCAGCTTCTTGGCGCTGCCGAGCAAAGCGTTTGCCACCAACTGGAATGCGTTTGCCTTCAGTCTGGCCATACCGCCGACGGCATGGATCGCAGTGCGGTACTTCCTGCCGTTTTATCGGCGGGCGGGGTCGCTGTCTTCGTACGAGCATTTAGAGTATCGGTTTGGGCCATGGGCGCGGACCTATGCGGTGGTCTGCTACTTGCTCACGCAGCTGGCCCGGATGGGAACCATTCTCTATCTGCTCGCGCTCGCGCTCACTCCGCTCACGGGGGCGAGCATTCCGCTGTTGATCGTGGTGACCGGGTTGGTGGTGATCATCTACACGCTCTTCGGCGGAATGACGGCCGTGATCTGGACCGATGTGATTCAGAGCATCGTGCTGATCGGCGGGGCGCTGGCTTGCCTGGGCGTATTGCTGCTCGGGCTACCCGAGGGGCCCGCGCAGTTTTGGGAGATCGCGTGGGCGAACGACAAATTCAGCTTGGGCAGCTTTGGGCCGAGTCTCGCCGAGTCGACATTTTGGGTCGTGCTCGTTTACGGCGTGTTTATCAACCTGCAGAACTTCGGCATCGATCAGAGCTTCGTGCAGCGTTATCAGACAGCCCGTACCGACGGCGAGGCGAATCGCAGCGTCTGGCTCGGTGCGCTGTTGTATGTGCCGATCTCGGCTGTGTTTTTTCTGATCGGGACGGGTCTGTTTGTCTATTATCAGGCCTGGCCGGAGCGGTTGCCGGCGGACATAGCTGCCAAGCCGGATGCGGTTTTTCCGCACTTCATCGTGCACGCTTTGCCGATGGGTGTGTCGGGGCTGGTGATCGCGGCGGTAGTGGCGGCGGCTCAATCGACGATCTCGAGCAGCATCAATTGCTCGGCAACGCTCCTGTTGTGCGACATATACCGCCGCTACATCCGGCCCGACGCCACCGAACGTGAATCGATGCGGGTGCTGTGGACGATGAGTCTATTGGTCGGCCTGGCGGGCATCGGGATGGCGCTGGCGATGATGCAGATCAAAAGCGCGCTTGATACTTGGTGGGAGCTGGCGAGCATTTTCAGCGGCGGCATGCTGGGACTGTTTCTGCTGGGATTCATTTCCCGGCGGGCGACCAACGCCGCGGCGGTGACCGGCGTGATCGTCGGCATAATCGTGATCACCTGGATGACCGTGCCGAAGTTGCTTGCAGTGCCGCCTGCCTTGCAGAATCCACTCAACAGCTTCTTAACCATCGTAGTCGGAACGCTGACGATCTTTTTCGTGGGACTGATAGTGACCTATCTGTTTGGCATGAATCGTCCTGCGGATCGAACAGGTATAGAATAGTAAGACGGCGATGGACTGAGCCGAACGCAGAATATATCGCAAGGTAGACGCCATGAGTTTCCGCGAACTATCACAACCGATCCGCGGCATCGTGCCCCCGATGGTGACTCCGCTCGCCGGTCCCGACCGGCTTGACGAAGCGGCGCTCGAGCGCCTAGTCGACCATCTTTTCGCGGGCGGCGTGCACGGATTGTTCCTGCTGGGTTCCTGCGGCGAAGGGCCGTCGATGAGTCACCGGGTGCGCCGCGAGCTCATCGATCGCACATGTGCCCAGGTCGATGGCCGGATGCCGGTCCTGGTCGGCATCACGGACCCCTGCTATGCGGAGTCGGTGCGGTTGGCCGAGCACGCAGCCGATGCGGGGGCGGACGCCGTGGTGCTCTCGGCGCCCTTTTACTATCCGATCGGACAGGAAGATCTAGCGGCCTATGTCGAGCGGCTGGCCAGCGAAGTGCCGCTTCCGGTGACGCTCTACAACATGCCATCGCTCACGAAGACGAGTTTTGAACTGCCGACGATCCAGCGGCTGATGGATGTGTCGTCGATCATTGGTATCAAAGACAGTTCGGGCGACTTGGTCTACTTTCAGAAACTACGCGAATTGACGCGAGCCCGACAAGATTGGTCGCTCCTTGTGGGGCCGGAGGAATTGCTCGTGCAGGCGCTCGAATTGGGCGCCGACGGTGGCGTGAGTGGTGGGGCGAACGTTTGGCCGCAGCTGTTCGTGCAGATTTACGAAGCGACACTTGCGACCACGGAGACCTCAATCGCCGAACAGGGCGACGTCTTGCCGTACCTGGTGGATCAGGCGGACCGACTGGCGCAGATCTACCGAATCGGAGCGGAGACGATCTCTGCGCCGTCCGTAATCAAGGGACTCAAGTCGGCATTGGCTGCGCTGGCGATCACCGGCGACGAGGTGGCCGAGCCGCTGCGGCGACATTCGTGCGTCGAGCGGAAAAAGATCGAAGCGATCCTCCGCGAGCTTGGTTTGACGGCGAAAGTCGCACCGCAGGCTTGAGCTGCTGGCGAACCGCCGGCGTCTTAATCCAAGCGGTTTGCGGCTATGGGTGGCGATTACCCGACTTTGGCCCGGTGGGATATAATAGAGGAATCGCCGGCCAGCCGTGCGGCCAAATGTGCGATTCGTCGCGGCTTCTCGGCCTGCCAGTCTACGCGACTATTGTCCCCGTTCCCGTCCCCTTTCGGCCGCAACCAGTTCTTACCGTCATGCGCGACGACTGCCGCAAACTGCTTGGTCCTATCTCGGCGCTCGGGCTTGTCGCGTTGTGGGCATGCGTCGGTGCGCTGTCGGCGAGAGCTGAGGAGAAAGCGAACGCGGTCGATTTCACGCGCGACGTGCGTCCGATTCTGGCCGATAAGTGTTTTCATTGCCACGGTCCCGATCCGGAGGGTCGCCAGGCCGACTTGCGGCTCGACATGTGGGAGAGCACCGACGATTTGATTGGTGCGGCGGATGAGATTGTCGTCGGTGAGCCGGAGAACAGTGAGTTGGTCGCTCGCGTCACGGCGGAAGATGTCGACTTGCGGATGCCGCCGGCCGATTCGGGCAAATCACTCAAGCCGGAAGAAATCGAAACGCTCAAAAAGTGGATCGCCCAGGGTGCAGAGTTCAAAAAACATTGGGCCTTCGTACCACCCGAGCGGCCGGCTCTGCCGCCAGTGAGCAAGCCGGAGTGGGTGCGCAATCCGCTTGATGCCTTCGTGCTGGCGCGGCTCGATGCGGCAAAGCTGCAGCCGTCACAGGTGGCCGAGCCGCTCGTGCTGCTGCGGCGATTGTCCCTCGATCTGATTGGTTTGCCGCCGACGCTTGAGGAGATAGATGCGTTCCAGGCGAACGTCGCGAGTATGGGCCGCGGGGAGGCGTATCGCCGTGAGGTCGAGCGGCTGTTGGCGTCGCCCCACTATGGCGAGCGCTGGGGCCGTGTGTGGCTTGATGCGGCTCGCTACGCCGACTCCGACGGCTACGAAAAGGACAAGCCGCGCGACGTCTGGATGTATCGCGATTGGGTCATTCAAGCGCTGAACGACGACATGCCGTACGATCGCTTCCTGGTCGAGCAAATCGCGGGCGATCTGTTGCCCGATGCGCAGCAGAGCGATTTGATCGCCACCGGATTTTTGCGGAATTCGATGACCAACGCCGAAGCGGGCATCGACCCGGAACAGTTCCGGATGGAGGCGTTGTTCGACCGGATGGATGCGATTGGCAAGGCGGCGCTGGGCCTCACCGTGCAGTGTGCCCAGTGTCACACGCACAAATACGATCCGCTCACCCACACCGAGTACTACCAGTTGTTCGCATTCCTCAACAATTGTCACGAAGAGCAGATCACGGTTTACACCGACGAGGACGAATCGCGGCGCGAAGAGGTGGTCGACGGAATTCGCGCGATCGAGGACGAGTTGCGGGAAGCGAATCCGGATTGGCAAGAGCGGATGGTGGCTTGGGAAACGGCGGTTCGCTCTGGACGACTTAACGCACAGCCCGAGTGGACCGTGGTGCGGCCGGAGCTTGACACCAGCGGCGGCCAGAAGCACTTTGTGCTCGAAGATGGTTCAGTCCTCGCGGCTGGCTACGCGCCGACTCAGATTACGACCGAGTTCCCGCTGGAGTTGCGCGGCGGCAAGATTAGCGCCATCCGGCTCGAACTGTTGAACGATCCGAGCTTGCCGCACGGTGGACCTGGGCGGTCGATCGAGGGCTTGAGTGCACTCACCGAGTTCAAGGCGACGGTCGCGCCGCTCGATAAACCGAAGAAAGCGATCGAGGTTAAGTTCAAGTCGGTCTCGGCAGACGTGAATCCGCACGAGCGCGAGATCGACAAGCGGCTGTATGATGATGGCAAGGGGACGCGGCGCGTGACGGGGCCGAGCGAGTTTGCGATCGATGGCGATGAGCTGACCGCTTGGGGCATCGATGTGGGCCCGGGCCGCAGCAATGTGCCGCGGAAGGCCGTATTTGTGCTCGAGCAACCGATCGACGCGACCGATGGCGTACGGCTCACGATCCAGCTCGCGCAGCTCCATGGCGAGCCATATTTGGTCGACACGTATAACCAGAATCTCGGCCGGTTTCGCTTTTCGGTGACGTCGAGCGATGGGGCGATGGCTGACGCGCTGCCGGCTGCGGTCCGCGATGCGCTTTCAGTGCCGGCCGCCGATCGGACTCCCGAGCAAGGGGACGCAGTGTTTGGCTATTGGCGGACGACTGTGCCCGAGTGGCAGGATGCGAACGCCCGGATCGAAACGCTGTGGCAGCAGCATCCGCAGGGCACGTCGCAGTTAGTGGTTCGCGAGCGCGCAGTGCCGCGGACGACGCATCGACTGGACCGCGGCAATTTCATCACGCCAGCCGAGGAAGTCGAGCCAGGCGTGCCGGCCTTCTTGAATCCGCTCTCTGCGAGCGAGCCGCGCAATCGTTTGGGCCTCGCGCATTGGCTCACGGATCGCAAATCGCCGACGACGGCCCGGGCGCTGGTGAATCGTGTGTGGCAGGCATACTTTGGCGTCGGACTGGTAATGACGGCCGAGGATCTTGGCACGCAGGGCGAGCCGCCTGTGAATCCGGAACTGCTCGATTGGCTGGCCGTCGAGTTCATGGACAACGGCTGGAGTCTGAAGCACTTGCACGAGTTGATTGTCTCGTCGGCGACCTATCAACAGTCGTCGACGATGGCGCCGGAGCAGGTTGCCCGCGACCCCGACAATCGGCTGCTGGAGCGGGGGCCGCGATTCCGCGTTGATGCGGAAGTCGTCCGCGATGTGGCGCTCGCGGTGAGCGGGCTGTTGAATCTGGAGATCGGCGGGCCGAGCGTGTTTCCGCCGGCGCCGGAGTTCCTATTCGTGCCGCCGTCGAGTTACGCGATGAAACGCTGGAATTACGATACGGACGACGAGCAATATCGGCGGGCGCTCTATACGTTCCGCTACCGGTCGGTCCCCTACCCTGTGCTGCAGAATTTCGATGCACCCACGGGCGAGACTTCCTGTCCGCGGCGCGACCGCTCGAACACGCCGCTGCAGGCACTCACGACGCTTAACGAAGCGATGTTCATTGAATGTGCGCGATCGCTTGGGGCGAAGATTGTCACGGAGGGAGGAGTGAGCGACCGCGAACGGATCTCGTATGCCGTGCGGCGGTGTCTGGCGCGCGAGCCGCTGGCGGATGAGATTTCGATACTCGAAGGTTTTCTCGAACAACAGCGGGAGCGTTTTGCGTCGGCATCGGCCGATCCGTGGCCCTTGATTTCGGACAGTAAACCGCCACAGAGCGGGGTGACCGTAGAACTTCCCGGCAAAGTGAGTCCGGCCGAGCTCGCTGCGTGGATGGCAGTGGCGCGAGTTGTGTTAAACTTAGATGAGACGATCACGAAGGAATAGATCTTGAGTTGCAGCGACCATTTATATCGTGATATTCCGCCAGAAAGCCTCGCGCACCGCTGGTTCCTCAAGGAATGTGGCGTGGGGTTGGGTGCGATTGCACTCCAACAATTGTCGGGCCTTACTGCGCTGGCATCGACTGCGAATGCACGGGCGGTCAAGCGGCCCCATTTTGCACCGCGGGCGAAGAACGTCATATTCCTATTCATGGCCGGAGCCCCGAGCCATCTTGAGCTGTTCGACTACAAACCGCAGCTGGTGAAGTACGACGGCACGCTGCCGCCGGCAGAGCTCTTGAAGGGCTACCGGGCCGCGTTCATTAATCCCAGCTCGAAGCTGATGGGGCCGAAGTTCAAGTTCGCCCAGCACGGCGGAAACGGCACTTATCTCTCGGAGCTGCTGCCACACACGGCGCGCATCGTCGATGAGCTGACTCTGGTGAAATCGATGCAAACCGACGCGTTCAACCACGCGCCGGGCCAGCTCCTGATGAGCACGGGCTCGCAGCAGTTTGGCAAGCCGAGTTTGGGGGCGTGGACGCTTTATGGTCTGGGCAGCGAGGCGGAGAATCTGCCGGGGTTCGTGGTGTGCAGCACCGGCAAGAAGGGCCCCAGCGGTGGGCCGGCCAATTGGGGCAGCGGCTACTTGCCGACCGTAAACCAAGGCGTGCCGTTTCGCACCAGCGGTGACCCCGTGTTGTATCTGTCGAACCCGCGCGGCGTCGACGACCGGCTGCAACGCGAATCGCTCGACGCGATCAACGCGCTCAATCATCAGCACCTGGAGTCGGTGGGCGATCCCGAGATCGCGACGCGGATCAATTCTTTCGAGATGGCGTATCGGATGCAATCGAGCGCGCCGGAGGCGATCGACATCTCGAGCGAGCCGGAACACATTCTCAACCTCTACGGCGCCGAGCCGGGCAAGCCGTCGTTCGCGAACACATGCCTGCTCGCCCGCCGACTGGTGGAGCGGGGCGTGCGGTTCGTCGAGATCTTTCACGAGGCCTGGGATCAGCACGGCGAGCTGACCAAGGACATCCAGAAGAACTGCATCGACACTGACCAAGCCTGCGCTGCGCTGGTGATCGATCTCAAACAGCGCGGGCTGTTGGACGACACTCTAGTGATCTGGGGCGGCGAGTTCGGGCGGACGCCGATGGTCGAGGGGACCGTTGCCGACGGCCGCGACCACCATCCCAACGCGTTCACGATGTGGATGGCCGGCGGCGGCACCAAGCCGGGATTGGTGTACGGGGCGACCGACGAGTTTGGCTTCAACGTGACCGAAAACCCCGTTCACGTCCGCGACCTGCACGCGACGATCTTGCATCTCTTGGGCTTCGACCACGAGCGGTTCACGTACAAATTCCAGGGTCTGGATCAGAAGCTCACCGGCGTGGTGCCGGCCCATTTGGTGCCGGGCCTGATGGCGTAAGGTCGGCTGGCCGGTACAATCGACGGCTTAAACGGTCGCCCGTCATGTCAAGCAATTGGGCGAGAGTTTACTCGTACATTCGCTTTTAACTTTGAACAGGTTGCCAACTTCATGAGCCGCCAAAAATTCTCGCTTGCTATTGTTATCAGCCTGTTGGCGATCGCTTCCGTCCACGCTGACGTGAAGCCCAACAGCCTGTTTGCCGACAACGCCGTTTTGCAACGCGATCAGGTCTTGCCCGTTTGGGGAACAGCCGGCGAGGGCGAGGCGATCACGGTCGACTTTGCCGGGCAGCATGTATCGACTGTTGCAAAAGGGGGCAAGTGGCGAGTGGAGCTCGATCCGTTGCCGGCGAGTTTCACGCCGCAAACGATGACCATCCGTGGCGACAACACGATCGCGATCAAGAATGTACTTGTCGGCGACGTGTGGGTGGCGAGCGGTCAGTCAAACATGGAGCGGCAGTTGGGACCGCGCCCCGGTCAAAAGCCGATTGAGAATTGGCAGGCGGAAGTTGCTGCCGCGAAATATCCCGCCATTCGCGAATACTACGTGCCGGAACATCTCGCCTACTCGCCGACGGAAGACGCCGGCGGTACCTGGCGAGTCTGCTCGCCGGAGACGGTGGCCGACTTTTCAGCCGTGGGTTATTTCTTCGCCCGCGACGTGCATTTGGCGGAGAAGGTGCCGATCGGCGTGTTGTTCACCTCCTGGGGCGGCACCGTGGCCGAGGCCTGGACCAGCGCGGAAACGCTCGAGTCGATGCCGGATTTCAAGGCCGCTCTGGAGCAGGTCGAGCAGACGGCCAAGGATGGCGATGCAGCGGACGAACGGCACGCCGACCGCTTGAAGCGTTGGTACGCGGAGAATGATTCTTCCGCGGCAGATTGGTCGACGGCGACTTTCGATGCGCAAGGCTGGCGCGAGATTCAATTGCCTGGCGCGTGGGAATCGGCGGGCCTGCCCGATTTCGACGGCGTCGTGTGGTTTCGCAATGAAATCGAGCTTCCGGCCGACTGGGCTGGCGAGCCGGCAATGTTGCATCTCGGCGAAGTGGATGATGATGACACGACGTGGATCAACGGCGTCGAAGTTGGGGCCACGCAAGGTTATAACTTGCCGCGAAATTACAAAGTCCCGGCCTCGGTGCTTAAAGCAGGTCGAAACGTAATCGCGGTCCGCGCTCTCGATACGATGGGCCCGGGCGGATTCGTCGGCAAGGCGACGGACATGAAGCTCGAGGCGGCTAGCGGGACGTCGCTCGCGCCAATTCCGCTCTCGGGCGAGTGGCATTTTCACGAGTCGACCTCGCTGAAGAAGTCGTCGCCCGTGCCGCAAGCCACGCGAAACAATCCGAACACGGTCACGGTGCTTTACAACGCGATGCTCGCGCCGCTGCAGTCGTTTCCGATCAAGGGCGTGATTTGGTATCAAGGGGAATCGAACGCTGGCCGGGCCAGACAGTATCGCGAGTTGTTTCCGCTGATGATTGCGGATTGGCGTCGCGGCTGGGGCGGCCACGAGTTTCCGTTCCTGTTTGTCCAGATTGCACCCTACCAAGGGATGGGCCCAGAGATCCGCGAGGCACAGTTCTTAACGTTGGAGAAATCGCCGAACACGGCGATGGCCGTCACGACGGACGTCGGCGATGCCAAGGACATCCATCCGGCGCGAAAAGGACCAGTAGGAGCGCGGCTGGCGCTGGCGGCACGCGCGCTGGCGTATGGCGAGAAATTAGAATACTCCGGTCCGCTCTACGATTCGGTCGAATTCGAAGACGGCGCGGCCGTAGTTTCCTTCGAGCACGTCGGCGGTGGACTTGTGGCGCAGGACGGAGAATTGAAGGGCTTTACGATTGCCGGTGTCAATGGAAAATTCGTGCCCGCCAAGGCCGAAATCCAGGGTGCAAGAGTGAAGGTGTCGAGCGAAAAAGTAACATCGCCGACAGCCGTTCGCTACGGCTGGGCCAACGTGCCGGACGTGAACCTATTTAACTCGGACGGATTGCCGGCATCGCCATTCCGAACGGACGTCGATTAGTCCCGCCGATCAGGAACCCCGCCGCTGATCGCGTTTGCGCTGCGCATTTCTTTGTCGCGCTGCTTCTTGAGCTTGGCTCGTTCGGTGTTGGAGAGCCGTTTGCCGGTGCCGACTTTTTGGCGCGAGAGGCCGTTGGCGTTGTTCATCATGCCGCTTTGCAGCTCGCGGACCATTTTCATGCGGTCCTTCATGCCCTTGCCGGCCATGCTGGTCATGATCTGGGCCATCGCGTCGAACTGCTTCACGAGCTCGTTGACTTCGTGCGGCTCGACGCCGGCACCCGCGGCGATGCGGCGGCGGCGGCTTTGGTCGATCGTTTTCGATGGGCGTGCGGCGTTCTTCGGCGGTCATCGAGTCGATGATGCCGAACAGGCGCTTCATGTCCTGTTCGGGGTCGACGTCGCCCATCGCCTCGGTGAGGCTGCTCATGCCGGGGATCAGGCCCATCACTTTTTGCAGCGGGCCGAGCTTCGTCATCTGCGAGAGCTGCTTGCGGAAATCGTCGAGCGTGAACTCGCCTTTGCGGAGCCGCTCTTCCTGCCGCAGCATCTCGTCCTGGTCGAATTCCTGCTGGGCCTTTTCGACCAGCGAGAGGAGGTCGCCCTGGCCGAGGATGCGGCCGGCCATGCGGTCGGGATGAAATTCCTCGAGCGCGTCGAGGTGTTCGCCGGTGCCGATGAACTTGATCGGGACGCCGGTCACTTGCTTAACGGAGAGGGCCGCGCCGCCGCGGGCGTCGCCGTCGAGCTTCGTCATGATGACGCCGTCGAGCTCGAGCGCTTCGTTGAAGACCTTGGCGCTGTTGACCGCGTCCTGGCCGGTCATGCCGTCGACGACCAGGTAGACCTGCTGCGGCATGCACTGGCGGTCGATCCGTTCGAGCTGGCCCATCAACTCCTGGTCGACGTGCAGCCGGCCGGCCGTGTCGAGGATCACTGTGTCGGCGCCTTGCTTCTTCGCTTCGCGGATGGCGGCCTGGCAGACGGCGACGGGATCTTTCTGTGTGCGATCGGAGATAAACGGGAATCTCGAGCTGCTCGCCGAGCACGTGCAGCTGGTCGATGGCCGCGGGGCGCTGCAAGTCGGCGGCGACCAAGCAGCGGCTTGCGGCCGCGCGCCTTGAGCATGCGGCCGAGCTTGCCGGTGGAGGTCGTTTTGCCGGAGCCCTGCAGGCCGCACATCATCAGCACGGTGACTTCGTCCGCTGCCTTTGAGATGGAGCGAGTGGTCGACCGGGCCCATCAAGTTGATGAGTTCCTGGTAGACGATGCCGACGACCTGCTGGCTGGGGTTGAGGGCCTTGAGGACCTTCTCGCCGACCGCCTGGTCGGAGACGCGGGCCATGAAGTCGCGGACCACCTGGAAGCTGACGTCGGCTTCGAGCAGCGATTTTTCGACGAGCTTGAGCCCGTCGCGCATGTTCGATTCCGAGAGCTTGCCCTGGCCGCGGAGCGATTTGAGGGCGGAGCCGAGACCGTCTTGGAGAGCTTCAAACATAGTAGCTGGGAGCAGGGTGCCTGGAGTATTGAGCAGGGTGCTGGGAGTGGCGAATCGAGTATTCTAGCGGAAAGCGGTAGGGTGGGTCGAGTCGTACGAGACCCATCCATACCGGTCGGCGATTTCGTTGGTGG
Source organism: uncultured Planctomycetota bacterium (assembly GCA_963847905.1). Classification (GTDB taxonomy): domain Bacteria; phylum Planctomycetota; class Planctomycetia; order Pirellulales; family Lacipirellulaceae; genus DASYDU01. The sequence goes on along the minus strand of CAWKBP010000001.1, from coordinate 354,854 downwards.
GTCTCGTGAAACTCGACCCACCCTACGTGTTCTGGTAACCTAACAAGTTTGGATAGCGTTCGCCGCGATCGATATGCTCACCGAGCGAGTACCGAGAGGTCGGGGGCGGGGACGCCCCGGCTCGCTCTATTGACTCTCGCGATCTTTCGCTATGCTCGACACCATCTCCGTCCGCGGGGCGCGGACTCACAATCTGAAGAACGTCGACGTCGATATTCCGCGGAATCGGCTGGTCGTGATCACTGGCGTGAGCGGGTCGGGGAAGAGCTCGCTGGCGTTCGATACGCTGCTGGCCGAGGGGCAGCGGCAGTATATCCAGAGCCTGTCGATCTACGCCCGGCAGTTCTTCGACCAGATGGAGCGGCCCGACGTCGACCGGATCGACGGCCTGCAGCCGACGATTGCGATCGACCAGCGGCAAGGGAATCCCAACCCGCGGAGCACGGTCGCCACGCTCACCGAGATCTACGACTACCTGCGGCTGCTGATGGCGCGGGCGGGCGACGTGGCCTGTCCCGATTGTGGCGTGCCGATCGCGCAGCAGACGCCCGAGCGAGATCGAGAAGACGATTCGCGCGCTACCCGATCAGATCGCGGGTGATGATCCTCGCGCCGATGGTCCGCGGCCGGCGGGGCACGCACCGCGAGGTTTTCGAGGCGATTCAGAAGGCGGGGTTCGTGCGGGTGCGGATCGACGGCGTGGCGTATCCGCTTGAGGAGGTGCCGCCGCTGGTGGCGCAGAAGGTGCACGACATCGAGGCGGTGGTCGACCGCGTGGTGATCCGCGAGGGAATCGACTCGCGGCTGGCGGAATCGGTGCGGCTGGCGATCAAGCACGGCAGCGGCGTCGTGCTCGTGGTCTATCAGACTCCGGACGCGAAATCGGCTGGCGAGTCCGCTTCAGCGGACGGGCCGGGCAAAGACGCAACCTGGCAAGAGCGACTCCTCAACACCCGCTATGCCTGTCCCAGCTGCGGCACGAGCATCGGCGAGATCGAACCGCGGACGTTCAGCTTCAACAGTCCCTACGGCGCCTGCCCCGCGTGCCACGGATTGGGCGTCGCCGACGTAGCGGGTGGCAACGGTGACTCGACCAATGACACGCCGCTGGTTGATTTTGCGGACGCCACCCCCTGCCCTGCTTGTCATGGCACGCGGCTGCGGCCCGAGGCGCGGGCCGCGCGGCTGGGCGGACTGGCCATTCACGAGATTACGGCGCTAACGGTCGCGGAGTCAGCCGACTTTTTTCGTCGGCTGAAGTTTGGCACCGACGGGCAAAAAATCGCCAAGCCGATCGTGGCCGAAATCGTCCGGCGACTGGAGTTCTTGGTCCGCGTCGGCACCGAGTATCTGACGCTCGATCGCCCGGCCGACACGCTCAGCGGCGGCGAGCGGCAACGAGTGCGGCTGGCGACCGGCATCGGCTCGGGGCTGGTCGGCGTGCTCTATCTGCTCGACGAGCCGTCGATCGGATTGCATCCGCGCGACAACGATCGGCTGATCGCGGCGCTGCGCGATCTCGAGCAGCAAGGCAACACGGTGGTCGTCGTCGAACACGACGAAGCCCTGATGCGGGCGAGCGACTATCTGATCGACATGGGCCCGGGCGCGGGGAGCCGCGGTGGGATTGTCGTCGCCCAGGGGACGCCGAGCGACGTCGAGCAGAATCGAAACTTCGCTCACTGGCGGCTACCTTTCGGGCCGGCAGTCGATCCCCGTGCCCGCCGAGCGACGCAAGCCGGCGAAGACGCGGATGCTGCAACTCACGGGTGCAACGTCGCACAATCTGCAGAACGTCGACGTTGATATTCCGCTGGGGCTGTTGGTGTGCGTGACGGGCGTGAGCGGTTCGGGCAAGAGCTCGCTGGTGGTCGAGACGCTGGCCCGGGCGCTGGCCCGCAAGCTCAACGGCGCGCGAAGCGAAACCGGCGCCGCATCAGAGCTTGCGGGGCGTCGCGCAACTCGATCGGCTGGTCGAGGTCGATCAGTCGCCGATCGGTCGCACGCCGCGGTCGAACGCGGCCACCTATACCGGCGTGTGGGACGAAATCCGCGCGGTCTTCGCCGACACGAAGCAAGCGCGGCAACGCGGCTACGGCATCGGCCGGTTCAGCTTCAACACCAAGGGGGGCCGTTGCGAGGAGTGCGAAGGGCAGGGCGTGCGGCGGATCGCGATGAATTTTCTGCCCGATCTCGAGGTCCCCTGCCCTGTTTGTCACGGTGCCCGATTCAATCGGCAGACGCTTGCCGTTCGCTACCGCGGCAAATCGATCGCCGACGTGCTGGCGATGAGCGTCGACGAGGCGGTCGAGTTTTTTGAGAATCACGAGTCGATTCGCCGGCTGGTGGCGACGCTCGCCGACGTGGGCTTCGGCTATCTCACGCTGGGGCAGCCGTCGACGACGCTTTCCGGCGGCGAAGTCGCAGCGGATCAAGCTGGCCGCGGAGTTGGGCCGACCGTCGACGGGCCACACGATGTACATCCTCGACGAGCCGACGACCGGCCTGCACAGCGACGACATCCGCCGGCTGCTCGACGTGCTTCAATCGGCTGGTGGAGGCGGGCAACTCGATGCTGGTGATCGAGCACAATCTCGACGTGATCAAGACGGCCGACTGGGTGATCGACCTGGGCCCGGAAGGCGGCGCGGGCGGCGGGCGACTCGTCGCGGCGGGGACGCCGGAAGAAGTGGCCGCTTGCGAAGCGAGCCACACGGGGCAGTTCCTGCGGACGGTGCTTCCGTGAGGGTGACGCGGCAAATGCCTGAACTGCAGCAACCGCTGTTCACGCGTCGCACGGCGCTTGCCTCGCTGGGGCTGATTGGCGTCTTCTTGGGGTTGCTCTATCTTGGAGGGCCGGCCCGCGTGGTGCGAAAGCGGGCTGGCATTTTGGAGCCCGGCTTGGAATAGCTGCACGTCGCAGAATTTGTTCGACCCCTATTCGCTGTCGCATGTGCTGCACGGCGTGATTTTCTTTTGGCTGCTGCGGCCGCTTGCTGGTCGCGTGCCCCTTGCGTGGCGTTTGATCGCCGCGATCGGATTTGAAGTTGGTTGGGAAGTGCTGGAGAATTCGCCGTGGATCATCGCTCGCTACCGGCAAGACACGGCCGCATTTGACTACACGGGCGACAGCATCCTCAATTCGCTCGGCGACGTGTTGTCGACGGTCGTCGGGATTCGTGTTATGCCTCTCGATTCTCATGGAAGGCGTCCGTCGCCCTGTTCGTCGTCTTTGAGCTGTGGATGTTGTGGCTCGCGCACGACAATCTCACGCTCAACGTCTTGATGCTGCTCCATCCGATCGAGGCGGTCAAAGAATGGCAACTCTCAGCGGTCACCGGGAGTGGTTAATCGCTTGCAGGACAGCTTCGCTTTGAACTTCGAAAGGTGGGCGAGCTACGCCGAAGTCGCGGCGGGAGCGGGGACGACGACGGGCGACAATCCGGTGCCTCGGCCAAGTTCGTAGGCCACGAGTGCCGCTACGAATACCCAGAGGAAATCCCAAATGGAGAACCCACTGCTCAAGGGTGGCCGATGGATCGCGACGGCCGCGGGCGATAGCGCTTCGCGTGTGACTTCCACCTCGGTCTGCTCATCGGGAACTACCGAGTCGCCCGAGTCTAACGCGGACAGATCATCGAGCTTGGGCGGCGCTGTGGGCGTTGCCGCGAGTCGAATCGAATTGCTGGCCACCTGCCGCGTTGCAATTTCCACGACGATGTATTTTCCGCCGAGGAATGTCGCCATCGCAATCAGTGCGGTCAGCGCACCGCGGGCGTAGCTAGGGTGCCCTTTCGTGGCGACCATCGCCCGCACGCCGAGACCCACCAACAGCGCCACGACGATGGCAACGGCTGTGTGTTCCGTGCCGAAAAGAAAATAGGCCGCGATCAACACCGCCAAGCCGATTGCACCGCCGATAAGCCCGCCAACCAACGTGTTTTTGAGTTGCATCGCACCGACCCTCCGGGGATTACTGTCACCCTAATCCCGCGGCATGCCAAAGTCAATCTCGGGCGGTATGCCAGACGAAGTGTGGCCGATTAAATCCGCTCGAAAATCACCGCGATGCCTTGGCCGACGCCGATGCACATCGTGGCGAGGCCGAGCGTGGCGTCGCGGTCGTGCATGGCGTGCAGGAGCGTGGTGGCGATGCGGGCGCCGCTGCGCCGAGCGGATGGCCGATGGCGATCGCGCCGCCGCGGACGTTGACCTTGGCTTCGTCGAGTTCGAGCATGCGGATGCAGGCCAGGGCCTGGGCGGCGAAGGCTTCGTTGAGTTCGATGAGGTCGATGTCGGCGAGCTTGAGGCCGGCGCGCTTGAGCGCTTTGTGCGTGGCGGGGACGGGGCCGGTGCCCATCACCGCAGGGATCGACGCCGGCGACGGCCGTGGCGCGGACTTTGGCGATCGGCTTGAGGCCGAGCGATTTGGCGCTCGCTTCGCTCATGACGAGCATCGCGGCGGCGCCGTCGTTCAGCGGCGAGCTGTTGCCGGCGGTGACGGTGCCCATGCCGGGCATGAACGCCGGCTTGAGCGCGGCGAGCGATGCGAGGCGTGGCATCGGGGCGGATGCACTGATCGCGGTCGACGAGGATGCGGTTGCCCGCTTCGTCGCGGCCCCAGATGGGGATGATCTCGGCTGGCGAATTCGCCGCTTGTCGTAGGCGGCGCTCGCCTTTTGGTGGCTGGCCAAGCGCGAACTGGTCCTGCTCCTCGCGGCGTGATGCCTTGCGTCTGGGCGAGGAACTCGGCGGTGATGCCCATCATCAGCGCGCCCTTGCTGGTGCGCGTGAAGAGCTTCGGGTTGAGGTCGATGCCGGCGTCCATCGGGATGTGGTGCATGTGCTCGAGGCCGCCGACGATTTGCACGTCTTCCGCGCCGGCAACGATCGAGTGCGCCGCTTGGTCCAGCGCCTGCAGGCTGCTGCCGCAGAGGCGATTGACGGTCGCCCCGCCCGCCTCGACCGGCAGGCCGGCCATCAGACCGACCGTGCGGGCGACATTGAGCCCTGCTCGCCTGTTGCTGCGTGTTGCCGAGGATCGACGTCTTCGATCGCGGCGGGTCGATGCCGGTCCGCTCGACCAGCGCGCGGACCACCGCGACGGCCAGGTCGTCGGAGCGGACGTCGCGAAAGACGCCCTTCTCCGCGTGGGAGCGGCCAATCGGCGTGCGGCAGCAATCAACGATGACGGCAGTTTTCATAGATTCAATCAGGATGAGAAGCGAATCCGCCCTTGATCTTCTGGCGATCTCTTGCTTGTGAGCAGCTTGGTCTGGTGTCGAAGCGTTTGCCGAGCGACTCGTAGGCTTGAGTTTTTCGACGATTTTTTGTGGTCCCGACCTGGTCGGCCCAGAAGAACAGGCCGCCTTTGAACGGTGGAAACCCGATGCCGAAGATCAGCGCCGAGTCGACGTCGCGGACGTCGTGCACCAATTTGTCTTCGAGCACGCGCGTCGCCTCGAGCAGCATCGGCAGGAACAGGCGGTCGGTGATTTCCTCGGGCGTGAACTTCGCTCGTCGCCGGTGCGGCATTCGTCGACAAGGTGGGCCACCTCGTCGCTGGCGGTGCCGCGCGGCGGCTTGCCTCCTTTGGTCGGGCCGTAGTCGAAGAAGCCGCGGCCGCCTTTCTGCCCGAGGCGGCCGTGTTCGAACAGCGCTCGAGGATCTCGGCGCGGCACGACGCGATCGGGGAACGCTTCGAGCCATCGTGCGGCCGGCGTGGAGCGGCGACGTCGAGGCCCACCATGTCGTACAGCGTGATCGGACCCATCGGCATGCCGAAGTCTTTGGCCGCCCGGTCGATCTCGGCGATGCTCGCGCCTTCGCACAGCATCAGCGCCGCTTCGTTCATGTACGGGAAACAGCAGCCGGTTCACCAAGAAGCCCGGGCCGTCGTTCATCACGATTGGCGACTTGCCGAGCCTTGGCGTAGGCGACGGCGGTGGCGACCGTGGCATCGCTGGTCTTCTTGCCGCGGATCACTTCGACCAGCGGCATCTGCCGCACCGGGTTGAAGAAATGCAGGCCGCAGAATCGCTCGGGGTGCTCGAGCCCCTCGGCCAGCTGCGTGATCGGGATGGTCGACGTGTTCGAGGCACAGGATCGCGTCGTCGCGCATCAGCGGCTCGAGCCGGGCGAACAGCTGCTGCTTGGCTTCGCGCTTTTCGACGATCGCCTCGATGATCATGTCGGAGTGGCAGAGCTCGATGTCGGAGAGCGTGCCGTTGACCAGCGGCGCGACTCGACGGCCCGCTTCACGTCGGGCCCTTTGATTTGCTTGTTGTAGGCGACTTCGCTGAGCACGCCCTGCACGCCGCGGGCGAGCGCTTCGCGTGTTCGATCGAGGATCGCCGACTGGGATGCCGCGCTTGACGTTGGCCGCCGCGATCCCCTGCCCCATCACGCCGGCGCCGACGACGCCGGCCGAGCGATCTTGTGCGGTTCGGCGCCTTGGCAACGCCGGGTCTTCTTGTTGCGGTCGGTGAGGAAGAACACATTCAGTAGCGCCCGATTGATCGGCGAGCCGAACAGCTTGGCGAACCCCTCGGCCTCCATCTGGCAGGCGGTTTCGAGGTCGACGCCGGCGGCGCCGAGCATCACTTCGAGCGCGGCGAGCGGGGCAGGGTAGTGGCCCTTGGTTTGCCTGGATGTAGGCGCTGGCCGTGGCGCCGAGGAAGCCGAGTTCGGTGTCGCTGATCGCGATCGGCTCGGCCCAACGCTCGCGGTCGCGGAGGAAATCGCCCGACTTCTGCTCGGCGCGGATCATGCGGATCGCGGCGGCCAGAGCAGGTCGCGGTCGCCGCCGATCGCGACCACGTCGTTGGCCAGTCCCAGCGCGGCCGCGGCTCGTGGCATCGATTTCTCGCCGCTGGTGACCAGTTCCACCGCGTTCGAGAGGCCGACCATCCGCGGCGTGCGCGGCCGTGCCGCCCCAGCCGGGGAACAGGCCGAGTTTCACTTCGGGGAAGCCGTAGGCCGTTTTCTCGCTCGTCGGAGAAGACCCGGCGGTCGCACCACACGGCCAGCTCCGCCCCGCCGCCGACGCAGATGCCGTCGATGGCCGCGACGGTCACGTAGTTGCACTTCGACAGCCGGCCGAAAAGCTGCTGCCCGCCGGGCAAAGCCGACGACTTCGCTCTTCGGCGCGTCGAGCGAAGCGGCGAACTCCTTCAGGTCGGCGCCGGCGATGAACATGCCGGGCTTGGCCGAGGCGATCACCAGCCCGTCGATGTCTTTGCGCTTGTCGAGCGTGTCGAGGTGCCCGCTAGCGATTCGAGGACGTGGCGCGAGAGCACGTTCGCGCTCGAGTCGGGATCGTCGAGCGTCAGGACGCGCGATGTCCGTCTCTGGAAACGACAGCGATAATGTCGTGTTTGCCGCCATGTCGCTCAGGATACCTCACGCCGCCGCGTCACTGGCAGGCCAATTCGGGGCATTTCGCTGCGGGGCTTGCCCCTGCGAGGTGGCTGATATGTTGACGATGCTATGAACGATGCGAAAAACGTCGAGCCTCCGCCGCAACCAACGCCGGCCACGACGAGCCGACCGATCTGGCAGCGTCTGGTGGCGGCTGCCGCTGTTGCTCACCATGGTACTGGTCGGCATTGATTGTCGCCCGCGGATACTCGCGACTGTCGGAGTCGAACTGCGGCCAATCGCGAGAATTGTCGCCCCCACTCGCCAGCGCCGACCGGACAAATCGGTGTCCCTGGTAATGCGATTTGGCGACGGCCGGGAGCGGCAATTCGACGATGTCGCCTGGCGGCCGGGAATGACGATCGACGATTTGATGACGGCGGTCAGCCGGCGTCCAGAGGGCCGATCGTATCGCAGTCTAGCGGCGACCGGGCATGGCTTTTGTCGAGAGAATCGACGATAGCATTCAACGAGCGGGGCGGCGGCCGAAATTGGACGTATCAGGTGAACGATGTACCAGGCGATCGCAGCTTCGCCGTGTTTGAGCTGCAGCCGGGCGACCGCGTCTTGTGGACTTTCGGGTCGCAGCAGTAGAATAAGCCGGGTTAATTTGGGTAAAGGCCCATCACGGGTCGAAAACCTTGATGGGAGCAGTGCACGCCGTGAACGACAATCGCTATCAAGCCGTCCGCGATATTCTGGTTTTTGCATTTTTGGTGTTGATTGGCGTGGTCGGCCGATGGGCCCAGCCCGAGTGGTGTTTCACGCCAACGGCGGCCGTGGCGATTTTCGCCGGCAGCTATTTTGCGCGGCTGGGGATCGCGGCCTTGGTGCCGCTGGCGATTCTAGGGATCAGCGACTTTGCCCTGCAGTCACACGACAGTTTGGGAGTGATGCTGGCGACCTATGCGGTGATGACCGTGCCTGTGTTGTTTGGCCGCTGGCTGCGAGCGAGCGAAGGCCGGGGAACACCGTGTTGCGATTGGCAATCTGCGGGCTGGTGCCGGCGACGCTGTTTTGGCTGGTATCAAATTTCGCCGTCTGGGCGTTTCAGAGCGACTATGAGAAGTCGTGGGCCGGCCTCGTGCATTGCTATTGGATGGCCGTGCCGTTTTTCCGCTGGATGGTTGCCGGCGATGTGTTTTACCTGGCGGTGCTCTTCAGCTGTGCCGCTCTGGCAGGAATGCCGCTGGTGCGGTTCGATCGCCAGCTGCAAGCCGATCCCCGTGACGCGACGCTAGACCGCTAGAACAGTTCGGCGGGAGCCTCTTCGGCCGGCGCTTTGCGTGCCCGGCGCTGCGGCCGCACGAATCTGTTCGGCCATCAACCGGACTTCCTTGGCGATATTCAGATCGATCGCGTCGGACGAACCGGCCAACTTCAAAACGGGATCGATCGCCGAGATCACGGTCTGGAACACGGGCTGTTGGTCGGCCGGAGCGCTGGCCTGGAAACTGCTCAAGCCGAGCCGCAAGTCGGTCAATCGTGCGAGCAGAATCCGGGCGTCGTATTCCCACATGGAGGTTTCGACGTTCAGCTTCATCCGCCCTTTGCTGCGCGGGCGCCGCCATAACCGCCAAATCCGCCACCGTGCATCTGAGTATCCTCGAATGCCTTGGCTTCCTTGGCTTCGGCATCGCCAACTTCGACAGCCAATTGCAGCAGCGCGTCGGACAAGGTTTTGCCATCGACGGCGCCGGTGATCTTGATCTGTTTCAACAAGGCCGCCACCTGGCAGCGGGCATCGAGCGACATTTTAGGCGTCGTCTGGCCGGCGACCAACTTCGCAGAACCGAGAGTACTTCGCCCTTGGCACCGGGCTGCCAAGATTGGCGAGCACTGTCGCCGCCTGAATCCGAATCCACTCCGCCACCTTCGAATCCACTTCAGGTAGCGGTTCGTCCATGGCGGACAGCTTCTGCGCGACTGCCGATATGTCGTCGGCCGTCGCACGATCCATCGATTCGTGGTAGAGCGCGTGACGCTGTATGCCGACCAGTGCGCCGACAATTAGGAATGGCGGCACTTGCTTGCCGTCGGCCGCTGATTTCAGAATCAACTGTAGCTTGTCGGAAGCGGCTTTGAGCGGGATTGGCAGCGCGACCCGACGCCGCGTACGTTTTGTCGAGCATGCCGATGATCAACACCGCGTTGTAGCGCACGGCTGGATGATACTTCGAAGAGGGCGCGATGGGCCACATTTTATCCAGCGCCATCTGCGTCAGTTCATTCTGTATGTTCTCGTCGGTCGTCGACCACAGAAACCGCCCGAAGAGATCTTCGCGCATCTTGCCGAGCTGGGCCAAGTCGTTGGGGGCATAGCGAGTCATCGCGGGGAAATAGTACTTGTCGAAGAACTCGATGAATTGCGCCGGTCCGTGGCGAAGCGGGCGGGATTACGAATGCACGCTTCGGCGATCAGTTTCAATTTGCCGGCGCTTTCGTCTACCGGATCGGCCTGATATTGCTGTGCGCCGGCCAGCGAAGTCAGACAGACCAAGGCGAGCGCTGCCAGAACAGCGCGGGCCGCGATCGGACTGCGGGCACGAACCGCCGGTGTCGCGGCGATGTCCTTGCGGAACGCGGAACAGAGGGCGATGTCGATTGTCATGCCGAGACCTCGTTGGCGACCGCTAACGGCGGCTGCCATTTGGCGGTAAACTATGTTCAAATAAGCACTTCGGAAAGGTAAACTGTCACTTTCCACCCTACCAAGCAGCCGGCGGTTTTGCAAGTTTCTGCGGTATATACACACGCTTTTGGCCGGCCGAGTGCAGAGCAAACCGATTATCCCATCCAGAGATGATCTTCGTGCCATGACGCTGCTTTATTCCGATCCGCGGTTTCTCGACCATGACACTCGCCAGGGGCATCCCGAGCGGGCGGAGCGGTTGCGGCAGATCACCGCCCACCTGGATGAGACGGGACTGGCGGCACAGTGTACGCGGCCCGAATGGCGGCCCGCGTCGCGCGACCAGATTGAGCGGGTTCACCAAGCGGCCTATGTGGACTCCATCGCGGACATTGCCTCACGCGGCGGTGGGCGGCCCGATCCCGATACGGTAGTCAGTCCGGCGTCGTTCGACGTCGCTCGGTTGGCGGCCGGCGCGGCGTGCGACGCGGTCAACCGGGTGCTCTCGGGCGAAGATCGCACGGCGCTGTGCCATCGTGCGGCCGCCGGGGCACCACGCGCTCGCGGATCGCGCGATGGGCTTTTGCCTGTTCAACAACGTGGCCATCGCCGCCCAGACGGCGATCGCAGAACACGAGCTCGACCGCGTGCTGATCGTCGATTGGGACGTGCACCACGGCAACGGCACGCAGGACGCGTTTTACGCCGACGGCCGCGTGGGCTTCTTTTCGATCCACCGCTGGCCGTTTTATCCGGGCACCGGAGCGGCGGATGAGACGGGCACCGGCGACGGCCTGGGCGCGACGCGCAACTTGCCGGTCGAATTTGGCACGCCGCGCGAGGAGTACCGGGACGCGTTTCGCCAGGAGCTGGAAGAGTTTGCCGCCCGCATCAAGCCGCAGCTGGTGCTGGTCAGCGCGGGTTTCGACGCCCATCGCGAAGACCCGATTGGCTCGCTGGGGCTGGAGGTCGAGGACTTCGCCGAATTGACGCGGTATGTGCTCGACGTGGCTGCCGTCCACGCCGGCGGACGCGTTGTGAGCCTGTTGGAAGGCGGCTACAACCCGCACGTCTGGCCGAATGCGTGGCGGAGCATCTCCGCGGAATGACGGCTACCGATCGCGGTAGCGACGACGACGAACGCTACTCGTCGCCAAACACGCGGGTGCTCTCTTCGCGGCGGATCGGTTGGCTGGATGTCGTCGGTGCTGACTTGGACGGTCAACGCGTTGGTCGCCGGGTTGGACGCCCTTTACCTGCACGCGATAGAACGTGTCGGTTTTCGGAGCGAGCTGGGCGAGCGATTCAAATACGACGCCGTCCGCATGTGACTTCGTGTCGCGTCTCGCCGCTGGCGGAGATGACCTCGAGGCCTGGTGGCAGAGTGACGAGGACCTTGCACGTTGGAGGCTGCCTTGGAGCCTTGGTTGAAGACGCGGATTTCGTAGTTGGTTTCGCCGCCGACTTCGATCGGATCCTCGGCATCGCGGACCTCGAACATGATCGCGGCGAGGCCTTCGACCATCACGTCTTGCTTGACTTCGTCGGTGAGCCCTTGCTGAGCTTTGCCTTCGACATCGAACGTCTGTTTGCCCGGCTCGATCGGCATCGCCACCAGTTCGACCGATCCCTTCTCGCCTTCGGGCAATTGGGCGAGGCTCCAATAGACCGAGTGAGTTGCGGCGTCGTATTCGCCCATGTTGTTGGCTTTGACGAATTGCATTCCCTTGGGCAGCTTGGTGACGAGCTCGATGTCGTGGGCCGGAGCGGTGCCGGGATTCTCGATAATCACCTGGTAGGTTGCTGGGCGTTCGAGGTAGCGCTTATCTGGGCCCTCCACGGAGAGTTGCAGTCCGGGGGCGATCACTTCAAATTCGACTTGCTGCTGGACCTGCAAATTGCCGTCGGCCCGGGCCGTGAGCGCGTTGATGACGGGGCCCGGCTTTTCCGCGGTGAGCACGAGCTCCAGCTCGCGGGTTTCGCCGGCCTTGAGCGTGCCGATTTCGAATTCGAGCGCCGGCCCGGCCGCGTGCTTGACGTTGTCGGGCACATTCTCCAACAGCATGACGCCGGTCGCGTCGCCGGTGCCAGGGTTGCGGAGCTCGATTTTCACTGCGTTGTTGCTCGCCGACCATCACCTGGCCTGGTGCGGTCATGCGAACCGCAAGTTGTGGCATCGTGCAGCGAGTTTTGGCGGAGGCCTGGGCGGAATAGGAGACGGTGGCGACGCTGCCGATTTCGCCTTCGGACGTGGGCATCAGTTCGATTTCGAGCGTACGTTCCTCGCCGGTCGAGAGGGCGCCGAGCTCCCAGACGAGTTGATTGCCCTCGTGGCGTCGCGTGGGGCGTCGTGTTCACGACTTTGGTGCCAAAGGGAATTTCATCGCGGATCACCACGTCGGTCGCGGTCTGATTGCCAATGTTGCGAACCTGGACGGCAAACTTGGCGGCCTTGCCAACCTGAATCTCCGGCGGAGCAAATTTCTGGATCACCAGCGCGGGCTTCTGGGGGCCTTCCAGCGCGCGCTCGCCGGGGCGGCCGGTGCCCGACGTCGGAGGATGGCGAGCGAGTCGTCGTCGGGTTGCCGCGCTGTCTGCTCTGGAACCGAGCGGTAGGCCGAGTTCGCGGTGCGAATGTCTTGGGGCTGGTAGTCGAGCGGCTCTGCTTGCGCCGGGTCCGGCGGGGCCGGGCGCTGCCGTGGATGCCGAATGGATTGGTCGACTCGGCGGCGCGGGGCTATGGTTGTCGGCTCAGGTTCAGTCGCGGATGGCGCCACGTAGCGGTCGCTGGCGGCGGCCTTGGCGGCGCGGGTGCGGCGGCGACCATATCGTCGCCAAACGCCTCGCGTGCACGACGGCTCGAGTCGACCGGAGTTTCGTCGTCGTCGATCGGAGCCGGAGTCGAAGCGATGCCGTCTCTCATCGCCGTAGGGATTTGGTTCTTGCCCGCGCGTTACGACTGTCATGAGCCGGTACGGCCGGCAACATGACGGGCATTTCGCTGAGCCGCGTGATACAGCAAGTCGTCCTCAGCCGCGGCTGGCGGCGAGTCTTGCTCGAGTTTGTTGATAACGATCGTCGCCGTTTTTTAGCTCGGCGTCTTGTGGCCGCGTATTTCGCCGGCTCAATTTCGGCTCAGCGACTCGGACCAACGATTGGGGCCGCCTTCACTGATGAATCGCCGGCCCAGGCGCTGGCGACGGCGTCGAGCTCCGATTGCGTGAGGTCCACGGCCGCCGTTGGCGAGGGCTCCTCGGCGACCAACTGACTGTGGCCGAACAGGCGTGCGGCGAAGGCTCCGCCGCCCGTGGTGGCGTAGTAAGTTCCCGCGCCTGCGGATGCTAGCAAGGTTGCGACCAGGGCCACTTTGACCGTTCGACGCTTTGATCCAGCCATGATTCGAAACTTTCCAGTGAAGGACGCGAGACAAACGACCGATAAAGGGGGCGCAGTGGTTGCGCGTGACCCGGGTCGCGTTAGGTATCAAAAACGCCCGCCAGCGCAAAGAGCAACTCGTTTCGTCCGAAGCGTCCCCAAGGTCGGGGTGAACGATCTGGGCGAAACTGATAGCGGTGCTGGTGACGGAAGAAATCAACCTCCCCAAGGAAGCGGCTCATGTTGACCTTCGCCTCGCAAACTTTCGCCAATCGGCATTTGGACCATCACGCCGGAAGAGCCAGCCACGCTGCCGCTCGTCCTCGTGGGCCTTGGCACGCTGGCGGTCTATGCCGCGTTCGCCGGCTGGAGGCCACGTCGGGCGACGGTGGAGGCTAGAATCCGGCACGACCAGAGCGAGTGAGCCGACCGTGACGCGACGGGCGGCTTAGCCCAGTCAATGGGTCGGGTGGACGGTTGGCCGCCAACTGGCTATTATTGGCTCGTACAGCAGGCGCATGGCCACAGGCGGACAAGGATGTTCGCGATGCTATTTACGCTGTTTGTCGCGGTATTGGCGGCCACGCTCTGGGCGCTCCGCTCATTCTTCTTCGACGCCGGTGCCCCTCACGACGCTTCGACCCTCGAACTCGCCTCGATCGGCCTGGTCACTTTGGTGACGTATCGGTGGATGAAGCGACTGCAGGCGATTCGCGGACGGGGCGACGCATTGATCGAGTCGGTGGTGGAATCGGTTCCTCCAGCGTCGGTGTCCGCCCGCTATGCGGAAGCGACCACGGAAGCGGAACTCGAGAAAAAATCGCTCGCCGAACAGGTTGCCTGAGAGCGACTTGGCAAATTGACTATTTGCGCACGGCAAACCTGCCGGCTTGGGCCACGACGTCGACGCCGACCAATTCGCTCCACGCCTTGAGCAATTGGCCGCAGATTGGGCCGGGCTGGCCGCCGCTGATTTTCTGGCCGTCGCACTCGACGACCGGCAGCAGGCAAACCGACGTGCTGGCGAGCATGATTTCGTCGGCCGCGGCAAGTTCGTCCGGCGTGATGCGTCGCCGCATGAAAGGGATCCCCAGTCGGCCGGCCAGCTCGTGGACCACGCCCAGGCTGATGCCGACGAGGATGTGGTCGTCCGGCGGCGACGACAGCCCTTCGTGCTCGCGGTAGAGCAGGACATTGGCCGTCGTCGACTCGGCGACGTATCCCTCCTGGTCGAGCAAAATCGCACGGGCACCGGGCCGGCTGCGGGCTGCCTGCTGATCCGCAAGGTAATAGTGCATCCGGCTGCGGCACTTGAGTTCTGATGGCCAGCAGTTGTCGGGCACTTGGCGCACGTCGCTGATCGCGGCCGCCAGACCCTCGCTATATGCGTCGGCCCACTGGTGAAACGGCAGTGGCCAACCGTTGATGCAAATCGTCGGGCGGCCGCTCCCGCTCGGGCCCGGCGTGACGAACGCGTTGATGCTCCAGTCGTCGTCCGCCGCAATCTGGCCGGCGTTGCGAGCGACAAACTCGGGGATCGCCGCCGCTAAATCCTGCGTGATCGCGGCCGCGTCGAGGCCAATTATTTCCAGAGATCGCCGCATGCGGGCGAGGTGCTCGTCGAGCCGGAATACCTGGCCGCGGAAAGTTCGCAGCCGTTCAGTAATCGTCGCTCCCAGGAGGAAGCCGACGTCGTCGACCGCGATCGACAATTCGTTCGCGGGAATCCAATTGCCGTTTGCGTAGGAGAGCAGCGTAGTCATGCCGTGGCGACTAGTTGGATGCGACGATCGCGCCGCCAGCACCGATGAACTGGTCAATCTCGCTCGTCACGCCCGGTGCCCCAAGGTAGCAGAACAGATCGTGCTCCGAACCGACGTACCGGCTTACGTTGAGCTGGACGATCTTTGCGGCCGCGTCGGGTGCGATGCAAGTCGGGCCACAATAGCCGAGCGCTTGTGGTTTGCCACAGGTCGACGAGAAGTGATAATACTTCATCGCCCGATCCTCGCAGTTATTCACGAGCACCATTTGGTGAACCATGTTCATCGCCTGGCCGTGGTAGTGGCCGGGGCAGAGCCAATCGGAGTTGAGCGCCGAAGCCATGAGGACAACATTCGCGGGCGTTCGATCGGGATGTTCGAGGCCAGCAAGCCCCATTCCGCCCAGGCTGCCACCGCCCAAAATGTGGAGCGAGCCGGTGACGATCCGAGCTCCATAACTGAAGCCAACCATGGTGAGCCGCGTTTCGGCGGGCAATTGATCGACGAACCAGGCCAACTGGCAAGCAGCGGGCCGCGTACGCGCGGCCTTCACGCGGACGTCCTTGAGCGGCCCCGAAATCTGCGCCGACGGCCAAGAGTAAATCACGAAGCGAATCGGCGATGCATCGGCCTGCCGGACGATGCGACGATAGGCGGCGAGCCCCTCGCATTTGGCGTCCCAGTTGGTGAGCCGATTGCCGTGGACGAAGATGACGGTGGACACCGAGGAGTCCGCTCCAACCACGCTCTCGATGTTCGATGCCTGCCACTGGCGGCATCCCGATTCGTCAGTCGCCTGATACGATTCGACGCAGACACCGCTGGCCAGCACGGCCGGATCGCAGCAGCCGCCGACCTGGCGGACATTCACGAGAATGATTTCGTCTTGCGGGCGGATGCCGCCGGCGATCGCGTTGGCTGTTGGCAGCGCGCCGCTGCATACAAACGCCACGAGCGCCAGCGCAAACACAGTCTGTCGAATCCGACTCGACGAGCGAACCATCCCGCCACACTCCGTTGAAACCAGGCTCATCTGTATATCCCTACAATCGCTGTCTGCGCTACTAGTCCTATGCTCCCTACAATCGCCCCAAGCCGAACCGTGAACAGCCGCATGGCAGCTGTATTTTATCCATCGACCCGAGCGGTTAAGGAGTTTGCGGAAAGTGTACCACGTTTTCAACATCGGCGTGTATGCGATGTTGAAAAAAATCATCGGTTGCGTTTGCACATCATCTGGCGTGATGTAGAGTTCCTTGTCCCGCCGCTCGACCGCCCTGGTGCGAGCACCCAAAACGATCGATTCTGCCGCGAGAAACGGTGTCCTCCACTGTATTTCGCGCCCGCTGGGAAAGTAGGAAGGCAGAATCGACACCCCGCCTAGGGATGTCGCGATAGGACATCATGTCTGCATCGGACATCCGACGGAGCGACCCCAAGCAGTAATTCCCGGACTGCTGACCTGAGGAGACAGAGATCATGAAAAGAGCATTGACTTTGCTGGCCGTAGCGATGTTGACGGCCACGAGCGCCGGCTGCAATTGCTGCCCGTGCTTGCGGAACTTGTGTCCGTTTGGCGCAAGCTCGCCGGCCCCGGTGGCGACGTACGCTGCCGTGCCGGCTTGTGGCCCGACTTGTGGACCCGCCCCGGTCTACGCCGCAGCCCCCGCCATGCCCATGTACGCTGCACCCCAGCAGTACACGGTGCCCCAATATGCGGCACCGCAGTACACGATGCAGGCGGCCCAGCCCGTGTATAGCGAAGCCGGTTGTGGCTCGTCGTACTCCGCTTGCGAATCGTCGTGTGGCGCGTCGTATTCCGCCGCTGATTGCCCCTGCGGTTGCACGGAAGTCGGCTACGGCTCGGCTCCGCAGCAGATGATGATCGACCCGGGCCCGGCACAGTAGGCCGCGTCGGAGTACAACAGCAGCGAAGTTCTGCGAGAAGTGAAACCATTTGGCAGCTCCCTGCGGACACCGGAATCCCGCCCTCCCAATCCGGTGAACCGCCGAGCGTGCCGCGTGGGTTGATGTCGTCCGGGACGTTCAACCCGCATAAATGCCCTGTTCGGCCGCGCCATCCTGAAGGCGGCCGAGCAGGGCTGTTTTTATTGGCGGCGGAGGCTGCCGGCTGCGGCGTTCAATTATAATGGAGGTATGAAATCCTCCCGCTTTGCCATCGCCATCGTCTTGCTGATTTCAGCATCTTCGTCTGCCGTCGCCCAAGTCGTCGCCGACGCCCCCTCGGCCAGCCGCATCCAGTATGGCCGCCCCGACACGATCCGCGTCCGCGTCGGAGCGGAGATCTCTGCCAATCGCGGCGCCGCTCGCAACGTCACGGCGATGGTCGCCACGCCGCTCAATTGCCCCGAGCAACAAGTGAAGATCATCTCCGAGGACGCGTCGAGCGACGTCGGTTCGGTCGAGTACCGGCCGGTGACGGGAGGCGAGGTCAACCAGATGGTGATCTCGATTCCCCGACTCGCATCGGGCGCGACTGCCAGGGCGACCGTCGACTTCGAAGTCACCACGCGGCCGATCCTGCCGCCGGAGAAGACCGACGACCTGGTGATCCCCAAGCGGCCTCCGCGGCCGATCCGAATGTTTCTTGGCGGCAGTCCGTTCATCGAGACCAAGCACCAAAAGATTCGCACGCTGGCTAAGGAAATCTGGTCCGAGCTGGACGAATCGGCGACCGATTGGGAGCGCGTCGAAGCGATTTACGATTGTGTGCTCGAGAAGGTGAAGTACGTCGAAGGGCCCGACAAAGGGGCGATCGACGCGCTCCGCGACGAGCAGGCCGATTGCCAGGGTCGCAGCATGTTGTTCATCGCCCTCTGCCGGGCGAACAAGGTGCCGGCCCGCATGGTGTGGGTCGAAGGGCACGCGTATCCCGAGTTCTATCTCGAGGATGCCGAGGGAAAGGGCTATTGGTTCCCCTGCGAATCGGCCGGCACGCGGGCGTTTGGCGAGATGCCGCTGGCGCGGACAATCCTGCAAAAGGGCGACAACTTCCGCGTGCCCGAGCGGCCTAGCGACCGGCTGCGCTACGCGTCGGACTACATGATCGGCGTGCCAGTCGGCAAGAGTGGCCGGCCGAATGCGAAATTCATTCGCGAGCCGATTGTGGAGTAGCAGGGTTGATGGTTGAGAGTTCAGAGTTGAGGGTTCGGCCGAGCGGCGGATCTATCTCTCAACTCTCAACTCTCAACTTTCAACTTTCAACTTTCAACCTTCAACCTTCATCTTCCGCCAGCGCTTTGATCGTCGCGGCTTCCAGGCCGTGTTCCGAGTAGCCGGTCCAGACACTGCGGCCCGATTTGTCGAACAGGATCATTGTCGGAAACTGGTAGATGCCGAGGATGCCTTGCACGGGAATCTCGGCGCCGTAACCGATCGGCCAATCGAGGCCGGGAATACTCTTGACGAATGCTTTCGCGTCATCGGCGTCGGCGCCGGTATCGATGGTGAGGCCGATGAGCTGAAAGTCCTGGTCGCGGAACCGTTTGTTAAATTCGACCAGCCGCGGCATTGCAGCGCGGCACGGCGGGCAGCCGACAAACCAGCAGTCGAGCAGTACGACCTTCCCGAGCAGGTCCTCCGTGCGGACCGGCTTTTCCGTGTTGAACCAGCCCGCCACTTCGAGCGGCGGCAGCGGCACACCGGCGAGTTGCGACTCGGCCGACCCGTTTGACCGAAAAACGAAGTACGCCAGGATCGAAGCCGCGACCAACACCACCACCAGCCCCGCCGAGCCGCTCTCGCGCGGTGGAGAGGTGGCGTCCTTAGAATTGCTCATAGTCGAAACCATCCATGTTTGTTGGTGAGGCGCTAGGCGCGTAGGCGTAGGCGCTAGGTGCAAGTTGTCAGGCTCCAGGTGAACTAGCGCCTACGCGCCTTCCGCCTAGCGCCTTCCCCTACTCAATCCGCCGCCGCACCCGGATCATCTTGTCGACGTTGAGGTCTTCGCCCGGCTTGAAGCCGACCGGTTCGCTGCGGTCGATGATGTAAAACGCCCGCTGGCGATTGGTGTTGCCGGTGTCCGTGCCGAGTTCCTCGCCGAGCGTGTAGCCGTCGGGATAGACGCGGTCGTAGAGGGCGCGGGCGCGGACGGTCGCGTCGTCGGTGTCGTTGGTCGTGCCGCCGAAGCGTCGCCTGCCGTACGGCGTCTCTTGGACGTGTCGCGATCATTCCAATCCGGCGCCCGCTCGACCTCGAAGTAGCCGACCGTGACCCAGATCGCGTAGACGTTCGACCGCGTGGTGACGAGGTTACCCAGCCGCGTCATCGGCTGATACATCATCCCCGGATTCCGCTCCGCATCAATCGCCGGCTCGGGCAGTGACTCGCTGAACAGCGGAATGCCGCTGGATTCGAGGGCGCCTTCGTGGAATCTTCGGTTTAGGCGAAGCCGATCGCCATCGAGTCGCTCTGGTCGACATCGCCAAACCCAGCTTCGCGAATATCGTCAACGATGCCGTTGCGGTCGTCATCTTCACCGGCGACTCCCCACGCAATACTTGAGTTGACGGTACCTGGAATGGGCGAACGGATTGGTATTCCAAGCTCGAATCATCGGCGCGCGTGCCAGTGATGGCCACGCAGGCAGGTGGCCTCGACGCCGGGCCGGATCATGTTGGGCCAACGGCACCAAATCGCCAGCATCGGCGGAGCGGAACGGGTTCGAGAAAACAGATGGAAAGTTTTTGTTCAGACCGAAGGCGAACGTCTCGGCGTACGGTATCAAGTTTGTCGACCGAGTTCTCCGCTGGATCGCCAGTGGCGTCGCGTTGAACTGTGCGTAGCCGCGGCGGCTGAGTTCGATGTCGCGCCACGCCGGGCCGAAGTGGCTGAGCTGCAGCACGTTTTTTGCCGCGTCGAGCAGATTGCTGTCGCCATAGCGGTGCATGATGCCGTCGTAGACTTCGGACCAATATGCGGCGGAGTGAAGCCGAGCTAGCTCGAATCCACCTGTGGTGCGTCCGCCGGCCGGTGACCGTGTTGAGATTCACTTTGCCCGGATCACGCTGGCGGGAGACTTTGTTGAAGGGGGGCTGAAATTTGTACCGCGGATCGGTCGGACCGGTCATGTCAGTGCCGACAGGTTCGGTTGGAAATGCAGTTAAAACTGGCACGTCGTTGAATATCTCCGGCGAGAGCAGCGTATCAGTGCCGACGTACCGAGACGGGACTTCGACGTAGTCGAGGATGCGATTGAAGTTGGATGGCCCGGTGGGGGCCAGCGGATTGGTGATTGCCACGGCCGGCATCGTCGCCGAAGTGAAGAGGTTGAGCAAATGGCCGAAAGGTGCGTGCTGGACCGCGATTTGCATGGCGACTCCAGCCGCCGGCGTCGCCGGAGAACTGACCGCCACGGATGCGTTGGCCGTAAACAAGCTGGGCAGCGAATAGTCGCGGAGCATCAGCGAGCTGGACTCGGCGGGCACCTGCATGATTTCTTCCGCGCTCACCAGCGGCCGATCGTTCCAGGAAAACCAGGGAAAGGTCGACTTCATCAACAGACGGCGGCGCTCGTAGAATTCCTTGGTCAGCTTCGTGTCGAGAGCTACATCTCCGTTGTCGACGGCAGCCTGATGCAGAGAAGCCTGCGCGATGGGCTGGCTTCCGCCATTAAGCTTAGCCGCGTCGCGTTGAGAGTTGCGGACTTCCTTGAGCGGGTCGGTGCCATACGTGACCGGGTCTGCAGGCCGCCGGTTGGGGAAGTTGGACTGCACCGCAACCTCCGGCGCTCCCAGCTTGGGACCACTAGCATCGTCCAGCACGGTGGTTGCAATTTGTCCATTGGCGCCGCTGACATCGACACGTTCCATGTCGGGTGCGAACGAATCGTTAATGAACCCAAGCGTTTGCTCCAATACGTAATCGAACACGGGCTCGTCGCCGCTGGTACTGGTCAGCAAGGTGGGCCAGATCAATTGATTGCGGGAAATCTGCGCGTCGGTGAGGCCCGTAGTCGACACGCCCGAGAGCGCCAGCCGACCAGCCACGGTCTTCAGGTCTGAGGCATCGACAATGCCGCTCGTCCCCTGCAGAAACATCCGCGCATTGGGACGTTCCTGCTTCCACAGCGTACGTGGCAAGACCGACAGATCCGGTGCCCAGCCTTCGAGGTTCGCCGCTATTTCTGGAGGATTTCCGCCGACCATGGCGTATGATGCTCCCGGCTTGGGATACTTAAAATAGTTGCTGTTGTGGAAGCCGCGCTCGAGCGACTTGAAATGCAGCCACTGTCGAAAAGAGTTCGGGGTGACACCGGGTAGCTGGTCATCCGGCAGCACGCGGCGGTTCATATGCCAGCTCCAACCCTCGACCATGCCATCGGGAAATTTCCGCTGATCTCGTGGCAATTCCTCCACCACGAGCCCCGTCAACAGGCCACGTGCGCCCGGATCTTCGATTTCCTCCAGTTTATTGAGAGGGCTCTCCACGCTGTTGATATCTGCGTCGCCAAAATCGCGCAATTCGGTGGGCGAGTTCGCGATCGGAATCGGCGGGTTATGCAACTTCATCAACAAGATCATTGCCCAGATTTCGTGGTCGGGGGCGTCCAAGAATTGGGTCGCGGTGATCGGTGCCAAGATATTGGCTTGCAGCGGATCGTTGTTGGAAAATGTTGGATTAAAACCTGGATTCCCTACGGGCAGATTTGTCCGCTCGAGCTTACTTGCCCCGTTGTATGCCGTGATGTCGACACTTTGCGAATCGACCGTGCGATAAGGATTCACGGGGAGCCAAGCCCGATACATTGGATGAAGATTCCCGGCCGAATCGTATGGCAACGGGTTCCACGGCAAGGTTGGATTGGCCAGGCGCTGCAAATGAATCGAGCGATAGTTTTGTGTGGTGCCGTTGCGAACCAGCTCAAAGTCCGTATCCAGCGGACGATCGTAGGGATCGGCATACGCCAGATCGCCCTCGGCAGTCACTTCGTAGGGCTTCGGGTAAACGCCTTCGCCGTTCGGCGCGGAGCGTGGAGTTGTCGATGGAGCCGGGTAGGGGATCTCCTGATTTCTAGAGTTTACCGGATTGTTCTTCTCATAGAGCTGTCGGTACGTGATGCTCGGATAACCGTCGACTGGCTCGCTCACGCTGAGATCTTCGACCGGTATGGCCACGGCCGGGTCGACGAGCCGCTGATTGGGTAGGGTGTCCGTTGGGTCGCCATCGTGATCCGGGTCGGTCGCATTTACTACCGTGTTGTTATTTAGACGCACGAACTCGGGTCCGCCGTTTTCGGCAACCAGCACCTGTTGGACATTCGGATTGCCGTTGATGTTTGGCCAAAGCTCGATCCGCCGCGTTCCGGGCAAGCGACCTATGGTTTCGCGGTCGCCGGTACTTTCTTCCGGCTGCAATTTATCGCGGCTGATTGGGGTTACATAGCGCTCGGTCACTTGGAGATCGTCGGCCGGCATGGTCGACGCTCCGACACCGCGCAATTGCAGCCCCGACGAGCCGACGACCGCATATCGACCTGGCAAAATCGGCGCGATGGTCGCATCGACGTCGTTGGGATTTGGGTTCGCCGGATTGTCGACGCGCTCGTTCCGGGCGATAAAATATCGCTTCGCAGTGGGAACTATATGGGTCGTGCCAGCGACAACGACCTCGCGTGGTCGCGGCAGCGGAGGCACTCGGACGTGCAGCTGATTCACGACCGGAATCGGATTCGGCAGCAGCATACCGGTTGCATCTTTGTATTGCCACTCGCCGGCCGAAAGCGGATTGGTCGGTTCGTATTCGGCGTTGTCGTCGTTCGATCGGTTGTCGTCGCTGCCAGCGCCGGTGGCATAGTTGCGACCCGTTGTAAAATAGACGTGCCGCTCGGCAGCCTGGTCCATGTCCACGTTGTAGCCGTCGGGATCGATGGTGAGGAAATCCGCCGTAACCGTTTTCCGATCATTGGGGTCGACGGGTTCGAAGCCTTCCACCTCCGGAGTTGAAGGATCATCCACCATATGCAGTACGCCGCTATCGAGCTGCCCCTGCGCGTTCTTGAACACTGGCATGCGGCCATTCAACGGCTCGCGCAATACCGACATTCGCCAAACGGGCGAGTATTCGCCGCTGGTCGGGTCGGCTAAATCGCTGAGTCGATTCAGCATGATGCCGGGCGGACTTGGTTGATTTCCGGACGTACCCGGGTCAATATCCGGAGTGACGCCATATAATTCCGCCGGCTTGTTGCCATCCGGGGACGACGGATTGTAGAGCTCCACAAACAGCGAACCACGTGGTTTGAGTCGCTGATCCAGATCGTAGTCCCGAGTATCTTGGTTCGGATTCGGATCCGGCGCCGCAATCGAACCAAAATCCGGTTCATCCGTGCAGCGGCGATCGTGCATGGCGAGTGTTTCGGTGATCAGCAGTTCCGGCCGCTCGGCACCCCAGACGACGCCGCGGGTGCGATTGGCGACGATCGGCAAGTTGGTAACTTGCTTGATTGGCTTTACCGGGGGGTTGCCGCCGGCCGCCGCCTTCACATTAGCCCAATCTATGATCTGCCCCAGGTTTTCGTCCGTGGCGATGTCGCCGTCGAGCGGAATGTTCACACCATTGCCGTATCGAGGCAGCCCCAGCCATCCCAGGGATTCTCATCGTACTCGAAGGCGGTCATGATCGAGTCGGCGTCGCGGAAGTCGACGCACATTGACCGCCCACTGTGCGATTCGCTGAGCGGTGAGTTTGCGACGGAGTTCGACGTCGTTTGTGTCCGGAGCGTCAAAAGGACCCAAGCCCCGATCCAAGCGAAACTGGATCCGCTGCATTTCCTGACTCAAATTGTCGCCCAACAGCGACGGCACGTCGGGCATGTCGAGATAGTTCTCGTCCATCAAGAGCATCATCAGGCAGTAGAGCTGCCGGGCGTAGAGTTGGCGGCCTTGGGAGTTGAGGTTGCGGACGCCGCCACCTGCGACCGGAGTTACGCCGGCTTCACTGTGGACGGGTTCGGCATGGCCATTTGTGTAGTCAAATGCGATTGGTTCGCCGGTGAGGCCGTTCCAGAGCTGATCGATCGGCAGGTCGTAGTTGCCATCGGCGTTGACGTCGATCCACTTTTCGCCGGAGTTCCATTTGCCGTCGCCATTTGCGTCCAGGAACGGCTCACCTGCTTCGAATGGGTCATCGACGATGCCGTTCAAATGACGATCTCCCGGCTCAGATGGTTCGTCGATTCGACCATCGCCATTGTTGTCGATGCCGTCTCCGCTATCACGGCCGTCGCCAAACGGCCTGTTGAGGTCGAATTTGCCGCCGGCGAGTAGCTCGGGGGAGAGCAACTCGTTGACGATTTTGGTGAGTTCCGCTTCCGTGAATATCGGGAGGGCGGGATCCTTCTTCCAACGCTCGTACTGAATGCGGTACTTCAAGAGATCCACCAGCGTCGGGTGATCGGGCGCGAGTCGCGTGCCGGCCAGCGGAGTTGGCGCACCCGAGGTGAAAGCCCCGGTCACCCCGCGATACATCACGGCGTACCAGTCGTCGGAGTTCTCCCAACCGAGTTCACTAGGATCATTTCCTACACCGTCCCCGTTGTCGTCACCCGACGGATCGTTGAGGACTCCGTCATTGTCGTCGTCATTTCCCGCTCTTCCAGGCTGGCCGTCGGCGCCGTAGACCATCCGGCCGAGCAGGCTCGAGTCGGCGGTTGGCAAATCGTAGCTGTCGGTGGTGACCAGGCGGCGGTCGACTTCGGCCAGTTGTTGGGCGGCGGCGAGGCGCTGGGCAGGATCGCCGGTGGTGCCAAATATTTCGAGCGATTTCGCGTCGATTGCGGCCGGTTGGTTGGCGACGAGCTTGAGCGGGTCGAAGGCGTCGACGACGTTCCAGAGCCGGTCGGGCAGGATGCCGGAGTCGGCGTCGTGGGCGCGGAGCACCCGTTCCAGGTCGGCCGTGGCGAAGGGGGCGTCGTCGTTGATGGCCGAAGTCTTGGCGCAGCGTGCTTGATCGTCGCTGCCACACTCGGAGCCGGCGCGATCGCGCCGCGACGGGTCGGAGAGGTTTAGCTCGTAGGGTGAGTCGACAGATGAGCAGAGCGATTTGCCGTAGTAGTAAGTCGTCGGCCGCCGAGTTCGTCGACGGGCTGTCCGGTGTAGTCGAGCCCGATCGCATAGCGACCCATCATATCGGGCGGATTGCTGAACGCACTGGGAACTTTTGGCTGCTGTGTGGCGAGCAGGTCGCCGTGATAATCGGAGGACCAGACGGGATAGCCGAAGAACTTGAATTGGGCCAACCGATCGGAAAACGCGGATCAGCGTAGCCGGAATAATTTATGCCGTTGTACGGAATGCCGGGTCGGACCTTAGCCGCTTCGCCAGTAGCAGTAGCATTATTTGTCCAGTCGACGCCAGACACACCACGAACGTTCACGGACCCATGGCGTCCCCAGATCGTCGGTTGGTTGTTAAAGGCGGGCCGTCCCACCAATAGGCGGGCGTAGTCGTCGTAGGCCGGGTTGCCGATCCGGGCTACGAGCGTGGGATCGATATTGCCGGGGAGGTTGGGGGAGAAGACCGACCGCAGGCTAATCTCTGCTGGCCCGTAGCCGACGCCGCGGGGAAGGTAGTTGGACGTATTCAATCCGCCAGCTGTGAGATCGTGCGCCAGATTCCCGAATCCCACGTTGGTGACTGGATTGATGGTCGAATCGAGCTGCGGTGAGTAAAGGTCTTCCACCAACCCATGTGCATTGACGTTCAGCCGGCTGTCGAGGTCGACGATCAGGAAGGCGTAGAGGGGTTTGTAGAGGGTGCCGTCTTCGGCTTGGGCTACGGGGTCGCCGAGGTCGACCCAGACGCTGTCGGGCACGCCGTCGTTGTCGTTGTCGACGTCCCACGGCCCAACCGCCTCCCAGAACGGAACCGCGATGTTGCCGTTGCGGACGAGGTCGTTGCCCGTGAACCCTTCGTTGCGCGAAGAAGGATTGCTGCCATCGAACAGCGGATGGTCCTCTCGCAGGGGGCGCATGATGAACTTACGTTTCATGGCAGCGAGCTGACCAGCGACGTCGGGGTCGAGCCCTGCAATGGTGGCGGGATCGCCAAGGATGGCACGGACGCGATCGCTCTCATCGGAAAGCGCGCTGACCAGGAACGGTGCGTTGAGCAGTTTGTGATACCAGAAGTTGACGAGATCGGGTCGGTGGTACGATGGCAGCGGGAGGTCTTCGATGTCGAGCCGGAGGAATTGGGAGCGATTGACTGCCGTGTCGTTGACGTTGAGCGTCGTCGGATTGAGCGGATCGCTGCCTTGGACGACTCTTCCTTGGGCTCGCGGCGTGACGGTTTGCACGGCGAGCGCCATGTTCTGGAAGTCGGGGGCATCATACGACTCGTCGGCGTCGCCGGGGCCGACGAACGTCTGATATTTCCAGAGCAGGGGGCGATTTGCGAGGGTGACCGTGTTGGTGTTGATCGGATTGAGTGGTGCATAGGTCGGTGGGCCTGCTCCGGCAACGGAATAGCGGACGCCCCAGAGATCGTTGTTGGTGTTGGTTGTGGTGTTGAGGGGATCGGAGGCGAAGAAGAAGGCTGCGTTTGGCGTGAGGGCGACTTCGGGATAGAGCCACTCCGACTTGTTGGATGTAATGCCGACGGTCTCGACCGCATTGAGCCGCGGCTCGCCGGCTTTGGCGAGCTCGTTGAAGCCGGCGCCGGTGCCGTTGAACGGCCGGCCGTTGACGATGAAGCGTTGGCCGCGCAGTAGGTCCGCTGGTGGTTCGCGTGGCGGGCGGTGTAATGACGCGGTCTTTGATTTCGGCGAGGGGGCGGCGTCGATCGTCAGCGGTGAGCCGTCGGAGCGCGGGAAGGCCATCACGCGGAAGCGAAACAGGCGCGTGATTCGACGGCGGGGATCGCCGCAGGTGAGGTTGGGTCCGATATCGCCGAGGTATTCGTAGTCGACGAATGCGCGTCGATTGGCCGGCAGCCGGGCCGCTGGTGATCGTGAGCAGACAGCCGTTGTAGTAGCCCTTCGTGAGCGGCACTGGTGTGACATCTGCGGCTGGCCGTTGACGTTCGGTTCGAGTTTGATGACGTGCCGCGCGTCGGGGAGCCTGAGGCAAGTCGGCTTCGTTGTTCGAGATGCCAGGAGTTAGCTGGATCGTCTTGTCCGAAGGTCAGCACTTTGCACGTAGATGTCGATGAATTGGCCCTGGGTGGGGCCGAGTCGGTCGGCCGGCAATGCCGTGGCTGCCTCGGCGAACCGGGTTACTTGATTTACTAGCGGTGGATTGGCAGGTCGTGCCAACTGTCCGCGGCGATAGACTTCGGCCTCGAAACCCTCGCTGCCATACAGGTCGCGGAGCAGGCTGTGGTAGCGGACGACCGAGCGGGGGTTGCCGGTGTCGCAGAGGACTTGCATCAGGGCGCGGTCGAGGAGCTTGGTGGGGGGCGTGCCGAGGCGGTCGAGCTTGGCGGCGGCCGTGGCACCGCGGCGATACTGGTTGCTCGACATCAAGAAGGCCGTGCCGATCAGCATGAACAGCACGAGCAGGCTGAGCACCACCAGCAGCAACACGCCGCGGCGCGACGAGCGCGCACGCGCGGCCGCCGTCGACTGCCTCGGGCTCTCGACCCTCGACTCTCAACTCTCGACTTTTGAATGTCTCTGTTCCGGAAAGACATGATCGATCTCCTGGGCGGGGGGAGCTGATTAGCTGTTAGCCGTTAGCTATTAGCCAAATGCTCGTGCGACGCCCATTGCTGCAAATGCCCCTGCTGCTGGTCTGCTCTGGGAAAAGTTGTCAGTTGTCAGTTGTCAGTTTCGATTGGCTCGCGTCTCCTACTGCACACTCCACGCCGAATTGCCTTCGAGGCGGATCGTTTTGGAGTGGACCGCGACGGCGCCGGGAATGATCGCGGCGCTGAGGTTGTTGGAAAGTTCATTGTTGTTGAGATTGGTGGACGGGTTGCCATGGCCATTGCGGACCGCGCAGCGATACTAGCCGCTGAGTGATTGAATTTGTGACGAGGCCATTGTCAGTATTGTCGTCGATGGCCAAGACGCGATACCAGCGAGCGACGAACTGCGGTCGATCGACCGTGCTATTCGGACTTGGGCCGGATAGCATGATCCAGCGGCCCTTCTTCAGGTTGGCAAAGGGACTCTCGGTGATGTCATCGTCTGTCACGCCGTCGCTATCGCTATCGATCGCTTCGAGCAGTACTTCGCCGCCGCTCAATCCTGTCGATACGATTTTTGCACCGCGTATGCGTTCTTCTAGTAGCAGCGGATCTGTTTTTCGCTGATTCGCTAGAATTGGCTCGGCAGTTAAGGGCCGCTTGTAGAACACGACGACCGAAACTTCGCATATGTCGAGCCTTGGCAGATTGCGGAGGTCGCTGGGAACAACGGTGATGATCCAGGAGTAGTCGCCACGCGACTGTCGCGCGAGCGGCCTGTTCACTGTCACTTTTAAAGGTTGCCAGTCGCTGACTCGACGGTCGATCGGCCTGGGTCGGCACTTCGATCGCAAGATCGTCGCCGCTCATAAATGATCGTTCGGCTGATGCTTGATTAAGCGGTTGCGTCTTGAGGAAATACGCTTGCCGTTGCGGGTCGCCGGCATTCGGGCTGCCGAAGAGTGACGCGACGAACCGGCCATAGACTTGCGTCGGTGGAAGCCGTTCGTAATCCATGGTTGCCAATGTTGCTCGGTAATAATTGTTGTCGAGTTCGATCGAGCGGTGCAGTTTGCCGGGAAACTGTCGCGCCAATGCTTGGTTCTGAAACTGCCGTCGATCATATGTCGTCATTGCAGCGACGCCGAGCGGATCGATCACATAGACGCCGACCCATTCGCTGACAATATACGCCATGCGGGCCATCTTGCTTTGCATTCCTCAATGGCAGCCAGCACCGGACGCGAAAATGTTTGAAACGGCCCGTCGATACTTGGCATCGTGTCGGTGCGGCTGTCAGAATCGGTAGGCGTCATCATCCACCAATTCGCCGGGTCGAGTTGGCCGCGTGCGACCGCATCGTTAAACGCCGACTGGGCGATCTGTGAGCCGCGGTCGGCGATGTCGCCTTGTTGCATGTAGAAGCTGGCGACTGGGAAGATCGAGGCGACGCCCAACAGGCCGACCGTGAGGATGCCCATCGCGATCAGGACTTCGGTCAGCGAGATTCCAAGGCGGAAGCGGGAAGGGGGAAGGGGGAGGGAGGGGCAATCTTCGCATTTGCAATTTGCAATTGCACTGCGGACCCGCCAATCCTGCGCGTCCGCGCATTGCGCCCCTGGTTCTGGCCCACGGATGCGTGCGTGTTGTGTGACATCGAAAAACTACCTTTCGAATCGAACCGACTGCCCTTGGCCGCGATTAACAGCTGTTCAGCTGTTAGCTATTCAGCTGTCAGCCAATCCGATTTGGCTAACAGCTGACAGCTAAGAGCTAAGAGCTTCGCTCACCGTCCTCCGACCTGCGTCATCTCGCGGGCGAACTCGCGGGAGGCTTTGATTTGTTCGTTGCGCAATTCTTCGGACGATTCCTCGACGATCGTCGGGGCGGCCGTATATTTGTTGATGATCGCTTTCGGATCGACGAAGGCGTTTTCGATCGTGACGACGCGGCCCGATTGCGGGCCGATCGCGATCCAGCGGCTCTCGCTGCGGAGCCAGTTGACGGTTTCTTTCAGTTCCTGCAGTTGTTGCTCGTTCTTGCCGCTGACAATTGGCTCAGATTCGAGCGTGGGATCGTTCGCCACCGCGGGCGGCGGCGCGTTTTCGCGGCGGCCGATGAGCAGGTACAGGTTGTCGGTGACCGCTTCGTCGAAGCGCGGCTGGTTGAGCAAAGTATTGTTGCGGCTGAAGAGCACCCGCGAGACGCGGCCCTCTGGGGCAAACATGATGAGCACGCCCTCGGAATTGTCGTGCTTGTTTGGCACGTAAAAGTAATCGTCGTTGCCGATGCCCGAGGCCCGCAGGTCGATCGCCGTGCCTTCGGGCAGCTGGAATGGCTCGGCGGAGGTGGGCATCGGTTGGCGGAGGATTTTGTAGGGGGCGGGGTTGGTCCAATAGGGCGCGACCGGTGCCGGGGAGGGATTCACGCCGAAGTCGCGGATGCGGCCACCGTTGGCGTCGAACTCGATGTTCATCATCTGGCCGGTGTCGTTGATCGGCTGGGCGTCGATGCGCGTAACACCCCCCGTCGATTCGATAGAAGCCGTTCGCATCGTAAGTGACGTTCGCACTGCGTTCGATGGAGTGCCGCCCAGCAGCCGATACTGCGTGCCATCGATCTCAATCACGTCGTCGGGGCGGATCACGCCGGGAGGAAACAAGTCGGCGTCCCAGCCGGCGGGCAGACCATCGTTCGGCTCGCTCATGCCGCGCGTGGCGAATTGAATCAGCACCTGGCCCGATCTGGCGGCGATGGTATGCCGGGCGACCATCGCCGACGACGTGCGATCGAAGCCGCGGTAGGGGGCGGGCTGCTCGACGTAGAACAGCTCGACGGAGACGGCGTTGTCTTCGTGGATCGGGTTGGTGGTGGTGTTCGTGTCCTGCGAGAGCCGCTTGATGGCGACGCCGAACGGCCGCTGCAGCTGGACGGCCTTCATCTGGGCGGCGGAAATGAACGCGTTGACGCCGCGGCTGGCCTCGCGGAGCCGGCGGTCGTCGTTCGTCGGGGCGAGCAGCGGGATGGCGGCCGAGACGAGCGTCGTGAGAATGATGATTACGACCAGGAGCTCGATCAGGGTAAGGCCGCGGGGGAGAGGAGCCGGGAGCCGGGAGCCGGGAGTCAGGATGCGAGCGCGCAGCAGATAGCCGCGGACTTATAGTCCGCTGGCTCTCGACTCTCGACTCTCGACTCTTGACTCTCATGCTGTCCGCTATGGTTTGGTGCTGATCAAATGGTTGGTGATGTTGTCGGTGGCGGCGGTGCGGTCGGAGGCGGTGCCGAGATAGCTCGCTCGTCGAAATCGTCTCCAGGTCGTAAGGAATTGTTGGCGGGGAAAGCGATTCGTAGGATTCGGTCGGAAGGCTAGTCTGCGGAATGCCAGTCCAACGTGACGTCATTTCGGCGGATTCGACGAGCCCGACTTCTTCGTCGCGGCCACGCGAATAAACAAGCGGCACAAGTCGAAATGCAGTTCGGATCGGCACGATATAGATCGAACGGATCGTGGTCGCTGCCGCGCCGGCATTGGCCCAGGCCTGATCGATCGTCGGTCGGAGCAGCGGCGATTGTCGAAGTCGTTGGCGTTGGTCTGGATGTCGGACTCGAAGCCGGGCGCCCAGCGGACGAACTCGATCGGATGCCCCCAGCCGTCGATGAACTCGGGAGCGCCGTCGCCGTCGGTGTCGCCGATGCTGCTTTCGGGGAAGAGCGTGCGCGACTTCGCCGTCGCCGCAGGCGTTCATGATGACCATGTAGAGGCATTCGGCGCCCTGATTGTCGCGAATCTCGTCGACGGTGTTTGGGTCGCCAGTGATCTTGTTGTCGTGAGTTGAGCAATCCGATCAAATTGCCGCAGGTAAACGCTTGCCAGTTCCGTGCGGCCGAGTTGGTGGAGCTTCGAGACGTCGAGGATAGATCGGATAGACGTGATCGTCGCCGCGTCGGATGCCGGGACATCGGCTCAAGCAGCACGTCGCTCCAACGGTCGGGCACTTCCATCAGCATCATTTCGCGCAGTGCATAGAGCCGGCATTCGGCCTTGAGTCTGTCCTCTGTCGGATGCGCGGTAGCTGGACGGCAGATTGTTGATCGCCTCGATCACCTTCTGGCGCAGTTTCACGCGCCGATTGGTGTACGTGTCGTACTGCTCCATCAAGAGCGTGTGGATGCGGGAGATGATCGAGCGGGTCTTGGCTTCGCGGGCGGTTTCGCCGGCGACCGCTGCCACGCCGAGCACCGCGGCGGCGAGGATGCTGATGATCATGATCGTGATCAACAGCTCGATCAGGGTGACGCCGCGGGGGAGTCGAGAGTCGAGAGTCCAGAGTCTAGAGCCAGACATCGAGCGCAAAGCGATCTTTCGCTTCCGGCCCTCGACTCTCGACTCTTGTCTCTCAACTTTCATCACGGTTGACTCGCTTCGAGGGTGCCCTCGGAGAAGTTGGTAATCGTATCGGCGACGTCGCCGGTGAACGGGCCGTCGGGATAGAGGAGATAATCCTTAGCCTTGTTGGTGCCAATGACATGCACCGACATTTTCTCGAACGCCTCGCCCCACTCGTCGTCGATGCCGGCGTGCAAGATTTGGAATTTGTCTTTGTTGGCAAACTGGATCTTGACCGCCGTCGCCTGTCTGACTCGCTGCGTGACTTGATGGCGTGGACATGGAGCGCGTTCGGATTCAAATCGGTCGCCGCCGGAGGATCGTATGCGGCTATTAGGTTCAGTCCATCGGGAATGCCGGCGCGTGCCGCGATGTGTCGAAGTACAAGTACGGCTTTTCCGACTTGCGAGGGCACGTATTGCCAGAAATTGATGCGGCGGGTTTGATTGACGCCGTTGACGTTGACCTGGTACTCGATGAAGCGATTGCCGGTTTCATCGAAGTAAGTTGTCCGTCGCGCGGGCTGCAAACGGGCTACCTCGAAGGGAAATACCCAATTCCGTTGCAGCGGATCGTGCTCGCGTCTCTCGGCCGAGGTGATATTGATGCTTTGAGATGGATCGATGACTGCATAGGAAGGCCCGCCTTCGCCCGAGATCGGATACTTGGGATCGGAGCTGAAGCCGCCGAGCCAGAACACGAGGGCCTCGCCGGCGGACATTCCGCCATGACATATTGTCGCTAGATGACGAGGGCCGTTCCGATCTGGAGTCAATCCCGGCCAGAACCGCAATTAGCGAATCCGGTTCGCTGCTGCGCGGGAATGCTTGTTTGAACTGCGCGCTTGACGTCGGTGAGCACTTGCGACTCGACAATCGGATCGCTATTGTGTCCGTCGACCTGACAATTCGGCGGATAGGCGCCGGCCGTGTCTTTGAATGACTGCATCGCCATCGCCATTTGATCGACTTCGACCTTGATGCGCGTCTGCTGGGCCTTTTTCAGGGCCCCGACGCCGGCGGCGGTGATCAGGGCGGCGAGGATGCCGATGATCGTGATCACGACGAGCAGCTCGACCAGGGTGAAGCCGCGGCGAGGTTGGATGGGGGCGACTGGTTTGCTTGGGTTTTGTTCCATATCACAGTCCCTGTAATTGGCGTTGAAAATAGGTTGAGTTGCGTGTTGGTTTCGTGTGGTTTGCGTTTTGGTGAGTGCCCGCGTGCTGAAGCACGCTCGCCGTATTCTTGTAGGATCAGCCGCTGAGGCCTTCGATTAGTTTCACTAGGGGGATGAACAAGGCGATCACGATGAAGCCGACCATGCCGCCCAAGAACAGGATCAACAGCGGTTCCATCAGCTTGGTGAGGCCTGTCGGTGAGCACGGCGACTTCTTCGTCGTAGGTGTCGGCCACCTTGTAGAGCATCGTATCGAGCTCGCCGGTTTCTTCGCCGACGTCGACCATGTTCACCACGATGTCGTCGACGATGCGTTGCTTGAATTTCAGGAGGTAAATCAAGAGGCCGATCGGCCCGCCGATGAAGCAGAACCAGAAGAAGGCGGCCACCGGATGGAAGCCGGGGATCGAGTTTTCCTTCATCGGCTTGGCGATCGCCTCGCCCTCGCGGATGGCTTCGCTGACTTTCTGATACATCTGCTCGAACATGGCGTTGCCGGCCGTGTCGCGCGTGATCGTGAGCGCTTCGAGGATCGGCACGCCGCTGGCGATCAGAGTGCCGAGCGTCCGCGTGGTGCGGGCGAGCACGTTCTTTTCGATCAGCGCGCCGAAGATCGGCACTTTGATGATGAACTGGTCCCAGCCGATGCGGCCGTGTTTGAATTTGCGAATCAGCTTGATCATCAGCCAGATGGTGATCGGGATGCCGGGGATCAGGTACCAGTAGTTGACCGTCCACTGGGAGATCGACACGAGGAGGAGCGTCATCTTCGGCAGCTCGAGGTCGAACTCGTCGAAGATCTTTTCGAATTCGGGGACGATCTTGATCATGATGAAGGTCAAGATGCCGACGGCGACCGACATGACGACGACCGGGTAGATCATCGCGCCTTTGACTTTGCGTTTGAGCGACTCGCTGCGTTCCTGGAAGTCGGCCAGGCGCTGGAGGATGAGTTCGAGGGCACCGCCCGCCTCGCCGGCCTTGATCATGTTGACGTAGAGGCGGTTGAAGCACTTGGGGCTCTTGGCCATCGCTTCGGAGAGGGTGGACCCGGCTTCGATTTCGTCGCAGGTGTCTTCGAGCGAGTACTTGAGTCGCCCCGCCTTGGCCTGGCCGGCGAGAATCCGCAGGCTGCGGAGAATCGGCAGGCCCGCGTCTTGCAGGATCGAAAGCTGGCGGGTGAAGGCGGTGAGGTCTCTTCGAGCGGACGCCGCCGAAGACGAAGCCGCGTTTTTTCTTGGCGCCGGTGGCTGCTTCCGCCTTCTTGCGGCTCTTCTTCACGGTGATCTTCGTGACGAAGTAGCCCATCTGGCGGATGGTAGCTTGCGCATCTTCTTCGGTGGCGGCCTCGATCACGTCCTTGATCTCGGCGCCGGTCGAATCCATCGCCTCGAATTGAAATGTTGGCATGGGGAGATCCTAGCTGTTAGCTATTAGCATTAAGCTGTTAGCCAATCGCCGTGTGCTGCTGCTTTCACTGTCTGGCTAAAAGCTAACGGCTAATAGCTAATAGCTCTGTCTTTCTATGCTTCCAAAATTGTTTCGCGGACGACTTCGTCTGGAGTGGTGGTGCCTTCGAAGCAGGCCTTGATGCCCGCCGCGCGGAGCGAGACCATGCCCTGCTTGATGGCCATGTCGCGGAGCTCGTCGCTCTGGGCGTTGTTCATGATCGCGTCGCGAAGTTCGTTGGTCATGATCATCAACTCGAACAGCCCGACGCGGCCTTTGTAGCCGGTGTTGTTGCAAATTTCGCAGCCCGCGCCGCGGTAGAATCGCTTGCCGCGGAGGACCTCGCTGGTGAGCTCCAGGTCTTCCAGCACCTCGCGGGCGGCGTGTATTCTTCGCGGCACTGCATGCAAACCTTACGCACCAATCGCTGGGCAAGGATCGCTTCGACGGTGGCGGAAATCAAGAACGTCGGCACACCCATGTCCTTCATCCGCACGATCGTGCTCGGGGCGTCGTTCGTGTGGAGCGTGCTGAACACGAGGTGCCCGGTGAGCGAGGCTTGCACGGCAATCTCGGCGGTCTCCAGATCGCGAATCTCGCCGACCAGGATCTTGTCGGGGTCCTGCCGCAAGATGGCTCGCAGGATCTGGGCAAATGTATTGCCGATCGAGGCGTCGATCGGCACCTGGATGATGCCTTCCATGTCGTATTCGACCGGGTCCTCGGTCGTGATCAGCTTGTCTTCGATGTGGTTGAGCTCGTTGAGAGCGGAGTAGAGCGTCGTCGTTTTGCCGGAGCCGGTGGGACCCGTCACGAGGACGATGCCGTTGGGCCGCACGATCGTGGTGCGAAATTTTTCGAGCGTTTCCTGGTTCATGCCGACCTTGTTCAGGTCGAGCGAGACGACCGAGCGATCGAGCACCCGCATGACCACGCTCTCGCCAAACATCGTGGGGAGCACGCTGACTCGCAAGTCGACCGGGTGGCCACCGACCGTGAGCTCGATCCGGCCGTCTTGCGGCAGCCGGCGCTCGGCGATGTCGAGGTTGGCCATGACTTTGATGCGGGTGGTGATGGCGAAGGCCAAGTGCCGCGGCGGCGGGACCATTTCGTAGAGTACGCCGTCGGCCTTGATGCGGATGCGGAACTCGTCTTCAAACGGCTCGAAGTGCAAGTCGCTCGCGTGCTCCTTGATCGCCATCAGCAGCACCATGTTGAGCAGCTTGCGGACCGGGGCGCTGTCGGCGAGGGCGGTGACGTCGTCGAGGTTGATCGGGCCGTCGACGCTGATACCGGCGGCTGCCGCGGCCAGGTCGGCATCGTCCTCGAGCGCCGAGACGATGCTTTCGACGCTCTCGGTGCTCTCGCCGTAGTAACGTTCGAGTTGCGAGGTCATCGCCGCTTCGGTGGCGACCACGACGCGGATGTTGAAGCCGAGGAACGTCCGCAGTTCGTCCTGCACGCTCAAGTTTTGCGGATCGCAGGTGGCGACGGTGAGGGTGTCGCCGTCGAACTCGATCGGCACGACGCGATACATTTGCGCCATCGGGGCGGCGACCATCGCCAACATATCGCTTTTTACCTTGATGTCGGCAAGCGCCACCGCGTGGAGCGACAGCTGCTCGGCCAGTGCCTGGGCGAGCTGATCGTCGTTGATCAGGCCCATGTCGATGGCGACTTTGCCCAAGAGCTGGCCGGGATGCTCATGCTGTTCGTCGACCAACAGCTCTTGCTGCTCGTCGGTGATGAACCCCATGTCCACGAGGACTTGTCCGATGCGTCGATGTGCCATGTTGAGGAGTTGCGAATCGAGAGAGGGGAATCGAAGGGGTAGGGGACTCTAACTTGGTCTATTTCATGGAACTACGCTGCGTCTTCGCCGCCCTGGCCCGGTTGGTCGTCGAACACGCCGCGTTCGGCCTGCTCGAATCGATCGCGCGAGCTCTTCCGCGTTGTTGCACTTCGCCAGGGCGTCCTCCTTAGTAACCAAGCCATCCTTCCACAAAAGGAAAATATGATCGTCGAGCAGCATCATGCCATGCCGCGAACCGGTCTGGATCGAGGAGGTGATGCGGAAAATCTTGTTTTCGCGAATCAGGTTGGCGATGCCGGGCGTGACGACGAGCGTCTCGAAGGCCGCCACCCGACCGCCGCCGACCTTCTTCAAAAGCTGCTGGCAGAGGATGCCGATCACCGCGGTCGCCAGCTGGGTGCGAATCTGTTCCTGCTGGTTGGTCGGGAAGACGTCGATGATGCGGTTGATCGTGCCGGCGGCGCTCGAAGTGTGGAGCGTGCCAAACACGATGTGGCCCGTTTCGGCCGCGGTGATTGCCGCTTCGATCGTCTCGAGATCGCGCATTTCGCCGACCAGGATTACGTCCGGGTCTTGCCGCAAAGCTCGGCGAATCGCCTCGGAAAACGAGGTTACGTCGACGCCAACCTCGCGCTGGTTGATCGTCGACTTCTTGTGCATGTGCTGGAATTCGATCGGGTCTTCGATCGTGATGATGTGATGGTCGACGTTGTCGTTGAGATAGTCGACCATCGCGGCCAGCGAAGTCGTTTTGCCGGAACCGGTCGGGCCGGTGACGATCACCAGACCACGGGGACGCGTGATCAGGCTCTTGAAGATCGTCGGCACCTTGAGCTCGTCCATGCTCCACATCTTGATGGGAATCTGCCGCAAGACCATCGCCAGCGAGCCGCGTTGGCGGAACACCGAGACGCGAAAACGGGCCTGGTCGCCGAATGAGAAGCCGAAGTCGGTGCTGCCCGTTTCTTGCAACTCCTGTTGGCAGCGCTCGGGCGTGATGCTCTTCATCAGGGCCGTCGTGTCGGCCGGCTCGAGCACTTTGGTTTTGAGACGCTGCAGTCGGCCGTGGAGACGCAACACCGGCGGCTGGCCAACCGTAATGTGCAGATCGCTGGCTCCCTGCTTTACAGCAGCCGAGAGCAGCTTGTCGATGAGGAGTGTACCCATGGATCGATATTTCCTATAGCTACGTAGCTGTCGCGTTGCATCCGACGAAGTCGCATGCCTCTACCCCGACAGATGCGTGGCCAAGGAAGCCCTTCCAAGTGAGCGGATGGAGTCAGTGCCCCGGCGCCATGAACATGGCTAGCCGCCGACTGCCACCCAATCGCACTTTTCGCAACGCACGCCTCGTGTGAGGAATGCGCTTCTTCCGTAACGAACTGTTCCGATGCGACGCAACCCCATGGCGTGTGAGAAGATCCGCCCGTTTTTGTCGCATTTTTTCACGCGCCGTGGTGAGCGCCGCGTGGCCAATGGATTATTCGCTCGCCATCCTGTCGGCTCAAGGTTTTTTTACGTGAAAATCAGACGGTTACTATTCAATTTGGATCGTAGCTGGTGACGAAAGCGGGCCACTGCTGGTCGCCAAACTGGCCGTCTAGGGAGTCCATCTGCCGAGCCACGGCGTGCTGCCGGCACCCTAGCTTCCATGATAATTGAAGGAGTGCGCTTTCGGTGTCACCTGGCCGCGGGATTCACGCGACCTAGGTGCTCTTTTTGGCAACCCGGAAGACCTCTTCAATCGTTGTAATTCCTTCGAGCACTTTGCGGATGCCGTCGTCGTAAAGCGTTGTCATCCCGCCCTTTACGGCCGCCTTTCGGATGTCCTGGGTGGATGCACCCTGGAAGGCCAGCTCGCGGATTTTGGAGCTCATCGTCATCAGCTCAAAGATGCCCAGTCGGCCGCGATACCCCCCGTTGCCACAGTGGTTGCAGCCCTTGCCCTTCATGAAGTTGGCCGACGCCGCCTGCTCCGGCGTGATGCCAGCCGCCTGCAACTCGCGCTCGGTCGGCTGATGCGGCTGCTTGCACTTGGAGCAAATCACGCGGACCAAACGTTGAGCAAGAATCCCGATCACGCTGCCGGACACCAGGTAAGCTGGCACGCCCATATCGACCATGCGTGTAATAGCACCGGGCGCATCGTTCGTATGTAGCGTACTGAAAACCAAGTGTCCCGTTAAACTAGCTTGAATTCCCATGCTTGCGGTCTCATTATCCCGCATTTCCCCTACGAGGATCACATTGGGCGCTTGGCGTAACATGGCCCGAATGATCTTCGCAAAGTCCAGTCCGATGGTGTGCTTTACCTCCACTTGGTTGATTCCGGGCAGGTAATACTCGACCGGGTCCTCGGCCGTGATGATCTTCCGGTCGGGGCGGTTGAGCTCGTTGAGGGCGGCATAGAGGGTCGTGGTCTTCCCAGACCCCGTGGGCCCCGTAACCAGCACAATCCCGTTCGGCCGGCGGATCAGGCCGCGGAAGACTTTGAAATCGCGCTCGCTCAGGCCCAGCTGCCGGACGCCGACCTTGATGTTGTCCTTGTCGAGGAGCCGCATCACGCAGGACTGGCCGTGGGTCGTGGGGAGCATGCTCACCCGCAGGTCGAGCTCCTTGCCGCCGGCCGTGATTTTGATGCGTCCGTCCTGGCAGCGCCGACGCTCGGCGATGTCCATGCGGGCCAGGATTTTGATGCGTGAGAGCAGGGCACCCAACAACCGCCGGGGGGGGCTGTCGCGCTCGACGAGCACGCCGTCGATGCGGTAGCGAATGCGGACCCGGTCCTCGAACGGTTCGACGTGGATGTCGGACGCTCGCAATTGTACCGCTTCGCCGATCATCAGCTGCACGAGCCGCACGATCGGGGCGCTCATCTCGTCGACTTCCTCGCCGCCGCCGCCGTCCTGGCCTTCTTCCGTCTCAGTGAAGTCGATCGCCGTGTCGGTAAATTCCTGCAACATCGAGTCGGCCGATTCGTCGCCCATCTGACCGTAATTGCGATTGATGGCTTCGAGGATGCTTTCGCGCGTGGCGAGCGCGATATCGACCTTGCGATTGAGAATGAACTGTAGCTTTTCTTGTGTTTCGTAATCGAATGGATCGCTGGTAAGTACCTTGAGTGCGCCGTCTTCTTCTGCGAGCGGGATGACCGCGTTTTCGCGGGCGACCGATTCGGGCACGAGTTCGACTACATGCGGCGGAATCGGCACGTCACGGAGATCGAAGAATTCAAATCCATGCAAGTCGGCCATCGCCTGCATGACTTGCTCGCTGGTGGCGTAGCCCTGCTTGATGAGGACGTCGTGCACTTTGCTGCCACTCGTCTTGGCAAGTGCTTTCGCTTCGGCAAGCTGATCCTTGCCGATGATTCGTCGCTCGATGAGGAATTCGCCCAGATCTTTTTTTGCCATTGCCGTACCGCGGTAGGGAGTCTGTTCCGGAGTTCGTGAGAGCGGACTGATTTATCGCACAGCAGGGGACCGAAATCCACCACGAGCCGGACCAGCGCGGTGACGCGCGTATTCGGCGGACGGCCTCGATGCCCCTTCGGCCGCCGGGCCGAGCCCTCATGAAAAGCGGTAAACCATTGCAATTATTAGACTAATGGCCAAAAAGGCCAGTGTCAACAAAAGGCCGCCGATGGCGGGATGGCGGTGGCTGTCCGCTATAAGTTC
This sequence comes from uncultured Planctomycetota bacterium, assembly GCA_963847905.1. Classification (GTDB taxonomy): domain Bacteria; phylum Planctomycetota; class Planctomycetia; order Pirellulales; family Lacipirellulaceae; genus DASYDU01. The sequence continues at coordinate 314,516 of CAWKBP010000001.1, read as the reverse complement.
AGCCCATGACGGACTTCGAAAGGCTCGCATGCCCGACAGTTGGAGCAAGTCGCGCGGAATGTCGGGGTTGGTCCGTCGATTCCAATATTGCTCGGCGATCGTCGGTCTGGGCGGGATGTGTAGCTATTTACCACTACGCGCCGGAAGCAGCTGAATTCAGCTTTTCGCGGCGTCGAGCTCCAGGCAGATCACGGCTTTTTCGCCGCGCAGATAGAGACGCGAACCGACCAGAGCCGGATGGGAGAGCGGTTCCGCTTGTTGCGAGGGCCGATCGGTAAAGGGGTGCACGCGGGAGACGATCCGAAAGTCCGCACTCTGGGCGTCGACGAGCAGCAGTTCACTGCCGCGGCCGAAAGCTAGTACCCTCTCGTCGGTAACGAACAGCGGCGACGAGTCGCAGAAGGCGTCGTCGTCGCCGACCCAAATCGCCTCTAACCTGTGGTCCAGATTGAGGCAGTAGAGACTGTCGGAGAGGCAAAACACGCGCCGGCCAACGACGGCGGGCGAACTGACGTCCGGAGCAAGCTTGTCGTTTGCCGCGACGGGCGACGCTACGATCTTGCCCTGCTCGTCGAAGCAATAGAGCCGTGTGCCGTTGTTCTCCGTGGTGACTAACAGTTGGCCATTGGAGGCGACAGGCGTCGGGACGTTGAAGTCGCCATCGTTTGGCGGCGTGAGCGTCCAGAGCCGGTCGCCGGTGGCGATATCCCAGCCACCGAGCGATTGGCGATCGTAGCCGACTAGTTGTCGCACCCCGCCGAGCGTCGCCACGATGAACGAGCTGTAGGCGTGCCGTGCGCCGGGCGACTGCCAGATTCAGCGCACCGGATTCTGGGTCGAGAGCCACCACTGAGGCGTCGGGGCCGCCCGGATTGACGATCAATTTGCCATCGACGACCAGCGGTGAGGAGCACGTTCCCCAGATGAGCTCGGGATCGCCCTGGAACATCGTGAGAATGTTCATCTGCCACTCGATCGCGCCCGTGTCGAGCATTGCGCAAGTGAGATGCCCAAAAGCACCCAATAGGTAGACGCGACCATCGTGAATTAGCGGCGTGGCGCGGGGTGCGTTGTCGTAGTCGAGATGGCCCGGCGCCGGATAACGGACTGTCCACACGGGTGTACCGTCGCGGGCCGAGTAGCAGCGAAACTCGTCGAGCGTGTTCGTCGCGTCGCGGTCGCCGATTACGACGTACTCTGACGTCGCGGCGATGCCACCCAGGCCGGAGCGTTGCAATTCCTGCCGCCAAACGACATTCAGCTTCTCCGGCAGCGATGCGGGCAAGTAGTCGACGTGGCAATCGCGATTCGGGCCGCGCCAACCGGGCCAACTCGACGTCGCGTCGGCCTTTGGTTTCGAGCTTTCTGCGGCGGGTGGAGTCGCCTCATCTGTCGGTGACTGAGGGAGGTCTACTTCCTCAGCATCGATTGGCACGAAGCCGATGAGCGACTCGAGCGCCACCAACAGCGGCGCGTGCTTGCCGACATCGAGCAGCGCGACGCGGATTTCATCTTGCAACGGCTCGCTGACTCGGTTTGTGGCAAAGGCCGTGATAAACGGAACGGGCTTCGTTTCGCCCACGACTCGCAGGTCGCCCTTTTTAATTGTGCCGCAGCCTTCGAGCAGTGGAGCGGCGTAGCTGGAGATCACGGCTGCGGCGTGTTGCGCGTCGCCCCACTCAATGATCTTGCAGGCACCGTCGCTACAAGCATCGGTCGTTTCGGCTGCTTCGGGCGGCGGGATTTCGACACCGGCCGCCGTCAGCATCGCACGCGGGGCCGCAAACTTCTCATCGCACTCCATATTGCCGAAGAGGATTCGATAGCCTCGCAACTGGTCAACTTGCTGGGCCGCGTCCGCCGAGCGAACTACGATCAGTCCGGTCTGTGTCGTGCTGCCGTCCTTGCCCGTGAGCCGGGCTAGCGGCGTCAAGGAGAGCTTCATCCCGGCCGCGTCGTGTCTCACGACCGAGTCCTTGCCGATCGCGATGTCGATCGCGTCGCAACTCTCATTGGCAAGCGCCTTCTCGAACGATTCGGCAAACGTGACATGCACCGGTCGGCCGAGCCGTTCGCTGAGATACTCGGCCAGCTTCTCGTATTTTCGCTGGGCGTATCCTTCGACGCAGGGGCACGACAGGGGAGCCGCCAATGGATCCATCACCACCAGCGAAAGTGCCGGCTGACTGGAATCTGCCGGGGCGGCGGTCGCAATTGCAGCGACGGCAAGAGCGGTGAAGCAGAACAACGTGCGCATGGCAACACCTTCTGTAACTATTGCTTTGTCAAACTAATCTTTTCGGGTTCGGTGCTTCGCAAGATTAGGCCTAGTAACCACTTCCGAGGCACCGAACCCGAAAAGTTAGGCCCTGACCGGACACTAGTGAGGCGACCAATCCAGGAAGCGAGGCTCGTACTTGGAGTGTCAATAGCCCAGGACTTTAAGTAGTCCCTTGGCGACGACGCCCCCGGCACTCGGCGCCTCACCCTGCGGCACGTTGTACGAGACGGCTTCGATTTCCGCATCTTCTTCGAATTGCACGGGAGCCGGCGTCTCGCCCGGCTTGTAGGGCTCCATGCGGACGATGTAACCGTGTGTGATGTCGAGCATGTACACCTGGTTCCCGTCGCTGCTCACCGCGATCGAGACGTTCTTGCAGCCGGGAACCAACTCGACCGAGCCCACAAGTCCCAGCAACTCACCATCGGGCGAATACTTTTTGATTCGGCCGGTGTCGTCTTCGGCCGTGTAGACGACATCGCCCGGACCGAAGGCGACATTCATCGGGTTGCAGCAACTGCCGAAGCCTTCGAGCCCCGTGCGGGAACCGTGTCCCCATTGGCAGATCGGCGCGCCGTCCTGGTCGAAGCGACCAACCTGGTGCTTCGAATTCTCGGCGACGAACAGGCCGTTGCTGTTGGCTTTTACGTCCATTTGACCGCAGCAACCGCTCAGGCCAGTGATGATCGTTTTCCCGCCGGCGAAGTCGGCGTCCATCTTCCAGACGTCGAAGCCATAGCCGACGGCGGCGTGGGCCGCGAGAAATACATCAGTGTCCGTCGCGCTGATCGACGAGGCCTGCATTTTATATTTGATCGAATCTTTCACTAGCTTGTCGATTTCATCGTCGCTGAGTTCTTTGGGCTGGTTGTTGGCGACCATTTCGTCCCACTGCTTTTTGGCCTGTTCGTATTGCGGCTTCATTTGCTCCTGCATCGCCAGTTGGCGCTCGAGCATGGCTTTCTTTCGCGCTGCGCCCTCGGCGTTTTCGTCCAGATCCGCGATTTGCTTTTTGAACTGTTCGATCTGTTCGTCGACGCGGGCGATCATCTCGTCATATTGGTCGGCCTGTTGCGTATACATCTCGGCCTGACGTTTATTTTGATTGACGACGTCGGCGCGAATCTTTTCGAGATTGTTGTCCATCGAGGCGACATGGGGCGACTGCTGCTGCAGTTCGACTTTGCCGGACGAGGAAAGCCGGGCCACTTGTCCTTCGCCTGCCAGGAAAACGGTCCCGTCAGCCCGCGCGAAAATCGCTTCCGGTTCGAACGGAGCTGACCACGATTCCAAAAACTCTCCATCGGCGCTAAACACGCGGATCTCGCCGGTGCCGCCGGAGCAGCCCGCAAGGATTTGATTGTCCGGCGTCAGGCAGAAGCATTTCAAGCTGCGTTGGGGAAGTCCGTCGACGTTGACCTGGATGGTTCCCGTTTGGTGATGAGTCGGAGTGGCCAAGGCCGTTGCGGGCGTAACGTCGGCCATGGCTGGCGACATTAGTCCCGCGATCGGTGACGCCACGAGCACGATCGCCAGCGATACAGGGGTGGCAGATTTCAATCGCGCGAGGATAGTAGGTTTGCAATGCATGAGTGCCTCCATTGGGTTAAGTGAACCGCAGGAATCAAGTCAGCAAACGCATTTTGAAAAGTCCAGAGCCGCCGGGATCGACTACCTCTGTGGGCGGAATTATCGCATATCGGTTCGAGACCGGCCATCCTGGCACAGCCAGCACAGGCACAGGAATCTGTTGGAGCGGGCGGGTCGCGCGGACTGGGAAAGCCGCCAGCCCTCGCTAGCCCGTCGTTTCTATTCAGAATTCGCTCCTGCCCAGAATTCGGTAGTGGAATCCAGTTCTTGCCCAGTTTCGGACGCGCCGCACAGCAAATCGACTCCGGCAACGAATTCGACGCCGGCAGCGGCCGGTAAGTTCCCTTCGCAACGAGCGGGCCACTATTGGGCCCAAGCAGTGATTCGCAGCTCAGGCGTCGAATTATTGAGGCGGCTTATTGAGGCGACGTACGGCGAGTTCCGAGTAATTGACGCCCCTGCCCAGTCGCCCTATATTCAACGCCATCCTGGCGGTTTGCACTATTGCGGCACTATTGCGATTCGAAGCTATTGATGTCGACGACTATCGAGGCCAAAGAACGCAGTGAACCGGCAGTTTTGCCGCCGACATTGCCCCCAGCGGCAAAGCGAGCGGATCGCAGCCCGGATGAGTTTTTCCCTACGACGGAACTCAAGCGGCCGATTCCGCGCCCGCCAAAAGTGGATGCCCAGAGCCGGATCATCTGGCCGTATATCCTCGGCGTGGGCTTTTTTCATCTACTGATTCCGCTGGCGTTCGTGCCCTACTTTTTCAGTTGGTGGGGCGTCCTCTGGCTGCCAGTCGGGAACTACATCTTCTGCTCGCTGGGAATCGGGGCCGGCTTTCATCGCCTGCTTACGCATCGCGGCTTCAAGTGCCCGCTGTGGCTCGAGCACACACTAGCTATTCTCGGCGTTTGCAACTTGCAGCAGTCGCCCGCCCGATGGGTCCTGGTCCATCGGCTCCATCATCAGCATTCGGACCACGAATCCGATCCCCACACGCCGATGGTCGATTGGTTCTGGGGCCATGTCGGCTGGCTGTTCGTCGAAAATCGCCAGACGACCGATGCCGAGACGTACCACAAATACGCCCGCGACATCTTGAGCGATCCGTTCTACATGCGGCTTGAGCGGAACCTGATGTATGTGTGGGTGTTTGTGCTGCACGCGTTGGCGTTCTTCGTTGCCGGGCTCGGCGTGGGCTATTTGCTACACGGCGATTGGGCCGGCAGCTACCGTGTTGGTTTGCAGTGGTTGCTGTGGGGAGTCGTGCTGCGAACGATCGTCACCTGGCACGTCACCTGGGGCGTCAATTCATTCGCCCATCTGTGGGGCTACCGCAACTACGAGACCCGCGAGAACAGCCGCAACAACTGGCTGTTCGCGATCGCCACCAACGGCGACGGCTGGCACAACAACCACCACGCCGACCCCCGCGCCGCCGCCCACGGCCATCGCTGGTGGGAAGTCGACGTCACTTATCTGACGATCTGCCTGTGGGAAAAGATGGGCCTCGCCTGGGACATCGTGATGCCCACGGATTCGCTGCGCGAGCGACGCCGCAGGACGCCGAAGTAGGCGATTATCGCCGTTCGACTTGGATGCGGACAACGTTGCGGCTGGCCTTACCGCTTCCGCTTGGACGTTCCGCGGGCTTTTGGAGGCGGCTGCGTAGGGTCCGAAAAGCCACCCTCAATGCTTTCTATTTCGCTGGCCGAAAGCTGTTTTTGCATCCTTGATTCATAGATGCGACGCAACACGTCGATCTGAGCCGAAGACACGACTCGCGGGTCCGATTCGCTGAATCACAACCATGTCCGTTGTTTTGCTTACCACCGCGGTTTGCTCACAGGCTCGCTTGGCTTCGTAAACGCGATACATTGTCTCTGCCACGCAGCGATAATAGTAGCACTTTTCATCTCTTGCTAATGATACCGTCGCACTCGCCGCACCAATTCCGATCGCCGCAAAACCCATCGCCTTGAAGCTGTTAATGCCCAAGTCATTGACCAAATACAGGTGTGGCCCGTGGTCGTCAATTCCCGCAATCATCATCACCAAATCGAACGCCTGATTTGACGCCTTGCTGTACACATCGGCGACAACAGTGTTCGACCACTTGGCTCTTTGCGCAAAGCTTGACAAACTCTCGGTACGTCAGCCCCAGGTGTGCTTGCGTATATCGGCTCTCAATCATTCGCGTGCGTATACGACTAGTCGCAGTCGCCGAGCAATAACGTGCACCGAAGTTCCCCGGGATAGCCATGCGCGATCCTCGTAGTTCTCCATCGCGTGAAATTCGTATTGCTGCACTGGCCCCGTGATAGTGAGCCAGACGTTCGGAAGATAGCCTTTGTATCTTTGGCTCAATCTCTGTTTACCAATTGAGCCTCGCTTACTGTAATCAGGCCGATCTGCTGCCATGACAATTGCCGCTCCGTTATCACAGATTGCTGCAATTCCAACTGTCATGGGCCTGATTATAGGCGGTGCACAGGCGACCGCAAAAAAATTGGCGTTGCCACGGATTTCCCAAATGTTAATCGAGGTTTTTGACTGCGTTTTCAGTCGAACAACCTCCGATCTTACCCCAGCTCAGCCAGTACCCTATTGCTGGTACTGCCTGAGCGGTGTGTTGCTAGGAATTATTTTCCAGCGGCTTCGAGTGATCTCGGTCTACCCATTGCGAAAACCAATCGGCAACTGAGATGACGCTATAAAGACAGCAGCATCCACTACTAACTGCCACACCGATATGCGGCCGTATTGTCGAACGTTTCGTGATCCATGCCCACCTCCCACCGGACATTCTACCAATCGGGAACCGGGCTGTTATAATCAGGGCATGAAATCCCGGCGGCGATACTCACTGTATTTCGCGGCATCCCTTTTGGGTCTCATCGCGCTTTCGCTGTACCTTTTATGCTACCAGCGGTTTTCAGAGGTAACACGGCGGCCATTTAGCTTCAGGGACCTTCCCCTGAAATTGTCCCTCGTGTCACCGGCAGCATGGATTGCCGCCGCCATCACGCTGTGGATAGCAATTTCGGATATGCTGGCAGCGTAACGACCAACGCTTAAAATCGACACCGCCGGCATGACCCCCGCAAGAAGATGTGCCGCGGCGAATTAAGTTCCTGGCCCATATCGCCGGCGGATTGCTCGAAGCCTGTTGTCTGGCAATCGATCGCGCTCTTGTGGCGCGAGGAGACGGAAGGTACCTGGAGGTCCAGCTGGCGATTCGGCTGGATGCGGTTAGGCGGGCGAAGGCGATGCTGGGTCGGCTTGGCATTTCTGGAGACAAATTTGGGACGCGAGACAACCCGGAGTCTCTCGCATTGTCTATCGCCACACGCGGCATAAAGAAGATTCGGCAGCCCTGCTCTTATCTTGTGGCAAACAATGCCATAGAACAGTTGTCGAATTCGGCCACTCGGTTCGCTATAAAGGTAACTGCACAAACAGTTACTAGCCGCTAGGCGGCAGGCGCCAGCGGTGGGCGCGGCATCCCGCTGGCGTTTTCCCTCGTGATCGATGTCAAGAGTCCGTGAGAGAGTCTCGCCATTCGATCTGTGTCGCCTCGAGATCGCAGCGGTTGCTCGACTCGATGGCGTTCACAACCCTAGGGTTTTGTACCTCGAATTCGCGGGACCCCTACGGCGCACAAAATTCAAACACATACCTGCGTACAACTTCCGAGCAACGTATCAAATCCGCCACTCTCAAAACCCAACAATCACAGAGCCACGATCACCCGACCCGCAATCCCCGTCACCGAGCGACAAAATCTGCCCCGTCTAAAACTTTTGCGTCTTAACGGAGACCCCTATGCAAGCCTACAACCTTGCTCGCCTTCGCCGAAACCACCGCGAGTTTTCGCCCGAGACAGAGCTCGGATCCCCTTCTCCCTACCCTTCCGCCGCAACCTTGATTTTTAGAACTTTGCCCATGAAATTCCTGAGTGAATTCGAGCATTTTTGGAACATGCCATCGTCGGAATACGACCTGGTTCTTCAGGCGTGCCGTGAAACGAGAGGTGACAATGAACGTGATTTTTGGAACACCGAATCGTGTTTCGTTACGTGTTCCAAAAATCCAAAAATCCAAAATGGTGCTACTTGCAAGTGTTCGCGAAAGTCCGCGAACCCCAGTTGATAATGCCGGCAACGTAGCCAATTGGCAAGCAAGTCGGGGACACCCATCCTTCGTGACGGCACGACACCGTGAGGCGATCGGTCAACTCGTTACCGCCCAACGACTTGGCGCAACCCTAGCAGCCCGCCGCCAATCTGCTGGTCGTCTCGCGGCGCGAGCCGCATTGTCTCGGGCCGGTCGCTCGGCCTCGGCAACGTCTCGGCCCCGATCGCTCGGGCCACGGGGAAAACCAGTGGCCAAAAATAACCGTTGAAATCGGCCACCGGCTCTGATAGGAACAAATGTATAGGTTCGCCGCAGGGCGGATCGCCTGGCGGCGGCCGGCGTTTCGCCGTTTCGTTGTTTGATAACTCGAATCACGTTGGCAGCCTGGGGATCCAACCTTGGCAGCGCCCACTTTGCGCCGACTTTGCGTCTGCGCCTTGGCGTGAGACTTTCCGCACAACCCAATTGCCCCGCCCGCACGTCCTCGATCAAAACGTTACCAATTCAAAACGAGTTTTGTCCCCTGCCAATCGCCACGCGACCATGAAAACAAGAGTATTCCAAACCGAGGAGGCGACAAAACAAAATCGTTTTGTCGCCTCCTCGGCAGTTTTCGAAAAAGCGACAATTCACAACTCGCGGCCAGGAAACAACTTACGAAAGTCGCGTCGCGCCGGGCCGAAACAAAACTCAAAAATCCCCGAGCGCCAGTGACGTTTTGTTTCTGCCCGTGCAAAACAGCCGATGCAAAACTCTCACGCAAGTGGCGATCCCGCCGTCGCCGAGACTTCGGACGGCCCGTGGTCGGAGGCGAGGTGGAATTTTGGAACTTTGCCAATGAAATACCTGCGGCGCGAATTCGAGCATTTTTGGAACACGACGCTGGCGAATCTGCCTGGTTTTTCAGGCGTTTCGAGAAAGGAGGTGTGACAATGAAAGTGAATTTTGGAATATGGAATCGTGTTTCGAGAACGTGTTCCAAAATTCCAAAATTGTGCTACTTGGCAAGTGTTCGCGAAGTCCGCGACTCTCAGATGACAAAGCCGGCAGCGGAGCGGATTGGCAAAGAGATTTGTGCCTGACATGCCGTCGCTACCATCCGATCAGCCCGGTTCCGACTTGGCGATCGCGGGTCGCAAAAACTGCGGCCCCGTGACGCCCATCGAGACGTAGACGCTCATGAAGGCGTCGACGGTGATGCCGGCGGGGCGGACGGAGGCGGCGGGGACGAAGAGCAGACTGCCGCCGACGGGGACGGGGGCCGAGGGGATGATGATCGCGTGGTAGTCGATTTCGCCGATGCGGAAGCGTTCGGGCGTGGGGAGCAGGGCGAGGAACACGGCGCCGGTCTCGGCGCCGAACACGCAGTAGACGACGCTCATGCCTTTGAGATCGGGGCTGCCTTGCTTGTCCATCATGCCCACGAGTTGCCGCACCGTGCCGTAGATCCCGCCGAGCATGGGGAGCCGGCCGAGGACTGAATCGAGCAAGCCTTGGATCCAGCGCCGCGCGCCCGGATTCGACCAAGAGACCAAGTCCAAAGACGGCACCGAGTACGATGCACCCAGCCGATGGTGTAGGCGATCGCCTCGCTGTCGGCGAAATTGAGCCCGACGCCTTCGAGCCGCCGGCCAATCGTGGTTCCGGGCCCGAGCCAGCCGTTGAGGTACTCGCCGACCCAGATCACGATCGCCACGGTGATCACGAGCGGCAAGATGGTAAAGAGCCCGGCGAGGAAGCAGCGGATGAGCCAGCGGATCATGATGGGAGGATGCCGTGTTGCGAGGACGCCTGGGGAAATCGACGGCCCGGATTATAGCAACTGTTGCGGAAGGCGCGATCGGCAATTGACACGTCTAAACGCGGCGGCAGAAGCAGAACGCCAGGCCAAGAGGGAGGCGAGAAGCACCGCGGTCGCGGGTTCGGGAACGGCGTTCTGCAGGTCGGCCAGACTCGCGCTGCCAACGGATTCGCCGAAGTGAGACTTCCAGAGGAGGTAATCGTCTTGAGTGCCCTGACCATCGCGCCAGACGGTGTAGTCGGCGGCGTCAACGGTGCCGTCGTGGTTGAAATCACCGTCGAGCGTGGGTGCGACGAATTCGTAGGCGCCGATGTCGAACGCGGCGCCGAGCGGTCGCGTTTTGCCGTGCCAGGTCGTTGAGCGGAGCGAGTTTCGCGGCAAGCGATTCGATGCCAGCGTTGCGTGCCGCGGCGGTGGCGAGCAATTCGTAATTACCCTGCGGCCAGTTCTCGAACAGCGATTCGGGTTCGGCAGCGATCGAATGCGTCGTCCTGGCCGGTTTGCAGTTCGCCATTGGGCGAGCGAAATGAAGGTGTCGTCGTTGGAGAATTTGGGGATGACGACATTGTAGTCGCTGGTGAAGCCGGGCCGGCTGTCGGCGGATATGTCGATCGCGCCGCGCGTGGGATGTTCGGAGACGAGGATGTTATTGAAGGCCGTGTTGTCGGTGCTGCCGTCTTGGATATTGAGCGCCCAGCGGCCGTCTTCGGCGACGTGGATCGTGTTATTGACGACGACGTTTCCGGTGGAACCGCCGCCGCCGTCGATGCGGTAGAGCGAGATGCCGCTGGCATGATTGTCGTAGAGCAGGTTGTTTTCGATGCGGGAGTTCTGCACGCCGTCCATGTTGATGCCGCTGCCGCCGTCGACTCCATTGTCGTAGATGATGTTGCCGGCGATGAGGGCATTGGAGATGATGCCGTCGCCGCCTTAGCTCGGCGTCGCCATTGATGTGGATGCCGTTGCGGTCGTTGCCCCAGGAGAGGTTGTTGCGAATGATCGGTCGATCGCCGCTGTTGGAGACGTAGATGCCGTGTTCGATCGCGGAGCCGGAGGTTTCGTTGTTCTCGATCACGAGGTCGTTGACGAAGCCGGTGAGGATGCCCCAATAGGTGTTGTTGTAGCGAATGGACGTTGCGAATCGTGACGTGGGACGCGAATTCGTCACCATCGACACCGACGCTGCGAACGCCGGCCCGCGGCATGCCGGTGACGGAGAATCCGTCGATCACGACGTACGAGGCGTTCTCGAGGTTGATGCCGTGTTGGCCGCGGACGGGATTGGGCTGGTTGACGAGCACGCCCGGCTCGGCGAAGAACTCGATGGGAGCGGCGGAGGTGCCGCTAGTCGTCGAGTTGGAAACCAGTGTAGTTGCCCGCTCGCACGGTGACGCGGTCGCCGGGCCCGACGTGATCGGCGGCAAATTGGAGAGTTTGCCACGGGGCGAGCGCGGAGCCGGCAGCCGAATTATTTCCCGTGGGATCGACGAAAAAATCGGCGGCGGACGCAGGTTCGCAGGCGATCCCGCACAGGATCAGCAGCAGCCAAGTCGCTATCGAAGTAGTTTTCCATTCCATAGCACTGCTCCGTTAGCTTGTCGATTTGCGGCGCAAGAACAGAAGAATCGCGAGAGCGGCGACCGTGGCAACCAATGTACTTGGCTCTGGCACAGTTCCCGCAGTCACGACGCTCGCGTTCCCAGCGCCGCCTGTGCGTCCGAAGTTGGTCTTCCAAATCGTAAAGTCGCCCGAGTCGATGCGGCCATTGCCGTTGCCATCGGCCGCGAGCCCCGTGCCAGATTGGTTCAGCGAGTTGCGCCAGATCGAATAGTCGGCGGCGTCGACGCTGCCGTCGCCGTTGTAGTCGCCGGCCAGTTGGATCGGCAGTGGCTTCACAAAGTTGGTGGCCGAGAAGACGGTGTTGATTTGGGAGCTGGAGAGCTGCTCGCTGGTGCCGGACGGGCTCATCAAGTTGGCAGCGCCGTTGGCGGTGTGGTTGAGGCCGAGATTGTGGCCGATCTCGTGGGCCATGACGCCGGCGACGACGTCGAGCCCGTTGTTGAAGTCGAGTAGATTGTCGCCCGTGTAGGCGGCGATGCCGTTGGCGGCGATGCTCGCCAGGCCGGCCGCCGTATTTTCGCTAAGCGGCTCAAATCCAGGCACGACGTTGACCATGAACATGTTGAGAACTGAGGAGTCGGGATGGAGGATACCGCCTTTGGTGCGGGCGCTATTGCGGATGGTCGAGAGATCGTTTTGCGAGCGTGTGCCGCTACCGCTGGTACCTTGGTAGGCAAACGTATTGTCGTAGCGGACCAAATCGGGCAGGAAGTAGATATCGATTCCAGCCTGGGCCCAGACCGTGTCGATCCGCGACTCGACGGCCACACGTTGCGCGGCGTTGCCGAAGACAGTGGCGGGCGACGAGCCGTTATTGAGCGCGGTTTGGATCAACTGCACCGTGACGCGATGAGTGATCGGTCGCGGCGGATCGACATCCAGTGCCGCGTGCGCAGCAGCCGGCAAAAGACACAGTGCCAGCGCCAGATTAATCGTCCGCCCGCGCATCGCTCTGTTCCCTAGCGATCCAAAAGTGACCGTCGACAACACGGTCAATACTAAGGGATCAGGCGGGCAAAATCGACGCGACAAGATGGCAGCTACGTTAGGAGCTGGCAGCGCCGGCACAATTACCAGCGGAATTCGACTCGGCCGACGGCTCCATCAAAAGCCAGTGTGTCGTGCACGTTCACGTAGTTGTCTGCTTGCACGGCATTGACCCAAACGGGTGTGCTTACGACGTTGAACCAATAGGAGGCCATGTAGCCGAGTGCGACACGGAAGTGGTTCTGGGGGCCGGTCCACATGACGCCGAGCTCATACTCGAGCATCGGGACAATTCGATCGTCGCTCCAAACGCTTTGGGCGAGGGTCTGGTCGGTGGAATCGTTGAACATCAGATAGTTTGCGTCGAAGGTGCCGGAGAGGGCGGCGACGAGGCCTTTGCCATAGACGCTGAACCGCGTCGAGTCGAGCAGATGCTCCGATTGGATGCCGGCGATCGGGCCGCCACCGGTGAAGTCGATGCCCGTGTTCGTGTCGATCTCGCCGCCGAGCCCGCCGCCGAAGATGCCGCTCTGGGCAAAGTCTTGCGTAAGCTTGCCGTAGCGTCCACCGAAAAAGACGCTCGTTTCGCCGGTGCGTGTGCAAAGCACGTAGTAGCGATAGGCGAGATCGGCGATTTGGAAATCGATGTCGTAGCTGCCGGTGACGGGACCGGCCGAAGCTGTGAGTGCGGCGCCCGGATGATGCACCAGTGAGCCGATGGCCCCGCCGCCGCCGGGAATGGTCGGTGCGGCGAGACTGTCGTCGACGCTGGTGTCGAACCAGGCGAATTGGACAAATATTGCGCCCTTGGGGGTGAATCGAAGTTGAGCACCGGCGCGGAAACCGAGGTCGTAGTCGGGATCCAGCACGCCGATGTTGCCAAACGGCACCGTGCCTGCTCCGCCGAGTCCATCCTGCTGTTGTGCATAGGCCATGTCAACGCCGGTCGGATGGATCCACATCGCTTCACCCCAGATGGACCAACGGAGTGGTTCGGGCGGCGGCGGACAAACGGCAACCGGCTGCGGACAGGGCATCATGGGCTGCATGACCATCTGCGGTTGTGGGCACGGTTGCGGACAGGGGCAACCTTGCGGACCGCACGGCATCGGGCCATCGAGGTAGACTGCGCCATCGCCTGACGGCATGCCACCCATCGGCATTCCACCCATGCTTGGATCGTACGAGACCATGCCTTGCGGACCCATCATCGGCGGCATGCCTTGTTGCATGGGAACGCCCGGCTGCATCGGTGCACCCGGCTGGATATAGACCGGCGAACCGGGATTCTGGACGTACTGTGCAGGCTGGACCAACGAGTCGTTCATCGGAGCAGCAAGGTATGGACTTCCGGCCGCGGCGCTCGGCGCTTCGACGAGGCTGCGAAAGAGTGCTTCGGCGCGGGGCCGGGGTGCGGTGCCGTCGAATTCGCCTTCGTCGAGAATCGAATCCGATTCCTGACCTGGGAGCACCAACTGCGATGCTAGGAGAGTGCGGCCCGTGTCGTGCCGCACTTTGACGGCGTAGCCGACGTAAGGTTCGAGGTCGATGCCGGGCACTGGTTCGACGTAGCGTTGGATGTTGCCCGCTTGATCCGCGAGTGCAAACTGTGGACCGGTTCCCGACTCATCGGGATTGCGGATCAGTCGCGCGAGGGGCATACGGTGTGCGGTGTTGGGCCGCTGGGCGGTCCAGGCCTGAGCGGCTGGCGGCGCGGGGGTGAGCATTTGAGCGGACGAGTAGTTGGCGATCAATCCGAGGATCGCCGGCGCCAACAAAGCGCGCGACAAGAGGCCACACCGGTGCGTGAGCGACATAAATCACCCTTCGAAATCGTAGAAAAGTCTGCCTGTAACCGCGCGTGGCGGCAGGGTAGCTGCCAAAAGTGCGAAAAGTCGGTTCGCCGGACGGGCAGCCGAATTGCTGCCCGAAACGACGAGAATTAGTGAATAGATGAGAGGTAGAATGACGAGCGGGAAAGCTTGTATCAAACTCTCCGATCCGCGAGCAAGGCCAGTTGCGGGCTGCACCCCGCGATTCGGTCTTCACCCGGCGCCGACCCGCCGTTGTCAGCCAGCATACTCCAGCGGATACTAATGTCTCATGTGGCCCAACTCGAATGACACGCAAGAACTCCTCGAAGGCGCTCGCGCGGGCGACGATGCCGCGGTCGATCGCTTGCTTGCGCGCCATCGGGCCGCGGTGCGGAAAATGGTCCAACTGCGGATGGACCCGGTGCTGGCGCGCCGCGTCGACGCTAGCGATATCGCGCAGGATGTGTTGGTCGAAGCCCATCGCCGTCTCAAGAAATACTTGAAGGATCCGCAAATCCCGTTTCATCTGTGGCTGCGGCAGATGGCCAAGGATCGGCTGATCGACGCCCACCGCCGCCACCGGGTGGCCGCCCGGCGAAGTCTCGACCGTGAGCAGCCACTCGACGTGAGGCTGCCCCGCGATCAATCGACCAAGAATATCGCCATTCAACTTTGCGATGGTCAGCTGACGCCGGCCGCGGCGGCGACCTGGAGCGAATTGAAGCGGCGGTTTGAAGACGCTTGCCGGCGCTGGAACCACAGGACCAGGAGATCGTCGTCATGCGGCACTTCGAGCAACTGACCAATGCCGAGGTGGCAGCGGCGCTGGATCTTTCGCCACAGGCGGCAAGCATGCGCTACTTGCGGGCGATGCGGCGATTGCGGGAACTGTTGTCCGACGAGGCGAAGAGTCCGTGAACGACGCTACCGAGTTCGACGACCGCGACAGCCGGTTGGCTGCGCTGCTCGAGGAGATGACCGAGGCCCAGCGGCTCGGCCAGCCGCCTGCACTGGAGGAATTGTCGCGGCGTCATCCCGATCTGGCCGAGGAGCTGCGAGCACTTTGGGGAACCGTGATGGTCGCCGGTGCGATCGCCAGTGCGACGAGCGACTTTTCGCAGCCGAGCGATCACCCAGCGATCGTGCAGCCGCCGCGCGGATTGCCCGACTACGAACTGCAAGAAGAACTCGGCCGCGGCGGCATGGGCGTCGTCTATCGCGCCTGGCAACCGAGCTTGCAGCGGGACGTGGCGGTCAAGCTGATCCTGCGCGGTTCGCTGGCTTCGGCCGACGATCTGGCCCGCTTTCAGGCCGAGGCCGAGGCGGCAGGGCGATTGCAGCATCCGCACATCGTGCCGATCTACGAAGTGGCGAGTTACGAGGGCCAGTGCTACTTCAGTATGCAACTCGTCGAGGGTGACACGCTTGCCGCAAAACTTGCCGACGGTCCGCTGCCGGCGCGAAGCGGTCGCGCTCGTGGCGACCGTTGCCCGCGCGATCCACTATGCACACTCGCAAGGCATCATTCATCGCGATTTGAAGCCCGCCAACATCCTGATCGACGGCGCAGGCGCGCCACACGTAACTGACTTCGGACTTGCCAAGCAGCTCGATGCGGGTGAGAGCCTGACGCGGACCGGCGCCGTGCTGGGAACGCCCGCCTACATGGCACCGGAGCTGGCTTCCGGCGATCGCGGCAGCATCGGTCCGGCGAGCGACGTGTATAGCCTGGGAACGATCCTTTACGCACTGCTTACCGGTCGACCGCCGTTTCAAGGACCGTCGCCGGTCGACACGGTGCTGATGGTCCTGGAGCAAGACCCACTGCCGCCGCGGTTGCTGAATCGCAAGCTCGATCGCGACCTGGAGATGATCGTGCTCAAGTGTCTGCAGAAGCCGCCCGAGTTGCGCTACGCTTCGGCTGGTGCGCTCGCCGACGACCTCAATGCCTATTTGAATGACGAACCGATCTCGGCACGCAGCGGCCAGTTCTCGCAGGTGATCGCCCGCGTGTTTCGCGAAACGCATCACGCCACGGTGCTGGAGAACTGGGGCCTGTTGTGGATGTGGCACGCGGCGGTGATTCTGGTGATGTGCCTGGTGACTAATTGGCTGCACGCGATGCGGTTTGACTGGCCCGAGTGTGCGCGGCCCTGGCCGTATTTGCTGCTGTGGGGCGGGGGGCTGGCACTGTGGGCACCGATCTTTTGGAAGCTGCGACATCGGATCGGGCCGGTCACGGCCGTCGAGCGGCAGATCGCCCATATCTGGGGCGGCAGCGTGGCGGCGGTGGTCCTGCTGTTTGTCGTCGAGTCCCTGCTGGCGCTGCCCGTGCTTACGCTCTCGCCAGTGTTGGGGCTGATCGGCGGAGCAGTATTCGTCGCCAAGGCCGGCATCCTGTCCGGCGTCTTTTATCTGCAGGCGATGGCGATGTTTGCTACGTCGCTGGTGATGGCGGAGCTACAGCGACGCGGCATCGACTACGGCGTGTCGCTCTACGGAGTGGTGTCGGCGGCCGCGTTCTTCTTGCCAGGCTGGAAATACTACCGGCAGAGCTGCTTCACTCGTGGCTAGCGGATATAGCGAGTCGGGGTTATCGCCCGCGCGGCTGCGGCATCCCCGGATAGTAGCGGCCATGGTAACCGAAGACAGTCTGGTGGCCGGTGGGATACTGAGTTTCGGAGCCGGCCGGGTTCTGGAATGCACTTTGGGCCGAGATGGACTGCACGCGTTGAGCCAATTCGTTGCTCTGTCGCTGGAAACTCTGATTCGTTGCCATTTGCTGGAGCTGAGGCCGAACGAGAGTCTGGTAGTTGAGGTCGCCGCTGCCGTTAAGATCCTCTCGGAACAGATTCAAATAGGGACTCACCGTCGGGCTAGAACTGACCGACGAGAACGGCTTCGAAGTGGAGCCGCCCAAGGAGGACTGCAGTCTTGGGCCCGAAGCACCGCCGCTATTGGCCGACGCTTGGCCCACGTTGCCTACTCGTGCCTTAGCGTATTGCAGAGATAGCTGATTCAAGCTCTGAGAAGAGAACCCTTGACCGATATCATCGCGGTAAATGTTTCGCAGCTCAGTCGATGAAATGTTTCCCGCACCGCTGCGCGGCTGGATCAGGTCCACTTGGGCCAACG
The DNA here is from genome assembly GCA_963847905.1 of uncultured Planctomycetota bacterium. Classification (GTDB taxonomy): domain Bacteria; phylum Planctomycetota; class Planctomycetia; order Pirellulales; family Lacipirellulaceae; genus DASYDU01. The sequence goes on along the minus strand of CAWKBP010000001.1, from coordinate 297,145 downwards.
CCGTCGCACTGCATGCCACGATTTCGATCGTCACCGCGAACGTAAGGATCGCGCACACCTTGAGCATACTCGTCATGGCAATTCCTCCTGCCGCCCGTCCGCGTCGTCGTAATTTGGTCGTTGTAATCGGCGTCTGTATGGTAATCTTATCGCCATTTGCGACCACCGACAACAAATTACCCGCCAATCACTGCTAATCTTGCCCGGTCGATCCGGCCGTAAAGTGGGTCAAAACCGAAGAAATGGCCCATTCGTGTGGCACTGGACAGCCGCGTCACCCTGGTCTGCACAACCGGAGTATCCTGCCCAGACGGCTGAACTTGTCGACCTTGAACCTTCCGCGGTATAGTAAACGTCTGTCTAGTAAGGTCGGGCGAGTTCCGCGGGAGCACTTTGAACATGGATGTTGAACGCGCTATTGGAGCGAATGCGGACGCGTACCGATTACGCTGGCCAACTCGCGCACATTGAGGTGTTGCCCGCACGCGCTGGTCAGTTTGCGGAACCGGAGCGACCGCTCGCCGATTCGCTGCGACGGTTGCTGGCGCTGCGGGGTGTCGAGCGGCTCTATTCGCACCAGGCGGCGGCGCTCGAGTTGGCCCGAGCGGCGCAGGATCTGGTCGTTGTTACCGGCACGGCGAGCGGCAAGACGCTTTGCTACAACCTGCCAATCTTGGAAGCGGCGCTCGCCGATCCGCAAGCTCGCGCTCTCTATCTGTTTCCCACCAAGGCGCTTGCACAAGATCAGCTCAAGGGACTACTGGAACTTGTCAGTGCGGACGCCGCGCTCGCGGCGGCCATTCGTCCCGGCGTCTACGATGGCGACACACCGACCGCCCAGCGCCGACGCATTCGCAGCGAGGCGAACCTCGTGCTCTCGAATCCCGATATGCTGCACTCGGCCGTTCTGCCCTATCATCCCAAATGGGCTGCATTTTTTGCCGGCCTGCGTTACGTGGTGATCGACGAAGTTCACACCTACCGCGGCATCTTGGGCGCCCACGTGTCGGCCGTTTTGCGTCGGCTCGAACGGATCTGCGCCCACTACGGCTCGCGGCCCGTGTTCCTCGCCGCCAGTGCTACCATTGCCAATCCGGGCGAATTGGCCGGCAAACTCGTCGGCCGCGAAATGGCAGTGATCGACGAGGACGGCTCGCCGCGGGGCAGAAAGTATTTCGTACTCTGGAATCCCTCGCCCATGGGCAAAGATTCGCTGGCCCGCCGCAGCGCGAGCGACGATGCGGTGACATGGCTTGTGGCGGCGATCGAAGCGGGGGGGCAGGCGCTAGCTTTCACGCGGACGCGGCAGGCGACCGAACTGATCCATCGCTACGCTCGCGAACAGTTGGCGGCGGCCAATTCGCCTTTGGTCGACTCGGTGCGGGCGTATCGCGGCGGCTATCTGCCGAACGAGCGGCGTGAGATCGAGCAGGACCTATTTAGCGGCAAGCTGCGCGGCGTCGCGGCGACTAACTCGCTCGAGTTGGGGATCGACGTCGGCACGCTCGACGTCGCGCTGTTGGTCAACTACCCCGGCACGATTGCCAGCAGTTGGCAGCAAGCCGGACGTAGTGGTCGGCGGCAGGATGAGAGCCTAGCCGTTCTGCTCGCGGGCAATGACCCTGTCGACCAGTATCTGCTGCGACATCCGGAGTATTTCTTCGCGCAGGCGGCCGAGCAGGCGGTGGTCGACCCCGACAATCCGTATGTACTTGCCAAACATCTGCCGTCCGCGGCGTTCGAGTTGCCGCTCGCGGGAGACCACGATCTCGATCGCTTCGGCCCGCTCGCCGCGCCGATCGCTGGGCGCTCGAGCACCAACAGCGATTGGTTGCCGTGAAGGGGCACTACTATTTTTCCGGTGGCCAGAATCCGGCGGTCGGGGTGAGCCTGCGCCACATGAGCGACAACACGTTCAGCATTGTCCAGATCGACGGCGGGAAAGAACATTCCGTGATCGCCAACGTCGACGCGATCAGCGCGCCCGAGTTGGTCTACCCCCAGGCCGTCTATCTGCACAATGGCGAGACTTACCTGGTCCGCGACCTCGACCTCAACGGCAAAGTGGCCTACGTCGAACGGCGCGAGACGGACTACTACACGCAAGCCGTTTTGGAAAGCAATGTGCGGATCACGGGCGAGCGGGCCACACTCGACGCGGTCCCCTCGGCGACGCTCGGCTACGGAGACGTTGACGTCGCCTGGCAGACCGTCGCCTTCAAGAAGATCAAATTTGCCACGCGCGAAAACATCGGTCTCGGCCCGGTCGAGATCCCCGCCCAGAATCTGCAAACGACGGCGGCGTGGCTCGCACCGGACGACACGCTGCGGGCCGAGATGAAAGCCGCCGGGCTGCGGGCGAGCGAGGGCGTTTGCGGTTTGCGGAATCTGGCGATCGTTGCGCTTCCGCTGGTAGCGATGTGCGATAGTCGCGACTTGGGTGGCGTGGTCGATAGCAAGAACCTGGGCCGCACGACGATGATCCTCTACGACCGCTATCCGGGCGGGCTTGGCTACAGCGAACGCGGATTCCAGCACATGCCGCGTCTCTTGGCGATCTGCCTCGAGATGGTCCGCGATTGTCCCTGTGAAGACGGCTGCCCAAGCTGCGTCGGCCTGCCGAACTTGCGGCCGGCGATCCATAGCGACCCCGACCTGGACCGCGGCTATCCGATGCCGAACAAGCAAGCCACCGTGCGTCTGCTTGAATTGCTCACAGAGAGTGCGTCCGGGATGACTTCGGAACGCGTAGCCGCAATTTCCGTTGGCGTTGACGCGGATCGCTGATTTCGCTCCGCTGGGTGCATGTTAGAAGAAGCACTTCGACTTCGATTGGAATTGCTCAATAGAGGGTCGCTGCCAGTCGACGCGCACGTGGCCCCGGCGCCGTCTGCACCACCGGTTGTAATCGAGCCGGCGAAGACTGCGATCACCACCGGCAAGCCGATTCCCGGAATCTTGCGTGAGGGCGAAGTCGTACTCACTTCGGCCGGCGAGCATCTGCGGATCCGGCTGCCGATCGACCGGCTTTGGCCCCATGGATCGCAATTGGTCGCTGGGCGCCAGACGCTGCTTCGTAAACTGGCGACCGAGGCCCGGCAAGCGATCGAGCCGACCGTCGTGCTGAACACCGAGTTTTTCGCGCTTGAAGCTGCCATGCCCGAGCGAATGCTACTGCTCGATCTGGAAACCTGCGGTTTGGGCGGCGCCGCGTTGTTTTTGGCCGGAGTACTGCGCCAGGTCGACGGAGTGCCCACGGTCGAATTGCTGCTCGCGCGGAACTACTCCGAAGAACAGGCGGTGCTTGAATCCTTGTGGAAGGCTGTGGACGGGCAGCAGGTGCTCGTCACTTTCAACGGCAAGTCGTTCGACTGGCCGATGGTCCTGGACCGTAGCACCCGTTACCGATTGGAGGCCGTCCGCACTCCGCGGCAACTCCTCCACGTCGATCTCCTGCATCATGCCCGGCGGCGCTGGCGGCGGCAACTGCCTGACTGCCGGCTGCAGACACTCGAACAAATCGTCTGTCGGCGGCGCCGCTCGGGCGACATCGCGGGACACCGCATCCCCGCCGCCTACGCCGATTTCGTCCGCACCGGCTTCGAGCGCGACATGGAGGCGATTCTCTACCACAACGCCATGGATTTGGTGACGCTGCTGGACCTCGCGTTGCGTTTGGCCGGGTAGCGAATATCCGATGCAGTCCGCTCAAAACGGGTATTTCCGCGTCAAGAACCGGTTAAATCCGACCCCGGCGACGATTTTGTCCCATATTTCTCTATCTCGTTTGATCGTATGTGGTTAGGTGCCGAGGGAGGTCGACAAAATCGACTGCGGGGGGCTGGTCACATTTGTGATTCCGCCGGCATCTTCTATGATTCTGACAGGGAAACTGCGTTTTTTCCCGCGAATTTGTGAATCGATTTCCCGCCAGCGACGCCGTGTCGCGAAGCCGACGAACGTTTTTTCACCAGGTGCGATCATGGGCGCTACCCTTACTCCAGTGGCACCGCTCCGCGCGATTCCCGTGCCACAGCGAAAGCTGCGAGCGCACGTGCAGAGTCTCGTCGTCGCCGAAGGGCTGATGGCCGAGGTGATCACACTCGAATTGGCCGGGGGGACGGCGGCCGTGTTTTCGACACGTTCTCCCCAAAAATCGACCCCCAACGAGGACGTGGCGGCGGTCCTGCCCTGCAGCCCGCACCATGGTGTGTTGGCCGTTGCCGACGGTCTGGGCGGCCACGCGGGCGGCGAACGGGCGTCGAAGCTCGCTATCGAGACGATTCAGGAAACTATCCAGGACGCGCTCCTCGTTTCGGCCGATCCCGACTCCGAGCCGCTCCGGCCAGCGATCCTCGACGGGATCGAGGCCGCCAACGGAGCGATCCTGGCCCTGGGTACCGGGGCAGCCACCACACTTTCGCTCGTCGAGATCCAGGGCCGCACAGTTCGGGCCTATCAAGTCGGCGATTCGGCGATCCTGCTCGTTGGCCAGCGGGGCAAACTCAAGTATCAGACGATCGCCCATTCGCCGATCGGGTACGCGGTCGAGGCTGGACTTTTGGCCGAAGAAGAAGCCATCCACCACGACCAGCGACACATGATCTCGAACGTGATCGGCTCCCAGGCGATGCATGTCGAAATGGGTCCGACGATCCGCATGGCCGCGCGTGATACGCTGGTACTCGCCAGCGATGGCCTGCTCGACAATCTCCTCCCGACCGAAATCGTCGAACTCGTGCGGACAGGCCCGCTCGACCGCGCGGTCGGACAGCTTGCTGCCGTGGCTCAGGAGCGGATGAACGCCTTGGCTGAAGCGGACGAAACGGTGCCTTCGAAACCGGACGACCTCACGATCATCGCGTTCCGGCCGCAAGCCTAGCGACGAGTTGCTCTGGTAACGGTTCTCGTCGGCTATCAGAGGTTCCATCGGCGCGTTGGCAATGCAGTGGTTTGATCAGCCGGCTATCGCGAGGTGCGGGTTCGCCTTAGAATAGGCCGATGCAACAGCAGTGGGCCGACTATCGGGTTTTCTGGCGCGAGTTTCGCCGCACCTTCCAAAGCACCGGCGCCGTGGCGCCCAGCGGCGCGGCACTGTCCAACGCCTTGGCCCATTTTGTCCGCGAGGGCGCCGCTTCCGTAGCCGAGTCTCTCCGAGACTCGGACGCGGCCGTTTCGGAGAAACTTCCCTACGAACGACGCATTCTCGAGGTCGGGCCGGGCACCGGAGCCGTCACTGGACACATCGTGCGGGCCATGCGGCCGGGCGACCACCTCGACCTGGTCGAACGGAACGAAGAATTCGTGGCCCGCCTGCGCGAGCGGCTCATAAGCGATGAATCGCTGCGAACCGCCGCCAACCGGATCACGCTGCATCATGCCGGCGTCGAAGAGCTGCCCGAGAATCGGCCGTACGATGTGATCGTGTCGGGCTTGCCGCTCAACAATTTTCCTCTCTCGCTCGTGGAGCAGCTCGTCGGCAAGCTGAGCCGGCTGCTCGCCCCCGGAGGGACGCTGAGCTTTTTCGAGTACATCGCCATCCGTAAAATGAAAGCTACGCTCAGTCCGAAGGCGGACCGCGAAAGGCTCCGCGACATTGGCCGGCTGCTGGAGGAGTTCCTCCACAAGTATGAAATCCGCCGCGACCGCGTGCTCACCAACTTGCCGCCCGCTTGGGTGCATCATGTGAGGGTGGAAGCACGGAGCCAGGAGCAGGGAGCAAGGAGTAAATCCTCTAGCTCCATGCCCCACGCTCCAAGCTCCATGCTACTTTGAAAATTCTCACCATCGAAACTACCTGCGACGAGACCGCGGCGGCGATCGTGACCGATTCGCTTCAGGTGCTCGCGTCGGTCGTCGCGTCGCAAGATGCGCTCCACCAGCGGTTCGGCGGCGTCGTGCCGGAGATCGCATCCCGGGCCCACGTCGAGCGGATCGTGCCGGTGATCGATGAAACATTGCGGAAGGCAGGGCTGCGGCTCGCCGATCTCGATGCAGTGGCGGTGGCCAACACTCCGGGGCTCGCCGGGTCGCTGTTGGTGGGGCTCACCGCGGCGAAGACGCTTTGCGTGGCGACGGGATTGCCGCTGGTGGCCGTGAATCATTTGCAGGCACACATCTACGCCTGTCGGATGGCAAGCGGCCGCGACGTGTTTCCCTGCGTCGGCTTGATCGTCAGCGGCGGCCACTCGAACCTATATCGCTGCGAGGGGCCGACCGATTTCACCCCGCTGGGCGGCACGATCGATGATGCGGCCGGCGAGGCGTTCGACAAAGTAGCTAGCCTGCTGGGACTCCCCTACCCCGGCGGCCCGGCGATCCAAAAGGCGGCCGAGAGCGGCAACCCGAAAGCCCACCGCTTCCCGCGCCCGCTGCTTGGACGACCCGACACGACTCGACTTCAGCTTCAGCGGCCTCAAAACGGCGGTGCGCTATCTGGTCGTCGGGCCGGGCAAATTGAAGGGTTCAGGATTCAAGGTTCAGGGTTTAGATTTGAAATCTCCATTGAACCCCGAACCCCGAACCCTGCCCCCTATCACTGCCGATGTCGCCGCCAGCTTCCAAGAGGCGGTGATCGACTGCCTGGTCGGCAAGGCGGAGTTGGCAATCAAACGAACCGGCTACAGGACACTGTGCGTGGGCGGCGGCGTCGCAGCCAACAGCCGGTTCCGCAAACGCCTCGAAGAATCCGCCGCCGCCAACGGCTACGACCTCCACGTCCCGCCGCTGTCCCTCTGCACCGACAACGCTGTCATGGGCGCGATCGCTGTCGAACGGCTACAGCCGGCAAGACGGAAGACCTCTCGCTCGATATATTCCCCGGTCTCGGAACGCATCAAATAGGTCGTGTGGACCAAATGTCGGCGCACAAAAATGCGGCCCGAAGCATTTGCTGCGGGCCGCACCGTGGGTTTCAGATTGTCACTCAGCCGATAGCTGCAGTTACCAGCGGTTCCGCTGGCAGCTTGGGCAGTAGCTGCCGTTGCTGGTGGCGGGCGTCGAGGTCGAGCCGGCGTCGCCGCTGAGCTTGTAGCTGATGTGCTTGGCCGCGACGCGCTCGCCATCCTGGTGCGTTTCGAGGGCGCTGTTCCATTCGGTCGAGCTGATTTTGCCCGACTTCTTGAAGAGCACCACTTTGCCGCTCTTGTCGATGATCGCCATGTGCGGGAACCGCTTGGCGCGGAACGCGCCCGCCACTTTCTGGCCATACTTTGTCGAAGCATCGATATGGACCAGGCGATAATGCTGCAAGAGCTTGGCTTCCTTGGCATCGGCCTTGCCCTCAAGCAAAGCTGGCTGAACGCGAGTTTCTTCCGCTTGCGGCTCGTCGAGAACCACCAACAGCGGTTTCTCGTCGCTGGCCCGAGTGGCCTCGAGCGCGTCACCGTAGTTCTCCTGCCAAGTGACAGGCTGCGGATCCGCGGCGAGCGCCCCGAGGGCCAAAATCGCAGTCGCTAGATAACTCATCATTTCCTAGAACTCCCTTCTCAGAACTTGGCTTCACTTCGGCTTGCTCGCGGTGGATTGCCACCGGTGCCAACGGTCAGTCGGGGGTGCGAGACAGGCAGTCGTAGAAGCAACACTGGATCAGACAAATCGGATGAAACGCCCCCAGTGGACGTTCCGCTACAGGTAGGGTCACCGTTGGTGGGAATTGGGGATGACCGGCTGGCCGGAAGTGTCACCGACAGGCTAGCAGGTATCTAGCAACGTAAGGATTCGTAACGATTCAGCAAGGGGCGGAAACCAGGCCACGCTTGCTTGTTAGGAAAGATGAGTAGCTGGGGATTATTGAGGTAAATACGGGTCGTGGGTGGATAATGGGGCCTATCTCCAGCCCCCTCCAGGACTTCGGCCGACTGATTTACCGGGTAACCGGGGCGTTCGGCCAGTCTGACGCGTTGGAAATTCCGCGCGAAAAAACATCTCCGCACACCCGGATTTGAAAATTCAGGGGCCGCGAGGGGATGTTTTGTTCCCAGGTGAACCGCTGGGCGCGGTCGCCCGTCACGCCGCGCCGAGCGTGATCGACACTTGCTGAGGCTGGCCTTCTCGGAGAATGGTGAGGACGATCTGGTCGCCTGGTTTGTGGGCCTCGATCGCTTCGATCAGGGCGCTGCCGGTTTTCACCGTCTGACCGTCGACGGCGATGATCAAATCGGCGTAGTCGCGGTCCTGACGCTGAACGGTCTGGTAAAGCGGACCGCGGCGAATCTGCTTGCGGACGACTCGCCAGCCGCGCAATCCAGACTTCGCAGCCGGCCCATCCTCATTGGTGCCCACAATTTGCAGCCCTTTGTCCGTTTCCATGACGGCGATGATGCCAACGTCGGGACGCGTGATCTTGCCGGTAGCGATCAGCTCGGGCACAAAGCGGGCAATCCGGTTGATGGGGATGGCAAAGCCGAGCCCCGCATTCTGCCCCGATTTGGTGGCAATCGCCACGTTCATGCCGATCAGACGACCGCTCGTGTCGAGCAGCGGTCCACCCGAATTGCCGGGGTTCAGGGCCGCGTCGGTTTGGATGATCGATTTCAGATCGCGATTCGGGACGCGGCTGGGCAGCGTCCGATTGAGTGCGGAGATGATCCCGGTGGTGATGCTTCGCTCGAGGCCAAAGGGGTTACCGAGTGCATAAACGCGCTGGCCGACTTTGAGATTGTCGGACGAACCAAGTTCAATCGGAAACAGCTCGTCCGGACGCGCATCGACTTTGAGAATGGCAATATCGTGCTCAGCGTCGTATCCGATCAAATCGGCTTTCCGCTGCTGGCCCTCGGCGAGTGTGACTTCGATTTCTTTGGAATCTTCGACGACGTGGTAATTGGTAAGGATATGGCCCATTCGGTCGATCACGGCACCGGAGCCAGACCCCTCGCCAGGAGTGACCACGGTCATGCCGAAAAATCGCTCGCGGCTGTCAAACTTCGTATTGATGTTGACGACACCCCGATTCGCCAATTCGTAGACACGAATGTTGGTCAGTTCCTCGGGGGTCATTTGTGTGGGAACGAAGCTCGCCGACGAGGTTGCCGCTTGCGGGGCCGAATAGCCTACAGTCGGCGCTGGCGCGGGTAGGGTGAACTGAGCAAGGGCGGGCTTTTCACCGGGCCAATGAGAGTTCGGATCGACCAGCTCAATGGCAACCACGCCGCCCAATAGGGCGCTGATAAAGCAGGTGAGGAAAGTTCTTTTCATTGATTCAACGTAGTTTGAGGGTCGAAGTCACCGGGGCTGCGGTCCCCTGCGGGATGCAGAACCGACTCATTGAGAGATGTGAGGGCCCGATTTGGAATGCTCAGCAGTTTACTGGGCAGGCGTTCGCACCCGCCCATTTCTACGGTTGTGAGGGTTGCGCCGTTCGCAGTTCGCCCAAGTCTCGTTTTTAGCCACCGGACAAGAATTGGGTAGGTCACTTTTTGTCGACCGTCGTACTGGGGCCCAAAAGCTTGAATTCGCGGGGATATTTGCCGCGGTGCCCACTCAAGTTTTGGAGGATGTTGGCCAGCATATTCGGCCCGGAGCGGCCTCGCGAGGGAATATTCGCCGCAAAACGGGCCGAATTGCTTGCTGACCGCCGATTGCCGGAAAACCGGCGAATCTTGTAGCGTTCGCCCGGTAGTCGGAATAAAATAAGGGTAATCGGTCACTCTGCGCAGAATAGGGCAAGAGATCGGTCCAAAGAGTTATCTGCACACGAGTTATCTACGAGGCTACCTAGCTACAAGGCAACGGGCTGCAAAGGCTTCGTCTCGTGCTTTTGCACGACGGCGCCCTCGGGCAGCAAGATCGCGGTTTGACTGAGAATTAGGATTCTGTGACAGCGTTCGGCCGGAGCAGTATGTCTGTCACGCCACGCCGGCAATTGCGGAGTGTTCACTATGTCGATTTTTTCCAAGTCGATTCTTTGTTGGGTAAGAGGCATGAAACTTTTTAACAGAATTCAAGCGGGCCTGGCCGTATCGCTCGTAGCGTTGGTCGCGCCGAATGCATGGGCCGCTGCCGACGCACAACTGCTTACCTATCAGGCGGAGGGCGGGCCGACCTATTTTGCCTACAGCATGGCGCCGAGCGCCGATCAAGCGTTCGAGCGGCCAAGCGACGTGGTGGTCCTGTTCGACACGTCAGCCAGTCAGACGGGCGCCTATCGCGAGACCGCGTTTGCGGCACTCGACAGCATGCTCGAGAAGCTCCGCGCCGGGGATCGCGTGTCACTGGTGGCCGCGGATTTGGACGCACGACCGATTTCCGACAAACTACTCAGAGCTCACAGTCCTGAGTTGCAGGCCGCGGTCGAGAAGCTCCGCGGTGAATTGCCGCTCGGCTCGACCGACATGGAATCGGTACTCCGCGCCGCCGCGACGCAATTTGAGCAAGGCGCCGCCACGAATCGCACGGTGCTCTACATCGGCGACGGGGTCAGCACGGCAAATCTGCTGGGCACCGCCCCATTCCGCGAATTAATCGAAAAGCTTTGCGGCGAGCGGATTGCGGTCAGTAGCTACGCGATCGGCCCGCGCACCGATGCGGCGTTGCTCGCGGCGCTGGCTAATCAGACGGGCGGCAATTTGTATGTCGACGAAGAAATGGCGCTGGCCGACGACGCCGAGGGCGTCACGGTTGAGCGGGCAAACCAAGAGAATCTGCGCCGCGGCGCGAGAATCGGCGAAACTCTGGCCAATTGGACCCAGGCGACCGTGATTTGGCCCGGCCAAGTGAAGTTCCCGGCCGAACTCGGCGAAGTGCTGCCGAAGCAATTGCCGCCACTCCGCACCGACCGCGATACGCTCGTATTCGGCGTGACCGAGAAGCAGCTTTCCGCGCCAGTCTCGATCGAGATCTCGGCCGACGTTGCCGGCCAAACAAAGAATCTGTCCTGGACTGCAACGCCGGAAGCCTCGAGTGACAGTTACGCCTACTTGCCACAGGTCGTCGAAAGTGCGCGTGCCGACGATGGATTGACCACGCCCACGATTGGTCTGGCCGGATTGGCCGAGACGGGCCGCGTGTTGCAAAATGGACTCGAGCAGATGAACGAGCTTGCCAAGCGAGCCGTCGCGACGGGCGACTTGGCCGGTGCCAATTCGATGTCGCAGGCCGTGCTGCGAAGCGATCCGGGCAACATTCAAGCGAAGACGGTGCAGCGCGTCGTCCAGCGGCAAGTGACGCCGGCAACCGCTGCGGTTGCCGAAACGGATCGCAACGGCGACCTGAGCCTGGTGCGGACCGCGCAGCTGCCGACGCCGCCACAAGCGGAGGCGGTCCAGGAAGAGGTCGTCGCCAGCGAATCGTTCCCGCAAGCTGGGGCGCTGGTCGACCGATTCGACGAAAGCGGCGCTTTTTTGGACGACGTCGAACAGCAACGCCGAGTCTTTTCGCAGCTTCTTCGCCGCGAAGTGGAGAACGCGGTCATCGATGCCCGGCGGATCATGGCGAACGAACCTGACGCGGCCGGTCAACAATTGAAGCTGACCTTGCAGAATGTCGAACGTGCTCCGGAATTGAATCCCGATATGCGATCGCAATTGATCGACAAGCTGCAGATCGCGTTACGCGAAGTGCAGCGGCAGGCGTCGATCAAAGACGAACTGGATGCGGCTCGCGAGGAACAGCTGGCCGCGGCCCGCGAACGGGTACTGATCAATCAACGACTGGCGCGCGACATCGAACGTACCAAGCAACTTGTCGGCCGCTTCAACTCACTCGTGGACGAGCACCGCTATGACGAGTCGGTCGACGTAGCGGATATCATGTTTGAAGCCGATCCGCAGAGCGTCGTGGCGACGGTGGCCGAGGCGCTGGTCTCAACTTCGCCGCAACGAGTATTACGCCGAGCTCGCGCGTCAGGCGCGATGGCGAGGTTTTGTCGATGCGTTGTACACGGTGGAAACTTCCTCGATTCCGTTTCCGGATGAACCGCCGATCGTCTATCCCGATCGCACTTTCTGGGAGGAACTCACGGTCCGTCGCAAGAAATTTGCTTCGGTCGACTTGAAAGCGGCTGGCGGCCCGGAAGAGCGGATCAACGAGGCGCTCAACAGCCCTTTGAAGGCCTTGGGATTCGACTTTACGGAAGAGCCGCTCGAAAACGTCGTTAATTTCATCAAAACTGAATACGAGATTCCGATCCAGCTCGATGAACCGTCGTTGGAAGACGCGGGGCTGACGCGCGATGAGCCCGTCAACTTTAATCTTCAAAACGTCACGTTGCGTTCGGCGTTGCGGCTAATGCTCAAGCAGAAGCAATTGACGTATATCATCCGGGACGAAGTGATGATCATCACGACGCCCGAAGAGGCGGAGTCGGAATTGGTGGCCAAAGTTTATCCAGTTGCCGACTTGGTGTTGCCGATCGAAAATCTGCAAAGCAGTGGTGGCGGCGGAATTGGCGGGCAGCAGGGTGGCGGCCAACAGGGTGGCGGTGGTGGCGGCTTTGGCGGCGGCGGTGGTGGCCAAGGCGGCGGTGGTGGCGGTGGTCTCTTTAGTGTGCCGGACGAGGACGTGCCGGCCGCTGCCGATTTGTCACTCCGCAATCAATCGGCCGTTGCGAGTTCTGCAAAGTCGGCGCGCTCCGAGAAAAGCACACCGGTGGCGAGCATCAAGATCGACGAATCGATGAGTCCCCAGGTTTTTTGGGACCAGACTTTTGCTCAGCCATGTGATCAAGCCGCGGTTCGTCAGGCGGCCCGCGACTTGATGAAGGCCAAGAAGTTCGATCAGACAATCGCCATGATCGAGGCCGCACTTCGTCATGGTCAGCCCCAGTCGTGGATGTACGAGTCGCTGGGCATCGCCATGGAGCTCGACGGGCGCTCGAAGGCGGAAATCGAACGAGTCGTGATGTCGGCGACTGATTTTGCCACTACGCCCGACGAATTGATGTACATCGCCAGCTACCTGTCGCGCACGGGGCATGATCGCCGGGCCCTGCAGCTTTGCCAGCAGGTGGTGAAGATCCAGCCGTTGCGGCGGGAAGCGTATGCTCTGGGCCTGCGCAGCGCCCAGCGGAGTGACGACTTGGCGGGCATCGAGTGGGCCACGGTAGGCGTGCTTGGCCAAGCCTGGCCAACGAGCGAAGCAGCCATCGAAAAAACTGCTGCGCAGCTTGTGTACGCGACTCAATCGCGGCTTGAAAAAGAGGGACGCGAGGACGAGCTGGCCGATTATCGGGCACGCCTGAGTGCGGCAACTCAGCGAGATTGCGTTGTGGAAATCTCCTGGACTGGTAATGCGGACGTCGACTTCGAGGTCGAAGAGCCGAGCGGCTCGGTTTGCTCGCTGAACGAACCGCGCACAGCGGCCGGTGGTGTTAGTCTGGGCGACGCCTATGCCTCGAGCGGGGATAGCTCGTCTCCAGTTCTAAGCGAAAAGTACATTTGTCCGCAGGGCTTTGCGGGTAAATACCGCGTGCGGATTCACCGCGTATGGGGCGAAGTGACGGCGGGCAAAGTGACTGTCGACGTGTATCGCCATTTCGGCAGCGACACTGTCGAACACCAGCGCCAACAACTCGAACTGACCGACAAGGATGCGATGGTGGTGTTCGACCTGGACCGCGGTCGGCGAACCGAACCACTTGAGGTTGCGCAGTTGGCAGGCGCGGTCGAGCGACAACAACGAGTCAGTCAGGCGGTGTTAGCCCAGCAAATTGATAGCGGCAACGATCCATCGATCCTTCCGAGCGATTCCGATTTCATGCGAAGACGCCGTGCGTTTGGCGCGCTCGGTCGGGGCGGCGCAGTGGGCTACCAACCGATCATTCAGGTACTGCCGGAAGGTGCCCAGATGCTTTCGCAGGGCGTGATTTCGGCCGATCGCCGCTATGTGCGAATCTCGACGGCACCGACGTTTTCGACGATTGGCGACGTACAGACCTTCACTTTTGCCGGGTCTGCCGAAGAGACTAATAACGGCGGCGGTGCTGGCACCGGCGCCGGCTTGGGGAATTAGGTTTTTTCACTGCTGTTTAAGACTGCCCGCCCAAAAGCCAAACCAAGATGCCTTTTTGGGCGTGCATCCGGTTTGCCGCTTGGGCCACGACGACGCTTTGCGGTCCGTCGATGACTTCGTCCGTAACTTCCTCCCCGCGGCGGGCAGGCAGGCAGTGCATAAAAACCGCGTCCGGCGGCGCCAATCGCATCAGCTTTCCGTTAACCTGGAAGGCGGCGAAATCGGCTAATCGTTTGGTACGTTCGGCTTCCTGCCCCATGCTGGCCCAGACGTCGGTGTAGACCGCTGACGCGCCATGCACCGCCTCCGTGGGGTCGTGCGTGGTGACAAGCTCCAAATTGGGAAACTGTCGTCGCGCGTCTGCGACGAAGCCGGCTTCGAGTTCGTAGCCTTTGGGCGTCGCGACGGCCAGGCTCACTCCCGTGTGGCCGCAGCCGCGGACCAGGCTGCGGGCGACGTTGTTGCCGTCGCCGACCCAGGCTAGCTTCAGACCGTCGAGCTTGCCGAAGTGCTCGCGCATCGTGTACAGGTCCGCCAGTGCCTGGCAGGGATGCGATTCATCGGTCAATCCATTGATGACAGCACAATTGGCGTGGCGGGCGACTTCTTCCACCGTCGCGTGGTGCTTCGAGCGGATCACTACGACGTCGACCATTTCGCTCAGCACTCGCGTGAAATCAGCAATGCTCTCGCGCTTGCCGAAGCCGACGTCGTCACCGAGCATGATGCTGCTGCCGCCCAAATGAATCATGCCTGCTTCAAAACTAACCCGAGTCCGTAGCGACTGCTTCTCGAACAGCAGGGCGAGCGTCCGGCCCGGCAGCAGCGGCTCGCGCAATCCCTGAGCGTATTTCGACTTGAGGTCCTCAGTGATCGCGAAGATTCGCGCGACTTCGGCGGACGTGACGTCGCAGAGTGTGACCAAATGTCGCATGGCGTTTATTGACCTAGATCCTGGGTGGAATGTGTGCGCACCGCGTCGATCAGGATGTTGCAGCCTTCATCGAGTTCGTCGTCGCTGAGCGTTAGTGCCGGCAGCAGCCGGACCACCGTGCCTTGCGTGGCGTTGATCAGCAGCCCGTGTTCGAGGCAACGTTCGACGATCGGCGCGGCGTCGACGGCAAGCTCCAGTCCGATCATCACGCCTACGACCCGCAGCTCTTCCACGATCGGCAGTTCGTCGACCAGCGGACCGAGCCGCTCGCGGAATCGTGCGCCGAGCTGCTGGCCGCGTGCGAGAAGGTCGTCCTCCTCGATGGTTTCGAGCGTGGCGATGCCAGCCCGGGCGGCGATTGGATTGCCACCAAACGTAGCGGCGTGCATGCCGGGCCGCAAGCTCGGAGCGATTTCGGCCGTCGTCAACAGCGCCGCACCGGCGATGCCGCCACAGAGGCTCTTCGCCAGTGTCATTACGTCGGGCGTGACGCCAAAGTGTTGGTAGGCGAACCATTGGCCCGTCCGGCCACAACCGGTTTGGACTTCGTCGAAGATCAAGAGTAGATTGTGCTCGTCGGCGAGCTTGCGCAAACCGGCAAGAAATCCTTCCGGCGCGATGCGGATACCGCCCTCGCCCTGGATCGGCTCGACCAGGATCGCCGCCGATTCGTCGTCGATCAGATCGGCGACAGCGGCGAGATCGCCGTAGGGGGCGTATTGAAATCCGGCCAACAGCGGGCCGATGCCTTCGTGATACTTCGGTTGCGCCGTAGCGCTGGTCGCCCCGTAGGTCCGGCCGTGGAATCCGCCTTGAAACGTGATGATCTTGTAACGGCCGGCGGGCGCGTGGAGTCGGGCCAGCTTGATCGCCGCTTCGTTGGCCTCCGCGCCGGAGTTGCAGAAGAACGCCTTGCCGCCAAAGCTCCGCTCCGAGAGCATCTGGGCCCAGCGTCCTTGCGCCTCGGTGTGCCAGGTGTTCGGAACGTGGATTAGCTCCGCGACCTGCTGCTGGACCGCCTCGACGACGCGCGGCGGACAGTGTCCCAGCAAGTTGCAGCCCCAGCCGGGGAAGAAATCGAGATACCGCCGTCCCTGGTCGTCCCAAACCTGCGACCCTTCGCCGCGAACCAGCGACACCGGGAACCGCTTGTAGTTCGGCACAACATATTTTTCAAACAGTTCGGCGGTATTCGGCGACATGCCGATCGATGTAGTCGTCACGCGACAATCTCCGTGCCAATTCCTTCGTTCGTATAAACTTCCAGTAACAGCGAATGGCGGATTCGGCCGTCGATGATGTGAATCTTGCGGACGCCCTTGGTGAGCGTCTCCAGGCAGGCTTCGACCTTGGGGATCATGCCCGACTCGATCGAGCCGCTGGCGATCAGCTGGCGGGCGTCGTCGCCTGAGAGCGAATGGATCAACGAATCGGGGTCTTCCTTTTGGCGCCTGACGCCGTTGACGTCGCTCAAAAACACGAGCTTTTCCGCCCCCAGCGCCTGGGCAACTGCGGTGGCCGCCGTGTCGGCATTCACGTTCAGCTTTTCGCCCCCTGGCTCGGTTTCACACATCGACGGAATCACCGGCACTTGCCCCGCGTAGCAAAGGTTCTCAATTGTGTCGCGATCTACCCGCGTGACGCGGCCGACGTGACCGAGGTCGATCGGTTGGTCAAGATCGCCCTGCAGCGTCAGTCGTTCGCCGAACAGCACATTGTTGTTCTCGGTGCCGACAAAGTTGAGCGGCATCGCCCGTCCACCCAACTCCTCGATTCGCGCTGCGATCGCTTCGTTAATCTCACCTGCAAGCACACGTTCAACGATCGCCAGCGTCGCGTCGTCGGTGTAACGACGCCCCTGGATGAAACGAGGTTCAATCTTGGCCTCGTTCATCGCTCGCGAAATCGCTGCCCCGCCGCCGTGAACCACGATCGGCCGCATGCCAACGGTTTCCATGAACACGACGTCGATCAAGAGGTGCGTCAGCGCCTCGGGATCTTCCATCACGCTGCCGCCCAGCTTGATCACCGTGATCTTGTCACGGAATTGGCGGATCCAGCCCATGGCTTCGATCAAGAGGTCGGCCTTTTCGATTGCTTCTTGAACCACAGACGTCTCGAATCACGGAAGGAAAAAGGGAGGGACGCGACCACCAGCTGGCAGGTTCGCAAAATAGCCGTCCCTGCCGGTTTTGGGCGAATCTCGCATTGTAAAACGACGCACTCCCAAGGGTCAACGTGGCGAGGGCCGTGGCAGGGCCCTGGTACGGTGCCCCTAGTGATGGGCTTGAAATCGTGGGAAGATAGTGTGAACCCAATCGACTACCCACTTAATTAACTCGCAATTCTCAGGCGAATATGGCATCAACTCCCCTCGCAATCATTTTGGCCGCGGGAAAAGGCAAGCGGATGGGCTCCGACTTGCCAAAGGTGCTGCTGCCCGTCTGTGGTCGGCCGATGGTGCGCTATGTCGTCGACGCGGTGCGCGAAGCAGGGGTCGAGAGGATGGTCGTCGTGGTCGGCCATCGGGCGGAAATGGTCCGAAAGGAGCTCGCCAGCGAATCGGGCGTCACCTTTGCCGAACAGACGGAGCAACTCGGCACCGGGCACGCCGTGATGATGTGCCGTGAGGCGCTAGCGTCGCACGAGGGGCCCGTCCTGATCTTGGCGGGGGATTCGCCGATGGTCCAGGTCGCATCGCTGCGGGCGGTGCTCCGCGAATTCGCGGCCGAGCGGCCAGCCTGTTTGTTGGGGACAGCAACCAAGCCCGATCCGACCGGTCTGGGTCGCATCGTCCGCGACGACGCGGGCAGTTTTCTAGCCATTGTCGAGGAAAAAGATGCCACACCCAGCCAGCGAGGCATCAATGAAGTCAACATGAGCACGTATGTGTTTGAAGCTGCGGACCTCCGCTGGGCGCTCGACCAGTTGACGGCAGATAACGCGCAAAGCGAGTATTACCTGACCGACTGTCCCGGTGTCCTCAAAGCGGCGGGTCGAAAAGTCGTCGCGGTCAACGTGCTCCAGCCGTGCGAAGCGCTCAGCATCAATACGCCGACCGAGCTGGCTGCGGTGGAAGTGGAGATGAAAAAGCTGGTGGGAAAGTGAGTAGGTGAGTAAGTGAGTCGGTATTTGCAGCCAAATACCGACTCACTTACCGACCCGCCCACCTACTCCCATTTTTTCCCATGAATGATCTGAAACTTTTCAGTGGCACTGCCAACCCGGCCTTGGCGGCTCGAATCGCTGAATATCTTGGCGTGCCGCTGGGCGAAATCGCGCTGGGCACATTTCCCGACGGGGAAATCTCCTGCAAAATCAACGAGGACGTTCGCGGCCGCGATGTATTCTTGATCCAGCCGACCTGTCCGCCCGTGAATGAAAACATCATGCAGTTGCTGGTGATGATCGACAGCTGCCTGAGGGCCAGCGCTGAGCGAATCACCGCCGTGATCCCATATTTTGGCTATGCCCGGCAAGACCGCAAGGACGAAGGGCGCGTGCCAATCACCGCGAAGCTGGTGGCGAATCTCATCACCAGGGCCGGTGCAAACCGCGTGCTGACGATGGACCTGCACGCCGCTCAGATCCAAGGTTTCTTCGATGTGCCGGTCGACCATCTATATGCTTCGCCGGTCCTCAACGAGCACTTCCTCAATGCCGGCATTGACCTGCCCAACGTCGTAATCGTTAGCCCGGACGAAGGCAGTATCAAACGGGCGCTGGGCCACGCCAAACGACTCGGCGGCACGCTGGCGATCATCGACAAGCGTCGTACCAGCGCGAATACGACCGTGCAGGCCCATATTTTGGGCGGCGAGGTCAAGGGCAAGGTCGCCCTGATGTTCGACGATATGATCAGTACGGCCGGCTCGATCACCGGTGCCGCCAAAGTGCTACACGAGCACGGCGTCAAGGAGATTCACGTCGCCGCCACGCATGCCTTGCTCGTAGGACCAGCGATGGAGCGATTGAAGAGTGCGAATCTCGCCAGCCTGGTCTGCACGGACTCGATTCCGCTACGGCCGGACCAAATCCTGCCGCAGACACAAGTCCTGTCCGTAGCGCCGCTATTGGGCGAAGCGATCAAGCGGATCCACCGCAACGAATCGGTGAGCCGGCTGTTTCGCTGAGCTTCTATTGTGGGGCCGGGTTTTTTGTCTTCCATACCCCAAATTTACGGATATACCGTGAATTGTAGTTTTTTTAATTGACACTCGATTCATCTGATATATACTGTTCATATTTCCTAACTTCGATGATTTCGCGGAGCTTTCAAATGGTCAGGTTTCTCCTACTGCTTTGTCTGGTGAATACTGCAGCGAGCGCCACTGCTTCCATCGAGTACGATCAGGATGTCGCGCTAATGTGATCTTTGGCTCTGGCAACGCCAACGGCGGCTTTACGACAGATCGCGCAAGCGGTTTAGAGCTTGGCCTCCGTGCCAAAGTTCGTTTTCCGACTCCCTCAAACCAATTCGGTAGCAATGGGGATGGAACCTACAACCACTTGGCAGGAAATGATGCGGGACGACCGCTCTGGAGCTTTGAATGGTCGATCAATACGAATTGGGACGGAACGACTTCGCTGCGCTTCTTGCGCAGATTTAGTGTATGCCTTGCGGATTGATACGGACCCGAGCGCGGCGACAAATTTTTTGATTTTTGACCCAATTAACGACGCCAATCCAACAAATGGTTATTGGGATCACGCAATTGGAGATCAATTCACGGGAAATGGTGGTGGCACTGTGGCAGGAGATCTGACGCTGTATAACGCGTTAATCGCGACAAAACCTGTTGCTCAAAACTCTTGGAGAATGGATTTCTTTCCAATCACCTTCGATCCAAATACGAGCGGCAACTACACAATTGAGCTGGCGGCGTTCGCGAAGGGGTCAACTGCCCAGAGTCCGATTGCGGCTACAAGTATCCAAGTGATTGTGGAAAACGGAGCGGTGCCGGAACCATTCTCAATTCTGGTTTGGAGTAGCCTGATCGTCGGCGCGATGGTCTCAAGCCGCAGGATTCATTGATCATAGCTGCGCTGAACGGCGCTCAAGGAGCCGGCATCCGGTACGGTTTGCCCGCCTGATACAGCGTCATCCGATCGCGGACGCCGCCATGGATCGCGGCATCGCTGCCGAGCGTGAGGGCTTGTTGCGACGTTTGCATTGCCGCTTCGTAGTCGCCGCTTTCTGCTTGGGCGGCCGCCAGCGTGTCGAGAACTTCCCAAACTTTGCCCTGTGTCAATTCGGCCGCTCGTTGCGCATAGGCGATCGCCAATCCTGCATCTCGGTATTTCTCGTCGGGGCAAGTCGCAGCCAGCCAGGCAGCATTGTTGTAGCCCGGCAAATAATTCGGATCGACGCGGATCGCGTCGGCGTAGTCCTGGGCAGCGGCTGCGTAGTTGCCGGAATACTGTTGTGCGCGACCGCGATTGTAGTACACGGTCGGGTTTGCCGGATCGGACTTCTGGGCTGAATCGTAGTGCTTGATCGCTTCGGCGTTGTCTCCCTTCGCCTGGTAGGCAGATCCCAAGTTGTTGTGCGTTGTCGCATCGTTGGGAACGAGTTTGGAAGCTTGCGTGTAGTCGGCGATTGCTTTGTCGTAGTCCTTCAATTCGTCCCACACTCGGCCACGATTGTTCCAAAACGCGGGCTCATCGGGATTCTTTTCGATCTGCTCCGAGAAGTAGTCGCGCACTTCGTCGACCGAAAGCGCGTCGTTTTCATTGATCCAGCCAGCCCCGAGGAAAAGGAATCCGTTCTGGACGTCGCGCACCGTCGATGGAAATGCGAATCGCGAGATGTCGATTTCACGAGCACCATCACTGGCCCGGGCGTCGGTCTTCCAGAAAACACGATCGCCAACCTTGAATCCGTCAGCCCTCGCCTCGAGCGGAGCAAATTTCCCCGTCACGAGAATTGCCAGGATCAACCCGATTCGCATCATCGCTCGATTCCTCCACCAGAACGCGAGAATTTGGGCACTTTACGCTCCCCCTGCGGCCGTATTCCGACAGGTGAAGCACTTTTTAAGAATACGTCACGGTTTCCAGTGCCATTTTCGCTATTTTCCATGGGATGGCCGCAGCCGGGAACACTACTGGTTGGGCTTGAAGACCAGCCCCGCGAACGGCACAATAGTGGATTCCCCTGCAATTCACCTTGACTCAGTCTGCGGCCTACACGCCGGTGGACGGGTTAGAGCACAACGGGCAAAGTTCATGGCCAATTTACTGAAAGTCGAACCACGTCAGAAGTTCGGCAAGCGAAACAACCGACGGCTGCATCGCGAGGGCAAACTCCCCGCGACCCTGTACGGACACGGCGAAGCGGCGGTCAGCCTCACGCTCGGTTCCGACCAATTGGAAGCGGCCGTACGCCATGGCGCGAAAGTCGTCGATCTCGAAGGCGCCGCCAGCGGCAAGGCGCTGCTGCAAGACGTGCAGTGGGATACGTTTTTTCACCAAGTGCTGCATGTCGACTTGCTGAGAGTCGTGGCTGGCGAAAAGGTCACGGTCGAAGTGCCGATCGAGCTCAAGGGCGAAGCACCGGGCGTGAACGACGGCGGCATCATCGAGCACCTCATCCATTCGGTCGAGATCGAGGTCCCGCTCGACGTGGTGCCGGAGAAGTTGCACATCCGCATCGGTTCGCTGCAAGTGGGCGGCGAACTGTGCATCAAAGACATTAGCGATCTGCCGGCTGGGGCCACGGTCAACGCCGACCCTGACGAGATCGTCGTCCATTGCTTAGTGCCGGTCGCGGAAGAGGAAGCTGGCGAAGAGGGCGCAGGCGCCGAGCCGGAAGTCATCGCCAAGGGCAAGGAGAAGGAAGAAGGCGAAGAAGCCGAAGCCGAGGAGAAGGAGTAATTGGGCCGCGAGTTGCCGGCGGGCTGGCAGCTTCAGCGGCCAGTCTGGAGTGTGGACTCGCCATATAGGCCACGACACCTATGAAGTTGATCGTGGGCTTGGGCAACCTGGGGCGCAAATACGACCAGACGCGGCACAACGTAGGGTTCGACGTGCTCGATTGCCTGGGTCAGCGGTTTGGCGACGGGAGCGCGAAAGACAAGTTCGATGGCCGCTTGATGGAATCGCGGATCGCGGGCGAGCGCGTGCTGCTCTTGTGGCCGCACACGTACATGAACCGCAGCGGCGAAAGCGTCGGGCCGGCATTTGAGTTTTACAAATTAAAGTTGGCTGATTTGTTGGTCGTTTGCGACGACTTCAATCTGCCGCTCGGAAAATTGCGTTTCCGCCGCGAAGGGTCGGCTGGAGGACAAAACGGGCTGGCCGACGTGATTCGGCGACTCGGGACGGAAGAGTTCGCGCGGCTGCGTTTGGGCATTGGCCCCGTGCCCGAGAACTGGGACGCCGCCGATTTCGTGTTGGGGAAATTTACCAAAGCCGACAAGGATACGATCCAAGAAACCATTGCTCGTGCGGCCGACGGGGTCGAATGCTGGGTGTCTGAAGGCATCGCGGCGAGCATGAATCGATTCAATTAGAGAAAAGAAACTTAGGGAGTTTGACTTGGCGACGAACACAAACGTTTATGAAGCGATGTTCATTTTGGATTCGAACCGCTTTGCGCGGGAACGGACCGCATTGCCGACCGAGGTCGAAGGAATGATCACGGCCAACGGGGGCGAAGTACTGGTAAGCCGGCTGTGGGAAGAGCGCCGTTTGGCCTATCCGATCGCCGGCCAACGCAAAGGCACCTACTGGCTGATCTACTTCCGCTCGCCCACCACCGCGATCACGCCGCTCAACCGCGCGTGCGAAATCCATGACGGAGTCTTGCGGCAGCTGGTGCTCAAGATCCATCCGCATCTGGTGGATGCGGTGCTGGAACATGCCAAGGCGGGTCCCACGCCGCCGCCAGCGCCAGTGGCAGTCGGTGCACCGGTAGGACGCGCCGAATCGTCGGACGACGACAGCGACAGCGACAGCGACGACGAATCGTAGCAGGATGGCTGATTGCAGGACAAAATGCTTCGTCAATTCGCGGCGTTTTGCTTGCCGGAGCCAGGTCGGTTTGATATTTTGAACGATACGGAACAGCCGTTCAGGCGCGTCCAAACGGACCCCAGGATACGAGAGCCATGGCGAGCTACAACCGAGTGATATTGGTCGGTAATCTGACCCGGGACCCCGAGCTCCGGTACATCCCCAGCGGCACGGCCGTTTCGGATATCGGTCTCGCGGTGAACGACCGCATCAAACGCGGCGACCAATGGGTGGATGAAACGACCTTTGTCGACATCACGCTCTGGGGTCGCACCGCCGAAATTGCCAACGAATACCTCAGCAAGGGTTCGCCGGTACTGATCGAGGGCCGTTTGAAGCTCGATCGTTGGGAGAAGGACGGCCAGAAACATTCAAAACTCAAGGTCGTCGGCGACAAGCTGCAGATGCTTGGTAGCAAGGGAGAGGGAGGCTCGGGCGGCGGCGGCGGTGCTCGCGGCCGATCCCGTGGCGGCAGCAGCGGCGGAGACGACGGTGGTGGCAACTTCGACGATAGCGAGCAGTATTCAAACGTCGGTGCTCCCCCGCCGAGCGACGACATTCCATTTTAAAGTGACCATAGATCGATGATCCAGCGATCATCATCCATCAATTCATCGATTGAAAGCCTGACATGTCGACTCAGATCAAGAGAATCAAGCGAGAACGTAATTTTCCCTATCGACCTTTGCCGAAAGGCGAACACGGCGGCATCGAGCTGCTCCTAATCCACTCGGTCGAAAGCCTCGGCAAGCAGGGCGAAGTGGTCGAAGTTCGGCCAGGTTACGCATACAACTATCTCATTCCCCATGGCCTCGCCACGCTGGCTTCGGCACATCACAAACGGATGGTCGACAAGCACAAGGTGAAGCTCCAGCAGATCGAGCTACAGCGGCAGGCCGAACTGCGAAAGCTGGCTGCCGAGATCGGCAAGCAGAGCATCACGATCGAAGCGAATGCCACCGAGGACGGCCATCTCTACGGCAGCGTGGGCGCGACGGAGATCGCCGCGGCGCTCAAGAACAACGAGATTTCGTTGTCTGCCGACCAAATTCGGCTCGAAGGTCCGCTCAAGGAACTCGGCCTCTACACCGTCAAGATTCGTCTCTCAAGCGAAGTCGAAGGCGAGCTCAAGGTGTGGGTCGTACCCGCGGTCCAGGCCGAAGTGAAGTAGTCTGCCCGCCGGTTTGCGATTAGCGACGGAGCCTGCTCCGTGCCGTTGCCGCAGCATCGCCGTCGAAACGCGGCTTTGCGCCGCGTAGCGATTGCTCACCCCAGCCATTTTCGAAGGAGCGACTCCCATGGCGACGGTCGACCGTAAACCGCGTAGTGCATCCGGCGAACGTCTAGGCGAGCTGCTCGAGCGTCAGCCGCCGCGCAGCGTCGAGGCCGAGCGGGCCGTCCTTGGCAGCCTACTGTTGCTGCCCGAAGTCTGCGACGAAGTCGCCCTGATCCTCAAGCCGGACGACTTCTACGACGACGCCCATGGTCGTATCTTCCGCCATATCCTACAGATGCACGAAGACGGCCGCCCCGTCGATCCGCAGCTTCTTGGTGCAGGCGCTCAAAGACGCCGGCGAATACGACATGATCGGCGGCGCGGCGTATCTCTTGGAAATGAGCCAAGAAGTGGCTACTGCGGCCCACGCCGAACATTTCGCCCGTATTGTTCGCGACAAAGCGGTCCTCCGCTCGTTGATCCATGCCGGCACCGACATCATCCAAGAGGCAAGCGACCCTACGGTCGATGCCCGCGAGATGCTCTCCCGCGCAGAAGAACGCGTGTTTGGCATCCTGGATTCCAAGGGCGACAACAAGATCTCGAACATCCACGACGTGCTGCTCGACTCGCTCGCGCGGATCGACGCCCGCCGGCAGAACCAGCATGCAGCCGGTGGCATCGAGACGGGCTACATCGATTTCGACGAAATGACCGGCGGATTGCACGATTCCGAGCTGGTGATCCTGGCGGCGCGGCCCAGCATGGGAAAGACCGCGCTGGCTCTCAACATGGTGGAACACATCGCTATCGACGCGCGCGGTCCCGCCAAGCCAACGCTGTTTGTCAGCCTCGAAATGTCGGCGATCGAACTCGGCGATCGGTTGCTCTGCTCGCGCACCATGTGAACGGAAATCGCCTTCGCAACGGGCAATTGAATTCCAACGAATTGAGCAAGCTGATCGCGACGGCCTCCGACGTCAGCCGGGCGCCGCTGTTCATCGACGATTCGCCGAGCCGCAACATGACCGAAATCGCCGCCACCGCCCGTCGCCTCAAACGACGCGAGAATCTCGCACTCGTGGTGATCGACTATTTGCAGCTGATCGAAGCCGACAACTCACGCGACCCGCGCCAGGAACAAGTGGCCCGCGTCGCCCGCCGCCTCAAAGGGCTCGCCCGCGAACTTTCGATTCCGGTACTTTGCCTCGCGCAGCTCAATCGCCAGGTCGAAGCCACCCGCGACAACAAACCGCAGTTGAGCCATCTGCGTGAGTCGGGTGCCATCGAGCAGGACGCCGACGTCGTGATGTTTGTCCACCGCGAAGAATACTATCAGACAAATGACGAAGACCGCGAGCGGGTGAAAGGCCAGGCCGACCTCTTAATCAAGAAGCAGCGCAACGGCCCAACGGGTGACGTTAAGCTCACCTGGCTTCACGATTTCACGCGATTCGAGAATTCGCAGCACGTCACTTACGACGAGTTCGCCCCTTTCGAGGCGGAAACCTTCTGAGTGGTTTGCATTTGGAACGCGGCTGCTCGTCACAGCCTTGTGCTAGCAACGCATCGCAGCGAACAGTGCACAATTTGCCGTGTGCCGCTTGCGTTTCCGACGCGGGTTCATCCGGCCGGCGAACCAGCCTTGCCGTTCTAGCCGAAATTCGGTAATTCTACGCCGCTTTTGGAAATCATCGGCGCTGATCGTTCGCGCGGGATCGAACGTCACTTTGACGGACCGCCCCCAAAAACGACAAATGCCGACCAAAGCTTTTCGAACCGCCTTTTCGCATACCCGACCTTCGACCCCCGCTTGTTCGCCCGATGCGTGTCTCTCCTCATCGCCGACGGATGATCGCCCTAGCGGCGTGCGTCACTAACGCGCTCGTTGCGATTGCAATGTTGATCGGGACGCTCGACCCTTCTGCGGCACTGGCTCAGGGCATGGGTGGCATGGGTGGTGGAGGTGGCGGCATGCCCGACCCAGGCGCGATCTTCAAGAAGGCGAAAGAAAAGGAAATCATTGGTCTCTCGCTCGCCGCGAGCGATCTTCCGGTCGTCGACGTGCGAATTGAAGGCAATCGGCTGATCCCCACTTCGCAAATCCTCAACGAAATGCAGACGCGCGTCGGCCGGCCCTACGATCCGGCGTTGATCCAGCGTGACGTTCGTAAGCTGACGGGCCGGTCCTGGTTTGTCGCCGTCGACACTGACATCCAGAAAGTTCCCGAAGGCTACGTTGTCACGATCAAAGTCGCCGAGCGACCGACCATTCGCTACATCGAATACCTGGGTAACGACGTCGAGTTCCTCGGCCGTGGCGGCATTCGCGACAAGACGTTGGCCAAGGAAACCGGATTGAAGGTTGGCGGTTCGATCGATCCCTATGCTGTGGAAGACGCGCGGCGCAAGATCATCGCGCTCTATCGGCGCAACGGTTTCAACAATACGCAGGTCTCCGTCCTCGAAGGCAACAAGGCGACCGACAAGGGCGTCGTCTTCATCATCAACGAGGGGTCGGCACAGAAGATCTGGAAAGTCGAGTTTGAAGGCAACGAGTTCGTCAGTGACGGCCGGCTGAGGACCCAAATCGAATCGAAAAAGCCGCTGATGTATATCTTCAAAGGCTATGTCGATCGCGATCAGATCGAAGGCGACGTCCGCCATTTGACGGAGTACTACCGCGCGTTTGGCTACTTTCAGGCCAAAGTGGGCCGCAAGCTGGAATACAACGCGAAGGGTAACTGGGTCACATTGCGATTTGTGATCAACGAAGGAGAACGCTTCGAGGTTCGCAACGTCGCCCACGTTGGCAACCACATCTTCGCCAATCCTTCGCTAGAAGGAGGCATGACGCTGCCTGCAGGCGAAAAATTCGAGCAGGCAAAGATGAACGCTGATCTACAGTGGCTCAAAAACCTCTACGGTAGCCAAGGCTACGTTTTCGCCGACATCCAGGCCGAGCCGGTATTCTTGGAAGAGCCCGGCAAAATCGACCTCGTCTATCACATCGACGAGGGCAAACAATGGAAGGTCGGCCGAATCTTTGTCCACATCGACGGCGACAATCCCCACACGCGGATACAGACGGCGCTCAATCGGCTCTCGTTTGCACCCGGTCAGATCGTCGACATCCGCGAAATCCACGCCAGCGAGCGCCGCCTGCAGGCGAGTTCACTGTTCATGACCAACCCCCAAAGCGGTGCGGCGCCAAAGATCACCTACCGCATCCGCGATCTGGCGTCGGAGCAACTCGCACGTGAGTCGGAAGACAGCTTCCGCGGTCAAAGTCCCGACGGATCTCCTTCGGTGGCGGCAAGTGGGTCCAGCTCACCTACGGGAAAAGTCTACGAGATCCGCCCGCCAGCGGGCGTCGTGCCCTCGGACGACGCGATGGATGTGTACCTCGACATCGAAAGTCCGGCACCCGCCGCGCCACAGCCCGCAGCGAAGGTCGCTCCAGCCCCCACGCAGTCGTCGGCAAGCCCCTATCAAAATCTCGTCATCCGCACCCAGAGCCCCTATCAACCGCCAACGACTCAGCCCTACCCAGCGGCCCCGCCCTATCCGGCTGCGCAAGCGGGTCAGGTTGCGGCGCCCTATTCTGCCAACAACTATGCAGCAACGGCGTACGGCGGCCAGGCCGTGCAGGCCACCGGGCCCGAGTCGACGCCAGTCGGTTACAACGCCCAGCCGGTTCAGCCCGTGCAGCAGGCGCAGTACGCGGCGCCCGCGCCTGCCGGACAGATGTTCGCACCACCTCCCGTCGGCGCACCGCCGGGAACTTTGCCACCGCCGCAATATGTGCCGGGGCCGCCAGGTACACCCGATCCGAACATCACGCCGGTCGTTCCGCTCAATCCCGAATTGTTCCCCAGCGGAGCCGTCGAGCCCTGGGCACGGCCGTTTGACGATCGGTCGGTCGACATATTTGTCGATGCCGCGGAGGCACAAACGGGCCGACTGATGCTCGGCGTCGCCGTGAATTCCGACGCGGGCCTGTTTGGACAGATTCTACTCGACGAACAGAATTTCGACTGGCGACGCTGGCCGCGGAGCATGAACGACGTGGTCGATGGACGCGCGTTTCGCGGAGCTGGCCAGCGATTTCGGTTAGAAGCGATGCCGGGCACCGAGGTGCAGCGCTACGTCGCCAGCTTCCAGGAACCGTATCTATTCGACACGCCGGTTAGCTTTGGCTTGAGCGGTTCCTATTACGACCGGCGATTTGAGGACTGGACAGAGCAACGGCTCGGTGGCCGCGTGTCGTTCGGCTATCAATGGACTTCGGACGATGTGTCGGCCGCGCTGTCCTACCGGGGTGAGAATGTGAAGATTTACGACCCCGTCGTACAGTCCGATCCAACTGCGGCTCCACCGATCGTTGGCGTGCCCGAACTAGATGAAGTACTCGGCAGCAATGCGTTGCATGGTTTCAAGCTAACGCTTGCCAACGATACCCGCGATAGCGCGTTTTTTCCCACGTCGGGTCACTACGCCGAATTGGGGCTAGAGCAAGTGATTGGCAGTTTCAGCTATCCACGCGCGACGCTCGATCTGCGTCAGTACGGCCTGCTTCGAGAACGCCCAGACCACTCCGGCCGTCACGTACTCAGCTTCGCGACTCAGCTCGGCTTTACCGGCGACAACACGCCACTCTACGACACGTTCTATTCTGGCGGCATCCAATTTCCCGGCTTCGGTTTCCACACCGTGACGCCGATCAAGTATGCCTCAAATGGGGCAAGTGTTCAGGTCGGCGGCGATTTCATGTGGATCAACTCGCTCGAGTATCTATTCCCACTCACAGCCGACGACATGCTGCACGGAGCGGCGTTTATCGGCTTCGGTACGGTGGAAGAAAACATCGCACTACATTGGGATCAGTTCCGCGTCGCTCCAGGCTTCGGTCTGCGAATTACGATCCCGGCGATGGGCCCGGCGCCGATCGCGCTCAACTTCGCCTTCCCGATTGCCGAAGCCGCGACCGACGACAAAGAAGTCTTTACCTTCAACGTTGGCTTCACGCGGTAGGGCAGCGGTTTTGCCGCGGTACGACGGCTTAATATCCGTATCGATAGGCCCAGCGAACGCAATCGCCGTTGTAGTCGCTCCGCCAGCCGACGCGCGGATAGTAACGCTCGGCACCGAACCAGCCCCAACGGTAGGTACTCACCGGGAAGCCGTAGCCATACCAGCCGCCCTTGGGCGGATAGGGCCCCGGCCGCACCGATTGATTGGCCTGTGCCTGCCGGTGGTAGCCAAACGATTCGTCGAGCACGCCGCCGTTGCGGACGTCGACTTGAGGATCGTAGAGAGTCGGATCGGCGGCCGGCGCTTGCACCGGCGTTTGTCCGAACGCCTGTGCGCGATGCCGATTCAGCCTGCGCCGCAAGCGACCGCGATCACGAGTGCGCCGAGCGTGTAGGG
This sequence comes from uncultured Planctomycetota bacterium, assembly GCA_963847905.1. Lineage (GTDB taxonomy): Bacteria > Planctomycetota > Planctomycetia > Pirellulales > Lacipirellulaceae > DASYDU01. The sequence goes on along the minus strand of CAWKBP010000001.1, from coordinate 267,599 downwards.
AATAGCTTTCATCGTCGGCCTCCAATGCCTAAGAAGAATCCACCGCAAACTAGCGAAGGGAATACAAGATAAGTGGACGCGGACTACGGAGCGACTTCGACCTGCGGTCCTGCGCCACCCATGAACTGGCCAGCCCACGGACCGTACGGCACGCCGCCGCCCTCGAAACCTGGATTTCCGTAGCCGCCGAATCCCCCGCCTTGAAAGCCGTTGAAACCATTGAATCCGTTGTAGCCAGAGTACGCACCGAATCCGCCGAAAAACGGCGTGCCATTAAAAAAGTAGTTGGGCGGTCCATAGAGATTGCCGAAGTAGGGGGCGTAGCTGCCGCCCCATTTCGCGCGATAGTAGTCGAGATGAAAAGGATAAGGCCTCTGGAACGAGCCAGCGCTCGTTTGCGAGGAATACTGCTGCATCGGCCGCCGACGCCAATCGCCGCCGTGGTCTTTTCCGTGCCCGGCGTAGGTGCCTTTCCGCTGGTACGTCGGAGCGACAGCGCCGCCATCCGGTTGCGCACCAGCCGGCACCGTCACGACGAGCGCAATCGCCACGGCCACGAGCCCGCTAGCTAGCGCAGCACAAGGTGCCCGCTGCCGTCCTTCCGATGTTCTCGACCGATTCTCTGCCATACTTTCATGGTAGGCAGGGAAACTTTGCGGCGTCAAGGAAATGGGGGGGATGGGCGCCCTGCGAAATGGCCTTCAGGCAACGAATAGTCCGATTATCCTGCTGCCTCTCGTCGTCTCAGTCGAGATCGCCATCCTCGGGAATCCGGTCTTCCATGCTGTCGGCCATGCGGTTGAGGGCTTCGGTCTCGATCTGGCGGACGCGTTCCCGGGTGAGGCCGAGCTGCTCGCCGATCTCTTTGAGGGTCCGCGGCTCGTGGTTGTCGAGCCCGAAACGCATCCGCAGCACGGTCGCCTCGCGCTGATCCATCGTGGCCAGCATGCCCATCACGTGATGCAGGCTGTCGTTCTCCATCATCGCGTCTTCGGGCGTCACCTGCCCTTCGTCCATCACCATGTCGCTGAGCGTCCAGCCGGCTTCGCTCTGGTCGGTTTGCGGCGTGGCGTTGTAGATCTTGATCGCTTTCTTGATGATGGGCAGCTTTTTCTTGGGCAATCCCAACACGCGGGCGATCTCTTCCGGCGTAGGGCGAACGGCCCATTTCTTCGGTCAGCCGCGCGTTGGCACGCCGCCACTTCGAAAGCAGCTCGACCATGTAGGCCGGGATGCGGATCGTCTTGCCCGAGTTGATCAGGGCCCGCTTGATCGACTGCTTGATCCAGTAGCTGGCGTACGTGCTGAAGCGGGTGCCGATCGCGGGGTCGAAACCTTCCACGGCGCGGAGCAAGCCGAGGTTGCCCTCCTCGATGAGATCCTGCAGGCCGAGGCCTTTGCCGGAATAGCCGCGGGCGATATTCACCACCAGCCGCAGGTTGGCCCGGACCATGCGATCGCGGGCGGCCGTGTCGCCGTTGCCGATCTTGGTGGCGAGCTCGCGCTCTTCGGCGGCGTTGAGGAGCGCCGTTTCGTTGATCTCGCGGAGGTAGGTCTCGAGCGGCGATTGGACGGCCGCGGAGGTCTTACGTTTTTTGACGGTGGTCGACGCGGGCATGTTTGGGCAGTCCGTGAGTGGTGCTTCAGGATCGGAGCGGGAATCGAGCAGGGAGCATGGAGCATGGAGCAAGGGGCATGGAGCAAGGGAATCCTACTCCTTGCTCGATGCTCCTAGCTCCGTGCTATCACTGCCCGCAAAGACTATCGGCGCGTTAGATTCGTTCGCTCGACGGCGCGTTAAATTTTGACACCATGCACAGGTTGTGCGCCGAATCCGGACCGTAACAAAGAAAGCGGCGCATCGGGTCCGAACGACTTGGGACGCCGCATGGGTCGATTGTAGCAATTGCACGGACCCGCGGATTGCCCTGCTGCGCTTGAATCGTGAAATCACCTGGTTCGCTCTCATCCAGTCCTCCCGCAACCCGCGGCCGTCGAAGACGACAGGGAGGGTTTGTCGTCTTGGCAAAATCGCGGGGATTTCTCGAAGGCGCCAAGTTTCTGCCGAAGGCGACAAGTTAATTGAGGAGTCAGGAGTCAGGTCCAGTGGACAGGGGACGGATCCGCTGGCGTGACGCCTTCGAAGGGGACAGCCAAATCTGGGGTATGCCTCGTGCAGGTGTCGATTTTTTGCGAGCGAATCGACGCGTTTGCGCGCACCCTGAGCGCGGCCGCGGCTGATTTGAGTCAGCGCAGACTGATTGCGTAGCCGAAAGCCAGTGGCTAATAGCTGACGGCTTGATTTCTGGTTGTCAAACAACGAGTGGTGCCGTACGCGGCGAGTTTTACCGGCTGAGACTGTGGCGGAAGCAACGCCTCGCACGCCGACGCTACAGTCAGGCACCGCAAGTTGTTATAGCGGATAGTGGACAGATGCCAAGTATCTGTTTTCGGCCACTCCGATGGGCAGGTTTTGATGCTGCCGGCGGTGGCACAGTCCGTAATAATCGGAAAGAATGGGCGGAAAGAATGGGTGTCCCCGATTGTGCTCCCAGTTTTTGCTCTAACTGCAAAATCCTTCCAGAAAGAAGCTCATGGCCAAGTATCTCATTTCATTCCCCAGTGCTGCTATGAAGGTACGCGACAGTGAGTTGGAGGCAGCTGGTCGCGACTCACATGCCGTGATCCGCGAAGCGAAGGAATCGGGCGTCTACGTTTTCGGCGGCGGGATTGATGAAACCGTACCGCCCGTGCTGGTTTCGGCCGATGGCTCCGTCGCTGAGGGAGGCTACCCGTGGGCGCCTCCGCTCAATGGTGGATTCTGTGTCCTTGAGCTGCCTTCAAGGGAGGAGGCCATCGCCTGGGCCGCACGTATCGCCAAAGCGTGTCGCTGTGATCAGGAGCTGCGAGTATTCGGGTATGATCCCGAGTCGTGAGGTCGCCGTTCACTTACTTCGAGGCATCGCTGATTGTCCCCGGACTGCTCAGAACTTAGAGTGTTCGGATTTCTCCCATTCTTGCCCGCCTTGGTCGAACTTGCCCGCGTGCGTCCGAGGTAGCGATCACTGGGTGCCCAGGACTTCTAACGCTGAGTAGCTCGCACGGCTCTGCACACCCCTGCTTTTGACCAACTTTCCGCCGTCGTGTACAATTGGTAGAGTCATGGAGTACGGAAAGTTGATATGCCGTCTCTTGGAGCTTGTCATGTCCCCCATGGAACTTCGATCCAGAATTGATGCCAATGGAGTCCTAAATCTTTCCGTGTCCCTGGGAAAGATCTCGATGCAAATTCTCGAGGTTCTAGTGACGGTCGAGGCGTTGGACGAGGTGGCAGCGCCAATTTCGGCGGACCAATGGTGCCTAGTTGCGTATTTAAACTCAAAGGACACTCGTAAGTACCTTTCTCTACAACAGTCTTGGCATGTACTCCATGGACTTCGTTCACGAAATGTGCAGATGGAGTCTCTGATCCTACGTTATACGAGCGACATTCCTCAAGGCAACTTCGAGCAGAGGGACCACTTTTTCCCATGATATATCTGCTCGACACGAATGTTTGCATCGAGTTATCTACGCGGAAAGAACAGTGCGAACATTGAGGCCAGGCTCAACGCGGCAAACGCTGGAGACGTCGCATTGTGTATCGGCTGTCGTGAGCAGAGGCTGAGATTCAGCTAATCTTCGGAGCTCTGCAGGCTCAGCCCGAACAGTTGACGTAAAATCTTGAGCCAGCTACAGTTCGGTTCTAGACGTTGGCCGACGCCAAGCTGCAAACTTGGAGTTTTCTCCCACTAATGACACATTTGACTCGTCGTACACTCGATAACGATCAAGCAGCCCCCACTTTTGTGGAATGCTGGTTATCCAAGGAATCGAAGCGTAGCCCACTAACAAAATAAGGCTCGCCACTACGAAGAATGATGACCAGCGGACGTATTTCTTGATCGTCACGTTTTCAACCCTCGTGCACCTTTGCAATTCTATCAGTATTTGAACTAATGCGAATGCAGTACAATATGTCGCGGCTGAACGGAAGCGTCCATGTTGTGCTCTGTTGGGCATTGCCACCTGGACGAGCGGATTACTAGAAAGTAGTTAAGTCCCGGGTACTTTCTACATCACATGTGGCCAGAGTTCGCTGCTTGAACACGAGCCGGTTCCAGATATATACGCCTATACACCATTGCAAGCCGAAGACTGGCAAATCGCCTGAGACTTTGTCGAATCGGCCGTAGCGGCGAGAGCGCGGGGACAGCCAGTTGTCAGGCTGAAACCATCGTCCGCCGCTATTTGTCATCCGCTTCGACACCCATTCTAATAACATCGAGGCTCGGCTGGGTGTCTTTGGAGTTTTCCCCCCGGCTTACTCTCAATCATGCATTCCGCGGAGGAACTTACGTTTGTTCCACTTGTCGGTGCCCACGCGACAACCAACAAAAAAGCGGCGCTTCGGGATACTGAGTCCCGAAACGCCGCTGTGTGGTGTTTAGGTTGAAGCGGCCTGGTTCAGCTGGCGAGCCAGTACCGCATGATGTGCAAATCCTTGCTTACGATTCGTCTTCCGAGCCGGGGGCCTTGAAGAGCGGGCCCGTGCCGGAGCCGACGCCGCCCTTGAGTTCCGCTGCGGAACCGCCGGCACCGTTCTCGCCGGCAGCAACTCCGGCCTCTTCGCCGCCCTCTTCCTCGGCCCAGTCGACGCGCTTGCGCGAGAGGCCGATCTTTCGCTCGTCCGAGTCGACGCGGAGGATCTTGACTTCGATTTGCTCGCCGACCTTGACCAGGTCTTCGGGGTTCTCGACCTTGTGATCGGCGAGTTCCGAGATGTGGAGCAGGCCCTCGAGGCCGTCTTCCAGGCCGACGAAGACACCGAAGTTGGTGATCTTGGTGATCGTGCCCGTGACGAGCTGGCCCGGTTGGTAACGATCCGGGATGTCGGTCGCCCAGGGATCATCGTCCATCTGCTTGAGCCCGAGCGCGATGCGGCGGCGTTCCTGGTCGACGGAGACCACCTTGCAGGTGACTTCCTGGCCCTTTTCGACCACTTCGCTGGGGTGGCCGATCTTGCGGGTCCAGGACATGTCGCTGACGTGGAGCAAGCCGTCGATGCCTTCTTCGATCTCGACAAACGCACCGTAGTTGGTGAGGTTGCGGACCTTGCCGGTGACCAAGGCACCGGGCGGATAGCGGTCGGCGACCTTGTCCCAGGGGTTCGACTGGGTCTGCTTCATGCCGAGCGAGATCTCTTGCTTCTCCTGGTTGATGTCGAGCACCATGACTTCGACCGGCAAGTCGATCTGCACCATCTCGCTGGGATGGCTGATCCGCTTGGTCCAGGACATCTCGCTGATGTGGACCAAGCCCTCGATGCCGTCTTCGAGCTTGACGAACGCGCCGTAGCTCATGACGTTGACGACCGTGCCCTTGTGGGATGTGCCGACCGGGTATTTGGCGGGGACATTGTCCCAGGGGCTCGCGCTCTTCTGCTTGAGGCCGAGGGCGATCTTTTCCTTCTCGTAGTCGATGTGAAGGATCTTCACTTCGATCTCATCATCGATTTTGACCATCTCGGACGGATGGGCAATGCGGCCCCAGCTCATGTCCGTTATGTGCAAGAGGCCATCGATGCCGCCGAGGTCGACGAACGCGCCGAAGTCGGCGATGTTCTTGACGATGCCCGTGCGGAGCTGGCCGACTTCGAGCGTCTTGAGGAGGTCGGCCTTCTTTTGTGCCCGTTCGTTTTCAATGAGACTGCGGCGGCTGACGACGATGTTGCGGCGGGCTTCGTCGATCTTGAGTACGAGGCACTTGATCGGTTTGCCGATGTATTCGCCGATGTCGTGCGGACGTCGGATGTCGACCTGGCTGGCCGGCAGGAAGACGTTGACGCCGATGTCGACGAGCAAGCCGCCCTTGATTTTGCGGGTAACGGTGCCGGTGACAACGTCACCTTCCTTCACCGTCTCCATGACCTTCATCCACTTTTCGATCTTCTCGGCTTTGCGCTTCGAGAGCACAATCATGCCGCGATCTTCTTGCTGCTGTGGCGTGACGTCTTCGAGATCTTCGACCAGCACGCGGAGCGTATCGCCCACGGCCGGGAGCTCATCGCCTTCTTCCCATTCGTTGCGGGGGATGATCCCCTCGCTCTTGTAGCCGACGTCGACCAGGATGAAATCGTCGTCGATGCGGAGGACCTTGCCTTCGACGATTTGATTGGCGGTCACATCGGCGCCGCCCATCCAATCCATTTCTTCCGGCTCGAGTGTGCCGATGGCGGATTCTTTTTCTTCGTCGGTCCAGTCAAATTCACGAATTAGATTGCGGTTAACCATGGGGAAAAGGAGAGAACTTTCTTCGGCAGGGAGCTTGCCCGTCGATCGGCGGTCCGGGGACGCTATTGCGTCGAGAGTGGACCGGCCGAAATCGCCTGACTCGCCTGCCAAATGAAAACGTGGAATCCCATACGCCAACGGGCCAACGCAGCCCACTTTCAAGCCTACGGGGGAAACCCGCCAATGTAGCGAAAAAGGTGGCCGTCGACAACCGCGGCGGGGGACTCCGGGCCATGGATTGGTGCAGAGAAAACCCATGAAAATCGCCAAAGAAAACGCTCGCCAACCAGTGGATTTGGCGAAAACGCCCAGCATTTATCGAGGACGAGGTTCGGAGTGGAGCTTCCCACCCGAGTTAGGACGAAATGGGCTATTTCTTTGACGTTAATCGAATGGCTGTCTAGCCTGGAAGTAGATTGCGCCGCGACGCTGCAAAGGGATTTGCCATCGCGTCCACTTTGAACGACATCGATTGATTGGGAGTCCCGCTAATGATTCGCACTTTGATTTTGCGTTTTCGCTGCAAGACGCACCTTCTCTTGGCCGTGCTTCTTTGCTCGTCTGCCAACTTGGCCAGCGCCTATACGATCGCGCTCACCGGCGGATCCTCGGGCGGCAACCCTGGTGGACAGCCGCTCTACGAAGTGAGCGGGCTTGTTCAGGGAGACGCGTTCAATGTTTCCTGGGGCGGCGTTTCCGGACTCAATGTCACCGGGATGGTGACCATCGACTCGCTCACCGCGACGAACGCCGACATACGTGTGATGCTCGACAACATGAACACGCCGATCAGCGGCAGTGATCCCCGCGTGACGACAATTGGTTTGCAGGTTGAAGGTTTCTCATCGCTAGCGAGCGCGGCTGCCGGCGGCACTTTCTTGACACTCGCCAGCAGCACGAATTTCCCGGGATACACGACCAACGCCTGTGCAACTTCCGGCAACAATTGCGCGGGCGGTGGCAATGGCGGTATCCCGGCGGGCGGCAGCGACACGGCGATTCTCGACGTGAACGGCACCTTCCCGGGCACGCTCAAGCTCTCGAATTTTGCACTTAAGGTCCAAGGCGGCCCAGGCGGCAACAGTTTCGAGTTGGCGGGCGTTCCTCGTCCGAAGGTGCCGGAACCTGCGTCGATGGCGCTCGCGGCGATGGGAGTAGCTGCCTTGTGGATGGGGCGCCGCTCGGCACGCTGAGCGGATCGCTCAATTCTGGGCAATTTTTGGCTCAGCCGATTCGACTATTACGCCGAGCTCGCCCGAATGCGACGATCGCCGTCAGCACCATGCAGAGCGCGATGCTTGACGGCTCAGGCACTGCCATGAAGAAGACATTGGCCTGCAGGTTGGTGATGTCCGTGTTGAAGCGGATCACGTCCGAGAGGCGGAGCGTGGCGAGCCAGGCCAGGTCGTCGGTGGAAAGTTCTTCGTCGCGGGCGAACCAGAAGCGGTCGCCGTCGCGGGCGCGGGTGAATTGTTCGACGAGGCCGGCCGTGATCAGCGGGCCGACCGACGCGCCGGGTAGGTGATCTTCCGAGAGCGCCGACCCAGGGGTCGATGCGGTTGACGTCGCCGTAAAGGTCGGCGAGGCCCGTCTGTATGGCGACGTCGGACGTGATTTCGGCGAACGACGTTACGGCCGGCAGTCCGAAGGCCACGCGGAGCGAGTTGTAATCGGGCAGGCCGTGGTCGCGGCCGCGCTGGATGTTGAGCGTTGCCAGGTCGAAGCCGCCGGGGATCGGTTCGCCGAAGAGGAAGTTGCGGACGTCGTCGACCACGTGCATATCGACGTCTTGTTGTTCCTCGGAAGCCAGGCCTTTCAAGAAGTATTCGAGTTCGTTTGTGCCAGCGAGATTCTGCGGATGGAAAAATGCGTCGCGGAGGGGCATGTGGCCGCCGGGAGCCATGGAATCGTCGTTATCCATCCGCATGAGCTGCGGCGAGAGCATCGTGTGACCGACGCGAAACAGCGCGGTCGAAAACTCGGTCAGTACGCTTGCGTTGACGTTGGCGTCGTAGGAACTGGCGAGCGAGGGCGCGTGCGTGCCGAGCAGTGCGGGCAGAAACTCGTTGTAGGTGATCATCTGGATTTCGCCGCCGACGAGCTTGCGGGCGCGTTGATACACCTGCTCATCATCCCAGCCGGGATTCGCGGCGGCGATTTCGTCCGCCAGGCGGTTGTGCTCGCGGAGGAACAATGTGTGGACGGCGGTCAGGCCAACTTGCTCGTTCGCCCGCACGTCGCCTGCGACGTAAAACTGCGTGGGATCGGCCGGACCGCCGGTTCCATTGGGGAGGCCAAAAGTGTTGAGCGGCAGCAAATTGCCGGCACTCGATTTGAGGCGTCCGCCGCTGAGTGTCCGCAGAGTCATCGCGCGAGTTTCGTCACTACCGTACACCTGCGAGCCGTCGAGGTACGAGGTGATCGAATTGATCTGCTCGCGGGGATTGCCGACGCCGGTGCCGGTGAGTGGCGAGTACTCGGAACGTTGGAACGACATGATCTGGGTGCCGGTGTTCCCGACGTCGAAAATCGGATCGCCGGCGGGGATCGGGATGTTGAAGCTTTCGGTCGGCGTGGCAAGATTGGTGAGGTCGAGGTCGTGGTCGACGAATTGCCCCCACTGGAACACCCAATCGGTCATTTTATGGGTGTTCGGCATCATGATCGGCTGGGCAACGACCGAGTTGCTGATTAGCCGGGGGTTGGGCAGCGTGGGGTCGTTGGTGCCGCGGGGCGAAGCGAACCCGTCGTCATAAGCAGCGGGTGCCATGCGCGGCAGGATCGTGCCGGCGGCTCCCCAGTTTGGATTCGTAAGATTGTTGCCGCTGCCGTCGTACGAGCGATAGTCGCCGCTCGCCGCGCCCGGCTGGGCGCCGATCAGGGCGAAAAATGCTGCCAGAATCAATAGGCTGCGGACGAAAGTGGAATTGTTTGCCATCGGTGTTCTTAGAAGTTCATCTTGGGGAGAGACATCTCAAGGGGATACGTATCTGCCGAACGCGGCAAATCAGGTAAGAGGGCTCAAAAGAGCGGACCTGATTTAGAACAACATGAAGACAACCGAAGTAGTTTCAACAGGTGGAAGCGAATGCTCCCTCGATTATACACGGAAGCTCTGCGGAACTGAAGGAGTTTGCTGAATTCGCGGTATGTGGTCGAAAAATCTGCCCAATTGTCGCAATCGGAGGGTGTCCACGCACGCCGGCTTTTCCGACATCCATGCGTTTAACCGGCCATTTACAGCAGCGGCCCGAGTAGCCGGGCAAAGCTTTCCAGGACCTTTGAAGCAACGGCCGGTCGCGGTAGGTTTCGAGGTCCATCAGCTCGGAGTGGTCGATGTAGGTCTGCTGGAGGTTGGCCAATTGGGCCGTGAATTTGCTGTCGTACATCGCCAGCAGGATCTCGAAGTTGAGGCGGAAGCTGCGGGGGTCGAGGTTCACCGAGCCGAACAAACTGTGGGTGCGGTCGACGGTCACGCTCTTGGTGTGGAGGAGGCCGCCGTCGAAATGGGCGATGCGCACGCCTGCTTCCAGCAGCTCGCCTTTGAACGCGCTCGAGGCGTAGCGGACCAGCTTCGAGTCGACGCGCCGCGGCAGGATCAACACGACTTTCACGCCACGGCGGGCCGCCGCCACCAGGGCCAGCATCAACGGCTCGCTCGGCACGAAGTAGGGCGTCGTGATCAAGAGCTCATTGCGGGCGGAGTAGATCGCGGTGAGCAGCACCTGTTCGATCGCGTTGGCGGGGAGGTCGGGGCCCGAGGGCATGACTTGCGTTTCGACGTCGCCGCGGGCGGGTTGCGGCTTGGCGTCGGCGGACTCCAGAAGTTTGTCGAGCTGGGCCGGCGACTCGACGTACCAGTCGGCGAGGAAAATAATCTGCATCGCTTCGACCGCGGGTCCCTCGACGCGGACCATCGCATCGACCCACTCGCCGACGCCGGCGTTCTTCTTGAAGTAACGCGGATCGACGAGATTCAGGCTGCCGGTATAGCCGATGCGTCCGTCGATGACGACAATCTTGCGATGCAGTCGCAGATCGAACCGCACGAACGGCAGGCGGAACAGCCCGCCCGGCAGCGCGGCCACGACCTGGACGCCGCCGTGGCGAAGCTCCTGACAGATCTTGCCGCGGAGGAAGCGATGGCTGCCAAGCGCGTCGACCAATACACGGCATTTCACCCCGCGGCGCTGGGCATGGATGAGTGCTTCGGCCACTTCGTCGGCCTCGCCGCCGTCGCTCCAGATGTAGAACTCGAGATGGATCGTGCTCTGCGCCGCTTCGATGTCGGCGAGCAGGCGCTTGAACACGTGTTTCCAGTCGCCGAGCAGGTCGACGCGGTTGCCAGCAAGCGCCGGAACGCCGATTGTGCGTTCGCACATTTCGGCCAGCGGTTTGTAGTCGGCTTCCAGCGCGTTCCAATCCACGAGGCTGCGCTCGCGGATATCGCGGAGCCACGACATGAGTGGCTTGGTCAGCTCGGTGAATCGACCTGCTCGGCGGCGGCCCAGCCGCAGTTCGCCGAGGATCAGGTACACGAACGGGCCCGAGAAACGGCATCGAGAAGACGACCATGATCCAGGCGAGTGATTCGCCGGTGGGGCGACGCTGCATGATCACGCGGAGGGCGATGGCGACCTGCAGGCAGAAGTTGAGGAGGAGGAACGCCGACGCCGTCGAATTCGGCATCCAGCTGAGGAAGTCGTCAAATGCGAAAGCAAACAAATGCATCGGCGTTACTTTCGCGTGAACTCGAAATCGACGACGAGCGGCAAGTGGTCGGAAGCCTGGCGTGCGGTTTCCGTCTGGCCGACGCTGGTACTGAGCGGGCGGAGATCGCCCCGAAAGAATACCTTATCCAGCGGGCGCAACGGCAAGCGGGCCGGGAAGGTCCGAATCGCCGGGCCCGCCGCCTGAAACCCGGCCGGCTCCATCACGCGCCAGCCTAGCGAATTCCAAAAATCGTTGAAGTCGCCGCCAATCACGAGCGGCATCCGATTGCGAAGGTCCGCGACGTGGCTGATGCGAAACAACCGGCGCAGCTGCCACTGGCGTTCGATGCCCGAGAGGCCGATGTGCAAATTGACGAGCGTCATCGTTTTGGAGACGTCGCCCACGGGCACCCGCCATCGAGCAATGAGCGCCCCGCGGCGCTTCTTCGGCCGGACCGTCAAGTCGATGTGCGTGGGGTCCTCGAGCGGAAAGCGGCTGAGGATTGCGTTGCCATAGTGGCCGACGCGGAGCCGGACGTTGCGCTGGTAAGTGAAATGGTCGAGGCCGGTCGCTTCGGCGAGCAGCTCGGCCTGGGCATGTTGCCGCGAGCGGGGAACGCCGTCGTCGACTTCTTGCAGGAACGCGACGTCGGGCCGATAGTGGTTGATCGTGTCGACGATCCGCCCCAGGTCGTATCGCCGGTCGACTCCGCCGATGCCTTTGTGGATGTTGTAGCTCAACAGGCGGAAGTGCATGGGACGATTTTCTCGGAGGCGATTCGCGCGGCCGTGAGCACCAGCAACTCCTCATCACTGAGACGGGCGATTTCCTCGGGCGTGATCGGCTCGTTGAACCTGAGCGTGATCGGCCTCAGGCGCGGCAGCGCGACACCGCGGGGCAGGGCGGCATAAGCGCCGTCGATGGTCGTTGGCACGATTGCGGCGCCACCCCGCCGGGCGATCGCGCAGAAGCCGCTCTGGAAGGGTTGCAGCTGGCCGTCGGTCGTACGAGTTCCTTCGGGAAAGACGATCGCCGCTCCCCCGACTTTGAGCATGCCGAGTAGCGCCCGGATGCCGCCGGTGGCGCTACCGCGCTCGACCGGGACCGCGCCATACGACCGGATCAACCAGCCGAACGGCCCTACGAACAACGATGCCCGCGCAAGCGCCCCGACTTGCCTCGGCGCGGCGATGGCGATCAATACCGGATCGAGATGGCTCTGATGATTACTCACCACAAGCAGTGGACCACTGGGCGGCACGTTTTCGCAACCGCTGTAGCGGAAGCGAAACAACAGCTTGCAAATCGTCCAGCAGACAAACCGGCTGAGGGAATACCACGCGCGGGCCAGCGTGCTTTTGCTTTGGGAACGTTCTCGTTTCGCGGCGGATTCGGTCATTGTTTGGATCGCACGATTTCTTCCAGCCGGGCGACGACCTCCGCCGGTGACAAGCCGCTGGTGGAAACTTCGATCGCATCATCGGCTTTCAACAGGGCGCCGACATTGCGCGTGCGGTCGCGGTCGTCGCGCTGGTGCTGGGCGCTGAGTACCTCGTCGAACGAAACCTGCTCGCCGCGGCCGACCAGGTCACGGAAGCGACGTTCGGCGCGCTCGCGTTCGTCGGCTGTGAGAAAAATCTTGCACTCGGCCTGGGGGAAGACGACAGTCCCCTGGTCGCGACCCTCGGTCACCACGTCGCAGCCCGCGGCTGCCTCTCTCTGCCACGTGACCAGTTGCGACCGGACGGCGGGATTGTCGGCCGCATATTGGATTGACGTCGTGATGTCGAACGTGCGGATCGCTTTGGTGACGTCCTGGCCGTCGACCAGCACCCGGTCGCCGGTGAGCTCCACACGGATTTCCCCAACCAAACGCGCGAGACGATCCGCGTCGGTGAGGTCGAGGTCGCGCTCTTTGGCGGCCAACGTGACGGCGCGATACATGGCGCCCGTGTCGAGAAAGCGGAACCCGAGACGCCGGGCAAGTTCCCGGGCGGCGCTGCTCTTGCCCGCTCCGGCGGGGCCGTCGATGGTCACGATCATGGGCACGATATCGCGGGCCGTCGGCCAGCGCGAGGTGAATTGTCAGGGGAATAACGGGGAAGCCAACCGCAGAAGGACTATTGGGGACCAATCTTACCAGCGCGGGGCGATTCGCGCCACCGGTGATGACGGGGTTGGTCCGTCAGTTTGGCATCAGCGTAAACCTATTTGTAGATTGCAGTTAGCAAAGATGTCCAGGTGGGAATCGGGCCTTCCTGCCGGATCGCGGCCTGGAGGCGTGACAGAAGTCGGCCGCTGCGGCCAAAGATGCTTTCCAAGCCGAATTCTACGAGTAGAATGGAATTTGTAGCGAGTCGCGGCAGACCGGACCGGCTGGGACCACAGGCGCAAACTCTTGCGGCGTTGACCGTTCGGTCGCCAGGACACCCGTCCGCGCGGCCATTCGGGCCGGCGGAATATCGGGCGACGGCGCTCTGGATGCATCGAGTCGGCTCGCATCGCAGCATCTGGCTGCGCGGAACGCGGTTTACAGAACAGAGGAATTTCGGCCATGGCGAAGAGTAACGCCGTCTGGGGAATCGACGTAGGCCAATGTGCGCTCGAAGGCGCTGCGCTGTCGTCCACACGAAAAGGACGACAACCGGATCGTTGTCGAGGCCTTCGACTACATCGAGTACCCGAAGATCCTTACTCAGCCCGAGGCGAACCGCGAAGAGTTGGTCCGCGAGGCGCTCGAGCAGTTCGTTTCGCGCAACTCGCTCGAAGGCGATCGCGTGGCGATCTCCGTTCCTGGTCAGAGCGGGCTCGCGCGGTTCATCAAGCTGCCGCCCGTCGAGGCGAAGAAGATTCCCGACATCGTCAAGTACGAAGCCCGGCAGCAGATTCCGTTCGCCTTAGAAGATGTGGTTTGGGACTACCAGGCACTGGCCGGCGGCAGCGTGGACGAGGGTTACGCGCTGGAAACGGAAGTCGGCCTGTTTGCGATGAAGCGCGACCAGGTAGCCCGGGCGCTCAAGCCGCTGGAAGACGTCGGCGTTGAGATCGACGTGATTCAGCTGGCACCTCTGGCGATTTACAACTTCATCTGCTTCGACCAGCTGGGCAACCTGGAAAACTACGAGCGCGAGAATCCTCCGCCTTCGAAAGTTGTCCTGTCGTTGGGCACGGACACGACGGACCTGGTGATTACGGACGGTTTCCGCGTCTGGCAGCGAAGCATCCCGATCGGCGGCAACCACTTCACCAAGGCGCTCACCAAAGAGCTCAAGCTGACGTTTGCCAAGGCGGAGCATCTCAAGCGCAACGCGATGAAGGCCGAGAATCCCAAGGCGGTGTTCCAAGCGATGCGACCCGTGTTCAGCGACTTGGTCGCCGAAATCCAGCGTTCGATCGGCTTCTTCACGAGCAACAATCGAAACGCCAAGCTCGGCTCGGTGATCGCGCTGGGCAACCCGATGAAGCTGCCGGGGCTGCAGCGATTCCTCGCGCAGAATCTCGATCAAGACGTCGCGCAGATCGACGACTTCAAATCGCTGGTGGGCGGCAGCGTCACCGCGGTGCCGAATTTCAAAGAGAACGTGCTGACCTTTGGCGTCGCCTACGGGCTCGCCGTCCAAGCACTCGACAAAGCTCAGATTCATACGAATCTCCTGCCGGGCGAAATCATCACCAAGCGGCTGGTGAAGGCCAAGAAGCCATGGGCCGTTGCGGCGGCGGCGCTGTTGCTCACGGGCATGGCGGTCGACTACGCGAGTACCTACTCGTCGTGGCGGAGCGCGGCAGTTTCGCAGGAATACAATGCAGAGATGGCTAGGGCGCTGTCGGCCGCGGGCACGCTCTCCACCGAGTCCGGTGCAATGGATACGGCTCAGACGACGTTGACCGCACAGTTTGACGGGATCGTCACGACCGCTCAAAACCTGGTGAGCAACGTCGAAGGTCGGTTGTTGTGGCTTGAGCTTATGAAGGCGGTCGACGCGGCGCTGCCACGAGACGTCCGGCCCGCCGACGAGCGCAAGGAAACGGCCGAAGACGTCACGGCCCGCGTCGAACTACACATTACGTCGATGGATTGCGAATACATGGACGAGGCCTCGACCACGGCCTGGTATGCGAGCATCGCCCCGATGATCGCCGACGCCCGCGCGGCATCGTTCCGCCAGAAGAAAGCCGAAGCGGCTCCGGCGGCCGCGCCGGCTGACGGCGAAGAAGGCGCCGAAGGCGATGCGGCAGTGGACGGCGAAGAAGTTGCCGCCGAGCCGGCTGCCGAGCCGATTGCCGAGGAGCAATACAGCGACGACGGCAGTGGCATGTCTGCCGACGGCACCGAAGCGGCCGCGGCCGCCGGTGGACCGACGGGCCCCGGTTGGGTCATCCAGCTCAAGGGCTACCATTTCCACAACACCAATCTCGGTCTCCGCTTCACCAACGACGAAGGGAAAGAATTCGTCGAAAACACGTTTATCAAGTCGTTGGAAGATGGCAGCATTCAGTTGCCCGACGGGCCAAACGGCGCATTGATCGACGTGCCAATTGCCAAGCTCGGCATACAGAGTGCCGTGGTAACGACCGAAAACCCGATTATCGACGTCTCTTATTTTCCGGACGCGGTCGGCGATGGGTCGGGCGGCCAGATGATGAGCCGCGCTCCCGCGATGAGTGGTCGTGGCGCCGCGGACGACGGGATGCCCGAGGCCCCGAAAGTCTGGAAGCTCCGCCGTTACGACTTCACGATTCAGTTTTATTGGAAGCCGACGCCACGCACCGCGCGGCAGGAACAGCCGGCGGCTACCGAAGGCGGCGAATCGATCGACACGGTATCGGTGGGCGATTCGGCCGGGCCCACTGGCTGACGCGACAGGGATCAGGTTGAGGCAAGTTTTTCTAGGACGAAATCATGGATCAATTGCGAAAAGCGTGGGGTTGGTTGCAGCGTCAACATTTCTGGGTGTTGACTGTGGTTGCGCTGTTGGTCGCGCTCGGAGTTTGGTGGCGAGGCGCGAGTAACCTGTGGGCCGAGTACAAGACAAACCGAGGCAAAATCGATTCTCAGTTCAATAATGCCACCCAGGTAAAGAACAAGCCGTTCCATGCCAATGAAAAAGTCCAATCCGCTCAAAACGAGCAAATCGCACAGCAGCAGCAGACCGTCTTCGCTCTTTGGAAGCAGCTGTACGATCGGCAAACGGCCTCCGTGCTCAAGTGGCCGAGTAATCTGAGTGAAGACTTCCATAAGTACATCGACAAGCTGGCATTTGGCGCCGATATTTCGCGCAATTTACGTTCACATTACAACAATTACATCCGCGATCATTTTCCGGAACTGCCAAAGATCGTCGGCGCACTCGAAGCGCCCGATTCGGCGCGGGCGGCATGGGCGCGATGGGCGGTGGTGGTGCGTTCAATGTGCAGAATTTTCTCGATACCTTGCGCAACAACCCTGGCCGTGGTGGAGACGGGGGCGACCCCTCCCAACAGTTCGAAGAACCCGATTTCCTGGTCGTCTGGGCCGACCAGCAGTTGATCCGCGACGAATTGGCTCCGCGGTCGACCCCTTCATCTAAGCGAATTTGGAAAACGCAAGAAGACCTGTGGGTCTACGAAGCGCTGCTCACGATTATCGCCAATACCAACAAAGCAGCAGGCTCCGATCGCTTTTCGAATGCCGCCATTCGCGTGATCCAGTCACTCGAAGTCGGCCGCACCGCTGCCCAGGCCAGTCGCGGAAAGGGCCGGATCGACATGGTCGAGATGGCGTCACCCGGAATGATGGGCGGCGGCGAAGGCATGATGATGGAAGGTGGCGGAGGCGGGGGCATGGAAGGTGATTATAGCGGTGGTGGTGGCCGAGGCATGGAAGGTGCCTATGGAGAAATGGGCGGCTATGGGGAAGGCGGCCGAGGCATGGGCTCCGACGGCGCTTCGGCGGACGCCGACCTGTTCAACAATCGCTACGTCAATGCCGACGGCGCACCGATCCCCGATCCGGGCGACGGCAGTCTCTCCGCCTTTGGCACGGAATTCAAACGTCTCCCGGTGCGGATGACTTTGTGGATGGATCAGCGCTGGTTGCCCCAGCTGATCTCCGAATGCGCGAATGCTCCGCTCCAGGTCGAAGTTCAGGAAGTGCGTATCAATCCGGCAGACGGCGGTGCGAGTGGCGGCGGCAGTGGCGGATACGGCGGCGGCGGCGGTTATGGCGGCCGCGGCGGCGACTCCTATGGGGCAAGCGGCGCCGCGATGGGCGTCGAGATGATGCCCGAGGCAGATCCGATGATGAAAACAGTAGTTCTGCAGGGCACGGTTTATATATTCAACCCGCCGACCGAGGCGACGGCTGCGGGCGACGCGTCGGCCGACGGCGGCGTGTATTAGCAATGCAATAAAGCTGGCTCGGCCCCTCGAACCACAGGGGGAGCCAGCCGCCGGCACGCGGCGGACAAGCCGCGATTTGGGCCTGCCGCGAATCAGGATTTGAAATAAGGAAGATGCAATGAAAGCCAATCTAGGTGGTCTCGGCGGAATCAAGCAGTTCTTCGTTGCACACGGCGAGAAAGTCGGCATTGTGTTGGTGGGTCTCTGCGCCTGTGGATGATCTATGGCGCGCTGGGGCGTGAAAGTTTGCCCCCCGAAAAGGCAGCCGGCGAAGCTGAACACAAGTAATCGCCGACGCACGGCAAAGCATGGACGGCTTCAGCTGGCGCGAAAATGAAAGAGGACTTCCCGGACGACATCCGGAACGCAAAGCCGCTTCAAGACGAAGGGCGATGGTTTGGTTAGCGCCGACGCCTATTTTGGTAAGTATAGGAACATCCCCTGGGACCCGAGTCCCGTGCCACCCGTCGTGCGACGGACCGATCCGAAGATGCTCGAGCCCCAGGACGTCGAAGCCAACGGCGGCTCCGGACTATTGGCGTTTGTCGACCCCGTGGTTCGTCGTCAGAAGATTCTCGAGGAACAACGCAAGGCGGCGGCACTCGCCAAGAAGCAGCAAAAGGAACAAGAAAAGCAAAATGCCGAGTCGGAACGCGGCGGCCGCGCCGCGCGCGGCGGGCGCAATGCGGATGCGTTTGGCGCCAACGTCTTCGATCCAGAACATCCGAAGCGCCGTCCGGTCGTGGGCCTGGTCCGCCCGGCCGGGGTGCCGCTGCAGGACTATGAAGAGGTTCGCGTTGCCCATTGGGCGGTAGTCGTGGCCAAAGTGCCGATCAAAGAGCAACTAAAACTCTATCGCGACGCCTTCGAAAACGCCCGCGGTTTCGATTACGCCGCCGACGTCCCTCAAATCCTCGGATACTTCGTCGAGCGGGCCGAAATCCGCGGCGGCGAGGATTCCAAGGAACTGAAGTGGGAGCCTGTGTATGTCTACAACGGCAAGGGCGAACGGATTGGCCGGCAGCCTGCCGTGACGACGACCGCTTTGTTTGGCAGCCAGAATGCGAATACCAATGCCGATACCCAGAATCCGACCGGGGTGACGGCCAAATGGGTCTCGCAGATGCCCGAGATCGTCGACCCGCGTTGTCTCGACGGCGGCGTGCTTACTTTCCCGTTGCCGCCGCTGGTCGGCCGCGATTGGGGCTCGGAAGTGACCCACTCCGATATTCCGCTCGCCGTGGATGCGTTGCCGGAAGAAGAAACCAAGCAGCCCGAGGAAACGAAGAAGCCCGAGAGCGACGAGCCCGGCGACATGTTTGCCGGCGGGGTAGGCGGTGCAGGCGGTGCGATGGGCGGCCGTGGTGGACCGATGATGGGCGGCGAGCGCGGCTATGGCGGCAATGGGTGGACGCGGCGGCATGGAAGGCGGCATGGGCGGACGAGGCGGCTATGGCGGCGGCTATGGCGGCGGCGGCATGCGCGGCGGCTACGGCGGTGGTGAGGAAGGGGGCTACGGCGGCCGTGGTGGATATGCGGGCGGTGGCGGAGGCGGTGGCCTTAGTGCGAGCGGCGAACCCCAAGCTCCATTCTGGCTTCTGCGGTTCTTCGATTTCAGCGTCGAACCGGGAAAGAAATACAAATATCAGGTCCGCATGGCGCTGCTCGATCCGAACCAGAGCTATGGCATGCGGCGTGTCGACAAGGACTCGCTCGCGTCGGACGTGATCACGCGCATCCGCGACGAGAAACGTTCGTCGAAGGCCACTCCTTTTCGCTTGACCGAGTGGAGCAAGCCCAGTCGGACGGTCACAATCCCGCTCGCTGGCAGCGTCGCCGTCGCCGGTGCCAAACCGGCAAGCGACCAGCCCAACAGCGAACCGAAGGCGACCTTGTTGGTCCAGTCGTTTAGCATCGATGAAAAGCGGAACGCGATTCAGGCGGCCAAAGAAAAGGACCTGCTCCGCGGCAGCGTCGCCAACATGACCGAAGACACCGAAGTGCTTGCCGATCAGGGACGGGCCATCGATCCTTTTAAGGACTTCAAGTTCCAGACGGATATCACCGTGGCCGACATCCGCGGCGGCGAACGCCTAACCCGCGACATATCGCGGCCAGCGCGAGTGCTTTTGATGGGACCCGCGGGCCAATTATTCGTTCAGGATGAGGTCAGCGATTCGGAAGTCGTGGAGACGCACCGCGCGACGTTCGCCAAAGAAGCACCCGGCGGGGGCGGTTTCGAAGGGGGAGGCTATCGCGGCGGGCCGGGGGGCGGTTACGGCGGTCGCGGCGGCTAGTCTTGCTAGCTCAGCGAGCAGTGCGCGCCGTGAAATACTCCTTTGGTAACAGCTCACGCCCTGCCTGCGCACGCAGAAAGGGCGTGCAATCTATCGCGCAATCGCGGCGACGTTTCCGGGCATCTGCATTCGCTGCGAAAGTGATCTTGACCGGTTCGGCGGCCCTCAGTAATTTCCGCCTCCTCATCTGCCAGGAACCGTTCGTCATGAATTGAACCCGCCGCCATCGTTCTGTTGGGGTGAAAATCCCGCCCGAATCGAATGGAGGTGTGTTCCGACTTTTCGCCGCCGAGCGCGTTTCAGCACGGACCGTCCGATTCGAGCAATCAAGAGTTAGCCAATGGTGTCCCGGACATTGAAGTTCGGGACGTGTCACCGATCGAAGTGTGGGGCAAAGTTTGCCCCGCGACGCGAGACGGCAGTCGACACATCGCCAAAAGGAGTTGCGAGTTGAACGCGAAATGGATGCCAGCCCTGGGTATGGCTGCCGGCGCCTTATGGTTGTCGGTTTGCCTGGTCACCAACGCCGCGGAGCCGGGAGCACTCTCCCACAACGACGTGGACAAGCTTCTGGTGGACGCTCGCGCCGCGATCGCCGCCGGGAATCTTGATCGTGCGAGCGCGCTGGTTGAGCGTGCCGAGGCGGCCCAACCGAAATACACGTTGTTCCATCTCGGCCCGACGCCGACGTTGGTTCGACGCGAATTGACCCAGGCTCAAAAGGCCGCGGGCAAGAACCCGACCGCGATGAGTTCGGGCTCACTGGCTGCCGCCCGGGAGCGGCAATACGAACCGGCGCCGATGGGCCAGCCGGTCGATCCTTTTGCGGAACGGATGAGACCATTGCCTTCGGCCGGAGCAGGCGAGCCCTTTCCGCCCACAGCCCACTTGGATATGTCGCCGCCGGTCGTGCCGGCGCTGCATAGCCACCCCGTCGGCATGCCCGATCGGGGCGTCGAACAAGCGGCCTCGATTGGTTACGGACAGTTTTCGACCCAGCCGGTAGCGTTGCCAGCTGTGGCGGGAAACCCTGCGCCGATTGATTCCAAGACCCGTGCGTTGAGACTTCTCCAGGATGCGCGGCAATCGCTCGCGGCGGGCGACATCGACCAGGCCGAGAGTCGGTCCGATTGGCGACGGCCATCGGAGTTCCCGAGTCAGCATTTCTGCCGACCGAAGACCGGCCGTCGCTTTTGGCCTGGGACATCCAACGAGCGCGTACCGGCGGACAGACTTCTTCCGCCGCCGCTGAAATCACCGACGATCGTTACGCCGCTCAAGCTAGCCTCGAAGCGGAGTCGCCTGCCAGCCAAAACGCTCAAGCACCGATGCCGACGATGCCGTCCGACATGCGGTTTGCTCAATTGCCAGAGCCACTCGACTTGCCCGCCGAGGCGCCGAGATCGACGATGCGCCGCTATCCGCACCCGCCATGGCTCCGCCTCGACGGCTTCCAACCGCTTCGCCGGAACGAACTCCATTAGCTCCTCGGCGAGTTCCTTGCGCCGGCGGTGAGTGAAGCGACTCGCCTGATGCAAGAGGGCGAAATAGCTCTCCAGCGCCAGGATTCAAAAACAGCGGCCGCGCTATTTGGCCAGGCCTACGTGTTGCGTGAGGAACTCGATCGCGACAAGCAGATCCAACTGCAGGGATATCTGCAGAAACTGGCCGCCGTCTCGGCGCCGGCCGCGTTGCCGACTCCCCCCATGGCTGGCCGGATGTCGGGCTCGACGTTGATCGACTCGGCCGCTGCGGACCAGCAGGCGCAGGCCCGCCAGATGTCGGCCGAAGTAGGCAAGAAGCAATCGGAAGCCCGTCGGCTCCGCGATACGAAGCCGCAGGAAGCACTCAAGTTGCTCCAGCAGACGCGCGAGCAAGTCGCCGCGTCGCAACTCTCGGAAGAATATCGCACTCAGCTCACTCGGCGAATCGACATCACGCTCGACGAGACCGAAAAGTACGTCAAGGATCACCGCTCCGAAATCGAGCTCGACGAGGAGAATCAGGCCGTCCTCGACGAAGTCAATCGCGAACCGCGAAGTCCGACTCAAAGTGCAGGAGAAGATTGCCGAGCTGGTCGAAGAATTCAATCAGCTTCGCGACGAGCAACGCTATGCCGAGATGGAGATCGTCGCCCGCCGGTTGCTCGAGATCGCTCCGGATGAACAAATCGCCAAGCAAGTCTGGCTGAACGCGAAGTTCATTCGCCGCACGATGATGAATCAGCAGACGGCCGACGCCCGCGAGGAAGGTTATTGGAACCAACTCAACGACGTCGAAACGTCGAGCTATCCAATCTCGGCGATGCCAATCCGCTGGTCTACGACCAAAGCACTGGGACGACTTTGTCAAGGACCGCAAGAGCGGCGAACGCGAGACCCGCCGCACGGAACGCGAGCTCGAGATCGAGCGCCGTCTGAAGACGCCCGTTCTGCTGCAAGTACCAAAACACGCCGCTGAGCGAGGTCGTCGACGGTCTTGTCCGAGCTCGCGGGCATCAACATCCATCTCGATCCGCGCGGTCTGAGCCAGGAAGGCGTCGAATCGAGCACGCCGTCACGATCAATCTGAGCAAAGAAATCTCGCTGAAGAGTGCGCTCAACCTGATCCTGAGCCGCTCCACTTGAGCTACGTGATCAAGGACGAAGTGCTCAAGATCACCAGCGAGCAGCTCCGCGACGGCGAGACCTATTCGCAAGGTCTACAACGTGGCGGACCTCGTGATCCCGATTCCGAATTTCGTGCCGAACAGCAACATCGGCCTGCAAGGCTTGATCAACGACGCCCATCAGACGATCGGCTACGGCGCGGGCGGATTCGGTGCGCCCGGCCGGCGGTGCTCGTGAACGATCGCGGCCCGAAGGCAGCCAGTGGACCGAACGACAGCGTGCTCGCCCAGCAATTTGGCGGCGGCATGAACGGCAGTGGGTCACCGTCGACGCGATGCCGATCGGCAGCGGACCTGGCGGCATGGGCGGTGCGGCCAGCGCCGACTTCGACTCGCTGATCGATCTGATCATCTCGACGGTCGCTACGGAGACCTGGGCCGAGAACGGCGGCGGCGAAGCCGAAATCCGCCCGTTCCCCACCAACCTCAGCCTGGTCATCAGCCAGACGCAAGCCGTTCACGAACAAATCGCCGACCTGCTTGAACAGTTGCGCCGCCTGCAAGATCTGCAGGTCACGATCGAAGTTCGCTTCATCCGACTCAACGACAGCTTCTTCGAGCGGATCGGCATCGACTTCGATGTAACATCGGTCCACCGGCCAACGCACAACGTGATCAATCCGGACGGCAGCGTAAATCCAAGCTGCGTCGAGTCAATCGTCGGTGTTCGGCCCGCGGTGCATCGGCGATCCTGCCCGGCCTTCACGGCCGATCTCGACATTCCGTTCCGCCAGGGCAGCTTCTCGCCTCGGTGCCGACAGTTCGGCGGTTCACCGCCGACCAGGCGGCCACTTTCGGCTTCGCCATCCTGAGCGACATCGAGGCCTACTTCCTGATCAATGCCGCGCAGGGCGATCGCCGCACCAACGTGCTCAACGCGCCGAAGGTGACGCTGTTCAACGGTCAGCAGGCGTTCGTCGCCGACACCTGTCGCGGCCGTTCGTGATCAGCGTGATCCCGGTCGTCGGCGAGTTCGCCGCCGCCCAGCAGCCGGTGATCGTCGTGCTCAACGAAGGCACGCTGATGACGATCCAGGCCGTGGTCTCGAACGACCGGCGCTACGTGCGTCTGACGGTGGTGCCGTTCTTCACGCAGATCGGCGACGTCGACACGTTCACCTTCGAAGGAACGACGTCGACCACCAGCTCCAGCGAGCACGACCAACAACGACGATGACGATAGCAACTCGAAGTCGATCGATAGCGACGCCGAGACGACGCACCGGCATCACGGTGCAGTTGCCGACGTTCCAGTTCGTCGCCGTGGTGACGACCGTCAGCGTGCCCGACGGCGGCACGGTGCTCTTGGGCGGCATCAAGCGGCTGAGCGAAGGCCGCAACGAGTTCGGCGTGCCGCTCTTGTCCAAGGTGCCGTACGTCAACCGGCTGTTCCGCAACGTCGGCATCGGCCGCGAGACCGACAGCCTGATGATGATGGTCACGCCGCGGATCATCATCCAGGAAGAGGAAGAAGAACGCCTGGGCATCACGTCCGCCGACCAAGGGCACTTACTAGCCAAATGCTCGCCCGCGTCTCGCTGTATGCTGATCGACATGTCACCTACCCGTTGGATCGCCGTTGGCGCAATCCTCGGCGCCGTTGGCGTCGCGCTGGGAGCGTTTGGTGCTCATGGCTTGCCGGACCAGCTCGCCTGCCTGGGGTTACGCAGGCGACGAATCTGGCCAGCGGCTCGCCAATCACGAAACGGCCGTGCGTTACCAGATGTGGCACGCGCTGGCGATTGTGTTTGTCGGCGTCGCGCTCGCCAATCGACCGACGCCCTGGTGGCAAGCCGCGGCTTGGGCCTTTCTGGTCGGCGTGCTGATTTTCTCCGGCTTGCTCTACGCCCTGGTCCTCACCGGCCCAAACTTCCGCTGGCTCGGCGCGATCGTCCCGATTGGCGGCTTGTCGCTGATCTTCGGCTGGGTGCTGCTGGCAGTTGGTGCGCTGCGAAGCTGATACTACTGATTCAGCCCGCCGAATCGCCGCTCGCGGGCTGCATACGCGCGAATCGCCTCGTGGAGAGTGGCCTCATCGAATTCGGGCCAACATTTCTCCGTGACCCAAATTTCCGCGTAGCTGATCTGCCAGAGCAGAAAATTGCTGATTCGCATCTCGCCGGCCGTGCGAATTAAGAGATCCGGATCGGGCGCACCAGCCGTATAAAGCTCTCGCAGCGATCGTTTTTTCGCCAATTTCGTCGCGGCTCGAGTTCGCCGGCGGCCACTTGCCGGGCGATTTTCTGCATCGCGTCGACCAACTCCGCCCGGCCGCCGTAGTTGATCGCCAGGTTCAGCCAGGTGCCGCTGTTCGCCCGGCTCATGGCGACTGTCTTATCTAGCTCCGCGAGCACCTGGTCGGGAATTTCGTCGCGGCGGCCCAGCATGCGGACGCGGATGTTGTTCTCCATGATCGTCGCGCGCTCGGCGATCATGTACTGCTCCAACAGCGTCATCAGGAAGCTGATTTCGGTCTGGGGCCGCTTCCAGTTCTCACTCGACAGACAATAGAGGGTGAGCTGCTCGATCTTGAGCCGCGCACGCTTCTTCCGTCGTGCGGCGAACCGATTCGACACCGCGTTGGTGCCCCGCCACGCGAGGCAGATTTTGCCGCGCGCCCAGCGGCCGTTGCCGTCCATGATGATCGCGATATTGCGCGGCCGTCGCTCGGTGGGGATGTCCGCGATCGGCGATGATGCGTCGCTGGCCATCGTGGCTCACAACTTGTCCGACGACAATCGTCTGGTCGCGTTCCGGGCCGACCGAGACCATCTCGATTGGCTGGCCTACGAGCTCGCCGATGCGGCGGAGATACGCTCGGGCGTTCTCAGGCAGAGCATCCATCGTGCGACATGCCGTGATTTCTTCCGCCCAACCGGGGAGCGACTCGTACACCGGTGTCACCCGGCGAATGTCGTCGACGTGGCTGGGGAAGTGCTTGATTTGCTTGCCGTCGATCTCGTAGGCCGTGCAGATGTTGAGTTCCTTGAGGCCGGAGAGCACGTCCAGCAGCATCACGGCGATCGCGTCGACGCCGCTCAGGCGG
Source organism: uncultured Planctomycetota bacterium (assembly GCA_963847905.1). Lineage (GTDB taxonomy): Bacteria > Planctomycetota > Planctomycetia > Pirellulales > Lacipirellulaceae > DASYDU01. The sequence goes on along the minus strand of CAWKBP010000001.1, from coordinate 242,166 downwards.
GCCGTATAGCGCAGCGCGACCGCGTCGAGCCAACCGCAGCGGCGCGGGCGGCGGGTGACCGTGCCATATTCGTTGCCGCGGTCCCGCAGATATTGGCCGAGTTCGTTGTCTAGCTCCGTCGGAAACGGGCCGCCGCCGACGCGGGTGGAATAGGCCTTCACCACGCCGATGATGTGGTCGACGTGTCGCATCGGCACACCGGAGCCGCTGGCGATGCCGACGCCGGAGCTGTTGCTGCTGGTGACGAAGGGGTAGGTGCCGTGGTCGACGTCGAGCAGCGCGCCTTGCGCGCCTTCGAATAGAATTCGCTTCCCCGCTTCCGCCGCGGTGAGCAACAGCTCGGTCGTGTCGCAAACGTAAGGCCGCAATCGTTCGGCGAACTTCATGTATTCATTGTAAATCGCCGAGGCATCGAGCGGCTTGAAGTCGCCGGCTGGGTAGAGCACGGCCAGGATCGGGTTCTTCGCGGCGACGATGTGTTCGACCGTCTCGCGGAAGTCGGGGCGATAGAGATCGCCAAGGCGGATGGCATGCGAGCGGCCGACCTTGTCCCGGTAACAAGGCCCGATGCCCCGGCCGGTAGTGCCGATGTTCTCACCGTCGGAAGTGCTTTTGTCGAGCGCTTTGTCTTCGGCAAAGTGCCAGGGAAAAATCACGTGTGCCCGGTCGCTGATCCGCAGGTTTTCGTTGGCGACGTCTCCCATGCCTCGCGCCGTTAGTTCGTCGAGTTCTTCGATCACGCGGGCCGGATTGAGCACAACGCCGCCGGCGATCACGCAGGTGACACCCGGCGTGAGAATGCCGCTGGGGAGCAATGAGAGCTTGTAGACCTGGTCACCCACCATGACGGTATGGCCGGCGTTCGCGCCGCCCTGATAGCGGACGACGAAATCGTGCTCTTTGGTCAGCCGGTCGACGATTTTGCCCTTGGCTTCGTCGCCCCATTGCAGACCGATTACGCAAGTTCCAGGCACAGAAGGGACCTCATGGCGGGGCGAGAGTAACAAGCCCCCGCGGAAGACAGCTAAGCACGACAACACATCGCCCGTCGATTTTAGAGGCGATTCGCCCTCGCTTCAAGGTGCCCCGCAATCCCGCGAGATACGCGGTCTGAGCATCCTCCAACGGATCGAGCAAGGATTTCATGCACCCGCCGCCGTCAGAAAATCCCGAGGATTGAGAATCATAATCTGCTGAAAAGGATTCAGCGCAAGCAGGTCAGCGTCGCCAGTTATTATCGCCGTGGCTTTTCCGTCAAGCGCCAACTCCAACAGTCTATCGTCGTCCGGATCGCGACAGACACTGATCGTCGTCGAAGTATGGACAAATTCACTAACATGGATCGTACCGGCCAGTAGGGCTTCGCGACGAGGCTTGGCGATATAGCGGTCGAATTTTTCCCGCCGCATGACACTGGTAGCTTCGGCCGCCAATTCTAGCGACATCAGCAGCGTATGTCCGACGAGCACATGCTCAAGCGCCTTACCAGGTGTTGATTCGGGGAATAGAAAGGCGCTGACGAGCGTATTGACGTCGATCACATAACGCCCGCGCGTCTCACTTTTCATCCAAGATCTCCTGAAGGATTTCAGGAGTTAGACCGTTAGCAGCGGCTTCGCGACCAGCTTCACGAATGACTTCTAACAGCGGACGATCGTGACGTGTCGCTTCGCTTAGTCGCAGGCTGAGCAGTGCGTCCAGCTTCCGTCGTTCCTGTTCCGATGCGGACAGGTAGACCGCGGCCGCCGATGGATCGACACGAATTGTGATTTCCTGCATGGTCATGTTGGCGTTGAATTCTAATGTATTGGAACCATGCGGCCATGCCCGGCCGCTACCGAATCTCCAGCTCAAACGGCATCACCAGCGCCGCCGGCTGCCGGAAAACTGCCCGGAGGCGATACGCCTTGGCGGCCACGTCGACCAATTCCGGCGCCAGGGGCGCGAGCGCCGGTCCGAGGCGGACTTCCTTCTCGGCGTCTTGCTCGCCGAATAGCGACTCGAAGAAATTCGTCGGCTCGGGGAGACGCTCGATCGTGACTTTCGTGTCCTTGTCGATACCGGCCAGTTGCTTCGCTGACTGAATCGCATCGTGCAAGGTGCCCAGTTCGTCGACCAATCCATTGGCGAGCGCCTGGCGTCCCGTGTAGACGCGACCGCCGGCTAGCTTGCGGAGCGAGTCGACCGGCATTTTGCGGCCTTCGGCGGCTTTGCTGGTGAACTGGTCGTAGGCGTCGACCATCATCGCGCGGACGACCACTCGCTCCGACTCGGTGAACGGACCGCTCGAATTGAACAGTCCGCTATTGCGACCGCGTTCGATCGTCTCGGTCGTGATGCCAAGTTTCTTGTAGAGACCTTGAACAGCAAGTTTGCCGCCGACCACACCGATCGAGCCAGTAATCGTGCCGGGCGTGGCGATGATCTTATCGGCACCCATGGCGATGTAGTATCCGCCGCTCCCCGCGACGTCACCCATGCTGGCGACGATCGGCTTGTCGATCACCTGCGTCTCGTGCCAGATCAAGTCGCTAGCGAGTGCCGAGCCGCCGGGCGAATCGATCCGCAGGACGATCGCCGCGACGTCCTTATCGTCGTTCGCTTCGCGGAGCGCCTCGATGATCGTCGTCGAACCCATCACCTCGCTGCCGAACAGATCGGACTGGCTTTTGCCTGAGGTGATCGCACCGAGGGCGTACACCACGGCGATCTTTTTGCCGTTTTCACGCTTCGACGACGAATCGCCGCCCATCATCGCCTGCATCAGCTTGATGAAGCCCATCGGCCCGGAGAAATCGGTATCGACTTTCTTCTGCCCGTAGTTCTCCACATACACCAGCGGCGCGGCTTCGTACGATTTGGCCAGCTCTTTGCGGAGCGTATCGGGATAAGCAACGCGATCGATCAGGCCCATTTCTTTGGCCTTCTTCGCCGTGACGAGGCCCATGTCGATGATCTCCCGGACCTGGGCCACCGAGAGGGGCCGGTCTTTCACGACCGTCGTGACCATTTCATCGTACAAGCTGTCGACGAGCGCCGTCATGTTCTCGCGCACTGGCTTGCTGTATTCTTCGCGCGTGAGCGGTTCGGCGGCGCCTTTGAAGTCGCCCACATGCATGAAGTCGGCGCGAACGCCTACCTTCTCGAGCAGCCCTTTGTAGAACGTCGCTTCGGCGTGCACGCCCGGCAGGATGATCGTGCCCGTCTCCGGCATGACGATCTCATCGCAAGCAGAGGCCACCATGTAGTCGGACGGCATCGCCGAATCGACCATCGCCACCATCTTCTTGCCCTTGGCGCGGAATCGCTGGATCGCTGCCCGCAACTCGTAAATCTTGCCGCGGCCGATCTCCGGATTCTGAATGTCGAGGATCGCGCCCGCAATCGTGCGATCGTCGGCTGCTTTGTCGATTCGCGCGACCGTTTCGGCCAAATCGAGTTGCATCTCGCCGAACGGACCCGATTGGCCTTGCGATTCGGGCAGCGAACTCTTGATGACGAACTTGGCGAGGCGAACCTTGTTGCGTTTCGACTCGGGAGTCTTTACTTCGGCAACCGCGGTTGCCGGCTGAGGCTCCGTAGGCTTCGCCGCCGGCTTGGACTCGGTGGGTGTTGCTGCCTTGGCCGGTTCGGCCGGCTTCGACTCCGCCTTCGCTTCCGCCGGCTTGGCTTCAGCGGACTCCTTTGCAGCGGTCGCTTCTTTCGCGGGCTGCTCCTCCGCAGCCTTCTCCTGCAGGTTTCACTTCGGGCTTCTCTTTGGCGACAGCCGCCGCCGATTCAGCCGCAATGGCATTGGCGTGCATGCCCGAGGCGAATGCACAAACTGCGAGGCTGAGGACGAATTGTAATGATCGATTGGTCAACCGAGCGGACATGTCGGGGTTCTCCGTAGGGATGGTGCGGCCGCGACTTCGTGCTGTCATTCGCCGAACTGCATTGATTCTTGCCGGCCCTGGCGTTTTGCTGGCCGGCGGTTGGCAACCGCTTCTCTATTCTACCGTAATTTTCCCCCCTTCGTAGCGGATGCCAGCACCGATTCTCTCTGGCCGCCGCGACGCTCAATTGCTACGATTCCCGCCTAATTCTACGCATTTTGCGGCTGGCCGCCGGGCCGCTGCCGAATGTTTGTTTCTGGCAACGCGTTCGTGGAGAAAATCAATGCGCAACCGAATTGCTTGGATTGTCACCGAGATTGTCGGAGTCGCGTTGCTCCTGCCGCCGCTCTCGGCTTCGGCTCAGATCTGGAAGCACATCGTCCCCGCCTCCTACGTCGAAGAAGTTCCGCGCGGCGACTCCAAGCTGACCGAAGACAAAGGCCCCTGGCTGATCATGGTCGCCTCGTTCGACGGCGACGATGCCGCCGAACAGGCCCGGTCGCTTTCCGACGAACTCCGCACCCAGTACAAACTCACCGCCTATGTCCACGACCGCACATTCGACCACTCGGACGGAAAAAACTCCGGCCGCGGGCTGGATCACTATGGCGCCCCGCTGCGGACTCGCTACCAACAGGAACAGGCACACGAGTTCGCCGTGCTCGTCGGCGACTTCCAATCGATCGACGATCCATCCGCGCAAAAGACTTTGGAACGAATCAAGACGTTGCCGTCGAAGGTGCTCTCCAACGAAACGCCCGATTCGGCGATGGACGAGGTGCGACAATTTTCGAGCAGCATGGTCGGCAAGATCAGCGGCAAGCAAGCGCGCGGACCGATGGGCCGAGCCTTCTTTACCCGCAATCCACTGCTGCCGCGCGAGTACTTTGTGCCCAAGGGGGTCGACGACTTTGTTGCCAGGATGAACCAGGGTGTCGATCACAGTCTGCTCGATTGCCCGGGCCGATACACGGTGCAAGTCGCCACGTTCAGCGGCAAAACCGTGCTGCAAACCAACGATAAGCCACCCAAGGAGCACGGGCGGACTCGGTTGGATGTGGGGCAAAAGCAAGGCCGAACCGCTCGTCGAAGCAGCCGAGAACGCTCACCTCTTAACCGAGATCCTGCGCAAGAACGGCTACGAAGCCTACGAGTTTCATGACCGCACCGAGAGCATCGTCGCGATCGGCTCGTTCGACCAGGTCGGCCAGCGGCTCGCCAACGGTCAACTTGCGCCATCGCCCGAGGTGATGAAGATCATCAAGACGTTTGGAGCCGCCTACGACTCGCCCGCCGATCCGCTCACGGGCGACGACATCCGCCGCGAACGCCATGCGACAGAAATGAAACAGCAGTTCACCCAGATGCTGAATACGCACGACGTCCAAGCTGCGGCGAACATGAATCCGAAGCACGTGAAAATCATGAACGGCAAGCAAAGTCGAGCGAATTATCCCGATCGACATCTACCCCCACACGATCGAAGTGCCCAAGCAGAGCGTCTCGGGCGCCTATTCGAGCCGATAGCAAATGGGCTGCACCACGCGCGGTAGGTGTCTAGCAACCAGCGCCTGGCATCCGGTATCCTGTAGAGGATGGAACCGCTCGCTTCGATCTCGGACCTCGTCATCGGCACCCACAATCGCAAGAAGGGGGTCGAGCTCGCGGAAATGCTCGCGCCATGGGGCTTTCGCGTGGTCACGCTTGATGAGGTGCCAGGGGCAATTGAAGTCGTCGAGGACGGCGATTCGTTTGCCGCCAATGCTGCACTCAAAGCAGTCGAGCAGGCCAAGCACTTGCAACGCTGGGTATTGGCAGACGACAGCGGCCTGGAAGTCGACGCCCTTAACGGTGCCCCCGGAATCTACTCCGCCCGCTTTGCCGGCCCCCACGCGACGGACGAAGACAATAATCGTCATTTACTCGAGCAGCTCGGGGACCTGCCGCTCGAACGCCGCACGGCCCGCTACGTTTGCCATGTGACCGTCTCCGATCCAACAGGGGCGGTGCGGGCCGAGAGTCACGACACTTGCCGAGGGAGGATTCGCTTCGCCGCAGTCCGGCACAAACGGCTTTGGCTACGACCCCTATTTCGAAGTTGTCGAGTACCACCGCACTTTCGGCGAACTGGGGCCCACGGTGAAGCGGATGCTGAGCCATCGCTCGCGGGCGTTGCGGGCAATTCTGCCGCAGCTGCTGGCGCTGCGATAGGCCGGACAGGAGGCGTCCAGCCTACGCTACAATTAAAGAGCCCGGCTGGCACAGATGAATGCCAGACGGGCTCAATGAGAGAGGGAAGAATGAATCCGCGAAGCATACCGCTGATGGCCCGATATTGCAAGTCAATTCTCCAGCAGCGCGGTAAGCGGGGTAAGCTTCGCAATGTTGGCGGTCGCGCTGGCGGCCTGCGCTGGCGAGAATGCACCGGCTGCGACTGCGGAAGCCGTCGAGATATCAAAGTGGGTCGATGGCCGTCTGCCGTCGCTCGTCGAGTTGTATCACCAGCTACACCAGACGCCGGAGCTCTCGTTCCAGGAAAAAGAGACGGCCGCGCGGTTTGCCGCTGAGCTGAAGTCCGCTGGATTCGCCGTGACGACCGGAGTCGGCGGCCATGGCGTCGTGGGCGTGCTCAAGAACGGGGTCGGCAAGACGCTCATGCTGCGTACCGACCTCGATGCGCTGCCGGTCGCCGAAGAGACGGGCCTGCCGTATGCGTCAAAAGTTCGCACTAAGGACGAGCGCGGCGCGACCGTGGGCGTGATGCACGCCTGCGGGCACGACTTGCACATCACGAACATGGTCGCCGTTGCTCGCTACCTGGCCAGCCATCGCGACGAATGGTCCGGCACGCTCGTGATCATCGGTCAGCCGGCCGAGGAACGTGGGGCAGGGGCCCGCGCGATGCTCGAAGATGGCCTGTTCCGCCGCTTTCCCAAACCCGACTTTGCCGTGGCACTGCACGTCGCCTCTGAGCTGCCGCCCGGCAAGATCGAATACCTGGGCGGCTATGCCCACGCCAACGTCGACAGCGTCGACATCACGATCAAAGGCCGCGGCGGCCACGGTGCGGCTCCCGAAACGACGATCGACCCGGTGGTGATCGCCGCCCGGCTCGTGCTTGATCTGCAGACGATCGTCAGCCGCGAAATCAAACCGATCGATCCGGCGGTGATCACGGTCGGCTCGATCCACGGTGGCAGCAAGCACAATATCATCGGCGACGATTGCAAATTGCAGCTCACGGTCCGCAGCTACTCGCCGGAAGTCCGCAAGCAGCTGCTTGATGGGATTCGCCGCAAGGCGCTCGCCGCAGCCGCGAGCTCCGCGGCGCCCGAGCCGGTGATTGAAGTTTCCGAAGGCACGCCCTCGGTGTTCAATGATGTGGAGCTGACCGAGCGCGTCGCGGCCGCGATCAAAGCGTGTGCTCGGCGACGCGAACGTCGAAGAAGCGAAGCCTTCGATGGGGGGCGAGGATTTTAGTCAGTATGGCCTGGCAGGCGTGCCGATTTGCATGTTCCGGCTGGGCACCGTCGACCAGGCGCGGCTCGACGCATTCGGAGACAAGGGCGAGCCGCCGCCGTCGCTCCACTCGCCCAAGTACTATCCCGATGCCGAGGCATCGCTCCGCGCGAGTGTGCCCGCGATGGTCGCGGTAGCGCTCGACTTGCTGCCGCCGAGCTCGAGCGCGGCGCAGGGAGAATGAACGCGATGGGTGGCACGGGCATGTTCCGAGGTTGGTGCAAGTTGTGGCTCGTCGGCTACGTTGCGCTGATGGTGGCCGTCGTATGGTGGGTCTTCGCGGCCCGCGATTGGGCCCAGGCCGAACTCACCAAGCCGGAGTCTGCCGCTGCCTGGGAAACCTGGCGCGAAGATGTGGCGGCCGACCAAAACCGCCCTGTGCCCGTCCAGCGTCGCGTGCCCAAGAGCGTCGAGCCGCCGGCATTGGTGCTGACGCGCGACTATTTCGGCGTGTCGATGTTTGGCGCCGTGTTCTTTACGAGCCTGCTGTACTGGGTCATCGCCTGGTTTGTCACCGGCATCTTGTCCTCGCAGCAGGATGCCACGACTGTTTAATCGTGGCAAGATGCCACGGCTATGTAGCCCGGCCATCCTGGCCGGTTTGGATGTGCCGGGCGATCATCGCCCCTTCATCTTCGGATCGAGGGCATCCCGCAGCCGGTCGCCGAGAAAATTCAGCGCAAAGAGCGTCAGTCCCAGCGCCAGGCTGGGAAACACGATCAGCCACCAGTAGATCTTGATCGGGGTGAGCACCTTGATGCCTTCGTTCGCCAGCAGCCCCCAAGAAACATCGGGCGGCTCGACCCCCAAGCCGAGAAACGACAGGAACGCCTCGAACAGCATCACGCTCGGAATCGTGAGTGTGAGGTAGACGATCACGATGCCGACTAGGTTCGGCAGGATGTGCCGCGAAATGATCCGCGCCTGGTTGACGCCCAGCGCTCGCGCCGCCTCGACGAACGGCTCCGTCTTGAGCGAAATCACCTGGCCACGAACCACGCGGGCCATGGTGAGCCAATAGATCGCGCCGACCACGAAGTAAAAGATCGTGATCCGATCGATTCCCCAACGTCCCAGCGCCAGCTTGATGTCGTCCTGGCTGAGAATCGTGATGATGAAGATCACCACGAAAATGAACGGGATCGAATAGAGCACGTCCACCAGCCGCATCATCAAGTCGTCCAGCCAGCCGCCCACGTAACCAGAGACCGCGCCATAGGTGACACCGATCAACAGCGAAACGAACGTGGCGACGACCCCGACGATCAGCGAAATTCGCGCGCCCCAAAATACGCGCGACAGCAAATCGCGGCCAAAATCGTCGCGGCCGGCGATCGAACCGAGCGACCACTCGCCAAACAGCCGGAATCGGATCCGGACCATCCAGCGGCTTAGGCCGTTGAGATTGGGAAAGCCGACTTGCCGATAGGGTTGCAGCACGATGTCGGCCAGCTCGTTCTGTTTCCGCTCGACGAACTGCCCCGCCGCGGCGACGGCAGCGGCATCGGGTGGCTCGGCACGCTGCAACCCGCTCAATTTGTCGGCAGCAGCGGCAAGCTCTCCTTGCACCTTCTTCAATTCGTCTGGCGTGCGCTCGATCGCAGCCCAGTCGAGGTCGAACGATTTTTCAAACAACGGCGACAGCTGCGGCGGCTGGTATTGCAGCCGCGTCTGGTCGCGGTCGGGTGGTTGCAGCGGCAACAGCGGAGTAAGAAACGCTAGCACACAGATCGTCACCAGGATGGCAAGCGAGATCATCGCCACGGGGTCCCGCCGCAGACGCCGCCACGCATCGCCGCCCAGCGATACGCCGGCCTCCACGACCGCGGGACTGTGGTCGTCTTTCGTCGCCATCATTTCCAAATCGCCGTAGCTCAACTCAGCTCCACTCGCGGATCAAGAATGCGATAGGACAGGTCCACCAAAAAATTCAGCGTGAACAGCAAGAAAGTGTAGAGCAGCACCAGCCCCATGGTCAGCGTGTAGTCGCGCTGCAAGGCCGCTTGCACAAAGTGCCAACCCAAACCGGGGATGGCGAAGATCCTTTCGATCACGACCGAACCTGTAAGAATGCCAGCCGTTGCCGGGCCCAGGAACGAAACCACCGGCAGCAGCGCGCCCGGCAGCGCGTGCCGCAGCAACACCGCCGATTGGCTGAGCCCCTTGGCGTGTGCCGTGCGGATGTGGTCCTGCGACAGCACGTCGAGCATGCTGGTCCGCGTGATCCGGGCGATTTCGGCCGCGTAGAGCGCGCCGAAGCAAACGGACGGTAGCACCAATTGCCGAAATGTCCCCCAGCCAGCCGCAGGAAAAATCGGGATCATGAACACGAACAACGATGATTGCCAGACTGGCCACCACAAAGCTCGGCAGCGCGATCCCCAAAGTCGCCACCGACATCAGCGCCAAGTCGGCGAACGAACCGCGATAGGCAGCCGACACGATACCCGCCGCCAACCCGAGCGTGAGCGCAAAAGACATTGCCAGGATCCCCAGCGCCGCCGAGATCGGCAATCCTTGGGCGATGATACGATTAACTTCCCAATCATAGAGCCGCATGCTCATGCCGAGATCACCACTCACGATGTTCTTCAGCTCGAACAGATACTGTTCGCGCAGTGGTAGGTCGAGCCGGTAGCGGTGCTTGATGTTCTCTTCGATTTCGGGCGGCAAATTGCGTTCGCCCGAATAGGGGCCGCCCGGCACGGAGTGCATCAATAGCCACGTCACTGTGAACACGACCCACAGCGTGACCACCATGGCGAGCAATCGCCGCACGATGAATACGATCATGGCAGCTCCTTCGAGTACTCGTTCGGCTGCGGAGCGTTCACGTCGACCGTGTGATCGATCCAGATCGTGTTCAGCGGATGGAAATCCTGTAGATTGTTGTACCAGCCGCGGACGTAAGGTCGGACCAGGTTCTTCGACACGTAATAGTAAATGGGAATAATCGGCAGCTCTTCCATCAGGATCTGTTCGGCCCGCTCAAGCAAATGCATTCGCTTTTGTTCATCCGGTTCCTTGGCCGCGTCGGCGATCAATTGGTCGTATTCGGCATTGGAGAAACCAGTGCTGTTGTTCTCCCCGTCTGTGACGAACAAGTCGAGGTAGGTGTTCGGGTCGAGATAGTCGCCGGTCCAGGAGCGGCGGGAGAGCATGTAGTTCATCTGCTGCTGCGTGTCCTGTGCCGATGCCCACTCCTCGTTTCGCAGCGTGACGTTGATCCCCAGCTCCCGTTGCCACTGCTTTCGGGCCAGTTCGGCGATCGCCTGGTGGCCCTGTTCGGTGTTGTAGTGGATTTCCAGCTTCGGAAAGCCGCGACCGCCCGGGTACCCGGCCTCGGCCAATAGCTTTCTCGCCAACTCCGGATTGCGCGGCGGGAAGGGTTGCCCCTTATACCCCGGCATGGCGGGAGGCACGAAGCTGAATGCTGGCACCTCGCCGGCGGCCGTCGCCACTCGCGTGATCTCTTCCCGATCGAGCGAGAGCGCGAGCGCCTTGCGCACGCGAACGTCGTTCACCGGCTTGCGCGTGGTGTTGACCATGTAGTAGTAGGTGGTCAATTGCGGCGCCGGCTTCACATCGTTCGGCGGCGGATCTTTGGCCAGCATCTCGCGCAGCACGACCGGCGGCGGCACCGTCACCCAATCCGCCTTGCCCGTCAAATACAGATTGACCGCCGTCGTGCGGTCGTCAATTGAGAGCGCGTCGATCACGCCCAGCCGCACATTTTCCCGGTCCCAATAAAGCGGGTTCCGCGTAAGCCGGATGCGATCGCGCAGGCGGCGCTCCGTGAGCAGGAAGGCGCCGCTGGTGACAATGTTCTCCGGCCGAGTCCAGGCCGGCGAACCGTACTTTTCCAAACAGCCCTGGTTCACTGCCGACAGGGGATAGAAAGCGAGCAAATCGAGCCAATACGCCGTCGGGTTGTCGAGTTCGAGTACCAGCGTGTGGTCGTCGATCACGCGAATGCCAAGCTCACGCGCGTCGAGCAACACCTGCCGACAGGCTTCGATACCGGCCGGGAGCGACTCGCCCAAGTCGGCCGCCTGGAAGCGACGCTCCTTATCGTCGATCGTGACCACGTACACCCGGTCTCTCGTGCTCGTATTGCCGTCGGCGTCTGGCTTCCCTTCGTCGATTCGCACCAGCGTGCCATGGAGCAATTCGCCGCGCACGGTGTTCGGCGTGCCCTCGGGCGGATTCAACTCCACTTCCACCGGATCGCCGGCCACGAGTGCGCCGCCACCCGAGGTGTAGCGTTTTGCATTCTTGATGTACCAGGCCAGGTAGGCATAGCGCGAGGCGGTGAGTGGATCGAGTAGTCGTCGCAACGAATACTGAAAATCGTGCGCGGTCACGGGCTCGCCGTTCGACCACTTCGCATCGGGCCGTAGATGAAAAGTATACGTTCGCCGATCTTCCGAGATGTCCCACGAGGCGGCCAACCCCGGCTCCGGCTCTAGATTGTCGGACCGGTTACGCGTGAGCCCTTCGAAGATTGCCGAAGAAATCCGCCCCTCGGGTACGCCGGTGATCAGCGCCGGATCGACCGTCGCCACCTCCGACTCGTTGACGAACGTAAAATCCGCCGGCGGCAACTGGACCCGCAGCACCGCCCAGGCGACGCCGCCGAGCGCGAGCGCAACCAAAAGCAGCGGAAACCAGGCACGAGTCAACATGCAACAAGCTTACCGACCCAAGTCACCGCTCGCCAACCGTAATTTATTGCCGTAGCGCTTGATTGGCGATCGAATTGAATTGACAATTGACCGTTAATTCACTGCCCATGAACGATTTCGAACATCAACGCCACAAACCCCCCACGCCGCTCGACCGGCCGCGCGAGCTTGTCCTCGTTTGCGCCCCCATGCGCAGTAACGTCAATCTTTCGCGGATCGCCCGGGTGGCCGGTTGCTCGGGCGTCGGGCGGATCATCTGCACCGGCCAGGCGAAGCTCGATCGCAAGATTGCCCGCGACGGGGCCGACGCGGTTGAGATCGAAGTGCATCGCACACTGGCCCCCGTTCTTGGCAAGCTGCGCGAAGCTGGCTACCGCCTCGTGGGGCTCGAGCAAACAACCAACTCGCACGATCTGCATGCGTACGAGTTCGCCCGCCGCACGGCGCTGGTGATCGGCAACGAGCGGACCGGCCTCACCGAAGAGATCCTCGCTTTGCTTGATGATGTGGTGGAAATTCCCGTCTGGGGCATGCCGTTCAGCTACAATGTCGCCACTGCGACCACGATGGCGCTCTACGAATTCTGCAAGCAATACCCGGCCGGTTAAGCGCTGGCCGTCGACGTCGGAACTACGAGCGTCCGGCCGACAACATCGCCGGCCATGATCTGCTGGATGCGTGCCGGCAACTGGTCGAGCGTGATCTCCGTGGCGAGGCGCGTCCAGATCCTCGATTCGCCACGGACCGGCGAGCTTCTCCCACATTTCAAGCCGCTGCGGACGAGGGCACTTCGCCGAGTCGATGCCCGCGAGCGTCACGCCGCGAAGCAGGAACGGGATATACGCTCAACGACAATTGATCGCCGCCGACCAGGCCGTAAGACGTAACCACGCCGCGGTATTTGGTCGATCGCACCAGCGTCGAGAGCGTCTGGCCGCCAACCGAGTCGACGGCCGCCGCCCAGCGTTCTGGCAACAGCGGCTTGTCGGATTCGTCGAGCACGTCGCCGCGACCGAGCACGTTCGACGCCCCCAGTTGTCGCAGCCAATCGTGGCGATCCGACTTGCCGGACACGGCGGCGACCTGATACCCCAGCTTCGCCAGAATCGCCACCGAAATCGATCCCACGCCCCCCGTAGCACCCGTCACGACGATCTCGCCCCGGTCGGGTTCGATGCCGCGCTCGGCGATCGCCGTGACACACTGGGCCGCGGTGAAACCCGCCGTGCCATAAATCATTGCTTCCCGCGGCGTCAGCCCGGAGGGCAGCGGCACGATCCAGTCCGCCGGCACTCGGACGTACTTCGCGTAACCGCCCCAATGTGCGCCGCCGAGGTCGTAGCCGGTAATCAGCACTTTGTCGCCGGGCTTGTAGTGCGGCGACTTGCTCTCGGCGACCACCCCGGCACAGTCGATCCCCGGCACATGGGGAAAACGGCGCACCACGCCCGGATGGCCCTGCGAGGCTAGTGCGTCCTTGTAATTGAGCGACGAATAAGCAACGTCGATGAGAACTTCATCCGGCGGCAGATCGTCGAGCGCGATTTGTTCGACGGCGGCGGTCACTTTGCCGGCCGCGTCCTTGCGGACCATGAAACAGGGAAACGATGCGTTCGTCGCCATCAGTTCTCCCGGCTCACGATTTTTTCAATTCGATCGGCAGTTGATCGATCTTCGCCGCCAGAATGAAATCGTTCTGTGAGAGTCCGCCGATCGCGTGCGTCCACAGTTCGATCGCCACATTGCGATAGCCCTCCAGATGCAAATCCGGGTGATGGCCGTCGGCTTCGGCGATTTCGGCACAGCGATTGAAAAAGTCGATGCCGGCCATGAAATTCTTCACCAGCCATTCCTTGCGAATCCGCTGGCCGTTGTGCGTGAGCTTCCAGCCAGGAAGTTGCATCAGCTGAGCCTCGGCCTCGGGTAGGGCCACCGGCGCGACGCCCCCCTCGCAAGGCAGACATTTTTTCTTGACCAAATCAGCGGGCGAAACGGCAGACATGAGTAGCTCCTCCTCGATTCATTATCGACGTGACCCAGCGCCGGTCAATCCGTCCACACATTTAGCGGCGGAGCTTGCTCCGCGATACACTACCATCCCGCGACATGACAAACTGCCGCAATCAAGAACCCGACAAAAATGGTCACGCAAGACGCGTGGATCACCGCGTCGCGGGGCACAATCGCTGCCGCAAGCGAAGCCACCGCCCCCACCGCGAGATACACTCGCACCGCGACACCCTGGTAATCGCCAACACCTAGCGCCACAGCAAATGCAATGAGCGCAAACGCTGCCGCCGCCCGGCGTCCAAACATCACGGCGAACGTCCGATGACCGGCGGCTTTGTCCGCATCGTAGTCGGCCGCGGTTGCCAGCGCATGGATTCCGCACACCGAGAGTGCGAGCAGATAGTACTTCAGCGGCATCTCCCGGGGGTCGGCACCCAAACTGTAACCCATCACGAACGGCAGCAGAAAAAATCCCAGCCCGTTCGAGAGCGAATCGAGCGGCGGCCGCTCTTTGAGCCGTAGCGGCGGCACCGAGTAGGCCCAGGCCATGAATACGAGCAGGCATGTCGCCGCAACATTGAATCCGTTTTGCGTGACGAGCGCCCCGGCGAGGATCGAGCGGCACCATCGCCAGGCACGCCCGCCAGACTAGCGCGCGATCGCCGTCGCGCACCACCGCGCCCCATATTTTCCGCCGCCGCTCGCTGCGCCGATCTGAATTGAAGTCGTAGATGTCGTTGAGTCCGCAGCCGACGAGGTTCATCGGCAGCGTCAGCAGCAACATCTGGACGATCGCGATCGCCGAAAGGGGTGCCTGACCCGCATGCAATCCGAGGTAATAAACCAGCGGCAAAACCGGCCACAAAATCGGCCGACTCACCTGTACCAGGAACAAAAAACGTTTCATAGACGGTGTATGCTAAGCTTGTTTCGGACGATTCCCAAGTCTGGTTTTTGCGGCGGTCCCCGACATGCAGCTCTACACCCCCGATCAGGTTCCGCCGACGATCCAAGGCCGCGTCTGCCGCCAGTCGCGGCTGATGTCGCTGTTCGGTACTTTGTTGCTGCTCGTGATGTTGGTCGGCGTGCCAACCTTCATCCTGGCAGCGTCCCAGCCGCCATTCTGGATCAACTTTCCGCTGTTGTCGGTCCTCAGTCTAGTGGCGATGTGGCTCCTTCGCCGAGCGTTTAATGCCGTCCTGCGCCACGAATTGGCTGATGCGCATCGCACCGGACGGGTTGTGGATCAATCTGCGTTCGTATCAAAACTGCGACTTCGAGCCCGCTGCCACGGTGCTGTTCGTACCCTACCAGGAAATTGCTACCGTCGGCCAGCATACGGTCAAACGATCGGAACACGACGGCGAGGGAGTCACCGCCTGGACCGATCGTTATCTCGACGTGCGACTGGTCCGGCCGGCTCCGGACGAAGTGAGTGCCGAGATTTCCGCCGAACGCCGTCGCAGAGTGAGCAGCGTCCACATCGGTGGCTTCGTCACTTCCAGCAGCCGCAACGATCACGTGCCAGTCTGGCTGCCAGAGGAGGATGTACTACGACTGGCCTGGCGAACCCGGACCGATTTCATCGGACCATCGCTCAAAAAGACGCTTAGCGCGCTGGCCGCGAATTGCAAAATCGTCGATCCCTCGGTCGACGCGGTGGCCGACGTGAATAAACTCACCAGCGACGACGTCGATCGCATGATTATCGAGTGCGTCGAAACCGGCGACACCTTTGGCGCGGTCGAGCTGCTCCGCGAAAAACGCGGTTTCAGCCTCGTCAACGCCAAGAAGTTCATCGACGAGCTGACAGTTCGGCTTTGAGACTCGCTCGACGACCGGGTGTTGGCGGCAAAGACTCGCCGAATCTTGCACACTCCATCTAGCCCGAGATTCGCTCGTCGACGTCGGTAACTTCTTCCTCCATGGAATCGTCAACGGCGGTAGGCCGATCGCAACCGGCTGAGCGAATCGCGTTGAGTTGATCTTCCGTTACCTGGAGGTTCACCAGCAATTTCGTCTCTTGCTTGGTTACTTCCCCTTTATTGTTGGCGACAAATACGATCATGCGCACCGTCACGTATTTGCACGTCGGACACTCGTCGCAAGTGGCGACATCGAGCTGCAAGTGGTTTGAGTTGATGTCGGTGCGATAGAATCGCTTCAGCGAATCGATGTCGCCGGACATGAGTTGTTGCACTTTGCTTTCAACTTCGTCGTCATTTTCCAACGACAAACGCGCGACGCCCTTCTCGACCTTGGTCCATTGATTGGTCTCTTCGCAAAAAGGTTGTTCGCCCAACAAATGCCCGACCGCCCAACTCGCAATGCCAACTACCAGGCCTGCTTCTGCGATCCACACGATTGCCAGGAATGGTCCCGTGACCTCTCCTCCATTGCCGCCGATTGACCAGAAACCGTCCGCATAGCCGGCCTTCATGTACTCCCAAATCATTTCCATGTCCCAGAAGGGCATGTCGATTTGTTGTGGAAACCTCGCCATAGGATCGAACGCCCAGGCGAAATAGATGGCGATCAGCGCCGTGAGCCCGCCGACTACTTTGGCAATCGACATATTTCTCATCTTGCCGACCTTGGCTCCCCAGGCAACGGCAGCGCCGATGCCAAAACCAAATCCGGCCGTGGCTAGAAATGCCACGTAGATGAATGGAATCCAATTGACGATGTAGACGTAAGCCAGTGCCAACACAAGTCCAGCAACAAGCCCGCTGAGAGCGGCAAAGGGCACGCCCCACGTCCCACCGCGGCCCGAGTGTTCGTAGAATTGCACGTTGAATTCCTTTGTTTTATTGCCCCTACTCCTCATCCTCCCGCAACTTCGCCAGCACGGTGTAGTCTTCGAGCGTCGTCGTGTCGCCGACAGTTTCCTTTCCGGCGGCGATGTCCTTGAGCAGCCGGCGCATGATCTTGCCGCTCCGTGTTTTCGGCAGCGCGCTGGTGAAGCGGATGTCGTCTGGCTGGGCGAGCGCGCCGATCTCTTTGCGCACATGCTGCTTGAGCTCGTTTCGCAGCGTCTCGTCCGGCTTACCACTCTTGAGCGTGACGAACACGGCGACTGCTTCGCCTTTGAGCTCGTCGGGCCGGCCCACCGCCGCCGCCTCGGCCACTTTGGGATGCGACACGAGCGCGCTCTCGATTTCGATGGTGCTCAATCGGTGGCCGGAGACGTTGAGCACGTCGTCGATGCGGCCCATGATCCAGTAGTAGCCATCCTCGTCGCAGCGGGCGTTGTCGCCGGCGAGATAGTGATGCGGCACCTTGCTCCAGTAGACTTCCTGGTAGCGCGCATCGTCGCCCCAAATGCCGCGGAGCATGCCGGGCCACGGATGCGCGATCACCAGCCAACCGCCCTGGTTCGCGCCGACCGGCTTGCCCTCTTCGTCGACGATCGCGGGGATGATGCCTGGCAGCGGTTTGGTGCAGCTGCCCGGCTTGGTGGCGATCGCACCCGGCAGCGGGCTCATCATGATCCCGCCCGTCTCGGTCTGCCACCAGGTATCCACGATCGGGCAGCGCTCGCCGCCGATCACGCGGTGATACCACATCCAGGCTTCCGGATTGATCCCCTCGCCGACCGTGCCCAACAGCCGCAGGCTCGACAGGTCGTGCTTCGTCACATGCTCGTCGCCCCACTTGATGAACGCGCGGATCGCGGTGGGCGCGGTGTAGAAGACCGTCACCTTGTACTTTTCGATGATCTCCCAGAAGCGGCTTTCATTCGGCTGATTCGGCGCGCCTTCGTACATCAGGACCGTCGCACCCGCCGAGAGCGGACCATAGACGACGTAGCTGTGTCCGGTGACCCAGCCACAATCGGCCGTACACCAAAATACATCGTCGCCACGGTGATCGAACACCCACTCGAACGTCTTCTTGGCGAATAGATTGTAGCCGGCCGTCGTGTGCTTGATGCCTTTCGGTTTGCCGGTCGAGCCGCTCGTGTACAGGATGAACAGCGGCGCCTCGGAGTCCATCGGCACGGCCGGGAAATCGGCCGACGCCGTCTTCATCAGCTCGTGCCACCAATAGTCGCGGCCCGGCTCCATGTGGACCGCCTCGTTCACGCGGTCGAGCACCACGCACTTCTGGACGCTCGGCGACTTGGCGAGCGCCTCGTCGACGGTTGCCTTAAGTGGGCAGCGCTTTGCCGCGTCGGTAGCCGGCGTCGGACGTGATCATCAGCTTGGCCTCGGAATCGCGATTCCGCTCGGCGATCGCCTCGGCCGAGAAGCCGGCAAACACCACCGAGTGAACCGCGCCGATCCGCGCACAGGCGAGCATCGCCACGGCCAGCTCGGGCACCATCGGCATGTAGATCGTCACCCGATCGCCGGCCACGATGCCCAGATTCTTCAGCACGTTCGCAAACTTGCAAACGTCGCGGTGCAACTCGGCATAGGTTAGCGATCGCGTGTCGCCTGGCTCGCCTTCCCAGAGGATCGCCGTCCGGCCGCTCAGCCCGGCCGCGAGATTGCGATCGAGGCAGTTATACGAGGCGTTCGTCTTGCCGCCGACGAACCACTTGGCGACGGGTTCCTTCCACTCGAGCGTCTTGGTGAACGGCGTGAACCAATGCAATTCGTCGCGGGCGATGTCGCCCCAAAACCGCTGCAAATCGGACGCCGCGTAGTCCCACAGCTTTTGATATTCGTCGAGAGATTTAAACCGCGACTTGGCCGCGAAATCCGCCGGCGGAGGGAAGATCCGCGTCTCGTTCATCACCGTATCGATCTGCCTGCCTGACTGCACCGCCATCGTGCCATCTCCCGGAGTCGGATTGAGCTGATTTGAGCCGAAAATACGAGACTTCCGATTGTAGTGCTCCAATCGCCCACACAACAATCGGCCGGCCCGTGGGCAATCAATGTGGTGCAGTTAACGCGCATCCGTGGCGGCGGTTGAGATCATGGAGGATTGCCATGGATCGCTGTTCAACAATTGGGTTTTGCGCACCGTCGATCCAGCCGCGTCGAAACAGTTTGCCCGTCGTCGGCCTCGCAATCATCGTCGTCTTCTCGGCGCCCTCATGATGGCCGGTTGGGCGAGCATGCTGGTCAACTGCGGCGCCGTCTTCTTGCTCATGAAGCAATTGGTTTGGGAAGCTGGCCCCAATAAGAGCCGGTCCGCCACCGGGAGCGATCGAGCGGCGTTTTACTTTCTCTGGCCCGGAATGGACGCAGCGGCCTTTCTGACGAAACGCCAATTGCCCGCCACGCGGCCGCCAGCGTTCGGAGTGGGCAACCGCCGTGTTGAAGGTCCTCCTGGCGATTGCGTGCTTGATGGTGTTGGCTCCATTTGCCACTAGCGGCCACACGTTGGCTGTTGGTATCGCCGGCATGTTGGCGGGCGTACTGCTGATTCACGGCGGCTTGTTTCACCTGTTGGCATTGTACTGGCAATCGGCGGGCCGGCCCGTGCGTCCCATCATGAATGCCCCATTGGCGGCAACTTCACTCGCCGATTTTTGGGGCCGACGCTGGAATCTGGCGTTCCGCGACGCGGCCGCGCTCCTCGTCTTTCGTCCGGCGGCGCGACGATGGGGTGTGGCCGCGGCAACTTTCGCAACATTCTTCGCGTCGGGCGTCTTGCACGATGCGCTCATCTCACTGCCGGCGCGGGGCGGCTACGGTTTACCAACAGTTTATTTTCTGCTGCAGTATGTTGGCCTGATGTTCGAACGCCGTGTGCTGCGTGGTGAATCGAGCGGCTGGAAGCGGCTCGCCACACGCGCGATGGCGGCGCTCGTCGTCGTTCTGCCGCTCCCACTATTGTTCCATCGCCCGTTTGCGGAAAACGTCGTTGTTCCAATTCTCCAAGGACTCAACATTTTATAATCGGGAGGATGGTGGCCATGTTTAGCGATTCGACTTTGATTCTGATCGGCGGCCTGTGCCAATTTGGAATTCTCATTGCAAGTGCCGCAGCGCCGCGATTGCTTGATTGGAAGCAAACGCTCGCGCCGCTCAAGCCACTAAATCGGCAGATCATCTGGACGCACGGAGCCTACGTGGCGGGCATGATCGTTGCCTTCGGCCTGCTCTCTGTCGCCGCGCCTCAATTACTCGCCGACGGCTCGCCATTGGCGCGAATCGTGTGTGGTTTCATCGCCATGTTTTGGGGCGCCCGACTCCTCCTGCAATGTCTGGTGTTCGATCCACGGGAGCACTTGACCACCTTCTGGCTTGCCATGGGATACCACACGCTGACGCTTGTCTTTACCGTCGTGACGTTGGTTTACGCCTGGGCTGCATTAAGCGGTTGAATTCGGCACTTGAATCGGAAGCCGGGAGTCCAACCGCCGGGTCTCCCGGGTAGTTGCGGCAATTTGTCGCCCCGCTTACAATCATCTTGGCGATGTATCTCGGTTTCGAACACGCCAGGCGGTTAGGACAAAACAAGCGATGAGCGACAAGCACGGGCCGAATTCGGCCGGCGGTGTGAGCGTGCTATTGCTTGACTCGGCTCAAGGCAAGCCGATTCAGACCTGGCGATTCACCGACGAACGAGAAATCACGATCGGTCGCGAGGACGGTCGCGACATCGTCATCTCCGATCCCCATGTGTCGCGCCACCACGCGACTCTCATCGCCGCCGACGAGGACTGGCAACTCGTCTCGCACGGTCGGCATGGCACGCTGATCGACAATCGACTCGTCGCCGAAGCCACGCTGCGCTCG
Source organism: uncultured Planctomycetota bacterium (assembly GCA_963847905.1). Taxonomy (GTDB): domain Bacteria; phylum Planctomycetota; class Planctomycetia; order Pirellulales; family Lacipirellulaceae; genus DASYDU01. The sequence goes on along the minus strand of CAWKBP010000001.1, from coordinate 221,379 downwards.
GGCGTCGTCTTCCGACTCGGTCCCACCGGTCCGATGCTTCGATTTGAAGTCGGCAGAATGGCGACCAGCATCACCGCCACGATGGACCAGATCGATCCCGACGCGATCGCCATGCTCGAGCTCGACCAGGAGCGGAGTCGGCGCGAGGCCGACCGGATTGCTGGCGGCGCACTTTTCGACGAACTGCTGCAAACTTCGCAGCGAATGCGATCCGCTCGCAAAGACAACAACTGACTCTTCCCATGCCGCTCTTCTGGAGAATCTATCTTTGGCTAAGATCATCTCGACCCACTCGTTCCGCGGCGGCACCGGCAAATCGAACACCACGGCCAACCTCTCCGTGCTGGTGGCCCGGGCCGGCAATCGCGTCGGCGTCATCGACACCGACATTCAGTCGCCCGGCATCCACGTGATCTTCCAGCTCGCCGAGTCCCGCGTCGAGCACGCCCTCAACGACTATCTGTACGGCAAGTGCAAAATCGAACAAGCCGCCTACGACGTGACCGATGCGGCGATCGGCACGGTGGAGCCGGATGAAGATCGGCCCCGCGTGTTTCTGATCCCTTCGAGCGTGAACGTCGGCGAGATCGGCAAAGTGCTCAAGCAAGGCTACGACGTCGCCAAGCTCAACGACGGGTTCCAACGGCTGATCCAGGACCTCAAGCTCGACTACCTGTTCATCGACACCCATCCCGGCGTGAACGAAGAGACGCTGCTGTCGATCGCCATCTCCGACAAGCTGATCCTCGTGATGCGGCCCGACAGCCAGGATTTCCAAGGCACCGCGGTCACGGCCGAGCTGGCCCGCCGGCTCGAAATCCCCGAGATGCTGATTCTGATTAACAAAGTGCCGCCGAGCATGGATACCGTCCAGCTTCGCGAGCGCGTCGAAAAGGCGTACGGCGCCGAGGTCGTGGCGATGTTGCCGATGAACTACGAAATCGTGCGACTGGCGAGCAGCGGCATCTTTGTCAACCGCTACCCGGACCACCCGATGACGCTCGCGCTCAAGCAAGTGGCCGAACGCGTGATGGCTTAAGTCGAATCAACGGAAACAACGCATGTCCGAGAACAATTCCACCGGCGCACTCGACGACCTGTTGGGCGGCCTCCGCTCGAAGGTCGCCCCGTTTCGCGCGATCCTCAACGAGCTGTACGACAAATATCGCGGCAACATGGAGGGCAAGGTCGCCGATTACATCCCCGAGCTCGCCCTGGCCGACCCCAACTGGTTCGCCATTTCCGTCGTCACGGTCGACGGGCAGACCTTCGACGTCGGCGACCACGAGCAGATCTTCAGCATCCAGAGCGTGTCGAAGCCGTTCATGTTCGGCCTCGCGCTCGAGGATCACGGTCGCGATGAGGTGCTCAAAAAGGTCGGCGTCGAGCCCACCGGCGAGGCGTTCAATGCGATCGTCCTCGACGAAGAGTCCAACCGGCCGTTCAATCCGCTCGTAAACGCCGGGGCCATTGCCACCGCCGACCTGGTTCGCGGCAAAGACTTCGCCGACCGCATCAAACGCACGCTCTCCATGTTCGGTCGCTACATCGGCCACGACGTCCACATCGACAACGCAATCTTCCTCTCCGAGCGGACGACCGGTCACCGCAATCGCGCGATCTCCCACCTGATGCTCAACTTCGGCATGGTCACCGAGCAGATTCCCGACTCGCTCGAACTCTACTTCCAGCAGTGTTCGATCCTGGTGAACGCCCACGACCTCGCCGTGATGGGCGCGACGCTCGCCAACGCCGGCGTCAATCCGATCACGAAAGAGCGGGCGATCGAGCGCGAGTACGTCAAGGACGTGCTCAGCGTGATGCTCACCTGCGGCATGTACGACTACGCGGGCGAATGGGCCTACCGAGTGGGCCTCCCCGCCAAGAGCGGCGTCGGCGGCGGCATCTGCGCGGTGGTCCCCGGCCGCTGCGGCATCGGCATCTTCTCGCCGCTCCTCGACCCGCGCGGCAACAGCGTCCGCGCGATCAAAGTCTGCGAAGAGCTCTCGCAGCGCTTCGGCTTGCATGCCTTCGAACTCGGCTTCGACGGCCCGCGACTCGAAGACGAATTTCAACTCCGGCGTGGACGCTGAGCTCACGGGAACGCGATCACCGAACTAGCGTGATCTAGCCGCCGCGGCCCGTTGACGTTCGCGCCGAGCGCGAGCACCGAAGAGGCCGGGGCGATCGTCATCGTCGTCGCGCTTCGTATTGGCGGCTTGGTTGCCCGACACCTGCTGCGATGGCCGCCGCGTGCGGCGATCGTTCGGATTGGCGTTTTCCCCCCAGCCGCCCTGCGGCGAGAGATAGTTGGCCGCCATGCCCTGTTGCGGCCCATCTCCCGGAATGATCCGCCCATTCTGATCGACGCGGTAGGCCTCGCGCTCGAGCGGCCGGCGAATCGGTGCGCCACCATACTCTGGAGCGAGTTCGGGCTCGTTGGGCTCGCGCGTTCACGGCCGGCGAATCAGGCTCGCCGGGCAGCGGCATCTCTTCCTGCACCAGCAGCGAATGGGTCGTGGATTCTTGTGCATCCGCTTGCGGACCCGGCGCGATCGGTGCGAGCGACAACGAGGCGATGTACTGCTGGTCGAATGCGCTGAGCCGCTCGATCGGAATCTCTTCGACCTGGCCGTCGATCTTGAGGTACGCCAAATCGCCGCGGACCACAATCAGCTCCGCTTCGGCCGTGTAAACGTCCCGAGCGATCGTCCACGTCCGTTCCGCCGCAAACGCGGGAAATGCCAATAGGATGGCAAAAAGTGAAAGTGTGCGCATAGCAGTTCCTCGACTCTGTCAGAATGGGTAGATGGCGGTCAGTTTAACGAATCAAGACCGCGCGTCAACCGGCCGCTGTCGATCGGAACTACTCCGCCAGCGCTTCTTCCGCGGCTGCTTCGGCCATCTCGAGCGCGAATACCGCGTCGATTTCTACGTCGTCGGCGGTCGCCACGATTCCGATGCGGGCCACGAACGGGCTCGACATTTCGGAGGCGTCGCCGAAGCAGATGCCCAGCGCGCGGGCAGCCTGCACCGCAGCGCCATCCGCGTCGACCGTGCGAATGCGGTTCACCGCCTGCATGATCGGCACGCTGTCCATCTGCGGCGGATGGTAACAGATCATTTCGCCCAGCCGGCCTTCGACAATCAGTCGCACCGCATGAGCGCCATATTGCGTTGCGAGCACGCGATCAAACGTCGTCGGCGCACCGCCGCGCTGCAAGTGGCCGAGCACCACGGTTCGCGTTTCCTTGAGCAGCCGGCGTTCGATCTCGCGGGCCACGATCTCGCCGATGCCGCCGAGCTTCGCCTGAGCACCGCTGCGGTGCTCGCCGACCATACCCACGTCCGGCAACTCCGCTCCTTCGGCCACGATCAGCAACGTGAATTTCTTGCCGGCATGCTCGCGCTCCAGAATTTTGCGGCAGACACTTTCGTAACTCCAATCGATTTCGGGGATCAGGATAACGTCTGCCCCGCCAGCGACGCCCGCATGGAGCGCGATCCAGCCGGCGTGCCGTCCCATCACTTCCATCACGAACAGGCGGTCGTGGCTCTCGGCCGTGGTGTGAAGCCGATCGAGGGCGTCGGTCGCGCAGGCCACCGCGCTATCGAAACCGAACGTGAAGGCGGTTGCCGACAAATCATTGTCGATCGTCTTGGGCACGCCGACCACCGGGATGCCAAATTCGTGAAACTGCTGGGCGATCGCCAGCGAACCGTCGCCGCCGATGCAAATCAGACCTTCCAGGCCAAGTTGGTCGACCGTCGCCGCCACACCCTGGAGCAGCTCGGGCTTGATGTTCTGTCGATCGTGGACGCCGACCGTCGCCGCGAAGCGGCCCTTGTTGGTCGAACCGAGAATTGTGCCGCCGCGATTGAGGATGCCGGTGGTGTTTTGCGGGGTGAGCGTGACGTATTGCACGGGATCGTACAAGCCTTCGTAGCCCTTGAGAAAGCCGATCGCGTCGTAGCCGAGGCCCCAGCAGGTCTTCGCCGCGCCGCGGATCACCGCGTTGAGTCCGGGGCAATCGCCGCCACTGGTGAGAATGCCGATGCGTTTGTTGGCCATATTGTTGTCCTACGCGTTGGGAGTACCGGCTTTGCGCCAGACAAACATAGACCACGCCAAACTGTCGGCGAGTCTCTGCGCGGCCGCGCAATCGGCAACATCGACAGAACCGGTCTGAGACTCCGCCGTGCGCGACGATCGTCGCCTGGATTTACTGATTCGTGCGCCGGGAAGTGGAAGAGAGGCCGGCGTCGGCCGTCTTGGCGGGGCCAGTCGAACCGCGCACGATCAGATTTGGATGAATCGTAATCACCGTCGGCTCGCCTTTGTCGGCCTCTTCACCCGAATCTTTCAGCACGAGCTTCGCGCCCGCTTCGCCGATCTTAGCGGCCTCGAATCCGACCGTCGTCAGCGGTGGAGTCATGTAGCGAGTGGCAAAGACATCGTTGAAGCCGATCAGACTCACATCGCCCGGAATCGACACGCCGACTTGCCACAGCCCGTGCGCCAAAAGCGTCGACTCCAAATCGCTATAGCAGATTGCCGCCGTTGCGCGATCCTGACCGCGCACTAGCGCCTCGACCGCCGTACTCTCATGGACACGCATCAGTTCACGCGGAGTGAGACCCGCTTCGTTCAGCGCCGCGAGATAGCCGTTGAGACGTTCTTGCACGCTGCAGTGAGGCTTGACCGACTCGTGGACATACAGAGCAATTCGCTGGTGTCCCAGCCCGATGAGATGCTTCGTCGCCGAATAGGCGCCGGCAAAATCATCGACCACAACTTGCGACAAGGTCGGATCGCTGTTGTCGCCTAACAGGACCAGCGGCAAATTCTTCTCGCGGACGGCCGCGGCCACCTCTTGCGGCAGCGATTGGAACACCACACCGCCATCAATCTGGCCGCCCAACACGATGTCCTGCCATGCGCCGCCGTCGTCGATCGGGCAGAACACCAAATGGTGCCCTTCATTTTGCAGCGCACGGACCAGGCTGTTGACCACCTCGGTGTTGACGCCCTCAAAGATCCAGGCGTCGTCGGTGTAGAGCAAACCGATGCCGCGGGTTCGGCCGCGGGAAAAAGCCCGCGCTCGCAAGTTGGGCCGATAGCCCAACTCCCGAGCGATCTGTCGGACGCGCTCGGCCGTCTCCGCACTGCGGCGATACGACTTGCGGTCCTCGCCGCGAAGAATGCGGGCGACGGTGGAACTCGACACGCCGGCGCGCTCCGCAATCTCGTAGATCGTTACCGACATGGACTTTTTCCTAGGAGCGCTCGTCGCTGTCCGAGCGAGAACGCCAGGCTGCCCCACACTCCGCCGCACTCTCTAGAATAAGCTGGGCATTTGCTGCCGTCAACGTTTCGACACCCGCTCGCCGCGTGCCGACCTCATCGCCAAATGCGCGATAGTAGAAGCTTTTGCCGCTGCCTCACGCAGGCTAATCTTCGACCGGCCCGCCCGCCGCTCATGAAACGTGATCGGCACTTCCGCAAACATCGCATCGGCCCGTGATAGGTGCCAAATGATTTCTTCCAAATAGGAGTATCCGGTGGCGCGAATCCCGTCGAGGGAAATCTCGCCCAGTTTGTCGACGCGATAAGCTCGATAAGCGCCGCTTGAGTCGTAAACCGATAGCCGCAGCAGATTTCGACTCAGCGTGTTGATCGCGCGGCTCATCAATTGCCGATGCCAAGGCCAGCCTTCGATCGCTCCGCCAGCAACGTACCGCGAACCAATCGCGACGTCGGACTTGTCGGTCGCAGCGACAAGCGCCGGCAGATGCACCGGATCGTGGCTCCAGTCCGCGTCCATCGTCACGATCAAATCGTAGTCGCGCGCGAGCCCCCAGCGGAACGCGTCCAGAGTCGCTGAACCCAGGCCGAGTTTACCGGGCCGACGCAGGCAGTGGAGCCGCGGCTCCTCCGCCGCTCGTTCGTCGCACCACCGACCGCTGCCATCGGGCGAATTGTCGTCGACGACGAGTAAGTCGGCCGTCGGCAACACTCGCAAGATTTCTTGCGTCAAACCGGGCAGATTCTCGACCTCGTTGTAAGTCGCCAGCACGACGAGCGTTCGCGGCGTGCTCATTATTTCTTGACGACCAGCGTGCGGTAATACTCGATCGAACGGCGCAAGCCTTCGTCGAAGTCGATCTCCGGCTTGTAGCCCAAGACTTTGGTCGCCTGCGAAATGTCGGCCAAACTATCGCGGACGTCGCCCGTCCGCGGCGGCGCGAAAATCGGCTCGATCTTCGTGCCCAGCACGCGGTTGATCGCCGCCACCAAATCCAACAGACTCAGCTGCCCGCCACAGGCGACATTAAACGTTTTGCCCGCCGCATCGGGGACATTGGCCGCGAGCAAATTCCCCGCGACCACATTCGCGACATAAGTGAAGTCGCGCGACTGCTTACCGTCGCCAAAGATCGTCGGCCGCTCGCCGGCGAGCATCTTCGTCACGAAGATCGGGATCACCGCCGAGTATTCGCTCGCTGGATCTTGCCGCGGACCGAAGACGTTGAAGTAGCGAACCGTCACGGTCGGCAATCCAAACGTCGCGCGAAACGCCTGGCAGTAAAGTTCACCAGCCGCCTTGGCCGCGGCATAGGGCGATACCGGATCGGGTAGATCGGTTTCGTGCTTAGCGGCCGACGCCGTGCGATCGCCATAGATGCTGCTCGAGCCGGCGTAGACCACCCGCTTCACGCCACTCTTGCGCGCCGCGTCGAGCAGGTTGACCGTCCCCGTGACGCAGACCGAATTCGTGTCGAGCGGCGCGGCAACGCTCCGCGGCACCGATGCGAGCGCCGCTTCGTGGAATACGATGTCCACGCCCACTAGTGCTCGCTCGACCGCCGCCCGATCGACCAGGTCGCCTTCGATCAGCTCAACCTTGCCTGTAAGGTGCTCGAGATTCTCGCGCTTTCCCGTGCTCAGATTATCGAGCACGCGGACTCGCTCGCCGCGCTCGACCAGCGCCGTCGCGATGTGGGATCCAATAAAACCAGCGCCGCCAGTAACCAGGTAAGTGCTCATGCAACTAGCTTACACACCGCGACTTCCAGCGGCCAGCGGGCGTCTCAGGTCCCATGACGCAGGCGTGAAAACAGTTGCCGGTAGCCCTCGCGACGGACGCCAGGCTGCGGACCCGAAGGGGGCGCGGCGGGCTCATCTTCGATCACGAGAATCGCGTCGTCCACGACGTGGCTTGAGTCCGACACGAGCGTCGCCGCCGGGCCGGGTTGGCTCACTGCTTCGAATTCCAGCTCTTGCGGGCCATCGTCGACGATTGTCGTCGGCGAATCATTCACGACGGCCAGCCGGATTGTCGCCCGCATCAAGTCTTGGTCCGACTCAACGTCGTCGCTTTCTGCGATTTCCGCCGGCTCTTCTCGCTCTTTGGCAGAATTGGCGTCGAGCGCGTGTTGAACGAGTCGCGAAAAGCCCGGCTCGCGGCCATTCTCGACGCGCGGCGTTCGCGTGCCAAAGATGCTCGCCAGCGTGGCGAAACTATCGAGCACCAGCTCTTCTTCTTCAAACTCTTCGGCAAACGGGTCGATCGCGTCCGGCGCCGGCTGGCTGAACACACGCGGACGGCGAACGGTCGGCCGCGGCGCCGGCGGTAGTAAAGTGGTTGGAGTCGGCGCGGACGCGATCACCTTTGTTTTTTCCGCGACCGGCGCGGGTGCCGCTTCTTGGGCGGGCTCGACTTTCGATTCGCGTACTTTCGGCGGCTCGACTGCAGCCGGCGCCGCGCTCAGACTCCCGAACTCGACAACGTTCGACGAGGCGGATGACGAACTCGCGGACGCTCGCGGGGGTTCCCATGAGGTAGGCAGTTGCTGCAAGTCGGCCCACGCCGCCTGGATCACGGCCGCGTCAATCTTCTCCAGATTTTTTGCGTCGGCGAATTCCAGGGCGCGATCACAAATCTGATTCACCAGCCGCGGCACCCCGTCGGTCGCCGTGAAAATCGAATCGAATGCCGGCGGCGCGAAAAACTGATCGGCGTCGGCGTGGGAGGCGGCCAGTTGTGCCCGGACATACTGGGCCGTTTCCGCCCGGGTGAATGGCGCTAGATAACAGCGTGCCGAAAGGCGTTGGCTGAACGACTGCAACTCGGGTCCGGCGAGTTTCTCTTCGAGCGCTGGGAGGCCGGCCATCACCAGCCGCACGCGCGGCGATCCGCCCCGCGAGAGATTCGTCAGCAGCCGTAACTCTTCGAGTAGATGGATGGCGAGCGCCTGTCCCTCGTCGACCAAGAGCAAAAGTCCTTGGGTCGCATCGTCGCTCGAGAGCAACGTATCCAACAAGCTCAGCCGCAGTTCGCCCTCGTCGCGGCGATGATAATCGAGACCGAGCTCGAAATGAATCGCCTGCAGCAATGCCCGACGCGTACACAGCTGCGAACAGGCCAGGAGCACCACGTCGAACTTTTCGCGATACTGGGCGGCGAGCGCCTGCAGCAGGAGCGACTTGCCGATGCCCGCCCCGCCGAGGATCACGCCCGGCCCGTCGCCGCGCTCGATCGTCCGCGCCAAGCGGCGCCGCGCGTCTTCAATCGATGCTGCGGGAAAATATCGTCCCACCTGGGGCTGGGTGGCAAAGGGCCGGTCACCTCGTTCGACCAGTTGTCGCAAGTTCATCAGAAGCAGTCCTTGGCGTGGCGGCGGGCGGTTGCGAGAATAGACTTGCTAGCGAGGCACGGTTTCCGACGGTGGCAGAGTGTCTGGCGATAGCGTCCCCATTGCCCCCGGGATGAGACAACGGTCCCCGTCGTTTTGAATCGGCATCGGCGACGAATTGCTATAGCGTGATAGCATGAATTAATCGAGTTCAATACGAGTATCGCGTTCGTGAATTTCAAAATCAAAATCTGCGGCATCACCAGCGTCGACGACGCGCTTGCCGCTATCGACGCCGGTGCCGACGCGATCGGGCTCAATTTCTACCGCGGTAGCAAACGCTGGGTGGACAGCGAAGCAGCACGGCAGATTGTCACTGCCGTCGGGGAGCAGACAGCGACGGTTGGCGTGTTTGCCAATTCTTCGGCCGACGAGATTCGCAGTCTAGTAAATGAATCGGGCGTGCGCCTTGTTCAATTGCACGGCGACGAACCGCCCGAGTTAATCGGCGAGCTCGGTTCCGGTTACTCCATTATCCGGGCACGCCGGCTTGATGAACGGGGCACCGGGGCGATTGCGGCCGACCTCCATGCTTGCCGCGGCGTCGTCGGAACCGCATTGTTTGCGGTCCTCGTCGATGCGGCGGTGGCGGGCGAGTTTGGCGGCAGTGGACAGGCGCTCGACTGGCAGCAGCTGGTCGATCACGCCGGTTGGCGAGGTAATGTGCCGTTGATCCTGGCGGGCGGCCTGACGCCGGCGAATGTGGCCCAGGCAATTGGTATAGTTCGTCCCCATGCCGTCGACGTGGCTAGCGGTGTCGAATGCGCGCCTGGTAAAAAAGACGCTGCGAAAATGCGTGATTTCGTGGCGGCTGCACGGGCGGCCTTTGCGGCAACGTAAAGCGTAGTTTTACGCTACACTTGTCGGGCGGCACCACGCGCCGCTTGCCAGCCCCCGCGACTGCCATTTACAATACGAACTTGTAGAATTTGACTCGATTCCAGGAGATACCCGTGTCGCAAGTGGCCACCAAGAAACTTCCGTACAAAGTCGTCGACTGCACCCCCGCCGAATTCAATCGCCTCGCCGATTGGGGTCGCAAGGAAATCGAGCTCGCCGAAAACGAAATGCCGGGCCTGATGGCCCTCCGCGAGAAGCACGGCCGCAGCAAGCCGCTCGCGGGTGCCCGCGTCGCCGGCTGCCTGCACATGACGATTCAGACGGCTGTCTTGATCGAAACCCTCGTCGAGCTAGGCGCCGAGGTCACCTGGAGCAGCTGCAACATTTTTAGCACCCAGGACCACGCCGCCTGCGCCATCGCCAAGGCGGGCATCCCGGTCTACGCCTGGAAGGGAATGTCGAACGAAGAGTTTGATTGGTGCATCGAGCAGACGCTATTCTTCCCCTCGGGCGAGCCGCTCAATCTGATTCTCGACGACGGCGGCGATCTGACCGCCATGGTCCACGACAAATTCCCCGAGCTGCTCGCCGATATCCGCGGCCTCTCGGAAGAGACCACCACGGGCGTCCATCGCCTCTACCAGATGCACGAGCGCGGCGAATTGAAAGTCCCCGCGATTAACGTCAACGACTCCGTGACCAAGAGCAAGTTCGACAACCTCTATGGCTGCCGCGAATCGCTCGCCGACGGCATCAAGCGGGCGACCGACATCATGATCGCCGGCAAGGTGGTTGTGGTCGCCGGCTATGGCGACGTCGGCAAGGGTTGTGCCCATTCGATGAAGAGCCTGGGCGCCCGCGTGATTGTCACCGAGATCGACCCGATCACCGCCCTGCAGGCCGCGATGGAAGGCTACGAAGTCACCACGATGGAAGACGCCGCCGAACAGGGCGACATCTTTGTCACCACCACCGGCTGCCGGGACATCATCACCGGCAAGCACCTGTTGCAGATGAAGAACGACGCGATCGTCTGCAACATCGGCCACTTCGATCTCGAGATCGACATGGCCTGGCTCGAAGGCGAAGTGAAGGCCGGCAACGTCACGAAGCAAAACATCAAGCCGAGCAACGTCGGCGCGGTCGACAAGTTCACGTTTGCCGACGGCCATTCGATCCTGGTGCTAGCAGAAGGCCGGCTCGTAAACCTCGGCTGTGCCACGGGCCATCCGTCCTTCGTGATGAGCAACTCGTTCACCAACCAGGTGCTCGCCCAACTCGCGCTCTGGAACGAAACCGACAAATACGAGCTCGGCGTCCACGTATTGCCCAAGTTGCTCGACGAAGAAGTCGCCCGGCTCCACCTCGGCCGGCTCGGTGTGAAACTCTCGAAGCTCACGCAGAAGCAGGCCGACTACCTGGGCATCCCGATCGAAGGGCCGTACAAGCCGAGTTACTATCGCTACTAGTCTGCGTGGTCACGCGAAGACTTCGTTTTCGATTTCGACGTGAGAGACGTTGAGCCCGCCAGCGCGCGCCTCGGCCAATGCTTCGCGCACTAGCGATGTCAATTCGCCCTCGCGATGGCAGATCCAAATTGCGGCGTGGTCGTTTCGCACAGTCAACTCGGAATCGTCAAATCCGGCTTCAAACACCGCGTTTTCCAATTGCTCTTCCAACTCACGGTTCTTGAGCACCAGGTAGAACTCAGGGGTCTTCATAGGGAACTCCTGGACATCGGTCAACCTTGCGACGAATTGCTCGCGCGTGATTCTCTGGATTACGTGGCGTAGACCAAATCGACATTTGGCATAGGCGGTGGTCGTGGCTGCACCTTAGACGCCCAAAGGCATGGCCATGCGACTTTGTAAAACTCCAGCCATGCTCCTCGGCATACTTCAAGGACTCGCGGATATGCTTGTTTGGGTGCATGCATGGACCGCTGAGTCGACGTGGATCGGCTCCCTCAAGTATACACCTCGCCGCCCAGCGAGGGCAGGGATTTCGCCGCCGGGTCTCCTGCCCTAAACTTGGCGTTTTGACCTTCCTCGACGAAACGCCTCTCCCATGCCTGACATCCAAGCCTTTCACGGTATCCGTTACGACCTGGGCCAGGTCGGTTCGCTTTCGAATGTGATCGCGCCGCCCTATGACGTGATCGACACCGAGTTGCAGACCGCCCTCTACGACAAGCATCCGGCGAACGTGGTGCGGCTGATACTCAACCGCGACGAACCGGGCGACGACGACAGCTCGAATCGCTACACGCGGGCCGCGCGGCTCTTCCGCGGTTGGCAGCGCGAGGGCGTGCTCTTCAGCGAGGCCCAGCCCGCGATTTATGTCTATCACCAGGAGTTCACCGAAGGCGGCGTCACGCACACGCGGCGCGGCTTCATGGCGCGTGTGCGGCTCGAGCGGTTCGGCGAGGGCACGATCTATCCACACGAAGAGACCCACGGCAGCGCCAAGGCCGATCGTCTCAAGCTCTGGACGGCGTGCAAGGCAAACCTCAGTCAGATCTTCAGCCTCTACCCCGACCCCGAGAACGCCGCTCAGAATCTGCTCGAAGCGGCCATGGTCGGTATCACGCCGCTCGAAGCGACCGACCACTTGGGCGTCGTCCACCGCATCTGGCCCGTGAGCGACGTACGAGTGATCAGCGAAGTGATCGGTGCGATGGGCGGCCGCCCAGCCTACATCGCGGACGGCCACCACCGCTACGAAACCGCCTGCACCCTCCGCGACAGTTTAGCGGCGGAGCTTGCCGAGCGCGGCGAAACGCTCGCCGCCGATCACCCGGCCAACTACGTCCTGATGATGTGCGTCTCGATGAGCGACCCCGGCATGCTCGTGCTCGCCACGCATCGCCTCTTCCGCGGGCTGCCGCCGATGAACGCCGGCGAGTTGCAGTCGAAGCTCGGTGAGTGCTTTACCACGGAGCCAGCTGGCACCGGCCCCGATCGCGCCCGCTCGCTCTGGGAGGAGATCGAAGTTGAGGGCGACCAGGCAACGCTCGGCCTCTACACGGCGAAAGACGACCAGTGGACGATTGCCCGGCTGACCGATGCCGGCCGCCGCCGCATGGAGGAAGTTGCAGCGGATCACTCGGCCGACTGGCAAGGCCTAGGCGTGAGCATCCTGCACCGCCTCGTGATGGAGACGCTGCTCGATGCCGCGAATCTGCCCACTCCCAAATACGTCCGCGACATCGAGGAAGTGGTCACGGGCCTGAAAACTGGCGATGCCGCCGGCCGCGACGCCACGGGCCAGCAAGGTTCCGGCGGCCGCTTCGAGCTGGCCGCCCTCGTGATGCCGGCCACCGTCGAGCACATCCGGGCCATCTCCAGCCACGGCGAGCGGATGCCCGCCAAGAGCACGTTCTTCTACCCGAAGCTATTGAGCGGGCTGGTAATCAATCCGCTGGAATAGCGAATGCCTGTAGCGAGCCCAGCGAGCCGGGCAGTCCCCGCCCTCAAGTTTGCACTTCAAATCGGGGTCGAGGACGACCCGGCTCGCCAGTTCCCCCGACGATTCGCCTCCCACCGTTTCACGTGAAACGATTGCGCCACCCGCTCCGATCGTGCACCGCGCACGCTCTACGTGTTTCACGTGAAACACGGTGACTGCGTCGCCGCGGCGAAATGTTTCACGTGGAACGTTGGCGGAGTCTGGCCCGTCTGGCGATGTTGGCGCACTTTGGATGTTTCACGTGAAACCTTCCGTCTGCGGTCACTGTAGCAAATGTTTCACGTGGAACGCCTGGCTGCCCCAATCTGCTGGCGGTTAGCGCCGTCCGCCACGACGGATCTCAACCCGCACCCACTGCCCTGCCAGCACCCTGCCCTGGTAGTTTCGCACGGCCACGATTTTTGAACCGCACGACCGACCGGCGAATTGCCGATGACAGTTCGGCGGCGCTTCAAAGAGCGCCGCAAACCGTACGCTTGCTAGCAGCGACGGGTTTGCCACGCGCCGGACCCTGGCATGGATGCTAAGGGAATCGCGCGACGAACGTGGCACCAGGGCCGACGCAATCAGGGAGGATTCGCTGTGTCGAGAGAGCGCCGTTTGGGACGTGGTTTGGAAGCATTGTTGGGCCGCTCGTGGGAAGAACCCGAAGCCGCTCCGATTGCCGAGGCCGAATCGAATTTCGAAACAGGCGCCGAACCGGCGCACGGTCCGCAAGCCACGCACGACGAGCATGGCCAGCTCTGGCTCGACTGCTTGTCGATCGTCGCCAATCCCTACCAGCCGCGGCAGACTTTTGAGGAAGCCGACATCGCCGATCTGGCGGACAGCATCCGCACCCACGGCATCCTCCAGCCACTCGTAGTCCGTCAAGTTGCCGACGGATACCAACTCATCGCCGGCGAGCGTCGGCTCCGCGCCGCCCAGGCTGCCGACTGGCGCCAGGTGCCCGTGCAGATTCGCGACGTCGACGATCGCCAGATGGCCGAGCTGGCCATCGTCGAAAATGTCCAGCGCAAGGACCTCAACGCGATCGAAAAGGCCGAGTCCTTCCAGCGCTACATCGATCAGTACCATTGCACCCAGGAAGAAGTCGCCACGCGCGTCAACGTCGACCGCTCGACCGTGGCCAACTTGATTCGTCTCTTGGACCTGCCGCCCGATGTGAAGCAGATGGTTCAGAACGGCGAAATCTCACAGGGCCATGCCCGAGCGTTGCTCCCGCTCGGCGACGAGCAGGAGCAGATTCGCTTCGCCGCCCGCATCGACATGGAAGGCTGGAGCGTCCGCGCGACCGAACAGGCGGTGCAGGATCGCATCCACTCGATCGACGGCGAGGGCCTGCGTGTCGTAGGCGAGGACGGCACCTCCCGCCCCGTCGCCAAGCCCCGCAGCGAGCAACTTGCCTCGCTCGAACAAGAACTCCGCACCGCGCTCGGCACCAAGGTGGACCTCAACCAAACGGCCAAAGGTCGCGGCAAGATCACGATCCACTTCAAGAACCACGACGAGTTCGAACGATTGCGGCAGCTCTTGAACTCGGGTAGCATGCCGATGCAGCAACTCGGTTGAGCGACGGCTCGCCGGCTGCCCCATCCATGAACGCCCTGCCGCCGAATCACCGCCTCCGCCCCAAGCTCCTGGAGATACTCTCGAGCTACACGCGCGAGCGATTCGCGGCCGACCTCGTCGCCGGAGTCACCGTCGGCCTGGTCGCCCTGCCCTTGGCGATGGCGTTTGCGATCTCGTCCGGCGTGCGGCCCGAAGCGGGCATCTACACGGCGATTATCGCAGGTTTCATCGTCTCGGCCCTGGGCGGCTCGCGCTGCCAGATCGCCGGGCCGACCGGGGCGTTCGTCGTGATTGTCGCCGGAATCGTCGCCGAGTTTGGCGTCTCAGGCCTGTTGATGTGTACCGCCATGGCTGGCGCGATGCTCCTTCTGATGGGGCTCACGGGGCTCGGCTCGGCGGTCAGGTTCATTCCCCGTCCGGTCACGATCGGTTTCACCAACGGCATCGCGGTGCTGATCGCCTCGACGCAAATCAAGGATTTCTTCGGCCTCGCGGTCGACGAGGTGCCGAGTGAATTTGCTCCGCGGATGTTCGCCCTGGCGAAGAGTGCCGCGTCGGTGAGCGGCCCCGCGGTCGGCGTTTCGATCTCCACCATCGCCGTCATTCTTCTCTGGCCGCGCATCACCAAAAAAGTGCCGGGCACCATCATCGCGCTTGTAGCGACGACGATCGCCTGCGTCTTCGCGGGAATTCACATCGGCACGATCGGCTCGAAGTTCGGCGGCATCCCCACCGGCCTGCCAGCATTCCAGCTGCCCGAATTCCGCGCCGACCTGATCCTGCCGTTGCTACCTTCGGCGTTCACGGTCGCCATGCTAGCGGCGATCGAGAGCTTGTTATCTGCGGTCGTGGCCGACAACATGAGCGGTGACCGGCATCGGCCCGATGCGGAGCTCGTCGCCCAGGGGCTGGCGAACATGGTGGTCCCGCTGTTCGGCGGCATCCCGGCCACTGGCGCGATCGCCCGCACGGCGACCAACATCCGCAGCGGCGCGACGTCTCCCGTCTCCGGCATCGTACATGCCTTGACGCTCCTGGTAATCGTCGTCGCCGCGGCGCCGCTCGCCAAGTACATTCCGCTGCCGACGCTCGCCGCGATCCTGATGGTCGTCGCTTATCGCATGGGCGAGTGGCACGCGATCCCGGCGATCTTGCGACTCTCGGCGGCCGACCGGTTGGTCTGGGCCGCGACTTTCCTGCTCACCGTGTTCGCCGATCTCACGGTCGCCGTGGAAGTCGGCATGATCCTCGCCGCCCTGCTCTACATCCACCGCGTCTCCGAGACGACCACCGTCAAGTCGATCACGGACGACGACCTGCAGGACGGCGGGGCCCTGGTGCTCACCGACAAGTACATTCCCGCGTACGTGTCGGTTGTTCGCATCCGTGGACCGTTCCTGTTCGGTGCGACCGAAAAGCTCGAGAACGCGACCGCCGAAGTTGCCCGGTTCAACGAGATTGTCGTGTTAAAGCTGTCGCAAATGACGGCGGTCGACGGCACCGGCATCCACGCCTTCGAGTCGCTCGCCCTGCGGCTTAAGGAATCGGGCCGACCGCTGATCGTCTGCGGCGCCCAGCAGCAGCCGGCCGACATGATCGGCCGCTCGAAGCTGGTGAAGCTCATCGGCCGCCCGAATATGCAGCCACACCTCGACGCGGCGCTCGAGCGGGCCGCAATCATTCACGGCGGCTACGACGACCCCCGGGCTCGCGCAACGGCGTAAAATTCCCTGCCGCCGGATCAAATCGCGCTATTTCGGCCGTCGTTGCCGACTTACCCCCGAACGACTACGATAGACTACTTGTCCTGCCATTGGCCGATCCCGGCAGTGGCGGAAAATTGACCTCGGGGTGTAGCTCAGCCTGGCTAGAGCACCTGCTTTGGGAGCAGGAAGTCGCACGTTCGAATCGTGTCACCCCGACTTGGTGGGTAGGTGAGTAAGTGAGTAGGTGTTCGACCCGCACCTACTCACTTACCCACCTACTACCCTACTCACCGTTCTGCCATGAACTTCGACCTCGCCCGGCACAGGATGGTGACCGAGCAACTCGTCGGGCGCGGGATCAGCGACCGCCGCGTGCTCGAAGCGATGGGCCGCGTGCCGCGCGAAGAGTTCGTCCCCGAGTTGTTGCAGCAAAAAGCCTACGACGACTTCGCCCTGCCGATCGGCCACGAGCAAACGATCTCGCAGCCCTACACGGTCGCCTTTATGTGCCAGGAGGCCCGGCTCCACGGCGGCAACACGGTGCTCGAAGTTGGCACTGGTTCCGGCTACGGTGCCGCGGTGCTATCACACCTGGTGCAAACAGTCCACACCGTCGAACGGATCGAGCCGCTCTACCGGGCCGCCGCTGAACGACTCGCGGACCTCGGCTACAAAAATGTCCGCGTCCACCTCGACGACGGCTCGCTCGGCCTGGTCCGCGAGTCTCCGTTCGATGCGATCCTCTGCACGGCCGGCGCGGAGAAGCTACCCACGGCCTATCAAGACCAACTCGGGGACGGCGGCCGCCTAGTGATCCCCATCGGCCCACCCAGCCACCAGCAGATGTTTCGCTTCACCCGCCACGGCGACCAATGGCACGGCGACAACCTCGGCAACTTCGGCTTCGTGCCGCTGGTGAGCGGCGACGCTTAACGCCCGTTCGGTCGACCCCAATCGTTCCGAACTGCGAGCCAACCAACGACCATACTCACTGCTGCTAATGGTAGCATCCCGGCGAGAATTAATTGCCGCATCTCGCTGTCCTCGAAAGTGAACGCGGGTCGAACGGGCGACGACAGCCAACGGTAGGCGTACGTCACGAGCACCGGCACCATCGCGCCCACGTACAGTCCTGCCATGGTCAAGACCGTGGCGAAAACCGCGCTCCGCGTCAAGCAAGTTGTCGCCACGGCGATCGAGTATGCCGCCACGATGGTAGCGGCGGCGATCATCTGTATCCAGCGTATTTCCGACCCGCCGTTTGGCGTCCGGAACTGATTCTCGGAGACGAACTTTGGAGCGATCAGCATCGGCAATAAAAAAGTCAGCCCCACGATCGCCAACCCAGTCGAAAACTTAATCCAAAACCAGGAGTTGGGTTCGATCGGCCGTGATCGCCAGAATGTGTGAACTCCTGCTTCGAGATCGCGCAGGAACACTCCGACTCCGATCACCATCGTGGTCAGCGCGCCTAAATAGATGCAGCCAAAAAATGCCGACATTGCGGCGACGTCCTTCGTCTCGGAGATGTTTGGTTGAGATTTTGCTGAAACAAATACCCCGGCAATCACGATCATGGCCACGCCAGCCAAGCCCGCCAGCGCGAGAGGACCACTTTCGCGGAGTTGCTTCCAGACGATCGCTGAAAATGGCGATCGCCGCGGCGGAGCCAGCCAGTCCATTCGCAAGTGGTCGATCAAAATAGACCGCTGCGATTTGATCCGCGGACTGGCGTTTTGTCCAAATCGAGTGGCAAACCAAATTGCTAGTCCCGTCTGCATGGCCAGAAACAATCCCAGCACGCACCACGCCGTCCAATCGTGCGCAAAACTTAGAGGTTGCAGATGCGGAAAACCACCAGGCGCAATGCGCTCGCGCAGGCCGCGAGCGTGGGATGAGCATCGACAAATGCGGTCGGGCTGCCGCCCCCAAACCAAGACGCGATCGCCAAGAAAGCCAGCCATACGCCCGCGATTAATCCAAGTGCCGCCGCCCCGGCGCTCACCTCGTCCGCGCGATTTACACCCGCCGCTGCCGACCACAGGAACAGACTAACCACCCACAGCGTGATGGTGCATGCGGTCGCGGCAAACCAATTCGAAAGGTTAAAGGGTCCTCGCCATTCCTGTGCGGCGCGCGTCATTGAACTCGTAAAATCAATTCCGAGCGGACGCCAACATGCCCACCAGACTAACAAAATTGCCAGCACGAAAAGTACCGGAATCAGGCACGTGGCCAATCCCGCCGCAACCTTGGTAACCGCAATTCTTCGCTGAGAAACAGGCAATGCGCAGAGAAAAGGCAACGTGCCCTGCGATCGCTCGTGCGCCGCAGTCGTTGTGGCGATCAGCACGCTAAGCGGAATGATGGGCAACAGGAGCGCAATTTGAATACTTGTAAAATCCACGCCATTCGAAGTGCTCCAAAGGACCACCAGACTGAGTAGCAGCACGCCCAGTACCGCAACGAGTTTCCAGCGACTCTCGCGCCATTCTTTCCAGGCCAACGCTTGCAAAATTGTATTCATGCCGCTCACTTCAATTGAGGTTGAAGTACCGCTTGCGCTTTTGCTTCTGTGGTCGGATCGCTGCGCCGTCCCACGACGTACGCCTCGAAAATCTCGTCCAGGTTCAGATCCACCACTCGGAAGTCGACGCTTTCGTACCGCAGTATCTCGATTGCCTTCTCCGCGTTTTCGACAGCGACGACCGTCTGCTCACCGTCGTCGCGGACATCGAGGGCTGTTAGTAGCCGCCCTTGCCGGGCGTAATGCATCCCGGTTCATGACGAGTTGCTTCACGTCCCGCCGCAGTGTCTCTGTGTCGGCCTGCCGCATGATCCGGCCCTGATCGAGAATTGCCACCTCATCGGCGACCGGTTCGACTTCGTAGAGCAGGTGGGAACTATAGAAGACCGTTCGCCCTTCGCCTTGCAAATGCGTGATGAGATCGCGGTTGAATTGCTTCCGCATGATCGGGTCGAGCCCGAGCGCAGGATCGTCGAGGATCACGAGCTCGGGCCGGTGGGCGAGTGCGAGCACCAGGCCCAACCGTACGTTCTGCCCCTTCGACAGATGCTTGATCTTCGTGCCGACGGGCAGCTCGAAGTCGCGGACGTATCGCAGCGCCAAATCGTGGTCCCACGTCGGATAAAACGGCGCGACGAAACTCAGAATCTCGCCTACTTTCATCCAACCGTACATCGTTTGGTCCTCGGCGAGGTAGCCGACGCGCCGTCGCAACTCGAGCGGTTCGGTCGTTGGATCGAGACCCAGCACGCGAATCGAGCCGTCGTCTCGCTTGAGGAGCCCCAGCAACATCCGGATCGTCGTCGTCTTGCCGGCTGCGTTACGGCCGAGAAACGCGAACGTCTTGCCGCGCTCCACCCGGAACGTCACGCCCCGCAGCACTTCGGTCCGCCGGAACGATTTTGTCACCGCTTGAAGTTCAATCGCCGCTTCGCTCATGTCGCGTCCCCCGATTTACTGTTGGCCGAGAGAGGCGGCTCGACGCCATCGAGCGCCTCGGAGAGAAGTTCGTGGAGCTCGTCGCTGGAGAGCCCGAGCCCGATTGCCTGCCGCCCGATCTGCCGCAGTTCATCGACCAGCCGCTCCCGGTGGACAGCGAGTTGCCCGCGCTTCGCCCGAGCGGAGACGAACGTCCCCTGCCCGTGCCTCATTTCGAGCAGCCCCTCGCCCACCAGCCGCTCATACACCCGCAAGATCGTGTTCTGATTGACCGCCAGCTCCCGCGCGAGCTCCCGCACGCTCGGCAACCGCTCGCCCGGGCTGAGTGACCCCGACGCACAGAGCGTGGCGATCTGCTCGGCAATCTGCCGCGAAATCGCCACCGCCGAGCCTTTTTCGATCCGCAGGAACATGGCAGAAACCGCTGAAAAACCGCGAAACTTACCAAGTGACTACAGTAGTGTAACAGTAGTCAGCGGCGGCGTCAAGAAATTTGAGAATGCGTTTTCTTTTGCGTGGACGCCGCGTTCGAGAATCGGGAATCGCCTATGTGTTCGCCACCGGCGTGCTAGATGAAGGCGTCGCGGCTGTGGTTCCGTTGCCCGAAAACTGCCCCTCCGCCTCGCGGAGACACTGCTTGATCTGCCGCACCGCCTGTCGCAGCCGGGCCTCGTTCTCCACCAGCGACATCCGCAAATAACCCTCGCCCGCCGGGCCGAAGCCGCTGCCGGGGCTCACGGCCACATTGCCCTTTTCGAGCAGCATCATGCCGAAGTCCATCGTGCTCATCCGCGACCGCCACGGCTCGGGGATCGGCACCCAGCAGAACATGCTCGCCTTGGGCGGCGTCACATCCCAGCCGATCGCGTGAGGCTCTCGCAGAGCGCGTCGCGGCGGCTCTCGTAAATTGCCGACTGGCTTTCCATTCCCGCGTCGCCGTGCCGCAGGGCCATGATCGCCGCAATCTGCACCGCCTGGAACATGCCGTAGTCGTAGTAGCCCTTGATCGTCGCCAGGGCCTTGATCATCTCGCGGTTGCCCGAGCAGAAGCCGACCCGCCAGCCGGCCATGTTGTAGCCCTTGCTCATCGTCGTGAACTCGACGCCCACGTCCGCCGCACCGGGCGACGCCAAAAAGCTCGGCGGCTTGTAGCCATCGAACGCCACATCGGCATACGCAAAATCGCTGATCACCAGAAAGCCATACCGCTTTGCCAGCCGCACCACTTCATCGTAGAACGGCTGCTCGATGCAGGCCGTCGACGGGTTGTGCGGATAGTTGATAATCAGCAACTTCGGCTTCGGATAGAGATGCTCGCAGGTGTAGGCGACGTTCGCTAGGAACTTCTCGCTGTCGCGCACCTCGAGCGCGATCACATTCCCCGACGCCAGCGCCACCGAATAGACGTGAATCGGAAAATACGGTGCCGGCACGATCGCCGTGTCGCCCGGCCCCATCATCGCCAGGCACATGTGGCTGAAGCCCTCTTTCGAACCCAGGGTGACGATCACTTCGTGGTCCGGGTCGAGCCGCACGCCAAACCGCTTGAGATACTTCGAGCAGACCTCGCGCCGCAAGTTGACGATGCCGTTCGACTTGCTGTAGCCGTGGTTGTCGGGGTCGGCCGCCGCCTCGGCCAGCTTCTGGATGACATATTCCTCGGGCGGATCCGAAGGGTTCCCCATGCCCAGATCGATCACATCGTCGCCGGCGCGGCGTTTGTTGTAGAGCAGCGTATTGATCCGGCCAAACAGATACGGCGGCAAACGCGTCACGCGCTCGGCCGGGTTGACCTTGAACACTGGATCGGACGATGGAATCTGGGGCGAATTGGGCATACGAAGGTCCTGCAAGAACGGGCGAATCCTGCTAGGACCCAGTATAACGCCTGGCGGTTCGCCGCGAAGGGCATCTAGTAGGCAAGCTGCAACGGAAGACGTAGACGTAGGGTGGGTCGAGTTCCACGAGACCCACCAGTCACGAACCCGCGTTAAATTCGATGCCTACCGCCTATCGCGTCCCCGCCCCCGACGTCTGCCGGACCGCCGAGTCGACCTTGTAGGTGTCACCGAGCGTCTTTTTCATCCCGGCCGGGCCCAGCTTCACGTTGCCCTCGCCCGGCTTCACCCGATCCGGCGATTGCGACGTGCCGGCCAGGTAGTTGTCGATCCGGGCCTTGTCGTGGATCTCGGTGAACTTGTCGTTCATCGCGATCCGCAGCTTCTTCTCGAAGATGTCCTGGTAGAGGATGTCGCGGACTTCGTCGCCCTTGACCTTCACCGGCTCAGTGCGGCCTTCGCACTTGAGGATCACGAACTTGTCGCCCAGCTGGATGATGCCCGAGAGCTCGTCGGGAGTCATCTCGAAAGCGACGTCCTCAAGCTGCGGCTGCCCGCCATTGCGACGAATCGGCGGCACCTCGCCGCGGAGCGCCTTCGACTGCGGCTCGATCGAATACTGCTCCGCCAGGTCGCCGAAGAAATCCATCGACGCATTCTCGCGGGCCTTGGCCCAAACCTCCTGGGCCCGTCGCATTTCGCCGAGCACGATCGCCCGGCAGCGGACGCGCTCGCCGTAGTTCGCCTCGAAGCTCTTATCCAAATCGTCCTGCGACACTTGGATTGAGCCGCCCGTGAGCTTCTTCAGCGCCGTCGACGGCCAGACCGAGTCGCGCAGGTATTGTTCTTTCTTCAGCCCCTGCTCTTCCGTGGCCACTTTGAACCACTTGTCGAAATCGGGGTTCCCCTGGGCGTCGACCACGCCGGCGAGCTTCGCGGCGTGGGCAATCTCATCATCCAGGTCTTGCTGCGTCACCGCGACGTTCTGCTTCCCCAAAGCCTGCTGCAGCAGCAAATGCGAAATCTCGACCAACAACACCTGGTCGCCATGTCGCAGGATGCATTCCTCGGCCAGCTCGGTGTAGCGGATCGGTTCGCCGTTCACCGTAGCCACGACGCCCGGCATCTGATCGCGCAGCGCCGGAGTGTTCCAGACATTTTGGATCGTGGCCGAATCTTGCAGCTGCTTGAACAGGTTGCCCGCCACGTCGCGGAGCTTGTCTTCCTTGATGCGTTCGACGAGTTCTTCGCGGACGCTCGCTATCGGCACCTCGCGCGGCGGCAGCTTGCCCTCGCACTTGAGGATCGCAAACTGGTCGCCGACCGGGATGATGGGCGTAATCTGATTCAACTCCAGCGCGAACACGGCCTTCTCGATGCCGGGATCGCCCACGTGATGGTGGATCGGCTGGATCATGCCGCCGATGCTCGCGCTGTTGACGTCTTGCGATTTCTGCATCGCCAGCCGGGCGAAATCGTCGGGGTTGGCCACCAGCTGGCGGTGCAGTTGCTCGGCTTCCGCCTGCGTGCTCACGACGATCAGCCGCGTTTTCACGGCCTCGCCAAACTGGGCCTCGTACGCCTCCTTGACTTGCTGGTCGGTCACCTGCAGCTGGTCGGCCGCGAGCTTCCGCAACGCGAGCGTCGGCCAGAGGATGTCGCGCGTGTATTGTTGTTCGTTGATGCCGCGTTCTTTCTGCAGCATTTGCAACCACTGTTGCCGGCCGATCTTGAACCGCTCGGCCATCCGATCGACCTCGGCGCTCAGCTCCTGGTCGGTGACCGAGATGTTGCGATTGCGGCAGTGATGCTCGATCAACCGCTTGTTGACCATGCCTTCGAGCGTCTCCTCGCCGAAGCGATCGACGCAAGCGGCCGCGAGTGCGTCGCGCTTGATGTCCTCGCCGTTGACGACAGCCATCACATCATGCTTGGGCCGTTCCGGCCGCGGCAGAGCATCAACATTCTTCCCTTTCGCCCCACTCGCCGCTTGCGGCTTAGCGGACGCCTGCTCGCCACTGCGCGAGCCAAACAGCTGCGCCTCAGCCTGCGGCGTTCCCATGTAGCCGCGAATCCCAATCGCCACAGCGAGCCCCGCCACGCCACAAGCGATCACGACCAGACGCTGCTTGCGTCGCACTTCATTGACGCGGAGCGATTCGATATCGACGAGAGATTCTTGCTCAGCCATTGCGGTTTCTCCATCAACCGTGCGGGTTCAATTTGCAGAAAACGCTCGGACAACTTACCGTCGAGCGCTTCAGAATTAGCCGCGGACTTACAGTCCGCCGGCCGATCACGGGTCGCAAAGAATAGCAATCCCCGCCAGCACCGGCAAGAGAGGCCGAGACAGGTGCTAGCACTTCGAGATGAATCTGTCACATTCGCGGCCTGATTTCAGCTGGGCGGATCGCAGAAATCCGATGGCCAGCGTCCACGTTTCGGAGTTGCTTCGATGATGTTGCGAGGCCCATCAGTTTCGCGCACTGATTGTTTCAATATCGGTCGATTTCGTGACTTTTTCTCGCGGCTGCTCGCCGCAATGCAGTGCCGTTTGCGTCCTCACCGGAAATTTGAGACTCAGCGCGATCTCGTCAACAAGCTCTTCAGATGCTGTGCATCGCAAATTACCATCCTGCGCAATGTTCGGAAAACAAAGCTGTTCACAGCGTTCGGCCATGGTCCAACAGCAGTCGAAAATCCAGCGTCGTCCTTGCGAATCCAACATCGACTGATCATCGCAAATGCGATTGCGTCCGTTGCGGACCGAAACATCGAGTTGTACTGTGATTGCAGATCAATGCAACAGGACCAAGACGATCCTAATCACTTAGAGACGAATTCGGGTTCGAAGTCTGATCGAACCGGGATCCACTCAAAAGTTCCGGCAAGTCATCACGATTCCGACGTGCAGTTGCATCGAATCGATAATACTGCTCAACGATGATCGCACTTCGAGAGTCACATAGAGTACGATACAAATCGTGACTCGTACGACCACAAGACAGCGAAAGCTACGATCGCAATTATGCCGCGATGCAGCGTTCAGCCAGCTCGCGACGGCAAGTCTGAAAATTCATTGGTTAGCTGACAGCAAGCATGGCTATCGACACAATAGAGCTGGGAGCCCCTAATCCTCCATCACTTCCGTTTCCTTCGCCTTGGCCAGCTCGTTGGCCCGGTCTTCGAACTTCTTCGTGAGTTCCTGGATGTCGTCCTTGGCCTTTTTCGCCTCGTCCTCGGAGAGCGACTTGTCCTTCTCCTCGGTGTCGGCCTGCTTGTTCGCGTCGCGGCGGACGTTGCGGACCGCGACCTTCATCTCCTCCGACAGCTCCTTCGTCCGCGCGACCATTTTCTTCCGCACGTCGCCCGACAGCGGCGGGATATTGAGTCGGATCACCTTGCCGTCGCTCTGCGGTGCGAGGCCCAGGTCGCTGGCGATGATCCCCTTCTCGATGTCTTTGAGAATCGACTGATCGAACGGCCGAATCACGATCTGCTGCGGCTCGGGCGCACTGACGCTCGCCAGCTGCTTGATCGGGCAGGGCGACCCGTAGGCCTCGATCCGCAGGCTATCGACCATGCCGGGATTGGCCCGGCCGGTGCGAATGCCGGTGAGGTCCTGCTTCAACCGCGCCAGAGCCTTTTCCATCCGCTCTTCCGCATCCATCAAAATTTCTTCAACGCTCATTTCGTTGTCCAACCGTTAAGAGTTTTTTGACAGGATAACAGGATAAGAATTGGATTTACGGGATATCAGATATCAGAGCAATTCTGAATCCTGTCGATCGAGTTAGAAAATCCTGTCATCCTGTCAAAGAGTCATTTTGTGGCCGGGACCTGGCTCGTCACCAGCGTGCCGATGTCTTCGCCGCGGACGGCGCGTTCGATGTTGCCGTCCACGCGGTAGTTGAATACCAGGATCGGCAGCTCGTGTTCCATGCAGTGGGCGATCGCCGTCGAGTCCATCACGCGGAGGTTCTTGTCGCGGACCTCGCGGTAAGTGAGTTGCTTGAAGAGCGTCGCCGCGGGGTCCTTCTCGGGATCGTCGCTGTAGACGCCGTCGACTCGCGTCGCCTTCATCAGGATGTCGGCCTCGAGTTCCATCGCCTTCTGGGCCGCCGCCGTGTCGGTAGTGACGAACGGCGCCCCGGTGCCGCCGGCGAGGATCACGATCCGTCCCTTTTCGAGATGCCGCTTCGCCCGCCGGCGAATGAAGGGCTCGGCCACGCCATCCATCCGCACCGCCGTCATCAGCCGCGTCGCGCAGCCAAGCGATTCGAGTGCGTCCTGGAGCGCCAGTCCGTTGATCACCGTGGCGAGCATGCCCATGTAGTGGGCGGTGGCTTCCTGGATGCTCGAGTTGCCCGACGTGAACTGAGCCCCGCGGAGGATATTTCCGCCGCCGATCACGATGCCGATCTGCACCCCCAGCTGCGCGGCCCGATAGGTCTGGCCGGCGATGTCGACCACCTCCTGCATGTTGATGCCGCGCTGCCCCGGCGGCACGAAGCTCTCACCGGACAGTTTCAAGATGATGCGTTTGTAAGGTAGGGCGGCCATTTTCGTTCCAAATAAATTGACATGGGGAAGGGCAGGGTTCCCGCGGGAGGGCAAGGCTCCCGCCGAGCCAACCATTCCGCTCCCATCATAAAAAAGCCCTGGGAAGTTTCCCAGGGCTGATTTCATTTCGGCTATTATTCGGCCGCCGGCGAGTTCGCCTCGCCGAGTTGCCAGCGGACGAACTTCTTGAGCTTCATCCCGCCCGCCTCGGCCAGTTTGCCGACCGTTTGCTTGTCGTCTTTCACGAACGGCTGCTCCGAGAGCACGTGTTCCGCGTAGAAATTCCGCATCCGGCCTTCGATCATCTTCTCGATGATGTTGTCCGGCTTGCCTTCCTTGCGGGCCTGCTCGGTGAGAATCTCGCGTTCCTTCTTCACCAGCTCGGGATCGAGCTCGGCGGTGGTCGTCGATTTGGGCCGCATCGCCGCGGCATGCATCGCCACGTCCTTGGCCAGCGCGTCGTTCCCACCCTCGACTTCCAAGAGCACGCCGCTCTTGCCGTCGTGGTGGACGTAACCGCCCGCGGGCGCGTCGACGCGCAGGATCCGCGTCAGGCGGAACACTTCACGCATCTTGTTTTCGAGATCGTCTTTCCACTGGCCCAGGGTCGTGCCCTTCTTGCTCGGAGCGGGCTGCTTCCAGAGCTCATCGGGCGTCTTCGCGCCTGGGCCGGTCGCCAGTTGCTGCGCCAAATCATTCGCCAGCGCCACCACGTCCTCGTGCTTCGCGACCGGTGCCGACTCGACTTGCAGCTCGATCAACGCACCGACGGGCGGCTTGATCGACGCGTAGGTCGCCAGGCGGCCTTCTTCCGTGCTGCGGTCTTGCCGCATCGCCATGATCTTCTTGCCGCTCTCGCGCAATTGCCGCAGCGCGGCCTCTTCGTCGCCGCCGCTCTCTTGCAGCGCCTTCTTGCAGTCCATCATCGGCAACTGCGTCTTGTCTCGCAGTGCCATCACCATCGCGGCTGTAATCGCTGCCATCGATAAAATCTCCTGTCGAATATTGACGATCTGGGCGCGCGGCGGGGCACGGGTTGCCCGCTCGCGGATGCGAGCTCGCCGGCGCGATGAATATTGTTTCTACGCGGGCTGCAGACGCTCGTTGCGTTCCGGCTTGTCCGCGCCTTCCGCATTTTGTTGATTGGCGATCGCGGCCTGGCTCTTGCCCGAGATGATCGCGTCCGCGAGCATCCTCACCACGATCTCGATCGAACGCATGCTGTCGTCGTTGCCCGGAATCGGCAAGTCGATCGTATCCGGATCGCAGTCCGTGTCGATCAGCGCGACGGTGGCGATGCCCAGCTTGCGGGCTTCGCTGACCGCGTTCTTTTCCTTTTTCGGATCGATGATCACCAGGCACTCGGGCAACCGGCTCATCGTGCGAATGCCGTTCAGATTGCGGTACATCTTGCGATATTCCCGCGTCAGCGACGACTGCATCTTCTTCGAGTAGGTGTTGATCTCTTCGCCTTCGCGGATCCGCTCGAGTTCTTCGAGTCGTTCGAGCCGATTGCGGATCGTGCGGAAGTTGGTGAGCGTGCCGCCCAACCAGCGGTCGTTCACGTAGGGCATGCCGCAGCGATCGGCTTCGCGCTGCACCGTGTCGGCCGCTTGACGCTTGGTGCCCACGAACAGCACCAGGCTGTTCCGCGCCGCCAGCGTGGCGAGATACTTCTTCGCCCGCAGCAGGCCGCGAACCGTCTCGCGGACGTCGATAATGTGAATCAAATTGCGCCGTGCAAAAATGTACGGCCGCATCTTCGGGTTCCAACGGCTGGCCCGATGCCCAAAATGGACACCCGCCTCGACCAGGTCTTTCACTAAGGTAGACAAATCTAACTCCTCGTTTGCAGGCACACCGGCTATGTCCCCTCAAACGTCAGGCACTCGAGCCTGACCAAAAGGGGCGTCCGGCGTTCGGTTCGGACATTCGGCCAGGAAAATCGCCTCCCCAGGACCACGGGCCGATCGGGCTTGGGGTAGCCCTGTAAACTAGTACCACAACCGCTTTACGTCAACCGCCGCTATCCATTCTCCGCCCCAAAACTAACCCAATAGCCGGCGAGCTACGTCTCGCCGGACCATCCCCGGACCCCTGTTTTCGACACAAACCAGCCGTTTGCCCCATTTCACCAAATCCCCCCGAAAACCCCCGACATTCCGCCACGTACATACCCCAGTTACAATGCTCTTCAACCCAGGGGGACCAATCATGCTCACGCGACTGCTGTTCGGGATCGCCGCACTACTGGCGACCATCACCATCACCTCGTCTAGCCCAGCTGCCGAAGTGCCTGCTACTGCCAGCCCCGCCGACTCCGGCCAGTGGATCCAGCTCTTCAATGGCAAAGACCTCACCGGCTGGACGCCCAAAATCGCCCACTACGCCGCCGGCGACAACTACGCCGACACCTTCCGCGTCAAAGACGGCGTCCTCACAGTCTCCTACGACAAATACGATGGCCCGTTCGACGGCCGCTTCGGCCACCTCTTCTACAACGAGCCCTTCTCAAACTACATCCTCCGCCTCGAGTACCGCCTAGTCGGCGACCAGTACGAAGGCGGAGCCGACTGGGCCCGCGCTAACAGCGGGATCATGTTCCACGGCCAGACGCCCGAATCGATGGGCCGCGACCAGTCGTTCCCCGTCTCGATCGAGTATCAACTCCTGGCCGGCCGCCCCGGCGAAACGCGCCCCACCGGCAACGCCTGCTCGCCCGGCACCCACATCGTGCTCGACGGAAAACTGCATACGCCCCATATTACCAATAGCACCAGCAAGACCTATCCTGTGGGCGAATGGGTCACTGCCGAGCTCGAGGTCCACGGCGACAAACTAATCCGCCACAAGATCAACGGCGAAACCGTCCTGGAATACTCCGGCCCGCAGCTCGACGAGAAAGATCCCGATGCGAAACGCTTGATCGCAGCCGGCGCGAAGAAAGAACTCACCGGCGGCACCATCTCATTGCAAAGCGAGAGCCACCCCGTCGAGTTCCGCAACATCCAACTCAAGCGGCTCGCCGAGTGACGTCGTCACGACGCCGGCTCCGACGCGCAACGAAACCATTCCCTGCCAGGCAGAGCAGCAAACAAGTCTCAGGCTCCGGCACATTCGCGGACGCAACAGCGACGGCCGCGCCGCTCCCCGCCAAGCCGAAGTTACCCTTCCAGAGATTGTATTGCCCCTGGCCGATCACGCCCCCGACTGTGTCGTTCGGCAGCGTGCCCGCCGGTGCACCAACGTTGTTGCGCCACACGGTGTAGTCCGCTGCGTCGATCGTGCCGTTCTGGTTAAAATCGCCAGGCACGCCCAAGGGGCCAAACTGCGCAAATCGCTGCGTAAACGTCGACAAGTTGATCGTGTCCGCCACGGCCGTTCCATTGAGGAAAACATTCATGGTCACTTGAAGGCCCGCCTGCGGAAACATCGCAGTCGTGCTGGCTAATTGGAAAACATTGTGTTCCTTGTCGGCAATCGCCACGGCGGGAGGCAACTGGACGCCGCCGCTACTCGCCAATTCATCGGACACCAACGCGACACCGCTCGCCCCTCCGAAGGTCAGGCCCGTGATCGCCCAGCGTCTGCCCAGTGTACGTCTTGCCGCCTGCGAGTCGCTCCACGCGATATTTCAATACCATGTCGATCGCGTTGATCCCAGTCACGGCGAGCTGATTGTTGCCGACAAATTGCAGCCCGGGATTCGTCGTGTCATTCACCAGAGCATCGACGGAAATCAGTGCCAGATTGGGAGCCACCACATTCGTCGAGTCCAGCGACACCAGTTGCCAATCGCGGAAACGACTACTGCCCGCGTCGAGGAAGCCTCCGGCCAACAGAGTCGCGAGTGGCACCGCATCGGCGTCTCGCCCGACCATCATCACGGCCGCCAAACAGACGACGGCCCACATCGCTCGCTGAGCCAACGAGCAAACGGTCGAGCACCGGCGATCACACAAGGAACAAATCATCGGTTGCGCACTCATCACAGTTAGTCAAATAAGCGACGATTCGCTTTTACACCATCTACTGAATGAGGACATTGTCCCCCAAACCACCATCCAAAATGTCGTTCCCCGGTCCACCGATCAACACATCGTCGCCATCCCCACCGTTGAGCGTGTCCGGTCCGTCGCCGCCCGTCAAAACATCGTCATCGTCGCCGCCATTGGCCGTCAGCAGAATTCCAGTCGCCATCAGGTTCGTGGCATCGAGCACGTCATCGCCGCCCAGCAAATTCACCGTCAGCCGATCGAACGTCGCTTCGGCGCCTGTAATGTTGATCACGGCACGCAAACCGTTCAGCGTTACGTTGCCGGCCCCGCCACTGACAAAAACAACGTCCTCCCCGTTAGTTCCATTAACGATTACGCCATCCGCCTGCCCATCGCCCCCGCCGCCCGTCGCGGCCAAGTGGACGTTGATCTGACTCGTATCGGTGCCTGTGAGATCGTTGACAGTGACCACGTCAGCACCGCCCAAGGCGTTGACATTGACGTTTTCCATGCCGTTGATGTCCATCACTACTGCGCCGACGTTGCGCGTGAGTCGCACTCGCGGCCCAATCGCCGAGACGTCAATCGCTTCACCTACGTTCGAGCCATTGAATGTCAAGGTGTCGATTCCTACTTGTCCCTCCACCGTATCGCTTCCATCACCCGGGTCCCACTGGAATGTGTCGTTGCCGGCACCCAGGAACACGGTGTCGTTGCCCTGATTACCATCGATAATATCATTGTCGTCGCCGCCGATCAGCACATCGGCGCCATTCCCGCCTAACAGCGTGTCGTCGCCGGCTCCGCCGTCCACCGTGATCGAAATCAGCGCCGCCAGGTTGCCGGTCGCTGAAAACGTGTCGTTCCCACCGTTGGCATTCAGCACCAGATTCTCCGTGGTGCCAATATCGATCGAAAACGGCGCCGGATTGACGCGATCGAATCGCACGCGGGCGCCGTTGGCCGTCGTCGTGAAGTCTTCCGCCCCGTTGCCGCCGTTGACTTCCGTCGTGTCGATCCCGCCCCCTCCTTCGTTCAGATCGGTGTCGTCGCCCGGGTTCCAAATCATCCGGTCGTTGCCGTTCTGGCCGAATGCCTGATCGTCCGCATCTCCGCCCGTCAGCACATCGTCCGCCGATCCGCCAAACAACAGGTCGGCCCCTCCCTTGCCCTCCAGCATGTCATCGCCCGACTGCCCAAAAATCCGATCCGCTCCCGACCCGCCGATGAGCGTGTCCTTCCCGCCACCGCCAAACAGATTCGCCCGCGGCATCGCTCCGTTCGTCTCGTCGATGCGAATGGTGTCGTCACCGCCCAAGCCAAACGCCTGGATCTGAGCCGTGTTGGCCACGGTTGGTGTACCGCCCCCAATCGCCACTCCCCCGCCGTTGACCAGAATATTCCCCGCTACACTCCGGCCGATCACAATCGTGTTGTCGAGACCGTCGCCAAACACATTGAGCACGCCCGTCGGAGCGGAGAACACCGCCGTCACCGCCAGCATTTGACGAGCTTCGAGCGGCTCGAACGACGGTCGGAATCGATGTGGATTATTCAGTCGGTCCGTGGTCCGCGGATGGAAACACGCCCTCAGCATTTTGGTCAGTCGTTGCATAGCATTCCTCACAATCAAACCGAGTGACCTCGATCGAGGTTCGAAGGAGTTCCGCCTTCGCCAAACCGATCGCCGCTCGTGGAATTTGCCCTTCAATGGAAATGGACGGCCCGATGAACATCGAACGTGCGGTCAATCCGATCGGCTCATGCTCAATAGAATGAACTAGAATTCGCCCGACCGGTCCGCCGTAGGCCTCGCAAGTAAATCGCCGCAGATTCTACAGCTCCGCTGGGGGGAACGCAACTGGCGATAGTGCGCAGAGCTCTCGCGGGAATGCGGGGGACTGTCAGTCGGAACGCCGCGATCTCTCCTCCCTCGCCCCGTCGCCCGACGGCAGTTATTTCCGCCGCACGATCGCAAACCAAGACTTCGGCCCGCCCTCGGAAAACGCCACGCCCGTGAAATTCGGATTCAGCGCAAATCGCTCCGGCCGCAACGTCTCGATCTCCCAGCCCGCGGCAAACGCATCGACGATCTCCTGCTTGGAGACCCTCCGCGGCCCCTGCGTGCCCGGCTCTGAGTCGCTGAAGCACATCAAGAATAACCGGCCGCCTGGCTCGAGAACGTGCGCCAGTCCTTGCACGTACCGCCGCCGATCGACGTCGGAGAACACATGGAACAGCCCGCTGTCAATCACGCTCTTAAATCGCTCATGGCCCTCGGCAAGCGTGAGCGCATCCTGCACCCGAAATTCGGCGGCAAGTCCCCGTTCCGCCGCCTTCGTCATGGCACGCCGGATCGCCTCCGCCAAAAAGTCGATTCCCGTGACCTGCAGACCACGCGCGGCAAAAAACAATAAGGCATCGCCGGTCCCGCACCCAGAATCCAAGAGCGGCCCTACGACCTGGTCCGCCACCTCCACCAATGGTGCCTGGGGCCGCCCAATATCCCAAGGCGCCTCTCCCCCGTAAGCGTTTGCAAACCTCTCCTGATCCGGCAACTGGGTCATGGTCAAATCCTCCGTCGCCTAACACGAATCCGAGCAGGTACGGTGCACTGCCCTGGCGATCCAATATACTCAATATCAGCCCCGCGTCTTAGTATCCATCGATTGCCGGGCGCCCCAGGCGAATACAAACTTTTTCGAAGGAGATGGGGAAATGCTTGATTGGAAGCGACTCCTCACTTGTTGGTCGCAGGAGCTCATGTCCACTGAGCTCGCAGCTCGCATTGATCCGCCAGTGTCGACGAATTGGCTCGGCACTGCACCGGCCACGGAGGAGGAGATAGCGCAATTAAGGCGCGGCTCGGCGTGATGCTCCCAGACTCCTACAAAGCGTTTCTACGTACCAGCAATGGATGGGCGCGAACGACGCCATTTGTCGGCCGCATTCGAGTGACTCAAGACGTGGAATGGTTCAGGACGGAAAACGAACAGTGGATCGAGGTTTATTCGGCGTCGGGGTCCCGCATTAAGGACGCCAAATACTATGTGTACACCGAAGAGGGCGCGGCGGAATTCCGCGCCAAGCACCTGGCGTCCGTACTGCAAATCTCCGACGTCGACGACGGAGTCTATTTGCTAAATCCGGAGGCGGTTACGCCCGACGGCGAGTGGGAGGCATGGTTTTTCGCCAACTGGTTGCCGGGGGCAAAGCGATTTCCCTCGTTCGCCCATCTGATACTGCATGAATACCAAATGTTTGCCGGCTTGTACGAATTGGAGCCAACTGACTTCGGTCTGCAAGCGCTGACGAGCTTTCCCGCCGACGTGCCTCGCGTCGCGGCCGAGCGGACGCCAACCAAATCTCGCACCGCGCCGTCCCGCGAAACGCTCATTGAGCAAATGCGTTCAACAGACGCCAAATTACGGTCCAAAGCGGTGCGCGTCTTTCTCGGCCAGTTGAAGGGCCGGCGGAAAGCGACCAGGTCTGCGGATTTGGTGGGTCAACTAGCCGACCTGTTTCGCGACTCCCAAGATGCCGCCGTACGGGCTGCATGCATCTCGGCACTCACCGAGTTGGCCGAAGATGACCAGCCCCCCGCAGCTTTCCTCGAAGCGCTCTCCGACGCGGACCCCGGCGTCGTGCTCACGGGAATCTCAGCACTGACTTACTTCCCAGACTCAAGGGCTGTTGAACCACTCTGCCGGTTTATCGACTCTCGAGTCAATGCTCTTTTCAACGAGAGCGCGATGAGCCAACTCGGAGAAATGGGGAACGAAAGGGCCGTGCCCACACTCCTGAATGTGTTGCTCGACGTCGACAATGAGTTCGACCAAAGTTTCGGCACTGCCGCGATTGCGCTCGCTCAGTGTGGTTCCGCTGGATTTGACGCACTCGTGAAAGCCCACGCACACGAGGATCCGCGAATTCGGTTGGCTGCCGTCGTCGGTCTCGATGTCTCCGGCAACCCCAAAGCGAAATCGCTGCTCGAACAGAGTGCGAACGATTCGGACTCGCGCGTCAGGGATCGAGCGCGGATACGTACGAGATCGTTCCTATTCAGAAACAAACGTTCCTAGCCCGGCAAGCTGCGCCGCGACCATAGCGCGGACAAAGCAGCAGCTTTCCATCCATCCCATGCACTCTGCGCCGCAGCGCCTTTGCGTGAGACTTCCCCCCTACTCCACGTGAAAGGGTGGCCAATTCTGCCCTCTATCTATTCCCGCCATCTCGTCGTAGAAACTGGTGTTCACTATGGCGAAATCCGCGATCGCGTGTGAGGCAATTTCCTCCGCGATCCGGTCCACCGCCGCTCTTTGACAACCTATCCGACGCATCGGCGTGCCATGAAATGCTCCAAGTCACGCCGGGATCACCGTCTGTCGCCGCTTTATCATAAGACGGCTGCGCAACCCCTGCGCCGAACTCCCCGAAACTCGCCTTCCACTCCCTGCTCCATGCCCCCTGCCCCATGCTTTTAACCTGGCGTCTTCGACGAAACTTGGCGTCTTCGAGAAAACCTGCAGCTTTACGCACGCGACAGGCGTCGTCTTCGGAAAAACAAGGCGAAACTTCACGGCCAGATGTTTCGCGGCGAGGCGCCAGAGTGGCGACTAAGCGCCAATCGCTCTCAGACCGGCAAGCAGCGGTTCGTGCAGCGGGCCGTTCGTGGCCAGGATGCCGCGATTCTTTTTGAGCTCGCGGCCATGGGAGAAATCGAGCGGCTCGCCGTCGAGGTCGGTCACCCGGCCGCCCGCCTCAGTGATCACCAGCGACCCGGCCGCCTGGTCCCAGATTTTTTCCTTGTAGTTCGGCGACTTCGGCGAGATCAACCGCAGCAGTACGTCGCCCGCGCCCGCCGCCAGCACCGCATATTTCGCCTGGCTATCGAGCGGCACCGCCGCCGCGGTGATCGCGAGCAATTCGGCCAGTCGACCGATCTCGTCGGTGTTCGTGTGGGCCTTTTCGACCGAGCGCAGCACACGCGCGGTCGCCGGGTCAGTCCGATCCGACACGTGCAGCTGCCGCCAATCGCCAGCGCCCACCAACGGCTGCCACCAAGTGCCCTGCCCGCGCACCGCCACGACCAGCGAGCCCGCACCGTTGGCCGCAGGTTCGCTGCTCGCCAAAAGCTCCGGGCAACCGAGCACGCCAATGGTTACGTGGCCGTTCTCAACTTTGCCGAGTGCCACGGCATACTGGTCGCGCCGCAAGAAGCCCTTCGTTCCGTCGATCGGATCGAGCGTCCAGAATTCGTCCGGCGGGTCGCCACTGCCGCGATCGATCAGGCCGCAGACTTCTTCGGGCGCGGCATCCTGGATCAGCCGTCGAACGAAGTACGTTACTTGCTCGAGCGTATCGACGCCTTCCGCGAGCCGCAGGGCATCGGCCGATTCCTCGCCGATCAGCGTCGAGCCGGGCAACTGCTCAGCCAACCGACGGGCAACGACTGCCTGAGCGGCAAAATCACCGACTGTGACCGGCGACCGGTCGTCCTTCGTGAGCGCCGGAGTGACGAGCTCGCGCTGGACCTCACGCGCCAAGAGTGCCGCCTGGCGGACGGCAAAGATTGCACAAACTACTTCCGGAGAATCAAATTTCATCAGCAAAGCTACCCGGCCAGGGCTCGAACCTGGAATGAGGGAATCAAAATCCCTAGTGTTACCATTACACCACCGGGTAATTATGTTAGCCGCGACGCGCAGCGGAGCGAGTCGCCAGCCAGTCTAGCGCGAAGCCAGCCGATTCGCAACGGAGAACGAGATCTGCTCCAACTCCGTGGCGAGGTCCACTCCCACCAGACTCACGTCCTCCGGGACAGAGAGCGTCAGCGGCGCAAAGTTCACGATCCCCGAAACACCGGCTCCGATTGCCAATTCGGCCACCGCCTGGGCCGCCGCGGCCGGCACGGTGATCATCGCCAATTGAATCTGCTGGCGGGCGACGACTTCCTCGAGCTGGTCCATCGGGTAGACGCGGATGCCGTCGATCGTGGCTCCCGCCTTGCGGGGGTCCTGGTCAAACGCCGCCACGATCTGGAACCCCTTGGCTCCAAATCCTTTGTACCCCAACAGAGCTCGACCCAAGTTGCCCACCCCGAACAAAGCCACGGTCCATACCCGGTCGGTCCCCAGAATCCGCCGGATCGCCGCCACGAGTTCCTCGCAGCGGTAGCCAATGCCCGGGTGGCCAAAGTGCCCAAAGCAGGTCAGATCCTTGCGGACCTGAGCGTCGGAGAAACCCAGCAACCGTCCGAGCTGGCTCGAGCTGATCGTCGTCTTGCCGCTCCGCAAAAGGTGCTGCAATTCGCGCAAATACAGGCTCAGCCGACTAATGACCGCCTTCGGCACGTCATCCGGATCAGGTTGTGCCAGCTTGTGTTTGCCCGCGCTCATGCCAAACCGGCGGCCGCCGGCGCCAGAGGTGACGTCGATCGTTGTCCCGACTCACTTTAAGTGAGCATTCCAGGATCAGCAAGCCAAATGACAGTCGCCGCAGAACGCAGGTCCAATCCCAGCAAACATTTAGAACAACGCGAGCCGTCGATTTTCGACGAGGGAGGCAATCAAACAAGCGATCGAAGCTGTCCAGCGATCGGCTGCCCCTCCATTCGGAATAGACGGCAGTTTCGGCACCTCGAAAGGCAGCTTCCGGACGTTCTCCACGGGGCGTGTAAATCTATGCCTGCTAGCGAGTTGGTGCGGTTTAAGGTGTAGCGGACGACGGTAACAGGGGTAAGTGCGGTAAACACGGAATTTAGGCAGAAGAGCTAAGGTGAGTGGAATTGACGGCCCGAATTAAGTACGGACGGGCGACTCTGCGTACGCTCGATCGACCAGCTTTTGGACCCACGATTTTTTTGGACTCACTTGAAGGAGGCGAAGGAGATGAGAGGTTGCACTTTAGCGCCGCTTTTCGCCGCCCTGGCACTGATGTTGACCCCGATGGGGGCCGATGCCGGGTGGTGTGGCTTGGCGCGCTTTACTTGCTGTGCACCCTGCTGCCGTACCGAATGTTGCACCGTCATGAAAACGGTGAAGTGCATCGAGTACGAAAAGCAGGAAGTCACATGCTACAAAACCTGCTGGGAACGTGTCTGCGAAAACAAAGTCATCAATTGCACCAAAATGGTGCCTGAGACTCGCAGCCGCGAGGTTTGCTACACGGTGTGCAAACCGGTCTGGGAAACTCGCTGCCACAACTATACGGTCTGCAAGCCGGTGTGGGAGACGCGTTCCAAGAACATTTGCTACACGGTCTGCAAGCCGGTTTGGGAAACCAAGACCCGCTGCTACACGGTGTGCAAGCCGGTCTGGGAAACCAAGACCCGCGAGATCCCCTACACGGTCTGCAAGCCAGTCTGGGAAACCAAGACTCGCTGCTACACGGTGTGCAAGCCGGTTTGGGAAACCAAAACCCGCTGCTACACGGTGTGCAAGCCAGTGTGGGAGACCCGTTCGAAGGACATCTGCTACACGGTGTGCAAGCCGGTTTGGGAAACCAAGACCCGCTGCTACACGGTGTGTGTGCCGGCTTGGGAAACCAAGACCCGCTGCTACACGGTGTGCAAGCCGGTTTGGGAAACCAAGACCCGCTGCTACACGGTGTGCAAGCCGGTTTGGGAAACCAAGACCCGCTGCTACACGGTGTGCAAGCCAGTGTGGGAGACCCGCTCGAAGGACATCTGCTACACGGTCTGCAAGCCGGTGTGGGAGACCAAGTGCAAGAGCTACACAGTTTGCAAGCCAGTTTGGGAAACCCGGTCGAAGGACGTCAACTACACCGTCCGCGTTCCGGTTCACTATACGAAGACGATTAATTGCCAATCGGGTCACTGGGAGACCCAGCACTACGAAGTCGCCGGCCCGGTGCGTAAGCGCTGCGTCCGCGAGCCTGGTTGCTGGTCCTACAACCCCTGCACCTGCTGCTGCTGCTATCACCCTGGCAAGTGCCACACTGAATGTGTGCAGTGCCCGCCGGTGAAGTGCTGCAAAAAGGTCTGGGTTCCCGAGTGCATCCAGAAAGAGATCAAGTGCTGCAAGTACGAGTGCGAAACCCGCACGAAGACCTGCTGCTACAAGGTCTGCAAGATGGTTCCGGAGACGAAGACCTGCACGTACAAGGTCTGCCACATGGTGCCCGAGCAACGCACGAAGACCTGCTGCTACAAGGTCTGCAAGATGGTGCCCGAGCAACGGACCTGCGAATACAAGGTCTGCCACATGGTGCCGGAACAGCGGACTTGCGAGTACAAAGTCTGCAAGATGGTGCCGGAACAGCGGACTTGCGAGTATAAGGTCTGCAAGATGGTGCCCGAGCAACGCACTTGCGAATACAAAGTTTGCAAGATGGTGCCCGAGCAACGCGTCAAGACCTGCTGCTACAAAGTCTGCAAGATGGTGCCCGAGCAGAAGACCTGCTGCTACAAGGTTTGCCACATGGTGCCCGAGCAACGCACTTGCGAATACAAAGTTTGCAAGATGGTGCCCGAGCAACGCGTGCGGACCTGCTGCTACAAGGTTTGCCACATGGTGCCCGAGCAACACACTTGCGAATACAAAGTTTGCAAGATGGTGCCCGAGCAACGCGTGAAGACCTGCTGCTACAAGGTTTGCAAGATGGTGCCGGAACAACGGACCTGCACGTATAAGGTCTGCAAGATGGTTCCGGAACAGCGGACCAAGACGGTCTGCTACACGGTCTGCAAGCCGGTTTGCTACCAGAAGACGATCCAATGCTGGAAGTGCGTGCCGAAGTGCGTCCCATACACCGTCTGCCGGTGTGTGCCGAAGTGCGTCTGCAAGCAAGTACCGGTAAAGGTTCGCTGCTGCGTCCCTTGCTGCCCCAGCTCGTGCTGCGACAGCTGTGGCGACGGCGGCTGTGCTGGTGACTGTGGCTGCGGCAACTAACCGTATGCCAAGCAGAAACTTCCCTCCACTAAAGAGGGAACGATAGCTGGTCGAATGAAACCCACAAGCCGGGCCGACTCAATGTGAGTCGGCCCGGCTTTCTTTTTTTTCTGCATCGCATTTCACGCCATGCATTGCGTGAACCGCCGGCTTGCAATTGGCCAGCGACTTGCCTAGTTTGCAAGGACTCAGAAAGGCGGTTTTACATGGTGGCGGGAATCTTGCTGGCGATCGCGATGGGCCTCACGAGCGTGGCGGTCCCACCCGACATTACGGTCGCTGCGGATGGCAGCGGCGATTTTACGACCGTCCAGGCCGCGGTCGAGTCGATTCCACGCGACAACCATGAGCGGACGATCGTGTTCGTAAAGGATGGCGTCTACAAGGAAAAAGTCCGCGTGGATGCCGCTTGCGTAACGCTGCAGGGTGAGAGCCGCACGGGCACGCGGATCGAATATCCGCAATTGAACGACGACTTCACTGCCCATCCCGATGCGATTGGCCGGGCGGTGCTCAATCTCGGCGGCGACGATTTCGTGCTCGAGAACATCACGGTCGCCAATACGGCCGGCGTCGTCGGGCAGCACGCGTTTGCGATCTACGGCAAAGGCGACCGCGCCGTGATCGTCGATTCCGACGTGCTGAGCGACGGCGCGGATACGCTCTCGCTCTGGAATGGCGATGGTGGTCGCTACTATCACGCTCGCTGCAATCTCCGCGGGGCGGTCGATTTCGTCTGCCCACGCGGCTGGTGCTATCTGGAAGACTGCACCTTCTACGAGACGAAGCCGTCGGCCGCTATGTGGCACGACGGCAGCAAAGACCAGGATCAGAAGTTCGTGCTGCGGCGGTGCAAGTTCGACGGCGTGCCCGGCTGGTCGCTCGCCCGGCACCATCACGACGGCTCGTTCTACTTCCTCGACTGCACGTTCTCGAAGTCGATGGTCGATCAGGCGCCCTATCGAGTGATTTATCCACTTGGTAATAGCGAACCCACGCCCGAAGATGTCGCGCGCAATCGCGAGCTCGACAAATCGAACATCTGGGGCGAGCGAAACTACTTTTTTAACTGCCACCGCGATGGTGGCGACTACCCTTGGATGACCGACAACTTGTCGACGGCCGCGGGCTCGCCCAAGCCGGAGGACATCACCGCGGCCTGGACCTTTGGCGATACGTGGAACCCAGAGGAAACCGCCGGGCCGAGGATCGCGTCGATCGAGCGCGTGGGCGACCAAATTAAAGTTCAATTCAGCGAATCGGTGACGGCCAAAGGTCAGCCGCGATTGCGATTGGCCACCGGCGAGTTTGCGGAATTCGCTGGCGGGAGCGGCAGCGAAGTCTTGGCATTCACACTGCCCAGCAGCCAGAATGACGTCGAAGTTGAGACGATCGATCTCAATGGCGGGTACATCCTGGCATCGAAAGCAGCCGTCGAAACTCGAAAAGCCGATTTGACGCTGCCCGAATCGTCGGACACGAAACTGCGAATTGTGCTGGTTGGCGACTCGACGGTGACCGATGGATCCGGTTGGGGCATCGGCTTCAAGAATTGCCTGGCCGAAGACGTCGAGTGCATCAACGCCGCTCAAAACGGCCGCAGTTCGAAGAGCTACCGCGACGAAGGGCGCTGGGAGCCGGTGCTCGCCCAGCATCCCGATTACGTCCTGCTCCAGTTCGGTCACAACGACCAGCCCGGCAAGGGACCCGAACGCGAGTCGCCCGCCGACACCGCGTACCGCGCAAACATGAAGCGTTACGTCGAGGAAGCCCGCGCCGCCGGAAGTCAGCCGGTGCTGGTAACCTCCCTCGTGCGGCGGAAATTCAATCCCGCCGGGCAGATCGACTCGGACCTCACGGACTACGTCGAGGTTGTGAAAGAGGTGGCTGCGGAGACGAACACTCCGCTTGTCGACTTGCACGCACTAAGTCTTAAGGTGTGCAACTATCTCGGCCCCGAGGGCTGTGCGAAGATCAATCCGATCGACAAAGGGGCGCCCGATACGACGCATCTCAACGCCAAAGGCAGCCGGCTGATCGGGAAAATCGTCGCCGAGGAATTGGCACGCGCCGTACCCGATTTGGCCCCACATATTCATGCCGAGGCCCATGCCGAATCCGGGGATTAGCGGCGGGTGGTACGTCCCTGAGGTTCCACCGCAGGGCGAGGTTGTCTGTACCGGTAATTCACCACGCCCGTCGCTGGAGGCTCCTGGCGTGCCACCCAACGTTCAATCACCTCAGCCCTTTTCCGCCGGCAGTCCCGCTTCGTCCCACGCTTCCGTACCGCCGTCGACGTTGACCACGTTCGGATAGCCGGCGGCCATCATCGCCAGGCAAACCCGCCCACTGCGGCCGCCCATGTGACAGATAAAGTACATCGGTTCGTCTGCGGGCAGCTGGCGCCCGCGCATCAGCTCGTGTGGTTCGATCGTGTCCATGGGGACGTGGCGTGCGATCGCGGCGCGGACTTCGCGGAACTCTTCGTGCGTGCGGACGTCGACCAGCTCGACCGGCTGCTCGCCGCTCAGCGCGTGGAGTTCCTGGACTGTGATCGACTTCAACTGCGGATTGCTCATGGGAGGGGCTCGTTTTCCTGGTTGCGTGTTAGGAAGAGTAGGGCAACGAAGTCGTAAAGTCCATGGGCAACGATCGGCACCGTCAGGTCTTTGAACTCGATCAGCAGCCAACCCAGGTAGGCACCGATCAAGGTGGCGAGCACGAAGTAGAGCCAAGTGACGGCGTGCAGCGCGCCGAACACGAGGCTGGCCAACACCAGCCCCACGAGCGGCGTCGTCCACTCACCGACGGCCGTTTGCAGCACGCCACGAAACAACAGCTCCTCGCCGACGCCAGCCAGCACCGCGATCAGCGCGAGTTGCATCACCGAAGCGCGCGGGAACAATTCACGGACCATCCGCCGGACTTGCAGTTGCAGTTCAACCAATGGCTGCCAGCGCGAATCGAGCATGGCCCAAAACATCGCCAGCATCGGCAGCGTCGCCACGACGCCAAGCAGCACGTCATACATCAGGGCAGACGGCCCGGCGGCAAACTGCTCGCCAAGCGAAACGCCAAGCAGCTTCGCCAGCCCCAAAGCAGCCAGTCCCAGGGCACTCTCCACGAGGACCGCGAGCCGAAAACCGGCTGGATTTTCAGGGTGTGGAGCGATTGTGGACATTTCTCGGCCTGGTCACTTGCCTTGACGCCCGCCAGCGACGGGAGATACATTGGTCGATTCGCATTCAACGCAGATTTCCCAGACGGCATAGCGGGGAAATGCTGCTTTATCGCCCCTCATCTTAGTGGATTTGAATTCGACTAGTCAGGGTCGAGTGGGCAATCTCAACACAGCGAAGGTGGATAACGACATGGCAACAGCTGGTTTAGAACGTAAATCGAAGCAAGCCTCCTCTCAAAAGGGTTCTGCGAACATGGCGCACTCGAACGGGCATCCACCAAAGATGATTTACTACTTCGGTCGCACCAAGACCGAAGGCAAGGGCCACCAGAAGGAACTCTTGGGCGGCAAGGGTGCGAACCTGGCCGAGATGACCAGCATCGGGCTGCCCGT
This sequence comes from uncultured Planctomycetota bacterium, assembly GCA_963847905.1. Lineage (GTDB taxonomy): Bacteria > Planctomycetota > Planctomycetia > Pirellulales > Lacipirellulaceae > DASYDU01. The sequence goes on along the minus strand of CAWKBP010000001.1, from coordinate 178,745 downwards.
GCCTCCGGGCTTCACGATCACGACTGAAGTCTGCGATCTCTACTACAAGAGCGGCCGCAAGCTGCCCGCCGGCCTGATGGAAGAAGTGGTCAAGAACATCGCCACCCTCGAGAAGGAACTCGGCAAGAAATTCGGCGACGCTCAGGATCCGCTCCTGGTCTCGGTCCGCAGCGGTGCGGCCCGCTCGATGCCGGGCATGATGAACACGATCCTCAACTTGGGCCTCAACGACGAGTCGGTGGTCGGCATCGCCAACGCCACCGGCAACCATCGCTTCGCCTACGACGCCTATCGCCGTTTGATCAACATGTACGGCGACGTCGTCTGCAACGTCGACCATGAGCACTTTGAAGTGGCTTTCGACAAGATCAAGAAGAAGTACCGCGCGAAGGTCGACAACGATGTGCCGTTGGAAGGCATGATCCAGCTCTGCAAGGATTACGAAGCGGTCTTCAAGAAGCACTTCGGCAAGCCCTTCCCGCAGGACCCGATCAAGCAGCTGGAACTCGCCGTCGAGGCGGTGTTCAAGAGCTGGATGCAGCCGCGAGCGGTCACCTATCGACAGGTGGAAAACATCACGGGCCTGTTGGGCACGGCGGTGAACGTCCAGTCGATGGTGTTCGGCAACATGGGCGACGACTCGGGTACTGGCGTCGCCTTCACGCGCGATCCGTCGACCGGCGAGAACAAGTTCTACGGCGAGTTCCTCATCAACGCCCAGGGTGAGGACGTGGTCGCCGGCATTCGCACTCCACAGCCAGTCGTCGAGATGGCCAAGTGGAACAAGAAGTGTTACGACCAGCTGATCGGCATCAAGGACAAGCTCGAACAGCACTACAAGGACGTGCAGGACATCGAGTTCACCATCGAGAAAAACACGCTGTTCATGTTGCAGACCCGCAACGGCAAGCGGACCGGTGCCGCGGCCGTGAAGATCGCCTGCGACATGGTTAAGGAAAAGCTGATCGATGAGAAGACGGCGGTCGAGCGGATTCCGGCCGGAGACCTGACGCAGCTCCTCCTGCCGAGCTTCAGCCCGGCCGCGAAGAAGTCGGCCAGCGTGCTGACGATCGGTCTGCCCGCGTCGCCTGGTGCGGCGGTCGGCAAGCTGGCTTTCACTGCAACCGAAGCAGTCGAGCGGACCAATGCCGGCGAGGCCGTGCTCCTGGTTCGCAAGGAAACCAATCCGGAAGACATCGACGGCATGCACAAGGCAGTCGGCATCCTCACCAGCACGGGCGGCATGACAAGCCATGCGGCCGTGGTGGCCCGTGGTTGGGGCCGCTGCTGCGTTGCCGGTGCGGGCCAGATCACGATCGACGAGAAGGGCCGCAAGATCAAGGTCGGCGGCAAGACCTTCACCCACAAGGACACCCTCTCGATCGACGGCTCGACCGGCGAAGTGATGGCCGGCAGCGTCGGCACGCAAACGCCGAAGCTCTCGGGCGATTTTGAAACGGTGATGGGTTGGGCCGACAAGTATCGCACGCTCAAGGTCCGCACGAACGCCGACACCCCGGCCGACGCCAAGCGGGCCCGCGAGTTCGGTGCCCAGGGCATCGGCCTCTGCCGCACGGAGCACATGTTCTTCGAAGGCGAACGCATCCAGGCGATGCGGGCGATGATCCTCGCCACCACGACCAAGGATCGCCGCGCCGCGCTGAAGAAGCTCCTGCCGCTGCAGCGGAAGGACTTCATCGGCATCTTCAAGGCGATGGACGGCCTGCCCGTGACGATCCGCCTGCTGGATCCGCCGCTGCACGAATTCTTGCCGCACGAAGCAAAGAGCCAAGCCGCGATGGCCAAGCAGCTCGGCGTCTCGGCGGCCGATGTGAAGGCCCGCGTCGATCAACTCCACGAGATGAACCCGATGCTCGGCCACCGCGGTTGCCGGTTGGCCGTGACCTATCCGGAGATCCTCGAGACGCAGGTCCGCGCGATCACCGAAGCGGTCATCGATTGCAAGAGCAAGAAGGTCAACGCGATCGCCGAGATCATGATCCCGCTGGTGGGCACGGCCAAGGAGCTGGAAATGCTCTCGAACCAGGTCCGCGCGACGATCGACGAGGTCAAGGAAGAGAAAAAGTTCAAGGGCGACCTGGGCATTCTCGTCGGCACGATGATCGAGATTCCACGGGCCGCACTCACGGCCGACGAGATCGGCGCCGTGGCCGAGTTCTTTAGCTTCGGCACGAACGATCTGACGCAGATGACGTTTGGCTTCAGCCGGGACGACATCAACACGTTCCTCCCGGACTACCTCAAGCAGGAACTATTGCTGCGTGACCCGTTCCAATCGCTCGACACGACCGGCGTGGGTCAGCTTGTCGAGATGGGCGTGGCGAAGGGCCGCTCGGTGAAGAAGGACCTCAAGTGCGGCATCTGCGGCGAGCACGGCGGCGACCCGGACTCGATCAAGTTCTGCCAGAAGGTTGGACTCGATTACGTCTCCTGCAGCCCGTTCCGCGTGCCGATCGCCCGGTTGGCGGCGGCCCAGGCAGCACTCGAGAGCGGCGCGAAGAAGTAGACTCACCGCGGGGCATGCCTTCGCCGCGTCGCGGCGTAGGCATGTAGTCGACGCTTTTCGTGACATGCTTACGCGGTGACTCCGCGAAAGCATGCCACCCACGGTGTGTGTCGCCATTAACCGGCCTTTTTCTCCGCTTCGACCATCGCGGGCGCTTCCGCTGCGCCATCCTGTTCGTCGCGGACGATGCGGACGGTCGCGCCCGGTGGCGTGCGGCGTTCCTGGACGAAGCCGCGCGTGCTACCGCCGAGAAAGAATGCCGGGAAATCGGCGGCCGGTCCCTCGGTGAATTGGGTTTTGAGCGTTTCGAGCATTTCCTCCCAGGCGAAGCCGCTGCGATAGATGACGCGATAGGCTGCTTTGAGATCGACCATTTGTTGCTGCGTATAGCCGGCCCGGCGCAAGCCGACGCGGTTGAGGCCCACGACCATCGTGGTGCCGCCATCAATCGTTACATACGGTGGCACATCGCGCGTGACGCGGGCCAATCCGCCGATCATCGCCAACGCGCCGATCCGGCAGAATTGATGGACCGCAGCACTGCCTGAGAGAAACGCGCGGTCGAAGACCGTTACATGCCCGCCGAGCAACACGTTGTTCGTGAGGATTACGTTGTTGCCGACGATGCAATCGTGGGCCACGTGGGCTCCCACCATCAACAAGCAACTATTGCCAATTCGCGTCACGTGATCGGCTTCCATTGCCCGATGGACGGTCACGTTTTCACGAATCACGTTGCCATTGCCGATCGCGACACGGCCCGGGCACTCGGGCATGTGCAGGTGTTGCGGCATGCCGCCGAGCACCGCGCCCTCGCAGACAATGTTCCCTTTGCCGAGTGTTGTGCCGGTCCGCACGACCACTCGACTGGCGAGCTTCGAGTCGTCACCGATTTCGACTCCGGGCTCGACGACAGAAAACGGGCCAATCGTCACGTTGCGGCCCAGGATTGCATACGGACTGACGGCAGCCAGTGGGTGAATCGACACAAGCGGGTCCTTATGCTGGTAGATGAGCCGAACGCCGCTGAGTGGGCGGCGATGGCGGTTGGCGTCGACCGGGGTGTTGCGGGTATCCGGTCCTGCCTGAGAGTTTCATCGGTTGTGGCGATAATCGCGGCTTAGCCGGAGGTAACGATTTTTCCCATTCTGCGAGCTTCTAGCGTATGGGCGGCCCAGCCAGGATAGTGTTAAAATCAAGGCCCCTGGCAAAACCTGACGGTGAGCGAATCTGGCCGTGGCTAGCATCGCTTGCGGTTTAGCTATCGTCCCCGCATTTTTTTGAAGGAATAGACCCATGGCAGACGCCGTCGAGATTTACGACCAAGCAGACAAGCTCAAGGACGAAGGCAAACTCGAAGCGGCCGTCGCCAAATTCAAGGAAGCACTCGCGCTGGATCCGAGCTTTGCCCTGGCCCATTCGGCGCTGGCGATCGTCGAGCAGAAGCTGGGCAATCACGAGGCGGCCGTCGAGCACGCCAACAGGGTGTGTGAACTCGCGCCGGACGATCCATTCAGCTACACGGCGCTGAGCGTCATTCTGCAGCGGGTCTACGCCGGCACTGGCGACCAGCAATACATCCGACTGGCCGAAGATGCCATGGAACGCAGTCGCATGCTGCAGTCGCACCACTAATCATCTCTCGCTCTTGAACAGGCAACCATGTCTTACGTCGCTGCTGACGATCGGTACGGATCGATGCTCTACAATCGCTGCGGGCGCAGTGGGGTGAAGCTGCCCGCGGTCTCGCTGGGGCTGTGGCACAATTTCGGCGGCGTGGACGACTTCGAAACCGGCCGAGCCATCGTGCGACGCGCCTTCGACCGGGGCGTCACGCATTTCGACCTGGCCAACAACTACGGCCCGCCGCCGGGCTCGGCCGAAGAGAACTTCGGCCGCATGCTCCGCGAAGACCTGCAGCCGTATCGCGACGAGCTGGTGATCTCGACCAAGGCCGGCTACGTGATGTGGCCGGGGCCCTATGGCGACTGGGGCTCGCGGAAGTACCTGCTCTCGAGTCTCGACCGGAGTCTCCAGCGAATGGGGCTCGAATACGTCGACATCTTCTATTCGCACCGGCCGGACCCCGAGACGCCGATCGAAGAAACGATGGGCGCGCTCGCCTCGGCGGTCGAACAGGGAAAGGCCCTCTACGTCGGGCTGTCGAACTATTCCGCCGAACAGACCACCGTAGCGTGCGACATCCTCGCTCAATACGGCATCCATTGCTTGATCCACCAGCCGCGGTACTCCATGTTCGAACGCTGGGTTGAGGGCGGGCTGCTCGACGTGCTTGGCCAGCGCGGCATCGGCTGCATCCCCTTCTCGCCGCTCGCCCAAGGCCTGCTCACGGACCGCTACCTCGACGGCATCCCCGCCGGCTCGCGCGCCGCCAAGCCCCACGGCTTCCTCAAGAGCGAGCAGATTACTGACGAGCGGATCGGAAAAGTCCGCAGACTGAACGAGCTGGCCAATCGCCGCGGCCAATCGCTGGCCCAGATGGCTCTCGCCTGGGTACTGCGCGACCCACGGATCACGACCGTGCTCATCGGCGCCAGCAGCGTCGCGCAGCTCGATGCCAATTTGGATTGCCTCAAGCAGCGCTCGTTTTCCAGCGACGAACTTGCGGAGATCGAGGCGATCCTGCGATGAGCATCCGTGGCAACACACTGCTGAACTTCGCCGTGCTAGTCCTCGGGCCATTGATTGCGGCGATGAGCGGCCTGCCCGCCTCGGCTGCGCCCATCCGCGTTATGTCGTTCAACATTCGCGGCGACTTCGATCTCGAACAGGCGACCGACAGCTCGGAGGCTTGGAACTCGCTCACGGGTACGCATCGGCGCGACCTGGTCGCCACGACGATTCGTGAAATTGACCCCGACGTATTTGGCGTCGAGGAGGCGTTTTCGCACCAGTTGAAGGATTTAGAACGCAGCCTTGCCGACTACGATTTCTACGGCGTCGGACGCGATGATGGCGCGCTGGCCGGTGAGTCGTGCGCACTTTTCTACCGTCGAGATCGATTTCGCCGCGTGAACGAAGGGACTTTTTGGCTGAGCAATAAGCCGGACGAGGTTGGCAGCATTTATCCTGGAGCGGCGTGCGTGCGGATCGCGTCCTGGGTGATCCTTGCAGATTCATTGAACAACGGCCGAGAGTTGTTGGTGCTCAACACCCATTGGGACCACATCAGCGAATTGGCACGCCAGCATGGCGCGGAGGTGATCCGCGAACGAATCGGATCTCTTGCCGAAGGGCGGCCCGTCGTCGTCTTGGGCGACTTGAACGTTCCGGAAGAAGCGCGCCCGTGCGGACGCTGCGGGGGCCAGCAGCGGGTGCGCTCCGGTTGTCGGATAGCTACCGCGAAATCATCACCAAGCGATCGGCAGTCGAAGCGACCTATCACGCCTTCACGGGAAACAAGGCGGGCTCAAGAATCGACTTCATCCTTCACAGTGACGGCTTCAAGACGCTCGACGCTTCGATCGTCCGCCGCAACTTCGACGGCCGCTACCCGTCAGATCACTTTCCCGTGACCGCGGTGCTGGACTTCACCGCGGGTGGCGCGGGCGAGAACACTACAGTCCCTCGTTGAGTCCCTGCAGATCGGCAGGCACGAACTTGCCATCTTTACGCACCAGCTCGCCGTCGAACCAGATTTCGCCGCCGCCGTAATCCGGCCGCTGGATCAGCACGAGGTCCCAGTGGATGCGGCTCTTGTTACCGTTGTCGGCGATTTCGTAGGCTTGGCCAGGAGTGAGGTGGAACGAGCCGCCGATCTTTTCGTCGAACAGCGTGTCGAGCATCGGCTCGCGGACGCGGTTGTTGACGCCGATCGCCCATTCGCCGCAGTAGCGGGCGCCTTCATCGGAATCCAAGAGCGCGTTGATCTTTTCCGTCTCGTTTGCTTTGGCGCCAACGATCTTGCCGTTCTTGAATTCAAACTCGACGTTCTCGTACACCGTGCCCTGGTAGCGCGACGGCGTGTTGAAGCGAATCGTGCCGTTGATGCTGTCGCGAACCGGGGCGGTGAAGACTTCGCCGTCCGGGATGTTGCGATCGCCGGAGCAGGGGATCACGGGGATGCCTTTGATCGAGAATTCGAGCTCCGTGCCCGGCGCGACGATCCGCACGCGGTCGGCGGCATCCATGCGCGCCACGAGTGGCTTTTGCGCGACTTCCATCGCCGCGTAGTCGGCCGTGCAGACGTCGAAGTAAAAATCCTCGAACGCGGCGGTGCTCATCTTCGCCGCCTGGGCGAACGAATCGGTGGGGTACCGCAGCACGACCCACTTCGTCTTGCTGACGCGATAGTCGGCCACCGGCTTCCACCAATGCTGTTGATAGAGATCCATCTGCGGTTGCGGCACGTCGGCAAACTGGCTGCTGTTGGCGGCGCCGCGGATGCCGATGTAGGCCTGCATCTGCTCCATCTGCTCGCGCTCAAACTTGCCCGCGAGCGTCATGCTTTCTTCGGTCGCCGTGCTATACAGCGACCGTAGCACGGCGTTCGATTTCCAATAGACAAACGGAATCGCCCCGCGGGCGGCAACGCCCTCGACCAGTGCACACACCAGGTTTGGCTCCGGCAGATCGAAGGCCTCGATCAGCACCTTTTCGCCTTTTTCGACCCGGCAACTGTGATCGAGAAGCACCTTGGCAAGCGTATCAATACGTGGATCGTGCATAGGAAGGGTTGAGAGCCGAGAGTTGAATGTCGAGAGTGAAGAAAATAGCCGGCGAGCTACGCCTCGTCGGAAAAACTGCGTTGGGACAACATGGCCCACCATGATAGGCTGTTCGGCACCTCGCAACAACCGCGGCGACGCCGCGAGTTCGCGGTGTATAATTAAGTTACATCAGTCAAATCAGCCAAACCGCAAGCGATGGATAAACACGATATGGCGGAATCAGATTCTTCAAAGTCTCCCCAAGCCGGAGGCACCTCGTTTGCCGAAACGGCGCTGGTCCTGGGCGGCAAGAGCGCCGACGAAGCGCGGCGGACCGGCGCGATCGATTCGGCCGACGACCAGGTCGAATCGCTCTTTGCGCCCGAATACCAGACCGTCAACAGCCCGGTCCATCGCGCCGTCTGGGAGCGCGGCGTGCCGGTCGAATTGTTTACGAGCACGCCGACCGGCGACGCCGCCCGACGTGCAGAAGGTGATGGACGACTCGATCGCCGTGGCGAAGAAGCACATGGCGGACCGCACGCTGCTCAACGACGAAGGCCGAATCGCCGAATCGGTGTTCGCCGAGTTGGGAGCAGCCGGCTATTGGGGACTGCTGGTCGACAAAGAGTTTGGCGGCTCGGGCGCTCCGTTCAGTTCGTTCGCGGCGTTCCTCACGCAGATGGCGCTGGTCGAGCCGACAGTCGCAGGGCTGGCGTCCGTGCATGGCTGCATCGGCGCGGTCGATCCGGTGCGGACCTTTGGCACCGCCGAACAGAAGCAGCGATTCCTGCCGGGTCTGGCGAGCGGCGAGCGGCTCAGCGCGTTTGCGCTCACCGAACCGTGTGCCGGCAGTGATCTCACGGCGCTCCGCACCACGGCCAAGCTCGATGGCGACGACTACGTTGTCAACGGCGAGAAGCTATTCATCACCAACGTCGTCCCCGGTCGCACGATCGGCTTGGTCTGTTTGATCGACGAGCAGCCGTCGGTGCTCATCGTCGAATTGCCCAAGGAAGAGAACGCCAACTTCCAGCTCCGCAAGTATGGTCTATGGGCGCTCAAAGAAACGTACAATCGCGGCATCATCTTCCGCGACTTCCGCGTGCCGGCCGCCAACCTGCTTAAGCCGCCGAAGGGCGACGGGCTGACGATCGCGTATCACGGGCTCAATCTGGGTCGCGTGTCGCTCTGTGCGAATGCGGCCGGCACGATGCGGCTGATGATGGCGAGCATGCTCCCCTGGGCAAACTTCCGCACGACCTATGGTGCCAAGATCGTGACGCGCGAACTTGTGCAGCGGCGGCTTGGCGAACTGGCGGGGCTGATCGTCGCCTGTGATGCCCTGGTCGCCTGGTGTGCGGGCCTGATCGACCGTGGCTATCGCGGCGAAATGGAGTGCATCGTCGCCAAGATCTTCGGCAGCGAGGCCCAGAAGCACGCGGCCATTGAGTATTTCATGAAGACCCACGGCGGCCGGTCGTTTCTGCACGGGCACATGTTTGGCGACAACATCCACGAGTATCTCGCCCCCTGCATCTACGAGGGCGAAGGCGAGATGCTGGCGATGGGCTTCTTCAAGTCGCTCGTGAAGAACCACGGCGTCACGTTCTTTGAGCCGATCGGCAAGGCGCTAGCCGCGGCCGGTATCAAGCAACCCAATCCGTTCAATCCGGCTCACATGTGGGCTCTGAAGGACGTCGCCCTGCCCTACACAAAGTGGCTAGTGGCCAGGCGGTTGCTCCCCGTCGCGTCGGCCGAGCTCCCCAAGATGCCGAAGCCGCTGGCCGAGCACGCCGAGTTTGCCTGCGATCGGCTGCAGCGGATGGCGCTCGAAATTTCCAGCACGATGAGCAAGTTCCAATTGAAGCTCGCCGACCGGCAGTGCAAGATGGCCGAGCTCTCGCAGAGGACGCAGGATTACATCACAATTCTGGCCACGAGCTTGTACGGCGCACGGCAGGACGACACAATGGTCCGCGACGCGGCCGACGTGATGTGCCGCAACCTCAGGCACAAGCTGCTCGGCAGGCGGCCGTCGAACAACTACTATCGACAGGCAACGGCACTCGGCGCGGGCATTGCCGAAGGCGGGTTCAAGAGCATCGCGGGTTTGCACCCGGACGAGATCATGATGCGATACGAGCAGTGACCAAACCCGAGTTGCATGACGCGGCCAATCGATTACCGTGTGATGACCGAATCGACTCCGCCGCCGATGACGAATCGCCGCCGCCGATGCCGGCCCGTCGCCACTGCGCAGCGTCCACACGACCAACTTCCCGGCGATCCTCGAACACTTGCAGTCGTCGCTGCTGGTGACGACGTATCAGGCGGGCAAGCTGGTCGTCGTCCGCTCCGATGGCGGTTTGCTCAACACGCATTTCCGCGCGTTCAACAAGCCGATGGGGATGGCCGTCGGCCGCGGGCGGCTGGCGATCGGGACAGCCGTCGATGTCTGGGAATTTCGCAACGTGCCGGCCGTCGCGGCGAAGCTCGATCCGCCCAACAAGCACGACGCGGTCTACCTGCCGCGGTCGGCCCACGTCACGGGCGACGTGCAGATCCACGAAATGGCGTACATCGGCGACGAGGTGCTGTTCGTCAACACGCGATTCTCCTGCCTCGCCCAGCACGACCCCGAGCACAGCTTCGCGCCCACCTGGCGGCCGAAGTTCATCTCGGCCTACACGCCCGACGATCGCTGCCATCTCAACGGCCTGTGCGTCGTCGACGGCCGACCGCGATGGGTCACGGCGCTCGGTGCGACGGACACCGCCGGCGGCTGGCGCGAGAACAAAAAGAGCGGCGGCATCTTGATCGACGTCGACACGAACGAAATCGTGACCCGCGGACTCTCGATGCCCCATTCGCCACGCTGGCATGCGGGCCGACTGTGGCTATTGGAGTCGGGCACCGGCAGCCTTGGCTTCATCGACCCGGCGAGTGGCAAGTACGAATCGATCGTGCAGCTCGATGGCTTCACGCGCGGCCTTGAGATGGTCGGCAACTTGGCGTTCATTGGCCTCTCGCAAGTCCGCGAGACGGCCGTCTTTAGCGGCATCCAGATTACCGAGCGGCTTCAAGAGACGGAGCGAACCTGCGGCGTATGGGTCGTCGACATCCAGCGCGGGGAAGTGGTAGCATTTCTCAAGTTCGAAGACGCGGTGCAGGAAATCTTCGCCGTGGCGCTGCTGCCCGGCCAGCGGTTTCCCGATTTGATCAACGACAATGCCGAGATCGTGGGTAGCTCTTTCGTGCTCCCCGACGCCGCGCTACGCGATGTGCCGGCCGAATTGCGGTCGGATGGTTGACGCATAACCGCTACAGCGGTTGTAAGCGTCGCCACCCGATGCGTTCTACCGCTTATGGCGACCGGGGAATTCTACCTCGACTTGCGAGCTACCCTTCATTGAGCGGTAAGAGATCGCAATTATGGGGCAGATCATCGATATCCTGGCGCGGCGCAAAAGGACCAACTCGCGCATGGTCAAGGGTCGCTTTGTGCGCGTGGGCGCGGCAGTATTCATCTGTTGGGGCTGGCTGGCCGCCTACAGCAATACGCCGGGAGCAGACCGCGCTCCTCCTCCGCTACGCACCATCAGCATGCCGGTCGAGACGACGGGTAGTCGCTGCTTGCTGGTCATGGCGATCCATCCGAAATGCCCATGCTCGCGGGCTTCGGTTGGAGAACTCGCTCGGTTGGCGTCGAGATTCCGCGACCAGTTGAGGTGCGTCGTCTTGGCCTACCAGCCGCATGAGCAGTCGGCCAACTGGATCGAGACGGACTTAGTCGCGACCGTTCGCGGCCTGCCCAGCACCAAGGTGCTGATCGACGTCGACGGTCGCGACGCGGCGGCGCTGGGCATGAGTACGTCCGGAGCGGTCGTGCTCTATTCCCCCCAGGGAGAGCCTCTGTTCTGGGGTGGCATTACGATCGGACGGGGTCACTGCGGCGATAATCTGGGCTCCGATGCGATCACCTCCGTACTCACCGACGGACAATTAGCCCAGGCATCGCAGCCCGTCTATGGATGCCGAATTCAGTCGGACCCAGGCATCGACGCCGATTCGCCGCAGCGGCAAGGGGCCAAAGGTGGACACTAGTTCTATTTCGTTTCAACAGCGAGCCGACGAGTTGGTGGCTGCCCACCTCCAGGCGTCCCACCAGAAGCGCGCTGACGAAATCCTTGCTGCCCATCTGCTGACGATTCATCGCCACACGGACCGCCTATTTGCCGTGCTGTTTGTCGTGCAGTGGGTCTTTGCGATCGTTTGCGCGCTGGTAGTGTCGCCTCGCACGTGGATTGGCGCACAGAGCGAAGTCCACCTCCATGTGTGGGCGGCATTTGTCATGGGCGGGATGCTGTCGATCGCTCCGATCCTGATGGCCATCTATCGACCGGCGCGACCTCGACGCGGATGGTGATTGCCGTGGCACAAGTGCTTTACTCCGGCCTGTTGATCCACCTGACCGGCGGGCGGATAGAAACGCACTTTCATATATTTGGCTCATTGGCAGTGATGGCCTTTTATCGCAATTTGGCGCGTCTTCGTTCCGGCCACCCTGGTGATCGCCGCGGACCACCTGCTACGCGGATTCTTCTGGCCGCAGTCGGTGTTTGGCGTCGCTATCGCCGCGCCATGGCGCGTGATGGAGCACGCAGGCTGGGTGCTGTTTGAAGATGCGTTCTTGATCTGGGGGTGCCTCATCTCGATGCGCGACCTGCGGATCATGTCCTTTGCCCAAGCCCAGCTTGAAGACTCGAAGCACGAAATCGAAGGCAAAGTCGTTCGCCGAAACCAACAGCTCAAGCAGGAAACCGCGGCACGCGACGATGAAATTCGCAAGCGCAAGGAGCTCGAGACACAGCTTCTCCAGGCGCAGAAGCTCGAGTCGATCGGACAGCTTGCCGCCGGCATCGCCCACGAGATCAACACCCCGATGCAGTTTGTCAGCGATAACATCGAGTTTTTGGATGACTGCTCGCGGCGGCTGTTCGAGGTGGTCGACGCGTTCGAGGAGAATCTGTCCACGGATGCCGGGCCAAAGAGCTGGGAATCTCGCTGGGCTCGTGTGAATGAGATTGTTGAGCGCAATCAGTTCACGCGGGTCCGAGTCCAAATTCCCGAAGCGATCGCCGAGAGTCGAGAGGGCATTGAGCGCGTGATCAACATCGTTCGGGCGATGAAGGAGTTTTCCCATCCGGGGCCGAACAGAAAATCGGCGTCGATCTCAACAATGCTGTGCGTAGTACTGTCAACATTACCCGCAATCGCTGGAAATACGCTGCCGATCTTGAGTTGGAACTCGATCCAGACCTGCCCACGCTGCGCTGCGTTGCAGCGGAAGTCAACCAGGTGCTGCTCAATTTGATCGTGAACGCCGCCGACGCCATTAGCGAGAAGCATGGCGACAACAGCGGCCAAAAGGGCTTGATCACGGTACGCACTCGCTCCGATGAAGCGCACATCGTGATTGAAGTAGAAGACACCGGCGGAGGAGTTCCCGACGAAATCCGCGGTCGAATTTTTGATCCTTTTTTTACTACCAAAGACGTGGGAAAGGGAACCGGGCAAGGCCTGGCGATTTCCTATGACGTCGTCGTCAACAAGCATGGCGGGACGCTCGAAGTGGAAAGCACGCCGGGAGTTGGCTCGCTGTTCCGCGTAACCATTCCCGTCCTTTCGCCGGTGGTCAAAGAAGCCGCCGACGCCCTATTTGTCGAGGCCGCCGAACCGGCTGGCGAAACTGCAGGAGCGGGAATCACCTGGTGAAAGCAGAAACTGATCGAGGCCACGGTGACCTCGGTGTTAGATGATTGGCGATCGGTTCAATGGTTGGCAACAAGTGCCGAACCAGAGTTCCAATCAATTCGTTTCAAGGGGGCAATTGAATGAGCAAGCAAGTTTTATTCGTCGATGACGAGGTAAGTCTGTTAAACGGAATCGAACGCCGACTGGCCGGGCAATTTAACCTCGCCACGGCAAATTCGGGGGCCGCGGCGCTCGACTTGATGCAGTCGAACGGCCCGTTCGCTGTCGTAGTAACCGACATGCGCATGCCGAAAATGGATGGCGTACAGCTAATCAAGGAAGCGCGGAGTCGATGGCCTGACACCGTGTACATCATGCTCACCGGAAATCAAGACCAGGCAACCGCCGTTCAGGCGTTGAACGAAGGTCATGTGTTTCGGTTTCTCACCAAACCGTGCCAGAGTGCCGAACTGACCAACGCCGTGGAAGCTGGCCTGCGCCAATTTCAATTGGAGACTGGCGAGAAGGAGCTGCTGCAGAAGACATTCTGCGGCGCCGTGTCCGTGTTGACGGACGTGCTCGCATTGTCGCATCCAAATATCTTCAGCCGCACGGAGCGAATCGAACACATCTGCGCGGATTTGCAGGAAGAAATGGATCTCGGAGATCACTGGGAGTACAAATTGTCGGCGAAACTCGGTCTGCTCGGATTCGCATTGCTGCCGGAGTCGGAGCGGGCGAACGTCGACATGGGAACTCAGCTAGGCGGCGTGGTAAGTGACCAGTTGCGTCGCCGCCGCCACCGGTCAGCGGCTGATCGAGCGGATCCCGCGACTTGCGACGGTTGCCAAGATTATCGGCCGGCAACCCGACGTGGACGGAAGCCTCTTTATTCAGGTCCCTCGCACCGACGAAGCCAAGGCGAACATGGGAGCCACTCTGCTGCGCGTTTCCATGCTCTGGGACGAAGTAGCCCGGCAGGGACTGGTCGGCAGCGAGGCCATGGAGGAACTGCGTCGCTCTCTGCCAAAGCTCTCGCGCGAAATGTCCGATGGCGCTACTCGCCATTCCCGCCGACTGCTTTGACGAGGAGAGTGTCGACGTGCCGTTGTGCGACTTGAAGGAGGGCATGGTGTTGTGCGACGACGTCGTCTCGGAGAACGGAAGTATGTTGATCCGCAAGGGTAGACGCTTGACCTGGACCGTGATCGAACGCCTGCACAATACGCAATCCACTTCCGATCGATCGAGAATGATTCGGATTCGGCAATCGACCTGCAATTCGGCCGACCGACTGATTCTGGCCTAGGCTCGGCCGATCCCTGGCAGCGACCCGCTCACCCTCACGACCGCGAATTCCGCAGAATCCCGCGGGGAGACATCGCGTGACTGCCGTGCTAAAATAGCGCAGCGTCGTGCTCGAGATGTTCGGTCCACAGTTTTATCCATCGAGTCTCACTATGAATGGGCGGCGAATTGGCCTGCTGAGTTTAGCCGGTTGCGTATTCTATTTGGGGGTATCCGTGGCAGGGGCACAAACGCCGATCGGAAAAGGGGAGCCGTTGCGAGTCTTGATCATCGACGGTAACAATCCCTACCACGAGTGGCAGGTCACCACGCCGGTGCTGAAGAAGATTCTCGAGTCGTCGGGCCGGTTCCAGGTCGACGTCGCCACGGTGCCGATTCCAGAGGGCTACACCAGCACAACGTCCGGCCCGCCGCCGCAGATCGATCTCAGCAGTTTCCGGCCAAAGTTCGCTGATTACGACGTCGTTATCGGAAACTACGTCGGCCCGCGGTGGTCGGCCGAGACCGAACAGGAGTTTGCGGCATTCGTCGCCGGTGGTGGCGGTTTCGTCTCCGTCCATTCCGCCGACAACGCATTTCCCGATTGGCCCGAGTACAACCGCATGACCGGCGTCGGCGGCTGGTACGGCCGCGACGAACAGTCTGGGCCTCACGTTTACATCGACGATGCAGATCAGGAGGTCCGTGACAGCACCCCTGGCTCCGCCGGCCATCACGGCCCGCAACACGAATATCAGGTTCGCCTCCGCGACACCGATCACCCGATCACCCGCGGCTTGCCGCCTGTTTGGATGCACACGAAGGACGAACTCTACGACACACTACGCGGACCGGCGGAGGACATGCACATCCTGGCGACGGCTTATTCTTCGCCCGAATTCAGCGGCACCGGGAAGCACGAGCCCATGCTGATGACGCTGCCCTATGGACGCGGACGGATCTTTCACACCGCAATGGGGCACGCCGATTACTCGATGAAGTGTGTTGGCTTCGAGACGATTTTGCTCCGCGGTACGGAGTGGGCGGCGACCGGAGAGGTCACGATCGGCGTGCCAGAAAACTTTCCAACGGCCGACAAGTCCAGCGCAGCGGAGTGAGCGGTTCACAGCGGCAAGATGCCGCGGCTATATAGCCTGGCCATCCTGGCCAGAATCAGTGCGGCGACGCCGAAAGCTCACGACAAACACCCCAATCGCCAGCAGCACCATGCTTGTCGGCTCGGGCACCGTCGACAACGCCCCGCCGCCACTGGAGTACATCGTGCCATAGTTAGACTTCCAAATCGCGTAGTCCGCGGCGTCGATCGACTTGTCGCCGTTGCCGTCGGCTCGCAGATCCTCGGTCGAGCCGAGAGTATCGCGCCAGAGAGTGTAGTCCGCGGCATCGACCACTCCATCGGCATTGTAATCGCCCGGCGCGACGACGAGCGAATAGATCGAATCGCCCTTCGCGAGCTCCAAATCGTAGGTCTGGCCGTCAATCGTAAGTTCGTAGTCGCCGTAGAAGCCCGTGAAATCAATCGTGCCGTCGGCGCTGACGGTCGCCATCAGATCGGTATTCCAACTGTCTCTCAGTGCTTTCCAGGCTTCCCCCACGGGTGTCAGATTGAAGTCCGCATCCACGAGGATCCCGCTGCCTTGTAGATTCGGATCAGTGGCACTGGCCCACCAACCCCAGTACAAAAAGCCGGTGGCGTTCGGCGTTCCAAACAGCATGCGGTGGGCCTCTTCCATGTTGCGAATCTTGTCGGCCGTCTCGGACACGCTGCCTTGCACGCCAAACTCGGTCAGCGTAATCGGTAGATCGAGCACCGACATGTTCTGCAGCGCCTTCATCATCAGATTCGCGCTGTGCCCGTCGTGGCTGTAGTATTGAATCCCGATGCCGCTCACCGTTTTGTCGAACGGATCGCCGTCCCCATTTTCGACCGCTTCGATGTTCTGGCGGTACCAGTTGGCATAAGCGTCGCCGCCCTGGTTCTCCAACACCGAATACTCATTGAGATACAGCCGCACGTCGGCGCCGGCCAAATCGACCGCCTTTGCCACGTCGTCGTAGATATTCGCGACGCCCTGCGGACCATAACGATTCCAGATCGAGCTGCTGCCGCCGTTGACCCCCGTATGATAGCTCTCATTGTAAACGTCGAGTTCCGAATAGCGGGTCGCGCGATCGCTGCCGCTGCCGTCGCCGACATAGTAATTGATCCGCTCGTGAATTTCGCTGGGTTCGCCGTCGTTGGGCGTTCCGGCAGGGGCCACTTGATTACTGTACAGCGCGTTCAGGTTGTTCAGGTTGGTTCCCTGGGGATTGCTAAAGCCATTGTAGGTGTCGGTGCCGCCGGGATTGCTCAATAGATTCGTGACCCAATTGGGTTGCTGGCTGCCCCAGACCATGGCATGCATCCGCGCCCCCATGTTGTGCGCCTCGGCAAAATCGAAGACCTTGTCCTGCCAGGCCAACGTGTCGACATCGCGGGCATTTTCATTGGCCGTCCACTTTCCGGCATTCGATGCCTCGACCATATTGAAATTGTCGGTCACGAATTTCTGATACTTGTCGGCGGTGCTGCCCGGCGTGGGATTCGGATCGATCAGTCCGGAATCATTGAAACCGTGGATATTCGTGCCGAAGTTGAAGGCGTGGTTCTTCAATTTGACGCCGACTTGCGTGCCGGGCGCTACGCCGACCAACGCGACTTTCCCCGGCCCCTTGCGGAAGTTGTCGATGTAGGTGTCCGCCGCGGCGAGCGCGCTGGACCGCAGCACTGACTCGCTGTTCGAAGTCTCGATCGTCGCCCCGCTCACTTCCAGGCCATTGATTGAGAGTGCGCGGCCGGTGCCGCCGTCGTTGCTAAACTCCGTGCGGACGAAATACTTGCCAGCGGGCAGCGACGAGAATACGTGGCTATAAGGACTCGCGCTGCTCGAAGAAACATCAAAGCCGGCCTTCGTGTCGGCAATCACGATGTTCATCCGCGGATCGACACCGCCGAACGACGTGCCCGCCGCATTGACCGTAATCGTGACGTCCCCCGGCTCGGCGAGCGTAATATACGTGCCGGCGTAGCCATTGTTGTTGAGCTGAGCGGCGGACCCGGAGGTCGCACCGGAATTCAATTGCAGCGAGCTGCCATTGATCGCGTGGCGCGTGCCGCCAATACCAGGCAAACGAGGGCCGCGGTTAAAATGCACTTCATCAGGCGGTTTTTCCCTTCCTCGGACACTTGGCAAAGAAAAGCAAACCGGCCGCGGCAAGGATCACGATACTGGCCGGTTCCGGTACCGTGGCCAACGCACTTCCGCGACCTACTACCGTAAGTCGTGCCAAATAGCGACTTCCACACCACATAATCACTTTCGTCGACGACTTCATCCCCGTTGCCGTCCGCCCGCAAGTCACCCGTCGACCAAGCGTATCGCGCCAGACCGTGTAGTCGGCCGCATCGACGGTGCCATCTGCGTTGTAGTCACCCGGCGCGACCACCAGTGAATACGACGCGTCGCCCTTGGCCAACTGCAGATCGAAGGTCTGGCCGCCGATTGTCACCTCGTAGTCGCCAAAGAAGCCGGTGAAACTGATCGTGCCGTCCGGATTCACCATCGTCGTCACGTCAGTTTCGAATTCGCTCATCAGGTTCTGCCAGCGCACGCCGGTGTCGCGGATAGTCCAATTGTTGTCATACAATGTGCCCACCGGCGCAAACGTGCCGGGCGTATTTCTCAGATTCCAAAGCGTTATGCCGGTCGTGCCGGGCATGCCAAAGACGAGCCGTGTCGTCTCTTCGAGAATCGTGGCTGCATTCGCCTCATTCGTGGCGCTGTCGGTTCCCGTACTCCCCATTCTGTGAGCGCCATCGGAAGGCCCTGCACCGCCAGATTCTGCATCGTGGCGTACGAGCGAGCCGCGCTGTGGCTGTTCAAATTGGTGCCCGCGTAGTATTGAAAGCCGATGCCTGTCACGACGTTTTCGTCTTCGCCGTAGAGGGCCCTTCCGGCGTTCTGGATGTCTTCAATATGGCGTGCATACCAGTTGGCATAGTAGTCGCCGCCTTGCTGCTGCAGCACGCTGTACTCATTGACGAATACGCCCGCATTGCCGCCCGCCGACTCGATCGCGTCTTTCGTTTCTTTGTAGATCTCGGCGATGCCCGACACACCGTACTCGTCCCAATAAGTGCGCAATGCCGGCGTGTGGTTCGAGCCGGTGTGATAGCTCTCGTTGTAGACGTCGATCTCGTAGAAGCGATGCGCCCGGTCGTGCGCGTAGTACCCGATCCGCTCGCTGATCTCGTCGCGGAGGGCCACCGAATTCGTGTTCCCAGTCACGGCATCGATCGCCGTCGGGTTCTGCAGCATGTTGAACGCCCACGCCGGCTGCTGGTTGTTGTTTCCCGGCTCCCGAGTTGTTCCGGCCCCCAGATGAGATTGTGCTGCCGATAGCCCATATTGTGCTCGGCCGCAAAGTCGCTGATCCGGTCCATGTACGGAATGTTCGGTCCCCCGTTGGGGTTTACCGCGCTCGCAGAAAGCACGTCGCGCGTTCCCTCGTTAGCGTCCCATTTTCCGCCGTTCTCGGCGGAAAGCGAATTGAAGCGGTTGTCCACCAGCGCCTGCTGATACCTGACGGCGTCCGATCCGGGCACCGGTTGTTGATGAGCAGCGTGTCGGTAAAGCTGTTCGGGACCGTGGTGCCGAAATTGAACGCGTGACGCTTCAGCTCGACGTTCACTTGCGTGCCGGGAACACGCCCACCAGCCAGCTGGCCGCGCCCTTGCGATAGTTTTCGTATAAGTGGCGGCCGCAGCCAAGCGTTGGCGTTGCTGTTGACGTTGTTGATCGTCGCGCCGCTGACGTTGAGCGAATTGATCGTGAGTGACCGCGCCGTGCCGCCGTCGTTGTTGAACTCCGTGCGGACGAAGTGAGTGCCGGCCGGCAAATCGAGCGTGTGCTCGTAGTTCGCCGACGCCGGCACCCACCTCCCAGCCATCGCTTGCATGTCGTCGACCACCAGACTCAGTCGAGGATCGGTACCGCTGGCAGCTTGGCCCTTGTGCGTTGATCGTGAACGTCACCGCAGCCGGCACCGCGAGCGTGATGTACGTTCCCGCGTAGCCGTTGTTGTTGAGCAGTGCGGCGGAGACGGACGTCGCGCCCGAATTGAGTGCCAGGTCGCTGCCGTTGATCGCCCAGGCCGGCGACGGCAAGCAGTGCGCAGAGTAGGGCCGATGCCGCGATTCGATTCATCGAGTTTCCCCTGATTCCGGGACGCAAGTTTGGCGACCGGCCGCTTGCCAATCGTCGGCCGATCACGAATGACGCCGACCGAGCCCATCCGCTCGCGAATTCGCGGATCGTCGAGAGCCTCTTCTGCCCTATTTCCCTGGCTCCAATTTATCCGTGATTTGCCGAGGATTCCAGCAATTTCGTAGTGGCGAAACGGATCGCACCATATATTTACGCGATCGCAGAATTATGCCCGTCGCGCTGCCGCCTGGCAGCATTTCTCCTGTCGAAATGAGTCCGCATGAAATCGTATCGCAAAGAATTATGGTTCAATCTTCCCGGCGCGGATGGAGTTCATCAACATCACGCCCGATGTCAACGCCGCGCTCCAAGAAAGCGGCATCCGCGAGGGACTGTGCCTCGTCAATGCGATGCACATCACCGCGAGCGTGTTTATCAACGACGACGAGTCCGGGCTGCTCCGCGACTACAAGAAATGGCTGGAAGAGCTCGCGCCGTTCGATCCTTCGCCAGAGCGGTATCATCACAATCGCACCGGCGAGGACAACGCCGACGCCCACCACAAACGGCAGATCATGGGCCGCGAAGTGGTGGTTGCCGTCACCGCACGGAAAGCTCGACTTCGGGCCCTGGGAGCAGATCTTCTACGGCGAGTTCGACGGGCGGCGGAAGAAGCGCGTGCTGGTGAAAATCATCGGCGAATGAGCTCCGAAAAGTCGGGGCGGTCGCCGTAGCGCTCGGCCAGCGGATTGATGTAGGCCCGCTGGCGCGTCTCGCTCGAACGTGCCGTGCGGAACGATCAAGCCTTGTTGTAACGCGATCTGGTCGGAGTAGCCGGGCAGCATCATCGCGGACGTCGTACGTGACGCGGTTTGGCCGCACGCGGTCGATGTGGCGGACGATGTTCGTCGTGCAATTGTTCGTGAGCGTGTCGTAGAACTCCGGCTTCTTTGCCAGCTGATTGACGCGGCCGAGCACGTCGGCCAGCAGCTGCTGCGATACCTCGGGCGTGGCCGTCGTGCGATACAGATAGACGTTTTCGTGCCGATAGTTGGTCCGCTGACGGATCACGTCGCGCTCGTCGGCCACGACGTACATCAGCTCGTATTGCCGGGCGCTCCCTTTCACGGGGTTGTACGTCTCGTGCTTCTCCTTGCGAACTTCGACGCTCACCGCGAGGTGGTCCGATTTGCCGTCGGGGCGAGCGAGCTCGAAGCTCAGCATCGTATGGGCGACGGCCGGCATCGACTCGAACGGCACCATCAGGAAGTCGACGCTGCGGACCGTCGAGAGTCAAACGACTTGTCGTAATAGTCGACGAGGTACGTGTCGGCGGAGAAATACTGGCAATTGCGAACGTTGTGGATCGTCACCTGATTGCCGTGGACTTCGGCAGTGGGCAACATGGCCTGTTCCGGCGTCCAATCGCGGAAGTTCGAGGGCGATCACTTTCTCGGCGCTGCGGCAGCCGCACGGAATTGCGAGCGCGAACAGCGACCAGGCACGCAAAGCGCGCGGGCAGATGGCGGCGAGATCGGGATGCGGCGTGGCGCATGCTCGACCAAGGAAGAGAGGCGACGATGAGTAGATAGAAAAGCGGCGGAGTCTAGCTGGACAACGGTCGCGTGCGCCAAGCAAAGGATACGCGCGGGGCGTGCTAGCTGCGCTACAGCCGGCAATTGGTGATGGCCGTTTCGAGAATCGCCGTCGCGCCGAGCGCGTCGAGCTGCTCCATGATGTCGATCACTTCGCGAGCGTTTGACCATCGCCCGGACGGCGAACCAGCCGGCTTCCTCGAGCCGGTTGACCGTCGGCGACTCGAAGCCGGGCGTGACTTTTTCGGCCGCGGCGAGCTTC
Source organism: uncultured Planctomycetota bacterium (assembly GCA_963847905.1). Classification (GTDB taxonomy): domain Bacteria; phylum Planctomycetota; class Planctomycetia; order Pirellulales; family Lacipirellulaceae; genus DASYDU01. The sequence goes on along the minus strand of CAWKBP010000001.1, from coordinate 157,380 downwards.
GCCTCAGGCACGTTGTATTCGAGCAGCGAATAGCTGCGGGCGATCACCACGCCTTCGAGCCGGCGGACGACGCGGTCGCAAAGCTCGCTCGTGCTTGGTCGCGGGATTCTGGACGAGCACCGTTTCGTACTGGCCGATCTCGTCGAGGATGCGCAGCCGATTGGCGGCGAGCGTGCTGCCGGTTTCGACGAGGTCGACGATCGCGTCGGCGACGCCCAGGGCGATCATCACTTCCACCGAACCGGTGAGCTTGACGATGTGCGCCTGCGACTTTGTGGCGGGCGAGATAGCGCTCGGTCACGTTCGGAAAGCTGGTGGCGATCCGCGAGCCGGCGAGGTCGGCCGGCTTCTTGATGTCGCTGTCTTCGGGAACGCAGAACGCGAGGCGGCATTGCCGACGCCGAGCGTCGAGCCGAGTCGAGCTCGACGCCCGATTCTTCGACCAGGTCGCTGCCGGTGATGCCCAGGTCGATCGCCCCCTCGGCACAGAGCACGGGAATGTCGTCGGTGCGAAGGAACGTGACGTCGATCGGCATGTCGCGGACGCGGGCGAAGAGGCTGCGCTCCTGGCGGCGAAACTTGAGGCCGGCTTCGACCAATAGCTCGGCGGCCAGCTCGGCCAGACGGCCCTTGCTCGGAATGCCAATGCGGAGATTCATTTGGGGAAGCAGTGTCGGAGGTCAGAGGTCGGAGGTCGGAGTCGATTACAGATCGGATTTGCGGCCGTGGCTTTTTCTTGACGGGGCGTGGCGACCGCGGCGCTTGACGACTTTCTTCTTGGCGGCTTTCTTGACCGGCTTCGCGGCCGTCTTGGTTGCTGCTCTGTCTTTGCCAGCCGGCTTCTGATTGCGGGCGGCCTTCTCCTCTAATACCAGAGACGCCGAATCGGCGGGCGAGTTCGGCCTCGACGTCGGGCAAATCGCAGTCCTTCGTGGCAGAGCATGACCAGCAGGTGATAGAACAGGTCGCCCATTTCGCGGATGAAGTGTTCGCGGCCGGCCTCGCCCGGCTTCGCCGGCGGCTTCGACGACTTCGGCCGCTTCTTCGATGATCTTGGCCCCGATTCTTCGGCACGCCGCCGGCGAGCAACTGGCTGGTGTACGATTTCGCGTCGGGCTTCTTGGCCCGAGCGTGTGATCGTGCGTTCTAACTTGACCAGCGGGCAGGTTGGAGCAGAAGCGTTGGGCACGGTCGCCTTTCCAAATCGGGGAGTCAGAGGGGAGAATCATGGAGAGCGGCAATTGAGACAAATTGCGAATCGTCCAGTTTACTAGACAGGGAGTCAGGCAGACAAGGAGACTTCGACACGCAACGAGCTGATTCGCTTGCCGCGCAGATTCCGTCTCAATCTCGCATTTGGGCATGACGTTCTGATCAGATTGTTGGTTTTTAAGCGGGGCGACGGCCACCGGCAAAACCGGCGTGGCGCTCGAGCTGGCGCAGCGGCTCGATGCCGAGATCGTTTCGCTCGATTCGATGGCGATCTATCGCGGCATGGACATCGGCACCGCCAAGCCGACGGCGGCAGAGCAAGCAGCGGTGCCGCATCATTTGCTCGACGTCGTCGACCCGGCGGACGAATACAGCGTCGCCCAGTACGTGGCGGATGCGGCGGCCGTGGTCGACGCGATCCGCGCTCGCGGCCGCGAGGTGTTGTTCGTCGGCGGGACGCCGCTGTATTTGAAGAGCTTGTTGCGGGGTCTGTTCGACGGGCCGCCGGCGAATTGGGAGTTGCGCGAGGAGATCGAGGCGGAGCTCGAGCAAGTCGGGCAGGCGGCGCTGCACGAGCGGCTGACGCAGGTCGACCCGCTGGCCGCGTCGGTGATCCATCCGCACGACACGCGGCGGATGATCCGGGCGCTGGAAGTCTTTCGCGCCACCGGCGAGCCGATGAGCCACCAGCAGATGGAATTCGAAGACGGCCGGGCGGCGGACGAATGTCGCGTGTTTGTCCTGCGGCGCGAGCGGGGCGAATTGCATCGGCGGATCGAAGGCCGCGTCGAAGCGATGATCGACGTCGGGCTGGTCGACGAAGTCCGGCAGCTTGACGGCCGACGGCAAACAGCTCGGCCGGACGGCGAGCCAGGCGGTCGGCTATCGCGAGGCGCTGGCCTTTCTGGCCGGCGAGATCGACGTCGGACGCAGATGCGAGTCGCAAATCCAGGCCCGGACGCGGCGGTTTGCCAAGCGGCAAGGGACTTGGTTCCGCAGTCTTTCCGAATGCCGGTTTGTCGACATTGCGGGCGAAGTCGACGCGGCGGCGACCGCCGAACGGATTGCGGCGGCCGGATCAGCGTAATATGCGCGAGAAATCGGCCGTCGAACGATAATGCCATCTGCTCCGATCGATCTATCTGGGGCGGTCTCGGCTCATCTTGCATGCAGCCGAATCTTCGAGAATTTCTTCCAATTTGCAAGTACCTGGCGGCGAATTCCTTGCGACACACGCCGGTGCAAATTAGATTGGAGTTGGGAGAAAAGGCGGCATTTATGAAATTATTCGCGGGATCTTTGGCGTGCGTGCTGCTGTTGAGCGGACACTGTTTTGCGCTGCGCACGTACCACGTTGGCAATAGCCTGACCTATGCGACGAACGCAGGCGGACTCGCCAATTGGGTTGCAAGTCGCGGTGGCACACACCCCTATGGATTCCATATTAACAACGGCGCCAAGCTCCAGGACATCTGGACGAGCCCCAATTATGCCGATTCGGCCGGGGCACCCTACGGTACATTTGGAAATGCGCTACCGAACTACGAATGGGATGTGCTGACGCTGGAACCGTTCGGGGCGAATATCACTGACGCTGAAATGGTGGGAAACTTTGTCGGCTTGATGAATAACAATCCCAATAACCATGACGCGCAGGTGTACCTCTACGAGAGTTGGCCGACGAAAACAGATATCGGCACGGGAACATATTCAGCATTTTGGGAACAGCCCTGGGCTGGCACCGGGTTCAGTGCAACCGTCCGTACGCGTGATTATTTCCAGAAATTGACCGACCAGGTGAACGCGACCGAAATGGGACTCGACAAAGATATCTTGATCGTGCCAGTGGGTGACGTGCTCAACTCGCTCGACAAGCGGATGCGAGCAGGCGACATCCCAGGGTTTGCTTCCGGGGTCGATTTGTACAGGGACGATGTCCATTTTAAGGAGGGAGTCGGCTATTTTGCAGTCAGCACCGCCTTCTACGCGACGCTCTACCACGACAACCCAATGGGATTGGCAATTCCTGCCTCGATGACGTCGACCGTGACTCCCGAGTTTGCCGCGATCGTCCAGCGAGTTGTGTGGGATGTCGTCGCCGGTCATCCCTATTCTGGCGTTAGCGGCAGCCATCGCCGGCGACTTCAACGGAGATTCGCTGGTCAATGCGGCCGACTTCGCCCTTTGGAAGTCGACCTTTGGATCGAAAACGGATCTACGGGCCGATGCAAACCTCGACTTTGTCGTGGACGCCGGCGATTACACCGTATGGCGTAACCATTTTGGCATGGGCGGCAGCGGCGCCTCGCTCAAGTGGTGCCCGAGCCCCAGTCGCTGCTTCTGGCCTTCTTCGCCTGCACAACAGCCGCAAGTTGCCCACGCCGCCCGCGATCGGCCTGAACCTCGCTGGTCAGTCGATTCAGCGGTCCTACGGCACGCTCGATGTCTCAAACCGCTCCCGGCGGAGCGTCATCGAGCTTGAGATCGACTTGTCCTTGAAAAAGACGGGAAATACCCAGCTGTTGCTGTTCACGGGGACCGTGACGTTCACGGTGACCTCGGGCGTGTCCTTGGTGATTACCGATGGTGTGACGTTGATCGTGGCGTCGGTGGCGGCGATGGAACTCAGCACGATTTGCGCTGATGCGCGGCAGTTGGCGGCGGTGGCCCCCGGGACGATGCCGCGGCGGGCACCCTCGTAAACGGAGTTCTCCACACTCTGTCGGATCATGTTCACGCGACTGAACTCGAGCGACGCGAAGAAAAACAAGAACAGAATCGGGCGCAAATTGCGAACTCGACCACGACGGCGGCCGTTCGACTCAAGCGATGGCGACGATACGTTTTCATTGGTGTGTACTCGATGCGTTTCTGATCAGTCGGTGAAGACTACCGGCAGCGTCAGCGCGATCTCTTCAAAGGCGTCTTGCAGCGCTTGGGCGTTCGGGGCGACGTAATTGTTACCGCCCGTGGCGTCCGAGATGGCCTTCATTTCGACCGGGTCGGCTTCGCCGTAGGTGATCGTGTGGATGATGATGTCTTTGTTCGCCGCTTGGGCTGCCACGACGTGGGGGACCTGGCCTTGGTTGTAGGCTCCGTCGCTCATCAGCACCATCGTCTTTGCCGCGAACGGTCGCGCGGAGGGGCCCGTCAGTACCTGGATCCCTTTCGAGATCCCGGCGCCGATGTCCGTCGCCCCGTTCCACTTCTTTGTCGAGAGAGTCGACATCGCCGATGTGACCGCGGAGCTATTCGAGCTGAGGTTGCAGTTAATGTCCGAGGCGTTATTCGTCAGGCTGCAAGCGGTGTAGGAACTGGCAAAGGACACCAGTCCGACGTACTCACTCTGCGGCGTGGTGTCGAGCGCTGCGACAAACCGATCGATGCCGATCGAGAGTGCGCCCCAGCGACTCAGAGCCATGTTCGGTGGCTGGCAGAATCGCGAGTCCCCCGTCGACATGGTACTTGCATTGTCCCCCAAGTAGAGTTTCATCGAGCTCGAGCGGTCGACCACGATGCAGATGTCGCGGTCGAGGCGGACGACCGTCGCGGCTTGAACCGGTTGGAAATCGAACACGTTAAACACGCGACCGAAAAAGATCGGCACGCTGCCCGATGGAGCCTCGCGCGTCCGACGGCCGTTCACGCGGACCGCGTTGATCGGTTCGCCGCCAGGCGTGAACGCCCAGGCGCCGCTCGGCTGCTGGGCAGATTTCCCGAACACGATGTCCGCATCGTCGAGCAGCAGCGGATCGCCGCCGACGAGGTTCGCGGCGGCAATGTCTTTGGCAGCTTGGCGGGCGATCCCCGTATCTTGTGCTCGCGACAACCCTTCACCAGCGGCGCGGGCCGCGGCATCGGTCGCCGAGCGGAGCTTGATCTTCGTGAGCTGCATATAGGCCACGTCGACCGAGAAGGCGACGCTGGCAAGAAACACGATCATCATCAAGGCCGCCAGCACGACGATCGCGCCGCGGCGGGTGCGGAGCCATTTTCTCAAAGGTCGCGGATGTTGCTGTTGTTGTGTGCCGTTCATGGCGGGCTCACTCATATTCGCACCGGCAAAAAACGTCGGGGGCTGTAGGTGCGGTGGTGCATCCCTCGGCGAAAAGTTGGGCAAAGTTGTCTTGGGTGTGGATCGTTGGGCGAATTTTGCGTGTCTGAGTTTCTGGTGGTTGCGACTATTCCTTCTCCATCACTCTTTGACCATGGTCGTTGAACTGGAAAGCGTTTTGCCGTTGTAAAACCACAGCGGCAGTAAAGCGTTGTCTTCACATGGCGCGGAGACTGTAATCCGGATCGGCGTGCCCCGCGCGACGGTCGCGACATTGGCCGGACTGATCGAGATGGTGGCCCCCTCGACGTTGCGACTGGCGATCACCTGGTTGCAGCGGGCGATGACTTGGGAATTGGAGCCGTCGTAGTTGATTCCCATCCGCACGCCTTCGTAGCTGGCGATCGTCAGGCTGTGATCGAGGAAGATCATCGAGCAAGCCTCGAGCGAGGCCAGTAGGAGGAACACGATCAGCGGCAGGCAGATGGCGAGTTCGGCGGCGGCGGCCCCGCGACAGCGTCGTTTTGGATGGCGTCGCTTGGGATTGCAACAGAGATTAGTAGCAGGCGTACTCGCGGTCATACTCGGTGTCTCCACCATCTGACACCGCCTGCCACGCGAGCGTGAAACCGCGCGTGCGCATGCGGCTGGCCGGCTCGGGGAGTCGTTGTTCTCCTGCCAGCCGGCGTCAACCATCAATGGGGATGAATCGCAAACCAAGCAGCTTGCCCTGTGGGCGCGGCGGCTCAATCGGAACTAATTCGGGCGGGTCGCGGCGGCCGGTCGGTTCGGCTGGCCACTAAGCTCGGGACGGGTGAAAAGTGTGGGTTCTGAAAAGGCAGGCGTGCAAATCGGAGGCGGTTCTCGCCACCATCGGAACTATAGCTCACAAAATGGGCTGACGCAGGAAATCCATACCGCATGCCAGAACGCCGCTGATTACACCGAAACTAGCCACCCAAGACTTTCCGCTTGCTAGTGTCTGGTCAAGCCTATCTTTTCGGGTTCGGTGCCTTGGAAGTGGTTACTAGGTCGAATCTTGCGAAGCACCGAACCCGAAACGATTAGTTTGACAAAGCACTAGCCGCGGCGGGCGATCGCGAATTCCGTCAGCGACGCGAGCGCGTCCTTGGCGGGGCTGTCGGCTAAGCAGGCCAGCTCGGCTTGGGCGCGGTCGGCGTAGAGTTGGGCTTCGGCGCGGGCGAAGTTGAGCGAGTCGTGGCGGGCGAGGTACGTCGTCAGCGCTTCGCGGGCCGTGGTGGGATCGGCGACTAGGGCGGCGAGGAACAATTTCCGCTCGCGCGGCTCGAGGGCCTCGCGGGCGTGAATCAAGGGCAGCGTCATTTTTCGCTTGGCCAGGTCCGTGCCCAGCGATTTGCCGGTGGCCGATTCGTTCCCCTCAAGGTCGAGCAAATCGTCGGCGATCTGAAAGGCGATGCCCAGGTTGCGACCAAAGGCGGCCACCCGCGCGACGGTTTCTTTGTCGCCGCCGGCGTAATAGGCGCCTAGCTCACAAGCACAGGCACACAGCTCCGCGGTCTTGCCCTCGACGATGGCGAGGTAGTCGTCCTCCGAGAGGTTCACGTCGCCGCTGGTGATCGTTTGGCGGAGCTCGCCGTCGCAGACAATGTTGGTCGCCCGGCCGATCGTGCGGCAGGCGTACGTGCTTTCGAGCGTGCTGGCGAGGTAGAAGGCGTGGGTGAACAGGAAATCGCCCAACAGCACGCTGGTCTCGTTGTTCCAGCGGGCGTTGACCGTGTCTTCGTGACGACGGATGGCGGCTTCATCCAGCACATCGTCGTGCACCAACGTGGCGGTGTGGATCATCTCGACCACCGCGGCCAGCGTTATGTGCTCGTCGCGCAAGGGGCCGACCGCTTGGCCCGCCAAGAGCAGCAGGGCAGGGCGGAGGCGTTTGCCGGAGAGGCGAATGCCGTGGCGGATCACTTCGTTGGCCTGAGCGTGGTCGCTCTTGAGCTCCTCGGCCAGCCGCAGGTCGACCCGATGCAGCTCGCTACCGACCGTCGCATACAGCGCGGCAAGAGTCTGCTGCAGGTCGGCAGGGGGCCGGTGGACGGTGCTCATAGGAATCCTTTCGTGTGGACAGGCGCTGATGTTAGTCGGCCCCGGGCGTTCGGCGGCGGAACCGCCGAATCACCCGGGGCTAATTTTCATGTGGTTTCGCGGGTCCAATGCCCGCTGCGGCCGCCCGATTTTTCTTCCAATTGAATGTTCTCGATCTTGATGCCGCGGTCCACCGATTTGCACATATCGTAAACGGTTAGGGCCGCGACGGAAACCACTGTCAGGGCCTCCATTTCGACGCCCGTCTTGCCCTCGACCGCGACCGTGCCACCGATGACCAGCGTTTCCCGGTCGGGGGATGTGAAGTCCACGGTAACCGAGTCGATGGCCAGCGGGTGGCACAGTGGGATCAGGTCGGCGGTCCGCTTGGCAGCCATGATGCCGGCCAGCCGGGCCACTTCCAGCACGTCGCCCTTCTTCGAGTCGCGCGACAGGACCAAGGCGAGCGTTTCGGCGGCCATTCGCACCGTGGCGCTGGCTCGGGCCAGCCGGCGGGTCACCGGCTTGTCGCCAACGTCGACCATCCGGGCGGCACCTGTTGCGTCGAAATGGCTCAGCTCACCCATCGGGGACTCGGTATGGCGGCGTGGGTTGTATGTCGGGTGAGTTGGCCCCGGGCGTTCGGTCGGTGAACCGCCCGAATCACCCGGGGCTAAATGTTGCGGAAGTTCCCATATTGTAAGTCTTTGCGACGGGCCGTCGAGGGCCGACGGGGCCCTCGGGAGTGATAACCGCAAGAGGGACCGCGGATTAACTGACAGCGACGGGGTTATCGTCGGCAACTTCGGCAGGGTCGGCGGAAACGGGGCGGCGATGAAGCAGCCGGCGGAGTTTGTCGGCTATCAAGAACACCCCGCCAACCATGACGCCCGCGATGTAGCCGAGCACGGGGCCGTAGATGATGCCGGACACCACCGCAAAAAAATACATTCGTCCAGCGAACAACAACGAGCCCCCCATCAACACGCAAAAGGAAGCGGTTCCCACCGCAATCGAGGCAGTGCGCGGTCTGAGTCCGCCGAAAAGAACTGATTGGCCGATGCCGACGAGTGTGATGAAAGCTGCCGTCAGGATGCTGGCTGTCGGCGTGAATTGTAGTGCGGCCATGGCGGCGAACAAGAGGGCGTAGGCCGTTGTGACCACGAACATCGTGGCGAGGTCGAAGCGGCGTGGCGTGGAATACACCTTGGGTCGCGAAGATCGGACACAATCGGCCAGCATCTGTTCGACGACCGCCCAAGGAACTTCGTCGCCGCGCGCAATCTGCTGTGCTGAAGTCAGGCGATTGGCGTCGGCTATTTCATCCGCGGTCGCCGGTGGCCAATACTCACGCGGGAGCGTCACCCACAATCGCCCGATCATTTTCAGCCGTTCGTCGGGAGGGAGCGACTGAGCGCGGTGCAAGGTTTCGTCGTAGTCCGACATGGAAGATTTAACTCCTGTCGCGGTACGGAACGCATCGAGAGCGCGGGAGCAGGATTTGTCCAGGCCGCCATATTGTAAGGCCTTGCCGTAGGCCGTCGAGAGCAGGCTGGGCCCTCGGGAAGATAATCGCAATCCCACATGTCAAAGTGACCGCACCGATTATCGATTGGTCCAGGCGGAAGCGTCGCGCGAAGTGTGAAAGACGGCGACGACGACAATTCCCCCGGAAGTCATGCGGTAGGGAACATAGTATGGGAAGGCGTTCACTATGTAGTAGCGATACTTATTGTTCCAGCGTAGATGTTGCGTCGGGTGACTCTGAATCGAATCAAACGCAAATTCCACCTCAGAAACGAATCGCTCGGCCGCGGCGGAACTTTGGTCGAGGTACCAATTGGTTGCCTCCTTGAACTCAGCACGGGCGATCGATAGGACGTCGAGTTTATTCATTCGATGAAATCATTCGACGAATTTCATCGCGTACTTGTTCCCAGGGAATGGCCTCCATTCGCCCGGCTTCGTACTCTGCCCAGCGTCGCTCGACTTCTTCGAGGTGACTGGCGGGCGGTGTGAATTCCTGGCTTGGTTGGGTCGCCAAGAGTCGCTCGATGAGGATTTGCTGATCAGCGGGGCTCAGTGATTGAGCAAGCGAGAATGCGTCGTCGACACTGGCCATGGCAAATCCTCCAGGTGCTTCATTGTATCGTAGCCCAGGAAAACATTCAAACTGCCAAATCTGGCGAGCGCAAAAAACAAGGCCCGGTTGCTAGATGAGCAACCGGGCCTCGTGAGCGGGTCGTGGCTAACGGAGGGACGGGATGTCTCCGCCGCCACGCGGTCGATTCGTTCGACCGACCCTGTTCGGTATATAAACCGCCGCGGTTGTTAGACCGCGGCGGATTAGGATCTCAAGCAAACTCAGGCGAACAATTCCCAAGCGGGATCGCGGACGACCCGGCTCGCTTAAACCAATTCTTTCTTCGCACCGATCAAGGTCCGCAGACGCTCAGCCAGCAAGGCGGCGTCGAACGGTTTCTTGAACGTTTCGTTGATTGCCGAGCGATCGAAATTGGCGGCCGAGCCGTCATCCGGTAGCAAGGCGATCAAAATCGTGTTGCCGAACTCCGTGTTGCGACGCAGATTCTGACAAATCTGCAACGCCTCGACCTGTCCGATCGAGAAGTCGACAATAATACAATCCGGGTGGAAACTTTCCGCCTGAATACCTGCTTCGAAGCCGCTCGCGGCGGTCGAGTTGCGGAACGACCGTTCCGCCGGCAACTCGCGCTTGAGGTTTTCGATCAACACCTGGTCCTGGGCAACGATGAGAACTTTGGCCATGGCCTCGTCCTCGAGATCGCCCAGCGGCATTCCATGTTCCTTGAGGAACTTGATCAAATACTCACGCGGGATGCGGCGGTCCTGGGAGCCGGGGATGCGGTATCCCTTTAGGCGTCCCGAGTCGAACCACTTGCTGACCGTGCGCGGGGCCACTTTGCAGATCTTCGCGACCTGACCAGTAGTAAAGACCTTCATCGGGCTCTCCAATTATCTTGCTAATTGTCCGCTGAGTCGTCGGCCGTGGAGGGAAGTCATGTCGCGGCCGATTCAATCTACCCCGCGCTCGTGTGCCACCGGCGTGCGCTTCAATCCCTCGCGCTGTCGGCAGTCAAACGTCACGAACGTCTGGGTCGGGGCGATATTCGCTAATCAATCCAATGGGTTTGGCTCAGGTCCTTCTGATCCGCTCCTTCGCTTACATTCCGCATCGGCTAGCATTGCGAGCAGAGATCGGTGAAAACCCTTCGATCGTTACGATTTGCTGCGACGCTGGCCGCTGTAATCGTAGCAATCAGTTCCACCGAACCAGCTCGCACGGCTCAGCGCGCGAAATCCTGGCGTGGACAAACAGGGAGAGGCTTGCAGACGATCGGCGCCTAGTGGGCGAACGATCATTCGCAATGCGACCTTGGTAGGACGGTGTCGGCAGGCTCCCCCCTGCGAGTCAACTGGGCCGGTGGTTCGCACCGTAGTGCGTCCCGCCGGAAGTCGACCCATCCGATAGATAATTTCGATTGTTAGGGCCCTATAACTTTAGGAAGATTCGATAGTCCTGCGGTTCGGGCCGATTATGCAGCTTCCGCCGGGCGTAGCGATCGATCGGAAGGGTCCGTGCGCGGTGCGACGCACAATTTCTGGGGGATGGGGCAGGCGGGGAGGGTGCTGGCAGGCGTTCGCAACGCCGGATCGCAAGGTCTAACGTGTTGGTCTTATCCACGGCACTTGCTACGCGGCTTTGCGGAGCATGTTCTCGTTGCGAAGGTTGATCTGGCCGTCTTCGCTCACGTCTTCGAACCGGACCGAGACGTGCTTCGAGACGCCGGACTCTTCCATCGTGATGCCGTAGAGCGTGTCGGCGCCAGCCATTGTCTTTTTCGAATGCGTGACGACGACAAACTGCGTAAACGAGAGGAAGTCGCGGAGCACTCCGATAAAACGGCCGATGTTCGCCTCGTCGAGCGCGGCATCCACTTCGTCGAGAATACAAAACGGACTAGGCTTCGAACGGAAGACTGCCAGCAAGAGCGCCACACATGTGAGTGTTTTTTCGCCGCCCGACAGCAGCGAGATGCTGCAAGCTTCCTTGCCCGGCGGGCAGGCCACGATGTCGATCCCCCCTTCGAGCACGTCCTCCGCGTCGTCGAGCAGGATGTCGGCCTCGCCGCCACCGAACAGACGGCGATAGAGCTCGCGGAAGTGGCCGCGGACAGTTTCCAGCGTGGCGAGAAATAGCTGGCGGCTGTCGACGTTGATCCGCTGGATGATTCGCTCGAGCGACGCCTTGGCGTCGACCAGGTCGCGGTATTGTTGCGACAGACCGCCGAACCGAGACTCGAGATCGTCCAGCTCGTCGAGCGATTCGAGGTTCACCGAGCCAAGCTGGCTGAGTTGGTCGCGAAGTTGCGTAATCTCCTGTTCGACGTCGTTACGCTCCCCCAGCTCTCCGTTCGCAGCCGCGAGCTCGTCGTCGGCCCCTTCTTCGGCAGCGCTGGCAAGATCAATGCCGTAGTCGTCTTGCATCCGCTCGGCTAAGGTCTGACGCTGATGGCGCAGCTTGTCAGTCGCGTTTTCGAGTTTGTGGCGTTGCGATTGGATGGCAGTCAGCTGGCTGCGATCTTTGCGAACTTGCTCCTGAAAATGTTGCCTGGCAGTGCGGAATTTCTCGTCGGCCCCGACCTGCTTCGCAAGCTCGCCCGACTGATGCTGTTTGATGAGAAACAGCTCGGCCAACGTCTGTCGCGCGGCGAGCATCATCGCGTCGAGCTCCGCCAATTGCGCCTGCCGATCGCCGAGGCGGCTACGCAAGTCGGCCAAAGCCGCGTCCCGCTCGCGTTGATCGCGGTGGGCTTGTTCCAGTTGCACCCGCAGCATTTCGACCCGCTGCTCCGCGCGGGCGGCGATCACTTGTCGCTCGGTCGTCGCCGCCTGCAACGACGTAAATTGTTGTTCCAGCGCCTGCAATCGCGTCGTGGCAGCCGCTTGGGCTACCTCGCACTCGGCAGCCGTTTTCGCCGCGATGGCTTGCTGCTCACGAGTCGAATCGACTTCATATTCGCTCGCGGCACACTGCTCATCGTACGATTGCAGTTCGTGTGCGGCGCGGGTCGCCTCGTGCGTCGCTTGTTCAAGCTGGCCCCGAGCGGTCGCCGAACGCTGGCGGTGTTCGGCCAGCTTGTCGTGGAGTTCGGCAGCTTTCGCCGTGGTGGCGGCGAGTTGTTTTTCTTCGGCCAGGCGATCGTCGTCGAGTCGCGCGTGCAGGCCTTGCTGATGGGCGAGCTGCTTCTCAAGCTCCGCCAGCTGTTCGTGGCACGCGCGGATTTCACTTCGCCGCGAGAGCAGGCCGGCCGACGCCTGACGCGGACCGACCACCAGCGTGCCGTCCGCCGTCAAAAGTTCGCCATCGCTCGTGACAAAGCTCAGCGCGCGGCCAGTAGTTTGAGCCAGCCGCAGCGCCGTCGAGAGCCGATCGACAAACCAGCAACGTCCCAGCAGACGTTCTACAAGTGGTCCAAACTCGGCGGAGCTTTCCACAAACCGATCGGCCCGTCCCATCACGCCGGGCTCCTCACTCAGGTCGGTGCCGACGGCAGCATCATTGCGTCGCGACACGCTGTCGAGTCGCAGAAACCCCACTCGGCCGGTGACCCCGAGCGGTTGTTCGTTGAGCCAATCGAACAGCCGACCCGCCGACGAAATCACGACATACTGCGCGTATTCGCCCAAGGCCACGTCCACGAGCGGTGCCGAGTCGACGTCGACGTGAAACAAATCGGCGACCACGCCGCGGACCTCACCGTACGGTCCCTCCGGCTCGCGCTGAGCGGCCTGCAAAACTTCCCGCACGCCCGAGTTGAGACCCTCGAGCCGCTGGTGGAGTTCCGTGAGCACGTCGATCCGCTCGCGGGTACGAGTGAGTTGACTCTCGAGCTGGCGGTGCTGCTTGTCGACGCGCGCGAGCTCGCGTCGCAGCGCGGCAAGCCGAACTTCGCAGGCCTGCAGTTCGGCCTGACAGCCATCTGCGAGCGTTTGCGCCGCCGCTTCGTGACGCTTGAATTGGGCGAGTTTTTCGTTGAGCGCCGACTGTTGTTCCTGCAGTTGCTCTAACCTAGCGCCACATTTTTCACGGTCGGAATGGGCGGAAACTAGCTGCCCTTCGAGCATCGTGACTTGATTGGCGAGCAGCGCGGCGGAACGCGTGGCGTCGAGATGCGCCGACCGCTGCGAATCGAGCGAATTTCGCAGGCCGGAAATCTCTTGCTGGACCGCCGTCGAGCGATCGAGCTGCGTTCGATACTCAACGTTGGCGGCGTCGCTTTCCGCGACCGCTGTTTCGAGGCCGGCGACCGCATCGCGGAATTGGCCCGACGCGCTGCCGGCCCGCGTGCCCATGGCCACGAGCTGTCGGCGAAACCGCTCGATCTCCTGTTCGTAGTCGGACCGTCGTCCAATCTGCGATTCGACGCTCGCTTCGAGCGCGGCGATTTCGGCGCGTGTTGACGAGGCCTCGGTTTCAATTTCGCGGCGCGAGCGGGCGGCCTGCTCCTGTTCCAGTTCGAGTTCCAGCGCCGCTGCTTCCAGCTTCGCGAGCGCCGCGTCGTGCTCGGCCTGGCGACGGTCTAAGTCGGCGAGTTGGGCCTCGCGAGCGACGATTTGGCGGGTGGATGCCCGCCAATCGACCAGACCTACTTGCGTCCGTAGGAGTTGCAACCGGGTGGCACATTCTCGATATCGTCGTGCCTTGCCGGCCTGAGAGCGGACGCTGCGCAGGCGGCTTTCCACTTCATCGACGATGTCCGACAGTCGGAGCAAATTCTGCTCGACTCGTTCCAGCCGGCGGGCTGCCGTAGCCTTTTTTGCCTTGAATTGGCTGATTCCGGCCGCTTCTTCAAAGATCAGCCGTCGATCGCGGGGCGACGATTGCAGCAGCAGATCGACCTTGCCTTGCTCGATAATGCAATAGGCTTCGGTCGTGATGCCCGTTCCAGCGAGCAGCTCTTTAATATCGCGCAGCCGGCAAGGCTGGCGGTTGATCAGATACTCGCCCTCGCCGCTGCGATAAACGCGGCGCGTGACATGCACGTCGCGCGAATCGATCGCCAAGTGGCCATCGCTGTTGTCGAGCGTGAGCGTGACTTCCGCGGTGCCGAGCGGTCCCCGCGTTGCACAGCCATTGAAGATGACGTCGGTCATCTCGTGGCCGCGGAGCGATTTGGCGCTTTGTGAGCCGAGCACCCATTTCAGCGCATCGACGACGTTCGATTTGCCCGAGCCATTAGGCCCGACCACGATCGACACACCTCGCGGAAAATCAAACCGCGTGCGATCGGCAAAGCTCTTGAATCCGGAAAGTTCGAGCGCTTTGAGCATGGTGGAGAGTCGAGTGTCGAGGGTCAAGAGTTGAGAGCCTGAGACCTCTGGCTCTTGACTCTTGACTCTCAGCTCTTGACCTTCTCACCGTTGTTGCGTGAACAAGTCGGGCAGCGGGGTCGAGACGTCGAGCGGCGATTTCTTCGTCGTCGGTCTCGGGCGACTCGAAATCGTTGTCGGCTTTGTACTTCGCTGCTTCACGGTCATACTGGCGGCCGGACTGTGGCAGGGCGTCGACCAGGAAACGACTTTGGAGTGCGCCGTCGTGCTTGGCCTGCTGCAGAGCCTGGACCACGTCGGGATAGGTGCCGCCCAAATCGACAATCGCGCGGACGACGTCGTCGACGCTCGTCGAGACCGTTCGTTGCTCCGGTTCGTGGCCGGGCGTGAATCGGCTGACAATGATCTTGCCGCCGCTTTGGCCATTAACCAGCACATTCGGTCCGGCGTCGAGCACCAGCGGTAGCGAGAACTTCTGATTCTTGCCAAACACGACCACTTCCGGGCGGTAGCTTTGCGTGACGTGGATCATCGCCGGACCGGCGACGTCGAGCACATGGTAAGTGAATCCACTTCCCATTGTCTCGCCCCGCACCAGCGGATCGTTCTCGTTCATCGCCCACAGTGCACGGAATGCACCATACCGCGTCTCGGCGCTCTGCACCGACAAGAGATCGCGGAGCGAATCGAAGGCGATCACGTCGTCCATCGCGCTCAGCGCGGCGAGCGCGTTGACGCGGAACGAGGGTTCGTCGCGGGCGACCGCAGCCAGGGTTTCTACCGCGGCAGTTTGGTCGAGGTAGGCCAGTGCTTCGGCCGCATAGAAGCGAACTTCCGGGTCGTTGATGGCGAGGGCCTTGGTCAGGATCTCGATCGCCTGGTCGTTGCCGACGGCTTCGAGCCGAATTGCAGCGTTGGCGGCCGTGAGCGGATCAGCAAGCTGGTGTTCCAGCAGCTGCAAGCGATCCTGAAGAACTTTGGTCGACTCGTCGACTGGAATGTTGCGGGCCACACGCATGAAGCGGCCAACGTTGTCTTTGTAGCGGGCGTGAACCGCCAGTTCAATGAACTCTTCTGTTTTCGGTACCGCGACGCCTTGTTTGCGACCGTCGACATGGACGTAAAACCGTTTGTTGATCGCTGCGGAAATCTGTTGGCTTAGCCGGATCGACTGATGTTGCCGACTCACGATCAGCCCCAGTGAGCGCGACTTGAGCGCGACACCGCCGCCGAGCACGCGGCCGCGAGTGGCGAGTGCAGGATCCTTCTTCGGGTCAGCCGCCGGATCAACCAGCACGGGGCCTTCCGCCTGTCCCAACACGCTCCCCTGGCGAATTTGTTCGCCCAAGACGGCCATTTCCGTCAGTCGGGCTGGAAGCAGCCAACCGCTGCGTAGATTGGTGGTTTCGCTGCGGCTGGGGACACGCACCTCGACGTCGAAGTGGTCGCCTTTTTGAATGCCGGGTCGCAAGTAGGCTCGCACCAGCACGAGCGACGTCCCCGGCGAGGCCAATACGTCGTTCGGGTGATTCACTCCGCGACGATTCATGTCATCCAATAAGGTTGCCCTCTGGGGCGACGGGGGCGGATCGGAACCGGTGCCTGGCAAGCCGGTCACCATCGAGACCGCCTCGACCTTGGTGTAATTCATGCCGTACGGGTGCGTGTACTCAGCAATCAGCGGCACATCGGGGGTGGGCGGCAGATCGAGCCGCGCTTCGGGGCTCTGCTGACGCAAGATCGGATTCATGCAGCCGAGACACGCCAAGAGCGCAACCGCGAGCCAGCCGGCCACGTGATGGCGAATCGAAAGTCGATTGTCGTCCGGGGCGCGACGCTTCATGCCCAGCGCTCCTGCGCGAATGGAAAGTGATTGCCGCATGCCGTGCATCCTGCGCAGCCGCGGCCCGGAGGTGCTGCTCGTCGCTTAAACGGCCGTTCGAGCGGCGGATTGCTATCCGGGCGGGCGAAGAGTACTGGCTTGGGAAAAGTGGGTCAAGGCGGGAAGCGGGAGTTATTTGCTTCGCTGCTAGCAACAGGGGGAAAATGACGAATGCCTAATGACGAATGACCAATGAATATACAGTGCAAATCGTCATTCGTCATTTGAAATTCGACATTTCCCCTACGGTGGATCGTAGCCGCCCGGATGAAAGGGGTGGCAGCGGAAGATTCTCGCCACCCCGCGGAGCGTGCCCCGAACGGCGCCATACTTCTCGACCGCCAGGATGAAATAGGCACTGCAGGTGGGTTCGAAGCGACAATGCTGGCCGATCAGCGGGCTGAGCGTCCACTGATATACGCGCACCAGCCCCACGAGCACTCGGCGCGGCAGTCGCCAGATTTCCTCCGCGACTCGCTTCATTGGGCGCTCCGCCGCCGCAATTCCTGGTCGATGCGGCGTGTGAGCTTCTTGAGGGACTCGATCAGCCGGGCGACGTCCGGCGTGGCGTCGCGGTGGGGAATGCAGACCATGTCGCACGCAGGCAAATCGTGTTGTGCAAGCCGGAACGCTTCGCGGAGCGCCCGTTTCCAGACGTTACGCGTCGTCGCTCCGCCCACGCGACGGGAAACCGTCAATCCCAGCCGCGGATGGTCCAACTCGCTCGCGGCGCCGTACATTCGCAGCATGCCGTCGGTCGCCGCCGCGCGGGCTTGCATCACGCGCTGAAATTCGCGCGGTTTGAGGAGTCGCATACGCTTAGGAAATTCAAATTGGAGCATGCTTACCTACGGGTCGGCGGTCGTGTCGTCGCTCTTCCGCTGGGCGATCACCGTTTCGCCAGCATCGCCAGCGGGCAGGATCGCACCGAGCGTGGTCCGCAAGCGTTGATTCTCGATGTTGGCAGTCAGCGTCGTGCGGCCATGACGCTGTCGCGCGAGGCGGCGCACCCAACGGCCGCCGATCATCACGCAAGCAACCAGCGTCAGGCCCAGGATCACCAGCCCCAGGATCGCCATCAGTACCGCGGCTCGGCGAGGCGGATCGAGCCGCTCGATCAGCGCTTCGCCCGATTCCTCGACCGCCAGGAGCGTGCATGCCAGCCAGGACGAAGCTGGGCCGATTACCATCGTAATTCTGTGCGGGGGTGCTGTGGGTGGCGGTCCGAAATCTCGGCGAGCGTTCTTGCGCTCCTCCTCGGTAAGTTCGGCAGGCAGGGTGATTTGTATTTCCGCGAACAGGTCGCCCGGCTCGCCCGTCTTGGGGCGAATGCCGTGCCCCTTGATGCGGAGTCGTCGGCCGCTCGAGGTTCCTGGCGGGATCGACAGCGTGATTGTGCCCCACGGAGTGGGGACATCGATCTTCGCGCCTTGGGCTGCCTCGGCCAGCGTCACCGGCACACGGACGTCGAGCCGGTTGCCCGTGCGGCGGAAGAACGGATGGGGGCTGGTGCGAATCGTCACCAGGATGTCGCCCGCCGGCGCGCCCCCTTCGCCGGGCTCGCCTTGACCGCGGACGCGAATGCGTTTGCCATCGTCGATCCCGGCGGGGATTTTGATCGTGATCGTTTCGAGGTTGCCGTCGGCCCGCTGCACCGAGACCGCCGCCTCGCCACCCCGCACCGCGGTGGCGAAGGGGACCGTCATTTCATGCTTGAGGTCGCCGCCGCGCGAAGCCGGCGCGGAGCGTCGGCCGCCACCGACCCCGCCTCCACCGCCCCGTCGGAATTGCTTGAACAGGTCGGCAAATCCGCCGGCCCCTTCGTCGTCGCCCCCCACGCCGAACAGATCGTTGAGATCATACGGATTGGTTTGCGGCCCCGAGGAATAGCTCCACCGCGGGCCGCCCGGTCCGCCGCCTCCCGGGGCATATTGCGGATCGGCAGTGCCAAATTGGTCGAACCGTTTGCGCTTCTCCGCGTCGCTGAGGATTTCGAAGGCGCTCTGCACTTCCTGAAACTTCGTCTTGGCCGTGGCGTCGTCCGGATTCATGTCCGGATGATACTTGCGGGCTAGCTTGCGATAGGCCTTTTGGATCTCGTCGTCCGAGGCGTCCCGCTTCAGGCCGAGGGTTTCGTAGGGGTTTCTGGCCATAGGTCGGCGGATCGCGGGAGGCTCGGGAGTCGATCGAATACTGGGGAAACGCCCCATTCTATCCGACCGGCGGCGGGCTTTGTACTCCACTCGGCAGGAGCGGGAGAACCGGCCGGGCGGATGCTAAAGTTAAGCATAGGTTGCAGTCAAAACCGCCCGTTCCTCCTCCGCGCCGCGCCATGTCGTACTGGAAGCCCAGCTTGCCGCTCCGTCTCACCCTGCTTAGCGCCGCCCTGCTCGCGAGCCGGCCGCTCTGCGCTGCGCCGCGGAGCGATGGCGAGCTAACGATCGAAGTGGTCGACGCGGAGACTCTGAAACCGGTCGTCGCGCGGATGCATCTCAAGAACAGCCGCGGGCGGCCCGTGCGGTTGCGGGTCGTGGGGCTCAATCAGTTTGCGGACCATTTCTACATCGACGGCAAGGCCACGCTGGGCCTGCGTGTGGGACAGTACACGTTTGATCTTGAGGCGGGCCCCGAGTACCGCACGCAACAGGGACACTTTGAAATCGAGCGCCATGCGCAAGATGCCAAGCGGATCGAGATGCATCCGTTCGCCGACCTGGCTAAAGAAGGCTGGTACGGCGGCGACCTCGACGTCGCCCGCCGCGCTGCCGACCTGCCGCTAGCGATCCGCTCCGAGGCGCTTGCCTACGTGCCCAATCGCGACGACTCGGGCAAGAACCAGCTCGCCGACGGACTCCTCGTCTTCGGTCTGACCAAGCCGCTCGACATCGACGGCAAAACGTCGCTCGAGATTCTCCATGAGGCCAAGAAACTTGGCGGGCACGTCGTGGCCCAGACGACGTTCGCCTGGAACTTGCCTGTGTGGCTCGCCAGCGGCGAACTCGATGCGATCGAGCTCATCCACCATCACGCGCTCCGCGACGCGGTGGTCGACAACGAAGGCGACGGCCGACCGCGGGACAAAACGTTCTTCCCCGGTCGCAACGGCAACGGCCGCTGGTCGGAAGCGATCTACTTCCATGTACTCAACAGCGGCCTGCGGATCCCGCCGGCTGCCGGTAGCGGCTCGGGCACCAACGACAGCCCGCTCGGCACCAATCGCGTCTACGTCGACTGTGGAGACGAGTTCTCGGTCGCGCGGTGGTGGGAAGGGCTCGAGGCGGGGCAAGTGTTCGTCACCAATGGTCCACTGCTGCGGCCCTCCGTCGAGGGCCGCCCGCCCGGCTACGTTTTCCGGCTTGATGGCAGTCGGCCGCTCGAACTCGAGATCGGCCTCAATTTGGCCACCCGCGTGCCGGTCGAGTACTTGCAAATCGTCAAGAATGGCACCGTGGAGCACGAAGTACGGCTCGACCAGTTCGCCGCGCAGGGGGGCAAGTTGCCGCCGCTGGCATTCGACGAGAGCGGCTGGTTTCTCGTGCGGGCGGTCACGAACAACATGAAAAATTACCAGTTCGCTTCCAGCGGCCCGTACTATGTCGAGGGGAGCGGCGTCGAGGGGAGCGGCAAGAGCCGCATCAGCCGTGCGAGCGTCAAGTTCTTCCTCGAATGGATCACCGCGACGGAGGCGCGCCTCCGCGAGCTCCCTGGTATCGAGGACGCGATGCGCAAGAAGCTGCTAGCAGAGCAGGCATCGGCACGCGAGTTCTTCGTCGAGCTAATGAAATCAGCAAACGCCGACTGAGAAACTGCTCCGCTTTAAAGATTGCCCACGAACTGGATCGCCCATGCGGATTCTGCCGAAATAAGGGAAGATACTCCGCTCCCATTTCACGTCCCCGCGTTATTTTCCCATGGGTTTTGCAGTCCGTTCGCTCGACGCCGCGATGGCTCCCGATTGGGCCGACGTGGTCCCGGTGCATTCGCACGTCGACGAGCCGATCGGATCGCTGAGCTTCTTGCGGCGCTCGCTGCTGTTCGCCGAGCTTTCGGAGATTTGCTATCTGCCCCGGGCCGAAGCCGGGCGACTGGCGTTTCGCATCGGGTTCCCTGAGATTCGCTACTACGACCGCAACGGCGCGCAAGCCTACATTTTTGGCAATGACAACGATCGCGTCATTGTCTGCCGCGGCACCGAGCCCAACGATTGGAACGACATCAAGGCCGATCTCGACCTGGCCACCGTGATTGCCGAAACGGCGGGCCGAGTGCACCGCGGATTTCAGCGAGAGGTCAACGATCTCTGGCCGCGGCTCGAAGTCGCGCTCGCCAGCAACACGCGGCCGATTTGGTTCACGGGCCATTCCCTGGGCGGCGCGATGGCGACGATCTGTGCCAACCGCTGCCAGATCTCCTACATCCAATCCAATCCCCGCGCGCTCTATACGTACGGCAGCCCCCGTGTCGGCACGGGGCCGTACGTCAACTACGTCCAGTACGAAGCCTACCGCTGGGTGAACAACAACGACATCGTGACGCGCGTGCCGCCTTGGTGGCTCGGCTATCGCCACAAGGGACAGGAAGTCTATCTCAACGCTGATGGCGAAATCCGCCAGCTGACCGCCTGGCAACGCACCAAGGATCGCTGGCGAGGTTTCTTGCGCGGACTGAAGCTCCGCGAGTTCGACCAATTCACCGACCACGCAATCACCCGCTACGCCGAGTACATCCTGCGGGCCGTAAAGGAAGAAGAGTCGCTCGACGTGAATGTGCTCTCGCTCACCGGGCGGAAATTCGAGCCATCGCTCGACTCACAGCGACGGGCAGCCTAATCGCCGGCGCGATCTTCAGCGCGACATCATCTTCAGCGCGACGTCGCCGAGCCTTTCTTTTCCTTGTCCTTCCGCTTTTTCTTTTCCCGCTCCGGTGCGCCATTCGACGCAGCAGCGGCTGGTGGCACCGCGGCTGGGACGACTACGGGTGGCGCCGCGGCGGCGCGCTCTACCGGCCGAGTGGTCGCCGCGTTCAAGAGTTCCGTCTGGCTGCGATGCAGGGGCTCTCCGTCGTGGTGATCCGCGCGGGCGTAGCAGCCATCGGCGAGCAGTCGTCGCGCCCGGCAATTGTCAGCCATGTACGCCGGAATGATTTCTTCCACGATCCGCCAGCGCAGATTCTCCGCCTCGACGGGGAACATCATCTCCACGCGACGATCAAAATTGCGCGGCATCCAGTCGGCGCTCGAGAGAAACACTTGTTGCTTCGCCCCCTCGCCGAAGACCAAGATGCGACTGTGCTCGAGGAAGCGATCGACGATGCTGCGAACCTGGATGCTCTCCGAAATACCGGGCAGCCCCGGCCGCAGGCAGCAAATGCCGCGGATCAACAAGTCGATCGGCACTCCCGCCTGGCTGGCCCGGTACAGGGCCTCGATCGTGCGGCGGTCGACCAGCGAGTTGAGCTTGGCGAAGATGCGAGATTTCTTCCCCTGGCGAGCCCGTTCAGCCTGTTCGTCGATCAGGGCGATCGTCCGCAGCTTGAGGTCCATCGGCGCGACGGCAAGTTTTTGCCATTCGTGCCGCTGCGAATAGCCGGTGAGGAAATTGAAGAGCGCCGACACGTCGTCGGCCATCGTCTTGTCGGCGGTAAACAGGCCGACGTCGGTGTAGAGTCAGCGCAGTCGTCGGATTGTAGTTGCCAGTGCCCAGATGGACGTAGCGGCGGACTCGCTTGCCTTCCTTGCGGACGACCATCGCCAGCTTTGAGTGGGTCTTGAACTCCATGAACCCGTAGACCACGTGCACGCCCGCCCGCTCCATCTGCCGCGCCCAAACGATGTTGTTCGCCTCGTCGAAACGGGCCTTGAGCTCCACGAGCGCCGTCACGTGCTTGCCATTCTCGGCCGCTTCGGCCAAGGCTCTCACGATCGGGCTGTCACCGCTCGTGCGATAGAGCGTCTGCTTGATCGCCAGCACGTTCGGGTCGCGAGCGGCCTGCGAGATGAAATCCACCACCGGAGTGAACGAGTCGAACGGATGGTGGAGCAGGATGTCGTGGGCCGCGATCTCGGTAAAAAGATCCTGCCCGTCGGCGAGTTCCGGCGGCCGCCGGGGTACGAAGGTCGGCTCGCGGAGGTCGCTGCGGTCGGCCTTTTGCACCAGCTCCATCAGCGACGTCATGTCGATCGGGCCGGGGATCGAATAGACCTCGTTGTAGCCGACGGCGCTAAAGTTTGTCTCGCAGTGAATCTCTTCTTCGCTCACCAGCATCTCGAGCAGGCCGCGATTCATGTTCGACGAAATCTCGAGCCGCACCGCCTCAGTCCGCTGCCGCACCCGCAGGCGCGATTCGATCGACCGCAGAATGTCGTCCGCTTCCTGCTCGAGCAGATTGATGTCCATGTCGCGGGTGACGCGGAACGTGGCGTGGTCGACGATGTCGTATCCGCCGAACAGCTCCGGCAGGCGGCAAGCGATCATGTCTTCCAGCAGCACGAAGTTCTGCTTGTCGTCCGGCTCGACCGACACCAACCGCGGTAAGACCTGCGGCACGAGCACCACCGCAAACAGCCGCTCGGGGCCGATGCCCGAAACGCGCTTGAGCATCGCCGCCAGATACAGGCCACGATTGTGGAATCGCGGGCTGGGATGGCTGGGGTCGATCGCCATCGGCGTGAGCACTGGGAACACCGCCTGGCGGAAATATTTGTCGAGCGAGCGGCGATTCTTGGCTTCGAGGTTCGCCTCGCGATGGATGTGGATGCCCGCGGCCGTGAGCGCCGGCAGGATCGATTCGTTCCAGCAGGCATATTGTTGCGCCACCAGCTGCTCGGTCCGCTGGGCGATGCGCTGCAATTGCGTCAGCGGTGCCAGCCCGTCGGCGGGCTGATCCTGCGGCAGCTCGGCGCCGAACGCCTGTTCGCGGATGCCCGCGACGCGAACCATGAAGAACTCGTCCAGGTTCGAGGCAAAGATCGCCAAGAACTTGACCCGCTCCAACAGCGGATTGGTCTCGTTCTGCGCCTCTTCGAGCACGCGGGCGTTGAACTCGAGCCAGCTCAACTCGCGATTGATGAAATGCTCGGGCAGGAAGGTGGCGGGCTCGGAATCCATAGTGAATTTTACCACGCGCCTGGAGGCGTTCGGCGCAAAACCCGCCATTTTGGGCCGGCACGGATCCGCATCAATCGACGAAAAACGGCTCGACCGCACGCCGGCGCGGCCGGAGTTCGGCTAAGTTTTCTACCGGCCGAATAGGAAGATTCGGCGAAGGCAGGCCGCTTGCGAGGGCATAATACCCTACGCGGATGGCAAGTCAATCGACGGGTTACTCTTTCGATTCTTTGAGGAGTTTTCCGTCCTTGTACTGCTGGACGACCTTTTGACCATCCGCACCCCAAAGCTGGGCAGTGCCGTCGAGCTTGCCGTCGACGAAGTTGAGTTCGTAGCGTTGCGTCCCTTTTTCGTCCCACTCCGCGAATTTCCCGTCGCGGACGCCGTTCTTGATACCGACCTCGGTCTTCAATTGGCCATTGGGGAACCAGACCTTCCAGACCCCGTTGGCTTTGCCGGCAGTGTAGGCTTCTTCCCGCAACGACTGCTTGCCAGTATCGTCGTACACGATCCAGGTGCCGTCCCGTTTGCCGTCTTTGTATCCGCGCTTGGCCACAACGTAGCCTTCCGGATTGAGCACCTCCCAGCTGCCGTCCGGCTGTCCGTTTGTGTATTTGACGACGCGCTGCACTTTGCCATTATCGTGCCAATAGGTCCATTTGCCTTCTTGGTGGCCGTTTTTGTACTGGCCTTCGGCGAACTTCTCACCATTCGGATAAAACTCGCGGTAGAAACCGTCGGCGACAAAGTGATCGTCCGAGTAGCGGGCAATCTGACGCTCGTAGCGGAGCTGGCCATTTTCGTATTTCTCGCTGTCGACGCGCTTCTCGACCAGCGCTGCCGGCGGTGGCGTCTCGGGTTCGGTGAGGAAGATCGGCGGCCCGGTGTAGCGCTCGATCGTGGCGGCGCCTTGCGTGTCGTCGTCGGCGGCCGAGGCGACGGAGGATGTCCCGATACAAAACGTCAACGCGACGGCCCAAGCGGCGAGCCCCAGCGAAATGGAAGTCCAGCGATTCATGCGTGCCAATGCTCCTGACGAGAAAGGGCCCTCGGATGCGGGCCCGTGAGTTACTACGATCCAATATGACATAGCGGTTCGCAGGCGTCTACGAACTGCAATAAACCGCGCGGATTGTCGCGGTTATGCGGGTGCTGCCAGTGTCGACAGCGGCCGTTAGACGTGCCACCCGTCGGGCACGACTCCACTTTTGCCGACGATCAGGATGCCGTCGCGGATCGTGCAATCGGGGCCTACCAGGCCGTAGCTGGTCGATCGCTCTCCCGGAGTGACTTTGGCCCCCGCGCCAATGTGGCAATTCTTGTCGACGATCGCGCCGTCGATAATCGCCCGCGCGCCAATGCCAACTGGCGGGCGGCCCTCGGTGCAGTCGGCCGAAAGTTGCCCCGGCGTTTCGTAATAGTCGGCGCCCATGATCACCGAATTGCGGATGATCACATCGCGGCCGATTTGACAGCGGAGGCCGACCACGCTGTTCTCGATCCGCGTGCCGGCGCCGATCACGCAGCCGTCGGCGACCAGGCTTTTTTCGATCGTCGCGCCGTCGCACCGCGTCGGCGGCAGGAACCGCGCCCGGGTGTAGATCGGCGCCGTCGCCGACGCGAGTTCGAAGGGCGGATTGGCCTGGGCCAGCATCAGATTGGCCTCGTAGAACGAACGGATCGTGCCAATGTCTTCCCAGTAACCGTCGAACAGGTGCAATTGTACCCGCCGTGTGCGAATCGCCGCCGGGAAAATCTCGCGGCCAAAATCGTGGTAGCTGGTCTTCTCCAGGACGTCCAAGAGCGCGTCGCGGCGGAACAGATAGATGCCCATGCTGGCAAGGCAATCGCGGCCATCGCTCTTGATGCCGTGTTCGTCGATCCAGGAAGGCGGCGTGGCGACGTCGTTCAGCTCGGCATCCGTCTTCGGCTTCTCGCGGAAACCCACCACGCGACCCTCGTTGTCCACCCGCATGATCCCCAGTGCATGGGCCTCGCTGCGAGCGACCGGTTTCGCGGCGATCGTCACGTCGGCGTTATTCGCCTCGTGCGTGGCCAGCATCTTGGCGAAGTCCATTCGGTAGAGCTGGTCGCCCGAGAGGATCAGTACATACTCGGTGCCAGCACCCAGCAAGTGGCGCAGATTTTTCCGCACCGCGTCGGCCGTGCCCTGGTACCAGTCGGCCACGCCGCCATCCTCGGCCAGCGACTGCTGGGCCGCGAGGATCTCGACAAACCCGCCGCTGAAATTGTCGAAGCGGTACGTGCCGCGAATGTGCTGATGCAAGCTCACCGATTGGAACTGCGTGAGCACGTAGATTTGATTGATGCCGCTGTTGAGGCAGTTCGACAGCGGAATGTCGATCAGCCGGTATTTCCCCGCCAGCGGTACCGCCGGCTTGGCCCGATACGTGGTGAGCGGCTGCAAACGCGTGCCGCGACCACCACCTAACACTACTGCGACGACGCGTTTCATGGTGTCACTACCCCTTGATGACAAAATTGACGAGGCGGCCCGGCACCACCACGGTCTTCACGACTTCCTTGCCGGAGATCATTTCGACGATGCGATCGTCGGCGCGGGCGGCGGCTTCGAGCGTTTTGGCGTCGGCATCGGCAGCCACGGGGACCTTCGCCCGCAGCTTGCCGTTCACCTGGACCGGGATTTCGATAGTATCCTCGCGCGCGAGCGCCGGGTCAAATTCGGGCCATTCTTCGTGAGCCAGCGTCCCATCGTGCCCCAAGGCCTGCCAAATCTCTTCCGCCATATGAGGGGCAAAGGGCGCGAGCAATAGCACAAACTTTTCGAGCACCTCGCGCGGCCGCTCCGCAGCTTTCGTGAAGTGGTTCGTAAACTCGATCATCCGCGCGATCGCGGTATTGAATTTCAGTTTCTCCAGGTCCGCCGTCACCGCTTCGATCGTCCGGTGGAGCACGCGATTCTCTTCGGCCGTCGGCCCGCGGTCGACGACGGTGGAATTCAAGGCGAGCCCCTCGACGCGATCGTCGATCATGAGCCGCCAGACGCGGTTGAGGAAATTATGCACGCCGTTCACATCCTGCATGCTCCAGGGCTTCGAGTCCTCCAGCGGGCCCATGTACATCTCGTACAGCCGCAGCGAATCAGCGCCATATTCCTTCACGATCGAGTCGGGGTTGATCACGTTGCCGCGGCTCTTCGACATCTTCTCGCCGTTCTCGCCGAGGATCATCCCCTGATTTACCAGCTTCTGAAACGGCTCGGCCGTCGAGACAATACCGCGATCGAAGAGCACCTTGTGCCAGAACCGCGAGTACAAGAGATGCAGCACCGCGTGCTCGGCGCCGCCCACATACAGATCGATCGGCATCCACGCCTTCTCAAGCGCCGGATCGATCATCGCCTCAGTATTCTTGGGATCAATAAACCGCAGGTAGTACCAGCATGAGCCGGCCCACTGCGGCATCGTATTCGTCTCGCGCTTAAAGCGTTTCCCGTCGATCACGGGGTAGAGCCATTCGTCGGGCGCTTTGTCCAGGGGCGGCTCTGGGCGGCCATGTGGCTTGAAGTCGTCGAGATGCGGCAGGTCGACCGGCAGGTCCTTCGCGTCGACGGCGCGGACCCGGCCTGTTGGTTTGCCTGTTTCGTCGAGCTCATGCAGTATCGGAAACGGCTCGCCCCAGAAGCGTTGCCGCGAGAAGAGCCAATCTCGGAGCTTGTAGTTGACTGCTTCGCGGCCGAGGCCGCCCGCAGCGAGATCGGCCGCGATCTTCTTCTTGAACTCGGCCGTCTTCAGGCCGTCGTACACGCTCGAGTTGATCGCCACGCCGTGACCAGCAAAACACTTTTTTCCGGCCAGGACTTCGGCCCGCTCTTCCGGCGTCACTTTATCCGCGGGGTCGACCACCGCGACCTCGTCGAGATTGTACTGCACCGCGAATTCGTGATCGCGCTCGTCGTGCGCCGGTACCGCCATGATCGCGCCCGTCCCGTAACTCACCAGCACGTAGTCGGCGATCCAGATCGGCACCTCGCGGCCGTTGATCGGATTGATCGCGTAGGAGCCGGTAAAGACACCGGTCTTTTCCTTGGCCAGCTCCGTGCGATCGAGGTCGCTCTTGCGCGAGGCAACTTCGCAGTACTTCTTGACCGCCGCCTGTTCGCCCGCTTGCGTGAGTTGCTCGACCAGCGGATGCTCGGGCGAGATCACCATGTAGGTCGCCCCAAAGAGCGTGTCGGGCCGCGTCGTGTAGATGCGGAGCACGTCGTCCGACGGCTTGCGCGGGAACCCACTCTTGGTTCGTCCCGCCTGCCACTTCTCAAATTTGTCTTCACCGCCGATGAAAAAGTCGACCTCCGCCCCGGTGCTGCGGCCGATCCAATTTCGCTGCAACAGCTTGATGCCCTCGGTCCAATCGAGGCCATCGAGTTCCTTCTCCAGGCGGTCGGCGTACGCCGTGATCCGCAGCATCCACTGCCGGAGCGGGCGACGCTCGACGGGGTGGCCGCCGACTTCGCTCTTGCCATCGATCACTTCTTCGTTGGCGAGCACCGTGCCCAAGGCCGGGCACCAATTCACCGGCGCGAAGCTTTGAAACGCCAGCCGGTGCTCGTCCTGATATTCGCGGACCGCATCCTCGCCGAGTTTTTTGATGTCGGCGGGAATCGGCAACTCGGCGATCGGCCGGCCCTTCTGCAGTTCATGATCGAACCACGTGTCGTAGATCTGCAAAAAGATCCACTGCGTCCAGCGGACGTACTCGACGTCGGTCGTCGCCAGCTCGCGCGACCAGTCGTAGGAGAAGCCGAGCGACTTGAGTTGTCGGCGGAAGGTGGCGATGTTCTTCTCGGTCTGCTTCCGCGGATGCTCGCCGGTCTTGATCGCGTGCTCCTCAGCGGGCAGGCCAAACGCGTCGAAGCCCATCGGATGCAAAACGCTTTTGCCCTGCATCCGCGCAGCCCGCGAGACGATGTCGGTCGCCGTGTACCCCTCGGGATGTCCCACGTGCAGTCCGTCGCCGCTGGGATAAGGGAACATGTCGAGCGCGTAGAGCTTCCCGCCGCCTGGCTTGGGCATCCGCGGTGCGGCAAACGTCTGGTTCTGCTCCCAATACGCTTGCCACTTGGGCTCGATCACGGCGGGATTGTATTTCGGCATAGAACGGCGAACGAATAAAGGAACAATGCGATCGAGAAGTCGACCGCTTGCGG
The DNA here is from genome assembly GCA_963847905.1 of uncultured Planctomycetota bacterium. Classification (GTDB taxonomy): domain Bacteria; phylum Planctomycetota; class Planctomycetia; order Pirellulales; family Lacipirellulaceae; genus DASYDU01. The sequence continues at coordinate 128,497 of CAWKBP010000001.1, read as the reverse complement.
TTCAGCTGACGGCAGCGAACTGCCCATCTTACCCGGATTGCGACGATTCGCCAACGCGAGGCGGTCCCATCATTTGTGGGAGGCCTCTCTGAGGCCGATGAGGCATTCGAACAGAAAAGGTTACTGCCCAGCCGTGGCGCTCCATCGGAGTCAGAGACTCCTCCCACAGAAACTGCTATCGCGCACCGGCACGCTCATCCGCCAATCGCTGCTGCCACGAGTTGAGCAGCCGCAATGCCTCGAGCGGCGTGATGTCGTCGAGATTCGTGGTGACGATCTCGTCCAGGAGCGGATGCTCGTCGCCGCCGAAGAGGGTCAGCTGCCAGTGGTTCGATGATGCACTCGCGGGGCGACCCACCCGACCATTGACACTCGGCAGCTCCGACTGGTCAACGTTTGTCTCGTGCTGTGCCTCGAGCCACGCCAGCACCTCGCGGGCCCGCTCGTTAACGACCGCGGCACGCCGGCCAGCTGGGCGACGTGGATGCCATAGCTCTTGTCGGCCGCACCGGGGACGATCTGGTGCAAAAATACCACCTCGTCCTGCCACTCCTTCACCGCGACGTTAAAGTTCCGCACCCCCGTAAGTTGTTCTTCGAGGTCCGTGAGCTCGTGGTAGTGGGTGGCGAAGAGTGTCCGGCAACCGATCCGCTCGTGGATGTGTTCGACAATGCTCCAGGCGAGCGACAGGCCGTCGTAGGTGCTCGTGCCACGGCCGATCTCGTCGAGGATGACGAGACTCTGCGCCGAGGCCGTGTTGAGGATGCGGGCCGTCTCGGTCATCTCGACCATGAACGTACTTTGGCCGCGGGAAAGTTCATCGCTCGCACCGACCCGGGCGAAGATGCGGTCGGCCACGCCGATCGTGGCCCGCTTCGCCGGCACGAAGCTGCCCATTTGTGCCATCAGTGCCAGGAGTGCGGTCTGCCGGATGTACGTACTCTTGCCGGCCATGTTGGGGCCGGTGATCAAGAGCAGCGTGGGAAATGACGAATTACAAATGTCGAATGACGAAGGATCAGTTTCTTCACCATTCGTCATTCGTAATTCGTCATTCGACATTTTCCCCCGACACTCGACTCCGTTGGGCACAAACGTCCCCTCCGGCTCCGTGACGTCGAGCACCGGGTGTCGTCCCGCTTCGACGTCGAGCACCGGCTCGGCGACGATCGTCGGTCGTACGTAGCCGCGCGAACGGGCGAGTTCCGCGAGACTCGCCAGCGCGTCGATTTCCGCCAGTGCCGCGGCCGTCGCTTGCAGGCGCGTCGCGGCAGCAGCGACCATTTCCCGTAGCTGAGCAAAGATCGCCAGCTCGAGTTCCTTCGCCCGCTCCTCCGCCGTGAGCACCTTCTCTTCGTATTCCTTGAGCTGCGGCGTGATATACCGCTCGGCGTTCTTGACGGTCTGCTTGCGGATGTACTCGGCCGGAATCTTGTCCCGATGGACGTGGGTGATTTCGAGATAGTAGCCGAACACCGAATTGAACCCGACCTTGATGTTCGGGATGCCGGTCCGCTCGCACTCGGCCGCTTGATACTCGGCCATCCACTGCTTGCCGCCGGCGGTGAGCTCGCGCAGTTCGTCGAGTTCGCCGCGATAGCCCGTGCGGATGAAGCCGCCATCGCGGGCCACCAGCGGGCATTCATCGACCAGCGCCAACTCCAGCGGACCGCGGACCTCCGCACACAGATCGAGTCGCTCGTCGAGTTGCTGGACAAGCTCGCTCTTTCGCCCAGTGAGCTTGGCTTTTACTTTTGGCAGCACCGAGAGAGTTCGGCCGACGAAGCTCAAATTGCGCGGACTGGCCCGCCCTGTCGTCACCCGCGCGAGTAGCCGCTGCACATCATACGTCTCGGCGAGCGCGTCGCGGAGGCCGGCGGTGAGCGACGCATCGGCGACCAACTCGGCCACCGCGTCGAGCCGCGCGTCGATCGCCACCACGTCCACCAGCGGCGCCGCGAGCCAATCGGCCAGCAGCCGCGCCCCGAGCGACGTCACCGTGCGGTCCATCACGCCCAGCAGCGAACCCTCGCGGCGCCCGTCGCGGATCGTTTCGGTGAGCTCCAGGCTGCGGCGGGTGGCCGGATCGATGGCCAGCCTTTCGCTCGCCGAGTAGGGGAGCAGCGAGTCGACATGGGCGAGCGACGCCTTCTGCGTCTCGGCCAAGTAGTCGAGCACCGCACCCGCGGCGCGGAGGGCCGCGGCGTCGACCGCATCTGCCGCCACGTCGAAACCAAAGCCATCGACGCTCCGCGTGCCAAAATGTTTTGCCAGCGAGGCGATCGCCGAATTGTGGGCAAACGTCCAAGCGGGGCGGCTGGTGACGGAAATGCCATTCGTCCAGGCCTCGGCCGGCTTGCCGACCGCATCGCTCACCAAGAGTTCTGCCGGCTCAATCCGCGCGAGCTGATCCGGCAGTTCACCGACCGGAAACGCCGCAGCGAAGAACCGGCCCGTCGAGACGTCGATCCAAGCCAGCCCGGCCAACTCGCTCGACGCGGGATGGGCGATCGCGGCCAGGTAGTTGCTCGTCGACGGAGTGAGCAGGGCATCGTCCGTGAGTGTGCCGGGCGTGACGATCCGCGTCACCTCGCGCTTGACGAGCCCCTTCGCCTTCTTGGGGTCTTCGACCTGTTCGCAGATCGCGGCCCGGTGTCCGGCAGCTATGATTTTGGCCAGGTACGCATCGAGCTGGTGATAGGGGAAGCCGGCCATCGGCACGGGGTTCTCGCCCTTGTCGCGGCTGGTGAGCGCGATCCCCAGCACGCGGGCCGCCACCTTGGCATCGTCGTGGAACAGCTCGTAGAAGTCACCCATCCGAAACAAGAGCAGCGCCTCGCCCGCGGCCGCCTTGGCCTCGTGGTACTGCTGCATCATGGGCGAGACGGCGGGCACGGCGCAAAGCTCCTCGGGTGAAAAAAGGGCGAGCGTCCATGCTAACAAATTGCCACCCGAGATACGAGCAGTTTGCGGCCACTTAGCGGCGGAGCTCGCTCCGCGCAAGTAAGTCGGGCGCAACGACTCCGAAGTTGCCGGTTTTATGCGTCGCGTAGCGCTTGCGGTTTAGCTAAACCGCAAGCGGTGTAGCAGATCGCGTCCTGGTGCCCGCGTCCAGGCTACCAGCCACCAGAGATCGTCGCTAAACGACCATTTCCTCGACTTCGCCGCTAGTGTTGATCTCGATTTGACCTTCGTCCTCGAGGCGGCGGATGATGTCGACGATTTCCTGCTGCTTGTTCTCGACGGCCGAACGCTTGACCGAGCCCAGGTAGCCGATTTCTTCCTTGAGCATGCTGGCAGCCCGTTCCGACATGTTGCCGAGAATTTTCTGTGTGAGTTCCTCGCTCGCACCCTTGAGGGCCAGCGCCCATTGGTTTGTCTCGACGTTCTTGAGCACCGTCTGGATGTCTTTGTCGGTGAACTTGCTGACATCCTCGAAAACAAACATCAAGCGGCGAATGTCGTCCACCAGGTCCGGATTCTCTTCGGCCAGCTTGTCGAGCAGCGCCCGCTCCGTGGCCCGGTCGGCGACGTTGAGCATTTCCGCCACAGCCTCGACGCCGCCTGCGTTTTCGAAGCTCTGGCTCATCACGTTCGACATCCGACCCTCGAGAGCCAATTCCACCTCGCGGATAATCTCGGGAGTGGTCTGTCCCATCTTGGCGATCCGCCGCACGACCGAAAGCCGCTTCTCTTCGGGCAGGCCGGTGAGTATCTCCGCCCCAAATGCCGGCGGCAAGTGGGACATCACCAGGGCGATCGTCTGTGGGTGTTCGTCGATGATGTACGTGAGGATGTTTTGTCGATCCACGTGCCGCAAGAACGCAAACGGCATCGCCTCGATCGATTGCCTCACCGTGTCCAGCGCCGCGCCCGCGCCGGAGCCGAGCGCCTTTTGCAGCAATAATTTGGCGACCTCGAGTCCGCCGCCACCGCCACCCGTGGAGGGCGTCGTCGCGGCAAACTCCAGGATCACCTTTTCCTGCTCCTCGGACGAGACGTTTCGCATCCGCGCGATCTCGATCGAGACCTGCTCCACCTGCTTCGAGTCGAGCTTGCTCATCAGCGAGCTAGCGTCTTCCTGAGGAAGACTCATCAGCAGGACGGCGGCACCGTGAACGTCGGACATGGCGTGATTTTTTATGCTGGAAGCAAGAGAAGCAGATAGCGACGCGAAGTGAGCGCGCAGGTCTTACCGATCGCGAATATCGACCACCGGAGCGGCATGCCGTGAGAAAAAATGCCGATTGGGCTGACTTTGCCGCTAGCTGGGGCGGGATTCCCAAATCGCCAGCTGGCCGTCGCATTCGTCGAGCTCGATTCGCAGGTGGGACTCTTCCAGGCCGGAACAGGTCTGCCTGAGCAGTCCGCCGATGTAGGCGGAGAGCAGCTCTGCCGTGGTGTTGGCGACCGGCAGCAGCCGGTAGTCGCCGCGGGGGAAAATCCAGCGACGCCCTTCGAACTCGACACGGACTTCTTTCCCTTCTTCGACGACGACCAGCCGCTCGTGATCGGTCGGCAAAAGGACGTAGTGATCGAGGCTGTTGACGATCTCGCCCAGCGCGTCGCGGACGGCCAAAAAATCGACCACCAGGTGATCCGCGTTGAGCTCTCCCGAAATCTCGGCCGCGACGCGGTAGTTGTGGCCATGCAACCGTTCGCAGCGGCCTTCGTACGTGATGAAGTGCGCGTGCGCTGAAGACATGCTCCGCCTTCGCGATGCGAACCCGGTAGGACTCAGGCATGTTGGGCTCCGATGCGATCGCGTGTCGGGGAATCGGTGGAGTCGAGAAATCGCCCCACGAGTCGTACGGCTTCTTCCGGTGCATCTTCGAGCACCCAGTGCCCCACGTCGGCGAGTCGATGGACTTCGGCATCCGGCCAGACCTGTTCGAAGCGGTCCAAGCAGTCGGGCCGGAAGCACCAATCGCGCATGCCCCAGACCAACAGCGCGGGCCGGTCGGCGAGCGTCGGCAGTCGGCGTTCAATTTCCGCGAGGGTCTGCCAGGTTGCGTCGCGCGGACCGCGGGGGATGTCCTTGACGAAGCCGTACACAGCGCGGCGATTCGCCCAAGTGTCGTACGGCGCGAGGTAAGCGTCCGCCACCGCCGCGTCGAGCCGTGGCATACGGGCGAGGGTCATCCGCAGCGCGGCGCGGCTGAAGAGCCCACCCCCTTGAACTGCCAGCCGACCGACAATCGGCAAGCGACACGCCCGAATTCGCCAGGGGATATATCGCGGCGGAAACGCACCCGTATTGAAGAGCACAATCCGCTCGAACCGCTCCGGCATCCGCAGCATCGCGCCGAGCCCAATGGCACCGCCCCAATCCTGTGCCACCAGCGTGACCCGCTCCAAGTCCAGTCGTTCGACCAGCGCCGCCAGATTCGCGATGTGGTCCGACGAGCGCCAACAGGCGACTCGGCCTGTCGCTCAGCCCGCACCCCAAGTGATCGGGTGCAACGCACCGGTACCGCGACCCGAGCGACTGAATCAGATTCCGCCAGTGGAAAGACCAGGTCGGATTCCCATGGACGAATAGCAGCGTCTCGCGCGGCCGGCCGTCCGCTGCGGCCCCCGTTTCATCGAGATAATGCAATCGTTCGCTGCCCAGCGGGAACCAATGCGACTCGAAAGGGTAGAGTTCCCGCCAGGGGGCATCGGTGGGAAGGTGATTGGCGGGCTCCATGGACTTTATTGTTCTGGCAGCCCTGGTGCGAGTCAACGTGTCACCATCCTGCCCCTCGCCCCTGACAATTCGCCCCGAGCGGAGTAGGATGGCCGGCGGCGAAGAACGCTTCGCTCGGCAGCGAGGAATAAGGGATGGACCATGGCCAGTTTGACGGTCGAGAACTACGTCAAAACGATTTACCAACTCGCCGACACCGATGACTCGGCCGTCGCTACGGGGCAAATCGCCGCCGCCCTTGGTGTCCTGCCCGGCACCGTGACGAGCATGCTCAAGACGCTCGACGAAAGCAATCTGGCCACCTATACGCCCTACGAAGGTGTCCGGCTCACCCATGCCGGGCGGGCCCTCGCGCTGCGAGTCGTCCGGCGACACCGACTGATCGAGCAATTTCTCGTCGAGACGCTCCAGCTCTCCTGGGACGAAGTTCACGACGAGGCGGAGAACATGGAACACGCCGTCAGCGATTGGCTCGTCGATCGCATCGACGCGGCGCTCGGCTATCCCAAGACCGATCCCCATGGCGAGCCGATCCCCAAGGCCGACGGCACCGTCGCCGCGCCAGTCGACCGGCGACTCGTGGACTGCGCAGCTGGCGAGCAATTTCAGGTCGCGCGCGTGACCGATCAATCGCCCGAGTTTTTGCGGTTCCTCTCGCAAGCCGGACTCGAGATCGGCACCAGCGGCTCGCTCGTTGCCAACGAACCTTCGGCCGACGAGCTCACGATTTCGATTGGCGGCGCCGAACAGACGCTCCCGCGCGAAATGGCTGGGAATCTGATGGTGCGGTAGCATCGCGGCGGCCAAGTGCGGATTTCCCGCCGCCGTCGCATTCTGGACGCGCCGGCCCCCAGCGCGTACAACAGTACATGCAGCTTGCGGGGCGAATTCGCCGCGTGGGCCGGCGTCCGGTGAGAGGCCTCTGCGAAGGGGGCCTTGCCAACCTGGTCAGGGTGGAAACGCAGCAGCCATACGCTTGTGTCTCTTTGTGTGGGGGCCTCTCACCGGTCGCCGAATCGAATCCGCGGCAGGATGCCGCGGATATATATAGCCCGGCCATTCTGGCCGGGATGTTTCCGCGCCGAGAGATGTAATGGACGATGCCGCCGCAACTTCTGGAACGACCGCCGCGGCTGCCGGCGAATACGTCGTCATCGCCCGCCGCTACCGGCCGCAGACTTTTAGCGAGCTCATCGGCCAGCAACACGTCGCCCGCGCGCTCGAACAGGCGATCACCAGCGACCGCGTCGGCCATGCGTATCTCTTCACCGGCGCCCGCGGAGTCGGCAAGACATCGGCCGCGCGGATCCTGGCCAAGGCGCTCAACTGCATGAAAGGCCCGACGCCGACGCCCTGCGGCGAGTGCGACGTCTGCCTCAGTGTGGCCACGGGCGACGACGTCGACGTGCTCGAGATCGACGGCGCCTCGAACCGCGGCATCGACGAAATCCGCCAGCTGCGGCAAAACGTGTCCGTGCGCCCGGCCGATCGCGGTTCAAAATCTACATCATCGACGAAGTCCACATGCTCACGAAGGAGGCCTTCAACGCGCTCTTGAAGACGCTCGAAGAGCCGCCCGAGCATGTGAAATTCATCTTCGCCACCACCGAGGCCAACAAGATACCGATCACGATCCTTTCCCGCTGCCAGCGATTCGATTTCGCCGGGATCGACATGAGCTCGATCCAGACGCGGCTCACCCAAATCGCGGCAGCCGAGGGCGTCGAGATCGAGCCCGAAGCGACGCAAATTCTCGCCAGCCGGGCCGCCGGCTCGATGCGCGACAGCCAGTCGCTCTTGGAGCAGCTCCTCTCGGTGACCGACAAACGAATCACCGGCGCCGAGGTCCACGCGCTGATGGGCACCGCGCCGGTCGAGCGGCTCAGCGGACTAGTCCGCTCGATGGCCTCGCGCGACGCGGCCGCGGCGCTCGCCGAACTCGACGCGGCCGTGGCGGGCGGCGTCGAAATCGGCCAGCTGCTCGATCAGCTCGTGGGCTACTTCCGCGACGTGATGGCAGTCGCCGTCGGCTGCCCGCCACAGCAAATGCTCTACGCAATCCCTTCGCAGGCCGAGGAAGTCGCCGCGATCGGCCAACAGCTGGGCCTTTCGACGGTTCTGGCCATGGTGCAGATTCTCGACCAGACGGCCGCCCGCCTGCGGGTGAGCCTCCACGGCCGCACGCTCGTGGAAATGGCGATCGTGCGGATCAGCCAGCTCGAAGATCTCGACGACCTGGCGTCCCTGGTGGCCGAGCTGCGCGGCGAGCCCGGTAGCGCTAGCCCGCGTACCGAGAAGAAAAACATCGTCCTGCCCCCGCGCCCGACAGCGCCCGCAAAAAAAAACATTGAGCCACCGCCACCCGCTACGTCGATCGGCGCAATTCCCGCGCTTCCGGAGCCGGCAGCACCCGTCGTTCAAGTCGAAACCGCCCCTCCTGTCGCGGCCAGCGAGCCCGAGATCGAGCCGCCGGCTCCGCCCAGCAACGGCGAGTCGCACGCCGCGGCCGACTCGGTCCTGAAGCAGTTTCAATTGGCGGTCGAAGCCGCGAAGAGCGGCAATGCCGATTCAACCGCCGCGGCCCCGCGTGTATCACGTCGGCAGCAAGCGGCCGAGCAATTGAAAGAAGTCAGCCAGCGCCCGTTCGTCGAGCGGGCCCTTGAGCTGTTCGAAATCGAGACCGGCCAGTTTCGCTACACGCCCCCGGAAGAAGAAAACTAGAACTCGTACCGACAAGCGATTGGAAAGTTATGCTCAAAGGACTCGGCAATCTGGCGAATCTCGGCTCGATCATGAAATCGGCTCAGGAAATGGGCTCGAAGTTGCAGTCGCTCAACGAAGAGCTCCGCGCCAAACGGGCCACCGGTGCCGCGGGCGGCGGTTTGATCGAGGTCGAGGTCAACGGGCTTGGCGAGGCGCTCGCCGTCCGCATCGACCCGTCGCTGGTCGAAAAGCAGGACCGTGAAATGATCGAAGACCTGCTGCCTGCCGCGTTCAATGCCGCGGTCGCCAAAGCCAACCAGCTCCGTGCCGAGGGGATGCAATCGATCAGCGGCGGCATGCAGCTTCCGGGGCTCGACGACGCTCTGTCGCAGTTCACGGGTACGCTGCCGGGTGGCGATCCCAAGTAAGCCGGCCCGTGTTCGCCAGCCGTCCGGCATGGCATTGCCGGCACGCGTTCTGCGCCGCCGTGGCACCAATTCGTTCTCTCGGCCGCGGGAAAGTCAAGAGACGTATACCGCCAATCTCTTCGCGCGCACGCGAATTTCATCGCGCCGCGAACGGCTTTAACGAGCTAGAATTGAAGGTGACGATTTGACCTCGTTCCTCCCACGGCAGTATGCTACATAGCAGTTCGGGGAGTGAGTAGGTGAGTAAGTGAGTAAGCCTGTCGGAGATGGACGACTCCACGAACTTACTCACCTACTCACTTACTCACCGTTGAGTGAATCGGTCGAATCATTCGGGGTAGATTTCTGCGGCGGACACGTTTCATAGGCACTTCGTCATGCGACTATCTCTTGGTCAACAGATGCAGCTGGCTCAGAAGCAGGTGCTTGCACCGCGGATGATCCAGTCGATGGAGATCCTGCAGTTGCCGCTGATGGCCTTGCAGGAACGCATCGAGCAGGAGATGGAAGACAATCCCTGCCTCGACCAGGTCGAGCCCGATCAGGACGAGATCGCCGAAGCGGCCGAAGGCGAGGAAGATTTGAATTCTCCCTCCGTGGCCGACACGGAGCGCGAGCTGGTCGTCAAAGACGGCAACGATAACGCCGACGATTTTGAACGCCTCTTGAACATGGCGGAGAATTTGCCGGACGACTACGAAGAGCGTAGCCGCCCGAGCATGAATCGGATCGAGGCCGAGGGAGACCGCCGCCACGACGCGATGGCGAACATGCTCGCCCGCCCCGAGTCGCTCCACGAATACCTCGAGCACCAGCTGGCCTGGTTTGAGCTCGATGACACGGTCCGCAAGATGGCCGAGCGGATCATCTTCAGCCTCGATACGAACGGCTACATGAAATCGCCGCTCGAAGAGCTCCTGCCGCCGATCCCGTCGGACGTCAACGGCGAAGCGGCTCGCTTCCGCGCCGAGTACCTGAGTATCGCCGAGCAGGCGCTCGCCGTAGTCCAGCGGCTCGACCCGCCCGGCGCCGGCGCCAGGTCGCTCAAAGAATGTTTGCTGCTGCAGCTCCTGCCGGGCATGCCCCATTACGATGAGCTGCGCACGCTGATCGCCGACCACCTGGAAGACCTCGAGAATAATCGCCTGCCGCAAATCTCCAAGAAGACCGGCTACTCGATCGAGACGATCCAGGAAGTCTGGCAGGAGATGCGAAAGCTCAAGCCGAAGCCGGGCGCCGACTTCAGCGAGTCGACCGTACCCACGGTGACGCCCGACGTTTTTGTCGAGCGAAACGAAGAGGGCAAGTACGAGGTCCGGCTCGAGGATACGCAGCTGCCGTCGCTTTACATCAGCCCCTACTACCGCAATCTGCTCAAAGACGAAAACACCAACGCCGAGACCCGCGAATATATCAAGCGGAAAGTCAATTCGGCCCAATGGCTGATCGAGTCGATCGAGCAGCGCCGCAGCACGCTCACCCGCGTCTCGCAGGCGATCGTCGACCACCAAACCAAGTTTCTCGACGACGGCCCGGACCACATCGAGCCGCTCAAGATGCAACAGATCGCCGACAAGGTGCACGTCCACGTCACCACCGTCAGCCGCGCGGTCGACGACAAATGGATTCAAACGCCCCGCGGCATCTTCCCGCTCAAGCGGTTTTTCGTCGGCGGCACCACCGCGGCCGACGGCGAAGAAGTCGCCTGGGACCGCGTCCGCATCAAGCTGCAAGAAATCATCGACAACGAAGACAAGATGAAGCCCCTCTCGGACGATGCCATCGTCGAAGAGCTGGGCAAAGCCGGCATCACCGTCGCCCGCCGCACCGTGACCAAATATCGCAAGGCGATGAACATCGCCAGCTCGCGCGGCCGCCGCGATTGGTCGAAGGGCGAGAAGTAATCACGTTCGTTCGCCTGCCATCTGGCATTTCTCCGCCGCTGGGGCTGCTGTTGGAATAATTCCTCGCAGCGAGATAGAATGGTCTGGTGGGGTCACAACGACCCCTGTGAGGTGCCAAGATGAATCAGATCACCGTAGATGGAGCGATGAAGAGCCAGTTTCTACAGGCCGGCGAAGCATGCGTAGTTGTCGATGCGGCCGGCAACAGGCTGGGTCTCTTCACTCCCAAGTATGTCGGTTACGAGTGCCCGTATTCCGATGACGATTTGACTAGAATCGAGCAAAAGGGAGGCGGTCGGCCTTTGGCCGACATCCTGCGCGACCTGGAAAAACTGCGCATGAAGTACACGGTACTCTGGTCGGAAGAAGCCGAGGCCCGACTCGCCAATGCGTGGCTGTTAGCCGCCGATCGAGAAAGCGTTACTGTCGCAGCCGACCAAATTGATGCCAAGTTGAAGAACGACGCCCTTGAGGTCGGCGAGTCGCGAGATGGTGGTCGTCGCATTGTTCACGAGTCCCCGCTGGGAGTCGTGTTTTCCGTCGACGTCGAAAACCGCAAGGTCCTCGTATTGGATATGTGGGTTTACTAGGTTCTCACGGTCGATCGACGGTCGTTTCGTATCGCTGCAGCATTGCCATTGCCTTTGCTGCGACACCGCGCTCAGTAACATCTCCGGTTCCAATCCATTGTTGGTAATGAATTGCCTCGTGCGACATTGAATCGATAAAGCGTGCGAGCGCATTGTCGCGCCCGAGTTCTTTGTTCAAAGCCCGAAAGTCGCCAGTAGCAATTCGAATGAACGGCTCGACATTGCAGTCGTAGGGTGAAAAAAAACACGCGGAGCATTCCCGACCATCCCCTGTGACGACAAACTCCTTGGAACTTTAGGTATACCGGTACACGGATGGGAAAATCGTAATTCTGGCGCAACCACCGTGCATATCGGATGAGCGCTCGGCGAACTTGCACTTCCCCGCGATGGCCACAAATACGCAGTCCCGTCCTTCTGTGTTTCATCAAATTTGCCCGTCTTCGCACAAACTTTGAATGTCGAAGTCATACAGTTCGTCAATCACTTGCGGCGATCGTTCCGCCAGATTCGAGAATCGCTTCATTAGCGCATCTGGATTCTCGACCGCCGGGCCTGCAAGCAATCGGAACTTGTGGTCGAGAAGTTTTTCGAGATTGCGAGTAGTCGAACGGGCATGGCCTTCCGGGTACATCACCAGGCCGCTCGAAAGTTGGCCGAGGTTCTGGTGATCGATGTCGACCACCGTCGGGATGCCGTCGGGGTACTTGCGGTCGAACTCCTCGCCGCCGTGGCGGAAGTCGATCCGCTCCATAAGTTCGCGTGTGAGCGGATGGAACAGCGCCGTCTTGTCTTCCGCGTAGTCGTCTGGCATCAGCATCAGCCGCCGCCAGCCGTCGTGCCCGTCCTGCCCGTCCCAGCCGGCACGGCGAGCCTCGTACGCCTTGCGGAGCAGCGTGGCGATGATGTAGACCATCGAGTGGTCGGCGCTTTGCCGCGTTTGCGGATCGCGCTTGTGGGGATCGCCGATGATGCTAAACGCCGGCTCGTAGATCGTGATCCGCAGCGAACGGAGCAGGGCGGGGTCATCCAGGAGCGAGGGCTCGTCGGCAACGAGGTTGATCACGCCCTGAATCGCGCCGGCCGATTGATGCTCGTAGAGCCCCAGCTTGAAGTGCATCCCCATCACGGCGAAGTCGTCGCCCGCCGTGGCGAGCGTGAGATCGAACGGACTCGCGTCAACCCTTAAAGGCGGCTCGAACAAACAGAACACCGCCTGCGGATTGCGAAACACGTCGGCCGGACCGACGAACCCGCGCATCGCCCGCCGCATCGCCAGTACCGCCACCTCTGCGCTGATTGCCGCCGACGCCCCCTTGGAATCCGAGAGCTGGTGCCCGGCGCGGATCGCCCGGAACGGCACGTAGTGAGCAACCACCAACCCGATCGCCGACTCGATCTGGTTGACCGTCGCGCCGAGCACGGCTCCGTAAACCGCCGCCGAGGCGATCGCCCCGTGCAGCACATGGTCGATTTTGTGATTCTTCAGCGCGAAGACCTCCGCCAGCCGACCGCGGATCTCGTCGAGCACCGTCATCGCCACAAGCGTCCGCCGGCCATCGAGTCCGGCAAGCTGTGCCGCCGCGACCGCGACGGGGTAAAAATCGTTGTGGCCAAACTCACCCGCCGTCGCACCGCGAGCCGGGTTAAAGCCGAAGTTGGTGCCGTTGGCGTCCCACTCGCGCACCGCCGACGAACAGGCGAGCACCGCCTTCTCCGGCTGCACCAACACCCGCGAACCAAACATCGGCACGCCCGCCGCCCCCTCCGCCACGCGATATTCGAGCGCCTCCCGCCGCAAAACGATCGGGGCGTTCGCGCCCAGGGCCAGCGCCGAGACGCCGCAAACGACGCTATCAAGATGAAACAGCTCGGTCCGGGCCAGCACCGCGTCGCTCGGCCCAGGATGGCGTCCCGCCAGCATGTCGAGCGCATACTCCGCGATTCCGCGGGCCTGGTTCGCGTCGGCCGGCAATGTAATACACTGGTTGTTGCTCATGGCGCTCCTCGACGGTCGGGTCGAGTGCCGATTATCAGCGACTTCCCAGCGAGGATCAACGGACGGTGACGACGAACGAAGACGAAATATTGCCGGCGGAGCTTTCCCTGGCCGAGACACTCGCCGAGGTAGGAATCTCGCTCGAGCCGGCCCAGGTCGAGCAGCTCGATCGCTACCGGCAGCTCCTCTGGGAGTGGAACGAGAAGATCAATCTCACGCGGCATACGACGATGGAAAAATTCGTCACCCGCGACGTCGTCGACAGCCTGCAGCTCGCGGAATTGCTCGAAAAAGGCGAACGGGTGCTCGACGTGGGCACGGGCGGCGGGGTGCCGGGCGTGATCCTGGCGATTGCTCGGCCCGATTTGAAGGTCAGTCTCGCCGAGTCGACGCAGAAAAAGGCCCGGGCCGTCGAAGACATGATCGAACAGCTGGGCCTGCCGGTCACCGTTTACGCCTGCCGTGCCGAAGACGTGCTCGAGATGGCTACGTTCGACACACTCGTCGCCAGGGCCCTGGCGTCGCTCACCAAGGTGCTCACCTGGGTCAAACCCCATTGGGAGTCGTTCGACCGGCTGCTGTTGATCAAGGGGCCGTCCTGGGTCGCCGAACGCGGCGAGGCCCGGCATCACAATCTGTTCCACCGCCTCGAACTGCGCAAGGCCGCGACCTACCAAACTCCCCGATCGGCGCAGAAAGCGTAATCCTCAAAATTTGGCGCAGCTCCGACTAGCCAGAATTGGCTGCGGCCGCTTGCTATCGCACGCGAAATTTGCGATCCGGCTAGTAGTCGCGCACGACGTAATCGCCTAAACTTGCGCCTAGATCGCCACCCGAATGGTGGCCAGCGCAAAACATTTTAGATACTTGCGAGTTCGGTTGACCGACAGCATCGCTATTCGAAAGGGACATACCGTGGCCGAAGAAGAGAAGACCAACGAACAAGCCCAGACGCCCGCCGATCAGCAGCGTGGCCAGCGCGTCGAAGTGACCGACAAGAATTGCATCTCGCTGTACGCGAATTTCTGCCGCGTCACCGGCACGCCCGAGGAACTGATCCTCGACTTCGGCCTCAACGCCCAGCCGTTCGGCGTGCCGACCGAGCCGGTCGAGGTCAAGCAGCGGATCGTGACCAACTACTTCACCGCCAAGCGGATGCTCCAGGCGCTCCACATGTCGGTCCAGCGGCACGAACAAGCGTTCGGCGTCCTCGAAACCGACGTCCAAAAACGCGTCATCGGCAACCGCGGCGGCGCGGCAAAACCCGCCCAAGGCTAATTCGCTCGCCGCATACGGACTGGTCGCTTCAGCGACCAGTCCAATCGTGTGCCGACATCCGAGTGACTGGCCCTACAAATTGCGCGGAATCAAGTTGAGATCGAGCGCCACGACGAACAGCATCAAGCTGACGATAAACACGAACCCAATCGTGTGCAGCGCCACCACAAACCTCTCGCTCGCCGGCCGCCCGCGGACCCCTTCGTAGGCCAGGAACGCCATGTGCCCGCCGTCCAAGAGCGGAATCGGCAGAAAATTGAGCACCGCCAGGTTGGCACTGAGCATCGTCAGGAAGATCAATAGCGCCGGCAGCCCGTCGTAAGCCGAGTAGCCCGCCGCCTTGGCGATCGTGATCGGACCGCCGAGCGCGGTCACCGGCACCTGGGTGCCGATCTTCTTCAGGAAGCGAAACACCATCCCCAGCGCGTCGGTCGTTTCTGTCCAGCCGTATTGGATCTGCTCCGAGACCGAAGTCGCCCGGCGAATCCGCTCCACCGGATTGAACAGGAACCCGCGTTCCACGACAAACAGCCCCTCGGCGGCGACCGGCGTGAGCTTCTTGGTAATCTTCTCCTCGCCGCGATCGATCGTCAGCTCCAGCGTGGTACCGGCCTGCGAATTTTGCAGTTGGTCGAATACCGAAGGCCAATTCACATCGGTCTCCGAGAGCTTCACGGTAAGCGGCTCGGGCGTCTCTTCGGAATCAGGCTCCTTGGGAAAGACAAATTCTGCCGACGAGATCATGTCGCCCGGTTCGATCTGGGCCGCGGCCGCGGGACTCTCCGCCACCACCGCCACCACTTGGTTCTCGATCGAATAGGCGATGCCGAGCGCGGGCACGCCGACCGGTGTACGCGGCGGCACAAGCGACTGAAACCCAGTCGGAACGCGTGGCGACACACTGACGTCAACCGATTTCCCCGCCCTGTCAACGACGAGCTGCACCGTCTCGCCGCCAATCGCCGCGAGCCGCATTTTTTCGCCAAACGTATCGGGCTGCCAATCCGTGAGCGTCTTCGCGTCGGCGAACGCCTGGCCGTTGACGCTGGTAATCACATCGCCCACTGCCAGACCCGCTTCGGCGGCCGGGCTATTCGGTTGAATCGCCGTGATCGGCCCCATCTTCATCACCAAGCCGAGCGTCTCCAGCGGGCGAGCGCCGACTTCAAAAGTAAACTCTTCCGTTACGCCAGTCGTGTCCTTCGTCTTTGCGGCGTCCTTCATCGAGACGTTGCGATTGACCGTGACCTGCATCACCTCGCCGGGCGATTGGGCCAGCTGGTGGACCAGATCGCGGAAGTCGGTGATCGGTGCATCGTTGACACGTACGATTTCATCGCCAGATTGGAAACCTGCCTGCTCGGCCTCTTTTTCCGGGGCCGGCGGGGTGACTTGCTTCGCTTCGGCAGCGGGTGACAACGGGACAACAGGATTCTTGTCGCGGAACGTCACGGTCCATGGATTAAGGATCCCGATCGTCGCCAGTCCCCTGCCCTGGCTCTGTTCCGGCTTCAGCGTGAGCTCGACCTTTTCATCGCTCCCGGCGCGTTGGACCACGATCGGGATGCCGTTCTCCATGTCGCCGAGAGTCACGCCCCCTTTGAGCTGCAAGAACGATGGATTCACGCGGTCGCCGATCTTGACGATTTCGTCGCCCGACTCGAGGCCGGCTCGCCAGGCGGGCGATCCGGGCACGGTCTCCGAGACGATGCAGGGCATGTACTTCACGCCGATGCCATAGGCCACCGCCGCGAAGATAAACGCGAAGATCACGTTCATGATCACGCCTGCCGAAATAATCGCCATCCGCTGCGGCACGCTCTTGGCGAGGTAGCTCCGCCGGTCGACAAAATAGTGTTCGCCGCCGGGACCGTGAACTTCCACCGCATCGGGACTGGCTGCCGCGACTTCCGATTTTTTGAGTTGTTCGGCAATGTGCGCCGGGTCATCGTCCTGGCCGAGCATCTTCACGTAGCCGCCCAAGGGCAGGATGCCAATGCCGTATTCGGTCTCGCCCCACTGGCGGCTGAGCTTGTAGCCGCCGATGTCGAAGCCGATCATGAATTTCTCGCACTTCACGCCGCAGGCCTTGGCCACCAGAAAGTGGCCCAGCTCGTGCACGAAGATCACGGTCCCCAGGCCGATGCCCACGACGAGGATCACGCCCACGAGGGTCATCAAAGAACCGATATCGGCCAACAGCAAACTCGAAGCGATTATGCACATACCCAACGTGATACCTCCTGGCGAGCCCAGCGGTCCAGCTCAATGAGCTTGGGGAGCGACGGGTTCGGATCAAAACGATGTGATTCCAATACGCTCCGACAGGCCGGAATGATCTCCGTAAAATGTAGCTCGCCGCCGAGGAACGCCTCTACAGCCGCTTCATTCGCTGCATTCAGCACCGCACCACAAGAACCGCCCCGCTTCGCACACTCGAATCCCAGCTCCAGCGCCGGGAATCGCGCGCGGTCGGGCGGCTCGAATTCCAGCTGCCAGCGACTCCGCCAATCAAGCCGCTCGGCCACGCCTGGCTGCCGGTGGGGATACTCGAGCGCGTATTGGATCGGCAGTTTCATGTCAGGCGGACTCATCTGCGCAATCACCGCCCCGTCAACAAACTCGACGAACGAATGGACGACCGATTGCGGATGGATCACCACCTCGATTTGTTCCGGAGCAAGGCCGAACAGCCAGCGACACTCGATGATTTCCAGGGCCTTATTCATCATCGTGGCCGAGTCGACCGTAATTTTAGGACCCATCGACCAATTGGGATGCGCGAGTGCATCGTCGACCGTGACTTGCCGCAGTTGGTCGATGGACAGGTGGCGAAACGCGCCGCCGCTGGCCGTCAAAACGACGCGGGCGATTTCGTTCCGCCGGCCCGCCTGGGCCGCCTGGAAAATCGCGCTATGCTCGCTGTCGACGGGTAAAATCGTCGCCCCATGTTTGGCGGCTAGCTCGGTCACGAGCGCGCCACCCATCACCAGCGTTTCCTTATTCGCCAGGGCGACCGTTTTCTTGGCCTCGAGCGCTGCCCAGGTGCTGCGCAGCCCGGCGCTACCGACGATGCCCGCCAGCACCACGTCGACCTCGTCCGACGCAGCGACTTCCTCGAGCCCCTTTTCGCCGACCAGCAGTTCCGTGCCCACTGGCAGCCCATTCCAGCGGAAGCGATCCGCAGCGGCGGTGTCCGTGGCGATCACCCAGCGAGGCCGAAATTGATGCGCCTGGGTCACCAACAGGTCGAGCCGCCGATGGGCCGAAATGGCAATCGCGCTCAGACGACCTTTGCTGGCAGCGATGACCTCCAAGGCGTTCGTACCGATGCTGCCGGTCGAACCGAGAACGGCGATGCGTCGGGTGTTGGGGTCGCTAGCGGCGGCGGTTGGAGGCGTCGTCATCGTTTAGGGGGCACTCGGTTCAGGTGTCACTCGCGTCCTGTGGCAAATTCGTGGGCTGCAAAATTGGTGGCCTGGGACGAAGCCAATTCGGCAATGGCCGGTGGTGCGCGTCGCAGCGAAAGTACGCATTGCGCCGCCAGATTGGTCGCCTCTATCCGCCGTGACGACGCGAAAAGCGTATCCTTTCGAGAGCGGCCGCAACAAAACGGCGAGAAAACACCGAGCGAGGACCGTACAAAATATCATCGCTTCCGCGCAACCAGCATGGAGCGATCTGACCACTGGAACAAGTGAACGGCAGGGCAAACGGGCCATTTTAGGGGCCCCATTGCAGGCGAGCAACCCGAACCTGCGGGCCCGGTTATCGGCCAATCCGCGGTCGGCACGACAACCCGCTTCGTTGTAATTTCGTACTACTCGACATACGATAAACGCAGGCCAATTTCCCTCCGGAACCCGATTAGAAGCAATTTCATGGATAGCCAGAAATCGACTCCCCCCCAACAACCAAAATCCGACAAGAAGCTGCCCCAGCAGAGTGGCAACTTCGTCTGGTATTTGTTGGGGCTCGGTGTGCTCCTCTTGCTGATGGTCACCATCTTCAATAGCCGCAACGAGACGCGGATCACGAAAAGCGAATTCATGCAGCTCGTGAAGGCCAGCAATCCCGACCGGCCCAAGGACGATCGCTACATCGACATTGAAGAACGCTCGAGTGCACAAAAGCAACTCATCCGACTCTCGGATTTGTCCAAGATCGTGATTGGCGATACGGAAGTGACGGCCTCCGTCACCCGTACCAAGCTGAATCAGACGGTGCCGGAATCGGGTGGCGAAAAACAGACCACCGGCGCGAAGCAAGAGGGGCAAGAACCCAACATCGTGCTCCGCGTGAACCTCAATGACGACAAGAAAGAAATTCGCGACCTGCTCACGGCGAACAATTTGCCGTACGACAACTACACCCAGCCCAGCCCGCTGATGAATTGGATCCCGGTGCTGCTCATGACCGGGGTGCTCGTGATGCTGTTTATCTTCATGATGCGGCGGATGGGAGGCGCGGGCTCGCCGATGGCCTTCGGCCGCAGCCGCGGCAAGCTCATCGCCCAGGAAGATATCGAAGTCACGTTCGAGGACGTGGCCGGCATCGAGGAAGCGGTCGACGAATTGCGCGAAGTCGTCGAATTCCTCAAGACGCCCGAAAAGTACCAGCGGCTCGGCGGGCGGATTCCCAAGGGCGTGCTGCTGGTCGGCCCTCCCGGTACCGGCAAGACCCTGCTCGCCAAGGCAGTCGCCGGCGAGGCGGGCGTGCCCTTCTTCAGCTTGAGCGGCTCCGACTTCGTCGAGATGTTCGTCGGCGTGGGGGCGGCCCGTGTCCGCGACATGTTCCAGCAGGCCGAGCAAAAGGCCCCCTGCATCATCTTCATCGACGAACTCGACGCGCTCGGCAAAACCCGCGGCAGCGGCAACATCGGTGGCCACGACGAACGCGAGCAAACGCTCAACGCGCTGCTGGTGGAAATGGACGGTTTCGGCACCAATAGCGGCGTGATCGTGATGGCTGCCACCAATCGCCCGGAAACGCTCGACGCGGCCCTCTTGCGGCCGGGGCGGTTCGACCGGCATGTGCTGGTGGATCGGCCCGACGTGGGCGGCCGGCAGCAAATCATCGAAGTTCATTTGCAAAACATCAAAGTCGACTCCGATGTCGACGTGAAGTCGCTCGCCGGGATTACCAGCGGTTTTGTCGGTGCCGACCTCGCCAACATGGTCAACGAAGCGGCACTCCTGGCCGCCCGCAAGGGGCGGCAAGTGGTGACGATGGCCGACTTCAACGAGGCCGTGGAGCGCTCCAGTGCCGGTCTCGAAAAGAAAAGCCGCATCATGCATGAGGAGGAAAAGCTTCGCGTCGCCTATCACGAGGCGGGCCATGCGATCGTCTCCTACTCGCTCCCGAACACCGATCCCGTCCACAAGGTGTCGATCATTCCCCGTGGCCTCGCCGCTCTCGGCTATACGATGTATCGCCCCGAACAGGACCGATTTCTCGTGACGCAGGGCGAGCTGGTCAGCCGAATTCAAACTCTGTTGGCGGGCACCGTCGCCGAGGAAATAATCTTTGAAGATGTTTCCAGCGGCGCGAGCAATGATCTCGAACGAGCTACCGAAATCGCACGCAGCATGGTCATGGACTACGGCATGAGTAAATTGGGCCGCGTGAACTACCGCGACACGAACCGCAGCGCTTTTCTGATCAGCTCGGAAGCGCCGCGCGTCCAGCATCACAGCGAGCAGACGGCCCGCGAGATCGACGAGGAAGTACGGCGGATCATCGATGACGGCTTGCAGCGGACCCGGCACATCCTCGCCAGTCGCCGCGCCGCGCTGGTCGCGGTCAGCCAGGCGCTGATGAAGCAGGAAGTAATCGACGCGAACGAGCTCAAGCGGATCATCGAAGAAACCTCCACCAGCCCGATGATCGTCCCGGGCACCGACGCGGAAGACCGCAAACGGCCCGATATCGGCCGCCGCGCCAAAGACATCGACCCATCGGAAATGGAGCGGGCCGAAGGCCAGAATTAGTATTGCTTCGAGTTGAAATTCATGGCCACCGCGATATCTTCCACCGATCTGCCTGCCGATCAATCGGGCCCGCGTCTGCTGACAATCGCCGACGTGGCAATCATGCCGACTCAATTGCCATCGGGACCGGTCGACTACGAACTGAACAATGGGAGGTTGTTGCTCATGTCTCCCACAGGCCGCCAACATGGCCAAGTCCAGGCGGCTGTTGCCGCCGCACTCTACGTTCAAGGTCAGCAGTGTGGGCACGGCGAGGCTTTTGTGGAAACTGGAGTCGTCCTCTGGCGAAAACCCGACCGCATGGTGGGTCCGGACGTTTCCTTTGTCGTGGCCGGCTCACTTCCGGTCCGAGAGTCGCCCGAGGGGTATCTTGAGACAATCCCTGAATTGGTTGTGGAGGTCCGCAGTAAGAACGATATGAATTCCGAAGTGAATTCAAAGGTTCACGACTATTTGAAGTCGGGTGTGCGTTGCGTGTGGATCGTCGACCCGGCCGACAAAACGGTAGTCGAGTATCGTGGTGGCCAGCCGGCAAAGACTTTCGCCACAATCGACGCACTTCAATGCGAGGACGTCATTCCTGGCTTCCGCCTTGCGCTGGCCGACTTGTTTCAGTAGTCGACCTGTTTTCTCCTCGATCGCCGACATTCACAGCGAAATTGACTACGCCTTCTCTTGCGGCAAAGCACCGACGCCCATTGGCAAGTCGGTAGCCGTGCAGTTTTGGGCTAGTATCCATCGAAATGCGCGTCTGCCGTAGCCAGGGATGCGGCCAAATCGCACAATTGTGACGTCCTGCGCCAGTGGACGCACAAGCACACTCCAGTCAGACTGGAAGCAGCAGGTTCATTGGCCTCCAGGAATCGTCAACGTGCGAGTCGAGTTGCTTCACCAATCACGCGATGCGATGGCTTCCCTCCGGGCGCCCATGCTGATTGCTGCCGGGCTGTTGCTGCTTATCGCCGCAGGCACCTGGCCGCTCCTCCCGGCGGTCACCGGCATGGCACTCGTGGTGCTCGGGGCCACGCGGGCAACTGGGGAGCGATTTCAGGGCACGCCGGCGCTCGTGCCCGTTCTGTTTGCCCACGTTGCGATCTACGGCGGCTTGGTTGCGCTCATTGTGGGCGCTTCGCTGCACAGGGCAGCTGGCTCGGCAGGTGGCGTCGGCTGGGGGTTAGCGATCGATCTGGCCCTAAGCGTCGTGCCCCTTGCCGCGACAATCCGCGCGGTGTTCGATGCGCTCCGACAGGCGCAACCGGCCGAATAGGCCGGCGTCAGGCCACGGCAATTGCCAATTCGCGGCTGGTTTTTTGACAAGACGCAAAATCTGACCTAAGTTTACCAAGGAAGAGGTCCCGAGCCGCTTCCGACCTACACCTTTTCGCCATCATCCCGCCGCCAACGACTCGTTTAGCGGGCACGTCCAGCGGGCACCATGACGATTCGCTCGACCGCACCATTGCGGCGCGACGCGCTTCGTTCGAGGAGTGCTCCTGTGAAGAAACGACGTCTGGCCCGCTCGCGCACGCTGCACTGTGAACGGCTCGAGTCCCGCGAAATGATGGCGGCCTCCGCGACGCTCGTCGGTGGCGTGCTCAACGTCTTGGGCAGCGAAGGCGATGACGTGATCAAGTTCTTCCAGTCGGGAAAGAATATCTATATCCAGGGCGCTCGCGGAGTTCCTGGTCCTCCTCCAAAGTCAAGTCGATCTACGTCGACTCCAAGGGGGGCGACGATTTTGTCTCGCTCAACAGCTACGGCAATGGCGGCAACAAGGCCCTCAAAGAATTCACCACGATCATCGGCGGCGCCGGCACCGAGCGAGTCAGCGTCGGCGCCGCACACGATCTCTATTTCAGTGGCCAGGGCAAGTACGCCCAAGTCGACGCCAAGGGTGTCGCCCGTCTCAACGGCGCCGAGGTCAACCTCGCCAGCTATGCCACCGCGTCGCTGAAGTCGAAGGTACTCACCGTGACCGGCACCGTGGGCAACGACAATCTGAAGTTCGCCCAAATCAAAGGCAAAATCTACATCACCGGCGTTGCCGGCTCGTTCAAAGCGTCGAAAGTCTCGTCGATCATCCTCCGCCTGCAGGATGGCAACGACACCGTCTCGCTCAATAGCCTGGCCAACGGCGGCAACGAGGCCCTGTTGGAATACGTCACCGTCTATTCGATGGCCGGCAACAACACGGTGCGGCTCGCAAACGGGCACGACGTGGCGATGAACGGCGCCCACACGCTGCAGGTTGCCCCCAACGGCACCGCCAAGCTCGACGGCGTAACCCTCACCTGGGATCCGACGCCCACGCCTGATCCCACGCCCACGCCGGACCCGACCCCTGACCCCACTCCGCCGCCGAGCAATTGGTTCGATGCCCAACATTGCCGACGCCGCACTTCGCACGCTCGGCAGCTCGCTCTATGCCGACGGCGTGATCAATCGCAGCGACATGCTCGCATTGTTGCAGAACGCTACGGAGACAAGGCGTCGTCGACACCACGGAATTCAACGACCTCAAGTCGATCGTCTCGACATACGTCTCTATTTGCCGGGCTTTCGACTACGTCGAGCAGCTCTCGACTTACGTCGTCAACGGCAACACCGCCAACGCGAAATACCAGGGCCAGAGCTTGGGCAATCTGGCTGCCGGTTCGACGCGACCCAGCTTTACAAACCTCGTCAACAAATGGTTCCTCGGCCTCGATCGACCGACGGCCAGCGGCACCTATCGCCAATTCACGGGCCAGTTGTTTGTCGGCGGCGCGGCCTACACCGATATCAAGCAAGGATCGGTCGGCGATTGCTACCTGATGGCCTCGCTGGCGGAAACGGCTCTCCGCAGTCCTTCGACAATTAACAACATGTTCATCGTAAACGGCGACGGCACGTATACCGTGAGGTTCTATCAACGCGGCAACGCCGAGTACGTAACGGTCGACGACTACCTGCCCACCAACGGTAGCGGCAATGCGATCTACGCCGGCATGGGCAAGCAACTATGCCAACTCGTCCGAACGAACTTTGGATCGTGTTGGCCGAAAAGGCCTTTGTCCAGTGCCACCAATTTGGCTGGATCCGCCCAGGCCTCTCAGGCAACGGACAGAACTCATATACCGGCATTGAAGGCGGCTATATTTATGCCGCGACCGGCCACATCACGGGCCAGTCGACGATCGCCTTTGCGTCGACGTCGTCCGGACAATTTCACAACCTTTGTCAATGCCTGGAATGCTGGCAAGCTCGATCGGCTTCGCCCTCCAGCGTCACCCGCCTCGAGCACCGTGGTCGGCGGTCATGCCTACGCCGTGATCGGCTACAATTCGTCGAATCAGACGATCACGCTCTATAATCCGTGGGGCCCCAACTACGCCTATGCGGTCACTATGACTACTTGGTCACAGATCGGCGAGCCAACTTCTCCTATTTCGATCGTACCGCCTAATCGGTCCCGGGTAGCTCGTCCCGAGCCGCACGCTACAGTCGTCAGGCCGTGCCCCACCGGAACGAAAATCTGTCACGCTCGGAGTGGCACGTCTTTTGACTCTCTCGAAGTCCGGCATAGGGTTGTCGTTACAGGGAGCTCTGGTGGCGACCCTGTAACTTGTCTCGGCCCGATCGCCACGCTCCTCGACCGACTCATCTCCAACCCGCCCACGCCGCATCACCTATGTGGTGCAACCGTGCGACCGCTACTCGCCTGAGGTCTGACTTGAACAAATCCTTGCGACCACGCTCGCGACATCTGCAATTCGAAGCCCTGGAAACTCGCGACGTGATGGCCGCCGGCATTACCGCCTCGCTCAGTGCCGCGGGCGTGCTCAACGTCATCGGCACCGACGACGCCGACCAATCAACTTTCGCCAATTTGCGAGCGCGATCTCGATCGATGGGGTCGGCCGGCAGCTGGACCGCTGCCCAGGTCAAATCCATCGTCGTCGATCTCAAGGGGGGCAACGACGTCGTTTCATTTCAGAGCAACGCCAACGGCGGCAATCAGACCATTGCCGAAGCGATCACGGTCAAGTCGGGCGCCGGCAGCGAACGCGTCCATCTGGCCAATGGGGTCGATATTTCGTTTGCCAACGCCGGTCAACACGCTTGACCATCGCCGCCAATCGAAACCGTGTCAAGCTCAACGGCGTCGCTCAGAATCTTGCCAGCCAAATTCAAGCGTGCTCAGCTCGGCCGGCGTCCTGACCATCACCGGCACCAATGGGGCGGATAACTTGCAATTCGTCCGCACTAGCAATCGAATCTCGCTCAAAGGCTTCGCCACAACCTGGGCGGCAGCCAGCGTGAAATCCATCGTCGTCTATCTACAGGCCGGCGCCGACCGCGTGTCGCTCGACAGCCTCGCCAATGGCGGAAACCAGGCGCTCGGCATCGCCGTGACCGTCAACTCTGGCATGGGCAACGAAAACGTGAAACTAGCAAATGGCAAAGAAGTCACTCTTCACGGGACTGGGGAACAAGCTGATCAGTGGCCGCCGCCGGCACCAGCGGTACGCTCAACGGCAAGGCCCTCACTTGGAGCACCCCCGCGCCGACTCCGCCTGCCCCCACGCCTCCCGCCAACTGGTTCGATGCCAACATCACCGATGCCGCGATCCGCTCGCTCGGCAAGTCGCTCTATGCCGATGGCCGCATTGATCGCAACGACATCATCGCCATCCTCCGCAGCGCCAAAGACAACGCCGCGATCGACGCCACCGAGCTGGCCGACCTGCGGAAGATCGTCGCTAACACCACCCTCTTCGCCGGCCTCGATTACGTCCGCGTGCTCGCCAGCTACGTCGTCAATGCGTCGAGCGCCAATCGCTTTTATCAAGGCCAGGCGCTCGGCAACCTGGCCGCCGGCTCCTCCGACGTCGTCCTCGACAAACTCGTCAACAAGTGGTTCCTCGGCCTCGACCGGCCCGTCGCGACCGGCACCTATCGCCAAATCTCCGGCACGCTGTTCGTCAACGGCGCCCAGTACAGCGACATCCACCAGGGCGCCGCCGGCGACTGTTATTTCGTCGCCTCGCTGGGCGAAGTTGCCCTGAAAAATCGCGTCGATAATCACCAACATGTTCGTCGTCAACGGCGACGGCACGTACACCGTGAAGTTCTTCAACAGCAACGTGGCCCACTACGTCACCGTCGATTCGTTCTTGCCGACCAACAGCGCCGGGCAGCTCGTCTACGCCACCCGAGGTGCAATGTACAACAACGGCGGCAACGAACTCTGGGTTGCCCTGGCGGAAAAAGCCTACGCCCAGCTCAACGAGTTTGGCTGGAGCCGCGCCGTCGTCGCGGCCAGCAGCGGCAAGAACTCCTACGCCGCGCTCGATGGCGGATACCTCAACGCCGCGCTCAACCACATCACTGGCTCGGCAACCGTCAACTTCGCCATGACCTCGGCCACCAACAGCTTCCAGACCTTTGTCACCGCCTGGAACGCCGGCAAGATGATCGGCTTCGCGTCCTTCCAGACGACCCCGGCCGGCAGCCAGGTAGTGGGCGGCCACGCCTACGCCGTGGTCGGCTACAACGCCACCAACCAGACCGTGACGTTCTTCAACCCCTGGGGCACCGAGTACGGCTTGGTCACGCATGACCTGGAGCCAGATCCAAGTGAACTTCCAGTACTTCGATCGAACGGCCTAGCAGCCGCCAGTGGTCGCCTCACCCCACAGCGTCAGTACCAGCCGGCGGCGGCCGCCATGGCGGCGATGCTCGCAGAGATAGATGCCCTGCCAGGTCCCCAAAGCGAGCGAGCCGCAGTGCACCGGGATCGAGAGGCTCGAACCCAGCAGCGAGGCCTTCACATGCGCCGGCATGTCGTCCGGGCCTTCGCACGTGTGCCGATAAGGGAAATCCTCCGGCGCGATCGCCGCGAACGACGCCTCCAGGTCGACCGGCACATCGGGGTCCGCGTTCTCGTTGATCGAGAGCGACGCCGACGTGTGCTGAATGAAAACCTGCAGCAGCGCCGACGTCGAATTGAGCCAATTCCGGTAACGCCGCGAGGACGTCCCGCGTGACCAGATGGAAGCCGCGAGAATGCTCCTTGAGCTCGATCGTCCGTTGGATCCAGGGCATGGGCCGGCCTTCCGCGATCGGGGGAAAATCTCACCCCAAATTACCAATTCGTGCTATTTGCACTTGCGTCGATTCAGTCTAGGTGTCCGGTGGACGGCACGCTAGCGGGTGTTTGGCGGGTTGCGGAGCTCCCCGGGATCGACCTATTTGCCTAGTCGGCAAGGTTTTACGTCGCCGACCCGGTTCGCGGAAATCCCTCTCAAAACAACGGGAGAAAATGCTTGACTTCCCGATCTGGTCGTCAATAATCGTGTGATTAAGACAGTGTTAAAAAACTGTCGATCGAGCCGGCCGCTTTGCACCATTGATTTGCTGAGGGGCACCCACCTGAAAAGGCCGGCCGTTGATTGGATTCTCGCGCTTGCGGCGGCCAAGGATTGGATTGTCGATAGGTCCTAGATCGATCGTTGCCGCGGGCGAGCAATAGGCGCAAATAAATTTCATTTTGACACATAGGAGTTGGATGTATTATGCCCGATCCCACGCTAAAGAACGTCTTCGAGGCGATCCTCAAGTACGGTCATGACGAGGACTTCGCACCGAAGTCGAACGAAGAATTCAAGGCCACGCAGGCCCCCGCCGGAACGCGCGAGAAGCTCGACGTACTGGCCGATCGCGTCCGCAGCGGCCAACCGCTCTGGCACGACGACGACCGAGCCGACTACAGCGGCCTGACCGGTGCTATTCGTCCCCGCGACTAAGCGGTCGCCGACTGCAGCCGCTCGCTTGAAAATCAATACTCACCGCCGCAGCCTCTTTGGAAGCTGCGGCGGTGTTTCTATTGTGCCGGCACCGCCGCACTGGGCTCCTGCCGTGAGCTCGCGGCGGGCATGCCTTCGGGCTCAAGGGAGGGCCATGCCTTCGGGCTCAAGGGAGGGGTAGTTGCGGTCGGTCGGGGCCGGGGGCGAATCGTCTTCGGGCGGCGACGCATGTTTATTCTTAGACGAGTGCGTCGCACGCTCCGTCAAATCGCTCCACCGATCGCGTTGTACGTTCCCGAAGCTGCCTCGCTCGACGGGCGCGTCCCACCACCTTCGTGTACCCCTCCCATCCCTCATGCCGAGCGCTGCAGCGAGGGGAGAGCTGCAGGGCTGGCCAGCGGTGCGATGCCAGCGTTCGCGGCGGCGGACTGGGCCGGAACGCTACGGACCTCGAGCTCATCGCGGAGCACCAGCACATCCGCGGGGGCCTCGATGCCAACACGCACCTTATCGCCCGATATCTTCACGATCGTCACCACGATCGAATCGCCTAATCGAATTCGCTGTGTTTCCTTACGCGACAAAACAAGCATCGACAACCTCCATGTTTCCTGCGACCGGGCAGTATAAATATGTATAGTATCCGGCCGCAAGTTGGTCAAGCCCGCCGCAGACACAGCCCTCCGCGTGGGCAATTCGCGTCAAAATTAAGTAAATCCCACCACTCCTGGCCAATGGCAGCCAGTGCCCTTAGCCCGAATTCGTCGCCTAGCTAGTCGCCTGTGCGACGATTCCCGGCGGGGATATCAGTTGGGTCTTCCGGAACCGCTCGCCGCGAGATCCGTAAAACAGAATCGTATTGCTATCGGTCTCCCAAACAGCCGTCAGGCACAGCGATCGCGGTCCGTGCAGACAAAAATAGACGCCACACGGTGCGCCGCCTCGTACCAAAACTTGTTCGGAGAGTGGGAAAAAATTGGCTTCTAGTCGGTCCTTTTCGCAAAGTGTTTCGCTGACGTATTGGCGTATAGCAGATAGATCATCGAGCCGCTGATATTCGTTCGGCATGCGAAATCTGTTCCTCGTTGAACTGGGATAATCTCCTGTCGATATGAATCCGTTGAATCAGGCCAGGGTGAGTCTATTGGTCAACGTGCGTAACCACGCACTCCGCCCCCCGGGGACGGATCCCGAGCGCGACAAATCCGACTTCGGCCGATTGCCAGATCGTGTCCGCTACGACTCGACCGGCGCACTGAAGGAAGTGGGACGAATTGACCGCTGCTGGGGTAGCTGTCAGGGGGACAACAGCTTCACCTTGATGCCCGCAGGAAAATATATCGGTCAGCGAGGTGGCGCACTTTTGGCGGACTTGGAGATTTGCGTAGATGCGGCAATGCAGTCTGAGTTGTGCGCTACTTTGCGGGCGCCACCGTTACGATCGGATCGCTGAAATCCAAATTGTGGCGAATGCAATTTTCGGTCGCACTAGTGTCACTATTGCGGAAAAATTCCCGCGCCGAAATTCTCTCCCCTGCCCTCTTGCGTCGACGAGGGCTTGGGCGACGCGATGGGCGCTTCGGCGTGTGTTGGCGATGGACGTTCTACTCGCTTCGCGGCAGGCGCCGCGTGCTGGTGGTGTCGCGACGCCGCGGGCGCCGAATGGGAGTGTGCCGAATCGAAGCGAGCCGGTTTGCTCCGCGGTGCTTCCGAATATTCGAAGTCGAAGTCGTCGTACCGCGAAACATAGCCCGGCAGCTTCGATAGCTCAATTTCGGCGAAAAACTCGTGAATTACCCGCTCCTGGATCATTTCCCGACAGTCGGAATTGATCGGATGGGCGATGTCCGCGTATAGCTTTGCCCGGCCATCCGCGTCTTTCGGCGCGCGGCCTTCCACCTGCTTAGCGCCACATTGGTTGCAGAACCCAGCGCGCAAGTGATTTTTCATGCCGCAGTTCTGGCAGTGCGACGTTAGCTTGCGGCTCGGCATGGCGACGAAGGGGCCGCTCGTGCCTTCGATGATCTTCAAATCGCGCACCACGAAGCAATCGTCAAACGTAATCGAGCAAAATGCCTTCAGGCGCTCGCCTGGTTCTTCCATGAGCTTGATGCGAACCTCGGTGATCTCCACAGACATTCTCCTTGCGTAGCCGTTCTACAAAACGTAGCCGCTCGACCTAGCTGCAACTGCGGGTGACATAGACCTGCCCAAGTTGCCGCAACGTGAGAACCGCGGACAGCCGCCGTGCATGTTGCGGGTGGCGACAAACGCCAAAATACGCGGAGCCGCTGCCCGAAAGCTGGTGTCCCAGAAAATCGAGTCGAGCGAACTCCGTCCGAATCCTTTCGATCCAAGAGGACAAGCCCGTGGCTGCTCCCTGCAGCGTATTGCCCATCCACCGTCCTATTTGATTGATAGTGCCGCGCCGCAGCGCCGCCACGAGTGCGACCAGTCGTTGTTCCGCGTGGTCCGCCGGAGACCGCACCGACACCGGAATCTGGCCTAGCGCCCGGTACACCTCGGCGGTGGCCAGCGATTCGGGTGGCTTAACGATCACAATGTCTAGCGGAATGGTGCCGGTGACGCGCTCCACCTGCTCGCCCCGGCCGCGGCAAATCGCGGCCCCGTGTTCGAGAAAGAATGGCACATCGCTGCCCAATTCACCCGCCAGCGCGGCCAACTTCGACCTGTCCCAGCCAAGTCCCCAAGCCCGGTTGGCGATCTTGAGTGCTGCCGCGGCATCGCTCGAGCCGCCCCCCAAACCGGCCGCGCTGGGGATCCGCTTGACAAGTTCTACTTTCGCTCCCAGTTCGCAACCACTCCGTTGGCGCAACATCGCCAACGCTCGCACCACAAGATTGCTGGAATCTGCCGGGACGTCGCTCATCCGCTCGCAGCCCCGCAGCGAGAACTCGATCGGCGCTACTTGGCCAGGCTCGACCGGCGTCGGCTCGAACGAAAGCGAATCGAACAGCCGAATCGGCACCATCAATGTCGCCAAATCGTGGTACCCGTCGGCCCGCTTGCCGAGGATGTCGAGCAGGAGATTGATCTTAGCCGGCGCGTGCACGACCCGCTGGCGATAGTTTTGGCGGAGGTTCATCCTGCACACCACTACAAGGCGGGCTCGAACTCACACCAATCGATCCAACCAAATTCATTGATTACCGAGACAACAAATTTGGCATCCATCCGGATCTTGGTGAGCACTCACCGCGCTTGCCCTGCACGTGTTGATCCGATCCATACCGGCGATTCACTCGCTCCTTAGGTTGGCCACGACCAATTGACCGACCTCTAATGCCCACGCGCCGTAACTGCTGGCGCGGAGGAATTTTACAACTTTTGCGTATTTTCGTCAATTACGCTGCGCACATCGACGTGGTTCCCACCACCTCCGATCGACCTGAACGATCGAAACGTCAAGACAGGCACTATGCGGACTGTAGGGCGCGAAGACCGCGCCCCTTGTTGAGGTCAGTCAGCACGATGATTGGCGAGCATTTCTGCTCCAAAGCCGCGAATCTCGGCCTGGATCGTTTCCACGGGACGATCCGCATCGATCACCCGGATGCAATTCTCCGCACGAGCCGCTTCGGCCAAAAAGCCCGCCCGGAGCTTCTCACGATAATCGGTCCCCTGTCGCTCCATCCGATCGAGCGTACGACGAAGGCGACCGTCGGCGGCAGTCGGTGCCATGTCGAGCAGAAACACCGCATCCGGACGCACTCCGTCCACGGCCACGGCTCCCACCCGGCGAATCGACTCGAGATCGAGTCCACCCGCGTGTCCCTGGTAGACAAGATTGGCGAGCAAGTAGCGGTCCGAGACGACGCACCGACCCGCGGCCAGCGCCGGACGGATCACTTCGTCGACCAGCTGTGCCCGGGCGGCCATGTAGAGCAGCATTTCGGCACGTCGTCCGATCGGCGTGTCGTCGCCGCTGTGGAGCAAGATTTCTCGCACCTTTTCGCCCAGCGGCGTGCTGCCAGGGTCGCGGCACAAAACGACATCAACGCCCTGCTCGCCAAGCCACTGGCAGAACAAGTCCATTTGCGTCGTTTTGCCGACGCCGTCGATTCCGTCAAACGAGAAGAACATGGTTGGGGAGTGAGTAGGTGAGTAGGTGAGTAGGTGAGTAGGGCGTCGGGTGGCACGTCCCTGAGGTTCCACCGAAGGGCGTGGTTTTCTGCACTGCCAACAAACCACATCCGTCGCTCGAAGCTCCTGGCGTGCCACCCCCGGGATGAACTGAATTACCGGACGGCCCCAGTTACTTACTAACCTACTCACTCCTCCCATCATACACGGCGGCCAGGTTCCTCGCACGCGCTGCCACCATCTGTCGCAGCTTGGGCGGCGCGATCACTTCGGCCTGGTCGCCATAGCCGAGAATCCACCACATGATTTCACCCAGCCCAGAAACGCACGCTTTGTAAAGCAGCGACCCGTCGGGCTGAAATTCGAGCTGCTGCGTCTTGTGCCAGAGGACTTCCCCCACATTCTGAGCCACCAGCGGCTGGAAGCGGACGACCACGTGGTCGTCCGCTTTGCCGCTCGGGATCAGCTGCCAGGCATTTCGCAGGTGTCGCTCGAGGCTGAAACCCCGCGGGATCGTAAATTTGAAGGAAAGCGTTTCGAGCGCGGCGATGCGGCTGAGGTTGAATGTTCGTACTTCCTTGTGCAGCGACGAGCGACCGATCACGTACCAGCTATGCCGACAAAAAAGCAAATGATACGGTCGCAGCTTCGTTTTGATCCGTTCCCATTCGGTGAGGCTGTTGTATTCGATGCGGACGACGCGGCGCTTGGCCCGGGCGTCGATTAGCTGTTGATAGATTCCTTCTTTGGCCGCGAGCGGGCTGACCGGCGTGGGCCGAATGTGGATCGCCCGCGTCATTTGCCGCAATTCCTCGCGCAGCGCCGGCGGCAGGCTGCCTTCAAGTTTGTGGGAAGCGGTGCGGGCCGGTTCGTAAAAAGGCAGTCGATCGCTTCGACCCAGTTCGTTCGCCAGCGCCACCAAAGACAGCGCCTCAGCCGGCGTGAAGTTGATCGGCGGAAGAAAATAGGTCCCCGGTATCGAATAGCGATCGCGCGCTTCGTCAAAAACGACCGGCACGCCTGCCGCACGAAGCGCTTCGATGTCGCGGAAGGCCGTCCGACGACTTACGCCACAAGCCCCGGCCAAACCGTCAGCGTTCTGCCCATTCCCAGATTGGAGCAGTTCGAGCAGCTTGAGCAGCCGGGTTATTCGCTTGACGTTCATCAATGGCTTGCGACTGGGTGTGACTGGCTAGCTCGGATCCGCCATACGGCATGGCCGGCGAACTCGAATTTTGAGTGACGCCTGGCGAACGCTGTTGCGACGCGGACCGCGGCTGCGGCATCGGTGGCGGCAGCAGTTCCGTCGGGCCGTTCGGCGATTCTGGTGCCGATTCAAATACCGGCGTACCCATCGACGAGTCGTCCGTTTCGCAACCCTCACCGGTCAATTGCTGGTATGGTCCCTGGCTGATCACGTTCGGACGGGTGAAGCCGTAGTCGAGATACATGCTCGCATCACGCTTGCGGGCTTCACGCAAGGCATCGAAGTATGCCTTGCCCGGCCAGGGGCCTTCCGCCAGGTATACGCCATTGTAGTCCAGCAGCGAGCCCTTGCGGTAATGGACGTTCATAATACTCTTGTTGTAATCGATCAACGATCGGTAGTAGGCACTCTCGGCCTCCGCCCGACGCCGTTGAGCGTCGAGCAACAGGTCCAGCGTCACGCGGTCGGCCTGGTAGGCGGCGTCCACCGCCTGGACCTCTTTCTCGGAGGCCACGCGGCGGTTGAAATTCGTCTGCGAGAGTCCATAGTAATTGTCGACGTCGCGGATCGAATCGCCCAATTGGTGCGAAATCTCGAGCTCCAGGTCCTGGAGGATCGCCCGCTCGCGGGCAATCAAAAGCTCGTGGTGACGCACGCCGGAGAGCTCGCGGCGGAAACCGATCGGCATGCTCAATTGCAGGCCGAGCTGCCATTCCTGGAACTCGCCGCTCGTGAGCGTATCGAACGCACTCGAATCCTGAGCCGGGTTCCCGGTCGATTTGTCGATGAATCCGCTGGCGTCGCCAAACAACTGGTCGCCCAGGCCCAACCAACGATACCGACCCACCGCGTCGAGCCGCGGCAACATCATATTGCGGGCAGCAATCAGTTCCAGCTCGCGCCGCTTGACTTCCCATTTCTCTTTGCGGACTTCCACCCGTCGCGTGATCGCTTCGCAATGGATGCCCGACCAATCGAAGGCCACCCGAGCGGTCGTCGGCTGATCCGAGGGCCGAATCAGCCGGCCATCCGACATCGAAAGACCCATGATATATCGCAGGCGATTTTCAGCGCGGTACAGATCCGTGAGCGCCTGTTCCACCTGGCCGCGGAACAGGAAGTATTGCGACCGCGATTGGGCCTCGCGGTCGGCACTGCCGCCGATTGCACCGCTGCGCAAGAGGGCGGCCGTTTTCTTCCAAGTCTCCAGCGCGCTGTCGCGGCCCAGCTTGCGTGCTTCGAGATCGCGGTAGGTGAAATACAGTTCCCAGTACGCGTCTTCCACGTCACGCGTCAGACCGGTGACGCCACCTTCGAAGTCCGCCAGTGATTGGTCGGTGCGAATGCGGGCGATCATCACGCCGTCGATCGGATTGCCGACGCCCGCCGCGTATTGATTGAAATCGAGCGGGCCTGCGATGCGGTTGTACTGCGTACCGCCGCCTTGCAATAACGGGCGACTGAAGCTGGCTTCAAAATTAGTCGTCCAATCGCTTTGCAATCCGCGAAAGCCGAGCATGGTTGCCGGATCGAATACGGGGATGTTGTTCCCTTCGTAGTTCGTGTTGTTGCGGACGCCGAAGGTCGTGCCGTCGGCGGTCGTCTTCGTGATCCCGGTTGTAAACGTGCCCAGGTCCTGGGCGAAGATGATCGGCGAAATCTGCGCACTGATGCCGGAGTTGGCCCGGTTCTGCGGACGGCGGTTCTTCTCCCAGAACACGCTCGAATCGAGCTGGGCATCGAATTCCGAAAGAGCGGCTTCCGGACCGGAGCCCTGGAATGGCGAGCCGACCGACAGGCCCGTCACCGATTCGGCGAGCGCGGGATCGTACGTAGTCGTGACCGCGACCGGGCTCACCAGCGTGCGCGAGATCGTTTCCGGTGCGAATGATTGAATGCGTGCGCCGAGCTGGCGCATCACCTGACTATTGGCGAGCGTGATGCGGACCGTCTCTTCCAGCGAGAGGTCCCACATCTCGTAGTTATCAGTGTTCTTAAGCGTCAGCGGAGCCTGCGCAATTGACTTCGGCAAGCGACGGCTCGTGAACGTCCGGATACTCGATCTCCGTGGCGACGTCGAGGTAGTGCGAAAGATCGCCATCCTCTTTGCAGTAGAACGGCTGCTGCGGTTGGCAGCCCGTCGCCAGGATCGACGCGCTGAGCACCAGCGCCCAAGTTTTACGGCAACGATGTTTCATGGCTGTGCTCTATGGCTCAAGTGCTTGGCACCCGAGTCGCTTGCGCCGAAGGAAGCGGCCCGGGGTATGTTCGGCGACAGCGCGACGACGGCAACGTGCCGTCGGCCTCTAACTGCAACCGATTTTTCCCCCGGGCTGCTTGCTCTGGCATTTGCCGGGCGACGAAAAACGTAGCGCCGGCGCGTGAGCAATCAGCACGAGTGTTATCGTCGGCCTAATCGGCAAACTTTGACGAAACTCGCTGCCTTTACGAAGAGCGTGGCAGCGGTGCTGGCGCTATCAGACATTCATGCCGCGAAAACTGGAGAGCTCGGCAAGATGGGTGAGCCGCTCCAGTTCGTCGACGCGCTTGGCCAGGTGGCCCGCGGCGATGAAGCGGTCGAATTCGACTAGCACTGCGCGCTCGACCGCGCCGCAAAACCATTCGACGACCACTGCTGGCAAGCCGCCGCACGTTTCGCTGTGGAGTTCCACGTCGAGGTCGGCGCGGTCGGCCTTGGCGTCGCTCAGATCGGTGAGCACCGTCCCTTCGAACGAGAAGCGGAGCATCCCCTCGACGTCGGAGTTGGCCAGCCGGTAGATGCAGCGGGAATTGTAGAGGAAGTAGGCGTTGTCGACGCCGTGCTTGTCGATCGAGCGCTTGAGGTGCTCCAGCCGGGCCTGGAACTCGGGCGAGGCGTCGATCGGGATGTCGACGCGGCCGACCGAGCGCAGCGGCAGGCAGTCAAAGGCGATGTCGATCAAGTTTTCCATTTACTCGCGATCCCAGGCGACGGTCAGCCAGCCGTCGGCGCTGTTAAATTCCTTCACCGGTAGCGGGCCGACGTGGGCCAGGTCGTCCTTGGGCTCGAGCTGCTCGACGTTGATGGTCTGCGGGATGCCTCGGCCTTGGTCGGAGCGTTCGGTGAGGACTTTGGTGAGGTTCCGCCGCACGGCGACTTGCCGCGACGAGAGGCCTTTTTCCGCATCGAAGGGAACGGGCAGCAAGTCGAGCTCGCCGTCGCGGCTGAGCTTCAGGCCGCCGTCGGCGAGCTCCGTGGTGTAGGTGGCGGTGACGTCCCAGTTGGTGAAGGGTTCGTCGCTGCCGGAGACCAGCTTGCGGACGTGGAGCGTCAAACGAACTTTGCCGTCGACGAACGCCACGGTAATCGGCCGATCGCTGCGGAAGGTCAGCGACCAGGGCTCGAAGTCGGCGTCCGTCGCCTCGTCCGCCTTTTCGTCCATGCGGTTTTTCCAGGCGTCCTTGATAAAGGGAGGCAGCGTGACGTCGGCCTTGGTGCCTTCGCCCGCCTTCGATTCGCTGAGCGTCGCGCCGGCTAGTAGCGCGGCGGTGTAGTTGTTGATCGCCGATTCATGCAGCCGGACGACAAGGTCGGCATCCGCCGGCAATTCGGGCGGCGCCGTCGACGCGGCCAGTCGACCGCGGCTGGCCTGCGTGGTTTCGTAGTTCAGCGAATGGTCCGTGGTGCTGAATCGCGTGTACTCGGGCAGCTCGCCGCGGCGGGCCAGCGGCAGGCGATAGTCGTTCTGGTAACGATCCCAGGCCTTCTTCAGACGCTTGTCGATTTCTTCCGTCATGCGGCGGGCGATACGGGTCTCGGCGTGCTGACCGGCGATCCGATTGGCCTGCCCCTGCTTTTCGTGTGCTTTTTCCATGCCGACATTAGCGACGATGCGTCGACCGGCGCCGCCGCCGGCCTTGCTCACCGAGTGGATGCTGGAGCTGGTCCGGGCGTTAACGGCTGCGGTGAGAGCGCGAAAGCTCGTGCTGGTAAACTCCACCAGCTGCGCGGCGCCGAAGTTGGTGTAGCCCGTGCTGCGGATGACGGCCGGTCCATTGGTGCCGACATTCTGCGAGACGACGCGGCCATTCGTAGTGAGCTTGATGATCGCCTTGTCTTCGCTGGGAATGGTCTCGAGCGTGACGGTACCGGTCGTACGGCCTTGGCCGCGGATCCGAGTGCCGAGGATCGTGTCGGTGATCGGCTCGTTGCGATTGATCGGCTTGGCAGCGGCGGCTTGGAGCAGATCGGTCGAGACGGTGACGAAGGCGTTGGGCTTGGCAAACTCGGTGCGGATCGCGTCGACCAGATCGGTCGCCTGTCCCCATTCGGCGAGCAAATCAAGCCGCCGACCGATGGCCGAGCTGGTCGCAGGCGAGGGCGTGCTGCCATACTGCTCCAAATCCTTGGCCAGGCTATCGAGCTGGGCGCCGTAAGTGGCGGCCTGATCCTTCTGCTTCGCCAGGTCGGCGAGATACGTGAAATGCTTCAGCGAATCGGAGACTGCGCGGAACGGAGCGAGCTCGAGGCCGTTGCGATCTTTGTTTAATTGAGCGAAGGTGGCGGTAAGCGGCGCGGCGGCAAGTTCGCCTTCGGCATCGAGTGCCGATTTGAATTCGTCCCATTTCAGATAGACGAGCCACTTCTTGCCGTTGGCAGATTGCGGACGGAGGTAACGCTCGAGCGCGGTCGCTTGCTTGTTGAGGTCGGCCTTCGCTGCGGCGACTTGCTCGGCGGTGACCGGCGTAAAGTTCTCGCGCGCGGCCGTGATCTGGGATGCGAGATCGTCGTCTGCGCGGACGTTCGCTGCGGTGCTCAAAATCGACAGCGCGCAGGCCAACGCGAGGGCGGACAAAACATTGCGTCGGTTTATATGTAACATGAATTGATAATTTGATTGGCGCATCGGGAAGGTCCTTTCCTTTTCCGTGGAGGAGATATGAATCCGTTGGTGGCGGTCGAAGTTCGTCCGGCGACGCGTAGGTCGCCGGCTATTTGGATCACGCCTTGGTTGCGACTTTTTTAGGTTGCGCCGTTGCCGTCTTCGGGAGGGCGACAGTGGCCGTGCTGCGGTGGTTTTTGACACTCCCTGCCCAACCCGCAGAACTTCGCCAATTTACGCTGTATTGCGTAGATTGTCTATACGCATCAGAGTCACTGAAGGTGGTAGCTATGCTAGCTTGTCGTGGTAGGTAGGAGTCGGGAGGCGGGAGCCAGGAGTCGGGAGTGAGATGATTATTTTCCTTCGCGGAGGAGGTTGAAATATTCTTCGGCGTGTTCGCGGCGGTTGCGGGGGAGTCGTTCGGTGGTGAGGGGGTCGGTCGCCGACTCGCTGAAGCCAGCCATCTCTTGTTGGATCGAGGCGGAGACTTCGCCCTTGATGTTGGGGCCGGCGATAGTGCCGGCGTACACTGCTGGGCCGCGGCCGGGCTTCGTGCGCACTTGCGTGTCACGCGTGCTGGTCTTGGGTTCTTCATTCGGCGGGCGACCGTTGCCGCGACCTTTGCCGATGCCTTTGCCCGGTCGGCCGTTGGATTGAGAACCGTTCATTGCCATACTGCCTCCCTCGCAACTCTCGCAGCCGGCACCATTACATTCTTTGCAGGCCATCGCGTCCTTGGCCATTTGCAAATCGCCCATCGCGGCGTCGAGCATCTCCGCTTCGTTCGCCTCTTGCTGCATCTGGCTGAGCTGCTGCGACATCTGCTGCAGAGCGTCGGCCGCCTTTTGGCGCATCACCTTCCTTGAGACCTTGCTGCATCTGGCCCATCTGTGTGGCGAGCTGTTCGAGCTGCTGCATCTGCTGCGACTTCGATTCAGCCTGGTCGAGCTTTTGTTGCAGCTCGCCGGCCTTGGCGAGATCGCCCTTCGAGCGAGCTTCGTCGATTTGCTTTTGCAGATTCTCCTTCGCCTGCTGGTGCGCGCTCGCGGCGTCGGCGAGCTTCTGTTTCATGGCTTCGAGCTGCTTGGCGAGTTCGGCCTTGCCGGCGTCGTCGAGCTTGCCGTCGCGGAGCTGTTTGGCGAGCTTGTCGATCTCCTTGGCGGCCGCCTGGAAGTCGCCCTGCTTCATCGCCTGAGCGATTTTTTCCGCAGGCCCTTGGCCGAACGACTTCATATTCTGTAGCTGCTTTTGCAGGGCGTCTTTGCCGCCGAGCTGCTCGCGGCGTTCCTGCAGCTGCTTCGCCAGGTCGTTGAGTTTCACCGCCGCCTTGGTGCGATCGAGATCCTTCTTCTCGGCCAGCTCGTTGGTTCCGGCTTCGATCCGCTTAAACAGTCCTTCTGCATCTTTCAACTTGCGGCGCTCCGCTTCCTTGCGTTGCTCGGCCAGCTTCTTGCGGAGCG
Organism: uncultured Planctomycetota bacterium; assembly: GCA_963847905.1. GTDB lineage: Bacteria > Planctomycetota > Planctomycetia > Pirellulales > Lacipirellulaceae > DASYDU01. The sequence goes on along the minus strand of CAWKBP010000001.1, from coordinate 89,495 downwards.
ATTCGTTGGCGGTTTTGATTTGCTTGGCAACCACCGCCGGAGCGTTCGGATCGACGCTGCTGGTGGCCGTGGCGGGGTTGAAGAACAGCATTAAGAGGAAAGCGAGGGCGGCCGGGATGAGGGGCATGGCGCGGCGCGTTTGCTAAACCGCAAGCGGAATTTGTCGTTGATGTCGATGCGCTTCGCGGAACGGATGGCGTCGTGAATCAGCGCGTGGCCCGCTTCCGTGTCGCGTTCGGCGTCGGAGATCGAGAGCGTGCTGGCGATCCGCTCCCGGAGCTCGAACCGGCGGTCGATCTCGATCGCCGCATCGAGCGGTGTGCGGCGCGAGATGAAAGTCCAGACGCTGGCGGCGGCGAGACCGAGCACCAAGGCAAGCAAAATGCAGAGCTGGTCCCAACGTTCGGGCAAGTTCTCGACCGCGATGAGACGGGGTAGGGCGATGGCGACGACGGCGACGATGAATGTGACGAACAGGCAGGTGACCGAACGGGCGAGGAACTGTTCGAAGACCAGACGCCGGCGGGCACGGGCAATTTGTTCGCGGAGCTCGTTCATGGTTGGGTCCTGTTGAGGAGCGAAACTGCCACGCCCGTCGCTGGGAGCTCCTGGCGTGCCACACGATGTTGCTGGTGTGCTGCTCGTGTGGTTGTTGTCATTATATCGTGATTGGGGTGGGGGAGTTATATGGTGGTTTTTTGCGGGGTTTTGGGTGGATGGGGTCGCGAAGACGCAAGCGGGATTCGGGGAGCGGGATTTAGTGGCGGCGCGGTTTGGTCAGCTAAACCGCCCCTCACTGCGGACAAATGGCAAGCGTTGGGTGGGGCTTTTTCATGCGACGCGCCGTGTAATCGCAAGCGTTGGGTGGGGCGGGTTCGCAGGGCGTCATTTGGGATGGGGTTTGTGGTTGAAGTAGGCGATGGATTGTTCGACGGTTGGGGGTTTGAGGGGGGAACGGGTCCGCGAGTTGATGGAAGGTGACACGGGGGCCGAAGGTGACAGGGTTTTGTTGGGGGTGGCTGTCACGGATGCGAGCGTTTCTCGGTGGAGTTTGTCGAGTTTGTTCTGGAAGGCGACATCGTGGGCGTAGGTGACTTCGGGGACGGCATTGGGGGGCACGTGTTCGAGATGGGGCTCGAGGATGGCTGGGTAGTCGCCGAGGGCCCACCACCAGCCGGCGGTCCAGCCTTGTTTGGCGGTGTGGCCTGCGAGGTCGTGGAAGGCGCGTTGGATCGTGCGGCGGTGGAAGCCGTGCTCGTCGCCGGCGGCGAGGAGTTCTTGGGCGGGACGGGGTCCGTCGGCGAGGGCCTCGCGGAGGAATTCGCGGGCTTCTTCGCGTTGGGTGGGTTGGCGGGGTGTGAGGGGTTTGGAGCGGAGGGCTTCGCGGGGAGAGATGGTGACTGGGTTTGGGTCCCAGAGGAGGCGGGGGGCGAAGGGAGGGTTCAGGGTTCGGGGTTCAGGGTTCAGGTGGGAAGGAGAGATGGGTGTAGTGGTGATCGTGAACGCTAAGCCGCAGGTGGTGGGGGCGAGGTTGTTTTTTAGGGGGAAGAGGAGGGTGCGCGTGGGGTCTTGGTGGTCGCGGGCGAGGGTCCAGATAGTGCGGGCGGAGGAGACGAAGCCCATCGAGCCGGCGGCGCGTTGGATGGCGGCGCCGTCGCTTTTGTTGAGGTGGGTGATGGCGAGGATGGCGAGCGATTTTCTTGTGGCGAGCGCGGCGAGTGGTTCGAGGACGCGGCGGACGACGGTGTGGAAGTGGGCGTCGCTGGGTCCGACGTAGGCGCTGATCGGGTCGATGATGATCAGGCGGCAGTCGGGGAGGCTTTCGACGGCTTCGCGGAGTTTGCCGAAGTCGTGGCGGAGATCTTGAATCGCGGGGAGGAGGAAGACGCGATCGGGGTCGGCGCCGGCGGCGTCGAGGCGGGGGCGGATCGTGTCGGAGAGAGTGTCGGAGGCGGAGAGGATGAGGACGGAGCCGGGGAGTTGCGAAGGGGGAAGGGGGAGTGGGGAAGGGGGAAGGTCGGAGTTTGAGGTCGCGAAGACGCAAGCGGGGTGGTTGGGCGGGTTGGTGGTGTTCGTCGTGGCCGACGACGCGAAGTTCGTGGGTGTTTCGGGGAAGGGGAGGGCGCGGGTGACTCTTGCGGCGAGGTCGAGGGCGAGGAGGCTTTTGCCGAGGCCGGGGTCGCCGGCCAGGAGGGTGACTTTGCCGAGGGGGATGCGGCCGGGCCAAAGCCACTCGACGGGTTGGGCCGGGTGGTCGGCGGCGCAGACGAGGTGTGGCGAGGGGGTGGTTTCGACGTAGGTTTTGGAGTTGGGGAGGTCGGGGTCGGCGATGTGGAGGATTTTCATGGTTGGGCTCCGTGTTTTTGGGGAAGTTGGTTCAGTGAACGGATGTTCCAATGCAGTTCACGGTAGCGGATTGGCGGGGGGATTTCGCCTGGTTTTTTTGGCCACCAGGAGGAGTGGGGAGGAGGAGTGGGAGTAGGGGAGTAGGGGAGTAGGGGAGTAGGGGTTGAGGTTAAGTCGAGGTGGGGTGTGCGGTTAGAATGGGGAGAGGAGATGGTGAGGTATGGGAAGTGAGATGATTAAAGACAAGGATGCTGGGGCGTTGCCTACGCCGGCGGAGCGGCCGGGGAGCGATGTCGTGATTTATGACGGGGAGTGTCGGATTTGTACGGCTCAGGTGCGGAAGCTGCCTTGGTGGGATTGCCGGGGGCGGCTTTCGTATTTGTCGCTGCATGATCCGGAGGTGGGGCGGCTATTTCCGGACCTGGCGCACGAGCGGATGATGCAGGAGATGGTGATCGTGGATCACTATGGCAACCGGCATTGGGGGCCGGAGGCGATTCGCTATCTGACGCGGCGGCTGCGGCGGCTGTGGTGGGCGGCGCCGTTTTTATATTTTCCGGGGAGCATGTTGTTGTGGCGGCCGGCGTATCGGTGGGTGGCGCGGAATCGGTATCGGCTCAGCGGTGGGGCGGCGGCTTGTGATGAGGGAGGGAGTTGTGCGCTGCATCGGTGAGGGGAGCCTGCGCGAGCCATCATGGAGCATCAAGTTTTAAATTCCACATTGTCGACTGACATCCGCGTCAAACTGGTTGAGGGAGATTCGACCGAAGAGTTCGTTGTCTACGTCGTTTCCGACAAGCATATCTATGGATGTAAGCACAAATCGCGACTCAGATTTTCCCTTGCGAAAATCGCGGTGAAGAACGGATTCGTTCCGGGAACCTATCAAGCGATCCATTGGTTGTGCTTTGCATATATTCCAGTCGTACCACTGGGTACTTACGTCGTGATAGATCGAATCGCGAATGACGACTCGGACGTAGACATCTATCGTGGGTATCGAATCGAGATGGATTGGCGCCAAGCAATCTTTCACTGGTGTATGGCCGCCGCGGTAATCGTGGGAACCATAATTTCGATATGCGTTGTTTCCAAACTGTGAATTTGCGCGGAGGGAGAACGCGTCGCAAGCGACGCCGCTAAATGTTTGGAATTGGGACTCGGTGTTACGCGGCGCGGGTTAGGGTGTTGATTTCGGTGAAGAGTTGGTTTAGGCCGCGTTGGCTTTTGCCCCAGTCGAAGAGTTGGCCGGGGATGGTGTAGGCGGCTTCGATCTGGGTGAGGTTGCCGGCGGCGCGGATGTCGATGTGGAGGTCGCCTTTGAAGGACCAGATGTCGGAGGGGGCGGCGGCGCGGAGGGTGACGCCGTTATCTAGTTGGGTGACTTCGCCGAGGGTGTGGTTGTTCTGGGCGAGGGACGAGAGGACGGCGACGATCACGGTGCCGGGCGGTTGGGCGAGGCGCTCGGTGCGAGTTTTGCCCGTCTTGAGGCCGAGGCGGAGGCTGAGCGGCTGGGCGATTTTGGAGATGAGCGTGAGGGGGACGCCGCCGGTGAGCGGGGTGAGGAAATTGTCGCAGTGGGCGAGGAACTCTTCGCCGGTGAGTTTCTTTTTTGCGCGGCTGGCGTGGAGCGCGATGCGGTCGCGGACTTGCGGGATGCTGAGGAGTGTTTGGTAGTTGGTGAGGTTGGACCAGTCGATGGGGGCATCGATTGGGGAGGGGTCGTCTGGGATGGCTGTGTTGGGGTGGATTGCGGCGAGTGTGACTGGAGCGGGTGGCCGCAGGAGGAGCAGAATTTTCCGGAGGCTGGCTGGCCGCAATCGGAGCAGAACATGGGCGGACTCCCGAGAAGATGAGGTGCGATTCTTGTTGAATCGGCTCTGAGGGAGGGCGATGTTTGGGAAACGTGGCTCGAATGGGCGACAGGATGCGGGGGCGATAGCGGTGCTGGCGTTTTTGGTTGGCTAAACCGCAAGCGATTGGGGTGGGGACGTAGAAGAAGTAACTGGTCGCTGAAGCGACCATTCCGTCGGGGTGTGAGGGGCGGTTCGACTATTCGAAGGTATGTTCTTTTGCGGGGAATGAGCCGGCGCGGACTTCGTCGCGGTATTGGGTTATGGCGCCGGTGATTTCGTCCTTTAAGTTGGCGTAGGCTTTGACGAACTTGGGGACGTAGCCGGTGGTGATGCCGAAGAGGTCGTGCAGCACGAGGACCTGGCCGTCGCAGTCGGCGCCGGCGCCGATGCCGATCGTGGGGATGGCGACCTGGTCGGTGATTGCTTTGGCGATGCTGCGCGGAATGCATTCGAGGACGATGGCGAACGCGCCCGCTTGTTCGGCGGCTTTGGCGTCGGCCATCAGGGAGTCGGCGTTCGCGCTGGACGCGGTAGCCGCCGAGTTGGTTGACGCTTTGGGGCCGCAGACCGCAGTGGGCCATCACGGGGATGCCGGCGGAGACGAGTGCGGCGATCGTGTCGGCCTGTTCGACGCCGCTTTCGAGTTTGACGGCCTGGCAGCGGGATTCTTTCAGGATGCGGCCGGCGTTTTCGATGGCTTTGTGCGTGCCGAGATGGAAACTGGGGAAGGGCATGTCGACGACGACCAGCGCGTGTTCGACGGCGCGGCCGACCATCTCGGCGTGGTAGATCATTTCGTCCATCGTCACCGGCAGGGTGCTGTCGTGTCCCTGGACGACCATCGACATGCTGTCGCCGACGAGGATCCCTTCGACGCCGGCCGAGTCGACCAGGCGGGCCATCGCGTAGTCGTAGGCGGTGACCATCGAGATCTTGCGTCCCTGGGCTTTGAGGGAGGTGAACTGCGGGGCGGTGATGCGCTCGGATCGCATGGGCGGATGGTGGTCGGGGGCCTGGGAGAAAGAGGGGCGGGGCGACGACGATTCATTGTGACCGGACTGGTAGACGCTGACAACGGGCGGGGCGGGGCGGGGCGAAACTCGGGGCGATGGCGCTATTCGATGGTGAACCAGTCGAAGTCGGCGTAGCCGTCGGCGCCGCTGCAAACAAGGCCGACCTTGGCGCCCATCCAGCGGCCCGGGCCAGCGATGAATTGTTTGCCGAGCGGTTCGAAGGTCTTGCCGTCGGTGCTGTAGCTAAAGTCGCAGCGGGCCTCGGGCTGGACGGTGACGCGGAGCCAGAGCGGGCCGTTGGGGACCGCAACCTGCGCGTTGATTTTGTCGTTGCCGGCCGGGCCGGGGACGGTGTTGCTGATTTGTTCGATCTCGAGCCCGTCGCCGTCGCTGTCAACATCGCCGTCGCCATCGCCTCGCCATCGCCGGTGGACGAAGATGCCGGAGTAGGTGAGTCCCATGATGACGAGGCCGGCGCGGGTGTCGTCCTCGCCAGGCGTGAGATGGATAAGCGTGGTCGCGGTGAAGGCGGGCGCGGGGAATTTTTGCAGCAACGCGTTGGGGCAGGCGGTGAGATCGCCGGGCTGCGGCTCGACGGCGCTGAGTCGCAGCGAGCCGGGCCGGGCGGCGAGCGAGGCCCAACTCGCTTGCGGGTTGCCCTGCCATTGCCACTGCTGGCCGAGCTGCGAGTCGAACGAATCGCTTGTGGCGGGGCTCTCGATCGGAGAGTAGCCGTCGACGTTTGGCTTGGCGTAGGTGGCGACGGGCTCGCCGATGCCGTTGCCGTCGAAGTCGCGACCCATTTGCGGCCAATCGTCGACCCACTGCAGCGGATTCAAATGGACGACGCGGCCATAGGCGTCGAGATCCTGAAAATGGAGGAACCAATTTTCGCCGTTCTCGAGTTCGACCCAGCCGCCCTGGTGCGGACCGTTGATCGCGGTGCTGCCTTGTTCGAGCACGCGGCGGACTTCGTACGGGCCGAAGGGGCTTTTGGCCCGCGCGGCGAGTTGCCAGCCGGGCTTCACGCCGCCGGCGGGGGCGAAGATGTAGTACCAATCGCCGCGCTTGTAGATTTTCGGTCCTTCGATTGTGGGATGGACGTCGTTCTGGCCATCGATCACGATCTGTTCTTCGCCGAGGACGCCGCGGCCGTCGGGCGACATTTCCTGGCAGACGACGATGCTGTTCTTGCCGGCGCGGCTCTTGGCAAATGCATGGACGAGATACGCTTTGTCGCCGTCCCAGAGCGGGCAGGGATCGATCAGGCCTTTGCCTTCCTTGACGACGTGCAGCGGTTCCCAGGGACCGGCCGGGTCGACGGCGCGCGTCATGAGAATGCCGCGATCCGGATCGCCGACGAAGATCCAAAAATGGCCGTCGTGAAAGCGGATCGACGGGGCCCAGATGCCGTTACCCGGCTGCACTTCGTCGAACTCTTTCGGCAATCGCACGACCGCGTGGCCAATGAGCTTCCAGTTCACGAGATCGCGCGAATGGAGAATCGGCAGGCCGGGGACGCAATTGAAACTGGAGGCCGTCATGTAGAAGTCGCTGCCGACGCGGACCACGTCGGGATCCGAGTAGTCGGCGTACAGGACGGGGTTTTTGTACGTGCCGTTGCCCTGATCGGCGACCCAAGGCGCGGCCAAGCAAATTTGGACGAACGCAGCAGCGCAAAACAACGAAGCCGGGAGGCGGCAGACGCACATGTATTCATAGGGACGCATAGAAAACTCGCTTCATTCTTGGCTTGTTGCGCAAAAGCTGGCCGAACATCTCCCGATTGTTGTATCTTCGTGGCTCCGAAGTCGGCCTACTCAGACAAATCATGAACCAATCGGGTCAAGAGTTTTGATTCTGCGGGTCGCGGGCAGATTGCTCTGTATGTGTTCTTCCGGAGATTGTAGTTTTGGGTCGTTAGGGAATCGTCCACGCTTGGGAGGTCGCCATGAATCGATGCAAATTGGCTGCCGCGTTCTTGGCCGCGTGCCTGCTCGAAACCGCATCGGCACGCGGCGACTTTACGACGATCGTCAACGCCCCGCCCGACGTCATATCCCCGGACGCGGTTTTTGGCGCGAACACGCAAGTCAATCTCTTGCCTGGCGCCACCGCGAAGATCGGTGACGTAATCCACCTTGGCGGCAACAACGCGCCGGCGCAAGATGCGGAACTAAACATCCTCGGCGGCGACGTTTGGGCCGTCGAGGCCTGGGCCGGCAGCGAGCTCCATGTCGTCGCCGGGTCGGTCCACGCGGCAAACCTGCTGGGAGGCCGCGGCACTATGTCGGGCGGCGGCGTCAACAACTGGTCGCTGTTCGCCGGCAGTCACCTCGAAATGTCGGGCGGGGTCGCGGCGCGGATTGAGACGGCGGGCACTGTCGACGGACCCTCTCCCAATGCTTCATCCTTCGTCATGATCGGCGGCGAAGTCGGCGTCCTCGATGCCACCGGCAACGCCACGATCCGCGGAGGAACGATCGACACGATTTTTTTTCGCGGCGGCGGCTTCGTGGAAATTAGTGGCGGCTCGATTGGCGACGATTTCGAGGTCGGCAGCGTCGTGGTTGGCGCCATGATTTCCTTAGCGACCCTGGCGACGACCCGACCCGCGAGATTGTCGTCGGCAGCAGCGGCCGCGTCACGGTCCGCGGAGGTTCGATTGGCGAGCGGATGATCCTCCGCGAAGGCCGCACGCTCGACTTCGCCGGTGGCGTGATTGGCGATGCGTTCCAGGCGTTCGCAGGAAGCCGGGTCAACATTCGCGGCTCGCACTTTCTGGTCGCCGGCGTCGAACTGACGCTGCCCGCCGGCGAACCGCTCGTCCTCACCGACCGCGACGTCAGCCTGGAGGGCCTACTCGCCAACGGCCAGCCGTTCCGCTTCGACCTCAATAGCTAACACAGGAAGTCCGCGGCGACTATTTCTCGCCAGCCGCGACGCTCGCCATCGTTGCCGTGCCCGAACCTTTGCCCCTGGCACTGCTCCTCGCGGCATTACCGGCGGTAGTTGCATGTCGACGTTGGACGGCGTCTTACAGCTCACGCAACGGCGAGGTTCGAGCGACCGCGGAAGCAAACCGCATCAAGAGAGAGTGGGCGCGGCAGAACTCGAAACGACTCGAATTCCTCGGAGTTTTAGTATAGATTCGGGTCGAAGGCGCTGCACAATCGCTGCAATCATGGTTGATTCCGACCTTGAACTGCTTATCGAAGCTTGGCCCGAGTTGTCAACAGAGCGACGTCGTTGCATCATCGCAACCGTGCGGAGCTAGGGACTGTATCTTCGAAAATGACTCGTTAAAATACGTCCTCTCCCTAAGTGAAGTCAGGAATTATTTGGACCCAACCTTACAGACGATCGATCGCTTATGTCCAAGGGACATGATTGGGAGAATTTCTCCATGACATGTCACCAATCGAAGTTCGGGCCTGCAATCGAAGACGCAACGCATAAACGATTCTGGAGATATCTACAAAATAAAAGTCTACACAGTTCCCAATCTTCAATTGTTTTGCAATGAGGGTGCGGCGATCCATACTTCTGCAACACTCATTTGATCAACTGGCGAAAATTTCTGGCCGGAATTGAAAACCGTAGTGGTCTGCACAATTCGGCAATAACACCGACATACGCGCTTTCTAAATTGGTACGCCAGTTTGAGACGGAATGTCGGAAAAGTGAGAAAAGCTTCGAGTCGTTCGGTGCTAGGCATACTGACGTGCGTCCAAAAAATTGCCGAGTGGCCACCGTTTTCACCTCGCATTCCCGGCACAGTAGGCTCGATCCTTGGTCCTGAACTTCAGCTCTTTCAACTGGGGCGTAGGGCTGAAATCGAAGGGCTGGGAATAGCGGCATTCGCGTTACTATCGCCGAGTCGTTGAATATCAAAAGAACCAGCTTTTTACGAGATCTATCCGAGTGGCCCGCCATCTACACGCCACGCAGGAACAGATTTCCATTCGTCTTGAATCAACGCGAAGGATGAAAACGCAATTTAAGGCTGCTGTCGACCGCGTAAAGTATGCTATTCCGGATGCGGGCTCTACTAAAGACCCATAACCCGCTGACGTTTCTTCACGACGCATTGAGTCGCGGGCTGCACAATGATTCGGACGAAGAATGTCTCGAGGCTGCGAATGCAATTCGGGTATTTCTTTGCGAATTAGTGAAAAAAATGACGCTAGCGTTGGAGGAACAAAGTGAATTAGACTCAGCGCTAAATCGATTCCTCAACAAGTAGGATTAAGGCGTATCTCGCGTCCAATCATCAACGTGCCGACGCCTGTTTGCAAACCTTCGGCGGCTGGAAACTCTGGGGCTGCCGGCTCGTCGGGGAGTGTCTACGGCGTCGTTGGTGACCTGTTGAGCTCGACTCGGTGCGGATGTCTCGCGTGCTCTCTCGGTTGATCCTGACTCGCCGTAGATACGAGCAATCGGGGCAGCGACGAATGGCAGCAGAGTCCCCGGGTTTTCCAGTCGTCGATTCTTTGGATATTGGATCTGTTGTGCCTAGATTCTTGGCGTGGATTGATAGCGAGCTGGTAACCGACGCATATTCTGGATAGGTGACTGGCCAATGCATAGCTCGCGCTGCGGTCGTACGACCAGTTTTGGGTTGCGCTGAGCCGCAATGGGATCGAACACCCTCGCCGTAGATGAATGCCCCAGTTTCTGCCAGCCTCCGTGCCGGCTTGAATCCGGGGTCCCGATCGTGCAAATTGATGGGACGATTGCCAGATAGGATGCGACCCCATTTGTCCTCATTTTTCTCAGAGGGATTCGGATCATATGAAAAGACCATTCGCGGTTTGGTTGGCGACGATCGCGGTTGCGGGAGTTTTGCCGTGGTACCTCCTGGTAGTTGTCGTGGGATTGGGTTGCTCACGGTCGGAAGATTCTCCGCCTCCCGCCGCACCGTCGTCGAACAACGTGGGCCAGGTCGACACGAGCCAGGTGGAATCATCGCCGGCGCAAAGCTTTGCGAGTTTGACGAATTCGCTGTTCACGCCGGAATCTGCGCTGTCCGACGCGGTCCCGCAGGTGCGTGTGGTCGCGTTGCCAAAATCGGACGTGTCGGCGGCCATTTGGGGAGCCACGGGGTGCGATGCTGAAGGGCATGCGTGGTTTGCCGTGTCGCCGATGGAGGGCACGGAGAAATCGGCAAGCCTATTTGAGTACGATCCTGTGACGGACAAAGTGACCGACCGCGGGGATGTCCTGTCGGAGCTGCGCAAGGCGAGCGAATACATCCCTGGAATGCAGCAACCAAAAATCCATACGAAGATCATTCAAGCCGCGGACGGACACCTGTACTTTGCTTCGAGTGACGAAAACCCGCGGAGTGTCATTGGTCGCACCGTTCCAAAATGGGGTTCGCATCTGTGGCGGCTGCGAATGCCCGAGCGGACGTGGGAACACTTGGCGACTTTGCAGGAAGGCGTATTGGCACTCGCCGGTGGCGGCAACGATCTGTATTTCCTTGCGTTTCCCGATCACACGCTGATTCACTACGACGTCGCCACGGGTGCTATCCGCAAAACAAAAGTTGGCACCGTGGAAGGGCACATCTCGAGAAATCTACTGGTCGATGGCAAGGGACGAGCGTATGTCCCGCGGTTGAAGATGGTGGGTGCCGACGTGGCGGAACACTCGCTGGTCGCCATTGACTCTGATCTGAAGGAATTGGGATCGCACCCAATTCCATATTATCAGCAAGCGGCGGACCAACAGCCGGCAAGCATCGCAGACCAATTCCACGGAATTACAGGATTTGCCTATCTATCGGACGGATCGATCGTCTTCACGACTCATGCCGGAAGGTTGTTGCACCTGATACCTTCCGAGTCAGGCGCCGGAAAACTCGAAGATTTGGGCTGGTTGCATCCGAATGGCAAATCCTATGCGACTAGCTTGTTCACGGTTGCCGGCAATCGTTTTGTCTACGGGCTGCCGATGATTGTCCGCAACGGCCATGATGATCACGACCTGGTTTGCTTCGATCTTGATGCGCAAGTCGAGCATCATTGACTTTCAACTGCCCGACATCGGCGGCACCAGCCCACTCGACAGTTCACTTTACGGTTCCAATACGCGTGACGGCAGCGGGGCGTTCATAATCGCCGGCGCTTATGGTGACGCGACCATGAAGCCGGTGTTGCTGCGTATCGGTTGGAATGCGCCTGTGTCGGCTTCTGCAGGGCAATGAGAGTGGGCGCGGCAGAACTCGAATCTGCGACCTCTTGCATGTCAAGCAAGCGCTCTAACCAACTGAGCTACGCGCCCGAACTTAGGTCCGGGATTCCGGCGATCTGGGCCACTGCGGTCAGCCTGGAATGGCCAACGTACGCTGCGGCGAACCGACAAATATAACATGACAGCAGTCGGCGGCTAAGGTGTCGTTTTCTGGGGTGAGCAGGCATTTTTGGGCTGCCGGCCTCTCAGATGCTGGCATGGGCGGGTGTTGTGGTCGACGCAGGCCCCCTGAATTACCGCGTGGGAGGCCGAAATGCTGGCAGCCAAACGACTTGGGCGGAATCGGCCTTGTTTCCTATGTGAAGATTCTATGTAATCGGTGGCTTGAGTTCTACGGGGTTCTCGTGGCCGCGTGGCATGGGATGGCCCGCTTGCCAGGTCGGGGGCGACTTGGTGAAAATGTTCGCCGCGAGACGTAGGCGGAAGTAGGACTCGATGGTAGATCGCTGACGATGGATCGGCTTGGTTGAATGCTCGGAACTCGTTGGAACTGGCAGAAGCTGTTTAACTACGGCGAAGTGATTTGCTTCGCGTCGGCGTGGGCGGTTGCGCTCGCGGTGGCGCTTTCGGCCCAGCGGACGGTCGAAGATCGGGCAGCGTCGCGGACGTTTGCCATTTCGAGCGATGTCGGTGGGTTGCAGGCTCGGCGGTAACGGTGCGACGAGTAACGGCGCGACAGTAACGGCGCACAGAGAGATGTTGGTGGGGTGGCGCCAGCTCTGTTTTATTCGTCGTGGCCGACGACGCCAACTATTCTCTTATGCGTCGGCGGGCTGTTCTTCTTTTTTTCGGCCGCCGGATGATTTCTTGCCGGTGCCCGACTCTTTCTCGCTGGTCGCGATGTTCGCATCCACGTCGTCGCGGAGGTCGGCCGGGTGGCGGCGGCGGAGGTAGAGCTTGATCGGCACCTCGGGGAAATCGAGCTCGTCGCGGAATCGGCCCAGCAAGTAGCGCTGGTAGGTCCGCGAGATGGCGCTCGGGCGCTGCAGAAGAGCACGATCGTCGGCGGCTGCACGCCGACTTGCGTGGCGTAGTAGATCTTGGGCGTGCGATTGGCCTGGGCTGGCGGCGGGCTGCGCTTCGATCGCGTCGCGGAGCATGCGGTTGAGCTGGCCGGTGGTGGCGCGAGCGCGCGATTGCTTGAAGAGCATCGTGGCGTGGTTCAACAAGGCTTTGACGTTTTTGCCGGTCTGGCCGGTGATGAACGCGATCGGCACGTAGCGCATCGAGGGGAAATTGTCGTGCAGGTAGCGGACCCACTTCTCGGTGGGCATCGACTTCACCAGCTGGTCCCACTTGTTGACGACGAAGATGCAGGGCCGATACTGCTCGGCGATGTAGTCGCAAAGTTGTTTGTCGACTTTGCTGATTCGTTCGGTGGCGTCGAAGAACAAGCAGCGTCACGTCGGCGCGGCGAATGCTCCGCTGGGCGCGGTGGGTGCCGTAGAAGTCGATGTCGGTCTTCTGGCTGCGGTTGCGGCGGATGCCGGGCGTGTCGATCGCCACGAAACTCTTGCCGTCGAGCTCGAAGCGGACGTCGACGCTGTCGCGGGTCGTGCCGGGCACTTCGCTGACGATCATCCGCTCGGCCTGGACGAGCGTGTTGACGAACGTGCTCTTGCCGACGTTGCGGCGGCCGACGATGGCGACCTTCATCTCCGGCTCGCCGATCTCGAGCGGGTTCTCCGTCGAGCGGCGGCGGAAGATGCGACACGATCATGTTCAGCAGCACCGCCCGATTGCGATTCTGGATGGTGCTGATGCGGAGCGGCTTGCCGCAGCCGAGCCGGTAGAACTCGTCGGCCTGGCTGTCGAGCGATTCGGCATCGGTCTTGTTGGCCAGCAGGATGATCGGGCACTTCACGGAGCGGAGCCGCTTGGCGACGTCCTGGTCGAGCGGCAGCATCCCCTCGCGGGAGTCGACGACGAACAGGATCACGGCGGCCGAATCGATCGCCAGGGTGATCTGGTCCTCGATGTGCTGGGTGAGGTTGTCCATGTCGGCGAAGCCCATGCCGCCGGTGTCGACCAGCTCGAAGAACCGGTCGTCGTGGCACATCAGGTGGGTGAGCCGATCGCGGGTGACGCCGGGCTTGTCGTCGACGATGGCGATGCGGATGCCCGCGAGCCAATTGAGCACGCTGCTTTTGCCGACGTTGGGCCGACCGACGATGACGACTTGGGGAACGCCCATTGATCTACTACTTTGCAAGTCAGGCGACGCAGCAACTGCCCGGCGACGCACGAAGGGTTTAGAGAATGGCGCGCGATTTGCGCGCTCCGGGCGTCTTGCCCAGATTGGAACTGGCTGCCGGCCCACGACCCGCAGCTTTTGGATTACTCGAACGGTGCGAAACCGTTCGCATGCCCACCCCGCTCCTGGACCTCCATCATAGGTGATCGCGGGGCGAATGAGTAGGTCCCGGTGGGCGGGGGCGGTCGCCGGAAGGCTTTTCCCGCCACGACCTTAACGACTTGGCAAAATGGCCGATGGGAACCCGTTGCACGGGCGACAGCGTCGCCTACACTAGCCATGGTAGGAAAGGTGCGACAGCGACATGAGGGACAATCAGGAGCGGCTGCGAGCGGTGCTGGTGGGGCGGCTGGAGAGCCTCGAACGAGCGGGGGTCCAGCAGTTGCCGAAGGCCCGGTTGCCAAAGGTACAGCCGCGGGCGGCGGTGGAAGTTGCAGTTGATGCCGGTCCGGAGATCGTGGCTCAGGTTTCAGGCAAGATTGCCACGGTAGAGCGCGAGCCGCCGGCGGAAATTATCGACCGGGCCAGCATGGAGGAGGAAGCGGTGGCGAAATCGACGGCGAAGGGGCGGGGCGGCGGGTCGATCGCGGATGCAGGCATGGATTTGCCGGCGCCTCCATCGACCGCGGCGACGCTGGCGATCCTGCAAAAGGAGGTCGCACCCTGCACGAGGTGCGGCGAATTGGCGTCCACGCGGACGCAGACGGTGTTTGGCGTCGGCAACCCCAATGCACGGCTTTGCTTTTTGGGCGAGGCGCCGGGGGCGGACGAAGACCGGCTGGGCGAGCCGTTCGTCGGTCGCGGCGGGCAGCTGTTGAACAAGATCATCGAGGCCTGCCGGCTGAAACGCGAAGACGTCTATATCCTCAACATGCTCAAGTGCCGTCCGCCCGGGAATCGCAATCCGCTGCCGGACGAGCTCGCGAATTGCCGGCCCTACCTGGAGCGGCAGCTGGAGTTGATCGAGCCGGAGTATATTTGCTGCCTGGGTGCGGTGGCTTCGCAGAATCTCTTGGGAACGACCACGCCGATCGGTAAACTACGGGGCAAGTTCCACGCCTATGGCGACGTGAAAGTGGTTTGCACCTTTCACCCGGCCTACTTGTTGCGAAACCCGGCCGCCAAGAAGGACTGTTGGGACGACATGAAGTTTTTGATGCACGCGATGGGCGTCGAGCTGTAACGAGCGAGGATCGAACAACATTTCACCGCTATTCTGGGAAATCCTCCTGATCTTCGTGTTGGTCCTGGCCAACGGATTCTTCGCCGCGGCCGAGATTGCGATCATTGCCGCCCGCCGGGGCCGGCTGGAACAGCGCGCCGAAGAAGGCAGTCGCAATGCCCAGCTGGCGCTCGAACTGTCGCGCGATCCGAATCGCTTCCTGCCGACGGTGCAGATCGGGATCACGCTGGTGAGCGCGTTTGGCGCGGCTTATGGCGGCCAGCAGATCGTCGGCGATTTGAGCGAGATGATCAGTCGGTGGCCAAATGCGTTTGCTCAGGAACACAGCAAGGCGCTGGGGTTGTCGATTTTTGTGGTCTGCTTTACTTATGCGTCGCTGATTCTCGGCGAGCTGGTCCCCAAGCGGGCGGCGCTCCATCGGGCGGAGACGCTGGCGATGTTTGTTGCGCCGGTGATGAGCTCGATGGCGAAGATCGCGCGGCCGATCGTGTGGGTGATGGGCGCATCGTCCGACGCGGTGTTGTGGCTGTTTCGGCTGCGGGCCGGGGCCGAGCCGACCGTTTCGATCGACGACATCGAGCACCTGATCGACGCGGGCACGGCCGAGGGCGTCGTCGACGCGCTGGAGCAGAAGCTCGCGCTCGAAGCGCTGCGGCTGGGCGAGCACACGGTACGCGAAATCATGCGGCCGCGGATCGATCTCGATGCGATGGACGTCGACACGCCGGCGGACGAAATCCTGGGCACCGTGGCGATGGCCGGCTTCTCGCGGTTGCCGGTGTACGAAAAGCGACCTCGACCACATCATCGGTTTTGTGCATATCAAGGACTTGTTTCGGCAGCTGCATTTGGGTTGGCCGCTGGAGCTGAGGAAGCTGTTGCATCCGGCGCTGTTTGTCCCCGAGTCGATGCACCTCGATCGGCTGCTCGAGCTGTTCCAGGAAAAGCACAATCAATTGGCGATCGTGCTCAATGAATATGGCGGCACGGAGGGGATGGTCACGCTCGAGGATGTGATGGAGGAAATCGTCGGCGAAATTCGGGACGAGCATCGCCGCGCCGGCGAGCAGGAATTCGTCCGCCGCGAGGACGGCAGCTGGTTGATCGACGGCGGCGCGACGATCGCGGCCCTGATCGAACGGCTCGACCTGGAAGAGGACGAAGCCCTGGAAAACAGGGACTTTAACACGCTCGGGGGCCTGGTCCTGGAGCAGCTGGGGCGGATCCCGTCGATCGGCGACGCGTTCGATTGGCACGGCATGCGGCTGGAGGTGGTCGACATGGACGGCAAACGAATCGACCGCGTGATGGTCACGCCGCACGCGGCTTCTTGAGCCTTCATTCTGGGTGCTGGCGCGGCGACTTTAACGAATGCGCAGGTTGGTCTAGGTGACCTTGCCAATCTTGCAGGTCGTGATTCTGCTGGCACGCGAACTCTCGGTGTGGACTATCGTACGAGCGCTTTGCGTTTTGATGATTTGTTGATAGAGTGAAGTTTCCGGTTTTAGATTGTTGTTGTTAAATCGGTCACGATTTGGTCAATCGACGCGTTCGCAATCGAACGACGGCAGCTACCCCTTCAGGTGCCATGTTCCGCTCCCAGCCCTCCAGTCCCGATGAAGTCGAGCACCTCCTGCGCAACGCGCAGCTGCGTGACGAACTCGAACCATTGTTTGATGAATCGATCGGCCGCGTGAATTCGACGGTGATGTCGACGCGGAGCGAGAACGAATTCCTGGCATCGATGCTGGAATGGGAGCGGGCGCCGATCCTGCCCATCAGCCAGTGGTTCGAGCCGGAGTTGACGCTGCCGCATCCAGACGGCCTCAGCGGCCATCAATTGGCGCTGGTGCTGGCGGCGACGATCGAGAAATTGTTCGAGCAGCACGTGGTGCTCGACTTCACCGATCATCTGAGCGACTACCAACTCTACTGCATCGTGTACCGCGACATTCTGCCGTCGCAGGAAAAGATGCTCGAGCGCCGCTCGACTTTTTTGCACTGGGACTGTGCAAACATCAACGACGATCCGGCGCTGTGGTTGCGATATTACGCGACCGAAGGGGAGCGGCATCTGTGGTCGCTGGAAAACGACGAGCCGCTGCCGTCGCAGGCCGAGCCGCCGTATCGGCGACAATTGCCGAAGGCGCCGCTTTGAGGATGGATGATGTTTGATTGATGATTCGATGATCTCGACAGCGGATTGTTAGCTGACATCATCAATCATCATTCATCGATCCGACATTCTTCAGAGCATTTCGGGCCAGATCGCGTCGCTGACGAAGAGGCCGTCGCGCGTGAGCCGTAGCCTATCGGCTTGATTCTCGAACAGCCCGAGCTCGGTGAACTTTGCCAGCGGGGCGGCGATTAGTTCGTCGACCTCATAGCCTGTCTTCGCGGCGAACTCGCTACGCGAGACGCCTTCGATGCGGCGTAGTGCGAAGACCAAGAGCTCGCGGGCTCTTGCTTCCGGTTCGAGTTGTTCGCGTTCGGCAACGGGCGATTCGCCGGCGAGCATGCGATGCAAATACGTCGTCGTGCTGCGGTGGTTGGTTTCGCGGATGCCGTCGACGTAGCGGGCCGCGCCGGGGCCGGCGGCGAAGTAGCCGTCGCCGGACCAGTAGGCCTGATTGTGGCGCGAGCGGCGTGCCGGGCGGGCGAAGTTCGAGACTTCGTAGTGCTCGAAGCCGGCGGCGGTGAGGCGGTCGATCACCGCGGCGTACATGGCGAGCTCGAGCTCCTCGTCGGCGGAGTGGAGTTCGCCGTGCAGGCGGCGGTTCCAAAAGGCGGTGCCGCGCTCGAACGTGAGACCGTATGTCGAAACGTGATCCGGCGCGAGTGCGATCGCGGCGTCGACGTCGGCGAGCCACTGGTCGAGCGTTTCGCCGGGCGTGGCGAAAATCAGATCGAGCGACACTTGCAGGCCGGCGCCGCGGGCCAGCTCGACCGCCTGGCCGACGTCGCGGCCCGAGTGATCGCGCTCCAGAATCCGCAGCTTTTCGTCGCGGAACGACTGCCCGCCGAGGCTCAGCCGGGTGACGCCCGACTGGCGGAGCGTCTCGATCATGGGCTTGTTCACATCGGCCGGATTCGCTTCGACGGTCCATTCGTAGCCGGCCGCGAGCGGTTGCCAGTGGAGCACCGTCTCTGCCAGCTGACGCAATTGCTCGGGCGCGAGATGAGTCGGGGTGCCCCCGCCGAAATAGAGCGTGTCGACTTCGCGCGGCGTCTGGAGCAGGGCGAGTTCGAGTTCGATCGCCCGCAGATAGTCGCCGATCAGGTCGTCGCGCCCGGCGACGAGGGTGAAGTTGCAGTAGCCACAGTGGTGGCGGCAAAAGGGGACGTGGATGTAGGCGGATCGCGGCGCCGGGAAACTCCGGTTGCTTGTGACGGATTGTGATGCATCAGCGGCGGCGCCCATGGTGCAATTCTACGAGGCAGCGATGGCCGCTGCCAACTTCACGCCAAAGTTGCTGCCATCTGGAATCACGCGACATCCAACTGGACCGATTGCGTTGTTTTCGGGCATAATGCCTGCCTCGCCGGAAAGCGGCGGAGGCCCGCCCATGCACCATACGTACGACTTCCTGCAGACTCTGACGGTCGTGCTCTGCGCGGCTGCGGTGACCACGGTGCTATTTCAGCGGCTGCGGCAGCCCGTGGTGCTGGGTTATTTGCTGGCTGGGATGGTGGTCGGACCGAATGTGCCGATCCCGCTCGAGGCCGACATGAGCGTCGTGCAGACGCTGGCCGAGCTGGGCGTGATCTTGCTGATGTTCTCGCTGGGCATCGAGTTTAGCTTGCAGAAGCTGCTGCGCGTGGGGCCGACGGCGGCGTTCGTCGCGGTGGTGCAATGCAGTCTGTTGATGTGGCTGGGGTACGTCGCGGGGCAGGCCTTTGGCTGGACCTGGCTACAGAGTCTGTATGCTGGGGCGGCGATCTCGATCTCCTCAACGACGATCATCGTCAAGGCGTTCGAAGAGCAGCGAATCAAGGGCGAGTTCACGCACATCGTGTTCGGCATCCTGATCGTCGAAGACCTGATCGCGATTCTGCTGATTACGATCCTGACGGGTCTCTCCGCCGGACGAGAGCTGGACGCTCGCGAGCTGATGGTCACGATCGGCCGGCTCACCGGCTTCCTGGTGTTGATCATCGGCGTGGGTCTGCTCACCGTGCCGCGGTTGATGCGGTCGGTCGTGAAACTCGAGCGGGCCGAGACGACGATTGTCGCCAGCATCGGCATCGCGTTTGGATTTGCCTACCTCGCTGCTTACGTGGGCTACAGCGTCGCACTGGGTGCGTTCATCGCCGGCTCGCTGGTGGCCGAGTCGGGCGTGGCGAAGACGGTCGAGCACCAGGTGATGCCGGTCCGCGACATGTTCGCGGCGATTTTTTTCGTGTCGGTCGGCATGATGATCGACCCCATGGCGATCGCGTCGAATTGGCACCTGGTGCTGGCGTTCACGCTAATCGTCGTGCTGGGGAATCTGTTCGCGGTGCCGCTCGGCTCGTTCCTTACGGGGCAAAGTGTGCAGACGTCCGTCAAGACGGGGATGAGCCTCGCGCAGATTGGCGAGTTTTCGTTCATCATCGCCGGCGTGGGCGTGACCATGGCAACCGACGCGAGCAAGCCGGTTTACCAATTGTTGTATTCGATCGCGGTGGCCGTGTCGGGGATTACGACGCTGCTTACGCCCTGGTTGATTCGCGCCGCGGAGCCAACCGCGGCGGTGGTCGACCGCGAGCTGCCGCGGTCGCTGCAGACGTTCGTCGCGCTCTATGGCACCTGGCTGGAAAAGATCCAGTCGGGCTCGGCGGACGATGAAACAAACCGCGTTCGGCAGCTGGTTCGCTGGCTAGTGGTCGATGCGATCGTCGTGGCCGCGATCGTGATCGGGGCGTCGCTCGAGCTCGCTTCGATCAGCAGTTGGGCTCAGCAGCAGTTTCAGGTTACGCCGAATGTTTCGACGGCGCTGGTGGTGGCGGGAGCGGCGCTTGTTTCGTCGCCGTTTTGGATCGGGTTGGCGCGGGTGTCGCGCGTGCTCGGATTCGAGCTGGCGAGCCGCGTATTTCCGGACGTGACGCTGAACAAGACCGACCTGGCGGCGGCGCCGCGGCGGCTGCTGGTGGTGACGCTGCAGCTGGCGATCGTGCTGTTGGTCGGCATTCCGCTGGTGGCGGTCACGCAGCCGTTTGTGCCGACGCTCCGCGGGGCGGCGGTGCTGGTTTTCTTGCTCACGCTGCTGGCGTTTGCCTTCTGGCGAAACGCGACGAACATGCAAGGCCACACCCGGGCCGCGGCCCAGGCGATGGTCCAGGCGATTGGTCGGCAGACGCGGGCGGGCAGGGCGATGGAGGCCAACCAGCGCGAGACGCAATCGAAGCTCGACGACGTGAATCGCATCATCACGGGGCTCGGCTCGCCGGTGTCGATCGAATTGTTGCCGGGGAGCTCGGCGGTGGGGCGGACGCTCGCCGAGGTGAAGCTCCGCGGGCTCACCGGCGCGACGATCCTGGCGATCGAGCGTGGCGGCGAATCGGTGGTGGTGCCGGCGGGAAACGAGCGGCTGCGGGCGGGCGACGTGCTCGCCGTGGCGGGGACGCACATGGCGGTCGAAGCGGCACGCGAGCTCTTGGCGGCGGAGGACATCGATCATTTTTCCAATTGGCATAGTCCGACGATGCACCGGCTGGACGAGCCGAAACTGTAGGCGGCAGTGTGGCGATCGACGAACTGTGCGAAGGTAGTGCGTCGTGGCCGACGCCGCCAAATGAGGCACATCATGAGTTTTGTCCGCTGGATACTCTTGTTTACGGGGGTTGCCATGAATCTGGCTGATTCTGCTGATGCGGCGACGGTTGCTCCGTTTGGCTCTTGGAAGTCGCCGATCTCGGCCGCGATGCTCGTGGCCAAGAGCGTGCGGTTCGGCGATTTGTCGATCGACGGGGAGACGCTCTACTGGTCGGAGATGCGGCCGGAAGAGGCGGGCCGGAGCGTGATCGTGCGCCGCACCGCGGGCGGCACGAACGAAGACGTGCTGCCGCCGCCCTTTAGCGCGCGGACCACGGCCAACGAATATGGGGGCGGTGCATTTCTGGCGGCCGATGGCGTCGTTTACTTTTCAAACTACGCGGACCAGCGGATTTGGCGCGTCCGCCCCGGCGAAGCACCGGAGCCGCTCACGCCCGCGGGGAAGCTGCGGTTTGCGGACTATGTGCTCGACGCGGCCCACAATCGGCTGATCGGCGTGTGCGAAGATCATTCGACGGACGACGCCGAGCCGGCGAACCGCATCGTGGCGATCGACCTCGCCAGCGGAGCGGTGACGCCGCTGGCGGAAGGTGCCGACTTCTACTCGTCGCCGAGCATCAGCCCGAGCGGCGACCAGCTCGCGTGGCTCGCCTGGAACCATCCGAACATGCCTTGGGACGGGACGGAGCTCTGCGTTGCGGCGATCGGCGCGGACGGTTCGCTGGGCGAGCCGCGACAGGTGGCTGGCGGCGAGGACGAATCGATTTACCAGCCGGCCTGGTCGCCGGAGGGTGTGCTCTATTTCGTTTCGGACCGCTCGAATTGGTGGAGCCTCTACGCGGAGCGCGACGGCAAGGTCGCGCCGGTGCTGGCGCCGGAGGTGACGAACGAAGCCGAGTTTGGTGCGCCGCAGTGGGTCTTTGGTACGGCGACGTATGGCTTTCTCGCCGACGGCCGGATCGTCGCCCGCTATACGCAAAACGGCGATTGGCGGCTGACGATGGTCGACCCGGCCACGGGAACGAAGCACGACTTCGATCTGCCCTATTCGAGCGTGTCGAACCTGGCCGTCGGCCGCGAGCGGGCGATCGCGCTGATGAGCTCGCCGACCGAGCCGGAATCGGTTGTGGAAATCGATCCTGCGAGCGGTGCGGCGACCGTGCTCCGCCGGAGCACGCCGATCACGGCCGACCCGGCCTTTACGTCGATCCCGCAGGCGATCGAGTTCCCCACGGCGGGCGGCAAAACGGCTCATGCGTTTTTCTATCCGCCGGCGAACCGCGACTTCCGCGGCGCCGAGGGAGAGCTGCCGCCGCTGGTGGTGATGATCCATGGCGGGCCGACGTCGGCGACCGGGGCGTCGTTCCGGCTGGCGATTCAGTATTGGACGTCGCGCGGGTTCGCCGTGTGCGACGTGAATTACGGCGGCAGCACCGGCTATGGCCGCGACTATCGCAATCGGCTCCGCGACAACTGGGGCGTGGTCGACGTGGCGGACGCCACGAACGCCGCGCTCTATCTGGCCGACGCGGGGCATGTCGACCGGGCCAAGCTCTTGATCCGGGGCGGGAGCGCGGGCGGCTACACGACGCTTGCGGCGCTGGCGTTTGGCGACGCGTTCCGCGCGGGGGCGAGCTTGTATGGCGTGAGCGATTTGTCGCTCCTGGCTGCGGACACGCACAAGTTCGAGTCGCGGTACCTGGATCGCCTGGTCGGCCCCTATCCCGCGGCGAAGGCGATCTACGACGAGCGCTCGCCGGTTCACCACCTCGACCAGTTCACCGAGCCGGTAATCCTGCTACAAGGCCTGGAAGACAAGGTGGTGCCGCCGAACCAGGCGGAGCTGATCCTGGCGTCACTCAAAGAGCGCGGGATCCCGGTGGCGTACGTGCCGTTCGCGGGCGAGCAGCACGGCTTCCGGCGGGCGGAGAACATCGTCCGGGCGCAGGAAGCGGAGCTGTACTTCTACGCAAAGATTCTCGGCTTCCCGCTGGCGGACGAGATCGCGCCGGTGGAGATTTTTAATCTGCCGGAGTGATTCTGCCGAGCGATCATTTCCGCGCACGATTACAAGTCTTCGACCTTGGCCGTGTCGTCGCCGGCCCGCGTGACGAAGCATTCGAGTACGCCCAAATCGACGTCTTTGGAGACGGACCGACTGCTGCCATCGCAGAGTGTGAAGTTGTTGACACTGGTATGGTCCCCGCCAAACCATGTATAACCATCCGAGTCAGTGCGATCGATACTGCGATCAGCTATGCGCGATGCCGCCACCCTCGACGTTGCCTTCCGTCGGTGCGGGTGGAACCGATCCGCGAGGGAAAAAGGACTTTACGCGATTATCGAAGTCCCCCAAACCGAGGATTCCACCGGGGTTGTCAAGCCCATCATAGATCGAACTGCTTGCCGATACAAAGTACGAATTCTCTGCCTATGAGAAACGTCTTGGAGAGCCCGTCGATGATCTTTTTGAAACTGGTGCGCGAAATAAAACCGTTGTTCGGCGCCTTGAGCGGAGAAACGATCGCGCCGTCCTGAAAAATGTCGTAAGTATAATTGCCGCCTCGATAGGCGAACTTGGTGCCTTTGTTCTCGCGCCATGTGCTCGATACACAAATGTAGTCACCGCGAACTCCGGGGCCACTACCCTTTCCTTTTACGCCTGCATCGGAAATACCCGGGATTTGCTCACCATTTGGGACCGACAACGGTGAATCTCGCTCGCGCGACGGACAGAGGTACGTTGGCACAGGAGTTTCCCGCACGAGAATGTCTTGATCTTTGAACGTTTTTTTAACGTCGACCAGATTTCCCAAGCTTGTCTCTTCCATGTAGGGCAAGATCACTGCCGGCCCAATTGACATAGCCATCGGCTGATGCGATTCGGCGGCAAATCTTTGTGCGAGTCGTGGTAGTTGTGGATCGCCAGGCCGATTTGCTTGCAGTTGTTGAGGCACTGAGAGCGGCGGGCAGCTTCGCGGGCGGCCTGGATCGCGGGCAGCAGGAGCGCCACCAGGATGCCGATGATGGCGATCACCACCAACAGTTCGACGAGAGTAAACGCTGCACGTTCGCTCACTGTGAACAGTTCGACGAGCGTGAAGCCGCGAACGGCGGATTGTCTGTTCCGTACCATAGATAAATTCCTCGATCGACTTTCCATGTGGCTGTTCTGTTAACGCTCGCCGCGGCGAGTGGCGGAAACCAAGCCGAGGGTCAGCGCGACCAACAGCCAAGTGGCCGGCTCCGGCACGGGGCTGTTGGCCAGGCTGCCAGCGCCGGGATTGGTGGTTGCGCCGAACCGCGATTTCCAATACGTGAAATCGGCGGCATTGATGTTGCCGCTATTGAGCGGATTGCGATTTTGCAGCGCGGATGCCGGCCCGTTCAGGTTGTTGCGCCAGAGCGTGTAGTCGGCCGCGTCGACGATGCCGTTGTTGTTGTAGTCGCCGAAGATGGGGGTCGTGCCGGCGAAGGCTTCGTAGAGCACCTTGCCGGTTGCTGCCGCTTCCTGGCCTCGCAGCAAGAATGACAGCGACAAGTCCTGCGCGCCGCCCAGGTACAACTTGCCGAGGTCGAGGCTCGAGCCAGGGGCGATCGTGGTGAAACCACTTTGATTGACTTCGCCGAGCTGGTTGGCGGTGCTGTTGACCGAAATCCAGGCGGTCGCAGCACCGTCGAGGCTCGTGGCACCCGCGGGGCTGAGTCGGCCGGCGGAGGAAAGGATGTCGTAGGCGTCGATTTCAACCGACGTGTTCGACGTGTTCCGCAAGAACGCGTTGCCCGTACCGGTGGGATCGACTTGCAGGAGCAGGGTGTTGAACTTGGTGCCGGTGTAGACCACTTTGCCGGGGAACTGGGCGCCGTCCGAAGAGCGGCGGTAGGAGAACTGAATGTCCTCGTT
Source organism: uncultured Planctomycetota bacterium (assembly GCA_963847905.1). Taxonomy (GTDB): domain Bacteria; phylum Planctomycetota; class Planctomycetia; order Pirellulales; family Lacipirellulaceae; genus DASYDU01. The sequence goes on along the minus strand of CAWKBP010000001.1, from coordinate 64,926 downwards.
CGAGGTGCCGAAAGCACCTGCGTAGGGATCGAAGACATTGCCGAACTGGTAGTTGAGCGTGTTGCCGCCATTGAGCGTGGCATCGCCAGCCGGCTTGAGCTCGCCGAGGTTGTTGGGCGTGGCGTCGGTGGCAAGCCAGTCGCCACCGAAGAGGTTGCCCGCATCCCAGCTGTTCCAGTTTGCCGGCTTGAGCAGGCCCGCGTTGGAACCGATGAAGTAACCGTCGAGCTGGATGTTGGAGCTGCCGGGGTGCTTGAGCGTGGCGGCTCCGGTGTCGCGATTGACTTCGAGGACGAGCACTTCCTGCACACTGACGTTGTAGCCAAGCTTACCGCCACCGACCGACGGCTTGGAGACGACCAGCGCCTGATTGTAGGGCAGGGTGGCGTTGGAAGTGATCGAGCTGAAGTTGCCGCTGAAGGCGGCTGCCTCAACGACATTCCAATTGTGTCCGACGCTGGGGCTGTAGCTATTGAAGTTGAGGACCAGATTGCCGCCCAAATTGGCAGTGGCGCCGACGGAGATCTTGCCGTTCGTGCCATTGCCGGTGATTTCGGAGGTGTAAGTGGAGGTGCTTGAGGAACGTGCTTCCTGCCGTCGTGCTGAAGGCGGCGTTGGGGAATACCTGAGTGCGGGAACCCAGCGTGGCAGTGGCGCCGGTCAAAGTTGCCGTTGCCCGCGCCGGCCAGGCTGCCGACCTGAATCATGTTATTGGTGTTGCTGCCTTGGACGATAGAAGACTCGGCGGTGAGTGTGCCGCCCGGCAAGACGCGGAGCGTGCCGGTGCCGCCCGAGCTGCCGACCGTGATATTGCCGTTGGCTTGAATGCCGATGCGGGAACGGAGGACGCCACCGCTTCTGGACCTCCAAGGTTCCGCTGGTGCCGCCGGCCGAGCCCAAGACCAAGCTGGCCGGTGGCGATGCCAGCGTCGGTATTCACGATGGCCGTGCCGCCGTTTTCAATGAACGACACCTCGCCGTTGCCGATCGAGTAGTCGGGGATGAAGCGGAGGGTGCCATTGGCGCTGTACCAGTTGCCGTCGAGAAAATAGTTTCCGTCGGGCCCGGCGGGCGCGGGCAGCGTGAAGCCGTCAATTTCGGAAGCCGGGTCGCGGAAGTTGTAGCGAGTTGTCTGCGCGAGGCCCCGCTCGGCCAGGCCGCACAGCGCGACGAGGGCCAGTAGGAATATGGAGAAGAAAGATTTCATAGCAATTCGCCTTTTGACGTTGATCATCACGCGTTGTCTCGGCAATTATCCGAAAGAGTAAGTAGGGAAATCACGCTGCCGCGAAGCAGCCGCTCTCGATTGTTTCATCCGGGGAGGTTGGACAGGTTTCGCCGCCGCGGGCGAAGGAACGTACCGGCCAGGCCCAGCGCCAATAGTGTCAGGCTGCCGGGTTCTGGAACCGTGAGGAAAGCAAATGCTTCGCTACCCAGGCCGGGGCCCAGTGTAGAACTGCTTCCATTGACCGAAGTCGTCGAAGTCGACGAAGCCGTTGCCGGTGAGATCGCCCATTTCGCGGGCTCCCGCCTTGCGGAAGTTGGCGGCGATGATTTGGAGATCTTCGATCGTGACGCCACCGGTGCAGTTCACGTCGCCTGGATCGCAGGCGACTTCATGTGCTGGCCACGAGCGAGAGGCCGATGTCGCGATATGCGATTGCTCGCCGTGTTGTTTTCGGTATAGTATCGGCCGTCGGCGTAGAAGTCATTCGGTGGCTGTCGTTGGTGAACCAGAGTACACCTGGATTGCCATCGCTCGAGAACTGCATTTGGAGTGGAAATCTCGACGCCGTAGCCAGTGGTGCCAGCATTTCGCTGCGGCCAATGAAAACACGTCGCCACCAGTAAGATCAAATCGGAATACTTCGTTTGAGCCGGGCATGTTCCCTGGCTGAAGCGTGATCTCCTTGACTAGTGTGCCGGGGAGCCAATTGCTCGCGAGTACATCATCTACTTCAATAGATTGCGAACTTCAGTCCTGTGTCGCCGGCACCGCCGACAGTACTTCCGCCAGTTACGTCGAACGAAACATTAATCTGTCCGACAGTAAAAGTGCTCGGATTCTTGAAGGTCTGTCGCAATTTGCGGGTATTGGCGATACCCGCGATTAGCCTCTTGCAGGTGTCCGTCATTGGGACAAACGGGTCGACAGTAAATATATTAGGGGTCGCCCCATAACGATCGGCCGGATCGCCGGTCGCCATGACGGCCGCGCGGGCGGAGAACGCCACGCCCAACAGGAGCAGCAGTGCCCCGGCGGCGGATCCACATCGGTTCAACATTACTCTTGGTCGCCAATACCTACACATCGGAAGCTCCTCGCGACAAATTCGTCGTTTTCTTGACAGGGCAAAACCTTGACGAGTTCTTGACGAGGCAAAATCTACGCCAGGCGCCGGCCAATCGAATGGCAGAATCGCCAGTTCACCCTCAAATCCAACCGCTATAAAATCTGTTGACAAATGTCCTTCAAAACTATTGTTTCGTACGATGGTATCTCTCTCGCATACTAGCTACGCCGGCGCGACCCGAGCCCCACTGCGGCAAGCATGCCCAATAGCGTCAAGCAAATGCTCGCCGGTTCGGGAACTCGCATCGCCACGCCCATGTCACGGCGGTCCAAGTCACGACCCCCCAGCAGCCCGCCAGTTCCGTCACGATAGAACGCGCCGTCCAAATAGGTATCACCGGCGGTCCCATCGTTGGTGTAGTACACGACGCCCGGGTTGCCGTCGGTCGACAGCCCGTCGGGGGTGCTGACCACGATTCCGTAACCACTCGTGCCGGCGAACCGCGCCGGTAAAGTAAACTTGTCGCTATCGGTGAGCGTGAACCGCAATCCTTCGGTCGAGCCCGGCAAGGTGTCAGGGAAGACCAATTCCTTGACCAGGTTTCCTGCGGTCCAAGTCGCTGCATTGACGTCATCTACTTCGTAAATCCGTAGCGCCAACCCCGTGTCGGCCGCACTATCGGGAACATTGCCGCCCGTCACGTCGAACGAAATATCAATCTGACCTACTTCGAATTGCGAAAGGTTCTTAAACGTCTGGCCTTCCTGCCGACTGCCCGCAACACCTCGGTTTGCCCGTGCGGCGGCAGTCCACGGATTAACGGTAAATACCTGCCCCTGGGAGGGGAACTCTCCAACGCCAAGGCCGGTCACGAACGAGGCACTGCTCGTTGCGGCGGTCACTGCGACCAATAGTGTTGCCAAGCTGGAGCAAGCGACGCTGTTCAAGACTGTGCGGACGATCGTGTTCATTTGCAAATTCCTCTAAGTTCTATTCACTAGCATTCTTAGCCGGTAACCGATACCTGACCCGTATGTAGCACTACAGAAGTACGTTGACTTTTCAATTGCCCAAATTCATTCAGCCGTTGCGACGACGTCGCCCGAAAGTACCAATGCCAACCATGCCAACTGCGGTGAGCAGAATGGCAGCTGGTTCCGGCACGGCCGCAAAGCTGAGATCGATGCCGTCGAGCGAGCTGCCGGTGCCGATGAACGCGGTTTTCCATTGGCGGAAGTCGGCGAAGTCGACCAGGCCGCCCGTGTCGCCGGATAAGTTGCCTTCCAGGCGAGTCTTGCCGGTCAATCGCCAATTGGTGCGGATCGGATCGAGGTCGACCGCTTCGACGACGCCATTGTTGTTGGTGTCGCCCGGGAGCGGCGGCGGGAAAGTCTCGGCGTTGTAGAGGTTGAGGATTTCAGTGGCCGTCAGGGCGGTGTTGAAGATGCGAGCCCCGTCGATCGCACCGATCCACGACTCGGTGGTGCCATTGGCATTGGAACCGATTCGAGCAGCCAAATTGGCCGTGTCGGCGGAGTTGCTCACCCACGCGGCGGGCGAGGCCGTGCCGACTTGCTGTCCATCGACATAGAGTCGCAGTCCGCTCGTCGCATAGTCGAACACGCCAGCGACGAAATAGGTCTGTCCGACCACTGGCGCACCGCCCGTCACATTGACCGATCCATCGGCATCGCCAAAGCGACCGAGTGCGCGAAAAGTACCACCGGCGATCTGAATGATCGCCCGGGCGTCGCCTATGCCTGTCGCTGAGCCCGTGTTGCCGTTATTGACAACCAGGATCGAGTGGGTGCCGGTAATGGCATCGGGGCGGACCCAGGCCATCAAGGTGGCGCCCGGTGCGTTGCGAATGAAGTCGGAGTTTGGCGGCAAGGTGACCGATTGGCCGACAGTGTCCTGCACCAGCGCGTTGCCGCCGCCCTGGTAGAGCGTACCGCCAAAGGTTGCTCCGCCTTCGATCGTCCCGTTCCGACCGTTGCCGGAGGTGTCGTTGGCGTTGTTATTGAGGAGGTATTCGCCCGTGACCGCAGCCTGTGACGAGTTGCACGCCAAGGCGGCTACTACGAGGAGGGAGAACAAGGAGCATCGTTTCAAAATCATATTCATTTCCGCCACCTGCGTGAAAATCACATTAGGTCGTTACGTAGAAGTGTGAAATCTGCGCAGTGAGCCACGCAATTGCAAACATGTAATAAGAGTGCCTGAAAAATAGATGGTGCTACACGACTCGGCTCAAGATGCGAGAGCCTTGTCCGGCGACCGTTCTGCCCGCCATCGCAGTTACCATCTTAGTTCCCAACTACCGGGATGTCACGTTTCCGCCAATCTGAATCTTGAGCCCGGACGAATCCGGACAGCCTGTGTTGCTGGTCGACTTTTGTCTCACGGCAACAATCACGAGTAAGTAAATCAAAGCACGACTGCCCGCCCCCCAAATCAGAGCAGGCAACCAACGTATTAGGACATGTTAAATTGAACTTTTTTCGAGTGGCGTCGCCACGATGCCGTACATTCCCCTCTGAACTACGCGAGCTGGCACCGTGTACTTTTCCAATCCCAAGGGACCGAGCACGATACTCGAGGGCTCGCGCACTTCGCGCTTCCAAACCGAGTAAAACTGATCGAGACTGTTCCCAGGACCGTTGGCCGTCTCGACATTGATGTGTGTATGGACTTCGTCCAGGCCAATATCCACGTTCGTGTCGACAAAGTCGCGCGTCAACCACTCCGGCGGCGGGACGCGATTGTCAATCAGGATGTAGAGATTGGCCGGGTGCGACAATTCGACCGTGAGCGCCAGCTCGGTCACGGTCTTGTCTTCGTTGAACGTCATCACGTAGTCGCCGCCGACGAGGAACGACGGCAGGCCGCGCTCGTCGATGCCGTTCCATTCGTGCTCGCGATCGACGTAGGCGCGACAATCTTCTTCAAAGCCCGCTGGAATGACGCGGTTGTACTTGGCCGTTTCGTGGAGGCGGATGTTGTCGGTGACGCCGGCGATCAATGGTGTGCGTCCGACAGCCGTGTTGCGAACCTGGGGCGGCGACAGGAAACCTTCGCCTTGCACCGAAGCAATGCGGCTCAAATCGCCCTGATTGCTGACGCGCAGCGCCTCGCCGGACGCCAGCCGGCGCCGGGGTTGCTCGCCGTGGCCGACGACGTCCAAATCGACGATGCCTTCGTAGACGACGACGTCGGTCCGCTGGGCGCCGTCGACAGAAATGCCAAAGGCGGTGCCGCGATCGATGACGTTGGCGTGGGGGGTTTCGATGCTAAAGCCGATCGCTTCCGGACCGACGCGGGCCGCGAGCTTGCCCTCGACGACGACCACGCGATCGAGCGTGGCAAAGCGAATGTCGGCGGGGCCCTCGACGAGCAGCTCGACGCCGCTGTCGATGAACAAGTTGATAATACCGCGACGGAATTTGAGTGTGTCGCCGGCCGCGATGTGGGACCAGGGATAGTAGGTTTTCGCGTCGCTGGACCATTCGACGCCGGAGAAATTGACAATCCGCGCGACGTGGCCGGTCGCCGCCGGGTGCTGCCCCACTTGCAGGCCCCAGGAGGCAAGCAAAGCGCCCGTGACAACCAGTGCGACGGCCGCGGCGGCGAGGCGAACTCGGCGAGGGAGTCGCCAGCGGGAGCGCGTTACCGATCGCATGTCCAATGTTGGAGACGCCCACACGTCGCTGTTGGTAGATGTCGCCGTGTCGAGCACCGTATTGCGGGAGAGCTCCTCGCGGGAGTGATTGGCTCGGACCTCGGCGAACTCGCGCACTGTGAGGCCGTCTTCGACGATTTGTAGATAGTAGACGACCGCTTGCCGACTGCTGCCGAGCAGTCGTTCGAGGCGCGCCAGTTCTTCTTCCGTCACATCGCCAGTGTGGCGGTGCAGCGTGAGCTGTAGCACTTCGTCGAATAGCGATGAGTCGTCCATTGTTTCCTTTAGCTGAGCAGTTCCATTAGCCAAGCTTCCCACAAACGAAGCAGTCAACAATTGTTTTTTTTGATCCACGATCCCGACTGGTGCGACCCTGACAGCCACTAGCCGCGCATTTCGCTTTGCACGGCCCGCTCGACGCAATCGAAAAGCATCTTGCGGATCCGGAATAGCAGCTGCCGCAGAGCGTTGGGGGTCATGGACAAACGGTCGGCAATGTTGCGCGCCGGTTCCGACGCGAGGTAATATTCTTCCACGACTCGACGCTTCTGTCCGCCGAGCTTTTCCAGGCAGCCGACGAGCGCGGTTCGCCGATCGACCGCACTTTCGGCTATGGTTTCGTAAACTTCGCTGACCTCTTCGAGGATTCGTTCGCTAAAAAACTCGCGCTGCCGTCCGCGTTCTTTGCGAAAAGCGAGCGTTAAATAGTAGGCAATCGCCCGCGCCCAAGCCCCAAAAGGCTTGGCCGCATCGTACTGGTCAAAATCTTGCCAGATGCGAATGCGGACTTGCTGCATGATCTCTTCTGCGTCTTGCCAATTGGGCGAGAGCGCACACACGTACGCAAACAGGCTGCGCTCGTGAGCTCCCAGCAGCGACAATAAGTCGAGCGTTCTGGGGGTGGGCTCTGCGGAAAGACTCGAATCGATTTGCCCTGGCCCGGAACTGCTGAACTCGGAGCTGCCAAGCTCGGATCCGCCAGGCTTGTTTTCTTTGGGGGTGCGCCCTTGGAAAGCGGCAGAGCTTGGTTCGGAATCATTCTCCCGGGAATCATTCACGACGTAACTCTCCGCCCCCCGGCCGAGAACCACAAAAATATTGCGGCACGTCCGCCTATAACTAATAAGCAAAAACGGGCGATTTGTTACGTAGAAACCAGTTCAAGAGCGACAGTTTGTGCGAATTAAAAGCAAACTGCTCAGATTCGGTGCACGAAACAACAGTTATCGAAGGGGAAGGTACCCCCGTTGCCGAGTGGGCTGTGCTACTGCACTTCAGGCAAGAGTTGGAGCGCAGACCTGTCCTGGCGATGAACCATAGCCGGTCCGTTGGGTGGACCGCACAATGAACACGGCCTACTTCTTGACCGCGAGTACCACATCGACGGCGTCAACATCCTTCGACACCTTCACTTCCACCAGCCCGCCATCGTTGGCGCGAGCTTCGAATCCGTCGAATTCGCCGATTGGCGCGATGCCGCTTGCTTTCAAATCCTCTGTGCCGGACAGAGTTAGCCAGCCATCGTCGTTTGCTTTGGAAGTGTCGAGGATGTGCAGGTAGATCGTCTCCGGCGTCTGCGTCGAGACGCCCCACGGCTGCGGTGCGATGGGTCCGCCGTGGGTGCCGTAGATCGATTCGCCATATTGGGCGAGCCATTCGCCCATGCTTTCGAGCCGTTTGACCGACTCGGGGTCGAGCGTGCCGTCGGGGCGTGGGCCAACGTTTAGCAGAAAATTCGCATCGCGGCCGGCCGCGCGAACGAGATAGCGAATCAAATCGGGCACGGCTTTGAAGCGCTTGTCACCCGCGTTGTAGCCCCAAGCGCCGTTGATCGTGTCGCAGGTTTCGAGCGGGAGTTGGCCAACCTGCGCGTCTTTGCTGTGTCCGCCTTTGTTCTCGCCGGGCAGGTCGCGTTCGAACATCTGAAAATCTTCACCGGCAAACGGCTTCACGTGGTGGTTCGCGCCGATCAGGCAAGCCGGCTGCAACGCGTGGATCATGTCATAGGTGCGCCGGAGGTGCCAATCGAGATTGGTCGCCAGCGGGTCGACGTCTTTCTTGCCCTCGCCGCGCTTGGTCTGTTGATCCCACCAGCCGTCGAACCAGATGCCGCCGATCGGGCCATACTCGCCGCTGAGCAGCTCGGCGAGTTGGGCGTCCATGTAGGCGATATACTTTTCCCAGTCACCGGAGTCGGGCCGCTCGGCGGTGCGGCCGGTCCAGCCGCGGGGATAGTAGTCGGGATGGTGCCAGTCTAGTTGGGAATAGTAGAAGAACAGCTTGATGCCTTGCTTGTCGCATTCGTCGGCGAGCTGCTTGAGCACGTCGCGCTTGTAGGGCGTGCGATCGACGATGTCCCAATCGCTGACTTTCGAGTCCCACATGCCGAAGCCGTCGTGGTGCTTCGAGGTAATCGTGATGTACTTGGCGCCGGCTTTCTTGAAGGTGGAGACCCACTCGGCGGCGTCGAACTTCTCGGGATTGAATTGCGGCGGCAGCTTCTCATAGTCGGCGACCGACATCTTCTCGATGTTCATCACCCATTCGCCGCGGCCGAGCACGCTGTAAGTGCCCCAATGGATGAAGATGCCGAACCGCGCGTCCTGGAACGCCTTGCGGGCAGCGAGGTTTTCGGGCGTTGGCGTGTAGGGCGCTTCGTCAACCGGCTTGGCTGAAATCTGCTCTGCGACGACCGCCTCGGTCTCCGGCGCGGCGATCGACTGGGGCTGGCCATTCACGAGGAAAACTGAGCCGACGAACATGAGTCCGAAGCCGCTCGCCGCGACGATATTCTTATGCCAATTCATTGCTGCCACCTCGTTGGAGATAATTGAGGAATGAGAACGCAAAGTGCGCGGAGATTTCACCATCCGCACGCTAACTAGCATAAGCGACCGGCGTCTCATTGCAAGGGAGAGCCCGCTGGCCAGCCGAACCGCCGCCGTCAATCGTCCTCTTCTGCTTCGAGCTTCTTGCGTGCTTCGGCGAGCGCCGCGCGTTCACTTTCTGGCAGTGTGGGATATTGTAGCCTGAGCTTTTCGATGTTGCTCGTGATGATGTCGGCGACGCAGGCCCGCGCGAACCACTTCTTGTCGGCGGGAATCACGTACCAGGGAGCATTCTCGGTGCTGGTGGCGTTGAGCATGTCTTCGTAGGCCACCTGGTATTCGTCCCAATGGCCGCGCTCCTCGAGATCGGCGTGCGAAAACTTCCAGTTCTTTTCCGGATCGTTGAGCCGATCCAGGAACCGCTTCCGCTGCTGCGACTTCGACACGTTGAGGAAGAACTTCAAGAGCAGCGTGTTGTTTCGGGCGAGCATCGCTTCGAATTGGTTGATCTGATCAAAGCGGGCCGGCCAAAGTTTTTTAAGATCGTCCTGTAAGTTGTCGGGGATCCATTGGGACGCGAGAAATTGGGGGTGCACGCGGACCACGAGCACTTCCTCGTAGTAGGAGCGATTGAAGATCGCGATCTCGCCGCGCGCCGGCAGCGCCTTCATCGGCCGCCAGAGGTAAGGATGCAACAGCTCCTCCGCGTTCGGCGCTTTGAAGCTGCGGACGTATACGCCCTGCGGGTTGACGCCCGACATGACGTGTTTGATTGTGCCGTCCTTGCCAGCCGCGTCGAGTGCCTGGAACAGGATAATGACGGAGTGCTCCTTGGCCGCCCAGAGCACGTTCTGCGCCTCGGCGAGCCCCGACACATCTTCGAGCAGCGCGTCGCGCGCCTCATCTTTGTTCTTGAAGCCCGAAGTGAATGCGGGGTCGAAGTCTTTGAGTCGGATTTTTTTCCCCGGCGACACGAGGAACGGACTGTGATCGAGATGGTGGTGATGATTGGACATGGGCTTGATTCGGCTAGCTAAAGAAGCGGGTGCGCAAGAAAAGATGGTACGCTGCCGCCTCAGATTATAGCCGAACGGCCGACGTCGCGGCGCGGCTGATCGTCCACCGCCGCAAAAAAGTTGCCCGCGGATTCGGCTTATAGTCGCCGTTCGGCTAGCTGCTGCTCCACTTCGCAGAGCGTCGTCTGCAGACCTTGCCGTCGTTCGAAGAGCAGTTCGACCCAAGGTTCATCGCCGCGCACGCCGGGAAGATCGTCACTCCCGGGTATCATCTCCGCGATCACGCGATCGACGCGTGACAAGTGCTGCAGGATGTTCGTCCGCACCCAGTCCAAGCGATTTCTTTGATTCGCATAGAGTCCTTGATTAACCATAACGGCACCTCCTTCCCGCAAGAGGGCTTTCGGGTGGGACTACCAAGGTGCAAAGCGGGTGCCATGTTGCATGCTGCGGGTCGGGCCGGATGTGCGGCCGGAATGTTGCGAGTCTACCGGGAACGCGGTGAGTGACTCGGAGCCAATAGGACTCAACGGCGCTCGGGTCGGTCTCTTTGATGATAACAATCGACTTGCTACTTCTTCACCTTCTTCGGCTCGCACAGCTTCTTCTTCGACGCCGAGACGAAGCCGCACTCTTTGCAGCGGAAGTCGCCCGGCTTGGCTTTGCGGATCGGCTTTCCTTTTTGGCAACTCATCGACGACTCTCACAGGCCAAAAGGGTGGCGGTGTGGTGCGTGATACGGCGACCCCGCTGCGACAATCAGCCGGGGGGAATTACTCGCCCCACTTTCGATCGTAACGGGCGTACTGGCTGTACGCAACGCAATGGCCACTCTTCACGCGGAATTCATGAGCTAATCTTCACGAGAGCCCCAACTTCGCCGCGTGCAATTCGGCATCCATTCGTTGACTGATAGTAGACGGCTGCGGAAAGGCAGGGGCAATGTCGACCGATCGAGTTGCGGCACTCTTTTTTGTCGGCCAGCACACCATTGCTGGATTCGTCGAGCATAGCGGCACGCGGATCCTCGACGTGCTCAACGATGCCAGCACGGAGTTCCTCTCGGTTCACGGCGGAGCGACTTTCCGTGGCATCAACGGCCAGCCGATCGGCGAATTCGAATTGGCGACCGTGCCCAAGTCGGCGATCGACTGCGTGGTGCTGACCGAAGAGGATCACGAGGCACCGCTCCGCCGCAAGTACGCCCTAGTGGAAAAGAAATCACAGGGCGTGTTCGTACTCCTGCCGGAATACGAAATCCGCGGTACCGCGATGGTCTCGCGCTAGTTCGACCCCGTGCTGATATTGGGCAGCAGCGCGTCGAATTTCTTTCCGCTGGTGGAGGCGAGCGTCGCCAGCATCGAGAGTGGCGGGAAATCGCTCTCATCGAAAGTCGCGTTCGTCAACAAGCACAAGGTCGCACTGCTGCAGGCGGAGAAATGAATCCTGCGTTTCTCGCGTAGCTCAACCATTGCATTTGTCCCGCCACACTCGGTGACAGCAAGGACAATCGGCGCTGGCGCTCGAGCTTTTTTACGTTTTGTCCGCGATGTGTTTTCCCGCCCTGCTCGCAAGTCGTTTGGCGGCCAAGGCTTCGCACGGCCGGGAAAAATCGCGAAACTCGATAGGAGGTGACCATTGCCCTCCGTTTTGTCGCCTGCCGCCGCGAGTCTGGACGTGAAAACAGGGTCGAGCACCGCCTCGGTGGTGACAAAATGAACGCGCGAATTGTCCGCAATTGTCCACATCCGAGTGTACCCCGCCTCCGTCGTCGCACCCTGCACCAGCTTGACGTTCGATGTCGTCCATACTCGCGCAACCGTCTCCGTTCCACCGATTTTGGCCCTTACCGACCGCAGGCGCACCGCGACCGCCGGCTAACAGCGAATCGCTGGTAGCTAACAGTGTCTCATTTCAAATTGCCAAAGATCGCGCACCAACGCCGGCCAAGAGCGGAGGAATCGCCTCGCACGCCATCGGTCGCTCGTGATGCACCTTCGTATTTACCAGATCGCGGCCGGAAGAATAGCCCCGATTTTCGGCCACTGGTTTTCCTCGTGGTCCGAGCAACTGGGGTTCCAGTTCTTGCGTGGGCGAACGAGGCGGTGAGAGCTGCGACGGCGGGCGTACTGTCGACACAAGTCGGCCGAGTAGTATAGCCGGAAAAGGTTCCTGACACGAATGGCACTTAAACTTTCGTAAGTCGTTTTGCGGCAGATTGATATGGACTGAAAAGGCCGTCCTTGCGAAGAGGGTGTTGTGAACGACACACACTCTCAGGCAAGGAGGCCCAAGATGTTGCATTCGTTTCGCGCGGCGGTGGCCGAGGCCGTCGGCATGGGGACTTGTACTTCGCGGCGCTGCGTCGATCGACAGAGTATCAGCGAAGCCTTCGGTGAGGCAAGCTCGCTTTGGCAAGGCTGGATTTATACGCCTGCTGTGACGGTGTGGGTGTTTCTGTCGCAATGCCTGAGTCCGGATCATTCCTGCCGCGATGCCGTGGCCCGGTTGACGGCCTGGCGGACGGCGCAAGGGCTGCACGCCTTGTTCGGCCGAAACCGGCGCCTATTGCACGGCGCGAGACGCGCTGCCGGAGGCAGCCTGCCACGAGTTGGTTCGCCACAGCGGCCGAGAACTCGAACGCCAAGCGCCGCCGAGTGGCTGTGGCATGGGCGCCGCGTGCGCGTCGTCGACGGTTCGACCGTCACCATGCCCGACACGCCGGAGAATCAAGCGGAGTATCCGCAGGCCAAGACGCAAGCAGCCGGGCTGCGGTTTTCCGATCGCGCGCATCCTAGTGGTCTTTTCGCTGTCGGTGGGGACCGTGTTGGAAGCGGCCGATCGGCCCGTACGCAAGGCAAAGCAGACTGGCGAAAACAGCCTGTTTCGCACGCTGCACGAGACGCTCTGCTGCCAGGCGACGTGGTGCTTGCGGACCGCTATTTCAGCGGCTGGTTCGACGTCGCCTTGCTCGTCAGCAGCGCGGCGTCGACGTCGTCGTCCGCAAGCATCAACTGCGCGCCGACGGACTTTCGCATCGGCCAGCGACTCGGCAAAGACGATCATCTGGTGCGGCTCGCCAAACCGCAACGGCCCAAGTGGATGTCGGCCGAGAAGTATGCCGCCTTGCCGGACGAGTTCGACGCTTGCGCGAAGTGCGCGTGCGCGTGAAGCAGCAGGGCTTTCGCACCAAGACGCTCGTGGTCGTGACGACGCTCGTCGACGCCGCAGAAGTATCCGGCCGACGAGATCGCCGAACTGTATCGTCGCCGCTGGCAAGCGGAACTCCACCTGCGGAGTCTCAAAGTCGTGCTGCAAATGGATCACTTGCGCTGTAAAACGCCGCACCGCGTGCGCAACGAGTTTTACATGCACCTCTTGGCATATAACCTGATCCGCCGCGTGATGGCTGTCGCGGCCGCTCGACGCGAGAGATTCCGCCCTGGCAGATCAGCTTCAAAGGCACGCTGCAGACGCTCAACCACTTCCTGCCTCTGGCTGGCTTCATGCATGCCGCTCGACGCTGGCTGCCGAACGCTCCTCTCCAGCATTGCCACGCATCGCGTCGGCAACCGCCCCGACCGCTTCGAGCCTCGTCGCATCAAACGACGACCCAAATCACACGACCTGCTTCGGCGACCACGCCACGAATACAAACGACTGGCCGCATAGAGACTTACGAAAGTTCAAGTGCCATTCGTTCCTCCCAGTCCCCTTTTCCGTCCTCGAAATCATTATGCTGGCAATTTCGGTTGCATGGGGGTCGAATATGTCAACACCAACATCCATGTTCGCAGGATTATCTTGAATGAACACTGCTGTCGGAACTACGTCGTCATTGACGAACCCCGGACTATCCAATCCAGGCTTGGCGGGTCGCAGAATCTCGACTTGCCCTATCGGTACGCCGCCGCCATTCAAATTGAGTACAGCGGAGTTAATGCCGTTGGGACCAATCGAATTATCGCTCGCGTTTGCCGAACAAGCGATGAGCACGACGCAGGTAGCACTGAGGATGTGTGCCTTCATGTTCTCTGCCTCCTAGTTGCGATGTTCCTAATGAAACGGCTCTACTAAGTTTTCGAGCCACGGTCCTCAATCCGAAGATTTCACCTCCACAAGTCGCATCAGAGTTATTTCCTTCAATTCGGTGTCGTAGAGTTCCAGCTTATAAAGGCCGTCGCTCAGCTTCCCAACCGGAACCCAATAGTAATACGGGTGAATATCCTTCGTTACCGTACTGGGATGAGTGTATTCGTAGGCAATCCTAATTCGAGAGCCGTTTACGGACACGGCCTTAATAACGCAAGCTGGCGGGCTGCTGTGGCCGACACCGAGGTACGCCACCAGCCAAAGGCTTCCGCGAAGGGGCTTTGGGTTATTGACTGTGGCGGGCGGTGAAACAACCGCGCCACCTAACAGCACTTCTGAGGATGCCTGGATTGCGTTGTCTATGTTAGCAGCGGCAACTAAAAATAAGTTCGACTGCGCCGGACTTGGAGCCAGTGACGATCTTCTCCAATTGATAGCCGAAGGACTGTTCATACACACCGTCGCCCCGAAAAGCAGTGCTCGCGTGCATTAGCTCCCGTTGGCTGCTCGTGGAAACTATCTCCGAAAGCTCCATCGTGCGTTGAGCGGCCTGGGAGACAATCGAGCATGAGGTCAATGCGACGACAGTGAATAATTGCTTGGTGAACATCGGGCTATAGAATCAATTGCTCATTTGGAAGTTGACGCTTTGGGAGGGCGACATCTCATAGCCCCGACTCGCGGCGCGATCATTCGGTAGGCCGCAGACGCCGCAAGAGGGTTTACGCGACCCTAACACAATATGCCACGCTACTGCAAGCATTTTCCTGCAATCTTAACGGCGGCAATTCTACCACGCGGCGAGATAGGCAATTTGCATCCGATGATTGAATTCGTTGGCAGCCGATGTACTTATTGCTGCTAGCGATTCTGGAAATCTTGTCGCAGTCGATTGACATGCGACCCAGTGACAGACTGTTGACACCGAGGATAACTAAAGACGGATAACTAAAGGATAACTAAAGGGGACGGGAATCAAATCGACGGTGAGTAGTTCCCTTTGCTCGCCGACCATTTGATCGCAGTCGATTGTGATAGCCGGTGGAGTCGTCTGCCCCACCCACGCCTGTCGGCTCATTGCGATAGGTGAGTGCTTGAATGTTGCACCGCTATCCCGGTTTGGCAGTTCGGCAACCCGCCAATTCCGACCGTTGCTTCAAGTCGCCGCGGAGGAGCGATTCCTTTTTGGCTCGCGACCAATCCTTCCATTGTCGTTCGCGGCGGACGCCTGCATCGAGGTTCGGCAACGAGTCTTGACTACAAACAGTTTCAAAACCACGCCGAAGCAACCGGACGCTAGCGCGCCCGCGGCTGATTTAATCAGCCGTGTGGCGCTAGCCCCCGGTTTTGAAACCAGTTCTAGTCGGCCGGACGGGCGGCCGGCGGGATTTGCCCCATCCATAGCTTTGCAGCCCGCGTTCCGTGACATTCGCCTGCCCATTCGGCCTTGCTACGATAGGGGACGTGGCTATCATCCCCAGTTGATTTTGGTCGCGATCGCGCAGATTCTACTTAGCGATTCTCGATGAGGAACTCGCATGGCACGATGTTTTTGCTTCGTCGTCGGTCTGATTGCAGGTTTGGTGCTCTCGCCCGACTTGGCTGTGGCGGCCCAGTTCACCACGACGGTCGCCAATTTTACTCCGAGCGACGCCGGCGACCGGCTCGTGGCCGATTATGATTTTGGCGTCGCATTCTCGCACGTGGAGTCGCTGGAGTTTGAATTTGAAATGCCCGCTGGGTTTGAAGGGAGCTTCGTCACGACAGGAAACAGCAGCTGGTCGCGCACGATGCACGTCGTCCTGCATGACGAAACGGATGCGATCGACTTAACGGAGATTGGCTTGGGGATGCCGATTACGAGCCTGTCGTCCACCGTGGTACACGTCGTCCCTGGAACGCCGGCCGGACTGAGATTCGCATCGCTTTTCGGAATGGCGGGGACGCCAGCTTTTGATTTCGACGAATTCGTTCTGTCCGGCCACGGTCGGATCACCGTCGTCGACGCGATGCGCTCCGATATTCACCCGTTGCCGGATCACGAGCTCGTGAGATCAAGTACAACCTATTCGCTGCCGAACGAAATCAGCTTGGCTCGAATTACGATTACCGGGACCGCAGTTCCGGAGCCAGCCGCCTTGTCGTTGATGCTGCTGGGAGTCTGCAGTTTGGTGAGCGATCGTAAACGCCGAATGTCCACTCTACGATCCCCGGTTTAGACAGCGTGCTTCGTCAGTTCGAAGTCGCGTTTCGGCATCTCGCCAACTCCGACAGCTGCTTCAAGTCGCCGCGGATGAGTGCTTCCTTCTTGGCTCGCGACCAGCCCTTCCATTGTCGCTCGCGGCGGACGGCTTCATCCAGCGTTGCGAAGGACTCATGGTGGACCAGTCGGACGGGCAATCTTTTCGCGGTGTAGGATGGGCCGCCGCCGGAAGTGTGGACATCCAATCGCTGGGCGACATCTTGCGTCGAGCCGACGTAATAGCTTTTGTCGGCACACTTGAGGATGTATGCGAAGAACATGGGCGCGGTCACGAAGGGGAGAGCCCTTCGACAAGCTTCCTTCGACGGGCTTCCTTCGACGGGCTTCCTTCGACAAGCTCAGGTCGTACGCTCAACGTACGCAGGACATTCGACTCGCCATCTGTCGGCAGTTCAAACGAGTTCTACCTCGCCACGCTCACCCATGGCCTGCCATGAGCGAGCGCAGCGAGTCGAATGGAGCGGAAGGGAGTCGAACCCTCGACCTCTGCATTGCGAACGCAGCGCTCTCCCAACTGAGCTACCGCCCCGATCTTGCGTCGGCGATTTGGGGCATGCGGGCCGACGCGGGGAAGCTGTCGATTTTAGAGGTCGTCGGGCCGACTGTCTATCGCACAAATATGGGGCGGATCGGGCGGTCGCTGCGTCGACGGGGCGGGAATCGATGCGCATTCGTCGTGGCCGACGACGCCAAGGCTGCGGCGCGCGGGCGCTGTTCACTTCACCGTGGCGGCTGGTGCTTGGCTTCGTCTTCCAACAGCGGCCGCAGTTCTTCGAAAAAGTCGTACACGTCGTTGAACTGGCGGTAGACGCTGGCGAAGCGGACAAACGCCACCTCGTCGAGGTCGCGGAGGTACCGCATCACGAGCTCGCCGACCTGCCGGCTCTGCACTTCGCTCTCGAATTGCTGGTAGATCTCGTTTTCGATCGCGGTGGTGGTGGTTTCGATCTGGCGGCTGGAGATGGGCCGCTTCCAGCAGGCCCGCTCGAGGCCGCGCTTGATCTTTTCGCGTTCAAAGGGCACCCGCGAGCCGTCTTTTTTGACGACCTTGATGGTGGTCTCCTCGGGCCGCTCGTAGGTGGTGAAACGCCGGCCGCAGCTGGTGCATTCGCGGCGACGGCGAATCGCCAGACCGTCCTGGCTGGAGCGGGAGTCGATCACGCGGTCGTTGTCCACGCGGCAATAGGGGCATTTCATGATGGCTTCACTATACACCGGGGCGGGCGTCTGGGGGAGACCCCTCGCCGATTCCGCAGTTTGGGGAGAGAATAGTAGTGTCATGAACGGCAATCCCACGTCTGCCCCCTTTGGAATCCTCAACGTCGACAAGCCGCCCGGCCTCACGTCGCGCGACGCAGTGAATCGGGTCGAACGCCTGTTTCACAAAGTCAAGTGTGGCCACGCGGGCACGCTCGATCCGCTGGCCACCGGCGTGTTGGTGATCTGCGTCGGCCCGGCCACGCGGCTGATTCAATATGTGCAGCGGATGCGGAAGGAATATCGGGCCGTGTTCCTGTTGGGGCGTCGCAGCGTGACGGACGACATCGAGGTGGAGGTCGAGCTAATCGAGGGTGCGGCCGAGCCGACGCGAGCCGCGATCGAATCAGCCCTGCCCCAATTCATCGGCGACATCCAGCAGCGGCCGCCTTCCCACTCGGCGATCAAGGTGGGCGGCCAGCGGGCGTACGACTTGGCCCGCCGAGGCGAGGAGTTCGAGCTGCCCGCGCGGACGATCTCGATCCACGGAATCGAGGTCTTGCGGTACGAATATCCGGAACTGGAGCTGGCGATCGAATGTGGGAGCGGGACGTACGTGCGGTCGCTCGGGCGAGATCTGGCGGCGGCGGTGGGGACGGTGGCCGTGATGTCGGCGCTGGTGCGGACGGCGATCGGTGAGTTCCGCGTCGAGGAGGCGGTGGCGCTTGATGATCTTCGGAACGATACGGTGCTCGGGCACATGCAGCCGCCGCTGGTGGCGCTGAAGGAGGTGCCGCAGATTGCGGTGACGGAGAAGCAGCTGGTGGAGCTGCGGCATGGGAGGCCGATTGAGATGCGGGGGCTGGTTCGCCCGCTCGCTGAAGCGAGCTCGCCGAAGTCTGAAGGGGGCTCGCCCGTGGCTGAGTGGGCGGCGGTGGACGCGGCGGGCCGGCTCGCGGCGATCCTATTTGAGAAGACGCCGGGGCTGCTTTGGCCGGCGCGGAATTTTGAGGTCTAGGACGTAGCAGCTGCGGGCGCCGGCGCTAGCGAACCATTTCGATCCCGCAGAAAAAGTTGTGCACCAGCAGTCGTTGGTTGCCAGGATCGACGAGCCCGAAATCGGGCAAGTAGTATCGTGTCCGACCCGCTGCCTCGAGTGCGTTTTCGACGGCCACGCCGGACCAATTGATAGCGAAGGTGATGTTCTCGGTGATGCGGTAGTTGGCCTCGGCGCGGAGTTCGCCGCTGGGCGAGAACTCGTCGAACGAGTCGTGGTGGGCGGACTCCGTGGGTTGGGCATAGAGGAGGCGATTGGTTGCGCCGGGAACCAATTCGGAGCCGATCGAGTTGTATTGCTCAACGCTGCCGGAGTTGAAGCCCATGGATGCCAAACCTTGGAGTCGAGCCGTCCAGCGCCCGTGCGTCTTGATCCAGATCAAGCCGACGGCCGGACCCATGATGTGATTGTTGGCCACCGTGCTGGATTGGGTCGTGCCGAGGATGCCACCGCTCGCATTGAATGACCGGTCATCCCAGCGTTCGAACATCCGCATTCCGTACAACAGGCCGATGCCATTTTGGCGATTGCTGGTGAACTTGTGTGCCAGCGCAGGCGATGGATTGGGGTCGTCCTTTGCGGTGTTTGCTTCTGGCGACCGCACGCCCGCGTCGTTACCGGTGATCTGCCAATCGCTGATCCGCAGCGCTTCGGCCGCTTGCCAGGACGACAGCGAGCGATCGACTTCTTCATCGCCTTGGTCGTCGCCGAGCCAAACAACATTGATGACGTCGATGGCACCAGAATATGGGATTCCACCAGCGGAGATGCGATCGAACGCGATGTTGAATTCATGCAGGTCGCCGTAGTCGGTGAGCGTGGTAACCTGTGGCAGCCCATCTGGGCCGATCGTAAGTATTGTCGTGGTACCAACAATGCCGTTTTGATTCGCATCGTCGAGAATTCTTAGGTAGTCTCGGAAACCTTGAAGGTAGCCGTCAGGTGTTGAGTAATTGATATGGACGTTGCCAAAACCCTGCGCATTTGCAGATGTAGAAATCATCACCAGCGTTAGGACAACGGCCAGCGGCGACGTGCCGGTGCGGCAAATCGCTCCAACGAAGCCAAATTGCGGTTGGTCGTGCAAACGCATCAGTCGCGGATTGAATGCAATCTGTTTTGGTAGGTGATCGCGGGCTTCGCGTTTGATACGCGCCGCCCGGAAATTTCAGTGCAGAAGAGGAGATTGCCATTTTGCCGGCACCGCCGCCAATTTGGCCCGTGTGCTATAGAAGAATCCCCCGATAGTGTCAATTGCGGTGCTCGCGTACCAGTCAGTAGCGGTCGTGACGGTTGTGCGGACGCGCGTTGGGAAGAATGCTCGATTGTCGGTGCGCCCGGGCGCCGACACTACTGGTCCTCCCGTTTGGAACGGAGATATTCAAAGTAGCCGCGGCGTAAGGCCTAACGTGGCAGCGGTGAAAGCTGGGGAATGCTAGCTGCAATGACCGAAAGCTAAAGTGGAGCCGCATTGTGCGCTTCGGGAGTCTCGCTCTCCCGGGCCGGACGCCGTTACGGATTGCTCCGCGGGCATGGACGTGCCCAGGCAACTCGATCGCACCACTTACGACCTGTCACGTCCGCTAATCAGAATGCCCTCACGGGGAGACCTCCATGTCGTGCCAGATCGGTGCGACGACGACGCTCAATCGGCGTCGGAGACGCCTCCCACAAGCGCGAGGCGGCATTCGGCCGACGTGGTCCCGACGGCCTCGCATGTTTGAAAATCGCAGCTTGAAGCTCGACCTCTGCGCGCTGGTGCTCGTGGCCGGCGTGGCGTTTCTCGGCGCGTCGCTGTGGTCGTACGATCGATTCGATCCGCCCAGCCAGCTCGTCGATCCGCCGCGCGTGTCGATCGTGAACGCGTGTGGCGTCGCCGGGGCGTACACGGCCAATTTTCTGTTCGAGAGTCTGGGCTTCGGGGCGTACTACCTACTCGGCTCGCTTGCGGGGCTGACGTTGATGTTGTTCAAGCGGCGCGAGATCGACCAACCGATGTTGCGTTCGGTCGGCTGGATCGTGTCGCTCGTGGGGCTCGTGACGCTGGCGGCGCTGTTGGTGCCTAACTGGACGCCGGGGCCCGTGGTCGGCGCGGGGGGCTACGTCGGGGCGATGGGCCGCGGGCTGCTCGAAATGCATTTCGCCAAGACGGGGGCGTTCATCTTCACGCTGAGTGTGCTCGCCGCGGGGCTGCTGTTGGCAACGGACTACGTGCTCTTGCGGGCGGCCGTGGCGACGACGAGCGTCTCGGGCCGGTCGCTGGTGCAGCTGGGCCACTTCGGCAGCGCGGCGGCGAAGCGGAAGGCGATCCGCTTGAAGTCCGATCTCGAGGATGAAAGCGAGATCGCGGTCGCTCTGGGTGAAGAGACGGAAGAAGAGGAAGGCGAGCGCAAGATTCGCATCCGCACGCCGGCCGACAAGGCCGAAGAAGCGGCCGCCAGCAAAGAAGAGGATGACGAAGAGGAAGAGGAGTCGGACGAAGACGAAGGAGAAGCCGACGAAGCGGAAGACGCGGCCGAAGAAACGGCCGCTCCGGGCTCGAAGTTCTCCAAAGGCATCAAGGCGGCGCTGGGGATCAAGAGTCGCCGCCAGGGTGCGGGCGACAAGAAGACCGAGCGCGACGAATTGCTCGAGCAGCTCGACGCGGCCGACCAACAGGCCGACCAGGAAATCGCTTACGAGATGCCGCCGCTCGATTTGCTCCTGCCGAACGAAGAAATCTGCTACGAAGAGCACGAAAAAGAAGTCCGCCGCAAAGCGAAGATCCTCGAGAAGACGTTCAAGAACTTCGGTTTCAACGTCCGCGTGGTCGAGATCGAAACCGGCCCGGTCATCGCGCAGTACGAAATCGAGCTCGAAGCCGGCCTGCGGCTGGCGAAGATTTCGAACCTGGCCGACGACCTGGCGATCGCCTTACGCGTGCCGAGCGTGCGTATCGTGGCACCGATTCCCGGCAAGAATACGGTCGGCATCGAAGTGCCCAACGAAAATCGCCAGCTGGTCCGCCTCCGCGAAGTGATCGAGGAGACCAACGGCCGGGCGAAGCGGATGAAGATTCCGATTTACCTCGGCAAAGACGTCTCGGGGAACCCGCTCACGATCGACCTCACGACGCTGCCGCATCTGTTGATCGCCGGCCGTACGGGCACGGGCAAGAGTGTGTGCCTCAACTCGATCATCGTCTCGATCCTGATGAGCCGCGGGCCGGACGAGGTACGGATGTTGATGATCGACCCCAAGATGGTCGAACTCAACGGCTACAGCAAGCTGCCCCACTTGATGCACCCGGTGGTGACCGACATGCGGAAGGCCGAGGCGATTCTGGCTTGGGCCGTGGACAAGATGGAGGAGCGTTACCAGCTGCTCTCGCGGGCGGGCGTGCGGCACGTCACTGTTTACAACCAGTTGGGCGAGGACGAGCTGCGCGAACGGATCCAACCCGAATCGGACGAACACTGGAAGCAGATCCCGCGACAGTTGCCGTTCATCGTGATCGTGGCGGACGAATTGGCCGACTTGATGATGACCGCCGGCAAAGAGGTGGAGCAACACATTATTCGGCTCGCCCAGAAGAGCCGGGCGGTCGGTATCCATCTGATCCTCGCCACGCAGAAGCCGACGGTCGACGTGATCACGGGCCTGATCAAGTCGAACCTGCCGGCGCGGATCGCGTTCCAGGTGGCCAGCCGGACGGATAGCCGCGTGGTGCTCGACGAAATGGGCGCCGACAAGTTGCTCGGCAATGGCGACATGCTGTTCCTCTCGCCCGGCACGAGCACGCTCTTGCGCGGCCAGGGTACGTATTTGTCGGATGATGAAATCACGCGGGTGGTGGATTACGTCGGCACCGACGATCCACAGTTCGCAGGTGAGCTGATGCAGCTCAAGACCAAGGAAGAGTTGGAAGCCGTGGCGTCCGGCGGCCTTAAGAACCGCGACGAACTCTACGAGACGGCCGTCGACATCGTGGTCCGCGAACGTCGCGGCAGCGTGTCGCTGTTGCAACGGGCGCTGGGCATCGGCTACGGCCGCGCGGCACGGTTGGTCGACTTCATGGCCGAGGACGGCATCGTCGGCGAGTACAATGGTTCGCAAGCCCGCGAAGTGATGATTTCGATCGAAGATTGGGAAGTGATGAGCCGCGCGAGCGCCGGCGAGCTCGCTTCGGCGAGCGGGGACGAATCGGTTGGCGCCGCGGTCCTCCCCGGCGGCGGTTCAAAAACGCGCCCCGCCATCATCGACGCGTTGCCTCGCTACGAAAACGAATCGTCCCCCGCCCCAACTCCCAAGCCGCCCAAGCCGCGCCGCAACCGCATCGTCCCCGAGCCAGACGAACCGAGCGAACTGGAAGACGATTCCACCGCTCCCTTCGGTGACGAAGTAGATGAGGGCTGGGAAGACGAAGACGGCGAGCTCACTTCAGCGAGCGGGGACGACGCGGAAGACGCCAACGAAGAAGAATGGGACGACGAAGACGCCGCCGCCGATGACGAGGAGTCCGAAGAAGAGGAGTCCGCAGAAGTAGACGACTCCGACTCCGAAGAAGATGTCTGGGAAGAAACCGAAGAAGACGAGTGGGAAGAAGAACTGACGGAAAAATAACCGGCGCCAAAAACGTCTCCATTTCCTTCGCCACCGCCCAAGTCTCCATATTAACGGCGTTTTTCGCCGCCCCGGGGCGGGTGGCCTCCCCCATGCGATTGAACTAAAATTGTCCTGTGGCGACAGTTCTCGCCGCTGGCCGATTGAGGTCGATCGCGCAGGCTCGTAGGGATCGGAGGAACGGCACCATGAGACGTTCATTGGGACTGGGAAGTTTATTGGCGGCGACGACTGCCGCGTTCATGGTTCTTGCGTGGAGCAATTCGTTGCCCGCTCAAGAAGAGTCGTCGGTGCTGATCGATCAGCCCGTCGTCGAGTCGGCCGAGGCGGCAGACCAACCAACGCTCGTCCCGGCCGTGCCGACCGAGCCCGTTCCCTCGCAGCAGCCCCAGCCATTCCTGGTGCCAGACGGCGAGGGCTATCAGGACGGCAGAGTTTATCAGGACGGGGGAGTCTATCAAGAAGAACTCGCCTCACCGCAGTCCGCCGTGACCGTGCATCCCGTCGCGCGGATCGACTACGATGTGACGCATCGCGCGCGAAAGCTGTTTGGCGGTTCGCCTTTTGTTGAGCTGTCGATGGTCACGCAGAATCCGGCGGACGGCTGCTTCTACGAGATTCCGATGTGCCTGCCGGCCTGCTGCACGGGCGAACCAAGAGTCACCAGCTACTGTGGCCTGTTTGGCCGCGGAGTGGTCAAGTACTGCTACGAATGCGGTCTGGAGATCGAGGTGAAATTCCGCTTGCGGGGCGACGTCGAGGTCGAATACGGCACGTAAGCCAAATACTGATCTTGTCGGCTCGCCATCGACTTGCCCAAACTTGACCTAATCATCGCTCCCTGGAGGCCGTAGGAGACGACTCGACTTCCCTTCGAATCAAGTCCAACCCTGAGGCCCAAATTGCCTCGGGGTTTTTTTATTGATGCACGCCGAAATGCAACCATCCCACTCGTCTCGAGTCGGTCGCCGGTCAACCGAGCTGGTGGCCGCTACGCTGCTGGCGGGCGCCGTGTGGATGGTCTATGGCCCGGCGCTCGACGCGCCGTTCCTATGCGATGACTCGGTGAGCATCGTCGAGAACGAATCGATCCACGCTATCTGGCCGCTGTGGGGTGGCGACGGCGGCATCGGTTCGCTGGCGCCGCCGGCCGACTTGCCCACCAGCGGGCGCCCGCTGGTGAATCTGAGCTTTGCGATCAACTTTGGGCTCCACGGTCTCGATCCGCGCGGCTATCGCGCGGTGAATATCGTGCTGCACCTGTTCAATGTGTGGCTGCTGGCGCTCGTTGTCCGCCGGACTCTGCGGCTTCCGCATTTCCGCGGCCGGTTCGATGCGGCCGCCGGGCCGCTCGCGTTCGTCGCCGCACTCGTTTGGGCCGTCCATCCGCTGGCGACAGAAACTGTGGTCTACGTGACCCAACGAACGGAATTGATGGTTACGCTCTGCTACCTGGCCACGCTCTACTCCAGCCTGCGCTATTGGGAGGCCAAGCAATTCGGCTGGCTCCTGGCCGCGGTGTTCGCTTGTTGGACGGGGATGGCGTCGAAAGAGGTGATGGCCTCGGCGCCGGTTTTGGTGCTGCTCTTCGATCGGACATTTCTCGCGGGGTCGTTCCGAGAGGCTTGGCAACGATCGCGCTTGCTGTATGTCGGCCTCTTTAGTAGTTGGTTGTTGCTGTTGTGCCTGGCCGGCCCGGGACCACGCGCGGCGTCGGCTGGCTTTCATCTTGGTATCGCGGCCACGGACTGGTGGTTTACACAATGCCAGATGCTGGTGATGTATCTGAAGCTGGCGTTTTGGCCGTGGCCGCTCTCGATTCATTACGAGCCGCCGTACCTGACGACTTTCAGCGCGGCCTGGATGTATGTCCTGCCGGTCGCGTTGCTGGTCGTCGCGACACTCGCGCTCTTGTGGCGTAAGAACGCGGTGGGTTATGTGGGGGCGTTTGCATTTGCGATCCTCGCACCCACGATGGTCGTGCCGATCGTCACCGAGATCGCCGCCGAGCGGAGGATGTACATGCCGCTCGCGGCGCTCGTGACGCTCTTGGTTGTGGGCAGCTATGTGGCACTCCGCCGCTTGCTTGCGGAGAAACAGGCGATTGCGGGAATCGCGGGAATCGCAGTGCTCGTGGCCTGCGTCGGCGGCGTAGTGAGCAGTCGGCGGCTCGCGGTCTACGCCGACGAACTCGCGCTTTGGCAAGACGTGCTCGATCACCAACCCGAGAGTTCCGTCGCCCAGTACAATGTCGGCACGATATTCCTGGATCGCCACGAGCCAGAGCAGGCGGTCGACTATTTTCGCCGGGCGATCGCCGCGCGCGACGACTATCCGCGGGCACATCACAACCTGGGGGCCGCGCTCTCCGCATTGGGCCAGCGCGAAGAAGCTAGCCGCGAGTTTGAGCGGGCGGTCGAGCTTGAACCGCGTTATACGCTGGGGCATATCAAACTCGGCATCACGGCGATGAAGGCCGGCCGCACCGACGACGCAATCCGTGATTTCAAGGCGGCGCTTGAGTGGCAGCCGAACAACGCCGCGGCCCACATCGGACTCTCCGGCGCACTGCTCGCAACGGGCGAACTTGAGGATGCGGTCTACCACGCGCAAGCCGCCGTGACGGCGGAACCCGACAATGCGGAGGCTCACAACCTGTTGGGGGCCGGGCTCGCGCAACAGGGGCAATTCCCCGAGGCGGTCGAGCAATTCGAGGCCGCGGTCAGGCTCGATCCTAAGCTGCTTCAGGCGGTGGGCAACTTGATGGCAGCCTACGCGAGCCTGGGGCGCCGCGATGACGCGATCGCCACCGCCGAGCGGGCACTGCAACTGGCTCAAGCGAATGGCGATTCGTGCTCGAAGAACAGATCACGACGTTTCTCGCCCATCTACACTCCCAGCCGCCTGACTCAGCAGCGGCCGCCGACAGCGACGCGAAACAGTAACACCGCGACTATGGCGAAGAAGCGCAAGAACAACGTCCCAATCGTGAAGCCGAAGTCCGGCCCGCCGGCTTGGCTTGCAGCGATCGTGCTGGCGCTCGGCGTGTGGTCGATCTACGTGTGGGCGCTTGACGCGCCGTTTATCTTCGACGACTTGCTCAGTGTGCAAGACAATCCGAGTATCACGCAGCTTTGGCCGCTGGTGGGCGATGAGAACCATCCGGGGCCGCTGCGTCCGGTCGTCGAGACACCGACCGCAGCCCGGCCGTTGGTGAATTTCTCGTTCGCCTTGAATTACCATTTCAGCCGGCAGAACCCCCGCGGCTATCGGCTATTCAATTTGGCGCTCCACTTTGCCAACGCGATGTTGCTGTGGGCAATCGTCGGGCGAACGCTGCGGTTGCCCCGCTTTGCTGGAAGGTACGACAACTCGGCCGGGTACCAGGCCGTCGCGGTGGCGCTCCTCTGGGCCGTCCATCCGCTCTTGACCGAGACTGTCACCTACGTGACGCAGCGGACCGAGTTGATGGTGGTGTGTTTCTATTTGGCGACGATGTATTCGAGTATGCGGTACTGGTCCGCGCCGGCGACCGCGGCCCGCCGGGGTTGGCTCGCCGCGGCGACGCTGGCTTGCTTCGCCGGCGCGGCGTCGAAAGAAGTGATGATTACCGCGCCGCTGGTGGTGCTGCTGTTCGAATGGACCTTTATCGGCGGCACGGTGCGCGAGATGCTGCGGCGCTCGTGGCCGTTGTACTTGGGGCTGTTATCGAGCTGGCTCTTGATCTTCGCGCTGCAAGCCAACACGCCGCGGAGCCAGTCGGCCGGTTTTGCAATGGGCATCGACCTCCTGGACTGGTGGAGCACGCAGGCCCACGTCTTCTGGATGTACTTGAAACTCGCGTTCTATCCCTGGCCGCTATTGATTCACTACGAGATGTCGCTCAAGTCGCTCGCGGCGAATTGGCCCTACGTGTTGGCCGCCATCGCGCTGGGGGTCGTGACGGCCGGCCTCGTGTGGCGACGCAACGCGGCCGGCTTCCTGTTGGCTTGCGTCTTTCTGATTCTTGCCCCCACGCATCTGGTGCCGATTCCGACCGAGATGGCCGCCGAGCGGCGCATGTATCTGCCGCTGGCCGCGCTGGTCGCGCTGGTGGTGATTGGCGCCTTCGTATTGATCACCGCCGCTCGCCAACGATCGATGCCGAGCCCGAATTCATTCTTCCGCGGGCGACGATTGACGACAGCCGGCTTTGCCATGGTAATTGTCTTCGCGCTGGTCTACGCCGTGGCGAGCGCCCAGCGGGTTGCCCTGTTCAACGAGCCGATTGCCCTGTGGGAAGACGTCGTCGCCGACCAACCGGAAAGCCACCTGGCGCAATACGGACTGGCCACTTCCTTGGCCGCCGTCCGGCGAACAGCCGAAGCGATCGAACATTATCGCGTGGCCGTCCGGGTCAATCCGACCTTTGCCGAGGCACAATATGGCCTCGGTCTGTCCCTGGCACAGACCGGCCACTACGACGAGTCGATCGAACACTTGCAGGAGGTCGTGCGGCTCAAGCCCGCCGCCTACCAGATTCGCAACAATCTGGGCGTGGTGCTGTTCACGGCCGAGCGATATCCGGAGGCGATCGCGGAATTCGAAAAAACGCTTGCAATCAAGCCCGATTTTGTCGAGGCCCAGGATAATCTGAACCGCGCTCGCCGGGCGAGCGTCTTGCCCCAGAGAGCCGAATAAATCAACATGAATCGTTTGCCGAGGACCGCATGACCCACATCCAACTCTACGACACAACGCTCCGCGACGGTGCCCAGGGCGAAGGGGTCAACTTCTCGCTGCAGGACAAGCTGCTGGTGGCCCGCCGGCTTGACGAGTTGGGCTTCGATTTCGTCGAAGGGGGCTATCCCCTTTCGAACCCCAAGGACGCCGAGTTCTTCCAGCGGATCGTCGAGGAGCCGCTCCAGCATAGCCGTGTGTGTGCGTTTGGCATGACGCGACGCAAGGGGGTGAAGGCCGGCCGACGACCCCGGGCATGAAGGCGCTCGTCGAGTCGCAAGCGCCCGTGATCACGATCGTCGGCAAGACGCACGACTTCCATGTGACCGAGGTGCTCCGCGTCTCGCTGGAAGAGAACCTGGCCATGATCCGCGACACGATCGCGTTTTTGAAGTCGGTCGGCCGGACCGTGATCTACGACGCCGAGCATTTCTTCGACGGCTGGAAGGCGAACCCCGACGTATGCGAAGCAGACGATCCAGGCGGCGGTCGAGGGCGGGGCGTCGATCGTCGTGATGTGCGACACCAACGGCGGCAGCATGCCCGAGGAAGTTGCCGCACTCACCAAGGAAGCGGCCGCCGCGGTCGACGTACCGCTCGGCATCCACACGCACAACGACTGCGAGCTGGCGGTGGCCAATTCGCTCGCCGCCGTCGGTGCGGGGGCCGTCCACGTGCAGGGCACGATCAACGGCCTGGGCGAACGCTGTGGCAACGCGGACCTGATCGCCATCGCCGCCAACTTGGCGCTGAAGAAAAAGGGTTACGAACTGCTCAACGGCCGGGTGGATCATCTGACCGAGCTCTCGCGCTACGTGTACGAAGTCGCCAACATGCACTTCCGCAACAACCAGCCGTTCGTCGGCCCGAGCGCGTTTGCCCACAAGGGCGGCATGCACGTCCACGCCGTCAATCGCGCCTCGAAGAGCTACGAACACATCGAGCCCGAGCAGGTCGGCAACGAACGCCGCGTGCTGGTGAGCGAGCTCTCCGGCCGGTCGAACATCGCGGCGCTCACCGCCAAGAGCAACCTCCAGCCCGATAGCGCGCTGATGGAAAAGGTGCTCCGCGAGGTAGTCGAGAAGGAGAACCGCGGCTACCAGTACGAAGCGGCCGAGGCGTCGTTCGATCTGTTGGTGCGGCGGGCGGCCGGCACGTTCGAGCCCCACTTCGAGCTGCTGCATTATCGCGTCAACGTCGAGACCAACGTCGAGGGCCGCACGATCACCGAGGCGGCCGTGAAGCTGCGCGTCGGCGACGAGCTGCGGCACGAGGTGGCCGAGGGGGACGGCCCCGTCAACGCCCTGGACGCCGCCCTGCGAAAAGCGCTCAATGGTCACTTCCCCAGCCTCGCCGACGTGCAACTGGTCGACTACAAAGTGCGGGTGATCAACTCCGACGCCGGCACCGCCGCCCGCGTCCGCGTGGTGATCGAAAGCCACGACGACGAAGGCCACAACTGGGGCACGGTCGGCGTCCACGAAAACGTAATCACCGCCAGCTGGAACGCGCTGGTCGACAGCATCGAATACAAGTTGTTTAAGGACGAACAGTCGTAATTCCACTTTGCGTCGGCGGCCACGCCGAATCTCCCATCAACCCGCTCACCACGCCGCTTGCGGTTTAGCTAACGTAAATACCGAAATGGACTTCAAAGAACTCCCTTCCCAGTACGATCACGCCGCCGCCCAAGCCAAGTGGTATCCCGAGTGGGAGCGGCGCGGGTATTTTCATGCGGAAGTCGGCGCCAAGGATGCCGCCGGGAAGCTGAAGCCGCCGTTTACGATCGTGATCCCGCCGCCCAACGTGACCGGGGCGCTCCACATCGGCCACGCGCTCAACAACACGCTGCAAGACATCCTCATCCGGCAGAAGCGGATGCAGGGGTTCAACGTGCTCTGGATGCCCGGCACCGACCACGCCGGCATCGCCACGCAGGCGGTGGTCGAGCGGCGGCTGTTCGAGGAAGAAAAGAAGACGCGGCACGATCTGGGCCGCGAGGGGCTCGTCGATCGCATCTGGAAATGGAAGGAGCAGTACGAGGCCCGCATCCTCGGCCAGCTCAAGGCGATGGGCTGCAGCTGCGACTGGGAGCGGACCCGCTTCACGCTCGACGACCAATGTGCCCGGGCCGTCCGCGAGTGGTTCTTTCAGCTGTTCAAGGACGGCAAAATCTATCGCGGCAAGCGGCTGGTGAATTGGGACACGTTCCTGCAGACGGCCGTGAGCGACGATGAAGTGTTTCACGAGACGACGAAGGGCCGCTTCTGGCACTTCAAGTATCCGGTGATTGACTCCGAAGCCGGGCGAGCCGACGCACGTCACGATCGCCACGACGCGGCCCGAGACGATGCTCGGCGACACGGCGGTGGCGGTGCACCCCGACCCGGCCAAGGCACTCGACCAGGCGGAGGCGGAGCTCAAGGAAAAACTCGCCGCCGCCCCCGCCAAGGAACGCGACGACATCCAAAAGCAGATCGACGCCCTTGGCGGTCCGCCGCAAGGCGATCCTGCCGCAGCTGATCAAGTTGCGCGACATGGCAAAGCGCGGCGTGATGCTCGAACTGCCGCTCACCGGCCGGAAGATTCCGCTGATCGCCGACGAGTGGGCCAAGCCGGAGCTCGGCAGCGGCTGCGTGAAGATCACCCCGGCCCACGACGCCAACGACTACGAAGTCGGCCAGCGGCACCCCGAGATCGGCTCGATCAACATCATGACGGTCGAAGGGCTCCTCAACGACAGCGTGCCGGAAAAATACCGCGGCCTCAAGATGCACACCAAGGCCCGCGAGGCGGTGGTCGCCGACATGGAAGCGGCCGGCCTCTACAACCCGGAGACCGACCGCGAAGACCGCGAAATCGACCTCGCCCACTCCGACCGCTCGAAGACGCCGATCGAACCGTACCTGGCGGACCAGTGGTTCGTGAAGATGGACGAGCTGGCGCAAACGGCGATGGACGCGGTCACCGGCGGCAAAGTAAAGATTACTCCCGAGCGGTACGCGAAGGGCTATCTCGATTGGTTAAGTGAAAAACGCGACTGGCCGATTGGACGACAATTGTGGTGGGGGCATCGGATTGCCGGTGTGGTGGCAGCTGGGCATTCGGAACAATGAGACGCTGTTTATTAAAGAAAACGTGACTACATGGGACAAGGAAGCAGTTGATCGCGGCGATGTGTTTTATGGCATGACGCACCGGCAAAACAAAGATATGATCCATGGCGATTGGTGAGCAACGTTGCATTCGAGCATGACGATGGCCGTTGGTATATCTGGCGTTGTATTGCACCAGGATATCCCGAGATCGAAAGCGGAAGCTGAAAAGGATGGTCTTGCGTACAGGTAGACGAAGTCCTCGACACTTGGTTCTCCAGCGCCCTCTGGCCGCAGTCGACGCTTGGGTGGCCCGACCAGACGCCGGAGCTGAAGACGTTTTATCCGACGTCGACGCTCATCACCTCGCGCGACATCATCACGCTGTGGGTCGCGCGGATGGTTTTGGCCGGGCTCTACAACATGGGCGAGGTGCCGTTCCGCGAGGTCTACATCACGCCCAAGATTCTCGACGGCTACGGCGAGACGATGTCGAAGTCGAAGGGGAACGGCGTCGATCCGATCGATGTGATCGAGAAGTTTGGGGCCGATGCGCTGCGGTTTGGGCTCGCGTATCTCACCACCGACACGCAGGACGTGAAGCTGCCGGTCGATTTTGAGTGCCCGCATTGCCAGGCGCAGTTTGCCCAGACGAAGAAGAATCGGCAGCTGCCGCGGATCGAGTGCGAGAAGTGCAAGAAACCGTTCAGCACCCAGTGGGCCGAGAAGCCGGAGGACAAGGCGCTCGCTCGCGGCTCGGTGGTCAGCGAGCGGTTCGAGCTGGGGCGCAATTTCTGCAACAAGCTCTGGAACGCCTCGCGGTTTTCGCTGATCAATCTCGAAGGTTTTACGCGCGCGGCGCCGTGGCCGAGAAGGACCTGTTGATCGAGGATCGCTGGTTGCTCTCGCGGCTCTCGACCGTGACCGAACAAGTGACCGACTTCCTCGCCAGCTATCGCTACGCCGATGCGGCCCGCACGCTCTACGATTTCGCCTGGAACGAATTCTGCAGCTTCTACGTCGAGATGACCAAGGCCCGGTTTGCGGTGCCCGAGCAGCGGGCGACCGCCCAGCGGGTGCTGGCCCACGCGCTCGATACGCTGTTGCGGCTGTTGCATCCGATGATTCCGTTTTTGACGGAGGAGGTTTGGCAGCTGCTCGCCGAGGTGGCGCCGGCCCGGGGGTTAGAACACAAATCGGGGTCGGGGACGACCCGGCTCGCTGCGGCGGAGAGCGTGTGCATCGCCGAGTGGCCGTTGGCGGATAAAGCCCGCATCAGGACGCCAAAATCGAAGCCCAGTTTGCCGACTTCCAAGCGGTACTCGGGGCGGTACGCGAGATTCGCAAGAGTCAGAACATCCCCTTCTCCGAGACGCTCGAGTTCGCCGTCCGCTCGGATGGGGCCACGGCGAAGCAGCTTGAATCAATGCAGCCTTACTTCATGCAGATGGCTAAGGCGAC
This sequence comes from uncultured Planctomycetota bacterium, assembly GCA_963847905.1. GTDB lineage: Bacteria > Planctomycetota > Planctomycetia > Pirellulales > Lacipirellulaceae > DASYDU01. The sequence continues at coordinate 32,623 of CAWKBP010000001.1, read as the reverse complement.
CGGCACGGCTTGGGGACCGAACGCCGTCGCGGCCGACGGCGCCGCCCCCGCGACACTCACCGGCCAGGCGGGCCCGCTCGAAGTGTTCGTCGACGTGAGCCGCTTCATCGACGTCGAAGCGGAGCAGAAGCGACTCGAGAAGGAACGCGAAAACCTCACCAAGTTCATCAAGTCAATCGACGCGAAGCTGGCGAACGCGGCGTTTGTCGACAAAGCCCCGGCCGAGGTCGTCCAGCAGCAGCGCGACAAGCGGACGGAATTGGCAGCTCAATTGGCGTCGGTCGAGTCGGCGCTCGCGAAACTGAAATAGGCGTTTGGTATCGACCAACTGGCGGCGTGTGCTAGACTAAAGTGAATCAAGCTGACGGATTTCTATGGTCTCATTTGCCGACAAACTGCCCGACATCGCTACCATCTGCCGCACGAACGACGTGAAGCGGCTGGACCTGTTCGGTTCGCGCCTCGGGCAGATGCAGGACCCGGGAGCGACGCCGATTTCGTCGTCGAATTCAACGATCCGCTTCGGGCCGGCGTATTCGATCGCTTCTTGGCATTGCACGGCGCTTTGGAGCTTGTGCTGGGTTGCCGGGTCGACCTGATCGAAAGTTCGGCGATCGACAATCCCGTGTTGCGGCGGCGTATCGACGAGTCTCGCACGAGTGTCTTTGCGGCTTGACCGATCATGCAACGAGACGTCGAAAAGCATCTGCTCGACATCCTCGTTGCCGCCCGGGACGTACTGCAGTTCGTAGGCACGATGTCGTTCGACGCCTATCACGCGGACCGGCTGGTCAAAGCGGCTGTCGAGCGGAAATTTGAAATCATCGGCGAAGCGCTGAATCGCGTGGCCCGGATGTCCCCCGAGACGGCAGCGGCGATCCGGGAATTTGAGAAAATCATTGCCTTCCGAAACTTTGTGATTCATAAGTACGACGTCGTCTCCGATCCACTCGTATGGGACGTGATCGAGAATAAGCTGCCGCTTCTGATTGAGGACGTGGAAAAGCTGCAAAGCGGTGGATCGACAAGCGGCTGATTTCGCAGTCGCAGTTGGTGGGTCTCGTGGAACTCGACCCACCCTACGTTCGCGTGCCTATAATGAGTTTGGATCGAACGCTTTGCCGCCAACGCCCAAGGATTGCCGCCATGCCCGTCGCGATGGAACTTGCTCGCATTATCATCAGCGAGATCAACGATCAGCAGGTGATCTATCTCAAAGAGGTCGACGGGCCGCGGATGTTTCCGATTCTGATCGGCATCTTCGAGGCGACGAGCATCGACCGACGGGTGAAGGGTTTGAAGCGCCGCGGCCGCTGACGCACGATCTGTTGGTGAATGCGGTGGAAGCGCTGGGTGCCGAGTTTCAAGACGTTGTCATCAGCGAGCTCCGCGAGCACACGTACTACGCCAAGCTACGCGTGCGGCTCGACGGCGAGCTCACCGAGATCGACGCCCGGCCGAGCGACGCGATCGCCGTGGCGGTGACGTGCGACCCGCCGCTGCCCATCTATGTATCGGAGGATGTGCTCAACGACGTGCTGGGGGAGCAGAGTTAAGGATCGATGATGTGAGATTGATGATTGATGATGTTAGAACGCAGAATTCCGACATCATCAATCATCGATCATCAATCCAACATCCCTCACGCCAGGACATCCGCAAACGCATATTTCAACGCCGCCAGCCCCGCCTTGCCCTTATCCGCAGCAACCACCATGTTGACGCGGACTTCGCTGGTGCTGACCATTTCGACGTTGATCTTCGCCTCGTGGAGCGCCTTGAACATGCGGAGGCCCACGCCGGTGTGGCTGCGGATGCCGATGCCGGTCACGGTGAGGATCGCCACGGCCGGCTCGTGCGTCACCTCGCCGCCGAGTTCCTTCGCCATGCGGTTGACGACCGACAGGCTGTGGTCGAGTTCCTTGCGCGGCACGGTGCAGCTCACGTCGGCCAGATCGTCGCGCCCCATGCTCTGGACGATCATGTCCACGAGCACATTCTCGCGGGCGATCGCTTCGAAGATCGTGGCCGCGATGCCGGGGTGATCGGGCACGTCGAACAGCGTCAGCTGGGCCTGCGTCTCGTCGAGCGAGATGCTGTCGATCGTGAGGTCTTCCATCCGCTGCAGTCGGGCCACGATGTCGACGGGGCTGACGTCTTTGTCCTTGTGGGGCAGCTCGCCGAAGGCCACGCGGTCACCCGGCGGCTTGTCGAGTTCGAACTCGGCATGGACGGCCCGCAGGGCGTCGAGGGCCCGGTCGCGGCCCACCAGGGCGGAGACCTTGATGTCGCTGGTGGTGATCGCCTCGATGTTGACGCCCTCGTCCGCGAGCACGCGGAACATGCGGTCGGCGACGCCGGACTGCGTCTTCATGCCGAGGCCGACGATCGAGACCTTGGCGAGGTCCGCATTGTGCGACACACCCTCGGCCTGGAGCTCCTTGGCGGCCTTCTCGACGGCCGAGAGGGCTTTGGGCAGATCGTCTTCGATCACGGTGAACGAAATGTCGGCCCGGCCGTTGGCGCCCATGTTTTGCACGATCATGTCGACCGCCAGATTCATCGAGGCCAGCCTCGAGAAAATGGTGAGGCTTGAGCCGGGCGTGTCGGGGACGCCGGCGATCGTGATCTGGGCTTCGTTTTTGGTGAGCGCCGCGCCGGTCACGGCCCGGTCGGCCGACTCGCTCGTGGTGCCGATGATCGTGCCCGGCTCGTCGCTGAAGCTGCCGGCGTTGCGGACGTGGATCGGCACGCTGAACTTCTTGCCGAACTCGATCGACCGGCTGTGCATCACGCCCGCGCCGAGGCTGGCCAGCTCGAGGATCTCGTCGTGGCTCACGCGGGCCATCTTGCGGGCATCGGCCACGAGCCGCGGGTCGGTCGTGTAGACGCCGTCGACGTCGGTGTAGATTTCGCAGACGTCGGCGTTGAGCACCGCCGCGAGCGCCACCGCCGTGGTATCGCTGCCGCCGCGGCCGAGCGTGGTGATGTTGAAATCGTCGTCGATGCCCTGGAAGCCGGCCGCGATCACGATCTTGCCGTCGTCGAGCAGCTTCTTCATGCGGTCGGTCGAGATCGACTGGATGCGGGCCTTGGTGTGCGTGCTGTCGGTGCGGATGCCGATCTGCCCGCCAGTGAGGCTCACGGCCTCGTAGCCCAGCGAGTGGATCGCCATCGCCATCAGCGCGACGCTCACCTGCTCGCCGGTCGAGAGGAGCATGTCCATCTCGCGGGCCGGCGGGTCGTCGCAGATTTGCTTGGCGAGGTCGACCAGGTAGTCGGTCTGGTGGCCCATGGCGCTCACGACCATCACGACCTGGTTGCCGTTCTGCTGGGCGCGAATCGCCCGCCGCGCCGCGGACTGAATCTTCTCCGCGTTGGCAACGCTGGTACCGCCGAATTTCTGAACGATGATTCCCATTGCGATCTCTGCTATCTACTTTCTTCGTTTTGTTTTCCAACACTCTTTTTGACAGGATTACAGGATTGATTTAGATCGACTGGATGAAAACTTGATTCCTCATCCTGTCGATCTCTTCGTTGATCCTGTTATCCTGTCAAAGAATTGTTGCGCTAATTTTAGCTCTTCCCGATGAACCAACCCATCGTGCGCCAGCCTTCGTCGAAGGCGAGCTTCGAGTTGGCGGCGTTGGTGTCTCCGTAGCTGGTGAATTCGTCGGCCGCGATGCCGGTGCCGGCCAGGGCGACGGGGACGTCGCCGTGGGTGTGGACTTTGGTGCGCAGGAACGTGGGGTGGTCGGGCGAGATCATCAGCCGCCAGTCGCCTTGCTTTTCGAGCGCCGCAACCAGCGGGCCGACGACGTGGCGGTCGATCTCTTCGATCGCTTTTACTTTCTCGTCGCAGCGGCCTTCGTGCGAGGCCTCGTCCGGCGCTTCGACGTGCACGCACACGATATCGTACTTCCCGATAGCGTCAACGGCCGCGCGGCCTTTGGCCGCATAATCCGTGTCCAGGTAGCCGGTCGCCCCGGCCACCTCGATCCGGTCCCAGCCCACCAGGGCCGCGATGCCACGCAATAGGTCAACCGCCGTGATCATCGCGCCGCGGGGGCCATACTGCTCGGTGAACGGGCCGAGCTTGGGCGCCTGGCCCTGGCCCCAGAGCCAGACGTTCGTGGCAGGCCGCTTGCCGGCCTTCAGACGGGCGGCGTTCACCGGGTGGTCGCGGAAGACGGCTTCGCTAGCAGCCATCAGCTCGGCCAGCACGTCGCTCCCCGGGCCGCGCGGGTGCTCCGAGAGGACGGACTGGTCCGTGATGTCGTGCGGGGCGCGAGTGCGGGTATCGCTCATCGAGAAGGGGGCCGGCAGCTTGTCGCCGCGCCAGATCAAGAGGTTGCGGTAGCTCACCCCAGGCGTGAACTGGATCGCGCCGCGGAACTTGGGATCGCTGGCGATCGCTTCCTGGGCGGCTGCGAGCAGCTGCGTGCCTTCTTCCGTCGTGATGTGGTCGGCCGTGAAGTCGCGCATCACCTGGTCTTCGATCGTCACCAGATTGCAGCGGATCGCCCAGTCGTTCGGCCCGAGCTCGATGCCCTGGGCGGCCGCTTCCATCGGCGCCCGGCCCGTGAAGTACTCGAACGGGTTGTAGCCCAACAGGCTCAAATTGCCGATCTCCGAGCCGGCCGGGAGGGCAGGGGGAGTATGGCACGCGCGGGCGACGACACCCATCGCCACGAGGCGATCCATATTCGGCGTTCGCGCCGCTTCAATCGGCGTCTTTCCGCCAAGCGACTCTTGCGGCTCGTCGGCGGCACCGTCGGGGATGATGATTGCGTATTTCATTTGTTGGACGTCTAAGGTGTAAGTCGTAGGTCGTAAGTCGTAGGTATCTGTCGTCACTTACGACTTATACCTTATACCTAATCCCTGACCCACATGCGGACCGTCTTGCCCTGGGCACAATCGAGCCGGTCGATGGCGGTGCAGGCCTTGCGGGTTGCGCCTTCGGTCGTCTTGTGCGTCATGACCACGAGCGGGACCACGCCATCCTTCGTGACTTCTTGCTGCAGCACCGACGCGATCGAGATCTCGTAGTGGCCGAAGACGTCGGCGATTTGGGCGAGCACGCCGGGGTTGTCCTTCACCGTGGCCCGAATGTAGAACCGGCCGACTGCCTTGGCGTAGTCGCGCGGGCCGACGCGGGCCTTGCGCTTCGACCAGAGTTCAAGCGTGCGGAAGGTGATCGCCGTGCGGCCGACCGCGGTGTCGATCAGGTCGGCGACCACGGCCGAAGCGGTCGGCATCTGGCCGGCCCCCTGGCCGTGATAAAACAGCGGCCCCACCGCGTCGCCCACCACGCGAATCGCGTTGAACGCACCTTGCACGTCGGCCAGCGGCAGCCCGGCCCGGACCAGCGTCGGTGAGACGTAGAGCTGCAGGCCATCGCCTGCCAATTGGGCAACCGCGAGCAGCTTGATCCGGTAGCCCATCTCCTGGGCGAGCTTGATGTCGATCACCTCGACCGTGTCGATGCCGACGCGGGGAATCTCGGCCCAATGGACGCGGGCCCCGAAGGCGAGATGAGCGAGGATGGCGAGCTTCTGAGCGACGTCGCTGCCGTCGACGTCGAGCGTCGGATCTGCCTCGGCGTAACCGAGTCGCTGGGCCTCGGCGACCGCTTCGCCATAGGGCGTGCCTTCGTCGTGCATCTTCGAGAGGATGAAATTGCTGGTGCCGTTGAGGATGCCGTCGAGCGATTCGATCTGGTTCGCGGAGAGGCACTGGCTGATGTTGGCAATGATCGGGATGCCGCCGGCGACCGACGCTTCGAAGGCGATCGAGCGGCCCAGCTCGCGGGCCCGATCGAAGAGCTCCGCGCCGTGCTCGGCCAGCAGAGCCTTGTTGGCGGTGACGACGTCCTTGCCGCTCTCGAGCAGCTTGAGCATGATTGTGCGGGCGGGCTCGATGCCGCCGACCAGATGGGCCACGACCTTGATCTCGGCGTCGTTGATCACGGACTCGAACTTGTCGGTCAGCACGCCGGCGGGCGGATCGTAGAGCCGCTTCTTCTTTAGATCCTTGACGACGGCCTTTTCGAGCCACAGCTTGCGGCCGGCGTGGCGGGCGACGCGGTCGCCGTGTTCCACCAGCAGCTGGGCGACGCCCGAGCCGACGGTCCCCATGCCGAGGATCGCGACCTTCGTGACTTCTTTGGGCAGATCAGAATTAGGCACGCAGCATCTCCTAGCGGATCGTCGCTAGCAGGGCCTGCTGCAACTCGCGCCGTGTGGCCAGAGAATATTCGAGATCGAACCAGACGATCTTGCCGTTCGCATCGACCACGATCGTCCAAGGAAACTTTTCAGCGCCGACTTTGTCAAACGCTTTGCCGTCCGCGTCGAGCAGCTGCGGAAAAGTGGCGGCTGCCTGCTTGATCGACGAACCTGCCTCGGCCGGGTCGGCCACCGCAACACCCACCACTTCCACGCCGTGCGGGCCAAACTTCTCGACCACGTCGGGGCCGAGGTCAGCGAGCTCGTCGATCGCCATCTGCCGATCGCCCTTCCAGAAGACGACCACGGTGGCCGACTTGCCATAGAGGCCCGAGAGTTTGGCGTTGCCGCCTTCGACCTTGGGCAATTCGATTTCGGGAAGCGTATCGCCGACTTTGACGCGGCAAAGGGCTTCGTGGTCGTTGGTCAGCACCACGGGCGGAACCGTAGCATTCTCGGCGGATTCCAAAGTCGACAGGCTCAGCAAATGCCGCTTGCTCGACTGGCTGCTCGGCCTGCACGCCTTCCGGTTCGACCGCCGGTTTCGGACGTCTCCGCCACCGGTTCGGCATGCGGCACGGGCTCGGCGGGCTCCTCCACAACGATCGCATCGACCTTTTGCGGCTCGTTGGTCGGCGTTTCGCCGCAACCGACCAGCAGCAGGAGGCTACTCCAGGCCGAGATAGTAAATAGAGCTTTCATCATAATTTCACCGGTAAAACCAGTAATTGTCCCCGACCGGGGGCGGGGCGTCAACGGCGCGGAATATTGTGGGAGGCGTCTCCGACGCCGATTGAACACGAACTTGCGAGCAATGCATTCCTTAAGCCGAGCGTGAGACAAAATCGGGGTCGGAGACCCCTCCCACAAATTCGCATCCTGGGGCCACTAGGTTTCGAGCTTGATGGCCAACTCTTTGAGCTGTTTTGTCTCGACCGGGCTCGGCGCCCCCGTCATCAAGTCGGTGGCCCGTTGCGTCTTGGGGAAGGCGATGCAGTCGCGGATGTTGTCGAGGAACCCGAACAGCATCACGCAGCGGTCGATGCCCAGCGCGATCCCGCCGTGGGGCGGCGCACCGTAACCGAGCGCCTTGAGCAGGAAGCCGAAACGCTCTTCGGCCGTTTCTTCGTCGATGCCCAGCAGCTTGAACACTTGCTGCTGGACCTCGGCGTCGTGAATCCGGATCGTGCCGCCGCCCGCTTCGTAGCCGTTGATCACCAGATCGTACGCCTTCGCCCGACACTTGCCGGGGTCGGACTCGAGCAGCGCGAAGTCCTGGTCGCGCGGCGAAGTGAACGGATGGTGCATCGCCACCCAGCGTTTCTCATCCTCGTCGTAGTCGAACATCGGGAACTCGACGACCCAGGAGAAATTCATCGCCTTCTGGTCGTACAGCTTCATCTCCGCGGCGATCTTGCACCGCAGGGCGTAGAGCGCCTTGCAAGTGACCTTCCAACTGTCGGCCACGAACAGCAGCAAGTCGCCCGGCTTCGGCGCCGAGCTTGGTGCCGATCTCTTTGAGCAATTCGGGCTTGAAGTTCTTGGCGATCGTCGAAGCGAGCGTGCCGTCGGCTTCGACCTTGAACCAGGCCAGGCCCTTCGCGCCATGCTGGCCGGCAAACTCGGTGAGCGTGTCGATGCCACGGCGGGAATAGAATTCGCCGCCCTTTTTGACGTTGATCGCGCGGACCTTGCCGCCCGAACTGGCGACGCTCGCAAACACGCGGAAGTCGCTCTTGGCCGCCAGATCGGTGCAATCGACGAGCTCCATGCCGAATCGCAAGTCCGGCGCGTCGTGGCCAAATCGCTCCATCGCCTCGTCGTACGTCATCCGCGGCAGCGGCAGCTTCAAATCGATGCCGAGCTCCTGCTTCGCCAGCCGAGCCATCAGCCCGTCGATCGACGCCGATGATGTCTTCCGCATCGACGAACGACATCTCGACGTCGAGCTGCGTGAACTCCGGTTGCCGATCGGCCCGCAGGTCCTCGTCGCGGAAGCAGCGGGCGACCTGCACGTAGCGATCGTAGCCCGCCATCATCAGGATCTGCTTGTAGAGCTGCGGCGATTGGGGCAGGGCGTAGAACGTGCCGTGGTGCACGCGGCTGGGCACCAGGTAGTCGCGGGCACCTTCCGGCGTGCTGCGGCCGAGGATCGGCGTCTCGACGTCGATGAAGCCGAGGTCGCCAAAATAGTTGCGCATGCTGCGGATCATGCGATCGCGCAAGAGCAGCGTCCGCTGCATGTCCTGCCGGCGGAGGTCGAGATAGCGGTATTCAAGCCGCAGCTCTTCGTTGGGCAGGTCCTGGCCAAATGCGCTCGGCGAGACGGGCGGCGAGACGCTCTCGTTGAGCAGCTTGAAATCGGTGACCCGCAGCTCGATCTCGCCCGACGCATGCTTGGGATTGGCCATGCCGGTGGGCCGACTGGCGACGACGCCCGTGACCTTGATCACGTACTCGGCCCGCAGCGACTTGCTCTGGTCGATGATCGCCGCCGGCGTGTCGGGCGGATTGAAGACGACTTGCGTGATGCCGTAGCGATCGCGGAGATCGACGAACAGGCCGCCGCCATGGTCGCGGTAGCTATCGACCCAGCCACAGAGGGTGACCGTCTTGCCGACGTTTTCGACGCGAAGTTCGCCACAGGTATGAGTACGCAGCACGCGATGATCCTTAGCCAACGAAATGACAATTTGGGTAAACCAGCGATTGTAATTGCCACCGCCACCAGCGACTAGGCCGAGATACGTTTCGGCGGGCTGCCACGCCGCTTGCGGCTTAGCGAATCTCCCGCAACCACTCCCCCAGTCGCCGCATCCCCTCCGCGGTCGACACCCGCGGCTCGAAGCCAAAATCCCGCCGGGCCGCCGAAATATCGAACCAGTGCGACGTGGCCAGCTGGCTCGCCAGGAACCGCGTCATCGGCGGCTCGCTCCGCTGGCCAGTCAAGGTCCAAATTGCTTCACACGCCGCGCCGACGCGTCGAGCCGCGGCGAGCGACATCGACTTCCGCACGGGCGGCAGGTCCACCAGCGCCAGTATCTCGTCGATCCACTGCCAGCAGTTCACCGGCTCGCCCTGGCTCAAAAAATACGCTTTCCCCCCGACCGCTGAAGCGGTCTCGCCGAGTGCGTCCGCGGCCTGGAGATGCGCCTCCGCAGCATTCTCGACATAGATCATGTCCACCAGGTTCGCCCCGTCACCCACCCGTCGCAGCCGCCCCGAGCGCGCCCGCTCCACCAGCCGGGCAGTCAGATGATGGTCCCGCGGCCCCCAAACCAGATGCGGTCGCAACGAACACGTTCGCAGGCCGTTCGCATCATCCGCCGCAAGCACCGCCTGTTCGGCGAGCGCCTTCGAATGCGGATAGTGGGCCAGCCACCGGGCCGGATACGGGGCCGATTCGTCGACGCCACATTGATCGCTGCCCGTCAAACGTCACGCTGGGGCTGCTCGTGAACACCAGCCGCCCGACGCCACTCGCCCGACAAGCATCGATCACATTCTCGGTGCCGACGACGTTCGACGCGTAGTACTCGCGCCATGGCCCCCAGATGCCCACGCGGCTCGCCACGTGGAACACGCAATCGATCCCCTGGCAGGCGAAGGTGACCGTATCCCGGTCCGCCAGATCGCCGCGAACCATTTCCACGCCGAGCGACTGCAACTGCGGATACTCGCCGCGCGCGAGTCCCCGCACCCGGTCGCCACGGGCCAGCAGCGCTTCGACGATGTAGCGGCCGAGGAATCCGCCGGCACCGGTGACGAGCGCGTGCATCAGGCGAGCTCCGGCAGTTGCGAGGCGGCCCACTTGGCGAGCAGCTCGCGGTTAATCTTCGCGTTGTGCCGCACGTCGACAGGCAGTTCGTTACGCGAAAGAAATTGGCAACATTGTTATATCAGGAAGATGCTCTGTCGCAACGTCTGCCAGCTGTTGTGTGACCAATTCAGCGACTGGCAACTGCGAAGGCGTTGTATAATACTGGACGCAGGTCGGGCTCATAAATCACGACCGGTGTTTGATGTTCGTTTCGGACCGACGCCGACCAACGCGGAACGCTTCACGCAGGCGAGGTGACTGAATACTGCTTCGACACGCTCCGTGTACAGCGGGCCGCGCTGTGTCTCCACCCGGTGCGACTTCCGGCCGCAGTACCAGAAGCGGCCGGCGTCGTCGAGGTAGCCGACGTCTCCCATGCGATGCCAGGGGTTAGCGTCTGATTCCCCAAAGCGAGCCGGGGCGTCCTCGCCCCCGTGCGGGGCGGAGGACCGCCCGGCTCGCTTCGATTCGCTCGAAATCTTTGCGTCCGCATTGCATTCGATTCGCGTGATGTAGCGCGGGGATGCCTGGGGACCCCGCACGATCAACTCGCCGATTTCGCCGACCGAAAGTTCCTCCGCGTTGTCAATCGAGACAATTGGTTCGTCCGTGATGCGGATCACGCGCCATTCGATCGAGTCGAACTTGCGGCCGACGCACACGCCGGCGCCCTCGTCGGTGCGGGCCGCGGTTTCGCCCAGAACCTCCGACGCTTCGATCGTGGCCACGGGCAGGCACTCCGTGGCGCCGTACGGCGTGTGCATCTGGGCATGCGGCGCGGCGATGGCGAGCGTCGAACGCAACACGTCGGCTGATACTGGCGCACCGCAGGAAAAAATCTGGCGTAGCGAGTCGACGCGATCACCCGTCTTGGCACAGTGCTCGCCCAAATTCCGCCAGACTGCCGGCGACGCGAATGCTTGAGTCACCTTCCAATCGTTGGCCGCAGCGAGCAGTTTCTTCGGATCGGCTGACGCTGGCCGCGAGAAATCCATCTCCGGCAGCACCGTGGTCACGCCCATCGCCGAATTGAATAGCGCAAAGAGTGGGAAGCACGACAAGTCCACGCCGCCCGGCGCGATCCCGTACATCGACTGGATCTCGGCCACCTGGGTGTCGAACATGCGGTGCGTGTAGAGAACGCCCTTGGGCGGACCCGTGCTGCCGGAGGTAAAGATGATCGCAGCAGCGTCGTCGGCGCGGGTTTCAGGGAGCTTCGTCTCACTGGAGCGGCCGCGAGCAATCAAATCACCATAGGTGATCCCGCCCCAAAACCAGCGGCGGCCGACGGTCACGTTCCATTTCGCGCGAGGAAATTTGCCTCGCATGAAAACTCGCACCGCGTGGGCCTGCGGAACGGCAATGAACCCTTCCGGCTCAGCCTCTTCCAGACAACGGATGAGATTCTTGCGCCCCAGTCCCGGGTCCACTAGCACGATCACCACGCCGGCTCGCAGCAGGGCGAACACCAGTGTGACGAACTCGATCCCTGGCCGCACCAACAAGGCAATCCGCGTCCCCGGCATCACACCCCAATCAATCAAACCGCAGGCAATCCGCGTCGCTTCGGCGTCCAACTCGGTGAACGAAATCGTCTCGTAGTCGGCGCCACGCCGTGCGCCGCGACGACCGCGAGATTGTCGGGCGATCTCGCCGCAAAATTCGCCAAACGATCGGCCACGTTGAGCCGAGTCGAGGGTGCTGCGACGGGTGAATCTTCCACTTCGGCCATGCACTGGAGTTTAGGCCAAGTGGGCACGCTGCGGCAATGAGATCACCGCGTTGGCGACCAATCGGGCTCCGACGGCGATTCGGTTTGACTACCGACTGGCCGCTCCGGCGACCACTGGGGCGCTTCGGCGACTTCGTAGCGGGCGCCGTTCGCGGGAGCCGTTGTCCCATAACGATTAGGCTCCGACACGGCGACCGGCGTCGATTCTGCCTCAGGGACGGGCCGCGTCGCCAATTTCCAATCGGTACTTGACTTGGCACCGTGCGATTTCAGCTTGTCTCCTGGCTTGGCAGTGTGCCACTCGCTCGACTGGACGACGGAATTGGCCAGGCGCGAGTTGGACTTCAGCGGCGACAAGATCGACACTTCGGCCGAGGCGGCTTGGACCGGGTGCTGCTTCTTCGCGCTCGCAGTGTCGGTGGGCACTTCCGCGGACGCGAATCGGCCGGGACGGCTCAGGTCCATCGTCGTGCGGCCAAGCAGCTTGTCACCGTCCTCCGGTTCGAGCCGGACCCAGAGCTCGAGCGGACGATTCAGCGGCGCGTCCGCCGGCAACTGCAGCGGGAACTCGAACGTGGTGCCATCGCCGCTCGGTTGGACCATTGGCTCGAGGTCGGCCGAATCGAAATCCCACCGCGCGAGTTGTTGTTCTTTTTGGCGTGCGGACGGATCCAAGACCAGCAGCGAAAGCCGGCCGTGGAATTCGGTCGGCAGGCCGTCGTCCGAAACCGGCTCGACCTCCAGCAACACGCGCGGCCCGATCGCTTTGTCGCCGAGTTGCCCTTCATCAAGTTGCACTTCGCCCCGCAACACGACGGCGGACGGCGGCTGGCTCACGACCTCGATCTCGGCCGCTGCCGGTTCGACGTCGTATGCGAATTCTTCGGGATCGTTGGCCGATTGATCGTCGAGCGCTGGCACCTCGGGGTCGGTCATGTCGAGCGACGGAACCTCCGGCGGGATCACGCTCCGCTCGACCGCCGGCGCCGTGCCAGGTGATCGCATCGGCGCTGCCGATGGAGGCGCCGGCAGCGAGTCGTTCGTTTCCGATCGGGTCGCCCGGCTGACCGTCGCGATATTGTCCCTGAACAAGGTCCCGGCGGAGCTGCGCGTTTTCGTTGCGGGCGTTACAGAGTAGCTGTTGGTACTCGGAGAGGTAGTCCTCGAGCGCGTAGATCTGATCTTCCTGCTGGCGCATCTCGCGCTCCACCACGTCGCGCTCGACGCCCGACTTGCAGCCGACCGCCATCGCGAGGGCGAGCAATAGGATGACGCGAATGGATGGGCGAGCGATTGACAAAGCACAGGTCCGGCGCGAGGAGTGAACCCAGGTTGTCGCCCCAGCCGAGCCGAGGCGTGGCAACGCGGAGTTCCGTGGCGAGATGAATAGAAAATCGCCCGCCGACCGTCAAGCCGAAGGAGGTGCTAGCGTTGGTTGCAACGACGGTAGTGAGGGAATAGCACGTGCATTGAATGGTGCGTCACGTTAAGTCAGCTATCGCTGCGGCCAACTCGTCGTCGGTGAGCAAGTCTTCGCCAGGTCGACGGATTGCGAGAATGTAAACCATATCATCTCGTAGTGTGTAGAGAGCCCGATTCGCTCGCCGGCTCTTCGTACGGTAGATTACCTGACGCACCTCAATTGCGCAATGTTCGTTTTCAGGTGCCAGCCCGAATACGGTTGCGTTTTTGCTCAGGGTCTGGAGCGTTGCGACAAATCCTTCGAACCAACGCACCGCTGTGTCCGGAGCATCGCGTGCGATTGAATCCGTCGCGCGTTGAAGATCGCGTATTGCGCGCTCTGAGTAGACGAGGTCGTAAGTCATTCGGCAGCAGGCCAGCCGTGCTGGCGGCGAATCTCGTCGTTTACTTCCGCAAAGGGAAATACACGACCAGCTTCTACGTCCGCGAGACCTTCTTCGATAGCCTTGAGCGAATCGGAGAATTCGCGCTGTCTGTCACGCCAAATTCGGACGAGTTCTTCCGGAGTCTTGTTCCGGCCTTCACTCACCACTTGCACATTTAGAAAGCGTTGGAAGGCTTCGGCGTCAGTGGGATGCTGGGTGGCCATTCTTCCATTCTACTCGACATCGGCCGAAAACGGTAAATCTCGCCCCATGCCGCGTCAATCAAGGTTTCGCCGCTGCCGGCAGGCTCGTGATCACCTTGTCGATGAGGTTGTATTCCTGGGCCTCTTCGGCCGACATGAATTTGTCGCGGTCGGTGTCGCGCTCGATTTGTTCGAGCGAGCGGCCTGTGTGATTGAAGAGAATCCGATTGAGCCGGTCCTTGGTCCGCTTGTATTCGGCGGCATGAATCATGATCTCCTCGGCCGTGCCTTCCATGCCGGCCGACGGCTGGTGGATCATGATCCGGCTGTTCGGCAGCGCGTTTCGCTTGCCTTCGGCGCCAGCCGCCAAGAGCAGGGCGCCCATCGACGCACATTGGCCCAGGCAGTAGGTCGCCACGTCGCAGGAAACGAACTGCATCGTGTCGTAAATCGCCATGCCGGCCGTGACGCTGCCGCCCGGCGAATTGATGTACAGGTGGATGTCCGACTTCGGATCGTCCGATTGCAAGAACAGCAGCTGGGCCACGAGGATGTTGGCCACGTCGTCGTTGATGCCCGAGCCGAGCATCACGATCCGGTCCTTGAGCAGCCGGCTGTAGATGTCCATCGCCCGCTCTTCGCGGCCGCTTTTTTCGATGACGAATGGTACGAGGGGCATAGGGGAGTGCCTTATTGAATTGTTGGGTAGACGGATAACAATGACGAATTTCTAATGTCGAATGACGATCGGACAATTCGACATTCGTCATTCGTGCTTCGTCATTTACGTTACTCGTCGTCGTCCTGCTTATCGAACGTCTGTTTGGTGAGGATGTCGTCGACGATGCCGAAGGCTTTGGATTCTTCGGCGGTCAGGTAGTAATCGCGATCGGTCGCCTTGGCGATCTCTTCGACGGTCCGGCCGGAGTGGCTGGCGAGGATTTCGTTGAGCGACGTCCGGGTTTTGACGATTTCGTTGGCCTGGATCTCGATGTCGGAGACCTGGCCGCCGACGCCGCCGTGAGGCTGGTGGATCATCACCTTGGAGTGCGCGAGCGCGAATCGCTTGCCCTTTTCGCCGCCGGCCAAGAGCACCGCGCCGCCGCTCGCCGCGAGACCGACGCAATAGGTCGCCACGGGGCAGGAAATCATCTGCATCGTGTCGTAGATAGCGAGGGTCGACGTGACGCTGCCGCCCGGCGAATTGATGTAGAAATGGATGTCCTTGCGGCGATTTTCGCTCTGCAAGTAGAGCAGCTTCATCACCAGCTCGTTGGCGTTGCCGTCGTAGATCTCGCCTTGCAGGAAGATCACGCGGTTTTCCAGCAGCAGGTCGCCGAGCGTCATCTGCCGCTGGCGCTGGTAGTCGCGCATCGACTGGGCCGCGAGTCGCTCGGGCGATAAGATTCGATCGGCCATGTGAAAATCGGTCATGGGGTTCCTTTCGGGATCGCTGGCCGGATGGCACAGCGGCTTCACTTGGCAATTCTCTCCACCAAGCCATTCCAGACAAGGAGACACAGGAATATCAGAGACAACAAGAGCGATCCGCGCATCGGACACTCCCTGTCTCGCTCAATCCGTGTCGTCCGGATTATTCTTCCTCGGCTTGCGCTTCGGTCACGCTCGGAATGGCCGAGCCGCTGCCGCCGCCGGCAGCCATCGAGATCGCTTCCGTGTCGCTTGCCTGCGGTTGATACTTTTCGTCCTTGAATTTGGCTTCTTTTTGCACCGCTTCGAGCACTTTCCGCTCGATGATCTGGTTCCGCAGCACGTCCATCAGGCCGCGCTTCTCGAGCTGGGCCCGCACGCGCCGTGGCGATTCGCCGCTTTGCATGGCCATCAGGAAGATTTCCTTCTCGTAGTCGCCCTCGGCGACGTCGACGTTCTCTTCCTCGGCGATCCGCTCGAGGATGAAGTGTTCCTTGAGCGCGGTCGCCGTCGAGGCCTTGCTGTTCTGCTTGAGCAAATTCTCGCGGGCACGGATGTCGGCCTCGCTGAAGCCGCTGCGACGCAACTCCATCACGGCGCGTTCCAGCTCGCGGGAGCTTTGCCGCTCCAGCAAGCCTTGCGGCAATTGCCAATCGGCGCTCTTGGTCAGCAGCGCCGTGATCTGCGTCCGCGCGTTGCGCTGTTGCTGATACTCGAGCTGACGCTCGAGATTCTGGCGAACCGCGGTGTGCAGCTCTTCTTCGGTGTTGAAGCCGCCGATCTCCTGCAGGAAATCGGGCGTCAACTCTGGAAGTTTGAGCTGTTTGACTTCCAGCACTTCGAAGGTGACTTCGACCTGCTTGCCACGCAGCTCGACGTTCGGCGCGTCCTGCGTGAGCGTCAGTTCGGCAGTCCGTGTGTCGCCCGCCTTGACGCCGGTCATCAGCTTGTCGAAGCCGTCGATGTGGCCATCGGTGAAGCTCAGGGTCGGGCGAATGCGGACCACCGTCTCGATTTCCTGGGCGACCTGCTTGCCATCGGCGTGCGACGTGATGTTTGCCGTGACGTAGTCGCCCGGCGAAGCGGCGCCCTCGAACGGCACCAGCTGACCGTAGCGCGAGAGCATCTGCTCGATCTGCTCGGCGACGTCGGCATCCGAGAATTCGCGGACCAGCCGCTTGAGCTTGAGGCCCTTCCACTGCGGCATGTCGAACTCGGGCCGGACCTCGATCGTGAACTCGAACGTCATCGGGCCGTCGTCCGGCACGTCGACCGCGTCGAGATCGAAGTTCGGCTCGCTGATCGCGGTGAAGGTTTTGTCTTCGCTGATCTGGCCCAGGCTATCCATCAACAGCGAGCTCTTCACCTGGTTGGTGACTTCTTCCTTGTAGCGGCTCTCGACGATCTTCCGCGGTGCGCGGCCGATGCGGAAGCCAGGCACAGCCGACGTCGGCATCAGCTCGCCAAAGGCGTTGTCGTAATAGCGATTGATGTCGTCGCGCGGAATGGTGACCGTCACGCGGCGTTCGCAGGCGCTGGGGCTCTTGATGTCGACCTTCAGATCGAGCGGCGTTGCTTCCTCGTCGCCCTCTTCAACGTCGGCACCCTCTTCGGCCGCTGCTTGTACTGCCACGCCGGTCGACTCGTCCTCTTGGACCTCGTCCTGTTCCTCGCCCTTCGCCCGTTTTGCGGACATTTTTACACTCCCGAAAGCAAATCGGCCCGCGCTCCCGCCAAAGCGAGTGCGGGCCAGTGTTAGTTGTCAGCCGTCAGTGATCAGTTCTCAGCCCAAACTGAAGACTGAAAACTGACGACTCCTCAAAAGAGCGGGTGATCGGATTCGAACCGACGACAACGACGTTGGCAACGTCGTGCTCTACCAACTGAGCTACACCCGCAGCGAAAATCTGCCTGAACCGGTGGAATCGCCAGCCCGAAACTCCCCATTCGGCGTTTCGGCGGCCATTCCGCGGCATTCCGGATTATAGGTCGGCAAGGGTCGCTTGCAAGGGCAATTGAGACCCTTGGAGTCTCCGGCCCGCTCGCGCAAAATGGGCCTCGCCGGGACACCTACCCACTTCCCCGCATTCGAGCAGCCCCCACAACGGCAATCAACCCATGCTCCTCTTCAAGCGAAAATTCCTCGATGCCATCCGCGACGGCTCCAAGACGCAGACCATCCGGCTGTGGAAACACCGCATGATGCGCTCCGGCCAGCGGAGCTACATCCCGGGCATCGGCGCGATCCGGATCACGTCGGTCGAGCAGGTCGAAGTCGATTCGCTCAGCGACGCCGACGCGATTCCCGATGGTTTTCCGACGGCGGTCGCGCTGCGGAAAGAGCTCCGCACCCTCTACGGCGAAAAGCTCGACCAAGGCCACCAGGCCTACCGCGTCGTCTTCGAGCGCTCGAAGAGTAGACCGATTTGAACCTCGAATTGTGGGACGGGGACTCGTGACCCCGATCGCGTAGCGTCGAGCAGAGAACTGAGTTTGCACATTGCGGAGTTCAATCGGCGTCGGAGACGCCTCCCACAATCCTCACGCCCTCAGTACGAAAAAACCTCATCCACCGCGTACGCCAGCTCTTTCGGATGGTTCACGAGGCTGGTGAGACTTCCCGCCATCAACGCCAGCGCCACCAGCAAAAAACCAATCCCGCGCGGGTTCGGTTTCACACGCACCGGCTTCAGCGCCGTCGCCAACTCGCGCGAGAGCTCGCGCCAGCCGTCAATATTCTGCCGGCTGCCACTCGACGCGAGTGAAACATTGCGCATCAGGTCGAACGACTCGAGATGCAACTGCACGCCCAGATTCGGCAGCGACAGACTATTGCCCGCCCAGCGCGATTCGGAATCCAGTCGCGATGCCGCCTCGGCAAGCACGGGGTGCAACTCTTCGCTGCTCACGTTGTAAACCACCAACCGCGGCCGCCCGATCAATACAACCAGCAGCACCCACAGCCAATAGAAACCCAGCAAGATCGGCCAGATGAAATTGCCAAACTCCGCGGTCGCCGCATCGGGGCGAAACAACTCGAGCGGACCCACAAACGCCAGTCCCGAGATCGCCACGCCAAGCGCCGCCAAATCGCTGCCGCCGCTGGTGAGAAATGGCCTGCGGCGCAGATTCACCAGCGCCAACAGCAGCAAATAAGCCGCCAGCGGCACTAGGGCAATGGTGAGTCGCAAGGGATCGACCTGCATCAGGTGCCCCTTTCGGCGTCGGTCCTGTCGCTCATCGACGACAGCTCGACCGCGAGCTTCACTTGCTTCGCCAGCTGCTCCATCCGCACCCGCTGGTAGTGGCGTCGCGTCGCCCAAAAGTCAAACATCGCCAGCACCATGATCCAAGAACAAGCCACCAACAACATTGCGGTATACAGCAGCAACCCCCAGGGCCGCGCCTGCTGGTCGACAATCGGCCAAACCCCGATCGCCGCGCCCATCAGAGCGATCGTGCCGCTCGCCTGCATCCGCCGCCGATACATGGCCCGGGCAAATCGCTTGTCCCGTTCCGAAACGGTCGCCGAGTCGCGCGCCTCGCGCCAGGTGCGACGATGCGAATCGATCAGCACCCCCGAAATCCCCAGCAGCGTCAAAGAAATAATAATAACCGCAAACATCGCAAACCGCTCTTCTCCGGTTCCAAGCCCTCAACTCTCAACCCTAGACCCCAACTCTTGACCCTCATTGTACCGTCTTCAACCACTCGTAGACGACCCACCCCACCTTCGCCAGCGACTCGCCCGAGCAGCGGCGCGGCGTGTCGTCCTCGGTATGCCAGGCGGAGTATTCGATATCGATTAAGTCGCAGGTCGGAATCTTGGCGATGTTTCGCAGCGGAACATGGTCGTCGGTGATCTTGTCGTAAACCACGCGCGGGACAAACTCGGAAACCCCCAACCGCTTCGCCGTATTCCAAATCGAAACCACAAGCGGCCTTGTATCAGGCCAGTTGTAGCTCTGCTGTTCGTAGTAGACTGCCAAGTCGGAGTCGCCGATCATGTCGAACAATACACCCCAGGTGTACTTGTGCTTGGGAGGCTTGGCGACGTATTGCCGTGCGAACCAGGTTGCGCCGAGACAGTAGGGGTCTCGCCTTTCCTGATACACAAGTTCCTCGCCGTCGAACAGCACAAAGTCGACTCCGTATTTCGATTCGATTCCCGGCATCAAGTGGGCAAGTTCCATCAACACCGCAGTGCCGCTCGCCCCGTCGCTCGCCCCGATAAACTTGCCATTCTTTCGGGCAAAAGGGTTGGGATCACGATCCGGCAACGGCCGCGTGTCATAATGGGCCGCGAGTAGGATCCGTTCCTTCCGCTCCGGATGCCATTGGACAATGATGTTCGCCATCCCCACCGTGCCACCCAGCGGGTTCTTCGCGCGAAACTGCTGCAGGCTCACCTGGCCGCCCAGCTCCTTGAAGTGCTTGACCAACAGCTCCTGCTGCTTCTCCATGCCGGGCGATCCGCTGTAACGCGGGCCGATGGCACAGAGCTCCTCCAGATACCGAAACGCCCGCATCGCATCGAGCGGATTCGTCGTCGCCGCAGCGCTGTCGGCGGCCGCCGTTTCCGGAGTGGCCGCAATCGCACCGCTGGTCGCCGCGGCAACCAGCCCAGTTGCCAGCAGTGCCAGCAGCAGTTTCTTTGATTGGTTGAGCATGCCCCCATTCTAACGTGGAAGTCCGCCGGCGGGCGACGCCAATCGAACGCCGCACACAACCTGTCGCATCTGGCTCTTGTGCCTTGCGTGGACTCTCCCTAGAATCCGCCGCCCCAGCCTCCGCTTTCTTCCCCGCCCGCCGCCGAATTAGCCGCCAGGAACCCAGGCATGTCGTTGGTCCCCGCCCAGCAATTGGTCCCCCAAATCACCGACCTCCAGCGCGACACCGTCTGCCGCTGGCACGCAGCGCCGCCGCCGCCGCTCTCGAGCAGCAACGTCAGCAACAACCCCTGCGACAACACCTGAACACCGGCTTCCTCGCCACCGTCTGCGAGCAGCACCAATACAACTACCTCCTCTGGCACGAGGAAGACGTCGCCCGCAGCCCCGACGTCGGCGACCAGCGCATCGCCCAAGTCAAGCGGGCGATCGACCGCTACAACCAACAGCGCAACGACGCCATCGAACGGCTCGACGAAGCGCTCGCCGCAACCCTTGCCACCGCCGGCGTCCAACCGCAAACCGGCGCCCGCCTCAACACCGAAACGCCCGGCTCCGCGATCGACCGCCTCTCGATCATGTCGCTCCGCATCTACCATCTCGAAGAGCAGGCCGCCCGCCCCGACGTCGACCAGTCCCACCGCCAAAAGGTCGACGAGCGACTCGCCCGCTGCCGCATCCAACACGCCGACCTGGCCCATTCGCTCGTCGAATTGATCGACGATCTTCAGACCGGCCGCAAGCTGCTCAAAATCTATCGCCAAATGAAAATGTACAACGACCCCACGCTCAACCCGTACCTCTATCGCACCCGACGGTCGGCCTGACGACAGATTGTGGGAGGCGTCTCCGACGCCGATTGAATGTCACTGCATCAAAACCATTTTTCAACCGCCGCCCCACCCCGAGTGCTCCACGTCATCACGCCCTCGCGGATGGCCGGCGCCGAAAGTTTCCTCGCGCGCCTCGTCCGCCGCAGCGATCCGACGCAGGTCGTCCAACATTGCATCTCCAGCCGCAGCGCCGCCACCGTCGAGATGCGAATCGCCGGCATGACGTTTCAAACGATGGGCATCAACGGCAAGCTGAATCTGCTCGCCATGCCGCGGATCCGACAAGCCGCCCGCGACTTCCACGCCGACGTGCTCCACTCCCATCTCTCGACCGCCAGCTGGTGGTGCGGCTGGCTCGAACGCTGGGGCGGTCCGCCATCGATCGGCCACGTCCACGGCTTCACCTCCTCTTTCTGGCATAGTCAGCAGAGCCATCTCATCGCCTGCTCCGAGGCCGTCAAACGCGACCTGATCCAAAAAGGCATCCGTGGCGACCGCGTCACCGTGATCCACTACCCGGTCGATCCCACCGACCAAAAGCGCACGCGGATGCCGGCCGACGTCCGGGCCGAATTTGGCGTCGACGCCACGACCCCGATCGTCGGCACCTTCGCCCACCTCTCGATCAAAAAGGGCTACCGCGAGCTGGTCCGCGCCGCGGAGCTCGTACTCAACCACATCCCGAACGCCCAATTCTGGTGCTTCGGCGAAGGCCCCTTGCGCGGCGAACTCGAACAACAAATCACTGCCGCCGGCATCGCCGACCGCGTCCGCCTGCTCGGCTTCCGCCGCGACGTACCCGATTTGATGCGGGCCGTCGACGTGATGTGCCTGCCGTCCCACCGCGAGCCGTTCGGCCTGGTCTACGTCGAAGCCGCACTGGCCGAGAAACCAGTGATCGCCTGCGAAGCGGGCGGCGCCCCCGAGATCATCGAACCCGGCGAGACCGGCCTCCTGGTCCGCCCCCAAAACGTCCCCGACCTCACCCAAGCCATCCTCACGCTCCTCGACAACCGCGACCAGGCCGCCCAAATGGGCCGCCGCGCCCGCGAACTCGCCCTCGACCGCTTCACCTGGTCCAACTACCTGGCGAATCTCCGGGATGTCTACGCTCGCTTGCTTGGCCGCGAAGTAAGTGGATCGCAATTGGAAACCCGCAAGGCGGCGTAAAGCGACTCGACGAATACTTTGCCATGGCTCTTTGATCCGTTGTATACTTCCGTCATAAACGCTCCGTTTCCGGCCCCACTGACCGCCGAACAAATTGCTGCGATCAACGCGGGCGATGGCCACACGCGATTGATCGATCCCAGGACGATCCTGTCATCGCGCAAGCGGAAAGGCCTGCAATTTCGGACGAGTACGTTCGAGAGAAATTGGCTGAAGCCCAAGCCGACGTGGAGCGGCGCGATGTTGCACCTATGGGATGTGTCTGCATTGAAGCAAGAACTCCGCGAGCGAATTGCAATCAAGCCTCCCGGCGGATGATCGATGATGGACCCGGAAGACACGCTGAGGACGGCGCAATCTACTCCGCTGACGAACCGATGCCGAGACGAGGCCGCACTCGCGACATTGCTCGCCGCGTTTCAAGCGTTCTCAGAGACAGGCAAATCCGCTTTGGCATGCGAAGCCTGCGGGTCGCCGATCAAATTTAAACAGACTGGCGACGGCGCTCATGAGAGCCGCTGCGACTGCGGCAAGTTCAATGACACTCTGCGAGGAATCTAATTCTCGCCATCGCCCCTGCTTTGCTTGGTGAATAGTTCCAACGGAAATTGCCCCAGCATGGCTTTAAATTCCGATTCGAAACACTCCCACCCGTCAGTGGGGCGGCCAAAAACAGTTGTTGAATTCGGCAAGTGACCATGCTAGGTTCGCGACGGAAATAGTGTACTGATATACCCTACTTCCGCCTGGCCCGCTCCACGATCCAAAAGACTCTCCTCGGAGACTCCCACCATGTCCGGTCGACCACTCGCCCTCGACGAAACGAAGTGCCACGAAATCTGTGCCATGATTAGCGTCGGCTGCACCATCCAGGCCGCCGCCCGCTACGTCGGCTGCAGTCGCAACACAATCCGCCGTGAGGCCGCCCGGAATCCGCAGTTTGGCGAGCTGCTGCGCTGCGCCGAGGCGCAGGCCCGCATCCGCCCGGTTCGTACGTTGCAGGAAGCCGCCGGACATGATTGGCGGGCGGCCGCCTGGCTCCTGGAGCGTTCCCAACCGGAAGAGTACGCTCGCACCGCCGCCAACGTCGTCCGCCTCGAGACAGTTCACGACCTGATGGCCCGCTGCCTGGAGTTAATCAACGAGGAGTTTGCCGATGCGCCTGAGAGTCAGTCCGCTTGCCGGCGCCTCACGCAGGCCATCGAGTCGACGTGCGGCGAACTCACGGCCGCGGCCCTCACCAACCGCGACCCCAAGCGCCTGCGCAAGGTCATCGCCCGGATGACAACGCGACCACGAATCGAAGTCGTCGACAGCCAGCAGCCGCACCAAAACGCGCCGGCCGTTCCAAAATGAGCCCCTATTTTGAACCACCCAGAGCAAAGTTTACTCGCAGCTTCCAGCGAATCTATCCATCCCATGCACCAAAATGCGACCATTTTAGTGCAATAAAACGAGTTCGCCGGTCCCCCTACGCGGACTGCACCTTATTGTGCCTTCCACTCTTGCCGCACTGTGCCTAACGCGTCGACCGCCACCAACTCGGTCGACGAAATTGAGCGAATACGGAACGAGTGAATCTGGCCTTTGCGCTCCTTGTCGGTCGAGGTGTCACACTTCACCATCACCACGCCATCTTGCAGCTTCCACGAACCGCTGGAGCGCACGTCCTGATGGAACATCTTCTTGAACTGGTCCTTCCACTGCATGGTGTTCGTCACCGTGCCGTCCGCGTTGAGCGTGATGTAGTGGATCGTCTCTTCGTCCTGATGTCCCCACGTGCCCACCAGCAACTGCCGCAACTGGTCATCGGTGTACGTCGGAGCTTGCCCCTGCGTCGGCGCCGCCGTTGCCGCATCGCCGGTCGCCCGCTGCAGCGAGATGAACAGAATGTCGGGCCCCGGAGCGAACGACGTCGGCCGTGGTTTGTCGCGCCCGGCGAGGCACAAGATCAGCGAATCCTTGCTTGGCATGATGATCCCGCGCCCGCCCGTCTTCTCCGCGCCGGCCAAATCAAGCCGCGCCGGGCTCTTGGTGACGTCGACCGCAAACGGCAGCTGCTTCCGCTGGTACGTCATCGGCAAGATGAACTGCGCCACCTGCCCATTGATCGTCACGCGGCCATCGGCGGCATAGTTCGTACGAATCTCGGTCGGCGTGACCATCCGGCCATTATCGATCACCGAAGTGATTTCCCACACGCCATCGAGCGACTGGCCCTGAGCAGCAGCAGCTGCAATCGCCGCGAAAACAAACAACAAAGTTCGACGGAAGTGAATCATAGAAACTCCTTTTCAATGGAACGTCACAACAAACTAACCACACTGTCGCGCCAACCTACTCGAAATGATTTGGTCACAAGCCTCGGCTACCATCTCGACATCGATCGCCCGCATCGCCGAGTCATCCGCCTTGCGCCGCTCAAGCGCCGACCCATCTTCGTAACGAACCTGCAAGCGAATATTCTCCGGCCCATAAGCACCGCACCAGTCAGCCCGGCTCGGCCCATGCAAACTAATCGTCGGCGCGCCGACCGCCACCGCCAAATGCATCGGCCCGGTATCCGAACCGACGAACAGCGCACAGCGGCGACAGAGCGCAGCGAGCTCCGTCATCGAAGTCGCCGGCGCCAGTCGAGCATGCGAACCGCTGGCCGCTACGATCTGCTCGGCGAGCGGCCGTTCGCTCGGCACACCCCAAACCGCAACGCTTGTAAGCCCATGTTTCTTCGCCAGCCGCCGGGCCAAATCCCCATAACGCTCGGCCGGCCAAATCTTCGACGGCCACCCCGCCCCGGGATTCATGAGCACAAATCCGCCGGCCGCCAATCCGTTCACGCGGAGAAAGTCTTCCGCCATCCGCGCGTCGACCTCGCGCTCCGGCAAATCGAATCGCACCGCTGGCGACTCGATCCCCAGCGGCTTGAGCAAATCAAGATAGTGTTCAATCACATGCGACCCGCCGCAATCCACCAGCTCGTTGTGGAACCAGCGACTCAGCTCCCGCCCGTCGCTCCCCCCTTTGCCGATCCTTCGCGGCGCGCCGCTCAGCCGGGCCGCGATCGCGCTCTTGGTGAGACATTGCAAATCAATCGAAGCATCAAACTTCAATTGACGCATTTGCCGCCGCAGCCGCCACACCTCGCCCGGCGACTTGAGCCACCCGCGCGGCACGCGAATCAGTTCGTCGAGCGCCGGATGCCCTTCCAGCAGATCACCGGCCCTGCCTTCGACGACCCACGCCAAGAATGCCTCCGGCAGCGCCGCGCGCAAAGCGCACAGCACCGGAACGCCATGGATCACATCCCCAATCGCGCTGAGGCAAGCGACGATCAAGATTCGCGGTCGTGGGGAGGCAGATGCCGGTCATGTCGACAATCCGTGTCGGGCTTTGCGAACAATGGCGAGCGGGCGCGAAATTACTGCGCAGGCCGGCATTGTATCAGCTTTCGCCAGTGCGCGGACGCCGGTTTTCGACCGCGAGCCGGCCAAAAATCGCGGATTTCTACTGCGAAATCGGCCCCTGATGTTGGACAATTTGCAGATAGTTCGACACAAACGCCGTAGAGCTGAAGTTGGCGAGCGCATGCTCTCGAGCGGCCGCGCTCATTTCCTGCCAGCGAGCGCGGTCCTGCATAATCCGCCGCAAGCCGGCCGCGAACGACTCGCTCGTCGCTTCCGCGACATGCCAGCCCGTGACGCCGTCGACCACCGTCTCGGCCGGCCCGCCCAAGGCATGGACCAACACCGGGCGGCCCGCCAGCATCGCTTCGACCACCGACAGGCCGAACGGTTCGGGATCGATCCGCGAGTTGACGGCAAAGTCGATCGCGTCGTAGTAACGCTCGGGCTCTTTCGTCCAGCCGGCGAAGTGCAGTCGCGACTCCGCATTCCGCTCTGCAGCCAGCTCACGGAGCATCGCCGCCAAAGGGCCGTCGACGGGGCCGCCGACTACCAGCAGATGGAGATTCTCTCCCTCGTCGATCAGTTCACACATCGCCCGCCACAGCGGCAAGTGCCCCTTGGTCGCGTCGATCCGCGCAAATACGCCGGCCACGCAGGCGTCGGCCGGCAGATTCAATTCCGCCGGCGTGAACGAATTGGCCCGACTCGGCTGGAACCGCGATTCATCGACGCCAAGGTACAGCACCTGCGAGCCGACTCCATCGCCCAGCGAGTTGCCCGTGTATCGACTGTTGGGAAGCGGCTTGATCTTCAAGAGTCGGCAGAGGCCCTGGTAATAGCGTCGATTCAATCCCAGCGGCCATCTTTGACTGATGATGTTCGGCATCATCCAGTGGCAGTGCACCGCCGCCCGCTGCACTGACTTCCCCGCCAGCTCGACGTGGAACGGCCATTGGACGACCAATGCATCGGCCGAGATTTCCACTAGCAGCTCAGCAAACGTGCGCGACGCCTTGCCCATCGCCAGCCGTTGTTGCAACAAAGTCCACGCCGTTTTCAATTTATTCCGCGAGTAGCTGGGCCAGACCGGCAGGCCGAGAATGCGATACGCGATCCCGTCCTCCTCGCACCGTTGTGTCAGCGCCTTGTTCGAAGGCGACGATGACCGGTTGCCCACCGCGCCGCTTCAATTCGGTGGCCAGCGTAAGCGCAACCTGGCCCACTCCATATTCTTCCGTACCTTGGACAAAGATCGCGATGCGTGAGATGTCGTCGACCATGAGCAGCCGTTCGAGATAAGTCAACTTGGTGGGACAAAAATAAGGGAGTCTCGACGGGCAGCACCGGCGGCACCGACTAGTCCCGCGTGAATTTATACAACTGGCGCAATGGAGGAACCAGCGCCATCATCGGTACCGCCGCCAGATACCCCCACCGGCGCATCCGAAAATTCCACCAGAAAGTTCGCCGATAAATTTCCAAGACTTTGGCAGTTTCTCCTTTGCGGAGGAACTGAAAGGTGGCGTTGCGAGTTCGCCGCGTGATATGTTTCAGCCGGTCGGCACGCGACGCATTTCCTCCTGGGTAGCGACCCTCGGACTCCATTTGTATCACGTGCATCGCGCCGCCATACGACATGGCAACTACACCCGTGATGTTTGCGTGTTCTCGATAGGCGAATGTGAGAGGCGATTCGATTTTCACAAACCCAGGTCGGTCGCCAAGCCGAAGCATGAGATCGGTGTCCATCCCATTGAGGCGCAGATCTGTGAACCCGCCCACCCGTTCAATTTCTTCGCGGCGGATGGCCGACGAAGCGACTCCTACATAATGCATGCTGGAAAAATAGCAGTTGGAAATCGACTCCGCATATTCTCTTTGCTGAACATCTCGCAGCTCGGAGTCATCCGAAATGCAAGCATCGCACCGCCTACCATCGTCGGACTGCCATTGCGTTCG
Source organism: uncultured Planctomycetota bacterium (assembly GCA_963847905.1). Classification (GTDB taxonomy): domain Bacteria; phylum Planctomycetota; class Planctomycetia; order Pirellulales; family Lacipirellulaceae; genus DASYDU01. The sequence goes on along the minus strand of CAWKBP010000001.1, from coordinate 5,321 downwards.
ATGGCCTGCGCAAATGTCGCTAATGTCCACGGAAACCACAAATCGTCGTCATCGAGGAAACACACGTATCGTCCGCGGGCGACGGACATCGCCGTATTTCGCGCCGCCATTTCTCCGCCATTTTGCTCACGTACGACGACCGTTGCTCGATTTGCAAATTCACGCATCACATCGGCCGAGCCATCGGTCGAAGCATCGTCGACAAGCACGACTTCGTAGTCCGAGTACTCTTGCCGCAGCACCGATTCGATTGCTTCACGTACCAACTGCCGACGGTTGAAGCAGATGATTGCAGCGGTAAACAGCGGAGGCTCGGACACCTGGGTCCTCGTGGAGGATTTTCGAAACCAGAATTCGGCGCCGACTTGGCGACGACTTATTGTACTCTAACGCCGCGAAAGCGAAGGCCGCTATGTGCCAATCCTCCCGATGCACCATCCAATTCTGCGAAGTAGATGGCGGACACCCAACCGCAGAACTCAAATGTTGTTGCTACAATTCGTACAACCGTCACAACTAATTGCCGCGGCAGACTCAGGTCTCACGCCGGTGTATAATCAACGCAATCTCGCATTCGGAAGCGAGTGTTCCGCCCAATTCGACCAAATGGCGATCGAACGATCGTCACCAACATGAGTGAATATCAAGAACTAGCCGAGGCAGAGGCTCGCCAGCTTGCAGATTGGGAACATCGCGTCGAGGCACTAATCCGTGCTAAGGGAGGCAACGTTACGGCGCGCGAATTTCAACGAATCGTGAACGTTGAGTTTCACGACGTCGAAGCGACCCGCTACGACCAGCTTCATCGTGAAATGTGGCTGAGCCTGCCGACCATTATCGATCGACTCGCAAGCGACGTCGAGCGGACTGCAAACCCGGCGTCGGGTTGGGTGATGGCGGACGTGGGATGCGGAACCGGACTTTCGACGGAGCTGCTGTTGCAATCGGCGTTGGGCCAACGAATATCTCGGTTAAATTTATCGATACTTCCGCCGAGATGATGAAGCGTTGTCAAACAAGGGCCGCGAAGTGGCAAATCCCGGCGGAATATATCAATGGCCAGATTGATGAGCTGGACGATGAATCGGTCGATCTGGTTATCACTTGTTCCGTGTTGCATCACCTTCCCCAGTTGTTTGAGTTTTGTCGGCAGCTCGACCGTGTGATCAAGCCGGGTGGGTTCTATATCCATGTGCACGATCCGCGGCGAGGGGCCCATTGCGAGCCGATCGTCGTGGAGCGTGTAAAGCAGCTTGCCGAATTTCGCCGGAACCGCCGTCGGCGACTTTCGATGCTGCCGATTCGGATCGCCCAAGCGCTTTATAACAAGACGAGTCGATTGCTCAAATCGGACTACCTAGATCAGGTCAACCAGCGGCTGATCCAAGCTGGTTTAATCAAGTTGCCGCTGGCGCCCAACGAGATCTGGAGCATTACCGATTTGCGGCACGGCGAGCTTCCTTATTCTGCCGTGGACGGTATTGATGCCGAGGAACTGCGGAAGCGCTACCGAGTTTTCGACCAGTTTCGCAATTCACCTATGGGTTTTATGGCGTCTTGTCGTCTAATTTACCGGCGAAGTTCGTCGCCGAGGAAGCCGCCATTTCGCCGAGCATTCGCCCGATGGTATGTTTGTTTCGGGCGCTTGGCAGCGAATGGCAGATTAGCAAGCGGGGGTTCTGTGTCGACGCTGCTTGTCTGACTTCGTACCGCACCTCGGCGATTGACCATGATACCGATCCTTGACCCACCACCGCCCGATCCAGATCCGGCCAATCCGGAGTCTCTGTTGGAGGTGGAGCGTTTGCCGATTGCCCCGCCAAGAGGTACTGGAGCCTTGGTGGTTGCGGGGACCTTCTGGCTGCTTATTCAAACGCTGGGTTCAAAAGTAGTCACGCTTGGCGGCCAGCTCGTTTTGGCCTGGTTGCTTTCGCCGGACGACTTTGGCCAAATCGGCATGGCCTATACGGTTACCGCGTTTGCCGCGTTGCTGATCAATCCCGGCATTGACGTGATTCTCGTTCGCCGCGGAAAGCACTTTCAGCTCTGGAGCACGCCGGCATTTTATTTCAGCTTTTGCGCTGGGCTATTGGGCTGCGCCGCGATTCTGATTGCAGCACCTTTCGCCGCACGGATTTTTGGTTCGAGCCAGTTGACCGGTCTGCTCGCCGTATTGGCCATTGCCACTCCGATCGGTTCTTTTATGCTCGTGCCGACGGCGAAATTGCGTGCCGAAATGCGATTTGGCACGCTTTCACTGATTGCCTTTCTGCAATCCATTTTGCAGACGCTTTTGACTTTGACATTTGCCGCGCTGGGGTACGGCGTCTATGCGTTTGTACTCCCGATGCCAATTGTCTACGCAGCGATAGCGGCCGTACTCTGGATTGTGTCGCGACCCGCCGTCAGTATTCGAAATCCATTTCGCCATTGGCGGTACTTGATCGGCGACACGAGTTACATTTTTTTTCAGCGAGTTTTGCAAACCGCAGTTAGCCAGGGCGACTACATCCTGCTCGGGGCCCTGTAGGCACTGCAATCGTGGGCCCCTATTTTTTTGCTTTTGGCATTGCCACTCAGGCGATTCGCTTGACGGCCGGTTCGCTCCAATTGGTACTCTTGGCCGGCTTGTCTCACTTCACTGCGTTTTCGGCGCAGCAGACTCAGGCTGCTCTCAAGGCCACCGGCGCTGGCGCTTGCCGGAATGCCGCTGTGCATGATACAGGCAGCCATTGCCGGGCCGCTGCTCCGCGCGATCTATGGCGAAAAATGGGCGGCGGCCATTCCGCTGGTGCAGCTCATCAGCGTCGGTTTGGCTTTCGACGTGGCATCTTGGCCCGTGGGTAGCCTGCTTCAAGGCGGGGGCAGTTCCGCTTCCTATTTTGGTGGTCTTCGCTATTTGCTCCGATATTTTTGGTGTTCATCTCGATCGGCGGGTTGTGGGCTCAAAGTCTCGGCGTGGCTACGGCGGTTTGCATTTACTATGCAGCGTTTTCTCCTGCGCTGGCGTTCTGGGTATTTCGCCGATCTGGAGTATAACATGGTTGGAGATCGGCAATGTTTTTCTTCGACCCACCACGGTTGGGGTGCTTTCGGCTAGTGCCACTCTCCTCGCAATCCAGCTTGCCAGCATGGCCCATTTGCCGCCCCTCTAGCGCAATGCGGATTGGCCGCGTGTATGGGATTTCTGACGATGGGCGTTGGCGCACGATTCATTACCCCCTCGTCGTGGAACGAGCTTTTAGCCAAGTTAATTCACGCCTTTCCCATGTTATCGCCATTAAGACGCTAAACTTCAGAGTTCGCACCCGGCAATTCCGCCCCCAGTTTCTCTCGCGCTATCCCCTATGATTCCTCGCATCATCCACTTTACGATTCCTGCGTCCCCGTCTGCGGACCACTGAAGAATATCGAAATTGCACGCAGCTCCATCCGGACTGGAATATAGTTGTCTGGCAGGACCCATTGGATCCTGCTCCGTTCGTATTGTCGAAGTATTGGGATAAGGTGAATTCGGGGGCCCAGCTGGCCGACCTGATCCGGCTCGAAGTTGTTTATCAGCAGGGAGGATTCTATCTCGATGCGGACTTCGCGCACTATTGAAAGGCCTCGATCCGTTGCGAGTATCCGTTTGTCGTGGCCAGCGAAGACGGGCTGTCGCTCACCAATGCATTTTTTGGGGCAGTGCCTCAGAGTCCGGTGCTGAAGCACTTGATTGATGTGCTGGAGCAAAACGAGGTCGATTCGTAGTTAACGCCAGAGCAAACCACCGGGCCGAAGTTGTTCTCACGCGAGTTGAAATGGCGTGACGACGTGGTTGTCATTCCGCGGAACATTTACCCGTACAATTGGGACGAGTGTCCTGCCGAGAGTCGGGCTGGACCTACGCGGCGCATTTGTGGGAACACTCGTGGGAGGGGCCCGGGCCGCGCCGGCCGCTGCGTGGACTGATCGGCCGCATAAAGAATACTTTCAAGCGGCTAATGCTCAAGGCGCTGATCAGAACGCGCGCGGGGCTATCGAACGCGAAGCGAAATTTGCATCTCATCGGGGGCACTCCTATCCGGCGTCGGGAGTGATTTGCACCAGACCGTGCATCAACCGAAGATTTTTCTCGTCGGGGACGACGTCACGGTGACGCCAAGTATCGCCTTGCACAGGCACCGTACGAATTCGAAGAAGAGCTGTTTGTCAAGCGAGTGGTACGAAAGGGAGATTGGGTAATCGACGTCGGTGCGAATGTCGGAATTCTGTCGCTATTGTTTGCCGACGGTGTTGGACCATTCGGACGGGTGTTCTGCTACGAACCGAATCCGCTTCCCGCCTCCTTGCTGAGAAAATCGCTGGTCATGAATTGGTGCCACGATCGCGCTCAAGTACGCCAGAAGGCCTTGGGTTCGGAAGTCGGCACGAGCCAATTGCGGTTCAGCCGGCAGCTGCTCGGCGGTGCAACCTTGGCACCGACGAATACGTACGGGGCCTTTGAGAGGAGCGTCCCGCTGCTGGATGGCGAGGACGTCGTCGACGTAGAGGTTTCTACGCTTGAGAACGACTTTCCCGTCGACCTGCCGATTCGAATGTTAAAAATTGACGCCGAAGGTTTCGAGCATCATGTGCTCCGTGGCGGGCAGCGGTTGTTCGAGCGGCAATGCATCGACTTAGTATTGCTCGAGTGTGTTCAAGAGGTGTACGGCAAGAACTGGAGCATCTTCCTCGCCGAGCTCAAGAAGGTAATCGGCCTTGGCTACGCTCCCTACGTGCTCAAGCGGTCGTCGAAGCTGCAGGCGATCACGTTCGACGACATCCTCTCTAGCGACCGAGGTCGCAATGTTGTGTTGATTTCGAACGAAGCGCGGAACACGATCCGCGAGCTGCGTCGACCGACGTTTGCCGGCACAATTGATACAGTCGCTTTATTAAGGTGAGATGGCGCTGTCACAGCCGTGTAATGACGCGAGTTTCTTGACACCTTCCCACGGCACCATTAGGATTGAAACGGGTGGTATTTCGACCGTTTTCCGCTGAGGAAGAGGTTGTCTCCACACAACGGACAGAGTTGGTCGTCGCTCCATTTTTCTCGCATTGCGTCCCGGCTTTTAGACGGAATTTTAGCCGAGTGGTGTAAGAGGCAACTTGATTGGCGATCGGTCGTTGCAGCACAGCATAAATTGCAGCCAACGGAACCAGCCGCCTTGTCATCTTGTATTTTTCGCCAGCGACGCTATCGCCTTTACGGCGGACAATCCCCGGTTTTTCCTTGACGTACGGACGTTTTTTAGTGCGCAAAAGCGTATAATTGACAGCTTCGACCAAGTGCCTAG